>NZ_JAQNDL010000005.1:72500-720618 GCF_028368995.1 Nannocystis bainbridge | reverse complement strand
AGCACGACCTCGACGGTCATGACCGCGATCTCGTGCTGCATCTGCACGTAGCTGCTGCGGTGGCGGCCAGCTCCTCGACCTGGCCAGCGCGTCGCCGCGGCACAGCAGCAGCGTGTCCTGGCCGAGCAGCGCGAACGCGCCGTAGGCCGAGAGGTCGCCGGCCTCGACGCCGGCCTGCTGCCCGGCGCGCAGGTGGGCCAGGATCTGCGGCAGCGGCTCGTGCCACGGGCCGGTGAACCAGCCGTAGATCGTGCGCACCTTGGCGTGCACGCCGGCGTCGGCGATGTG
The DNA here is from genome assembly GCF_028368995.1 of Nannocystis bainbridge. Classification (GTDB taxonomy): domain Bacteria; phylum Myxococcota_A; class Polyangia; order Nannocystales; family Nannocystaceae; genus Nannocystis; species Nannocystis bainbridge. The sequence goes on along the minus strand of NZ_JAQNDL010000005.1, from coordinate 720,330 downwards.
GTCGAGCCGGCGCAGGGTCATGCGCGCGATCCGCCCCGAGAGGTCGTGCTCGCCGAGCACGGTGACCAGCAGCAGCGCGAACGAGGCGTACCGACACCGAGTCGCGCGTCTCGCCGTGGACAGCGACAGCTCGACGAGGCGGAGGATGATGTATCGAGAACAGGACGATGTCGGAGGTAGAAGCTCGACGGCAGCAGGCTGACCAGCACCTGCGCGGCGACCTTGGCGCGCCGGGTCGGCGACCGAGGTCGCGTGCTCGAGCGCCTCGATGTCGAGCACCGAGAAGCGGGCCACCGCGACCTCGATCATCGGTCCGAACGCGGCCAGGCGCGCCTCGGCGGTGGCCGGGATGTCGACGCCGAGCTCGCGCCAGGGCCTTTTGCCCGACGTCGAGGCTCTCCTGCATGCGGCCGACCGAGTAGAACAGGCTGATCTGCAGCGTGAAGATCTCGGCCCGCTCGAGCGGCCCGCGGGCGCGCGACAGCGCCGCGGCGAACAGCTGCTCGGCCGCCTCGTTCTCGTTGCAGAGATAGGCGCACTCCGACAGGTCGCGGTGGAGATCGAAGGTCAGCTGGAAGTGCGCGTCCCAGGTGTCGGCGGGCAAGAGGCCGAGCGCGGCCCGCAGGTACACGAGCGCCGAGGCGTAGGCGTTGGCCTGCTTGGCCCGCCGCCCGGCCTGCAGGTCGAGGCGCGCGAGGTCGAAGCGGGCCTGCGGATCGTCGATCAGCGCGGCCGCGGCGTTGAGGTGATTGACGACCGCGAACAGCCGCTCGGGCGCGACGTCGCTGCCGGGCGGGCCGCGCAGCTCGCGACCGATGCGCAGGTGCACGCCGGCCCGCTCGGCCTCGGGCGTGAGGCTGTAGGCGGCCTGCTGCACGCGATCGTGGGTGAACTTGAGCTGGCCGCCGCGCGCGACCACCAGCGCGTCGGTCAGCGCCGGCGCGAGGTCGGCCATCACCGCCGCCTCGTCGCGGCCCAGCAGCGCCGCCAGGGTCGTCGGCGCGATCTCGGCGCCGGCGCAGGCGAGCAGGCTGAGGGCCCGCTGGGTCGCCGCCGGCAGCCCGCGCAGCCGCTCGAGCATCAAGGCGACGATGTTGTCGGTGTAGCCCTGGGTCTCGATCGCCGCGAGGTCCCAGCGCCACACGCCGGCCTCGGGGTCGAGGTAGAGCAGGCCCTCGGCCGCCAGCATGGTCAAGAACTGGCCGACGAAGAACGGGTTGCCGGCGGTCTTGGCGTGCAGCAGCCCGGCCAGCTGATCGGCCGCCTCGGGGCCGCAGCGCAGGGTGTCGGCCAGCAGCGTGGCCACGTGCTGCGCCGGCAACGGCGCGACCACGAGGTCCGACACGCGCACCCCGGCGCTCTGGATCTCGAGCAGCGCGGCGGTCCACGGGTGGGTCGGATCGATCTCGCCGTCGCGATAGGCGCACACGACCAGCACGTGCTGGACGTCGGGGTGGGTGAGGATGTGCTGCAGCAGGCGGATGCTGGCGGTGTCGGCCCACTGCAGGTCGTCGAGGAACAGGATCAGCGGGTGGTCGGGCTGGGCGAACACGCCGATGAACTGGCGCAGGACCCGGTTGAAGCGGTTCTGCGCCTCGAGCAGCGGCTGCGGCGGGACCGGCGGCTGCGGCCCGATCACGAGCTCGAGCTGCGGGATGATGTCGACGACCAACTGCCCGAGGTTGCCGAGCTCGGCCTGCAGGCGCTGGCGCCAGCTGGCCAGGTGCTCCTCGCTGGCGGCCAGCAGCTGGCGGGCCAGCTCGCCGAACGCCTTGACGAGGGTGGCGTACGGGATGTCGCGGTCGTACTGATCGAACTTGCCGGCCACGAACATGCCGGGCTGGGCGGCGTGGCGTCGCTCGAGCGCGTCGACCAGCGCCGACTTGCCGATGCCCGAGGGCCCGCGCACCAGCGCCAGCTCGGGCGCGCCGCGCTGGGCCACCCGCTCGCGCGCCCCCTCGAGCGCCTGCAGCTCGGCGTCGCGGCCGTAGAGGCGCTGGGAGATCCGCAGCTGCTCGGGCACGTCGCGCTGGCCGAGCGGGAACCGCTGCTCGCCGTCACCGCGGGCCGCCGCGGCCAGCCAGCGCTCGAGGTCGGCGATCAGGCCCGCCGCGCTCTGGTAGCGCTCGTCGGCGGCCTTGGCCAGCAGCTTGAGGGCGATGTCCGCCAGCGGCGCCGGCACGTCCGGGCGCAGCTCGGCCGGCGCGCGTGGGGCCTGAGCCACGTGGGCGTGCGTCCATCCGAGCAGATCGACGGCGGTGAACGGCGGCGCGCCGGTCAGCAGGTGGTAGAGCAGCGCGCCGAGCGAATAGAGGTCGGAGCGGTGATCGGCGGCGTGCAGCGTCGGCTGCAGCAGCTCGGGCGCGGCGTAAGCGAGCTCGTCGGGCCGGTGCGCGGCCAGCCAGTCGGCGCCCTCGTCCGCGCCGTCGAGCCCGACCACGTCGTCGCCGACCAGCCGGATCCACCGCGGCGCGAGGTGGCGGTGGGCGTGGCCCTGGCGGTGCATGGCGTGCACCGCGGCGGTCAGGTTACGGAGCAGGACGGCAGAGCGCTCCGGGGCGAGCGGGCGAGCGACGAGCTCCTGCAGGGTCGTGGACAAGGACAATCCTTTCACGGGGGCGAACGCGGCCGCGATCATCGAACAATTGCGGCGAGTCCGACAAGGGCCTCGCGGGCGCAAGAGCGCTCGGTCGTCACGAAATCGACGACGACGCGAGGCCGATGCGGCGAGCGCCGCTCGTGCGAGGATGTGTGCCTCGCCGCCGCGTGCTCGCGGCCCGCGACATTAAAGACGTGAATGCCCACACACCGGGGCCCGACCGGTGTTCGGCAGCCCCCGCTTCCAGCGGCGCCGGGCGTCGATTTCAGCAGTGACGGATCGCTCGCGCGTCGATCGCTCGCTCCAATGGCGCTCGCGCGGGCCGCGAGCGAGCGGCGAGCGAGCGAACCCTCGACGACGCCCGCGCCGCAGCGATCGCAGCGGCCGCGCGGCGCCTCACAGTGACCGCGGCGATCGGCGCCCCGTCCGCCGGCTCACTCGCCGGCGCCGCTCGCCGGCTCGCTCGTGTCGTCGCCGCGCAGCGCCACCGACTCGCCGGCGATGGTGGCCCCGCCCTCGAGGCACAGCATGCGCACGCGGCCGCTGGCGACCGGGCGCCCGTCGTCGTCGCGGATCTCGACGCCCCACACCTGCGTGCGCCGGCCGCGGCTCAGCGGGGTCGCGCGGGCCCGCAGCGTGCCGCCGCGGGTGCCGTGGAGGAACGAGGTCGCGTTCTCGAGGCCGACAGTCGCCTGCCCGCGCGCCATCGCCGACATCGCAGCGCCCGCGCTCGCCAGCGACTCGACGATCGTCGCGTACACGCCCCCGTGGACCAGGCCGTACGGCTGCAGCAGCTGCGGCGTAACGGGCACCTCGGCCTCGACCGCGTCGGCGCTGACCGCCGTGTAGGCCAGGCCGATCAGGCGGTCGAACGCGCTGCGGTGGTCGTTGAAGATCGCCAGGACCGCGGCCGGATCGCTCCGTGCCGCGACCAGCGCTGCCAGGGCCCGGCCGGCGTCGGTCATCCCCGCCACCCTACGCGCAGGGCCGGGCGCCGGCAAGGCCCCGGCGCGGTCCGCGTTCATTCCGCGGATCGGGCGCCATGTCCTCGGAGACATGCCCCCATGAACATGCTCGAACAGACATGCTCTTTCGAACATGCTCACGCAGACATGCCCCTGCGGACATGCTCGCCAGGCAACCCCGCGGCGCGAGCGAGCGCTCAGCCGCGCGACAGCCCCGGGCGCGGCACGTCGGTGCCGAGGGTCTCGGCGCTGATCGGCGCGCCGATGGCGGCCAGGGCCTGGCGGTGCTGGGCCGGCGGGACCTTGAGCAGGGCGCGCTCGAACGCCTGCAGGCGGACGAAGCTCGGCAGGGCCCAGGTGCGCGCCGCCAGGCCGGCGAGGCGGGGCCACCGCTCGGGGTCAGGCTCGACGCGGGCGAGGGCGGCGTTGCGCAGGAAGCTGGCGACGGCGATGTCGGCGATCGACAGCTCGCCGCAGAAGAACCCGTCCGCGGGCGCCTGCGCCTCGAGGTAGTCGAACACCGGCGGCACGTCCTCGCGGATGGTCCTCTCGATCAGCGCGGTGTCGGGCGGCTGGTTGAACACGGCCGGGCGCACCACCACCTGGGCGAACAGGCGCCACAGCAGCACCTCGCCCATGCGCGTGTCGGCGAACTCCTCGAGCCAGCGCGCGCGGGCTCGCAGCGCCGGGGTGCGCGGCAGCAGCGGCGGCGCGGGGTGGACCTCTTCGAGGTACTCGCAGATGACGGTGGAGTCGGTGAGGGTCAGGTCGCCGTCGACGAGCACGGGGATCCGCCGCAGCGGGCTGACGGCGGAGAAGCCGTCGCCGCCGAGGAAGGGGATGATCGGGTCGATGGTGTACGCGACGCCCTTGAGGTCGAGCGCGACCAGGACCTTGCGGACGTAGGGCGAGACGTAATTGCCGACGATGTGGACCGGACCGGGCACCGGCCGACCAGACCACCGGGGCGCGGAGCTGTCAACGTCGGCCGGCGCGGGTACCTGTCCTGCGGGACAGATCGCAAGCGCCCGGCGCCTGGCGGCCCGCGCCGGCGTGGCAACCGGCAGCTTCGGCGTGAAAGCGCCAGTGGGTCGGCTCACGCGAGCGGCGCGCCCGCGACCGGGCGGCATCGGGGACGATGGGCCCGTGACCGCGAGCGACCCCCACCCTCCCACGTCGGCCCAGCTGCGCGCCGCGCTCGCCAGCCTGCAGACCGCCGAGCGCGTAGCGGGGGTTCATGCTCCGGAGTGTCGCAACGCCTCGAGACGGTGCGCGCCGTCCCGTCTCGGTCGCGCGAGGGCCCGCCCGCGTGCTCGACACATCATGTTCTATCGGACATGTCTTCAAGACCATGCCCTCTCGAACATGTTCTCCTCGCCATGAAGCTCTCGACGCGCTCGCGGGTCGCCCCGTCCTGAACAGCGCCGGCTCGACGCCCCCCCGGCTCAGCGCCGCCGCCGGCGCAGCAGCGCGAAGCCCAGCACCAGCCAGCCGGCACCGAGCCCCGCCTCGTCGATCGCGCACGAGCTCGTCGCCGGCTTCGGCGCCTCGGTCGCGGTCTTCGCGGGCTCGCTCTTGCCGCTCACGGGCGCGGGCGCAGGCGCAGGCGCGGACGTCGCCGTCTTGCCGTCCGGCGACCAGCTCCCGGTCGCGCCCGGCGGACAGTACAGCTCCCTGCCGCTGTAGTTGCCGCCGTCGCGGCAGCGCTGCTGCAGCCCCTTGGCGGCGACGCTCGCCCTGCACTCCTCGCCGACGTGCTTCCACTCGGCCTCCGGCTGCCCCGGCATGAACGCGTAGTCGCAGAACTCGCCGGCGGGGCACTGTTCGGCCAGCGTGCAGTGGGCGTTCGGCGAGTTTGGATCGGGCGGGACATCGGCCCGCGCGAGCGCCGGGGTGAACGCGAACGCGATGGCCACGAGGGCGGCCCTGAAGCAGCGAATGCTCATGCCGGCGATGATAGCGAATTCGCGGCGGCGCGCGCACGCGCGAGGATGCGCGCCGTGGACGCCCACCGGCCCGACTCATGGCATTCGCAGACCTCACTGCGGGCCGCGCTGGACCTCTCAGCAATTATCGAGAGCAGGCCGCGTTCACCGCCTGCTGCTCCGCGGGCCCACGCTTCCGCACGACCTCCTGCGTGATAACCTCCCCGATCATGCTGGCGACCGTGCCCTTCTTGCGCTGGTCCGACGTCGATCCGGCCGGGCACGAGTTCGATCCGGAGCCGGCGCGGCGGATCGTCGCGCGCCACGTCGAGGCTGCCGTCGCCGGGCGCGGGGCGCACTGGCGGGACACCCCGACGGACGTGCGTGACGCGCTCGTCACCACCTTCGAGCGCGAGTTCGTCGGCGAGTACGGCGCGTGGGCGTCCGGCTGGCACTGGGCCGCCAGCGAGCCCGGCGGCGGCGGACCTGTGCGCGGCTGGTGCTGCTCGCGCGACAGCCTGTTTCGCCGCGACGACCCCGACCCGCAGGCGACCGTCGAGCGCGTCGTCGCGGCGCTGGCCGAATGGCAGCAGTTCCTCGTCGACCTCGCCGCGACCTTCGCCGACCTGTACCAAGAGACAGCCGAGTTCCCGCTCGCGGACCAGGTCGAGCGCGCCGCGGCCCGGCTCCTGCCGCTCGTCGTCGAGCGCACCGGCACCGAGGACGCCTGGTACAACACCTTCACCCGCACGCTGCTGTGGTGCCTCGAATCGTTCGGTCGCGCCGGCTCCGAGGTCGAGCGCGCGGTCGAGGGCGTCGTCGACGGGCAGTTCTCGAGCTGGTGCGCGCCGGACGAGGACGCCGCCCGCGAGGCCTGCGCCCAGCTCGGCCTGGCCGTCGCCGAAGCGGCGCGCGAGGCCTCGGCCGGCGCGCCCCCAGCTCGAGAACTGCCGTCGACGACGCCCTCGACCGCGCGCTCGACCTCGGAGCCGGCGCGACCGAACGATTCGAGGCACCACAGCAGCGTGCGGGTGAAGGTGTTGTACCAGGCGTCCTCGGTGCCGGTGCGCTCGACGACGAGCGGCAGGAGCCGGGCCGCGGCGCGCTCGACCTGGTCCGCGAGCGGGAACTCGGCTGTCTCTTGGTACAGGTCGGCGAAGGTCGCGGCGACGGTCGACGAGGAACTGCTGCCATTCGGCCAGCGCCGCGACGACGCGCTCGACGGTCGCCTGCGGGTCGGGGTCGTCGCGGCGAAACAGGCTGTCGCGCGAGCAGCACCAGCCGCGCACAGGTCCGCCGCCGCCGGGCTCGCTGGCGGCCCAGTGCCAGCCGGACGCCCACGCGCCGTACTCGCCGACGAACTCGCGCTCGAAGGTGGTGACGAGCGCGTCACGCACGTCCGTCGGGGTGTCCCGCCAGTGCGCCCCGCGCCCGGCGACGGCAGCCTCGACGTGGCGCGCGACGATCCGCCGCGCCGGCTCCGGATCGAACTCGTGCCCGGCCGGATCGACGTCGGACCAGCGCAAGAAGGGCACGGTCGCCAGCATGATCGGGGAGGTTATCACGCAGGAGGTCGTGCGGAAGCGTGGGCCCGCGGAGCAGCAGGCGGTGAACGCGGCCTGCTCTCGATAATTGCTGAGAGGTCCAGCGCGGCCCGCAGTGAGGTCTGCGAATGCCATGAGTCGGGCCGGTGGGCGTCCACGGCGCGCATCCTCGCGCGTGCGCGCGCCGCCGCGAATTCGCTATCATCGCCGGCATGAGCATTCGCTGCTTCAGGGCCGCCCTCGTGGCCATCGCGTTCGCGTTCACCCCGGCGCTCGCGCGGGCCGATGTCCCGCCCGATCCAAACTCGCCGAACGCCCACTGCACGCTGGCCGAACAGTGCCCCGCCGGCGAGTTCTGCGACTACGCGTTCATGCCGGGGCAGCCGGAGGCCGAGTGGAAGCACGTCGGCGAGGAGTGCAGGGCGAGCGTCGCCGCCAAGGGGCTGCAGCAGCGCTGCCGCGACGGCGGCAACTACAGCGGCAGGGAGCTGTACTGTCCGCCGGGCGCGACCGGGAGCTGGTCGCCGGACGGCAAGACGGCGACGTCCGCGCCTGCGCCTGCGCCCGCGCCCGTGAGCGGCAAGAGCGAGCCCGCGAAGACCGCGACCGAGGCGCCGAAGCCGGCGACGAGCTCGTGCGCGATCGACGAGGCGGGGCTCGGTGCCGGCTGGCTGGTGCTGGGCTTCGCGCTGCTGCGCCGGCGGCGGCGCTGAGCCGGGGGGGCGTCGAGCCGGCGCTGTTCAGGACGGGGCGACCCGCGAGCGCGTCGAGAGCTTCATGGCGAGGAGAACATGTTCGAGAGGGCATGGTCTTGAAGACATGTCCGATAGAACATGATGTGTCGAGCACGCGGGCGGGCCCTCGCGCGACCGAGACGGGACGGCGCGCACCGTCTCGAGGCGTTGCGACACTCCGGAGCATGAACCCCCGCTACGCGCTCGGCGGTCTGCAGGCTGGCGAGCGCGGCGCGCAGCTGGGCCGACGTGGGAGGGTGGGGGTCGCTCGCGGTCACGGGCCCATCGTCCCCGATGCCGCCCGGTCGCGGGCGCGCCGCTCGCGTGAGCCGACCCACTGGCGCTTTCACGCCGAAGCTGCCGGTTGCCACGCCGGCGCGGGCCGCCAGGCGCCGGGCGCTTGCGATCTGTCCCGCAGGACAGGTACCCGCGCCGGCCGACGTTGACAGCTCCGCGCCCCGGTGGTCTGGTCGGCCGGTGCCCGGTCCGGTCCACATCGTCGGCAATTACGTCTCGCCCTACGTCCGCAAGGTCCTGGTCGCGCTCGACCTCAAGGGCGTCGCGTACACCATCGACCCGATCATCCCCTTCCTCGGCGGCGACGGCTTCTCCGCCGTCAGCCCGCTGCGGCGGATCCCCGTGCTCGTCGACGGCGACCTGACCCTCACCGACTCCACCGTCATCTGCGAGTACCTCGAAGAGGTCCACCCCGCGCCGCCGCTGCTGCCGCGCACCCCGGCGCTGCGAGCCCGCGCGCGCTGGCTCGAGGAGTTCGCCGACACGCGCATGGGCGAGGTGCTGCTGTGGCGCCTGTTCGCCCAGGTGGTGGTGCGCCCGGCCGTGTTCAACCAGCCGCCCGACACCGCGCTGATCGAGAGGACCATCCGCGAGGACGTGCCGCCGGTGTTCGACTACCTCGAGGCGCAGGCGCCCGCGGACGGGTTCTTCTGCGGCGAGCTGTCGATCGCCGACATCGCCGTCGCCAGCTTCCTGCGCAACGCCGCCCTCGCCCGCGTCGAGCCTGACCCCGAGCGGTGGCCCCGCCTCGCCGGCCTGGCGGCGCGCACCTGGGCCCTGCCGAGCTTCGTCCGCCTGCAGGCGTTCGAGCGCGCCCTGCTCAAGGTCCCGCCGGCCCAGCACCGCCAGGCCCTGGCCGCCATCGGCGCGCCGATCAGCGCCGAGACCCTCGGCACCGACGTGCCGCGCCCGGGGCTGTCGCGCGGCTGAGCGCTCGCTCGCGCCGCGGGGTTGCCTGGCGAGCATGTCCGCAGGGGCATGTCTGCGTGAGCATGTTCGAAAGAGCATGTCTGTTCGAGCATGTTCATGGGGGCATGTCTCCGAGGACATGGCGCCCGATCCGCGGAATGAACGCGGACCGCGCCGGGGCCTTGCCGGCGCCCGGCCCTGCGCGTAGGGTGGCGGGGATGACCGACGCCGGCCGGGCCCTGGCAGCGCTGGTCGCGGCACGGAGCGATCCGGCCGCGGTCCTGGCGATCTTCAACGACCACCGCAGCGCGTTCGACCGCCTGATCGGCCTGGCCTACACGGCGGTCAGCGCCGACGCGGTCGAGGCCGAGGTGCCCGTTACGCCGCAGCTGCTGCAGCCGTACGGCCTGGTCCACGGGGGCGTGTACGCGACGATCGTCGAGTCGCTGGCGAGCGCGGGCGCTGCGATGTCGGCGATGGCGCGCGGGCAGGCGACTGTCGGCCTCGAGAACGCGACCTCGTTCCTCCACGGCACCCGCGGCGGCACGCTGCGGGCCCGCGCGACCCCGCTGAGCCGCGGCCGGCGCACGCAGGTGTGGGGCGTCGAGATCCGCGACGACGACGGGCGCCCGGTCGCCAGCGGCCGCGTGCGCATGCTGTGCCTCGAGGGCGGGGCCACCATCGCCGGCGAGTCGGTGGCGCTGCGCGGCGACGACACGAGCGAGCCGGCGAGCGGCGCCGGCGAGTGAGCCGGCGGACGGGGCGCCGATCGCCGCGGTCACTGTGAGGCGCCGCGCGGCCGCTGCGATCGCTGCGGCGCGGGCGTCGTCGAGGGTTCGCTCGCTCGCCGCTCGCTCGCGGCCCGCGCGAGCGCCATTGGAGCGAGCGATCGACGCGCGAGCGATCCGTCACTGCTGAAATCGACGCCCGGCGCCGCTGGAAGCGGGGGCTGCCGAACACCGGTCGGGCCCCGGTGTGTGGGCATTCACGTCTTTAATGTCGCGGGCCGCGAGCACGCGGCGGCGAGGCACACATCCTCGCACGAGCGGCGCTCGCCGCATCGGCCTCGCGTCGTCGTCGATTTCGTGACGACCGAGCGCTCTTGCGCCCGCGAGGCCCTTGTCGGACTCGCCGCAATTGTTCGATGATCGCGGCCGCGTTCGCCCCCGTGAAAGGATTGTCCTTGTCCACGACCCTGCAGGAGCTCGTCGCTCGCCCGCTCGCCCCGGAGCGCTCTGCCGTCCTGCTCCGTAACCTGACCGCCGCGGTGCACGCCATGCACCGCCAGGGCCACGCCCACCGCCACCTCGCGCCGCGGTGGATCCGGCTGGTCGGCGACGACGTGGTCGGGCTCGACGGCGCGGACGAGGGCGCCGACTGGCTGGCCGCGCACCGGCCCGACGAGCTCGCTTACGCCGCGCCCGAGCTGCTGCAGCCGACGCTGCACGCCGCCGATCACCGCTCCGACCTCTATTCGCTCGGCGCGCTGCTCTACCACCTGCTGACCGGCGCGCCGCCGTTCACCGCCGTCGATCTGCTCGGATGGACGCACGCCCACGTGGCTCAGGCCCCACGCGCGCCGGCCGAGCTGCGCCCGGACGTGCCGGCGCCGCTGGCGGACATCGCCCTCAAGCTGCTGGCCAAGGCCGCCGACGAGCGCTACCAGAGCGCGGCGGGCCTGATCGCCGACCTCGAGCGCTGGCTGGCCGCGGCGGCCCGCGGTGACGGCGAGCAGCGGTTCCCGCTCGGCCAGCGCGACGTGCCCGAGCAGCTGCGGATCTCCCAGCGCCTCTACGGCCGCGACGCCGAGCTGCAGGCGCTCGAGGGGGCGCGCGAGCGGGTGGCCCAGCGCGGCGCGCCCGAGCTGGCGCTGGTGCGCGGGCCCTCGGGCATCGGCAAGTCGGCGCTGGTCGACGCGCTCGAGCGACGCCACGCCGCCCAGCCCGGCATGTTCGTGGCCGGCAAGTTCGATCAGTACGACCGCGACATCCCGTACGCCACCCTCGTCAAGGCGTTCGGCGAGCTGGCCCGCCAGCTGCTGGCCGCCAGCGAGGAGCACCTGGCCAGCTGGCGCCAGCGCCTGCAGGCCGAGCTCGGCAACCTCGGGCAGTTGGTCGTCGACATCATCCCGCAGCTCGAGCTCGTGATCGGGCCGCAGCCGCCGGTCCCGCCGCAGCCGCTGCTCGAGGCGCAGAACCGCTTCAACCGGGTCCTGCGCCAGTTCATCGGCGTGTTCGCCCAGCCCGACCACCCGCTGATCCTGTTCCTCGACGACCTGCAGTGGGCCGACACCGCCAGCATCCGCCTGCTGCAGCACATCCTCACCCACCCCGACGTCCAGCACGTGCTGGTCGTGTGCGCCTATCGCGACGGCGAGATCGATCCGACCCACCCGTGGACCGCCGCGCTGCTCGAGATCCAGAGCGCCGGGGTGCGCGTGTCGGACCTCGTGGTCGCGCCGTTGCCGGCGCAGCACGTGGCCACGCTGCTGGCCGACACCCTGCGCTGCGGCCCCGAGGCGGCCGATCAGCTGGCCGGGCTGCTGCACGCCAAGACCGCCGGCAACCCGTTCTTCGTCGGCCAGTTCTTGACCATGCTGGCGGCCGAGGGCCTGCTCTACCTCGACCCCGAGGCCGGCGTGTGGCGCTGGGACCTCGCGGCGATCGAGACCCAGGGCTACACCGACAACATCGTCGCCTTGATGCTCGAGCGGCTGCGCGGGCTGCCGGCGGCGACCCAGCGGGCCCTCAGCCTGCTCGCCTGCGCCGGCGCCGAGATCGCGCCGACGACCCTGGCGGCGCTGCTGGGCCGCGACGAGGCGGCGGTGATGGCCGACCTCGCGCCGGCGCTGACCGACGCGCTGGTGGTCGCGCGCGGCGGCCAGCTCAAGTTCACCCACGATCGCGTGCAGCAGGCCGCCTACAGCCTCACGCCCGAGGCCGAGCGGGCCGGCGTGCACCTGCGCATCGGTCGCGAGCTGCGCGGCCCGCCCGGCAGCGACGTCGCGCCCGAGCGGCTGTTCGCGGTCGTCAATCACCTCAACGCCGCGGCCGCGCTGATCGACGATCCGCAGGCCCGCTTCGACCTCGCGCGCCTCGACCTGCAGGCCGGGCGGCGGGCCAAGCAGGCCAACGCCTACGCCTCGGCGCTCGTGTACCTGCGGGCCGCGCTCGGCCTCTTGCCCGCCGACACCTGGGACGCGCACTTCCAGCTGACCTTCGATCTCCACCGCGACCTGTCGGAGTGCGCCTATCTCTGCAACGAGAACGAGGCGGCCGAGCAGCTGTTCGCCGCGGCGCTGTCGCGCGCCCGCGGGCCGCTCGAGCGGGCCGAGATCTTCACGCTGCAGATCAGCCTGTTCTACTCGGTCGGCCGCATGCAGGAGAGCCTCGACGTCGGGCAAAAGGCCCTGCGCGAGCTCGGCGTCGACATCCCGGCCACCGCCGAGGCGCGCCTGGCCGCGTTCGGACCGATGATCGAGGTCGCGGTGGCCCGCTTCTCGGTGCTCGACATCGAGGCGCTCGAGCACGCGACCTCGGTCGCCGACCCGGCGCGCAAGGTCGCCGCGCAGGTGCTGGTCAGCCTGCTGCCGTCGAGCTTCTACCTCGACATCGTCCTGTTCTCGATCATCATCCTCCGCCTCGTCGAGCTGTCGCTGGTCCACGGCGAGACGCGCGACTCGGTGGTCGGTTACGCCTCGTTCGCGCTGCTGCTGGTCACCGTGCTCGGCGAGCACGACCTCTCGGGGCGGATCGCGCGCATGACCCTGCGCCGGCTCGACCACATCGCCGACGCCGGCGTGCACGCCAAGGTGCGCACGATCTACGGCTGGTTCACCGGCCCGTGGCACGAGCCGCTGCCGCAGATCCTGGCCCACCTGCGCGCCGGGCAGCAGGCCGGCGTCGAGGCCGGCGACCTCTCGGCCTACGGCGCGTTCGCGCTGCTCGGCCAGGACACGCTGCTGCTGTGCCGCGGCGACGCGCTGGCCCAGGTCGAGGAGCAGTGGGCCCGCCACCGCAGCAGCTACGTGCAGATGCAGCACGAGATCGCGGTCATGACCGTCGAGGTCGTGCTGGCCCAGCTGCCGCGGCTGCGCGGCGCCCGGGTCGACGCCGACGACGCGGTCGAACCCGGGCCCAAGATCGCCGGCTCCGCGCTCGGTACCCACCACTTCTTGCGCATGCAGCGGCTCTACCTGCTCGGCGACCTGCCCGGCGCGCTGCAGGCCGCCGAGCGGTTCGCCGCGACCAAGGGCAACGGCCTGCTCGGCACCTTCCTCGGCGCCGACGGCGACTTCTACTGCGCCCTCGTGGCCGCCGCGGTGGCCGACCGCGAGCCGGCGCGGCGGGCCGAGATGCTCGAGCGCGTGCGCGTGCAGGCGGCCCTGAGCGAGCGGCTCGCGGCCCGCTGCCCGGCCAACTTCCGCGCCCGCGCCGAGCTGCTGGGGGCCGAGCTGCTGCGCCTCGAGGGTCGCTCGGCCGACGCCCTGCCGCGGCTCGAGGCGGCCGCCCGCGCGGCCGCGCAGGACTCGTTCCTCGCCGTCGAGGCGATGGCTTGCGAGCGCGCCGGCGAGCTGGCCCGCGCGCTCGGCCTCGGCGTCGCCGCGGTCGCCTACTTCGAGCGCGCGCGCAGCCTCTACGCCCGCTGGGGCGCGACGGCCAAGCTGACCCAGCTCGCCACGCGCGTGCCCGAGCTGGGGCCGATGACGCCGCCCGGCTCGCAGTGGCTGTCGGTCGACGCGCTCGCGGTCGTCAAGGCCACGCAGGCGCTGTCGGGCGAGCTGATGCAGGACAAGCTGATGAGCAGCTTGATGCACATCGTGCTCGAGCACGCCGGGGCCCAGACCGGCCACCTGCTGCTGCTCGAGCGCGAGCGGCTGGTGGTCGCCGCCAGCGCCCGCACCGGCGATCAGGGCGTCGAGGTCGCGCTGCCGGCCGCGCGCCCGCAGGCCGGCGGCGACGCGCTGGCGCTGTCGATCGTGCAGTACGTCCGCCGCACCCGCGAGCAGGTGCTGCTGACCGACGCCCGCAGCAGCCCGCTGTTCGCCGCCGACCCGCACCTCGCGGCCGGCCAGGTGCGCAGCGTGCTGTGCGTGCCGATCGTGCGCTCGGGCGGGCTGGTCGGCGTGCTCTACCTCGAGAACAACTGGATGAGCGGCGCCTTCACCCCGCAGCGCACGGCGGTGCTCGAGCTGCTGCTGTCGCAGGCGGCCATCTCGCTGGCGGTGTCGTCGCTGTACGGCGACCTGGCCCGCGAGAACCGCGAGCGCAAGCTGGTCGAGCAGGGCCTGCGCGAGAGCGAGGACCGCCTGCGCCAGCTGGTCGAGAGCGCCGGCGCGATCCCGTGGGAGGTCGACGTCGCCGCCGGCCGCCTCACCTACGTGGGCCCGCAGGTGGCCGGGCTGCTCGGCCACGCCAGCGAGCGCTTCACCGGCGACCCCGGGTTTTTGGCCGGCATCACCCACGCGGGCGACCGCGAGGCGCTGGCGCTGCACCTGGCGAGCACCGGCGGCGAAGGGCGCGAGCTCGAGTTCCGCGTGCGCGCCGAGGACGGCGAGGAGCTGTGGGTGCACAGCATCCGCGCCGCCCACAAGGCCCGCGCCGACTCGCCGCTGCGCCGCGGGTTCTTCTTCGACGCCACCGCCCGCAAGCGCATCGAGGCCAGCCTGCGCGACAAGCTCGAGATCATCGCCGCCCAGCAGGAGGCGATCCGTCAGCTGTCGACGCCGATCATCGAGGTGTGGGAGGGCGTGGTGCTGATGCCGCTGTTCGGCACGATCGACGCCGGGCAGGCGATGCGGATGCAGGAGCTGCTGCTCGACGCGATCGGCCGCCTGCGCGCCCGCTTCGCCATCATCGACCTCACCGGCGTCGAGGTCGTCGACACCGGCACCGCCCACCACATCCTCGGCCTGGTCCGCGCGGTCCAGCTGCTCGGGGCCCGCGGGATCATCGTCGGCGTGCGCCCGGACGTCGCCTCGTCGATCATCTCGCTCGGCGTCGAGCTCGGCCGGATCGCCACGCTCTCGACCCTGCGCGAGGCGCTGCTGACCTGCATGCAGGACGGCGTCCGCCGCAAGGCCCGCTGAGGCCGACGCGGCGGTCCGGGTCGGCAGAGAGCATCGGGCATGTCCGAAAGGACATGATCGATGGGACATGCCCCATCGAGCATGTCTTGGAGGTCATGCTCTCAAGCGCATGTCCAATCGCACATGCGAACAAACTTTGTCACGGGCGGATCGCTCACGCCGCCTGGCGCACCTCGGCGTGGCGGGCCGACTGGCGCTGCTTCAGCGACGCCGCCAGGCGGGCCGACAGCGTGCGCTGGCCGGCGGTCCGCTGGCGCTCGAGCAGCAGGGCGACCGCGCGGCGCTCGTCGGCCCGCAGCGCCTGGTAGGCCTTCGGGCCGCGCAGCGAGGTCGGCAGCGACGCGCCGTCCTCGTAGGCCTCGAGCACCGAGGGGTGCACGTAACACTTGCGGCACACCGTCACCGTGTTGCCGAGGCAGCCGGCGACCTGCTCGATCGCCCGCGTCACCGCCTGCTTGCGCCGGCCCTTCTGCTCCGGCCGCGGCGCCCGCCACAGCTCGTGGGCCGCCAGCACCGTGCCGGCGAACGTGCGGAAGTCCTTGGCGCTGAACTCGTCGCCCGAGCAGGCGCGCAGGTAGGCGTTGACGTCGGCCGAGCCGATCGCGTGGTGGGTGCCGGCGTCGTCGTAGAACTGGAACAGGTCCTGGCCCGGCACGTCGCGGCAGCTGCGGACGACCTTGGCCAGGCGGGCGTCGTCGACGGCGACCCGGTGCTCCTTGCCGGACTTGCCGCGGAAGCGGAACTCGATGTGCTGGCCGTGGATCTTCACGTGGCGGTCGCGCATGGTCGTCAGCCCGTACGAATCGTTGGAGCTGGCGTATTCGGGGTTGCCGATGCGGATGTGGGTGGTGTCGAGCAGGCGGACCACGGTCGCCAGCACCTTGTCGCGGTCGAGCGCGGGGCGGCGGAGGTCGCGGTCGACGCGGGCGCGGATCGCCGGGAGCGCCGCCGCGAACGCCAGCATGCGCTCGTACTTGGTGCTGTCGCGGACCTCTCGCCAGCGCGGGTGGTAGCGGTATTGCTTGCGCCCGCGAGCGTCGCGGCCGACCGCCTGGATGTGGCCGCGCGGGTCGGGGCAGATCCACACGTCGGTCCAGGCCGGCGGGATCGCCAGCCGGCGGATGCGCGCGAGCACCTCGGCGTCCTTGATCGGGCGACCCTTGGCGTCGCGGTAGGCGAAGCCGGTGCCGGCGCGGCGGCGACGGAGCCCCGGCTTCGCGTCGGTCACGTAGACGAGTCCGGCGTCGTCGGCGCAAGTCACGGCATCGAGGGACATGGTGCCTTCGATCGTGTGGCCATCGCCGGGCGCGCGCCGGCCCGGCGACGTGGTCCGGCCAAAACCCGCCGCGTGGGCCTGCGCGGCCCCGCTGGGCCTGGATGGCTCGCAATATGCGCAGCGACCTCGGCCGCGCTTGTCGGGGCCGCTCATTGCTCCCATCGTAAGATCGATGCTGCCGATCTTGCTGGTGGAGGACGACGACGACATCCGCGAGGGCGTGGCCGACCTGCTGCGGGGCGAGGGCTACCTGGTCCACGGGGTCGCCAACGGCGAGGAGGCCCTGGCCTACCTTCACGGCGAGGACCGTGAGCCGTGCCTCATCTTGCTCGACCTGATGATGCCGGTGCTCGACGGCTGGCAGGTCGTCGACCGCCTGCGCCACCACGACCGATTGCTCGCGCTGCCGGTGGTGGTGATGTCCGCGGCGCACCCCAAGGCCGCGCCCGCCGGGGTGGCCGGGTTCGTGCGCAAGCCGATCGACCTCGACCTGCTGCTCGGGCTGGTCCATCGCTATTGCGGGCGCTCGCCGGAATGACGGCTGGCTGTCGGCCGCGGAACGGCGTGCCGATCGCAAGGTACGCTGTACGCAATGGCGGCAGCGCCGGGCCCGCTCGCGACTGTGGACAATGACGGCAGCCGGCGCGAACTCGCACTGCGGAGCACGCCAGGATTCACCCCCGCGCCCACGGGAGCGGCGCGTCCGTCCGCGCCTGCGCGCAACAGTTCACACCGGCCGGGGACTCGCCGCGGCGCCGGCCCGCGGTCCGCGGTCTCGCGCCCTCGGGCGGGCGACGCGAAATTTTTACTTTCCCCCGGCGACGAAGTGGCTATGGTTCCGTCCCGAGAAGCCACATTGGAACCTCCGGGTGCATCGTCCGCAAAACCTCCCCCTGCCGCCGGTCGCTGCGTAGCGACCCCTCGTAGCCCGGCCCCGCGCGTCTCGGCGGCCGCCACGGAGGTCGCATGCGGTTGGGTCTGACCTTCAACCTCAAGCCCGAGCTCGGTCCTTCGCCGGGCGAGCCGATCGATCGCTTCGAGGAGTTCGACTCGGTCGAGACCGTCGACGCCATCGACCGCGCCCTGCGCAGCCTCGGCCACGAGGTCGACCGGCTGGGCTGGGGCGAGCCGATGCTGGCGGCGCTGGCCGAGCCGGGGCGGCGCGTCGACGGGGTGTTCAACTTCGCCGAGGGCGTCGGCGGGCGCGGGCGCGAGTCGCAGATCCCGGCGGTGCTCGAGGTGCTGGGGATCCCCAACACCGGCTCGGGGCCGTTCGCGCTGGCGCTGGCGCTCGACAAGGGCATCGCCAAGATCTTCGCCGCCGCCCACGGGATCCGCACCGCGCCGTTCCAGATCGTCGGCGCCGACGAGGCGCTCGGGGCGGTCGACCTCGCCTATCCGCTGTTCGTCAAGCCGGTCGCCGAGGGCTCGTCGATGGGCATCCGCAAGAACTCGGTGTGCCACGACGAGGCGGCCCTGCGCGAGCGCGTGGCCGGGCTGCAGCACGATTACCGCCAGGCCGTGCTGATCGAGGAGTTCCTGTCCGGCGACGAGTTCACCGTCGGCGTGATCGGCAACGGCGCCGCGGCCGAGGTCGTCGGCGTGATGCAGGTGACCCCGCGGACCGACAGCGGCGAGGATTTTGTCTACTCGCTCGAGGTCAAGCGCGACTACCTCAATCAGGTCCGCTACGTCATGACCGACGAGCTGCTGCAGTCGGGGCGCCTCGACGCGGCCCGGCTCGACGCCGTCCGCGGGCTCGCGCTCGACGTCCACCGCGTGTTCGGCTGCCGCGACCTGTCGCGCATCGACATCCGCTGCGACCGCCGCGGCGACCCCAACTTCATCGAGGTCAACCCGCTGCCCGGCCTCCACCCGGTCAGCAGCGACCTCGTGATCATCGCTCGCGGCCACGGCTGGAGCTATGACCAATTGATCGCCCGGATCCTCGGCGCCGCCACCCGGCGCTGGGCCGGACCCGACCGCCGCCATTCGACCCCCGAACATTAGCTGCCTTCGTCCCTTACTTCGCCGGAGCCCCATGCGGATCGCCATCACGTATCACGACGCCCCCCTCTCCGATCCGCCGGTGGCCGCGCCGCTCGGCGCGCCCGAGCTCGCGGCCACCGCCCGCGACGTCCACGCCGCGCTGGCTCCGCTGCACGCCTGCACCCTGGTGCCGGTCGGTGACTCGGTGCCCGCGGCGCTGGCGGCCGTCCGCGCGCTCGCGCCCGACGTGGTGTTCAACCTGTGCGAGGGCGCCATCGGCCGCACGCGATTCGAGGCCCACCTGGCGCTCGGCCTCGACATGCTGGGGATCCCCTGCTGCGGCTGCGATCCGGTGACGCTCGCGCTCTGCCAGGACAAGCCGTTCGTCAAGCAGTTCCTGCGCCAGACCGGCGTGCCGACCCCGACCGGCTTCGCCGTCGCGCCCGGCTGCTCCGAAGAACATGTCCTCGAGGACATCCGCGAATTGCTGGCCCGCGCGGCCGCGGGCCGGGTCATCGTCAAGCCGGCGCGCGAGGGCGGGGGCGTCGGCGTCGACGCGGGCAGCGTGTGCGACGACGCCGAGGCGGCGCTGGCCCGCGCGCGTCAGGTGTGGGCCCGGCACCATCAGCCGGCGCTGATCGAGACCTTCGTCGACGGCCCCGAGTACAACCTCGCGCTCTACCACGCCGGCCCGCGCGGGCTCCTGGTCCTGCCGCCGGGGCAGATCGTGTTCGCGCCGACGCTGGCGCCCGAGCGGCGCGTGGTCGGCTGGACCGCCAAGTGGGACACGGCCTCGCCCGAGGCGCAGGCGAGCGAGAGCCAGATCGCCGGGGGCCTTGATCCGGCGGTGCACGCCGAGATCGTGGCCGTGTGCACGCGCGCGGCCACGCTGCTCGGGATGACCGGTTACTGCCGCTTCGATCTGCGGGCCGCCGAAGGCGCGCTGCAAGTCATCGACGTCAACGCCAACCCCGACCTCGGCCCCGGCTCCGGCTTCCGCATGGCTCTGGCCGCCGCCGGCGTCCCGTTCGCCGATTTCCTCGCCGACCTGATCGCCGCGCGCCTGCCGGCCGTGCAGCTGGCCCCCGCGGCATAATAGGGCGAGGCGCATCGAGCCCGGCGGCGTTCGTCGCCGCGCTCGTGACGAGCGTCGAACGCTCGCGTCCCTGCGCGTGCGATCGGACCCGCGTTCGGACCAGGCGCGGCGCGGGCGTGACGGGCTCCCCTTGTCGCCCGGGGTCGCGGTCTCAGCCTTCTGTCATGCGCCCCGCATCGGCCGTGTTCGCAGTCTCGATCCTCGCCGGATGTCCCGACCCGCCCGCCGCCGACGGTGACAGCGACGGCGGCACCAGCACGACGTCCCCCCCGCCCGCCGCGACCACGACCGGCGAGGCGGCGACGACCGGCAGCACGAGCGAATCGCCCGCGAGCGACGGCGGGACCGCGAGCGGCGAGCCGGCCGGGACCACCGGCGACCCGCCCGGCACGACCACCGGCGAGCCGGCGTGGCAGCCGAAGGGGTGCCCCGAGTTCTACGCCCAGGAGCGCCTCCCGACGGTGGAGCTGGAGATCGATCCGCCCGAGCTGGCCGGGCTCGAGCAGGAGTGGGCGATCGCCGACGACGACGACCTGAAGGAGCACCCGCTGCTGAGCTTCAAGGTCGACGACACCGTGATCACCGACGCCTCCGTGCGCCTGCGCGGCAACGCCTCGCACTGGCACGACCAGAAGAAGATGCAGTTCGAGGTCTCGTTCAACACCTACGACGACGCGGGCCGGTTCGAGGGCCTCAAGCACGTGCTGTTCGACGCCGCCGAGTACAACCGCAGCTTCCTGCGCGACCGCCTGGCCCTGGCGATCTTGCGCGACGTCGGGCTCGCGGCGCCGTGCGCCAACAACATCCGCGTGGTCGTCAACGGCGCCTACTACGGCCTGTTCACCAACATCGAGAAGGTCGACAGCGAGTTCCTGGAGCGCAACTTCGCGGCGCCGCGCGGCAACCTCTACAAGCGCGGCGGCGGCGGCTCGGGCTGGGACAAGAAGACCAACGAGGAGGACCCGAGCGAGGCCGACGTCGAGCAGCTGAATGCCGCCGAGACCGTCGCGGACCTGCTCGCGGTGATGAACCTCGAGCAGGCGCTGCTCGAGTGGGCCACCGAGGCCGTGATCCCCGACCGCGACGGCGCCTGGGGCGGCGGGCTCAATCAGTACGTCTACAACGACCCGAGCTCCGGCTTCGTCGTCATCCCGTGGGACCTCGACGACACCTTCACGCGCCTGGAGCCCGACACCGACCCGTACACGTACATCAAGGAGAATCACCACGGACGCCCGTTCTACGCCATCGCCACCGCCGATCCGGCATGGTTCGCCCGCTACGTCGAGGCGATCGCGTTCGCCGTGGCGACCGGCTACGACGTCGCGGTGCTGCAGGACCGCCTCGACACCTGGGCCGCGCAGATCGCCGCGGCCGCGGCCGACGATCCGAACCGACCCTTCACGCTCGAGCAGCACCTCGATCAGGTCGAGGACATGCGCGCGTTCGTGGCCGAGCGGCGGCTGTTCCTCGACGCCTGGCTGCACTGCTGGCAGAGCGGCGGGGTCGACGGCGACCACGACGGCCTTTGCGATGGCCCATGAGCTCCCCCACGCCGGCGCGGCGCGGCGCGAGCGGGCGGTCACCGGCGCGCTCCGGCGAGCGCGCACGACTCGCTGCGCGCCGGACTGCGCGCCGCATGGCATGCGCGGGCGCGCGGAGCCACGCCTGCGTGCCGGCGTGTGCGAGCGCCGCACGCGACCGTCCAACGTCACCGGCCTGCGACGATCACCAAGCTCGGCGAACGTCGCCGCTGCCCGGCACCATCCGGCCGGTGCTCGCATTCTGCGAATGGCGCGAGCGGCCCATCATCGCCACATTCGCCGGCCTCGCGCGGCTCGCTGCAATCTGCGGTCGGCGCGGGCTCGCGTTCGTGGCCGGGGCAGGGCGCGGCCACGAGCTCTGGCCCGGCCGGCGAGAGATTCGCGCCACGTCGCGGTAGGTGCGTGGCGGCGGTCATGGGCCGCGGCGGGCCCGGGTATGCGCAGGTGGCGAACGGGCGCTTGGGGGCGAGCGGCCGCAGAAATGTTCGCAATTCTATATGGCCTTTGGGACATGTGATTTCTGCCGCGTCGCGGAGCGCGCCTCGCTCGAATGACAGCAGCGGGCCGCCGCGACGAATGCGGCGATCGGCTCTTCGCGTGCGCGCCTGCGGCATCGCGTGACTTCATCGCGACGCGCGGGGGCTCGCGCGCGCGCAGGTCGCTCGGCGCCGCATGGGCAGCTCCACGAGTGTCGCGGGCGCGGTTCCCCGAGCTGCGCGCGGTCGCCGGAGTCTGTCGATTCTCCTGGGAGTGTGCTACGTCGGCCCGATGCTGGAGAGCGTCACGTCCGAGTTGAAGTTCGATCCGTTCGACCCCGCGTTCGTCGAGGATCCCTATCCGACCTTCCAACGATTCCGCGAACAGGCGCCGATCTACGCGTGGGAGCAGGCCAAGGGCCACATCGTCTTTCGTTATCGCGACGTGATGGCGCTGATCCGTGACCCGCGGCTCGTCACCGATCCGACGCTCGGCAGCGGCTTCTCGGACGAGCTGCGCGCGGCCTATCCCGACTTCGTGGCGATGCGAGAGAACGACCTGTTCGTGATGCGGCCCGAGTCGCACGCGCGGGTGCGCAAGCTCGTGACCCCGCTGTTCGGGCCGCGCCAGCTCGAGGCGCACCGGCCCCGCGTCGTGGAGATCGTCCGCGAGGTGCTCGAGAAGCTGCCGGAGCGCGGCGTCATCAACGTGTTCCGCGACTTCGCCCAGAACTATCCGGTGCGCGTGATCGCGGCGATGCTCAACATCCCGCCGGGCGCCGAGGCCGAGTTCATCGCCATGGCCGACGCCCTGATCGCCACGATCTTCCCCGGCCTGTCGCCGGAGGTGTTCGCGTCGTACATGCCGGCCATCTCGCGCGGCCGCCAGATCGTGCGCGCCGTGATCGCCGACCGCCGGGAGAACCCGCTGGCCGACGACCTGTTGACGCACCTCATCAGCGCCTGCGACGACGCCGACCGCCTGAGCGACGGTGAGCTCGAGTCGCTGATCGCCGGCCTCATCATCGGCGGCTCCGACACGACGGTGCACCTCACCACGTACGCGATCATGGAGCTGCTGCGGAACCCGGAGCAGATGGCGATCCTGCGCGAGGACCCGTCGCTGGCCCGCAGCGCGCTCGACGAGACCCTGCGCTACAACGCGTTCGGCCGCGGCGGCGGGCTGACCCGCTTCGTCGAGGAGCCGTTCAGCTGGAACGGCGTCGACTTCCACCGCGGGCAGCCCGTGTTCCTCAACACGCAGAGCGCCCTGCGCGACCCCGAGTTCGTGGCCGACCCGGACGTCTACGACATCCGCCGGCGCACGGGCTCGAGCCCGTGGTTCGGCCACGGCCCGCACTTCTGCCTCGGCGCCTCGCTGGCGCGGCTCGAGGCCGAGAGCGCGCTGCAGCAGTTCCTCGCGCGCTATCCGACGATCGAGCTGGCGGGCCCGCCGGTCTACGGCGACCACCCGATCTTCCGCGACATCCGCGACCTGCCGGTCCGCGTCTCGGTCGACTGAGTCGTGGCACCGGGTCGCGCGCAGGTGAGCGCGGCCCGGTGCGCGCGTCGAGCCGCTCGCTCGTGGCTCTCGATGAGCTGTCCCGAAGGACGGCTCATCGAAGGCTGGGCGTCCTGGCGCGCGGGCGGGCTTCGCTCGCGGCTAGCGAAGAGATGTCTCGAAGGACATGTCCTCGAACTTTGGGCGCGGGGCTTCGCTCGCGGCTCTCTGTTAGCAGTCCCGAAGGACATGTTCTCGAAGTCCGGGCGCGCGGGACTTCGCTCGTGGCTCATGATGACATGTCCCGAAGGACATGTCTTCGAGGTCCGGGCGTCCTAGCGCGCGCGGGCCCGCGGCGCTGGCGGCTTCGCTCGTGGCTTCGCTCGCCTGGTGCGGACGGCCGCCTGCGCCCCGGCGATCCCCAGCGCGACCCACGCGTCGAGCTCGCCCTCCTCCGCGTAGCCCTGCGGCCCCACGTACACCAGCCCGCGCGACGGTCGGCCGGTGAAGTCGAACGGGCGCGCGTGCGGCCGGGCGAGCGCCGCGGCGGTGTCGGTCACACGAATCACGAGATCGCTGCCGAGCACGCCCCAGGCGATGCTGCCGTCGACCAGCAGGGCGATGCCGCCGAACATCTTGCGCTCCTCGATGAGTCCTCTCGGTCCGGCGCGCATCACCGCCGTGCGCAGCCGTTTCGCCGCTCCCTGGTCGTATGGCATCGCTGTCCTCCGTGGACCGCCAGTCTACCGCGATCGCCGGACGCGACGGCCACGTGCAGCGAGCGGGGCGAGGGCCGCGGCGGGTCCCATTCCTTGCGTCGCCCCGAGGTCGCTGGACAGCCGGCCCGCGCCGCAGGCATCGTCGGGCCATGTTCCGCGCCGTCGCGCTCGCCCTCGGCCTCGCAAGCGCCCCGGCGCCGGTCGCTCGCACCGGCGACGACGCGGTCCTCACCCTGCACGGCGAGACCCTGCGCGACGAGTACGCCTGGCTGCGCGCCGGGCCCGAGGACGCGGCGGTGCGGGCCCACCTCGCCGCCGAGAACCGCCACGCCGACGCGGTGCTGCGGCCGCATCGCGCCCTCATGCGCGCGCTGGAGCGGGAGATCGAGGCCATCGCCTATGTCGACGACGAGACGGCCCCCGTGCGCCGCGGCGAATGGCTCTACTGGTCCCGCCAGCGCCGCCACGAGGAGCACCCGACCTGGCTCCGCCGCCGCGCCGACGCCAGCCCCGACGAATCCCCGCAGGTGATCCTCGACCTGCCGCGCCTGGCGCGTGGCCGCGATTTTCTCGACCTCGAAGTCTTCGAGGTCAGCCCCGACAATCGCCTGCTCGCCTATTCGCTCGACGTCGTCGGCGACGAAAACTACACGCTTTTTATCAAAGACCTCGAGACGGGGGCGGTGCGGCCCGGGCAGATCGATCGTGTCACCTCGGCGGCGTGGAGCGGCGACAGCCGCGAGCTGGTCTACACCGTGCGCGACGACACCTATCGCTCGTATGCGCTGCGCGGGCGAGCGATCGGCGGCGACGATCGAGCGATCTTCGAGGAGACCGATCCGCGGTTCGACGTGTACGTCGAGCGCAGCCGCTCCGGCGAGTGGTTGCTGGCCCGCAGCGCCTCCGCCACCACCGCCGAGGTGCGGGTGGCCCGGACGCCGGCGGGGCCGTGGACCGTGATCGCGCCCCGCGAGCCCGGGCACCTCTACGACGTCGATCACGCCGGCGATGATTTCTATGTCCGCAGCAACCGCGGCGCCCCGTACTTTCGCGTGGTCGCGGCCGCCGAGGACGACCCCGCGCTGGCGCGCTGGCGCGAGGTCGTCGCCGAGCGGCCCGGCGTCGCCCTGACCCATCTCGACGCGTTCATGGGCCACCTGGCCCTGCTGCAGCGCGAGCGCGGCTTCCCGCGGCTGGTGTTCGTCGAGCTGGCGACCGGCCGCAGCGCGCGGGCCGGCGCCGCCGAGCGCCGTCGCGGCCTGTCCCCGCGGACAGGCGAGATCGTCGACATCAGCCCCGGCGACAACCCCGATCCGTCAGCCAGCCATTATCGCGTCCACCTCACCGCCGTGCACGCGCCCGACGACACCGTCGACCTCGCGTTCGCCGACGGCGGCGAGACCCTGGTCCACAGCCGCCCCGCACCGGCGGCCTGCGGCCGCAGCACCGGCGCGTTCGCTGCGACGCGCGCCGACGACGGCACGGAGCTGCTGTACATGCATTTCGCCGGCGCCGGCCCGCGCACCGGTCCGCGGCCGATCTTGCTCGAGGCCTATGGCTCGTACGGCTCCGCCTGGGACCCCGACTTCGACGCCGCCCGCTGCGCGCTGATGAACCGCGGTTTCGATTTCGTGATCGCGTGGGTGCGCGGCGGCGGTGAGCTCGGCGAGCCGTGGCACGAGGCCGGCCGCCGGCGCGCGCGCCTGAACGCCGGCCGTGATCTGCTGGCGGTCGCCGCCCAGTTGATCGAGCGCGGCTACACGACCCGTGAAATGCTGGCAGTCGCCGGCGACAGCGCCGGCGGGGCGCTGGTCGCGTCGGTGCTCAATCAACGCCCCGAGCTGTTCCGCGCCGCGGTCCTGCGCGTGCCGTTCCTCGACGCCGTCGGCACCATGGCCGACCCGACCGCGCCGCTCACCACCACCGAATACGAGGAGTGGGGCGACCCGGCCGTGCGCGCCGACTACGAGGTCATCCGCGCCTGGTGCCCCTATTCGAACCTGGGCCCGCGCGCCTATCCGGCCCTGCTGGTCGAATCATCGCTGGCCGACGCCCGCGTGGCCTACCACGAGCAGACCCGCTACGTCGCCCGCCAGCGCCGCCTGTCGACCGGCAGCGGCCCGACGCTGCTGCGCACCGAGGCCCACGCCGGCCACGCCGGCCCCAGCAGCCGCCGCGAATGGCTGCACAGCCGGGCGTTCGAGGCAGCGTTCCTGCTGGCCCAGCTCGGCCTCGCGGGGAGGTGACGACAAGTACGCGCGTGGGGGCTCAGGCTCAGCGCGAGGCCCAGCGCTCAGCGTCGACGTGGAGCGAGGAGCCCGTCGAGATGCCTCGCAGCAAGCGGCGAATGCCTGTCGTGTTCGCTCCGCCGACCTCGAACTCGAAGAGTTCGAATAGATCTGGTCCTGAGGTAGCTTGGGCGACCATCGTCATGGCGTCTCGCTCGTACAGCCGACAGCTGGGACCGGTCACGAGCGGGTTCGTGAAGCCGAGCCGAAGCATGACCGCGTCGAGCAGGTCGGCGGCGCCTCGCTCGGCGCTGACGAGCTTGCCGGTGCACCGGTGAGGGGCCGTCCTTACGCGGAACCAGAGCATGACCTCCGCTGCGAGCATTTCGCGGAACGTCTCGCTTCTCCGCAGCCCGGGCCCGGTCGGCATGCGCGGCCGCAGGACGCAGGCGTCGTCCTGCGCCGGGCAGGCCAGGTCGTAGTAGACGTCGCAAGGAAACAGCGGATCGGGTACGCGACCGATGAGGAACTGGGTCGGCCCGAGGTCGACGCTGTTGCTACGATACGCCGCCAGGATGTCCGCGGCAGAGAAGCCCCGCAGGACGGGGTGAAGCGCACCCACGCTGCCGCCGAGCCGCGAGAGGAACCAGCGATAGAACGGAGGGAGATCGTAGCCCCGGTCCTCGAAGCGCTCGGCCAACTCCGCGACGTCCTCGGGCGAAGCACCCGACCAATCGCGCGCGAGGTCCGGAACGATGCGCAGCAGGAGGGCCTCCAGCTCGGGTTCTCGCATGTGACAAACTTTAGAGCAGGTCGAATGATGATCGCAATGGGTCGCAACCTTGGCGCACAACAACAGGGTGGGTGGATCGCTGGGTCCGGTCTTGCGCTCCCAGATCGTGGCGAGTTCGACGCTGGTACGACCATGCGCTCTCTCGTCGGGTTGTCCGCGCGCGCACGTGGTGGCACATGGCGGCGCCGCGACGCGGTCATGCCGTCTACCTCCGCGAGCGCGCGCGTGCTACCTTCCCGGTGAAGTCTTTGCCCTGACCTGGAGAGCTTATGTGCAAATCACGCGTGTGGTGGACATCGACGATGTTCGTGTTCTTCGTCGTCGCTTGCAGCAAGAACACCGGCGCACCCGGGGAGACGAGCGCGACCGCGGCCGAACCGAGCTCATCGAGCGCCGGTGAGTCCACGACCGGCCACCCTGGCACCACCACGTCGTCGAGCGGCGCTGAACCCACGAGCGGCACCCTGACCTCCACGGGCTCCACCGGCACCACCGGCACGAGCGAGCCCACTTCGGGTACTTCGGCGGCGGACTCGACCACGGGCGCACCGGCGACGCCCTGCCACCTCGCCTTCAATGAGGCCGACTGCAAGGCCGGCGTGGACTGTGTGTTCATACCGGGCCACGAGCCGGTCGTGCGCGACGGCGAGTGCGTTTCTGGCGAGCTCGGCGAGGTAGGCTTCTGTTACTTCATGGAGGGCGGCGGACCGGATGCGCCTTCCGGCTACTTCGAGGTCGAGACCGGCCGGGTGTTCGTGTTCCCCAACACCCCGGTCCCACCGCCCGAGGGCTGGCAGGAATGCACCTGCGAGGCGCCCTCGCCCGAGGCCTGCCAGTGCGTGGGCGAGTGCAGCGGCACGAGCACGAGCAGCTGAGCGGGGGCGCTGCGACGGGGCGTGCACCTGCCGGCCGCAGATAAGGTGTCCTTTGGGACATCTGCCAGCATTGGCGACGGGGACGGTGCTCGCCTCCGGGCGCTCCGCGAGGTCCGCGCGAGGCCGGTGCGCGGCGGCCTGAGCAGGCGGACAGGACCAGGCCCGCTCGCGCGCGATTTCGGCTATCCTGCGCCGACCATGCACGTCGCCATCGCCACCTGCCTCCACAAGCCCGAGCCCGATCCTGACGAGGCGCTGCTGGTGGCAGCCCTGGCGCAGGCCGGCGTGGGGGCGCGGGTGCTCGCGTGGGACGACCCCGCGGCCGCCTGGCACGAGGCCTCGCTGTGCGTGCTGCGCTCGACCTGGAATTACCCGCACCACCCGGACGACTTCCTGGCGTGGGCCCGGCGGGTCGCCGCGGTCACGCGATTGTTCAATCCGCTGCCTGTCCTCGAGGACAACTATCACAAGCGCTATCTGGAGCGGCTGGTGGCGCGCGGGGTCGCGGTGGTCGATACGATTCACCTCGATCGCGGCGCGGCGCCCGGGCTGGCGGCGCTGCTCGACGCGCGCGGGTGGGACCGCGCGGTCGTCAAGCCTGCCATCTCGGCCGCCTCGCTGGGCACGTGGCGGGTCGATCGCGCGGCCGCTGCCGCCAGCCAGGACCGCCTCGCCGCCGACGTCGCCCTGCGCGACATGATGGTGCAGCCGTATATGCGCGCGGTCGAGGAGCCCGGCGAGCGCGCGTTGATCTGGATCGACGGCGCGCTGACGCATGCGATCCGCAAGACCGCCCGCTTCGCCGGCGACCACGAGCGCGTGTCCGAGGCCCTGCCGATCGCCGACGACGAGCGCCAGCTCGCCGAGGCCGCGCTGGCGCCGCTCGCCGATCAGCTGCTCTACGCGCGGGTCGACGTGGTCCGCGACGACGCCGGGGCGCCGCGGGTCATGGAGCTGGAGTTGATCGAGCCGTCGCTGTACCTCGCCGAACACCCGCCGGCGCTGGCGCGGCTGGTGGCGGCGATCGTGGCCCGCCTGCGACGCGACGCGTGATGGTGGCCGGGCACGTGAGGCGGCCTCGGCCTGCATGCAGCGCGTGACGCGAACGTGAATTCGGCGCAGCGCGCTGCTCGATGCGCGAGCCATACGCGGCCCGGTGCTCGCGCCCCGCCATGTGCGGCCCGTTGCGCACCGGGAGTCACACGGGCGCGCGTGCGAGCGTCGCGGTCGCGCGCACCCTCGTCGCGCGCTTGCGAAGTTCACTGGCCCGCCGATGCTGGCCCCTTGACCACCTGCGCGGCGGCGATGTACTCGCATGCGATGAATCGCCTGAACGCTGCCGTGGTGATGGTCCCGTTGCTCGTCGCCTGCGGGGACGACGGTCGACCCGCCGACAGCGCCACGACGGGCGCTTCGGCGACCACCACGGCCACCGCGACGATGCCGACCGCCACCAGCGAGGGCAGCGACGGCAGCACGACGGGGCCGACCAGCAGCGGCAGCGACTCGGCGCCGACGACGTCGAGCACCGGCGACTCGGGCCCGATCTTCGACCTCGGCGGCGCGCCCGACTTGCCGAAGACGCTGCAGTGCAGCCCCGACCTGCACGCGATCGTCGACGGCGCCGGGCAGGTCGTCGAGACGTGCGCGACCGATCAGGGCTGCGCCGACGCGGCGTGCGTGCCGGCGTGTGCGGCCGCGGGCGCGAGCAAGGCCAACTTCGGCTGCGATTTCCAGATCCCGACGCCGCCGACCTCGCCGTTCTTGCCGACGCCGCCGTGCTTCGCGGCGTTCGTGACCAATAGCTGGGGGCACCCGGCCAAGATCGAGGTGTCGCGTGACGGCGCGGCGTTCGACCTCGGTACGTTCGCTCGCGTGGTCACGCCGGGGCAGGCGCCGGAGCAGTGGCCGCCGGTGGCGGCGACCGGCCTCGCGCCCGGCGAGGTCGCGGTGCTGTTCCTCTCGAGTCACCCCAATTCGATCCACCCCGAGACCATGGCGTCGCTCAATTGCCCGGTGCCCGACGCCGCGGGCGCGGCGACCCAGGTCGACGCTTCGGGCCGCGGCCTCAACTTTCACGTGACCTCGGACATCCCGCTGACGGCCTATGACATCGCCCCGTTCGGCGGCGCCTTCTCGTACATCCCGAGCGCCGAATTGCTGTTCCCGACCAGCGCGTGGGGCACCAACTACGTGGCAGTGATGCCGCCCGCGGGCACGTTCGAGCCGCCGGGGCCGCTGTGGCTACAGGTGGTCGGGGCGGAGGACGGGACGAACGTGGAGATCCGCGCGACGGCCGACCTCGAGCCGGGGCCGGACCTCGAGGGCGCGGCGAAGGACGTGGTCAAGGCGTTCACGGTCAATGCCGGCGAGTATGTGCAATGGGAGGTCGGGGCCGGGGCCGGCGATGCGTCGGGTACGCTGATTCTCAGCGACAAGCCGGTGGCGCTGCACACCGGCAACCGGTTCCTGCGCCTGCAGCCGATGATGGCCCCGGGCGGCGAGGCGACGCATCAGCAGAACCACGCCGTCACCGCGCTCGGCTACGAATACGTGGCCGGCGCCTACGAGACGCGCCGCGCCGATCTGGCGCCGGAAGAGATCGAGTACCGGGTGGTCGGGGCGGTCGACGGCACGACGCTGACGTACGACCCGCCGGTGCCAGGCGCCCCGGCCAGCCTGGCGCAGGGGCAGGTGGTCGACTTCGCGGCCACCGGCTCGTTCCAGATCCGCAGCCAGGACGAGGACCACCCGTTCGTGTTGTCGCAAGTCATGGACACCTGCAACCTGCCCGGCGGGACGCGGCCGGGCGCGACGGCGATGGGGTTCCAGCAATTGCTCGGCGACGAGGAGTGGGTGATCTTGCTGCCGCCGGCGCAGTTCCTCCAGGAATACATCTTCTTCACCGACCCGTCGTTCGCGACCACGAACCTGGTGGTCACGCGCGTCGACGACGGCGACGGTTTTAAAGATGTCACGGTCGGTTGCCTCGGCACGATCGGCGGCTGGCAGCCGGTCGGCGGCGACGGCCGCTTCGAGGTCACGACCGTCGATCTGATCCGCGCCGACGTCGGGGTGGGTGGCTGCACCAACGGCCAGCAGACCGCCGAGAGCGAGGGCAAGTTCGGCCTGGTGGTGTGGGGCCTCGACAGCTATTCGTCGTACGCTTACCCGGCCGGCGGCAACGCGATCGCGCTGACGGACCTGGTGATCCCGCCGGGCTGAACCATGGCCGTGAGGTGTCCCGAAGGGCATGTCCTGAAGGGCATGGTGCGAGGGACAGCTCGAATCGGGGGCGGACCGCCAGGCCGCGGGTCGGTGCGCCGGGCGCGTAAAACCGCTTGCCCGGGCGCGCGCGTCGGTGTTTGATGTCGGCCATGGGTTCGCTCGCGCGCCTGCTCGTCACCACGCTCCTGATGACCACGATCGGCTGCGCGCCCGCGCCGGCGACGATCTGCCCGGAGCCCGTGGCCGCGGCCGCGCCTGCGCCCGGCCCCGCGCCCGTGGAGCCGGCGGCCACGGCGGTGACAGCGAGCTCGACCGCGGCCGAGGTCGTACAGTGGATCAACGCCGGCGACGGCGAGGGCTTGTTCGCCCGCTTCTCGCGCGACATGCAGCAGGCGGTCCCGCTGGCGCAGGTCGAGCCGATGTTCGCCTCGCTGGTGGCCGCCCGCGGCCGCATCACCGGGGTCGCGCCGATCGAGGCCGGCGAGCGCAGCGGTCGCTTTCGCCTGATCGCCGAGCGCGGCGAGTGGGAGCTGCAGGTGAACCTCGACGAGCAGGGCAAGATCGCCGGGATGCTGGTGCGCGAGCCCGAGGATTCGGCGCCGCCGCTGGTCCGCAGCGCGCCGCTGGGCCTGCCGTTCCGCGGCGAATGGCTGGTGTTCTGGGGCGGCGATCGCAAGGAGCTCAACCACCACATCGATCACCCGTCGCAGCGACGCGCCGCCGACCTGGTGGTCGTCGACGCGGCCGGCAAGTCGCACAAGGGCGACGGCCGCGCGCTCACTGATTATTATGCGTACGGCCAGGACATCCTGGCGATGGCCGACGGGGTGGTGGTCACGGTGATCGACGGCGTGCCCGACAGCCCGATCGGCGAGCTCAACCCGTACATGGCGCCCGGTAACATGGTGGTGATTCGCCACGAGGGCGAGGTCCACTCGGCCTATGCGCATTTGCTGCCCGGCAGCATCAAGGTCAAGCCGGGCAGCAAGGTCCGCCGCGGGCAGCTGCTCGGCGCGTGCGGCAACAGCGGTAACTCGAGCGAGCCGCATCTGCACGTGCAGCTGCAGGACGGGCCGCGGTTCGAGAAGAGCTGGGGCGTCGAGGCGGTGTTCGCCGAGGCGATCGTGACCCGCGACGGGGCCGCGGCGCCGCGCAAGGACTACACGTTCCTCAAGGGCGACAAGGTGGGGGCACCGGCGAAGGGCAAGAAGTGAGGGCCTGCACGCGGACGCGGCCGCTCGCGCGGAATTCGGCGCGCTGATAGGCTGCACGCATGAATCGCCTCTTCGAGGCCGAGGTGTTCGTGCGGGTGGTCGAGGACGGCAGCCTCACGGCGGCGGCGCGGCGGCTGGGGATCACGACCTCGTACGCGAGCAAGCTGGTGACGCGGCTCGAGGAGCGGCTGGGGGCGCGGCTGCTGATCCGGACCACGCGCAAGCTGACGCTGACGGAGCTGGGGCGTGCCTACTACGAGCGCTGCACCGAGGCGATCCGCGGGCTCGAGGAGGCCGAGCTGCTGGCGGCCGAGCAGCAGAGCGCGCCGCGAGGGACGCTGCGAATGACGGTGCCGAACGCGTTCGGCTCGCTGCTAGCGATGGGCGTGCTGGCCGAGTTCAAGGCGCGCTACCCCGAGCTGTCGCTCGAGCTGGTGTTCCTCGATCGCCAGGTCGACCTGATCGGCGAGGGCTTCGACGTGGCGCTGCGGATCGGCGAGCTCGGCGACGCGCGGCTGATCGCGCGCCGACTGGCGAACACCGACCGGATCGTGCTGGCCAGTCCGCGCTACCTCGAGCGGGCCGGGACGCCGCTCGAGCCGGAGGCGCTGGCGCAGCACGAGTGCCTGCGTTACGCCCACCACGCGGCGCCGGGGCGGTGGAAGGTGCAGGGGCCGCGCGGGGTGGTCGAGGTCGACGTGACGGGCCACATGGTCGCCAATCACGGGTCGATGCTGGTCGAGGCGGCGGCGCAGGGGCTCGGGGTGGTGTTCGTGCCGGTGCTGCTGGCGGCGGCCGAGCTGCGCGCGGGTCGGCTGCAGCGGGTGCTGCCGGCGTGGCACTGGCCGACGGGGGTGTTCGCCGTGTACCCGCCGACGCCGCGGGTGCCGGCGAAGACGCGGGCGCTCGTCGATTTTCTGGTCGAGCGCATGCGCGAGCCGCCGTGGGCCGGGCTCACGGGTTGAGCTCGGCGTAGGTGCCGGGCACGTTGACCTGCTTGTGAATCCAGTCCCACAGGGCATAGCCCTGATAGTCGGGCAGGGCGACGGCCGCGACGGTGGCCTCGAGATCGAGGCCGTCGGCGACGGCGGTCTCGACCCCGCCGATCATGGCGCGCAGGTAGTCGATCGAGAAGTTCATGGCCGCGGGCGTGAGCGGGCGACCGTGGCCGGGCACGACGATGGCGTCGGCCGGCAGCGAGTCGCGCACGGCGGCGAGGGTGACCTCGGCGGCGGCGCCGTTGCCGGCGAGCAGCCACGGGATGCCAGGCTCCTCGGTGACAAAGGCGTTGCCGGTCCACATGACCTTGGAGTCAGGTACGTAGACGAACAGGTCGCCATGGGTCTGAGCGAAGCCGTAGTGACGGGCCTCGACGGTGACGCCGCCGAGGTCGACCGACCAGCCGCCGTCGTCGACGCGGACGTCGGCGCTCACCGGCTCGATCTCCTCGATGCCCTGGTCCTCGCCGAAGTTGGCCTCCATGAACGCGACGTCGGCGTCGAAGTGGGCGGCGATGTCGTCGGCGGTCTTGGTGTGCTGGACGACCTGGACATCGTCGGGAAGGAATGTGTTGCCGAAGGTGTGGTCGCCGTGGCTGCTGGTGTTGACGACGTAGCGGATCGGCGTGTCGGTCTCGGCCTGGACCAGAGCGACGGCCTGACAGAACAGCTGGCGATTGATCATGCTCTCGACCATGAGCACGCCGTCGTCGCCGATGACGAAGCCGCCGCTGGTGGCCAGGGGGATGCCGGCAGGGCCGTGCTCGGCGGCGTCGCGGTCGTAGATGGCGAACACGCCAGGCGCGAGCTCCTCGGAGACGAGGCGGATCGCGTTGGGGGTCCAGGCGTAGGCAGGGTTGGGCTCGACGAAGGTGGGGGCGCCGTCACAGGCGCGGAAGGTCTGGGTCGGCTGCTCAGTGCTGGCGCCGCCGCAACCGGCGACGAAGAGGGCGAGGAGGGCGGGCGAGGGACGACGACGCTGCATGGCCTGAACGATGGGGCCGATGGCAGCGCAGGGGTAGCCAGGTGCGAGGACAGGCAGTGTTTCCGGGGAGTCCACAGTGTCGCGGTGCGTGTCACTGCGAGCGCTGGCGGCGATCGAGGGCGTTGACGAGCGCGCCGGTGAGGGTGCCGACGGCGATGAGGATCATGTAGCCGGGGTGGGCGTTGCCCGCGAGCCTGGAGGCGAGGCCGAGGCCGAGCGTGAGGCCGCCGGCGAGCGCGAGGCCGCGGCCCAGCGAGTCGGCCGCGGCCGCGATGCCGCCGGGGATGGCCGCGTGGAGCACGACGAGGGCGAGGACGAAGAGGTCGCGGTCCAGGCCGTGGAACCAGTCGGTCAGCGCGTCGAGGCCGGCGAAGGTGGCGAACCCCGCGGCCGCGGCGACGGCGAAGCCGAGCGCGCCGCGGACCAGTCGGCGCGGCCAGCCGGCGCTCGGGGTGAACACGGCCACGCCGAGCAGCGCGAGCAGCGGGAGCAGGACCAGCCAATCGAGCCGCTCGTCGTTGTTGCCGCTCGCGGCGACGAGGATGAGGACGATCGCCGCGGCCGCGAGCAGGCCGAGGCACAGGGCGCGGAGGTAGGTCAGGCGATGACGCATAGGCTGAGGTCCTGACGGAGGAGAGAGATGCATGGCGATGACGGGAATCGTGGCAACGGCGAGCCATCATGCATGGCCGTGTCAAGACGCCGAGGATGTACGATGCGTGCGCCGCTCGCGGGCGAGGGTACGCGAGCGAATGATAGGAGTATGGGGTAATGATTCGCGGGCCGGCTGGAGCGCCGGCTCATGGCGGCGCGGACGATCCGGCCGCTTCGGAGCTCGGCGGGAGCTCGGCGAGCAGTCGCCGCAGCTCGGCGAGGCGGGGTTCGGTGTCGGCGTGGAAGCGCGAGAGGATGGCGAGGGCCGCCTCGGCGTCGCCTCGCGCGTCGGCGTCGCGCCGCATGCGTCGCTCGAGCCGCGCCAGCGAATGGAGGATGAGTCCGGTGTCCGGCCGGGCCGCGTCGGTCGTGGCCCGGGCGATCGCCACGGCTTCGAGGTAATGCTCGCGGGCCCGATCGAGCGCTCCGGTCACCTCCGCGAGCTCGGCCTGGCGGACGAGGATCCACGCAGTGTCGATGTGCTGCCGCCCGAGGGCGGACTGCTGGATGGCGAGCGCGCGGTCGAGGGCTTCGCCGGCGGCGTCGAAGCGGCGCTGATCGATGGCCACGCTGGCCAGCGCGGTCCAGCAGCGGACGAGCTCGGGGTGTTCGGGGCCGCGCAGGGCGATCCGGGCGGCCAGCACTCGTTCGAAGAATTGCCGCGCCTCGCCCAGGTCGCCGCTCGCGTGGGCGGTGTTGCCGAGGTTGAACAGGGGGGTCAGCGTGCGCTCGTCCGCCGACCCGTAGGTCGCCAGCGCGAGCCGGTAGGCGCGGGCGAACGCGGCCCGCGCCGCGCCGTGGCGACCGTGAGCGTATTCGAGTCCGCCGAGCGTGCCCCACACGACGCCGAGCGACGGGTGATCGGCGCCGAGCGCTCTCTCGAGGCCGACGCGGGCCTCGTCGAGCAAGGTGCGCGCGCGGGCCTCCTCGCCGTGGGCGGCGAGCAGCGTGGCGAGGTTGAGGCGCACGCTGTGGGTGTTGGGGTGGTCGCTGCCCCAGTGCTCCTCGAACAGCGCCAGCGCGCGCTCGTGGTGCTCGCGCGCGGCCTGCTCGTCGCCCGCGCGGCGCAGGGCGCTGGCGAAGTTGGCGTGAGCGCTGCCCAGATCGCCGCGAGCCCCCGGGCCGGCGCGGGCCAGCAGCTCGAGGGCCCGCTCGTGGTGCGCGCGGGCGGCCGCGAGGTCTCCGCGCGCCTGCTCGCCGAGCGCGAGGATCCCCGCCAGCTTGCCGAGGAGCTGCGGATCGCCGCCGGCGCGCATCACCGCGGCCTCGGCGTGGCGCGCCCACGTCCGCGTCGCCTCGAGCTCGGGGCCCTGGGCCGTCACGCTGGTGCGATCGAGGGCCGCGCGGGCCGCCAATTCGTCGAGCCCGGCGCGCACGGCTTCCCAATAGGTCTCCTCGAGGGTGAGCTGGGCCCCGG
Organism: Nannocystis bainbridge; assembly: GCF_028368995.1. GTDB lineage: Bacteria > Myxococcota_A > Polyangia > Nannocystales > Nannocystaceae > Nannocystis > Nannocystis bainbridge. The sequence goes on along the minus strand of NZ_JAQNDL010000005.1, from coordinate 684,276 downwards.
GCAGGTCGCCCATGTCGAGCTGGGCCCCGCCGAGCAGGTAGCGGGCCGCGAGGACGAGGGAGGGATCGGGGTCCTCGCTCGCGTCGCGAATCAGCGCCTGCGCCAGCGGCAACACCCGCGCGCTCTGCTTCAGCCGGGCGAGCGTCTCGAGCTCGGCGAGGCGGCGCGCGAGCGGGTCGTCGCCCGCGCTCGACGCCTCCAGCCGCAGCTCGCCGACGGCGCACCGACCCGGCGGAGGCAGGCGACGGACGGCGCCCGCGGCGTGATCGAGCGTGTCGCCGGCGACCTGCTCGAGGGTCGTCAGCAGGCCGTCGAGCTCGCGCAGCTGGCGGTCGAAGCAGTCCATTCGCCGCTCGAGCTGCGCGTCGGACTGTTCGCCGCGGGCGTGGGTGGCGACGCACGCGTCGCGGCGCGCCCCGGCCCACGCCTGGGTGTAGCGATCGACCTCGCGTTCGACCGCGGCCGCGGTCGGTGAACGATCACCTGTCCCTGCGGACAGGAGCGCGCGGCGCAGCGCGTGGCGGCGCGCGTCGTCCCACACGTCGCGCACCCGCAGCTCGCTGCCGGAGCAGCGCTCGGCTTCGTTCGTCGCCGGGCGCGCGGCCGCGAACACGCCGGCGAGCGCGAGCAGCCCCGCGGCCAGCCACGGCCAGCGACGATGCGGCGGGCCGCGCTCGAGGGCGGCCAGCAGGGCCTGCATCGACGGCCAACGCCGCGACGGCGCGCCGTCGAGGCCGCGGGTCACCGCGCGATCGAGCCACGCGGGGACCGCTCGCTCGGGCGGGCGCGGCACCAGCTGCCCGGCCGCGATCGCGGCCCGGAGGACCTCGACGGAGCCGCCGGCGAACGGCCGCACGCCGTGGAGGCCCTCGAACAGCGCGACGCAGAACGCGAACTGCTCCGAGCGCTCGTCGGCCGGCCCGCCGGCGAGCTGCTCGGGGGCCATGTACGACGGCGTGCCGAGCAGCTGCCGGGCGTCGGTGAGATCGTGGGTCTGCCAGCCGACGTCGGGCGCGCTGCGCAGCGTCTCGAGCTCGGCGGGCGTGGGCGCGGTCGGCCGCGCGAGCCCGAAATCGGTGACGATCGCCCGCCCGTCGCGGGCCACGAGCACGTTGTCCGGCTTGAAGTCGCGGTGCAGCACGGCGGCCTGATGCGCCGCCGCCAGCCCGCGGCCGGCCTGCAGGAACACGCCGAGGACCTCCTGCCAGCGCCGCGGGAACTCTCGCAGCCACGCGCCCAGCGTGACGCCGTCGATGAATTCCATGGCGAGGAATACCTGGTCGTCGATCTCGCCGATGTCGTGGATCGCGATCACGGCCGGGTGACGCAGCCGCGCCATCGCCTTGGCCTCACGCAGCATCCGCGCGCGGCTGTCGGCGTCGCGCAGGTCGGGTCGCACGAGCTTGATCGCGACCCGGCGGTCGAGCTCCGGGTCGTAGGCGGCATAGACGACGCCCATGCCGCCCTCGCCGACGCGCTCCAGGATCACGTAGCGGCCGACGAGGTCGCCCCGCAGCAGCGACGCGAACCCGGCGGCGCTGCCCCGCGACGCGCGCGTCGTCAGCACCGGCGTGGCGTCGTCGTCGGCCAGCGAGCGCTCGTCGGACGCCATCGTGGAGGCGACTACCATGCGTCAGCAGATCCCACAAGCCGAGGCCATCGACGCGCATTCGTCGTCCCACGCGACGTCGCAGCACGCCGGCCGGCTGTCGCACACGGCCATCACGCAATCGGAGCACGCGCGGGTCAGCGCCGCCCCGGCCTCGCACGGGCTGTGGGCGCACAGCTGCGTGCCCGCGCCGCAGGACATCGAGCAGCGCTCGTTCGCGTGCGCCACGCACTGGTCGTCCCACAGCGAGTCGCAGCAGAACGCGTCGATGTAGTTGCAGACCAGGCCGGTGCACCAGGTGCATGGTTCGGGCAGCGGGCCGCCGGCGCTGCACTCGGAGTGCTCGCTGAACGGGCCGGCGCACAGTTGGTCCCAGCCGTCGGTGTCGGTCGAGCCCATGTCGGGGTTGTCGCCGGTGGTGGTGCTCGGGCTGGCGGTGGTCGACACGTCGCCGTCGGTGGTGCCCGTGGTGCCGGTGGTGCCGGTGGTGCCGGTGGTCTCGCCCTCCGTCGTGCCAGGGTCGGTGCTGTGACTGGTGTCGGTCTCGCCGGTGTCGCTGATGCTCGTGGCCTCCGAGGCGCTGGCGCTGCCGGTGCCCAGGGTGGTCCAGCCGGGGCCGCCCATGGTCTCGCCGCCGGACAGGCCGCACGCGCTCGCGCTGTCCTCGGGGACAGGTGCTGCGTCCGGCGTCTTGCCGCTGAGGCCGTCGAGCAGGCACTGCAGGGTGTTCTCGGGGATGACCTGCTGGGCCAGCACCTTCTGCGCGCATTGAGGGAAGGTGGCGAGGCAACCGAGGCCGCTCGCGCAGTCGGCCCTGAGCGCGTCGACGAGGCTGTCGCCGAGCGGGAGGACCAGCGCGCTGGCGGCCTTGAGCTCGGGCGGGCCCTCGGAGCGGCCGAGCAGCACGTCCTCGCAGCCGCCGATGCCGAACGCACATTCGTCGCAGAACTGGGCGACGAAGGCCTCGTGCGCGGCGCTCGGCGCCAGCCCGCCGATGGCGCCGGCGAGGCAGGTGATCGGCGAGCCGCCGCCCTGGATGCAGTCGCTCGCGGTGCGCAGGAAGCCGTCGCTGACGAGGCCGACGACGCTGGCACAATCGTCGACCATGGCCTGGTCGCAGGGGTTCGCCGCGGCCGCGCAGGCGTTGATGTACTCGGACAGCGAGCCGCAGAACTGGTCCGCGGGCGACGCTTCGGGCGCGCCCGACTTGCCGCCGCCGCCGCAACCCTGGGCGATCAGCGCCGCGCCGAGCAGCAGGCTGGAGAGGATGGAGGCGGCCGAGCGCCGCGTGAAGAGTTCGACGTGAGAGGTGTGCATGAACCGGTATCCCGCCGGGCCCGTGGTCCTCGTCCGGCGCCGCGAACCTAGCCGTCGCGGATCGCCGCGACATCGATCGAACAGCGGAGGGGCGGCGCCGACTCGGGGACGGCGACCCGGTCATCCTGCCGATGGAAGCGCGCCTGCGGGCACGGGTCGCACGCCGATCCCGGTCGTCTCGCCGGGGCGAGCGCGCGCCTCAGCGATCGAGCAGACCCGCCTCGGCCATCCGCCGCGCCAGCTCGGCGCGCGAGTGGATGTCGAGGCGCGTGTACACGTGCTCGAGGTGGCTGGCGACGGTGCGCGGGCGGATCCCGAGGCGGGTGGCGATCGCCTGATTGGTGAGACCCTCGGCGACCAGCCGGGCGACCTCGACCTCGCGCTCGCTGAGCGCCGCGACGGCCTGCCGCGCCTGCGCCTGTTCCATCACGCGCTGCAGCTCCGGCGAGCCCGCGACCTCGAACGACAGCACCACGTCGGGGCCGAGGCCGATGCGGTCGCCGTGGCGCAGCGCGACCAGCTCGACCGGGAGGTCGTTGACCCGCGTGCCATTGGTCGATCCGAGATCGACGGCCATGAACCCGTGGTCGATGCCTCGCAGCAGCTTGAGGTGCTTGCGCGACACGCCGCGATCCGGGATGACGAGGTCGACGCCTGGCCCGCGGCCGACCAGCGTGGTGGCGGCGCCGAGCTCGAACACGGCGCCGGCGAGGCTGCCGCAGCACACCGCCAGCACCGAGCGCGTCGCCGGCGAGACGCTCGCTCGACTGCGTGGATTGGGCCGTCTGGTGGTCGGATCGCCGCGCACGCGCCGGGCTGTGGTTTCCCATACAACCGCGACGCGCCGCAAGTCGCGGGCACATGGGATAGCGCGGAATCGACCGGGCGAGCCCGTCGGTGGTGACACCAGCGGCTCGGAGCGTGCATTTTCGCTCAAGAAGCCGCCCTTGCGACTTCGAGCTGCGCTTGCTTGCGAGTAATTTGGTACGATAACGCAGCCCCATGCGCTTCTACCTCTTTCGAATTCAAATATTTCGCGATCCTCAACTGCATATCGAAGAAATGCCAATGGAGGAGAACGAATGGATGCAGCTTCGCCCTCGCGTAGTCGAAAATGCCATCTTTAATAGTTCCAATCCAAGGGGACCCAAGTCGCGAGGCTGGAGGATAGGAAACGTTAATGGCCTGGCGGATTCTGGCTGCATCTATTTGCGAATTGGGAGAAACAAAAGTTTGGTCCTGCCGCTCCAAGGCGAAAAAGGATTTGGCACGGAGAATATTGAAAGCGCGCCATGGACTCACGTTTTGGTCGATGTGCCTGGGGAGCTGTGCGCCATTGCGAGTAATATTCAGTTGGCGGCCTCGACGGAAGTGGTGGCGCTTGCGCTTGCTCGAATTGTTAATGCGGCAGCGAAAAGAGAGTTCCCGCATGTGCCGCTTAATATTGAGCTGACGCTCATAATTAACCCGGAGTCGTTGATTGATATTATCTATAATGCGCACCAGATTACTCGGCTTCGAGCCACCTTTAGGCGACCAAATGCGTTTGATGTTGATAGGGACTTTATTGAGCCTGTTCAGAGGATGACAGAGGGGCTCGCCGCTGAGCGTGGAACTGTCGTTCTAGAGGGAAAGGATCTTAAGCGCGAAAATGTAGAAAAAACGATTCGCTCGGTCGCCTCTACTGGCGACGATGCTCAAATCTTTGTGAGGGAGCGAGCTGGGGCTCGTGTTCAGAAAAAGGAACTGCGCAAAGGTAACCCAGCTATTATTGAGGTTCAGGACGAATCCTTTGATGAGGAACTTAAGAGCTGTGGAATTATCTATCAGATCAGAGCGTTGTATTCAAATATGCGTCAGGCGCTCGCTGGAGATCGAGAGCCTCGAGGAGAGGGCAGACGTACTAATGGAGCCTCGGTCGCAAGGGTTGCGAATCGCAAGAGGGAGGGTGAATCATGAATCCTGAGAGTCCGGTCGGGGGAAACATGTCTCGAACAAGCTCTGCAGTTCCTGCAAATCAAAGACATTCTCAACGTTACGAGATGGTCTCATTTTGGACGTGGTTTCTTTACGGCCGCTCCTCTACATCTGGGCTTGGTGTTCTTCGTATTCCTCCTGGTTACCAACGTGTTGTAGATCGGTGGCTTTTGCTTCATGTCGCGAACGGTCTGATTGTGGCGGGTTTCGTCGATGTACCCCTTGCTGACGCGGCGAAGACAGTTCTGTTACCGCTGGCTGGAGTCTTTGTTGGTGTATCGTTCGCATGGGGGGCGAATGCAAATTCACTGCTCCAAAGCCCGGAGAATGAGGAGATGGCTCGTCGGCGCGGAGGGATCGAGGAGTACGCCTACACATTTCAGCTTGCGATGTTGGTAATATTGTCATCTCTTGTACTTTGGGGACTGGCAGGGCTTGAAGTTTTTGATAGGACTTGGTCAACAGATGTTGATGCCGCCGCTTATCGTGCGGTTGAGTTCGTTTTTTATACGACTGTTAGTTTGACCCTTCGAGAGTCTTGGCATGTGGCCTTAGGAGCGCAAATGCTCCTGCTAACGCGCGTCTACATTAGGGGCAACAAGGAAAGCCTTTCACCTCGTGAGGGTGAGATTGCTGATGAAGCCAAGTCTTCCGACGCGATGGCAGGGGAACAAAGCAAGCTGTCATGAACGCTCTGAAACCCTGTTAGCTATCGCAATTCGAGCGAGCGGATGACGCGGCAGGGGTTGCCGCCGGCGAGCACGCCGGCCGGGATGTCGCGGGTGACGACGCTGCCGGCGGCGATCGTGGTGCCGTCGCCGATGGTGACGCCGGGGCAGACGATGACGCCGCCGCCGAGCCACACGCGATTGCCGATCGTGACGGGCCTGGCGGACTCGAGGCCGGTGATGCGCACGTCGGGCTGCAGCGGGTGGGTGGCGGCGTAGATGTGCACGCCGGGGCCGCACAGGACGTCGTCGCCGATCGTGACCGGGGCGCAGTCGAGGATCACGCCGTCGAAGTTCATGTAGAAGCCGTCGCCGACCTCGATGTGGGCGCCGTAGTCGCAGCGGAACGGCGGCTCGATCTCGAGGCGCGGGCCGCTGCGGCCGAGCAGCGTCCGCAAGATGTCGAGGCGCACGTCGGTCTCGTCCTCGCCGGTCTCGTTGTAGCGGCGCGTCAGCCGGCGCGCGGCCCGGCGCAGGCCCACGAGCTCCGGGTCGGCGGCGAGGTAGAGCTCGCCGGCCAGCATCTTGTCGCGTTCGCTCGGCATGCGGGCAGTGTGAGGCGCGGCGTCTGGCGTGGGCCAGCGCGCCGGCGGTCGGCACGTCGCGCGCGATCGGGCCGTCGCGGCCCGGCCGGCTGCGGGGACCCGCGGAGGACGCGCGGGGAGGATGCCGGCTGCGAGGTGCTCGCGGCGGCGGGCTTGGATGGTCATGAGGACATGTCGCACAGGGCATGTGCATATGGACATGTCGTGGAGAGCATGTCGTGGAGGGCATGTCGTGGAGGGCATGTCGTGGAGGGAACCTCACGGCGGTGAAAGGATCGGCGGCGGGGGGAGCGCCCGGTGCGTCGCCGACGCGGGCGTCGTACCCGCGGGTGAGGCACCGGTGGATCCCCCGGGCGTCGCGGGGGCCGGAGTGGGGTGGCGTAGCGGCGCTCGAGCGGCGGCGTGGCGATGCGTGGTGGCGCTCGAGCGGGCGGCTTGGCGACACATGGCGGCGCTCGAGTGGCGGCGTGGCGATGCTTGGCGATGAGCGAGCGGGCCGCGCAGCGGCTCGCGGCGCGCCGACGTCTCCGCCGCGCAGGTTGACAATCGGGCTGCGGGCCGGATAAACCCGGTCGCAGAAATTGAACTTCAATTTCTCTCCGAAACGCACGCAGGGGCTCCTCCGGGGCGGGGTGGGCTCGTGAGCGCGGAGACGGTCGCGGTCGCGGCGGGCGAGCTGCGGAGTGGGTTGGTGCGCCGGCTGGTGCGCGGCCTCGGGCTCGACGCGGGCGACGCGGCGAGCACCGTCGAGCACTGGCTGCGCACCGAGCAGGCCGGCAAGCCGTGTCACGGGCTGGTGCGGGCGCTGTACGTGACGCAGTCGGGCGCGTTCGGGCCGTATGACGGGCGGCCGGCGCCGGGGCCGACGCGGGTGCGGGCGGGGCGGCTGCACGTCGACGGGCGCGGGCACCTCGGCTATCCGGTGGTGCAGCGGCTGGTCGAGGCGGGGTGCGCCGAGGCCGAGCAATTCGGGGTGTGCGTGGCCACGGGCGTCGGCGTGTATCCGAGCGGGGCGCTCGGCGACTGGGCCCGGCTGGCGTGCGCGCGCGGGTGCGGGGTGATTGTCATGAGTGGGTCGCCGGCGCGGGTGGTGGCGCCGGGCGGGCGCGTGCCGCTGGTCGGCACCAACCCGATCTGCGTCGGGCTGCCGACGCGGCCGCACGCGTTCGTGTGCGACGCTTCGACCAGCGCGATCACCCACGGCGATCTGCTGGTGGCGCGGACGGACGGGGCGCCGCTGCCGGCCGACGCGGCGGTCGACCGCGAGGGGGCGCGCACGCGGGTGCCGGACGAGGTGGCGGCGCTGCTGAGCGTCGGCGGCTCGCACAAGACGTTCGCGCTGGGGCTGGCGGTCGAGCTGCTGACGAGCCTCGGCGGCGGGGTGCCGGGCTCGCCGAAGCACGCGGAGCACGGGGTGTTCGCGGTGTTCCTCGGGCCTGAGCTGGTCGAGGAGGCGGGACCTGTGCTTTCGGACAGGCTCGCGGCGTTCGCCGCCACGGGTGCGCGGATCCCCGGCTGGGACTCCGAGCGGCGGGCGGAGGCGGCAGGAGATCTTATTAACATGTCCCGAGAGACATACGATGCATTGTTGCCGCTGCTGCGGGAGGCGGACGCGTGAGCGCGCGGGCGGAGCTGCGGCGGCTGCTCGCGGGCTCGCGGCCGCTGGTGATCGCGGGCGTGTCGGACGGGCTGTCGGCGCGCATCGCCGAGCGGGCCGGGTTTCAGGGGCTGTGGGCCAGCGGGTTCGCCATCAGCGCCAGCAAGTGCTTGCCCGACGTCGGGCTCATCACCATGCACGAGCACCTGATGGCGACGGCGGCGATCGTCGGGGCGACGCGGGTGCCGGTGGTGGCCGACATCGACGACGGCTTCGGCGACGCGATCAACGTGGTGCGGGCGGTCCGCGAGTACGAGGCGGCCGGGGTCGCGGCGGTGTGCCTCGAGGACAACCAGCACCCGAAGCGCAACAGCCTCTACGCGGGGCTCGACCGCAAGCTGGTCGATGGCGAGGTGTTCGCGCGCAAGATCGAGGCGGCGTGCGACAGCCGGCGCGACCGCGAGTTCGTGGTGATCGCCCGCACCGAGGCGCTGGTGGCCGGGCTCGGGCAGGCGGAGGCGTACCGGCGGGCGCGGGCCTACGCGGAGGCGGGGGCCGACGTCGTGCTGGTGCACTCGAAGGCGACCACGCCGGCGCCGATCCTCGAGTTCGGGCGCCGCTGGGACTCGCCGGTGCCGCTGGCGGCGGTGCCTTCGACGTACCCGGGGGTGAGCGAGGAGGAGCTGTTCGCGGCCGGGTATCGCCTGATCGTGTTCGCCAATCAGGGGATGCGCGCGGCGGTGGCGGCGATGGAGAAGACGTTCCGCGCGCTGGCGACGGCGCGCTCGCTGACGGCGGTCGAGGCCGAGGTGAGCCCGCTCTCCGACATCTTCGCGCTGGTCGATTACGAGGAGGTCAACCGCCTCAACGCCCGCTACATCGATCATTCGCCGCGCGACACCGAGAACCTGCTTCACCAATTGCTGGTCGCCAACCCGGAGGCGCGGCCGGAGCGGCCGGCGCTGCGCACGGCGTCGCTGCAATTGAGCTACGGCGAATTGCTCGACGCGGTGCGGGGCATCGCGCGGCGGCTGCTGGCGGCCGGGGTCGGGCCGGGCGACCGGGTGGCGCTGCGCCTGCGCAACTCGATCGAGTACGTGGCGCTGTTCCTCGGCATCACGGCGATCGGGGCGATCGTGGTGCCGATCGATCCGGGGGCCGGCGGCGAGCGCTCGCAGTGGATCGTCAAGGATACGGCGCCGCGGCTGTGCCTGGTCCACGCCGGGGACCCGGGGCCGGGCGAGGTGGCGTGCCACGCGGTCCACATCGACGGCGCGAGCAAGCACGCGGTGTTCGAGCCGGAGCTGCCGCGGGTGGCCGCGGAGGGCCCGCTGCCGGCGGTGGCCGAGAACGCCGACGCGTGCGTGCTTTACTCGGCCGGCTCGACGGGGCGGCCGAAAGGGGTGGTGCTCGGGCACCGGCATTTCCTGGCGATCGCGCGCTCGCTGTCGCAGGTGATCGGGATGGGCCCGGAGCACCGCGACCTGATCCTGAGCCCGATGACGCACAGCGGCGGCTGGCAGCGGGTGACCTCGACGCTGCTGCGCGGGGGGACGGCGGTGATCTTCGAGGGCACGTTCTCGGTGGCGGCGCTGATCGAGGACATCGCCAAGTTTGCGATCTCCGGCTTCTTCACCACGCCGCCGGTGCTGCGCACGCTGCTGCGCGCCGATCCGGGCAAGTTCGCCGGGCTGCCCGATACGCTGCGGTCGATCGAGATCGCCAGCGCGCCGGTGACGGCGGCCGAGCTGGCGCAGCTCGGGGCGCTGTTCCCGAAGATCGACATCTATTTGCAGTACGGGCTGACCGAGTGCTCGCGGGCGCTGATCCTCGACGCCCGTAAATACCCGCACAAGCTGCACACGGTCGGGCTGCCGACCCGCGGGGTCGAGGTGGCGATCTGCGGCGAGGACGGGCGCACGCTGCCGCCGGGGCAGGAGGGCGAGATCCTGCTGCGGGCGCCGCAGCGCACCGATCATTACTGGAACCTGCCGGACCTCAACGCTTCGCGCTTCCGCGACGGGTGGCTGCTCACCGGCGATTTCGGGGTGCGCGACGAGGACGGCTTCGTCGCCTACCGCGGCCGCCGCGACGATATGATCAATTGCGGCGGCATGTCGTACTTCCCGGCGGAGGTCGAATTGCTGCTCGGCGCGGTGCCGGGGGTCAAGGACGCGCTCGTCGCCGGCGTGCCAGATCCGCAGCGGCTGCTGACCGACGTGCCGTGGATCTTCGTGGTGCCGCACAACCCCGAGACGTGGTCGGTGCGCGAGTTCACGGCCCACGCGCGCGCGCGCCTGCCGGCGCACATGGTGCCGCGCAACGTCGTGATCGTGCCGGCGATCCCGCTGACGGCGTCGGGCAAGCCGGACCGGCGCGAGACGGTGCGCCGCCACGGGCCAGGACAGGCAGGGTCGACGTGACCGAGGCGGAGATCGCGGCGACGATCCACGCCTATTACACGGCGAGCTATCCGCACCTCGGGCGGGCGCTCGAGTACGACACGGACCTGCTGAACGAGTGGTTCGTCGATTCGCTGGGGATCGTGCAAACGGTGCAATTCCTCGAAGATACGTTCGGGATCGATGTGGCCCGCGCGGACGTGCAGGTCGACAACTTCCACAGTGTGCGGGCGCTGGCGGCCTACGTGCGCCGCAAGCTGGGCTGAGGCGCATGGCCGGGGTGCGCCTCCGCGGCAGCAAGCTCGCGCCGGAGACGCAGCGGGCCCACGACCGCCACCGGCCGTGGGTGATCGTGCCGGTGTTCGCGGTGCTGCTGCTGTATTGCTGGTGCTATACGCACCTGGCGGCGTGGCTCGGGGTGCCGACGCCGCGCGAGGTGTTCGACGCGCTGGGCCTCAGCGGCACGCGGATCCTCGACGAGGACGGCAACTTCGATTCGAAGCTCTACGCGTCGGCGACGGAGATCTTTAATAATGACGACGAGCGGCTGATCATGCTCGCGGGGCTGTTCGGCTGCTTCGTCAGCGTGTACTTCGCGCCGCTGCGTTTAAAAAATCTGGCGATCGTGGGCTGGTTCGTGCCGCTGTTCGGGCTGCTGTACGGGGTGCCGGCGACGGTCCTGCTATTGGCGGCGCACCTGGCGATCTGGCTGGCGTTCCACCCGGGGGCGGGGCGCAGCGTGGGGGTGGCGGGGCTCTGGGGGGCGCTGGTCGGCTGGCTGGCGACGGCGGGCCAGGCGGGGTGGCCGCAGGCGATCGCGGTGGTCGGGGCGGGGGCGCTGGCGTCGGCGATCTATCATGGCAGTCGGGCGGCGTTGACCGGCGGCGGGCGCTGGCTGAGCGTCCTGCGCACGTGCCTGATCCAGACCTGCATGATCGTCGTGCTCGTGGCGACCGTGCGCGAGGGCCTCACCGGGCGCATGTGGGTCATGCCGGTCGGGCTGCTGTTCTTCTGCTTTCAGTGGGCGCGGTTGATGGTCTACCACGCCGATTACAAGGACGGCGAGGTGCCGCGCGATCTGCCGCTCGGCGACTATCTGGCGCTGTTCCTGACGCCGGCGGCGATCCCCAACCTGGCGTATGCGCCGTACCTCGGCCAGGGCTACACGTTCTTGCAGGAGCGGCGGCTGGCGGCGGACAAGAACGCGCTGGTGCTGTCGGGGGTCAAGCTGTGGTGCCTGGCGCTGGTGTACATGGTGTTCGCGGAGCACGTGACGGCGCGCTTCGTGGTGCTGATGCGCGAGGTGTTCGGGGTCGAGGTGTTCAAGTTCACGAGCGATCTGGTGCGCGCCCACCTGGCCGGGGAGCGGCTCTCGACGCCGACGGTGCTGATCTCGACGATCGTCGATCAGGCGCGGATCTTCCTCATCTACGGCGGAGTGACGCATTTTCGCGTGGGGGCGTGGCGAGTGCTCGGCTATCGCATGGAGACGCAGTACGACCGGCCGTGGCTGGCGACCAACCTGGCGGCGCTGTGGAGCCGCTTCGCGTTCCACTTCCGCGAGTTCCTGGTCCGCGTATTTTATTATCCAGTGTTCTTCCGGTGGTTCAAGCGCCGGCGGACGCTGCGGATCTTCGTGGCGACGATGGTGGCGACGGTGGTCGGCAACCTGATCTGGGGGCACATCCCGCCGCGCACGCTCGTCGACCTGCGGTGGGGGACGCTGCTGGCAGGGCTCTCGACGTGGCCGTATTTCTTGCTGCTGGGGCTCGGGATCTCGATCACGCAGGTGGTGCTATTGAGAAGACCCCGGACCCGCCGGCCATGGACCCGTGACCGCCGGATCGCGCTCGACGTGGTTTGTGCGTACCTGACGTTCCAGTTCTTCTCGCTGATCCACGTGTTCATCCGCCCGCAAGAAGGCGGGTCGCTGTGGGCGTACACGCGGCTGTTTTTGCGTGGGCTGGGGATCCACCTCGAGCCGTGACGGGCCAGGGGGCCGGCCCTTGCGTGGGCGTGCCCTCCTCTGCTTTGACGTATTTCGGCGGCTTCTCGGCGGTTTGAGCTAGCTGTTAGTGTATTCTATCCATCATCAAAAGCCCAAGATCTTTCAATCGTTCTAAGATCTAGGATTTCAGGTCCGGCAGATCCAATGACCAGTTTGGTATGTTGATTTCCAGGATGTATACCCTGGTTCCAGGACGACCTCCACTTCACCTCGGATAAGAGGCTCGAAGCGAGCCTCTTTGCCATATCGGTCACTTACGTTGAGTTCCGCAATGGCATTAGAGTTAAAGGTGGCGTAGACGGTCGTGGAATCAGATCTCGCAGAGAATAGCGAGATCTGCATCTCATAGACCTGAAGAACTTCGTATCCGTTCGGCGAGCTGCGTTCCCGCCTGAGCTGCCGTTCGACGGTAACCGTTCGGTAGACCGCGTGGTGACGTGGACCTCCCGGAGAGGTACCTGGCCCTCGGAGGTGGGATGCCGATGAATCACGAGAGCTCAGGCGTCGAGAAGCGCGGCGCCCGCTGGCGCCCCGTCGCCGGCGATCACACCTGCCGACACCGAAAATTGCCTCGGCACCGGCGGCGGCCCGGGCACGACGGGCGTCGACAGCAACGCCGCGTCGGCCCGTCTGCCTCGAACACCCGGCGGTTTCCAGCGTCGCCGTTCGACCGCGGCCACAGCGTGCGTGCGGAAACATCGCGTGCCGAGGATCGGAGGCTCGCGGCCTCGCATCCCTGTCCCGCCCGCTCTCATACTCCTGATACAATCCGCGCCCATGAAGCGCACCATTGTCGTCGTGAACGGCGAGCGAGACTGGCACACCCGCTTTCCGGGCGACATGCCGGCGCCGTATGTCTACAATGCCGGCCTGGAGACCGAGAGGCGAAGATGTCCACGCACAGCGCAACCATCGAATGGTCCAGGCAGGGCAGCAAGTTCACCGACAACAAGTACAGCCGCGAGCACCTCTGGCGCTTCGACGGGGGCGCGGTGGTGCCGGCCTCCAGCTCGCCCGAAGTCGTCAGGGTTCCCCTCTCGAACCCCGCTCATGTCGATCCCGAGGAAGCCTTCGTCGCCTCGGTAGCGAGCTGCCACATGCTGTGGTTTCTTGGCCTGGCCGCTGCCAGGGGCTTCACTGTGGAGTGCTACACCGACACGGCCCGCGGTCTGATGGAGAAGAACGCCGCGGGCAAGGCCTGGATCGCGCGCGTTGTGCTGCACCCGGAGGTGGTTTTCGCGGGCGACCCGGCGCCAGACGACGCCGCCGTCGCGCGACTGCACCACGCGGCTCACGATGCCTGCTTCATCGCCAATTCGATCCGCAGTGAGGTGGCGGTGGAGGGGAGTTGGCGGCATCAACCGACTTAGCGGCCCCCGCGCATCGGTCGGAGGTCCAGCCGCAGCGCACCGCCGAACGAGCTCGCCTGCCACGACCGACATGTCGCTCAGGATCAGCAGCGCGAACGTCTCTCGCACCGGCGGCTCGGGCTGCAGCGCGACTGCGCCTTGGTCACCACGATCTTCATCACTCTCTTTCAACATTCATCCTCCAGCTCCGCTCGAGCGACGCGCCCTGGGCCGCCTCGATAGGTAGCTCCTCGGCGGCATTCGCCTCGGGCCGAACGAGCACCGCACGCAGCTTCCGTGCGCGCTTCCCGGGCCGGTGAAAGAAGGGGCAGGCGATCGGCCATGTTCCGCGGCTTCGCACACGATCCACCCTCGATCTTGCCGAGCGACAGGCGCACGCATCGACCTGGCTGCCGCGGCCTAGCGAGGGAGCGGACCCTGCGGCTCAGGCCCTCGCTGGATGATCGGGCGGTAGGTCGAATTGGCCGCGCGCCAGGGCCTCGGCGCAGGCGGCGAGGTAGGTCTCGCTGAAGCGGGCCCGGACGCGCGCGCGGGTGGCTTCCACGGCTTCGGGGGCCCATTCGAACGGCCAGCCGAGCACGTCGCACAGGGCCTGGGCGGCGCGGCGCGACTCGCCCGGATCGTACGAGGTCGCGGTGTGGACCTCGGGGTCTTCGAGCAGGGCGACGAGGCCGGCGATCGGGGTCTCGTGGCCGAGAGCGGCGAGGCCCCACAGCGCATAGACCCGCGTGCGCGCCTCGGGGTGCGTCAGGTTGGGCTCGAACACCAGGGCGGCGATCGGGTCCTTGATCTTGCGCAGGGCGTCGAGCAGGACGAACGGGGTGTCCTGGCCGGCCGTGTGCGCCATGAGGATCTCGACGCCGTCGCGGTCGCCGAGCTCGCCGAGCGCATCGACGGCCCACGCCCACTCGGGGTCGTCGGCGTCGCGGGCGATCGCGCGGAGCTCGGGGATGAACCGCGGCCGGGTCTGCATGCTCTGCACCAGCCCGTCGCGGAGGTCGTCGCGCACGCCCAGGAGCTCGCGGACTTCATCGTCGGGCGGGCCGCCGGGGTCGGCGTCGCCGAGCGCGAGCAAGGCATCGACGCGCCGGCGCGCCCGGGCCTTGCTGCCGCGCGCAGCCCGGCGCAGGGCCGGGAGGCCGTCGCTGCCGAGAGCGCCGACGGCGGTGAGCAGGCGGGTGAGCCCCTGCGCGGACGTATCCTTGAAGAGGGGCAGCAGGGCGAGGACTGCCGGATCTTGCCGAGCCATCGCGCGAGCTTCGGCGGGGCTCCCGGGGGCTGTCAACCGCGCCCGCACCGGCGCTTCGAGGCGACGCCACGCGCTCGCTGCCATGACTGCGACCCGCGGGATCGCCCCGAGGCGCGGGCGCGAAAACAGGGGGTCGCGGTGATCCGCGGGGATGCGGCGTCGGAACCCCGTCGTCCTCGGGCGCGGCCGCGTTGTCGCGTCGGCGCTACCGGCGTAGGCTGGGCTCACGGCGCAGGACCGTAGCGGCCCCATGTCTTTGCAGGTTCGGAAAGTTCAGTTCGATTTCGCCGACGATGTCCCGTTCATGTGGCACCCGGGCAACCCGACGTTCGCGGTGATGGCCAACATGATCAGCATCCTCGCCATCGCCTTTGAGAAATACATCGTCGCGGTGGTGCGGCAGGCGATGCCGCAGTTCACCGAGCCGGACGTGGTGGCGGAGGCGGACGCTTTTCTGCGCCAGGAGGCCCAGCACGCGCGGGTCCATCGGCAGCACCTGAAGGCGCTGTACCGCCGCTGGCCGGGCCTGCAGCACACCGTCGACGAGGCGATCCGCTGCTTCGACGAGATGCTGGCGGCCAAGTCGCTGCGGTACCACCTGGCGTACATCGCCGATCTCGAGGCGACCTTCACGCCGACGTTCAAGCTGTTCCTCGACCACGAGGCCGATCTGTTCCGGCCGGGCGACGATCGGGTCGCTTCGATGTTCTTGTGGCATTTCGTCGAGGAGGTCGAGCACCGCAGCTCGGCGCTGATCCTGTATCGCGCGCTCGGCTGGAGCGAGGCGTATCGCCTGGCGATGCTGCCGTCGGTGGCGCTGCACATGCACCGCGTGCTGCACGTGATCGTGACCGGCTTCAACGAGCACGTGCCGCTCGCGGACCGCCAGATCGACGCGCGGGTGCTGCTGCCGGGCTTCCAGGCCCGCCACGCGCTGCGCTCGCTGGTGCCGTTCGGCAAGCGGCCGGCGCCGCTGCCCGATCCGTTCGCCTGCGTGTCAGCCAGCGCGCGCAAGGCGGCGACGCGGGGGATCTTGCAATCACAGTTGCCGAACCACGACCCCGAGGACCAGCCGCTGCCGGCGTTCGCGGCGGGGTGGTTCGACCGCTACGCGCGCGGGGGCGACGTGGCCCACTGGTACTCCGCAGAGCCGAGCTGAACCCGCGAGACGCGAGATTCCCGAATCGAGCGACCGCGGCGGGAATGGCGAATGCGGGGCAGTCTTCTGCGAATGCGCATTCAGCATGCGTCGAGGCGCCGCCCCCGGGTCGTGCGAAAGCGCTCGGATCTGGACAGCGCGGCGGGCTCGTGAGCTTGGCTGGGGCTCGCACGCGAAGGGCCGCAGGAGGGGCGCTGGAGCGGCGGGGCGGCGATGCGGGGCCCGGCGAGCGTGCTCGACAGCAGGCGTGACCCGTGGCTATGGTGTGGGGGACCATGCGCCTCTTCTTTACTGCTTGCATCTGCACCGCGTTGCTGCCGGCGTGCGCCGATACCGACGATAGCCGGGATACGCAACAGACGGGGGTCTCGTCGATCGGGACCCTGCCGGGCATCTCGACCACGGCGCCCGGCAGCGGGGGCGGCGAGACGACGGGGCCGGGCGGCAGCGGGACCGCGGGCGAGAGCGAGGGCAGCGAGGCCTCGACGGCGAATCCGACCAGCAGCGGCAACACCGAGGGGGTCAAGTTCGACGTCGGCGAGGACACCGGGCCGATCGTGCCGCCGGAGACCGGTGGGCCCGAGGGCGGCTGTCAGAAGATCGATTTCCTGTTCGTGGTCGACAACTCGGGCTCGATGGCCGAGGAGCAGGAGGCGCTGGCGGTCAGCTTCGACGGCTTCATCTCGTCGATTCAGAACACGGTGAAGGTGGAGGATTACCACATCATGGTGGTCGACACCGACGCCGGCAACGCGTTCTTGCAGGAGTGCCTGGTGCTTTGCACGTTCTTCCCCGAGTGCGAGGGGTACCCGTGCAACATGCTGCCGCAGCCCGAGGGCTGCGACGCGACGCTCGGGGTCGGGCTGACGAAGGACCCGAGCGACAGCGAGTGCGGGGTGGCCGGCGGCCAGCGTTATATGGTCGACGGCCAGCCCAACCTCGCCAGCACCTTCGAGTGCCTGGCCAAGGTCGGCACCAACGGCGACGGCAGCGAGCGGCCGATGGAGGCGATGGTGGCGGCGGTCGGGCCGCTCACCAAGCCGGCCGGGTGCAACGACGGGTTCGTGCGCAAGGACGCGCTGCTGGTCGTCACCTTCATCACCGACGAGGAGGACGACCAGGAGTCGAACGGCAACCCGGTCGGCTGGAACGCGTCGCTGGTGGCCGCCAAGTTCGGGCTCGAGAAGAACATCGTCGTGCTCGGCCTCATCGGCGACCCCGACCAGCCGAACCCGGTGTGCACCGGCCAGGCCGAGGCCTCGCCGCGCCTGCGCCAGTTCGCCGAGTCGTTCACGTACGGCAGCTGGGGCTCGATCTGCTCGCCCGACTACGCGCCGTTCTTCGACGCGGCGGTCAGCGTGATCGACACCGCCTGCGAGCAGTTCGAGCCGCCGGGCTGAGGCACTGGGTGTCCTCGGGGACATGACCCGACGGTCATGTCCGGGCGGACATGCCCTCGCGGGCATGTCCTGGAGGTCAGCTCACTCGCAGGTGGCGGACTCGATGATGACGTCGGCGACGGGGACGTCGTCGTAGCCCTTCTCGCTCTGGGTCGGGACCGCGGCGATGGCGGCGAGCACGTCGAAGCCCTCGACCAGCACGCCGAAGGCGGCGTAGTCGCCGTCGAGGAAGTGCTGCGGGCCGTCGCAGATGTAGAACTGCGAGGTGGCGCTGTTGGGGTTGTTGGTGCGGGCCATCGAGATGGCGCCGTCGACGTGGGTCAGCGCGGGGCTGGTCTCGAGCGGGATCGGCGGCTCGGTCGGCTTGCTCTGCAGGTCCGCGGTGAAGCCGCCGCCCTGGATGACAAAATCGTCGAGCACGCGGTGGAAGATGGTGCCGGCGTAGAAGCCTGCCTCGACGTAGTGGATGAAGTTGGCGGTGGTGACCGGGGCGTTGACGGCGTCGAGCTGGACGACCAGGTCGCCCATCGTCGTCGCCAGCCGGATCCGCGGCGCGTCGCCCTCGCACGAGCCGGGCATCACGCCGGTGGTCGTGGAGGTGTCGCCGGTGTCGGTGGTCGTCGCGTCGGTCGTGGTGGTCGTCGCGTCGGTCGTGCCCGTCGCGGTGTTGGTCGTCGTCGTCGCGTCGGTGGTGACGGTCGCGTCGGTGGTGACGGTGGCGTCGGTGGTCGCGGTCGTGCCGGGGTCGGTGGGGCTGGCGGTCGAGCCGTCAGTGGTGGAGCCCGAGTCGGTCGCGGTGCCGTCGTCCGTGGTCGGGTCGGTGGCGGCGTCGGTGGTGGCCATCGTCGCGGTGACGTCGGCGGTGGTCTTCTCGCCGCCGTTGCAGGCGGGCAGGAGGGCGAGGAGGAGGAGCGGCGAGGCGAAGAACGAGGCGCGGGAAGCCATGGCGGCCACGATGCCCGCGGCGGGCCCCGGGCACAAGGCTCGGCGCGGCGGCGCGCGAGGGTCGCGGACGGGCGCTCGCGCGAGGCCGCGGAGACGGGGCGCACAGGCGAGGCGCGGGGGCGGCCGCGCGTGTCACGGACGCCTGCGACGTGGATCGCAGCGAGCGGACGGCGCGCTCGCGGGCTGATGGGCCGGTGCTACGTTCGCGAGCATGTCCTACGCGGTACGTGCATTCCCGTTGTGCCGACCGGTCGACGAGCTGATGGCATTCGTGGCGGCCCTCCGCGGGCGCCGGCGCGCCGAGGCCGAGGCGGCGTACCGGCGCTACGGGGTGCTGCTGGACACGTGGCACGTGCAAAACACGCCGTTCGGGCCGTGGGTGCTGGTGGTGACGCGCGTCGACGAGGCGGCGCCGATCGACGCGTACGTGGCCAGCACCGATGATTTCGAGGTGTGGTTCAAATCGACGGTGCTGGCGCTGTCGGGCACCGATCCGAACCAGGCGCCGCTGGGGCCGCCGACGCAGGAGGTGTTCACGTGGACGGGCGCGACCATCCTCGGCGGGGATGCGGGGAAATGATGGCACCGTGTCGACGCCGGGAATGGTGGCAGCTCGGGGTATCGTGATTGGGGGCGCGCTCGGCCCGGTGGCGCGGTGACGGACCGGGCTGCGCGTCCGGGGACTCCGCGGGCGCCCGAGCCTGAAAGGGTGGTCCTCGCCGGCGTCTCGGCGGGCGATCTCGCCCGGCTCGCGTCGGCGTCGCGGTCGTGCGAGATTGAGGGCGCGGCGGAGGGGCGAGCCGGGTGCGAGCGGGGGAACGCGCGAATGAGGCCAGGACGCCGGCGCTGCCGTGGCGCGACCCGCGATTCGTCGGCTTCTTCGCCGCGGCGGCGCTCGGACCGATCGCCTCGATGGCGCTGCGCTTCGTGCCCGGTCACCTCGAGGGCGCGGGACAATCGCCGGCGATCATCGGCGAGGTGATGGCGGCGTCGACGCTGGGCGGGCTGCTGGCGCTGCCGCTGGCGGGCTGGCTGGCGCAGCACCGGCTGCGGGCGATGCTGATCGGCGGGGCGCTGGTGCAGGCGCTCGGGCTCGCGTGCGCGGCGGCGGCGGCGGACAGCGTGAACGGGCTGGCGGCCAGCGTGGCGCTGATGAGCCTCGGCACGGCGCACCTCGACGTCGGGGTGGTGGCGACGGTGGTGGCGTCGGTGCCGGCGGAGCGCAGGCCGCAGGTGCTGGCGTATTACTTCGCGTTCGTCAGCCTGGCGCGCAACGTGATCGGCTCGGGGCTGGCGGAGGGGCTGCTGGGGCGCTGGGGCTTCGCGGCGATGTGCCAGGCGCTGGCGGGCCTGGCGGCGGTGCATGTGCTGGTGCGAGTGTTCGCGCGCGCGCCGGCGCCGGCGGCCGAGGAGGTGGCGCCGCCGTACCGCGAGTTCGCGCGCGAGATGGTGCAGCCGCGGGTGGTCGTGTTGATGGTGGTGTTCACGCTGCTGTCGATCCACTTCGTGGCGCAGGAGTCGTTCATCACCGCGCTGGCGACCCGGCGCGCGCTCGGCAGCGTGACGCCGATGTTCGCGGCCTACTTCGCGGTGATCGCCCTCGGGCGCGCGGCGGCGGGGCACCTGGTCGATCGGCTGGGCCGCGGGCCGGTGGTGGTGGCCAGCGCGCTGCTGCTGGTCGCGGTGGGGGGCGGGCTGGCGGAGGTGCGCACGGGGGCGGGGATGATCGCGCTCGGGGTGGCGACGGGGCTGGGACACTTGCTATTGTGGCCAGCGCTGTATTCGACGTTCTACGACAAGGTCCGCGGGCGCGGGATGGTGAGCGCGGCGCTCGGGGCGGCGCTGGCGGTGGCCGGATTCGCGGCCGAGCTGGGCCTCGGCGAGGTGGCGTCGCGGGCCGGCTACGCGGCGCTGTACTGGACGGCGGCCGGCTGCGCCGCGCTGGCGGCGGTGCTGGCTTTGCCGCTGATGCGCTGGATGGCGCCGGCGCACAAGAGGTGAGGCGATGGCGCGGATCTTGATTCACATGCTGCGTGAACACGGGCACGTGCTGCCGACGTTGAAGCTGGCGCGCGGATTGACGGCGGCGGGGCACAGGGTCGAATATCTGCTGACGCCGTGGTGGCATGATTTCTGCGCGGCCCAGGGTGTCACGCTGCGGCCATACCTCGAGCACATCTTTCCGGCGGCGGCGGAGGCGGCGTGGACGGGGATGGATCAGCCGGCGCGTGAGGCGGACGCGGAGCGGCGCCGTGACGCGCGGGTGCAATGGTTGCTGGCGGGCGGACTCGACGCGGTCTATCGAGCGGCGGCGCCGGACCTGATCCTCGGGGATGTCTATGATGTGTCGATCCCGATCGTGGCGCGGCGGCTGGGGATCCGCGTGGGGCTGCTGTCACCGACGTGCTTCCAGGGCCGCGAACCAGGGGTGCCGCCGCTGTCGAGCGCGGTCCGCTGGGGCACGGACGCGCCAGCGCGGGCGGCCGCGGAGGCCGAGTGGGCGCGGCTGGCCGAGCAGCGCCAGCGCGAAGCCGACGATTGGTACCCGCGCTACGTGGAGGCGCTGCTGGCGGTGTATGGATTTCCGCGCGAGGAGTTTTCGTGGGAGGGGGCGATCGCGCCGGACTTCCCGCGGCTGCCACAATTGATCCTGGGACCGCGGGCTTTCGAGTTCCCGCGAATGTTGCCGGGGCGCTGCCACGACGATGTCGCCAGCGTGTCGCCGGCGGCGGCGACGGTGGGGCCGGAATTGCAGGAGTTCTTGCAGCGGCGGCCGCTGGTGTACTGCGCGCTGGGTTCGCAGGGGCTCTGGCGGCCGCAATACGCGGCGTTGCTGGATCAGGTGTTGCGATTGGCGCGGCGCCGGCCGGAGCTGAGCTTCGTGATCGCAGGCGACGCGACTTGGGCGGATCGGCTGGCCGCGGCGGCGCCGGCCAACGCGCGAGTGCTGGCGTGGGCGCCACAACAGGCGGTGCTGGGCGCGGCGTCGGTGATGATCTCGGTCGGCGGGATGGGGACGATCAAGGAGTGCCTCCAAGATGCGGTGCCGCTGGTGCTGGCGCCGCAGTTCAACCCCTTTGATGCCCAGGGCAACGCGGCGCGGGCGGCCCATCATGGGCTCGGCGAGGTGCTGGCAGCGGCGGATGATTCGGGGGAGGGGCTGGAGGCGGCCGTCGATCGGGCGCTTGCTGGCCGTTACACTGAGGCGCTGGGGCGCATGCAGGCGGAGATGCAGAGGGTCGAGGCGGGCGACCGTGGAGTTGTGCTGGTCGAGCGATGGCTGGGCGGAGACGCGTCGCTGGCGGAGGAAGCATGAGACGCAGGGAAGCGCGGGCGGCGTGCTCGAAGAGGCTGGCGAGATGCCGCGAATGGGAGAATGTCCGCAGGGCGGAGATCGCGGGTTCGATTCATGGCACTTGCATGGCGGATGAGGGCGACAGGAGGGTCGAGGATGGAATTTGAAGAAAAATTGCGGCCGGGTGAGACGATTCGTTTCGGCTGTCACGCGCCGCTCTCCGGGGTGATGGCGATGTTCGGCGAGATCGCCGGGGCCGCGCAGGCGCTGTTCGCCGAGGTCAACGCGGCGGGGGGGGTGCACGGGCACCCGATCGAGCTGGTCGTCGGCGACGATCGCTACGATCCGGGCGAGACGCCGGCGGTGGTCGAGCGGCTGCTGGCCGGGCCGGCGCTGCTCGGGTTCTTGATGTGCGTGGGCACGCCGCCGCACGCGACGGTGATCGATCGACTGACGGCGGCGAACATGCCCGACCTGGCGGTGGTGACGGGGGCGTCGGCGATGGCCGAGCCGCCGCGGGCGAACATGTTCGTGGCCAACGTGCCGTACCACGTCAACGGGCGCGCGCTCGGGCAGCACGTGCGCGCGCCCGGGCGGGTCGGGACGATCACGTACGATACGGACTTCGGCCGCGACTGGGTGGCCGGGTTCGCGGAGGGGCTCGGGCGGGCGCCGACGTGCTCGCGCTGGCTGGGCGCGGGCGAGGCGATCGAGCCAGCAGTGGCTGCGATGCAGGCGGCGGGCGTGGAGGCGGTGCTGCTGGTGGTGCGGCCGGAGCAGGAGGCGGCGGCGATCGTTCACGGGCGCGGCCGCGGGTTCGCGCCGCGCTGGCTGGTGGGGTTCGTCGACGGGCTGACGACGCTGCTCGGGCCGGCGGGCGAGGGGGTGGTCGGGGCGCACTGGCTGTACATGGCCGAAGGGTCAGGTTCTCCGGCGATCGCGGGGCACCGCGAGTTGATGGCCCGCCGCGCGCCGCAGGTCGAGGTGACGGGGACGAGCATCGGCGGGCAAGCGCTGGCCGAGCTGACGGTGGAGCTGCTGCGCCGCGCGGGGCCGTGCCCGTCGCGCGCGGGGCTGCTGGCCGCGCTCGACAGCCTGGATGGGCGCTGGCGCAGCCCGTTGATGCGGGTCAGCCCGCGCAAAGATCCGCGGCGGCCGGTGATTTTTGATGAGGTGGCGCTGCTGCGGCTGACGGGAGGGGCGTGGGTCGACGTGGCGGAATGATTGTGGAGTTGTAGAGAGGTCGAGGGCCCGGGCGGACGGATCAGCTGCAGCGGGCGAGGATGGCGCGGAGGCGGGTCGAGGGCTCGTCGCTGGCGGTGGCGAGTTCGGGGTCGAGGCCGAGAGCGGCGACGTCGTCGCGCGTGAGGGTGGTGGGCAGGGATTGCTCGAGGGCGTCGAGCCAGGCCGTGCGCGAGGGCAGGTCGAGGGAGGGGCGCAGGAGGGCGTCCAGGACCTCGGTGGCGGATGCAGGGCCGCCGAGGCGGGCGCCGAGGTAGACCCAGCGACCGTGCTGCTCGGCGAAGGCGTGCGGGGCGAGCTCGAGGGCGAGGCCGTCGCGGGCGAGCAGGCGCAAGGCGGTGGCGTAGGCGGCGGCGAGGCGGGCGAGCTGCTGCGGACGCTCGCTCTCGGGGGCGCGCTCGATGGCCTGGCCGAGCGAATCCAGCGCGGGCACGATGTGCCAGAGGAGGTGCTCGTCGTTGGCGCCGGTGGGCGCGAGGGCGATGGCGGTGTCGGCCGGGAGCAGGGGGCCGAGCCGGGCGGCCCGCCGGACGTGGTCGCGGAGCGCGGCGCGCCCCTGCTCGGGGTCGGCGAAGCGCCACTCGGGGCGGGTGTGGAGGCGGAAATCACCTGTCTCGAAGAGCATGCTCGAGGGGGCATGTCCGGAAGGACTGGCGCGGTGGAGCGAGGCGTCGGCGATCCGCTCGAGGACATGACGGCCGCCAGGGACCGGCCAGACGTGGCCAGGAGGCAGGTCGGGGCGCGGCGGGGGGAGGTCGAGGGATGGAGCGGGCTGCGGGTCGGGGACGGGCGGTGGGCTGTCCTCGGGGACAGGCGGGGATGAGGCGATGTGCTCGGGGGATGGAGGGGGCTGGGTCTCGGGGGCGGAGGTCGGGTTTGGGCTATCCTCGGGGACAGGCGGGGATGAGGCGATGTCCTCGGGGGATGGAGGGGGCGGAGTCTCGGGGGCGGAGGTTGCGGGTGGGCTGTCCTCGGGGACAGGCGAGAATGCGGTGATATCCTCGAGGGACGGAGGGGGCTGAGTCTCGGGGGCGGAGGTTGCGGGTGGGCTGTCCTCGAGGACAGGTGATGATGGGGTGATATCCTTGGGAGACGGAGGGGGCTGATTCTCGGGAGCGGAGGCCGGGTTTGGGTTGTCCTCGAGGACAGGCGAGGATGCGGTGATATCCTCGGGGACAGGGGAGGACGGAAGGCTCGAGCGGTCCTCGGAGACTGAGGAGGGGCCGGGGCTGTCCTCGTGGACAGATGGGGTTGGGGTGATGTCCTCGGGGGCAGGAGCGGACGCGAGGTTCTGGTTGGCCGCGGGGGGGTGCTCGGAGGCTGGGGCAGGGCTGTCTTCGGGGACAGGCGAGGAGGAGGCGATGTCCTCGGCGACGGGTTCGGAAGCGAGACTCGGGCTGGCCGTGGCAGCGTGACCGGCGGCAGAGTCTTGGCTGTCCTTAGGGACAGCCTGTGAAGTGCTGGCTTCGAGGCCAGGTGTGGGCTGCGGGGAGGCGGCGGACGAGGGAGCGCTGCTGTCCTCCTGGACAGGAGTTTCGGACGCAGCGCGGGCGGATGTAGGACGCGGGTCCTGCGGGCCAGATGCGGCTGGGGAGCTGCCGGCTGCGCGGGCCGCGGGGACGGCGAGGGCGTGCTTGGCGGCCGTGATCGAGGGGCTGTCCTGGGGGACAGTTTCGTGGGTCAGCGGGGCGACGCGGAGTCGCTCCCGCAGATCTTTGGCCGATCGGGCGAGGGCGCTGTCCTTGAGAGCAGGTGGCCGGCCGGGTGACGGGGTCCTCGTCTGGCTGGCCTGGGGGACAGGTTGTGGGGACGGCCCGGCCGGGGGGGGGATGGTGCTGGCTTTGGGGCCAGGTGCGTGGGGCGCCGCGGGCGGGAGCTCGCCCGGAGGCCCGGCCTCGGCGACCGCATTGCTGTCCTCGGGGACAGGTGCGTGGGAGGGGGCCGGGTCGGCGGGAGCGCTGACGTTCGGCGCAGGCTCGCTCGGCGAAGAGGCGGGAGCTTGGATGTCCTCGGGGACAGGTGCGGTGATGCGCTCGGAGGTCGCGAAGATGTCGCTCGAAGAGGCATCGCTGGCGAGCGCCGTCGAGTCGGAGGGATCGAGCTCGAGCGGCGCGACGGCGGGGCCCGGCGGGTCGGCGAGCGAGAGCACGGGCGGCGGCGGGACGCGCACGGCCGCGGGCGGGGCGGCGGGGATGTCGGGCGGGTCGGGGACCGGCTCGAGGAACATGGCGGAGACGGGGATCCGCGGCCTGGCCGGGCGCGCGGGCTCGGGCCGTTCGGACATGCTCGAAGGGACAGGTTCGGGGGCCCGCGTGCGCGCGCGGCCGACGGCGTCGGCCTCGCCGCCGAGCTGGCTGACGAGCTTGGCCGAGCGGATGTAGACGACGCGACCCTCGTCCGAAGGGGCGCGCGGCCGGGCGTGAGCGGCGTCGTCGTCGCGCTGGGTGCCGTGGTTATCGAGGGCCTGCAGGGCGGTGCGCAGCTGCTCGGCGGTGCCGGCCCGCCCGGCGACGGCGCCGAGGCCGTCGTGGGTGGTGCGCAGCTTCATCTGCCGCACGGCCGCCCGGATCGCGTCGATCGCCGTCTCGCGCACGCCGATGCCGGCCGAGGCCTGGGCGCCGAGCACCGACACGTCGGGCCCGAGGCCGAGCGCGGCCGCGAGCTCGGGCGGCGACATGGCGCTCGGGAGGTCCTGCTTGTTGGCCTGGACCAACAGGGGCACGTGGTCGGCGCGCTTGCCGAGGTGCTCGCGCAGGCTGTCGAGCATCTCGCGCGCGGAGTCCTGGCCGGAGACGGCGCTGTCGCACACGAGGACCACGACGTCGGCGCCGTGGAGGATGTGGGCGCGGCGCGGCTCGAGGCTCTTGTGGCCCGGCACGGTGACGACCTGGATCTGCAGCTGCTGGCCGTCGAGCATGCCGCCGTCGAAGCTGAACCAGTCGAAGAAGATCGTGCGACCGGTAGCCGCCGGGTGGACCTGCAGCTCGTCGCCGGGCTGGGCGCCGAAGATGCGCGCGAGCTGCTCGACGTTGGTGGTCTTGCCGGCGCGCCCGGGGCCGTCGTACACGATGCGGAGGACGATCCTCCCGCGGTCTGGTTCGAAGACTGCCATGTCCGTCTCCTCTTGCTTCACGTCGCCAGCGACTCGACCAGGCCGATCTGCGCGCGCAGCTGCGCCCACCCGAGGCCGATGCTGATCGATCGGTCGGTGCAGAGGACGAGCGACCAATCGCGGCCGGCGAGGCGCCTGGCGAACACGTAGTGCTCGGCGGCGGTCAGCTGGACCTCCTGCAGCCGACCGAGCGCGAGCCGGCCGCCGAACAGAGCGACGCCGGCGGCCGCCAGCGCCGCTTCGGTCAGCGGCACGGCGCCGATGCGGCGCGCGTGATAGCCGAGCAGGTCGCCGCTGGCGAGGTCGACGACGGCGCAGACGAGCGCGCCGTCGACCGACTCGCCGAGGCGGCGGCAAGCGGCGTCGAGCGCAGGCACGCGGGTCGGCGCGGCGGCCGGGCGCGGGGCGGCGGGCTCGTCGTCGTCGACGCCCTCGAACTCGAACACGGTCTCGCCGGCGGCGGCCCGCTGCTCCTCGTGCTGCTCCTCGTCGAGCTGGGTCAGGCTGGTGAGCAGCAGCTGGTCGAAGGGCGCGGCGATGGTCGGGACCACGTCCTCTTCGAGGCTGGTGGTGTGGAGGGTGCCGGACGAGCTGGCGAGGATGGCCCGCAGGGCGCTGCAGCCGGAGGCGGACCCGTGGGCGGCGTCGATGATCTCGCCGCGCCGGATGTGGATCTTGCTCGACGGCTGGTCGGCGTGGGTGACGACGATGGTGACCGAGCGCTGCGAGAGGTGGAACATCTGCGCCATGTCGATGAGCGACAGGCCGTGGACGCTGCCCTGAAAGCCGGTCTCGCAGTCGATCGCCTTCTGGATCGATCGCAGCAGCTCGGTCGAGGAGAACGGCTTGAGGAGGATGTCGACGGCGCCCAGCTCGGTGGCGACTTGATGATCGCGCGCGCTGGCGTGGGCGCTCATCACGATCGTGCGCGACCGTCGCGACACGCTCGGGAGCAGCTTGAGCAGGTCGAGGCCGTCGGGACCGCCCAGCCACAGGTCGGTGAGGACCACGTCGGCCGGGCGCTTCGCCAGAGCCGCCAGAGCAGAGTGGACCGAGGAGGCCGAGGCGACCTGAAAGCCGCGTCCCTCGAGTTCGCGCGTCAGGGCGCTGCGGAACTGCGAATCGTCGTCGACGATAAACAGCGAAGCCAAAGTAAACGCCTCCAATGCGCAGCGTCGGCGCGCACGGCCGTCACGCCGACGCTTCGGTCCGGGATCGGCCTAGAGCGTCGTCGCGTGCTCGATCTCGGCCAGGGACCGGCGTGCCATCGCCAGGTTGGTCCGGCTGCGCTCGCACGCGAGGTAGTAGAAGACCGCCGGGGTGCGCCGCAGCGGGCGGATGATGTGATACTGCTTGCCGAGGGTGATGAGGATGTCCTCCAGCTCGTCCGCGAGCCGCAGGCTCGCCATGGCCTTGAGCTTGGCCTGGACGACGTTCGTGTTGGCGGCGGCGGCCACCTCGATGTCGAACGCGGCGCCGCCACCGGCGGTGGCGAGCGTCATGCCGCTCTCGCTATCGACAATCGCCGCGGCGATCGCCCCGTCAATTTCCATGGCCTTCTTGATCTGATTCGATGTATTACCCATGACAACTCCTTCGCGGGACCGCTCGCCATGAGCGGCCCCCGGATAGCGAGTGCTAGCCGTTTCGACGCGCTTTCATCATCGCGAGGAACGCGGTGGAAGGCAACCAAAAAGAGAGCAGGCGCCGGTGCTGCGGGCGCCACACATGCGATTGGGCGGACCACGGTGACCTTACGGCAGAGTCGGTTTGTCCGGATCCGACGGCGACAGGCGACAATGAAGATCGCAGGCCACAGGGGCCCGCCGGCGCTTGCGGTGGCATTGCGGCGTCGTGCGAAGTGGAGTTCTGACGCGGAACCGCGCCATTGGACTGGTGGCAGTCGGCGGCCCGCAGCGGGCCCTGGCGGCCGCAGCCGGGGTCTCGCGGCGATAGCGATGATTCGGCGGCGAGCCGGCGGAGCGCCGACGGGGCTCGATTGTTTCGATCCGCGTGCGGCGATTGTTCACGCCGGAGGCGATGGGGCGAGCGCGTGGTGTTGTGAACACCCGTCGGCCGGGCGCGGCGGCGGGTGATGTGGGCGCCTCGCGGGTCCTGCCCACATTTGCGACGGTGTTTCGCCGAAAGGCGGCGGGAGGTAGCGATTGGGCTTACATCGGCGACGAGGCGGCGGGGCGGCCGCGACGCCGATCGCAGCGATCGGGCGCCCGCGCTGCTGCGGGCATTGACTGCGGACATTGTCGGGAGATCGCCGCTCGCGGGCATGGCGGTGGGACCGGCCGACGGCGACGATTTACAAGCCGGCCTGACGAAGAGAGGCGCGTAATCGCGGTTCGTGGGCCGTCCGCAGGCGAACGCGCGTGCTGCTGCGATTCGCTGCGGTCCGGTCATGCCCCGGAGAATGGGGCGCCTCGTCGGCGCTGTCGCTGCCGCGGGGACCTTCCCTCGACTTACGATGTTCTCCGGCGGATCTGGGAGCGCGCCCGGGGCTCCGCGGTGAATCCGCAGGAGCGATGATTACGCGAGCGGGGCGCCGAGCGGGTGGCCGGCGCGGGCGAGCTCGGCAGCGGTGGCGCGAATGTCGGGCCAGGCGGCCAGCAGCGCGCCGAAGCGGGCGACGAGCTGCTGGGCGCGGGCGAGGGCGCGGTCGGGGTCGCCGGCTTCACCGAGGAGGTCGCGCGGGGCCGGATAGTCGCGGTGGGCGGCGTGCTCGGCCACCGCGCCGAGGTGGCGCCGCACGTCGTCGGCCCACCAGGCGGGCGCGCCGCCGTGGCGGGCGAGCAGGCGCTGCAGGTGGCGGGCGTAGAGCTCCTTCTGCCGCCACAGCCGGCCGGAGACGAAGGCGCGGAAATCGGCGGGCGGGAGCCGCCCGAGCTCGCCGAGGTGCTCGCCGAGCCGCGCGGGGGTGGTCGGCGCCGGGGCGGACCGCAGGCACTGGACGACGAGCTCGCCGAAGCGGACCCAGCCGCCGGGGCGCCAGACGTCGCCGGGGGCCCAGGCGCGCTCCTGACATGGCTCATGGACCAGGGCCGAAGGGACATGTCCGAAGAGCGCGGTGTCGTCGAGGGCGCGCAGGGTGGTGCGGAACACGCCGTCCTCGTAGCGGCCGACGGGGATAAACGGCGGCAGGAGGTCGCGGTGGTCGAGGCCGAGCACGGCGCCCTGGCAGTAGCGGCCGTCGCCGACGGTGGCGCGGCGGACCAGGCGCAGGGCCTGACGCGTGGAGGCGAGGACGCGGCGGTAGTCGTCCTCGCTGGCGAGCAGGCGCTGGCGGTTGTCGCCTTCGAAGAGGAGGCACCAGGTCGGGGCGTACCAGCCGAGGTCGCCGAGGAGGCCCTGGAAGGTGACGCGCACGCGGCCCTGGCCGGCCCGCAGGCGGCGGAGGATGGCGCGGTCGAGGCAGTCGTCGAGGTCGATCGGCTGGCCGGCGGGCACGGCGGCGAGCAGGGCAGGCAGGGAGCGGCCGAGCATGCCGGCGTGGCCTCCGAGGGCCTCGTCGTGCGACCAGCGCGCGTCGGCGTGGGCGGCGGCGCGGTGGGGGTAGAAGCGGATGTCCTGCGGCTGGTAGTTGTCGTAGCCCTCGCCTTCGCCGGTGAACACGGCGAGGCCGGGCAGCGGCTCGGGCGGGTCGACGCGGCGGGCGATCACGTCGTCGTCGAGGCTGACGAGCCGGCGGCCGACGGCGTGGAGCAGGAGGGCGTTGCGACCTGTCCCATAGGCCATGCCGGTGTGCTCGCGGTCGGCGAGGGCGAAGGCGACGAGGTCGGGGTCGTGACCGCGCGCGGCCAGGCGCTCGACGAAGACGCGGCGCTCGTCGTCGCCGATGTAGGTGATCCGGGCCGCGTGGGCGCGCGCGAGGGCGCCGAGGCGGGCGCGATAGTCGGCGCGGGTGGCCGGATCGCGCGAGCCGTCGGCGACGACGAGCTCGCGGTCGCGCGCGAACCGCTGGCCGTCGGCGATCAGCGAGGCGACGGCGCGCTCGGCCATGGCGGGGCGCTCGGCGCTGGGGACGGCGACGAGGTCGATCGGCGGGGGCTCGTCGTCGCGCACGCAGACGCGCCGGAGCTCGGCGAAGGAGACGAACATGCCGGCTTCGGCGAGCGCGAGCAGGCCGCTCCCGATGTTGGCGGCCTCCTCGGCCGGGCGACCGCGGGTGGCGAGGTCGATGTGCTCGGCGAGCGGGCGGAAGCGGCGCGCGGCCAGCAGGGCCTCGGCGGCGTCGCGGGCGACGACCCGAGCTTCGCGGCTGTGGACGCCGTGCACGAGCACGTTGTCGAGGGCGAGGTCGCGGCAGACGACGTCGCAGCAGCGCACGGGCGTGGGGTCGGTGGTCACTGCGAAGCTCGAGGCAGAAGGAGGCGGGCGGAGCGGCGAGGCGTGAGGCGGCCGGGAGCGTGCCTGCGATACCGTGGAAGCACGGCGATCAGGGCGTGGGGTCGCGCGAGATCACTTGCGGGCCTCGACGAGGGCGAACGGGGGGACGACGCTGCGCGAGCGCACGTCGCGGAAGCCGACGCGCGCGAGCAGGTCGGAGAGCTCGTCGCAGCGCCACGGCGGGTTCCAGCCCCAGGCGCGGCGATCGTCGTGGGCTTCGACGATCGGGGCGCGCTGCAGCTCGTGGCGGTTCCAGGCCATCCACAGGGCCACGAGGGCGGCGACGGAGCGATCGTGGGCGGGCTCGCCGGTGGCGAAAAAATCGACGAGGGCGAGCGTGCCGCCCGGGGCGAGGGCGGCGTGCAGGCGGCGGGCCCAGCCCTCGGCGCCGTCGCGGCCGAGGCCGGAGAACAGGCGGTTGGCGGTCAGCAGATCGATGGCCGGCGGGAGCGGCTCGTGCAGGACGTTGACGGGGTGCAGCGCGACTTCGAGGCCCTGCAGGTCGGCGGCGGTGGTGGCGAGGTAGGCGGGATCTTTGTAGGTGACCTCGGCGGCGTGGACCTGCAGGTGCGGCGCGGCGGACTTGAGGATGGCGGCGAAGGCCGCGGGCCCGGCCCCGATGTCGCAGACGACGCGGTGCGCCGCGAGGTCGCGCTCGCAGTGGGCGCGCGCGAGCAGGGCCGCGGTGTCGCGGAAGTAGTCGCGGCTGGCCTCGTTGAAGCCGGCGCGGGCGCGGAAGTAGTCGGCCTGGGCGCCCTGGTCGGCCTGCTGCGACCACACGCGTCGGTCGGCACGCGGGGTGCTGTGTAAGGCGTCAGGCAGGGCCGCGATGGCGGCGACGTAGCGGCGGTGACGATCGACGAGGCCGAGCAGGCGCAGCGGGGAGGTGGCGAGGAAGCAAGTGGTGGCGAGGTCGGTGAGGCCGTGGCGATCGTCGCACAGCGTGAACAGGCCGAAGCCGCGGCCGAGCTCGAGGGTCATCTCGAGGGCGACGTCGCCGGTGCCATCGGCGAGCTCGCCGAGCGTGGCGGGGCCGCGGGCGAGGCGGGAGAGCAGGTCGAGGTCGAGGGCCTGCAGCAGGACCGGGAGGGCGACGGGATCGAGGCAGAGCGCGACGGCGGCGGCCAGCAGGTCGTGCGGGACGCGGGCGATCGCGGCGAGGCTGGGCAGCGGGGTAGGCATCACGTCGTGCGAGCGAGCGATGAGGTCGTGCGAGCGTCCCGTGAAAGAATCACTTGGTGGCGACGAGGATCCGCATCGACTGGAAGAACTCGTAGGGAGCGCGCGGGGGCTCGAGCTCTTCGATCGCGGTGAAGCCGGCGGCCTGCAGCAGGGCGAGGTGCTCGCGCGGCGAGCGGTAGCGGGTGCTCTCCGATTTGGCGAGGAAGTAGACGCCGCGCAGGTACATCGGCAGGGCCTCGGGCAGGACGCGCTCGGGCAGCATGCGCTCGATGACGAGGAAGCGGCCGCCGGCGGGCAAGGCCTCGTGGGCGCGGCGGTAGACGGCGCCGATGCGCTCGTCGCCCCAGTCCATGGCCGAGCGGCACATGGTGATGACGTCGCAGTCGGGCGGCAGCGGGGTGCGGAACACGTCGCCGGCGATCGCTTCGACGCGGCCCGCGAGCTCGGGGCGGTCGGCGAGCTGGCGGCGGCCGATGTCGACGCAGGCGGGCACGTCGAGGAAGGCGCCGTGAAGCCCGGGGGTGGCGGCGACGATGGCGGCGCAGAAGCTGCCGGTGTTGCCGCACAGATCGAGCAGCTTGCGGTGCTGTCCGAAAGGATAGGTGGCGAGCACGACCTCGACGATCCGGGCGATCGTGGCGTCCATGTAGCGCGAATACTCGGCGGCGACCTGCGGGTCGACGGCGGCGACGTCGTCCTTGAAGTAGTCGCGCATTTTGAACGGGGAGGCGGCGCCGTCGCTGCGCACGAGCGCGTCCATGTCGGCGAGGGCGCGGTAGACCTCGTCGTAGTACTCGAGCAAGTAGGTGGTGGTCTGAAACGGCCGGTCGGGGGCGCGCACGAGGAAGGGAGCGAGCGCGGGCGGGGTGACGAGGCCGTCTTCGTCCTCGTGCAGCAGGCCGAGGGCGACGCAGCCGTCGACGACGATCTTGAAGGAGCGCTCGGGCAGGCCCTTGGCGGCGCGCAGGGCCTCGCGGGCGATCGGGGCCCGGGCGGCGGTGAAGAGGTCGAGCTTGTAGGCGGTCATCAGCAGCTTGCTGCCGAGGAAGCCGTCGAGCAGTTCGAGGAGGAGCTTCTCACCGGTCGCGGTCGTCATGCGTGGCCTGCATCTCGCGCCAGATGGCGTCGAAGTAGCGCTGGCCCAAAGCGCGGTGGTAGCGGAGCGAGGCGAACAGGATCGCCTGATCCGCGGGGCTCTGAATGACGGCGCCGATCAGCTCGGCGGTCTCGCGCGCGTGCTCGACGTCGGCGCTCATGTGCACGCGGTGGAACTCGCGGGCATGCTCGGGGACATCGAAGCGCTGCAGCAGCGCGTGGATGTTGCCGTGGGTGGCGGGGGTGCCGGCCTCGAGCGAGAACAGGACCGCGAGGCCCCAGGCGAGGTTGGGGTGACGGGCGCAGCGGATGCGGTTGTTGAGGTAGGCGTGGGCCTCGGGCAGCGCGGGGCGATCGTCGAAGCCGTGCGGGAGATCGAAGTGACGCAGGAGCCGCTGCAGCAGGACGGGGTGAGCCTGGGCGCCGTGCTCGCCGCCGGTCTCGTCGTAGAGGTTGCGGTGCAGGACGCTGGCATGGCCCAAGGGACAGCTGAGGGCGAGCTCGGTCAGCTCGCGGTAGAAGAGGCGCGAGCGGTGCCAGTGATGCCGCAGGTAGATCTTGAGGTCGGCGAGGCTGGGCCGGCCGTGGAACAGGTGCTCGGACATCGGGTGGCGCAGGCCGGTGCGCTGGTTCTGCTCGGCCTGCAGGCGCGCGAGCAAGGCATCGGGGGCGAGCAGAGGCGCTTCGGGGAGGCGCGGGACGTGGGCCTCCTCGACGGCGTAGCCGGTCTCGACGAGGTAGCGCCGCACGGCGTAGGTGCGCGGGTCGGGGTCGGCGTGCAGGTCCCAGACGAGGCCGTGATAGACGCCGGCGGCGTAGTCGTCGCCGGCGAAGGCGCGGTCGGCGAGCCGCGCGAGGGCCTGGGCGGCGTCAGCGGTGATCTTGGGCGAGCGATCGCCGAGCGCGGCGCGCACGTTGGCGGCGAGGATGGCGATCATGGGGCCTCCACGCGGGCGATCCACGATCGATGCCGCGGATCCTCGCCGCGCACGACGGCGTGGTAGCGGGCGACGAGCTGCGCGGTGACGGGGCCGGGCGCGGGCAAGGGCCGGCCCTCGACGAGCACGACGGGGCGCAGCTCGGCGGCGCTGTTGGCGAGGAAGACCTCGTCGGCGGCGAACAGGTGATGCCGCGGGACAGGGGCCTCGAGCACGGGGATGCCGAGGTCGGCGGCGAGGGCGAGCACGGTGGCGCGGGTGAAGCCGGGCAAGAGCGGCTGATGATCGGGAGGCGTGACGAGGCGACCGTCGCGGACGAGGAAGAGGTTGGCGCCGGTGGCCTCGACGACGGTGCCGTCGTCGCCGAGGAAGAGGGCGTCGTCGTGGCCAGAGGCCTCGGCCTCGCGCAGGGCCAAAAAGGCGCGGCCGTAGTGCCCGGCGTGCTTGGCAGTGGGGATCCATCCGGCGCCGTGGCCGATGGAGGCGATGCGCACGCGGACGTGGGCGCCGGGCGAGCCGCTCGGGTCCCAGGCCATGACCGCGACGTGGACGGGGTTGCGAGCGCCGAGGCCGATGCGGGCGTCGCCGTAAAAGGCGAGCTGGCGGACGTAGCCGTCGCCGCGACCGCTGGCGCGCACGACGGCGAGGGTGGCGTCGCGCAGCTGCAGGGCGGTCCAGGGCAGCGGCATCCACAGGGCGGCGGCGCTGGCGAGGAAGCGCCGCACGTGGTCGTCGAGGCGGAACACGCCGACGCCGCCGTCGGCCAGCCGGTAGTGGCGCCCGCCGTCGAACACGGCGGTGCCGTAGTGCAGCGAGTGAGTGAGCAGGCCGAAGCGCGCGGCGTCGGCCGGGACGAGCTGGCCGTCGAGCCAGACGAGGTCGGCGGTCACGGGGTCCCCCGACGCGCTGCTCGTTCAGACATGTTTTTAGGGACATGTCCCGAGGGGAATGTGCGCGCCGCGGCGGGGCGGGCGCGGCCGGTCGTGATGTGTCCCGAGGGACATGTCACATCAGCGGCCATCGAGGGCCTCCTCGAGCAGCGCGCGCGGGGAGCGGCCGGTGGTGCGGCTGTCCGCGAGGACATGTTCGACGCGGGCGGCGACGCGGCGCTCGACGTGGGCGAGGACGTCGGCGGGGCCGCTGGGGTCGCCGGCGTAGAGGGCCTCGACGGCGAGCGAGCCGCCGGCGCTGGCGAGCAGGTCGGGGATGACGAGGACGCCGGCGGCGTGCAGGGCGTCGGCGACGTCGGGGGCGAGGGCGAGGTTGGCGGCCTCGACGACGCCGGCGCAGCCGAGCCGCGGGACGGCGTCGACGGCGACGGCGCGCGAGACGGCGGCGAGGATCAGGAGGTCGCAGGGGACGTGCAGGATCTCCGCGGAGGGGCGAGCTTCGCCGGGGACGGCGGGCAGCCGACCTTCGCGCCGGCCGGCCAGCAGGGTAGCGACGTCGAGGCCGCCCTCGTCGACGAGGCAGCGGAGATCGTCGGCCCAGGCGACGACGCGGCAGCCGATGCGATCGAGGAGGTAGGCCGCGCCGCCGCCCATGGCGCCGGCGCCCTGGATGGCGACCCGCAGGCCGGAGCTGCGGCCGAGAGCGCGGGCGAGCGCGAGGGTGGCGGCGCGCACGGCCGCGGGCGCGCGTAAGGCGTGCACCGACCAGCCGTCGATCGCGCCGTCGAGCATGGCGTAGCGGCGCAGGAACTCGCGATCGGCGAGGCCGCGGCTGCGGCCGACGGCGAGCTTGAGGCAGGGCAGGCCGACGTCGCCGGCGGCCCGCTGCAGCTCGGCCATGGTGGTGTTGAGGTCGGGGCCGACCGACCAACTGCGCTCGATGAGCGGGGCGACGGTCGAGAGGAAGCGACGCAGGACTTCGCCGCGCGCGGGGTGATCGGGGGCCATCCTCAAGCCGGCCTTGGCGCCACCGACCGGCAAGGCGTACGCGGCCTGCTTGCGGGTCATGTTGCGGGCGAGCGCGGCGATCTCGTCGGCCTCGACGTCGGCGGCGATCCGCAGGCCGCCGGCACACACGCCGTCGACGAGGCGATCGATCACCAGCAGGCCGCTCACGGGCTCGATCGGGTCGCGGTATTCGATCTTGAGCAGCGCCACCGTGCCACCACCGGGGCGAGCATCGTATCGGAGGGCGCGACGCGTCGCCATGCGCGCGAGGTTCGTCGCGTCATCCTCCGCGGCCTGAGAAGACTCCTCGCGCGCCGAGGTCGCCGTCGCGATCTCGCTCGCGCAGCGGCGGTGTTTGACAGGGCGACGCGCGCCGCGGACCATGGGTCTCGGCGCGGTGGGTGCGGGGATGGCAGAGCAGTGGCGATCCTTGATCGATCGGCGGTTCGCGGCCTCGCAGAGCCTCCTGCTGCGCTATCACAAGGTGCTGGCGGTGCCGGGGCCGGCGGTCGACGTGACGCTGGCGGACCTCGAGGCCTGCTCGCATGGCGAGGGGGCGACGACGTTCGCGCTGGCGGGCGAGGGCGAGCGCGAGGTGATCGTCTGCGACGAGTCGAGCCGGATGTTCACCGGCACGTACAAGGCGCTCGACGCGTGCCTGTCGCTGGCGCTGCTGCGGCGGGCGAAGGTGACGCGGGTGGTGGCGTCGTCGGGCGGCAACCTGAGCGCGGCGCTGGCGGCCTATGCGACGCGCGCGGGGATCGAAGCGTTCCTGTTCCAGCCGCGCCGCACGCTCTACAAGCAGCGCGCCGATCACTTCGGCGCGGGCGTGCACCTGATCGCGGTCGATCTGCCGGAGCCCGAGATCAAGCAGATCGCGCGCAGCTTCGCCGAGCGGTTCGGGATGGCGCACGTGCCCGATGTGCGCTGGCGAATGGCAGCGTCGGCGGTGCGGGCGATGTTCGTGCTCGAGAGCGCGGCGGCGCTGGGGCGGATCGATTGTCTGGCGCAGACGGTGTGCGCAGGCTTCGGGCCGGCGGGGATCTATCAATGCTTCGCGGCGCTGCGGCGGGCGGGGCTTTTGCGCCGGAGCGAGGTGCCGCGGTTCCTCGGGTTCCAGCAGGAGGCCAACGCGCCGATCGTGCGCGCGTGGCAGGCGGGCGAGCCGACGCTGGGGCGCGAGCACGTGCGCCCGGAGCCGGACCGCTACCTCGAGCCAGGGCTCTACAACACCGATCCGTCCCGCGAGTACGCGCGCCTGGCAGCGCTGCTGCGCGAGGTCGGCGGGGAGATGCTGGCGCTGTCCGAGGAGGACGTTGCGCGCCACGGCGGGCCGCTGCTGGCGCGCATGCAGGCGGCGGGGTTCGAGTTCTCGCGGCTGCCGGGCTCGGACGAGGTGGTCGAAAAGACAGGTCTGCTCACCGGCGTCGGGGTGCTCAAGGCGATCGCCGAGGGCCAGGTGACGCCGGGCGAGCGCGCGATGCTGATGCTGACGGGCGGGGTCCGCGAGCTGGCCGGGTCGGCGCCGCCGAGCCCGGCGCTGACGATCGACGCCAGCCGCACCGAGGCGGACTGGCTGGACGAGCTGGGGCGGACGTTCGGGCTGGCTACACGTGCACGAGCTCGAGCTTGATGCCGTCGGGGTCGTTGAAGAAGACGGCGTAGTAACCAGGGGCGTACGGGTACTCGGCGGGCGCGTCGAGGATCTCGACGCCGGCGTCGACGAGCCGCCGGTGGACCTCGTCGATCGCGGCCCGCGACTCGACGGCGATGGCGAAGTGGTGGAGGCCGACGCTGTAGCGATCGAAGGCGCGGCCGCGGTGCTCGGGGGCGGCCTCCCACACGCCGAGCATGAAGGCGCCAGCGGCGAGCAGCATCATGCGGCAACCCTCGTGCTTGTGCGGGGCGCCGACGACGTCCATGACGACCTGGCCGCCGAGGAGCTCGAACAAACGGGTGTAGAACGCCCGCGAGCGCTCGTAGTCATTGACGGTGATCGAGACGTGATGGATGCCCGTGGCACGGGTCGAGACAGCGGTCATGCAACAACCTCCTACGCGAGCCGAGGATGCTAGCGAGGCCGCGAGGAGGCGAACATCCGGCGCGTCCGTAGCCGCGAACGCCGAGGGCCGAGGGCGAACGGCCGCAATTGCGGGGCCGGCTCGGGAGGTCGGGTCTCGCGCCGAACGCCGATCTCGGGTCGCGGCCGCGGCGAGGGTGAGATGTCCGTAGGGACAGGTGCGATGAATGCCGACGAACGGGCGCGCTCGTTCGGAACCGCGCGAAATTTCAGCGGCCAGGGCCGAGGATGCGCGGCAGGTCGATGGTGAAGGTCGAGCCGGTGCCGAGCTCGCTGACGACGGAGATCGTGCCGCCCATGCGCTCGCACAGGCGGCGGCAGATGGCGAGGCCGAGGCCCATGCCGCCGACCTTGCGGGTGGGCGAGTCGTCGACCTGGCTGAAGGCGTCGAAGATCTTGGTGCGCTGCTGCTTGCTCATGCCGATGCCGGTGTCGGCGACCTCGACGACCAGGCGGTCGCCGCGACAGGAGACGCGCAGGTCGATGGTGCCGCGCTCGGTGAAGCGAGAAGCGTTGCGGACGAGGCTGCCGATCACCTGGGCGAGCTTGGCCCGGTCGTGCACGACCTCGAATTGCGGCGGGTCGACGTGGACGCGCAGCGTCGAGTGATTGCGCTCGACCTCGGCGAGGTTGGCCTCGACGACCTCGCGGACGACCTCGCCGATCGGGAAGCCGGCGGCGGCGAGCACGAGGCGGCCGGACTCGAGCTGGGTGATGTCGAGGACGTCGGAGATGATGCCGAGCAGGCCGCGGCCGGCCCGCGAGATCTTCTCGAGGTCGCGGGCGATGGTCTCGAGGCCGTCGTCGGCGGCCTCGTCGCCGAGCATCTCGGAGGCGCCGATGATCCAGTTGAGCGGGGTCCGCAGCTCGTGGCTGACGTTGAGCATGAAGCGGCTCTTGGCGACGCTGGCCTCCTCGGCGGCGCGGCGGGCCTCGTCGAGGGCGGTGAACATGCGCGCGTTCTCGATGGCGATCGCCAGCTGGGTGGTGAGGAGGCGCAGGATCTCGAGCCGGTGCGGCGTGAAGGCGCCCCATATCGCGCGGTTCTCGAGGTAGAGCGCGCCGATCCGCTGGCCGCGGCTGAGCAGCGGGAAGCAGGCGAGCGACAGCGGGCGCACGCGCAGCAGGTAGGCGCCGAGCAGGCTGGGGTTGTTGTCGACGTCTTCGGGCAGGAGCACCCGGCCGCTGCGCTGACAGACCCGCACGAGCCCCGCGGGCACGTCGGCCTCGCTGATCGGGAGGTCGTCGTGGAGGACGACGCCGTGTTCGGCGGCGTAGCTGGCGACGACGACGAGGCCGCCGCTGGTGGCGAGGGCGAGCGCGCCCCGATCGGCGCCGGCGTTCTCGACGAGGATCGCCATGAACTTGCGCAGCAGCGCCTGGCGGTCGACCTCGACGGCGAAGGTCTCGGCGGCCTTGATCGCGCTCGAGAGGTCGAGCCGCGGGTCGACCGAGGTGGCGGTGACGATCGAGGTCTCGAGCGACTCGCCGATGAGCAGCGGGCGCGCGACGGCCCGCGGCAAGTAGGTGCGGAACAGGTTGCCGTGCGCGGCCAGCAGGGCGTCGGCCCGCGGGGCGGCGCCCCAGCGGCGATAGACGGCCTCGGCGTCGGCGAGCGCGGCGGCGGCCATGCTGTCGCGCCCGGCTTTGAGGTGGAACGCGCCCGCGAGCTCGGCGGCGAGCGCCTCGGTGGCCATGGCGCCGGCGCGGTGCGAGCCGGCGATCGCGGCGTCATAGGCGGTGAGCGCGGCGAGGCCGTCGCCGGCGATCGCGGCCCGCTCGGCGTCGATGAGCGCGAGCTTGCCGGCGAAGTTCTCGGGGCACGAGGCGGCCCACACCGCGTAGCGCTCGCGCAGCGCTTCGAGGCGAGCCCGTGAGGCCTCGAGGTCGCCGCTGCCGCGGCGCAGCAGGGCGGCGTGGACCAGCGCCGAGTAGAAGGCGAGCTCGGTGGTGAGGTACCAGGAGGAGTTGAGGAGGCGCTGCTCGGCGGCCTGCATCCACCGCTGGGCCGCGTCGAGCTGACCGTACAGCAGGCACAGGTAGAGCTTGGCGATGCAGAACCACAGAGTGGCGAAGGTCAGGCGGCCCTGCTCGGCGGCGGCGAAGAATGCGTCCTCGTCGAAGTCGTCGCCGTGCAGGCTGGTGGCGCCGTCGGTCTCGCCCTGCAGGCAGGCGACGAGGCGCCGGACCACCCGCAGCGCGGCGGTCGAGGAGGCGACGCGGGTGCGCTGCATGAGGTGGAGGTATTCGTCGGTCTGGGCGGCGACCGAGCGCAGCGGGGTGCCGGCGCCGAACTGGACGATCGCGGAGTGCGAGCAGGCGTAGGAGACGAAGATGTAGTCGCCGGTCTCGAGGCCGTGGAAGCGCGCGCGCTCGAGGTACTCGAGCACCTCGGGCAGCGGGCGGTAGTAGTGGAGGATCGAGCCGAACACGAAGCTCAGGCGCGGGACCTGGTCGAGGTTGCCGAGGCGCTCGTTGACGGCGAGCGCGGCCTCGCCGAACTCGTGGGCCTCGCGCACGGCGCCGCGCGAGGTGGTGAGGTAAAAGGCGTAGACGAGGTAGCCGTAGGGCGAGGCGTCGGCGTGGCCGTGCTCGAGGCTGAGGTTGATCTGCGCCAGGCAGAGGTACTCGAACAGCGGCTGGTGATTGAGCTGGGACGGGGCGAGCAGGTCGGTGACGAGCTTGATGAGCGA
This sequence comes from Nannocystis bainbridge, assembly GCF_028368995.1. Classification (GTDB taxonomy): domain Bacteria; phylum Myxococcota_A; class Polyangia; order Nannocystales; family Nannocystaceae; genus Nannocystis; species Nannocystis bainbridge. The sequence goes on along the minus strand of NZ_JAQNDL010000005.1, from coordinate 644,040 downwards.
GCAGAACTCGGGGTCGGTGGCGCGCGGGCGAGCGGCGAGGGCGGCGATCGTGGCGCCGTCCAGGCGGCGCTGCAGAGCGTCGCGCTCGCGGGCGGCGGCCTGGCGCAGGGCGTCGTCGCCGTCGGGCACGGCGAGGCCGGCGAGGCGCAGGGCCTCGACGCCGGTGGTGAGGGCGTCACCGGAGCGGCCGATGGTGACGTAGAGGACGACCCGCAGCGAGCGGGCGGCGAGGGCGTCGCGGCGCGAGGCGGCGTGGGCGAGCAGGACGTCGAAGGCCTGCTCGGCGCGGGCGAAGTCGCCGCACAGGTACTCGCACTCGGCGAGCTCGAGGTGGAGGGCGTAGATGAGGGGGTAGTGGCTATGCCAGTGATCGGGGCCGAGCAGCTCGGCGCCGACGCGCAAGAACCCGACGGCGGCGTCGTAGGCGGTGGCGGCCTTGGCCCGCCGGCCAGCCTCGAGGTCGAGCGCGGCGAGCTCGGTGCGCTCGTCCGCGGTGGTGAGCTCGGCGCGACCGAGGTTGAGGTGCGAGACGGCCGCGAGCAGCTCGGAGCGATCGCGCGAGGTCAGGGTGGCCAGCAGGTGGCGGCCGATCGCCAGGTGCATGCGCGGGCGCGCGTCGGCGTCGACGAGGGTGTAGGCGGCCTGGCGCACGCGGTCGTGGAGGAAGCGCAGGCGGACGTTGGGCAGCTGACCGCCGTGGCCGTACGGCAACAGGCGGTACTCGGGGTCGATCGGGACGACGAGGCCGCGGCCGATCGACTCCCACAGCGCGGGCCCGATCTCGCTGCTCGAGCTGCCGGCGGCGGCGGCCAGAGTGTCGAGGTCGAACCCGGCGCCGATGCAGGCGGCGCAGGTGAGCAGGGCGCGGACGTCGGGCGTGAGCCGGCGGATCCGCTCGAGCAGCAGATCGGCGACGTCGTCGGGGATGCTGGCGGCGCGCAGGGCCGCGAGGTCCCAGGTCCAGCGGCCGTGCTCGGGCGAGAAGCGGATCAGCTCGTCGCCGTGGAGGACGCGCAGGAACTCGCGCACGAACAGCGGGTTGCCCTCGGTGCGCTGGTGGACCTCGGCGGCCAGGTCGGCGACGGCGGCGGGGGTCTCGGCGAGCGCGTCGGCGACGATCGCGGCGACGTCGGCGAGCGCGAGCGGGGTCAGCTCGATGCGCTCGATCGTCGCGCCGGTGCGATCGAGCTCGGCGATGGCCTTGCGCAGCGGGTGATAGGCGTCGACCTCGTGGTCGCGATAGGCGCCGATGACGAGGACGTGGCGCAGGTCGAGGTCGCCGAGGAGGGCGACGAGCAGGCGCAGGGTGGCGGCGTCGGCCCACTGCAGGTCGTCGAGGAAGACCACGAGCGGGTGGCCCTTGTCGGCGAACACGCCGAAGAAGCGCAGCACGGCCAGGTGCAGGCGGTTCTGCGCCTCGGCCGGCGAGACCGGCGGCGGCGGGGGCTGGTCGCCGACGACGTGCGCGAGGTCGGGCAGGGTGTCGACGAGCACGGCCACGTGCGCGCCGAGAGCTTCGACGAGGCGACGACGCCAGCGCTCGACCTCGGCGAGCGGGCTGGCGAGCACCAGCTCGACGAGCTGACGCAGGGTCTGCAGCAGCGAGGCGAACGGGACGTGGCGGTTGTACTGATCGAACTTGCCGGCGATGAAGTGGCCGCGGCGGGCGACGATCGGCTGGTGGAGCTCGTGGACGAGGGCGGACTTGCCGGTGCCCGACCAGCCGGCGATGAGGGCCAGGCCGCGCTCGCCGGCGGCGGCGTGCTCGAAGGCGGCGAGCAGGCGGGCGCGCTCGTCGGCGCGGCCGTAGAGCCGCTGCGGCAGGCGAAACTCGGCGCTGGGACGCGGCCGCGCGGCGGTCGGGGTGGCGTCGCCGCCGAGCGTGGCGCGCACGTACTCGAGGTCGGCCCGCAGCGCGTGGGCGCTGCGGTAGCGCTCGTCGACGTTCTTGGCCATCAGCTTGAGGACGATGGCGGACAGCTCGCGGCCGATGCTGGGCTCGATGCCGAAAGGCTCGGGCGGGCTGCGGGCGAGGTGGGCGTGGACCAGCTCCATCGCGTCGCTCTGGGCGAACGGGCGCCGGCCGGTGAGCAGCTCGAAGAAGGTGACGCCGAGGGCGTAGAGGTCGGCGCGCTGGTCGATGCCGCGGCCGACGCGGCCGGTCTGCTCCGGGGCCATGTAGGCGAGCGTGCCGACCAGGCGATCGGGAGCGGCGAGCGCGACGGACTCGGTGGCGAGCGAGGAGGCGATGGCGAAGTCGGTCAGCTTCACCTCGCCGGTGCGCGGGTTGAGGATGATGTTGGCCGGCTTGATGTCCTTGTGGATGACGCCGCGCTCGTGGATCGCCGCCAGGGTCTCGGTCAGCTGGAGGGCGATGTCGAGGAAGCTGGCGACGCCGACCTTCGACGGGAAGCACTGCGTCAGCGACAGGCCGCCGAAGTCCTCGAACACGAGGAAGGGCAGGCCTCGCTCCTCGAGCGCGAGCGCCTGGACGACGCCGCCGAGCTTGAGCCGGGTGGCGACGTCGTACTCGTGGCGCAGCTCGGCGAGCCGCTGGTGAGTGACGGACTCGGCCCGCGGGACCTTGAGGATCACGAGCCGACCATCGGCAGCTCGCGTCGCACGGCGCACCTCCGACTTCATCCCCTCGTGGAGGACCTCGACGGTGATGTAGCCGTGGAGCGACACCTGAAACATGATACACGCGCGACGATCGCGAGGCAGCGCGCGCCGGGGGCACTATCGCGCCAAACGCGCGAGCCGTGCTGCGACGAAGCTGATAGCATCGGGGCGGCGGTGAAATCGGTAGTGGTCGACACGAGATCGCGATCCTCGGGAGATGTCTGGTACTTCGCCTACGGCTCCAACCTGCACCCGCAGAGGCGCTCGGCGAGGGCCGGGCTGGCACCGCTGGAGGCGACGCCCGGGACGCTGTGCGGCTGGCGTTTGGTGTTCGACATGCCCGGGGTGCCGCCCGCAGACCCGGCGATGGCGAGCATTCGCCGCGACGCGACGGCCGAGGTCCACGGGCTGCTGCTGCGTCTGCGATCGCACGAGTTCGCGGCGCTGGTCGGCAGCGAGGGCGGCGATCGCTTCTATGTGCGCGAGCAGGTCGAGGTGATCGCCTATGACGGTCGTGAGGTAATCGCCGAGGTGTTCGTCGCAGCCCCCATGAGGCGTCTGCAGCGCGAGCGCACGCCGTCGCGGCGCTACCTCGAGCTGATCCGCGAGGGCGCCCGCCTGAGCGCGCTCCGCCCGGAGTACTGCGCGTGGCTCGAGGCGCTGCCGCACTCCGAGGCGTCCCCCGCCGCCCGCTGGGCGTCGGATCTGTTTTTGGAGGTGTTCCTGCGCGCGAGCCGGAGCCCGCTGGGCGCGGTGGCCCAGGGCTGGCTGGCGGCGCTGCAGCGGACGGAGGAGCTGGCAGCGCTGCCGCGGCGTGTAAGTCAGGGGCTGCTGCTGGCGCCGGTGCTGGCGATCGGGGCAGGCTGGCGGGCGCTGCGACGCAGGCGGTGAATCGCAGCATTCGCCTTGATGGTAGTGAAATATAGTCAATGTCCTTCGGGACATGTCCTTTGGGGTATTGACTGGATCCCGGAGCTCGTTGCGCCGGCGAATCAGCGGTCGAGGAAGGGGCGCTCGCCGGCGATGTTCAGGCGGTACATCAGTCGCTCGCGCGGGAAGTAGTCGGCGACGGCGAGGTGCTGGACGCAACGATTGTCCCACAGCAGCAGGTCGTTGCGCTGCCACCGGTGGCGATGGATGAACTCCTGGGTCTCGATGTGGCGGTAGAGGAATTCGAGGATCGCCTGGCTTTCGGCGCGGGACAGGCCGTCGATGTGGGTGACGTAGGGGCCCGAGAGGTAGAGCGCCCGCCGCCCGGTGCCCGGGTGGGTCCGCACCAGCGGGTGCGGGACGGGCTGGTAGCGCGCGAAGTGGGCGTCGGGGTCGATGCCGGTCCTCCGCAGGGTGTTCTGCAGCGCCGCGAAGTCGGCGCCGAACGCCTTTTTGACGTCGTGCACCGCGGACAGGCCGAGCAGCAGCTCCTGCATCGGCCGCGACAGCGCCTCGTAGGCGGTGTACATGTTGGAGAACAGGGTGTCGCCGCCGAGGTCGGGCGTGATCTTGGCGTACAGCATGGTGCCGAGCGGGGGCCGGAGCCAGCCGCTGTTGTCGGTGTGCCAGCTGTTGAGACCGGGGGGCTTTTGCGCGTTGTTGTGGAGGGCCATGCACTCGGGGTGGCCCTCGACGGTCATCGGCAAGACGTGATCCTGGACCACCAATTCGCCGAAGCGGCGAGCGAAGCGCATCTGGTCGGTGATGGTGATGTCTTGCCCGGGGAAGACGAGCACGCTGTACTGGTGGAACGCGCGCTCGATGACCTTGAATGCTTCGTCGGAGAGGTCGCGCGAGAGATCGACGCGGGTGACGGCGGCGCCGAGGGCGAGGCTGATCGGTTCGATGGTGGGGAGAGTTTCGGTCGTCATGGCTCACCTAGGCGCACTTCAGGGTCTCGTCGGGCGAGACGGTTCGTAGGATGGTCCGCAGCACGTCGGGGGCGATGGACCCGCCGGTGGCGACGGCGCACGGGCGGCGAAAGCCGTGGACATGGGCATACTTTCGCGCTGCTGCGAATGCGGCGGCGCCGGCTCCCTCGAGCCGCAGATCGTCGAAACAGGCGAGGCCGGCGATAGCGACCGAGATCTCGCGCGGGGTCACGATGAGCACGCCGGCGAGCAGGTCGCGCAGGCGGTGAAATTGCCAGGGGATGACGAAGCTGGCGCCGATGCCGTCGACGAAGGTCTGGCTGTGCTCGACGGCTACGGGCCTGTCGGCGCGCAGCGAGGCGGACAGCGGCGCGCCGGTGGAGACCTCGACCGCGTAGACCTTGACCTCGGGGCGAGCGCGGGCCAGCAAGGAGGCGACGCTGAACGCCAGGTTGCCGCCGCCGAAGGGGACGAAGACGGCGTCGACGTCGGGCAGGTCCTCGAGGATCTCGAGGGCGATGGTCGCGTTGCCGAGGCTGACGTGGCTGTCGCTCTCGGACGACAGGAAGTAGCCCGGGAGCTCGGGACATTCGGCGGCGATCATCATGCGCCGCCAGGCGTCGTGGTCGACGCGATGCACCCTGGCGGCGGGGTTCTGGCGCAGGATCCGGCCCCATTTGAAGGCCGAGATCGATCGCGGGACGACGATCGTGCAATCGAGGCCGAGCTGGGCGGTGGCGTGGGCCAGGCCCCGGGCGAAGTTGCCGGAGCTGCAGGTGACCACGCCGCGGCGCCGCATGTGGGCCCAGGCGTCGGGCAGCGCGAGCGGGTAGCCGTGGAGGGCGCTCATCGCCCCCCGCAGCTTGAAGGAGCCGGTGTGCTGGCGATTCTCGCACTTCACGAAGATGTCGCCGGCGCCGAGCCTGGCCGCGGCGTCGGAGCGGATCAGCGGGGTGCGCCGCACGTGCGGGGCGATGAGCCGGGCGACCCGCCGCGTATTGTCGAGCGAGATCGTTAATGTATCGAGGAGCATGTCAGCAGATCCGTTGAGAGATGGGGTAATGAAATTCGTAATGGAGGCCAGCGCTGCGCGAGAGGGCCTCGGACTCGATCTTGCCGGCGTCGAAGGTCGTGAACGGGGCGAGCCCGAGCGCGACCGCGTGCTTGCAGGCGGCGCCGAGGACGAGGCTGGAGAGGCCCCGCCGCCGATAGTCGGCGCGCGTGTGGCAGCCGAACTCGCACAGCCCTCCGCCGACCACGCCGTGGATCTCCGCGACCAACTGGTCGTCGTGGAGCAGGCAGACCCCGAAGCCGTGGCGCAGGTAGTTGGCGACGGAGCCGAAGATGGCGAGCACGGGGTCGCGCCAGTTCAAGCGCGAGAACAGGTGGCCGTCGACGGCGGCCAGCTCGAAGCCGGGCGGCGCTCGCAGGTCCCGCGGCGCGTAGCCGCCGGGGCCAGGGCCGAACTGGGCCCGCTCGGCGGCCACGAAGCCGAGCTGCGGCGCGGCCGAGGCGAGCCCGCGTGGATGCACGAGCTTGATCGGCGGCCTGTCGGCGAGCAGCGCCCGCATTTCATCGAGCAGGGCCGGGGTCACCGCGCCGGCGGCGAAGCAGAACGGCGCCTCGGTGGCGACCAGGGCGACCGCGAATTCACGCTCGCCGGACCCGGCCCATACGCACCCGGGGATGGCTCGCTCGAGCACGGCATGCACGAAGGCGAGGTTGGGATACGAGGCGCGGAACAGCGGCCGGACCCGCGGGTAATCCTGTGCTTCGAGCTCGATCAGCATGGCGAATCGACGACCTCTGCCCGGGACGACCGGGCCTCGTCTGGCGTAGTGAGCGTCGACGACGCTTCAATTGGATTGCGCGCGGGCGATGCCTCGCGAGGCCGCTGGGGCCGAGTTCGCGTGTCATTGGCAGGCCCACCGCGCTCCGCTTCGATGTCGTCGAGGATTGCGCCGGGGCCGCGGGGCGCGATAGATTTTAAGGATGGCCGATCCGCGCGCGGGGCTGCGAGTTCTCGACGACCAGGTGGTCGATGGTTACGACCCGGCGCACGGGCTGTCGCTGCCCGACCGGATCGCGTGGGCGGTGTCGGTGGCCGGCCGGGGCGACGCCGGTGAGGACGTCGAGGACGTGGGTGCGCGATGGTCGGGGCTGCTGCAGTCGCTGCTGCGCGACCCCGCGGCGCCGCGGCTGCGCACGCTGATCCTCGACGATTGGTCCGGGCAGGCCGACCTTTACGACACGCCGTACGAGGAGGGCGATCCGCTGCCGCTGATGACGCGCCACGCGAGCCGGCTGGCGGGGCTCGAGCGGCTGTACATCGGCCCGTTCCCGGCCGCGCTGCCGCCGGCGGAAGGGGTGTGCCAGGGGGTCGGGCCGGCGCTGACGAAGCTGCCCGCGCTGACGCGCCTCGATCTGCACGGCGCGAGCGGGTGGGCGCTTATCCCGGCGAAGGGGCACCCGCGGCTGCGTACGCTGGTGATGCACGTCGGCGAGCTGGGCGACGATTCGCTGGCGAACCTGATCGCGGCGCCGTTTCCGGCGCTGGAGCGGGTCGATCTGTGGCTCGGGCCGGAGGCGCTCGCGGAGGACGCGGGCGAAGCGGAGGAGCTGGCGGCGGCGCTGTCGAGCGCGAAGCTGCCGGGGCTGCGCGAGCTGGCGCTGCGCGGGCTCGAGTCGCCGGCGCTGCTGGAGGCGCTGGGCGGGCAAACGCTCGAGCTGCAGGCGCTGGCGATCACCCACGCGCCGGGGCTCGGCGGGGCGCTGGAGGGGCTGCTGCAAGCGCCGTGGCTCGGGCGGTTGAGGCGGCTGGAGCTGAGCGGGACGGGGGTGTCGGCCGAGCTGGCGGCCGAGCTGGCGGCGCGCGGGCCGGTGGTGGTCGGGGCGGACTAGCGAGGCTGTCTTGAAAGACATGTCGGCCGAATGCCCGTGAATGCAGTCACATGGCCTTGGGGACATGCGATGCCGCGATCTCGCGCGCGGGCGGTCGCCGTCAAGCGGTCATAAGAACTCCTGCCGGGCGGTTGCCGGGGTGAGGCGCTGCGGCATGAGATCGGCGATCGGAGGAGCGATGCGAAGGGCGATCATCAGCGCGGTGGGTGCGATTGTTTTTTTGATGGGATGCGACGAGGCGGAGGAGCTCGCGGGCGAGGACGAGACGGAGGTGGCGGAGGTGGCGCCGTTCGACGAGGTCAGCGGCCGCGGGGGCGAATGCGCGACGATGTACGAGCACTGGCACTTCGAAGGTGAGGCCAAGCGGGTCGAGGCCGGGGCGTACGTGTCGTTCATCGGTAACCTGTGGAACGACGTGGTGTCGTCGGTGAAGGTGCGCTCGGGCTGCGTGCTCAACGTGTTCGAGCACGCCGATTTCGCCGGGGCGCAGAATTCGTTTCAGGGGTCGGTGCCGTTCGTCGGCGAGTGGTGGAACGACAAGATCTCGGCGTACACCTGCGATTGTTAGCAGGACGTCGCGCTGAACCAGGGCTCAGCGCGCGGCTTCGCAGCGGGCGCGGTAGTTGCGGAGCATGAGGCCGAGGCCGTCGGCCGCAGGCTCGTCGCGCAGGCGCGCGAGCACGAGGTCGATGCGCGCCTCGGGGGCGGCGGCCAGCACCGCGGCGGCGAAGCTGTACGGAGGCTCGGCGCAGCCGAGCTCGTCGCAGGCCTCGATCTCGGCGGTGATGGCCCGCGCCTCGGCGGCCCTCGCCGCTTCCATCTGCGCCTCGCAGGCGACGCCGGGGGTCGGGAATCGGTGCAGGCCGTCGGCGACGTGCAGGCGCAGGTGGATCAGCCGGGCCGCGGCGGCCGGGCGATCGAGCGAGTCGGCGATGACGACGGCCCCGCTGGCGAGGACCGAGCCGCGGTCGTGCCCGCCGAAGCAGATCGTCGCGCCGCCGTCGAGCCCATGGCCGGGTCGCGTGCTGCGGGCCGTGGCGAGGACCGCCTGGGCGCGCGCAGGATCGACGGCGGTGGCCGGCGGACACTCGGGGGCGGGAGGGCCACACGCGAGGTCCCCGGCGAGCAGCAGGGCGGCGAGCGAGCGACTTTGCATGCGGCGCCACGGATGATAGCGTGAATGCGAGGTGTCGATGCGGGTGAACCTTGGGCCTGTCGTCTGGTGCTCGCTCGTGGTGGTGATGGTCGGGGCTGCGCCGGCGGTGGCCCGCGCCGACGTGGTCCCGCCGCTGCCCGATGCGTGCCCGCCCGGCAGCGAGGTCGAGTATTCCTGCGGGGCGGCGTTCTGCCGCGCGTTCGTGTGCGAGACCGACGCCGACTGCAAGGGCGGGGACTGCGAGCCGGTCGAGGGCTGCTTCAGGGAGATCGAGTGGTACGTACCGCCCCGGACCGAGCACGGCGGGCCGTGCCTGCGCGGGGACACGTGCAGCGGCGAAGATCTGCTGTGCCAGACGCGCAAGCTGTGCCTGTCGTTCGGCGAGGATTCGACCGGCGGTGAGACGACGACGGGGACGAGCAGCGGGACGACGACGAGCAGCGGGACGACGACGAGCAGCGGGACGACGACGAGCGGCGATACGACCTCTGGCACGTCGGCCGCGACGAGCGGATCCAGCTCGGGTGCGGCGGCGCCGACGAGCGGTGAGGCCTCGACGGGCGCGAGCTCGAGCTCGAGCAGCAGCGGTGCGAGCGGTGCGAGCGCGACCTCGCCCGGCAGCGAGGGCGGCGGCGGCTGCTCTTGTTCACTCACGGGCCGGACGCCGGATTGGCTCGCGCTGCTCGGGCTGGTGGCGCTGCGACGACGACGGTCGCAAGCGCGTGGGTGAAGCAGCGGCTCGGCGCGCTGCGACGGTGGTTGCGGGCGCGCGTCAGTGCCTCCGTCACGCGCGCTTGCCGGTGGCCAGGCAGTGCTTCAGCGCCTGGCGCAGGGTGGCGTGGACGAGGAAGCCCGTGAGGTCGACGCCGAGGGTGACGATCGTCTGAGCGATGCTGGGGTGGATGCCGGTGAGGATGCCCTCGGCGCCGAGCAGGCGGACCGCGCGGATCATCGCCAGCAGGTGATTGGCGGTCGCGGTGTCGACGACCTCGATGCCGGTGAGATCGAGGATGGCGACCCTGGCCCGCATGCGGCCGACGCTCTGCAGCAGGCTGTCCATGATCTCGGAGGTGCGCATGCTGTCGACGAGGCCGATGATCGGCATGACGACCACGCCCTCCCACACCTCGATGATCGGGGTCGAGAGCTCGCGGATCACCCGTTGCTGGCGATCGATGAGATCGAGCCTGGCTCGCAGCTCGAGCTCCTGCGCGTGGGCCTCGGTGACGTCGAGCGACATGCTGACGAGCGCGGCGCGGTTGTCAGGCGGCGCGGGGATGTGCCAGCTGTCCCACCAGCGGTCCTGCGAGTGGATGGTCATGCGCGACGGCGTGCCCTCGAGGCCACGGCGGATGAACTCCACCGCGTCGTCGTCGTCGGCGAACATCGTCAATGGGTTCTGGCCGATCATCTGCTCCGGCCGCAGCGAGGTGTTGGCGAGGCCCTGACCGGCGACGTAGAGGTAGGTGCCGTCGGCCGCGTAGGAACAGACGACCACCGGCAGGTTGTCGACGAGGACGCGCAGCATGACGTGCTCGAGCTCGGCCTCGCGGGCGAGGGCGATCCGCGCGGTGATGTCGACGCCGTAGCAGGCGACGCCGACGACCTCCGCGCCCCGGCGCACCGGGGCGGCGGTCCACTCCCAGGCGCGCCCGTCCGCGTGGTCGAGGCGGGTCGAGCCGGCGTCGTCGCGCTCGGTCCACAGGTCGCGCCAGTCGCCGCCGCCGGTCAGCGGCAGGAGGTCGGCGACGCTGCGGCCGCGCGCCTCGGCGGCGCTGCGACCGAACTGCTGCTCGGCGCGCTCGTTCCACCCGACGACCCGCAGCTCGCGGTCGAACTCGACGCGCACGAACGGCACGCGGTGCGCGTCTGCCGTCCCACCATCCTCGCCGGACGTGCTCATGGCGGGAGTGAAGCACGCCGCCCGGCGATTGTCTGCAGTCTTCGAAGTGAGCCGCGGACGAGGTGTCGCACCCGGACTGCCGACAATGTAGGCGCCGCGGCGCGAATCGCCGAGCGCCTGTCGCTGCGTCAGCGTGCGGCGATTTCACGGCGCGAAGCAGGGCGCCGGGTCATGATAATGCGGCAGTGGACGCGACCTCGTGCGCATCGAGGTGACACGGCGCCGGGCGGGGCGCCGCTGAAGCGCGGTTCATCGGCCGCGAGGCTCGCGGGCGAGCGCGCGCGGCCGGCGATTCTGGGGACGTCTTAACTGGACAGCGATCGACGGATCGGCGGGCGGCGGTCAGGCCTCGAGCTGGCAGGTGGAGGTGCAGCCGTCGCCGCTCTGGACGTTGCCGTCGTCGCACTGCTCGCCGTTCTGCGGCTGGACGACGCCGTCGCCGCAGGACAGCGGGCCCTCGAGGGTGCAGTTGGCGGTGCAGCCGTCGCCGTCGACGAAGTTGCCGTCGTCGCACTGCTCGCCGGGCTGGAGGACGCCGTCACCGCAGGGGGACTGGCCCTCGAGCAGGCAGGCGGCGGAGCAGCCGTCGTTGCTGGTGTTGTTGCCGTCGTCGCACTGCTCGCCCGGATCGAGCAGGCCGTCGCCGCACAGGATGCCGCCGAAGGTGCAATCGTTGTTGCAGCCGTCGCCGTCCTGGGCGTTGCCGTCGTCGCACTGCTCGAGACCGGGCTGGACGATGCCGTCGCCGCACAGGCCCTGGCCCTCGAGGGTGCAATTGGCGGTGCAGCCGTCGCCGTCGATGGCGTTGCCGTCGTCGCACTGCTCGCCGGGCTGGAGGACGCCGTCACCGCAGGGGGACTGGCCCTCGAGCTGGCAGATGGAGGAGCAGCCGTCACCGTCGAGGTTGTTGCCGTCGTCGCACTGCTCGAGGCCGGGAGCGATCACGCCGTCGCCGCACAGGCTGCCATCGTGGGTGCAATCGTTGTTGCAGCCGTCGCCGTCGACGGCGTTGCCGTCGTCGCACTGCTCGCCGTTCTGCGGCTGGACGATGCCGTCACCGCACACGGCCTGGCCCTCGAGGGTGCAATTGGCGGTGCAGCCGTCGCCGTCGACGAAGTTGCCGTCGTCGCACTGCTCGAGACCGGCGAGGACGCCGTCGCCGCAGACGCTCGCCTGGAGGGTGCAAGTGAGAGAGCAGCCGTCGTCGTCGGCGTTGTTGCCGTCGTCGCACTGCTCGCCGGGATCGACGATGCCGTCGCCGCAGACGGGTTGGCCCTCGAGGGTGCAATTGGCGGTGCAGCCGTCGCCGTCCTGGGCGTTGCCGTCGTCGCACTGCTCGAGACCGGGCTGGACGATGCCGTCGCCGCAGGCGGGCGAGTCCTCGAGGGTGCAATTGGCGGTGCAGCCGTCGCCGTCCTGGGCGTTGCCGTCGTCGCACTGCTCGAGACCGGGAGCGACGATGCCGTCGCCGCACAGCGCGTCGTCGCCGTCGGTCATCTGCCCGAGGTCGCCGGGCTTCTGGTCGCAGGCGCCGAGCACGAAGGCGATCAAGGTCGAGAGGAAGAGGTGGGAGGACAGGCGCGTTCGGGAAAGGGTCATGTCACTCCTCGAGATGCAGGGACGCGGATGATTCTGTGATGTTATTCGTCGTCGCGGCAGATCTGGCGCATGCGCTCGGCCAGGTGCGAACCCGGGCGCTCGCGCAAGAAGCGACGCCGGGCGTCGGCGGCGTCGTCCAGGCGGCCGAGCTTGCACAGCGCGGTGGCCCGCGAGACCTGGCGCTCCTCCTCGAACACGCCACGCTCGAAGCGGCGGCCGTGAGCGTCGAGGGCGCTCAAGGCGTCGTCGTAGCGGCCGGCGGCGAGGGCGGCCTGGGCGCGCTGGAAGGATGCTACCTCCTCGGGCCGCAGCGAGGGGCTGTCCGCGGGGCGGCGCGCTGCGGAGGGGCGGGCATTGCCGGACGATTCGGCGGAGGGCGATCGCGCATGGGGTGTTTTTTCGACGGCTGCCGGATCGCTGGCGCCGAGGTCCTGCGAATCACCGGCGGGCCCGACGCTCGGCGCGGTGGACGGGTCGGAGGGGGTGGTGGCCGCGGATGATTCGGAGGCGGACGCGGCCCCGATCGGCGAATGCTCGGGTTTTCCGGAGGTCGAGGCCGGCGGTTCGGGGTGCGGTGATTGGCCCCGCGAGGCGGACTGCGGTGATTCGCGCGAGGATTTCTCGAGGGAGCGCAGGGTGGGCGCGTCGATGCGCTGATGGGCGGCCTCGACGTTGGCCTCGGCGCGCACGCGCCAGGCCGTGGCTGCGGCCAATCCGACGCCGAGCACGACCGCGGCGGCGAGGGCGGCCAGCGGCCAGGTGCGCCAGGCGGGGCGAGGCGGCGCGAGATCCTCGGCGATGCGGGCATCGATGCCGGCCCAGGTGGCAGCGCGGGCGCCGTCGCCGGGGCGGTCGACCTCGCGCAGGGCGGCGACGTAGCGCCGCAGCTCGTCGTCGAGTGGTTCGTTCACGGGGTCCTCCGACTGTCGCGCGCGTGGTGGCGGGCGATCGCTCGCTGCAGCAGCTGCCTGGCCACGCGCACCCGCGAATAGGCGGTGTTGAGGTTGATCTCGAGGCATTCGGCGACCTCGGGCATCGCCATGCCCTCGATGTCGGCGAGCACGAAGGCCATGCGCTTGTCCTCGTCGATGCCGGCGAGGGCGTCGCGCAGGACGGCGGCGGCCTGGCGGCGCGCGAGCTCCTCGTCGAGGCCGGGACCGGCGGGCTCGGGCTCCGCGACCAACTCGACGTGCCGGGCGGCGCGCTCGCGGTAGCGCCGGGCGACGCGGCGGGTGATGCCGTAGAGGAGCGCGCGCACCGAGCCGTGCACGGCGAACTCGTGGCGGCGCTGGTGGAGGACGACGAACACGTCCTGGACGGCGTCGTCGACCACGGCCGCGGGCACGCCGAGGCGGCCGGTCAGGCGCCACACGAACTCGTAGTGGTCGCGGAACAGCTCGGCCACAGCCGGCAGGGCGGCGGCGTGGGAGCCGTCGTGGGCGCGCGAGGCGGGGTCGCCGAGGGCGGCCGGTGGGGCGAGGACCGGAGGGATGTCCCCGTCATGCAACGAGGCGCCGCGATCTGTCAGGGAAAACGCAGCTCGATCGCAAAGACCGCGCGAAAGGCGACCGGCGCGGCCCGGTGGAGGTCCTGGTCCTGGTCGCGCAGGCGAAACCGCGCGGCCAGCAGCGGGGCGGCGAGGCCGAGCTGGAGGCCGAGCGCGAGCCGGGGGACGGGCAGGTACTGCACGCGCGCGTCGGCGAGGAGGGCCAGCCAGACGACGCGATCGCTCGTCGGGACCGTCACGCCGACGCCGCGGCCGCGCATGGCCCCGAGCTCGAGGCCGGCGCACACCGGGAATTCGAAGCGCCGCAGCGCCAGCCGCGGGCAGGCGAGCAATTGGGCGGCGGTAAGGCGCAGGTCGCCGCCGCTGGCCGTGCCGGCGAGGCGGGCCGATTGCTCGAGCCAGTGCACGGCGCCGACCTCGGCGCGCACGCGCCGGGCGAGGAGGCCGAGGCGGACCATGAAGCCGGGCGCAGGCCCAGGCAGGGCGCCGACGTCGAGGCCGGCGGCGACGGCGAGGGTGCCACGAAGCGCGGGCGTGGGCCGGCGGAAGGGCGGAGGCGAGTTCGCGGGCGCAGGGGCGAGGATGGGCGCGATCGCGGGCGCAGGGGCGAGCGTGGGCGTGTTCGCGGGGGTGGACGAGCTGGCGGGGGCAGGTGCGTCGCGGACGACGGGGACTTCGAGCGGGATGTCGCCGAGTTCGCGGTCACCCGGGGCGGTTCGCGGCAGCGCGGCGAGCAGCTCCGGATCGATCGCCACCGCGATCATCAGCGCGGCGGCCTCGACGAGTAATTCGCAGCGCTCGCCGACGACGGTGCGCGCGACCGCGGGGGCGTCGCGCGGGGTCAGCGTGAGCTCGAGCTGCCAGCGGCGATCGGGCCGGCGCTGCGCGGTCGCGTGGGCGGTCACGGCCTCGGCGTCCGCGGGCGTGAGCGGGCGCCCGAGGTCGGCCGCGACGGCGCGGATCAGCGCCTCGCGTGAGGGACAGGCGGCGGGCGCCTGCCAGTGCACGAGCTCGTCCGGCGCGGCCGGGGCCAGCCCCAGCGCGAGGGGCGCGACGAGCCGAATCACGCCGCGGAGTCTAACGCAACCACCGCCAGCGCGCGATGCGGTTGCAGGCGCGCGGCGGCGCGGCGGCTGGCGCCCGGCGACACGCAGCATTCGTCGCGAGGGTGGCACGATTGGGCTCGCCGCGTGGTGCGATGATTCGCGCGGCGATATCGGACGCGACGGCCTCGGCCGAAAATTGGACGGCCGATCGCGGCTCGGCGAGATTCGCCGCGGTGATCGCCCGCCCGCGCCTCCGTTTCGCCGTATTCGCCGTTCTGCTGGGCCTCGGCTGCGATCCCGGCGGATCGGCGGGCCACGGCGCGGTGCCGGCCGCGATCGTCGCGGATGACGCTGGCGACGCGGGGCGGCTGGCGGCGCCGCTGCTGGCGACGCTGCCGGTGCGTCCGCGCGACGGCCGCGACTACGCGCGCGACCAGTTCGGGCGCGCGTGGCTCGACATCGACCACAACGGCTGCGACACGCGCGACGACATCCTGCGCCGTGACCTCCGCGAGGTCCGACTCGCGCCGAGCAAGCGCCCCTGCGTGGTCACGGCCGGCAAGCTGGCCGATCCGTACACCGCGGCAGACATCGCCTTCGAGCGCGGCGGCGGGCCGGCGGTCGACATCGATCACGTGGTCGCGCTCGGCGACGCGTGGGCCACCGGCGCGGCGGCGTGGCAGCCGGCGCGGCGGATCGCGCTGGCCAACGATCCGCTCAACCTGCTGGCGGTCGACGCCTCGGCCAATCGCGCCAAGGGCGGCAGCAACGCTGCCCTGTGGCTGCCGCCGAACCACGACTACCGCTGCGCCTACGTGGCCCGCCAGATCGCCGTCAAGGCCAAGTACGGGCTGTGGATCACCGAGGACGAGCGCGAGGCGATGCAGGACGTCCTGCGCGGCTGCCCGGACGAGGTCGCGCCCGACGGCGGGCCGATCGAGGTACCGGCGGTGGTTTCGCAGGACAAAAAGACGGCGCCCCGGACCAGCGGCGGCGACCCGAACTACGGCAGCTGCAAGGAGGCGAAGGCCCGCGGCGCCGGGCCGTACCGCCGCGGCCGCGATCCGGAGTATGCGTATTACCGCGACGCCGACGGTGACGGCGTGGTGTGTGAATGATCGCAAAATCTTCGGGACATGTCTCATGGGGCATGTCTCGAAGAGCATGTTCTGAAGGACATCAATACCAGGCGCGGCGGCGGACCTCGACGCCGCTGCCGGCCAGGGCGCCGTCGAGCGCGTCGAGGTCGGAGTCGCGGTAGTGATAGGGGTAGAGGACCTTCGGCTTGAAGGCGGCGACGCACCCGGCGGCCTCGGTCGGGGTCATCGTGTAGGGCAGGTTCATGCACACGAAGGCGACATCGATGTCGCGCAGGGCCTGCATCTCGAGCGTGCACTCGGTGTCGCCCGAGAGGTAGATCCGGCGGTCGCCGACCGTCAGCACGTAGCCGTTGCCGCGGCCCTTGTCGTGATAGAGCTTGCCCGGCTCGGGGCCGCGCACGAGGTTGTACATCGGCACCGCCTCGACGCGGAGGAACCCGAGGTCGCGCGATTCGCCGTTGGCGAGCACGACCGCGCCGGCGAGCTGCTCGGCGACCACGGCGGGCGCGACGACGATGGCGTCGTCCTTGCGCACGCTGGCGATCGCGGCGGCGTCGAAGTGGTCGGGGTGGATGTCGGTGACGAGCACGAGGTCGGCTTTGGGGCCGCGCAGATCGGCCTTGGACCACGGGTCGACCCACACGACCTTGTCACCGATGGCGAATCGCACGGTGCCGTGATGCACCGGGTGGATCTCGAAGGGGCCGGCGCTGGTGGTCAGGACATCGACGCTCGTGGGCGCGGGCGCATCGACGGGCGCGGGCTTCGGGTCGGGTGCAGCGCCGCCGGGGGTCGACGAGGCGCCGCAAGCCGCGAGCGTGAGGACGAGGAGAGGGGCGCGCATGGGCGCGAGCATACGCCGGGCCGTAGTTGCGAGGGCGTATGTTCGCGGCACGCCGAGGCGGCGCGCTCTCAGGGGGCTTGCAGCTGGCCCATGAGCCAGTAAGGGCCGACGCACGCGGGGTCGAGCGGGGCCTTCAGCTGGGCGCGCAGCGAGTCGGTCAGGGAGGCCTGGCCGCCGCCGGTGCGCAGCGGCTCACCGACGCGGGCGACCACCTTGCCGGTGCTGTCGACGATCTCCAGGCGGCCCTCGGCGCGGCGCGGGGTGTAGCCCGGCTGCCAGATCAGCAGGTGACCGGGATCCTTGCCGTCAGGGCTGACGCGCAGGCAGCCGGACTGCTCGATCAGCGTGCCGGCGAGCAGAGCCTCCATGAAGGCATTGCTGGTCTCGCGCAGCTCGGGCAGGACGGGCACCGCGGCGGCCTCGGCGGGGGGCTGCGCGGCAGGCTCGGGCGCGGGCGCAGGCGCCGGTGCGGCGGGCGTCGGGGCGGGGCGCGAGCTCGCGTCCTGGGCGGGCGCGGAGCAGGCGAGCGCGAGAGCGATCATTGCGAGGAGCGGTGTGGCACGCACACGATGCGTGTCGCACGGCGGTGAGGTGTTCACCATCGGGGCTCCACGCATCGCCGTCGACGCGGCAGGACACGCGGAGTGATGGTGTGACCGATCATAGATACTCGAGGCGGACGAGGACGAGGTCGCCGGCGAGGGTGACGGGGAAGGTGTCCTCGGGGACATGTTCCAAGATTACGCAGTCGCCGGCGGTCGCCCGGACGCCGGCGACGAGGGTGTCGCCGCCTTCGACGTAAACGAGCCAGGTCAGGCCGGGGCGATGCTCGAGGGTGGCAGCGCGGGTGCGGGTGAGCGTGTGACGGACGCGGCCGCGGCGGGTCATGACGTTGAAGTCGCGGGTGGGGCCGCCGACGAGGTCGCAGGCGGCCCCGCGATCGCCGGAGAAGGGGTGGGCGGGGTCGCCGAGGCGCAGCTGCGCGAGAGGCTCGCCGTCGACGCGGAGATCGAAGCCGGGGCCGGCGAGCACGAGGATGCTGCGGTCGATGCCAGGAAAGTGCGAGAAGCGGCAGTCGGCGTCGACCTCGGCGATGCTGACGCGCCAGTCGAATTCACCGGCGCCCTCGGGCCGCACGGCCAGCTCGGTGGTCCAGCCGCCGTCGTTCTTCCAGCGCACGCGCGGCTGGGCGGCGCGAGGGACGAGGAGGATGCCAGGGCCGTCGGTCGGGTCGGTCACGGGTGAGACGGTATCACGCCGGGTGGCGGAAGCCGATGGAGATACGGCTGATGCTTTGGTGGGTGGAGGGGTCGTGTGGTGCCAGTGGGCTGCGAGTGGGTGAATCGCTGGGGGGGGTGTCGGGGTTGCTTCGAAGGTGAATCGCGCGATCGAAGTCGCGGTGCTTCGACGGGCTGCGCAGGGTGGCGAGATCTCGCTCGTGGGGCGACACGGGGGCGCGAATGCGACGCCGGCGGCTGCACTCATGATATTGTGTCTGCGGGCAGCAAGAGGCGGCGGCCGGGCCGCCGGTGGATCGGGCTGGGCCAGGATTGCGGACATTGGTGTGCATGGCGGATGTTGCGCGGGCGCGCGGTCGGCCGCTCGTTCGGCTTATCCTCGCCCGCGCCATGACGCGATTTCCTGCCGCCGCGGCGATCGTCCTCGGCCTCGTGACGCCGGCGTGCAAGCCTGACAGGACCGCGACCGTGACGCCGACAGCGCCTGCGCTCGCGAGCGCGCCCACGGCCGCGACGGCGCCGCTCGGGACCGCGGAGCAGCGGGCGCGCCTGTTCGCCGAGATCTGGGACAAGACGGCCCGGCGCGAGGCGTTCTCGCCGGTCAAGAACGAGCGGCTCGAGCTCGACGTGCGGGCGAACATGGAGGCGTTCGCGCCGGCGCTGCTGGCGGCGAGGACGGAGGTCGAGCTGTTCTACGCGCTGGTGAAGATCAGCAACGCGCGCAAGGACCGTCACCTCAAGGTCCGTCCGGTCGAGGGCGGGTTGCGAGTGCCAGGCTGGGAGGCGAAGGCCGAGGCGCCGCTGCGGTTCGCTACCGATTATGGGGGGTCCGAATTGTCGGTGTTCGTGGCCGACCTCGACGCTTCGTTCTTCGCGGCGCACGCGGAGCTGCGGGCGCCACGGCGCGGCGACCGGGTGGTGGCGATCGACGGGCGGCCGCTGGTGGAGTACGTGGCGGGGGTCGAGCCGTACTACCCCTATTCGACGCGCGAGAATTTTTGGTGGCACGTGTCGGCGCAGCTGCACGTGCGCAGCGGGCTGCTGCCGCCCGAGCATTTCGCGGCGCAGGTGCGGTACGGGCTGCAGGCGGCCGACGGGGCGGTCTACGAGGTGACGCTGCCGTGGCTACCCCCGGAGGAGATACGCTGGGAGAGGCCGCAGCGGCCGGAGTACCCGGGCATGCGGCTCGAGTTCGCGACCGAGACGTACGAGCTGCTGCGACCGACGGACGGGCGCAAGCTGGTGCTGCTGCGCTGGCTGGGGTTCCGCCGCACGCTGGTGGCAGATGTCGAGCGGCTGATGGCCTACGCGCAGGCGGAGCGGCTGCTGGGGCACGCGCTGGTGGTCGACGCGACCGGCTCGCGCGGGGGCTCGCTCGGAGGCTACGCGATCCAGCGGATGACGAGCCGACCGTTCAAGACGACGCTGGGCAACCTGCGCCTGAGCGATGTGGTGGTGCCATTCGTGGCGCAGAAGCGGGCGGAGGTGGTCGCAGGTGGGCCGAGCGACGCAGGGGTGTTCGAGAGCGAAGACGGCGGGGTCCGACTGCTGGCGTGGCTCGAGGGCTCGGTGATCCCGGCGCTGCAGGCGGGCCGCAGCTTCAGCGAGGCGGTACCGTTCAAGCTGGCGCACCTGCCCGCCGATTCGGACGGGCTGCTGCAGCCGGCGCCGGTGCATTTCTCGGGGCCGCTGGTGTGCCTGTTCGGCCCGGGCGGCGGCTCACACCTGGACCAGTTCGCGGCGACGATCGTCGACAACGCGCTGGGCCACACGATCGGGATGCCGACAGGCGGGTTCAGCAATACGTGGGAGTGGTCGGAGGTGCTGACGATGCCAGGCACGGACCAGCCGCTGGTGGAGTTCATGTGGTCGATCGGGCAGACGATCCGCCCGAACGGAGAGGTGCTCGAGGGGAACCCGGCGCAGGTCGCCGAGCGGGTGCCGCTGACGGCGGGGAACTATGAGCATTACCATGGGGTGCTGCTCGAGCGGGCTTATGCGTATCTGGATGGGCTGGAGCGGCGGGGCCGGCGGGACGTACTACGACACGCAGACCATCGAAGACGCGATCGGTGAACCCTTGTCTGCAGTCTATGGCGCACCGCTGCGGCTTCGCGCCGAGAATCAGCTGGGTTTCAAGATGGTCAAGTGGATCGAGCGCATCGAGCTCGTCGCTTCCGAGAAGACCCTGGGCGAAGGCGAGGGCGGCTCGAACGAAGACCACGAGTACTTCGATCTCGACCCTTACATCTGACGCCCGGCTGGCTTCACGCTCGCAGTCAATATGCAGACGGCAGATCCACGACATGCGGCCAGCATGCCCGCGGCGGTCGCCCGATTCCATGCGGCGGGCTCGGCTGAACAGCCGTCCCGGCTCGACCCCGATCGCCCACGAGGAGAGCCTCTACGCGCATCAGGCGCGGACTCGAGCGGCCTGAGCAAGGTATCCACTTTTCGGGGCAATCTCCGTTCACGGTGCGGCGTCGCCGCGATGCACGCGCTCTGCCCTCAGGCGGGCGAGGCTGATGATCGGCGCCGCTTGCCCGCCCGACGCCGCGATGGAACGACAGGTGGCGCAAAATGCGCATTTCCGTGCACCGGTGACGGCGGCTGGCTGTTCCCGGGTCGAGATCCATACTGGCCCGGTGAACCATGATGTCATCGTGATCGGAGGCTCCGCTGGCTCCCTGGACGTTCTCATGGGCCTTGTCGCCGGATTGCCGGCCGACCTCCCGGCATCGATCTTTGTCGCTATCCACACGCAACCCGACCAAAAGAGCGTACTACCCGAGCTCCTGAATAATCGTGGTCGGCTTTCGGCGAGACACCCCGAGCACAACGAGCGAATCGTACCTGCGCGCATCTACGTCGCGCCACCCGACAATCATCTGCTCGTACGACACGGCTCCATGGAGGTCGTGCGTGGGCCCAAAGAGAATAACCACCGACCGGCCGTCGATGCCCTCTTCCGCACAGCGTCCACGGCCTACGGGTCTCGCGTCATCGGTGTCGTGCTCTCGGGTTACCTGGACTGCGGGACGGCCGGGATGATGTCGATCAAGGCGCGCGGCGGTCTGAGCGTGGTTCAGGCCCCCGAGACCGCCAAAGCCGCCGACATGCCGAGCAGCGTCATCCGCAAGGTCCAGATCGATCACGTGGCGACTCCACCTGAGCTGGCGGATCTTCTGACACGTCTGGCGGCCACGCCGGCGGCATCGGAGGACCTTCCCGGGAAGTTCGTCAGGCAGCTCGAGGGCACGGAGCCCGGTGCCCCGGCCGAGCTCGCCTGCCCACTCTGCCAGGGAGTGCTCACCGAGGCCCGGACAGAGGTGTTCCAGCACTTCCGGTGCCACGTCGGCCACACATTCTCGCTCGAGGGCCTCGTCCAGCAACAAAGCGAAGAGATGGAGCGAGCGCTGTGGGCGGCGGTCCGAGCACTTGAGGAGAGCGCGGCGCTCAGCAGCCGACTCAGCGCGAGCGGACCCGGTGAGCTCCGGAACCGATTTGCCGAGAAGGCAAACACCCAGCTTCGCGAGGCAGAGTTCATCCGGCACATGCTCCTCCACGGAACCCTGCTGTCCCGCAAGGACGCCTCCAAGATCTAGCCCGGCACAGGCTCCCTCTCGGTCGAGGGGCGACCTGGAAGTCGACGCGTCCCGTCCTCCGTGAAGGATCCCGCGGCAGGCTGTGCAGCGACGAGCCCTGGACGGCGCGGAGCACCACGTTCAGGCCCGGGAGCTCGCCCGCGGTCGTCAAACCTCCGGGATGCACGTGCCCGGCGCGGCGTGGCAGAGCCCGTCGATGCAGATGGCGTCCCCGCAGTCGGCGTCGGAGTCACAGCGGCGGCGGCGGCAGGCATCGCCGCCGAGCCCAGGGACGCAGGCAAACAGGGGAGGGCAGTCCTCATCGCCGACGCAGGGGTCGTACAGGCAGTGCTTGCTCCCGAGATCGCACACGCCGCCAGCTTCGCAGTCGGCTGACGTGTTGCAGGGGGGAGAGCATATCGTGGTGAACGGGGTGTCACATGAGCACGGCTCCGGGAACTCGATGCACACGTCACCGGGCGCGCAATCGAGGTCATGGGCGCACTGCAGCGCCGTGGGAAGGCACTGAGGGCACACCTCGTCGGTCGGCCCGACACACTGATCGGGGGCGCAATCGGCGTCGCCGAGGCAGCCGTCCTCGGACCCAGTGACAGCGGTCGTGGTGACCCCCGCGGTGGTGTCCGGGAGCATACCGGTCGTCGTCGTCGTGCTGGCCTCCATCGCTGTCGCGCTCGCCGATGACATCGCATCACCCGCGTCCGTCGTCGAGCCGCTTCGCTCGCCGCAGCCTGTCAGCAACCCCGCGGCGATGGTGAGATGCTGGAGGGTCTTGAGCGTCGCCACGGTCGAATGGTACGACGTGCGCGACTCGGGTGGGGTGCGGCAGATGGCGAAGAAGGTCGACACCGACCGACCATCGGGCGGGGACGTCACGGCGATTCTATGCGCTCGAAATGGCGCGGGACGACCACGCGGGTGCCGGGTGCGCAGCGCTCGACCTCGGCGACGAAGGCCGAGAGGTCTTCGTCGAGCGGGGCGTCGACGGGCGGGCCGCGCCAGTCGTCGAAGTGATTGGTGTAGACGAGGGGCGGGCGGCCCAGGGCGCGCAGCAGGCGACAGGTGTAATCGTCGACCTTCTCGCGCAGGCCGGTGGCGATGACTGCGATGTCGGGGCGCAGGCCGGTGAGCTCGGCCTCGATGAAGTTGGCGGTGCCGAGGAACAGCACGCGGCGGCCGGCGACCTCGACCAGATAGGCGAAGGTGCCGCCCTCGGCGTATTCGGCGAATCGCATGGGCAGCTGCGGCTCGGCGGCGATCTGGCCGCCGAGGTGCTCGTCGCCGATCTTCGAGTGGAGGCTCGGCAGGACCTGCACCGACCAGCCGTCGCCGGCGATCCGCTCGCGGCCGCGGACGGCGACGATCTGGGTGGCAGGCAGGCCGCTGGCGCGCGCGAGGCGGGCGGTGCTCTCGCTGCCGATCAGCCGGGCGCCGGTGGCAGCGGCGACGGCCGGGGCGTCGAGGACGTGATCGACGTGCGAGTGGCCGATGACGATCGCGTCGGCGCGCGGGGGCGCGTGGGCGGCGATGGCCGCGGGGTCGGGGACGATCGGGCCGTCGAGGTCGGGCCGCGAATAGTAAGGGTCGACGAGGAGCGTGACGGGCCCGGCGTCGAGCTGCCAGCCGGCGACGCCGAGGTAGGTGAGGGCGATGGCGTCTCGCGGGCGATCGGGTGCGGACGCGGCGCGTGTGTCGTGGCCGCCGCGGCAGGCGACGAGCGCGAGGACGAAGATCAGGGCACGCATGGCGCGCGTGTACGCGCGGCGGTGTGGCTCTGTTCCGCGGCCAGGATCAGCGCGCCACATTCGGCGCAGGTGGGCACCTCGCGCACGATGGCCAGCACGGGGCCCATGCCGACCATGTACGACATCATCAGCGGCAAGCAGACGACGAAGTCGGAGGCGAGCATCGGCGAGGCGGGCAGCAAGAAGATGGGGATCAGGAAGTAGAGCCGCCACCAGCGCCGCGCGGTGGCGGAGTTCTGGTACTCGACCGCCACGTCGCGCTCGCAGCGGGTGCAGTGCATGCAGGGCGGGGCGGCCATGCGGAGGACGGTAGCACGGGCCTCTGGGGAAGAGCCGGGGTGCGGCGCCGGGACGCACCGGGGGGCACTTCTGCATGCGTGCGGGGCAAGTTTGCGCGCGGCCTCGCTGGCGCGGCGGGCGTGGGAGCCTGTCGAGGTCGATGCGGCGATCGATCGACGCCGGGTTCACCGTGGATCGCAGAGGGCCAGCTTCGGCCGCATGGGCTGCGCTTCGCTCCCGTTGGCAGCGCGCGAGCGCTCGGGCGGGCATGTGAGCTGGCGCAACGTCGAAGTCGTGCGACGGCTGCGACAGCGCGATTCGGCCGGCATCTCGGAAGCGAGACCGACCCATGTCCACGATCTACAGCTCCAACGTCCTCCGCCTCACGACCCTCGCCGCGCTGCTGCTCGCGCCCGCCTGCGGTGAACCGGACGACTCGACCACCGCCACCAGCGAGGACAGCGAGACCGGCGGGGGCCCGAGCGGCAATCCCAGCGGCGATCCGAGCGGGAATCCGACCGGCGACACGACCGGCGCCACCAACGACCCCAGCGGCGGGACGCCGACGTCGACCGGCGGCGAGGCCTGCTACGGCGATTTCTCGATCAGCTCGACGCCCTTCAGCGGCGACCCCACGCTCGGCCAGGCCTGCGACGATCCCAACGTGCCCAAGAACTGCGCCGACGGCACGGCGATCACCTTCGGCACCGGGGAGTGCATCTGCATCGCCGCCTGCTCGAGCGGCGAGAAGCAGGTCGGCGAGGCCTGCATCGAGGGCAGCAACTGGGTGTGCCAGGACGTGC
The DNA here is from genome assembly GCF_028368995.1 of Nannocystis bainbridge. Lineage (GTDB taxonomy): Bacteria > Myxococcota_A > Polyangia > Nannocystales > Nannocystaceae > Nannocystis > Nannocystis bainbridge. The sequence continues at coordinate 619,833 of NZ_JAQNDL010000005.1, read as the reverse complement.
AGGCGACCAACCCCGGGATGAACGGCGGCAAGCTGTGCGTCAACACCGAGTGGAACCTGTGCCAGACGCCGTAGGCCCGTCGCTCGCGCGATGAGGCGGCGAATCGTCGCTCGTCGCCAGCGACCGGAATGATCACACCGCGAGCGAGCCTCGCGCGGCATCCGAGCTCGCTGCCGCGCGAGCGTCGGCTCGCTTTCGCGGGGCCGTGACCGACGGGGATCGCGCGATTGGTCGCTGGGGCCGAAAATTCTCACATGGCAGATCCGGACGCCGACGCGGGTCGGGCGCCGGTAGTGTGATTCAGGGTTTCCATGATCGTATGGAATCAGGGGCAGGAGACCAGGCCGTCGTTCGCCGCGTGGGGGGCGAAGGGCGGCCACCTGCCGCGGAATCCGTCGACCCACTCCCTGCGCGATCACGCGAATCGTCACGGCCCGCGGGGCCGGTGTCGTCGTGAGTCTCGTCTCCCGGGGGCAGAGACCCCCGCAGATCCTGTGCGGTACGGTGCGATTTCGACGCGCGATCGTGTGCACCACCCGAGCGCGCTGCCGACATGACCCTCACGAGGAACAGCCGAATGACTACCCGACAATTGAGCATTGGACTCGTCACTTTGCTGGTCGCCGCCTGCAACAGCGACAGCGGCAACGTGACGGCCTCGGCCAGCGAGAGCCAGGGCTCCTCCACGAGCACCACCGGCGACGAGACGCCGACCACGGGCCAGACCACGCAGACCACGCAGACCACCGTGCCGACGAGCACCGACCCGAGCGGGACGGACTCGGAGTCGGCCACCGACGGGACGACCGCGACCACCGAGGCGCTGACCAGCACGTCCTCCACCACCGAGGCCACGACGGACACCGAGCCGGTCTGCGGCGACGGCGTCGTCGAGGGCGGCGAGCAGTGTGACGACGGCAATGACGTCGAGGGCGACGGTTGCGAGCCGAGCTGCGTGCCGACGCCGGAGTGCGGCAACAACGAGGTCGAGCAGGGCGAGGTGTGCGACGACGGCAACACCGAGGACGGCGACGAGTGCAGCGCGGACTGCCAGACTTCGACGCCGGCCCCCGAGTGCGGCGACGGCACCGTCCAGGCGCCGGAGATGTGCGACGACGGCAACCAGGAGCCGGCTGACGGCTGCGAGCCGGACTGCACGCTCTCACCGCCGGAGTGCGGCAACGGCGTGCCCGAGGAGGGCGAGCAGTGCGACGACGGCAACGAGGTCGACGGCGGCCCCGGCGACTTCTGCAAGAACAACTGCACCATCTTCGTCCCGGCCTCCTGCAACGCCCCGGCCGAATACGTCGTCTGCGACAACGCCCTGAACCTGGCCGACAAGGCCGACAAGACCCAGGCGCACAAGGCGATCGGCATCTGCAACGATACGCCCGCCAACTCGATCCAGGTCACCGACTGGAGCTTCAACGCGACCGACAACGCGTCGTGGCAGATCGCCAAGGGCTTCGGCTCTTACACCTACGATCACGACATGGACCCCGTCACGCCGAACAAGCTGCTCTACAGCCCGCGTGAAGGCGACACCATGCTGATCATCAGCACCGGCACGATCTCGGCGCCGAACGGCAACGGCGTGGTGGTCCAGCCGGCCAACTCGCAGGCCGGCTTCGTCGGCAGCAACCAGAACCCCGACCTGCCCGACACGATGCCGGCGCCGATGGCACCGGTGAACGGCAGCGGCGGCATGCCGTTCAAGGACTGCGACGGCGTCAACGACTGCTCGGACACGCTGCAGCACCAGTGGACCGTGATCGCCGACGGCGACCCGAACGACAAGCTGTGGTTCACGTTCAAGACCAAGGTGCCGGCCGGGACCTACGGCTACACCTTCGACTTCGTGTTCTGCTCGGGTGAGTGGCCGACCTTCGTCGACTCGTCGTTCAACGACCTCCTGGTCGCCTGGCAGGTCGACCCGACGCCGGCCAACCCGCAGGCCAACCCCCCGGTCGAGCCGTACACCGGCAACGTCACGTTCATCCCCGACCCGAACGACGCGACCAAGGGCCTGCCGCTGACGATCACGGCGCTCGACCCGTACTACGACGGCCCCGGCTACACCTACGCCGAGCCGCAGCTCGCGGGCACCGGCTTCGAGACGCACGCCTGCTCCGACTGGTTCACCGCCAAGGGCGGCGTCCAGCCCGGCGCCGACATCACGATCGGCTTCTTCATCACCGACATGGGCGACTCGTACTACACGAGCACCGCGCTGCTCGACAACTTCCGCTGGGACTGCGAGGGCTGCGTCCCCAGCGAGGTCGTCGAATGCGGCGTCACGCCGCCGATGTGAGCCGACGCGCCGAACGGCGCGTGTCGTGAGTGGACCGAAGGGACATGTTCGAGAGAACATGTCCCTTCGGTCATTTATCGTTGAGCCAGGTGCGGCGACGCGGTGTATGCTGCCGCTGCCGCGATGGTGGCGTCGGTGGTCAGCTTTGAGCCGCGCCCGTCGTCGGTGCGGTGGGGGTGGCGTCCGTCGTGGTCGATCGACTCGACCGGAGCCACGACCTTGCGCGGAGCGATCGCCTCCGGGTCGAGGTTCGTGTCCTGCGAGATCACGGCCGGGTGCGCAGGTGCAGAGGGGACGATGGCCCCCAGGGCATGACGCAAAGTGGTCGATGGGACATGTCTTCATGGACATATGGCGAGAGCGCCCGTCGGCCGGGGTCTGTCTCACCGGGAGGCACCGTGGTATGCAGGCGAAATGACTAACTTCGATTTTCTCAAGCTGCGTGAGGCCGAGGTGTTGGCGGTGCTGCTGCGGGCCGCCGGAATGGCGCCGCTGGTGCTGGCGGGCGCGTGCACGGAGCGCCCGGTCGCCGCGACCGAGGGCTCGGCGTCGGGCATGACGAGCACGGGCGACGGGACGACGGCGAGCACCGGCGACGGGACGACGACGAGCACGGCCCCGGGGCCGGGGACGAGCACGGAGCCGCTGCCGGGGACGATCACGGAGACGGAGCCGACGACGGCGCCGGAGCCGGAGACCTCCGAGTCGGCGACCGATCCGACCGATCCGACCGTGGCGACGTCGCAGTCGAGCGATACGTCGGAGACGCCGGATTGCCCGATCGACCACTTCGACACCGTCGAATGCACCGAGCTGCCGGGCGAGACGACGGGCGAGACGACCGGGGACACGACGACGGGGGACACGACCGGCACGACCGGCGCGGACTCGACGACGGGGGACACGACGGGCGACACGATGGGCGACAGCGGGGCGTGCGCGGGGGTCGAGGTCCCGGTCTTCGAAGACTGCGGTCTGTGGCCGGCCTCGATCTCGCCGCCGTTCGAGCAGCGCGGGCAGTGCTGCGTGAATGTCTCGTGGCAGTCGAGCTGCTGCGGGCGGCCCTTCCTGGTCGAAGAGACAGCTCGCACGGCGCGGCCGCTGGCGCGCGACGACTGGGGCTCGGCGGTGGCGCCGGCGCTGGCCGGGCTGTCGGCGGGCGAGCGGGCGGCGCTGGCGGCCGGGTGGCTCGAGGACGGGCTGGCCGAGCACGCGTCGGTGGCCGCGTTCGCCCGCTTCGCGCTGCAGCTGCTGGCGCTCGGGGCCCCGGCGAGCCTGGTCGAGGCGGCGCAGCAGGCGATGGCCGACGAGGTCGCGCACGCGCGGCTGTGCTTCGGGTTGGCGGGGGCGTACGGCGGCGAGCCGCGGGGGCCGTCGCCGCTGCCGCTGGCGGGGGCGCTGACGGGCGCGGACGACCTGGTGACGGTGACGGTGGCGACGCTGCGCGAGGGCTGCATCGGCGAGACGTTCGCCGCCCTGCAGGCCGAGGCCGCGCTGGCGCGGGCGGAGGATCCAGCAGTGCGCGCGGCGCTGGCCCGGATCGCCGCCGACGAGCTGCGCCACGCGGAGCTGGCCTGGCGGTTCGTGGCGTGGGCGCTGGAGCGCGGCGGTCCGGCGGTTTACGCGGCCTGCGCGGCGGCGCTGGCGGCCGCGGAGGTGGGCGTCGGGAGGTCGCTGGGACATGTCGAAAAGGACATGTCCGAAAGGATGCTCGCGCACGGGCGCCTGGGCGCGGCCGGGCGGATGGCGGTGGCCCGGCGGGCGATGACCGCGGTGATCGGGCCGGCCGGGCGGGCGCTGCTGGCCCGCCACGCGCCGGCCTCGGCCGCGTGAGCGGTGCGCGGAGGCGCTCGGGACATGTTCCAATAGACATGTCCCGAGATGCATATGCGCGGCAGGCAGGCTTCCATCGCGGGGCTCGCGCGGCGACGCGGAGGGCCGGCCGGCGCCGCTGTGGCCGGCGGCTCGCGGTCTTTCGCGCACGAGCTCGCTGGCGCGGCGGTGGTCTGCAATTCAGGCCCACATCGGGCACCCTGATCCGGCACCGCGAGAGACACGACGATGAAGCGCCACTTCTCCATGATCCGCGAGTTTCACCTGGCCGACTGGTTCACCCTGGCCAACGCCTTCTGCGGCACCGGGGCGGTGTTCGCCGCCATGCGCTTCCTGCAGGACGGGCAGTCGCACCAGCTGCTGCGCGGCATGGCCCTGATCCCGCTGGCGTTCCTGTTCGACGCGCTGGATGGGCGGATCGCCCGCTGGCGCCGCAAGTCGTCGTCGCTGGGCCGCGAGCTCGACTCGCTCGCCGACGTGATCTCGTTCGGCGTGGCCCCGGCGGCGTTGGCGTACGCGTGCGGCATGCAGGGCGGGTGGGACTGGGTCGTGCTGTCGTACTTCGTGTGCTGCGGCGTCAGCCGCCTGGCCCGCTACAACGTCACGGCCGAGTCGATGTCCGGCGACGACGGCAAGGTCCGCTACTTCGAGGGCACGCCGATCCCGACCAGCCTGGTGCTGGTGGTGGTGCTGGCGCTGGCGACCTGGAACGACCGCATCGGCGACGCGCTGTGGTTCGGGTCGATCGACCTCGGCTGGCAGCTGCACCCGCTGGTGCTGATGTTCGCGCTGTCGGGTTCGTTGATGATCAGCAAGACGCTGCACATCCCCAAGCCGTGAGGGGCCGAGCGCCTGGCGTCAGGGGCTCGTGAGCAGCGTGGCCAGCGACTGCTCGATCGCCGCGAGGCGGCGAGGGGCGCGGCCCTGGCCGTCGGGGAGGTTGGAGGCGCGGCCGATCGATCGCTGCCACAGGGCGCGCAGGTCGAGCTCGGGGGCGAGGGTCCAGCCGGGCTCCATGCGCAGCAGCGAGAGGGCGTGATAGCCCCAGATGCCGAGCACCGCGTCGGGGCCGAGGAAGGCGCGCCAGGCGGCCTGCGTGGCCTCGAGCGGGGCGCCGGCGAGGATGGTGGCCTCGGGCAGGTCGAGGTTGGAGGCGACGCGCGGTGACAGGGGCTGACGCGGGGCCAGCAGGGTCGTGAAGCGTTCGCCGGTGGCGACCCGCACGGCCCGCAGCTCGATGGCCTCGACGGGCGGCGCGTCGGCGCTGCGGTACGGCCACGCGTTGGGCTCGACGTGCAGCAGGACCAATCGGTCGTGGGCGGCCCGCAGCGGGGCGCAGTGGTCGAACGCGGGCTTGGGCGCGCGGGGCGGTTTGTGGCGGGTGTGGCGGGCCGCGCCCGCGCCGGAGGCGACGTATTCGAGCTGCATCGCGACCATGCGCTCGAAGGCCGACAGCATCGGCGTGTAGCGGCCGGGGGCCCGCTCGAGCCGCTCGAGCACGTGGGCGGTGGCCTCGATGGTCGACAGGCAGTGACCCTCGGGCTCGCGGCGGATGCGATAGTTGCTGGTGAACTCGGGGCGGAAGAACAGCCGCGGGAGCGCGCGCAGCAGGGCGCTGCGGCCGACCAGCTTGCGCGCGTTGGCCCAGGTGCCGTCGACGACCACGAGGGTGCGCGGTGGACTGGCGAGGGCGTCGACGTCGACCGCGTCGGCGGAGGGGAACAGCAGGTGGGTGTCGGGCGCGGCGAGCAGCTCGGCGAGCGCGGGCTGACGGTCGGGGTCGAGGGTGACGTGCAGCTGCGAGCCGGGCAGCGAAAGGTGGGCCATGCGGCAGGTGCTGACGCCGACCCTGGTCTCGCGCGGGTGCTGCAGGAACACGACGCGGGTGCTGCTGGGCACCGGCACGAGGGCCTCGCACCAACACACTCGCCGGGGCCGTCGGCAGCGCGGACAGTGTGCTCGGGGCTCCACGGCGGTCGTCTACCACGAGGCGCGAGGGCGCGGGGCGCGGACGCGCGAGGTGGGGACGGGGCGTCCCGCGAGCGTGGCGCGGGGCTTCGAGGACTGTGTGATGTTGCGGCCTGGCGGCGCGCCGGGGCGCTCGCTACGCTGGAGCGGTGGCTGACGAGCCGTCGTGCTGCGGGGCGTGTGCTCACCTGGCCGGGGTGGGCGGGCGCGAGGGGGGCGAGACCGGGCCGGCGCTGCGCTTCGCGCTGGACCAGGACGGCCGGCCGAAGCACGCGTGGCTGGTGCTCGCCGGCGAGGCGGTCGCGCTCGAGCGGGCCGTCACCGTCATCGGGCGCGCGCCCGGCTGCGACCTCGTCATTCACGATCCGACGCTGTCGCGGCGGACTTGCTCGCTCTCGTTCGACAGCGAGGGCCATTGCATCGTCACCGACCTCGACAGCGCCTGCGGGGTGGTCGTGAACGATCGCAAGATCACGCGCGCGGGGCTGCACGCGGGCGATCGCGTGTATGTCGGCAGCGTCGTGTTCGAGGTCAAGTCGCGCGACGAAGCCGACGTGTGACGACGGCGGGTCGCGGGCGAGGCGTCAGCGCCCGAGGGCGGCGGCGCGGGCCTCGGCGAGCTCCCACATGCGAATGTAGCCCTCGGCCGAGCGGAACAGCGGCTCGAGGTCGGCCTCGTCGACGGCGTCGCGGCGGGCGTCCTCGATGAGCTCGGGCAAGAGGCCGATGTGGGTGAGGCCCTCGGTGTTGAAGTCGAGCTCGCGGTTGCCGACGACCGGCGGGGTGAACTCGATGTCGCCGGCGAACGAGTTGAAGGGGTAGGTGACGGGGTCGGCCTGCGGGGTCGGGCAGGCGCCGTCGCCGAAGCGCGGGCGGCGGGCGCCGGCGAACCCGTTGAGGTCGAAGCCGAAGCCCTCGGCCGGGTAGCCGCCGTTGTCCATGATGAGCTGGATCTTGTCCTTGAAGCCCTGCACGGTGGTGCCGGGGGCGTCGCCGCGACAGGTGCCGAAGCCGCCGGCCGAGACGCCGCCGAGCTCGTAGAGGAGGCCGCCGTTGTTGCGCCCGTGGCTGCCGGAGGCGGGGTAGCTGGCGGCCTGCAGCAGCTCGTAGGCGCGGACGTAGGACCACTGCGGGAGGTGGTCGACCTCGATGATCATGCCGCGCGCCATCATCTGACCGATCATGTGCTCGCCCAGCGGGGTGAGGCTGGCGTTCTGACAGTAGGGGCCCTCGAGCGCAGGTTCGAGGATCTGGCCGAGGTACTTGGTGGTGGTGGTCAGCGGGGCGCCGGGGAAATTGCTGTTGTCATTGGGGGCGGGCGAATCATAGACGTCGCGCGGCATGTTGAGGCCGCCGAAATTGACGTTGCCGCTGTCGAACCCGCCGACCTGCGGGTCAGGACATTCGAGGGTGAAGTTGGACCAGTGGCCGCTGTTGGCGAAGTTGCCGAGCTCGATGAAGGCGCGGTCGCCGTCGCCGGGCGAGAACTTGTTGTCGTACTTGTGGACGGGGAAGACGGCCCGCACGCCGAGGTCGTAGTAATGGTCGAGCTGGGCCTCGACGTAGGCCTCGTCGCAGGCAGGATCGCCGGCCAGCGGGGAGATCCTGCAGTCGAACAGGTTGGAGGTCTCGATGCCGAGGATGACAGCCAGCTTGCCGCCGGCGATGACCTCGCGCGCCTCGGCGGGGGTGTGGACGACGCGGAACCACCCGAGCCCGGGGCCGCCCGCCTGGGCGTCGATGTAGCGCTCCATGGCGTAGGTCTCGTCGATGATGCGGTCGACGGCGGTCATGTCGTCGCAGCCGTAGCGGCTGGCCTGGATGCCCTCGCCGATCATGAAGTCGCAGATGATGGCGTTGGTGGTGGCGTGCTGGACGACCAGGCGCAGGCCGGCGAGGTAGGCCCGCTGCAGCCACATCCAGTACTGGGTCTGGTGGGTCGAGCGCCGCGGACCGTCAGGCCATTCGGTGAACTCGGGCCAGCCGGCGGTGGCGTGATTGTCCTCGGCGAGCTGCTTGGCGACGAGGTCGGGCAAGAGGCTGGCGAGGTCGGCCTCTTCGTTGCCGGAGTTGTCGAAGATGTAGCCGAAGAAGTCCTTGCGGCCCATGTCGCCGTGGGAGATCGAGCAATCGGGCAATGCATGCTCGACGCCGAGGCGGTGATAGGCGCCGCCGTGGAACAGGCCGCCGCCGCCGAAGGCGTAGTTGGAGTGGATGTGCGAGTGGGTGTCGACGATGCCGTAGAGGTCGCCGTCGTCGAACATGGTGCGGGCGATCTGGCCGGTGGCGTCGAGGCTGAGCTCAGGGTAAGGCTTGCAACCCTCGGCGGGCTCGAAGGTGACGGGGAGGCCGTCGTCGGCGAGGGCGCCGGCGCCGAGCAGGCGGTCGTTCCGGCGGTTGCGCAGCTGGTATTGCGTCCAGTCGGCGAGCGAGGTCTCGAGCGTCCATTCGGCGCCGGACACGTAGGCGTCGTCGATGCGGGTGACGTCGGACTCGAGCACGGTCTGGCGCACGAGCGGGCCGTCGTCGGCGACGAGGTAGCCGCCGTCCTGATCGTAAAAGAGGTAGGTGCCGAGGTCGGCGGCGCGCATGGTGAAGCGCGCGGCGCCGGCCTTGTCGGCCGCAAAGGCGAAGGTGGTGGGGTCGCCGGCGGCGAGGTACTGGTCGCCGCTGCGCAGGGCGTAGCAACCACCGGCGAACTTGTAGGTGTCGAGCGTGGGCGGCTCGCCGGTGGTGTCGCCGGTGTCGCTGGTGGTGCCAGGGAGGCTGGTGGTCGGCACGGTGCCACCGGTGGTGTCGGTGCCGCTGGTGGTATTCTGCGTGTCGCCGGCCTCGTCGTTCGCCACAGGGTCGGAGGTGCAAGCCGTCAGCGCAGCGAAGGTGAGCGGTACGAGGTAGAGAGGGCGCACGTTGGCCATGGTAGCGAAGGATGGCAGCCGGCGTCTCGCGGTCGGCGACGAAACACGCGAATCGGCGATGCGAGGCCGGGCGCATCCGCACATGCTCGTCGCCACGGCGGGGCCTCGTGGCGCGGGCCTGCGGGCGCTTGGCCGCAGATTGCGGGTCACCGGGGCGTGGGGGGCCGGGCCCGCGAGCCCGCGCTGCGATTTGTCCTGAAGGACAGGTTGCTCGGCGGAGAAGGGCTACTCGGCCTGCACGTAGAGCGAGAACGGGAAGTTGCCCTGGTTGTCGGCGAAGGTGGCGTCGGGGACTTCGATGACGAACTCGTGCGGGCCGGCCTTGGCGCTGCCCCAGGGGAGGATGCGAGTGTCGATCACGTCGCCGGGGCACCAGTTGCTGAAGGACTGCCACGCCTCGTCGGACTGCTTGTAGGGGCCGTAAATGCCGTTGGGCTGGGTGTTGTAGACGCGGAACGGCTCGCAGGTCGGGCGGCCGGGCTTGTACACGTGCAACAGCTTGCCGTCGAGGTAGACGAAGTGGTCGCGGCGGATGTACTCCTCGCCGCCGGCGTTGGCGCCGTGGTTGGAGGTGATGAGCACGAGCTGGGCGTTGGCGGTGTCGGCCGGGAGCTCGAAGGTGACGGTCTTGCGGGTGGTGCCGAGCTCGTCGCTGGCGCCCTCGGCATAATTGTTAAACTCCTGGCCGATGGCGACCGGGACGAGGGTGTCGAACTGCGGGGCGGGCTGCTTGCTGTCGGTGTAGAGCAGCAGGGTGCCGAGCTGGGTGTCGTTGCGACCAGCGCAGCCGGCGACCTCCTCGTTGGCGGCGTACGGCACGCCGAAGATCATCAGCTCGAACCAGAAGTCGTATTCGGCGAGCAGCTCCGGGTCCTTGAGGATCGGCACCAGATTGCTGGCCTGCCACTCGTAGGGCACCGTCATCGGGTGCTTGTTCATGTCCATGAACGGGGTGATGAAGCGCGCCACCTCGAGGCGGTCGACCTCGGCGGGATCGTAGGTCTGGGCGCCCTTGGGGACCAGCGCCAGATGGACGGCGCCGATGCGATCGTAGTTGTCGCACAGGGCGCCGACGATGACGCCGAGAGTGAGGGTGGTCTGGATCTTGGCCAGCATGTCGTCGCCGAAGCGCGTGGCGACGAGGTCGTTGCGGTGACGAATGACGCCCTCGGGGATGGGCTCGTCGACGGTGCCGGCGTAGCCGTCGTAAAACACGATGTCCTGCAGCACGGAGAAGGCCTCGGGCTCGGGCGGCGGCTCGGGGTCGCCGGTGGTGCCGGGGTCGGTGGTGCTGGTGGTGGGCTCGGGGCCGGTGACGTCGCTCGAGGTGCCGGTCGTCGGGTCGGTGCCGGTGCTGTCAGGCCCGCCGGTGCCGTCGGTGGTGCCAGTGCCGGCGCTCTCGGCCTGCGGTTCGCTGCACGCCGCGAGCAGGGCCAATAGACAGACACTCGGGGTCAGGCGACGCAGGTTCATCGGAGCCAGCGTACCAGAACGCGGGCGCGCCCGCGCCCGCGGACCGGGCGTCACGCGGCGATGGCGGCGTCCCGGGGCGGCAGAGGCCGGCGGGAGGCCGCGTGTGCCGCTGCACGGGGCTGGCTCACGCCCGCCCGGCGCCGGGATCGGTCGGTAACCGAGGGTCAGCAAAGGTGCGCTGATTGTCCCCTGCGATTGCGAGGACCCGGCCCGATGGATTGGTGGGACCCGACATTGAAGTCGGCGCGGGCCCGATCAGCGCTCGGCGGGCGCCTTCTCGAGGATCTCCATGTCCTCGCAAAGACCGATGCATTCGATGCCGCCAGCGGCCGGGTCGCAGTCGTCGTTCGGATCGTCGACGCAGAGCTGGCCGAGCGGGCAGACGTCGCCGAGAGGGCCGCCGCAATGGGCGATCGGGGGCATGACGCAGATGCCGAGGCAATCGGCGCCGCCGTCGTCGGGGTCGCAGCCGTCGCTCGGATCGTCGACGCAGGGGCGGTCGCCGGGGCAGTCGAAGCCGGCGACGCCGCCGCAGGAGACCGGCTCTTCGGCCTGGCAGTGGCCCTCGCAGTCGACGTCGCCCTGGTCAGGGTCGCAGTCGTCGGCGCCGTCGTAGCGACAGGCGAGGCCCTCGGGGCACTGCAGGCCGACAGGTCCGGCGCAGGGGATCAGCGCGTCGGCGTCCGCCTTGCGCGGTTCGGTGGAGTCATGATCGCAAGCGAAGCCGAAGGCAAGCGTGAGCGCGATCCAGGCGAGGTGTTTGTGCTTGGTACGCATGTCTCTTCCGTGACCCGGCCGGCGCCATCGGCCACGCAAAAAGCGAGCGGAAATCGTTGCGAGCGGCCCTTTCGCCGCGTGGCGCGGAGATATCGACGATCGCACGCGGGCCGGCGAGGGCGCGTCCGCGCAGCGTCGGGTGTAGACAATGGCGTGAGCGCAAAGCACGCGCGTGGGATGTCGATGCACATGCAGCGAGCGCGAGCGCGAGGGGCCGATCGGACCGGCGCGGGCGCCGTCTCGGGGATCTTCGTACGAGTGCCGCGATTTGCGATGAATCGCCAGGATCGCAGGGCTCGCGCTGTTTGTCGCGAATGATGCCCATGCCGACGATGCCGGCGAAGAACCCCAGGCTCGATCGCACATGGCCCACAGGACAGGTCGAGCGTGCGAGCGCGGCATGGCCGATGAGTCAGGTCGCGAGACAGGGTCGAAGGGTCGGTGGCGGGGATGAGCGGGGTGTCGGGGACTCGCCGGCAGATCGCTCCGCTGCGCAGCGGCGCGCCGGGAGAGCCTCGTGAGCACGCTCAGGTCGTTGGCGCGCTGCGAGGCGTGGGCGCCCGCGTATCGGCCGCAGGCGAGGCCCGCGAGCGCTGCGGTCGAGCTCGGCGTAGGCTGCGCGAACGGCCCGGGGCCCGGCTTTGTGGGGCCTGCTCGCATTTGCGAGCCGAGGGGTCCGGCGAGGTCGCGCGCGAGGGCGCGGGCGCATGCGCGAGAGGCGGGCGATCGCGCGCCGGAGCGAGCCGGCTTCCCTGTCGCGGCCGCGCCGGCGATGCTCGCCCGGCCCGTGGTCCGGGGTCGCGCGAGGTGAAGCGCGCCGGGATTTCGGAGTCTGAGGACGCGATGCTCCCGACACCCAAGCTCACCTTCGCGACGCTGCTCGCATTTCTCTGCAGCTGCACCATCGTCCGCGTGCCGTATTCGGGGCCGAGCTCGCCGCCGAGGGGCACGGCGGGCAAGCCGAAGCCCGCGAAGAAGCCGCAGCCGAAGCCGTCGAGCTCGAAGCCGAAGCCGAAGCCGACCCCGAAGCCGGCGCCGAAGCCCGCCAAGCCGACGCCGAAGCCGTCCGGGCCGGGCAAGCCGGCCAAGCCGCAAGAGCCGCCGCCGCGGCCCGATCCGCGGCCGGAAGAGCCGCCGCCGGGCGTGCGTGACGGCACCCAGATCGTCGTCCCGCTGCGCGTCGACTTCGACGGCGCGGTGAACAAGGTCGACAGCCTGATCCAGAAGACGATCACGCAGGACTGGCAGGTGGTCAGCGACCCGAAGTCGGCCACCAAGATCGAGGTCCGCTACACGATCTGGCGCGATCCGATCAAGGCCAAGTTCGACGACGGTCGCCTCGACGTGGCCGTGAACGTGCGCTACGCGGCCGACGTGCGCGCGTCGACGAAGATCGGCAAGCGGCTGATCTGGATCACGAAGGGCGAGACGTGGGGCACCAAGGCCGAGCCGCAGAAGGTGGCGGCCAAGTTCCACGCCGACTTCAAGATCGAGAACGATTTCCGGGTGACGGCCGCGCCGGCGCTCGACGACATCGACTTCGGGCCGGCGCCGAGCGGGCAGGTGTGCGTCAAGGCGCTGGCCAAGGTGTGCATCACCAAGGAGTCGGTCGCGCCGATGGTCAACAAGAACTTGCAGAAGCAGCTGGTGCCGAAGATCCAGCAGGCGCTCGCGCAGGCCGACGCGCAGTTCGAGAAGCAGCTCAACCTGAAGAAGCAGGCGCAGACGCTGTGGGCGGGGCTGCAGCAGCCGCAGTCGCTGCAGCAGTTCGCGCAGGGCCGCTGCCCGCCCGAGGCCGGGGCGATTTGTTCGACGCCGGCGTGGCTGGTGGCCAAGCCGACGGCGCTCGGGGTGTCGCAGCCGCGGATGGACGGCGGCTCCCTGCGCGTCGACCTCGGGCTGGCCGGTCAGCTGGTGGTGACGCTCGGCGCCAAGCCGGCGGTCAAGCCGGTGCCGCTGCCGAAGCTGCAGCCGGTGACCGACCCGCCGGGCTTCGCGTTCAAGTCGCGCCTGCGCCTGCCGATCAGCCAGCTGAACGAGGAGCTGAGCAAGCGGCTCGGCAACGTCAAGCTCGACGGCCGCAACACGCCCGACATCGTCATCACCTACGTGAAGCTGGTCGACGCGTTCGAGGGCCGGCACCCGCACCGCCTGACCTTCGCGGTCGGCGTCGGCGGGGCGATCCGCGGCGAGCTCAAGCTGCAGGGCGACCTCGAGTGGGACGCGCGGGCGCGTGAGCTGGCGATCGAGAACTTCGACTACACGGTCGACACCGACAACGCGGCGCTGAAGAAGCTGTCGGAGTCGCAGTACGCGGCGCTGCGCAAGCTGGTGGCCGACAAGGCCCGCTGGAAGCTGGACACGCGGGCGGCCGCGCTCAGCGACGCGGTGTCGAAGGCGCTCGGCGGGGCCGTGGCCGGCCGCCTGCAGGTGGACGCGGAGGTCACGGCGATCGAGGTCGAGAACTTCAGCGTCAAGGACGGGCTGGTCGACGCGGCGGTGGCGCTGGGCGGCAAGCTCGAGGTCGCCTTCACGCCGTGAGTGCGGACGACCGGCGATAGTCCGCAAGGACAGGTCCGAACGGACATGATGGAACGGACATGCCTGAAAGGGCATGTCCGTTCGCGCAGGTTCAAACGCCGGGGTCGCGGCTCAGCGTCTTCATGTCGATGACGAAGCGGTAGCGGACGTCGCTGCGGTCGACGCGGGCGTAGGCGGCGGCGACGTCCTGGATGGCGACGGTCTCGATGTCGGCGGTGATGCCGTGGCGGGCGCAGAACTCGAGCATGCGCGCGGTCTCGGGGATGCCGCCGATGCCGGAGCCGGCCAGCGAGCGGCGCTGCGACAGCAGCTCGAAGCCGCTGACCTCGCCGGGCGCGTCGGGCATGCCGACCAGGACGAGGGCGCCCTCGCGTCGCACGAGCCGCAGGTAGGCGTTCCAGTCGAGCGTGGCGCCGACGGTGATGATGACGAGGTCGAACCGGCCGGCGAGGCGGGCGAAGGTCTGCGGGTCGGAGGTGGCGTGGTAGTCGTGGGCGCCGAGCGCGAGGGCGTCGGCCCGCTTGCCCTCGCCGCGGCTGAGGACGGTGACCTCGGCCCCGAAGGCGCGCGCCAGCTTGACGCCGAGGTGGCCGAGGCCGCCGAGGCCGACGATGGCGACCTTGCGGCCCGGTCCGGCCCGCCAGTGGACGAGCGGGGAGTAGAGGGTGATGCCGGCGCACAGCAGCGGGGCGGCGGCGTCGAGCGGCAAGGCGTCGGGGATCTCGAGCACGTAGGCGCGCTTCACCACGATGGTCTGGGCGTAGCCGCCGTAGGTCGGGGCGCCGTCGTGCTCGCGGCCGTTGTAGGTGAGCACGAGGTTGTCGAGGTCCTGGTGCTCGTGCTCGCGGTCGCCGTGGCCGCGGGAGCAGCCGCCGTCGACGAAGCAGCCGACGCCGACGCGGGCGCCGACGGGGAGGTCGGTGACGGCGCTGCCGACGGCGCGCACGATGCCGGTGATCTCGTGGCCAGGCACCATCGGGTAGGTGGCGCCGCCCCACTCGTCGCGGGTCTGGGACAGGTCGGTGTGGCAGATCCCGCAGTAGGCGACTTCGATGACGACGTCATCGGGGCGCGGGTCGCGGCGGACGATGGTGGTCGGCGCGAGGCCGCTGGTCGGCGATTGCGCGGCGTAGGCTCGGATTTCGGGCATGAGGCTCCTGGACCCGCAGGCTAGGCATCGCCGGCGCGGTCGAGTAGATAGCCGGAGCTGGAAGGGTCGATGAACGAGGCTCAACAATGAGGCGCGAGGACTGGCCGGACCTGGCGGTGTTCGTGGCGGTGGCTGAGGCGCGCAGCTTCACGCGGGCGGCGTCGCGGCTGGGCCTCTCGACGTCGGCGATCAGCCACGCGATGACGGGGCTCGAGGAGCGGCTGGGCCTGCGACTGCTCCACCGCACGACTCGCAGCGTGGCGCCGACGGCGGCGGGCGAGCAGCTGCTGGCGACGCTGGTGCCGGCGATGGACGGGGTGGCCGCGGCCGTGGCGGGGCTCGCCGAGCTGCGCGACGAGCCGGCCGGGCCGGTGCGCCTGACGGTCCACCGCGACGCGGTGATGCGGCTGCTGGCGCCGCGCCTGCCGGAGCTGGCGCGCAGGTATCCGCGGGTGGTGCTCGAGATCGTGGCCGACGACAAGCTGGCCGACATCGTGGCCGAGCGCTTCGACGCGGGGGTGCGCCTCGGCTACATGGTCGACCGAGACATGGTGTCGGTCCGCATCGGGCCCGACGACCGCGCGACGATCGTCGGGTCGCCCGAATATCTGCGCCGCCACCCGCCGCCGCAATCGCCGCAGGAGCTCCGTCAGCACCGCGCGATCAACTATCGTCAGACGTCGGGGGCGCTTTTCAAATGGGAGCTCGAGCAGGACGGCCGCGCGCTGGCGGTGGCGATGGACTCGGCGCTGGTCACCAACGAGCCGCTGCTGCTGGTCGAGGCGGCGCTCGCGGGGGTCGGCCTGGCCTACGCGCTCGAGAGCCACGTGGCGGCCCACGTGGCGGCGGGCCGGCTGGTCCGGGTGCTGGAGGATTGGTGCCCGCCGTTCCCGGGCAGCTTCCTTTATTGGCCGAGCGGTCGCCACGTGACGCCGGCGCTGCGCGCGGTGATCGAGGTGCTGCGCAGCGATCCGTCCGGCTGAAACCCGCGGGTCGTCAGGGGCGCTCGGCGATGAAATCGATGTCGCTCGCGTCGGCGGCGGTGATGTCGACGGACTTATCCGCGGAGCAGGTGAGGCTCGCGTGCGTGCAGGCGACGTCACGCGGCCCGGGGAGCAGCCCGAGCAACGAATAATAGCCGTGGGCGTCGGTGCGGGTGACGTGCGCGCCGGAGGCGATCTGGGCGTCGGCGACGCCGTGGCCGCCGCTGTCGACCACGCGGCCGCGGAGGGCGTGCGTGCCGGGGCGGGCGGCGATGGTGGCGAACAGCCATTGCTGGGCCACCTGCCGTGAGGCGACATCGTCGGCGAGCCAGGCATCGGTGTGGCCGACGCCAGGGACCGCGAGCGTGGTGATCGGGTAGCCGAAGGACGCCAGCAGCTCGACGCCCTTGAGGCTGTTGGGCTGACCGCCGTCGCCCGCGGCGCCCCATGACAGCCAGGCGGCCCGGCCGCGCACGCGCTGCATTCGCGACGCCGAGCCGGCGCCGCCGTCGGGGGTGAGCGGGGTGACGACGTCGGCGTGGCTGTGCATGACGAAGCCGAGCCAGGCGTCGGCGATGCCGTCGTCGTGGAGGCCGACGAAGCTGGTGCCGATGGCGCCGCGCGAGAAGCCGGACACGACCACGGCGCCCGGATCGATGCCCCAGGCGTCGATGGTGCGGGCGAGGTTGGTCTGCCAGTAGGCGACGGTCGCCGGTACGTCGCCCCAGCCGAAATCGAGGTTGGCGCCGCTCTCGAGGTAGGGCAGGACCAACCAGACGAATTGCTGGCAGCCCGCGAGGTGGTAGCCGAGGATGGCGTCGTCGACCTTGCCGGTGAAATCACCGTACTCGTTGCACGGCGATTCGACGATCATGGGGTAGCGCCGCCCGGGCTGCCAGTCCGGCGGGAGATAGAGGCCGTGGTAGACGCCGGTGCCCTGATATTCGGGCGCGACGACCTTGACGAAGGCGCCGGGCGCCGGCTCGCCGTCAGTCAGCGGTGGACGCGGCGGACAGCTCGGCAGGTCGTCGACGAGCTCGACGACGACCTCGGCGCTGGCCTGCAGACCGGCGGCGCTGGCGGTGATCGTGGCGACCCCCGCGGCTGTGTTGCTGGCCTGGAAGGTGCCGCCGTGGCGCGTGAGCGTGCCGAGCGACGGATCGTCGAGGCTCCAGGCGGCGGTGACCGGGACGATGTGACCGCGACCGTCGAGCCCGACGACGCTGTAGGACGCCGGAAACGACCAGCCGCTGGCGACGGTGACGAGGTGCTGCGGCGGATCGATCTGCAGTGCGACGAGGCCCGCGTCGCTCGTGGTCGCGTCGCTGGTCTCGCTGGTGGTCGTCGAGGTCGACGAGGTCGTGGAGGTGGTCGGAGCGGGCTCGGGCGAGTCGCTGCCGGTCGTGGTCGTGGTGGAGGTCGTGGTGGTCGTGGGGAGCAGCGGGCTCGTCGCGGACGAGGGGCTCGGGTCGCCGCCCGGCGCGGGGCAGGCGGCCAGCGAGGGCAGCGCGAGGCCGAAAAATCGCCATCGACTGGACTTCCGCACGGCGATCATCGTGCCCGATCGGGGCGAGCGGGGGAAGCTACGCAAAGCTGTCTCATGAGACATGTCGATGCGCCCGGCTCGCGGGCCGCGGCGGCGCGCTCAGCCGGCGACGAGGCGCTGGAACAGCGGGACCAGCAGCTCGCCCTCGCTCGAGAGGGCGATGGCGTCGATCCACGGCGTCGACGAGGACGGGCCGGAGCGCGCGTCCTCGGGGACTGCGACGCCGCCGAGGACCAGCTTGAGCTGCGGGTGACGGCGCTTGAGCCGGCGCCCGAGAGCGAGGGCGGCGTTGGTCTGGAACGATTCGCAGGCGAACCCGATCGCCGCGGGCACGCCCGCGGCCTCGATGCAGGTGCAGGCGTCCTGCAGGAACTCGGGGACGATCTGGTCGCGGATCCGTCGCAACCAGCGCCGCGGGTCGCCGACGACGTGCAGGGGGGCGAGGTCGGACGCGTAGGTGTCGAAGAAGGCGTCGTCACGCGTGCTCGCGCCGTCGCCATACACATAAGAAGAGAACAACCACTCGCCGAATTTGCCGACCTCGTGGTTCTCGCTCAGCTCGCGATAGGCGCCGCGACCGATCTTGGCGACCAATATGGGCTTCAGATCTTGCACGCGCACGTGGAGACCGGCGGACCGGAGCCGCGCGCCGAGCCGATACGGGGCCAGCGGCGTGGGCCCGAGCACCCGAAAAGGTACGTCGAGCAAGGCGACCGAACGAGATACTTGCATGCGCGGCATCGTAGCCGAATCCCCGGCGCCGTCCCACGAGGTGAACATTGACCAATCGCAGCCGGCGGCCCGGTGGGCGCCCGTGGGCGCCCGTGGGCGCCCGACCCCCGCGTGTGCTCGTACCATTCGTCGGCGCCGGATCGCCGCAGGTGCCGCCATTGTCGGGAGGTGGGCGAGGCGCAGGCCGTGCACGCCCGGTCACTTGCGAGCGCCGCTCGCTCGTGGGTTACGTCGGCCGCGGCGGGGTGTCCGGCCCACGACAGGTGTCCGGCCTCGCCGTCCGGTGGTGACACTGTCCGGAGGCGGCGGCCGCCGGCGTCTGCGAATGCAGTGACATGTCCCCGGGGACATGTCCCGAGGGCCAGGGCTGGACTAGGGCGAGCTTTCGGGCTGGGCCGGGGCGGTGAGGTCGGCGGCGCCCAGGGGCGGCTCTGCGGGGCCCCGGGCCGAGTCTTCGAGCCCGGCGGCGGTCTCGGTGAACAGCTGGATCAGGCGCGGGAGCTCGTTCGCCTGCCGGGCCAGCAGCTCGCGGGCGGTGGCGGCGGATGCGTCGCCGCGGGGGCTGCGGGCGAGCAGGTGGGCGGAGATCGTGACGACGTGGAGGCGGTTGCGCAGCTCGTCCTCCAGCGCGGACAGCAGCGCGGCCATGTCGGGGTTGGCGTGGTGCAGGCCGCTGAACGGCGCGGCGGCGTCGTACTCGCGGTGGGTGTGATCATTGCGCTCGCGGGCGACGATCGAGGAGCCGATGACCCGGCCGCCTTCGTCCTTGAGCGGGGAGACGGCGAGGGCCACGGCGGCGAGCTGGCCGTCCTTGCGGCGCCGCTCGGTGTCGAACGGCGGCAGCGGCTCGCCCGTGCCGATCCGCGCCGTCACCTGGGCCTCCTCGTCGGCGCGGTCGGCCGGCACGAGCATGCTCACCGGGCGGCCGATCACCTCGTGCGCCAGGTAGCCGAACAGGCGCTCTGCGCCGCGGTTCCACGACAAAATGGTGCCGTCGAGCGAGCGGCTCAGGATCGCGTCGTGGGCGTCGTCGACGATCGCGGCGAGGCGGGCACGAGCATCAGGGGAAAATTCGGGCCCGAGGTCGCTCATCGATCCGCGTTCAGCCTAGCATGCTGCGGCGGATTTGCTGGCAGATGTCGCAGACGCAAGGTCGATGCGTCGCGGGGCTCGCGCCCCGGTCGTGACGAGGACGCGGACCCATGGTGGCTGCGCCGACGGCGCCGTAGTCCTCGCGCGTGGCGGGTCTGCTAGGTTCCCGGCCCTCATGCCCACGATTCTCATCATCGAAGACGACTCCGAAATTCGTGGAGTCTCGGCCGTCCTGCTGCGACGCGAGGGCTACGTCGTCGAGGAGGCCGCGAGCGGCGAAGAGGCGCAGACGTTCTTGCGCCGGTCGGACCGCGATCCGTGCCTGATCCTCGTCGACCTCATGATGCCGATCCTCGGCGACTGGGAGGTCATCGACGTCCTGCGCGATCAGGACCGCATCCTCGCGCTGCCGGTCGTGATCCTGTCGGCCGAGAATCCCAGGACCGCGCCGCCGGGGGTCGCCGCATTCGTGCGCAAGCCGATCGAATTCGACGTGCTCCTGAACTTGGTGCGGAGCTACTGCGGGCCGCCGGCGAGCCCGCGCGGCTGACCTCAGTTGCGGCTGGCGGCGGCTCGCCACTGCGACGCCGGCCGCGCGGTGGGCTCGGTGAGCTGGGCGGGGCGCGGGCTGTCGTCGCTCCGCAGCAGGTATTCGCTGGCCGCGACGACGAAGCCGGACTGCAGATCGGCGCCCATCAGGTAGCGCCAGAACGGCAGCTCGGTCGCGGGGACGTCGAGGAACAGTAGGCCGCCGTCGCGCGCGAGCGCGGCCCAGATCGTCTGCACGAACAGCCCGAGCAGGACCGGGCGCTCGGCGGCGGCGAAGCTGGTGGTGATGCCGTCGATGACGTAGACGTCGGTCACCGGGTGCCAGAAGCAATCGGCGATCTGGTCCTGGACGTAACCCTCGCCCGTCAGCGCCTCGCCGCACACCCGCGTCAGGTATTCGCTGCCGAGGCTCGCCGCGGCCCGGGCATAGGCGGCGTCGCGGCTGTCGAGCCGCACCGCGTACACGTCCGCGGCGGCGCACACGACATCGTCGCGCACGAGCTCGCCGCGGAACGTGTCGAATGCTCGCTGGGGCCCCTGGCCCAGCGCGACGAGCGGGCAGCGCAAGGTCAGGCGGAGCGAATAGGGGGTGGCGGCTCTCTGCATGATTAGGCTCTGGTTCAAGGGTGGCGCTTCGCTCGCTCTGCTCGGTCGAGCCTCCGCGTGGGGCGCGACGAGATCAGCTTCGCCGCGGTCCTACGACCATGGATGCAGCCCGGCGAGGCGTCAAGTCGGCGCGGACACCATATAGGGAGCACGTCGGGCTCATGCGGAGCCCGACCCGACCTTGAACACAGGAGGCGAAGGTTCGACAGGCCCGGCGGCGCGTGAACGGGCGCGCAGCGCGGGTCCGACGGCCCCCGCTGCGATGATGGCACTGCGCATGTGGTGATTCGGATGCGGATCATCGCATGATTCGGTGATAGCCGTAGATAAGGTTCGTAGTATCTGTCCAAGGTTGCTGAACGGCCGCCAAGCGGCCTCGGCCGTGGCGTTGGCGCGGTTTACCCCGAGGTCGAAATCATGCCTCGCACGTGAGGCGCGACCCCGCGTACGAGACGGTCCTCTCATTCGGCGTCACCTTGCATCCGTGCGGAATGGGGAGCAGTCTCGAGGAGACGGCCATGGAAACCGCCTCACCGCTCACCCGCCCGGAACTGGTCGCGCTCGCGCCCCCTGCCAATATTCGCCCGCGTGCGCGTCGTTATGTCGGAGACACGGTCGTGGCCTCGATCCAAGACCTGGCGCCCGGCGACGCCGCGGTGGTGCGGCGGATCTACGACTTCCTGCGGGGGTTGTACGCGCTGGTCGGCGGCCTCGACGAGCCGGAGCAGGGGCTCGCCCGCGTGCGCGAGGAGCTGAAGCGGCAGGACTACCCGACCCTGTGCGAGCAGATCCGCGGGCTGGGCGCGGCTCTGGTGGCCGAGGACACGCCGCTGGCGGTGCGCAAGGTCTATCACGACGTGCGCGGCGGCAGCCTCAGCGGGCTGCTCATGCACCTCGACCTGTGCGAGGCCGGCGAGGCCGAGGTGGAGGACTTCGAGCGCGTGTTCTTCCTGGTCCGCGACCACCTCAAGATCATGCGCAACGCGCTGCCCGACCTCGACCCGAGCGGCTACGCGGTCGACCTGGCGCCGGTCGATCACGACGCGTCGCTGCTGGTCGAGAAGTGGGCGGGGATCGCCTACGGGGCCGCCGACGCCGGGCGCGTGCGGGTCGACCTGGATTGCGAGTTCCACGGGGCGGTCTCGGAGTGCTGCATGGAGTTCGCGGCGCTCGATCGCGTGATGTACAACCTGATCAACAACGCGGCGCGGTTCGCCTCCGACGCGGTGGTGCACGTCGACATCTTCCCGCTCGGCGAGGCGCAGGAGACCGACCTGCGGGTGGTGGTCAGCAATCAGGTCACGCCGGAGCACCGCGCCCGCCTGCTCGCCGATCTTGGCGACGACTTCAGCCGGATCTTCGCCACCCGCTACACGACCGACGGTCACGGCATCGGCCTGCAGATCTGCAGCGACATCGTCAGCCACGGCTACGGCCTCGACTCCGCCCGCGAGGCGCTGGTCCAGCGCTATCTCGGGGCCCGCTTGATCCGCGATCACTTCGTGGCGTGGTTCCACTGGCCGGCCCGCCGGGGCGCCGCGTCGTCGCTCCGTAGCTGTCCGAAGGGCCAGGACTAGCCGCGCCCCGTCGTGGGGCTCGCCTTCGCGCCTCGTGTGGGTCGGCAGTCGCTGACGGCGCCGGCGGCGGGTCGCGATATTCGCGCCGCTCGGAGTCATGGAAGCGCCGGGATGGCAGGTGCTGTGAATGGTTGGCGGACGATTGTCCGCTCCGCCATGCTGCGCGGATGGGCAGGGCCGGCGCGGATGGCAGTCGTCGTATCGACGCGTTCGCTCGCGGCGCCGCGTGGGGTCTCACGTGCGGTGCGGTCGCCACCATTGGCATCAGGCCGTCTCGTGACCGTGACGCGGCGCGATCGTCATGGACACATTCCGACGGTGAGGTCCGACCACAATGTAGTATCGGCTTCGCCACGAGGCGCCGGGCTCGCCGTCGATCGGCGGCGCGACGAAGCGGGCGCAATCGCGGCCCAGACGCCGTTCGTCGCCCGCGACGAAGTCGAAGTTCTCCGTGGTGCCGGCGCCAGGAAAGTGTTTCAGTCGCTGCGACGACATGATCGAGCGCGCGACTCTGGGGGGACTCGAGTTTGAGTACGACACCGAACGCGGCAACATCCGCATGGCGGGTAACCCGGCGATCTTCATCTGGACCGAGAGCACGCTGACGGGCCTGATCAGCGGGCTGCAGCGCATGGTCGGCACGGATCGCTTCCGCCTCGCGCTGCACGGCGGCGGACGCGACGGGGTCGAGGGCGATTGGGCGTACATCTCGCAGTTCCCCAGCTTCGAGGCGGGCTTCGCCGCGCTGGTCGAGGTCGCCGCGACGTTCGGGTGGGGCCGCTGGGAGCTGGTCTCGCTCGATCGCAAGGCCCGCCGCGCCGTGCTGCGCGTGCACCATCACTGGGAGACGAACATCCAGAAGGTGCTCGGGGTCAGCTGGGGCGCGAGCTACCTCGGCGGCAAGTTCGCCGGCATCTTCCAGCGCCACTTCGAGGTGTCGCAGTGCTGGGCAGAGCAGGTCGCGTCGGTCACGAGCGGCGACGCGTACGACGAGTTCGTGGTCACGCCCTCGGAGGCGAGCCTGGAGGACCGGATCGAGCACATGCTGGCGACCGACGACGCGACCCGGGCCGACCTCGCGGTCGCGCTCGAGCGGGTGCGCAAGGAGGTCGACGAGCGGGCCGAGACGGAGAGGCAGCTGCTGGAGAAGCTGAGCCTGATCGCGCAGCAAGAGGAGGCCATCCGCGCGCTGGCGACCCCGATCATCGAGGTCTGGGAGGGCGTGCTCAGCCTGCCGCTGATCGGGGCGGTCGACGGCCGACGCGCGGCCGATACGATGGGTCGCCTGCTCGAGGCGATCATCCAGAAGAAGGCGCGCCACACGATCATCGATCTGACGGGGGTCGAGTTCATCGACACCGCGACGGCCGAGCACCTGCTGCGGCTGGTGATGGCGGCCGAGCTGCTGGGCGCGCGCTGCATCATCACCGGCATCCGCCCCTCGATCGCGCAGACGATGGTGTCGATCGGGATCGACCTGTCCAAGCTGACGACCCGCGCCAGCCTGCGCGACGGGCTGGTGTATTGCATCGACCAGGCGCGCACGGGCGGTCGCTGAGCGCGGGCGAGCTGCGCGGGCGGAGCTGCGTGCTCGAGGTCGTCGATTTCAGCGGGTTCTCCGACGACCTCCGGCGAACGCCTCGCCGCGGCTGGCCCGGTCCGGGTCCCGCTGGATGGATTGAGGGTAGATGGCCCGTGGGACATGCCTACGAGGACATGTGCGAAGAGAAATGGCCACAAGGACATGTCCTTGTGGCCATCTTTTCCGGGAGCGAGCGATCTCGCGGCCGTCGCGCGGCGCCTCGCAGATCGTGAAGCTGAGTTCGCGGCATCCCCCCGAGCGCGGCCCGCGAGCCGGCCCGGCGCGGGGCTCAGGGCGTGGCGGTCTGGGTCGGGGCGGGGGTCGGGGCCGGGGCGGCCGAGGGGGGCGTGGGCTTCTCGATCGTCAGCGACGAGCGGGCGCCGCCGGGGAGCTCGCGGGTGACGGTGCCGTTGGGGGCGATCGTCGTGCGCGAGCCGTCGTCGGCGACCACGACCATCGAGCCGTCGGCGGTGAACTCGGTGCGCTCGACCGACAGCGTCGAGCGTGAGCCGTCGGGGAACACGCGCACGCGCTTGCCGTCGGACATGACGATCGTGCCGTCCTTCTTGACCTGGACCTTGGTGCCGTCAGGCTTGGTGACCGTGCCGTCGCGCTGGATCGTCACCGTCGAGCCGTCGGCGGCGGTGAGGACCTTGGTGCCGCGGCCGCCCGATTCCGACTTGTAGGCGCCCGACTTGTCGCTCGACACCTCGATCTCGTCGACGTCGCAGGCGGCGCTGGCGAGGGTCAGGGCCAGCATCCCGGTCAGGTGCACGCGGCGCAGGAGGCCGGGAGAAGTGGGGCGCGGGGTGGCCAGTGTCATCGGCTGCCGAGCGTAACACGATCGCCGCACCTCGGGATCGCGCGCGGCGGGCGAGGACGCGACCTGTCCGCTTGAGCAGGCATCGCTCGCGCGGCTCGCGCTCGGCGGACGCGCCTTTCCGGTCCGAAGCGGCGACGGAATGCGCTGCGGCCGGCGCCATTGGGTACGATGCCGGCGTGCACGAGCCCGAGGATACGGTCGTCATCCGCTCGGCGACGACCTACCTGACGATCGAGGCGGCGGGCCGCAAACTGCAGGATGTCCGCCTGGGCGCGCGTCCGCTGCGGATCGGCCGCAGGCAGGACAACGAGGTGGTGATCCAGTCGGCCTGGGTCGCGCTCTACCACGCGCGCGTCGAGCCCGATCGCCAGGGCCACCGGATCGTCGATCTCGGCGGCGGCAACGGCCTGCTCTACCGCGGGCGGCGCGTCGGCTCGCACGCGTTCAACGACGGCGACGTGATCCGGATCGGCGATCCGGTGACCGGCAACTTCGTCAGCTTGACGTATCAGGACATCGGCAAGCGGGCGCAGGCCCAGCCGACGTCGCCGGTGCAGCGGTGCGCGCTCGACAAGCCGCAGGTGACGATCGGCCGCGAGGCCTGCGACCTGGTGCTGCCGAGCCTGCAGGTGTCGCGCCGGCACGCGACCCTCCGCGCGTTCGACCGCGGCCACGAGCTCACCGATCACGGCAGCGCCAACGGGACCTTCGTCAACGGGGTGCGGGTCCACGTGCACGAGCTCAAGCAGGGCGACGTGCTGCAGATCGGCCCGTTCAAGCTGATCTACACCGGCAAGTCGCTCGACCAATTCGAGCAGAAGGGGGCGATGCGGATCGACGCCCGCGAGCTGGTGCGGGTGACTTCGACGGGCAAGGCGATCCTCGACCACGTGTCGCTGGTGATCGAGCCGCGCGAGTTCGTGGCGCTGGTCGGGGCCTCGGGCGCGGGCAAGAGCTCGCTGATGGCGGCGCTCGCCGGGGTGCGCCGGCCGGACGCCGGGCAGGTGCGGGTCGGCGACGACGACCTGTATTCGAACTATCACTGCTATCGCAGCGGGATCGGCTACGTGCCGCAGGACGACATCCTGCACAGCAACCTGACGGTGGAGGAGGCGCTGCGCTACACCGCGCGGCTGCGCCTGTCGATCGACACGACGGCGGCCGAGATCGAGGGGCGGATCGTCCGCGTGCTCGAGGAGGTCGAGATGGTCGAGGCGCGCCAGCAGCGGATCACGGAGCTGTCCGGCGGCCAGCGCAAGCGGGTCTCGATCGCGTCGGAGCTGCTCGCCGATCCCAACCTGTTCTTCCTCGACGAGCCGACCAGCGGGCTCGATCCGGGGCTCGAGAAGAAGATGATGTACACGCTGCGGTACATCGCCGACTCGGGCCGCACGGTGGTGCTGGTGACCCACGCGACCGCCAACATCACGCAGTGCGATCTGGTGGCGTTCATGGCCGGCGGACGCCTGGTCTATTACGGGCCGCCCGCGGGGGCGCTGGCGCTGTTCGGGGTCACCAGCGGCGATTTCGCCGACATCTACACCAAGCTCGGGGGCCGGGTCGGGCCGCCGGAGGTGATGCGCCAGGGCGAGCTCGCGGCCGAGTACCGCTCGTGGCACGAGCACAACCCGCAGGCCAAGCGCGCGCCGACGATGGCCGAGCTGTGGGAGATCCGGTTCCGCCGCTCGGACGAGTACCGGGTCTACGTGTACGAGCGGCAGACCGAGAGCGAGGTGTCGGGGGTGCGGCTGCAGGCGGTCGCGCCGGGCCACTTCCGCATCGCCGACGAGCCGGTCAAGGCCACCAGCACGCCGGTCCGCCCGCCGCCGACCGACGACGCGTCGTGGTTGTTCCAGACCCGCGTGCTGGCGGACCGCTACCTGCGGCTTATCACGGCCGACCGCAAGAACCTGCTGATCTTGCTGCTGCAAGCGCCGGTGATCGGGGCGGTGCTGCTGCTGGCGGCCCGGCCGACGGCGCTGCAATCGTCGCCGTCGACGAATGGGCGGCTGTTGCTGTTCTTGCTCAGCGTGGTGGCGGTGTGGTTCGGCGTGATCAACTCGGTCCGCGAGATCACCAAGGAGTCGGAGATCTATCGCCGCGAGCGCCTGGCGAGCCTGCGGATCCCGGCCTACCTGCTGTCGAAGCTCGGCGTGCTCGCGGGGCTGTGCGCGGTCCAGAGCCTGGTGCTGATGCTGCTGCTGCTGCTGCGCGTCGACTTCGCGGCCGACTATGTGGCGCTGACCGAGTACGGGTTCATCGACATGACGCGCCAGCCGCCGCTCGGGCTGTGGGGCGCGATGCTGGTGTCGGTGTTCTTGACGTCGCTGTCGGGGGTCGGCCTCGGGCTGTTGATCTCGACGTGGGTGTCGAGCTCGGACAAGGCGATGAGCACGGTGCCGCTGGCGCTGATCCCCCAATTGGTGTTCGCGCTGGCGCTGATGCCGTTGCCGGCGGTGCTGGCCCCGCTGTCGTACTTGACCGGCGCGCGCTGGGGCATGGAGTCGATGGGGTCGATCGCGGCGCTGCTCGAGCCGCGCGACATGACCCGCTGCGAGTTCCCGGGCGACCCACTGACTTGCGAGGTCTACGCGTCGGTCAACTACAGCCCGACGCCGGAGCACATCGGGCTGGTGTGGGCGGTGCTCGCGGGCTACACGCTGGTGTGCCTGCTGCTGACGGCGTGGATGCTGCGGCGCCGCGACGCCGCCGAGGGCTAGCAGGCCCGGGTCGGCGCTACTCTTCGCCGATCTCGATGTTGTACTTCACCGTCATCGACGGGCCGTTGTAGCGCGGGAACTGGTGGTCGGCGAGGACCTTGCGGACGCACGGGACGATGCCGAAGACCTGCAGGTCCTTCGAGGCGGTGACGGTCACGGCGTCGACCTTGCCTGTCTTTCCGACCAGGCTGATGACCATGTCGAGGCGACCGCCGCGGAGGCTGCCGCCCTTGTAACAGGCGGCGACGGCCAGACACTCGTTGATGCCGTACTCGACCTCGCGCATGTGGGCGCTGAGCACTTGCTCGTTGAGCTGCTCCTCGCCCTCGCTCCAGTCGAGCACGCGCGGGCGCTCGATGTCGAATTGCGGGACGGCCGAGTCGTCGACGGGGACGAACTTCTTCGGCAGCTCGTCACGCTCCATGGTGCACTCGCCCCACGACGTGATCTGCGGCCGCATCGGAATCTCGTTGGTCTCGACCTCTTGCTTGACCGGCTGGTCGGTCTCGCCGTCGACGACGCACGCACCGGCCTCGCAGTGGGTACCCTTGCCGCACAGGCCGCCGCAGTCGCCGGGACCGCGAGAATCACTGTTCCGCTTGCAAGCCGCCGCCGGGCTGACGCAGAGCGCCACGAGACCGGCGAAGATCAAGGTGGTACGCATGGCCGGGGAGGGTAACACCGTCCCGGCGGAAGGAGAGGGCCGCAAATCGTTCGGCGCGAGCGGACGCCCGCGCCGTGGGGAGAGGCCGCGCGGCCTGCCGCGGGCGCGAGTCGGCTCGGGTCGCACCCGCAGGCGAAGCGCTCGTCGCCCTGCGGGCAGGCGACGCGAGGGAGCCGGGGAGGGGTGTTTGCGGGCGCTGGACGGTGGATCTGCGGCCGGCGATCTGCAGGTCGCCTCGCGCACTTCACGCGAGAATGCGGCGTGACGCGGCGGGGATTCGGAGCGCTCGATGCCGTGCGGCGATACGTGGGTGCGCGGCTCAGGTCGTCCGCGAAGTGGTCGCGCGTGGGCCGGCCTCGCCCGTCTCGGCGCGGACGAATTTCGCCTGCACGATCCGCGCGTGCGAGCGAGCGACGGGCTCGAGTCGTCGCAGGCCAGGGCGAGGTTCGCACGGGCAATCACCTGCCCTGAAGGACAGGTCTAGATCTCGGCGCCGATCTGCCGCAGCAAGCCGAGGAAATCGGCGAACACGCGGACCTCGGTGAGCTGGCCGCCGGCGACGCGGTAGTGGGTGCTGCCGCCGACCTCGACGCTGCGGCCGGTCGCAGCCCGCCCGCGGAAGGGGCCGTGGTGGGTGCCGCGGAGGGTGAAGCGCGCGGCGACGCGGTCGCCGTCGACGAGCAGCTCCTCGACGGTGTAGCGCAGGTCGGGGAAGGCGGCGCGCAGGCCCCGGATCGCCGCGAGCACGCCCGCGGGCCCGCGGGTGACGCCGGTCGCCGGGTTGTCGTAGGCGACGTCGGGCGCGAGCAGCTCGGTGAACGCGTCGTCGCGGCCGGCGTTGAGCGCCTCCTCGTAGAAGCGCAGCACCGTGCGCTCGAGCGCCTCGGGGGCGCCCGCGAGCGCGGCGATGAGGTCGGCGGATTGACCGACCGAGCCGGCGATGCCGCCCTGGGCCGCGATCATGTCGAGGGTGACGCGGTGAAACTCGGGGAAGTAGGAGGCGACGCAGTCGGCGAGCACGAGGCAGCGGAAGCCGCGGTCGTTGGCCTCGCGCACGGTGGTCTGCACGCAGACCTCGGTGGTCACGCCGACGACCAGCAACGCCTCGATCCCGCGGTTGCGCAGGATGAGCTCGAGGTCGGTGGCGTGAAAGGCCCCCTTGCCGGGCTTGTCGATCAGCGGCTCGCCAGGCGCCGGGGCCAGCTCGGGCACGATGTCCCAGCCGGACTCGCCGCGCACGAGGATCCGCCCGCGCGGGCCGGGATCGCCGATCCGCAGGCCCTCGCGGCCTTGCGCGTGCTTGGCCGGCGGGCAGTCACTGAGGTCGGGGCGGTGGCCCTCGCGGGTGTGCACGACGAGCAGGCCGGCGGCGCGCGCGGCGTCGAGGAGGGCGCGGGTCGGGGCGATGGTCCGCTGCAGCTCGCGCACGTCATTGCCGAGGGCCTCGCCGAAGCCGCCGGGGAGCAGGAAGTCGCCCTGCATGTCGATCACGAGCAGGGCGGTGGCGCGGGGGCGGAAGCGGAAGGGCGCGGGTCGGGCTGGGACGTGGAGCTCCACCCGGCGAGGGTAGCGGGGCCGGGACGCGCGGTCGAGGGCAGGGCGGGTGAGGGCGCGCCGCAGGTCGTATGGCGGCGGGATCGACACACCTCGGCGCGAGGTCAGCGAAAAGCACCGGTCCGGAGCTCGGCGGGCGAGCTCCGGAATGGGATCACGTTTTCATCGACATGTCCTCGAGGACATGTGTTCGTAATTCAGAGGGACCACATATAATTGGTGACGTAGCGGGCCAGGTCGAGCATGCCGGAGGCGGTGCGGAACAGGGCGATCGCGTCCTCCTGCGAGCTGCGCCCGGCCAGCGCCAGGGCCTGGATGTTCTCGCCGTCCCACGTGCCGACGCGGCGGATGAGCCCGTCGGAGGTCACGTGAAACGACAGCAGGGTGTGGCTGGAGGTGCCGAGGCGCATGCCGACGAGCGCGTCCTGCAGGCCGGAGCGGGTCGAGGACAGGTGCGAGATCGGCCCGCCGCCGTCGAACTGGTCGACCTTGCCGAGGATCCCGAGCGACGAGACTTCCCAGGTCTGGAGCCGCAGGCTGCTCGAACCAGTGTCGAGCGCCGACGACACCAGGATGTACTCGCGGCCGAAGCTGCCGGTCACCGTGACGTCGACCTCGCTCACCCCGAAGCCGACGTTGCCCACGAGGGTCGTGACCTGCTTCGCGTCGATCTGGTCGAGGTTCGACCCAGTCGAGTCGAGCTTCCAGCTCTGCAGCCACAGCGTATTGTCGTCGCGCCGCTCCGCCGTCACCACGCCCTTGAAGGCGCCGGTGGTCTCGCTGCGCGCGCGCCCGGCCACGATGGTGGCGACGTCGAGGTCGATGATCTCGGGCGAGGTGAGATCGCTGGCCTCGCGCGAGACGGTGATGTGGGTGCCGACCCGGGTCGTCTCGTAGTTGACCACCGAGACGCCGTCGAGGCTGTTCTTGATGGCGACGACGATGCCGTTGTCGTTCGGCGACGCCGTCGCGCGGACCAACTGTGCGCCGGAGCTGAGCTCGCTGTGCAAGCCGCCCGCGATGATGTCGGCGTCCGATTCGACGAAGTACGGGAGGAGCGACAGTCGCGTCGTCGTGCCGTCGATGTACGCCACCACGGCGTGCGGGTCGACCTGGTTGATCCGCGCGACGTCGAAGTCGACGGCCCCGGACCGCACGTCCTCGGGCCCGAGGTCGATCTGGCCCGCGAGGTCGATCGTGAAGCCGGCCGCCTCGAGGATGTTCGAGGAGTTCTTGTAGGCGATGAGGCCGCCGGAGGCAGTGGCGGCCACCGCGGGCATCGTGCCGTTCTCGACGAAGACGTGGTCGTTGCGCGGCCCGAGCGGGTCGCCCCACAAGTGGAAGCCGGTGATGCCGTCGAACGGCAGCTCTTCGCCCTCGAGCCGGTCCCAGTCGTTCACGTCGGGCTCGACGCCCGAAACGACCTCCTGCGAGAACGCCTCGCTGAATTCCCACGGCTCCCCGCGAATGCAGGGGTTTTTGGTGACGATTGAGTCCTCCGAATACTCGTACACGCTCATGTGGAGGTGCGGTGCATCCGATCCGCCGCTGCTCCCGATTCGGGCGACGAAATCACCCTTCTTGACCTGAGGGTACGCGGTGAATCCTGGCTGCAGATCGAGGCGCGCCCCGTTCCACATCCCCCCCCAACCGCTCTTGTTGCACACCTCTCCGGACGACGCCGTCAGCGTCAGGTTGGTCGTGGCCGTCCCGGGGATCGGGCACAGCCCGGCCGGGATGCTGCCGCGCTGGAGATGCGCCAGATAGACGACGTGACCGTCGAAGGTGCGGATCATCAGGTGATTGCCCGAGACGACACACCCGCCGTCCGGGGTCGAGAAGCATGACAGCGGCTCGCCGTTGGTAGGCCCCACCGAACCACCAGGCAGGTCCTCCTCCATGTTCCACCAGCAGGCGACCACCTCACCATCGACCGGTGAGAACAATGGCATGCCCCACGCGAGATGATCTTCGTGCGGCGTCGGCGTCGCCGTGGATCCCGGCTTGAGGAACGTCCAGGCCGAGCTCGTGGGGTCCAATCGCCAGACCTTGAGGTCGATGCCACAATTGCCGGGGCAGTTGTACCCGCCGTGCCCCTTGGTGATCATGAAGTTGTCCGCCGGCAGCGAATCCGCCCGCCAGGGCGGCTTGACGGGGTAGGCTTCGGCGATCCGCGGCGTCGCGTATACCGATGCGAGCACGAGGGCGCCGGCCATCGGCAAATAAGAGGTCTGAACCACCCGACGAGCGGTCGCTACGAACGTTTCGATGTTCACGCAAGCTCCAATCCATGCATGGACCCCCGGCGACGCGGGGAGCGCGGCCGAACGAGATCCAAGCTTCACCGAGCTTAGGCCCGCGAGTTTTTAAAGTCACTCTATTTAAATCGCTTCCAAGATCTGTACCGACGGTGCGAATTGCCGGGGCGCCAAGGCGGCAATTCCCCGGCTCGGAAGCCCGAATGGGTTGCCGCAGAGGCGAGAATCCGTCAAGGCTCGAGCATGAGCAATCGCAACAGCGTCGGCGCGCGCCGGCCTGACGTCCTGCTCTCCTCGGGGGCTCGGAATCGTCGTTTCCGAATTCCCTGACTCCTCGCTCGCGGGGCAACCGACCGTCGCCGCGCAGGGCGTGCTGCGATTGTTTCTTAAAGATGTGTCCCTTCGAGTCATGAGGATCGACTCGCAAGCCTGACGGATGAGGTGCGAATCGGCGATGCGAGCAGGCGCAGCCGTGGTGTTCGTATGTCCATATTGACGATACGCAGGTGTCGACGCAATCTGGCGAATGACCGGGCAGGTCTCCGCGCCCATGGTCGACCCGCGCACCGCCGTCGAGTTCCTCGGGGACTCCGCGCTCGAGTGACGTCCCGTGCGGCCCGAAGCATGGCGCGGTCGAAGCCCGCGACGTGAAGAGCCCGGCGGCCCTCACGCAGGCAGGTCCGCGCACGAGGGACGCGCGAAAGGCCCGTCCTGCTGTGCGGCCGCGGGGCCTGGGCGAAGCCGCCCTGACGTCGCCCGCACGGTGACGGCCCGCGCGCGACGGGCTACGATGCGGGCGTGAGCGGCGTTTCGCGCGATCGAGGCAATTCCAGGCGCGTGGCGCTGGGCGGCGCGCTCGTGCTGCTCGCGTGCGGCCGCGGCGACACGACGACCGCGCAGGCCGCATCGACCTCCTCGAGCGGGGGCGAGAGCTCGAGCGGCGAGGCCTCGGCCGGCTCGAGCGGAACGGGCCCGCCGACCACCGGGGCGCCCGGCGTCGACGAATTGCCGCTGCCGCCGTTCCTCGTCTCGCCGGTCGACGGCGCGACCGACGTGTCGACCGCGGCCCTGCTGTGCTGGGAGCCAGTCGTCGATCCGGAGGGCGAGGCGGTGCGCTACCGCGTGTTCGTCGACGACACCGAGCTGACGCACGGCATCCTCGGCGAGGAGCCCGGCTACCCCGGTCCGTGCGTCGGCCCGCTCGACCTCAATTTCGAGACCACCTATTCGTGGCAGGTGCAGGCGTTCGAGGCCGACGATCCGACGCGGGTCTCGCTCAAGCGGCCGGCGTGGAGCTTCACCACCAAGTCCGACGGCCTGACCGGGATCGTGTTCGAGGAGGAGTTCGACGGCGATTTCGCGTGGCAGATCGAGGGCGACGCGGGCGCGGGCGCGTGGGTGCGCGGCAACCCGGAGGGCACCTCGCACGCCGGCGACCTGTCGCAGCCGGAGCTGTGCGCCACGGGGCTGAACTGCCTGTTCACCGGGCACAACCCGGGCGGGCTGGCCGACGCGGCCGACGTCGCCGGCGGCAGCACGATCGTCACCTCGCCCGAGTTCGACCTCGAGGGCGCCGCGACCGCGACCGTGCAGCTCCACCGCTTCTTCTACAAGTCGGAGCCCGGCGCGCTGTCGGCGTTGAAGGTCGAGCTGCTGGTGCCCGACGCGCAGGGCAATCCCGTCGCGCACGAGCTCGAGCGGCTCGATGTCGACCACGCGCTGGCGCCGGCGAACCTGTGGACCCCGCGCGAGTACGGGGCGTGCGGGGTGCCGATGGCCGCGGGCTCGCGGCTGCGCCTCACCGCCACCGACGAGGGCGCGGGGATCCTCGAGGCGGCGATCGATTCGGTGATCGTGCGCGCCCACGCCGAGCCGACGATCTGCGCGTCGGGCCTCGATGGGCTGTGCGATCCGGGCGCGGGCCCTGCCGCCTGCCCCGAGGCGCTGCTGTGCTGCTCGCAGGGCGTGCTCAACACCGGCGTCTATCGCTGCACCGAGCCGGTCGCCGGCCTCGATTTCGCAAGCCC
Organism: Nannocystis bainbridge; assembly: GCF_028368995.1. Taxonomy (GTDB): domain Bacteria; phylum Myxococcota_A; class Polyangia; order Nannocystales; family Nannocystaceae; genus Nannocystis; species Nannocystis bainbridge. Next base: position 586,149 of record NZ_JAQNDL010000005.1, on the reverse strand, counting down.
GCCCGCGACCCCGGACGCGCCCGGCAACGGGCCGCTCGGCTGCGACGCGCCCGACCTGATCGTCGACGGCACGTGGATAAGTCCGCTGTTCACCGAGATCCTCGCCACCAAGGACACCTGCGAGGTCGCCGAGGGCTGCCTCGGCGACCTCGGCATGCGGCGACTGATGCTGTTCACGGCGGCGATGCCGAACATCGGCTCGGCCGACCTGGTGATGGGCATCCCCGCCAACCACCCCGAGCTGTTCCACTACAGCGGCTGCCACGACCACTATCACTTCGACGAGTTCGCGCGCTACGAGCTGCGCGACCAGGAAGGCGACATGGTGGTGGCGACCGGGCACAAGCAGGCGTTCTGCATGCTCGACACCGTGAGCTGGGCGTGGCCGCTGGCGCTGCCGCGGTTCGACTGCGCCAATCAGGGCATCAGCCGCGGCTTCACCGACCACTACGAGGCCGGCCTGCCGTGCCAGTGGGTCGACGTCACCGGCGTCCCGCCCGGCGAGTACACGCTGCAGATCTCGGTCAACCAGCCGCGCCCGGAGTGGGCGCTGCCGCTGCTCAACGAGCGCGTGTACGACAACAACACGATCGAGGTCCCCGTCACGATCCCGTGAGGCCGTTCGCGCGAGCGCGGCGGTGACTCGTGCGAGGTCCCCGTCGTGCGGCGAGCGGGACCGCATCGTCGCGCGAGCGCGGTGACCCGTCGGGCGCGGTGGGACGACGAAACGAGCGAGGTCCCCGTCGCCGCGCGGCGAGGGGACCTCGGTCTTTCACGGCGCGTGGGCGCCGATCACATCGGCGGGGGCACCGGGGTCGCGTCGCCGGGGATCGGGATCTCGACGTCGCCGTAGATGCCCTTGTCCTGGTTCACGATCTCGTGGTCGAGGTCGATGATCGTGCTGGTGGCGATGCCGCCGCCGCCGTAGGGCGTGCCCTGCAGGCCGTAGACGACGTTGGGGGTGTAGAAGTCGAGCGCGTCGCCCGTCATCCACACGTAGCCGTCCTCCTCGAACGAGTGGTCGACGCCGCCGCAGGCGCTGTAGGGCAGCAGCTCGCCGACGACGTAGGTGGTGCCGAGGAACACCCACTGGCCGTTCTGGTAGTCGTACTCGAACGTGGTCGACTGGTGGGCCGAGGTGACGTTGTCCTGGATCATGGTCCGCTGCGCCACCAGCATCCAGCCGGTCTGGGCGAAGCTGATGTCGGACACCGGGCTCGAGCCCTGGCCGCCGCCGATGGTCGGCAGCGAGAACTCCAGCTTGGCGGTGCTGGGGTCGATGACGCCGGTCTCGTCGACGTAGCCGACCGACCAGACCTCGTTCTCGCGGTTCGGGTTGGGCATGTTGCTGTGCTCGACCCACAGGCTGTAGTAGAGCCGGCCGGCGTTGGACTGCACGGCCCACGGGCGCTCGCCGAGCGGGGCGTAGGCGCCGTTGGGCTCGCCCGGATCGTTGGGCAGGCCCATCGACACCGTCTTGCTGGCGTGGTGGAAGGTGCTGACGACCTGGCCGTTCAGGTCGACCTGGTAGATGCGGCCGTCCTCGAAGTTGCTGACGTAGATCGTCTCGCTGACGCAGTCATAGTTGAGGTTGCCGAACGCGGGGCCGTTGTTCGGCAGGGTGGCGAAGGTCGAGATCACGCCGGTGACGCTGTCGATGCGCTTGATCACCGCGGGCGTCGGGTTGGCGCCGTAGGCGGTCGTCGCGGCGACGTAGATGTTGCCGTCGGAGTCGAGCGTCACGCCGAAGATCCGCCCGAGGTTGGCCGAGGTCCAGCTCGAGTGGTGGTAGAGCGGCGCGAGGTAGTTGGTGTTGGGCGGCGGCGCGTCGCCCGAGATGTCGACGATCGTCAGCGCGAAGTCGTTCGGCGCCGGGTTGTGCACGGTGTGGGTGACGATGGCGATCGACTTCTCGAGGAACGGGGCGAACGCCGGGTCCGTGTACTTCGGGAAGCCGCCAGCGGCGCCGTAGGTCTCGGACGGCCGACACGAGCCCTTGCCCGGCATGACGACGTCGACGTCGGCCTGCTGGCCGAGGTCGAACTTGAAGCCGCCGGTGGTGGTCGTCGTGTCGACGCCCATCGTCGTCTCGGTCGAGGTGGTCGACGGGTCGACGGTGGTCGTCGAAGTCGTCGTGGTGCTGGTGCTGGTGCTGGTGGTGGTGCCGTCGCTGTTGCTGTTGCCGTTGGTACCGTCGGTGGTCGGGTCGGTGCCGTTGCTGGTGCTGGTCGGGAGATTGGCGGTGCTGCCGGTGCTCGGGTCCGTGGCGCCGGACTCGCTCGCGGATGCCTGACTGGTAGGTCCGGAGCTGGAGTCGCCACACGCGACGACGAGGGAAGAGAGGACGAACGATGAGAGGACCACCAAGGCACGCGAACAGAGCATCGGCGGATACTAACACCATCGTCCCGACGGGCTCCGTGATTTCGCGGCGAGAGGTCGCGCCGAGGCGCGAGGTCGACCATTCGGGGACCGGGGCGATGCGGACGCGCGCGGCAAGGTGAAGTCCAGGGGCGATCGATCGAGGGGTTCCCATGCCGTCGAACCCGCGCGTCGGGCCTTCGCCACACACGAAGGGCGGAGACTTCGACCGCGAGTGCGCGAGCCTCGGCGAGATCCGGGCACACCGGGCGCGACGACAGCGCGCGAGCGGTCTGCAGCCGTCGGACGAGGCGCTCCTCCGCGCGCTCTCGCGGCGCTCCGCAGGTCGATCGTGTAGAGGATGATCTTCGCGGTCCCGGCGGCCGGCGAAAGACGAACTGCCGGTCACCCGAGAGTGCCGGCAGTCGCCTCGCGCGGGCGCGGCGCTCAGAGCTCGACGCAGTACAGGCGACGGGCGGTGTTGCAGGCGCCGACCGTCGAGTCGGTCCAACCGAGGTTGGTCAGGCTGGTGCGGCCGATCCGGCCCGACAGGGCGGCGTTGTTGCTCGTCCAGTTGGAGCAGTGGTGGGTCGCCAGGAGGCCGGCGGAGGTGGTGCCGGTCCACACGTCCGAGGCCGCGACCGAGGACAGGGTCTCGGTCACGTTGATGGCGATGTCGACGGTGCCGTCGGTCAGGTCGGCGAACGTGTTGGCGACGATGACGCTGTCGCGCCGCCGGTAGCCGGCGAGGGACGGCACCAGGCGGGCCAGCGGGGTGCTCTCGTCGGTGCTGAGCCAGACGTCCCAGGTGCCGCCGAGGCCGGCCGCGAGGGCGCGCTCCTGGCACTTCGCGGCGGCGCCGGCGAGGCCGCCGAGGTTGCCGTCGTAGAAGGTGCTGGTGACGAACACGCGCCGGGCGGCGGTGCAGGCGAAGCAGCCGTCGGCCTCGGCGGTGTTGAGGTCCTCGCAGGTCTCGTGGCCGGCCCACACGAAGCCGTCGCCGCACACCGGCAGCTGGCAGTTGTTGAGGCAGTCGTCGGTCTGCACGAGGTTGCCGTCGTCGCAGGCCTCGCCGGCCTGAAGGAAGCCGTCGCCGCAGGCGGGCAGGGTGCACGCGAGGGTGCAGGTGCCGCCGTTGTCGTTGGCCTCGCCCTCGTCGCACGGCTCGCCGGCCTGCAGGAAGCCGTCGCCGCAGGTCGGCAGCTTGCAGACGTTGGTGCAGCCGTCCTCGTTGACGAGGTTGGCGTCGTCGCACGGCTCGGTCGGTGAGACGAAGCCGTCGCCGCAGATGCCGCCGGTGCAGTCGGGCTTGCAGGGCTGGTCCTCGCCGTTGTCGTCGCCGCCGTCGCACTGCTCGACGCCGAGCTGCAGGTGGCCGTCGCCGCAGGTCGCGAGCTTGCAGCTCAGCGTGCACGCGCCGCTGTCGCTGTTGACATTGGCGGCGTCGCAGGTCTCGCCGAGGCTCGCCTGGGTGAAGCCGTCGCCGCACGCGGGGAAGCGGCACAGGTCGGTGCACCCGTCGTCCTGATCGTGATCCATGCCGTCGTCGCACTGCTCGCCCTGATCGACGATGCCATTGCCGCAGGCCTCGATCGCGCACAGCGAGCTGCAGCCGTCGCCGCTGACGAGGTTGCCGTCGTCGCAGGCCTCGCCGGGGCCGCGATCGCCGTTGCCGCAGATATTGATCTTGCAGTTGGCGAGGCAGGCCTTGTTGGCGCCGTTGTTGGGGCCGTTGTCGCACTGCTCGGTGCCGCTGCCCTGGTTGTAGAGGAGGCCGTCGCCGCAGGTCGCGTACTTGCAGCTGAGCGTGCAGATGTTGCCGTTGCTGTTGTTGGCGCCCAGGTCGCAGCTCTCGCCGGGCTGGGAGTAGCCGTCGCCGCAGGCCTTGGCCGTGCAGGTGTTGGTGCAGTTGTCGGTGTTGGACTTGTTGCCGTCGTCGCAGGCCTCGGTGGCCTGGACGATGGCGTCGCCGCAGGTCGGGAGCTTGCACGCGTTGGAGCAGGCGTCGTTGTTGACGGCGTTGCCGTCGTCGCAGCCCTCCATCGGCCCGACGTGGCCGTCGCCGCACACGCCGATCGTGCAATCGAGCTTGCAGGCGGCGTGGTCGGCGTTGTTGACCCCGTTGTCGCAGGCCTCGCCGGGGCCGAGGTTGCCGTCACCGCAGGTGTTGAGCAGACAATTGGCGCGACAGGCGGCGGCGGGGCCGTTGGCCGGGCCGTTGTCGCACTGCTCGCCGGCGCCGGGCTGCAGGTCGCCGTCGCCGCACACGGCCGCGACGCAGACGTTGCTGCAGGCGTCGTCGTCGACGGTGTTGCCGTCGTCGCAGGCCTCGAGCACCTGGATGATGCCGTCGCCGCAGTCGGGCAGGGTGCAGGCGTTGGTGCAGGCGTCGCCGTCGACGCCGTTGCCGTCGTCGCACGGCTCGCCGGGGCCGAGCAGGCCGTCGCCGCAGGTGGCGAGCAGACACTCGGCGGTGCAGGCCTTGTCGTCGCCGTTGGCCTGGCCGAGGTCGCACTCCTCGTAGGCGCCGACCTCGTGGTCGCCGCAGACGTTGAGCAGGCAATTGGTGCGACACGCGCTGCCGGGGCCGTTGGCGACGCCGAGGTCGCACTCCTCGCCGTAGCCGAGCTGGCCGTCGCCGCACACGCTGAGGTTGCCGCCGCCGCTGCCGCCGCCGGTGAGGTTCGGGGGCTCGACGTCGAGGTTGACGCCGACGTCGGCGTCGCAGCCGGCGGCCGCGAGCAGCAGGGCGCCGGTGAACAGGCCCGCGCGAATACCAGTAGTACGAATGAAAGAGTGGGTCATGTCGATTCTCCTGTGATTCTGGGTCGCGCGGGTCATTGTTCGAAGCAGTAGAGGCGGCGCTGCTGGTTGCAAAGGACCTGCGCCCCGAGGTAGGTCCAGCCGACGTCGACGAGGTTGGTGCGACCCTCGTACGCGCCCCACAGCTCGGCCGCGCCGTAGGTCCAGTCGTTGCAGCGGGAGCCGGTCACCACGCCGGTCTGCAGGGTGCCGGTCCACACGCCCTGGGCGCCGGCGAGGCCGCCGAACTCGTTGACGTTGATGGGCGCGTCGAGGCTGCCGTCGATCAGGTCGGCCCAATTGTCGGCCACGACCACGCCGTCGAGGCGACGATAGCCGCCGGCCGCCTTGACGAAGCGCGTCGCCGGAGAGCTGTTGGTGACGCCGAACCACGCGTCCCAGGTGCCGCCGAGGTCGGCCGCGTCGGCGCGGGCCTGGCACTTGGCCTTGCCGCCGACGAGGCCGCCGAGGTTGCCGTTGTAGGTGACGGCGGTGACGAACACGCGCTTCGGCACGGTGCAGTCGGACTTGCAAGCGTCGGTGTCGTCGTCGTTGGCGTCGTCGCACTGCTCGTGGCCGACCCACACCACGCCGTCGCCGCAGGTGGCGGCCTCGCAGTTGGTGCGGCAGGCGTCGCCGTCGTCGCCGTCACCGTCGTCGCAGGCCTCGCCGGTCTGGAGGAAGCCGTCGCCGCAGCTGGCCTCGAGGCAGAACAGGGTGCAGGCGCCGAGGTTGTCGTTGGCGGGGCCGTCGTCGCACTGCTCGCCGACCTGGACCTCGCCGTCGCCGCAGGTCATGGCCTTGCACGCGCTGGTGCACTCGTCGTCGTCGTCCTCGTCGGCGTCGTCGCAGGCCTCGCCGGGGCCGACCACGCCGTCGCCACACACGGCGCCGGTGCAGTCGAGCTTGCACGGCTTGTCGTTGCCGTTGGCCGCGCCCTGGTCGCACTGTTCGACCGCGAGCCGCACGTGGCCGTCGCCGCAGGTGGCGTGCTTGCAGGTCAGGGTGCAGGCGCCGCTGTTGCTGTTGCCCGGGCCGGCGTCGCACTGCTCGCCGATGCTCGGCTGGACGAGGCCGTCGCCGCACACCGGCAGGGTGCAGGCGTCGGTGCAGCCGTCGTTCTGATCGCCGTCGGCTCCGTCGTCGCACGGCTCGCCCGGATCGACGACGCCGTTGCCGCAGCCCTCGAGGGCGCATACGGGGCTGCAGCCGTCGCCGGCGGTGAGGTTGCCGTCGTCGCAGGCCTCGCCGGGGCCGAGGTCGCCGTCGCCGCAGACGTTGAGCTGACAGTCGGCGAGGCAGGCGTGGCCGGGGCCATTGGCGAGGCCCTCGTCGCATTCTTCGCCGCCGCCGCCCTGGGCGTGGAGGAGGCCGTCGCCGCAGGCCGCGAGCGCGCAGGCGAGGGTGCAGTCGCCGCCGTTGCTGTTGTCATTGCCGTCGTCGCAGGCCTCGCCGGGCTGCAGGTGGCCGTCGCCGCAGGCGGCGGGGGTGCAGGCGGTGGTGCACAGGTCGGTGTCGCTGGCGTTGCCGTCGTCACAGGCCTCGGTGGCCTGGACCAGGCCGTCGCCGCAGGTGGCGGCGACGCAGGTGTTGCTGCAGGCGTCGAGGTCGATGGCGTTGCCGTCGTCGCAGCCCTCCATCGGGCCGACGTGGCCGTCGCCGCACACGCCGAGGGCGCAGTCGAGCTTGCAGGCGGCGTTATTGGCGTTGCTCGGGCCGTTGTCGCATGATTCGCCGGGGCCGATGTCGCCGTCGCCGCAGACGTTGGTCGTGCAATTGCTGCGACATGCGCCGGAGGGGCCGTTGGCGCCGCCGTCGTCGCATTGCTCGCCGACCGCGGATTGATGGAAGCCGTCGCCGCAGGCGGCGGGCAGACAGGCGGAGGTGCAGAGGTCGGTGTCGATGGCGTTGCCGTCGTCGCAAGTCTCGCCAGGGCCGACGAAGCCGTCGCCGCAGGCGGCCGGCTGGCATTGATCGGTGCAGGGGGCGTCGAAGCCGTTGTCGTCGCCGTCGTCGCACAGCTCGCCGGGGCCGATGTCGCCGTCGCCGCAGACGTTGGTCTGGCAATCGGCGAGGCAGGCCTTGCCGGGGCCGTTCTCGGGGCCGTCGTCGCATTGCTCGCCGGGGCCGATTTGGTCGTCGCCGCAGGCGCTGCCGGCGGAGCCGCCGGAGGAGACGTTGATGTCGACGGCGACGTCGAGGGCGCTGTCGCAGCCGGAGGCCGCGAGCAGCAGCCCGGCCGCGAGCAGGCCCGCGCGCAGGGAATGAACGGAGTGAAGCTTCATGGTCATGACTGTGAAATCTCCAGAGTCGTCGATGGCGCGGGTAGGGTCACTGCTCGAAGCAGTACAGCCGCTGGAGGATCGAGCAGTTGCTCGACAGGCCGAGCGAGCGGGCGGTCCAGTTGAAGTCGGTGGCGTCGTTGCGGCCGTCGTATCCCTTGCCGCTGGAGAAGTTGTTGGACCAACTGTTGCAGTTGTCGGACAGCGGGGTGCCGGTGGCCGAGGTGCCGGTCCACACACCGGCGGTCGGCACGAGGACGCCGAATTCGTCGAGGTTGATCGGCGCGTCGATGCTGCCGTCAGTGAGGTCGGCCCACGACTGGGCGATCTCGGTCCCGTCGAGGCGGGCGTAATGCGTCGTCGACTTGACGAAGCGGAGCACAGGGCTGCTGCTGGCGACGCTGATCCAGGCGTCCCAGGTGCCGGTCAGGCCGGCCGCGGTGGCGCGCGTCTGGCACCTGCTCTTTGTGCCGAGGTAATTGCCCATGGCGCCGCTGTAGGTGGTGCTGGTGATGAACACGCGCTTGGGCCGGGTGCAGTCGGCGTTGCACATGTCGCCGTCGAGGTTGTTGCCGTCGTCGCAGGCCTCGACGCCGGCGCGCAGGAAGCCGTCGCCGCAGGTGGCCGCGACGCAGCCGATCAGGCAGGCGTCGGTGTTGTTGGCGTTGCCGTCGTCGCACGGCTCGACGCCCTCGTGGGCGAAGCCGTCGCCGCAGACGGCGAGGGTGCAGGCGAGGGTGCACGCGCCGGTGTTGCTGTTGAGCGGGCCGAGGTCGCACGGCTCGGTGCCCTGCTTGAGGCCGTCGCCGCAGGTCTGCAGCTTGCACGCGTTGTTGCAGGTGTCGTTGTCGATGGCGTCGGCGTCGTCGCAGGCCTCGCCGGGGCCGACGTAGCCGTCGCCGCAGTAGCCGAGGGTGCAGTCGAGCTTGCAGGCGCCGGTGTTGGCGTTGCCGGGGCCGTCGTCGCACTGCTCGACCGCGAGCTGGACGTGGCCGTCGCCGCAGGTGGCGACGGTGCACCCAGCGGTGCATTCGCCGGCGTCGCTGTTGCCGGGGCCGTCGTCGCACTGCTCGCCGGCGTTGATCTGCAGGACGCCGTCGCCGCAGCTCGGGAGCATGCACGCGTCGGTGCAGCCGTCGTCCGGGTCGCCGTCCATGCCGTCGTCGCACTGCTCGAGGGCGTCGACGATCTCGTTGCCGCAGGCCTCGTGGGTGCACATCGGGCCGCAGCCGTCGCCGCCGACGAGGTTGCCGTCGTCGCAGGCCTCGCCGGGTCCGAGGTCGCCGTCGCCGCAGACGTTGGCCTGGCAACCGGCGAGGCAGGCGTGGCCGGGGCCGTTGGCGAGGCCGTCGTCGCACTGCTCGCCGCCGCCCCCCTGATCGTGGACGAGGCCGTCTCCGCAGGTGGCGACGGCGCAGGCGAGCGTGCAATCGCCGCCGTCGCTGTTGTCATTGCCGTCGTCGCAGGCCTCGCCGGCCTGGACGAAGCCGTCGCCGCAGGCGGCCGCGGTGCAGGCGCTGGTGCAGGCGTCGGTGTCGTCGCCGTTGCCGTCGTCGCAGGCCTCGGTGGCCTGGACGACGCCGTCGCCGCACTCGGCGGCCACGCAGGCGTCGCTGCAGGCGTCGTCGTCGATGTCGTTGCCGTCGTCGCAGCCCTCCATCGGGCCGACGTGGCCGTCACCGCAGAAATTGAGGCTGCAGTCGAGCTTGCAGGCGGCGTGGTCGGCGTTGCTCGGGCCGTTGTCGCAGGCCTCGCCAGGGCCGATGTCGCCGTCGCCGCAGACGTTGGGCTGGCAGTCGGCGCGACAGGCTGCGCCCGCGCCGTTGACGTCGCCGTCGTCGCAGCCCTCGCCAGGCTGGATGAAGCCGTCGCCGCAGCTGGCGGGCGCGCACGCGCTGGTACAGAGGTCGGTGTCGACGGCGTTGCCGTCGTCGCAGGCCTCGCCGATCTGGACGATGCCGTCGCCGCAGGTGGCGAGGACGCAGGCGTTGTTGCAGGCGTCGTCGTCGATGTCGTTGCCGTCGTCGCAGGCCTCGCCAGGCTGGACGACGCCGTCGCCGCAGGACGGGCCGAACGCGCAGGCGTTGCTGCATTCGTCGTCGTCGTCGTCGTCGCCGTCGTCGCAGGCCTCGCCCGGACCGACGTGGCCGTCGCCGCAGACGTTGAGGCTGCAATCGAGCTTGCAGGCGGCGTCGTCGCCGTTTTCGGCCCCTTCGTCGCATTCTTCGCCGGGCCCGATCTCGCCGTCGCCACAAGGAGGCTCGGGGGCAGGGCTGGTAATGTGGATCGAGACTTCGACGCCACCGTCACATCCGGTGGCCAGGAGGTACAGGGCCGTCGCAAGCGCACACGGGTACGCGCGACGAGCCGCGAGGGTTTTCATCTTCTCCATCTGTTTTCTACTCCGATCGACCGATTGGATACGAGCAACCCACGCCGCGACCGCGAGGCGCGGCGCGAACGCGGGGCCGACCTGAACGCGTCAACGCGGAGAATGAGTCCGCGGAGATGACGATTCGATCGATCGGCCGGAGGAGCGCGGGGGCCACATGAACTTCGGGACATGTGGGTTCGCGCCGCAGACCGGCCGGCGGTCGGAGTCGCGCGGCGCGATCGAGCCCCGAACATGGCGTGGTCGATCGGAATTAATAGAAGGAGAGGAATGGTGCCCGGCGATCGCGGTCGCCGGAGTCGGCACTTCGAGGTCGTCGGTCGCGGATCGGACCGCGGGACCATTCCCATGGCTTCGAGGCCAGGTCCGACGTGACCCGGATGCGCGAAGGAGGATGTCTGGTGCGCTCGCGTGCGGGCCGGCGAGCTCGCGCAGGCGAAAGATCAAGAAGGACTGTGGCGCTGTCCTGGGGGCGCCGTATGCGGCCTCAATCGTCGCGCTGGCGCGGCGTCAGCGAGTCGACGAATGCATCGAGCTGCTCGAGCGTGTAGTCCGCGGCGGGCGGCAGAGTGTTCGTGAAGCGGAGCTCGACGGCCTCGAAGGTCAGACCGGGCTCCACGAGCTGGTGCGAGCCGTGCTCTTCGGTCCCTCGCAGCAGCGCGGCCAGACGATGGCGACTCTCCGCGGCGAGCGGCTCGAAGGGGTCCGTCGCCAGACGCTCGTACGTCTGCCGCTTCTGCGCGAACGCGTCATCCCCCGGCGCGCAGGGGTAGGCCTCGACGGCTGCGAGCGCGGACCAGCGGATCAGACGGTGCGGCGCCGCCGTGAGGCGATGGACGTAGGACCAGTCCGGGCCAGGCATCAGCCAGTGGAGCTCGAAGACGATCCGCGGGAGCAGCAGCGGATCGCGATCCAGGGACTGCTCGAAGGCGTCTCGCAAGAGCTGCGCCTGATCGTCGAAGCTGAGCTTGCCGATCGTATACACGACGCCGGCCCGGACCGCGTACGCCGTCGCTCGCAGGCCGCGCTGCAACGCGGGGAACAGCAGCGTGGGCATCTCGGCTCGCACCTGCGATGTCAGGTCCCGGTCGACGATGCCGTGGACGCCGAGGTCCCGCGCGAGCGTCAGGGCGTTGTGAGCCGGGCCGGGTGCCCCGTGCTCGACCAGCTCCGAGATGCCTCGAAGCACCTGCGGCACACCGTGTCTCTCGACGAGTCGCTCGATCCATGCCCGATCTTCGAGGTGATCGATGTATCGCGCGATCGCTTCGATGGCAGCAGGCATGGGCGACGACGCCCGTCATACCATCGATTCATCGCGCTGTCCGCTGCTTGTCGGCGGCGCTCACCCATCCGGGTGGATGCGCGTGCCCGGCCCATCGCCCGCGTCGAAGCCGAGCGCGCCTGCCTCCATCACCGCGGCCCGAGCGGTCACGGCTTCGGATCGCGGGCCCGATCGGGCACTGCGACCAGCGAGTGCGACGAAGCCGTCGCGAGGTCGCTGCCGGTGATGGCGAAGAAGCGCTGGGTGATGCCGCCGTAGCCCGAGGCCGGCGGCGGGTCGGAGGTCGACAGGCGCAGGGTGTCGACTTTGCGGGCATCGAGCCACTCGCTGAAGCCGGTGAACACGATGCTGCCGAGGTTGGCCCGCCAGCCGCCCGCGGCCTCGGTGCGCGCGAGCCACAGCGGGCCGCCCAGGCGCGACCGCAGCAGGGTGTACCCCAGGTTCGGGAGCTCGACGAAGTCCACCGGCTCACGCGCTTCACTGTGTCGCACCGCGAGGCCGTGCATCGCCGCGAGTCGAGCAAGCCCGTCGCCGTCACAACCGTCAGGGAGCGCCCAGCCTTCGAGGTCGGTGGTCGTCGACACGAACACGACCTCGTCCAGACGCAGCCCGAGCGCCTCGAGGGCTGTCGGTAGCGCCGGGAGCTCGGCCTCGAAGCGGCCGATGAAGGCGCGCGTCGGCGCGTCGACGAAGATCCCCGAGCGCAGCCCGGCGAGCGTGGCGAGCGATCGGGGCAATTCTGGCGCTTGCAAGCGCACGGCGAGCAGGCGGAGGGCGTTGCCGGGGATCCAGTCGTAGCGAACGAACGCCGCAGAATCGCTGCACATGGTCGAAGAGACAGGCTCGTCGCCAGCGGCGGGCGCCGGCGTGGCCTTCATGTTCGCGGGCTGTCGCGCGGGTGCCTGGATCCCCGCGTCGGTGCGACAGCCCGCGAGTGCGCCGATCAGCGCGACGATTGCGGGTATTCGGATTGCACGAACCATGCAGGTCTCCGAGCATTCTACGCGCTCGTGGTCCAGCGACAACGGCGCAACGAGCGCGGAGGGGCCTCCCACGCGTTCCGTCCCGGGTCCACGTGCTCAGGGCGCTGGAGTCTCGGCCGCGACACACGCGTCGTACGCCGCGAGCGACATCCGGCCGGTCGGCTGGCAGGCGGCGACCTCGGGCGGCAGGACCGGCGCGCAGGGTAGAAAAGCGGGCGCGAGCACGGCCAGCATGCCCTTCATCGTCCGCCCCTCGCCGGCCAGCTCCACCAGTCGCCGGGCGAGCCGCGTGCAGTCCGTGGCATCGACCTCCGACAGGCTCGGGGCCGCGACCTCCTTCATCGCCGCTTCCAGCCTGGGCTGAAGGTTCTTCAGCATCGCCTCCTGGAACCCGGGCTCGAGCATCGCGGCTCCCACCTCGAGCATGTTCGTCTGCCACTTCTCGACCAGGTCGGCGTGCAACGGCATCGCCGCCGGGGTGGCGAGCGCGAGCGCCTCGACGTACGCGACCCGGCTCTTCGGCTTCGTCGCTGACACCTGCCGGACGGCTTCGACCATGCGATCGGCGACGTCGTCGAAGAACCCGAGCACTCGCGTTCGCCGTCGCTCCTCGGTCGACGCATCCGCAGCCGAGGCGACGCCCTGTGCCCCGGGCTCCGCCTCCGGGGCTCCGGCCTGACAGGCAACCAGGCACAGACCCAGGAGGCGGCCACGCATCATCCAGACTTCATAACATCACGCGATGGATAGGGCGACCCCGAGCCGCCGCGGCCGGAGATCTTGGAGCGGCGCACTACCGGGCGATGATCAAGGTCACGCGTAATTTTTTTTGGAACTCGTGCGGCGATAACGCGGAGCACCTGCTCGCGTGCGTCGCCCGGGCCAGGCACCCGGGCCGGGGCGGACTGGCCCGTCCGTGGCGACGACACGCCGTAGGTCGCGCGGGATTGCTCGTATCCCCCGCAGACTGCGGGTGTGACCCTGTCGAGGTCATGCGTCGTTTTGAAGCCAAGAGCCGTGCCTTCGACAAATACCTGCTGCTCCTGCTCGGACTGGGGAGCGCGGCCTGCGGATCCGACACCCCCGCCACCTCGGCGACCGAGACCGAGACGGGGACCACGACGACGACCACCGACGGTTCGACCACGGCGCCGGACTCGAGCACCTGCAGCAGCGCCGGCTGCGACGGCCCGACGACCTCCAGCAGCGACGCCACGGCTTCGAGCGAGAGCACCAGCACGACCGAGCCCGTGGACCCGACGACCGGCACGAGCAGCACGACGCTGGTCACCGATTCGAGCGACACCCACGAGACCGACCCCGACGTCTGCGCTCCAAACCCCTGCCTCAACGACGGCGCCTGTATCGAGGGCGGCGTCGACGGTTACACCTGCGAGTGCGCCCCCGGGTTCACCGGAGCGAACTGCGAGACCGACATCGACGACTGCGAGCCGAACCCCTGCCAGAACGGCGGCGCCTGCGTCGATGGCATCAATGGCTACACCTGCGAGTGCGCCCCTGGATTCACCGGAGCGAACTGCGAGACCGACATCGACGACTGCGCCCCGAACCCGTGCCAGAACGGCGGCGCCTGCTCCGACGCCATCAATGGCTACACCTGCGAGTGCGCCCCGACCTATACGGGAACCGACTGCGACGCCTGCACCGGCACCCTCGGCGATTGCAACGCGGACCCGGTCGACGGCTGCGAGGTCAACCTCCAGAGCGACGCCGACCACTGCAACGCCTGCGGCGATCCGTGCGCGGCGAACGATATCTGCACCAACGGCGAATGCAAGCCGCCGCCCGTCGGCCAGGTCCCCGGCGAGCCGATCGACGTGCCCGCGACGCACACCCCGCTGGCCCCCGCGGTCGCCGACATCGACAAGGACGGCAAGCTCGACATCTTGGTCGCCAACGCCGAGTCCGGCTCGCCGATGACCCCCTCCGGCTCGCTCTCCGTCTATCGCGGCAACGGCGACGCCACCGTGCAGGCGGAGGTCAACTACGCCGGCGCGCCGCTGTCGAGCAACGCGGTCGTCGCGGCGGACTTCGACGGCGACGGCTGGCTCGACGCCGTCACCGTCGACGGCCAGACCAACCTGCCGGCGATCCAGGGCAACCTCAGCGTCTATCGCAACCTCGGCCCGGACGCGCCCGGTACCTTCGGGGCGCCGGCGCCGTTCACCACCGGCGCCACGGGCTCGGTCCACCTCTGCGCCGCCGACTTCAACAAGGACGGGGCGATCGACATCGCGACCACCAGCGTGACCTCGAATCAGGTGAGCGTGATCCCCGGCACCGGCACCGGCACCTTCGGCGCGCCCGTGCTCATCACCATCCCGGCGACCGGCGGCGTGCAGTCGACGATCGCCTGCCGTGACCTCGACGGCGACGGCCAATTCGACCTCGTGGTGACCAGCCCCAGCTCGGCGCGCCTGTCGATCCTCGTCAATCAGGGCGACGGCACGTTCGCCGCCCCGGTCTCCTATGCCAACGCCCTCAACGGCCAGACCGCGGGCCTCGCCTTCGGCGACGCCGACGGCGACGGCAAGCTCGACATCCTCGCCAACGGGGCCGCCGGCGCGTACCTTTACTTCTTCAAGGGCAATGGCGACGGCACCTTCGCCAACGGAGTGCAATCCTCCACCGGCGCCGGCGCGATCGCCAATTCGGCGCTGGGGGTCGTGGCCAGCGACTTCAACGGCGACGGCAAGCTCGACGCCTACATCCTTTACACCACGGCCGCCGGCGGCGTGTATCCCATGACCGGCACCGGCACCGGCACCTTCACCGCGGCGCCCCTGGTCGCCACGGGCGTCTCGCCCGGGCTCAACGCGATCGCCGTCGCCGACCTGAACGTCGACGGTTACGACGACCTCATCCTGACCAATAAGGGCTCCGCGACGCTCACGGTGATCCCCAACGGCCTCTGAGTTGGGTGACATGATTGGCGCCCGCTGGGAGTCCTTGACGCGCATGCGGGCGCTGCTCTTCGGCGTCGGGTGATGTCGACAGCGAAGCCCGGGCGACGCTCGTCACGCACGCGTGGCCGCCGACCGGCCGGGATCGTCAGGGGGCGCGCTCGGCCGTCAGAAAGCACTTTGCAGGTGGGTTGTACGCGGCGACCGAATCGAGCGTGAAGCGCCACCCGAGCGCGACTTGCGGCGCGGGGGCGTCGACGCGCTCGAGCGACAGCGTCTCGCGTTGCCCCGCGCGGCGGACCTCGAGCCTGCAGTCCGAAAGGTTGCGGTCGTCTTTGGTGTGCGCGTAGCCGGCGGAGACGACCTCGAGCTCCGTACCATCGGGCAGGCGGCTCGGCTGCTGCGCGATCGCGGTCAGCTCGATCGGCCCGGCCGGCGCTGCAGCACCGTCGGCGCCTGCCGAGGCGGCAGGGGCGGAGCCGGGCGACGGCGGCGCGGCGGAGTTGCAGGCGAGCAGCAGCGACAGAGAGAGGGCGTCCCGCATCGGTCGAGTGTAGGGAGTGGCCGGCGGAGGGTCCAGGGGGCAGTTCGTCGCGCCTCTGCAGCACGGAGCCGCGCCCGTGGTCCGCCGAGATTCCGCTCGGCGTCCTCGCTTCGCCGGCGATGCGTCCGCGCACTCTTGCGATTCGTCGCGGGCCGGATCGCGGCCTGGGTCTGGTATCGTGCGCTCATGCGCCGCGTCGTCGTGCTCACCACCGTCGTATGGAACCTCGTCGCCGGGTGCTCGCCCACGTCGCCAGGCCCCGGGGCCGAGGAAGCCGCGGTGGAGGCCTGTGCTGCCGTCGCCACCCTCTACCCGCGCGAGCGCCTCGGGGGAGACGAGATCCGCAAGGCGGTCGTGGGCAAGCACTGGGCGCGTCGCGACGGCGGCCGCGGCTCGATGCATGGTCCGCCGATGCTGTGGCGGCGCAGCAACGATCTCCAGCTCGAGGCGCGCGACGGCAAGGTCGCGCTGACCTACGACGTCTTGGAGGAGGCCACCGGTAAGGAAGCAGCGCCGAAGAAGATCGAGAAGGACTGCCAGATCTGCGGCGAGGTCCTCGTGTGCGATCAGACGGTGTGGGTGTTGAGCACGCAGGTCAACGACCCGCCGGGCGGGACACCCCTGGATCAGCTCTCCCTGGATGCCGTCGCCGAGATGGACCACCACGACCTGTACCTCGTGCGCCATGGCCACGAGATCCTCCTCGATTTCGGGGTGGACCCGCGCGAGGCCACCAGCGGCTCGCTCGAGATCCGCACGCGGAAGCTGGAGAAGGGCGCCGTCGTGACGAAGAGCGCGACGACCTTCACCTCGGAGCCCATGGGGCCAGGCTACGGTGGGCGCTCCGTGCGGATCGATCTGCCAGGGAGCGACGGGATACGCCTCGATTTCCGCCCTGACCGAAGGCCCGAGGGCGGCTACGGCACCGACACGACGATCGAGCCGACGTTGCACGAGATGACCGGCTTGAAGAAGAACCCGCAGCTCATGAAGCAGCCCGAGTCCCTCGATCTCCCCGCGGACGCGCCGGGGTTCTATTTGCCGCAATAGACCCCGCGCTTCCCTCAGAGGCGCGTCTCCGCGGAACGTCTCCGCGCAGTACACTCGACGCGTGGCTGCTCGCAAGCGAACGACCCCGAAGCCCCCCGCGGTGCCGCAGGACCTCCACGCTCCGTGGGCCGCACTCCTCCCGCCCGCGATGGCGCGGATCGGGCGTGAGCGCGGCCGCTG
This sequence comes from Nannocystis bainbridge, assembly GCF_028368995.1. Lineage (GTDB taxonomy): Bacteria > Myxococcota_A > Polyangia > Nannocystales > Nannocystaceae > Nannocystis > Nannocystis bainbridge. Next base: position 569,346 of record NZ_JAQNDL010000005.1, on the reverse strand, counting down.
GTTCGCGCCGCGACCGGTGACCGCCGCCGACCTCGACGCCATCGCCACGAGCCACGCGCCGGCCGGCTACCTCGAATTTTTGCGCGCCTTCGGCGGAGCGGACACGATCGAGACCAGCTTCCCGTACTTCGGTGAGTTGCAGTTCCTGCCGGCGCGCGTGGTGCTGCGCGAGCGCGCCACCCTCGACGCGACACCGTCGTGGCCGAAGGGCGCGCTGCCGATCGCGTCGACCTACGATCCACCCGACGCATGCCTCGGCCGCTACCACGCGCTCTGCACGGACGGCGCAGTGCGCTCCTGGACGCGACGCGAGGGCCTCGTGCGCGACGAGCATCCGAGCTTCGACGCGATGCTGACGTGGTTCCTGCGGTCCGTCGCGGGTGACGGCGTCACCTACGACCCGACGACCGGCTTCAGCTTCTGAGCTCCGAGCGAGAGCCGCCTCGGTCGCCGGCCCGCGCGGGCGAACGAGGTGTGGTGATGGCGGCTGGCGAAGACGCCGAGGTACCGGGTGATGGGGCAGCCGGTCGGCGTGACGGAGGGCAGGGAAGCCGCGGCGCGTCCTCGCCCGGCGCCGCGACGTAGGAGCCCCGACCGCGCGCGGAAGGCCGCTACACTGGCGTCATGTCGCTCGAGGAGCCGCCGATCCGCATCCCGCTGTTCACCGGCGACGGCTTCGCCGAGGACCTCGGGTTCGTCGGTGTGTGGACGGCGGCGTGCACGGTAACTCTTGCGGCGATCCCCTTGCTCGCCACCGGTCACTGGATCGTCGCGGTGCTGGTGCTGCTGGTCGGGTCGTTCCTCGCCGCCGCGTGGTGGAGCTTCCCGGCCCACGCGTGGGCCCAGCGGCCCGCCGACGTGTACATCGCGCGGGAGGGCCTGCGCGTGGTCGGTGGCGCGGCCGACGGCGTACGCCTCGCGTGGGCCGACGTCGACCCGGCCCGCTGCGCCGTCGTCCAAGACGACGGCATCTTCATGCGCCGCCTCGTGATCGCCAGCCGTGACGGCGGCTCCGTCGTGCTCGCCCGCGGCGACGAGCTGGCGAGCTTCACGGCGGTGCTCGACGTATTGCGCGCGTACAACGGACTCGATCCGCTGCCCGACGGCGTGGTCGCCGAGTTCGACCCGAACGCGCTCACCGAGGCGCGCGGGCGCGGGAAGAAGCGCAGGAAGCAGCACAGACCAGAAGCGATGGAGCGCGAGCAGCCGAAGCCCGCCGCTCTGAGGCCGCCGGAGCCGCGGCCTGCCGACGCGCCCGATGTCGTGGGCTGCCCGGGTTGCGGGGCGGCGGTCGCCCCCGCCGATGCACCGGCGGTGCAGTGCCGCCACTGCGGCGCGGCCTGTGCGATGCCCGAGCTGCTGCGCACGCGCCTGCGCGAGGTCTCGCGAGGGGCGGCGCTGGCCGCCCGCAACCACCGGAGATTGCGACGCCTGCTCGCCCAGCCGCGCGCCGGGTGGACGCAGGCGCTGGTGCTGGGTCTCGCGGGACTGCCGGTGCTGCTGTGGCTGCTCGCGCTGGCGATCTTCAGCGCGCTGTTGTGGCGTGATGCGCTCGACGGGGCCGCGTTCGTCGGTCTTTTCGCGCCGCCGCTGCTGCTTGGGATCTCCCTGCCGATCGCCGCCGGGCTCTACACCTGTCGTCGCCGGGCCGTGCGCGTGCTGACCCTCGATTTCGCCGCCACCCCGCCGGACCGCGCCGGCAGTCCGCTGCGCTGCCGGGTGTGCGGGGCCCCGCTCGCGGCCGCCGACGACGGATTGGTCGTCGGCTGCGCCTATTGCCGCGCCAGCAACATCGTCGCCGTCGCCACGCCGCGCACGCCGATCCGCCAGGAGCGCCAGGCCACCACCATCGACGACGCGGTCGGCATGTTCCAGGCCGAGCTGCTGTTCCGCGTGATCGGCTTCGCAGTGTTCGCGGTGCCGGGCCTCGTGCTCGCGTGGTCTGCGGTCGGCCTGCTGTTCCCGGCGCGCTGAGCCGGCCGGAGCGGCCGAGGTCGTTTCATCGCATCCGTGAACAGGACGCGCACGAGCGAGGCGTCATAGGGGCCGTCGCCGTGAGCCGGTCGATCTTCGCGGCTACTTCGGTCCGAGGACCATACAGCAGCACGACTCGGCCTTGTCCCACAGGTCGAGCCAGTCCTGGCAGGTGTCGCCCTGCGGGCAGGTCTTTACCACGTCATCGCCGACGTAGCACTCGCAGGTGCCCTGGCCGCAGACCATCCTGCGAAGCGGCACATACGGGCAGTCGAGCCTGTAGGTGCACGCGTCGCCCCCGCTGTGCATGCCCGACTGCGTCTGACACGTGCACGCCTGATGCTCGTCCTCGAGCAGCTGGGCGCAGGAGCCTCCCTCGTTGAATTGGAGGTACTCGCCCAGCTCCTCGCAGGCCAGCGCCATCAGGCACTTTCGCGCCGCGCTCCTCGCCTCGAAGCAGTCCTGATGGTCGAGCCCGAATTTGGCCACACACCCCATTTGACAGAGCGCGTGCTCCTTGAAGCCGCACTCTTGATAGTGAGCGCAGAGGGCGTCGCACTCCTCGACGACCTGCGGGTTGATCGCTCCGGTCGTGGGGTCCTCGAGGATCGGGCACTCGCCCTCGGTCTCCGAGCTCGAGCCTCCCCCGTGCGTCGTCGTTGCGCTGGCCCCGGTCGACCCGCCCGTGGTGGTGGACGCGTTCGCGGTCGTCTGCGCGGCGCCGGTGGTCGTCGTTGCGGCGCTCGCCGTGGTCTCCGGGACGCCGCTCGGTTGCTGGCACGCGCCTGCGAGGGCCGCGCTGACGAACACGGACCAGGCGCGCGGCGAGCTCGTGGCGGCCTGACGATGGCGACTTCGGTCGATGGCTCGCCCCTTCATGCTCTCCCCCTCACTCACAGAACACGTGTCCCATGCAGAACCACCGCTTCTCCTCGGGCGAATAGCCGCAGCGCTCCGGGCAGTCGGCGTCGCCCTCGCAGCCGTCCTCCGGGGTGTGACAGTAGAGCCCCTGGACATCACGACAATGGGTATCGACCCCGCAGCGCATGCCAAAGGCGCAATCCGCGTCCGTACGGCACTGCGCCGATACGCATGAGGTGTATCGTGAGAATGGCCCCGGGGTGGGGTGGTCTTCGCCCCAGGTGACGTCGCAGACGCAGGCCTCGCCGGGGCCGCACTCCTCGTCGGTGCTACAGGAGAACCGGGGATCGCAGAGCTGGCTGTCGTCGCACGGGATACTGGCGGTGTGGCGGTGGACCGCGAGGTTGGGGCAGAGCTCGTAGCCGGCGAGCTGATCGCAGCCGGAGATCGTGAGCTCCTCGCCGCCGCACCCGAGGTCGCCGCCCGGAGTCACCGGGATGGCGCTGCAGACCGGCTCGCCAGCGGTCGGCTCGCAGGTGCCGTCCGAGTCACCCGTGGTGTCCGGCGGGTCGCCCGTGGGGCCACCCATGCTCGCACCCGAATGGTTCGCCGTCGTTCCGGAATCGCCGGTCGTCGGGCCCGGGCCCGGGCCCTCGGTCGCGGTCGTGGTGCCATTCGGCGGGCAGGCGGCGCCCAGGAGCCAGACGAGCGGTGTCATCGCGCGGACGCGGAGCGGCAGAGCCTGGCGCATGGTCTCCGCTTCGACACCGCCGCTGCTTCGATCTCCGACGCCCTCGCGTCGCCTGAGGCCTGAACACCAGAGGCGAGTCCCGTGCGGCGGTCGTCGCCTCGGCCTATCATCCGCGGACCTCTCGGCGTTTTCCTGCCATCCACCCCCGAGCTCCCACTTTACAGGTTCCCCGCACGATGACCGCGAAGCAACCTCGCAAGACCTTCCTCGGCGTCTACCTCGGCGACCTCCGCGATTTCGGGCACTACCTGCGACAGCTATGGAACGAGAGCGGCTTCGGCCAGGCGTTCTTCGACGCCAAGTACGAGCGCGTCGATCCGTGGGGGTACGCGGCCAGCCGCTACGACGAGCTCAAGCGGGCGATGGCCGCCTACGGGCTGCAGGGGCGGCGTGCGCGTCATTTGCTCGACGTCGGCTGCGGCGAGGGCTTTTTGGCGCGGCATCTGCGGGCCCACGGGGAGCGGATCAGCCTGGTCGACATCTCGGCGGCGGCGGTCGAGCGGGCGCGGGCGCGGGTCGAGGTCGCTGGCGAGGACCACGTCGGCGACGCGCTGACGGTGCTGCGCGGGCTGCGGAGCGGCGAGTACGACGCGATCGTGATCTCGGAGCTGCTGTACTACCTCGCCCCGTTCCCGTTCTCGCGCTACGGCCGGGCGCTGCGACGCGAGGTGATGCGCGTGCTGGCGCCCGGAGGTCTCCTGGTGCTCGTCCACCCGTACTCGGCGCTGCTGCACGCCGCCTACCGCTGGCACCCGGGCATGGCGCTGCGGGCCCACGCCCGCCTGAAGACGCGCCGCAGCGTCACGATGCTCGCGCTCGAGAAGGGAGAGTCGAAGGCGTCGGCGAGAGGCCGGTGATCACGCGTCGCGTCGGTCCGGCGATTCATCGTCGTGCGGCGATCAGCGTGACGCTGTCTCCTCGCGCGAGCTCGAGGCGGAGCTCGGTGCCCGCGGGTACTCGCGTCAGGGCGTCGAAGCGATGCACGTGGTCGCCGGTGACGTCATGGCCGTCGACGGCGACGATCACGTCGCCGATCCGCAGGCCGGCGCGCGCCGCCGGGCCGCCAGGCTGCACGAATGCGACGGTCGGCCGGGCCGCCTTCGCTCCCGCCGCTGGGTCGTCTCGAAGCATCGTCACTCCGAGCTCACCGGCCTCGTCATCGGGTTGAAGCCGGCGTCGCAGCACCTCGAGCGGCGCCAGTTCGACCACGCTGCCGCTCGAGATCTGCGCGCGCGACCAGAGGGTCTCGTGGTCGCTCGTCGCTCCGAAGCTCCTGGCAGTCACGATCACCGTCGCCTGGCCGACAGGCACGTCGGCGACTTCGAACCGGCCCTCCGCGTCGGTCACGGAGCGCTCGTCGACGTGGTCGGCCGAGCTGATGAACGCCTCTCTCCCCTCCGCGCCGAACTTCACGCGCATCCCCGGGACCGGGGCGCCGGTGTCGAGGTCGAGCACGCGGCCGCGGACGGTCACGCGTCCCGCCAGCGCGACCTCGACCTGCGCGCGCTGGCCCGTCGCCAGCGTGACCTCGGCCTTGCCCGCGCCCTCGGGCGCCTCGACTGCGACCACGAAGTCGCCCGCGGGCACCTGCGGGAACGCGAACGTCCCGTCGGTGCGGAAGAAGCTGTCGCGCACCTGGTAGCCGGACGCGACATCGCGGAGCTCCACCGAGAATCGCTCCGGCCCGCCGCCGCCGGGCAAGCGCACCCGCCCGACCAGCGAGCCCGGCGCGGCGATCTTGACGATGACCTCGCTGCCCAGCGCCACGCGCTCGAGCACTCCCTCGCCGCCGCCGCGCCGGTGGGCCACGAGCGCATAGGTCCCTTCAGGCAGCTCGCCGAACTCGAATCTCCCCTCGCTGTCGGTCATGCGCGGCCGCAGGCCGCGGTCCATGCTCCACCGCATGTCGCGCAAGGCGGCCCCGGGCGGGCCGCTCTCGGGCTCGCGCAAGACCTCGACGAAGACGTCGTCGAGCGCTGCCGCGTCGCCATCCACGACCCGTCCGGAGATCCGCCCGTCCGGGGCCTCGACGACGAGGTCGAGGACCGCGGTCTCGCCGGCTTCGACCGCCACGCGCGGCTGCTCGCCGTCGTTTGCGCCGTGCATGCGCAGCGGCTGGTAGCTCTTGTTCACGCTCGCCTGGTACGCGCCGGGGGCGATGCCGGAGAGACGGAAGCTCCCGTCATCGAGGCTGGTCGTCTGCGCGTGGGTCGGTCCGCGCAGCAAGACGCGCGCACCGGGGATGGCTCGGCCGTGGAAGTCGCGGACCTCGCCGCGGACCTCACCGGCCGCGGGGAGCTCGATGCGGATGTCGTCGAGGTCATGCCCCTCACGAACCTCGACCTCGGGCCCCGCGAGGAGCTGCGGTGGATCTCCGCCGTACACGCGCATGGAATAGCGCCCCGGCAGCAGGCCCGTGACTTCGAATCGTCCGGCGCTGTCAGCCTGCGCGCGTCCGCTGGTCGACTGCGCGTTCGCGCGGCTCGGGTCGGCTTGCGGGCTCGCCGTCACCGTCATCGCAGTGAAGGGTCCACGGGTGGTGGTGACGACCGTGCCGCGGATCGTCTGGCCCGGTCGGACCTCCCACCGCAGCTCGCGGAGGCTGCGGTCGGCGATCGTCAGAGGCGGGTAGCTCGGCGCCGATGCGAACCCTTCGCACCTGACATCCACCTCGTAACTCCCGGGCAACAGCCCGGGGACCCGCACCCGGCCGTCGGGGGCGATAGGCGAGTGACGCTGGCCGTGGGGGTCCGAGAGGATGACCGAGCCGCGATCGCAATTGCCTCCGCCAGTGATCACGACTGTCCCTTCGACCAGGAAAGCCGGGTGCATGCGAACCTCGACCGGCGCGGATGTTTCACCGAGGCCGAGCACCACCAGCGCCTCGCCGGCCCCATAACCATCGTCATGCAGCGCCCGCGCCTTGTAGGCTCCGGGTCGCAGCGCGTCGATCCTGAAGTTCCCGGACGCGTCGGTGAACGACGGCCCCTTGCGACCCCAGCCGCCGTCGAGCGCGCTCACCTCGGCGCCTGCGACCGGCGATCCATCATCGGCACGCACCACCCGGCCGAGCAACACCGACTCCGGAGTCATGAGGATCTCTAGCGTCAATCCCGGCGCGCGTCCGGAGGCTTGCCTGTCCGCATAGCCCTCCGCGGTCGCTGTCACAAGCACCTCGCCCGGTGGGACCCACAGCGAGAACCTCCCGTCCGCGCCCGAGTATCCGGCTGCGTCGCCCGCTTCGAGGATCGCCCCATCGACCTCACCGCCGCCGAGGTCGCGCACGATGCCGACGAGCTGGACCCCGCCGGGCAGCAGCGTGATGTCGATGCCGTGCTCTTCCTGCCCGGAGCGCAGGAGCACCAGCTCGCGCGCCCGGGCCCCGGTGCCGCTGCGATGCGCCTGCGGGATGAAATGCGGCGCGCTGGCGGTGACCCGATGCGGCGCTGCCAGCAGGCCGTCCAGGCGGTACGAGCCGTCAGCCGCGGCGATCGTGCAAGGTCTCGCGCGCCGCTCGGACGCGCCGAGCGCCTCCGACGAGGACGCCGCGCACACGGTCGCGGCCGGGACCGGGCCCCCCTCTCGATCGCGCACGAACCCGGAGATGGCTGCACGAGCCGCACGGCGCGGCTCGATGGCCGTGCTCGCCCGTCCTTCGACCGGTGGCTGCAGGACGGGTTGCGAGGCGGTAGAGCCCGCGGAGGGAGGTGCCGGGGATGGTCCGGTGAGCGCGAGCCAGCCGGCCACACCGACGATACCGAGGCCCGTCCCGAGGATGAATTTCACGGGGATGCTCATGGTGCCGCTGTGGCCCGCGTGTCGGATCGAGGCGCCGGGAGGTGCGGGCAGGACCAGGGCACACCAGGCCGAACGCCCCCCGAATTGCTCGTCCAGTCGAGCACGCAGCCGCTGGAGCGAGCGGTGGAGGCGCGAGCGCACGGTCGCCGCGGGCAGGGCGAGCCCGTGGGCGATCTCGGCCGCGCTCTCCCCCTGGAAGAACCGACGAACCAGGATCTTCCGGTCCTCGGGCGCGAGCTGCTCGAGCTCGTGGAGGAGCACCCGCAGCAGCTCGATGCGCAGCAACTCCCGGTCGGGCTCGGTGGTGGTCGCCCCGGTCGACGCGCCGGACTGCTCACGCCGATCGCGGCGCGCCTGGGTGCGCAGCTGCATGCGGAAGCGGTTGCGAAGGACGGTCGCCAGCCACGGACGCAGCGGCTGGTGCTCGTCGGCCGGCGGGTGGGACCATGCAGCCACGAGTGTGTCCTGCACGAGGTCGGCGGCGTCATCGGCGTCGCGTGCGAGGGCGGCGGCCAGGCGTTGCAGCCACTTCATGTCCGCGAGGGCGGCGGTCGCTACGGAGTGGGTCATCGTTCACCGCGGCACGCCGCCGCGCAGGCGAGTGTTGCAAAGGCGAGGTCGATTTTTTGGCGGCCTTCGAGCGCGCAGCGTGCGGAAGTCCACCACATCCTCGTCGTCGGAGCTTTCCGCGACAACGAAGTCACTCCTTCCCACCCGCTCGTGCTGACCGTCGCGCCCACAGCCACGCGGTTGTGGAGCGGCGGACTCGCCCGCGGCGGGGCGCAGCGTCCGGGCACGCCGGGCACTCGACCTCGAGTGGCAGACCCTCGAGCTGACGCACGCGCCCTGATGCTCACGCGGCGAGGCGCCGCAGCCCCTCGTACATCGGGCCGGACACGAAGTGCCACATGCCATCCTGCGCTGCTTGACCCGGCCACGGCGCGAGCGTCGGGTTCGGCGAGATCAGCAGCGCGCCGCCGCGATGGTCGAGGCGCAGACCACCCAGCATGCTCTTGGTCGACCGCAGGTTGGCGTGCGTCACCCGCAGGCTGCCGTCGGCGGTCTGGCCGAGCACCGCGCCCGCGGCGTCGCGCAGCTCGACGCCGTGCTCGAACAGATCGATGCGGATCGCGGTCCGCCGGATGTAGGTCGCCCCGGGCACCATGAGCCAGACGACGATCAGCCCCCCCATGACAAAGAAGAGCGTCCGCGCGAGCGCTTGGAACGCGTTCAGGAGGCCGCCCGTATCAGCCATGAACGCCTGCCAGAACGGCGCGCCGACGGTCGCGGGGACCACTGTCCCGATCGCTACGACCATCCCGACGCGCCTCCAGTCGGTCTCCAGGATCGTCTCCGTGGCGATTGCGAACCCTGTGTGCGTCGTGGTCACCGCCCTCGAGTAGCACACGATCTGCGTCGCGGTCCCCGCAGGCGCGGTGGTCGACGTCGCGCCTCGCTCCGCCGTGCGCACCCGACCGCGCCGCGCCGTGGGATCACGCGGTCATCATGTCGACGTGGCCGGGAAGTCGCGGGTGCGCCGTCAGCCCCGGTCCCGCACCACCGAGTCGCGCAGCTGACAGAACAGCGATCACCGCGACCTCTGAGCTCGCCGGCGCGGTTAGCTGCTCCGTCACCTCGACGAAGCTCACCGGCGCTGGCCCGGCCGCGCCGACGCTCGCCAGCTTCGACTTCCACCAAGTCAATGTCCGCGGGTTGACGCCGGCCCTGGCCGCATAGTCCTTGCACGACAGCCCGCTCGACGCCCACGCCGTCACGTGGGCCTGCCATCACTGGCCGGGGCGTCCGCGTAAGGGCATTCGCCGGTGAGGGCGAAGGAGGGGAGGCCGCGACCGTCATGAAGGCGCGGTCGTCGGCGCATATGTCCCCGAGGACAGGTGATTCGCGGCCCTAGCGACGCGCGGGCGGTGGGTCGGCGACGGGCCTCGCTCGTGAGCGCGGGAGCCGGCGTGCAGTTCGGGGGTCGGAGGCCGTGAGGCAAGTCCGGCGGCGGGGACGGCGGCGGCGGGGTGCTCTCGACAATTCACGGGGACGCGGTTGATTCCGCCCCTCGCTCGGCGTTATGCCAGTGGTCCCGTGAGCACCACTACCCCCCTCCATGGCGTCCTCGGTACCCTCGAAGTCCCGCTCGGTCTCGGTCTGCTGCGATTGTCGACGGAAGGTCGACCGGCCGAGGCCGAGGCGATCGAGGTCATTCGCTTCGCCCTCGATCAGGGCATCCGGCTGCTCGACACCGCCGACTCGTACGCGCTCGCCGACAAGGACCTGCACTACGGCGAGGAGCTGGTGCGCAAGGCGCTGAGCGGCTGGAGCGGCCCGCGTGAGCAGGTCCGCGTGGTGACCAAGGCCGGGCTGGCGCGGCCGAAGGGCAAGTGGGTGCCGAACGGGCGCCGCGAGCACCTGCGCAAGATGGTCGAGGGCAGCCTCAAGGCGCTGGGGGTCGAGCGGATCTTCATGCTGCTGCTGCACGCCAACGATCCGAAGACGCCGCTCGAGGAGAGCCTGGCGGCGCTGGCCGAGCTGCAGAAGGAAGGCAAGATCGAGCACCTCGGGCTGTCGAACACGTCGATCGCGGAGGTGCGCCAGGCCGAGCGGCACTTCAAGGTGCAGGCGATCCAGAACGAGCTCAGCGTCATGGATCGCAACAGCGGGGTCGACGGGCTGGTGGCGCTGGCGCGGCAGCTCGGCGTCCCGTTTTTGGCCCACCGGCCGCTCGGCGGGCACGCGAAGACGGCCAACCTGCTGAAGAACCGGGCGGTCAAGCCGATCGCGGCGCGCCACGGCGTCACGCCGCACGAGGCGGCGCTGGCGGCCCTGGTCGCCCTCGGGCCGCCGGTGGTGCCGCTGTTCGGGGCCACCAAGCGCGCGAGCGTCGAGTCGAGCCTGCGCGCGCTGAAGGTCCCGTTCGGCGACCGCGACCGCGTCGACCTCGAGAGCAAGATCTCGTTCGCGCCGACGCCCGAGGCGCTGGCCGCCACGGCGCCGCCGACGGTGCCCGCGGGGCTGCGCGCGCTGGTGACCGGCGAGGGCCCGGGCGACGAGCCGGAGGTCGTGATCATGATGGGGGTGCAGGGGGCCGGCAAATCGTCGGAGGTGGCGCGCTACGTCGATCGCGGCTACGCGCGGCTGAACCGCGATCTGATCGGCGGGAGCCTCGAGGAGCTGGTGCCGAAGCTCGGCGCGCTGCTGGCCGCGGGGCAGCGGCGGGTGGTGCTCGACAACACCTATTCGACGCGGGCGTCGCGGTTCGCGGTGATCCGCACGGCGCACGCGCACGGGGTGCCGGTCCGCTGCCGCTACCTCGCCACGCCGATCGACGAGGCCTACGCGAACGTGGTGCTGCGAATCCTCGAGCGCTACGGCAAGCTGCTCGGGCCCGAGGAATTGAAGGACCTGGCGAAGGACGACCCCAACCTGCCGCCGCCGGCGGCGATGGCGAAGTGGGCGGCCAGCTTCGAGGCACCGCACGTCGACGAGGGCTTCGGCGCGGTCGAGGAGGTCCCGTTCGTACGACGCGTCGATCCGCAATTCACCGGCAAGGGCCTGCTGCTCGACGTCGACGGCACGCTGCGCAAGACCCGGAGCGGCGAGATCTACCCGCGCGACCCCGAGGACGTCGAGCTGCTGCCGAACCGGCGCGAGGTGCTGCAACGGTTCGTCGACGAGGGCTACAAGCTGTTCTTCGTGTCGAACCAGAGCGGGGTGGCGTCAGGGACGGTCAGCAAGGAGGCGGTCGAGGCCGCGTTCGCGCGCACGATGGCGCTGCTCGACCTGCCGGTGGCCGAGGTGATGTATTGCCCGCACCCGGCGTTCCCGGCCGGCTGCTTCTGCCGCAAGCCGCTGCCGGGGCTCGGCGTGTCGCTGATCCAGCGCCACGGGCTGGCGCGCGAGGGGGTCGTCATGGTCGGCGACATGGACAGCGACCGCGACTTCGCGCGCTCGCTCGGGGTCAAGTACGTCGACGCGCACGAGTTCTTCGCGGACAGGTGACGCTGCGTACGTTCGGCCGCACGCCCGCGAGAACGTGTTTCGCCGCGGGCCGGCCGCCTGACGCTTGCGCTGGCGAGCGCGGCGGTCGACGATGGCCGCGATCGTGAAGGGTGATGCGGACGAACTGGGGGCGTTGCGCGAGCAGTGGCGCGCGCTGTGCCGGGGGCCCGAGCGCGACGAGCTGGCGGCGGCGATCGGCGGGTGGTTCCGCGGCGACGTCATGGCAGCCGGCGAGGCGGTGGAGGGCGGCGTGGGGCGAGCGGCGGCGATGGGACGCATGCTGCGGGGCGCGCTGGTGATCCAGTGGATGCGCGAGCGCAGGCCGCATCGACCCGGGCCGTACGCGGTCGAGCTGCGGCGGCGACTCACCGGTGACAGCAGCGACGGCGACGACGCGCCGGAGGAGGAGGAGGCGCCGTCGATCGATCCGGGCGATCCGTTGTTCGCCTGGCGGCTGTCCGCCCTGGCCGAGGCGGTGGCGCCCGAGAGCCGCGCGGCGGTCATCGATCGCGCGATCGCGGCGTTCGCCGCGATCGCCCTGGCGCCGATCGATCCGGGCAACGACCCCGGGCCCTTCGCCCGCCTCGCGCCGTGGATGGACGAGGCGCAGCTGCGGCGCGCGATCGCGGTCAGCGAGCGCATGGCCACCGCCGATTGGCGGCACCAGCTCAGCCAGGCGCGGGCCTGTCTGTTCGTGCGGCTGGCCGCGCTCGGCCACGCGGACGAGGCCGAGCGGCTGCTGCCGGCGATCGCCGACGCGGTGGTCCGCGCCGACGCGCACGGGCAGATCTGTGGTCATCGGGCGGCGCGCGGCGAGCCGTGGGCGTGGCCGACGGGCGCGACGTGGTCCGACGATTCGCTGGTGCTGCGATTCTTCGGCGGGCTGACGCAGGTGCTGGGACCGCCGGACCGCCCGTCACCGCCAGCGACGATGGTGCGCGGCTGCCTCGAGCGCGCGTGTGCGGTCGAGGCGGGCGAGCTGCGCAGCGCGGCGCTGCAGGTGCTGGTCGATAGCTGGCACGCCGCGGGCGAGGCCGAGGTGTGGTTCTCGCGGGTGCGCGAGCACGCGGGCGGACGGGAGCAGATCGAGATGCTGCTGCTGCTGGCGGCGGCCCGGGCGGGCGAGCCCGAGGGGCGGGCGATCGCGCGAGCGGCCCTCGAGAAGGTGACGACGCCGGCGGGGCTGCGCGAGGGGCTGTGGTTCGACGAGCTGTGGGCCGCGCGCGAGGTGGTGGCGCCGGACGAGGCGGCCCGGGTGTTCGCGGCGGTGATGCGGCGGGCGGCGAGCGACCCGCGGGCTTCGTTGCTGGGGTCGCTGCATCACGCGTACGACCTGGCGGAGTTCATCCGGTGGGTCGGCGGCGAGGATGCGGTGACGGCCTGCGTGCGCGCGCTCGACGAGGCGGCGGCGCTGCTCGCGTGAGCGGGGCGCCAGGATCGAGGATGAACTTTCAACCATGTCCTTTCGGGCATGTTTGAATCGGACGCGAAACGGGGCGGGCTCGCCGGCGAGCCCGCCCCGTTTGTGTTGGTGGTGATGCTCAAGCCGCGGAGGCCCACTGCCGGGCGGCCCAGGCGCGCACGGCGTCCCAGTCGAGCACGGGGGTGGTCCACGGCGGGCCGGGGCGCTTCTGCTCGCCGAACAGCAGCTTGTGCTCGACGATCCCCCGCAGGTGCTCGAGCACGTCGAGGCGGTCGTCGATCATGGCGGTGAGCCGGAGCTTGCGCGCGTGCACGGCCTTGTCCGGGCGCGCGAGGCAGAAGCGCAGGTGCGACGGGTCCATGCCGGTCTCGTTCCAGAAGCGGTGATGGGTCAGCCAGGCGCGCGTCTTGGCCTGCACGCCGGGGCCGCACTTGGACACCAGCCAGGCGTTGCCGCCGGTGCGGGCGACCAGGTCGGCGACCCCGGCGAAGGCGCCGGGGGCCGGCGGGGTGAGCATGGCCTGCTCGAGCCCGGAGCCGAGGAAGCTGGTGTCGGAGCGCCCGTTGACCACGGGGCCGATGATGACGCGGCCGATGTCGATGCCGATGCGATGCATAAATAGTCTCTCCTGTGTGATTTACAGGCAGGAGCGTGCATCGTCGGAGCATCCATGTACACGATTGGATTTGGAGGGTATATTCAAGAAATGGATACATCGGAGGTCCGCCTCGACTGGCTCCGCGCCTTCCTCGCCGTGGTCGAGACCGGCGGCTTCACGGCCGCGGCGGCGCGCCTGCACCTGTCGCAGCCGGCGCTGCACACCCAGGTCAAGCAGCTGGCGGGGTGGGCGGGGCCGCTCTACCGCTTCGAGGGCCGGGCGCTGCGGCTGACGCCGCGCGGGCAGGAGGTCGAGGTGCTGGCGCGCGAGGTGCTGGGCGCGGTCGACCGCTTCGCGGCGCGCGCGACCGGCCAGGGGGCGACGGTGCCGGTCGTCAGCGCCGGGCGAGCGCTGCAGCTTTACGTGCTGGCCCACGCGCTGCGCGGCTGGTCAGGGCCGCTGTCGCTGCGCACGGAGGACCGACCGGCGACGATCGAGGCGGTCCGCAGCGGCCGGGCCCACCTGGGGCTCACGTCGCTGCTCGAGGCCGACCCGGAGCTCGACGGCACGCGGGTGCTCGAGGTCGGCCAGGTGGCGATCGTGCCGGCGGGCGATCCGCTGGCGCAGCGCAAACAGATCCGCGCGCGCGCGCTGGCCGGGCGGCCGCTGATCCTGCCGCCGGCCGGGCGCACGCACCGGGCGACGCTGGCGGCGGCGCTCGGCGGCGATCTGCACGTGGCGGTCGAGGTCGACGGGTGGGAGCTGATGACGCACTACGCGTCGCTCGGCCTCGGGCTGACGGTTGTCAATGCGTACATCCCGACGCCGCCCGGGACGGTGGCAGTGCCGGTGGTCGACCTGCCGCGGCTGCAGGTGCATTTGATAAAGCGCAAGCGGGCGCCGGCGATCGCGGAGGTGGCGGCGCTCGAGGCCCACGTGCGGGGTAATCTGGCGCATGGGACAGGCGCGGTGAAGGCTCGCGCGTGAGGGCTGCCGCGATGCGCGAACGGCAAACGGAGCCGCGCGGCGCACTTGTCCTTCGGGACAGGTCGCAGCGGGATGCGAGACCCCGCGAACGGAGCCGCGCGGCTGACCTGTCTGTAGGGACAGGTCGCAGCGGGATGCGGGACCCCGCGAACGGAGCCGCGCGGTCGACTTGTCCTTCCGGACAGGTCGCCGCGCGGCGCGAGGGGTGAAGGGTTGGGAGGGGCAGGACAAATCGGTCGGTGACGCGCAGCGAGGTTATCGTTTCGCGGTCGAGCGGGGGGCTCGGCCCGCGTCGCGCGGAGGCGGCGGGCAAGCGAAAGAAGGCTGCGGCGCCACCGACCGCGCGCGTCACATGAGTCTGCGACGCGAGAACTCGGCGCGCAGCTTGGCGAGCGCGCCCTCCTGGAGCTGACGGATCCGCTCGCGCGAGAGCGAGTAGCCGGCGCCGATGTCCTTGAGGGTCATCTCGCTCTCGCCGTCGAGGCCGACGCGCTTGCGCAGGATGTCGGCCTCGAGCGGGGTGAGCTGGGCGAAGACCTCGGCGAGCTGTGACTGCAGCAGGTCGCGGTCCATGAGGTCGGACGGGGCGACGTGGTCGGGGTCGGCGACGGTGTCGGCGAGGGTGCCCTCGCTGTCGCGCGAGGCCGGGGAGGCGAGGCTGAGCGGGGTCTCCATCAGCGACCAACCCATGCGGGCGATCCGCTCGCGGCTGACGCCGCTGATCTCGGCGAGCTCCTCGTCGGTGGGCTCGCGGCGCTCGGAGAGTTCGAAGTCGCGGCGGGACCGGGCGACCTTGGTGCACGCCTCGATCATGTGGACGGGCAGGCGGACGGTGCGCGACTTGTCGGCGATCGAGCGGGTGATGGCGTGGCGGATCCACCAGGCGGCGTAGGTCGAGAAGCGGCAGCCGCGGGCGGGGTCGAAGCGGGCGACGGCCTTGAGGAGGCCGAGGTTGCCCTCCTGGATCAGGTCGGGCAGGGGCACGCTGCCGCGGAAGAAGCGGCGCGCGAGGGCGACGACGAGGCGCAGGTTGGAGCGCACGAAGGCGTTGCGGGCGGCGACGAAGGCGGCCTGCTTGCTGCGCACGGCGGCGACGTAGCGGGCGAACGGGACGCTGCCGCGGCGCGGCGGATGGACCGCGAGGGTGGTCGGGGCGCCGCGCTGACCCTCGAGGGTGGTGAGGTCGGCGGCGAGGATGTCGGCGATCTCGGTGTCGACGTCGACGGCGAGCAGGAGGCCGGCGACGCGGTCACGGGCCGCCGCGAAGGCGTCGTGGTGCTTGCGGAGGTCGCGGTCGCGGAGGGTCCGCGCGGCCTTCTCATAAGCGGTGACGGCGGCGCTCGGGCAGTCGTCCTCCGACAGGCGCTCGCGGAGGAGCGCGCCGATCGGCTCGGCGTAGGGCGGATAGTCGAGGAGCGCGGTCCACAGGCCGCGGCGGAGATGGACGAGCTTGATCGCGGCGGTGGTCTCTTCCTCGCGCGTCATCACGTCGGCTTCCGAGAGGTCGCGGAAGTAAGTGGTGAGCGGCCGGTGCGATTCATTCACCAGTGCACCGTTCGATTCGCGGGTGTCGATTTCTCGCAGCATGGTGTCGGCTCCTTCCATAATCCGGGCGTCATTCGCCGCGGTCCGTGCGGCTTGCCGGCGATCGAGGCCGAGCCGCGGATCCTGCCCTCGCTCCGGGGAGAACCTTGTTCCCGGCGCTCGGTGGTGATGATCGAGACGTGATCGGGGCCCGGACGGATGTCAATGCCGGGCACGGCAACTTTTTTCGCGGACACGCGTGGGGTCCGAAGCGCCCAGCGGACCCGCGCGCGGGGTCGAGGGCGGTTTTCGGCCGCGGAGGGCCGAAGGGAGGCGCTTCGCGGCGATCGGAGAGGAGGGGCGCGCGGTCGGTGGCAAGCCCGGGCGGCCGCGCCCCGTGCGCGGACGAACGCCCGCGAGCCGGAGAAAGGCCCGGAGATGGGCCTGGGAGGCGAAAGAACGGGTGTCCCTCGTGGGCCCCACGAACCGGGTTGCGCCTGTCGGCGATCCGAAAATACGTGGCTCAAGAGGATTCGGACATGCTTCGCTGGGCGCTCATCTTCCTTCTCATCTCGCTGGCCGCTGCGTTCTTCGGCTTCGGCGGCATCACGGTGTTCGCGGTCCACCTGGCGCAGGTCCTCTTCTACATCTTCCTCGCGGGCTTCGCGGTGATGCTGGCCGCGGGCCTGCTGTTCGGCTAGCAGGCGCGGCAGAGGCCGCTCGGCGGCTGTCCCCGACGTCAGGTATCAATATTCGATCAAGACAGTGCCAGTGACCGCGCGCGGCCCCACGCGAGGGGCGGTGCGGGGGCACGAGGGCGTTCGCGCGGGGTTCGGGGGGAGGAGCGTGGCGAGGCTGTCATGATCGACGGGCCCGGCTGGGTGGGCTGGATCGTCGGGGCGGTGCTCGCATTCGCGAGGGCGCGGGTTCATGCGTCCGGGCACAGGGGACGGCGCGCCGATTCGCGTGCCCGAGCTCGCTGGAATGCTCACAATCGCTCGCGGCCGCGCTTAGCACCGGGGGCATTGCTCGCCGGCGCGGGCTGCGAGCGCCGCGGAAGGTGCGGGGGGCGATGCCCCGGGGCACCAGCGATTTGCACCGCGAGGGCCGCCAGGGCTCGCGAAAGTCCCTGCAGAGAGCGGGTAAAACTTGCGGACCGGGCTGCTCGAGCCGGGAGCGCGCAGGATGCGCTGGGTGGGCGGGCGAGGACTTGGAAGATGGTTCGGGGAACCGCGCAAGTTCCGCCATTCGCATGCGCGAGAATGATTCAAGGGTGGTGGTCGAAGCCGGGTTCGGAGGTGGCGAGAGGCGGTGGCCCGGGGGATGCGTGGAATCGCTCGCTGATCGTGGGGCCCGGGAGGCGCCCATGGCGGGTCGTGCACGCGGCAGCCCCCTCGACCGCCGCGGTCGCAGTGAGCTCCACTTGAGGGCTGCTAGAGTGGTCGTGAGCCCACATTCGGCCTTGCGCGGGAGAGAGGATCATGAGCACCGACGGGTACGATAGCGCACCCATCATTCTGAACCCCTGGCCCGACTGGATTGGCGGACCTGATGGCAGTTGGGCAAGGCACTGGACCTTCGAATTCGAGATGCCAGTCGCGGACGCGGTGCTCTCGTCGGCGAAGCTCGACCAACCTCGTCTGCATATCGAACTGGCCCGCGGCGCAACACCGAAGGAGCTCCGGCTCGTCGCAACCACTCGAGCGAACGCGTGGTCTGATGAGGTCTTCTTCTTTGAGTTCTACACATTATTTCAACGCCTCGAGGATCTATTCGGCCCCATAAGAACGATTGAGGGACAAGCACGAGATCTCTGGCGGCCCTTTCGTTAGGAGACCCCGGCGGCCTTGTGGAGGCAGACCGTCCATCACGCGACAGGGCCTCGCTGCGACGAATGCGTGGTGACCGCCTTGGGCTCGCCCTGCTCTCGGGCGATGCCTTCGCACCGCGTCGCGCTGCGATGGAGCTTCACTGCGGGGCGCGGGCGCGGGCGGCTGCGAGGGCGCGGGCGTCGACGAGGTGGGTGACGCCGGCGTCCTCGGCGAGGGCGGCGAGGCGAGTGAGCAAGGATTGGTCGGCGACCACGGCGCGGGCGTGCTGGCGCAGGTGCTCGGACCACGAGGCGAGGGTGAAGGTCTCGACGAAGAGGTCGGGGTCGGCGAGGTCCTCGTAGAGCGACCACTCGCGGGCGCCGTCGCGCCGGCGCAGGTGCTCGAGCGCCTGGCAGAGCCGCAGGAACTCGGCGCGGTGGGCCGCGGGGACGCGGTGGCGGCGGACGATGAGCACGGGGCCGGCTTCGTGGTCGAGGTCGGCGCCGAGCACGACGGGCTCGGGCCAGGCGCTCCACGACGCGAAGGCCTCGCGGCGAGCGTCGCCGAGGCGCCAGCGCACGGTCACGAGGGCGCCGAGAGCGACGCCGGCGGCGGCGATGGCGAGGGTGCGCGGCGGGCCGAGCAGGCCGGCGAGGCTGCCCCAGGCGAGGCTGCCGAGCGCGAGGCCGCCTTGAAACACCAATAAATAGAGGCCGAGCGCGCGCGCGTGGACCCACCCGGGGGCGGCCGAGGCGGCGGCGACGTTGAGGCTCGACATGATGCTGATCCAGGCGACGCCCGTGGCGAGCATGGAGAGGTACAGGAGGGCCTCGCTGCGCACGAAGCCGAGCGCGAGCATGGTGGCGGCGTAGGCGAGGCTGGCGGCGAGGGTCAGGCGATCGGGGCCCCAGCGGGCGCGCAGGCGCGGCATGACGGCGGCGCCGAGCAGGGCGCCGGCGCCGACGCAGCCGAGCAGGGCGCCGAACCGCAGGGGGCTCATGTGCAGCTCGCGGCGAGCGATCACCGGCAACAGGGCCCATAAGGCGCTGCCGCAGACGATGAAGGCGCCGGCGCGGGCGATCACGGCGCGCAGCACCGGGGCGTGGCCAGCGAAGCGCAGGCCGGCGACGATGGCCCCGACGACCCGCTCGGGGCTCTGCGGCGGGCGCTCGCGCTCGGGTCGCCAGCGCAGCACCTGGACGACGACGAGCGTGAACAGGCAGGCGTTGAAGGCATAGACGGCGCCGCTGCCGAGGAGGGCCACGCCGACGCCGCCGAGCGCGGGGCCGACGGCGCGGGCGAGGTTGACGGCGACGCCGCCGAGGGTGACGGCGGAGGCGAGCTCGCTGGCGGCGACCTGCGACGGCAGCACCGATTGCCACAGCGGGGCCGAGAGCGCGGCGCCGAGGCCGAGCGCGAAGGTGGCAGCGAGCAGGGCGGCGGGGCCGAGCGCGCCGGTGAAGGAGAGGGCGGCGAGGACCAGCGAGACGGCGGCCATCCAGGCGGCGAAGCCGACCAGGAGACCGCGGCGATCGAAGAGGTCGGCGAAGGCGGCCGCGGGCAGGCCGACGAGCAGGACCGGGGCGCCGGACATGGTCTGCAGCAGGGCGACGTAGATCGGGGCGTCGGCGAGGGTGGTCATGTCCCAGCTGCCGACGGCGTTCTGCACCCACAAGGCGATGTTGGAGCCGAGCGCGCCGAGCCACAGCGAGCGGAACACGCGGTGACGCAGCGGCGCCCAGGCCGAGACGGAGGGTGGTGATTCAGCGGGAAACGGGGTCGCCATGGTCGGGCTCGGGCGCGGTCACGCCGGTGATCTTGGGCGTACACTCGCGGGAGAACCACGCGGCCGTCAATGGCTGGCCGGCGAGGATGCGCCGCGCGACCGGCCCGACCTGCTCGCCGAGCAGCATGCCGAACAGCCCGAGCAGGGCGACGATCGGCGGCGCCGGCGAGCGCACGTTGAGCGCGCCGTAGAGGACGCCGACGAGCACGCCGACGCCCAGAGAGAGCAGGTAGAGCTTCATGGCCGCCTAGTGGCCGCCTTCGGAGCCGCCGAACATGGCCTTGGCGTAGATGATCCCGAGGCCGTAGGCGCCGCCCAGCTCGGCGGCGAGGCCGGTGACGGCGCCGTAGGTGTCGCCGCGGGCCCAGTCGCGCTGGAGCTCGAGCAGGTACTGCAGGGCCGTCAGCGGGCGCGCGCCGGCCTGGACCATGCGGGTGACGGCGCGCTCGTGGGCCTCCTCGGACACGTCGCCGCAAGCGTCGGTGATCACGTAGACCTCGAAGCCCTGCTCGAGCGCGGAGAGCACGGGGCCGACGATGCAGACGGAGGTCCACAGGCCGGCGATGACGATCCGCGAGTGGCCGAGCTGATTGACGCGGGCGACCACGCTGGCGTCCTCCCAGCAATTCATGGTGGTGCGATCGAGGATGTCGTGCCCGGGCTGGGCGGCGGCGATCTCGGCGAAGATCGGGCCGGAGAAGGTCTTCTCGGCGACGGTGGTGAGGATGGTGGCGACCTCGAAGATGCGGGCGGCGCGGGCGGCCATGGCGGCGTTGTTGCGCAGCAGGACGGCGTCGATCGAGCGGGTGGCGAAGGCCATCTGCGGCTGGTGATCGATGAGGATGAGGGTGTGGTCGCGCGGGGTGAGCAGCGAGCGGGCGGGCGTGGCGGTGGCGGTGGGCATGATGAATGGACCTTGGGTGATTGGTGTGATTGGCAAATGACAGGAGTCAGAACTTGAGGGTCAGCCAGGTGGCGATGAAGTCGAGGTCGCGCGGGCGGCCGGCGCGGGCGAGGAAGGGGCCGCGGAAGAACCGGCCGAGGGTGACGACGAAGCCGATGTGGCGGCCGAGCTCGACCTCGAGGTTGGCGCCGGCGCGGTGACCGATGAAGCGCTCGGGGTTCAGGTCGGCGACGAGCGGCTCGCCGGGGACGTTGTAGACGCCGTCGGCGCGGCTGTACCGCCACAGGCACACCCAGTCGAAGGTGAGGCTCAGGCGCTGCAGCGGCGCGAGGGACAGCATCGGGTGGAGGTCGTAGAAGTTGGCGGGGCCGAGAGTGCCGTCCTCGCCGAAGTAGGAGCCCTTGGGGAACAGCGGCGAGAAGGTGCCCATCGGCCGATCGCCGCCGCGATCGCCGGAGGCGACGTCGAGGCGCACGCCGAGCCGCGGGCGCCACGGCAGCGGCAGGGCGACGCCGGTGTCGCTGGCGAGGGTCCAGGCGAGCAGCGGGGCGGCGCCGAACGTGCCGGTCTGCAGCACGGCCTCGAGGTTGTAGTCGAGCCGGCCGGCGGCGCCGAACCAACGTGTCCCGAGAGACAGGCGCCGCTCGTGGGCCGCGCCGCGCTGATAGACGGCGCCGGGGCGGTCGAGGTAGAGCGCGTAGAGGTCGACCTGGCCGCCGCGCAGCGGGGAGGGCACGGTGAGGTGGGCGCCGGCGAACCACTGGCCGCGCTCCCAGCCGTCGTCGAACAGGCCGGGGCGGGTGGCGACCGGGCGGGTGATGAACAGGTGCGCGCGCACGCGGCGGGCGGCGACGATCAGCGAGACGCCGTCGAAGCTGCGGCGCACGTTGGGGCCCTCGCGCGGCGACACGAGCCGGCCCGAGCCGAATCCGAGCTCGTGGCGGCCAGCGCGGACGACGAGGCGCAGGCCAGGGCGCTCGTGCTCGAATTCGGCGAAGGCTTGGTGGAAATCGAGGTCGTCGCGGTCGACGTCCCGCGGGCCGCCGGGGCGGCCGTGCTCGAGCGCGCTCTTGAGCTGGACAAAGGCGCGGAAGTTCGGGGCGCGCAGCTCGGCGTGCAGCATATAGCGCTGCAGCCACGACAGCGAGCGCGGCGGGCCTGCCCCCCAGTCGAGGTGGCGGAAGCTGTCGAGGCGCTGGCGGGCCTCACCGCCGAAGCCGAGCGCGACCCGCCGGCGCGGGCCGAGCGGGACGTACTTGAGGCGATCGAGCCAGTCGACGCGGCGCCGGGGGTCGCGGAGGTAGCGGTAGTCCTCGTCGGCGCGCAGCAGGCGGTACGGCGGCGGGGCTGCGGGCGGTCCGGCGCCGCGCCCGGCGAGCGCGGCGGCCTCGCTGGCGCCCGCGGCCTGGGCGGGCGAGGCTGGCTTCGTGGACATGTCCTTGTGGGCATGTGCGAACGAACCTGGCCTATGCGGCATGTCTCCGGGGACATGTCCGTTCGGACCGCCGGCCGGCTCGGCGCGGGCGAGGCCGGGGCCGCCGAGCGCGACCGCCAGGGCGGCGGCCCGGGCTGCGGGCGCGCGAGCCCCCGGCCAGGCGCGGGGCGGCGCCTGGTATGTCCGCGAGGACAGGTGCATGGGATCAGAACACCGCGCAGGGGCAGGCGAGGCCGAAGTGGTGGTGGTGATGATGGGCGTGGGCGCGGCGGCCGAGCGCGTGGGCGACGAGGCCGGGGTCGTAGCCGCCGTGGTGCGCGGGCGGGGCCCAGTCGGGGCTGAACGGCAGCGGCGGCGGGGCGAGGCCGCCGAACTCGCCGCTGGCGTGCACGACTTCGCCGCCGACCACGGTGAGCACGGAGGTGAGGTCGCGGATCTGGCTCTCGGGCACGGCGAAGTAGTCGTCGGACAGCACGGCGAGGTCGCCGAGGCAGCCCGCGGCGACGAGGCCGCGCTGGCCGTGCTCGCCGGAGAACCACCCGTTGCTGGCGGTGTAGAGGCGCAGGGCCTGCTCGCGCGACAGCCGGGCGCCAGGGCCGAGCAGCTCGGTGCCGCCGACGCTGCGGCCGGAGACCAGCCAGGCGAGGCCGACCCATGGGTTGTAGCTGGCGACGCGCGTGGCGTCGGTGCCGCCGCCGACGGGGATGCCGGCGGCCAGCATGCGCTTCACCGGCGGGGCGTCGCTGGTGGCCTCGGGGCCGTAGCGGCGCAGGAAATGCTCGCCCTGGTAGGCCATGCGGTGCTGGATGGCGATGCCGCCGCCGAGCGCGGCGATGCGGTCGATGCTGCGCGGGGACACGGTCTCGGCGTGATCGAAGAACCACCGCAGGCCGGCGAAGGGGACCTTGCGATCGACGGCCTCGAACACGTCGAGCATGCGGGCGATCGATTCGTCGTAGGTGGCGTGCAGGCGGAACGGCCAGCGATTGGCGACCAGGTGCTCGACGACGGCGCCGAGCTGGGCCTCCATGTGCGGCGGGAGGTCGGGTCGCGGCTCGAGGAAGTCCTCGAAGTCGGCGGCCGAGTAGACGAGCATCTCGCCGGCGCCGTTGAGGCGGTAATAATCGTCGCCGCGGCCGGGAGCGACGCTGTCGGCCCACTGCTGAAAGTCGGCCAGCTCCTGGCCCGGGCGCTGGGTGAACAGGTTGTAGGCGATCCGCACGGTGAGCTGGCGGGCGGCCGCGAGCTCCTCGACGATCTGGTAGTGCTCGGGGTACTGCTGAAAGCCGCCGCCGGCGTCGATCGCCCCGGTGATGCCGAGGCGGTTGAGCTCGCGCATGAAATGACGCGTGCTGTTGCGCTGCTCGTCGAGGCCGAGCCGCGGGCCTTTGGCGAGGGTGGCGTAGAGGATCCAGGCGTTGGGCTTGGCGACGAGCAGGCCGGTCGGCTCGCCGTGACGGTCGCGCTGGATGACGCCGCCGGGCGGGTCGGGCGTGTCGCGCGTGTAGCCGACGGCCCGCAGCGCGGCGCGGTTGAGCAGCGCCTGCGAATAGAGGTGGAGCACGAACACGGGGGTGTCGGGCGCGGCGGCGTTGAGCTCGTCGAGGGTCGGCATGCGCCGCTCGGCGAACTGAAACTCCGACCAGCCGCCGACGACGCGGACCCACTGCGGCGGCGGGGTGATCTGGGCCTGGGCCCGCAGCCGCCGCAGCGCCTCGGACAGCGAGGCGACGCCGTCCCACCGCAATTCGCTGTTGTAGGTCAGGCCGCCGCGGATGAGGTGGAGGTGCGAATCGATGAGGCCGGGGATCGCCCGCCGGCCGCGCAGGTCGATCATGCGCGGGCCGGCGCCGGCGCGGGCCAGGATGGTCGCGTCGTCGCCGACGGCGACGAATCGCCCGTTCTGGATCGCCGCCGCCGTGGCCGCGGGGGCCCGCGGATCCATGGTCGTGATGTTGCCGTTGAAGAGGAAGAGGTCGGCGTCCGTGCGGGCTGTCATCGGCGAGGTCCGCACGGACCTTCGCAAAAGAATGGTCGCAGTGTATACCCGCCTTTAAGCGGGTAGGCGCTGCGACGATTCTCCCGCGCGCGGCGAGGGTGGGTGCGACTGTGGTGATTGCCCCGAGGGACGCGCGCGAGCGAGCGGGTGGGGCCCGGCGGCCGCACGACCGCGCTTTCGGGACCCGTCATTCACCAGCAGGTGTTGGGCTCGAAGCGCAGGTCGAAGTTGCCGCCGTAGTTGCTGTCCCACTGGCCCCCGGCCTCGGCCGCGAGCTCGAGGTCCCACGCGTTGAGCCCGCCGAACTCGTCGTGGGTCCAGTAGAACAGGTGGTTCTCGACGGCGCTCGGGTAGCTGCAGAGCCACTTGCCGCTCTGGTACGGGTCGAAGGTGACGTTGGCGCACGAGCTGTTCGGGTTGGGGCCGTTGGGGCACCAGTGACAGGCGCGCGGGCCGGAGTCGAGGAACACGTAGGCGTCGTCGTTGGCGCCGGGCAGGGCGTCGAGCATGGCGTTGTTGCCGTTGACCGACACGTAGAAGTTGATCTGGTCGTCGGCGTAGCTGTCGCGCAGGTAGCCGTCGTAGACGATGGTGAGCTTGTAGTGCTCGTCCCACGGATCGACGAAGTCGCGGATCACCTTGAACGGCCCCGAGTACAGCGTCTCGGTGAGGCTGCACATGTCGTAGTCGGGCGGGTAGTTGGAGGCGTGCGCGGCGGTCGAGGCGAGGCCGAGCGCGAGGGTACAGAGCGTGACGGCGAGCGAGCGGGCTTTCATGCGGCTGCAAGTTACACCCGGGGGCGCGCGCGACCAGGGTGAATCACCGCAGGCGAGAATGCGAGCAGCGTGCGGTTGGCCGCGACTCGCGGGCCGGGGTCGCGTTCGGCCACGAGAATCCCCCAGCGGGCCGTCAGGGCCGCGCGCGCGCCTGCTGCCGCGCGGTCGGCATCGCGGCGAACAGCGTCACTCGCCGGCGCGCTCGATCGTGGCGCACCAGGCCCGCGCGCCGCCGGGGTGCGCGAGGCTGGCGAAGCGGGCCGGGCGGATGTCGCGGACGGTCCAGCCGTCCTTGAAGGCGTCGCGCAGCTCGGCCTGGCCGATCCGCCGCGGGCCGTGCTCGGCGTCCTCCTCGTCGCTGAAGCAGAGGATGTGGAGCAGCCCGCCGGGCTGGATGGCGTCGGCCAGCGAGCGCACGTAGAGGACGCGGTCGCGGTCGCCGAACACGTGGAAGAGGCCGGAGTCGAGCAGGGTGTCGAAGCGCCGGCCGAGCGCGGCGAGGTTCAGGGCGTCGTGGACGAGGAAGCGGACTTCGAGCCCGCGCGCCCCGGCCTTGGCCTGGGCGCGCGCGATCGCCTCGGGCACGAGGTCGACGCCCCACACGTCGTGACCCCGCTCAGCCATGAAGAGGGCGTTGTCGCCAGGGCCGCAGCCGACGTCGAGCACGTCGCCACGGATGAGGCCGCCGTCGGCGAGGGCGACGAAGGCGGCCTGCGGGGCGCCGACGTCCCACGGGGGGGTGCCCTCGTAGGCCTGGACGAACAGCTGCGAGGGGACACCGGGGTGGGGGGTCGTTTCGCTCATGCGCGAGGGGTAGCACGGCGGGGAGCCGATCTGACGCGCGCGTGCCGGCGGGTCGCCCGCGGCGCCGAGGATGTCCCGAAGGACATGTACGAGCATTGCGCCCCGCAGCGGGTGACGGTGGCTGACGGGTCCGTTGGGTCGGCGGGGCGCCGGTCGGGCGTCCCCGCACGCGCTGCGCCGTAGACACCGGTCTAGAATTGCGATCTGCATCACATCGAGCGCGGTGATGGAGATCGTGGTTCCCAACCACGGCGAGCAGGAATGAAGCGACGCACCAACCCGTGCGACCCGTCGCATTGGGACCTCCGCCGCTTCGCGTGATGTCGCGCAGAACGCTTCAAAGACGCCCGAATCCGACTTCTATAGGGCGACATCGCTCATTGACTGGGGAATGCAGATCGGTCTTTATCGGGGCGGGCAAACGACGCCCGGGAGAGAGGATACATGTCAGGGATCATCGCATTCTACGAAGGTAACGACGCCACTCAGAACATCATCCAGACGGTCGAGGATGCTCCGGGTCAAGACTTCAAGCCGGTCAGGAATGACGAGATCCGCTCGGCCAAATTCTTCAATGTCAGGCCGGGGGCAGAGATCCGTCTATACGATGACCCGTCCGGGTCGACGTCCGACGATTTCTGCATCATCAACGTCAAGCGACCGGCCCCGGAGTACATCGTTCCCACGTTCGAGCGCACGTACGAGGATGAGTACGTGAGGGTCACCTTCATCCGCAACAACGGATTGGACGGCAAGATCTCGCGGATCCGCATCAATTAGAGCGGTTGCACGCGTGCCGCAATAGCGATAGGTGGCGCGGCAGCCAGCGCGGCGAGCTGCTCCGTCACCTCGACGAAGCAGGCCGGCGCAGGCCCGGCCGTGCCGATTCTCGCCAGCTTCGACCTCCACCACGTCAGCGTCCGCGGGTTGACGCCGGCCCGGGCCGCGAAGTCCTTGCACGACAGGCTGCTCGACGCCGGTGGGCCTGCCATCGCTCGCTCCTGTGTCGTCATGGACCCCATTTCCTCCGCCGCAGCTCCACCCGCGCCCGGATCGTCCGCGGCCTGAAATCCAGCCGCACCGGATCCCCGGACGACGAGCTCGCGCCGGCGTCGCGGGTCCCGGGGCCCCCGAGGCGCGCGGGTTGTGCGGATTGCGCCACGTCGGGGGCTGCGTCGGTGGACGGGGACGCGAGCGCGCGGGCGAACCGGCCTCTGCGGCGGGTTCCTGCGCCGGTCGCCGTTTGCCCGGTTGCTCGCGCTGCCGGGTCGATCATATGGCGGAGGCAGCGGCGAGCAGCGTCGCGCGCTGCCGACGCGACTCGCACGAACCGGAAGAATGCTCGTCCGCCCGGCCCTCACGGGCGCACGCGCAGCCTGGACCCCGCATGCACGCCACCCTTCAATTTGGACGCCGCGCCCTGTGCCTCGTCGGCGCCCTCGTGCTCTCTCAGGCCGCCTGCGCCCACAATGCCCGCGAGATCGCGCGCGGCGGGGTCGAGGGCGGGCTCGAGGGCACGCTCCAGGCGCTCGACGACGAGAACAACCGCGCGCGGCTGCGGCGGCTGCTGCGAGACCCGGAGATCCAGGCGGCCGTCCACGACCTCACGCAGTCGATCACCGGCGGGGCGATGGACGGCCTCACCGACGAGGAGCGGATGCAGCGGATCGGCGAGGCGAGCGATCGCTACATTCGCACGATCAGCGGCGCGCTCGGCCGGGCGGTCGGCGAGGACGTGTCGCCCGCGCTCACCAAGAGCGTGAAGGACCTGGTCGGGGCGGTGATGGCCGGGGCGGTCGGGCCGGAGAATCGCCGCCTCACCCGCGAGTTCGTCGACGGGGTCACGCGCACCGCGCTGTCGGCGTTCATGCAATCGACGGCGCAGGGCCTGCGCGAGGAGCTGGGGCCGGCGCTCGGCGACGTCGTCGCCGAAGATCTCGGGCCGGCGGTGCAGCGCGTGGTCGAGGACAACCTCGGCCCGGCGCTGCGCACGGTGCTCGAGCGCGACCTGGGGCCGACGATGCTGGCGGTGGCAGGCGGCGAGGACGGCGGGGCGGTGGGCGCGTTCGGTCGCGCGCTGTCCAAGCAATTGGTGCTCGGCGTCAATGATGGCATGAGCGAGCTCGGGATCTCGATCAGCCCCAACAAGAAGGCGTCGCTGGGGCTGTTCGGTTGGCTGGCGATCGGCCTCGGCGTCGTGCTGCTGCTGGTCACCATCCTGCTGGTGCGCGAGCTGTTCGGCCGCCGGGCCCAGGCCCGCGAGCGGGCGCGCAGCGAGGAGCTGCTGCTCAGCATCCTGGCAGCCGTGCAAAACCCCGATCCGGCGAATCCGACCGCGCGGCCGGACTTCGACACGGTGGTGGCGCGGGCGCGCGAGCACCTGACCGAACGCGACAGCGCGGCCTCGTACCTGGCGGCGATCGTCGAGCGCGCCCAGCGTCCGCCGCACGCGGCGGCGAAGAAGTCGGCGGGGCCGAAGTCGCTCGGGCGCGGTTCGTGAGGCGGTGATTCCGCGGCGCGCGGGGAAGCGTCGATTGCGAGTTCCTCGGAGTCGGCGATTCGTCGGTGCTGTGCGGGGGCGCGGGGCGGCGGCGACGTCTTCCGCAATCGGCGGTTCGTCGGAGGCGCTGCGTATGCGCGCCGAGGTGCCATCGATCCGGAGGCGATTCGTCGGTCGCATCATTGGGGGTCGACAGCGATCTCGTGCGGCGAGCCCGACGAGGGGCGGAGCGCTCGCCCGTCGGCATCGGGTCGGATGCGCGCCGGGAGCATTCATGAAGGATTCGCCGGCATCGGTCCGAGCAGTTTGAAGCAGAAATCCGATTGGCTTGGGTCCGCATGGGAAGACGGGCAGACTGCGGAATCAGGGTGGGTCGAGGCCGAGTGCGATCTCACATTGCTGAGAGCGGGACTTGGTCGGGCAGCGGGGCCGGATGCATGGCGGATTCGAGAACCGTAAAATGCGGGGCGGTCCTCGTGTATAGGTGACCATGGTGTTGCCCTGCGCGCTGCGATGCTGCGGCGCGACGGCGGCGGCGCCGTCCTCCGCGTTCAGGAGCCTTCGCTTGCGTAGTTTTGCTTCGCTCACCCTCGCGCTCGTCGCATTCTCTCCGCTGTTCTCCGCCTGCTCCGACGACGCGACGCAGTCGACAGGGAGCACCGGCGCGTCGGACGGTTCGTCCGAATCGGCGGCGACCGAGCCCGGCACCTCGACATCGACCACGGAGCCCGGCACCACCACCGGCGAGCCGACGACGACCGTGCCGACGACGACGACGACGACGGCGGAGACGACGACGACGACGACGACGACGACGGAGACTACCGAGACGACGAGCCCGGGCTCGGCCAGCGAGACGACGATGGTCGAGCCGTCGCCCTGCTGCAAGCCGCTGCTGTGCGGCGATCCGGCGATCGAGGCGTGCGTGTGCACGGTCGACGCTTCGTGCTGTCAGGGGCAGTGGACGAGCGCTTGCGTGGCGCTGGTGAGCGAGCTCGGGTGCGGCTCGTGTCCGCCGCCGGAGGGTCCGTGTTGCGAGGTCGGCGTCGGGCCGGGCTGCACCGAGGACCCTGTCGAGAGCTGTGTGTGCGCGCAGCTGCCGGACTGCTGCGCGGGCGTGTGGGGGCCGGAGTGCGTCGCGGCCGTCGATACGCTGGCGTGCGGGACCTGCCAGGAGCCGCCGAAGGGCGAGTGCTGCGAGGCGCACGCGGGCGGCGGGTGCCTCGACGGCGCGGTCGAGAGCTGCGTGTGCGAGCAGCTGCCCGGCTGCTGCGACGGGGCGTGGGGGCCCGAGTGCGTGACGGCGGTCGATTCGCTCGGCTGCGGCTTCTGCGAGGGGCCGCCGAAGGGCGAGTGCTGCGAGGCGAACCCGACCCCCGGGTGCCTCGACCCCGGGGTCGAGGCGTGCGTGTGCGGCCTGCAGGGGACGTGCTGCATCGACGCGTGGGGGCCGGAGTGTGTGGCGGCGGTCGACTCGTTCGGCTGCGGCTTCTGCGAGGGGCCGCCGAAGGGCGAGTGCTGCGAGGCCAATCCGACCCCCGGGTGCGTCGATCCGCTGGTCGAGGCGTGCGTGTGCAACATGGCGCCGGACTGCTGCTTCGGCCCGTGGAGCGACGCGTGCGTGGCGATGGTCGACCAGGCAGGGTGCGGGGCGTGTCAGGTCGAGCAGGGGCTGTGCTGCGAGGCCCACGCGGGGGCCGGCTGCGACGAGCCGGCGGTCGAGGCCTGCGTGTGCGCGCAGGCGCCGGCGTGCTGCGAGCAGCAGTGGGACGCGAGCTGCGTCGAGCTGGTCGACTCGGTCGGCTGCGGGTTATGCGAGGCGCAGCCCGGCGAGTGCTGCGTGGCGGGCGAGGGCCCGGGGTGCGTCGACGCCGAGGTGCAGGCGTGCGTCTGCGAGGTCGATGCGAGCTGCTGCGACACGCAGTGGACGGAGGCCTGCGTGGCGCTGGTCGAGTCGCAGGCCTGCGGGACGTGCGGCGCGCCGCAAGACCTCTGCTGCGAGCCGCTCGACACGCCGTCGTGCGAGGACCCGGCGATCAGCGCGTGCGTGTGCGCGCAGGACCCGTTCTGCTGCAACGTCGAGTGGGACGAGCTGTGCGTGTCCGAGGTCGAGACGCTCGGCTGCGGCATGTGCGTCGAGCCGCCGGTCGACACCGGCTGCTGCGCGCCGCACGACTCGCCGTCGTGCGACGACGCGGCGGTCTCGGCCTGCGTGTGCGCGCAGGACGGGTTCTGCTGCAACGTCGAGTGGGACGGGCAGTGCGTCGCCGAGGTCGAGTCATTCGGCTGCGGGATGTGCGGGTGAGCGGCGCGGCAGCGGCCGCTCCTGCTGCGTGAGCGCAGCGGGAGCGGCCGTGAAGACGAGGACGTGGCAGCGGCCGCTCCTGCTGCGTGGTGCAGCGGGAGCGGCCGTGAAGACGAGGTCGCGGCGCGGAGCCCAGCCGCGCGGCTCAGAAGTCGGTGCCCATGATCGCGGGCATCGGTGTGGTCGACATCGGCGCGCCGCCGCCGATCGACGTGGCCCTCGGGTCGAACGCCTGCAGGCAGGTCAGCAGGACGTCGGAGATGTTACCGTCGCTCATCGGGTACGGGGCGGCCTGCACGTGGATTCCGGGGTAGATGAGCTTGTTGCGGCCGTGGCCGGCGAGGATGATCGGCTGGCGCTGGATCGAGTGGGTCCAGCCCTCGGCGCAGTCGCTGCTGCAGTAGATGATCGAGGTGTCGAGCAAGTTCTTGCCGTCGATGTCGACGGAGGCCTTGAACCGCTCGAGCAGGTCGGCGAAGCGGCCCATGATGTGGACGATGCCGGTGTGCAGCTCCTCGGAGTTGGGGTTGTGCGAGTTGTTGTGGTGGCCGGACCAGATGTCGATCTCGGAGAAGACCGTCTCGGCGGCGCCGCCGTGGAACAGCATGCTGGCGACGCGGGTGATGTCGCACTGGAAGGCGTACACCAGCAGGTCGCTCATGACGCCGTTGACGGCGGTGATCGGCTCGACGCCGTTGATGTCGGTGTTGGTCTCGGTCGGCTTGTCGGGCAGGGCGCACAGCGGCGCGGTGGCCTCGATCTTCTTCTCGAGCGCGCTGACGCCGTCGAGGTGGGCGTCGAGCCGCTGGTTGTCGAGCTTGCCGAGGCGGGTCCGCAGCGCGGCGGTCTGATCGCGGACGGCGTCGAGGATGCTGGCCCGCAACGGGCGGTCGTCGGCCGTCGGGGCGAACGCGCCGAACAGGTCGGTCCACGCCTGCTGCGGGTTGAACTGCGGGTACTGCGGCTCGTTGGGGCCCTTGTGCGAGAGGGCGTGCATGGTGGTGCCGGAGTCCATCACGCTGAGGTGCTTGGACACGCCGAGGTGGATCGAGGCGACCGGGGTGTCCTGGCCGATCTTGGCGGCGATCAGCTGGTCGATCGTCGGGCCGCCGGCCTTGGAGAACAGGCCGCTCAGCTCGGTCATCGTGAAGCCGTTGAAGGCCGTCATGCCCTCGTGGTGGGTGACGGTCACCTCGCAGCGGTTGCGCATGCCGGTCAGCACGGTGACGTAGTCGCGCACGTTGGCGAGCGGCTGCAGCTGGTCGCTCAGCGGGTAATTGGGGCCGGTGGCGGCCGGCTCGAAGCGCGGCAAGATCACGCCGTTGCCGAAGAACCAGGTGACGAACCGGGTCGGCAGCGGCGAGCCGTCGGCGAGCGCTTCGCCGTGGCGATCGAGCATGGCCTCGAGCAGCGGGAGACCGACGACGGCCGCGGAGCCGCCGAGGAGGCCGCGGAGGAGGGTGCGACGGGGGATGGTGCGACGGTTGCTCATGACGGGTCTCACTTGGGCGCACCGACGGCGCGGAAGACGGGGCTGGCGGCCAGCTCGACGAGCAGGTGCTGCAGGCGGTGGTCGTTGGACTCGAGCTCGGCCTCGAGGTCGTCGAGCGCGTGGATCTCTCCGAGACCCTCGCGGTGGCCGAGCGCGCCGCGGACGAAGTTCTTGACGATGCAAGCGGTGACGCGCGGGTCCTCGACGAGCAGGTCGGCGATGTCGCGGGCGGAGAAGACCTCGCCGAGGTCGGGGATGGTGGCGCTGGGGTCGATCGGCAGGCCGCTGTCGAGGGTCCGGTAGGCGCCGATCGGGTCGTAGTTCTCGAGCGCGAAGCCCAGCGGGTCGAGCTGGACGTGGCAGCCGTTACAGCTCGGGTCCTCCATGTGCTGGACGAGCTTCTGCTTCATCGTCTGCGGCTCGTTGGGGCTCTCGGGCGGCAGGCTGGCGTCGACGCCGGGCGGCGGCGGCGGGACGGTCTCACACAGCAGCTTGGTGCGGATGAACTGGCCGCGGCGCGTCGGCGAGGTCTCGGCCGGGTGGGCGAAGCGGGCCAGGAAGCTGGCCTGTCCCAAGAGACCGGCGCGGCCGTGGTCCTCCTCGAGCGGGACCTTGGCGAAGCCCTGCCCGCGCGGCGGCGGCAGGCCGTAGAGCGAGGCGAGCGCGGGGTTGACGAAGGTGTAGTCGGCGCTCAGCAGGGTCCGGAAGTCGGTGTCCTGGTCCCAGACGATGTCCTCGATCAGCCGCAGCGTCTCGTACTTCATCGCGTACGCGAGCTCGTGGGTGAACTGCGGGAACAGCTGGTTGTTCTTGTTGAGGGTCGCCAGGTCGCGCAGCTGGAACAGCTCGGAGTAGAAGATCGAGAGGGTGGCGCGCGCCTCGGGGCGGGCGATCATCGCCTCGGCGGCGGCGCGTACGTCGTCGTCGGTGATGAGCGCGTCGGCCTCGGCGGCGGCCAGCAACTCGGCGTCAGGGGTGCGCCCGAGCAGGAAGAAGGAGAGGCGCGCGGCGAGCTCGGACGAGGTCAGGAGACGCGTGGCGGGGTCCTCGGGGTCGGGCTTGCCGACCTCGACGAGGTAGACGAAGTAGGGCGATTGCAGCAGCGCCATCAGCTCGTACTGCAGGCCGGTCGCGAACTCGCCGCCGCCCCACTCGCGCGCCTGCTTGGCGATGGCGACCATGGCGTCGACCTCCTCCCCGATCAGCGGGCGGCGCCAGGCGAGGCGGCCGAGGTCGACGGCGACGATGCCGAAACAGCTGTCGTCGGGCTCGGCCTCGAGCACGCACGGGACGTGGCCGCCGAGCGTGCTGCGGTCCTCGACCGCGGCGATGGCGATCGCCCGCGAGGAGGTCTCGAGCTGCTCGATCGCGCTTTCTTGCAGCGACAGCTCTGCGGCCCCGATCGCGTCGAAGCCGTGCAGCGAGTAATCCTCGGGCGGCACGGCTGCCCCCGCGGCGGCGTCACCGAGGAGGTAGCGGATCGAGCCGACGTACTGGTGCCGCAGCAGTCGCCGCATGCCGCCAGGGGCGGGCTCGAACGGCTCCTCGACCCCGCCGGTGGTCGAGCCCCCGGTGGTCGATTGACCGTCTTCGGTGGTACCGGCCGATTCGCCGGTCGTGGGCGAATCGTCTCCGGTAGTGCCAGGTCCAGGCCCAGGCCCAGGCCCCGGTCCGGCGGTGGTGTTCATGGTCGCCGTCGTCGTGTCGCCGTCGGTCGGGTCGGCGATGGGATCGGACGGGCAGCCCGCGAGGAGGAGACAGCCGCTCAGCGGCAATACCAGACGAATCATCGCTACTCCACCGGCCAAGTTAGCGCGGCCGGAAAAAAGAATACAGCTTCTGCCAAGAGATCGAGCGGTTGCGGTTGCGTCGGCAGGGCAGGTGACGGAACGCCGGATGGCTGGCCATGGGCGCCCGGGCTGGTCTTGCGGTCATTTGCGGGGTGGCTCCAGACGTCGCAAACGCGGGCGCGAAGGCGCGCATGGGCTATTTGGCGAGGAGCCGTGCGAAGGGGCCGGAGGCGCAGGACCTTCCTTATATGGAAGAAAGATGATTCGTCGGCAGCGGGAGACCGGAATGGCGGGGCCTGCTCGCGCAAGGCTGGCGTTTGCCCGATCGGGGCAGCCCCCGGCCGGAGCTTCGGGATGGCGGGCGGCGGGGCTCATGGCGAAAATCCCCGGCGAAAGGCCAGGCGAGGGCCTTCATGGGCACACATGCGAGGCGGGGCCGGTTCGTTGACAGCTCGCACGATGAAAGCCGGGTCGTCACTGGGCCGCGAATCATCGCTTTGGGAGGCGGGTCGGTTATTTGTGTCGGGGAGGGTGGTGAGCGCGAGGGCCCCCCTCCGATTGGTAGCACCGACGATTCGGGGCGGCGGTCACGGGTCGAGGCAGCTCATGCTCGCCCACGCGGGATCGTCGCCCTGCATCTGCGCGAGGAAATCGGACAGGCGCTGCGGCGCTTCGCCGTCGCGCTCGACGTCGATGGCGGCGCTGTCCAGCGGGTGCTGCATCAGGATGTGCACGTTGCCGCTGGCGATGTAGTACCGGAGGTCGGGCAGGTCGTCCAGGAGCGGCTGCAGGGCCTCGAGGCCCTGTGTATATTGATAGCCGGTGGCGAGATCGAGGGTCCAGTTGTTCTCCGAGTCGAGCACGGCGATCCGCGAGCCGGGGGCGAGGCCGGCGTTGAAGGCGTAGACCGTGCGGTAGTCGGTGGCGCAGGTGGGGCAGCCGGGCGGGACCTGCGGGGCGTGGAGGTCGTAGCGCCACTCGGGCCCGTCGGCGAAGACGAGCGCGAACGAGTCGGAGACGAGGTCGACCCGGGTGCCGGGGAAGGCCTCGACCCATTGCCAGTAGTTGAGCGTCGCGCCGACCGAGCCGGCGCTGCCGCCGGTCAAGACCACGCGCGCGGCGTCGGGGAACGAGGCGGCGAGCGCGGCGGCGAACAGGCCCTGGTTGCGCGAGCCGTGGAACTGCGCGGTCCAGCCCGAGAACTCGTGGTCGTTGTCGCCGACGTAATAATCACCGGCGCAGTTCGAGATGAAGACGAAGGTGGCGTCGGCGAACGGGTTCACCGCAGCGGCGCGATCGAAGATGCTGTCGGCCGGGAAGGTGACATTGCCGTCGCAATCGCCAGCGACGCAGGCGGCGAGCT
Organism: Nannocystis bainbridge; assembly: GCF_028368995.1. Lineage (GTDB taxonomy): Bacteria > Myxococcota_A > Polyangia > Nannocystales > Nannocystaceae > Nannocystis > Nannocystis bainbridge. The sequence goes on along the minus strand of NZ_JAQNDL010000005.1, from coordinate 534,457 downwards.
CGTCGGCGCCGAAGCCCCCGTCCTTGCGCATCGACGGGGTGCCGATCGTACAGCCCGCGTCGAGGCAGGCGCTGCCGCCGGACATGTAGATCACCAGACGATCGCCGGTGCCCTGATTGACGCCGAGGCCGGTCGGGGTGCCGTTGGCGCAGATCGTGCCAGCGACGGGATGAAAGACCCATTCGCCGGTCGGGCCGTGAATGTCGCCAGTGCCGGCGCCGCTGGTGGGGCTGGTGCCGGTCGTGCCGTCGCCGGTGGAACTGGTAGTGGTGCTGCTGCTGGCGCCGTCGGTCTGGCTGTCGCCCGACGAGCCGTCGCATGCGACGAGGCTCAGGAGCGCGGCGAGCATCCGCCGGGGCACGATGGCGCGGGAAGGCGGGAGGTCGGCGCGGTGAGGCATGCGGACATGCTAGCGCAGAACGCGGCCTACGGGCGCGAGCGGCTTCTGCGGTGGCAGTTCGCGATACTGTCGATGGGTCCGCTGCGCCGCCGCGCGTCAGGCTTGCGCGCCCACATCGCGCAGGGTTTGGCGCCGATCGGAACGATCGGGAGCGCCCGCCAGGCGAGCGCGTGCCGCCGAGGAGCGCGGCCTGCTTCGAAACGGGGGGCCATGCAAAGACCCATCGGGCGTATGGATCGGCGACCCTCGTGGTGATACATGTCGAGGATGCGAGCCTCCGTGCCTTCCTTACTGATCTGGGCGTGTGCTTGCGGCCCAGCGTCTCCGCCCACGACCACGGACGACGGCCGACGATCCATCTTGCTTCGACACCGTGGGCACCGGTGACCTCCCCGGCACGACCGGCGACGACACCACCACTGGCGAACCTGTGCTCTGCCCCCCGGTCGCGGGTCAGCCATGCACTGCTCCGGTCGACTGCACGGACAAGCCATGCGGGACGCACGTCTCGGGATTCGACGAACACGGCTGCCCGCGGCCTGCTTGCCAAACGGACGCCGATTGCGCTGCGGGCGAGTTCTGCAACCCGACCGTCGCGGAAGGCACGATCGTCTGCACCGGGCAGGACGACGCGTGCACCTGCGGCATCGAGCCGGTCGTCGGCGTCGGAGCTTGTTTGCCTGACGCGCTGTCCGACCTCGCAGCGCTGTGCCCGACCTTCCATGACGAGGCCGGCTGTAACAGCCTCCATGTCCCGAACGCCTGGGATTTCTGCATGTGGACGGAGATCTTCCAGTTCTGCCCGGACGGTGGTTGTGGCGCGCGCACGATCCACCGATGCACGCATTATAAATACCACGGCGAGGGCTGCGTCTCCATCTGTGAGGGGTCGAAGGTCGCCTACCATCGGGAGGGACCGCTCGGCCCGGAGCTCATCCTCGGTCCGTGCGAACACGACCCGACGGGCTATGATGGTTGGTGCGATGGCAGCCGTGAGCCCGGAGTCTGCCAGTGCGCCTGTGAGCTCCCGTGATCGACTTCGCTTTCACGCCAGCGCGAGGGGCTGATCGATGTCCTTCGGAGCAGGTCAGTCGAGGGTGGCGAGGAATCGCAGGACCGCGGCGTCGAACTCTGCGGGGGCGTCCATGTTGACGCAATGGTCGGCCGCGGGGATGACGACGTCGGCGCGGCACTGCGGCTCGCGTCGGGCCCACGCGGGGCCTTGTTTGGCGATCGAGCCGGCCCGGCTGAGCGCGCCGCGGACGAGGATGAAGGGCCGGGAGATCCGGTAGTCAGGGTCGTCGCGCATGCAGCCGAGAGTCGCGAGCATGATGGCGAGCAGCTCGGGCTTGGCGAGGCGCGACATGGCCTCGTGACAGTAGGCGCGCACGTGTTCGTGGGCCGAGATCGAGCGCGCGCTGGTCCGCAGGAGGGCGCGGTAGGGGTAGAGCTTGAGGAGGGCGGGGGTGAGCCACACGCCGAGGCGCTCGGCGCGGGTGAGCGAGGCGGTGTTGCAGGCGCAGTCGACGAGCACGAGGGCGCGCACGCGGTGAGGTCGCCGGCGCACGAACTCCTGGGCGAGGTTGCCGCCCATGCTCTGGCCGACGAGCACGACATCGGTGGCCCCGACGGCGTCGAGCAGGGCCTCCATGTCGGCGATGACGGTGTCGACGGTGAAGGGCGCGCCCATCGGCCGCGACAGGCCATGGCCGCGCACGTCCCAGGTGAGCACGCGGTGACGCTCGCCGAGCGCGGCGAGGTTGTCGCGCCAGAGGCCGTGGTCGAGGCCGGCGCCGTGGGTCAGGAAGACCAGCGGCGCGGCGGGGTCGCCAGTGAGCCAGTAGTGCAGCGGGCAGCCGTCGCGCTCGAGAACGTGGGCCTCCGTCGCGGTCGACATGGCCACGAGGGTGCCAGAATTCGCGGCGGAGGGACAGGTGCGGTCGGCAGGCCCGCTGCCGGGTCAGGCGTCGATTTCGCGGCCGTAGAGCAGGTGCAGGCCGCCGTTGACCATGTTGCCGGCGATGGTCTGCCCCGCGGCGAAGACGATGCCGTCCGGGTAGACTTGATGCCCGGACCCACCGCCCACGGTCCGCATGAAGGCCACCAGCGCGCCGCCGCGGTACAGGCTGATGTCGCCGACGCTCCAGGCGTGCACGGTCCAGGCCGTCAGCACGAACAGCTTGCCGGCAGGCACGGCGTAGATCGGCGTCTGCTGCGACAGCCACGGGCCTTCGCAGGTGATGACGCGTACGTCGTCCGGGTCCACGCAACACTTGTCTTTTTTCGCCATGTCACAATCCAATGCGCACGAATCCGCGGCTCGAGAGGAGCGTGGCGATCGTCGTCTGGCCACGATAGCCGAGCGATCGAACGACTTCAAAGGCCGTCTGCGCGCCTGTCCGTGGCTGAAGGCCCTGCGGCCAGCCGGGAGCGCGCGGCGGAGCGCGCAGGTCCGCGCGTTCCTTCGGAGCGGCGTCGGCGGTAGTCTGCCACCATGGCCGCGGAGCTCAGCACAACCTTCAATCCCATGGCGCCGGATCAGGTCGTCGATCCGTATCCCCTGTACGCCCGGGCGCGCCGCGAGCAGCCCGTGTTCTTCGCCGAGAGCCTCGGCGCGTGGGTCGTGACCCGTCATGCCGACATCGTCGCGGTCGCCCGCGACACCGAGCGGTTCTCCTCGGCCGGCGCGCTCGAGTCCTCGGCGGTGTTCCCGGACGAGGTGATGGACATCCTGCGGACCGGCTATCTGGAGTTCCAGTCGCTGGTGCAGAGCGACCCGCCCGACCATACGCGCGTGCGCAACGTCTTCGGCAAAGCCCTGTCGCCGCAGCGGGTCGCGGCGCTCGAGCCGAAGGTCCGCGCGATCGCCGACGAGCTGATCGACGGGTTCGTCGGCGACGGCGAGGTCGAGCTGATCGAGCGCTTTGCGTTCCCGCTGCCCGGCGCGGTGATCGGCGAGCTGCTCGGGGTCCCACGGTCCGATCTGCCGCGGCTCAAGAGTGGGTCGAACGCCAAGCAGATCCTGCTCGCGGGGGCCGCCCCGCCGGCGCTGCTGGCCGCGTGCGCGCGCGAGTTCGTGGACCTGCAGCGCTACTTCGGCGGGCACATCGAGGCCCGGGTCGACGAGCCGCGCGAGGACCTGCTGACCCTGCTCGCGCCGATCGACATCGGCGGCACGGCGCCGCTGACGATGCAGGAGGCGGTGAGCAACGCGATCGACCTGCTCGCCGCGGGGCACGAGACGACCACCGACATGATCGGCCACGGCATGACGCTGCTCATCGCGCACCCCGAGCAGCTGGCGGCCCTGCGCGCCGACCCGTCGCTGGTGCCCGACGCGGTCGACGAGATCTTGCGCATGGAGGCACCCGTGCGCGGGATGTTTCGCCGCGTGCGCGTCGACACCACGTTCGCGGGCGTATCGCTGCCGGCCGAGGCGCGGCTGTTCCTGCTGTACGGCTCGGCGAACCGCGACGAGGACGTGTACCCCGACCCGGACGTGTTCGACATCCGGCGCCGCCCCGCGACCCCGCACCTGGCGTTCTCGAAGGGCATTCATTTCTGCGTCGGCAACGCGCTCGCGCGGCTCGAGGGCCGTATCGCGTTCGAACGCTTGCTGAAGCGCCTGCCCGGCGTGCGCCTCGATCCGAGGCGGCCGGTGGAGCGCCGAGCGTTCATCCTCCTGCGAGGCTACGAGCGCCTGCCGCTCGTGTGGGACGCAGCGGCCCGCGAGGCATGAATCCGCGGCCCGTCGCTACGAATCATGGCAGGCCGGTGATTGCCGGAAGCGCCCCGACATCGCGCGGCGCCGCTGGCCGCCGCGCGTGAGGCCGGGTCACCACGCTGCGGCGACGCGCTCCGGCGTCACGCCGGCGCGAGGGCGCGGTCGACGATCTCGCGCACCGACTTGGAGAGGCCGGGCTGCGCCGCGATGCGCTCGAGCTGGGCGCGCATGCTGTGCTGACGCGCGGCGTCGAAGCGGCGCCAGGGGTTGAAGGCGGCGACCAGGCGGGCGGCGACCTGGGGGTTGTGCGGGTCGAGGGCGAGCACCTTGTCGGCGACGAGGGCGTGGCCGCGGCCGTCCTTGCGATGGAATTGATGCTGGTTGCGCAGGCCGAACACGCCGATGAGGGAGCGGGCGCGGTTGGGGTTGAGCAGGTTGAAGTCGGGGTGGTCGGCGAGCAGGATGGCGCGCTCGAGCGTGTCGGGGTGGCTCGAGACGGCCTGCAGCGCGAACCACTTGTCGAGCACGAGCGGGTCCTTGTGCCAGCGGCGGTGGAACTCGGCGAGGACGGCGTCGCGCTCGGGGCCGCCGTGATCGATGAGGCAGGCGAGGGCGGCCTCGCTGTCGGTCATGTTGTCGGCGAGGTGGAATTGCGAAACCGCGAGGCCGACGAGCTCGGGCTCGCCGAGGGTGACGAGGTAGGCGAGCGCGAGGTTGCGGAGCTTGCGGCGGTCGACCTCGGCGCGCTCGATGCGGTAGACGCCCTGCGGCGCGCTGCTGTGATAGATGGCGAGCAGGGGCTCGCGCAGGGCGGTGGCGAGGGCCTTGACGGCGAACTCGCGGGCCTCGTGGAGGGCGTCGACGGCGACGACCTGCTGGTGCTGGCCGAGCAGCCGCTCGTTGGGCAGGGTCAGCGCCAGGGCCTTGAGCGAGCCGTCGAGGTTCGGGTCGGCGAGGATCTGCGCGCAGGCGGCCACGAAGGCGGGATCGAGGGCGAGCGGGCGGGCGGCCTCGACATCGGCGGCGAGCCGCAGGAGGACGCGGCGGCCGAGCTCCTGGCCGGCGTCCCAGCGCGAGAAGGCGTCGGGGTCGGCGGCCATGAGGCGGGCGAGGTCGGCGTCGCTGCGCTCGACCTCGAGCTCGACGGGGGCCGAGAAGCCGCGCAGCAGCGAGGCCACGGGGGCGGCCAGGACCTCCTCGAAGCGGAAGCTCTGGCTGCGCTCGCGCAGCTCGAGCACGCGGGTGCCGTCGCCGCTCGCGGCTGTCTCTCCGGACAGCTTGAGCGGGAGCGGACCGTCCGGCCCGAGCAGGCCGACGGCGACCGGGATGTGCAGCAGCTCGGCGGCCGGCTTGCCGCGCGGCGGGGCCTGCTCGAGGGTGAGGGTGTAGCTGCGCGCGGCGGCGTCGTAGTCGCCGCGGGCGCGCACGATCGGGGTGCCGACCTGGCTGTACCAGCGGCCGAATTGCTCGAGGTCGCGGCCGTTGGCGTCGGCGAGGGCGGCGCGGAAGTCGTCGCAGGTGACGGCCTGGCCGTCGTGACGCTCGAAGTAGAGGTCCATGCCGCGGCGGAAACCAGCCTCGCCGAGGAGGGTGCGCATCATGCCGATGACCTCGGCGCCCTTCTCGTACACCGTGGTGGTGTAGAAGTTGTTCATCTCGATGTACGACTCGGGCCGGATCGGGTGGGCCATCGGGCCGCTGTCCTCGGCGAACTGATTGGTGCGCAGGCCCAGGACGTCGCCGATCCGCGCGACCGCGGGCGAGCCCATGTCGGCGCTGAACAGGCGGTCGCGGAAGACGGTGAGGCCCTCCTTGAGGGTGAGCTGGAACCAGTCGCGGCAGGTGACGCGGTTGCCGGTCCAGTTGTGGAAATACTCGTGGGCGATGACCGACTCGATGCCGTCGTAGTCGTCGTCGGTGGCAGTGTCGGGCCGCGCGAGCACGTACTTGGCGTTGAAGACGTTGAGGCCCTTGTTCTCCATGGCCCCCATGTTGAAGTCGCTGACGGCGACGATCATGTAGATGTCGAGGTCGTACTCGCGGCCGAAGGTCTCCTCGTCCCAGCGCATCGAGGCCTGCAGCGAGCGCAGGGCGTGGGCGCAGCGGTCGATGTTCTCGGCCTCGACCCAGATCTCGAGGCGGACGGTGCGGCCCGAGCGGGTCACGAAGTCGCCGGGGAAGCAGCGCAGGTCGCCGGCGACGAGGGCGAACAAGTAGCTGGGCTTGGGCCACGGGTCGTCCCAGCGGGCGAAGTGGCGGCCGTCAGGCAGCTCGCCGGTGGCGACGCGGTTGCCGTTGGCGAGCAGGACGGGACACTTGGCGCGGTCGGCCTCGACGACGACGCTGTAGCGGGCCATGACATCGGGGCGATCGAGGAAGTAGGTGATCCGGCGGAAGCCCTCGGCCTCGCACTGGGTGCAGAAGTTGCCGCTCGAGCGATAGAGGCCCGAGAGCTCGAGGTTGTCCTGGGGCCGGATCTCGACGAGGGTCGAGAGGGTGAACTCGGCCCCGGGGTCGCGGATCGTGAGGGTGGTGGGACCGAGGTCGTAGTCGCCGGCCGAGAGCTCGCGCCCGTCGAGGGCGACGCGCACGAGCACGAGGTTCTCGCCGTCGAGCACCAGCGGAGCGGCGGCGGCGGCGGCGTCGGTGCGCCGCATCGAGAGGGTGGCGTGCACGCGCGAGACCTCCTCGCCGAGCTCGAACCGCAGGTCGACCCGGTCGATGGTGTAATCGGGGCGGCGGTAGTCCTTGCGGAAGATCGGCTGCGGCGCAGGCTTGGCCTCGGTCATGATCCTGGTGTACCGAGCGGGCCCGCCTGCTTCAAGCCCGCAGGGCCCGGCGCAGGGCCGATTCGGGGCCCGGCGAGGCTTTCCGCGTGCGAGTCGGCGCACGCGGGCCGGCCGAGGCCGAGGCGGGGCAGGCGCTCGCTGCTCCCGGCGCCGCGCGGCCCTGGCCGGATGCCGGGCGCTCGGAGCGGCCAGAGTGTTGATATTGGGAGTTCAAGTCATGCGTTGGCCATTGGGGAGCCATCGAGTCGCCCGAGAGCGACTGTCACTGTCAGATCATCGGGCGCGTGGGTCGCGTGGTGATCACGTCGCGCAGGCCCTGGAGGCGCTCGCCGTTTCGCTGGCAGCGGTCCATGCCGTCGCGTATCCGACGCAGGAGGTCGGGCGAGAACCCGCCCGCCGCGAGGGCCTGTTCGTGCATGGCGACCCCGCTCTCCTCGCCGCGTTGCAGCATCTGCAGCGGGACCTCGTCATTGACCAGGGCGGTCAGCGACCCGAGCGCGTTGAATATGACGCCCCAGGGCCCAGGACCCTCCGGGACGACGATGCCTTGGCGTTTGAGCTCGGTCTCGAGGCGCGCCGCCGCCTCACGGTGCCCGGCCGCGATCTCCCCGAGCGTCGGCTCCTCGGGCTGACCTGCGAACTTCTCCAGCGCACGAGCGTAGGCTTCGACGGCGGTGGCCTCGCCGCGAAACAGTGTGATCAATGCTTCCTGGGAGTCGGGGGGCAGTGACACGTCGAAGACCATGGGCGACGGGCAGGGCCTGTCAAGCGTGCGGGTGCCCAGACGCCGTTCAGGGGTTCGCCATGAGCGCTGCGCGGCCCCCGAAGCAGGGGCAGCCGCACCGGCGGCCGCGGGCGAACGCGGGCGAGCAACCGGCCGCCGACCGACCCGTCGAAGCTCCCTTCAGCGAAGGGCGGCCGTCGGGACGGACGACGAACCGGACGACCTCGGCTGGCGATGCCGACGATCAGCAGCAGCGCTTGTGGACCGCGCGGAGGACCAGGTGCTGGTGCTCGCTCGCCTCGAGGGCTTCGATCTGGAGGATGAAGGCGCGCAGGTCGACCTTCTTGCCGCCGGACCAGGTGCCGCGCACCTGGACCTGATCGGTGAGTTTTTCGATGTCGGCGGTGTACGGATCGGCGGAGAGCTCGACGAAGTCCGCCAGCTTGCCGACGGCGATCGAGCCGAGGTCGTGCTCGCGCCGCAGCTGCCAGGCGGCGTGCACGGTGTGGGCCTTCAGGGCGTCGTGCAGGCTCACCGCCTGCTCCGGGCCGTGCACGGCGCCGGAGGGGGTGCGCCGCGTGACCATGGCCTGGATGTTGAGCAGCGGGACGGGCGGGCTGACGCAGCCGTCGTTGTGGAAGGTGACCGGCGTGCCCGACTTGACCGCGTCGCCGGCCCGCACCCACTGGCTGCCGATGTTGGACGGGAACATGGTGCCGTCGAGCAGGTCGCCCCAGTAGATGAACTGGAACGGCGGCAGCGAGATGGTGACGCCGAGCGCCGCGGCGCGCACGAACTGATCGCCGCGGCAGCCGCCGCAGTGCTCGACGCGCCAGCGATGATCGATGCCGAGCAGGCCGTGGTTGGCGAGGGCGCGGGCGTAGGCGTCGAGGACGACGTCGAGCCCGACGTCGCCGTTGCAGTGGAAGGCGAACTGCCAACCGAGCGGGGTGAACTGGTCGAGGATCTGGTCGAGCTCGGCGCGCGAGTAGTTGAGCATCGACTCGCCGCCGGGGCCGATCGGGATCTTGGCGTTCCGGATCGTCTCGTTGTCGAGGTAGGGGAACGAGGAGGCGATGGTGCCGACCCATGGCGAGCCGTCGGCCCAGAGCTTGATGCCCTGCTTCCACAGCCGATCCTTCGGCGCGGGCGCGGTGTCGACCGGATCGCCGCAGTCGGCCTCGATCGACATGTGGTACATGGCCAGGCGCAGCGGCGAGTCGGGCACCGCGGACAGGGCGATGTAGCCCTTGAGCAGGTCCGTCTGGTAGGTGTGCTCGGTGGTCATGGTGATGCCATTTTCGGCCATCAGCTTGTACCAGAGCGCGCCGGATCGCAGCGGGTTGGGGATCGCCTGCGTGAGCACCTTGCCGACGGCCGCGAAGATGGCGGCGGTCTCGTAGGCGCGGCCGTTCGAGGTGCCGTCTTGGTTGCGACCATATCGTGCGCCGGTCGGATCTGCCGGCGGCTTGCCGTCGGGCCAATTGGCGCGAATGACGGCGCTGTTGAAGTAGGCCTCGTGTCCGGAGTTGTCGAGGACCACCGCGAGGCGGGTGGGGAAGAAAGCGTCGAGATCGGTGTTGTCGAGCTCGGGCGCGCCCTGGAGCAGCCGATCGAGGCCGTTGCAGACGACCGGCTGATCGGCAGGGAGGGAGGCGTCGAGTTGCTTCCAGAACGCCTGGACGGCGGCGAAGGTCGCGTACTTGGGAGCGTCGTGGTAGGGCGCGATCCAGTATGCCGGCGCCTGGGTCACCATGCCGCCGTTCAGCGGGTGGCTGTGCGGATCGATGAAGCCGGGCATCAGCACCGCCCTGCCCAGGTCCTCGACGGGGGCGCCGGGGGTCGCGGCCTGGACTTCTGCGAGCGAGCCGACGGCCGCGATCGTGCCGGTCGTGGTGTCGAGGGCGACGGCCTCGGCGCGCGGCCTGGCCGGGTCCATCGTGATGATGCTGGCAGCCTTGAGGATCAGATTCGCGGACATCGATGACCTTTCTGTCGAGTGAGGAGCGACCGGCGATTTCACGAAATGGCGGGCCCAAGAGTACGCCCTTGCGCATGGACGAACCCGGCTTCGCAAGGGCCTGTGCGAGGCTCGCTGGAGCGCCTGGCCCGACGAAAGCGCACACCCTCGCCGGAGCGCTGGCGCGTCGTTCTTGCGGGTATGCATATCATGCTGCGACCACGCATCGGGGGGCGACGCTCTGGCGATTGCGTGATGCTCCACACCGCCGAAAATGGCCGGCGGGCGCCCATGGGCGCCCGCCGGGCGCCAGGGCGGGGATCCGCGCCGCGGCCTGCGCTGCTATGCGCATTGTTCGAGAGCGCGCCGCTGGGTCGCGCGCGGTGTTCGGACGGCGTCGCGTCAGGCGAATGGTGGGAGTCGGACGAACGACGCATTCGCGTGCGGGCGACGGGAAGCGGCGACCGTTGCTGCGCGGGCTCGGCACGGGCGGCGAGGGGCGCGACCGCGGAGGTGGGGACCGGCGGCCGCGGGGGCCACGGGCACAGGTGCCCGGCGGCCGCCATGCGCCGCTCGTCGCAGGGTCCTGCGCGTCGAAGTTCTGCGCGGTCTGGCGGTGCGAGGGGCGGCGCCGCCAGCCCCGGCGATTGTGTCATTCGTGTGACGAACCTGTACGGTGCGTCAGAATGCTGTTCTGGCCCGATTGGCGTATGCCACGGGTGTAATCACGGGTCTCCCAGGCAAGGTGGTCGGCGGCGCTTGTCACGAAAGTGTGACGAGAAAGCCTTCGTTCTGCAAACTCGGCCTGACACCTTCGCGCCGACGCCGCTGCCGCGAGACGGCGTCGGACGGCGGAATTCTCCGGCGTCGACGGGCTTTCGCCCGATCTCGCGCGGGCCCGCTCCGTGACGATCGTGACCTGGACGTAACACGCTCCGCGGCGACGGGCTTCGGCGATCGGCGCCTGCGCAGGCGGGCGTCGGAGTCGGAGACGCGCCGGCCGGAGGCGGGCCGAACGGACGGTTCGGCCGGCTCCTCCGGCTCCCTCGGCCGACGTCACCGCCGTCCTCGCGTCTCCGGGCCCTTGTCTCGTCAGCGCCGCACTCCGCCGTGACTCCGATGATTCGCCGCCGCCGATCCTTGTCCTCGCGTTCGCTCCAACTCGCCATCGGCCTGGCCGCGGTCCTCGTCGGGGTGCCGGCGCGGGCCGCAGCGCCGCCCGAGCCGGACCTCGAGATGTGGAGTCAGGTGCTCATCGACGCCAACCTCGACGCGCGGGCGAAGGGGCTGCGGCTGGCGCTCGATCTGCAGCTGCGGCGGATGAACGCGCCGCTGCAGTACATCAAGGATCCGTCGGGGGCGGTGGCGGAGACGCGGCAGAACCCGAACACGGTGGCGATCGTGCGACCGGCGATCGGGTACATGTGGGCCAAATGGGGCGGGCTGTTCCTCGGCTACGCGTGGCAGCCGGATTTCTTCGACGACCGCGCGGTGGCGCGGGTCAAGAACGTCGACGAGCACCGGATCTACACCCAGCTCAATCTGCGCTGGCAGCGAGAGGGCCGCTTCGACCTCGGCGCGCGCAGCCGCCTCGAGCACCGGATCCGCTCCCACGGGCCGGGCAGCGACGACATCGTCGACGGCGAGCCGCAGCACAAGGGGCTGGATCGCTGGGCCCACCGGTTTCGCCAGCAGATCCGGTTCGCCGTCCATTTCAAGAGAGACGCGCCGTGGCAGCTCATCGTCTGGGACGAGTTCTTCTTTCACCTCAACCGCACGGCCTTCACGACCGAGCGGGGCTTCGATCAGAACCGGGCGTTCGTCGGCATCGGCTACGACACCAAGCCGGTGCGCGTCGAGGTCGGCTATATCAATCAGTACGTGCGCCGCTTCCATGATCCGGATCAGCTGAACCATGTGTTCGCGCTGAACTTCATCATCAAGATCGGGCACGGCAAGCACGCGGCGCATCCGCCCGCGGTCGCGCCGGCGACCGCTCGCTGAGCCCGCCGCGGCGGTCGCGTGAATCACCGGTGTGCGGGGTCGGCGGCGTGCGGCCGTCTGCCCGTGCTTGGCCGGCCAGCGGTGGCTGCGCAGCGTCCGGGGCGCGGTCAATCTCTGCGTTCGGCGGGGCTGCGGACGCGGCGCGGGCGAGGTCCGCGAGCGTCGCCGCGGGGTCGGGCCTTATGGGTCGACACGCGCCGAGACTGCCATGATTCGCCGCTCCTCGCGCCTGCTCCCGCTCGTCGTCGGCGTCGGCGTCGCTGCGTTCGGCGGCGGCCGGGCGAGCGCGACCACGCCGTCCGAGCCGGACCTGGGCATCTGGAACCAGGTGATGATCGACCTCAACCTCGACGCCAAGGCCAAGGGTCTGCGGCTGGTGCTCGATTTTCATCTGCGGCGGATGAACTCGCCGCTGCAATACGTCCGCGACATGGCGGGGAATGTGATCGAGACGCGGCAGAACCCCAACACGTTCGCCGTCGTGCGCCCGGCGATCGGCTATATGTGGGCCAAATGGGGCGGGCTGTTCGTGGGTTACATCTGGTTGCCCGATTTCTTCGACGACCCGGTGTTCGCGCGCGCGCGCAACGTCGACGAGCACCGCATCTACGAGCAGTTGACGCTGCGCTGGGCGCTGGAGGGCCGGCTCGACATCAACTGGCGCAACCGCGTGGAGCACCGGATCCGCACCCACGGGCTCGGCAGCGACGACATCGTCGACGGGGTGGCGCAGACGCTCGGGATGGGCCGCTGGGCCCACCGGTTTCGCCAGCAGCTGCGCGTGGCCGTCAATTTCAAGAAAGATGCGCCGTGGCAGCTGGTGGTCTACGACGAGTTCTTCTTTCACCTGGCCCGCACGGCCTACACCGAGCCGGGGTTCGATCAGAACCGGATCTTCGTCGGCCTGGCGTACGAGACCCGGGCCGCGCGCGTCGAGTTCGGCTACCTCAATCAGTATATTCACCGCCCGCGCGACCCCGACAACAACAATCACCTGTTCTCGCTGGCCTTCATCATCAAGCTGACGCCGGGGCAGAAGCCCGCGCCGAAGAAATAAAGGACATGTCCTCGGCGACATGTCCTTTCGAGCACGTTTATCTCAGCGCTCGCTGTCGAGGCCGGCCATCATCGGCGCCGGGTAGCGGTCGCCGGCCACGGCCTTGGCCGGCACCGCGGTCTCGAGCGCGGCGACCTCGGCGGCGGTCAGCTCGAGCGCCAGGGCTGCGATCGAGTCCTCGATCTGCTGCGGCGTGCGCGAGCCGATCGTCGGGATCACCGTCACGCCTTGCGCGGCGCCCTTGGCCCGCGCCCACGCGATCGCCAGCTGGGCCGGCGACACCCCGCGCGCCTCGGCCAGGCGGTGCAGGGCGGCCACCAGCGGCTCGTTCTTGGCCGCGTTGTCGCCGGTGAAGCGGGGCAGGTGGGCCCGCATGTCGTCGCCGGTCGGCTTGCTGCCGGTGAGCAGCCCGCGCGACAGCACCCCGTAGGCCGTCATCGCCATGCCGTGCTGGCGCAGCGCCGGGATGATCGTCGCCTCGGGCCCGCGGGTCGTCAGGCCGTACTCGATCTGCAGGTCGCACAGCGGGTGGACCGCGGCGGCGCGCGCGATCGTCTCGGCGCCGACCTCGGACAGGCTGATGTAGCGGACGTAGCCCGCCTTCACCAGCTCGGCCAGCGCGCCGATCGTGTCCTCGATCGGCACGCGCGGGTCGAGGCGGGCCGGGCGGTAGATGTCGATGTAATCGACGCCGAGGCGGGTCAGGCTGTAGGCGAGCGCGGTCTTGCTGGCGGCCGGGCTGGCGTCGAAGCCGAGGAAGGCGCCGTCGGGCCCGCGCTGGCCGCCGTACTTGACGCTGAGCAGGACGCGGTCGCGGCGGTCGGCGATCGCCTTGCCGACCAGCAGCTCGTTCTTGCCCATGCCGTAGAAATCGCCGGTGTCGAGCAGGTCGACCCCGCGCTCGAGGGCGGCGTGGATGGTGGCGATGCCCTCGGCGTCGTCGCGGGCGCCGTACCAGCTGCCGGCGCCGAGGCCCATGCAGCCGAGAGCGAGCGGGAAGACGGCGGGGCCGTGGGTGCCGAGCTTGGTTGTCCGAGTCGTCATGGGCCGTAACGTAGCCCCTGGCGTCGCATCGCTCCAGTGAATAGGATGTATGCTGGACATGAACAACAGTTATGGAAGGGACCTCGACCTCAACCTGCTGCGGGTGTTCGCCGTGGTCGCGGAGGCCGGCAGCGTGACCGAGGCGGCGGCGCGGCTGTACCTGACGCAGCCGGCGGTCAGCGCCGCGCTGCGCCGGCTGACGACCGCCGTGGGCGCGCCGCTGTTCGTGCGCAGCGGTCGCGGGCTGGTGCTGACGAGCCGCGGCGAGCGCCTGCGGGCGGGCGTGCGGCCGCACCTGCAGCCGCTCATCGATGCGGCGCTGACGGCCCCGACGTTCGACCCTGCGACCAGCGAGCGCACGCTGCGGCTCGGGCTGTCGGACTCGACGGAGCTGTGGCTGCTGCCGCGGCTGTTGCAGGCGCTGGCGAGCGAGGCCCCGCGCATGCGCGTGGTCGCCATCCCGGTCCAGTTCCGCACCGTCGGCGCCGCCCTGGCCGCGGGGCTCGACGCGGCGGTCACCGTCGCCGACGAGCTGCCGGGGTCGATCCGCCGCGAGCGCCTGATCACCGGCAGCTTCACCTGCCTGTACGACCCGCGTCACGCGCGGCTGCGCAAGCTGAGCGAGCGCGAGTACTTCGCCCGCGAGCACATCATCGTCTCGTACAACGGCGACCTGCGCGGGGTGGTCGAGGACTACTTCGGCAAGACGCGGAACATCCGCTGCTCGGTGTCTTCGTTCGCCAACCTCGGGGCGCTGATCGACGGCACGGCGATGCTGGCGACCGTGCCGGCGCTGGTGGCCGCGCAGATCCGCAAGGTGCGGCCGCACCTGCGCACGACGGCGCTGCCGTTCGCGGTGCCGAGCGGGACGATGGAGCTGCTGTGGCCGGCCGCGACCGACGACGACCCACCGTGCCGGTTCGCCCGCGCCCACATCCAGCGGATCGCCAAAGGGCTGGCGGCGAAGTCGTGAGGCCGCGGCAGGGGAGCACCGAGCCCCCCGCCGGCGCGCGAGGGGCGGGCCGCGAGGGCGGTCACTTGGCCTTGAGCAGCGCCGCGGCCTGGGCCTTGAAAGGCAGGGCGCGCGACTCGTTGAAGCGGATGAGCGCCTTGTCGCTGCACAGCGCGATCACCCGTTCGAGGGCGGCCTTGCGCTGCTCGCGGTCCGTGGTTTCGGAGCCGAGCAAGAACCACAGCTCGTAATCCTTGGGCCGGAGCTCCGTCGCGCGCTCGAGGCAGCGCACGCGAAACGCGGGGGCGGCGTCGCTCGGGATCTCGCTGGCGAGGTAGTGCTTCTTGGCCTTGATGGCGGTCGTGACCACCGCCAGCGCCTCGTCGTCGCGGCCGAGCCGGTGCAACGCCTCGGCGAGGGTCGACGCGTAGCGGGGACGGTCGCGCGACGGCGTGAGCCGCTCGGCGTTGGCGGCGGCCTGCGCGACCAGGGCCCAGTCCTCCTGGGCCGAGGAGGCGTCGACGACGGCGCCCCAGAGGTCGCACTCGGCGGGGTACTTGCGCGCGAGCGGCAACGCGATGGCGAGCTGCTCGCCAGGCCGGGTCAGGCTCTGGATCGAGCGGATCGCCGCCTTCAGGTCCTTGGGCGGCATCTTCGCCAGGCCGACGTTGCGGGCGGTCGCGTGGAGGGTCTCGTATTGGGCCCGGGCCTCGTCGCTCGCTTCCTGCGACTCCTGATCGAGGAGGCCTTTCTTGGCCAGCGCGGTGAGCAGATCGAGCAGCACGTCGAACGCGGTGAACTCGCGCTGCGCCCCCGTCTCGTGGTCGTAGGCCAGGATCTGGCCGGGCGGGCCGTCGTCGAGCGAGCCGGCAGGGTCGAGGCAATAGAGCTGACCGTCGTCGTCGGCCATGAAAGGCAGCCATTCCGCGCGCCAGGCCCCGGCGCGCGTGCCCCACTTCGGGTTCTCGGCCAGCAAGCCGTTCATCTGGGCGCGCGTCGCCTCGATGTCGGCGACCGGCAGCAGTCGATACGCGCCGAACAGCTCGGCCTCCGAGCCGTCGAAGCTGGCGTAGAGGTCCAGCATGCTCGCGGGGGCCTTGAGCCCGCGGAGGGCCTTGAGCCCGCCCGCAGAGGCCGGGGCCCGCAGCTGCGCGGCGAGGGGGCGCTGCTTCTTGCGGATCGCCGTGAGCAGGGCGTCGATCGCCGGCGAGGTGGCACGCGGCGCTTCTGCGGCCGGCGCTGCGGCCCGAGCCTTGGCCTCGGCGAGGGCGGCGGGCTTCGCAGCCGGGGCGACGGAGCTCTTCTTCGGCGCCTCCGCGGCGGGCTTGGTCTTGGCGGCGGGCTTGGCCTTGGCGGCGGGCTTGGTAGCGGCGGCGGCAGCGGGCTTCGCGGCGGCGGCGGGCTTGGGCTTGGCGGGGGAAGAGACCTCGGCGTAGCCCTTCTTCGTCTTCTCGGCGACGAGCTTCGCGGCCTCGCGCTTGGCCTCGTCGGTCGAGGCGAAGGACTTGTCCTTGGTGGTCCCCGCCGCGCCGATGCGTCCGTAGGACACGGACACGCTGTCACCCTCGACCGCGATCTCCCAGAACTTGCTCGATGAGCCCTCGACGAGCTCGAAGCGACGCGTCTTCGCCATGTCTGATGATTCCTGGCGCCATAGACAATCGAGGGCCGAATTTTGTCAAGCGGGGGCAATCGTACGTACCGCAGCAGCGCCCGCGAGGCGTCGGCCATGGCATCCCCGAGGACCGAGCCGCGAGTGAGGCAAGTCTTGCCTCCTCGCGGCTGCATCGCCGCCAGGCGTGCGGGGGAGCCCGTGTTAGCGTCGGCGCGCGCTGCATCCGCGGCGTGACGAGTCCCCCGCGTCCCCCCGCGAACCAATGACGAGCTCCACGAACCCCTCCCAATCCTCCGCCGCCACGGTCGCCGATCCGGTCGGACCGAAGCACGCCAAGCTGCTCGAGTTCCTGGCCACCCGCGGTCAGGTCGAGTTCGACGCCAAGCAGATCAAGCGCTGGCAGCAATTGCTCAAGCAGGCCCGCGCCGAGCTGCTCGGGCCGCTGCCGCAGGACACCACGGTGGCGATCATCGACGGGTGGGTCCGGCGGGTCACCCTGAAGTGCAGCGAGGCGGCGGGGCTGTGGCCCGCGATAGCGACGGCGCCGGCGCTGGCGCAGGTCGAGGAGATCGAGGTCGTGGTCGACGGCGGGCTGGAGGCGTGGATCGAGGCGGCCAGGCAGCACCCGCAGCGGGTCACGCGATTCTACCTCAACGCCGACTACTGCGACCAGGACACCGGCGAGATCCTCAGCGAGGACGACCATTCGACGGAGGTGGTCGCCGCCGCCAACGCGCTGCGCGACGCGACCGAGCTGGTGCTGGGGCTCTATCTCCACCCCACGTCGTCGCTGGCCGGGCTCGACCTGCCGCAGCTGACCAGCCTGGCCGTGTGCGCGGAGACGGCGAGCGGCGCCGAGTGTGACCCAGCGGTGTTGCGCTCGCTGACGCAGGCCCACTGCCCGCAGCTGCGCCGCGTCGCGTGGGAGAGCCGGACCGCGATGGATCCGTCGGTCGTGGCCTCGCTGCCGCCGCAGTGGACCGAGCTCGGGTTCTGGGGCCCGAGCCACGCCGCGGTGCAGGCGCTGGTGGCGGGGCGGCCGTCGCTGACCGCGTTCGGCATGTCCGACCACGACCGCGACGATCCCGACGCGCCGGGCGACGAGGCGCTGCTCAAGCTGGCCGAGGGGCGGCGGCTGTTCGGGCCGCGGTGCGCCTACATCAAGGCCTTCAACGCCGGTCACCGGCTGCTGCACGCGCTGGAGCGCCGGGAGGACGCGCTCGAGCACTTCGCCGCGCTGCGCGGGCGCAACTGCAGGGACATCGACGTGCATTTTCAGTACGCCTACGCGCTCGAGGATGACCACGAGGTGGTGAACGCGTACTGCGAGGCGCTGCTGATCGATCCCGACCACGAGGCGACGCACAACAACCTCGGCAACGCGCTGCGCCGGCTCGGGCGCCCGCGGCTGGCGCTGTATCACCTGCTCCGCTCGCTCGAGGCGATGCCGGACTACCGCGAGGGCTGGAGCTACCTGGCCGAGGTGTACCGCGAGCTCGGGCAAGAGGACGACGCGCGCGCGGCCGAGGCAAGGGCCGTGGGCGACTGAGCGCGCGCGCGCCGGGGCTCGCGGGCCGGCGGAGCGGCAACGGGGCACGACGATGCGGCTCGATCGCCGGCGCACGATGTTTCTGGCGGGTGCGATCGGTGGATTCGCGCGAGCAGCGGCGCGAACGAAGTCGCGCAGGGGGGATGTCCGCGGCTTTGCGCCGTCGAGGGCATCTGTCAAGCTGTCCCGGGTCGTGGGTGCCATCGTGCCGCCGCGACATCACGGCCGCGGTCCGCCACGAGGTGGGTCGGCGGCTATCCCAAAGAACAGGTTTTAAAAGACATGTCGCTCCGGACATCCTCGATCTCGGCCGGCCCCGTCCTCGCGCTGTTGCTCGCCGGGTGCACCGTGCGATCGCTCGACGAACCATCGGCGGTGAGCGCCACGGGGTCCACCGGCTCGAGCGGGGCGGATGTCAGCTCGGGGGGCAGCGGCGTGCCCGGCACCAGCGCGAGTTCGGGGCCGCCCCCGGGCGGGACCACCGGGACGCCGGAGACCACGGTGATGCCGGAGACCACGGTGATGCCAGGGACCACGGCGCTGCCCGAGCCGGGCACCACCGGCCCGGACGGCACGACCTCGACGACCGGGCCGGGCGAGACCGACAGCCTGGGCCAGACGACCGCCGACGTCACGAGCATGACCTCGGGGCCCGTGCTGGACGCGGGCCCTCCGGCCTCGGAGTGCGACCTGTGGACCAATGATTGTCCCCCGGGCAAGAAGTGCGCCTCGGCCTCGAGCGACGGGATCTGGTGGGACCACAGCGTCTGCGTCGACCTGGTGCCCATGCCGGACGGCGTCGGCGACGAGTGCATGGTGTTCGGCGCGCCGATGAGCGGGCAGGACAGCTGCGGGCCGCACGAGATGTGCTGGTTCGTCGACCCGGTGAGCCTGTTCGGCACCTGCATCGCCATGTGCACCGGCAGCGTGCGCGACCCGATCTGCCCGCCGAGCAGCACGTGTCACCTGGGGGGCGACCACCTGATCACGTGCCTCCCGGACTGCGATCCGCTGGACCCCGACAGCTGCCCCGGGGACGACCTCTGCGTGTTCCTGTCGCCCATGCCGGCCCAGTTCGTGTGCGCCGTCGACATGAGCGAGGAGAGCGGCTTCGCGTTCGACCCGTGCGAGTTCGCCAACGTCTGCAAGCCGGGGCTCGGCTGCGTCGAGAGCGAGATGGTGCCGGGCTGCGACCTGGCCTCGACCGGCTGTTGCGTCCCGTTCTGCGACGTGAACGCGCCGAACACCTGCCCCGGCCAGGGGTTCGAGTGCGTGGCGCTGTTCGCCCCGGGCGAGGTGCCGGGCAAGGATCACCTCGGTCGCTGCACGGCGCCGTGATCGGGATGTTCTGTGGGACATGTCTGGCGGGACATGTCCTTTAGAGCATCACCGCGGCTCACAGGCGCTGCAGGCCCCACGGCGGGGCGGCGTTGATCAGCCAGCCGGCGCGGCACTTCATGCGCACCTGGCGGAACTCGGCGCCGGCCTTGCTGGCGGTCCACGTGTAATCGCCGGGCGGGACCTGGACGAACAGCACGCCGCCGTCGTCGCTGGTCTGGGTCAGGCCGGGCTCGGGGATTACGCTCGAGTTGAAGTAGATCGGGCCGCTCTCGGCGGGCAGCGGCGGGTCGAGGGTGACGATCACGTCGGCCTCGCCGTGGGCGCCGGGGTCGTAGATCGACTTGCCGACGCGGGTGACGGTGGTGACCATCTGGCACAGGTTGGCCTCGTCGGGGGTGACCATGACGATGGCGCCGAGGGCGTCGTAGATGGCGTGGGTGACGGCCTGGAAGGTGATCCGCTGCAGGCCCTCGGCGGGGACCACGTGGGTGCCGGTCTGGATCGGGTGATAGTCGGGGTGCTGCATCGTCAGCGTGATGTCGGCGCCGACCGGCAGGCCCTCGAACTTGAAGTGGCCGTCGGCCGCGGTCACGACGCGGAGGTCGGGGAACTCGAGGATGCCGACCTCGGCGCCCTCGATGCGACCGTCGGGGCTGGCGTCGAACGGGATCGCGTCACCCTCGACGGTGGCGACGTGGAGGCCGCTGCAGTCGGCCTTGCACCCGCCGCCGACGCCGTTGTCCGCGCCGTCGTCACAGACCTCGGCGCCCGCGACCTCGCCGTCGCCGCACACGGCCTCGCCCTGGGTGGTGGCGTCGGTGTCGCCGGTGGGCTGGGTGGTGGCGTCGGTGTCGCTGTCGCTGGCGGCCTGGCCGGCGCCGCCGCAGGCCAGGAGGGCCGACAACGCGAGCGGAGCGCGGCGGGGCAGGAGAGCGAGGAGCGAGGAGCGGGCGAAGAGCGGGCGCATGGGGCGCGAGCATCGGCGAGGTCGCGGGGGCGTTGCAACCCGGATCTCGCGCGAGGCTGCGACCTGCTGCGTAATCCTTCGCTGCGGGCTTTCGCGTCGCTCGGGCCGCGAGCAGTGCGTGGATTCGGTGAGGTTCGGTGAGGGGGTCAGGGGGCGCGGCGTGATTCGCAAGCGCGAGTGCCGTGAATCGCAGCGACGCGGGGGCGATACCCGTGATGGTGAAGAATCGGGGGTATCGACAATGAGGAGGGTCGGCCCGCGGCGGGTGCGTGAATCGTCCGGGTGCGTGAGGCGGGGACTGCAATGGCGGCAGGGCCCGCGCGAATTGTCGCGTGCGCTTCGGGGTTGGGTTCGCGACCGAGGCCGGCTAGGCTGCGCCGCCGATGCTCGCGCTCATCACGTGCGCCGCGCTGGTCCTCGCGCCGGCGCCCTCGCCCGGACCGGGCCCGGCGATGCCGGAGGTCCGCTGGTCGGCGCCGCCGGGGTGTCCGAGCGAGGCGGCCGTGCGGGCGCAGATCGCCGGGCTGCTGGCACGCGCGCCGGCGCGGACCGACGCGCCGCCGCGGGTCGAGCTGTGGGTGGCGCCGCTGCCAGGCGGGCGCTGGCGGCTCGAGGCGTCCATCACCAGCCGCGAGGGTCACGGCCGCCGGACCCTCGAGGCCGACCGCTGCGAGGCGCTGGCCGAGGCTGCGGCGCTGCTGACGGCCATCGCGGCGGCGCCGGAGCTGCAGACCGGAGCCGTGACGCCGCCCGGGCAAGCTCCAGGAGGGCCGGCGGGGTCGGGAGGGCCAGGAGGGTCGGGAGGCCCTGGACCCGTTGGGCCAGGCGGGTCTGGAGGGCCGGGAGCGGCTGGTCCTGGAGGGCCAGGAGGGCCGGGAGGGTCGGGAGGGACTGGACCGGCTGGGTCGGGAGCGGCTGGTCCTGGAAGACCTGGAGGGCCAGGAGGGCCGGGGTCGACGGGGCCTGGCCCGGCGGGGCCGGCGGGGCCCGGAGGAGCGGGAGGGCCGACGGTACCGGCGGGACCGGCTGGGCCCGCGGGGTCACCAGTGGACGGCCCGGCTGCGGAGCCCGCGGCGGTCGTGCCGCTGCCGCCGGCGCCCGGGGAGCTCGAGCCGGAGTTGCCGGGCTCGCAGCCCGACGTCGAACCGCGCGCGAAACCGCCCGCTCGCCCGCAGGCCGCCCGCCGGGCCACCCTGGGCCTCGGCGCGGGGATCGGCGCGGGGGCGCTGCCGGGGGTCTCGGCGCTGCTGCGGGCCGCGGTCGGACTCCGCGGCCGGCGCTGGTCGGTCGCGGTGACGCAGAGCTTCTGGCTGCCGCGGGACCTGCCGGCGGCCGAGGACGAGCGCGTCGGCGGGCGCATGTGGCTGGCGGCGACCGGCCTGCGCGGCTGCGGGATCGTCGGCAAGGGCCGCGTGGAGGCCCCGCTGTGCGCCGGCGTCGAGGTCGGGGCGCTGCGTGGCCAGGGCATCGGCGACCTCGCCACCTCCTATCGCGCCACTTCGGTGTGGGCGGCCGCGACCGCCGGCCCGGGCCTGCACGTGCGGGTGGCGCCGCGGGTCGCGCTGACCTTCGGCGCCGACCTGCTGGTGCTGCTGACGCGCCCGCGGTTCCAGGTCGCCGGGCGCGGCGACGTGTGCTGCAGCGCCGCCGTCGGGGCCACCGCGACCGCCGGCGTCGAGGTCCGGCTGCCGTGAGCGGGGGGGCCAACGATTCTCGCCGGGCCCGGACATGAACGCGGCGCGCATGATCGCCGCCGCCCTGTCAGGCCCGCTCGTCGACTCCGCCCAGGCGTCCGCGGCCGATCGCGAGTTCGAGGCGGTCTACCGCGAGCACGTCGGCTTCGTGTGGCGCAACCTGCGGCGGCTGGGGGTGCCCGAGCCGGAGATCGAGGACGCCGCGCACGAGGTGTTTTTGGTGGTCCTGCGGCGCCTGCCGGAGTTCGACGGCAGCGCGGCGATCACGACCTGGCTCTACGCCATCACGCGCGGGATCGCCAGCAACCGCCGGCGCGGCGATCAGCGGCGCCAGCGGCGGCACGCCGAGGTGCCCGAGCCCGGGCCCGCGGAGGGGCCGGCGGAGTGGCTCGAGCGCTCGCAGGCCGCCGCGACGGTGGCGCAATTCCTGGCGTCGTTGACCCCGGAGCAGCGGGTCGTGTTCGAGCTGTTCGAGATCGAAGGGCTGCGCGCGCACGAGGTGAGCGCGGCGCTCGATCTCAATGTCAACACCGTGTACACCCGCCTGCGGGCGGCGCGGTCGCGGTTCGCGGCGTTCGTCGCCGCTTTGCACGGCGGCGCGGCCGGAGGTTCCCATGGTTGACGAACTCGATGCACGCGCTCGCGCCCTGTTGACCGCTTATCGCCGCGACGCCGGGCCGTCGTCCGCCGCGACCGAGCGCCTGCTGGCGTCGGTGCGCCGCAGCGCCGCCGGGGCCCCGGAGGCGCAGGTGCTGCCGCTGCGGCGGCGGGTCTCGCCGCAATGGGTCGGCGTGGCGATCGTCGGGCTGGTGGCCGCCGCGGTGGCGCTGGCCATCCAGGTGGCGCCGCGCCGGCTCGACGCCGAGGCCGAGGCGGCTCGCTCGGCGGCCGCGCTGCAGGGCGCCGAGGCGACGACGAGCGAGTCGGTGACGACGCGGCGCGCAGGCGGCCGGGCGCCGCTGCGGGGCGCGGGCGCGGAGGACAGCGACGGCGGCGCGGCCGATGCGAATGCGGGCGGCGCGGGCGTTGCAGGGAATGTGGGTAGCGCCGGCACGGCGGATGCGGAAAGCGCCGGCGTCGCGCGAAATGTGGGCAGCGCCGTTGCGGCGGGCGATGTGGGCAACGCCGGAAATGCGGACAGCGCCGGCACGGTGGTCAATGTGGGCAGCATCGGTAATGTGGGCCGCGCCGGGGCGGCCGTGAATGTGGGCAGCGTCGGTCGGTCCGCGAGCGACGGCGCGGCGGGCCGGGCCTCCGCGGAGGGCTCGCCCGCTCCCGCGAATCCGAAGAGCGGCGCCGCGAGCGGGCGACGCCGCGACGAATCCGTCGCGACGGGCGATCCCCATGGTGGTGCCGCCGAAGTCGCCGGGGCCGACGGCCTCGCGCAGGAGCTGGCGCTCGTGCGGGCCGTCAACGACGCGCTCGCCGGCGGCAGCCCCGAGCAGGCGTTGACGCGGCTCGCCGACTACCAGCAGCGCTTCCCCGGCGGGGCCCTGCGCGAGGAGGCGGCCGCCCTGCGGGCGGTGGCCCTGTGCGCGGCGGGGCGGGAGGATGGCGCGGCCGCGGCGACGGCGTTCCTCGGCGCGCACCCCGGCTCGCTGTCGGCCGAGCGGGTGCGCCGGGCCTGCGGCGTGCGCTGAAGGACATGTCCGGAGGGACATGTCCATTCGCTGCGAGCGGCCGACGAAAACCAGCGGGGCCGGACATTCACCGGGCACTGAGGACGACATGACATTGAAGATTCTGACTATCCTTCCCCTGCTGGCGACGACTCTCGGCGGTTGCACCCTCAACGCCAAAT
Source organism: Nannocystis bainbridge (assembly GCF_028368995.1). Lineage (GTDB taxonomy): Bacteria > Myxococcota_A > Polyangia > Nannocystales > Nannocystaceae > Nannocystis > Nannocystis bainbridge. Next base: position 510,836 of record NZ_JAQNDL010000005.1, on the reverse strand, counting down.
TGCTCGGTGAGCCGTACGACTCGGCGACCGACGGCGAGGACGACAGCACCTCGAGCACCTCGGGTCAATCGGCGACCTCGAACGAATCCGCCTCGAGCACCTCGAGCACCTCGAGCGCGACCGACCCCGAGTCGACCTCGAGCAGCTCGAGCGCGACCGCGACCGGGCCGGACACCGACGCCTCCAGCTCGAGCACTTCGAGCGCGACCGGGCCGGACACCGACGCCTCCAGCTCGAGCACGACCAGCGCGACTGGGCCCGATACGGACGCCTCCAGCTCGAGCACCAGCGAGGCCGAGAGCGACACCGACGTGTCCAGCACCTCGAGCACCAGCGGGTTCGAGACCGGCGGCGGCCAGGTGTGCGAGGACCCGCCGCTCGACGCGCCCGGGGTCGAGCGCGCGTGCGAGGTCGATCAGGATTGCATCGTCGTGTTCCACATGACCGACTGCTGCGGCACCGTCGACGCGTACGGCATCAGCGAGGCGTCGGCGGGGGCCTACGCCGAGGCGGCGGCGCCGTGCACGTTCGAGCCGTTCTGCGACTGCGTGGCGGAGGAGACCGACGCCGAGGACGGCGAGGCGACCGCCGACAACGGCAGCATCGTCGCGGTGTGCCTCGACAACGTGTGCCGCAGCGCCGTGCCGTAGCGATCCGCCGCAGCGCTCGGGCGTCGCCGCCGCTTGCGAGGTCGAGCACAGAGCCCCCGCGATCGGCGGGGGCTCGCCCTCCAGACGGGTCCGCCGCGTTTGCGCGCTGCCCGGTCACGGTTAAGCTCGTCGGCGAGAAAGGGCATTCATGCACCACCGAACTCGCATCTTCGCTTCGCTGCTCGGGATCGCCATGATGACGACGACCGTCGCCACCGCGCAGGCCTCGGCGGCCGGAGACAAGGGCAAGACCACCGAGAAGATCGCCCAGCCGACGCCCGACGAGCCGACGGCCCCGCCGGCCCCGGAGCCCAAGCCGCAGCCGACCCCGGAGCCGAAGCCGCCCAAGCCGAAGGGCCCCAATCCGTCGCCGAGCCCGACGCCGCCGCCGGCACCGACCCCTCCGTGAGGGGCGCTAGCGACTCGTACCAATCACCATGAAAATCACCGATCGGGCGACCGATCGGTGATTTTCGCGTTGGTTCACGCCGCGATCGCCGTCAGTCGTCCCGCGTGTGCATGCGCCGGCCGGACTGCGGGCGGTGGACGCCGACCAGCGCGCCGCTGACGGCCGCGGCGAGGCCGAGCAGCATCGCCAGCGACAGGCCCAGCAGCGCCTTGCCGGCCCCCTCGGCGGCCTCGAGCGCGTGGGTCCGGGCCGTCTCGGCGAGCTCGTGCACGCGGGCGTCGTAGCCGCGCTCGATCTGCCCGGCGAGGTCGGCCGCCTCGGCCGGCGACAGCGCGGTGTCCTCGGCCAGGGCGTTCACGGCCGATTGACGGTCGATCCGGCCCTCGCGCACCGAAGTGCGCAGGGCCTTCTTCGCGGCTGCCATGATTTGTTCGCCGGTGATCGCCGGCTTGCCCTCGCTCTGCAGGCGGCGATTGATCGGCGCCAGCAGGTCGTCGGTCGACAGGCCCAGCGACTCCGGGGCGACCTCGACGGCCCCACCGAGGGCCGCGACGGCGCCGCCGGTGGCCGCCGTGGCCACGCTGGCGCCCGCCGAGACGGCGCCGCCGAGGACCGCGGTGAGCGCCATCGAGAGCAGGGTGATCGAGGCCACCGTGGCGAGCGCCCACACCACGGCGCCGTGAACGAGGCCGCCGAGGCGGTCGCTCGGACCCGACAATTTGCCCACGACGAGGCCGCCGACGAACAGCGCGAGGATCGGGGCGACGAGCGTCCAGACCCCCGCGCCGATGCTGAAGCTGCGCAGCGAGCCCGGATGATGGGGATGGATGGCCGTGAGGCCGATCCCCATTCCGAGCAGGTGGAGGAGGAGCCACGCGCCGACGGCGATCATGGTGCCCGCGAAGATCGAGCCCCAACAGACGCCGGTGCGCGTGGGTGTGGGCATTGGGCCCACGGCGGTGACGGAATCGTCTCGAGTCATGCGCACTGGAATGTCACCGTTCGGTGACACCCGCACGCGCAATTATGAACAGCGCCCGCGGCGCCCGACGAATCACAACGACCGCAGCAATACTACGACTCCGAGCGCGACCGCGGCGAGCAGCAGCATCGCCGCGGTCAGCCGCAGCGGCCGGCGGAAGGCCGAACGCGGCGCGCCGCGCCACCACCCTCGCCGATAGAACCCCGGATCGTCGATTCGGGGCGCGAGCGGGTCATGAGGGTCGGGTGGCGCGGGCACGGTCATGTCGGTCGCCTCAGGCGATGATGGGTGGAGGTTCCTGGCCCGGCGGGTCGCCCGGCGGTGGGTCGATGCGCGGCGGCTCGTTCGGCGGCGGATCGATCTCGGGCGGGCTCGGCGGGGTCGGGTCCTCGCGCGGCGGCGGGGTCGGTTCGGGGTCCCGCTGAGGCGGCGGAGTCGGGTCCTCGCGCGGCCCTCGCGGGTCCGGCTGGGGCGGGGCCTCGCGCGGGGTCGGCTGGCCCGGCGGGCCCTGCGGGTCAGGCGGGGTCAGCCCCGGATCCGCAGGGTCGATGGGGCCGGGGCCCGGGCTCACAGACCGAACGTGCATTGCAGCCCCGCTCCGATGGTGCAGGCCCCGAACTCGCCGCAGGCGTCCGAGGCGCAGGAGTCGAGGTCGTCCAGCGTCTCCCGCTGCTCGTCGGCCATGCAGTTGCCGATCTTGTCCTTGCAGTCGTTGACGCACTCGTCGACCGAGACGTCTTCGTCACACTCGCGGGCCTTGTCGCAGTACGACTTGCAGCTGGCGCTGATCTCGAGGTTGGTGGCGCCGCTGCTGTCGTCGCCGCAGGCGGCCAGGCCGAGGCCGAAGAGGAAGGCGAACGCGAGGAAGGAACGGTGAAGGACGTTGCTCATGGTGTTTTACGTGACTCCTGCCGAAGTAATAGGCGGGTCTTTCGATCGTGCAAGCGACGATAATCGTTCACGATACCATTGAGCATACGCTGTATTTTGGATCATCCGCCGCCCGAGGTCGGGCGCGCCGTCCTTCCACCACACGGGCCCGCGCTCGCCGAGGCCGACCTTGGCGGCGTGGACCCGCGACCGGGCGGCCCGCAGCGCCTCGTCGTCGCCCTCGGCGCCCGCGCGGCGGACGTCGCGGCGGGCCGTCATCAGCGCGCGCACCAGCTCGGCCCGCGCGCCTTCGGCCAAAAAAGGATTCGCCGCGCGCCACAACCGGCCGCGGACGACGATGTATCGTCCGTCGGGGGTGTGCAGCGGCGGCGAATCGCGGCGCGCCATGGGCGGCCTCAGTTGCGGCGCTGGTCGTCGTCGTCGAGCTCGCGGACCTTGGCGTCATCGACGAACACGACGGTGCCGAGCTCGTTCGTCATCTCCTTGGGCAGGTCCCACTTCTCGACCGCGTTGGCCGGGATCTCCTGCATCGTGCCGGAGACGGTCACGAAATCACCCGCGACGACCTCCTTGGGCATCTCCTTCGGGACCACGAACACCTTCTCGGTGGTGGAGGAGCCGATCCACATGCCCTTGCCGACGATCAGCTGGACCTTCTCGCGGTCGAGGTCGATCTTCTTGCCCTCGAGCGACTTCTGGTCGGTGACGGCGACCAACTGAGCGACGGTCTCGACGTCGCCCTTGGCGACCTCGTTGGCGTTCTTGGCCTGCTCGGGGGTGATCTTGCGGACGGCGTCGGCGATCAGGACCGGGCGCTCCTTGAGCTTGACCTCGATCTCGGGGCTGAGGTCCCAGCCGAGGTCGCGCTCGACGTCGGCGACCACGAAGCGGCGCACGGTGCCGCTGACGATCAGCTCGTCGTCCTTGGCGAAGGTGGTCGAGGCGCCGGCGTCGACCGGCTTCTTCAGCAGGACCGTGATGTCGTCGTCGAACGCCCAGCCGGTGCCCTCGAGGCGGAACGCCTGGTCGCTGTAGACCTCGTCGATCGCGCCCGTGACGCGGACGGCCTTGTCGTAGTACCAGGCCGGGTGCTCCTTGACCTCGTCGACCTTGGCGGTCGGAAGCGGCATGGGGGCCTGCTGCGCCGCACGATCGGCCGCACGCTCGCGCTCGCTGCTGCAGGCGCTCGTGGCGACCACGGCGATCAGCGCCGCACCCGCAATGGCCAAACCTTGGGCATTCTTGTCTCGTCGCATGGGTATCTCCCTGTATCTCTCGGGTGATGCGTTTGTTTTCGTTGCTCGCCCGGCGGTTCGCCACGGCAAGCGGCGCTGAGGGCATGCACCGCATCCCCGGAAGTGCAAGCGCAGCGATTCACATTTGCCCGGTCGAGACCGGTCGGCGCGCGCGCACACGAGCCGCCAAAGCCACGGCCGGGCCCGCAGAACGCGGTCTGGCGGCGCGGGCGCCAATGTGGCGAGGCCAGGGGATTCACCGACCCCCACTATTCACAGCGATGATTCAGGCTCCACGGTAGCAGCGCGGTCATCCCGCGCAAGCCGCGAGGGCCGGCCGATTCGCGGCTCAGGCTGCGTTTGGAGCCCTCGCCACGGTCGAGGTCGCTGGTACTACGACGACGGGATGGTCGTGTCCGTCGCGGGCCTTGCGCGATCAGGGCCGCAGCACGCAGCCGCCGACGATCTCGCCGCGCCACTTGGCCTGCATGGCCTCCTTGAACGCGGTCAGCGGGAACACCCGCGACACGTGCGGGCGGATCTTGCCCTCGTCCACCCACTGGAGGATCCGGGCCAGGCGCGGGGCCCGGATCGAGGGGTCGTGCAGCGTCGAGAGCACGGTCGGGCAGCCGCGCACGGTGAGGCCCTTCATCATGATCAGATTGGTCGGCAGGGTGTTGGCGTTGGGCGCCCCGCGCAGGCCCTTGCCGCGGGCGACCGCGGGCGTGGCGGCCCAGCCGACGATGAGGAAGCGGGCGCCGAACTTCACGCAGCGCAGGCTCTCGAGCGAGACGTCGCCGCCGACGCCGTCGTGGACGACGTCGACGCCCGCGCCGCGGGTAAGCGCCTTGACCTCGTCCCGGAAGCGGCGCACGCCGGGGCTGCCGTCGAGGGTCCGGGTGTTGACCACGTAGTCGGCGCCCTGGGCCCGGACCTCGGCCAGCTTGTCGTCGGAGCGGCCGGTGGCGATGACGGTGGCGCCGAGCAGCTTGGCGACGTGCACGGCGGCCAGGCCGGTCGAGCCGGAGGCGCCGTGGATCAGCACGGTCTCGCCGGGCTGGACCTGACCGCAGGTGACGAGGCAATGATAGGCGGTCTCGTAATTGCCGAGCAGGTTGCAGGCCTGATCGAAGTCGAGGCCGGGCGGCAATCGTCGCACCGCGCCGGCGGGGGCGACCGCGTAATCGGCGAAGCCGCCGTAGGCCTGGTAGGCGCCGACCGAGCGCGGGCCGCTGAGCAGGCCGTCGACGAGCACCGGATCGCCGAGGCGCAATTGCTCGGGGGGGACCTCGGCGCCGAGCCACGCGACCTCGCCGGCGTACTCGAGCCCCGGGGTGTAGGGCAGGGGCGGCTGGTGTTGATATTGGCCGCTCGTCATGAGCAGGTCGACCCAGCCGACCGCGGCGCTGCGGATCCGCACGATCACGTCGGTGGCGCCGAGCAGCCGCGGGTCGGGCGGGTCGACGGGCTCCAGGGACATGTGATGCTCGATCGCCGTCGCCGGGTCCTCGGCCAGCTCGGTGACGACGACGCGGTGTCCGGGGGGCAGGTTCGGTTCGGTCATGCGGGGGCGCGAGCGTACCGCCCGCGGCGGGCGCGGTCAAAATCAGGAATGAGCTGTCCCGAGGGGCATGTCCGAAAGTACCGGTTAGATCGGGGCTCGTGATGGCCGCGGGGTCCGGCCGTCGCGGCGATGCGGGCACGAGGTCGGGCGGGCAGTGATTGTGGGGGCGGGCGAGCGAGCATGTGGCGGGTGGTCGGGGCGATGTGGCTGGGCGGCACGGGGGCTCGCTGGCGGGGGTCTGCCGTGCGCTCGCTGCGAGCGGCGCGTGCGCAGGCGACGGGTCCGGCGACGCGGGTGTACGCTGGGGCCCGCATGCGGCGGCGCTCTCGACCTGCTTCGGCCCCCAGCGGCGCGCGCGTGGCGGGCTCGGTGGCGGCGGCGTTGGTGGGCGCGACCATGTTCGCGTGCGGCGGCGACGAGGGGCGCTGCGGCCCGCTGGCGCGGCTGTGCGCGCAGGACGGCGAGTGGCGCAGCCTGACGCCGCGCGGCGAGCAGGTCGTGGAGGTCGACCTCGACGGCGACGGGGCGCGCGAGATGGTGGTGCTCGACGCCAGCGGCGGGCAGCTCGCCGTCGCCTGGCCCGAGGGTCAGCGATCGGTCCAGTTCCTGCTGGACGAGCGGCCCGTGGCGATCGCGGCGCTGGCGGGCGAGGTGGGGGTGGCGCTGGCGAAACCGCCGCAGGTGGCGATGTTCGGCGTCGACGCCTCCGGCCGGCTCGAGCGCCGCCGCCAGGTGTTCCTGCGCGACGCGCCGGTGGGGCTGGTGGCCGCCGACCTGGCCGGCGACGGGGCGCCCGAGCTGCTGGTCACGATCCCCGAGGCCGGTCTGCTCGCGGTGATCGATCCGCCGAAGGCGACCATGCAGGAGCACGAGGCCGGCCGTCGGCCGCTGCAGCTCGCCGTCGGCGACGTCGACGGCGACGCCGACCTCGACGTGGTGGTGGTCGACGCCCGGCGGGCGCTGCGGCTGTTCCTCGGGACAGGTGACGGCGCGCTGCGGGCCGGCGCGGCGAGCCCGGCGGCGGCGCGCATGCAATGGCTGACCCTCGCCGATCACGACGGCGACGGCGACCTCGACGCGCTGACCCGGGCCGGGCGCGAGCAGGTGCTGGTCCATCGCAACGACGGCGTCGGCCGGTTCTCGAGCCCGATCGCGCTGCCGTTCGCGGCGCCGGCCGACGGCGCGGGGCTGGTGGCAGGACCGGTGGCGGCGAGCGGCCTGGTCGGCGTCAGCGTGCCGAGCGACCTCGGCTTCACGACGTGGTTCGGTAAGGGCTCGACGTGGCTCGGTCGCATCGAGCAGGCGATGGCGAGCACGGGCAGCTGGGTCGGGGCGAGCGCGGACGGCGACCTGCTGGTCGGCGGCGAGGGGTTCGTACGTCTGCACGTGCACGAGGCGATCACGGCGGCGGTGGAGATCTGGCGCGACCCGTCGCTGCAGAGCAGCCTTTACGAGAGCGCGGTGACGACGGGGCGCCTCGACGCCGATCCGCTGCTCGATGTCGCGGTGGTGTCCGACAATCGGCTGCTGGTGTTTCGCGGCCGGGCCGATCGCAGCCTCGAGCCGATCGCCGGGCTCGACCTCGAGGTCGAGCCGCGCGGGATGGCGATCGCCGACGTCACCGGCGACGGGCTGGGCGACATCCTCGTGTCCGACGCGAGCCGGGTGTGGCTGGCGCGCGCGGCCGAGGACGGGTCGTTCGAGCTGCAGCCGCCGTACGAGGCCGCGGCGCTGCCGTTCAAGCTGCAGCCGCTGCGGACCGGGCCCGGCCAGCCGGCGACGATCGCGGCGATCTCGGCGCAGGAGACCGGCGGCGCGTACAACGGCCCGGGGGCGGCGCTGCTGCGCTTCGCGGCCGACGGCAGCGTCGCCGAGGAGGTCGTGATCGGAGCGGAGCACTTCGTGCTCGGGCTGGCGCCGGTCGACCTCGACGGCGACGGGGTCGACGAGCTGGTGATGTACGGGCGCGACAAGCAGACCGGCTTCGTCTCGTACCTGGTGCCCGAGGGCTCGGGCTTCGTCGCCGCCGCGACGGTCGACCTCGGCGCGGCGACGGGGCTGACGAGCGGGCAGTTCCTCGCCGACGGCTTCGCGGTCGGCGACCTCGACGGCGACGGCGCGCTCGACGTGGTGGTGGCGACGATGCCGGGAGTCCTGAGCGTGTTCGGGCTGGTCGACGGGACGCCGGCGGTGGTGCCGAGCCCCGGGGTGCTGCCGCCGCGGTCGCTCCGCGATCTCGACGGTGACGGTCGTGTCGACGCGGTCACGGCGATCTCCGCCCTGGGGGCGTATCAGTACCACCGCGGCCACGGCGACGGGACGTTCGCGCCGCAGTGGTCGTCTTACCGGTTCGTCGACGCCACTGCCGGGGCGTTCGCCGCCGAACAGGGCGCGCAGTTCGACGTGGTGACGCTCGGGCGCCTGGGCATCGCCACCTATCTGGTGCGCCCGGTGATGCTGCCGCAGCTCACCAGCATCCGCCCGTTCCACGGGCTGGTCGACGGGCTGGTCGTGGCCGACCTCGACGCCGACGGCCACGACGACGTGGCGACCGCGTCGCAGGGGAGCGTCGGCGGGGTCGGGGTGTTGTGGGGCGCGGAGGTCGACGCGCTCGCGCGCGGGCGGTCGCACAGCGACGGGTCGTCCCGCTACGCGCTGGCCGTCGGCGACATCGACGGCGACGGCCCGCCCGAGGTCCTCGCCGCCAAATGGTCGGGCGAGGTCGCGGTGTTCCCGTTTCGCCCCGACGGCCGCGATCCGCCGATCGTGATCGCCGAGTTCGAAGGGGGGGGCGTGCGCGCGCTCGCGGTCGGCGAGCTCGACGGTGAAACGCGCCCGGACCTCGTGGCGCTGCGGCTCGACGGCGGGGCGAAGGTGTCGCTGGCCCGCGGGACCGGGCCGCGGCAGTTCGCGTCGCTCGTCGCGATCGCCGAGGTGTCCGCCACCGCCCGCTCGACGCTCGAGCTCGGCGACGTCGACGGCGACGGCGACCTCGACATCCTCGTGCGATCGCATGACGCGGGCGTCAGCACGCTGGTGCTCGCCGAGGCGGGCGGCAGTTGGTCGGCGACCGACCTGCCGGGCACCGCGGCGATGTTCGGCCCGCCCGACGCCCGCGGTCGCGTCGATCTGGTGACGCAGGACGGCACGGCGATCTACCGCCACGACCGCGGCGCGCCCGACCGCAAGTCGCTGCTCCTGCGCAGCGACTCGCTGCAGCAGAGCCTCTTGAAGGGCGTCGCCGACGTCGACCGCGACGGCCACAACGACCTCGCGGTCGCCGACCTCGCGGGCACGTACGTGTGGCTGCGCAGCGACGAAGGTGTGGCACGCGTGACCCTGGCCGACGAGTCGCTCGACCTGGTCGCGTTCCCCGACGTCGACGGTGACGATCGCCCCGACGTCGTCGGCGTGCGCGGCGGAGTGCTGTTCATCCGTCGTTCGCAGCCGTGAGACCGCTCGACTTGGCGGCGTTCTGCGCTTCCCGCCCGGCCGTGGCGCTGCTAGAGTCCGCGCGTCATGTCCAAGTTCACGCTAGTCCACGAGATCAATTGCGACGCTGACACCTTCTGGCGAGTGTTCCTCGACCAGGAGTACAACAAGAAGCTCTACCTCGAGGGGCTCGGGTTCAACGCCTACGACATCCTCGAGCAGCACGAGACCGACACGACGGTGACGCGCAAGGTCAAGGGCGCGCCGAAGATGAACCTGCCCGGGCCGATCGCCAAGCTCGTCGGCGCGAACTTCAGCTACGTCGAGGACGGCAAGCTCGACCGCGCGAGCAAGCTCTGGACGTGGAAGGTCACCCCGAGCTCGATGGCCGACAAGGTCCGCAACGAGGGCTCGCTGCGGATCGAGCCGATCGGTGACAACAAGGTGCGCCGAATCGCCGACCTCGTCGTCGAAGCCAAGGTGTTCGGGGTGGGCGGCCTGATCGAGAGCTCGCTCGAGAAGCAGCTGCGCGAGGGCTGGGAGGCGAGCGTGCCGTTTATGCACAAGTGGCTCGCCGAGCACGGCAACGGCTGAAATGCGTCGTGATGACGCGAGGCCGGCGGCGCCTTTGTCACGGCCGCCTCGCGTCGCCCCGGGCTGTGTCAGATTTGTGTCACTCTCGGTGGCGAGGTTTGTTCGGTGAGCGACCAGCTCGGCGATCGCGTCGCGCCGCGCTTGCTGCCGTGCAGGTAAACCTCCGTGGTGCGCGGTAGAGCGTGTCCGCCTCGCCGGGGCCCGGCGAATCCACCTTTTCAGGTGGCGCGTGGTCTGCCGAGGATACGATGTCGCGGTGCGAGCCGATCCCGAGAATTTGCAACTCGAGCGAGACATCATCGACCGCCCCGACGAGCGCCGAGCATGGGTCGCCTACGCCGAGCGGCTGCGATCCCAAGGTGACCCGCGGGGCGAGCTGGGTCTCGTCCAGCTCGCCCTCGAAGAAAACGAGGACGCTGCGCTACGCGAGCAAGAGCGAGCCCTCCTTGCGACGCACGCAGCGGAGCTCACCGGCGCTCTTGCTTCGCTGCGTGACGCCGAGCCCGCGGCGCGCTGCGAGGTGGTCTACCGCGGCGGCTTCTTCCGGACCCTGCGTTTTGCAGGGCCTCCCGAGGTGCTCCGGCTGGTCCTCGCGCATCCATCGGCGCGGCTTCTGGTCTCACTCTCCGTGCAGTACATGCAGGACGACAGGGAGGACTTCGCGCCGCTCGTCGAGGCGCTTTCGGCGGAGCCGCTCGCGGCCCTGCGCGCGCTGTGCATCGGCGGACTGCCCGATCCGCACAGCGACGCGTCGTTCGTCCTGCGCAGTTGCGGCTCGCTGCTGCCGCTGGCCAGGGGGTGTCCCCGCCTGGAGCGGCTCGGCATTCGTTGCCCCTACTTCGTCGCCGCATTCCACCCTGCTCTGCGCATTCTCGATGCGCGCATGGGTGCGGCGCCGCCCTCCGTGCAGTCGCTGACCCGCGCGGAGCTGCCACGACTCACGGAGCTGCACCTCGGCTACGAGACCCGCACCCCGCGACAGCTCTCGGATCGGTGCGAGGAAGCCCTCATCTGGGACGATGCGACCGTGAACGCTCTCGGCAGCGCCGCGGAGCTCGTCGCGCTGCGGCGGCTATGCCTGTGGCCCACGCCGTGGAAGCGTAACTGCCGCGTAGCGACGCGTCTGCGCGCTTCCCAGCTGGCCAGCCGGATCGACCCGCTCGAAGCCTGCAACTGGCGTGACTTCGACGACTACAGCGCGTTCCCGCTGTAGCGCCTCGCGTCTGCCTCTCGCGACCGAATGGTGCGCCTATTCAGGTGGCGTTGCGAGGTTGCGCGCCGATCCTGCTCTCGCGAAGATGGGAGCAGTCGCCCCGCTCCACCCGCCGCCGTCCCCGGCGAATCGCGCCACAGGATCAATCTCTTCTACGAGCCGCGCGCGCGGGCTGTTCAGCGCCGCGGAGCTCGAGCAGCACCTCTACTGCGAGCTGCAGGCGTCGATGGTCCGCGGCGTGTTCCATCGCTTCGTCTACGGCAAGGACGGTCCACGCCCGAGCTTCCGCCCGGCTACTGCGCGTGAGCACCGAGCCAGGGGTCGGTGGGCGGGTTCGTAGACGCGTTTTCGATTGCGTGGGCTTCACCCACATGTGGGCAAACACAGGCTCGTGCGATGACCGCCCCGTCGCACCGACGACCGGTGCGGGCCGCGCGCGCCGGCGGCGTGTTCGCTCGTAATTCGAGGAGCGGCTGTCCAGGTGCCCGCTATCCACGATGCGGAGAAATCGTTGCCTGCGCGCGAATCCTCAAGTCACTGCAGTGAAGCCGTGAATGGGTCGGGGACGATCGGCTGCGACGCGCCCCAGCGGATAGCTTGCTGCGCATGTCTTTATTCCTGGCTTCTACCTTCTCCACGCTCTCCACGCTCGTCGCGCTGGTCGCTGCCGTCGACGCGGCGGGTCCGAGGTTGAATTTCGACGCATCGGCGCTCGAACCCCAGGTGGCGCCCACGCTCGTCCAGGGTGGCGTCGCGGTCGCTCGAGTGCCCGGGCGGGGCGCGCCTTCCTTGATGTGGGTACCGCGCGGGGAGCCGCAGCCGGCGTCGCGCTCGCCGGAGGCTGCCGCGCGCGCGCAGCTGGGGCGCCACGCCGATGCGTATGGGGCGACGCCGCACGTGATCGCCGGGGCACGGACCCTCTTCGTCCACGACACCGGCCGCGGCGGCATCATCGTCGCCCTGCGGCAGACCGTCGCCGGCGTCGACCTGTACCACGGGGACGTCAAGCTGCTGCTCGACCGCGAGCGGCGCCTCGTGGCCATCTCCGGGGCGCTGCACCCCGGTGCGCACCCTGGCGCGGCGCGCCCGTTCGGGTCCACGCCCGCGGCAGCGATCGCTGTCGCGTTGCGCGACCTGCACGGCGAGGGCGTCGCCGTGCCGCTCGTCGAGATCGAGGGGCGGCACCCGTGGCGAAGCTTCGCGGCGGCGAGCAAACCTGAGTCCGCCGCGGGCCAGGGCCTGCGATTCCTCGCGCCAGCGCGAGCGCGGCCGGTCTATTTCCCGCTCGGCGAGGTCCTCGTCGCCGCCTACCTCGTCGAGCTGCAGACCCGGCTCGGGGCCCGCGACGATGTCTTTCAATACGTCGTCGCCGCCGACGACGACCGGCTGTTGATGCGCCACGACGGCACCCATCACGCCCATCAGTATCGAGTGTACGCCGATCCCGGCGATCGTCGGCCGCTCGACGGTCCGCTCGCCGATTTCAACCCCCACCCGACCGGTGTCCCCGGCGTCGTCCCGGACGGCTACTCGGACGCCGCGCTCGTCATGGTCGAGGGCCTCAACACCAACCCCGAGGGCGTCCCCGATCCGTGGCTGCCCGCGAACGCGACCCAGACCGTCGGCAACAACGTCGACGCCTACACCGATTCCCTGGACCCGGACCCGGTCGAGAACCGCTTTCGTGCCACCGTCACGGACCCAGGCGTGTTCGATCGCACCTATGACTTCACGCAGGCGGCCACGGCCAGCGAGGATCAGCTCATGGCCGCGCTGACGCACGCCTTCTACGTCACCAATTGGCAGCACGACTGGTGGTACGACTCGGGCCTGGTCGAGGCGACCGGCAACGCGCAGCTCGACAACTACGGGCGCGGCGGCGAGGACGGCGATCCGATGCTGGTCGAGAACCTGAACGGGTGGCAGAGCGGCCTGCGCAACAACGCCAGCATGTCGTTCACGCTCGACGGCGTGTCGCCGCGCTTGCGGCTGCGCCTGTTCGAGGGGCTCAGCACGCTCGGCGATTTGTCGGTGGAGCCGCTGGGCCTGGCGCTCGACGGGCAGGTCGCCGAGTTCGGGCCCGTGGCCTACGACCTCACCGCGCCGCTGGTCCTCTGCGACGATGGTGTCGGCGCGAGCACCAGCGACGGCTGCGAGGCGCCGGTCAACGACGTGAAGGGCAAGATCGTCCTCGTCGACCGGGGCGAGTGCGCCTTCGAGACCCAGGTCCATCGCGCCCGGACCGCCGGCGCGGTCGGGGTGCTGATCGCCGACGACGTCGCGGCCGCCGAGCCGCTGGTGCCCATCGAAGATCCCTCGATCATGAACCCCACCATCCCGACCGTCGGCATCACCCTCGCCGACGGTGACGCCCTCAAGGCTGCGCTCGCGGGCCCCGAGCTCACCGTGCACATGGCCGCGGAGCAGGGCCCCACCCGCGATGCCGGCCTCGATTCGCTGATGATCGCGCACGAGTTCGGCCACTTCTTGCATGTTCGCCTCGTCGAGTGCGGCAGCCGGACCTGCCTGGCCGAGAGCGAGGGTTGGGGCGACTTCAACGCGATGTTGATGAGCGTCCGCGAGGGCGACGACCTCCACGGGACCCTCAACTACGCGCCCTGGGCCTCGATCGACCCGACCCAGTTCTTCAACGGGCGCCAGTACGTCTATTCGACCGACTTCGCCATCAACCCGCTGACGTTCCGCCACATCGGCGACGACGTGCTCCTGCCCGAGGGTCCGCTGTTCAGCCCGAACGGCTACCCCAACAGTCAGCAGCACAACGCCGGGCAGGTGTGGGCGGAGATGCTGTGGGACAGCTACGTCGCGCTGCAGGAGCTCCACGCCGACGACCTCGGCTTCGAGGCCGTCCGACGCAGGATGTCGGACTACGTCGTCGCCGGCATGATGCTCGCGCCGTTCGAGCCGACCTTCACCGAGCAGCGAGACGCGATTCTCATGGCGATCGCCGCCACCAGCGAGGCCGACATGCTCGCCGTCGCCGCGGCCTTCGCCGACCGCGGCGCGGGCAGCTGCGCCGAGTCACCGCCCAAGTTCTCGACGACCCTCGAGCACGTGGTCGAGGACTACGAGCTGCGCGGCCGCGGCGTGCTGCTCGGCGCGACCCTCGACGACAGCATCCTCTCGTGCGACGAGGACGGCATCCTCGACGACGGCGAGATCGGTCGCCTCGCGTTCGAGGTCTACAACGGCGGCACCGTCCCGCTCGCCGGCGCGACGGTCGAGATCGTCGATCCGCCGCCGGGCCTGGTGTTCCCCGACGGGCCCGTGTTCGCCCTGCCCGAGCTCGGGCCGCAGCAGGCCGGCACGGGGGCGATCCCCGTGGCGCTGGACGCCGGCATGACCGAGCCCACGCCCGTGGCGCTGCGCGTGCGACTGACGACGCCCGGCGGGTGCGAGTCGCCGGCCGAGCAGCTCTTGCATGCGACGGTGCAGGCCGACGCAGCGCTCACCGGCGCGAGCGAGGACGACGTCGAGGTAGCCGCTGCCTGGACGCTCACCGGCGACGACGGCTCGCTGGTGTGGGCACGCGAGTCCGGGCCCGACAGCCACGTCTGGCACGGCAGGGACCGCGGCGCGCCGACCGACGCCGCCCTCGTCTCGCCGGCCTTCACCGTCGCCGAAGACCAGGACTTCACACTGGCCTTCGACCACGCGTACGCCTTCGACGCCTACGGCGGCTACGCATGGGACGGCGGCGTCATCGAGCTGTCCGACGACGACGGCGAGACCTGGCAAGACGCTACCAAGGTCGTCGGCGACATCGGATACAACGGCACGATCGTCGCCAGCGATAATCCGCTCGTGAAGCGCTACGCCTTCGTCAAGACCAGCCCGGATTACCCGAAGATGAACCCCGTCGTCCTCGACTTCGGCACGATGCTGGCCGGCCTGACCATGCGCATTCGCTTCCGGCTCGCCACCGATACGGTCCTCAGCGCCCCCGGGTGGACGCTCGACAACTTCCGCTTCGAGGGGATCGTCGACGCTCCCTTCCCGCGGTGGGTCGACGATGCCGCCGTCTGCATGCCCAATCCGGACGAGCCCACGACGGGCGGTCCCGCCGACCCGACCACCGGCCCCGACGAGCCGACCGGTACTTCGAGCGACGAGTCCGACTCCGGAGGCATGAGCGCGGGCGCGGAGACCGGCTGCGGCTGCGTCGCCGATCCCCGCGGCGGCTGGCTCGCGGGGCTGGCACTGCCCCTCCTGGCGTTGCGCCGGCGCCGTCGCGCCGTTTGAAGCGCTGCCGCGCGGGGACGCGGGCGATGGCGCCGTCGCGGCCGGTCGCAGGCCCCAGGCGCGGCGAGAAATCGCCGCGGCCCGAGCGGGCGTCAAGAGCCTCTGCGGAGGGAGCAAGAACGCGGGCCGCAACATCCAGTGAAGCCCCAGCATCGCAGACCTACGAGCCTCTCAAAAGCGGTCAGTTCCCGGCAGCCCGACCGCCTGCGCCGACACTGGCACGTCGACATCGGGTACATCGATCTCGCTGCAGCTTCTATTTGTGCACTCGCAAAGGCCACGCCTCGATCCCGTGGGTCCGGGCGTCGCGGCGTAACCACCCGGCGACGAGGGACCCCCCGAGACATCAGCCAGGCGTCGGTGGGCGGGTTCGTGGACGTGTTTTCGATCAGGCGCGCACGCGGCGGAAGAACGCGCGCACGTCGGCGACGTAAAGGTCGGGCTGCTCGAGCGCGGCGAAGGTGCCGCCGCGCTCGAACTCGGTCCAGTGCACGACGTGGTTGTCGCGCTCGGCGAAGCGGCGGATCGGAGCGATGATGTCGCGCGGGAACACGGCGACGCCGATTGGCAGCGTCGCCCGCTGCACGGCCGAGAGGTCGGCGTCGTCGGGGGTGTCGGGGGTCTCGAGGAACGAGCGCGCCGCGGAGCCCGCGGTGTTGGTCAGCCAGTACAGCGTGACGTTGGTCAGGATCGCGTCGCGGTCGATCGCGTCCTCGGGTGAGTCGCGGCAGTCGGTCCACTCCTTGAGCACGCCGACGATCCAGACGAGCAGGCCGACCGGCGAGTCCGCGAGCGCGTACGCGAGCGACTGTGGGCGAGTCGACTGGATCTTCTTGTAGCCGTAGAGCTCGCGCAGGTAGTAGTCGGCGCCGGCGAGCCGCCGCTGCTCGGCGGGCGAGAGGCCCTCGAGCTCGGCCGGGTCACCCGACGGCCAGGTGATGAAGCCGTTGGCGTGCAGGCCGACGACGGCGGGGTCGAGGAGGCCGAGCTCGCGGGAGATCCACGTGCCCCAGTCGCCGCCCTGGGCGCCGTAGCGCGCGTAGCCGAGGCGTCGCATCAGCTCGGACCAGGCGCGAGCGATCCGGACGGCGCCCCACCCGGGCTCGTGCGTCGGGCCGGACAGGCCATAGCCCGGCAGCGAGGGGATGACGAGGTGGAACGCGTCCCCTGGATCGCCGCCATGGGCGCGAGGGTCAGTGAGCGGGCCGATGACTTCGAGGTACTCGACGACGTTGCTCGGCCAGCCGTGGGTGACGATCAGCGGCAGCGCGTCCGGCTCGGGCGAGCGCACGTGCAGGAAGTGGATCGTCTGGCCGTCGATGGTGGTGGTGTACTGCGGGTGCGCGTTGAGCCGCGCCTCGTGCCGGCGCCAGTCGTAGGTGGTGCGCCAGTAGGTCGCCAGCCCGCGCAGGTACTCCGGCGGAGGGCCGAGGGACCAACCGACGTCGGGCAGGGCGTCGGGCCAGCTGGGCCTCGGCCCGCTGTACTGCGGGCCGGAGTGCGCACGGGAGCAGCGGAGGGCGTCGCTTCGGCTCGCGGGACGCCGCTACCAACAATCCGCCGTGGGCGCGAGGCGGCACGCGGAGCGGCAGCGGCGGTACCGCGAAGGCCGGCGGCGGAGAGTGACGCATCAGGGTCTTCCCGCAAGCGACGGCGTCGGCAGGCTCCGGGGTGACGCGACCGAGGTCACCGCGGAGGTGCTCGGTGCGCGCGGGATCGAGGAAACACATGATGCGAAGAACATGGCGTTCGGAACTTGTCCTGAAGGACAGCGAGCCAGGCTGAACGTGACATCGAGATCGAGGCGCCTGCTGTCGGCGGACCTGTCGACGCGTACAGCGGCAACGTCGCTTTCAAGCCGCAGTGAACATGTGGAAATCGCCCGGCCCCGACGTTGGTCGGGTTTTCTTCGCTGCGGAGCTGCGCCATACCTGAGGAGCTGCGCGGCCGGGACCGTCGCGCCGACAGTGTCCCGCACGAAAGAGAAATAACATGACCGACTCGTACCCCGCCGAAAGAACCGCGCTCCTGTTCGTCGATCCGTACAACGACTTCCTCTCGGAGGGCGGGAAGGTCTGGCCGCGTCTCCGCGACGTGGCCGAGAAGGTCGGCCTGCTCGACAATTTGCGGGCGGTGGTCGCGGCGGTCCGTGCCGCGAAGATCCGCGTTTTCATCGTCCCGCACCGCCGCTGGGAGCCGGGCGACCTCGAGAGCTGGCAGCGCGCGAACCCGTACCAGCAGAACGCCGCCCGCACGCAGGTGTTCGCCAGGGGCAGCTGGGGCGGCGAGTGGCACCCCGACTTCGCGCCGCAGCCGGGCGACATCGTCGTCAAGGAGCACTGGGGCTCGAGCGGGTTCGCCAACACCGACCTCGACATGCTGCTGAAGCAGCACGGCATCGCGCGGGTGATCGCGGTCGGCCTCATCGCCAACACGTGCATCGAATGCACGAGCCGGTTCGCGGTCGAGCTCGGCTACCACGTGACCCTCGTCAAGGACGCGACCGCGGCGATGTCCGAGGAGGCGATGCGCGCGGCCCACGAGATCAACGGGCCGACGTACGCCCACGCGATCGTCACGACACAGGAGCTCGTGGCCTCGCTGCCCGCGCGCTGAGCGAGCCTGGCGGCTTTTTGGCGTGGGGCTGGGCCTGGTCGGGGCGGGAGAGCATCGGGGGCGTGATGGTGACGCGGTTCGGTGCCGGCGACGGGACCTCCCGAGTCGGGACCTGCGAGATGAGCAGGGTCAGCAGCGAGTCGCGGGCATTGAGCCCCATCGGGTCCTGCAGCGAGATTTGCTGGGTCCCCTTGTTGCTCAGGGTGAGCTCGAGCCGGAACAAGTCGCGGGCCGAGAAGCTCGGCGCTGTCCAGCGAGCGGCGCCCGCGAGCACCTTGCGGGGGCTGGCGAACGCCACGACCGCAAGTGGCGGCCGGGGGCGCCGCTGCCGGCGGTGCGCCCGGGCGACGCGGGGCCGCTCGAGGCGGCCGGGAGCTGAGGTGATGCGAGACGACCGGGGCAAGGGTTCGCTGCGCTGGCGCAGCTCTCGTGGTCGGCGGCGGGCTTCTACCTGCTGGTCCACGCGCTGTGCCTCGGGGTGGTCGTCACCGGGCTGTCGTGGCCGGCGTTCGCGCTGTTCGCCGCCTGCTTCGCGGCGCGGATGTTCGCGCTGACGGTCAGTTCCACCGCTACTTCGCCCACCGCGCGTTCAAGACGTCGCGGCCGTTCCAGTTCCTGCTGGCGCTGCTCGGCAGCACGACCCTGCAGGCGGGGTGATCTGGTGGGCCGAGACGCACCGCCGCCACCACCGCAACGCCGACACCAGCCGCCACCTGCACTCGCCGCATTACCAGGGGCTCTTCTATTCGCATTACCTGTGGTTCCTCGACCGCCGCCACCGCGTGACCCACCTCGAGGCGATCCCGGACCTGGCGCGTCAGGCCGAGCTCGCTGCACAGTAATCATCGCAGTCGATATCGCCGTCGCGACCACGACGCATCGTCGGGCTCCCGCGTCGCGCTGGCGGTCAGTCGCGCCAGGCGACGCGCATCGGCATCGTGGCCAGCTCTTGCGGCAGGTAGCGGCGCAGCGCCGGGGCCGAGCCGCGCCATATGACGGTCAGTCGGCCGACGTCGGGCTCGAGGACCAGGGTGTGCAGGACCGGCTCGACCGGGCTGACCGTGCCGTCACGAGCGTCGACCGCGAGCGCGGGTGCGAACGGGACCGTGAGCTCCCAGCGCGGCCGCTGCGGGTGGATGTGCACGAGCGCCACCGGCTCGCCGCCGCGCAGGTGCGGCAGCTGCAAGGGGAGCGAGGCGCCGCTCGCGGCCTCGAAGGGGAAGTTCGCCAGCGTCTTGCCGTCGCCGGGGGCGAGCTCGGGCGGGACGAGCTGGCGGACGACCTCGGCCGGCGGCGACGTGAAGCGCTTGCAGATCGGGACCACGCCGAAGAAGGCGCAGCGCGGGTACCAGCCGTAGTCGATCCAGTCGGTGCCCTGGGGCAGCGGCATGCGGTACCACGCCTTGAAGTCGCCGACGGTGAGGCGAGTCGGGCTCAACAGGTCGGTGGGATCCTCGAGCTGCGGCAGCGCGAGCCGGTCGACGGCGTCGCGCGTGGCCTCGATCAGGTAGCCGCGGCCGCACGGGTTGCGCGGGTACAGGTACGGCGAGGCGGCGTCGATCTGCGGCGCGGTCATGCCGGCCCAGCGCGGGTCGTGGCGCAGCGGGTTGCCGTGGGTCGCCTCGTAGGTGGCGTCGCGCCCGCCGTAGGCGTGGGTGTAACGCAGCGGGACGCGCTCGATCGGCGTCGGCTCGGAGACGACGATCCGCCCGGTGCGGTCGAGGGTGCAGCGGCGCTCGCCGAACACCGAGAGGCGGTGCGAGCGGCCGGCGACCGTCACCTCGGCGGTCAGCCGCGTGGCCTTGCCATCGCCGTGGACGTGGCCGCGTACGACGAGGTCGGTGCGCAGCTTGTGGGTGAAGAGGTCCATGTCGGCGACCAGCCGCTCGGGGTCGGCGGGGTCCCACTCGGGCGTCGGTCGCAGGCCGGGCTGCGCGGGCGCGGGCGCGAGACGGCCGGCGCCGTCGACCTCGTAGGTGCGCCGGGCGAGGAGCGTCAGCGTCCACTCGCCGTCAGGGCGCGGCGCCGACAGCTGGACGGCGGTGTCGCAGGGGGCGGAAAGCACATGTCCCATCGGTCAGCCGTCCTGCTCGTCGCGCGGGGCGCCGAACTCCTCGATGCCGCTCAAGGGCAAGAGGTCCGCCACGAACTGCTGCGGGATCGCCATCGGCACCTCGAGCAGCAGCTCGATCAGGGCGTCGTAGCCGACGTCGCGGTAGATCTCCCACAGGCTCGGGCCCTTGTCGGGGACGCGGTGGTCGCCGAGCGTCGGGCGGCCCGTCGGGCGCTGCTGCGGGTTCGGCTTGCCGGGCTTCCAGACGTGCGGAGGCGGCCTGCTCGGCCCCGCAGGCGTCCGCGGGCGCGCCGGCGGGGAGCGGTGCGCGGCGAGCGTCGGGGCGCCGGCGGGGCGTGCCATGGGCGTCTTGCCGGGGGGCCGTGGGCCTGTGGCCGGGCCCGCCGCGGGGCCGGTGCGGCGCTGGGCGCCGAGCTGCGGGGAGGCCTTGCCGGCGGCCTCGCTCGCGGTCTTCGCCGACGCGCCGCCGGCGACGTCGGCGGCGGACTTCGAGGCCAGCTTGGCCGTCAGCTTGTCGCTGATCGGACCGATGACGTGTTTTCTGAGCGCGGGGCCGAGGACATCGGCGAGCTTGTCGGTCGCGGCCTCGAAGGCGAAGTCGACGCCGTAGCTGACGACGCCGAACAGGATGTCCAAGGGCGTCATGCCTGTGAAGTGGGTCGTCGGGCAGATCACGATCCCGGAGGGGATCGGGCCGACGTGCCAGCAGTTGGCGTTGATGTTGATCCCCATCGCCAGCGCGGCCGCGACCGGCATCGCCTCGGCGGCGTACGTCGACGGGCCGAAGTACGAGATCGACGAGCTGAACAGCACGTCGATCGGGGTCAGCTTGCTCGCCGGGCCGATGTGCGGGATCCCCGGGCCGATGTCGGTGCCGCGCTGCATCGTCATGCCGGCCAGGGTCAGGCACGAGGGCGCCATCATCGGCGTCAGCGGCTGGAGGCCGTGCAGCAGCATGATCGTGAGGTACGGCTTGGGGCCGATCGGCTTGGGCGCGGGCGGCGGCCAGCAGATGTGCAGGTCGATGCCGAGCATCACGTCGAAGTGCTTCATCACAGCGAACACGGCGCGCTCCTCACTCGGGTTCGACCAGCCCGAGCATGCAGCTGCGCCGCTGGTGGGGCGTCAGCCGGTAGGCGAAGGAATAGCGGTAGGTGACGAAGACGCGGCGGGCGTCGGCCTCGACGCCGATCTGGTCGATCGCGGGGGTGCGCTCGCCGATGTCGTCGCCGACCTCGACGCGCACGCGGAGGTCGTTGGCGGGGAGCACGAACGCGAGCGGGCCGTCCTCGCGCACGCCGGTGATCACGACGCGGTCGCCGGGCACGGCGCGCGGCGCGATCATCCTGGGGAAGGCGTCGTTGAAGAATTCGGGCCGGAGCCGGCGGATCTGCCGGCCCTCGTCGTCGAGCTCGACGCCGCGACGCACCCGCGGGCCGAAGTGCTGCGGGCACGCGCCGGCGCCGACCGGCTCGGGGCGGTCGTCCCACGCGCGGATCGGGGAGTCGGGGTCCTCGAGCTCGGGCAGCGGGCCGCCGCGGGCGCGCGACTCCTCGAGGTAGAAGCCCTTGCCGTCGGGGTTGTCGACGTACGGGACTTCGAGGCCGTCCCACCTGTCCTTGCCGCCATACGCGCGCGCGAGCGTCAGCGGGACCTCGCGCACCGGCTCGGGGGCGCCGGGGACGAGGCCGGCGCGGCCGGGCTGCCACACGCGCGGCCCATAGGCGACCAGCCGGGCGCGCCACTGCGGGCCGACCTCGACGGCGACGTCGATGCTCGGCACCGGTCGGCCGCCGGCGGCGCGGGCGGACCCGAAGACCATGACGTCGACGCCGCCGCGGACGTACCGCTGGTCGCCCGGCAGCGGACCATACGGGCTGTCCCATGGGCCAGGCGAGACCGGCCAGGTCTGCTCGGCCGCGGGGCGCAGGCGGCCGTCGACGACGTCGTAGGTGACGCGCAGCATGGCGCAGGCGAGCATGCGCCGCTCCTCGATGCAGCCGCGGTGCAGGTGGGCCGGGTACGGCGTGTAGTTGAAGAGCCTCATCGCCGGATGACTAGGCGTACCGGTCCCGATCCAGCTCGAGGAGATTCTCGGGGATCTGGATCCCGTCGCCGCCGGAGATAGGCGCGAGCTCGAGGAACTTCGCGGCCTCCGCGTTGAGCTTGTTGCTGACCGCCTTCTGCCGCAGCATGATGTTGCAGCCCGCGTCGTCGAGCTCCTCGCGTTGCTTCTCCAGCCGTTTGAGCGTGGCATCGTCCTTGTTGAACTTGCCCTGCTGCCGCATCTTCGCCTTCCGCTGCGAGATCTGCGCCTGGAGCTTGCTCGCCTCGGCGTTGCCGGCCGTCCACTCGATGTCCAGCGCGGTGATCTCTCGCCGCATTGCTCTGGCCCGCTCTCTGAATTCCTTGGCCTCGCCGGCGTTCGGGTTCTCGCGCCACTGGACGCGATAGACGGTCGTCGCGCCGAATTGGCCGTCGACGTGCACGACGAGGCCGCCGTCGCGGGCGGCGACCGCGTGGGGCGCCACGGCGACCCCGTTCGAGGTGATCACGTGAAAATCGACGAGGTCGTCGGACTCCTCGGCCGCGATGGCCTTGTAGTGATCGCGGCAGATCTCGACGGCGTACGTGTGGCCGCCGGCCTTGAAGCGCGTCGACTCGTTCGGCCGCGGGTACCACACCTCGTTCGCAGCCATGGCGTCCTGCTCGTGCTGCTTGCTGACCACGCGCAGGTCCCCGGCGTGGGCGACCAGCGCCTCGTTGCGGACGAAGAACTTCCCGTCGCCGATGGGCTCGCCGTAATAGACGGTGCCGGGGATGATCAGCCAGTCGGGGTACTTGTTGCTGATCGCCGTGACCCGCGCGGCGATGCGCTTGAACTCCGCCGTCGAGTAGGGGGCGCCGGCGCTGCGGCGGAACATCCACTCGGGCGCGACGTACAGCTTCTGCACCGACTGGTTGCTCGACACCGCGGAGAAGTGGGCGCGGTCGGCCGCCGCGTCGGCTTCGGCTTCGGCGAGGCACTTGTCGAGGTAGTCGCACACCGCGTCGGGGTCTTCTCCGTGCAAGGTGAGGGCGTGGGCTTCGCGGAGCGAGTGATAGGCCTCTCGGAGCTGCGCCAGTCGCTGGTCGACATCCTTGGTGGCGTCGGCCTCGGCGAGCGCGCCGTCGGCCCACTTCAGGGTCGATCCATGCAGGTCCTCCAGCCCCGAGATCGGCCGCCTTCCGTGCAGGGCTTCGCGGATCTTGAAGAGGCGCTGGTGGGCCTCCGCGAGCACGCCCGTGCGCATTCTGAGGTTGAGGCTCGGCATCACCTCGAAAGACGTGGCGACGAAGTCGAGGTCGCTCCGCGTCGGTCCGGTGACGTCGTCGGGGTCCTGGAGGGCGTTCGTGACGAGCTCGTTGCGGTGAGCCGTTCCCTCGCCTTTCGCCTTTGTATTGATGCCCGCGGTCGCCAGCCGGATGTGGCGCTTGTCCGGGCGGTCGGGGTTCGGCCACGGCTTCGGCGGGAGCTTTTGCGGCGGGGGCGGGAGCGGGTCGACGACCGTCGGGGCCTGCTGCGATGGGTCGCCGAGGAGCGGGTCGGATGTGGTGGTGGTGGTGGTGGTGGTGGGGAGGAGGACGGTCGGGGGCTGTCGTGATGGATTCGAACCGTCGACGGTCGGGTCGGGGGACGTGGTAGTCGCCGAGCTGGAGGTCGTGGAGTCGGAGCTGCTCGTCGTGGAGTTGGAATCCGTGGGGCTCGAGGTGTTCGAGGCCGAACTGGGGTTCGAGTTCGAGGAGCTGGAGGTGCTCGTCGTCGAGTTGGAGCTGGAGCTCGTGGTGGTCGCGCTGGGGGCGGGGGTTCGCGCGAAGGTGATCAGCGCACCGCCGCCTCCCACCGTCTGTCCCATCGACCAGCTCTGGGCGCGAGCGCGGGGGGCCGGAGGGCCGGCGGGGACGGTGACGGTCGTCCCGGCGCCGACCAGCGGGGGCAGGGTTCCGCCGCCGGGCGGAGGCGCGAGCGACGGCGAGGAGGTCGGCGCGCCGAGCGGTTGCGTCGGCGGGGGGCGGTTGGGGTCGAACGCGGACATCGACGACGCGCGCGGGCGGGTCGGGATGTCGGTGCTGGGGACGTCGACGACGACCGTGGAGGAGGAGGTGTTGACCGAGGTGTCGATTCTGCTGGGCACGGGTCCTCCGGTCGATGCTCAGAACAGGCCGCCACCCATCGCCGCCATGTTGACGGTGACGAGTGAGCCGTTGATGGAGACGGTGCCCCCGGTGGAGATGTCGATGCCGCCGGGGTAGAGGGTGATCGCCGAGCCGCCGGCGGTCAGGGTGATGGTCGCCGCCGAGATCGTCACGGCGCCGGCGGCGATCACCGAGTCGTTGCCGCCGACGGCTGCATAGCGCTCGCCGCCGACGATCAGGTAGTGGTTGGCCCCGACGTTGACGACCGCGTCGGTGCCGATCGTGGCCTGGACGCTCATGCCGACGTCGCAGGTGATGTTGCCGAGCACGGTGGTGCGCTGGTCGAGGCCGACCTCGAGGGTGCGCAGGCCCTGGATCTGCACGTGCTGGTCGCCGCCGACGGCCAGCGCGTTGTCGGCGGCTGCGGCGGTCAGGATGTGGCCGTACACGCTGATGGTCTGGTCGCCGCCGACGACGGTGTCCTGGCCGCCGGTGACGGTGGTGGTCTGGTTGGCGTCGATGACGGTGGTCTGGTCGCCGCCGATCGTGGTGGTCTGGTGCTGGCCGACCGTCATCGTCTCGTTGTTGCCGACGGACGCGGTGCGGTCGACGCCGACGGCCTCGGTTTGATTGTTGGCGACGGTCAGGTGGTCGTCGCGGCCGACATCGCGGGTGGCGTCGCGCAGGACGTCGGTGTTCATGTCGAGCTGGGCGTGGACGTAGATCTCCTCGGCGCCCTTGGCGTCCTCGAAGCGCAGCTCGTTGAAGCCGCCGCCGCCGGGGCTCGAGTCCGACTTGATCGTGCTCTTGGTCTTCTCGTCCGGCAGCGGGTACGGCGGGCCGCGGGTGCCGTCGTAGATCCGTCCGGTGATGATCGGTCGATCGGGGTCGCCCTCGATGAACTCGACCAACACCTCGTGACCGATCCGCGGGATGAACATCGAGCCGTAGGCGGGGCCGGCCCACGCCTGGCTGACGCGCACCCAGCACGAGCTCAGCTCGCTGTACCGGCCGCTGCGGTCCCAGTGAAACTGCACCTTCACGCGGCCTTGCGGGTCGACGTAGATCTCCTCGCCGGCGGGGCCGACGACGGTGGCGACCTGCACGCCGCGGATCGTCGGCCGCGGCGTGAGACGCGGCGGGCGGTACGGCGTGGCCACCGGGACCGCCACGAAGTCGTTGTCGTACACCAGCTCGGCGTCGGCATAGACGATCCGCGGCTGCTCGCCGCGGTGGACCGCGCGCAGGACGTGGTACTCGCCGTCGAGCTCGCCGCGGAGGTGGCCCTCGAGCGTGAAGGCGTGGCCGGGGACGAGCCGCGGGCAGTCGCTGGTGCCGGTGGCGACGACCCCGGGCACGCGCGCCTCTTCGAGGCGGATCTTCGCCTGCGCCGTCGCGTGGGCCGGCGCGCGCGCGCCGATCGGGGCGTCGTACAGCTCGAGCCGGCCGGCGCCCTGGCGCGCCTCGATGTCCTGCGAGGCGTGCAGATCGTAGTCGCGGACGGCCGTGGCGTCGGAGGTGATCTGCTGGCCGAGCGAGAACTTGCGGACGTGCTCGCCGCCGCGGACCTGCTCGTCGATGCGGAAGGGCAGCTTCGGGTCGCCCTCGATCTTGGCGTGACCGGTGTGGATGTCCGACAGCACGAGGGTGTGGTTCTCGGCGCCGTGCTCGAAGTAGAAGGCGATCCCGTCCTCCTCCATCAAACGGCGGACGAAGGCGAGGTCGCTCTCGCGGTATTGCACGCAGAAGTCGCGCGGCGCGTACGAGGCCGCGAGGCGTGGCTGGTGCTGGATGCCCGATTCGTCGAGGATCGCCGTCACGATCTCCGGGGTCGACATGTGCTGGAAGATCCGGCTGTTGGTGCGCAGCTTGAGGCGCCACAGCTCGGGGACGAGGGTGACTCTGTACAGCGAGCGCGGCGGCATCTCGCCGACGTATTCGGCGCGGCAGATCAGGCCGTGGAGCTCACGCGGGGCGCGGTCGATGCCGGCCAGCCGCAGCCGCGCGAGCGAGCCGACCAACTCGTCGACGCTGACGAAGCGCGAGGTGACCTCGATCTGGAACTCGTACAGCTCCGAGACCGCCTCGACGCCGGAGAAGCGGATCACGAAGTACTGGTTCACCGAGCCCTCGACCTCGAAGCGGGCCGAGTTGCCCCCGATCATCTTCGCTACCAGCAGCTCTGATTCCACCGCATCCCCCCGTCCTCGTCGCCGAGGAGGCCCGGGCGCCACCCTAGCAAGCGCGTCCGCGCTCAACAAGGCGAGCGCCGACGATCGGGATCGGAGCGCGCGAGGCGGACCTCTGTCCACGCGTCAGCGGACGCGCGATCCCCGGATGTCGCGGATGCGCGACTTCCACGAGCGAGACAGGCGGTCGCAGCGCGTGGCCGTGTGCGCGGCGCCGAGGTCGCGGGAGACACATGTCCTTTGAGACATTCAGTACACAAGGGGAACGAAATCGCCCGTGAAGGGGCCACTCCCACCGCGATCGGAGCATTTCGATTCAC
This sequence comes from Nannocystis bainbridge, assembly GCF_028368995.1. Classification (GTDB taxonomy): domain Bacteria; phylum Myxococcota_A; class Polyangia; order Nannocystales; family Nannocystaceae; genus Nannocystis; species Nannocystis bainbridge. The sequence continues at coordinate 484,228 of NZ_JAQNDL010000005.1, read as the reverse complement.
CCGATGGAGTTCTCCGCCACGCGGGCACCTGTCGTGGAGAACGGGCGTCCGTGCATTCTCACGGATGGACAATGTGGACGGACGGCATGTCCATGGCGAGGACGCCGCGCACATGGTCCTTCGGGGTCTGCGCGTTGTCCCCCGTGTCGAGGAGCAGGACCGCCCGGTGCTCGGCTGGCGACAGGAAAGCCGAGGTCGAGACGGCGAACCGCACCGACTCGCCTGGCGCGAGCGTGAGGCGCGAACCTGGCGGCTTTTTGGCGTGGGGCTGGGCCTGGTCGGGTCGGGAGAGCATCGGGGGCGTGATGGTGACGCGGTTCGGTGTCGGCGACGGGAACTCCCGGGTCGGCACCTGCGAGATGAGCAGGGTCAGCAGCGAGCCGCGGGCATCGAGCCCCATCGGGTCCTGCAGCGAGATTTGCTGGGTCCCCTTGTTGCTCAGGGTGAGCTCGAGCTGGAACAAGTCGCGGGCCGAGAAGCTCGGCGCTGTCCAGCGAGCGGCGCCCGCGAGCACCTTGAGTGGGCTGGAGAACGCCTCGTCGACCATTTTGTGAAACGCGTCCATGATCGGCAGGACCTCGGTGGGCACTGCGTCGATCGCCCACATCACCGAGCGCTTGGGGCCTTCCCAAGCGCCTGCCATCATGAACACGTGCGGCTGCTCCGGCCGCAGGGCCTTGAGCCGCGGCAAGTCCCAGACCCCAGCCTGCTCGACCATGGCGCGGAAGTCGAGCGCTCGCTGGGGAGGGAACTCGTGGACGTAGGAGCCGATCTCGGGGCGGCCGCGGATCACACCCGGCGTCCAGAAATGGAAGCTGCCGTCGGCGTCGAGCGATGCGCCGAGCTCGCCGCGCGAGTAGCTGGGGATCGATTGGTGAAGTTTGAAAGGCCAGAGGAGATCGGTCATGGGGATACCCTTTTAAACCCGTACCGTGCGCACCGCGCCGACGACGGGGCTCGCCGCCGAGAACATCTTGCGGAAGGTCTCCACGTGCCGCGGGAACACGGTCCTGCCGTCGTTCATGATGCTGTTGGGGGCCCCGACCCAATGACCGCCGGTCTGGCAGGCGCCGCCCTTGTATTCATCGTAGCAGCCGATGAGGTGACCGAACTCGTGCGCTCGCACGTAGCCGTTGGCTTCGCCGAGCTCCGTCCACCACGTGTGCGAGTACCACCAGAGATCCGGCTTGCCCCAATTCTTCGCCCGCGGCGCGCCCTCGAACAGATCGACCTCGCCGTGGGCCGCGCCCTGCTTGGCGAAGATCCGCAGCGGATACTTGCAGCAGCCTATGAGGCTGCAGTCGCAGCGGTGCTCTCGCTTGCAGTCGACGCGGTGAAAGTAGAACTTGCGGTCCCACACCGCCTCGATCTCCTGCGCCCACGCGCGCCATGTCAGCGGACTTACCGGCGCCTGTCCCGAGCGGAGGTTGAAGTCCAGCTCGCGGCGCACGATCATCCAGCCGTCGGCGATAGCGATGTCGAAGGCGACCTCCCACGCGTAGTGTTCGCCATTCTTGATCCACTTCTGGAGCGTGTCGTCGAAGACGAACTTCCACGCCCAATGCGTGGCTGCGTGGATCGTCTGCTTCGCCTGCGCGGGAGGGTTCTGGAATTCCAGGGCGTTGCTGCTCTTCTGCGCGCCCTTGAGCGTCTCCTGGGCCGCGACCGCCGGGATGTTCTCGCGGAACTTGAAGCGCCAGCGCGAGATCCACGGCACCTCGGCCTTGTTGCCGTGGACCTCGACGGCGAGCCCCTCCATCGTCGTCCATCGGCTCGGATCGGTGCGTCGCGCCCAGACCTGGACGGGCTGGCCGTCCTTGGCGTTCTGGGTCGCCACGTGCAGCGTGACGGGGTCTCCGCAGCACAGCTTCGTCGTGGACCAGCGCAACTCGACGACCTCGACCTTGTCGGGATCGAGGCCGGTCGCCGCGCCGCTCGGCTGGCTGATGATGCCGGTCGCGTTCGGAGCGGCGCCGGCGTTCTGGACCATCACGTCGGTGAAGCGGACCACCGGCTGGTTCTCGACCTTGACGTCGAGCGAGTAGCTCCGCGGCTTCGCCCGGCCCTTCGTCTTGCCCGAGATGATTCCGCCGAGCGAGCCCGGCTCGTTGCCGGCGCTGCTCGAGAACGTGCTCGACTTGAGCGCGGGCGGCTGACCGTCGATGCGGGTCCGCTTGCCGCCCTTCGCCACGTCGCGGGAGAGCGCGGTGTTGGCATACGGCAGCGGCACCGGCCCGCTCGGCGTCGGCGTCTTGCACACGTCGGGCGCCGCGACGCTCGTCCCGCCGCTCTGCTTGTGAACGACGGTGAGGTTGTTGATGATGACCGTGGCGGGCATGCGTGGTTCTCAGGGGGGCATGAGCGCGACGATGGCCCGCTCGCCGGTGTCGTTCATGGCGCCGACCAGGATACCTCCCGGGCCGGCGTAGCGGCGGGCGAACGCCTGGGTCGCCCACCCGACCGCGAGGGGGACGAAGGCCGCGCCGACGTCGCCGATGCCCTCGACGGGGTGCCAGAGCGCCCAATCCTCCGGCAGCGAGCCGAGCGCCCGGGGCTCGACGAGGGCCCACTCGCGCGGCCGCCAGCGCTCGCCCGTGTGGTCGACGATGATCGTGTGATACGCGGCGCCCGGGTCCGCCGCGAGGGCGCCCTGCAGCGCGCGTGCGAGCGCCTCGGCCTGCGAGGGGCGCATGGGCGTCCAGCCGGTCGGCTCCTGCTCGAGCGCCAGGGCGGCGATCGTGGCGAGCGCGGGAGCCTGACGGCGACGGGCGGTCTCCGCCGTCTCGATCACCAGCGCTGCGGCGGCCTCGCCCGGGATGATGCCGCTGGAGCGATCGGCGGTGAGCAGGCGGCCGTCGCCCAGGAGTTCGTCGAGGTAGACGCTGTCCAAATACGACTCGAAGCCGGCGACCACCGCGGCGTCGAGTTCGCCCTTCGCCACGGCCTCGGACGCGTGGGCCAACGCGAGCGCGCCGCCGACGTGCGCCTGCTCGACGTAGTGAACGAGGTCGTTGCCCGCGAGCTCGGCCCAGAGGTCGCCGACATACGCGCGAAAGTTGGCGAGTCGTTCGGGCAATACCCCGGGGCGGGTCGGCGACGGCGTCGAGAAGAACAGCCCCACGCGGCGCCGGTGCCACGTATACGCATAAAGCCCAGCCTGCCAGAGCGCCTCGTGGATCGCCGGTGAGACGATCGGGACCGCCTTCTCGACCCACGGCGCGTCCTTCCGCTCGGCGGCGACGGCCCCGACGTTCAGGGGCTCGCCGGCGAAGCCGAAGTGCGGCCAGGCTGCCAGGCGCGAGATGCCGGCCCGGAGCGCCCCACACGTGCCGGGCGCGTTGGTCCCCACCGGCGTGCGCATGCCCGCCCCGGTCACGACCAGGCGTTCGTCAGACACTCGGTCCTCCCGCGGAGTCGACAAGCACCCAGGCGAGCTCGTCGAATCGCTCGTGCACCGACAAACTCGCGCGCCACGTCAGGTCGAGGCGGCGCGCCTCGGCGTCGACGTGCAGGGTGTCGAGGGCGGTCGGCAAGGCGCGCCGGTGTTTTCCGTCGTGGACGATCACCTGCACGTGCATCGAAGGCAGGCGAAACGTCAACCACGCGCCGCCTGGCTGGGCTCCGCGGATCTCGACCTCCTCGTCGCCCCGCAACATCGTCGGGTAGACCTGATCGGGCGGCGCGACCTGGGCCGCGCGCGGATCGCCATCGAGCGGGGGCAGCGGCAGACGCGTGCGCTGCCACGCCGCATCGAAGGTGCCGTGGAGGCTCCGCCGCGGCTGCCAGTGCGGGGCGATCGGGCCGAAGGCTCGCGGCGGTGGGCGATCGCCGGGCGCCTCGAGGCGGTGATGCGGGTGTTCGAGGTTGGGCAACGGCGCTCCGGCCTGGCAACCGACGAGACCGACGCCGACCGGGTTCTCGGCGCACTCCAGCGGCGGCCGTGCGTCGAGGTCGGCGCCACCGAACGCGCGCTCGTAGATCAGCGGCATCGTCTCGAACGGCTGCGGAGCAGCAGGACGGAGCCCGGTGACGCCGCGCGTCCATGTGCGGTCGCCGAAGACCAGCGCATCCTTGGACCAGGCACCGACGCGAAAGCTGACGTGTCCCATGGTGCCGCCGGGCTCGGAGGGGTAGGCGTTGCCCGACAGGAGCAGATCCGGGAGCGGCTTGGCGAGCACGACCTCGCCGGCCGCGACGAGGCTCGAGGCGGTGGGGTCCCCGCGATAGCGATCGGCGAGCACCAGCTCGGCGTCGGCGCTCACGAGCTTCCCGGCCTCGATGCGGAAGCTCGCCTTGGCGAGGACCAGCAGGCGCTCTTCGCCATTGGCGTCGAGCAGCAGTTGCGTGTGGACCTGGCAGGACGTCCGGTTGGTGAGGGTAAACACCCACAGCGAAGATAACCCAGGGTCAGGCGGCTTTGGACAGGGTATGCGCGATGGTCGTCGATATGTCCGATCGGGGCGGAGTTTCGGGGATGGATTGCCTCCTCGTCGGCGCCGATGATAGCCTGACCGGATGCTCCTGAGTCCGCGCCAAAGTATCGTCTCCGGCGTCCTGTTGGCCATGGCGACGGGGTCGGCCGCGTGCGGGGGCGGCGGCAGCAGCAGCACGCAGACGACCGGCTCCGAGGCCACCACGGCGGTCACGAGCACGAGCACCGGCGCGAGCCCGACGACGGGTGCACCGACGAGCGACGCGCCGATCACGGGCAGCGACGGGACCACTGGAACGGCCAGCACGTCGAGCTCGACCGGCGGGACCGTGACCGGCACGACGACGGGCGCGGCCCCCGAGACGACGAGCGGCAGCACCAGCACCGGCAGCAGCTCCAGCACCGGCGACATGGAGGTCGATGTGCCAGTGCTCCCGAGCCCGGGCTGCGGACTGGGCGGAGCGCCGACCGGACACCTCGACGAACAGAAGACGACGGTCGACGGCGTCGAGCGCTTCTACGACATGTTCGTGCCGACCCCGTACGACGCCGCCAAGCCGCACGCTTTGATCTTCAGCTACCACGGCGTGGACGGGACCGCGAACACCAACCAGTTCCAGCTCGACACCCTGAGCACCGAGAACGCGGGCTTTTCGATCAACGTGGCGCCGCAGGGGTGGACGGCCCCGGAGTGGAACCAGAAGCACTTCGTGCCATTCAACCTCGACGCGAGCCTCGTGGTGTTCGAGCAGGTGCTGGACAAGCTCGCCGGGGACTATTGCATCGACCTCAACCGCGTGTTCGTGATCGGCATGAGCAACGGCGGGCAGATGGCGTTCCACCTCGGCTGCTTGCGGAGCGACCGCGTGCGCGCGGTGTTCCCGTTCGGCGGGCGCTGCTTCTCCTACGGGCCCGGCGTCTGCGACCCCTACAACGACGTGGCGAACCAGTGCGACGGCGCCGTCATGGTGATGAGCGTCATGGGCGAGGACGATGTCACGCGCCACGCCGACGAGGAGGCGACGTTGGCCGGCTTCGCCGCGCGCCAGGGGTGCAGCGGGGCCCAGGAGCCAGTGGCGCCGGCGCCCTGCCTGGGCTTCACGGGCTGCGACGCCGGGGCCGAGGTCGCCACATGCCGGATCCCCGGCCTCGCCCATCAGATCTGGAAGGACGGCCTGGCCGACATCTACGCCGTGATGACGTCGCTGTAGCGGTCGCGCGCCGCGGGGGCTCGCCGGCAGCGCGTGCCACCGCTTCCCATCGCACCATGCGTTCGCTGGCGCCGCGCTCTCATCGCTTCGGGCGGAGCGAGACCTCGGTCAAGACCACGTGCCAGACCTTGGTGCTGCCGAGCCGCGCGCGCGACGCGGTGATCGAGGGCCGACCGTCACGAGGCGCCGCGCCTGCCGAGAATCACCGGGTCTCGCGCGGCGGGTGGTTCCGCTGGCGGCCGAGAGTCACGAGCAAGACGACGGCGATGGCGTCGCTAGCCACGACTGGACTGGTTCGAGTGGGCCAGCTTCGGGGCTCACGGGCGCCGGTCAGGCGCGATTGCGCATTCTTGCGCGTTCGTGACCGACGGTTCGCGGGCGCCGAGGTTGCCTGCTCCGGCCCCTCGCCGCGGCGCCAGACGCCCACAGAGAGTTTTTTGCTCGCCACGGCGTCCCGTGGTCCCCTCCTGGCCATGAGCGCCCTGGTCGACCGTGTCCGCGTCAACGACAACAACCGCGAGCCGCGCCAGCCGCTCGTGTTGCTCGTCGACACCTCCAGCTCGATGGCCGATGACCTGGCCGACGTGGCCGCCGGGCTCGACGGGCTGCGTGGCGCGCTGGCCCGCGACCCGGTGGCCCGCAACCGGGTCGAGCTGGTGGTCGTCACGTTCGGCGGGCAGGTCACGGTGCACGGCGATTTCGGCGAGGCGGCGCTGTTCGAGCCGCCGCCGCTGAGCGCGTCCGGCGATACGCCGATGGCCTCGGCGCTGACGCAGGCGCTCGATCTGCTCGAGGCCAAGAAGCAGGCGTACAGGCGCAGCGGGCTCGATTATTACCGCCCGCTGCTGTTCCTGCTGACCGACGGCGAGCCGACCGACCTGTCGCGCTGGCCGGAGGCGGTGCGCCGCGTCCGCGAGGCCGAGCGCGAGCGCAAGCTGGTGCTGCTGGCGGTCGGGACGCAGACGGCAGGGTTCGCCAGGCTCGGCGAGCTGTGCCCCGATCGGGTGCCGCTGCGGCTCAAGGAGGCGCAGTGGGAGACCATGTTCCAGTGGCTCAGCCGCAGCCTGCAGGCCCGCAGCCGCTCGCGGCCGGGCGAGGAGGTGCCGCTCGAAGATCCGACCGGGCCGCGCGGGTGGGGAGCGCTGCCGTCGTGATCTCGTGGCAGGTGGTCGGCGCGTCGGTGCGGGGCCCGGAGCACGAACGCGAGGGCTCGCCCGGCCAGGACGCGTGGGCGCAGGGGCCGTTCGGGGCGCACGGGGCGTGCCTGTGCCTGTGCGACGGCGCGGGCTCGGCGTCGCATGCGGAGGTCGGGGCGCGGGTGGTGGCGGAGGCGGTGGTCGCAGCATTGACCGGGACGGCGAGCGGACCCGAGGCGCTGGTCGAGGCGCTGCGGGGCGCGTGCACTGCCGGGCGAGCGGCGCTGCTGCGCGAGGCCGCCGAAATCGGGGTCGCTCCGGCGGCGCTGGCGTGCACGCTGGTGGCAGTGGTGTGTTCGGATGAGCGGGTGGCGATTGCGCATCTCGGCGACGGGGTGGCGGTCGGCCGGCGCGCCGATAGCGGTGAGCTCGTTGTGCTCAGCGCGCCCGATCGCGGCGAATACTTCAACGAGACATGGTTCGTGACGTCGGACGCGTGGCAGGCCCGCCTGCGAATCGCGGTGCACGAGGGCATCGCGGGGGTCTGTGCGCTCACCGACGGCTGTCAGGAGGCGGCGCTGGTGCGCGGCGCGGAGGTTTCGCCGTACTCGCCGTTCTTCGCGCCGCTGTTCGCATTCGCGGCCGAGGTCACCGACGGCGCGGCGGCCAGCGCGGAGGTCGTGCAATTGCTCGACGGCGCGGCGATGCGCAAGAGCTCGGGCGATGACAAGACGCTGGCGCTGGCCTGGCGGCCGGTGCCATGACCTCGCCGGTCTATTGCGACGAGCGCGGCGAGCCGGTCGAGCTCGGTGAAGAGCTCGGTGCCGGCGGGGAGGGGTCGGTGTTTGCGATCCGCGATCGTCCGCAGCTGTGCGCGAAGATCTACCGGCCCGAGAAGGCCGCCGCGCGCGCGCAGAAGGTGCAAGCGATGCTGGCCGGCCGTCCGTCGTGGCTGGTCTGCCGCGCGCTGGCGTGGCCGGTGACGACGCTCCACACGCGCGACGGAGCGTTCGCGGGGTTCGTGATGCCGGCGCAGCGCGGGGCGATCGAGCTGTTCCAGCTGATCGTGCCGGACGAGCGGATGCAAGTCGCCGGCTGGCTGACGCAGCGCGATCTGTGCGCCGTCGCGGCGCGGCTGGCGAGGATCGTCGCCGGGGTCCATCGCACCGGGCACTGCATCGGCGATCTCAAGCCGCAGAATATCTTGATACGGCCGACCTCGGGGCGGGTCACGCTGATCGATACGGATTCGTTTCAGATCCACGATCCGCGCGTTGGCATGACGCATCGCTCGCAGGTCGTCACGCCGGAGTACACGGCGCCGGAGCTGCTCGGCCGCGATCCCGCGCATGTCGATCGCACCCAGGCCTCGGATGGGTTCGCGCTGGCGGTATTGATTCACCAGCTGCTCCTCGGCGGCGCCCATCCGTTCGAGGGCGAGCTGGTATCGAGCCGTGGCGGGGCCAGCGTGGAGCGGATCCCGGGCCGGATCCGCCGCGGCATGTGCCCGCGGGTGCCGGGGGTCGCAGGCATCCGGCCGGCCGGCGGGGCGCTGCCATTCGAATTGCTGCCGGAGGAATTGCGGGCGCTGCTGGTCCGCTGCTTCGGGCCGGGGCACGCGCGGCCGTCCGAGCGGCCGAGCGCGGCCGAGTGGGCGCGGGCGCTGGAGCGGGCGTGCAGGGCGATGGTGAGGTGTCCCGAGAGACATGTGCACACATTCGCCGCCGGGCTCGCGCGCTGCCCGTGGTGCGAGCGGCGGGCGCGGACGGGGATCGATCTGTTCGTCGCCGGTCAAGGCTGGCAGCGAGGGATCGCCGGGGTCGCCGGAGAGAGCAGCCCGGAGGCGCTGCGGCTGCGATGGCTGCGCCGGCACGTGCGCGGGCGATTGGTGGCAGGAGCGGTGACGCCGGCCGAGCGGGCGTGGCTCGAGAAGACGGGGGCGGCGCTGGGCTTCGGGCGCGCGCGCGTGGGCCAGGTCGTCGCCGAGACGGCCGCCGGGGCGCGCTGGGCCGGGCTGGGGAGGCGCGTGGCTCTCGGTGCGGTGCCGGTGCTGGCGATCGCGGGGGCGTCGGCGTGGCTGGCCACCGCGGCGCCCGCGGCGAGCCCGGTGGCCGCGGCGCCGGTGCAGGTGCCGGCGGTGGTCAGAGGCGAGGCCTCGGCGACGATCGGCAATACGCGCGGCGGAGGGGTGTTCCTCCGGGCGGCGCCGTCCCGCGCGAGCGAGCGGCAGCGCCTGGCCCCGGGAACGACGGTGCGAGTCACGGGCCGCACGCAGGCGGCCGACGGGCTCGACTGGTCGGAGGTCGAGGTGCCCGGGCACACGGGCTGGGTGGCGACGAAGTATCTGATCGGCCCGTGACCGGGCGCTTTCTCCGGCGGCCGGAGCGTGCGAGGATCCGTGGCTGCGTATGACCGATCCAGAGGTGCCTTCGAGTCCCCCCGAGGCCGCGCTGTCGGCTCAGCGCGTGAGCTGCCACGTCGTCGGGCAGCGCCCGCCCGAGCCGGCTGTGTCTCGCAGCTTCGGGAGCATTTCGGAGCGGGAGATCGCCCGGTTCGGGGCGCAGATCGATTGTGCGACGACGTTCCTCGCGCGGCGCTCCGGAGCGCGCGGCTGCCAGTGGCTCGCAAGAGCCGGAGTTCCGGAGGAAGAGACGCATTGAGGCAGGCCACCGCCGCGCCGTCGCGCTCGCCGAACGAGGTCCGCGTCCTCGATGCGGGCGCGGACCCCGGCGGTCCTGCTCATGTGCCGAGGCTGCACACGTAGAAGCTCTTGTCGTCGCAATAGCTCCCGTGGCAGCGGACCCCGGTGACGAAGCGGTTGGCGCCCTCCGGATACGACAGCGCGCCGTCCTCCTCGGAGTAGTAGTCGGTCCATTCACAGCTGGTGAGCGTGGCGGGCTGGCCGAGCGACGTGGTCGGGGTCGCGCACTCGAGCGTGATGTTGTTGCAGTAACTCCCCTGGCAGCGGATGCCGGTGAGGATGCCGGCCGCGCCCGAGAAATTACACACGTGGTAATTGTCGCCGTCGTAACGGTACCAGCCCTCCGAGGTCACGGTGCCGAGACCGTCGTCCTCCTCGGAGAACGCGTTCGAAACGTTGTACCCCGTCACGGTGATGCCGAAGGGCAGCGTCTCGCAGCGGAGCCGGACGTTGTCGCAGTAGCTGCCGCTGCACTGAAAACCGCTCGCGGCCTGGCTGGAGGGCCCGCAGTAGGCCCAGGGCCCACCGTTCTCCTCGGAGACGTACGCGGTCCAGCTCACGGCGGCCAACACGACGGCAGGGACGCCGAGCACGAGGATGGAGGTCAATAGGGTAAGAAGATTCTTGGAATGCATGGTTCGCGTCTTTTAATAGCAGGTCGAGTCGCGCTGGCCCGCCTCGATCACACGAATCGGTGAAGAAAAAAATTCCGGGTACCGCCGCCCGGCTTCGCGCATATCCGTCGGGCTGCTCGGGTCCGGATCTGCCTGAGCTGCCTCGCCGGCGCGGGCAAAGGGCAGCCCCGGATCCACCAGCAGCGCGAGGTCGGTGGGCCGCAGCAAGGACGTGCTGGCCCCCTGACCCGGAGATCACCGGAAATCCTGCCACTCCGTGAGATCGACGAACCACGTGTTCAGGATGGCGTGTAGTGCATGGGGCTCCTCGCGCAGGCATATGAGACAGTCGTAGAGCACTTGCTCCTGGAACTTCATGATATGGTAGCTGCCGAGGTTCTTGGCGCTCAGGTCGAGGGGCCGCTGGTCCTTGTCTCGCCACATTCCCAACGCCGCGACAATGCCCATCGGGGTGATTCTCTTTGGGAGCGTTCCCGGGACGTCGGGCTTGATCTGCGTCTTGTCCAGCTTGATCACGCTCGTCGGCGGGTTCATGTACGCGGCCCAGTCGAGCAGTTGCTCGAGCAGGAAAGACATGCTGAGATCCTCTTTGGAGTAGGCGAAGAGCGGGCAGAAGTTGAGCGACCCGAGGCGCGGGATGTTGAACCCGAGCGCCTGCTGCATGATGCCCGGATACAGGGGCATGACGAGCTCGTCGCCGATCCAGCGATCATCGAGATCGACGATCGGCTTCCCGCCTTGCTTGATCTGCTCGACGTTGTCGTCCAACATCCAGATCTTCTCGAAGCGAAGTTGCTTGGCATGGAGCAGCGCACAGTGCCTGTTCCAGCCCATGCCGAAACCACCGCCGCAGGTCAGGACGTGGACGTTCTGGGCGACACCTTGGCCCGAGACCTTCAGGATGTCCAGGTAGCTCTCGCCCTCGTCGGCGTCGACGACGAAGATGATCGGGCGTGAGCCGATCAGTTTGCCATAAAAGGTCTTGGGCTTGAAGTTGACAGTGAGCCACTTCGAGCGGTTGGACGAGACCACGTAAATCGGGGCCTGCTTGGATGGTGCGAGGGCGAGCTGGCCGAAGACCGGTGCACGGGACACGATGCTCCGCATACGATGCGAGAGGATCATGTTGCACAGAGAAAAACAGTCTCCGACCTTCTGAGGCAGGATCAATGTCGGAGAGGCGTACTGGGCCTTTCCGGTGAGCTCGATGACCTTCTTCATGTCATCGGGATCGGCGATCGCATGGCGGACGTCGAACACGAGGTTGAAAGTTCGCTTGGGACTCCACCGGTTGAAGGCGTATGGGTTGAACGATTGCAGCTGGAACGTACCGGGAGTGGGTTTTCGTGCCTTGTTTCGGGTGAGCTGGTCGATGGGGTGCTTCGGCTTGACGTCGCGATGGCCGCTGGCGAAGCTCAAGGACACGAGGTCGAGCTGGTGGACGGTGGAAATTGTATTGTCGTCGGTGCAGTCGCGTAGCAAGCTCTCGGCGAGCTTCGAGAGCGCCTGGATCGCTGCTTTGTCGCCGCCCGTGGCCCAATGGACATAAAGATTCCACGCCTCGCGGACCCTGTCCGCGGCGTGAAGTCGCCGATGGTAGAGGCCGTTGGCCAGCAGCCAGGTCGCAAAGTTGCGCATGCTAGATGTCTCGGGGGATCGAGGCGCGGGCCGCGTCGCGGAGCTTGGCCCACAGGCGCGGGTGAGCGATGCGGGACAGGGGCGTCTTGGGCACGTCGTCGCAGCGCAGGTCGATCGCGTGCGGTTCGTCGAGGTCCCACGCGCGCGAGCCCCAGCGCACAGTCACGTGATAGGTGTGCGGGCGCTCGCCGGGGGCGCGGTGGACCAGCGAAAGGGCGATGGCATGACCGAGAGTTTCATGCGCGGGGGACGGCGCGGGGAGGACGGTGAGCGAAGCGGGGAGTTCGTCGGCGAGGATGCGCTCGAGGTGGTCGGTGTCGGGTTCGTTGCGAGGGAGGGTGCCGCGATAGACCTCGACGCGGCTGGGCGGCAGCGCGGGGGCGGTGCCGGGGCGCCACATGGGATTGTGGCCGGCGCGGCCGGGGGGACCGAGGCGGGCGCCCTCACCGTGGCGCAGCAGGACGAACACGACGGTCAGGGTCAGGCAGACCTCGTCGAGCAGCGGAAACACCGAGCTGCGCAATCGTCGGTCGCCTTCGTGGATCCACGGGATGCGCTCGCGGTAGAGCGCGTCCTCGCAGAACAGGGTGACCTCCATGTCGTGCACGCCGACGCGGGCGTACTCGCCGAAGGAGCACTCGCCGAGCTCGGAGGTGCCGAGCACGGCGCCGTCGTAGGGGATCGGGTGCTCGTCGAAGATCCGTCGCACGTGCAGCGCGAGCTCCGGGAAGATCTGGCGAAACAGCCAGGTCAGGCCGATCGGGGAGTCGAGGCCGAAGACCTGCACGAGGTCGCGGCGGACCCGGTCCCAGCCGGCGAGCATGCGCTCCGGTCGATCGCTGGTGAGGCGGGTGTGCAGGAGCGAGCGATCGAGCACGCCGATCAGCTCGAGTACGGGATCCCGCGTTTCCATGTCCTGCAAGAGGCGGCGGAAGTAGGTCGGCAGCGGCGAGCGACAGCTGAGCAGGCCGAGGTTGACGGTGATGACGACGCGCGCGCGGCCGAGAGCGCGCGCGTGCGGGTCGGGGAAGGCGATCGCGTGCAGCAGCGCGGGCTGGGGGCCGTTCGAGGGGTGGGCGCGGAACTCGAGCTCGCCGGGGCCGTAGCCGATCGACGCCAGCAGATCGAGCAGCGCCCCGACCTCGAAGTCGTGGATCCTGGCGACCACGCGCTGCTCGATGGCGGCGAGTCGGTCGGTCGCGGTCGGAGCGGCGGGCGGCATGCGAACCGGCGTCACTCGCCGACGAAGCCGGCGAGGTTGGTGCGGTAGAACTGGACGAGGATCCGCCACCGCGGGTCGGCGGTGTCGCTCCAGCGCGCTTCGAGCTCGGGGAAGGCGTGGTGGAGGAGCTCGGAGTAGCGGCCGAACAGCGCGGGCAAGTAGAAGACGGGATCGAAGTTGCCGAGGATCGACTGGACGTCGTGGGCGATCACGGCGGCCTTGTCGAGCTCGCCGCGGGCCAGGACGACCTCGAACGCGTGCAGCTTGTCGCGCAGCTCGAGCAGGGCGGGTGAGTCGAGCACGACGGCTCGCTCGGGACGCCGGGCCTCGTCGAACTCCGTGATTCGCTCGCCGCGTCGATGCTCGCGGCTGTGCTCGTCGAGCTCCATGGCTCGCTCGCCGCGTCGCCGCGCGAAGCGAGCTTCGTCCGACGCCACGGGCCGCTCGCCGCGCCTTCGCTCGAAGCGAGGTTCGTCGAGATCCACGGTTCGCTCGTCGTGCTCGCGTCTCGGATCGTCGTCGTCGTGCTCGTGCTCGTCGTCGTGCTCGTCGTGCTCGAGCGCGTCGTCGTGCTCGTCGTCCTCGGATTCGTCGTCTGCGGGCTCGGGCTCGGCGGCGTCCCAGGCAGGGCCTCGCTCGGGCTCGGGATCGAGGGCGGGTTGCAGGGCGGCCGGAGCGGGCTCGGGGGGCGCTCTCTTCCTGGCGCGGGCGACCGCCGGCATCAGCTTCTCGCGGGCCCAGCGCGCGAGCTTCTGCAGCGCGGCGGCTCCCGTGGCGAAGCGGGCGGCGAGGGCATCGCAGCGGGTAGCGAGCGCGTCGACCTGGGCGGGGTCGAGTTCACGGAGCCAGGACTCCCAGGTGGCGTCGCGTTGCGTGGTGTGAAAGGCGACGCGCTCGACGACGGCGCGGAACAGCCACTCGAGGGCGGAGGCGAGGGGACGCGAGGGCTCGTCGCCCAGTTTCTCCACCACCTCGAGGAGCTCGGGCAGCGCCGGGACGCCGCGCTCGACGAACAGGCCGGCCAAGTAGACGGCGACGAGGCGCACGTCGTCGGAGGCGCCCTGCAGCAGCTCGGCGGCTTGCGCGGCGGCCTCGAGGTAATTGCCGCGGTCGGCCAGGTCGAGCAGCTTGTGGACGACGCCGTTCGCGTCGCTGCGGACGGTCGCGGCGCCGGAGTGCCGGCCGCGCAGCAATTCGCCGGGGGAGGGCAGCGGCTCGATCATTGGACCATCAGGGTCGTCTGACCGGGGTTGAGGACGGAGATGCAGCCGCCCCAGTTGCACATGAGCTTGCAGCTGGCGTCGACGGCAGGCATGGCCCCGTTGATTGTGGTCGGCGTGCCGGGGATCCACGGCGAGGTGGTCATGGGCACGCAGGGCATCGGCGTGAGCACGCCGAGGGCGGCCGCGGTCGCGGCGGCGACGGTGGGGTTGGCCATCGAGGTGCAGGCGCCGAACGGGGGGACGTTGGCGACCGGGGCGAAGGCGGAGATGTTGGCGGAGGGGACGGCGGGCGTCACCATCGAGCCGGTCGGCAGGACGACGAGGCTCGCCGGCGCGACGCCGAAGCTGCACATCATGGTGGCTCCCATGCACACTGCGATGGCCATGGTCTCCTCCTCCTCCTCGCGCTCACGCGCGGCCGAGTGCGCCGCGAAGGGCCGTCAGCCGCTGAAATACGGGGGTCCGCACTCTGGCGTGCAGGGCCCCGCTATGGAATTGAAATTGGCACCACCGGTGATCGACCGCGCCGTCGGCGAGGCGGGCGAAGCAGGGGAACAGCTCGATCGCGTCGGGCAAGAAGTCGGGGGTGAGGCGCGTGCTCAGCACCCGCTTCAGCTCGTCGATGCGGGCGGTGCGGAGGGCCTCGAAGCTGGCGATCGGCTCGTCGCCGGTGAAGCCGAGCAGGACGAAGCGATGCGCGAGGGTCGGGCCGCCAGCAGGGACGGCGACGAGGCTGGCGCCGTGAAGGAACGGGCAATCGTCGAGGGCTGCGAGCACCTCGTCGACAGGGTAGACGCGGCCGCTGCGGCGGGGCTCGGTGGCGCCGCCGTACAGGAACTCGCCGCCGTGTCTCAGGCCGAGCACGACGTGGGGGTCGAGCGGGTCGGTGTCGGCGTCGGCGTCGATCGTGGCGAGCGGGGCGAAGACGCCGACGTCGCCGACGGCCGGCTGGCCGCTGCCGGTGAAGTCCAGCAGCTTCCACGGCCGACCGGCGGCGGGGACGAGGTTCATGAGGGCGCCCAGGTGGGCCTTGCCCGGCCGGCGCGGCGAACCGAGCAGAGAGCCGCCGGCGGCCGCTTCGAGCACGACATTGGACATGGCGGTCTCGTGCAGGCCCAGCGCGTCGATCAGCTCGCGCCAGGACTCCCAGTCGGTCGGCTCCTCGGGGTTGCGAAACACGTGCGACCACTGCGGACGAGCGATGGCGCGCGTGCCCAACAGGTGCTCGCATATGCGCGCGCCGAGCCCGAGGCTGCGCAGCGGAAAGGCGTCCAAAAGCCGGGGGTCGCGGAGCGCCTCCTCGGCCTCGATATGCACATAGGTGGCACCCGCCAGCAGCGCCGCGAACAGCAGGGCGGGTTGGTGCTGCAGCGCATCGAAGCCGGGCGCGGCGAGGCGGTCGCCGGGGCGCAACGCGAAGGTCATGGCGCCGTCCCGGAGCGCGCCGAGGTACAGCTCGTCGCAGCGGAGCGGGACCGGCAGGTGGGGCGGCCGGCGCAGCGGGGAGAACAGCGCGGCGCAGGGCTCACCGGGGCGATACCAGCGCGATGGCGCGCCGAACAGCGGGGGACTCGCGGCTGGCTCGAGGGTCAGATCGGCGAATAGGCCGAGCAACGGTCGATAGAAGGCGTCGGTGGCGATGTGCCGGGGTGCGAGCGCTTCGAGGCGCCGTCCGAGGAGGTCGGGGCCCCCGGGCTCGAGCAGTGATACGAGGGCGCCGATGCGCAACGCGGTCAGCAGCGATATCGCACATTCGACACCGAATGGCAGCACGACGCAGACAATCGCTCCGGGTTCGACGCCCTGGGCGGCCCATGAGGCGGCGCGAAGCGTGCACCGAGCGTGGAGGTCGTCGAATGAGAACGACTGCCAGCGGTGTCCCTCAGGGAGCCGTGGATCGTGGATCTGGAGCGCAGTTCGATCGGCACCGAGATGCCGGACCACCATATCGTGATAGGGGTCGAAGCCCTCGCTGGGCCGGCTCTTGAGCGGCGGGCCCCTGCCGTCGTCGAGCACGCGGAACAGCGATTCCCAGAACGCCCCCGGCATTCGGTGGGTGGCGCGCAGCCAGTCCAGATCGCCGGTCCGGCCCGAGGAAGGGGCGATGAGCGAGCATGCGGCGATGATGTGATCCGCGAACACTGTCCCGAGCTCGTCTGCCATCTTGGGGCCTGGCGAGAGGGGGTCCAAATTTTACGTTGCTCGCGAATAACCATTCGCGAAATGGGGCCGGGCGATCGCGCTCAATGGGGGGCGTACGAGGAGACGCCGGGCTTCGACTCCGATCGCGCGTGCGACTCGGGGAGCTGGCCCTCCAGCGCCGTGGCGAGCGAGGCGCAGCGCTCGCGGATCAGGCTGAGGCGGCGCAGGAGGTCGTCGCGCTGCTCCGCCGGCAATTCGACGAGCACGGCGGGGGACGCCACGTCCACGTCCTGGTCGCCGGCCAGCGCTCGCTCGGCGGTCTCGATCGCACGCACGACCGGGGACTTGCGCGAACGGCCGCCGCGCGAGGTCTTGTGGTTGTCGCGGCTGATGGCCGCCGCGTGCTCGAGGGTCTGGGAGGTCCAGGCGCTGGTGGTCGCCAGATCGAGCAGGCGGCATTGCTCCGACTCCGGCAGCCCCAGCACCGCCCGAAGGTGGCAGGCCGTGAGCATATCCCACATCGGATGATCCGCGAACCGCACCTTGAGCTCGAAGATTCCGAGCGCGCGATATAACGCAGAGGCGCTGATCGTGAGCCGGGGATCGGCGGCTAGCCGGCGCAGAGAAGGGTCCTTCGGGCCGCGGCGGCGCCAGCTCTTGAGGTCTCCGTCATAAATCTCCTCGACCACGATTCGACCGATGGAGAGCGCCATCTGGAGGTGCGTCCCGGCCACCAGGTCCCGGATCCTCGTCGTGGTCCGCTCGAGCCGGGGGTCGGCGTGGGGGGGACAGGGGGAGGTCGGCGGCAATAACTCCAACATAGGAGGGCATGATACACGGACGCGCGATCCAGTAAAGCGCATACGATATCTGCCAGACGCCGTCGCCATGCGCCGATCTGGCCGATGCGCGGCCTTGCGCTTCGTCGTTTCCGATCGGAAACATGTGCCGGCTTTTCAGCGCCGAAAAACACAGCTCGCACCTTTTTTGGTGCCACCGCTGTTCCCATGATTAGTCGCTGTGTACGGGAAGATCACATGAGTAAGCCAGTCCCTCGTTCGCGTCTCAACATCAGCTATCGGACCAAGATCGACGGCAAACCGAAGAAGGCCAAGTTGCCGATGCGTTTCTTGGTGCTCGGAGACTTCACGGGGGCCAACCGGCGCCTGCTTGGGGAGCGTCCGATCCACTCGATCTTGCCGGGCATGAAGCTGGCCAGCTTCATGGACGAGATGAAGGTGACGGCGCCGATCGAAGACGCCGAGCTGCGCGAGGTGCTGGCCGGGGCGCTCGCCGGGTCGGTCACCGGAACATTGGTCGGTGAGCCCGCCGCCGGGGCGACGGAGGCCAAGGTCAAGATCCGCGGCACGGCCACGGTGAAGGGCGACTTCCGGGCCAACCGGCTCGGGAGCTTCGCCGGCGAGGTCGAGATCAGCGGAGAGGCGATGCTGCCGTTCGCGAACGGAGAGCTGGCGATCCCCGATGGTGGCACCCCGGTGAAGCTCTCGGTTCACGGCAAGGTCGAGCCGCCGCCGGGCGCCGAGATCGGGCTCACGGGCGATGTCCACGGGGAATTCGAGGTCACGGTCGGCCCCAACGACAGCGCCGCGACGGAGCTGACGGGCGGGCTCAAGAGCCAGGTCAGCGCCGAGAAGGTGCCGGTCGATCTGACGATCCCGCTGCGCTCGATCAACGACTTCAAGCCGTTGCACGTGGCGATGAGCGTGCCGGAGATCCGGCGGATCGTGCTGCTGCATCGGCTGGTGCTCGAGGCGCGCAATCACATCTCGAGCTTCCCGGAGCTGCGGGAGGCGCTCAAGGCCGAGCTCGTGCAGCTGCGCGAGGTGCCGGTCGCCGAGGGCGAGAAGTCGGCGTTCGGGCAGCTGCGCGGGTACTTCCGCCGGAGGTATCCGCTGCTGGTGGCAGAGGCCCGCCCGGACGCCGCTGCGGCCCCCGTGGATGCGGCGCCGGACGAGCCCGAGCCCGACGCCAAGGCGCTGCTCGAGCGGCTGATCAGCAGCGCGGGCATGAACCCGTCCGAGAACAAGCAGCGCGCGCTGGTCGAACGACCGGGCAGCGCCAACCTGGCGTTCCACGACCGCGACACGAGCTTCACCCTCGCGGACCGCTTCGCCAACATCCTGGCGGTGCTGCTGGTCAACATCGACCCGTTCCTCGAGGGGCGCCGGGTCGACTCGATCCGCACCATGATGATCGCCATCGACACGCTGCTGCACGAGCTCGACGGGCTGGTGCAGAAGCGGCTGGCCGGGGTGGTCCAGAGCCCGAGCCTGCGCGCGCTCGAGACGAGCTGGCGGTCGCTCGACGATCTGTGCCGCGAGGTGAACTCGAACGAGGTCATCATCGATTTCCTCGACGCGGACAAGGAGGTGCTGCGCGCGGACTTCGAGGACCACTCGAGCTACATCCTCAACAGCGCGCTGTTCCGCAAGGTCTACATCGACGAGTACGATCGCTACGGCGGGCGGCCGATCGGCGTGATGATCGGGCTCTACGAGTTCGACAACAGCGACGAGGACATCGACTGGCTGCAGACAGTGTCGAAGATCAGCGCCGCGGCGCACTGCCCGTTCGTCGCGGCGGTCAGCCCGCGCTTCTTCTCCAGCGAGACCTGGGAGGAGCTCGATCGCAAGCCGGACATCGAGGAGCTGATGGCGCTGCCGCAGTACGGGCGGTGGGCGGCCTTCCGCGAGACGCACGGGGCGGCCTACATCGGCCTGACCATGCCGCGCTACATGCTGCGCGCGCCCTACGTGCGCCAGGCCGGCAAGCAGCAGGCGGTCGATTTCGAGGAGAAGATCGGCGGGCCGGGCGACTACTTGTGGGGCAACGCGGCGGTGCTGTTCGCCCGCAACATGGTGCGCTCGTTCCAGGCGTCGGGTTGGTGTCAGCACATCGCGGGGCCGCTCGGCGGCGGGCTGATCAAGGGCCTGCCGGTGCACATGGTGCTCCACCACGGGCAGGAGGAGCTGCAGCCGCCGGTCGAGGTGGCGATCCCGGACTATCGCGAGCTGCAGCTGGCCAACGCCGGCTTCATCCCTCTGGTCCATTGCAAGGGCACGGCGGACGTGACGTTCTTCAGCGCGCGCGCGGTCAAGCGGGCGATCGAGTTCGAGGACGACCTCGACACCAAGAACGCCGACCTGATCTGCAACCTGGCGTATACGCTGTCGATCACGCGCATCGCCCACTACGTCAAGCGGATGGTGCGGGATTACATCGGCTCGACGGCCGACGCGCCATACATCCAGTCGATGCTCGAGGCCTGGCTGGTCGAGTACGTGACGACGGCGGTCAACCCGGACGATTTGACGCTGCTCTACTACCCGTTCAAGGCCATGTCGGTCAGCGTCGAGCCGAAGCCGGGGCCGTTCGGCTGGTACAGCTGCAAGGTCGCGGTGCTGCCGCACATCCAGTTCCAGGGCATGGACGTCGAGCTGCGGCTGGAAGCGGCGCTCGGCGGGGCCTGATAGCAAACAGCGAGGAGACAAGCGATGCCTGCCACATTCCAGAAGCACTGCGACATTTACCAGGGTTACAACTTCAAGAAGGACGTCCAGACCCCGGTCGGATTCCTGACCGAGCTCAAGATCGGCGACGTCACGCTCAAGGCCGACCAGACCTGCAAGGACCCCATGGCGCCCGAGACCGATCTCGCGGTCGTCACCGTCCTCAGCGGGGTGTTGTGGGAGCTCGGGGTCACCGACGGGCTCTACTTCTCCGGCCAGATCTCGGTGTTCAACAAGCAGCAGATCAAGCAGCTCGCCTACAAGGACCTGTCCAAGGTCGATGTCTCCTACAACTTCAGCATCTACGAGTACGACCCGCTCGAGAAGAAGTACTTCAAGTGCCTGCTGCCGACCGACAAGGCGCTCGACGGGCTGCTGGAGAAGCGAGGCGGCGACCTGAACATCGACACCTCCGACGACGCCTCGACCGAGGTGCAGTCCCCCGAGAACTACGCGTTCCAGATCGGCGTCAAGCCGCAGCCGTTGGCTCAGACGATCACGGTCGCCACCTCGTTCTCGGTCAAGATCGTCAAGGCGTGGGGTCTCAAGGTCGAGAAGTGACGCGATGAGCGGCGTCCGATTAGCTCTCCCGGAGTGGCGCATGGGGCAGGTCCTGCTCCCGGAGCAGTTCGTCGCGCTGCAGGAGGCGCTGCTCGCTCACGACCGGGTCGGCGCCGGCCTCTCGGGTCTGCCGGCGCACGGGCTCGCTCGCCTGGCCGTGGACGAGGCGCTGCTCGCCGCCGGCGCAGTGCGCGTCGAGCGGCTGACCTACGTGTTCGCCTCGGGTCTGCTGATCGACGTGCCCGGCAACGCCGTGATCGGCAATATCAGCCTCGACGACGTCGCCGAGAACGTGGCCGCGATCTATCTCCATATCGGTCATGAAGTCACCGACGCGACGGACCTCAAGGGCTACCGCGACGACCCGCGGCGCGTCACCCGGGTGATCTATCGCGCCGAGCTGTCGCTCGCGGCTCGCCAGGACGACGCGCGCGAGTCGGTCAAGCTGCTCGGGCTGGTGCGCCGCGACGCCTGCTGGTCGCTGGAGCGCTACGCGCCGCCGCTGCTGCGAGTCGGCGTCGAGGTGGCGCCGCTGCTGCGCGACACGCTCGAGGCGATCGTCCGGGCGGTGCACGCGGTCGAGGCCCAGCTCAGCCGCAGGATCCGCGACTCGTTCCTCGGCTCGGAGCAGGGCGCCGAGCTCCGTCGCGTACGCTCGGCGGCCCACCGGGCGCTCGCCGTGCTCGCGGACCACGGGCTCGGCGCGGGCGAATCGCAGCAGAAGGTCTCGCTGCACCCGTATCTGCTATTCAGCGCATTGCGCGAGTTCTACATGGAGGCGGCGATCCTCGAGGACGACCAGCACGACGTCCTGCAATTGCGGTATCGCCACGGCGACCTCGCGGGCTGCTTCGAGGAGCTGCGGCTGCGGACCGAGTCTTGCCTGAGCTCGAGCTCGCTGAGCGCGAAGCGACTCGGCTTCGAGCGGCGGGCCAGCTGGTTCGTCGCGGGTCCGTTCCCCGACGATCTCTGCCGGTCCCGCGAGGTCTACCTGGTCCTGAAGTCGAGCTCTGGCAAGCCGGTCGACTTCGCCGGGGTCAAGCTGGCGAGCCCGCGGCGGATCGAGGAGGTCCATACCCGGGCGCTGGCGGGGGTCTCGCTGGCGGTCTTCCAGTCGAGCTCGTTCGCGTACGTCTACGGTCACGACGCGACCTTCTACAAGCTGCAGATCGAGGGCGACCCGGAGTGGGCCCAGGCCGTCCGCGACCGCGATCTCTGCTTCCCGGCCTGGCACGCGCTCGAAGGGATCCAGGCCGTCCTGGTGTGGGGGTGAGCGATGGCTGGTCGGTTCGGCTCATTCATCCACCGGCTCGCGCAGGGGCCCGCGGAGGCGACCCCGGCGGTGATCGTTCGGAACCTCGAGCACCTGCTCAACACCCGCAAGGGCTGCGGCAGCGTGATCGCGGAGTTCGGGCTGGGAGATTACGAGGCCGCGCCGACGACCCACGAGGCCGTCATCCTGCTGCGGAACGAGCTCGAGGCGGCGATCGAGCGCTACGAGCCGCGGCTCGGCTCGCCGGTGGTGCGGCTGCTCGGCGGGTACGGCTATCGCGGGATCCGCTACGAGGTCCGCGGACAGGTCCGCGGCGAGGCGCTGGTGCTCTGGATCGATATCGACACGACGACGCGGCAGGTCCACGTCACCGTGGGGGAGTCGTGATGCGCGAGGGTTCGTTCACCGAGCGACTGGCGATCGGCGTCACCCTGAAGATCGCGGGGAAGGAGCACGAGATCGCCGGCGGCGCGGTCAAGCGGGTCGAGCTCGAGCTCGAGCCGTTCGGCTTCTCGGGGGAGCTCGAGTTCGTGCTGCAGGACGACGCCGCGCACGGCGGGGGGTTCACCGACGAGCTGCGGGAGGGCTTCCTCTCGCAGGAGCCCCTCGATGTCCGCGTCGCGCTGGCGGTGGTGTACGACCAGGCGGAATCGGCCGAGAGCCCGGAGGCGCTGGTGCTCTCGGGGCTGGTGACCCGCCGCTCGGTGGTCGAGCTGCCGGGCTGGCGCCTGCCCGACAGGCCGCTGCTGGTTCGTCGCTATCGCATCGCGTTCACCGACCCGGCGCGGGCGTTGTGGACGCAGCATTTCCCGTGCCGGCTGCACACTCACCAAAAGCTCGAGGACGTGATCCGGGCCCAGATCGGGGACAAGATCAAGGTGAAATTCGGCTGGGCCGAGCTCGCGCAGGAGCGGCCATTGATCTTCCTCCACCTGCCGGTCGAACACGGGGCCAGCTTCTATGATTTTCTGATCTGGTACGCCGATCACCGGGGCGGCCTCTTCACCTACGACTACGTCACCGGCGAGCTCGATTTGCTGAGCGAATGGCCGGCCGCCGGGGAGCCTCGCGGGCTGTTCGGCGACGACATCGCCGGGGTGGAGATGGTCGTGCCGCCGACGCCGGCCCACGCGGTCGAGGTCTGCAACACCTACGCGAACGGGCCGCGGACGGAGGCGATCGCACAGACCTACGCGGAGAGCGCGATCCGGCACGACCATCTGATGCACACCTCGATCTCGCAGGAAGTCGACGATCGGGTCGCGCTCGAGAAGCAGCGCCTGCGGCTGCCGAAGCTGGAGGTGGAGCTGACGTTCGGCCGCATGCCGGTGATCCGGCTGCTGCCCGGCGATCGCGTGCAGATGGCGGCGGCGAACCGGTGGAACAAGACCAGCGCGCTGGTCGGCAAGATCTGGCGGGTGCGGCAGGTCTCGCTGCGCGCGCTCGCTTCCGACGGGTCCCTCGATCACGACCTCCAGCTCGCCAGCACCGAATACGAGGTCTCGCTGCGCGCGCGCCTCGTCGACGGCGAGGACACGCGGGCCTGTCACCCCGAGTATCGGCGACCGCGTTACCCCGGCTATGTCGAGGGCAAGGTCGTGTCCGAGAAGGGCGAGGACAGCGACAAGACCTACCAGGTGTACCGCAACGACGACAGCTCGCTCGACGAGTACACGGTCGAGGTGCCGGCGTGGAGCCAGCAGAAGGTGACGGCGCCGTTCATCCCGTACCTCGGGTCGGGCAACGTCTACGTGCCGGCGTACCGGGGCGAGCGCGTGCTGCTGGCGCTCGACCTGCATCACGCCCGGGTGGCCCGATTGCTCGAATGGCGGGAGGGCGCGGCGCTGTCGATGGACGTTCAGGGCGAGCACATCCTGCTCGGCAAGTCGCCGAAGAGCAGCACGTCGATCAACCACGTCTACGAGGACGACAAGCCGGTCCTCAACGTCGCGCGCACGAGCGACAAGGACACGGGGCTCATCCGCATCAGCGAGGGCACCCTGGTGCTGCGCGTGGAGGAGATGAAGGGATAACGCGCGATGACGAAGCTGATCTGCACCCTGGAGATGAGCAAGGAGCGCGGCGTGACGATCACCGTCGAAGACGCCGAGGGGAAGATCGTGCAGACGATCACCATGAACGGGACGACGCTGGTGGCGAAGGTCAAAGGCGAGCAAGAGGAGACGTCCCTGACGCAGACGACCGAGAAGGTGACGATCTCGTGCAAGCAATTCGAGGTGGTCGCGCGCGAGTCGATCACCTGCACGGCCACGAAGACGGCCACCTATGAGTCCAAGGAGGGCAATACGACCGTGAAGTCGGGCGCCGACGTGGTGCAGCAGGCCCAGAACGACTTCAAGGTCTCCGGGGCCAACGTCGCGATCAAGGCCCAGAGCGCGGCCAAGATCGAGGGCGCCACGGTGGAGGCGTCGGGCACGCAGTCGATCAAGCTCAAGGGCAACACGCAGGCGGAGCTCGCGGGCATGCAGGTGGCGGTCAAGGCCGACGCGCAGCTGTCGCTGGAGTCCTCGGGCATGGCGGCGCTCAAGGGCAGCATGACGACGATCGGCGGGTCGCTGATCAAGGCGGGCTGAGGCGTGAACCAGGGCTTTTATCGCGACTTTCTCGGCGAGCTGGAGGCCCTCGACGAGTTCCTGCTCCGCCGCCGCGGCGGGGAGGGCTTCATCCAGCCCGAGGACCCCGATGTCCGCCGCTTGATGGAGTCGCTGGCGTTCTTCGCCGCGCGCACGCACGAGGCGGCGGCGGCGGAGCTGCGCGGGGCGATCGCCCGGCTCACGCACGGGCTGCTCGACGAGTTCGCGCTGCCGCAGCCGGCCCGCGTGCTGCTCCGCGGGCTGCCGAGCCCGCGCCTGGCCGAGCCTGCCCACATTCCCCGCGGGAGCCGGGTCCGCCTCGAGACCGCCGACGGCGAGGTGGGGTTCTTCTCGACCATGCGCGACGTGACGATCCGCCCGCTCGACCTCGACCGCGCCGAGCTGCAATTGCTCGGCGGCTCAGGCCACCGGGTGCTGCTCCGGCTGCGCTCGCGGGTCCCGGTCGCCGGCGTGCCCGAGCCGCTGTCCCTCCAGATCGATCACCTCGGCGACTACCCGGTGTCGCGCGAATTCTTCGAGTGGTTGCGCCTCCACCTGAGCCGGGTCGCGGTCGTGTACGGCGAGCCGCCGTCGCCGACCGAGCCCGGGGCCGAGTGCCGGTTCTGGCTCGGCGCGCCAGGCGAGTCCGACGAGGCCGCGCCGCCTGGCGAGACGCGCAGCGCGGTCGCGCGGATCCGCGAGTTCTTCCACTTCCCGGCCAAGGATCTGACGCTCGCCGTCGATCTCGCGCGGCCGTCGCGGCCGTGGCGGCAGGCGTGGCTGTGCCTCGATTTCGACGCATGGCCCGAAGGACAGGTCGTCAATTCGGAGATGTTCCGCCTGTTCGTGGTGCCGATCGAGAACCTGTTCACCGAGCTGGCCGAGCCGATCAAGGCCGACGGGACGCGCTCCCGCCACGCGATCCGCCCGTGGCGCGTCGACCACGAGGTCGCGTTCCACTCGATCGTCGAGGTCCAGCAGGAGACCCGCGACGGCCTCGATCCGCTGCTGCCCGGCCACCTGGCCGGCGGGGCGGAGAGCTGGGAGCTCGACCACACCGGCGAACCGGACGCGGCGCACCTGCTGCTGCGGCTGCCCGACGCCCTGATGCACCCGCGCAGCGTGCTGGTGCGGGCCCGCTGGTTCCAGCCGAGCTTCGACGCCGTGGCCGTCGGCGCGCTCGATGCCTCGCTGCAGCACCGCCACTTCGAGGGCGTCGGGTTCCGCGTGCTGGGCCGGATGACGCCGCACCGCCGCAGCCCGCTGTGGCGCGATTCGACGGCGATGCTGCACGTGATGTCGCGCCGCGCCAAGCGGGTCCTGAGCCGCAGCGACATCGTCATGCTGATGACGACGCTCGGCGCCGATGCACACGGCCCCCACGGCGATGTCGCGGACGAGATCCGGCACGTCGATGTCCGCGATGAACCGGCGGGCAATCGCGGCGGGGTGCAGCACGTGTACGACGTGACCCTCGGCGACGTCGCGGCGGAGCGCCGTGGGCTGGTCGCGGACTACTTGCATTGTCTGGGGGCGCTCATCAACGCGTGGAGCAACAACCCGGCCGAGATCCGCACGCATGAGGCCGGCGCGCGCCGACGCGGCGAGAAGGCGAGGCCGAGCCGATGACGCGACAGGCGCTGTGGACGGTGCTCCTCGATCTCTCCGCGGAGATCGACGCCCTCGTGGCGGCCGAGGCCGCGGACCTCCCTGGCCGCCGTCCGCTCACGACGGCGCCGCCGCGCGTGGCGACGCCGCTGCGCGAGACCGCGTGGCGAGACGTTCGCGCCGGGACGGGCGCCATCGAGGTGCCGGCTCCCATGCGGACCGACGGGCTCGACGAGCGCGACCACGAGCGCCTCGGGGGCCTCCGCGAGGCGGTTCGCAGGCGCCTGGAGACGCTGTGGGCCGCGTTCGCCGGCGAGCCAGGATTCGAGCGGATCCGCCGGGCCCTGTTGGTCCATTTCGACGAGCGGATCATGCGTCTGCTCCCCGACTACCTGCGGCTCAGCTGGCCGCTGATGCAGACGGAGTTCACGCGCACGACCACCGGCGGCAGCGAGTTCTTCACCGCGATCGACGACGCGCTCCACGACCCGCGGACGCCGGCGCTGGTGCTCGAGGTCTACTATTATTGTCTGAGCCACGGCTTCGTGGGCATGTTCGCCACCGACTCGGGGCAGATTCACTTCTACAAGCAGCGGCTCGCCGAGCGCATCCCCCATCCTTCGGCCGTATCGGAGCCGCTCGATCCGGAGCCCGGGGAGTTGCCGCAGCCGTGGCCCACCTGGCGATATTATGCGCTGGGGCTGCTGGTGGTCGTGGCGAGCGCGTGGCTGCTGACCGCGCTCTCGAATCATCCGGTGGGAGGGATGTTGTGACCCTGCTCGCGGCCCTGGAGGCGCTCGTGCGAGAGGTCGAGCGGTTGTTCCCGGCCGATGGAGAGGCGTTCTCTGCGCTGGCCGGACCGCTGGACGAGCTGCGGCGAATGCTCGCGGCGACGGGCGACGCTCCGGTCGATGTCGGGCCGCGGCTCGACCTGCTCGAGGATCTGCTCGAGGCCCGCCTGCGGACCCGAGGTTGGCCCGCTGTCGGCAGATGACGAGGCGCGACGATGTTGACGATGACGACGGACGAAGCCGAAGGAGCGAGCGCCATGGCGCCGGAGATGTTCTCCTGGTGGCAGTGGGCGCTCCTCGGCCTGTTACTGGTAGTAGTCCTGGCGGCCGTGGTGTGGGCGGTCGTCGTGTGGCGGCGCAAGCGAGCGGCCGCGGCGCCGCCGAGGCCGGCCGGGCCGCTGCTCGCGTCGCGCCTGGCCGGGCTGTGGCGCCCGTTCTACCGCCGGATCCCGACCCGCGCGCTCCACTTTCCGACGGTCGTCGTGATGGGCGCCGCGGGGGTCGGCAAGACGCACGCGATCTCGAGCCACGTCGACTGGCGCGGTCAGGCCAATCAGTTCCGCGGTAGCGTCGCCCACGACGCCGCGTTGCAGCTCTACCTCGGCCCCGACGTCGTCGTCCACGAGCTGTCGGCGCCGCTGTTGCGCGACGTCAGCCGCGGCGCCCGCCAGGCCCTATGGCGCATGTGGTGGCACATGGGCCCGAGCGCGACGGTGGTCCTCGTGCTCGACGCGCGCTCGCTGCTGACCACGCCGCCGGCGGCGCTGCACGAGCTGGCGCAGCTCGTCCGCGGCAAGATCGGCCTGTTCCCGCGGCGATGCCGGGCGTCGCTCGAGGTCCGCGTGCTGCTCAGCCACCTCGATCAGGTCGACGGCTTCGAGGCGTTCGCCGCGGTGGTCGGGCCCGATCACGAACCTCTCGAGCTCGAGTCCCTCACCGAGCCGAACCAGGCCGCGCGCCTGGTCGCCACCTTCGACGGGCACCTGGCGTACGCGCTGACGAGCCGCAGCGGCGAGGAGTTCGACCGCCTGGTCCGCTTCTACAAGTCGTTGCGGGCGCTGCTGGACGGCCTGCGGCCGCTCCTGGAGACGCTGCAGGGGCGGCACGAGCCCCACGCGATGCCGCTGAGCGTCGGCGGCCTCTACCTCGGCTCGCTGGCGCCCCGCACCCACGTGGGCCTGCCATTCCAGATCTCCCGCGATCTGATCTCGACGAGCCTCGGCCGCCATCACCAGCGCGGGCTGCGAGGCGCGCTGGCCGTCGGGGTGGGTGGCGCCGCGTTGATCGCGTCGCTCATGGGCTGGCACCGGGCGTCGATCGTGGAGGCCGAGGCGCGGATCGACAAGTTCGAGCGCGACGTCGGCCCTGTGAAGGATCCGGAGGTTTGCAAACACCAGGGCGCGGGGGCGAAGATGGAACCGCCCAAAGCAGAGGCCGCGGCGCTCCAAGCCGTCAAGCAATCGGAGCGGCTGTGGTTCGCGCGCACCTTCGTCGCCCGCAAGCGCGACATCGAGGAGCGGTTCGAGGAGACGTTCCGCAAGGGCTACCTCTACCCGAAGATCCCCTGCAGCGATCGACTGCAGCTGCACTACCTCATGGCGCTGATCTACTCGAGTCACGCCAACGAGCTCGGGGCGATCATCCGCGAGCATCGCTCGCTGTGGGAGCACGCGCTCGGTCTCTCGGGCGAGGTCATCAAGCACTACGTCGAGGCGAGCTCTCCGGAGATGGGGAGCGTCAAGCCGCCGGAGCCGCCGGAGCCCGCGGATCCCGCGGCGCGCGAGAAGTATGACAACGTCGGGCGCGAGTGGTCGCGGTACCTCGTGGCGCTGCAGGAGAAGGTCGGCCAACCGACGATCGATCTGGAGGAGGCCGAGGCGCTGGCGAAGATCCCCGCCCTGCTCAGCCCGTCCGATTACAAGGTGCTGGCGGCGATCCGGAAGGCCTTCGACCGCCCCGATCTGCTCGAGGGTCGGTTCCGCCGGTTGTTGGTGGACGAGCCGATCGACCTGTGGACCGAGGAGCAGTACGCGACCCTGACGGCGCTCGCGGAGGCCCTGCGGACGCACCTGCCGCGCGAGGGAGGTGCCACGGACGCGAGCCGGACGGAGGGCTGGGGGCTCGGGACGCTGGTCTCCGCGCTCGAGCGAAGGCCGCCTGCGATCCCCCGTGATTTCACGATCGCGTTCGACGGCAAGACGGTGGAATTGAAGGGTTCGGCGCTGGCGGCCCTGTTCAAGCGCAGCATGTCCAAAGTGCTCATTCAGCAGGTCCTGGCGGACATCCCGGAGTCGCGGATGAACGATGGGACCGCGTTCTTCGACGAGACCGAGGAGCGGCCCCGTGTCGGCATCGTCAGCGGCTACGGCGGCGGGCCGAGCCGATTCATCCGCGGGACCTACACCAAGGCCGCGTATCAGCAGCGGATCGAGCCCGTGCTGGAGTTCGCGGCCGAGCGTCTCGGCCCGGCGATCCGCGAGCCCGAGGGCGCCGCGCTGGCGGCCCTCGGCATGACGATCGCCGAGGCGCAGCGCCTCGATCGCGCGATCCGGGAGTGCACGCAGCGGTATGCGGTCACCTACAAGCGCGAGCTGCTCGATTACTATTGGAGCATGGAGCTGGACCCGGCGACCGAGATGACGCTGCCCTTCGTCCTGCAGGGGTTCTCGCGGCCGTCGGGATGGTTCGTCGAGTACCTCTCGGTGGTCACCGCAAACGCGTCGCTCGAGCTGAGTGAGGACGACCCGTATGTCCAGCCGCTCGCCACGGCCCTCGAGGTGTTCGAGCCGCTCGTCGCGCTGCTCGCCACCAAGGACGGCACGAACCCCGGGCTCGGTCCCTATCAAAAGCTCCTGGCCGGGCTGGAGCCCGCCCTGGGCGGCGCTCCCGCGGCGCGCGACGGGCTCCAGCTCCACGAGCGTCTCACGCCGCTGGGGCTCTTCACCCTGCACGCGCTGCAGAGCCCCGGGGACGACCCCGCGGAGCAGGTCGCCGAATGGTTGAACGGCGCCGGGCTGAGCGACGATTGGCACGCGCCCTTCCTCGCGCCGGTGCAGGAGGTGCGCGCGCTCGGGATCGACGACATCGAATCCGAGGTGCGGCGGGCCTGGAAGGACGAGGTCCGGCCGCTGGTGCGCCCGCTCCTCCAGGCCTATCCCTTCAGCCCCTCGGCCGAGGTCGACGTCGACGTCGCCGAGCTCGAGGCGGTGGTGCGGGCCCAGGGGAAGGAGCGCGGCTCGTTCTGGGCGGCCTTCGACCGGCTGCTCGCGCCGGCGACGAAGCTCGATTCGGGCCAGCGCACGATGCTCGCCGATCTGCAGGGACCGACCGGCATGCTGGCGATGACGAGCGACCTCGAGCGGACGAGCCGGAAGCTGTGGGACGCCGACGGCAATCCCGTGCCGCTCAAGGTGGTGCTGAAGCCGAAGCTGCTGCCCAAGGAGCCGCACGAGGAGCGATTCGCCGCGATGTCTTACGTGCGCAGCGGCGGCGCGGCGGTGTATGGCTTCAATCAGCGGCCGGAGCCGCAGACCCTGGCGCTCCAGTGGTGGAATCAGGGCAGCTCGGTGGTCTCGCTGGAGATGCGCTCCGCGGTCCCGGGCGCGGGCCCGCGTACCTACACGATCGAGGAGGACGGTCCGTTCAGCTTCTATCGGCTGCTCGATCGCGGCGAGAACGAGCGGACCTCCGAGCGGCGCCTCACGCTGACGGCGGCGGCCATCGGCCGCGCGACGCGATGCAGCCAGACCCAGGCCAGCGCCGGCAAGCGGCTGCCCGTGCGCTGGCGCGTGACCGTCGGCGAGGTGGCGCCGACGACCCGCGATGTCAGCGTGGTCCTCGAGAGCGACCCCTGGCTCCCCTTCGCCGTCAGGGACTGCGGCGGATGATGGCGCGAACGACCATGACCCGCCGATCGCTGCTGGCCGCGATGCTGGTGGCGCTCGCGTCGGCGCTCCCGGGCTGCAAGGCCGAGGCGCCGCCGAAGACGCCGAAGGAACCGACGGTGACGCTGACGGTTCGCGCCGCGAAGAACAGCAACAACGGCCGACCCCTGCAGGTGGTCGTGCGCACGGCGACGCGCAAGAGCTTCGTCGAGGATGATTACTCGACGGTGGCCCGCCTGGTGGTCCAGCCCGACGAGACGGTGGTCCAGACGCTGGTGGTGCTGCCCGGCCAGGAATCGGTGATCCCGCTGACGTTCGCCAAAGCTCCGGAGGCGATCGCGGTGTACGGGCTGTTCAGCAGCAGCAAGGGCGAGTCGTGGAAGCTGCTCGCCGAGCGGCCGGCGGCGATTGCGGTCATCACCGGCGAGTCGGCCTTCGAGCGGTCCGATGTGCGGGTGCGCGATATTTCGAAAGCGAGAAATTAGAGCGACGTGGCCCAGGAACACGCGGGTGGAGGTTTCGAACACCACGTACCAGCACCATCGCCATATTGCGGAGCCTGACGGCGTAATTGCTGACGCAGCTTGCTGCCCATGGTGATCCTACCTCCCGCGCGGGGCGTGAACATCGATGCCCGACGCCGGAGCGAGCGACGTGGGCACCGGCTATTCGTCTGCATCGCCTGGGAGGGCCTGACGCGGATACAGCAGTTCCGTGGTTTGGAGCAGCCGGTCCATATCCTTGACAGGGCCGATCGGCCCATGCTCTTTTAATCATAAGCGCCATGGCAAGATACGTGTGCAGGGGGAAGTGCTCTTACAATTCAGGGATTCCTCGAGGTGGAGGTCTGTGCGGCTGTAAGCCAGGGCGCAGGTTCAAGTACGAATGTGTGGGGCAGGGGTGCGGCTCCAGATACACCGAGGTAGACATCGTCTCAGGCATGCAGTGCCTGTGCGGCGGGGGCAGGCTGGTCCTGCGGACGGATTTCCCCGAGATCCACGAATTCCCCCTCATCCTCGAGGAACCCAAGCTGAAGCTGAAACTGAAGCCGAGGCCCGAGGAGATCGAGGAGTTCGTATGCATCACCCACCACCTGATCCAGGAGGGCGACACCTACGGCCTCATCTATTCCCTTCTCGTGAACGAGGCCTTCCATGTGAGCGACATCAATCTGTGCGGGCTCTTCTTCGTCGACGACGACGATTACAGCGCGAACAGGGACGGCTACCAGGGCAAGATCGACCGAAGAATGGGGTATTTCGATTCGTTCCGCCTGCGCGAACGAGGTCTGATCAAGCTCGCCAAGTGCGTCTTTACCGACAAAGTCAAGGTCATGAAGTTCGAGCCCGACAGGGACGGCGTCGTCATCTTTGCGAACAGCCAGATCTTCGGCAAGAACACGCGCAAGGTGTCGATCTTCCTCACAGGTGTCGAAAACGACCCGGGAAAGAAGGGGCAACGGGACAGCGACAAGATCCTCGGGCTCATCGCGGAGGACGCGAAGGAGGCACAGCAGCAGGCGCGGTCCGCGTTCATCGAGTGCCTGCGCCCCGCGCTCATCGGGGAGCGGAGGCTTCTGAGGCCGATCGTGAGATTCGGCTACATCAGCTATTCGACGAGCTACGTCCTGCGGTGCGTCAATGAGGTCGGGGCCGTCAAGGTCGCGGGCCACCTGCGAGGGGCGATCCTGGGGGCGACCCGCGAGTACACCAGGGAGAACGAGGTGTTCCTCGGGGATTTCATGGGGGAGGTCTTCGGCAAGTACCTCGTGAAGAAGCAGAGACTCCAGCAAGGCTCGGTGCCAAAGATCGAGGCCCCGAAGGAGGACTTCATCGTCGTGCTCTTTTGGATCCGTGGCGCCAAGGACAGCGAACGTGACGCGATCTTCAAGGTCGAAGGTACCAACGTCGGTAAACCGCAGCACCACACCAACGTGGGTCTTTACAAGTACGTGCGCGAGCTCGTGCGCCGGACCGCCGAGGCGACGGGACGGCCCTACCTCTTCGTGCCGATCGGCGATGAGCTCAAAGATCTAGCGATCGACTCCACAGAGTATGGCTACGTGAAGGGGTCGAAGGAGAACAACCTGATCAATTTCTTCCGTCGCACGACCTTCAAGGACAAGCCGATGGGCGCGCAGATCAACTTCCTGCTGCAGTTCGCCTTGAATTACAAGGTCATCCAGGTGGGCATGCGGAGTGGCTCGATGGAGCGGCTCATGTACCTCGGGGTGCCCA
This sequence comes from Nannocystis bainbridge, assembly GCF_028368995.1. GTDB lineage: Bacteria > Myxococcota_A > Polyangia > Nannocystales > Nannocystaceae > Nannocystis > Nannocystis bainbridge. The sequence continues at coordinate 451,410 of NZ_JAQNDL010000005.1, read as the reverse complement.
CGATCTATTTCGACCGGACGGAGATCGTCGAGGGGTTGATGAACCCGGTGGGCGACTCGCGGATCCTCGACCTCTGCAGCTTCAAGAAGAGGTCTACGCCGCAGCTCCTCGACTACTGCGTGGACGTTATCAAGAGGGTCAGCGACAAGGAGCCGCTGTCGGGCGGGTACCCCCTCTTCTTCCACATCGAGAACACGGACACCGGCGCCCTTAAGTACGCGATGTTCCCGAACTCCCGGGAGGAGAAGAGGAGCAACGTCCTGCTCGCGCGCGCGAAGATCAGCCGCGAGGAGTTCAACGACTTCACCGGGCACCTCAAGATCAAGAACTTTCTGCACTGGATGGAGCTCGAGCAGAACAAGTTCGCAATCGTCAGCGGGCTGAGCGATTCGGAAGCGGCGCTGTTCACGATGATGCTCTGGTTCATCGGCGAGATCCAGCCGTACTACGAACACCTCTTCAAGGATTCTCCCGCGAAGTTTCCGATCTTCTTCAAGCAGAGCAAATTCGTCAAGCAGTACTACCAGCGGATCGAGGAGAACGAGGAAGCCGTCAGGGAGAGGATTCGAGCGAGAGAGCGGCGCGCGAGAGAGAACGCGCAGAGAGAGCGGGAGGACGGCGGGGTCGGTTTCTTCGATATGTTCAACAGCGACGACGGCAATGGCGAATGATGGAATGTGAAGAAGCGTCACGGTATGCCGCTTCTCAAACGGTAGGCCGTCGACATTCGCGCCGTCGTCGGCGCGTCTTTATCCCTTGCCGCCGGCGCTCGCGCTAGATCGACTTCAGGTACTCGATCAGATCGGCCCGCTCGTCGAGCGTCAAGACGAACCCGAGCACTGGTTCGTAATGATCGATGACCGCGCCGAGGTCCGCGAATCGGCCATCGTGGTAGAAGCCGCCCTTCATGCGCGCCCACAGGCCGCGCAGCGGGGTCGTCCGGTAGCGCTCGTCCGGCGAGCGCAGCGCCTGGAACTCGTCGATCCCGATCTCCGCGCCGGTGTGCATCGCCCAGCCCGGCTCCGAGAACAGCGGCGGCACGTGGCACCTTGCGCAATTCGCCTTGCCTGCGAACAGCGCAGCGCCGCGCTCCGCCGCCTCGGCCGAGTACGAGCCTTCGGGCGGGGTCGGCGGCGGGATCGACAGTTGATAATAATGCAGCGCCTCGAGCGTCGGCGTGATCTTGTCGACCGCGTCGCGCTTGTCGTCCCAGCCGGTCTTGGCCACCAGGGGGAACTTGGCGGGGTCGGCCAGGCGAGGGTCGCGGAACGTGCCCTGGCCGTGCATCTGGGTGTTGGCGACGTACGCGTTCCAGTACGGCACCGAGCCCCAGCCCGTGTACGTGTGGAGGTTCTGCCCCGCGAGCCCGTAGGCGGCAGGGATCAGCGTCGCGGCCGAGCGCTTGTCGGGGCGGAAGGCCTTGCCGTCGAGTAGGAGCTCGGCGTCGTACTTGCCGGGGCCCCAGCTGCGCAGCACGCTGCGGATCGCCGCGGCGTCGAGCCCGAGGATGTCGACCAGGGGCCCCAGGTCGGGGGCCATCGCCACGATCGCGCCGACGTCGAGGTCGCGGTTGGGCCAGCCGTCGAGGCGGCGGCCGATGCCCTCGGCCAGCGAGTCGTCGACCGTCGAATGGCACAGCGCGCAGGTGATGCCGAGCGATGTCAGCTGTTCGCCGGCGAAGGTCGCGCGCAGGCCGACGATCGCGTCTCGCCGCAGTAGATCGAGGGTGGTGTCGACGCTTTCGAGGTCGAGCGCATCGTCCTGGATGCCCTGGACGATCATCGGCCAGAGTCGGTCGCGGTCGACCTTCAGGCCGCTCTTGACCGCCAGCGCCGCCGTCAGCCCCGGGCCGACGCCGCCGTGGAGCTCGCCCGCGATCGCGTGGTGGAGCCGCAGCTTGCCGCCCCAGAAGCTCTCGCTGCCCATCGTGTCGTCGCGGAAGATCGCCTGGCCGCGCACGAACAAATCGCTGCGGTGAACCTCGATCTCCGCGTCCCAGCTGCGCAGCTCCATGGATTCACGCGCGGAGCGGTCGTCGCCGCACGCTCCCATGATTGCCGCGATGATCAGCGCTCGCCTCGCCACTCGCATGAACACACCTCCCGAATCCTGGGAGGGTGTACGGTCCTTCCAGACCGGCAACCTGGCGCCCCGCACGAACGTGGGCGCGGCCACACGCCGTCGTCCGCGCGCGTGGAAGTATCCGGCCGCGCTCGGATGTCGGTGACGCCGAGCAGCGTCGGCGCCACGCCCGACCCCGAGGCCGCGGGGCAGAGCGCGGCTCGTGAGGCCGCCGCGGCGCCCGCTGGCACCGGCCTGCGAGCTTCGGGGGCCGCGCCCGTCGTGCCATCGAACGCTGACTCATGGCCCGTCGCGCCGGCGAGGACGCGCCGACGGCTCGGGGTGCACGAGACGCCCGGGTCCCGAGCCCGAAGCGGTCGTCATGGCCTCGCAGCTCGGCGGTCGACGCTGTCGAGCGGGCTCCGCCGTGCCTGGTCGGCTCGCACAGGCTCGGGGAAAAATTTTTAAAACCTGTTCAAAATTTCGAGGCGTCTTTGGTTCATTGGGTCATGAAGGCCACATCTCGTCGAATTTTTTAATGTGTTGTAAAAAAATAATCGACCCTCTACCTTGCGGGATATTCCGGTGGCGCGTCGATCGATGGGGTCGAGCGGGCTCGGACGCATGACCTGCACGCCCGGGGAGGCCCTCGATGTTTCGCTCGAAACGCACCGCATCACGCTGTTCCATCGCTCTCGCCACCTCGTTGCTGCCCGCGTTCGGGTGCGTTGACACGCCGCCTGCCGAGACCACCGGCACCGGCGAGGGGCCCACCACGGGGGACACCGCCGGGGGCGGGAGCACCACCACGGACGGGGTGGTGCCGACCACGGGCGAGCCCAACAGCGGCGACGGCAGCAGCAGCGAGGGCAGCAGCGACAGCAGCAGCAGCAGCGGCGGCGAGCCGGCGGGCTGCGACGCTTCGAGCCCCTATTACGTCGAGCCCTACTTCGACGCCACGCCGCCGGCCGCCGACGAATTGCTGTGGAGCAGCCACGGCGGCTGGGCGCTGTGGGACTTCTGCCAGTGCCAGCCGGACGACACCGTGCTGCCCGAGGACCCGCGGGCGATGGTGCAGCCGGGCGTCAGCGATGGCCGGGCGGTCGCCTTCAACGCGTTCTGGAAGGACTGCCACGTCGACCCGGAGCTCGTGCAGGAGGTCGGCGCGGCCAGGACCTGCGGCGAGCTGCGCGAGCGCGCCAAGCGGGGCAGCGCCCTGCTGACGCCGAGCTCGATCGGCTCGGGCGCGCTGTTCTCGGGGACCGAGCCGCAGGACATCACGGCGGGCTTCGGCATCGCCACGTTTCCGGCGACCCAGTTCAACAAGCTCTGGCAGATCTGGGGCTTCCAATCGCGGCCCGACAACTTCGACGAGCTGGTGTCGCAGCGCTACGGCGCGCCGTTCGGATCGACGCCGAACCCGTATCCGCTGCCGGGCGAGGATCCGAACCTCACCAACGGCGGCTCGGGTCGGCTGCCGCAGTTCTTCACGCACTTGCGCGGGCCCGACGGCACGTGGACCGGCAAGATCGGCATCACCTGCCAGGGCTGCCACTCCGGCAGCATCGGCGCCGCGGAGGACGGCCCCGGCCTCGGGCTGATGCTCGGCAGCGGCAGCCCGCTCGCCGATCACAACCTCTTCCTGCGCGACATGCTCCCGCTCGGCTACCTCGCCTCGGCGGCGACGATCGCCAACCTCAACCGCACCCGCGGGGTCAACAACGCCAGCGACGTGAACCTCGCCTTTTTGTTCCCCGACGAGGAGGGGTTCGATCTACAGACACTATGGGGCGTGCTCACCTCCGGATCGACCGCGGGCATGAACACGCCGTCGTGGTGGAACATGGGCCACCGCGCGTTGAAGTTCGTCGACGGGACGTTCCCGATGGACGCGCCGCGCGTCGACATGGTGTTCTACACCCCGTTCTTCGGCCTCTTCGGCGGCATCCTCGGTCAGCTCAGCGAGTCCGGGCAGGACTGGATGCGCCAGCACGCCCCCGACGCGAATGACTGGATCGTGACGCTCAAGGCGCCCCGCTATCCGTTCGCCATCGACGAGGGGCTGGCGAGCAGCGGCGCCGTCCACTTCCACACGCTCGACCTGTGGGCGCCGGAGCGCAAGAACCCGATCAAAAACCCCAAGGCCGGCAACGGCTCGTGCTCGAGCTGCCACGGGGCCTACGCGCCGCGCTTCTTCAACGACCTGGCGTGGCTGGCCCGGCCGGAGCTCGAGGGCGTGGCCAGCTACATCACCCCGCTCGACGTCATCGGCACCGACCCGGTGCGCATGGAGACCAACAACGAGGCGGTGCAGGTGGCCGGCGCGAAGAACTTCTTCGGCTACCCCGAGACCGCGGGCACCGACCAGGACTGCGGCCCGCAGAACCGCGAGGACCTGCGCGGCGATCGCGAGCTCGGCTACCTCGCGCCGCCGCTCCACGGGGTGTGGGCGACGGCGCCGTACCTCCACAACGGGTCGGTGCCCAACATCTGGGAGATCTTGCAGCCCGCGGCGCGCAAGAACATCTGGCTGCGACTTTCGACGCCGCCCCGGCCCGATCAGGCGGGCGATGTGGTGATGGGCTACGACACCAGCCTCACCGCCTTCGACGCCGAACGGGTCGGCTGGTACTACCAGGAGATCGCGTGCGAGATGAAGGGCCTGAACCAGCCCGACGTGTCGCCGTACATCGATTGTGTGCCCGGCAGCGACAACGACCCGCTGGTGCAGCTGCTCCTCGGCACGCTGTATTCGAACTTCATCGGGGTGTGGAACATCCTCTATCCGCCGATCCTCACCGAGAAGCAGATGGAGGAGCGCAAGATCTACAACACGCACATGCACGGCCAGGGCAACGAAGGCCACGAGTTCACGGCGGTGCTCACCGACGAGGAGCGGCTGGCGATCCTCGAGTACCTCAAGACGCTGTGACAGGGCGCCGTCGGGGCCGCTGCCGTCAAGGCGGTCCGTGACGGCGCTGCCAGAAGGGTGCGTCGGGCCACCGACGCTCGCGGGCGTAAGTGGCCGAGCGGTGCTCGAGGTAGCGCTCGTAGAGCCGGCAGGCGTGCTCGCCATACGCCGGCAGCCTGCCGCGGTCGCCGTCGAGGGCCGCGACGACGGCCTTCGCGGCGGCATCGGCGGTGAGCAGGGCATCGACGAGGCCCTGCGACGACAGCGGATCGACCGAGAAGGCCGCGTCACCGACCGCGAGCCACCTGTCCCCAAAGACATGAGATAGCCGGCCGGTCCGCGCGTCCGCGCCGCGAGGGGCCTCGAGCGGCTGGTAGGCGTGCGCCGCCAGAGTGGCGGCGACGAAGCGCGTGCTCCTCAGTTGCGACTCGAACTCGGCGCGCGCCGAGCTGCTGCCCGGCGCGTGATCGCGGAGCAGGGCGACGACCCGCTCGCCCGAGGGCACCCGCACCGTGTACCACCAGCCGTACGCCGCGGCCTCGACGAGCACGCGGGTGTCGCGGTCGCCGGGGACGCCGGGGCGGCAGCGGATGTAGGTCGCCACGAGCGCATCGATGCAGGTCCGCGTCGCGCCGAGCCGATGGGCGAGCACGGCCGGCCGACCCGAGGCGTCGATCGCGAATGCGGGCACCAGGAGGGTGCCGTCGTCGAGGCGCAATTCGAGGGCCTCGTCGCCGCGCGGGGCGGCGCCGACGAGGCGGGCGATTCGCAGCACCGCGCCGCCCTCGCAGGCCCAGCGGCGCAGGCCGTCGTCGAATCGTGCGCGGTCGAGGATCCACCCGGGCCCGTACGGCCCGCCGATATGATCGTACACGCCGAGGTCATCGCTACCCCACGCGGAGAGGGTCCCGTGGCCGGGCAGGGTGCCGCCCAGCGGCAGGAGCCCGAGCGCCTGCAGCAGGGGCCGGGCGGCCGGGGGGAGCCCTTCACCGATCCGGAAGCCCTCGGGCCGCGGATCGATCAGCGTCACGGCGAGCCCGGCGCGCGCGAGCAGCCCTGCCGCGAGCGCGCCGGCCGGCCCCGCGCCGATGACGGCGACTTCGCTCATCACCGCGCCGGCTTGTGGACGGGCACCGGCCATTCGTGCGGCTGGAGCTTCTCGGCCACGCCCTTCAGCGGGGCGGGGCGGCCGCCCGTGGCGACGCGGAGCTGAGCCGGCACGCCCGGGATGTCGCTCGGACCCGGCTGCACCTCGAGCAGCCCCATCTCCTGGAATTCATGGACCATCTGTTTCATCTGCGCCGGCGCGTCGCCGCTGAGGCGCGCGTTCCAGTCGGTGCGCGCGGCGAAGGCGTCGCGCCGGGTCTCGAGTGGTTGCGAGCTGTCCATGAGCACGCGGTATTGCTCGAGCGTGAGCACCTGGTTGGGCACCCGCGCCGGCCAGAAGCTGGGGATGAAGGGGTCGTAGTGCTCGTCGTAGCCGGCGCGGCAGAACGCAGTGTCGGCTTGCCATGGCAGCCCCATCCAGCGCGTGAGGTCGCCCGGACCTTGCTCGTACAGCGGGCCGTCCGGGCCGAGCGCCACCGGCTGCGTCAGCTTCGGGCCGTAATCCGGCGCCGGGGTGCCCGCCGGGCGCTGACGGATCCGGAACGGCCGGGCGAACATCGTCAGGTGGCGGACCGGCCAGGTCACCTCGCAGCCGGGGTGGAAGGCGTCGGCGAGCGCGTGCTCGAGCGACGCACGGTCGAGCATCGCCGGCTGTTCGGCCAGCGGCACCTGCTCGATCGCGGCGTACGTCGGCAGCGCGGCCGCGAAATCATCGACGAACTCCCCCGCGACCCATTTCGCCAGGACCTGCTCCTGCGTCCGCGTGATCGTGGCGTTCTGCCGCGGGTTGTCGATCGCCACCGACTCCATCGCGTCGCCGTAGAGCCACGGCCAGGGCAGCTGATTGCCGTCCGTCGGGCTCGACGGGCGGAAGCAATTGGCGATCTGCCGCCGGAGCTCCTGGTTGCGATCGTAGCCGTCTGGCGCCGGCCTCCACGCGAGCTCGGCGGCGAAGGCCCGATCGTCGAAGTCGAGCCGCGAGCCGGCCCCGTACGCGACCGCGAAGCCGCGATTGTTCCACTGTAAGCCGGTCAGGCGGCGCAGCAGCGGCCACACGTCGTGCTTGAAGGTGATGTCGCGCGGCGCCGCCTGCCAGCCCGCTTGCACGTACATATCGACGAGCAGATCGTGCAGCGTGCGGACGCCGAGGACCCCGGGACCGTAGTCCGGCGGCGCGGTGACGACCCAGGCGCCCTCGACGGGGATCTCGGCGCCCTCGATGCGGACGGTCGCGGTGACGGGGCCGTCGGAGGTGTCGTCATACCAACCGTCGGCGTTGATGAAGGTCGTCGGGATCTTGTCATTGTAGATCGGTTGGTTGGTCGGCGAGGCGGAAGTGCCATGGCCCCCGAGGAACACCAGGCGGCCGACCTCGTCGGTGCGGAGCTGGCCGAGGCGAACCGGGGTGCCCTGGAATTCGCCGTCGATCGTCGAGCCGACGGTGGACACGCCGCGGACCTCGACCGGACCGCCGTCGATCACGAGCTCCGCGCGATCGGCCGGCTTCACGCCGGCGTTCCGCAGCGGCAGCGCCAGGGCCTCCGCCTCGGGGATGTCGAGCGCCATCTGCCACTGGTACCAGGCGGCCTTGTGATTGGCGACGTGGACCCGCCACGTGATGTCGGCGGTGTTGGCGGTGATCTCGCCGACGACGTCGCCGGCGGCGTTGTAGCCGTAGATCCGGAAGCGCGCGGCCTGCCGCTTGAACGCCCCGGTCGAGTCGCGCCAGGCCCCCACGGGCGCGGGCGGTGCGTCGACGACCTCGGGGCCGTAGAGGAATTCATGCTCGCTGTTGCCGACGCGGGCGATGCCGATCGCAGGGTGGATGGCCGCGCGCACGATCCGGCGATCGACGGCGGTGGGGTACGGACGACCGCCGTCCCAGGTGTCGGGCCGCGGCGCGGTCGGCTCGCCGCGCGGCTGGCCATTGACGTCGCGGCGATTGTCGGCAGAGGCGCGGTAGACGACCCGGCGCGCGTCGGAGATGCTGCCGGCCGGCGCGTGGGCGGGCAGGGCGTGCCATGGGTTGTAGGCCAGGTTCTCGCCGTACGCCGATTGTCCGCGGGCGTCGAGGTCCTGCTGCGGGAGCACCAGGGTGCCGACGCGCACCGGCGGGCTCTCGCGCTCCGACCATTCCACGGTCGCGCGATCGAGCGGCATGTCCGCCTGCTTCAATTGCACGTAGAACCCGAAGCGGGCCTCGCCGGCGGCCATACGCCGGTGGAGGTCGGCGCGCAGGTAGGTCGGATCCGCGACGTCGACCGGCGGACCCTCGCCGGCAGCCTCGGGCACCAGCTTGTACTTGACGTGCCGCTGGCCGAAGCTGTACGGCAGGACGCTCCAATACGGCGAGTCCAGCGCCGAATCGACCTTCTTCTCCATGTCCTTCAGGATCTGGGCGGTCACCGGGTTGTCGGCCAGCCACGCGTCGAGCTGACCGTTCAGCGAGGCGCAGGTGAACGCGCACATCTTGGCGGCGTCATCGACGAAGAAGACCGGGTGATTCTGCAGGATGAAGTCGTGCGTCCGCGCCTCGGTGTCGGGCTCGAGCAGCTTCGGACCTTCGACATCGAACAGCTTGATACCGATGCCCAGAGTGCCGCCGAGATCCGGCCGCCCCGGCTGGAGGTCGCTCGAGAAGCGGACCCACGCGCGGTGGGACGCGCCCGGCACGAATAGGCCGACCCGTAGCTCCTCCGGCAAGTCCGGGCTGATCTCGAAGCGCCCGAACGCGACGCCGTGCAGCCGCAGGAAGACCGGGCGCGTCGCGGGATCGCGGCCGGTGGCGAGGGCCCGATTTTGGGCGAATCGCACGAACATTCGCTCGAGGCCGCCGATCGGATCGTTGTCACAGTCGCAGGGAGGCGCAGGAGGGCTGAATTCACCGGGCGCGGGCATCATCACCTCTTTTCGCCGGGGACGGTACACCAGGACCCGGCGACCTGACAATGGCGTGTCCACGATCCAGCGCCCCGGGATATCGCGTTAATGCTCATTGTCGATAAAAACGGTGTATTCGCGCGATGGGAGCAGTCGTCGGAGAGCGAACGAGGGACGACCGTCGTTCGCCCGCACGAGCTCGACGCACGGGCCCCGGCCGCGCCGCAAATCGCTGGTCCTGTGGATCGCGGTGACTGGCGAGCACGTCCACCGCCCGTCCGCTCGCGCTCGCGCTCTGCCGCGGCCGAGGGGCTGGACCGAGCGACGCGACGGGTCCGCCTGCGCTGGGCCCTGTACGACCGCGCACCAGGGGCCGAGTGCGCGGGACCTCGAGCCCGCCACGAAGTTGCTGCGCTCTGCGCTGGCCTCGCGGAAGCCGTGCTGCTGGGCGCCCGATCCCTCGCGCGTCCCGTGCTCGGGCATCGGCCCCGGCGCCGAGCTCAACGAGCCGTCTCGATGCACTCGATGCATTCGACGCGTCTCGTGCTCGACACCCTCGACGGGACAACGAGCAGAGGTCCCGCGCTTCGCGGCGCTCCCGACGCCTGTGCATCGCAGCGTCCAGCGGCTCGCCCGGACGCATGCTTCGCGTGGTTGCACCCTCGGCGAAGCTGCGCATAGTCGCGGACCATGATCGCCAGGATTTCTCCGCTGCTGCTCGTCGGTCTGCTCAGTCTGTCAGGTTGCAAGGAGGACGGCGCGACCGCCAACTCCGCCATCTCCGAGCTGCCCGTGAACAAGAAGGTCTCCGACCTGACCGCGGCCGAGCAACAGCAGCTCTGCGAGGGCGCCGCTGCCTTCGTCGCGCGAGAGATCACGCCAGACGACGTGCGACGCGCGCTGTGTTCGCTGCAGGGCATCCTGATCGCGGGCACGCTGGGCGACGGCAGCGTCGACGCCTGCGTCACCGCGCGCGACGAGTGCCTCGGCTCGCCCGAGGAGCCCGGCGCGGTCGAGGCGGGCGGAAAAGGCTGTGAGCTGGCCTGGGACACCTGCGCGACGACGATCGGCGAGCTCGATGCGTGCATGGAGGAGGTCGTCACCGAGCTCGAGGCGCTCTACAAAGAGCTCGATTGCGGCAACATCAAGAACTACCAGGGCAAGATGCCGAGCCCGGAGCCCGAGCTCGGTGAGGCGTGCCAGCGCGTGCAGAACCGGTGCCCGGGCTTCCTGCCCGGGAACCTGCTGACCCCCCCCGAGGGGCCGCCCACCTCCTGAGCCCACCCGCGAGCCCTGCGGCGTCCACCTGCCCACCGGCTTGCGCCGTGCAGCGGCGGTCGAGACGCCGGCGAAGGCCGCGGCCAGGCGCGCCTACAGCCCCTGCCGCCGGCGCTCGCGCTGGACGAAGAGGTAAAGGCTCTCGACCTTCTCGCGGGCCCAGGGGGTCTTGCGCAGGAACTTGAGGCTCGACGGCACGCTCGGCTCGCTGGTGAAGCAGCGGATCGAGATTTGCTGGCCGAGCTCTTCCCAGCCGAAGAAGGCCACCAGGTCGTTGACCATGGCCTCGAGGGTGATGCCGTGCAGCGGATCTTTGGGCTTGGGGGTCGTCGTCACTTCAGCACCCGGGCGCGGAACGACCGGCCCTTGATCTTGCCGGCGCGCAGCCCCTTCAAGGCCAGCTCGGCCCGGTCGCTGCGGATCGCCACGTAGGTGTGGCGCGCCAGGATGTCGATCTTGCCGACGACCTCGCCCGGGAGGCCGATGTCGCCGGTGAGCGCCCCGAGCAGGTCGCCGGCGCGCAGCTTGTCCTGTCGGCCGCCCTCGATGACGAGGGTCGTCATCGGCGGCCGCGTCGGTCGGTCGCCGTCGGACCTGGGCAATGATTCCCAGCGGACCGGGGCCGCCTGCGCGCGCTCGATCGCCGCGACCCGCTCGCGCTCGTACGGCGAGCACAGCGCCAGCGCCCGCCCCTTGTGCCCGGCGCGGCCGGTGCGGCCGATCCGGTGCAGGTGCACGTCGGGATCGGTGGGCAGCTCCCACGAGACGACGGCCGCGAGCTCCCGGATGTCGAGGCCGCGGGCCGCGACGTCGGTCGCCACCAGCACGGCGCAGCTCTTGTTGGCGAAGCGCAGCAGCACCTCGTCGCGCTCGCGCTGCTCCAGCTCGCCGTGCAGCGCCAGCACCGAGAAGCCGCGCCCGGCGAGCTGGGCGCTGACCTCGCGGACATCGTTGCGGGTGTGGCAGAACACCAGCGCCGATTCGGGGCGGTGCTGCGACAGCAAGGCGGCGAGGGCGTCGAGCTTGCGGGCCGGCTCGACCGCGAAGAAAGTCTGCTCGATGTCGGCGCGGCTGACGACGTTGTCGACGGTGACGGCCACGGGGCTGCGCTGCAGCCGGCGGCTCAGCGCCCGGATGTCCTCGGGGTAGGTCGCCGAGAACAGCAGGGTCTGCCGCGAGCTCGGGGTCTTTTCGACGACCGCGGTGATGGGCTCGAGGAAGCCCATGTCGAGCATGCGGTCGGCCTCGTCGAGCACCAGGACGCGCAGGTCGGACAGCTCGAGGTTGCCCCGCGCCAGGTGATCGAGGATCCGCCCCGGGGTGCCGACGACGACGTGGGGAGCGGTCTGCAGCGCCGGCTTCTGTGTGCGCACCGGCACGCCGCCGCACAGGGTCACGACCCGCAGGTTGGCGATGAACCGCGCGAGGCGCCGGAGGACGGTGCTTACCTGATCGGCGAGCTCCCGGGTCGGACAGAGCACGAGCACCTGCACGTGGGCCAGGTCGACTTCGACGCGGGCCAGCGCGGCCAGGCCGAACGCGACGGTCTTGCCGCTGCCGGTGCGCGCCTGGGCGATGACGTCCCTGGCTTCGAGCAGGCTCGGCAGCGCGTGCGCCTGGACCGGCGTCATGTGCGTCAGGCCGAGCACCGCGAGCGCCTGGGCCAGCGGCGGCGCCAGCGGGAGCGCGGCGAAGGTCTCCTGCAGCGCGGCTGCCGGCGGTTCTGGCGTTGTCGTCGTCTCCGTCATGCTCCGCCGAGGCGGCGCGCACCCTAGCCCAGCGGGCAGGCCCCCCGCAAGCCCGAGGCGCCTGGCTCACGGCCGTCCGCGCGTGGGGGAGAGCGCGCGGGCGGCCGTGATGCGCGGCCGTGATGCGCGCATCCAGGGGCCGATCGAGGGTCGTCGGCTCGAACCGCCGCGAGCCCGGCGGACTCGCCCCGGATTTCCTCGGGAGGATTCATGATGAAAGGACATGCGTCACGCTGTCGGATCTCGGACGGGGAAATACCTTGGACGCGTGATTGGCACCGAACGCGGCTGAATGTCGATTGTCAGGTCGGGCGCCAGAGGCCCGGCGGTCCTTGCCGATGCAACGGTCTGCGACCATCCTCGAATGGCATGTACGACGTAATCGTGATCGGCGGCGGGCCTGCGGGGCTCAGCGCGGCGCTCGTACTCGGACGCAGCGTCCGCAGCGTGCTCGTGTGCGAGGGCGGGGACCACCGGAACGACGCCTCGCGCGCGGTCCACGGCTTCCTCTCGCGCGACGGGACCCCGCCGTCGTTCTCGTTATCTTCGTCGCAGCGGTTCGCGGCGGTCGAGCACTTCGGGGGACCGGCCTTCGCGCGACGCGGACCATGACCGACTTGTGACGCGCGTGCGGGCGCTGTTCGTCCCGGTGCTCATCGCGGACGAATGACGCCGTGAGGTTCGGTATCTCGCCGATCTGGGCGCGCTCGTGTGGAGTTGGGGCATCGCCCCACCGGAAGGTAATGCTCCGGTATAATCTGCCGGATTGCATTGCCCCGGTACCGCAGGGGAAAATCGGCCGGTAGGCGGACCGCACGACGCAGCGAGTCGCTCGTGATTCGGCCGCCGCCGCGCAGGTCGAGCTCGAACGGCGCGAGGGGCTTCGGCGCAGCGGCCCGCGCGGCGAGCACCTCTGTAATCCGTTCGTCCTTCCACTCGCGGTCGAGCGCGCGATCGTGCGATCGAGATCGACCTTTTTCCCGCCGCGTGCGCGCATGAGCTCGAGCAACCGGTCCTGGCACGCCCGTGCCCACGCGCCCTCCTTCACGATCGCGCGCGCGAGGATCTGCTCGGCGCGGCGGAGGTCGCCGTCGCGCTCGGCCATTTCGGCCGCGAGCAGCGCGACGTCCGGCCGGGTCGGCCACAGCTCGTGTGCACGCGAGATGTCGGCCCGCGCCTCCTCCAGCCGTGCCGCGCGCAGGTGCACGAGCCCCGCGGCTGCGCACTCGCGCGTTCGCCGTCGGCCTCGCTCGCGGCAGCCAGGCCGGCGAAGCTGAGTTCAAGCGTCGTGGTCGCTCGGGCGGGCCGCAGACCGACCCTGGCGCGCTTCTACGAGCGATCGAGGCCGCCCGTCGCCGGGGTCGTCCGGCGGGTTTCAGCGGCAGGGAGGTTCGGCGAGTGAGCCAGCGCGGCGAAGTCGGCGGTCGAGGTGGTCACACCTGAGCGGCTCCGATGAACGCGCGCACCGTGTCGCGCGGCGAATGTAAGGAGGACGGGCAAAAATGATTGGGCATAGTTCGGGCGCGGCCGGAGTTTCTCCATGCATAGGACCGCTGGCGGACGTCGATTGGCGTCTTTTCAAAAGCGCCGTCGCATGAACGCAATTCACGGGTCTGCGCGGACCCGTTCACTGCGATCACGCGAAAAATCCTGGCGAAACTATTGGCAAGGTCAGGTGCCGCTGCTACAAGAGTTCGACCGGCCTGGTCGTCACTGTAGACGCTCGGGCCGGCGCGTCCTTCCGGGGCATTCTTGACTTCCTTACTCACTTGCTTTCGCCTGAGAGAGCTTATTGATGCGCCTTCCAGCCGACATCCCGTCGCCCTCGTGCACCGCGGTGCGGTGGTGCTCCGTGGCGGTTCGCCATGACGTGTGCGTCATGGTGCGTCGCTACGGTCGCGGGTTCGGCGGTGATGTGCTGGTGAATCATTTCGGTGGCGTCCGCGAAACCCGCGGCGACGGTGCCGAGTCAGAGGCACACCGTCGCAAGCGGCCCCGCCACGGCCGCCGCGCCTCCGGGTAGCGGCGATCGTGCGCGGGACCGGGCGAACGAGCCCTCGCACCGACTTACATTAAATTGAACTGAACTGAACTCAATGGATTGGACCATGCTTAAGACAACGAAGCAGAGAGACGACGAGGAGAAGCTGCCCAAGTTCGAGTTTCGCACGCTCGGCGCGGACGAGCTGTGCCAGGTGAAGGGCGGAATGGCCCCGGAGACCGGCGCCACGCAATGCGGCTGCCACGTCGACGGCGTCTGCGACTCCTGCGACTGACGAGGCGCTCGCCCTCGGCGCCACCTACCGACAATCTTCGCCCCGTCGGCGGGCTGGACAACGCGGGCAACGCACATCGCGGCTTCCAGATCGCCGGCCTCCCCTCGGACCATCCGACCGGCGGACAGACGGGGATCTTCCGGAGATCCAGGGACGGCGTCGGTCCCGGGTCGTGGGACGTTGCGCGAACCGCTCGGAGGGGGCCTCTTCTTACGAAGACTGGTTGCCAGGGGCGGGTGCCTGGTCGACGGGCGAACGGGGACGCCGATTTCGATGACGGATCGGTCGCGCTGCGGAGATGACCATGTCGTGCTCAGCGCTGATTCGCATCCAATCGTCTGCCCCCCACCGTACCGACGAGCGCCCAACGCCGACGAGGACAAACTCCTGATAGCGCCGTCGTGGTGACAGACAGGGGTCTCTGAACCTTTGTCATGCTGCGCGGATTCGGCGGCGGCAGTGCCAGAACGTCCAGATGACTTCAGTAAAAGTCGCGTTCGGCCTCCCGGTTGCATCTTGCTCGGCCTCCCGGAGACCAAACGCTTCATCTGCTACTTACTTACTTACTTACTTACTTACTTACTTACTTACTTACTTACTCACTTACTCACTTACTCACTTACTCACTTACTCACTTACTCACTTACTCACTTACTCACTTACTCACTCACCACTCACTCACTCACATCCTATTGCGGCTCTTTGCCAGAAGTTCCGCGGGCGTGGGTACACGTCCGCAGTTTGCTTCGACGCAGAGGTCGTTCTGCGGGCCTGCGAGGCATTCCCCGCCGTGAATCTGCGGAGCCTCCCGGCGCGACAGTGACGTTGCTCATCCGTCTCTACCCCTTGTCTCCTATCGCGTCTCTCCTAGTCTTCCCGAACTTTCAACTCGCACGTAACACCTGGTCGGAACCATGTTGATTATTTTAAATCCCGCAGCGACAACGGAGCAGATCGAATCGCTCAACCACACGGTCCGGAACATGGGATTCCTGCCCCATGTCATTGCCGGCACTGACAGGACCGCCATTGCCGTCGTAGGCGATACGAAGAAGCTCGACGAGTCCTACATTACTCGCCTCGATGGCGTCGATTCCACCCAGCCCACCTCGCAGCCATATAAGCTCGTGAGCAGGGACGTGAAGCCCCAGACGACGGTTGTCGATCTTGGGACGGCTCGGGTCGGCGACGGCTCTTTGTGTGTCATTGCAGGGCCGTGCTCGGTCGAGACGCGGAAGCAGGTGCTCGCTACTGCGCGCCACGTGAAGAAGTGCGGCGCGCACGCACTCCGCGGAGGCGCATTCAAGCCACGCACGAGTCCGTACGAATTCCAGGGCCTTCGCGAACAGGCGCTGGAGTTGCTTGCGGAAGCGCGGGCCGAGACCGGGCTCCCGATCGTCACCGAAGTCAAGGACACCGAGACGCTGCCTCTGGTGGCCCGATACGCCGACGTTCTGCAGATCGGCGCACGCAACATGCAGAACTATTCGCTCCTCGAGCGGGTCGGAGACCTTCGTCTGCCCGTGATGCTCAAGCGTGGTTTGTCTTCGACGCTCAAGGAATGGCTCATGGCCGCCGAGTACATCGTTGCCCGCGGCAACAACAACGTGATCCTGTGCGAGCGTGGCATCCGGACTTTCGAGACCGAGACGCGTAACACGCTGGATCTCGGGATCATCCCGCTTCTCCGCGAACGAACGCACCTGCCAGTCATCGTCGACCCGTCTCACGGGACGGGTTACGCGAGCGGCGTGACGCCGCTGGCGCGAGCCGCTGCGGCTGTGGGGGTCGACGGTGTGATGGTGGAGGTGCACCCGGAGCCCGCGAAGGCGCTTTCGGATGGGCCTCAGGCACTCACGTTCTCGATGTTCGAGACCATGATGCGGGACATGCGACGGATCTCCGGCCTCATGGGTCAGGCCATCTGACCCTGAGGGAGCCAGCCGAAGTGCCGGGCAGCCCCGAGCGGGATGCCGGCGACGAAGGCAATAACATTCTCCACGGACGTAAACGATGCATCTTCATGAATGCCATGCGCATGGGGAGCACATGCTCTCGCTCCACGAGGCGATCTTGGCCTGCAAGAGCGTCTCGACCACGCGAGACCTTCTGCTTCTCCTCCAAAAAGACTGGGCAAAATTCACGTCTGCGCTGTCGGCGACGCAGCACCTGCGTGCTGACCGGGTGATTGGTGAATTTTTTGACGGCAGTGTAGCGATGGCGCGCGCGGCCCTCGAGGCGACGAGCGCGACCGATGTCGGTCACGTCGGATTCGAGGTCTCCCAGCCGCTGGATATGCTGATGACGAGCATTCCGCTGTGGCTCGCGGCGCTCAACGCGGCGGAGCGCCGCAGGGGCGGCGATGTGCTCCGACTGAGCAAGTTGCACCGTTTCCCGGCGTCCGACTCGTTTCAGCAGCGGGTGGCCGCGTATGCGGAGATCATGCGCGTCTGGATCCGCCGGGGTGAACGGGATCTGATGCTGGAGTTCTTCGACATTCACCGTTCCGCCTCAAACTGCCCCATGGACGCCGCCCGGAGCCGAGCTTTCGTGCCTGGGGGTGAGATGACTGCGCAGGCCTTCCGCGGCGACAGCATATGGCACCTCGCGCTTCGCGTGGACAGCCCAGCCAAGGTCGCTCGACTTCATGCAGACCTGTCAATTTGGGCAGGCGAGGCTGCCGGATACGTGCTGACCTACGCGGCACCCGTCGCTAATGTTCACGACGGTTCGGTCCACACGAAGGTCATCAACACGAAGCAACAGACCGAGCTCGAATTCGTTGCTCAGCTCTGATCCTTCAGCGCCCGCGCCTCACGCGCGCTGAACAACGCTCGAATCGAAAGGAATATCGAAAATGAATCTCGTACAACATGTGGAACGCGCCGCAAAGCTCTACTCAGACCACGACGCTCTGATCTTCGAAGGTGCGAAGTTTTCCTACCGGCAGCTCAACGAGCTGAGCAATCGCGCAGCGAACGCTCTGGCCAGGCTCGGCATCCACCGCGGCGACCGCGTGGCACTGTGGCTCCCCAACCAGCCCGAGTTCGTGTTTGCATTCCTCGGAACACTGAAGCTCGGCGCCATCGCGGTGACCATCAACGCCGCGCTGAAGTCGGAGGAGACGCAGTTTATCCTCAAGGATAGCGGCAGCAAGGTTCTGATCACCTCGGGCACGTTGCGAGGCGTCCTTCCGGCCGCGGATGCCATGCGGTCCGCCCTGCCCCACCTGGACCGCGTTGTTCTCGTCGACGGTGCTCCAGCCAGCACAGACACGTTCGCCGCCCTGTCGCTCGCCGAGTCGCCTGAGGCGATCGCCGCCGAAGTGACAGCCGACCACCCGGCCGTCATTCACTACACATCCGGGACGACCGGCTTTCCCAAGGGCGCGCTCCTCTCGCACCACAATGTCATCGTCAGCAGTCAAACGGCGGTCGGCACGCTGTCCGTGCAGCACGAGGACCGCGTCCTCCTTTGTCTGCCCCTGTTCTTCAGCTTCCCTCAGACCGCGGTGCTCAACCCATGCTTCGAGGCCGGAGCTACGCTGGTGCTGCATCGTCAGTTCGAGCCCGAGTCCGTGCTTCGGTCCATCGAAGAACACGCGATCACGCTCTTCTTCGGCGTGCCGACGCTGTACTTGATGCTCTTCGAACAGTCCGCGCCCAAGCAACTGATCTCGATTCGGCGCGCCGTCTCCGCGGGCGCGAAGCTCCCGGTCGAGCTCGGAAGCAAGTGGCTCGAGAAGTACGGTTTCGCCATCAACGAAGGCTATGGTCTCACCGAAACCTGCATGGCGTGCTTCAACCATGACCCCCGGAGCAAGCCCGGGTCGGTGGGACGCACGATCGCCCGGGTCGAAGTGCGCGTGGTCGGCTCAGACGGCGAAGCGGGCAAGCCGGGCGACCTGGGTGAGATTGCGATCCGCGGACCGAGCGTCATGCTGGGCTACTGGAATCGTCCCGCAGAGACCGCCGAGAAGCTGCACGATGGCTGGTTCCTCTCGGGCGATATCGGCCGCATGGATGACGACGGCTGCTTGTACATCGTCGACCGCATCAAGGACATGGTCAACGTCGCGGGGATGAAGGTCTTCCCTTCCGAAGTCGAGAACATCCTGTATCAGAATCGAGACATCGCGGAGGTCGCGGTCTACGGCATCCCAGATTCGATCTCGGAGGAGAAGGTATGCGCCGCGATCGTGCTGCGTCCCGACTCCAGGGCCACGGTGAACGACATCCTCGCGTTTTGTCGCAAGAACATGGCCGACTTCAAGGTTCCGAGCGACGTCGAGTTCGTCGACGCGCTGCCCAAGAGCGGCAGCGGAAAGCTTCTCAAGCGCGTGCTTCGCGACAAGAAGCTGCAATCCATCGCAGCAATCCAGAATCAGCGAGCCCTCGACCGCCGGCAGAGTGCGAAGGTCCCGGCCACCTCGGATGAGGAGGTATTCGCAAAGCAGCCGCAGTCGGTCGAAGAGCACGAGGGCTGGATCGCCGGTTGGCTCGCGCGAAACCTCGAGCTCGACGGCCAGCCGGTGGACGCTCAGCGGCGCTTCTCCGACTACGGGATGACTTCGCTGCTCGCCGTCGGCCTTGCCCAGGACCTGCGGCGGCTCCTGGCGAGGGAGGTTTCGCCGGTCGTTGCCTGGGCCCACCCGACCCCCGCTGAGTTGGCGCGCCATCTCGCGGACGGAGTGCCGGGACCCGACCTGGTCGAGGACATCACGCCCCTGGTCCCTCAGCGACTGGTGCTCGTCGAGGAACAGCGCGGCCGGCAGGTGCTCGCCGGGGGGCGGTGGAGGTCTGACTTCGCGTCCTGCAACTACCTGGGACTGGATCTGCACCCGAAGGTCATGGAAGCGATCGCGCCGGCGGTCGCTAAGTGGGGCGTGCACCCGAGCTGGAGCCGGCAGGTCGCGACCCCGAGGATTTACGAGGAGCTGGAGTCCGAGCTGCCGCAGCTCGTTGGTTCGCCCGAGGTGCTCGTCTTCCCGTCTCTCTCGCTCCTGCACCTCGGCATCATCCCCAAGCTGGTCGGCAGGGATGGGGTCATCTTCAAGGACGTGGCTGCGCACAACACCATGTACGAGGCCTGCTGCCGGGCCACCGTCGACGGCGCCGAGCTCGTGGACTACACGCACAACGACCTCCAAGCGTTGGAGCGACAGCTGGTCCGGTTCCCGCACTCCCGGACGAAGCTGATCGTCATCGACGGCGTGTACTCGATGTCAGGCACGTTCTCCGATCTCCCGGCGTATGTGCGGCTGGCCAAGACCTACAACGCGCATATCTACATCGACGACGCGCACGGTTTCGGTGTCATCGGTGAGAATCCGAATCCCGGGATGCCATACGGGCAAAAGGGAAACGGGCTCGTCAGGTTCCACGGGCTGCGCTACGCCGAGGACAACATCACCTACGTCGCTGGACTGTCGAAGGCGTTCTCGTCCTATGGCGCGTTCATGACCGTTCCGGACAGGGCGACGAAGGCGCGGCTCTCCAACGAGACCACTACTTTTGGGTACTCGGGACCGACCTGCGTGGCAAGCCTGGCGAGCGCCATCGCGGGCGTTCGTTTGAATCGGGATGAGGGCGGTCGATGGCGTGCGCAGCTGCTCGAGCTGACGCGCAAGCTGGTGAGCGGAGCGCGGGCTCTCGGCTTCGCAGTCAATGAGAACAACTACTTTCCCCTCGTCGCGGTCGAGGTCGGCTCCAACGCCGACGTGGTCGAGGCGTGCCGCATCCTGTGGGAGCACGACGTTCTGATTACCCCCGCCGTCTATCCGCTCGTTCCCTACAACAAGGGGGTCCTCCGCTTCTCGATCACGGCCGCTAACACTACCGCAGAGGTGGACCAGGCGCTCAGGGCGCTCGCGGACGTCAAGAACCGGAAGCGATAGCCATCACCCGTGAGCGAGAGTCCCATGAGCTCCTCCTGGTTTCCAAACGTCGTCCAAGTCCCGACTGTGACCTGCGGCTGCTCTGCCTGCCCTACGCAGGGGGAGATGCGAGTGCCTTCCGCGAATGGGGAGCCGCGCTCCCCGATAACATCGAGGTGGTGGCAATCGAGCTGCCGGGCCACGGGCAGCGCATGGCAGAGGAGCCTTGCCGGCGCATGTCGTCGCTCGTGGACGTGATGGCGGGGGCGTGCGCCGCCGCCATCGACCGCCCATTTGCGATCTTCGGCCACAGCATGGGCGCCAGCATCGCCATCGAGCTGGCGTCGCGGCTCGCAACCGTCGCCGAGCGTTCCCCGGTCCATGTCTTCGTCTCTGGAGCGCAGGCGCCACATATCGAGCGCCGCTCGCTCCAGCACGTCTCGCGAGAGGAGCTCCTGGTGGAGCTCCGGCGATGGAACGGCGTGCCGGAGGAGGTGCTCGCGAACAACGCGATTATCGAGCTGTTCATTCCCATTTTGCGTGCCGACTTCGCGCTCGTCGATACGCGGGCGCGTGGACCGGTGAGAGGCGGCCTGGCAGCGCCCCTCACCGTGTTCAGCGGCATCGAGGATCCGGAGGTGACGGATGAGGGGCTCAAGGCATGGCGGCAGTACACGTCCGGACCGTTCGACCTGCAGGTGTTTCCGGGGAGGCACTTCTTCTTGGACAGCGCTCGCTCCGAGCTTCTGCACGAGATCGGGCGCCGACTCGTCTCGTGGCGATTCGCGCAACGAAGCGCGACTCGAGCGGCGCTCGAGCCCACGGAGACTGAGCGATGCGGCCGGTGACCCCAAGCGCGAGGGAGATCCACATGTCTGGCAGAAAGTTCACCGATTCACATCCCAGCGCGTTCGAGCCGCTGGAGGTGCTCTACGCCGCTCGGGGGCTGCCTTTGCCGCGCCTGTCCTTCATCGAGCCGGAGGACATGCCGCAACCGTACCGACAGCTGCTGGTGCATGAGGGCACGATGACGCCGACGCTGGAAGACTTCTTCGACCAGCGGCTGACGCTGAAGGTGCTCCACACCAGCCTGGGCAAGGACGAGCTGCGGCGCCAGGTGCTGCTGGTGGGCGCGGTGGACCTGCGCCCCGCGGAGCTGGCGGCCATCCGCATCCACCTGAACTGCTTCGAGAGTCGGGGGCGGGAGCTGCTGGTGCAGGGGCACGTACCGCTGGGGCGGCTGCTGGCGGACATGCAGGTAGCCTCCACCAGCCGGCCTGCAATCTTCTTTCAGACCTGGTCAGACGCGCTGATGAGCGAGGCCCTGGCGGTGGAGTTCCGGCAGCCGCTCTTCGGCAGGTGCAACCAGTTGCTGGAGAAGAGCGGCCGGGTGATGGCGGATGTGGTGGAAATCCTTCCGCGACTGCCGGAAGGCGTGCAGGGCCGACTACCGGGGTCGACGTTCGTACATGTCCCAAGAGACATGTAGTCATCGACGCGGCCGGCGAGCGCCGCGCCTTCGTGATCAGCTCCCGCGTCACGCCTTGCTGCGGCTGGCCGCGAGCTTGGCCGAGAAGCGCGAGACCTCGTCGAAGAGGGCGCGCAGAACCGGGCTCTTGCCGCGCTCGGGGACGAACAGCGCGAAGAACTCGATGGTGGCGCCGATCTGCTTCGGCAGCACGTGGACGAGCGCTCCCCGGGCCAGCTCGTCGACGATGAGGTGCATGGGCAGCACCGCGACGCCCACGCCCTCGAGCGCCATCTCTCGCAGCGTGGGCAGGTCGTTGGTCACGAACGCCGGGCGCACCGGGAGCGGCGCGCCCCGCAGCCGCGGCCAGGTGAACGTGCCGCCGCGGTTGAGGCCGTACCAGAGCACGACGTGATCCTCGAGGGCCGCGGCGTCGGTCGGCGCCGGGCGATCGCGGAGATAGCGAGGGCTGGCGACCGCGATCGCCGGGGTCTTGCCGAGGGACCGGCGGCTCCACGGCAACGCGGGGTCGAGCGTCGTCACGGCCAGCGCGTCGATCTGGTCGTCGAGCAGGTGCGGCTGCCGCTCGGTGACGAGCAGCTCGACCACGACGTCCGGGTGCCGCCGCTGAAAGCTGGCGATGAGCGGCGTGATGAACGGCCCGCCCAACCCCGGCGCGAGGGCGATGCGCAGCCGCCCCTTCACCTTGCCGGCCTCGGCGACGATGGCCTCGGCGGTGGTCCGGAGCTTCGTCAGCAGCGCGGCCGATTCCCCGCCCAGCTCGCGCGCGGCGTCGGTCAGCTTGAGCGTCCGGGTGGTCCTTTCCGCCAGCACGACCCCCAGTTCCTGCTCGAGACGGGCGAGTCGGCGGCTCACCGTGCTGCGGGGGACACCGAGCTCTGCCGCGGCCGCGGTCACGGAGCCGTGCCGTACGAGCGCCATCAGGGTGGGGAGGTTGGCGAGCAGTGATTCCATGGCCGAGGTCCTTGTTGCGTGGACGCACCAGTCAGGTGCGCCGGTGGGGCTCGTATGCTGCAGCGGAACATTCTACCTTCGAGGATACAGGAGCCGCCAATGACCGCCATGTCGCTCGCCGTCGCGCCCGTTCGTCTGCAGACGGCCCGGCCTCCCCGCCCTGGACCGAGTTCGCCCGCCGAGCCGTCGCGGCTCGGGGAGGGGGACCGATGATCCCTCGATACGGCGTCCTGCGGTACCTGGCGCTCGTCGGTTGCGGCCTCGCGGTCGCCTCGTTCGCGCCCGAGAGCCAGGCCAGGCCGACCGGCCCGCGCGCCTTCTGCGACGTCTACGCCGACGCGCCGGAGTGCATGGGCCGCAGCATCACGTGCAGCAAGTGTCACCTGTCGACCCAGCCGGTCAACTGGAACGCGTACGGCGGGGCGGTGCTCGGCGCGCTGAAGGGCGCGGCGTTCGACGACAACCTCGCGTCGGCGCTCGCGGCCATCGAGGACGACGACAGCGACGGCGACGGCCTGAGCAACCGCGAGGAGATCGAGCTCGGGACCGACCCGGGCGATCCGCTGTCGCAGTGGATGCCGCGGCCGACCCCCGAAGGGCTGGACAACCCGAGCTACGCGATCGGCGAGTACGATCCGCGCTACGCCTTCAAGCGGGTCCGCCTGCTGTTCTGCGGCGCCTCGCCGTCGTACGACGAGGTCACGGAGTTCGCCGAGCTCGGCGGCGAGGCCCAGATCGAGGCGATCCACGACGCGCTCGCCGAGTGCCTCGAGACCAGGTTCTGGATCGACGAGGCGCTGGCCTCGCTGGCGCACCCGAAGATCCGCCCGGTCCAGGCCTTCGGCGTCGACACCGACATCTCGATCAACGGCTACAAGATCACGCTGTCCGACTACGAGTGGGACTACCGGCTGTGGCAGTACGTGCTGTCCGGCGACCGCGACGCGCGTGAGCTGCTGACCGCGCAGTACCACGTCGGCCTCGACGACGCCGGCGCGTTCCGCAAGGTCGACGGGACGATCGCCAACCCGTCGGGCGCGTTCGGCGGGGGCCAGCTGCTCGCGCCGGAGCACCGCGCGGGCATGCTGACGACCCAGTGGAACCTGTTCATCAACATCATGTTCGCCGCCGTCCCGCGCGTCGCGGCCGGGCACGCCTACCGCGAGTACCTCGGGCTCGACTTGTCGCAGAACGAGGGCATCCGGCCGGTCGAGGGCGAGCCCCTCGACATCGACGACAAGGGCGTCGCCGCCCAGGCGTGCGCGCAGTGCCACTCGACGCTCGACCCGCTGTCGTACGCGTTCTCGTACTACGAGGGCATCGACCTCAAGAACCTCAACCGCACCGGGCAGTACCGGGCCACGCGCCCGACCGAGCGGATCCCCGGATGGGACGAGGCGGACCCGGGGTTCGTCGTGCTCGACCGGCCGGTCGAGAGCCTCGTCGACCTCGCGGCCGTGATGTCGCAGTCGCGCGAGTTCCAGCGCAACCTGGCCCACATGTTCTTCATCTACGCGGTGGGGCACGAGCCGCGCCCGGACGAGCTCGACGAGTTCGACGCGGTCTGGACCGCGATGCCGGCCGACGGCTACTCGGCCAACCGCCTGCTTCACCGCCTCGTCGACACCGACGCCTTCGGCATGCCGTGAGAGGAGCACGACGATGATCATGCATAAACTCGTTCATTCGCTCGTGCCGGCGCTGCTGCTCGTGGCGGGTTGCCGCGACGGCGGCGGCGGCGGCTCCGAGGACACCGGCGCCGAAGAGATGCAACGCGCCCAGCGCGGCGAGCTGCAATGGAAGCGCAACGCGGCGCTCCAGCAGGACCTCATGCGCGCGCTCGAGCTGCCCGAGGACCGGGTGTGCAACGAGCTGGGCCGCGGCTCGTGCACCCGCGAGATCCACCACATCTCGCTCGGCGGCGCCGACCCGCTGCGCATCGGGCTCTACGAGCCGTTGCCCGACACTCTGGTGTCGACGCCGATCGTGCTCGAGCGCGTGGTCATGAGCGCCTGCGCCAACCGGGCCGAGCTCGATCGCGGCGGCTCGCCGGCCGTGTTCGTCGACCTCGACCTCGCCGCCGCGGCGGCGCCGTCCCCCGACGACAAGGAGTTCACCGCGACGGTCACGGCGCTGTATCGCCGCCTGTTGTCGCGCGACCCGGAGCCGCACGAGCTGACGACGCTCGGCGAGCTCACCGTCGACGACGACGGCAAGCCGGTGTCGGCCCATGACTTCGCGCTGCTCGCCTGCTTTGCGATCGGCACCTCGACCGAGTTCTTGTTCTTCTGAGCCACGGGAGCCTGCGACGATGACCAGCAAAATCGGGCGACGAAACATGCTCCTGGCGATGGCCGGGGCGATGGGCACGACCGCGCTCGGCTCGGCCCTCGGGCGAGCCGCCGGAGAGCGCGCGGGCAGCAACGCCGACAAGGATCGCAAGCTGCTGTTCGTGCTGTGCGCGACGGGCGGGGCGAGCATCGTCGACAGCTTCCTGCCGGTGACCCGCAGCGAGGTCGGCGACGACGCGCGCGCCGACACCTTGAACGCCTACGAGGACGACAAGGTGATCACCCCGACCGGGAGCAACCTGCGCTGCCCCGGCTACTTCGAGTCGGTCGGCCTGCTCGCGGGGCTCTACGAGACGACCTACTCGCTCGACGGCTTCCTCAAGAAGCACCACCCGTGGACGACGGTGCTGACGCAGGAGTGCTCCAGCGTCAATCACAGCGTCGGGCAGCACCGATCGGTGACCGGCGCCGGGATCAACCGCGGCCGCACGATCATGGAGGCGATGGCGGTCCGCCACGGCGAGGACCTGATCATCCCCAACTGCAACATGGCCAACGACGGGTACATCCAGCCCGGCGTCGACCCCTCGATGCCCGCGTTCGCGCGGGCCGAGATCATCGCCTCGCCGCTCGGCTTCGCGGCGGCGATGGACGGCGTGAAGGGGGTGGTCGGGGCCCCCGGCCGCGGGCTGGTGGAGCGCGCTCGCGGCGTCCGCGAGCAGCTCGACGACGCCTCGACGTTCGGCCGCACGTTCGCCGACAGCCCCAGGCGCCAGCGCTTCCTCGCCAACCGCCGCGAGGTCCAGCCGCGCCTCGAGTCCGCCAACCTGATGGACCGGCTGACCCTGCTGCCGCCCGAGCTGCTCGACCCCAAGTACGGCGTCATGTCGAGCCCGCTGCTGCCGACGCTGGCCAGCAAGTTCTCCAACATGCTGGTCGACCCGTGGGAGTCGCAGGCGGCGCTGTCCGTGCTGCTGGCGTACTACGGCCTGTCCTGCGTCAG
Source organism: Nannocystis bainbridge (assembly GCF_028368995.1). Taxonomy (GTDB): domain Bacteria; phylum Myxococcota_A; class Polyangia; order Nannocystales; family Nannocystaceae; genus Nannocystis; species Nannocystis bainbridge. The sequence goes on along the minus strand of NZ_JAQNDL010000005.1, from coordinate 425,537 downwards.
CACCATCGGCCTGCGCCAGGAGCCGACGTTCGGCAACGAGAAGCTGATCACCACGCCGATCGCGTTCGACTTCTCGCACTCGGATCACCGGATCGCGCAGTACCTGATGTGGGGCCACGTGCTCCGGACCATCGACGCGCTGGTCGACCTGCTGCAGCAGCTCGATTACCTCGGCGATCCGGCGCTCGGCAAGATGTGGGACCGGTCGATGATCTACGTCGCCACCGATTTCGGCCGCGACAAGACGCGCCCGGCCGGCGCGGAGTCGTGGGGCACCGGCCACTCGCTCAACAACGGCACGCTCATCGTCTCGCCGCTGCTCAAGGGCAACCGGGTGTTCGGCGGCATCGAGCCCACGACCTGTGAGACCTACGGCTTCGACGGCAGCACGGGCGACGCCGACCCGAAGCTCGAGTGCTCCGAGGGCCACATCTACTCGGCGATCGCCCAGGCGATGGACATCGAGTTCCCCGAGCGCTTCGACATGTCCGCGCTGCTCGCCTGATTCGGCGGGCGGGCGGATCGCCGATCGCGGATTCGTCGGACCGCGCGCGCGTGGTCTTCGAGGCGCGGCGCGGACGGCGTGGCGATGCGCGGCCGCGAGGCGCGAACGGGGACTCGCCGCAGGACCGCGCGCCGACTGTGACGACCTCGCCGCGTCCGCGCCGCTCACCGGCCCGCGGCTTGTCGCGTCGTCGTCTTCGGGCACACCCACAGGGCATGCGCCCGCGCTCCAATCCCCGCGTCGTCATCGCCGGCGGCGGCCTCGCCGGTCTCGCCTGCGCCAAGCGGCTCGCCGAGGCCGGGCTGCCGGTCACGGTGCTCGAGAGCCAGCCGTATCTCGGCGGGCGCGCGGGGACCTTCCTCGACCAGGACGGCGAGTGGATCGAGCAGGGGCTCCACCTGTTCCCCGGGGCCTATTCGCAGTTCCGGGCGCTGCTCCGCGACATCGGCCGACCGCCGCGCGAGGTGCTGTACTGGACCGACGATCTGCGGTTCGAGACGCCCTCGGGCCCGTCGGCGCTGTTCGGCACCAACCCGCTTTACGCGCCGCTGCGCACGCTGCTCGGCGCGCTGGGCAACAACGATTACCTGGGACCGCTGGCCAAGCTGTCGCTGCTCCCGCTGCTGGCCCCGGCCGCGCTGCCGGAGGCGCTGCTGCGTCGCTTCGATCGGCTCACGGTGGTCGACTGGTGGCGGCGCGCGAGCGGCTCACAGCAGGCGCTGGAGCGGGCCCTGCGGCCGTTCTGTCGCGCGATCCAGTTCACCGACGCCGAGCAGTTCTCGGCCTACAACCTGCTCGGCTGGGCCCATCAGACGCTCATCCGGCCGCTGCGGGCGCGGCTCGGCGGCTACCGCGGCGCGCGTGATTCGGAGATCTTCGCCCCGCTCGCGGCGCACCTGAAGCAGCGCGGCGTCGAGATCCGCACCAAGGTGAAGCTCGACGAGATCGAATACGACGCGAAGACCGATACGATCACCGGCTTCAAGCTCGTCGGCGGCGAGCAGCTCGCGGCCGACATCTATGTGGTCGCCCTGCCGGCGTGGGTGTTCGCGCCGAAGATCCCGCAGCCGCTGCGCAGCCGCCCGTTCTTCGCCGACATCCTCGATCTGCCGACAGCGCCGGCGATCTCGGTGCAGCTGTGGTTCGACCGCGTGGTGACCCGGCGCGACGGCTTCACGCTGGTGGCCGGCAGCAACTGCCCGGTGTATCAGGACCAGTCGCGCTACACGTACCCCTACGCGCTGGGCAGCCGGCTGTCGGTGATCGTCAGCCCGGCGGACCCGCTCATGGGCTGGGACGACGCGGCGATCGTCGCGCACGTGCTCGCCGACCTCGGCGCCGCGAACCCGAAGATCGCGGCGGCGAAGGTGGTCAAGCGGGTGGTGCTGAAGCACGAGCACCACCTGATCCGCCCGCTGCCGGGGGCGATGACGCGACGGCCCTCGCAGGTCACGCCGATCGAGAACCTGTTCCTGGCCGGCGACTGGACCCAGCAGGAGTTCTTCGGCTCGCAAGAGGGGGCGGTCCGCGGCGGGAACGCCTGCGCGCGGGCGGTGCTGCGGGCGGTGAATCGCGGACTGGGAACATAGCCGGAGAGCTCGGTCGTCGACCTCGATCTCAAGCTGTCCGACGTCGTCACCTGGTGGGCGAAGGACGCGTGCCTGCCGGTGGTGCGGGCGCTCATCGAGAGCGCGCGAGAGGTCCGGCCGCTCCTGCGACACGGCGCCGACGAACACCAGCGCCAGGTGAGGCCGCCCGCGAGGCATGGGTGAGTCTGTCGTGGGCGGGCGAGGGCGTCGCTGAGGGGCTCGGACTGGCGCGGACCTGGTGGCCGGTAGCGTTGGGACGGCCTGCTCGCGGAGGGACAAGGGATCGGTGGGCGCTGGTATCGCAAGTTGAGCCGGAGTGACCATTATGTTGGTGGTTGGAACTGCGTTGCCGGTTCGTGGACGCTCCGCGCGCCATGGGCTACCTTTTGGGGCATGCGGCCACGGTCCCGGCCTGTCCTCGCCCTCGGTCTCGCGCTCGCCTGCCAGCCGTCGCAGACCGACACGACGCCGTTCACCACGGCGCCGCCGAACCTGGCCACCTCCGATCCGAGCACCAGCTCCTCGAGTGGCGGCTCGACTTCGACGACGGGCGGCGAGCTGTCGACCGGCTCGGGCAGTGGTAGCGCGAGCACCGGCGAGACGACGCTCATCCTCGATGTTGGCAGCAGCGACGACCTCGGTCCGCTCCAGCCCGAGGGCTGCAAGGGGAAGATCGACTTCCTATTCATGATCTCGCGCCACGAGTACATGGACGCCGTCCAGGCCCAGCTCGCCGACGCGGTCCCGAAGTTCCTCGAGACGATCCAGAGCAAGTTCGCCGACTTCGACTACCACATCATGGTCGTCAAGGGCGATCCGCTGTGGGGCCTCCCGAAGTGTGACGAGGAGTGTCCCGGCCCCTTCACCGCGAAGTGCCCAGCCGGCGATGCCTATCCGTGTGAGATGATCGGGAAGCTCGCCGAGTGCGACACGACCTGGGGCGCGGGCGCGGTGTTCAACGCTGGCTCGTTCACCCCCAACAAGCCCTGCGAGATCGCGGACGGCCGCCGCTACCTGACGCGGGACACGCCTGGCCCGTCCGAAAGTTTCGCCTGCATCGCCAAGGTCGGCACGGACGGCGGCGACCTGCTCGGCGAGGCGCTGGTCCACGCGGTGAGCCCGGAGCTGAACGACCCCGGCGGCTGCAACGAGGACTTTCTTCGTGATGACGCGCTGCTCGTCGCCACGCTCGTCTCGTGGACCGCCGACTACGACTCGGAGGGCACACCCGCCGACTGGGCGCAGGCGATCGTGGACGCCAAGGACGACGAGGAGTCCGTGGTCATGTTCAGCATCGGCGGCGTGCAGGACGGCGAGAAGTGCCTCGCGTATGACCGGGTCTGTCAGTTCGTGAGCCTGTTCCCCTACACACACTTCATTCGGGCGGATGAGCCGGACTATGGGCCGGGGTTCGACGAGGCGACCGACCTCGTCGAGGCCGCCTGCTCGAAGTTCATCCCGCAGTAGGAGCCCGACTGCGGGCGATCGTCGCCGCGCTCAGGGGTTGACGAACGCGAACGCCGGATACCCGCCCGCGCCAGTTCCGGCGCCGACCACGACGCCCGGGGCGGCCACGACCGCGAACGCGATGTGCAGGCCGGCTTGCTTGCCCTTCGCGAAGGTCCACGCGGGCGCGTAGGCGCCGGGCACGTAGCCCTGCATGAGAAACTGCGTCGTGTTGCCGGTGCCGAGGGCCCCGGCGATGACGGCGTACCCCGCCGGGCTCCACGTCAGGCCGAACGGAACCGAGACCTCCGCGGGGAGCGTCACTGGCGGAAACGCGAGGTCGCCACCGGGCTCGTAGATCCACAGCTCCGGCTCCCGGTCACACATGTCCTCGCAGGTGTAGAGCCCGACGACGGCGCGGCCCTGATCGTCGATCGCCAGCGTGCTCGCACCTCCCTGTGTCGTGTTGCCGGGTCCGAGCCCCGGCACGGTCCAGTGCGCCTCGCCTTGGTCGTCAAGCTCGAGCAAGAACGGCCGCTTGCGCTTCGGATCGAGCCCGCTGTTCTCGTGCTTCCCATACACCTCGCCGACGAGGACAAGTTGGTCGCCGCTGAACTTGCAGTCCATCACGTTCTCGTCGAACTGGTGCTCGACTACCTTCGGCTGGTAGTCGAGCTCACTCGTCGGCCCGTTGAGCGTCCAGACCCGCCCGTCGATCGTGTCCATCAGCCCCGGCGACGGGGCCGTGCCGCAGACGGCCCGCTTACCGTTTCCGTCGCGGGCGAGCGCGTGGGCGACCTCGTCTTTCTCGCCCGTGCGGAGGACGGTTGGCGCCTGCCCCCACGCCATCGTCGCCACGCGCCAGCGCGGCCCGTCGCCGCCCGTCACCGTGACGAGCAGGTCGATCGTCTCCCCGTCGGTCTCGAGGTCGACCGCGGTGCAGGGATACTCCGGGAACAACACCTGCACGTCGGCGCCGCTGTAGCTGCCGTCGAGGTCGCGGCGGTGCACGTAGCAGCGCGGGGTGTCGCCGTCGTACAGCGTGCCGAGGCCGACGATGGCCTCGTCACCGAGGACGGCGAGCGCGTCGACCTGGCCGAGGCCGTCGTCCGGGATCACGTCCCACAGCACCTCGGAGCCGGCCTCCGGGAGCGCCACGGTGTAGTAGCCGATCTCGGTCGCGCCCTCGACTCCTTCCTGCCGCGGCACGAAGCTCGCCTCATGTGTCCCATTGGACAGGCCGCTGAGGATCTCGATCGCGCCGTGGAAGCGCTCGTCTGGCCCCTTGGACAGCTCGAGCGACTCGAAGCCGGGGCGGTCCATGCGGACGTGGTCCGCGTCCTCGGCGACGACCTCGACTTCGATGATCCCGACCTGCTCGAGCGGATCGGGCGTGAACATCACCGACACCACGGCCGGCACCGCGGGCTGGCCCGTCGTGCCGGGCGCTGCCGTGGTCGTGCTCGTGGTCGTCACCTCGCCGGCGCTGGTGACGGTCAGGACCTCGCCGGTGGGCAGCATCGGATCGCCGCCGGTGCTCGCGGCGGCCGCGCCGGACGAAGTAGGGCACAGGTCGTAGTCGGCGCAGTGCGCGACCTCCGGGATCGGGCAACCAGCGAGGCAGAACGGGGCGAGCAGCGTCAGGAAGCGGGAGAGCGTGGACATCGGGGCCTCGGCAGAGCACGTCAGAAGCGAGTGTGGAGGACGAGGCCCCCGGGCGCGGGCAGGAGAGCGGCGTAGGACGTGGCACGCGAGAGGCGCTTTGCACCGACGCCCGTCAGCACGGCACCGACGACGAGGGCGCTCCCGCCGATGACAGCGGTCGCGAGCATCGGCGCCTGCAGCCGATGATAGTCACGGGCGAGAGCGGCGCTCTGGTCGGCCACCGCGCCGGGACCAACGGGGCCATACGCTTCATACAGGGCGTCGGCTTCACGCCAGGTGTCGAGCATACGGCCGCCCAGGACGCCGGCGGCGGTGGCGAGACCGAGACCGACGCCGAGCGTCACGCCTCCGGCGATCATCAGCTCGCGGCCCCGCCGCGGCGTGGTCGACCGGGTTGCAGGGGGGCGCCCCGTCACCGGCAGCAGCGCATCGAGGTCCGGTTCACCCGCCCGCGGCCCTGGCGGCTGGATCGTTGCGGCGAGTGACCCGACGAGGGACTCGCTGGCAGGGGAATCTGCCGTTGCGACAGAGGTTCCGACGCGCGCCGTATCCGACGTCGCGGCGGCACAGGTGACACCTGCCCGCTTGACCCTGTCGAGGTCCCGGGCCTCGATCTCTGCCCATGCCGCGCGCTCCTCGGCGTCCGCGAACGGCCCGCTCGCCAACAGCGCGCGGGTCAGCTCGAGAGCGTGGCAGAGGTGCTCGCCCTCGCCGGTCGCTCCGTGCAGGGCGATCAGGCTGTCGTGCGCACCGTGAAGTGCGTCCGGGCGGTGGACGCTCGAGTCGGCGGCCCGCTCGAGGAAAAGGTCGAGCGCCTCGCGGAAATCTCCGGTGTTGAAGGCCGCGTCGGCGGCCTCCTGTGAGGGCGGCGCGAGCATCTTCAGGGCGAGCGTGAGGCGCATCAGCATGGCCGGCTCTTACGTAGCACCAAAGAAGACGAGGCGGCTGGGGGTCTCGGTATGGATGTGGTGGCTGGCGAGTGCGTCGCGGATACACCGCGCGGGCGGCGAGTCGGACGGGACGTTCGGATTTCGCGGCGGTTGGATGCTCCACGACCGGGGCAACGTCAAGCGCAGGCGTGGATGCACCGTGGGGCGACGTCGCTTCGCCCAATGGGGAGGCCATGGGCTTTAATTCTTTGCTTTCGATCGTCGGGGCGAACGAACGTTCGTCGCGACGCAACCGTGAGCCGGATCATCACCGCCGCGGCGATGGTGATCGCCACCACGAGCAGAGCCGCCTGGTCGAAGTCGATCAGGACGTTGCCGGCATGCAGGTCGCGGTAGACGAGGCCGGCGGCGTGCTCGCCCGGGGTGGAGCTGAAGCCGTCGCGCGCTCGCGGCGGCCGTCGATCACGGGCGCACGGCGAGCAGGGTCTGCGTGTCGCCCGGGGCCGCGGCGGTCATCATGTCGATCAGCGTGCGCGACTCGCCGGGGCCGGCGGCGCCGGTGCGGCGGATCGACGGGACCCGGCTCATCGCCCACAGGATGGCCGTGGTGGCGACGGTGGGCAGGCGGCCGTAGGTGACCATCGCGGCGGGCACGATGGCGTCGCCGAGCCGGCGCACCAGGCGGAAGCCCTCGTCGGAGGCGCGAGCGAGCTGCTTCGCCTCGGTCCAGGACAGGCCGGCGCGGCGGTCGTAAGCGCGGATGCTGGCGATCATCCCGGGCACGACGAAGGCGGCGTGGGTGCGCAGCCAGCTCTGCATGTCGGGCTCGACGACGGTGGGGATGCCGGCGGCGGTGAAGACCGGGGCCCAGGCGGGATCGGAGACGGGGGTGAGCAACGGGCCGCGGGTGACGATGCTGGTCGTCAACACGCCGTCGTCGAGCCAGGCGAGGATCGCCGGGAAGCCGAAGGCTGCGCGCTCGCGCCCGACGGCGTCGCGCAGGCGATCGAGCGGCTCGAACGTGTTGAACATGAAGAGGATCGTGCGCGCGGCGCTGGCGGCGAGGGCCGGCAGCACGGCGTCGACCTGCGAGGCGAGCACCGAGACGAGCACCAGGTCCCACGCGGTCTCGGGATCGAGGGCAGCCTGGACGTCGACGACGGCGCGCTCTCCCGTGTTCTTGCGGATCGCTCCCTCGCGCTCGAGGTGCGCGAGGCGAGCGCCGCGGGCGATGACGGTGACGTCGTGGCCGGCGCGCGCGAGCTGGAAGGCGAAGGTGCTGCCGATCCCTCCGGGACCGAGGATGGCGATCTTCATGCGCTGCGTCTAGCACGCGCGGGCGGGCCATCTGACGGCGGGCCGCGAGCCGCCAAAGGTCGAGGCCGAGCAGCGTGTGCACGCGGCGCTGCATCGACGTGCGTCGTTCTGCGAACACGATGCGCTCGCCTGCGACGACGGGGCCGTGCCGCCGGGCTTCGCGGCAGCGACCGCGAATGCCGCTCGCCGCGCGCCCCGAGCCGCGCCACCGAGGAGGCGCGAAACCATCCCGAGTCGGCTTATGCTGCCGCGCCATGGCCGAGCCGTTCAAGAACCTGATCAACGCCGAAGTCGTGCAGGCCATCGGCCACCACCTGACGCGCGTCGATCCAGGCTTCGATCGCCGTGGTTTCGCGGCCCGGGCGCTGGCGCGCCTGGACACGCTGGAGCTCAAGGCCCGCGTGCTGCAATTGGCCGATGCTCTGGTGGCCACGCTGCCGGCCGACGTCGACCGCGCGGCCGGGCTGCTGGAGGCTAGCCTCGGGCCGCCGGGCGCGGGTGACGACCTGAGCGCGCTACGGACCAGCGAGCGCGGCCTGGCCGGCTGGGCGGTGTGGCCCTTGTCCGAGGCGATCGCCCGCCTGGCGATCGATACGCCCGAGCGTGGTCTGGCGGCGCTCCACGCGATGACGCAGCGATTGACCGCCGAGTTTGCGATCCGGCCGTTCCTCGTGCGCCACCCCGCGGTGTCCTACGCGACCCTCGCGGGCTGGGTCAGGGACCCGAGCGCGCACGTGCGACGGCTGGTCAGCGAGGGCAGCCGTCCGCGCCTGCCCTGGGGCCTGCGGCTGCAAGCGCTGGTGCTCGACCCCACGCCGACGCTGCCGTGGCTCGCCGCGCTGCAGGACGACCCCAGCGAGTACGTGCGGCGCAGCGTCGCCAATCACCTGAACGACATCGCCAAGGACCACCCCGCGCTCGTGGCCGAGTGGCTGGGGCGCCACTTGCCGGGTGCGTCGCCCGAGCGTCGCGCGCTGCTGCGACACGCCAGCCGCACGCTGATCAAGCAGGGAGATCCGGCGGTGCTGGCCGCCTGGGGCCTGGGGCAGGCGTTTCGCGGCGAGGCGGAGTGGAGCGTGACCCCGACCCGGGTCGCCATCGGCGGTGAGATCACGCTGCGCCTGGTGCTGCGCTCGACCGCGGCCAAGCCCCAGCGCCTCGTGATCGACTATGCCGTGCACCACGTGAAGGCCAATGGCAGCACCTCGCCCAAGGTGTTCAAGGGCTGGGCGATCGAGCTCGGCCCACGAGAGGAGCGCGCGCTGGAGCGCCGCCACTCGTTCAAGCCGGTGACGACGCGCCGTTATTATCCCGGCGCGCACATCGTGGACCTCCGCATCAACGGCCAGGTGCTGGGCGAGGCCGCGGTCCAACTGCGAGCATGAGTCGTGGCCGCGCTGCGGCTCGCCCCAATTTCAGGACAGCGTCGCCAGGGCCGAGCGCTCGAATACGCCGAGCTCGTCGTGGCGGCCTTCGCGGATCTTCGGGACCCACTGCGGATCGGCCAGCAGCGCGCGGCCGACGGCGACGAGGTCGAACTCCTCGGCCTCGAGCCGGCGGACCAATCCGTCGAGGGACGCCGGCCGCGACGACGCGCCGCCGAACGCGGCGATGAACTCGCCGTCGAGCCCGACCGAGCCGACGGTGATCGTCGGCTTGCCCGTGACCTTCTTGGCCCAGCCGGCGAAGTTGAGCTCCGAGTCGGCGAACTCCGGCTCCCAGAACCGCCGCTGCGAGCAATGGAACACGTCGACCCCGGCCTCGGACAGCGGCGTCAACCACGCTTCGAGCTCGCGCGGGTTCGCGGCGTTCTTCACCTCGAAGTCCTGGGCCTTCCACTGCGACAGCCGGAGGATCACCGGGATGTCCTCGCCGACGCCGGCGCGCACCGCCCGAACCACCTCCGCGCCGAACGCCGCGCGCTCGCCGATGGTCGCGCCGCCCCAGCGATCGGTGCGCTCGTTGAGGCCGCCCCAGAAGAACTGATCGATCAGGTAACCGTGCGCTCCGTGGATCTCGACCGCGTCGAAGCCGAGCTCGCGGGCCGCCCGGGCCGAGCGACCGAACGCCGCGATCGTGTCGGCGATGTCCTCCTCGGTCATCGGCTCGAGCGCCCGCTTGCCCGGCGTGACCAGCCCCGACGGGCTGTCGACGCGACCGAGCGGCCGCCAGTCGGCCCCTGTGCCGCGCGACGACCCGACGTGCCACAACTGCGGCGCGATCCTCCCGCCCGCGGCGTGCACCTCGTCGGCCACGCGCTTCCACTGCGGCAGGGCGTCGCCGTGGAACACCGGCACGTTGGCGTCGTTGCGCGCCGCCGGACGCTCGACCACCGTGCCCTCCGTGACGATGAGCCCGACCTCGCCCTGCGCGCGCCGGCGGTAGTACGCGGCGACTTCGGCCGTCGGGATGCCACCCGGCGAGAAGGAGCGAGTCATGGGGGCCATGACGATGCGGTTGGGCAGGCGCAGCGAACGGACCTGCAGCGGCCGGAACAAAGAGTCGATGCTCATGAGACCTCGTGGACAAGGGGACCGCGGTCGCGCGATCCACTGTACGGAACGTTAGTTCAATAAAATGGACGGTCAAGACGGTCCGATGCGGCCCCGTCGTGCGCTAAATCCGAGGAGGGGCGGCCGCGTCGTCGCGGTCGCCAACGCCTCTGACGCATGGTGCTGGCTGCGTACGGGTCGGAGCGTAACGCGCCAGGCTTCGCATGGTCCGCTCCGTGGTGGGACACGTGCTTGCAGGTCCGTCAGACGTGAGCTCCTCGGTGCCTGTCCGCTTCGCGCTGGTGACGCAGTAGGCGGTCCTGCGAAGCGCTCGCGGCAGGAGCGAACCGGCACACCGCGCTCCCCGAGAAGCATGAGGCGGCGATGCTTGATTAAACCGACTACGAGCATATCCGCTGCCGCGATTCGCGATTCGAGCGGGTATCGCCTTCGTCAGCGCGGACCTCGGCCACGACGGCCACGGCGATGCTCCTGCGTGATACGCTCGCGCGCGAATGGTTCATGGTTACGCGGTCCGGCCTTTTGTCCTCGAGAGCGTCACCCGCAGGCTGGCGAGCCTCGATCCGCGAGAGCGCCGAGCCGACCACGGCCGGCTCATCCTCGCGATGGACTGCCTCTATTTCGTGCAGGGCTGGGAGACCCATCAGCAGGCCGGCGGAGGTGGCGGGCTCATGGGCGCGCTCCTCGATCTCGCGGAGCATTCGCGCGACGTGATCGACACGGCCGCCGAAGGGGCACGAATGCTCGCCCAGGTTCAGCCGCTTCGGCCCGAGGAGCAGGTGCGCGCCGTCGCGGGATCGGTGAGCGTCGCGGTGGGGGATATCGAGTCCGCGTCGCTCAGCTTCTTCACCAGCATCCTCACGGTGGTCACCGAGACCCACGGTGAGGTGCTGAGCTTCGAGATCGAACGCCAGTATCGTAAGCAGGTCCAGGCCTGGCTTCGGAGCATCCCTCGCGCGCGGGCGCCCCGGACCGCGCCCTGACGAGAGCGACACGGGACACGGCAACACGGGCTTCGACCGCTGCGACGCGTGTCGCGCTCGTCGATCGAGAATCAGCCGAACAGGACGCGGCGGATCCACAGGTCGTAGGTGCCGTCCGGGCCGCCCACGCCGCCGACGGCGACGAACGAGTGGGGGCCGAAGGCGACGTCTTCGCCGCGGTCGTCCCCGTCCGGCGTCATGCCGGTGGCGACGCTCGACCATAGCTGGTTGCCGGCGTCGCCGTGGAGCCCGACGTGGATGTCGGCGTCGTAGTCGGGGTGTCCGACCAGGCCGGCGACGATCAGCCCGCGCGACGGATCGGCGGCGACGCCGTGGAGCTGACCGTCGGTCTCGGGAAATTCCTTCCAGACGGAGTTGAGGTCGAGGTCGGAGCGCCACAGCAGCGGCGAGCTGTCGAGCGGGACGTGCCAGCCGGAGATCACGACCTCGTCGCCGATCGCCTCGACGTCGGTGAGCTCGCCTTTCAGGTTGGTGGTGACGTGGGTGATCAAGTTGCCCTGCGAATCGAGGGCCGCGGCGAGCGGATGGTCCTCGCCATCGATGACCCAGGAGCCGACGACGACCAGGCGGTCGCCGGCGACGGCGAGGCCGTTCGCGCGCGCCGAGGCTTCGGGGTCGGAGCCGTTCCACGCCCACGTCGTCGCGCCGGTGGCGAGGTCATGGCGGCGGACGAACATCTGCATCGGCGCGCCGTTCTCGGCGCCAGCGGTATAGACGGCGTCGTCCGCGAGCGCGACGCCCTGCGCGAAGGCGTTGCTGTTGGTGGGCGCCGGCTGCTCGTGGACCCACTCGAGCGCATGGTCGGCCGAGAACTTGTGGAGCGCCGCGGAGGTCGCGTTGCCCGGATCGATCGTGAGGTAGCCGGCGACGTAGTACGTGCCGTCTTCGGCGAGCGCGATCGATTCGTAGCCGCCGTAGTCGTGCTCGCTCGGGTGCACGTATTTCCACAGCACGCTGCCGTCGGGCGCGAGAGCGACGATCAGCGGGCGGCGGACGCCGGCCGTGCCGTCCTGGTAGCCGACGACGAGGATCGTGCCATCGGGGGTGATGGCGACGTCGCGGGCGCGGTCATGGCCGCCGGCGTCGCCGGGGAGCTGGACGGTCCAGTCGACGTGCGCGACCGGCTGGCACGCCTCGCAGCCGTCCTCGGCGGCGTCGTTGCCGTCGTCGCAGGCCTCGCCGTCGTCGAGCACGCCGTCGCCGCAGCCGCCGGCGGGCATGCCGGTGTTGCTCGTGTCGCCGGTCGAGTCGGTCGTGCCAGTCGTGCTGGTCGTCGGGTCGTCCTCGGTGGTCGATGCGTCGCCGGTCGAGGTGGGGGCCTCGGAGGTCGCGTCGGATCCGTCGGTCGAGGTCGCGTCGGAGGACGAGTCCGACGTGGAGGGGTCGGCGGTCGTGCTCGCCGGGTCGGCAGGACACGCGGCGACGAAGGTCAGCAGGGTCGAGGAGAGGATGAGTCGGGGCATCGTCATTTCCGCAGCGCTGGAGTCGCCGGCGGCGGGCCGCGAATTGCCGGGGCGACTGAAAAAACGTTCGGAGCGCGGCCGCGCGGGCTCGTGGGGCGACGCTGGTCCTTCGGTGGCAGGAGCAGCCGCGCCGTCCCGTGTCCGCTGCGACTTCGCCATGGGGCTTCGTGCCCGAGCTCGCGGGTCGGGCTCCTGTGCACCGGTGAGGCCTCCGCCGCGCTGGCCTCGTGGCGCCGCACCCTGCGCCGCTCGGCTGCGAGCCGCCCCGGTCGGCCGGCCCAGCCGTCACGCGCGCGGTCGATGGCGCGCCGCTCGAGGCTGGCCTGTGCCGACCGGCCGCGAGCTGGCGCGGCGAGCCGGCGGGTCCATCCTTGCGCGCGCATGAACCCGAAGGACAGCGACACGATCACGCGGCGTCGAATGGTCGGCACGATGGGCGTCGGGCTGGCGGCGGCAGCCGTCGCGGGCCCGGCCACTGCCGCCGCCGCGCCCGCGAGCGCCGCCGCTTCGGCGAAGCCGGCCCGGCTGCAGGACCCGACCACGCTGTACCCGCGCCCGCCGTTCCCCAAGCAGCAGCAGCCGTGGCCGGGGCTGGCGAGCAAGATGACGCCGCGACCCGATCACGGCGAGCAGAGCTACCGCGGCTCCGGCAGGTTGGTCGGGCGCAAGGCGCTGCTGACCGGCGGGGACTCGGGCATCGGTCGCGCGGCGGCGATCGCCTTCGCGCGCGAGGGCGCCGACGTGGCCATCAACTACCTGCCGGCCGAGGAGTCGGACGCGCAGGAGGTGATCGCGTTGATCCGCGCCGAGGGCCGCAAGGCGGTGGCTGTCCCCGGGGACATCCGCGACGAGGCGTTCTGCAAGCAGATGGTCGCGTCCGCGATCTCGCAGCTCGGCGGGCTCGACATCCTCGTCAACAACGCGGCCCGTCAGCAGCAGCGCAGATCGATCCTCGAGCTGACCACCGAGGAATTCGACGCGACCTTCAAGACCAACGTGTACGCGATGTTCTGGATCACCAAGGCCGCGCTGCCGCACCTGCCGGCCGGCGCGTCGATCATCAACACCGCGTCGGTCCAGGCCGTCGACCCGTCGGCCAACCTCCTCGACTATGCGCAGACCAAGGCGGCGATCGTCGCCTTCTCGAAGTCGCTGGCCAAGCAGCTCGCGCCGCAGGGGATCCGCGTCAACGCGATCGCGCCCGGGCCGTTCTGGACGCCGCTGCAGCCGAGCGGCGGCCAGCTGCCGGACAAGCTGACGAACTTCGGCGGTGATACGCCGCTCGGCCGCCCGGGCCAGCCGGCGGAGATCGCCCCGCTGTATGTGCTGCTCGCGTCGGCGGAGTCGAGCTATTGCACGGGGCAAGTGCTCGGCGCCTCCGGCGGGTCCGGGAAGTTTTAGTCAGGCGCCGCCCCGCAAAGGCGCCTCGCGCAGCACGACGCGACGGTCCGTCTCGTCGGGCAGCGCGAGGCGTCAGGCCGTGGCTCACTCGCCGAGCCGGGCCGTGGCGGGCCACAGAACGGGCTCTGGCGTCGTTTCGGGCAAATTCGCAAGGCCCGTCAAGTCGGCGGGTCCGGGCTGCGGTACGTCTGTGCTCGTGAAGCCGGAGACGCGATCCTTCTACGAAGCGGCGGTGCTGCGCACGATCGGGCAGATCGCGCAGTCGCTCGACCGGGCGCTCGATCTGGCGGCGCTGGCCCGCGGGGCCGCGCTGTCGCCGTTTCACTTCCATCGCGTGTTCCGCGGCATGGTCGGCGAGACGCCGCTCGAGATGCACCGCCGGCTGCGGCTCGAGCGGGCCGCGAGGGCCTTGCTGACCAGCGACGCCGGCGTCACCGCGATCGCCTTCGACGCCGGCTACGAGACCCACGAGGCCTTCACCCGCGCCTTTCGTCAGGCCTACGGCGCCTCGCCGTCGGCCTTTCGCCAGGGCGTGCTCGACCCGCGGACCGGCTGCATGCGTCCGCCGCAACCCGAGCTCGCCGCGCCCTCGGGCGTGCACTACTGCGACGACCCGACGCGCGAGCTCGTCGTCCATATCGCCACCAAGGAGTCCATCATGAACGTCGACATCGAGACCCTGCCCGCGCTGCGGGTCGCCACCGTCACCCACGTCGGTCCCTACAATGGGATCTCCGCGGCCTTCGCCCGCCTCGGCGCGCTGGTCGGTCCGGCCGGACTGCTGCGATTCCCCGAGGCGGCGATGGTCGCCATCTATTACGACGACCCCGAGGTCACTCCGCCGGAGCAGCTTCGCGCCGACGCCGGCCTGGTGGTGCCCGCGGACGTGGCTCTGCCGGCCGGCCTCGGCGAGCAGCACCTGCCGGCCGGGCGCTACGCGAAGACGGTGCACGTCGGCCCGTACACCGGGCTCGGCGACGCCTGGTCGCGCCTGATGGGCGAATGGCTGCCGCGCAGCGGTCAGCGGGTCGGGGAGGGCCACAGCTACGAGCTGTACCGCAACAACCCCACCAACGCGCCGCCCGAGCAGCTTCGCACCGAGCTGTATCTGCCGCTGGCGTGAAAGAAGCTCAGCCCGGACGAATCGCGGTCGCGAGGCCCGATTCGTCAGGCGCCGCGCAGGCGTGCGCCCGGGGAAGTTCCGAATCGCGGCAGGTGGCGTCCCCGTCGTGCAGGGCCGGGGCGCGTGTTAGGTTCGCGCCCATGTCGGTCAATCTCGAGTTCGTCGCCAGGGTCGGAAAGTGGCCGCGGCAGCGCAAGGACGAGGTCCTCGCCGCCCTCGCGGCGTGGGCCTACCAGGACGAGGGCTTCGACAAGCTCGATGTCGTCGTCGACATCCGTGGCGGCAGCGCCCGCGACCCGGTCGTCCGCATGGAGGCGTACACCACCGGGCCGGTGATCATCAGTCGCTTCGGCGTCTGGTCGGCCGAGACGGAAGAGCGCCTGCGCGGCCGGATCGCCGCGGCCGGCGGCGAGGACGTGAGCCTGCGATTTACCTTCCCCGACGAGGAGTGAGCGCTCACCCGCCGGCGCGCTGCTGATTCAGGGTCAGGAGGCGGCCCAGCAGCGCGTCGGCCAGCGCCGGCAGCCACGCAAGGCGGGTGCCGTCGCCGCGGGCCGCGAACTCCGCGCTCGCGCGCGTCGCCAGGTCGTCCCAGCCGTAGGCGGTCAGGGTCGCGCGATCGAGGGCCGCGTGGAGCTCGCGCAGCTCGGCGATATCGTCCGCGCGATCGGCTGGATCGTGAAAGCGATTGTAGAGGCGCGTCAGACCGATATCGCCGGCGATCATCATCCGGCGCCGGCATTCGTCGTAGCGCCGCCCGGCATCGGCGAGAAAATGCGAATGTCGCCACTCGGGCGGCATCGGGAACGTCTCGAAGCAATCGGAGGGGTTGTAGCGCGGGTCGGCCCGCAGGCTCGAGCCTTGCGTCAAGGCCCACAGCTCGTGCACGCGGGACTGCAACACCGCGAGGGACGCGTGGTCGTCGAACGTGAACACGTTGAGCGCGTTGGTGAACACCGCGTGGGCGTCGACGAGGGCGAAGGTGACGTACTTGGCGACCACGGGGCAGGCGAGCACCGCGGCCTTGCCGGCGATCGCCCGATAAAGCCCGCTGCAGGCCTCGTTGTAGAGCCACCAGCGCTCGCGCCGGGCCTTGCGCTTGTCGATCGCGCGGCGCGGCAGCACCCGCTCGCGCACGATCGCCAGGCAGCGCGGGAACTGCTCCGCCTCCGCCAGCGTCAGCCCGGTGAAGTTGATGATGAAGCCGGCCGGCCGCACGTGCGGCGACGAGGTGAAGGTGCTGGCGTTCATCACCGGCCAGATGCAGGCCGCCTCGTGCGGCGCCGCGCCGACGAGCGCTTCGCGCTGGGCGGGTGTCAGCAGGAAGCCGGTGCCGCCGAAATCGACGCCCTTGAAGCTCTCCCCCGCGCGCTCGCGCAGGCGCACGGCCGTCCACGCCGCTCGCGGCCGCCGCAGGTCGCTGCCGATGGCGGTCACCGCCTCGCCGTCGAGCCGACGCACCCCGGACCACGGGCCCTTGATCACGAACACGTGGGCGACGCGCACGCTGGCGCCGCCGTCCCAGGCGGCGCTGCGGACCGCCTCGTAGACGACGCCGCCGGCGCGCAGCAGCGGCTCGAGGCCGGTGGCGCGGGTGTCGGCCTCGGCGATCGAGTTGGTGGTGACGAACCCGAGCGTGCCGCCCCGGCGCAGCAGGGCGAAGCACCGCCGGAGAAAATAAGCCGCGAGGTCGCTGTTGCCGTGCGCGCCCGGGCAGGTGCGCAGCAGCCAATCGCGGTAACGATCGCCGAACGCGCGGCCGATGCGGTTGCCCCAAAAGAAGGGCGGGTTGCCGATGAAGCCGTCGAACCCGGGCTCGTCGCGGGCGAACACCGTCGGGAACTCGAGCTCCCAGTGAAATGGCAGCACCCCGAGGTCGCCGAGCCCGGCCGCCAGGCGCGTCAAGGCAGCGAGGGCCCCGGGGTCGCCGCGGCGGGCCGGCTCCACCGTGGCGCGGGCCAGCCGTTCGCGCTGCTCGTCGCGGCGGCGGTCGCTGTCGTGGGCGAAGAACACGGCGACCGCCGCGTCGCCGATCGGCCGTTCGCGCGAATGTGGGCGGTCTTCCGCCCTCGTTGGCTCGTCCGCGTCGGGGTGCCATGAAAACGCGGCGATACGGGCCCGGTCGAGCCCGACCAGCGCGTCGCCGCAGCGCACCGCCGCGCTCATGAATTCGTCCGGAGAGCCGCTTGCGCCGGTCAGCAGCCACAGCGAGAGCCGCGTCAGCTCGGCGGCGTCGGGGTCCTTGTCGACCCCGTGCAGGCAATGCAGGGCGACCTCGCGGCGCGCGAGCGCGGTCGCGTCGACCCCGGCCGCGATCGTGACACCATGATCGTGGCACGCGCGCTCGAGCCGGTCGCCGAGCAGGCGGCAGGCCGCCAGCAGGAACGCCCCGCAGCCGGTCGCCGGATCGCACAGCTTCAGCGCCAGCAGCTGCGTCGGCGTCGGCCGCTCGCCCAGGGCCACCAGCAGCGGGCCCAAGGCGGTGTTCACGATCGGGTCGGCCAGCCCGCGCGGCGTGTAGTGAGCCCCGGCGCGCCGCCGATCCTCGCCTGGCGCCACGACCAGCGACCCGGCCGGCAAGATCTGGTGCGCTCGCCGCGGGGGTCGCAGCGCCAGGGACTCGAGGACCTCCGCGGGCGTGCGCGCCGAGACCAGCGCCTGCTGCAGCGCGGCGTCGGGCGACCCACCGGCGGCCGCGACCCTGGCCATTCGCGCGTCTGGCTCATGAGACAGGATCTCCGCCAGATCGATCACCACGTCCCCCGGGCCGAGCTCGAGCCCTGGCCCGCGCAGACGCAGCAGGCGGTAGTCGAGCAGCGACTCGTGGACCCCGCCGAGCGCCTCGAGGTCGAGGTCGCGGTACCAAGCTCGCGGATCGTCGACAGCTTGCAGGGCTTGCAGGGCCCGACCCACCGCCGCGGCGTCCGGCTGCGGGCCGTCCACGAGGTCCTCGCATGCGAGCGCGCGGGCCTGCGCGAGCGACGGCGCATCCCCGGCCTCGGCGCACAGGCGCCACAGCGAATCACCCCACTCGAGCCCGCGCGCCCCGGCGTGCAGGCGAAACATCCATCGCGTCACCCGCCGGACCAGCGCGCGGCGCAGCGGCCGGAGGTCGGGCTCCGTGGCCGCGGCGTCGGCCGGGAAGCCCGCGACGAGCTCGCGGAGGGCCCGCAGCGCCATTTCGCCGGGCACCGGCGCGGGCGGCTCGGAGCGTTTGCCGGGGCGAGGCACGGGTGGGCAGGGTATCACGGGCCCGGGGCGCCTGCCCGCGCGGGCGGCCAGCGCGCCGAACGGCGACGAACCACCGCCGCGAATCGTCGCACGGGCCCGGGCGCCTGCTTACGCGCACGGCCCGTGAATCGTCAGGCGGCCAACCATCCCTGAGAATCGGCGCACGGGCGAGAGCGACGACTCGCCGAGAACCACTGCCGCCAATCATCGCACGAAGCCGGGCGAACGCCCCCGGCCCGCGGTCATTGGCTTTGTCGCCAGCCGCCGCCCAGCGCCTGGTAGATCGACACCACCGCCTGCATCTGATCTTTCTTCGCCTCGATCAGGTCCATCTCGGCCTCGAGCGAGTCGCGCACGATCATCAGCACCTCGTAATAATCGACGTGGGCCGATTGATAGAGGACCTTCGACACCTCGATGGCCGCGTGCAGCGTCTCGACCTGGCTCGCCAGTTGGTCGTAGCGCTGGCGCAGGTTCGAGATGGCGGTCAGCTGGTTGTACACGTCGGTGTACGCCTGCAGGATCGATCGCTCGTAGTCGAACACCGCCTGGACCTGGCGGGCGTTGGCCGAGCGGTAGTCGGCCTTGATCGCCGCGCGGTTGAGCAGCGGGGCGACCAGGCCGCCGGCCAGGTTGAACGCCAGCGACCGCGGATCGACGAGGTGCTGCAGGTTGAACGACTCGAAGCCGATGCCGGCGTCGAGCCGCAGCGACGGGTAGAACTTGGCCTTCGCGCTGCGGGTGTCGAGCTTCGACGCCTCGAGCCGCAGCTCGGCCGCCTTCACGTCGGGGCGGTTGTCGAGCAGGTCCGAGGGCAGGCCCGCGGCGACGATGTCGGGCCGGGCGGCCTCGAAGGTCCGGGTGTTGCGCGCGACCGGCTGCGGGAACCGCCCGACCAGGAAGTTGACGCGGTTCTCGACGATGATCCGCTGCTGCTCGAGCGCGAACCGCCGGCCCTGGTTCTTCTGCACCTCGGCCTGGAACCGCTGGACCCCGAGCTCGGTGTCGCGGGCCGCCAGCTTCTTGAGCTTGACCACCTCGAGCGCGTTCTTCTGCAGCTCGATGTTGCGGTCGAGGATCTCGATCTGGATGTCGAGCGCGACCAGGTCGTAGTACGAGTTGGCGAGCTCGGCCACGATCTCGGTGACGAGGAAGTGCTGCTCCTCGATCGACGCCTCGTACTGCAGCACCGCCGCCTTCCGGGCGTTGCGCAGGCTGCTCCAGATGTCAGTCTCCCACGAGGCCGCGAAGCCGAAGCGGAAGTCGCCGAGCGGCCGCGGCAGGTTGTGAAGGCGGTGGGCGACCCCCTCCGCGGTGTGCTCGCCGGGCTTCTCGACGCCGGCGCCGACCCCCGCCTCGAGCCGCGGCAAGTAGTCGCCGCGCAGCCGCGCGGCGCTGTTCTGGGCGATGATGATCTCCTGCAGCTGGATGTTGAGCTGCTGGTTGTTCTTCAGGGCCGTCTCGATCAGCGCCCGCAGATCGGGGTCGGCGAAGAACGAGTCCCACTGCTGCTGCACCGCGACGCTCGGGCCGCTCGCGGTCGCCAGCGCGCCGAACGACTGCGGCACCTCCTGGCTGGCCTCCCGGGCCTTGTTGTCGCCCAGCAGACCGGCGCAGCCGAGCGCGAGCGACAGGGTGCAGGCCGCCGTCACGGCGGCGATCGATCGCCATCGCTTACGCATCGGAGTCCTCCTCCGGCAGCGCGGTCGGCTGCGTCGTGTCCGACTCCGGCGAATGCGTCGTCGACGACGCGTCGTTGTCGGCCAGCGTGTCGACCAGCAGCGCCGCCAGCGACACCTCGGACAGCGGCAGCGCGGCCGGCGGGGGCGGCGGCTCGGCGCGCCCGCCGACCCGCAGGAAGCTCTCGTACCGCGCCAGGTGGGCGAAGATGAAGTAGAGCCCCGGGATGATGATCACGCCGAACACGGTGCCCACGACCATGCCGCCGAGCGCCGACGCGCCGATGGTGTTGTTGCCGACGGCCCCGGCGCCCCTGGCCACGACCAGCGGGTAGAGGCCGGCGACGAACGCGAACGAGGTCATGAGGATCGCGCGGAACCGGGCCCGCGCGCCGGCGACGGCCGACTCGAACACGCTGGCGCCCTCGCGCTGGGTCTGCACGCCGAACTCGACGATCAGCACCGCGTTCTTGCCGAGCAGACCGACCAGCATGACCAGGCCGACCTGGGCGTAGATGTCGTTGGCCAGGCCCATCAATTGGAGCATCAAGAACGAGCCGAACGCGCCTGCGGGCAGCGAGGTGATCACGGCCAGCGGCAGGATGAAGCTCTCGTACTGGGCCGCCAGCACCATGTAGACGAACACCAGCACGACGCCGAAGATGTAGATGGCCTCGCTGCCGCGCTGGGCCTCGTCGTAGGACAGGCCCTCCCAGGCGATGTCGTAGCCGCGCGGCAGCACCTCGGCGGCGACCTCCTTGATGGCCTGGATGGCGTCGCCGGTGGTGTAGCCGGGCGCGTTGCCGCCGCGGATGGCCGACGAGTTGTACATGTTGTAGCGCGTGATCTCGTTGGGGCCCTGGCGCTTCTTGAGCGTCATGAACGACGAGTAGGGGACCATCTCGCCGGCGTCGTTCTTGACGTACATCTTGAGCACGTCCGGCGGCAGCGCCCGGAACTCGGGCGAGGCCTGGACGTAGACGCGGTAGAAGAAGCCGAAGCGGATAAAGCCCTGCTCGTACGAGCTGCCGATCATGAGGTCGAGGTTCTCCATCGCCTTGCCGATGGAGACGCCCTTCTGCATCGCCTTTTGGTTGTCGATGACGAGCTCGTACTGCGGGTAGTTGGCGGCGTAGAAGGTGAAGAGGCCGGTCAGCTCGGGCCGCTCGCGCAGCGCGGCCATGAACTCCTGGTTGATGCGATCGAACTCGTAGTAGTCGTTGCTGCCGGTCTTCTCGAGCATGCGGAAGGAGACGCCGCCGGCCGCGCCGTAGCCGGGGACCGCCGGCGGCTCGAAGAACTCGACCACCGCGCCGATGTCCCGCGACTTCTCCTCGAGCTCCTCGATCACCTCGGTGACCGACTTGTCGCGGTCCGACCAATCCTTGAGGTTGATGAGGCAGGTGCCGGCGTTGGAGGCCCGGCCCTCGGTGAGGATCTCGTAGCCGGCCAGCGACGAGACCGACGCGACCTCGGGCATGGCGCGGGCGATGTCCTGCAGCTTCCGGGCGGCCGCGTTGGTGCGCTCGAGGGTGGTCCCCGGCGGGGTCTGGATGATGGCGTAGACGATGCCCTGGTCCTCGTTGGGCACGAAGCCGGCCGGCAGGACCCGGTTGACGGCGAAGATGCCGTACACGAACAGGCCGAGCAGCAGGATCGTCAGCCAGACCCGGCGCAGGATGGCCCGCATCAGCCGCACGTAGCGGTCGGCGACCCAGTTGAAGGCGCGGTCGAAGCCGCGCACGAACAGGGTGATCGGGTTGCGGCTGGGGCGGTGGCCGTGCACGGGCTTGAGGATCAGCACCGACAGCACCGGGGTCAGCGTCAGGGCGATGAAGCCCGACAGCACGATCGAAGCGGCCATCGTGACCGAGAACTGGCGGTAGAACACGCCGACCGGGCCGGGCATGAAGGCGACCGGGACGAACACCGAGGTCATCACCAGGGTGATGGCGATGATGGCGCCGCTGATCTCGTTGAGGACCTCCTTCATCGCCTCGTAGACCGGCAGGTGCCTGGCCTCCATCTTGGCGTGCACGGCCTCGACGACGACGATGGCGTCGTCGACGACGATGCCGATCGCCAGGACCAGGGCGAACAGGGTGATGAGGTTGATGCTGATGTCGAGCGCGCTCATGAAGATGAACGCGCCGACCAGCGACACCGGCACCGCGAGGGTCGGGATCAGCGTCGAGCGCCAGTCGCCGAGGAACACGAACACGACCAGGGCGACCAGCACGAACGCCTCGGCGAGGGTGTGCACGACCTGGTCGATCGAGGCGTCGACGAACGCGGAGACGTCGTAGCTGACCGCGTAGTCCATGCCCGGCGGGAAGCTCGCGGCCTTGATCTCGTCGAGCCTGGCCTTGACGTTCTCGATGACCTCCTGGGCGTTGCTGCCGAGGGTCTGCTTGAGCACGATCGCGGCCGAGGGGTGACCGTCGAGGTTGGAGTAGATGTTGAAGAACTCGCTGCCGAGCTCGACCTTGGCGACGTCCTTGAGGTGGAGGACGTGGCCGTCGGGGGTGGCGCGCACGATGATGTCGCCGTACTGCTCGGGCTTGTTGTAGCGGCCCTCCCACACCAGCACGTACTCGAGCGACTGCGCGGTCTTGCCGGTGGCCTGACCGACGCGGCCGGGGCGACCGATGACGCTCTGCTCGCTGATCGCGGTCATCACCTCCTCGGCCGAGACGTTGTAGGCCCGCATCCGGTCGGGGTTCAGCCACACGCGCATGGCGAACTGGCGGCTGCCGAGGATGCGCGCCTGGCCGATGCCCTTGACCCGCATGATCTCCGGCAGGATGTTGACGTTGGCGTAGTTGAACAGGAACTTCTCGTCGGCGTCGGCGGCGGTGCTGTAGAGGTTGACGTACATCAACATGCTCGGCTGCACGCGCATGAGCACGACGCCCTCGAGCTGGACCAGCTTCGGCAGCTGGTTCATCACCTGGTCCATGCGGGTCTTGACGTTGATGATCGCCTGGTCGGGGTCGGTGCCGAGGTCGAAGATGACCTGGATCGTGGCCTCGCCGGCGCTGGTCGCGTCGGAGGACAGGTAGCGCATGCCGGGCACGCCGTTGATGGCGCGCTCGAGCGGGATGAGCGTCGACTGCACGAGCACGTCGGCGCTGGCGCCCGGATAGGAGACGGTGATCTGGACCTGCGGCGGCGCGATCTCGGGGAACTGCGAGACCGGGCGCGAGCGGATCGCCAGCAGGCCGAGGAGGACGATCAGGACCGAGACGACGATCGCGAGCACCGGTCGATGGAGAATCTTGGCGAACATGCTGTCACCCTCTATTCGGCGTGGAGGTCGAGGTGAGCGAACACCTCGGCGGGCTCCTCGAACTTGACTTCGATGTGGGTGCCGTCCTGGACCTTGCGCAGCCCCTCCAGGAGGATGTGGTCCGAGTCCTCGAGGCCGCTCTCGACGATGAAGGCGTGCGGGAGCTCGGCGGCGACGGCGATCGGGCGCGAATGGACGATACCCTCGTCGTCGACCACGAAGACGTAGCGGCGATCGAGGATCTCGAAGGTCGCCTTCTGCGGGATCAGCTGCGCGTTGGCGTACTGGCTGGTGACGATGACGTTGCCGGTCTCGCCGTGGCGCAGCAGGCCGGTGGGGTTGGGGAAGGTCGCGCGAAAGGCGATGTTGCCGGTGGTGTTGTCGAAGTCGGCCTCGATCGTCTCGACCCGGCCCGGCTGGTCGAACAGCCGGTTGTTGGCCATCTTGAACTGGACGACCGTCGTCTGCTCGGGGTCGGCCTTGTAGTCGAGGTATTCGGCCTCGGGCACGTTGAAGTAGATCCACAGGGTCCGGTTGTCGGACAGCGTCGTCAGCAGGTCGCCCTCCTCGACGAGGCTGCCGAGGCGGACGACGAATCGATCCATCAGGCCGGTGAACGGGGCCCGGATCTCGGTGAGGCGCATGTGCGTCTGCGCGAGCTCCAGCTCGGCCTTGGCGCGATTGAGCTTGGCGCCGGCCAGCGCGAGCTCGGCCGGCGAGACGATGTCCTTGTCGGCCAGCATCTTGGTGTTCTTGAATTCGATCGAGGCCATGTCGGCCTCCGCCTCGGCGCGGTGGAGGTCGGCGCGATAGATGAGCGGCATGACCTGGAACATCTTCGTGCCCTCCTCGATCCGCTGGCCCTCGTCGACGTAGATGCCCGTCAGATAGCCGCGCTCCTGGGCCCGCACCTCGATGTGCTGGATCGCCTGGACCTGGGCCACGTACTCGCGGGTCAGCGCGGTGTCCTGGCGCAGCGGGGTGGTGACGGCGAACACGCCGATCTCCTCGTGCTTGTGGTGCGGCGCGTGGCAGGCCGTCACGCCGAGCAGCACGAGCACGCCCGCGAGCGCGAGCAGTCGCGGCCACGATCGGTGCATCGCGGCGCGGCCGAAGCAGGCGCGCAGGAGCGTGAGGACGAGGGAGGTGCGGGGCCGCAGCGGGGCGCCTGGGAGGTCGTGGTTCATCGAGGTCCGCCTGTCTCGCGCGCGGTCTGCCGGCGCGCGGCCCGAACCCGCCGGCCCCGTCGCGGGACCGTGGCTCGAAGCCTGGTTCACGCTGTTTCACGGACGATGCCGGGGACGGAGCGGGGCGAGATCGTTGATGAAATCCAGAGGGGGCCGGCCCGACCTGGAAATTTTCCCTGGTCGCACGGGGAGCCGCTCCCATCGGCGGGTCCAGCGGGCGGCCGCCTCGGCCGCGCGGGTCGGCGATTTTCCGGGCCGCAGCGGCCGCGCGCGAGGGTGGCGCGCGGATTGCAGCTCGAACGACGAACCGCGCTACCCTCGGCGAGGAACCCGCCAGTGACCCGACAGACCTTCGCTTTCGCCGAACGCAGCCGTGTGCGGATCAGCGGCCTCGTGCTGCTCCTCGGCGCCGTGCTCAGCGTCGCCGCGGTGGCGCTGGTCGGGATCCGGTTCGAGGACGCGGAGTCCGAATTGGCGATGGAGCGCGAGCAGCGGCGCCTGGGCAACCTGGCGTCGCTGCTGTCGGTGGAGCTGGCGGCGGAGCTGGCGAACCTGGTCCGCGACTCGCCGGCGGCGACAGCATCGCAAGCAGACGCGGCGGGGACGTGGCGGTCGCGCATCGTCGGCGAGGACGGGCGCGAGCGCGAGGTGCAGGTGCGGATCGGCGAGCTGTTCCACGCGGCCGACCACCTCGGTTCGGCGGACGAGCGGGTGTTCGTGCAGCCGCCCGGAGCGGCGAGGTTCTTCAACCTGCACGGCCGCTCCACCGGGCCGGGGGTGCTCGCGGAGCTGGTGGCGCGCGGCCAGGACACCGGCATGTTGAACGACGCGCAGGCGCTGCAGCTCGGGCTGCCGGAGTATCCGGCGTTCGTCAGCGTCGCGGTGGCCGACGGCGGGGCGCTCGGGAGCTGGCGCGTGGCGGTGGTCGGCAGCACCCGCGAGGAGGTCGAGCGCGACCGGCGAGGGATGCTGCGGGTGATCATCAAGGTGCTGCTGACAGGCATCACGACGGTGGTGTTCGGCTACTTCGCGTTCCGGGAGTTCCGCGCGCAGGCGCTGGCGCGCCACCAGCTCGAGCTGGCGGAGCAGCGGCGCGCCGGCGAGGCGGTGCTGGCCCGCGAGAACCGCACGGCGACGATGCTGACGCTGGCGTCCGGAGTGGCGCACGAGGTCGGCACGCCGCTGGGGCTCATCCGCGTCAAGGCGGAGGCGCTGCGCGAGGCGCTGCAGGACTCGCCGGAGGAGCAGGACGCGCGCACGATCCTCGGCCAGGTCGACCGCCTGCGCGACGTGGTCCAGGGGTTCCTCCGCGTCGCGCGCGGCAGCATGCCGGAGCAGGCGCGGGTGGCCCCGGCGAAGCTGGCGCAGGCGGTGCACGACCTGATCGCGCACCGCTTTCAGGCGGCCGAGGTGGCGCTCGAGATGGAGATCGCGGCGGACGTGGCGGACGTACGAGTCAATGCATTGCTGGTCGAGCACGCGCTGGTCAACCTGCTGGTCAACGCGTGCGATGCGTCGCCGCGCGGCAGCTGCGTGACGCTGCGGATCCGCCAGGAGGGCGAGGACGTGGTGTTCGAGGTGCTCGACGAGGGCGAGGGCGTGCGCGAGGAGGATCGCGAGCGGCTGCTCAAGCCGTTCTTCTCGCGCAAGGCGCAGGGCACCGGCCTGGGGCTCGCGCTCACCAACGAGATCGCCCGCATGAGCCGCGGGTCGGTCACCCTGACGGCGCGGTCGCCTCGCGGCGCGATAGCGACGCTGCGCTTGCCGCGGGAGATGTCATGACGAGCGAACATAAGGTCCTGCGCCCGCGCGTGCTGCTGGTCGACGACGAGCCGGAGTGGGGCGACGCGCTCGGCGAACAGCTGGGCCGCCGCGGCTTCGAGGTGCACGTGGTGCGCGACGCCGCGGCCGCGCTGGCGCGGCTCGAGTCGCACGAGTTCGACGCGATGGTGACCGACCTGCGGCTCGAGCACGGCGACGGGGTGTCGCTGATGGTGCAGGCGCAGGAGCTGGTGCCGCAGCTGCCGACGATCGTGATGACGGCGTACGCGGCGATCGATACGGCGGTGGAGGCGATCCGGCGCGGGGCGTTCCACTACCTGACGAAGCCGTTCGGGGTCGACGAGCTGGTGCTGTTCCTGCGCCGCGCGCTCGACGACCGCCGGCTCCGCCGCGAGACGGGGGAGCTGCGCCGGCGCCTGAACGACGCGGCGCCGCAGGGCCTGGTCGGCCGCAGCACGGCGATGCGGGCGGTGTTCGAGGTGATCGCGCGCATCGCCGACACCGATGTGCCAGTGCTGCTCACCGGCGAGACGGGCACCGGCAAGACGACGATCGCGGCGGCGCTGCACGCCCGCAGCCAGCGCGCGTCGGCGCCGTTCGTGGCGGTCAACTGCGCGGCGATCCCCGAGCAGCTGCTCGAGAGCGAGCTGTTCGGCCACACGCGCGGAGCCTTCACCGGGGCGACGCAGGCGAGCCCGGGGCTGTTCGCGGAGGCCGACCACGGGACCCTGTTCCTCGACGAGATCGGCGAGCTGCAGACGGCGCTGCAGGCCAAGCTGCTGCACGTGATCGAGCGCGGGGTGATCCGCCCGATCGGCGGGACCCGCGAGCGCCGGGTCCACACGCGGATCCTGGCGGCGACGAACCTCGACCTCGCGGCGGCGGTGCGCGCGGGCGAGTTCCGCGAGGACCTCTATTATCGGCTGGCGCTGGTGGTGCTCGAGATCCCGCCGCTCCGCGACCGCCGCGAGGACATCCCACTGCTGATCGAGCAGAACCTCGAGTCGGCGCGCCGCCGCTATCCGACAGCGGCGCCGCGGCGGATCGGGGAGGAGGTGATGGCGGCGTTCCTGGCCTACCGCTGGCCGGGGAACGTGCGCGAGCTGGCCCACCTGATCGAGCGCCTGGTGCTGCTGTCGCGCAACGAGACGATCACGCCGGCAGACCTGCCCCGCGGCTTCGGCAGCGAGGACCCGAACGCAGGCGAGGGCGGATCCACGGGGTTCGGCGACGCGGTGCTGCCGCTGCGGGAGATCCAGCGCCGTTACGCGCGCTGGGCGGTGGCTCAAAACGGGGGGGTGAAGGCCCACGCGGCGCGGGCTCTGGGGGTCGACATCAAGACGCTGACGAAGCTGCTCAGCGAGTGAGGGGGGCATCGAGTCGCGAGCGGGCGATCCTCGCGTCGAGTGCCATGAAGCTCGCTGCGGTGGGGTCAGAGCGTCGAGGATGGAGGTCGACATCAAGAGGCTGACGGAGCTGCTCGGCGAGTGAGATGCATCGAACAGCGAGCGGGCGGCCCTCGCGTCGAGCGCCATGAAGCTCGCCGCGATGGGGTCAAAGCGTCGAGGATGCGAGCGGTGATTGTATGGTGCGTCGATTGGCAATCATGCGAGGAGCGGTCGTCGCGTTCGCGTCACCCACGCAGGCGCCGCGCTCGGCGGGCGCGGGAGATTCGTGGTAGCTTCGCCGCCCCTCGTGGTGCCGATCTTCACCGTCGTCGCCGGGCTTCTCGCCGCACAAGTGCCGGATCCGCCGGCGCTCGGGCTGGTGTGGGAGGCGCCGGGCGGCTGCCCGGGGCGGCGGGATTTGGTGGCGGCGATCGAGCAGCGGCTCGGGCGGGCCTTCGCCGGCGAGGTCGAGGTCGAGGCCCGGGTGGCCCTCCACGCCGAGGCGCCGCGCTATCGCCTGACCCTGCGGATCGCGGCGCGAGGCCGGGGCGCGGTTCGCACGCTGACGTCGCAGCGCTGCGCCGCGCTCGTCGACGCGACGGCGCTGCTGGTGGCGAGCGCGGCGAGGCGCGAAGCGGCGGCCTCGGGGGCCGAAGCGGCGCCCGAATTGCCCGTCGAGGTGGCAGGCGAGGGCGAGGTGATGACGGAGGAGAGCTCCGGCGTGACCACCGCGGCGGAGACGGTGAGCCCCGAGCACGCGACGGGGAGCCCGGGGTTCGAGTCGGTCGGCCCGCCGGTCTTGGCGGGCGCCGAGGAGGCGGAGCTCGCAGGGACTGCGCCGGACGGCCGGGCGGCGGCCATGAGCGTCGAGGGCCCGCTGCAGCCGCCTGCAGGCCCGGCGCGGCGGCTCGGGGGGCTGCTGCGGATCCAGGGCGGGGCCGAGCTGGGGGCGCTCCCGGGGGTCTCGGGGGCGATCATGCTGGCGGGCGGCCTGCTGTGGCGGCGGGCGCGGCTGGAGCTGCGCGGCGCCTTCCTGACGCCGCGCACCGAGGTGCGGGCCGAGGGCAGCCTGCGGGCCTTCGCCGGCATGGCGGCGGTGCTCGGCTGCGCGCGGCTCGGCGGGCGGCGGGTCGAATTTCCCCTGTGCGGCGGGCTGGAGGCCGGGGGCGTGCGCGGGGTCGCGCAGGACGTGGTCGGCGCGCGGGCCGTGACCGGGCGCTGGCTGGCGCTGGTGGCCTCGGCCGGGGTGGCGGTGGTCGTGCATCCGCGCGTGCGCCTGGGGGCGGCGCTCGAGGGGGTCGCGGGGCTCCTGGTGCCGAGGTTCGAGGTGCGCGACCCCGGGCCCCCTGCGGGGCTGTTCGCCTCGTCGCGGGTCTCGGGCCGGCTGCTGCTCATGGCGGAGCTGCGGTTTCGCGATCCGCGGTGACAGAAGTCAGGGTCGCCGGAGAATCCAAGCTTCAGGCCATGCAGCTCCCGGCGACCGAGACCGCGCCCGCGCCCGCCGACGACCCCCGCCGGGCGCGGTTTCACGCCATCTATCGCCGCGAGTTCGGGTTCGTGTGGGCGGCGGCGCGCCGCTTCGGGGTGCCGCCGGCGCACGTCGACGACGCGGTGCAGGACGTGTTCGTGACCGCCTATCGCCGGCTCGACGCGCTCCACTACGAGGTCTCGCCGCGAGCGTGGCTGTTCGCGGTGACGCGGCGGGTGGCCTGGCGCTACCGCCGGGGCGCGGCCCGGCTGGCGCGGCGGGTGGCGGCGCTGGCCGAGAGCTGGCCGTGGAGCGACGACTCGCCGCACAGCCGGCGCGACACGGCGCAGCAGCTCGAGCAGGCGCTGGCGCAGCTCAGCGGCGAGCTGCGGGCCGTGTGGGAGATGTCCGAGCTGCTGGGCATGAGCGGGCCGGAGATGGCGGCCGAGCTGGCGCTGCCGGTCAACACCGTCTATTCGCGGCTGCGCGCGGCGCGGGGCCAGCTGCAGGCGCGCCTGGGCGAGGCGGAGCTGAGCGCGTGGGCCGAGCGGGCCCGCCGCGAGGACGCGCCGCCGCCCGGGCAGGCGCAGCGCTCGTGGGCGCTGCTGGGGCCGGCGCTCGGCAAGAGCGGGGCGATCGGGGTGCTGGGCGTGGTGTCGGCGAGCCGCGCGGCGGTGGCGGCGACGCTGATCGTGGCCGGCGGGGCGACGGTGCACGCGGTGGCGCGCCCGACCCCGATCCGGGCGATCGGGACGGAGGTGGCGCGCGAGCCGGTGAGCCTGTCCCGAGAGACAGGTGGGGAGCCGGGCCGCTCCGAACCAGACGCAGGATCGCCGCCGCCGGCGCCGCAGCGACCGACGCCGCCGACCGCGAGCAAGCCCGACCGGCTGGCGGCCGAGGTGGCGCTGCTCGACCAGGCGCGGGCGCACCTGGACGCGGGGAGGCCCGCGGCCGCGCTGCCGCTGCTGGACGCGCACGCGGGCCAGTTCCCGCGCAGCGCCCTGGTGGACGCGCGCGAGGCGGGGCGGGTCGCGGCGCTGTGCGGGCTGGACCGCGGCGCCGAGGCCGAGGCGACCGCCCGCCGCCTGGTCGCCGAGCACCCGACCTCGCCGCTGGTACAGCGATTCGAGCGCTACGTGTGCGGGCGCTGAGATGTGAATGCTATGAGCGAGGCGAATGTCACGGGGGCGCGAATCGACCATGAGTGGAAAAGATGCGTTCGCCCCCCGCCGCGATCGAGCCGCGAAAGAGCGACCGTTGCGGCCGCAGCGCGGCGCGCTCTCATGGCCTTGTTCATGACGCCGATCAGGCGGATCCGCCGCCCGCTGGGGCCCGTCCGGAGGACGGCTAGTTCTGCCGGCTGAAAAATGCCGAAAGTCCGGAGCGATTCCAGCCCCCCCGAATGGGCGCCGGGCTGCATGGGACAGGCGCAGCGGTTCCCCGGCGGGCGCTGGCGGGAGTGCGCGAGGCGGCGCGCATCGGGGCCTTGTGCCGGCTCGGCGACGAGCCCGCGGCGAAGGCGGCGGATTCGACGTGTGGGCGGGTTGTCAGACCTTCGTAAGCCAATAGATGAACACGGTCCCGTCAGATTCCATCACCAACCTGGACGTCATGTACTGTTCGAAGTTCAAGTTCTTGGCGATCCACCGCTTCATCGCCTGAACCCGCTCCGACGGCGTGCCGGAATTCTCGTAGTGGACGTCGATAACGTAGTCCTTCGTTTCACGTTTCAGGCTGTTCTTTGCGCGCTCAGTATCGCTCCTATACCTGGCTCCTTTCGCCCTATAGCTTTGGAATAGCGTAAGTCGCCAACCAGCGATCTGGCGCACAATTTGGAAGATGGGCGCTCACCCTCTTCTCCAGATGCTCTCACCATTACTCTGCGAGTTCGCGCGCGCCTCGTGGACGGGCAGGCGCCGCGCTCTCCGGCGGCGCGCCCGTCTGCGTCTCATGGGCAAGGACCCAAACTTCTGGCGTTTTCAGCCGACAGCAGTAGGCTTTGTGGCTGGATTTCGGTCCATCGGCTGTGCGTCGCGCCCGAACCGCGATCGATCTGCAACATTCGGGCAATTCGGAGGAATGTCATGGGAAGCAAGAGTAGAGGTCCTCTGTTGAACGAGTGGTTCCCGCTCGAGCGGGCGATCGAGGATGTCCGCGCCGAGGCCCACGTGGTGCTCGACCCCGACTCCAACACGTATTTCCTGGTCGTCCGCGGCATGCTGCCCCGGGCGGACATCGAGGTGTGGCTCGAGCCCGTGGTGTACATTCAGAGGCCCGAGTACTGGCAATTCGAGGTGATCGGCCGCTACGTGGGCATCGGGATCCAGATCCCCGTGCCCTACGTGGCGATCCGGTCGCTCGAGAATCGCCTGGGCACGAGGGGGGTGACGGCCGAGTGGGCCGACAGCGTGGAGGAGATCGTGTTCCCGCCGGAGGTGCCGCAGCTGAAGGGCTGATCGCTCGACGGAGCGGTCGTCCTCGCGACGTGGCGCACCGGTCTCTTGCGAGCACCGGCGAGCGCGACCCTCGGGGGCGACCGTTTCGCTGTCCAGCGCCGGCGCTCGCACGCTCCCAGCATGTTTCATGATGCGCCGCACGATCGCCGCGGTCTTCGCTAGCTCACCGACGAGCCTCTGGCCCCGAAGCCATTGGGGGCCGGGGCGACTGCGAGTGCGATGCAGGCGAAGGCGCCGAGAGGCGCGCGCCGGGGTGCATGCGCGTGGTGAATATAGCGAGCGCTCGCCGGGCCCTCGCATGCATGAGCGTGCGAGGCATGCGAGGGCGGCCGGCTCACTGGTCGGCGAATCGTCGGACCCAGAAGTTGGCCTGACTCGCCCCGCCGGTGCCCTTGGCGGCGCCCTCCCACCACATGCCGGTGGCGGCCACGAAGCCGGGGCCGAGCGCGATCGAGGTGGCCATCTCGTCCATGTTCGGGCCGGCGTCGAACAGCTGCGACGACCAGATCGTCGTGCCATCGCCGGCGAAGCGGCGCGTATAACTATAGACGGCGTAGGCGTCGCCGATCCGGCCGGCGCCGGCGGCGATGAAGGTCTCGTCGGGGCGCACGGCGACGTTCTGGAACAGCTCGGAGGGGCCGTCGTCGAAGAAGGTCCAGAGCTCCTGGCCGTCGGCGTCGACGCGCCGCAGCACCGCGTCCCGGTCGATTTCACCCTGGTGGACCACGTAGCCGGCGAGCAGCAAGTCTCCCGCCGCGCCGATGGGCGCGACCCCGTACCATTCGCCCTCGACCGGCGCTTCGACGGCGCTGGCCAGCAACGCGCCGTCGAACGCGAACGAGGCGACGAGCGGGTGCGGCACCTCGCCGTCGAGCGGGAACGTGGAGCCGACGACGGCGAGCCGGCCGCCCGCGACGACGATGTCGGCCCCGTACTCGACCATGGGCGCGCCGTGCGGGCTCTGCCAGGCGGCGGCGCCGGTGAGCAGGTCGTGGCGGCGGACGATGAGCTCCATGGTGCCGTCGAGCTGGCCCTCGTTGCTGACCGAGTAGAGCGCGTCGGGGCCGAGCGCGAGGGCCCGTGCCTGCCCGAAGTGCTGGGGGAGCGACTGGCGGAAGGTCCAGAGCGGCTCGGCCGTGGGGGCGAAGCCGCGGACGAGGCTCGTGGCCTTGTCCTCGACGGTGTCGTTGCCGGCGACGAAGATCCGGCCGCCGGCGTCGACCTCGACGTCGAAGAACAGGCTGGCGTCGGCCACGCCGTCGGCCTCGGTGTGGCGCCAGACGACCTCGCCCGCGGGATCGAGGACGAGCACGAAGGCTCGCTCGAACCCGGACGGGCGATGCTCGGCGCCGACGACGACGATCCGTCCGGTCGGGTCGACGGCGATGTCGACGGCGCGGGCGCCCAGCTCGGCGCCGCCGCGGTCGGTGCGGGTCCACGCGACGACGGCGGTCGGACGGCACTCGAGATCGCAGCCGTCGGCGGGGTCGTCGTTGCCGTCGTCGCAGGCCTCGTCGGCGTCGAGGACGCCGTCCCCGCAGGTGGCCGGCGCCGATGGGCCCGAATCATCGCTGTCGGTGCCGGGGTCGCCGGCCGTGTCGGTCTCCGCGGGGTTCTGTCCGACCTGGTAGTTCTCGATGCAGGCCGGCACGCCGAGCGAGACAACGGCGATAAAGAGGGGAATGCGTGGAGGGGATGGGGCAGCCATGATCGTCCTTCACTCGAGCGGTTCTCCGCGCCTCGCGGGTTCCGTCGCCGAGCGGGCGTAGTTTTTTTCGCGCCTCACGGGCGGCGCAGCGACCAGTCCCAGGCGATACCGAGGACGCCGCGCAGGAGCGGCAGGCCGAGCCGGGCTGTCTCGAGGCCGGCGCTGTGGATGCGCATCGCCGGCAGCAGGATGTCGGCCGCGAACCCGGCGTGCAGCGAGGCGCGGCGAGCGAAAGGAATCACGAAGGTGATCGCCGGCGACAGCAGGCCGACGGGCGCGAAACTGGTGGCGCTGCGCCAGGGCTCGAGGGCGCGACCGACGGCCCAGCCGAGCGCGATGCCCCCGCCGAGCGCGAGGCGCAGGGACAGGCGGGGCGCGAGCTGCCAGCGGAGGCCGAGCTGCACGCGCGCGGCGACCAGGCCGAGGCGGATCGATCCGCGAGGGCCGGCCATCCAGGTCGGCGACAGCAGCGAGAACAGCCCGCCGCCGAACTCGAGGCGAGACGTCAGCTCGCGTCGCGCGGCCAGCTCGGGGCCCACGAGCACGCCGGCGCCGCCCGGGCCGCCGCCGACGTCGACGGCGACGAGGAGGCCCTGCCGGCCCGCGGGGGCCGGTGCGGCGCGCACGAGGGGCGGGAGCTCGTCATCGAATTCGGAGGGCTGCGGCGGGCGAGTCGGCGCTGGCGGGGCGGCCAATTCGGGCTGCGAGATCGGCGGTCGCGAGGACGGCCGGGGCGCCTCGGCCGCGGCGGGCAGCGGGGGGACGAGCGATTGCGGCGACGGTTCGGTCGACATTGCCGGGGCGGGTCGCGGCGGGGCCGGGATCGCGGGCGGCGGGCTCGTGCTCGCGGCGGGGTCCCACGAGACCAGCGGGGCGGGCGGAGCGGCGTCGGCGTCGGCGACGGGTCGAGGGGGCGTCGCGCTGCGGCTCTCGCCGTACACGAGCTCGGCGGTGTGCAGGGCAGCGATGGCTGCGGGCTGGCTGCCTTCGAGCGTGAGGGCGATCCGGCGCGGGGCGGGCTCGGCGAGCCACAGCGTCACTTCGGCGCGATCGCTGGCGCGGGTGATGTGGACGGCGGCGACGGCGGCGTGCTCGGCGAGCAGGGCCGCCATCGCGCCGTCGTCGAGGCTGGACGGGCGCGCGTCGGCGACGGTCATGCCGAGCGCGCGCAGCTCGTCGCGGACGCGCTGCTCGGCGAGGCCCCAGCGCGGCCCGGCGCCGCCGTCGGCGCGGACCACCACCACGGTGGCCGCGCGCGCGGAGCCGCCGGTCGTTCCGAGGAGGACGGCGAGCAAGCAAGCTGCGGGGCGAGCCATCGGCCGGAAGGATGCCCGATGGCCAGGGCTTCGGCGACTGTGAATTGGCGCGGCTCGTATGCACGCGCCGGCGATTGGATGGCATGCTTGAATGTCCCTCAGGACATGCTCATTGGGGCATGTCCTGAGGGACAGCGAATGATTCGCCGGGGTGCGAGCGCGACGGCGGCGAGCTTGCGGCGGGTCACCCTGGCCGCGCGGTCGTGCGGATCACGGGAGCGCGCAGATGCCGATGTCCTTTGGGTCGTCGGGGGCGTCCTCCCAGAGCTCGAAGTAGGGTCGCGATGTCAGGCCGCCCGGGCAGGTGTCGGGGCCGGCGAATCCGCAAGAGGCGCTGCAGCAGCCGAACTCGGATTCATGGGCGGCTCATTTATTTTCGCGGGGCGAGCTCGTCGAGCCGACGACGGGCGTCGCCAGCCAGAGGACCGTCTGGCTCTTCGGACAGGTAGGTGGTGAACCACTCGCGGGCATGCGCCGGATCGCGCCCCAGATCGAGGGCGACGCGGCCGAGCAAGAAGGCGGCGGTGCGGGCCCGTGGGTCGCCCGGGAAGCGGCGCCGCAGGGCCTGCAAGGCGTCGCGGGCGCGCGGGCCGTCGCCGGCGAAGCGGGCGCAGCGGGCGAGCAGGTCGAGGCGTTCGGCGTCCAGAGTTTTTAATAGAGAGGAGAAGCCGAGGCGCTCGGCGGCGAGGAGGGCGGCGGCGTGATCACCGGCGTCGGCGAGCGCGATCCAGGTCGGTGACCCGGAAGGGCGCGGCTTCGTGGCTTCGCGCGAGAGCGGGATCGACGGATCGGTCGGGGCGCGGGATGAGCTCGCGCTCGCTACCGGGAGCGACGTGGTCGCGTCGAGCGATGGGCTCGCGTCACCCGCGGTGGTAGCCACGACCGGCGGGTCGCGCAGCTCGAGGCGTTGGCCGGCGCTCACATGCTTCGGCGCGGCGCCGTCGACACTCGCGCTGCCGCGATGGACCTCGACGATCAGCGCGCGCATCTCGGGGTCCCAGGTCGCGCGGGCGGCGGCGTCGGTGAGCGCGACGGTGAAGGGGCCGGCGATCACGAACCACTCGCGGCCTGCGGCGGGCTGCACGTCGAGGGCGACGGCGCCGCGCTCGAGGTGCAGCTCGACGCGGGTCGCTTCGGCCCGGGTGAGTCGCGCGGCGCTGCCGGGGTTGAGCTCGGCGCGGCTGCGATCGGAGAACTCGAGCACCAGGGCCTCGTGCTCGGGCGCGGCCAGCCGGGCGCCGACCATGACGGCCTGCGAGGCGACCGTGACGGTGAGCGGGGCGACCGAGGGGGCCGGGCGCGCGAGCACCAGGACGAGGATGGCGGCGGCGACCAGCGGCGCGAGCCACCACGCGCTCCGGGCCGCGCGCCGGGGCGCACGCGTGAGGCGAGCGACCGCGGCGCGCTGGCGCTGGCGGCGGATCGGCGCCGGGCCGTCGCCGAGAGTGCGGGCGACCTCGCGGGCCAGACGCTGCACGGGATCCGTCATCGCTGCACCTCGAGTTCGCGCAAGTGTTCGGCGAGCATCGGGTCGCGCTCGGCGAGCCGGCGAAACCGGGCCTGGGCCGCGGAGATCCGGCGCTTCACGGTGGCGAGGGAACAGCTGCAGGCGGCGGCGACGTCGCCGAGCGGCTGCTCGTCGATGAAGCGCAGGGCGAAGGCGATGCGCTCGTCGGCGGGCAGGCGCCCGAGCACGGCGTAGGTGCGCCCCAGCAGCTCGCGGGCCTCGTGCGAGGCGGTGGGCGTGTGCCCCAGGTCGTCGGGCGCCGCCTGCATGCCGAACCATCGCCGCACGCGGCGGCGACGGATCTCGCTGCGCACGGTGTTGATCGTCACCGCGGCCACCCACCCGCGCAACGCGTCGGCCTCACGCACGCGCGTGAGGCCGGCGAGCAGGGCGACGAACACCTCCTGGACGAGGTCGTCGTGGTCCTCGTCGGCCCCGAGCACGCGCCACACGAGGCGATTGACCTGGGCGCCGACGAGGTCGAACAGGACCTCGCCGGTCCGCGGGTCGCCGGCGCGCGCCAGCTCGAGCAACGCCGCGGCCCCGGCCGTCACGGCCGGCGCTGGCTCGATGTCGCTCCCCACGACCCGCGCTCGCATCGTGGGGACAGAGGTCGCACGAGCCTTCGGAGACGGCTCAGAAAAAATCGTCGCGGTCCGCGCTCGGCGCGCGCGGCGGGTTTCTCCTGCTCGGGATGCGACGGGGCTCGCTCGCTCGGGGGGCGCGGCCGGGTCAGCCGCGCCCCGGCGGATCATGCCGAGCCCGCGCGCCCGGCGTTGGCGGTGATGGCCGCCGCGGCGTAGGCGGCGAGGCCCGGGCTCGTCTTGTCGATGTTGGCGGTGAACCGCGGGTCGTCGACGTAGAGCTGGCCGAGGCCGCGGTGGAACGCGGGCGAGCAGGGGTAGAACCACCGCTCGAGGTGCTGGCGGTGGGCCTCGGCGGCGTCCATCGCGTCGGCGGCGTCGGGGGCGACGCCGGCCTTCATGAGCTCGGCGAGCCGCGCGAAGGTGGCGTCGGCCTCGAGCTTGATCGCCTCCCACTCGCGCTTGCCGTAGGTCGCGGCGCGGCGTTTGGACTCCTGGTAGGCCTCGGTCTCGCCCCAGCGCTGCTGCGCCTCGGCTTCGTGGACCGAGGGGTCGAAACCATCGAACATCTGCTTCATCTCGTCATTCGTCATGGGTCGCTCGTCTCCGAGGCGGGCGAGGGCGGCGTCGACGGCCACGAGCAGGCTCTGCAGCCGGACGGCCTTCTCGCGCAGCAGCTGCCGCTGCATCCGCAGCGACGCGCCGATGTCGAACTCCGGGTCGCGCATGAGCCGGCAGATCTCCTGCAACGGAAACTCGAGCGCCCGGAAGAACAACACCTGCTGCAGGCGAGACAGGTCGGCCTCGCTGTAGAGCCGGTAACCGGCGCTGCTGCGACCCGAGGGGCGCAGCAGGCCGATCTCGTCGTAGTGATGCAGCGTGCGGACGCTGACCCCGGCGATGCTCGCGACCTGTTTGACGGTGAGTGCCATGGCGTTGCCTCGCGCCTCGCCGACAGGGATAGGGCCTCACGTCACGTGAGGGTCAAGCGCGACCGGCAGGCGGGCCAGCTGATCGAGGAGGTCGACCTGGGCCGGGTTCATCTTGGTGCGGGCGGCGGCGAGCGAGAAGAAGGCGGCGCGGTCGACTTCGGGGAAGCTCTGCCGCCGGCCCGAGCGCGGCGGCCACTCGATCTCGAAGGTGTTGCTGCGCAGCGCGGCGGGGTCGCAGTCGCCGCGGCAGGCCCAGGCGTGCACGACCTTGCCGGCGCGCTGGCGGATCGGCGCGAGGGCGTGGAAGGGGCCGGTGAGCGCGACGCCGGTCTCCTCGGCGAACTCGCGGCGGGCGGCCGCGAGCGGCTCTTCGTCGGCGGTGAACTCACCCTTGGGGATCGTCCACGCGCCGTCGTCCTTGCGGGCCCACAGCGGACCGCCAGGGTGGACGAGCAGGACCTCGAGGTCGGGGCCATGGCCGCGGAACAGCAGGATGCCGGCGCTCTGCTTGGGCATGGCCGCAGTGTAGCCGGGTCGGGCAGGCGAGGGGGCGCTGGCAGGCGCGGCCGGAGATCAGGCAGCGCCGGGCACGGCGGGACCGGTCGCTCGCGCTCCGGAGCTCGCTGGATGAGTATGTCCACGAGGGCATGTTCGAAGGGGCATGTCCGATCGGTCATGGTCGATCGGGCATGCCCTTCGAGTCATGTCTCGGAGGGGTCGAGGCAGCGAGCTCGGCAGGGGGCGCAGACGTGGACGCCTCAGGGGGGCGAGCGCGGGCGCGCCGGAGAGGCTCGGGTAGACGCGAGCGACGACGCACGGGCGGCGCGCGGGCTGCTGGGCTCGCTGCGGGGCGTCGCGTAGACTCGGGCTGGTGATGGATGCTCCGGGGCCGTTCTTCTTCCTGGTCCGCGACGGGGTCGTGACGCGCGAGGCGCTCGCGCCGCTGCTCGCTCGTCTGCCGCCCGAGAGCTACGTGGGCACGGCGGTGCGCGACGGGGAGGGGTACGACTCGGAGCGCTGGCCGGTGGCCCGCGACGCGGCGCTGGCGAGCTCGCTGGCCCGGCGCTTCGACGACCCCGAGATCGGGCGAGCGCTCACCGAGCTCGAGCACGCGGCGGGCGACGTGACGCGGCTGCGGGCGCAGGCGCGGCGCGCCGGGGCGCGGTACCTCGCGGCGGCGGGCGGCGAACCGGCGCTGCTGGAGCGGCTATGGCCCGACGCGACCGCCGACGATCTGGCGGTGTTCGGCGAGCCGGCGTGGGCTGTCGACACCGCGTGGGTGGTGATGAACCTGTGCTCGGCCCACCACGCGGCGGCCGACGGCCTCTATGCGTTTCACGTCCACCGCCGGCTCCCCGGTCCGAGCGCCGAGGCCGTGGTGCGACTGATCCGGAGCGCGCTCGACAGCGGGCGCATCGACCTCGCCGGCCTGGTCGAGGCGGCGCTGCAACTGTTACCGGGCCCCGCCTCGTGGTTCGCGGTGACGCCGTCGAGCGCGGCCCGGCCGATGATCGAGGCGATCGCGGACGCCTGCGCCGAGGTCCGGCGGATCTCCGGCGCGACCGCGTGTGCGGTGATGAGCGAGACCTTCGTGATCCCGGGTCCGCCGGGCGCAGTCCACTTCATGATCCTCGCCGGACCGCGCGCGCTCGTCGTGCTCGAGCTGGCGGGCAGCCCGGCGTGGACCTCGCGGATCGCGGGCTTCCG
This sequence comes from Nannocystis bainbridge, assembly GCF_028368995.1. Lineage (GTDB taxonomy): Bacteria > Myxococcota_A > Polyangia > Nannocystales > Nannocystaceae > Nannocystis > Nannocystis bainbridge. The sequence continues at coordinate 386,387 of NZ_JAQNDL010000005.1, read as the reverse complement.
CGCGCGGCCGGCCCCGGCTGGCGCTGGCGCGTCGGCGCGCTTCGAGCCTTTTCTCGGCGCAGAGGCACGCGCAGACGACCGGGCTGCGGCCGCGGTCGCGGCGCTGTGCGGCTTCGTCGAGGCCTCGCTCGCGGCTCACCTCGCCACGCACCCGGAGGACGAGCCGGCTTTTCCGCCGGTCGACGACGCGATGATCGGACGCCTGTTCGGGTGACGCGCCGCAAGCTGTCGCCGCAGCAATGCGTAAACGCGGGCTCCGGGGCGCCCGGGCCGGGAATTTCTCACGCATCATCGCCTGCTCGTGCGAGCAGCTTCGCCTGTCCTGTGATAGGCTCGATCAGCTTTCATGCGTGTGATGACCGGTTGGAGACTCGTGCTGGCGCTGCTGATCGCAGTGTCCACCGCGTTGCTTTTCACCACCGGCGCCCGCATGCGAATCCTCGAGGGCGCGGACGACGAGGTCTGCTCGGTCGGGCAGCACGATGTCCCGGTCGTCTCGCGCCAGCAAGAGTCGCCCGATCACTCGGCCCGCAGGAACGAGACCGCTCCGGTCTTGCCGCCGCGGACCGACGAGGTCGCGATGGCCATGGTCGACGCGTTCTCGCCCTGGCCGTTGCCAGCGCCGAGCGCGTCGCCGCGAATGGGCATACGGGCGACGCTCAAGGCGCGCGGGCCTCCGGTCGGTCGGTGCTGAGCTGCGCTCTGCGCAGCCGATCTGCCGCGTCCAACGACGATTCGTCGCTGGTTCGCCGCAGCATGTGAATCGCGCACCTCACTCATGATTCGTCGGCACGTGTCGGACCGTCTGGTCGATGCGCTGTCAGGCCGCGCCTTGGGTCCTCGCAGGATCGAAGCGGCAGTAACGCCGAAGTCGCGCGGAAGCACCAAGTCTCTGTCTGCCCGAGCCGCCGCGGCCCGTGGCCTGGCTTCGCACGGCCTCGATTCGAGGCAGCGACCCGCGAAGCCCTCTGCCCATGTCCACGAACTCCGACCTGTCTCCCATCTCCGCGCCCATGCCCTCGCGTTCGGGTCGCGCGCCTCTGCTGCGCGCCGCGAGCGCCGGGCTGACGACGCTGCGCGAGACGGCGGACCGCTGAACGAGGCTCCCATGGAATTACCCATGCACATCGTCCCGGCGTACGACGTGTCGCGGCCCAGCCTGCTGTCGGTGCGGCAGCCGCGAGGCACCGACCTGGCGGTCCGGCTGATGATGCTGGCGCTGCTGATGCTCGGGTCCGCGCTGGCGCTGGTGCCGTGGCAGCAGAGCGTGCCCGGCGACGGGCGCGTGATCGCCTACGCGCCGCTCGACCGCCAGACCGCGATCGAGGCGCCGATCGACGGGCGCCTGCAGACCTGGCACGTCGAGGAGGGCACCCACGTGCTGGCTGGCGAGCCGATCGCCGACATCAGCGACAACGACCCGGAGATCCTGGCGCGGCTGGAGCGCGAGCGGATGGCGATCGAGGCGCGCCGGATGGCGGCCCAGAGCTCGGTCGACATCAACCGGGCCAAGATCACGACGCTCGAGCTGAGCCGCACGGCGCAGTCGTCGTCGGCGGGGCTGCGCGCGCGCATCGGTCGCGACCGCCAGGAAGCGGCCCAGCGAGCGGTCGATGCCGCGGTGTCGGCCTCCGAGACGGCCCGCCTCAACCTCGCGCGCACGCAGGCGATGTTCGACGAGGGGCTGGCGTCGACCCGCGAGCTCGAGCTGGCGCGGCTCGACGCGGCCACGCGCAAGGCCAACCTCGACTCGTCGCGGGCCTCGCTGCGGGCGTCGCTGCGGGAGATCGGGGCGCTCGACGCCACCGCCGACGCGGTCGACACCAGCGCGCGGGCGATCATCGAGGAGGCGCGCAGCTCGGTGGCGTCGGCCGAGAGCACGCTCGCCACGGCCGAGGCCGACCTGATCCAGCTCGAGGTCCGGATGGCGCGGCAGCAGCGGATGAAGATCGTGGCGCCGCGCGACGGGACGATCCTGAAGCTCATCGGCCGCCACGGGACCGACATGGTCGCGGCCGGCGACGTGATCGCGTCCTTCGTGCCCGACATGGACACGAGCGCGGTCGAGCTGTGGATGGAGGGCAGCGACGGCCCGCTCATCTCCGCGGGTCGGCACGTCCGCCTGCAGTTCGAGGGCTGGCCGGCGGTGCAGTTCATCGGCTGGCCGTCGGTGGCGATCGGCACGTTCGGCGGCGTCGTCGAGTTCGTCGACGCGCTGGCCGACGAGAGCGGTCGCTATCGCGTGGTGGTGCTGCCCGATCCCGACGACCTGCCGTGGCCCGACCACCGGTGGCTGCGCCAGGGCGTGCGCGCGAACGGCTGGGTGCTGCTCGAGCGGGTCCGCCTCGGCTTCGAGGTGTGGCGCCAGATCAACGGCTTCCCGCCCGTGGTCGACGCGGCGAGCGCTGGCTGACCGAAAGCGCATGTTCATAGCTGTCCCAAGGGACATTCGACATAGGCGCCTGACTCGCCCCGCGTGCGCGATCGAGGTCGCCGTCCCGGCCGCCGCGCAGGCGGTCGCGTGACCCGGGCGCTCGCGCGCGGCCCATAGCGAATCTCGGCCCGATACGGCCATTGCGAGCGACGCCTGGCTCGAATGTGAACCGCGGGCGGCGCGGCCGACATGACGCGCTTTTTATCGTTGCACCGCGATCCGGTCGATCCATGAACCTCGGTCGAGTCCGGAGCCCAATACCCGGATCGGAGGCGAGACATGCGGCTCGAACATGCATTCACGAAGTGCCCGGGGACCAAGAAGAAGGGCGATCTGGCGGAACATCTGATCGACGGCGTCGACGAGGGTCAATACGACCACGGCGTCGTGGAGGTGCTGTCGATCGCGTCGGCCTGGTCGTACGGCGGCCTGACGACGTACACCGACCGGCTGTGTCAGCTGGGCCTCGACGGCGAGGTCGTCGGCGTCCGCGTGCGCAACGACGCGGTGCTCGTCGACGCGGCGGCCTACCTGTTCCAGAGCGCCGACAAGAAGCTCGGGATCCTGACGCTCCGCGGCGTGGAGCAGGACGACATCATCCGCTGGCTCACCGATCCGCGGGGCACGATGGTGCCGTTCCCGTCGGTCGGTTCGGCGCACGGCGGGCTCTATCGCAGCGGCATGGCCCTGTGGCCGACCCTGCGCGAATTCCTGGCAGCGTTGTACACGGGCAAGCCGCTCGGCAAGCGGCTGGTCGAGCTGTCCCCGAAGAAGCCGGGGAAGCGGCCCGAGAGCGAGGTCGAGCAGATCGGCAAGAAGAAGCCGACGCTCGAGGCGCTCTACATCACCGGGCACAGCACGGGCGGCTCGCTCGCCGGTATGGCGACGGCCGGTATCTATATCGACCCGAAGTTCGCGCCCATGCGCAAGCTGGTGCGCGGGCTGTACGCCTACGGCCCGGCGATGTTCGCCGACCCGACGCTCGCCAGGACCCTCGAAAAACAGTTCGGCGACAAGACGTATCGCTTCATGTACGAGAACGATTACGTCACGAAGATGCCGCCGCGCTCGGTCGGGCGCTACATGCACTTCGGTCGCCAGCTGGTGTCGACGAGCCGCGACGGCGTATGGGTCGACGAGATGCGGCTCGACCGCGAGCTGCGGGCGCGGCTGACGGCGAACGTGATCGGGGCGCTGGCCTGTGCCAAGGACGCGCTGTACCTGTCGATGTCGCCGCCGATGACGTTCTCGTGGGGCGACCACTCGCCGACCAACTACATGCGGGTGTCGCGGAACGCCTACGCCGACCTCGGTCACCCCTGAGCGGCGGGCGAGCTCGCGGGCGACGGATCGACCGATCCGTCGCCCGCGACGTCGACGAACAAGCAGGCGAACTCGCTGTCGCTCGCGGCGTCTCGGGCCAATGTGTAGACATTGCCGCTAGTCTCAAGATTCGCGGCCAATGGCATGAGTGCATCGTGCGCGCGCACGCGCGTGGCCCGGGCGTGACGGGGAGCGAGAAACGACGATTCCCCGGGACCGAGACGGGGGCGCTCGCGCCCCGATCGAAGCCGCGCTGCGGGCTGGAGGCCACGAGCGGCCCGGAGATCTGTGCTACCCTGCGACCCGCAGGTGCAGGACTCCCTCCCCGCAGGCACGCTCATCGACGACCGCTACCGCCTCGTGCGGCTGCTGCGGAAGGGCGGAATGGGCGAGATCTACGCCGGCGAGCACGTCCACACCCACAAGCGCGTGGCGATCAAGCTGCTGCGCGAGCCGTGGAGCCGCGAGCCGATCACGCGCGAGCGATTCAAGCGGGAGGCGCAGGCGACTTCGCAGATCGTGCACGAGCACATCGTCGAGACGCTGGACTTCGGGGTGACGCCCGAAGGGGTGTGTTACCTGGTGATGGAGCTGCTGTACGGCGAAGACCTGCAGGCGACGCTGCTGCGCGAGGGCCGATTGCCGCTGCGGCGCGCGGCCGACATCGTGCAACAGATCTGCAGCGCCCTGGCCGAGGCGCACCGCCACGGCATCATCCACCGCGACCTCAAGCCGGCCAACTGCTTCCGCGTCGGCTTCCGCGGGGTCCAGGACTTCATCAAGCTGATCGATTTCGGCATCGCCAAGCGACTGCCGCGCGGCGTCGACAACATCAGCCAGGAGTCGGTCGCGCTGACCGCCGAGGGCACGATCATGGGCACGAGCTTCTACATGGCGCCGGAGCAGTCGACGGGCGGCCCGATCGATCACCGGATCGACGTGTACGCGGCCGGGGTGGTGCTGTTCCAGCTCGTGACCGGCAAGCTGCCGTTCCGCGGGCCGACGGCGGCCGACACGTATCGCCAGATCTTGACGGCGGACGTGCCTTCGGCCCGCAAGCTGGCGCCCGAGGCCGAGCTGCCGGCTGCCGTCGACGAGCTGTTCCGCAAGGCGCTGCACAAGCGCCCGGAGCGGCGGTTCGCGTCGATGGACGAGCTCGCGGCCGCGATCGCGGCGGTGGTGGCAGCGAAGGACCGGTCGAAGGGCGACAGCGCAGCAGGAGCGGTCCGCGCGGCGGCGGCCGAGAGCCGGCGAGGGCTGCAACTGGTCGGCACGGTGGCGCTGATGGCGGCGCTGGTGACGGCGCTGGTGATCGCGCTGGTGATGGGGCGATGACCCGGGACATGTCCTGAGGGGCATGTCGATGGCCCGAAGGACATGTAGAGGCTTCGAGTAAGCCGCTGAGGCGGGGAGATCGAGCGGTGATCTCGGACATGTCTCGAAGGACATGTCTATCGCCGCAGCACGGCGGCAGGATCGGTGAGCGTGGACATGTCCCGAGGGACATGTCGCATCAGGCGACGTCGATCACGCGCTGGAGGGCCGGGCGGCGGTACTCGGCCGCGCCGGTGAGCACGCTGAGGTTAGCGAGGATCCGCGCCTCGCCGGCGCCGTGGGTGTGGCCGCACAGGACGGTGATCTGGCGGCCAGGCCAGGCCGCGGCGGCGTCGCGCAGGACGTCGCCGACGGCGGCGCAGGTGAAGTAGGGCTGCCAGTCGCCGTCGGAGTGGCGGCCGTCGTGCCAGCACGCCTCGGCGAACGGGGGCACGTGGGTGACGACGACGACGGCCTCGAACTCGTGCAGGGCGTCGCGCAGGAGCGGGCGCAAGGTGGCGGCCTCGGCGTCGCCGCGGGCCCGCAGCTCGGCGTGCAAGCGGCCGCGGTCGCTGCCGCGGAAGAACTGCCGCGGGTCGGCGCGCGCGGCCGGATCGAGGGTGTCGGCCAGCTCCTCGATGTGGAAGAAATCGTTGAGCACGACGGGCGTGGTCGCGGGGTTGCCGATCCGCGCGTCGGCCCAGCCGTCGCAGCCGATCAGACCCGTGCGATCGGTCAGGCGCACGACGCCAGCGGCCGGCAGCCAGGAGAGCCGCGGTCGGCGTGCCCCGAGGTCGAGCACGGCGGTCCGCACGGCGGCGACGGAGCTGCCGTAGTAGTCGTGGTTGCCGAGGACGAAGTAGATCGGCCCGGGCACGCCCTGCGCGAGCAGGCGCAGGTGGTGCTCGAGGGTCTCGGCGTGCGAGAGGTCGCCGCTCAGCACGAGCGCGTCGGCCCGCGGCGCGGCGAGCTCGGCGGCGAACCGCCGCACCTGCTCGTCGTCGAGGAAATCGAGGTGGATGTCGGTCGCCCAGGCGAGGCGCACCGGCGGAGGATAGCCCGGTTGGCCGGCGCGAGGGCAGAGGATAGCGAGGGGCCGAGAGGGCGTGCACCTGTCCGGCAGGGCGGCGTTCGCGGTACAGTGCCGGCATGGCATGGATCCGTATCGTCGACCCCGACCACGCAGACGGCCTCCTGGCGCGGATCTACCGCGCCGCGCTGGCGCGCGCCGGCAAGATCTTCCACGTGCTGCGGATCCAGAGCGTGCAGCCGCGCGTCCTGCAGGCGTCGCTCGACCTGTACCGCGAACTGATGTTCGGCCCCGGGCCGCTGTCACGGGCCCAGCGCGAGATGATCGCGGTCGCGGTGTCCCGCACCAACAAGTGCGTGTATTGAACGCGCGCGCACAGCGACGACCTCCGGGCCGAGGTCGAGGCACAACCAGATGTCCACGCGATCGCCGACGCGCTCGAGCGCGACCCGGACCACGCCGCGCTGTCGCCGGCCGACCGGGCGATGATCGACGTGGCAGTGGCGTTGACGCGGGACAGCAAGGCGATCGGTGAGCGGCAGATCGCGGGGCTGCGGGAGCACGGGTTCGACGACGTGGCGATCCACCAAATCGTGCAGATCACGGCGCTTTTCAACTATTACAATCGGCTGGTGGACGGGCTCGGCGGGCAGTTCGAGCCCGAATGGGGGGAGGACCCGCTGGCGCCGGATCGCAAGCGGTGAAGCGAGGGAGGCGACAGGGCGAGGCTGCGAGATGGCGGCGCGGGTCGGGGAATCTGCCTGCGGACGAGGAGCACGCGCGGCCGCTGGCGGTGAGCAACGGGCCTCGTAGCGGCCGGGAGCGCGGTCGACGGCGGCACTTGCTCCGCAGGTCGAGCCGTGGTCCCCTGCCCAGGATGCCGCTGCCCGTCACCTGGATCGGCTGCGTCCTCGTCGGCTTCATCGCCCTGTACGCGGTGGTTGGACGGGGCGATGCACTCCAAGCGTTGGGCATCGTCGGCCTCGCCGCGCCCACCAGGCGGAAGGTCTGAAGGTCCTTCGCATGCGCCGCCCCGCCCCGAGTCTCCGCGAGTGCTTCGCTTTCCCCATCAGCACCCCCGAGGGGCGGCGTGACGTGCTGCTGGGGGGTACGTTGCTTCTACTCCCCCTGCTGGGCTGGATTCTCAATCTCGGTCACCGTCTGGATGTCGTCTACCGGGTATATCACGACGAACCGCCGTACTTCCGCGGCTTCGCGCCCTGGGGTCACACCTTGCGCCGAGGGCTCCGCGCCTTCGCGGCGATCACCGTCTATCTCACGCCCGCCATCCTCCTCGCGGGCGCGACCGCGGTCCTTCACTGCCATGCGTACTCGGCCCTGATCTGGGTGACAGGCCCGCTCGCGCTCGCATGCTTCCTGATCGCGATCTATGCGCTGCCCGGCGGGATGACCTACAACGCAGCATTCAACGATCTCTCCTATTTGTACCGACCGGATAAGGCGTTGCGGCGAGCGCTGGACGGCGGCTCCTCATACCTTCGCGCCTGGGCCATCGCCGGCGCCGCCATGGCACTCACGCCGCTTGGCCTCCTCGCGGCTGGCGTCGGCTTCTTCTACAGCAGCGTGTGGGGCTGGAGCGTCGTCGGTTACGCATTCTCGCGCGCCCTCGTCCTCGACGAAAGCTCCCCCATTCGCCCGCCGCCTCCGTAGCGGCTGGCATGGGAAAGGAGACCGCAACCCACGAAGAAGGCAGCCGCACCCTCCAGAGCCCGAAGAGAGTGCCCGACCCTGGGCGAGCTGTGGGACCGATACCTGACCGAGGACCGGTGAAGCGAGGAGGCGACAGGGCGAGGGTGCGGGTGTAACCTCGGCGTCATGACCTCCTCGACCCGTCGTCCGTTCGTCCTGCTCGGCCTCGGCGCGCTGCTCGTCGCCGTGGCGACGCTCGTCACCCCGCTGTGGGTGATGCGCCCGTTCCGCCCGCAAGGCCCGACCGAGCTGGCAGTGGCGCTGTGGGTGCTGCGCTTCGGGCCGTGGTTGCTCCTCGGGGCAGGTTTGTTGGCGGGCGTCGCGGTGGCGCGCGCGTGGCCCGGCGGCTGGTGGCGGCGCGCCGGGGCGGTGGTGATGCTGGTGCTGACGATCGGCGCGGGGGCGCTGTCGCGGATCAACGTGTTTGAAAAAATGTTCGCGCCGATGCCGGCGCCGAGGTTCGCGGCGGCCGGCGAATCGGGGCTGCCGGACGATGCGATGGTGATGGCAGTGCGCGTCGGGGAGCAGGCGCGGGGGTACCCGGTCGAGGTGATGGCGTATCACCATGTGTTGAATGATTACGTGGGGGATACGGCGCTCGTCGTGACATATTGAACGCTCTGCCACACTGGTCTAGTGTGGGCGCGGACAATCCAGGGCAAGACGCTGACTTTCCACCTCGCGGGGATCCACAACCAGAACTTCCTCATGCGCGACGAGGAGACGGGGAGCTTCTGGCAGCAGGTCAGCGGCGAGTGCATCGCCGGGTCGATGCGCGGGGCGAAGCTCGATCAGGTTCATAGTAATGAGCTGACGATCGCGCGGTTTACGACGGAGTTCCCGGCGGGGCAGGTGCTGCTGGGAGAACCTGGCCGTACGGACAGCTACGAGCGCGACTGGGAGCCGGGGATCGACAAGCTGCCGACGGTGGTGGACACCAGCGATTCGGCGCTGCCGCCGCGGGCACTTGTGGCTGGGATCGCGGTCGGCGGGCAGGCGAGGGCGTACGAGGCGAGCCGGCTGGCGAGCGAGCCGGTGATCCTCGACGAGCTGGGCGAGGTGCCGATCGTGCTGTGGTCGGGCGGCGGGCGGATGCTGCGGGTGTTCGATCGGCGTGTGGATGGCAAGGCGCTGCTGCTGGCGCCGGCTGACGTGGAGCACCTGCGCGACGCCGAGAGCGGGAGCCTGTGGGATTTCCGCGGCTGCGCGGTCGAGGGGCCGCACGCTAGCTCGAAGGTGTGTATGCCGGCCGTGCCTGTCCTTTGGGACTATTGGTTCGACTGGCGGGCGTATAACCCTACGACCAGCATTTATCGATAATACCTGCGTCCGCCTGCGCGGGAGCACCGGCGAATGGATCTCGCCCGCCTCGCCCGCCTTGAAGTTCGTCATCCGCTGTACCATGGACCTTGCGGGCTTGAGCCCCTCAGCGTCGTCGGATGACCAGGCGTCTGCATGACGAACGGCGGCAACATCATTACGAGGCGCGCGATGGGTGCGCAAACCGCGCATCGCGGCGTGCTGCTCGGCGCTCACGAGAACATGCCCCTATGATCATTATATCCGAGAGACATGGATGCATTCGTACGCCGGCACGAATCGCCCGCCGGTGCAAGTCGATAGCCCCTGCCGGAGAGCGCCTCGTGGATTCACAGGCGGCGAGCGACGAGCCCACCCCCGCCTCGCGGCCCTGGGCCGACCTGAAACCGAACACCGCTCGCCCCGGGTCCAAGGAGACCTCGCCGGCGCGCCGGCGTGGTCCTCCACCGATGCCCGCCCGCACCCGACTCCTGCTCACCTCGCTCGCCCTGACCGCCTTCGCCTGCGCGGCGCGTATCGGCTCCCCCGAGAGCGGACCCGCAGCAGGGCCGCCGGTCGCCCCCACGGCGGCGGCCCCGTCCGGCCGGGCCGATCCGACGCTCATCCCCCGCAGCGTGCTGTTCGGCAACCCCGACCGCGAGGCCCCTCAGCTCAGCCCCGACGGCGCGCGCCTCCTGTACCTCGCTCCGGTCGACGGCGTGCTCAACGTTTGGGTCGGCCCTGCCGGCCAGCCCGACGCGGCCAAACCGATCACCCAGGACCGCCGCAGCATCTTCCAGACCGAGTGGAGCGCCGACGGAGAGCGCGTGCTCTACCTGCAAGACCGGGTCGGCGACGAGAACTGGCACCTGTACGCGGTCGACCCGGCGACCGGCGAGTCGCGGGACCTCAGCCCTCACCCTGGCGTGAGCGCGCAGATCGTCGGGGTCAGCCCCCGTCGGCCGCGCGAGATCCTGGTCGGCATGAACGACCGCGATCCGGCGTGGCACGATCTCTACCGCGTCGACGTGCGGACCGGCGCGCGCACCCTGGTCCACCGCAACGAGCAGCGGATCGCCCGCTACATCGCCGATGATCAGTACAAGCTCCGCTTCGCCATGCGCGAGCTGGCCGACGGCAGCAGCGAGCTGCTGGCGCCGAAGGGCAAGGACTGGCAGCGGGTGTTTGCGATCGGCCTCGAGGACGGGATGACGACCAGCCCGATCGGGGTCGACGCGACCGGTGAGACGTTGTACCTGCTCGACAGCCGCGACCGCGAGACCGAGGTGCTGATCGCCCGCGACGTGCGCACCGGCAAGCAGCAGGTGCTCGCCGAGGACGCGAAGACCGGCGTCGACTTCGTCCTCACCGAGCCCCGGACGCATCGCCCGCTCGCTGTCACTTTCACGCACATGCGCCAGCGGTGGCAGGCGCTCGACCCGGCGGTCGAGGCCGACCTCGCCGCGCTGCGCGAGGTCAGCGACGGCGACTTCACGATCACCAGCCAAACCCTCGACGGCCGGCAGTGGATCGTCGCCTACCGCCTCGACACCGGCCCGAACCGCTACTACCGCTACGACCGCACGACCCGCCGGGCCGACCTGCTGTTCGTCGCCGACGCCGAGCTCGCCGCGCTTACCCTCCGCAAGATGCACCCGGTCGTCATCCCCGCGCGCGACGGCCTCGAGCTGGTCAGCTTCTACACGTTGCCGGCGGCCGCAGACCCCGACGGCGACGGCCTGCCGAGCGCGCCCGTCCCGCTGGTCCTGCTGGTCCATGGCGGCCCGTGGACGCGCGACGAGTGGGGCTTCGACGCGGTCCATCAATGGCTCGCCAGCCGCGGCTACGCGGTGCTGAGCGTCAACTTCCGCGGCTCGGCCGGCTTCACCAAGCGCCACCTGAACGCCGGCGACCACGAGTGGGCCGGCAAGATGCACGACGACCTGCTCGACGCGGTCGCCTGGGCCAACGCGAAGAAGATCAGCGACCCCGCGCGCGTAGCGATCATGGGCAGCAGCTACGGCGGCTACGCGACGCTGGTCGGCCTGACCTTCACGCCGGACGTGTTCGCCTGCGGGGTCGACGTCGTCGGCCCCTCGAACCTCGAGACGCTGCTGCGCAGCGTGCCGCCGTACTGGGCGGCCAAGGCGGCGCGCTTCGCCGCCCGCGTCGGCGACTTCGGCACGGAGGCGGGCCGCGCCCTGCTGCACGAGCGCTCGCCGCTGCACCGGGTCGACAAGATCGAGCGCCCGCTCCTGATCGGCCAGGGCGCGAACGACCCGCGGGTCAAGCAGGCCGAGTCGGACCAGATCGTCGCGGCGATGCAGGCCAAGGGCCTGCCGGTGACCTACGTGCTGTATCCGGACGAGGGCCATGGCTTCCAGCAGCCCGCCAACGAGATCTCGTTCAACGCGGTCACCGAAGCGTTCCTCGCCCGCTGCCTCGGCGGCTCCTATCAGCCGATCGGCGACGATTTCAAGAATGGTGCGAGCATCGAGGTCAGAGTCGGCGCGGAGCACGTGCCGGGCCTCGCCGAGGCGCTGCAGACCCGCGGCAATTGATTCACCGCCGCGCGCGGGTGAGGCTCGAGCAGGTTCATGACGACGAGCTGACGGTCGCACGGTTTGAAATGGATTTTCCGGCGGGGCAGGTGTTACTGGGAGAACCTGGCCGTTCGGACAGCGACGAGCGCGACTGGGAGCCGGGCATCGACAAGCTCTCGACGGTGGTGGACACCAGCGATTCGCCGCTGCCGCCGCGGGCACTGGTGGCAGTAATCGCGGTCGGCGGGCAGGCGAGGGCGTACGAGGCGAGCCGGCTGGCGAGCGAGCCGGTGATCCTCGACGAGCTGGGCGAGGGGCCGATCGTAGTTGGCCGGGCGGCGGGCGGATGCTGCGGGCGTTCGACCGGCGGGTGGGTGGCAAGGCGCTGCTGCTGGGGCCGGCTGATGATGAGCGCCTGCGCGACGCGGAGACGGGGAGGCCGCAAGCTCGAGAGCACTTTGATGGACCTTGCGCGCTGGGCCGCGGAGGTCCGCTCGCAGGCCGTGCTTGATCACCGGGTGGTGCTCGAGCGCCGTCCTCGTGGCTGGCAGGGCGGATGTTCGTTCAGCGCGACGGGACCACCGCGACCGGGCAGGTGGCGCAGCTTGCGAGCGCCGAGGCGGTGCTGCTGAGGAATGCGCGGGCGACCGTGCCGAGGCGACGTGAACCGACGACGACGAGGGCGGCGTCGCGGGTCTGGGCGAGGGCGGCGATCTGCAGCGATGGTTCGCCGTAGACGACGTGGCGGGTGCCTCGCAGGTCGCGTTCGACGGCCCATTCGCGCACGGCGTCGGCGACGTCGGCGTGGTGGATCTCGCGCGCGGCGAGCCAGCGGGGTTCGAGGGCGGCGAGGAAATCGTGGTGGTGGGTCTGGCCGACGTGCACGAGCTCGAGCGGGCGGCGGTGGCGGGCGGCGAATTGCTGGGCGAACTCGACGGCGCCGACGCTGGTCTCCTCGAGGTCGGTGGCGACGAGCACGGGGCCGGCATCGGCGGGGCGCCAGGCGGGCGGGACGACGATGACGGGCGCGGGCAAGGTTCGCAGGAGTCGCCGCGTGGTGGGGCCGAGTCGTGAAAGAGAGGCGCCCTTGGGCGGCGCGGGGCGACCGAGGACGAGGCCGGTGGCGCCCTCGGCAGCGCGCGCGAGGCCGACCTCGGCGCGCGCGGCCTCGACCACCTCAACGTCGCCGGAGGCGTCGAGGCCCATGTCGGCGGCGGTGCGGGCGAGCACGGCCTGAAGCCGCTCGTGGTCGTCGCTCCGCAAGTAGCCGCGGATCCAGGTCTCGAGCACGTGGACGCTGGTCACCGGTTCGCCGGCTTCGTGCAGCCAGCGGACGAAGGCCGCGGCCCCGTGAGAGGAGGCGCCGAGATCGAGGCCGAGGACCCATCGCCGTGCTGTGGTCATGCGAATCTTGCTCCTGTGGCGATGGCGAGGTTGCAACCGTCGCACCGCGCGGCGCGGAGTGAGGATCGCTGGCGATTTTCGGCGGGGTACGGAGCTGTCGCCGGCGGCGAGGCGCAAGCGGTGCACGGGGCACGCAAGCCTCGCGCAGGCTCATCGTTCGCGCGGTGCTGCGAATCGCTGCGCGGGCGCGAAATCGCCGCCCAGAGGCGCGGTGCCCGGGTCGGGCGGCTCTCGCTCGGTGACGAGTTGACAAATATTGCTCCGATTGTCAAAGTGTTCGCGTGAGCGCGACCATGAACGAGGACGAGGCGGCTGCGCGCCGCGCCAGGGTCCTGCTCGCCGCGCGGTGGTGCTTCCTCAACTTCGGCTTCGCCAAGACCTCGCTCGAGGACATCGCCAAGCGGGCGAACCTCTCGCGCACGCTGCTCTACCGGATCTTCAAAAACAAGGAAGACATCTACAGGGCCGTGTTCGTCGACTGGCTGGTCTCGCTGCACCCCGCGGCGAAGCAGGCGACGGGCGCGCGAGGCAGCCGATACGAGCGCTTGCTCGCGGTGTGCAGGGTGATGGTGCTGGAGCCGTGGTCCGACATGGTCGGGACGCCGATGGGGAGCGAGTTCCTCGAAGTCTGCGAGCGACTGGACCCCGCGACCGACGCGGAGCACCACAGGGTCGCGCTGGATTGCGTGTCGACCATCCTGGGGGACGAGGAGCAGGCCGAGGTCTTCCTGCTCGCGCTCGACGGTCTGCTCGCCGATATGCCGACGAGCGCGGTGCTCGAACGGCGGCTCCAGGTCCTCGCCGAGCGATTCGTAAGACCAGCGATTTCGAAGGGGCGCCGACCGTGAACGACCAGGATGCGGCTCGGCTGCTGTGCGAGGCGCTCGCTCGCTGAGCTCGGACGGCACAATCATGCCAGCGCGGATGATCGTGCGGATCCACGGAATGAAGAGGTGCATGGGATGAGACTCGTGATTTTCGGCGCGAACGGCATGGTCGGGGCAGGCGCGCTGCGCGAAGCGCTCGCGGCCCCCGAGGTCGAGGCGGTGTTCAGCATCGGGCGGCGTACGTGCGGCGTCGAGCACCCGAAGCTGCGCGAGCTCCTGCTGCCCGATCTCTTCGACATCGGCGCCGTCGAAGAGCAGCTCGTCGGTTACGACGCCTGCATCTGGGCCGTCGGCGTCAGCTCCGTGGGCCTCGACGAGGCGGCCTACGCCAGAGTGACCGAGGAGCTGACGCTGCTGTGGGCGCGCGCGCTGGTCCGGCTGAACCCGGAGTTCTCCTTCTGCTACTGCTCGGCAGCGGGCGCCGGCGGCCGTTCGATGTGGGCGAGGGTTCGCCAGCGCGTGGAGGGGGCGCTGAAGTCGATGCCGTTTCGCCACGCCGGCGCGGTGCGCCCCGGCTTCATCCGGCCCGGTCCCGGCATCCGCAGCCGCACGCGCCTCTATCAGGCCGGGCTCGTGGTGTTGAAGCCGGTGCTCCCGCTGCTCCCGTGGCTCACGCGGAGGTTCCCGAGCCTGTTCACCACCTCCGAGATCCTCGGCCGTGCGATGCTTCGGGTCGTCGAGGGGCGGGCCGATCGGTTCATCCTCGAGATGGCCGACATCAACAGGGTCGCGGCATGAGCCCGACGATTCGCGCGCGGCGTGGCGCCAGGCTCAGCGTCGTCGTCCTGGTGCTCCTCACGCTCGCGGGCGCCTATTGCTTCGGGGTGTTCGAGCGGCTCGCCGAGCCGAAGATCTTGGCCGAGGGGCTCGTGGCGATGGGGGCGTGGGGCTACCTCGCGTTCATCCTGGCGTACACGGTGCTGCAGCCGTTCGGCGTCCCGGGGACGATCTTCATCGTCGCGGCGCCGCTGATCTGGCCGTGGCGGACGGCCTTCGCGCTGTCGATGATCGGGACGATGGGTGCGAGCGTGGTCGGCTTCTCGTTCGCGCGCTTCGTGGCGAAGGATTGGGTCTCGAAGCGCATTCCGGCCCGGCTCCGCAAGTACGACGAATCGCTCGATCACGCCGCGTTCCGGACCGTCGTCGTCCTGCGCCTGATCTTCTGGATGCCGCAGGTGCTGCACGCCTTCCTCGGCGTGTCGCGGGTCGGGTTCTGGACTCATTTCTGGGGCTCGCTCATCGGCTATGTGCCGCCGCTGCTGCTCGTGAGCTACCTCGGCAGCGAGATGTTCGACGCGTCGGGGCGGTTTCAGACCGATGCGTGGCCGATCCTCGCCGGGCTGCTCGTCGCTTCGCTGCTCGTCGCGGCGCTCGCCCGGGCCCACGAGCGCCGTCGTCCGTCCGGCGAGCCCCGCGACGCCTGACGCGGCCGCCCGAACGATTGTCTTCACCACGATCCCGGGTCGATGCATGCCACCGACGCCCGGGGGTGTGAACGCGTCACGCGTCGGCGAGGGAGCCCGTGCGCTGCGGCCTGACCGTGGCGGGCGGCTCGCTCGTTCGCGGGGCGCAGTGGGCCACGGCGGACTGCTTGACGAGGCCGTACTCGTTGAGGCGGTACTGGATCTTGCGCGGGGAGATGCCGAGGATCCGGGCGGCCTTGCTGGTGCTGCCGCCGGTGTGCTCGAGGGTCTGCAGGATGGCGTAGCGCTCGATGTCCCACAGGCTGGCGCCGGGGATGACCGGCGCGCCGCGGTGATCGGCGGTCGCGGCCGTGAACTCGCGCGGCAGGTCGCGCGGCTCGATCTCGCGGCCGCGGGCGAGGATCACGGCGCGCTCGATGCACGTCTCGAGCTGACGGGCGTTGCCGGGCCAGTCGAGGCCGAACAGGATCTGCAGCACCCGCTCGGCGCAACCAGTGACCGTCTTGCCGAGCCTGCGGGCGTGGCGTTGCACGAAGTGGGCGGCGAGCAGGGGGATGTCGTCCCGGCGCTCGCGCAGGGCCGGCACGCGCAGGCCGACGACCGCGAGGCGCTCGGCGAGGTCCTGGCGGAACCGGCCGCTGGCGACGGCGCCGGCGAGGTCGCGGCTGGTGGCGACGACGCGGACGTCGATCTCGAGGCGGGCGCCGCCGAGGCGAGTGACGCAGCGATCTTGCAAGAGGCCGAGCAGCCGGGCCTGGAGCGCGGGCGGGAGCGCGTCGACGTCGGTGAGCAGGAGGGTGCCGCGGTGGGCCGCGAGCACGCGGCTCTCGGCGCCAAACAGCTCCTCGGTGAGGGTGGCCTCGTCGGCGGTGCTGCAGCCGACGCGCACGAGCCGGCCGGGGCGCCCGCTGAGCTGGTGGATGAGGTGGGCGATGTGCTGCTTGCCGGTGCCGCGCTCGCCGGTGATGAGGAGCGAGACGGGAGCCTCGGCGACCTGACCGGCGAGCTCGACGAGCTCGCGGTGGGTCCGGCTCTGGCCGACGAGGTCGGCGAGGGTCTCGGCGTCGGCGGACCCGCAGGCGGCGCGCGCCTCCTTGATCCCGCTGGCGAGGGCGCGGCCGGCGACGATGCGCTGGAGGGTGAGCAGCACCTGGTCGAGGTCGAGCGGCTTGCTGAGGTAGTCGTCGGCGCCGAGCTGCATGGCCTCGACGGCGCCCTCGACCGAGCCGAAGCCGGACATGATGACGACCGCGACCTCGGGCAGCCGCTCGCGCAGGCGGGCGAGCAGCTCGATGCCGCCGAGGGCGGGCATCTTGACGTCGGTGAGCACGATGTCGGGCCGCCACTCGTCGGTCCGCCCGAGCGCCTTGTAGCCGTCGGCGGCGCTCTGGACCTCGTACCCCTCCTCTCGCAGCAGGGCAGTCAGCGCCGAGCGAGCGCTCGGCTCGTCGTCGACGATGAGGATCCGGGGGGCGGCGGGGTTCGGGTTGGGCATCGATCTGTCCTCCAGGCCAGGTTCACCGAGACGCGCGCCGACAGTCGGAGCCGGCCGAGCGCGGTGGTGCTGCCCGGTGGCCTCAGCAACAGGCGTGCCAATTCGGGGGCAGGGAAGCACGCAACGTTCGCGCGCAAGGGGGTGCACCGATTGCGTGGCGGTGCACGGCTTGCGGGAGCCCCTCGAGAGGACGCGCAGGGCCGGGATTGTCGGTCGCCGGAGCTCGCGAGCGCCAGCGAGAGAGGATCGAGCATCATCGTGGATCGCGGCGAGCCGACGGCGGATCGTGCGTGCAGGCGGTGCACTTCGGTGCAGGAGTTGCGCGTGCGACGAAGGCGCCAGCGCGAATATCCTGGGCGACGGTGAGGGCGGTGAAGCTGACCTTACGAGAGCCCTCGACGCGCGGCGTGGCGCTCGCTGGCGACGCCCGGGAGGCGCGACGTGCAGGTCTTGCACCGGTGCGCAAGGCGCTCGCGCTGCCGGCGGGGAAAGAGCTGTCGCAGCCCCCGGTCAGCGGCCCGAATAGCGATGGCATGACGCTTGCTCGAAGCCTCCGGACCACGCCGCGACTTTCCCCGTGCCACCCCTCACGACCATGCTTCGATGCGCAATCCAGCAGCCCGTGCCTCTCGGCGTGGTGACCGAGCGACCGGTGTCGATCCTCATCGTCGACGGCGAGCCGAAGACGGCGACCGTCCTGGTCAAGTTGCTGCGCGTCGACGGGTTCGAAGTCGAGGTCGCGGGCGACGCCGCCGGGGCCGAGGCCTGCGTCGAGCGCGGGCCGCGGCCGGACGTGCTGGTGATGGACGTCTCGCCGGCGCGCGCGGGCGAGGTCGAGACGCTGCGGCGGATCCACGCGCGCCATCCGGCGCTGCGCCTGGTGCTGGTGACGGCGCACCCGCAGGTGGCCGAGCGGCTCGCGCTCGGGGCAGCGCCGGGCTGCCGGATCGTGACCAAGCCGATCGATTACCCGGGGCTGCTGCGGCTGCTGGAGGCCGCGGCGTGAGGCCGAGTCCGCGGCCTTCCGGGCCCTTGTTGGCGCGCAGGTCGAGATGGTAATTTTCACGCGCACCCAGCGAGAGCGACGGTCTTCCCTGTCGAACCATGGTCTTCCAGCACGGGACCCGCCTGCCGCCGAGACCCGCTTCGAGGAGCTGAAGCGCTACGTCGCGTTCGCGGCCGAGGACGCGGCGCTGCTGCGGGGCTTCCGTGACGTCGCGGCGCCGCACTTCGCTCGCATCGCCCAGGAGTTCTACGACCGGATCCGCCTGCACGACGAGGCGCACGCGGTGTTCACCGGCGAGGCCCAGATCGCGCGGCTGCAGCGGTCGCTGGTGCTGTGGATGGAGCGGCTGTTCGGCGGCCGCTACGACGAGGCGTACTTCGAAGACACGGCCAAGATCGGCCGGGTGCACGTCAAGGTCGGGCTGCCGCAGCGCTACATGTTCACGGCGATGGCGCTCATCCGCTCGTCGCTGCAGCGCATCGCCGAGGCCGAGGGGCCGGCGGGGCTGCACGTGATGGACGCCGTGTCGCGCCTGCTCGACCTCGAGCTGGCGATCATGCTCGAGAGCTACCGCGACAACTTCGTCGCCCGCATCCAGCAGGTCGAGCGGCTCGAGCGCAAGGCGCTCGACGCCTCGCTGGCGCGCACGGAGCACCGCTACGTCAACGCGGTCGAGCTGGCCCACGTGGTCATCGTCGGCCTCGACGCGCGCGGGGCGATCCTGCTGTTCAATCAGGAGGCCGAGCGGGTCACCGGGTTCGCGCGCGACGAGGTGATCGGGCGCCCGCTGCTCGAGTGCCTGGCGATCGACGAGACCGGCGAGGGCGCGGCGCTGCGCGAGGTCCTGGGCGGCTTCGCGGCGACGGCGGGCGAGCGCGAGGTGGTGAGCCGGGCGATCGAGACCGCGATCAGCACCCGCTCGGGGCAGCGGCGCAGCGTGCTGTGGCAGCTGACGCACGCGCCGTCGAGCGGCGACGACGTGTGCGTGTTCGCCATCGGCCGCGACACCACCCACGAGAAGGCGCTGCTGGCCCGCACCAAGCAGCAGGAGAAGCTGGCGGCGATCGGCACCCTCGCGGCCGGCCTGGCCCACGAGATCCGCAACCCGCTCAACGGGGCGCAGCTGCACGTCACCTACCTCGACCGCTCGCTGAAGCGGTCCGGCGCGCACCCCGAGCTGATCGAGACCGTCGGCGTGGTCGCCGACGAGATCAAGCGCCTCGGCAGCCTGGTCACCGAGTTCCTGGCGTTCGCGCGGCCGAAGCCGCTGCTGGTCAAGCGCGTAATGGCGCAGACGCTGCTCGAGCGCGCGGCCCAGATGGTGGCCGCGCAGGCGCATCAGCACGGGGTCGCGGTGGAGCTCGACGTGCCGCCGCAGGCGCTCGAGCTCGAGGCCGACGGGGCCAAGCTCGAGCAGGTGCTGCTCAACCTGACGCAGAACGCGGTCGAGGCGGTCAGCGGCGAGGGCCGGGCCGGACGCGTGGTCCTGCGGGCGCGCAGGCAGCCGCAGACGGTGTCGTTCGAGATCGAGGACGACGGCCCCGGGATCCCCGACGACGCGCCGATCTTCGACGCGTTCTTCTCGACCAAGGCGCAGGGCACCGGGCTCGGTCTGTCGATCTCGTATCGCATCGTCACCGATCACGGTGGCACCCTCGACGTCGAGAGCAAGCGCGGGTGCACGGTCTTCCGCATCGTGCTGCCGCTCGACGGCCCGCCCGACAGTGCGATCCGCTCGCGTATGGAGAACCACGGATGACGCAGGAACCACAGCTGCCGCGCATCGTCGTCGTCGACGACGAGCCGAGCGCGCGGCACGGGCTCGAGAAGCTGCTGCGCCACGAGGGCTTCGACGTGCGCATCGACGCCGACGGGGCCGCGGCGCTGCGGACCGCCGCCGAGTTCGCGCCGGACGTGGTCGTGACCGACCTGCGCATGCCGAAGATGGACGGCATGGAATTGTTGAAGCGCCTGCGCGAGCAGGACCGCGACATCCCGGTGATCGTGGTGACGGCGTTCGGCGAGGTGGCGTCGGCGGTGGCGGCGATGCAGGCCGGGGCCGACGACTACCAGACCAAGCCGGTCGAGATCGACGCGCTGGTGCTGGCGATCCGGCGGGCGATGGAGCGGCGAGCGCTGCGGAGCGAGGCGGAGAACCTGCGCCGGCAGCTGCGCGAGCGCGACGGCAGCGGGCTGCAAGGCTTGCTCGGCACCAGCCCGGCGATGCAGCAGGTCTATCGCACGGCCAAGCAGGTCGCGGGGGCGCGGGCGACGGTGCTGCTGACCGGCGAGAGCGGGACCGGCAAGGGCGAGCTGGCGCGCGCGATCCATGGCCTCGGCCCGCGCGCCAAGCAGCCGTTCGTGGCCCTGCACTGCGCGGCGCTGGCCGAGTCGCTGCTCGAGAGCGAGCTGTTCGGCCACGAGAAGGGCTCGTTCACCGGCGCCGATCGCCAGCGGATCGGGCGCTTCGAGCAGGCCGACAAGGGCACGCTGTTCCTCGACGAGATCGGCGAGATTTCGCCGACGCTGCAGGTCAAGCTGCTGCGCGTGCTGCAGGAGCGGACGTTCGAGCGCGTCGGCGGCGGCGAGTCGATCAAGGTCGACGTGCGGGTGATCGCGGCGACCAACCGCGACCTGGCCCGCGAGGTCCGCGAGGGCCGCTTCCGCGAGGATCTGTTCTACCGCCTCAACGTCGTGCACGTCGAGCTGCCGCCGCTGCGGCTGCGCGGGCGCGACTCGCTGCTGCTGGCCGAGCACTTCCTGCAGCGCTTCGTCGCCGAGAACCACGCGTCGATCCGCGGCTTCAGCGAGCGGGCGCAGGCGAAGATCGCCCGCCACACCTGGCCCGGCAACGTGCGCGAGCTCGAGAACGCGATCGAGCGCGCGGTGGTGCTGTGCGACGCGGACCAGATCGACGCCGACCACCTGCCCTTCGAGGGGGCGCCCGACGTGCAGGGCGGGATCCGGATCCCGGGGGCGACGATGGCGGAGATCGAGCGCCACGCGATCCTCTCGACGCTCGACGCGGTCGGCGGCTCGACGACCCGCGCGGCCGAGATCCTCGACATCAGCGTGCGCACGATCCAGTACCGCCTGCACGCCTACGGCAAGCGGTGAAGCGCGGCTGCGGTGCCTCACCGCAGCGCGCAGGGCCGCGTCACTGCGCGGCCGGCTTGTCGGCGATCTTCGCCGTCTGCGCGCAGTTGTTGACGCACGTGTAGCGGTCGGTGTCGGCCAGGCTGCGATCGGCGTGGCAGGCGTCGACGCAGGCGCCGAGGCGGCCCAGCGCGCCGGGGAACTCCGACTCCAGCGATTGCGCCGACCCCTTGCAGGCGTCGGCGCAGGCGGCGTCCTTCGGCGCTTGCCGGTGGCAGCGGTCGAGGCACTTGACCGTTGTGTCGAGCGCGGGCGCGCCGGCGGCGGTGGGGGCGACCCTGAACGAGGCCTCGCAATTGTTGCGACAGGTCGCCGCGTCGGTGCCGCTCAGCTTCTGCGCGCTGCAATCGTCGAGGCAGCCCGAGAGGCCCTGGCGGTCGCCGCTCGGGTTGGCGTTGCGGGTCTCGACGCGCGGCGCGGGCGGCGGCGCGTCGCAGGCGGCGGCGAACAGGAGCGAGGTGAAGAGACAGCGGAGGGCGACGTGCATGCGCCGTCATAGCAGCAATCCGCGTGCCAGCGGTTCTCGCTGCGATTCCCCGCCGGGCTCGCTGGCGCGGGCGAACGCCCTGCGCGGCGGTGCAGATGCTGCGTCCGCACCGGGCTCGGCCGCATCACTCGTGCGAAGGCTCGCGCATGCGGCTGCGGTTGAAGAGGAACAGGCCGAGGATGACGAGCGCGCCGCAGAGCCAGCCGAGCATGTTCTGCAAGAGACCGGGGAAGGCTGCGATGAAGGCGAAGGTGGTGGTCATTCGAAGATCCTCGCCGCTCGAGTTAGCAAGGCCCGTACCACCCGCAGGAGGCTTCGCAGGGCCGGTTTGAGGGGCCTGGCGAGGGTCGAGCGGCGACTCGTTTGCGCAACGCTGCAGGGCCTGCGTGACCCGGCGATCTGGACGCTCGCGGTGGCCGGCGCTCCGCGGTAGGCTCGCGGCGGATGCTGCTGCGGCCCGACGTCTTCCGCCATCTGTGCCGCGCGCGCGACCTGCTGTGCGAGGTCGGCGAGGGCCAGGCGTCGGTCGGCGAGGTCGCGCGCGCCGTCGGCATCTCGCAGTACCACTTCATCCGGCAGTTCGAGGCGGTGTTCGGGGCGACGCCGCATCAGCTCCGGA
Organism: Nannocystis bainbridge; assembly: GCF_028368995.1. Lineage (GTDB taxonomy): Bacteria > Myxococcota_A > Polyangia > Nannocystales > Nannocystaceae > Nannocystis > Nannocystis bainbridge. The sequence continues at coordinate 364,256 of NZ_JAQNDL010000005.1, read as the reverse complement.
TCCACGCGCGGCTGGGTCGCGCCCGCCGGCTGCTGGCGGCCGGGCACATGCCGGTGACCGAGGTGTGTCTGGAGGTCGGCTTCTCCAGCCTCGGGAGCTTCAGCGCGCTGTTCCGGCGGCGGGTCGGGGTGACGCCGTCGGCGTATCAGCGGCGTCTGCGAGGGCTGGTGCAGGTGCCGCCGTCGCGGCCGGTGAGCCCGGTCGCGGGCTGCCTGACGCTGATGGGCGGGCTGCCGCCGGGCACGTTTCGCAATTTTCGAGAAGCGTGACCGTACGGCAGCTGTCATGCTCGCCGCGCATCCACGGAGGCGAAGCGATGAAGATCAAGCTGAACAGCATCATGGTCGACGATCAGGACAAGGCGCTGCGGTTTTACACCGAGGTGCTCGGCTTCAAGCCGAAGCACGACCTGCCGATCGGCGAGTACCGCTGGATCACGGTGGTCTCGCCGGAGGGGCCCGGCGATGTCGAGCTGGTGCTCGAGCCCAACGCCAACCCGGCGGCGAAGACGTACCAGGCGGCGCTGTTCTCCCAGGGGATCCCGCTGACGGCGTTCGAGGTCGACGACCTCGCGGCGGAGTACGATCGGCTGCGCGCGCGCGGGGTGGCCTTCACGATCGAGCCGACGCCGATGGGCGCGGTGTCGATCGCAATCCTCGCCGACACCTGCGGCAACCTGATCCAGCTGTATCAGCCGATCGGGTGAGTGTTCAGGGGACCGGCACGAATCGATAGAGGGCGCTCTCGACGTCCGACGAGACGTAGATGGTGCCCGAGCGGCCCACGGCGACCCCGGTCGGCACGTAACCGGGCGGCAGGCCGCGGCTCTCGGGCAGGCCGATGCGCAGGCCGCTCGCCAGCACGGTCTTGCGGCCCGTCGCGGGGTCGATGCGGACCAGGCGCTTGCGGCCGACCTCGGCGACGACGAGGCCGCCGTCGGGGTGACGGGCGATGCCCTCGGGCGCGCGCAGGCCCTTGGCGACCGTGCGCTTGGCCCCGTCCGACAGGCGCACGCGCGTGACCCGGCCCGCGCGCACCTCGGTGACGTAGACCGCCGGCTCGTCCGCCTGCAGGTCGCCGACCAGGCCCACCGGGCCCTGCAGGCCCTCGCTGAGCACGGTGGTCGTCGCGGGCTCGGCCTTGTCGATGCGCACGAGCCGGCCCGTGGTCGCTTCGGCGGCCACCAGCGCGCCGTCGCCGAGCTCGATCGCCCCCTGAACGCCGCCGGTGTTGGGGATCGTCCGCAGGACCGCGCCGTTGGCCCGGTCGAGCACCTGCACGCTTGCGAGGTAGGCGCTGCTGAGGATCCCGTGCTTGTCGCCGAGGCTGACGTGCATCGGGAACACCATCGGCGTCGAGAGCACGCGGGTGGTCTGGGCGATCTTGCCGTCACGCCCGCCGACCCGCCGCAGCGCGTACACGTCGGCGACCCACAGCTGCTCGTCGACGTCGTCCGGGGCGACGGCGAGGCCGGAGGGCACGGTGAGGCGCGCGGCGACCACGGTGCGCACCGAGCCGTCGGCGGGGTTCACCACGCGGATGTCGTTGTCGACCATGTTGGACACGTAGACCCGGTCGTCGGGGCCGACGGCGAGGTTGTCGAGCCCGGTCGGAAGCTGGGCGACGAGCTTTTTCTCGCCGGTGGCCACGCGCACGCGCACGAGCTCGCCGGTCGCGGCGTCGACGACGAACAGGTGCTCGCGCTTGCTGTCGAAGTTGACCGCGGTCGGCATGGTGAAGCCGCCGGCGACGACCTCGATCTTGCCGGTGTCGACGTCGACCCGCACGACCTGTCCCTTGAGCAGGAGCGGGCCGTACAGGCGGTCGTCGGGGCCGAACTCGAAGCCGTTGAGGAAGCCCGGCGCGGCCAGGACCTGCCGCGGCTTCTGCTTGCCGGTCGGGTCGACCTGCCACAGGGCGTCGGCCGGGCCCAGCTGGGTGACGTAGAGCCGGCCGTCGCCGCGGAACGCCAGCGAGTTGAGGCCCGGCAGGTCCTTGGCGATCGCGCGGACCTTGCCCTGCGGGGTGCGTCGCATCAGCTGGCCGGAGAAGAAGCCGGTCCAGTACATCGAGCCATCTGGCCCGAGGGTCAGGTCGTCGGCGCCGCCGAGCGGCGGGCCCACCACGGTCGAGACGGCGCCGGTGGCGAGGTCGACGGCGTGCACGGTCTGGCCGAGCAGGTTGCCGGCCAGCAATCGACCCTTGTCGACGACCAGCCCGTGCACGCCCTGGAACGATGAGCCGGCGACCACGACCTCCTGGCGGTATTTGGGCGGCGGGGCGGCCTGGGCCTGGCTGGTGGGGCCCAGCGCGAGGCAGGTGATCACGAGTGCTTGGAGCGCGCGACGCATGAGGTCCTCCGGGGCGCGTTCAGGGGCTCGCGGGGTCGGCCGCGCGGGTGATTTCGAGGCCTTCGAGCCCGCCGTGCTCGCGCCAGTCGTGGAGGATCTTGATGAACTCGAGCGGGCCGCTGGCCAACGCGGCCATCTTGACCTCGCGCATGCCGAACGCGCCGCCCTCGTTGTTGTAGTAGCCAGGCGTGCACTCGGCGCCGCCGAAGGCCATGTTGGCGAGGCTGGCGTAGATCACCTGCCACCACGCCTGCTGGGCCGCGTCGGTCGCCTCGATGGTCTCGACGCCGCGCTGCCGGCATTGCTCGATGATGTAGGCGGCGTGCTTGGCTTGCTCGTCGAGGATGTGGACGAAGTTGATCGCCCAGCCGCTCTGGGTCGTGCTGAAGATCAGCAGGTTGGGGTAGCCGCGGCTGTGCATGCCGTGGAGGGTGGAGGCGCCCTCGGCCCAGCTGTCGCGCAGCGACTGGCCGCCGCGGCCGCGGATGTCGAAGCCGAGCCGGCGGGTGTACTCGCTCGAGACCTCGAAGCCCGAGGCGTAGATCAGGCAGTCGACCGGGTACTCCTGGCCGTCGACGACCACGCCGGTCGGGGTGATGCGCTCGACGCCCTTGCCGCCGGTGTCGACGAGCTGGACGTTGGGGCGGTTGAAGGTGTCGAGGTATTCGTCGTGGAAGCAGGGCCGCTTGCACAACTGATAGTAGTAGGGCTTGAGTGCCTCGGCCGTGGCCCGGTCCTGGACCCGCGTGTCCACCCGCGCGCGGATCTCCTCCATCTTGCGGAAATCGGTCATCATGCGCTGCTGAGCCGCCTCCTCGGGGCTGGTCGCCGGCGCGCCGCTGCCCCCGTCGAAGATGTAGGTCCAGCCGTCGCGCACGAGGTCGACGTCCTGCGGGCGCCCCGAGACGATCGCGGAGAAGTTGGTGATGCGGTCGCGCTGCCAGCCGGGCTGCAGCGATTGGGCCCACGCGGCGTCGGTCGGCTGATTGTTGCGCTCGCCGATGCTCGAGGGCGTGCGCTGGAAGACGTACAATTGCTTGGCCGAGGCGCCGAGGTGCGGGATGGCCTGGACCGCGGTCGCGCCCGTGCCGATGATGCCCACGCGCTTGTCGGCGAGCCGCTCCATGCCGCCGGCCGGGCCGCCGCCGGTATAGGCGTAGTCCCAGCGGCTGGTGTGGAAGCTGTGGCCCTGGAAGCTCTCGATGCCGGGGATGCCGGGCAGCTTGGCCTTGTGAAGCACGCCGCCGGCGATGATGACGAACCGCGCGGCGAGCCGGTCACCGCGGTCGGTGGTGACGATCCAGCGGCGAGCGTCGTCGTCCCAGTCCATGCCGGCGACGGAGGTCTGAAACAGGGCGGCCCGGTACAGATCGAAGTGCCGCCCGATGCGCTGGCAGTGGGCGAAGATCTCGCTGGCCTTGGCGTACTTCTCGCTCGGGATGTAGCCGGTCTCCTCGAGCAGCGGCATGTAGATGTACGACTCGACGTCGCAGGCGGCGCCGGGGTAGCGGTTCCAGTACCAGGTGCCGCCGAAATCGCCGCCCTTCTCGACGATCCGGATCGAGTCGACGCCGGCCTGGCGCAGCCGGGTGGCGGCGAGCATGCCGCCGAAGCCGCCGCCGACGACCACGACCTCGACGGTCTCGGCCACGGCCGGGCGGGTGAAGCCGGGCTCGACGTAAGGATCGCGGTCGAACTCGGCGTGCACGCCGCTGAGGTCGACGTACTGGGCGCTGGCGTCGGGGCGCAGCCGCTTCTCGCGCTCGATGCGATACTTCTCGCGCAGCGCCTCCGGCGAGAATCCGGCGTCATTCTTGGTCGTTGCATTCATCGTCGCACATCCTTCGCTGCAAAGAGGCGCCGGCCCGAAGGGGCAAGGGCGCTGCCATCATTCGTCGAGCCACGGGCGGACCTATGCGCGGGCGCGCCGGCGAGGGCGCGGTCCCGCGAATCATCGCAGGGCGATGACGGTCCCGGCGCGACCACGGCAGATCCGACCGGGGGCGCGGCATTCCAGGGAATGGGAGGAGCCCCTCCCGTGGGCTTTTTAGAGGTGGTCTGGGAGCGCATCCTCCCGGGCCGGTACACTAAGTCATTCGCCTGAAAAGTCAACTGACTTAGATCGCGCGTCGGTGGCGTTTTCGTGCGCGAATGGGTGGGGTATCGACCGAGGCGCGGACCGCCGATTCGTACGAGGAGGAGGCGCGCTCGGGGGAGTTACTGGTGAGGGCGGCCGGGGGGAGGGGGACCCGGATGAGCGCCTCGCGCGATTGGGCGAGCCGACGCGCGCGGCCGCCCGGCGGAGGAGCGGGGGCGCAACATGTCTCTTGGGTCATCTGTTGTGATAAATGACTCGCTGCGGGCGAAGGTGCTTGGAGCACACGCCGGAGGCGTCATGAGCAGATGGAACGCTTCTATACCTGGCGTTGAGGGACGGAAGGACCCCCTCTCGCGGCTGGCGACTGCGATCGGGTCGAGCTTCGTGGCCTGGCGTCGGAGGATGGGGCAGTAGCCCTCCCGACACATGTCCCAATGGTCATTGCACTTTGTCCGGGGCGCGGGGCTGCCCGGGCGGCGAGCGGACGGCGGTGTCGCGGCGAAAGTACGCCGCCACGTCGCGCGAGAGCACCAGGACCACGGTGCAGGAGAGGAAGCTGGTGGCCATAGCGAACTGGAACAGCGTCATCGCGTTCACGGTGTCGTGGTCGGTCGCCAGCAGGACCATCCCCAGCGCGCCGGCGAAGCCGTACAGCACGGCCGTGGTCCAGCGCGCCCACGGAGCGCCGCGGTAGAGCGCGTAGCACAGGCCGGCGGCCAGGAGAGTGCGGACGAGCTGCTGCGGCAGCCGCTCGCCGCCACGGACGGCCACGAACAGCACGATCACCGCCACTTGGAAGGTCATGCAGGTGTTGATGACGCCGATGACCTGCGTTCGGCCGCGGGCGGCGGATGCTCTCATCATCCCGCGATCGTTTCCCCGGCCTCGGGCGGATGTCAACCCTCGGCGCGGGCTAGCGCATGATCACGACGATCTGGGTCCCAACGCCGGGTCGCGCTGCGCGAGCGCCTGCCGGCGGCGGCTGCTCCGGCGCGACGCCTGGCGACGATCAGCCGCGGGGGGTCGGGCTGCGCTGCGCGAGCGCCTGTCGGAGGCCGTCTTCCAGGCTCGCGGCGGTGGCCAGGCGCGTGAGGTCGAGGTCGAGCTCGACGAGGGTCTGCGCCATGGTCGGCGAGATGCCGACGAGGATGCAGCGCACGCCGAGCAGCGCCGCGGCGCCGACGGTCTGGCACAGGTGGGCGGCGACCTCCGCGTCGATGACGGGCACGCCGGTGACGTCGAGCAGGACCTGCGAGGCGCGGTGATGGACGATCGCCGAGAGCAGGTTCTCCATGATCTGCGTCGCCCGGGCGGCGTCGATCACCCCGATCAGCGGCAGCGCGAGGATCCCCGGCCACAGGCGGATCACCGGCGTGGAGAGCTCGCGCAGCGACTGCTGCTGGGCGTGGAGCAGGCGCAGGTGCTCGGACAGCTCGGCCGTGCGGGCGGCGACCGCGGCCTCGAGCGCCTCGTTCTGGATCCGCAGCTCCTCCTCGCTGCGCTTCAGCTCGCCGATCTCGTAGTGCATGATCACGGCCTCGACGAGCCGGCCGGCGTCGTCGCGCACGGGGTAGATCGAGGAGGCGACCCACCCCGCAGAGCCGTCGGAGACGCCCTCGGTGTGCCGCGGATCGTAGCGAATGGCGGGCAGCCGGGTGGCCTCGCCGGTGGCGTAGGCGTGGCGAACGCCGCGCAGGCTGCCGGACGGCTCGAGCTGCTTGTCCTCGAGGATGACGTGGCCGTGCACGGCGGCGAGCGAGAGGTGCCACAGCCGCTCGAAGCCGCGGTTGACCTCGACGACGCGACCGGCGGCGTCGCAGACCTGGACGCTGAGGGCGACATTGTCGACCATCGCCCGGTACCGCCGCGCGTCGACCTCGAGCTCCTCCACCTGCCGCCGAAGCGCCTCCACCTCGGCGGTGAGCTCTTCGTTCGACCTGTCGCTTGCGGCCATCGCGGCGAGCTTACACCGCGCAGCCAGCCCGCAGATACTGACGAGCCGTCCGCGGACATCCTGGGCACGAACCCGAGGATCGAGGGACGAGGTGCACGCTTCGCCCGTCCGTCGCGCTCCTGGAGCGTCGCGCGTGAGCCGCAGGGCCGAGCGAGGCGGACGTCCCCGGCAGCCTCGCGCCGCAGGCGCGATGTGAGGTCAGCTGTCCTTCGGGACATCCTCGAGATCGGGTGAGCGCGGTGCCTCGGCGTCGACCCGAGGACGTGGGCGGGCTCCGACCCATACGGGAGTGTAAGGACGCGATCGGCGCGTCACGGCACGCGTGCGACCCTGCAGACCATGCGGGCGCGAGCGGCCGTGAGTCGAGAGGGAGCGCTGCGATACGCAGCGGTCAGGCGACCGCGGCGGCGAACGCGGTGAAGAGGTCGCCGGGGAGCGCGTGATGCAGGCGCCACGTGACGGCCATCGGCGCCTCTCTTTCGTGGCGGACGTAAGTGGCAGGCCCGAGGAACCAGAAGGCCCGCTCGTCGCTGCGAACGCGGGCGAACAACATGATCGCGGTGCCGAGCTGGACGTGCTGTTGGTAACGCCGGGCGGTCTCGCTGGTGGCGCGGGTCATCGCCTGGCTCTCCCAGTGGATAAGCTCGCGGCTGATCGCGTAGTCGCGATAACGGGTGGTCGGTGAGAAGTTGCCGCTGGTCTTGTCGAGCGTGAAGGCCAGGAGGTCGGCGCGCGCTTCCTTGGCCCAGTAGACGCCGGTTTGCCACGGCGCGACCTTGGCCTCGGCGCCGACGCCGAACGCCGCGAGGATCTCGATGCGGGTGTAGCGAGCGTGGACCTGCAGCGGGACATCAGGACGCTCCGCGAGCGGGTGGTGGAGGTGATCGATGCGGCCGGCGAGCACGGCGAGCAGCTCGCGGAGCTCGGCCAACACTTGCGGGTGTTGCCAGAGCAGCGCGCTGGCCTGGGCGAGCGTGGTGGTCTTGTCGAGGGCGCGCTCGGTCACGGCCGCGACGAGCATGCGCAGCAGCCGACGCTGGCGCTCCGGCATGCCCGTGAGCGGCGGAGGTGCGTCGCGGGCCACGAGGTCCCGGAAGGCCGCGATCCGCTCGGGGTCGTCGATGTGGAGCAGGCGCGCGCAGGCGCGGCGGAGCTCGGCCTCGCGCGGCCCGGCTGGCCGAAGGGACAGGCCGGCGGCCTCGCACAGGTCCGACCAGCCGTCTCCGCTGTAGACATCGGCGAGATCGAGGCCCTCCTCCGTGAGGTATTGATCGAGCGTGGGCGCGCCGTGCTCGCGGGCGAGCCGGCGCAGGGCTTCGATCTTGGCGGGGCGTCGCGAGGGGGTCGCCTGGCGGATGTTGGCGAGCACGATGTCGGCGGCGATCGGGTCGAGCTCGAGATGGCAGCCGGCCGGGAGGAACGGGAAGCCGTGCTCGATCTGCTGCACGAGGTCGCGGCGAGAGCCGCCGAGGAGGGCCTGGAACCGGCGATCGAAGCGAAACTCGGCGCGGTGGCGGCCGACGAAGTCCAGGACGGTGCAGGCCTCCTTGCCGTGGCTGCGCCGGAGGCCGCGGCCGAGCTGCTGCAGGAACAGCGTCGGACTGTCCGTCGGTCGGAGCAGGAGGAGAGTGTCGACGGCGGGCACGTCGATGCCCTCGTTGAAGAGGTCGACCGAGAAGACGATGTTGACGCGGCGCGCGGCGAGGTCGTCGAGCGCGGCGCGGCGCTCGCCGTCCGGGCTGTCGCCACACACGGCGAGCGCGGCGATGCCGGCCTCGTTGAAGACGCGGGCCATGAAGCGGGCGTGGTCGACGCTGACGCAGAAGCCGAGCGCTCGCATCGCGCGAGGATCGTCGATGCGCGCGACGAGCTGGGCGAGCACCCGGCGGGCCCAGACGTCGTTGGCGGTGATCAGGTTCGAGAGCGACGCGACGTCGTAGCCGCGACCGCGACGCCAGGCGACGTCGCGCAGGTCGAGGCCGTCGTGAATGCCGTAGTACAGGAACGGGGCGAGGCGGCGCTGATCGATGGCGTCCCACAGGCGCAGCTCGGCGGCGATCCGGCCGTCGAACCACCCGAGCAGCGGCAGGCCGTCGCTGCGCTCGGGAGTGGCGGTCAATCCGAGCAGCTCGAGCGGGGTGATGTGATCGAGCAAGGCGCGGTACGACGGCGCGGCGGCGTGGTGGAATTCATCGACGATCACGACGTCGAACTGGCGTGGGTCGAGGTCGGCGAGGCCGGCGGCGTTCAGGCTCTGGATCGAGGCGAACACGTGCTCGAACCGCCGCGGCCGCTGGCCGCCGACCCATAGCTCGCCGAAGCTGGGCTCACGGAGGGCGTGGCGGAAGGTCGCGAGGCTCTGGTCGAGGAGCTCCTCGCGGTGAGCGACGAACAGGAGCCGGGCGCGCGGCAGGCTCGCGCGCAGCCGGGCGTAGTCGACGGCGGCCATCACGGTCTTGCCGGTGCCGGTGGCGGAGACGAGGAGGTTGCGGTGATGACCTTGCGCGCGGGCGAGGGCGATCTGCTCGAGCATGCGCTCCTGGAAGGGCTCCAGGCGCAGTTCGATGGGGCTGAGCAGGAGGACAGGGCCGGACGCGCGCTCGTTCTCGGCGGCGAATTGGTCGGGGTCGTAGGCGATGAAGTCGTCGCTGTTCCAGTAGGTCTCGAAGACCGCGGCGACGCGGTCGATCACGTCGGGGTTGCGCGCGCTCGAGACGCGGAGGTTCCACTCGAGGCCGGTGACCTGCGCGGCGTGGGTGAGGTTCGAGGAGCCGATGTACGCCGTCGAGAAGCCCGAGCGGCGGTGAAACAGCCACGCCTTGGCGTGCAGGCGCGACGCCCCGGTATCGTAGGAGATGCGAATGTCGGCCCCGAGCGCGCGCAGCTGATCGAGAGCGCGCGCCTCGGTCGAGCCGGTGTAGGTGGTGGTCAAGAGCCGCAGGGTGCGGCCGGCCTCGCAGTGGCGGCGAAGGGCGTCCAGCAACGGGGCGAGGCCGCTGCGACGAATGAATGCCATCAGCAGATCGATGCGATCGGAGGAGTGGATCTCGGCGTGGAGCTGGTGACCGAGCCGCGGCTCCCCCGGGGCGTTGGTGAGGAGCGTGGTGTCGAGCAGCGGGATCATCGGCTCGCTCAGGAGCTCGGCGCTGCCGTCCGGCAGGCGGCCCAGCAGCGCCCGCAGGACCTCGCCGGGCTCGCGCGGGAGGTCGGGGGCGAGGTCGAGGGCGAGCTCGGAGGCGATCTGCGCGATCAACTGCCGCGCCAACTGAACGCCGCGAGGCACCCGCTCCTCGTCGGGCAACGCCGCGAGCGCGCGGTTGACGATCCGGCCGAGATGCAAAGCGAGGCGGTCGGCGGCGTCGGCTGGGCGGAGCCGCTCGACCCGCGCGGAGCGACGAGGGGAGAGGTCGCGGACGTTGGCGGCGACGGCCTCGGTGATCAGGGTCTCGTAGAGACCCCACGCTTGCTCGGGCGGCTCCTGGCGCTTGCTCATGGGTGTCTCGTCGTCCGAGGGCTGGAGCCGTCGCGCGGCGTCCCAGGTCGATCAAGTAGCAATATTCGCGCTCCTGGACCAGCCTGCCGTGAAGGCCGAAAAGAGTGTCGTCGATGATGCCGCGTGCCAGTGGCCGGATTTGCGCAGAGGGGGCGAGGGGGGGCATGTCGACCGGGGTGAGGGGGGCACGGATGCCGGTGTCGACGGGGACGTGCGATAAGACCGGGGTGACTGCCTCGATCGCTGCGCTCGAGTCTGCCCTGGCCACCGATTCGCTCGAGGTGTGGCTGGCAGAGATCGAGGGCGAGAAGGTGCGGGCGCGGCTGCGGCGGGTGTTGGAGAGCGACCGCAAGCTGCTGGCGCAGTACCCGGATTCGGTGGGCAGCTGCATGCTGGCGCGCACGTTCGGCGACCGGACGACGGCGGCGCTGTATCGGCGCTGGGCGGAGGAGCTGGCGGCGCGGCAGAGGCCGTGGATCCGGCCGATGCGCCGGCTGCCGCTGACGGAGGGGCTGCTCGCCGAGCTGACCTCGAGCGAGGTGTCGCTGGCGGGGCTGGCCGTGCTGCGCTTCGTGACGGACGACGAGATCGTGGTGTCGGCGCGGCGCATGTACCCGAACCCCGGGGTGCCCGAGCGGCGCAAGGAGCGGGTGCGCTGGCAGTGGCGCGGCGATCAATTCGTGACCGAGCCGGATCTGGACGACGAGGCCGCGCCGGCGTACCCGAAGTTCGTGAGCGACGGGTGGGGCCCGACGTACTTGCTCCGCTCGGAGGGCGCGCCGCGCGAGGCGTTGCCTTGCCCAGCGGAGGGCACCGCGAGCGCGAAGTTCACGGCCGACGAGAAACGCCTGCTCGTGTACGGCTCGGAGGACGAGTACGCCGCCGGGTTCGTGTATGTCGTCGATCCGGCGACGCTGCAGATCGAGCGCGCGCTGGTCACCGATTCACCGGTGTCGGAGGTCGCGGAGGGCGGCGGGAAGCTGGTGGTCTCGACGACTCGCAGCGGGATGATCGGCTGGGACGGTCGCCGCGAGCGCGTGCTGCCGATCTTCGGCTGGGAGATGGCGGTGTCGCCGAGCGGTGAGTTCGTGGCCACGTTCGCGGGAGCGGTGAAGGTGTGGTCGCTGGCGGCGCTGATGCGGCTGAAGACGCCGCCGCCCGAGCAGGGCTTCCCGCCGTGCTTCGATCCGGACGGCACGCGGCTGGTGTGGGACCGGGACCTGCTCGACGGTCGCACCGGGGAGCCGCTGGCGCGGATGGAGGTGGAGTTCGGGCGTTACCTCGAGGGCGGGCCGGCCGATCCGTGGCTGTACTTTGGGACACGTCACATGATTTGCACGCAAGGGGGGGCTGCAGCTATGGGACACCCGCAGCGGGGTCGCGCTGGCGATGCGGGAGCCGCTCGGCTTCTCGCTGGGGGACCGGCTGGCGTACGACCGCGAGGGGGTGCGCATGGCGGCGCTGGCCCAGGGCGCGACCACGGTGGCGTTGCACGAGCTGCCGCACGGGCGCTGCGTCGGTTCAGTGACGTTCGAGCTGGCGGGCTGGCGGCTGGGGATGAGCGCCGACGGGGGCCTTCTCGCGGTGCAGGACGGCGGGCAGGTCGAGGTTCGCACGGCCGAGGGGGCGCTGGTGCAGCGCTGCGGCGAGCTCACGAATTTGGACGAGGCGACGCAGGCGTACCTGCAGCCGAGCCCGAGGTTCTCGCGCGACGGCCGTCGGATGGCCGCCCGCGTGGCCGCGGGCGATTGGCGGATCTGGGAGCTCGCCAGCGGCGAGGAGGAGCGGGCCGGGGACAGCCTCGAGCGGGTGGCCGAATTCGCGGGGCCGTGGCCGGCGGAATGGACGGTGGAGACCAGCCCGGTGACGGTCTTCACCCATGTGCGGAGCGGTGCGCGGCTGGCGTTGCCGGTGGGCGGCGGCTGGCAGGCGAACCCGGCCGATCCGCACGTGCTGGTGGGGCCGGGCATGCTGGTGGAGCTGCGCGCCGCGGGATAACAGGGCGCGACGGTGCATTCGCCGGTGATGGGGCGTGATCTGTCCCTCCGGTCATGTCTTCCAAGCGGCGATCGTGTCGTCCAAGATGTTCTTCGGGACATGTTGCGCGAAGTCGATTGCGAGCTGTCCTTCGGGACATAGAACGGGCTCATCCATAAAATCTGTCCTTCGGGACACGTGGGGAGATCGGGTGCCGTGGACCCCGATTTGAAGGTGTCCGCGCGGCGACCGCCGTACGGGCCCTGATGTGCGATGTAGGCCGAGGTCGACGCGGCTCGGGCGAGGGATGATTCCGCGGACATGTCGCGGCCTGCGAATGTCTGCCCGCGCGCCGCCAGTGGCATCCTGTAGTAACCTCGGAGCCATGCGGTCAGCGAGTGCGCACAGTGTCGAGCGGGATACCGCGCAGGCGGCGAGAGAGGCGTACGCGACGGTGGTGGAGGCGCTCGGCGGGCCGCCGGACTGGCTGTTCGTGCAATCGACGGAGGCCCACGCGGGCGACGACGTGCGCCGGGCGCTGGTCGAGCTCGGGGCGCCGGTGGCCCACGGCAGCAGCTCGTCGGCGGCGGTGATGACGGACGCGGGGGTGCACGACCGGGGGCTGGCGCTGCTCGGGGTGCACGACCCGGCCGGGGCGTACGGGGTCGGGTCGGCGGACCTTGGGACGGACGCGCAGGCGGCGGGCGAGCGCGCGGTGACGGCGGCGATCGACGACGCCGGCCGCCCGGGCGAGGTGCCGATGCTGGTGTGGATGACGGCGTCGCCGGGCCGCGAGGAGGCGTGCATCGCGGGGATCGAGGCGGTGGTCGGGCCCGATGTGCCGATCGTCGGCGGCAGCGCGGCGGACGACGCGATCGCGGGCCGCTGGTATCAATGGACGCGGGCGACCACGCATTCGGAGGCGGTGGTGGTCAGCGCGCTGTATCCGTCGGGCCGGGTGGCCTCGGCGTTCCAGAGCGGTTACACGCCGACGACGCGCAGCGGCAAGGTGACGCAGGCGCACGATCGGGCGATCCTCGAGATCGACGGCCGGCCGGCGGCGGAGATCTACGACGGGTGGACCGAGGGGGCGATCGCGGCGGCGCGCGGCGGCGGCAACGTGCTGGCCGAATCGACGCTGCTGCCGCTGGGACGGCGAGTCGGGGGGATCGGCGAGGTGGCGTCGTATCGCCTGGCGCACCCGGCGTTGGTGCGGCCGGACGGGGCGATCGAGCTGTTCGCCAGCTTCGAGGTCGGCGACGAGCTGGTGCTGATGCACGGGACGCACGAGGCGCTGGCGAGCCGCGCGGAGCGAGTGGCCACCGACGCGCTGGCGTTCGCGGGGGTCGACCGGCAGGCGGTGGCGGGGGCGCTGGTGGTGTTCTGCGCCGGCTGCATGCTGGCGCTGCGCTCGCAGCTCGACGCGATCGCGGCGGGGCTGCGCGCGGCCCTCGGCGGGGCGCCGTTCGTCGGTTGCTTCACGTTCGGCGAGCAGGGCTGCTTCGTCGGCGGGGAGAATCGCCACGGCAATTTGATGATCTCGGTCACCGCGCTGGTGCGCGCGTAGGAGCCCCTCCGGTGGCGCGCGACGAAGAGATGCTGCGCGAGACGGTGGCCCACCTCGAGCAGGCGCTGCACCGCGAACGCGAGCTGCGGCGCGAGTCCGAGGGGCTGCTGACGGCGGTGGGCGCGGCCGCGACGGCGCGGTCGCTGCCGGACGCCGAGGCGGCGCTGCTGGCCGTGCTGGCGCCGGTGTTCGGCTACGAGGCGGGTGCCGTGCTGGTGCCCGACGCGGGCGCGACGTACCGGGCGGTGACGGCGACGGAGACGAGGCTGTCGGCGGTGCGCCTGGCCGCGGGCAAGTTCGTGCAGCGGGTCGAGGGCGGCGAGGTGGTGGCGGTCTTCGATGTGGCGCGGGTGCCCGATCTGCAGCCGCTGACCGCGGTGCCAGGGGTCCGCGCGGCGCTGATGATGCCGCTGCGCACGAGCCGGGGCGCGGCGCTCCTGCTGGGGGTGCATTCGCGGGCGGCGGCCTTTTCACCGCGCCAGGTGACGCTGGCGCGCAGCTTCCTGCGGACGGCAGGGCCGCTGCTCGAGAGCCAGGTGGCCCGCGAGCGCGAGCACCTGGGCAGCGTGGCGGCGGCCCGGGCAGCGGCGCTCGAGCAGAGCAACGCGGAGCTCGAGCGACGGGTGGCGGAGATCGAGGCGCAGCGCTCGCAGATCCTGCGGCTGTCGGCGCCGGTGCTGCGAATCTGGCAAGAGGTGCTGGCGGTGCCGCTGGCAGGGACGCTGGCAGAGGAGCAGCTGGCGCACGTGAGCGAGAAGCTGCTGGCGGCGATTTGCGACACGCGGGCCAAGGTGGCGATCCTCGACATGACGGGGCTCGAGTCGATCGAGGTGAACGGAGCCGAGCGGCTGCACGGGATCTTCGCGGCGGTGCGCCTGCTGGGGGTGCATTGCTTCGTCAGCGGGGTGCGCCCTGCGGTGGCCAATGCCTTGACCGCCGAGGGCGCGGCGCCGCGGGCCGAGACGTTCGCCACGGTGGCCGACGCGCTGGTGGCGGCGATTCGTCGCTGCAAACGCTGACGGTGATGACAAGGAGACCGCGAATCATGGGACTGCCGTGATTCGCGGGACCATGCGCGAGTCGTGAGGCGCGGGGATTCGCCGGATTGCGTATTTGACCGATGCTCGGCGAGGGATGTCCTGGCATGATTCACCGGATCGTGGACGGTGTCGGCGGACAAGAAGTGAGCGCCGCGGGCGGCTCGAGGTCGTCGACTGTGACGCGGGCGGACGTGGCATGGCTCGCGCCATCGGTCACGCGCCGTCGTTCCCTCGGAGTTGGTCATCGGGAGCGAGGGCGGTGATTTCGCAAAGAGGCTCGCGCGGGGGCGAGGGGCGCGGTAGCATGCGCGGGTGGACGAAGGGGCGCTCCTCGAGGCATGGCGCGGCGGTGAGGCCGAGGCGGGGCGGCAGCTCATCACCCGCTATTACGCGGCGATCTATCGCTTCTTCTACGGCAAGACCGAGGCGGGGGCGTGCGAGGATCTGGCGCAGGAGACGTTCGAGCTGGTGGTCCGCCGGCGCGACGCGTTCCGCGGCGACAGCCCGTTCCGCGCCTATGTCTACGGGATCGCCCGCTTCGTGCTGGTGGCGCACATCCGCCGGCGCCAGCGCCACGGCAAGCGGTTCGAGCCGGCCGAGCACAGCGCGATCGATCCGGCGACCGAGGGCTCGGTCTCGGCGCTGTTCGCCGACCGCGAGCTCGAGTACATCGTCGCCCAGGCGCTGCGATCGCTGGCGCTCGACGACCAGATCCTGGTCGAGCTCAAGGACTGGGAGGGGCTGACGCAGGCCGAGCTGGCGGCGCTGTTCGAGGTGCCGCAGCCGACGGTGGCGCGCCGGCTGCAACGGGCCCGCACGCGCCTGCGCGAGGCGGTCGAGCGGCTGGTCGCCGACCCGGCGCTGCGCGACGCCAGCGTGCACGGGCTCGACAGCTGCATGCAGAGCATCTACGGCAAGCTGCAGGCCCACCTCGGCCGGGTGCGCGACGGCGAGCGGTGAGCGCCCGGCGACTTTTCAAAAATCTCCGGGGATCAGAAATACTGGCTGCGGACACCCCACCGGCGAGGAGTTCGCCATGCCCGTGCCCTACCTTGTCCCGCCCACCGAGATCGTCCGTCGCGCCCAGGACCGCCTGCTCGCCCGCGTGTCCGCGCTGGCCGACGCTTCGGCGACGCTGACCGACGCCGCCGAGCCGCCGACGCTCACGCCCACGGCTCGCCCGGAGCTGCCCGAGGAGCAGCGCTATGTGTTCCGCGAGGCGCTGGCGGCCGGGGGGATCGGGGTGATCCGTCGCGCGGAGGATCGCCGGCTCGGGCGGGTGATCGCGGTCAAGGAGCTGCTGCGCGCCAGCCCCGACGCGCAGCGGCGGTTCGCGCTCGAGGCGGCGATCACGGCCCGGCTGCAGCACCCGGGCATCGTGCCGCTGTACGACCTCGGCTGGCACGCCTCCGGCGAGCCGTTCTACTGCATGAAGCTGGTCGACGGCGAGAGCCTGGACGCGAAGATCCAGCAGGCGACGACGCTGCCGCAGCGGCTGCGGCTGGTCGAGCACGTGATCGCGGTGGCCGACGCGATCGCCTACGCGCACGCGCAGAAGGTGCTGCACCGCGACCTCAAGCCGGCCAACGTGCTGGTCGGTCGCTTCGGCGAGACGGTGGTGATCGACTGGGGCCTGGCCAAGGACCTGACGGCGGTCGAAAATGAGATGTCCGATGGAGCAGGTCCTTTGGACCATGGCACTTCGGACATGACGCAGGCGGGCACGGTGCTGGGGACGCTGCGCTACATGCCGCCGGAGCAGGCGGCCGGCGAGGTGGTCGATGTGCGCTCCGACGTGTACGCGCTGGGGGCGATCCTGTATCACGTGCTGGCCGGGCAGCCGCCGTTCGCGGCGGTGACGGGGACGGGGCTGGCGGCGCAGGTGCTGGCCGGCCACCCGAGCGATCTGCGGGGCGTCGATCCGGCGATCCCGGGCGAGCTGGCGACCATCGCCCACCGGGCCATGGCCCGCGCGCCGACCGATCGCTACCCGGACGCGGCCGCGTTCGCCGAGGAGCTGCGGCGGTTCCAGGCCGGGCAGATGGTGGCGGCCCACGCGTACTCGCTGCGCGAGCGGGCCCGCCTGTGGGCCCGCTCGCACCGGGTGGCGGTGGCGGGGCTGCGGCTGGCGCTCGCGGGCGGGGTGGCGCTGGCCTGGCTGGGCTACGAGCAGGCGCGCACGCGGGCCGAGGCGCGGGCGCAGACCGAGCAGGCCGAGCGCGAGGCGGCGGCCCAGGCCGACAAGGCGGAGCGCAGCGCGTTCGAGCGCCAGGCGGTGGTCGACGCCCAGCGGCTGCAGGCGTCGATCCTGCGCGCGCAGGACATGTCCGAAGAGACAGATCGAACGGACGCCGCGCGGGCGATCGCGCGGGCGGCCGCGGGCGAGGCGCTGCGCACCGGCGGCCCGATCGCGGCGGCCAGCCGGGCGCTGGCGGCGACGCTGATGGCGCCGCGGGTGGTGATGCAGTACGGCGCGGTCGACGGGCGCTACGTCAACCACGCGCGCTGGGCGGCGGGCGGCGAGGTCGTGCTGACGCTGGTCGAGGGCAGGACGCTGCGGCTGTGGGACGCGGGCAGCGGGCAGCGGCTGGTCGAGCTGGAGGGGGTGGCCGGGGCCGACGTCGCGGCCGACGGGGCGCTGGTCACCGCCGGCGAGGACGGGCTGGTGCGCCGCGACGTGCGCAGCGGGGCGATCACGGCGCGGCTCGGCGACGAGCAGCAATTGATCGCGATGTCGCCCGATCGGACCCGGATCGCCGCGCTGGCCGAGGGCGAGCTGCGCGTGCGCGACGCGAGCACCGGGGCGCTGATCGCCGCGCTGCCGCAGAGGGCCCACGCGGCCGCGTTCTCGCGCGACAATTCGCGGATCGTCACCGGCGACAACGGTTACGCGTGGTTGTGGTCGTTGCCCGACGGCCGCAAGCTGGGCGACCTGCCGACGTCGGCGCGCATGTACACGGCGCTGGCGATCTCGGGCGACGGCGAGCGCGTCGCGGTCGCCGGCAACGACATGGACATTTACATGTGGGACGTGGGCGGCGCGGCGCCGAAGCTGGTCAAGCGCGCGGTCGGGCCGACGTTCTCGCCGCAGCAGCTGCTGTTCACCGGCGACGGCGAGACGCTGATCTCGGTCATCATGGACGGGGCGTGGTTCGCGTGGGCGCCCGAGGACGGGCGGATGATCCGGCGCGTCGACGGCGAGGTCGCGCACTACGGGGCCGCGGCGCTGTCACCCGACGAGCGGTGGCTGGCGCTCGGGGCCGGCGACGGCACGGTGCGGGTGTGGGAGGTCGCGACCGGGGCGCTGCGGGCGACGCTGCGGGCCGCGTACGACGACGTGATGTCGCTGCAGTTTTCGCCGGACGGCGGCCAGCTGCTCGCGGGCACGGCGGCCGGGCCGACGCTGGTGTGGGAGCTGCCGCTGGCCGTGCCGGCGCGCTGGCGCGTGGCCCGGGCGCCGGTGGCGATGGACATCGATGTCGCCGGCGACCGCCTGGCGATGGCCGGCGACGGGGTGGTGACGGTGCATCGCGTGACCGACGGGGCCCTGCTCGCGGCGGAGGCGACCAACGACGTGGCGAAGCTGGTGCTGTCGGGCGCCGGCACGCTGCTCGCGGCCTCGCCCGCCGGCGCCGCCGAGCTGTGGGACGCCGACACGGGTGCGCTGCGCTGCGCGCTGCCGACCACGCTCGAGATGTGGCAGCGGCCGGTGTTCCTGCCGCACGCCGAGGCGGTGGTGACCGTCGACACGGAGAGCGCATTGCACCTGTGGTCGACGGCGGATTGCCGCGGCCTGCACACGCTGCGGCGGCCGAACCTGCCCTACGGCCGCATCGAGGGCACGGCGATCGGGCAGCTCGTGATCCCCGGGTGGACCACGCGGTTCGAGCTGCTCGATCCGTGGACGCGCGCGAGCGTGCAGTTCGACGGGCTCCGCAGCGAGCTCTCGGGCATCGCGGGGGCTCACGACGGCGCGCAGATGTTCGCCCACGGGAGCCGCGGCGACGCGAAGGTCTGGGACGCGCGCACCGGCGAGGTGCTGGCCGAGCTGCGCGGCAATGCGGCGCGGATCGTATCGGCGAAGTACTCGCCGGACGACAGCGCGATCCTCGGGCTCGACGACAGCGGCGCGGCGCGGCTGTGGCGGGCCGACGACCTCTCGCCGAGCGTGCAGCTCGAGGGGCGGCGCAACTGGGTGCGGCGATCGGCGGTGTTCTCGCCTGACGGCTCGAAGATTCTGATCGCCGATCAGCGCGGCGAGGTCGGCCTGTGGTCGGCGCACGACGGCGCGTTCGCCGGGACGATCGCGCGGCTGCACGGCGGGACGCCGGTGGAGCTGGCGTTCACCGCCGACAGCGAGGACGCGATCGTGATCGGCGCGCCCATCGGCGCGGTGCGGCTGCCGGCCACGCCCGAGGGCCTGCTCGCGGCCAGCGAGCCGCGTTGATCGTCGTGAATCGTGGCACTGCGGCAGTGGTGCCATTGGCCGCGGGCCCGGGTCATGGAACCCCTGTCGGGCGGCGGCCCATGCCGGCGCGGCGGTCGGTAGCCTCGGCAAGCGGGGACACGGGCGCTGCATCATGCGTGCTGCGTGGTGGCTACATTCGCGCGCTCGGACGATTGCGATGGCTTCGCCGGTCGGGGTCGCGGTAGAGTCACCCGGCTTCGGGAGGTCGAGGATGCGGCGGACAGGGTCGATTCACGCTTCGGTCGCGCTGGCATGGATGGTCGCCTGCACCCCGGGCGGCGCGGAGCAGCCGACGGACGGGGCAGGGCCGACGGGCGCGGGGCCCACGAGTGACGGGCCGACCGGCGCCGGGCCTTCGACGGGTGGCGAGCCCCCCACCAGTACCTCGGGCAGCGTCGATCCGACGGGTGGAGCGGACCCCACCGGCAGCGACTCGAGCGGGGGGCCCAAGCCCGACGCTGGCAATGACCCGACCGGGGGCGGTGATGGCCTGGGGCCGGCCGAGTTCGACACCGACGAGCTCGACGCGCCGTCGCACGGCGGCACGATCACCTTCCAGCAGATCGGCGCACCGGGCTGGTATCCGAGCCGGCGCGATCCAGCGGTGGGGCCGTGCGACGCGTATCAGAGCGACACTTGCTGCCTGGCGCAGCAGCAGGTCGACGGCGACGGGCTGACACCGTGGGACGAGGACCTGATCCTCACCTTGCGCGGGCCGCTGCAGCTCAAGCAATTCGCGGTGTACCAGCCGGAGGGTGCCGATCAGTGGGCGCTGGCCTCGAGCTGGGACGAGCGCCGGCCGGGCGACGGGCAGGGCGTCGCGTTCAAGGGCAACGAGACCGAGATGACGGGGTTCGACGGGATCGTCGGCACCGAGTGTCTCGTCAATGTCTCGACCGCGACGCCGTTCGCCTGCGGGGCGGGCAGCGAGCCGTTCTGCCCGGGCTCGCAGGATGGCGACTGGGACGGCTGGGCCGGCTCGAAGCTGTTCGTGCTGCTGGCGCGCATGCCCGACGCCGACGCGGTCGGCGAGCCGTGCTCGGACGACATGGCCGGCAATTGGTACAACGCGCCGTGGATCGGCCTCAGCCTGGGCGAGCTGGTGCGCGCGGGCTCGTTCTCGAATTGCCAGTGTTACGCCAAGAACCCCGATGAATGGTACCTCGGCGACGGGTGCGGCCAATTCAACGTGTGGGAGGTCGTCAACGACAACAACCAGTACCAGAACTTCGGCGTGTTCAGCACCAACTTCTTCGGCTACGCCGGCTACGTCGGCGAGGGGCCGTGCGGCGACGGGTGCGACGCCTCGCAGTTGGGGCCGGAGGTCGACCTGATCGACAAGGGCGAGAACGTCGAGGCGGCCGCGGGCGCGGTGGCGACCCCGAATCAGGGCCCCGGCGTGGCGTTCCGCCGGCCGATCGACGGGTACCGCTATTTCATCGTGCTGATGGACACGGCGTCGCGCACTGTGCAATTGGCGATCGTGCACCCGGAGCAGGTCCCGCCCGCGCTCGCGCCGCTGTTGCCGGGGTTGCCGGGGGCGGTGTCGCAGGCGACGATCGGCGAGGCGCTCGGGCTGCGGCTGCCGAACTGAGAAAGATGCGAGGTATGATGATGCGCGGACAATGGTGGCTGATGCTGGCGCTGGCGGCCGGCTGTGGTGACGACGGCGGAAACTCGAGCGAGGCCGGGTCGACGACCGCGGGCCCGACGAGCGGGGGCGAGACGACGACGCCGACGGGCAGCGGGGGGCCGTCCACCGGACCGACGAGCGGCGACGGGCCGACGAGCGGCGACGGGCCGACGAGCGGCGACGGGCCGACCAGCGGCGACGGGCCGACCAGCGAGGGCAGCAGCACGGATGATTCGGGCGGCGTCGATCGCTCGGGCTGCAAGCGGGGGATCGCGTACGGCTATCATTCGCACGCGGACATGGCCGCGCTCGCGCCCGGGGTGTCGTGGTGGTACAACTGGACGGTCCCGCCCGATCAGGAGGTCGGCGATTACGTTTCGCTCGACGTCGAGTTCGTGCCGATGCTGTGGGGCGGGGCCTCGCTCGATCAGGACCCGCCGATCCCGGCCGGGGCGCGCTACCTGCTGGCGTTCAACGAGCCCAATTTCGGCGCCCAGGCCAACCTGACGCCGCAGGAGGCGGCCGCGCTGTGGCCGCAGGTCGAGGCGGTCGCCGACGCGCACGGGCTCGAGATCGTGTCGCCGGCGGTCAACTACTGCGGCGGCGATTGCAACAAGACCGACCCGTTCGAGTGGTTCGACGAGTTCTTCGCCGCCTGCCCCGATTGCCGCGTCGACCACCTCGCGGTCCACTGGTACGCCTGCGACCGCCCCGCGCTCGAATGGTACATCGGCGAGATGAAGCGCTACGAGCGGCCGATCTGGCTGACCGAGTTCTCCTGCCTCGACGCGGAGGACAAGTCGGTCGCGGTGCAGCTGCAATACATGCAGGAGGCGCTCGAATACCTCGAGGCCGAGCCGGCGGTGGCCCGCTACTCGTGGTTCAGCGGCCGCTTCGACCCGGCGCCGACGATCGACCTGCTCGCCGGGTCGGGGCAACTGACGGAGCTGGGCCAGCTGTACGTCGAATCGCCCGCGAGCTGCCCCTGAGCCCGGGGCGGTCAGGGTGCATTCGGCGGCCGCGGCAGCGAGGCCGTGGCGAGCACGACGGAGGATCGGCCGGTGCTCGCGGTCAGGCGACCGGCACACCGCGCGCCCGCAGCGAGTCGGCGGTCGCTTGCACGGCCTGGGCGCCGACGAGCCGGCTCGAGACCAGGACCGGCGGCCGATTCTTCGCCTCCAGGCGGAGCACGGAGAGCGTCTCGGTCGCGGAGCGGGTCACCTCGAGCCTCGCGCTCTCGATCGACGCGAGGACGACCTCGGTCGCGCCGCCGAGCACGCCGGGGATCGTGAGGGCGCGGTCGTCGATCACGATCGCGTGTTCCGAACGCCGGCGGCGCGCGAGCAGCCACGCGGCGCCGACGAAGCCGGCCGTCGAGAGCGCCACGAGCTGCCACATGAGGGTTCGCGCGCTGTCGGTCGTCGCGGTCATCGCGAGCCAGAGGCAGAGGAGCATCACCGCGGGCTGGAGAAAGACGTTCACCCACAGGAGCCCGTTCGGGGCGCGCACGGGGATTCGCAGCGGGTCGCTCATCGTCGCTTCTTATAGCGCGAGCCCGGTCGCTGCGACGCTGGCGAGGCGTTCGTCCGTGAAGAGGGGCGCTTGAGTTTCGACCGAGCGAGCCGGCTCCGTCTGCATCTACTGAACAGAATGAGAGTGATCGCCGCGCGTGTGCCTGTCCCCGGGCGGCGTCGATCGCTGACAAGTGGCCGGCGCACGTGGCCCTGAGGTCGCGGGCAAGAGCGGGCTGGAGCGTTCCCACGCGCCGGGAGCAGCTCGACGGATCCACGGAACGCTGTGTGCCCGGCGTGCTCGCGTCGCTGCGGCGGACCGTGAGCGGCGTCAATCTGCATGGTTGCTACCCCTGCGACCTGTCGCATCTTCGAGGCAGTTCGAGCGGGATATCGCCGAGGGAGGATTTCGATGCACTACACCACGATCGTGCTCAGCAGCTTGTTATGCACAATTCCGTACGTCCAAGACTGTGATTGCGAGGTCGACGTGCCGGACCGCGATGATGACGACGACGACGACGACGACGGTCACCACGACAAGCTGTACTGGGCCGAGGGACCGCAGCAGGACGTGCCTGCGGGCGACCTCGTCGGCTGGGAAGAGTGCTTCGCGAATCTCTACGACGAGGTCGAGCCCGACCTCACCGACGAGATCCTCGGCGAGGCGTGTACCGGCTCCAAGCTGCTCATGGCGTGCCGCCCCGTCGGCGCGGACGATTTCCAGCTGCTGGCGATGGGCGAGCGGGCCGACGTGCTGTTCGACGTCGGCAGCCAGGGCGACGGCAAGCACGAGGCCAACGGGGTCGCCTGGTACTTCAGCGACAATTTTTCGTGGGGCTTCGCGCGCGCGGGCGACAGCGTGAATCGCACCGAGTGCGACACGCAATTCGGGGGCCCGGAGGACAACTCGAGCCTGCGCCTGTGCTGGCACACCCTCGGCGACGAGATCGGGACCGGCTATCGCTGCGGCGCGAACGAGAATCTCAACGGGTCGGATACGTTCGAGCGGGTGATCTTCCACGCCGAATGACGCGGCGGCGGGCTCGGCTCAGCCGAGCCGCGGGTCGGGCGCGAGATTGCGGCTGACAACGGCGAAGTCGATCGGGGCGGCGAGGCCAGCTTCGCCGTGGTGAAGCAACTGTGGGTACGCGGGGAAAGCGGGATCGTCCGCGCCCGGGCGACCTGTCAGCGGATGTCGTCGAGGTTCGCGCCGAGTCGCTCGGCGTAGAGGCCGAGGGTGCGCTGCCAGGCCGGGCGGGCCATGGCCCGCGCGTAGTAGGCCTGGGTCCGTGGATACGGCGCCAGCAGGTCGGTCTTCCGGACGCCGCGCAGGACGGAGGCCAGCATGATGTCGGCGGCCGTGAACGCGTCGCAGGCGATCCACTCGCGGCCTTCGAGGCGGCGCTCGACGTCGCGGAGCCAGCGGTCGGCGATCTTGCGCACCTCCGCGGTGACCTTGTGGGCGGCCTTGTCGTGGTCGAACATGCCGATCAGATCGAGGCACACCAGGGTCTGCTCGACGGTGCTGGTCGCGGCGAAGCACCACTGGACGACGCGGGTGCGGCCCTGGAAATCGCCCGGGATCAGCTTGCCGGCCTTCTCGGCCAGGTAGAGCACCACCGCCGCCGACTCGGCGACGATGAAGCCGTCGTCGTCGATCACCGGGGCTTGATGAAAGGGGCTGATCCGGCTGAAGGCCTCGCCGTCGAGCTCACCGGCGGTGTGGTCGAGCGCGTGGACTCGATACGGCAGCCCGGTCTCCTCGAGCGCCCACTGGGCCCGCAGGTCCTTCGTCTCGCCGTGCCCCTCGGGGAAGATGCGTCCGAAACCATAGAGCGTGATCATCGTGTCCTCCGATCGGCGGCCGGATCTGCCGGCGCCTCGCCGGAGCGTGCCACACAACCCGGGAGGTGTCGGCGGGATGAATGAGGCCAGGTCCCGGCTTCACGGCGCGTCGTCGGCAAGCAAGCCCGCGAGCGCCGGCTCTGCGAGCATGCGCTCGCGGGTCCGCTCGGGCGTGACGCTGCGGCGAATGGCAGCCTGCGCGTGCACCCGGGCCTGCGCCGGCGACTCCGGGGCCAGCAGGCGCGCGAGCGTGGCGCGTGGATCTCGGCGAGCTCCTCGTCCTCGTCGAGGTCCGGGCTGACCCGCTCGAGCGCCGCCTCGAGGTCGCGGATCGCCGGGGCGCTCCGGCCCTCGGAGGCCGCCAGCAGCCCGCGCAGCGCCAGCAACCGGGCCAGCGCCGCGTGGTCTTCGGGGCCGGTCGGGGCCGCCGGGGCGAGCGCGTGCAGCCCGGCGAGCGCGGCCCGGCGGACCTCACCGTCGCCGAGGTGAGCGCGCAGCCCGGACCACACGTCGACCAGCGCGGGCAGCAGCGGCGCGCAGGCGCCGACCAGGGCGGCCGCGACGAGCGGGCGGGTGCGCACGAGGACGGCGAGGTCGGCCCGCGCCGCCGGGTCGAGCAAGACCGCTGCGGCGGGCCCGGCGGCTCGCTCGAGCCCCGCGAGGTCGCCGAGGCGCTCGAGGATGACCAGCCGGATCGCGTGCTCGCGCGCCGTGGTCGCGGGCATGTCCGAAAGGACAGCCGCCGCCGCCGCCGGGTCGTCGTCGACGAGGTGGCGGGCCGCGACGTCCCATGCGGCCAGTCCGGCCGACGCCGCAGAGGGGGAGGCCGGCACGCTGGATGATGCCGCACGCGGCGGTGATTTGCCCCTTTCTTACTACACTGCCTGGGGTTGGTGCTGGTGCGGTGCTGATCCAGTTCCTCGCACCGCTAACGGTGTAGGCAGCAGTTGCTCGGACGCCCATGTTAGTGCTAGAAGTCAATGCAACAGCATTTGCTCGGGCAACTACCAGGGTCAAGAATGCTTCTTCTACCCGTAGTCGACTCCTCGACCCGGTGCTTTTGTCGGCCGGGCAGCGGTAGTCATCCATGAGCGCCGGTCGATGCCGTCGACGGAGGTAGCGAGTCGAGTCGGGCGCGGCGACTGTTCGCCATGGCGGAGTTGTTGCTGCTCGCTCGCTAGACTCGCCAACCGCGCTGCCGAGGTCGCCGCACCTAGCGGCTAAGTGAGGTGGCATCGGCGGCGTCATCGCCGGCGCCCGGGATTACGCGGAATCGGCGGCTAGCGACGGGTTCGAGAAAGTCTGCCCTTCACCTTGCAGATCTCTGAGCCTCATCCAGCATCCCAGGACGCTCATGCACGCCATCGCCCTCATCCTCTCCCTCTCCTTACCCGGCCCGGTATCCGCTTGCGATGAGGTCGAGGCGACCTTCGCTGAAGTACTAACGGCGCCAAGCCACGTTCGGAACCTCACCGCCTCATTCAACTTCACGGACGGAATCGCCGGTCAGATCGACTATGTCCTGCCGGACGTCGGCCCGCTGAGCATTGCTTTGCGCATCGATGCTAGCGGGAGCGGCACGGCCACATTTGTTGTCGAGCGCGTTCCGATCGTCGACCTTCGGTTCGTCGATTGGGAGTTCGTGGGCGAGTTCGGTCACTCGTCTACATCCCTATCTCCGAAGCGGGTCGCCCGGATCGCCGCCAGCATCGTGCAGATCTGGTTGGATGAAGGGCTTGAGCTAGCGGGCCTCGGTGAGGACGAAGCGCGATGGAAATGCTGGTTAGCTGGAGCATTTGCGGCCGCCACGGTCGGCATTGTTACGGTGACCGGTTGTGGTCCCTGCGGCGCAACAACCGGGCTCGCCGCTGGTGCCTATGTGAAGAACAAATGTGATAAGGCCCAGAACAAGAGGGACAAGAAATGAAGGAGTACATGGAAATCTACGGGAAGCGGCCCTTCCCCGCCCAGTACTTGGGTTTCTGGCCAACGCGCGAATTCTGGAACATAGCGATTCGCACACCGCTGGGTATTGGGGCAATGGCTTTGGCCTTCATCCCGCTCGCGCTCTTGGATAGCTTGTTCGGTTTATCGACGTGGCAAATATGGGTGTATAGTCTATTACTGCTTCCTCTTGCTGGTGTAATCGAGCGGCGCATGCGCGACCGCATCCAACGGCGATCGGCGCGATTACCCGCCCAATCCGTACCTGCCCAGTCCACACCCGCCCAGTCCGCGGCCTTGGTTCAGGCTGGCCCTGATCAACCTCTTGGCTTCTGCGCTACCGAGGAGTTCCAACAAGCCTTCTTCCGCCACCATTTCGGGAACCTCGGAGGAGCCGCACGGCTCACCCTAGAGTTGTCGCTCGGCGCTCTTGTTGTATTTGCCACGGGCCCATTCTGGGGCATCGGTATTATCATGGTTTATATTGTTTGGCTCGGTGCGGTCGAACGGCGCTTCCGTAGAAGGCCTGAATTGCCCGAGTAAGGCCAGAGACGATCGGCGAGCATCTTCCTGTCGGAAGGGTCATTCGCGGACGGGAGCCGGAATAACGCCTGATGCAGCCGCTTGCCTGACAGGCAGTAGCCGTTCTTGTCCCACCACAGCACCTTGAGGCGGTTGGAGCGCCGGTTCGTGAATACGAACAGCGCGCCGCTCCGCGGGTCTTCGCCGATCACCTGCTTCGCCGCCGCGGCGAGTCCATCGAAGCTGCGCCGCATGTCGACCGGCTGCGTGCAGACGAAGATCCGCACCGACGTAGGGATCATCGCCGCGCCTCCAGTACGTCGAGCACACGCGCGAGCGCCTCGGCTTCCACGCGGCCGCGCACCCGGAGGCGAAGATGTCGGCGAGAGGGGTCGCCTGCAGCGCGCTCGGGTGCCGGCGGAGCCCGGCGTGGCGCCCGGGCGATGGTGTGCGGCGGACGATCCTGGCAGGTGGTAGACAAGAGGTCATACATCCGGTGGGGTGGGTACTCGTCGCTGGTCTATGTCTTCATGCCAGCGGCGTACCTGGCCAACCTGACCCTGCTGACGTATGCAGCGTATCTGCTGATTCGCCGGCTCGTGAATCGGCTGCACGTGCACCCCTTCCGCGTGGTGGCTTCCGGACGGGTGGAAGCCCGGCGCACGGCGTTGACCTCCGATCGACGGCCATCCTCGCGTCCAACTTTGGAAGATCGTCGCGAGATCCATCGAAGTAGCGACGACATCGAGACGACAGGCCCGAGACGAGCGGCAGATCGTGCCGCCGCGCAACCAGGCTCCTGTCAGGAATACTCCTACGCCGAGAACTGGTAGAACGGCGGGCTCGACGGCGAGGTGAACCCCCGATGTCGGTGCATTCCCCGCAATACGACGTTTCGCCGACCCGCGTTCAGCTCGGTGCGACGACCGGCCTGAACGTTGATTACATGGCAATGGCGGGTTGACGCCGCGACAGCGGTCTCGGCGGCGCCGGCGCCCCCGGTCGCGGTACCTACAACTACGCAGTGCGCCGGACGTGCGGCGGTCTGCGCGCTGCCATCATTCGCCGAGTCTCCCCGAACGGTGGGCTTCCAGTCGCTGGCGCGATCCTGGCACTCTGCGCATTGATGACCACCCCACGGACCCAAGTATCGCTCTTCGTCGGCGCCCTCGCGCTCGCTGGCTGCGGAGACGCCGGCACGACGACCACGGACGGGCAAGTATCCGCCAGTACCACCGACACCAGCACCGGCGAACCGGGGACGACTGGGACGCCGGTCACCACAAACGAGCCGCCGACTTCGACGACGACGACGACGGGGACGCCGACGACCTCGACGAGCACCACCGCCGACGAGACGGCCTCCTCGGACTCGACGCTGCACCCGAGCACCACCGAGGTCACCACCGAGCCCGCGGCCTCGTGCGACGACGGCACGCTCAACCAGGACGAGACCGACGTCGACTGCGGCGGCTCCTGCTCGCCGTGCGCCGACGGCCTCCAGTGCACGCAGGACGGCGACTGTGAGATCGGCAGCTGCGTCGGCGGCGTGTGTGCGGCGCCGAGCTGCGAGGACCTGGTCAAGAACGCCGACGAGACGGACGTCGACTGCGGCGGCGCGACCTGCCCGGCCTGCGGCGACGCGCTCGCGTGCGCCGAGGCCAGCGACTGTGCCAGCGGCGTGTGCACCGACGGCGCGTGCGCCCAGGCGACCTGCGGCGACGGCGTGCTCAACCAGGACGAGACGGACGTCGACTGCGGCGGGGCGACCTGCAACGGCTGCCTCGGCGAGGGGCTGTGCCTCGAGGACAGCGACTGCCTGTCGGCGATCTGCACGCTCGGCCTGTGCACCGCGCCGCTGTGCCTGAGCGACGCCGACTGCGACATGCTCGACGGCGATTGCACCGAGGGCGCGTGTCAGATGCCGGGCTTCACCTGCGTCGCCGAGCCGGTCAACGACGGCCAGGCGTGCGAGGACGGCACCGTCTGCTTCGAGGGCAGCACTTGCAACGCCGGTAGCTGCGGCGGCGGCACTCCGCTCGATTGCAGCGGCGAGGCCGGCGCCTGTCATACCGGCGCCTGCGACCCGGTGAGTGGCTGCTTCGCCCAGGAGGTCCAGGACGGCACCGCGTGCGACGACGGCAACTCCTGCACCAACCTCGAGGTGTGCGACGCCGGCGTGTGCGGCCCGTCGCTCGAGGATCTCTTCAACGAGGACTTCTCGGACAACGGCGCCGGCTGGACGCTCGGTACGCAGTGGGCGATCGGCCCCGCGGCCGCGTCGGTCGGCTGCCAGAACGGCCAGGACCCCGCGCTGGACCACACCCCGACCGACGACAACGGCGTCGCCGGTGTCGTCCTCGGCGGCTGCATCCCCAACTCCACCATCCACGACTACTACTGCCTCGAGAGCCCGACGATCGATCTGTCCGCGGCGCCGGCCGACGTCCACCTGTCGTACTGGCGCTACATCAACAGCGATTATACGCCGTACATGAAGAACACGCTGTCGGTGTACAACGGCACCAACTGGGTGGTCCTCTGGGAGACGCTCGCGACCGGGACCTACGACACCGAGTGGAAGTTCTTCTCGTACAACGTCACGCCGCACAAGAACGCCGACTTCCGCGCGCGCTGGTGCTTCAACGTCGGCAGCACTCTGGTGTATCTGGTCGGCAGCTGGAACGTCGACGACGTCAGGGTCGGCCCGGCCGCTTGCACGCCGTGAGCCCGCTTCAGCGGCCGCTGGCGCCGAGCAAGGCCGCGAGCTCGTTCCACGGGGCGGGCTCGAGGTTGTAATCCGGGGCCGGCGAGGGCTTGCGCCCGCTGGCCTCGCCGCCGCCGCCGAGGGGACAGACGATGCGGACGGTGCTGCCGTCGGGCAGGCGCAGCGCCAGCAGCGGGTGCCAGAAGGTGCCGCGGATGTAGCGCGACGAGACCTTGAAGACGTGCTGCTCGACGCTGGCCTGGACCTCGGCGACGGCGATCCGCCGCTCGCCGAGGCTCAGGGTGCCGCCCTCGATCGTGAGCATCGGCCCGCGCTTCCAGGTGAAGACGACGTAGACCACCGCGGCGATGAAGAGCGGGCCGGCGAGGAACGCGAAGCCGTCGGCGGCCGTCGGGGCGGCGCTGCGCAGCGCCGAGGCGCCGAGGACGACCGCCATCGTGACGAACAGCGGGGCCCAGGTGAGGCGGACGATGGCCCAGGTCGAGCGGTGGGGGGCGAGCCGGGCCGAGAAGTTCACGCGGCGATGGTAACGCGAGCGAGCCGCGCACGACAGGGCGCCGTGCCGCGCGGGATCGACCTTCCACGGCGCCAGGCGCGACCGGGAGGTCGTGCGTCGGCGCGATCGCGGCGACGGGTGCGATGATGCATGGCCGTAAGGACATGTTTTTATAAACATGTCGAATGGGACATGCATGCATTTGCGCCCGCCTCACGCGAGGCCGAGCAATGGCCAGACCACGCCGCGGAGGAACGGCGGGTGGAACAGCAGCGGCATCGGCAGCACCAACCACCCGACGGTCCAGGCGTGGGCCAGCCACGGGCGGCGCGCGAAGGCGGGGCGCAGGCGCGGCTCCAGGCGGGTGGCGCCGCCGTGGAGCAGGAAGTACAGCATCGGCCCGCCGAAGCCGGCGCGGACCGGGAGGCTGATGGCCACCTCGTGGAGCAGGCCCGAGAAGGCGAACGCGAGCACGGCGGCGCGGTCGCGGCCGAGCGCGGGCAGCAGCGGGCGATAGACGGCGCGCTGCGTCATCTCGGTGAAGGGGAGGTTCCAGCGGCGGCCCCAGAACTCGGACAGGCCGCGAGCAGCGAGCGGGTGGTCGAACAGCGAATACGCGGGGACGCCGACCAGGCGCCAGGCGCCGGCGAGCAGGTTGAAGAGGCCGAAGTGGAGCACCAGGCTGAGGCCGGGCAGGGCCAGGGCGGCGGCGAGCAGCTCGGAGCGGGGGAATACGAGGCGCGCGGCGAGCAGGCACAGGACGCCGACGCCGAGGCGGATCGCGCCCTTGCGCAGCAGCGCGCCGGCGCCGGGCAACGGGCGCCACGGGAGGGCGGCGAACAGGTCGGGGCGCATGCCGGGCCACGCCGCGGCCCAGCCGATCCACGCGAGCGGATCGAGCCGGCGATCGTGGGCGTGGCGCTCCTCGACGGCGACCACGCCCTTCATGGCGAACAGGACCACGCCGCAGATCGCAAACATGCGAAAGCCGGCCGGCGCGGCGACGCAGGCGAGCAGGACGGCGACGAGGCCGGTGAGCACGTTCGTCCACGCGAGCGCGCGGGCGGCCGCCCGATCGCGCAATCGCGGCAGCACGAAGCCGACGGCGAGCACCCCGCTCAGCGCCGCGCCGGTGACGGCGAGCGCCACGTCAACGGCGATCGGCATGGAAGTCGGCCCGGGGAGCGCAGCCATTGGTGTACGCGGCCGCGGCGTAGACGACGGTCAGGGCCACGAACGCGAGCTCGAGCGAGACGCGCGCGAAGGTGTTGAAGCGCGAGCGCGGCAGCTCGGTCAGGTCGAAGTAGGTCCATTGCACGACGACCCGCGACAGCCAATAGATGGCGATGAATGTGCACACCGCGGCGGCCAGCGGGCTGCCGTCGAGCAGGCTCGCGGGCGCCAGCGCGGACACCAGGCCGAATGCGAGGTTGGTGCCGAGGATGTAGGCGGCGTAGACCCAGAACATCTGCCGGAGCAGCGGCGACATGCCGGCCAGCTTGAGTCGCCAGCCGAGCTGCCGCGGGATCGCCAGCGAGGCGAGCGCGAGGGCGATCTGGCCGACGCCGGCGAGCCAGATCAGGGGCTGCAGCCAGGCTTCGAGGTTCATGCGCGGCGATCGTAGCCGGGCCCTCGCGGTGTCGCCGGGCGGTGCGACGATCGGACCCATCCATGTGCGCAGAGGTGGCGGGCGGGTCCGCGCGCGGGCGCTCGCCGCAGGCGGTCGCGTGGTATGTTGGGCCGACGATGCTCGTGCGCCTCGCCCTCGCGCCGCTGCTCGGCGCGGCGCAGGTGCCCGCGCCGTCCGAGGACGCGCTGCAGTGGCGCGCGCCGGCGGGCTGCCCCGAGCGCGCGGAGGTGCTGGGGGCGGTCGCGCGCCGGCTGGGCCGGCCGCTGACGGCCGAGGAGGCCGCGGTCGAGGCGACGGTGGTGCGCGGCGAGCGGGGCTTCACCCTGCGGCTGCGGCTGACCGCCGGCGAGCGCGGTGAGACCCGCGAGGTCAGCGACCCGTCGTGCGCGGCCCTGGCCGACGTGGTGGCGCTGCTGGTGGCCGCCGCGGTCGAGCCGGCCCGCGTGCCGGCGCCCGCGAGCGAGGCCGAGCCCGAGGTCGCGAGCGAGCCGCGGCCGGAGCCGGTCGTGGAGGCGGTGACGGCCGAGCCGCTGGACGATCGGTTCGCGCCGATCGCGGAGCCCGAGCCGGCGCGCGAGACTGTCTCTTCAGACAGGTCCAAACGGCCAGGCGGGTTCGTGCGCCTGCACGGCGGCGGCGAGCTGGGGGCGGCGCCGCGGATCACCGGGGCGGTCGGGCTCGCGGGCGGGCTGCTGTGGCCGCGCTGGCGGGTCGAGGTCCAGGGGCTGTTCGTGGCGCCGCGGGGCGAGGTGCGCGACGTGGCCGGGTTTCAGGTCGAGGTGCGGGCGGGGCTGTTCGCCGGGGCGGTGCACGGCTGCGGCCGGCTGGGGCGCGGGCCCGTCGAGGTGCCGCTGTGCGTCGGGCTCGAGGCGGGGGCGATGCGCGGCGAGGCGCGCGGGCTGGCGACGGGCCGGGCGGCGGCGCAGGGCTGGCTGGCGGGGGTGCTCGGGGCCGGGCTGGCGTGGCACGCCGGGGCCCGCTGGAGCGTGTGGGGCGCGCTGCAGCTGGCGCTGTCGCCGGTGCACCCGCAGTTCGAGCTCGACGCGGCCCCGGAGCCGGTGCCGCTGTGGACGCCGTGGGCGTCGGGGCGGCTGCTCCTGGGGGTCGAGATGCGGTTCGGAGATCCATGGTGACGGATCGCCGGCAGGCCGGAGAATCGTGGGCACCAGCCGGACCGGCGATGACCCCGCGCGAAACCGCTCACGAGGACGAACCCCACCTGCGACGCTTTCAGGCGCTGTATCGCGCCGAATTCGCGTTCGTGTGGTCGGCGGCCCAGCACTTCGGCGTGCCGGGCGGCACGGTCGACGACGTGGTCCAGGAGGTGTTCTTGACCGCGTACCGCCGGCTCGAGGAGCTGCATTTCGAGGTGTCGCCGCGGGCCTGGCTGTTCGGGGTGACCCGCCGGGTCGCGTTCCGCCACCGCCGCGGGGCCGCGCGCCTGGCCCGGCGCCACGCGGCGTTCGCCGAGCTGGCCCGCCCGCAGGCCGCGGCGCCGCAGCAGCGCCACGACGACGCCCAGCTGCTGACGCGCGTGCTCGGCGAGCTGGCCGACGGCAACCGCACGGTGTGGGAGATGACGGAGCTGCTGGGGATGAGCGCGCCGGAGATCGCGTCGGAGCTGGGGCTGCCGGTCAATACGGTGTATTCGCGGCTGCGACTGGCGCGGCAGCAGCTGCAGGCGCTGGTGATCGGCGGTCGCCTCGATTCGCTGCGCGACGCCTCCCGCCAGCGCCAGGCGCCGCCGCGCGAGGCCGAGTCGCGCACGTGGGGCCTGATGCTGCCGATGTTCGGCAAGAGCGCGGCGAAGGTCGGGCTGGCGGCGTGGGTGACTTCGCAGACGGCGGCGGCGACGACGATGATCGTGGCCGGAGCGGCGACCATCGGGCTGGTGGTCGCGCGCGCGCCGGCCCGCGCGGCCGAGCGCCCGTCCGTGGCCAGCGCGCCGGTCGTGGCGGCGAAGCAGCCGGGCCCGGTCCTCGCGGCCGCGCCGACGCCGGCGCCGATCGCCGCGCCGGCGGTGATCCCGGTGCAGGTCCCGAAGGACATGTCCAAAGGGACATCCTCCCAGAGCGCCGCGAGCCCGCGGGCGACGAGCGAGGCGGAGGCGCCGAAGCCCGAGGCGAGCGACGCGGGGGCGCGGCTGGCCGCGGAGGTGGCGGCGATCGATCGCGTGCAGGCGCAGCTGGCGGCCGGCGATCCGGCAGCGGCGCTGGCCGGGGTGGCCGAGCACGCGCAGCGGTTCCCCGGCGGGGCGCTGGCGGACGTGCGCGAGGCGGCGCGCATCGAGGCGCTGTGCCGACTCGGCGACGAGCCCGCGGCGCTGTCGGCGGCGCAATCGCTGGTGCGCACATTCCCGGCGTCGGCGGTGGCCCAGCGGTTCGGCCATTTTAATCGCTGCGGGCAGTGACGGACGGGCCGACGGTCGGAGACGAGAGGGTGAGGCAACGACATGAACAACTTCGCTTACGTCCCCCGCATCCTTACGATCACGATCACGCTCGCGCTGGCCGCGTGCGAGCTGCCGACCAAGCTCGGCAACCTCTCGGCGACCGACAGTGGTTCGTCCGGCACCACGGGCGACCCGACGGCCACTGACGGCGAGTCCAGCGTGGGCACCACCGGCGGGACGACCGACGCGCCGGAAGAGCCCTGGCAGACCGCGACGACGATGTTCGACCCGTCGGAGACGACTCTGGTCGAGACTTCGACCACCGGCATGGCGATCCCGCCCGAGTGCGTCGAGCTCGGCGAGGCCGACTGCGAGGCCTACGGATGCCAGGCGTACCACGGCAAGGCGCTCGAGTTCCCCGGCTGCAGCGAGGGCCTGGTCTTCCTCGGCTGCTCGGAGCCCCAGGAGTGCGAGCACAACAGCACGATCTTCTGCGAGGACGGCACCGACGCGATCTACGACCTCGTCGACACCGGCTGCGCGCCAGCCGGATTCACGGCCTGCGAGGCGCCGGCGCTGGTGTACTGCGATACGTGCGAGTCGCTGGACGAGGCCGAGTGCCTGGACGAGCCCTCCGAGTGCCGGGCGATCTACGGCGCGCCCCACGTCGAGGTCGACGGCGATCTGTGCGCCGATTACGGGAACCAGGATTTCCTGGGCTGCATCGCCAACGGCGGCGCGTGCCCGCCGTTCATCCCGGTCGTCTGCAAGGTGGGCGAGCCCGACAAGGCCTGGGACGCGCCGTCCGGCTGCATTCTCCAGGGCTTCGAGGATTGCAGCCCCCCCGACTGGGTGCCGGGCTGCATGTGACGGGCAAATCGGCTGTCCTCCGGGACAGGTGACGAGCCTGATGCGGCGGATGGGCCCGGTAGATCCGGGCCCGTTCGCTTGGTGGCCTCGAGGACACGGCTCGAGTGTAATGGCGACGGCCGTATGTGCCGTGGGACAGGTGGCCGCGACGCGATCGCCGGGCGGCGCTCGCGGCACGCGACGAAGAAGATGTCCCACGGGACAGGTGACGGTCCGCCGCGGCGCGCCGGTCCTGTCTCTCGGGACCGGCTGTCGAGGCAGCCGCCGGCGCGGATGTCCTGAAGGACAGGTTCATGCGCGCCCCCGGGCTCGGCTGCGCCAGGCGATCTTCGGCGTGTGTGCGTGCGCGGGCGCTTGCGCGCGGTGCGCTTCCAACTCCCGCGGACCGGAGGACACCGGGCCGGGGTCGCCGGGGAACACCCGGGTACAGGGCGCGTTTCGGCCGTGACAGGCGCCCTCCGGTTCGGACTTCGACGCGAGCCGGCTCGCGGACGCTTGTGCTACGTTGCGGGCCCGATGAACGCCGAGTCGGCAGGCGCGCACCTCGAAGCATGTCCGTTCTGCGGGGCGGACCACGACGAGGCGACGCTGCGCTGTCCGGCCACGGACATGGTTCTGCCGTTCGAGGGCCGGATCCTGGCGGGCAAGTTTCGCCTCGTCAGCGAGCTCGGCCGCGGCGGCATGGGAGCAGTGTGGCGGGCCAAGAACGTGCACGTCGACCGCGACGTGGCGCTCAAGCTGATCCTGCCGGAGGTGTCGAAGAACCGCGAGATCGTGGCCCGCTTCCAGAACGAGGCGCGGGTGGCGGCGCGCATCGGGCACCCGGGGATCTGCGACATCCTCGACCTCGAGACGAGCGCGCTCGGGCCGGTCATCGTGATGGAGCTGCTGCGCGGGGAGAACCTCGGCCAGCGGCTCGAGAGCGGGGGCAAGCTGACGCCGCCGGCCGCGGTCGCGCTGATCCGCGAGGCCCTCGACGCGCTCGACGCGGCCCACCGCGCCGGCATCATCCACCGCGACCTCAAGCCCGAGAACCTGTTCATCCATCAGCCCGAGACCGGCCCCACGGTGCTCAAGCTGATGGACTTCGGGATCTCCAAGTTCATCGACCGCGACGGGGCCCTGACCGGCAGCGGCGTGATGATGGGGACGCCGGAGTACATGGCGCCCGAGCAGATCAACGGGGCCGTGTTCGCCGACGCCCGCACCGACATCTGGGCCATCGGCGCGGTGCTCTACAAGGCGCTCACCGGCGTCGACCCGTTCACCGGGGCCACGGTGCCGGCGACGCTGCTGGCGGTGATCTCCGCCGAGCCCGAGCCGATCGACCTGCGCCAGCGGGTCCCGCCCGCGCTGTCGGCGGTGATCTTGCGCTGCCTGGCCAAAAAGCCAGATGACCGCTACCAGTCGGCCAGGGAGCTGTCCGACGCGCTGCAGCCGTTCGAGAGCCCGGCCACGGTCACCCACGCGACGGTGTTCGCGCCGACGATCGCGCTGCAGCGGCCGCCGTCGCTGACGCCGACGCACTGGTCGACGCGGCTGATGGGCCTGCTGGTGCTCGGGGCCGCCGGCTTCGCGGCGTGGTGGTTCCTCGGTCGCGGCCCCGACGCGCCGCCGATCGAGCTGCCGACGCTGGTCACCGAGGCGCTCCGCAGCGCCGACCCGAGCCCGAGCGCCGGGACCGATCCTTCCGCGGGCGGCCAGGTGGCGACGCCGCCGACGCAGCCGGTGGTCGTTCCGCCTGTCCCTGAGGACAGGGTCGAAGCGCCAGGCGCGAGCGCGACCTCCGGCGAGGCCGGGGCGCCCGCAGGCGCGACGGGCGGGACGCCGACCCCGGCGAGCCCGCCGGCCGCGCCGCCGCCGCTGATCGTGTCCGGCGAGCTGGTGACGCCGGCGGTCCTCGGCAAGACCGGCAACCAGCACTGGGCCAAGGAGTACTGCGCGACCCTCGGCAAGAACAACTACCTCGACATCAGTCGGTGGAAGCTGGCCAACCCGAACGAGGCCAAGAGCTTCGCCAAGGTCGCGGGCGTCAAGGCCGGCGGTTACTGGACCACCGCGGCCCACCGCGGCCGCGCGCTGGTGGTGTGGCTGCCGAAGGGCAGCCAGACCTCGGTGAAGCTGACGACCAAGGCGGCGCGGCCGCTGTGCGTGGCGCCGAAGCCGTGACGCTCACAGCGAACGCGGGTGGCGGAGCGGCATCAGGGCCAGCAGGCGATCGTCGCGCAGCAGCATGGCGAGCCACACGATCGCGCCGAACACCACGGTGAACCCGAACGACGAGCCGTGGATGACGTGGGTCGCCGTGGCGCCGCCGAGGTAACCGGTGAGCAGGACGGCGCCGAGCACGGCGGTGCGGGGCAGGGCGAACAGGACGGCGCAGGTGGCCTCGAGCGCGCCGAGGGCCACGAGCGTCTCGGGCGGGAACCCGAGCTCGGCCGAGGCGGTGACGACCGCCTCGGGCTGGACGAACTTGCCGACGGCGTCGGCGAGGAGGAACAGCACCGGCAAGGCGCTGAGGATGCGGCCGGCGCGGGCGCGCTTGTGAGAGGAGGAGGTGGGCATGATCGATCTCCGGATTCGAAGGGGGTAGGGAGCCAATGCGGTGTGAACAGGCAATGGTGGCAGTCGCGATTCAGGCGTCGTCCGGGCCGAACATCTGCCGGATCTCGCATTCGCCGGTGTAGGCGCCGCCGAGCACGCGGGTGTGCACCTGCATGAAGCGCCGGCCGAGCTCGACCGCCTCCTCCTTGGTGCTCGCCTTCACGATCGCAAACCCGCCGACGACCTCCTTGGCCTCGGCGAACGGGCCGTCGGTCACGGTCAGCTCGCCGCCCGCGGCGCGGATCCGGGTGCCCATCGCCATCGGGGCGAGGCCGGCGGTGTCGAGCAGCACGCCGGCCCGCCGGGTCTCGGCGATGAACTCGCTCATCTCGGCCATCAGCTCGGGGCTCGGGGGGGCGCCACGCTCGTCAGCCTTGACCATCATCATGAATCGCATGTCGGTACCCTTTCGTCGTGAGAGGCCCGGTCGCAGCGGCGCGCCCGGCCTTCAGGACCACGTCGAACGAGGCCGAGCCGGATCGACACGGCGGCGGATCTTTTTTGAACGTTTTTGCCAAGTGGCGAGGATGATTGACGGAACGCTCCTCGGCGCCGGCCGCGGGTCGCGCTTCGATCTGTCCCGAAGGCCAGGTCGTGCGCGGGACCGCGGCTTGTCGCCGCCGGTGAACCGGGCGATCCTCGGCGCCGCATGAGTGCCCCGCCCCAGCCGTCTCCCGGGTCCGCGCTGTTCGACGCCATCCAGCGCGGCGATCTCGCGGCCGCGGTCGCCCAGGTGCAGGCCGAGCCGGCGCTGGCGGGGGCCCGCGATCCGTCGCTGGGCAGCACGCCGCTGATCTTCGCCGCCCACCGCGGGCAGCAGCCGGTGGTCGCCGCGCTGCTGCAGGCCGGCGCCGACGTGCACGCGCGCGAGGCGGCCAGCGACACCACGGCGCTGCACTGGGCGGCCGAGATGGGAGTGCCCGCGGTCGCCGAGCTGCTGCTGGCCCACGGCGCCGCGCTCGAGACGCGCGACGGGTGGTTCGCGCTCACGCCGCTGGGCTGGTCCGTCGTGGTCCGCTGGGCGCCGCAGGGCCATCAGGATCGGCCAGCGGTGGCGCGGCTGCTGCGGGCCGCCGGCGCCCGCGAAGACATCTTCACCGCGCTGCCGTCCGGGCTCGACGCGATCCGGGCGGCCGTGGCGGCCGACCCCGGCGCGGTGCATCAGCGCATGGGCTTCGTGTCGGCGGGCATGACGGCGCTGCACCTGGCGGTCGCGCGCGGGCTCAAGAACTCGCTGACGCTGCTGGTCGAGCTCGGGGCCGAGCTGCACGCGGCCACCGACGACGGCCTCACGCCGCTGGCGCTGGCGATGGCGCGCGGCGACGCGGCCCAGATCGCGCTGCTGCGCGGGCTCGGGGCGGGCGACGACGTGGCGACGGCGCTGGTCACCGGCGACCTGGCGACGATGGCCGCGCGCCTGCAGGCCGGGCCGCAGCCGCCGGCGCTGCTGGCCTCGTGGTTGGCGCTGGCGGCCAAGAACGGCCGACCCGAGGTGGTCGAGGTGCTGGTGCGCGCCGGCGTCGAGATCGACGCGCGTACGCGCCGGCTGCTCGCCGAGACGCCCGCCGAGGTGACGGCCCTGCACCTGGCGGCGCGCGAGGGCCACACGGCCGCGGTCCTCGCATTGCTGGCCGCCGGCGCCGCGGTCGACGGCCTCGCCGGCCCCGGCCTGCCGACGCCCCTGCACGTGGCCGCCGGCCACGGCCACGCGGAGGTGGTGCGCGCGCTGGTCGACCACGGCGCCGCGGTCGACGCCCGCGAGGCGATCTACGGGGCGACGCCGCGCGAGTGGGCCGAGTTCAACGGGCAAGACGAGGTGGCGGCGCTGCTGGCTGGCGCTCCGGGCATGTCCTGAAGGGCATGCGCAAGAGGGCATGTTCGAGGGGGCATGCCCGATCGGACATGCTCATTCGGACATAATGAGCCGCGCAGGTCGAGCGCATGCGGGCCGATGCTCGTCCGCGCTCCGCCGCGGTGCTTGGCGCGCAAGCGGCCTCGCTCGACCGCCGTATCTCTCGCTCAGCCGCCGTACTTGGCGACGCACGCGGCCTTGCTCAGCCTGGCGGCCCGGATCGTCCCGCCCGCCAGGCGTTCGCTCTCGGGGTCGAGGTAGACCCGCGAGCCGCTGGCGCCGGCGCAGGCGACGTGCACGTTGAACACGAACGCGTCGTCGGTCTCGGCCTCGAACCAGTGGACGTTGTCGCGGTGGTCGGACACGCTCGAGCTATCGCCGGGGGCGAACGCGCGGTCGATGGTCGGGCGGAGCACGAAGTGATCGGCGTGGCTCTCGAGCCGGTCGTAGTGGCGGCCGCGCCAGCGCCCCGCGAGCACGATGAAGGCGGTGCACAGGTCGTCGTGGCCGTGGGGGACGATCGCGCGGCCGCGGCGGCAGGCGAACACCCGCCGGCCGAAGCCGAGACGCGTCGGAGCGCCGGCCAGGGCCGCAAAATCGACCTCGCAGCTGCCGGCCCCGGTCGCCGGCACGGCCATGCGGGCCCTCAGGGCCTCGAGGTCGATCGCCGCGTGGAGGTCGGACAGCTCGACGCGGCCGCACAGATCATCGAGCAGCCCCTGGTACTCGCGCGCGCCGAGCTGCCGCCCGCGCAGGGCCCGGGTCATCTCCGCCAGCTCGCGCAGCCAGGCGCCGAGCGCCGGCCGCACCGACGCCGCGAGCACGCCGGGCGAGACCAGCAGCTGCGCCAGGCCGGCGGTGGCGAGCACGGCGAGGGCCTGGCTGGAGAGCGCGCGACGGGTGATGGCCATGCGAGTCCGGCCGCGAGTATAGCCGCTGCGCGCGTGGTCGCGGGTCATGCCTGGCGCCCGTTCCTCGCCCCGAAGGCCCGCTCAATCCATATCGCGCGCTTCCACGTCGCCGATCCGTTCACCGGTCCGCAGGTCGACCCACGCGTGGGCCTCGCCCGCATGGACGACGCCTCGAAGGTTCGCGCAATCACAGAGTGGAGCGCGCTCGCCAAAAGGGTCGCTCCTGTCGGGCGCATCCCACGGGATCGATCGCGTCTCGATCACGCCCGGGGCGAGCGGCCAGCGCTGCACTTCCAGGGAGCGCGGACCCCTTTCCTTGTGCTGGCGAAGTCGAACCAGCACGACCTCGTGGGACGCAAAGCCCGCGTCATCCCATTCGCCGAGCGATGTAGTGGCGTCCGCGGCACGCAGCGCGATCTCGCCTTCGCTCGTTCGGACCAGCTTTACGCCGTTCGACCGCGCGAAGACCTCTTCGCCGAGGGGCAGCCGTGCCAGGTCTTCGCGTGCGTACGCGCTGCGGCCCAGCACGACGAGCTCCTCGTGCATCGACACGCGCGTCCAGGGATCGATGGACCCGACTTCCACCCTGGCCCGAGCTGGTCCGAGCAGCTCCAGCGTGTACGCGCCACCCGCCCCGGCGCGCACGAGCGCCACCGTCTCGCCATCGTTCGCCACCGCGAGCTGCGCCGCGGGCAGGTCTATCTCTTGACCGAGCATCGCCGCCATCAGCTTCTCCTCGGGCGATCTGTTCGCCTCGAGCAGCACGCGTGCGGTCAGCGTCTGCGTCGACCACACGACGACGCGGTCCGACTCCGTCGCAATGGCGGCCTGCTCTCCATTCTCGCTCAGCGCAATCGCACAGACGGCGTCGCCCTGGGCAGGCCGCCACGTGCCGTGCACCTGCAGGGACGCGTTCACCAGGAGCACCTCCGTGCGCGACGCGAGCAGCGACCTGCCGGCGGAGAACGCACCGTGAACGAGGCGTCCGCGCATGTCCCGCTGGCTCGACGAACTACCGCTCTGCACGCCGCGGACTCTAACTCCGCCGAGAGAGCCATGTCGAGGAGAAGCGGCGACGGCAGCCGATCACGTCGGTCGACCTGTTCTTGTGGGCAGGTCAAAAGTGGAGCCCGGACGCCGCGGGGGAGCAAACCTTCGCGATGAAATCCGCCTCCGACCGCGTGTCGAGTCTCGGCGACAGTCGGCCCGGGCGCGCGACGCGACGAAGCGCGGAGCGATGTTCGGCCCGCATGCTCGGCAACGACGCGTAGCGTCGCTGCGCTAGCGACGATGGGCTGCATCGACACGAGCATCGCTCGCAGCGGTGCTGCGGCCGCCAGGGGTTTTGGGCCGACAATGGGGCAGGTTGGGCCACTCGTGGGTCGCGCTGGCGGCGGCGTGATCTGGTCGACGGTTCGCGTCGCGTGGTCGACAAACCTCGTTCATAGCAATCGCTGATGTCGCGGTCGCTCACCCATCATTTTTTAAGAGAGATGACGATCGCTGTCGCATCGTGTCTCACCTTGTTCGCATGTCCGGCGAATGAGGGCAGGGGCCCGGGCGACGCGGACGACGCGAGCACCGACCTGCCCATCGACGGCACCACCGGCGGCGGCGACGAGGACTCGTTCGCGCCGGTCCCTGGCGGCCTGCGACGCCTCCTGCGCCATCAATACGTCGGCTCGATCCGCTACTTGCTCGGCGACGAGGCGGCGGCCGCGGCTGCGCCCCCCGAGGATTATCCGCTGCACGGGTTCGACGCCATCGGCGCGGCGGAGCTGGCGCTACAGGCGAGCGCCATCGAACAATGCGAGGCCTCCGCGCGAGCGGTCGCTCTGGCCGCCGTCGCCGATCGCGAGCGGCTCGCCAGCTTCGTCCCGTGCGTCCATGATGCCACCGCCGATTCGCCCTGTTACGCCGCCGTGGCGGCCGATTTCGGGCGCCTGGCCTGGCGGCGGCCGCTGACTGACGGCGAGGTCGCGGCGCTCGTGCAGATCGCCGAGGACGGCCGCGCCTGGGGTGATTCGTTCGCTGTCGGCCTCGAATACGAATTGATGGCGCTGCTGCAATCGCCGCACTTCATCTATTTGTTCGAGCTCGGCGAGCCCGACTCCGACGCCCCGGCGCGGCGGCGGCTCACGGGGCTCGAGCTGGCCGCGCGCATGTCGTTCTTCTTGCTCGGACGCACCCCGGACGCCGCCTTGCTGGCCGCCGCCGAGGCCGGCGAGCTCGAGACCGAGGCCCAGGTGCGGGCCGCGGCCGCGGCGATGCTGAAGCAACCGGAGGCGCGGACCACCCTCACCAAATTTTACAGCGAGCTGCTGCTGCTGCGCGACCTGCCGACCCTGGCCAAGAGCGCCGACCTGTTCCCGGAGTTCTCGCCCGCGCTGGCCGGGTCGATGGCGCAGGAGACCCTGCATCTGCTCGACGCGATCGTATGGCAGGAGGACGGCGACATCCGCCGGTTCTTCGACAGCGACACCACCTTCGTCGACGCCGCGCTGGCCGGGCTCTACGGGCTGCCGGCGCCCGACGGGCCGGGCTTTCACCGCGTCGCCTCGCCGGCGGCGCAGGGCCGCGCCGGCTTGCTCGGCCACGCCAGCTTCCTGGCTCGCTTCGCCCACCCTGGCCTGACCTCGCCGACCCGCCGCGGTCAGTTCATTCGCACCCGCCTGCTGTGCGACATCATCTTGCCGCCGCCGCCCGGCGTCGACACTCACTTGCCGGCCGCCGACCCAAATAAGCCGGAGACCATGAAGCAGCGGCTGCAGCGGCACCTGACCGACCAGAGCTGCGCCAGCTGTCACCGCGGCATGGACCCGCTCGGCCTCACCCTCGAGCACTACGACGCCCTCGGCCGCTTCCGCACCGAGGATCAGGGGCTCGCCATCGACGTCGAAGCCAGCACCGACGACCTCGGCCGGTTCGCCGGCGCGCGCGAGCTGGCGGCCCTGCTGGTCGACGATCGGCGGGCTGCGGCCTGCGTGATCAAGAACTTCGTGCGCGGCGGCCTCGGCCACCTCGAGACCTTCGGCGAGCTGCCCGCGCTGGATGTCCTCGAGGACAGGTTCGTCGCCAGCGGCCACCGCGTCCAGAGCCTGCTCGTCGACCTCGTCGCCAGCCCGCTGTTCCGCGCGGTCGCGGACCCTCGATAGGAGCCCGTCATGACTCGTCGTCCCCTCGCTCGTCGCACCTTCCTGCGCGGCGCGGCCCAGGCCGTGGTCGCCCTGCCGCTGCTCGAGGCCATGCTCGACGCGCACGGCACCGCGCTCGCCGACGCCACGCCGCTGCCGACTCGCTTCATGACGTGGTTCTTCGGCAACGGCGTGCTGCTGCCGCGCTTCGAGCCGAGCGCGACCGGCCCCGATTATCCGCTGAGCGAGCAGTTGGCCCCGCTCGCCGACGTGCGCGACTACGTGACCGTGCTGACCGGCCTGCAGAACCGCTGCGAGCAGATCATCACCCACCACGAGGGCATGACGGCCTTCAACGGGCACACGATGGTCGAGATCGACGGCCTGTTCTCGAAGGCGGGCGGGCCGACGATCGACCAGCGCATCGCCGCGGTCGTCGGCGAACGCACCCCGATCGCCTCGGTGCACCTCGGGATCTCCAAGCACGTCAGCATCATGGACTCGGGCACGACCATGTTCGCGCTGTCGCACAAGGGCCCGAACGAGCCGCAGTACCCCCGCTACAGCCCGCAGGAGGTGTGGACCGAGCTGTTCGGCGCGTTCGTGC
The DNA here is from genome assembly GCF_028368995.1 of Nannocystis bainbridge. Classification (GTDB taxonomy): domain Bacteria; phylum Myxococcota_A; class Polyangia; order Nannocystales; family Nannocystaceae; genus Nannocystis; species Nannocystis bainbridge. The sequence continues at coordinate 320,626 of NZ_JAQNDL010000005.1, read as the reverse complement.
CGCGGCCCGACGACCGCGCGCTGCGGACCAGCATCCTCGACGCGGTCCGCGACGACGTCGCGCGCCTGCGCGGCCGCCTCGGCAAGCACGACAACCAGCGGCTCGACGCCCACCTCGATGGCGTGGCCGCGCTCGAGAAGAAGATCACCGCCGCCGCGCCGCTGTGCAGCCTGCCGGGAGTGCCGGGCCAGGCCAACGTCGACGTCGACGGGGTCGAGCCGATCACCGCCGTCAACGACGTGATGGCCGACCTGCTGGTCTACGCGTTCGCCTGCGACATCACCCGCGTGGCCACCTGCATGTTCATCGGCGGCGCCGCCGAGACGGTGTTCGCCGAGCTCGGGCAGACGGCGGGTCACCACTTCCACACCCACGACGCCGGCGCGCAGGACCTGGTCCACGACGGCGTGGTCTACATCATGGAGCGCTTCGCCGACCTGCTGCGCAAGTTCAAGGCGTGGGAGGACATCGACGGCACCAACCTGCTCGACTCGTCGATCGTCTATTGCAGCTCGGACTGCGCCGAGGGCATCTCGCATACCATCGCCCGCCAGCCGATCGTGCTCGCGGGCCACGGCCGCGGGCAACTGGTGTACCCCGGGATCCACCACCAGGTGACGCCGTACCCGTACAGCGACGGCAACATGTCCGACGTGCTGCTGACGTGCCTGCGAGCGTTCGACCCCTCAGCGGCGTCGGTCGGCGGCGGGGCGGCGGGGTCGACGACGCCGCTGGGCGTGATCGCCGGCAAGGCGTTCGCGGGCTGAACCGGCGCGCGCGATGGTGAGCGGGTGAACGACGCTATCGCGCCCGGAACTGTGTTGATGGGCGATTTTGCTCTTCAGCGACAGTTTGGTCGCGAATGGAGCTCAGGTAACCTTCAAACTTGTGCCAAACATGAACTCGAATTTGTTGGTCAAGAACCTCGGCGGAAGTTCCTGGCGAAGGTGTAGCTGTGGCTCTTGGCTTCAGCACTGGAAAAATGCGACAGGATCGAGACGAGTGTCTTGCGCAGTATTAGGGTGCAGCAACGAGGCGACAGTTGGCGCACATGTACAAATCGTCGATCGTCGTAGCGGGCAAGGCAAATATATCGCTCCATTATGTCGAGCATGCAATATTCATCATAATTGTGATGAAATGTGGCTCGACCGACGGATCGAGGTGGTGTCGGCTAATACGCAACTGATGGGATGCTATCTTCTGTAACGTGGGCAGGCTGGGGGGGTCAATCGGCTCGTCGGTCCCATCGACCCGGCTCAGCCGCCCGTCAGGCGGTCGCGCTGGGCCAGCGCCGGGAACCACTTCATCCACAGCAGCACGCACACCAGCGTGCCGACCCCGCCGAACACGATCGACGGTACCAGGCCCATCCACGCCGCGGTGACGCCGGAGCGGAACTCCCCGAGCTGGTTCGAGGCGCCGATGAACAGGTAGTTCACGGCGTTGACGCGGCCGCGGTAGATGTCGGGGGTCTCGAGCTGGACCAGCGACGAGCGGATGACCACGCTCAGCATGTCGGCCGCGCCGAGCACCAGCAGGGCGACCAGCGACAGCGCCAGCGACTCCGAGACGCCGAGCACGATCGTCGCCAGGCCGAACACCGCCACGCCGGCGAACATCACGTGGCCGGCGCGGCGCTCGATCGGTCGCCGGGCCAGCCAGAACGAGATCGCCAGCGCGCCGACGGCCGGGGCCGAGCGCATGAAGCCGAGGCCGATCGGGCCGGTGTGCACGAGGTCGCGGGCGATGATCGGCAGGATCGCCGTGGCGCCGCCGAGCAGCACCGCGAACAGATCGAGCGAGATGGCGCCGAGCACCACCGGCTGGCTGCGGATGTAGCGGATGCCGGCGAACACCGAGCCGGCCTCGGGGTCGGGCGAGACGGCGATCGCCGGCGCCTGCGGGCGGCGGATGACGCCGAGCAGCGTGACCGAGGCGGCGAACAGCGCGGCGCCGACGGCGTACACCGCCCCGGCCCCGGCGAGGTAGAGGAAGCCGCCGAGCGCGGGGCCGAGGATCACCGCCGATTGCGTGGCCGCGCTGGTGGCACTGACGGCCTGCGGCAGCTCGGCCGGGGTCACCAGCGCGGGCAACAGGGCCGACAGCGACGGGGCGGCGAACGCCTTGCCGATCCCGAGCACGAACACGCCGACGAAGATGCCGGTGACGTCGAGCCAGCCCTGCCAGCAGCCGAGCGCCAGCGCCAGCGACACCAGGCCCTCGAGCACGTGACCGATCTGGACCACGCGCCGGCGATCGAACCTGTCGGCGACCTGGCCCGCGACGAGCACCAGCAGCACCGCCGGCATGAAGCCCGCGAGGCCGACGTAGCCGAGCGCGAGGGCGCTGTCGGTCAGCTCGTAGACCTGCCAGCCGACGGCGACGGCCAGCATCTGGAACGCCATCATCGAGCACAGGCGGACGCACCAGTAGAGGGCGACGTCGCGGTTGGCGAAGATCGAGGGGGACGCGGGGGCCGTCATGGCGAGGAGGCGCCGCGATGATCGGCCGTTTGCCGCCGGCGGGCACGCGAGAAAGCCGGCGGCGCCGCCGCGGCGAGGTGAGGGAGGCGAGCACGCGGAGGCGGCGCTCCCTCGCGCCGTCGCGGACAATCACCCGGCGCGCACGGCGAGTCCGACGCACGGCGCGGTCGCGCGTGCAGGTGCGGACTGCCGCGTGCGCAGGGACGCGGGGCAGGGCACGCCGCGTGGGCAGGGCAAGCCGCGTGGGCAGGGCACGCCGCGTGGGCAGGCCAGCGCGAGGGTCGGGCTGCCGGGCGCAGCGCGAGTGACGGCTGTCCGTCCTCGGCGAGCTCGGCCGTGCATTCGCCCCGCGCGCGCAGGCAGAGGTCGCGGTCGGGGGGTCCGCTCCGCGCGCGCATGACGAAAGGGACATGCCCGGTCGGGCATGTCCCTTCACGCATGTCCGAGAGGGCATGTCCTGCAGGACATGCCCCGAAGCTCAGCCCATCGCCGCGATCTCGTCGGCGGCGCGCTGGCCGGACTCGATCGCGCCCTGCATCCAGCCGGCCCACACCGAGGTGTGCTCGCCGGCGAAGGTGACGCGGCCCTCGGGCTTGCGGGTGGCGGCGACGATCCACCACTGGTCGGGCAGGATGTCGGTCCACGCGCCCTTGGCCCACGGGTCGTCGGACCAGCAGTAGTGGAAGAAGGCGACCTTCTCGGCGCGGATGTCGGGGAAGAACTTCTCGACCTCGGCGAGGCAGAACTCCTCGCGCTCGGCCGGGGCGACGCCGCAGTAGGCGTCGGCGTTGTGGTTCTGGGTGTACGACTGGATCACGCCCATCGTCGTGCCCTCGGGCTGGACGTCGCTGAGGTTCCAGATGCGCTCGGCCGGGCCGTCGGTCTTGGCGATCTTGAGGCCGCCGATGCCGTCCTTCTCCCAGAAGCGAGTCTTGGTCTGGATGTAGCCGCGGCCGGCGTTCATCAGGAACAGCTCCTTGATCGCCCGCGTCTTGTCGGCGGAGAAGGCCGGCTCGATGGTGACGTCGCGCAGGGTGGTGAAGGGGATCGCGCACACCAGGTAATCGGCAGACAGCGAGGCCTCGCCGTCGGGCCCGCTGAACGTGACCGTCACGCCGGCGTCGTCGTGCTCGATCTTGGTGACCTTGCTGCCGAGCTGGATGTTGGCGCGCCCGACCTCGTCAGCGAGCTTCTCGGTCAGCTGGTCGTTGCCGCCGCGGATGTGATAGGTCGCGCCCCAGTCCTTGTCGGCCACCTCGGCGCCCATCCACGCCAGCGTGCCGATGGTGCTGATCTCGGAGCCGTTGTCGGCGGCGTAGAGCTTGAGGTAGGCCTCGCTGGTGCCCTTCATGCGCAGGAAATCGGCGTAGACCATGCCGTCGTACTCTGCGACGATGCCCGGCTTGGGGAAGCCGTTGATGCGCGGGTCGCCGAACTCGGTGAAGGTCGCCGCGATCTCGCGGGTCCAGTAGTCGCCGAGGCCGAGGCCCTTCTCGTCGTCCGTGAGGCCGTCGACCGGCCACGGCTCGCCCTCGACGTGCAGGAAGGTCTTGCCGTCGATGTAGTAGAGCGGCGCGCCGTCCTTGTACTCGTCGAGCTCGAGGCCCAGCATCTCGCAGTACTCGAGGGTCCGCTCGTGCACGTCGGGGATCCGCACCGCGCCGATCTCGGCGAACTGGCCCTGCTCGAGGCCCTCGCGCAAGGTCCACACGCGGCCGCCGACGCGGTCGCGGCCCTCGAGCACGGTGACCTCGTAGCCGAGCTGCTGTAGCTCCCAGGCCGCAGAGAGGCCGGCGAGACCCGCTCCGAGCACGAGCACGCGCTTCTCGGCAGGGGCGGCTTGACCGCAGGCGGGGAGGGCATGGGCCGCGCCGGCCCACACGAAGAGGCCGGCCAGACGCCGACGGCTGATCCTTGGCTGCTGCATCGAGCCGGGACTGTACGCCGGTCACCGCGCCGCTGGAAGCCAGAGCCGCCGGGCTGCGCCCGCTTGTCAGCCCGCCAAGATCCTCTATGGTCCCCCATGTGAGTCACTCGGACCAACTGCGCCAGACCCTTACACATTTGCATCAGGAGCTCGAGACGGTGTCGACCGCCGATCCCGAGGTGCGCGGGATGTTGTCGCAGACGCTGCGCGAGATCGCCGACCGCCTCGAGGCCCATCACCGCGGCGAGCTGGCGACGCGGCCGGTGGCGACGCTCGCCGACGTCGAGACGGTCGATCAACTGCGCGCTTCGGCCCGGCAATTCGAGGTCGACCACCCGCAGGTCGCGACCGCGATCGAGTCGGTGGTCGACGCGCTGTCGCGCATGGGGATCTGAGGCCCCTGGCGCGAGGGACATGTCCTCAAGGACATGTCATTCGACGCGGGCCTGGTGAGCGGCGGAGCCGTGCCGTACGATCGCGGCTTCACTCGCCTTACCCAGGAGTTCGACCATGCGCCACGATCTGACCTTCGCCTGCCTCTCCCTGATCCTCGTCGCCTCGCCGGCCTGCAACGGCAAGGAGGAGGCGACGGGCACCGCGACCGAGACGACCACGAGCACCGGCACCGAGACGGGCACCGACGCGACGACGACGACGACCAGCACGACGACGACCGGCACCACCGACGGGACGGCGACGGCGACGGGGACGGCGACGACGGAGGAGCCGACCACGACCTTCCCCGGCACGACGACATCCACCGGCGAACCGATCACGACCACCGAGCCGGGCACGACGACCTCGACCACCACCGGCGAGACCTCGACTTCGACCGGCGACACCAGCACGACCACCGGCGAGCCCGACGTGTGCGCGCCGGCCCCGGGCGACGATCCGTGCCTGGCCTGCCTCAAGGACGGCTGCTGCGACGAGCAGGTGGCCTGCGCCGCCGACGAGGACTGCGCCTGCTTCTTCGCCTGCATCGCCGACAGCGACCCGCAGCAGTGCGCGCAGGAGTGCATGGTCAACCCGATGCAGAGCCCGGCGATCGTGGGCCTGTTCACCTGCGCGCAGGGCAGCTGCGGGCAGCGGTGCCTGTGACCTGACCTTTCGGCCATGCTGGCTCCGCGCTCCTTCCTGCTGTCGATCGCGCTGGTGGCCGGGTGCGCGCGGCCGTCGGGACCGCCGGACGGCGGCGACGATCCGGGCCTCGCGCTCGCTCGCCTCGAGGCGCGGCGCGAGGGCGGCTCGGCCGAGCTGGCGCGGCTGGCCACGGAGGCGAACCCGGCGGCGATCGAGGGGCTCGGGCGGATCGGCGACGCGGTCGCGCTGACGCGGCTCGACGCGCTGCTGGCGAGCCCCGACGCGGCCACGCGGGCGGCGGCCATGCGCGCGCTCGACGTCGCCGGGGCGCTCGGGTCCGAGGTGGCGCGGTTCGAGGACGCCGTGTGGCAGCGGTGGCCGGCGGCGGGGGCGGACGAGCGATTGGCGATCGTGCTGGCGATGCGGCGGCTCGGCAGCGGGGCCGCGAGCGCGCGCCTGGCCGCGGCGCTGCGACCCGAGGAGGCGCCGGCGGTGCGCGAGGCGGCGGCGATCGTGCTGGGGATCCTCGGTCGGCGCGGGCTGCCGCTCGATGAGGCGGCCCGCGCCGGGCTGGTGGCGATGGCGGGCGAGGGCGATCCGCGGCGGGTCTACGCGGCGGTCTACGGGCTGGCCCACGCGCCCGCGGCGAAGCCCGACGCAGAGGTAGCAGCGCCGGTGCGCGAGGCGGCGATCGACCCGGGCGCGGCGGCGCTGGTGCGTGCGGCCGCGGCGGCCGAGCCCGAGGTGCGGGCGCTGGCGCTGAAGGGCCTGGCCCGGCACCGGCCCCCGCAGGCGCTGGCGGCCCTGCGCGCGGGCCTCGGCGACGCCGATCCGTGGGTGCGGGTGGCGGCGGTCCGCGGTCTCGGCGAGCTGGCCGAGCCGGCCGCGACCGCGGCGCTGTGGGACTGGCTGCGCGCCGAGCTTGAACAAAAGGACATGTTCGATGGGACAGGTTCTGGACACCCTGTCCTCGAGGCCATGTCCATCGTGACAGCCGGCAAGGACGTCCTGCCCGGGGCCGCCGAGGCCCACGCGCGCGCCGAGGCCCGGCTGGCGGCGGCGCGGCCGGAGGCGCGGCGGGTGCAGGCGCGGCTGGCGTGCGGGCTGGCGGCGCTGGCGGCCCGCGCGGGCGAGTGGCGGCCGCCGCTGCGCTGCGCCGAGGCGGTCGGGGCGGCGGCGGACCTCGAGCGGCTGGCCTTCGAGGCAGGTCTGCTCGGCCAGGGCTTCGGCGGGCCGGCGCGGGCGGCCCGACTGACGGCGCTGGCGGCCAGCGACGATCCGCGGGTGCGGGCGGCCACGCTGGCGGCGGCGGGTCGGCAGTGGGACGCGCTCGAACTCGGCGGCCTGATCGCGGCTGGCCTTCGGGACAGCTCGCCGGCGGTCGTGGGCACCGCGGCCGAGGCGGTCCAGGGGCGCTTCGCCGGCGACGCGCCGCGGCCGGAGGCGCCGGCGATCGTCGACGCGCTGGTCGAGCGGGCCGCGGGCGAACGCGACGGCGAGCTGTTCGCCGGCCTCGCGGGCGCGCTGGCCGAGGTCGGCGGGGCGCGCGGGCTGCCGGTCTGTCGCGCCGCGCTCACCGACGTGAACGCCAGCGTGCGCGCGGCGGCCCGCGCCTGCGTGAAGGCGATCGCCGGCGAAGATCCCGGCGTCAACGGGCCCGGCCGCGAAGTCCCGCTGCCGCTGCACGATCCGTCGCCGGTGCTCGGCCGTGAACTGCTGTGGCGGCTGCACACCGAGCGCGGCCGCGTCGACGTGGCGCTCGCGCCCGCGGCCGCGCCGTGGCACGTGGCGGCGATCGTCGCGTTGACCCAGCGCGGCTTCTACGACGGCCTGACGTTCCATCGCGTCGTGCCCGGCTACGTCGTCCAGGGCGGCGACCCCGGCGGCACCGGCTGGGGCGGTCCGGGGTTCACCCTGCCCTCGGAGCCAGGCGCCGCTCCATTCGCGCGCGGCGCCGTGGGCATCGCCGACGCCGGCAAGGACACCGGCGGCAGTCAATTCTTCATCATGCACGCCCGCGCCCCGCACCTCGACGGCCGCTACACCCACGTCGGCGAGGTCCGCGACGGCCTGCCGGCCGCCCTGGCGCTGGTGGTCGGCGACCGCATCCTCAAGGCCGAGGTCGTCATCGCGCCGGCATCACCTGGCCGATGAGACAGCCCGGGCGAGCGGCGCGCGAGGCCTTCGCGTCCGCTCGAGGCCGCTGGCACGCATGACTTGCGGTTGCCCGGCCGTCGCCCCGGCGTATGACTCCTCGGGAGGTGCACCATGGTGCCCTGCATTCGAACCGCACTCAGCAGCAGCGTCCTCGTCGCCGCGGTCGTGACCGCCGGCGCGTGTACGCCCGAGGAGGACCCCAGTCCGTACGTCGAGATCGACACGCCGATCGCCACCGACAACGGCCAGTTCTCGATCGCCTTGCGCGCCGCCGAGGGTCGCGCCTGGCCGGATTACGTCGGCCCGACGGCGCTCGCGGCCGACATCGAGGTCGGGCCCGATCCCGTGCCCGACGACCCGCAGTTCAACGGCGACGTGCCGCAGCCGCCGTTCACGCTGGCGCTGGCGCCGGGCTGGCGCGCGCGCCACGAGTCGGAGGCGGCGCTGGCGGCCGAGGCCTGGCCGGTCACGCCCGACGGCTTCAAGTGGATGGTGAGCCTCGAGTTCACCACGCCCGGCGACTGGGTGCTGCCGCTGACCGTCAGCGACGCCCTCGGCCGCGAGGACCACGCCGAGCTGGTGTTCCACATCGAGCCCCGCTGAGCTGCGCGTCGCGGTGCGCTGAATCGTCGAATGTAGCGAGGGTCGTGTCGCGCGTCCCTTCGCTCCCGTGAGCGCGCGCGCCCCACCGGCGCAGGCCGCTCCGCTGCGCCAGGGACGGCGCGGCCGCCGGCGCCGTGCTAGGCTCGGCCAGGATGACGCGTGCGCGGCTGAGCTGGCTCGGAACGTTGTTATTCTGGCTTCTTCGCGCGATCTGGGCGGCCGTGGTGGTGGTGGCGCCGGCCCTCGGGGTGTGGGTCGCCTCGTCGCTGGCGGCCTACCGCAACGGGCCGGTGTGGCTGGTGTGCGTCGCGGGCCTGCTGCTGTTCCCGATCGTACCTGTCGCTTGGGACATGTTGTCCCGGCTGCTGCGCCGGGGCTCGCAGCGCGACCGGCGGGTGCTGACGACGTGGGACCGGATCGTGCTGCGCACGCTGGTGGTCAACCTGGCGTTCTTGACGGCGCTGCTGTGGTCGCGGCCCGAGGCGGTGTTCACGGCGATCTCGACGCGCGGCGATTGGTTCCTCGAGGGCGTGCAGCACCCGCTGACGGGCCGCGCCCGCGCCGGGCTGCTGCGGGCGGCCGACGGCCTGCAGTGGCTGTACGAGGCGGCCCACGACAACGAGTACGAGGGGCTGATCGAGACCCGGCCGGCCGAGGCTCCGGCGCCGCAGCCGGCGCCCGCCGAGGACGACGCGTGGCGTGACCCGTGGCAGCGGCCGCCGCAGCCGACGCCCGTGCCCACGGGCGCCGAGCCGACGCCGACGCCGGAGGTCGAGCCCGCGCCCGCGAGCGAGCCCGTGGTCGCGGTGAATGGCCCGGCATGGCCGTCGCCGGCGGAGCTCCACCCGGCGGTGCTGGCGATGCCCGACGCGGCGCGCACCAGCATCGACACCGTCGGCCGTCACCTCGCCGCCAGCGAGCCCGACCCGGCGCGCCGGATCAAGGCTATCCACGACTTCGTCGCCACCCACCTCGCCTACGACGCCGCGTCGTACCTGAACCGCGACGTCTACCCCGACCAGCGCGCCGAGGCGGTGTTCGCCGCGCGCCTGGCCGTGTGTGCCGGCTACGCCAACCTGATGCGGGCGATCGCGGCGGTCACCGGCGACGAGGTGGTGGTCGTCGTCGGCGACGCGCGCGGGCTGTCGCGCGAGGTCGAGGGCGAGTCGCACGCGTGGAACGCCGCGCGCATCGACGGCCGCTGGTACCTCATCGACGCCACGTGGGACTCGGGTCACCTCAAGGACGGCGCGTTCGTCCGCGAGTACCGCTCCGACTATTTGTTCGTGCCGCCGGCGCTGATCGGGGTGACGCATTTCCCGGAGGAGCCGGCCTGGCAGCTGCGCGAGCAGCCGCTGTCCCGCGGCGAGTTCGCCCGCCAGCCGATGATGCGGCCCAAGTTCTTCGCCGACGGCCTGCAGCTGGTCGAGCCCCGCCGCTCGCAGGTGACGGTGCAGCGCGAGTTCACGCTGAGCCTCGACAACCCGCGCGGCCGCAACCTGATCGTCAAGGCTGTCCCGGAGGACAGCGCGGCGGCGGTCGAGTGCGAGGTCACCGGGACGCGCGACGTGGCGGTGTCGTGCGGGCCGCTGGCGAAGGGGACCTACGCGGTCCGGATCTTCACGTCGCCGACGCTCTACGGGACGTACCAGGGCGTGGGCGAGCTGCAGGTCCACGCGTCAGGGTAGGGCGGCTCGGGAGCGCCCGGCCTGGAGCACGCGCGGGCGGGCGTGAGCCGCGATCTCGAGCGCTGGCGCTGGTGACCTCGGGACATGTTCGAGCGAGCAGGTCCCGATGTCCATGTCCAGGAGGACATGTTCGCGAGGACATGCGGTGCGCCGCGCGACGATGGCCGCTTCTGAGCCTGTCACAGGCCGGCGACGATGTCGGCCACGATCGCCTCGACGGGTTGGTCGGCGTCGACGGTGACGGCGTCGTCGGGCTCCTCGAGGGTCGCGAGCTGGCTCTCGAGCAGGTCGGCCTTGAAGTAGTGGTCGCGGCGGGCGAGCAGGCGGGCGCGGGCGACGGCGGGGGTGATCTGCAGGTACACGAACACGACGTGGGACGGGTCGCGGCGCAGCGCGGCGCGGTGGACGGCGCGCAGGGCGGAGCAGGCGAGCACGACGGCGCCTTCGTGATGCAGCCAGCCGTCGATCTCGGCCGACAGCGTGTGCAGCCACGGGGCGCGGTCGGCGTCGTCGAGCGGGACGCCGGCGGCCATCTTGGCCCGGCTCTCCGGCGGGTGAAAATCGTCGGCGTCGACGAAGCGCGCGCCGAGAGCGGCGGCGAGGCGCAGGCCGATGGTGGTCTTGCCGGCCCCGGAGACGCCCATGACGACGATCACCACGCGGTGAGCCAAGCGCACCGGGGCGGCCGCGTCAACCACGAGCCGCGGGCCGGGTGCGCTCGCGTCGACACCGCGGCCGCGCGTGGCCGCCTGAGCCCGCGTGGCGGCCACTCCGGGAGCCGCGGTCTCGAGCGGTTGTTTCGACATCGCGGCCGCGCATGGCCGCCTGAGCCCGCGTGGGCGGCCACTCCGCGAGCCGCGGGTCGCGTGGGCTCGCGTCGACACCGCGTGGATCGGTCGCGCGAGGTCGCCTGAGCCAGTGGGGGCGGCCGCGTCAACTCCGCGAGCCGCGGGCGCCGAGGGGCGCGTGCGGTCGCGTCAACACCGCGGGCCGCGAAGTTCGGCCGCGCGTGGCCGCCTGAGCCGGCGTGGAGGCCCGCGGCGGCGACCGATGCGGCCGCGAGGCCGTGCTCGTGGGGCCGGCGTGCGTCACACCTCGAGAGATGCGCACGCGCGAGCAAGCACCGCCCGTCGCTCGCCGCCGGCGAGCTGCGACGGATGGCCTCGTGACGTGGGCATGGGAGGACGCATGCGCCTGAATGGGAAGACGGCCCTGATCACGGGCTCCAGCCGCGGCATCGGCCGCGAGATCGCCCTCCGCTTCGCGCGCGAGGGCGCCGACGTCGCGGTCAACTACAACGGCAGCCGCGAGGCGGCCGAGGAGGTCGCGCGCCTGGTCCGCGGCGAGGGGCGGCGCGCGGTGGTGGTGCAGGCCGACGTCGGGCGCACCGGCGAGTGCGAGACGCTGGTCGCCGATGCGTGGCAGGCGCTGGGATCGATCGACATCCTCGTCAACAACGCCGGCGTCGAGGTGCGGGCGCCGTTCGTCGAGGTGACCGAGGCCGACTACGACAAGGTGATCGACACCAACCTCAAGGGCACCTTCTTCACCACGCAGGCGGTGGTGCGGCGGTGGCTCGCCGGCGAGCGGGCGGGCAAGGTCATCAACGTCAGCTCGGTCCACGAGGAGCTGGCGTTCCCCGGCCACGCCGCCTACTGCGCGGCCAAGGGCGGGGTCCGCATGCTGACGCGCGACCTCGCGGCCGAGCTCGGCCCGCGCGGGATCACCGTCAACGCGATCGCCCCGGGCGCCATCCGCACCGACATCAACCGCGACGTGGTCGACGACCGGCGCAAGCGCGAGGAGCTGCTGACGCGGATCCCGTTGAAGCGCATCGGCCAACCGGCCGACGTCGCCGGGATCGCGGCGTTTCTGGCGTCGGAGGACGCGGCCTACGTGACCGGCTCGACGTACTTCGTCGACGGCGGGATGACGTGGTTCCACGAGGAGTAGTGAGGCGATGGCATATCTGCCCATCCACGATCACGGCATCATCGGCAACATGCGGACCATCGCGCTGGTCGGCACCAACGGCGCGATCGACTGGTTCTGTCACCCGCGGTTCGACTCGCCCAGCGTGTTCGCGTCGCTGCTCGACGACGAGAAGGGCGGCGAGTTCCGCATCAGCGCTGAGGACCAGGCGGCCCCGAGCAAGCAGTTCTACTGGCCCGACACCAACATCCTCGTCACGCGGTTCTTCTGCGAGGGCGGGGTGGTGGAGATCGAGGACTTCATGCCGGTCGGGGACGAGCTCGATCACGGCTGGCACCACCAGATCGTGCGCCGCGTGCGGGCGGTCCGCGGCGAGGTGAGCCTGCGCGCCGACTGCCGCCCGGCCTTCGACTACGCGCGCGCGTCGCACGAGGTCGAGCTCACCGAGTTCGGGGCGGTGTTCCAAGCGCCCGACGTGACGATGTCGCTGTCGTCGAGCGTGCCGCTGACGCGCGGCGAGCGGGGCGGCGTGCACGCCCGCTTCGTCCTGCGCCAGGGCGAGCACGCGGTGTTCGTGTTCCGCGGCGGCGGCAACAGCCACTGCCCGCGTGGGCCCGATCCCGACGAGTCGGAGACCCTGTTCCGCTGGACCGTCGACTACTGGCGGCGCTGGCTGTCGCGCTGCTCGTACCGCGGGCGCTGGCGCGAGACGGTGCACCGCTCGGCGCTGACGCTCAAGCTGCTGACCTACGAGCCGACCGGGGCGATCGTCGCGGCGCCGACCCTCGGCCTGCCCGAGACGCCCGGCGGCGTGCGCAACTGGGACTACCGCTACACGTGGATGCGCGACGCCGCGTTCACGCTGTACGGGTTCTTGCGCATCGGCTTCACGCAGGAGGCCGACGCGTTCATGGGCTGGCTCGACCGCCGCTACCACGAGCCGCCCGGCGAGGACGGGTCGCCGCTGCGGCTGCTCTACACGGTCGAGGGCGACACCTGCATCGAGGAGTACGAGCTGCCGCACCTGGCCGGCTATCGCGGCGCCAAGCCGGTGCGGGTCGGCAACGCGGCGCACAGCCAGTTCCAGCTCGACATCTACGGCGAGCTGCTCGACGCGGTCTACCTCTCGAACAAGCACAGCCGCCCGATCTCCTACGACGCGTGGATGCACCTGCGCCGGATCGTCGACTTTGTCGGCGAGAGCTGGCACCGGCCCGACCACGGGATCTGGGAGCCGCGCAGCGGCATGCGCCACAACCTCAACTCCAAGGTGATGTGCTGGGTCGCGCTCGACCGGGCGCTGCGCCTGGCCGACAAGCGCTCGTTCCCGGCCCCGCGCGAGCGCTGGCTCCGCGCCCGCGACGACATCTACGAGGCGATCTTCACCCGCGGCTGGAGCGACGAGGAGCAGTCGTTCGTGGCCGCGTACGACGAGCGCTCGCTCGACGCGTCGGCGCTGCTGATGCCGCTGGTGTTCTTCCTCGGGCCCGACGACCCGCGCATGCTGAAGACGCTCGAGGCGATCCAGCGCCCGCCGAACCAGGGCGGGCTGGTGTCCGACGGCCTGGTCTACCGCTACCACCCGGACCAGCTGCCCGACGGCCTGCCCGGCAAGGAGGGCACGTTCAACATGTGCTCGTTCTGGCTGGTCGAGGCGCTGACCCGGGCCGGCCGCGCCCACCCGAAGCTGCTCGACGAGGCGCGCCTGCTGTTCGAGCGCATGATCGGCTACGGCAACCACCTGGGGCTGTATTCGGAGGAGACCGGCGAGCACGGCGAGGCGCTCGGCAACTTCCCGCAGGCGTTCACGCACCTGTCGCTGATCAGCGCGGCGTTCAACCTCGAGCGCGCGCTCGGGTGAGGCGGGATGTCCATGGGGACATGCTCGATGGAGCATGTCCTCATGAGCATGCGCGAACGGACATGTCCTGAAGGGCATGCGCGATCAGTCGCGCGCCTGCAGCCAGGCCGCGAGCTCGTGGGCGCCGCTGCGCCGGGCCGCCGCTGCCGGGGTCAGGCCGTCGTGGCCGACCCACTCGGGGTCGCCGCCGTGCGCGAGCAGCAGCTCGGCCGTCTGTCGCTGGCCGCCGTGACAGGCGCACCACAGCGCGTTCGTGATCGCCTCACGCGGCGGTGAGGCGGCCAGCGCCGCCTCGAGCTGCGCCGTCAGGCCCAGCGCGGCGGCTTGCCACAGCGTGGCCCGGGCGCCGCGCTCGACCAGCCGTCGCGCGGCCCGCCACTGGCCGAACGCCACCGCGTCGGCGAGGGCGGTGCCGCCGGCGATGACGGAGCCCGGCGCCTCGATGTCGGCGCCGGCGTCGAGCAGCGCGTCGAGCACCGCGATGTCGTCGGCGCTGGCGGCCCAGTGCAGGGGCGTCTCGCGGTGCGGGCCGACGAACGGGGCGTCGATCACGGCGCCCGCGGCGACGAGGGCCCGGACGGTCGCGACGCCGGCCGGGAACTGCCCGGGCCAGTCGGTGGCGACGTGCAGGAGCGTGCGGGCGCTGCCGTCGTCGTCGACGATCTGCGCGGTGGCCAGGTCGGGGTGGTCGCGGAGCAGCCGCCCCAGCTCGGCGACCTCGCCGCGCTGGATGGCCCGCGTCACCGCGACGGCGAGCGGGTCGGCCTTCACGAGCGTCCGGGGAGGCATGCTGCGTCAGCCTATCAGGGCGGCCGGGGCTGCGCCTCGCCGCCCTGCGCCGCCGCCGTCGCTCACGGGCAGCGCGGGGCGACGAAGCTGAAGTCGGCGGCGACGGTCGGGTTGGCGTCGGCCCACGCGCCCTCGAGGTTGCACAGCCGGGCCGTGACCTCGACCTCGTCGACGGAGACGATCTGCAGCGTGCCCTTGAGGTTGCCGCCGGTCGAGCTGTTGCACTCCTCGACGCCCGTGAGCGCGAGGGTCGAAAGATCGCTCAGCGCGTAGTTCCCTGGCGTCTGCACCGCCAGCGGGAGGTTGATGCGCAGGAACCAGTCGCCCTTGCAGGTCAGGGTCGGCTCGTTCTCGGCGCAGGTGATCGCGTCGTCGCTGAGCTGGACGCTGATCTCGTCCGGCGCGTCCATCACCGCGACGGCGACGGCGCCGCCGCTCGCTAGCGCGGGCGGGATGCCGTCGCACGGCGCCGGCTGGGCCTCGTCGCTGGTGGTCTCGGTCGTGGTCGGGGCGTCGGTGTCGGTGCCCGTGGTGGCGAGCGTGGTGGAGTCGCTGGCGCCGTCGGTGGTGCTGTCGGCAGCGTCGGGCTGGCAGGCGAGCGCGAGGACGAGGGTCAGGCAGGGTGCTGTGCGGGCGAAGGTGGAGCGCTTCATGGGCCGTCGTAGTCGCCGATCGGCGGCCAGAAATTGCAGGGCGAGGTCGAGAGTTTCCCCGCACGCGCGCACGTGCGAGCACCCGGACTCGGGGCTGCCCGGGTGCTGGGGGCCGGCGGACCAACAGGTGCGCGGCGACACGGGGGCGCGCGCCCACGAGGTGTCCGTTTGGACATGCCCGTGTGGTCATGCGCATGAGGACATGCCCGATGAGGCATGTCCCGAGAAGCATGTCGCTCCCCGGCACGAGCGCGCGATGCCGGCCGCGCGAGGCCGCAGGCGCGAGGCTAGCGGACGCGGTGGTAGTGCGTGCGCATGAGCGGCTGCCACGAGCCGTCGGGCCGCAGCGCGTTGCCCGAGAAGATCCGGTGGTCCGGGCTGACGAGCTCGATGACGTCGCGGTACTTCCCGAGGCCCTGGCCCGACATCGCCGGGCCCTCGCTGTCGAGGTTGAGCAGCCGGCCGCTGGCGTCGAGCGAGCCCTCGTAGACCCACAGGTGAGGCATCGTCGCGCCGACCCAGGTGCCGACGAAGCGCTCCTTCTGCGCGTCGTAGCCGAGGGTCATCAGCGAGGCGCCGGGGCTGCTGCCGGGCTGATCGCCGCTGCCCTCGGCGACGATCCACAGGTCCCCGAGCGCGCGCACGGTCTCGCGGCCGCGGCTGGCTCCGCCCGGGCCGGGGTCGACCGAGGGGTCGGTCTCGTAGGTCCACTCGCCGATGAGCTGCTGCAGCCACTGGTGTTGCTTCTGCGGTGCGAAATTCATGGTCGACTCCTTGTCGCCACCACCGCGCGGGTGGTCGCGTCGAGACCTTGAGCAACGCTCGCAAGGGGTGCAAACGGAGACCTCGCGCATGTACGACGCGCGGTGACGACGCGGAGCTCGCGGGGTGGCGCCGGGGCGGGACGAAGCGGGCGGCGCAGATCGCTCGCCGGCTGCGGCCTCAGCCGTCCGCGGCACGTGCTAGACCTCGAGCGGCCTGCCCATGTCCGAGCTCCCTGCCCGCCGCGCCCTGACGGATCGGCCCCAGCGCCTCGGGTTCCTGCCGACGTGGTGGTTCTGGAACGATGCGGAGCGGCAGCTCCTGCTTCGCCCGCTGATCGTGGCGATCTCGCTGCCGCTCACGCCGCTGCTGTTCTTCTTGATGGTGAAGCTGCAGTGGTCGGTGTGGTCGCTGATGGCGGCGTCGCTGGTGTGGCCGACGCTGGTGAGCGGGCTGGTCGAGCGCCACATCCGCGCCGAGCTGCGCAAGCGAGCGCTGGCGGCGGCGCTGGCCGAGCCGACGGCGCTGCCGGCAGGGCCCTCGAAGTAAGCTGCCCCTAAGAGCATGCTTTTAAAGGCATGCTCGAAGGCGCTTGTCGCACGAGTGTGGGCCGATGGCGTCGAAGGGTCGGAGCCGGATAGAGCGCATGTCCCCGGGGACATGCGCTCTAGAGCATGTTCGGAGCGACATGCTCTCCAAGACATGCACCATGGGACATGCCCGATGGGGCAAGTCCAGTCTTTTATGACTTACCGGCTGGCAGCCAGAACGTGAAGGCCGAGCCGACGCCGGGGGCGCTGGTGACGGAGATGTCGCCGCCCATCAGCTGGACGAAGTTGAGGGAGATGGCGAGGCCGAGGCCGGTGCCGCCGAAGCGGCGGGAGATCGAGGCGTCGGCCTGGGTGAAGTTGTCGAAGATCCGGCGCAGCTGCGGCTCGCTCATGCCGATGCCGGTGTCCTCGACGACGAACACGATCCGGCGGGCGCCGGCCTCGGTGTGTTCGCGGATCCGCAGGGTGACGGTGCCGTGCTGGGTGAACTTGTGGGCGTTGCCGAGGAGGTTGATGAGGATCCCGCGCACGGCGGTGGCGTCGGCGTGCAGGGCCGGCAGCGGCTCGGGGACGTCGAGGACGAAGCGGTTGCCGCGGCGCTGCTGGCCGGGGCGACAGGCGGCGTCGATGCTGCCGAGCAGGGCGCCGAGGTCGATGTCCTCGGGGTGGAGGGCGAACTTGCCGGCCTCGATCTTCGAGAGGTCGAGCACGTCGCTGATGAGGCCGAGCAGGTGCCTCGCCGACGAGGCGACGCGCTCGAGGTCGGCGGCGAACCCGGGCGAGGCGAGCTCGGCGTGCTCCTCGAGCAGCAGTTCGGTGTAGCCGATGATGGCGTTGAGCGGGGTGCGCAGCTCGTGGCTCATCGCCGCGAGGAACGAGCTCTTGGCCCGCGTGGCCTCGAGCGCCTGGTCGCGCGCCTGCTCGAGGTCGCTGTTGGCGAGGGTGAGCTCGTCGAGGGCGCGCCGCAGGTCGGTGATGTCGAACAGCAGGACGGTCAGCTCGCCGCCGCGGTGAGGGGCCGACTGGAACGAGATGACGCGCTCGCCCATGGCGAGCTGCTCGGCCATGGCGTCGCCGACGGCGGCCCGCTGGACGGCGTCGCGGAGGCCGGGGAAGCCGGCGAGGGCGTGGTCGGCGACGGCGCCGAGGCAAGCTGCGGGGTCGAGGCCGAGCTGACGCAGGCCGGCGCCCTCGGCGAGGGAGATCCGGCGCGAGCCAGGATCGAGGCTGAGGAGGGCGATCGGGAGCGCGTCGACGACGAGCTGGAGGCGCCGCGCGGTGGTGGCGAGCGAGCTCTCGGCGCGCTGCCGCTGGGTGCGATCGAGCAGCTGGCGGTAGACGACGCCGGTGAGCTTGCTGATGAAGCCGAGCACGGCGATGTCGCCGTCGGTGAAGCGGTTGGGCGTGCCGGAGGCGAGGCCGATCACGCCGAGCACCTCGTCGCGGCACATCACCGGCATGAACAGGCGCGCGCGCACGACGAAGCTGCGGGCGCTGTTCTGGGTCTGCTGGTCCTGGTCGAGCAAGACGTCGGGCACGTGCAGCAGCCGCGGCTCGCGGAAGACGCTGCCGGGGTGGCGGTCCCACGCGGTGCGCTCGGCCTCGGCGACCTCGGCCGGCGAGAACCCGCGGCCGGCGAAGGTCCGCAGCCGCCGCGCATCGAAGTCCCACAGGTACAGCGCGATGTACTCGGCGTCGCACAGCTGATCGAGCGCGCGCCCGATCTCCTGCGCGAAGCTGCCGAGGTCGTTGACCGAGGCGAGGCCCGAGGAGATGCCCGACAACAGCTCGATGAGGTGCCGATTCGCGGGGTCGATGGCGAGGCTCGATCGACTCAAGCCGCGCGCTCCGGGCCGGCGGCGACGCCCGCGACGTCACCGCCGATCGCGGTGCCCTCGGAGGCGCGGTGGACTGCGAAGCTCATGCGAACGTCGTGTCGTCATGGTACAGTTTCGGTCGCGTGGGTGTCGTCGAGAACCCGCAGGATGCGGAGGCGGCGGGCACGCAGCGAGGCGTGACCCTGCTCGTCACGGCCGCGATTCTGTTCAGCGGACTCAGCGTGCTCGCGAAGCTCGTCGGGGCGCGCATTCCGCTCCCGGAGGTGATTCTGGTGCGCAGCGTCGTGGCGGTCGCTTTCGCCCGGGGGACGCTCGCGCGTGGTGACATCCCCGTATGGGGCACGCGGCGCACGATGCTGGCGCTGCGCGGGCTGCTCGGGTTCATCGCCCTGGTCTGTTACTTCTATGCGCTGATGCACCTGCCGATCGCCGACGCGATCGTCATTCATTACACCCACCCGGTGTTCACGCTGCTGCTGGCGACGGTGGTCCTCGGCGAGGCGCTGGAGCGCCGCGAGACCGGCTTCATCGTCGGCTGCTTCGTCGGGGTGGTGCTGGTGACCCAGCCGCGGGCGCTGTTCGGCGCGGGGGAGACGTCCGCCGATCCGTTCGCGCTGACGGTGGCGGTGATCGGGGCGGTCATCTCGGCCGGGGTGTACGTCATGATCCGCGAGCTGCGGTCGACCGAGCACCCGGTGCGGGTGGTGTTTTACAACGCGCTGGTGGCGTCGATCCTGGCGGCGCCGTGGGCGTGGCACGCGTGGGTCCCGCCCGATCCGCTGGAGTGGACCATCCTCCTGGCGATCGGGGCGTGCACGTTTCTTCATCAGCAGAGCATGACCCGCGGCCTTCATTTGGTGCGGGCCGGACGAGCGACGGCGCTGGGCTATGTCCAGGTGTTGCTGGCGATGCTGGCCGGGATCTGGCTGTTCCACGAGGAGGTCGATCCGCTGGCGTGGATCGGGGCGGTGATCCTGGCGGTCAGCGCCGGCTGGCTGGCGACCGATCGCAGGCCGGTCGCGCCGCGCGGGTGACGGCCGCGCTCACGCGGCGCGACGGACGGCGGCGCCGATGAGGTCGAGCAAGAAGTCGATCTTCACCGGCTTGCGCACGATGTCGAGCGCGCCGAGAGCGGTGATCTTGTCGGAGGTCTCGACGCCGGCGGTCAGCAGGACCAGCGGGATGCCGCTCCAGGCCGGGTTCTTCCGCTGCTCCTCGCGGAACTGGTAGCCGTCCATGCGCGGCATCATGAGGTCGAGGAGGATGAGGTCGGGCAGCGGGCCCTCGGCGAGCCGGCGCAGCCCGTCGGCCCCGTCCTCGGCGACCAGGACCTGGTAGCCCTCCTCGGCGAGGATCTCGGCGAGCACGTCGCGGATGTCGCGGTCGTCTTCGACGATGAGGATGATCGGTGCGCGGTTCATCAATCCCTCCTTGTCCTCGTTCATGGTTGCGCGGCCTGCCGCGGGAGCTGCAGGCGGAAGGTCGAGCCCTGGCCAGGGGTGCTGGTGACCTCGAGGGCGCCGCCGTGGGCCTCGACGATCCGCCGGGCGATGTAGAGGCCGAGGCCGAAGCCGCCGTAGTGAGCCGACGAGACGGCGCGCTCGAAGCGGTCGAAGATCCGCGGGCGGTCCTCGTCGGCGATGCCGATCCCGCGGTCCTGGACCTCGATCACGACGACGCGCCCGCAGTCGTGCACGCGCACGTCGACCGGGCGGCCGGCGCCGTACTTGAGGGCGTTGGCGAGGAGGTTGTGCAGCGCCTGGTCGAGCTGCTTGCGGTCCCAGGCGCCGGGCAGCTCGGCGGGCACGTCGACGCGGACGTCGCAGCGGGCCCGCTGGGCGTCGGGGCCGATGCGGGCCACGAGGTCGCGCACGAGGTCGACGAGGTCGAACTCGGTGAGGTCGAGCGAGAGCCGGCCGAGGCTCATGCGGCTGACGTGGATCAGGCTGTCGACCAGCGCGGTGACCCGCCCGATCTGCCGGATCGCGCCGTCGACCTTGCGGCCGAGCACCTCGGGGTCGTGTTCGCCGCGCGCGACCAGCCGCACCAAATGCTCGAGGTGGAAGCCGAGCGCGGTGAGCGGGGTCCGCAGCTCGTGCGAGGCGACCGAGAGGAAATCGTCGCGCACGGCGATCGCGACCTGCAGGTCGGACACCAGCCGCTCGCGCTCGCGCTCGGCCAGCTTGCGCTCGGTGATGTCCTCGGCGATGCCGGCGGCCCGCCACGGGCGCCCGCTGGCGTCGCGGATGAGGGTGCCGCGGTCGCGGATCCACCGCACGGCGCCGTCGGGGCGGACGACGCGGTACTCGAGGTCGCGGAAGTCGACCGCGCCAGTGACGAGGTCGCGCTGCGAGCTCTCGGCGGCGACGCGGTCGTCGGGGTGGATCGCGCGGGTCCACAGGGTAGGGTCGCCGTAGAGGTCCTCGGGGGCGCGGCGCCAGGCGTGCTCCCAGCCGGGGCTGACGTAGACGAAGCGCCAGTACGGCGAGAACTCCATCAACCAGAACGCCTCGTCGATGGTGGCGGCGATCTGGCGGAAGCGCTCCTCGCTCTCGAGCAGGGCCCACTCGGCCCGCTTGCGGGCGCTGACGTCGACGGCGACGGTGAGGACGCAGGGGCGCTGGCGGTACTCGATGCGCTCGGCCGACATGAGCACGCTGAAGGCCCGGCCGGCCTTGCTGCGCAGCCGCATCTCGAGGTCGCGGACGGGGTGGCGCTGGCCGAGCAGGCGGTCGAAGCGGTCGATGTCGTCGGCGTCGACGAGCACGCCGAGCTGGCGCGGGGACTTGCCGAGCATCTCCTCGCGCGAGAACCCGTGGGCGCGGATGGCGGCCTCGTTGACCTCGAGGTACTCGCCGCCGGGGATCGCGTTGACGGTCATCGGGTTGGGGTTCTTGCCGAAGGCCCGCGCGAACAGTTGCTCGCTGTCCCGCAGGTCGAGCTCGACCTGCTTGCGGCGGGTGATGTCGATACCTATCCCATGGATCGCGGTGGCGCGACCAGACGCGTCGTGCGAGGCGCGGCCGCGGACCTCCATCCACCCGAGCGCGCCGGTGTCGGCGCGGACGAAGCGGAACTCGATCGCGTAGTCGCCCCGGGCCGCGGCGGCGGCGTGCAGCTCGGCCCGCACGCGGGCGCGGTCCTCGGGGTGGACGGCCGCCCACGGGTCGGCGTCGCCTTCGGGCGGTCGGCCGAGGATGTCGGCGAGCTCGCGCGACAGCACGGGGACGTCGGTGCCGGGATCGAGGCTCCAGGTGCCGAGCTGGCCGGCGCGCAGGAGCCCGGGCAGGTCCTCGGCGCGCGGGTCGGTCTGCGCGCGTGCGGGCCGGTCGCGGGTCAGCCCGGTGGCCTGGCGGAGCAGGGCGGTGACGTCGCGCCGGGTGCCCCAGACGCGGTGCAGGCGGCCGTCGTCGACGGTGCCGAGCAGCGAGCAGAGGGAGCGCCGCTCGCCGCCGCCGCGATCGGGCTCGACGAGCTCGAAGTCGACGAGGCGGTGGCCGCGGGCGATGAAGGCGCGGTGGAGCTCGCACAGGCGCGGGTCGTCGCGCGGGAACACCAGGCCCATGTCGGCGCCGCGCAGCTCGTCGGCCCGCTCGTAGCCGTGCAGGCGGGCCATGGCGTCGTTGCACTCGCGGATCTGCCAGCGGGCGTACCACAGGTCGATCTGGGCGTCGGCGGGCAATTCGGTGGCGACCGGCTCGTCGCCCTCGAGGCACCAGATGGCCTCGTCGCAGGCGGCGATGAAGGCCCGATAGCTGGCCTCGCGCCGGGCCAGCCGCCGGGTGACCGCGACCCGATCGCTCACGTCCTGCATGGCGCCGACCAGCCGCCGCAGGCGACCGTGATCGTCGCGCTGGACGAACCCGCGATCGATGATGTCGGCCCAGCCGCCGTCGCCGCGGCAGAACCGGTACTCGAGCTGCCAGCGCTCGCGGTCCGCGTTGTCGCGGATGATGACCTCGATCTCGGCCAGCACGCGCGCGCGATCGTCGGGGTGGATGTGGTCGGCCCACCAGCCGAAGGTCGACCGCACCTGGTCGCGCGGCCAGGCCAGCGTCTCGTCCATGGCGTCGCCCCACAGGACCTCGTGGGTGGTGACGTCCCAGTCCCACAGGACCTCCTGGGTGGCCCGCACGGCCAGCTCGAAGCGGGCCTCGCGGTCCCGCAGGGCGCGGAACACGAGGGCGTGCTCGAGCGCGAGGCCGACGTGCTCGGCGCACACGTGGGCGGTGTCGAGGTCGTCGTCGTCGAACGGCGGGCGCCCATGCTCGCGCCACAGCGACAGCGCGCCGACGACGGCGTCCTCGGCCCGGATCGGGACGATGATGACGCTGGCGACCTCATAGCGCCGGACGAAGGCGCGCAGCTCGGGCGACAGGTCGGCGGCGAATTCGGCCGGCATCTGGGGGTGGAAGATCGGGCGACCGCTGGCGATCACCCGCCCGGCCGGCAGCAGCCCCAGCGGCATGCCGCCGAAGTTGTCGCGCAGCAGCTCCTCGGCGCCGGGATCGCGGTGCGCGTAGGCGCGGATGTCGAGGTCGGCCCCGAGGGTGACGGCGCTGCCGTCGGCGAATTCGTGGACGAGGGCGCGCGTGGCGACCTCGGCGACCGCCGCGGGATCGTCGCGCGTCTGGGCGATCGCGCGGGCGAGGCCGACGATCAAACGCAGCGAGGATCCGCCGGCGCCGGGCGGATCGGAGGGCCCGCCGCTCATCCGACCCCGTTCCCGCGCACCAGCGGCGCGCCGTGGTTCTCGCGGATACCCGGGGGCGACAGCGTGGCCGGTTTGGGGTGACGCGGCAGCTCGACGCGGAAATAGGTGCCGCCGGCGCGGGTCGACTCGACCACGACGGAGCCGCCATGAGCCACGGCGATCTGCTCGCTGATGTAGAGGCCGAGGCCGAGGCCGGCGGTCTTGGCCGAGCCCTGGGCGGCGCGGTGGAACGGGTCGAAGATCGTGCTGAGCAGCTCGGGGGCGATGGCGCCGCGGTTGTGGACGACGAAGCGGACGACCGCGGGGTCGCGCCCGTCGACCTGGGCGGTCGCCACGGGGGCGCCCTCGGCGTGCTGGATGGCGTTGCCGATCAGGTTGGAGGCGAGCTGCGACAGGCGGTCGACGTCCCAGGTGCCGCGGGTCTCGCCGCGCACGTCGAGGACGATGCGCGCGGCCGGGTTGGCCTGCTGGTGCTCGTCGATGATGATGCGGCAGATCGCGGCGAGGTCGGTCCGCGCCAGCCGCACCTCGAGGCCGCCGGCGGCGCGGATCCGGGTGACGTCGAGCAGCTGCTCGATCATCCGCAGCATGCGCTGGCCGCTGCCGGCGATCTGATGCAGGACGCGGCGGGTGCGATCGTCGGGGCTGCGCCGCAGGCCGAGGCTGGTCGCCATCAGGATCGCCGACAGCGGGCTGCGCAGGTCGTGGCCGAGCACGGCCATGAACATCTCCTGGTAGTGCATGCTGCGGCGCAGGTCGGCGACCAGCGCCTCGCGCTGGGCCTCGACGCGCCGCTTGTCGGTGACGTCGACGCACACGCCGACCCACTCGCGGATCTGGCCGTCGGGCCCGAACATCGGCACGGCGCGGATCTCGGCGACGGCATAGCGGCCGTCGGCGCGGCGCAGGCGGTACTCGATGCTGCCGGTCACGCGCCCGCTGCGGATCTGCTGCCAGCCGTCGCGGACGCGCTCACGCTCGTCAGGGGCGATGGCGTCGAGCCAGCCGAAGCCGCGCATCTCGGCGACGGTCTGACCGGTGAAGGCGCGCCACGACGGCGAGTCCTCGACGATCGAGCCGTCGGGCTCGGACGACCACACGATCTGGGCGCTGGCCTCGATGAGCCCGCGGAACCGGGCCTCGCTGGTCCGCAGCGCCTGCTCGACGCGCTTGAGCGGGGTGACGTCGTGGAGGATGACCGAGATCGCGGAGACCTCGCCGCCGGGGTCGTGCACGGGGCAGGCCGTGACGGTGACGGCGAACAGAGCGCCGTCGTCGCGCCGGACCTGGGCGTCGAGCTCGCGCACGACGTCACCGGTGAGCACGCGGCGCAGGGCGGCCTCGATCTCGCGCCCGTGGCCGGGCACGAGGTCGCCGAGGAAGCGCCCGCGGATCTCGGCGCCGGGGTGGCCGAGCAGCTTCTCGGCGCCGGGGTTCCAGATCGCCACGGTGCCGTCGGGGCCGAGCAAGAACAGGGCGTCGGCGGCGTGCTCGACGATGACGGCGAGGCGGGCCCGATCGAGCTCGGCGCGGACGCGGGCGGTGATGTCGGTGATCGTGCCGACGTAGAGCCTGCGGCCGGCGCTGTCGGCCACGTCGGCGAAGCGGCCGAGCACCCACACCGTGGCGCCGTCGGGCCGCAGCATGCGCCACTCGCCGGTGAAGGAGCCGCCTTCGGCGAGGGCGCGGCGGCAGCCGGTGGTCACCCGCAGGGCGTCGTCGGGGTGGAGCGCGCGCCGCCAGCCGCCGCCGCGGACCTCGGGCAAGGTGCGCCCGGTGATCCGCACCCACTCCTCGTTGACGAACACGCACTCGCTGGCGGCCTCGCCGAGGAAGATGCCGACCGGCGACAGGCGGGTGAGCAGCTCGTACTGCCGCTCGCGCCGGCGGCGTTCGTCCTCGGCGCGCCGCTCGGCGTCGGTGTCCTCGACGAGGCCGAAGTAGAACGCGGGCGCGCCGGCGGGGTCGCGCACGACGGCGGCGTGCAGCCGCGTCCACACCGGCGAGCCGTCGCCGCGGAGGAGCCGCCGGGTGAGGGCGTAGCTGCGGAGTTGGCCGGCGCACAGCTGGGCGAATTTGTCCTGATCGAGCTGGCGATCGTCAGGGTGGGTGAGGGCGAACAGGTCGTCGCCGACGAGCTCGTCGGCGGTGCGGCCGAGCAGGGCGCAGAAGGCCGGGTTGACGGCCAGCACGGTGCCGTCGAGGCGGGCGCGCACGATGCCCAGCGGGGCGCCAGCGACGATCGCAGCGGCGCCGGGATCGGAGGCGACGAGCGGGGTGCGGGCGCAGAAGCGGGCGCCGAGGAGGCCGCCGTCGCGGTCGCGGGCGGCGCTGGCGGAGAGCAGGACGTCGCACGTGCCGGAGGCGCCGCGCAGGCGGACGGGCCGCGGGGGCACCGACTCGCCGGCGACGAGGCGCGCCCAGATGTCCGCAAAGACATGTGGGTCGAGGTGCAGCTCGGCCGCGTGACGGCCGAGGCAGTCGCCGCGGTCGCGGCCGAGGGCGGCGCCCAGGGCGGCGTTGACCCACACGATCGCGCCGGAAGGGTCGACGAGGTGGATCGCCACGGCGCTGTGCTCGAGGCACTCGAGGAGGTCGTCGGGATCGCCGCCCGACGCGACGAGCAGCTCTCCGATGTCGCGACGGTCGCTGGCCATCCTTCCTTTCGCAGGGGAATAGAACCGATCGGAGCCTTTTCAAGGCTGGCCGCGCGTGGCGAGCGAGCAGCAGCCGGCCGCGCCCCGCCCGCCGGCCGGCGCGGGCGGCGGACGGAGGGCGCGCCGCGATCGCGGCGCAGGTCACATGTTCGAAAGGTCAGGTTTGATAAGTGAGGCGCGAGGCCGGGGCGCGCGGTCCGATCGCCGGCGAGGCGAGGCACGCGCCGGGGAGCCGGAGCGGCTGGTGATGTCGAGCACGCGCGTGGTGTTTGCCGATGGACCGGAGGCGGATCTTGACATGTCTCGAAAGACAGGTCATGCCGCCGCGATCGGCGTGCTCGGAGGAGCTGCGTACGCGGGTGATCGCGGCCGGCTCGACTCCGCGGAGCCTGGCGCTCGCCGAAGGGTCGACGGATTCGAGATGCAGGGACGAATGCGCGGTCCCCAGAATTGCGTGTCGACCGGGAGCTCGGAGCCCGCGGCCGCACGAGCGACGGTCACCGACCGCCGGGCAGAAGGCCGATGACGAGGGAATCCCAGGAGAGCGCGAACAGCAGCCCGAGCGAGAGCGCGGTGGCGACCAGCCAGAGCTTGGCGTGCCCGATCTCGCAGACCTCGGCGGGATCGGGCGGCGCGTCGAGGCGGCCCCAAGGCGCTCGAGGTCATCATGCCGGCGACCAGCCACAGCATCGTCGCGATCGCCGCGAAAAGGACCAGCAGGCCCTCGTGGTCGACGATCGCGCCGAGCCATGGCAGCAGCGTCGCCACGAAGCTGCAGACGCCGAGGCGGCGCGCGGCCGCGGGCAGCGAGCTCGCACGCCGCGGAGGTGGGCCCGCGACTTCCATGCGGCGGTACGGCGATCGCCCGCCGGGCGCCCGCTCCGGCGTGTCTGTGCCGATCGACGGCGGGCTCGCGGAGCAACGGCGTCTCGACCTCCTGACCGACCACGCACGGCAAGACGGCTCGACATCTCGAGCGAGCGGTGGTCGGCGGCGAACTGAGGTAGAGTGCCGGGGTGGTCGCGCGTGACGGGAGGGAGCTCGAGGCGTGGCTCCCATTGGGTCGGTGTGAAGCGGCGGAATGCAGCGGCCTGCCATCGTCGCGGTTGCTCGGCCGACGCCATGCCCGGGAGGGGCGGGTGACGCCGCGGCGATCACCTGTCCGAAGGGACATGTCCTCGGCGCCAGCGCTCGCTCGCGGGCGACGAGACCATGGGGCACGCGAGGTGTCAGGGCGAGGAGTGACGGATGATGCGGCGAAGAACACCTGTTCGAAGGGTCATGTCTCTGGCATTGGCGCTGGGCCTCGTCGGCTGCTCGTCGCGGGCTCCGATGCCGGCGCGCGAGCGCGAGGCCCAGGTCGACGATCCGGCCGAGGGCGCGGCCGACCGGCTGCGGGCGCTGCTGGCCGCGGACGAGGGGGAGCGCTGCGCGGCCGAGGGCGAGGCGCAGCTGCAGCATCACCCTGCCAGCGGCAGGCTGCGGGCGTGGTGGCTCGCCTGCGTGGCGCGGACGGGGCGCAACCTCGAGGCGGCGGCGCTGGCCGATCGGTGGGTGTCCGAAAGGCCAGATGATGCGTGGGGCCAGTGGGCGCGCGCGGCGGTGTGGTACGAGGAGTCGGCGCCGGCCCGGGCCGATCGACTCGCGGACACGGCGGCGCTGGTCGAGGCGCTGGCGGGCCACCCCGACGCGCTGCGGCTGCGCGCGGCGGCGCTGGCGAAGTGGGGCCGCAGCGACGAGCTGACGGCGCTGGTGGCCGCGTACCCGCAGGCGCCGGCGTGGGCGCGGGCGGTGGCGCGGCTCGGGGGGGCGCGCGGAGATCCGACGCTGGTGCCGCAGGCGCTGGCCGACGCCCACGCGGTCCGGCCGGGTGACCCCGAATTCGTGACGACGGCGGCGCTGGTCGGCGAGGGGCTGGCGCGGGCGTGGCGGCTGACCGAGGCGCTGGCGTGGGTCGACCGCGGCCTGGAGCGCGCGCCGGGGTCGTTGCGGCTGCGGCAGCAGCGGTGGGAGCTGCTCTCGATGCAGCCCGGTGATACGGCGGCCAACAAGCGAGCTGTGCTCGAGGACATCTCGGCGACGCTGGCGGCCGCGGACCCGCGACCGGGGCTGCTGCGGGCGGCGGCCGAGGCGTACCGTTCGATCGGCGAGGACGCGCTGGCAGAGCCGCTCGAGGCCCGCGTGGTCGCGGAGTTCGCCGACTCGCCGGCGGCCGAAGCGGTGCAGGCGGCCCGCGACGAGGCGCTCGGGGGCGGTCCTTATGCGCACGCGCGGCTGACGGCGGCCGAGGCAGCGGCGCAGCGGGCCGCCGACGCGGCGTTCCTGGCCCGGCCGCGTCATCACGATCCGCTGCTGCGCGAGGCGGCGGCGCTGCGGCAGTTCGCGGCGACGGTCGCCGACCCGGCCGCGACGGCGACGCAGGTGGTGGCGGCGATCGAGGCGACGCGGCCGCGCGTGCACCGGCAGCAGCTCGAGTTCTTCGGCGCTGCCGCGCGAGCGCTGGCCGATCGCGGGGCCGAGCCGGCGCGCGCGGAGGCGCTGGTGCGCGAGGGGCTGGCGGCGGTCGCCGGCGAGCTCGCGGCGGCCAACGCCAGGGGCCACAGCTTCGACGGGCTGAAGGGCTGGCTCGAGGGCGCGCTCTACGACCTGCTGGCGCGGGTGCGCCTGGGCGAGCGGCGACTGGCCGATGGCGAGGCAGCGCTGGCGGAGGCGACCCGGCGCGGCCGCCAGGGCGACGATCACACGCTGGCGCAGGCCGAGGTCGCGCGGCTGCGCGGCGACGCAGCGGCGGCCGATCGTTTGCTGATGGCCTGCAGCGACGAGAGCGAGGGCGAGCCGGGCGAGGACGCGTGCTGGCGCGGGCTGACGGCGGCGTGGCAGCGAGCGCACGGCGAACTGGGCGGCTTCGACGGGCACGCGGCCAAGCTGCTGGCGCAGGTGCGAGAGGCGCGGCGGCAGCAGGTGTTCGCGGCGATCGCCGCGGCGCCGAAGCCGGCGCCGGAGTTCCGCTTCACCCGGCTCGACGGCGAGGTCGTCAGCAGCGCGTCGGTGCGCGACAAGCTGGTGGTGCTGCATTTTTGGTTCACGACCTGCGGGCCGTGCGTGGAGGAGCTGCCGCGCTGGCAGGCGTTCGTCGACGCGCAGGCGCGGGCGCGCGACGTGGTGGTGCTGAGCGTGCACGCGATCGATTCGGCCGAGGAGGTGCGCACGTGGCTGGCCGCGCACCCGCAGCGCTTCGGAGTGGCGATGAGCGACGGGTACTGCGAGCGCGCCGGGTTGAATAGCTTCCCGACGACATGGTTCCTCGATCGTGAGGGCCGCATCGCGTACGAGTCGGGCGGCGCCGGGGCCGATCTCGAGCTCGAGTTCGCGTGGCGCGTCGAGGGCATGCGCGCGGCCGAGAAGAAGCGGACGGGGTGACGAGCGACGGGTCGCATGCACGTCGCGGCCGTTCTGGCCCACGACAATGCACATATGTCCGCGGGGACAGGTAGCGGCAGCGGGGGCGACGCCGAGCCCACGACCGCCCCGCGACGGGCGATCCCGGGCGCGCATGCGAGGACCCGGGACGCCGCCCGTACTCGATGGATGACAGTTCGTTGAAGGAGCGGGACGCCCTCGTTCGACTCGGGCGCAGCCCGGGGACGGCGTGACCCTCTCTTGATGATTCTCGTGAGCAAGCAGCGACTGTGGCCTCTGGACCGCCGCTTGAACGTGGTGAGAGTGACGACATTGCGACCTGTCGCAGACGACCGCGATTGCGCTCGCATCGAGGCGACCCTCAGCGCAGACCCGCCACGTGGAGACATTCGCTCTCCGGCACGAAATACATACAGTGTGAGACACTCGCGACGGCTTCCCACGAACGGTCGCGGCTGGCATAACCGATGTAATGAACATCGTGGACCCTGCGGAACGTTGTGTGCTCGCCGCCCTCGTGGCTCTGGTGGCGGGTTGCGCGGATATCTCCCCCGATTCCGACATCGAGGCGCGCAAGGGCGGCGGCTCCGGCATCGATTTCGACGTCGGCGCTGACGGGACGCCCGGGTTCTTGCTCGAGGACATCCAGCTGCGGCCGGGCGTCACCGTCGATCTCTTCGTCAACCTCTACGGCACCCTCGACAAGCCGAGCAAGTCGAAGGACTGTCATTTCGCGGTTCACGGCGGCGTGTTCGCGGCCGCCTCGTGGCGCCCGTACGCCGACGCGCTCGGCGAGGACGCGTGCGTGCTGGTGACCGACATGCCCGTGCGCGGCAACAGCGGCGTCCCGCAGGGCGCGCTGTTCGGCGACCTCGACCTGTTCGACTACGTCACCGCGATCGAGGAGGTGCTGGAGCGCCTCGACGATCGCAAGATCCGTCCGCGCACGATCCTCGGCCACAGCATGGGCGGCACGCTGGTGATGATGCTGCAGCAGCGGCTCGTCGACGAGGGCAGCAGCTTGCGCAAGCGGTTCGGGATCCGCGAAGCGATCCTGGTCGCGTCGGACCTGCCCGCGGAGGTCCCGTGGGCGCTCGGCGACAGCGGGGACCTGTCGGGGTTGCTGCAGGCGTTCGCGGTGACAGAGCCGGCGTATGGCGAGCTGTTCGAGATCCCGGTATCGCTGTGGCCCGCCTTTTACTTTACCAATCGCGACAACGACGTCGTGCCCGGCGCGCTCACCCCTGCAGAGATCGAGGCGGGCGGATTCAACGCGCTCGGCGAGCCGCTGCGAGCGATCCACCAGCTCAACGGGACCGGGCCGTTCACCTCGCGTCCGTCCGCCGAGGCCGAGCTGTTCGAGAAGGGCACGCGCCTGCGCGCGATCGCCTACGAGGAGGACATCTACGTCCAGCTCGCGGAGAGCGAGACCCTGTACGAGCACCTGACCGGCGACTCGAAGTCGCGCTGCTTCGTGCCGGTCTACGGGCCCGACGCGGTGCACGTGCTGCAGTTCTCCAACCCGCAGGCGCTCGTCGACGCGATCGAGGACTCCGAGCACTGCCATTATTGACAGCGACGGTCGCTCGCGGCGCGGTGCCTGGCCGCGCCGCTCCGCGGCGGCCCGCAGGGCGACGTCTCAGCGCCCGAGGGCGAAGGCGACGCCGTCCTGCAGGGTGCCGCGGGTGACGAGGCCGCGGAAGTCGATGCCGAGGCCGACCAGGATCTGCGCGATCGACGGGGTCATACCGGTGACCACGACCTCCGCGCCGAGGAGGCGGACGGCCCGACTGATCTGCAACAGCGAACTGGCGAAGGCGGCGTCGGCCGTCGAGACACCGGTGATGTCGAGGATCACGACGCGGGCCGTGTGCAGCGCGACTCCGGACAGTACTCCGTCGAGGACGCGTTCGGCCCGCCCCGCGTCGAACTGACCGATCAGCGGCAGGACGACCACGCCGGCGGCGATCGGGATGGTGGGCGAGCTCATCCGCTCGAGCAGCTCCTTCTGCTCGCGGATCAGCACCTCGGCCTGCTTTTGCGCGGTGATGTTCGTGAACGTGCAGACGGTCTGGAACGCGCGGCCGGACTTGTCGAACTGGGGGGTCGCGGACACGAGCAGCCACACGCGCGAGTCGGAGGCGGGGCGATACACGCCCATGACCACCTCGCGCACGGGCTTGCCGGTGGTGATGGCGACGACGACCGGGTGTTGGTCTCCGGGCATCGGCGAGCCATCCTCGTGGATCACTGCCCAGCGCGAGTCAAACGAATCACGACCCTCGATCTGCTCCGCCGTCAAGCCGAGCATGTCGAGCGCGATCTCGTTGTACCGCAGCATCTCGCTGCGGGCGCCCTGGACCACGACGCCGACCTGCAGATTGTCGAGCATCGCCGTGGACCGCTCCTCGCTCACGCGCAGGGCGGCCTCGGCCTCGACCCGCGCGTTGACGTCGCGGGCGGTCAGCACGAACTCCTGGACCACACCAGTGTCGGGGTCGCGGATGATCACGACCATGGTCTCGACCCACACGAAATGCCCGCCCTTGTGCCGGAGCCGGCTCAGGACCGGCCCGAAGCGGTCGCTGCCCGTGCCGGGCATCGCGGGCAGCAGGCGCTCGCGGAGCTGCTGCGCGAGGTGCTGCTCGTCGGGGTGGATGATCGCAAAGCCGGAGCTGCCGACGTGCTCCTCGGGGGTGTAACCGAGGACATCGGCGATCGCTGGCGAGACGTAGTTGCAGAGCGCTTCGGGATCGAAGCGGAAGGTGACGTCCGGGCTCGCCTCGATCGTCTTTTGGTGAATGGCGTCGTTGCGCTCGAGCTGGGCGACGCGCCGCTTCAATCGTTCGACTTGCCCATGGAGATCCACGGTGTCCTCGCCGGCTTCCAACATCGTGAACCCCCGCGCGGCATGGTATGCGCCCCCCGCGAGAACCGCAACGAACACCGTTACCCCCCGCCCACGCGGGCCTGCGCGCGTTGGCGCGCTCGCGTCGGCCAATGCGCGAATCCCACGTGCGCGGCCGCGTCGTTCAGCGCGACGAAGCGACGCGCGGTCGCTGCACGGACGCGCGCCGCATGACCCGCTCGGACTGTGGGTGCTCGTCGCAGATCGGCGTCCTCGAGGTTTTCTCACGTCGTTGCTCGGGAGGCGCCGGCCGACCTCCAATGCGCATTCGCCGGCTCGAGCCCGCCGGCCGACCTTGCCCGGCGTTAATGGTGGTCCAGTGATTCCGCGGCGACCTCGACCTCTACGTGCATTTGCACCGCCTCGTCAATACATCAGCTTGAAGGATTTCATCGGGACATTAAACCAGACAACCTCCTAGCGACTCGTGCTCCAGAAGATGGGAGAATAATCATCAAACTCGGCGATTTCGGCCTTGCACGGGTGCCCGTGGCGAGTTCTGGACCGATGACTCGAAGCCCCGCGGGCACCCCGAACTACATTGCCCCGGAACTCTCTCGGCATGACCGGGATCGAACTGCTAACCGGAGAGCTCAGTCCGTCAGCACTCGCAACCCGTGCGGGCCTTCCCCAGCAGGTGAAGGACATGTTGCTCGCAATGGTGCACGTGAACCCCGCTAGGCGTCCATCGATTGGTCATTGCCTGCAGATCCTCGCCAGCGCGGGGGAAGAAGAGTTTAATCGCCGTAAGGTTTCCGAGGCCGCACAGCCGCGTCCTGAAGCAGCGCAAGCGCGGCCGCAGGCGGGACAGGCAGCGCCAGCGCGAACGCACGCGGAACGGACGGCGCCAGCACATCCCCCGGCGGGACAGCCACGTCCCCAGGCGGGGCAGGCAGCGCCAGCGCGCGCTCAACTCCAGCGGCCCCGGGGCTATTCCGGTGTGACTTCCATGAAGCGACTGAGCGACAGCTTGGGTCTCCTGTTATTGGGGGGGATCGCACTGGCGACAATGAATTCAAAGGATGGAGATGGACGCTGGCGAGGGCGGAATGGCCAGTATCGTGGTGGTCCGTGGGGGTAAGGCCTGGTCCCCTCGGTTAGATGTGCCCCCTGGCATCGGATCCGATTCGTCTACACGCCGCGTGTCCGAGTCGTCGTTCTGCTTCGAGGTCATCGCTCCTCCGCGAGCCCTTGTAGAGCCTCGGCGGAGGCACTACGTCGGACGGATACATTTGGTTCAGCCAGGAGCAGTACTTCGCGGTGCGGTCGTGGTGCAGCCCAGAACACCGCCTCGAGGAAGCTTCTCGTTGCTGCTGCCCCCCAACATGGTGTGGGAGGAGCACCCCGTGGCCGGCGGGATCCGGCTGGGCTTTCGGATTTGCGACGGCGGAGTCATCGTGAAGCGGATCCGGGAGCGAGGCGAAGGGTGAAGGTCGTCGAGACGGGCTCCGCGTGGCGGGAGCGGGTCGAGGGATGGGCCCGGAGCGGCCTGACGTGCAAGGAGTACGCGGCGAAACTGCGGCGGCAGACAGATGCAACGGCATCGACGAGGACTGGGGCGCCGGTCGCTGGCCTCGTCGACGTGACGGAGCAAGTCGCGGCCGCGCTGGCGATGGAGGGTGATCGAGGTCGAGCTAGCGATGCGCTGGTGCGGGTCCGCGGTGAGGTCGACGGCGAGACGCTGGTGCGAAGTTCTCCCCCGACAAGCCCGGGTTGCTGCGCTCGGCAGCTCCCTAGGCGGGGGGAGGCTCGTCGACGCATGCGGCGCGTCCGAGTTGAGGTTGTACTCTCAACTCGTGATGTACCAGACCGCTATGCTAGAAGCGAACCCAGAAAGGAACCCCAGAGCAAGACCTTCAAGCCGAGCACGGCGTAATCCTTGATCTCTTGATTTGTCCAGGATACGCAGGAATGGCTCAACTTCAACGTTGGCGAGTTTTTCAGCAGCCTGTTTGTCAATCTGCAACTCAAGAACCTGAGCTTTCAGTTTTTCGGCTTCCTCTTTTGTTTGTTCGGCCTCATCGCGTAATTCCCTCGTGGCCGCTGCCGCGTCCTCTAGGTCCTGCAGAATTTTTGCCAAACGACTCAGTCTATCGTCAATTGATTGCCTTCGAGGCATCTCTCCGTGGGCACCTAAGCCTGGGATTGTTTGACTGAGCGCCGCTCGCAGAATGCTCATCAAAACTGGGCGAAATTCGTTCTCCTTGGGCGCCTCGTAGGGGCTCTTCATGCTCATACCCTATAATAGGGCCTTCCATCGTTCGCCCGTCAAGCTTACACCGACGACCGGCGCAAATCTTTCGCCATGGCAGAACTGCATTCCTGGTCTTATCTGGACATCAGGAATTTTACTTACTTGACAGCGGGTTGAAAATTTGGCGGCATCCCTCCATGGACCTGCAGACCCATACCGTTGAACTTAGAGCTGACTCTCCTGATGAGGAACTCTACTCTTTTCTCTTGAGTGCGTTCAGCGTGCCTGAGCTGATCTCATTCTTGGTCTTGGGGCCTGAAGGTGACAGCGTGTATGCCGGAATCCCAGTCGGAGCTACTCCGACAGATGTCGTAACCGCTGGTATTCAATCATTGAAGCGGCGTCGTTTGCTTGATGAAGTTTTCTTCTTGCGGCTACGAGGCCGTTTTCCACGGAGAATTGCGGAGGTTGAACGCCTCGCCTCCCTGTTTGGGTACCGCATTGGAAGAAATGCCGAAACAAGCTCTTTCGGACACAAGACGCAGATCATCATAAAACTAAGAGGCAGACTTGGCGCATTTGATCAAGATGCTCTTACCTCAATAGTGGCTGATTTGGCCCGCCGCTGTGAGGGATCTGAGATTGTCGTCGAGTTCATACTTTCAGGCAGCGTGGTGATTGTTGTCTCACTGGACACTGAGCAAGCTATAAACTTGGCTGCGAATTACGCGAATCGCAAGTTCGGGCGGTTGGGTGGTTTTGACGTTCTAGACATCACGACGCGAAAGTCACATAGGGCGGCGGCGTTTTTTCTACCTGTTCGATGCGATCCCGTTTTCTTCGATGAGAGTGATGACATCGTCAAAGCCGTAATGGAGCAAGCTATAAAGGTTGCGCTGGCGAGTGCAGGCGGGATGACAGAGGCATCATTGATGCTTGGGCTACAACCGAAGGCGCTCCTGAAAGCGACGAGGACATACGGCATTTCCGTTCCTGAATGGAACGCCGACACGTTTAGGCATTCGCCCGAATTCTTTCTTAGCGAAGTGGGCCTGTTCGAGCACCTAAGCATGCCACATCTCCGCTTGAGGGCGCACACTATCCACCTAGGGCACCTCGAGCGTGAACTCTATCGCTGGAGTATGGAATTGAAAAGGCTGGAACGCTGGACTTGGATTCAATTGGCTCAGCACATGGGTGTGAGTCAGAAGGTCCTCCGACATAGGATAGAACGCTACCGCTTGGATGTCGCTGACATAGGCGAAGGGTCCGGCGATATGGGTTTCGAGCGGTTGCGGATAGAATGAGTCCTCGATGCTCGAGCATTCCGAATCAGAATAGCACGTTCCGCCCGCCTGGTCGCCGCCGAATTCGTCGCTCCACTTGGTCTTCTTGCCCGGCGCGAACGCGAAGCCCTTGTCCCGCTCGATGCCGACCCACTCACCCTGGAAGCGCGGCAGGAACACAGGGGTCCAGTCCTGGGTGACGAGGATCGCCCACAAACTGGTTCTGCACGAGGCCGCTGTCCGTGACGCTGTCGGCGGTCTGGAGCGGCGGGAAGGTCTGGTACATCGCCTCGCGGACGGCGGCCTGTTTCTGGTCGAGCGCCTTCTTCTGCGCCTGCGAGGGCTGCCTGCTCGAGCTGCCGGCCTTTCGCCGAGTTCGCGGCTGCGCGCGCCGACTCGCCCGACGTCGCGGTCGTGAGAGCCACATTTCGACGGCACAACGCGCGCGAGGTCGCGGCGGCACCGCGCGCGCGAGGTCGCGGGATCGGCTACGAGGTGGTGATGGACGACGGGTATGGCGCGCGGGTCGGCGTAGCGAGCTTCCCTTGGCCACCTGGTTCTTGGACCAGGACGGCCGGCTGCGCTTCGCTCCGGCGACGCGGCCGATCCGCCAAACTTGCGCGAGGCGTTCGAGCGGCGCATCGAGGCCCTGCGCGCGCGCGCGCGCGGGGACGCGCGCGCCGGGCGGCGCCGTCGCGGGGTAGACTCGCGGCCGGATGTCCGACGACCTGCGGTTCGTCAGCACCACGCCGCCCCGGATCGATCCGGAGCGGCTGGCGCACGCGCTGGCGCGGGCGGACCTCAAGGCCAAGTTGCTGGGGCCGCCGAGCGAGTCGGAGCGGGTCGGCCGGTTCGCGGTGCTGCGTCGGCTCGGGGCCGGCTCGATGGGGGTGGTGTTCGCGGCCTACGATGAGCAGCTCGACCGCCGGATCGCGCTCAAGCTGATTCACGCCGGCCACCACGACCCGGCGGCGGCGGCCCGCTGCAAGCGCGAGGCGCAGGCGCAGGCCCGGGTGGCGCACCCGCACGTGGTCCAGGTCTACGAGGTCGGCGAGGCCCGCGGGCACGTCTACGTGGCGATGGAGTTCGTCCAGGGCGAGACGCTGCGGGCCTGGCAGGAGCGCGAGCCGCGGGGCTGGCGCGAGGTGCTGGCGATGTACGTGCAGGCCGGGAGCGGGCTGGCGGCCGCCCACGCGAGCGGGCAGACCCACGGCGAGTTCAAGCCCGAGAGCGTGCTGGTCGGCGACGACGGCCGGGCGCGGGTGGTCGACTTCGGGCTGGCCCGGGTCCGCGCTGCGTCTGTCCCGCAGAGCATGCCCGAAGGGGAAGGTCCCAAAGAACATGTCCGTATGGGCATGTCGATCAAGACCGATCGGCCGGGCGACGCGGTCGCGGCGCCGACGGCGGTGGCGCCGGAGCAGCACGCGGGCGGCGAGGGCGACGCGCGCAGCGACGTGTTCGGGTTCTGCGCGGCGCTGCAGGAGGCGCTGCACGGGGTGCGGCCGTTCGCGGGCGAGCGGCGCGAGGAGGTGCAGGCGGCGATCGTGGCCGGGGCGATCGTCCGCGGCGCACGCGAGGTGCCGGGCTGGCTGCAGCGGGCGGTCGAGCGCGGGCTGCAGGCCGATCCGGCCGCGCGCTGGCCGAGCATGGACGCGCTGCTGGAGGCGCTCGGCCGCGACCCGAGCCGGCTGCGCCGGCGGCTGGGGCTGTGGCTGGTGACCCTGGCGGCGCTGTTCGGCGGGGCGCTGGTGACCTGGCAGCAGCTCGCGGAGCGCCACGCGGCCGACGCGGCGGCGGAGGAGGTGCGGGCGGCCGCGATCGCGGCCGAGGACGCGCGCACGCAGGCGGCCGGGGAGGCGCGGCGGCTGGCGGCGGCGGCGGGTCAACAGGCGGGCGCCGATCCGGCGCTGCGGCAGCTGCTGGCGGTGGCGGCGGTGGCGACGGCGCAGGCGCGCGGGGAGGCGCCGCCGCTCGAGGTGGAGCAGGCGCTGCTCGACGCGCTCGACGGGCCGCGCAGCGACCGGTTCGCCCGCCCGGGCGGGGGGGTGGTCGACGCTCTGGCCGAGAGCGACGACGGGCGCTGGCTGGCCACCGGGGAGCGCGAGGGGGCGGTGGCGCTGTGGTCGACGGCGGCGCCGCGGGCCCCGCTCGACGTGGCCTTGGGGACAGGCAGCGCGCGGGCCCTGGCGTTCGCGCCGGGCGGGGCGGCGCTGGCGATCGCGCGCGCCGGCGATCGGCCGTGCGTGCACGCGCTGACGCCGGTCGGCGGGCTGGGGGCGCCGACGTGCTGGGAGCTGCCGACGACCGATCCGCGCGACCTGGCCTGGGGGACAGGTGAGGCGCTGGTCGTGCGCGACGGGCCGCGGGTGCACGTGCTGCGCCCGGGGCAGCCGCCGCAGCCGCTGGGCGAGGCGAGCGACCCGCTGCGGCGGGCGCTGTGGAGCCCCGACGGGGCGACGCTGCTGACGCTGAGCGGCGACGGGACGGCGCGGCTGTGGCCCGCGGCGGCCGGTCCGGCGCGCGCGCTCAAGCTGCCGCCGCCGGCCGCTCGCGGGGCGACGGGGCTGCTGGCGGCGACGTGGCGCGGGGACGGGCAGGAGATCGTGGTCGCGCGCGCCGATCACACGGCGGCGCTGGTGCCGGTCGACGGCGGGCCGCCGCAGCGGCTGGTGGGGCACACCGACGAGGTCTACGCGGCGGCGTACCGGCCCGGCGGGCAGCAGGTGGTGACGGTGTCGCGGGACGGCAGCGCGCGGGTGTGGCAGCGCGACGGCAGCAGCGCGCGGATCGAGCTGCAGGGCCACGAGGAGGCGCTGCTGGGGGTCCAGGTCGGGCCGGCGGGCGATCTGCTGCTCGGGACCCCCGCGGGCGGCGAGGCGTGGCTGTGGCAGCCGGGCGTGCGCGGCCCGCCGCTGCGCCTGCGCGGCCACGCCGGCAGCGTGGTGGCGGCCAGCTTCTCGCGCGACGGCGCCCGGGTGCTGACGGCGTCGGTCGACGGCAGCGCGCGCCGCTGGCGGATCGCGGACGATCCGTGGCTGTTGCGCGGGCACGCGGCGGCG
Source organism: Nannocystis bainbridge (assembly GCF_028368995.1). Taxonomy (GTDB): domain Bacteria; phylum Myxococcota_A; class Polyangia; order Nannocystales; family Nannocystaceae; genus Nannocystis; species Nannocystis bainbridge. Next base: position 282,058 of record NZ_JAQNDL010000005.1, on the reverse strand, counting down.
ATCGAGCAGGCCGCGTTCCTGGCCGACGGGCGCACGGTGGTGACCGCCGGGCTCGACGGCGCGGCGCGGGTGTGGCCGCGCGACGGCCGGGCTTCGACGCGGCTGGGCGGCCACCGCGAGGGGGCCTCGACGGCGCTGGCGGCCAGCCCCGACGGCGCGCGGCTGCTGACGGTGGGCAGCGACGGGCGGCTGCGCCTGTGGTCGCTGAGCGGGGCCGAACCTGTCCTTTTGGCCAGCCTCACGGCGCCGCGCGGGGCGGCGCTCCTCGACGCCCGCTGGAGCCCCGCGGGCGAGCTGGCGGCGGTCGCCGGCGAGGACGGCCGGGTCCACGTGGTCCGCTTCCCGCCGGTCGGGCCGCCCAGCCTCGACGAGGTGGCCGCCCACGCGGGGGCGGTGCGGGTGCTTCAGTTCATGTCCGATGGGACAGCCGTCGCCAGCGCCGGCGACGACGGGCCGGTGCGGGTGACGCCGCTGGCCGGGGCGACGGTCCGCAAGGCCAGCCTGCAAGGCCACGCGGGCCCGGTGCGGGCGCTGGCGGTCGACGGCGAGCTGCTGGCCAGCGCGGGCGACGACGCGGTGGCGCGGGTGTGGTCGCTGGCCCGGCCCGAGGCGGCGCCGATCGTGCTGCGCGGCCACGCGGGGTCGATAGGTCAGGTCCAGCTGCGGCCCGACGGGCTGGCGGCGCTGACGGCCTCGACGGACGGGACGGCCTGCGAGTGGCCGCTCGACGGCGGGGAGCCGGTGACGCTGCGCGGGCACACGGACGCGGTGTGGATCGCGGCGTACAGCCCCGACGGCGCGGCGATCCTGACGGCGTCGGCCGATGGCTCGGCGCGCCTGTGGTCGCGCCGCCCGGAGGGGCTGGTGGCGCTGCGACTGCCGCATACGCCAGCGGCAGGGCCCGGCGAGCACGATCGCAGGCTGTGGTCGGGAGGGTTCTCGAGCGACGGGGCGCTGGTGGTGACGGCGGGCGCCGACGGGCTGGCGCGGGTGTTCCCGGCGACGCTGGCAGGCCGCCTGGCCGAGGCCTGCGCGCGGGCAGGTCGCGACCTGACGCCGGCCGAGTGGGCGCACGACTTCGGCGACCGGCTGTATGTGAAGACATGTCCGTGAGGACATGTTCTTGTAGTAATGTTCTCGGGGACATGTTCTCACGGTCATGTTCTTGAAGGCATGACCGAAGGGGCATGCGGGCTCACGCGAGGCGAGCCCGCGCAGGGCCATCGGCTCAGCGCCCGGACGCGACGGCGGGTTCCTCCGCGCTGAAGCGCTCTCGGCTCGCGCCGGCAGGCGGCGGGAGATCGGCGGGATCGTGGCTGCGCCTGCGGTTTTCGCCGGGGAAATGCGCTGTTCGAAACCGAACCTGCGCGGCCCCGCCGAGTCGCGTGAAGCAGAGCTCGGCGGGGCGGAATTGCGACGACCGTGGGGGGCGGCTCGGAGGGGCGCAGGGGGCGAGGCTCCTCACTCGCGCAGCGACGCGTGCAGGGCGGCCCAGGGGCGCGCGGCGGCCCAGGGCGCGCGCGCGCGAGGTCGCCACGGCTTGACGCTCGCGTCGGCGGGGGACTAGAGAGAGACCAGGGCGGGATGGGCGAGGCGAGGCTGCAGCGCGCGCGAGACGATGCGTCGTCGTTCGGGTCCCTCGGATCGAGGGGCGACGCGCAGACGCTGCGCTCGCGCGAGGGGCAGCGGTCCGACGCGCGCACCGACGGGCAGGTGTTCAGCGGCGTCGACGACGAGCGGCTGTTCAGCGAGCTGCGGACGCGGCTGTTCGCGCGCGGCGAGGCGACCCGGATCGGCCGCTACCGGCTGATGCATCGCCTCGGCGCCGGGGCGATGGGCGAGGTCCACCTCGCCTTCGACGACGCGCTCGAGCGGCCGATCGCCATCAAGCTGGTCCACGCCCACCTCGCCGATCCGCGATCGACGGCGCGGCTGCGGGTCGAGGCGCGGGCGCTGGCGCGGCTGGCCCATCCCCACGTGGTGCACGTGTACGAGGTCGGCGAGCACGACGGGCGCACGTACCTGGCGATGGAGCGGATCGAGGGCGGCAGCCTGCGCGAGTGGCTGGGCAGCGAGCCGGGGCCGCCGCAGGCCGAGGTGCTGGCGGCGTATCTGGCGGCCGGGCGCGGGCTGGCGGCGGCCCACCGGGCGGGCATCATCCACCGCGACTTCAAGCCGGACAACGTGCTGCGCGGGGTCGACGGGCGGGTGGCGGTGGTCGATTTCGGGTTGGCGGCGCTCGAGTCCGGCGAGGGGGGGCCCAGCGCACCGGGGCCGACGGACGAGAGCGGCGCGTGGCCGGGCGGGTTGCCGACGCAGGACCGCTCGAGCGAGGTCGCGGGCACGCCGGCGTACATGCCACCCGAACAATTTCGCGGCCAGGCCGACGCGCGCGCCGATCAGTTCGCGCTGTGCGTGTCGATCTACGAGGGGCTGTGGGGGCGGCGGCCGTTCCCGCGGCGCACGCTGGCCGAGGTGCTGCGCGGGCGCGTCGACTGGACCCCGGCCGAGCCGCCGCGCGACGCCCTGGCGGGTTGGCTGTGGCCGATCGTGCGGCGCGGGCTGGAGGCCGATCCGGGCCGGCGCTGGGCCGACGTCGACGCGCTGCTGGCGGCGATCGAGGCCGGGCTGGCCCGCGGGCGGCGGCGGCGAAGGGTGGCGCTGGCCGGCGCGGTGGCGCTCGGGACGGGGCTGCTCGGCGGGGTCGCGGCGGCGTGGTGGAGCGCGGCGCCGGAGGTCGAGGCGTGCGTGGCGGTGGCGCGCGAGCTCGACGACACGTGGGCGGCCGAGAGCCGGGCGCGGCTGGGCGAGCGGTTCGCGGCGGCGGCGACGGGCGCCGGGCGGGGCTGGCTGGCCGACAGCGAGGCGTCGGTGGTGGCGGGCCTCGACCGCTGGCGCGGGCGCTGGCTGACGGCCCGCGAGGCGCTGTGCGAGGCGCGAGCGGGCGGCGATCCGGTGGTGCTCGATCGGCTCGGGCGCTGCCTCGAGCGCCACCGCGACGGCGCCGGGGCGGTGGTGGCGGCGCTGCTGGGCGGCGAGCCGGAGGTGCTGCGAGCGGCGCCGGCGGCGGTGCAGCGGCTCGAGGACCCGCAGGCGTGCGCGCGCGAGGCCCGGCAAGGCGGCCCGCCCGAGCCGCCGCCGGCCCAGGCGGACGCGGTGCAGCAGGTGCGCCGGCAGCTGGCGATCGCCGAGGCGGAGCTGTTCACCGGGCGGACCGAGGCGGCGTGGACGAAGGCGCTGCCGCTGGCGACGGAGGCCGAGGCGCTGGGGCACGCGCCGCTGACGGCCGAGGTGGCGCTGACGCTGGGGCGGGTGGCGCTGGTGCGCGGTCGCGGGGCGGAGGGCTTCGAGCGGCTCGAGCAGGCGGCGGACGCGGGCGAGGCGGCGGGCCACGATCGGGTGGTCGCCGACAGCTGGCGCTTGCTGGCGATGTCGGCGGTGACCGAGACGCCTGACCTGGCGGCGGGGCGGCGTTATCTGCGGCGGGCCGAGGCGGCGAGCGCCCGGATCGGGCTCGATCCGGCGACCGAGGCGCGCCTGGGGTTCGTGCGCGGCAACCTGGCGCTGCTGGCCGACGAGCTCGAGCCGGCGGTCGATCGGCTGCGCGTCGCCGCGGCCGCGCTGGTCGAGCAGGACGATCTGCTCTACGCGTCGCACGCGGCCTCGAGCCTCGGCACGGCGCTGCTGGAGCGCGGCGAGCCGGAGGCGGCGCGGGTGGAGTTCGAGCGCGCGCTGGACCAGCGGGGGCGGGTGTACGGCCCGCGCCACCCCGAGGTCGCCCGCGCGGCCTACAACCTGGCCCAGGTGCTGCGCGCCTCGGCCCGCGCCGGGGCCGACCACGAGGCGCAGGCGAGCGTGCTGTTGCGGCGGGCGGTCGACATCTGGCAGGGGACCGACGAGGCGATGACGCTCGAGGCCGGGCGGGCGGGCTTCGTGCTGGCCCAGCTCGAGCTCGACGCCGGCCGGTTCGAGCGCGCGGTGAAGCACGCGGAGGCCGCGGAGGCGGTGTTCGCCGCGGTGCTGGGGCCGGACCGCATCGAGCACGCGGAGGTGGCGGCGCTGCTCGGGACGGGCAACTACTTCCTCGGCCGGTCGCAGGCGGCGGTGGCGGCGTTGCGCCGGGCGGTGGCGGGCCACGCGGCGGCCCACGGAGCGCGCGACGTGTACACGGCGTCGTTCCGGGTGGCGCTCGGCTGGGCGCTGCTGGCGACCGGCGAGCTGGCCGAGGCGCGCGTGGAGCTCGAGGCGGGGCGCGCCGCGATCGAGGCCGCGGGCGGGGTCGGCTGCGAGGACAGCACCGACGCGCGCCTGGGGCTGACGGCGGTCGATCTGATCGCCGGCGAGCACGCGCGAGCGGCCGCGCGCCTGGCCGAGTTCGATCACGCGCCGGTCGGCGAGCTCGATCGCGTGACCTTCGCGCTGCTCTCGGGGCTGCTGGCGGTGCGCCGCGATCCGGCCAGCGCCGACGGGGCGGCGGCCATGGGTCGCGCCCGCGAGGACGCCCGGGCGGTCGCCGGCGGCGAGGCGATGCTGGCCGTGCTGTTCGACAGCGTGCACGCCACCACCGACGAGCGCCGCCTGGCCGGCGGGTGAGGCTCGCGCGAACTCCCATCGATCCTCAACCACGCACCAGGAGCATCCTTCATGCATCAATGCATCACCGCCAGCACCCGGCTCAACGTCGCCACGCTCGAGGTCGGGTCCGACTTCGTCTACATCGTGGTGGTCGACGCCACGCATTCGACGATCCGGGTCACCTTCGACTCGGCGGCCAACGCCGCCGGGAGCGGCTCGATCAGCGGCGTGAGCGTGAGCCCCAGCGGGCCCTCGTATGGCACCAATTGGGTCGAGTTCAGCGTCAACGATCCCCAGGTCGAGTACACGGTGACGATCACCTACGTCGATCCGCCGACCAGCGAATCGCGGGTGGTGCCGCCGCTCGAGACCCCGACGAAGACGCCGAAATTCAAGCCACTGAGCTCGTGCCCGCCGAGCTCGGTGTGATACGGGCCGCATCACCCTCGCCAGCCGTGCGCGCATGACCTCGCCTCCATCACCCCCCGACGAGCCCAGCGACGCCGATCTGCTGGAGGCGTGGCGGGCCGGCGACGCCGCGGCAGGCGAGCTGCTGTTCGCCCGCCACTATCGCCTGCTCAAGCGATACTTCCGCAACAAGGTCCGCGCCGAACACATCGCCGATCTGATGCAGGAGACGTTCGTCGCCAGCGTCGAGAGCCGCGAGCGGGTGACCGACGCCAGCCGGTTCCGCGGGTACCTGCTGCGCATCGCGTACCACGTGTTCTGTCGCCACCTGCGCCGGCGCCCGCGTGAGGCGCCCGAGGCCGACCTCGACGCGGTCTCGGTCGAGCAGCTCGATCCGGGGGCCGTCTCGGTCATCGCCCGCACGCAGGAGCAGCGGCTCTTGCTCGAGGGCCTGCGGGCGATCCCCGTCAACTACCAGGTGGTGCTCGAGCTGCACTACTGGGAGGACATGCGGACCGATCGGATCGCGGAGGTGCTGGGGGTGCCGCCGGCCACGGTGCGCAGCCGCCTGCAGCGCGCCCGCGACGCGCTGCAGGCCGCGATGGACCGCCTGGCCCGCTCGCGCGAGGTGCTCGAGAGCACGCTGACGCGGCTCGAGGACTGGGCGGCCCGCTGCGGGCGCGAACTCGGCGGGGCCAGCGACGAGCCGTGATCGCGGGGCCCTGGCCCCTGCGAGGCGCTGCGCCTCATGCGAGGGCCCGGCGAATCATCGTGCGGGCGCGAGCGCGGGCGCCTCGAGCACCGCGTCGGCGCCGTCGCTGATCCTGGCGCCGTGCCCGGCGAGGGCGCGCGCGAGGACGGGCACGAATCATCGAGGATGATGGAAGCGCGGGGGCCTCGAGCGCGTGCGAGGGCTGCCAGCTCCACCGGATCGAGCGCTGTGCCTACATCCGCGACCTCCTATGCCTGCTCCCGTCGTGGCCCCGCGCCGCGTCCTCGAACTCGCGCCCCGGCCTTCTGGCAGGAGACTCTGAAGGAGGAGGACATTCAGCGGCGGCTCGCCACCAACTTCTTCCGCCGCGTGTCGCTCGGAAAGCCTACGAGCGAGGTGTAACCGAACCCCTCAACCGGAAAGCACTTCGCCGGACAGCCGCCTGATTTCGGAGACCCGATCAGAGATCGGAGTACTGCATGGAATCATCGCAAACTTCAAGCGCCGGCCCCAAAGCTCAGTGTTTGAGGCACAAGTAACGATCGGCTGCATCACCGCACGGCCCCCGATCGCCTTCATCTCTTTGCGGAACCCTCGCAGCATCTGGCCGATGCTCGAACCCAGCGCGGTAACCGGGACGGGCCGAACACCAACACGATGACCGCGACGATGACGACGATCTCAAGGGGAGTGAGCATGGGCGGACCTTCACCTCGTCACAGGGCGCTGAGCCACACGAGCAGCGCCTCGGTCTCGTCCCACAGGCGGCGCTGGAGCGCCGGTTCGCCCCCGGGGGGCGCCGGCGTGATCGCTCGCGGCCCCTTCACGGTGATGTAGCGACCATCGCGCTTGGCGATGCTCGAGCCGATCGCGAGCTCGACGATGAGCCCTGCGCCGCGGGCGGGCTCGCCGATTCGCAGCCACTGCAGGACCCGCTCGAGCGGCGCCGCGAACCACAGGTCGCGGCCGAGCCCCGTGACATTGAACCCCGGGTCGAGGCACACCGCCTCCACCCCGGTCCCCTCGAGGCGCCGCGCGAGCTCGAGGGAGAACATGATGTTGAGCAGCTTGCTCTTCCCGTAGATCGCAGAGGAGCCGCGGGCGGTGAACGGCCGGGTGTCGGTGAGGTCCTCCGGCAGCGAGAGCGTGCCGTGCCGGCGCGAGGCCTCGGAGGCGACGGTCACGACACGCGCCCGACCTGCGGCGGTGAGCGCGGGCACGAGGATCCGCGTGAGCAGCCACGGCGCCAGGTAGTTGACGGCGATCATCTCGGGCAAGCCGTCAGGCGTCACGCGCTGCTCGAAGGCGTGAACGCCGGCGTTGTTGATGAGCACGTCGACGCGACCGTACTGCGCGGCGATCTCCTCCCCGGCGCGACGGACCTCCGCCAGCCGGGTCAGGTCGGCGAAGAAGAGGTCGACGGAGGCACCGGTCACGGCCGCGCGCAGCTCGGCTCGGGTGCGCTCGGCCTTCTCCCGGTCGCGGGCGATGATGGCGAGACGCGCGCCGCGACGCGCGAGTTCGCCCGCGGCGACGCGGCCAAGACCGTTCGTGGCGCCGGTGAGGACGATCAGAGGAGCTGGGAGCATGGGTGAGCCTCCGGTATAATGGGGATAACTCAACCGTCTTCGGAGTGATGGGTATATGTCAACTAAATTACCCGACCCCGACCCCTCTCCCCGCAGCGCGCTGGAGCTCGAGCTCGGCGTCGAGCTGAATGCGCTCTTGAGTGCGTCACGGGCGCTCACCGAGCGCTCGGCCGCCGCATTCCACCCGGAGTTGCAGCCTGCCGCCTTTCACATCGCCCGCTGGCTGTACGCCTACGGGCCCGCGAAGCCGAGCGCCGTGGCCGAGGCGGTGGGGATGGATCGGAGCTCGACCAGTCACCTGATGGGCTGGATGAAGCGCCTCGGACTCGTCGAGAGTCGCCCCGACCCGTCCGACCGCCGTGCCGTGCTCCTCTCACTCAGCCCGACGGGCGAAGCGCAGGTGCTCGCCGCACTCGACCTCCGCGGCGCCGCCTTCTCGGCTCGCCTGCGGGGCTGGTCCGAAGAGGACCTGCAGGCCTTCACGGCCCTGCTCCGCCGCTTCAACGCGGGCTAGCACGTCGACTTCGACATTCTCGGCGGGCCGCCGCTCATCAGGTTCACCCCCTGTGGCGTCAGCACGCCCCAAGTCGCGTGAAAACCTGCTGTGAGTGCGAGGGCGGGCATGAATCATCGAGGATGATGGAAGCGCGGGGGCCTCGCGTGCGAGCGCTGTCGCCGGGGTCGATCAGCGTGAGGGCGCGAGCGCGGGCGCCTCGAGCACCGCGTCGGCGCCGTCGCTGATCTTGGCGCCGTGTCCGGCGACGGCGCGCGCGAGGTCGGGCCAGCGTCGCGGGCCCGCGGCGTCGAGCAGCAGCGCCGTCGTCGGGCCGGTCGCCGCGCGCAGGTCGGCGAGCGTGTAGCCGCCGGCATCACCGGCGCGCAACAGGTCGCGCCAGATCGCAAAGGTGTCGCGCCGGCCCTGCGAACCGCCGCGCGCCTCGACGTCGGCCACCCACTGCAGCGTCACGCCGCACGCGTAGATCTGCCAGCCCGAGAGCTCCGCCGTCACCAGCGAGCGCTCGCCGAGGGCCTCGCTGCAGCGGCCGAGGTTGCGCGACAGCTGGGCGACGCCCTCCTCCTGGGTCAGCGCGCCGTTGGCCACGGCCGACACGATCGCGGCGTACTCGGCCCCGCCCTCGTGCAGCCAGTCCGGCACGCCCTCGGTGGTGGGCGCGTTCCACAGGTGAAACGCCTCGTGGCGCACGAACTTGGCCACGAACTGGGGCGCCGTCACGTCGGCCTCGTGCATGTGCGCGGCCATGAAGCGCAGCGAGATGACCGCCGACTGGCTGGCGTCGCCGCGGTACTCGAACGGCCCCGGGCTGGTGGCGACGAGGATCGTCGGCTCGCGCCCGGGCCGCTCCAGCTGGTCACGATAATATCGGAGCGAGACCTCGGCCTCGCGGCGGATCGTCGCCAGGAGCGCCGGCGTGATGTCGTCGCCGGCGACGATGCGCAGCCCGTCGGCCTGGGTCACCTCTTCGGCCGGCCCGAGGTAGGCGTAGCCCGCCTCGGCCGCGTGCTCGGGGATCGCCACGCTGCCCGCGTCCGGGCGCAGCACCACGTGCGTCTCGACGCCCTCGACGAGCAGGGCCGGCCCGTAGAGCGCCACGCCGCGGCCGACGCGGTGCAGCGACGGATAGATGCGATCGATCTCGACGGGGTCGGGCGCGAGCGTCAGCTCGAAGCGGGTGAGCGGCTCGGCGCTGGTCACGAGCCCGTCGACCAACTCGACGCCGGGCGTGACGCTGCGCCAGGTGTCACGGCGGACGGCGTCCGAGCGCCGCAGCTGCACCTGGCGCGCGGGGGCGGGCAGCTCGAACACGGCGCGGGCGCCCTGCGCGTGCTGCCACACGCTCACGCTGACGATCGCGGGCGCGGGCTCGACGGCGTCGGGCGTGGGAGCGGGCGCGGGTTCGACGGCGACGGTCGGCGTCGGAGCGGGCGCCGGAGCGGGAGCCTCGGGCGTCGCCGGGCAGCCGATGAGGCAAGCGCACGCCGCTGCCATGAATCCGCGCCCACGCCCGCTGCCGGCCGCGCGTGAACCGCTCTCCATATCGGCTGGGTTTCGGCCTCGCATGCGCGCGGAACACTACCTCGATCCGTCGCCGCCGCCGCCGAATTTCGCGCCTCGCAGCCCTGCGCCGCCGCGCTGAGCGCCGCGCGTGAGGCTCCTGGTGACCGCCTCGCTGCACGCGAACCGGCGCGTCGCCGGGGCCCGAAAAAACCTCGAATCTTTTTGGATCGGGATCGGGGGGTCGCGGCTCTCTACCCCACGAGTACCGCGCCGGCCGGGTCGTCGCTCCGACGAAGCCCGGACCGGCCCGGTCCATCCCGCAAACCAGCCGATCAAGAGAGCAGACGAGCCATGGCCCAGGACATCCTCATCATCATCAATTGCGACCGCAGCGCCTCCAACCGGATCCAGATGTTCTGCGATCCCTCGATCCTCGACGGCAACCCCGGCGAAGGCGAAGGCTCGTACGAGCTGGGCGTCAAGGTGCCGGTGAGCACCGAGCTGCGCTGGCGCGCCACGCCGCTGCAGACCACCGACCCGAACGACTCTGGCGTCTATCACGTGATCATCGAGCAGTTTCACCTGTGGGACAACGCCGGCAACTACCTGGTCGAGTGGGGCACGAGCAACGGCGGCGGCGACGCCCCGTTCTACAAGCCGCCGGGCAACCTTACCTCCGACGCCCAGGCGGCGATCGGCGTCGAGGGCATCGACCGCCCGTTCGTCCAGTGCCTGACCCAGCTCACCAGCCGCGACGAGACCCTGGGCCCGAAGATCGCCTACAACTTCACGGTGGCGATCTACAAGAACGGCACCAAGGTCGAGGACCTCAGCTGGGACCCGTACGTGACCGTGTTCCGGCCCTGATCGCGGCGAGCCGCGGCGCGAATCGTGGTGGTGACATTCGTTGGGGTCATGCACGCTGCGCCCGGCGCAGTCGGTGATGCGGTGCGATGAATCGCCGACTGTCACGATACGGCGCGAGGCGCCCCGAATCATCGGGGTTCCTCGCGTCGAGTTCTTTACGCCGGCAGATCATTCGTAGGCATGGCTCGCGCGCTCGCCGACACGCTCCGGCCGCGCGAACGGGCCCGTGCGGCCCTCCAGGCGCGCCAATTCCCGCCGCGCGTGCTGTTCGGCGCGGCTCGGCAGGGGCAGCAGCCGCAGCACGTCCTGCCACGCCTCGATCGCCGCCGCCCGGTCGTCCTCGGCCTCGGCTCGAGCGGCGCGTCCGGCATGCTCGCGCACGGCCTCCGCGTGACGCAGGGTCCCGCAGCCCGGGCACGCGAGCAGGCGCGGCGCGAGCCCGCCACGGCACCCGGGGCAGGTGTAGTGACCGGCCCGGCTGCGACCGCCGGGGGTGAGCGCGTAGGGCCCGAACAGGCCGTCGCGCGGCTCGTTGATCGACTACGCGAACCACACGCCGCCGACGAGGGCCACCAGCGTCAGGGCGCCGTGGCCCGGATCGACGCGGAGCTGCTCGAAGGGCAGGGTCAGCGCCAGCACCACGACATCGACACCGGCGAGCTGCGAGGACCGGCCCACGAGCAGCGAGAACACCAGCGGCGCGGCGGCGATCGCCACGTAGGTGAGGCTGGCCGCGAGGCATTGATAATACTTGCCGCCTCGATCGCTGCCTCCCTTCTGCACCGCGACGCCGACGCCCGCGCCGATGAACGCCGTGAGGACGAAGAACTCGCGCTGCGTGGCATAGGCGATCGCGGCCCAGATGGCGATCGCGGCGGTCGCCGCCACGCACCCGTACAGCGCCGCCGCGAGCAGCCGCGTCGCCCCGGTCGCCTCACGCCGGGCCTCGGCGTGACAGCGACCGCAGCGCAACCCGTCGTGGTCGAAGTAGACATCCCCCAGAGGCCCGTCGCACGCCTCGCACGCGGCCGGACTCACGGGCGAGAGCCAGAGGAGCGGCGCAGCGTCGGACTTCATCACGGCTGCATCGTATCAAAGCGCGCGTTGCTGTGCGCGCCGCTCGAGAGCGGCGCGCGGGAGTCCAGGCCGTCCATGCGGCTCCTTCCTCGGGCGCCGCATCACCGGAGGATGGCGGGTCGCGTCAGCCGCCGCCGCCCATGCAGCTGAGCTCGGGCGGGAAGGTGAACTTCTCGACGGTCACGTCGAAGGTCGCTTGCAGCGGCTCGTCGTGCGGCGGGTTGCCGCCGTGGGCGACGGCGCTGAGCTCCCCGGCGTAGTGATCGCCGGTGGCGTCGCTGAGGGTGATGACGCCGTCCGAGCCGATGAGGTCGGCGATGTACGTGTAGCCGCCGGCGTCGACGGTGGACAGCCACTCGACGGCGACCAGGTTGGCGACGTCGCCGGTGCTGTCGACCGCGAAATCGATGCGCAGCGACTCGAAGCCGCCGTCGACCTCGCGCACCGACTTGAGGGTGACGGTGCGGCTGCCGTCGGCGGCGTCGGCATAGATGCCGAAGCTGCTGGCGTCGATCGGGAAGCTCGCGGGGACGCCGAGGATCTCGAGCTCGATGGTGCCCTCGCCGAGGTCGGAGGTGCTGTCGGGATAGTCGTAGGTGCCGCGCAGCGCGGCGTAGGTGGCGAGCTGGTAGTAGCTCTGACCGATCGTGGTGTCGGTGACGTCGCAGGCCTCGACGATCCAGAACGCGTCGTCCTCGGGGACGTGGCGGCCGAGGGAGATCCGGCTGTCGGTGACGGGGCGCGGCAAGATCAGCTCGACGGGCTGAGCGAACACGACATCGTCCGGGGTGAAGCGAAACACCGGCGAGGCGAACTCCTGCTCGAACGGCGGGTCGGCGGGCGGGTCGATGACCTCGATGCCGAACAGGACTTCCTCGGCGACGGCGTCGGCGGGCACGCGCAAGGTGGCGCCGCACAGGGTGAGCTCGCCGCCGGCGGGCCCGAGCAGCTGCGTCACCGGCGGGCATTCGCCACCGGCAGTGGTGGTGTCGCCGTCGGTGGTGTCGACGCCGGTTGTGTCGACGCCGGTGGTGTCGCCAGTACCGGCAGTGTCGGTGGTGTCGCTGCCGGTCGAGGTCGTCGGCGCGGCGTCAGTGGTGGGCGCGCTGGTCGAGGTCGAGGTGGTGGTCTCGGCGGTGGCGCTGCCGTCGGTGGTGGTGGTGCCTGGATCGGTGCACGCTGCCAGGAGCAAGCACAGGGGGGACAGGAGGGTCAGGCGATGCGTAAGCGGCATGCTTCGCTTGTAGCCGAGGACCGCCTCGCGGGCTCGCCGCCATGCGTCCAGGTCGCAGGGGGCAGTCGTCCGTGCGCGCGCGAGGGCGTCACGCGCCCTTGCGACGGGCGCAGGGCCGCGCTCGCGGGAGGCGGAGATGGCGGCAAATGGGGCGCCTGTGGGTGAGATTGTGGTCGATGGGACAGGTCGTTGACAGCTGTCCGCGAGCCGGGTCCTCGCAAGCTGCGCGGGGCCGCGTGAGGTCGCGGGGCTGGCGTCGGGGCGACGCGGATCGCCACGTTGAGGCGGTGCGACGGGGTCGTCAGGGTGAGGTGGCGTGAGCACGAATTACCCGCGTCGCGGTGATGCGGGGCGGCTCGTCGTGGTGATGCAGTGCGGCACGACGGCGCTCACGCGCGCGGGCCCGCGTCGCGCGACGCGGGCCCTCGTTGCTGGCCTCATGCGGTGCGAGGCCTTCGTGATTTACGGCGCGAAGTAGTTGTGGGCGATGTACGAGGCGCCGAAGCCGGCGCCGTTGGAGAGGGCGACCCACACGTCGGCGTTCTGGTCCTGCGTGAAGGCGATGAGGTCGTCGCGGCCGTCGCCGTTGACGTCGCCGGTGGTGAGGGTGTCGTTCCAGTCGCCGAAGGACGAGGTCCACAGGGCCGAGGCGAAGTTGTTCGCGCCGTTGGAGAGGCCGACGTAGGCGCCGTAGTTGCGGTCGAAGACGGCGATGTCGGCGCGGGCGTCGGTGTTGAAGTAGCCGACCGCGGGCACCTCGCCGGCGGGGGCGAACCAGCTGTTCCACACCGCGGCGGCGCCGAAGCTCGAGCCGTTGGAGAGGGCGACGACGGCCTGGGCGCCGTTCATGCTCTGGGTGAAGGTGACGAGGTCGGCCCGGCCGTCGCCGTTGAAGTCGGCGAGCATCGGCGTCTCGCCCTCGGGGGCGAAGTACTCGTGCCATTTGGTCCTGGCGCCGAAGCCCGAGCCGGTCGACAGCATGACGTGGACGTCGCCGGTGCCGTCGGCGGCGAACAGGACGGCGTCGTCGCGGCCGTCGCCGTTGACGTCGGCGACGCGGCCGATGTCGTCAGGGTCGGTGGTGCCGGCGCTGCTGGTGTAGACGGTGCCGTTGAAGTCGTAGCCGCGCGACAGACCGACCCACACCTGGCTGTCGCTGAAGGCCCAGATGTCGTCGCGGCCGTCGCCGTTGAAGTCGCCGACGGCGCCGACGTGGCCGCGGTGGGCCCACCAGTCGTGCCATAGCTGGCCGGCGCCGAAGCTGCTGCCGTTGGAGAGGGCGACGTAGACGTCGAGCGGGCCGCCGACCGAGTCGCCGTGGGTGAAGGTGAGGATGTCGTCGCGGCCGTCGCCGTTGAAGTCGCCGACGGCGGGCGTCTCGTGGATGACGGAGCGCAACCACCGGTGCAGGCGCTGGCTGGAGATCTTGGTGTAGATGCCGGGCTTGTCGCGGCGGGCGCAACCATCGCCCCAGCTGACGACGCCGAACTGCTGCAGGCCGGTGGCGGTCCAGGCCAGGAGCGGGCCGCCGCTGTCGCCCTGACAGGAGTCCTGGCCGCCGAGGGTCGGCGCGGCGGCGACGTGGACCGCGGGGTTGTAGCGGCCGCCGTAGACGCTGGGCTGGGCGGCGTAGGTGTCGGTCAGCACGGGTACCTGGACCTCCTGCAGGTGATTGGTGCCGGGCCCGCCCTCCCACAGCGCGCCCCAGCCGATCACGGTGGCCAGGACGTTCGGCATCCACGAGGCGCGGTCGCTGCCGGAGTGCGGGGCGGCCAGCTCGATCGGGGTGCGCGTCGAAGGCGACGACAGGACCAGCAGCGCGAGGTCGTTGTCGAGGTCGCCGGCCTCGGTGTTGTAGCGCGGGTGGACGACGATCTGGACGACGTTGCGGATCTCGCCGGAGGCGGAGGCGAGGTCGGTGCGGCCGATGACGGTGCGGATGCTGGCGGGGCTGGTGCCGTTGACGCAGTGGGCGGCGGTGAGGACCCATTGCGGGGCGACCAGGCTGCCGCCGCAGAAATGACTGCCGCCGGAGGTCTGGACCGAGACCATGAAGGGATACTCGCCCTCGCTGGCCGGACCGCCGCCGACGATGGTCTGCGGCTCGAGGGCGGTGGTGAGGTCGAAGCCGTCGGTGGCGCCGACGCCGGGCTCGTCGTCGCCGCTGTCGATCTCGAGGGCCTCGTCGGCCTGGAGGTCGTCGGGGTCGTCACAGGCGAGGGGGAAGGCGAGGAGGACGGCGGCGGGGATGAGGATGCGCTGGTTCATGACGATAGCTCGTGGTCTTTTGGACATGTTGTATGGGACATGGTGAAAGGGACACGTTCCCCGGCGGCCGCCGAACGCCGCGCACAGGCGCGGGTCGAGGTCGTACGCGGCGCTGCTGTGCGAGCGCGCAAGGGTCGGCCGGCTGGCGACACGGCGGTCGGCGGGGCGGCGTCCTGGTTCGCCGGGTCAACGCCGGGCAGGCGGCATCTTCCCGGGGGCGTGAAAAAAATTGTTAGAGGTCGTCGGCGCGCGGTCGCGAAGAAGGGGTTGGGTCCGGGAAGCCGCAGCCGACGAGTAGGGCGGCGCGATCGCGGGGCGCGGACGGGTCGCTATGGCTGGCGCCGGCGATCACGACGAGCGCGGCGGCGTGATCACGGCGCGCACGAGTCGCTACGGCTGGCGTTCACGACGAGCGCGGCGGAGCAGAGGTCGTGGAGGCGACGGCGCTCATGAATTGCAGCCGAGGTTCGGCGCAGGCGACGAATGTCAGGGCTTCGACGCGAGCAAGCTGCGCAGGTGGGCGCGGGCTGGCTCGAGGTCGTGGAGGCGACCCTTCCAGGCGAAGAACTTGGGCGCGACGAGGGTGACGAGGACGCCGGCGAGCACGAGCGGGCGCAGGAACGATGCGCGAGGCAGGGGGCGGAGCTCGAGCGCGCGCACGAGGGCGTAGAGCAGCGGCGGGCCGGCGAGGCAGGCGAACACCCGCGTGGTGTCCTCGGTGAAGAAGGTGGCGCCGAGAGCGAGCGCCTGGGTGACGAGCAAGCCGAGAGCGGCCCACGGGGCGAGGCGGCGCAGGGCGAGCAGCAGCGCGGGCAGCCACACGAGGTGGGCGAAATGCAGGGTGTAGACGATGGGCCAGCCGGCGTCGGTCCAGTAGCCGACGAGGACCGGCAGCGGATGACGAGCGGCGGCGGCGAAGCGGTCCTCGGCGAGGGTGACGCCGGCGAGGTGGAGAGCGAGCTTGATGGTGACGGCGCCGAGGATGCAACCGAGCGCGAGCGCGAGGGCCCGCGGACGCGCGCGCGGCTCGGCGAAGGTGAACCACAGGACGATGGCGTCGGCGCAGAGGAGGAGCCACATCGGCAGGTGGTTCCAGGCGCCGAGGAAGCCGAGCACGAAGGCGGCGGCGGGGCTGCGCGCGAACAGCAGGAGGAGGGCGAGGAGGTAGGTGAAGGCGTCGGGATGGCAGGTCCAGGCGTGGGCGATCATCGCGGTGGGATGAGCGACGGCGACGGCGAGGACGAGGACGAGGTCGGCGAGAGCGAGGCGGCGCGCGGCGACGGCGAGGAGGCGGGCGAGGCCGAGCCAGAAGCCGCAGAGGACGAACAGGCGAAACCATTCGACGCTGCCGGTGAGGCCGAGCAGATGGGCGAGGCCGACGTGCAGCAGCGACTCGCGGTAGTAAGGGGCGTGCTCGGCGGGCGCGAGCGGGGCGAGGGCGATGCGGTGATAAAAGCCGCCGCCGGTGCCGAGGCCGTAAAAATAGAACGAGGCGGCGATCGCAAGGGCGAGGAGGCCGAGGCACGCGAGCCAGGCGCGGGCGGAGGCCGGGGGATCGTCGGCGGTCGCCAAGGGAGGGGAGGGTAGCAGAGCGCGAGCCGATCGTCCGAAGGGCGGGAGCGCATGTCCCGAGGGACAGGTCATGTCAGGACGCGGACCGGCGCTGCGATCCCGATCGATTAATCGGTGGTGATCTGCACGTTGAGCTCGTCGCAGAACACGGCGTCGAAGGGGCCGCTGATGGGACCCTGGATGCTGCCCACGAGCCGCGGCGGGTCGGCGGGATCGAACTCGTCCCAGTTGCCGGCGAGCGCGTCGATGATGACGGTCTGCGGTCCCATGGCCGCGCTCAGCTGGCCCTGGTCGAAGACGTCGAGCTGTCCCGACCACTCGCCGACCCAGCCGCCCCCGTCGAAGGGGTCGGTGCTGACGTTGCCGTAGAGGATGGCGCCGGTGTTGCCATGGCTATGCAGGACTTCGACCGCGGGGTCGGCCCCGGGCGAGACGAACAAGAGCTGCGGCTCGTAGCGGTGGTTGTCGAAGTGGCTCCACCCGAAATAGGCGCGCTGGGCCATGAAAGGACCCAGATCGGTGGCGCCTTCGAGCGCTGTGCCGGCCGGAGCGTCGAGGCTGCAGCCAATGAGGCCGGGCCTGGGCTCGAGCAGGTCGAGCTTGATGTTCGGATCGAGGGTGGTGCCGGCGGAGTCGTCGCTGGTGGTCGTGGACGGAAGCGGCGGGACGGCGGTGGTCGGCTCGATCGTGGTGCCCGAGGTGGTGGTGGTGGTGGTGGCATCCGAGGTGCCGGTCTCGGTGGCGCCGAGCGGACGATCGGCGCAGGTGACCAGGGCGAGGGCGGCGACGACGAGCGGGCGGGGTGCGAACATGGGCCTCGGTGATTGTCGTCGATGTCGGGGATCGGGACGGCATCGAAGCTGCCGATGAGCGTGGCGATCACGTCGCCGATGAGTGGGGAAGGATCGGCGGCGAGCGCTGCCGCTCCGGTGAGATGGCCCTGGAACGGGCGCTGGATGTACGGGAGGGCCCGCCCGTCAGCGGCCGGCGATCCGCTCGGGGGTGGCGGCGTCGAGCCAGGCGCGCAGCTCGGGCATGGTCTCGGGCAAATCGTCGGGCCAGGCGCGCAGCGTGCCCTCGCGGCCGAGGGTGACGATGGTGCGGCCGCCCGCGGCGAAGCCTGCGCCGGTAATTGGGAGGGTGTGGCCGGCGAGGGTGCGACCCTCGCCGTCGGCGAGATCGATGACGCGCACGGCCCCGTCAGCGCCGTGGGTCAGCAGGCGCCTTCCGTCGGCGGCGACGGTGAAGCCGAGCAGCTTGCCGAGGTGACCGGGCAGCGGGGGCAGAGAATCACCTGTCTCGACGGACAGGTGACGGAGCTGGGTCTCGCCGCCGCTGAGGATGAACAGGGCGCCGCCGTCGGCCGAAAAGGCGAGCTGCTCGACGCCGTGGCCGCCCTCGTCGAAGGCGCGGAAGCTGCCGTCCTGCAGGCGCCACAGCCGGGCCGTGTGATCGGCGCAGCCGCTGGCGAGCCAGGTGCCGCCGGGCGCGAAGGCGAGGGCCGTGACGCGCTCGTCGTGCCGCGCGAGCGGGCGATGCTCGCCGGTGGCGAGGCCGGTGAGGCGCAGGCTGCCGTCCTCGCTGCCAGCCGCGAGCCAGGCGCCGTCAGGTGAGACGGCGAGGCTGGTCGCGGGGGCGGCGAAGCGGTCGCGCTCGACGACCGCGCCATGGATGTCGACCTGCAGCACGCTGCCGTCGGCGAGCGCGACGAGGACGGCGCCGCCGTCGGTCCGCCACACGAGCTCGAGCGCGGCGGCGGGCAGGTCGTGGCGGGTCGGCGCGGCGCCGTCGAAGCTGCCGAGCAGCAGCCGCGCGGGCGCGGCGTCGCGGTCGGGGTGGCGGCCGTCGGGGACGGAGATCCAGCTGCGGGCGAGGCCGGCGAAGCGGCGCCCGTCGGGGGCGGTGAGGAGGTGGGGCTGCGGCGCGGGCGGGACGGCGTGCTCGGCGAGCAGGCGGCCGTCGAGGTCGCAGATCCGCAGGCGGCCGCGCTCGTCGAGCGAGGCGGCCCGGCCGTCGTGCGAGAGGGCGAGGCCGGTCGTCGGAGCGTCGTGATCGGTGACGATCCGGCCGGCGCGCCGCGGCTCGAACAGGCGGACCTCACCGGCGGTCGAGACGGCGAGGATCGATCGGCCGTCGGCGAGCAGCTCGGCGTCGGTGACGACGCCCTCGAAGCCGGCGAGGACCTCGCTCGCGCCGGAGCCGAGGTTCCAGGTCCGCACGGTGCGATCGACGGATCCGGAGACGAGGCGGCGATCGTCGCTGGCGAAGCCGACCATCTCGATCGGGCCCTCGTGGCCGACGAGCCGCCGCACCAGCGCGCCGGTGCGAACGGCGTGCACGACGATGTCGGCGCCGACGGCGAAGGCGACCCGATCGCCGGCGTACGAGAACGCCGGCCGCCGCGAGTGCGTGCCGACGTCGAGCGGGCGCGGGGTCATGGTCGCGAGGTCCCACAGGACGACGGCGTCGGCGGCGAGGTTGATGGCGACGTCGCCGCGGCGATCGAGGAACCACTTGCCGGTGGCGCCGCGTGTGCCGGGGAGGTCGCGCCGCCGCTCGCCCTCGACGTCGCGCACGTAGACGTCGCCGGCGTGCGGCTGGACGATCAAGCGCCGGCCGTCGAGCGAGAGGTTGGAGAAGCGCGGCGGATCTGCGGCGGGCGTGAGAGATTCGACCGCGGTCGCGCCCGGGCGCAAGATCCACGCGGCGCCGCTGTTCGTGCGCCCGCCGAGGATCGCGCCGTCGGCCCGCATCATCAGCTCGCGGGTCGGCGAGACGGCGAAGACGGCCCGCGCGGCGCCGGTGCGGGCGTCCCACAGCCGCAGCGTGCTGTCCTTCGAGACAGTCGCGATCGTGGCGCCGTCGAGCGTGTGCTGGGCGTTCCAGATCTCGTCGTCGTGGCCGGCGAGGACCCGCGCTTCGCCGTTGGCGAGGTCCCACACGCGCGCGGTCTTGTCGTCGCTGGCGGTGACGAAGGTGGCGCCGTCGGGGGCGACGCTGACGCGATTGATGAATTCGCTGTGACCGCGGAAGGCGCGAGAGATGCCGCGGGCCTGGGCGTCGGCGGCGATCCGGCGCACGCGGGCGGCGTCGGCGAATTCGGGCGAGAGGGTCTTGAGCCACGCGAGCGCCTTGTTGGGGTCGCGGCGCAGGGCGTCCTGGGCCTGCAGCAGGGTGATGCCGTCGGCGCGCGCGGTGGCCTGGGCGCGCGCGTCCTCGGCGGCGTGACGGGCGAGGTCGGCGGCGCGCGAGGCTTCGACGGCCTCGCGCTCCTTGAGCTCGGCGAACTGGCGGGCGCGGTCGGTCTTGACGAAGGCGGCGAACAGGACGCCGGCGACCAGCACGAGCGCGGCGGCGGCGACGGTCAGGGCGGTGCGGTGGCGTCGCCAGTAACGGGCCAGCAGCTGGCGCGCGGAGTAGGTGTGAGCGGCGACGATCCGGCCGGTCTGGAACCGCTCGAGGTCGGCGGCCATCTCGGCGGCGGTGCGGTAGCGGTCCGCGGGCTCGCGGGCCATGGCCTTGTGCACGATCGCGGCCAGCTCGTCCGGCACCAGCGGCGCGAGCTGCTCGATCGACCGCGGCGGGCCCCCGGCGATCTCGACGAGCAGCCGCTCCCACGGCGCTCCGTCGTAGGGCGCGACGGCGGCGAGCACGTGGTAGAGCACGGCGCCGAGCGCATAGACGTCGGCGCGCTCGTCGACCGCGGCGCCGGCGGCCTGCTCCGGCGGCATGTACGAGGGCGTGCCCATGATGGCGCCGTCGATCGTGAGGCCCTCGCCGCCTGGCCCGACGCTGTCGGCGACCGGCTCGTCCTCGCCGAGGTCCTTGGCCAGGCCCCAGTCGATCACGACGGTCTCGCCGAACTCGCCGACGAGCACGTTGGCGGGCTTGAGGTCGCGGTGGATGATGCGCAGGCTGTGCGCGTAGGCGACGGCCTGCGCGACGGTGAGGACGTGCGGCAGCAACGACAGCCGCTCGGTGAACGACCTCGACTGGGCGACGAGGTCGGCGAGCGAGCGGCCCGAGACCAGCTTCATGGCGTAGAACGGGGCGCCCTCGGGCCAGCGCGCGGCCTCGTAGATCGGCACGATGGCGGGGTGCTGCAGCCGCGCGGTGAGCAGGGCCTCGCGCACGAAGCGTCGCTCTTGCCGCTCGGTCCACACCAGCAGCTCCTTGATCGCCACCGGTCGGTCGAGCCGGCGATCGCGGGCCCACGAGACGCGACCGATGCCGCCCTGGGCGACCTCCTGGCCGATGACGTAGGCGTCCCTGGCGACGCGCGGGAGCTCGGGCGTGGTCGAGGCGCGGGAGGGGGGCGCGGACAGGGTGTGGGCGTCGCCGAGCGGATCGTCGTGGGTGTCGTGGCTGGCCTCGACCCCCTGTTCGCTGCTGTGCGCCATGCCCTCCCTCGCGGCGATGGTCGCACCTTCTCGCGGCGCCGACCAACGGGTGCGCCGCGCGCTGCAGCGATCCGCGGGCTCACGTCGAGCCGATCACTCCGGGCGCACCGGAGCTGCTTACCACCAGTGGACGTTGACCAGGACTTCGGAGACGTCGGAGGCGTGCGCGGCGAGGTCCCGCTGCAAGTCGGTGAACTTGCGAGCGAGGTGCGGTTCGTCGATGTCGCCGAGCCGGTGACGCGCCCACGGGCCCGGCTGCTCGGTCATGAGGACGGCGACGTCGTCGACGACGCGACGCAGGTCGGCCAGCGGCCACGGGGCGGCCCAGGCGTACCAGTCGTCCTCGCGGCGCACCAGCTCGTCGACGAGCGCGAGAAGATCGATCCACGGCTGCGGCCGCTCGACGAGCTCGTGGGCGAGCCAGGGGACGAGCGCGCGGTACAGGTCGCGGACCCGCATCTCGCAGGCATCGCTGGCGCGCGGGAGCTCGAAGCCGAGGCAGTAACGGCCGTGCGGGAACGGGTCGTCGCCGCCGTCGCCCCGCCGCGAGCTGCGGCGATAGGCGGCGACCGGCTCGGGCATCCGCGGGCTGCCGCGCTGCGCGTGGGCCTGCAGCTGCCGCGGATCGATGCGCTTCTTCATGGCTGTTCCGGGCGGGCCAATTCGGTCGGCGCCGGTCAGGCCGCGCACAGCCTCGCGGCCGTCGGCCGCACCAGGTCGGCGAGTCCGCGGCGCCACACCGCGGCGCGCAGCGGGGGGTCGACGACGCCGTGACCGCGGAGCTCGGGAGAGCCTGGGCTTTGGGACATGTCCTGAAGAACAGACTCTGCGTCGGCCACGGCCGCGGCGAAGCAGGCTTCGGCGCGCTGACGATCGGCGCCGGCCTCGGCGAGGGCCCACTGGACGAAGCGCCAGCCGAGCTCGGCGTGGCGCGCCTCGTCGGCGGCGATCCGCGCCAGCGTGCGGGCCAGGGCCGGGTCCACGGCGTGGGCCGCGGCCTCGCGCAGCTCGAGCCCGGCGAGCGTCTCGGCGACGCACGCCTCGGCGATCACGGCGGCGACCACCGCGTCGACGTCGCCCGCGAGGCGAGGCCGACCGATCGCCAGCGGGCCCGGGCCGATACCTGTCCCTTCGTACAGGCTGGCCAGCGCGAAGGCGATCCGCGCGTGCTCGATCTCGTCGGCCAGCGCGCGCTGGGCGTCGCTCACCAGCGCCGGCGGGGCGCCCACGGCCAGCAGCTGCAGCACGAACGCCGCGAACGAGGCGATCGACGCGTGCTCGGCCAGGGCGATCGCGGTCCAGTGGTCGCGCAGGCGGGCGCGCAGGGCCGGAGCGGCCGTGGGGGCGGCGACCAGGCCGCGCCAGTCGTCACGCCCGATCGCCGGCGCCTGCACCCGCTCGGCGTCGACGATGAAGGGGCGGCCGCAGTCGACGTTGTTGCAGGCCCACCGGCTGTCCTTGAGCACGCACAGGTTGCCGCCGCAGTCGGCCGGGCCGGCGCACTCGTCCTGCGGCGTGGTGCAGGCGGCGCGGATCAGGCCGTCGGAGCATGCGCGCGAGGTGACGGCGCACAGCTGGCCGGGGCAGTCGGCATCGACGGTGCAGTCGGCGGCGATGCAGCGGGCGAACGAGCCGAGCTCGTCGCCGGCGCAGCGGCAGATCTGTCCCTCGGGACAGTCGGTGTCGGTGCGGCAGCCGTACTCGCAGGCGCACGACGGGCCGGTGCCGCCGGTCTCGGTGGCGGCCAGACCGCCGAGGATGACCGCCTCGCGACAGGACCCGAAGGGCAGCTCGGTGCAGTCGTCATTGCTGAAGCACTCGCCGGGTGAGGCGTCGGCCGGGCAATTCGAGGGGACCGCGGGCACCAGGCACTCGAGCTTCTCGGCCCGGTGGACCAGGCCGTCGTCGCAGCGCACGTAGCCCGACGGCGCCGGCGGCTCGACGTGGGCCTGCATCAACGGCGTCAGCGCGCCGGTGCACGCGACGGGCTCGCCGGTGGTCGGCGTCGTGGTGCCGCCGGTGGTCGTGCCGGTCTGGGTGGTCTGGGTGGTCTCGCCGGTCGCTTCGGTCTCGCCCTTGGTCGGGCCGCAGGCCGCCAGCCATCCGAGCGCGACGAACAGCGGGGCGAGGTCGAGGCGCGTGCGCAGCGGGATCATTCGCCCAGGACAGCGGGCTGCGCGGCGGTCGTCAAGCCCGCGGGCGGTGCCTTTGCGAGCGCGGGCGTTCGCGGCGAGCGGTCGCGCGCGGCTTCGCCAGCGCCGTGCATGGTGGCGCGGCTCAGGGCGTCGGGTCGAACTTGACCTTCTCGATCACGAGGGTGACGCCGTGCAGGGTGCCCGTGTCCCCGCCGCCGGCGTCGCCCACACACACGCGCCACGAGCCCTTCGCGGCCAGGCCGAGGAAATCGTCGAGGTCCATGCCGGGGCCGGCGCCGGGGTTGGGGTGGAACTCGCAGGTGATGGGCTGGGGCTCGTCGACGCACACGACGTCGTTGGTGTCGGGCACGCCGGCGCCGAGCAGCTCGGCGTCGGTGAGCCCGCCGTTCTTGAACAGCAGCGGCGACGACTGGACGATGTTGGAGTTGTCGCCGCAGCAGGCGCCCTGACCGTCGAGCGGCTCGGCGAGGCCGGGGCGGCTGAGGATGGTGGTGACGGTGCCGTCGGGGCCCTGGAGCTTGATGATGAGGTCGCCGACGTAGGTGTGATCGGCGGCGATGCTGACCTCCACCCCGGCGATGAAGTTGATGCCGTCGTCGGGCGCTTCGAACATCGCGCAGGCCATGCTGGCGAGCGAGCCGTCGTAGCCGTCGTCGGGGATCGGCATGGCGAGGTTCACGGCCTCGAGCGTCTCGACCTTGTTGGCGCCGGGGCACTGGTTCTTGAACTCGGGCGCGAGGATGTCCTCGCACATCGGCCCGAGCACGGCGAGGATCGCCTCCTGGTCGGTCTGGGCGACGCCGGCGGCCTCCATGGCGGTGACGAGATCGGTGACGAGGGCCCCGAAGTCGTTGATGTCGATGCCGACGTTGTCGTCGGCGTCGACCAGGCCGGCGTGGCTGACGGCCATGGTCTGACACTCGTTGCCGACGCCGACGCCCGGATCGACGCCGTCAGGGGCGTCGACCTCGAGGCCGTACTTGGTGGGCCCGTCGATGCCGCCGACCTGGCGCGTGAGACAGGTGTTGAGGCGCTCGAAGTCGGTGCCGCCGAAGAAGCCGTTGATGACGGCGTCGTTGGCGACGTTGTCGACGAACGAGCCGGCCTGGCCGGGCGCGCCGACGAGGGTCTCGATCGCCGGCTTGCGACCGACGCGCTGGTAGACGGTGGCGTCGTTGCTGGCGTCCTCGACGATGTCGGGCGCGAGGCCGCCGAGGACGTCGAGGATGGCGGTCTTGTCGGCGTCGCCGAGGTCGGGGTGGGCGGCCTGGTGGGTGTCGAGCGCGGTCGAGAAGTCGAGCGCGAAGTCCATGAAGTCGGCGGCCGAGATGCCCATGCCGGCATGAGCGGTCTTCATGTCGAGGCAGTCGTACTCGACGCCGGGACAGCCGGCGACCTGACCGAGCTGCTTGATCAGACAGGTGCGGAGGTTGCCGCCGTCGACGTCGCTGTTAAGGAAGTAGCCGTTGACCTTGTCGTCGCTCAGCACGACGGCCAGCGCGGCGTCGACGAGCTCGCCGACGCCGGCCTCGCCGCCGAGCCGCTCGCACAGCGCGACGGGCTCACCGGTGGTGGTGTCGGTGTCGGTGCCGTCCGTCGCGGTGCCGTCGGTGGTGCTGGTCACCGCCTCGGTGGTCGTGCCGGGGGTGGTGGTAGTCGGCGCGACGGTGGTCGAGGTCGGCCCTTCAGTGGTCGGCGCGGTCGCGGTCGCGTCTTCGGTGGTCGTCTCGCTGGTGCCGGCGGTGTCGCTGGTGCTCTCGGTCGTCGCCGGCTGGTCGTCGCCGCACGCGGGCAGGAGGACGAGTCCGAGCAAGGCCAGGGCGGAGGCAGGGGCGGCGAGGCGCATAGTCCGGTCATTTCAGCCGCATCCGCGGGCGCTGAGAAGACGCGTAAACGGCTGCACACGGCGGCGGCGGAGGACGGGCCGGGCTCGGCGGTGGCGCGCGGCCGCGCGAGGATCATGTGTCCTGTGGGACAGGTGTGTACATTGCCGAGCGAGGCGATTCGGCCCGGGCGCGCGCGGACCCTCGTTCGGCGCGGGCGTGGGGCTGGCGGAAGGGACAGGTCGGTTCCAGAGCGACCTCGACCGTGGCTGTGCGGTGCTTGCGGGTCGACGACCTCTTCACGCGGGCGGTCAGGGGCCGCGGGCGCTGTCCAGGATCTCGACGAACAGGGCGGTGATGTTGTCCTTGCCGCCGCACGTGTTGGCGTGGGCGATGGCGGCCGGGGCGGCGTCGCGGGCGTCGCGCTGGAACAGATCGGTCAAGGTGTCGGCGCTGTCGAGGTACTCGTGGAGGCCGTCGGAGCACAGCAGCAGGCGGTCGCCGATCTGCAGCGGGAAGGCCAGGATGTCGACCTCGACGAAGTCGTGGAGGCCGATCGCGCGGGTGATCTGGCTCTTGCGCCCGCGCGCCTGCTCGGGGCTGACGAGGCCCTGCTTGACCTGCATGTTGAGCAGGGTGTGATCCTCGGTGAGCTGGCGGACGTCGTCGCCGCGCGCGAGGTAGACGCGCGAGTCGCCGACCTGGCCGACGATCGCCAGCTCGCCGGCGATGAGCACGACGGAGGCGGTGGTGCTCATGCCCGAGTAGTTGGCGTCGACCTCGGCCATGCCGTGGACCAGGTAGCAGGCGTTCTGCAACGCGCCGCGGATCAGCGCGCCGAGCCGGGCGACGGAGGCGGGCGAGAGCCACACCTGCGGGCCGGGCAGCGGCCGCGCGTGCACGACCATGCGCCGCGCGACCCGGACCTCGTCGGTGGCGACGGCGACCGTGGCGGCGTCGCGCTTGACCCACTCCCAGATGATTTCGACGGTCTCCTGGGCCGCGACCTCGCCGAAGGCCCGCCCGCCGACGCCGTCGCAGACGATGAAGAGCCCGAGCTGCTCGTCGGCGAGGAAGGCGTCCTCGTTGTGCTCCCGCCGCAAACCAGGGTCGGTCGCGCCGAAGTGCCGGGTTCGCATTCGTGAAGCATACACGCCGCAGAGGCGCGCTCCGAACTTTCTGATGCCGCAGCGCGGCGCGTCCGGTCGTCGCGCAGCGCCTGTCCGATCGGTCAGGCTGGCGGTGCGTGCTAGAGTCGCGGCGTGACCGCTCCGTTCAGGTTCACGTGCGAGCCCGTGGCTGGCGAGTCGCGCCGTCATCGGCTGCTATCAGGCGATACGGCGGTGTCCTGGGCGGCGCTGGCGGCCGGTCTGCAGGCCGATCGGGCGCTGCGATCGGTGCTCACCGAGACGCTGGCAGCGAGCCCGTTCGCGGCGTTCGTCTGGGAGACGCCGGCGGTGTCGGCGAGGTCGACGGCGTCGCCGTTCGAGATGGTGGTGGTGTCGGCGCCTCAGCTGTCGCGCGCCGAGCCGTCGCCCGTGGCGTTCGCGGAGCACCTCGAGCGCGACGAAGAAGAGGAGGTGTGCACGTTCGCCAACCTCGGCGGCGACGCGGTGCTGGTGGTGCCACGCGCGCGAACGGATTACGCGGCGTACGGCCACCTGGCGGCGTTCTTGCGGAGTGGCCCGGAGCGGCAGGTGGATGCGCTGTGGCAGGCGGTCGGGGCGGCGCTGAAGGCGGCGTGGGCCCGCAGTCCGGCGGGGCTGTGGCTGAGCACGTCAGGGGGCGCGGTGCCGTGGCTGCACGTGCGGCTCGACGCGCGGCCGAAATACTACAGGCATGGGCCCTATCGGGCGCCGGTGCTGGCGGGGTGACGCGGGGATGGGTTGGAATTCGGGTTGCGAGGGCCTGGGGCGAGGGAGTAGAGCGCTCGGCGTGCGGGGTGTTGAAGCAAGAGCGTAGACGAGGCGCAGCGGGCCAAGTGCGGCGCGTCGGTGCAGCAAGGAAGTAGAGCGCTCGGTTTGCGAGGCATCGAAGCAAGCTCGTAGAAGAGCTTGGGGCAGCGAGGGCGGTAGCGAGAGCATGGTCGGTGCAGCGAGGAAGTCGAGCACTCGGCGTGCGACATCAAAGCAAGAGCGTAGAGGAAGCGTAGTTGGCCACGCGAGTAGCGAGCGCGGCGCGTCGATGCAGCAAGGAAGTAGAGCGCTCGGCGTGCGAGGGGTGGAAGCAAGAGCGTAGAAGTAGAAGAGGTCCGCCTCGGGGCAAGCGAGGAGGCGAAGGCGGGGGCGAGGGCAGCGCACGGTGATGCAGCAAGTAGGTAGAGCGCTCGGCGTGTGAGGCCTTGCAGCAAGAGCGCAGAAGAGGTCCGCCTGGGCAAGCGAGTAGGCGAGCGCGGTGCGAGATGGTTGCAGCAAGGAAGTAGAGCGCTCGGGGGCGAGGTGTCGGAGCAAGAGCGTAGAAGGCAGAGAAGAGGCCCGCCTGGGCGAGCGAGCAAGATGATCGAGAGCCCTGCAAAATCGAATTCATCCCAGGCCCAGACACGGGCGCTAATCGGTTGGGCAAGCGAGTAGGCGGGCGCAGACTTCCGAGATCTGCCCGCACTCGATGCAGCGCGGGCGTCGCTGCCGCTCGGCACGTTCGCGGCAGATACGGCGGATTGCTTCGTCGACTGCCTGCCGATGTCGCCGCCCAGTCTTTGATGAGCCTGCGCTTCGCCAACTTCCTGGCGCCGATCGGCCTCGGCTTCCTGGCCTGGGTCGGGGCGCTCGCCGTGCTGTCGTGGCAGCACGCCAACCTGGTGCCCTACGCGCACACGATGCTGGTCTACCTGGCAGACAGCCCGGTCGGACGACGACCTCCACGTCCGGCGTGCAGTGTTCGCGCTCGGGGGGTTCGTGCTGCTCACGGTCGCCGGCTACGTGCTGTTAGCGACCCAATCCCACGAGGGATAGAGGGCAGCGTGGCTCAGCCGAGCGCGGCCGTGAACTCGGGCGGCAGAGGGGCGGTGATCGGCGATTCGCTGGCGATCGCGGCCGAGAGATCGAGGCGCAGGGCGTGCAGGTAGAGGCGGTCGGCAGGTTCGCCGCCGTAGAGCGCGTCGCCGACGATCGGCAGGCCGAGCCAGGCGAGGTGGACGCGCGCCTGGTGGCGGCGGCCGGTCAGCAGCTCGAGCGACCAAAGCCTGCGCGGGCCCGGCGGGCCGTGGGGCTCGACGCGGGTGCGGGCGGGCTGGCCGGTGGAGCGCACGGCCATGCGGTCGCGGCCGGAGCCGGGGCCGAGCGGGGCGTCGACCTCGACGAGGGCGGGGCCGAGCGACGCGATCCATGGGGCCGGGGCGGGCGGCCAGACATGGCCCATAGGACATGTCGTGACGGCCATGTAGCGCTTGCCGACGCGGGCGGCGGCAAAAGCGTCGCGGGCGGCGAAGAAGGCGTCACGGGTGCGGGCGAAGGCGACGACGCCGGAGGTGCCGCGGTCGAGGCGGTGGACCGCGCCGCCCTCGCGCGGGTCGAGGCCGGCGGCGGCGCACTCGGGGAAGGCGAGGGCGACCCGATCGGCCAGGGCGGGCGGATCGCCGGGCCGGAGCCGGTGGGTGTGCAGGCCGGCCGGCTTGACGACGTAGACGAAGGCGTCGGTGACCGCGAGCAGATCGGGGGCGTCGACGCGGGGCGCGGGCGCGGCAGGGGCCGCGAGTTCGAGGCGCTCGCCGGCGCGAACGCGGTGCGACGGCGGGGCCCGCTGGCCGTCGACGGTGAGCCGGCCAGCCAGCGCGAGCTCCCGGGCGATCCGCCGCGACAGGCCAGGGAGGCGTCGACCGAGGACGACGTCGGCGCGCTCGCCATCGTCGTCGGGCTCGGCGGTGCAGACGAGGCTCGAGGCCGCGGTGGGGCGCGGGGGCGCAGCAGGAGGAACTGCAGGGGTGGCGGTAGCGAAAGAGGCGAGGGCGGGCCCAGACGCGGCGGACTCGCTGGCGCCGCCGGCCGGGCGGACCTGCCCGTGGGGACATGACTGATTGGGCATGCTCTTTGGAGCAGGCTCGGGAGGACATGGCCTCTCGGGCATGTCCCCATGAGCATGCCCTTCGGGACCTGTCCGGCGGCGCGTCACGTCGATCCTGGATCGGCGAGGACCAGCGCCTCGGCCTCGGCGCCGGCCGGCAGCGCGGGGCCCGGGGGCACGAGGACCAGGAGGTCGCAGGCGCGCAGAGAGGTGAGGGCCCCGGAGACCTGGCTCGGCAGCGGCTCGGCGCGGCCGTCGACCAGGCGGGCGCGGACGCAGTGGGTGCGCTTGCCGGCGCCCTCGGCCGGGCCGGCGAGGATGACCCGCCGGCGCGGTCGCTCGACCTGCAGGTGGCCGCCGAGGCGGCGCAGGGCCGGGCGAGTGAACAGCTCGAAGCCGACGTAGGTGCTGGCGGGGTTGCCGGGCAAGGCGAACACGAGGGTGTCGCCGAGGCGCGCGAACGCCAGCGGCCGGCCGGGGCGCAGGCGGACGCGGCGGAAGATCGGCTGGGCGCCGAGAGCGAGCAGGGCCGGCCAGACGAGGTCGTGGTCGCCGACGGAGATCCCGCCGCTGACGAGCAAGACGTCGCTGCTGGCGGCGGCGTCGGCGAGGGCCCGGCGCAGCGCCTCGGGCTCGTCGCCGACGCGCCCGAGGTCGCGCACTTCGGCGCCGGCGGCCTCGGCCTGACAGGCGAGCATGAGGCCGTTGCTGCTGACCACCTGGCCATGTCCCGGAGGACAGCCGATGTCGACCAGCTCGTCGCCGGTGCACAAGACGGCGACGCGCGGCGGCCGGTGGACAAGCACGTCGGCGTGGCCGGCCCCGGCGGCGAGGGCGAGGTCGCCGGCGCGCAGGGCTGTCCCCGGGGACAGGATCTCGACCCCGGCCGCGAGGTCGCTGCCGGCGCGGCGGACGAAGTGGCCAGGCCCGATCCGTCCGGCGCGGGCGAGGTCGATCCACAGGCGCTCGCCGTGGCGCTTCACGTCCTCCTGGGCGACCACGGCGTCGGCCCCGGGCGGGAGGACGGCGCCGGTGGAGATCCGCGCGGCCTGGCCGGGGCCGACGGCGGCCGGCGAGGGGTGACCGGCGGCGCTCTCGCCGATGACCGCGAGCTCGACCTCGGCTGTCCCTGCGGACAGGTCGGTGGCGACGGGCGGCGCGGCATCGGCTTTCCCGGGGGACAGGTCCGCGGCGCGCACGGCCCAGCCGTCCATGGTGCTGACGTCGGCCCCGGGCATGGCCCAGCGGGCGCGCAGGGTCTCGGCGAGCACGAGGCCGCGGGCGGCGTGGAGGGCCCGCCGCTCGCCCGGCAGCGGGGCGCAGGCGGCCAGGACGTGCGCGAGGGCGTCGGCGGGATCGAGGTCGTCGGGGATCATCCGGACTTCTTCTTGCTGGTCTTCTTGGGCGGGGTGGTCTTGTGCTTGCCGCGCTTGGACCAGCCGCGCTTGCCAGGCAAGGAGTTGGTCTCGTCGGTCGAGGGCACCGGGTTGTCGACGGCGGAGGCGGCGCTCGGGTCGTCGGCGGTGGCGGCGTAGCGGGTGGTGCTCAGATCCTCGGCGGCGTCGTCGGCCCGCAAATCATCGGGGGCGGGGCCGACCTTGCCGCGCGGGGCGGGAGCGTCGACGGTGCCGCGGGTGTCGCCCGACTTGACGTAGACGACCAGCAGCTCGCCGTTCGCGGGGGTGTGGCTGCGGTCGATGCCGTTGATGCGCGCGAGGTCGCCGTCGGTGAGGTCGAAGCGCTTGCCGATCTTCTCGAGGGTGTCGCCCTTCTTGGCCTTGTAGCCGCGCCGCAGCAGGCCGCGCTGCTTGAGGCCGGCCTCGAGGTGCTCCCGCGAGCCGCGGATCACGAGGTCGACGGCGCTCTGCTCGAGCACGACGATCTTGGCGGCCCTGGCGTCGAAGCCCCGCGGGACGACGACCTGCAGCACCTGGCCAGGCTGCAGCCGGGCCTGCGGGTCGAGGTCGTTCCAGGCGACGATGCTGTCCCACGGGACCGCGAAGGCGTCGGCCAGGCCGCGCGGAGTGGTCGAGCGGGTGACGGCGAAGAACACCAGCCGCTGGTCGGGGCCCACGGCGACCTTGGGCGCGGGCACGAGCAACCTGTCCGAAGAGGCAGGTGCGGCGGCGGCCGAGCCGCGCGGGACCAACAGGACGACGCCGCGCTCGAGCTCGGCGTTGTCCTCGAGGCCGTTGAGCTTGCGCAGCTGGGCCTCGGTGGCGCCGTAACGCCCGGCGATGGCGACGACGGTCTCGCCGTAGGCGACGACGTGCTGGATGTGATCGGCGCCGGCGCCGTCGCGCACGCCGCCGCGGTCCCAGGCGGCCAGCTTGGCCTTGGGGATCCGCACCGGGTAGCTGCGCCCGGGCGGGGTCCGCTTGCGGATCAGCTGGGCGTTGAGCTCCTCGATCAGCGCCGGGTCCTCGTCGATCGCCTTGGCCACGGTCGAGAGGGCGGTGCCCGGCGGGACGTCGACCTTGACGAACTGGATCGGGGGCAGGCTGTCCGAAAGGTCAGGTCCGAGCTTGAACGCGGCCCGGTTGCGACCGACCAGCGCGGCGGCCAGGATCTTCGGCACGTAGAGGGTGGTCGCGTGCGGCAGACCGCTCTCGATCTCGCACAGGGCCCAGAAGTTGTTGCTGTTGGCGCGCGCGATCGCGGTCATCGCCAGGCCGTAGCCGCCGTTGAAGGCCGCCAGCGCCATCTCCCACGAGCCGAAGCGGACCCGCAGGTCCTTGAGGTAGGCGGCGGCGGCGTAGGTCGAGCGCTCGATGTCGTGGCGCTCGTCGACCCAGTAGTTCTGCTCGAGCCCGTAGACCTTGCCGGTCGGCTCCATGAACTGCCACAGGCCGGCGGCGCCCACGCGCGAGCGCCGATGCGGCTGAAATCCGCTCTCCGCCATGGCGACGAACACGAGATCCTCGGGCACGCCGACCTCCTTGAGGATCGGGCGCAGGAGGTGCTCGTAGCGGTTCATGCGCCGCAGCCAGCCGCGCATCAGCGCCTGGCCCTTGGCGTCGTCCTTGAAGAAGCGCAAATATTCGACGAGCTTGGCGCCGTAGCGGATCGGCAGCTCGGGCAGGGCGAGCGCGGCGATCCACTTTTCGGGCGCGGTCTTCTCGATCGTGGCGCGCGGCGGGTTCGCCAGCACCCCGCGCTCGAAGCTGGCGAGGTCCTCACGCGCGGCCGCGTCCGCGTCGACCGCCCGCCCCGCGTGCGTCTCGTGGATCGTGGCACCATCCGGCCGCCCTCCTCGCACCTGGTCGCGACCGCCGCCGGCGACCTCGAGGGGCCCGATCCGTTCGCGCTCCTCGGCCGGTGCGCCGTGAGCCACACCTGCAACGCCCAGCCACAGGGCCGTTAGAAGCCCGCCAATCCCCACCCAGGAGGGGTTATGAGCGGTTTGGCGGCCTCCGCGCAGATCCGGACCGGGTCGCATTCGCATCGCCGCCCACGCTAGCAAAGCGAGGCTCGAAGGACTACCTTTCGGCCATGCTCCTGGGTGTCCTCAGTCCCCTCGAGATCGTCATCATCGTCGCGGTCATCTTGCTCGTGCTCGGCCCGTCCAAGCTGCCCGCGCTGGGATCGAGCATCGGTCAGATGCTGCGAGGGTTCCGCAAGGAGATGAAGGCGATCGAACACGACAAGCAACAAGAGGCCGATCGCCGCGGCGAGATCGACGTCACGCCGAAGGACGAGCCGAAGCACGGCCGCCCGGGCTGACCGCGCGCCTGAGGCCGCCAAGATCACGAAGCCCGAATCACGAAGCCCGCCCTTCCAGCCGGAAGGAGCGGGCTTCGCCGTCGACGCCGCGAGGGCGTCGGCGGGTCCTCAACCCTTGGAGTTGAGGACGATGACCACGACGACGGCGATGATCACCACCACCACCAGCGCGATGTAGACGACGTTGGAGCTGCCGGTCGGCGGCGGCGTGGTGGCGATCGGCTTCTCCGGCTCGGACGGCCGGCTGGTCGCCTCTTGCTTCTGCGTCGGCAAGTTGGCGTTGGACTGCGTCGCAGCGTCCTCGACCTTGGCGACGACGGCCGGCTCGGTGGGCGCCGGCGGGTTGCTGGTCGCGGTCTGGGCCGGCGGCGTGTGCGGCGGAATCCGCGGCTCGGGCTGCACGGCGCTGACCTTGGCCTCGGCGACCGGCTCGGCCTCGATGCCCTTGTTGCCGGCCCGCATCGACGAACCACTCGGCGCCGAAGCGACCTCGCCGGCCCGCGGGTCCATGCTGGCCGGGCGCTTGGGCGCCTGGATGATCGTCTTGTTGCCGGCGCGGAACGGCGGCTCGGCAGCGGCGAGCGGGGGCGGCGAGGACACCGGCGCGGTCGCAGGCGTGTGCGCCGAGACCGGCGGCGTGGCAGCAGGCGAGGTCGGCGGAGCCTTGGCGGCCGGAGCCTCGACCTCGACCGGACGCGCCGGCGGAGCCTCGACCTTGCGCGGGGTGATGTCGGACTGCGGACCGACGTGGCTGTAGACGCTGAAGTACGCCTCGGCGCTCTCGAAGCCCTGAGCGAACAGCTGCCCGGGATCGGCGAGCGACGGCTCGTTGGCCGCCTCGAAGTCCAGGATCATGCGGAACTCGCAGTGCGGGCACGCGATCTGGACCAGCGGGGCGATCTGGTCGGCAGGGATGCGGAAGGGACCGGCGCAGGACGGACAGAGGACGAACATTAGAAGTCCAGACCCAGGGAGAGAGTGTACTGCTGTTGCAGCCCGGATTTGTCGGCGACCTTGTTGCCTTCGATCTCTCCCTCGCGCTTGCCGCCAGGGACGATCATCGCCTCGACGCCGACGCGCAAGACGCTGAAGATGAATCGGAAGCCGACGAACGGGCGGTGCCGGTAGATCATACCCGCATCCTTGAAGACGAACTCGCTCAACACCGGCGACTTGTCGAGGTACTCGTCAGTGGTCGGCGTGGCGTCGAGCACGCCGGAGCGCGCGAAGATCATCAAGCCCTGATAGCCGGCGTACGGCGTCAGGTTGACGGTCTTGCCGACCCCGAACACGTGCGAGATCGAGATGTCGAACGCGCCCGTGGTCATGTTCATGTCCTCGGCGCCGACCAGGCGCGAGAACATGCCGCGCAGCGCGATCGAGGGGATCGGCAAGTGGTGGAAGCCTTCGTGGATCGCCACCTTGCCGTAGCCGCTGATCGTCCACAGCCGGCTGCCGAACAGGTGCGTCGCGCCGGCGCCGACCTCGATGCCAGGCCACAGACCCTTGCGACCCATGAGCTGCAAGGTCGGCGCGACCTTGCCCGGATCGCCGCGCGTGGCGTTCTTCCAGAAATTCTCGCCGTTGCTGATCGTGTTCAGGCTGATGTCGGCCGAGACCGCGAAGCCCGAGAGACCGAGCGAGTCGGCGGGGTCGACGGGCTTGGGCGCCATGAGGACGCCGAGCTCCGAGGCGAGGCTGCGGAAGTCACCGTCGTTGCCCGTGACCACGCCATTGGCCATCGTGCCAAGCTGGCTGAGCCGCAGGTCGTAGGGTCCCGCCCAAGCCTCTGAAGAGCCGAGAAGCAAACTCAGGCCGAACGCCGCTAGGGCAAACGAAGAAAGGAACCGTCTGGGCATGCGGGAGCTCCGAGATTCAGCGGTCGGCGCAGCGTAACTTGCGCCAGCGAGGTGTGTCAAGGTTCGCGCCAGGCCGTGCTGGGCCGAAGAATTCGCCCGATTGTAAGGTGTCGCGGGCAACTTGTGTGTGTCGCCGCGGCAAGCCCGTGCTGACTCAACTAAGGATGCCGAGCGCCCCGCCGTCGACGTCACAGGCGCTGCAGGCCCAGGTGCACGCCGCCGAATCACGCTTTGCGGCGCACCCGTGGCCCCGCGCTCGTTGACCGCGCAAAGGCCGGCTGCTAGCGTGCCCGGCCTGAAGCCGCCGCACGTACAAGGCCCTCCGCTCGCCCGTTCCGGGCCTCATCGGGCGGGAGATCGGTTCGGGGCGCGGACGCCCGGTCCCGCGTCGCCCCGACGCGCCGGACTGCTGAGCCTGTTCGTGCTCTCGTGGGCCACGCCGCTCGCGCTCGCCGGTCCGCTCGGCTTCGCCGACGCGCTGCCGGAGTGGGCGCCGGCCGTCGGCTACGCGGGCGCCGCGGCCCTGGGCCTGCTGGTGCTGTTCTGGCTGCTGTCGGGCGCCCTCGGCTACGAGCGATCGCTCGGGCTGCGGATCATCCGCGCCGAGCGAGTGCCGCGCGGGGCTCGCCTGCTGTGCGCGGTGTGCTGGGCGATCGCCGGCGTCGCGCTGCTGCTGCTCAACCTCGGCTACCACAGCCTCGCGCTGGTGATCGCCACCGCGGCCGCCAGCTTCCTCGGGCTGCTGCTGCTGCTCGTGCAGTACTCGTCGATCTTCGGCACCACCAGCATCATCGGGGTGGTCCTGGGGGTCGCGGCGCTGATCGTGGTCCAGTCGGTCGCCACGGGCTTTCAGCACGAGTTCGAACGCCGCGTGCTCGGCGTGTACGCGCACATCAACGTGACCCGCAGCTCGGGCATGGCCGAGTACCGCCGCTTCGAGGCGTACCTGCGCACGCGCCCCGGCGTCACCGGCGCGAGCCCGTTCGTCTACTACGCGATGATGCTGGCGCCCTACGATCCGGAGGGCGGCCGCACCGACGATCTCCGGCTCGCGAGCGTGCTGGTGAAGGGGATCGAGCCCGAGACGGCGGCGGAGGTGATCGACCTGCCGGCTCACCTTCAACGCGGCAGCGGGCGGGCGATCCCGCTCCCGGTTCTGCGCTCCGACTTCGAGCTGATGCCGGTGCCCGATCGCGAGCCGGAGGAATTGCCGCCGGCGATCGCGGTCACGCCCGATCCGCGCGGCGCAGGCTGGTACGAGCGGGCGATGAACCACTACGCCCAGGTCCCCGCGGTCCGTAAGCGTATCCCCGGCGAGATCCGCGGCGATCTCCTCGACGACGACGCGTGGCCCGAAGAGTCGGCCACCGGCGAACCCGCGGCCCGCTTCGACGCCAGCGCGCTGCCGACGATCTTCGTCGGCGCGTCGCTGGCTCGCGACCTCGGCCTGCACGAGGACTCGCTGGTGATGGTGGTCGACCCGGGCTCGTCGTTCGACGCCTCGAGCGAGCCCGAATTCCAGTACTACCGGGTCGCCGGGATCTTCCAGGCCGGCTTCCAGGAGTACGACAGCCGCCTGGTGTACGTGCACATCAAGGAGCTGCAGCGCTTCAAGTACCGCGGCCGCGACCAGGTGTCGGGCATCGACCTCCGGCTGCAGAACCCGGACCTGTCGGCCCAGGTCGGCGCGACGATCCGCGCGGCGCTGCCAGGCCGCGAGTACCAGGTGCTCGAGTGGCAGAACTTGAACGAGAACCTGTTCAAGAGCATCCGCCTGCAGAAGAACATCATCACGGTGATCCTCAGCCTGGTGATCACGGTGGCCACGTTCAACGTGCTGTCGGCGCTGTGGACGATGGTGGTCCGCCGCACCAACGACGTGGCGATCCTGATGTCGATGGGCGCGACCGGGCCGCAGGTGGCGCGGATCTTCCAGGTCACCGGGATGGCGATCGGGCTGTCCGGGGCGGCCGCGGGGGTGCTGTTCGGCCTGGTGCTGTGCTGGCTGGTGTCGCTCTACGGCTACACGCTCGACCCCGAGGTCTACTTCATCGAAGAATTGCCGGTCGAGTTCAGCCTGGCCCAGATCGGCTGGATCCTGGCGATGACGCTGGCGATCTGCTTCGTCGCCACGCTGCCGCCGTCGCTGCGCGCGGCCAAACTGCGCCCCGTCGAGGGCCTGCGCTACGAGTGACGCCGTGGCCGCCCGCAGCTCCCGCCGCCGCTGGGCCCTGATCGCGCTGGTGGCCCGCCGCATGCTCCTCCGCGAGGGGCGGCGCGGGGCCGGCAAAGGCGTGCGCGCGGTGCTGATCGTCGCGGCGCTGCTGACGATCGCGGGCGCGGCGACGACGCTGCTCGGGGTCCGCGCGGTCGCGCCGCCGCTGGTCGCCGGGCTGGCGGCGCTGGTCACCGTGGGCCTGCTGTGCGCGCGCTACCTGATGCCCGCGGTGGCGGTGGCGGTGTTCGGCACGGGCCTCGGCTGCGCGGCGCTGATCACGGTGCTCGGGGTGACCTCGGGCTTCGAGCGCGAGCTGATCGGCCGCCTCAGCAAGGTCGGCGGCCACGTGACGCTCACCGAGTACGGGCTCGACTTCGACGAGTACCCGCAGGTGGTGGCCCGCTGGGGCGGCGACCCGCGGGTCCTGGCGGCCTCGCCGTTCGCGTTCTCGACCGCGGCGGTGGTGCCGCTGCACAAGGATGTCCAGGAGGACAGGTCCGTGGCGCCAGGTCCAAAAGGACATGCGCCCGAGGACATGTCCCAGGAGACACACACCCGGCCGATCGACCGCAACGCGCCGGTGATCGCGCTGATCAAGGGGGTCGAGCCGGAGCTGGCGGCCGGGCTGCCGGGTACGGCGGCGATGCTGCGCGGCGGCGACCTGATGAAGGTGCGCCCGGGCGACGTCCGCCACGTCCCGGCGATCGCGCTCGGCTCGCGCCTGGCCGAGCGCCTCGAGGTGAAGGTCGGCGACGCGGTGCGGCTGGTGGTGCCGGCGGAGCTCGACGGGACGGCGGCGGCGATGGCCCGCCCGCCGCGCCACGGCGAGTACGAGGTGGTCGACCTGCTCGACACCGGGGTCGGCGACTACGACGCGTCGCTGGCGCTGGTCCACCTGTCGGCCGCGCAGGCGCTGTTCTTCGCCGAGCGCCGGGTCAGCGGGGTGGAGTTCGCGCTGCGCGACCCGGACTCGGCGAAGGCGTTCGCCGGCGAGGTGGTGGCGGCGATGGGCGACGGCTTCCGCGCGACCACGTGGGAGCAGCAGGGCGAGGACGTGCTCGCCGGGCTGCGGCAGATCCGCGCGGCGGTGTCGCTGGTGCTCGGCCTGCTCGAGGTGGTGGCGGCCACGGCCCTGCTGGCGAGCCTGCTGCTGCTGGTCCGCCGCAAGCGCGAGGAGATCGCGGCGCTGATGAGCCTCGGCGCCGACTCGCGGACGATCTTCGCCGTGTTCGAGGCGGTCGGGGTGTTCGCCGGGCTGCTCGGCACGCTGATCGGGGTCGGCCTCGGGCTGGCGTTCGGCTGGATGGTGGCGGTGTTCCGTTATCCGCTCGACCCGGAGGTCTATCCGGTCGACCACCTGCCGTTCGCGCTGTCGTGGATCGATCTGGCGGGGCCCGCAGGGGCGGCGCTGATCATCTGCGCGCTGGCCAGCGGCCCGGTGGCGCTGGTGGCCTCGCGGCTGCCCGTGCTCGCCGGGCTCGGGCGAGCCTGAGCCCGTGGTCGATGGGGGACATGCCCCTTCGACCCTGAGAGGCGGGGGCTCGTGACATCGAGCATGTTTCCGGAGACATGTCGCAGAGGACATGTCCATTGGAACATGTCACTCGCGCCAGTCGACCCGCAGCGGCATGCTCTCGAGCTCCTGCGGGTGATACTGGCGGCGGGCCGGGGCCGCGCCGCGCCACACGAGGGTGATGCGATCGAGGTCGGGCTCGATCACGACGGTGTGGAGCACGGGCTCGGCGGGGTTCAGGCGGCCGTCGCGGCCGTCGGTGTGCAGGCGCGGGGCCGGCGGGACGGTGAAGCCCCAGCGGGGCCGGGTCGGGTGGACGCCGTGCAGCTCGACGGGCTCGCCGCCGCGGAGATGTGGCACCTGGAGGCCGAGCGGGGCGCCGCAGGCGATCTCGTAGCGGAAATCGAGGACGGTGCGGCCGGTGCCGTCGGCCAGCAGATCGGGGACGAGCTCGCGCTCGACCTCGAGCGGCGGCTCGTCGAAATGCTCGACGATCGGGACCATGCCCGCAAAGGCGATCCGCGGGTACCAGTCGTAGTGGACCCACCCGCCGGCGTGCGGCAGGGGCAGGCGGTGCCAGTTGTCGAGCCAGTCGCCGACGATCCGGGTCGGCGTGAGGAGGTCGGTGGGATCTTCGAGCTGCGGCAGCTCGAAGGCGTCGTCGTGGCCCGGATCGACCTCGAGCAGGTAGCCGCGGCCGACGGGGTTGCGCGGGTAACGGTAGGGCGAGAGGGCGTCTGGATCGGCGCCGGCGAGGGCCCGGCTCCACTCGGGGCTGGCGAGCGGGTTGCCGTGGCGGGCCTCTGCGCCGCGATCGCGCCCGCCGTAGGCGTACAGCGGCGACAGCGGGACCTTGTCGATCGGCAGCGGGTCGGAGAAGCGGAGCTTGCCCTGCTCGATCGAACAGGTGCGCGCGCCGATGACGGCGATCCGGTGCTCGTGGCCAGGGACGCGGACGAGCACTTCGAGCCGGCGCACGCGCTGGCGCCCGTGGGCGTGGCCGAGCAGGACGAGGTCGGTGCGCGGCTTGTAGGGGTGGAGGTCGGAGTCGGCGAGCAGGAGGTCGGGGACGTCGGGGTCGTCGAGCGGGGCGGCCAGCAGCGGGGCCTGCTCGTCGGCGAGGCTGCAGCGGCCGTCGGCGCCGACGTCGTAGGTGCGCTTGGCCAGCACGGCGAGCATCGGCTCGCCCGACGGGAGCATGTCGGAGACCTGCTGGACGGTGGGGCTCGGGCGGGTTTCGACCTGGCGCATGGGACAGTTGATTCGGCGGCGCGAGAGGGGGAGGAGCGACCTGGCCCGGAGGACAGGTAGATCAGGGCCGGCACAGGGGCGGCGGGGCCGGGCCGATGCTCGGCGGCCGGCGCGGGGGCGGAGGCGGAGGCGGGGGCCGCTCGGGGGTGTTGCCGAACTCGTCGACGACGTTGTTGTTGAGGTAGTCCTGGGCGCCGTTGGTGGCGCTGCCGCCGGGGGTCCACCAGCCGAACGCGCCGTTGGCGTCCATGCCGAGCGGGCCGCCGAACAGGAAGCCCGCGACGGCGCCGACGGCGTTGTTGAGGATCGGGTTGGCGGCCTCGCGGCTGGGGCGGATGAAGGCGGGGAAGAGCTTGAGAAAGGCGTCGGCGCGGGCGCGGTTGGCCGCGGCCAGCTCACGCGCCATCTGGTTGATCACCCTGCGCTTGACGGTGCCGTTCAGGGCCGCCTTGGCGGCGCTCTTGGTCAGCGCGGTGTTGAGGAAGCGGTTGGCGATCTTGTCGCTGAACTTGCCGAGCAGCTTGTTGAACAGCCACTGCAGCGCCCAGTCGATGGCGAAGCTGAGGAGGCCGTGGAAGAAGTCGCCCCAGGTCATGCCCGCGTAGTGGGTGTTGAAGGCGATGACGATGCCGGGCCGCTTGGGGAAGGGGGTGCCGCA
This sequence comes from Nannocystis bainbridge, assembly GCF_028368995.1. Lineage (GTDB taxonomy): Bacteria > Myxococcota_A > Polyangia > Nannocystales > Nannocystaceae > Nannocystis > Nannocystis bainbridge. The sequence goes on along the minus strand of NZ_JAQNDL010000005.1, from coordinate 242,139 downwards.
GTTGAGGTTGATGTTGATGCAGGCCCACGGGATGATGCACACCGCTGCGGGCTTGCCCTCGGCCTTGTACTCGCTGGTGCCCCAGTACGACTTGGAGGCGCTGAACAGGATGTCGAGCGGCAGCAGGTAGGAGGGCACGCCGATGTGCGGGATGCCGGGGCCGATGTCGCTGCCCTTCTGGACCAGGGCGCCCCAGCTGGTGCTGTGGCTGATGGCGCGCTGATAGGTGCCCTTCCAGCCGCACAGCAGGTGGAAGCAGTAGTAGGGGACGGGCGCGGGCGACGGCGCGGGCGAGGGCAGCGGCCACGGGATGTGCAGGTCGTAGCCGAACATCGGGTGGAAATCTTTGAGGACGGCGAACGGCACGAGATGTCCTTTCGAACATGTCCTTCAGCGCAGGGCGACGAGCTCGCAGACGCGCTTCTCCAGCGGGTGCAGGACGTAGCGGAACGGGTAGCGGTAGGACACGAACACGCGCAGCAGGTCGGGCTCGACGCCGATCTGGTCGATCGCGGGGGTCTTCTCGGCGGTCTCTTCGCCGAACGCGAGGCGCACGCGCAGGAGGTTGTCGGGCAGGTGGAACACGAGCGGGCCGTCCTCGCGCACGCCGGTGATCGAGACGCGATCGCCGGGCCGGGCGGCGGGGACGATCAGCTGCGGGAAGGCGGCGTTGTAGAAGGTCGGGCGCAGGACCTCGAGCATGCCGCTGTCTGGGTCGAACTCGACGCTGCGGCGCAACCGCGGGCCGAAGCCCTGGCCGGGGCAGCCGGTGCCGACCGGCTCGGGGCGGTCGTCCCAGCGCGCGCACAGGGCCGCGGGGTCCTCGATGTTGGCCAGCGGCTGGCCCTCGGCGGTCCGCTCGTCGGGGTAGTAGCCGCGGCCGGCCGGGTTGTCGGGGAAACCGGCGGCGAGGCCGTCCCACTCGAAGCTGCCGCCGAAGCTGCGGTCGAGCGTCAGCGGCATGGCGCGGAACGGGACCGGGGCGCTCGCGGCCAGGCCGCGCGGGCCTCGCTTCCACACGCGGTCGCCGAACACGGCCACGCGGCCGCGGAAGCCGCTGCCGACCCGCAGGTCGACGTCGATGCGCGGGACGGGCCGGGCGGCGCGCGCCGAGCCGAACACGAGCAGGTCGACGCCGCCGCGGTAGAACAGCTCGTCGCCGGGCAGCGGCCCCTGCGGGCTGTCCCAAGGGGCAGGTGAGACCTGCCACGCCTGGTCGTCCGCGACGCGCAGGCGGTCGCCGACGATGTCGTAGGTGACGCGGACGGCGACCGAGCCGAACAGCCGCCGCTCGTCGATGCCGCCGCGGAACAGGTGGGCGTGGTACGGCGAGCGGTTGTCGAGCTTCACGGCGCGCGCCTTCAGCAGTTGACGAGCACGCGCTCGCCGTCGATCCGGACGTCGTCGTTGGCCTCGAGCCGGACGTCGCCGAGCTCGGCGGTGATCGTCTGCACGCGGGCGGTGCTGCGGAGGTCGCCGGCGGCGACGAGATCGAGGTCACCGCCGGTCGTCAGCGACAGCGCCTCTTCGGAGCGAAGGGTCAGCTTCTTGGCGTCGAGCACCAGCTCGCCCGCGGTCTTGAGGGTGAGGCCGGCGCCCTCGAAGCGCAGCACCGGGCCGGTCTCGCGGACCTCGATGGCGAGGACGACCTTGCCGTCGCGACCGATGAGCTCGAGGGTGTCGAGCGCGGGGTCGCGGCGCAGCTCGACGCGGTGCTGTCCGACGAGTTCGAGGGCGGTGGTCGGCGCGTCGCGGTCCTCGGGCATGCGGTGATGCTTCCACAGAAACGGCCGCGGGGGCGGCGGCGCAGCGAGGGCCGCAGGCGCGCGCGGGCGCTCGTCAGCGCGCGCACTCGAAGTGGGTGACCTCGCCGCGCGCGACGGCGACGCGGTGGACGATCGGCTGCGCGGGATCGTCGGGGTTGAAGACGCGCACCTCGTACTCGCCGGGCGCGAGGTTGAGCTGCAACTGCGCGCCGGGCATGCAGCTGCCGCCGCCGATGTCGCAGCGCTGGGTGCAGGTCAGGGCGAGGGTGCCCTGGGTCCGGGCCATGAAGGTCGAGGCCGCCAGCCCGAGCAGCGCGAGGACCCCGACGGCGAGCACGAGGCGCCACGGGCCGGCGCCGCGTCGGGGCTGCTCGCCGACGGGCGCGCGGGCGCGCGTGGGCCCGCTGGCGCGCACGACGAAGGGGCCGAAGACGAGGCAGAGCACGCCGAAGCCGACCAGCCACCAGCCGGGGCCGACGGCGACGGCGACGGCGTCCCGCTGGCCCTGGAAGAAGGCGTGCAGGGCGTCGTAGTCGGCGCGGGCGGAGGCCTCGTCGGTGAGGCCGAGCCCTTGCTCGCGGCCGCTGGCGTCGATCAGCACGGTGACGCCGCGCGTGCCGGCCCGGCCCTCGCGGGTGTCGAACCGGTGGTCGGCGATCGCGGCGAGCGGGATCTCCTTGGTGCGCTCGAAGCCGAGGAGCCCGGCCGTGTACGTGCAGCTGCCGCGCGCGCGGTCGCAGCGGAGCTCGGTGTGGTCGAGGCCGGCGAGCAGCAGGAACGCGCCGACGAAGACGACGGCGAGGGTGCCGAGGACCTGCTGGGCGCGCGCGGAGAGGGCCATGGGCGCGATGGTACCGCGAGGCGCCGGGCGAGGCGAAGCGGGCGGCGGAGCGATCGCGCGAGCGAGCCCGCGCGCCTCGGTGGAGAGGCTGGCGGGCTCGGGCGGGGCGGAGCGGGGCGGGGCGGGCGTCGCGGTTAGCCTGGCCGAAGGGACAGGTCGTGAACCTGCCCGCGAGGACAGGTCAGCGGCGGGCGATCACGCCGGCGAAGAAGAAGTCGAGCGGCACGCCCTCCTCCTCGCGGAAGCCCTCTTCGAGGTGCGAGCCGAACAGCTCGATCATGGCGTCGCGGATCTCGCCCTCGAGCGCCGACAGGGCCGGGTGGGTGATGTAGCCGGTGTCGAGCAGCCAGCGGGTGGCGTCGACGCCGGTCTTGAACCACAGGCGGAAGTTGTGCTGCCAGCAGGTGTCGATGACGAGGCCGCCGCGGCCGAGCAGCTCGAGCACGGGGTCGATCTCGCGGGGCGTCGGCGGCTCGGCGACGGTGTCGAGCTCGAGGTGCTCGGCGAACTTCTGGTAGGTCGCCATCGCCTGCGGGGCGCTGGTGGCGAGGCTGGTCAGGATGCCGACGCGGCCGCCGGGGCGGACCAGGCGACCCATCGCCGGCAGCACGCGCGGCCAGTCGAGGTAGGCGAGCGCGAACCGCATCGACACGACGTCGAACGAGTGCGCGGGGGCGTCGGCGATGAAGTCCTCGGCCTTGGAGTTGACGGGCAAGAGGTGCAGGCCCTCTTGCTCGGCGCGCTGGACGGCCAGGGCCAGCATGTTCTCCGAGGGGTCGACGGCGACGGTCTCGCCGGGCGCGATGAGGTGCATCATCGGCAGGGTGGCGGCGCCGCTGCCACACGCGAGGTCGACCAGGCGCTCGCCGCGACGGAGGTGCAGGTCGCGCGTGAGCCGGTCGTTGGGCGTCTTGACGTTGGGGCTCCAGAGGTCGTCGTAAAACTCGGCGACGCGGTCGTACGTCGACTGGTAGTAATGATCGAGGCTCTGCACGCGCCGCAGCGATACACCGAAGCCGACCCCCGTGCAACGTTCGTGGACGCTGTGCAGGGCCGGATCCTGAAGCTCTGTGCAGGTGCGCAACGGTTCGCGCACTCGCCCCTGCGGAGCCCCTGCCGGCCGCGACAGAACTAAAACAAACGGCGACAGAACTGCGACGCGCGGGGCGGGCGAGCCCGTGCCTCAGGCGGCAGCGGAGATGTCGCGCCGCAGCGAGCCGCGGCACACCAACACCTCGGCCGGCGGCAGGTTGGGCACGACGATCTGGCGCCGCTGCTCCTCGAAGTAGCGGCCGAGGGTGCGGCCGAGGTGGAACTGCGAGAAGCCGCGCGTGGTGCTGTAGACGAGCACGTGCGCGTGCAGGTAGCCGTACTGCACGAACACGCCGCCGGGCGCGAGCACCCGCGCGGCGCTGTCGAGGATCGCGTCGCGCAGCTCGGGCGGCAGCAGGCTCATGCCGAGGCACGAGATGATGGCGTCGACCGGGCCGTCTTGACCCGCGGCGGCGAGGTGCGTGCCGATGTCGGCGGCGCTGCCGTGGATGGCGACGAGCCGCGGATCGGGCAAGCGCCGGGCAGTGGCCTCGAGCAGCGGACCGTCGATCTCGAAGCCAAAGAGCCGGGCGTCCGGGCGCATGGCCTCGAGCAATTTCTCGGTGACGGTGCCGGTGCCGGTGCCGAGCTCGACCACGCTGCGAGCCCGGCCGAGCTCGGCGCCCTCGACGAGCGCGTCGACCAGGAACCGCGAGCTGGGCACGAAGGAGGCGGTCTGGTCCCAGTCACGCCAGCCGTTGAGGAAGAAGCGCCACGCGGCTCGCATCCGATCGATCGAGGTCGTCACAGGGCCGGGATTGTAACCGGCCGCAGCCGTTTGTCACGACGAGGCCGGTCGCGCGCAGCAGCCTGCGCAGCCGCGTACGCATGCGGTCCCCGATCCCCGGCGGCGACGACGCTTCAGTTGTGGACCTCGTAGACCTCGCCGCACTCGCTGACGCGCGGGCCCTGCCGATTCTCCGCCGGGCTGGTGCGCGGCTTGAGCGGGCGCAGGTTGGGCGGCAGCTCGAGCTCGGGCCAGATCTCCATCATGGCCTCGACGACCATCGGGTCGAACTGCGTGCCGCCGAGTTTGCTGACCTTTTCGGCGGCGATCCGCGGCTCCATGCCGCTGCGGTAGATGCGGTCGGACACCATCGCGTCCCAGCAGTCGGCGACGCTGACGACGCGCACGCTCGGCGGGATGTCGTCGCCGCGCAGGCGGTCAGGGTAGCCGGTGCCGTCCCAGCGCTCGTGGTGGTGGAGCGCGAACCGCCGCAGCTCGGCCAGCTCGGGCGACTTCTCGAGGATCTTGCCGCCGAGCACGGTGTGCTGACGAATGACCTCGATCTCCTCGAGGGTCAGGGCGCCGGGCTTGTTGAGGACCTTGTCGGGGATGCCGATCTTGCCGACGTCGTGCAGCAGGGCCCCGAGCTCGATGGTGCGGAGCAGCGGCCGCGCGACCTTCATGTGCTCGGCGATGCGGACGGCGAAGTGGCTGACGCGCTCGGAGTGACCGCCGGTGTAGAAGTCCTTGGCGTCGATGGCGGCGACCAGAGTGCGCACGGTGTCGATGAAGAAGCCGTGGACGCGGCCCTCGAGCGAGCTGCTCTTGGTCGCCAGCTCCTCGTTGAGGCGGGTCAGGTACGACTCGTAGTGCTGGGCCCGCAGCAGGTTGCCGACCCGCGCCTTGAGCTCCTCGGGCAAGAACGGCTTGACGAGGTAGTCGCTGGCGCCGCGCCGGAGGCCGCGCACGCGGTCGCGGCCGTCGGCGCGGGCGGTCAGCAGCAACACGGGCAGGCGCTCGAACTCGGGGTCCTTGCGCAGCTGCTCGACCAGCTGGAAGCCCGAGAGCTTGGGCATCATGACGTCGGAGATGACGAGCGCGGGCCGGACCTCGCGGACCTTCTCCAGGCCCTCCTCGCCGTTGCTGGCGGTGTAGACGTCGTGTTGCGGGGCGAGCAGGCGCTCGATGACGCGGACGATCTCGGGGTGGTCGTCGATGACGAGGATCCGGCTGCGCTCGCCCTGGGCGGCCATGAGGTGCTCGCCGAGCAGCGGGGCGGCGCCCGGGAACGACAAATCGGGGGTCGGCGCGGCCGGGTCGAGCAGCTCGACGCGATCGAACCCCGGCAGGCGCTCGATGCGGGTCATGCTCATCGCCGGCGTGCCGAGGATGTCCTCGGGGACAGGGATGGCGAGCATCGACTCGCCGGGGGCCGGCTGCGCCGGGGCCATGCCGACCAGCTCGGTCGGGTCGAGCGGCTGGCTCGGCAGCTCGACGGTCATGGTGGTGCCGCGCCCGGGGCTGCTGTCGACCACGACCTCGCCGTCGTGGCGATTGACGATCGTCTTGACCAGCGCGAGGCCGATGCCGGTGCCCTCGAAGGCGCGCGTCGAGGTGGCGTCGCCCTGGAAGAACGGGGTGAACAGCTTGGCCTGGACGGCCTCGCTCATGCCGATGCCGGTGTCGCGGACCGACAGGCGCACGCGCTCGCCGACGACGGCGACGGCGACGGTGACGCGGCCGCCCGCGGAGGTGAACTTGATGGCGTTGCTGATCAGGTTGCGCGCGACCTTGCCGAGCTCGCGCGCGCTGCCCAGCACGACCACCGGCTCGGGCGGCGGGTCCCACTGCAGGCCGAGCTTGCGCTGGCGCGCGGTGCTGCCGAACGCCTTGACCTGCTCGTCGACGATCGCGCGCACGTCGACCGGGTCGCGCGCGAGCGGCTGGTCGCGCGCGCCGTACTTGGAGTAGTCGAGCAGGTCGTTGATGAGGTCGTAGAGCTGCCGGGTGGCCGTGTGCATGTCCTCGAACACCTGCCGGACCTCGCCGCGGGCGTTGCCGGCGAGCAGGCCCTCGAGCGGGGTGAGGATGCAGGTCAGCGGGGTCCGCAGCTCGTGCGACATGTTGTCGAGGAACTGACTCTTGGCCCGGTAGGCCTCCTCGATCTCGCGGTTCTTCTCCGAGACTTCCTGGTAGCTGTGGGTGATGCGCTCGTAGACGCTGCGCAGCTCCTCGTTGGTCTGCTGCTGGGCGAACGCGGCCTCGAACAGGCGCCGGCGCAGGCGGCGGTTGAAGTAGGCGCCGACGGTGACGGTGGTGGCGGTCGAGATCAGGAAGATGCTGTTGGCGGCGAACACCGACCAGTCCCACCGCGCGAGCGGCACCGGGTCGAGCGCGATCAGCAGGCCGACGAAGGTTACGTAGACGGCGCTGGAGGTGACGAGGACGTGCAGCGGGCCGATCGGGACGAATACGCCGACGGCGACCAGCGTGAGGGTGATGCCGGCGTAGTAGTGGCTCTGGTGGCCGAGGTTGAGCGCGCTCATCAGGCCCATGAAGGAGCCGATGAGGTACATCGCCAGGGCGCACACGCTCTCGACCCACCGCTGGAACCGCGGCCGCTGGCTGAAGTTGAGCAGGCCGATCATCACCAGCGCGAGCGCCAAGCGCATGGCGAAGAACTTGGCGACCAGGCGCGGGTCGTCGAGGCTGATGATGTCGAGCACGCCGAAGCCCAGCATCAAGGCGATGCCGAGGTAGGTGACGCGGCGGTAGCCGGCCGCGATGTCCTCCCGCAAGCGCGCGGCGAAGCCGTCGTCGCGCGACGCGGCGCTCTCGCTGGCGGTGGAGAGGTCGCTCGAGTTCATCGATGGCCCACGGCGATGATCGCCTGCGGCGGGTCGCCGAAGGCGGTGACGGTCTCGACGCGGCGGAAGCCGGCGCGCTCGACCATCATGGTCAGCTCCTCGCGCGAGAAGAAGGCGAACTGGCCCTCCTCGGCGAGGATCGAGAGGAAGGCGGCGCTGCTGAGGAAGGCCCGCACGTCGCGCAGGAAGGTCCCGCGGTCGACGCCCGGCGGCAGCGGCATGCTCGGGTCGCTCTGCAGCCGGTGCAGCAGGTTTTGATAGATCCGGCTCATGTCGAAGTCGGGCTGCATCGTCGACACGACGATCCGCCCGCCCGGCTTGACGACGCGGTGGAGCTCGCGCAGCACCTCGATCGGATTGCTGAGGTAGCTGAGCACCAGGCTGCAGGCGACGCGGTCGAAGGTGGCGTCGGCGAACGGCAGGCGCTCGACCTGGTCACCTGGCCGAATGGACAGGCGGGCGAGCTGCAGCTCGTCGATCGCCGGGGCCTGGCCGCGCTCGAACCGGGCCCGGGCGTCGCGCAGCAGGTCCTGCGGGCCGAGCCGGCCGCGCAGCCAGCGGGTCATGCGGTTGAAGTCGAGGACGACGTCCTGCTCGTCGGCCGGCAAGGCGGCGGCGAGGTACGCGAGGTCCTGCTTGTCGAGCTCCCGCCCGCGCAAGACGTCGTGCAGCCGCCAGTCCTCCGCTGCCTTCCACATGTCGATCGAGTAGCCCGTGAGGCCCTTGATGATGCCCCGGAGCGCGTCGTAGCCGTAGAGCTCGCCGGCGAGGAAGCGCCGGAGCGTCCGCACCGGGCTGATGTCGATGTTGACGCAGTGCCGCGCGACCTCGGGCAGCGCGAGCCCGCGCTCTTCGGCCAGGGCGCGGAGCTTGCGCTCGGCCTCGTCGAGCGCGCCGGGCACGAAATCGACGAGGTTCAAGCGCGCGCACGGCGGCCGGCCGCGCGCCCCGCGACGCCGCAGCAGCCGGGCGGAGAGGTTGCCGGTGCCGCAGCCGAGGTCGCAGACGACGTGGTCGGCGCGCACGTCGAGCAGCTCGAGCTCGCGCTCGATGAACTCGTTGTACTCGTCGCAGGCGTTGAGGACGTCGTAGGCGAGCTTGGAGCTGCTGTCGCCGAGCAGGTACTCGTGCCAGTAGCGGCGCCGGTCGGGCAGCGGGCTCTTCGGCACGCGCCGCCACTCGGCGTTGCGGGCGCGCACCAGCTCGCGCGGGTCGGGGGTGATCGGGTCGATCTCCTCGCGGAACAGGAACCGCCAGATCTGCTTCACGGCGGTGTGGAACAGGGTCAGCGCCTCGACGCTCGACAGCGGCATGTGACCGCAGTCGAGCTCGACCAGCTCGCGCGCGCCGGGGGCGTCGACGGCCATGAACTCCCGGATCGTGGAAGGATCGATCCACGCGTCGTAGCGCCCGAGCAACCAGGTCACGGGGACCGGGATCTCGGCGATCTCGCGCTTGGCGTCGGCCATGAAGGCGAGGCCCTCGCGCAACAGGTCGGCGCAGAAGTGGTCGATGTCGCCGGTGACGCCGAGGATGTTGGCGACGCCGCTGAGCTTGCCGCTGGCGTGCTGCGACACGTAGTCGACGCCGCCGGAGGCGTTGCGGATGACCTCCTGAGCCGCAGGCGCGCCGTTGATGCCGAGCCAGTAGTGGATGCGCTTGCCCCGGTCGTTCCACACGGCGCGGCGACCGACGACGCCCTGCAGGCTGAACGAGACCAGCACGACCTGGGTCGGCGAGAAGATCGGGTTGTCGTAGACGTAGTCGAGGGTGGCCTGGATGTCGTCGACGGCCTGCGACAGCGACATGCGCATGGCCTCGCGCCCGTGCTCGCGACAGTCGGGATCCTTGTAGCTCTCGCCGAGGTTGCGCACGCCGTCGAAGCGCAGCACGACCACGTCCTGGCGGCGGCGGGCGAAGTTCTCGAGCAGGGTGAGCGCGAGGCCCGAGGTCGACTCCTTGCGCTTCGAGTGGGCGGGCGGGATGATGATCACCGGCGCGAGCAGCTTGCGCCCGTCACCGCGCGGGGTGGTGTTGAGGATGGCGACGATGTCCTCGCGCCGGCGGTTGGGGTAGCGCACGACCTCGACGCCGCTGGCCCCGGGCCCGCTCGGCGGCGGAGCCTTGCGCGGGATGAGCCGGCCGATCAAGAGGCCCATCTTCTCGACGAAGCCGAGCGACTTCTTCTCGGCGGCGCCGCGCGGGCGCACGCCCTTGGTGAAGGCCTCGTCGGCGATGCCGAAGTCGAGGCCGATGCGCAGGAACTCGATGGCGCCGGCGTCGCCCTCGACCGGGGTGACGTGCATGACCTGGCCGGTCTTGCGGGTCTCGCCGTCGCCGTTGGCGCCGCTGACGACGACCTCGCGCAGCGGGGTGCCGGGCAGCAGCAGCGCCTCGTCGGGCCGCATGCGAAAGGCGAGGCCGGTGGCGGAGATGTCGAGCACCTCGCGCCGCAGCTTCCTGCCCGGGGGATACGGCAGCGGGATCGAGACGAACATCTCCTGCGGGCCGGGCGAGCGCCGCTGCGAGCGCCGCAGCTCGAAGCGGGTGAGGTTGGCCGGCACCTCGAGCGTGACGCGGGCGCCGCTGCGGTCGAGCACCTGCGAGTGCGCGTGGGCGTTGAATGTGCCGCGCGTCAAGGTGAGGTGGACGTGATCGCCGACGGCCGGCAGGCGCGCCGCGGGGTCGCGCAGCTGGACGAGGATCGCGGCGCTGCTGACCTGGAACAGCTGCAGGTCGACGAGCTCGCCGACGTCGCGCTGAAACAACATGCCGGGCACGGGACCCTCGGCGATCATGTCGCGCAAGGTGCCGGCGACCGAGGCGACGCCGCTCACGACCTGCACGTTGCGCGGGTCGATGTGACGCGGCTGCTCCTCCATGATCTCCGCGATCTCCGCGAGCAGACGACCGAGGACGTACCGGTGGATCTGCTCGGCCGCGCCCTCGCTGAGGTCCTGGAACTGCAGGCCGATCCCGAGGCCATGGGGCGACAGTGCGGCCACGCGGACGACACGTGCTACGACGTCGACGACCTGGTCGCTGCCGAGCAGCGGCACCGACAGGTGCAACGGGCTCGGCAAGTGCGCGTGCTGGTCGGGCAGGGCGACGAAGGCCCCACCGTCGGAGACGTTGAGGACGCGACCGTTGCCGACGTTGGCGACGGTGCACACGAGCGTGCACGCCACCCGAGGGTAGACGCGGCGATCTCCGGGTCGGCCGTAAGGTTGTACGTTCACGCGCCCATCCTACCCAAGCCGACGCGACAACCCGAGGCCGCGGACGGGGATCGTACAACGAGGCGCCGCGTCGGCCATCGCGCGCCGTCGCTCGCGTCAGCGACCCATCAGCCGCCGCCAGTCGTCGCGCGAGCGGATCCGCAAGTAGCGGTTGGTCTTCCGTTGCGTACCCAGCGGGCTGGTGGGGGTCGGGCCGTAGTTGTGGCCGGGGTAAAGGACGACGTCGTCGCTCAGCGCGGCCAGCGGCCCGGTGAGGCTCTCGTACATCTGCTGGGCGTCGCCGCCCGGGAGGTCGACGCGCCCGCAGCCGTCGACGAACAGAGTGTCGCCGGCGACCAGGCGATCGCGGACGAAGAAGCACTGACTGCCCGGGGTGTGGCCAGGTGTGTGAATGAACGTGAGCTCGACGTCGCCGAGCGCGAGCCGATCGCCGCCCTCGCGGCGCACGAGGTCGGCCTCGCTGACGCCGGTGACCTGCTTGAGCCCGTCGGCCTCGAGCTTGTGCACGTGGATGCGGGCGTCGACGCGACCGATGAGCTCGGCGACGCCGCCGGGGACGTTGAACCCCATCATCCCGCCGCCGCAATGGTCCGGGTGATAGTGAGTGACGAGCGCCCCGACGATCTTCATGTCGTCGGCCTCGGCCAGCCGGATCAGCGCGTCGGTGTCCCAGGCCGGGTCGACGACCACGCAGGTCCGCGTGGCGCGGCTGCCGATGAAGTAGATGAAGTTGCCCATCGGCCCGATCGGCACTTGACGGAAGTACAGGTCGGAAGGCTCGCTCATGGCCGCAAAGATAGCCCGGGACGCGGTTATACGCGATCGCGGTGGCATTTTTCCCCGGTCCGGCGAATTTCGTGCGGCGCGCGGACCCCTGTGGCATACAATCGGCCGCAACGAAGAGGCTCCCCCCATGCTCCGTATCCTCGCCGTCCTCGCCCTGAGCTCTGCCGCCCTGTCCGCCGTCGCCTGCAAGGGCGACAAAACGAAGAGCCCGGGAGGTTGTGAGTCGGGCTACGTGTTGTCGGAGGGGAATGTCTGCGTGCTGCAGAACATCGTCGACTACAACCAATGCGTCACCAACGCGGCCGCGCGCGAGAGCATCAATGTCGGCCTGACGAAGGAGATCCTCGGTCGGCTGCAGCTCCAGTGGGTGGGCCCCAACATCGGCCAGTCGCCCGAGGCGCGCCAGCGGGCCGCGAAGTTCATCGAGCTCAACCCGGGCTCGTGCCGCGAGCTCGAGGTGGTGTGGGGCTGCTACGGGGTCGCCAACAAGGTCACGGAGAACGGGACCGAGGCGCCGATCTGCACGCCGTCGACCGGCTCTGCGGCGCCCGCTGCGCCCGCTGCCGCCGCGCCCGCCGAGCCCGCTCCGAAGTGAGCCGCCGCGCGACCGGGTGCTACCGGTCACCGCGCTTCCCAAAGGGCTGAAGCCATCCTCCGCGATGGCTTCGGCCCTTCGTGCTTTCGGCGGGCGTCTTTTTACTTAAGACAGCGCCAGCTCGATCAGCAGGCCGAGCAGGAACAGCAGGCCGAAGCGGCGGTTGTAGCGGAAGGCATAGGCGACCAGGTAGGTCGGCCAGATGTGCTTGGGGAACTCGGGCGGGCAGGTGTCGGGCCGCGGGCGCGCGAACACGGCGGCGGTGTCGCGCAGCATCGGCACGGCGGCGAGCACGATCAGCAGCGGCCAGCCGAGCGCGCCGCGCCATACGAGGGCGAGCACGGCGACCAGCTGCGCGGCCAGCATGACGGTGACGCAGCGGCGCGCGAGCGGCTCGCCGAGCAGCACCGGCAAGGTGAAGATGCCCTTGGCGCGGTCGGCCGGGAGCTTGTCGGTGTGCTTGCCGAACAGCACCGCGGTCGGCCCGAGCGCGTAGGCGGTGCCGATCAGCGCGGCGTCCCAGCTCCACTGCCCGGCGGTGCACAGGTACGTGCCGCCGACCATCAAGGGGCCCCACACCAGCAGCACGGTCGGCTCGCCGAGGCCGATGTGTTTCAAGGGCCAGGTGTAGAACAGCACGAAGAAGACGCCGGCGAGCATGAGACCGAGCGCGGTGGTGCCGGTGGCGGCGATCAGCCACACGCCGGCGGCGAGGGCGATCGCGCCGGTGATGGCGGTGTAGCGGAGCACGTCGCGCACGCTCATGAGGCCGTGCTCGAGCGGCTGCGGGCCGTACTGGGCGCGGAAGTAGTTGCCCTTGTCGACGCCCTGCAGGTGATCGGTGAGGTCGTTGACGAGGTTGTTGGTGGCGTGGGCGAACACCAGGCCGATCAGGCAGGCGAGGAAGTTGAGGCCGGAGAATTGACCGTCCCGCGCGGCCAGGATCCCGCCGATGCCGGCGGACACGATGGTCATGACGAACACGGCGGCGCGGGTGGCGATGAGCCAGCGACTTACGACGTCGAGGCGGTCCCACTCGTCTTTGCCGAGCCGCGGGATGATCTGCAGCGCTCGAAACCACATGCGCAGGTCGAACATGCGCGAAGCTTGCCGAACCCGCGGGCCGGGCGCGAGCGGCGATGCGGGCGCCGCGGGCGCGATGCCCGTGCGCGGGGCCACGTGCCCCCCTGCAGCGGCGCAGGCCGCGCGGCCGAGATGTCGCCCGCGGCCCGGCGAGCCTCTACACTGCTCGGCATGCCCATGTCTCAGCTTTGGCTGCGTACGGCCTGGCTCTCCGCGCTCGCGTTCGCGGCCGGCTGCCAGGACAACTACGAGATGGTGACCGCCGCCCTCAACACGGCGTCGGAGTCAGCCTCGATCACGGGGACCGAGACCGACGCGACCGGCGCGACGGGCACCGAATCGACGACGGCCGACGTGCCGACGACCACGGCGGCGCCGACCACCAGCTCCGAGGGCAGCATGAGCGACAGCAACTCGGGCGGGACCGACGCGACGACCTCGACGAGCGGGCCGACGACCGAGACGACGGGCTGGGACCCGACGGCGACCACCGGGCCGCCCGCGACCTGCGAGGCGCCCGAGGACTGCACGGGGATGGGCGAGGGCGACCTCCCGACCTTCGTGCTGCCGTTCTTCCGCGGCGAGGTCTGCTACGCCGACAAGCTGCGCCCGGGCGACGGCCTGCCGATCAGCTGGAACCCGTGCGTCCATCCTTGCATCGATCCGAAGAAGACCGGGTGGCGCTACCTGGTCCGCTGCTCGGGCGGCGTCGGCTGCGAGATCGCGTTCCTGCAGTACTACCGCGAGGCGACCGGCAGCAACTGCCCGAGCGACGTGTTCGCCAAGTTCGACCAGGCCGGCTGCAAGTACATCGGCCCGCACTACGGCCTCAGCGAGGGCCTCAAGAGCTTCGGCTACCCCGACGACAAGCTGGTGGTCCCCTTCATCACCAACGCGGACGCGACCGCCGTCAACGCGCTCGAGCCGTCGGCAGACGTGTGGACGCGCATCGACGGCCACGCGCAGTCGCCCGACCGCTACATCCCGCTGTCGGTCAGCGCCGACAACCCGGCCCCGCCGACGCAGTGCGGGCCGGACGTGGCCGGCTGCACGTGCAAGCAGATCGGGTTCTAGGCAGGGCGTGACCTTCGGGACAGGTGGCGGCGCGACGCCGCGGGCCTGTCCCGGAGGACATGACGATAGCCTGTCCTGCGGGACAGGTGATGATGTCCCACGTCCTCTGAGGCCGGTGACCGCGGCGCGAAGTCGTGGCCTGTCCCTCAGGACATGTTCTCAATGTGTCCTGCGGGACAGGCGACGGTCGGGCACCTCTCGCGGTGTCGTGCCCCGCTCGGCAGGCCCGTCAGTGCGCGTGGCCGTGACCGTGACCGTGCGCGTGACCGTGGGTGTGGATCTTCGCCAGCTGCTCGTCGAACAGCGGGCAGCGCCGCTGCGCGCACGGGCCGGGGTCGTCGATCTGCAGGGTCGTGTGGACGACGCCGAGGTGCTCGCGCAGGACGTGCTCGGCGCGGGCCAGCAGGTCGCCGGGGGCCACCCCGGGCTGCGGGACCAGGTGGGCGGTGAGCACCGGCGAGCCGCCGATGCTCCACAGGTGGAGCTCGTGGATCTCCGACAGCCCGGCCACGGCGCGCAGCTCGGCCTCGACGCGCTCCTGCGGGAGGTGGGTCGGGGCGAAATCGAGGAGGGCCCGGGTCGCGTCGCGCAGCACGCCCCAGGCGCTGAAGAGGACCAGGACGGCGATGCCCAGGCTGAGGATCGAGTCGGCGGCGTGGATCGCCCAGGTCGAGGCGAGCACGGCGGCGACGATCGCCCCGAGCGAGCCGAGCGCGTCGGCCAGCATGTGGATGAGCGCGCCGCGGATGTTGAGGTTGTCGCCGCCGCTGCGCGCGAGGTACCAGGCCGAGGCGAGGTTGACGACGAGGCCGGCGGTGCCGACCACCAGCACGGGCTCGGGCTCGAAGTGAGTGTCGCCGGTGCTGAGGCGGCCGATCGCGCTGTGGACGATGAGGGCGCAGGCGAACGCGAGGAACAGGGCGTTGGCGAAGGCGCCGAGGGCCTCGGCGCGGGCGAACCCGTAGGTGCGGCCCTGGACGGCCGGGCGCAGGGCGAACTCGGCGGCGAGCAGGGCCAGCCCGAGGGCCGCGACGTCGCTGACCATGTGCGCCGCGTCGGACAGCAGGGCCAGGGAGCCGCTGAGGAACGCGAAGACCGTCTCGAGCCCGAGGAACGCGAGGTTGAGGACGAGAGCGACGCGTAGAGCGCGTCGGGCGCGTTCTCGCGGAGGCCGCGAGTGGGTGGCGGTACCCATGGATCTGGCATCGGACCGATGCGCCGGGATGTCAAGCGAACGCGGGCAGGGGCGCACGCAGCGACCCAAAAGCCGCGGCCCCGAGGGCCTCCCGCGAGCGGCGGGGAGGTCGTCGGGGCCGCATGTGCCGTGCGCGGCGAGGAGCTTTCTACCTCATGACCTGGGACATGGAAGGCTCACTGGATTCACCGCCGAGGTACCGGTCGCATCGCGCACGGAACCTCGATCGGCGAGGTTGGACCAGCCCGTCGCGATGCGACCGGTACCTCGGCGATCAGTGAATCCTGGAACAGCCTTCCTTGTGACGAATGACGTGCAGAACGCTCGGGCGGCGCAACGCCGCCCCGGTGCAGAGCACCGAGCTAGACCTGACCTCCTTCGCACACGCGCAGCACGAAGAGGACAGTACCAGAAAAAGCGATGGCCGAGGAGCTGTCGCGCCTCGGCCATCCGTGCATCGTGATTTGTGAAGGAGGATCTACCTCAAGACCTGGGACATGGAAGGCTCACTGAACTCGCCGTCCGTAGCCCATACGGGCCGCGCACGGAACCACGATCGGCGAGGTTGAACCAGCCCGTCGCGGCCCGTATGGGCTACGGACGATCAGCGACGTTCTGGAATAGCCTTCCTTGTGATGGATGGTGGGGAAGACGCTCGGGCGGCGCAACGCCGCCCCGCTGCAGAGCAGCGAGCTAGACCTGCCCTCCTGTCACGGAATCACAAGGCACGAACTGGTTCCTACCACAGGGCCGCGGAGCTTGGGAAGCACCCCTTTTCGCGCGGCGGGTGCAGATGCAAGCAGGTCAATCCGGGTAGGCGCGGATCCGGACCTCGAGGCGGCGGAAGCCGGCGATGCCGCCGAAGCTCGCGCCGATCTGCACGACCTCGACCGTCTCGAGCATGTCGGGGAACTTGACCGACGGCGGCGGCAGCTTCTTGAGCGCGTCGGCGAAGGCCTCGTCGAACGAGAGCTTGTTCGAGTAGCCGATCGACTCGCGGTAGCGGACGGCGATGTCGCCGAGGATGCCGGCCTTCTCGCTGGCGGTCAGCGGCCGCGACTCGACCGGGGCCGAGCTCTCGCGCGGGGGCGGGTGCGTGTCGAAGCCCGACGGCGGGGGCGGGGGGATCGATGCGCCGGTGTCGGCGTCGGCGTCGGGCAGGGTGACCTCGACGTCGCCGCCGCTGAGGCTGAGGACGATGTCGACGAGGTCGTCGCGGGTGAACTCGACGTTGACGTCGTCGAGGCCCTCTTTGTGGCGCACGCGGATGACGTCCGGCGGGCGACCGATGCTGAAGATCTCGCCGTAGCGGAACGGCGTGGCCTTGGGCGGCGCATCGACGGCGGTCGGGCGAGCGCGATGCGTGAGGGCGAAGGTCGGGATGGACTCGCCGGCCTGGTGGCCGATGTCGATCTCGTACTCGGTCGACGGCAGCTCGCCCTCGGCGACGATCAAGAGCTGACTGTGAGAATAAAACGCGTGAAGATTGGTTCGGGCGGCGTACTCGCGTTGTTCAGTCATGACTCTGGGGTCCCCGACTCCGACAGGATAACAGACCGGCCCCGGGAAAACTCCCTGCGCGATCTCGCTTCGTGAACTCGCGGCCGGGGCCCGCTCAGGGCGCCTCGCCGGCGCAGTCGGCGGTGGCGCACAGGCGGATCGCGTCGGCGTCGACGCGGAAGGCGGCGGTGGTGCTGCCGTCGAGGTCGCCGCCGGCGAGGCCGTGGCGGACCTCGATGCGGGCGATGCCCTCGGCCAGCGGGCGCAGCTTCCAGGTGTGGCTCGCGGCCTCGCCAGCGGCGACCTCGGCGGTCCAGATCGGCGGGTCGGCGAGCTCGAAGCCTTCGGGGCGGAGCTCGACGGCGACGGCGCCGACGCTGCCGCTGCCGCCGCCGCGCAGCTCGCCCGAGATCTCGAGCGCCGAACCCTCGCGCACCTGGTAGCGCAGCGTCAGCTCGACGGTCGCCTCGGCCCGCTGAATCTGCGCGCTGCCGGCCAGCACGCGCGGTCCCGCGGGTGGGGGCGGGCTGTGAGCGCATCCGAGGACCAGCAGGGCGAGGAGGGCGACGAGTCGGACCGGCACGCGCGGAGGGTAGCGTGGTTCGTGGGCTCGCGAATCAGATGTCCGAAGGGACAGCCTGTCATACGTCGCGCGGTGGCGCGAATTCGAGCCGCGCAGCGTCGTTCGTGAGGACGAGCGATCGCGGCGTGAAGCGTGGGGATCGGAGAGATCGAAGCCGCGGATCGTCGCGCTTCGATCGTCGATCAGAACCGGCGAGCCGCGGCGGCGTTGCAGGCGACGATGCCCTCGCCGCGCCCGTCCTCGCTGGTCCCCGTGTTCACGATGCTCGCGTTGTTCGTCACGGGCGGATGTACAGGCAAGGGACTGGTCGAGCCCAGGCGCGAGGTGCCGGCGAGCGAAGCGGCGGAGCAGCCGATCCAGGCCGAGGCGCCGGTGCCGGGCGGGCTCGGCTGGGTGACGACCTCGGGCTCGGTGCAGCTCGAGGTGTTGCCACAATTCGAGGTGCTCGACCGCCGCACCGGCACGCTCGACCTCCAGCTGTTGTTGCGGCTGCGCGGCATGGGCGAGGTCACCGGCGAGCGGCCGCCGCTCGACCTCGCGGTGGTGCTCGATCGCTCGGGCAGCATGGCCGGCGAGAAGTTGCTCGCGGTCAAACAGGCGACCCTCGATCTGCTGAAGGAGCTGAAGCCGCAGGATCGGCTGTCGCTCATCGCCTACGACAGCGACGTCGAGGTGATGACCGACCGCATGCTGGTCGACGAGGCCGGCCTCAAGACGGCGCGCGCGGTGGTGCTGGGACTCGACACCCGCGGCGGCACGGCGTTGGGGCCGGCGCTGTACCGCGGGTTCGAGATCTTCGACCCGAAGACCCGCAAAGAGGATGTGTTGCGCCACATGCTGCTGCTGTCCGACGGCCAGGCCAACGTCGGCGAGCAGAACCCGCAGGTGCTCGGGCAGCGGGCGCGCGAGGGCTTCGGCCACGGGGTCAGCGTGTCGACGCTGGGGGTCGGGCTCGACTACAACGAGGAGCTGATGACGCGGCTCGCCGACCAGGGCGGCGGGCGCTATCACTTCATCCCCGGCACCGACGCGATCCCGCGGGTGCTGTCGGACGAGTTCGCCGGGCTGGTGGCGACGGTGGCGTCGGGGATCGAGGTGACGATGCAGATGGCGCCGGGGGTCCAGGTGCGCCAGGTGTATGGCTACGCCTGGCAGGAGACGCCGCAGGGCGCGTCGATCCTGGTCGGCTCGCTGGCGGCCCAGCAGGTGCGCGACATCGTGGTCCGGTTGCAGGTGAACTTCGGGACAGGTGCGAGCGGACAGCTGGCGCTGGGCACGGTCGACCTGCGGGCCAAGGACCAGACCCAGCAGGGGAAGCCGGTCGAGGGCAAGCTGGCGCTGTCGGCCCCGACCAGCACCGATCCGGAGCAGATCGCCCGCTCGGAGCGCACGGAGGTGACGGTCCGCGTGGCCGAGGTCGAGAGCGCGGCGCAGATGCAAGCGGCGGCGGTGGCGGTCGACGGCGGCGACTACGACCGGGCGCGCAAGGTGCTGCAGGACGGCGTGGTCGCGCTCGAGAAGCAGCACAAGGCGACGCCGAGCCCGAAGCTGGTCAAGCAGATCGAGGAGCTCAAGGAGGCCGAGTCCGGCCTCGACGCGGCCCGTCAGAGCGCGGAGCAGGCGAAGATCTACGGCAAGAAGTCGAAGTCGAAGGCGTACAAGCTCGGCAAGTAGGGCGCGACCTCTGCCGACGAAGCGCCGGGCCTAGAACACGCGGTTGTAGCCGTTGAGGGCGGCGACCCGGTAGGCCTCGGCCATCGTCGGATAGTTGAAGGTGGTGTTGATGAAGTAGCGCAGGTTGTTGGCCTCGCCGCTCTGGGCCATGATCGCCTGGCCGATGTGGATGATCTCGGCGGCCTGATCGCCGAAGCAGTGGACGCCGAGGATCTGCAGGGTCTCGCGGTGGAACAGCAGCTTGAGCACGCCGACGCGCATGCCGGTGATCTGGGCGCGGGCGAGGTTGCGGAACAGGGCGTGGCCGACCTCGTAGGGCACGCCGTCCTGGGTCAGCTCGCGCTCGGTGCGGCCGACCGAGCTGATCTCGGGATCGGTGTAGATGCCGGTCGGGATGTCCTTGACGAGCCGGGCGTCGCACTCGCCGTGGATCAGGTGGGTCATGGCGAAGCGGCCCTGATCGTAAGCGGCGGAGGCGAGGCTCGGGGGGCCGACGACGTCGCCGACGGCGTAGACGTGCGGGTGGATGCGGGTGCGGTAGACGTCGTCGACGTCGATCTGGCCGCGGCCGTTGGGCTGGATGCCGATCGCCTCGAGGCCCATGTCCTGGGTGTTGCCGGTGCGACCGTTGGCCCACAGCAGGATGTCGGAGCGCAGCCGCTTGCCCGACTTGAGGTGGACGACGACGCCGTCAGGCTGGGGCTCGATGCGCTCGTAGGTCTCGTTGTGGCGGATCAGCACGCCCTGGTCGCGCAGGTGGTACGAGAGCGCGTCGATGATCTCGTCGTCGAGGAAGGCGAGCAGCTTGTCGCGGTTGTTGACGAGATTGACCTTCATCTCGAGGCCGCGGAAGATCGAGGCGTACTCGCAGCCGACGACGCCGGCGCCGTAGATGGTGATCGACTGCGGGACGCGCTCGCGGCCGTGGACGCCGAGGCCGAGGATGGTGTCGCTGTCGAAGATCCGCGGGTGCGTGAAGTCGACGTCCGGCGGTCGATACGGGCGCGAGCCGGTGGCGATGACGAAGCCGCCGGCGCGCAGGCGCGGGCGGGCGCCGCCGGGCTCCTCGATCTCGACGGTGTGCGGGTCGACGAAGCGGGCGTGGCCGGTGAAGACCTCGACGTGGTTGCGGTGATAGAAGCTGCGCCGCAGCTCGACCTGGCTGTCGATGATCCGCCGGGCGCCGGTGAGGAGCTGGGGGAAGGTGACGACGTGGCCGGCGACGAGGTCGGCGAACATGGGGTTCTGGCGCACGCTCTTCAGCGTGCGCACGGCCTCGCGCAGGGCCTTGCTGGGGATCGTGCCGAGGTGGGTGCAGGCGCCGCCGACCGCCCGGTACCGCTCGACGAGGGCGACGCGCCGGCCGGCCTTGGCCGCCAGCATGGCGGCCCCCTCGCCGCCGGGGCCGGAGCCGAGCACGACGACGTCGAATTCGAGGCCGCCCGAC
The DNA here is from genome assembly GCF_028368995.1 of Nannocystis bainbridge. Classification (GTDB taxonomy): domain Bacteria; phylum Myxococcota_A; class Polyangia; order Nannocystales; family Nannocystaceae; genus Nannocystis; species Nannocystis bainbridge. Next base: position 221,670 of record NZ_JAQNDL010000005.1, on the reverse strand, counting down.
CGGGCGGAGACGAAACCAGATGGCGAAGAGGACAGGTTGAGCTCGGCGGTCACGCGGGTCCCTCGGACGCGGCAAGCTTACCAGGCCGCGCCGACCATGCAGGCGCGAGCCGGGGAGCGGGGACCGCCGCGCATGTCGTGGCGATCACGCGGCTGACGAGGGGCCTCCCGTCGATCGCGCGTCGCGGGGAGCTCGCGCCTAGGCCGGCGGGATGTGCTCGGGGACCCAGCGCATGCCCATGCCGGCGGGCAGCTTGAGCTCGATCTCGCGGTCGAGCACGATCGCGCTGATCTTCTGACCGTCGACGATGGTGCCGTTGAGGCTGGCGGTGTCGACGGCCCAGATGTCGTTCTCGTCGAGCAGCAGGACCAGGTGGACGCGCGACAGGCTGTGGCTGGCGCCGGCCAGCTGACAGCGCTCGTAGCGGCCGATCAGCATGCCGCGCTCGAGATCCTCGGCCGAGACGCGATGGGCGATCTGGGTGTTCTCGGCGGCGAGCAGGATGGTGCCGACGACCCGACCGCCGGCGCCCGGCTTGGCGCGCAAGTGCTGGGCGGCCGGGAGCAGCGTCATGTACGTGTGCCGGCGGGCCCGACCGGCGGGCTGCGGCCGCCGCTGCTCACGATTGACGCGCTCGGGGATCCGGTGGTCGAGGTAGACGCGCTCGGGGAAGGACTGCCAGGTCGCGTCGGCGCTGCTCTCCCAGCGACTCGGCGCCAGCGTGCCGGTCGGGAACAGGAACAGCTGGTAGTCGAGCAGGTGCACGAACAGCGGGCCCTCGGCGAGGACCGACTTGCACATCTGGCCGTCCTCGGTGCGGAAGGTGTTCGAGGAGTCGAGGTCGATGAGGCGCACGCGGGCCTCGCCGAGGCCCTGCTGGCTGACGCGCACGAGGGCGTGGCGCAGCGAGACCTCCTCGTCGTGGAGGGTGAGCGCGCAGCACTCGTGGCGGCCGATGACGCCGAAGGCGCCCTGCTCGCTGAGGATCGGCAGGTGGACGTAGGAGGCGATCTTGCCGTCCTCGCGGGCCGCGACGCACAGCAGGCCGTCCTTGTCGAAGGCGGCGTAGATCGGGTGGAGCTCGCGGAACATCGCCTTGAAGGTCGCGGCGAAGGAGGCCCTCGGCTCGGCCGGCGCGGACAGGATGCGTGTCGCGCGGCTCGGCTTGTCGTCGTCGTCTCGTCCGTGCGCCTCGGCCATCCCGACCATCATAGCCGGGGCGATCGACGGCGGTGCGGGCGTTTTTGCGCGCGCGCGTGCGTTCGCCGGCGCGGCGCAGTAGGGTGAGGGTCGTGCCCGAGGGGCGGGAGGACATCACCGAACGCTGGCAGCGCGAGGCCGTGCGTCGCGCGGCGGCGCCGTTCGGGCTCGCCTGCGCGGCCCTGCCGGTGATCGACCTCTGCGAACAGCACAGCGTGATCGAGCAGATCGCCGCCGGGCTCCAGGCTGGCGCCCTGCCGGCGGTCCCGGCCGCGGGCTGGCTGTGGCTGGGGTACTTCTCGGCGGTCGCGGCGCTGGCCGCCGGCGTGCTGACGCGACGACCCTCACGCGCGCGCTGGCGCCTGTTCGCCGCCTGCGCCGGGCTCCATGTCTGCTACGCGCTCGCCACCGGGCTGCGCGTCGCCGTGCTGGTCGGGCTGGGTCTGTTCGCGTGGAGCTTCGTGGCGCTGCAAGCCGCCGACGCGCTCGAGCGCGGGTGAGGCGGCTGGTCGCGCTGCGGGCTCGGGCGCACGGCGGTGCGCGGTCGCGATGCGGGCGCGTGGCGCTCTGACTGTCGGCCGCCACAGTTCAGCTAGCGCGGCGGGAGGATGAAGGTTGCTCGGGCCAGATGTCTGAGAGGGCATGTTCGAGAGGACATGTCGATGAGGACATGACCGAGAGGGCATGCTCGATGGCGCAGGTCGGGTGGACATGACCGCGGGGACATGTTCTGGAGAACATGTCCCCTCGGACGGCTCACTCGATGGGGGAGGCCATCGGCGCTGGCTGGCGGGGGCCCTGGACGGTGCCGTCCGGGACGACGAAGCCGAGCGACTCGACGAGGGCGCGCTCGTATCCGCCCTCGATCCAGAAGCGGACCACGGCCGGCGGCGGGGTCAAACCGAGCGCGGCGATCTGGCGCGGGTCGACGCCGAGGCCGACGAACTCGCCCTGGGCGCTGACCCACGCGGGGTAGCCCTCGCCGGTGGTCTCGGCGGTGAAGCGGGCGGCCGCGAGGTCGGAGAGGCGCCGGCACACGTAGCTGCGCGGGAGCACGGCCAGCCAGAAGGCGCCGCCGCGTTGCAGGCGGGCGCGGGCCTCGTCGCAGGCGTCGGCCTCGAACTCGGGGACTTCGGCGGGCAGGACCAGCGGCACGAACGGGGCGTCGGGGTCGGCGCGCAGGATGTCGAGGGCGGCCTTGCTGTACGAGCAGGTGCCGATGACGTAGACGCGACCGACGCCGGGGCGCAGCCAGCGGGCCGGGTCGAGCAGCCACGCGGTAGCGACGGCGACGAGGAGCCCGGCGATCAGACCGGCGACGAGGGGGCGATGGCGGCGGAGCGGGCTGGTCACAGGGCGGCCATCCACTCGAGCTGCTCGAGCAGATCCTGCTGCAGGTCGAGGCTCTGACGGATCTGCGGATCGGCCAGGTCGAGCTGGCGGATCGCGGCGAGGTTGTCCGTCACGAGCTCGATCTCCGAGTGCAGGCTGACCTGCCACTCGTCGCGCGTGCCGTGCATCGGCAGGCGGATGTCGCCGGCCTGGAACGCGTGGAGCGGGTCCGGGCCGTCCGGCAGCGGGGTGGCGCGGTCGAGCCAGGCGTCGCGGGCGATGCAGTCGGCGTAGGCGCGGCAGTCGTCGGTGGCGCCGTCACCGAGCGCAGGGCGGGCGTAGACGACGTGGCCCTCGCCGGCGCCCTGGCGCTCGACGACGACGCTGATGTCGGCCTTGCACATGGCCTCCATGCGCGCGAGGTGACGGGCGCTGCAGTGCTCCTTGGCGAGGGCGAACGGGCTGGCGCCGCCGTGGCGCATCTTCCACGTCTGGGTCGGGATCCACTTGGGGTCGGCCTCGGCCAAGCGATCGAGGTCCTGCGGCGCGGCCGCGGCGGCGCGCACGGCCTCGAGGTCGACGTCGCCGAGGACCCAGGCGTCACCGTCGCGGTGAGCCCCGGCGTTGGCGGCGTCGTAGTCTCGCGCCGGGACGCCGGCGATCTGCAGATAGGAGCCGTACCCAGGGCCGGCGTGATGGGCCGCGGCCGAGGCCGTGGAGCCGCCGCGGAGGCCGCCGAGGCGCTCGCTCGCCGCGTACGACAGCAGCGCGCAGACGGCGGCGAGACCCGCGAGGGTGCAGATCAACTTCCTTGTCGACATTCCGAACCAGCCGCTTCCGTGTGCTTCGTTCGGGGCTCAGGGGGTTTGTGGGCCGGCTTCGCCGGTGGCGGCGGGCGTGGGAGCCTTCTTGCCGCACGGCTGGCCGCCATTGAGACACTTGTAACCGGTGGCGTAGCAGCCCCACCAACCCTTGCCGGAGGTGGTGGCGCAGAACGCCGGGCCGCCCCAGGGATCCCACTTACAGATGAGGCAGTTGCCGAACCAGCCGGCCGAGGGCTCGACGGGCTGCGACAACACGCCAGTACCGAGAGCCAGGCTGAGGGAGAAACCCAGGGCGAATTTGGCAGTGCTGGTCATGGGTGGCCGACGGGGTAGCTGGTCCGTGGAGTGCCTGGTGCGGTGGCCCAGGGTGTGACCGCTTCGCAGGGCATGAAGGGTATCGGCCCGAAGGGCCATGACGCGACCGGTCTGGATGCACCGGAGTTGAGAAGTCCACGCTTCAATGACCCTAGAGCAACTTCGACGCTAACGCTCGAGGTAGCAGGTTGCAATCATGCTCAGATGTATAGTGGCGGGTCAAGATTGATTGTACAAGCATGGATCGGGACCCGCGGGCCCTCGGCGGGCGACCAGGGCCCGTCCGAAGAAACATTTGTGAGGCTCGATACAATCAAGGCAAGCTTCGCCACTTTGCGTCAAGGCTCCGATCCAGCCGACAATACCTTAGAGCCTCATTGATTGGGCGGCCTCATGCGCCGGCGCCGGGTGCCGCCCGGACCGGAGCACCGGTTGTGTATGCGCAGACAGACATTGTTCGCGGTGACGCCGAGGCAGCGCGTGCAGCGGTGAATGCATCTGCAACGACGACGAATTCCACCGCCGGCGCCGCGAGAGATCGCGCGGCGGGCCCTGCGTGGCCGACCGGCCACACTGCCGGAGGTGCGCCCTTCACGCAGGTCGGGCCTGCTAGCCTCAGGCCATGACGCGCAAGGAATTGATCGAGACGATCCGCCGCCAGCTCGAGGAGAGCGGCGGGCCGGAGCTGTCCGTGGGGGCGACGGGCAAGGTGGTCGACGCGGTGTTCGCCGGGGTCGTCGAGAGCCTGCGGCGGGAGGGGCGCTATGTTCACCCGAATTTCGGTTCGTTCGCGGTGCACGTGACGCAAGCGCGGCCCGGGCGCAACCCGAAGACAGGCGAGGCGATCGAGATCCCCCGCGCCGAGACGGTCCGGTTCAAGCCGGCGCGCGAGCTCAAGGCGGCGCTGGAGGGCTAAACCGTCCCGGGGGGCAGGTTCTTCAGGACATGTTCCTTGAACAAGTAGGCGAACCCGGCGTTGCGCAGGCGGACCAGCAGGGCCGGGACGGTGACGCCGAGCGCCTCGGCGGTGCGCGCGAGATCCCACAGGTTCTGGGCCAGCTTTTCGAGCAAGTAGGCGCGCCGGACCTGGGCCGCCGACAGGCGGAAGGTCTTGCAGTACTCGAGCTCGCCGCTGTCGCGCACGATCGCCTCGCCGATGTGGTTGTCCTCGTCGGGGCGCAGCGCGGACATGAAGCGGCGCAGGCGGAACGGGCCGGCGCGGTGGATCGTCTGCCAGCGCAAGCTCTCGCGCAGGACCCCGGCGGCCATCTCGGCGGTGAAGGCGGTCCAGTCGGCGCGGGCGCGGGTGATGGCGGCGCGCAGGTCGGCGAGGTCGGCGATCTCGGCCTCGCGCACGGCGACGCGGTGGGCTGGCACGTCGTCGTAGAGGATCGCGTATTGATAGACGAGCTCGCCGAAGAAATCGCGGACGAGGCTGCGGTGCAGGGCGCGGTAGTCGTCGGGGTGGGGGAACACGACCATCGCCGCCAGGGCGTCGGCGACGAACACGAGGCAGCCGACCTGGCGCTCGTGGACCTCGAACATGCGGACCGCGTCCTCGAGGCCCTGGACGTAGACGCCGAGGACCGAGCCCTCGCGCCGCGGCGACAGGCCGTGGCTCAGCGCCTGGCGGCTGTACTCGCTCCAGGCGACGTCGGGGCCGCCGAAGTGCAGCGACAGGAAGCCCTCCATCGCCAGGTGCAGCGGGAGGAACCGCAGGGCGCCCGGCTCCTCGCGGCGGACCATGCGGTGCAGCACCCGCACGCCGCCGACGTCGCGCAAGCCGAGCCGCTTGTCGGTCAGGGCGGCGCCGCGAGCGGCCACGGCGGCGCCGTCGTCGGTCCAGTCGAGCACGTAGGCGTGCGGGATGTACGAGCAGTAGGCGACATCGGGGGCGTCGGCCTGACCGCGCAGGCCGACGGCGTGGGGGCGGCGGTCGCGGAACGAATGTGTCCCGAGGCGCAGGTCCTCTCGGACATGTTCTTTGAGCAAGGGGACGAGCCGCACCGCGCCGAACGCCTGGGCGGGGGCGACCTGCAGGCCGCGCAGGCCGAGGCCCTGGGTGGTCTCGTCGAACTTCAAACGCCCGCCTCCGGGGCCGGGGCTGCGGCGCGGCCGAGGAACACTTCGACGCGGCGGGCCAGGTAGTCCTCGAGCTCGGCGAGCGAGAGGTCGCCGGCGGCGAAGCGGGCGAAGGCCAGCGCGGTCGGCAGGTCCTCGGCGTCGCGCAAGCCGAGGGTCGGGACGGAGGCGCCGAGGCGCCGCGGACCGAGCTCGGGGGCGTCGAACACCGGGTTGATGTGGACGATGGTGGTGCGGCCCGCGGGATCGAGGCGGGCCTTGAACACGCGGCAGACCTCGCCCGCGCCGCCGGTGGGGTCGTTGTCGAAGCCGTCGCTGACGACGACGACGAGGTCGGGCCGGGTCTCGAGGGCGTCGAGCAGAGGGCCGGTGAGGTCGGTCTGACCGCGCGGGACGGCCAGCAGCGGGTCGACCGTCGCAGGTGTCCAAAAGGCCAGGTAGTCGGTGCTCGCGGCGCGCAGCAGGGCGTCGACGCCGAGCGCGATCGCCAGCGAGCGCCGCGGCTTGTCGGGCGAGCCGGTGGTCGAGTAGGAGCGATCGAGGACGGCGACGACGCGGCCGAGCGCGAGCGGGGCGTCGCGCAGGCAACGACGGGCGGCGCCGTCGAAGGCGGCCTGCAGCTCGACCCGCCTGGCCTCGCGGTCGGCGGGCGCGAGCGAGAGCACGTAGATCGCGAGCCGGGTGAGGCCGGCGCGCGCGAGGTCGATCGCCAGCCCGGTCACGCCTTCACGCGCGGCGGTGGCCTGCAGGCGCAGCCGCTCGAGGGCGGTCAGGCGCGGGGCGATCTTCCGCAGGAACACGGCGCGATCGATCTTGCGGCGGGCGGCCATGCCCTCGGCGACGGTGAACGGCAGCTCATAGAGCGCCTCGTCGCTGAAGTGGGCCTTGCGGAAGGTCTCGAGCAGCGGGGTCTGATAGCGGCGCTGCTTCCAGCCCTTGAAAAGGAACCCGCCGAGCTCGCCCGGCAGCCGCAGGTGGGTGTGGAGGATCAGGTCGCGCAGCTTGCCGCGGTACTTGATGGCGTCGAATTGCAGGTCCGGCCGCGCTGTCAAAAACTCGCGGACGATCGCGCGCAGGCGGCGATTGTTGACGCCGCGGGCGCGCACGCCCAGGAGCGCCCGGTAGGCCCGCGGGGCCGGCAGCGAGCGCAGGGCGGCGACCACCAGCCGGCCCTCGTCGCGCCGCTCGTCAGGCTCGAGGTCGCGGGAGCTGGCGAGCAGCTCGGTGACGATGCGGGCGCGGTTGAAGTGGTTGACGCCGGCGGCGAGGGTGCGGGCGTAGAGGCGGCGGTAGTTGCCGCGGATGTAGTCGTGGAGGAACTCGATCGAGACGGTCTGCGCGTGGCCGTCGCTGTAGAACTCGCGCTGGCCGGTGCAGCAGAAGCAGGCGTTGAGGAACAGCACCAGGTCCTCGCAGGTGACCCGCGCGGCGGCGGCGTGGCGGGTCTGCACGGACATGATCATCGGGACAGGTAGCGCCGCCCGGGGAAGGAGTGCTCGACTGCTTGGTGCAGCTACAAAGGCCGAATTCGGAAGTCGAACGGAAGTCCCGCGGGCGGCCCGACGAGCCTACCACGCGGGGTTCGCCGGCGTGGAGGCGCACGGCCGCGCTCGCGCGCGCGAACGACCTCAGCGACGGCGCACGAAGTAGGTCCGCATGTTGCCGCGGCCCTTGAGCGCGATCTCGCCGCGCTCCTCGACGTTGTAGCGGCTCGGGTCGATCAGCGCGTGCGTCGACTGGCTGATCTGGATGTGCATCGGCTGGCTGGTGGTCTCCATCCGGCTGGCGATGTTGACCGTGTCGCCGTACAGACAGAACCGCGGCATCTTGGTCCCGACCACGCCGGCGACCACCGGGCCCGAGTTGATGCCGATCCGGATCTGCAGCGGCGCGCCGGTCGGCAGGGCCATGCCGTCGATGGCCTCGACCATGTCGAGGGCGACGTCGCAGATCGCGTCGGCGTGGCGCGGGTTGGGGTCGGGCACGCCGCCGGCGATGACGTAGCAGTCGCCGACGGTCTCGATCTTGTAGACCGGGTGGCGCTCGATCAGCGCGTCGAAGCGGGTGTAGATCCGGCCGAGCAGCTCGAACACCTCGAGCGGCGAGTGATCGCTGGCGGCCCGCGTGTAGTCGACGATGTCGCAGAACAGCACGGTGACCTGCGGGTAGTGGTCACCGACGACGCTGCGGCCCTCGCGGAGGGTGTTGGCGACGCTCTGCGGTAGCATGCTGTAGAGCAGGTCGTCGCTGCGCCGCTTCTCGTCGGCGAGCGCCGCGGCGGCGCTCTCGGCCAGCAGCCGCGCGTCCTCCAGCTGGCGCTGGAGGGCCCGCAGCGACACGTGGGTGGCGACGCGAGCGAGCAGCTCCTCGAGGTGGAACGGCTTGGTGACGTAGTCGACGCCGCCGACCTCGAAGGCGCGGATCTTGTCGAGCACCTCGTCGCGGGCGCTCATGAAGATGACCGGCACGTCGCGCGTGTCGGTCTGGGCCTTGAGCTGCTGGCACACCTCGTAGCCGGTCATGCCCGGCATGTTGATGTCGAGGAGTACGAGGTCCGGCGCGGCCGCGGCTGCGGCCTGCAGCGCCTGCGGACCCGAGGTCACCGGCCGCACCTTGTAGCCCTGCGCGGCTAGCATCTCGGTCAAGATCCGCAGGTTGACGAGGGTGTCGTCGACGACGAGGATGTCGCCGCGCACAGGCTGATAGGACTTCTCGCTCATGGGCCACCTCCGGCGGCTTGTAACGCGTGCCGGGTCAGGTCGATAATCGCGGCGTAGTTGTACTGCTCGAGCATGTCCGAAAGGACAGTCGCGGCCTGCGGCGCTTGCCCGCGCACGAAGTCGATCATGCGCGCGATGGTGAACACGTCGGCTTGCAGGCAGGCCTGCTCGAGCGCCGACAACCACGGCGCCGGCAATCCGTGCAGCGAGGTGGCGTCGACGCGCGCCAGCGGCGGGGCGTCGTCGTAGACATAGGTGACGCCGAGCCGCTCGCTCAGCTTGTCGAACACCTGATGCAGCTGCAGCGGCTTGCGCAGGAAGTCGTCGCAGCCGGCCGCGCGCGCGGTCGCCTCGTCGGCCTCGAAGGCGCTGGCCGTCAACGCGATGACCACGATGTCGGCGCCCTCCGGGCTCTGCTTGATCTGCTGCGTGGCCTCGATGCCGCTGACTCCGGGCATGCGCATGTCCATCCACACGAGGTGGGGACGCCAAGTCTCGCACAAGTGCACGGCCTCGCGCCCGTCGGCGGCCTCGCGGACTTCAAAGCCGACCCGCGAGAGCGCCTGCACCAGCAATTGGCGGCTCTGCCACCGATCCTCGGCGATGAGGATCCGCGGCGCCTCCTGGCCGCCGGCGATCCCGAGGATCTTGCGCGTGGGCCGCCGCGGGTCGTCGGCGCCGCGCCCGAGCCCGACCGGCAAGGTGAGGGTGAGTTGATCGGGCGCGACGTGGTACTCGCCGCCGAGCTGGTTGGCGATGGCGACCGCGAGCTCGGGGCCGCGGCCGGGTTCGTCGGTCTGCAAACCGGCGTCGGTGCGGACGAACGAGCGCAGCCGCAGGTCGGCGAGGTCGATGCCGGGGGCGCGGATGTCGAAGCGGAGCAAACCGGTGGCGGGCGCGGGGCCCGGCTCGATGCGCACGCGGACGACGATGAGGTCGCGGCGCGGGACCTCGAGCACGTTGCCGAGCAGCAGGAGCAAGAGATGACGCAGGCGGACCTGGTCGGTGCGGACGCGGCGCGGCAGGTCGGTGGCGCGATCGATGCGCAGGGCGACCTCGGCGCCGGCGGCCCGCAGACACAACATGTCCGCGAGGTCATCCAGCAGATAGTGCAGGTCGAAGCCGGCCTGGCCGGCGCCCTCCTCGTGGCCGCCGGTGAGCTCGTCGATCAGCGTGAGCAGCTGCTCGCCGCTGCGGTGGATGACCTCGATGTGGGCCCGCTGCTCGGCGCTGAGCAGCACGTCCTCGCGCAACAGGTGCGAAAAGCCGAGGATGGCGTTCAGCGGGGTGCGCAGCTCGTGCCCGAGGTCGGAGAGGATGGCGGTGCGGGCGCGCAGGGCGGCGTGCAGCCGCGCCTCGACCCGCTCGAGGGCCGCGAGCGCGGCGGGGGTCTCCTCGCGCTCGGTGAACTCCCCGACGTAGTAGCGGAGGGCGGCGATCTCGTCGTTCAGCGCGAGGGGATCGTCGGCGTCGTTCACGGATCTCCTGCGGTCCGAGTATGCCCGAACCGGCCCGAACAGGGCGGTCTTTCAGGGCCTGTGGGCCGCTGTTCGAGGCCGGCGGAGGTGGACCTGCGAGCGCGCGGCGGCGGCGACGCCGGGATCGCCGGATCTGCCTCGTCGCACCCCCAGGGGCCACGCAGGCGTGCAGAGCGGCCACGCGCGCGGGCGCCGCTTGACCCTTCGCGGCGTCGAGGGCGATCGTGCGCGCGATGTCGGATCCCGTCCTCGTCATCACCGGCGCCACTGGTTTCCTCGGCCGCGAGCTCGTCCATCACCTGCTCGCCACGGAGCCGACGACCCGCCTCGCGCTGCTGGTGCGCGGGCGCGACGAGGCGCAGGCGCGGGCCCGCGGCGCCGCGGTGCTGCGCGACCGGCTGACCGGGGAGGCGCTGGCCGCCGCGGCGCGACGGGTCGAGATCGTGCGCGCCGACCTCGAGCGCGACGACCTCGGGCTCGACGCCGCGAGCTGGGCCAGGCTGGCCGGCCGCGCGACGGGAGTGATCCACGGGGCGGCCTCGGTCAGCTTCTCGCTCCCGCTCGCGGAGGCGCGCGCGATCAACGTCGAGGGCACGCGCCGCATGCTCGACCTCGCCAACGCGGCCGAGTGCCCGTTCGACTACGTCGGCACCGCGTACGTGGCCGGCGATCGCCGCGGCACCGCGCTCGAGACCGAGCTCGACGTCGGCCAGCCGTTCCACAACAGCTACGAGCAGACCAAGCTCGAGTCGGAGCAGCTGGTGCGCGCGCGCGCCGGAGAGCAGCGGGTGACGATCTATCGCCCGAGCATCATCGTCGGCGACTCGCGCACCGGCCGGACGTCGAGCTTCAAGGTGCTGTACTGGCCGCTCAAGGTGTTCGCCCGCGGGTTCCGCTGGGCGCCCGGGCGGCCCGACGCGGTGATGGACGTGGTGCCGTCCGACTTCGTGGTCCAGGCGATCTGCCACCTGCGCAAACGGACAGGTCCTTCGGGACAGGCGTATCACCTGTGCGCGGGCCCCGAGCGCGCGGCCACGCTCGAGCAGTTGACCACGGCGGCGAGCCGGTTCTTCGGCTGCAAGCCGGCGGTGTTCGTGCGGCCCGACCTGTTCGTGCGCGCGCGGCCGTGGATCGACAGGTTCGCGTTCGGGCGCCTGAAGCGGATCCTGACGACCGGGCGGGTCTACACGCCGTACCTCTCGCTGCAACTATGGTTCGACACGGCGGGCGCCCGGGCCGCCCTGGCAGGGACCGACCTCGCCGCGCCGGCGGTCGAGCAGTTCTTCCTCAATCAGCTCCGCTTCGCCCGCGACACCGATTTCGGCAAGAAGCTGTCGGACGCGGAGGCGTGACCAGGCCGGCCGCGCAGGCTCGCCGCGGCAGCGAAGAGCGGGCGCTAGACGGTGACGCGGCGGTGGTAGGCCGCCCACTCGAGCGCGATGAGCAGGGCCGCCGCGAGCAGCAGCAGGGCCCACAGCGGTTCGTCGCGCACGGGCACCGGGGCGCTCGCCTCGCCGGCGACGACGTCGGGCGACAGCTCGCCGAGTCGATCGTGAAGGTCGGAGGCGGCGACGCTGGCCTGGTTGACGGCGACGAGCACCTCGGCACCGGCGGCGTCGCCGTCGACGGCGCGCACGCGGTAGATGCCGGGTTGCATGGCGCGCAGGCGAAACACGCCGGTGGCGTCGACGGGCACGGTCGTGGCGACCTCGGCCGGTTCGGGGCCACGGACCTCGACCTGGCCGAGGCCCTGGGCGCCGAGGCCGATCTCGGCGGCGGCGACGGGACGGCTGGGACCGACCGGCACGCTGGCGACGAAGCCGGGCCGGGCCTGCTCGAAGTAGGCGATGATGTTGGCGACGAGGATCGGGAAGGCTGTCCGAAGGGGCAGGTCGGTCTGACGCGGGTCGAAGCCGAGCGCGAGCACGGCCCGCGGGCGCCGACCGTCGCCGCCGAGCTCGTGACGCAGGACGACCAGCGGATCGCCGAGGCTGCGCACCAGCACGGTGTCGCCCGGCTCGGTGGCGAGGCGAGTGCCGCGGCGGAGGTTCACGTCCTTGAGGACGACGCCGTCGAGCAGCGGGTGCTCGCGGTGCTGCTCGGTGAGGAAGGGCCGCACGAGCTCGCCGGCGCCGCGGATCGGGGCAGCGTCAGGAGAGATCCGCGCGGGGTCGAAGATGACGAGGTCGGCGGCGGGCAGCGGGTCGGGTAGCGGACGCTCGCCGAGATCGAAGATGACGAGGTCGGCCTCGGCCAGCGAAGGGTGCGAGGCGGCGTCGGCGGGGCCGATGCCGGTGAGCTGGATGTGCTCCTGCAAGGTGAGCAGGGCGGCCTCGAGGAACAGGTCGGTGCCGTCGGTGACGAGCACGACCTTGAACGGCGGCAGCGGCGGGACCACGGCGTAGGCGCGATCGTCGTCGGGCGGGCCGAGCAGCTGTGGATCTGCACCTGGCTCGAGGGACAGGTTGGCGACGAGCCGGGTGCGGGCGGCGTCGAGCTCGCGCAAGATCTCGCGCCGTCGCTCGCCGGGCCCGAGCTGCACGGCCTGACGACCGACGACGAGGCCGTCAGCCTGGACCTCGAGCACGGCGCTGGCCGGAGCGTCGCCGAGGTTGTGGACCTCGGCGAGGACCTCGATGCGCTCGCGGTCGCCGGGGTAGCGGCGGGCGGCGAAGGCGACCAGGGCGAGGTTGTCGGCCGGACCGCCGGCGCGGGCGACCTGGCACGGGATCGCGGCGGCGTCTGGGCTGTCGGAAGAGACATGTCCCGAGATGCAGGCGGCGAGGGCGTCGGCGGCGGCGTCGTCGAGGGCGCCGTCGGTGAGGACGAGGATCCGCCCGCCGGCCTGACCGGTGAGGGCGGCGCGGGCGAGCGCGAGGGCGCGACCGAGGTCGGCCTCGCCGGGGCCGGGGACGACGTCGTCGAGGGCGCGCAGGAGCGGGGCGGCGTCGCGGCCGAGCGGACCCGGGACCTCGACCTCGGCGCCGGCAGTGATGACGAGCGCGCGATCGGTGGGCCCGAGGCCGGCGATCTCGGCGCGGGCGCGGCGGAGCAGGACTTCGAGGCGCGTGAGCCCGGGCTCGCTGGCGGCCGGACCAGCGACGCTGGCCGAGCGGTCGATGACGATCGCCACGGTCTGCGGGTCGCGCAGCCAGCTCTCGGGCCGCGGGTCGCCGAGCGCGGCGCACAGCAGCGCCAGCAGGACGAGCTGCAAGAGCCAGCTGAGCAGCCGCCGCAGCTTCTTCCACAGGCGGCGGGTGTCGCTCTCGCGGGTGACCTGCTGCCACAGCGCGGCGAACGGGACCACGACCTGGCGCCGACGCATGCGCAGGAGGTAGAGCGCCGTGATCGCGGCGGCCCCGGCGGCGAACACCGGGAGGATCTCGGGCCATGTCCAGCCGGCCAGGGTCATCGGAGCAGGCCTCCGACCCGGAACATGCGCAGGACGAGCTCGTCGAACGGGACGTCGGTGTCGGCGCGGAAGTAGGGGATCCCGCGGCTACGGCAGCTGGCGGCGAGGGCCTGGCAGAATTTTTCGTGGGCGTCGCCGTAGGCGCGCAGGGCCGCGGGGCTGAGCGTGACCTCGCGGGCGTCGCCGCCCTCGACGTCGACGAGGGTGACGTCGCCGCGCAGGCCGCTGAGCTCGGGGTGAGCCTCGCGCGGGTCTATGACCTGGATCGCCACCGGCTCGTGCTTGCGAAAGCGCAGCAGGTTGAGGCCGTCGAACGCGCCCTGGAGGTCGTAGAAGTCGCTGAGGACGACGGTGAGGCCAGGCTGGGCGCTCTCGGCGGCGAGCCGCCCGCACGCCGCTCGCATGTCGGTCGGGCCGCCGCGCGGGGCCGTGCGCAGGAAATCGAACACGCGGAAGATCCGGCCCTTGCCGCGCACCGCCGGCAAGGTGGTGTGCAGCTTGCGGCTCATGCACGTCAGGCCGACGCGGTCGAGGTTGGCGAGGCCGACGTAGGCCAGCGCGGCGGCGACCTGCTGGGCGTAGCGCAGCTTGCTGCCGCCCGAGGTCGACATCGAGTCGCTGATGTCGACGGCGATCCGGATCGGCAGGTCCTCGTCCTCTTCATAAAGCCGGACCAGGGTCTGCTCGAGGCGCATGAGCACGCCCCAGTCGAGGTTGCGGATGTCGTCGCCGGGGCTGTACTCGCGGTGGTCGGCGAACTCGAGGCCGCTGCCGACCTTGCGGGTCTTGCGTTCGGCGCGCTGCTTGCCGCGGAACAGCCGGCGCGCGATCACCTGCAACAGCTCGAGCTTGGCGAGGAAGGCCTCGCCGAATAAATCATCGGCGGCTGCGGCGGGCGCGGGCCGCTCGGGCGTCGGGCTCTCGCTGCGCTTCCAAAAGGCCAAGCGATCAGCTCCGCGCGCGGTCGGCGTCGGCAGGCACGCCGGCGAGCACCTGGGCGAGGATCTTGTCGATGCCGATGCCCTCGGCCTCGCCCTCGAAGTTGAGGATCACGCGGTGGCGCAGGGCCGAGGGCGCGACGGCCCGGACGTCGTCGATCGACGGCGACTTGCGGCCCTCCATGACGCAGCGGATCCGGGCCGCGAGCAGGACGGCCTGGGCGCCGCGCGGGCTGCCGCCGAAGCGGACGTAGCGCTTGACGAGATCGGTGGCCCGCGCGTCGTCGGGGTGGGTCGCCCGCAGCACGCGCACGACGTACTCCGCGACGCTGGGGACGACCGGGACGGCGCGCACGAACCGACGCATCTCGAGCAGGGTCGGGCCGTCGAGCACCGGCCGCGCGGCGGCGGTCTTGGTGCCGGTGGTGCGGTCGAGGATCGCCAGCAGCTCGCGCTCGCCGGGGAAGGGGACGTCGATCTTGAAGAGGAAGCGGTCGAGCTGGGCCTCGGGCAGCGGGTAGGTGCCCTCCATCTCGAGCGGGTTCTGGGTGGCGAGCACGAGGAATGGTTCGGGCAGCGGGCGCGTCTTGCCGGCCGCGGTGACCTGATTCTCGGCCATCGCCTCGAGCAGCGCCGACTGGGTCTTGGGCGTGGCGCGGTTGATCTCGTCGGCGAGCACGATGTGGTTGAAGATCGGCCCCGGCTGGAACGCCAGCTCGCGGCCGCCGCCGGGCCGGTCGACCAGCACCGAGGTGCCGACGATGTCGGCCGGCATGAGATCCGGGGTGAACTGGATGCGGGCGAAGGACAGGTCGACCGCGGCCGCGAGGGTCCGGATCATCAAGGTCTTGCCGAGGCCAGGGACGCCTTCGAGGAGGCCGTGTCCGCCGGCGAGGAGGCAGGTGATGATGCCCCGGAGCACGTCGTCCTGGCCGACGATGACGGTCTGGACCTCGCGCAGGAGGTCGGCAAGGCGGTGCTGCAGGGCTTCGAGTTGCGCTTGCGTGTCGGCGATCGTCATGCGAGGGCCGGGAGAGCATACACGGCCGCCGGCCAGGGAGCCCGAGGCGTCGAAGTCCGGCGCGCAAAAGCGCCCGCGCCGCCCGCGGGCCGCGGACAGGTGCGCGTGAGGACGCTCGTGCCGGCGGCGCGGATCCCGGCGCCACGGGTGTGGCTATCGTGCGCCCCAGAGACGAACCGCCGCATGCGCTACGAAGGCAAGATCTACCGCCCGCCGTCGGAGGCCGATGCGTACATCCTGCAGGCGACCGTCGGGTGCTCGTGGAACCGCTGCACCTACTGCGACATGTACAGCGACAAGGTCTACCGCGAGCGCGAAGTCGAGGCCTGCCTCGAAGATCTGCGCACCGCGGCCGCGATCGCTCGCAACCGCGTCGACAAGCTGTTCGTCGGCGACGGCGACGCGCTCGGGATGCCGATGGACCGCTGGCTGGCGATCCTCAAGGCGGCCGACGGCGGGTTCCCGCTGCTGCGGCGGGTGTCGTGCTACGCGACCGCGATCAACATCCTCAAGAAGACGCCCGACGAGCTGGCTGCGCTGCGCGAGGCGGGGCTGAAGCGGCTCTACATCGGCCCCGAGTCGGGCGACGACGCGACGCTGAAGCGGATCGCCAAGGGCTCGACGTTCGCCGAGCACGTGGCGGCGGCGGAGCGGGCCCGCGCGGCGGGGATCGAGCTCAGCGTGATCGTACTGCTCGGGATCGCGGGGACCGAACGCGCCGCCGAGCACGCGTCCGCGACCGCGCGCCTGATCTCGGCGATGGACCCGGCGTTCGCGTCGGCGCTGACGACGACGGTGGTGCCGAAGACGCCGCTGCACACGCTGCAGACCCGCGGGCGCTTCGCGCTGCCGTCGGTGGTCGAGATGCTCCGCGAGCTGCGGACCATCGTCGACGAGGCCCGACCGACCGACGCGCTGTTCCGCACCAACCACGCGTCGAACTACCTGGCGATCGGCGGCCGCCTGCCGCGCGACCGCGTGGCGATCCTGGCGACGATCGACAGCGCGATCGCGGGCGAGGTGACGCTGCGGCCCGAGTGGGCCCGCGGGCTGTAGCGCAGGACGCCTGCCGGGCGCCCCGCTTCGCGGATCCGCAGCTTCGCGCGCTCGTGCTTCAGGACATGCGCATTCGAGCATGTCTGGACGCGCATGTTCGAAAGGACATGCGCGTTCGAGCATGTCCTCGAAGCTATGTCCTCAAGGCCCGCCGCAGGAGCGGGGCGAGCGCGGGCGGACCCCCGAGGCGGGGGCCGCCGAGGCAGCCGTGCGCGGCCGTCAGTCGGCCAGGCAGAGCGTGGGGTCCATCGGATCGGCGCCCTTGCCGGCGGCGCAGTCGATGGTGCACGGGTCGACGGTGCAGTCGACGACGGCGGTCAGCTTGACGGTACGGCCGTGGCCCGGCGGCTCCATGACGAACTCGAGCGGCGCGGTGACGAGGCTGGTGCCCTTGCCGTCGAGCGCGTCGATGTAGACGCGGTCGAGGTCGTCGCCGGCGATCTCGCGGCCCGGATCGATGATGGCGTTGTAGCCCATGATCGACGGCTCGTCGGGATCGCACTCGAAGTCGTAGGTGAGCAGCTCGCTCAGGCCCTTCTTCTCGTAGGTGGCGACGCTGAAGTTGGTGATGGGCACGTCGCTGCACATGCCGAAGCCGCCGTTGAGCAGCCAGCGCACCAGGATCTTCGCGGGGGTCGGCGACATCGTCACGACGTCGGCGGTGTTCTCGGCGCCGGAGGTGACCTCGGCGATGTCACCCGGGTCGTTGTCGAAGTTGTCGGTGACGATGACATCCTCGGCGTCGACGCCGCTGACCTGGACGTTGTAGCGGCCGGCGATGAGGCCCATGAACTCGGCCTGGCCGTCCTCGCAGTCGACGACCTCGGTGTCGATCAGGTCGCCCGCGGCGCCGGCGGCGTTGTACTTGTAGAGGGCGACGGTCACGTCGGTGACGCCGAGGACGTCGCACTTGACGTTCGCGCCGATCTTGAACGGGACGATGAGGGAGCCGGGCGGGTCGTCGCCGCCACAGGCGGGAGCTGCGACGAGAGCGGTGAGGGCGAGGGTGCTGACGAGGAAACGAGTGCGCATGGGAAGGTTCTCAGGGTACGGGGCGTGCCGCAGGGACGCCGGCCGACCGACCTGTGTTCACGCCGGCTCGCCCCACCCGCGGCATGGTACCGACCCACGCCCGGGTGACAACAAATCGGTCCGCGCTCGCGGCTCGCGGGGCACGGCCGCCTCGCGTGCGCCTAGTCGCGGATGTAGCGGTGCGCGACCGCCCGCACGTTACGATCGCTCAAGACGTGAAACACCCGCAGGCGCTTGAGCGCCACCGGGGACAGCTGCCCCAGCGGGACGTAGACGATCTTCTTGTCCATGCGCTGCGCGAGCTGGCGCAGGGCCGGGCGCGGCGGCGCGGCCGCGACGTAGACGACCAGGCGCTCGGCCGAGTAGTCGAGCGCGGCCCGCAAGAGCACCTCGGACTTGGTGCGCGCGTCGCCGAAGTGCGGGTCTTCCCACACCCCGAACATCTGCCCGGGGGGACGATTGAGGAGGAACCCGCCGTAGAGCGCGCGGCCGATGCCAGGGCCGACGAGCTGCGCGAACGGGTCGCTGGCGTACAGCGCCATGTCGCCCTCGTCCTCGTGCTCGCCCTGCCAGGTCATGTGCCAGCCGAACTTCGGCTCGACCTCGTCGTCCTCGGGCACCAGCGGCTCGTCGTCGAAGATCACCACGACCGCGCCGGGCTTGCCGCGCACGAGCTGCTCGATGCGGACGTAAATCTTGCCCTGGTGCCAGTTCCGCACGGTCTCGCGGACGTCGACGCCGTCGTAAAGGCTGGTCGAGAACGGCGCGACCTGGGTGTGCGCGTCGGACAGCACGCGCTCGGTGCGCTTGCGCAGGAACGCGCCGTAGTGCTCGAGCGCGAGGTCCTCGGGCTGGTGCGAGCAGATGCTGTCGCCCTTGAAACGTTCGGCCCACTCGCCCTTGCGCCGCTCCTTCTCTCGCGGCCGCACGATCTTCATCAACCGACGCCGCCGCTGCATGAGCTTCGGGTGGAAGTGGAGCGTGCGCACGCGGTCGTGGAGGTCGCGCAGCGAGAGGTCGAGCGGCGGCACGTCGGGCCGCACGGCCTGCCACGGATACGTAGTGGCGACCTCCCAGACCTCCTGGGCGTAGGTGTCGTCGACGAAGCCGCGCGCGGCGACCACGAGCTGATAAAGGTCGGGCGCGATCGCCCCCTCTTCCAGCGCGTAGGCGTGGGCGTAGCGCAGCAGCCGGAGGATCGCGCCGGGCCGGAGATCGCCGCCGGTGCGCTCGCGGTAGCGCGCCCGCGCCTGCTGGCAGATCGCCAGCAAGAGGCCGGTGCGCCCGGTGAGGCGCGGCCGGTCGTCCTGCGGATCGGGCGGCGAGGGCGTGCGGAACGGGTCCTGGATCGGAGCCTGGCGCGCCTTGGTGAACAGGTCGAGCACCGCGCCGGCGCTCGCGGGGCTCAGCGCGGCGGGCGGGGCGCTGCCGCGGCTGCGCTCGTAGGCGGCGTGGATGAAGGCCGGCTCGCTCAGCACCTCGCCGCTGGACTGTTCGGACAGGTGCCAAAGGACATGTCCTTCGCGCCTGGTGAGCCGGCGCAGCGGGGCCGGCGGTGCGGCGCGCTCGGCCAGCAGCGGGCCGAGGCGCGCGACCAGGCCGCGCGCGTGGTGCAGGCCGCAGACGACCAGCACGGGGGCGTCGGGCAGGTCCTGGCGCAGCGCGAGCGCGGCGATCGAGCCGGCCATGAAGTCCTCGCGCAGCTCGTCGGCGGCGGCGCGCGGGCTGATCGAGGCGGCGGCCAGCGCGGCGCGCAGCCAGTTGGCGGCGCCGACCGATTCGGCCGCGGCGACGTCTGGCAGGCGGTCGCGCGCGGCCGGGTAGTCGGTGATCTCGCGGTCGACGAGATGGACCGGGATCCCGAGCTCGCTGCCGCGGCGCACGGCCTCGATCAGCGGGTCGGCCGGCTCGACCACGAGGTACTGCGGCTTGCCGTGCTGGGCCTCGTCTGGGATCTCGAGCGCGCTGAGCAGCGGGAGACGGGCGATCGCGCGGGCGAGCAGCGCGTCGATGCCCGCCGGCAGCTCGACGGCGAGCGCCGCCGGGCTGAACTTCTCGATCGCGCGGCGGACCATCTGCGCGCACTCGAGCCGCCCGTGCAGCACCGGCAGGACGATGACGCCGGGCAAGATCATGTCGAGCTCGGCCAGCTCGTCGCGCGAGAGGCTGAGCGGGTCCGGCCAGGCCGGGCGGTAGGTCGCGGCGGCGTCGTCGAACATGGCCGAAAGTTCAGGTCAAGGCTGCTCGAGCGGGACCTCGCCGGGGAGGTAGTCGAGCGCGTCGTCGCCGAGGGTCATCGCGGTGGCCTGGCGCACGTGCTTCTTCACGTCGAGGCCGCCGCGATCGCTGGCGCCGAGCTTGAGCGCGTAGCGGGCGATGTTGATGCCGTCGCGCACCGTGAACGGCTGGTCGTCCTCGTGCGCGCGCTGGAGGAACACCGCGAGGTACTGGAGGATCCGCGGGCTGGCGAACGGCAAGTTGGCCTGCAGGATCGCCTGCTCCTCGTCGCGCTCGGGGAAATCGATCACGATCTGCGGCTGCAGTCGGCTCTGGATGTACTCGGGGATGTCGAACGTGCTGGCGTCGTCGTTCATCGTCGCGCAGAAGCGGAAGTCGCGGTGCGCGTGGATCTTGACGCCGGCGACCACCGACTCGACGTAGCGCCGGCGATCGAGCAGCGGCGCCAGCGAGGCCCAGCTGCGTTCGCTCATGCGGTTGCCCTCGTCGAGGACACACACGCCGCCCTTGATCATCGCGCTGACGAGCGGGCTGGCGGTGTAGCGCAGCTTCTGACCGTCGGTGATGACCGGCGTGACGAGCAGATCCTCGGGCCGTGTGTCCATGGTCGCCTGGAACACATAGAGCGGGACGTCGAGGGCGCGCGCGGCGGCCGACGCAAGAGTCGTCTTGCCAACGCCGGGCTTGCCGACTAAACGTGGCGACAGCGCGTGATCTTGTTCGTCCAACACGGCCCACGCGGCCAACAGCTGGCGCTTCAACTCTTGCCGGCCGACCCACTGCCAGCGCATCTCGTCGGGCGGAGTGAGGCGCAATTCGACGCCCTGGATGACGACGCTCTCCATCGTGCGTGCCGGTATATCAGGCGTCGGGGCGCCCCCGCGAGGACCTCGCGAGTTTGTGGCGCCCGGGGGCCGCGCGTGAGACTTTTGTCCCTGAAGGGCGCTGGATGATGAATCTGGCGCCCTCGCCGCGGTCTAAGGCCGCGCCGCAGGCCCCCGGGCCTGTTCGAGCACAGGAGCGCTGAATGCGAACCAGCCAACTTCTTCCTCACGGGCGCCTTCCGCGGGCGCTGACCGCTCTGGCCCTGTGGATCGGGCTCGTGACAGTCCCCACCGCGGCGGCCTCCCCGGTCCTGCTCGACCCGCCCGAGGCGGGCACGCCCGAGGAGGAGGAAGAAGAGGATGCGCCAGCGGTCATCGCGCCCGAGCCGGTGCCGGTGCCGGTGCCGGTGCCGCCGACCACGAGCAAGTCGACTTCGGCCAAGTCGAGCAAGAAGCCGGCGAAGTCTGCTTCGGTCAAGAAGCCCAAGGGCGACCCGCGCTGCGGCGGCAAGACGCCGATCTGGGAGCACAGGGTCAAGGCCGGCGACAACCTCGGGCGCATCGCCGGTCAGTACGGCGTGCGGATGAGCGACATCAAGAAGCTCAACCCGAAGCTGCAGAAGAACCCGGACAAGCTCTCGGTCAATCAGATCGTGCTGGTCTGCCCGGACCCCGAGGTGCCGCCGCACCTCGAAGAGGAGGGCAGCTACACGGTGAAGTCCGGTGACTCGCTGAGCGGGATCGCCGAGAAGCAGCACATGAAGGTGGCCGAGCTGATCGCGCTGCAGAAGGGCTCGCTGCGCAAGCGGCTCGACAACGACCCGAAGAGCCTGCGGCCGGGTGACGAGCTCACGATCATGATCGACCGCGGCATCATCGCCGCGTTCGCGCCGACCAAGGACGAGGATCGCGGCGTGCTGCGCATCGGCATCCCCCTCGATACGGGCAAGCACTATTACATCAAGCGTCCGAACCTGGCCTTCGGGACAAACTCCACGATCAAGGCGATCAAGGCCGCGATCTCGAAGTACGCCATGCTCAAGGGCATCAAGGGCGGGCCGCAGATCCACGTCGGCGACATCAGCGCGCGCGGCGGCGGTCCGCTCAAGGGCCACAAGTCGCACCAGAAGGGCGTCGACGTCGACGTCGGCCTCGTGCTCAAGGGCGCCGACGCCGGCGAGGTCCGGTTCCTCTCGGGCAACGCCGACAACCTCGACGTCGCGCGCACGTGGGCGCTCATCAAGTCGTTCGTCGACACCAAGGAAGTCCGCGCGATCTTCCTCGACTACGGGCTGCAGAAGGTCCTCTACGAGCACGCCAAGAAGAAGGGCGTGCCGGAGTCCAAGCTCGACGAGCTGTTCCAGTACCCGCGCGGCAAGGGCCGCGGCTACGGCATCATCCGCCACTGGAAGGGCCACCGCGACCACTTTCACGTCCGCTTCCACCGCTGAGGGCGGCGGGGCGGGCGGCTCACCGGGCCGAGGCGTTCGCGTTCGTCGTGCCTCGTGCGTCGCTTCACGAGGAGTCTCGAACGACATGTTCGTTGCGACATGCCCCTGAGCGCATGTCCTCGGGGGCATGTCCGAAGAGTCAGAAGGCCATGAAGCCGATGAACGGCCCCAGCTGCAGCAGCGGGATGCCCCCGAACGCGGCGGTCAGGCGCGCCTGGCCGCCGACCACGCCCTTGACCCGCCGCTCCGGCCTGGTGAACACGTAGCCGAGGCGGCCCTCGCCCTCGACGCCGCCGATCTCCGACAGCGCGAACATGACGCCGCCGCCCATCGAGTAGAACAGCCGCTGCTTCTCGCCGCCGTAGCCCATCGCCGTGAAGTGGTGGCGGTGGACGAAGAAGGCGAAGTAGCCGATCGGCGACAGATCGAAGGTGGGCGTGTCGGCGAAGCCGACCGAGAGCGTGAGCTGATAGCCGAGCGCGGTGTTCCAGTCGAAGGTGCGGGCCCGGTTCTTGCGCGGGCGCAGGTTGGTGCCGAGGAAGAAGGTGAAGTCCCCGGAGGGGATCGGCGACAGGATGTTGAAGTTGAGGGTGTAGAGGTTGGCGAACACGAGCCGGCGGTGCGTGACCGACTCGGGCGCGTTCGCAGGACCCTGAGCGCCGGCGGGCGGGTAGCCTTGCGGCTGCGCGGGCGGGTAGGGCTGGGCGTAAGGCTGCGCAGGCGCGGTGGGCTGAGCGTAGGGCTGCGCAGGCGGATAGGGCTGCGCAGGTGCGGTGGGCTGAGCGTAGGGCTGCGCGGGCGCGGTGGGCTGGGCGTAGGGCTGCGCGGGTGGGTAGGGCTGCGCGGGGAGCGTCGGGTCGGCGTAGGGCTGGGCGGGCGCCGGAGGAGCCGCCTGGGCGGGCGCGCTCGGTGGAGACGGGACCGCGGGCGCAGGGGCGGGCGCGGCGGCGGGCGACGGAGGGGCGGGCGCGGGCGGTTGCAGCAGCAACAGAGCGGTGGCGACGGCGTGCAGCATGGCGATGTCCTGAGGTTAAGTTTGACCTGTCCTGAAGACCATGTGATGGGAGACTCGCGGCGAGCGTCGATCCATCGCGGCGCGCTTCACCCGGCGAGCGAAGCCGAGGCCGCGCGTGGGCCGAATCGCCGCTCGCGCGAGCCACGGGACGCGGCGGTGCGTGAGCCGGCGCGGGCCCGGTGAGGCGCCGGGACGCGTCGAGGCGGGCCCGGGCCTGCGCTGCGCGGGCAGTTCGGGTTCGACGACCATCAGCGGCGCGGCAGAGGTCAGGAGCATGCGAGGACCGACGACGCGTCGATGTTTGCAGACGACGTGATCCGGCTCAAGTCGGCGCGCCGGCAAAGCCGCTAAGGTGCCGCGCCATGGCGACCACGCTGCGCACTGTCCCCCCCGAGCCCCCTCTGCCGCCCACGGTCCTGCCGTGCAGCGACCCGGCCACCGGCGAGCGCTTCGGCGAGGCGGCGGTGATGGACAGGGCCGCGGTGGTGGCGACGGTCCAGCGGGCGCGCGCGGCCCAGGCGGCGTGGGCCGCGACGTCGTGGGCGGAGCGACGGGCTGTCCTTTCGGACATCTTGAAGTACGTCGTTCAGCACCAGGAGGAGATCTGTCGTCTGGCGGTGCGCGATTCCGGGAAGACGATGGTCGATGCGGCGATGGGCGAGATCTTCCCCGTCTGCGAGAAGCTCCGCTACACGATCGCGCACGGCGAGGCCGACCTCCGGGCCGAGCGACGCACCTCCGGCTTTCTGCCGCACAAGGCCGCGCGCGTCGAGTACCTGCCGCTCGGGGTCATCGGCGTGATCGCGCCGTGGAACTTCCCGTTCCACAACTTCTTCTGTCCCGTGATCCCGGCCCTGTTCGCCGGCAACGCGGTGGTGGTCAAGGTCAGCGAGCTGGCGACCTGGTCGTCGCTCCGCTACGTCGAGATCTTCGCCGAGGTGCTGCGGCGCCGCGGCCACAGCCCCGACCTCGTGCAGATCGTCACCGGCTACGGCGAGACCGGCTCCGCGCTGGTGACCTCGGGCGTCGAAAAGATCTTCTTCACCGGCTCGCCGCAGAACGGCCGCAAGGTGATGGCCGCGGCCGCGGAGACGCTGACGCCGGTGGTGCTCGAGCTCGGGGGCAAGGACCCGATGATCATCTGCGACGACGCCGATCTCGAGCAGGCCGTCAGCACCGCCACGTTCGGGGTGTTCAACGCCTGCGGGCAGATGTGCGTCGGCGCCGAGCGGCTCTACGTGTTCGCCGGCATCTACGACGCGTTCGTGCGCGAGGTGGTGGCGCGGGCCCAGGCGCTGCGCCAGGGGCCGCCGCTGCAGGGCGAGGTCGACGTCGGCGCGATGACGATGCCGCGCCAGCTCGAGATCGTGCAGGAGCTGGTCGACGACGCGGTCGCCAAGGGGGCGCGGGTGCTGTGCGGCGGCCAGCCGCGGACCGACCTGCCGGGCAACTACTATCCGCCGACGGTGCTGGTCGACGTCGACCACAGCATGCGGATCACCCGTGAGGAGCAGTTCGGCCCGGTCATGGTGATCGTCAAGGTCGACTCCGAGGCCGAGGCGATCCGGCTGGCCAACGATTGCCCGTACGGGCTCGGCTCGTCGGTGTTCACGCGCGATCCGGCCCGCGGCGAGCGACTGGCCCGCGCGATCGCGGCCGGCATGACCACCGTCAACGATTTCGGCCTGGCCTACATGATCCAGTCGCTGCCGTTCGGCGGCCTCAAGATCTCGGGCTTCGGGCGCATCAACGGCCGCGAGGGCCTGCGCGCCTGCTGCAACGAGAAGGCGATGGTCACTGACCGCATCCCGGTGCGGCAGGGCATGGCGCTCTACCCCGTACGGCCGGCGACGCTCGAGCTGGTGACGGGCGCGGTGCGGGCGATCTACGGCGCCGGGATCGGCAAGAAGGCGCGTGGGGCGCTCCAGATCGCCCGTTCGTTGCTGTCGCTCGCGCGCGGCCCGAAGTCGACCGAAACGACGTGAAGCTCGGGCGCTGACGATCCGCGCGAGCACCTGTCTTCACGGACAGCTGGCGCTCGCGTCGGGCGAATCCGAACCGGTCGAGCGGCCTGGCAGAGGGGCGGGCGGTGTGGCAACATTTCCACCCCCGCGCTGCTGGCCCATGGACGAGTTCATCGCCGCGATCGTCAGCTTCCCCACCGTGATCTTCACGGTCGCCCTGTTGGTGGTGGTCGGTTACTGGCTGCTCGCGCTGCTCGGCGGGATCGGCAGCGACATGCTCGACGGCGCGGCCGGCAAGATCGACGGCGCCTTCGATGCGATGGGCGGCAAGGTCGACGGGGCCCTCGACGCGATGGCCGGCAAGATCGACGGCGCCGTCGATGGCGCGACCGGCAAGCTCGAGGCCGTCGGCGGCAAGATCGAGGGCGCCGCGGGCGGGCTCAGTCTGCTCGCGGCGATCGGCTTCGGCAAGGCGCCCGCGACGGTCGTGATCAGCATGCTGGTGCTGTTCGCATGGGCGCTGTCGACATTCGCGACGCTGATGCTGGGCCACGGCGTCGCCGCCTCGGCGGGCGGGGGCGTGGCGCTCGCGGTCCACGTCGGCATCGCCTTCGGCGCGGTGCTGCTGGCCGGCATGCTCACGGGCCTCATCGCCGGCGCGCTCGGCGAGGCGTTCAAGCGTCACCGGCCGATCGGTCGCGGGGAGCTCGTCGGCAAGCTGGCGACGGTCACCACCGGCCGCGTCGACGAGCGCTTCGGCCAGGCCAACCTGCAAGAGGACGGCGCCAACTTGATCATCGACGTCCGCTGCGCCACCCCCAACGCGCTGGTCAGGCACACGCGCGTGGTGCTGGTGAGCTACGACGCCGCTGCCCACTATTACATGGTCGAGCCGTTCGAGACCAAGGACAGCCTCGCCCGCCCGTGAACGCGGCGGCGCGCGTGAGAGAGGGACGCTAATCGCATGAATCCGACTCTGATCCTGATCGCCGCCGTCGCCGGCGCGATCCTCCTTTTGGGTCTCATCATCGCGTTCGTGGTCACGCGATTCCTCCGCCAGGTCGACCAGGGCAAGGCGATCATCATCAATACGTGGGGCAAGGGCGCCCAGGTCGCGTTCTCCGGCGTGGTCGTCTATCCGATCATCAACCGCGCCGAGATGATGGACATCTCGGTCAAGACGATCGACATCGACCGTCGCGGCAAGGAGGGCCTCATCTGCGCCGACAACATCCGCGCCGACATCAAGGTCACGTTCTTCGTCCGCGTCAACAAGACCCCGGAGGACGTGCAGAAGGTCGCGCAGTCGATCGGCTGCGTCCGCGCGTCCGACCAGTCGACCCTCGACGAGCTGTTCTCGGCCAAGTTCTCCGAGGCGCTCAAGACCGTCGGCAAGCGGCTGATGTTCGAGGAGCTCTACACCAAGCGCGAGCAGTTCAAGGACGAGCTGATCGAGGTCATCGGCCGCGACCTCAACGGCTTCATCCTCGACGACGCCGCGATCGATTTCCTCGAGCAGACGCCGATGTCGTCGCTCGACCCGCACAACATCCTCGACGCCCAGGGTATCCGCAAGATCACCGAGATCACGGCGGCCCAGAACGTGCGCACCAACGAGCTGCGGCAGAAGGAGCGCATGGACGTCGGCTCGCAGAACCTCGCCTCCGACGAGGCGGTGTTCCGCTACGAGCAGCAGCGCGCCGACGCCGAGGCGAAGAAGCACAAGGAGATCGCGATGTCGCAGGCCCGCGAGCAGAACGAGGCCATGCGGGTCGCCAGCGAGGAGCACAAGAAGACGACGGTCGTCCAGCAGGCCAACGAGGCCGAGATCGGCAAGGCCGAGCAGGACAAGCTGCGCGCGGTGCTGATCGCCGAGAAGGCCAAGGAGCGCGAGGTCCAGGTCGAGACGGAGCGGGTCGAGAAGGCCCGCGCGACCGAGGCGATCGCGCGCGAGCGGGCGGTCGAGCTGCTCCGCATCGAGAAGGAGAAGGCGCTGGAGATCGAGCGCAAGGCGATCGCCGACGTGGTCCGCGAGCGCGTGTCGGTCGAGAAGGGCGTGGCCGAGGAGGAGGAGCGGACCAAGGACGTGCGCGCGCTGGCCGACGCCAACCGCGTCAAGGATTCGCGCGTCATCAAGGCCGAGGGCGAGGCCCAGGAGCGCCTCGTCAAGGACGTGAAGAACGCCCAGGCCTCCGAGGAAGTGGCCAAGCACGAGGCGAAGAAGCAGCTGATCCTGGCCGAGGCCGCGCTCGAGTCGGCCGACAAGCAGGCCAAGGCGAAGATCCGCGAGGCCGAGGGCCTCCAGGCCCAGGAGGCCGCGCAGGGCCTCGCCAACGTGCGCGTGAAGGAGGCCGACGCGGTCGCCACCGAGAAGCTCGGGATGGCCAAGGTCCGCGTGCAGGAGGCCGAGGCCGGCGCGATCGAGAAGCGCGGCATGGCCGAGAACACGGTCGCGCGCGAGCGCTTCGCGGTCGAGGCCAGCGGCGAGGAGCAGAAGGGCCTTGCCCAGGTCAAGATCAAGGAGGCCGACGCGGCGGCGGTCGAGAAGCAGGGCGCGGCGCAGGCGGTCGCGCAGGAGCGCCAGGGCGTGGCCCAGGCGACGGCGATCCGCGAGAAGCTGCTGGCCGAGGCGACCGGCCTGGCCGAGAAGGGCAAGGCGATGCAGAACTTCGCCGGCGAGCCGCGCGCGCACGAGGAGTTCCGCCTCCAGCTCGAGCGCGACCGCGACGTCCAGCTGGCCCAGATCGCGGCCCAGAAGACCATCGCCGAGGCTCAGGCCCGCGTGCTGTCGACCGCGCTCGAGCACGCCAAGATCAACATCGTCGGCGGCGACGGCCAGTTCTTCGACAAGTTCGTGCGCGCGGTCGGCACGGCGCAGTCGATCGACGGCACCATCGAGCACAGCGACACGCTCAAGAAGCTGCTCGGCGACTACCTCGACGGCAAGAAGAGCCTGCCGGACGACCTCAAGCAGGTGCTGTCCGGCGTGTCGGCCGACGACCTGCAGAAGTTGACGCTGTCGGCGTTCCTCGCCGACCTGCTGCGCAACGCCGACGGCGCGACGAAGAAGAAGATCCAGGCGCTGGCGGAGAAGGCCAAGGACCTCGGGATCCAGTAAGCCGGGGCCGCCATGGCAGAGGCGAAGGACAAGCCCCAGGACGGCGGCGAGGCGCTCGAGAGCGGCGGCTACGAGGTCATTCGCGCCCGCCTGGTCGTGCAGGGCAAGGCGCTGGCCGAGAAGACCGGGGCGCTCAACGAGCGCCGCAAGCAGGCGTTCGGCGGCAGCGAGCTGCAGGTGGTCGCCAACGAGCGCGTGCGCACCGAGCACGCGTGCGTGCCGGCCGACATCGTGCAGACCGGCGGCCACCTGCTGCTCGGCTACAACGTCTTCTTCGGCATGAAGAAGGACGTGGCGATCGAGGACGTGTTCTCGATCCAGACCTTCGACGGCAGCGCGCCCGAGGGTCAGGCCATGCATCCGGCCACGCTCGACAAGGTGCCCGGGCTCCTCGACGGCGAGCAGTTCGTCAAGGACTTCACGGACATCTACAAGTACTACAAGGACACCCGGCTGCAGCGGCTGAAGGCGACGGACACCAAGCTGTTCGCGATCTTCCAGATCGGCGCGGCGACGACCGACGTCAAGGTGCTGCACTGGAACGTGCTGCCGCGCGGCGGGGTCCGCTACGTCGACACGCGCGGCGATCGCGAGCTGCCGAAGCCGGCCTCGCACGACTTCGAGTGGACGCCGACGACGCGCGAGGACCAGGTCTCGGGCCAGCACCCGCACGTGTCGATCAAAGACCTGGTGTTCGTCGAGACCGTCGGCGGCGACCTGACGATCAAGGTCGAGAACAACACCAAGGACGGCCTCGGCATCTACCGCGAGCCGGTCGAGGACGCCAACCAGGCGCTCGACGACGCCAAGTTCTCGTACGCGCTCGTCGGCCCGCTGGTGCTGCTGCAGATCCTGCCGTACCGCGAGCAGAGGCCGCGCTTCTTCATCTACAACACGCGGCTCAAGTCGGTCGCGCGGGTCGACGCGATCGGCCAGAGCTGCATGCAGCTGCCCGAGGGCCACGGGGTGGTGTTTCCCGGCGGCTATTACCTGACGACGGGAGACACCAAGCAGTTCGGCGGCGAGACCGGGGCCTTCGAGTTCGAGCGCCGGATCGACGCGCCCAACGGCGAAGACGTGCTCTACGTGTTCTATCGCCGCGATCAGGGCCGCTACGTGCTGTTCCCGTACAACCTGATCCGCAAGGAGATGGCCAACCCGATCCAGTGCAACGGCTACAGCCTGTTCCGCGACGGCAAGCTGGTGGTGTTCCGCGCCCAGAGCGAGGAGCAGGCGCAGCTGCACCCGATGCAGGTGTGGCAGACGCCGTTCATGACGGCGGAGTTCGCGGCGGCGGCCCCGACCGACGGCTCGTACCTGGCCAAGGTCGGCAACGCCGAGCTGGTGCGGGGGATCAGCGAGGCGTTCAGCGTCACGCGCCTGATCGACAACAGCGATCCGCGGCGCGAGACCTACGAGGACCTGATCGCGCAGGCGCAGCGGCTGGTCGACAACTACTACTGGCTCGGCCACGCCGATGTCGGTGACCTCGCCGCCGACGTCAAGACGATCCGCCAGACCGGCGAGCTCATCATCGACGAGTTCGAGAAGGTCGTGGCGATCCGCAAGCGGGCCCGCGAGGCGCTGCAGGACGCGCAGACCAAGCAGGCCGCGCTGGTCAAGACGCTGCGGCCGGGCGACTGGAAGAGCGTCGAGCAGTACATGCAGGCGCTGACGGCCCTGCGCAACCAGCGGGGCGCCGTCATCACCCTCCGCGAGGTGCGGTCGATCGATCTGGCGGCGCTCGACGTGCTCGAGAAGCAGGTGGTCGAGGAGTTCGACCGCATCAGCCGGGCGTGCGTCGAGTTCCTGGTCAAGGGCGAGGCGCTGATCCCCGTCGGCAAGCGGCTCGACGAGGTGCTGGCCAGGCTCGAGAAGGTCGACAACGCCGCGCAGCTGCAGCCGATCGAGCAGGACATCGCGGCCGTCGGCGACGGCCTCAACGTGCTGGCCGAGGTGGTCAGCGGGCTGCAAGTCGGCGACGCGGTGGCGCGGACGAAGATCCTCGAGGACATCTCGACGGTGTTCGCCCACCTGGGCCGGGTGCGCGCGACCTTCCAGAGCGTGCGCAAGCAGCTGCTCACGTCCGAGGGCAAGGCCGAGTTCGCGGCCCAGTTCAAGCTGTTCGCCCAGACGGTGTCGTCGGGGCTGGCGCTGTGCGACACGCCCGAGAAATGCGACGAGCAGCTGGCCAAGCTGCTGGTGCAGCTCGAGGAGCTGGCCGGTCGATTCTCCGAGTTCGACGAGTTCCTCGGCGAGATCGCGGGCAAGCGCGAGGAGGTCCACGACGCGTTCCAGGCCCGCAAGCAGACGCTGCTCGACGAGCGGCAGGCGCGGGTGCAGAACCTCATCGCCGCCGCCGACCGCATCCTCGAGGGCGTCGGCCGGCGGGCGCAGACCTTCAAGACCGCCGACGAGCTCAACGCCTACTTCGCGGCCGACGCGATGGTGCTCAAGGCCAAGGAGCTGGTCGAGCGATTGATGGGGTTCGGCGCGTCGGTCAAGGCCGACGAGATCTCGACCAAGATCACGGCGGCCCGCCAGGACGCGCTGCGGGCCCTGCGAGACCGCCTCGAGCTGTTCGAGGAGGGCGCGCAGGTCGTCAAGTTCGGCACGTTCCGCTTCAGCGTCAACACGCAGGTGCTCGACCTGACGCTGGTGGCGCGCGACGGGACGATGGCGATCCACCTCGGCGGCACCGACTTCTACGAGACGGTCGAGGACCCGGAGTTCGCCAAGACGAAGGAGTTCTGGAACCAGCAGCTGGTCTCGGAGATCGAGCAGGTCTACCGCGGCGAGTACCTGGCGGCGTCGGTGCTGTTCGCGGCCGAGCGCGGCGAGCACGGCCTGACGGTCGACAAGCTGCACGCGGCCGGGCGCGAGGCGGGCGGGCTGGTCGACGTGGTCCGCAAGTTCGCGGCCGAGCGCTACGACGAGGGCTATGAGCGCGGCCTGCACGACAGCGACGCGGCGCTGATCCTCGACAAGCTGCTGACGATGTACGCGACCGCGGGGCTGCTGCGCGTGTCGCCGGGGCCGCGGGCGCTGGCCTGCCTGTTCTGGGCGTGGTTCGACCGCAACGAGCTCAAGGCGGTGTGGCATCGGCGGGCCCAGAGCGCCGGCCGGCT
Source organism: Nannocystis bainbridge (assembly GCF_028368995.1). Classification (GTDB taxonomy): domain Bacteria; phylum Myxococcota_A; class Polyangia; order Nannocystales; family Nannocystaceae; genus Nannocystis; species Nannocystis bainbridge. The sequence goes on along the minus strand of NZ_JAQNDL010000005.1, from coordinate 190,522 downwards.
GCGCGCGCTGTTCGGCCACGGGGCCGCGGCCGAGGCGCTCGGCGGCGAGCTGGCCAGGGCGATCGGCGAATGGGCGCAGCAGACCGGGCTGTCCTTCGGGTCAGGTGAGATCCACGCCGCGGGCAACTATCTGGTCGAGGAGTTGGTCGACGAGCGGCCGCGCTTCGTCACCAGCGCGGCCGCGCAGACGCTGTGGCAGGAGCTGCTGAACGCGCTCGAGGCCAGCGGCAAGCGGCGCGCGCTCGACGACGACCTGCGCGCGCTCGAGGGCAGGCTGCGCGAGCGCTTCGAGCTGGTCAAGGCGTGGCTCGAGGCGTTCGCGGCGGCGCTGCCGGAGCAGGCCAAGGGGGCGTCGGCGCTGGTCGAGGCGGCCGCGCTGGCGCTGACCGACCGCAAGCTCGACCGCGAGGTCCAGAGCGCGATCGAGAGCACGCAGGTCACCGGCCTCCTGGGCCAGCACCCGCGGATCCGCGAGCGCACGCTCGAGCTGCGGCTCGACGAGTTCCTCGGCCGCCTCGGCGAGTTCGCGCGCGTGCGCGTGCCGGGCTTCCGCGAGTTCCGTCGCCTGCGTCAGCAGCTCATCGACCGCGAGCGCAAGCGGCTGCGGCTCGACGAGTTCATGCCGAAGGTGCTGACCTCGTTCGTGCGCAACAAGTTGGTCAGCGAGGTGTACCTGCCGCTGGTCGGCGCCAACATGGCCAAGCAGCTCGGCGCGGCCGGCGATCAGAAGCGCACCGATCGCATGGGCATGCTGCTGCTGATCTCGCCGCCCGGCTACGGCAAGACGACGCTGATGGAGTACGTCGCCAACCGCCTCGGCCTGGTCTTCATGAAGATCAACGGGCCGGCGCTCGGCCACGACGTGGTGTCGATCGACCCGGCCGAGGCGCCCAACGCGACGTCGGCGCAGGAGGTCGAGAAGGTCAACCTGGCGCTCGAGATGGGCAACAACGTGATGCTCTACCTCGACGACATCCAGCACACCAACCCCGAGTTCCTGCAGAAGTTCATCTCGCTGTGCGACGCCCAGCGCCGCATCGAGGGCGTGTGGCGCGGCCGCTCGCGCACGTACGACCTGCGCGGCAAGAAGTTCTGCGTGGTGATGGCGGGCAACCCGTACACGGAGTCGGGCGCGGCGTTCAAGATCCCCGACATGCTGGCCAACCGCGCCGACACCTACAACCTCGGCGACATCCTCGGCGGCAACCGCGAGGCGTTCTCGCTCAGCTACATCGAGAACACGCTGACCTCGAACCGCACGCTGGCGCCGCTGGCGACCCGCGAGCAGGCCGATGTCTACCGGTTCGTCAAGATGGCGCGCGGCGAGGAGGTCGCGACGACCGACTTCTCGTACGGCTACTCCGGCGCCGAGGTGCAAGAGGTCGTCGGCGTGGTCAAGCACCTGTTCCGCGTGCAAGAGGTGCTGCTGCGCGTGAACCAGGAGTACATCGCGTCGGCGGCGATGGACGACAAGTTCCGCACCGAGCCGGCGTTCAAGCTGCAGGGCAGCTACCGCAACATGAACAAGCTGGCCGAGAAGGTCGCGGCGGCGATGACCGGCGAAGAGGTCGATCGCCTGGTCGACGACCACTACGCCGGCGAGGCGCAGACGCTCACGGTGGCGGCCGAGCAGAACTTGCTCAAGCTGGCCGAGATGCGCGGTCGGCTGCAGGGCGAGCGGGCCGAGCGCTGGGCGATGATCAAGCGCGAGTTCCAGCGGGTGCGCAGCCTCGGCGGCGCGGCCGACGACCCGGGCGTGCGCGTGGCCGGGCAGCTGTCGGTGCTCGCCGAGCGCGTCGAACAGGTCAAGGACTCGCTGCTGCTGGCGTCCGAGCGCGAGGCGGCCAACGGCAAGGAGCTGCAGCAGGCGCAGATGGCCCAGCAGGCGCGCCTGGTCGAGCTGATGGCGCAGGCGCAGGCGCAGGCGAGGGCGCCGGAGCCGGACAAGAAGCTGGCGACGCTGCCGATGCCGAGCGTGGCGCCGCCGACGACCGGCGGGCTCGACTGGGCGCGGCCGATCGTGGGGCGGATCGCCAGCGCGCTCGAGGGCCTCAATCAGGCCACGCTGAAGGTCGATGTGCACAACGAGCCGCCGGCGGGCGTGCAGGAACTGCTGGCCCAGCAGGTCGCCATCGTCGAGCGCACGCTGATTCCGCTGGTGCGCGCGGCCACGGGCAATCTGCAAGACGTGCGCGGGCTGCAGGACCGCGTCGATCAGATGCTCGGGATGCTGCAAGAGATCGACGAGATCCTCAAAGGCAAGTTCCTGCGCTGAGGCGGGGCACGCCGCGGTGACGGCCGCGCTCGTCGGGCGTGATCGACGGGTCGCTCTGCGTGTGCGTCGCGCTCGTGGGGTACGCGGCGTCCCTGTCCCGGCGACGACCGGCGAAGGTCTCGCATGGGTGCGAGGCACATTTGCAGGAATGCGAGGGCGCGGAGGCGCCTTCGATGGAGCCGTGAATCGCCGTCCAGGTCGCCTGCGTGGCCCATTGCTCGCGGTTCCGGCTCGCCAGCCACGGTGATTGTCCGGCGCATGCGAACGTGGCTACCTGGTCTGCGGAGCAGGAGTTCGAATGTTGCGATCGATCATGCGAGGGTGGAGAAATCGGGCCGTTCATTCCCTGGCGGGCGTCGTCGTCGTCGGCACGCTGCTCGGCGGCTGCGGCCCGGGCGAGTGCAAGGAGGCCAAGCCGCTGATCGGCGAGCTGCGAGCGGCGCTCGCCAATCCGGAGCTGACGGGGGCGGCCGAGGCGGCCGAGAAGCTGAACGCGGCGCTGGCGGGCGGCAAGAGCCCCGAGCTCGCGGTGCTGAAGCGGCAGACCGAGGCGTTGCAGGCGGCGCTCAAGAAGGCGCAGGTCGCTCCGACCGACGAGTCCGGGCTGGCCGCGCGCGACCTCGCGGCGACGAACCTCGGCGTGGCGGTCACCGTTTGGCAGGAGTCGGCCGCGCTGGTCGATACGAAGATCTGCAACTAGGCGCGCCCCCGACCTCGTGGGTGTCTGCAGGCCGGGAAGCGGCGCGACGCGGGGAGATGTGGCAGGCTCGGGGTGTGCTGCGGCGACGCGAAATCCTCGGAGCGACCATCGGCGCGGCGATCGGGGCGATGTTGCCCGCGCGGGCGCGGGCCGGGAAGAAGCCGGTGCGGGTGGCGCTCTACAAGGCCGGCGGGGTCCATCCGGTGGCCTTCGCGGCGGCCAAGCAGCTGCTCGAGAAACACGAGGGCTTTCGGCTGCGCGTGACTGTCCCGCAGGACATCCGCGGCGGGTCGCTCGGCGACGAGGACGTCGTCGTCTTCATGGGCGGCAGCGGCACGGCCCAGGGGCGCAACCTCGGCGACGACGGCAAGCAGCGGGTGAAGGACTTCGTGGCCGGCGGCGGCGGCTACGTGGGCGTGTGCGCCGGGGCGTACATGGCGCTGCAGGGCGAGGATCAATTTCACAAGCTGCGGATCGTCGCCGGCCGCAACCTGACCGGTGATTTCTGGCAGCGCGGGATCGCGGGCCTCGACGTGTCGGCGCCCGGGCGCGCGCCGTTCAAGCTGTTCTTCGCCAACGGGCCGATCTTCACGCCGGTCGAGGTCGAGGGGCTCGCGCCGTACGTGTCGCTGGCGAAGTTCGAGGGCGAGATTTACAACGCGTCCAAGGGGACAGGCCCGGGCGAGATGCTGGGTACGCCGGCGATCACGGCGTCGCAGTTCGGCAAGGGCCGCGTGCTGCTGTTCTCGCCCAACCCGATCCTCGGCGGGCAAGGGGTGGTGCAGGAAGAGTTGATGCTGAGCGGGCTGCGCTGGGTGGCGACCGCCGGCGATGTGGGGCCGGGCGTCGGGTTCGCCGACGTGTTCGGCTGAGCTCGCTGACCGGGCAGTGTATCTGTCCAAAGAGACAGCCGCGGCGCCGCTGTGGGACAGTGGAGCACCGAGCGCCAAAGATGTCCTGAGGGACAGGTCGTGAAGTTGGGTTGGAGCGACCTCCGGGGATTCTGTCCAACGGGCGGAGACAAACCCTCATGATGCGTACAGGAGTTTCTGCTGTCGCCGTGGCGCTCGCGCTCGCGCCGGCGCCGGCCAGCGCGGCCGACTTCGCCGCCGGCTCGCTGGTGATCCCGATGGACACCGATTACCAGGACCTCGGCATGCTGCGCGCCTATGGGCTCGTGTACGAGCTGCTGCGCCAGGGCGTGCCGGTCCACTGGGCGATCAAGGCCGGGAAGGGCCACGCCGAGGCCGACTTCACCACCTCGGCGACGGACGTGGCCAGCGGGGCGACGATCGACGGCCACGGCTACCGCGGCGGGCCGTGGGTGATCGACGCGGCCGACGCCGCGGACGCGCTGCCGATCGTCGAGGCGTGGCAGCAGGACAACCCCGACGTGGCGGTCCACGAGGCGAGCGAGGGGTTCGCCAGCGACGTCGCGGCGACGCTGGTGGTGGCGCCGACGATCGCGATGATGGCCGACGGCAACCAGAAGATCGCGCGCAAGTACATGATGGCGGCGGGGATCCCCGACTCTGTCGGCGACTACGGCTGGCCTGACACCAGCCCCGACATGCTGGATCCGGACGAGCTCTCGGGGCCGACCGAGGACAACCTGCGCGACGGGGCGTTGTTCGACGCTGAAGGCGATCCGGTCTACTGCCAGTTCATGTCGATGCACTGGGGGGTGAAGGACGCCCAGCAGAACCAGCAGGTCGTGGCGGAGATGCGCGAGTTCTTGACCCATCCGACGCACCTGTTCGCCGAGTGTCAGGCGGTCAACGCGTTCGAGAACCTGGCCGCGCACGGGCACTTCTTGACGCCGAACGGGTTCCTCATCGGCCAGCAACCGGACATGTACGAGTACTACGAGACCGACACGCCGTTCGGTCAGCTCGACGGGCCGTTCCAGTCGGTCGGCGGCAGCGAGCCGGCGTACAGCCTGCCCGAGGGCGACAGCTACAAGGGCAGCGACATCGTCATGATCACCGAGGCGGGGACGTCGATCGGGATCAACGACGTATGGATGACCGGCTTCGTCGACGGCATCTGTCCCGGGTTGGAGGTCGGGCCGGGGCTGTCGGCGGCGTGCCTGACGGCGGGCAAGGTCAGCTACCTCGGCGGGCACGAGTACGACGTGGACCTGCCGATCTCGCAGAACCCGACCACGCAGGGGACGCGGCTGTTCCTCAACTCGCTGTTCGAGGCGCCATGCGCGACGGCGGAGGGGTCGCCGCAGATCTCGGTCACCAAGTCGGCGCCTGCGACCTCGGATGTCCCCGAGGTCACGTTCGACATCACGTTCGTCAACATGGGAGTGATGCCCGCGCTCGACGCGGTGCTGACCGACACCTTGCCGGCCGGAGTGACGTTCGTGTCGGCGACCGACGACGGCAGCCACGTCGACGGGGTGGTGACGTGGCAGCTCGGCAACCTCGGCGAGGGCGAGGGCAAGACGGTCAGCGTGATCGTGGAGCTCGGCGCGCCCGGCGTGTACGAGAACAGCGCGCGTCTGCAGTACCGCGCCGGGGTCAATGCGCTGGTGGTGGACTCGAACGCGACGATGACGGCCTACGGGGTCGAGCCGACGACCGACGGCGGCACGGGCACCTCCGAGCCGTCCGGCACGGGCGCCAGCGCGAGTGACAGCGGCGGGGTGACGACGACGGCGCCGACGACCGGCGGCGGCGAGGTCACGGGCCCGCTGACGGGCGGCGCCGGCAGCAGCGGCGAGACCGGCGACAGCGCGGGCGAGACTGGCGGGCAGACGGGGGGCGAGGGCTGCGGCTGCCACAGTGACATGACCGGAGGGGCAGGCTCTGCCAGCCTGCTCGGGCTGCTCGGGCTGCTGCTGCGACGGCGACGCCAGGCGAACTGATCTTACGGACATGTCCCTTGCGACATGTCCGAAAGCGCGAAGAGCCCCGCGACGGTCGTCGCGGAGCTCTTCAGGCCGGGAGGCCGCGCGTCAGATCTTGATCGAGCCGCTGAGCACGGAGTTGAAGCGCTTGAGCAGGCCGGCCGGGTCGGGGACCTGGCCCTCGGCGAGGGCGGCCTGGTCGTAGAGGAGCTCGACGTAGGTGCCGAGGCGGTCGTCGCCCGGGGCCTCGCGGGCCAGCTTGTCGACGGCCTGGACGAACGGGTGCTCGGGGTTCAGCTCGAGGATCCGCTGGCGCGTCGGCACGTCCTGGCGGGCCATCTTGAGGATGCGCTCCATGTTGCGCGAGAGGCCGCCGCTGTCGTCGACCAGGCAGGCCGCGCTCTCGCGCAGGCGCTTGGACACGCGCACGTCCTTGACCTTGTCGGTCAGCAGCTCCTTCGACTTGTCGACGGCGGCCGCGATGGCGCCCGGATCGTGCTGGTGATCCTTGTCCTCGGGGATGTCGAGGTCGCCCTGGGTGACGCTGACGAGCTGCTTGCCCTTGTACTCGGACAGGTCCTGCACGACCCATTCGTCGATCGGGTCGGCCATGAAGAGGACCTGGTAGCCGCGCGCGCGGCAAGCCTCGAGGTGCGGGCTGCGGGCCACCGCGGCCATCGATTCGCCGGTGATGTAGTAGATGGCGGGCTGCCCCTCGGGCATAGCCTCGACGTACTGCGCCAGCGAGACCGGCTTGTCGCCGTCGGAGGAGCGGTAGCGCAGCAGCTCGACGAGGTCGTCGTGGTGCGTGCTGTCGGTGTGGATGCCCTCCTTGAGGACGGCGCCGTAGTTGGCCCAGATCTGCTCGTAGGTCTCGGGCTTGTCCTTGGCGATGCCTTCGAGCAGCTTGAGCACCTTGCGGGTCAGCTGGCGGCGGATCGAGGTGAGGGCGTTGTGCTCCTGCAGCATCTCGCGCGAGACGTTGAGCGGCAGGTCCTCGCTGTCGACGACGCCGCGGACGAACCGCAGGTAGCCGGGCAGCAGCTTGTCGCAGCTCTCCATGACGACGACGCGGCGGGCGAACAGCTGCAGGGCCTTGCGGTCCTCCTGGAACAGGTCGGCCGGCGGCTTGCCCGGGACGTAGAGCAGGGCGACGAACTGGATCGGCGCGTCGGCGTGGAGGTGCAGGTGGCCGAGCGGCTCGTCGCCGGGCAGCACGAAGCCGCCCATGACGTGCTTGTAGAACTCGTTGTAGTCGGCGTCGCCGAGCTCGCGGGCCGGCCGCATCCAGAACGCGGTGGCGTCGTTGACCTGCTTGCCGTCGACCTCGGTGGCGCCCTTGTCGTCGACGACCTTCAGCAGGATCGGGTGGACGACGTAGTTGCTGTAGCGCTTGATGATGCCCTCGATCTTCCAGCGATCGAGGAACTCCTTGGCGTCGGGCTTGAGGTGCAGCTCGATGGTGGTGCCGCGGGTGGTCCGCTCGCCGGGACCGACGCTGTAGGTGCCGTCGCCGGCGCTGGTCCAATGCACGGGCTCGGCGCCCTCGGCGGCGCTGAGGCTGGTGACCTCGATGCGGTCGGCGACCATGAAGGCGCTGTAGAAGCCGACGCCGAACTGACCGATGAGGTTGAGGTCGGGCTTCTGCCCGCTGTCCTGCTGGGCGCGGGCCTTCTCGAGGAACTTGAGCGTGCCCGAGTGGGCGATGGTGCCGAGGTTGAGCGCGATCTCGTCGCGGGTCATGCCGACGCCGGTGTCCTCGATGGTGAGGACGCCGCGGACATGATCGGCGCTGATCTTGATCTGCGGCTTCTCCTGGCGGTCGCGCAGGCTGGTGTCGGTGAGGCCCTGGAAGCGCGCCTTGTCGAGCGCGTCGGAGGCGTTCGAGACGAGCTCGCGGAGGAAGATCTCGCGGTTGGTGTACAGCGAGTTGGTGACGAGGCGGAGCAGGGCGCTGACTTCGGCCTTGAACTCGTGCTTCTCTTCGCGGCTAGTGGTCACGTTGGCACCTTCGGCAAGACGATTCGGAGGGTTGTCGTGGACCCCGGCGCGGCTGCGGGCTTTGGACCGCGCAGGCGCCTCCGGGACGGCTCGGGCGGGAAGGTAAACCCACCGCCTGATGCGTCAAGTGGCGCCGGCGAGGTTCGCGGCGGGCTTGTGCGGGTGTTCGGGCCGCGCGCAGCGGCAGCCCCGTGGGCGCCGAACCAATGCGAACCGCGCGTGCGCAGCAGCTGCGCACGCGCGAGACGGACGAGCGGCGATCAGCCGAGCAGGCTGCTCAGCTTGGGCGCGGCGACGTTGGCCAGGCGGCGGTGCCACAGCTGCGCGCCCACGAATTCGTCGGCGCGCGTGATGTGATCGGTGAGCCGCGCGGTGACCTTGAAGCCGAGCTCGCTGTAGACCTGATTGCTGAGGGTCCAGTCGGCGGCGCACAGCGCGAACACGCTGGCGGTCTCCTGCTTGTGGAGCTCGTCGAGCAGCGCCTTCACGCAGTACTCGAGCACCGGCAGCTCGATGTCCTTCACCGGCGGCGTCAGCATGTCGACCTTGGCGTGGCCGAACGAGCTGTCGGTCTCGGCGCCGACCCAGTACTCTTTTTTGCCGGTCTTGGCGTGGATCGCCAGGTCGGGGTTGAACACGCCGCGGCGGAACGGGGCGTACAGCGCGTCCTGGCCGACGCCGCGGACGATGTCTTGCAGCAGCACGGGGTCGCGGATGAAGTCGACCGTCAGGCCGCGCGGCTTGGGCACGCCCTTGAGGTCCTTGTCCTTGCCCTCTTTGCCCGGCAATGCCAGCGGCGCGCCCATCTTCGGCGCTCCGCCCTGAATCGGCTCACCGTCCTCGGTGTAGACGCGACTCATGATGTAGGCGTCGGCGGTGCGGAAATAACCGGGGATCGCACCCTCGCGCGAGAAGCCGACGCTGCGCCAGCTCTTCGAGTCTTGCTTCTCCACCACCGTGAAGACCTTGCGCAGACCCTCGGCGCGCGCGATCCGGTCGAAGAAGTCGCGCTTCTGCTGGTAGTTGCCGACGCGGTAGTCGAACACGCGGAGGTTGTGGTGCCGGCGGTTCAGCAGGAAACAAAAGTCGATGTCGCCCTTGCGGTAGTAGATCTCTTCGACCGGCTCGTCGGTCCCGGAAGAGATCTGGGCGGCTGGCTGGCTGGACATGCTTGCTCCTCAGGCGCAAAGGCGGCCCGGAGGGCCAGAAATCCGAGCCAGACCCAGGATGCGACAGAACGTCGTCCGGGTGCTGCTCAGAGGGTGAATCGATGGGACCACGGGGCGGGGAGGGGGTGGTGCGCCGAGGGCGCGCCCGCGAAGAGAGCGGGGTGCCCGGGGGCGCCGGGCGACGCCCGGGCCTGCGCGGGAACTCGCGCTGGGGGGCGTTTTTTCCCGCGAATATCGGGATACAGGTACCACCCCAAAATGTTGATGTCAAAGCCGAGCCGAAGGTAGATTGCCGCAAAGGCAAGAGTTTTCGCTCACTTGGTCGCGCCGGCCAAAGGACTCCTGGAGTGTCGCGCAGAAGACGAAGTAACGATGTTCCGGGGCTTGCGCTGGCGCTTGCGGGAGTGCTGGGCGCCGCCGGCTGTCAGTGGACCGAGCCGACCGAGGCGCCGACGACCCAGGACCCGGGTTGCGCCAAAGACACCGACTGCAAAGGCGACCGGATCTGCGAGGCAGGGGTCTGCGTGGCCCCCAGACCGGTCGAGGCGGCTGTATCTGCAACGTCGCGCGCGCCGGCGCTGGCGAGCGGCGCCTGGGCCCGCGGCGGGCCGGGCCACGCGGGCCCGACGAAGGCGAAAGGGCCGACCAGCGAGCCCAAAGAGCTGTGGGACCGCGATCTCGGGGCGGTGGTGTTCGCCTCGCCGGCGCTCGCCAAGGTCGGCGGAGAGCCCGCTGCGCTGGTCGGGACGCACGCCGGACGCTTCGTCGGCGTGGCGCTCGGCGGTTCGCGCGCCGGCGAGATCGTGCTCGACGTGATGCTCGGCGGGATGGTGTGGGCCACGGCCGCGGTCGCTGGCAATCGGGCGTACGTCGGCGCCGATGACGACACGCTCTACGCGATCGACCTCGAGAAGCAGGCGATCGCGTGGACGCTGAAGCTCGGCAACTGCGACGGCGCGCGGGTGCCAGGCCCCGAAGGCGCGCGCTGCGACGCCGACGGCGGGCCGACGATCGCGCCCGACGGCGACCTGGTGCTCGGCGCCGACGGGGTCTATCGCATCAGTCCCGAGGGACAGATCCGCTGGCACTACCCGGCCGACGCGTCGATCCAGGCCAAGCACGTGTTCGCGGCCCCGATCGTGGCGGGCGACGGTACGATCTACGTCGGCGGCCAGGACGGGCTGTTCACGGCCCTCAGCGCCGACGGCGCGATGCAGTGGACATACTCGATCCGCGCCGATGTCGACGGCGGCCCGGCGCTCGGCGACGGCGGGGCGATTTACGTCGGCGCCGACGACGGCCGGGTCCACGCGCTGCGCACCGATGGCAGCCTGCGCTGGAGCTTCGTGGCGCAGAAGGACATCCGCTCGGCGATCGCGCTCGGCGCGGGCGGGGCGGTCTACGCGACGTCGTTCGACGGCAATCTCTACGCGCTGTCCGCGGGCGGCGACGTGAAGTGGGTGCTGCCGACCGGCGGCAAGATCCACGCGACGCCGGTCGTCGACGCCAACGGCAACCTGTTCTTCGGCAGCCAGGACGAGCGGCTCTACGCGGTCTCGCCGCGCGGCAAGGTGCTGTGGACGATCGAGCTCGGCGCCGACATCGACTCGTCCGTGGCGATCGCGGACGACGGGACGCTCGTGGTCGGCTGCGACGACGGGCACCTGCGAGCCTTCCGCTAGCCCCGAAGCGATGTTCCGGCGTGATCGTGCGCGCGTGCGTTTGCCGCGCGTCGTCGCGGGTTGCGCGGGGGGAATTGCGCCGGCATCTTCACGCGCGTGAGCAAGGAAGAGAAAAAGGGGGCCGCGGCCGCGAGGCTGGTGGTCAACCCAGGAGGGTTCGGGTTCGCCGAACGCCTCGATGGTGAAGGAACTGTTTTCATCCCGCGCGGACGCCTCAGCGGCGCGCTGGACGGCGATGAGGTCGAGGTCTACAGCTGGCCGTCGGAGAAGGGCTTCGAGGGCGAGATCGTGCGGATCGTGCGCCGCGGTCGCACGCGACTGACGGGCCAGGTGCGGCGGATCGGCCGCGTCCGCGTGCTCGAGTGCGACGACCCGCGCGTGCTGCTGCGACCGGACGTCGAGGACGGCACACATGTCCCGGAGGACATCGTGGTGGTCGCCACGATCACGCGCTACCCGATCGATACGCGCGACGGCGGGGCGGTCCGGATCGAGCGATTGCTGGGGCCGCCGAACACGCTGGCGACCGAGCAGGCGAAGATCCTGCTCGAGTACAACATCGACCCCGAGTTCGCGCCCGACGTGCTGGCCGAGGCCGAGGCGGTGCCCGAGACGGTGCAGCCGGAGGACCTGACGAACCGGGCCGACCTGCGCGGGCTCGAGTTCATGACGATCGATCCGGTCGACGCGCGCGACTTCGACGACGCGGTGTGCGTCGAGGCGATCGCGGGCGAGGGGGCGCACGGGGCCGTGCGCGTGCACGTGGCCGTGGCCGACGTGTCGCACTACGTCCGCGAGGGCACGGCGATCGACCGCGAGGCGGCCTGGCGCTGCTTCTCGTGTTACCTGCCCAACCGCTCGATCCCGATGCTGCCGCGGGCCCTGTCGTCGCACATGTGCTCGCTGGTGCCGGAGCAGGACCGCCTGGCGATGGTGGCGAGCTTCCGCCTGGCGGGCGACGGCGAGATCGACGAGCTGGTGCTGCGCGCGGCGGTCATCCACAGCCGCAAGCGCCTGACCTACGAGGAGGCCGCGGCCGTGCTGTCCGAAGAGACAGGTTCGCAGCCGACCCAACCGCCGGAGGTCCGCTCGCGGATCGCGGCGCTGCGAGCGGCGGCCGACCGGCTGCGCGCGCGCCGGCTGCGGCTCGGGGCGATCGAGCTCAACGTGCCCGAGATCAAGGTGCTGCTCGACCAGGACGATCCGGAGCGCATCCGCGACATCGTGCCGACGCGCGCCAGCGCCGAGCTGGCGCGGGCGTATAACCTGATCGAGGAGCTGATGCTGGCCGCCAACGAGGCGGTCGCACGCGTGGCGGTCGGGGCCAACCTGCCGCTGGTGTACCGGATCCACGCGGCGCCCGACCCGGTGCGGCTCGAGCAGCTGGCGACGGTGGCAGAGGCGCTCGGCGCCACGGCCGACCCGGAGAAGCTGACCACGCCGCGCGGAGCGCAGAAGTTCCTGAACCGCACGCAGAATCACCCGCGCCGCGCCGCGCTGCACATGTTCATGCTGCGGGCGATGGCGCAGGCGCAGTACAGCGTCGAAAACGTCGGCCACTTCGCGCTGGCCAGCGACGCCTACGCGCACTTCACGTCGCCGATCCGGCGCTACCCGGACCTGATCGTGCACCGCGTGCTCAAGGCCCACCTGGCGAAGATCGGCGGGCTGCCGGGGCCGGAGCCGGTGCCGCCGATGCCGCAGCGCGAGCAGACGGCCGAGCAGTCGGTCCGCAGCAGCCAGCGCGAGCGGTCGGTCGCGGACGCCGAGCGCGACAGCAAGTCGCTGTTCGCGGCGCTCTACATGCGCGACCGCGTGGGCGACCGGTTCGAGGCGACGGTGTCGGGCATCGGCTCGCCCGGGGCGTTCGTGCAGGTCGACCGGCCGTTCGTCGACGGGCTGGTGCGCACGGGCAACCTCGAGCGCGACCGCGGCGAGCCGTTCCAGCTCGACCCGTCCGGGGTCAAGCTGGTCGGCCAGCGCTCGGGCTTCACGCTGACGGTCGGCGACCGCCTGATCGTCGAGGTGATCGACAGCAGCGTGCAGCGCCGCAAGATCGAGTTCGCGTTCGTGATGCGGATGTCCGAAGGGGCAGGCAAGAGCTGAGCGACGAGCGCCTGTCCGAACGGGCAGGCGCTGCGATTCGGTCGCGCCTGTCCGAAAGGGCAGGCGCTGCGATTCGGTCGCGCCTGTCCGCAGGGGCAGGCGCGCACGAGCTCAGCGCAGGCGGTCGAGGATGCCGAACAGCGCGTCGAGGTTGGCGCGGCCGAGCTTGCGGCAGCGCTCGGGCGACCAGCCGAACAGCGCGTGGGGCGAGTCGACGGTGTCCTTGAACGGCTGCTCGAGCGTCATCGACAGGCAGCCGAAGCGGTCGGCGATGAAGGTGGTGCACATCGTCAGGTTGGCGGCGCCCGGGGCCACGGCGTCGTAGCCGTGCTCGGTCTGGAAGTCGGGGCTCGCGCGCGTCAGCAGGCGCTCGTACTCGGCCTGCAGGTCGAGGACCCGCGGCGTGACCGAGGCGACGCCGTCGGGGCCGGCGATGAAGTTGTAGGGCAGGGCCTCGTCGCCGTGGACATCCAGGCAGAAATCGACGCCGGTCTGTTCCATCCGCTGGCGCACGTAAAAGACCTCGGGGCTGCGCTCGCGCGTGGGGGTCTGCCACTCGCGGTTGAGGTTGGCGCCGGCGGCGTTGGTGCGCAGGTTGCCGCGGAACGAGCCGTCGGGGTTCATGTTGGGGACGCAGTAGAAGACGGCCCGGGCCAGCAATTGGCGGGCGACCGGATCTTCGTCGTCGAGCAGGCGCTCGAGCAGACCCTCCATCAGCCACTCGGCCATGGTCTCGCCGGGGTGCTGGCGGGCGACGATCCAGCACACGCGCTTGCCGGCCGCGGGCTCGCCGATGACGAGGAGGTCGAGGTCGCGGCCGTCGACGGTGGCGCCGAGCAGCTCGTGGCGGCACTGCGGCGAGGTCTGACAGGCGGCGACGAGGTCCAGGTGACGCTCGTGCGAGTAGGGCGCGAAGTAGGCGTACCAGACGCTGTCGTGCTCGGGAGTGTGGCGGATCGTGAGGCGCTTGCCGTCGTACTCGGTGGACACGCGGAACCACTGATCGCGGTCGTAAGAGGCGACCGCCTGGTAGTCCTTCCAGCCCGGCGGATAGCTGCTGATGCCGGCGTTGTCGATGTGCAGGGCCAGCGGGGTGTCACGCACGCCCGAGGCGCGGAAGTGGAACCACTGGTAGAATTCGGAGCTGTTGTCGCGCCGGATCTCGAGGTGCGCGTCGCCCGGATCGGCGATGTCGCGGACGAGGATGTTGCCGCCGTCGAAGTTGCTGGTGATCTGCATCGTTCGAGGCGGAGTGTCGGGCGCATCGACGGGCCGCGCAAGTTCGGCCGATCGAACCACGCAAAAACGCCGAGGTCGTGCGGACCTCGGCGCCTCGTTTCACGCGGATGCGCGGGAGCTCAGAGCTTCTTCAATGCGAGGTCGAGCTGGCCGACGCAATGGTCGTAGCCGCTGCCCGAATCGAGGCACTGGTTGAACTGCTTCTCGATGAGGACGACGGGCTTCTTGAGCGGCTTGTTGTCGCCCTCGCTGCCGCCTTCGCCGCCCCACTCGCCGCCTTCCTCGCCAGGCACGCCGCCCTCTTCGCCGGGGAAGCCTTCCTCGCCGCCCCACTCGCCGCTGCCGGTGGTCTCGCCGCTGCCGGTGGTCTGGCCGCCGTCCTCGCCGCCCCACTCGCCGCCTTCTTCGCCGGGGTTGGGACCTTCGCCGCCGCCTTCTTCGCCGCCCCACTCGGCGTTGCCTTCCTGGCCGCCTTCTTCACCGGGGCCGGGGCCTTCGCCGCCCTCTTCGCCGCCCCACTCGGCGTTGCCCTCCTGGCCGCCCTCTTCGCCGGGGCCGGGGCCTTCGCCGCCCTCTTCCTCGCCGCCCCACTCGGCGTTGCCTTCCTGGCCGCCCTCTTCACCGGGGCCGGGGCCTTCGCCGCCCTCTTCCTCGCCGCCCCACTCGGCCTGGCCTTCCTCGCCGCCCTCTTCGCCAGGGTCGGGGATGCCGGTCTCGCCCTGCTCGCCGCCCTCGCCGCCTTCTTCCCAGCCGCCGGTGCCGGGGTCGCCGGGGACGTGGCCGCCCTCTTCACCGTGGCCGCCCTCTTCCTCGTTCTGGCCGCCCTCTTCTTCGCCCTGGCCGCCTTCACCCTTTTCGTCGCCGTCCTCGTAGCCGTCGATATCGAGCTTCGCCAGGCCACAGCCGGGGATCACGAGCGGCGCGGCCAGCAGTGAGAGGAGCGGGAGGTTATGAAGCCAGCGGAGAGCGTTGCGTTGCATGGGAGTACCGTGACGAAAAAGAACAGTTAAGAGCGTCGAAGGATCCGAGCCGAACGATTTCATGCTGCCCGACACTGGCAGACTCGGCAAGGGGGGACGTCGGAATTGCGAGGGATGGCCCGCTGGCCGGTGGCCGAGACCGCGCGGTCAGGTTGACTGTGTTCCGCGTCTCATCGCCGGTCCGGTGTGACGGACTGGACGCGGTACAGTGCCGGCGGAGGAACACATGGCAGCAGGGCACGCGCACGATCACAGCCACCGGACCCACAAGGGGCGCGTCTGGACCTACCTGATCTTCGCCACGGGATTGGTGCTGGTGGCTGTCCTGGCCAACCTGGCGCTCAGCAACCCGCAGCTGGCGACGCAGGGCATCGACGCCATCGCCGGGCTGCCGGCGTGGGCCTTCCCGGCGATCACGGGCGCGGTCGGGCTGCTCACCTTCTATATCGGGCTGAAGATCGAGACCGATTGGCCGGAGCGGCTGGGCGCGCTGCTGGTGGCAGGGTCGATCGCCGGCGCCGAGTTCCTGCTCGGCTGGCAGAACTTCGAGCTCGGCGGGCTCAAGGTCGTGCCCTATGCGATCCCCGTCATCGCCTGCCTGGTGCTGATGATGATCGCCAACGTGAAGAGCCGCTGACGGACTGCGCAGGAAGCGCGAAACCGCCGGGCGGCTGCGACGATTGCAGCGACCGGCGGGAGATCGCCCCGATGCGGGGGCGCCCGTCCTCACATGTTTGAGAGGACAGGTGCTTCAGGACATGTTCAAGCGGACAGGACGCCGAGGCGCTTGCCGACGGCCGAGAAGGCCGCGATCGCGCGCTCGACGTGCTCGGGCTCGTGCCCGGCCGACAGCTGGACGCGGATCCGGGCCTGGTCCTTGGGCACGACGGGGTAGGAGAAGCCGACCACGTAGATGCCCTCTTCGAGCATCTGGGCCGCGAACTCGCCGGCCAGGCGGGCGTCGCCGAGCATGACGGGCACGATCGGGTGGACGCCGGGCTTGATGGCGAAGCCGGCGGCGGTCATGCCGGCGCGGAAGCGGCGGGTGTTGGCGCCCAGGCGGTCGCGCAGCTCGGAGCTGCCGGTCAGCAGGTCCATCACGGTCAGCGAGGCGGCGACGATCGAGGGCGCCAGCGAGTTGCTGAACAGGTAGGGCCGCGAGCGGTTGCGCAGGAGGGCGACGACCTCTTTGCTGGCCGCGACGAACCCGCCCGAGGCGCCGCCGAGGGCCTTGCCGAGGGTGCTGGTGATGATGTCGACGCGGCCGAACGCGCCGCCGTGCTCGTGGCTGCCGCGCCCGGTCGGGCCGACGAAGCCGGTGGCGTGGCTGTCGTCGACCATGACCATGGCGTCGTACTTCTCGGCGAGGTCGCAGATCTGGGCGACGCGGGCGATGTTGCCGTCCATGCTGAACACGCCGTCGGTGGCGACCAGGCGCAGGCGGGCCGACTGGGTGTCCTTCAGGATCGACTCGAGCTCCTCGAGGTTGTCGTTGGCGTAGCGGTGGCGCTGGGCCTTGCACAGGCGGATGCCGTCGATGATCGAGGCGTGGTTGAGGGCGTCGGAGATGATCGCGTCCTCGGGCCCGAGCAGGGTCTCGAACAGGCCGCCGTTGGCGTCGAAGCAGGACGAGTAGAGGATCGCGTCCTCGGTGCCGACGAAGCCGGCGAGCTGCTGCTCGAGCTCCTTGTGGCGGTCCTGGGTGCCGCAGATGAAGCGCACCGAGGACATGCCGTAGCCGCGGGCGTCGAGGGCGTCGCGGGCGGCGGCGATCACCGCGGGGTGGCTCGAGAGGCCGAGGTAGTTGTTGGCGCAGAAGTTGAGGACCGTGCGCCCGTTCACCGTGATCTCGGCGCCCTGCGGCGAGGCGATCACGCGCTCGTGCTTCGTCAGGCCGGCGCCGTCGATCTCGGCGAGGATGGCGGCGTAGTGGTCGCGGGCTTTGCTGTACATGCGGACAGGTCCTTCGGGTCAGGCGAACTTCGGGTCACTTGCCGGCGCGGGCGGCCAGCGCGGCGAGCTTGGGGGTGAGGTCGTCGCTCATCCTGGCCAGGTCCCAGGCCGGGCGCCAGTCCCAGTCGCGGCGGGCGCAGGCGTCGTCGAGCGCGCGCGGCCACGAGTCGAGGATGGCCTGGCGCGCGGGGTCCGGCGCGAAGGTGATGCGCGCGCCGGGGACGACGCGGGCGACCTCGTCGGCGATGTCCTGGGCGGTCGGCGAGAAGGCGGCGATGTTGTAGATGCAGCGGCCGAGCCGCTCACGCGGAGCGAGCGACAGCTCGACGAGGGCGCGCAGGGCGTCCGGCATGTACATCAGCGGGATCTGGCTGTCGGGGCGGCAGAAGGCCTCGTAGCCGCCGGTGCGCAGCGACTCGTAGTACATCAGGGGGGCGTAGTCGCTGGTGCCGCCGCCCGGCAGCACGGCCGACAGCAGGCCGGGGAAGCGGACGCCGCGGAAATCGAGGCCGTGGCGGCGACTGTAGTACTCGCCGAGCAACTCGCCGGCGACCTTGGTGACGCCGTACATGGTGGTCGGGCGCAGCGAGACGTCGTCGCCCACGAGCGGCGGGAGGCCGGGGCCGAACACGGCGATGGTGCTGGTGAAGATCACCTGGCGCACGCCGAACTTGCGCGCGGCCTCGAGGACGTGCAGCGTGCCGTCCTGGTTGACGGCGTAGGTGCGCAGCGGGTCGCGCTCGCCGGTGGCGCTGAGGATCGCGGCGAGGTGGTAGATGACGTCGGGGCGCAGCTCGGCGACGAGGGCGTCGACCTGCTCGGCGCGGGTGACGTCGAGGCTCGACCACGGGAGGCCGAGACCGGCGTCGCCGCTCGGCAGCGCGAGGTCGCTGGCGAACACCTGGTCGCCGCGCGAGCGCAGCGCCTGCAGGAGGTCGAGGCCGACCTGTCCGCCGGCGCCGGTGACGAGGACCTTGCGGCCCGAGGGGGTGTGGGGGCCGACGGGACCGTGGGATGCTGTCATGGGAGGACTGGCCGAGTTCCGCGCGCATGGTGGCAAATCGCGGCGCGCCGCCGCAAGCGGGGCGGGTCGGCGGAACCCCTGGCGAATCTCACACGTCGCGGACCCGCCGCCGCTCGCGACCGCGGACTGGTGCGGTCGATCGGTGCAGGCGGTTGCGCACCGTCTGTCCTTCGGGACATGTGTGCGACGGGCGCGAGCGCGCTCGCATCGAAGCTCGGACGAAGGAGGGGCGCGCGGCGGGCTCGACCGGAGGGCTGCAGGGACGCGAGGCGAGTGGGCCGGACCGAGAGAGGGCGAGTTCGCGGCTCGCTCACTCGCCGGACTGATTGACGAGGACGTAGGCGCCGTGGGTGGTGAGCACGGCGAGGTCGAGGCGATCGTCGCCGCCGAGGCGCCCAACCTGGAAGTCGATGGCGGTGCCGGCGAAGCTGCGCGAGGGGCCGGAGACGATCTTGCCCTCGGCGTAGGTGAAGATCTGGAGGGCCGCGGGGGCGAGGGCGAGGATGTTGTCGAATTCGTCGGTGGTGATTCGCGCGGCCACGAGCCGCAGCACGCCGGGCTCGGCGTCGATGGTGTCGCTCGCTTTCTCGAACTGGCCGCCGCCCTGATTGTTGAACACCTGCAGGGTGTTGCCGACGGGGTCGCTGAAGACGACGTTGGGCCACGGCGGGCCGCCGAATTCGCCGATGGCGAGCGCGCTGGCGTTGCCGGCGTTGCTGACGAAGGGGCCGAGGTCGGCGCCCTCGAAGCCGGGCTTGACCGAGAAGCCGGGATCGGGGCCGAGGTCGATCGAGTAGACGAGGTCGGCCTCGCCGTCGTCGTCGACGTCGGCGACTGCGACGTGACGCGGCGGGTGGTCGCAGTTGACCGTGTTCGGCTGGGTGAAGCCGAAGCCGTTGGCGAGGATGTAATAGACCTTGTGCCCGGCCTCGTCGGGGATGACGAGATCGGGCCGCGCATCGCCGTCGATGGGCGCGACGATGGCGGCCGCGAGGTCGCCGGCGTAGGGGATCTCGAGCGGCAGATCGAGGGTGCCGAGGAGGGCGAGGCTGACGAAGCCGGCGGTGTGGGCGGCGAGCAGGTCGGGGACCTGGTCTTCGTCCCAGTCGGCGATGAAGAGGCGCGCAGGGGCTCCGGGGAGCGGAATGGGCGCGACCTCGACGAAGCCGGCGTCGCCCTGGTGCCACACGCGGGCGCACGCCTGTCCCATCGAGCAGGTAGCGAAGCCGAGGACGAGGTCGTCGTCGCCGTCGCCGTCGAGGTCGCCGAGAGCGAGCGCGGCGGCGTCTTCGCTGCCCTCGATCGGTTGATCCCACGGGGCGAACAGCGGGCGACAGTTGGGCTCGCAGTCGTCACCGGCGATCTGGTTGCCGTCGTCGCACTGCTCGCCGGGCTCCTGGATGCCGTTGCCGCACGCAGGCGCGACGGCGGTGGTGCCGGGCGACGAAGTGGCTTCGTCGCCGCCGGTGCTGACGGGTGGGCCGCCGGTGGTGCCCTCGTCGCCGGTGGTGGCCGGGCCCGTATCGGCGCTCGAGGTCGCGTCTTCAGCGTGGCCGGGCAAGAACAGCGGGTTCGGGACGGAGCATGCGCTCGCCCCGGCGACGAGCACGAGCGAGCCCGCGATCCGACAATCCACCATGATCGCAGGATAGGTCAGCGCCGCGGCGCTCGTCCATGCGAGGCCGCGGGAGCGCGGGATTGCCCGCGTCTGCGATCAGGGGGCGACGTGATGCAACAAGAACGCGAGGGTGTCGGCCTCGCGGGCGATGGTCTGATGCAGCAGGTCTGCGCCGCCGTGACCAGCGTTCGACTCGATGCGCAGCCACGCAGGGCGCTTGCTGGCGTGCTGGATCTGGGCGGTGAACTTGCGGGCGTGCATGGGGTCGACGCGGTCGTCACTGTCGGCGGCGAGCATCAGCATCGCGGGGTATTTCGTTCCCACCGTCACATGATGGTAGGGCGAATACGGATAGATGAAGGCGAAATCGCGCGGGTCCTCGGGGTCGCCGTATTCGGGGATCCAGGTCTTGCCGGCCCCGAACTGGGTGTACCTGACCATGTCGAGCAGGGGCACCGCGCAGGCGACGGCGCGCACGAGCTCGGGGTGCTGCGTCATGGTGGCGCCGACGAGCAGGCCGCCGTTGCTGCCGCCGAGGATGGCGAGGCGCTCGTGACGGGTGTAGCCGCGTTCGACGAGCGCGCGCGCGGCCGCGGCGAAGTCGTCGAACACGTTCTGCTTGTGCTCGCGCATGCCGGCGCGGTGCCAGTCCTCGCCGTACTCGCCGCCGCCGCGCAGGTTGGGCACGGCGAACACGCCGCCGTGCTCGAGCCAGACGACGGCGCGGGCGGAGAAGGCGGGGGTCATGCTGACCGAGAAGCCGCCATAACCGGTGAGCAGGGCGGGGGCGTCGGCCGACAGCGGGAGGTCGCGCCGCCGCACCACGAACATGGAGATCGGGGTGCCGTCCTCGGAGGCGTAGCGGATCTGCTCGACGACGAAGCGGCTGGTGTCGACCGGGAGATCGATGCGCTGCCACAGGCGGGTGTCACCGGTGGCGATCGAGGTCTCGAAGATCTGGCTCGGCTCGGTGAAGGACGAGAAGCTGAAGTAAGCCCGATCTTCATCGGGGTTGCCGACGAGGCCGCCGGTGCTGCCGAGGCCGGGCAGCGGCAGCTCGCGCACGAAGCCGCCGTCGAGGCCGCGGACGACGACCGCGCTGTGAGCGTCGCGCAAGTACGACAGCACGAGCCGCTCCCCGACGACCTGCAGGCCCTCGAGGGTGGCCTCGTCCTCGGGCACGAGCAGCTTCCAGTCGGCGCGCGCGGGGCGGTGCGGGTCGACCTCGAACACGCGGTAGCGCGGGGCGCCCTCGTTGGTGTGGACGTAGAAGCGGTCGCGCCAGGCGGTGACGTCGTAGATGGCGCGCTGGCCGACGACGAGCGGGCGAAACTCTCGCTCGCCGGCGTGGAGGTCGCGGACGTAGACGTCGCTGCTGGTCCAGCCGTGCTGGTGGTGGAGGAACAACCACCGACCGTCGCGTGACAGGCCGACGCCGACGAACCGCGAGGGGTCGCCGGTGGCGGGGGCGACGATGCTGTCCTTCGAGGCAGGTTCGCCGACGCGGTGATAACGGACCTCGGCGCGACCGGGCAGCTCGGACGGCGGGATGCCGGGGTCGGTCGGCAGCCACACGTAATAAAAGCCGCTGCCGTCGGGGGTCCACGCGGGCGAGGCGTAGCGGGCGCCCTCGATGATGTCGCCGAGGTCGCGGCCGGTGGCGAGGTCGCGGAGGTAGAGGGTGGAGGCGTCGGCGTTGTTCTGGCTGAGCTTGTAGACGACGAGGCGGCCGCCGAAGTCAGGGAAGATGCCGTGGACGGCGACGCTGCCGTCAGGGCTGAGCTTGTTCGGATCGATCAACACCTCCTCGCGCCCCTGGTCGCCGCGGCGGAGGTAGTAGATCGGCTTCTGCACGCCCTTGTGGCGCCGGGTGTAGAAGTAGTTGCCGCCGCGGTGGTACGGCGCGGACATGGCGTCGATGTCGAGCAGCTCGCCGAGGCGGGTGGCGATGGCGTCGCGCCGCGGCAGCGCCTGCAGCCGCTCGCGCGCGTAGTCGTCTTGCGCGGCCATCCACGCCTTGACCTCCGGATCGCTTTCGACTTCGAGCCAGCGGTACGGGTCGGCGACGGGGGTGTCGTGGATGGTGTCGACGAGGTCCTGCCGGCGAGTGGCCGGCGGTGGGTCGTCGCAGGTCTCGCGCGCGCCGGGGAGCGCGGGCGCGGAGCCGGTTTCGGTGCAGGCGCCGAGGAGGGCGACGGTGACAGCGAACAGGGAGCTCCTGGCCATGCGCGGACGATAACATCAGCGCGGCGCGACGAGACAGGACAGGTCGCGTCTTATCCGCGCCTGCTCGGCGAGGTAGCGCGTGGCCAGGTCGGTGGCCTGGACCTCGCTCAAAGCCTGGCGGGCGAGCGTCAACAGCTCGGCCTTCTCGACCCGGAAGTGGCCGCGGACGACGTCGGCCAGGCCGGCGAGGCGGAACGACCACTTGTCGTCGCCGACCGGGAGCAGCTCGAGATCGTTCAGGCCGGCACGGATCCGCTCGAGCTCTCCGAGGCCCTCGACGACCCGCGTCCGGGCCCGCTCGTCGTGCAAGAGGAGGCCGTAAAGGACGGCCTCCTTGGCCCGCGCGTGGGCGGTCAGCTCGCAGACGAGGGCCGGCAAGAGCTCGCGCGCCGCGTCTTCCGAGGCGGCCTGGAGCGCGGCGAGGTGCGCGCTGACGGCCTCGTGGTCGCGCTCGAGGAGGTCCCAGATCGTCGGCCCGAACATCGCCGGGTGGTTATGCGGCGATCCGCAGGTCGGACCAGCGGGTGGCCATGAAGCTCCGCGCGGCGCGAGGTTACCGGTGCGCACCCGGGCGGCCCGACCGCCGCGAGTGACTTCGGCGCGGCCATCGCCGTGAACGAGAATGTCTTCGCGGGCATGTCCGATCGGTCATGTCGTCAAGATCGCGTTGATGCCGGCCGGGCCTTCGATCTCGGGTGGTCACGGTCACAGCGGCGGGTCGGTCGTGCGCCTCGACCGTGCGCCGCGTTCGGCCGCGGAACACGGTGCGTCCGCGTCACGGCGAGGGTTCGTCGACGACCGTCGAGAGCGTCACGCGCGTCGATGCTGACGGGTTCTTGATGGCGCACGGGCTGACCTCGACCCACCTTCTGATCGCGGATTGTCCGCGCGACTGGCCGCGCCGACGAACGGGATGTTCGCGGCGACAGCGGGAGAGTGCGCTCGTATGCGAATGCGTAGAATGTTCGAAGTGGGGACGACGGTCGCGCTGCTCGCCGGGTGCAACGGCGACCGCGCCGAGGTTTCGGCGAGCGAGAGCGGCTTCGGCGTGACGACCGAGGCCACTCAATCGCCGCCGCCGCTGCCGACGACGACGGACATGGAATCGTCGCAGTCGGCCGGGACGGGGACGACGTCCGCGGGCAGCGGCTCGGACAGCGCGTCCACCGGCGACGCGAGCACGAGCGGGGGCGAGACGGGCAGCACGAGCTCGGGGGAGCCGGCGGCGCCGTTCTGCGGCGACGGCAACGTCGACCCGGGCGAGGCGTGCGACGCGGGCGATCACAACGGCATCGGCATCGGCTGCGGCGTGGGCTGCGTGCTCGAGGTGTGCGGCGACGGCATGCCGGGCCCGGGCGAGGAGTGCGACTTCGGCTGGCTCAACGGGCCGGAGAGCGGCTGCTCCGCGCAGTGTCAGGTGATGCCGTCGGCGTGCGGGACCCAGTCGGCGGTGCCGGTGCTGGTGCCGCGCCCGGTCGACATCATCGTCGTGATCGACAACTCGGGCAGCATGGCGGCCGAGATCAAAGGGGTGCAGGACAACATCAACGACAACTTCGCCGAGATCTTGGCGGCGAGCGGGCTCGATTACCGCGTCATCCTCATCTCGCGCTACGGCAAGTACTCGTCGACGCAGGTGTGCATCGAGGCGCCGCTGTCGGGGATCCCCAAGGGCGGCTGCACCAATCCGCCGAGCCAGCCGATCAACAACCCGGGCAAGTTCTATCATTACAGCGTGGAGATCGACAGCACCGACTCGTGGTGCCGCATGCTCGACACGTTCAACGGGGCCCAGCAGGACCTCTTCAAGTTCGCGCCGAAGGGCTGGCAGGCGTGGCTGCGCCCGGAGGCGTTCAAGATCATGGTCGAGGTGTCGGACGACCGCGTGGTCTGCTCGCACGGCAACGACCACTACAACGACAACAACACGATCGCCGGCGGGGCCAACGCGGCCGAGAAGTTCGACGCGAAGCTGCGCGAGCTGTCGCCGCTGCACTTCGGGCCGACGCCCGAGACCCGCAACTACAGCTATTACAGCATCGTCGGGCTGTCGTTCAACGATCCGGCGGATGACCCGTATTCGGCGGAGGACCCGATCGTGACGACCAAATGCCCGAGCGGGGTCAACGGCGGGATCGGTCACCAGAGCCTGTCGGTGGCGACGGGGGCGCTGCGCTTCCCGCTGTGCGACACGAACACCTACGACGCGCTGTTCCAGGCGCTGGCCGGCGGGGTGATCGCCGACGCGACCATCGCGTGCGACTTCGCCATCCCGCCGCCGCCGGAGGGCAAGGAGCTCGACGAGGACTCGGTGGTGGTCAAGTTCACGCCGATGGAAGCGATGGAGGCCGAGGTGTTCAAGCAGGTGCCGGCCGCGGACGGGTGCGGACCGGGCTCGTTCTACCTCGACGACGGCAAGGTGGTGCTGTGCCCCGAGACTTGCGTCGCGGTCCAGAACGACAAGGAGGCCGAGATCGAGGTCGAGTTCAAGTGCGCGCCGATCGATCCGGGCTGAGGCGGCTTGCCTGGCCGCCGGGCCGCGAGTATTGTCCCCCCGTCATGCGCGCCGCGATCCGCCTGCGCTCCGTCCGCGCCCTCCAGGTGCGCGGCGGCGTGCTCGTCGGTCGCGGTTGAGCGTCCTGTCCTTCGCGCCATCCGGGTGCAGCCGATCTTCGCGGATCGAGGCCGCGCCGGCCCGGGTGGCGCTTCGCGTTTGCGACGGCGCGGCCGGACAGGCAGCCATGAAGACCACGCTCATCATCGAAATCCGGGCCGCCGAGGGCGGCGACGACGCCAAGTTGCTCGTGCACGAGCAGTTCGCGGTGTACCAGAAGCTGGCCGTGCGGGAGCGCCTTTGACCTCGAGGTGATCGACGCGCGCCCGGGGTTCCTGTGCTTCAAGGCGACCGGCGGCGCGGCGCGGCGGTGGTTCGCGGACGAGGCGGGCGGTCATCGCTGGCAGCGGGTGCCGCCGACCGAGAAGCGCGGCCGCGTCCACTCGAGCACGGTGACGGTGGTGGTGCTCGAGCCGGCGGCGGCGATGGCGGTGGAGATCCGTCCGGAGGACCTCGAGGAGGATTTCTGCCGCGGCAGCGGCAAAGGCGGACAGCACCGCAACAAGACCTCGACGGCGGTGCACCTGCGCCACAAGCCGAGCGGTCACCACGTGCGCGTCGACGGCGGTCGCAGCCAGAGCATCAACCGCGAGACGGCGCTCGAGCTGTTGCGCGCGCGGCTGGCGGCGGAGCGCCGCGAGGCCGAGCGCGCGGGTCGCTGCGCGGAACGCAAGGCCCAGGCCGGCAGCGGCATGCGCGGCGACAAGATCCGGACGATCCAGGTCCAGGGCGATGTCGTGGTCGACCACCGGCGCGACACGCGAATGACGTACCGCCGGTTCGCGCGGGGCTTTCTCGAGGACCTCGATCCGAACGCGGCGTCGCGCGAGCACGAGTAAGCGGCGAGAGGACGCGAGGGCTGAAGAGCCGCCGGGTCGCTCGCCGGGAGTGAGTGACTCGTTCGGCGCGCGCCGGCGAGTGACTTGTTCGGCGCGCGCCGCGGGTCACTCGGGCTCGGGCTCGGTGGTCACTCGTGCTCGCGGGTCACTCGGGCTCGGGCTCTTCGCTGCGGAAGGGCAGGTACTCTTCCAGCTCGCGCATCTGTTCGTGCGCGGCGACCGACTCCTCGGCGAGGAAGCGGCCGACGGCCGAGGCCAGGCCCGGGTGGCGGAACCAGTGGCTGCTGTACGTGCGCGCCGGCGCGAAGCCTCGCAGCAGCTTGTGCTCGCCCTGCGCTCCGGCCTCGAAGCGCGGGGTCTTGCGGGCGATGCAGCGCTCGATCGCCGCGTAGTAGGCGGCCTCGAAGTGGAGGAACGGGACGTTCTCGTCGCAGCCCCAGTAGCGGCCGAACAGCGCCGCGTCGGTCTCGAAGTAGAGGGTGCCGGCGATGGTCCGGCCGCCGCGACGGGCCCGGGCCCACAGCATCTGCTCGGGCATGGCCTTGTGGACATGGTCGAAGAAACCTGTCTGAAGGTAGTCGAGGCCGCCGTAGGCGCGCACGGTGCTGCGGTAGTAGCGGTCGATGTCGACCAGGTCCTCGGGGCCGAGGTCGGGGCCGCGGACCCACTCGAGCTCGTCGACGCCTTCGCGGGCCCGGGCGCGCTCCTTGCGGAGCTGCTTGCGCCTTCGCGAGGTCATGGTGGCGAGGAAAGCCTCGAAGTCGGCGTAGCCCTCGTTGTGCCAGTGGTACTGGTAGCTGGCGCGGCGCATGAACTCGAGCGCGGCCAGCTCGTCGTGCTCGCGCGCCGTCGTGAACAGCCAGTGGATCGACCAACAGCGCTCGGCCTCCGCGACGTCGCGCACGCCGGCGACCAGGCGAGGCACGATCTCGTCGCGCGCGCAGTCGGGGGCGATCAGCATGCGGGGACCGGTGGCCGGGGTCATCGGCGCGGCGATCACCAGCTTGGGGTAGTAGCGCAGGCCGCCTTGCACGGCCGCCCGCGCCCACGCCCAGTCGAAGATGAACTCGCCGTAGCTGTGGCGCTTGACGTACGTGGGCGCCGCACCGACCAGGCGCGGCGCCGACCCTGCGCCGGCGGCGCCGTGTTGCTCGACGAGCACGTAGATCGGCCGCCAACCCGGCTCGTCGCCGACGGAGCCCGACAGCTCGAGCGCCCGCAGGAACCCGTGCTTTAGAAAGGGGCAGCCCTCGTGAGCGAGCGCGTCCCATGACGCGGCGTCGACGCTCGCCAAGCTTGTGACGGTGCGGCTCGTCAGATCCGGCACGTGACTCGTGTACGCTAGCACAGGTCAGCCTGCGGGCGGGGTGGAAAGCCCCGGCGCGAGGGCTACACTAGGTTGCCAGCAGCATGTCCAGCCGTGAGAAATCCAGCCCCAAGGGCAGTGTTGCGCTGAAGAGTCGCACGGAGCGCAAGACGCAGCGCCCACGGATGTACCGCGTCCTGCTCCACAACGACGACTACACGCCGATGGAGTTCGTCGTCCGCCTGCTTCAGACCGTGTTTCACAGGACCGAAGCCGAAGCCACGGTGATCATGTTGCACGTGCACAACCATGGCATCGGCGTCGCCGGCGTCTACACCCACGAGATCGCCGAGACGAAGGTCGCCCAGGTACACATGCTCGCGCGCCAACAAGAGTGCCCCTTGATGGCGTCGATGGAGCCCGAGGAAGACCCCGATGCTGAGCAATGAACTCAAGCAGACGATAAACCACGCGATCGCCGACACCCAGCGGCGGCGCCACGAGTACATCACGCTCGAGCACCTGCTGCTCGCGCTGCTCGACGACGCCAGCGCGCGCAAGGTGCTCCAGGCCTGCAGCGCCGACGTCGACAAGATGCGCGGCGAGCTCGAGGGCTTCATCGAGCAGAACGTCGAGCGCCTGCCCGACGACGCCGAGGCCACGGTGCATCAGACGATCGGCGTCGGCCGCGTGCTGCAGCGCGCGATCCTCCACGTGCAGGGCTCCGGCCGCACTGAGGTCACCGGCGCCAACCTGCTGATCGCGATCTTCGCCGAGAGCGAGAGCTTCGCCGCCTACGTGCTGCGCGAGCACGGCGTGACCCGCCGCGACGCGACCCTGTTCCTGTCGCACGGGATCGGCAAGGGATCGAGCGAGCGCGCGCCGCAGGGCCGCCCGGCGCCGAACCCGGTCGGCGGCGAAGAGGACGACGACGAGCGCGTGGCGGGCGATCCGCTCGGCGCGTACTGCGTCGACCTCAGCGCCAAGGCGGCGGCAGGCAAGATCGAGCTCCTGATCGGCCGCACGCAGGAGATCCAGCGCGTGGTCCAGGTGCTGTGTCGGCGGCGCAAGAACAACCCGGTGCTGGTCGGCGAGCCGGGCGTCGGCAAGACGGCGGTGGTCGAGGGCCTGGCGCTGCGCATCCACGAGGGCCAGGTGCCGGCGGCGCTGCTGGACGCCAAGCTGTACGCGCTCGACATGGGCGCCGTGCTCGCCGGGACCAAATTCCGCGGCCAGTTCGAGGAGCGGCTCAAGGCGGTGATCGCCGCCCTGCAGAAGGATCCGGGCGCGATCCTCTTCATCGACGAGATCCACACCATCGTCGGCGCCGGCGCGACGTCCGGCGGGACGATGGACGCCAGCAACATGCTCAAGCCGGCGCTGGCGTCGGGTGAGCTGCGCTGCATCGGCGCGACCACGTACAAGGACTTCAAGCAGTCGTTCGAGCGCGACGCGGCGCTGGCGCGGCGGTTCCAGAAGGTCGAGATCCTGGAGCCGAGCGTCGACGACACGATCGACATCCTCAAGGGCCTGCGGCCGGCCTACGAGGAGCACCACGCGGTGAGCTACAACGACGAGGCGATCGAGCTGTGCGCTCGCCTGGCGCACAAGTACCTGCGCGACCGGCACCTGCCCGACTCGGCGATCGACGTGATGGACGAGACCGGCGCCGCGGTGCGCCTGGCCGCGCCGCCGCCGCCGCCTGCCCCGGCGCAGTCGCTGCAAGTCACGTTCAACCCCGGGCGGCCGGCCCCGTCGCCGCCGAGGGTCGCGGTGGGCGCCAGCGACGTCGAGGCGGTCATCGCCCGCATGGCGCGGATCCCCCCGAAGTCGGTGTCGACCTCCGACCGCGAGGTGCTGCAGACGCTCGAGAAGGGCCTGCGCAACCTGGTCTTCGGGCAAGACGAGGCGGTGGCCACGGTCACCGCCGCGATCAAGCGCTCGCGCGCCGGCCTCGGCCGGGTCGACAAGCCGATCGGCAGCTTCCTGTTCGCCGGGCCGACCGGCGTCGGCAAGACCGAGCTCGCCAAGCAGCTCGCGGGTCAGCTGGCGGTCCCGCTGCTGCGCTTCGACATGAGCGAGTACATGGAGAAGCACAGCGTCAGCCGCCTGATCGGCGCGCCGCCGGGGTACGTCGGCTTCGATCAGGGCGGCCTCTTGACCGACGCGGTCAGCAAGAACCCGCACAGCGTGGTGATCCTCGACGAGATCGAGAAGGCCCACCCCGACCTGTTCGCGATCCTGCTGCAGGTGATGGACCACGCGACGCTGACCGACAACAACGGCCGCAAGACCGACTTCCGCAACGTCATCCTCATCATGACGAGCAACGCCGGCGCGACCGACATGACGACCCGCCAGGTCGGCTTCGCCGAGCGCGAGGGCACGCGGGTCGGCGACCCGAAGGCGGCGCTCGAGCGCACGTTCAGCCCCGAGTTCCGCAACCGGCTCGACCGCATCGTCGTGTTCAAGTCGCTGCCGCCGGAGGTCATCCTGCAGGTCGCCGACAAGATGCTGCGCGAGCTGCAGCTGCAGCTGGCCGACCGCAAGGTCACGTTCAGCTTCGCCGAGGCGGCCCGGGCGTGGGTCGCGCGCAAGGGCTACGACAAGCTGTACGGGGCGCGGCCGATGGCCCGCCTGCTCGACGAGGAGATCAAGGCCAAGCTGGTCGACGAGCTGCTGTTCGGCCAGCTCGAGCACGGCGGCCACGTGACGGTCGAGGTCGGCGCGGACGACACACTGACGTTCCGCTTCGACCCGCCCGCGCCGGAGACGACGCCCGCGCCGGAGGCGAAGACGCCGGCCAAGCCCGAGTCGCTGCTCAACTGAGGTGAGGCGTGTCGATGCGCACCTGGCTCATGGGCCAGGTGCGCATCGCCGTTTCGGCGGGGCGATAAGATGTCCGAAGGGACAGGTTCATCCGAGCGCCGAACCTGTCCCATGCATCGTATGACCGTGTCAGCCGGGCCGGCGCGACGACCAGCCGAGCATGAGCGGCGGGACGGCCGGGCTGGTGGTGGTGAAGCGGCGACCTGGCTGTTCGACCATGTCGGGCCAGATCTTGCAGCCGTTGGCGTAGGTGTACTCGCGCACGACCTCGAGCACGAGGCCGGCCCGCAGCTGGGCGCCGAGGATGTCGGCGACGCCCCAGGAGAACTCGTGGGTGGCGTGCGGGTTCTTGAAGTCGACCTCGCCCTCGAGGAAGCCGGACGGCGCCAGCGCGGTCCCGGAGGCCGCGACGTAGTCGCCGATGCCGGCCTCGCCGACCACGTGCGCGCCG
The DNA here is from genome assembly GCF_028368995.1 of Nannocystis bainbridge. Classification (GTDB taxonomy): domain Bacteria; phylum Myxococcota_A; class Polyangia; order Nannocystales; family Nannocystaceae; genus Nannocystis; species Nannocystis bainbridge. Next base: position 160,653 of record NZ_JAQNDL010000005.1, on the reverse strand, counting down.
CCGCTGTACGGGTAGGTGAGGCGGCCCTGGTCGTACATCATCGCCAGCGGGTGGAACTCGAGGCCGACGACGCGACCGCCGGGCTTCAGGACCCCCGCGAGCGCGGCGAACAGCGCGTCGAGGTCGGACATCCAGAGCAGCGCGCCGTAGGTCATGAAGACGACGTCGAACTCCGGTTCCTGCGCCGGCAGCCAGTCGTAGAGGTCGGCGACGGCGAAGCGGGCCGGGATGCCGGTCTCCTCGGCCAGCGTCTGCGCGGCGGCGATCGCCGTCGGGCTGATGTCGACGCCGGTGACCTCCGCGCCGAGCTGCGCCAGCGACAGGGTGTCCTGGCCGGCATTGCACGCGCCGTGCAGCAGGCGCAGGCCGCTCAGCGGGCGCGCGCCGGACTTGCGGATGTCCTCCAGGACATGGCCTTCGGGACCTGTACCGAGGACCAGGTGCACCTCGTCGTCGAACAGGGTGGTGCCGCCGCCGCGGAGGAACCCGGCCTGGTCGTGCTTGTGGCTGCTGTGCGCGGGAGTGGCGGCGTCCCAGGCGAGGCGGTTGTGCTGGTGGAGGTCGCGTCGGATCACGGCCCGACCGGCATTACCATGACTTGTCGCGGCTCGCCCGGGGCGGCCTCGGCCAGCAGCTCGGCCAGCAGCTCGGCGTGCGGCAGGGGGTCGGGCAGGGCGGCCAGCGAGCGGAAGCCGAGGCGGTCGTACAGGCGGAGGGCCCAGGCGGCCCGGCAGAACGCGACCAGGGACAGGTGGCTGCACTGCGGGTCGGCGCGCGCGGCCGCCAGCACCTGATCGGCCAGCAGGCGCCCGCTGCCGCGGCCCTGGCGGTCGCGGCGGACGGCGATCTCCTCGAGGTGCATGTATGGGCCGCGCGGGTAGTAGCTGACGTAGCCGATCGCTTCGTCGCCGTCGCGCGCCAGCAACAGAGTGGTCTGACCGATCAGGGCCCGCATGTCGGCGAGGCCGCGGGCGACGATCGCAGCGCGCGAGAAGCCGGCCGCGTAATAGAGGTCGGTGGCCGAGCGCTCGATCTCCTGCAGCGCCGGCAGGTCGTGGGCGGTGGCGGGGCTGAGCACCAGCATCGGCAGCTCACGACCTTACGCCAGCCTCGCGGCGGTGCCCAGCGGCTTGTGCCCACCCCGCCGGCGGGCTAGTGTCGGCCGCGCGGATGCGGGCGCGCGCTGGTCGGGCGCCGGAGCCGCCGCGCAGGGCTTCGACGAGGCTGACGTTTGGTGATGGCCCCTCTTTCTCCCCCGCGCGCGCCGCTGGTGTTGGTCGCTCTCGGGGCGGCGGTGATCAGCGTGACGGCGCTGTTCGTCAAGTGGATCGCGCTCGGGCCGGCGGCGATCGGGGCTTACCGCTGCGGGCTCGGGGCGGCCGCTCTGCTGCCGCTGGCGTGGCTGTCCTCGCGGACAGGTCCGAACGGACAGGCCGTGCGCCGCGGCCCGGCGACCGCGTGGGCGGCTCTGGCCGGCGCGTGCTTCGCCGGCGACCTGTTCGTGTGGCACAAGAGCATCCTGTACTCGGGCACCGGTCTGGCGACGCTGCTGGCCAACACGCAGGTGTTCTGGGTCGCGCTGTTCTCGGCGCTGCTGCTCGGCGAGCGGCTGACGCGGCGGCTCGGGGTGTGCGCGCTGCTGGCCTTGATCGGCACGGCGATGCTGGCGCTGCCGGGGCTGGAGCGCAGCCCGGTCCACCTGCAGGGCGTGTTGCTGGGCCTGCTGACGGGTGTGTTCTACGCCGGTTATTACCTGTCCTTGCGGACAGCCCAGCGCGGCGAGCGGCCGCTCGGGGTCGCGGCGGCACTGTTCGTGTCGAGCGCGACGGCGGCGGCGCTGCTGGTGCTGGCGGCGCTGGCGACCGGCGAGCCGCTGGCGGTGGCGAGCTCCAGCGACTTCGGCCTGTTGCTGCTGCTCGGGGTCGGCGCGCACGTGGGCGGCTGGGCGCTCATCTCGCGCGGCATGCCGCACGTGCCGGCCGCGAGCGGCTCGCTGCTGCTGCTCCTGCAGCCGGTGCTGGCCACGCTGTGGGGCGTGCTGGTGTTCGCCGAGCCGTTCGGGATGGTCGAGGCCGCTGGCACGGCGCTGTCGCTGGCGGCCATCTACGCGGCCAGCGTGTCGCGTACGCCCGCGCGTCCTTGACCGCCCCCCGGCCGCGCGCTACGGCTGTGAAATGGGAGTCATCGTCATCGCCTGCTACCGCCCCCTCCCCGGTCGCGCCGAGGAGCTGCTCGAGCTCCTGCGCGGCCACCTGCCGGTGCTGCGCGCCCAGGACCTGGCCACCGAGCGCGAGCCGATCGTGATGCGCGCGAACGACGGCACCATCCTCGAGGTGTTCGAGTGGGCCTCCGAGGACGCAGCCCGCCGCGCCCACGAGAACCCGGTGGTGCAACAGCTGTGGCAGCAGCTCGAGGGCGTGTGCCAGCTGATCGCGCCGGGGGAGGTGGCCGAGCTGGGGCGGCCGTTCGCGCGCTTCCGGCCGGTCGACCTGGCGTAAAGGGCATGTCGTGAAGGACATGGCGCCCGGGACATGCCCTGGAGGACATGTCCCGAGGTGCGACCTCACTGGACGGTGAAGGTCGGCGAGGTGCCCGTGATCGGGGTGAAGGTGGCGAACAGCGACCTGGCGTCGCCGTTGTAGACGATGCGGTAGGTGCCGGGCACGACGTCGTCGGGGAGTTTCCACTCGACGTCGACCTCGGAGGTCGGGCTCAGCGCGCCGCCGGTGCGCCGCCAGCGGAACCGCGTCTCGGGGTCCCAGTCGTGGGCGACGACGGTCCAGGTGCCGCCGTCGTCGCGCTGGACCTCGAGGTAGCCGGTGCCGGTGCGCAGGTTGTTGCGAGGGTGCGCGCCGCGGAAGGTGACCTTGACCAGGTCGCCCGGCCCGGCGCTGGCGGGCGGCGGGGTGACGACGTCGCCGAACTTGTCGAACGGGCACAGGATGGCGTCGAGCAGGGCGCACGGCGAGTCGGCGACGACGCCGGGGACGTTGAGGATCTGGTCGTCGCTGAGGTCGAGCGGGACGGCCTTGTGTGGCGCCTGGACGCCGTCGCGCAGCGCCTCGGCGACCTGCGAGAACTCCTGCTGCCAGGCGGCGAGGGTCCACGGGCCGAACTGCGTGAACGCGCCCTCGTAGTGCTGGACGGCGTACTCCTCGCGGGTGGTGACGTAGCTCGAGTAGCCGTTCGAGAGCCCGGCGACCACGGCCCGGGTGACGCCGGTGCCGGCGAGCGCGTCGAGCACGGAGTGGCGCAGCCTTCGGCCGGAGATCGTGGTGACCTCGAAGGGCGCGGGCAGGATGGCGAGGCTGCCGAGGCGCAGCACCTGGGCCGGCAAGATCGTCGGCGACCAGGGATACGGGAGCATGCGGCCGACCGGCAGCAAGATGGTCTTCTCCTCGTGACAGGCCTGGTCCTCGGGCACGAGCGTGACCTTGGGCAGGTCGCCGTAGACGATGCCCTCCTCGATGAAGGCGACGGCGACGCCGTCCTCGGCGCCGGCGGCGATCGAGAAGCCGATCGCGGCGTGACAGGTGGTGTGCTCGTCGTCGCCGGTGAACTCGGGGCCGATCGTGACGTCCTCCATGTCGACGAAGGCGAGCCGCCCGGCCGCCGGCCCGCGCAGGTGCTCGGCCGCGGCGTCGAACAGCTCGAGCGCGCGCTCGTACTGCCAGGTGCCATGGACGACGGCGTTGCCGAGGTCGTCGCAGGCAGGGTCGGGGCTGTCGTCGCACGGGCGCACGACCGTGTTCTTCGGCTCGCCGACGATGACCTCGCTCGGCGAGACGTCGCCGGCGTCGCTCTGGGCGAAGGCGGCGACGAATGGGTCGGGCGCGGTGTAGTCGGCGCCGAAGTGCTTCTCCATGAAGTAGGAGGCGAGGCCCTTGTGATCGCCGCTGACGAGGCGGTTCTGGTTGGACACGCTGGTCGCGTGGCTGGAGAACCAGGTCAGCATGCCGATCGGCTGGCCGTCGAGCTCGCCCTCGCCGGTGCGCTCGAACCGGAGCACGGTCATCGCCGTGTTGGTGTCGCGCATCATCTCGGCCTCGTGGGCGGCCCGCTCGGGGTCGGGGTTCTCGGCGTAGGCCTGCGGGCTGCGGTTCCAATTGGCGTCCTGCAGCGGGCCCTGGGCGATCTTGACGACGCCGTGATCGAGGCCGGCGTCGGCGGCCTCGATGGCGTCGACGATGCCGGCGACGATGACCTCGAAGTTGTCGGGGTCGTAGCCGCCGACGGCCAGGTTGAACATGGTGTAGTGGGAGAAGCCGCCGAGGCCCGAGTGGGTGTGCGTGGCCGAGAGGGCGATGTTGTCGAAGTCGTAGCGGTCGGCGCCGAGCTTGGCCTTGAGCCGCTTGACGACCTCGAGGTGGACGCCCTGGAACACCTGGCCGAGGTCGGCGCTGACGAAGGCGATCCGGGTGCCGCTGCACGGGTGCTCGACGACAAAGGCGCGGGCCCACAGCCGCGTGCTGATGCCCTCGGCCTTCTGCTCGGGCATCGAGTAGCCCATCATCACCAGCTCGGCGGACGGGCCGGTGATGTCGCGGATCGCCGCGCCGACGCGGTAGTGGGGCGACTGGTCGCAGGTGAGCTCGCCGCCGGTGGTGGTGCCCTCGGTGGTCGGGGCGGCGGTGGTGCCGGTCGAGGCGCTGTCGCTGTCGCTGCCGCCGCTGGTGGTCGTCGGCGCTGCGGTGTCGCTCAGGCCCTCGGACGCGGCCGTCGGGGAGGACGTCGGCCCGGTGGTCGTGCTGCTGCTGTCGGTGGCCGTCGCCCCGGTGGTGGTGCCGGTGTCGTCGCCGCAAGCGGCGAGGGCGAAGAAGACAGGCAAGGTGAGGGCAGGGCGCATCTCGCCATGGTACCGCGCAGGCAGGGCGGCGCGGAGTGAGGTCGCGCAGCCTCGCCGGACCTCAGGCGACTTGGGGCCACGGGCTGGCGAGCTCGGGCAAATGGAAGCCGGCGCCGCGGGCCTGGGTGCGGGCCTGGGCGATCGCCTCCGACCATGTCCCGCAGACCAGGTAGGGACACGGCATCGGCCGGATCAGGAAGATCGTCGCCAGCAAGAAGCGAAAGCCGGTCGACTGGCTGATCATGGTCGCGCCGAGGCAGAACTGCCGCGCGGTGTCCTCGGTGTCCTTGATCCAGCGACCAATCCGCTCGGTGTGCGAGCGGTTGCGGGCGTACTGGCCGATCCATATGACGCTGACGTACGGCTCGCGGCGATCGTGAACCTCGGCCATGCGGCCGATGTACGCCTCGACGTCGTCCAGGCTCAGGTCGCCGTCGAAGCTCGAGAGGACGAGCGGGGCGTGCGAGAGGTCGAGCGTGATGGCCATGGGAGCGCCCACATTGTGCGTGGGCGGGGCGCTCGCGCTCGTGGCCCGGCGCGCCGGCGCGGTGGCGCCGAGGAGCCGCGGCCGCGAGGTCGATGCGCTGCCGCGATCATGGTGGACTTGAGGCCCGTCGCGCCTGCGGATGACCCGGGCCCTGCAAAAGCGAAGGGCCGCGCCGTTCGCTCCAGCGAGCAGGCGGACGCGGGCGACCTGCGCAAGGTCCGCTGCGGCGAGGACCGTGAGGGTCGACGGGGACATGTCTCGAGAGACAGATGAGCGCCCCGCGTGGGTGAAGGACCGTGAAGGATGCGCGGTGGTCGGCGGAGCGCGACGAGAGCGACCTCGTTGCGGGCTCGATCTGGACCTGACCGAACGGACAGCCGGCGATGCACCACCGGGGCGAACGGCGGCGCAGCGGCCCGAGCGGGGTCGCGGCCGTCTGGCGAGCTCGACCGTGGTCGTGCCGCAGCGCGACGAAATTGCAGCGACCGCTGGCGCGACCGGACGATGGCATCCATGGTCTCGGCGGAGACCCACGATGGAGAATTCGAGCTCATGCGTGCGTGGCGCAGACACGGTCTGCGCGCAGAATGTCGGCCAGAGCGAGCGCGCCGCTTCGCTGCTCGCTGGGGCCTGGATGGTCGCGTGGGGGCTGGTGCGGGCGCGCCGGTGGCCGCTTTCGTTGGTGGTCGCGCTGGCCGGAGGCTCGCTCATGCGCCGCGGCGTGACAGGTCAGAGCATGTTTTACCGGGCGATGCAGATCGACACCGAGCGGCCCGGGGCCCCGTATCCCGGCGTCGATCCCGGCCGGGCCGTGGTGGCCGAGGCCGCGGTGACGATCGATCGGCCGGTCGGTGAGGTGTACGCGTTCTGGCGTCACCTCCAGAACCTGCCGCAGTTCATGGCCGACATGATCCGCGTGTCGCGACTCGAGCGCGGCGGCTGGAGCTGGATGGCCGAGGGGCCGTTCGGCCGGCCGGTCGAGGTCGAAGTCGAGATCACGCAGGACGTCGAGGGGCAGCGGATCGGCTGGCGCTCGCGTGAAGGCGCGGTGCGGGCCTGCGAGGGCTGCGTCGAGTTCCATGCGACATCCTCGGGCGGCACCGAGGTGTGGGTGCGGCTGTATCACGAGCCGATGGCCGGCGACCTCGGTGCATGGGTCGCGCGCCTCGTCGGCCGCGACTCGCAGCGGGCGCTGTGCCGCGATCTCGCGCGCCTCAAGCAGATCCTCGAGTGGCGCAGCGAGCATGTCGTGGCACGAGGCGAGGTCAGCGAGCAAGCCGGCGAGGAAGCGACGTCGCCCGCCCTGACGCAGGAGCAGCGGGTCGACGAGGAGCGCCGCGCGTCGTTCCAGGACCGGGTCGACTTCGAGTCGGACGAGTCCTTCCCCGCCAGCGATCCGCCGGGCCGCTACTGACGGTCTTGAAGACCGAACGAGAGATGAAGGCGCGACGCGGTCGCGCCTCCATCTCTTTCTTCGTTTAAAAGACATGGTTCAGCGGAGAGAGGCGCGCGCTCGCGCCAAGGGGTGGCGTGATTGAGCCGGCGGGCCGGTGGGGTCGGCGAGGGTCCGCGACCTATGATGATTGTCGGGAGTCGCGATCTTTTTTTTATGCACCGAGCTTGACAGGCTCCGCGCGCCGCTGGTACTGTTGAGGCCATTCATGAGGTAAGCGCCATGCGTCCCGTCCAAGACATCCTTCTCTGCACGATCCCCCAGACTCTCACCGCCGAACCGAATATGCCGGCCGTGGAGCTGCCGGCGGACCATGCAGCCGATCGGCAGACCGATCGCGCGGGGTTGTCTGGACGAGGTTTCCAGCGCTTTCTCAAGAGTCTCGCCTGATCCGCGACCGCAGGGCGGTCCGATCCGAGAATCCGAGAGCGGCCCCGCGGCGTCGGTCGGCGTCTCGACCGCGATGGATGTCGCGGTCGCCTTGATCCGAATCGCAAGACGAGTCGCCGCGATTGTGCGGTGATTCGGCGAATGTCGTGACATGTCCGTTCGGACATGTCGCCCATTCGTCGAATCGATCGTCGGGCTGCGCGGATCGGCGGACCGCCGGCGGCTGACGGGCGTTCGTCGCCGCGGGTGAGTAGCGACGCGGGGACGCGTCGAAAACGGGGTCGTAGCTCAGTCGGGAGAGCGCCTGCTTCGCACGCAGGAGGTCGTCGGTTCGAGTCCGACCTTCTCCATCGAGATCCATGTCGTTTGTTCCGGGCTCGTAGCTCAGCTGGGAGAGCGCCGCGCTGGCAGCGCGGAGGTCGCGGGTTCGAACCCCGCCCTGTCCATCGAGGAGGTGTGTATGCGTACGATCGAGGCCAATTTGAACGACCGGACGGTGGACCACTGCATCCGGATCGCCATGACCGAGCATCGGCTCGGCGAGCTGTGCATCCGCGCGGGCGACCAGGTTCGTCTCGTCGGCGAGGACATGGAGGTCGAGGCGAAGGTCGAGTTCCGGGCGAGCGGGGCGGTGGCGGTGCCGACGTGGAGCACGCTCACCTACGTCGATTGAGTCCACGTTCGTGACACGCGAGCGGTGAGAGGGGGAGGAGAGCCATGCAAGCGCTTATCAAGAACCACTATGACACCTTGTGTACCCGCCCGGAGCGGGGCCCCGATTTTTACCTGGCGCGGCATCTTCGGCGGAAGGCGCTGCGCAACGGTGACGGGCGTCTGGGCCGGTTCCGGGACATGAGCAAGTTCATCAAGGCGTCCGTCGCCGACGTGATTCGAGGCCGGCTCGACCCGTGCTTCACGCGGGAGTTCCGCTTCTACGAGTGGAACGTGCTGACCTTCTGCGCGTACTGCAACGCGCGGTTGAACCGGCGCAGCGTGACCCGGGACCACGTGATCCCGCGCTCGCGCGGCGGGAGCAACGAGCCGGACAACCTGGTGCCGTGCTGCCGGCCCTGCAACGCGCGCAAGAGCAACAAGCCGCTGTGGAAGTTCTTGCTCGAGCGCGAGCTGCCGCAGGCGGCGTGAATGAGCGGCGAGGTGAGCGGGCGGAGGCGATGCTTCCGCCCGCTCTTGTTTTTGTGGTGAAGGCGACGCGAGCGGTGTTCGCTCGCGCTCGCATTTCTGCGGGTCGCAACGCTGCGAGCCGGCGTCGCCTGCGGCTGGTGGGTCAGGCGGCGCGGGCTTCCTCCTCGGGTTGCTCGCTCGCGGTCGGCACCGCGAGATCGGTCATGGCGCGGGCGAGCAGGCCGTCGCGCTCGCTGGGGTGCGTGCGCAGCCACTCGAGCGCCGCGGCGCGGCCCTGGCCGACGCGGATGTCGCCGAGCGAGAACCAGCTGCCGGCCTTGGTGATCACGTTGCGACCGAGGGCCCAGTCGAGGACCTCGGCGTTGCGGTCGATGCCGGTGCCGAACGCGATCTCGAACTGCGCCTCGGTGAACGGCGGGGCGCACTTGTTCTTGACCACCTTGACGCGGCAGCGGTTGGCGACCGCGTCCTCGCCGTCGCGCACGGTGGCGATCCGGCGGATGTCGAGGCGGACGCTGGCGAAATACTTGAGGGCGTTGCCGCCGGTGGTCGTCTCGGGCGAGCCGAAGGTGACGCCGATCTTGTGGCGCAGCTGGTTGATGAAGACGACGAGGGTGTTGGTCGTAAAGGCGATGCCCGCGATCTTTCGCATCGCCTGACTCATGAGACGGGCCTGCAGGCCCAGGTGCTGGTCGCCCATGTCGCCCTCGAGCTCCGCACGTGGGATCAAGGCCGCGACCGAGTCGATGACGATGAGGCCGATGCCGCCGGTGCGCGCGAGGGTGTCGACGATGTCGAGCGCCTGCTCGCCGCAGTCGGGCTGCGAGATCAGCAGGTCCTCGAGGCGCACGCCGAGGCGCTGGGCGTACTTGACGTCGAGGGCGTGCTCGGCGTCGATGAAGGCGCAGGCGAGCTTCTGCCGCTGGGCCTCGGCGATCGCGTGCAGCATGAGCGTCGTCTTGCCGGACGACTCGGGCCCGTAGATCTCGACGATGCGCCCGCGCGGCAGGCCGCCGATGCCGAGGGCGCGGTCGAGGTTGAGGGAGCCGGTCGACACGACCTCGAAGGACTGGCGGTCGCCGGGGTCGCCGCCCAGGGCCATGATGGCGCCCTTGCCGAAGCGCTGGACGATGCTGTCGATGGCCTTTTGCAGGGTGACGCGGTGCTCGTGGACGACGAGAGGAGTTGCGGAGGAGCGTTGGCTTGCCATGTCCGACGTCCTTTGCGGCCCTCGTGCCGCGGTCGCTCGCAAGAGTTGCGAGCACTTGGGGTCATGGCCTTCGAGACATGGCCCGTGGGCTGGACGGCCGAGCGGGCCGCTGTCCCGCGGGCTGGCCGGGGCAATTTACGGCTTTCGTCCGTGGGTTGGCGTGCCGATGCTCGAGCGATCTTTTGCCGCGGTTTCCTGAGCTGTCCGAAAGGTCTGGCGCGGTTCGCGTTGGTAGTTTCGGGTCGGGGTTTGTCCGCGCAGGTCCCCATTCGCTCCGCGTCGGGGAAGTCGGTGCAAAGCGTGGGAGAACCGTGTCTACCGGGGTCCCTGAGCCCCCAGGAGGCCCCGGGCGAGCGGCAGCCGGGTCGACCGGGGCGGGGTCGCGATGCCCTGGATTTCACCGCCTTTTCGCGTGCTCGTCGATTGTGTGCGACAACTCGGCGGCCCTGTTTTGGGTGTTGCGACGCCCGCAGGGTGGGTTCACAGCAGGGGGCTCGGTGTGCCATAAACGGCAGAGCCGAGGGCGAAGCCCTCGTGGTGAGTTGCCCGTCCCCCCAGTTCCTTCGCGTGAGCGACTCGACGTACAGCACTCGACCCACCACCTTGCGGTCCCCCACTCCAAACACGCGCCCGGGTCGCGCGGCGTGTTCCGGTTTTCCCTCGAGGAGAGACGACAGATGAATCGCTTTTCAATCCGACTCGGAGCTGCCCTGGTCGCTGGGCTCGTAGCGACGCCCGCGCTCGCGGCTCAGGCGCCCAGCGAAGCGGCGGCGCCTGCAGCCGAGCCCGCGGCGACCCCGGCGCCGACGCCCGAAGGGCCCTCGGCGGGTGCTTCGATCTCCGCCGACACCTCGGGTGTGAAGACCGATTCCAAGGCGAGCGGCGGGGCGAGCGGGAAGAAGGCGAAGAAGTCGGGCGACAAGTGTCAGAACGACACCAGCGTCAAGTGGATCCGGCGCTGCCGGCCCGAGCGCAACATGTTCGAGCTGGGCATCTTCGGCGGCGTCTTCATGCCGGGCGGCTCGGCGCACGAGTTGTTCGACCCGGTCCGCCAGCTGCAGTCGCTGCAGTCGGGCGGCGAGGAGTTCTGGAAGCCGTACCGCAGGGTCGCGCCGGAGATCGGGGCTCGCTTCGCGTACTACCCGCTCAGCTTCCTCGGCGGTGAGATCGAGGGCGGCGTGATGCCGACCCACATCACCAACACCGACTCGGCGGACACGCGCGCGATCCTCTTCAACTTCCGCGCGCACGTCATCGGCCAGATCCCGTTCTGGCGCATCACGCCGTTCGTGCTCGTCGGCGGCGGCGCGATCGGGACCACCGGCGCGCTCGGCAACGACATCGACGAGTCGACGCACTACGGCGGCGGCGTCAAGTACTACATCTCGCATTACGCGATGCTGCGCCTCGACGTCCGCAACGTCGTCGCGGCCCGCCTCCGCGTCGACAACGGCGCGGTCATCTACCCCGAGGTGCTGCTCGGCCTGTCGCTGACGCTGAACCGCAAGAAGAAGCCGGCCGCCACCGAGAAGGACAGCGACGGCGACGGCTTCCTCGACAACGCCGACTCCTGTCCGTTCGAGCCGGGCATCGCGCCCGACGGCTGTCCCGAGCGTGACCGCGACGGCGACGGCTTCATGGACAGCCAGGACGCCTGCCCGGATGTCCCCGGCGTCGCGCCCGACGGCTGCCCGCTCAAGGACCGCGACGGCGACGGCTTCCTCGACATCGTCGACAAGTGCCCCGACGATCCGGGCGTCGAGCCGGATGGTTGCCCGATCCCCGACACCGACGGCGACGGCATCCTCGATCCGGACGACAAGTGCCCGACGCAGCCGGAGACCCGCAACGGCTACCAGGACGAGGACGGCTGCCCCGACGAGATCCCGACGGCCCTCGCCAAGTTCACCGGCACCATCAAGGGCATCTACTTCGACCTCGACAAGGCGACGATCAAGCCGAAGTCGCGGCCGGTCCTCGACCGCGCGGTCGCGGTGCTCAAGGAGTTCCCGTCGATCCGCATCGAGATCTCGGGTCACACCGACAGCACCGGCTCGCCGGAGTACAACAAGACGCTCTCGGGCAAGCGCGCCGCGTCCGTCAAGGAGTACCTGGTCGAGCACGGCATCGACACCGCGCGCATCGAGTCGCGCGGCGCGGGCATGGACGAGCCGGTCGACACCAACAAGACCGCGGCCGGTCGCGCCAAGAACCGCCGCATCGAGTTCACGATCCTCGTGCAGTGAACCGCGCGCGTCGGCCTCCGGTCGATGCGCAGCAGAAGGCCGCCCCGAGCTCGCTCGCGGCGGCCTTCGCCGTTGGGTCGCGCGATCGTGAAGCGGCGCGCCCGGCAGCACGAGGGGTCTGGGCGTGGTGCGGGCAACGACGCGCACGACGAGGTCGCGTGTGACGTGGGCGGCGCGTTCGCGCCCTCACACGGTAACTTGTCGCGTTCATGACGCTTCGGTACGATTCGCGGCCCTGGCCCCTTAGCGACAGCTCCGCGGGCCGATAAGGAGTTCGAACATGACCCTGAAGACCGTCCTGAGAATCACCCGCAACGTCGGACTGTGCGCCGCGGTGGCGCTGGTCGCTTGCGATAGCGGCGCCAAGACCGAGGAGAAGAAGGTCGAGGCCAAGGTCGACGACGCGAAGGCGGCAGCGGACGCGAAGGCGGCGACGGACGCGAAGGCGGCGGCGGACGCGAAGGCGGCAGCGGACGCGAAGGCGGCCGAGGACGCCAAGGCAGCGGCGGACGCGAAGGCTGCCGAGGACGCGAAGGCGGCCGAGGCGACCCCGCCCGCGGGCGACGCCAAGGCCCCCGAGGGCGACGCCAAGGCGTCGGACGCGAAGGCGCCGGAGGCGAAGAAGGCCGAGCCGAAGAAGACCGAGCCGAAGAAGACCGAGGACGCCTCGGCCAAGATCGACGCCAAGGCGATCTACGACGGCAAGTGCAAGGTCTGCCACGCGGCCGACGGCAAGGGCGCCGAGGTCCAGAAGAAGAACAACATCCCAGACATGGCCGCGAAGGACTGGCAGTCCAAGCACAGCAAGGCCGCGGTGGTCAAGGCGATCGCCGACGGGGTCGACGGCACCAAGATGAAGGCGTTCAAGGACAAGCTGTCGAAGGAAGAGATCGACGCGGTCGCCGCCTACGTCAAGAAGATGTAGTCGAGGCGCGCAGCGACATGGCGCTCGGGACATGTCCCGAGCGCCATGTGCTTTTGTGCCGCAGACCCTGCGGATCGCAGGTACCCCATGGCGCGCGGGACATGTCCCGGGCGCCATGTGCTTTCAGGCGGCGAGCCGGGGCAGGCGCAGGGTGAAGCGGACGCCGAGGCCGGCGTTCTCGGCGTCGACGCTGCCGCCGTGCTGATCGGCGACGCGGGCGGCGATGGCGAGGCCGAGGCCGGTGCCCTGGGCGTCGCCGCTGTAGAACGGGGTGAACAGCTGCGGGCGCTCGCTGACGGTCAGCGGCGGGCCGTCGTTGTCGAGGACCAGCAGCGCGTGGTCACCTTCGACGCGGGCGGCGATCCGCAGGCGACCCGGGTGACCGGTCGAGGCGATCGCGCGCAGGGCGTTGACGGCGATGTGGAGGCCGAGGCTGGCCAGCTGATCGCGGTCGCCGCGGATGGCGACGGGCGCTTCGGGCAGGTCGAGCTCGACCTCGACCCGCTTGCCGCGGGCCTCGGCGACGCAAAGCTCGGCGACCTGCTCGGCGACGCGGCGGAGGTCGAGGGCGATCAGCTCGCTCGGGCTCGGGCGAGCGAACGACAGGAAGCGCTCGGCGAGGCGCGACAGGCGGCCCAGCTCGGCGACGTGGATGTCCCACATGCGCCGCTCCTCGGCGTCGGGCGGGATGAGCGGGCCGACGACCTCGGCGGTGCCGGCGAGGGCGTGCAGCGGGTTCTTGATCTCGTGGGCGAGGCCGGCGACGACCTCGCCGAGGGCCGAGAGCCGACCGGCGCGCACGAGCTCGCGGGTGAGCCGCCGCTGGTCGGCGAGGGCCCGCTGTAATTCGCGCCGGCGGCTGCGCTCGCGGTCGGCGAGCAGGCCCGCGGTCGCGCCGACGAGGTTGTAGAGGAGCACCTCGAGCGCCTTGTCGACCCCGCCGCCGGGGTCGTGGTGGTGCCCGGGCGACAGTGAGAAGGCGTGCGGCAGGTAGACCAGCGATGACACGGCGGCCGCGAGCAGGCCGCCACGCAGGCCGTGGTCGAAGGCGGCCAGCACGATCGGCAGGTAGTACATGCGCCGCAGGACGTCGTGGGCCCAGTCGTGCTCCATGCCGGTGCCGTAGTGCAGGGCGGTGAAGGCGGCGATCGGCAGCCACACGCGGACGAAGGCGCGCGGCGACAGCATGGATGGCTCCTCGGGCATGTCGCTCAGGACAGGTCCTTCGGGACCGGTCCGATCGGGCATGTCCGAAGGGGCACGCGCGGCGGGCGGGCGGTCGGCGGCGCGGGGCGGGGGCGGGGCGGGCACGTGTCTTCGGGTGTCCCCGGGCCGGGCGGCGAAGTCAATATCCGGGGCGGCGGGGCAGGCGCGAGGAGCCGCTGGCGAGGCCGCGGGTGAGCCGGCGCCGTGGGGGGCAGGCGGGCGCGCGCCGGGTCGGCTAGGCTACGGGCGACATGGCCGGCGAGGAGCTGCTCTTCATCGAGGACGACGACTCGGGGCGCGAGCTCGGGCTGTTCAACCTGCGCAAGGCCGGCTACGCGGTCGACGGGGCGCGCGACGGGGCCGAGGGGCTGCGGCGCTTCGACCCCGAGCGGCACGCGGTGGTCATCACCGACGTCAGGATGCCGAACGTCGGCGGGCTCGAGGTGCTGCGGGAGATCCGTGCCCGCTCGCCCGAGACCCCGGTGCTGGTCATCACGGCCTACGGCGACGTCGACCTCGCGGTCGCGGCGATGAAGGCGGGCGCGTTCGACTTCATCGGCAAGCCGTTCCACCGCGAGCACCTGCTGCTCACGGTGGCCAAGGCGCTCGAGCGCGGGCGCATGCGGGCCGAGCTGCTCAGCCTGCAGCGCCAGGTCGCGGGGGTGGAGCGGGCGATCGTCGGCCGTTCGCCGGCGATGGCGCGCGTGCTCGACCTCGCCGACCGGGTGGCCCGGGCGGCCGCGCCGGTGCTGGTGACCGGCGAGAGCGGCACCGGCAAGGAGCTGATCGCGCGGCGGATTCACGCCCGCAGCTCGCGCGGCGCGGCGCCGTTCGTGGCCGTCAACTGCGCCGCGATCCCGGCCGAGCTGCTCGAGTCGGAGCTGTTCGGCCACGTGCGCGGGGCCTTCAGCGGGGCGCTGCGCGACCGTCCCGGCCGGTTCCGCCAGGCCGACGGCGGCACGCTGTTCCTCGACGAGGTGGCCGAGCTGCCGCCGCCGCTGCAGGCCAAGCTGCTGCGCGCGCTGCAGGAGCGGGTGATCGACGTGGTCGGCAGCGACGTGCCGGTGCCGGTCGACGTGCGCGTGATCGCGGCGACCAACCGCGATCCGGGCGACCTCCGCGGCGATCTGCTGTACCGCCTGCGGGTGGTGGAGATCGAGCTGCCGCCGCTGCGCGATCGGGTCGACGACATCCCGCAGCTGGTGCGTCACTTCGTGGCCCGCTTCGCGGCGGGGCGCGACGTCGAGATCCCGGAGGATGTCCTCGCGGACATGTCCTCACGGCCATGGCCTGG
This sequence comes from Nannocystis bainbridge, assembly GCF_028368995.1. Classification (GTDB taxonomy): domain Bacteria; phylum Myxococcota_A; class Polyangia; order Nannocystales; family Nannocystaceae; genus Nannocystis; species Nannocystis bainbridge. The sequence continues at coordinate 145,453 of NZ_JAQNDL010000005.1, read as the reverse complement.
CAACGTGCGCGAGCTCGAGAACGCGTGCGAGCGGGCGGTGATCCTGTGCGCGGGCGACGTGCTGCGAACCCAGGATCTGCCGCCGCGCACGACCGCGGCCCCGGCGGTGGCGGGCGGCGGCGACGAGTGGCTGCCGGCGCTGCCGGAGGACGGGCTGTCGCTGGTCGATCTCGAGAAGCGGGTGATCGAGCGGGTGCTGGCGCTGAAGCGGGGCAACATCACGCAGGCCGCGGCGTACCTGCGGGTGCCGCGGCATGTGCTGTCGTATCGCATGGAGAAGTACGGGCTGCGCCGCGGCGGCTGAGCGTCGATCCTGTCGTTCGGGGCATGTCCGAGGGCGCATGTCGGAACGGACATGTCATTTTCGCCGCGGCGGCGCGGGCTCGGATCGTCACCCGCGGGTCCGCGGCGGGCGTGGGCGAGGGATCCTGGAGGTCATGTGTCCGCCCGCAGCGACGCGGCGAAGACTGCGCCGGGATCTCGGCGGATGCGTCGCTGCGTCGCGCGGTCGAGGCCGCCGGAGGGTCGGCGGCGGGCCGGTGATCGTGGGCACGAGCGATGGGTGTCCACGCCGCGAGATGTCGCGGTCGCGCGGGCGTGGTGGTCGATTTGCTGCGGCGAGGAGCGACGCCCGCGGACGGGCCGCGCGAGGGTAGCTCACGGCGGTCCCGCACGCGCGAGGGCGCATGCGCGGAAAGCGCGAAGGCGCGCGGCGTGCTACGTTGCGCCGCATGAGCTCGATGATCATCGGGATCGCCGGCGGCAGCGGTTCGGGCAAGACGACCGTGGCGCGCAAGATCGGCGACTCTCTCCCGCCCGAAGGCGTCGTGATCATCGAGCACGACGCGTACTACCGCGACCGCGCCGACCTCACCTACGAGGAGCGCTGTCACATCAACTTCGACCACCCGGAGTCGCTCGAGACGGAGCTGCTGGTCGAGCACATCATCGCGCTCAAGGCCGGGGGTCGCGTCGCGGTGCCGGCGTACGACTTCAAGACGCACCGCCGGCTGCCCGAGGCGCGGTGGGTCGAGTCGACGCCGGTGGTGATCGTCGAGGGCATCATGGTGCTGGTCGACCAGCGGCTGCGGAACGAGCTCGACATCAAGCTGTTCGTCGACACCGATCCGGACATCCGCATCTTTCGCCGGATCCGCCGCGACATCGAGCAGCGCGGGCGCACCTTCGAGGCCGTGCGCGAGCAGTACTACCGCCACGTGCGACCGATGCACCTGCAATTCGTCGAGCCGTCGAAGCGCCGCGCGGACCTCATCATCCCCGAGGGCGGCGACAACCGGGTCGCGCTCGATCTGGTGGTGTCGAAGCTGCGCAGCGTCATCGAGCAGGGCCGCCGCGACGCGCGATAAAGCCGGGCGGGCCGCGGGGCGCGAAAATCGACGCCGGGTGAACGACGTTCGCGTCGGGCCTGTCGGTCGACGGCGTCAGCGGCGTCGTGCCATCCTGCGCAGCCGTGGCGAGTCTCTTCGCATCCCCTCGTAATCGGCGCTGGCTCGGTCTCGGTCTGCTGCTGCTGGCGGTCGGTTCGGCGACCGCGGTGGCGATCGTCAAGCCGTGGAAGAAGCCGCCGCCGGTGCAGTCCGAGCGGCTCGGCGCCAACCTCGAGCTGGCCGCCGGCGAGGTGCTGCTGGCGACCGCGTCGGGCAGCGAGCGGCTGCTGTCGCGCACGCCGCTGCCGGAGACGGCCGAGCTGTCCACCGGGCCCGGTGCGCGCGCGCTGATCCGCCTGAGCGACGGGTCGCGGGTGTTCCTCCGCGACGGCACCAAGGTCAAGATCGCCGGCGGCGTGGCCCTGCAGGAGGGCCAGATCTGGGTCGAGGCGCCGCCGCTCGAGGAGGGCCAAAAAGCCGTGGTCCACACCGTCGGCGACGCCGAGGTGTCGCTGTCGGCGGGCGGGGCGAGCCTGTCCTTCGAGTCAGGTCAGGCGCAGGTCTACGTCGCCGAGGGGCTGGCGATCGTCAGCGCCGCGGGCGGCCGCGCGGAGGTCGAGGCGGGCGAGCGGGCGACGGTCCAGGGCGGGGCGCCGACGGTCGAGCCGGTGGCGTTCTGGGACGACTGGACCGGCGGCATGGGCGATCGCGCGGGCGGTGGCCTGCGCGCGGGCGCGGGCTCGGGGGCGCTGTACGCCGTCGACCGCTCGGCGCCCGCGGGCACGCCGGCGCTGCCGCTGTCGATCCAGCGGCAGACGGTGCGGGTGGCGCTCGAGGACGAGATCGCCGAGACCCTGGTCGATCAGCGGTTCTTCAACCCGTCGGGCACGGCGGTCGAGGGCTGGTACTGGTTCACGGTCCCCGAAGACGCGCTGCTCGTCAGCTTCGCGCTCGAGACCAACGGGCAGCTCGTCGAGGGCGAGATCGTCGAGCGCAAGCAGGCGGCGGCGACCTACGAGGCGGCGGTGCGGCGTGACAACGATCCGGCGCTGCTCGAGTGGATCGACGCGCGCACGGTGCGGGCCCGCATCTACCCGGTGCCGCCGGCGGGCGAGCGGCGGGTGGTGCTGCGCTACCAGCAGCTGATGGTCGAGAGCGAGGGCAAGCGCCGCTACAGCTACCCGCTGGCGGCCCCGCGCGGGCGCGAGGCGGCCAGCATCGAGGAGTTCTCGCTCGAGGTGCAGCTGCGCCGCGGGCTCGAGCTGGACTACGAATTGGCGACGCTCGGCGAGGCGCGGGTGTCGACCGACGGGCGGCAGGTGACGATGCGCCGCTCGGGTTACACGCCGCGCGCGGACTTCGAGCTCGAGCTGACGCGCAAGCCCGACCGATCGCGGGTGCCGCTGCGCGCCAATCGCTTCAGCGCTGGCGGCGACCAGGCCAGCTTCGTGATGGTCCGGTTCGCGCCCGACCTCGACATGGCGAAATTGCCGGCGCCGCGCGGCGACGTGGTGGTGGTGGTCGACACCTCGGCGGCCGGCGATCCGTCGGAGCAGCAGACCAAGCTCGCGGTGGCGGAGGCGCTGCTGCGCAGCCTGTCGGCGGGCGACAAGTTCGCGGTGATGAGCGCCGACGTGGCGGCCAAGGTGCTGTACCCCGAGGATGGGCTGGCCGAGGCGACGCCCGAGGCGATCAGCGCGGCGCTCGAGCGGGTAGCGGCCCACGCGGCCGGCGGCGCGACCGACCTCGGGGCGATCTTCGAGCAGGCGCTGGCGCGCGTGCACGGGCTCGAGCAGCCGGCGGTGGTCTACGTCGGCGACGGCCTGGCGACGTCGGGCGAGCGCAGCGGCGAGGCGCTGGCGGAGCGGCTGCGGCGGTCGATGACGGGCTCGCGCGCGCGGCTCTACACCGTCGGGGTCGGCTCGGAGATCGACGCGGCGATGCTCGGGCGATTGGCGCGGGTCGGCGGCGGCGAGGCGCTGCGCGTCGAGGGGCCGGAGCAGGCGGTGGTGCGCGCGCTCGAGCTGTCGGGCGCGCTCAAGACCCCGACCATCACCGACCTCGAGCTCGGCCTCGGCGAGGGCCTCGACGACGTGTTCGTCAGCGCCGGCGGCAAGCTGTCGCGCGGGCAGGAGCTGGTGATGTTGGCGCGCACGCACCACGACCTGCCCGACAAGATCACGATCTCCGGGCGGCTCGGCGGCGAGGCGTTCACCAAGGAGTACCCGCTGACGTACGCCGGCGGCTCGCTCGATCGCATGGTGCCCAAGCTGTGGGCCGCGGCCTACGTCGAGCGATTGCTCGGCGACAGCCGCGGGCTCGAGGCGGTGCGCGGCAAGATCCTCGCGCTCGGGCTCGAGTACGGGCTCATGACCCCGTTCACCTCGTTCCTCGCGCTCGACAGCGAGGCGGCCTACGCCCAGCAGGGCATCCAGCGGCGCCGGCGGCAGCTCGGCGGGCTGCAGCTGATCGCCGATGCGACATGGCTTCAGGGACAGGAATCAAAGACCAGCCGGGTCGTCGGCATGATCGCAGCGGCAGCCTCGGCGCCGTTCGGCTGCGGCCGCGACATGGAGTCGGCGCCGCGATCGGAGGAGCGGACCGTCAACGAGACGCCGGCGGCGGTGGCCGCGAGCAAGCCGGCCGAACCGCAGAGTGAGGCGATGCCGACCAAATCGGAGCCGCCGCCGCCCTCGACCGCGCCGATGGCCCCGGGCGGGGCGCTCGCCAACGCGGAGCCGGCCGAAGAGGCCGAGCGGTCGCCGGTGAAGGAGATGCCGCCGGAGCCGATGCGAGTCGCCGACGACGCGCGGCGCCCGGCCTCGGTGAGCAAGGGGGCGGGGCGCGGGGGTGGTGGCAAGAAAGACGCGCCCAGCCCGGACCCGATCGGCGGCCTGCTCGACATCGATGGCAACGGGACGACGGCGAGGCCGAAGACGCCGCCGCCGCCGCCGGTGGTCTCGCCGGTGCCGCGCGGGCTCAAGTTGCCGTGCTCCGACGCGGCGGCGCGCAGCCTGGGGCACCGACGGATCCTGTGGCAGAAGCGGCTGGCTGACCGTTCGGACATGTTCTCGGCGCTCAACGCCTACGAGGCCGCGGCCGGCAGCTGCGAGATCACCGGGTGGAAGGATCAGCGGGTGTTCCTGCAGCTGCTGCACGAGCGCGCGGCGACCGAGGCCGACATCGGCCTGCTGCTCGGGCACTTCTCCGGCGAGCCCGATGCGCGCAATTACCTGGCGCGCGGGCTGTTGCGCCGGCTCGTCGATCAAGGGCTCATCGGCGCGGTCGAGCGGGCGATGTTCGGCGCGGGGGTCGACTGGAGCGACCTCGATCGCCAGCTGCAGCTGGTGGTCGGCGGCGACGCGGCGACGCGCAAGCTGCAGATGGTGCAGGCGGCGCTGCAGCGCAGCCCCGGCGATCCGCAGGGCGAGCGGCGGCTGATCCAGCTGCTGAGCGAGCAGGGCAAGCTCGAGGAGGCGCTGGCCCGCGGCCGACTGCTGCGCGAGCAGGGGCTGATGACGCCGGTGCTGGCGCAGCAGATCGGCGAGGTGTTCGTCGCCCACGCGCAGGTCGACGAGGCGCAGCGGATCTTCTCGGAGATCGTCGAGTTCGACGCCGACAACCCGCAGAGCCGCGCGCTGCTCGGCGACATCTTCCTGCGTCACGGGTGGTTCGAGCGGGCCTACCGGCAGTACGAGGATCTGGTGGCGATCCGGCCCGACGATCCGACGGCGTCGATCCGGCTCGCGCGCGCGGCGGCGGGGGCGGGTCGCGTGGACGAGGGGCTGCGGATCTTGCGACAAGTGGCGGCCGGTGAGGGGCGCCCGGGGGTCGACGATCCGCGACGGTTCGCGCGCCTGCACGCGGCGGTCTTGCTGGCCCGGCTGCTCGCCGCGCCCGACGCGAAGATCCCCGAGGCCAGCGTGGCCCGCGAGCTCGGGCGCCTGCAGCTGTTCGCGGGGGCCGCGAGCTGGACCTTCCTCGTGTGGGACGACCTCGGCGTGCGGCTCGCGCTCACCGCCGATCCGACGGCGCCGCTCGCGGGCGACGTCGCCGACGCCGGGATCACCGGGCTGTTCGCGGTCCAGCTGCCGGCGGGTGGCGGGCCTTCGTTGCAGGTCCGTCACCAGGGCCACACCCTCGGCAGGCCGGTGAGCTACGAAAGAATCACCGTCCATTTCGACGGCAAGGCGTTCAGGGTCGAGCGTGAGAGCGGCCAGATCGCCGCCGGAGATGCCGCAGCGCCCGCGGTGGCCGGCGGCGGGTGAGCACGGTCGCACGCGGGCGCGGGCAGGACGGGCGGGGGGCCGTGGTATACCCCCGGTCCGCGGCGAACCGCGCCACCGGCCTATTTGGCCAGGACACCTCACGGAAAGCGACAGGGCGATGGCTGAAGCGATCAAAATGAACGACAAGGGCCTGCAGGTCCCCGACCAACCGATCATCCCGTTCATCGAGGGTGACGGCATCGGGGCCGACATCTGGGCCGCCTCGGTGCGCGTGTTCGATGCCGCGGTGGCGCGGGCCTACGGCGGCAAGCGCAGCATCGCCTGGCGCGAGGTGCTGGCCGGCGAGAAGGCGTTCAAGCAGACCGGCAACTGGCTGCCGCAAGAGACCCTCGACCTGTTCCGCGACTACCTCGTCGGCATCAAGGGCCCGCTGACCACGCCGGTCGGCGGCGGCATCCGCAGCCTCAACGTCGCGCTGCGGCAGATCCTCGACCTCTACACCTGCCTGCGCCCGGTCCGTTACTTCACCGGCGTGCCGTCGCCGGTCAAGCGGCCCGAGGCGACCGACATGGTCATCTTCCGCGAGAACACCGAGGACATCTACGCGGGCATCGAATTCCAGCAGGGCACCGAGGACAACGAGAAGTTCAAGAAGCTGTTCTCGGAGGCGTTCCCGGCCCTCTACAAGAAGGTCCGCTTCCCCGACACGGCCGGCTTCGGCATCAAGCCGGTCTCGATCGAGGGCACCGAGCGCCTCGTCCGCGCGGCCATCAACCACGCGCTGCAGTACAAGCTGCCGAGCGTCACGCTGGTCCACAAGGGCAACATCATGAAGTTCACCGAGGGCGGCTTCCGCGACTGGGGCTACGCCCTGGCCCGCAAGGAGTACGGCGCGGTCGACCTCGACGGCGGGCCCTGGCAGGTGATCCAGCGCGGCGACCACAAGCTGGTGATCAAGGACGCGATCGCCGACGCGTTCCTGCAGCAGATCCTGACCCGCCCCGACGAGTACTCGGTGGTCGCCACGCTCAACCTGAACGGCGACTACATCTCCGACGCGCTCGCGGCCCAGGTCGGCGGCATCGGCATCGCGCCGGGCGGCAACATCAACTACGTCAGCGGCCACGCGATCTTCGAGGCGACCCACGGCACCGCGCCGAAGTATGCCGGCCAGGACAAGGTCAACCCCGGCTCGGTCATCCTCTCGGGCGAGATGATGTTCCGCTACATGGGCTGGGACGAGGCGGCCGACCTGATCATCCTCGGGGTCGAGCGCGCGATCGCGGCCAAGACGGTGACGTACGACTTCCATCGCATGATGGAGGGCGCGACGCTGAAGAAGTGCAGCGAGTTCGGCGACGAGATCATCAAGCACATCCAGGACGCGCCGAAGTCGGCCGCCTGAGCCCGTCGCCGCGGCGACGCACGCCCCCGCGGGAGCTCCGAGCGAGCGCCTCCGGGGGCGAACTCATTGGGTCGGCCGGGCGGTAGGTGAGGCTGTCCCGCGGGACATGTGCGAGCGCCACGGCGTCGGCGCGGAGCGAGCTGTCTTCCGGGACATGTGCCTCGCGCGGGGACCGGCCTGGCGGCTGTCTCTCGGGACAGGTGCGAGCGCGACCCGTCAGGGCTTCCGCGGCTCGCAGGCGTCGCCGGCCTCGGGCGGCCCGTGGCTGGCGCGCGGGTGCGACTTGTGGCCGGCGCGGCTGCGGTGGCGGGCCTCCTCGATCGAGTGCGAGCGGCGGATGTCGCTCTCGTGCTTCGCGATCTCGGCCAGCGTGTGATAGTGGCGATGGATGACGCCGAGCTCGGCCTCGGACAGGTTCTCGATGTCGATCAGGCGGTTCGAGGCGCCCTCGAGCGCGGCCACGATCTCGTTGAGCTTGAGCTGCACCGCCAGCGACTCCTTGTTTTGGGCCCGCTGGATCAGGAACACCATCAAGAAGGTGACCACGGTGGTGCCGGTGTTGATGACGAGCTGCCAGGTGTCGGAGAAGCCGAACAGCGGACCCGTCACCAGCCAGAGGGCGATCGTCAGGACCGCCAGCGCGAACGCCCACGAGCTGCCCGACCAGCGGGTGATGTAGCCCGAGCCCCGCTCGAGCGAGCGCCCGAGGCTGCTGCGTGGGCGATGCGGATGGGTCATGCGCCGCTCCTGACGATGCCCGCGAGGAAGCGGGCCAGGTCGTCGGCCTGGCGGTCGCGGTCGTGATGCGCGAGCACGTGGGCGCGAGCGGCCTCGCCCATGCGCGCGCGACCGTCGCGACCGAGCGCCGCGAACGTGCGCAGCTTGGCCAGCGCGTCGGCCGGATCGCCGGGCGTGAAGGCCAGGCCCGCACCTGACCCTTCGACCAGGCGCTGGGCCTCGCCGCGGACCCCGAGCAGGATCGGCTGGCGCATCGCCATGGCCTCGAAGATCTTCGAGGGCAGGTAGCGGGCGAAGGTCGGCTCGTCGCGCAGGATCACCGCGCTGACGTCGGCGGCGGCGATGAGGCCCGGGACGTCGCGCCGCGGCACCGACGGGAGGATGTGGAAGCGAGCGCCGACGCCGAGCGCGGCGACCTCGTCGACCAGGGCCTGGAGGCCGACGCCGTGGCCGACGACGACGACGTGGAGGTCGTCGGCGGGGCCGGCGAGCGCGGCGGCGCGGGCCAGCAGACCGACGTCCTGGGCCATGCCGACCGTGCCGCAGTAGAGCAGCAGCAGCGCGTCGGCGGGGATCCCGAGCTGGGCCCGCAGCGGGGCCGGGGCGGCGTCGGCGGCGAACAGGGCGGTGTCGATGCCGTTCTTGACCACGGCGACGCGCTCGCGCGGGACGCCGCGGGCGACGAAGTGATCGACGAAGCTGTCGGTGACCGAGACGACGCCGGCCGCGCCGCGGTAGAGGCCGCGCTCGACGACCTCGAGGGCGCGCACGATCGGGTGGCCGGGCTTCAGCGCGCCGACGGCGACGATGCCGTCAGGCCACAGGTCGCGCACCTCGAGCACGAACGGGACCCGGCGCAGGCGGGCCAGCGCGAGCCCGGCGACGCCGGTGAGGATCTGCGGCGAGGTGGCCAGCACGAGGTCGACGGCGGGCAGGCGCGCGGCCCCGAAGGCGACCTGGGATGTCGGAAGGGACATGTACCCGAGGCCACGTTGCAGGACGCCGCGGCTGGCGGCCGGGAGCGTGGGCACGCGGTGGACCTCGATGCCGTCGACGCGCTCGCGTCGGTACTCGGCGGCGCGGTAGCCGGGATAGATCTTGCCGTGCGGGTGGTTGGGCTGGCCGGTGACGACGTGGACCTCGTGCCCGGCCCGCACGAGCGCGCGCGAGAGCTCGTGGACACGCGCGGCCGGAGCGTTGGACTCGGGCGGGAAGTAGTGCGAGAGGTAGGCGAGCCGCACGTCGCGGCGATCGTAGCAGATCGACGGGCGAGGCCGCAGGCGAGCGCAGGCGGGGTCGAGCACGAGGCGGCCGGCGGCCGGGTGTGGTCGGCGAGGCGGCCGAAGAGGGAGCGGGGCGGTGCGCTCCGAGGTGGCCACGGCCGGAGTGGCGAGGGCGGCGGACGGGCGAGCGAGGGCGGTGCGCTCCGAGGTGGCGACGGTCGGAGTGGGCGGCGGGCGAGCGAGGGCGAGTCGGAGCAGCCGGGACTGAGACAGCGGCTCCCCGGCGCGGTGAACGGGATGAATATGTCCTTGGGGACAGGTCGAGTGTGGGCGCGGGGCCGCAACGATGGGCTCGTCTGTTGGCTTATATCTTATATAAGAGCGGTTTCGAGCGGTCTGCAGGTGGATGCCGGTGTCATCCAAGTTGTCGAATCGCACGAGCGTTTGTTTCATAGTCTGTATTTAGGCGCAGAATCGCGGGAATTAGAAAGTGAGGTCTCCAAGCCCCAGTATGTCAATAGAGTTGTCTTCGCAATCAAGTTGGCCAATCGAGTTGACGGAGGGCGGCCCGCCCGTCGCGATTTCCTGAGAAAGATCAACGCGGCCACCGGCTTGCAGCGGAGGGGAGCCATGAAGTCGCGCGCAGCCCTGCTTCCTCTCGTATCCGTGGCCCTCACTGCTTGCCTCGAGCACCCGGTGGTGGGGGTCGAGCTCTGCAAGACCGAGAACAACGAGGTCCGGATCCCGCTCGACGAGGGCGGCGACGTCGACATCCTGTTCGTCATCGACAACTCGGGCTCGATGGCCGAGGAGCAGGCTCGGCTGGCGCGCAACTTCGAGGCGTTCGCCCGCCGGCTCGACGAGATGGGCGCCCACTATCGCATCGGCGTGACCACCACCGACAGCGGCAACCCGCGCTGCGAGGCGGCCGTGACCACGCCGGAGGGCGGCGACCTGGTGCTGCGCAGCTGCCTCGATCGGCTCGGCGAGGGGGCGTTCCAGTTCGGCGATGTCGACGCCGCGTTCGCGTGCACCGACGTGTGCAAGCTCGGCGGCGACGCGCTGGCGATCACGCCGACGGCGACCGACCTCGACCCCGAGCGGCGCGCGCGGCCGTGGATCGAGAAGATCGACGACGTCAGCAACTTGCCAGCCGGGGTCGAGGTGGCCGACGCGTTCGCCTGTTTCGGGCCGCAGGGCATCGACGGCTGCGGTCACGAGCAGCCGCTCGAGTCGATGTACCTGGCGCTGAAGAAGGCGCTGGCGCCCGGCGAGGACCACTACGGGTTCATGCGCGACAACGCGTTGTTGTCGGTGGTGCTGGTCACCGACGAGACCGACTGCTCGTATGAACCTGCCTTCAAGGACATCTTCATCGCCGACAAGACCTTCTGGGAGGACCCGAGCGGGCTGTCGCCGACCAGCGCGACCTGCTGGAACGCCGGGGTCCAGTGCAGCGGGCCGGGGCCGGTCTACGCCGGCTGCGAGCCCGCCAACTTCGGCATCGACGGTGAGCCCGGGGCCGCCGACGCCGACGCGGTGCTGCGGCCGATCTCGCGCTACGTCGACCTGCTGGAGAAGATCCGGGCCGACAAGCAGTTGATCGATCCGAGCCGCGAAGTCCTCGTCTCCCTGATCGCCGGCGTGCCCGCGGGCTATCAGGACGGCGAGATCGAGATCCCGTACGCCGAGGCTGAGGTCGGCTCGGAGCAGGACCGGAACTTCGGCATCGCCCCCGGCTGCGTCAACAGCAGCGACGGCAGCGGCAGCACGGCGGTGCCACCGGTGCGCGAGCGGGCCGTCGCGGAGGCGTTCGCGGGCGAGGCGCGCAACCTCTACTCGATCTGCGAGGACGACTACACGCCGGCGCTCGAGGGCATCGCCCGGCGGATCGAAAAGGCGTTCCGGCCGGTGTGCGGCACGACGATGGTCGCCGACCGCGACCTCGAGACCGAGGCGCTCGACGCCGACTGCAAGATCCAGCAGCGCGTCGACGACGAGGTCATCGACCTGCCGCCGTGCCTCCCGGTCGGCGAGGACGACTGGGCGGTCCCCGAGGGCAGCTCCGTGTGCACCATCGTGCTCACCGACCCGCGCGGCCTGACGCCGAGCACGCGTGACGACATGACCGCCGTTCACGATCCGGACAGCGGCGCGCAGACGGTGCCGTGCGACAACCGCGACACCAACGTCGAGTTCAAGCTGCGGCGCGCCGGCCCGCGCGTGCGCGGAGCGACGTACACCGCGACCTGCCTGAGCGACGCGGCCGAGGAGTGCTAGTGAGCCAGGGGTGGGGCATGCCGGGGCCGGCGAGGCGGGTGCACGACGTTCGCACGGGCCGTCGCTGGCACGGCCGCGTCGGCGAAAGCCCGCGGCCCGCGTGATACTGTGGCGACGATGCGCTCGTATCGATCGGGGTGTCTCGTCGTCGCCGCGCTGCTCGTCGCGCCCGCGGTCGCGCGCGCCGGGGAGCTCGGCGACGACTTCGGGCTCGAGCTCGCGGCCGACGGCGAGCGGGTGGCGATCGCCGCGCCGCTCAGCAACGCCGCGCGATTCGACGGCGGCGCGGTCGACATCTACCACCTGGTCGAAGGGACATGGCGCTTCGAACAGCGGGTGACGCCGCGCGCGCCGCAGTTCAGGGCCGAGTTCGGGACCCGCGTCGCGCTCGCGGGCGACCTGCTGGCGGTCGCCAGGGCCGACTCGGACGGCGCGGAGCAGGCGTGGGTGTTCGGCCGCAGCGCGGCCGGGTGGACCGAGCTGGCGGAGCTGAGGCCGCCGGAGGGCGCCGAGGATTACGACTTCTCGCGGGTCGCCGTCGACGACGGATGGGTCGCCGTCGGCACGCCGTACGTGATGCGCGGCGGAGCGGTGGATCCGGGCGAGATCCACATGTTCCAGAAGACAGACGCCGGTATCGTCGCCCGCCAGGTCCTGGCCGGGGCGCCAGGCTCGCGGCGGCAATTCGGCGAGACGTTCCAGATGGCGCGCGGCGTGCTGGTGGCGCCGACGCCGGACGGGTTCGAGACGTGGGTGCGCGCGGGGACGGCGTGGCAGCTCGAGGGCGTGCTGCCCTACGCGGTCCCCGAGTACGGGCAGCTCGACGCCTACGCGTTCGACGGCGCGACGCTGCTGGCGATCGAGCCGCCGCAGGGGTTGATGCGGCTTTATTCGCGGACGGCCGACGGGTGGTCGGCGCCGCAGACGATCGAGGCGTTCACCGACGCCAGCTACTGGCGCGCACACGCCCTGTTCGGTGAGTGGGCGGCGATCGCGATCTCGCTCCACCAGGACCCCGACGACGACAGCGATCCGGCGCGCGTCCGCTTCCTTCACCGCGAGGGAGGGACGTGGAAGGTCGCGGGGCAGGTCGGACACGAGTCGCCGGACTACTTCGGCGTGTCGCTGGCGTTGACCGACGGCTGGTTGTGGGCGGGGGAGCTGGCCGGGGCGCCCGACCGCTTCAGTGAGGCGCTGGCGTTCCGGCGCGACAGGGTCGACTGGTCGCTACAGGCGACGGTGACCGCGGTCGAGGTCGAGGACAGCGAGGCGGGCTGCGCGGTGACGTCGGGCGGCGCGCCGGCGCTGATCGGGCTGTTACTCGCCGGACGACGGCGGCGGAGGCGGGCGTGATGAGACTTCAGGACAGGTTTTTAGGGACATGTCTCTTGGGACTCGTGATGGCGCTGGCGCCGGGCCGGGCCGACGCCTGCTCGACGAGTTCGCCGGGCCTCGGGCTCGAGGTGTGGGAGCTGTCGAACCCGCCCGAGCGGCTCGTCACGGCGCCGGGCGGGGTCGTCGCGCTGTACGGCAGCGTGTTCGCCACGGAGCTGACGGACGCGGCGGCGTCGGCGAGCGTGACGCTGGAGCGCGACGGGCTGGCGATCGCCACGACGATCGAGCTGGTGCCGCTGCAGGCAGAGGTGTACCTCGGCGCGCCGCTGTGGACGGTGGTCGTGGTGGCGCGGCCGGCCGAGCCGCTGGTGGCGGGGCAGTACCAGGCGACCGCGATCGTCGAATCGGTCGAGTCGGGGACGCAGGAGGTGACGTTCCCGGTGGTCGTCGAGGCCGAGCCGCTGGCGCCGCTGGCGACGCCGACGATCGCGTCGTTCGCGGCCGCGGAGGCGCAGGGCGCTCGCCGCGACCATGTCTGCTGCGAGCGCGAGCCGGACAGCTGCGGCGGGATGTCGATCTGCAAGGCGGCCGAGACCGAGCTGCTGCCGGCGCTGGCGATCGGGCTCGAGGCGCTGCCGGAGGCCCGGGCCGGCAACAGCGTGGTGTGGGCCCAGGCCCTCGACGCGGAGGGGCAGCCGATCGCGGGCGCGCGGTCGCAGATGTTCGGCCGCCATCATGGGGAATGGCTGGTGCCGTTCGCGGCGGCGCAGGCGGAATACTGCGTGACCGTCGGAGCGACCGACCTGGTCGATGGGACATCCGTGGCGAGCCCGCCGCGCTGCTTCGGGCGCGACGAGGTCGGCGAGCCGCGGGTGCGCATCGAGGAAGTGACGGCGGAGGAGGTCGAGCTGTGGGGGTGCCTGACGCCGCCGGTGCACGAGGACGGCACGCCGTTCGGCGAGACGCCGGCCGGGGATGAGAAGGGCTGCCGGATCGGCGAGGACGGGCCCGCGTGGGGCTCGCTGGCGCTGTTGGGGCTCGGGATCGGGTGGCGGCGGCGACGAGGTCGATCGCGTGACTTGCCGCGCCGTCCGCGGTCGGGGTGACGCGGTGACGCGGCGTGGACCCTGGGGAGCTCGCGGGGTATCGTCGACGGGCGTGACCACCTCCGAGCGCCTCCGGGACGGCCGCGCCGGCCATGCGAGGCCGCCTGCGTGGGCCGGGGTGAGGCTCGGGCTGCGGGCCCTGCGGGCGCGCCAGTGGGCCCACTTCGTGCCGCTGCCGCTGGCCGGGGCGCCGCTTCAGGACATGTTCTCGGGGACATGTTCGATGGGACCTGTCCTTTGGGCCTGCGTCGCCGGCGCGCTGTGTCTGGCCAGCGCCTACGGGCTCAACGCCTACGGCGACCGCGGCAGCGACGGGCGCGGCAAGAACCCGCTGGTCGGCGCGCAGGTCGGCGGCGCGGCGGTGGTGCCGGCGCTGGCGTGCGGGCTGCTGGCGCTGGTGGTCGCGGGGCAGAGCGGCGGGCTGGGGCCGGCGGCGGTGAGCCTGACGACCGGGGCGCTGTACAGCCTCGGGCCGCGGCTCAAGCGGCTGCCGGGGCTCGGCACGCTGGCCAACGTCGCCATCTTCGCGCCGCTGCTGGGGCTGGTCGGGACCCCGCGGTCACCTGGCTTTTGGGGCATGTCGCTGGTGTTCACGGCGCTGCTGCTGCAGAACCAGCTGGTCCACGAGCGCGCCGACGAGGCCGAGGACCGGCGCGCGCGCGTGTTCACGACGGCGCAGTGGCTGGGCCCCGCGGGCGTGGCTGCGGCCGGGCGCTGGCTGGCGCTGGCGGGTTCGGCGGCCGCGGCGTTGCTGCTGGGCCCGTGGGCGGCCCTGTGCGGGGCGGCGGGCCTGGTCTTCGGGGCATGGCTGATCGGACAGGTCGATCCGGCGGCGGCGCGGCGGCGGCACCGGGCGCTGGCGCTGGCGACGGGGGCCGTGATCTACGCGCTGGCGCCGGGAGGGGCGGCGTGACGGTGCACGACCTGGCGCGGCCGGAGCGGGCGCCTAAGCGGCTGCGACGCGGGGCGGTGCAGTCGGGAGGGGCGGCATGACGGGGCGCGACCTGGAGCGGGCGCGTAAGCGGCTGCGACGCGGGGCGGTGCAGTCGGGAGGGGCGGCGTGACGGGGCGCGACCTTATGCGGCCGGGGCAGACGCGGACGCGGATGCAGGGAGGCGCGGCGTGACGGCGCTGGCCAAGGCGCGCGACCTGGTGCGGCTGGGGGCGGCGCGGGTGGTCGGGCGGGCGCTGCCGTTCAGCGTCACCTTCATCCTCACCCATCGTTGCAACTTTCGTTGCGAGTACTGCGAGATCCCCGAGCGCGCTGCTTACGAGATGACCGACGCCGAGTTCTGCGGCGCCATCGATCAACTGCGGGCGGCCGGCATGGCGCGGGCCAGCTTCTCCGGCGGCGAGGTCCTGCTGCGCCGCGACGCGCCGCGGATCATCGGCCACGCCAAGCGGGTCGGGTGCTTCACTTCGATGAACACCAACGGCTGGCGCACGGGCAATGTCCTGAAGGACATGTCGGGCATCCTCGACATGGTGGTGCTGTCGCTCGACGGGCCCGAGCCGGTGCACGACCTGGTGCGCCGGCGGCCGGGCTCGTACGCGCGGGTGATCGCGGCGATCGAGCAGGCGCGCGGGCTCGGCATGTCGGTGGCGACGATCACGGTGGTGGGGCCGTGGAACGTCGGGCGGATCGAGGAGATCGCGGAGCTGGCCGGGTCGCTCGGGGTGTGGGCGTATTTCCAGCCGGCCCACGAGGAGTGCTTCGACGCCGCGGCGGGGCTGCACCCGGCCCTGACGCCGGCGGTGCTGGCCGAGGTGGCCGACCGGCTCGAGCGCCTGCGCGCGCGCGGGCTGCCGCTCGGGGCATCACCTGGCTTTTTGAGCAGGTTGCGCCGGGCCCCGCGCTTCCACGACTGCGCCGCCTGTCACGCGGGGCGCTACTTCGCCACGGTGATGCCCGAGGGATGGGTGGTGCCGTGCCACCTGACCTCGGGGACAGGTAGCTACCTCAACGGCCGCGAGGTCGGGTTCGCCCGCGCGTTCTTCGAGATGCCGCACCCGCGCGGCGGAGATGGCTGCGCGATCAGCCCGTACGTGGAGACGGACCTGATCTTTCGCCTCGACCCGCAGGCGATCGCGGCGGCGCTGCGGCGCGGCGACGGGGCGCCCGGGCGTTCGGGCTGATCGGGCGGTCGAGGCCGCCGGATCCATGACCTGGCCTTCAGGGCAGGTGCTGCGCGGTCCCGGGGTCGAATTCCGCCTGGCCGGCGGGGGTCATGCGGAAATAGAGGTCGTCGTCGGTGTCGAGGCGGCCGTCCTGACCGCGCGAGCGCAGCTCCAGCAGCCACTCGCCGTCGAGCGGGCGGAGCACGAGGGGGCGCTGCCAGGGGTCGAGCGGCTCGAGGCGGCCGCGGCGGCCAGGCACGCGCAGGTCGGTGAGCGCGTCGGGGTGGGCCAGGCTGGCCTGCAGGCCGTCGAGGTCGAGGTGGGCCTGTTGCCGCAGCAGCGCGGCCGAGTGCTGCAGCTCGTCGCGCGCGCTGTCGAGGCAGGCGCCGCCGCTGCATCCGGGGCCGAGCATGTGGCGCACGGCGCACGTCACGGCGAACAGGAACACGAGCAGGCTGAGGCCATCGAGGAGGGGGCGGACGAGGCGCTGAGACACCGGGGACACCTGGGGGGCCTCGGTTGCAGCAGACGTGCCAGCGGGTTTTCGCGGTTTTAGGGGCCAGGCGAGGGCCGTTCAGCGACAATTTGGCGCGCGGAGGGCGAAGCCGCGACGGGGCTGTCACATGTCGCAATTTTTCGGGGGCGCGCGCCGACAGCGACGCGCGGCCGAATCGCGGACTCGGCGAGCGTCGCGCCCGAACGCCAAAGCCGCGACCGAACATGTCCCGAAAGACATCGCGCTCGAATGCCGAGGTCGCGACCGAACATGTCCCGAAAGACATCCCGTGGGCGTGCGAAGGCGGTCGGGCTCACGCGTCACGAGGCTCTGGAGTGACTCGGCCGTGGAATTGCGGTCGGGTTCACCTTGGCGTGACATGTCCGAGAGGACATGTCCATGCGAACATGGCGGATGGGACATGCTCCTGTCCGCGGGCACATGTCATTGCTCGTAGGCCGAGCGGGCGGCGGCGAACACGAACCTCGCACCTGACTTTTCGGACATGCCCCAGATCCGGTCGCCGTCGAGCATCACGGCCCTGGGCGTGTCGATCCAGCCGTGGACCGTGGCGGGGCCGACGGGGGGGACCACGTGCAGCGCGCCGGGATCGCCGGGCGGGGCGCTGCTCGTCAGGTAGAGCGCGCCGTCGCTGCGGGTGACGCCCTGGATCTGGGTCTCGCCGGTGTAGGCGGCCGAGTTGGCCCAGGTGATGTCGAACGGCAGGCGGCCGCTGACCGGGTCGAGCGGCCAGGTGAAGACGCGGCCGCCGATGGCGCTGGCGCAGGTAGCGAGGCCGTCGCAGTACTCGCCGACGACCAGCTCCGGCGGGCTGGTGCTGCGGTCGAGCGCGAGGGTGGAGAAGCGCGGGGCGCAGGCGGAGGCGTGCTTGTAGGCGCCGATCTGCACCGCGACGTACGAGTAGAGGCCGCCGTAGTAGTCGGCGACCTTGGGGTCGTAGCCGACCTTGTCGACGTTGGCGTTGACCTCGAGCAGGCGCGACAGGTCGAACACGCGCAGGCCCTGGGTCGGGTCGGCGAGGTAGAGGGTGTCGCCGTACCAGGCGATGCCGCCGGCGCGCACCGGGACCGGCTTGAAGTCGACCGGATCGCCGGGCACGGGCTCGACGAGGAGGATGTGGCGCAGGCGCAATTCGGAAGCGTCGGTGACGTCGACCAGGGTCACGCGCACGCCCTTTTCGAACGAGACGTTGGCGAGCTCCTTGTCGAACCACCAGCCGATCAGCGCGACCTCGCGGCCGTCGAGTCGGCCGTCGTCGCGGGCGTCGGCGCTGCCCGTGAGGCCTTGCGGGATCCACCAGTACTTGTTGAAGTCTTCGTTGTCCCAGCGGAACGCCAGCTCGAGCGCCTCGACGTCGCCCGGGACCGCGTCCGCGGACAGGGCGGTGTTGTTGAGGTCGGCCAGGATGTCGACCATCGTCCAGGTCGGCAACGCCTCGGCGAGGGCGTCGGCGAGCGGGCCGAGGTTGTCCCACTCGGGCGCGCGGGTGAGCGGGAAGTTGCAGCGGTCGAGCGGCTCCTGGCCGCTGCCCTGGGTGCCGCTCGGGCCGGCGGGGCAGACGGGGGTCTCGAACTTGCACGGGTCGACCACGGGGCCGCCGGTGGTGTCGGTGTCGCTGGTGGTGTCCGTCTCGCCGGTGGTGCTCGACGTCGTCGGCGTGGCCGGCTCGGTGGTGCCGGTGGCCGAAGTCGAGGTCGTGTCGTCGCCGGTGGTCGTGGTCGTCGGCGCGACTTCGGTGGTGACGGGCGCGCCGGTGCTGGTGGTGCTGCTGTCGTCGCCCGTGACGGTCGCGGTGAGCTGCGGGGGATCGTCGGAGAAGCAGGCGGCGCTCGTGAGGGCCAGGAGCAGCAGGCGGCGGGACATCCCGCAAAGCCATAGCACCGCGATCCGGCCGGCGCACCGGGCGACGCGCCGTGCGGGGGATGCGAGATCGCTCAGACGGGCGTCGCCAGGGTCAGATCGACGGTGAACGCCGAATCGCCGGCCTGCGTGAGCAGCAGCGGGATCCGCAGCCACGCCTGCGAGGGCGCGCACACCTCCGGGTCGCCGCCGCACAGCACGGCGTCGACGCGCACGAGGAGCTCGCTGCGGACCTCCGATGTCGGGAGTTCGGCGACCTCGAGGTCGATCTCGAAGGACATGTCGGATCGGCCCTGTCCCGGAAGCGAGATGCGGTCGGTGGTTGTCACCAGATCGGAGCGGCGCGAGACCTCGAGCGCGAGCCGCTGCGGGGCGCCGTCGTTGAACTTCCAGCCCTCCGGGGCGAGCAGGCGCAGCTGGCCGCGCGCGCGCCCGGGGGCCAGGTTCGGCGCCTGGGCGAGCACGAGGTCGAACCACCGCGAGGCCGGGGCGGCGGCGAGCGAGGGGGGCGGCTCGTCGGCGGGGGTCGGCATCGGCGGGGCGCCGCGGACCGCGAGCTCGGCCTTGAAGCGGCCGTCGCTGGCGAGGCGGACCAGGCGGTGGTGGCCGGTGTCGGCGACGAGCAGGTCGCCGTCGGCCAGCACGGCGAGGCCGCCGGGTTCGCGCAGGGACTCATCACCTGTCCCGAGAGACAGGGTCGTGACCTGGCCGGCGCGGCGGTCGAGCCGGCGCAGGCGATCGTTGAAGGTGTCGGCCACCACGAGGTCGCCGTTCGTGGTGACGGCGACGGCGAGCGGGTGCTGCAGGCTGGCGGCGGCGAACGGGCCGTCCTCGGCGCCCCAGTCGAACAGGCCCTGGCCGACGAGGGTGCGCGTGTCGCCGGTCGACAGGTCGAGCTCGCGGATCGCCGAGGTCTCGCTGTCGGCGATCCACAGCCGGTCGCCGGCGCGGGCGAAGCCGGACGGCTGGGCGAAGCAGGCCTCGCGCGGCGCCCCGTCGACAAGGGCCTCGCGGCCGTCGCCGGCCAGCATGGCGACGGTCCAGCCGCCATCGGCGGACGGGGTGAGCGCGGCGAGCTGGTGCGAGCCGGCCAGGCACACGAGCGCCCGCTCGCCGACGAGCGCGACGTCCCACGGCGAGCGCAGGGCGGTGGCGCGGGCCGGCGCGGGGCTGGCGATCGGGACATGTCCCATGGAACCTGTCCCGGCGACCGTGTGCAAACGGCCAGCCGAGAGATCGGCGCGGGCGACGGTGTGGGCCCGGGCGTCGCAGATCCACAGCGCGCCGTCTTCGGCCCAGGCGAGGCCCTGCGGGTCGTCGAGGCGGACTTCGGCGAACGGGCCGTCCTGCTGGCCGCGACGGCCGGAGCCGATGGTGACGAGGACCTCGCCGTCGGGCGCGAGCACGAGGACGCGGTGATGCCCGGAGTCGGCGACGGCGATCCGGCCGTCGTCGGCGACCGCGAGCTTGCCCGGGAAGGCCAGCGGACGCGGAGGTGGCGGGTCGCCGCGCGGGATCGTCAGCGGCGCGGCGGCGAGGGTGCCGTGGGCCTCGGCCTCGGCCAGGAGCCCGCGCACGAGGGTGTCGAGGGCGGCGGGATCGGGCTCGCCGGGCGCGACCGCGGCGATGGTGCCGTCGGGCCGGATGACCACGAGGGTCGGCCACGAGCGGATCGCGTAGCGCTCCCAGATCGCCAGGCCGTCGTCGACGACCACCGGGTGGTGCACGTCGTGGCGCGCGATCGCGTCGGCGACCCGCTCGGGCGCGGCCTCGCCGGGGAACTTGGCCGAGTGCACGCCGATCACGACGACCGGCCGGCCCGCGTGGCGGCGCTCGAGGTCCCGCAAGATCGGCAGCACGTGCATGCAGTTCACGCAGCACGACGTCCAGAAATCGAGCACGACGACGTGGCCGCGGAGCTCGCGGAGCCGCAGCGGGCGGGTGGTGCCGAGCCAGGCACGGGCGGGTTCCAGCTCGGGGGCGCGGAGGCGTTCCATGGCCGGACGCTAGCCGAGCCCGGCGTGCGGGCGAGGGCCGATGCGCGTGAGGTGGCGTGAATTCTCGCGGTGCAGGTGGTGGCCGAATCGTGCGTGCGGCGGTTGAAACAGGGGGGCCCGGGCACTAGGCTTTGCGGCGATGCAGCCGTTCCCTTCGCTCGTGCTCAGCGCCGGCGGCGCGACCGCCCAGGGGGCCTTTGCGGAGGCCCAGGCGGCGTTCCTCGACCCCGATCCGGCCACCGTGCGGCGGCTGCGCGAGCTGCTCGAGGCCAGCGGCGCGGGGATCGTGGCCCACTTCTACATGGACGCCGAATTGCAGGGCGTGCTGTTCGCCTGCGATTGGCCGCACATCCACATCTCGGACTCGCTGGTGATGGCCGACCGGGCGCTGCAGATGGCCCGCGAGGGTGCGCGGGCGATCATCGTGCTCGGGGTCGACTTCATGTCCGAGAACGTGCGCGCGGTGATGGACGCCGCGGGGTTCGAGCACGTGCCGGTCTACCGCGTGTCGCAAGAGCCGATCGGCTGCTCGCTGGCGGCGGCCGCCGAGGCGCCGGCCTACGCGGCCTACCTGCGACGCGCGTCGCAGACGCCCGACTCGCTGCACGTCGTCTATATCAACACCAGCCTGCGGACCAAGGCGTACGCGCAATCGCTGGTGCCGACGATCACCTGCACCTCGTCGAACGTGATCCAGACGGTGCTGCAGGCGTTCGCGCAGGTGCCCGAGGGCCACGTGTGGTTCGGGCCCGACACGTACATGGGCGAGAACCTGCGGGCGCTGCTGTCGAGCCTGGCGGGCATGGACGACGCGGCCGTGCGCGCGCTCCACCCGGGCCACGACGCCGCCAGCGTGCGGGCGCTGCTGCCCCGGTTCCATCACTTCGAGCAGGGCTCGTGCATCGTCCACCACATGTTCGGCGGCGAGGTGGTGCGGCGGGTCCAGGACGACTACGCGGACGCCCACGTCACGGCCCACCTCGAGGTGCCGGGCGAGATGTTCGCGCTGGCGCTGGAGGCCCAGCGTCACGGTCGCGGGGTGGTCGGGTCGACTTCGAACATCCTCGACTACATCGCCGCCGAGGTGAAGCGGGTCGGGGCTGTCCCCGGGGACAGGTCACCGGTGCGCCTGCAGTTCGTGCTCGGGACCGAGGCGGGCATGGTGACGGCGATCGTCCACCAGGTGCGAGCGCTGCTGCAGACGCTGCCGCGCCCGGTCGAGGTCGAGATCGTGTTCCCGGTGGCCGACGCCGCGGTGGTGGCGACCGGCGACGTGCACCTGCCGCTGGTGCCGGGCGTGGCCGGCGGCGAGGGCTGCTCGACCGCGGGCGGCTGCGCGACCTGCCCGTTCATGAAGATGAACTCGCTCGACGCGCTGCTCGAGGTGCTGGCGCAGACGCCCGCGGGCGGCGACGAACTGATCGCGTTCGCCCCGCGCAAGTACGTCGAGAAGATCGGCGAGCAGACGATCGCGTCGCTCGGCGAGCTGCCGATCCGCCACATGCGCGAGTTCTCGCGCACGAAGCAATTGCCGGGGGCGCTGGTCGAGGACATCCGCGGGCGCAGCCTTTCGGTGGCGTCGTAGCGGGCCGCCGGGCGGTTCACCAGCCGAGCTGCTCGCCGAGCGCGTCGGCCAGCTTCTGACCCATGGCCGCGTGGGTGGCGACGCTCGGGTGACCGTCGCAGCCGATGCCGATCGCCATGGCGTTGATGTCGACGAAGGCGACATCCAGGTCGCCCGCCTGGTGGCGCTGGTCGACGACGCTCTGCAAGTAGCCGGCGACCATGGTCGCCTCGTTGCCCCACAGCAGCGGGGCGACCGGGAGGATGAAGGCGTCGGGGTAGACCTCGCGCAGGTGGGTCAAGAAGGCGACGTAGGCGGGCACGAACACGTTCTCTGCCGGGTCCTTGTCGGTGCTGAAGTCGTTGGTGCCGAGGTTGATGACGACGACGTCGGGCTGCCACTGCGCGTGATCCCACAGCGTGTCCTTGTCGCCGGCGACCGTGCGGTCGTAGATCTGCGGCATCGGCTCGAACACGTCGTCGCCGTAGTTGTTGACCATGCCCTTGCCCGACCAGGCGATGGTGTGGAGCTCGGCGCCGACGGCCCGGGCCGCGATCGCGCCGTAGGTGAGGTAGTGATTCTCGGTCTCGGCGCTGAAGTTGCACGGAGACACGCCTTCGTTGCCGTAGCCGCAGGAGATCGAGTCGCCGATGACCTGGATCCGCCGCGTCACCGGCGGCGGGGCGAGCAGCTCGCCGGTGATGTCGAAGCCGAGCAGCTTTGTGACTCCGAACGAGCCCTCGGTGCGGCGGTAGAGCTCGACGGTGTGCTCGCCGGGCGTGAGGCCGGTGACGAGCGGGTAGGTGTTCGCGCCGGGCTGGGTGGCCAGGGGCGGCTGGACCTCGCCGTCGACGACGACGGTGAACCACCGCCCGTTGTCGTCGAGGTTCACGTGGAGGTCGGTGCCTTCGAAGCGGACCACGGCGCCGGCGCCGGACCAACCCATGCGAATGGCGGCGGGATCGCTGGCGTCGTGGCGGCCGACGTAATGGATCGCGGGCGGCTCCACGGGCTCGCCGGTGGTGTTGTCGTCGCTCGTGCCGGTGGTGCCGGTCGGCTCGACGGGGCCGGTGGTGCTGGTGGAGGTCGTGAGCTCCGCGGTCGTGGGGGCGTCGGTGTCGGTGACTTCCGCCGAGGTGCCGGTGGTGCTCGTGGTGCTGGTCGGGTCCGAGGTCTCGGTCGCAGCGGTGGACGTGGCCGTCGTGGTGGTGGTCGACGAGGCGTCGGTGTCGCCGGGGTCGCCGCCGGTGCAGGCGAGGGGCAGCAGCAGCAGCAAGGAGATCGAGAGCGTCCGCATGGCGCGGCGAGTCTAGCAGCGGCCCGCGGGCGCATGGCCGGGCGCGCTCGCGCGAGGCTCGCGGCTGCGGACCGGCGCTCACCGATGTCGCCGGCAGGGCCCGGTCGGCGTGCGCCGACGTCACATGTCTGAAAGTGCAGGTCGCGGAGGGGCGAAGATGTCGAGGCTGTCGCCTGTCCCGAGAGTCATGTCACGGAGGGCGGTCGGCATGTCCCGAGAGGCAGGTCGAGAAACCCGACGGTCCCGCGGACCAGGCGGGATGATGGATGTCCCGAAAGACAGGTCTCGGGGCCGCCCGCTTTTTAGAAGATCTCGGCGATCATGCAGCGCAGGCTGCCGCCGGCTTTTTCGAACTCGTCGACCTCGACCGGGTGCAGGCGGAAATCCCAGCCCTCGAGCGCGGCGCGCGAGGCCGGGCGGAGCGCGCGGTGGGCGGTGGCGCTGAGCAGCAGGTCGCGCTCGCCGACGGCGATGCAGTTGGCGGCGAACGCCTGCTTCTCCGCGTCGTCGAGCTCGAGCGTGCGGCCTTCGTAGGCGCGCGCGATCGCGGCCGGGACCTCGGGGTCGGCGAACGAGCCCGGGTGGACCACGCAGGCCCGCCCGGCCAGCACCGCGAGCACGACGTTGGTGTGGTACTCGTCCGGCTGGAGGGCGAAGCGGAACGTCAGGCGCAGGCCGAAGGCGGCGTGCATGGCGGCGCACCCGAGCTCGTCGGCGCGCTGGCTGAGGCCGCACAGGCCGATGCCGCGGCGGCGGTCGATCACCAGCGGGCCGGTCAGCTCGGACACGCCTGGCTTCTGGGACAGGTCCGTGAGGGCATGTCCGAAAGTCCAGGTGAAGAGGTCGCGCACGTCGTCGCGGGCGGCCTCGGCGCGGCGGACGGGGTGACGCATCGAGCCGACGATCAGGCGGTCGGGGATGGTGGCGAAGGCGTTGTTGGGGAACACCGCGTCGTCGAGGCCGTCGCGGCCGGGGACGACGAGGACCGGGAGGCCGCAGGCGCCGAGGGCCCGGACGAGGCCGTGGTGCTGGGCGAACGCGCGTTCCGGGTCGATCTCGCCCGACTGCATGTAGGCGTTGTCGGTCGGCTCGGGGCTGATCCGGAAGCCGATCGGGCTGACGACGAGCGCGGCCGACATGGTCGGCTTGCCCCACGCGCCGCGGGCCTCGATCTGCTCGGGGAGGGCGGCCAGAAAGTCCGCCGGGCTGGTGACGATCATCGGTCGCGGATGCTACCACCCGGGCCGCGCGGCCCGCAGGCTCAACCGGGGGCGACGCTCAGCAGCCACTCGTAGCCGGCCGCGCCGCAGTCGCTGGGGACGCGGGCGCGGACGAGGGAGAGGTCGCCGTAGAGGTCGTCGCCCTCGGGGGTGCCGAAGGCGAACAGCGGGATGGTGGCGCCGGGATCGACCGGGCCGCTCTCGATCTCGGCGTTCCACAGGGCGGCGATGAAGCGGAGGCGGCGGTCGCCGGGCGGCCCGTCGCAGCAGTCGCCGTCGCACGCGCAGGCGATCGCGCCCGGGCCGTGCGGGACGGCGGTGAGGCCGAACGGGCCGAGGTCGTCGCCGTGCGGGACGGCGGCGGCGTGGCGGTACATGAACTTCGGGACAGGTTCTGGCTGGCCGCGGCGGAGGCCGAGCACGGCGAGGCCGCCGATCTCGCACTGCAGCGGATCGGCGCCGGCGCGGGTCCAGGCGACTTCGAGCTGCAGGCAGTCACCCGCGCTCAGGTGCGCGGGCAGGCCGACGGCGTCGTCAGGCCGCGCGAGCGCGAGCGCGAGGACGTCAGCGGGATCGCAGGCGCCGCAGGTCGCGTCCGCGCAGCGCGAGAGCTCGAGGTGATCGGTGCCGGCGGCGATCACCTGCAGGCCGGCGAACGGCTCGGCGGTGCCGCAAGCGCGCGCGCCGAGGTCGGTGACGAGGCCCTGCTCGGTCCGCACGAGCGCGACCTCGACGCCCCCGGGATCGTCGGGGCAGGCGCCGAGATCGGGCTCCGTGGTGCTGTCGTGCGGCCCGGTCGTGCTGTCCGAAGGTTCCTGTCCCGAGGTGGAATTGTCGCTCGTGGCGGCGCTGGTTGGCTCGCTGTCGCCGGGCCCCGCGCTGGTGGTCGGGGCCACGCCGGCGCTGTCGCCGGGGGCCGTGGTGCCCGTGGTGCCGTCGTCAGGCGCGCCCGAGCCGTCGTCCTGCTCGGGATCGCCGGGCTTGGGGCAGGCGACGAGCACGGACGCGAGCGCGGCCAGGGGAAGGAGGTGGCGGGGGGTCGGGAGCGCGAGGGGCATGCGCGCCAGTCTCGGGTTCGCGCGCGATCTGTGGCGGAGCACGCGGATCCGCGCTCGCTCGCGCGGGCGGCCGGATGCGCGCGCGAGGTCGTCGCGCGCGCGCGTCACTTCTCGTTGTGGGGCGGCAGCGCGATCCCGTGCGGCCACTCGATCACGCTCCCCAGCCATGCCTGCACCTCGGGGCTGTCGAGGCGGGTGGCGGCGAAGCCGACGGCGTCGTCGCGGCCGCACACGTTGTGCTTGGTGAACGCGAAGGCGGCCCCGAGCGGCTCGAGCGGGGTCTCGTCGGGGGTGTCCTGGCCCTCCGGGGTGCCGAGCACGCGCGCCGCGGTGACGCCGACGACGAAGCGCTGGTCGCCGCAGGCGGCGACGACGGGGCCGCCGCTGTCGCCGTGGCACAGGCCGTGATCGGCGGCGGAGAGGCCGTCAGGCGGGGTGAACGAGAGCAGCGTCTGCGGGTCGACGCACAGCTCGCCCCCGGGATCGACGCAGAGCTCGGGCTGGGCGTCGAGCCGGACCTTGCGCAGGATGCCCCAGTCGAACTGACCGGCCGTGACGGCGCCGACGCCGAAGCCGTAGACCTCGGCCGAATCGTCGCAGCCCAGCAGCGGATCGATCGCGGCGATCGGGGCGGGCTGGGCGAGCGCGGGCTGGGCGAGTTCGACGAGCGCGAGGTCGTACCGGAGGGCCGGCTTGGCGCCGTCCCAGCTCGGGTGGGTGATGATCGCGGCGACCTCGAGGTCGGGCGCGATCGCCTGCAGCACCGGGTCACGCACGCCGATGCTGGCGCGCACGTGCTTGGGCGCGATGTCCGGGTGGAAGCAATGCGCGGCGGTCAGCGCGTGCCTCGGCGACACGAGCACGCCGCTGCACGAGCGCACGCCGCCGTGCGGCCAGTCGTAGGTGAGGTGGACCGAGGCGGCCGCGATCTCGTCGTCCGGCAGGATGTCGTCGTCGCCGTAGCCGCCTGGATCGGGCGGGATGGGCCAGCCGGAGCCTTCGGAGTTGCCGCAGCTCCACGGGCCGCTGGGGTGGCTGATGGCGACGCTGGGGAAATCGCGCAGGTTGGCCGGGTAGGCGGTGAGGTCGGCGCCGAGCACCATGTCCATGCGCACGAGGTCGTCGGCGATCGCGGCGGGCAGGTCGGAGATCCGGATGGTGGCGAACTGCTCGAGCTTCGATGTGATCACCGTGAATTCGCAGTCCTCGCACACGGGGACGTCGTTGGCGCGGCTCCACAGCGACCAGGCGATGCCGGAGAACCACGCGGGGCTGGCGGCGGCGCCGGGCAGCGTCGAGGTCGAGTCGACGCGCTTGACCGAGAGGTCGACGCACAGCTCGAGGTGAGACGTGCCCGCGGTCTCGCCGGGCAGGACGCGGAAGTCGGTGACGCAGCCGCGGCAATAACTGCCGCCGGGGCTCTCGTCGAGCGGGGGGTCGCCGAGAGGGTCGGAGAGGTCGCGCAAGCGGACGCCGGGCCCCTCGTCGCAGGCAGTAGAGGCTGCGAGCAGCGTGATCGCCAGGACCGAGAGTGTAGAGGTCGAAATTCGCGCGTAATCCATGTCGAGCTCCTGTATGGAGGTCTTGCCCACGCGCCGGGCCTGGCTGATACGGTGACTCGCAACTATGCAGTGAGCGTCATCACTGCGCGGTTTGGCGACGTCCGATCGGCGTCCCACTCGCTCCATTCATCACGGCACGAACAGCCGCAGCATTCGCAGGTCGCCCTGCAAGCTCGGCTCGAGGCTGGCGCGAGCGGACAGGTAGGCGGTGCGCCAGGCCGCGGCGACGTCGCCCTCCGGTGCGGCGAGGGCGGCGTAGAACTCGAGCGCGAAGGTGCGGGTGGCGTCGGCGTCGACGTCGCGCACGGAGCCGACCACCTGCCGCGCGCCGCGGAGCAGGAACGCGTGGGCGAGGCTGAGGCCGCCGCCGAGAGTGTCGGCGTCGACGAACGACGAGCGGCACGCCGACAGGTAGACGAGCCGCGGCACCGCCGGCGCGGCGAGGATGGCCTCGCGCGTGAGCACCCGGGCGCCGCCGAACACGAGCTGGACGTCGGCGGCGAACACCGCCTCGTCGACCGGGTGCTGGCCGTGGGCGGCGAGGTGCGCGAGCGCGAGGCCGCCGGTCAACAGCGGCGCGAACGGTTCGGGCGCTTCGGCGGCGAGGTGGCGCACGGGCACGCCGCCGGCCTGCAGCGCGGCCGTGACGGCGCGACCCTCCTCGGGCAACGCAAAGTCGCCGCCGCTGACGACCAGCGCGGCCGCGGCGGCGCGCGGCGAGGGGTCGTCGCAGGCGGCGATGTCGAGGCCGTACTGCACCGGCGCGGCGTCGAGGAGGATGCCGCCGTCCCACGGCAGGGCGTGGAACGGCAGGTCGTGCAGGGCGTCGGTGGGGAAGATCGTCACGACCTCGGCGGCGTCGATGTCGGCCGCGAACGGGGCCAGCAGTTGCTCGCTGAATGTCGAGAGTGTCTCCCGGGACAGGCGGTGAGCATCGCCGACGATGGGCGCGACGTCGAGGAGCTCGGCGCGCACGCCGGCGGCGGTGACGGCGAAGCCGAGCCAGGGGGCGAGGTCGCCGGGGCCGGCCGGGTCGAGCGGGAAATACAGCAGGTGCAGCGCGCCGGGGCCGGGAGCGTCGTCGCGCGGGCGCTCGGCCTCCTGGCACCATTGGCGGGCGTGCATGCGCAGGGCCCGATTGCGGGCGTTCCGCGCCAGCCAGAGCGCGGCCCGGACGTCGCCGTCGCCGATCCGCAGGTCGAGCAAGCGTCGGGTGGTGGCGGCGAACATGCGAAAGCGGCCGTCGGCGGCTGCGCCGTAGGCGGCGACGTCGCGGGCGTGCGCGTGGGCCTCGAGCAGGGCTTCGGCGACCTGGTAGGCGGCGATCGCCGCGTCACGATCGCCGCGCGCCTCGGCGACGAGGCCGCGGGTCCAGGCGACGAACCATGGGCCCATCGGCACGAACGCGCCGGGCTCGGCGTCGGCGAGCGACTGCTGCCATTGCGCGGCCTCGTCGAGGCGCCCGCGGGCCAGGGCCGCGCGCAGGCGGACGATGTCCAGCCACATGCGCTCCTCCGGGCTCATGGCGGCGTCGTCGAGGCCCGCGAGCGCACGGTCGACGTCGGCCAGGGCGCCGCGCTGCAGGGCCGCGAGCGCGAGGTTGATGCGCACGTTGTTGGCCTGCGAGCGGTCGCGCGTGCCGTCGCGGGTGAAGGTGGTCAGCGCGTCCGTCAGCAGCGGGACCGGGTCGGCGACCTGCAGGCCGGCCTCGCGCAGGACCAGCAGGCCCCACGCGACCTGGTTGCGCAGGATCGCCGCGGCGTAGGCGTCGCCCTCGCTCGCGAGGACCTCGAGGAACAGCGACAGGGCGGCGAAGCTGCGCTGCCACGCGACGCGGTTGCGCAGGTGGGCGGCGATCTCGGTGCGCACGGCGGCGCTGGCGGCGAGGTCGCGGGTGAGGTCGAGGAACTCGGCGGCGCCCTGCGGATCGCTGCGAAACAGGCGCGCGAGGAACAGCGGCTGGGCCGCTTCGACGACGCGCCGCAGGGCCGCGAGGGCCTCGGTGAATTCGAGCTGCCGCTGCCAGTGCAGGGCCCACATATAGTGATAGCGCGGCCATTGCAGCGCATCGGTCAGGCAGCCAGTGTCGGCGTAGCGCTGGAGATACCCGCCAGCGCAGCCGAGCTCGGGCAGCCGCTCGCTGCACACGCGATACCCGGCCTGGACGGCGTCGCAAGCGGCGGCGAGCTGCTGCGAATCAGCGGCGAGCGCGGCGAGCTCGCGCTGGACGAGCTCGAGCTCGCGTCGCGGCTCACCGCTGCGGTGGGCCGCGCGTCGCTCCTCGCGCAGCGTCGCGGCCGGGCCCGGCGCCGGTTCGGGGCCGGTGATCCGGAGCCACAGCGTCGCTGCCAGGATCGCCGGATTCATCGCTGCCCCGAATGGCTATTCGACGTGGATGCGGGCGGGCGGGCCGAGCCACACGAACTGCCCCGATTTCAGGTGCCGCGCGCCGCAGGTCACGTCCCACGCGCCGCGGCCGAGGTCGGCGAGGACGTGCAGGGTTTCGCCGCGGTCGGCTTGCGGCGCCGGCTTGCCGCCGAGCAGCCGCGGGTCGGCTGGAGCGCCGACTTTGGTGGCCCGCACTGCCACGATCTCGAGCGAATCGTCGCCACGGCACTCGAGATAGAAGTGCTCGCCGCCGGCGACGCGCAGCTCGGTCCCGCCGGCCTCGTCGCCGCGCAGGGCCGAGAATACGCGCACCTCGGCGGCGCCGGTGCCGTCGAGCGCCGGGCCGCCGGGCCAGAAGACCAGCAGCAGCACGGCAGCGGCGGCCACGAGCGGGGCGGTCCAGGCCAGCCAGCGAGCGCGCCGCGGGGCCAGCGGGACCACGTTGTCGGCCCGCGGGGTCGCGGGCGCGGCGGCAGGGGCGGCGAGGGTGGCGAGCGCGTGCGCGGCCATGCGCGCGCGCGCCGACGGGTCGAGCGGCGCCAGCTGTTCGCGCAGGGCGGGGTCGCCCGGGAACGCGGCCTCGGGCGCGACGCGGCCCTCGCCGACGGCCAGCCACGGCTCGGGGATGTCGCCCAGGGCGCGCAGCTCCTGCTCGAGCGCGTCGTCGTCCGCGGTCGCGGGGTTCGTGGTGCTCGCTGGGGCCTTCATGCCGATTCTCCCTGGGGCTTCAAGAACTGCGCGAGCCGCCGCAAGAGCCGCGATTTGCGCTGTTGATAGGTCTGCACCGAGATGCCGAGCCGCTCGCACAGCTCGTCCTGCGATAGTTGCTGGTCATAGACGAGCTCGAACAGTTGCTGGTCGCCCGGCGACAGCGCGCCGACGGCCCGGCGCGCGTCCATCCAGCGGTCGAGCACCTCGATGCTCGAGCCCGGAGGGTCGCTGGGATCGGTCGGGGTCATGTCCTCTTCCAGGAGTTCCCAGGCGAGGGCCCGTTTACGACACAGCTTCTGCAGGCAAAGCATCGTGACTCCCATCACGAATCGCCGCAGCGCGCCCTCCTTGTGGACGAAATCGGGGCTCTCGCCGAACTTGCGGAGGACCCTCGCGTCGCGATTGAACAGGTATGTCAGCACGGACTGCACGTCGTCCTCCTTGCTGCGCTCGGGACCGACGCGGAGCCACGGTTTCTTGTGAAACAGCAGGGCGCGGCCGGCGACGACGGGCGGCTCGATCTCGGTCACGAGCGCCTGCAGTTCGGCCGGATCGCGGCTGTCGAGCGCGCGCACGAGCCTGTCTCGGGACCAGTCGGACATGGCTTCTGGTAGCACGGCGGCGCGCGCCGCGTACTGAACGGATTGCTGTGAGCTAGGGGCGCGCGCCCCCGGGTCAGTACCGCCAGGACGCAGGCAACAGTCATTTCCCATCTCTGAAAAGATGGGGCCGGCGGCCGGGGGAGCGCTGCGGTGTCGGGCGATGGCGCGTCGAACGGCGCGGGTTCGCCCGCCACTCGCCGGCTCGCGTGAATGATGCGAAGCGCGGACGAGCGATGATCTCTCATCATTGATTCAATGTACACACCAAGCCCCGAGCGACGGCGCTGCGAATCATGCGAGTGGCCGAAGAGACATCCACTGGTGTTCGCAGATCGGCGTGGGGGCTGAGCCGCGCGTTTCGGGGGCGCGTGCGGCTCGGGCCGGGCCGGACGGGGCCTCGGGGACCGCTCCGTGAATGGCGATAGCGACGTGAGCTTGTCGTGGCCGTGACAATTCGCCGCGGAGGCTCGTGGTATGCACGCCCGACTTCGGGAGTAAGCGATTATGCAGGCAGCGAATTGGATGCATACCTTGCGGGCGCCCATGTGGGCGCTCGCGCTCGCAATGGGCGGGTGCAGCGGGACCGACGGCGGTGACACGGCGACGATGGCGTCGACCACCGACGACACCGACACCAGCACGACCGACGCCGCGCCGACGAGCACGGCGGGGCCGACGACCGACGATCCGACCACCAGCACCACGAGCACGGACACCACGGTCGCCGAGACCACCGAGCCGGGGACGACGGACGGCACGACGACGACGACGACGACCGACACGACCGACGGCGTCAGCAGCACCACCGTCGTCACCACGGACAGCGAGACGACGGTCGACACCACCGACACGACGGGCGAGACGACCGGCGGCGAGGAGACCTTCGTGAAGGTGCAGATCGTCGCGTTCAACGATTTCCACGGCAACCTCGAGCCGCCGGCCGGCAGCGGCGGCAAGGTCAAGCTGCCCGACGACAGCTCGGTCGACGCCGGCGGCGCGGCCTACCTGGCCCACCACGTGGCCGCGCTGCGCGAGCAGAACCCCAACACGATCGTGGTCTCGGCCGGCGACCTGATCGGCGCCTCGCCGCTGGTGTCGGCGCTGTTCCACGACGAGCCGACGATCGAGGCGATGAACACGATCGGGCTCGACTACAACGCCGTCGGCAACCACGAGTTCGACGACGGCGCGGCCGAGCTGCTGCGCATGCAGGACGGCGGCTGCCACCCGGTCGACGGCTGCGGCGACGACACGCCGTTCCCCGGGGCGTCGTTCCAGTTCCTGGCCGCCAACGTGCTGACGCAGGACGACCCGGTCGAGACGCTGTTCCCCAGCTACGCGGTGCACACGGTCGAGGGCGTGAAGATCGGCTTCATCGGCCTCACGCTGGCGGCGACCGGCAGCATCGTCTCGCCGGGCGGGATCGCGGGGCTCACCTTCGCCGACGAGGTCGAGCGGATCAACGCGGTGGTGCCCGAGCTGGCCGCCATGGGCGCCCATGCGATCGTGGTGCTGATCCACGAGGGCGGGCTGCAGGGCGGCTACTTCAACGAGTGTCCCGGGATCTCGGGGCCGATCGTCGACATCGTCGAGGGCCTCGACGACGCGGTCGACCTGGTCGTCAGCGGCCACACCCACCAGGCCTACAACTGCGTGATCGCCGACAAGGTGGTGACCAGCGCCGCCTCGTTCGGCCGCATGCTGACCGACATCGACCTCGAGATCAGCAGCAAGACCGGCGAGGTCACCGCGATCACGGCGGAGAACGTGGTCGTGACCCGCGAGACGCCGGACCCGGTGATCGAGGCGTTCGTGGCCATGTACAAGCAGCTGGCGGCGCCGCTGGCGAACCAGCAGATCGGCACGATCACGGCCACGCTGCTGAAGGCGGCGCCGAACGACTCGGCCGGGCTCTCGACGATGGGCGCGGTGGTGGCCGACATGATCCTCGACGCGACGGAGGACCCGCTGCTCGGCGGGGCCAAGATCGCGTTCATGAACCCGGGCGGGGTGCGGGCCGACCTGACGTTCCCGAAGTCGGGCGACGAGCCGGTCGACGGCATCGTCAGCTACGGCGAGGGCTTCACGGTCCAGCCGTTCGGCAACAACCTGGTGGTGGTGACGCTGACGGGGGCGCAGATCGAAGCGCTGCTCGAGCAGCAGTTCGGCGCCAACGTGCAGCCGAACGTGCTGCAGGTGTCGCAGGGCTTCAGTTACGCCTGGAGCGCGAGCGCGCCGGTCGGGTCGAAGATCGATCCGTCCAGCATCGAGCTGAACGGCGTCGTGCTGGCGCCGGCTCAGGAGTACCGGGTGGCGACCATCAACTACCTGGCCGACGGCGGCGACGGCTTCAGCGTGTTTCCGGCGGGGACCGACCGCGTCGGCGGGGTGACCGACATGCAGGCGCTGCAGGACTACTTCGCCGACCACTCGCCGGTCGCGCCGCCGGCGCTCGACCGCATCACCAAGCTGCCCTGAGGCGGCGGCGCCGGAGGACATGCGCCCACGGGCATGTCCTTCGGGGCATGGACGACAGGACAGGCCCGAAGGGGCATGTCCGATGGGTCATGTCCGCGAGGACATCTGCGGCGTCACGTTCGGGCGCGCGCGGCCCAGGGCGTGGATGCAGCGCTGCAGCGCCTCGTGGAGGTTGCGGTAGGTGACGACGCCGCCGAGCTCGATGCCCGAGGCGGTGAGCGAGTCGGCGACGCCGGGCTGGAGGCCGCACAGGGCGCCGCGGGCACCCAGCAGGTCGACGGCGCGGACCAGGCGGACCAGGTGGTCGGCGGTGGCGTCGTCGAGGGCCTCGACGCCGGTGAGGTCGAGGATGGCGAAGCGCGCCCGCGTGCGCGTGACCTCGGCGAGCAGCCGCTCCATGATGTGGGCCGCCCGCGCGGCGTCGATGGTGCCGACCAGCGGGAGGGTGAGGATGTGGTCCCACAGCTGGATGATCGGCGTCGAGAGCTGGCGGATCGCGCTGTCCTGCTGGGCGATGATCTCGATCTGGGCCCGCAGCTCGTCCTCGCGGCGGCGCAGGTCGGTGATGTCGCGGAAGATGCCGTAGAGGCGGATCAGCCGGCCGTCCTCGTAATACGGGACGCCGGCGGCCTGCACGTGGCGGCGACGGCCGCGGTAGGTGACGATCTCGAGCTCGACGTCGTAGGGCTCGCCGCGCATGCACCGTTCGACGGCCGCGGAGATGATCGGGACGTGCTCGGGGGCGTAGAAATTGATGGCGGTGGCGAGGTCGGGGACAAAGCCCGGCGGGACCTCGTGCAGGCGGTGGGTCTCGGCGGTCCAGTAGAGCGTGTTGTTGACGAGGTCGACCTCCCAGCCGCCGACCGCCCCGGCGGCCTGGGTCTGGCGCAGCAGCTCGACGGAGCGGCGGGCGTCCTCCTGCTCGCTGCGCTCGTCGGTGATGTCGCGGACGACGGCGACCAACGAGGCGCGGCCCGGTCGCGTCGTCGCGGCCTCGCTCTGCTCCTGCCACCAGCGCGTCGCGCCGCCGATGACCACGCGGTACTCGATCGACGCGCTGCCGCCGGCCAGCAACAGCTCGCGCCGCGCGGCCCGCAGGCGCTCGCGCTCGTCGGGGTGAAGCGCGGCGAGCCAGGTGCCGAGCACCGGCGGAGCGTCGCCCGGGTGCCCGAGCAGCGCGGCGACCCGCTCGTCGTAAAACGCCGGCGCGTCGGCTGCGAGCGGGTCGTCGGCGGCCAGATCCTCGAACTCGAACACCGCGGCGCCCGACAGGTGGAGCGCTCGCGTCATGCGATCGAGCGCGGCTCGTTGCGTTTCGGTGGCCATGCAGGGGAGCTGTCGAGGCGGAAAGGTCGCGAACGCCGATTTGGCGGCGAAGACCGTACGGCGGGCCGGACGTGTTGTCCAGCCCGCCAGCGCGTGGAACGTGTGTCAGCAGGCGCTCAGGGCGCGGGCGACTCGAGGCGGACGAAGTCGATCAAGACGAGCTTGCGCTTCGAGATCCGCCAACCCTGCGGGGTCCGCACGACGGTGTCATAGTAGGTGCCGTTGGCGACTTCGATGGCGCCGTCCGGATCGATGACGTGGGTGGCGTGCAGATACGAGGTCACGGTGCCGGTGTTGCCGTCGAGGTCGATGCGGACGTTGCTGACCAGGTGCTGCGTCGAGACGTAGCCGCTGCCGTCGAACACGCCCTTGACGGCGTTGGCCCACGCGACCGGGCCGATGGCCGCGACTCCCGGCGGACCGTTGGGATCGGAGCCCGGGAAGTAGGCCGCGATATTGGCGTTCGCGGTGAAGCACTCTTTGTACGTCTCTTTGCCGGTGGCAAAATCACCGCGGCCGATGGCGTCGGTGGCCTCGGCGTAGCAGTAGCCCAGATCGACGATTTCGGCCCGATCGGAGAGCCGCTTGCCGGCGTCCTCGCCGCCCTTCTTCGCGTCGGCCGTCGGCGCGATCGCAAAGGACGAGAGGCAACTGACAGCGACCACGAGATTGCGCAGGGAACGGCGTTTGAACAGCATGGATGCGTGACTCCTGCCGCCGATTGTAGCGACGGAAGGGTCCCGGCGGTGGCGCCGCCGATCGCACGCCGGCGCCGTCAATCCCACGCACGCGCGAGCGAAGGTGGGTCTGCGGCGGCTGTCGTCGCGTGTGCGAGAGGCAGGGAGGTCGCGCTCAGTAGGGCTTCTGTCCGAGGAAGTTGCCCGGCGGATCGTAGTTGCAGACCCACACCTCGCTTTCGCCGCAGCTGGCGACGCCGCAGCCGATGCGCTGGCTGTCGCGCCATACGACCTGCGTGTAATGACCGCACACGCCGCGACAGCGGCCGGTCCTGGCGTCGTAGCCCGCGACCTCGGCGACCCACGCGTCGACGACCTGTTCGGCGGTGGCAGCCTGCCCGCCGGCGTAAAACAGGTTTTCGCCGTGACGCTGGGCGTCGGGGCCGGAGCGCGGGCGATGCTCGAGGTCGCAGCCGCGACGCTTCAGCTTGTCGGCCCAGGCTTGAGCGTAGCGCGCGAGCTCGGGCGACCACGTGAGCGCGGCGATGTCGAGCTGCGCGCGGTGCCGGTTGTGCGCGGCCGTGATGCCGGCCAGCCGGCCCGGTTCGGGGGCGCGAGCAGGCGCAGGCGCGGACGTGGATGCGGGCCGTGATTTCGCCGCGGAGGAGGACCGCGGGCCGGCGGGATCTCGGACCGGCGGCGAGGCTGTCTCTTTGGACAGGTCGGGTCGGCAGGCGAGCGCGGCGGTGAGGAGGAGCGCGGACGAACGGGGCGACACGGGGAGAGTGTAGATCGCCGGGACCGGCGGCGCAGGGCCGGACGCGGGGAGGCGGTCATAGGTGGGTCGCCGGAGACGTCCGCGGGATGTTGCGGCGGTCGCAGGCTCCGTTCGCGGTGGCGAGGGCGGTGGGCGGTCGTACCGGTGGGCTCGTTCGTGGTGGCTCGAAACGATACGTGTGGCTCGAAATGATTCATGCTTTGAATCGTTTCGAGGCACTCCCGGGCCAGGAGCGCCCGCACGGGGAGCGGCGGGGAGTGGCACGCGGCGTGCTCATGCTCGCGGGCATGACCGCCGTCGACTTCCCGACCCGCATGTTCGTGCTCGCCACCACGCTCGAGCGCTCGCCCGCCGACGCTCTGCCGCTGGCCGCGGCGCTCGAGCGCGACCTCCTGGCCGCCGAGACCACCGACCCGGCCGAGTTCGGGTGGGTCCGCGATTATCACATCCGCGCGCTCTACCGCCTCGGCCGCGACGCCGAAGGGGTGGCGATGCTGATGACGCCGCCGCCGCGGGCGATGACGATCTCGACCAAGAACGCGGCGTGGCTGCACTCGGCCGGGGCCGAGATGGCCTTGAGGTCAGGTTCGTCGGCGCAGGTGCGGGCGCTGATCGGCCGGGCGCTGGCGCTGCGGATCGCCGGCGACGACGCCGAGGGCTGCCGGATGGCCGTGGGGACAGGTTTCGCGCTGCTGCTCCGGGTCGGCGACCCGCACGAGCTCGATGCGTGGTTGGAGCACGTCGAGGCGCAGATCGAGGCGGCGCAGGGGCGCGAGCTGGCGGGTGAGATGGCCGAGGCGCTGGCCGAGGTGGCGCGCGCGCCGGGCCTGCTCGAGGTGCTGCCGAGCGGGGAGCGCCGCGGCGACGAGTGGGCGCTGCACCGCGCGGCGCTCGACGGGCAGCTGGAGGAGGTGCGGCGGCTGCTGGCCGCGGGCGTGGCGATCGACGCGCGCCACCCGGCCTGGCCCGGGCTGCCGACGGCCCTGCTGGCGGCGAGCTTTCGCGGCCACGCGGCGATCGTCGAGGAGCTGCTGGCGCGCGGGGCCGAGGTGCGCGGGGCCAATGTGCAGGGGCGCACGGCGCTGCACCTCGCGGCCGATCAGGAGCACGCGCTGATCGTGGCGATGCTGTGCGATGCGGGCGCGCCGGTCGACGCGCTCGACTTCCACCTTCATTCGCCGCTGCACGTGGCGGCCTGGCAGGACCACCGCGAGAGCGCGCGGGTGCTGCTGGCGGCCGGGGCCGCGACCGAGCTGCGCGACGTGAACGGCGACACACCGCTGGCGCTGGCGGCGACCGAGCCGGTGCCCGAGGTGGTGCGCGCGCTGTGCCTGGCCGGGGCCCAGGTCGAGGCCGTGAACGCGTGCGGGCAGACGCCGCTGATGCGCGCGGCGATGGCGGGGCAGGCGGACACGGCGACGGTGTTGCTCGAGGTCGGCGCCGATCCTTCGATCCGCGATCACGCGGGCCGCACCGCGCTCGACTGGGCTCGCGCCGAGGAGCATCGCGCGGCGGCGTCGCTGCTGCGGCGACATCTCCGCGTGGTCCGGGGCTGACGCGCCGGGCGCGAACGCGACACCGCTGTCAGGGTGATTCGCGGGCGCGATTGCGAAGTGGTTGAAATTGCAGGTTGCCCTGTCCTTGCAATAAGGGCCGGACCGATGCCGACCCTTAACGTTACGAGCCCGTCCCGCCCGCGCACCTTCGCGGCGCTGTCCTTGCCCCTCCTCGCCGCGCTGGCGGGTGCCTGTAGCAGCGCCGCCCAGCACGACGGCTCCGGCGCCAGCGGGGGCGCCAGCGGGCCGAGCTCCGACTCCGGCCCGGGCTCCGGTTCGGCCAGCCCGGGCGAGTCGGACGGCGGCACCGACGGCGGCTGGGAGACCGGCGAGCCGGGCACGACCGGGGACTGGTCGCCGACCACCACGGGCGCCAGCGGCGGCGAGCCGGGGGATTCGGGCACGACCGGGGGAGCGCCGGAGGAGCCGCCGCCGCCCGACGACGACGAGAGCAGCACCACCGACGACAGCACCACCGGCGAGCCCGTGTGTGACGACCAGACCCCGGTGGTGCTGTACCTGTCGCCCGACGACTCGAACTCGACGTCGTCGCCGGTGCAGGTGCGCGAGGCGGTGCTGTCGCAGTGGGGCTCGCTGAGCTACGTGCCGATCCGGACGTGGGAGTTCCTCAACTACTACACGTTCGACTACGCCGCGGCGGACAAGGGCATGGTCACGGTGCTGCCGGAGATCGCCCGCTTCGAGGACAGCCCCGACGATCACTACGTGGTCCAGATCGGCGTCGCCAGCGAGACGGTCAGCAACGCCGACCGGCCGCTGATGAACGTGACGCTGGTGCTCGACGAGTCGGGCTCGATGGGCGGCTTGCCGATGGAGCTGCAGCAGGAGGTGTGCCGCACGATCGCCGGCAGCCTGCGCGCGGGCGACATCGTGTCGGCGGTCGGCTGGGACACCGTCAACGCGGTCAAGCTGACCAAGCACAAGGTGACGAAGGCCAACGATCCCGAGCTGCTCGACCTGTGCGACGGGCTCGAGGCCGGCGGCGGCACCGACCTCAACGGCGGGCTCACGGCCGGCTACGACCTGGCGCAGGCGCAGTTCGACGCGACGCGGATCAACCGCGTGGTGCTGATCAGCGACGGCGGGGCCAACGCGGGCGTGACCGACATCGAGATCATCGCCGGCGGCGCCGGCAGCAAGGACCAGGACGGGATCTACCTGGTCGGCGTCGGCGTCGGCACGCCCGACTCGTACAACGACGAGCTGATGGACACCGTCACCGACGTCGGCCGCGGCGCGTCGCTG
Organism: Nannocystis bainbridge; assembly: GCF_028368995.1. Lineage (GTDB taxonomy): Bacteria > Myxococcota_A > Polyangia > Nannocystales > Nannocystaceae > Nannocystis > Nannocystis bainbridge. The sequence goes on along the minus strand of NZ_JAQNDL010000005.1, from coordinate 106,774 downwards.
TTCATCCCCTCGGTCGACGAGGCCCACAAGATGTTCGGCGAGCGCTTCGTCCAGACCATGGCGGTCGCGGTCCGCGACGTGCGGGTCCGCCTCGACATGCCGCCCGGCTTCTCGATCGTCAAGTTCAGCGGCGAGGAGTACTCGACCGATCCGGCGGAGGTCGAGCCGCAGCACCTGGCGCCCAACGACGCGATGGTGTTCCACCAGACGGTCGCCACCTGCGCGCCGGGGCTGGTCGACGAGGCCGCCGAGTTCAAGGTCGCCGTGCGCTGGAAGGACCCGATCACGTTCGAGGAGCGCGAGTCCGAGGTGATCAAGAAGATCCAGGAGTCGGTGGCCGCCGAGTCGCCGCTGCTCAAGAAGGGCGCGGCCGTGTTCGCCTACGCCGAGGGCCTCAAGGCCTACCGCGAGGCGGCCGACGCGGCGACGCTCGCCCCGGCGCTCGCGGCCCTGGCGCTCGCCGAGGCGGCCCTGCCCGGCGACCCGGACCTGGCCGAGATCCGCACGGTGCTCGAGACGCTGGCGGGGCCGTGAGGCGCATGGACGTGTCCTTCGGGGCATGTCCTCCGTAATCGGTGATGGTGCTGTCCCCGAGAGCATGTCGATTCGGACATGTACTCGGGGACATGTTTTCGTGAACATGCCCTTGGGGGCATGCCCGGCGACTCCATGAGCGGCGCTCAGGCGCTGGTCCTGCGCGGCAGGAGCACCAGGCCGAGCAGCACCAGCAGGGCCGTGGCTGCGTAGACGGCGAGCGCGGCGCGCAGGCGCGGCGGGCGGTACTCGAGCTCGACCGCGTGCCGGCCCGGGCCGACGAGCAGGCCGCGGAACAGGTAGTTGGCGCGCAGCACCGGAGCGGCCGCGCCGTCGACCTGGGCGGTCCAGCCGGGTCCCCAGGCTTCGTTCACCACCAGTACCCCGGCGGCGGGGGCCTCGACGGTGAAGCCGAGGCGGTTGCGCGCGAAGCCGTCGAGGATCGCGGGCACCGGCGCGGCGGTGGGGTCGAAGCCGGCGATCGCGGCAGTGGTCGCGGGGTCGAGCTGCGAGGCCTCGAGCAGGGCGGCGCGCCCGGGCGGCAGCACGGCCAGGCGCGCGAGCGCGTCGTCCTCGTGGTCGACGAGCTCGACCTGCGCGGTCCAGTAGGCGAGCGGAGCGGCGTGCAGCAGCTCGACCGGCCGGCCCGGGGTCCAGCGCGACTGGCCGGCGGCGGTGCGCTGGACGGCGGCCCGGTGCCCGCCCGCGTACCAGCGCACGTTGGCGGCGGCGAGCAGATTGGCGTGCTCGCGCGCGCGCGCGGCGAAGGCTCGCCAGCGGCGGGTGACGAGGGTGCTGTCGCGGCCGAAGATGTCGCGCACGTCGAGGCGAGCGCCGACGCGCCAGCGGTAGTGGTCGTCGTCGGCGACGCGCCAGCCGACGCGGTCGTCCAGCTGGGCGAGCACGGCGTCGCGCGCGAGGTCGGGCGGGCGCTGGGTGATGCCGTGGATCTGGCGCGCCTGGACCTTGAGCTCGAGCAAGGCGACGACGATCGCCGCGGGCGCGGCCGCGCGACGCAGCCACGGGCGGGCGCTCAGGAGGCCGCCGAGACAGGCGCCGCCGAGGGCGACGAACAGCGCGGCGAGGCCGGTGCTCGCCGGGGCGCGGCTCCACGCGCGGGCGACGAGCAGGCCGAGGCAGGCGAGCCCGAACACGAGCGCGAGGCGGCGGCCGAGCGCGCGCCGGCGGGCCGGTTCGGCGCGCACGAGGTCGTCGAAGCCGTGGGCGGCGAGCACGGCGACGAAGAAGGCGAAGCCGAAGAAGTACTGGGCGGGGATCCGCCACAGCCCGAAGCCAGGGACGTGGCGGGCGAGGAAGGGCAGGAGGAAGGAGCCGTCGCCGCACGCGAGCAGGAAGAACAGCAGGGCGCAGGCGGCCCAGGTGATCCGCAGGGCGTCGCGGCGGACGGCGAACACCGCGAGCAGGAGGGCGACGGCGCCGAGGTAGTGCACGGGCGCGCCGTCGCGCCAGGTGCCAGGGGCGAGGGCGTCGAGCAGGTGCAGCGGGCGCGCGGTCGAGTAGACGACCTCGCCGAAATCGAGCTGGTCGCGCACGGTCTCGGGCAGCCACGCGAGGGTGGCGATGATGTTGGGCAGGGCGAGGCCGAGCGCGACGCCGACGGCCAATCCGCCGGCGCCGGCGACCCGGGCGAGGTGCCGGCGCGCGGCCGGGAGCCGGCGCACGACCAGCACGAGCGCGACGAGCAGGACCGGCGCGAGGCCGACGAGGTCGCGGAAGAAGTTGGGCGGGTAGCCGGAGAGGAAGGCCATGGCCGTGGCTGTCCCAAAGGCCAGGCCCGTGCGCGGCGAGGGCCGACGCACCAGCTCGAGGCCGGTGAGCACGAGCCACGGCAGCCACACCGGCGACCACAGACCGGCGGAGTCCTTGGCCTTGGCGACGCGGCCCGAGAGCACGAAGGCGAGCCCACCGAAGCTGCTGGCAGAAGGCGAGAGGCCGAGCCGCGCGAGCAAGATGTGAGTGCCGAGGCCGCCGATGGCGACGTGCAGCAGGGACTTGAGGAGGACCACCCACGGACCCTCGCCGAACACCGCGGCGGCGAGCCACACCAGCCAGTTGAACGGGTAGAGCACGCCGGTCTGCGGGTCGGCGAGGAAGTCGTAGCCGCCGCGCTCGAACGGGTGCCACAGCGGCAGCTCGCCGGCTCGCAGGGCGTGCAGCGGGACCAGCAGGTCACCCCAGTGCTCGTTGACGGCGTCCCAGCCGAGGAAGGCCTCGCCGGTGACGATCGCGGGGTGAAAGGCGAGGAACACGGCCGCGTACATGCACGCGAGCCCGAGCCCCGCGAGGACGCGGCGGGCCATGCTCACGGCTCCGCGCGATCGCCAGGCGCGGCGTCCGAACGGGCGCGATGGGGCTGCAGCGCGAGCTCGCGGACGACCAGCGTCAGCCGATCCTCGAGCGCCTTTTGCCCGAGGTAAAGGTTGAAGCACAGGAACAGCAAGACGAGCGAGCTGAGATAGAAGACGAGGTCGACGCCGCGACCGACACCGACCCGGTGAGCGCACCAGGTCGAGACGTCGGGGAAGATCACCAGGAAGATGATGCCGGCGAACACCACGGTCATCGCCAGCTTCTGCGCCGGTCGCCGCCGCGCCCGCACGAAGAAATGAAACAGCAGGGCGAGGCTGCCGCCGATGAGCACGAACTGGATCGCCATGAGCGCCCGGAGGCCGGCGGAGCATCGGCCGCGTCGCCGCGGAAGTCAATTCTCGGCGCAGCCGGCGGGTGCTCGCCGCGATCGTCGATGCGAGGTCGGTCGTCCTCGCGGTCGCGCCGGCCGACGCGGCGGACCGGGTCGCGGTTCGGCCGCGATGTCCTCGCGTTCACGTCGGTCGGGTGGCGACGAACCAACCGGGTCGGCCGCGATGGCCTCGCGGCCGCGCCGGTCCGCGCAGCGGAGGGCGAACGGGCTCGGCTGCGGTCGCCGCTGCGCAGCGGTGGACGGCCGTGATTGCTTCGCGGTCGCGCTGGCCCGACAATGCGCCGCGATGGCGCCGGCCTCGCCCGCGGACGTGACGATCGTGGTGCCCTGTTTCAACGAGGGGCCGGTGATCGGCGAGGTGCTGGCCGAGCTGCGGCGAGCCTGGCCGCACGTGATCGCGGTCGACGACGGCTCGAGCGACGACACCGCGGCGCGCCTCGAGGTCACCGGGGCGACGGTGGTGCGGCACGCGGTCAACCTCGGCCAGGGCGCGGCCCTGCAGACCGGCATCGAGCTGGCGCTGGCCCGTGGGGCCCGCTACGTGGTGACGTTCGACGGCGACGGCCAGCACCGCGCGGAGGACGTCGCGGCCCTGGTGGCGCCGCTGGCGGAGGGCCGCGCCGACGTGGCCCTCGGCTCGCGCTTCCTCGGCGGGACGATCGACATGCCGCAGGGCCGGCGCATGTTGCTGCGCCTGGCGACGGCGTTCACCCGGGCGGCGGCGGGGCTCGACCTCACCGATACGCACAACGGGCTGCGGGCGTTCACGGCCCCGGCCGCGCGGGCGCTGCGGATCACGCAGAACCGGATGGCCCACGCGTCGGAGATCCTGCACGAGATCCGCCGCCTGCGCCTGCGCTTCGTCGAGGTGCCGGTGACGATCCGCTACACGGAATGGTCGCGCCGCAAGGGCCAGTCGACGCTGGACGCGCTCAGCATCCTGTCCGACCTGCTGGTCCGCCGGATCATGGGGTAGCCTCCGGACATGGCTTAAAAAGGCATGTCCGAAAGAGAAGGTGCTGAAGGACATGTCGGAGGGGGCATGTCTGGACGGACATGCCCCATCGGGCATGGCGCTGGTGTGGAGCGCGGGATGCAGGCGCTCGCCGGTGCGCGTCCAGTCGCACGCCGCGCTCGAGCATGGCGAGAGCGCCGGCATCGCCCGGGGCGAGGGCCAGCGCTCTCGCGGCGCTTCACTTGCCGATCTTGATGCCGGCGCCGGCCTTGCCCTTGCCGCTGCCGCCGCCGCCGACCGAGACGCCGCCGCCGCCGCCCACGGAGATGCCGGCGCTGCCGCCGACCTTGATCCCGCCGCTGCCGACGTTGACGCCGCCGCCCGAGCCGACCTTGATCGAGCTCTCGGCCTTGGCCGAGTGATCGACGTCGAGGCCGGCCTTGGCCTTGGCGACGCCCTTGACGTCGACCTTCGGCGGGGTGATGTCGATCTTGGGCACGTCGACGGCGGCCAGCGCCAGGGCCTCGACCTTGATCGCGGCGCGCAGGGCCGCGAGGTGGGCGGCGGCCAGCGAGGCCGAGACGTCGCCGGCGAACTGCGCGGCCCCGTCGGCGGCGATCTGGATGTCGAGCGGCGAGACGTGGGCGCTGACGTAGGCCGGGCGCTTGACGTCGAGGGCCCAGCCGAAGAAGGCGCCGGCGCCCGCGTCGGCCAGGACCACGCCGTCGGCCTTGAAGTCGGCCTTGAAGTCGCGCTCGAGCTTGAATTCGGCGCCGCCTTCGACCGCGGCAGAGTAGCTGGCGACGACCTTGAGCGCGCCCTCGGCCTCGGCGCGCACGGTCGCCAGGGTGGCGACGAGCACCGCGAGCGAGGCGTCGAGCTTGCTCGAGGGGACGGCGCGCAGCTCGAAGTCGACGTTGCCGCCGAGCCTGACCTCGACGACCTGCAAGTAGTCGAGCTTGCCGTCAGCGTCGAAGTCGACGCGGTGGGCGGCGGCGCCGGGGGCGTTGAGGAACAGCTCGAGCTCGGCGGCGGTCTTGATCTCGCCCTTCGCGAGCAGCTCGACGACGCCCTTGAGGTCGAGGTCGGCGGGCTTCAGCACGATCTTGGTGCCGAGCGCGGCCTCGACTTCGGCGACGGTCTTGAGCGTGGGGATGGTCACCTGCGCGACGGCGACGGCGGCCGCCCTGGCGTCGGCGTCGGCGTCGGCCTGCGCCTTGGCGGCCGCATCGGCGACGGCCTTGGTGTCGAGCTTGATGTCGGCCTTGGCGTCGGCCTTGGCCTCGACCTTGCCGCCGCCTTCGGCAGCAGAGTCGCAGGCGAGCAGGAGGACGCAGAACCCGAGGGAGGTGCGGAAGGTGGCCTTCATGGCCGGGAGTATCGCCGAGCCCGCCGTGCAGCGCCACCTGTCGCGGCTGCGGCGCCGCTGGGGCCGCGAGGCCACGATGGACGATGGGACATGTTCGTACGGACATGTCTTGAAGGACAAATCATCGTGGGTTCCGCGAGGGGGAGTCACCTCGGTGCGACAGCGAAGTGAGTGTGTAGGGATGGCGACGACCGTTCACAGAGAGCGGTGATCACGGCTCGTGCGGCTCTGAATGCCACGTGTCGCGGCTGCTCGTGCGAACGAGGACGGGCGCAGCCGGACTTCGATGCTCGCGGCGGGGGCGGGCGCTGGGCACCTGGTCGTGAGGACAGGTCAGGCCAGGGACGCGAGCGGCACGCGGGCCGAGCGCCGGCGATCTACGGATGCGCCATGGCGACCGGGAGGGGTCCGGGAGGCCCGCTGGGGCGGATGTGCAGATCCGCGCCAGGGGGATTTTTCGGGCGCGCGAAAAAAGTTCGATCCCCGCGGGCGGGTAGCGACACCTCTGGGCCAACGCGCAAGACCGGCGCCTGCGATCCAGGCCGGGCGATCGTCCTCCCATCGCCTGTCCTCGAGGTCAGGTCGGTCATGCCTCGACGACGAAAACTTCGCGACAGGAGACAATGAACATGTTCCGAATGATCCATGGTTCCATGCTCGGCCTCGGCTTCCTCACTGCGGCGGTGACGGTCGGCTGCGTGGAAAACCCAGGGACCGACTTCTGCGACCTCGGTTGCCCCGTCGAGGGGCTCGCCGAGGGCAACGCTTCGATCTCGGGCCTCGCCAGCGTCGACGCGTTCTTCGCCGCGGTGGTCGGGTTCGACAAGGCAGCGCTCGAGGTCAAGGCCGGGGTCGACGCCGAGCTGCGGTCGCTCGCGGTGTCGCTCGATCTGGACGCAGGCGCGAGCGCGGCGGACATCCGGGCGGCGCTGGCGGCCAAGTTCGACGCCGCGACCGAAGGCGGGCTCAAGGTGAAGTACGCGCCGCCGCGCTGCACCGTCGACGCGAAGGTGGCGATCGACGCGTCGGCCAAGTGTGACGCGGAGATCGATCCGGGGATGGTGTCGGTCGAGTGCAAGGGCACGTGCACCGTCGACGCCAGCGCTTCGGCCAGCTGCGACGCGTCGGCCAAGGTGATGTGCAAGGGCACGGCGCCGGAGCTGAAGTGCAGCGGCACGTGCAGCGGCACGTGCAAGCTCGAGGGCGACCTGCAGTGCAACGGCACGTGCAACGGCGGGTGCGAGGGCGACTGCACGGTGCGTGGAGCCGACGGTCAGTGCGCGGGCGAGTGCGTGGGCTCGTGCACGGGCTCGTGCGAGCTCAAGGCCGGGGCCGCGTGCGACGGCGAGTGCCAGGGCTCGTGCGAGTACGAGGCGCCGGACGGCGGGTGCGAGGCGGGCGCCGAGGTGCGCTGCCAGGCCGCGGCCGACGCGAGCGCCAGCTGCGACGGCTCGTGCGACGGCGAGGTGGTGCCGCCGAAGGCCAAGGCGGAGTGCGAGGCGAGCGTGGAGGCCGAGGCGAAGCTGCAGGCTCAGTGCACGCCGCCGGCGCTCGAGATCCTGTGGCAGTGGGAGGCGGGCTTCGACGACGAGCTCGAGCAGGCGCAGTTCAAGGCGTGGGTCGAGGGCTTCCGCGTGCGCTACGCCGGCCTGCTGGCCGCGAGCGCGCGCGCGAAGCTGGTGCTCGAGGCGGGCGCCGGGCTGGGCGACGCGGCGGTGGGGCTGGTGTCCTCGGTGCAGGCGGACTTCGCCGGCGACCTCAGCCTGCGGGCCAGCGTGGGGATCGTCTGCGCCGTGGCCGAGCTCGAGAGCCTGGGCTCGCTGCTCCAGAGCGGCACGGGGGCGCTGAGCGGGAGCGTGTCGGCGGTGGGCGAGATCAGCGCGGCGCTGGCCGGCGGCTGAGCGGCAGGCCCTTGGAGGCCGGGGCGGGTCGTGCGATCCTCGCGACCCGCTCCGCATGCCCGATCCCACGAGACCCGAAGACCAGGTCGAGGCCGGGGGCCCGCGCGCGGCGGCGATGGCCCGCAACGACCAGGACCTGGCGCTGTTGACGGCCTGGCGGGCCGGAGACGCGCGCGCCGGCGACGGGCTGGTGCGCCACTACGGGCCGCACGTGGTCCGCTTCTTCGCCGACAAGGTGCGCGACTTCGAGGTCGACGACCTGGCGCAGCAGACGTGGGAGGCGCTGACGCACGCGCGCGACCGCTTCGTCGTGCCGGGCGAGGTGGTGGCCCACGGCGAGCCGATCGCGGCGACGTTCCGCGCCTATCTCTACGGGACGGCGCGCTTCGTCCTGTTCGCGCACTACCGCAAGAAGACCCGCGCGGCCCAGTTCGACCCGAGCCTGTCGTCGCTCGAGGACCTGTCGCCGTCGCCGAGCCGGGTGGCGTCGGCGCACGCGAAGCTGGAGCGCCTCTCGACGGCGCTGCGCAAGCTGCCGCTCGACGTGCAGATCTTGCTCGAGCTCCGCTACGCGCAAGAGATGACGAGCGCCGAGATCGCGGCGGTGTTCGAGATCCCGAAGAACACGGCCAAGAGCCGGCTGCGGGTGGCGAAGGAGCGGCTCGACGCCCAGCTGGCGCGCATGGGCCTGGGGCCGGCGCCGGGGTGAGAGGCGGGCTGTCCTTCAGGGCATGCGCTTCGGGGCATGTCGAAGCGGGCATGGCCGAAAGGGCATGTCCTCGCAGACATGTTCTTGAAGACAGGTCTCGTCACAGCAGGAAGGTGAAGGCGAACTCGCCGCCGTCGAGGCTGGGGCGGAAGCGGGTGCCCGCGACCAGGCGCGCCAGGCAGGGGCTCACGTCGTAGCCGGGCGGCAGGGTCACGGTCGCCTTGCCCCGGGGCGAGACGGAGACGGTGCCGGCGAGCCGGACGGTCGTGGTCATGGTGCGAAAGCTCGAGTCGGCCTTGCAGGCGCGCACGTCGGCGGCGCGGCGCTCGAGCTGGGCCTTTGCGGCGGCGGGGTCGAACGGCGCGAGCGGCTTCGCGGGGCGGGGCGTGTCGGTCCCGGAGGCGGGTGGGACGGGTAATGTCGCTTCGGACATGTCCTCGAGGGCAGCCGGGGTCGCGGCGGAGGTCGCGGGTTCGGGCGGGCGTGTAGCGGCGGAGGGGCCCGCAGCCAGGGGGGCGGAGGTTGCAGGTGCGGCGGGCGATTCACCGCTGCTCGACGCGACGGCCGGATCCTTCGCTGAGCCGGCCGGGGCTTCGGGGATGCCCGCGACGGTGTCCGCCGGGGCCTCTCGCGCCTCGCTGGTGTCCATGCGTGCGCCCGCGGGCTCGCTCGCGCGCTGGGCCGCGTCTCCGGAGGCCTCGCGGGTGCTGGCGACCGCGATCGCTACCGCCAGCGCGCCGCCGAGCGAGGCGGCGAGGAGCAAGCCGCGGCGGCGAGCAGGACGTGGCCTTTCGGGCATGTCTTTAAGAGCATGTCCCGAGGGACTGGAGATGGTGGCGCGCGCCTCGGTGAGTGCGGCCAGCAGGGCGTCGGCCGAGGGGTAGCGGCGCTCGGGGTCCTCGGCGGTGGCGCGGTCGATGATGGCGCGCAGCGGCGGCGGCAGGTCGGCGGTGTGGAGGACGGGGGCGTGCGGCGGCAGCTCGACGTCGCCGGGGGACTGCGCGGGCAGGCGGCCGAGCAGGAGGGTGTGGAGGACGACGCCGAGGGCGAAGATGTCGACGCGGTGATCGGTGCGGCCGCCGCGGTAGATCTCGGGGGCGATGTAGCCGGGGGAGCCGCCCACGGTCCACGTGCTCTTGTGGGTGGCCGAGAGGATCTTGGCGAGGCCGAAGTCGAGGACCTTGATGAAGTCGGGGTCGCCGTCGCGGCCGACGCGGAGGCAATTTTGCGGCTTGATGTCGCGGTGGACGACGCCGCGCTGGTGGGCGGCCACCAGCGCGCGGGCGATCTGGGTGACGATGTGGAGCGCGCGGGGCCAGGCCAGCGGGCCCTCGCGGGCGAGCGTGCGCGCGAGGTCCTCGCCCTCGAGGTACTCCATGACGAAGAAGGTCGGGCCGGCCTCGGGCGGGCCGAAGTCGGTGATGCCGACCACGTTGGGGTGATCGATCTTCGAGGCGGCCTGGGCCTCGAGCAAGAAGCGGCGACCGATCTCCGGCTCGTCGAGGTAGCGGGCGCTGATGATCTTGAGCGCGAACAGCTTGTCGAGGTGGACGTGACGGGCGAGGAACACCACGCCCATGCCGCCGGCGCCGAGCCGGCGCACGACCTCGTAGCGGCCCTGGAGCACCTTGCCGACGAGCTCGTCGTAGGTGAAGAGGCGCCGCAGCTCGGGCCAGTTCGGGAACGTGCTGTCGCCTGCCTCCTCCACGCGTCGCCTGCGGGGCGCGAGTCTAACACGCGCGGCCGCGGAGGCCGTCAGAAGCGGCCCTGGAGCCCGAGGCCGAGGGTCCCGGGGCCGAGGCGCGGGGCGACGGCGACGGGGGCCCGCGCGCGCATGGCCAGGCCGACGCCGAGCAGGACGGCGCCGGTGAGCAGGGCGATGCCGGCGACGGGGGCGGCGATCTTGACGAGGGTGTCGGCCTTGTAGCCGCGCTTCAGGATGTCATCGACCTGCGGGTCGATGCCGCCGTCGCAGGCGAATTCTCTGCCCCAGCAGTAGTGCCGGCCGTCGCGCGTGGCGTCGCGGGCGAGGGCGATCCCGACGCTCATCGGCACGAGCGCGGCCGCGCCGAGGCCGAGCGCGGCCGCGCCGGCGATCCGCAGGCCGCGACCGCGGGTCGACGCGGGTGACCTCGAGGACATGTCCATGGGGACAGGCGATGGCGGGGCGTCGGCGGGAGACGAGCTGTCCGGTGGGGCAGGTGATACGGGGCCCGGGGGCGGGCCCTCGGCGGGGGCCCGCGGAGGATCGGTGGGGATGTCCTGAGGGACAGGTCGGTCGGGGGCGTCGCAGTCGACGGCGCCGAGGCCCTGCTCGACGCGCGCGAGCCGGGAGCGCTCGTCGGTGAGTGGGTCGGCGCCGGCGAGGTGCTCGCGCAGCAGGGCGCGGGCCGGGCACAGCTGCTCAGGCGCAGGAGCGCCGCGCTCGTGGGCGCGCAGGCGGGCGTCGACGCTCTCGCGCAGGAGCATCAGCCGCGGGCCGGTCTCGCCCGGGGGCGTGAGGCGGTAGGCGCGGGCGAACTCGTCGGCGGCGCGGGGGTCGTCGGCGGCCTCCTTGGCCGCCTGGCCCTGCTCGTAGGCGAGGTCGCGGGGCGAGGGCGGGGCTGTCTCGAGGGACAGGTGCAGGGAAGACGCGGGGGCCGGGAGGGTGGCCCGGGCGAGGTGTCGCGGGGCGGGAATCGTCGCGAAGGACAGGCTCGTGGTGGAGTTGGATGTCCTGAAGGACAGGTCGGCGGCGCGGGCGGGAGATGGCGCAGCGGACAGGTCGTGGGTGGATGTGGATGTCCTGAGGGACAGGTCGGCGGCGCGGGCGGGAGATGGCGCGGCGGACAAGTCCGGGGTGGAGGCGGATGTCCTGAGGGACAGGTCGGCGGCGTGGGCCAGATGTGTCTCGAAGGACAGGTGGAGCGCGAGCGCGGCGGCGAGGGCAGCGCTCGGTCGGCGGACCGCGGGCGGGCAGGTCTTGGCCGGCAGACCGATCGGCGATCGCCGCGCGCTCACGGCGATCCCTTGACCGGCACGCATACGTCGTCGAGGCAGGCCATGTCGTCGGGGCACGGCGCGGGACACACGCCCTGACCGGGGCAGGTGGCGCCGTCGGTGTCGGCGACGCAGCCGGCGCTGCAGCAGCGGAGGGCGCACAGCGGCTGGCCCTCGACGTCGAGGCAGACGAGGCTGTCCGACTGCGGGTGCTTCTCGCAGTTGCTGGCGATGCCCTCGCAGAGGTCGGCGCAGAAGCCCTGGTCGGCGCCGTCGCGGTGGACGCAGCGCGGCATGCCGAAGGCGTGACAGTCTTCGTCGGAGACGCAGGGCGAGTAGGCGAGCGCGTAGCTGGTGTCCTCGTTCTCGCCGCGCTCGCAGTGCTCGGGGGCAGGCCGACAGCGGAACCCGGAGCAGCACAGGCCCTGGTCCCTGCCGCAGGCGTTGTCGCGGTTGCACACGGCGCCGAGCAAAAAGTCGGCCTTGAAGCAGGCCGCGACGGCGCTCACGAGGCCGAACAGCACGACGCACAGGCCCACTCGCGCGGCGTTTCGCATGGCCGCGAGGATAGCGCGGGGCGGCCGGCACGGACAAGCGGACTGTGGGGACGCAGCGCTCTCGGGCGCACATCGAGCACGCTCGCAGTCAGCGTGGGCGTGGCGCCGCGAGGGAGGAGCGGGCGCGCATGACGGCTCCCGGGGTCGCGGTGAGAGGTCACCCGGTACGGGGACACCGGGAGCGAAGTGGCCGCGCGCACGCGGTCTTCGCGGCGCATGATGACGAGAACGAGGGTAGTGCTTTGAATCGCTGCCACGCGCGGCGACTTCAATTCGAGGACGCAACCGCGTTGATGTGCGAGGGCTTGCTCGAGCCACGTTGGCGTATGTTCCGATCTCGCTGTCGCAAGCGCGAAGGGACATCGACTCGTGGCGCGCCGGTGATCTGAAGCGCATAGCGATTCGCAGATCCGCGGGCGGTGGCCAGACGAACGAGAATTTGGCGATGCGATCTTTACTTCGACAGTGCGCGTGCGCTCGTGGTGTCCAGGCCTCGCGAACGACCACGTGCTCGCGCCTCGTCGCACGCGGTCCGGGCGCGGACCCGCGCGGTCGCAGCGCAGAGGTTCTCGTGTATCATCGGCGCGGCGAAGATGGTGCGTAGGACCGTGATTCTGCCGTCGCGCGGCGCGTTGATCATCAGCACCGATCTCCACGGGTGCTGGGACGACTTCTTGGCGCTGCGCGAGCACTTCATCTCGGGCATCACGGTCGATCCGGCGACGCACTGGGCGATCCTCGGCGACACGGTCCACGGGCCCAGCGACGAGGCGCGCGGGCGCCGACCCGAGCTTTATGACTATTCGGACATGTCCGCCGAGATCGTGGCGGGCATCCTCGAGCTGCAGCGCGCTTATCCGGGCCGGGTCCACTACGTGCTCGGCAACCACGACCACGGGCACGTCGGCGGACCGCGGACGACGAAGTTCCACGCCGACGAGGTGGCGGCGCTCGAGGGTCGCTGCTCACCGGCCCAGCTGGCCGACCTGCGGGCGCTGTTCGAGCCGGCCCTGCTGGCGATCGCGGCGCCGTGCGGGGTGCTGCTGTCGCACGGCTCGCCCGACGACCGGCTGCAACAGTTCGACGATCTCGACGGGGTGCGGCTGTCGCCGCGCGACAACGATCCATATCGCCGCCACCTGCTGGCGACGTTCCTCTGCAGCTACGGGCAGCGCGAGGAGGTGACGGCGCGGCTGCTGGCGCGAGTGTCGGCCAGCGCGGTGCCGGTGTCGCTGGTGATCCACGGCCACGACCGCGACGAGGAGGGTTTCTTCGCGGGCGGGCTGCGGCAGGCCTGTCCGGTGATCTTCGGGGCGCCGCGGTCGCACAAGCGGTATGTCCTGTTAAACCTGTCCTCGAGGTACCACTCGGTGGCGGACCTGCGCGACGGCCACGAGATCCGGCGCGTCCATCCGGCGTGAGCGGCGAGGCCGTGGCGGCGGAGATGGTTTTTAAGAGCATGTGCTCGTGGGCGGAGCTGTGCGGCGTGTGGCTTGAGCGCCGTGGCCTCGAAGGACATGTCCTTTGGAACATGTCCTTCGAGGGGCGTTTCGGCGGCGGGCCGGCGGCGACGGATATGTCCTTTTGAACCTGTCCGCGAGGTCCACTCGGCGGGCGGGGTGAGCGTTGTCGGTGGCTGCGGCTTCGGTTAGGCTGCCTGGGTGGGACGGCGTGCGGGCGCCAGCGGGAGGGCCGGGGCGCTGGCGCCGATGTTGGCGGCGGAGGTTCGCGCGCTGCAGCCGCGGCTGGCCCGACTGACGGGGGAGCACGAGGTCGAGGCCCAGGCGGCGGCGCTGGTGGCGGCGCTGTTCACTGCGCGTGTGCTGTCCGAAGAGACAGGTGGTGAGGCGACCCTGACGCTGGCGCGCGAGCTGGCGCGGGCGGCCGGGTTGCAGCGCGAGCTGGCGGGATTGACGGGGCCGCTGGCGGACGAGTTGACGCGACTCGCGGGGCGACTCGACGCGCTCGCGCCGGTCGGCGGTGAGGCGGCGGCGGAGGCGTTCTTCGAGCCCTTGCTGGCGGCCCTCGATCCGCGCGCGCGGCGGCGAGGCGGAGTGTTCTACACGCCGCGCGCGCTGGTGACGGCGATCGTGAGCGGCGTCGACGAGGCGCTGCGCACCCGGCTGGGGCTCGCCGACGGTCTGGCGGCCACCGACACGTGGGCGCAGGTGACGGGCGAGGCAGGGGCGCAGCCGTTCGTGTCGATCCTCGATTTTGCGTGCGGCACCGGAGCCTTCGTGCTGGCGTGCGTGCGCTCGATCGAGCGGACGATGAAAGACCGGTGGTGTCGCCAGCTCGGCGCGCGCGGGTGGGACGACCCCGCCGTGCTGCAGCGCTGGCGGGCCTACGTGCCCGCGCACCTGCTGCCGCGCCTTCACGCGTTCGAGCCGATGCTGGCGCCGCTGGTGGTCGCGCGGCTGCGGCTGGCGGACGCGCTGATCCGCAGTGGTTACGCGTCGAGCGGGCAGGAGGCGTTCGGCGTGATCCGGGGCGACGCGTTGGCCGAGCCGCCGACGCGGCGGTTCACGGTGGTGATCGGCAACCCGCCCTACGCGGCGTCGTCGTCGGCGCCGCCGTGGCTGGTGGCGGAGCTGCAGCGCTGGAGGTCGGGGCTCGGCGAGACCAAGAGCGATCTGCTGCGCGACGAGTGGAAGTTCCTGCGCCTGGCCGAGTGGTTGGCCGAGCAGGTGCCGCGCGCGGTGGTGGGGCTGGTAATCAACCGCGATTTGCTGGTGGGGATCGCCAAGCGCGGGATGCGAGCGAGCCTGCAGGCGACGTTCCCGTGGCGGCGCGTGGTCGACCTCCACGGCGACGTGCGCGGCGACGTGGTCGACGAGAACGTGTTTGCGATCACGCAGGGAGTGGCGATCGCGTGGCTGTGTCGCGGCGGCGGGGCGGGGCACGACGGCTGCTCGCTGCGGGGCCGGCGGGCCGACAAGCTGGCGCGGCTGGCCGAGCCGGCGGGGCTGGCGGCGCTGCTGCGGCCGCACCAGGCGCGAGCGCCGTATCACCGCTGGGACATGTCCGATGAGACATGTGATGATCTCGGCGAGTATGCGGGCTGGTGGTCGCTGCCCGAGATCTTCGCGGTCCACAGCTCGGGGATCCAGAGCAAGAACGATCCGGTGTGCATCGGCTGGACGGCGGCGGAGCTGCAGGCGCGGGTCGAGCTGCTGGCGCGCGCGAGCGAGGCGGAGGCGCGGCAGGCCCTGGCGATCGCGGCCGACGGGGCGTGGTCGCTGGCGGCGGCGCAGGCCGAGCTGCGGGCGCTCGGACCGGCGCCGGAGCGGGTGCGGCGGATCCTCTACCGGCCGTTCGACTGGCGCTGGACGTACATGTCCGAAAAGTCAGGTGGGTTCCTCGGCCGGCCGCGCGCGGCGGTGATGCGGCACATGCTCGCGGGCGACAACCTGGCGCTGGTGTACAACCGCCAGATCGTCGGCCCGCGGGTGTCTCACTTCGGGGTGACGCGCGACCCGATCTGCCACGGGACGTTTTATCTGGGCAACCGCGGGCAGGACTTCCTGGCGCCGCTGTACCTGCGCGGCGACGAGGGGGCGCGCTCGAGCAACTTGCGGCCTGAGTTCGCGGGGGCGCTGGCCGGAGCGGCAGGGAGAGGGCTGGGGCCGGAGGCGGTGCTGCACTACGTGCTCGCGGTCGTGCACAGCCCGACGTATCGCGCGCGCTACGGGCCGGCGATCCGCGAGGACTTCGCGCGGGTGCCGATCGCGGCCGCGCCGGCGCTGGTGGAGGCGCTGGTGGGCCTGGGGGCGCGGCTGGCGGGGCTGCAGCTGCTCGAGACGGCGGAGGTCGAGGAGGGGCTGGCCGAATGGACAGGTCCGCCGGGGCCGGTGGAGCAGGTGACGTGGTCCGAGGGACATGTCTTCGTCGACCGCAGAAGGACCCGCGGGTTCGCGGGCGTGCCGGCGGAGGTGTGGCGATTCGAGGTCGGGGGCTATGCGCCGTGCGAGAAGTGGTTGAAGGCGCGCCGCGGCTCGACGCTGAGCGCCGAGGATGTGCGGCACTACCGTAGCTTCGCGGCGGCGCTGCGGGCGACGCTGGGGGTGATGGCGGAGGTGGACCGGGCGATCGCGGGCCACGGCGGGTGGCCGGAGGCGTTCGTCCGCGGGCGGGCGGGGTGAGATGAGGGGCTGCGGGCGAGCCGTCGAGGACGGGCTCGTCGCATGGCACATCGAACATGTCTCGGAGGACATGCCCGATGGGATATGTCAGGGGTCGCCGGGCTCGAGCGCGGCCGGGCTCGCGCCGGCGGGCAGGGCGCCGCGGGCGCGGCCGATCTGTTGCAGCAATTCGTCGGCGCGCGGGCTGCCGACGTGGGTGACGTGGCGCTTGCCACGAGCGTCGCGCCAGACGATGCGGACCGCGCGGCCGCCGTCGCCGGGCATGTTGTAGATCCACTCGCCGGCCAGCGAGCGCTTGATGCCCCAGCCGCCGAAGCGGCGCCAGTTGTACTGCACGAGCTCGGCCTGCTCGATGCCGGAGATGGGGATCTTGGGCCCGAACAGGCCGTACTGGACGTTGACGTGGCCCTCGGAGACGGTGACGCGCAGGACCGAGAAGAGGATCCACATCAGGCCGAACAGCGGGGCGCCGACGGCCATGCCGATCGCGCCACCCACGAGGCCGCCGGCGGCCACCGCGGCGCCGAACACCGCGGTGATGGTGAGGACGAAGATCAGGTGCAGCTGCCACGGGGCGCTGTACTTGTGGCGGTACAGCACGGTGCCCTCGCCGGCCATGTAGCGCTGCTCGTAGGGATCGGGCAGGCGCGAGCCCTCGGTGGGCACGAGCGCGTGGGACTCGTCGGCCATGGAGAGAGCGTGTCGCGGCCTGGCGGTCGCTGTCAACGCGAGGGCCGGGCGCCGCGTCGCACGAGGGCGGCCTGGGCGAACCCGGCGGCGCCGCCCGCCGCGTGGCCGAGGGCGCTCAGAGGGGCGAGGGCAGCCTCAGGCGTGGGCTGCAGGGCGTGAGCGAGGTCGAGCGCGAGGAAGCACAGGCCGTCGACGGCGAGCAGGAGGTAGGGCTGCGCGACCAGGCCGCCGCGCATCGGCGAGACATGACGGAGCAGCAAGGCGGCGGCGGCGAAGACGAGGGCGTCGCAGATCGTGCTGACGGCGACGGCGAGGTCGCGCAGAGAGGCGAGGGCGAGGGCGGCGAGGATCCTGCCGACCACGACGAGGATGGCCCCGGCGAGCACGACGGCGACGAGGCGCTCGCGGCGGCGCAGCGGGATGGTGAGGCCGCTGCGACGAAGGACGCGCAAGAAGCCGAGCAGGGCGCAGGCGCCGAGGATGTTGGCGACGATCAGGAGGACGTAGTCGAGGCGGTGGCCGGCGACGAGGTCGAGGCGCTGGAGGGCGTGGGCGAGGGCGACGAGGCCGAGAGCCACGGCGCGGAGCAGCCACGGGCGACGGGGAGGATCGCCGCGGCTGAAGCGAGTGGCCGCGAGCACGGCCCCGAAGGTGCCGACGATCTCGGCGGCGAGCGGGTCGACGCCGAGGTGCAGCCCCGCGAGCACGAGCACGAGCACCAGCAGCCGCGAGGTGGACATCGCCCGAAAGCATGCCAGACACGCGGCGCGGCGGAGGCGGCGGTCGGGGCTGGCGCGCAGCCATGGGTGCCCTGGAGGTCGAGCAGGTGCTCGGCGTCGGCGAGCGGGCCAGGAGAGCGCCTTCCTCGCCGTCCGGGTGGACGAGGGCGAGGTCGGTCGCGAGCCCGCGTCGGGCTCACCACCGACTCGCGGTCATTCGCTCGCGGAGAGCGAGCATGATGGTGATGCGCCGCTCGTTCGGCAGGGCGGAGGAAGCAGAGGTCCGCCAGGTCGTCGCGGTCGCGGGCTTGGTCCCGCGCGGCGATGGCCGCGGGCGCCGTGAGTCGCCGTCGCGGCCGAACCCGTCCAGGGCTGCGAACAGCGCCTGGAAGCGAGTGAACGGTTTCGACGGCGGGATCGGGGGCGGCGTGCGATCGCGGAAATCACATGGCCGAAGGGCCAGGTCGTGGATCACTGGGCGATGATGGTCTCGCAGCCGAACTGGATGTTGATCTTGGCGTCGTCGACGCCCTGGATCTTGGTGCAGGTCTGCGGGCAGACGACGATCTTGGTCGGGTTCTGCTCGTCGTCGTAGTACCAGCCGTCGCTGACGTTGGCGCACTCGGCGGGGCTCGGGACCTTGCCGAAGGTCTCGGGGGTGCCGTCGTCGAACTCGACGTTGACCTTGTCGAAGTCGATCGGCTCGCCCATCGGCTCGGGGATGCTCCACTCGCAGGCGAGGGTGGCGCCCATGATGACCTGGGTCGACAGCTCGTCGAACACGGGGGTGAAGTTCTGCAGGCAGAGGTCGCCCCACTTGCCGCCGGTGCTGGCGATGAGGTCGAGGTAGACGTCGCCGGCGTCGGCCGTGAAGGCGCAGCACACCGCGTTCTGGATGCACCACAGGAAGTCGCTGGGGCCCTTGGCGCCGCAGATCGCGTGCATCTTGTAGTCGGCCATGCCGGGCTCGAGCGCCTTGAACTGGGCGTCGAAGGTGTTGGCGTCCATGTTGGAGTTGTCGTCGGTGACGACGACGACGTGGGTGGCGGCGTCGGGCCGCAGCTTGTCCTTGTATTGCGGGTAGGTGTTGACCGCCAGCTGGAGGGCGTTGTTGCTGCCGACGCCCTGATTGATGCGGGTGTAGGTCGGCGGCTTGCTGTCGGCGGGACAGTTGCCGGAGCCGAGCGGGGCGCCGACGCAGATGCTGTTGTCGGAGACGACGATGACGTGCACGTCGATGCCGCTGGCGATGATCTTGGCCGAGAACTGGTTCATGTTGGCCTGCACGCTGGCGATCTCCATGTCCATCGAGCCCGAGTTGTCGATGACGAACAGGATGTCGGCCGGCTGCTTCTTGTTGGTCGCCGTCTCGGTGACGGCGGCGCACTCGCCGGTGGTGCCGTCGGTGGTCGAAGCGACGGTCGTCGAGGTGGTGGTGTCGTCGCCGGTGGTGGTGGTCGTCGACGTGGTGTCGCTGGTGGCGGGCTCGGTCGTGCTGGTGGTGTCCGGGCCGGTGGTGTCGACCGGGGCGGTGGTGCCGGTGGTCGGTTCGCCGGTGGTCGGGCTGGTGGCCGTCGAGTCGCTGCCGCCGTTGCCGGTGGTGCTCTCGCTGCCAGTCGTGGCGGTGGTGGTGGCGGTGACGGTGCCGCCGGCCGAGGTCACGCCGGACGCCGATACGCCGCCGGTGCCGCCGGAGTCCCCGCCGGAGTCGCCGCAGGCGAGCAAGAGTAGAGAGCAAGCACAGAAGAAATCGAGGCTACGTTGCGACATTACACAATCTCCGACGACGCCACGTAGAGCACAGGTCGGGCCCGGCTTTCAATACGCAAGCGCGGTGCAGGTGCAACGAAGGCCGCGTGACCTTGCAGGAGGAACGCGGCCTTTCAGGCGAGACAGCGAATGGCGTGTCCGCCGGTTCGAGGTCGGCGCGTGCCTGAGGGCGACAGGCCCCGAGGCGCGCGCCGGACCCGGGGATCAGCGGTAGGTGGCGATCTGGGCCTTCATGCGGGTGGCCTGGCCGGCCGTGAAATTGGTCATGCAAGCATCGTCGGTGTAATCCATGTAGTTGCGGATCGGGTCGACGCCGGCGGCGGGGCAGGTGTCGCGGCCGACAGGGCAGCCGAACGCGGAGCTCTTCTCGGCGGGGGTGTCGTCGACGAGGTCGCCCTGCTTGGAGCAGCCGCCCTGGAAGGTGTGATAGAGGCCCATCCAGTGGCCGACCTCGTGCACGCCGGTCATGCCGAGGTTGTAGGGGGCCGCGTTGCCGCCGGGGAGGCTGGCGTTGAGGATCACGACGCCGTCGCCCTTGGGGTCGCTGGCGTACGAGGAGGGAAAGTTGGCCCAACCGAGCAGACCCTGACCGATGTTGCCGGTATAGATGTTGAGGGTCTCCTTGCCGCCCTTGCGCAGGGCGGTCTTGGCCTGCTTCTCGGCCGAGGAGCCGGGGCTCATGCCGTACCAGCTGTTGTTGTTGGTGCGGTCGACGCCGGCGAGCGCGAACGAGAAGCCGGCCGGGCCGAAGGTCGAGTTGAGGAGGTTGAGCTGGGCGTTGATCTGGGCGTCGCTGATGTCGCCGGCGCCGGAGCTGCTGCGCAGGACGTGGAACCACACCGGGACCGCGGCCCGCGGACCCACGGCCTCCGGCGAGGGGCCGGCGGCGAAGCGGTGCAGGAAGTCGGCCTCCATGGCCGCGACCTCGAAGGCGCTCGGATGGACGCCGCAGCGACCGTGAAGGGCGGCCTCCTCGGCGGCCGCGAGGTCGTCGGCACAGGCGTCGTCTTCCATCTCGCAGAGGTCGCGGGCGTCGTCGTCGAGCGCGACGACTTGCGCCTCACCAGGCGTGGAACCATCAGGGACATCGCACGCGAACGCGCACAGGCCGAGGATCGAGCACCATAGAGTCGTGGTCTTCATTGGGTCCTTGTGGCCCGATCACGGGCCCATCGTAGAGTAAACAGACTGGAGCCGGACGGGCCAGCAGCGAAGGCGCGCCTGCGTCGCGCAGGCCACAGAGGTCCACGCCTGTGCCGTGGATCGTGGGCCGTGGCGCGCTCCGACGAATGTGCGATGCTGCGGTGGCATGCAGACGCGATTGACCTGGATTGCTGCGGGCGTGTGGGTGACGGCGTGTGGTCCTCTACCCCCGCAGGGCGACACCGCGGGCGAGCAGACTTCGACTTCTTCGCCGGGTTCGTCGATGGGAGATCCGACCGAGCCGGGGACGACGGCGCCGACGTCGTCGACGAGCGAGACCAGCGGGACGTCGGGCCCGCCCCCGGAGTGCCAGTCCGACGGCGATTGCGACGGTTTCTGCGAGTATTGCGTCGAGGGCGAGTGCTACGACGCGGTCGGTTGTTGCCGGGAGGTGCCGCTCCCGGGCGGCGATCTGGCGCTGCGCTGTCAGGGCTACGAATGCTACGGCGACGAGGATTGCTACGACGGCGACGAATGCCAGGGGTCGCCCGGCTGGTGCGCGCCGATCGAGGCGATTCCGCTGTGCGAGCGGCTGCCGCTGACGCCGTCGAAGGTGGTGCTGCAGGGGCGGGCGGAGGCGCTGGCGCTGGCCGACCTCGACGGTGACGCGGCGCTCGACCTGGTGGTGGTGCTGCCCGAGCAAGGGCAGGTCGAGGTGCTGCTCGGCGACGGGCTCGGGGGCTTCGCGCCGGGTGGCCTGTTCCCGACCGAGCTGGATCCGGGCATGCAGCGGCTGGCGATCGCGGACTTCGACGGCGACGGCTCGCTGGACCTGGCGGTGTCGCTGGCGGCGCCGGTCAGCCCGCTGAGCCTCCTGTTCGGCAAGGACGCCGTGTTCGCGGCGCCGGTCCAGGGCTCGCTGGGCAACGCGCCGCGGCAGCTGTGGAGCGGCGATTTCGACGGCGACGGGCGGCCCGACCTGCTGGCGCGCGGCGACGACGATCCGGACACGCGGCTGGCGCTGCACCTGGGCGACGGCGTGGGCGGCTTCGGGGCGGCGTTCGGGGCGGTGATGCTCGGGACGACGAAATTCGAGGCGACGGTCGGGCCGGTCGGCGGCGATCAGGCGCGGCTCGACGTGCTGCTCACCGGCTGGAACGGGCCGCAGGTCGATGTCCGCGAGTTCGTCGACGGAGAGGGGCTGGCGCTGCGGGAGGAGCTGCTCGGCCCGGGGCTGGTGGCGCTGACGAGCGTGGTCGCCGGTGACTTCGACGGCGACGGGCAGATCGACGTGCTCGGGCACCGCGAGGCGCAGGGCAAGCACCTGCTCTCGCGGTGGTCGCAAGGGCTGCCGCAGTCGGAGCTGCGGGTCGAAGGGCCGGTGCTGCTCGGACCCGTCGCCGACGTCGACGGCGACGGGGCCGGCGATCTGGTCACCGGGTCGACAGACGCGGTGCGGGTGATCTTCGTCGCCGGGGGTCAGGGTCCGTGCGTGCAGAGCCACGCGGTGGCCGGCGGCGCGGCGCCCGAGCTGCTGGCGGCCGGCGACTTCGACGGCGACGGCAAGGCGGACGTGATCGCCGGCGGGCCGGAGCAGACTGCGGTGGCGCTGCTGCGGTCCGGTCCGTAAGGACATGTCTATCGAGACATGTCATGGAGGGCATGGCCGATCGGGCCTGTCCTCGGGGGCATGTCTCTTGGAGTAGGTGCGAAAGACCAGGTCCCACAGGGGGCTCGAGATGCCGAAGTCGAGCCCGCGGTCGGCGAAGTGGTGGCGCAGGTGGCGGCGGCGCAGGGCCCGGCCGAGGGCGGTGCGCGGGCGGCCGTGGTGCGCGAGGTGGTGGGCCCGCTCGTAGGCGAGATAGCCGAGCAGGGTGCCGGCGAGCAGCGGCCAGCGGGCGTCAGGGCCGGCGATCAGGCCGTAGAGGCCGAGCAGCAGCAGGGCCAGGCCGCCGCTGTAGAGCGGGGTGGCGACCAGGCGGTCGCGGTCGTTCGGGGCGACGTGGTGGTGGCGGTGGACGATGAAGCTGGTGACGCGCCGCGCGGGGGTGGTGGGGGCGAGGTGGAAGAAGCCGCGGTGCAGCCAGTACTCGACGAAGGTCCACACCAGCCAGCCGACGGCGAGCAGCAGGAGCAGCCGCGGAGGGTCGTGCGCGGCTGTCCCGAAGGCCAGGCAAGCGGCGATCGGGCCGGCCCACAGCAGATAAGGGCTGGCTGGGTGGGCCCGCGTCAGGCGCTCGTACAGCGGGCGGTGGAAGAAGCGCGGGGACCTGGCCTTGGGGTCAGGTTCGGCCTCGGGCCCGAGCGCGGCGTCCAGCAGCGCGTCGGTGAGGACCGGGTGGCGCGCCACGGGCTACTCCGCGACCGGGGTCCGGTGGACGCGCCAGAACTCGCCGAGCACGACGGCGGCGGCGCAGGCGACGTTGAGGCTGTCGAGCGCGCCGGTGCCGGGGATGTGGACGACGTCGTCGGCCATGTTGACGAGGGCCGGCGCGAGCCCGTCGGCCTCGGCGCCGAGCATGACGATCGAGCGCGGCGGCAGCGGGGCGCTGTAGAGCGAGCGCTTGGCCCGGGCGGCGGTGGCGATCAGGCGGAAGCCGGCCCGGCGCGCGACGACCAGCGGGCCGGTGCCGTCGGCGACGGGCACGACGTCGACGAACTCGGCGCCGCCCTCGGCGGTGCGCAGCATGGCCGGCGAGGCGTGCGTCTCGAGGCCGCCAGCGAGCACGGCGTCGACGTCGAAGTGGGCGCACACGCGGACGATGGCGCCGAGGTTGTGCGGGTTGCCGACGCCGCCGAGGTAGAGGAGGCAGCGCGGGCGGGTCGGGTCGCGCCGCTGCAGCGCGCCCTGGAGGCCGATCGCGGGGCGCTCGCGGGCGATGAAGCAGATGCCCTCGTGGTGCACCGATTGGGTGATGCGCTCGAGCTCGTCGTTCTCGACCACGTGGTAGGCGATCCGGCGCTCGGCGCAGCGCTTGAGGACGGCGCCGAACACGGACAGGCGCGACGGGTGGACGTAGACACGACGGACGTCATCGGGGCGACGGGCGGCGAGCGCCAGGCAGGCGTTGACGCCGCAGACCTTCATCTCGGGCGTGATCGGGGCGGCAGCCCTGGGGCTTCGGAGGTCGCGTTGCATGCGGGCGCCGGAGGTATAGCAGGCGGGCGCCGGCGCTCCGGCGCGCACGCTCGTGAGCCCGGCCCCGATCAGCCGGTGCGCGGGGCCAGGCGGCCCTGGACGACCCCGTACTGCCGCTCGAGCTCGCCGAACAGCACGGGGGCGTGCAGGAGGTCGCCGGCGCGGCTCTTGGACTCGAGGGCGGCGGCGATGGCGTGGAGGCTCATCAGCCGCAGGCCGCCCGAGCTGCCCTTGAGGCTGTGCGCGGCCTCTCGCACGCCGTCGTGGTCGCCGTCGGCGATGGCCACGCGCAGGCGCTCCATCAGCTCGTCGGCCTCGCGCAAGAACAGGGCCGCGATCTCGTCGGCCGTGGCGGCCCCCAGCAGGTCGCGCAGCTGGCGGTAACCGGCCGCGGCCTCGCGCTCGATCTCGGTCGGCGTCGCCACCAGCGACGGGTCGAGCTGCGGCGGCGGCGGCGGGATTTCGATCGGCCGCCGCGACCGCTCGAGCGCGGCCCGCAGCTCGCGGATCTGGATCGGCTTACTGACGTAGTCGTCCATGCCGGCGGCCAGGCAGGCCTCGCGGTCGCTGTCCATGGCGTTGGCGGTCATGGCGACGATGCGCGGCTGCGGGCCGCCGCTGCGGCGGATCAGCCGGGTCGCCTCGAGGCCGTCCATCTCCGGCATCTGCACGTCCATCAGGACGATGTCGTAGGAGTGGCGGCTGATCGCGTCGAGCGCCTCGATGCCGTGGAAGGCGCAGTCGGCCCGGTAGCCGAACCGCTCGAGCATCAGCAGCATGAGCTTTTGGTTGGTGGCGTTGTCCTCGGCGACGAGGATCCGCAGCGGCAGGCGCTCGGCGAGGGTCGGGTCGAACTCGGACGCGCCGAGCTCGATGCGCGGGCTCGGCTGGGCGTCGGCGTCGCCGAGCGCGCTGGCCAGCGCGGCCAGCAGCGAGGCGCCCTTGATCGGCTTGCTGACCAATGCGTCATGTTCTTCGAGACCTGTCTTGAAAGACCGCCTCGCCATCGGCGCGAGCAGGATCACCGGGACATGGGCGCCGCGCAGGGCCTCGAGCAGCTCCTTGTAGTGCTCGTCGGGCAGCAGGGTGTCGACGACGGCGACGTCGACCGCGACCTCGCGCAGGCCGGCCAGCGCCTCGGCGGCGCTGGCGAAGGCGAGCGTCTGCAGGCCCCAGGCGTGGGCGTGGCCGGCGAGCAGGCGCCGCTGCGGGCCGCTGGCGTCGACGAGCAGCAGCTGCTTGCCGCGGAAGCGGCCGTCGTGGTCGGCGACGATCACCTGGGCCGAGGGCTCGCTGGCGGCGTCGATGGTGAAGTAGAAGGTCGAGCCGCGATCGACCTCGCTGACGGCCCACATGGTGCCGCCGAGCATCTCGGCCAGGCGCTTGCTGATCGCCAGGCCGAGGCCGGTGCCGCCGAAGCGCCGCGTGGTCGAGCTGTCGAGCTGGCTGAAGCTCTGGAACAGGCGGTCCATGCGGTCGGCGCGGATGCCGATGCCGGTGTCCTCGACGGCGAACAGCAGGCCGTAGCGCGGCGGGCCGTCGTTCGGGCGCCGCACGCCGCGGACGCTGACGTCGAGGCTGATGTCGCCGTGGGCGGTGAACTTGACGGCGTTGCTGAGGAGGTTGAGGAGGATCTGGCGCAGCCGGGTGGAGTCGGTGACGAGGCGGCGCGGGACGTCGGCGGCGATCGAGACGGCGATGTTGAGCGGCTTGTCGCCGAGCTTGCTGGCGGCGACGAGGTCGACCACGCCCTCGATGAACTCCTGCAGGCTGAAGGCCTCGCTCTCGAGCTCGAGCTTGTTGGCCTCGATCTTGGAGAAGTCGAGGATGTCGTTGATGATCGTCAGCAGCGACTCGCACGAGGAGCGCAGGGTGTCGACGAAGTCGCGCTGCTCGACGCTCAACGGGGTGTCGAGGAGGAGCCCGGTCATGCCGATGATGGCGTTCATCGGCGTGCGGATCTCGTGGCTCATGTTGGCGAGGAAGGTGCCCTTGGCGGCGTTGGCGGCCTCGGCGGCCTCCTTGGCGGTGGCCAGCGCCTGCTGGGCCCGCTTGCGCTCGGTGATGTCGGTGACGCTGGCGCGCACGAGGTTGCGGCCGCTCGCCGGCATGCGCACCAGCCGGACCTCGCACGGGATGTCGTGGCCGGCGCCGTTGCGGTGGTACCACTCGAACACCGGCGCCTCGCCGGCCATGGCCGCGAGCACGTGCTCCTGCGCGCCCTCGAGCGAGTTGCGGCCGTCGGGCTGGATCGGCGGGCTCATGATCCCGGGGCCGACGAACAGCAGCTCCTCGCGCGAGAGGCCGTAGAGCCGGGTGGCGTTGGCGTTGGGATCGACGAACAGGCCGGTGTCGGCGTCGACGACGAGGATGGCGTCGGGGGCGTACTCGAACAGGGTCCGGAACCGCTCCTCGCTCTCGCGCAGCGCGGCCTCGGCCTTGCGCCGCTCGGCCAGCTCCTGGCGCGCGGTGATGTAGAGGCCGGCGTTGACGACGCTGATCGCCAGGAGCCCCGCGAACGGGGTCATCTCGGCCAGCGTCATGGCGTCGACGGCCGACAGGCCGGTGAGGCCGCCGACGACCATCACGCCGAGCCGACGGTCGTGGGTCTCGACCGGGGTGAGGGCGAGGCCCATCGAGCTCTCGTGATCGGGCGGGACCAACATGGCCTGCCCGGAGCTCCACACCTCCATCACCGGGCCGTCGCGCTCGATGTTCTCGCCGAGCGAAAGGATCACCGCGCTGGCGCCGGCGATCGCCCGCAGGCCCTCGGGCTGGGCGAGGTAGAAGGCCGCGCCGCTGCCGTCGAAGAACTGCTCGGCGTGCCACAAGATCGAGCCGACCAGGGCCGGCAGGTCGACCTGCTCGCCGAGGCCCCGGCGGATGTCGTGCATCGCTGCGAGGTAGTGGTCACGCCACGGCAATGCGAACTCTCGTGTGCCCCTGCGCCGTCATCGCCGGTTGCTGAGGCCAGGTGTACCAAATGTCGCCGCGACCACGCGCAGCGTCGCGCGCGCCAAACAGCCCGTGGGTCGCTTCCATACGCCGTTCTTTCGCCTCACCCCAGCAGCGCGTGCGGGGAGATCTCCGGGACAGGATCGAGCCCACAAGGGCGCGCAGGCCCCGCTGCGCGTCGTTCGGGCCGCAGTCCGGCGATGCGGACCGGACGCCGCCCGAATCGCGACCGCGAACCGGGGCGCCGATGTGGCGGGCGCGCAGTCCCCGGGCGCGGAGCTCGGGCGGCCGCCGAGGGAGCGGGCTCGGCGGAGCGGCTCGAACGGACATGTCGGATCGGGCATGCCCTTCGCAACATGTCCTCACGGGCATGTGCTCTCGGACATGCTCCCAGCGGCATGTCCTGGCGGACAGGTCAGCCCGGGCGGCTGTCGAGGGCCTGGCGGACGCGGGCGGCCAGGGCCTCGAAGCTGGCGGACACGACCACGCCCTCGCCGCCGGCCTGGCGCGACAGGACCATCACGCGCAGCTCGGGCTGGGCCTTCTGCAGCGCGCGGGAGGCCTCGCCGGGGCCGGCCGACAGCTCGGACGAGACCAGCGCCAGGGCCAGCGGCGGCCGGGTCTGGCGCTGCTGGGCCAGCGCCTCGTCGAGGTGCTCGGCGATGTGGACGGTGTAGCCGAGCTGGCGCAGCACGGCGGCCACGGCCCCGCGCAGGTGCAGGTCGTCGTCGAGGATGAGCACCGACTCGACGCCGCGGGTGTCGGCGGCGGGGGTCGGGTCGATGGCGCGCGGGAGGCTGAACACCCGCGGCAGCACGACCTCGATCGCCAGCGAGTCGGAGCCGGCGCGGTAGCTCGACTCGTCGCGGTTGAGCCGGAGGGCGCCGCCGCCGTGGCGAGCGATGGTCTGGGCGAGGACCAGGCGGGCCCGCAAGGTCTCGCTCATGTCGGCGCCGCCAGGGTCGATCGGGTAGGCGAGGAAGCGGATCCGGACGTACTCGCCAGCAGGCAGGCCGAACGCGAGCGAGCGCTCGATGCCCAGCGTCTGCGGGGCGACGTCGAGCGCCAGCTTGGCACCCTGGGGCATGTACGAGCGGACATGGCGGACGACGGACACGACCATCAGCTCGAGCTGGCGCGGGTCGACGCGGACGGCGATGCGCAGGCCCTCGACCGGGAGCTCGAGCGCGAGGCCGTCGCCGAGGACGCGGCCGAGCAGGTTGCCCATGCGGGCGATCAGCGAGGCGGGGGCGACGTCGACCGGGTCGGCGAGCTGGCGGCGGGCGAAGGCGGCGAGCTGGCGCACGAGGTCGCCGGCGTTGCGGGCGGCGCTGCGGACCCGCTCGTCGTCGGCGAGGTTCTCGATCTCGGCCAGCGGGGTCCGGAGGTCGGCGGTCATGGCCGCGGCCAGCCGCGCGACCGCGCCGGTCCGCTCGGCGTGGCGCAGCATCGCCGCGGCTTGCAGGCGATCGGTGATGTCCTCGCTGACGACGATCACGCCCGAGGGCTTGCCGTCGCTGCCGGTCAGCGGGATCCGGCTGACGGCGAGCCACTGCTCGCGGCCGGCGGCGACCTGGGTCGCCTCGATGCGGGCGAGCTGCGGGCGGCCGCTCTGCAGCACTTCGCGCTCGTGTCGCCGCGCGACCTCGCCGCCGTCGCACAGCTCGGGGCGCAGGACCAACTCGCGGTCGCTGCGGCCGGCCAGCTGGGCGCCGGTCAGGCCGGCCGCGCGGGCGAACGCGCGGTTGGCCCCGCGGTAGCGCAGGCGGCTGTCCTTCCAGGCGATGCGCTGCGGCAGGTGGTCGAGGACGGCGGCGGTCTCGTCGATGCGCACGAGCGCGGCGGCGAGGGCCGCGGCCAGGGCGCTGGCCGCATGGGCATGTCCTTCGGACCAGGTGAAGCGCTGGCCGAAGGCGGCGAACAGGAGCACGCCGACCAGGCCGTCGCCGCGCGCGGGGGCGGCCAGCAGGGCCGGGGCGCCGAACAGTCGCAGCGGCTTGAGCTCG
This sequence comes from Nannocystis bainbridge, assembly GCF_028368995.1. Lineage (GTDB taxonomy): Bacteria > Myxococcota_A > Polyangia > Nannocystales > Nannocystaceae > Nannocystis > Nannocystis bainbridge. The sequence goes on along the minus strand of NZ_JAQNDL010000005.1, from coordinate 78,484 downwards.
GGCGGCGACACCTCGCCGGCCGGGGCGCTGACGACCCGACCCTCGGCGAAGGCGTCGAGCCAGCGCGGGGGCAGCCGCAGCTCGTCGCCCCGCGGGGCCCCGCGCTCGCGCATCCACACGCCGCGCGGGGCGAAGCCGAGTCCGCTGGGCTCGAGGAAGGCGGCGAAGTCGAAGCCCTGCGGCTCGGCGAAGGCCGCGAGCGCCCGCTCGGCCGCGCCCGCGCCAGGGAGCAGGAGGCTCCGTAAGGCCGCGGCGAGGGCAGGCAGGCAGCGTTCGTCGCCGGGGTCGGGCATCGGGAGGTGACAGTGTATCAGGGCCGGAGGTCGAGTAACTTGTCACGACATGATCGGCCTGCCGCACGCGCTGCTCCTCGACCTCGACGGGACCCTCGTCCGCAGCGAACACATCCACACCGAGGGGCTGGTCCGCTTCTGCGCGGGCCGCGGGCTCGTGCTCAGCGAGTCCGAACGACTGTTCGTGATCGGCCACGCGTGGCAGGAGATCTACGCAGAACTGCGGTTGGAAGCGCGCCTGGGAACCACCCTGGCCGAAGTCCTCGCCGGGACGATGGCGGCGAAGGACGCGATGTTCGCGGCCGGGTTGAGGCTTCCCGTCCTCGATGGCGCGCGCGAGCTGGTCGCTCTGGCCCACGCCGCGGGCATGGCGGTGGCGATCGTGAGCGGGTCGGCACGCCCGGAGATCGTGCAGGCGCTGGCAGTGCTCGAGGTCGGGGAGCTGCTGCGCTTCTACGTCGGCGCCGAGGACGTGCGCCACGGGAAGCCGTCGCCGGAGGGCTACGCGCTGGCCGCCGAGCGACTCGGCGCGGCGCCGGAGCGCTGCCTCGTGGTCGAGGACAGCGAGGCCGGGATCGCGGCCGGGCTCGCGGCCGGGATGCGCGTGCTGGCGACGGCGGCGGCCAACCCGCCGGAGGGCCAGCCGGGGCACCAGCGGCAGCACGCGGCCCATCGCGTGGTCCCCGGCCTCGCCGGCCTGCAGCTCGCCGACCTCGCGGCGGTGATGCAGCCGTGAGCGCGCCGGTCCTCGTGCTGATGCCCGACGCCGAGGCGCGGGTCGACCTCGCCCGCCCGGTGCTCGGCACCACCACCGCGTCGCGCCTCGCCGACGCCGCCCGCCGCGCCGGCTTCGCCGAGGTGCTCCTGGCCCCGGGGACATGTTCGATCGTACATGGCGCGAGGGTCGTGTCGTCAGGGGAACCGATCGCTGCCCCGGCGTTGCTGGCGTTCGAGAGCGCGGTGATCGCCGAGCCGTTGCTGCGCGCGCTGGCCGAGCAGCCGCTCGCGGCCGACGAGGGTTACTCGCTCGGCGACGGGCTCGGACGTCCGAGTGCGTGGTTCACCGGTCACCTCGCGTGCGTGCCGGCCGAGCTGCCGATCGCGGAGGAGCTGCCTTGGCCGGCCGCGCGCGGGCCCGCAGATCTCGCGCGCTTCGTGTATCGCGAAGATCGGCCGCGGCTCGAGGCTGTGATCTGGAGCGATCGCGGCGACGCTGTCGAGGGCGCCGCGGGCGCTTCGGGGTGGCTGCGCGCGATCGTGAGTCGGCTGGCCGACAGCGGTCGTCCGCTGGGTCAGATCGAGCTCGCGGCGACGGTGATGGCGGTCCTCGCCGGGCCTGCCGCTCTGCTCGGTGGCCGGCTCGGGATCGTCCTCGGGGCCGCGCTGCTCTGCATCGGGGTGCAGCTCGCGGCCGTCGTGCCCGCGCTCGCGCGACTGGTCCGCGGGCGTGGGGGCGCGGCCGACGTGCAGTGGCTCGCGCCCGCGGTGCGACCGTTCGGGCACGCGGCCTACGTCGCCGCGTTGACCTACGCGCTGGTCGCCGAAGCGGGTCGCTCGAGCGTCGCCGGCCTGGTGCTGCTCGGCTGCGGCGCCTTCGCGGCGTTCCTGTCGCTGGCCCACGCGCGCGACGTGTTGCGCGGCGAGCGACCGCGCTTCGAATTGCCGAGCGCCGACGCGTTCGCGGCGCGACTCGGCGCGAGTCTGCCGGCGTGGTCGCACAGCGACGTCCGCGTCGAGATCGTCGCGCTGGCGCTGGCCGTCACGGGCGCGCCTGGCCTGCCCTGGGGCGTGCTCGTCGGCGCCACGCTCGCGCGGCTGTGGCGGTGGTTCATCGCGCCGAGCGGGTGAGCGAGCCCTCACGGGACGAGGCCGACCGATCGGACTCGTTGGAGACACACACATCGGTCATCAAGTCGCGCCGCGCGGTGCCGCGGGGGGCAGCGCACGCGCGGTGTTTGACCCCACCTGGCCCGGATGCTAGGTTTGCCGCCAGGCTCCTTCATGGCACGCAAGATCCCGCTTCTCCCGCTCCGCGAGCTCATCGTCTTCCCGCACGAGGTCGTGCCGCTCTTCGTCGGGCGCGAGAAGTCGATCAACGCCCTCGAAGAGGCCATGGCCAGCGACCGGAGCATCCTGCTCTGCGCGCAGAAGAAGGCCAAGGTCAACGATCCCCGGCCTGACGGCATCCATACCTTCGGCACGATCGGCAGCATCATCCAGCTGCTGCGTCTGCCCGACGGCACCGTCAAGGTGCTGGTCGAGGGCAAGAGCCGGGCGAAGATCGGGCGCTACATCGACCACGACAAGTACTTCCTGGTCGAGGTCGACGTCGTCGAGCCGAGCGCCGTGACCGTCGAGGAGGAGCCCGAGCTAGCGGCGCTGATGCGCTCGGTGCAGGCGACCTTCGAGAACTACGTCAAGCTCAACAAGCGCGTGCCGCCGGAGCTGGCCGCGAGCGTGGCGAGCATCGACAACCCGTCGCGCATGGCCGACACGATCGCCGCGCACGTCAACTTCAAGCTGTCGGCCAAGCAAGAGCTGCTCGAGACCGAGTCGGTCCGGGCGCGCCTGGAGAAGCTCTACGAGCTGATGCAGAACGAGATCGAGATTCTCCAGGTAGAGAAGAAGATCCGGACGCGCGTCAAGAAGCAGATGGAGAAGAACCAGAAGGAGTACTACCTCAACGAGCAGATGCAGGCGATCCAGAAGGAGCTCGGCTCGCAAGACGAGTTCAAGAACGAGATCGCGGAGCTCGAGGAGAAGGTGCGCCGCAAGAAGATGTCGGCCGAGGCGACCGACCGGCTCAAGAAGGAGCTGCGCAAGCTCAAGATGATGAGCCCGATGAGCGCCGAGGCGACGGTCGTGCGCAACTACATCGACACCGTGCTGGCGCTGCCGTGGGACGAGCGCACCGTCGAGAAGCTCGACGTCGACGAGGCCGAGAAGATCCTCGACCAGGACCACTACGGGCTCGAGAAGCCGAAGGAGCGCATCATCGAGTACCTCGCGGTGCGCTCGCTGGTGCCGAAGCTCAAGGGCCCGATCCTGTGCCTCGTCGGCCCGCCCGGCGTCGGCAAGACCTCGCTGGCCAAGAGCGTCGCGCGAGCGACCAACCGCAAGTTCGTCCGCGTGTCGCTCGGCGGCGTGCGCGACGAGGCCGAGATCCGCGGCCACCGGCGCACCTACATCGGCGCGATGCCGGGCAAGATCATCCAGGGCCTGCGCAAGGCCGGCTCCGCCAACCCGGTGTTCCTGCTCGACGAGATCGACAAAATCTCGATGGACTTCCGCGGCGACCCGTCGGCGGCGATGCTCGAGGTCCTCGACCCCGAGCAGAACCAGGCCTTCGTCGACCACTTCCTCGACCTCGACTACGACCTCAGCGACGTGCTGTTCCTGTGCACCGCGAACTCGCTGCACTCGATCCCGCTGCCGCTGCAGGACCGCATGGAGATCATCGAGCTCACGGGCTACACGGACGAGGAGAAGGGCAAGATTTGCCGCCAGTACCTCATCCCGAAGCAGCTCGAGGCCAACGGCCTGTCGACGGTCGAGGTCACGTTCACCGACCAGGCGGTCGGCGAGCTCATCCATCACTACACGAAGGAAGCCGGGGTCCGTAACCTCGAGCGCGCCGTCGGCTCGGTGCTCCGCAAGCTGGCCCGCGAGTTCATCAAGGAGGGCAAGAAGAAGAAGGCGTACAAGGTCGACGTACGCATGGTCCAGCGCCTCCTGGGGCCGCAGAAGTTCCGCTACAACGTCGCCGAGACCAACGACCAGATCGGCATGACGAACGGCCTGGCGGTGACGATCTTCGGCGGCGACCTGCTGCCCGCCGAGGTCACGGTGTCGGCCGGCAAGGGCAAGGTGACGCTGACCGGCAAGCTCGGCGAGGTCATGCAGGAGTCGGCCCAGGCGGCGGTCACCTACGTCCGTTCGCGCTCGCTGTCGTTCGGCCTCGAGCCCGACTTCTACGAGCACATCGACTTCCACGTCCACTTCCCCGAGGGCGCGGTGCCCAAGGACGGCCCCTCGGCGGGCGTCACGATCGTCACCTCGCTGGTCAGCGCGCTGCTGCAGGTGCCCGTGCGCAAGGACGTGGCGATGACGGGCGAGATCAACCTGCGCGGCAAGGTGCTGCCGATCGGCGGGCTCAAGGACAAGCTGCTCGCGGCCTTCCGCGGCGGCATGAAGACGGTCATCTGCCCGCGCGACAACGAGAAGGACCTCCAGGACGTGCCGAAGAACGTGCTCAAGGCGCTGGAGATCAAGCTCGCCGACACGATCGACGACGTGCTCCGCGCGGCCCTTTCGATGCCGCCGGAAGACCACCCGAACGCGCCGTTCCGCAAGTTCATGTCGGGCGAGCTCGTCGCCGGCCCGGCCGACTGGCGCGCGGTGGCGCAGTACCTCGACGAGCGCCGCCGCAAGGACCGCGCCGCCCACGAGAGCGAGCACGGGCCGCACTGAGGCGCCAAGGCGCTGAAACGAGGAGCCGTCGGGGCGCGAGTCCCGGCGGCTTCGCCGTTCAGGAGAGCAAGCACGGGCCGCGCGGAGGCGCGGAGCCGTCGAGACGCGAGTCCCGGCGGGCTTCGCTGTTCATGACGCGAGCACGGGCAGAGTTGCTGAGCGAGTCCCGGCGGGCTTCGCTGTTCATGACGCGAGCACGGGCAGAGTTGCTGAGCGAGTCCCGGCGGCTTCGCTGTTCACGAGGCGAGCACGGGCGCAGCCGCTGAACGAGGAGCCGTCGGGACGCGAGTCCCGGCCGCTTCGCTGTTCGTGAAGCAAGCACGCGCCGCGTGCGAGGCAGCGGGGCGAGCTCCCGAGATGCGCGTCCCGCCGGCTCGCCGTTCGGGCTTGCGGGGAACAAGTCCTCGACGCGCGAGGGCGCCGGCGTGACATGTGTCATCGGACATGTCGCAAGAGGCATTGACAGCCATGTCTCCTCGGACATGTCCGTTGCGCCTCTTCCAGGCCGGCGTGCGCGACGAGACTCGAGGACCTGGCGAAAAGAACAGGGCGGGCCGTCACGTCGGCCCGGCTCGCTGCACCCGCGAGCCCAGGCAAAAACATGGCCGCAAGGACCTGTCGCAAGGCGCAGGTCCCGGCGGCCATGTCCGGAAGGTCAGCTCACTTCTTGGCGCGCTCGAACGTGACCTTGTTGATCTTCACGTCGTCGAGCGGGCGGTCGGCGCGGGTCTTGACCTTGCTGATCTCGATCGCGTTCTTGCTGTCGCACTTGCCGAACACCGCGTGCTTGTTGTCGAGGTGCGGGGTGGCCGCGACGGTGACGAAGAACTGCGAGCTGCCGGTGTTGGGGCCGCGGTTGGCCATCGACAGGATGCCGGCGCCGGTGTGGCGCAGCGTCTTGTCGAACTCGTCGACGATGAGGAAGCCGGGGCCGCCGGTGCCGGTGCCGAGCGGGTCACCGCCCTGCAGCATGAAGCCGGGGATCACGCGGTGGAACAGGGTGCCGTCGTAGAAGTTGCCCGTCTTCCAGGTGTCGTCCTTCTTGACGTAGTAGGGCCGCACGCCGCGGGCGAGGCCGACGAAGTTGGCGACCGTCTTGGGCACCTGGTCCTCGAACAACTCGCAGCGGATCGGGCCCATCGTGGTGTCGAGGGTGGCGAACAGCTTGCCCTTCGACTTGTCGACGAGCGCCTCGTCGCCAGCGAGCGCCTGCTCGAGGGT
>NZ_JAQNDL010000005.1:0-67500 GCF_028368995.1 Nannocystis bainbridge | reverse complement strand
ACCTTTTGTATCATGAGCCAACGAGTTGTGGTCAGCGGCAAGGTTAAGCCGATAGGCGAAGCCGAAGCGAAAGCAAGTCTGAGAAGGGCGTTTAAGTCGCTGGTTACAGACCCGAAACCTTTGTGATCTATCCATGGGCAGGCTGAAGCGCGGGTAAGACTGCGTGGAGGGCCGAACTCACCATAGTTGAAAATATGGGAGATGACCTGTGGATAGGAGTGAAAGGCTAATCAAACTGGGAGATAGCTGGTTCTCGCCGAAACATATTGAGGTATGGGGTCAGTCGATTTGCGTCGGGGGTAGAGCACTGGATGGGCTAGGGGGACCACAATCTTACCGAACCCAACCAAACTCCGAATACCGATGACAACAGGCTGGCACTCAGGCAGTGAGAGCTAAGTTTCATTGCCGAGAGGGAAAGAACCCAGACCGGCAGCTAAGGTCCCCAATTCATCACTAAGTGGTAAAGGATGTGGGAGCACTCAGACAGCCAGGAGGTTGGCTTAGAAGCAGCCATCCTTTAAAGAAAGCGTAACAGCTCACTGGTCGAGTGAACCTGCGCCGAAAATTCAACGGGTCTAAGTGATGAACCGAAGCTCCGGGTCTGTCGAAAGACAGGCGGTAGGCGAGTATTGTCTGCGCGGTGAATGCGTACGGAAACGAGCGCTGGAGTGCAGACAAGAGCTGATGTTGGCATGAGTAGCGATAAACCGGGTGAAAAACCCGGTCGCCGTAAACCCGAGGGTTCCTGGGTAAAGATAATCTTCTCAGGGTTAGTCGGTCCCTAAGGCGAGGCAGAAATGCGTAGTCGATGGGAAGCAGGCGAATATTCCTGCACCAGCACGGATGGTTTTGTAAGGTGGGACGGAGGAGGATAGCCGAGCGACCTGATGGATGGTCGTTCAAGCCGGTAGACGGCTCGCGTAGGAGGCATCTGGCCGCAAACGCGTGGGCAACGTCGAGAGGTGATGAGGGTCGCCGCAAGGCGGACAACTCGGTGAGTCCAAGCTTCCAAGAAAAGCATCGTACAAGTTAACCGCTGTGCTGACCGTACCGTAAACCGACACAGGTGGGTGGGGAGAACATCCCAAGGCGCTTGAGAGAACTCGGGTTAAGGAACTCGGCAAATTGACACCGTAACTTCGGGAGAAGGTGTGCCCTTGAGGGTGACGGGCCTCGCGCCATGAGCCTTTGGGGGTTGCAGAGAATCGGGGGTAGCGACTGTTTACCAAAAACACAGGACTCTGCGAAGTCGCAAGACGACGTATAGGGTCTGACGCCTGCCCGGTGCCGGAAGGTTAACAGGAGATGTCAGCGCAAGCGAAGCATCGAATCGAAGCCCCGGTAAACGGCGGCCGTAACTATAACGGTCCTAAGGTAGCGAAATTCCTTGGCGGGTAAGTTCCGTCCTGCACGAATGGCGTAACGACTTCCCCACTGTCTCGACCCGGGACTCAGCGAAATTGAAATCGGGGTGAAGATGCCCCGTACCCGCGGCAAGACGGAAAGACCCCGTGAACCTTTACTGCAGCTTGGCACTGGTTTTCGGACTTGTCTGTGTAGGATAGGTGGGAGGCTATGATGTGGGGCCGCTAGGTTCCACGGAGCCAACCTTGAAATACCACCCTGAGAAGTCTGAAAGCCTAACCGTGACCAGTGAGCCTGGTCCGGGACACTGCCTGGTGGGTAGTTTGACTGGGGCGGTCACCTCCGAAAGAGTAACGGAGGCGCGCAAAGGTTCCCTCAGGCTGATTGGAAACCAGCCGAAGAGTGTAAAGGCATAAGGGAGCTTGACTGCGACTCATACAAGAGGAGCAGGCACGAAAGTGGGCCTTAGTGATCCGGTGGTTCTGAATGGAAGGGCCATCGCTCAACGGATAAAAGGTACTCCGGGGATAACAGGCTTATCACGCCCAAGAGTTCACATCGACGGCGTGGTTTGGCACCTCGATGTCGGCTCATCGCATCCTGGGGCTGTAGTAGGTCCCAAGGGTTTGGCTGTTCGCCAATTAAAGCGGTACGCGAGCTGGGTTCAAAACGTCGTGAGACAGTTTGGTCCCTATCTGCCGTGGGCGCAGGAATCTTGAAGTGGAGCTGTCCCTAGTACGAGAGGACCGGGATGGACAGACCCCTGGTGTTCCGGTTGTTTTGCCAAGAGCATCGCCGGGTAGCCATGTCTGGAACGGATAACCGCTGAAAGCATCTAAGCGGGAAGCCAACCACAAGATGAGGATTCCCTGAAGGTCCGTCGTAGACGACGACGTTAATAGGCCGGGTGTGGAAGCGCGGCGACGCGCGGAGCTAACCGGTACTAATCGACCGTTCGGCTTGACCTTGGGCACCGTCCCGTGTGGCGGTTTGCAGTCCGAGGTTCCGAGCGATACACGCACAACGGCCAAATGGCCCGCTCCGAGATGGAGCCCTGTACACAGCGTACTACGATCTCTTGCGAGGCTGATTCGGTGGCTCTGCCACGACTCTCCTCGCCGCTCGTCGTCAAGTTTTTGCTGGTGGCTATAGCGGAAGGGCCACACCCGATCCCATCCCGAACTCGGTCGTTAAGACTTCCAGCGCCGATGGTACTGCAGGGGCGACCCTGTGGGAGAGTAGGACGCCGCCAGCGCTATGCCCCCTTCGTAAGAAGGGGGCTTTTTTATTTGGGTCTCGCCAGTGGCCCGTGCCGCGCTCAGAACAATCGCGCTGGTTCGCCGAGCCGGACGAACTCCGAGTTCTGAGGAGTGGGGACACCCTGTGGGCGTCGCCGGAAGCCGTTTCGACTCGAGCTACTTGCCGATCGGGCTCCACGGTGTCGGCGAAGACTCCGCGGAGCTCGGCTGCGTCGGTCGCGTCGCCAACGACGCTCGGACTACTTGGCGATCGGGACGAATTTCACGGCGTCGCCGGAGATATCGAGGATCTCGGCCGGGCCGCTGGTGTCACCGGCCGCAGCGCCGACCCGGATGAGCTTGCCGTCGCACATGACGGCGTCGATCTTCTCGGCCGGGGGGCGAGCGATGACGAGCCGCTTCACCGCGAGGTCGGCGATGACCTGCTCGACGACCTCGCAGGCAGGCTCGTTGCCGCGGAGACGAGGGGTCCGCGCAGGGCCAGGTGCGGCGAGCATGTCCGGCATCATGGCGATCTCGCCGAGCATCCACTTGGTGCTCTCGTCGTTGATGTTGTCGATGCCCTTCTGCACGTGCTCGCCGAGGAGGCCGGCGTGGGCGAAGACGCTGTCGCCCGCGACGAGGATGAGCTTCTGCTCGGAGAGCTTCTTGGCGGCGGGGCCACCCGAGGCGAACACGGCCGCGCGGCCGCGCTGATTGGCGGGCAGGCTCTCGACCCGCGGATCGTCGCTCTTCTCCTTGGCGTAGTCCTTGAAGCCCTGGGCGTGGACGATGTCCTTGAAGTTGAGCGCGACGTTGAGGATCTCGTTCTCGCCAGTCAAACGGTGGAGCGCGCCGCCGGCGGCCTGGGCCTGGGCGGCGAGGTCGTCGAGGAGGGCGAGCGTGGCCTTCTCGTCCTTGCTGTTGCCGAACTGATTGCCGAGCTGGACGACGACGAGGTCGCCGCCAGCCCACTTGCCGGCGTCGTCGATCGCGCCCGCCGTCTTGAGGGCGGCCCTGGTGGCAGCGAGGTCGCCGCCCAGCGAGCCGATGACGACGGTGCGACCCTTCGGATCGGCGACCCGCGCCTTCTCACTCGCGGGAGCCCGGGGGCGCGGCTTCTTGGCACTGTCGCCCGCGGGCTCCTCCTTGGCGTCGGCCTTGGCCTCGACCTTCTTCTCGTCGGTCTTGGGAGCCGTCTTGGTGTCGCCCCCGCAAGCAGCGAGCAGGAAGGCGAGAGCGAGGGCGGAGCGAGGGACGAGGGCAGGCATGGCATCCGAGACTACACCCCGGGGCCGGGCGCCGTCACCCGCCGCGGTCCGGGAAGCGCGCGGGGGCCTCGGGTGCGGCGTGCGAGCGCGGTGCGGGACGAGCTCGAGGCGCATGGGGCGTGTAGACGACGGCTGTCCTTGCGGCGTGCGTGCCGGGCTCGGCGGCTACGAGTGATTCGTCGCGGGTTCGGTCTTGCGGTCGGCGGCCTGGTCAGCGGCGAATCTGGTGTCGGGGATGCGTGGCCTGGGTTGCGGGACGTCACCTCGTTGGCGCCCGCGAGTCGCCGCAGGCGTCGACGTGAACGGAGGTGCTGTCTTGAGGGACATGTGCAGAAGGACATGTCATGTCGCGCGCCGATGTCGCATGGGACGGGAGTCGGCGCACGGCCCATGGCGCTGACGGGGCCCGAGACCGTGATATCGTGTGCGCGATCTTGGAGGCGACTATGCGCAACTGGGCGTGCATCGTGAGCGGAGCGCTGCTGATCGGGGCGTGCAATGGTTCGGGGGGCGAGACGGGAGCGGCCAGCGAGACTTCGACGGGGACGACGACGAGCGGCGCCGCGACGACGACCGGCTCCACCACGGGCACGGGCGAGCCGACGACGACCGTGCCGACGTCGACGACCGACGACACCACGGCGACCGGCACGACCGGGGTCGAGGGCGGGTGCGCCGAGACTTCGCCGCCCGACACGCCGATCGCGTGGGACAAGGGGCAGCCCGACATCTCCGGCTGCGCGACGATCCGCGGCCAGCGCGAGCTGCGGGCGATCATGCACCTGCACTCGCACCACTCGCACGACGCGTGCGACGGCGATCCGCAGCCGAACGGGGTGCCCGACGAGGATTGTCTGGCGGATCTCCGCTTCGGGCTGTGCACGCCGCGGATCGACGTGGCGATGTTGAGCGACCATCCGACGCACGCGACCGAGGCGGCCTACGAGGAGCTGCTGCTGATGCGCGAGATGGACGAGCCGATCCTCGGGGACGGCGGGACGCCGATCGCCGCGTGGCTCAAGTGCCCGGACGGTCACAAGGTGATGGTGATGCCGGGGATCGAGAGCGCCCAGATGATGCCGTTCGGGCTCGAGAAGCACGTGAGCGACGTGTACGGCACGAGCTCGCCGGCGGCGTTCGCGGCGATCAAGGAGGCCGGCGCGTTGGCCTGGGTGGCGCACACGGAGGGCCGCGACCTCGCCGAATTGGCGACGCTCGGGCTCGATGGGATCGAGCTGTACCAGCTGCACGCCAACCTCGACCCCGACATCCGCATGGAGGACCTCGGCCTCGACGACGACGATTACTTCGCGGCGATCATCCCGTTCTTCCTGCAGCCGGGGCGGCAGCCCGATCTGGCGACGCTGGGGTTCTTGCTGCCCAACGAGCCGTCGATCGTGGCGCTCGAGACGCTCGGGCAGACGCAGCGGCTGACGATCTCCGCCGGCACCGACGCGCATCAGAACGTGTTCGACACCATCGCCACCGACGGCGAGCGCGGCGACTCGTATCGGCGCATGATCCGGTGGTTCAACAACCGCATCCGCACCGCCGAGTTCACGCCGCAGGCGGTCAAGGCGGCGCTGCGCGCGGGTAACAACCACATCGTGTTCGAGTCGCTCGGCACGCCGGTCGGGTTCGATTTTTACGCCGAGGGGGCCGCGGTGACCGAGATGGGGGCCGAGGTGTCGCTGGCCGGCGGTCCGCTGACGCTGCGGGCCGTGCTGCCGACGCTCGACCCGCGCAGTCCGCAGGGCCCGGAGGCGCCGGGCGTGCGCGGGGTGCTGTACCGGGCGACCGCCGACGAGCGCGAGGAGCTCATGACCTGGTCGAGCGGACAGATCGAGATCGAGGCGCCCGGGCCTGGGGTGTATCGCGTGGAGGTGTGGGTCACGCCGAAGCACCTGCTGCCGTACCTCGGCGACGCGCCCGAATACGCCGAGATCGAGGCGCCGTGGATTTACAGCGGCGCGCTGTTCGTTCGGCCCTGATTGTCAGCACATGTCTCAAAAGACAGCCGGAGGCCAAGGCGCCTCCGGCTGAATCATCGCTCAGAAGTTATACGCTTCGTTGGCCGGGTCGAAGTCCGCGTCGGCGAGGCCGACGTTGAGCTTGGTGCCCTGGAAGCCGTAGTCCTCGAGCAGGTCGCCGTCGGCGTCCCAGACCTGGATCCGCGTCGGCATCTTCGTCTTGAGGTCGAAGCAGACCTTGGCGCGCGCGGCGTAGTAGACGGTGAACACGCCGCCCGCGGGGGTGCGGGCCTCGATGCAGCGGCTGCGGGCGCCGTGGACGACCTTCTCGCCGTGGTCGAGGTAACGGACGCCGTCCTGCGGGCGCGACTCGCTGAGCCGCGCGTCGCGGGCGATGAGGCCGATCGCGTGGCCGAAGTGGGCCTCGGTGATCTGGTGACGGTTGCCCTGCATCGCCATGCTCGAGTCGGGACGCAGGTTGACCGTCATGTCCGGGAAGGAGCCCTTGTGGGCCCGGATCTTGTCGTCGTTCCAGCCCTTGACGTAGATGACCTCGCGGGTCTGGTTCACCTCGCCGGTCCACTTGAGGTAGAGGGCGAGCGGCTTGCGGAACTTGACCTCGATCTCTTCGCGCGGCATCAAGCGGCCCTTGACGCGCTCTTGCTTGTACATGGTTGTGGTGTAGTCGTGGACCTGCTCGAACGCCTTCTCCATGTCGAACACGAGCTGGCGGATCTTCGCAGCGTCGGCCTCGACGCCGGCGGCGGCGGGCTCTTGGGCGCGAGCGACGTGCGCTGCGCCGACGACGACGGTGACCGCCGCGAGCAGCGACGGCACATGACGCGTAAGCCATTTCATGGGGTGGAGCTTTTGCATGGCTTTCTTCCTCTCGTCAACCAGCGGCAGGCCCGCAAAGGAGCAGGAGCGAGCGCGGCCGCTGATAGACGCTGTTCGGGGGGCCGCTGCGACGCCGGCCCCCAGGCCCTATTCACGCGCGGACGGGCGCCCGTGTGAACGCGCCTTATGTCATTTGTGGCTTATCCGGTGCGGATCATTCGAATGCGCGATGTCGTGCCAGGGGCGCGAATCGGCGCAGTGTGTATCGCGGGCCCCGCGAATTGTCAGGCGGCCCGCGTGCTCAGCGAATGATCGCGCCGCTCAACGCTTCAGCACCTGCAGCAGGTTGCTGTACGCGTCGGTCCACAGCGGATAGGGCGCATCGGGGTCGATCTTGGGCGCGAGCGCGTCGACGAGGTCGGGGCTGTTCATGTCGCTGTCGCGCCGGGCCAACAGCATCCAGTCGCTCTGCCACACGACCTCGTCGTTCTCGAGGTCCTCGACGTACTCGACGTGGAGGCCGAGCTTCTCGCCGATCCCGCGCACGACCGGGTCGAGGTCGAGGTAGCGGTTGGAGATGTGGACCGCGAGCAGGCCGCCCTCGCGCAGGTGGCGGAAGTAGAGCTCGACGGCCTCGACCGTGAGCAGGTGCGCGGGGATCGAGTCGCTGCTGAAAGCGTCGATGGCGAGCACGTCGAAGCCCTGCGGCTGCTCGCGCTCGAGCGCGACGCGGGCGTCGCCGACGACCACCGCGACCTCGCCGTCGCTCTGCTGCAAGTACGTGAAGTAGGGCTCGTCGCCGGTCGACAGCGCGACCACGGCCGGGTTGATCTCGTAGAAGCGCACGCGATCGCCCTCGCGCCCGTAAGTGGCCATCGTGCCGGCGCCGAGGCCGACGACGCCGATGTGCAGCTTCTCGCCGGCGAGCCGCCGCGGGTGCTTCTCGACCGCGAGGCCGACGCCGCTGGTCTGCCCGTAGTAGCTCGTCGGGACCGAGCTCAGCGGCTCGCCCTCGAACTGGATGCCGTGGGTGATCCGGCCGTGGCGCAGGCGCGTGTACGCGAGGTTTCCGCCGCTCGCCCGGTCGACGCGCAGGACGCCGAAGAAGTTCCGGGTGACGAACATGTTGTCGTCGAGCTGCTCGCGCATGTGATGGACGAGCGCGCCCGCGAGCGCGAGCGAGCCGACGAGCACGCCGAAGGCCGACAGGGCCGACAGCCACAGCCGCTGCGGCCAGGCGCCGCGGTACAGCACGTACATCGCCAGCGCGAAGCCGACGAACAGCGCGATCGGCAGCTCCCAGAACTCGGGGAAGAGGAGCGGCGCGACCACGCCCGTGAAGATCCCCCCGGCCGCGCCGCCGGCGGAGACGATCAGGTAGAATTGCGTCAGGTACTTCGGGTCAGGCTTCTGCCGCACCAGCTCGCCGTGGCAGACCATGCAGTAGGCCAGCAGGGTCACGAGGTAGATGACGAGCTGCAGGACCATGCCGGCGTAGACCCCGGCGTACAGGGCGTAGGTGGCCCCGCCGGCGCCGATGACGAGCAGCGGCAGCCACAGCGCGCGCACGTAGCTGCGCTCGTACTCGAAGCAGAGGATGAAGCTCAGCAGGTAGAGCGCGAGCGGCAACATCCACAGGAACGGGATGACGGCGACCTCCTGGCTGATCTGGCTGGTGGTCGCCAGCAGCATGGTCGAGGGGATGGTCGCCAGGGCGAACCACAGCAGCTTCCTGCCGGCCGCGGGTTTGCTGTCCGAAACGACATGTCCCGAAGGCCTGGCGATCGCGGGCGCCGAGCCGGCGAGCACGGCACAGGCCGCGCACACGCCGGCGAACACGAAGAAGCCGATCGACCACACCCAGCCCTGACCGGCGATCGGCAGCGCGGGCTCGAGCGCGAACGGGTACGAGAACATGCCGAGCAGCGAGCCGAGGTTCGACAGCGCGTACAGGCGGTAGGGCGAGACGCCGGGGCGCACGCGGGCGAACCAGCTCTGCAGCAGCGGGCCGGTGGCGGCGAGCACGAGGAAGGGCAGGCCGACGGTGAAGGCGAGGAGGCCGAGGATGGCGAGGATCGGGCTGGCCTCGGCGTCCGGCTTCCAGGCGTCGGAGGGGCTGATCGGGGCCGGCCACACGAAGGCCCGCACGAGCAGCAGCACGGCGGCGAGGCCGAGAGCGGCGAGGTGAATGTCGCGCTGGCGCGCCGGCGTGAAGCGGTCGGCGAGCAGGTGGGCGTAGCCGTAGCCGCCGAGCAGCAGCAGCTGGAAGAACAGCATGCAGGTGGTCCACACCGCCGGCGCGCCGCCGAACCAGGGGAGCAGCTGCTTGCCGAGGATGAACTGGACGAGGAACAGCAGGAACGCGCCGAGCCCGATCGCCACGGCGAACAGCACGGAGGAGGCGGGAGTGCGGGCTGGAGCGGTCACAGCCGCGCGAGGGTACTCCAATCGCGCAGGCGACGGTCACGCGGGGCGGAGAGCCGGGCCGGCTCCGCTGCGCGGTCCGCCGCATGAGGCCGGCCGATGGCGGTGCGCCGCAAATCGGCCTCCGGTGCGCCACGGGGCTGTTTGGCCGGCGCCGGGGTTCGCGGCACGCGGCGGTTCATTCGGGGCTTGCGCGGGTCGCCGTGGCGGTGCGAAGCTCGGCCCATGTTCGCGTTCATCCGCCTGCGCTGAGCACCGCCGCCGCCCGTGTGTGCGCCGGCTCTGCGGCGCGTGCATCGGCGTCGCGGCGTGGTCGCGCTTGACCCTCCCGTTGACCCGGAGGACCGCGCGCACCTCGGTCGCCTCGCGACCGGCTCTCGCGGCCTCCTCGCGCTCGTCGGATCACCTGTCCGAGAGCACAGGAATCTTCGAACATGTCTGAAAAGTCCATTTCTTTGAACGAGTCGTCTTCCGCCCCAGCCTTCACCGCCCCGCCCGACACCGTCGCCGAGTTGCTGGCGCGGGCCCGGCGTCACGGGCTGGTGCTGGAGGCCGCGAGCGAGGCGCTCGAGAACACCGGCCTCGATTTCGTGGTCGCGCACGGCACCGACGCCGCGAGGGCGCCGTGGATCGTGCGGGCGCCGCGGCGGGCCGACGTGGTGGCCGCGGCGAGCGTCGAGGCCAGGGTGCTGGCGCTGGTCGGCGAGCAGTTGCCGGTGGCGGTGCCGGACTGGCGGGTCCACGCGCCCGAGGTCATCGCCTATCCGCGGATCGCCGGCGTCCCGGCGGTCGCGGTCACGCCCGCGGGCCCGCAGTGGAACATCATCGATCCGGCGGCTCCGTCGCCGGTGTTCGTCGAGTCGATGGCGCACGTGCTGGCGGCGCTGCAGGCGATCGCCCCGACCTCGGCGGCGTCGCAGGGCGTGCCGACGTGGACGCTCGCGGCGACGCGGGCCAAGCTGGCGGCGGCGATGACGGCCACGCGCGAGGCGCTGCAGCCGTCGCCGCGGATGTGGGCGCGCTGGCATCGGTGGTTGGAGAGCGACGCGCTGTGGCCCACCCACACCGCGCTGGTCCACGGCGACCTGCACCCGGGCCACATGTTGCTCGCCGACGACGGGCGCGTAATTGGCGTGCTCGACTGGACCGAGGCGCGGATCGACGACCCGGCGACCGACATGGCGATGTTCCTCGGCTGCTTCGGGCGCGACGCGTTGGAGCGGCTGGTCGAGCGCTTCGCGGCGGCCGGCGGGGTGACCTGGCCGGGGCTCATCGAGCACGCGGGCGAGCGGTGGGCCGCGTGGGCGGTGGTGGCCGCCGAATGGGCGCTGCGGACCGGCCACGCCGAGGCGCTCGCGCACTCGCGCGCGCATCTGGCCGAGCTCGACGGCGAAGCCGCCGATTGATGGCAGTCGACGAAAGCGAGCGCGCGGCGATTGTGGGCACCGTCCCGCGAGCGCCGCGCGCGTTCGCGGCCGGGGCCCGCGCGCAGGGGCCTTTTGGCCGCGATCGGGCAATGATCACAGTCGGAATGGCTCGATAATTGCTGCGCTCGCGGCCGAGGCCCCTGTCGGGCCGCGATTCGCCGGCGCGCGTGGCGTGTGCACAATCGAGCGCGGCCGTATGATGCGTCGCGGCTGCGCGTCCGCGGTGCTTTCGCCGCTGCGTGCTGCGAGTCGCATTGCGGCACACAGCACCCGCGCTACCCCCGAGGATATGCGAACTGCATCGATCACCGCATCGCTCCTGGCATTGCTGCTCGTCCCCTTCGTCGCCGCGCCGCGCGCCGATGCGGCCGAAGATGCCGCGCGGGCGCCGAGTACGGCGCCGTCGGTGTCGACGCGGGAGCGCGAGCGCGAATATGACGGCGGCGTGGTCAAGGTGGCCCGCTGCATGGCGTCCTGTCACAACCGGGGCGCCGGTCGCGACATGTGCCTGCAGGCGTGCGCGCGCCGGGCCGAGCGCATCGTCCATGCGCCGGCTCCGGCGACGCTCGAGCACCTGTCGGCGTGCCTCGACGATTGCTACACCGACACCTCGTTGCGCAAGACCGACCGCGAGACCTGCAAGCTGACGTGCGAGCAGATCGCGACGCTGGCGGGGCCGGGCAAGCGGTGAGGGTTCAGGCGAACGGGGTGACGAGCGGGGCCAGCTCGAAGCCCTCGAGGGCGACCTCGGCCGAGTCGCCGGGCTGGAGCGCCGCGACGCCCTCGGGCGTGCCGGTGAAGATCAGGTCGCCCGGCATCAGCGTCATGCAGGCGCTGATGTATGCCAGCAGAAACGGCACGTCGAACACCATGTCGGCGAGCGGTGCGGATTGTTTGGCCTGTCCGTTGAGCCAGCCGCGGATCCGGGCCTGGGCCGGCGGCGCGAAGCCGGGCGGGGTGAGGCGGATCCAGGCGGCGAGCGGGCCGAAGCCGTCGAAGCCCTTGGCGCGGGTCCACTGCTTGTCGCGCTTCTGCAGGTCGCGGTTCGAGACGTCGTTGCCGACGAGCCAGCCGGCGACGTGCTCGAGGGCCCGGTCGGCGGCGACGTGGCTGGCCTTGCGGCCGACGACCACGACCAGCTCGCTCTCCATGTCGATGCGCTCGTAGCCGCGGGGCAGCTGCACGGTCTGGCCCGCGGGCACGAGGCAGCTCGGCGGCTTGAAGAACAGCAGCGGCTCGGTCGGGACCTCGTTGCCGAGCTCGGCCGCGTGAGCGCGGAAGTTGCGACCGACGCAGATCACCTTGCTGGGCCGCGCCGGCGCGAGCAGCTCCAGCGCGCCGACCTGCTGCTGCGAGCCGGCGCGCGCGTCCGCGGTCTGCTGCCACGGATCGCCGTCGTCGTCGGCGAACGGATCGTCGATCTCCTCGGCGACGTCGTTCGGACCCGGCGCAGCGCCGCGCGTCCGCACTCGCACCGTCCGCGCACCTGCCGCTCCGGGCGCCCGGGCGCGCCCGAGCCACAGCACCTCGTCGTTGCCTCCGCTGGTCATCGCCGCGATGCTGCCCGCCTCGCCGCCCGCGCGCAAGTCGGCGCCCGCGCCTCACGGCTTTGTCTGGCCCGCCGGGGCCGCTATCCTCGCCGCCCATGCCGCACCGACCCCCGGAGCTCGCGTGAGCCGCTTCGTCCGCCGCGCCCTCGTCGGCGTCGCGCTCGGCGTGCTGGTCTACGTGGCGGCGGTGCTGTGGGTCGACGCCGGACGTGTCCGAGAGGCCATGTCCGAATATACATGGTCGATGGTGCTGGTGGCGCTGGCGCTGTCGAGCGTCAACTACCTGCTGCGCTTCTTGAAGTGGGAGCTGTGCCTCGGCTGGCTCGCGGTCCGCGGCGAGGGGCCCGGGTCGGCGCCCGGGCTCACGTACAGCCGCTCGCTGCTGGTCTACCTCGCGGGCCTCAGCATGTCGGTGACGCCGGGCAAGATCGGCGAGGTGCTGCGCAGCTATCTGCTGCGCGAGACCGACGGGGTGCCGTTCACCCGCACCGCGCCGATCGTCGTCGCCGATCGCCTGACCGACCTCGTCGCGCTCGTGGTGCTGAGCCTCGTCGGCATCGCCGAGCACCGTGAGTACCTGCCGGTAGCGATCGTCACGCTCGCGCTGGTGGTCGCGGGCGTGGTCGTGCTCGGCAGCCCGCGCCTGTGTCGCGGGCTGCTGGCGCTGCTCGGCCGACTGCCGCGGCTGCGCGGGCTGGTCGCGCGCGCCGAGGGCCTGGTCGAGAGCAGCGCGGCGGTGCTGCGGCTGCGAGCGCTGCTGGTGCTGAGCGTGATCAGCGTGGTCGGCTGGGGCCTCGAGTGCGTCGGCTACTGGCTGATCCTCCACGGCTTCCCCGGGGTCGAGGCGAGCCTGCCGCTGTGCATCTTCTTGTGGGCGACGACGACGCTGATCGGCGCGCTGAGCTTCCTGCCGGGCGGGCTCGGCGCGACGGAGGGCTCGCTGACGGTGCTGGTGGCGCGGCTGGCCCACGGGGTGACGCAGCCGATCGCGCTGGCGTCGACGATCCTCATCCGCGCGTGCACGCTGTGGTACGGCGAGTTGGTCGGCGGGGTGGCGCTGGCGGTGCTGATCCGCCGCGGCTCGGGTTCGCCGCCGGCGAGCGACGAGCCGCCGGTCGGGCCGCGCGCGTGAGCGGCCGGGGCGCTGCGAAAGCCGATCGGGCGCCGTCCTCTCCGCGCCTGCAGATCGATGGGTCGCGGTGACGCGAGAGGACTTCAGCGAGGTGCTGCTCGTGGTGGCGTCGGCGTGGCGTTCGCCGCGATCGGAGCAGCCTGCGCCGCGGTCGTCACCCGCGAGAGCGTCGATCGATCGGCGGTGTTGATCCGGATCGGATAACGCCGCGAGCTCGCGGCGACCCCACGTCGCAGCGATCGACGGCGAGGACCGCGACCACGGACGTGAGGCGAGCCGAAGCGCCGCGTTTGGCTGCGGTGGCCGTGCTGCTGCGAGTCGTGAAGGCGGGGCGGCGTGCTCGCCGTCGCGCATGTCTCCGCCGGTGCCCACGAGTACGCGGCCACATGCCGCGCGACGCACGGAGCACAAGCCGGTCGCTGTCCCGGCGCCGCGCGCTTGGTCTCCGATGGATCAAGGGGATGTTCTAGGTTGTCGTCATGCAGATCGTCCTCGACACCTACAACCTCACCGCCGCCGAACGCCTCCTTTGCGAGACCGCCCTCCACACCGCGGGCAGCATCGTCGAGGCAGCAAAACTGCTCGGTATCACCCGGCACGCGCTCAAGCGGCGCATCATCAAGCACAATATCCGCTGGATCCGCGACGCGGGCGCCCGCCCCGGTCTCGGTGACACCTCCCCGCGTCAGGCCGCGACCGTCGCTCCGGTCGCCGCGATGACCGCGTGAACGATCGAAGACCGGGGGCGGCTCCTCAACGCTCCTCGCGCGGTCCGTCGCTCCGGCGTCGGGCCGCTGGTCGTTTAAGCGGTCGCGGGGCGCTCGGCCGGCGTGATGCTCGGGGCGCGGTCGTACATGTCCTCGGTGACATGTACATATCGACATGTCCCGATAGGCATGCCCTTTCGGACAGGCCCGATCGGACATGTACCGAGAGTCAGGGCTTGAGCGCCTGGCCGAGGGCGGGCTGGGCCTCGGCGCTGCCGATCAGGCGCTTGCCGAAGGTGCGGCCCATCTCGTACTCGAGCTCGATCACCTGGGTCGCGCCGACGGCCTGGAGGATGCGCGACTCGCGGGCGGAGCGGGAGCGGGCGACGATGTCGCGCACGCCGACCTCCTTGAGGGCGGCGAGGGTGAGCACGGTGGCCTCGAAGTTCTCGCCGATGGCGACGATCGCGGCCCGGCACTTGAGCGGGTCGATGGACAGCAGCGCCTGCGGGTCGGTGGCGTCGAGCTCGATCGCGTAGGCGACCTTCTTCTTGACGGCGTCGACCATGGCCATGTCGCGGTCGACGGCGATGACTTCGGCGCCCTGCTCGGCGAGCGATTCGGCCAGGGCGGCGCCGAAGCGACCGAGGCCGATGATGAGGTAGCGGCTCTGTGCCATGGCGACAGCTTACCCGACCGGGAGGTCCTCGCGGGCGAGGCGGTGGCGCGAGTGGGCGGCGGCTCGGTCGGCGACGGCGAGCGCGATGGTGAAGGGGCCGACGCGGCCGAGGAACATCGCGGCGGTCAGGATCAGCTTGCCGGCGACGGAGAAGGAGCCGGTGATGCCGGTCGAGAGGCCGACGGTGGCGAGGGCCGACACGGCCTCGAAGGCGACGTGGAGGAACGGCAGGTCCTCGGTGAGGCTGAGCAGGAGGATGAACGCCATCAGCAGGCCGCTCATCATCACCAGCACGGCGGTGGCCTTGCGCACGACCTCGGGCGAGAGGGCGCGACCGCCGAGCTCGGGTTCGCGGCCGCGCAGCTCCGCGCGCAGGGTGGCGACGACGGTGGCGAAGGTGGTGGTCTTGATGCCGCCGGCGGTCGACGCCGGGGCGCCGCCGATGAACATCAGCACGCACAGGACCAGCAGCGTGGCGTCGCGCATGGCCCCGACGCCGACGGTGTCGAGGCCGCCGCTGCGGGTGTTGGCGGAGATGAACAGCGCCGACCACAGGCGGTGGAAGATCCCGTGCTCGCCCGCGGGCGCGAGCCCCGAGCCGAACTCGAGCGCGAGCACTGCGACGGTGCCGGCGACGATCAGCGCCAGGGTCGTCGAAAGCACCACGCGGGTGGCGAGCGACAGCCGCGGCGGCGCCGGGGTGCTGGGCCGCACCAGGCGGACGGTGCGGCGCCAGCCGTGGCGGACCAGCTCGACGAGGACCGGGAAGCCGAGGCCGCCGAGGATCATCAGCGTCATGACCACGACCTGGACGCCGAGGTCGCCGACGAACGCCCCCATGCCGCCCGGGAACAGCGCGAAGCCGGCGTTGCAGAACGACGACACCGCGTGGAACACGGCCGTCCACAGCGCCGAGGCGTCGCCGATCCGCGGGTCGCCGGCGAGCATGAGCCACAGCAGGAAGGCGCCGATGGCCTCGACGATGAAGGTGCCGGCGAGGATGCCGACGACGATCTTGCGCAGATCGGCGACGGTGCGGGCGTCGAGCATGGCGGCGTAGCGCAGCTGGCTCTGCAGCGAGCTGTTGTTGTTGAACGCCAGCGCCAGGGCGGCCACCGTCATGATGCCGATGCCGCCGAGCTGGACGCCGGTGAGGATCACGCCCTGGCCGAACAGGCTGTAGGTCGCGCCGAGGTCGTTGACCGCGAGGCCGGTGACGCACACCGCGCTGGCCATGGTGAACAGCGAGTCGACGTACGAGGTGTGGGCCGCGTCCGTCAGCGAGACCGGCAAGGTGAGCAGCAGGCTGCCGAGCGTGATCAGGGCGGCGAAGCTGCCGATCAGCATCATGGCTGGCCGCTGGGACATGTTCAAAAGAACACGTCCGGTCCGCTCGGGCGCGATCACCAGGGCGCCGGCGAGCGCGGCGAGGGTGGTGAACACGAGGTCGTAGGTCTCGGCGGCGGCCAGGCGGCGGGCGGTCAGCGGGCCGTCGAAGGCGTCGCCGAGGATCACGGCGCGGGCGAGGAAGAACCCGAGCAGCGCGAGGAACAGGGCGACCTCGAACCACAGCACGCCGCCGAGGTTGGCGTCTTTACGGTGGGCGGCGATCATCTGTCGCACCTGCTCGGCGACGGCGAGGGTGACGATGCCCATGCCGAGCACGACGAGCAGGCCGGTCCACGGCGAGGCGACGGCGACGTCGAGCGCGACGACGGCGACGGCGACGAGGAGGACGATCAGGCTGCCGATCGACACGCCACCACTATACCGGCCGCGTGGCCTCGCGGGCTGCGCTGTTGCGGGGCGCCGCGGCGCGCAGCGAGGTGCACGGGCAGGCCCGGGTCAGCCGACCGGGAGATCCTCGCGGGCGAGGCGGTAGCGGGGTTGGCTGGCCGCGCTCTCGCCCACGGCGAGGGCGATCGTGAAGGGGCCGACGCGGCCGAGGAACATCGCGGCCGACACGATCAGCTTGCCGGCGACGGTCAGCGAGCCGGTGATGCCGGTCGAGAGGCCGACGGTGGCGAGCGCCGAGACGGCCTCGAGGCACAGCTTGAGGAACGGCTGCCGCTCGGTGAGGGCCAGCAGGAGGATGATGGTCAGGGCGAGGCCGCCCATCATCACCAGCACGGCGGTGGCCTTGCGCACGACCTCGGGGGCGAGGGCGCGACCGCCGAGCTCGGGCTCGCGGCCGCGCAGCTCCGCGCGCAGGGTGGCGACGATGGTGGCGAAGGTGGTGGTCTTGATGCCGCCGGCGGTCGACGCCGGCGAACCACCGATGAACATCAGCGCGCAGGTGACGAGGATCGTCGCGTCGCGCAGGCCGGCCATGTCGTAGGAGTTGAAGCCGGCGGTGCGGGTGTTGACCGAGGCGAACAGCGCGGCCATGAAGCGGCGGCCGAAGCCCTGCTCGCTGGCCGGCACCAGCGCGTGCGAGAACTCGAGCGCGTAGATGACGACGGTGCCGGCGACGATCAGGAGGAGGCTGGTCGAGAGGACCACGCGGGTGGTCAGGGACAGGCGGGCGGGCGCCGGCGCGGAGCGCTTCACCAGGCGGACGAGGCGGCGCCAGCCGTGGCGCACCAGCTCGACCATGACCGGGAAGCCGAGGCCGCCCAGGATGATGAGGCCCATGATCACGGTCTGGACCCCGAACTCGCCGGCGAACCCGGTGAGGCTGGCGGGGAACAGCGAGAAGCCGGCGTTGCAGAAGGCCGAGACCGCGTGGAACACGGCCATCCACAGCGCCGAGTGCTCGCCGAGGCGCGGGTCGCCGAGCAGGAGGGACCACAGCAGCAGCGCGCCGATGGCCTCGACGACGAAGGTGCCGGCGAGGATGCCGACGACGATCTTGCGCAGGTCGGTGACGGTGCGGGCGTCGAGCATGGCGGCGTAGCGCAGCTGGCTCTGGAGCGAGCTGTTATGGCTGAACGCCAGCGCGAGGGCGGCGATGGTCATGATGCCGACGCCGCCGAGCTGGATGCCGGCGAGGATGACGCCCTGACCGAAGGCGGTGTAGACGGTCGGCACGTCGTTGACGGTCAGGCCGGTGACGCACACGGCGCTGGCCATGGTGAACAGCGAGTCGACGTACGAGGTGTGGGCGGCCTGGGTCAGCGACAGCGGCAGGGTGAGGAGCAGGCTGCCGATCAGGATCATCGCCGCGAAGCTGCCGATCAGCATCATGGCTGGCCGCTGGGACATGTTCAGGAGGACATGTCCCGTGCGCTCGGGGGCGATGACCAGGCCGCCGGCGACCGCGGCCAGGCTGGCGAACACGAGGTCGTAGGTCTCGAGGGCCGCGATCCCGCTGGCCTCGAGGGTGCCGCCGAACTGGCCGGTGAGGGCGAAGGTCCGCGCGAGCAGGAAGCCGAGCAGGGCCAGCAGCAGCGCGACCTCGAACCACAGCACGCCGTCCATGCCGGCGCCCTCGCGGCGGGCGAAGATCATCTGCCGGACCTCCTCCGCGACCGCGAGGGTCACGGCGGCCATGCCGAACACGATGACGAGGCCGGTCCAGGACGAGGTGACGGCGAGGTCGAGGGCCACGACGCCGAGCGCGACGAGGAGGACGAGGACGCTGCCGAGCGACACGCCGCCACTATAACCGCCGGGCCCGCTAGACTGGGGCCACATGCGCCCTCGTCCCGCCCCCGGCGTCCTCCTCGTCCTCGCCCCGCTGATCCCGCTGCTGCTGACGACGCCCGGCTGCGCCAGCTCGGTGTGCAGCAAGGTGCGAGCCGACCGCGAGGCCTTCACGCGCCGCGCCGCCGCGCCCGGCCCCCACCTGGCCCTGGCGGTGCCGTACGCGACGCTGAGCCAGAGCGTGCAGCGCTCGCTGGCCAGCCTGCCGCAGGTGCGGTTGCCGCTGCCCGACCTCGGCCCGGTCGATCTCGGCGCGCTCGCGGTGACGATCCGCAGCGTCGCCTTTCGCCCGGCCCCGGCCGGCAGCGTCGGCGCGCGCGTGAGCGTGGCCCTCCTCAGTCAGGGCAAGCCCGTCACCGCGCTCGAGCTCGACGCCGTGGTCGCGCCGCGCCTCGATCCGGCCGCCGGCAGCGTGCGCCTGCGCCTCGGCGCCGCCGACCTCCGCGAAGTGAGGCCGAGCCTGCCGCCGGCCGAGCGCAAGCGGTTCGCCGAGTTCTTGCTGTCGCTGGTGCCCGGGGCCGCGCGCGCGCTGGTCGGGCGCGAGCAGGTCGAGGCGCTGGCCGAGACCTTCCTGCGCGAGCTGGTCGGCGGGCGCTGGCCGCAGATCCGCGACAACCTGCTCCAAGGGACAGACGACCTCGTCGACCTCGAGATCGACCTCGGCGACGTCCCGTTGACGAAGATCGAGCTGAAGAGCGGGGCGACCGACCTCGAGCTGTGGGCCCACGCCGCGCTGCCGGCGGAGGCCCTGTCCCCGGGGACAGCTCGCCCGCCGGGCAGCGACGCCCGCCTGGTCGGTCTGCGCATGTCGGGCGGGGTGGCGGCCGCGCTGGCCAACCGGGCCATGGCGAGCGGCCAGATCCCGGCGCGCTACAACCGCGACGGCGCCCCCGACCCGCGCGGCGAGCTGCTCGCGGGCGTCGACTGGCGGGCCGGCGAGCGGCCGCTCAAGGTCCACGCGTGGAGCACCGAGGGCACCTGCGCCCGCCTCAGCTTCGGCGGCACGCCGAAGGCCGCCGCCGAGCGCGGCGGTGACCTGGCGGTGGAGGTCGCCGACGGCACGCTCGAGGAGGTCACGGGCGCGCTGCGGGTGCGCGCGGCGGTGTGGTTCTCCGGTCTCGGCCGGCAGACCTTCGCCCTCAGCGAGTCGGTCGCCGGCGCGATCG
Organism: Nannocystis bainbridge; assembly: GCF_028368995.1. Lineage (GTDB taxonomy): Bacteria > Myxococcota_A > Polyangia > Nannocystales > Nannocystaceae > Nannocystis > Nannocystis bainbridge. The sequence goes on along the minus strand of NZ_JAQNDL010000005.1, from coordinate 48,086 downwards.
AGTTCGACATGCTCGGCGTCGACTACCGGGCGCGGGTCGTCACCGCCGCGGTCTCGCGGTCCGAGCTCGAGTTCTCGCTCGCATTGGCGGAGGCCCCGCGGCCCGCGACATCACGTCGGTGATCCGGAGGAGGGAGTGATCCACCGTGAGCCGTTGCACGTAGCGGGGCGACGAGCGCAGGCGCGCCGGCTGCTGTTGCCGTGATTGTGTTGCCCCTTACAAAAACTACAATGTGACAGTTGTCCGAAGGACGAAACCGATCTCTGCTGGCAGATTTATCCACAGATCCAATTGTGGCGAATTCGTGCCTCCACGGCACGCTAGCGCGCATCATGCGGCCTCGCTGTCCACCCCGCGCCGGGCCTGTCGCCGGGTCTGGTGGTCGGCCTCGGCGGGGTCGACGGCGCCCTGTGCTTTCCGGGTACCGAAAGCGAACCAGTGTGCATATAGTCCGGCCGTACAGCCGCTCGCGGAATCGACCGCGAGCGTCCGCGTGGAAGCTGCCCCATGAAACAGCCGATGCGAACGAGAAGCCGCCGCTGCCCCCCCAAGATCTTGGGCAACACTGCGCGGGCCCCTCAGGCTCTCCGCTCGCTCGCTGGCCCGAGCAACACGCTCGGTGCCGCTCCTCCCTCCGGCCGACCCGGGGTCCGCAACTTCCCCCGCCAGCGGCACGCCGCCCCCCTCGGCGAATGCCATCGCTCGATCGCGGTCGCCAAGTACCTGGCCCGCCGCAACGACCGCCTCACCGTGGCCGCCGCCAAGGCCGAGCCCGCTGCCGGTTCCGGCCGCAAGGGCAAGCGCAAGGGCTGGAGCGGCCGCCCCGTCGCCGAGACGCCAGGGCTGGCCCATAGCCCCGCCGTGGCCCGCCCCGTCACGCCGCCGCGCGAGGCCGGTGCCGGCAACCCCGACCTGACCCCCTGGGCAGCTCGCCGCAACGCCGCCCGCTCGGGCGTGCGCGATCGCGTCCACCCGGCCCGCCCGCGTCCGTCGCGGGTCCTCGCCGAGCTGGTGACCGACGCCACGCCCTGAGCGAGCCCACAAGTTTTTGGACGAGGCGCAACCAAGGGCGGCCCGGGCAATGGTGCCCGGGCCGCTCCGTCCAATTTCGCGCCACGAGGCGCGGCGCCGCGCGGGATGACTCTCGGGACATGCTCTCTGCGGCATGTCCGCACGGGCATGTCCTGAGGGGCATGTCCTGGAGATCCGCGCCGGCGGCGAGCGCGAGCCGGCCGGAGCGCGCTCGCGCACATGTCCGGGGGAACATGCGCCGAGGGGCATGTCCCGAGGTTCAGCTCGGTGGCGCGCCGCGCTCGGGCACGAACCGCAGCGACAGCCCGAGCAGCACCGCGGCGGCGGCGAGCACCGTGCGGTCGTCGAGGCGCTCGCCGTGCCACAGCGCGGCGGTGGCGGCGGCGATGATGAACTGGACGTTGATGAACAGCCCGACCAGCGAGGTCGGCAGGCGGCGCAGGGCGTAGAGGCTGAGGATGTAGGCGACGGCGGTCGGGCCGACGATGACGAGCGCGCCGAGCAGCCACACGTGGCCCGGCACGGCGGCGAGGTCGACGGCGACGAGGGCGGGCAGGCCGACGACGGCGATCATCGGCAGCGAGCAGGCGTAGATCGCGGCCGAGAGGGTCAGCGGGTCGGTCGACTCGGACACGCGCTTGGAGAGGGCGAGGAACAGCGAGTAGGCGGCGGCGTTGCCGAGGATCAGCAGGTCGCCGCAGAGCACGGTGTCGCTGAAGCGGGCCGCGAGCGCGCCGTCGCGGGTGCGCAGCCAGGCACCTGTCCCGACGGCCAGCTGGTCGACGCCGAACAGGGCGGCGATGCCGACGACCCCGAGCGCGACGCTGGCGAGCTTGCGCCGGGTCAACGACTCCTGGCCGAACAGGACCCCGAGCGCGAGCGTCTGCGCCGGCACGGTGGCCATGACCAGCGCGCCGTGGACGGCGGTGGAGCGCTGGATGCCGGCGTTGAAGAGCAGCTGGTTCAAGACCACGCCGAGCAGGCCGAGCACGGCGAGCAGACCCCAGCCGCGGCGCGGCCAGGCCTTGCGCAGGACCAGCGCGGCGCCGACGAGCAGGAGGGCGCCGCCGCACTGACGGATCAGCGTCCACGCGATCGGATCGAGATACGCGGTGATCTCGCGCGCGGCGCTGTAGTGGGTGCCGAACAGCAGCTGCACGACGAGCAGCGCGGCGACGGCCCTGGCGGTGTCCTGGCCCGTGGGGGGTGGCAACGGGCGCGACGGTAGCGGAGACGGAGAGCCGGGTCGATGTCGGCGCGAGGCCCACGCGGAGCTCCAGGATGCTGCTTCCTGGGCCGCAAACGCGAGGGCCCTCCGAGCTCGCCGTCGCGGTCAGGGCACGCTCGTCGCCGACGAGCCATCGCCCGAGCGAGTTCTCAGCGCGCGGGCGGTCCGCCCGCCAGTTCTTCGACCGGCCCAGTGGAGCCTGCGAGCGCAGGATGTGGGCCGATCGAGGATGTCCGCAAGGACCCCGCATGTCGCCGTGCGATCCAGCCGGCCGCGAATCGCCGCCGGCCAAGACTGCTCGCGCGCCATGGCACGCGCGCGCCGGGCATCGGAGCGCTGTCCCGAGGGACATGCCCCGGAGGACATGCCCTGAAGGACATGTCCCGCGCGACTACTTATTGAGCTCGCCGCGGCGCAGCCGCTTGTACAGCTCGAACGCCTCGCGGATGACGCCGAGGGCCTCGGCGGTGCCGAGGATGTCGTCGATGACGACGGTCTTGTTCTCGAGGATCTTGTAGTCCTCGAAGAAGCGCCGGACCTCGCGCATGACGTGGTGCGGCAGCTGCGACTGGTCGGTGTACTCGTTGAACCAGGGGTCGTGGGTGCTGACGGCGACGATCTTGTCGTCGATGCCCTTGTCGTCGCGCATGCGCATGACGCCGATCGGGCGGGCCGTGACGATGCACAGCGGGTGCACGGGGCTCTGCTGCAGGACGAGGATGTCGAGCGCGTCGCCGTCGTCGCAGTAGGTGCGCGGGATGAAGCCGTAGTTGGCGGGGTAGTGCACCGCGCTGAAGAGGACGCGGTCGAGGCGGAGGAAGCCGGTCTCCTTGTCGACCTCGTACTTGTTCTTGCTGCCCTGCGGGACCTCGATCACCGCCGGGACGTGGGGGAGCTGGCCTTCGTCGACATAGATGTCGTGCCACGGATGCATCGCGCGGAGCGTGGTGCGGACCCCCCGGGCCTGTCAAGCAATCGCGCACGCATCGCAGGTCGCGCGGCCGCGGCGACGCGCCGCCCGGATCGGCCTCACGCGGCTCCGGCGAGCCCGGCGGTGAGATCGCGCGCCGACGTCAGCCGCGCAGCTGCAGCCGCTTGAGCGCCTGACGCAGACCCTCGCCCGACATCTCGGCGGCCCGGGCCGCCTTGGCCTTGGACGGGTGCTGCGCGAGCAGGCTGGCGAAGTAGAGCCGCTCGAACTCGTCGACGGCGCGATCGTGCGGCAGCAAGAACAGGCCGTCGTGGGCGACGGACCGCCGCGCGCTGGCCTCGGGCGCGAGCGAGAGGTCGTCGGCGGTGATCTCGGGGCCGTCGGCCATGACGTGGGCCCGCTCGACGACGCTCTTCAGCTCGCGCACGTTGCCGGGCCAGGCGTGGGCCTGCAGCGCGGCGCGGGCCGACGACGCGAGGACGCGCGGCTCGCCGGCGCCGGCGCAGCGGCGGAGGAACAAATCGGCCAGCAGGACGGCGTCGTCCTCGCGCTCGCGCAGGCTCGGGACCTCGACCCGCACGTCGGCGATGCGGAAGAACAAGTCCTGGCGGAAGCGGCCCTCGGCGACCATGGCCCGCAGGTCGCGATGGGTCGCGCACAGCACCCGCACGTCGACCTTGCGCGGGCTGCGTTCGCCGACCCGCATGACCTCGCCCTCCTGGATGACGCGCAGCAGCTTGGCCTGCAGATCGAGCGGGAGCTCGCCGATCTCGTCGAGGAAGATGGTGCCGCCGTCGGCCTCCTCGAAGCTGCCGGGGCGGTCGCCGACGGCCCCGGTGAAGGCGCCCTTGGTGTGGCCGAACAGCAGGCTCTCGGCCAGCTCGCGCGGGATGGCGGTGCAGTCCTGGACGACGAACAGGCCGGCCTGCCGCGAGGAGCGGTGATGCAGCGCGCGCGCGACCAACTCCTTGCCGGTGCCGGTCTCGCCGCCGATGAGCACGCGCAGGCGATCGCCGCGGGTGGCCAGCCGCTCGAGGGTGGAGAACAGCTCGCGCATGGCGGCGCTGCGGCCGTAGAGCTGATCGAACCGATCGATCGGCGGCAGCGCGATCTGGACGTCGTCGGTGCCGAGCAGGCGGAAGGTCGACTGACCGGCGCGAAACACGGTCTGCGCGGTCAGCCAGGCCTCGCGCACGCGCACGTCGCCGACGTGCACGCCGTTGGTGCTGTCGAGGTCGCGCAGCAGCAGGCCGCGCGGGGTGACGGCGATCTGGAAGTGGTTGCCGCTGACGTGGGTGTCGCTCAGGACGATGTCGTTGACGGCGTCGCGCCCGGCCGTGATGAGCCGCCGATCGGAGAGGTCGACGTGGAACTCCTTGCCGCGATCGGGGCCGTCGAGGACGCGCAGGTTGACCCGCCCGAGCCGCTGATAGCTGCGGGTGAATTGCGGGACGGCGGCGGTCGGATCGATCGGCTTGTCGCGGGGTGTGCTCACTGCGAAAACGGTGCTTTCGGGCCGCAGGCTACCACGCGGGCGCGCGCACGGGCTAGTGCGGCGAACCCGAAGCCGCCAGCGGCTGGCGCGGAGGGCAGGGCGGCACCTTCGGGGCTGCGGTACCCGCGACCGCTCGGGGGCCAGGGGAGGGCGCGAGTCGGAGAACTAAGGATGTCCTTCGGGACAGGTTGATTCGCCCGCCCGAGCGCCAGCGTGTCGATAACATGTCCGAAGCGACATGTCCCGAAGCGCAGGCGATCAGGCCGGGTCGACGCGGGCCGGGTCGGGCGGGCTGGCGTAGAGGCGGGCGACGTCGGCGGCGCGGCGGCGGAGGACCGCGCGTTGATTGATGTAGCCCTTGTCGGTGATCTCGCCGGCGTCGATCGCGGGCGGCTCGGCGAGCACGACACCGGCGGCCAGCAGGCGGCTGCCGGTCGGGTTGGCGGCGTTGTGGGCGGCCAGCGCGGCGGCCAGGTGGGCGCGGATCCGCGGGTCGTCGGTGTACCTGTCCGCGGGGACATCCGGGGCGAGCGCGCGGCAGCCGTCGGGGTTGAGGAAGATCAGCGCACCGGCGGCGGTCCGACCCTCGCCGGCGATCACGACGTCCTGCACGACCGGCGCGGCGGCGGCGATGAAGGCGACCCGCAGGGCGCCGACGCTGACCCACGTGCCGCTGGTGAGCTTGAAGTCCTCGGCGACGCGGCCATCGAACACCACGCCGCGCCGCGGGTCGGTCGGGTCGGCGAGGCGGCCGGCGTCGCCGATGCAGTAGTAGCCCTCGTCGTCGAAGGCGGCGGCGGTGAGCTCGGGCTCGCGGTGGTAGCCGGGCGTGACGTTGGGCCCGCGCACCCGCAGCTCGAGCTTGCCCTCGCGCGGGACCAGCTTGAGCTCGCAGCCGGGCGCCGGCAGGCCGATGATGCCGGCGTGCTCGATCGAGAAGTGGACGCTGGTGACCAGCGGCGACGTCTCGGTCGAGCCCCACGCCGAGGCCATGAGCACGCGCCCGGCCGCGCCGGCCTGCTCGGCCACCGCGACCAGGCGGGCCCACAGGTTGGGCGGCAGGGCGGCGCCGGCGTAGAAGATGACGTCGAGGCGCGAGAAGAACCGCTCGCGCAGCTCGGCGTCGCGCTCGAGGTGCGGCAGCAGGACCTCGAAGCCGCGCGGGACGTTGAAGTAGAGGGTCGGCGGGACGGCGCGCAGGTTGGCGACGGTGCGCTCGATCAGGCCCGGCGCCGGCTTGCCCTCGTCGAGGTAGAGCGAGCCGCCGTGGAACAGCGCCATGTTGAAGTTGTGGTTGCCGCCGAAGGTGTGGTGCCACGGCAGCCAGTCGACCAGCACCGGCGGGCGCGCGCGCAGGAACGGCCAGCACTGGGCGATCGCCTGCTGGTTCGAGCACAGCATGCGCTGGGTGTTGACGACGCCCTTGGGCCGGCTGGTCGAGCCCGAGGTGAAGAGGATCTTGGCGACGGTGTCGGGGCCGGTGGCGGCGTGGGCGGCGTCGGCATGGTCCAAGGAACATGTCTCGGAGAGCATGTCTTCGAGGACAGAATGACCGGCGCCCGGCGCCTGGCCGACGACCGCGGGGGCGCCGACGGCCGCGAGCGCGCGGGCGAAGCGGGCCCCGTCGGCGGCGAACACCAGGCCCGGCTCGACCTGGGCGGCGATGTGGCGCAGGTTCTCGAGGTCCTGCGAGACCAGGCTGTAGGCCGGCGAGACCGGGACCGCGGGCACGCCGACGTACATGGCCGCGAGCTGCAGCAGGGCGTTGTCGACGCTGTTGTCGGACAGCAAGAGCAGCGGCCGCGCGGCCGACAGCCCGCGCGCCAGCAGGGCCGCGCCGAGGCGGCGGATCTGGGCCCACGCGGCCCCGTAGGTCAGCTCGAACAGCTGGCCGTCACGGCGCTCGCCGAGCAGCACCCGCTCGGGCGCCTCCTCGGCCCAGCGGCGCAGCGCGGCCGCGAGGGTGGCCGGGTAGGGCTGCAGCGGCTGCGGCGAGCGCAGCTCCATGACGCCGCCTTCGCGGTAGGTGACGACCACCTCGGCGGGCGCGAGCGCGAGAGACAGCGGCTGCGGGTCGGTCATGGCGCCTCGATGGTTCGGAGTGTTCGCGGAACATGTCGCAACGGACATGTCCTTCGGGTCATGCATCGATCGTCAGCCGCAGGCCCAGCGGCCGAGGGACTGCAGGCCGCTCGGGCCGCGCGACTCGAGCGACAGCGAGAAGCCGTCGTCGCCGTAGGTGTTGAGGTAGAGCTCGCGCGGGCCGTCGCCGTCGAGGTCGAGGGCGCCGAGCAGGGCGTAGCGCTCGCGGGTGTCGACGCGCGAGCGCAGCAGCACCGGGGCGCCGCTCGCGGGCACCAGGAACAGGCCGCTGAAGCGGAGGTTCGCTTCGGCGTCCTTGGGGTCGGGGACCACGGCGGCGACCAGCGCTTCGGGGCTGCCGTCGCCGTCGAGGTCGAGGCGGGCGTGTTGGTCGATGCGCAGCTTGCTGACCTTGAGGCCAGGTGCGGCGGCGGTGATGGTCTCGGCGATGCGGGCCCGCAGCTCCGCGGGCGCGTCGCGGTCGGCCTCGGGCGGCGGGGTCGGCGTGACGTAGACGAGCGCGCCCTTGAGGCTGGCCGGGACGAGCGCGTCACCGCGCAGGGCCTCGGGTGGGGCGTCGATCACGAGGGTGGGTTCGGGCTCGCCGACCCCGGGGCAGGCCGCGACTGCGCGGCCCACGACCTTCGCGGGCGCGCCGCTCATGAGCCACACCTCGGTGCCCTCGGGCGCGAGGACCAGGCAGTCGGCGCCGCCGGCGAATTGCTGGCTGGCGTCGAGGTAGCAGGCGAGCGGCGAGAGGCCAAATTCGCTGGCGACCAGCAAGACGCGGCCGCTCGGCGGCGGCGGTGCTTCGGGCTCGGGGGCGGGCGCCGGAGCGGGCGCTTGAACCGGGGCGGGCGGCGGCGGGGGAGCTTCGCCGCCGCAGCCGACGAGGAGCGAGACGAGCAGCGCGGGCGGGGCGAACCTCATGGCCGCAGCACGATACCATGTCCGACGAGCGAGCAGCCCGGGCCCGCGCGGGCCGTCAGGCGATCGCCCGCGGGCGCTCAGAAGCCGGCTTGCAGCTGGAGTCGCATCTGGTCGGCGACGCCGGCCGGCACGCCCGGGCCGTACTGGCGGAAGTAGTCGAGCTGCAGCTTGAGCGAGTGGCGGTAAAAATAGTAGTTGAGGCCGGCGCCGTACTCGTCGAGGCGACCGAGGCTGGTCTCGGCGCGCCGCGACGGGCGGACGCCGGACGAGCGAGCGGTGACCTCGAGGCGGGTGCGCGGGATGAAGAGGCCCATCTGCGCGGTCCAGCCGATGCCGTTGCGGGCGGCCTCGACGGCGACTGGCTCTCCGAACATGTCCTTTGCGTCACCCGGCAAGCGCCAGCCCTGCCGCCAGTAGAAATCGAGCAGCAGCGACATGCCGGCGACCTTGAACATGGCGTCGACGGTCAGGTTGTTGCTGCGCATGGTGCCGCCGTCGGCGAAGGTGGTGCCGCTGATGGCGCGCGTGCGGTGGTCGCGGTCGCTGAAGGCGTAGGCGGCGCCGATGGCGAGCCGCGGCGTGGCCTTGCGCTCGAAGTCAGCCTCGCTGTAGTCGTCGAACATGCCGAAGGGCAGGTAGTCGACGCGGGCCATGTACGTCAGGCCGAAATCGCTGGCCTTGTAGTAGTCGTAGCCGTCGCCCATGAACACGCCGGCGAGGTAGCGCAGCTTGCCGAGGCCGGCGACGTCGGGCGAGCTCACCTGCACGCCGATGTCCTGATCGAGCGTGAACTCGTAGCTGGCCGACGAGTTGTCGACCATCTGCAGCTTGGCCAGCGGCGCCATCCGCTGGCGCGCGTAGGGCACGAAGAAGAAGCCGGCCTGGATGTTCGCGTGGCGGTAGCGGGTCCATGTCGTGTACCACTGGAAGATCGGCGGGCGCCGCGGCGTGCCGTCCTTGAACCCGAGGTCCTTCGGCGCGAACATCAAATGCACGTAGTAGCCGACGTGCGGCGAGAAGATGCTGCCGGACAGGATCAGGCGCGCCCGCCGGAACTCGAGGCTGCTCGTCCACGGCTCCATCCCAGCGGCGGGGATCGCCTCGCGCCGGACCGTGGCCAACAGCTGGGCCCACATGTTGAAGTTGATGGTGAAGCGGCGATCGGGCGTGGCCAGCTCGATGCCCTTGCCGGGCCGCCACGTCGCCTTGCCGAGCGGCACCTCGGCCTGGCGCTGGGCCTCGCCCGCGGGCATCCACGCGGGCGGCGGCGGCGGCGGTCCGCTCGGCTTCGGAAGCACCGGCGCCGGCGGGTTGGCCCACGCCTGCGCCCCGGGGATGAGCACGACCAATGCGGCGGCGTACCGGAGCAGGACGGTGGGGCGCATCGGCGAGGCGATGACACCCGAAGCAGAGCGCATGTGTCAAGCGCTCGCTTAACGCGGGGTCGCGCATGGGCTGCGACCCTCGCGCGGCACCTGGCCTAAAGGCCAGATCCGCTGTCCTGCGCCTCCGGCTCGTGCGGCTCGTCCTCGTGCTCGCGCACGCTGTGCGTCGGACTGCCGTGCGAGTGGTGCCCGCCCTCGCGGCCGATCTCGGCCATGTGATCGCGGTCCTGGCTGACGGTCTCGCCGCCGCGGCGGCCGATCATCGCCATGTGCTCGCGGTTCTGACTGACGGCCTCGCCGCCCCGCCGGCCGATCATCGCCATGTACTCGCGGTTTTGACTGACCGCGGCGCCGCCTCGCCGGCCGATGTTCGCCATGTGTTGCCGGTCCTGGCTGACGGTCTCGCCGCCGCGGCTGGCGATCACGCGCTGCCTGTCCGGGTCCATACCTGCGAATCCGCGGGCGTCGCCGCGGCCCTTGCCTCGATTGCTCGACATCGCTTCTACTCCTGCTGCGCATGCGAGGGGGCGCGGCCGGACAGGCCGATGGTGACATCCCTCGCGGGTCGACTCGCAAGGTGGGCGATGTTGACCCAGCCGCAAGTGCAGCGGTGCGGCCGCCTGGCGGCGGGTTCGCCGGCCCGCGGGCGGAGAAATCATATGTCCTTTACGACATGTCCAAAGGAGCCGGTGGCAGGTCCGCGCGGGTGGGAACTTTCGCCGGTCGGCACGGTCCCAGGCCGGCCCGTATGACCCCGCGCATCTCGTCGTCCGCCGTCCTCGTCGCCGCGCTGCTCGCATGCAAGAACTCCGGTCCGGCGGACCCCGAGCCCGCGATGCCCGACGCCGAGGCGCAGCCGCCCTTCGATCCCGCGGCCCTCGTCGATCGTCCGGGTGCGCCGCCGCAGGGGCCCGCGGGCGCTGCTGTCGCCATCCTCGATTACGCGCCGCAGGGAAGGACCGCGGGCGGCGCCGCGATCAAGGTCCGTTTCGACCGCCCGGTGGTCGCGCTCGGCAGCGAGCCGAGCGTCGACCCCGGCCGCTTCCTCTCGTTCACGCCGCCGATCCCGGGCTCGGCGCGGTTCGAGACCCCCGACCTGCTGGTCTTCCACCCCGACGCGGAGCTGCAGGACGCGACCCTCTACACCGCCCGCTTCGCCCCCGGCCTGGTCGGACTCGACGGTCAGGCGATGGCCCAGGGCGTCGAGTGGACGTTCGAGACGCCGCGGCCGCAGGTCGTCGAGGGCCAGCCGCTGCGCGACACGCTGACGGCGGCGATGCGCCGCGACGCGCCCTTCGTCGTCACCTTCGATCATCCGACGACCGTGGCCCAGGTCCGCGCGCACCTGCAGGCGACCGCGCGGCCGCTCGGTCGCGAGGATGCGAAGCCGGCGCCGGTGCAGCTGCAGATCCGCGAGGCCACCGCCGCGGAGGTCGAAGAGGTCGAGTACTACGGCTACACGGCCACCCGCGAGGACCGCGGCCGCTACTTCACGATCCGCGCCGGGGGGTTGTGGCCGAGCGACAGCGAGATCGTGCTGGCGGTGCGGCCGGGGCTCGTCGGCCGCCGCGGTCCGCTGCCGCTCGAGACCCCGTGGGAGATGTCCTTCGAGACCTACAGCCCGCAGGCCGTGGTCTCGCTGCCGTGCGACGAGACGACCCGCTGCGGGCTCGAGCCGATCCACGTCGGCCTGCGCAACCCGGTGCGCGCGAGCCAGGCCAAGCACGTGACGGTCAGCCCGCGGCCGAAGTCGCTGCACGTCGACATCGCCGACGCCTACGACGACGAGGGCGGGACCGAGGTCGAGATCCAGGGCCAGTTCGTGCCCGGCACGGTCTACACGATCTCGATCGCACCTGGCCTGCGGGACATCTACGGCCAGACGCTGGCGGGCGGCTTCAAGCGCACGGTGGTGATCGAGCGCCGGCCCGAGCTGGCGCTGTCGAGCACCCAGGGCACGCTGCTGCCGGGGCGCAAGCAGACGGTGGGCGTCGAGGCGCGGTTCTTCAAGTCGCTGAAGGTGCGCGCGGCGGTGGTCGACGAGCTCGAGCTGGCGCGGCAGTCGTGGCAGGCGATGGCGATGCCGGCCGGGGCGAGCGAGCGGACCGTCGCGCTCGCGCCGAAGGGCCCGGGCGGCTGGGCCTCGATCGCGCTCGACATCGGCGACCTGGTCGGCGGCAAGCGCGGGGCGGTGCTGGTCGAGGTCGCGCCCGGCGAGCTCTCGACCGCGACGGACCACGGCAGCGCCGGGCGGGTGCGCGGGCTGTACCGCCTCACCGATCTCGGGCCGGTGGTGATCGATTCGCCGACGCGCGCGGTGGTCCAGGTGCTGCGGCTGTCCGACAGCACGCCGGTGGCCGGGGCCACGGTCGCGCGGGTGGTGACGGTCGACGAGAAGACGACGACGCGCATGCTCGGCACGACCGACGGCGACGGCATGCTCGCGCTGCCACCTGTCTCGGAGTACATGGCGAAGGGGATCGTCAAGGCCGGCGAGGGCTCGCAGGCGCAGCGGCTGGTGATCGTCGATGCGGCGGGTGCCGACCGCACGGCGATCGCCGCCGGCGAGGTGCCCGCGGCCGACAGCCTGAGCGCCGACCTGGCGCCGCACGAGCGGGCCATCGCCCGCATCGTCCCCGACCGCGGCGCCTATCGCCCCGGCGAGAAGGTCAAGGTGGTCGGCTGGGCCGCGGTCGAGACCCCGCACCGCGACAGCGGCCTCAAGCACCTGGCCCAAAAGACAGAGGCGAAGTTCGTGCTCACCGACCCGCGCGGCGGCGAGGTGGCGACGCGCACCGTCAAGACCACGGCCGAGGGCAAGTACTGGGCCGAGCTCGAGCTGCCCGCCGGGGCCGCGCTGGGCAACTATCAGCTCACCGCGACGGTGCTCGGCGCCGACGCGCGCGCGACGGTCAAGGTCGAGGACTACCGCGTGCCCGAGTTCCAGGTCACGGCCAGCGTCGACCGGACCGACGTGCTCGCCGGCGAGCGCGTCGGGCTGCGCGTGGCCGCCAACTATTACTTCGGCGGCGCGGTGCCGATCGTCCACATGGCGCATCAGGCGACCTGCACGCCGCATCGCTGGCGCCCGCCCGGGCTCGACTCGACCTGGGCCGTCGGCGAGTCGATCCCGTACCGCGCCAGCGGCGGGCGCGGGCCCCGGACCGGCACCTCGCCCGACCCGAACGCGAAGCTCGGGATGCTCGAGGTCGCGACCCCATTGACGCTGCACGCTGCCGAGTTCCCGCATCGCTGCACGATCAGCGCCGAGGTCCGCGACGCCAGCAACCAGGCCATCGGCGCCGAGGCGCAGGTCCAGGTCCACCCGGCCGACTTCTACCTGGCGATGGGCATGCCCCCCGGCTATCGCCACACCGGCGATCGGATCGGCGTGCCGGTCCGCGCGGTCGGCCTCGGCGGTCAGCGCGTCGCCGTACGTGGCGCGAAGGTCATGGTCGAAAGGACATGGTCCGAAGTGAAGGAGCGCGCCGAGGGCGGGCGCATGGTCTACGACGGGACCGTCGACAAGACCGAGCGGGTCAAGAGCTGCACGCTCGACGTCGCCGCCGAGGGCCCCGACGTCCGCTGCGAGCTGCCGGCGCTCAAGGAGGGCAGCTACCAGCTGCGGGTCGAGGTGCTCACCGCCGACAAGCGGGCCGTGGCGAGCGAGGGCAACTTCTGGGTCGTCGGCGCGACGCGGTCGAAGTGGGTGCCGACGCCGCAGAAGACGTTGACTGTCGAGACCAGCGCGCAGCAGGTGACGCCCGGCGAGTCGGTCGACGTCGCCGTGCACGCGCCGTGGCGTGGCGGCCGGGGCGTGCTCGTGCTCGATCGCAAGGGTCTGCGGCAGTTCAAGCCGTTCACGTTCAAGGGCGCCGATTCCGGTACGGCCGACTTCCAGTTCACCGCCGACGACAGCTGGACCCCGCAGGTCCACGTCAGCGCGATCGTGGTCGCGCCGATCGATCCGAAGCGGCGGCCGGAGCGGCCCGAAGTGCTGAGCACGCGCACCACCGTGACCCAGGGCAGCGAGCACCGGCGGCTGCAGGTCCGGGTCGAAGCGCCGGCCAAGGCCGGGCCCGGCGACAAGGTCGAGCTGGCGGCGTTCGTGCGCGACGCCGCGGGCGAGCCGGTCGTCGGTCGGGTCGCGCTGTGGGCGGTCGACGAGGCCGTGCTGGCGCTGACCGACTACGAGGTGCCCGACCTGCTGCCGAGCTTCTTGCCCGGCGGCGCCATGGGCACGCGCGCGTACAACGACTACAGCGCGGTGCTGTGGCCGTACACGCCGGTCCACGACGATCCGTGGCTGTCGGGCACGTGGGGCTACGGGCGCGGGTTCGGGTCCGGCAGCGGGCACGGCAGCAGGACGGCGAGCGTGCGTGGGGGCTCGGCCCGGACGGAGCCGGCGGCGCGCGAGCGGTTCGAGACCACGCCGGTGTTCCTCGCCGACCTCGCGGCCGACGCCGACGGGGTGGTGCGCACGAAGGCGCAGCTGCCCGAGAACCTGACCACGTTCCGGATCTTCGCGCTGGCGTCGGCGCGCCTGGCCGACAAGAAATCACCCGGGCGCTTCGGCGTCGGCGATGCGCGCACCACCGTGACCGCGCCGTTCCTCGTGCGCGCCGCGGCGCCGCGCCAGCTGCGGCCGGGCGACGCGGCCGAGGTCGCGGCGATCGTGCAGAACTTCACCGCGGTCGCCGGCCGGGCCGCGATCGAGCTGGTGCTGCACGATGATACAGGTACGAAGGGACAGGATCTCGTGGCCATGTCCAAAAAGACAGCCGAGGTCGAGATCCCGGCCGGCGGGCAGGTGCGGGTGCCTTTCACGATCCGCGCCGACGCGGCCGGCGAGGCCAAGTTCGAGCTGCGGGCGCAGCTGCGCGCGGGCGAGGGCGTGGCGGGCCGCGACGCGGTCAAGCTGGCGCTGCCGGTCACGCCCGAGCGCACGCTGACCGAAAAAGTGGCGATGTACGGCAGCCTGGCCGACGACAAGGCGATCGCCATCCCGGTGGTGATGCCGGGCGCGGTGCGGCGCGACGTCGGCGGGGTGTCGGTGTCGGCCAGCTCTTCGCTGCTCGGCGGGCTCGAGGACGCCGCCGACGCGCTGCTCACCTATCCTTATGGTTGCGTCGAGCAGACCTCGAGCCGGCTGCTGCCGGTGGTCTCGCTGCTGGCGCTGCATTCGACCTACCCGCTGGGGCTGCGCGAGGACCCGCAGGTGTTCGTCAAGGCCGGCGTCGAGCGGATCCTCTCGATGCAGACCGGGTCGGGCGGGTTCGCCTACTGGCCCGGCGGCAACGAGGTGCACGCGTATGCCAGCGCCTACGCGACGTGGGTGCTCGACCTGGCCAAGCGCGCCGGTCACCCGGTCCCGGCCGACGCGCTCGAGCGGGCGCACGACGACCTCGCGCGCCGGCTGCCACCGGTCGACCAGCCGCAGCGGTGGGCCCGCGGCGAGATCGAGCGCCACGCGCTGGCGCTGCACGTGCTGGCCGACGCCGACCGTCCGATGCGCGCGCACGTCGACGCGCTGTTCGTCCGTCGCGCCGAGCTGCCGGCCTACGGGCGCGCGTTCCTGCTGATGGCGATGCACCGCGCCGATCCGCAGCGGCCCGAAGTGGTGACGCTGACGCAGGAGTTGCTGGCGGACCTCGAGGAGCTGCCGGCCACGGCCCACGTGATCGAGCGCGACGGTTATGCCGGCGGCGAGTATTTCCACTCCGACGGCCGCAGCGACGCGATCATCCTGTCGGCGCTGCTGCGGGTCCGCCCCGACCACGCGGTGATCGAGAAGCTGGCCCGCGGCCTGCTCGAGCGGCGCATCGGCGGGGCGTGGCGCAACACCCAGGAGAACGCCTACGCGCTGGTAGCGATCACCGACTACGCCCGCGTCCGTGAGGCCGATCCGCCTGACTTCGTCGGCCGCGCGTGGGTCGGAAGAAAACCTGTCTTTGAGGCCAGCTTCCTCGGCCGCGATCTCAAGGGCCAGGAGGCGACCGCGAAGATGCCCGACATCCTGAAGCCGACCGGCGCCGACCAGCCCGCGACCGCGACGCCGTTGACGGTGACGCTGCAGCGCCAGGGGCAGGGCCGCATGTACTACCGGCTCGGTGCCGAGTGGGCGCCGGCCGAGCCGAACCCGGCGGCCCGCGAGCACGGGCTCGAGCTCCGCCGCGAGCTCCGGCTCGCCGACGGGGCGCTGAACGGGCGATCAATCGCCATCGGCGACGCGGTGGCGATCGACCTGACCCTCGCCGCGCACACGCGGATCCGCTACGTCGCGCTCGAGATCCCGCTGCCGTCCGGGCTCGAGGCGGTCCAGCTCAACCTCGGCAAGGGCCAGGCGGCCGGCATCCTCTCCGGTCCGCGCGGCTGGTGGGCCTCGCACGAGGAGCTGCGCAGCGATCGCGTGCTGGTGTTCGCCGACGACCTGCCTCCGGGGACACATCGTCACACGGTGTTCCTGCGGGCCACCAGCCGCGGGGACTTCTCGCTGCCGCCGGCCCGCGCCGAGGCGATGTACATGCCCGAGGTGTGGGGCCGGTCCGAGGGCGCCCGCGTGACCGTACGCTGAGGGCTGGACCCCACAGCGCCTCGCCTGAGGCCGCCAGGAGCCGGAAGCGGCGCTTGTCGGCCGCGGCGCGCTCGAGGTAGACGGCGACTGTGACCACCGCGTCCCGGCTGTTCTCCACCCTCCTCGGCCTGTTGGCCGTCTCGCTCGGCGCGTGCAAGGAGGACGACACCTCCCTCGACTCGGGCATCGACGGCGCCAAGCAGGGCGACGAGCTCACCGACGCCGAGAAGGAGCAGTTCTGCGAGGCGGCCGACGCTTACGGCAAGCAGGTGTTCCCGGAGGCCGACATCGCCGCCGCGGAGTGCACCTTCAAGGCCATCAACGACGCGCTGGTGGCCGACGGCAGCGTCGACACCTGCGACACCCTGCGCAAGAGCTGCCTCGCCAACTTGCCCGAGACGGAGCCGGGCGACACTTGCAGCCTCGGGGTCGACTGGTCGAACTGCCAGGCGACGGTCAACGAGATCGAGGCCTGCTACGAGGAGTACGGGGCCGGCTACGCCGCCCGCATGCGCTCGTTCTCGTGCGCCAAGATGGCCGAGTACGCGACCACGGCCCCGAGCAAGACGGTCGAGGTCGGCCCCGACTGCAGCATCGCCCGCGCCGAGTGCCCGTCGGTCATGGGCGGCGCCTGAGCCGTCTACGACGGTGCTGCGAGGCAGGGCTCGTGCCTGTCCTTTCAGACAGATGATTTCAAGGCGACGGGCCGCCTGTCCTTCGAGACAGCCGGTCCGACGCCTCAGGGGACCTGTCCCGCGGGCCAGGCGAGGTCGACGCGCACCGGCAGGTGGTCCGAGCCGAGCGCCGATCCCAGCGCCCGCTCGGCCGTCACCAGCGCGGGGTCGTGGAGGCAGTGGTCGATGGCGATCACCGGGAACGGGTGGTCCACCGGCCAGCTCGCCTGCAAGCCGAACCCGCGCTGCGAGTCGACCAGCCCGCCGTCACGCAGCAGGCGGCGCAGCGGGGCGCTGAACGGCGAGGCGTTGAGGTCGCCGACGATCACCGGGATCCGCCCGGCCGCGCGCTGCTCGTCGGCCCACGCGCCGGCGCGCGCGAGCTGAGCATCGCGCCGCGCCGCGTAGTCGCGGCTGACCGGCGGCAAGGTGTGAACGGCGAGCACGGCGATCCGCCGCCCGGCCACCGCGAGCTCGGCGGCCAGGGCGGGGATCTCCGCGACAAGCTCTTCGCGCCATGTCCGAACGACCATGTCCAGAAAGCCATGGCGAACGAGCAGGCTCATGCCGAAGTTGTCGGCCCGCGGCACCGACTCGAGCGCGACGTGGCCGGGCATGGCCGCCAGCGCGGTCGCCCAATCGGCGTCGACCTCCTGCACGACCACGAGGTCGGCGCCGGTCTCGGCCAGCCAGGCGACGGCCTCGGCCTTGCGCGGGTTGCTCGAGAGCCCGTTGAATTGGACCAGCCGCAGCGCCGACGCTCCGGCCGCGGGCGGCCGCGCCAGCCACGACGGCGCGACCTGCCACGACTCGGCGACCAGCAGCGCCGCGGCCACGAGCGCGAGGCGGCGCCGCCGGAGCGCGAGCGCGAGGAGCAGCGCGAGCGCGGCCCCGGCGGCGTAATGGAGGCGAAAGTGACTGGCGAGGTCGAGCCGCCAGTCGAGCCCGCCGAGGTGACCGGCGAGGCTGAAGAGGCCTGTCCCGAGGAGCAGGACCACGGTGAGCCCCACGAGCGCACGCGCGAGCCGGGACGCGCGCGCGGCGACGGGCTGGGGCGAGGCGGACAAGCCGGGTGACTCTACTGCACCGGGAGGCCCGTGCGCGAGCGCGGTGACGCGCAAGTGGTCGTGGAGCGAGAATGGTGCTGTCCGAAGAGACAGCCCGCGGCCCGGGTCGGGATGCTATCCGAAGGGACAGGTGCGGCATCCAGCTCGGGAACGCCGCGGCTCGCGGCCCTGTTCAAAATGCTGTCCGAAGGGACAGGCGCGGCGCTCAGCCCGGGAACGCCGCGGCCACGCTCGCGGCCACGCGCGCGTGGGCCTCGTCGCGCAGTGGTTCGCCGTGGGCGCTGATCAGGTGACGAAATGGCTGCTCGAGCAGGCGGCGGAAATCGTCCGCCTGCGGCGAGCAGGCGCCGATCCACGTCGAGGGGATGTTCGCCGGCCCGATCAGCCCCTGGGCCGCGAACATCGCCCCGCACTCCGGCGAGAAGAAGCGATCGACGTGGGTCCAGTTCTGGATCGCGTCGCAGGTGACGAGGATCCCGCCCTCGCGCGCGAGCAGGACCGCGGCTTCGGGCAGGCTCGCCGAGGCGAACGTGAACACCGACCCGTCCGCCAGCGGGAACGGGCCGCTCTCGGCCAGCGGACGCGCCGTCGCGCGGCCGTCGGCGTGGGTCGTCCCGGGCAGTGCCCACAGCGTCGCGCCGTAGCGATCGCAGTAGAACGGATCGTCGCGGCCGTGGAACGCCCCGAGGCGCACGACGTGGCGGACCTCGCCGAGTTCCTCGAGCGCGCGCAGCCCGTCGTCGTCGAGGCGGACGGTGTTGAGCAGGGTCAGCGCGCCCGCCTCGCGGACCACCGTCATCGTCCGGCTGGTCTGAAAGTCGACGCCGGCGTGCGAGGTCTTGTTGGTGCCGAGCACCACGAACACCTCGGGGAACGCGGGCGTGAGCGCACCGTGCGGCCAGGCCGGGCTGTATTCGAACGTGGGCGACATCTCGCGCGAGGATGTCGCGGGCGATGCTCGGCGTCAACCGAGTGAGATCCGGTCGAATGTCCTGGCCGATGGACGAGCGACATATGCATCGCCTGGCTTTTCAGACATGTACGAGCGAACGTCGGGCCCGTACCGATGAAACGACTGTCCGAAAGGACAGGATTACTCGCGGGCCGCGTCTGGCTGCAGCCCGCGCAGCAGGGCCGCGGCGTGGGCCTGCAGCGCGGCGGCGAAGTCGAGACGCAGCGGCCGGAGGGTCGGGCACGCGAGCGTCGCCGCCAGCTCGGGGGCGGGGTGGGCCATCTGATGCAGTCCGACGGCGGCGGCGTGGAGGTGGAGGAAGAACCGCAGGCCGTCGCCGGCGCGCAGGGCCGGGCAGCGCCGCTCGAGCAGCGTCGCGGTCTGCAGCATCTGCTGCAGCATGCCGCGCCGCCACGCCAGCACCACCGGGGGCGCGACGTTGTGCTCGAGCACCGCGTGCTGCAGCGCCAGCAGCCGGGCCAGCCGGACCCGCCCCGCCAGCGAGCGCGCCAGCAGCTCGGCCGCCGCCTCGGCGGCCACCGGCGCCTCGTCGCCGGCCAGCGTCGCCTCCACCTCGGTCAGCCACTCGCCGAGCTGCTCGAGCGCGAGCTGCAGGAACAGCTCCTCCTTGGTGGCGAAGTAGAGATAAACTGTCCCTTTGGCCAGGTTGGCGCGGCGGGCGATGTCGGCCACCGTGACTGCGTTGTAGGGCATCTCGTCGAACGCCTCGGCCGCCGCGCACAGCAGCACGCGCCGGCGCGATTGCTTGTCCGCGTCGGCCCGCGCGCGTCGCTTCGGCGGGGCATCTACCATCGATCAGGAGCTCCACGGTGAATGAGGCACCGGCCGGAGTCAACCCGCGTAGATCCGTTCGCAGGAACAATTCGGATGTCCCGAAGGACAGGTCACTCGTGCACTGACGTTCGCCGGGCGCTCGCTTAGTTGCGTTCAGCTGTCAATTCGTACATCGTCCCGCGCATGCTTTCACCACGCGGCGAGCGGCTCATCGACGTCGGCGGCGTGCGGCTCGCCGCGCTCTGCTTCGGCCCCGAGGACGGTGTTCCGGTGCTGGCGATGCACGGCTGGCTCGACAACGCGGCCAGCTTCGAGCGGCTCGCGGAACACCTCTCCGGCGTCAACCTCGTCGCGCTCGACCTCGCGGGTCACGGCCTGTCGCAGCGACGCGCCGACGGTGTCTACGTGTTCCTCGACTACGTCGCCGACGCGTCGCTGGCGATCTCGGCGCTCGGCTGGTCGCGCTGCGTCGTCGTCGGCCACTCGCTCGGGGCGGGCGTCGCGGCCCTGCTCGCTGGGACATGTCCCGAACAGGTCGCGAAGCTGGTCCTGCTCGAAGGCCTCGGGCCGCTCACGAGTCCCGACGAGGCCGCGCCGAAACAGCTGCGTGAGGCCCTGCAGGCCGAGCAGGCGGCCCGCGCCCGCGACGAGCACGTCGGTTACGCCGACGCCGAACAGGTCGCGCAGCGACTGGCGACTGCCACGGGCATGCGCGTCGACTCGGCGCGGATCTTGCTGCGCCGCGGCCTCGAACCTCACGCGGGCCGGGTCCGCTGGCGAGCCGATCCCCGCCTGCGTCTGCCCTCGCGTCAGCGGCTCACGGAGGCGCAGGTGCGGACTTTCTTCACGGCCGTCGTGTGCCCGACCCTGGTCGTGCGCGCCGTCCCGGGCATGACGTTCGACGAGGCGCTGATGCGGGAGCGCCTGGCCGCGCTCGCCGGCGCCGTGCTCGCCGAGCTGCCCGGCGGCCACCACGTCCACCTCGACGAGCCCGCGGCGACCGCCGCGATCGTCGGCCCGTTCGTGACGGGAGCTGAATCGGCAGCGTGACAGTGTTCTGCGCGCGCTCTGCGCTGCGGGCTCCGGGACCCCTCATCCGAATTTGGCCGCCGATCCGTCCCGCGATACCCTGCGGCCGGATACGCCCATGGGTGAACAAAACATCGCCACGTCCGACGACGACCAGCTGCGCAATTTCATGAAGAAGCTCCTCGACGACGTGGTCGCGCTCGAGCGGCTGCTCGAGACCGATCGCTTCGAGACCGGCGTGCGCCGGGTCGGCGCCGAGCAGGAGATGTTCCTCGTCGACCGCAGCCTGCGTCCCGCCTCCGTGGTGATGGAAGTGCTCGAGCGCGCCCAGGACCCGCGCCTCACCACCGAGCTCGCGCGCTTCAACCTCGAGGCCAACCTCTCGCCGCAGGTGTTCAACGCGTCCTGCCTGCGCCGCATGGAGGACGAGCTCAACGAGGTCGTCGGGGTCGCCCGCGACGCCGCGCGCCACTGCGGCGCCGACATCCTGCTGACCGGCATCCTGCCGACCCTGCGCAAGGCCGACCTCGGGCTCGACAACATGACGCCCAAGCCGCGCTACCTCGAGCTGAACCGCACCCTGCGGCGGCTCCGCGGCGACGACTTCCACGTCCTGATCCGCGGCATCGAGGAGCTCGAGACGACGCACGACAACGTGATGCTCGAGTCGTGCAACACCAGCTTCCAGGTCCACTTCCAGGTCAGCCCGAGCGAGTTCGCCAAGTTCTACAACCTCGCCCAGGCGGTCACCGGGCCGATCCTCGCCGCGGCCGTCAACTCGCCGGTGCTGCTCAAGCACCGCCTGTGGCACGAGACCCGAATCGCGCTGTTCGAGCGCTCGGTCGACACCCGCTCGCAGGTCCGGGTCGACCGCGCTGCCCGCCCGCGCGTGCACTTCGGCGACGGGTGGATCCAGCAGGGCGTGCTCGAGATCTTCCGCGAGGACATCGCCCGCTTCCGCATCCTCATCGCCAACGCGATCGACGAGGACCCGATGCAGGTGATCGACCGCGGCGGGATCCCGCAGTTCGGCGCGCTGCGCCTGCACAACGGCACCGTGTACCGCTGGAACCGCGCCTGCTACGGCCTCAGCGGCGACAAGGCCCACCTTCGCATCGAGAACCGGGTGCTGCCGTCGGGCCCGACAGTCCTCGACGAGGTCGCCAACGCGGCGTTCTTCTTCGGCCTGATGGCCGCGCTGGCCGAGGACGAGCGGCCTGTCTTCAAGGACATGTCCTTCGAGGACGCCAAGGCCAACTTCTTCAACGCCGCGCGCGACGGCCTCAAGGCCCAGCAGACGTGGAAGGGCAAGACGATGTCGGCGCAGGATCTGATCCTCGGCGAGCTGCTGCAGACGGCCCGCTGGGGCCTGCAGCACGTCAAGGTCGACGGCAGCGACATCGACCGCTATCTCGGCACGATCGAGGAGCGGGTCCGCAAGGGCACCACCGGCGCGCAGTGGATGCTCAACTCGCTGCACGCGATGGGCGAGCAGGGCACCTCGGACGTCCGCTACCGCACGCTGTCGGCGGCGATGCTGGCCAACCAGAAGAGCGGCGCGCCGGTCCACACGTGGGAGACGGCGCGGCTCGAGGGCGAGCCGAAGACCTGGCGCGACTCGTACCAGACGGCCGGCCAGTTCATGTCGACCGACATCTTCACGGTCCAGGGCAGCGACATCATCGATCTCGCGGCCAACATCATGGACTGGAAGAAGATCCGGCACATCCTGGTCGAGGACGAGGAGGGCCGGCTGGTCGGGCTGCTGTCGCACCGCGCGCTGATCCGCATGGTCGCCCGCGGGTCCCGCGTGGCCCAGGACAACGCCACGGTGGCGCAGCTGATGGTCAAGAACCCGCTGACGATCGGGCCGGAGATGCCGACGCTCGAGGTCATGAAGCTGATGCGTGAGCGCGGCATCTCGTGCCTGCCGGTGGTCGAGGGCGACAAGCTGGTCGGGGTGATCACCGAGCGCGACCTCATCGACGTGTCGGGCAAGCTGCTCGAGAGCTACCTGCGTGACGCTCAGCAGTAGCGCGCCGCCGGCGGACCCGGGCGCGCACCCGCGCGTGCTCGGGCGCTACGACAGCGGGCGCCCCGGCCCGACGGTCGTGTGCATCGGGGCGCTCCACGGCAACGAGCCGGCTGGCCTTTCGGCCATCTCGCGCGTGCTCGCCCGCCTGCGCGCGACCGACGTGCCGCTGCGCGGGCAGCTGCTCGGCGTGTCCGGCAACCGGCGCGCGCTGGCCCAGGGCCGCCGGTTCGTCGACCGCGACCTCAACCGCCAGTGGACCGCCGAGAACATCGCCCGCATCGCCCAGGGCCAGCTGGCGACGGCGGAGGACCAGGAGACGCGCGAGCTGCTCGGCGTGTTCCTGCCGCTGCTGCGCCGCGGGCCGGTCAGCTTCATCGACCTGCACAGCACGTCGAGCCTGTCGCCGCCGTTTTCGTGCATGGCCGACGTGCTGCGCAACCGACCGCTGGCGCTGGCGCTGCCGATCCCGGTGGTGCTCGGGCTCGACGAGGTCATCGAGGGCTCGATGCTCGGTTACCTGTGCGACCTCGGCCACGTCGGCGTGGCGGTCGAGGGCGGGCAGCACGACGACCCACGCACGATCGATTTCCACGAGTCGGCGCTGCTGCTGATGCTGGTCGCGGCCGGCTCGCTCGAGCCGCGTCACGTGCCGGACCTCGCGGCCCATCGCGCTCGCCTCGGGGCCGCGAGCGGCGGCATGCCGGCCGTGTGCGAGATCCGCCACCGCCACGTCATCCAGCCCGAGGACGAGCCGTTCGTGATGAAGCCGGGCTTCGTCAACTTCCAGGTCGTCGAGCGCGGCCAGGTCATCGCCGACGATCGCCGCGGCCCGCTGCGCGTGCCCGAGACCGGGCTGGTGATGCTGCCGCGCTACCAGGGCCAGGGCGACGACGGCTTCTTCATCGCCCGCCCGGTGACGCGCAACGTCCTGCGCCTGTCGGCGGCGCTGCGGACGCTGCGACTCGACGTGCTGGTGCCGTACCTGCCCGGGGTGTCGCGCGACCCGCAGCGGCCCGACCACTACATCGCCGACCCGGCGGTCGCCCGCGTGGCGGTGAAGCAAGTGTTCCACCTGTTCGGCTATCGCCAGGAGCGCGCGCACGCCGAGCGGCTGGTGTTCAGCCGCCGGAGACCGGTGGCCCGCCCGGTGCTGCCGGCCGAGCTGGCGCCGCTGCTGCGCGAGGACGAAGAGGGCTGAAGTAGGGCCGCAGTGCCGAGGCTGCTGGCGGTTGCTGGTCCTCGGCTTCGACGCTAGGCTCGCGCAGTGTTCGTCGAAGCCCTCCGCAGGCACCTCGAGCTGGCTCGACGGGGCTTGCTGACGCTGCGTCGATTTCCCACGTGGCTCGACCCGGAGCGGCGGGAAGCGTGGTTCCTCGCGATCTTCGAGGCCGAGGAGGCGTCGCTCGCAGGTCGTGAAGCTCGGTGGTTCGAGGACGCCTTACGTCCCTGGGACGGCGAATTCAAGGAGCTCCTCGTCGAGTGTCTGCTCACGGGTCTCGCAGACGCCGCGCTGTTCGTCGGCGAGCCGGACAAGGATGAGCTGTTGCTCGAGCGAGCCGTGCTGTCGGTGTTGCTCAGGCACCAGATCGTCAAGAGGTGGGATGCCTTGTCGGGAGGGATCCGCGGGCGACGATCGGCGGAGGTGGCTCAGGAGGCAGACGCCAGGGCGCGCGCCGAACATACCGATCTGAGAGGCGTCGGGGTCTCGCGATATGCCGACGAGCTCCAGCTCGCGCGGACGGTGCGGGGCGAAGTGAAGCTTCTGGCCGCCGGCGAGGTGTTCCTCGGCCTTCGCGGGCGCGAGGCGGTCCGGTGGTTGCTGGCGCTCGAGGTCTCATCGGCGCTCGGCGATCACGATCGATGGAGAGTCAGCATGAGTCGAGCCAAGGCTCTGACTGAGTCGCTGGTCGAATTTTTTGAGGACGGAGCCCCGGCGCCGTGGCCGTGGGACTTCTTCACAAGACGGCTCGAGCTCGAAGGGCTGGTCGAGGTCGAGGAGCGTCGTGATGAGCATGGCGTCTTCGACTGGCGTTGTCGGGTAACCCCGCTCGGGGTCGAGCTGTTCGGCGAGCTCGACCAACCCTCCGGCGAGGCGTTGCGCTCGCTCGCGCGGGCGACCCTCGCCGATGAAGCGCATGAGGCCTTGCACGGGCGGCCGCCGGCCGTGTCCGAAGCCGCGGAGCTGGGGCGGCACACGCGAATGGTCGCGCACGAGCTGCGGAACATCTTGGTTCCGGTCCAGCTGTCCTTGAAACAGTTGCGGCGCCTCGGCGGCTCGGAGGGGTTCGTCGCGGACAATGCCGAGACCCTGAGCGTCATCTCCGGTGGGCTCGAGCGAGCGCTCCGTTTCGCCACCGAGACCGCGCGCATGACGAGTCACGGGTCGAGCCGTGACGAGCTCTTCGCGGTGGAGGCGGCGTTGCGCGACGCGATCGCGGGCGTGCAATCTGCGCTGCGACATCCTGTCGAGTTCGAAGCGGCCGCCGGTGTCGAGCGCGTCTATCTTCGCGGTCGACGTGATCGATTCGTTCTGGCCGTGCTGAACCTTCTGCGCAACGCGAGTCAGGTCGGCGGAGCCGAGGTGCGGATCCTTGTCCAGGCCGAGATGCTGGGAAGGTCGGGCGCTCGCCTCGTCGTCCTCGTCGAGGACGACGGCCCAGGCGTGCCGGCCGATCAGCGTGCTGCGATCTTCGCCGACGGCGTCTCGTTTCGTGCGGGCGGGAGCGGCCACGGCCTCGCGCTCGTCCGCGAGGTCATCGAAGTCGAGTTACGCGGCTCGATCCATTGTGAGCCGAGCCCACGCGGAGGCGCGCGCTTCGTCCTGCGCTTGCCGATCCCGCTCGAAGGAGTGACATGACGCTGAGCCCCAAGATCCTGATCGTCGACGACGATCCGAGCTTCGTGCAGATCTACCTCGGCATCCTCAAGGATGAGGGCTACTCGGCCGAGAGCGCCGCCACGCGCGACGAGGCGCTGGCGAGGCTCGACGCGGGCGACTGGACGGCGGTCCTGCTCGATCAGCGGCTGCGTGGCGCTGATGGGCCCGATAGCGGGCTCGATCTGCTGGAGGAGGTTTCTCGGCGCTCGCCCGGGGCCAAGACCATCGTGGTGACCGGATACGCCGACAGCCGCGCCGTCGAGCGGGCCTTCGAGCTCGGCGCCTACGACTATCTCGAGAAGAACGCCGTGCTCGATGCGCTGCTGCGGATCAAGCTGCGCAGCGCGTGGGAGAGCGTCCGCGCGCGCGACGCCGCTGCCCTCGAACGCGGCGAGCTCGATCGGCAGCTGCGAGACACCTGGAGCGCGTGCCTGCGCGAGACCGACAAGAATCGCAAGGGGGCCCTCCTCGAGGAGGTGCTCGACACGCTCTTTCGCACCATGCCGGGCTTCGTGGTCTTCAGTCGCAACCGCCGCAACGACATCGAGGAGATGGACCTCGTCGTGCGCATCGAGTCGAGCGATCCGTTTTGGCGAGACGAAGGGCAGTACCTCCTCGTCGAGTGCAAGCACTGGAGCTCACCCGTGCCGCGCCGCGAGTTCGATTCGCTGCGCGGGAAGATGAACCGCAAGCATCGCCGCTGCCGGCTGGGGGTGTTCGTGGCGTTGAACGGTTTCACGCAGCCGTTCCGGGCGATGGCGACGCTCGTCTCGAGCGAGAGCCACGATCTGGTGCTGCCGGTCGAGCGAGAGCGTCTGGAGCGATGGATCGGCGCGAGCGACCGCGTGCAGTTCCTCAAGGATCTGCACGGCGAGGTGACGACCGCGGCGGACGCCAAGTAGCGGGGGATTCAGATCGAGCGCATGCCCCGTAATGGGGGCTGAATCCGCATGCTCCAAGCGACAGGCAGAAGACGCGGGTCGCTTCGCGAGAGGGTGCTGGCCCATAGGACATGTCAGATCGAGCATGTCCCGCGCGACATGCCCCATCCGACATGCCCTCGAGGTCAGACGCCTCACTTGCGCGGCTGGATCATCTGGAAGTAGCGCTTGATGCGGCGGCGCTGCTCGGCGGGCAGGGCCTCGCTGTCGAGCGCGCTCTGGGCGAACGACTTGTAGTCGCGGTACATGTCGCGGTAGGGCGCCGAGGCGAAGCCCTCCTGGCTGGCGGTCTTGATGATCTCCGCCTTGGTGGTGCCCTTGCCGTGCCTGGGATCGACGCGCACGTCCTTCGGCTTGACCTTCAGGCCGCTGGCGTCGCCGAGCGCCTCGGCCGAGCCCTGGCCCATGCCGTCTCCCATCGCCTGGCCGTCGCCGGCCGAGTCCTGGCCCGAGCTGTCCTGGCCGTCGCCGCCGGAGTCGCCGCTGTCCTGCGGGTTGCCGCCGTCGCCGCTGTCCTGCGGGTCGCCGCCGGCGTCGCCTTCCATCTGCATCGACGGCTCGCCGTCGCCGACGTCGCCCTCGACCAGCATGGTGGGGCCTTCTTTCTTGTCGCCGCGCTTGCCCTTGGCGGCCTTGGCGAACTTCTGCATCTGCTGCTTGCGCTTGTCGTCCTGCTCGCCGCCCTGGCCGGCGCGGCGCATGAAGCTCTTGGCCTCCTCGAGGTCGTCGCGGGCCTGGCCGAGGCGGCGCGCCTGTGAGGCCTTGCGGGCGGCGTCGCCGGCCCCGCGGCGCAGCTGCTCGAGCGCGCGCTTCTTCTGCTGCGAGCCCTGCTGGCCCTTCTGGGCGTCGTTGGCCTGGCGGCGCAGCTCGTCGAGCTTGCGCTGGGCGGCCTTCTCGCGCTCGTGCTGGCGGCGCAGCTCGTCGACCTTCTGCTGCTGCTTCTTGAGCCGGCGCTCCTGCTCGTCCGAATCGGCGGCGGGCTGCTCCTGCTGGCGCTTGAGCCGGCGCTCGGCCTCGGCCAGCTGCGACGCGGTGTCGGTGTTCTCGCCGGCCGCCTTGCCGAGCGACTTCTCGGCCTGCTTCATCGCCCGCTGCAGCGACTCCTCGGCCTCGTCGCTGGCCTCGGCCGCGGCCTCGGCGTCGGCCAGCGACTTCTCGGCCTCGTCGCCGTCGCCGCGCGCCAGCGCCTCGGCCGCGTCCTGCGTGATCTCCTCCTGCTTGAGCGCCTCGGCCAGCTGGCGCACGCCCTCGGCCAGCACGGCCGGGTCCTCCTCCATGCGCGCCTCGAGCTCGGCCTCGGCGTCGGCCAGCGACTTGTCGAGCTGCTCGAGCTGGGCGTACGCGGCCTCGCGATCGAGCTCGCCGCGCCCGTAGGCGTCGAGGATCTGCAGCATCCGGTCGGCCAGCGCGGCGGCCCGATCCTGGCCCTCCTTGAGCGCGCGCAGGTCCTCGCGCAGCGGCTCGGCCAGGGCGCGGTCGGGCGGCGGCTTCTTGGCGGCGGCCTTGGCTGGTTCTTCGGACATGTCCGAAGAGGCATGATCCTCGGCGACGGGCGCCGGCGGGTACGGGACCAGCGAGGCCAGCACGAGCAGGAGGACCGCGGCGAAGTCGTGGACCCGCAGGCCCGGCGGGCGCAGCGGGACGACCGGGCGCGGATCGATCGCCGGCGCGGCCGCCTCGGCGTCGGCGACGTGCAGGGCCATCAGGTCGGCGGCCGCGAGATCGGCGGAGGCGCTGCTGCCGGCGAACTCGAGGGCGTTGCCGATCAGGTCGTGGAGGCCGTAGTGAGCGTCGATGCGCCGCGCGACCCGCCGCGGCCGGGCCGGGCGCACGACCGCCCAGACGAGCACCGCCGCCGCCGGGACGAGGCCGAGCCAGGCGAGCCAGGCGGGCGCGTCGAGCCTGCGGGACGCCACCAGGGCGACGGCCGCGAGGGCGCAGCCGAGCGGCAAGGCGACCCGCGTCAGCAGGGCGGCGGCGTCGGCGATCCGCTCGCGCCGGCAGGCAGCCCGCACGAGGCGGGTGACCCGCGGGGCGGCCTGGGCTGCGCGTTCGGACATGTCCTTCGGGGCCTGGCTCATCGGACACCTTCTTCACGGCAGCGCGAGCGCGGCGCGGCGGGCTGGGCTGTACGTTCGGACATGTCCCAAAGGACCTGCGACGACCTCGTGATCGACCTGTCCCCGGGGACATCTACGACGGTCCGCGCGCGAGCGCGCGGCGAGGCGGTCTCCGGAGCGCGACGGGCGGGCGGCACGTCGGCCGATTCTAGCCGCAGCGGCCGAGCCCGGCGAGGCTTCGGCCCGAGAACCGGGCCAGGGCGGCCGCGGCAGGCCCGCCGGACGCGGGCCGGGTGGACCCGCGCGTCCGCGCAGCGCCGCGAAGAAGGCGCGCAGGTCGCCGAGCTCGGAGGCGAAGTGACCGTCGCGGTCGTGCTCCTGCCAGAAGACGGTGCGCTGGCGGCGAGGGCGGCGAAGTCGTCAGGGTCACCGGAGGGGAAGGCGAAGCACTGGGTGACGTGGGCGCCGATGAGGGTCGGACGCGACGAGGGCGATCTCGCGGCCGACGATCGAGCCGAAATCGTGCCGTGGACGCCGAAGCGGTCGTAGCCGAGCTCGGGCATGAGGCGGACGAAGGCGATGCGCTCGGGACTCCAGCCCCTGGAGGTGGGCCCGAGAAGCCGAAGCCAGGCACAGCGGGCAGGACGACGTGAGAGGCGTCCGACGCCCGTGCTCGCGCGCCCCGATGTGGCCCGGACGCTGGTCGCGCACCAAATAGCCTCAAGGACATGTTCTAATGAACATGTCCTCGAGGCTATGCTTTAAAGAGCATGCCCTTGCGGGCAGGCGGGTCACGCGGCCGAGCGGGTGACGTCGGCGCGCGGCGTGAACAGCCACTCGAGGGCTTCGGGGGCGCGCTTGCGCCAGTGGTGTTCAGAGTGGGCGCCGTACGGATCGGGGCGCCACATCAGCTCGTCGTCGCTGTAGCCGGAGGACTGGAGCTGGGCCACCAGGCGTTCGGCGTCGGACAGCATGTCGCCCTCGTGGGCGCCGGCGTCGACGTAGATCCGCGAGGTGAGGGGGCGCGGGAGTTCGGCGATGCGGTCGTAGATCTTGCGCTCGGCGACCCACAGCGAGGGGGACATACAGAGCGCGGCGCCGAAGATGTCGGAGCGGCGGAAGTGGGCGTAGAGGGCGGCGAGACCGCCCATCGACGAGCCGCCGATCGCGGTGCCGGCGACGTCGTCGCGGACCGAGAACTCGCGCTGGATCCGCGGGACCAGCTCGTCCGTCAGCCAGTCGATCAGGTGATCGGCCTCGCCGCGGCTGTCCTCCCACGGGAACGGCGACAGCTCGTGGATCCGGTCGACGCCGCCGTGATCGATGCCGACGATCACGGGCGCCGGCTTGCCCACGGCGTGCAGGTCGTGCGCGGCGTGGTGCAGATACCAGCCTCCTGCCATCGAGGGGTCGTCGTGGAAGATGTTCTGTCCGTCGAAGATGTAGAGCACCGGCAGCGGTGAGCCGTCGTTGCGCTCGGTCGGGAGATACACGCGGACGTGACGCTCGCCGGCGAACTTGGGCAGGCTGAACGGGCCGATCTTGTAGATGACGTGAGTGGCCATGAGTCTCCTGAGCGAGGGCATAGTCGGATGACGCAGGTCGGCACGTGGGCTCCTCTCACATTCGCTGCTTTCGGTCGCCGGGGCCGCGAGCGCGCCCACGACGGCGAATGCGCGATCGTGGCGGCGTGCGCGAGCGATGGACCCGTGCCATACCTGCGGATCGCGGCCGGCGAGGCGGTCCGGCGCCGCCGGGCGCTGGTGCGGCCGCGGAGGCACGGCCCGCATCGCGCGCCGCCCTCGACAGCCCTGCGAGGGTCCGGGCGATGGACAGGACCCAGCGGCTCTTCGCGGTCCTGGACGCGCTCCGCCGCCACCGGCACCCGGTCTCGGCCGCGCAAATGGCGGAGGCGCAGGGCGTGTCGGTACGCACGCTCTACCGCGACGTGCAGACGTCGATCGGGCTCGGTGCGCCGATCGACGGCCGGGTTCTTCCTGCCGCCGCTGATGTTCATGACCCGAGGGACATGCTCCCGAGTACATGTCCCGGAGCACATGCCCCGAGGGGCATGTCCTAAGAGGCCTGCTTCTTCGCGCGCGGCTGGGCCGGGAACGCGCTCCAGGCCGCCGGGTCGAGCGCCCCGCCGAGGCCTTGAGGGATCCCCGTGGCGAACAGCACCCGGTCGTTGCGGCGGCGGACCAGCGACGTCGTCGGCATCTTCTCCATCAGGTATTTGGAAAAGGCCGCCTCGAACTCGCGGGCGTCCGCCTCCGAGTCCCACGCGATCATCCCGATCACCAGCGGAAGCACCTCGGGACCGGCCTTGCGGTCGAACACCAGCAGGTGGTCGCCGCCCCAGCCGGCCGCGGCCGCGCGCGCGTCGCTCGTCGGCACCGAGTCCGCCAGCATGCACAGCAGCGTCGACTCGCCCAGGGTGTCTTGCCAGACCAGCGCGTGCCCGGGCAGCGCGGCGGCCAGCGCCGTGGGCTCGGCCTTGACCGCGATCGCCGGCTCGCGGGCGATCAGCTTGTCGACGTGGAGCATCTGCTCGCTGGTCGTCGGCAGGTCCTTGTAGAGCGCGTCGACGGCCGCCCAGCCCTTCTCGCGGACCAACGCCGCCACCGTCGCCGCCCCGTCGGCGTACGGCAATTGCAGCGAGCGGTTGAGGATCGGGTGGTCGAGCATCGACGACAGGCTCAGGGCCTGGTCGCCGACCGTCGCCAGCACCTCGGGTGGGATCGCCGACAGCCCGGTGGGACCGGACACCCAGGCGAGATAGGCCGCCTGCGCGTCGCCCTCGACCAGGAACGTGCGCGCCGTCTCGGCGTCGCTGTCGCCCGGGATCGGCTTCTGCAGGCGCAGCAGATCGAAGTGCATGTCTTGCAGGCCGTGGGCGATCTCGTGGCCCACCACCATGTCGAGCTGCGCCTCGCTGACGTGGGTGCCGATCAGCATCGCCTTCTTCTTCGGCTCGTAGATGCCCATCACGCCGAGCTCGAGCATGTCGAGCAGGATCTGCTCGCCGTCGGCCCCGGGCGGCAGCACCCCGAGGCTGGCCTCGATGCGGGTGAACAGCCGGATCTCGTCGCGGCTGTGGTGCTCGTACATCGACTTCTCGGCGAACAGGCGCACGTCGCCGCGGCTCAGCACCTCGACCGCCACCCCGCCGGTGATCGGCAGGCCGCGGGCGGCCGCCACCGCCTCCATGATCTTCTTGGTGAGCGCCTCGGCCCGCGGCTGCGACATGCCGCCGGCGGTCGTCGTGGCCTGGCTGGCCGGAGGGGCATGTCCGGAAGGACTGGTCGTGTCCGGATCGGCCGCCACCGCCGGACCGCTCGGAGCGCCGTGTCCGCAGGCCAGCGGGGCGATCAGCGCGAGGGCGGCGCCGAGGCGACGCGCCCCTGCGAGACGCGGCG
This sequence comes from Nannocystis bainbridge, assembly GCF_028368995.1. Classification (GTDB taxonomy): domain Bacteria; phylum Myxococcota_A; class Polyangia; order Nannocystales; family Nannocystaceae; genus Nannocystis; species Nannocystis bainbridge. Next base: position 16,579 of record NZ_JAQNDL010000005.1, on the reverse strand, counting down.
CAGGTTCGCGGATGAGGTCGGTCGTCCGAGGACGGGGCAGCGACGGGAGCTCATCTTCGCGGTCCTGCGGCGGCGCAGACTCACGGCGGGTTCGCGGGGCAGTGCGACGCAACACGACGAGCAGGGTAGCGGGGGCGAGGCGGCGCCGCTACCCTCCCGCGGCTCCGTCGTGCCCGACCGTCCTGCCGCCCCCGCCTCGCAGCGCGCCGCCTCCGTCGTCCCCGGCGATCCGCTGGAGCGCGTGCTCACGGCGGTGCGCGAGGCCAGCGACGTGCGGGTCGTCGGCGCCGTCGGCGGGTTCCGCGGCTACGCGCTGGCGATGGCGGCCAGTCGGGCGGAGGCTCCGGTGTTCACGGTCGCGCCGGACGAGGCCAGCGCGCGGGCCCTGGCCGGCGACGCCGCGTTCTTCCTCGGCGCTCCGCTGCGCGAGGCCGGCGACGGCCCGGTGCTGGTGGTGCCGGAGCTCGACACCTCGCCGTACGCCGACGCCGCCGCCGACCCGCGGACCATGGCGCTGCGGCTGGCGGCGCTGTACCGGCTCGTCGATCGCCACGCCGAGCCGCCCAAGCTGATCGTCGCCAGCGTCCATTCGCTGCGTCGGCGGGTGATCCCGCCGCCGCAATTCCTCGATCTCTGCACGCGCTGGGGCGAGGGCGACGAGCTGCCGCGCGAGGCCGCGATCGCGGCGCTGCAGCGGGCCGGCTACACCCGCGTCGACGTGGTCGAGGACCCGGGCACCTACGCGGTCCGCGGCGGCGTGATCGACCTGTTCGTCGGCTGCTCGCGGTTCCCGACCCGCGTCGAGTTCGACGACGACATGATCGAGCGCCTGCGCCTGTTCGACCCCGAGTCGCAGCGCAGCCTGCGGGCGGTCACCTCGGTGGCGATCCACCCGGTGCGCGAGACGGTGGCGACCACCGCGGCCTCGCTGCGTACGCGGGTGCTGGCGCTCGCCGACGCCGCGCTGGCGCCGTCGAGCAAGAGCCGGCAGATCGTCGACAACCTCGAGCAGGGCCTCGAGTTCTTCGGCGTCGAGGCGCTGACCCCGATCTTCCACGACGGCATGGCGCCGCTGTGGGACTACCTGCCGCGCGGCACCCGATGGGTCGTCGAGGAGCCCGACGCGCTGCAGCAGGTCGCCGAGGAGCAGGCCCAAGAGCTGGACGAGCAGCACGGCCGCGCCCTCGCCGAGCGCGGCGTGATCGCCCCGCCCGAGCAGTTCTTCGTGCCCGCCGCCGACCTCGGCCGCCGCCTGCGCGCGGCGCCGATCGTGCTGACCCGGCTGCTGATCGAGGGCGAGCCGGGCGAATCATCTGAATCCGGGGACAGGTCCGAAGGGGCAGGTCCGAAGGGGCATGCCCGCAAGGGCATGTCCAAACAGGCAGGCGAGGAGCGGCCGGCGGTATGGCTGCAGGTCGGCTCGAACAAGCCGCTGCGGACCGCGCTCGAGGCGTCGCGGGCCGACCGCAGCGGCGAGGCGATGCGCCCGCTGGTCGAGCAGATCCGGGCGCTGCAGACCGACACGCCGGCGGCCGCCGGCGACCTCGGCGAGCTGCTGCCGTGGACGGTGCTGCTGGTGGTGCCGGGGCGGGCCCAGGTCGACCGCCTGGTCGGGGCGCTGCGCGGCCACGGCCTGGCCCCCGAGGCGCTGGCGCCCGAGCTGGCGCCGATCGACCTGCGGGCGCCGACGACCGCGGGCACGCGCGTGCAGGTGGCGGTCGGCGAGCTCAGCGAGGGCTTCGACTACCCGGCGGCGCGGCTGCTGGTGCTGTCGGAGTACGACCTGTTCGGCAAGTCGACGCGGCGGGCCCAGTCGCGCCGACGCACCGGCCTGTCGAGCCTGTCGCAGCTCGGGGTCGGCGACTACGTGGTCCACCTGCAGCACGGCGTCGGCCGCTACGTCGGGCTGGTGCAGCTGCAGCTCGGCGGGGCGCCGGGCGATTACGTGCAGCTCGAGTACGCGGGCGGCGACAAGCTGTACCTGCCGGTCTACCGCCTGTCGGAGATCGAGCGCTACGTGGCCGCCGAGGGCAAGCCGCCGAAGCTCGACAAGATGGGCGGCAGCACCTTCCTGGTCAAGGCCAACAAGGTCAAGACCGAGGTGCGGCAGATGGCCGAGGAGCTGCTGCAGATCTACGCCCAGCGCGAGGCGACGCCCGGGACCGCCTACCCCGGCCCCGACGAGTACGACCAGTCGTTCGCCGACAGCTTCCCGTTCCAGGAGACGCCCGACCAGGAGACGGCGATCGACTCGGTCCAGGGCGACCTCGGCCGCGCCCGCCCGATGGACCGCCTGATCTGCGGCGACGTCGGCTTCGGCAAGACCGAGGTCGCGCTGCGGGCAGCCTTCCGCGTGGCCCAGAACGGCCGCCAGGTGGCCGTGCTGGCGCCGACGACGGTGCTCGTGCAACAGCACGGGATCACCTTCCGCGAGCGGCTGACGCCGTTCGACCTGCGCGTCGAGGTGCTGAACCGCTTCGCCAGCGACCGCCAGCAGAGGCGCGTGATCGAGGGCATCGCCAGCGGCGAGGTCGACGTGGTGATCGGCACCCACCGCCTGCTCGGCAAGGACGTGCGCTTCAAGGACCTCGGCCTGCTCGTGATCGACGAGGAGCAGCGGTTCGGGGTGGCCCAGAAGGAGCGGTTCAAGAAGTTCAAGGCCCAGGTCGACGTGCTGACGATGTCGGCCACGCCGATCCCGCGCACGCTGCACATGTCGCTGCTCGGCATGCGCGAGATCAGCATGATCCGCACGCCGCCGATCGACCGCCTGGCCGTGAGGACCGCCATCGTCCGGATCGGCGACGCGGTGATCGAGGAGGGCATCACCCGCGAGCTGGCCCGCGGCGGGCAGGTGTTCTACGTGGTGCCGAAGATCCTCGGCATCGAGGAGCACGCGGTCCGGATCCGCGAGCTGGTGCCGCACGCCCGCGTGCTGGTCGCCCACGGCCAGATGCCGGAGGAGATGCTCGAGCGGACGATGCTCGAGTTCGTCGAGCACCGCGCCGACGTGCTGGTGTCGACGACGATCATCGAGAGCGGGCTCGACATCCCGCGCGCCAACACGATGTTCATCGCCCACGCCGACCAGTTCGGCCTGGCCCAGCTGTACCAGCTGCGCGGCCGCGTCGGCCGCAGCAAGCAGCGCGCCCACTGCTACCTGATGGTGCAGGCGCTCGAGCGGCTGGCCCCCGAGGCGCGCCGCCGGCTCGAGGCGATCCAGCGCCACGCGGAGCTCGGCTCGGGCTTCGGCGTGGCGGTCCACGACCTCGAGATCCGCGGCGCCGGCGAGCTGCTGGGGGCGCGCCAGAGCGGGCAGATCCAGGCGATCGGGTTCGACGCCTACGCGCGGATCCTGCAAGAGGCGGTGGCCGAGCTGCGCGGCGAGCCGATCCTCCGGGAGACCGATCCGGAGATCGCGTTCGACAGCCCGGCCTACCTGCCGGAGGCGTACGTCCGCGACGTCGGCCAGCGCCTCGACCTGTACCGCCGGCTGTCGGCGGCCCGCGACCGCGATGCGGTCGAGGACGTGATGAGCGAGATCATCGACCGCTACGGCGAAGCCCCGCTCGAGGCGGAGCACCTCGGGCTGGTGATGATCTGCAAGACCTACGGCCGCCGCCTCGGCGCGCTGGCGGTCGAGCTCAAGGCCACGCGCCTGGCGGTCCGCCTCGGGCCCGACACGCCCCTGTCCGGAGAGACAGCCGGTCGCCTGGGCGCGAGCACGCACGGCAAGTTCAAGCTGCAAGGCGACCGCGTGGTGGCGACGGTGCCCGAGGCCCGCGGGCCCGATCGCCGCACGCAGCTCAAGGTCGCGGTGGCGGCGCTGGCCGAACTGGCGCAGATCGCCGAGAGCAAACCGACGCCGGCGAACAAGAAGCGGTAGGCCCGCGCGTCTCGCCGCGAGAGATCCAGCCCGCCGCGGCTGCGCTTGACTTTGTGCGAGCGAGTGGTTCGCCGGCGCTGCGGCGGTGATTTGCCGGCGAGTCCATGGCCATGGACGCGGTCTGCGGGGCGATCGAGGCCGATCTGCCGGCGCTGCCGATCGCACGGCTCGCGCGGGCCGCCGGCGCGGGGTCGGGAGGCCGCGGAGCGGGTGATCGCGGCGTGGTCATGTCATTGGCGGAGCGAATATCGGCCGCCGACAATGCGCAATGATCCGCCGCGGCAATGGCCGGAGTCGAGGCGCCGGGCGGGGCCTCCGGTCCACGCGGTGAGGCCGCTGCGACCCCACCAGGGCGACCCTGCGGGCTTTCACGGGTGGGATCGTGTGCGCGCATGGGCGCTCGCAGCCGCGCCGGCAGCGAACGGTCGCGCAGGGGCGGAGTTCGCCCCGTCTGCGATCGCCAGGATCTCGCAGCGTCGGGCATCGCCGGGTCCGTCGTCCGTGACGCGCCTGCAGCGCCCGACGCTGCGCCCGAGGCCCCACGCGTTGGTATACAATCCGCGGCGATGCTGCCGAGCTCACCCGGGACCTCGCTGCGTGTGGGGGCTTTCCGCCCCGGCACCGCAGCGCGGGCGTTCGGCGCCGCACCTGCGCGCGAGGGCTCCCCGTCGTGACGCACATGTTCCCGCAAGCGCGCGACTCGCTGCAGTGCCCGTACTGCGCCGAGCTGCACGCCGAGGACGTCGAGGTCTGCCCGTCGTCGGGCGAGGTCGTGCTGCTCGACCAGAAGTACCGGCTCAAGCGCCTGATCGGCGAAGGCAGCTTCGGCCTGGTGTGGGACGCCCGCAACATCGACACGCAGAAGGAAGTCGCGATCAAGTCGCTGCGCGCCGAGGTCGTCAGCGACCCGGCCGTGCTCGCGCGGTTCTTCTGGGAGGCGACCGCGGCCGGGCGGGTCCACAACCCGCACGTGTGCGACGTGCTCGACCTGGTCAAGAGCAGCGCGCACGGGCCGTACATCGTGCTCGAGCGGCTGTCCGGGCGCTCGCTCGAGTCGCGGATCCTCGAGGAGGGCCAGCTGCAGCCCGACCTCGCGGTGCACCTGATGCGGCAGGCGCTGGTCGGGCTCGAGGCGGTCCACCGCGCCGGCATCGTCCACCGCGACATGAAGCCGGAGAACATCTACCTGCACGAGATCGGCGACGACCGCGTGCTGGTCAAGCTGCTCGACTTCGGGATCTCCAAGTTCTCGGCCGCGTCGGGCGCCAGCAAGTCGCGCACCGCCGCCGACCTGTTCATGGGCACGCCCGAGTACATGTCGCCGGAGCAGGCCCGCGGCGCGGCGTTCGTCGACCCGCGCACCGACATCTGGGCGATCGGGGCGATCTTGTACCGGGCGCTGGCCGGCGTGCCGGTGTTCTCCGGGCCCGACGTGCCGTCGGTGCTGACGGCGATCCTGCACTTCCCGCACATGCCGATCACCGAGCGCGTGCACGGGCTGCCGGCCGAGCTGGCGGCGATCATCGAACGTTGCCTCTGCAAGGACCGCGAGCAGCGGTTCGCCTCGTGCCTCGAGCTGCGGGCCGCGCTCGAGCCGTTCGAGGGCGCGTACGCGGCCAACTCGCCCGACAACTCGTTCGGCCGGACCGAGCGCTCGGGGCTGTTGACGCTGATCGAGGCGGTGGCCCACGCGCCGTCCGACTCGGAGGTGCCGGCGGCGCGGCGCGCCGACCTGAGCTCGTCGCGGCCGGTCGCGCCGCCGGGCGACCACGTGATCATCGCCCACGGCCGCGGCGACCGCCGGTGGTTCGATCACCTGCGCGAGCACCTGCGGTCCCACCGCGACACCACGCAGCTCGAGATCTGGAACGCCGGCGACTCGTCGTCGAAGGCGTCGCGCATCGACGTGCTGGCCGAGGCGTTCGCGCGGGCGCGGGCGGTGATCCTGCTGATCTCGCCGCGCTTCATCGGCGAGGAGCTGGCGCCCGGCGGCGAGCTCTACTCGCTGGTGGTGATGGCCCAGGAGCGCGGGCTGCCGGTGATGTGGCTGATGGTCAGCGAGACGCCCTACGAGGGCACCGACCTGCTCGATTTCCGCACGCTCGGCGACCCGTCGCAGCCGCTCGACCGCCTGGCGGCGGCCGACGCCGACCGCGTGCTCGAGCAGGTGTGCGACCAACTGGTCGTCAGCCTCGGCCTGCCGCAGACGGCCCCGCCGCGCGGCGGCACCAAGATCGGCCTGCCGGTCGGCGACACCCGGCTCGACAACATCCGCGACCTCGAGCAGCGCATCGAGGCCGCGCGGGTCCGCAAGGCCCGGCTCGAGGCGATCGGCGAGGACACGCGCGAGATCCACGAGGAGATCAAGTCGCTGCGCCGGTCGCTGCGCATGGGCCGGCCGCTGCACCGCGGCGACGTGCTCGACGAGCGCTTCATGGTGCTCGACCAGCTCGGCGCCGGCGGCTTCGCCACGGTCTGGCGCGCGCTCGATCAGACGACGGACACCGAGGTGGCGCTCAAGGTGCTGCACGCGCAGCACGTCCACAACGCCGAGCGGCGCGAGCGCTTCTTCCGCGGCGCGCGGATCATGGCGCAGATCGAGCACCCCAACATCGTCAAGATCATCGAGCCCTCGGCGAGCGACGGCGAGTACGAGTACTTCGCCATGCAGTTCGTGTCGGGCGGCAACCTGCGCGACGCGGTGATGACGGGGCGGCTGTCGGTGACGCGGCGCCTGCAGATCCTGCTGGCGGTGGCCGACGCGCTGGCGTTCGCCCACGAGCGCGGGATCTTCCACCGCGACGTGAAGCCCAGCAACATCCTGGTCTCCGACGAGTTCTCGCCGTACCTCACCGACTTCGATCTGGTGCGCGCCGAGGACACCACCGGCGGGACCGCGGGCGGGCTCGGCACGGTCATCTACGCCGCGCCCGAGATGATGGAGCGGGCCAGCGAGGCCGACGCCCGCGCCGACGTGTACGGGCTCGGGATGACGCTGGCGTTCCTGTTCTACGAGCGCGACCTGACGATGGACGTCATCCGCAACACCGACCGGCTGATCGGCGAGCTGAGCGTCCCCGAGTCGATCCGCATGGTCATCCGCACCGCGATCACGTGGAACCGCGAGCACCGGTTCCGCACCGCGGCGGAGTTCGGCGAGGCCCTGTCGGCGGCCGTGGGCCGGCGCGAGCCGATGCCGCCGGGCCCGATCCTGCCCGGCCGCCGCACCGACACCATGCTGGCCGCCGGCCCGCCGGTGCTGACCTCGACGCTGCGCCGCGCCGCGCAGCCGCGCAAGACCTTGCCGATGGGGCCGCTCGACTCGTCGGTCGAGATCGCCGAGATCGAGGAGGTCGACGAGGTCGACACGCTCGAGGAGCTGGCCGGCGACGCGGTGGTGCTGGTCGAGCCGCCCGAGCCGCCGGCGAGCCCGGGCGCGCCGGCACCCGCCGGGCCGCCGGGCGTGTCGCTGGTCAAGGCGTTCGCGGCGATCGCCGAGGAGTCGGAGGCGCTCGGCGAGACGGCGGTGTCGGAGGTGTTCTCGGCGCTCGAGGTCCACGAGGTGATCGGGTCCGACGGCGAGTCGCAGCTGGTCGAGGTGCTGTCGTCGCGCTCGCTGCCGATCCGCCCGTTGCCGGTCCAGCCGCAGCCGGTGCATCCGCTGCACGCCCAGCCGCTGCCGCTCGAGGACGAGACGCTGCCCGACGTGGTGCCGGGCATGTCGGCCGGATCGATCGCGGTGATGACGATCGGCGGGGTGGTGCTGATCGTGCTCGGCTACATGATGTTCGGCGGCTGACGCGGAGGGCAGGGTGGCGGTCACACGCGAGGATGTGGTCGCGTTCCTGAGTCGCCTCGGCCCGGGCGAGCTGCAGGAGTTGATCCTCGAGCTCGAGGACCGGTGGGGGATGGAGCCGGCGTACGTCGAGCAGGAGTACGTGACCATGGGCGCGCCCGTCGTCCAGGGGATCGAGATGGGCATCCCCGAGTTCGAGGTGGTGCTGCTGTGGTCCGGGCCGCAGCGGGTGCAGGTGATGAAGACGCTGCGCGAGGTGACGCCGACGCTGACGCTCGGCGAGGTGATGGTGATGATCGAGCAGACGCCGAGCGTGGTGCTGCGCGGGGTCCACCGCGAGGTGCACGCGCTGCGCATGGAGCTGGAGGCGCTCGGCGCGAAGGTCGAGATCCGCTGAGGCGCGCGCGATGGCCCCGATCCGCAGCCTCCGCCTCAATTTCGCCTGCGACGAGGACTGGCACGCGTTCGCGGGCGACGCCAAGGTGCGCCGGTGCGAGACGTGCGAGACGGCGGTGCACGACCTTTCGACGCTGACACGCCGCGAGGCGACGGCGCTGTTCCAGCGGCCGCCCGCGAGCGGGTTGTGCGTGCGCTACCAGCACGACGGGATGGGCCGGATCCTGTTTCGCTCGGAGACGCGACCGGGGCAGCGGGTGTGGCAACGCTTCGCGCCGCCGGCGGCCGCGCCCGCGAGTGCAGGCGAGGGCGAGCCGCAGGCCGATTGACGGCCCGGCGCCCGGCGCCGCGGGTTATAGTGCCGGGCCGTGAGCGGCTCGCGCGACGAGCGGTCCGACGGGGTCCCGGGCGCATCGGCCCCGACCCTGCGCCTGGGCCCGCAGCAGGACATGTCGACCCAGCCGCCGCGCTCCGGGCGCAAGAGACATGTTCGTGAGGACATGTCCAAAGAGGCAGCCATGCCGGCGCGCATCGGCCGCTTCGCCATCGAGGCGCGGCTCGGCGCCGGCGGCATGGGCGTGGTCTACAAGGCGGAGGACCGCCAGCTCGGGCGCAAGATCGCCATCAAGCTGCTGCGCGCCTCCGACGACGGGGGCGACGGCGCGGCCCGGCTGCTGCGCGAGGCGCAGGCGCTGGCGCGGCTCGACCACCCGAACGTGGTCGCGGTCCACGAGGTCGGGGTGCTCGCCGACGAGGTCTTCGTGGCGATGGAGTTCATCGAGGGCGAGACGCTGCGCAAGTGGATCGGCCGCGACGCGCCGCGCCCATGGAAAGAGGTGACGGCGGCGTTCGTGCAGGCCGGGCGCGGGCTGGCGGCGGCCCACCGCGCCGAGATGGTCCACCGCGACTTCAAGCCCGAGAACGCGATGATCGACGTGCAGGGGCGGGTGCGCGTGCTCGACTTCGGGCTGGCGCGCATGACGGGGGTGGGGCCGCCGTCGTCGCTGGTCGCGCGGATCTTGCACGCGGGCGCGCCCGGGCCGCAGACCTCGATGATCGCCGGGACGCCGCCCTACATGGCGCCGGAGCAGCACCTCGGGCTGCCGTGCGATACGCGGTCGGATCAGTTCAGCTTCTGCGTGGCGTTCTACGAGGCGCTGTTCGGGGTGCGGCCGTTCCCCGACGGCGACCCGGCGCACCGCTTCCAGGCGGTCATGGCCGGCGAGCTGCGGCGGCCGCCGCGGCTGGCGAAGGTGCCGATGTTCTTGCGCGCGGCGCTGGCCCGCGGCTTGGCGGCGGTGCCGAACCAGCGCCACGCGTCGATGGACGCGCTGCTGCACGCGATCACCGAGGCGCCGCGGCTGCGCCGGCGCCGGCTGATGGTGGCGGCGCTGGTGCTGCTGCTGGCGGTCGCCGGCGGGCTGGGGTTCTCGCTGTGGCGCGAGACGGTCGGCGAGTGCGAGGGCCACGCCGATCGGGTCGCGCGCCTGTGGGCCGAGCGACAGGGCCCGCTGCGGGCGGCGATCACCGGCGTCGCGGCGCCGTACGCCGACGAGACGTGGACCACGCTGGCGGCGGCGATGGAGGCCCGCGCGGGCCGCTGGAGCGAGCTCTACCGGGCCGCCTGTGAGGCCTACGAGGAGGCGGCGCCCGAGCAGCAGCCGGCGCTGGTCGGGCGCATGACCTGTCTCAGCGGACAGGCGCGCGAGCTGGCGGCGATGCTGACGGCCCTGGCCGAAGAGCCAGATTCGGCGGCGCGCCACGCGGTCAAGGCGGAGGGCCAGCTCGAGCCGGTGGCGGCCTGCGTCGAGGTCGAGGGCCTGCCGGCGTGGCTGCGCGAGACCGATGTCCGCCGGACGATGCGCGGCGAGGAGGTCCGGCGCTGGCTGGCGGAGATCAAGACGGCCAACGAGGTCGGCCGCTACAAGCCGGCGCTGGCCCGCGCGGAGGTGGTGCTGGCGGCCGCGCGCGCGCTCGGCGAGCCGGCGCTGGTGGCCGAGGCGCTGCTGCGGATCGGCAACCTCCAGCGCTCGCTGGCGGACTACGAGCGCGCGTCGGCGGCGCTGAGCGACGCTTACTTTATGGCCCTCGGGACAGGTGCGCTCGAGGTCGCCGCGGAGGCCGCGAGCGCGCTGCTGATCGTCGACGGCTATCACCGCAACGACCGCGTCCGCGCGGCGCTGTGGGAGCGCAGCGCCGCGGCCCTGCTGCTGCGGCTGTCCGACCGGCCGCGCATCGCGGCGGCGTTCCACAACAATCGCGCGGTGGTCCGCGCCGCCGAGGGCCGCAACGACGAGGCTGCCGCCGACTATCGCCGGGCCCTGGCGATCTACGAGGCCGAGGACGTGGCCGACAACCCGAAGGTCGCGCTGGTGCTCGGCAACATGAGCCGGGTCGAGTTCCTGCGCGGCGACCTGGCGGCGGCGGCGGAGCACCTCGAGCGCTCGCTGGCGATCCGCGAGGCGCGGTTCGGCAAGGATCACCCGGAGGTGGCGATCGGCCGCAGCAACCTGGCGATGGTGCTGACGGAGGTCGGCGACCTGGCGCAGGCGACGACGCTGCTGCGGCGGGCGCTGGCGACCGAGGAGACGCTGTACGGGCCGCGCCACGTCAAGCTGGCGCCGACGCTCGACAACCTTGCGAAGTCGCTGGCGCGCCAGGCTCAGTGGGTCGACGCGGGCCAGCTGTCGCAGCGGGCGCTGGCGCTGCTGGCGGGGGGCGAGCGCGTCGACCCGGGCGCGGTCGCCGACGTGCGCGCGGGCATCGGCGCGGCGCTGGCGTGGCAGGGCCGCTTCGAGGAGGCGCTGGTCGAGCTGCGGCAGGCGCTGGCGCTGCGCGAGAAGGACCGCGGCGCCGATCACCCCGACACCGACCTGGCGCGCGCCGAGCTGGCCGAGACGCTGCTGCTCGCGGGTGAGGCCGAGGCGGCCGAGGCCGCGCTGCCGCGCCCGCGCCCGGGCGCGACGCCGGTGCAGAACGCCGCGGCGCTGGCCCTGCGCGGGCGGGTGCTGCTGGCCCGCGGCTCGCCCGAGTTGGCGGAGCCGCTGCTGCGGCGGGCGCTGCCGCTGCTGCCGGCCCCGCTGGCGCGCGGGCGGGCCCGCCTGGCGCTGGCCCAGATCCACGCGGCCCGCGGCGAGGCGGACGCGGCGGAGCTGGCCGGGCAGGCGCAGGCGGACCTGCAGGCGGCCGGGGCCGCGTTCGAGCGCGAGCGCCTGGCCGCGGCGAAGCTGCGCGAGGCCGGGGGGGCGCAGTGACAGGGCTCTCGGGCCATGTCACGGAGGACATGTCCGATCGGTCATGTCGTGGAGGGGCATGAGCATGTCGGATGAGACATGTCCTTCGGGGCAGCAGGATTTCATCCTCTACCGCGACGACCGGCTGCTGATCGTCGCCAAGCCGGCCGGGCTGGTGGTCCACCGCGGCTGGGCCGACGACGAGGTGGCGCTGCTCGACCTGGCGCGCGAGGCCGTCGGGGCGTACGTGTACCCGGTGCACCGCCTCGACCGCGGGGCCAGCGGGGCGCTGGCGTTCGCCCTCGACTCGGCGACGGCGCGGGCGATGCAGGAGGTCTGGACCTCGGGCCAGGTCGAGAAGCGCTACCTGGCGCTGGTCCGCGGCAACCCGCCCGCGGCGGTGACGATCGATCACCCGATCCCGCGCGCGGAGGACGGGCCGCGCGTGCCGGCGGTCACGGAGGTGACGACGCTGGCGCGCGCCGGTCGCTACGCGCTGGTGGAGGCGCGGCCGCTGACGGGGCGCCTGCACCAGATCCGCCGCCACCTGAAGCACATCAGCTGCCCGCTGATCGGCGATGTCCGCTACGGCAAGGGCGAACACAACCGGTGGTTCCGCGAGCACCACGACCTGCACCGGCTGGCGCTGCACGCGTGGTCGCTGGCGCTGCCGCACCCGCACACGGGGGCGCGGGTCGCCGTGAAGGCACCGCTGCCGGCCGATCTGGCGGGCGCGCTCGCCGGACTCGGCATCACGACCGAGCTGGTGGCCGGCGCGAGCGCGCAGGCGCGAGTCGTCGGTGACGGCGGCGACGCGACGGACGCTGGCGGACGCGACGGTTGATCCGGCGCGCAGGCCGACGCGGACCGGGCGGCGCGGCGCCCGGCCGGTGCCATGAATTTGCGGTGGCGAACTCGATCCGCGTCTTCTACGGCAAGGAGCACGGCCTGCTCGGGCGCTCGCGCCTGGACTTCAAGTGGGGCATCCACCCGCCGATCACGCCGCTGTCGATCGTGCACGTGTCGGCGGCCGAGGCGACCGACTACGGCTCGGCCGCGGTGGTCGGCCCCGACGGGCAGGGCCTGCAGGACTACATCTTCTCGCTCGGCGACGCGGACGTGTGGGTGTCGAACGTGTCGCCGCACTCCGGCGGGGTGGCGTTCATCCTCCACGTCGGCGCGCCGGGGCCGGTCGACGTGGTGGTGACGATCACGGTCGAGGACGGGATGCCGCAGCAGTTCCGCGCGCCGTGAGCGGCGTGCGTTCAGCATGGCCGATGGGACATGTTCGATGAGACATGCTCGATGGAGCATGTCCGACGGGGCATGCCCGATCAGCCATCCGCGCGCTCGAGCAGGACGGCGCGGGCGTCGACGTTCAGGACCTGGGTGCCGCCCGGCAGCTCGACCAGCGGGTCGTGCCAGTGGGAGTGGCCGCAGACGACGAGGGCGCCGCGGCCGTCGACGGCGGCGCGCACGTCGGGGTTGCCGAACCGGTGCGGGCCGCCGTCGGGGCCCTCGTGCAGGACGAGCAGGTGCGGGCGCGCGGGCAGGAGGCGGCGGATCGCGGCCACGAATTCGTCGGGCGGGCGGCGATTGGGCTTGCCGGGGCGCCCGCAGATCCCGCCGACGCCGGCGACGCCGAGGTCGTCGAGCTCGACCTGGCGGCCGTCGAGCAGGTGCACGCCGGGTTCGCGGACGAAGCGGGCCTGCTCGCTCGGCTTGCCGAACAGGTCGTGATTGCCGGCGACACCGGCGACCCAGCGGAAGCGCGCGGCGAGGGCCCGCCAGACGTCGCGGACGTCGCCGGTGGCGCCCAGGCGATCGGCGGCCGGGGCGGCGTAGAGGTCGCCCGCGAGCACGACGCCGGTGAAGCCGGGGTCGGGCACGAGATCGAGCGCGGCGAGGGTGGCGTACTCCTCGGCCAGCGCCTCGCCGAGCAGCCGCAGGGCGCCCCCGGCCTCGGCCAGGGCGGCCCGGCCCTGCAGGTCGGAGGTGACGAGCAGGGCGTCGAGCTGGGCCGGCAACGCGTCGACGCGCGCGCGCAGCAGCGGCAGCTCGCGCGTCTGCGAGCCGCCGCGCGGCGCGGCGTCGAGGTACGCGAGCGCGTGGAACGGCTCGCGGTCGATCTGCACGATCCGCACGCCGGCAGGGTAGCCGCCCCGGCCACGCCGCACCAGCGCCACCGGCCGCGATCTCCTGGCACACTGGCGGACGGTCGAGGCGCGCAGCTCCGGCCGCCGGGAGCATGGCCCATGAAGCATGTCCGATTCGACATGTCCTTTGTAACATGTCTCTTCGTACCGGTTGGTGGCGGGCCGCCGGCGGAGGAGCGGGCGCCGGAGGCCGCGGCACCGGCGGTCCCGGCGGCGGGCGACGCGGCGGAGGTCGCCGCCAGCCCACCCGCGGACCCGGCGGCGCGCCCGTCGTCGCGGTCACGGTCGAGGGCCGCGAGCTGGTGATCCGGGGTGGCGGCTGCGATCTGCGGGCGCCGCTCGCAAACCCGAAGCCGTGAGCGCGGCGAATGCATCGAGCCGCGGGTGCATGCATTCGCTACCGCGGTGATTCAGCGCAGCGGCAGGCGGACGGTGAAGCAGGAGCCGCGTCCGGGGGCGCTGTACGCCGCGATCGTGCCGCCGAGCAGGGTGCAGAGGCCGCGGCACAGGCACAGGCCGAGGCCCGTGCCGCCGGCGCGGCGGGCCAGGCGGGGGTCGACCTGGCGGTAGGGCTCGAACAGTTGATCGCACTGCGCCTCGGTCATGCCGATGCCGGTGTCGGCGACCGAGAGGTGGAACCATGGCTCGCCGGAAGGGTCGGTCTGGCGCGCGGCGGCGATGCTGATGGTGCCGGCGTCGGTGAACTTGGAGGCGTTGCTGATCAGGTTGAAGAGGATCTGGCGCACCAGCGTGGGGTCGGTCTCGACGTCGGCGAGGTCGCCGGCGAGGTCGAGGCGGGCGACGTTGTTGCGGCGGTCCATCAATGGTTTGAGCAGCTCGGCGGTGTCGCGCACGAGGGCCCCGAGGTCGAAGCGCTCGGGGATCACCGGCATGCGGCCGGCCTCGACCTTGGAGAGGTCGAGGATGTTGTTGATGAGGCCGAGCAGGTGCTCGCCGGCCTGTCGCATGCGGACGATGTCGCCGCGCACGTCGGTCGCGTCCTCCTCGTCGAGGATCTCGTGCACGAGGTCGGCGTAGCCGAGGATGGCGTTGAGCGGGGTCCGCAGCTCGTGGCTCATGCTGGCCAGGAAGGCGCTCTTGGCCCGGCTGGCGCCCTCGGCGGCGTCGCGCGCGTGGGCCACGGCCTCGTCGGCGCGCAGGCGCGCGAGCACGCGGCCGATCTCGGCGCCGATGGTCGCCATGGCCAGCATCAACGCGGTCGCGGTGCCCTCGCCGGCGGTGCCGAAGAACTCGACGACGGCGATCGCGTGGCCGCCGACGACCACCGGCAGGGCCGCGCCGCCGCGCAGGCCGAGAGCGGCGGCGCGCTCGATCCACGGCGTGTCGAGGCGGGCCCGCAGATCCGGCGCCCACACCGGCTTGCCGCCGCGCAGGGCCTCGAGGCCGAGCGCGGTCGGTTCGCCGTCGCCGAGCAGGCCGGTGAACTCGGCGGCGAGGCGGTCGGCGACGTGCCAGCGGCTGGTGCCACCACCGGCGGGGGTGAGGCGCGCGAGCGACCACCCCGAGGCCGAGCAGACCTTGTGCATGCAGATCCGGTACACGTCGGCCTCGGTCTGGGCCTCGTTGGCGGCGATCGTGATGCTCGAGATCATCGCCAGCAGGGCGTTCTTCTGCAGGACCTCGCGCGTGCCGACCTTCTGGACCCGCTCGAGGTTGGCGATCCGCTGCTCGGAGCGGTCGACGTCGATCCGCAGCTCGGCGAGCTCGCGCTCGGCCTGGCGGGCCCGGTTGGCGGCGCGGCGCAGGCTGCGGGCGCTGTCCTGCAGGCGCGCGAGCAGGATCCGTCCGGGGCCAGCCTGTACTTTGGGACATGTCCCGCAGCGCTCGAGGTGCTCGAACACCTCGTCGTCGCGGAGCCCCGGCAGGTCGGGGCGCTCGAACACGCAGTCGCAGTCGATCATCGCGGTCAACCCTCGATGACGACCGCGGTGAAGGTGGCGTCGTGGTGCTCGGTCTGCCCGCGCACCGGCGCCAGCTCGCCGTAGGTGTAGAAGCCGACGCGGGCGACGTCGGGGGGCAGGCGCGCAAACGCAGCGGCGACCTCTTCTTTGTAGCGGGCGCCGAGCACCATCTTGCGCGAGAAGCAGTCGAACACGAGGGCGATTTGCCCGCCGGGCAGCGCGCGCCCGAGGTCGGCGGCGGCCTCGGAGGCGCTGCGGATGAGGTCGTCCTTGGTCGCTCGCAACATGCGGATCTCGGCCCCCTCGGGGATGTCGCGGGTGCAGCGGAGCCCGCCGCGGGCCTCGTCGACGCCGTACACGGCCCGCACGACCTGGATCGCGTCGTCGCCCGCCCACGGCCGATCGGGCAGGCCGACGATCCCGAGCGGGAACTCGATGCCGGCCGTGCGGAGGTCGCGACCGTGGGCGCCGAGGTACTCGCGATAGAGGTTGAGCGCGGGCTGACCGTCGAGCTCGAGCACGAGGCGGTCGCGCTCGACGCGGGTGCAGCGACGGGTGGCGCCGATCGGCTCCCAGCCGCCGCGCGCGACGGTCGCGAGCCGCACCGAGCCCGTGCACGCGAGGCCGACGGCGGCGCCCTCGAGGATGTCGCGGCCGCAAAATTGGCGCGTTCGCTCGAATCGGGCGTCGTCGGCCGCGAGGCCGCCGACGATCGGGAACTCGGGGCCGAGCACCGATTGCGCGCCGCGCAATACGGACGCGCTGTCGAGCCGGACGCCGTCGACCAGCAACAGCAGCATGGCGGCGTCCCGATCGTGCGCCTGCTCGCCGAGCGCGCGGCCGACCGCGAAGCTGTCGCCGCTGGCCCGGGTCGCGTAGAGGGCGTGGGCCTCGAGATCGCGGGTGCGCACGCCCAGAGCGGTGACGGTGCCGCTGACGGCGCCTTCGTGGCCGATCTCGGCGAAGCTGGTACAGCCGACGAGTTGCACGCGCGGGGTCAGCCGACGGTAGAGGCCGGTGAGGAGCCGGCGCGGATCGTAGGTGGGCGACGCGAATAGGAGGACGACGTCCGGCGAAGCGCCGAGCGCGTCATTCAGTTCGGCCGCGAGGTCGCGACCGGCCTGATATGGGTCGTCGTGGGTGATTGATGCGGTCGTCGCGGTCAGCATATAGCGGGACCGTCGCCGACT
>NZ_JAQNDL010000004.1 GCF_028368995.1 Nannocystis bainbridge | reverse complement strand
GCGCTCCGAACCCCAGCCCGACGACGCGCGCATCCGCACCTTCCGCGAGCTCTACCTCGCCGAGTTCCCGTTCGTGTGGGCCGCCGCCCGGCGCTTCGGCGTCCCGCCCAACCTGGTCGAGGACGCCGTCCAGGACGTCTTCATGACCGCCTATCGCCGCCTCGACGAGGTCCGCTTCGAGGTCTCCCCGCGCGCCTGGCTGCACGGCGTCACCCGCCGGATCGCCGCCCGCTACCGCCGCACCGCCGCCCGCCTGAACCGCCGCCTCGCCGCCGTCGCCGCCGTCCCGACCGGCCCCCTCGATCCGCCCCAGGACCGCTTCGCCGCCGCCGAGCAGCTCGAGCGCCTGCTCGCCCGCCTCAGCGGCTCCACCCGCGCCGTCTTCGAGATGGCCGAGCTCCACGGCATGAGCGGCCCCGAGATCGCCGGCGAGCTCGGGATCCCGGTCGCCACCGTCTACTCGCGGGTCCGCCTGGCCCGCGAACAGCTGCAGCGCGAGCTCGGCGGCGCCGGCCTCGAGCGCGAGCTCTCGGCCGCCCGCGCCCGCGAGACCCCCCCGCCGGCCGCCGTCGAGCGCACCTGGGCCGCCATGCTCCCGGGCCTCTGGACCACCCGCACCGGCGTCGGCCTGGCCGTGCTCGCCTCGACCCGCGCCGCGGTGATGACCACCCTCGTCGTCGCCACCGGGGCCGTCGCCATCGCATGGCCCAAAGGACAGGTCGATGAACGCCCCGCGCTCGTCGCCCGCCAGGACCCCGCGCCCCGCCTCGCATCGACGATCGCCGGCGGCTCCGCTGCGCCCGCGCCCCTCGACGCCGCCACGCCCGAATCCCCGGAGCCGCCCGTCCTCGCGCCCGTGACGACTCCGCTCCGCGGCCAGTCGCACGACTCCTCCCTCGCGCCCGACGCCAGCGGCGCCTCCTACGATTCGCCCCTCGTCGGCCCCCGCCCTCACTCGTACGATTCGTCCGCCGTCGGCCCCCACGCCGACCCCTCCCTCGCTCCGTCGCCCCCTGCCGGCTCGCGCGATCCATCTGCGGCTCGCCCCCCATCCGGCTCCCGTGATTCCGCTGCACGCGACGGGCGCGAAGCGGCCGCGAACGACGACGAGCTCGCCGCGCTCGCTCGCACCGCACCTCACGACGGCGACCCCGACCAGCTCGCCGCCGAGATCGCCGTCCTCGATCGCGCCCGCGCCGACCTCGCCGGCGGCGCCATCGACTCCGCGCGGGCCCGGCTCACCGAGCACGCGCAGCGCTTCCCCGCCGGTCCGTTCGCCGATCTGCGCGACGCCACCGAGGTCGAGCTGCTGTGCCGTCAGGGCGATCACGCCCTCGCCCTCGCGCGCGCCACGGCGCTGGTCGCCCGCCACCCGCGCTCGGCCGTCGCCCAGCGCTTCAAAAATTTTTCGTGCCCGGAGTGATAGGAACCCGGCGGGGCGGAGACGACATTCAGCAAGAGGTCGAAAGACATGTCCCTTCCCCGCTTCGCTTATCTCTCCCCCCTGTTCGCAATCTCCGCCGCCCTCGCGCTTTCGGCGTGCACCTACCCCAAGGTCCTCGGCGACGGCCAGCTCGACGAGGACACCGACACTCTCGCCACCTCGGACACCTCCGGCGGCCCCGGCACGACCGGCGATCCGAACACCACCACTGGCACGACCAGCACCACCGGCAACGAGCCTTCGACCACCGACGGTGACCCGCCCGGCGTCTGCGACAACCCCGCCTATGGCTGCAGCCAGCCGCCCGACTGCGCCGAGTGGAACTGCGGCGCCTCGGCCAGCCCATTCGACGCCGACGGCTGCCTGCGCCAGGACTGCCTCGATTCGCCCTGCGGCGCCGACGAGATCTGCTACCACGTCGAGGACAAGGACGCGTCCTGCGACGTCCGGCTCACCGGATGCAGCGAGGACCCGCAGAACAACGTCTGCACCTGCGAGGTCACCGACGACTGCTACGCCGCCCATTGCATCCCCGCCGACGAGGGGCCGCCTGTCGAGTGCCCGCTGATCAAGGAAGAGGCCGCCTGCCTCGCCGCCGATTGCAACCAGTTCGCCATGATCCAGCTCCACCGGGTCGACGAGAACCAGCAGTGCGTCCTCGACGAGGTCTTCCCGGCTTGCCTCTGGTTCCCCGCCAACTACGTGGGCGGCGCCGACGCGCCCGGCTACTACTATGAAAAGGCTACCGGCCGGGCCGGCGAGCACCCCGCCCAGTGGATCGATGTCCCGGCCGGCTGGGGCAGCTGCTCCGACCCCGACGCTCCGCCCGCGTGCGCCTGCGTCGACCAGTGCATCGATTTCCAGGCCCAAGCCGACTCGGTGCTCGAGCAGGACAAGCCGTGCAACGACGTCAGCGACTGCGTCCTGGCCGAGGCCATGTGCTACCAGAGCGACACCTGCGGCAACGTCGGCGTCCACAAGGACACTTTGGCCGACTGGGACGTCCTCCACACCCACATCCAGTCGTCCGGCTGCTGCGACGGCGCCGACCCTTGCGGCGCCACCCTGGCCTGCGAGAACAACCGCTGCGTCGCCGTGTTCCCCTGACGCCAGGCCCGGGCGCACCTTGATGACATGACCTTCGGGCCATGTCATGCCACTGCGCCCGATCGATCGCCATCGGACGCCCGAGGCGTGACGCTTCGGTCATGCCATGAAAGCATCGAATCGGCAGCCCCCAAGGCCGCCACGACGGACATGTCCTTCGGGCCATGTCCGTTTCTCTCGTGCGGCCGTCCCGGGACAACGAACACCGACTCCGCCCACGACGGGACGCCATCGCCCGAGCGACCCCGACGCATCACCATCGCTTTGCCCGGCGCGCGAGTGAGCCGTCGGCCAGCTCACGCGTGGAGCCGCGACCCGCTCCGCGCAACCTCGAGCCTCGCTGCAGCGAACGGCCCTGACGAGCTCGCTGCACCCGTTTTTAGCCAGGGGCAGCCCCGACGCGCACGCTGCTGCCCCCTGGCCGGCCCGGCGGCTTTCCACTAAGAAAGACGCCGTCATGCATCCTCGCTCGCTCGTCGTCCTCAGCCTCTTCGCGTCCTTCGCCTGCAGCCCCGAGGAGGACGAGGCGCCCGCCATCGAATTGCGCGAGGGCACCGAGCTCCCCGAGCACATTCAGCCGGCCTGGCTCGAGCTCCGCGACAACTGGACCATCGTCAACAGCGGCGGCCCGCTCGTCGCCGGCAACACCGTCCATGTCAGCTACGACGAGGATCGCCTGACCGACTGTCGCGGCGAACAGAACGGCAAGCCGGCGTGGTCGATCACCGGTTATCGCCAGCTCGACGGCGGCCCTGTCGGCAGCTTCGAGGCCGGCGGCCACTCGCCCTCGAACGGCACCCAGCCGCCGGAGTTCGTGCTCGACGACGCGGGCGACCTGGCGCTGTGGTTCCACAACACCAACCTGTGGGGCTGCTCGGCCTACGACTCCAACTTCGGCGCCAACTGGCACTTCGGCGTCGGCGCAAGCCTCTCCTTCAAGCCAGATTGGGTCACCGAGACCCTCGGCACCCCGCGCGCCGGCGCGCCCCTCGTGATCGCCTACGACCCCGCGCGCCTGCCCGACTGCCGCGGCACCAAGTACGGCCTGGACGCCTGGAACATCCGCGTCCACTACCGCTTCGACGGCGGGGCGGTGAAGTCCGCCCTGCTCACCGCCCCGCAGGGCGGCCAGCAGATCGCCTGGCCGGCCACGCTCGACGTGCCCGCCGGCGCCGGCGAGGTCGAGCTGTGGTTCGAGAATCAGGACTACTACGGCTGCCAGGCCTGGGACTCGCAGTTCGGCGCCAACTACCACTTCGACCTCGACTGAGCGGCCCCGGCGGGCATGCCGGCGCCGTATGTCCCTCAAGACATATCGGACATCTCGCTCTCACGAGCGGTGACCGCCGCGCAGCAATGCCGACGGTCCTGCAGGCGTGCAAACTCCGAGGCCCGGCGCGATCGCATGCTCTTCCGGACATGTCTTCAAAGACATCTTCCGCGCCACGCGAGCGCAGCGTGGCAAATTCGGCACCGTCTCACCCGCTCGCATCGATCCGCCGATCGACCTCGGCCCACGCCGCCGCGAAGCGCAGCGCTCGTGAAGCCTCGTCGTGCGCCGTCGCCTCGACCGGGATCACCTCGATGTCAGTGATGCCGACGAACCCGAGGATCGCCCGCAGATAGGGCGTCTCGAAGTCGTCGACCAGCCCCGACGTCACCCCGCCGCGCGCGACCACGATCGTCACCGGCGTCCCGCCGAGCAGCCCCACCGGCCGGCCCTCGCGGCTCTCGAACGTGTGCCCGTTGCGGACCACGTGATCGATCCACGCCTTCAGCGTCGACGGCAGCGACTGATTGTACAGCGCGCTGCTGATCAGCACGCGATCGGCCGCGCGCAGCTCCGCGATGAGCACGTCCGACAGCGCCAGCCCGGCCGGCCGCGCGCCCTCGTCCACCGGCGCGCCGTAGAACGCCGCGATCGTCGCCGCGTCGAGGTGCGGCACCGGGCTGCGCGCGAGGTCGCGGACGAGCACCCGCGCCCCCGGGTGCGCCGCCGTCCAGCGCGCTTGATAGTGGTCGGCGAGCTGCCGCGAGCTCGAACCCTCGAGGCGAGCGCTGGCGTCGATCCGGAGCAACGTCTTCATGCCCACGAAGACCCGCCGACCCGGCCGAACGTGACCGGCCTCGAAAATTTTTCGAGCCGCACCCGCGCGCCCGGCGGGTCTCACTGCCAGCCGTAATTCTCGACCGCGGCCTTGAAGCGCTCGACGTGCTCGTCCTGCAGCTCTGCCAGCTCCGCCAGCGCCGCCTCCCCCAGCGGATCCAGCACCGCCAAATAATCCTCGCCGGCGGGCGCGGTCTTCCAGTCGTTCTCGACGAAGATCACCCCCGCCTCGCCCGCCTGCGCCAGCTCTGCCTTGTACGGCGCGAAGCTGTCGGCGGCGTCCTCGACCGCCGCCACGAACGAGTCGTCATCCAGCCCGCTGTACGGCTCGCCGTCGGGCCCGCGCAGGTTGAGGTAGATGACCTCCGACGCGAACGCGAAGTAGCCGCCGCCGAGGCCCGCGTCGACATCGGCCGCGTGGTCGAAGAACGCCTGCCCGAGCTCGGGGTCGACCTGCGCCACGTCGAACGACACCACCGCGTAGCCCGTCCCGCCGTCCTCCGCCGCAAAATCGGCCACCAGCACGCTCCACTGGCTGAACACGTAGCCCAGGCCCGCCGCCAGCGTCTCGACCTGCGAGCCGCTCGCCATCAGCCGCGTCTGCAGCGACGGGTTCGTCACCCGCTGGAACCCGCCCGGCGTCAGCTCCGTGTCGAGCATCTGATCCGCCAGCCCGACCAGCGCGACCACGTCGGGCACCATCGCGTCGCGGACCTCGACCGTGAACGCCTCGCGCTGCTCGTAGCTCGCGTTCTCGAGCGTAAGGTCGAGCATCCCCAGCTCGTAGAGCGGCGTCGGAATCACCTCGAACGACACCTGCTGGATCGGCCCGATCGGCGGCGCCCCCGACTCCTCGTCGCCCCCGCAGGCCGTCAAAAACGGCGCGCACAGACAGAACGAGACCAACGACGATAGCCACGGGGACGCATGGAAAGACATCACGCCGAACCAATGCGTGATCGGCCGACCCCACGTCAAGCGCCACTTCGCCGCCCGAGGATTCGCGCCTGACGACATGGCCGAAAGGACATCTCACTGGGCGCCCGCCCAGGCGCCCGCCCATCCATCTCCGCTCGTGCGCCCCCGAGCCCGCGCTGAGGCCTCGCGACGAGCTCCGGCGAACGCCTGCACCGACCCACCCGGGACGACCTGCGGCGCCCTCACGCGCGTGCGAGGACGCCCCTGTCCCGCTCTCCCTGTTCTCCTCCGTGAAGCGAGCAACGCAGCGGCGCCGACCCGTCGCCGCATTCGTCGCTGCGGCGACCCGGCAAACCACCTCTCCCCGCCCCCGAGCGCACCTGCGCTGCCTGTCTCAAAAGCCAGGCGATACCACCTCTGCGCATCGACCCCCGTGGTACCCTCGCCCTGCATGCCTGTCGGGGACCCTGACGACCTCCGGATCCGCACCCTCACCGCGTCTCTGGTCCAGCGCCTGCGCGGCTTCATCGACGGTAGCGAGACCCACGCCGGCCTGCAGGCCTGGGCGCAGGCGGCCTGGGGCTCGACCTTCGAGGGACCGGCCGTCGCCAATCGGCTCGCCACCAACGCCCTGCACGACCTCTGCAACGCCGACTCGCGCGTCCCGCCCCGCGACCTCGCCAGCCCGCACATCTTTCGCCCGCTCGACGCCGCCGAGTCGCTGCGACAGCTCCAGCGCGGCACCATCACCGGCCCGTTCCGCGAGGTCGCCGGCCTCAAGGACCCGCTGCGCAAGTTCGCTGCCCGCCTCGACCTCGAGACCGAGCGCCACGTCCTCGACGGCCTCGGCTGGTTCGAATTCCTGCAGTTCGCCTCGCCCGGCACCGGCAGGGTGTTCATCCTCCAGCGCCCGCTCGACCACCCCGACTTCGACAACTTCCCGACCCTCGTGCGCGCCTCCGCGACCGACGACGCCTTCGAGACCCTGCGCGATCTCTTCGAGACTCTCGGCATCGACCTCACCGACGTCGCCGCCCTCGCCGACGAGTTCGCCGCCCTCGATCTGCCGACCCGCACGCTCTGGCGCCAGGACGACAACGGCAACCGCGCCGTCGTCGCCACCTTCACCGGCGCCCGCAAGGCCGACGCCGCCTTGCAGCATTACACCGCGCTGATGCACAAGCAGATGTACTGGCTCGAGTGAAACCCAGCCATTCGTGACACATGGCCCGAAGGCCAGGTTGATCCACGACCGTCGCTCCGGCGCGGCGTCGGCGCTGGACGGCGTGCAGCCGCTTGCGCGTCGTCGTGAGTGCCACCCTGGACCACGAACCCGCGCGCCGCGGTCGATCCCGCCCCGCTCCGCGGATGCGGGACAGGCTGTCCCATCAGACAGGAACCGCCCCGCCCCTCGCGGGCCCGCCCTGCCTCGGCGCGCGTGCACCTGCGCCCAGTCGCACGGCCGCGATCGCCGGCGCTTGCGGCTCGCCGCGGGTTCGTGCTCTCGTGGCGCATGCCTAGGAATTCGAGGGTCTCGCAGCGCCACGCGCTGCGGATGGGGGCGATGTTCTTGCTGGCCGCGTGCGGCGACAACGGCGGCGCGGGCACCGACTCCGCGGGGGCCAGCGCCACCGAAGCGAGCGGCGGCCTCACCACCGGCCCCACCACTGGTGGTACCAGCAATGTCCCGCCGACCACCGGCGGCCCCGACACCGCCGGCACCGCCGGCGACACTCTCGGCACCACGGCCGCCAGCGGCCCGACCACCGACTCCGGCGAAGCGACGGTCACCGACACCACCATGGGCGCCTCCACCGGCCCCGGCCCCGACATGGGCCCCGCCTGCGCCGACACCTGCGAGGACGGCGTCTGCGTCGGCCAGACCTGCTGCCCGATCAACCAGGCCTGCACCGACACCTGCTGCGGCCTCGGCGAGGTCTGCTCCTTCCAGGAGTGCGTCGTCCCCGGCGACGACTGCGTCGATGCCACCGATTGCCCTGACGGCTTCTACTGTGAATATACCCTCGGCGAGGCCGAGCAGCCGCCCATGTGCATGGGCGGCGTCTCGCTCGACGGCGGCAAGTGCCTCCCGCAGCCGCCCGAGTGCCCCGACGGCGTCGAGCCGATGGAGGGCGAGCCGATCACCTGCCTCCCCAAATGCGAGGTCGTCCCGCCGGTCCAGGACTTCGGCATCGTCCTCAAGCACGCCTGGGGCGGCCAGGTCACCCCGCCGTATGCCAGCGACGTCATGATGTCGCCGATCGTCATCAACCTCGACGACGACGACTGCGACGGCAAGGTCAACGAGAAGGACATCCCCGAGATCGTCTTCAGCACCTTCAGCGGCGGCGCCTACTTCAAGCAGGGCACCCTCCACGCCGTCTCCGTCGTCGGCGGCCAGCTCGTCGAGAAGTTCAGCGTGCCCAACGTCGTCCAGCCTGGTGGTGGCCTCGCGGCAGCCGACCTCACCGGCGACGGCGTGCCCGAGATCGTCGGCTGCATGAACCCTGGCCCGGCTGGCGTCTCGTGCTGCGACGCGGTCGCCCAGAACACCGGCGTCATCGCCTTCAACGCCGACGGCACCACCCTCTGGACCCAGCCTGACACCACCAAGGTCCACTGCGGCAACCAGGCGCCGGCGATCGGCGACGTCGATCAGGACGGCGTGCCCGAGGTCCTCGTCGGCTTCACCCTCCTCGACGGGGCCACCGGCGCCGTCAAGACCGAGCTCGATCCGGCCACCAGCTGGGGGCAGCGCCTCACTGGCCTCAGCGACCTCGACGGCGACGGCTTCCTCGACGTCACCGACGGCCAGCGCGCCTACCGGGCCGACGGCGACATCCTGTGGGACCTGCGCAGCGGCCCCAACGCCATCGTCGGCGGCTACCACGGCGTCGGCGACTTCGACCTCGACGGCCAGCCCGAGGTCGTCATCATCTCGAGCGGCGGCCCGCACACCATGCAAGTCGTGCGCTACGACATGAACAGCCCCGACGGCGCCCAGGTGCTGCGCAAGGGCGTCGACATCAACGACGGCATCTCGACCAAGGTGTTCTGCAACGCCGCCAACGAGTACGGCGGCGGCCCGCCGACCGTCGCCGACTTCGACGGCGACGGCGTGCCCGACGTCGGCGCCGCCGGGGCCGTCGGCTACATCGTCTTCAGCGGCAAGCTGATGATGGACCCCGCCGTCGCCAACAGCGACATCGACCTGTGGTTCAAGACCACCCACGATTGCTCGTCCGCGGTGACCGGCTCGTCGGTGTTCGACTTCAACGGCGACGGCAAGGCCGAGGTCATCTACTCCGACGAGTACCACCTCTGGATGTACGACGGTCAGACCGGCACCAACCTGATCCCGAGCACCTGCAACACCACCGGCACCCTGTGGGAGTACCCGCTGGTGGCCGACGTCGACAACGACGGCCAGGCCGACATCGTCGTCGCCAGCAACGCCTACGGCGTCACCTGCCCCGACAACAACACCCGCCAGTCCGGCATCCGGATCTTCGGCAGCGCCAACGGCTCGTGGGTCCGCACCCGCCGCGTGTGGAATCAGCACACTTATCATATCACCAATATGGTACCTATGTCCTGAAACCGCTCTGCGCGGCGCTGCGCGCCAGATTGTGCACTTTCGGACAGGTCCCGTGGGCCGCTTGCTTGGCCCGATTTTGTCTCGAAAACTAGAGGTGGAAGGTAGGGGTTCATGATCACTGCTGCGTTCGTGCGCGACTGCAAGCCTCGCGCGAAGATGTACGAAGTAACCTGCGATGCCCTGCCGGGCTTCCTGCTGCGGGTCCTGCCCACGGGGAAGAAAGTCGCGCTGGTTCGCTTCCGAGTGGACGGCAAGGATCACCGCCAGAAAATCGGACTGCTCGGACCCACTCTGTCGATTGACGAGGCGCGGCGACGGGCGGCTGTCATGCTCACTAACGCAGCCGCGGACGCGAACGAGCCGGGCGACACTGTACATTCCGGCCGTGCGGCCGCGGGCAAGCGCGCTCGTCTGAAACAGGTGGAATCGTCGCCGTGCGAGGCGGACACGATTCGTGAGCTCGCCAAGCGATTCATCCGCACGCACGTCGACGCGCACCTTAAGGCAGGTACCGCCGTGAACTACAAGCACGCGCTCGAGACGGTGATCGTGCCGAAGCTCGGGGATCGCAACTACCGGAGCATCACCAAGGCAGAAGTAGCCGAGCTTCACACCGCGATGAAGGATCGGCCCGGCGCGGCGAACCTCATGCTCTGCGTGATCAGCAGCCTGTACACGCGGATCACGGAGGACTGGGAGCTCGCCGATATCCGCAACCCGGCGCACAAGATCCGGCACTTCACCATCCCGGAGCGCGAGCGCTTCCTGACTCCGGAGGAGCGACAGCGCGTGCAAGCGGTGATCCTCGCGGGCCTCAAGATCCCCGCCCCACGCAAGGGCCACCTCAAGCTGGTGAGCGTGTGGGCGATCGATCTGCTCGCGCTCACTGGGCGTCGGCGCGATGAGATCCTCACGCTCACATGGGCCATGGTCGACTGGCAACACTCGCTCCTGAACCTGCCGGACACCAAGACCGGACAGCTCAAGGTACCCGTCTCCAGCCGCGTGCTGGGTCTCCTGAAGCATATCCACGATCAAGCCGGCAACCCGCGCACGGGGTACGTGCTGTGCACACGGAACGGCAAACGTCTGCGCGGCATCAATCACACCTGGGACAACATCCGCAAGGCCGCCGGGATCCCCGACGTCCGGTTGCATGACCTCCGGCACTCGTTCGCCAGCGACGCGCTCATGAGTGGCGCGACACTCAGCACGGTCGGGAAGTTGCTCGGCCACAAGCAAGACCGGACCACCAAGCGCTACACGCACCTCGCGGACGATTACCTGCGCCAGGCGCTCGAGACCGCGACCGACCGGATCGTGGAAGCAGCACAGCCGATCGCCGCGCTCCCGCCGACCCCGCCGGCCCCCTTCGTGTCGATGAGTGATGCGCAGTGGAGCCGGATCGCGGCGATGGTCGAGGGCACCCGGGGGCGCTGCGGTGGACCCCGCACCGATCTCCGCCGCACGGTCGACGCGATCCGCTGGGTCCTACACACCGGCGCGAAGTGGAGCGAGTTACCGAAGGAGCACGGCGCGGCCACAACGTCGTGGCGCTGGTATGAGCGATGGTGCAGTGATGGCACCTGGGAACACATCGCCGCGGCCATGGACCTGCCGCCGGCCGAGGTCGGGCGGGAGCCAGCCCGCCGGCCCCCGCGCGCCAAGCAGCGGCAGAGCATGGGCGCGATCGATGCCACGGCGGTCGAGGCCACGGCCTCGGTGTAGCTGACCCCGCCCGCGACGATGCCCCCATGACCTCGTCACGGGCGTCGTCGTTAGACCCGATGCTGCCTACTACTCCTTGCGACGCTTCAGCACAGCAGCCGCGACGCCGGCACCGAGAACAGCGCCAGCGACCACCTTAAACGCGTTCCAGCGGCTTCGCTTCTTCAGCGCGCGAATCTCGACTTCGTCGATCAGAGCCTGTCGCTGCAAGGCCAGATTCTGCTCGCTAAGCACCTGCACCGAAATCTCGAAACCGCCGCCGCGGCTTTCGTCGAGCTCATCCTCGCCGCCGTCCTCGTCCTCGTCGTCGTCCTCGTCATCCTGGCCGTCCGCGTCGCTGTCGTCCTCGTCGTCCTGGGCGTCGTCGTCGGCGTCGCCGTCGTCCTCGTCGCCCCGGCCGTCGTCGTCCCCGCCGCCGTCGTCCTCGTCGTCCTGGCCGTCGTCGTCGGCGTAGCCGTCGTCCTCGTCGTCCTGGTCGTCGTCCCCGCCGGCGCCGTCGCCCTCGTCGTCCTCGTCGTCCTGGCCGTCCTCGTCCCGGTCGTCCTCGTCGCCGTCCTCGTTCTCCTGGCCATCATCGTCCGCGTCGCCGTCCTCATTCTCCTGGCTGTCGTCGTCGTCGTCCTCGTCGCTCTCGACTTCATTCGCGTCCGGAGCTGCTCCCATGAGTCCCAAGTCCCGTTCGGCCTCCAGGGCAACAACGATGCGATCGATAATCGCCAGCTTCGGGTTCGGCTCGGGGTCGTTGAACAGGGTGCTGAGCTGCGGCCGGTTAACATTCGAAGCGCGTGCGAGCGCGGACATCGTGATCTCGTTCTCGCGGGTGATACTCGCGAGACGCTCGATCACGGCGCGGGGCGTGTTGTCCCGCACCCCGATTAGCTGGGCGCCGGCCGCCTGGACCAGATCGAGGTAGAGACGCAGCGAAGGGTTCGGGTCCGGTTCGTCGAACAGCGCCAGCACGTGCGCTGTCTTGTGCCCAGACGTTCTCGCTACCGCCTCCTTACTCAAACCCGCCCGGCGCATCCATGCGTCCAGGTCCATGAACCATCGCCGCGTTCCCATGGAGCACGAGCATAGGCCGGGCCGGGCGGCCGACAAGGGCTGTTCGTCCGACGGCACAACAGGGGGTGACGACAGGGAGGCGTGCGGGGTGCAAGGCGCGCGTGCCGTTGTTCCGCGCGCGGCTGTTACTCGACGCGCGTGCAGTATTGCTCGGCGCGTGTTCGCGTGCAGGGTGTTGCTCCACCGAGCTATCCCGAGCGCGTTGTTCCGCTCCGGCGATCTTCGGCAAGCTGCGCTCGGCCTGGCCTTTCGACCATATTTCGACTCATGAAATAAGCAATAAATATGGGCCACGATAAGCGCGGAATGTGGTTGAGGGACCTTGTCTAGCCCAAATTTAGGGGGACGAGCAACACCCCGCACACGCCGAGCAACACCCGCGCGCCGAGCAACACCCGCGCGCCGAGCGACACCCGGCGATCACCCGCGCGCCGAGCAACACCCGCGTGCTCCGAGCAACGCCGCAGACAACAACCCGTGCGCTGAGCTGCGCGCCGAACGGCAGCCGACGCTCACCCGCGCGCCGAGCAGCGCGCTGAGCAACAGCCGGCGGTCGCCCGCGCCCCGAGCAACGCCCCGCGCCCCGAGCAACACCTCGACCCAAGCTGCGTGGCGGGCAACACCCACACGCCGAGCAATACCTCGCGCGCTGAGCTGCGCGGCGAGTGGCCGCCGATCGCCCGCGCCCCGAGCAACGCCGCGCGCCTGAACAACACCGCGAGCAACACCCGCGCGCCGAGCTGCGCGGCGAGCGACAGCCGGGCGAACACCCGCGCGCCGAACAACACCCGCGCGCCGAGCAACACCGCGAGCAACACCCCGGGCACCGAGCAACGCCGCGAACAACACCCCGGCCCGAGCTGCGCCGAGTAACGCCCGCACGGAGAGACACCTCGCGCCAGCAGCCCGGCGAGCAACAGCCGGCGAGCACCCGCGCAGAACAATGCCGCGCGCCCGAGCAACACCGCGCGTCGATCTGTGCGCCGAGCAACAGCCGGCGAGCACCCGCACCGAGCCCCCCCACGCGCCGAGCAACACCGCGAGCAACACCGCGCGCCGAGCAGCATCGCTAGCAACAGCCGGCGTTCACCCGCGCGCCGAACAACACCTCCGGCGCGCCGAGCAACACCACAATCAACACCCCGCGCATCGAGCAACACCTCGTGCCGCGCCCCGAGCAACAGTCGGCGACCCCACGCGCGCCGAGCGAACGACGTCGAGGTCGGCCGTGGTAGCGCCCGGGACGTCTATGCAGGCGCTTTGGCGCCTCGACGGCGTCTTCCCGATTCGCTTGCACGTCGCGTCGGTTGGTTTCGGCCGTGCGCCCTCGTGCGGCGACTCGATCTTCTTCGGCGCGACGTCGGCCGTCGCTAGTTTGGTTCTGGCGGGCCCCGCTGTCGGGCGAAACATCCGGCGGCAACAGTCCCTGCGCGGCGCAACAGCCTGCGCGGCGGCCAACACCTCCGCCTCGCTGACATCTCACCGACGCCCCCGGCCGCAACACACGCGCTGGCGTGGCCCCGCCGTCGCGCGGAGCAACAGCCTCGCGCGCGGCCAACACCTCCCTCCGCGGAGCAACAGCGTCCGGGGCGGCCAATACCTCGGGCCAACAGCTGGAAGCTGCCGTGCAGACCGAGGCCGGCACCGCAGGGGCCGCCATAGGGCACGACGCCGGCGCGCACGTCGGCCCGCTGCGCGCGGCGGTGGCCATGCACGAGCGTTGTGTGCGCCGCCCTCGTCGGCCCGTTGCGCGCGGCGGTGGCCATGTACGAGCGCTCCGGCGAGACGATGTTGCTCAACGCGAACGCCCGGCCGTCGGTGTTGCTCCCGGCGAGGCGCGAGCACCCGGCCGTCGGTGTTGCTCCCGGCGAGGCGATGTCGCTCGGCGCGAGCACGCGTCGGTGTTGCTCCGGCGAGGCGGTGTTGCTCCGCGCGAGCGTCCGGCCGTTTGTCGCTCAGCGCGAACGCGCGGCCGTCGGTGTTGCTCCCCCGGCGGGCGATGTTGCTCGGCGCGAGCGCGCGGCCGTCGGTGTTGCTCCGGCGCGACCAACGGTGTTGGATCGCGCGGAGCAACAGGTGCTTGACCGGCGTGCCCTGGGCCGTACGATGGACGACTATGAGCACGCGTCGGTGGTTCGGGGAGTTAGAGGGATGGCTGCGACGTTCGGGCTTGACGAAGCAAGAGCTCGCGGAGCGCTCGGAACACAACTCCGCCCACGTGCTCGCGTTGTTCGATCAGCCCGAGCCAAACCCGAAGCTAGGGCTTTACCTCGAACTCGTGCACAAGGCCGGAGCTCGCTTCCATGGTATCGAGGTCAACAAGCCTGCCGCAGTCGTTGGGCGGATCAGAGAGATCATCGCGCGCGAGCAGATTCTGACCGTGTCGGCGCTCGCCAAGGTCTCCGGCATCAACCGCTCTCAGCTCAGCAGCCTTCTCAACGACCCCGACCCGAACCCCACGCTGGCGACGTTCGATCGTCTCGTCGCTACGCTGGGCGCCGAGCAGGAATTCGGGCTCGTCAGCTTCATGGATGCGGAGGTCGAGCAGGCGATCGTCGTCGGCATTGAGGAAGTGGAGGCCGTGAAGCAGGAGACGAGGGCACGCCACCTGTGGGCCGTCCCGAACCCGACACCCACGATGTCAGCGGCGGCCGAGCGCGCGGCGCAAGCGAAGGCCGAGGCGCTCGCGGCCGAGTTGACTGAGCGTATCAGTCGGCTCCACGAGATGAACGTCGCGCTCGAGAAGCGGCTCGCAGACGGCGCCGCCGAGCTCGAAAGACTGCGCGGCTTGAACGCCGCGCTCGAGCGTCTCCGGGCGGAAGATGAAGCCGAGATCGCCAGACTGAAGCAGGCGAACCGCGAGCTCGAGCGACTTTACGTGCAGGATCAGGCCGAGCTCGCCGAGCTGTCCGCCCGGAAGGACTGGGGTCTCGGCCGCAAGCTCCTGTTCGGCGTGTCGTGCGTCGCTGCGGGCGCGGGTGCTGCGGCCATCGTCATGCAGTCTCGGGGCCGCTCGTAGCCTGCTCCTCTGCGACCCGACGAACAGGCGCCTTGGGCATCGCCTACGACCGCTACGTCAAGACGCGCTCTTGAGCGCTTACTCGAGCGGGAGGCGAACACGCACGCGCCCGACGATCTCGCTCACCGGGAAGCGAACGCGCTCGAGTGCATCGCGGGCGCAGGCGTGCCAGGGGTAGCGCGGATCGTCGGGAGCCGGCGCGCGGGCGTTGAGCGTGACCACGGCGCCCTTGCCCCGAACGACGTCGAGGTCGGCCGTGATGGCGCCGGGGACGTCCTTGCAACCGCGCAGCGCTTGCACGGCGCCTTGTGCTGCGGCGGTCGCTTCTGCCGTCGTCACCGCGCCACGCGGCGACGGCTGTGTGCGGCGTAGCGGCGGTGTTCGCTTGCCGGTCGTGTCGGTCGTCTGGGCTGGTTTCGGCGGCGTCCCCTCGTGCGGCGACTTCATCGGCGCGACCTCGGCGGTCGCTGGCTTGGTCGGCCCGTCGTCGGTCGAAGTGCGCGGCGGCGTCGGCGACGGCATCACCTGCGCCTGGGTGCCCTGCATGTCGCCGGCAAGCTGCACCGCGATATCGCCGGGCGCGGTCACGCGCCCCACGACCACGCCAACCGCGACCGCAAAAATCAGCGCGAGGAGCCCCCACATGCCGCCGCGCCGGGCGATGGGAGTCACGCGCGACGTGCCGATCGGCAGGTCGACGGGCGGCGCTTCTGCGGCGGCGGTAGTCGCTTGCGAAGGTGTTGGCCTTTCGACCGCGTCAACGCTCGTAACGGGTGCGCTCTCCGGCGTCGCGCTCAACACGACCTGCGCGATTGGGACGGTCGGCGCGGCCGCTGCGGCTTCCTGCTCGGCCTCGGCTTCCTCGCGCTTGACGGCTTCAAGCTCCTCCTCTTGCGCCGCGAGCGCTTCCTCCACGGCCTGCAGGTTGGGCCGGCCGCTCGGGCTCGGGTTCACCATGGCGATGAGCAAGGACTCGAGGCCGGGCGGGCACTCGGGACACACTTTGCGTGCTGGTACAGGTTCGCTGCCGCCCGGCGGGAACGGGCGCAAGCCCGTGAGCAGGCGGTAGAGCATCAGTCCGAGCGCAAACACGTCGCTCGCCACGGTGAACGCCCCACCGCTGCGAACCTCCGGCGCCGCGTAGTCCATGTTGCGAAGCGGCTTCTCGCTCTTGGGCTCCGCGCGCGCCTCCGGCGGCGTCGCCCACCGCTCCGTCAGGTGGGCGTAGAACGCGGGCGACACCTGCGCGTGGTCGAAGTCGAAGATCCACGCCTGCGGCTTCTCTCCGCGTGCGATCAAGACGTTGCCCGCGTGCAGGTCGCGGTACACGACGTCGACCGCATGCACGGCCATGAGTGCGCTCGCTAGCTGGCGGCCGACCGCGATGACCTCGTCGGAGCGCAGGTGCTTGTCGGGACCCGCGACATCCGTCGCCGGCGAGCCCGGGCACAGCTCCGTGATCGTGAACGCCTCCCGGCCCTCAATCCCATAGTGGTGGATCTGCGGGATGTTCGGGTGCCGCAGCGCGGACAGGATCTTCGCCGCGCGGTGGAAGCGGATCGCGTCGTCCTCGCTCGGCTTCGCGTCGCGCAGCACCTTGAGCGCGACCTCGCGTGACAGCCAACGATCGGAGGCGCGGAAGACCACCGCGCTCGCGCCGACGCCGATGACCTCCAAGCGGTCGAAGCTGCCGCCGAACAGGTCTCGGCGCGACGTTTGCGGGTGCGCCGCGAGGATCGCCTCGAGCCCGCGGCGCAGGTGATCCGCGGACGGCAGCCGATCGCTCGGCTCAGGCTCGAGCGCCGAGCGGAGGAGTCGCGAAAAGTCCTCCGGCGCCTCGCTGCTTGGGTTCACCTCGTGGATCGGCCGGAGCCCTGTCAGCTTCGGCAGGAGCTGGGTGCAGAGCTGGTAGAGCGTGGCGCCGAGCAGGTACACGTCCAGGAGCGGATTGGCGTCGCAGAGCCCTGCCTCCGGCGGAAGGTAATCGGGAGTGCCGATCGCCCGGCCGAGCTGGGTCTTGTGACGGATCACGGGCGGGGTGAAGCGCGCGTCCTGGGCCTCGTGGAACGGAACACCGACGCTCGCCAGGCCGAGGTCGATCAGCTTCGCCACGCATCGATCTGCGCCGGTCGTCAGGATGATGTTGTCCGGCTTGACGTCGCGGTGGATCACGCCGACGCGATGCAGAGAATGCAACGCGTCGGCAATCTGCATGCCGATCTCGGCCACCTCGCGCCATGGGAGGGGGCCGAGCGAGAGGCGCTGCGACGAGGTCTCGCCGTCGAGGTGCTCGAGGGCGATGTAGGGCTGTTCGTCGGCCGTGTGACCGAACGCGATCGCGCGCACGATGTTCTCGTGCTGAATGTTGCTCAGGATCTCCGCCTCGACCGCAAAGCGGCGGTGCGCCTCCGGGCTGCACGCGCGCAGGAGCTTGATCGCGACGTAGCACTTGCGCGTGAGATCCTTGGCCAGGAACACGTGGGCCATGCCGCCCTTCGCCAGCCGCCGGACGATCTTGTAGCGCCCGTCGAGTAGCTCGCCGATGAAGTCCGCGCCTACTTCCTTGTAGATGGGCCACGTCGGCCTGGGCCCGGAGCGTGGAGTGAGGGGGCTGTCCATCGTCGCCAAGAGTGCCACAGCCCCAGGCGAGAAAGACCGCCTAAATGCCTTTCCTGCCATTTTCAGGCCCGTTTCGTCCCACACCCGGCCGCGCTTCACCCCCTCGTTCCGCCGCGATCCTCCCCCTTTCAACCCACGCCGGGAGCACGTTCGGCCGGCGTGGTGGTACAACGAACCCATGCCCGCGCGCGCCGCCTTGCTCTCCCTCGTCCTTGCGGGGCCCACCCTGGCGGCGCCGCCGCTGTCGCCCACGGCGACCAACGCCGAGATCAACGACGAGATCACGGCGGCCGACCCGACGATCACCACCGACAACCTCGCGCCGCTCGAGCGGCTCATCACCGCTGCCGAGTTGGTGGAGTCGAGACTCGCGGACACGTCCGACGTCAAGGACCTCGGCGATCTGCTCACGCTCGCCGTGACCGCCCGCCGCGTCGCGTACCAGCGCACGAACGACGCCGCGCACCTGTGCCAACTACTCGCCACCGCGGAGCGGGTCCTCGCGCGCACGGACACCCCGCCGCCCGAGGCGACGGACTTCCGCGACGAAGCGCGCGCCGGCCTCGCCTCGCACGCTGAAGCGGCCGCACGCGGCGACGCGCGCTTCGTCGCGCCCCCTTGCGTGCAGCCGACATCCGAGCCGAAGCCCGGCCCCGTGGCGGAACCCGAGCAGGCGCGCGAACCTTCGCCCGCGATGACAGCGCCGACGACGGGCCGCACGCCTCCGCGCGCCAACGGCCTGACGATCGCCGGCGGGGTCCTGCTTGGCACGGCCGCCCTCGCCGCCCTCGCCATCATCCCCGTGCAGGTCCGCCGCGCCGGGGCGTTCAATGACCTCGAGACGTTGATCGCCGAGATTGAACAGGCGGGCCATCGGACCCCGGAGCAGGCGCAGCGCATGAGCGACCTCGGATCCGTGGGGACGTGGACGCGGGGCGCCAAGATCGGCCTCGCAATCTCGGCGGCGGTGCTCGGGGCTGTCGGCATC
This sequence comes from Nannocystis bainbridge, assembly GCF_028368995.1. Taxonomy (GTDB): domain Bacteria; phylum Myxococcota_A; class Polyangia; order Nannocystales; family Nannocystaceae; genus Nannocystis; species Nannocystis bainbridge. The sequence goes on along the minus strand of NZ_JAQNDL010000004.1, from coordinate 737,291 downwards.
GGCATGGTCGCCCGCGGCAAGCTGCGCCCGACGACGGACCGGGCCCGTCTTGCGCCCTACGGCGGGCCCCAGGGCGCCGGCCTTTCGCTTTTCGGGCGCTTCTAGGGTCTACCCCCTTGGCAGAAATAGAACGTCGTCAACGCGCCTGGACGTCGCGCCCCGGCTTCGCGCGCGGACCCGCGCGTGGTACCTTCGCAACGATGGTCCGCCGCACGCTCCTGTCCGTCGCCGTCCTCGCCGCCTGCGCGGGAGACTTCGATCAGCTCCTGCAGCAGGGTGGGGGTTACCCCATCAGCGACGGAGCCAGCGGATCGACCACCGACGAACCGAGCCCGGCGAGCACGACGGCCGACACGATGGCCAGCACCGCAGACACGAGCGCGACGATCGGTGAAGCGACGTCGGTGAGCGCGTCGGTGACCGACGGCGGGACTGAGAGCGACGGCGCGACCGGCACCACCACCGACGACGGAAAGGCCCTGCCGGTCAACGTGGAGGTGTTCCTGTCGCCATCGTCGGTGGACAAGGTCGGCGAGGTGCAGGTCACGGTGTCAACGTCGCGGCCGGTCGCGACGATCGACGTGTTCGACGGCGACGTGCCCCTCGCACTCGGCGCGACGCCGGGGGATCCGGTCTGCGTGTTCGAGGTGACGTCGGACAACGTCCCCGGCGACGGCACGCACACGATCCGCGCTGTCGCGCATGCCGCCGACGGCGTGAGCGGGCAAGCCGAGAAGGACCTGACGATCGACGTCGCGCCCGGCGGCACCGACGTCTGGCCGCCCTACGTGCAGGTCGGGCCGATCAACGGCTTCACGAGCGCGACGCTGCTCGACGACGCGGCGATCGCTGCCGCGGGCTTCTACGAGACTCAACAGGGGCTCGAGGCGGTCGCGGTGAAGATCGATGGGGCGACGGGCAAGCTCGAGGCGGGGCCGGTCGCGCTCGGTAAGGTCGCGCTCGCGTCCGCGGGGAGCGGACCGGCGATCGCCGCCAGCGACGACGGCGCGGTGTTCGTCGCGTCCACGCAACTCGGGCCGACGTGGGCGTTGTCCAAGGTGTGGCTCGACGATCCGTTGTCGTTCGAGTGGAAGGCGACGGGCGACCTCAAGACTAAAGCGCTCGCGGTCACGGTCGCGGGCCCCTTCGTGATCGTCGTCGGCGCGCTCGAGGTGTCGCCTGGCACGCATGACCTCCGGGTATGGTGGCTGGCGGCCGAGGACGGAGCGCTGCTTCACGAGGCGCCTTTCGCCGCGTCTCTCGCCGATGACCCGCCGAACAAGCTGGACGAGATCGGCCGCGGCGTGGCCATCGTCGGTGACGAGGTCATCGTCGTCGGCGAGCGCGAGATCGTTGGCGACTTCAACAAGATCTATCGGCGGACGATCGTGCTGCGGTACTCGCTCGCGGGCGAAGCGCTTGGCGAGTGGACGTCGCCCGGCGAACAGCTCGCGGAAGACGGCGGGATGGCCGTCGCGCCGCTGCGGGGAGGTGGATTTGTCATCACCGGGTGGGGGCGCGACCTGTTCACGATCCGCCAGGTGCTCACACGCTGGTTCTCGGCCGCGGGGGAACCCGGGCCCGTGCGGGTCGAGCCCACGCCGGGGAGCGACGCGATCGGCTACGCGATCGGCGAGGACCGCGAGGGCAAGATCATCATCGCCGGCTCGCGCAAGCAGCCGGCCACCGACATGGACGCGTGGATCTTCGCCATCCCTGGCCCGCTCGGCGGGCACGTCTGGGAGGTCGTCCGCAACGGGCCGGGCAAGGGCCCCGATGACGCCGCGGGACTCGCTGTCGGTCCCTGGGGTCACGTGTCCATCGTGGGGAGCGAATTCGCCGACCTGCAACCGCGGGCGTTCGCGTTGCGCCTCTACCCGTAGGCGCTCACTGCGGCACGAACACGTCGCACTGCGCCTTGATCTTCGCGGCCGCGGCGGCGAAGTACTCGGCGTAGCCTTGGTCGTTGCAGATCGAGCCGAACACTGAATGGGGAAGCAGCTCCGTCCAGGTGCGGAGCTTGTGATAGCCGGGGGGGACTCCTTCGTAGCCGCACAGACCGTCCGGATCGTCGATGTCGTTCGTGATCACGAGCAGCACCACCGCGTCCGCGTCGCCGCCCTTGGCCTCGACCAGGGCGTCGGCCCAGTCTTTCGCCGTGCCCTCGCTCTTCTCGTCCCATGTGTCATCGATGGCGACGACCACGAGGAGCGCGTCATCGCGGAGGAAGCCCGCGTTGCAGCCGGCCGGCGCGTTGATCTCGTCCTCTAGTGCGCTGACGGCAGCTTCAGCAACCAACCCGCCACCGCTCGTGCCGACAGACGCCACACACGCGAAGGCGTCGTCCAGATCAGCCTGTCCCGCGCCGATGTAACGGTGTCCGCCCGACAGGTCGCACCGCTTGTTGCTCGCGTCCCACCCTGCGGAGAAGGTGATCCCCGCGCCCTGCACCGTGTCGCACGGCTCGAGCACTGCTCCGCACGGATAGTCCTCCGGCCCGCTCGGGCAGGTGTCGACGCAGTCTTCACAGCCCGGGATTCCCCACGGCGGGCCATACTGACGAGGTGTGAGGATGTGATAGTCGAAGCCGGCGAATTCGGTCTCGAGCGTGTCGACGAAGCCCGGAAAGCTCGCTTTGAGCCAATCCTGCGCGCCCTTCATCGTCCACCGCGAGCTGATCGAGAACACGAGATCGACCTTGCCCATGCAGCCTGCCGGTGGCTTGTCGCCGCCGTCCGGCGGCGTACCGCCGTCCGGAATGCCAGAGCCCGCCGAGCTGGCGGAGCTGTTCGACGCCGCGGCCGAGTCCTCCGCCGAGCTGGTGGACGTCGACGTCGAGGTCGACGTCGACGCGTCACCGCTCGAGCTTGTGCCCTGCGGCGCAGTCGTGATGCTCGAGCCGAATCCTGGCCCTGGCCCCTCACCATTGTTGCAGGCGGCGAGAGCGGCGAGCGTGGCGAGCGCGAGGCGGCGCATACGCTCAAGGTACCTCGCGCAGCGGGCGATGTCACCCGCCGGGGGCAATGCCGCGGCAACCTGCACGGCGCCCTGTCGAACTAACGCGGTACACCATCGGCCCCCCGCACGTGGCGCCGTGAAAGCCGCTGTCGTTCGAGTGGACAGCGGTTCGCCGCGGCGACGGGCGACCTAGGCGCGTCCGTCGAGCTCAGGAAGGCAGGTTTCGATCGCGTCCGCGGTGCGCCGGAAGCGTTCGAGCATGTCGTCGCGGGTCAACGAGGGATCATCGCTCGCGGGATCCGGAAGCGGCCAGTGCAGGCGCGGTGCCTTGCTCAGGAACAGCGGGCAGACCTCGTCGGCGCAGAGGGTGATTACGAGGTCGACCGAGGCGGGATCGATCGTCGTCACGGACTTGGAGTAGTGAGACCCGAGGTCCAGGCCTCGCTCGCGCATCACTTCGATGGCGAAGGGGTTGATGCGTGTGGGTTGCGAGCCAGCGCTGGTGACACGCACGCGATCGCCCCAACGGGCGCGCGCAAGGGCCTCGGCCATCTGACTACGGGCCGAGTTGGCGACGCAGAGAAACAGGACGCTCGTGAAGTTGGGGACGCTCATGGGTCACGCGGCGGCGGCGAAGCGGTGGGCGGTTCGGTTGGCGAAGGCGCACAGGGACAGCATCACCGGCACCTCGACGAGCACGCCGACGACCGTGGCGAGCGCGGCGCCCGACTGGAGGCCGAACAGCCCGATCGCGACCGCGACCGCGAGCTCGAAGAAATTGGACGTGCCGATCAGCGCGGCCGGCGCTGCGACCGAATGCGGCAGGCGCCAGGCCCACGCCCACAAGTACGCCAGCCCGAAGATCCCATAGCCCTGGATCAGCAGGGGCACGGCGATCAGCGCGATGGTCAGCGGGCGCTCGACGATGGTCGTCGCCTGGAAGCCGAACAGCAGAACTACCGTCCCGAGGAGTCCGAGCACGGAGACGGGCTTGAGGGCGGCGACGAAGCGGCCGAGCGCCGCGGGCTCGTGCCCCGTCAGCGCGCGCCGGGTCCATGCGCCGGCGACGAGCGGGATCACGACGTAGAGAACGACCGACAGCAACAGGGTCGTCCAGGGCACGGTGATGTCGGTGACGCCGAGCAAGAGCGCGGTGATCGGCGCGAACGCGACGACCATGATCAAGTCGTTCACCGCGACCTGGACGAGCGTGTAGTTGGCGTCGCCGCGGGTGAGCTGACTCCACACGAACACCATCGCCGTGCATGGCGCGACGCCGAGAAGGATCGCGCCGGCGAGGTACTCGCGGGCCTCCGCCTCGGGCATGAGGCCGGCGAACACGTGGAGAAAGAACAGGCTGGCGAGGCCGGCCATCGTGAACGGCTTGATCAGCCAGTTGATCACGAGCGTGACGATCAAGCCCTTCGGCCTGCGCCCCACGTCGCGCAGCGAGCCGAAATCGATCTGGATCATCATCGGGTAGATCATCACCCAGATCAGCAAGGCGACGACGAGGTTGACGCTGGCGACTTCGAGGCTGCTAACGAACGCGAACAAGCCCGGCGCGAGGTTGCCGAGGGCGACGCCCGCCCCGATGCACAGCGCGACCCAGAGGCTGAGGTAGCGCTCGAAGATGCCGAGAGGACTTGAAGAACTCATGCAGAACACTCCATCGACGCGAGGCCGGCGCTCGCGTTCGTAGAAGGACGATTTAGCGGGCTAGAGGCCACCCACGAGCGCCTTTAGCCGACGGAGGGCGCGGTTGTCGATGCAGTAACAGGTCCGCGGGCCATCGATCTCGCCGCGGATGAGACCGGCGTCTTTCAGCACCTTCAGGTGCTGCGACACGGTCGACTGCGCGAGCGGGAGCTCGTCGACGATCTCGCCACAAACGCACGACGCGCGGCGCGCCAGTAGCCGGAGGATTTGCACCCGGGCGGGATGTCCGACCGCCTTCGCCAGCGCCGCGAGCTCTTGATCGGCCTCCTCCCCCTCGATCGGTCGGAGGTCCGGGCGGTCGTCGGAGGGAGGGCAGCAGGCCGAGGGGGCGGCGTCGCTCATCGCATTTTAACGATATAGCCTCAGGCGCCGAGATTCAAGCCCGAAAGCGGGAGGCGGCGAGGCCCGAAAAAAGTCTGCGTCCTTTCGGGAGGGTCGTCGTCTTCGGGGCGGAAACCATCATGACCGACCAGAACGACGACGAGATCCGCGGCGCCGTCCGCGAGCACTACGCCAAGATCGCCAACACCGGCGCCGCGAGCGGCTGCACTCCCGGCTGCTGCAGCGGCCCGAAGACGGACTCCAGCCACCAACTTGGTTACTCGGCCGAGGAGCAGGCCGCCGTCCCTGAAGGGGCCGACATGGGCCTCGGGTGCGGCAACCCGCAGGCGATCGCGGCGCTGCGGCCCGGCGAGGTCGTGCTCGACCTTGGCAGCGGCGGCGGCTTCGACTGCTTCCTCGCCGCGCGCCAGGTCGGCCCGACCGGCCGCGTGATCGGCGTCGACATGACGCCGGACATGATCACCAAGGCGCGGGCCAACGCGCGGAAGCTCGACGCGCGCACCGTCGAGTTTCGGCTCGGCGAGATCGAGCACCTGCCCGTCGCCGATGCGCAGGTCGACGTGATCCTCTCGAACTGCGTCATCAACCTCTCGCCCGACAAGGGGTCCGTGTTCCGCGAGGCGTTCCGGGTGCTGAGGCCGGGCGGGCGGCTCGCCATCTCCGATGTCGTCGCCACCGCGACCTTGCCCGAGGAGCTGGCGACGCAAGTCGCCGCGCGGACCGGCTGCGTCGCCGGTGCGGCCGAGGTCGGGGTGCTCGAGGCGCTGCTGCGCGAGGCCGGCTTCGAGAACATCAGGATCAGCGTCAAGCCCGAGAGCCGAGAGTTCATCAAGGACTGGGTCCCGGGGTCCGGCGCCGAGAACTACGTCGCGTCGGCGATCATCGAGGCCAACCGACCCCGCGGCGGCGCCGCCTGAGCACACCACGGAGTCGACCATGATCGATGCCACGCTGACCAACGTCGCCGCGGTCCTTCTCGCCGCTTACGCCGTCCTCGCCGCGGTCGACGGGCTCTACATCCACCTCTGGCGGCTGAGGCTTCACCAGCGCGCGGAGACCCGCCGCGAGCACTGGCTGCACACCCTGCGAGCCCTTCTCTTCCCGGCGTTCGTCGGCGGTTTGTTCGCCGCGCCGACCGCCGGGGCGCTCCTTTGGGCGGCGGTCGGAGTCGCCGTCCTCGACCTCGTGGTCGGGCTCTGGGACGTGGCGATCGAGCGTGACAGCCGGGCGACGCTGGGGGGCCTGAGCACCGCGGAGTACACCGTGCACGTCACGCTGACGATGCTGCACGCGGCGTCGCTGGCGCTCGTCCTTGCCGCTCGACCCGCCTCCGCATGGACGCTCGACGGCCCCACGGTGCTCCATACGCCGATGCCGGGGTTCAGCGCCGCGCTCGCCATCAACCTGGTACCGGGCGCGATCGTCCTCGGTCTCCTGCACGTCTACCTCGGCTTGCGCGGGGCTCAGTCCGCCAACGCGAAGGCCCCGGCATGATTGGCCGCAGCGTCGCGGCAGTGTCCGGGGCGTTGCGGCGCTGCAACGGCTCTGACATGGTGATCGACGGGACGCGACCAGGCGTCCAACCCGACCGGCCGGGAGGTCACTCGACATGATCACGTTGGAGATGCGCGGCGCGTGGCGGGAGCTAGAACGCAAGCTCCGTCCGTTCGTCGCGCGCCGCGTCGCCGGGGCCGACGCCGAAGATGTCCTTCAGGACATTTTCTTGCGCATGCAGAAGAGCTTGCCCCACCTCCGTGACGAGGATCGTTTCGGGCCGTGGGTGTACCAGGTCGCCCGGAGCGCCATCGTCGACCACCAGCGCGCGGCCCTGCGGCACCCGCTGGCGTCTCTCGAAGCGGCCGACGAGCCCGCCGCGGACGACGAGGAGGACGACGGCGCGGTCGAGCGCGAGCTCGCCACGTACCTCGCGCCGTTCGTGGCGGCGCTCCCGTCGCCCTACCGCGAAGCACTGACGTTGACCGAGCTCGAAGGACTGACGCAGAAGGACGCGGCCGCGATGCTCGGTGTCTCGCTGTCCGGGATGAAGTCCCGTGTGCAGCGAGGGCGTGCTCGCCTGCGCGTAATGCTTGACGAGTGTTGCGACATCACGGTCGACGCCCGGGGCCGCGTGATCGGGTGCGAGCCACGCCCGGACTACAAGCTGCCGGACGGCTGCTGCCAGTGAGGGGCGCTGGCCCGACGGCCCGCAGACCCGCGGCCTCAAGGCTTGGGCCGGGGGGGTGTCTGGCCCTGCTCACAGCCCCGGATGCGCGATGGCGCCCCGCGGCTGATCGTCCTGCTGCTCGCCGGCGTCCTGCTATGGCTCACCGGCGGCCTCGCCTACGTCGCCCCGTTCGTCTACACCCTGTTCTGAGATCGCGCCCGGCTGACGGCAGAACATGCGGTGCAATCGTCCGCATGCTCCCATTGCGGGAATGCGTCGAGCGCGACGACACGCGGCGCTCGTGGTCGACCACGCCAAAGTTGCGCGCCGTCGACTACACCCTGGCGGGTCGATCGCGCGAGTTGTCGACGCGTCGGTGGCGGAAACGCCGCTTCATCACGGCCCACGTCGCGCTCCCGTGCCCGATCCACGGCGAGCCGCTGACGGACGAACAGCTCGGGCAAGGGCTCGGCGATCTGGCGATCGAGACCGAGAAGTCGGCGGTATGGTTCCTTGTGGTCGTCGTGATCGCCGCCGCTGCGCTGGTGGACGGATGCAGTTGTCCGTCCAGGCACTCCGGCGGCGCCCCGAACAACCTGGGGACCCAGCCGCCCGGCGGCGGCAAGCCCTGATAGACTCGTGTCGGCATGGACGTGCCGACGCCACCGAGCTGGTGATCGGCGGCGGCGTGTTCGTGGTCCTGCACCACCTCTACGGCTACGGCTGGAACACGGGCTATCTCCTCGTCGCCCTGGCGCTCGGCTGACACACGCTCGGGGACGCCGCGATCCTCGGCTGGTTCTGCGAGCCGTGAGCCAAGCCCAGCTCTCTGAGGTGCCACGATGCCGCCCACGTCTCGGTCGGTCGACTCCGGGACACCAGTCGTCGGCCCTGGATGGGCCAGGGTCGGAAGCGTCTCATTCGAGCGCGGTGCGCGCTCTCCGCCGTTTGCCGGCCGATGAAGTTACTCGGCGCTCACCGAGGCGTCCGCCTCTCCCCGGCGCGAGGCATGGTCCGGGGTTGCCGACGATCGACCGGCAATTGCTCGAGCGTGTGACGGAGCGCCTTCCGGCGGCGGGCCCGATCGTCGGCCCGATCGCTGATGGCGCCGTAGATCCCGAAGCCGGCGAATACGACGAGGAGTATGATCAGTGGAGACATCCGACCTCCGATGGCTGGGTCATGGGCGCTTGCCGCCGAAGCGGTGGGCGAACACGCCCGCGGCGCTGAAGAACACGGTGTGCTGGTCGCGTCCGAGGCCCATGGCGTCGTCGGCGATCGCGGCCCCGCGGTAGAAGAAGCCATTGGGGTTGGTCGAGTGGTCGTAGCGGTACTCGACGCGCAACAGGAGGTTGTTGAAGATGCGGAAGTTGTTGGTGAAGGCGCCCGAGATCAAGGTCTGCGGGACGCCGAACATCCGGCCGTCGCGGTCCCAGAAGAACTCGGGGCGCAGGGCCATGTCCCACGTGCGCTCCTTCCCGAGCACGCGCCAGCGAGTGAAGATCGCCCCGTTCATCCACATCTGCCACGGCGTCAGCGGCAGGTCGGTGCGCGGGTCGGCGCCGACGTCGAACAGCCCGCCGATGCCGAAGCGCTCGGTGTTGTAGGTGAACTGCGAGTCGGAGAACAGTCGCCAGGCATTCGGGCGCATGTCGGCCTGCTCGGGGCCGATCCATACGTACTCGCCGAAGTTGAAGCGCTCGCTCGGCGTGAAGGTGTAGCCCAGCATCACGCTCGGCGCCTTGTTGTTGTCGGCGAGGATCTGCCAGCCGTTGGTCACCCACAATTGGACCTGGTGCTTGTCGCGGATCGTCTGCGCGAACTTGATGCCCGAGAGGTAGTACGGCACGCTGTTGAGCTGCCAGGTGACCGTGTAGTTCCAGTTGTAGGGACTCCAGTGAATGCCGATACCGACGGGGCTCAGGTGCAGGCCCGCGACCAACTCCGTGCCGTGACGGGTGCGAAACCCGATGGTGGCCCGCGAGATATGCTTCCACACCTCCGGTCCGGCGAATTTGCCGTTGGCGCCGCCCGGGTTCGGCTCGTAGGCGACCAGCGCGTCGGCGGCCGGACCGCCCTGCGCGGCGAACTCGAACAGCGGCGAGAAGCGGCCCGGAATCGCATCGCGGCGGATGTACGCGACCGCGTGGTTGAGCGAGAACTCGCCGGTCCGCGGCTGCACGCTCGTGCCGCGGTAGACATGATTGTCGGGGTTGTTGCTGTTGTAGCTGTAGTTGACGTCGATGAAGCCGCCGACTTCCCACGCCTTGAAGCCGGCGACCCCGTTCGGGTCCATCTTGTCACCGGCCGAGATCGCGGGGTTGTTCACCGCCGCCGCGTCCGTCCCCGGCAATGTCTTCTGTACCCGGTCCTCGTCCGCCTCCTCGCGGGGGCCCACAGGCACCGCGGCCGGCGCTGCCGGAGTTCGCCCGGCCGAGATCGCCGGGTTGTTCACGGACGCCGCATCGGTGCCGGGCAGCGCGCCCTGGACCTCGTCCTCGTCGTCCGGGGGCGTCCAGGGCGGAAGCGAGCGCGTAGCCCCCGGGTCTGCAGAGGGCGCCGTGGACCCCGCAGACGGGGCGGAAGGAGCGGCTGCGGGCGCGGTCGGGGACGCCGAGCCGGGCGGCGACGGCTCGGCGGGGGCCACGGCTGCCAGCAGCCTGACGAGCGAGATAAAGAGCGGAACCGGCATGCACATGAACGACGTGCTGCCAGCGTAGAGAGCTGCGGGTTAAGACGATGCTAATTCGCGGTCGAGCCGAAGACGGTAGCCCACGCCGGGCTCGGTGATGATCCAGCGCGGGCGCCCCGGCACGGGCTCGAGCTTCTGCCGCAGCGCGACCATGTAGACGCGGAGATAGCGGGTCTCCGTGGAATGTCCCGGTCCCCACACTTCGTTCAGCAGTTGCCGGTGCGTGACGACCCGATCCGCGTGTCGCAGCAGGACCTCGAGGAGCTTGTATTCGTGCGGGGTCAGGTGAATCTCCTGCCCCGACCGCGTCACCACCCGACGACCGAGGTCGACCCTCACGTCGCCCAGCTCGACCACGGGATCACGAAGCGGGGTCCGCTGCGCGACGTGCCGCAGCGCGACGCGGATCCGCGCCAGCAGCTCGTTGGCACTGAATGGCTTCATGAGATAGTCGTCGGCGCCGGAATCGAGCGCTGTGACCTTGTCGTCCTCCTGGCCGCGCGCCGACAGGACGATCACCGGCGCCAGCGACCAGGCTCGCATCGCCGTGACGACCGTGAGGCCGTCCCGGTCGGGCAGCCCGAGGTCGAGGAGGACGAGGTCGGGGTTGTGCTCCCTGGCCCGCAGCACTGCCTCGGCCGCGGTCTCGGTCTCCACGACCCGAAACCCGCAGTCGAGCAGGATCGTCCGTAACGATCGCCGCACCGACGGTTCGTCCTCGACGATGAGGATCAAGGCTCCGGGCTCGCTCATGCTGTCGCCTCCTGCGCGGACGGGAGGGCGGTCTGCGTCTCCTCACCGATCGGCATCGTGACGCGAAAGAGCGCGCCGCCCTGCGGTCGGTTGGCCGCGGTGATGGTGCCGCCGTGAGCCACCGCGATCGCGCGGCAGATCGCCAGACCGAGCCCGAAGCCGCCCTGAGCGGGGCCGCCGACCCGGAAGTACTTTTCGAAGATCCGGTCCTCCTGGCCAGCGGGGATCCCGTCGCCGCGGTCCGCGACCTCGACCACGACCGAGGCGCCTTCGACGCGCGCAGACATGTCGATGGCGCTGCCAGGCGGCGTGTACTTGGCGGCGTTCTCCAGCAGGTTGAGCATCAAATGCTCGAACAGCACCTCGTCGAGCAGCACTGGCGGTAGGTCGGGCGCGAGCGACACGTTCACCATGTGACCCGCGAGCGCCCGCTCGAGCCGGGTCAACGCCGCGCCGATAGGATCCTCGAGCGGCGTCCACTCGCGTCGCAGCGCGACACCCTGGGTCTCGAGCCGCGTCATGTGCAGGAGGTTCGTGACGAGCCGGCCGAGGCCGAGCGCCTCTTCGTAGATCGAGCTCGCGAACTCGCGCCGCTTTTCGTCCGCCATCGGGCCCGCCTGGCCGAGCACGCTGGCGGCCGTGCTGATCGCGGTCAAGGGCGTGCGCAAGTCGTGGCTGACCGAGCTGAGGAGGGCCCCCCGCAGCTCCTCCGTGCGCGCGCGGAGCTCGGCCTGTTGCGCCTCCTGAGCGAGCAGCACGCGGTGGAGCGCCAGCGCGACCTGGCCGCTCATCGCCGCCAAGAGCTCCTGCTCCGCGAGATGACGCAGGCGGACGGGGTCCCCGGTCGTCACGCCGAGGACACCGATCGTGCGACCGACCGCCTGGAGCGGCACGTAGAGGGCTTTGGCGGACGACAGCGTATCGGTGCCCGCGCCCGCCGGGCCCCGCTCGAACGCCTGGCGGGCGGCGGCCTGCTCCAGCGGATCTGCCACGAGCTCGACGTCGGTCCCTTGCAGCGGCGTCAGCGAATCGTCCGCTCCTGCGACGAGGACGACCACGCGTCCCCCGGCGAGCTCGGCGACGTGGCGAGCGGCGCTCGTGCCGATGCTCTGCTTGTGGCGGAGCTGCGCCAGCTCGCGGCTCAGCGAGTAGAGGATCGCCGTCCGCTGCTCACGCCCGCGGGCCGCCTCGGCCTGCATGCGCACGCGCTCGGTAAGGCCCGAGATGACGATGCCGACCAGGAGCATCACGCCGAAGGTCAGCATGTAGCGCGCATCCGCGACTGCGAACGTATAAAACGGCGGAACGAAGCAGAAGTCGAAGGAGGCGACGCTCAGGACCGCGGCCAGCATCGACGGTCCGCGGCCGAAGCGGGCCGCCGTCATCATGATCACCAGCAGGTAGAGCATGATGATGTCGGACATGTCGACGTAGCTGTAGAGCAGCGTGCACAGTCCGGTCACGCCGGCGACGCTGCCGACCGCCCACGCGTAGGGGATCGGTCGTGCGCGACTCGGCGTCACGGGCCGCAGCATCGGCCGGCGAGCCCCAGGACCCTCGTCCCCGGAGATCACGTGGACGTCGATCGCGCCGCTGCCGCGGACCAGCGTGTCGAGCACCGAACCGCCGAGCAGCTCGCGCCAGCGCGGCTGGCTCGGCTTGCCGACGACGAGGCGGGTGACGTTGCGCGCGCGCGCGTACTCGAGGAGCCGCTCGCCGATCGGCTCGCCGCTGATGTTGACGACCTCGGCCCCGAGCGACTCAGCGAGACGAATCGTCTCGACCAGAGCCCCGCGACCCGTCGCGCGCACGAGCGCCAGGCGCGGCGTCTCGACGTGCAGCGCGATCCACTCGGCGCGCAGCCCCGCCGCCATGCGGGCCGCGGCGCGAACCAGCCGCGGCCCGTTGGGGCTCGGGCCGATGCACACGAGGATCCGCTCGGACATGGCCCAGGTGGTCGAGATCCCGTGCGCGCGGCGATACGCCTGCACGTCGCTGTCGACCCGCTGGGCCATGCGCCGCAGCGCCATCTCGCGCAGCGCGAGCAGGTTGCCCTTGCGGAAGAAAGCCTCGGTCGCGTGCCGGGCCTGCTCGGGCAGGTAGACCTTGCCCTCCTTGAGCCGCTCCAGCAGTTCGTCGGCCGGCAGGTCGCACAGCTCGACGTCGTCGGCGCGGTCGAACACCGCGTCGGGGATCGTCTCGCGGACGCGGATCCACGTGATCTGGGCGACGACGTCGTTGAGACTCTCGAGGTGTTGGACGTTGAGGGTGGTGTAGACGTCGATACCGCTGGCGAGCAAGAGATCGACATCCTGCCAGCGCTTGCGATGTTGGCAGCCGGGCACATTCGTGTGCGCGAGCTCGTCGACGAGCAGCAGCTCGGGTCGGCGCGCGAGCGCAGCCTCCAGGTCGAACTCCTGGAGCGCCTTGCCGCGATACTCGATCGTGCGCAGCGGGAGGCGATCGAGCCCCTCCAGCAGCGCCGCCGTCTCGCTGCGCCCGTGCGTCTCGACGATGCCGACGACGACGTCGATCCCCTCGGCCCGGGCGCGCCGCGCCGCCTCGAGCATCGCGTACGTCTTGCCGACGCCCGGGGCCGCGCCGAAGAAGATCTTCAGCTCGCCGCGCTTGGCCTTGGCCTCCTCGGCGCGCGCGACCTCGAGGAGGGCCTCGGGGTCAGGACGGTCGTCGTCGAGCTCCATGCGGTTCATGGCGAGGATCGGAGCCCCTCGAGGGCGCGGTTGAGGCGAAGCACGTTCACGCGCGGTTCCCCGAGGATACCGAGCGTGCGCCCCTCGGTGTGGGCCTCGATCAGCATGAGCACTTCTGCCCTGGGCAGGCGGCGTGCCTGCGCGACGCGACGCGCCTGGTAGCGGGCTGCCTCCGGCGAGATATGCGGGTCGAGGCCCGACCCCGACGCGAGCACGAGATCGGCGGGGACCGGCAGCTCGGCCTCGGGGTCGGCTGCCTGCAGCGCAGCGATTCGCGCCGCGACGGCCTCGTGCAGGCCCTCATTCAGCGGCCCCATGTTGCTCGCGCCCGAGGAGCTCGCGTCGTAGTGGACCGCCGAGGGACGGCTCCAGAAATCACCCGGTCTGGTGAAGTTCTGTCCGACGAGCTCGGAGCCGACGGGGCCCGACGACGCGACAACCAGCGAGCCATGGGCCTTATCAGGAAACAGCACGGTAGCGATCCCCGTCACGAGCAGCGGGTAGACCACGCCGGTGACGGCGGTCAAGAGGGCCAGCAGGATCAGGGCGGGACGAATGGCGCTCAGCATGCTCGTGTCCTCCTCAGGCGACGCCGACGGTCGTGATGACCATGTCGATGAGCTTGATCCCGATGAAGGGCGCGACGAGGCCGCCGAGCCCGAAGATCAGGAGGTTGCGCCGCAGCAGCGCCGCCGCCGGGAGCGGCCGCACCTTCACGCCGCGCAGCGCGATCGGCACCAGCAGGATGATGATGATCGCGTTGAAGATCACCGCCGCGAGCACCGCGCTCTGCGGTGAGTGCAGGTGCATCAGGTCGAGCGCGCGCAAATCCGGATAGGTCACCGCGAAGGCGGCCGGAATGATGGCGAAGTACTTGGCGACGTCGTTGGCGACGCTGAAGGTCGTCAGCGCCCCGCGGGTCATCAGCATCTGCTTGCCGATCTCGACGATGTCGAGGAGCTTGGTCGGGTCGGAGTCGAGGTCGACCATGTTGCCGGCCTCTTTCGCCGCCTGCGTACCCGTGTTCATCGCCACCGCGACGTCGGCCTGCGCCAGCGCGGGCGCGTCGTTGGTGCCGTCGCCGGTCATAGCGACCAGGTGACCGGCCGCCTGCTTGCTGCGGATCAGCGCCAGCTTGGTCTCGGGGGTGGCCTCGGCCTGGAAGCTGTCGACCCCGGCCTCCGCCGCGATCGCGCCGGCGGTCTGCGGGTTGTCTCCGGTGATCATGATCGTCTCGATGCCGATCCGCCGGAACTCGGCGAAGCGCTCGCGGATCCCTCCCTTGACGATGTCCTTCAGGTGCACGACGCCGAGCGCCCTCGACCCCTCGGAGACGACCAGCGGGGTCCCGCCGCTCTTGGCGATCGTCTGCACGAGGGCCTGGATGTCGGGGCTCAGACCGCCGCCCTTGGCTTTGAGGTGCTTGCCGATCGCGTCGGCGGCGCCCTTGCGGATCTCGCGACCGGCGAGATCGACGCCGCTCATGCGAGTGTGCGCCGTGAAGGCGATGAAGCGCGCCTCGGTGTTGGCGAGCTCGCGCTGGCGCAGGCCGTACTTCTCCTTGGCGAGGACGACGATGCTGCGGCCCTCGGGCGTCTCGTCGGCCAGCGAGGCGAGCTGGGCGGCCTCCGCGAGCACCTCGACCTTCACGCCCGCCGCCGGCAGCAGTTCGACCGCCTGACGATTGCCGATCGTGATCGTGCCGGTCTTGTCGAGCAGGAGGACGTCGACGTCGCCGGCGGCCTCGACCGCGCGCCCCGACGTAGCGATCACGTTGGCGCGGATCAGGCGATCCATACCGGCGATGCCGATCGCCGACAGGAGTCCGCCGATCGTGGTCGGGATCAGACACACGAGCAGCGCGACGAGCACGGTGATCGGCACCGGGGCGCCCTGGCCGCGCGTCTCGAGCGCGTAGAGCGAGAACGGGTACAGCGTCGCGCAGGCGAGCAAGAACACCAGCGACAGCCCGGCGAGCAAGATGTCGAGCGCGATCTCGTTCGGCGTCTTCTTGCGCTTGGCGCCCTCGACCATCGCAATCATGCGATCGAGGAAGGTCTCGCCGGGATTGCTGCGGATCTCGACGATGATCCAGTCCGACAGCACCCGCGTGCCGCCGGTGACGGCGCTGCGGTCGCCGCCGCTCTCGCGGATGACCGGCGCTGATTCGCCCGTCACGGCACTCTCGTCGACGGAGGCGATGCCCTCGACCACGTCGCCGTCGCCGGGAACTGTGTCGCCGGCGATCACGAGGACGAGGTCGCCACGGCGGAGCTGCGCTGCCGGCACTTGCACGGCCTTGGCGTGTCGGTCGCGCTCGGCCAGCCGGCGCGCCTGCACGTGCTGCCGGGCCTTGCGCAGGCTCTCGGCCTGCGCCTTGCCGCGGCCCTCGGCAAGCGCCTCGGCGAAGTTGGCGAACAGCACCGTGAACCACAGCCAGGCGGCGACGCCGGCGATGAACCCGAAGGGGGCCTCCCCCTCGCCGACCAGGGCCTGGACGGCGAGGATGGTCGTGAGGACGCTGCCGACCTCGACCACGAACATGACCGGGTTTCGCACCATGCGCCGGGGATCGAGCTTCGTGAACGCCTCGATGGCGGCGCGACGGATGCTCGGCCCGCGGGCGGGCTTGTGCTTGGGCGAGTGCATGATGACGAAATCTCAGGGGTGGGTGCCGGTCATCTGCAGGTGCTCGACGATCGGCCCGAGCGCGAGCGCGGGCACGAATGTCAATGCACCGACCAGCACGACGATCGCGGCGAGCAGGAACACGAACAGCGGCGTATGGGTCGGCATCGTGCCGGGCCCGGGCGGGACGGTCTGCTTGCGGGCGAGCGCGCCGGCGAGCGCCAGCACCGGCACGATGATGCCGTAGCGCCCGATCAGCATGCATAGCCCGAGGGCCAGGTTGTAGAAGAACGAGTTGGCGCCGAGACCGGCGAACGCGCTGCCGTTGTTGTTCGACGCCGACGAGAAGCCGTACAGCACCTCGCTGAACCCGTGAATGCCCGGGTTCGAGATACCGGCCCGCCCCGCGGCGCTGGCGACCGCGATCGCGGTGCCGACCAGTACGCCGGCCGACGGCAGCAGGACCACGAGCGCGGCCATCTTGACCTCGAAGGCCTCGATCTTCTTGCCGAGGTACTCGGGTGTGCGACCCACCATCAGGCCGGCGAGGAACACCGCCAGGATGGCGAACACGAGCATGCCATAGAGCCCCGAGCCGACGCCGCCGAACACGACCTCGCCGATCTGCATGAGCCACATCGGCACCAATCCGCCGAGCGGGTTGAACGAGTCGTGCATCGAGTTGACCGAGCCGTTCGAGGCCGCGGTGGTCGCCGTCGCCCACAGCGCCGAGGCGGCCGGACCGAACCGCACCTCCTTGCCCTCGAGGTTGCCGGCCGAGGGATCGACGCCGAGCTCGACGAGCTGCGGCGCGAGCTGTCCTTCGGACCAGACGCAGAGCCCGAGCAGCGGCAGGAAGATGGCGAACATCGCCCCTAACACGGCCCAGCCCTGGCGCCGATCCGCCACGATCTTGCCGAAGCTCAGGCACAGCGCCGCCGGGATCAGCAGGAGCGCCAGGCACTCGAGGAAGTTGGTCAGCGGCGTCGGGTTCTCGAGCGGGTGCGCGGAGTTGACGTTGTAGAAGCCGCCGCCGTTGGTGCCGAGCTGCTTGATGGCGATCTGCGAGGCGCCGGGGCCGAGCGGGATGGTCTGCTGCGTGATCACCTGTCCTTCGGGACCGGTGGCCGCGCGCATCAGCTCCACCTCCGCTGCGGGCGCCAGCGTCTGCACCACGCCGTCGGCGGCCAGCGCGACAGCGAGGACGAGCGACAGCGGGAGCAGGATGTAGAGCGTCGAACGGACCAGGTCGGCCCAGAAATTACCGATCGTCTCCGAGCGCCGACGCGAGAAGGCACGCGACAGGGCGGCGAGGACGGCGATGCCGGTCGCCGCCGACACGAAGTTCTGCGTCGTCAACCCGACCATCTGCGTCAGATAGCTAAGCGTCGTCTCGCCGCCGTACGCCTGCCAATTGGTGTTCGAGGCGAAGCTGACCGCCGTGTTGAAGGCGAGGTCCGGCGCGACTGGGCCGAGCTCCTGCGGGTTGAGCGGGAGCAGGTGCTGCAGCCGCTGCAGGCCGTACACGACGAGCAGGCCGAACAGGTTGAACCACAGCACGGCGACGGTGTAGTCGCGCCAGTGCATCTCGTCGTTCGGTCGGACGCCGGCGACGCGATAGAGGCCGCGCTCGAGCGGGCCGAGCAGACGTTGAAGCAGCGTCGCCTCGCCGCCCAGGGCCCGAGCGCAGTAGCCCCCGAGGGGGATCGCCAGGGCGACGAGGACGGCGACGTACACGCCGCACAGCAGGAGCGCATGCGCGGTCACGAGAATTTCTCCGGGGCGAGGAGGGCGACGAGGAGGTAGACGCCGAGGCCGATCGACACGAGGCCGGCGAGCCAGTGCATGATGGTCATGGGGACGGGAATCCTTGTCAGAGCCGGCCGAGGAAGCGCATGAAGCCCCAGAAGGCCGCGAACGACGCGAGTACGACGGCGATGAAGAAGAGGTCAGTCATCGGTGCCTGGGTCGGAATCGGACGGTGTGAGGAGGCGAGCTGGAGCCCCACCTGGCACAGTCCTCGCGATCGGGAAGCTGCATCGGGCCGAGTTAAGAAGGGGTTAAGAATGTAGTGATGCCGGCGCTCGTGCGCCGGGCGAGCGCCACGCAAGTCCTCCCGCGTCCCAACGGCCGAGCGGCTTTTTGGCGCCATTTTAACCTCGCCGGCAGCACCTTCGGTTCGCCATGCTCATCACGACATCGATCGAACCCCAGCCGGTGGAGCCACTCAGGCTCGACGATCCGTACGATCCGTTGCCGCTGGCTGCCTCGCTTCTACGTTGCCCGAGCGTCACACCCGCGGAGGGCGGCGCGCTCACGGTCGCGTCGCGCGCCCTCGCGGCGCGCGGGTTCTCGTGCAGGCGCGTCGACTTCGCGGGCGCCAGCGGACACACCGTGCACAACCTCGTGGCGCGCCTCGGCAGCGGTTCGCCTCACGTGGCGTTCTTCGGCCACGTCGACGTCGTCCCGCCCGGCGACGGCTGGACGGTCGACCACGACCCTCGCGGTGGTGCTCGCCGCGATCCCGGCGCTCGCGCGCAACCAGGCGCGGGCCCTGCTGCTGCGCCGGACAATCCCGCACGACATCGTCTACCGCGCCGCGACGATCATGACGATCGCCACGCTCGTCGCGGTCATCGTCAGCTTCGCCCTGCTCGCCAGCCATGACATGGCGTTCGAGAAGGCGGCCTTCGAGACGGTGAGCGCGCTCGCTACCTCGGGCCTGTCGATCGGCGGCACGGCCGAGCTCAACGCGCTCGGCAAGTGGCTGATCATCGTCACGATGTTCATCGGCCGCGTCGGACCGATCTCGCTGGCACTGGCGACTCGGTACTCCGCGAAGCGCCCACGTGACCTTCCCGGAGACCAAGCTGATGGTCGGCTGACCATGTGCTTGACGGCTGACCCCGGCTCTCCACAGGGTACCGGCATTGCCGGTACGCCCTCTCGAGATTCGCAAAAGAGTGGCCAGCCGCGACGTGGGGCCCGTTCCTTGTCACGGCGGCCCGCGGACTGGCGGATGAAGTTGAGGCGGCGGACGTGCTCCGGCTCGTACAGACGGTAGCCGGCGGCGGTGCGCGCCGGCTCGGCCAACAGGCCGATGCGCTCGTAGTAGCGGATGTTCTCGACGCCGACGCCGGTCTACGCGACGTTCGGCGCACGTCGGCCGGAACGCGAGGGCTCGGCGTGAACCGAGACGGACACGAGGGAGTCGCCTGTCCTCTGGTTCACGTCACGCAATTTCGCCGGCAGTGTGATGTCGCCCGTCGCTCGGCGCTGCGCGCCGACGTTCCCGTTCCGCTTGTCTCGTCGGTCCGGCGGCCGGCGGCCTGAAAGCTTGGTCAAGCGGGAGGTCCAGGGTGCCTTGGAGGCCCTGATGCGCGACGGCGCGATCCCCCGGATGTCTCGAAAATTCGTCTCGAATTTGTCGCGATCCGGGCAGTTTTCGAGACAACACCTCGCAAACAAGCCCGTATGTGGGTCTAGCTGGGCTTGTACACCACATCACCAAATCTCGGCTTCAGGCAGCCGCCTGAACGCCGTCCAAGTGCACCTTTTGGCGCCTTCTCGTGGAAGTGGAATCGGCTAGTATCAGCCAGCGCCGAACGCCGCTAGGGTGAGATGTGGCGACGATGGGCAAGGATCGCGTGCTGATACCACGACAACATGCGGTGCGGACCGACGTCCGCGCGGGGCAGTAGCTGCGTTACTGCGATGCGTCCACGACCCGCTGCAGACGCAACAGGGGCGCGGGCCGCATCGAATCCCGCGCGCCACGACGTGAGCCACACGTCGCGCTTGGCGAGTACGCTCGCTCACTGGGGGTCTCGGAATTTTGAACTCGCGTCGTCCGCGCCGTCTCTGGTACAGGCCCTCGGATGAGCGCGACCTACGAGATCACCATCGAGGCCCTCGAGGAGCGCACCGTTCGCGCGCGGGTGCTCCTCCTGAACTTTCAGTACCCCGAGGTGCCCGCCAACAAGTGCCTCGGGCTCCAGCTCCTCGCCGACGCGCACCACGCGCTGCGCGACAGCTACAAGGACACGAACCAGACGAAGAAGAGCGCGACGAAGCTCGCGGCCCGCGCCCCCGCGCGCCTCGTCGCGTACTCCGAAGGGCTCCAGGCGAACCACGACGAGGCGTTCAACGAGCAGCTCATCGAGAGCGCCGAGGCGGAGATCGTCCGGATCACCGAGCTCAGCAACGCGAACTTCGAGAAGGCCGCGGCGTGGCACGCACAGAACAACAGCGGCGGCCCCAAGCCCCCCGCGTTCCGCGATTTGCACATGGTGCAGATCCTCGAGTTCGAGGTCGCCGACGCGCGGCTGCTCGACCACCTCGTCGTCGGGCTGACCTGGGAAACGTGGACGTCCGCGCGCGACGAAGCCTACTGAAGCATCGAGCGCCACTTCCTCGGTAGGTCACTCGGTCGGAGCCCCTCAGGACTGCTGTGCTTGGCCGGTCTCAATCACTTGGAGAGTCTCGGCCGGGTGTCAGATTGTACCCTGCCCCAAGTGTACTGCCTCGGCTGAGCTGCAACGGACCTGAGATCTGGTAGAGGAGAGGCGTGGCCAGGAGGCTTGGACTCGCTGTACTTGTTCAACTTCTCGACGACGAACTTTGCGAAGCTGAAGTGGTCGGACTCCTCAGACCATCACGCCTACGACTTCGGCGTGAACGCGTCCCGCATCGCCTCCGCCTCGCCGTTCATGAAGTCGACCATCCCCGCCACCATCTGCGCCGCGTAGTCGCTGGCCGTGCCGTCGAGCACCGAGAACTCCCGCTTGTGGACCATGACCGTCCAGTCCGCCGGGTGCGTCGTCGGGATCAGCCGGAGCTCGCCGAAGTAGTCGGCCACGAGCATCACCCGCCCGCGGGTGCAGTACTGCAGCAGGTACTCGCGGTCCGAGCGGCCGACCCCCTCCACGACCATCTCCGGCCCGCCCGATCGCAGGCAGAACGCGAGCGCCGCCGGCACGCGGTCCACCGAGCCGCCTTCGATCCACCCGCGCGTGTAGTACTCGTCGAGCTTCGTGCCGAAGACCATCCGGACCAGCACGAGCAGGTCGCGGACCTGCGACCACACCACCTCAACCGGCGCTTCGATCAGGGTCGTCGTGACATGCGTATACGTTGCTGTCGTCATCACCCCGACCGTAGGCGCCGCTGCGCCCGCAATCAAGCCGCCACCGGCCTGAGGGGTGCCCCGTCGCGGCAGCGCTTGTCTCGTCGGTCCGGCGGCCGGCGGACTGAAAGCTTGGTCAAGCGGGAGGTCTGGGGTGCCTTGGAGCCCCTGATGCGCGACGGCGCGATCCCCTGGTTGTCTCGAAAAATCGTCTCGATTTTGTCGCGATTCTGGCGTTTTCCGAGACACCCCTTGTAGAACAGCCAGTAGGGGGGTCTAGAGCTGGCTGTACACCACATCACCAACATCGGCGAGGACGGCACCGTGCCGGTCGCCGAGACGCCCAACTGGAAGGCCGACGGTCTCAACAATTATCGGCAGAACGTCCAGCCCGAGGGCGAATTCTCGGCGCCCGACCTGACCGCCACCATCTTCCCCCGCTGCGACGGCCCGTACGGCATCGTCGCCCGCGTCCGCAACATCGGCCAGGCGGCGGTGCCGGCCGGCGTGGTGGTCGGCTTCTACGAGGGCGACCCCGACATGGGCGGCGTCAAGCTCGGCGAGGGCATGACGAAGAAGGCGCTCTACCCCGCCGAGGCCGAGGACGTGGCGATCGACGTCGCCAACCCTTCGATGGCCCTCACCGACGGCGCGACGCCGGTCTACGTGGTCCTCGACGACGGCATGCCCGAGCACCTGTGGCAGGAGTGCCGGACCGAGAACAACAAGGTCGCCGGCTCCGGCTACTGCCTCGAGCCGGGCTGAGCTCGCCCACGCGCCACGCACTGCGAAGGACGAACCAGTGTTCTTCGTTCGCCCGGCGCGCGGTCTGCCGGCCGCTGCGAAACGGCGCCGTACGAGGCGCCAGGCGCCTCCTGCTCACGATCTCGCCTCACGCTCGCGCCTCGCGGTCTGCGCCTCGCAGCGCGCGCACCGACGCCCGCACGCCGCGTCGCGGCGCTCGCCGACTGGCGCAGACCGGCCCCGTTCCTTATCCTCGCAATTCCATGCGAAAGGCAGCGACGTACAGCACCCTCTCCATGACCCTCGCGCTCGCGGCCTGCATGCAGCCGCCGATGCCGGGGGACCTGCCGAACCCGCAGCTGGTCGAGCTGTTCAACAAGCAGATCGACCTGCAGCTCGCTCGCTTCGACGCCCCCTACTTCCCGGGTTCGCTGTTTCCCCCGTACCTCCCCGGGGCCGCCGACAGCGCCCGTCGCTGGCTGTCCGAGGTGCGCGAGGTGGCGACGCATTGCCGCCACGGCGGCCGCGGCAACGTCCATAACCCGCACGAGTACGACCTCACGCTGCAGAGCGGCGAGACGTTCACCGACCTGACGACCAGCTTCGGCGCGTGCCTCCCCAAATACGACACCCCGATGCGCGTGAGCTTCGAGGGCGGCCGCGTCGCCCACGTCACGACCGACGGCAGCGAGCGGCAGAGCCCGATGGAGGTGGCCGAGAGTCGCATCGAGAGGTTCGTCGGCGCGCTGCTCGACCGCGACACGCAGCTTCGGCCCGAGCTCTACTACAGCGAGGTGCCGAAGCCCGCGGACCCGAAGCGAGAGTGGGCCGCGCCCTGAAGCGCGGCCCACGGGTGACAGCTTCGCGCCGCGCGGCCGGCCCAGCCTCCTGGGCCCCGGGTCAGCGCCCGCGCGTCACTGCGGGTTGCAGACCTTGAGGGTCGGGAAGTTGGAGAAGCAGCCGTTCCAGTTGTAGAAGCTCGCGCCGAAGTTGTGGGTGTAGATCGTGTTGTTCTCGATCCACCCGAATTCGACGCAGCAGCCGACATCGCCGCCCGTGGCGAGGCCGAGCTGGCCGGCGACGGCCGTCATCGTCGCCAGGTCCCAGGTCAGGCCGTTGACGAAGCCGTCGGCGCCGGTCAGGCCGACCGAGGCGCACTTGGCGGCGGCCGACTCGCACTGCGTCGAGGCGTACCAGCAGCGGTTGGCGTAGAACGCTCCGCCGGGGCACAGCGGCTTTTTGCACATGTTGTTGCATGTGTCGTCGTTGACCGCGTTGCCGTCGTCGCACTCCTCGCCGGCTTGCAGGATGCCGTCGCCGCACTTGGCCGACTTGCAGAGGTTGGTGCAGGCGTCGTCGTTGACCGCGTTGCCGTCGTCGCACTCCTCGTCGGCCTGCTTGATGCTGTCGCCGCACTTGGCGGTCTTGCACGTGTTGCTGCAGGCGTCGTCGTTGACCGTGTTGCCGTCGTCGCACTCCTCCATCAGGCTCGCCTGGACGAAGCTGTCGCCGCACTCGGGAAACTGGCAGGTGAGCGTGCAGGTGCCGGTGTTGTTGTTGCCGGCGCCCTCGTCGCACTGCTCCATCAGGCTCGCCTGCGTGAAGCTGTCCCCGCAGGCCGGCTCGGCGCAGTTGTCGGTGCAGCCGTTATCCTGGTTGCCGTCCTGGCCGTCGTCGCACGCCTCGCCCTCGTCGACGACGTCGTTGCCGCACTCCTCGAGCTGGCAGCTCGCGGAGCAGCCGTCGCCGCCGACCTTGTTGCCGTCGTCACACGGCTCGTCGGCGCTCTTGTCGTTGTCGCCGCAGACGTTGGCCTTGCACTCGGCGTTGCACGTCTGCCCGGGCCCGTTGGCGGCCCCGAGGTCGCACTCCTCGGCGCCGCCCTCGCTGTCGAACACGAAGCCGTCGCCGCACACGTTCGCCTGACAGGCCGAGGTGCAGGCGCCATGGTCGTCGTTGGCGGCGCCGTCGTCGCAGCCCTCGCCGTCCTGCGTGAAGCCGTCGCCGCAGGCCGGGACCCCGCAGGTCGAGGTGCACGCGTCGGTGTCGTCCTGGTTGCCGTCGTCGCACGCCTCCCCGGGGCCGGGGAAACCGTCGCCGCAGATCTGCTGCGTACAGTTCGACTTGCAGCTCTTCGTGTCGCCGTTGTCGCCCCCGTCGTCACACTCCTCGCCGGGCCCCTGATCGCCGTCGCCGCAGATGTTGCTGGCGCACGTCGCGTTGCACGCCTGCCCGGCGCCGTTGTCGGCCCCGTCGTCGCACTCCTCGCCGGGATCGACGATACCGTCGCCGCACTCGGGGACGACGGTGCCGGTGGTGTCGCCGTCCGTCGTGCCGGTCGTGGGCGTGCCGGTCGTCGGCGCGTCGGTCGTCGAAGTGGTGGTCGGCGTGTCCGTGGTCGGCGTGCCGGTGGTCGTCCCGACGTCGGTCGTCGCGTCGCCCGTGCTGGTCGACCCGTCGCCCGACGCCGAATCGGTGGTGGTGCCGTCACTGCCACAGGCAGTGATCAGGTTCAGCGCAAAAAACATTCCCAATCCACGTCCGTACATCCTCATGCAGACTCCTCGATGACACCGATCGTACTGCGACGACGCGCGGCGCCGGGAGCGACCGAACATTCGGCTCCGTCTGCGAGCGGAGGTGGTCGCAGCGAGCGATTCGCCGCGGCGACGATTGTGCAGATCAGGGAACCACTGAAAATCGGCCCTCGGAGCGCCGAACACGGGCGAGGTCGAGCGCGACGGCGCGCGGCCGCGCGGCCGCTCATGCGCCGTCCTCGCCGCGCGACGTCGGCGCCGGCGAGGCTAAAAAGCGATCTCGCCCGCCGCCGTGGCCCGGACAGCCCCTCCAGGCTCGTCTCCCGCCCCCCGGCTCGGCCGCCCCATGCGCTGGAGCGATCGGGGCAGCGAGGCGACGATGGGGGCCGCGAGCGGCAGTCATGCCGGCGCAGGAGCGGCCAGGCGGACGACGCATCGCCTGTCGTGGCCCCAGTTCGACGTGGCCGGGACGCAGACCCGAATGCATGGACTGCACGCATGCGCGGTCGCCCTGTCATCGGCGCTGAGACGGAACACGTTCGCCGCAGCGAATTGAGGGCGGCCACCGCACGTCCGATCCATTGCTGGACTGCCCCTCCGGCGACATTTCACATGCACGAAACCAGACCCGCGATAGCCGCGACGGCGACGGTGCATCATCGATCCACAATTCCTTGGAGGACCGCTTCTGAATGGTGGGTGGCCAGCGCGTCGAGGTCCGGAGCGAAGGGGCTCTCGGCCCCGAACACCTCGTGAAACAGCACACCGACGAGCATCGGACCGGCGATGGATAGGGCGAGGAGCTTCGGATCGCCCGGCCGGACCTCGCCGCGCGCCTGAGCTTCTGCGACCAGCCTGGTCAGCAGCGTCAGGACGCGAGCCACGACCTCGTCGTGCCAGATGCGGGCGAGGTCGGGGAACGCGCGGCTCTCCGCCAGCACCATGCGTACGATGGCCGGGATGCGGCTGTCTCCCATCCGCCCGGCCGCCCGCTTCAACAACATCGGCACCAGGTCGGTGATCGTTCCGTCGAAGCCCGCCGCCACCTTTTCGATGGCGTCCAGGTTCGTGGCGAGTGCCTGCCGCGCGGCGGCGCGGAAGAGGTCCTCCTTGGTTTCGAAGTACAGATAGAGCGTCCCCTTCGCGACCCCCGCGCGCTGCGCGACCTCGGTGAGCTTCGTCCCCGCAAAACCGTTCTCCACGAAGACGTCGATCGCGGCGTCGACGATCTCTGCCGGACGCGCCTCCTTCCGCCGGTTCCATCTCGGCTTCGCGTCCGTCAAAGGACCTCCCCCGGGGCGAGCCCCCGTGCGCTGAAATACCGGTCGAGGGTAGCCGTGGACTGCTGCGGCTCGGCGAGCGCCACCCAGGTGTCCGGCCGAAGCAGATAGAGGGCATTCTTCTGCAGGCCAGCCTTCTTGTGCTCGGGCCTCCAGGCGAACGTGTGCAGCGGGACACGGCGCCGCTCGCACCAGCTCCGCAGGTCGGATCGGGCCGCGCCGTAGACGTGAATCTGCCAGCCGATGTCCGCCAGCGGCGCGTAGTTGTCCGAGGCCGCCGACCGCGCCCACGGCAGACGGTCGCCGCCTTCGATCGAACCCGCCTTGCCCTCGCTCAGGGGACTCTCCTGGTAGCTCAGGGTCGTCTGCGAGATCATTCGAAACATGAATTCACGGACGCTTTCGATGCGGTACGCCGCGCTTGCGACGACCGGGGCGATCCGGGTCCTGACGAAGTCCGCGAAGCTTCCGTCGGCGGTGACGAACGTGAACAGGCGGTCCGTGGTATCGACGAGCTTGCGGGCGAACGCCCGGCGTTCGAGGTCATAGCTGTCGAGCAGGCTGTCGGGTGCCTGCCCCTTCACGACCATGGCGAGCTTCCACGCCAGGTTGATGGCGTCGAGGATGCCGGTGTTCATCCCCTGGCCTCCGGCCGGGCTGTGGACGTGGGCGGCGTCCCCGACCAGGAAGACGTGACCGCGCCGGAAGCTGCCGGTGACCCGGTGGTGGACGCGATAGGTGGAGAACCAGTGGACCTTCCGGACCTCGATCCCGAGACCCTCGATCGCTTGGTGGCCGACGTCCTCGAACGTCAGGGTCTCGGGGCGGTCCGCGCGTTCGTCCTTGACCGTTCCGATCAGGCGGTTGCGGTCTCCTCCGTAGGACAGCACCGCCACGAAGTCGGACGTATCGAGCGCGATGTGGACCTCGTCGGCCGGTTCAAGCCCGTTCAACGCGACGTCGGCCACATAGAAGATCTGCTTGTAGGTGCCGCCCTCGAATTCGATGCCGAGCGCATGGCGGATCGGGGAGCGAGCGCCGTCGCAGCCGGCGAGGTATCGCGCTTCGTGATTCTGTTCGCCGCCGTCGGGCGTCCTGAGGCGAGCGACGACGTGGTCACCCTTGTCTTCGAAGGAGACCAGCTCGGTCCGGCGCTCGACCTCGACACCGAGCACCTGCAAGCGCTCCGCCAGGAGCCGCTCGTGGAGGTCCTGGGGGTACACCAGGACGAAGGGGTACGGCGTCACGTCGGTACCCGCGTCGGCGAAGGAGACATGCGCCCGTCGCTTGCCGCGGGCCCACAGGTTGATGTTCGGATTCCTGTGACCGGCGGCGACGACCGCATCCGCGAGATCGAGCTGGCGGTAGAGCTCCAGCGTGCGGGCCTGCACGGCCATGGCGCGGGAGGTCTCTCCAGGCCCGGCGCTCTTGTCGATGATCCGGAACCGGATGCCTTGTTTTTTCAGCCAAAGCGCCAGCACAAGGCCGGTCGGTCCGGCACCCACGATGAGAACGTCGTCCATGGCCTGATCTCCTCGGAACTTCGATTATCGCGTTTACCGCCTGCGGCCCGATATTGCCCCGAGACCGGCGCTGGCGTTGATTTCGCAATCCATGACTCTCGGGTCATTGACGGTCAAGCGCCAGGCGGCCGCTTATGCCACGTCACCGTGCTGGCGCGGCCGGTCACCCCGCTGACGCTGGTGACGGCCGTGCGGTCGGCGCTCCGCGACCGTCGACGACAGTACGTGGTCCGCGACCTGGTAGTCCGCGAACGCGCGGCCCGCGAAGCGGCGGAGACGGTGACGCGGCTCAAGGACGAGTTCCTCGCCACCGTCTCGCACGAACTGCGCCCGGCCCTCGCCGATCCCGAGCGCATGCAGCAGGTGCTGTGGAACCCTGCTCAGCAACGCCATCAAGTTCACGCCCGTGGGCGGCATCGTCACCCTGTCGCTGAAGCGCGAGGGTGACGCGATGCAGCTTCGCGTCGCCGACACAGGCGCGGGGATCCGGAGCGAGTTCCTGCCGCACGTGTTCGACCGCTTCAGTCAGGCCGACCCGACGACGACCCGCGCTCATGGCGGCCTCGGGCTCGGCCTGGCGATCGTCCGCCAACTCGTCGAGCTGCACGGCGGCACCGTGAACGCCGAGAGCCCGGGCGAGGGCGGAGGCGCGGTGTTCACGGTCCGGCTCCCGCTCCTCGCAGCTCGGCCCGCTTGAGCCCAGCGACGGTGATCCCGTCGCCGACAAGCCCACCGCCGACAACCCGCTCGCCGCAAAACGGCTCCGGGGCCACGTACGCCGGCGTGCCGAGCACCATGCCCTGCCGGGTCAGAGGCAGGCGGCGCAGCGTCTCCTCGGCGAGCGCCTGCCGGTCTCTGCGCGGCCTGCTCGCCACCTCCGCGGTGAATCGCTCACGGGATCGGCCGGTTCCGCAGCGCCGTGTTGTTCTTGTAGGCGACCTTGTAGGCGTCGTGGCACGTTTTGCAGTCGGCCTTCACGTCGTCCGACTTGTTGGCCTTGAGGTCGTCGACCGTCTTCTTGGCGAACTTGGTCCAGTCCTTCATGGCAGGGCCGCCGAATGTTTGGATCTTCTCGACCCCTTTGGCAACCGCGACGAAGTCGCCGCTCGCCATGGGAGTACCCAGGTTGTCGCGCATCCACTGCTGGAGCGGACAGGGCTTCGTCGTGCCATTGCACTGACCCTTGGCGATCGCTGTGCTCGGGAGCGAGGTCAGGGACAGGCCGCCGACAGCAGCAGCAGCAAGAGCGAGAAATGCGAGCTTCTTCATGTCATTTTGTCCGGTGGATGGCGCCCCAGTCCTGGCCTTCGTCGGGAGGACGCCCGGCCAGAGCGACGCTCAAGGGTGAAGAGCCCCGACAACCCCGTTGAGATCCAAAAAACTTCGAACTATTTCTCTCCGTGGGCAGCCCGTCAGAGCCCCCGAGCGCGAGGTCACGGTGGCCATGGTCGTCGCCGAGAGTGGCGCTCCTTCGCCGCGACACCCAGCAGCCCGCGCTCTGTTACTGCGAGGCGCCGAGGACCGCGGATCCGCAGCATGCGTGGGCCGCGCCCGGACGCGCAGCCCGCTCGCGACGGCCGATCACGGCACCACCACGCCGCTCTTCATCACCGCGTGCACATCGTCGATCAGGACGTTCACGTCGGTCAGCGGATCGCCGTCGACCGCGACGATGTCGGCGAAGTAACCGGGCGCGACCCGGCCGACCTCGTGCTCGACCCCGATGCTGGCCGCGCCCTCGAGCGTCGCGGCCTGCAGCGCCTCGAGCGGCGTCATCCCGGCCTCGATGAACCACCCCAGCTCGCGCGTGTTCTCGCCGAACCCGCTGAACACCGCGTCGGAGCCCATGGCGATGTCGACCCCGGCCAGGTACGCCTGATTCGCGGTCGCCAGGTTCAACGCGATGTACGCCTCGAACTCCGCCGCCTTGCCCGGCTCGTAGCCGAAGTAGGCCAGGTTGTCCCGGTAATAGCGGTTGTGATCGATGGTCGGCACGTAGGTGATGCCCATCGCGATCATGTCCATGAAGTCGATGGTATCGAGGCCCTCCGGGTGCTCCAGCGAGTCCGGGCCGGCCATGATCGCCAGCTTCGCGGTGTCGGCGTGGTAGGCGTGGATGGCGATCGGCTTGCCGAGCGCGTGCGCGTGGTCGACGGCCGCCTTGAGCTGGTCGAAGCTGAACTTCGAGGTGCAGGTCAGCGTGTCGTCGCTGCAGTTGTCGGCCCACACCTTGATCAGGTCGGCGCCGTTCGCCACGTTCTGCTCGATCCACCCCTTCATCACCGGGATCGACGGCACCGGCCCGCTGATCCCGTAGCCGGCCGAGTAGATGCGCGGACCGACGACCTCGCCGGCCGCGATCGCGTCGCGCAGCCCGGCGATGATGCCCTCGCCCGGGCCGCAGCCCTTGTCGATCGCCGTGGTGACGCCGAGCTGGATCGTCTTCTCCGCCGCCTGGCGCGCCAGCGCGGCCAGCGTGTCCGGCTTGTTCTGGAACAGCCACCAGCTGCGCGACCACGGGAAGGTGCCGGGCTCGTCGTCGGTCTGGTAGACGAAGTGGGTGTGGGCGTCGACGAGCCCGGGCACGCCGGTGTAGCGCGACCAGTCGACGATCTCGGCGCCGCACGGGATCGCGGCCTCGTCGGAGGTGACGGCGACGATCCGGTCGGCGTGGACGATGACGATCGCGGGCTCGAGCACGCTGCCGTCCAGCGGATCGATCAGCCGCCCGAGCTTGACCGCCCGATCGTCGCTCTCGCACGCGCCGGTGGTGCCGAAGGTCGTGCCCTCGCTCGTCGTGCCCTCGCTCGTCGTGCCTTCGCTCGTCGTGCCCTCGCTCGTCGTGCCTTCGCTCGTCGTGTCTTCGCTCGTCGTGCCTTCGCTCGTGCCGTGGGTGGTGCTGCCGTCGCTGGCACTCACTGCGGTGGTGCTCCCGTCGCTCGTCGTGCCCGGGTCGGGCCCCTCGGTGCCCTTCGTGGTGCCCGGGTCCGGCCCCTCGGTGCCGCTGTCCTGCGTGGTCGCGATGGTCGTGTCGTCGGCGGTCGTGTGCGCCGTGCTCGTCGCGCCGCCGCCGTCACACGCGAGCGCGAGCAACCAGCCGCCGAGGCTCACCCCGCGCGTAATCCGGTGAATCGGGCGCGTGCGGCTGCGCAGTCGGGCGGCGGGGGTCGTGAGAAGTTGGGCGTCGATGACGGGGCGCGTCGTGGTGTGCATGGCCGACCCATCTCCGGCACCGGCGAGACCCGTCGAAAAATCTTTCGGCCACCTCGACGGCGCGACTTCGATCGACGACGCGCCCTCGCGGCTCGATGCGCCGCGCTCGTGATCCTCCTATACGGGCGACGGTCCGGGCGACGGCGCCGGCCGCCCACGGTCACCGCTCGCGGGCGCTCCGGCGCTGCGGCTTGCGAGCGCACGCGGGGCGCAGCGCGCTTCGCCGGCGCGAGGGGCCTGTCCCGCTTGTCGGCGCCGACCAGCCTCGCTACCCTCGCGCCCGGCGTCCCGGGTCACATGTCTCTTCGACCAGGTTCCTGCCTCGCCGCGCTGTGCTTGACGGTCCTCGGCGCCCGCGAGGTCGCGGCGGCGCCGACCTGGCTCGAGCTGCGCTGGCCCGAGCTGGCGGGCTGTCCGGGCCGCGCGCAGGTCGAGGCGACTGCCCTGCGCCTGACCGCCGGCGGCGCGCCCCAGCCGGTCACGGCCGAGGCCCGCCTCGTCGCCGACGCCGGCGGCTACACCCTCGAGCTGCGCGTGCGCGAGGTCGGCGGCGAGCAGCGGCGGACGCTCCACAGCCCGCGCTGCGAGGCTTTGGCGGACGCGACCGCGGTGATCGTGGCCGTCGCCGCGGCGCCGCTCGAGGTCAGCACGCGCTTCATGCAGGGCCCCGCGCCGCCGCCCGATCCGCTCGAGCTCGACCTCGCCCCGCCGCCCGGCCCGAAGCCCTCGCCGCTGCCCGCCGGCCCGTCGATCCCGCCCGCGCCGCTGCCCGGATCCACCTCCGCGCCGCTGCCCGGATCCACGCCCGCGCCGCTGCCCGCGACCGCGTCTGCGCCGCTCTCCGCCTCCGCGACCGCGTCCGCGCCGCTCACCGCCGCCGGGACCGCGTCCGCGTCGTCCAGCGCTTCCTCGACCGCCGCCGGGCCGCTCGCGGCCTCGACCGTCCCCCCGCGCCGCCGCCCCGGGCTCGCGCTCGGCTTCGGCGCCGCCGCCGGCGTCGGGCCCAGTGAGCGGTTCGCTGCCGGTCTTTCCGGTCACCTCTCGCTGGTGTGGCGCCCGGCCCGGCTCGACCTGCGCGGCAGCGGCTGGTTCGGCAGCCCGCTGCGCGACCCTGCCCACCCGGGGGTCGGCGCCACCCTGCAGCTCGCCGCCGGGGCCGTGCGTGGCTGTCCGCGGTTGGTCCGCCGCACCCTCGCGCTCGAGCTGTGCGCCGGCCTCGAGCTCGGGCGGCTGCGCGCCGAGGGCGTGGGCCTCACGGCGAGCGAGACCTCCCGCGGGCTGTGGGCGGCCGGTCTGCTGGCCCCGGGCCTGCAGTGGCGACCGCTGCGCTGGCTGGTGCTCGGCCTCGAGATCGAGGCCGTGGTCGCCTTCACGCGCCGCCGCTACGCCACCCGCGACGGCGGCGAGTTCTACGCGGTGCCGCCCGCGGGCGTGCGCCTGGGCGGCGGCGTCGCGGTGCAACTTTTTTAGACGGATCCGCGGCGACCCGGAGATACCGACCGATCCATGCAGCTCCAGCCCCTCGAGTCCGACCCCGTGCCCCCCGGCGGCGCCGCGTTCGAGGCGCTGTTCCGCGAGCACATCGGGTTCGTCCACCGCAACCTGCGTCGCCTCGGCGTGGCCCCGGGCGCCGTCGAGGACGCGGCCCAGGAGGTCTTCCTGGTGGTCCTGCGCCGCCCCGACGCGCCGATCACCTCGGTCCGCGGCTGGCTGTACGGCATCGCCCGCAAGATCGCGTGGCGACAGCGGCGGTCCGCGGGGCGCCAGCACCGGCTGGCGCAGGCGTTCGCCGACGAGGCCCCGCGCGCGCACGAGGGCACCGACGCGGTCGCCGAGCGCGAGGCCGCCGCGCTGCTGGAGCGCTTCCTCGACCGGCTCGACGAGGACAAGCGCGCGGTGTTCCTGCTGGCGGAGCTCGAGCAGATGACGGCGCCGGAGATCGCCCGCGCGCTCGAGGTCAAGGAGAACACGGTGTATTCGCGGCTGCGGGCGGCTCGCCAGGAGTTCGACCGCACGTTCGCGCGGGTCCGCCTGCGCGAGCGCCGGGCCACCGGCGAGGCCGCGCTCGACGAGCGCGCGCTGCTGCTGAGTCGCGCCCGCCGGGCCGGCGAACCGAGCCCGGCGACGCGCCAGCGGGTGTGGCTCGCGCTGGTCGCGGGCGTGGGCCTGGCCGGGGCCGGCGAGGCCGCCGCCGCGCAGGCTGCATCCCAGGCGTGGACCGCGTCGGCGTGGACCGCTGCGCCCGCGGGGACGACGGGCGCGCTCGCGTCCGGGCTCGCCACCACCAATGCGATCGCGGCCGCGGTGGTCGGGCTCGTCGCCGTCGTCGTGTTCACGGCGCCGCGAAGCGAGCCAACCGCCGCGCCCGCGCCCGCCGCTCGGGTCGCGTCCGCGGCCGAAGCGGCGCGGCCCGCCGCCTCACCGCCCGCCGATGCGACCCCGGCCGCCCTGGACGACCAGCCCTCGCCCGAGTTCGCGCGCCTCACCGCGGCCGCGGCCCGCGCCGCTCAGGCGAGCTCGCCCACCCGAGCCACGACTCTCATCAATGTCCCGAAGGACATGTCCGATGCGACATCCGATGATTCCGCGCCGATCGAACCCGACGCGCTCCTCCGCGAGTCCACGCTGATGGCCGAGGCCCGCGCTGCCCTGCGCGCCGGCACCTGGACGCAGGCCCACGCGCTGCTGCAGCGACACGCGCTCGAGTTCCCGGCCGGCGCCCTGGTCGAAGAGCGCCGGCTGTCGCTGGTCAGCGCGCTCTGCTCGCTGGGCCAGGTCGAAGCGGCCCGCGCCGAGGCGGCCCGGATCGCCGACGAACGGCCGGGCTCCGCCGCGGCGCGCAAGGCCGGCGCCCTGTGCCCGGCGAACGGAGGCTGACCCGCTGCGCCGGCGTGTCCCGGTCTTCCAAGACCGGCCGCTACATGTCCATCGAGACATGTTGATCATTCACACCCGGACTCATACAAAGTCCCCGCTCACGGGTACGTCGCGCGCAGGTTCATCATGTACTCGGCCAGCGTCTCGGAGATCCGGATCCCCGCCGACGAGTACAGCGTCCCCGCACGCTCGGCACGCCGATCGTGGCGATCCGATCGGCCGACCGCGACGCACGTGCTTCACAGCGCGCGCGCACGTCGACGACGCCGCCGACCGCCCGCGAGCTCCTCCTCGAGGTCCTGGATCACGAGCTCGACGACCGACAGCACCTGAGGGTCGGCGGCCCAGGTCGTCCGCGCCTCGCGGGCGAACTCGAGGTCCGTCTCAACGAAGTACTGGCCGCTCTCCGGCGCCGGTGACCATGACTTACCGCGCTCCGCCAGCCAGCGCGAGAACGCGGCCAGCTGCGACAGCGCCGCGGCGGTCTGGCAGCGGATCGGGTCGTCGGCGATGATCAGCGCCTCGAACATCTCGCGCGCCTGCGGGGCCACCGGCGCGGCCGCGAGCTGCTGCTCGATCGCCTCGAACGCGGGGGCGCGGGTCGGCGGCTCCGACGGCGCCACGGTCGAGAACACCTCCGCGTGGATCAGGACCTGCCGCAGCGGCAGGCCGTCGAGCGTGAACTCCATCGCGTGCCACTGGCTCATCGTGTTGACGCGCTCGAACACGTGGAGCAGCCGCCCGAAGTCGGGCTGACGCGAGAACTCGCGCAGCTCATGGCTGACGTCGGGGCCGTCGGCGCGGCCGCACTTGTAGAACCTGGCGAACCCCGCCGCGAACAGGTCGGTGCGGAAGTCCGGGGTGAAGCCGTCGATCGAGCCGCCGCGGTCGTAGCAGCCGACGACCGGCAGCGACAGCGGCGCCCACTCGCCCGGATCGAGCTCGATCAGCGCCACGTGGACCGCATCGGCGGCGCGCAGCGACAGCCCGGACACCGGACAGCGAAAATCAAAGAGACCCACGCGCTCACCTCCAACCCTTCACGAGCTATAATTCATGGACATGTCCCATCCAACATGTTCTATCCGACATGTCCATGACGACATGTCCATGAAGACACCGAGCGGCCTCGTGGCGCTCCGTCCCCCGATCGATGCGGCTCCTGCGAGGCACTTCGGCGCCGAGCGTCGCCCACTCGCCGCCCCGGCGCAAGCGCTCACGTCAGCCTGCGGCCGTGATAGACCGTGACCGGCGAGCCGTCGGCGAGGAACGCCGAGCGCGGCGGCGTCGCCAGGGCGGCAGCCCACTCCCGACCGTACAGCGCTGCCACGTCGGCCCGGAGCTGCGGCGCTTCGCCGTGCCAGACCCGCCACGGCGGGTGCTCGACGCGGTACTCGATCGTCGGCCGGCCCGGCCCGGCGACGTAACCCCAGTAGTGCTCGGCGATGAACTCCGCCTCCGATCCGGGGACGAGCGCGGCCGGCTCTCCGCGGAACCCCAGCCCCAGCTCGTGCCAGCGCCCGCCGATCCGCACCGCGTAGCCGACCGCCCCGCTGGCCGCCGCCGTGGCTGGCACTTTCGTATGTCGCATGGGCCAGGCCTCGTAGCGCTCGCCGTACAGCCGCCGCGCCACCATCGCCACCGCCGCGCGCGGCACGATCTCCTTGACGAACGCGACCCCGCGCTTGTAGCCATCGGCGCCCACGTGCGGCTCGCCGTCCTGCCCGCGCCGGCGGACGTAGAAGCGCAGGTTGAGCTCCTCGAAATCGCGGTGCCACGGCACGGGGCAGCCCATCAGGCGCGTGCGCAGGAACATGAAGCCGACCACGCTGACGAAGGCCTCGCCGCCGAACAGATCGAGCTCGGTCCCCGGCGGGACGTGCGGCGCGAGCACGGCCGGGTCGACGACGAAGTTCAGCATCACGAGGTCGCGCCACTCGGCGGTGAGGAACGGGGCGTCGGCCATGCCCGGAGCCTAGCCGAACCGTCCCCGCCGGGCGCTGCGACCACCTGTCACGCCACGGACCGCGCCTCAGAAGCGCAGCGCCAGGCCCACCGAGCGCGGCCCGAACGAGGCGCTGAAGCGCGAGGCCCGGGCCTTGCGCAGCGCGTGGCCGCCGAACGCCGCGAGCACGATGCCGGGGATCAGCATCGAAGCGCCGATCGCCCCGACCATCTCCATCCCGTTGGCCATCCGCACCAGCGATTGCGCGAACTGCAGTTACGATACGCCGCACACGGGACCGTCCACAAGCGACTTGCGGCCAGCAGGCCCCGACCCGCCCGGCGGCCCTCGCGTCGACCCAAAGACGAACGGCGGAGGCATTGCTGCGAACCTGTCGCAGCGCCCCGCCGACATCACCTCATTTACCATCTCCCATCAATCGCGTCAAATCTCGTCTCCGCCCCCAGGCCCGCAGATCCGCTCGAAACCGGGCGCCGCGGGCGTTTGGCGCGAATCATGCTTTATGCGCCTGCGCGCCCTCCGGGGCCCCCGCGCCCCCAATCGCAAAACCGAACGCCGTCAAGCTCGGGCGATCGAGTCCCGCGGCTCTCGGCCGCGCACCGATGCCGCCTCCGCCGCGGCCCGTCGAGGACGCCCTCACCCGCGACCGCGATCTCGCCGCCCGCGCCAGGCCCGAGTCGCGAGCCCATGCGAATGCGCCAATTTCTTGCGCCGGTCGCGAGCATCACCTCGCGCACCTGCTCCCACGCCGCGGTGCTTGCGGTCACCCTGCAATGGCCCGCCCCGATCGCCGCCCCGGATGACGAGATCGAGGTCGGCGGAGCCGTCCGCGACCCGCCGCAGCCTCTCCCATGCAGCGCCGCTCCATCGCAACCTCGACGAGGCGACGCGGCATCGAGGCCGGCGCCGACATCGACCGACCCGGCCCGCCGCGGCGTCTCGCGGGCGCTCACCCCGCTCAGGGAATTTTCCGGGGTGGCGTCCCGCTGTGAAACGCCTCGTGCCCGTTCGCGGCCCGTGCTACTGGTCGCGCCCGGCGATGCGGATCGGAATCACCTACGACCTCAAACCGATGGAAGTCCCGAGCGCGTCGGAGCCGATCGACCTATATGAGGAGCTCGAGGCGATCGACACCATTGTCGCCATCGAGCAGGTCCTGCGCCGTCGCGGCCACGATGTCGTGCGGCTCGGCGGCGGGCGGGCGCTGCTCGACGGCCTCGTGCGCGGCGGCCTGGCCGAGCGCCTCGACGGCGTGTTCAACCTCGCCGAGGGCTTCGGCGGCCGCGGCCGCGAATCGCAGGTTCCCGCGCTGCTCGAAATGCTCGGCGTCCCGTTCACCGCCAGCGACGCCCCCGCGCTCACCCTCACCCTCGACAAGCGGGTCGCCAAGCTCGTCGCCCGCGACCACGGCCTGCCCACCCCGCCGTTCCGCCTGGTCCCGCCCGGCGAGACCTGCGACGATCACGGTCTGCAGTATCCGCTGTTCCTCAAGCCGGTCGGCGAGGGCTCCTCGATGGGCATCCGCAGCCGCTCCCGCTGCACCGACCCCGAGCAATTGCACGCCCTCGTCCGCTCGCTCCACGCCGCCTACCGCCAGCCCGTGCTCGTCGAGGAGTTCCTGCCCGGCGAGGAGTACACCGTCGGCGTGATCGGCAACGGCGACGGCGCGCGCGTCCTCGGCGTCATGCAGATCGTGCCCGCCGGTCCGCTCGACGAGTTCGTCTATTCGCTCGAGTACAAGCGCGACTATTCGGCCGAGGTCCGCTATCCCATGACCGACGAATTGCTGCGTCACGGCGCCCTCAGCCCCGCGCGCCTCGGCCAGATCCACGAGCTCGCGCTCGGAGCCCACCGCGCCTTCGAGTGCCGCGACATCTCGCGCGTCGACCTGCGCTGCGATCGCCACGGCGAGGTCCAGTTCATCGAGATCAACCCGCTGCCGGGCCTGCGCCCCGGCTTCAGCGACCTCGCCAACCTCGCCGCCGGTCACGGCTGGAGCTACGACGCGCTCATCGGCGGCATCCTCGACGCCGCCGTGGAGCGCTGGCGGGCCGCCCCGACCCCGGCGCGGCCGGTCGCGCGCGCGGCGATGGCCGCCCCGCCGCTGACGCTGGCGAGCGAACCGCCGAACGTCGTGACCTGATTCGCCGCCGCCTCGTCCGCCGAGTGCCCCCATTCCGCGCGGGTTTCGGGGCCCGCGCGATGAAGCCGATTGCGCGCCGCGGGCGAACGCGCACCCGCGGGCGGCCGCGCGCCGGCCGGGCGGCCCTCGTGTGAATCCGCGAATTCACCGCGACGCCGGGCGCCGGCGGTCCGGCGAGCGGCATCGCAGACCACGCGGACGCATCGCCGCCGCCGATCCGCATGCGCCGACTTGTCATCGTCGGGGTCCACGTGGTCCCATCCTCGCAATGCGTCGCGCGATCTTGGCCCCCAACCTCCTCGTCGCCATCGTCGCCGCCTGCGGCGACAACGGTCGCCCGGCCGAAGACACCGCGACGCCGACGACCCCCGGCACCTCGATCACCGTCACCGACGGCCTGACCGGCGCCACCACCGACGCCACCACCGACGTCGTCCCGACCGAGGGCAGCGGCGGCCTCACCGACAGCGACGGCACCACCGGCGCCGCCTGCGACCTCGAGAGCTGCCCCGACGGCGCCTGCGTCGGCGACGTCTGCTGCGCCGCCGACCTCGCGTGCGGCGAGGTCTGCTGTCAATCGGACCAGGTGTGCTCGTTCCAGCAATGCGTGGTCCCCGGCGCCGAATGCGTCGACGCCGCCGAATGCCCCGAGGGCAACTATTGTGAATACACCCTCGGCGAGCCCGGCAGCATGGGCGGCGACCAGTGCGGCGGCGGGTTCGTGCCGGCCACCGGCAAGTGCCTGCCCGAGCCGCCGGAGTGCGACCCCGGCGTCGTGCCCGAGGGCGACGACATCGACTGCCTGCCCCGCTGCGAGTTCAAGCCGCAGACCAGCTTCGAGCCGGTGCTCAAGTACGCGTGGACCGACGCCAGCGTGATGATGCCGCCGATCGTCATCCAGCTCGACGACGACGACTGCAACGGCGAGGTCGACGAGCGCGACATCCCCGAGATCGTGTTCATGTCGTTCGACGACGGCAACTACAGCTCCGACGGCACCCTGCACGCGATCTCGATCGTCAACGGCGCGCTGGTCACCAAGTGGACGCAGAAGCCGGCCGTCGACACCCTGTTCGGCGGGCGCTCGCTCGCCGCCGGCAACATCGACGGCGTCGCCGGCAACGAGGTCGTCGCCTGCACCGCCGAGGGCAAGGTGCGGGCCTACACCGCCGCCGGCGCCGAGCTGTGGATCACCGCCGAGGTCGTCGGCTGCGACCACATCTCGCTGGCCGACTTCGACGGCGACGGCAACGTCGAGATCCTCACCGAGTCGAGCGTGCTCGACGGCAAGACCGGCGCGCTCGAGCTCACCATCGACGCCATCACCAGCAGCTGGTGGAACAAGAAGGCGATCGCCGCCGACGTCGACGGCGACGGCCAGCTCGAGATCGTCACCCCCACCCGGGTCCTCGAGATCGACGGCACCGTGCTCGTCGACACCGGCCTCGGCGGCACCTTCCCCGCCGTCGCCGACTTCGACCTCGACGGCGTGCCCGAGATCGTCGGCATCGACAACGCCCACGGCACCGGCACCCACGACCTCAACATCTGGCGCTACGACCCCAACGCCCCCGGCCTGTTCGTCGTCGTCCGCCAGGACCTCGACATCAACGGCCCGCTGTCGCCCGACCTGTGCCCGCCCGACAGCGCCGGCAACATCGGCGGCGGCGGCCCGCCGACCATCGCCGACTTCAACGGCGACGGCACCCCCGACATCGGCGTCGCCGGCGGCATCGGCTACGCCGTGTTCGACGGCAAGAAGCTGCTCGACCCCGCCGTCGCGGCGGCCGACACCTTCCTGTGGATCAAGCAGACGCAGGACTGCTCGTCGGCGTTCACCGGCAGCTCGGTGTTCGACTTCGACGGCTCCGGCTCGGCCGAGGTCGTCTACGCCGACGAGCAGTACATGCGGATCTACGACGGCGCCACCGGCGAGGTCCTGACCGAGATCTGCAACACCTCCGGCACGCTCCACGAGTACCCGCTGGTCGCCGACGTCGACAACGACGGCCAGGCCGACATCGTCGTCACCTCGAACGACTACTCGAGCCTCACCTGTCCCAAAGAGCAGATGAAGACCCGCGGCGTGCGGATCTTCGGCGACGCCAACAACCAGTGGGTGCGCACGCGCCGGATCTGGAACCAGCACGCCTACCACGTCACCAACGTCGCCGAGGACGGCACCATCCCCGCCGTCGAGGCGACCAACTGGACCACGCCCGGCCTCAACAACTTCCGCCAGAACGTCCAGCCCGAGGGCGAGTTCGCCGCGCCCGACCTGGTCGTCAGCGGCCACACCCAGTGCTTCGACGGCTTCAAGGCGTTCGCCCGCGTGCGCAACCTCGGCCAGGCCGCCGTGCCCGCCGGCGTGCCCGTCGGCTTCTACGAGGGCGACCCGAACCAGGGCGGCACCCTGCTCGGCACCCTCGTCACCACCAAGGTGCTCTACCCCGCCGAGGCCCAGGAGCTGCTGCTCGAGCTGCCCGAGCTGCCGCCGAGCTTCATCGATGGCAGCAAGCCGCTCGTGCTCGTGGTCGACGACGGCATGCCCGAGCACCCGTGGCACGAGTGCCGCACCGACAACAACACCGCCAGCCTCGGCCCGGCCTGCAAGGCCATCGGCTGAGCGGGCCGCGGGCGGATCTCGCTCGCCCTTCGGCGCCGGCCGCTCGCCCTGCGTCGAAGCCCGGTGGCCACCTGCGCCCCCGACCGTCGGCCCGTGTCTCCCGACACCGGGTTCATGCGCTGACCCGTCCGTCGCGTCCGCGAGCGTGCGCGCTGCCTCTTCGCGCCGCCGAGTCCCTCGGCCTGCGAGGCCCGAACATCGCGCAGCTCCGGCCGCGTCGCCGCGCGCTGCAGCCACGGCGATCTCCTCGCCACGCGAGGGCTCGTCCGCGCCTTGAGCCGGATCGCCACGCGCATGTACGCTGCGCGGATGGCTCGTGCTCATTCGTGGCTCGCGTGCATCGTGACTCTCGCCTGCGCTCCCAAGCCCGCCGACACGGAGACCGACGGCGAGAGCGTCAGCGGGCCCGGGACGACCTCGGACACCTCGCCGACCACCGATGACGGGCCGCCGTCGTCGACGAGCACGGACAGCACCACCGGCGACCCGCCGGGACCGACCACGAGCGCCGCCTCGACCACCACGGACACGAGCGACGGCACGACGACCCTCACGAGCTCGACCACCGGCGACACCACCACCAGCGATTCGACCACCGGCGACACCACCACCACCGGCGAGTCCGCCGTCGACTGCGGACCGCCGTGCCCCGAGGCGCTCGAGTTCGAGGGCAACGTGGAGATCGGGCCCGGCGACTCGACCGAGTTCATGGCCTGCGTCACGCGCGTGACCGGATCGATCCACATCACCGGCGACCTCACCGTTGCGCAGCTCGCGGGCTTCGCCAACCTCGTCACCGCCAGCGCGCTGCAGCTCGACAGCAACGCCGTGTTGACCGACCTCTCGCCGCTCGCCTGCGTGGAGGACCTGTTCAGCCTGCGCATCGAGGACACGCCGGCGCTCACCGACATGTCCGCGCTGGCCAACCTGAAGCGGCTGGTCACGCTCGACATCTTCGCCACCGGGATCACCAGCCTGCCGACGTTCGCGCCCGACTACGAGGGCATCGAGGAGCTCCACGTGGTCGGCAACCCTGCCCTCGTCGACGTCGACGCGCTCGCCACGCTGAAGTACTCCGGCATCACCGCGCTCGAAGTGCTGCTCGCCGACAACGCGACGCTCGCCGATCTGTCGCCCAGCGCCGCCCTGTTCGCCCAGGCTGGCCCCGACATGACGCTGCGGCTGCGCTCGTTGCCCGAGCTCGCGTCGCTCGCCGGCCTCGAGACGATCGCCGCCGCCGGCCTGCTGTCGCTGCGCGACCTGCCCCAGGTCCCCGATCTGGCGCAGCTGGCCGCCCTCGAGCAAGTCCACACGTTGCAGGTCTCGGGCCTGCCGCAGGTCACCGACCTCCACGGCCTCGAGCAGCTGAAGCTCGTCGACGTGAACCTCGCCATCGGCGACTGCTCGCAGACCGGCTTTCGCATGGACGGCCTCACCAGCCTGGCCGGCCTCGACGCGCTGACCAGCGCGCGGTTCCTCGTCGTCACCAACAGCCCCGGCCTCACCTCGCTCGACGGCCTCGGCAGCGTGCAGGAGCTCGTCAAGTCGCTGCAATTCATCGACACCCAGGTGACGCCCGCGCAGGTCGACGGATGGGTGCAACAACAATTGAACGCCCCGCCGGAGCAGCTGTGCGTCGGCGACTGGGACGACTGTCCCTGCATTCCGCAGGTCGATTGAGCCCAGGCGCCGGCTCGGCGCAATGCCCACAGGCCCGGCTGGGAACGCAGGATCGGCGCGGCGCGTTCGCGCGTGCTTCGATTCGAAGTCATGCGCGATGCCGGCGCGCGACACTCGCCCAGGATGGCGCATGGACATCGACGTGTTCGTCGGCGGCCTTTCCGTCCCTGGTCGCGTGCCCCGGAAAACGCACACCCCGCGAACGCCTGCCCGCCGCTCCGGCGCGCGCGCGGGCCTCCATCCGCGCCGCCGACGAACACGGTTCAACCGCCGGGCAATGCTCATCGTCCGCGATTTCGCCAGATCGGCGCACCCCGTCTTTCCCCGCGCCGTCCGGCTTTTCTCGCCCGTCCGCGCGTGCTTTGCTGTTCGTCTCCATGGCCTCGCCCGCCCGCGTCCGCGCCTACGCGGACTCCATCCTGCCACCGTCCCACCTCGAATCCAGCGCCTCCGTCGAGCCCATCGTCGCCGGCGCCGCCCAGTGGTTCGGCCTCGACGCGCGCCAGACCGATCAGGTCCGCAGCACCGCCCGCAAGTGGATCGATCGCGCCCCGCTCGCGCCGGGCGACCTCGAGTGCCTCGAGGCGATCATCCTGCCCAGGGAGCGGCCCGTCGCCGACATCGCTGACGGCAAGCTGCTCGGTCTGCCGCCCGGCGAGTTCTTCGACCTCCACGCCGACGCCGACCTCCGCGCGCGCATCGAAGCCTGCCTGCCGGCGATCGGCCGCATCGAGCTGCCGGACAACCTCTCGCTGCCCTACGGCGGCACCGGCTTCGTCGTCGGCGACGGCCTCATCATGACCAATCGCCACGTCGCCCAGCTGTTCGCCGGCGGCCTCGGGCGCACCCACCTGCGCTTCCTCCCCGGCCAGACCGCCGGCTTCGATCCGCGCCGCGAGCAGCAGGACGAGCCCGACGGCCCCACCTACGCAGTGTCCGAGGTCGTCCTGATCCACCCCTACTGGGACCTGGCCTTGCTGCGCGTCGACGGCCTGCAGGTCACCCCGCTCGCGCTCGCCGTCGACGATCCTGCCGCCCGTCGGCGCGTCGCAGTGATCGGTTATCCCGGCCTCGATCTGCGCAACGACCTGACGATCCAGCAACGCGTGTTCCGCGGCCGCTACAACCTCAAACGCCTCGCCCCCGGTTACTTCGGCGGCCGCCGCCGCGTCGCCAGCTTCGGCCGCACCGTCTCGGCCGCGCTGCACGACTCCTCGACCCTCGGCGGCTGCTCCGGCGCCGCGATCCTCGACGTCGCCACCGGCCGCGTGCTCGGGCTGCATTTCGGCGGCGTCTACCTCGACCGCAACTTCGCCGTCCCCGCCGCCGAGCTCGCCTGGGATCCGCGGATCGTCGACGCCGGGGTCCGGTTCGCCGGCGCCGCCGCGCCCCGCGAATTGCCGGGCGAATGGAGCGCCGCCTGGAACGACCTCGAGCAGGCGCCGCCGATCGCCCCGGCGCCGTCAATCACCACAGTCGCCGTTCCGGGCCAGACCCTGCGCATCACCGTGCCGATCGAGATCACCGTGCGGCTCGGCACCGCGGCGGGTGCCACCATTGCTGCGGTCGAGCAGCCTGCCCCCATTGCCGCCGACCTGCACCGCCTCGTCGCCGCCGCCCGCGCTCGCCCGTATTACGACGCCGCCCAGGACGCCAGCGATCGCGCGAGCTATTACGCCGACATCCTCCACGACATCTGCCACGAATCGCTCTCGGCCCTGCTCACGACCACCCACGCCGAGGCGCCGAAATACAATCCGAGCCACCAGCTCTACCCCTGGGTCGACCTCCGCCCCGACCTCCGCCTGGCCTCGATCTACTCCGGCGCGACCTTCTCGCCCGAGGCCCTGATCGCCGACGACGCCCGCATCGACGCCGCCCGCCGGGCCCGCCGATCGGAGTTGCGGGCGCGCCGCACCTCCCTCTCGCTCGCCGACATCGACGCCGCCGTCGAGGCCGAGCTGCCCTACAACTGCGAGCACGTGGTCCCGCAGAGCTGGTTCGGCAAGCGCGAGCCGATGCGCGGCGACCTCCACCATCTTTTCGCCTGCGACCCGCCCTGCAACACCCTGCGGGCCGACCGCGCCTACCACGAGTTCGACCGCGACACCCCGATGCCGCCCTGCGGCGAGGGCGAGGGCCCGTACTTCGAGCCTGGCGACGGCCACGGCCCGGTCGCCCGCGCGACCCTCTATTTCCTGGTCCGCTACGCCAGCGAGCTCGACCCCTCCCGCACGCCCACGCCGGCCCAGATCGAGCTGCTGAAGCGCTGGTCCACGGACGATCCGCCCGGCCTCCACGAGCGTCACCGCAATCAGGCCATCTTCGCCGTGCAGGGCAACCGCAACCCGTTCA
Organism: Nannocystis bainbridge; assembly: GCF_028368995.1. GTDB lineage: Bacteria > Myxococcota_A > Polyangia > Nannocystales > Nannocystaceae > Nannocystis > Nannocystis bainbridge. The sequence goes on along the minus strand of NZ_JAQNDL010000004.1, from coordinate 693,255 downwards.
TCGATCACCCACAATGGGTCGACCTCGTCGAGTTCACGCCCGCGCCGGAGGACGCATGAACCCGCCGAACACCCGCAGCGTCGTCGTCGAGCTCACCGCCGACACCGCCGCCCACGCCGCCGCCGCCGTCGAGCACGCCGTGCAGACCGCGGGCCTCGCCGCTCGCGGCTGGCGCGTCCGCGGCCCCGCCGACCCCGGCGAGCCGCGGCGGCTGATCGAGGTGCTCGCGCCCGCCGGCACCGACCTGCGCCGCGGCTGGAACGCCGCCCACGCGCTGACCGAAGCGCTGGCCGCTCGCCCCGAGCTCGCCGCTATCGCCGAGGCCGAGCTCGATCACGCGTTGACCGAGATCGACGCCCGGATCGCCGCCGAAGTGCGCGAGGCCCCCGGCACCGAGCTCTCCATCAACCCCCCGCCGCGCTGGCATCTGGCCGAGATCGGGGCCGAGCGCGCCTGGCAGCACGGCCACGGCCACGGTGTGCGGATCGGTCACCCCGACAGCGGCACCACCGAGCACCCCAGCCTCGCCGGCGCGGCCGTCTTGCACGACCAGGGCCTGAACCTGATGGAGCCCGGCAGCCCGCCGATCGATCCGCTCGCGCCAGTGGGCCAACCCGGCCACGGCACCGCGACCAGCAGCCTCATGGTCGGCCGCGAACGGCTGCCGCACCGCGTCGTCGGCCTCGCGCCCGCCGCCGAGCTCGTGCCGATCCGCGTCACCGACTCGGTCGTCATCCTCACCTGGCACGCGCGCCTGGCCCAGGCCATCGACCACGCGGTCGCGCGCGGCTGTCACGTCGTCTCGCTCAGCCTCGGCGGCCTGCCTGGCGCTCGCCTGCGCCGCGCGGTCGAGCGGGCCCACGCGCGCGGCGTCATCGTCGTCGCCGCCGCCGGCAACCACGTGCAGTTCGTGGTCTGGCCGGCCGCCTATCCCGAGGTGCTCGCCGTCGCGGCCACCGGTCCTAAAGGACAGGTATGGAGTGACTCGTCGAAGGGCCCGAGCGTCGCCCTGACGGCCCCTGGCCACCGCATGCTCGTCGCCGACTGGCGCGACGGCGACGCCGTGACGCGGATCAGCAGCGGCACCTCCTACGCGACCGCCCTGGTCGCCTCGGCCGCCGCGCTGTGGCTGGCCCGGCACGACCCCGTCGCGCTGCGCCAGCGCTACCCCGGCGCCGCGCTGCCGCAGGCGTTTCGCCGCGCGCTCGCCGGCTCGACCCGCGACGCCCTCGATCCCGGCCCGTTCCCGCGGGCGTGGTTCGGCGCCGGCCTGCTCGACTGCGCGGCCCTGCTGCAGGCCCCGCTGCCGCTCGGCGAGGAGGCCCCAGGCGCCACGCCGCCGGCCGCCCCCGAAGCGATGCTCGTCGACGCCTTGTTGCCCCTCGCCCTGGAGCGCGCACGCGGTCGCACGGGCCCGCACGAGGCCATCGTCTCGGCGCACGCGCAGACCCGCAGCGTCGAGCAGCGCGTCCGCCTCGGCGTCGCCCACCTGCTCGGCGCCGGCGCCCGCGAGGACCTCACGACCGCCGCCCCGGGCCTCGGCGTCGAGGTCTTGCAGCAGCTCGTCGTCGACCCTGTTTATCGTCGCGCTTTGGTCGACGCGGTCCTCGGCGAATCACCGCTGCCGGCCGTCCCGCGCCACGCCTCCATGGCCCTGCGCCGGCGGATCGCCGACACGACCGCCGCCCCCGCGCGACCGCGACGTCGCGTGCAGCTCGCCCCCACCACCGCAACGACCACCACCGACAGCCTGCGCATCGTCGTCCCGATCACCCTCGAGGTCCGCCTCGGCGCGCCCGAACCCGAGTGATGCCTGACCGAAACCCGCCATCCTCGCCTTGATCCTTCGAGCCGAACACCGCCATGCGAACACAACGGTTGGAGCGCCTCTTGCTCAGCATGTTCAGCGCCGACGAGCTGCGGCGATTCCTGCGCTACGGCTTCGGCGACGAGGTGATCCTCGCCCTGCCCGGCGCCAACGTTCCGCCCGTGCAGCTCGTCGAGGCCGCGTGCGAACTGCTCGAGCGCCGTCAGCTCGTCGACGCCCGCTTCTTCGCCGCTCTGTGCGCCGAGCGACCGCGCCGCAGCGCCGAGATCCAGGCCGTCGCGGCCGAGTGGTCCCAGCCCAAGCCCTACGCCTGGACCTCGCCCGAGCAGCTCTCGCGCCTCCACCTCGAGGCCCTGTCGACCCGGCGCGATCACACCATCTCCGCCCGCTTCCTCGTCCGCGGCGCCGAGGCGGCCAAGTCGGTGGCCAAGGTTTTGGTCCACCGTCACTTCGGCGACAAGCCGCGCTACCAGGCCGACGAGAGCCCCGAGGTTTCGACCGGCACCGGCTGGCTGATCGCGCCCAACCTCGGCATCACCAACCATCACGTCATCGCCGCGCGCCAGGACGGCGAGACGATCACCGCCACTGACTTCGCGCTGCAGGCCCGCGGGACCGTCCTGCAATTCGACTACCTCGCCCCCGACGCTCCCTTCGAATCGGTCGGTGTGCTCGAGGTCGTCGCCGCCGACGCCGAACTCGACTTCGCGCTGCTGCGGCTGGGGCCCGTCGACCGTCCGCCGCTGCGCCTGCGAGTGCGCCCGCTCGAGCGCACCCGCGACACCCCGCTGGCGGAGTGCGTCAACGTCCTGCAGCACCCCGACGGCGAGCCGATGCGGATCGGCCTGCGCAACAACTTCGTCGTGCACGGCGACAGCCACTGGCTCAGCTATCTCACCGACACCCGCAGCGGCGCCTCCGGCTCGCCGGTGTGCGACGACGAGTGGGGCGTCGTCGCCTTGCACCGCGGCCACCGCGAGCTCCCCGGCGCGACGATCAAGCTCGACGGCGTCGCGGTGCGCACCGAGAACTACGGCGTCCAGCTGCGCGCCGTGCTCGAGTGGACCCGGCTCCACGCGCCCGCGATCCACGCCGAGATCGAGGCCGCGCAGGCCACCGCGCCGCGCTGACGACGAAATCTTGCCGCAGGCGAAGGGCCAGACGCCGGCGCCGCCGGCGTTCTGGCGCCCGAAGTGAGGCCGGTCAGCCGACCTTGAGGATCGCCGCCAGCCCGTCCGGCAGCGTCGACGCCATGACCCCGCGCAGCAGCGCCAGCGGCCCGAGCGACTTGGCGCGGTGGCGCTGCAGCTCGGCCTCCGGGTAGCGGAGCGAGAGGTTGTGCCAGTCGAGGATGCCCGCCATCCAGTCCTTGAGGCCCTCGATGTAGGCGTCCAGCGCCGCGCGGGCGTCGGCGTCGAGGTCGAGGTCGGCGATCATCGGCGGCACGTCGTGCGCCAGCACGTGCTCGAACTGCTCCATGCGCGAGGTCATCAGCTTGTTCGCGGCTTCGACCGCCTCCTCGCGCGACAGGTCGAGGAACGACTGCAGCACCAGCACGATGTTGTGGATCTCGCCCTCGTACTCGATCTCCTTCTGGTACGAGAAGATGTCGTTGGTGAAGCAGGCGTAGTCCTGGGCCGAGACCTCGAGCCAGTGCAGCGGGCGCGAGTAGAGGGCCGCGGGCGGGATCTTCTCGCCCTTGGTGATCCGGGCCAGGTTCATCGTCATGTCGGAGCCGAAAGTCGCGCGCCGCATCTCGACGTAGTCGACGGGATCGGGGATGCGGTGCTGGGTCTGGTTCATCAGCTCCCACAGCCAGCTCGCGGTCATGTCCTCGACGCTCTTGCGGAAGCTGGCGCGCTGGGTCGGCGACAGCGGCCCCGCGGTGCGTACCCACAGATCGGCGAGGCCGGCCTCGAGCGGGTTCTGCGGAGGCGGCACCGGCGAGGCGTCGAGCGGCATGAACAGCGACAGGCGCTCGTTCTGCAGCTTGGCCGCGGCGAAGTTGCGCTGGTTGCCGAACACCAGCGGGAAGTAGTCGTCGCCGTAGGTGCCCCACGTCAGCCACGCCGACGACACGTCGAGCTCGTCGCCCGACGCGTCGGGGTGGATCCGCGCCGCGCACTCGGCGAAGTCGTAGCCCACCAGGCGATCCTCGTCCCACACGCACGCGCCCGGCACCCCGGGCACCTCGGCCAGCATGCCGGTGGCCCGCGCGTAGTCGATGCAGTGCTGCTTGGCCCGCGCCAGGTTGCCGTTCACGCGCGCCTTGAACGGCATGTAGAACGCCGGCAGCCGGGTCGGTCCGACCGGCTGGAACAGCAGGTGCGAGAAGTTCTTGATCCGCTTGAGCCCGAGCGCCGACGGCGACAGCGTCAGCCGTACGCCCGAGGTGCCGAGCCCCGTCGGCCCGCGGAGCACCCGCTCGATCAACGTCGCGGCCCGATTGGCCGCGTCGTCGGACTCGCCGCGCGCGAGCCGACGCTCGGTGCCGACGCGGAAGTGGGTCGCCAGCGCCGGCGGCACCGCCAGCTCGACCGACGGCGAGGCCGCCTCGCCCTCGCCGCCGCCGTTCATGTAGCGGCTCGAGCGCATGTGCCACTCGTGCCCGCCCGACTGCCAGTCCTGCAGGCCCTTGACGTAGAGGAACACCGCCTGGCGCTCGAGCGGATCGAGCCGGTGCTCCTCGAACAGCGGCGGCAGCTCGACCGCCGCGGTGTTCTCGAACTGCTGCAGCCGCGAAGTCAGCAGGTCGTTGGTGATCTCGGCCGCCCGCTGGGTCGGCACGTCGAAGAAGCGCTCGACCACCAGCACGCAGTTGGCGTTCTCACCCTCGCGCTCGACCTCTCGCTGGTACGAGAACAGGTCGTTGCGCAGGTGCACGCCGTCGCTGAAAGTGTCCTTCAGGACCCGCAGCGGCCGCGTCTCGGCGACCCGCGCCGGGATCTCGGCCCCGACCGCGTGCTCGACCAAGCCCGCCGACCACGGCGCGCCGCCGACCTTGCGCCGCATCTCGATGTACTCGATCGGGTTCGAGACCCGCGCCTGGCGGATGTTACCGAGCTCCCACAGCGACTCCTCGAGCAGGTGCTGCGTGTGCGCGTGGAACCGCCGGCGCCAGTCCTGCGAAGTCGTCGGCGTGGTCCGCCGCCACAGATCGACGAGCCCCGCCTCGACCGGGTTGGTCGGCTCGGGGATCGGCGTCGAGAGGTCGACCGGCATGAACGCCGGCAGGCGGGCCAGGTACTCCTTGGCCCCGATCATGTCGCGCGTCTTCTTGTAGACCTCGAGGAAGTGGTCGTCGAAGAAGAACACCCACACGTACCAGTCGGTGATGAGGTCGAGCTCCTCGCCCGAGCAGTCCGGATGGGTGTAGGCGCACAGCAGCGCGTAGTCGTGGTTGTCGAGGTCCTCCTCGGTCCACACCCCGGTGTCGATCATCTCCATCGCGTAGGCCCACTCCTTGGTGTGCCGGCGCGCGCCTTCGAGGTGGGGATTGATCCGCGCCGGATGCGGCATGTAGAAGTCCGGCAACTGAAACGGCTGCTTCATGGCTGGCTACTCCTGGCGACCGATCGCCACGTCTTCGAGCATCCCCAGCGCGTCGGGCACCAGCACCGCCGCCGAGAAGTACGCAGTGATCAGGTATTCGTGGACCGCGCGGTCGTCGACCCCGATCGAGCGCACCGAAAGGCTCGGCTCGACCTCGTCGGGGATGCCGGTCTGGTGCAGCCCGATCACGCCCTGCGACTCGGCGCCGACGCGCATCGCCAGGATCGCGCTGGTGCCCTCGCGGGAGATCGGCATCTTGTCGCTCGGCACGATCGGGACCCCGCGCCAGCCGAGCATCGCGCTGCCCTCGAGCGCCAGCGTCTGCGGGTAGATCCCGCGGCGCGTGCACTCGCGGGCGAACGCGGCGATCGTGCGCGGGTGGGCCAGGAAGAACCGGGTCGAGCGCCGACGGCACAGCAGCTCGTCGAGGTCCTCGGGCGTCGGCGGCCCGCTGCGGGTCGGGATCCGCTGCTTGAGGTCGACGTTGTGCAGCAGCCCGAACTCGCGGTGGTTCAGCAGCTCGTGCTCCTGCTGCTCGCGCACCGCCGCGATCGTGAGGCGCAGCTGCTCCTGCGTCTGATCCATCGGCTCACTATAGAGGTCAGCCACGCGGGTGTGTACGCGCAAGATCGTCTGCACGAGCGAGAGCTCGTACTCGCGCGGGCGCAGCTCGTAATCGACGTAGCTGATCGGCAGCGTCGCTTCACCGCTGTGCCCGGCGGACATCGCTATCGCCTGCTGCCCGCTCTTGTCCTGCGGCTGCGCGCGTCGGCGCGCGTAGGCCTCGACGTGTGCGGCGAGCGCCGGGGAGTCGGCGATCGCCCGCGTCAGCACCTGCTCCGACAGCGTCAGGACCACGCAGCGCGTGACCGCCTGCACCGTGTACGGCCACGCGTCGCCGCGCGCGACCAGGCCTTCGTCGCCGAAGTGATCGCCGTCGACGAGCTGCCCGAGCACCAGCGAATCGTCGTACTTGCCGGGGCCGAGCTTGCGCGCCTTGCCGTGCGCCAGCAGCACCACGCGATCGGCGGGCGCGCCGGCGGCGACGATGACCTCGCCGGCGGCGACCTCGTGCTGGACGAAGCGATCGGCGAGCGCCGACAGCACCTCGTCGTCCTCGAAGCCGCGCAGCAGCGGCAGCTCGGTCAGCTCGCGCGGGATGACCTGCACGCGCGGCCCGACGCTGGTAAATCCGACGCGCCCGTCGCCGACCGCGTAGGTCAGGCGACGATTGACGCGGTAGGTCCCGCCGGGCACGTCGACCCACGGGAGCAGGCGCAGCAGCCAGCGCGGGCTCTGGCCCGCCATCTGCGGCGCCGACTTGGTGGTCGTCGCCAGGTTGCGAGCCGCCGCCGTGGCGAGGCTCGTCTGCGCATCATCTCTCGGGTTCGACGTGTCCGACATGACCGGTCTCCTCTACGACTCAGCTCCGCGGCCGCCTCAGCGACCGATCTCCGCGTCCTCGAGCACCGCCAGCGCGTCGGGCACCAGCACGGCGGCCGAGTAGTAGGCGCTGACGAGGTACGAGATGATCGCCTTCTCGTTGATGCCCATGAACCGCACCGACAGGCTCGGCTCGACCTCGTCGGGGATGCCCGGCTGGTGGAGGCCGATGACGCCCTGGTTCTTCTCGCCGGCGCGCAGCAGCAGGATCGAGCTGGTGCGGGTGTCGGTCACCGGGATCTTGTTGCACGGCAGGATCGGCACGCCGCGCCACGCCGGGATGTGATGCCCCGCGAACTCGACGGGGTGCGGGTAGATGCCGCGCTTGCTGCACTCCTGGCCGAACGCCGCGATGGTGCGCGGGTGGGCCAGGAACGCCGTCGGCTCCTTCCACACCAGCGCCAGCAGCTCGTCGAGGTCGTCCGGGGTCGGCGGGCCCGAACGGGTGTGGATGCGCTGCTTGAGGTCGGCGTTGTGGAGCAGGCCGAACTCGGGGCTGTTGATCATCTCGTGCTCTTGCCGCTCGCGCAGCGCCTCGATGGTCAGGCGCAGCTGCTGCTGCGTCTGGTTCATCGGCTCGTTGTAGAGATCGGCGACGCGGGAGTGCACCTGCAGCACCGTCTGGGCCACGCTGAGCTCGTACTCCCGCGGCGACAGCTCGTAGTCGACGAACGTGCCCGGCAGCGCCACCTCGCCGCGGTGGCCGGAGGCCAGCGCGATCTCGGCCTCGCCCTGGCCGCTCTGCGGCTTGCCGCGGTTGGCCTTGAACTTCTCGACCTGGGCGCGCAGCGCCGGCGACTGCTCGACCGCGTCGGCGAGCGCCTTCTCGGGCAGCGTCAGGGCGATGACGCGGGTCACCGCCTTGACGGTGAAGCCCCACGTGTCGTTCTCCTCGACCAGGTTCTGGTCGCCGAAGTGGGCGCCGTCGGCCAGCACCGCCAGCACGGTCTCGTCGCCGTACTTGCCGGTGCCGAGCTTGTTGACCTTACCGTGGGCGATCAGGAACACTTGGTCGGCGGGCTTGCCGGCCTCGACCAGCAACTCGCCGGCCTTGTACTCGCGCTGGACGAACTTGCCGGCCAGGGCCGCGAGCACCTCGACGTCGTCGAAGCCGCGCAGCAGCGGCAGCTCGCTCAGCTCCTGCGGGACCACCGACACCTTGGCGCCGACGTTGGTGAAGCTGAGGCGACCGTCGCCGATCGCGTAGCTGAGGCGGCGGTTGACGCGGTAGACGCCGCCCGCGGCGCGCACCCACGGCAGCAGCTTGAGCAGCCACCGCGAGCTGATGCCTTGCATCTGCGGCTCCGACTTGGTCGTCGTCGCCAAATTGCGCGCTGCTGCGGTCGCCAGGCTGGTCTGCGAGCCAAAATCACCGGGTTTCTGAGCATTCGACATGACGTAACCTCGAGGTCTTTCTCAATTGTGACGATTGGCCCGCACCGCCGAACAGACGCGCCATTCCCGGGCTCGACCCCCGGGGGCTCGTCATTCGTCGGTCACGAGAACCGTTCGGACTCGTGACATTTCCGGCGCGTCCGTAACCGCGCGCGGAGTATGTTGATTGGAATTTTCGCGGCGAGCTCTACCGGGTCAGAAATACGCTGTCAACGTAAAAACAAGCGGCGCGGATGCGAGCGGCCGATCGCCAGATATCCTCACGCAATGGCCGTCTGCGTGGCACAATCGGCGTGGGCGCCCGGTCCGGCCGGGCGGGCGCCCAGCGGGCGCCCACTGCCGACACCTGTCACGATTGTCAATGGGCGTTTGTGTTCCTCGCCGATCGCTATGGCACACTGGGCGCACCCGAGGACTCGACGAGGCCGCCGCTCGTGATCCACAATGTCGCGTCGATGGACGCTGCAACGCTGTTGAATAACGCGCTCGTATTCGGCGCCGCGCTCCTGCTCGTGGTCCTCGCGGCCCTGATCGTGTCGCGCCAGTCCGGTCGCCTGCTGCGGGTCGCGCTGCGGCTGGTCCGCGCTCCCAATCACGACACCCTGGCCGCCTCGCTGGCGAGCCGCGTGTCGCGGGCGATCGTCGTCGTCGCCACCGTGGTCGCCATCGCGCTGATCGTGGGGGGCGTCGCGCTGACGATGTACGACATCGACTGCGCGCCGCGGCTGTGGGCGTGGGCCCAGGTCGCGCTCCTCCGCGATCCGATGGCGGCGCTGCAGCGGGCCCTGAGCGTCGTCGGCGTCGCGCTCGCCGCCTACCTCGTCTATCGATTCTTCAAGGTCGTCGCCCACTACTTGATCGCCGGCCTGCGCCGCAACCCCGCGTTCGCGCAGCACGACGCCCAGCTCGCCGTCCTGCTCGAGCGCCTGCTGATCGCCCTGCGCTGGGGCATCGCGCTGGCGGCCGCGGGCCTGTGCGTCGCGCTCGCACCTCCGCCGGAGCTGATCGTGCGAGCGCTGCACGTCGTCACGGTGGTCGCGCTCGGCGTGCTGATCGCGCGGACGATGATCGTCATCGCCCACCTGGCGGTCGACGTCGTGTTTCAGTTCGCGCGCGGCCGCGAGGGCCACCGCACCCTGCGCTACGTCGGTCGGCTCGAGCACCTCGCGGGCATCACCAAGCGCACGCTCGACTACTTCTTCTTCGTCGGCGCCGCCACCTGGATCTTCGATCAGATCAACCCCGGCGGCCGGCTGTCGGAGTTCGGCCTCGTCGGCATCCGCATCATCGCCCTCGTGTACGCCGGCCGGGTGCTGATCGAGGTGTTCGAGCTGCTGGTGCGCGAGCTGCTGCTGGCCGATCCGGACAAGCGCAGCGAGGCCGAGAACCAGCAGCGCCTCACCCTCGTCCCGGTCGCCAGCAGCATCCTCCGCTACGCCATCTACTTCTGCATGACGGTGATGGCGCTGCAGGAGCTCGGCCTCGACACCTCGCCGATCCTCGCCGGCGCCGGCCTGCTCGGGCTGGCCGTCGGCCTCGGCGCGCAGGCGTTCGTCGGCGACGTCGTGTCCGGCTTCTTCATCCTGTTCGAGGGCCTGTTCCTCGTCGGCGACCGCGTGCGCGTCGGCGACGTGGTCGGCAACGTCGAGGAGATCGGGGTCCGCGTGCTCAAGCTCCGCGACGAGGCCGGCGTGCTCCACTGCATCCCCAACGGCGAGGTCCGCAGCATCGCCAACCACGCGCGCGTCTACGTCAACGCGATCGTCGACTTCCGCCTGCCCTACGCCGCCGACCTCACCCGCGTCCTCGCGCTCTTCAAGGCCCACCTGGCCGAGCTCCGCCCGCGCTGCCCCGACCTCCTCGACGACCCCGAATTCGTGGTCCAGGACCTGCAAGACACCGGCGTGCTCGTCCGCTGCGTCGCCCGCGTCAAGCCCGGCCGCGACGACGCCACCTGCGAGCTGCTGCGCGCCGAGCTGCTCACCGCCTTCACGGCCGCCGACGTCGCGCCGCAGGCCAGCCACGTGGTCGTGCTGCAGAACACCGCGGCCCCGCGCTGACGCCGAGCCCGCGCGGCTCCACGGATGATGCGTGTCGACGGCTCAGCCGGAGGCACCCATGGGACCTCCGGCTGAGCCGCGAGCAGGCCGCGCGTCACGCGGTCCAGGCACCGGACGGCTCTCGGTCTACCTGTCCCGAGAGCCATCCGGCGAGCGCGCTCACTGGCACGGGCAGATCGAGCGCCGGCCGTTGTTGTTACAGGCGTTCCCGATCTGGTCCATGTTGATGAGGTGCTCGTTCGGGCACCCGGCGTAGGTCGAGCAGTACAGCGGCCCGATCAGCGGCATGTTGGTGTGATCGCCGGACGTGTCCTCGAGGCACGCGTAGGTCCAGCCGTTCACCGCGACGCCGTTCAGCCCGAACGCGCTCGCCAGCGCCTAGCACTCGGGCTCGGTGTCCTGGGCCAGGAACCACGCGTTCTTGTCGGCCAGCGGCGTGAGCCCGAAGTGCGCGCACACGGCATCGCACGGCTGCCCGCAGGCGGTCGGGTTGTAGCACCAGTTGAGCCCGTTGACGGCCTTGCAGGACGTGCCGCAGCCGGGGTTGCAGCCGTCGTTGGGGATGTTGTTGGCGTCGTCGCAGGTCTCGCCGATGCCGGGCTGGACGAACCCGTCGCCGCACGTGGCCGGCTTGCACGCGTTGGTGCAGCCGTCGGTGTTGCTCGCGTTGCCGTCGTCGCACTGCTCACCCGGCTGGACGAACCCGTCGCCGCACGCCGCGTTCTTGCACGTGTTGGTGCAGGCGTCGTTGTTGTTCATGTTGGCGTCGTCGCACTGCTCGCCCGGCTGGGTGAAGCCGTCGCCGCACACCGCGTTCTTGCAGGCGAGCGTGCACAGCCCGCTGTTGCTGTTGAGCAGCCCGAGGTCGCACTGCTCGCCGGCCTGCACGAACCCGTCGCCGCAGGTGGCCGGCTTGCAGACGTTGGTGCACGCGTCCGCGTTGCTCTGGTTGCCGTCGTCGCAGCCTTCACCGGGGCCGACGAAGCCATCGCCGCACGCCTGCTTGCTGCAGTCGGCCTTGCACGCGTTGGTGTTGGCGTTGTTGGGCCCGTCCGTCGTGCGGCCGAAGTTTGTCCGGAGGGTGACCGATCCCACGGCGCTGAACACCCTGGTCCTGATCGCCGAGACGCCCGAGCGACCGATCGAGCGTGGGCTCGCCGGCCCCGACCTGCTCGCCGACACGATCGTGCGCCGGTGGCAAGACCACCTCCCGTTGCACCGCCAGGAGGACATCTACGCCCGCGAGGACGTGGAGCTCGCCCGTACCTGTGGCGCGCTGCCACGACCGTTCACTCATGTCTCGCCGATCCTACATGTCGCCAAGACCGACGCCGGATCTCGCTCGTCGAGGATGACTCCGACGAGTAACGCCGCGAGCACGGCCGCGCCTACGGCTGCCCTCAAAAGAGACACCTTCTGCGTCGAGGCTTCGCTCATGGGTTCTCCCGACAGATCGGCCACGCCAGGAAAGCCGATCAGCCCTGCCTGCTTTCGATGATAACAATCGCATCCTTCACGGTGGAGATCTTCTCTTCCGCATCATCGGGAATCTCGATGCCGAATTCTTCCTCAAACGCCATGACCAGCTCAAGCATGTCGTTGGCATTGGCGCCAAGGTCGCGGACGAAGTTCGCTTGCTTGGTCACTTTGGCGGCTTTGACTTCAAGATGCTTGACGACGATCTTCTTGACTCGGTCGAGAGTGCTCATGTTGCCTCCAAGCATACAGACGTATTCGCGCTTAAGCGGCGCTTCCGGGCGGTCGATTGTGCGGCGGTCTCGCTGCGATCGGATCGAGGCAGCCGCCCGCGGCCTTCGTCGGCCGCGGGCGCTGCTCGGCGCGGCTCAGTGCACGAACACCTGGCTCGTGCCGGTGAACCGGCTCAGCTCGACGTCCTGCGCGACCGCGTCCTTGTCGACCTTCGCGGCGGCGTTGAGCAGGTGCTTGACCGTGTCGAGCTTGGTCACCGGACCGACCTTGATCGGCGAATCCTCGGCGACGCCGGTGTCCACGGGGACCATGCCGTTGACCTCCATGATGACGTCGATGAGGTGCGGGAACACGAACCTGCGGCCGCAGCTGTTGCACGCGATCTCGTAGAGCCGGTTGTGCCGGCGATCGAGGTCGGCGAACTCCATCCACGCCACGCCGGGGCCCCACTGCTGGTCGGGCACCGCCCACACGTTGCCGGCGCCGCCGCCGGTCAGGAAGTTGGAGAGGCTCGCGGGCGCGCTCGTCGGATCGACGTGGAAGAACGGCGTGGCCGAGTCCTCCTTGTGACAGCCGCTGCAGGAGTTGATCGAGAACTGCTGGCGCGCGCAGACCTCCCGCGGATCGCTCGGATCGGCGGCGGCGATCTGCCAGTGATCCACGGGCGACACGAAAGCGTTGCCGCCGCGCAGCGGCAGGCCGCTGGCGACGAGCGGCATCGAGTAGCTCGGGCTGCAGTCGCTGACGATCGTGTTGCCGCTCGCGCCGGTGGTGAAGGCCGCGCCGAACGAGACCTCGGACAGGACCGCCCCGGGCGCGCCCGACGGCGGCATCGGCGTGAACAGCGTCCAGTCGTCGATGTCGACGTCGCCGGACGCGTTGTAGAAGCTGTCGTTGGGGGTCAGCGCGACGGTGTGCGGCTGCAGCGGGCCGTCGGTCGGCGTGTCGACATTCGTGAGCGCGTCCTCGGTGGACAGCGTGAACTCGCGGAGCTCCCACTGGAAGTTGAGCGCGTTCTCGTTGGTCCGGATCTGGTTGATCGCGTTCTGGTTGCCCTTGGCCGGCGCGGCGCCGTTGAGCACCACGTTCTCGGTGATGCTCTCCAGGTGGGCGCGCCACGAGGACGAGAACCGGGGCAGCAGCGGGTCGCTGAGCCGGATCCACTGGTTCGCCCAGTCCTTGATCGCGGCGCAGTCCTCCCGCGGCACGCCGTACTCGAAGATCACCGAGAAGGGCAGCTGCGCGCAGCTGTTCAGGTTCTGCACGCCGAACACGAAGCGCATCTCGCCCGCGGTGAGCGGCATGCCGCCGCCGCCGTACATGCCGCCGCTGCTGGTCTCGCCGAGGTCGATGCGGTTGACGATCGCGGACAGGCGGAACGGCGCCTTGTCGAGGTTGAGCGGGCCGCCGAGGGTCAGGTTGCCGCCCACCAGCGACGACGTGACGCCGCTGGCGTTGGCCCACGGCCGGATCACCTGCTGGAACATCTGCGTGCGCGCCGGGAGCGTGTCGCTGTTGACGACCTGATTGGTCAGCCAGGTCGACAGCCACTTGACCACGAAATCGTTGGTGCTGAGGCCCGAGCCGATCGCCATCTCCTCCATCAGGTGCTTGAACGTCCACACGCCGTTCGGGTTGTCGGCCCCGGGGTGACACACGTCGTTGGTGCGGTTCTTGTCGCGGACCACCGAGAGGTCGGTGATGAGGAGCGCCTCCTCCCAGCGCGCCGGCGTCGAGATCGGCGCGAGCGGACAGGGCCCGAGCGCGACCGGGACGCCGGTGTCGAACACGCTGATGTCGAACTTGATGCCCGTCGTGACCGCGATCGGGTTGCGGCCCTCGAACACGATCCGGTCCTTGGTGGTCTCGCCGAACTTGGCGAGGTTCTGCTCGGTCTTCGCCCGCTGCTCGAGCTCCTCGGCGCTGAGCGTGGCGAAGGCGGTGAAGAACTCCTTGCCGGGGCTCTCCTTGAGCACGCCGAGCTCGACCAGCGCGTCGCTGCGCACCAGCATCATCGGGTTCTTGGGGTCACCGACGACGCGGACCAGGCTGTCCTGGAGGTCCTTGTTGTGCGGCTTGTCCAGCTTGATGTGCACCGCGACGTTGTCACCGGCCTCGGTCGCCTTGGGCAGCTTCTGGACGAACACCTCGGCCGTCTCGAGCGGCTCGACGAACGGCAGCTTGTCCGCCGAGAAGCTCTCGCCCGGGAACGCCTTCGGATCGCCGTCTTTCTTGAACTCGACGTCGTCGCCGAGATCCGCCTCGTCGACCTCGTTTTCGGTACACCCGACCAATCCAAATGCACCGACCGCACCAATCATCATCGTAGCCAACGATACATACTGCACTCGATTCCGAGTCATCGCAATCTCCTGGGTTTGTGGGACGCCCAGCGATATCTTCACGAAAAGGATTGGCGATGGAAGCCAGGGAATGCACCGTGAAGCCGCGGCCGCATCCCCCGATAATGCGCGGCCTCGCTCGCAATCGAATGGGTCGATTCAGCGGCGCCAAGTTCGCGTTTTACCCAGCCCTCGAGGGGAACAAGGTACGCGTCGCAACCGCGGGCCGCTCGCGGTTTCGCAGATTCGGACCCAGAGCGAGACCCAGCTGGACCGTTCGCGGGAGATCTTCTCCTGGCGAATTCAGGTCATTTTCGCCCCTTCGCGTCTCAGTCGCGCGACATCGCGCATTCGAGCCCGGTTCGGGGCGCAAATTCGGCGCAGGCGAGCGCCGTTTGTGGTCTGGGCTCCGCACCTGCCGCGGCCCGACCCATGGGCGAACTTGCCCCTCGGCCTGGGGGCGCTCCACGCCGGTGGCGGACATGGTTCGGCGCGAATTTTGCGCGCGCAGCGCCTGTCATGGGCGATTCGAGGTCACTGGCACATTGCATTCTGGCGTGATGCCATTGTCCGCCGGCCAGGGCCGACGAGCGCGACGCTCCCACGATAGGCACCGAGGTCGAACCGGCCGGCCTCGCCCGCCCCGACCAAGTTCAGTCCGCGGACCGCCGGCCCGGTCGCGCCCGCACTTCTTCACTCGCGGCCACGAGCGGCGGCGGCGGGCGGCGAATCAGGACCCGGACGAGCAACAGCAAGCAGGGCAGCGCGATCAGCAGACCCAGGACGAGCCCGGCGATCGAGTCGCCGAGCGGCGGCGCGGCGGCGTTGACCGGACGGCTCACCCACGGGTCGCCCGGCAGGTAGCGCACTGCCACCTTCCCCGACGCGCGCGCGGCCTCCCAGTCGGCCACGGGCAGCGCGGTCCACAGGCCCTCGCGGCCGGTCCCGTCGCTGAGGGTGTACGTCTCGGCCGCTCCCGCCAGCGTGAAAGCGTACCGGACCTCGTACGTGGTCCCGGTGTTGCGCGCCTTCATCACCCGCGTGTCGAGCACGTCGGCCTCGACGATGTCGCCGCCGCTGCGCAGGCGCAGCTCCGCGGCGGTGGCGTCGACGCCGAGGTAGGTGACCCCTCCGCCGATCAGCACGCCGACGCTGAGCCCGAGGATCACGCCGAGCAAGGATGTTCGGTCGCCTGCCTGCGTGTCGGTCATGGGCCGCAGTCTCGCAGATCGTCGGCGCGCCGGGCGGTCGCGGCTCCGGAGGCAGGGCGGCGACGGCCCTCGGACGCGCCGGGCGCGGTGGCGACCGGCCCCGGCCCCGGCGCCCTGCGTGATCATGCGGCCCGCGCGCGTGCGAGCGAGCCGGCGCAGTCGACCTGTCGGCGCGAGACCTCGAGACCCGCCCTCAACGGGCGATGGCCACGAGCTGCGAAAACCGTCGACGCCCGCGCGCCGGTCCCGGCAGCGCCTGCACGCCGCGCCGCGGCCCCCGACTCTACACATTCCGCGGCGGCACCACGAAATCTCGCACGCCGTTCCAGGTGAACGGATTCTGCGTGCTGTTGAACCAATCCCACCACACCACCGCCCCGTCGGGCACCGGCAGCGACGCGTGAAGGGCCGACCATTGCGCGGCGGTCTTGCCGAACGTCGGGCCGGCCGGGACCACGCGCGAGAAGCCGAGCGTGCGATAGGCCGCGATCGACCGCTGCGCGTAGCCCGGGCCCTGATTGTTGCTCGCGTCGTAGATCTGCGGCGCCGCGAAGTCGACCCCGGTGAACGCCGCCCACGGGAACCGCGGGAAGTTCCACGGCGCGCCGTACGAGGTCAGCCCGACCGCCAGCCCGGCCCGGCGCGCGGCAGGCAAGAGCGCTGCCATCAATCGCGCCGCCGCCTCCGGCGCCTCGACGTACGGCAATTCGGCGTCGACGAGCACGCCCGCCGCGCCGCAACCGGTCGCCGTGCCGAGCAAGACATCGACGAATTCCGCCTCGCGCCCCGCGTACGGGAATCCCCACACCCAGCACGCGTGGCCGGCCGCGCGCAGCGCCGCGGCGTGGCGCGAGAAGCCGGTCCACACCGCGCTCTTCTTGTCGGCGTATTGCCAGATGCACTGGAACGCCAGCCAGCCCAGCCCGGCTTGCGCCACTCGGGCCATCATCGCCTCGATCGAGCCGACGTGCTTCACCGAGCGGACGAACATCCCCTTGCCGCGCGGCACCCCGGTCGGCGCGCGCAGCAGGTCGTCGAGGGCGGCCCGCGTCCTCGGGCCGACGACGCCGTCGACCACCAGGCCGCGCTCGGCCTGGACCGCCCGGATCCCGCGATCGAGCAGCAACAGCACCTCGCGCAGCGAAAGATCGAGGCTCTCCGCGCGCACCGTCACGACCCTGCCCCGCTCATTTCACCAGCGTAGATGCCCGCAGGCCCGGCTTCAACTCGGCCCGCGGGCTCGCGTCCGGCCCCGCGATCGTCGCACATGGCGATGACCCGCAATGGGCGCACCCCGAGTACCACCATTGACGGCGAATCGACCCGCGCGACGTCCGTCGCGGTTCCGCTCGCCCGCGCGGCGCGGGCCTGGCGGATCCGCTAGCGTGGAGAATGGAGGAACTCGCTCATGTCGCGCACGATCTCGATCCTTCGGCTCGCCCCGCTCGCCCTCGCGCTCGCGTGCGAGGCCGCCGGTGGCGCTGACACGAGCGACCAGCCGGTCGACGAAAACGACGACGGCGAGCCGGCGTCGAGCAGCGAGCCCACCGGCGGCGACCCGACCGGCCCCGCGGCGGATTTCGGCCCTGGCCCCGTGTTCGAGTGCGACCCGTGGCTGCAGGACTGTCCCGAGGGCCAGAAGTGCAACCTCTACAGCACCGCCGGCGACCAGACCCTCGACGGGGCCCGCTGCGTGCCGCTGGACGACAGCCCGGCCCAGATCGCCGAGCTCTGCATCGCCGAGGGCGGCTACGGCACCGGCCTCGACGACTGCGCCGCCGGCCTGTTGTGCTGGAACGTGATCCCCAGCGAGCAGGGCGTGTGCGTCGAGCTCTGCGACGGCGCCGCCGTCACCCCGCAATGTCCCGAGGGCCAGGTGTGCGCCAAGAGCTTCGGCGACTATCACTACATGTGCCTCGCCACCTGCGACCCGCTGGCCCAAGACTGCATCGAGGGCGAGCTGTGCGCCTTGACCGAGAAGGGGTTCGCCTGCGCCGCGAAGTTCGCGGCGGTGGGCGCCTGCGCGGCGCCTCCGCCATGACCGAACGGACATGTCCTGCCGGTCACACGATGATGACCCATCGGACATGTCCCCTCGGACATTTCGCTCGACACCATCGGCCATGACCGAAGGGACATGTCCCCTCGGTCATGCAGCCGTCACGCGCTGGCTTCGCGGTCGAGCAGCTTGCGCTTGCGCTCGACGCCCCAGCGGTAGCCCGACAGCCCGCCGTCGCGCTGGACCACGCGATGGCACGGAATCGCCACCGCCAGCGCGTTCGCGGCGCAGGCCTGGGACACGGCCCGGACCGAGCGCGGCGCCCCGATGCGCTCGGCGATGTCGGCGTAGCAGACCTTCGCGCCGGGCGGGATGCCGCGCAGCGCCTGCCACACGCGCTGCTGGAACGCGGTGCCGCGGACGTCGAGCGGCAGGTCGAGGCCGAGCCCGGGCGCCTCGACGAACGCGATCACCGTCGCCACCTGGCGCTCGAACGCCGGGTCGTCGCCGATCAGCTCGGCGCGCGGGAACCGGTCCTGCAGGTCGCGCACCAGCCGGTCCGGATCGTCGCCCAGCAGGATCGCACACACCCCGCGCGTGCTGGCGGCGACCAGGATCGATCCGAGCGAGCACTCGCCGACGGCGAAGTGGATCGCCGTGGCCGCTCCGCCGGCGCGGTAGGCCGACGGCGTCATGCCCAGCACCTGCTCGGCGCGCGCGTAGAAGCGGCCGCCCGAGCCGTAGCCCGCGCCGTGGATGGCCTCGGTGACCGAGCTGCCGCGCCGCAGCTCCTCGCGCAGGCGCGCGTCGCGACGGGCGGCCGCGTAGGCGCGCGGCGTCACGCCCGTCACCGCCTTGAAGATCCGGTGCACGTGGTACGCGCTCAGGCCCGCCTGCGCCGCCAGCACCTCCAGCCGCGGCGCAGTCTCGGCGCCCTCGATGTAGCGACACAGCGCCGCCACCATCTCCGCGTGCAGCTCGGCCTGCGACGGCCCGCCCGGCTTGCAGCGCTTGCACGCGCGGAACCCCGCGGCCTCGGCCTCGGCCACCGTGGCGTGGAAGGCGACGTTCTCCGGCCGCGGCGTCCGCGAGGCACACGACGGGCGGCAGTACACGCCGGTCGTCATGACCGAGTAGAAGAAGTTGTCGTCGGCGTTCGGATCGGCCGCGACCAGGGCCGGCCAGCGAGGATCGCAGGTGACGGCTGCCGCGCGCGCGGCGGAATTGGTGGACATGGGCGCTCGTGCTCCTGTTGTTCGGCGGACCACCCCGCCGCTTCCGCCACGCTAGCCGGTCCGGCGGCCCGCGGCACTCCGGGTCTTGCTGTCGCATTCGTGTCCAGCGCGGACGACGCCCGCGCGGCCGCGACCGCCGGCCGCGCCGGCGCTCCACCTGTCGCAACGGCCAGGTTTCGGCCCTCGCGCGCGCCGCCCGCCCGCCGCGGTTGCACAGGTCCGGACCGTCGCGCATTCTTAGGCCGAAGCCCGCCGCTCCGGCGGGCTTCGTCTTTTTCCCGAGGCCACGCCATGCAAACCGACGTCCCGATCACGATCTCTCGCCACGACCTCGGCCGGCTCAAGCGCCTGCTCGCCAGCCCCCCGGTCCGCGGTACCGACGCCGCCGAGGCCCTCGACGACGAGCTCGAGCGCGCCGCCGTCGTCGACTCGACCGCGCTCCCGCCCGACGTGGTGTCGATGAACTCACGCGTGCGCTTACGCGAGCAGCACAGCGAGCGGGAGTTCGAGCTCACCCTCGTCTATCCCGGCGACGCCGGCCCCGATCGCGTCTCCGTGCTCGCCCCGGTCGGCAGCGCCCTGCTCGGCCTCACCGTCGGCCAGGCCATCGAGTGGCCGCTGCCGGGCGGTCGGGTCGCCGAGCTCCGCGTGCTCGAGATCCTCTACCAGCCCGAGGCCATGGGCGACCACGACCTGTGAGCCCTTCGGGACATGTCTCGAAGCGCATGTTCTTTACGACATGCCCTTCGAGACATGTCCTAAAGAACACTACTACTCGAGCGCCACGACCGCCTCGAGCTCGCCGGCGTACACCTCGAACACGCCGATGAGATGGGTCACCAGCAGGAGCTCGAGCACCTTCGGCGGCACCCGGCACAGCGCCAGCTGCCCGTCGCAGTTCAGCGCCGACGAGAACGCGCTGACCAGCGCGCCGATGCCCGACGAGTCGACCGTCGTCACCTTGCCGAGGTCGACGACGATCTTGCGCGTCCCGCCGGCCAGCGCCGCGAACACCGCCTCGCGCAGGGCCACCGCGCCGGCGCCGATCGTGAGCTTGCCGATCGGCTCGAACACGCGGACCTCGCCGCGCTGGCGCAGCGCCACGACGGTCCTGGCCTCCCGCGCCAGCGGCTCGTAGCTCACGCTCGGCGGCTTCACGCGGTCGTGCAGGCGCGTCGACATCGTCACCGTCGTCCCGCCGCCGGCCCGGCGATCGTGGACCACCTCGTCCATGAAGTGGCGCATCAAGAACACCCCGCGCCCGCGCGGCTCGAGCCGGCGCGACTCCTCGCGCGGATCGGCCAATCGCGCCCCGTCCCACCCGGCGCCCTCGTCGTGGACGCGCACGGTCACCCGCCCGCCGCCGAGTTCGACCGCGACGCCGACCTGCTTGCCAGGGTCCTCGCCGTTGCCGTGCACGATCGCGTTGGCGACCGCCTCGCGGACCGCGACGTCGGTGCGCCAACAGGCCTCGTCGTCGACGCCGATCCGGCGCAGAAACCCATGGACGGCCTGCGACGCGGACTCGACCTCCACGCGTCGGCTGGCGATTGCGAGGCAGAGCTGAGCAGACCCGTTCACGGCGATCCGTGTAGCACCGTGCCGCGGGCGCGCCGACGCGAGCCCGCCGCAGATCCGACGGCCGTCGCTCGTCTGCCGCGCCGCGGTGCGGTGATTGGCTGCGGCGTCCCCCCGATCGAAGCAGGCCATTCGCGGCGCCGTCGCCCGACCTGCGCGGCTGGCGACCGCGACCGTGGCGAATGCGTCGCCCGTCGCCGGCGGCGGACGAGCGACCGGGCCGACATGGCCCTTGGGACATCCGCGGTCGCCACCGCGCAGCGCGGACGGCCGACCGCCCGCCGTGGCCGGCGCGCCCGCGATCCATCACCGCCGCCGGGACCGTGCGCGTGATGTCCCGCCCCGGCGCCAGGTTCCGCGGCCGCCGGCGTCCGCGTAGCCTGGCGAGGATGTCGGCCGCCTCTTCGCTCTCCTGTCTCCGGGTCGCTCTCCTCCACGCTCTCGGCCTCACCGTCGCGGCAGGGTGCCCCCGGCCGCCGCTCGACGACGCCGGCACCGCCACCGGAACGGGCACCACCACCACCACCACCACCACGAACGGCAGCACCACCGCGCCGGGCACCACAACCATCCCCGGCGACCCGACCACCGGCCCGCTGACGACCACCTCCACCACCGGCACCAGCACCACGATCGTCACCACCAGCGACAGCACCGGCCCCGTCGAGCCGGCGACCACGACCACGACCACGACCAGCACCACCGACGACACCACCACCACGACCTCCTCGAGCACCACGGCCGACACCACCACCGGCCCCGCCTGCGTCAACCTCATGGACCTCGGCGACGAGGTCATGCCCGCCGACCTGCTCGAGATCCCCGGCTGCGAGGATTACGACACGTCCCAATGCTACGATTACATGCAGATCTGCGCGCCGCTGGCCGACGGCCTGGAGAGCTGTGACGCGTGCGCGCCCGACTGCCTCGGCTCGCTCCCCGAAGTGTGCCCCGACTTCGGCTTCAAGCTCGCGTGCGGCCCGTTCACCATCGAGGGCCAGTGCTGCCACGTGATCGAGTACAGCTGGAACTGCACCGACGGCCGCCCCTTCCTGGTCGAAGGGACAGCTCGCACCGCCGCGGCGATCGATCGCCGCGACTGGCACGCCGACGCCGGCGGCCCCGCCCCCGCCTTCGTCGCCGGCCTCGACGCGGCCGCTCGCGCCGAGCTCGCGGCGCTGTGGACCGCCGACGCCCTCGCCGAACACGCCTCGGTCGCCTCGTTCGCGCGCTTCAGCCTGCAGCTGCTCGCCCACGCCGCCCCGCCCGCCCTGGTCCACGAGGCCTGCGCCGCCCAGCTCGACGAGGTCCTGCACGCTCGCCTCGCCTTCGCCATCGCCGGTGCTTACGCCGGCGCCCCGCTCGGCCCCGGGCCGCTGGCCGTGGCCGGCGCCCTCGAAGGTCCCGGCGATCTGGCAGCCCTCGTCGCCGCCGTCGTGCGCGAGGGCTGCGTCGGCGAGACCCTCGCCGCGGCCGAGCTCGACCTGGCCGCGAGGACATGTGACGATCCGGCCCTCGCCGCCACCCTGCGCCGGATCGCCGCCGACGAGGGGCGCCACGCCGCGCTGGCCTGGCGCACCGTCCAGTGGGCCCTGTCGCGCGGCGGCCCCGGCCTGCGCCGCGCCGTCGCCGAGGCCCTCACCGTCCAGATCGCCGCGCCTCCGCCCGACCGCCTCGAACCGGCCCTCCTGCGCCGCCACGGCCGCCTCCCCGCCGCCGAGCGCATCGCCCTGGCCGCCCAGTGCATGCGCTCGGTCGTGCTCCCGTGCGCCCGCGCCTTGCTCGACGACCTCGCCGTGCCGCGCCCGAGCGCCGAGCTGCGCGTCTGAAGCGGACGCTCCGGCCCGCGCGGATGCTACCATCCGCGCGTGCGCGACCTCGACGACCCCTCCTCTCCGCCCGCGCGTCGCCCCGGCGCGCGCGTCGTTCGTGATCGGCACGACCTGTCCCGAGGGACAGACAACCAAAGTCCATCTCGGCCGGTCCACCGCGGCCCGCTCGCGTCCCTGCTCGCCGTCCTCTCCCTGTCCCCGGGGACAGGTGCATGCAATCGCCCCGCCGCCGAGGAGGCGCCGGTCGCCAGCCCCCCGACCGTGGCCGCCCCCGCCGCCGTCGCCTTGCCGGCCCCGGTCGCGCCCGAGCGCGTCCGCGGGCGCAAGCTGCTCGCCGAGGCGACCTCGCCGTTCTCGAAGATCCGCGTGCAACAGCAGGGCACCAAGCGCACCCTCGGGTTCGTGCGCAAGCGCGGCGACGAGTGGGTGCAGACCATCATCGACCTCACCGACCCCGACGTGCCCGCCCACGCCTACGCCGAGGCCATGGCCGCGCCCTTCATGGTCGTCGACGCTCCGCGGCGCCTGCTCGTCGTCGGCCTCGGCGGCGGCACCCTGGTCCGCTGGTTCCACTCGCGCCTGCCCGCGGCCCACATCGACGCCGTCGAGATCGACCCGGAGGTCGTGCGCCTGGCCGCCGAGTGGTTCGGCGTGGTCCCGGGCCCGCGCCTCGGCATCTTCACCGACGACGCCGTGCGCTTCATCGCCGGCGAGGGCCCCACCTACGACATCATCTGGCTCGACGCCTTCCTCGACCCCGGCGCCCCTGGCACCGACAACGCCGGCGTGCCCGAGGAATTGCGCGGCCTCGGGTTTCTCCGCCGCGTCAAGCAGCGCCTCAGCCCCGGCGGCGCCGCGGCCTTCAACATCCACCATTTGACCGGCTACGACGTCCACGTGAACGCCATCGCCGAGGTGTTCCCCCAGGTCCACGTGGTCCGCCGCCCCGGCAGCAACGAATGGATCGTCCTCGCATTGGCGCAGGACGAGCCCCTGGCCCCCGAGGACCTGCAGCGCCGCGCGGCCGCCCTCGACGCCACAAAAGCCTGGGGGATCTCGTTCGCCGAGCTGGCCGCGGTCACGACCCCCTGGCAGCGCCGGCCTGCCCCCTGATCGCCGACTCGCAATTCACGGCTCGCGGCTCGCGGCCCGGCTCGCGCGGAAGCGCACGGCAATCACAGCGGTGTCACGCCTCCGGGTCAGCGCACGCCGGCGCGCCCGGGGGCCTGCGGCGGGCTGTGATAAGACCGAACGAGGGAGACTTTAAGCGTGATCCGGAAAAGCCCGCTCGCAGCCACCTTCGCCGCTCTGACCCTCACAGCCCTCACCGGCGCCTGCGGCGATTCTGCCAGCGAGTCCGCGTCCGACGGCACCTCCACGGGGTCGGCCGCCACCACCGACGAGACGCCGACCGGCTCCACCGCCCCGACCACCAGCACCTCGGGCACCGACACCAGCGACACCACCGACACCACCGGTAACGTGTTGCCCGAGCCCGACCCGGTCGTCGACTGGCCGACCCTCGAGTGCGACCCGCTCGACCCCCATTATTGCCTGTTCCCGTTCCCGAGCAATGTCTATACCGAGGCCGATGATTCGACCCCGACCGGCCGCCGCGTCGCCCTCCCGCAACAATCGCTGCCCAAGTCGACCGGCGGGATCTGGCCCGAGACCGACGTGTTCGCCGAGCTCGACGGCTTCTCGGGCGGCCTGCCCGGGATGGTGCACATGCCGGGTGCCACCATTACCGGCCTGCCGGATCCGTGGAGCATCGAGATCTCCGTCACCCCCGACAGCCCGACCATCATCCTCGATGTCGACACCGGCGAGCTCGTGCCGCACTTCACCGAGCTCGACATGTCGCACGGCGACGACGCGCGCCGCACCCTGCTCATCCGCCCGGTCACGCGCCCGCGCGACGGCGCCCGCCTGATCTACGCCGTGCGCAACGTCGTCGACGCCGGCGGCCAGCCGCTGCCCGCCTCGCCGGCCTTCGCCGCCCTGCGCGACCTGACCCCGTTCGCCGACGACCCCTCGGTCGACGCCCGCCGCCCGCTCTACGCCGACATCTTCGCGCGCCTCGAGGCCGTCGGCGTGGTCCGCGACGAGCTGCAGGTCGCGTGGGACTACACCGTCAGCAGCACCGAGAACACCACCGAGCGCCTGCTGCACATCCGCGACGACGCCCTGGCGCAGGTCGGCGCTGCCGGGCCCGCCTACGAGATCACGTCGGTCGTCGAGAACTGCGACGATCTCATCGCCCTGTGCGTCGAGGGCGAGATGACCGTCCCGCTCTACCTCGACAAGCCCGAGTCGGGCGGCCGCATGATCCTCGACGACGCCGGCCTGCCGACGCAAAACGGCACCGCCACCTACCCCTTCACCGTCCTCATCCCGTACAGCGCCTTCACGGCCCCCTCGGCCCCGGTCGCCTACGGCCACGGCCTGCTCGGCAGCCGCGATCAGGTCAAGGCCAGCCATTTCCGCCAGTTCGCCGAGGACTACAACTACATCCTGTTCGCCGTCGATTGGGTCGGCATGGCCGAGGACGACCTCGTCACCATCGTCGGCGCGCTCGGCGGCAACCTCCATCAATTCGCGGCGGTGCCCGACCGCGGCCAGCAGGGCATCCTCAACTTCATGCTCGCCACGCGCATGATGCTCGGCGATTTCGCGACCGACCCGGCGCTGACCTTCCAGGGCGAGCCGGCGATGTTCGACACCGAGTCCGCCTATTACTTCGGCAACAGCCAGGGCGGCATCTTCGGCGCCACGCTGATGGCGGTACAGGTCGACGTCACCCGCGGCATGCTCGGCGTGCCCGGCCAGCCGTACAACCTCCTGCTCAACCGCAGCGTCGACTTCGACAACTTCTTCGCCGTCGTCAAGGGCGCCTACCCCGACCCGATCGACATCCAGGTCGTGCTCGGCCTGGTGCAGATGCTGTGGGAGCGCTCCGAGCCGAGCGGCTACAGCCACCACATCCGCCAGCCGCTGCCGAACACCCCCGCCCACGACGTCCTGCTCAACGTCGCCATCGCCGACCACCAGGTCACCACGCTCGGCGCTCACCTCATGGCCCGCGCCATCGGCGACGTCGCCAACATGGGCCCCGTCAATCGCTCGATCTGGGGCCTCGAGGAGGTCGAGGGCAGCCACGCCGGCTCGGCGATGGTCGAGTTCGACTTCGGCCTGCCGCCGGAGCCGGTCTTCAACGTGCCGATGCGCGAGGGCGAGGACCCGCACGGCGGCCCGCGCAAGCTCGCCGCCGCCAACGCGTCGATGGACAAGTTCTTCCGCGAGGGCATCGTCGAGACCTTCTGCGACGGCGCCTGCGATCCGGACTGACGCGCGGGCCTACGCATACGTGAGCCGGCCGCCGGCTCACGCGAGCAGGTACGCGGTCAGCGTCGCGGCGAGCCCGCACTCGCGCCCTGGCGCGACCTCGTGCATGCTCTCGGCCATGGATTACCGCCTATTGTTGCTCGTGATGCAGCTCCAGGGCCCGCCCGCGCCCGAGGGGCCGCAGCCGGCCGTCGCACCCGCGCCCGCGCCCGTCGACGACGGCGTCGCCCTCGCCCGCTATTTCGAGGCCGAGCGGCAATACGCCGACCGCCTCGGCGTGGAACTGGGCCAGGACATGAGCCGGTACTGGGACGATTATCAGGGCGACGAGAAGGACCGCGCCGAGGACCGCGCCGACGGGGACGACGACGACGACAGCCGGGTGCAGAGCTTCGCCCGGTTCATCGACGATCGCTATCGCCGCCGGCTCAAGCTCGGCGGCACCCTGCTCGGCGTCGGCTTCGCCCCGCTCGGCGTCGGCCTCTACATCGGCCTCACCCTCGGCGAGGGCGGCGACGTGGCGCTGGTGATGGCCGGGATCGGTGGCGCGGCCATCGTCACCGGCGCGGTGCTGCTGGGCGTGCGCGGGTCCCAATTGCGCCGCCTCCGCGAGATCCAGGCCGGCCTGGCCCTGCGACCCGGGGCTCGCCTGCGCTGGCGAGGGATCGGGCCGCTCCACGATCCGCAGCTTCGCAGCTACGGGGCGAGCCTCGGCTTCGCGTTCTGAGGCCCGCGCCTCCCGCTCCGGGCATGTCCTATCAATGTCCGAAGGGACATGTCCATCGAGACATCTATAATCATTGCCCCATCGGCCGCCGCTCAGCCCTCGTCCTCGTCCCAGGCGAACACCTCGAGCGTCGGCGGGCCGAGCGGTGATTCGTTGGGATCGTTGCCCGACAGATCGAGCACCTGCGCCTTGAACCACAGCTCGAAGTCGCCGGTGCTGGCCGCGTAGGCGTCCGCCGCCGCGGCCGGCGCGTCGATCAGCGTCACCACCAGCACCTCCAGACCGCGCCCCGTGTCCTGCAGGTGCCACGATTCGTGGCGCACCCCGTAGCGGCGGAAGAACGCGGTGGTCTCGGCGCGCCGCGGCCCGCGGATCGCCGCCACGAATTCGAGCAACGCGCCGATCGATCGGCGCAGGGGGGTCATGCGGACGACGTAGGGCATGGCGCGGCCTCCATGGCACCGCGGGGCCCGTCCGCCCGGCGCCGCCCTTCGAGCCGCGCCGGACCTGCGCCACGCCGCGGCGAGCCCCGCGACGCCACCACGCCGCGGCCCCCGCCCCGCCCGCAGCCGCGCGGCAGCATCGACGCGAGCGCGCGGACGTTCACGCCCCACGATCGACCGCCCTCAGTGCGGGCTCGCCGTGGGTCGCACGATCATCTCGCTGACGTCGACCTCCGGCGGCTGCTCGATGGCGAACTGGATCGCGCGGGCGATGGCGGCCGCCGGGATGGCGACCTTGCGGAATTGCTTCATCCCCTCGCGCGAGGCCGGGTCGGAGATGGTGTCGGCCAGCTCCGACTCGGTGACCCCCGGCGAGATGACGGTGACGCGGATGCCATCCCCGACCTCCTGCCGCAGCCCGTCCGAGATCGCCCGCACCGCGAATTTGGTCGCGCAGTACACCGCCGCCGTCGGCACCACGTAGTGGCCGCCGATCGACGAGATGTTGATGAACTGCCCGCGCTTCTGCTGCTGCATCACCGGCAGCGCCGCCGCGATCCCGTGCAGCACCCCGCGGATGTTGACGTCGATCATGCGGTCCCACTCGTCGACCTTCAGCGCCTCGAGGTTCGACAGCGGCATCACCCCCGCGTTGTTGACGACCACGTCGATCCCGCCGAACGTCGCCACCGCGAACGCCACGAACGCCGCCACGTCTTCGCGGCGCGTCACGTCGAGCTGGCGGTAGCGGACCTGTCCGCCGTCGCCCGCGATCTCGTCGGCGAGCGCCGCCAGCCGCTCGGTGCGGCGCGCCCCGAGCACCACGCGGGCCCCTTGCCTGGCCAGCAGGCGGGCCGTCGCCTCGCCGATGCCGCTGCTGGCGCCCGTGATCAGTACGACCTTGTTCTCGACTCCGGACATGATGATTCTCCTGCGTTCTGTCGGCCGCCCACCGCGGGCGAGCCGGGTACGCAGACACCGTAAACGCGGGCCCACGGCCGCGTTAGCCAGTTCCTCGCCGGCTCTTGCCCGATCCTCCGCGGCGCCACGGCGGCCTCTCCTTGCCGCCCACGAGGCCCACGAGTACGCTCGGTCGATGGCGACGACTGCGCCCGCGGCCGCCGAGCTGGCCGCTCATCTGCAGCGACACACCCCTGGCGACGGCGTGCACGCGACCGCTCTCCCGCGCGTGTCGCTGATCCGCGCCGCGCGGCCCGGCGAGCCGCTGGTCCTCCTGCACGAGCCCGCGCTGTGTGTGGTCGCCCAGGGCACCAAGCGCGTGCACCTGGCCGACGAGGTCCACGTCTACGACGCCTCGCGCTTCCTGGTCGTGACGGTCGATCTGCCGGTCACCGGCCAGGTCGTCGAGGCCAGCCCGGCCGCGCCGTACCTGTGCCTGCGCCTCGACCTCGACCCCGCCGAGCTCGCGCAGCTGCTGCTCGAGCTCGGCCCGCCGCCGCCGGCCCAGCCGCGCCCGGGTCGCGGCCTCTACCTCAGCGCCATGACCCCGGCGATGCTCGACGCCGTGCTCCGGCTGGTGCGCCTGCTCGACGTGCCCGAGGACATCGCCGTGCTCGCGCCGCTGGCCGTGCGCGAGCTGACCTACCGCCTGCTCAAGAGCGACGAGGGCTGGCGGCTGCGCCAGATCGCCGCCGGCGACGGCCAGGCGCGCCGGATCGCCCGCGCGATCGACTGGCTCAAGCAGCACTACGCCGAGCCGCTGCGCATCGACGAGTTCGCCCGCGAGCTGCACATGAGCGCGTCCTCGCTGCACCACCACTTCAAGGCCGTCACCGCCATGAGCCCGCTGCAATACCAGAAGCAGCTGCGGCTGCAGGAGGCCCGCCGGTTGATGTTCAGCGAGGCGCTCGACGCCACCAGCGCGGCCTTCCGGGTCGGCTACGAGAGCGCCTCGCAGTTCAGCCGCGAGTACACCCGGCTGTTCGGCGACCCGCCGGCGCGCGACCTGCGGCGCCTGCGGGAGACCGGCGGCCTGGCCTCGCCGGTGTGACGTCGCGGGAATAGCCTGTCCCTCGGGACATGCACTTCCCGCCATGTCGACATGTCCCCGGGGACATGTCGAAACCACCCGCGGGGGCTCGCCTCGGGTCGCCCGCCGCGCTATCATGATCGGATGCGCGACCTGTACGTCGTCCTCGGGATCGATCGCCACGCCGATGCGCGCGCGATCAAGCGGGCCTACCGCGAGCGGACGCGCCGCTTCCACCCCGACGTGAACGGCGGCCGGTCGTGGAGCGAGGAGCTCTACCGCGAGATCGTCGACGCCTACACGATCCTCGGCGACGACCGCACGCGCGCCCTCTACGACGAGTTCGGCGAGCTGTCGCTGACCCGCGGCTTCGACCCGCAGCGAGCCCGCGCCGCCCGCTCGCGCCCCCACGACGGCCCGCCAGGCCCGCCGTGGGCCGCCCCCCGCCGGGACTCGGCCGAGCACACCCCGCCCGCGAGCGGCGGCGACCTCGAGTTCGACGACCTCAAGCACGCCCGGCGCACGGTCTTCGACGACATCCTGGCGCGGATCTGGCGCGGCCGCGAGGTCCGCCTCGACGACAGCGCCGACGCACACGCGAACATCGACGACAAAATCAACGAGACCGGCGACGACGACCTCGACGACGACGACCTCGACGATGATGACGACGACGACCTCGACGACGACCTCGATGACGACGACGACGACCTCGACGACGACGCGTCCGACGATCTCGAAGACGACGAAGGCATGGGTCGAGACGCCCGCGCCGAGGTGACGGTCCCGCTGGCTCGCGCCGTCGTCGGCTGCACCGCGCAGGTGCGCGTCGGCGGCCGGATCGTCGACGTGGCGGTGCCGGCCGGCACGAGCGACGGCGCGGTGGTCCGCCTGCCGGGCCAGGGTGAACCCGGCAGCCCGCCCGGCGACCTGCGCGTCACCATTCGCGTCGCCCCCGAGCCCGGCCTCACCCGCCGCGGCCTCGACCTGAACCTCGCCGTCGCCGTCACCCTGCTCGAGCTCTACCGCGGCGACGCCGTCGAGGTCGTCACGCCGCGCGGCACGGTGCGCGTCCGGATCCCGCCGGCCTGCGCCCCCGACCACAAGCTGCGGCTGCGTCGCCAGGGCGTGCCCGGGCCGCGCGGTGAGGTCGGCGACCTGTACCTCGAGTTCCGCGTCCAGCTCCCCGCGCCCGGCGACGCCGGGCTGCTGCAGGCCCTCGAACGCCTGCAGTCCGGCGCGCGCCCGCGGGCCTGAGCCTCGACTGGCACAATCACCGCCTCCCCGTGAGGCCGCCTCGGGGCCGGCCCACCCGCGGGAGCGCACCATGGCGGACCCCATCCTCGCGGCCCCACGGAGGCCCCCGGCGGCCCTGCGCGCCCGCGCGCCCGCGCGCCCCGTGACCCTCGAAGGCGGGCCCGTGATACGCTATTCGCGGTGGCGACCACGAGCGCGAGCGAGCACCTGCAGATCATGCGCGAGCAGGACCTCGCGCATATCAAGGTCCGCGGCCCGTTCGACCTGGCGGTCGCGCACACCGTCCACGGGATGCTGGCCGACATCATGGCCGAGAAGGGTCGCTGCTACTTGCTGGCCGACTTGACGCGCATGGACGGCATCCCCACCGACGCGCGCAAGCACGTCGGCGAGTGGCACAAGCAACACTCCGTCTCGGGCGTCGGGGTCTACGGGGCCAGCTTCGCCATGCGCTCGCTGGCGACACTGATGTTCCGGGCGATCCGGCTCGTCACCGGCAAGCCCACGGAGATGGCGTTCGTGCGCGACGAGGCCGAGGCGCGCCGCTGGATCGAGGCCCTGCGCGCCGCGCAAACCGCCGCCCGAGGAGGTCGCCATGTCCACCAGTGAGCTCGACGAGGCCCTGACTACCGACTCGGAGCGCTTCGACCGGATCATGGCCGTCATCGGCCTGGCCTCGGTCGGCGAGTTCGACGGCGCGCTCGAGCACTTCTCGCAGTCGCGCGAGGACGCCTTCGGCATGCTCGAGGAGGGCCTGCGGCTGTTCATCACCGAGCTCAAGGCGTCGCACGAGGAGCGCGACCGGGTGCTCGCGGCGCTGCTGCAGGCCAACCAGGAGATCGAGCAAAAGCTGGCGCTCATCGAGACGCAGCGGCTCGAGATCCACCAGCTCTCGACGCCGGTGCTCGACGTGTGGGACGGCGTGCTCGCGGTCCCGCTGGTCGGCACCCTCGATCGCGCGCGGGCCCTGGCGGTCGCCGACGCGCTGCTGCAGCGCGTGGTCGACTCGCGGGCCCGCGCCGCGCTCGTCGACCTCACCGGCGTCGAGGGCGTCGACGCCGGCACCGCCGATCACCTCCTGCAGCTCGTGCGCGCGGTCAAGCTCGTCGGCTGCCGCGCCATCATCACCGGCGTGAGCCCGCCCGTCGCGCAGACCCTCGCCGGCCTCGATCGCACGGCCCGCGACCTGCACTGCCTGCCGTCGCTGCGCGAGGGCCTGCGCCACTGCCTGCTCACGCACGGCAATCCGTCCGCCACGCGAGCGCCGACGTGATAGCGATCGTCCTCGCTCCCGACGGTTCACGCAGCCGCGCGCCGTCGTCCCTGCGCGAGCCAACGGCAGGACTCGCACGCCGCCCACGAGGACGCTCGCGCTGCTGCGCGCCCCTTTCCTCGGCCCCGTGGCGTAACCTTCGGGGCCGAGGACCTCGGCCGCACGCATGACGACGCCCCATCCTTCCCCGCCCTGGTGGCCGCCCGCGATCGTGCGTGAGCCGACCCCGCCGCCCGATCTCTCGACGATCGCGTACGTCTTCTGCGCGCTCGGGCTGGTGCTGTTCGGCGTGTTCCAGATCAACCAGAAGCCGATCGACATGCGCGAGTTCGGCGGCGAGCTCGAAGACCACGGACCGTTCGGATGGGGCTGCGTCGCGGTCGGCACGGCCGGTGGGGTGGCCGCGGCGGTCGCCCGCAGTCGCGCGCGCAGGCGGTACGCAGCCGCCATGCAGGCGCACGCGGAGCGGCTCGACCGCCTCGTCCCCGCGTGGGGGCAAGTCGAGGCCAGCGAGCTCGGTGAGCGCCTCCTCGGCCGCAGCGACTCGGGTCCGGACCCCTTGATCGGCTACCGCGTGAGCCTCGCGCTCACCGTCTGGACCTCGCGCGAGCCCGGCCCGCAGTCCCGCGTCTCCGTGGCTCACGCGTTCGAGCCCCACGTCGCCACCGCGCTCGCCCCCGGCAGCTGGATCGAGATGGGGTTCGATCCACGCGACACCGTCATCGTCCCCCAGCACGTCGTGACCCGCGACGGCGCCAAGCTGCCGGTCGTGCCGGTCGGCTGAGGCGCGCCCGATCCTGCGTCACGGCGGGTCCGAGACGTCGCATGTCCTTCACGACATGCCCGTTCGGACATGTCCTTTCGCGCACCCTCGACGCCTCACGCCGCGCGCTCGCGCTCTTGCGTCGCCACCCACTTCGCCAGCCGCAGGACCGCCTGCTCCTTGGCCTTGGCCTCGACGTCGACGGTGATCCGGCGCCCCAGCCACGCGCGCGGCACGTCGGCCGGGCGCACGAAGTCGTCGTGGTGCTGCGGCTGCTTGTTGCCGTCCCACCCGCCCTTCGGGCTCGACACGTGGGCCCACGGCTCGCGCGCGCCCCAGGTCGCGGCCGCCAGCTCGATGGCGTCCTCCACGCTGGTCGCCCCGGGCAGGCAGCGGTGGTGATGGACATCGTGGATGAGCGGCAGCCCGGCGCGGGCGCACACCGGCAGCAGGTCGTCGACGGTGAACACGCGGTCATCGTTCTCGAGGGCGATGACCGCGCGGGCCCGCGGCGACAGGCGATCGAGCCCGCGCTCGAGCCGCGCCAGCGCCGTCGCCTTGTCCGGCTGGGCCCCGCCGCCGTGCAACGTGACCTGCTCGGCGCCGACGAGCTCGGCCATCCGCCCATGGTGCTCGAGCTCCGCCAGCGAGCTCTCGACCACCGCCGGCGACGCCGAGCCGGGCACCACGAATTGATCGGGGTGAAAGCTCAAGCGCACGTCCTTGGCCCGCGCCAGCTCGCGCACCGCCGTCAGCCGCCGCTCCAGCCCGCTCCACGTCGGCAACTCCTCCAGCGCGTAACCGACATCGGGGTGGGTCACCAGCGGGAACAACTGCGAAGAGATGCGGAAGGCGCCGATCCCCCGCGCCGCGCACCAGCCCACCGCCGCCGCCAGCGCGTCCGCGTTGGCGAGCGCGAGCTCGCCGAGGAACAGCCGCTGGGCCGCGCGTGGCTTGCCGCCGACGAACCGCGCGGTCGTGTGGCGGAACTTGATCGGCTCGTCGAGGAACGTACAGCAGAGGCCGAGGCGCACCCCGAGAGTTTGCTCGCTACTGCCCTCATTCACAACCGACGCCCGGTGTCATGAATCGCACTCGCGCGCAAGAATCATCGCCGCCGCGACCCAACGCGAACGCCCGCGCTCGCGCCGGGGCGCGAATGCGGGGTGTGATGATTCGCGGGCCTCGCCTCAGGCGATCGCGCCGGACTCGAGCCCGAGCTCGGACTCCTCGCGCTTCCACGCGCGGGCCAGCATCGTCCGGCTCTGGTGCTCGAGGTCGGCGATCGGCAGGTTGTGCTCGCGGAGCTCCTGCGCCACCAGGCTCGGCAAGATCCGGTCGATGTGCATCACCATGCGGGCCGCGTCGCGGTAGCCCTGCTCGGCCAGCAGCGCGGTGTCGCTGTCGCCGAGGCCGTTCGCCGTGGTGAACAGCATGAGGTAGCTGACGGCCACGTGCGAGAGGTACGTGTAGTCGTCGCGGATCGCCTTGCAGGCCGACAGCGGACGCACCCGGTTGGTCAGCCCGGCGAGGAAGCCGGTCACCGTGGTGACCGCGTCCTTGAACGGCTGGGTGACCTTGCCGCCGAGCGCCTCGGCGCGCGCGTCGAGCAGCTTGCGGTGATTCTCGAGCGTGCGCTGAAACTCCTGCACCGCGCCCAGCGCCTGCAAATGATTCGATCCGGTCAGCATGCGCGCCTGGCGGTCGATCGCTCGCAGGCCGTGGTTCACCAGCGCGTGCATGTCCGTGATGTAGGTCGTGAGGGTCGCGGTCGTCTTCTCGTTCATGATGCGTCGTCCGGTTCGCGGCCAGGCATGCGCCATTACGCCGGCGCCGCAACCGGGCTGTGCCGGGCGCCGCCGCGACGCGTCGCGCGAGCGGCGGTGGAGGCCGCGAATTCATCGATCTCGGCGGTGCTCGCATTCATCACGCGCAAGCACCGCCGGCTCATCAATCGAGCGAGAAGCTGCTGGCCTCGTAGCAGCCCGCGAACGTGGTGAGGCTCAGCCCGGTCGCCGCCTCGGCCCCGGCCACCAGCCCCGGCGTATCGCAGCCGCTGTCGTTCTCGGGCCAGAAGTAGCCGCAGGCGGCGAAGAAGTCGAACTGGCCGGACCCGTGTGCAGGCGTAGGTTGGCCGTCATGACCCGCGCTGCCCTCGTCCTCGCCTCGTTGCTCGCCCATCGTCAGCGTGTATCAGCCGACGGCGGGCAGCATCACCGTCGAAGACGGCGCGATTCGCCGGGGCGCGAGGGGCTTCGACGCGCATGGTCTTTCGGACATGTCCGATCGACCACGTCCGCGACCGACCCCCGAAGCCGCGGTCGCCCACGCGTCTCGCGGGCACCGCGGAAGTCGCGCGGAGGCGCGCGACCGTCGGGGCCTGGCTGCCTCGGATGAGGCACGCAGCTCTGCGCGGTCCTCTCACCCCGTCGGCGCCGCGCGGCCGGCCGGGCCCGTGCCCGCGGTCGGCGCCGGGTGCCCTCGCGGCCGCGCGGCCCACTTTACCGGGGCCTGCGCCGCGGCTAGCCTCGCGGCGTGAAGTTCACCGAGGAGGAGCTCGGCGAGGCGGAGCGGGCCGAGACGCACGAGACCTCGACGATGCACGCGCCGCCGGCCGACACGCGCGTCGGCATCCTCCTCGCCGATCGCTACCGGATCATGGAGCGCCTCGGCAAGGGCGGCATGGCGGCGGTCTACCGCGCCGTCGATCGCCAGTCGGGCATGGAGTACGCGATCAAGTTCCTCGACCGCCGCTTCACGGCCGACCCCGACATGGGCCGCCGCTGCCAACGCGAGGCGCGGACGATGGCGGAGATCGAGAGTCGCCACGTGCCGCGGGCCTTCCTGGTCGGCACGACGCCGGAGAACGAGATCTACTTCGTGATGGAGTTCCTGCGCGGCCGCGACCTCGACCAGCTGCTCACGCGCGAGGGCCCGCTGCCGTGGCGCCGCGCGGCCGGGGTCGGGCTGCAGCTGTGCGAGGCGCTGGCCGCCGCCCACGCCCGCAACATCATCCACCGCGACGTCAAGCCGTCGAACTGCTTCCTCGTCGAGGGCGGCGACGCCGGCGACGATCTCGTCAAGCTGATCGATTTCGGCATCGCCAAGGACCTCGACGCCAGCGGCGAGCAGACCGGCCTCGGCCTGGTGCTCGGCACGCCCGGCTACGTCGCGCCCGAGCTGCTGGCCGGCGAGTCGCGGGCGTCGCCGACGACCGACGTGTACGGCCTCGGCGTCACGCTCTACAAGCTCATGACCGGGCGCCTGCCGTGGCAGCCCGGCAGCGCCGGCGACATCACCTACGCGCAGATGCACGAGACGCCGCGGCCGCTCCACGATCACGTGCGCGGCCAGGTGCCGGTGACGGTCGAGGCCGCGGTCATGCAGGCGTTCGAGCGCGACCCGTCGCGGCGGTTCCGCTCGGTCGAGGAGGTCACCGCGGCGCTGCGGCTGGCGCTCGAGGAGCCGCGCGCGGTCCCGCCGAGCGGCTCGGCGCTGCGCGAGGCGGCGGTGCGGCCGGGGCCGACGAGCGGGCCGAGCTGGCGTCGCGAGGCCGCGATCACGGCGGCCCTGGCCGCGGCGCTGTTCGGCGGCGCGTGGTCGCTGGCCCCGGTCACCAGGCCCGCGCGCGGCGGCTCGGGCCGGGTGCCGCTGGTGACGGTGCGACCGATGCCGACCCACGCGTCGCATGACCCGAAGGCCAGGTCCGCTGCCGCCGCGGCGCCGACGACGAAGGCCGCGCACAAGCCTGCCCCCGTCGAAGCACCGCGTGATCCGCCACCGAGTGATTCGCCACCGAGTGATGCGGCGCCCATGAAGGCGGCGCCGCCCGTCGCTACACCGCTGCCGGCCGAGATCGCCGCACCCACGCCGCCGCGGCCGTTCTCGGCCCGCAAGATCGAGGCCCAGCTCGACGGCCTGCGGACCGACCTGCGCGTGTGCGCCGCTCCGGGCGCGGACCGCCTGCGCTTCACCCTGCACGTGGCCCCCGACGGTGCGGTAGCCGACGTCCAGGCGACCCCGGCTTCGTTTCGCCAGTGCATCGCCGCCCAGCTCGACGGCGTGGTGTTCCCCGCGAGCGACGGCGGCGGCGAGCTCGATTACGCGTTCCGGGCCAGGGACGCGGCCAAACCGACCGCCAAGCCGGCGGCCAAGAAGAAGGCGAGCAAGGACGCGATGGACGACGACCTCTTGCCCGTGGGGGGCAAGTGACGGAGCCGACGATCGCCACCCCGTCCGAGCTCGCGCCGCGGGTCCGCGCCGGCGCGTGGTTGACGCTCGCCTCCGGGCTCGCCGGCCTGTTCGTCAGCGCCTGGCTGGTGCGGCTCAAGTTCGGCGCCGACCACCTGTGCGACGCCAGCGGCTGCCCCGGCGGCGACGACGGCCCGGCCTGCGCCGAGGCGCTGGCCAGCGGCTGGTCGCAGGTGCTCGGGCTGCCGCTCGCCATCTGGTCGATCGGACATGTCTTCACGACCATGTGGCTAGCGGTCGCGGTGCTGCGCCGGCGCGGGCCGCTGGCCGAGGTCGCCGCGCGCGGGCTGCTCGGCCTCGGCGTGTTCGGGTTCGCGGTGTCGCTGGCGCTCGGCGTGCACGCGTTCACGAGCTTCGCGCACATGTGCCCGCTGTGCGTCGGCCTCTACGCCACCTACACCGTCGCCCTCGTCGGCGCGCTGCTGGTCCGCGGCGCCGCGCCGACCTGTCCCGAGGGACATGCCAAGGTCGGCGCCGTGCGGGCCGCGCTGGTGTGGGCGCTGACCACCGGCGGCCTCGCCCTCGCCTATCAACTCGCCGCGCGCTCGGTGACCTGCCCGCCGCCGCCGCCCGATCCGCCGCCGGTCACGCTCGCCGCCACCGTCGACGACCCGCGCCTCGCGGTGATGTTGTTCGTCGATCCGACCTGCCCGCTGTGCCGGCGCGAGCTCCACTTCCTGCAGCAGTCGCTGCCGCGGCTGCGCGCCCACGGGGCCGAGCTGTGGGTCTACATGTTCCCGCGCGCCGTCTGCGACGAGCGCTACCTGCCGTCGCACGAGTTCGTCGACGGCGACGGCAAGCCGCAGACCCACGGCGACGCGCGCAGCAACAACGCCTGCCTCGCCGCCCTGGCGGCCCTGTGCGTCGAGCGGCTGGCCCCCGGGCGCGGGCTCGACGGCCTGGCCGCGCTGTTCGACCTGCAGGACACCGAGGCCCCGCGCTTCACCACCGACAAGGTCGAGCGGGCGCTCGGCGACGTCGCCGACGTGCTCGGCCCCGGCGGCCGCCTGCGCACCTGCATCGACGGCGAGGACGCCGCGGCCACCCTCGCCGCCCAGCAGCGCTACTTGCTCGCGTGGGTCAAGGCGCGCGGCGGCCGGGTCGGCGTGCCGCAGGCCTTCGTGGTCCCGATCGAGGCCGGCGAGCTGCGCCTGGGCGAGGCCATGCCGGCCACCAGCGCCGGCAAGATCCTCAAGCTGGTCGAAGCCCCGGCCGCCGAGTGATGTCGATGACGATCCATCGATCCCTTATCACCTCGATCGCCCGGTCGGCCGGCGTCGTCTGCGAGCCCGGCGGCGCGGAGTGAGACTCTCATGGCGATGACGCTCGATCGGCTCACCGTGACCTTGATCGCCCTGACGACCGGCGTCTGGGCGATGGTCGTATTCGTGGCCTGGGCGGTGGTCTCCATCCCGTCCACCGCCGTCGAAGGCGCCAGCGAGCAGCGCTGCGACCCGCGCCGGCCCGACGAGGAGCAGTGCCCTGACGGCCACTGGTGCGTGCACGGCGAGTGCACCCCGCACGAGGAGCCCCCGGTCGCGCAGCGCGGCGAGCAGTGCCGCGACTGCCCGTGCGACGTCGGCCTGCAGTGCGGCGCCGACCTGCGCTGCCGCCCGCGCGGCGAACCCGAGGCCCCGGCCCCGACCTGCGGCTCGCCCGCGGTCGAGGCGGCCGTCTCGCGGCTGACGCAGGCGTGCCTG
This sequence comes from Nannocystis bainbridge, assembly GCF_028368995.1. Taxonomy (GTDB): domain Bacteria; phylum Myxococcota_A; class Polyangia; order Nannocystales; family Nannocystaceae; genus Nannocystis; species Nannocystis bainbridge. The sequence goes on along the minus strand of NZ_JAQNDL010000004.1, from coordinate 655,321 downwards.
CAGCGGCGCACCAGCGTGCAGGACCAGGTCGAGGGCGGCGGGGGCTGCAGCGCCGACGAGTGGCGGGCCCTGCTCGCCGACGACGAGGAGATGAACGCCCTGCTCGCCGCCTTCCCCGATCGCCTCACCGTCTACTTCCCCTCGGGCGAGCCGCGCGCGCGCCAGCCCTGGCCCGATCCTGCCGCCCGCGCCCACCTCGTCGGCGAGCTCGCGCGCCACGCCAAGGCCCTGCGCGACGCCAAGATGCTGTTCGTCATCGGCCGATCGAGCCCCGACGGCAACCCGACCGACGACCACGCGCTGGCGCTGCGGCGGATCAACGCCGTCGAGCGCCTCATCGACCAGGCCCTCGGCCGCGACAAGCCGAGCGAGCGCGGCCAGGGCCCGATGCTCATCGGTTGGGGCGCCCCGAGCGAGCGGCCCGTCGCGCTCGAGGCGTTCGTGCGCAACTACGCCGGCGCCCAGCCCCCGATCGCCGCCACCCGCGCCGACAGCGAGCGCCTCGCCGCCGCCTTCGCGGCCGTGCGCGCCGGCGAACCCGTGCCCGCCCGCCGCACGCTCGAGCGCGACGTCAACCGCGTGGTCCTGGTCATCCCGGTCCCGTGCACCGGCGCGAAGGACCCCGGCCGATGAAGCCCGCCACCGCCCGCCGCCTGCTGCTCGCCGCCAGCCTGGCCGCGACGGTCGCGGTCGCCGCGGCCGCGATCGGCATCTGGCGCTTCGTACAGGTGCGAAGAGACATGTCCCAAACGCTAGACGCCTGCACCTGCTGCGAGGCGCCGGAGTGAACCGAGGCCCGGCGTGAAGACCACCCCGCTGCCGACCCCCGACCCGGAGGCCCCGCGCGCGTGGATCGGGGCCGCCTTCGTGCTCCTGGCCTCCGTCGCGCTGCTGTCCGGCCTCACCCTGGTGCTGACCTGGCGCCTCGCCGCCCAGACCGAGGCGCTGGCCGAGCTGCGCGAGCGAGCCGCCGCGTGCAAGCCTCGCGTCACCACCTCCTCCGAGCCTCTCCGCGAGATCGAGCCCGCCCCGCCCCCGCCGAGCGCCGCTCTCGGTTCGGGCGCCTACGTGGCCGCCGGCGTCGACGTCGCCCCGTTGATGCGTCTGCGGCTCGAGCGGGTCCGCCACGGCGCTCCTGCCGGCACCGTGCGGTTCGGCGCCGCCGACGTGCTGTCGCCGCGGGCCGTGCACGTCCTCAGCCTGTGGGCCCCTTGGTGCACCGCCTGCAAGGAGGTCCTCCCCGATCTGCGCCAGCTGTTCGCCGAGCGTGGTGACAGCTGGGGCGACGCCGTCCGTTTCCTCCCGATCCAGGTCCTCGACCCCACCGCCCCCGAGGACGCCATCCGCACCTGGGGCCCGCTCATGCCCTCCAGCGCCATCCAGCTGGCCGATCGCTCGCTCGCCGACAGCTTCGTCGCCGCTCTGCGTGACGACTCGCGCCGCCTCTACCAGGGCACCCTGCCCGTCACCCTCGCGCTCGACTGCAACCGGCGCGTCCGCTGGGCCCGGATCGGCGTGCCCAGCCCCGCGGAGCTCAAGGAGCTCGAGGCGTGGCTCGACACCTTCCGCGACGAGCTCCACGACGGTGACCCGCGCTGCCGCCAGGTGTGGTGCGGCAACGGCCGCTGCGAGAACGGCGAGGTCGGCCGCTGCGAGGACGACTGCGGCACTCCGGCCGAAGCCGCGACCCCGAGCGAACGCCCCGTCACCGGACCCACCGAAGTCGCCGTGGCCAGTCCGAGCGACGTCGCCGCGCCCCTCACGGCCGCAGGCAAACCTCCGGCCGCACGCCCTCCGCCGTGCCCGTCCTCCTGCTCGCGCTGCGACGCCGAGGGCCGCTGCTTGACCCTGTGGCAGCGCACCGAGACCCCGGTCGCTCCGCCGGATCCACGCTGCGGCGACGGCCGCTGCGACCCGGACGAAACCACCGAGACCTGTTGCCGCGACTGCGCCTGCGAGCCGGGCCTGCAATGCCGTCGCGGTGAGGGCGAGCGCGACGTCTGCGTGCCCGCGAAGATCTGGCCGCACTGACGCATCTCCACCCATCCTGGCTGAGCTGGCCGCGGAGCCGCGAGCTTGTTCGAAGCACCACGCTCCCCGCGACGCGTGCTGCCGGTTCACCGAGTTGTCGGCGCCGCTCCGCCCGTGTTCGTCGACCTCGACCCCCGCGCCGCGACGCGTGCTGCCGCCTCATCGAGTTGTCGGCGCCGCTCCGCCCGTGTTCGATCGACCTCGACCCCCGCGCCGCGAGGCATGCTACCGCTTCATCGAGTCGCCGGCGCCGATCCACTTGTGTTCGATCGACCTCGATCCCTGCGCCGCCATGCGTGACGCCGACTGCCTCGATCGACCGCGGAACTCGAGCGAACGACGCGACGCCTAGAACCGCCCCTGAATCGTCAGCCCCGCCCCGCCCACGCGCATCTGCGGGCTCGCCGACACCAAGAACTTACCCGAGCGCTCGAGCACCAGCCCCGTCGCCGAGCTCGCCAGCAGCCCGCCGCCGAGGCCGACGAACACCGCCCCGACCGTGTGCGTCGCCGCAGCCCCGCCGAGCGCCCGGTGATCCTCCGCTGTCCACGCCGAGCGATCGTTGCGCTCCGAAAATTGCTGCACCCCGAGCCCGAGCGCGACCGCCCCACCGATGGCCGAGAGCCCGCCCACCACCGCCGTCGCCGTCCACCCGATCTTTCGTCCGCGCGGCGTCGGAGCCAGCGCCACCAAGCCGCCCACCAGCGCGCCCACGCCGACCCCGAGCACCCCGCCGCCGGCCGTGCGCAGGTTGCCGGCGCCCGCCAGCGCGTCGCGGCACGCCGCGATCGGATAGACCGGGTTGCCTGGCGTGCACTCCTCGATCGGCGTGTCCAGCCGCGACGACCAGCGCCCTTGCCCTGCCCCCAGCAGCCCCGCGCCCGCCACCACCCCGACCGCGCCCGCGGTTCCCCAGCCGAGCGCGAACCGCCGCAGCCCGCGCGCGTCGGGCCGGGCCCGCAGATCGAGCACCTGCGGCGTCGTCGACGGCGTCGGCTCCACCCGCACCTCGAGCGTCACCGGCTCGAAGCGCGGATCGTCGACGCTGATGCGCCACACCCCCGCGTCGAGCGCCAGCGTCGCGCGGTCGCCGGGCCCGATCGTCCTCGTGATGTCCGGCCGTTGATCCGAAGCGAACGCCGACACCACCGCCAGCGTCACCGTCACCGGCGTCGCCAGCGGACGCGGCGATCGCAGCACCAGCGCCACCGCCGTCGTCTTGCCGCGGGCGATCTGCGCCAGGTTGGCCGCCTCCTCGCGCTGCGCCGGCGTCAACGACGACAGCGCCAGCAGCGACTCGAGGTGCGCCACCGCGTGCGCGTAGTGACGCAGCGCGAACCTTGAAGCTGCCGCATTGAACAGGTCCGAAGCGCCATGTCCTTCGCGCCAGAGCGACTCGTACTCGATGGCCGCCTCGGCGAAGCGGCCGTGCTCGAACGCCGCCTGCGCGCGACCCCGGCGCTCCTCGCCGCTCGACGGCGCGTTCGAGCCGGCGGCCGGCGGCCCGACGGTCGGGGCGGCGGGCGCCAGCAGCAGGAGAGCGGCCACGAGGACGCAGACCATGGACCCGCGAGTCTACGGAAAACCGCCGACGAACGCGAGCACCCAACCGCAGTTGGCCCCCTCCCCAACGGGCGTTGGTGGCCCCCCAGCCGCCTTGCGCCGTTGCTCCTCGCGGATCCCTCGCATACGATCCAGCGATGGCGCGCCAGCACCTCCTTTTCGCCTTCTCGCTCGCTCTCGTCGGCACGAGCTGCCTCCGCGGCGAGTTCCTGGCCGCCACCGATCCGTCCTGGCAGTGCAACCACGACTTCGTCTGCGACCCTGACGAGAACCAGACCTCCTGCCCCGACGACTGCCTCTGGACCGACGCCACCGGCGAGGGCGACGCCGCCGCCGTCTGTGACGCCCGCGAGAACTGGACCTTCGTCACCGCCTGCCTCGACACCTGCGGCGACGGTCAGCAGGACCCCGGCGAGACCCAGGACACCTGCCCCCGCGATTTCCCCGGCCCCGGCTGCCGCGACGGCCTCTGCGCCCCTGCCGAGGACCCCGCCCGCTGCCCCGTCGACTGCCACCCCGGCACCTGCGGCGACAGCGTCTGCGACCGCCACGAAAACGCCGCCGTCTGCCCCGACGACTGCACCGACCTCTGCGGCGATGGCCTCTGCCAGGCCGGCGAAGACACCACCTGCCCCCGCGACTGCGAGCCTTGCGAGGGCGCCGCCTGCGTCTGCGGCGACGGGCTCTGCGGCCCCGGCGAGTCCATGCTCACCTGCCCCGACGACTGCACCGGGCCCGCCTGCGGCAACGGCGTCCAGGAGCCCGGCGAAGCCTGCGACGACGGCAACGACGACAACACCGACGCCTGCCTCGACACCTGCCAGCCCGCCACCTGCGGCGACAATATCGTCTGGGCCGGCGAAGAGGAATGCGACGACGGCCCCGACAACGGCCCCGGCAAGCCCTGCAACGAGCTATGCGAAGCCAGCGCCTGCGGCGACGGCCAGCTCGGCCCCGGCGAGACCTGCGACGACGGCAACGACATCGACACCGACGCCTGCACCAACGCCTGCCAACCCGCCACCTGCGGCGACGACATCCTGTGGACCGACGAAGAACAGTGCGACGACGGCAACGACATCGACACCGACGCCTGCACCAACGCCTGCGAGCCCGCCGACTGCGGCGACAGCATCGTCTGGACCGACGAAGAAGAGTGCGACGACGGCAACCAAGTCGACACCGACGCCTGCTCCAACACCTGCCTCAAACCCCGCCGCGTCCTCTTCGTCACCAGCACAGCGTACCAGGGCAACCTCGGCCTCCTGAGCGCCATCGACGCCAGGTGCCAGACCGCAGCTATGACCGCCGGCCTGGCGAACCCCATGACCTTCAAGGCTTGGATCTCCACGAACGAAGTCTGGCCCGCTATGCGCATGGATACGACCTACGTCGGGATGTACGTCCTCGTCGACGGCACTCCCGTCGCCGAAAACGGCTGGGTCGGCCTCACAGACGGGACTCTCTCCCAGCCCATCGACATAACGGAAAGCGGAGCTTTCCTGGACAGTAACCCGTGGACCAACACCAAGGCCGACGGGACTCCCGCAGGCAACAGCCACTGCAGTTTCTGGACGAGCAACTCCGGGCAGAACAAGGGGCTGTACGGCTCTACCCTCGCCATCGACTCCGGCTGGACCGACTCGACGGACACGAACTCGTGTTCGGGCGCCTTCCCCCTCTACTGCATCGAGGACCCGTGACGCAGCACCACGCTCTCGCATCGATGCTCGGCGGCCTCGCGGCCGTGCCCTTCGCCCTCGCACTCATCACCTGCGCAAGCGAGCCCGAGCACCCGCCCTGGGCATGCAACCACGACTTCGTCTGCGATTCCGACGAGAACCAGACCTCCTGCCCTGACGACTGCCTCTGGACCGACGCCACCGGCACCGGCCCGGCTGCCGCCGTTTGCGACGCCCAGGAGAACTGGACCTTCGTCGCCGCCTGCCTCCAGACCTGCGGCAACGGCCAGGAGGACCCCGGCGAGACCCAGGCCACCTGCCCCCGCGACTTCCCCGGCTTCGGCTGCGGCGACGGCCTCTGCGCCCCCGCCGAGGACCCCGCCCGCTGCCCCGTCGACTGCCACCCCGGCACCTGCGGCGACAGCGTCTGCGACCGCCACGAAAACGCCGCCGTCTGCCCCGACGACTGCACCGACCTCTGCGGCGACGGCCTCTGCCAGGCCGGCGAGGACACCACCTGCCCCCGCGACTGCGAGCCCTGCGAAGGCGCCGCCTGCGTCTGCGGCGACGGGCTCTGCGGCCCCGGCGAGTCCATGCTCACCTGCCCCGACGACTGCTCCGAGCCCACCTGCGGCAACGGCGTCCAGGAGGATGGCGAAGTCTGCGACGACGGCAACGACGACAACACCGACGCCTGCCTCGACACCTGCGCCCTCGCCACCTGCGGCGACGGCCTCCTCTGGGCCGGCGAAGAGGAGTGCGACGACGGCCCCGACAACGGCCCCGACAAGCCCTGCAACGAGCTCTGCGAAGCCAGCGCCTGCGGCGACGGCCAGCTCGGCCCCGGCGAGACCTGCGACGACGGCAACGACATCGACACCGACGCCTGCACCAACGCCTGCCAACCCGCCACCTGCGGCGACGACATCCTCTGGACCGGCGAAGAACAGTGCGACGACGGCAACGACGTCGACACCGACGCCTGCACCAACGCCTGCCAGCCCGCCACCTGCGGCGACAACATCGTCTGGACCGACGAAGAAGAGTGCGACGACGGCAACGACATCGACACCGACGCCTGCTCCAATACCTGCCTCAAACCCCGCCGCATCCTCTTCGTCACCAGCGCCGGATTCAAAGGCAACCTCGGCGCCATTGGCGGTGCGGACATGAAGTGCGTGGCAGCGGCGACCTCTGCCGGGCTCCCGAATGCGGCCAGCTTTAAGGCCTGGCTGTCGACCCTGGGCACCTCGCCCGCGAATCGGCTCGACACTCAGTATCAGGGAGCGTACGTGTTGATCGACGGCACTCCGGTGGCGGAGAATGGTTGGGCCGACCTAACTGACGGCGAGCTGCTGCACCCCGTCGATCTGACCGAGCTGAACATGCAGGCTTCCAGCGCCCCTTGGACGAACACTAAGGCCGATGGTACCAGCGCTGGCGATGACCACTGCGACGGCTGGAACAACCTGACACTGGATTTCTCAGGGGCCTTCGGCAAGACGAACGCGACAGACGGGACCTGGACAAACTCGGGAGGTGTAGTCCCCTGCTCCAGCGCTTCTTCCCTCTACTGCATCGAGGACCCGTGAAGCACTGCAACTATCTCGTTCGTGCTGTCCACCGCCCAAACGAGCCCGAGCTCCCGCCCCGGACAGTGCAACCCAACTTCATCCACGACCCCGACGAGACCAGACCTCCCGCCGCACCCCGCACCTCTCTCACCCCGCTCACCCCAGCCCTGCCGCCAGCCCTTCTGCCAGCCGCGCCACGAACGCTTGCTCGTCGTGCGCCTCGATCCCCTCCGCCACCTCGTTCATCAGCGTATACACGTGCGCCATCACGAACACCATGTCGACCGGATCGGGCGCCTCCTCGATGGCCAGTCGCGTCAGCGCGCGGGCGATCAGCGAGTGACGCTGCTGTAGCACGATCCCGCCATCGAAGCGGGCGATGCCTGCCTCTCGACCTGTCCCGATGGCCAGGCGGTCCAGCCGCAGCTGCTCGAGCGCCGACCCGTGGCGCGCGCGAGCCCACTCCAGCTCCGCGCGGACCAGCGCCAGCAGTTGTTGCTCCGGCGTCGGCTTCGGCGCCCCCCTCGACTTCATCCCGCTGTCCGGCCTCGCCGCATCACCACCCTGCCGTGCCGCTGCCTCCTCGCGCAACTCTTGCTCGCGCCCCTGCTGCTCCCGAAGCCCCGCCTCCCTCACCCGCTCCTCGCCGAGCCCCGCCTCCCTCGCCTCGCTCTCTCTCCGCTCCTCCGCCTCGCGTCGCCGCGACGCCTCCGCCTGCGCCCGCGCCTCTCGCAGCCCCGGCGGCACGCACTCTGCAAGCGCCGCCTTCAGCTCCGTCAGCGCCTTCCCCACCTCCGCTGGCTCCTCCACGCTCCCCAGCATCGCATCCACCTGCGCCAGCCACTGCGCGGCCGCATCGCGCTCGCTCGCCTTCAGGCGTCCGCCCGTCTTCACCTGCTTCGCCAGCGCCTCGTACAGCCGGCACACCTGCTTCGCCAGGCTACTGACTTGCCGCGCCTCCAGCCGGCTCGCGCCCGGCTCTCCCGCCAGGCTCGCCCCGCTCACGATCCCCGCGCACGGCAGCACCGGCGTGAAGCGGCCCACCTCGCGTCCACCGACCGCCAGCGCCACCGAGTCTTCCCGCCGCGGCGCCCGAGGGATCCACAGGTACGCCTCCAGCCCGCCTGCGATCATCGCCTTGCGAGCCACCCACGCCACCTCGCGCAGATCCGGCAGCGTGCACTGCGGCGCTGCCACCAGCGCCCGGAGCCCCGCCAGCACCTCCTCCCAGCGCGCATCGAGCAGCTTCACCTCCCCGATCGCCTCGAGGCACCCACGCGCCGCCGCGTCGACCACCACGACCCTGCGCGTCGCCCTGGCCTCCTGCGGCGGCGCCTCGACCCCGCGCGTCACCGCCTCGAACACCCCATTCCCCGCCCCCTCGATCTCTGCCAGCGAGCACGGCGTCCCCCACACATCGATCAGCAGCGGCAGCCCCTTCACCGCCTCCACCCCGCGGCCCGGCTCCGACCCGTCCTGCCGCGCCCGCCGGAGCCGTCGCCCTGCGTATTCCAGCAGCAGCGCCCGCGCCGACGACCGCTCGTCGTTCGGCAGCGACGCATAGCGATCGCACAGCCCCACGATCATCCCTGTCGCCGCCCGTCGGCAGCGCCGCAGCAATTGTTGGTAGCGCTTGCTGCCGACCTCGACCTCGCCCTCCGTCGTCAGCGGCAGCGATCGATCGCACGCGATCGCCAGCAGCGGCGCCGGTGCGTCCTCGTGCACGAACTCCCCGATCTTCCGCCCGTCCAGCCCCAGCTCGATCTGCAGCGTCGGTGCCCCGTCCTCGCGGCGCAGCCCCACCTCGCCCTCGACCTCGCCCTTCTCGTTCGCCAGCGACGTCGTCGCCCACACCCGCGACGGATCCAGCTTCAGCGAAGTCATCGCCGGCAGATCCACCAGGCGTCGCGCCAGTCGTTGCGACCGCACCCGCTCCCCGCCGTCGACCACGCGCGCCTCGCCCAACCATCGCCGCAGCGCCGCGATCGTCGGCGGATCCTCGCGCACGATCGGCGGCTCCGGCAGCGACGCCCCCGGCATCGTCCGCGGCACCCAGCCGATCTGTCCCTCCGCCGCCACCACCGCCTCCACCTCCGCCAGGCTCAGCACCCGCGGGCCCAGCGTCGCGAACAGCGGCACCTCCAGCACCCGCGGCGCCGCTGCCATCACCTCCGCTCGCGTCGAAGCGGTCAGGCGGGCCAGCAGCTGCTCACGCAGCCATGTCCACGTCGAATCGCCGACCCCCGCGCCGCTCATCCAGCGCTCGATCACCCCCGCCACCAGCGCCCACGCGGCCCGACGCAGCCCCTCCGTCACCGTCGCCACCACCGCCTCGTCCGCCACCTCGTCCCAGCTCGCGTTCGGGCGCAACGACCTCGTCGTCGCCACCGCCGTGATCGGTCCGAAGCCCGCCGCCAGCGTGCGCGTCGTCAACGGGCGGCCCTCGAACCGCAGCTCCACCGTCGCCGGCTCGACCTCCCTCGCCAGCCGGAACGGCGTCGCCGGCGGGTGCAGCGTCAGCACCAATTCCAATTCCTCCTCGCGCCACGCCAGGCACCACAAGCCCGGATCGAGCCCCACCACCCGCGCCGCCTCCTCCGCCGCGCGCATCGACTCCGCCTGCGAGCGCGCCTCCTGGGCCCAGAATTGGCGCTCGCGTCGGCGCACCGCCAGCGTCGGCGCCCACGACTGCAGCATCGCCTCCCCGCCGAGCAGCCCTGCCAGGATCTTGCGGTCGCCGCGGCCCAGCCACGCGATCTCGCGGCCGAGTGACGGCTCCGGCGCCTCCGAGCGCTCGATCGCCTCGATCCGCCCCACTCGCTCCAAGCGGCGCGCCAGCTCCTCGATCGATCGCCGCGCCCCGTCGAAGTCCTCGAACAGCGGCACCTGCATCAGCGACGCCAGCCGCCCCTCGCTCGCGCGCAGCGGATCCGCCGACGGCAACCACCTCGCCACCGCCTCTGCCTCCGGCCACAGCGCCTCCGGCACCCCGAGCCGCTGCCACAGCGCCGCTCGCGTCTCCGCGTCGAGCGCCAGCAGCAGCCACCCCTTCACCAGCCCGCGCACCTCGCCCGCGCCCCTCGCCTCGCCTGTCCTTTCGGCCAGCTCCGCCAGCGGCTCCGCCAACGCCCCCAGCCCCGCCAGCACCGCCTCGACCAGCGTCGCATCGCGGACCGCGTCGTCGAACAGCTCGCTCGGCGTGAACGGAGCCTCGATCACCAGATCGAGCCCTGCCACACCCCACTCGACCTCGACCCGGCGCAGCAGACAGCCCTCGGTGATCAGCGACAGCCGCCCCCCCGTCGCCCCGCCCGTCACCGCCTCCGCCGCGATCCCCACCTCGCCGCGGCTCGCTGACCCTGGCGTCAGCGTCGCGCGGGCCACATAACCGCCCTCTCGCAGCCGCGCCGGCGACCGCCGTTGCAGCCACGCCTCGCGCGCCTGCTCGCGCAGCTGCGCCGCCGCCAGCGCCTCGTCGACCGCGATCACCTCGCACCCCAGCAGCCGCGCCAGCCGGTCCGCGTCCTTGCGGGACAGCCGCGGGATCGGCCGCCCCTCCGCCTTGAGCGCCGCGTACGTCCTCGTCGCGAAGCGCAGCACGCGGCCCTCGCTCTCCGGGTGGGCCGTCACCGCCTCGGTCAGCCCCGCCAACGTGACCGTTTCGACATGTCCCGTAGAACATGTCCTCGCGTCCATCCACGTGATCGCCCGGGCCAGCGGCTCCACCTCCGCCCGCTTGCGGAGGTCGCGGAGCTTCATGAACTGCAGCGCCTCCTCGCGGATCCGCGGCATCACCGACTCCGGCCGGATCTCCCCCGCCAGGACCGCCGCGGCCGCGCGCGCCAGCAGCGTCCAGCGAACCGCGCGCACCAGCCCCACCACCTGCTCGAACCCCGCGTCGGCGACGATCTTCGCCATCGACACATCCTTGCGCAGCGCCTCCGCCTCGACGATCGCCAGGATCCCCGGCCCCACGCCCTCGAGCGGGTGCGTATCGATCCACACCCCGTCCTTCACCAGCCGCACCTCCGCCGGCGCCTCGCCCGGCAGCAGCGCCAGCATCCCCGTCAGCCCCGGCTCCGCCAGCTCGAGCCGCAGCATCGCGTGCGGGACCCGCGGCCCGGACGCGATCGGCTGGCCGTCGAGCGTGATCGACACCCGCGCGTAGACGCAGCGCTCGCGCAGGTACACCTCCTCGCCCAGGCTCCCGCGCAGGTCGTGGAAGAACGCCACCATCAGCCCGAGGCGCAGCCGCTTCTCGACGTGGATCGTCGTCTCCGCGATCGCCGGTTCGGCCTCCGTCAGCGCGTCCTCCTTGCCCGGCGCCAGCCGCAGCCGCGTCGTCCCGCTGCGCACCACGATCTGCTTCGGGACCAGCCCCAGCGCCGCGTTGAGGCCGAGCGCCAGCTGCCGGAGCCCGCGCAGGTCGGCCTCGTCGCCGTCGGCGAAGATCGAGCCCCACAGCTCCTCGAGCTCCGCCCGCGAGAACGGCCGCCCGTCGAAGCGCATCCGCATGTCGTCGGCGTCGATGTCGAACCCGATCCTCGTCGCCCCGCGGATCACCGCCGCCTGCACCAGCTCGAGCACATAGCGGCGCGCGTCGTCGAGCTGAAACTTCTGCATCTTCGCCCGCGCCTGCGCCCGGTCGAGCGTGAAGCGCCCCTGCGAGTCGACCTCCCCGCCGGCCCGCAGCTCGTCGGCCAGGTCGCTCAGCCGTCCATCCTTCGCCATCGCGCCTCCGCGGCCTTGCTCGCCAGCTCGGCGTCGACCGCCGCGCTCAGCTCGCCGTGCAAGAAGAACGACTTGATCGCCAGGTACGCCGCCAGCTCCGGCTCTCGCGTCGCCACCGCGCGCAGGTGCAGCAGCGTCGGGTGCAGCGCCGACAGCACCACTACCCGTCCGCTCGCCAGCCAGCCGCTCGCCATCAGCCCGACGTCCTCCACCTTCGTCAGCTCGCCGAAGCGCGCCTGTGTGATCGCCACTCGCTCCGCGATCGCCGATTCGGCGTAGTCGAAGCGCCCCACCGTCACCACGCGGATCTTCCGCCCGCTCGCCTTGAGCAGCGCCGCCAGGCCCGCGCACAGCGGCTCCCACGCCTCCGCCTCCGCGGGCGCCAGCGGCAGCGCCGTGCACAATTGCGTCACCGGCGCCGCCCACGCCCCCGTCGCCGTGCGGACCAGCGTGGCGATCGCGTCCCTCGGCGTGCACGCGATCACCACGTGCCTGTCGGCCTGCAGCGCCGCCACCACCGGCGACATCGCCGTCGCGCACATCACCGCGCGCAGGACCGCCTGCTCGCGCAGCGCCTGCATCGACAGCGGCGGCCCGCCCACCGTCGGCAGCACCTTCGCCGCCCACCAGCCCCGCTGCGCCTGGCGCTCCTTGAGCGCCGCCTCCGCGCAACGGAGCAGCAGCGCCCGTTCCTCGTCGGGCACGACCTCGCCGGCCGCGATCCGCTCGAGCGCCGCGAACACCTGGTCCATCAGCTGTCCTCGCGCCACCGCCTGCACGATCGTCATCGCCTTGGCGTAGTTCTCGTCGCGGATCACGTTGTCGCGCGTCAGCGTGTGCTCGAGGAACCGCGAATCGATCTTGAACGCCACGTACGGCAGCGACGCGTCGCGCTCCTCGTGCAGCGTCAGCCCCCCGTGGTAGTAGCCGCGCAGCGCCTCGGCCTCCGGCACGATCGCCATCACCAGCGCCGTGCCCTCCTCCTCGTGCCGCACCTGACAGAGCCCCGCGAGCTCGAGCGGCCCGCTGACGCGCTCGCCGTCGAGGAGCAGCTCGATCTTCACGTGCTTGCACCAATACGCCAGCGTCTCGCGGGCCCGCGCGCGCGCCGTCTCGACCTCGGTCGCCGACGCCGCCTTGTAGAGCCGCACCGTCGTGCCCTCGACCGGATCGTGCAGGCGGATGCGCTCGAACGAGCGGTCGCGGCGGAACACCACCCGCCACCACTCGCCGGCGCGGCCGGTGTCGACGCAGACCACCTCCGGATCGATCGCAAACACCGACACGAAGCCGATGCCGAACCGGCCGATCTTGGTGTAGTCGCCCTCCTTGGCCGACGAGAACAGGCGAGTGAGGCGCGTGTCGATGATCTCGCGCGTCATCCCCTCGCCCGCGTCGGCGACCTCGACGATCATCGCCCCGCGCTGCGCGTCATGCTCGATGCGCACCTCGAGCTGCGGGCTGCCGGCGTCGATCGAGTTCTGCACCAGCTCGCGGAGGAACGCCCACGGATCGGCGAACTGGTGGACGAGGCCCTCGAGCGCGTCGCCGACGTTCGTGATCTCGGGGGCCCGGGCCATCGGCAGGTGAGCACCGTACCTCCGGCTCCGACCGCCCGGCAAGCGACCGCCGCCTCGCGCGGCCGCTCACCGTCCGGGCGGAAGCGCCCCGCCGAGCCTCTGCGGGCCTCTCAGCCGCAGCCGTCGCCCTCGGAGCAGGCGTTGTTCTCGTCGCGCGGCAGCGTCTGATCGCAGCCGAGCACGTCCTCGAAGGTGTTGCTGACCGAAAAGTCAGGTCCGCCGCCGAGCCAGCCGCGGGCGATCCCGTGGCCCGCGCTGTGGGCGATCGTCGTGTTCTGGATGAACGCGCTCGCCGGCACGCCCTCGATGAACAGCACGCTCGCCTCGTCGGCGTCGGTGCAGGTGAAGCCGACGCAGCCGCACTCGCCGCCCGCGTACTCGATGCGCGCGTGCTCGAGGCGGTTGTGCGCCGCCGGCACGCTGCCGAACCACAAGCCGATCCAGTCACCGGCCGCCGGCGCCGCCGCGGCCGACGTGAACACGATCGGCTTGTCCGCCGTGCCGACCGCCACCAGCGCCCCTGTCGCCGGCTCGTCCTCGCTCGTCCAGTGCTCGATCTCCATCCCCGTCCCCTCGAGGAACTCGATCGTCACCCCCGGCTCGATCGTCAGCGTCGTCAGCGGCTGCGCCGGCCCGCCGATGCTGAAGCGCGAACCGCCGAACTCGCCGAAGTGGTACGGCACCCCGCGGTCGCGCATCGTCCCGTCTTCTTGCAGGCCGCCGCTGCTGTTCGCGCCCTCGGCATCGATGTGGATCTTGTCGATCAGGTTGCCCGTGTAGTCGCCGTCGGGCAGCGAGTCGAGCGTGTGCTCGCCGAGGCGCACCGGGTACGGGCTGTCCTCGGTGCCGCTGCCGGTCACCACCAGCTGCGTCGACCCCGGCAAGAAGCCCGAGCTCCACTCCGCCAGCACACCCGCGCCGACCGAGTCCTTGATCGTCACGTGGTCGACGTGGACCAGCTTCTTCGTCGGCGTCTCGCTGTTGCCGCGCATCACCAGCGACGCGTGATAGAGGAACCGGTCCGCGCCGCCGCCCTCGAGCGTCACGTGCGCCAGGGACAGCTGCGACGGCGTGTAGGCCACCAGCGCGCTCCACGGCGCTTCGCCGTCGCGCACGAACCGGATCGGCCGCTCGGCCTCGCCTTCCGCCTTGAGCGTCGTCACCTCGGTCGAGCTCGTGCCGCCGAACACCAGCGCCGCATCGGCCTGCATCCGCACCTCCGCGCACGGCTCGATCGTGAGCGTCGACCCGTCCGGGATCGATACGAAGCGGGTCACGATGTGCGGGCTCCCGTCGGCCGTCCACACCTCGTTCATCCCCAGCTGCCCCTCGTGCATCGTCGGGCCCGCCGTCGGCGCCGGACAGGCTTCGGTCCCGTCGGTCGTCGGCGCATCGGTCGCCGTGGCCGGCGCCCCGGTGCTGGTGTCGGTGTCGGGCGCATCGGTGGTCGCCTCTTCCGGTGGGCACCCGCTGAGGATGAAGAGGGCCAGCGCTGCCGAGGTCGTCGAAGTCGAATTCTTCAAGTCGTGCTCCTTCTAAAAAGTACGGGCCTTGTAGCGGCCCGCCCCGGCCCGCGGATCACCGTTCCGCTGCGCCTTGCCGGCGACAAGCTCACGCCCTCACGCAGCCGCCGGTGAAACCCGAAGCACCCCGCGCGAGCCGCGGCGAACGACCCCCCCCGAGACTTCCTCGCGCGTGCGCGCGAACGCGACGCAGACCTTCTGCGCACGACGTGGTGACACTCGCGGGCGCGCGCGGTGTTGCAGCCTGGCATGCAGCCCCGCACCGCCCTTTATGCGCTCACCCTGCTCCTGCCCGCCTGCGACGACGGCGACCCGCCGCGCGAGGAGCCGACCATCGCCGAGCTGTCGGCCTGCGACGAATCCGACCTCGACGTGCTGCCCTTCATGGGCCCGGCGTTCGACGACAAGGGCGCCCTCGTCGCCCCGCTACCGCAACCGCACGTCGTCGCCACCACCGTCGGCTGGCACACCCCGGAGCACGCCGAAGCGCTCGAGGCCGAGACCTTGCCGCCGATGATGGACCTCTTCACCCACGACGGCTTCCTCGGCGCCACCTTCGCCACCTCGGCCCGCTGCGGCAGCGCCCGCACCCTCTCGCTGTGGCGCGACGAAGCCGCGCGCATGAAGTTCGTGTTCGGCGCCGTGCACGGCAAGGCCATCAAGAACGGCCTCAAGTTCACCATGGGCTGGGAGACCACCAACTGGAGCGGCTCCGACGCGCTGCCGACCTGGGCCGACGCCCGCCGCCGCCTCGAAGACAATCGTCAGTGATCCTCTGCCCGCGAGGACATGCCCGCGAGGACATGCCCCTTCGAGCATGCCCCTCGAGGACATGTCCCTAAGGCAATGCCAGCGCCAGCAGGGCCACGTCGGGGGCGCCGAGCCCGGTCGGATAGTCCCAGCCGGGCCCGGCGTGATAGTGCTCGGTGAAGCCGTACACGATGTCGCGGAAGGTCGCGCGCGTCGGCGCGTGGCCGTACAGGATCGGGTTGAGGAACCCGACGCGCGGCAGCCCGCGCGCGCGGCGGTGGCCGTTGATCACCGCGACCATCCCGGCGAACGCCGGCGCCGCGAACGACGTGCCGCCGAAGTACTCCCACTTGGCCCAGCGACGCATCCACATCGGCGCCTCGGTCGACGAGCTCAGCGCCAGGTCGGCCATCGC
The DNA here is from genome assembly GCF_028368995.1 of Nannocystis bainbridge. Classification (GTDB taxonomy): domain Bacteria; phylum Myxococcota_A; class Polyangia; order Nannocystales; family Nannocystaceae; genus Nannocystis; species Nannocystis bainbridge. Next base: position 639,472 of record NZ_JAQNDL010000004.1, on the reverse strand, counting down.
GCGCCGGTCGAGCTTGACGTCGGCGTCCTGCCAGTACGGGCGCGCGAACGTCTTGGCCGGGCCCGAGCCCGACATCTGCCACGCCCACTCCTTCTCGATCACCCCCTCCTGGCTGGCCACCAGGTGGGTCCCGCCGACGCACGTCACGTACGGCGACGAGCACGGCGTGTCGGGCTTGCCCGAGTCGCCGCTGGCCGACACCAGCGTCATCCCGAGCGCCGCGCCCATCAGCGCCGACTCGTCGTATTGATGGCGCAGCGGCTTCGGCTCCGAGTCCTCGCGGTGGGCGAACGAGAACGTCAGCACCTCGACCGCATTGCTGGCGATCGCGTGGTTCCAGGTGAACAGCAGCGAGGTGTTGCGCGCGTCGGGCCCCTCGTAGACCACCACGTCGGCGCCGGGCGCCATCGCCGAGGCCCACTGGACATCGAGCGCCGTCTCGGTCACGCGCTCGAACACCGGCTCCATCACCGCGATCCGTTTCGGCAGCGCGCGCACCACCCCGAACGATTTCCAGAAGATCTGCAGGTCGATCGCGTGATACGTCCCGGCCGCGACCACCCCGAGCGACGACCCGCGCCCGTTGAACCCGGCCTCGAACAGCGGCTGCATGTCGTAAGCGCCGTAGAACGCCCGCGGCCCGTACGCCTCCGGCCCCGGCGGGTCGGCCACGATCTCGCCGACCTCCGCCGTCAGCTCGCCCTTCTCCGCCGGCAGGTCGGCGGTCGCCAGCCCGTTGGTGCGCTCGGCGACGAACTTCGGCAGCGTGAACCGATCCAGCGTGCAATAGACCGGGAACGGCGGGTCGTCCCACAGCGGGTTTTTGCGCAGGCACACGTGCAGCGTGGTCTTGAACGTCGCATTGAAGCCGGCGACCGTGCCCGAGAACTGGACCAGCAAGCGGTTCTTGGCCTCGAAGTCGATCGTGAACCCCTGCGCGCGCAGCCAGTTCTCGACCAGCCCGACGTCGCCCGGGTCCGGCGCGTGCTCGGCCATCCACGCCTCCACCGTCATGTAGCCGCGGAACAGCGGGCTGCCGGGCGCGTACATCAGCGCCACCCGGTCCTCGAGCAGCGCGCGCTGGCGGGTCGGGAACCCGATCAGCGCGCGAAAGCCCGCGTCGGGCGCCGCCGGCCCCAGATCGTCGTAGACCCCCGGGAGCGGGCTCGGCAGCCCATCGGGCTTGTCGGTCGGCACCATCTCGCTCGGCGGCAGGCACAGCGGATCGTCGCCGCACTGCCCGACTGGATCGTCCGGCCCCGTCGTCACCCAGCCGCTCGATCCGGACCAGCCGACCATCGTCTCGAGCCCGTCGTCGATCGCACCCGTGCCGCTGCCGAACGACGCCGTCGCGGTGCCGACGGCCTCCGGTTCGCCGCAGCCGGCGACCAGCGCCAGCGCCGTGACATCGACGAGACGGCCCACCCCACGACCCGCGCGAATCATCATACATCGGCCCTCTGCGCCGCGGACCCGCATCCGGAGAGTTCCGGGCGTGACGGCACGGCTTGACCGTGTTCGAGGTTCACCGGCCCGCAAGCAGACTCAAGTCATTTGCCGCGCGCACCGATGAATCACCACACCCGGCGCGAGCGAGCGACCGGCGATCGGCAGCACCCTGCCAATCACCACACCGCGAGCGAGCGACCGTCGCCGCTCACGAGCGGCCGGCCATGAACGCCTCGAGCTGGCGCCGCGCCTGGCGCTGCAGCGAGCGCTCGAAGAACCCCGACCACCCGAGCAGCAGCCCTGGCGCGCCCATCGCCTGCCGCGCCCACGCCCACAGCGGGAAATCGTCGTCGTGGCGCACGATCTTGCCGTCGCGGAATTCGAAGCGCGCCTCGACCACGTTGTGCACCTTCCGCCCCGTGCGGCCGAACGTGTACCAGGCCTCCCAGTGCGCCGAGCCCTGGTGATCGTCGGCCTTGACGTCGCGGAACTCGATCTTCAGGTCCTTGCCGCGCTCGCACAGCATCCGCCACATCTCGCCGGCCTCGCGCCCGCGCAGGCCCGGGAACGCGTGGTCGCTGAACGCCACGTCGTCGGCGTAGCAGGCCGCCATCGTGGCCGCGTCCCGGGCGGCGAAGGCGGTGTAGAAGCGCTGGATAGTCTCGGCGTTGGCGTGCATGCGGGGCGCGCAGTCTACCCCAGCCCCGGCGCCGTCGCCGGCTCGCCGGCGGCCCTCGGGCGGATCCGCACCCCGCTGACTCCCGCGATCGCCGGGCTTGATCGCCGCGGCGGCCCCGGCCTACTGTGCTCGCGCGTGAGCGAAGAAGGGCCCTTCGTCGCCGCTGGCGACGACGACGCGCTGCGGCTGCCGGACAGCGCCGACCTGCTCAAGCACCTGCGCTTCTGGCCGCGCGACGGCCGGATCACCCTCGGTGACGAGCGCATGGTGCTCGTCCATCTCGGCGCCATGGCGACCCTGCGGCGCGAGCTCATCGCCGCCGTCGGCGTCGCCCGGGCGCGGGCCATCCTGACCCGCATGGGCTACGTCTCCGGCCAGCGCGACGGCGAATACGCCCGCCGGATCCGCGGCACCGCCAGCTACTACGAGCTGTTCGCCGCCGGCCCGCAATTGCACGCGCTCGAGGGCATGGTCGCCGTGCGCCCGCTCGAGGTCCAGTTCGACATCGAGCGCGGCCACTACCGCGGCGAGTTCGCCTGGCGCAGCTCCGCCGAGGTCGAGGCTCACCTCGAAAGCGAGGGTCGGGCCGCCGAGCCCGTGTGCTGGACCATGCTCGGCTACGCCAGCGGTTTCACCACCGTCTTCATGGGTCGGCCGATCGTCTACCGCGAGGTCGCCTGTCGGGCCTGCGGCGCGCGTCATTGCCGGATCGTCGGCCGACCGCTCGGCGACGACACCCCACCGCCCGAGTTCGAGTTCCTCGCCACCCACCCGATCGCGCGCCCGGGCCCCGGCGATCCGCCCGCCGCTCTCGCGCGCGACGACGGACCCGTCATCGGTCACGCCACCGGCCTGCGCGGCGCCTTCGCCCTGCTCGCGCGCGTCGCCGGCTCCGAGCTGCCCGTCCTGCTCGAGGGCGAGCCCGGCGTCGGCAAGCGCCACCTCGCCCGCGCCGTGCACGACCGCAGCCGCCGCGCCGCCGGCCCCTTCGTGGTCGTGCGCGCCGGCGCCCTCGACCCCGCCGGTCTCGCCGATGCGCTCGCGCGGGCCCGCGGCGGCAGCCTCCTGCTCGCCGACCTCGATCGCCTCTCACCTGAACTTCAGGACAGGTTACTCCACGCCTTCGACGCCGGCGATCACGACCTGCGCTGGCTCGCCAGCACCCGCGTCGACCTGCGGCGCGGCGGCCTCGTGCGCGACGAATTGGTCCAGCGCCTCGGCGCCTTCCCGGTGTGGGTCCCGCCGCTGCGCGAGCGGCGGGAGGACATCCCGCTGCTGCTCGGCCGCTTCCTCGACCAGCACGCGCGCGGCCTCGGGCGGCGGCTCGTCGGCGTCACCGAGGCCGCCAACAACGCCCTCCTCGATCACGACTACCCCGGCAACGTGCGCGAGCTGTGGGGACGGATCGCTCGCGCCGCGGTGCTCGTCGACGACGGCGCGCCGATCGATCGCGGCCACCTGTTCAGCGGCGACGAGGCCCCGCCCGCGCGCCTCGAGCTGGCGCCCGCGGGCGTCCTCCAGCCGATCGGAGCCGCCGCCGGGGCCGACCTCCCGGGCGTCGACGAGCTCATCGGCGCCCTGCTCGATCGCCGCGCCGGCATCGACGCGCTCGAGCAGGCGCTCATCCGCGGCGCCGTCGACCGCGCCGGAGGCAACCTCGCCGCCGCCGCGCGCCTGCTCGGGCTCACGCGGCCGCAGCTCGCCTATCGCTTCCGCAAGACCGACGGCTGACCGCGTCCGGCCTCACGCGATCTGGCTGTAGCGCACGATCTGCGGCGGCGCGGCCAGCAGCGGCGCCAGCCTGGCCAGCACCGTCCCGACGTGCGCGCTCGTCATGTGCGCGTCGACCGAGGCCGACCCGTCCCAGTGTTCGATCGTGATCAGCTGGCTCGGGTTCGACGCTTGCTGGTGGACATCGAAGCGCAGGTTGCCGGCCTCCTGGCGCGAAGTCCGGGCCAGCTCGCCGAGCAGCGCCGCCAGCGAGGCGATTTGATCCGGCAGGGCTTGCAGGGTGGCGACGACGTGGACGTGATCGTTGGCAGTGGACATGCCGCCAACCTGTCGTCCTGTTGCGCCGCTGTCACTTGCGCAAATCGTCGAGCCCGCCGCGGTCTCGCCGGCTCGATCTCACCGAATGATGCAGCCGCGCGATCGCGCCTCGCCGCCTCGCATTCGCCGCGCCCTGCCGCGATCGAGCGGATCGCGGCGGGCGCACGACGTTCGCCGGGCCGCGCTCAGTTGAGAACTTTGATCTCCGTCACGATCCCGCCCTCGACCGCGACTTCGATTTCGTTGAACGTCCCGTCGCACGTGCTGCTCGCCTGCACGTAGCGGCCGGTCTTGGGCCCGCTCGTGCAGCGGATGAAGGTGTGGAACGCCACCTCGCGCTCGCCGGCCGTGCGCCGCTGCGTGTCGGCCGGCGGCCCCCAGGCCATGAACCCCGCGAACTCCTGCGAGCCCGGCGCCAGCTGCCCGCGCTTCGCCGCCGTGCGCTCGGCCTCGGGCAGCGCCTGCCACCTGTCCCAAATTCCCTGGCTCTGCAAAAAGCTCTGCCGCTGCGCCTTGGGCGTCTTCAAGTACGCCGCGCGGTCCTTCTCACTGTCCAGGTTCTGGTAGAAGCGGCGGTCGAGCCCGCGGAGGCGCTCCGGCGACGCGCAGCCCAGCGCGCCGGTCATCAGCGAGCCGCACATCAGCGTGCCCATGAGTGTACGAAAGATCGGGTGTGACATCGGTACCTTCGGGTGGTGACGACCGGCTCCGTGCGCGGTTCGTCGAGTGACGCCTCGACGGTGACGGACCGCCACGACTTCTCGCCCGCGCATCAACCGGCGGTAAACGTCGACGCGCCGTTCGTTCACGTTCGCCGGCCGCGTTCGTCGCGCCTCGTGCTCGGCCCGAGGACCGTCGTCGCACGCGGACAAGCGCAGAAACAGCCCAGGGCCCCGCCGGTTGATCGGCCCAGGCGCCTGTGATGAGCTTCGCCGGTGCAGCGAACATTGTGGGGTTTGAGCTCGGGTTGGTTGTTGGCACTCGTCGGCGCGGTCGGATGCGGCGACAACGGCGGCACGGTCACCGCCAGCGGCGGCAACACTGGTTCGACCACCGACAGCGGCACGGACGGCACGGCCTCCACCGCCGGGGTCACCACCACCGTCGTGCCGACCACCGGTCCCACCACCGGCATGTCCGGCGACGAGACCATGACCGGCGCCACCGCTGTCACCACCGACGGCACCGCCACCACCACCGACGGCATCACCAGCGACAGCAGCAGCACCACCGGCGGCGACGACCTGTGCGAGGGCGGCACCCTGTGCGGCGAACCGGCCACCTGCTGTCCCGCCGGCAACGAGTGCCTCGACGACAACTGCCTGCCCCAATGTGACAGCGGCGTCCACTGCGGTCCGGACCTCGAGTGCTGCGCGATCGGCAACGTCTGCTCGGGCGCCGAGTGCGTCATGCCGGGCGCCCCGTGCCAGGACTCCTACGACTGCCAGCCCGGCGAATACTGCGAGCAGACCCTGGGCCAGTGCCTGCCGCAGCCCGACCCGCTGACCTGCGAGATCGTGCCCGAGTTCGACACCCTCAACGCCGTCCCCGAGTGGTCGTGGATCGAAGAAGAGGTGTTCTCGAGCCCCGCGGTCGCCGACCTCGACGGCGACGGCGTGCCCGAGGTCGTCGTCAACACCACCCGCTACAAGGACTCCGACGACTACACCGTCGGCGTCATCATCGTGCTCGACGGCGCCACTGGCCTCGAGAAGTTCCGCATCGACCACGAGCCCGCCAACAACAAGTTCGGCTCGCACGGCCGCACCACCGTCGCCGTCGGCGACGTCAGCGGCGACGGCCTGCCCGACATCGTCTACACCGGGCGCGTCAGCGGCGGCAAGAGCCCGATCCACGCCATCGACGGCATGGGCAACCTCCTGTGGACCTCGCACACCGCCAACAACGTCTCGGCGACCACCCGCGTCGACAACGGCGGCATCACCCTCGCCAACTTCGACGACGACGACCAGGCCGAGATCGTCATCGGCGCCACCCTGTTCGACCACGACGGCCTCGTCGTGTGGAACCTGAACAACAACGGCGGCATCGTCGGTTCGCCGGCCTCGTACGCCGGCGGTCTCTCGGCCGTCGCCGACCTCACGGGTGACGGCTACCCCGAGATCATCAGCGGCAAGCAGGCCTGGTCGGTCGCCTGGACCCCCGGCGATCCGCCGACCGTCGCCGTCACCGAGCTGTGGAACAACACCGACGGCACCGACGGCTGGCCGGCGATCGCCGACCTCGATCAGAACGGCACCCCCGAGGTCATCCTCGCCGCCACCGGCAACGTGCGCGTGCTCGACGGCCTGACCGGCAAGCTGTGGTGCGGCATCGATCCGACCGGCGTCCTGTGCGACGGCAACGACGGCATGCGCACCCAGCCGCGGGCCATCCCCGGCGGCGGTCTCGGCGGCCCGCCGACGGTCGCCGACTTCGACGGCGACGGCCGGCCCGAGCTCGCGGTCGCCGGCGCCTCGCGCTACACCGTGTTCGACCTCAACCGCGACGGCGAAGACATCGTCAAGCCCAACGGCGATCCGAACCCGGCCGCCGGCGCCATCTTCCGCGTCTGGTCGGCCACGACCCAGGATCAGTCGTCCAACGCCACCGGCTCGTCGGTGTTCGATTTCCAGGGCGACGGCGCCGCCGAGGTCACCTACAACGACGAGTGTTACGCCCGCGTCTACTCCGGCAAGGACGGCACCGTCCTGCTGCAGATCGAGAACTCGAGCGCCACGATCCACGAGTACCCGCTGGTCGTCGACGCCGACGCCGACGGCAACTCGGAGCTCCTCATGGTCGCCACCAACGTCGGCGGCTGCAACGCGCCGGGCTACAAGCAGCGCAAGGGCGTGTTCCTCTACGGCGACGCCGGCGACGGCTGGGTCCCGACCCGGCGCGTGTGGACGCAGCACACCTATCACGTCACCGGCACCACCTCCGCGGGCAACGTCCCGGCCAAGGAGTCCGACAACTGGACCACGCCGGGCCTCAACAACTACCGCCAGAACGTCCAGGGCGAGGGCGTCTTCAACGCCCCCGACCTCACCGTCCAGCTCTCGATCGGCCTCGGCTTCTGCGCCGAGCAGCTCGAGCTCATCGCCACCGTGCGCAACGAGGGCGCCCTCGGCGTGCCCGCCGGCGTCATCGTCGACTTCTACCAGGGCCAGGACGCCACCGGCACCCTGCTGCAGAGCACCGTCACCACCACCGCGCTCCTGCCCGGCGGCTCGGAGAAGGTCAAGCTGCTGGTCCAGGCCCCGCCCGGGAACATGACCGCCGACTACTTCGTCGAGGTCGACGAGCCGAGCAAGGGCAACGGCGCGATCTCCGAGTGCAACGAGGCCAACAACACCGACCTCACCACCGCCGCCGCCTGCCCCTCGCCGGGTTGAACGGCGCATGTCCGCGAGGACATGCGCGATCGGCCCTGTCCCGACGCACAGGTCCCTTCGCACATGTCCTCACGGACACCTATCGCCTCACCGCGGCGGCGCCCGGCTCCCGCCGCGCGGACGTCGGCGCGCTACGCCCGAGCCCGCCCGACTGCAGGCGCCGCCTCGCGCCGCAGGACCTCACGCCCCGACGAGCGCGCTCCGGTGCGCCGCCAGGAACTCGCGCACGCTCGTCGGCCGGCGCCCCGTCAGCCCTTCCACCGCCCCGCTGACGACCGCCAGCGTCCCCTGGGCGATCGCGCGGTCGAACGACACCAGCACCTCCGCCAGCGCCGGCGGCAGCCCGTGCCCGATCATCCCCTCGCGCAGCTGCGCCGGCGACACGTTCACCGCCTGCACCGGCCGCCCCGTCACCTCCGCCAGCAGGCCCGCCAGCTGCGCCTGCGTCACCGCCTCCGGCCCCGTCACGTCGAGCACCTGCGAGCCCGTGTCCGCGCTCGCCAGCGCCGCCGCGGCCGCCCGCGCGCAGTCCTCCCGCGTCACGTAACCCGCAGCCCCGTCGCCGGCCGCGTGCACCAGCCGCCCGCTCGCCACCGCCCCCGCGCCCGCCTGCAGCAGCAGCTCCGCGTAGATGTTGTTGCGCAGGATCGTGAACCCGAGCCCGCTCCTCGCCAGCGCCGCCTCCGTCTCGCGGTGATCGACCGCCAGCCCGATCGGCGACTCCGGCCCCGGGTTCGTCAACGACGTGTAGACCACGTGGCGCACCCCGGCGCGCACCGCCGCCGCGACCGCGCGCGCGTGCTGGGCGATCCGGCGCCCCGGCTCGAGCACCGCGTCGGTGCTGACGATCAGCAGCCGGTCGACCCCGACCAGCGCCGCGTCGAGCCCGGCCGCGTCGTCGAAGTCCACCTTTCGCGCCTCGGCCCCGCGCCCCGTCAGCTCGTGCAGCGCCTCCGGCGTGCGGCTGCCGGCGATCACGCGGCGCTCACCGGCCGCCAGCAACAGCTCGACCACGCGCCGGCCCAGGTGGCCCGCAGCGCCCGTGACGAGCAGCGTCTTCTCGTTTCGATCCGGCATACCGGCCAGTCTAGGCCGTTGCGAATTGGCGACAAGCTGCCCATTCGTCGCGATACTGTTCCGCAATGACAACAGTCGATCTCGACCGCCTCGCCCGCTTCGTCGCCGTCGTCGACACTGCCAGCTTCTCCGCCGCCGCCCGCCGCCTCGGCCTGCCCAAGTCCTCGGTCAGCCGCGGCGTCCTCGGCCTCGAGCAGGCCATGGGCGTCCAGCTCCTGCACCGCACCACCCGCCGCGTCGCCGTCACCACCGCCGGCGCCGCCCTCTACGAGCGCACCGCACCGCTCATCGCCGCCCTCCAGCGCTCGCTCGCCGAGCTGCCCGAGCGCGAGGAGCAGCCCTCGGGCCGCCTGCGGATCACCGCCACCGTCGACTTCGGCGCCGCCGTGCTCGCCGACATCGTCACCCGCTTCGTCGCCCGCTACCCGAACGTCGAGGTCGACATGCGGCTCGCCAACAACCTCGTCGACATGGTCGCCGAGGGCATCGACGTCGCGTTCCGGATCGCCCGCCGCCCGCTCGGCGACGCCTCGTTCACCGCGCGCAAGCTCGGCACCATCGCCGTCCAGCTCCACGCCTCGCCGGCCTACCTCGCCCGCCGCGGGACGCCTCGCAGCCCGCGCGAGCTCGCCGGCCACACCTGGGTCGCCTACCGCGGCGGCCCCAGGCTGCGCCTCGACGGCCCCGGCGACCCGGCCGTCCTCAAGCCGGTCGGCCGGATCGTCTGCGACGACATGTCGTTCGCCCGCCAGGCCCTGCGCGCCGGCGCCGGCCTCGGCATCCTGCCCGACTTCTACGCCGAGCCCGACGTCGCCGCCGGCCTGCTGGTCCGCGTCCTGCCGCGCTGGGCCATCCACTCCGGCGGCCTGTGGCTGGTGTGCGCCGGCGGCAAGCACCTCCCGCGCAAGGTCACCGCCTTCCGCGAGTTCGTGATCGAGGCCTTCCGCGCCGCCCCGCTGGCGACCGCTTGAGGCCTCCCTCCGCTCGCCGCGCCCACACCGACGACTTCACGGCCTTCGCTTCGTCACCCGTCCTTGCGTCGCGGATACGGCGTCCCGTCGCGGCGCGCGTACCCGTCCGGCGTCCACCGCATGTCGATGTCCGGGTACTCCACCTCGTCGCGCGGATCGTCGGTCCCGACCTCGAGCACCGTCGCCTCCACCGACCCGCGGTTCTGCAGGTGATGCCCGCTCGCCACCCCGTGGGGGAACCCCGCGCACTCACCCGCGCGCAGCGTCGTCTCGCCCGCCTCCGTCACCAGCACCACCTCGCCCGTCAGCACGTACACGAACTCGTCCTCGCGCGCGTGCCAGTGGCGCTGGCTCGACCACGTCCCGGGCGCCAGCCGCAGCAAGTTCACGCCGAACTGCGACAGCCCCGCCGCCGCCCCCAGACGGACCCGCACGCGGTCCTGGCACGGCGCGTCGAACGGGGCCGGATAGCGCGTGCCGACCAGCGTCGGCGCCTCGTCGAGATCGATCTTCATGTCGCGTTCCTAGCACGCTCGCGCCGCCGCGCCTGGCCTCGCGCAGCCGACCGCGCCTACACTCTCGTGGCCATGACCCCCGGCGAGGCCTTCGCGCACGCACTCGACGCCATGCTCGCCGCCTGCGGCCTCGCGCCCTCGCCCCCCGGCGTCGTCCGCCTCGGCGACCTCGAGCTCGGCGTCCACCGCGACGGCGATCGCCTGCGCGTCGACCTGTCCGGATGGACAGCTTCGTTCGCGCTCGCCGACGACGACGACAGCGACGATCAGGCCGCCCTCGCCCTCGACCTGATCGGCGCCGCCCTGTTCGGCGACCTGCGGATCGTCGCCGAACGCTGGCCCGGCCGCCCCGGCCGCTTCACCCTCGAGCTCCGCGTCGGCGAGCGCTGGCAGCCCGGCCCCGCCCAGGGCCAGCGCCCGTGGAACCCGTTCGCCCGGGCCGCCCGCACCGTCCATCGCTGCGCCCTCCCGCGGCCCGCCGCCTATCAGCCCGCTCCCGTCACCGCGCTCCCGTGGGCTCCGTGGGCCGGGCGCGCCGGCTTCTTCGGCGCCCTCGCCGGCTCCGACCGCGCCGCCGAGCTGCCCGTTGACGGCGAGCTCGACCTCCACAACTTCAGCCCCAAGGACGTCAAGCGCCTCGTGCTCGAGTACCTCGAAGTCTGCCGCGCGCGCGGCATCACCGAGGTCCGCATCGTCCACGGCAAGGGCATCGGCGCCCTGCGACGGACCGTGCACGCGATCCTCGATCGTCACCCGCGCGTCGTCGCCTACCGCCTCGGCGGCCACCGCGGCGGCGGATGGGGCGCCACCATCGTCGACCTGTCCCCGGGGCCAGATCCCGACAACGGCCCGCCCGGCTGACGTGGCCCGCCCCGCGACCCCGCGTTAGCCTCGAGCGCGTCGATGCTGCACCACGAACTCCTGCTCGTCCTCTCGCTGCTGTTCGCCATCGGCGTCCTGCACGTGCTCAGCGGGCGGCTCGGCATCAGCTACCCGATCCTCCTCGTGCTCGGCGGCCTCGGCATCAGCCTCGTCCCCGGCGCCCCGCACGTCAGCCTCGATCCCGAGCTGGTGTTCCTGGTGTTCCTGCCGCCGCTGCTCTACCAGGCCGCGTGGTTCACCCCCTGGCGAGAGTTCGTGCGCCTGCGCGGGCCCATCGCCCTGCAGGCGTTCGGTCTGGTCCTGTTCACCGCCACCGCCGTCGCGCTGGTCGCCCACGCCCTCGTCCCCGACTGCTCGCTCGCGCTCGGCTTCATGCTCGGCGGCATCATCTCCCCGCCCGACGCCGTCGCCGCCACCAGCGTGCTGCACGGCCTGCGGGTCCCGCGGGTCGCCGTCGCCATCCTCGAGGGCGAGAGCCTCGTCAACGACGCCGCCTCGCTGATCGTGTTTCGCTTCGCCCTCGCCGCCGTCGCCGCCGGCAGCTTCGTCGCCGTCGATTTCGCCCTCGAGTTCTTCCGCGTCGCTCTCGGCGGCGTCGCCCTCGGCCTCGCCGTCGCCCTGCTCGTCTACCGCGTGCACCGCCTGCTGCCGAGCGTCGCCAGCGTCGACGCCAGCCTCACCATCATGACCCCGTACATCATGTACCTCGCGGCCGAGGGCCTGGGATGTTCGGGCGTGCTCGCCGTGGTCGCCGGCGGCCTGTTCCTCTCGGCGCGCGCCGACGATTTCCTGAGCGCCCCCTCCAAGGTCCAGGCCAGCTTCGTGTGGAGCACCCTCGTGTTCCTCCTCAACGGCTTCGTCTTCATCCTCATCGGCCTGCAGCTGCCGCGCATCACCGAGGGCCTCGGCCCCGAGCAGTTCGCCTACGCCACCGCCTACGCGCTCGCCATCAGCCTGCTCACCGTCGTCGTGCGCTTCGTCTGGGTGTTCGCCGCCGCCGGCGCGCTGAGGTGGCGGCGCTCGCGGCCCGCCGGCGCCCCCGACTGGAAGGCCCTCGTCGTCATCGCCTGGGCCGGCATGCGCGGCGTCGTCTCGCTCGCCTCGGCCCTCGCCGTCCCCTTGACCCTCGCCGACGGTGTCACCGCCTTCCCCCACCGCCACCTGATCCTCTTCATCACCTTCGCCGTCATCCTCGTCACCCTCGTCCTCCAGGGCCTGAGCCTCCCGCTCGTCATCCGCTTGCTGCGCTTCGACGCCGGCGACGACGCCCGGCGGGCCCGCGACACCCGGCTGCTGCAGGCCCGCCTCGCCGCCGCCGCCCTCGCCCACCTCGATCGCACGGACCCCGCCGCGCACCCGCACCCCGACCTCCTCGCGCGCGTGCGGGCCCACCACACCGCGGCCCTCGACGCCTCGCAGTCCGACCTCGGCGCCGACCACGACCTCCGCGTCCGCCACCACGAGCTCCTGATCGACCTCGTCCACGCCCAGCGCCAGGCCCTCCTGTACGTCCGCCGCGAGGACACCGTCGACCCAGAGGTCCTGCGCGCTGCCGAGGATCAGCTCGACATGGAAGAGGTCCGGTTGCACCGCGCGGGCCCGTGAGCGCCGGATGGCGTTCGCTCGCCCGAGGCGATACAGTCTGCGCGTGAGGCCTCGGTTCGCCCACCTGTTCGTCCTCGTCCTCGGCGGGTGCCTGCGCCCGAACCCGAGCTACGACGGCGCGACCACCGAGGGCGGCGCCGCGACGACCACCACCACCGGCGGCACCACCACCACCGGCCTGCCGACCACCGGCCCCGCGGCGACCAGCGACGACTCCACCACCACCGCCGCCGTCTCTTCCACCACCTCGACGACCACCAGCTCGAGCACCACCGCCGAGCCCACCACCGGTCCGCTCGAGCCCACCACCCTGCGCCCCTACGATCCCGCGCGCTGCATCGACGGCCCCTTCTGCATGAGCGGCGGCGACCCCGTCTCGGCCAAGATCGAGGCCGTCGAGTGCTTCACCGCCCCCGCCCCGCCGCCGCTGCAGCTCACCCGGTTAGGCTTCGAGGTCCGCTTCGCCGTCGGCGAGCCGTCGGCCGTCCTCGACGTCCTCCCCTACGACCCCGGCAACCACGCCCCCGTGCTCGCCGTGCTCGACACCCGCGAGCTCGGCACCATCGACGGCGGCATGGACTACCGCGACTTCGAGCTCGACCCACCTGTCCTTTTGGACACCCAGCACTTCTGCCTGCGGATCACCGGCGGCGGCTCGACCTCGACCCTCGTCCTCCACGCCGATCACATGGGCGACGCCCCCGGCGACGGCCTGGTCGCCATCGACGATCCCGGCGACCACTGCGACACCCCGCTGACCAACCTGCGCGACTGGTACGACTCGCGCTCGGCCCACTTCTGCCTCGACGTCGAGGTCAGCACCCCCTGAGCCGACCGCCCCTGCGCGCATGACCCCGAGGACATGTCCCTCGCGACATGTCCCTCGCGACATGTACCGATCTCCGGCGCGCCCCTGATCGCATGTCCCCGAGGACATGTCCCTCGCGACATGTTACGATCTCCGGCGCGCCCTCGCGCCGCCCCCTCGACTCGACAGCGCCCGCGCGCCCGGGCATCCTGGGGCGCGTGCACGAGGACGACGGCCTGCTCGCCATCGCCGACGATCACGGCCCGTACCCCGTGCGGGACGGCAACCGCGTCGTCCCGTGGATCGACGGCCTCCCGTTCTTCGAGCGCCTCGCCGCCGCCGTCGCCGCCGCCCGCACCCGCCTGTGGGTCATCGTCTCCTTCATCCAGCCCGATTTCCGCTTGCCTGACGGCCTCGCCTGGTGGGACCTGCTCGATCGCTGCCACGCCCGCGGCCTCGACGTGCGGGTCCTGTTCTGGCGCAACCCGCGGTTCTCGAGCACCCGTCACGTCTTCCTCGGCGGCCCCGCCGAGCGCCAGCTCCTCGCTGCCCGCCGCGCCGGCTGGGCTGCCCGTTGGGACAGCTCCGCCGAGCCCGCCCACTGCCACCACCAGAAGGCCTTCCTCGTCGACGCCGGCCAGCCTGACGCCCTCGCCTTCGTCGGCGGCATGATCCTCAGCGACTCCACCCTCGCCCGCCCTGGCCATCACCACGGCCTCCACAAGCACGACGCCTTCCTCGAGCTGCAGGGCCCCGTCGTCGCCGACGCCGAGCACAACTTCGTCCAGCGGTGGAACCTCGCTCGCCAGGACCCGGACGCCCCGCCGTGGCCGGACGACCTGCGCGCCGGCCCGCTCGCCTACCCCGGGCGCCTCCCGCCCGCCTGCGGCGACGTACGGGTCCAGCTCGCGCGCACCCTCGCCCCTGACGGTTACCGCGGCCCGACCCCGATCGTCGGCGCCCCCGATTTCGCAAGCGACGCCGGCGAGGCCACCATCCTCGCCCACTACCTCGCCGCCATCGCCGCCGCGCGGCGCACCATCTACATCGAGAACCAGCACCCCGGCCAGCACGCCGTCCTCCTCGCCCTCGACGCCGCGCTGCGTCGCGGCGTCCGCGTCGTCATGGTCGTCCCGGGCGAGCCCATGGCCGCCATCGGCCGCGCCGCCGCCGAGGTCGCCGCGCTCGCCCGCGACGGTCGCACCCACGAGCACCGCTACGGCCCGACCTTCGCCCAGCTCAACGCCCTCGCGCAGCGCCCCGGCTTCACCCTCGCCGCGCTCGCCCGCAGCGACGCCGACGGCCACCGCGAGATCTACACCCACGCCAAGCTGTGCATCGTCGACGGCGCGTGGGCCACTCTCGGCTCCGCCAACCTCGTCGACCTCAGCCTCGACCGCGATCACACCGAGCTCAACGCCGCCTGGTGGGGCCGCGCGCACTGCCTCCCGCTCCTCCTCCAGCTCGTCGCCGAGCACACCGACCTCGCCGCCACCGACGACCTCGAGGCCCTCGGCCGCTTCGCCGCCCACGCCCGCGCCAGCCGCGACAGCCTGGCCCGCGGCGGCCCGATCCTCGCCGGCTGCTACGCCCTCGACCCCGCCACCTACGGCCTCGGCCCGCCCCTCACCGCGGGCGCATGAGCGCCGCGAGGCTTCGGACCCGCCCCCTTGTCATGAGCTCCATCGGATATTCCCCAAAGGACATGTTCTATCGAACATGCTCCAATGGACATGTCCAATGTAACATGCCCCATTGAACAAGTTTACGAGCGCCCTCCGGGAGCGCAAACCGTCGCCCTTCGCAGCGCACCCGCCTCCCGGGACATATCTTTTCAATCGCGCTCGGGCGCCCGGGCCTCACGCGCGGCCCCATCGACCGCCATCCCCTTCGCACCGCGCCCGTCCCAATCGCTCTCGGGAAGCCCCCGGCTCGACCTCACCGCTGCGACGCCGCCACCAGCGACGTCAGCGCCGTGCGCGTCTTCGGCTCCGGCGCCTCACGGACCGCGATGCCCAACTCCGCCAGGAACCCCGAGAACCCCGCCGCCGCCGAGGCCGCCGCCGCCGGATCGGCCTTGATCGACAGCTCGAGCAGCGAGCCGCCGTCGGGCATGCGCCACGCCTCTGCGCAGATCCGCTGCGGCAGCCCCGGGTGGCGCACCTGCCAGCGGCGCACATGCACCGGCCCGAGCGACAGCAGCTCCGCCAGCGCCACCGGCGACGGCGCCAGCGCGCCCAGGAACGCCTCCTGCGCCTGCGAGAACAGCTTGGCGACCGCCCGCTCGCCGCGCGCCACCGCCTCGATCTCCGTCCGGCCTTGCCGGCTCGTCAGCGACGCCGAGCGGATCACCGCCGCGCCGACGATGTCGGCCTCGAGCTTGAAGCCTGGCGTCCCGCGCCAGCGCTCGACCCGGGCGGGGTCGACCGGGCGGATCTTCACCGTCGAGTCGTCCGGTTCGCCGACCGTCGCGCGGGCCCGCAGCACCACCCCGCCCGCGTGCAGCTCGAGCCCGGGCGTGTCGTAGAAGAACAGGCGCCGCCACAGCGCCCCCTGCGGCCGCAGCCCCAGCACCGCCAGCGCGCGCGCGTGGCCCGTCGCCGCCACCGTCTGCTTGATCTCGACCGCCTCGATCCCCGCGGTCGCCCGCGCCATCGTCCCTGGAGCTGCGTCGGTTTGCATCCTCTCACCGTGCGCCGGCGGACCTGCCGCGATTGCGACCCCGATCACCCCCGCCGCTCGCTCGCCGCCCGCGCCGGACCAATGCCACGACATGACCGTTCGGACATGTCCCCACGACCACCCACCGCCGGCTGCGGAAGCGGCGCTGACCACCCGCGCGCGCCCGCGCAGACGATTGCTGCGACCCGACGCCGTTCCTGCCAGCGCGACCGCCCGCGCGCCCCCGACCCTTCGCTCGCGCCGCCGCCACGCCTCGTTCACCGTGGCCTGCCGGCTTCACGCGCGCGGCCCCTCGGCCGGCCTCGCCTGGCCCCGCGTTCGCCTTGACCCGCCCGGCTCTGCCCAGGCGGACCGCCGCCTCGCTGCCCCGGCGTGCACCTGCAACCTCTCGGCCTGGCTCCGGGTTCGTCTTGCGCCCGTGCAACCTGCGAGCGCCTGTCGTCGTGGACAGAATCACCGTTCCTGCGCCGCCCGGGAATTATCGCCGCGGCCTGCCCCGGCCGTTGTGATAGAACGCGCCGCGACGTGCCATCCGCGACCTTGAGGCAGAGGCTGCGCTATCGCTTCGACAACGCCATGGCGCGCGGGGTCGGCTCGCAGATCGCCATGCTGGCGATCGTCACCCTCGTCCTGATCCTCGTCACCTCGACCCTGCTCACCCTCACCGGTTTGAGCCCCCAGGGTCACGACGGCGAGCCGGTCTCGTTCGGGCGGCTCGTCTGGCTCGGGCTGATGCACGCCATCGACCCCGGGGCCGTCGGCGGCGACGTCGGCTCGTGGAGCTTCCTGTTCGTCATGCTCGCCGTCTCGTTCGGCGGCATCTTCGTGTTCTCCGCCCTGATCGGCGTCCTCTCCGGCGGCTTCGCCCAGATCCTCGACCGCCTGCGCAAGGGTCGGAGCGTCGTCATCGAGCGCGACCACACCGTCATCCTCGGCTGGACCGGCAAGATCCACGCCCTCCTCACCGAGCTCGCCGAGGCCAACGCCAACCGCCCCGGCGCCTCCGTCGTCATCCTCGCCGACCACGACAAGGTCGCCATGGACGACGAGGTCCGGAGCGTGCTCGGCGACCTCTCGATGCGCGTCGTCACCCGCACCGGCAGCCCGCTCGTGCGCCGCGACCTCGACCTCGTCAACCTCGGCGAGGCGCGCTCCGTCATCGTCATGTCGCCCGACGGGCCCGAGGCCGACACCGTCGTCCTCAAGACCTTGCTCGCCGTCGCCAAGGCCGGCGACAAGGCCGGCAAGCCGCCGCACGTGGTCGCCGAGATCAAGAGCGACAAGACCCTCTCGGTCGCGCGCATGGTCGTCGGCGACGCCGCCGGCCTCATCCTCACCCCTCCGCTCGTCAGCCGCGTGCTGGTGCAGACCGGCCGCCAGTCGGGCCTGTCCGTCGTCTACACCGAGCTGCTGTCGTTCAGCGGCGACGAGCTCTACATCCAGAGCCAGCCGCTGCTGGTCGGCAAGACCTTCCGCGAGGGCCTGTTCGCCTACGAGGACAGCGCCCTCGTCGGCGTCTACACCGCCGCGGGCGAGCGGCTGATGCCGCCGCCGTTCGACCGCCGGTTCGAGGCCGGCGATCAGGTCATCGCCATCAGCCGCGACGACGACACCGTGATCGCCAACGGCCGGCCGACCGCGGTCGCCGACGCCGACCTCGCCCCGCTGCACCCGCACGCCGACCAGCGCCCCGAGAAGACCCTCGTGCTCGGCGAGAGCCAGCTCTTGCCGCTGGTCCTGCGCGAGCTCGACGCCTACGTCGCCCCCGGCTCGACCGTGCTCGTCGTCGGCGAGGCCCGCCACCTCGAGAGCCGGCTCGGCGGCGACGCCCTGCAGCACACCGCCGTCACCGTGCGCGTCGGCGACGTCACCGACCGCGCCGTCCTCGACGGCCTCGACGTCGGCGGCTTCGACAACATCCTCGTGCTCGCCGAGACCGAGGGCCGCACCCAGGAGATGACCGACTCGCGGACCATGATCACCCTCCTGCACCTGCGCGACATCCTGCGCCGCCAGGGCAAGACGGTCCCGATCACCAGCGAGATGCTCGACGGCCAGAACCGCGACCTCGCGGCCGTCACCGAGGCCGACGACTTCATCATCAGCAACACCCTCGTCTCCCTGGTCGTCTCGCAGGTCAGCGAGAACCGGCGCATGGCCGCCGTGCTCGACGACCTGCTGTCGCCCGAGGGCCACGAGATCTACCTCAAGCCGGCCCGCGACTACGTCCAGCCCGGCGCCGACATCGACTTCTACGCCGTCGTCGAGGCCGCCGCCCGCCGCGGCGAGATCGCCCTCGGCTACCGCCTCGCCGCCCGCGCCCACGACCCCGAGCAGGCCTACGGCGTCGCCCTCAACCCGCGCAAGTCGGCCCGGATCCGCCTCGCCGCCGGCGACCGCGTGGTCGTGCTCGCCGAGCGCTGAGCCTGCCCCTCGGAGCATGCCTCCGAGGACATGTTCTTCAAGGCATGTCCCCCGCGACATGCCCTCCGGGACATTCCATGTCGCCCCGGGCGACATGTCCTCCAGGACAACGATAAGACCTGCCCGATTCTACATGTCCTCCGGGACAGACTCTCTCGGCCAGCCGCTCCCACCCGACGACGCCGCGCCTCCGGGACATTCGCTCACGCCCGTCCGCGGCGACATGTCTTCCGGGACATCCGCTCACGTCCCGCGCCGCCGAGCCCCGCTCGCCCGCCCGTCCCCCGTCCGCGAAAGCGTTGCGTCCGCCCGTTCATGGCGCAAGCCCCGGCCGCCTTACCGCCGTCCGCCGTTCAGCCTCGATGCTAGCCCGCGCTGGCGGCCCCTCTTGCTGCCTCCCGGACCGCGGGCTAGCATCGAGGCTCCTTCTCCTTGCCTTGACTGACTTGAACCATTGGAGCCTCTGATGACGCCTCTGCGATTCGCGTGGACGTTGCCCCTGTGTCTCGTCGTATCGCTCGCCGGCTGTGCCATGGACAGCGGCAGCTACGGCGGCGGCGACACCGAGGGTGGTTGGGACAGCGGTGACAGCAACGGCCTCGGCACCGACGGCACCGACGGCACCGGCACCGGCGCTGGCGAGCCGCCCCCGCCCGAGACCGAGGACGACGGCGACTTCCGCGTCCCCAAAGCCAGCGGCAAATACGTCTACAGCGCCAGCGAGTCGACCGACTCGGTCGCCGTCATCGACACCGCCAACCTCGCCATCGACGTCGTCGAGGTCGGCCAGGGCCCCACCGTCGTCGAGCCGATCCCCGGCCAGCCCGGCGACGCTGGCAGCGTCGTCGTGCTCGACCAGGGCAGCAACGACATCGCAATCCTCCGCACCGGCCAGACCGGCGGCACCACCGTCGAGATCCACAAGGTCACCCCCGGCGCCAACAACCTCGCCGTCTCGCCCGGCGGCAACTACGTGTTCGTCTACCACGACGTCGACGGCCCCGAGCAGCAGGGCCCCGGCAGCGACCAGGAGCTCACCGTGCTCGACGTCGCCGCCGGCCTCACCCACCGCATGACCGTCGGCGCCCACCCGCGCGACGTCGTGTTCGCCCCCGACGAGACCACCGCCTGGATCGTCACCGCCGCCGGCGTCAACGTCATCTCGTTCGCCGCGCTCGGCGAAGTCGGCAAGCCGCCGCTCTTGCCCGTCGTCAAGGATCCCGGCGTCGACCCGGCCCGCGTCGAGGTCCAGATCGTCGCTGCCGAGCGCCTCGCCCTCGCGCGCGTCGACGGCGAGCCCTGGCTGGCGATCACGCAGCTGCCCGGCGGCGAGCTCACCGTGCTCGACCTGCCCGGCGTCCCCACCGACCTCGACGTCGCCCCCACCGGTGATTTCGCCGTCCTCACCCTCCCCGAGGCCGGCGGCAGCCGCTTCCTCGAGGTCCCGCTCCCGCTCGGCCCCGGCGAGTTCGTCGCCCACGACGTCCCCGGCGAGTACGTCGGCCTCGCCAGCGTCGCCGGCAGCGGCGACACCCTCCTGCTCTACGCCACCGTCGACCCGTTCCCCGCCGACAGCCCGCAGCCCGACCCGCGCCAGCGCATCACCCTCGCCCGCCGCGACGGCGACGCCTGGGACCTCGTCACCCTGTTCGTCGAGGTCCCGCTCGTCAGCGCCGGCCTCGCGCCCGACAGCCGCAGCGCGATCCTCGTCCACGACCTCGATCCCGCCGCCCAGCCGGCCGCCTGGTCGTACAGCCTGTTCGACCTCACCCCCGCCTACCCGCTGCTCAAGCGGCAGACCACCCTCGCCCCGCCCGGCCCGATCCTCTTCACCCCCGAGGGCGACCGCGCCGCCGTCCTCCTGCGCGACGACGCCACCGCCGTGCGCAAGGTCGACCTCGTCAACCTCGACAACTTCATCGTCAAGCCGCTGCTGCTCGGCTCACCGCCCGAGGGCGCCGGCTACGTCGACTCGACGCAAAAGGTCTTCGTCTCGCAGGCCCACCCGACCGGCCGGATCACCTTCATCGGCCCCGACGGCGACGTCCAGACCGTCACCGGCTACGTCCTCAACGACTCGGTCAAAGACTGACGCCGCGCGGCCGAGCGCGCCCGCCCGCCCGTGCGCGCGGCGGGTTTCGTCGCCCGCAATTTTTCTGCGGCCCGCGGTTACTCCGTCCACGAGCGCCGCGCCCCCGCGCCGCCTCGCACCTCTGGAGATCCTCCGATGCCCCGGCACCCCGTATCGATGTGGCCCGTCTGTCTCAGCCTCCTCGCCGCCTGCGGCGACGACGGCGGCAACGCGTCCGGCTACTACGACAGCATCACCAGCTACGGCAGCACCGGCGGCACCGAGGGCAACAGCGGCGGCACCGGCGACTCGCCGACCACCACCGGCGACCCACCGCCCGAGACCGAGGACGAGGGCGACTTCCGCGTCCCCAGGGCCAGCGGCAAGTACGTCTACAGCGCCAGTCAGACCACCGACTCGGTCGCCGTCATCGACACCGCCAACCTCGTCATCGACGTCGTCGAGGTCGGCCAGGGCCCCACCGTCGTCGAACCGATCCCCGGCCAGCCCGGCGACGCCGGCAGCGTCGTCGTCCTCGATCAGGGCAGCAACGACGTCGCCGTCCTGCGCACCAGCGAGGCCGGCGCCACCAGCGTCGTCATCCACAAGGTCACCCCCGGCGCCAACAACCTCGCCGTCTCGCCGGGTGGCAACTACGTGTTCGTCTACCACGACGTCGACGGCCCCGAGCAGCTCGGCGCCGGCAGCGACCAGGAGCTGTCCGTGCTCGACGTCGCCGCCGGCAAGTCCTACGAGATGACCGTCGGCGCTCACCCGCGCGAGGTCGTGTTCGCCCCCGACGAGAGCGCCGCCTACGTCATCACTGCCGCCGGCGTCAACGTCATCGCCTTCGCCAGCCTCGGCGCCGTCGGCAAGCCGCCGCTGTTGCCCGTCGTCAAGGATCCCGGCATCGACCCCGCCACGCTCGAGGTCCAGATCGTCGCCGGCCTCGGCATCGCCCTCGCGCGCGTCGACGGCGAGCCGTGGCTCGCGGTCACGCAGCTGCCCGGCGGCGAGCTCACCGTGCTCGACCTGCCCGGCGTCCCCACCGACCTCGACGTCGCCGCCTCCGGTGAGTTCGCCGTGCTCACCCTCCCGAGCTCCGGCGGCAGCCGCTTCCTAGAGGTCCCGCTCCCGCTCGGCCCCGGTGAGTTCGTCGAGCACGAGGTCCCCGGCGAGTACGTCGGCCTCGCCAGCCTGGCCGCCGACGGCGACACCATGCTGCTCTACACCACCGTCAACCCGTTCGCGCTGACCGAGGCCCCGACCGCCGACCTCCCGCTGTTCGACGACCACGCCGTCTACCTTTCCACGTCGTCCTCCTCCTCCTCGACCACCGGCGACGACTCGACCACCAGCGGCACCACCGGCGACGACTCGACCACCACCGGCACCACCACCAGCGGCACCACCGGCGATGACGGCCCGTGGCCCGACCCGCGCCAGCGCATCACCCTCGCGCGGCGCGACGGCGACGCCTGGGACCTCGTCACCCTGTTCGTCGAGGTCCCGATCATCAGCGTCGGCATCGCTCCCGACAGCCGCAACGCCATCCTCGTCCACGACGGCCACCCGGTGCTGACCGACGACCGCTGGTCTTACAGCCTGTTCGACCTCACCCCCGCCTTCCCCCTGCTCAAGCGGCAGAACACCGAGGCCC
This sequence comes from Nannocystis bainbridge, assembly GCF_028368995.1. GTDB lineage: Bacteria > Myxococcota_A > Polyangia > Nannocystales > Nannocystaceae > Nannocystis > Nannocystis bainbridge. The sequence goes on along the minus strand of NZ_JAQNDL010000004.1, from coordinate 617,202 downwards.
ACCCCGGCCCGATCCTCTTCACCCCTGACGGCGCGCGCGCGGCCGTCCTGCTGCGCGACAGATCTTCGTCTCGCAACAGCACCCCACCGGCCGCATCACCTTCGTCGACCCCCAGGGCGGCGTCCAGACCGTCACCGGCTACGTCCTCAACGACTCGGTGAAGGATTGACCATGCAACCACCGCTTCGCTTATTTCCCGTCCTCGGCCTCGCGCTGCTCGCCGGCGCCTGCGCCCCGCCCAACCCTTACGCCGGCGGCTTCGACCTGCTCCCGCCCGTCACCACCCGTGACAGCCTCGTATGGGTCGACCCCGCGCGCGACGAGGTCGTGTTCGTCATGCCCAAGGGCGAGACCGTCACCACCCGGCGGGCCGCCATCGGCGACGAGCACACCGTCGTCGCCTGGAGCGCCGCCACCCGCGATCAAGAGTCCGTGCTCGCGCTCACCATCCCCGCCAGCGCCAAGGAGGAGGACATCGACGAGCAGCTCTACCGCTTCGCCGGCGACGGCGACGGCGAGCCCGTCGTCTACGACGTGCGCGCCCCCTTCACCTCGCTCGCGCTCAGCCCCGATCATCGGCGCGCCATCCTCTTCTTCGGCCGCGACGGCAGCTCCGAGCAGCTCCACAACGCCAACCAGATCGCCATCGTCGACCTCGGCGGCAAGGCCGTCGAGAACGTCACCCTCAACGGCTTCGGCGGCACCCTCAAGACCGTCGAGTTCCCCGGCCAGATCGTCGAGGGCGAGCCGACCCCGATCGTCATCGGCGGCGTCGCCCACGACATCGCCGCCTTCCTCGCCGACAGCGAGGTCGTGTTGATGGACATGGACGACCCCGCGCTCGACCAGGTCGCCATCCCGCTCGGCAGCGACATCGGCTTCTCGCCCAAGACCACCCTCCTGCGGCCCGGCAACGACCTGTTCGGCGACCCGGCCCTGTTCGTGCTGCCCGCCGGCGGCAGCGAGGTCGGCATGCTCACCCTCGTCGCCGAGAGCGACGGCACCGGCTTCACCGCCCAGATCAGCCTCATCCCGGTCGGCCAGGCCAGCAGCGACTTCCTCTTCTACGACAGCGCCAGCGTCCCCTATCTCATCACCGTCGATCCTGCCGCCGCCGCGCTGGTCTTCACCGACATCCGCACCCAGGGCGGCTTCGCCGTCCCGCTCGGCAGCGCCGCCCAGAACGTGTTCCTGCGCGACATCGAGTCCGGCGGCGAGCTGCGCAAGCAGGCCGTCGTGTGGGCCCGCGGCGGCACCCAGATCGGCACCCTCGATCTCGGCGGCATCGAGGACAGCCTCGGCCGCAAGCCCAAGCACCTCAAGATCGAGACCGGCATCGACCAACTGGTCGTCCTCGACAACGACCGCGTCCTCATCGGCAGCGGCAACAAGCTCTACGTCGTCGCCTTCCCCGAAGAACAGGTCACCCCGTTGACCTCGCAGGTCCGCTACGACCCTCGCGGCAGCGCCCTCGTCGGCGATCGCCTGCTGCTCGGCACCGCCGGCCAGGAGTGGGTCAGCACCGTCGACCTCCAGACCTTGAACCCCGAGTCGATGCTGCTCGACGACCTCATCGGCGCCTTCCATTACCTCCCCGGCCCCGACCGGATCGTCGTCACCCACGACGACCCCGCCGGTCACCTCACCATCGTCGATCCGGCCGACCCGTCGCGATCCACCAGCCACGTGCACTGGGGCTTCCTGCTGCAGGGCGTGCTCGATCAGGAGTGAGTCATGGCCTCGCTTAGCTTCTTCCTCGTCCTCGCCCTCGCCCCTGCCGCCACCGATCGCAGCGCCGCCCCGGCCGACGCGCCCACCGCCGTCGAGGCGTGGGCGCCCGCCCCGGCTTCGCCCGCGCCCTCGCCCACGCCGATGCCCATGCCGGTGCCCGTCGCCGCGCCCACGCAGGCCGCCCCGCCGCCGGTCGCCGGCCCGCCGCCGCCGCCCTCCGACGTGAGCCCGCCGCCTCCGCCGCCGACGCGCCCGCCGTCCCGGCCCGATCGCCCGATCCGCTGGCGCCTCGACGTCGGCGGCGACATCGGCACCACCGTCATCCGCGACCCGGCCTGGCGCGCCTTCGACTCCGGCGATCGCAGCGCCTTTCATGCCGGCGCCACCATCCGCGGCGACTTTCGCCTCGCCGACGGCCGCCTGTTCCTCGGCGGCGGCGCCAGCTTCCGCCGCTTCGGCAGCTACAGCGACCTCTACAGCTCGCTCGCCACCGACATCACCGTGCGCGAGCCGCTGGCCTTCCTCCGCCTCGCCTTCGTCGTGCGCGAGGGCTTCGACGTGTTCGCCCACGTCGGCGGCGGCCCCAGCTTCGCCGCCGTCGGCATGAGCTCGTGGGGCAGCACCTACACCGGCTCGTACCAGCGCTCCGTGCTCGCCATGGCCGACGCCCAGGCCGGCGCCGCCCTCTACCTGCCGAAGCAATGGCTGCCCCGGCGCGGCGCCTCGCGGGTCACCGCCGGCTTCGAGCTGTCGGCCGGCTACACCTTCCGCAGCAAGCTCCGCGTCCGCCCCGACGTGCAGACCGACGACGACCCGATCGCCACCCACGGCAGCGACTTCGGCGACCTCGCCCCGCGCGGCTTCGTGTGGCGCTTCGGCCTGTTCGTGCGCTTCCAGTGATGCGCCCGCCCAGTCTCCGAGGACCTACGCGTCCCCTCGGGGACGCGTGACGCGCCAGACCGCCCGCCCCGCGACCTGGCCTCGAGCACATGCGAGCCTGGCCCGCGGGTGAGGCTCCCCGCACGCGACACTACCTGTCCTCGAGGACATCACGCGCGCCTCGACGAGGCGTGCCAGCGGTCGCCCGTCCTCGGCGGGCGATCTTCCGCCACAGCTGTCAGGACGCCTTGCGCCCCGGCGTGCCCGCCCGGCCCGCCGCTGTGTCCTCGCTCTCCTCGAGCGAGCGCACCAGCGCGTCCGTCCGGCTCAGCAGCGCCTCGATCCGCTCGCCGCGCTCGCTCGCCTGCGCCTGCACCGAAGTCAGCGCCGCCTGCAGCGCCGCCCGCACCGACGACAGCGCCACCTCGTGCTCGCGGGGCATTCGCGCTTGCGCCTCGTCGAGCCGGTCCGCCACGGCCACCAGCATCCCCGCCGCCGCCTCGACTTTTCCGTTGTCCGCCAGCGTGGCCGCCCGCCGCACCTCCTGCTTCGCGCGCAGCAGCGCCACCCGGCTCTCGAGCGCCCGCACCCGGGACGACAGCGCCCGCTCCGCCTGCTCCGCCGTGCCGATCGAAGCATCGCGGGCCATCCGTGCCTCAGCCTCGACCATCGTCACCAGCGCGTGCGCATCGGCCTCCGCCCGCTCCAGCTGCGCCCGCGCGTCCGCCTCTGCGCGATCCTTCTCCGTCCGCAGCAGCTCGCGCAGCCGCGTCAAGCGGTCGTGGCTGGTCTGGTACGCCGCGTCGAGCGAGGCTCGGGTGTACGCCACCGCCTCCGTCTGCTTCTCGCGCAGCGAATCGATGTCGGCCCGCAGCACCGCGTGCGCCCGCTCGGCGTCCTGCGAGCCGCCCGTGCGCCAGTACGCGAACAGGGCCAGCGCCACGCTGAACGCCGACACCGCCAGCGCCCCCCCGGCCATCCGGCGCGTCGTCTCCGGCGTCACCGCGATCCTCCCGCCGCCCGCACCTGCGCGATCGGCCCGCCTCCTTGCACTCGCAAGATCTCCTTGGCCCCGTCGCTGTGGACCAGCTCGAACGTTGCGATCACATCGTCCCGATCGCCCTCGAGCACCCAGACCTCCGCGGGTCGGAACACCAGGTGGTCGGACCCCTCGAGCTGCACCTCGATCAACTTCCCGTGCGGATCGTAGGTGATGCCGAGCAGGCGCGCGTTCGCGGCGAACACCTGATCGCCGATCCGCGGCGACATCATCTGGATCGTCACGAGCCCGGCCGCCGCGGGCCTCAGGTGCTCGCGCGAGAACGCGTCGAAGTACGTCTTCCACTCGTGCACCGGCAGCTGCTTGGTCGTCGTCGTCATCGGAGCCTGACCTTTCGCAACCTGGCCTGATAGCACCGGCGCGGGGGCGAGCAAGCGGTCCGGAGGGCGCCCGCGCCCCGCGGCGATCGATCGCCGGCCCCGCACCTCCACCGCCGCGCGGACGCGGCCCGTGCCGAATTCGTCCCTCGCGCTCGCGCCGCGGCCCTTGCCCTCGCTGCTTGCGAAGTCGTGCCGCCTGCGTCCGCCGGGGCCTCGCGCGCCGCGTGGCCGCGGCGACGATCGGCTCAACGATTGCGGCGAGCACGACTCTCATGCCGCCACACCTCGCTGCGATCGTCCGTCGACTGTCCTTCGCTGGCGCCGCGCTGCTCGCCTGCGCCGGCACCCTCGAGCCTGCCCCCGAGTCGCGGCGCGTCCCCGGCCTCGCCGGTTCGGCCTTCGACGAGGACGCCGGCGTCGAGCTCATCGCCATCGCCGACGCCTGGCGCGGCTACCCGGCCGAGCTCGGCGAGCTCGTCACCCCGCTGCTCGTCACCATCACCAACCGCGGTCGGCGGCCGGTCGAGCTGCGCTACGAGCACTTCGCCCTCGTCACCCGCGCCGGGGTCCGCTTCGCCGCCTTGCCGCCCGTCATCGTGCCCGGCGTCGCCTATGCGCCGGTCGACCTCGTCTATCCGCCGATGGGCTTCGGCCTCGCCCCCTACCTCTCGCCGTGGTACCCCGCGCTGTCCGTGTGGGGCGGCAGCTTCCCGTTCCGCCCCGACTACTACGGCGACTGTTACACCGCCTGCCAGCACGCCCCGCTGCCCGACAGCGAGCTGCTTCAGCGCGCCTTGCCCGAGGGCGTGCTCAGCCCCGGCGGGCGGATCACCGGCTTCCTCTACTTCGAGGAGCTCGCCGACGTGCGCCACGTCGACCTCGTCGCCGAGCTCTTCGACCCCACCACCGGCGAGCGCATCGGCGGGCTCGACATCCCGTTCGTCTACGACGACTGACCCCGAGGACATGTCCTCCGGGTCATCTTATCGCTTCACCCGCCCTGCAGCCACGGCTTGCTGCGGTAGCGGTCCCACGCGTCGGGCAGCACCGTCACCACCGGCCCTGCCAGCCCGCCGCGGGCCGCCACGCGCAGGGCGGCAGCCACGTTCGTGCCCGCCGACCCGCCGACCAGCAGCCCCTCCTCCGCGATCAGCCGCCGCGCCGTGGCGAAGCTCTCCGCGTCGCTCACCCGCTCGGCCGCGTCGATCACCGCCCGATCGAGGTTCCCTGGCGGCTCGCTCGCGCCGATGCCCTCGACCGCGTACGCCCCGTCGGGCCCGATCGCGCCCGTCTCCACCCACTGCGCCAGCCCCGAGCCGATCGGGTCCGCAAGCACCACCTGCACTTTCGGACATGCCCGTTTGAGCACCCGGCCCACCCCCGTGATCGTCCCGCCCGTGCCCGCCCCGGCCACGAACGCCCCCACGACCCCGCCCGTCTGCGCCAGGATCTCCGCCGCCGTCGTGCGCGCGTGGACCTCGACGTTGGCCGGGTTGTTGAACTGATCGGCGAGGAACCACCCGCGCTCGCGCGCCAGCCGTTCGGCCACCCGGCGGAAGTTGTCCGGGTGTGACGGCGCCGCGTTCGGCGTCACGATGACCTCTGCCCCCAGCGTCGCCAGGGCCGCCCGCTTGTCGGCCGACATCTTCTCCGGCAGCACGCACACCAGCCGGTACCCGCGGGCCGCCGCCACCAACGCCAGCCCCACCCCCGTGTTGCCCGCCGTCGCCTCGACGATCGTCATCCCCGGTCGCAGCCGCCCGCGCGCCTCCGCGTCGTCCGCGATCGCCACCGCGATGCGGTCCTTCACGCTGCCGCCCGGGTTCAGGTGCTCGCACTTCACCAGCACCGGCGCCGCCAGCCCGGCCCCCAGGCGGCGCAGCGGCACCAGCGGCGTGCCGCCCACGTGCCCCAGGATGCCGCCCCCCGCGCCCTCTCTACCTGGCGTTTCGTTCATGTCCGATCGAGCAGCCGACGGGCGGCCTCGCCCACTGCTAACCCGCCGCCCGGCCGCGCGCAAGCCCGGCCCGCGGCGTCCGCGCGATCACGCCCCCGGGCCCGGGGCCCAGCGCTTGCCGCGACCGCGTGCCCGTGGCAGCGTGGGCCCATGAGGGCTCACCTGGCGTCCGCGCTGGCGCTGCTCGTCGCCTGCACCGAGCGTCCCCTCGGCGAGACCGACGGCGACAGCCACGGCGACAGCCACGGCAGCGCGACCGAAGGCGTCAGCGGCGGCGGCCCCGGCGGCGAAGTCACCGGCGGCCTCACCACCGCCGATCCGTCCCCCACCGAGCCCACCACCACCGATCCGTCCACCGGCGGCGACCCGAACGAGAGCGGCGGCGGCGACCTCATCCCCGCGATCGAGCCCTACTCGCTCGAGGTCGCCGACTTCGACGGCGACGGCCACACCGACCTGCTCGTCATGGGCCTCGACGACGACGCCCTGATCTCCGGCTGGGTCGCGCGCGGCCGCGGCGACGGCAGCTTCGTCACCGACATCGCGCCCACCCTGCAGGGCGCCAGCGCCTACCCGGCGATCGGCCAGCTCGACGGCCACGCCGGCGTCGATGTCATGGTCGCCCAGCCGGACGACGCCGCCCGGATCTTCCGCTGGCAGGTGGCAGCGTTCGCCGCCTACAAGACGCTGACCAGCCCGCCCACGCCGCGCAACCACGTCGTCGCCGACCTCGACGCCGACGGCCGCAACGACGTCGTCGCCCTCAGCCGCGGCGCCCACAAGTTCGGCCTCACTGTCCACCGGGGCAGCGACGCCGCCGCCTGGACCACCACCACCACCGTGCTCGGCGCTGTCGCCGACTTCGCCCCCGGCGGTCTCCTCGTCGGCCAGCTCGACGGCGACGGCGTCCCCGACGCCCTCCTGTTCGAGGTCGACGCCCCGCGCGGCTTCCTGCGCGTGCTCGGCCGCCCCGACGGCCAGTTCGTCGAGCCCGTGGCCCAGGTCGCCCACCTGCGCCCGTGGGGCGCCGCCCTCGGCGACCTCGACGAGGACGGCCACCTCGACATCCTCGCCGCCGAGCAATTCCCCGCACGCCTGTCCCTTGCGACAGGTGACGGCGCCGGCGGCTTCAGCCACGCCAGCTCGGTCGCCATCGACCCGCCCTTCAAGCCGCACGCCCTCGACCTCGACGACCTCGACGGCGACGGCCACCTCGACATCGTCGCCGTCGACGCCCTCAGCCCGATCTTGCTGTGGTGGTCCGGCCACGGCGACGGCGGCTTCGCGCCCGCCCAGGCCATCCCGCTGCCCTCCGGCGCCGTCCGCGTCCACGCCGCCCAGCTCGACCCGAACCCCGCCCTCGACCTCGCCGTCGCCACCTTCGACGCCGGCGCCGTCACCATCCTGCTCAACCCCGCCGCGCCCTGAGCCTGGCCGATCGACCATGCGCCAAAGCGCCTGTTCTAAAGAGCAGGCCCCAAAATGCATGTCCATGAAGACATGTTCGAAAGCGCATGTCCCTGAGGCCATCCCACGTCCTCGTGGCCTCGTCACGCTCCCGGACCGTCACGCTCCCGGAACTCGCCCTTTCACTCTCTCGCGCGCCCGCCCTCGCTACCTCGACACGCCGCCGACCCCACGTCCTCGCGGCCTCGCCACGCTCCCGGGCCCCTCTGCCGACATGAACATGACTCCCCGTCACCTCATCCTCGGCCTCGCGCTCCTGGGCGCCTGCGATCGACGCGAAGCCGCCGCGCTCGAGCACGCCTCCGACCTGCAGGGCTCCGTCCCCGCCGGCGCCTCGCCGGATAGCGGTCCTACGCCCGCCAGCGACCCGACAGCGACCCCCGAATCAACCTCCTCGCTCCCGCCCACCGTCGACCCCGCTCCCGAGACCACCAACCTCCCGGCCTCCACGAGCGTCCCCGACCCCGCCGCGTCGAGCCCAGCACACCCTTCGAGCGTCCCCGCGGCTCCGCCCACGCTCCCCGTCATCCCGCCCGATCGCCGCTGCGGCGAAGCCGGCGAACGGCCCACCGAGCTGCCCCCGCAGCTCGCCCGCGGTCGCGTGCCCATCGGCTCGGGCACCCTGCGCCCCGACGACCGGCGCACCATCGGCAAGGCCAAGCTCCACTACGACCCCGACGCCTGGATCGGCACCCGCAAGGCCGGCCACCGCGGCCCCGCGCTGACCCTCGAGATCGATCGCGCCGAGGTCGGCCCGCACGACCCGTGGGGCGCGCACGTGGACCTGCACCCCGACCAGCAACATCACACCTTCGTCGGCCCTTACCGCTTCGACCTCCGCACCGGCCCCGGCGATCCGCCCGCCCGCGTCGAAGTCACCGTCACCCGCGAGGTCTGTCCCGCCGCCGCCGTCATGCCGCCCGCGACCGCCTCACGCTCGCTGTGGCTCAGCACCGAGGCCATCCGCACGTACACCTACGACCTCCAGGGCGAGTTCCTGCAGTTCAGCCTCGACGCCCGCGGCGACCAGCCCCGCCTCGACATCTCCAGCCTCGGCTACCGCCACTGGCTCGAGCCGCGCCCCGGCCTCGCCCCGCGCCTCCGCGTCGGCGCCCACTTCATCTATCTCGACCGCGTCGTCCCCGGCCCCGGCACCCGCCACGACGGCGCCGCCTGGAAGACCGAAAGCGACGCGCGCCTGCACGTCCGCCTGCGCATCGACCCCGCCGTCCCCACATCCCCGCCCGCGCCCGTCCCCGCCACCGACCCCTGCGGCCTGGCCCCCGTGCGCACCGCCGTCCCCGCCGCCCTCGCCAAGCTCCCCGCGCTGCAGCGCCCGCAAACCCTCGGCATCGGCCACGAGCTCGCTCTCGGCCCGATCACCTTCAAATACATCCAGCTCGAGATCCCCGCCCACGGCGGCGGCCCCTACCGCAAGGAAGCCACCCAAATTCCGCTGCTGCAGCTCTTCGGCGGCGCTCTCGGCGGCGCCAGCTTCTCCGACCCTCGCAGCAGGCCGGGCTTCGTCCGGCTCGGCCACGAGCTCGTGCGCGTCGAGCCCGACAAGAGAAGCGACCGCGTCGCGCTCCGCCGCGCCACCGTCCCCTGTCCCCACGAGAACAAGCTCCCCGCCCCGCAGGCCCCCGTCCACGTCTGGCTCAGCGCCGTCGGCCACACCCTCGTCAGCTTCCCCGGGCGGGGCCCCATCCCGCTGTCCCTCCACCTCTTCACCGAGTCGAGCCCCAGCCTGTCGGTCAGCAGCGAACACGCCAGCTTCTCCCACGCGCTGCGCCCGGACAGCCCCGCGGCCTTTACCCTCGACGACTACCTCGTCGAGCTCGTCGACATCGTCCCCGGCCCCGACACCAGCCACGACGGCCAGCGCTGGCAGTCGACCGGCCCCCTCCCGATCGTCCACGTCCAGCTCAAGGTCACCCCCCAGCCCGACGGACCCTGACACAGCGTCCCCGAAGGACATGTCCATATTGACATGTCCATAACGACATTATTTTAGAGACATGTCTCTGACGACATGTCCCTATAGACATTCTTTTGCAGCCATCTCGGGCCGACGAGCTTCCGCATCTGCCTGAAGCTTTCGCCAGCCGCCGAGCACTCCCGCGTGCTTCCGTCGTCTGTCACCCCATCCGCCCATGGCGCCTCGCCCGGCCCCCACTGACGCAGCCTCCGCCAGCTCGATGGCCTCACACCGCGCTCACCTCGACCTTCGCCCACCGGCTCATGGCGCACGCTCGGTCGGCGCGACTTCAGCAACGAACCGACGCAGCCTCAACCGGCCGCCCGCGCCGCCCCTGTCTCTTCGGCCAGCTCCGCCTCGTCCTCTTCCGCCCCCGGGCTGAGCGCGCGGAACGGCTGGCGGCGGCTCGAACCCGCCAGCGCGTCGCGGTAGTGGGCCAGGTTCTTCACCAGCGAACGCCAGCGGCGCAGGTCCTCGCGCAGGGCCGCGTCGCGTTCGACCAGCGCCAGCGCCCGGACCCAGCCCGTCACCGCCTGGCGCTCGCCGAACCACGAGCCGACGTTCGCTCCGATCGCCAGCCCCACCACCATGATCACCGCCACCAGCAGCCCGCCGAGGAAGAACATCATGTCGACCGTGAACCCGGGCGGGTGCGTCATCAGCTCCACGCACAGCACCAGCAGGGCCGACGCCCCCGCCAGCGAGCCCGCCAGGCGCAGGCGGTCGGTCGCGCGGGCCGCTCGCAGCTCGACCGCCGCCAGCCGCTGCGAGCCCGCGTACCCACGCAGCCACAGCCGCGAGCGACGCGGCCCCGTCGTCGCCGCCACCTCCACCTCGCCGCAGAAATCACCGCGTCGCACCAGCAGCCGCATCCCCGGCTGCTGCGCGCGCGCGCGCGACGGCGCCGGCTCGGGCACCGACACCACCTCCGATCGTGTCACCGCGTAGCCCGCGGCCGGCGGGAAGAACGACGCCCAGAGCCCCTCCACATGGCGCGCAGCGGCCTCCTCGGCCGTCGCCGGACACGCCACCGCCCATCCGAAGCCCTGCCCGAGTCGCGCATCCATCATCTTCAGGCTACTCGCGGGATCCGGCCCCGTCCAGCGGCGGTCACAGCGCGAATTTGCCGGAGCTTGCGAGCACCGCTGTCACACCGCATCGCCGCCGCCGCGCCGCCATCGATCTCTCCCGCACCCTCTCGCCGCGCGCCTCAGTTGCCCCCGCCCGCGCGCTCGCGCAGCAGGTCGGTCCAGCGGGCTCGCAGCTGCCCCTCCGCCTCGGCCACCGCCGTAGCGATCGCCACGGGCCCCGCCGCCACCGTCGCCCGACCGCGGCGCGTCGTCGTCGCCCACACCAACGCCTCCGCCAGCGCTGCCAGGTCGAGCCCTGCCAGCGCCTCGTGCGGCGCCGCCATCAACCCTCGCCGCCACACCGCCGCGTGCTCCGGAAACACCTGTCTCGAAGACCATGTCTCGTCGTCGCCCGGCGTCACCACCACCGCCTCGCCCGACGCGACCATCAGCCGGTATGTCACTGCCGCGAACACCACGTGCTCGAGCAGCCGCGCGTCCAGGCGCGGCTCTCCGGCCGTCCGCCCCGACTGCAGCCGCGGCAGCATCCCCCCGCCGAACTCGTCGGTGACGTGAAACACCGCCACCTCCGGCTCCGCCGCCAGCAGCGACCTCACCGCGAGCCGCAGCACCGCCGCCCGCGTCTCCGGCCCCACCCAGCTCCACGCCGAGCCCGCCCGCGCCGCCACCAGCTCGACCCCCGCGATCGCCGGCAGCGACTCGACCCCGAGCCCCGCCACCGCCGCTCGCCACGCCATGCGCTTCGCCTCCAGCGCCGGCGGTGACACGCTCGTCAACACCGCCACCCGCACGAACTCCGGCTGCCCCTCGCCGCGCTCCGACTCGAGCCCGACCCCGCGCGACAGGTACAGCCCCAGCCGCCCCGGCTCGCCCAGCGCCGCGCGCAACTCCTCGGGATCGACGCTCTGGGACCCTCGGCTCTCCTGCATGGCCCGGACGTACCAGAGCCCCGCGCGAAAATACACATTGCCGCCAAAACCGGCGCCACCCCGCCCAGAACCCCTTCAGCCAGGCCCACCCAGCCATCAACGCTCGCCGTCGACGCCGCGGAGCGGCGACATCCGTCGATCGTCAGCCAGTCACAACATGTCCATTCGGACAGCCTCACAACCCGTCACGCCGGACACCGATTCACCCGCCCGATCGGCCAGCATCACCTGCCCGCTCGGCCAGCGGGATCACCTGCCCCTTCGGACAGCCGAACCTGCCCGATCGGTCAGTCACCTGCCCGCTCGACCAGCCCTTCGCGCCGCGGCCTGACGACCGCGGCGCGCCGGGCTCACCCTGCCACTTCGAGCAGCGAGCGCGGAGGCAGCGGCCCTTCGCGCATCCGCTGGATCGCCCGCGCCCCCGCGGCCAGCCCTGCGATCGTCGTGTAGCACGGGATCTTGCGCCCCGTCGCCGCCGCGCGCAGCTCGGCCGCACCTGTCCCCGAGGCCAGGGCCAGCGTCACCCCGTCGAGCTCCCCCTCGACGCGCCCGATCGGGTACCCGAGCCCGGCCAGCGCCTCCGCCGTGCCCGCTCCTGCCAGCACCTCGAACCCGAGCAGGCGCAGGTGGTCCGCCACCGCCACCAGGCCCGGCGCGTCCTCGGCTGCCACCTCGATCGCCACCTTGCCTGCCAGCGGCAGCCGCACCCCGGCGCCCAGCTGCGCCTTCGCGTACGCCTCGGCGAAGCTCTCGCCGCTGCCCATCACCTCGCCGGTCGACTTCATCTCCGGCCCCAGCATCGGGTCCGCGCCGGGGAAGCGGCGGAACGGCAGCACCGCCTCCTTCACGCTCGCCATCGTCGGCAGCTTCTCCTCGGTCACCCCGAGCTCGGCCAGCGTCGCCCCCGCCATCACGCGCGCCGCCAGCTTCGCCAGCGGTCGGCCCGTCGCCTTGGCCACGAACGGCACCGTCCGGGCCGCGCGCGGGTTCACCTCGAGCACGAACACCTCGCCGCCGGCCACCGCGAACTGCACGTTCATCAGCCCGACCACCCCCAGCGCTCGCGCCAGCGCCACCGTCTGGCGCCGGATCTCCGTCTGGAGCGTCGGCGCCAGCGAGTACGGCGGCAGCGCGCACGCCGAGTCGCCCGAGTGCACCCCCGCCTGCTCGATGTGCTCCATCACCCCGCCGATCACCACGTCTGTCCCATCGGACAGGGCGTCGACGTCGACCTCGATCGCGTCCCTGAGATAGCGATCGATCAGCACCGGCTGCTCCTCCGCCGCCGCGAACGCCTCCGCCAGGTAGCCCGCGAGCTCCGCCTGCGAGCGCGCGATCGCCATCGCTCGCCCGCCGAGCACGTACGACGGCCGCACCACCAGCGGGAAGCCCAGCCCCTCCGCCTTCGTCAGCGCCTCCGCCATCGTCGTCGCCGTCGCGTTGTCCGGCTGCTTCAGCCCCAGCGTGTGCAGCAGCGCCTGGAACCGCGCCCGGTCCTCCGCCACGTCGATCGCGTCCGGCGAAGTCCCCAGGATCGGCACCCCGGCCGCCTCGAGCCCGCGCGCCAGCTTCAGCGGCGTCTGCCCGCCGAGCTGTACGATCACCCCGCGCGGCTGCTCGACCGCGATCACCTCGAGCACGTCCTCGAGCGTCAGTGGTTCGAAGTAAAGCCGGTCCGCCGTGTCGTAGTCGGTCGACACCGTCTCCGGGTTGCAGTTGACCATGATCGTCTCGATCCCCGCCTCGCGCAGCGCCATGGCCGCGTGCACGCAGCAGTAATCGAACTCGATCCCCTGGCCGATGCGGTTCGGCCCTGCCCCCAGGATCATCACCTTCTCGCGGCTCGTCGGCCGCGCCTCGCACTGCTCCTCGTAGCTCGAGTAAAGGTACGGCGTCTCCGACGCGAACTCGGCCGCGCACGTATCCACCCGCAGGAACACCGGCCGCACCCCGAGCTGTTGCCGGTGCTCGCGCACCGCCGCCTCCTTGAGCTGCAGCAGCTGCGCCAGCCGCCGGTCCGAGAAGCCCATCCGCTTCAGCGCTCGCATTCGGCCCGCGTCGAGCTCGACCAGCGACCGGCCTGCCAGCGCCTGCTCGACCTCTACCAGCTCCGCCAGTTGGTCGACGAACCACGGATCGATGCCCGTCAGGCTCTCGACCTGTCCCTTGGGCCAGCCGAGGCGCAGCGCCTCCGCCACCGCGAACAGCCGCTCCGGCCCCGGCTCCGCCAGCGCCGCCGTCAATCCTTCACCATCCAGCTCCGGCCCGCGCCGCTCCAGCCCCGCCGCCCCGATCTCGAGCCCGCGCAGCGCCTTTTGCAGCGCCTCCTGGAACGTGCGGCCGATCGCCATCACCTCGCCGACCGACTTCATCTGCGTGCCGAGGCGGGTCTGTGCGCCCTTGAACTTCTCGAACGCGAACCGCGGGCACTTGACCACCACGTAGTCGATCGCCGGCTCGAACGACGCCGGCGTCACCCGCGTGATCTCGTTGCCGAGCTCGTCGAGCGTGTAGCCGACGGCCAGGCGGGCCGCGACCTTGGCGATCGGGAACCCGGTCGCCTTGCTCGCCAGCGCCGAGCTGCGAGACACCCGCGGGTTCATCTCGATCACCACCATGCGCCCGGTCCGCGGATCGATCGCAAACTGCACGTTCGACCCGCCGGTCTCGACGCCGATCTCGCGGATCACCGCGAACGACGCCTCGCGCATGCGCTGGTACTCCTTGTCGGTCAGCGTCAGCGCCGGCGCCACCGTGATCGAGTCGCCGGTGTGCACGCCCATCGGGTCCACGTTCTCGATCGCGCACACGATCACGCAGTTGTCCGCGCGGTCGCGGACCACCTCCATCTCGAACTCTTTCCAGCCGAGCACCGACTGCTCGACCAGGATCTGGCCGATCGGGCTCGCCTCGATCCCGCGGCCGGCGATCGCCGCCAGCTCCGCCGCGTCGGCCGCGATCCCGCCGCCGGTCCCGCCGAGCGTGAACGACGGCCGCACGACCGCCGGGAACCCGACCGTCTCCGCCGCCTGCAGCGCCTCCGCCACCGAGCGGCAGAACACCGCCTCCGGCATCTCGAGCCCGATCGCCCGCATCGCCTTGCTGAACAGCTCGCGGTCCTCCGCCTTCTCGATCGCCTCGACCTTCGCCCCGATCAGCTCGACCCCCAGCCGCTGCAGCACCCCGTGGCGGAACAGGTCGAGCGCGCAGTTCAGCGCCGTCTGCCCGCCCATCGTCGGCAGCAGCGCGTCGGGTCGCTCGCGCTCGAGGATCCGCGTCACCGTCTCCCACTCGACCGGCTCGATGTAGACCGCGTCGGCCGTCTCCGGGTCGGTCATGATCGTCGCCGGGTTCGAGTTGACCAGCACCACCCGGTAGCCCTCGGCGCGCAGCGCCTTGCAGGCCTGCACCCCCGAGTAGTCGAACTCGCACGCTTGCCCGATCACGATCGGCCCCGCGCCGAGGATCAGGATGGATTTCAGATCTGTCCTTTTGGGCATGTCACACCCCCTTCGTGGTCCGGCCCGCGCTCACCTCGCGGGCGAACCTGTCGAACAGCCCCGCCAGCTCGCGCGGCCCCGGCGACGCCTCCGGGTGGCCCTGGAACGAGAACACTGGCCGATCCGCCAGCTCCACCCCTTGCAGCGACCCGTCGAACAGCGACACATGCGTCGCCCGCAGCGCCGCCGGCAGCGTCGCCGGGTCGGCCGCGAACCCGTGGTTCTGGCTCGTGATCAGCACCCGCCCGCTCGCCAGCTCGCGCACCGGGTGGTTGGCCCCGTGGTGGCCGAACTTCATCTTGAACGTGCGGGCCCCCAGCGCCAGGCACAGCAGCTGGTGCCCGAGGCAGATCCCGAACACCGGCAGCCCCGCCGCCACCAGCTCGCGGATCGCCGCCTGCTGGGCCTGCAGCGGCTCCGGATCGCCCGGCCCGTTCGACAGGAAGATCCCGTCCGGCCGCAGCGCCAGCGCCTGGCTCGCCGTCGTCGCCGCCGGCACCACCGTCACCCGCAGCCCGCGGTCGACCAGCAGCCGCAGGATGTTGCGCTTGATCCCGAAGTCGAACGCCACCACGTGCCCGGCTGCCCCCGGGGACATGCCCTCACGAACATGCCCCTCCGGACCTGCCGCATCGGACATGCCCTCACGAACATGTCCTTCGAGCCAGCGGACCGAGCCCGCCGTCCACCCGGCCGGCTCCGGCACGCTGACCGCCTCCGCCAGCGCCGCGCCTTGCAGCCCCGGGAACGCCCGCGCCGCCGCCACGCAGCCCGCCTCGTCGCGGGCCGCCTCGCCGGCCGCCACGCAGCCCGCCATCGCCCCGCGCTCGCGCAGCAGGTGCGTCAGCCGGCGCGTGTCGATGTCCGCCACCGCCACCACCCCCGCGCGCTGCAGATACGCCCCCAGGCTCTCGCGCCCGCGCCACGACGCGAACATGCGCGGCGCGTCGCGGACCACCAGCCCGGCGACCTGCGGCCCGCGGCCTTCCTCGTCGTCCGCGTTGACCCCGACCACCCCGACGTGCGCCGCCGTCAGCGTCACGATCTGCTGGTGATAGCTCGGGTCGGAGACGACCTCCTGGTATCCGGTCATCGCCGTGTTGAACACGACTTCGCCGCACGTGCGCCCGTGGGCTCCGAGCGCGCGGCCGCGAAACAGGGTCCCGTCGGCCAGCGCCAACAGGCCCGGCGTGCTCGGTGGGTCGATCCTCGACAAAGCTGCTGCCATGGGCCTCCGCGGGCACGCTCCCTAGCGCGTTCCCGCCCGGAGGGGAAGCGCCCGCGAACCCCGCGCCGACGACTCGCCGAGGCGGCCGCTCCGCCGACCTGGCCCAAGAGACAGCTACCGCCTCGCGCCCCCAGGGTCGCGCCGCCGCCAGCAGGTCACCCACCGCCCGGCCCGCTCGACCTGCCGCGCGTCGACCCCAGGCGACGCCTCCTCGGGCACGCGGGAGAACCACCGCCGCCCGGACCCGCGCCAGACTCCGCTCACGCCCGAGTCGCCGTCACGCTCCCGCCCGCGCCCCCGCTCACGCCCGAGTCGCCGTCTCGCTCACGCCCGTGCACCTGCTCGCCGGCGCGCGCGCTTGCGCGCATTCCTGAGCGGAGGTAGCGTCCGCCATCGTGCCCGCGAACCGGTCCAAGCCTCCGCGCTCGCACACACCGGTCCAAGGCGCCGACGCCCCGAAGCCCAGGCCCGCCGCCCGCAAATCGCCCGCCGACGCTCCGATCCCCAAGCCAAAGCTCGAGCCGAGCGCCCGCAAGCCCGCCGCCCCGCCGACCTCGCCGGCCCCCGCCGCAGCCCCGCCGACCTCGCCCGCACCTGCCGTGCCGCGCCCGCCTCGCAACGATCCCGCCGCGCGCCTCGCCGCCCTCCGCGCCATCGCCCGCCAGCACGGCGGCAAGTGCCTCGCCGACGCCTATCCTGGCTACCAGGGCCGCGCTGACTACCAATGCAAGCGCGGCCATCGCTGGTCCACCACCAGCGCCATCATCCTCGGCGGCTCCTGGTGCCCCACCTGCCGCTATCGCACCCCCGACAAACTCGACAAGATCAAGGCCATCGCCCGCGAACGGGGCGGCCGCTGCCTCTCCCGCGAATACCCGCCGCTCGGCCACAAGCTGCGGTTCCGCTGCGAACGCGGCCACGAATGGGACGCCGAGGCTCGCAAGATCCGCGAGGGCAACTGGTGCGGTCGCTGCCGCCGCAGCCTCGCCGACATGGACGACCTCGTCGCCCGGTGGGGCGGCCGCTGCGTCTCCGCCAAAACCGTCGATATCGCCGGCCCCTTGCGCTGGGAGTGCGCCCGCGGCCACCGCTTCACCTCGCGGGCTCGCAACATTCGCCTCGGCCATTGGTGCCAGCAGTGTCGCCGCGAGGACGGCTGGATCGCCGAGGTTCGCCGGATCGCCGCTCGCCGCGGCGGCGCCCTCCTCACCGAGCACAACCTCCATTCGGGCCGCAAGCTGCGCTGGCGCTGCGCCAGCGGCCACGAGTGGCTCAGCACCAGCGGCAACATCCTCAACGAGCGCTGGTGCCCGCAATGCGCCGACACCCGCCTCGGCATCCCCGAGATGCAGCGCATGGCCGCCAGCAACGGCGGCAAGTGCATCTCGAAAAAATACGTCGACCGCAACACCCACCTGCAATGGGAGTGCGACAAGGGCCACCGCTGGTGGGCCCGCCCGAGCGCGATCCGCTATCAACACACCTGGTGCCCCGATTGCGCCCACGAGGCGCGGCGCGCCAACCTCAAGGCCATGGCCAAGGACCGCCGCTGAATCGCGGGCGACCGCCTCAA
The DNA here is from genome assembly GCF_028368995.1 of Nannocystis bainbridge. Lineage (GTDB taxonomy): Bacteria > Myxococcota_A > Polyangia > Nannocystales > Nannocystaceae > Nannocystis > Nannocystis bainbridge. The sequence continues at coordinate 599,489 of NZ_JAQNDL010000004.1, read as the reverse complement.
ACCAACACCGCAAGAGTCGACGGATCCCCCCGAGCGGCGGGGCGCCTTTCCCGAACCACCACCGGCGTCCGCCCCGGCGCCCCGGCCCGGCGAGCGCGACGCCATCCCCTCGCCGCGAACGCGAGAGGAAGTTCACAATCGCACGCCGGCCTGCGCTGCGCGACGGCCCCCGCGCCTATTTGGCGCACCGCCCCCCTGTGCTAGAGGAGCGCGCGTGCGCCACTTCCTCTCGACCCTCGACTACAGCCGCGCCGAGATCGAAGCCTTGCTCGCCGCCGCGCGCGCCATCAAGGCCGGGCCGCACGCGCAGACCTTGGCTGGCAAGTCGATCGCCCTGGTCTTCTTCAACCCCTCGCTGCGCACTCGCACCAGCTTCGAGCTCGGCATGCACCAGCTCGGCGGCAAGGCCATCGTGCTCGAGCCTGGCAAGGGCGCCTGGCCGATCGAGTTCGACGACGGCGTCATCATGGACGGCGAGCCCGAGGAGCACGTCCGCGAGGTCGCGCGGGTCCTCTCGCGCTACGTCGACGCCATCGCCGTGCGCGCCTTCCCCAAGTTTCAGCGCTGGGACGTCGACCGCGAGGACCGCGTCATCCAGTCGTTCGCGCGCCACGCCACCGTGCCCGTGATCAACATGGAGACGATCACGCACCCCTGCCAGGAGCTGGCGCTCGCGCTGACCCTGCAGGAGAAGCTCGGCGACCTCGCCGGCAAGAAGATGTGCCTGACCTGGACGTACCACCCCAAGCCGCTCAACACCGCGGTCGCCAACTCGGCGCTGATCATCGCCGCCAAGCTCGGCATGGACGTCACCCTCCTGTGCCCCAGCCCCGAGTACGTGCTCGACGAGCGCTACATGAGCGCCGCCGCCGAGTACACCCGGGCCGCCGGGCGCAGCCTCACCGTCACCCACGACATCGAGCAGGGCTACCGCGGCGCCGACATCGTCTACGCCAAGAGCTGGGGCGCCCTGCCGTACTTCGGCCGCTGGGACGAGGAGAAGCCGATCCGCGAGGCCAGCAAGCGCTTCATGGTCGACGCCGCCAAGATGGCGATGACCCCGAACGCCCTGTTCAGCCACTGCCTCCCGGTCCGCCGCAACGTCAAGGTCACCGACGAGGTCCTCGACTCGCCGCGCGCGATCCACATCGACGAGGCCGAGAACCGCCTCCACGTCCAGAAGGCCCTGATGGACGCCCTCCTGCGCGGCGCCCTCTGACCTCGCCCTCGCTTCGCCCCCGCTCGCCTCGCTCCCAGGATCCCCCACATGTCCCAAAGTACAGCTTCGAACAAGAAGGTCGTGCTCGCCTTCTCCGGCGGCCTCGACACCAGCTTCTGCGTGCCTTACCTGCGCGAGCGCGGCTACGAAGTCGTCACCCTGTTCGTCGACACCGGCGGCGTCGACGACGCCGAGCGGGCCTACATCGAGCAGCGCGCGCGCGACCTCGGGGCCGTCGAGCACGTGACCGAGAGCGGCGCCCAGCCGATCTGGGACGACGTCGTCGTCCCCCTCGTCATCGGCGGCCAGCTCTACCAGGACGTCTACCCGCTGCTCGTCAGCGATCGTTACATCATCGTCGAGCGCGCGCTGGCCCTGTGCGACGCTCGCGGCACCCGCGTGTTCGCCCACGGCTGCACCGGCATGGGCAACGATCAGGTCCGCTTCGACCAGACCGTGCGCTCGCTCGGCGACTACGACATCGTCGCGCCGATCCGCGACATCCAGCACGAGCACCACGCCGTGCGCGCCTACGAGGCCGAGTACCTGCAGAAGCTCGGCCACCACGTGCGGCCCAAGACCGCCAAGTACAGCATCAACGTCAACCTGCTCGGCGTCACCGCCTCGGGCTCGGAGATCGACGAGTTTCAGACCCCCGGGCCCGAGACCTGGCAGATGTGCGCGCGCCCCGAGGACTGGCCGCGGCAGCCCGCGCGCTTCGACATCACCTTCGAGCGCGGCGTCGCCGTCAAGCTCGACGGCGAGGCGATGGCCGGCCCCGACATCCTGCGCCGCCTCAACGAGCGCCTCGGCGCCTACGGCGTCGGCCGCAACATCTACACCGGCGACACCACCATCGGCCTCAAGGGCCGGATCGTGTTCGAGTGCCCCGGCATCGCCGGCCTGATGACGGCCCACCGCGCGCTCGAGGAGGCCATCCTCACCGCCAACCAGAACAGCTTCAAGCCGCTGGTCGCCAAGAAGTGGGTCGAGCTGGTCTACCGCGGCTTCTTCTTCGAGCCGCTCAAGGACGACCTCGAGGCGTTCCTGCGCTCGTCGCAGGCCGTCGTCAACGGCACCGTCACCCTCGAGACCGCCGGCGGCGTCGTCACCCCGATCGCCGTGCGCTCCGAGCACATCCTGCGCAACAAGGGCGCCGTCTACGCTCAGTCGGCCGACTGGGACGCCCGCGAGGCCGAGGGCTTCATCAAGCTGCTCGGCATGAGCTCGACCCTGTCCGCGCGCGTCAACCCGCGCCGGCGCCCCGGGCAGCGATGACCGAAGCCACGCTCCGGCGCACCCTCGAACACCTGACGCGCCTGGTCGCCTTCGACACCCGCAACCCGCCGCGGGCGATCGCCGGCGACGCCGGGCTGTTCGCGTACCTGCGGGACATGCTCCAGGGGTCAGGTCTCACCTGCGACACCGTCGACCTCGGCGACGGCTGCGTCTACCTGCTGGCCGTGCGCGGCGCCCCGCAGGTGCTGTTCAACGTCCACGTCGACACCGTGCCCGCCGACCCCGGCTGGACCGCCGACCCCCACCGCCTGCGCATCGAGGGCGACCTCGCCGTCGGCCTCGGCGCCTGCGACATCAAGGGCGCCGCTGCCTGCCTCCTGAGCGTGCTCGAGGCCACCACCGGCCCCGCCGCCGTGCTGTTCTCGTCCGACGAGGAGGCCGGCAGCAGCCGCTGCATCCGCGAATTCCTGACCCGCTCCGACCTGTCCCCGCGGACATCCGACATGTCCTCCGGGACAGCTTCGCACCCGACCTTCCGCAGCGTCGTCGTCGCCGAGCCCACCCGTTGCCGCGCGGTGCTCGAGCACCGCGGGATCGGCACCGCCACCGCCGTGTTCTCCGGCATCGGCGGCCACGCCTCCGCCGCCCGGGCCCTGCGCGACAGCGCCGTCCACGAGGCCGTCCGTTGGGCCAGCCTCGCCCTCGCCCGCGCGGGCGCCAGCGAGACCGCCGGCGCGGCCGGCTCGCTCCGGGGTCTGCGGCTCAACCTCGGCGCCGTCGAGGGCGGCCTCAAGGCCAACATGATCGCCAGCGCCGCCACCGTGCGCTTCGGCGTGCGGCCGCCGCCCGAGCTCCCGCCCGAGCTCGCCCTCGCCGAGCTGTTCGCGCTCGCGCCCGACCCCGCGCGCGTCCGCTTCACGCCCGGCTTCCTCGCCCCGCCGCTGCCCGCCGGCGGCCCCGCGCGCTTGACGGCGGCCCGCCAGGCCGCGTCCGCCCTGGCCGCCCGCCTCGGCCTCCCGCCCGGCGACCCCGTCGATTTCTGGACCGAGGCCGCCCTGTTCTCGGCCGCCGGCTGCGACGTCCTGGTCTATGGGCCAGGTTCGATCGAGCAGGCCCACACCGCGGGCGAGTACGTCCCCCTGGCCGACCTCGTCGAGGCGGCCACCCGCTACCGCGCGATCCTGTCCTGAAGTTCTCACGACCATGCCCAACCCCCGCGAGCTGATCGTCAAGCTGCTGCGCAACCTCGGCGGCCGCAAAGAGGTCGAGCAGTACCTCAAGCAATTCTCGAGCGTCGAGCACAAGCGCTTCGCCGTCATCAAGGTCGGCGGCGGCCTGCTCGCCGACGACCTCGAGAGCCTCGCCTCCTCGCTCAACTTCCTCCACCAGGTCGGCCTCCACCCGGTCGTCGTGCACGGCGTCGGGCCGCAGCTGCAGGCCGCCTTCACCGCCGCCGGCATCGACCCGACCGACTGGTCCCAGCGCACCTCGCCGCGCGCGCTCGAGCAGGTGCGCCGGGTGTTCCGCGCCGAGAACCTGCGGCTCGTCGACATGCTCGAGGAGATGGGCGCGCGCGGCCGGCCCGTCGTCGGCGGCGTGTTCGCGGCCGAGCTCGACGACGCCGACCGCGACGCCGAGCAGCGGGCGCGGATCGTGCGCGTCGACACCGACGCCATCGAGTCGAGCCTCAAGGCCGGCTCGATGCCCGTGCTCGCCAGCATCGGCGAGACCGCCGGCGGCCAGATCCTCGACCTCGGCCCCGACCTCGCCGCGCACGCCCTCGCGGTCCGCCTGCAGCCCTACAAGATCATCTTCTTGCGGGCCCGGGGCGGCCTGCGCGACGAGTACGGCGACCTCATCTCGGCCGTCAACCTCGCCGAAGACTACGAGCCGCTGCTCGCCGAGCCGTGGCTGACCGACAGCACCCGCCACAAGCTCGCGCTGATCCACGACCTCCTCGGCAGGCTCCCGCGCGCCTCCTCGGTCTCGATCACCTCACCTGACCTTTTGGCCATGGAGCTCTTCACCCACAAGGGCTCGGGCACCCTGGTCCGCCGCGGCGAGCGCATCATCCTCCACCCGTCGCTCGCCAGCGTCGACCTGCCGCGCCTCGCCGACCTGCTCGCCGCCGCCTTCGGCCGGCCCCCGGTCGCCGACTACTTCACCCGCAAGCCGTTCCGCCGGATCTACCTGGCCGACAGCTACCGCGCCGCCGCCATCCTCACCGACGAGGGCCCGATCCCCTACCTCGACAAGTTCGCCGTCACCGGCGAGGCCCAGGGCGAGGGCATCGGCGGCTCCTTGTGGCAGCGCATGACCCGGGACACCCCGCAGCTGTTCTGGCGCGCCCGCGTCGACAACCCGATCAACCCCTGGTACTTCCAGCGCGCCGACGGCAGCTACAGCGGCGGCACCTGGACCGTGTTCTGGACCGGCGTCACCGACTTCCCGACCATCCAGGAGTGCGTCGAGCGGGCCCTCGCCGCCCCGCCGACCCTGGAGGCCGCGCACACCATCGGAGGCGCCGCGTGACCCCGCCCGTCGCCATGCCCCTTCAGACATGCCCCAGCGGGCATGTCCATGACGACATGCTCCTGTGGACATGTCCTTTCGACCCTGTTCACGGAGGCCGGCCATGAGCTTCACCCTCGGCCTCGTCGGCGCGCGCGGCCACGTCGGCGGCGAGCTCGCGCGCCTGCTCGCCGGCCACGACGACCTCCGCCTGACCCGCGCCGCCTCGCGCCAGGGCGTCGGCGACCCGCTGCGGGCCCACCTCACCGACGCCCCCGCCGACATTGTCCTCGAGGACATGTCCCCCGAGACAGTCGCCTCCTGGCCCGTCGACGCCGTCGTGCTCGCCCTGCCGAACGGCCTCGCCGCCGCCTACGCCGACGCCCTGGACGCGCGCGGCCCCGTGCTCGTCGACCTCTCGGCCGACTACCGCTTCGACCCCGCCTGGGCCTACGGCCTGCCCGAGCGCCACCGGGCCCAGATCCGCGGCGCCCGCCGGATCGCCAACCCCGGCTGCTACGCCACCGGCATCCAGCTCGGCGTCGCTCCGCTGCTGGAGCTGCTCGCCGGCCCGCCGCAGGCCTTCGGCGTGTCCGGCTACAGCGGCGCCGGCACCACCCCCTCGCCGCGCAACGACCCCGAGCGCCTGCGCGACAACCTCATGCCCTACGCCCTCACCGGCCACCTGCACGAGCGCGAGGCCAGCCATCACCTCGGCCACGCGGTCCGCTTCGTCCCTCACGTCGCCCCGTTCTTCCGCGGCATCACCCTGACGATCACCCTCCCGCTCGCGCGTTCGCTCGAGCGCGCCGAGCTGCTCGAGCGCTACCGCAGCGTCTACGCCGACGAGCCGCTCGTGCGCGTCACGAGCGACATCCCCGAGGTCCGCGACGTCGCCGGCCGCCACGACGTCACCATCGGCGGCCTCCACGTCGACGACCGCCACGCCGTCGTCGTCGTCACCCTCGACAACCTGCTCAAGGGCGCCGCCTCGCAGGCCCTGCAGAACCTGAACCTCGCCCTCGGCCTGCCCGAGCGCCAGGGGGTGCCGCGCGACCCCGAGCCCGCCGGCCCGTGAGCGCGCGCCGCACCTGTCCCGAAGACCAGACCACCGCCTCGCCGCCAGGAGCACCGCATGAGCACCCGACCGCTATGGGACAAGGGCCAGGCCGCCCTCGACGCCGCCGCCCAGGCGTTCTGCGCCGGCGATGACGTCGTCCTCGATCGCCAGCTGATCCTCCACGACGTCCGCGCCTCGATCGCCCACGTCCACGGCCTGCAGCGCATCGCCGTGCTCGCCACGAGCGAGGCCGAGGCCCTCGTGGCGGGCCTCGAAGCGTTCGCCGAGGCCGTGCGCAGCGGCGAGTTCGTGCTCGACGACCGCTTCGAGGACGGCCACTCCGCCATCGAGTGGTACCTCGGCGAGCGCCTCGGCGACGTCGGCCGCAAGGTCCACACCGGCCGCAGCCGCAACGACCAGATCCTCGTCGCCATGCGCCTGTGGCTCAAGGACGCCCTCGGGGCCCTGCGCGCGCGCTGCCTCGACTGCGCCGACGCCTGCCTGCAGCGCGCCGAGGCCACCCAGGACGTCGCCCTGCCCGGCTACACCCACTTGCAGCGGGCCGTGCCGTCGTCGCTCGCCGCCCTGCTCGCCGGCCACGCCGAGGCCTTCCTCGACGACGCCGAGACCGCGCGCGCCACCGCCCACACCCTCGACTCGAGCCCGCTCGGCACCGCCGCCGGCTACGGCGTCAACCTCCCGCTCGACCGCGACGGCGTCGCCCACGAGCTCGGCTTCTCGCGCGTGCAGGTCTCGCCGATCTACGCCCAGAACAGCCGCGGCAAGCTCGAGCTGCTGGCGGTGCAGGCGCTGCACCAGGCGCTGCTCGACGTCCGCCGCCTGGCCTGGGACCTGTCGCTGTTCTCGACCGCCGAGTTCGCGTTCGTGCGCCTGCCCGACGCCTACACCACCGGCTCGTCGATCATGCCCAACAAGCGCAACCCGGACGTCGTCGAGCTGCTGCGCGCCGTGCCCTCCGTCACCGAGGGCGCGATGTCCGAGCTGTCGTCGCTGCTGTCGCTGCCGAGCGGCTACCACCGCGACCTCCAGGCCACCAAGGCCCCGACCCTGCGCGCGTTCACCCGCGGCCTCGCCGGCCTCGCCCTCGTGCCCGCGCTCGTGGGTACGCTCGAGCTCGACCGCGCCCGCATGCGCGCCGCCATCGACGGCGAGCTGCACGCCACCGACCGCGCCGTCGAGCTGGCCCGCGCCGGCGTGCCGTTTCGCGACGCCTACCGCCAGGCCGCGGCCGAGATGCATGACCTGAAGGACAGGTCGCCCGAGGCCAGCCTGCAGGCCCGCGTCAGCCTCGGCGGCCCCGGCAACCTCGGCCTCGACCGCCTGCAAGCCCGCCTCGCCGCGCTCCGCTGAGCCCGGCCGCCCGCAACCGCCAGCGCTGCCCCGCTCGCCGCGAACCGCCCCACGGAGCCCGCCCATTGCACACACCGGCGACCGCCGGCGCTGCCACGCCCGCCGCGCTCCGCTGAGCCCGGCCTCCCGCAAGCGCCCGCGCGTGCGCGTGCGCGCATCACATGCCCGTTCGGACATGTCCTCTTTCACATGCCCGAACGTTCAGGCTCTTTCAGACATGCCCCGATGGACATGTCCGAAAGACAACCTCACCGGAAGAAGTTGCTCGGCACCGGGCTGCCGGCCCGGTGGATCAGCCGCGGACCGCCCGCGCGGTGCAGCCCCGGCCGCCGATCGGCGGCCAGCCCCGCCAGCGCGCGGTCGATCTCGATCACGCGCTCGAGCGGCGCCGCGCTGTCGTCGGCGACCGGCGTCGCCGCCACCAGCGCGCCCAGCTCGGCGTCCTCGCGCGGGTCCGGCTCGGCCCTGCCGGGCTGCTGCGTCGCCGCGTCGTACGTCAGCGCGCCGCCGGTGAACGGATGCAACACCGTCTGCGCCAGCAGCGTCGCCACGTCGGGCGCGTAGGCGAACGGCTCGATCCAGTCGGTGACGTGCACGAACAGCGGCCGCCCCGGCGCGTGGTCCCGCATGCCGCGGAGGAACGCGACGTCGCCGACATGATCGAGGCTCCACGCGACCACCAGCCCCGGGCGCCCGGCGTCGGCCGTCCACGGCTCGAGCGGCCGCTCCAGCACCAGCGCGGCCGCGTGCGCGAGGATCTGGCTGGCGCGATCGGGGGCGGCGAGGATCCGCTCCGGCCGCTGCCCGACCGCGTCCAGCAGCCGCTCCAGCCGGGCGAGCCCCAGCCGCTGCAGCGTCGCCGAGTCGTTGAGGAACGCGAACCGCCCGTGCATCGGATCCGGGTAGCCGTGCGGCGACTCGTGGAGCAGCAGCGAACCGTTGAGCACCGCGTGCCAGGCCGTCAGCGCGTCGCCCTCCAGCCCCACGCCCGCGGCCGTCAGCGCTTCGGCCCGCGCCAGCATCCCTGCCAGCGCCTCGCGCATGAACACGAGGTTGGTCTCGGTCACGTCGGCGAGCAGCTGCAGCCGCGCTCGCGGCCGCTCGAGGTCGCCGCACATCAGCCAGTAAAAGCCCGACAGGTACGCCAGCAGCGGATCGTCGTCGGCACGCCCCGACGCCTCGAGCACCAGCGCCGCCGGCCCGTAGTGAAGCAAGTGCTCGAGCGCGTTGGCCAGCTCGCCGGCGATCTCGGCCTGCCCCGGCGCCAGCTGATTGGCCCGCTCGAGCACGCTGGCCGCGATCGCAAACTGCCGCTCCTCGGCCAGCCACCAGCCGGCCAAAAACAGCGCCCGCGGATCGTCGGGGGTGAGGGCCGCCGGCACCATCTTGGCCACGCCCTCCTCGCCGGCCAGCTCGTGCGTGATCGAGACCGTCAGCGTCAGCGCCGCGGCGAACCCCTCCTCGTCGAGCGACCCGCCCGCGGGGTAACCGAACACCTGCGTGAGGGCCCGCCACGCGCCGGAGGCGTCGCCGGCAGCCAGCTGTTCACGGATCGATTCGAGGGTCGCAGTCATGAGCCGAGCTCGACGATAGCACGCCGCCCGTCGGCCTCACGGCGCGGTTTCGGCACCGCAGCCAGCGGGAGAGAAGATCCTACCTGCCTGAAAAGACAGGTCAACGAGGCTCACCCCGCCAGCACCCTGGCGAACACCGCCAGCGCCTCGTCGATCTCGGCCGACGACACGATCAGCGGCGGCACGAAGCGGATCACCCGCGGCCCCGCGGGGACCAGCAGGAGCCCGGCGTCGAGCGCCGCGCGGGCGATCTCGGGAGCCGTGCGCGTCTCGGACGGACCCAGCTCCGCGCCGAGCAGCAGGCCCCAGCCGCGCACCTCGGCGATCTTGCCCGGCGACGACTTCGCCAGCGCCTGCAGCCCCGCGCGCAGCTGGTCGCCGCGCTGCCGCGCGTTGTCGACCAGCCGGTCCTTCTCGATCGTCATCAGCACCGCCAGCGCCGCCGCGCACGCCAGCGGGTTGCCGCCGAACGTGCTCGCGTGGTCGCCGGGCTGGAACACGTCGCAGCTCGATTTGCAGAGCATCGCGCCGATCGGCACCCCGCCGGCCAGGCCCTTGGCCAGCGTCATGACGTCGGGCTCGACGTCGAGGTGCTGGTGGCCCCACCACTTGCCGCTGCGGCCGACGCCGACCTGGACCTCGTCGAACATGAGCAGGATCCCGCGGGCGTCGCACAGCTCGCGGATCTTGCGGAACACCGCCGGATCGCCGGGCCGGATCCCGCCCTCGCCCTGCAGCGGCTCCATCAGCACCGCGGCCACCTGCTTGCGCTCGCGGTCGAGCTCGACGATCGCCTCGCCGAGCGCGGTGGCGTCGTTGAACGGCACGTGCACGAAGCCCGGCACCAGCGGGTCGAAGTTCTGCTGGTACTTGGCCTGCCCGGTCGCCGTCAGCGTCGCCAGCGTGCGCCCGTGGAAGCTCGCCTGCGCCGCGATCACCACCGGCTTCTCGATGCCGAGGCGCGTGCGCCCATACTTGCGCGCCAGCTTGATCGCCGCCTCGTTGGCCTCCGCCCCCGAGTTGCAGAAGAACGCCCGCTCCCCCGCCCCCAGCGCCGCCAGCAGCGCCGCCAGGGCGCCTTGCTCGGGGATGTAGAACAGGTTCGAGACGTGGTGCAGCTTGCCGATCTGCCGCGTCACCGCCTCGACCAGGTTCTTGTGGGCATGTCCCAAAGTACAGGTCGCGATCCCGGCCGCGAAGTCGAGGTAAGCCCGCCCCTCCGTGTCCCACACCCTGCACCCCTCGCCGCGCTCGAGCGCGATCGGGTAGCGGGCGTACGTCGACATCACGTGAGCATCGAACGCCTGCGCGTCGAACGGAGCGGCGGGAGACGAAGCGGACATGGCGCCGTGGACATTCCACATCGCGCCCCCGCTGTCGAGTAGCCCTCGATCCGGCCCGCCGCGAGCGACTCCCCGGCCACCGCACCGGCTCCGTCAGGCGACGACGCAGGCCGCGCTGACCCGGCCGGACCGCACCGTCCAGCCCGGCGCTCGCGGGTCCGTAGCTCGCCTCCCCAGGTGAATTCCTCGCGTGACGCGGCCTGGGGCCTGATTCACGGCCTCGAACCGCCGCCCCACGATCCGGGCCACCGGAGGCTGCGAAGCGGCATTCGACGCTCGTCGAGCTCGCTGCCGCATCGCCTCCCCGATGCCTCACCACCTGCTCGTGGGACCGGACGCAACGTCCGGTCGGTGGTGGCCCGAAGGCCCCGCCCGGCGCGAATGTGGTCGTCCTGTGCGAACCCCGCGGGCGGACCCGCGCGGCGGCCTCCTCACCCGCGGCTGGATCCGCTACGATGCGCACAATGGCCGGCCGGAGCGAGCAGAGCCTCAACCAGATCGTCGGGCTCGTCGTCATCCTCTCCGGCATGGCCGCGCTCGTCGGCCTGTTGGTGTTCACCCAGGGCCAGAACCTGTGGAAGGAGCGGGTCTCGATCACGACCGACTTCCGCCAGGTCTCGGGCTTGCGCGAGGGCAGCAAGGTCCAGATCGAGGGCATCGAGATCGGCACCGTCACCCTCCGCGAGTTCGTGTGGGTCGACTACCCGTGCGACCCCCAGAACGAGGATCGCGGCCGCTTCGGCCAGGGCCGCACCGACGACTGCGACCGCACCATGTTCTGCGCGCCCGAGGGTCACTGCGCCGAGCTCGAGTCCTACTCCTTCAACAAGGAGCTCCACGCCCCGTGCGAGGAGGACTCGCAGTGCCGCCAGGGCGAGGTGTGCGTCACTCAGGAGATGCGCCGGCGCTACCGCGGCGTGCTGTGGACCGGCAGCACCGGCATCTGCGACGGCTTCACCACCGATCACAGCCGGATCCGCGTCACCATGTCTGTCTTTCAGGACAGCATGCTTCACATCCGAGACGACAGCCGCGCCGTCATCTCGCAGAACGGGGTGCTCGGCGATCAGATCATCCAGATCTCGGTCGGGCGCGGCGAGCCGATCCAGCCCGGCGGGCGGATCCAGACCACCCCGTCGATGACCGAGACGATCGACGCCGTCAAAGAGAAGGTCGACGGCAGCTTCGTCAAGGTCGAGGAGGCCATCGGCGGCATCGCCGAGCTGGCGGCGGCGATGGGCGACGGCGAGACCGTGCGCAACATCCAGAAACGGCTCGCCGCCGGCAACGAGAACCTGCGCAACACCGCCGCCGGCAAGGGCACGGTCGGCGCGATGCTCAACGACGAGGACCTGCTGCGCGGCTTCGGCAGCTCGCTGCGCGGCGTCCAGGACGGCGCCGCCGACCTCGACCACTTCCTCGCCAAGGGTCAAAAGGCGCTGTCCAAATTCGACGACAGCATGCAGCCGCTGGTCGACGACGGCCGCAAGAAGATGGCCGCGGTCTCGACCGCCCTGCACGACCCCTACAACGTCAACGTCTCGACCCGCCTGCTCTACGACTCGCAGGGCAAGATGCTGAAGAGCGTGCAGGACACGCTCGGCAACGTGAACAAGATCGTCGCGGGTGTCGAGCGCGGCGAGGGCACGATGGGCCGCCTCGTCCGCGACCCGAAGATCTACGACGACCTCGTCGAGTTCTTCCGCGGCTTCCAGCGCGACGGCAAGATCCAGTTCCTGATCCGCTGGGCCCTGTCCTCGGGCCGGCGCGAGCGTCCCGCCCGCTGACATGCCCCTGCGGCCGCGCACAGCGGCGCGCCCGCGGCCAACTCTGGCTCCCGCGTGCGCGCGTGCTAGCCCGCGCCGGCGATGCCCAAGCTGTCCCATGAGGCGCTGGTCCAGCTCGTCCGCCACGCCCCGGCGCTGATCCCCGACCTGCTGTGGCCCGGAGCGCCCGCCTCGGGTCCGGTCCGGATCAGCGCCGCCGAATTCGTCGACCTCCACTTCGCCGAGCACCGCGCTGACGCCGTCCTCGGCCTCGGCGGCGCGCCCGAGCAGCCCGACGAGGCGCTGGTCGTCGAGGTCCAGGTCGAGCGAGACCCGCGCAAGCGCTGGACATGGCCGCTCTACGTCGCCGGCCTGCGCACCCGCCTGAGCTGCCCCGTGACCCTCGTCGTCGTCTCGCTCGACCGCGACGTGGCCCGCTGGTGCGCCGAGCCGATCGACCTCGGCCGCCAGCGCAACGTCCTGCGCCCGTGGGTCCTCGGTCCGGAGGCGGTCCCCATCATCACCGACGCCGACCGGGCGCGGGAGCTGCCGGAGCTGGCGGTGCTGTCGGTCGCCGCCCACGCCGACGAGCCCGGCGTCGAGCAGATCGCCCTGGCAGCGCTCGACGCGAGCCGCGAGCTCGACGACGAACGGGGGATCCACTACCCTGACTTCGTCGTCGGCCTGCTCGGCCGCGCGGCCCGCCTCGCCCTGGAGCAGCTCATGGCCACCAAGAAGCGCTGGGAACCGATCAGCGACATGTTCCGCAAGCCCTGGCTCGAAGGCATCGCCGAGGGCGAGGTCAAGGGCCGGGTCGCCGGCAAGGCCGAGATCGTGCTCAAGCTGTTGCAGCTCAAGGGCTTCGCCCTGACCGAGGCGCAGCGCCAGCGCGTCCTCGACTGCCGCGACGAGGCCGTGCTCGACACCTGGGCCGCCCGCGTCCTGGTCGCCACGCGCCTCGACGAGGTCCTCACCGCCGACTAGGGCCCGCGCTGTCCGTCGAGACATGTCCCCAAGGACATTTTCGACATCGCCCGCCTTGCCCCCGAGGCTCGCAACCGCCGCCCCCCGGCGCCGCACCTGTCCCGAAGACCATCCTCGCCTCGCGCGGCCGCGCCCCGTCGCGCGAGCGCCCGCGCCGCCCAAACCTGGCGGTTCTGTGCGAACCTCGGCGCATGCGACTCAGCGAGATCCGCGGTCCCGGCGGCGGCGCCGTCCCGGTGGTCGAGCCCGACGGTGACGCCCGCGTCGACGCCTTGCGCGCCTGGCTCGACGCCGAGCGCACCTGGCTCTCCGACCAGCTGCGACACCACGGCGCCGTCCTTCTGCGCGGCTTCGGCGTACGCGTCCCCGTCGACCTCGAACAGGTCGCGCGGGGCATCGATCCCGGGCTCAAGAACGAGTACCTCGGCACCTCGCCGCGCGACGCCCTCAGCGAGTACGTGTTCTCGGCCAGCGAGCTGCCGCCCTACTACCCGATCCCGCAGCACTGCGAGATGTCGTTCCTGCGCGACCCGCCGCGCCGGCTGTTCTTCGCCTGCCTCGTGGCTCCGCAGGGTGGCGGCGGCGAGACGCCCCTGTGCGACTTTCGCAGGGTCGCCGCCGACCTCGACCCTGGCGTGCGCGACCGCTTCGTCCGCGGCGGCATCCGCATCATCCGCAACTACAACGGCCCGGACGGCGGCGGTCGCTTCGACCTGTGGAAGCTCAAGCGCTGGGACGAGATGTTCCTGACCACCGACCGCGCCGTCGTCGAGGCCAAGTGCGCCGAGCAGGGCTTTCAGGTCACCTGGCTACCGGGCCAGCGGCTGCGTCTCGTCAGCGAGCACGACGCCTTGCGGCTCCACCCCGGGTCCGGCGAGCCCGTGTGGTTCAACCACGTCCAGGTGTTCCACGCCGCCAGCGCCGCCGCCGAGCTGCGCCGCGTGCACGCCCGCCAGGGCGACCTGCGCAGCCTCGCCCTGTCGCAGTTCGCCCGGGCCATGATCGGCGCGCGGCGCAGGTTCACCGCCGCTGACGCCTTACCGATGCACTGCACCCACCGCGACGGCAGCGAGATCGACCCCGCCGATCTCGAGCACCTGCGCGACGTCATCTGGCGCCACATGGTCGTGTTCCCGTGGCGCGCCGGCGACGTCGTCGCCATCGACAACTTCTCCGTCTCGCACGGCCGCCTGCCGTACCGCGGCCCGCGTCAGGTCGTCGTCGCCTGGGCCTGAGCGTCCTCTTCGCGCAGCGCCCGGCGGCGCCACACGAACGCCAGCGACAGCCCCGCGATCAGGTGCCACACGCCCCACCAGGCCGCGATCATCGCCGTCCCGCCGAGCCCCGGGAAGAAATCGAACGCCAGCACCATCGCCAGCCCGGCGTTTTGGATCCCCACCTCGATCGCGATCGCCCGGCGGTCGCGGCCCGGCAGCCCGGCTGTCCTTGCGACCAGCCAGCCCGACAGCAGCGCCGCCGCGTTGTGCAGCGCCACCACTCCGCACAGCAGCGCCCAGTGGTCGGCCAGGGTCGCCGCGTTGCGGCTCAGCCCGATCACGATGAACAGCGCCAGGCAGCCGAGCGACAGCAGCTTGAACGGCGCGCGCAGCCGGCTCGCCAGCCGGGGCCGCCGCGCCGCGATCAGCATCCCCAGCGCCAGCGGGGCCCCCAGCACCGCCAGCACCGTCGTCACCAGCTCGCGGGACGACAGCTCGACCGCGCGGACCAGCGCCGCCGTGTCCGCCGACATGGATGACCAAAAGGCCAGGTTGAGCGGCGTCGTCACCACCGCCAGCACCGTCCCGATCGCCGTCATCGTCACCGACAGCTCCGTGTTGCCGCGGGCCAGGTGGGTGATGAAGTTCGACATGTTGCCGCCGGGGCACGCCGCCACCAGGATCATCCCCAGCGCCACGCTCGCCGGCAGGTCGAGCACCGACACCAGCGCGAACGTCAACGCCGGCAGCACCACCACCTGTCCCAGGAGCCCGACCACCGCCGCGCGCGGGTGACGGAGCACCGATGCGAAGTCGGCCGGTCGCAGGTCGAGCGCCACCCCGACCATCACCAGCGCCAGCACCACGTTGAGGACCGCCAGACTGCCGGGTTCGAACGCCAGCACCACCCGATCGAGGTCCGCACCCGTCATCGCCGACGACCGTATCATCCTTCGCCGTCAGCGGCGCGGCTGGGCGCGCACTTGCGCGGCTCGCCGCGTTACCCTCGGCCCATGTCGCCGCGCCTGCGCCTGGCTGCCCTGCCGCTGCTCCTGGAGGCCTGTCCCGAGCCGCCGGCCGGCGACAGCGACAGCACCTCGAGCGCCGCGACCACCACCTCCACCACCTCGCTCGATCCGCCCACGACCTCGACCTCGACCTCGATCTCGACCTCGCCGACGACGACGACCTCGACCTCGACGAGCACCACCTCGACCTCGACCACCGCCGCTCCCACCACCAGCATCCCGACCGGCTGCGATGCCCCTCCGCCGTGCGCCACCTGCACCTGCGAGGACGACGTCTTCCTCTGTCACTGTCCCGACCTGTCCCCCGAGGCAGGTTATCTCGACGTCGAGGGCGTCGACTACCAGATCGGCGAGGGCGACACCGTCATCGCCATGACCAGTTCGCCGGCGCGGCTCTTCTACAGCTTTCAGCCCGCCGACCACGATCCTGGCGACGCCCCGCTCCTGCTCCTCTTCAACGGCGGCCCCGGCGTGTCCACGGGCCTCATCCTCGCCGGCAACACCGCCCCGCAGACCTTCGGCGCCGACCTCGAGCCCGTGCCCAGCCCCGCGCCCTGGACCGCCCTCGGCCACCTCCTCTACCTCGACGCCCGCAACACCGGCTTCTCGCAGCAATCGATCGCCGACCCTTCGCCGATGTCAGCGCGCTCGGCCGAGCTCAACAGCCGCAACTTCAACAGCTACCTCGACGCCGCCGACTTCGCCCGCGCCCTCCTGCGCTTCTGGGACCACCACCCCGAGCTCGCCGGTCGCCGCCTCGTCCTCGTCGGCGAGAGCTACGGGGGCATCCGCGCCTCGATCCTCCTCCACATGCTGCTGTTCCCGGCCCGCTACGAGGCCGGCCCTGGCCGCTACCGCGACCCTGCCCTCGCCGCCGCGATCGCCGGGCACCTCGCCGCCCGCTTCCCCGACGCCGACCCGCCGGGCCCCGACCTCGTCGGCGCCGCTCTCGGCAACCTCGTGCTCGTCCAGCCCAGCCTGGCCGGCTCGGTCCAGCAGGCCCGCGCCGGCGACCTGCTCGAAGCGCCAGGTTCCCCGGTACATGTCCTCGCGGACAGCCTCGGCCTCGAGTTCGTCGCCTGCGCCGCCAAGCCGGTCCCGTGCGACCCGTGGTCCAACGTCATCAACTTCGTCGAGGGCGCCGGCCGCAGCCGCTACGACATCGCCGGCCCTACCTCCTGGCTCGGTGACCTGTTCGCCAGCACCCGCGCCGGCCTGTCGCGCCGCGACACCCTCGCCGCCGTCTTGCAGGTCGCGCCCGAGGCCATCGACGGCCTCGCCGCTGCCGATCGCCCCAACGCCTTCCGCGTGCGCAACCCCGGCGACTACCCCGCCGACGCCCCCGATCTCGCCGACCACCTCGGCGCCCTCCCGGCCTGGGACCGCTACTACCTGCCGTTCTCGGTCGAGGCGCTCGACGGCTTTCGCGGCCCGGCCGCGATCATGGCCGGCGTCCACTCGATGGACCCGCACTACGGCGCCCTGTTCCTCCACGACCTCGCTTACGCCCGCGTCTTCATCACCGACGCCGCCCGCGACCTCGCCGTGTGGGGCCCCTCGATCGCCCCCACCCTCGAGGTCTTCAAGTCCCTCGTCGTCGAAGTCGAGCGCGTCGACGACCTGCCCCGCGGCAGCGAGCGCCCCGGCGAGCTGCACGTCCAGTTCCGCCAGGACGCCTTCCCCGGCGAGCCCGACCCCGGCCTGCGCACCATCCGCCTCGCCCCCTACGACGCCTCCCACGCCGTCACCTACGACCGCCCGGTCGAGCTGCGCGCCGACGTCGCCGCCTGGCTGTCCGAAGTGCCATGACCCGGAAGACATGTCCTTTCGGACATATACGAAGGGCCATGGCCCGAAGGCCACGGCCCCTCCTTCACGCATCCGCGCTCACAGGCGGCTGATCAGCAGCTCGCGCTCGAAGATCATCGTCTTCGGCAGCGCCTCGGACAGCTCGAGGAACAGCTCCTCGTGCGACAGCGTCTGCTTCTTGACGCGGTCGCGGGCGTAGCCCATCAGCTCGTCCCACTGCTTCTCGGAGAAGTCGAGGCCGCGCCAGTCGATGTCGTGGTAGTGCGGGATCCACCCGAGCGGCGACTCGACGCCGATGGCCTGGCCGCGCGAGCGCTCGACCACCCACCGCAGCACGCGCATGTTCTGGCCGAAGCCCGGCCACATGAACTTGCCGTCCTGCTTGCGGAACCAGTTGACGTGGAAGATCCGCGGCGGCTCCTTCACGCGCTTGGCCATCGACAGCCAGTGGCGGAAGTAGTCGCCCATGTTGTAGCCGCAGAACGGCAGCATCGCCATCGGATCGCGGCGCAGCGCCCCGACCTGGCCCTCGGCCGCGGCCGTCTGCTCCGAGCCCATGGTCGCGCCGATGTACACGCCGTGCGACCAGTTGAACGCCTGGTAGACCAGCGGCACGTCGTTCATGCGCCGGCCGCCGAAGATGATGGCGCGGATCGGCACGCCGGCGGGGTTCTCCCACTCGGGGTCGATGACCGGGCAGTTGCGGGCCGGCGCGGTGAAGCGGGCGTTCGGGTGGGCCGCGTTGCGGCCGCAGTCCGGGGTCCAGTCCTTGCCTGTCCAATCGACCAGGTGCTTCGGCGTCTCCTTCGTCATGCCCTCCCACCACACGTCGCCGTCGTCGGTCAGCGCGACGTTGGTGAAGATCGAGTCGCGCGCGCACGAGATCATCGCGTTGGGGTTGGTCTCCATCGACGTGCCCGGGGCCACGCCGAAGAACCCGGCCTCCGGGTTGATCGCGCGCAGGTTGCCCTCGGCGTCCGGCTTGAGCCAGGCGATGTCGTCGCCTACGCAGGTGACCTTCCAGCCGGTCATCTCCTTGGGCGGGATGAGCATGGCGAAGTTGGTCTTGCCGCACGCGCTGGGGAACGCCGCGGTCACGTAGGTCTTCTTGCCGTCGGGGCCCTCGACGCCGAGGATGAGCATGTGCTCGGCCAGCCAGCCCTCGTCGCGGGCCATCGCCGAGGCGATGCGGAGCGCGAAGCACTTCTTGCCGAGCAGCGCATTGCCGCCGTAGCCGCTGCCGAAAGACAGGATCGTGCGCTTCTCGGGGAAGTGCGTGATGTACGTGTTCTCGGGGTTGCACGGCCACGCGGGGCCGGCGTCGCCGGGCTCGAGCGGCTGACCGACCGAGTGGACCGCCTTGACGAAGCGGCCGTCCTCGCCGAGCACGTCGAGCACCGCCTTGCCCATGCGGGTCATGATCTTCATGTTGGCGACCACGTACGGCGAGTCGCTCAGCTGCACGCCGATCTGGGCGATCGGCGAGCCCAGCGGGCCCATGCAGAACGGCACCACGTACATGGTGCGCCCGCGCATGCAGCCGTCGTAGAGCCCGTTCAGCTTCTTGCGCATCACCAGCGGGTCTTCCCAATTATTGGTCGGGCCCGCGCCCTCCCGCGACGCGCTGCAGATGAACGTCCGGCTCTCGACACGCGCCACGTCGCGCGGGTCCGAGCGCACCAGGACGCTGTTGGGTCGCTTCTCGGGGTTGAGGCGGATGGCGGCGCCGCTCTCGATCAGCAGCCCCAGCATCCGATCGTACTCGGCGTCCGAGCCGTCGCACCACTCGACGCGGTCCGGCTTGCACCGCGCCGCCCACTCGTCGACAAAGCGTTGCAGCTCTTGGTGTTTCGTCTTGGTCTCGCTCATCGGTACCTCGTGCGCTCGGCGACTGTTATGCGTCGCCAAGCCTACTCCGGGGGAGTGGGTGGGGGTAAGAAAACTCAACCGTGCGGCCGGCGGCGAAGCTGGAGTTCTGGCGACCAGGCCTGCGGCGTCCGTCTCCGCCGCTGGGCCGCGCGCAGGCCGCTGCACACACGCGCGGCTTCGAGACCCCGTGACCGAACTCTGCTCGAGGGATCGCCGACCCGCCCGCCGTCGAGCAGCGACCCCTGCAGGTCGACACTGCAAAGAGGTAGCGCCTCCTCCAAGCCCCGCGCCGGCCTGCCGGCGATCGGCCGGCACGGTCCGGCGCCATCGCAGCGACGCCGCGCGAGCGGCCGCCGACGCGGTGATGCCCCGCGCGAGGCGGACGGTCGCGCCCGCTGGCTCGCCGAGGCCGGCGCCGGCGGTCGGCGCCGCACGCTCGCCAGCTCGCTGACCCGGACCGAGCGCGTGAGTTCGGGCATGTCCCTTCGGACATGCCCTTTAAGACACCCTCAAGGATCAGCCTGCATGACCCCGAGGATATGACCCGAGAGACAGGCGCCGCTGCGTCACTGCGGGATGAGCGGCGCGCAGGTCGACACCCCGGCGCCGACGATCCGCAGCGGCGCGTCCTCGACCACGACCTTGAGGTCTTGCTGGCCGTTGTTGTCGCTGTCGTCGTAGTCGAGGTGGGTCACCTCGCTGGTGCTGTCGGACTCCTTGTCGGTGAAGAAGTAGAAGTCGCCGGCGAAGAACGCGAACGCGAAGCCGCCGCCGGTCTTGACCCCCGGCAGCGGCGTCACGTCCAGGGTCGCGCCGGTCGCCTTGTCGACCTCCACGAGCACCGACGGATCGGGCCCGGCGAACAGGAACGCCCGGCCGTCGCCCGTGCCTGTCACTTCGGCCAGCCCGTAGTCGCTGAGCCCGTGCGGCGCCACCGCGAGCGTATCCGGGTCGACGCTGAAGAACTCGCTGACCATGTCGCCGTTGGCGACCCCGTTGTAGTGGTTGCCGTAGATCCGGTCGCACTTGTCGTCGGCGCTGTTCGACACGAACGCCATCCCGAAATTCTCGATCCCGTTCTGCATCGGCACGAAGCCCGGGTCGCTGCACTGCGTGGTGTCGGTCACGTCGATCTTGCGCAGCTTCATGTCGCTGTACTGCACCCACGCGAAGCCCTCGCGGTCGACCCCCATCGAGAACGTCGAAGGCGCCAGCCCGCAGGTCGCCGGGCCCAGCAGCTCGAAATCGTGCGTCTGCGGGAAGTACTTCCACAGCTGCGCCGTCTTCGAGAGCACGAAGATCCCGTCGTCGAGCGGCACCTCGAGGTCGGGGCACGGGCACTTCTCCTCGATCACGCCGGTCGTGCTCGTCTGCTCGGTGGTCGCGGCGGTCGTGGTCGACGTCGTGCTCGTCGCGTCGGTCGTCGTCGTCGTCGTCGCCGTGGTCGCCTCGTCGGTGGTGCTCGAGCTGGTGCCCGGCGTCCCGGTCGTCGGCGTCTCGCTGTCGCTCTCGCTCGCCGAGCCGCTGCCCTCGCTGGTCGGCCCCGCCGTGCCGCCGTCGCTCGTGGCGTCGCTGGTGCTCGTGAGCCCCTGCCCCGTCACGCCGGTGATGCCCGTCCCGGCCGACGCATCGGCGGTGGAGTCGCTCGCGCCGCCGTTGCAGGCAGGGAGCAGCGCGGCGGCCAACAAGAGGTAAGTCGTTCGCATGGCGGCACCATACCTGCCGGCCCGGCCCCCGGTGTCGCCCTCGGGCCACCGGCCCGCAGGCCGGCGCCCTCCCGCGCAACCGAGGCACACGCAGCGCGACATCCCCGCGCGGGCCGACCGCGAACTCCTCATCACCGATCGAGCGCCGGATCGCGGCTCGGCGCCGCGAGAGCGCTCCTATCTTCAGAGCCCGTCGGGCCGCGGCGATCGCCACGATCCGAAGCGCTGCGCCAGCGCGTCGCGGCGGACCACGTCCGCGGCGATGACGTCGACCCCGCCGTCGTACGGCGCGAACACCTCGAGCGTCTCGCGGGCCACCCACAGCACGCGGAGGCTGTCCTCGATCACGAGCTCTCGTGCCGCTCGCGTCGCGGGCGCGGACCAGCGAGCGGGCGCGACGTGGGCGAACGTCGGCTCGTCCTCGCTCGCGTGACCCGGGCGCCAGCCGATCGCGAACCGCAGATCGGCCAGCCCCGGCAGTTGCGGACCCGCCTCGTTCGCCGCTCCCCAGGCCGGAACGACGACCCAGCACGCGCCCTCGCTCGCCGCGAACAGCTCCGCCGCGAGCGTCTCGTGGCGGTGGTGGATCTCCGCCCGCTCCGCCGCGGTCTCGGGGTAACGCTTCGACCCGGGCAGGCCGTGGATCCGCAGCCACCGCTCGCTGGCCTGCTCGCGCAGGCGCCAGCCGACCGGCGGCACGTCGCCGAAATGAGCCCGCCACGCATCCGCAAAGTCGCGCACCGCTCCAGGATACCGCCGACCCGGCCTCCCGGTCCTCGTTTCGGGGCGTGCGAACGACCCCGGCCTCGCTTGCAATCGCTCCCACGGGCCCCTGAAGCCTCGCAACGCCCGCGGTAACGCCCGCTCGGCGCATCCATCCTGTCTCTCGAGACATGTCCTGTGCGACAGCTTCGATCCCTCCTCCCGCGCGAGAACGCGCCAGCGAGCGGAATCGACCAGAGAGGATCCACTCATCTTTAAACGGGACAATCCACTCGACCAACCACCGAACTTCACCTCGATCTCGCATGATGGGAACCATGCAGAAGACAAGCGTTGGCAAGTGGTGGTTGGCGGCGCCCCTGGCGGTGGGGCTCACGGCGTGCGGAGACTCGGGGACGGCAACCGGCACCGAGTCGGCCGGCATGACCCAGGGTTCGACGGTGGACCCGCCGACCGGGACCACGGCGACGGTGCCGACCGGCACCGACTCGACCAGCCCCACCATGGCCTCGGGCTCGGAGTCCGACGGCATGACGACGACGACTTCGACCACCTCGCCGACGACCACCATCTCGCCGACCTCGACCGGTCCTGACACCACCACGACCACGACCGCGACGACGACGAGCACCACCTCGACGACCACCACCGAGGGCACCACCACCACCGAGGGCACCACCACCACCGGCACCACCGGCAACAACCCGGTGTGCGAGCCCGGCGACGGCGTCGGCATGGGCCCGGTCGAGAAGAGCTTCATCTGGGTCCCCAGCCAGGACCTCAGCGACGTCGCCAAGATCAACACGCAGACGCTCGTCGAGGTCGCCCGCTACAAGACCGGCCCCGGCGGCGACAGCCCCTCGCGCACCGCCGTCAGCGCCGACGGCCGCTTCGTCGTCGTCAACAACCGCCAGACCGGCAGCTCCTCCATGTTCGCCGCCGACATCGCCGACTGCGTCGACAAGAACGGCAACGGCATGATCGACACCTCGCAGAACAAGAACGACGTCCGCCCGTGGCTGGCCGACGAGTGTCTGCTCTGGACGCACCAGTGGCCGTTCGCCGGCGGCTTCTCCAACGGCCCGCGCGGCGTCACCTGGACGCCCGGCACCTGGGACTACGATCTCTGCAAGTACGTCCAGCCCAAGGTGTGGCTCGGCTACAACGCGCCCGGCGGCGCCGCTCACTTCGTGCGCGTCGACGGCGAGACCGGCACCGTCGAGGAGACGGTCCAGGTGCCCGGCTGGAACGGCCAGGGCTACGCCCCCTACGGCGGCGCGCTCGACCCCGAGTTCCGCCCGTGGTTCGGCGGCCTGCGCGGCGAGTTCCTGCGCATCAACACCGACCAGAACCCGATCACCGTGTCGCGCTGGACCCCGCCGGCGAACATCCAGTCGTACGGCTTCACCGTCGACGGCGACGGCAACCCGTGGTTCGCCGGCTGCTCCGGCCCGGTCAGCACCTTCGACGCCGACACCGAGCAGTACACCTCGGTGCCCGGCACCAACGCCTGCTTCCGCGGCATCACGGCCGACGCCGACCACGTGTGGGTCGCCTCCAACGGCCCGTGCGCGCTGCTGCAGATCGACCGCCAGACCAAGACGCTGGTCGCCAGCCACAACACCAACCCCTGCTCGACCGCGATCGGCCTCAGCGTCGACGCCGAGAAGTTCGTGTGGCTGGTCGATCAGGAGGGCTGGGCCTGGAAGATCGACCCCGACAACGTCCCCGGCATGCAGCAGGTCCAGATCCCCGGCAGCCACTACGTCTACTCGGACATGACGGGCGGCCAGCTGCTCAGCATCCTTCCGATGTGAGCCGCGCGCCGGCGCCCGGTCGCCATGTATGAAAGGGCATGTCCGCGAGGACATGCCCTTTTTGCCATTCCCGAACGGACATGTCCTTCACGACATGTCCGTTCAGCCATCCGTCACTGGCAGGTCAGGTCGTCGTAGTTCGCCGGGATGGTGGCGACCGCCGCCGTCTTGCCGCTCGCGCCCGCGAGGCCGGCGACGCTCGACCCGGTGGCCGGCGCGGTCCCGCCGGCCCCGGCGTCGACGCGGCGCATGCCGCTGAACGCGTCGGCCGGCGAGAACACCTTGATCCGGCCGCCGCCGCCGCCGCCGCCGCCCCACGCCCACGTCTGGCTCTGCGTCTCGCCGAGCGCCGGTCCGCCGTTGCCGCCGCGGGCGTCGAGCGTGCCCGCGCCGAGCACCTCGTCCGCGGCGACGACGATGCCGCCGCCCGAGCCGCCGCCGCCCCCGGGTCGATAACCGCACGCCGAATTGTCGGGCGGGGGCTCCTCGCCGCGCGCGCTCACCGAGCCGTCGACCTGCACCCAGTCGTTGGCCAGCAGCAGCACCGAGCCGCCGCCGCGACCGCCGCGACCGCCGGCGTTGCTGCAGCCGCTCGAGTTGCCGCCCGCGCCGCCGCCGACGCCGAGCGCCACGTCCTCGCCCATGTCGGTGCCGACGACCGTGCCGACCGCGCCGCCGCAGTGCGAGATGGTCGGCTCGCTGCAGCTGTTGCAGGCGTTGTTCATCGCGTAGGTGTTCCCGGGCGCGCCGCCGACGCCGCCGTAGCCCGCGCCCGAGCCGCCTTGCCCGACCGAGCTGCCCGGACCGCCGCCGCAGCCCGCACCCACGCCCTGCCCGGCGAACCCGCCGACCGTGTTCTGCTGCGACGGCGTGCCGCCGGCCATGCCCGCGTTGTCGGCCACGATCTTGCCGGTCGCGCCGATCCGGATCGTCTGCGACTTGAGCGTCAACGTGCCGGTGTTCGGGTTGTTCGCGTACGCCGGCACCGTGACCGTGCCGTCGATCTTCACCCACAGCCCGTAGCAGTGCGACCCGCCGAGATCGATCGATGTCCCCTCGGGCACGTAGAGCACGTCGCCGTTGTTGATCGCCTCCTCGTCGCAAAGGTCGCCGACTCCGTCCCCGTCCCCGTCGCCCTGATCGGGGTTCGGATCGCCGGCACAGTTGTCACACGCGTCGCCGGCCCCGTCCTCGTCGCCGTCCTCCTGGCCCGCGTTGGCGACGTCGACGCAGTTGTCGTCCGCGTCCGCCACGCCGTCGTCGTCGGCGTCATCGTCGGTCCCGGTCGTCGTCGAAGTGCTCGTGTCGGTCCCGGTCGTCGTGTCCGTCGTCGTGTCCGTCGTCGTCGTCGTCGTGTCCGACTCCGTCGTCGAGGAGGTCGTCGTCGTATCCGGCTCCGTCGTCGATGACGTCGTCGTACCCGGCTCTGTCGTCGAGGTCGAAGTCGAAGTCGAGGTCGTTGTCGGGTCCGTCGTCGTCGGCGCGACGGTCGTGCCCGGCTCGTCCGTGGTCGCCGGGTCCGTCGTCATCGTCGTGGTCGATGTCGATGTCGATGTCGTCGTCTCCAGCAGAGCATCGGTGCTGGCGCTCGAATCTCCACACGCGGCCACGACCGCGACCATCCATCCCAACCGCTTCACATGGTGCATCCAGCCAGTGTCTCCAAACGCCTCCATCTCCGCGACGGAGGCGTTTGGCTACGTCCTCAATGGCACTGCCAGTCGATGTCTCCCTCGAACACGTACATCACCCCCGAGTCGCCGAGGTTGATGCCGCACAGGCTCTCGTCAAATTGGAACACGAAGCGCGGATCGACCCCTGGCTCGCCGTCCTGCAGCCACAGCGGGCCGCCGCCGACGTATCCCGGCGAGCCGTAGACGATCCCGCGTACCCGCTTGGCCGGACCCGTGAGCTCCTCGCCGCCGAAGATCTGCGCCGGCACGTCGAACGCCTCGACCACCAGCGGCCGCGCGTCCGCGGTCGAACCCGGCGCGCCGCCCAGCTCCGCCTCGCTCGTCCACACCAGCGCGCCGTGGCGGTGCCGCTCACCGGTGTCGGGGTCGGGCAAGTAGAGCGACAGCGAACGCGCGCCCGGGCGACGCGCCGCCAGCTCGGGCAGCTGCGCCAGGTCGAGCGTGATGACGTGCGTCATCGGCTCCTTGCGATCGACCGGCGGCGTCACCACCCCGCGCGGCGCCCCGCCGATCCGCGCCACCGCGTCCGCCGAAGGCTCGCCCTGGCCGCGACGCAGGCGATAGATCCGGATCGTCTCTCCCGGCACGCTGGCCGCCAGCCGCCGCAGCTCCTGCTCCGGCGTCTCGATCGCCTTGCCGAGCCCCTCCTTTACCGCCGTGAACACCAGGTAGTCGAGCGAGCGATCGAGATCCTTCATCAGCGTGTTGGTGGCCGGCGCGTCGCCGATCGCCTGCAGCAACGGCGTCACGATCTCGGGCCCGAACTTGCGCAGGCGGTCGCCCAACCCGCCGGAACCGAGCTTCTGTTGCCTGGCCACCGCGTCCTTCAAGATCTCGGCCAGGAGTGCAGGCGGCATGTCGGTCCGCAGCAGCTTGAGCAGCCGCACCGGCTCCTCGGCGCAGCGCTCGCGGTTGGCCTCGATGACCTTGACCCACCGCGCCAGCGGCAGCTTGTCGAGCAGCGCCAGCACCGGGTCGACCTTGGGGCCGCCGTAGTCGAACCGGATCTGGTCGAGCTGCAGGTGCTGCTCGAGCGCCGGGTCCCACGTCTCGCCGCCTGCCGCCGCGCGGGCCAGGATGTAAAGGATCGCCTCGCCGAACATCGCCTTGATCTCGGGCGTCCTCGCCTGCGCCTGCGCCTGGACCACGAACGGCACCAGCGCCGGCGTGCAGAACCCGAGCAGCCCGGCGTCGGCCGCGTACTTGCCAGCGGCGAGGCGGGCGAACGCCTCCTCGACCAGCGCGCGGTCGAAGTGGACGTCGAGGAACGCGCTGACCTTGCCGAACCAGAACTCCTTGGCCAGCTGCCTGCGCAGGATCGCGTGCGTGCGCGCCGGCCCGAGGATCGCCATCACCCCGCGCAGCCGCGCGATCAGCTGCGGCTCGCTGTCGTAGACCTTGTCGAGGTCGATCACCGCGTCCACCTCGAGCGGGATCGCCTGCCCACTCGCGTGCGCGCGCTCGATGCCCACCGCCGTCAGCAGCGTCGCCAGCAACACTACCCGCTCCTCGTCGCCGCTCGCCTCCTCGATCTCCGGCTCCGCGTCCGCATCGACCTCGCCGCCGCCGCCGCCGCCGCCGTACTCGTCGTACTCGTCGCCGTCACCGGCGTAATCGTCGTCGCCGTCGTCGCCGTCGTCCGCGTCCTCATCGCCGGCGGACGGCTTCTGCGGCGGCTCCGGCCGCACCTGCGGCACCGTGATCTTGAACGCCGAAGTGCCCTCGGCGCGCAGCTTGAGCGCCGCCGCGAACAGGGCCGCCGGCGCATCGTCGCGGGCGTCGAGCACTTCCAGCAGCGAGCGCGGGTCCCACCAGCCGTCGCCGAACAGATAGATCACGTCCGCCAGCGTCGCCAGCCGCAGCCCGGCCACGCCGTTGCGGCCGATGTCGCCGGCGCGCGCGCGGAACTCGTTGACGCGCGGCAGGATCCACGCGTGCGCCTCCTCGGCCCACGACGAGCCGAACCGGGCGGCCAGCAGCTCCACCTGCGCCGTCGAATTCAGACGGAACTCGACCAGTCGCCCCTCGACGATCCACGGGCAGTCCCAGCCGGTCGCCAGACCGCGCACCAGGTGGGTCGTCACGAGGTGACGCAGGATCTTCACGCTCGACGCCGGCGGGATCGTCTCGCCGGCGCGGCCGCGGACGAAGTCGATCGCCAGCTGCATGTTCTCCGGCAGCTCGTCGCGCAGCGCCGTCACGGCCGCCGGGTCGGCCACGTACGCCGCGGTGATCAGCGTATCGACCTCCGTCGAGATTCCGGGCGTGTACGACGGCCAGGAGCGCCCCTGGCCCTTGTCGAGCGCGCCCATGTCGTCGGGCACGCGGCGCAGCACGGTGAGGATGTCGTCCGCCGGGATCCCGCGGGTGTTCTCGCTGAGCGTCCGGAACATGCCGACCGAGATCACCGAATGCAGCACGAGCCCGTGGCGGGCCAGGTGCCACAGCAGCGCGGTCGAGTCGCTGTCGCTCTTGCGCAGCAGGCTGTTGTGCTTGAACGCGTTGGCGTCGACGAGCTTGTCCAGCTTCTGCCCGAGCGAGCGCAGCTTCTTTTCGGTGAGGTCGTTGAAGTTGGGGATGGTCGACCTGGGGGGAGGCTTCTTCATCGCCGCCAGCGATACCAGAACGGGTACCCGCGCGCAGCACTGCACGGATCTGCTCCGTGCCCCCGATGCCCCGAACCACCCGGCGCCGCGGCTCAGCCGAACACGCGCTCGAACGCCCCCAGCGTGGCCCTGTCGCGGGTCCGGTCGTAGATCGCGAACACCACCCGGGCGAACGACTTCGCGTAGGTCGTGCGCAGCAGATCGGCGAACACCTGGGCGACCTCCTTCGGATCGTTGCGGAACACCCCGCAACCCCACGCCCCCAGGACCAGCGTGTGCTGCCCGTGACGCGCCAGCACCCGCAGCACCCGCTCGGCCCGACGCTGCAGCGCCGTCGAGACATCCTTGCGCCCGTTCGGCGCCCGGCGCAGGTGCTCGCCCGCGTTGGGAGCCGGCGCCGTGACGACGCCGACATGGAACGGCCGCTCCAGCAGGTCGAGCCGCTCGTCGCGGAAGAACGGGACCCCCGGCGACCAGATCACGTGGTCGGTGTAGAGCACCGACTCGTTGGCGCGGTTGACGTCGTAGTACTCGCGGGCCTCGAGCAAGCAGTGGTAGAGCGCCGAGCAGCGGGCGAGCTCCTCCTCCTGCGCCTTGGCGCCGCCGAGGAACCCGCCCCCGGGGTTGCGGGCCGAGGCGAAGTTGAGCGCCGCGACCTCGGCCACGCCCTCCTTCTCGACCAGCCGGCGCGCCGCCCCGCCGGTGGTGTCGGCCCACACCTCGATCTTCGGCCCCTGCCCGGCGCCGGCGGGGATCGGCAGATCGTCGAAGTCTTGCGGCCGATACAGCACCGTCCCTGCCTGCGCCGCCGCGACCGCCGCGGCGATCGACACCACCTGTCCCGAAGGACCGGTGTAACTGCCGCGCTCGACGATCGCCACCGTGTCCTTGGCCAGCCCTGCGAGTGACATGCCGCCGATCGTACGCCACCCCGTCGCCGCCGCCAGCACGCGATTGCGGTCGAATTGCCGGACACCGCGCGGCCGCCCCTTGCCCGCGCGGGCGCCCGCGAGGGATAGTTCCGCGCCTTGACCTGGCGCGCCCTCGTCCGCGAACCGCTCGTCCAATTCCTCGTCGCGGGGCTGGCCCTGTTCGCCCTGCACGCGCAAGTGCGCCCCGATCCGGACGCGGGCATGCGGGTCGACCGCGACCGCGTCGAGTCGACCCGGGCCGGGCTGACCGAGCGGCTCGCGCGAGCCCCCGACGACCGCGAGCTGGCCGCGGCCCTGCGCGACGCGCTCGACGACGAGCGCATGGCCCGCGAGGCCGTGCGCCTCGGCCTCGATCGTGACGACCCGATCGTGCGCCGGCGCCTGATCCAGAAGCTGCGCCTCGCCCACGAATCGACCGCCGACGTCGACTCCTTCGCCGACGCCGCCCTGCTGGCCCTGCGCGACGCCGAACCGGCCCGCTACTCCGCGCCTGCCCGGCTCGCGCTGACGCAGGTGCTCGCCGCGCGCGGGCGTCACCCCGATCCCGCGGCCGCCGCGGGCGAGCTGGTCCGCCTCCTCGAAGCCGGCGCCGATCCGGCCGCGCTCGGCGATCCGGGCCCGCACGCCCGCCGCTTCGGCCTGCGCCCCGCCAGCGACTACGCCGGCCTGTTCGGGCCCGAGTTCGCGGCTGCCCTCACGGACATGCCCGCAGGGACATGGTCGATCGTACAGTCTCCGCTCGGCGCCCACGCCGTCCGCGTCGACGCCCGCGCGCCCGCCGAGCTGCTGCCGCTCGCCGCCGCGCGCCCGCGGCTGGCCGCCGACCTGGCCGAGCGCCGCCGCGCCGAGGCCGTCGAGGCCGCGCTCGCCGAGCTGCGCCGCAGCGACCCCGCCGACCTGACCGACCTGCCGGCCGACCTCGCCGCGATGCTCGCGGAGCACGACCTGTGACCGCCGAAGTCATACCGGGCGCATCACATGTCCCTTCGGACATGGCGCTCGCCCGCCCGTCGCGGCTCGCAGGCACCGCTCCCGGAGGCCTACCTGTCCCTTCGGCCATCTCAACCTCCGCTCGGACCCGGTGCGCGGCGCCGCAGCCCGCGATCCCTGCGAAACTTTCTGAATTACCTGTCC
The DNA here is from genome assembly GCF_028368995.1 of Nannocystis bainbridge. GTDB lineage: Bacteria > Myxococcota_A > Polyangia > Nannocystales > Nannocystaceae > Nannocystis > Nannocystis bainbridge. The sequence continues at coordinate 569,887 of NZ_JAQNDL010000004.1, read as the reverse complement.
TTTCGGCCACCTCGATCTCGCGTCCGACGCCGCCCGCGGCGGGCTCAAAAGCACTCGCCGCGATCATCGCCGCGCCGCTGCTGCTCCACGCCTCGGTTGCCCGCGCCCACGAGTTCCGCCCGGCCGTGCTCGTGCTCGAGCAGGCCGCCGACGGCCGCGTCCAGGGCCGCCTCGAGCTCCCGCCCGAGCCCGACCTCCAGGCCCTGCGCGTCGAGCTCCCGCCGCACTGTCGGCCCTCGCCCGCCCCGCCCGGCCGCCTGCGCGCCAACTGCGGTCCCGACGGCCTGCGCGGCGAGCTCGGCGTCACCGGCCTCGCGCGCGGCGAGCTGATCGTCCACCTGCGCCGCCCCGAGGCTGGCCTTCAGACCATGGTCCTCCGGCCAGGTCAAACCACCGCCCCGCTCGACCCGAGCCCCGGCCCGCCGCCCGGCTACCTCGCCCTCGGCGTCGAGCACATCCTCGGCGGCGCCGATCACCTGCTGTTCGTCGCCGGCCTCACGCTGCTCGTGCGCCCGGCGCTGCGGCTCGCTGGCGCCCTCACGGCCTTCACGGCGGCCCACAGCCTCACCCTCGCGCTCGCGGCGCTCGGCCTGCTCGCGCTGCCGCAGGCGCCCGTCGAGGCCTGCATCGCCGTCTCGCTGGTGCTGTTGGCCCGCGCCCTCGCCCTCGGCGAGAAGCCCTCGACCGGCGCCGCCTGGCGCCTCGCCGGCGCCTGCGGGCTGCTCCACGGCCTCGGCTTCGCCGGCGCGCTGGCCGAGATCGGCCTGCCGCAGGGGGCCGCCGTGCCGGCGCTGCTGGCCTTCAACGCCGGCGTCGAGCTCGGCCAGTTGCTGGTCGCCGCCGTCGTGCTCGCCCTCGCCGCCCTCGCCCGCGCCGGCCTCGCTCGCCTGCCGACCCGCGCGCGCGCCCCGCTGCGCGCCCTCCCGGCCCTCGCCCTCGGCGCCGTCGCCGTCGCCTGGACCATCGAGCGCGTCCTCGCCTTCTGGAGCCCCGCATGACCGGCCTGTCCCATCGAACCTGTTCTCTTCGCCCTGTCGTTTCGGCCATGTCTCTGACGACATGCCTGATGGGTCAGCTCGCCTGTCGCCCCGAGCCGGAGCCGTTCGTCGACCGCCGCGAGGCGTGCAGCGACCGCAACCCGCAGCGCAACCTCTACTTCGGCGATCTCCACGTCCACACCGCCTACTCGTTCGACGCCTGGATCAACGACGTGCGCACCGATCCGGCCGGCGCCTACCGGTTCGCCCGCGGCGAGCAGGTCGCCGGCATGAAGCTCGCGCGCCCGCTCGACTTCGCCGCCGTCACCGATCACGCCGAATACCTGGCCGAGGTCGAGGGCTGCACCACCCCGGGCTCGGCCGTCTACGACAGCGACCGCTGCCAGGACTTCCGCGCCGGCACCACCGCGGCGCTCGTCAACTTCGGCCTCGGCCTCGACGGCGACGACGCGACCCGCTGGGACGACCTGTGCGGCAAGGGCGGGCTCGACTGCGAGGCGCGGGCCGGGGCGGTGTGGAAGCGCGTGCAGGAGGCCGCCGAGGCCGCCTACGACCGCTCCGCCGCCTGCCGCTTCACCAGCTTCGTCGCCTACGAGTGGTCGGGCTCGCGCATGCTGTCGAACCTCCACCGCAACGTCATCTTCCGCTCGAGCCGCGTACCCGCGCTGCCGGTCACGCACTTCGAGGCGCCGACCGCCGGCGAGCTGTGGCAGCGGCTGCAGGGCGAGTGCCGCGAGGGCCGCGAGGGCTGCGACGTGCTGGCGATCCCGCACAACAGCAACTGGTCGAACGGCAACCTGTTCACGCCCGAGTTGCCCGCCGGCGCCGACGAGACCGAGCTCGCCGAGGTCCGCGCCGACCTCGAGCCGCTGCTCGAGATCTACCAGCACAAGGGCGACTCGGAGTGCTCGCGCGGGGTCGTCGGCCTCGGCCCGCCCGACGAGCTGTGCGACTTCGAGAAGCTGCGCGTGCTGCCGTTCGACGACTGCGGCGACGGCACCGGCAGCCAGGGCATGGTCGGCCGCGGCTGCGTGTCGCGCCTCGATTTCCTGCGCGGGATCCTGCTCGCCGGCCTCGGCGCCGAGCAGCGCCTCGGCGTCAACCCGTTCCGCCTCGGCGTCATCGCCAGCACCGACACCCACAACGGCACGCCCGGCAACGTCGAGGAGGCGACCTACCCCGGCCACTTCGGCGCCCGCGAGAGCGACCCCGTCACCCGCCTCACCGGCAACGTGCCCGCGGGCGCGCGCAACAGCCCCGGCGGCCTGGTCGCGGTGTGGGCCGAGGAGAACAGCCGCGAGTCGATCTGGGACGCGCTCCGCCGCCGCGAGGTCTACGGCACCAGCGGCCCGCGCATGGCCGTGCGGGTGTTCGGCGGCTGGGGCCTGCCCGAAGATCTGTGCGGCGCCGGCGACTTCGTCGCGGCCGCCGACGCTCGCGGCGTGCCGATGGGGGCGATCCTGCCTGAAAGGACAGGTACGTCGGGCCCGGTCATCGCCGTCAGCGCGCAGATGGACCCCGGCAGCGCCGGCGCGCCCGGGTCGCGGCTCGAGCGGATCCAGGTGATCAAGGGCTGGCAAGACGAGGACGGCGTCGGCCAGATCGCGGTGATCGACGTCGCCGGCGGACCCGACGGCTCGAGCGTCGACGAGGCCACCTGCGCCGCCGAGCAGCGCGGCGCGGCCCTCCTGTGCGGGGTCTGGCGCGACCCCGAATTCGACCCGGCGCGCCCCGCCTTTTATTACGTGCGCGTGATCGAGGACCCGGTGTGCCGCTGGAGCTGGCGCGACTGCCTCGGCCTCGCCGAGGACGCCCGCCCGCCCGCGTGCAGCGACCCGACCGTCCCGCGCACCATCCAGGAGCGCGCCTGGACCAGCCCGATCTGGTACTCGCCGGGCGCATGAGGCCGGAGCCGGTCGGGACGCACCGCACACCACAAGACCTCGAGGCCATGTCCTTCACGACATGCTCTTCGAGACATGCCCTCGGAGACATGCTCTCGCAGACAGCCGATCTGCCGCCTCACGCCTCGAGCCCGAGCACCGCGCGGCCGAGCTCGTGGGCCCCGCGCGTCGCGGCCAGGCTCGCCGGCGTCGCCAGCGAGCGAAACGCCCGCTCGTGGAAGCGCTCCTGCGGCAGGATGCGGGCGAACACCGCGCGGATGTCGGCCGGCGCCGTCGTATCGCCCGCGATCGCCTCGATCCGCGCCAGCCGCATCGCCTCGGCGTGGGCCCCCACGGCGCAGCCGGTCTCGAGGTCGTCGATGCCGGGCAGCGTCGCTCGCCAGTAGCGCGCCTCGGCCGGGCCGACCACCGCGGGCGCGTGGCCGCGGGCCTGCAGCAGCGCCCCGACCCACTCGGCGTGGTCGCGCTCCTGCCCGGCGATCGCCGTCAGCAGCCGGTAAGCCCGGCTGCCCGGGGTCGCGTGGGCGTCGCGCAGACGGGCGATCCGCTGCGCGGCGGTGACCTCGCCGCGGTACTGCGCGAACAGCCAGGCGAGCAGGCGCGCGGGGTCGGCCTTGGTCTCGGCCCACCAGGCGGCCGAGCTGCGAGGAGCGGCGGTGGCGTCGTGCATGCTGGAAGGGTGGCCCCGCGAGCTATCGGCGTCGTCTAGAATGCTTCGATATGTCATCGGTCGTGCCGATACTCGACGGTGAGCTGCTGCGCGCGTTCGTGGCCTTCGCCGACGCCCTCAACCTCACCCGCGCGGCCAAGGTGGTCGGCCTGTCGCAGCCGGCCCTGTTCGAGCGGATCGCCCGCCTCGCGCAGGAGGTCGGCGCGGCGCTGTACGAGCGCGAGGGCCGTCAGTTGCGGCTCACCGACGCCGGCGTGCGGGTGGCCGCGTTCGCCCGCGAGGAGCTGGCGCGTACCCGGAGCTTCCTCGCCGAGCTGCGCGGCGAGGCCCGGCGCGAGCGCGTCGTCCTGGCCGCCGGCGAGGGCGCGTACCTCTACCTGCTCGGCCCGAGCCTGCGGGCCTTCGCGCGCGACGAGCCCGACGCCACGCTGTGCCCGATCACCCGCGGCGGGCCCGACGCCGCCGAGGCCGTGCGTGAGGGCGCGGCTCACCTGGCAGTGGGTGTCGTCGACCTCGTGCCCGAGGAGTTGGTCGCCCGCGATCTCCTGCGCACCCCGCTGTGCGTGGCGATGGCCGCCAGTCACCGCCTGGCCCGGCGTCGTCGCGTGCGCCTGGCCGACCTCGCGGGGGAGCGGCTGATCCTCGCCCCCGCGGGCCAGTCGCACCGCGCGTTCGTCGGCCGCGCGCTGGCCGGCCTGGCAGACGTCGGCGCGCCGCCGATCGAGGCCGACGGCTGGCCGCTGATGCTGCACCTCGCCGGCCTCGGCCTCGGCGTCGCCATCGTCAACGGCAGCTGCAGCCTGCCTCGCGGCGCCGTCGCGCGCCCGGTGCCCGAGCTCGGCCACGTGACGTACCGCCTGATGTGGCGGCGCGGCGCCAGCTTGCCGCCCGCGGCCTCGCGCCTGCGCGAGCGGCTCGTCGCCCTCGACGTGCGCAGCGCGAGAGCGCCGTGACCCGCGTCGCCCCACGCTACACTGCGGCCGATGACCGAACTCGCTGCGAGCACCTCCCGCGACGTCGACGTGGTGATCGTCGGCGCCGGCTTCTCCGGCCTGTGCATGGCTATCCAGCTGCGCCGCGTCGGCGTCACCGATTTCGTCGTGCTCGAGAAGGCCACGAGCGTCGGCGGCACCTGGCGCGACAACACCTATCCCGGGGCCGCCTGCGACATCCCCTCGCACCTCTACTCGTTCTCGTTCGAGCAGAACCCGGCGTGGACCCGCGCCTTCCCGCTGCAGGCGGAGATCCAGGCCTACCTCGAGCGCTGCGCCGACAAGTACGACGTCCGCCGCCACATCCGCTTCGGCGCCGAGGTCGAGCACGCCGCGTTCGACCGCGCCGCCGGCCGCTGGCGCGTGCGCACCAAAGCAGGCGAGCAGTACAGCGCCCGCGCCCTCGTGCTCGGCAACGGAGCCCTCCACCTGCCCGCTTACCCCGAGCTGCCGGGGCTCGACAGCTTCGCCGGCAAGACCTTCCACTCGGCCCGCTGGGACCACGGCTACGACATGTCTCAAAAGACAGTCGCCGTCATCGGCACCGGCGCCAGCGCGATCCAGTTCGTGCCGCAGATCGCCCCGAAGGTGCAGCGGCTGCACCTGTTCCAGCGCACCCCCGCGTGGATCGTGCCCAAGCCCGACCACCCGATCGGCCCGCTGGCGCGCCGCGTCTACGCCCGCGCGCCGGCCCTGCAGCGGCTGGTGCGGAGCGGCCTCTACTGGCAGCACGAGGCGCGCGCGCTGGCCTTCATGCGGCCCGCGATCATGCGCCTGGTCGAGCCGCTGGCGCGCCGGCACCTCGCGCGCCAGATCGCCGATCCGGCCCTGCGCGCCCGCCTGCGGCCCGACTACCGCATGGGCTGCAAGCGCGTCCTGATCTCCGACGATTTCTACCCGGCGCTGACGCGGCCCAACGTCGAGCTGGTGACCGATGCGATCGAGCGCATCGAGCCGACCGGCGTGCGCACCAGCGACGGCGTGCTGCGCGAGGTCGACGCCATCGTCCTCGGCACTGGCTTCCGTGCCACCGATTATCTCTCGGCCATCACAATCGTCGGCGCCGACGGCCACGAGCTCAACGCCCACTGGCGCGGCAAGCCCGAGACCTACCTCGGGATCACCGTCGCGGGCTTCCCCAACCTCTACCTGCTCATGGGCCCCGGCACCGGTCTCGGCCACAACTCGATGATCTTCATGATCGAGGCCCAGGTCCGCTACGCGCTGCAGTGCATCCTGGCGCTCCGCGACCGCGGCCTGCGGACCCTCGACGTCCGCCCCGAGGTCCAGAGTGCCTTCGCCAGCGAGCTCTACGAGCAGCTCGGCCGCACGGTGTGGTCTTCGGGCTGCAAGAGCTGGTATCAGACCGCCGATGGTCGGGCCGCCGCGCTGTGGCCTGGCTTTACGGTCAGCTACTGGCTCCGCACCCGTCAGCTCGACCTGCGCGACTACCAGGCCGTCGCCTGACTCGGCGTTGCGCGCGCCGAACGATCGGCTACGGTGGGGCATGCAGCTCCACCGCGGTCGCCTCATCGATCACATCCAGCTCGTCGTCACCGACCTCCCCGCGGCCAAGCGCTTCTACGCCGCGGTGCTCGGCGCTCTCGGCGTCCCGCGCGGGGGCGAGGCCGACGACCACGTGTGGTACGACGAGCTCTTCATCTCCACCGCCGAGAGCAAGGCGGCCCAGGGTCAGACCACCGGGCGGGTCCACCTGGCCTTCCAGGCCCCCGATCGTGGCGCCGTCGAACGCTTCCACACCGCCGGCCTGGCCGCGGGCGGCCGCGACAACGGGGCCCCCGGCGAGCGCCCGTATCACCCCGGCTACTACGCCGCGTTCCTGCTCGACCCCGCCGGCAACAACGTCGAGGCGGTGTTCCACGGCCCGGCCAAGGTCTCGGCCCGCTCCGTCGTCATCGATTTCTGAGGCTGACCGCACGGACATGTCGCCGAGGACATGTCCTTACGAACAGCGCCTCGAGAGCATGCCCTTACGGACATGCCCTCGAGGTCAGGCGCGAGAAAACAGCCTCACGCCCGCCGCCGGCGCCGCTGCGCCAGCAGCCCCAGCCCCACGAGCGCCAGCATCCCGGCGCCCGGGGTCCCGTCGCTGCGGCAGCCGCAGCCGCTGCTGTCGTTCTGTCCCCCGCCGGTGGCAGAGTCGGGCCCGCCGCTCGAGCCCGAGCCCGAGCTGTCGGTGTCCGTGTCGCTGGCGCTGGTCGTCGGAGCGTCGGGGAAGCGCGGCCAGCCGTGGGCCAGGTTCCACTCCTCGATCTTCTTGTTGATCGCCGCGGTGTTGTTGACGAGGTGCATCGGCTTGCCCTTGAGGGCGACCTGCTGGACCTCCTCGGCCCACCACATCTCGCCGATGAACTCCGGCCACGGCCCGCCGTTCGGCACGAAGATCTCGCGCTCGTCGGGCAGCGTCACCACGCTGTTGCCGTCGCACAGGTTGTACTCGGTCGCCGAGCGGAAGCTCGCCACGTCGGGCAAGTCCGGGTTGATGTGGAAGATCGGGTCCGCGATCATCTCGTTGGGCGAGATCACCGTGTACATGCGCGTCAGGTACGGATACGTGTCGATCAGCTCCTGCGCGTGCTCGCCCGGCGCGATGATCCGGCTGTCGAGCGCCTGCGCGAACGCGCTGCCGTCGCCCCACGCCATCGCGTCGATCTGGTCGACGTAGGCGGGCAGGTTCCAGTAGAACTCCTCCGCCGTCAGGCCGTCGGGCACCGGCAGGAAATCGTTCAGCAGGCTCTCGACCAGCGGGTGGTTGTAGAAGCAGAACTCGGGGTCGAAGCACTGCGTCAGCCCCTGCTCGTTCAGCACCTGGACCACCTGCTCGGGCGGGATGCCGATGAACGCCGCCTCGTTCCACGACGTGCTGTAGAAGTTGAACGCGAACGGCTGGACCACGCTCGACGCCCCGGCGAACTCGGTCACGAACGCCAGCCCGTCGGCCTCGAGGTCGTCGACCGCCTTGGTGATGACCTCCTTGTAGTTGGTCGCGAACGACAGCCAGTCGATCTTCAGCGGGTTGACGAGGACGTGGCGGTAGTTGGTCGGCGCCGCCCGCTTGTCGCCGAGCACGAACACACGGATGTCCATGTTCTCGATCGACGCGAACCGCGTCAGCCGCAGCGGGAAGCAGTTCTCGTTCGACGGGTAGCGCAGCACGATCGGGTGCACGTCACCGCCGTCGGACCCGGCCGCCAGCTTGAGCGCGACGATCACCTGGCCCTCGTCGAGGTACTGCTGCAGCACCGTCTCCGAGCCGTCGATCCACTGGTAGTCGTTGTCGATCAGCCAGTCCTTGATCGGCCCGATCTGCTTGTCCTGCAGGACCACGATCTCGAACGCGCCGGCGGTGGTCTTGAACAGCACCGGGTCCTCGCCGGCGCTCTCGTTGCCGTCGGTGCCGGTCCCGTTGCTGTCGCTGCTGAGGCCCGGGTCGCCGCTGCCGCCGGTCGTGAACCCGCCGGAGAGGCCGCTCTCGCCGCAGACCTCGAAGGTCTGCTGGACCTGGTAGGTCGGCACCGACGAGTTCAGCAGCGCGTCGAACAGGGGCTGCGAGCCGACCTCGAACTCGGGGATCTGGGCGATCGGGATCAGCCACGCGAACTTCTGCGCGTTGGTGTTGGGATCGATGCTGATCTGGATGTGGACCTCGACCTCGTTCTGGTCGAGCACGAACAGCACGTTCTCGCCGTCCTGGTTGACGGGCATCGAGTTCGGCAGCCCGCCGTCGCAGAACACGCCGCCGCAGGCCTCGGCCGTCTGCGGCATCGCCAGGGTCCAGCCCGCGCCGAGCCCGATGCCAAGGGTCAGGGCCCGACTCCACGCACACTTCAATTTAAGCGCTCGCATCACGTTGACTCCCGGTGGGACGATCGCGGAGAAGCCCCTCGGAGAGCGCCCCACGCCGTCGTGACAGGCTGAACGAGTTCGCGGCGCAGCACCATCGCCAGGCGTCGGCCGCTCGCTCACGACATCCGTGGCGAACGATGTTCACTCGCTCTCGCTCGTGCCCACGAAGACCGACGACGCGCACCCCGGCTCGCCGGCATGCGCGTCGTGTCTCGGCTCCAGGTCGGAGCCGTCGGGGGCGGCTCAGTTCTGGCGCTGGCGCGGCGGCGGCAGGCTGTCGAGGATGCGCTTGAACTCCGGGTGGTCCGGGATCATCTGCAGCGCCGCGGTGCAGACCTGGCGCGCCTCGTCGAACATGTTGGCGTCGCGCATCGCCGAGGCGAGGTTGACGACCGGCTCGATCTCGCGCGGGTTGATCGCCACGACCGCGCGCAGGTGCTCCACGGCCTCGCGCGCGCGGCCCTGCTTGCGCAGGATCGCCGACATGAGGTTGCGGATCTCGGCGTCGTTCGGGCGCAGGCGGACGGCGTCGTTGAGGTGCGACAGCGCCGAGGCGTCGCCCTCGCTGTCGCGCACCGCCAGGGCCAGCATCAGGTGCGGCTGCCAGTAGCGCGGGTCACGGCCGATCATCTCGCGCAGGAACTTGGCCGCGGCGAGGTGCTTCTGCGGGTCGCCGCTGCGCACGTAGTCGATGGCCTGGTCGTAGCGGTCCTCGAAGCCCTCGACGTCGAGGGTGAGGATCGCCCGGCGCGCGAACGCGTCGTCGTCGAGGCTGCGGCGCTGCAGCTTGAGGATCGAATCGAGGTACGGGCGCGCGCGGGCCGGCTCGTCGCCCTCGAGGTACATGCTGGCGACGTAGCGCAGCACGGTCGCGTTCTCGGCGTGCTTCTCGGCGGCGCGCAGCATCAGCAGCGTCGCCTTCTCGAGCTTCTCCTCCTCGTGGAGGTCGAGCAGGATGTCGAGCGCGCTCTTGTGCAGCGTGGGCTGCTCGATGGCCTGGGCCAGCAGCGCGAGCGCCTCGTCGCGGTCCTCCTGGACCTTCTTCGGGTCGTCCTCGGTGGTCTCCCACAGCACGTTGGCGAGGTCGCCGTAGGCGCTGGGGACCTTGCCCTCCTCGACCGCGCGGCGGAGGAACGGCTCGGCCTCGTCGAACTGATCGTTCTCGATCAGGAGGCTGCCGAGCTGGGCCATCAACAGGACGCCCTCGTTGCCGTTCTCGACCGCGAACTGGGCCACCTTGAGCGCGTTCTCGAGGTCGCCGGCGGCCCGCAGGGTGTCGACGAAGCCGGCCGCGACCGCGGCGTTCTGCGGCCCGAGGTTGATCGCCTGCTGGAACGCCTGGACCGCCGAGCCGAGGTCGCCGACGCGGCGCAGGACCAGCGCGAGGTGGTGCCACGCGCCTTGATCGTTCTTGCGCTTCTGCGCCGCGATCGACAGCGCCTGCACCGACAGCGGGATGGCGGCCTGGTCGGGCTGGCCGGCGATGAGGATGTCGGTCATCGCGTGCAGCGCCTGCATGGTCACGTCCATCTCCGGCGCGCGGCCGAGGGCGTCCATCAGCGGCGACAGCAGCTGGTCCGAGGTCGTCGGCACGCAGCGGCCCTGGAGCGCGCTGAGGTTGCCGAGGCCGACCAGGAACGAGATGATCGCCTGCACGTTTTCGGTGCCGAACGCCTCCTGCCAGGTCTTCTTCTCGACCTGCTTGCCGAGCGCGGCGGCGATCTTCTGCGTCAGCACGAACACCTCGCCGGGCAGCTGCTCGGCGGTGGTCTCGGCGACGAAGGTGTCGACGGTCTCGAGCGCGGGCCCCGGCCTGATGGCGACCAGGCGGGCCGTCAGCGTGACCTTCTCTTCCTGCGCGAACATGTCGGTCGCCAGGCCGAACTTGGCGTTGGCGAACCGGTTGATGCCCTCGAGCGCGCGCTCGTCGGTCCACGGCTCGCGGAAGATCATCAGCGCCGGCGCGCGGCGGCCCTCCTGCTCCTGGATCGCGGTGAATACCGGCGCGGCGGCCCGGACCCCGGCTTCGGCCAGCTCCTGGGCCCAGAAGCGCTGGATGCCCATGCCGAGCGGCGCGCCCTTGCCCTCGTTGGTGCACGAGACCGGCAGCGTGACGAGCTCGATCGCCTGGGCCGCCTCCTGGATCTCCTCTTCGGAGGCCGCGACCTCGTCCTCGTCGCCGTCGTCGAACATCAGCTCGCCGGGCTCGAGGGCGGCTTCGGTGTCGTCGTAATCAGGGTCTTTGGGGTCGCCGGACATGAGGCGCGAAGCCTGCCAAACCCGCATCGGGCGCGCAAGGCTGGTACCCTGGGGGTGGTGGCCGCGGCGACACCAGGCGGGGGAGTGAAGTCACAAGCGACGCCCCCGCGCCCGCCCGCGGGCCTTCGCGCTCGCGCGGGCGCGGCGATCCTGACCGTCCTGACCGTCGTTGGCCTCGTCGCGTGCGGCCCGCCCACGGTCGACGCGCGCGCGGTGTGGATCGCGTCGCAGCGCGGCAAGGAGGGGGCCCGGACCCTGACGATCTACGACGCCGGCGACCTCGCCTTCCGCGAGCTCTTGCCCGCCGAACCGGGCCCCGAGGCCGACGCGCAGCCCCTCGTGGTCGAGCTCGATCCGCGCGGTCAGGGCGCCCTTATCCGCGCCGGCGACGGCGGCTGGCAACATGAACTCGGGGACAGCTTCGGCACGCTGCGCGCCGGCTTCGTCGACCTCGTCGGCGCGCGCACCCTGCCGCTCGCCCTGCCCGCCCGCCTGGCCCCTGACGCCACCGGCTTCGCCCCCGCCGGCGGCGCGCTGTGGTGGACCGCCGGCTGCCCGGCCGCGCTGCAGCTGGTGCCGCTGTCGCCCCGGGTCGCCACCACCAGCGCCGGCGATCCGGCCGCGATCGTGCCGCTCGCGTGGCCGCTGCCGGCCGGCTGCGCCGAGGTCTGGGGGGTCGTGGGCGCCGCCGACGCCCCGGTGCTGTTCGCCGTGCAAGGTGTCCCCGAGGACGGGTTCTTACGGCCAGGTCCCAAAGGACATGTCCTTGCAATCAGGTACCCGAGGCCAGCCGAGGGCTACGACGCCGCGCCCGCGTTGACCGAGCTGGGCGCGGCCCGCCTGCCCGACGCCCCGCTCGCGCGGCTGCAGCGGGCCCGCTGCGCCGGCCCGGGCCCGAGCTGCGGCCTCGGCGTGGTCGACCCCGACGGCGGCGCGCTGAGCCTGGGCGGCGCCGACGGCCTCTGCCGCGTGTGGCGCTGGGCCGTCGACGAGCCCGGGGTCGCCTGCGCGGTCCCGGGCGACGCCCCCGCGTGGGCCGACCCTTCGCGCCTGGTCGCCGCCGTCTCGCCCCGCCACTACGTGTTCCGTGACGGCCTGGCGATCCGCCGCTACGACCACACGACCGGCGAGCACGACGGCCGGCCGCTGATCGGCGACACCGGCGAGCTGTTCACCCGCGTCAGCGCCGACGGCCGCGCGCTGCTGTTCGTGACGGTCCGCGGGGCCGCGCTGCGCGTCGACGCCGACCGGCTCGAGCTGCTGAGCGCGGAGCAGAGCCCATGCGTCGGCGGCCAGCCGCCGGTGGCCTCGCCGAACGCCCGCTTCGTCGCCTGGACGTGCGCCAGCGACACGCAGGACGTCGGCGGGGTGACGGCGGGGGAGATCGTCCGCGTGTCGTCGGCGGGCATGGAGCGGTTCCAGGGCGTGCCGATGTGGGCGCTGGCGATCGACGACGACGGCGACCTGCTGCTCCACAGCCGCGACGACCAGGGCTTCAGCGTCGAGCTGCTGCTGCCGCCGTCGGCCCCGCGCAACCTGTACGTGCTCTCGGTGACCGGCGAGCTGGCGCGCATCGACGCGCTCGAGCCCGACCCCGAGCTGATGCGCGGCACCGGGCCCGGCGTGTTCCGCTGGATCGCCGCGCAGGCGCTCTGACCCGAGCCGGGCGCACGAAGGGACATGACCTCGCGGCCATGTCTCTTCGGACATCCAATGCGAAGCACATGCACGAAGGGACATGACCTCGCGGCCATGTCCCTTCAGACATCCGACTCGGGCTCGGTGAACCATGCACGCAAAAGGGACATGACCTCGCGGCCATGTCCCTTCAGACATCCGGTGCGCTTGCGCCTCAGTGCGGCCAGGTCCCGGGCGGCGGCGCGTCTTCGATCGGCGTCGTCGCCTCGGCGCGGCCGAGCGCGTGGCCGCGGTGGAACGCGTCGTCGATCAGCAGCGCCATGCGCAGCGCGTCCTCGGTGAAGCTGGAGACCACGTCGGGCGGCACGCCGGCGTCGCGGGCGCGGGCGAACTTCCGCAGCAGCCGGCGCGCGCGGAACGGCAGGCCCGCCGGAGCCGGTGCCACGTCGGCGACCACCGCGAGCACCGCGCGCAGCACGTCCGGCGTCACGCCGTCGGCGACGAGGTCCCACGCGGCGGCCTCGATTCGCTGCAGCAGCTCGGCTGCCACCGCGTCGAGACCGCAGCGGCGCACGATCAGCGCCATCAACGAATTGTCGGGGGTCGAGGGGCGCGGCATGGCACTCCTAGAAGAAGCGGGCGTAGTACTCGACCACCAGCTGGACATCGAGCTCGAACGGAGCCGAGTTGCCGCTCGGCTTGCCGACCATCTTCACCCGACGCTGCGGCAGATCGGTCTCGAGCCACGTCGGCAGCGGGATGCGGACCGGCGTGCCCACGGCCTTTTGGACGATGTCGAGGTCGACGCTGCGCGGGCGCAGCGTGATCTCGGCGCCGGTGCGCACGCGGAACGAGGCGATGTCGACGCGATGGCCGTCGACGCGGACGTGCCCGTGGGTCACGAGCTGCCGCGCCGCGGGGATCGTCGGCGCGAGGCCGGAGCGGAACACGACGTTGTCGAGGCGGCGCTCGAGCAGCTCGAGCAGCACTTCACCGGTGACGCCCTTGGCCGCGATCGCCTCGGCGAACAGGCGCCGCATCTGCCGCTCGCTGACGCCGTAGTTGAAGCAGAGCTTCTGCTTCTCGGCGAGCTGCATGCCGTAGGCGGACGGCCGCTTGCGCCGCGCCTGCCCGTGCTGTCCGGGTGGATAGGGCCGCTTCTCGCGCGACTTGGCGGTCAGACCCGGGAGGTCGACGTCGAGGCGGCGGAGGATGCGGAGACGGGGTCCGGTGTAACGACTCATGGTGCGCTTCCGAGCGAGGGGGTGGATTGATAACAGTTTTCAAAATCTCGTGTCAAGCCAAACTCCAGGGCCGTGACACCCCAGTTGCGCGGTTCGCTCACGAAATTAGCTTTGATTTGCATTTTCAAAATGTGGTAGCCACCACTCTGGCCCGCGCGCCTCGCGGTGTCATCGGTCTGGATCTGCATGCTCGCCTCGACCGTCCTTCGCTCGCTCGTCCTCGCTGCGGTGCTGCTCCCGGCCTGCGCCGCCCCGGGCGACGGTCCAGCCCCCGCGACGGCCGAGGTCACGGCTCCCCAGCGCATCGTCACCCTCGGCAGCTCGGTCACCGAAGCGGTATTTGCGCTTGGGGCCGGGGATCGCGTCGTCGGCGTCGACCTCTCGAGCCTCTATCCCGAGACCGCCGCTGCCCTCCCGCGGGTCGGCTACTACCGGCAGTTCTCCGCCGAGGGCGTGCTCGGGCTCCGGCCGGACCTGGTGCTCGCCAGCGACGCGTCCGGTCCGGCCACCGCGGTCGAGCAGCTGCGCAGCGCCGGCATCCGCCTCGAGCTGCTGCCGTCGGGCGAGAACCTCGACGCCGCGCGCGGCAACATCACGGCCATCGCCGCCGCGCTCGGCCGGCCCGAAGCGGCGGCCACGGTGCTCGCCACGCTCGAGGCCGACCTGGCCGAGGCCGACCGCATGCGCGCTCGCGTCACCTCGCGGCCGCGGGTCCTGTTCGTCTACGCGCGCGGGCCGGGCCGCCTGCTGGTGGCCGGGCGCGAGACCGCCGGCGCCGAGCTGGTGCGCCTCGCCGCTGGCGAGAACGCGGGCGGCGCCCTCACCGGCATGAAGCCGTGGAGCGCCGAGGCGGTGGTCGCCGCCGCGCCCGACGTGGTCGTCCTGCCGAGCCGCGGCCTCGAGAGCATGGGCGGCGTCCCGGGCCTGCTCGCCCTCCCCGGCCTGGCCGAGACGCCCGCCGGCCGCGACCAGCGGATCGTCGCCATCGACGACCTCAAGCTGCTCGGCTTCGGCCCGCGGATCGGCCAGGGCGTGCGCGAGCTGCTGGTCGCCCTCCACCCCGAGCTCGGCGAAGGAGCGGCGCCGTGACGCGGTGCCGCCTCCGCGACGGCGCGCCTGTCGCTCCGCGCAGCTCCGGCGCCCGGCCCGGCCTCAGCCGAGCACCTGTCGCTTCGCGCAGGTCCCGGTCACCTGTCTCTTCGCGCAGGTCCTCGGCGGTCCCTGTCTGTTCGCACATGTCCGCAGGCGCAGGAGCGGCCGTGTGACCGCCGCCCGGGCGAGCCTGTCCGCCGGGACAGCCCGGCGCGTGCGCCCGGTCCTCGTGGGCCTCGCCGTCCTCGTCGTCCTCGGCGCGCTGCTGCAGCTGGCCGTCGGCGCCGCCCCGCTCGACCTCGCGCACGCGGTCGGCTGCCTCGTCTCGCCCGACCCGACCTGCGAGCCGAGCGAGCGCTACATCCTCACCGCCCTGCGCCTGCCGCGGACCCTCGGCGCCATGGTCGTCGGCGCCGGCCTGGCGGTGTCCGGCTGCGCCATGCAGGGCCTGTTCCGCAACCCGCTGGCCGACCCGAGCCTCGTCGGCGTCAGCAGCGGCGCCGCGCTCGGGGCCGGCCTCGCCATCGTGCTCGGCCGCGCCTTGCCCGTGCTCCCCGGCGGCCTCACCCAGCCGGTCTTCGCCTTTTTCGGCGGGCTCGTTGCCACGTGGATCGTGCACGCCCTCGCCCGGGTCCGCGGCCAGACCTCGGTGGTCGGCCTGCTGCTCGCCGGCATCGCCGTCAGCGCCCTGGCCAGCGCCGCGATCGGCCTGCTCGGCTACCTCGCCGACGACCGCCAGCTGCGCGACCTCAGCCTGTGGCTGCTCGGCGGGCTCGGCGGCATCACCCACAGCGTCGGCCTCATCCTCGTGCCCCTCGTCGGCCTGTCCGGCGTCCTCTTGTGGCGCCGCGCGCGTGAGCTCGACGCCCTCTTGCTCGGCGAGGCCGAGGCGTTCCACCTCGGCGTCGACGTCGAGCGCCTACGCCGGCGCGTGATCACCGAGGTCGCCCTGGCCGTCGGCGTGTGCGTCGCCTTCACCGGCATCATCGGCTTCGTCGGTCTGGTCGTCCCGCACCTGCTGCGCGGGCTCGTCGGTCCGCGCCATCGCGTCCTCATCCCCGCGGCCGCGCTCGGCGGCGCCGCCCTGCTGCTGTTCGCCGACGCCGCCGCCCGCACCATGCTCGCCCCCGCCGAGCTGCCCGTCGGCATCCTGACCTCGCTGCTCGGCGCCCCGGTGTTCCTCGCCCTGCTCGCCCGCGTGCGCGCCTCGGAGTTCGCATGAGCAGCGCCGTAAGATCTTTGGTTCTGAATACTTATGAAGAACGATCGCAACCAAGGGTCGAACCCAGGCGATCGCCCCCGGTCGCGCCCCCACCTGTCCCGAAGGCCATCCTGATGCGCACGCCCCGCCCGGCCCCGGTCCCGGGCTCGCACGACGCGCGGCCCGGCTCGACCTGTCCCGAAGACCATGCGCCCGGGCGCGCCGGGGCCGAGGTCGATCCCCCTCGCTTCGCCGCCCCCCAATCGGAGGTCGCGTGAGCCTGGTCGCCTCGCGCATCGGCGTCACCGTCGGGCGCGCCGAGCTCCTGCGCGACCTCTCGCTCGTGGCCGAGTGCGCCCGCGTGCTCGCCGTCGTCGGCCCCAGCGGAGCCGGAAAATCGACCCTGCTGCGCGTCTGGGCCGGCGAGCAGGCCCCCAGCGCCGGCGAGCTGCGCTTCGACGGTCGCCCGCTCGCCCAGGTCCACCCCACCTCCCTCGCGCGCATGCGGGCCGTCCTGCCGCAGGCCAGCGCCCTGCGCTTCCCGCTGACCGCGCTCGAGGTCGCTACCCTGGGGCGCCTCCCGCACCCCGGCCGCGGCGAGACCCGGCGCGACCGCGACATCGCCTGGGCCGCGCTCGAGCTGGCCGAGGTCGCCCACCTCGCCGAGCGCCTCGCCCCGACCCTGTCCGGCGGCGAGCAGCAGCGCGTCCAGCTGGCCCGGGTGCTCGCCCAGATCTGGGAGCCCAGCCCCGAGCACCCGCGCCGCTACCTCCTGCTCGACGAGCCGACCGCCAACCTCGACCCCGGCCACGCCGTCCGGATCCTCGCGCGCCTGCGCCAGTTCGTGCGCGCCACCGACACCGCCCTCGTGCTCGTCCTCCACGACCTCGGCGCCGCCAGCCAGTGCGCCGACGACCTCGCCCTGCTCCACGCCGGCCGCTGCGTCGCCCACGGTGAACCGGCCGACGTCCTCACCCCCGAGCGCCTCGAGGCGTGCTTCGGCGCCCGCTTCGACCTCGTACCCGCGCCCGCGGGCCGCGGCTTCGCCGTCCTCCCGCGCCCGCCCGACGACCTCCACGCGTGACCGTGGCCGCGGCCGTCCTGCCGCGGCACGCGCCCCACGCGCCTGTCCCCGGGGACCTGTCCAAAGGTTCATCTCGCCCGCCCGCTCGTCGGGCCCGGGGACCTGTCCAAAAGTTCAGATCACCTCGCACCAGGATCGCGCATCCCATGTCCCTCACGACCTGTCCCAAGTTACACCTCATCCTCTTCGCCATGCTCGTCGGCGCCTGCGGCGACCAGGGCGATCCGGCCGACACCGGCACCGGCACCGAGGCCGCGACCGGCAACGATGCCGGGACCGGCGGCACTGCCGAGACCGGCAACGAGAGCTCGGCCGCCACCGAACCCGGCACCACGACCGAGACCGGCACCACCGCCGAGCCACCGACCACCACCGACCCCGGCACCACCGACGAGCCGGTCGACCCGAACGCCTGCCCGCTGGCCCCCGTCCCCTGCATCGACGCCTCGATCCAGGACCTGTCGCTGCAAGACGACAAGGTCAGCGACGCCGAGGTCGCCAGCGTGCGCGACGGCGACGACTGGGTCTCGACCCTCGACGCCTCCGCCGGCGGGACCATGGCCGCGGCGATGAATCCGTGGGTCTACCTCCGCTTCACCGACGACGGCCTCGCGCGGGTCGACCTCGACGACGTCGCGGCGCTCGAGAGCGGCGCCTGGGACATCGCCGCCAAGCGCTTCGGCATCCGCGCCAACAGCGGCAGCTCGGGCCCGTCGTGCGTCACCGTCGCCGCGCCCGCCGGCCAGTACGCCGACCTCGACGCCGCCCCGCCCGACGCCGAGTTCGCGCCCGAGAGCTACTACGACGACGCCTGCACCCTGCAAGAGGACGGCTCCGGCCTGCCCGGCAGCCCCGCGTACCGCATGGCCAGCTGGTGGGGCTACACCGGCTGCGTCACCACCACCGGCTTCCCGTTCGCCCTCCGCCTCGCCGACGGTCGCGCCGTCAAGCTGGTGATCGAGGCCTACTACGAACAGGGCCAGGCCGACTGCAACGAGAACGGCACCATGGGCACGGGCTCGGCGATCATGACCTGGCGCTGGAGCTTCCTCCCGTGAAGCGCCGCGACGCCGCGGAGCGCGAGGCGACGGCGGATCCATCGGCCGAAGCAGCGACGATGCGCGGGCATCGCTCGCCCGTCGAAGCGACGATGCCCGCGCAGCACTCATGCGCCGATTCGACGAGCCGCAGGAATCACTTCGCCTTCGCGTCGACGCGCGAGCATCCCGCGCTCGTCGCGTGCCACTCGCTCGGGGTGCGTGGAAATCACTCCGCCGTCGAGCCGAAGCGCCGCGCGCGTCCCACTCGCTCGCCGGTCCCCGCGTGCTTCGCCGCCCTGCTCGCCGCCCTGCTCGTCCCGGGCCTCGCGCGCGCCGAGCGGCCGACCGAGGGCGGCCTGTGGCCGTATGACCCAAAGGACAGCCTCGTCTTTTTCGATCACCCGGGCGGCGGCCTGCGCGTCCACTACAGCGCCGACGGCCCCAGCGTCGTCCCGCTCGCCGACCTCGACGGCGACGGCGTGCCCGACTACGTCGTCCGCGTCGCCGACACCGCCGCCGCCGTGCTCGCGCTCTACCGCGACGCCTTTGACCTCCGGCCCCCGCGCAGCGAGGCCGAGCACGACCTCGGCCTGCTCGGCGGCAGCGAGGCACTCGACATCTACCTCGTCGATTTCGGCGGCTCCGCCGACGGCCACTTCGGCCACGACGCTTGCGACCCCGACGCCTGCGCCGGCCACCTCGTGCTCGAGAACGATTTCGCCGGCTACGGCTACGCCGACCTCGCGGAGGCCGTCGACACCGTCGTCAGTCACGAGCTGTTCCACGCCGTCCAGGCCGCGTACGCCGTCGACCTCCCGGTGTGGTTCTCCGAGGGCACCGCCGTGTGGGCCGAGCGGTCCTATCGCGCCGACTCGCGCGATTTCCTGCGCTTCTGCGATGCTTACCTCGCCGACACCGGCCGCTCCCTCTTCAAGCCCCCCGCCGGTCCGGTGCCGAGCTTCGCTTACGGCACCGGGCTGTGGTGGGATTTCCTGATCGCCCGCCGCGGCCCCGAGTTCGTCGACGCCCTGCTGCAGATCGGCGGCGCCGCCGAGCTGCCGGCCGCGATCGCCGGGCTGCTGCAGGCGCACGCCGACGACCTGCGCCCGGCCTGGCTCGAGTTCGCCGCCTGGAACCTCGCCACCGGCGAGCACGCCGGCGCCCGCGACAGCCACCCGTACGCCGCCGAGCTCGCGGGCGTGGCCGCCGAACAGGAGGTGTTCCCGCTCGCCGACGACGACCGCTTCTTCTCGCTGACCGCCCGCTACTACCGCCTCGACCACCCCGGCGGCCCGCTGTGGTTCGGCCTCGCCGCGCCCGCGCCCGGCCTCGAGTTCACGCTTCAGGCGGTCGCCGGCGGCGCGGCCGACGGCCCCGTCGAGCCGGAGGCGCTCGCCTGGGACGGCGCCGAACCCGAGCCGCGGATCCTCGCCGAGCTGCCCGCCGGCGGCTACTGGCTGGCCGTCGTCAACCCTGTCCTCTCGGACATGTCGATCCGCGCCCACCTGTGCGCCGCGGACACCCGCGACGGGCTCGCCTGCGTCGAACCACTGCCCGCGCCCGAGACCACCGGCGACGAGAGCAGCGGCGACAGCACCGGTGATGATTCGAGCACCGGCGACGATCCGGGCGAGTCCGACACCGCCGGCGAGTCCGACCCGCCCGGCGACGACGCCTGCGGCGGCTGCCGCACCGGCAGCCCGGCCCTGGCCTGGCTTCTGCCGCTGCTTCGTCGCCGCCGCCGCAAGTGACAGATCCCTTCCACGAGGTCCGCGTCGGCGCCCTTCGCCTCTACGCCCCGATGCGCTGGACGACCCGCGGCGAGGTCGCCATCCTCTTCGTCTTGCAGGGGCGTCGCCCTCGCCTCTTGACTTTCAACATGTCCTTATGACCATGCCCTTTTAGACATGTCGCAATAGACAGCATGAACCCCACCCGCTCGGCTCCCCTGCCCCGCATCCAGCGCCATCGCCGCCGGCCCTCACACCGGCCCCCGCCTCCGCAGCACCCTCCGCCTGAGGTCGCCGGCCCGCTTGCGGCGACCGGCGGTTCGTCGCACTCTCGAGCGTCCGGTCCGTCCGCCGACCTGTCTCGATGCACCTGTCCCGAAATACAGGCCTCGCCCTCCTCCTGCTCGCGCTGCCCACCTGTCGGCCGCCGCCGGCCGAGTCGAGCCAGCCGCGCGGGGCTCCGCCGCTGTTCGTCGCCACCTCCGATCGGCTCTACACCACCGCCCCGCTGAGCGACGGCCTCGCCTACGTGCCCGTGGTGGAGAAATCGATCGCCCGCCGGCCCGGCCAGGTCACCCTCGCTATCAGTTACCCCGAGGTCGACCTCGCCGACGACGACCGCGAGCGCGAGCTGGCCGCGCAGATCCGCGAGGCCGCCATGCTCGACGTGTGGACCGACGAGAAGCTCGAGGGCAAGGTCGGCAGCGTCGCCATCACCTGCGTCACCCCGCTCGCCACCACCCAGATCGTCAGCCTCGTGTGCGAGCGCATCGACACCACCGTCGATCCCAAGGCCGCCGACGCCGACCCGCCGTCCGGCCCCGAGATCGTCGCGCGCACCTTCGCCGTCGACGGCGCTCACGTCGTCGCGCTGACCTGGGCCGACATCTTGCTGCCCGCCCTCAGCCCGCGCCTCGTCGTCATGGCCGCGCTCGCGGATCACGAGGCGCGCGACGCCTGGCTCTCGGGCCAGTGCGCCACCGGCGAGCCGGGCTTCAGCGTGTTCGCCTCCGGCGTCGACATCTGGCCCGACCGGCGCACGCCCGAGTGCCCGCAGCTGACCGTCGACCGCCAGCGCATCGCCGCCTTCGTGGTCCCCAACGGCCTCATCGCCCGCATCTTCCGCCTCGGCGGCGGCCCGACCGAACCCGTCGACCCCGCCGCCGAAGCCGCTGCCGAGGCTGCCGCCGAGCCCGCCCCCTGAGGCCCGCCGCGCTCCCGGCCTCTCGAACGAACCGCATTCGCCTCCCTCCGCCCGCCCGCGGGGAGCTCGTTTCCCTCTCGTCCACCATCGCCGGTCACCCAGGGCCTCGCCCCTCCGGTCCACGCGCTCGCGCCAGGCTCCCGCCGCGCTCGCGCCAGGTCCCCGCCGCGCTCGCGCCAGGCCCCCGCCGCGCTCGCGCCCGCGCGATCCTGCTTGCGCGTGCGCGCGCGAGCGCCCACCCTGTCGGCCCGTGACCTCTCCTGGCGCCCACGAGCCCGACGCGACGGTTCGGCCTGCCGGCCCCGGAGGCCCCCGTCAGGAGCCTGGCGCGGGCGACGGGCCCGATTTCCTGGGCGCCCTGCAGCGGCTCGGCTACCAGTCCTTTCGGCCAGGTCAAGCCGAGGCCATCGAGGTCCTCATGCAGCGGCGGCGGCTGCTGCTCGTCGCGCCCACCGGCGGCGGCAAGAGCCTCACCTTCCAGCTCCCGGGCAGCGCCTTGCCGGGCACCACCATCGTCCTCTCGCCGCTGATCGCCCTCATGGCCGACCAGGTGCGGGCCCTCGAGGCGCGCGGCGTCACGGCCACCTTCCTCGCCAGCACCTTGCCCGGGCCCGAGATCAGCGCCCGCCTCGGGGCCATGGCGCGTGGCCACTACAAGCTCGTCTACGTCGCCCCCGAGCGGCTCGGCGCCCCGGCCTTCCGCGACATCTGCCGCCGGATCGCCGTCCCGCTGATCGCCATCGACGAGGCCCACTGCATCAGCGAGTGGGGCCACGACTTTCGCCCGGAGTACCTGCAGATCGGCGAGCTCCTGGCCGACCTGCCGCGCGCGCGCGTGCTCGCCTGCACCGCCACCGCCACCCCGGTGGTGCGCGACGAGATCCTGTCGCGCCTGGGCCTGCCGGCCGACACCCCGCAGATCGTCCGCGGCTTCGCCCGCCCCAACCTGGCCCTGCACGTCGCCGAGGAGGAGGACCGCCGGTCGCGCGAGCGCCTCATCGACCACACGCTCGAGGCGGCGCTCGGCCGGGCCCCCGGCGCCCGTCCTTCGGGACATGACGCCGAGGACATGTCCTACGGGACAGCCATCATCTACGCCCCCACCCGCAAGGTCACCGAGCAGGAGTCGGTGCGCCTGGTCACCCGCGGCTGGCGGGCCGAGGCCTACCACGCCGGCCTCGAGGGTCCGCAGCGCGATCGGGTCCAGGCCCGCTTCTCGCGCGGCGAGCTCGACATCGTCGTCGCCACCAACGCCTTCGGCATGGGCATCGACCGCGGCGACGTGCGGGCGGTGATCCACCTGGCCCCGCCGGGCTCGATCGAGGCCTACTACCAGGAGGTCGGTCGCGCCGGCCGCGACGGCCGCGACGCGCTCGGTCTGCTGCTGATCGCCCCGGGCGACCTGCCGCTGCGGCGCCGGCTGATCGAGCGCGGCGGCGGCGACGACAGCCCGCCCGCGCCGGCGGTGGTCGAGCACAAGTGGAACACCTTCCTCGAGCTGATGCGCTGGGCCGAGGGCGGCTCGTGCCGCCACGACGCGATCCTCCGCCACTTCGGCGACGAGGGCGAGGCGCTCGGCGGCTGCGCCCGCTGCGACGTGTGCCGCCAGCTCTCGGCCGAGGCCGACGACGACCCGGAGGCCACGACCCTGATCGTGCGCAAGGCGCTCAGCGCGGTCGCCCGGATCCACCGCCGCTTCGGCCTACAGGCGGCCGTCAGCCTGCTGCGCGGCGCCGCCGACGAGCGGCTCGAGCGCACTGGCCTCGTCAACACCCCGACCTTCGGCGCCCTGCGCGATCACGACGGCCCCTGGCTGCTCCGCCTGCTGCGCCGCTGCGTCGTCGCCGGCTGGGTCGACTTCACCGGCGACGACCGCCCCGTCGTCGTCCTCACCGACATCGGCCGCCAGGTCATGCGCGGCGCCGTGCCGGCCCGCCTGCTGCTGCCGCCGCGCCATCGACCTGCCGCAAAGGACATGCTCCCCGGGGCAGGTCCCTTGGGACATGTCCCGAAGGACAGAAAGACGCACGAGCCCGAGGCCGTGCTCGACGCCGCCGCCCTGGCGCTGTTCGAGCGCCTCCGCGCCCACCGCATGCAGGTCGCCAGCCGCGACGGGGTCCCGCCCTACGTGGTCGCCAGCGACCGCAGCCTGCGCGACCTCGCGCTGCTGCGCCCGCGCACCCGCGACCAGCTGCTGCTCGCCCACGGGATCGGCCCGGCCAAGGCCGACAAGTACGGCGCCGGCCTGCTCGAGGTGATCGCGGCCGCCGGCTGAGCGCCCGTGACGCTTCCGCGCCCCGGCCCGATCGCGTGTATCGTCGGAGCCCTCCCGTGGCCGAGCGGCGCTACATCGTCTACCTCCTCCGCTGCGCCGACGGCTCGCTCTACGCCGGCATCACCGACGACCTGGACCGCCGCCTCGCCGCGCACAACGCCGGCAAGGGCGCCAAGTACACGCGCGGGCGGCTGCCGGTGGCGGTCGCCTGGAAGCGCGGCCAGCAGCTGCCGCGCCACGCCCGGCAGCTGGAATACGCGCTCAAGGCCCTCCGGCGGGCCGACAAGGAGCGGCTCGTCGCCGGCGACCTGGCCCTGTGGCGCCGGCTGCGGCGGCTCGCCGTGACTCCTTTGTGAGCGCGGCGACGCCGTGTTACAAGCGCCGCCGCGCATGAGCCTCGAAGTCGTCCACAGCCGGGTCATCCTCGTCCGGCACGGCCACTACGAGCGGATCGGCGACGAGGGCGACACCGTCTGGGGCCTCACCCCGCTGGGCCGGCGCCAGGCCGTGCGCACCGGTCGGCGCCTGGCGCAGATCCTCGACGCCGCGCAAGGCAAGTTCGAGGGCCTGTTCTCGAGCCCCTGGCCGCGCGCCCTGCAGACCGCCGAGATCGCCGCCCACGAGCTCCACATCGACCGGATCAAGGTCAAGCCGTACCTGCACGAGGTCCTGCCGGTGGTCGACGCCAACCGCGTGGCCGAGTTCGGCGTCCACCCCGGCCTGCCGTTCACCAGCCCCGAGGACCGGGCCATGACCGTCAAGCAGGTCGACAAGGTCCGCGACCGCTTCTTCCGCACCCCGAAGCAGACCAATTTCGCGGTCATCTTCACCCACGGCAACCTGATCCGCTACCTCGTCGCCCACACCCTGCGCCTGCCCTACGAGGCGTGGAGCCGGTTCGACTGCTCGCACTGCGGGATCACCGAGCTCCGGGTCTACCAGGAAGACTTCGAGGCGCTGATCACCTACAACGACACCGGCCACCTGCCGCCGTCGCTGATCACGACCGCCTGATCGCGCCTGCTCCTCAGGACATGCCCGAAGGAGCATGTCCTGAGGGCCAGACTGTTTTCACGTTTCCACGGCGCGATCGCTCACCACGCCGTCCTCGAGGACATGCCCTTTCAAGCATGTCCCGAAGACCCTGCCACTCACGCGACCGCTCCCCGCGTCACAGCGTCCTCTGCCCGCGCCGCCCGAGCGCGTAGGCGATGCCGCTCTGCAGCGTGCCGCGCGTGATCACGTTGGTGAAGTTGGCCTCGATGCTCACCAGCGTCTGCGCGACCTCCGGGCGGATGCCCGTCAGGATCACCTCGGCCCCGAGCAGGCGGGCCGCCTGGGCCGAGCGCAGCAGCGCGTGGGCAACGGCCGTATCCACCACCGGCACCCCCGTGATGTCGAGGATCACGAACCTGCCGCGCCCGTTGGCCAGCCCGTCGAGCAGGGTCTGCAGCACCTGCTGCGCGCGCATCGAGTCCATCATCCCGATCAGCGGCATCACGAAGATGTCGTCGGTGATCGGGATCAGCGGCGTCGAGAGCTCCTCGATGGCGAGCGCCTGGGCGCGGATGAGATCCTCGCGCCGGCGGGCCTCCGCCTGCTCCGCCTGCTTGCGCGCCGTGATGTCGGTGTCGATCTGCAGGATCGTCGCCGACTGACCGTTCGCGTCGCGCTTCAGCACCCAGCGCGAGGCCACCAGCACCTCCTGGCCGTCGCGTCGCGTGTGCGTCTGTTCGCCGTCCCAGAAGCCCTCTGCCAGCAGCCGGCGCCGCGGCTCCTGCAGATCGCCGCTCGTGCGCAGCAGCGCGTGCACGTCGCGACCGAGCGCCTCCTCGCGGCTGTGGCCGTAGATCTGCGCCGCCCCGTGGTTCCAGTACGTGACAGTGCCGTCGAGCCGGCGGACCACGATCGCGTCGTGGGCCAGGTCCAGCAGCTCCGCCTGCTCGCGCAGCTCGGCCTGGCTGCGCAGGCGCTCGGTGATGTCCTGGGTGACGCCGATGACGCCCACCACCGCCTCGTCACTCTCGCTGCGGACCGGCACGAAGCGCGACTCGAGGGCCCGGCCGTGATCGTTGTGCTGGACGATCAGCGTCTCGCCGGCGAGCGAGCGCTGCAGGTTGTTCACGCCGTCGCTGCTCTGCCCGTACAGCTCGTAGAAGCTCTGGCCGACTATCGCGCCGGGCGGCAGGCCGAGGTACTTCAACCCGCCGCCCTCCGAGACGACGATGGTGCCCTCGGTGTCGACGGCCCAGACGATGACCTCGAGGTTGTTGAAGATCGCACGCACCGCATCGAGTCGCTCGAGCATCGCCATTCGTCGTCCTGCTACCTCGCGCCAGCGTACAGCCGAACGTCGTTGCCGACGGTGTCGCAAGGCCTTTGCAGTTCCGCCCGCGCGCGCCCGGGACCTTTGCTTACAGCCCATCTGAACAGTCGGCGCGCCGCGGACGGCCCGCGATCGAGAGCCTGCACGGCGCGGCAAGCTCGTACAGAGGACCGCTCGCCGGCGACCTCGCCGCCGCGTGTCTGCTGGCCAGGCCGCGTCGCTCGGAGATTCTTGCTGATGCCACGAACCCGGTCGGCCCCGATCTGCGCGGCGAGAACCTGGAGCATGAAACGCCTTCACGCGCGCCCGTTACGTTCGCAACTGCGCGGAGCTGGCGACGACTGCAGGTGCTGACGCAGCGCCTCGCAGCCATGCCCCCGCGAGATCATCGCCGCGCTGGCGGACGGGCGCCGACGTCGCCGCTGCCGAACGACGCGCGGAGCCACGCGAGCGCGCGGTGACGTCGGCCCCCCTCGCCGAGCCTGCCCCTCGCATCGCGCCCTCGACCACCTGTCCTTCGAGACACTTCGATGCAAGCGCGATCGTCTGTCCTTCGGGACATATCGAGGCACGAGAGATCAACATGTCCCTTGGGACACATCGAAGCACACTCGCCCCTCGAGACATCACCAGCAGGAGCGCCACTGCGTCCCCGCCCCGCGATGCAGCCCGTCCCGCCGCTGCCGCTCCGCAGCCCCGCGCCTAGAAGTGATAGTCGAGCCGGTACGGCACGCAGGCCAGCATGTCCGGGTTGTCGACCTTGATCCACACCTTGGCCGAGTCGTCGAGGCCCGTGCAGTTCAGCCCTGGCGACACCGTGCCTTGCCCGCAGCAGCCCTTCTGGCCCAGCGGCGCGGTGTCGGGCGTGTCGTTGGCCCCGCACGTCACCGTCGTCGTGCCCTTCTCGCACTGCATGTACACGCACAGCCGCCCCGCGTCGTTCTCGGCCACCAGCGTGCGCGACGGGTCGACCATGTTGAGGAACGCGTCGACGCCGGAGAACGTGAACCAGTCGACGTCGCCGGCGCCCTGGACCGTGCCGCACGCGAACGACCCGTTGGCGTCGGCGTCGGTGATCTCGCCGAGGCTGTGGGCGGTCGCCTGCGTCTCGTGCGGCTCCGACCCGTAGTCCTCGCACGCGTCGGTGACCTCCTTGCACGCCTGGCAGCTCGCGTCGGCGTGGCAGAACTGCGACCCCATCGGCCCGCACGGGCTGTGCATCGGCTTGGCCGTGAACACCGCCTCGCCGGTCATGCAGGTGTCGATCGTGCAGTCGTTGCCGTCGCTGGGCAGATCGTCGTCGGCCGGCGTGTACTCCACCTGTCCCTGAAGACATCCCACCAGCTTGCAGTCGCCCGCGGCCTGCGACGGCGGATCGTCGATCGGGATCTCCTTGGTCCCGCCGGCCCCGTCGCACACCGTGGCCCGACAGTCGCCGGGCAGGTCGTCCACGGCTGTCCCTTCGGCCATGTTCATCGTCCCGCACGCCCCCGCCTCGCAGGTCGGCGCCTGGCAGGTCGGCGCCTGACAATCGGCGGCCGTCTGACACTCCGCCGGCTCGCCGGTGGTCGGCGAGGTCGTCGTCGGCGTCATCGTGGTGGTGGTCGTCGTCGATGTCGTCGGCTCCGGCTCCGAGGTCGTCGGCCCCGTCGTCGTCGTCATCGGATCGGTCGACGCCGCCGTCGTCGTGCCCTCGCTGATCCCTCCCGTGCCGGTCCCCGGCCCGCTGTCGCCACAACCTCCGAGCACCAACACCGCCGCGATCGTCCACGTCCCCCGCATGCCGAACACCTCCTGCGTCCGACGCTAGCGTCGCCGCGTGTGCGCCTGAAGTGCGGGCGATCACCGCCGGACCCCGGCAACGGCGATCGCGGCCACGCGCGCACGCGAGGCCGCAGATCGGTCCCTTCGCCCACGGCGCGCCGCGGGGCGACCTCTGTCTCCATCGTCGCGGCGCAGCCCGCTGCGCACACCCACGCCCGGCATCGACTCCCGCGAGCCGGCGCCCGACGGATCTCGCATCTCATCATCCGCGACGTTCCTCGCAGAGCTCGCCCGCGTCGGTTCCGCGAAGCCGCGCGGCTGCATGCGCGCGGCATCGCTGCTACCTTCGCCGCCATGCGCAGCCTCGTCGGCGTCCTGCACCTCCCGCCGCTGCCCGGCAGCCCGCGCAGCCGCGAGCCCGTCGCCGCGATCGCCCGCGCCGTCGCCCGCGACGCCCAGGCCCTCGCCGCCGCCGGCTTCGACCTCGCCGTCGTCGAGAACTTCGGCGACATCCCCTTCTTCAAGGGACCTGTCCCTCCGGTCACGATCGCCGGCATCACCGCCTGCGCCCTCGCCGTGCGCGACGCCTGCCCCGACCTCGCGCTCGGCATCAACGTCCTGCGCAACGACGGCCTCGCCGCGGTCGCCGTCGCCGTCGTCGTCGGCGCCGAGTGCGTGCGCATCAACGTGCTCTCGGGCGCCCGCGTCACCGATCAGGGCCTCGTCGAGGGCCAGGCCGCCGAGGTCGTCCGCCTGCGCCGCGAGCTCGGCCGACCCGACCTGCGGATCTGGGGCGACGTCGCGGTCAAGCACTCCGCCCCGCTGGCCGCGCGCGACCTCGCCGACGAGACCCGCGACCTCGTCCAGCGCAGCCTCGCCGACGCCGTCCTCGTCACCGGCAGCGGCACCGGCGAGGCCGTCGACCCCGAGCACCTGCGGCGCGTGCGGGCGGCCGCCGGCGGCGTCCCGCTCTACGTCGCCAGCGGCGCCACCGAGGCCGCCCTGCCGATCCTCGCCGGCCTGTGCGACGGCGTCATCGTCGGCAGCGCCCTGCGGGCCGACGGTCGCGCCGGCGGCCCCGTCGATCCCGAGCGCGCGCGTCGCTTCGCCGACGCCTACCGGGCCGCTCGCGCCCACGCGTGACGCCTGGGCGCGAACGCGACGCGCCCACCAGGAATCGAACCTGGGACCCTCGGCTTAGAAGGCCGATGCTCTATCCAACTGAGCTATGGGCGCCGGGCCTGAAGGGCCGTGGAACAGGCCCCGAAGGGCCGTGAAACAAAAATGGTCGGGGCGAGAGGATTCGAACCTCCGGCATCCTGCTCCCAAAGCAGGCGCGCTACCAGACTGCGCTACGCCCCGAGCGGCCGGACCATACACGACCCCCGGGCTGCGATCCAGCGCCACGAAGCACGCGCCCCGCAGCCTCGCGCGCGCGAGACGGCCTCGCGCCGCGTCCTCGCCGATTCTCCGCGACCTCCGCGCCATCGCAGCGCCACCACGTCCTCACCTCCGCCGCCGCAGCGATGCCATCTGCCGCGCATCCGGCGATCGCCGCCCTCGCCCTCTACGCCTCCAGCACCGCCGGCAGCGCTGCCAGCAGCAGCGCCGTCGCCCGCCCGCGGTGCGACTGCGCGTTCTTCTCGGCCGCCGGCAGCTCGGCCGACGAGCGGGCGCTGCCGTCGGGCCAGAAGTACGGGTCGTAGCCGAACCCGCCTGACCCGCGCGGCGTCGTCCGGACCTCGCCGTCCCAGCGGCCCGTGAACAGCCGCACCGCGTCCGCGCCCGCGTCGACCCGCGTCAGCGCCAGCACGCACAGGTAATGTGCCGGCGACCGCTCCAGCCCGCGTGCGCCCAGCTCCGCCACCAGCCGGGCGTTGTTGGCCGCGTCGTCTGCCTGCGGCCCCGCGAAGATCGCCGAATCGACGCCTGGCGCCCCGTCCAGCGCCGCCACGCAGATCCCCGAATCGTCGGCCAGCACCAGCGTCGAGCCCGGCTCGCCGCGACCTCGCAGCCACTCCGCGATCCCCTCCGCCTTGAGCCGCGCGTGCGCCTCGAAGCTGCCCTGGTCCTCCGCGATCTCCGGCGCCGGCCCGAGCGAGCGCGCCGAGCAGACCGTCAGCGGCAGCCCGGCCGCGCGCACCATCGCCGCCAGCTCCGCCACCTTGTGCGGGTTGCCGGTCGCCAGCACCAGCCTTCGGGACATGTCCGAACCTTCCTGCGCGATCATCTACGAACTCACGATCCTGCCTGCTCCGCCACCTTCCAGCGCCGCCCGCTGGCCCGCGAACAGCGACGCCGCGCCGGACTCGGCCAGGTCGAGCATGCGCGACAGCGTCGACCGGTCGAACCCGCCGCGCTCGCCGGTGCCCTGGATCTCGACCAGCCCGCCGCGCTCCAGCATCACCACGTTGCAGTCGACGATCGCCTGGCTGTCTTCCGTGTAAGCCAGGTCGAGCATCGGCACCTCGGCGCCGTCCAGCGGGCACACGCCGACCGAGACCGCCGCCACCAGCGCCCGCACCGGATCGGCCGTCAACACCCCGTCGCGTTGCAGCGTCTGCAGCGCCAGCGCCAGCGCCACCATCCCGCCGGTGATCGCCGCCGTGCGCGTCCCGCCGTCGGCCTCGATCACGTCGCAATCGACCGTCAGCGCCACCGGGCCCTGCGGACCGACCAGCTTCTCGAGATCGATCGCCGCTCGCAGCGAGCGGCCGATGAGCCGCTGGATCTCCTTCGCGCGGCCGTCGGGCTCCCGGCGTGCGCGCGGCCGGACCGCGCCGGGCAGCATCGCGTACTCGGCGGTCACCCAGCCGCCATGGGTCAGCCAGCCCGGCGGCTTGGCCTCGCGGCTCGCGGTGCAGATCACCCGGGTGCGGCCGGTGGCCACCAGCACGGAGCCGAGGGCCGAGCCGATGAAGCCGGGCTCGAGGGAGAAGGGACGGAGTTGATCGAGGGCGCGGCCGTCGTGGCGCATGGCTCACCCTAGCAAAACCCGACCGCTCTTCGCTGTGCACGCGGTGACGCGGCGCGCATCGACCTCGACCCAAAAAACAAGGCGAGGTGCCATCCTGGCGCCTCGCCGTGTCTTGCTTGGTGGCTGAGAAGAGGAGCCGATTACTTGCCGGCTTCGGGGGCGGGCGGCGGGACCGCGGCGCCACCGGGGGCCGGAGCGGCCGGATCCACGGGCTTGGCGTCCTCGGGCTTCACCTCGGGCTTGGCCTCGACCGGCTTCGGGGTCTCGACCGTCTTGGTGGTCTCGACCTTGGTCTCGACCTTCTTCTCTTCCTTCTTCTCTTCCTTCTTGGCGTCCCCGCCGCAAGCCGGGAGGGACAGGGACATCGCGGCGAGGGCCGCAAGAGCGATCTTGGTGTGCTTCATGACGAGTCTCCTACGTGCCTTGATCGAGGGTCGATCGAGTCGTGAACGGCACTGTAGTCCGATCACCGCCAATCCGGCAACGATCGAGAGAAAAGAGCGGCGCCTGTTGCGCAAGCGGGCGAACACCCGCTATATAGAAGGATCATGGCCCTTCTCGCCGTTCGCCGCGGGAGCGGGCGGCAGATGGCACATGACGGCGAATACACAATCCGACCAGGGCGTGGGGAAGCTCAACCTAGGCCGGGAGCGGCTCGCCGCGGGCGCCTTTTATGCTCCCGGGCCATGGAAAACGCGCGCGATCCCTCGGTAGCAGCCATCTTTCAGCCCGACGGGGGTCCGCCGCGGGCCCTGCTCGTCGCCGGCTGCTGCGGCAACGTCGGTTTCGGCAAGCTGGGCCAGCTCGCGCGCATCCTCGCCCGCCACGGCGTGCCCGTGATCGCCCTCGACCTCTCGCCCGCCGTCGACCAGGTCGCCGCCAAGCTCGCCGAGCAGTTCGCCCCGCGCGTCTCCCCGGCCGAGATCGAGGCCATCACCCGGGCCATCATCCCGATCCGCGGCGGCATCGCCGACATCCCCGCCGAGCTCAAGATCGGCCTCGTGTTCGAGGCCGTGCCCGAGAGCCTCGCCATCAAGAAGCCGCTCTACGCCGCCATCCGGGCCCGCGATCCCGAGGCCCTCATCTTCTCCGCCACCAGCGGCTTCACCACCCGTCACCTGTTCGACGGCCTGCCGGGCGCCGATCGCTGCGGCGTCCTCCACCCGTTCTTCCCCCACCTCACCAACAAGTTGTGGGAGCTGCCCGAGCAGGGCGCCGTCACCGGCGCCGCCACGCTCAAGCAGATCAAGGCCTTCCTCGGTCGCGCCGGCATGACGCTGATCTCGGTCGGTGACGTGCCGAGCTTCGCCGCCGACCGCCTGTTCTGCGGGATGATGCTCGAGGCCGTGCGGATCCACGAGAGCACCGGCCTCAGCCCGGCGCAGATCGACGACGCCTGCAAGCAGCTGCTCGGCACCTCGCCGTTCTTCGTCCACAACCTGATCCGCGGCGCCAACAGCCTGTCGGCCCACTGCATGGAGCTCATGCGCGAGGAGGTCGACAGCAGCCTCTACGCCATCCCCGACGCCTGGAAGCCGTACATCGCCGACCCCGGCAAGCAGTGGCCCTACGAGCGCGGCCAGAAGTGCCCGCCCGAGGGCGTCGCCACCGTCCGCGCGCGCATGTTCGGCATGTTGTTCGCCCTCACCGCGCGCATGCTCGCCCACAAGATCGTCGGCGCCGACGCCCTCAACTACCTGGCCGAGAAGGCCCTCGCCTTCCGCGACGGCCCGCCCGCGCTGATCGCCGCGCTCGGCCTCGAGCAGGCCGCCGCGCTCACCCGCGCCTTCCTCGTCGACCAGCAGATCACCCGCGCCGACGAGGTCGCCCCGCTCGACGTGTTCTCGCGGACAGGTCCCGGAGAACATGTCGGATGGGACAGCATCTACGTCGGCCGCAGCGTCAGCGGCGGCGTCGGCCTGATCTCGCTCAAGCGCTCGACCCTCGGCCACACCTTGCTGGCCGAGCTCGGGCGGGCCGTCGACGCCCTCCAGGCCGACCCGGCCGTCGAGGCGATCGTCGTCGCCCCTGACGGCCTCTTCAACCGCGATTTCGGCCACGGCGCCGACATCGGCGCCTTCGTGCCCGTGCTCGGCAAGCGGGACGGCGCGCTCGCGCTGATCCAGGGCTGGAAGCACGCCCTCGCCAAGCTGCGCGCCGGCAAGCCGACCGTCGCCGCGATCGTCGGTCGCGCGCTCGGCGGCGGCATGGAGCTCGCCAGCTCCTGCCACGCCCGCATCGCCGGCGAGGGCGCCGTCATCGCCCAGCCCGAGCCGACCGTCGGCGTCATCCCCGGCCTCGGCGGCTGCCACCTGCTCCACCGCAGCAGCGCCCCCGAGCACTACGCCGCCCTCAACGAGCTGCTGCTGACCGGCAAGAGCATCTCGGCCGCGCGCGCGCAGGAGCTCGGCCTCGTCAGCGCCGTCGTCCCGGTGCGCGACCTGCCGCGCGCCAGCGGCGAGCTCGCCCTCGCCCTGGCCCGAGGGACAGCTCCGCTCCCGCCGTTCCGCACCGGCCCCGCCGAGATCGAGGTCGACCGCGACGTCGATCCGCGCAACGAGCAGGGGGTCGTGCTCGACGCCCAGCTGCGCGACCTCCTCGCCCGCACGATCGCGGACGCCAACGCCCTCGACGTCGCCGCCGCCGGCGCCCTCGAGGAGCAGCGCGCGGCCGACAGCCTGTGCCAGTCGGCCGCGAAGGTCGGCGTCACCGCCATGAGCCGCGGCAAGCCGCCGGCCTTCGAGCACCCGCTCGCCTGAGCCCGCGCGCGCCCCCGCGTCCACGCACGAGCACCCTCGCCCCGCGAGGGTGCTCTCGTTGTTCGCCCGCTCCTCGTGGCACGTCTGCGACCGCGCTCGTGCACCCGCTTCACCGCGCATCCTCCCATGGCTCGCGTGCGCGAGCGTGCCGCCCGGTCCGCCGCACCGTGCCCACGCACCGCGCTCGAGTTCCGAATGACGGACCCAAGCGCCCGCGCGCCTGCGAGCCTCCGGCCGCGCGTCCCGTTCGCCCGATCCGCCGCCCGTCCCCTCGCGTATCCTGGCCCGACGCGTGCGCCGACCGAGCGAGCCCCTGTTGCGCGCCTTTGCGCTCCTCGCCGTCCTGGCCGCCCCTGCGGCCGCCGCGGCGCATGATGTCCCCAAGGACAGGCGATACGCCACCGTCGTCGTCAGCGACCGCAGCCCGCGAACGGCGTCGCAGCGGGTCGTCGGTCCCGCCGAGATCGCCGCCAGTCCGCGTCGGCGCAGCGCCGACGACCTCCTGCGGCTCGTGCCCGGCGTCCTCCTGATCCAGCACGGCGCCGAGGGCAAGGGCCAGCAGATGTTCATGCGCGGCTTCGACGCGGCCCACGGCGCCGACATCGAGGTCAAGGTCGCCGGCGTCACCGTCAACGAGCTCTCCAACATCCACGGCCAGGGCTACGTCGACCTCGGCTTCGTCATCCCCGAGGTCGTCCGCCGCGTCACCGCCAACAAGGGCCCGTTCCTGCTCGACCAGGGCAACTTCGCCAACGCCGGCACCATCCGCTTCGACCTCGGCGTCGAGCCTGAAGCGCGCGGCAGCCGGGTCGGCTACGAGTTCGGCAGCACCCTGCGGCACCGCGGCGTGTTCGTACATGCCCCGAAGAACATGTCCAAAGAGACATTCTTCGCGGTCGAGGCCATGACCGACAAGGGCTTCGCCGCCGCCAGGGCCGCCCGGCGCGCCACCTTCCTCGGCCAGATCCGCCTGCTCGACAGCAAGACCCACGGCGCCCTCGACCTCACCGCCGGCGTCTACGTCGCCCGCTTCGACGCCCCCGGGGCCGTGCGCGCCGACGACGTCGCCAGCGGTCGCGTCGGATTCGCCGGCGTCTACCGCGACGACGGCGGCGGCCGCTCCGACCGCCTCTTCACCGCCCTGCGTCACCAGCTCGACCTCGGCGTCGGCAAGCTCGAGCACCGCCTCCACGGCCAGCTGCGCGCCCTCGACCTCGTCGAGGACTTCACCGGCTACCTCCTCGATCCGCTCGCCGGCGATCGTCGCAACCAGCGGCACCGCTTCGCCAGCCTCGGCTATCAGCTCGAGTACCGGCGCCCGCTCCACCGCACCGTCGAGCTGCTGGCCGGCGGCGCCTGGCAGGGCGACCTCCTCCGCCAGCACGACGTGCGCGTCGACGCCCACCACGAGGTCGTCACCCGCAACTGGGACCTCGGCGCCGGCCAGCACCAGGCCCACGCGCGCGCCGGCCTGCGCTGGCGGCCCGTCGATCGCTTCGTCCTCGAGGCCGGCGCCCGCCTCGACCTCGTCGCCTACAACGTCCGCGACCTTATCGACCCAGAGCGTCGCGCCCGCAAGGTCCTCGCCCTGCCCTCGCCGCGCATCAACGCCAGCGTCCGCCTGGCCCCGTTCGCCCACCTCTTCCTCGCCTACGGCCGCGGCCTGCGGGCCCCCGAGGCCCGCGCCGTGCTCGGCGGCGCCGCCGTGCCCGAGGACACCGCGCTCGATCGCTACCGCGGCGGCCCGGCGCGCATCATCGCCTCCGACAGCGTCGAGGTCGGCGCCCGCTTCCAGCACCGCGAACTCGTCAGCGCCGGCCTGTCGCTGTTCGGCACCTGGATCGCGCGCGAGCTCGTCTTCGATCACGTGTCCGCCGTCAACATCGAGCTCAACCGCACCCGTCGGCTCGGCATCGACTTCGACCTCGCCGTGTGGCCGCGGCGGTGGCTACAGCTGCGCCAGGACCTGAGCCTCGTGCAGGCCCGCTTCGTCGACTCGGGCGCCCCGGTCCCGCTCGCCCCGCCGTTCATGTCGGCCACGGGCCTCACCGTCGTCCACCCCTCGGGGTTCCGCGCCGGCGCTCGCTTCCTCGTCGTCGGCAGCCGCGCCCTCCCGCACGGCGCCCGCACCTCGGCTTACGCCCTGCTCGACCTCAGCCTCGGCTACCGTGTCGGCCCGTTGCAGCTCGACCTCCAGATCGACAACGTCACCAACGCCGGCTGGAAAGAGGGCGAGTACCACTACGCCTCGTGGTGGGACCGCAGCGAGCCGCGCAGCACCATCCCCGTCCTCCACTTCCTCGCCGGCCCGCCGCTGACCGCCCGGATCGGCGCCACCCTGTGGTTGTGACGACATGCATCGACCTGTCCTTTACGCCCTGTCCCTCATGACATGTCCTTCGGGCCTCACGATGCGACCTGTCCTCTCCGCCCTGTCCCTTGCGACCTGTCTCGCCACCGCGTGCGCCCCCAGCCAGGAGGCCACCCGGGTCGAGCTCGCCGTCGCCGTCGACGCCGGCCGGCTCGTCGACGCCGCCACCGACCTCGGCTGGACGATCCACCTCGACACCGCGCGTATCGCCGCTGGCGACCTCGAGTTCACGATCCAGGGCGAGATGCACGCCCTCGCCCGCCTGTGGGATCTGCTCGTCCCGCCCGCGATCGCCCACCCCGGGCACTACGCCGGCGGCGACGTCACCGGCGCCTTGCCGGGCAGCTTCGTGCTCGACTGGGTCGCCGGCGACGGCGACGAGCTCGGGCGCGCCGAGCTGCTGACCGGCAACTACCACGGCTGCAACATCGCCTTCCGCCGCGCCGACGAGCTGCCGGCCGCGGACCCGCTCGCCGGTCACACCGCCCAGTTCGTCGGCACCGCCCGCAAGGACGGCCGTGAGCTCGGCTTCACCGCGATCCTCGACCTCGACGACAGCGCCGCCGTCGTCGGCGCGCCGTTCGACCTCGAGATCGACGAGGGCACCACCGAGACGCTCGGCCTCCAGCTGCGCCTGCGCGACGACGGCAGCGGCGCCGCGCTGTTCGACGGCATCGACTTCGCCGCCCTCGATCCGGGCGACGGCACCCCGGTGCGCATCGGCCCCGGCGACCCCGCGCACAACCTCGTCCGGCGCGCCTTACAGTCTCACGTGTTCTACACTGTCGCTCCTCTCTGACCGGAGAATCGCCATGCGCACCGTCCTGATCCCGCTCCTGCTCGTCTGCGCCTGCACCACCGCCACCGAGCGCACCTACGAGGCCTCCGTCTAC
The DNA here is from genome assembly GCF_028368995.1 of Nannocystis bainbridge. Classification (GTDB taxonomy): domain Bacteria; phylum Myxococcota_A; class Polyangia; order Nannocystales; family Nannocystaceae; genus Nannocystis; species Nannocystis bainbridge. Next base: position 533,599 of record NZ_JAQNDL010000004.1, on the reverse strand, counting down.
GGCGAGGAGTTCATCGAAGAGGGCATCCCCACCGCCATCTTCTCCGACGGTTGGTCCGTCAGCTTCGACAAGTTCCTCGTCAGCGTCGGCGACATCCGCGTCGCCGATCAGCCGCTCGGCGAAGAGGACGAGCCGTACCGGATCTTCGACCTCGCCCAGGCCAGCGATGGCGCTGGCTTCCCGATCATCGACGGCACGATCACCGCCGAGAACCCCAGCGCCGACTACGTCGTCGGCCCGAGCAGCGACGTGATCGCCGGCAACGCCACCGAGGACGACGTCGCGCTGATGAAGACCGGCGGCCACTCGATCTACGTCGAGGGCAAGGCCACCCGCGGCGGCGAGTCGCTGAACTTCATCTGGGGCTTCTCGACCCGCACCCGCTACAGCGGCTGCGACCTGGCCGGCTCGACCGACGTCCAGCTCACCATCCACGCCGACCACCTGTTCTACGACGACCTGTTCGCCGAGAACCCGAAGGTCGCCTTCGACCTGATCGCCGCCAGCGACGACGGCGACGGCGAGCTGACCGCCGACGACCTGCGCGGCGTCGACATCACCACCCAGGAGCGCTATCAAGTCGGCAACCTGACGAACATCACCGACCTGTGGTCGTTCGTCGAGCAGCTGACCGCCACCCTCGGCCACATCAACGGCGAGGGCCACTGCACCGCCCTGCGCACCGACTGACGGCCCCGACGTGCACCACCTGGGTCGCCGCGCTAGCCTCGCCACCATGTTCGCTCGCCCTGCCCTCGCGCTCGCGGCTGTCCTGGTCGGCTCTCCCGGTTGCGGCCCCGAGCCCGAAGCGTCACCGCCGTCCGGGGTCTACCGGATCTCCGCCGTCACCCTCGAGAACGACTGCCACCCGAAGCTCGACGACAGCTTCGTCGGGGAAGAGGTCGTCCACGTCGAGAGAGACGGGTTCAAGGTGCCCTACACCGAATTTCTCGGCATCTCCGCCTCCTGCGAGGCGTGCGTGGCCCTGACCGGCTATGTCTTCGAGCACGTCGCCCGCGACGCGCAGACCGGCGAGTACGCCCACGAGGGGCAGCCAAGCGGTTGCCGGGGGACCGAGCGCATCGAGGTCGAGCCCGTCGACGGCGAGACGGTGCGCAGCCGGATCACGAGCGACTGGCAGGACGACGGCAGCTGCGCCTGGGCCGGCAAGGGCTGCACCGTGGTCCGCGAATACACCTACGAGCTCGTCGAGCCGTGCGACGACTGCGAGTTTCCACTGCACCTGAACCAGTGACCCACCGCGCTCGGACATGCCCGAACGGACATGGCCGCTCGGACATGCCCGTTCAAACATGCCCTAAGCGCCAGCCGTCTCGGGCACCGTCAGCGAGCAGCCCGGCAGCGTGGCGACGAAGCCGCTGCCGAACGCCGTCGCCGGCGTCTGGTAGCCGGCGGCCGGCGCCGCCTCGAGCATGCGACGGACGCTCGCCAGCGACGCGATCACCGTGAACTTGTAGCCCTCGGGCGTGCGCACCCGGCCCTCCACGGCCCGGCCGTCGGGCGCCTCGACGCGGCCCCAGATCTCGCTCGAGCCGGCCTCGCGGACCTGCTCGTCGGGTCCGGTGACCCGGCGGTCGACCAGCGCCTGCAGCACCTTGATCACCGGCCGGAGGCGCAGCAGCGGCGCCAGCAGCCGGAGCGCCCGCATGCCGCGGATCTGCGCCTTCGGGAAGCTCATCCACGTGGTGATGTTCTCGATCCCCGTCGACGCGTACGCGGTCGCCAGATCGCCCCACGGCACCGCCACCACCAGGCGCTCGCGCCCGCCGAGGCGGACGGTGCGGGTGCGCGAGCCCGGGGCGATCGGGACCAGGCGGCCGCCCTCGCGCACCACCCCGCCGGCGCCGAGGTGCTCGATCATCGTCTTGGTGGTGCCACGGCTGAGCTCGCCGAGCGCCAGGATCGCCAGCTCGAGCCGCGTCGCCTCCGGCAGGGCCTCGGCCAGCGCCTTGGCCAGGCAGTCCGAGGGCACCACGTCGAAGCCGACGCCGGGCATCAGGACCACGCCGCGCTCGCGCGCGCGGGCGTCCTGGGCCCTGCAGGCCTCGAACACGGGGATCTCACCGGTGATGTCGAGGTAATGGACTTCGCTCTCGAGGCAGGCCGCGACCATCGGCGCGCTGGTCCGCGAGAACGGCCCGGCGGCGTGCAGCACCAGGGCGGCGCCTGCGAGCCCGCGGCGCAGGGCCTCCGGATCGTCGAGGGCGAACACCCGCGCTTCGAGCCCGAGTTCGCCGGCCAGCCGGCGGATCGCCGGCGCGTCGCGGCCGGCCAGGATCGGGCGCAGACCCTCGGAGGCCGCCTGACGGGCGATGAGCTCGCCGGTGTAACCATTGGCGCCGTACAGCACCCATTCGCGCATGCCGGCGCTATAGCGCGGGTGCAGAGGGTCGCGCCACAGAAAGCGCTTGTGCTCGGCCGCCGCTCGGCTCATCGTCTCTAGCGGCTCTCATGATCCCAGACCCGCGCGCCGAAGCAGGTTTCCACGGCCCTCAGGGCGTGGAACTGGCCACGACCTTCGCCCGGGCCCTGCTCGCCCTCGTCGAAGCCGACACCGACGACGCCGTCCTGCGCGCCGTCGCCTCGGCGGTCGGCAGCTACGGCCCGTCGCTGATCCGCCTCTACACTTTGCGCGACGACCCCGGCGACCTCGGCTCGCACGACCCGCGCTTCATCGACCGCAGCGGCCCGCGCCCGGCCCAGACCGACGCCAGCGTGCCGACCCACGCCGAGCTCTCGAGCGTGTGGCAGGCCGGCATCTGCCCGGCCACCGACCCGCTGCTCGGGCGGCCGTTCGCGCTCGCCGACCACCCGGTGCTGGCGCGCTGGCTGGCGGCGCCGCGGCAAGCGCTGGTGGTGCACGACCTCTCGGCCGACCCGCGCCCCGCCGCGCACCCGAGCGAGCGCAGCGCCCAGGCCCTGGTCGTCCTGCCGCTCACCACCGGCGGCCCCGAGGCGCGCTGGCCCGGTGTGCTGGTGCTGTCGTGGCGGATCGTCCACATCCCGAGCCCGCGCGAGCGGCTCGTCTACGACATGCTCGGCGCCGCCGTCGCCTCGCTGCTGGTCGCCCGCGACGCCCTGCGCGACCACCAGCGCGCCATCGACGAAGCCAACACGATGTACGTGGCCGCGCTGGCGCTGACCGAGTCCGCTGACCTCGAGGAGACGCTGGCCGCGCTGGCCGAGCCGGCCCAGGCGATCGACGCCTCGACCGCCGCGCTGTGGCTGCGCGACCCCGCCGACCCGACCCACCTGGTGCTGCGCGCCGGCCCCGGTCCGGCCACGCGCCCGCTCGCCGACCTGGCTGGCCTGTTCGCCAGGCCCAACGAGCCATGGCTGTTCGAACAGGTCCGATCGGACACCCCGTCCGAGATCGAGCCCGGCGCGCCGACCCCCCGCCAGGCCGAGCCCACGGGTCCCGACGGCGCCACCCACGGCGCCACCCTGCTGCTGCCGCTGGCCTGGGGCGGGCGTGAGGTCGCCCTGCTCGAGCTCGGCTGGTCGTCGCCGCGCCCGCTGCCGACCGCCCTGCGCCGCCTCTACGTCGCGCTGGCGGGCCCCGCCGCGGTCAGCCTGGCCGGCCGGGCGCTGCTCGCCGAGGCCGCCGCCGCTGCTCCCCACGATCTCGAGGCCGTGCCCGTCGCGGCGGTGATCGGCGCCGGCGAGGATCTGCAGGGCAATGCGCGCTGGACCGCCCTCGGCCTGACCGGTGGCGCCCACCTCCCGGTCGCCGCCGCCCTCGCCGAGGCTCTCGGCGCCGGCGCCGAGTTGCGCCGCGACCTTGTCGGCGAGCCGGCCCTGGCCGTGTTCGCCGCCCCGCTCGCGGGCGTCGCCGGCAAGGCCGTCGGCGTCCTGCTCGACACCTCGGAGGACGCCCGCGCCGAGCGCCACCGGCTCGAGGGCCGCGACGTCCTGCTCGAGCGCCAGGGCGGCCTGCTGGCCCGCCGCGCCGTGCCGGTGCTGGCGATCATCGACGAGCTCGCGGTCATCCCGGTGACCGGCGCGCTCGACGACGCCCGCGCCCAGCAGCTGCTCGAGGCCACCGCCGACGTGCCCCCCGGCCCACGCACGCTGATCGTCGACTTCACCGGCGTCACCGGCGTCGAGCCGACCACCGCCGAGACCGTCCAGGAAGCCGCCCGCGGCCTGGTCGCCCGCGGCGCCAGCGTCATCTTCTCCGCCGCCCCGGCGACCCTGGTCCCGGCGCTGGCCGGCGAGCACATCGAGGCCCTCGGCGACGCCCTCGCCAGCGCCCTCGTCAACCCCCGCGCCTGAGGCCCTGGACAGCCGCGCCTGGTCCGCGGCGCTCGGGCCGTGTCCTGTCCTCGAGGACATGCTCCAAGCGACATGCCCTCGAGCCCATGTCGCTCGGGACATGCCGCCAGGGACATGTCCCGAGGTACAGCCGTGCCGCTCAGCGCACGTAGATCGTGTAGCGCCAGCCGGGCACCTCGATCGCCTCGACGTTGCCGGCCTTGCAGCACATCCCGCCGTCGTTCCAGTTGGCCCAGTTGCTGAAGATCGACGCCTGGCGGTCGTAGCCCCACAGCATGATCTGCGCGTCGTAGCCGAGGCCCACGTGCGGGAAGTCGTCGGCGTCGCCGGTGCGGAGCGTGCGGGTGCTGCCGTTCGGGACGATGTCGAACTCGCCGACCTCGATCCCCGGGCCGCAGTAGCCGTCGAGGTAGCACACCCCCGCGAGCCCGCCCGGGGCCTCGAGCCGGCCGTAGCGGGCCACGTCGCTGCCGCTGGTCGGCGCCCAGCCGAACACCACCTCGGTGAAGTCGGCCAGGACCAGCCCGTCCGTCAGCACCGCCGGGCTGTCCGAGCCCGGCAGCACCGGGGCGGCCGGCCCGTTCGCCATCAGGCTGTCGAGCATCGCCTGCGCCGCCGCCTCGCCGATCGGCTTGTCCATCATGTTGTACACGGCCTGCCAGCCGCCGCCGTTGAACGTCATCTCGCAGAACACCTGCGCCGGCGGCAGCGGCCCGTCCTGGCCGTCGGGGTCGATGTCGTAGACCCCGTCGTCCGTCTCGAGCTCGAGGTCACGGATGTCGCGGCAGTGGCGGGGCGACAGACACTGGCCCTCGTGGCAGTAGCTCGACATGCAGTCGGCGTCCTTGTCGCACGCCTGCGCGTCGAGGCAGCCGAAGCAGTGCAGCCCGCCGCAGTCGACATCGCTCTCGCCGCCGTTCTGCTCGCCGTCGATGCAGCTGGCCGGCGAGCTGCAGTCGTTCTTGCAGCCGTCGTTGTCGATCTCGTTGCCGTCGTCGCACGCCTCCGCGCCCTCCTGCACGAAGCCGTCGCCGCAGCGGGCCGCCTGGCAGTTGTTCAGGCAGGCGTCGCCGTTGTCCTTGTCGCCGTCGTCGCACACCTCGACGACCTCCTGGAGGATCCCGTCGCCGCACTTGGCGACCTCGCAGGTGTCGAGGCAGGCGTCGCTGTTGTCGTCGTTGCCGTCGTCGCACGGCTCGATCCCGCTGTACACGTAGCCGTCGCCGCAGCTGGCCAGCTGACAGCTGTTGAGGCAGCCGTCGCTGTTGTCGGTGTTGTTGTCGTCGCAGGCCTCGCCGACGCTGACCACCCCGTCGCCGCAGCCCGGCGCCTGGCAGGCGCTCGTGCACGCGTCGTCGTCGTTGGCGTTGCCGTCGTCGCAGCCCTCGCCCGGGCCCTGGAAGCCGTCGCCGCAGGCCACCTTGGTGCAGTTCGGCGTGCACGGGCGATCGGCCCCGTTGGCCGCGCCGTCGTCGCACTCCTCGCCGGCGTCCTGCACGCCGTCGCCGCACGACGCCGGCCCGCCCTCGGTCACGCCGCTGGTGCCGGTCGGCCCATCGGTGGCCGCGCCGGTCGACGAACCGTCGCTGTCGGAGCCCACACCGGGCGAGTCGGCGGTGCCGCACCCGGACAGGGCGAGGGCCACGACGGTCGCGCAGAGGGAGATGAGAGCGTGATGATGGGGCTGCATGGGGGTCCTGCGGGGTACGAGTCCGGTGGCGCGAGCCTCGACCGGCGTAGTGCCGGGCGAGGCGTTCGCGTCGCGTCGCTCAGGGCCGGGCGCGGCTGGGGCACGCGCCGGCGAAGTGCCGAATTGCAACGGGAAATGCTCCGATCCCCGAGGCGGCGATCCAACCCCTCGCGGGCGGACCATGAGCGGACGAAACGCACAATAAACGGCGTTCTGCGCGATTTTGTGCCCTCAGGGGCGAATCGCGCCGAAGTCGGGGTCCAGGGACCTCGGCCTTGCCGTTCGTTGCGCAGAAACACTAGCGCACAGGCTTTTTCTCGCGCAGATCACGTGCCGCTCGCGGGCAACTGCCGTATCGTCCCCCTCTCGCCTGGGGGTGGCCAGACGGCCTGAGAACATACCCCTCGAACCTGATCCGGCTAATTCCGGCGGAGGAAAGTGCGAATGGACCGTCACGACGACACTCCCGACAGCTCTGCGCGGCGCGCAGGATTGCCCATCGCGGGCCCCGACGTACACCCGCTGCGTCCCGTCCCCCCTCTCCACACCAGCTTCCCGAGCTCGAGCAAGATCGAGGTCGGCGACCTCAAGGTCCCGTTCCGGACCATCCAGCAGACCGGCGACAACCCCGACGTCGTCGTCTACGACACCACCGGGCCGCAGGGTCACGATCCGCGGGCCGGGCTGCCGCCGCGGCGCCAGGACTGGATCGACGCGCGCCTGGCCAAGAGCGACGGCAACAACACCCAGATGCACCTCGCCCGCCAGGGCGTGGTCACCGAGGAGATGCGGTTCGTCGCCATCCGCGAGCAGGTCGATCCCGAGTTCGTGCGCAGCGAGATCGCGCGCGGGCGGGCCGTGCTGCCCGCCAACATCAAGCACCCCGAGCTCGAGCCGATGATCATCGGCCGCAATTTCCTGGTCAAGATCAACGCCAACATCGGCAACAGCGCCGTGTCGAGCAAGATCGAGGACGAGGTCGAGAAGCTGCAGTGGTCGACGCGCTGGGGCGCCGACACGGTCATGGACCTCTCGACCGGCAAGCAGATCAAAGAGACGCGCGAGTGGATCCTGCGCAACGCGCCGGTCCCGATCGGCACCGTCCCGATCTACCAGGCGCTCGAGAAGGTCAAGGGCAAGGTCGAGGACCTGAACATCGACGTGTTCATGGAGACCCTCGAGGAGCAGGCCGAGCAGGGCGTCGACTACTTCACGATCCACGCCGGCGTGCTGCTGCGCTACGTCCCGCTGACCGCCCGTCGCGTCACCGGCATCGTCTCGCGCGGCGGCTCGATCCTCGCCAAGTGGTGCCTGCACCACCACAAAGAGAACTTCCTCTACACCGAGTTCGAGCGCATCTGCGCGCTGATGAAGAAGTACGACATCAGCTTCTCGCTCGGTGACGGCCTGCGCCCCGGGTGCATCGCCGACGCCAACGACGCGGCCCAGTTCGGCGAGCTGAGGACCCTCGGCGAGCTGACCGAGATCGCGTGGCGCCACGACGTCCAGGTCATGATCGAGGGCCCCGGCCACGTGCCGATGCACAAGATCAAAGAGAACATGGACGAGCAGCTGCGCCTGTGCCACGAGGCGCCGTTCTACACGCTCGGCCCGCTGACCACCGACATCGCCCCCGGCTACGACCACATCACCTCGGCGATCGGCGCGGCGATGATCGGGTGGTTCGGCACGGCGATGCTCTGCTACGTCACGCCCAAGGAGCACCTCGGCCTGCCCGACCGCGAGGACGTCAAGGCCGGCGTCATCGCCTACAAGATCGCCGCCCACGCCGCCGACCTCGCCAAGGGCCACCCCGGCGCCCAGGCCCGCGACGACGCGCTCAGCAAGGCCCGCTTCGAGTTCCGCTGGCGCGACCAGTTCAACCTCTCGCTCGACCCCGAGACCGCGCAGAGCTTCCACGACGAGACCTTGCCGGCCGAGCCGGCCAAGGACGCCCACTTCTGCTCGATGTGCGGCCCGCACTTCTGCTCGATGAAGCTGACCCAGGACCTGCGCGACCTGACCGAGGGCGCGGACCTGTCCCAGGGGACAGGTGACGACCCGGCCGCGATCGCCCGCGGCATGCAGGAGAAGGCCGAGGAGTTCCGCGCCGGCGGCGGCGAGCTGTACGTCCGCATGCGCGAAGACCTGCTGCCTGGCCAGGCCGGGACCCAGGGCGCGGAGTGAGCGACGACGATCGCATCACGCCCCTGCCCGACGGCGACGACGAGACCTCGCCGCCGCCTGCCGCCGCCGCGCCGCCTCCGGCCGGCGACGAGGCCCTGCGCGCCACCGTGCGCGACCTGCCCGAGGTGCGCAGCGGCCTCCGGGCCCGGCGCCCGCGGGTCCAGCCCTCGCGCGGCGTGATCGCCGGGCTCGCCGTCGGCCTGCTCGGCGCCGTCGCCATCGCCCCGATCGAGCACCGCGCGCTCGGCCCGGCCGCCGACCTCGGCGCGGTGTGGGCCGCCTGGTCCCTGATCCTCGCGCTCGGGGCCGCGATCGGCTGCGTGCTCGCGCTCGCCGAGTGGCTGGTCGCCCGCCTGCGCTCGCGCCCGCTGCTGACCGCCGCGCTGCGGGCCTCCTGCTGCCTGCCGGTGCTGATCCCGGTCGCCCGCCACCTGTTCGACGGCGCCTTCGCCAGCACCCTGCCCGGCGCCAGCACGGCCTTCGTGTGGGTCCCGCTGCTCGGCTGGCTCGGCCTGCTCCTGGCCTTTTGGCCAGGTGGCAGATGGTTGCAGTACCCGCGCCCCGACACCGTCGGCCGCGCCCCGCCGAAGGGCGCCGCGCTGCCGCTGTTCATCCGCCGCCGGCGCCTGATCGCCTTCGTGCTCGGCCTCGGCGCCGTCGCCTGCGAGTTCGTCAACCGCAGGTACATGCGCACCGAGTACCCCGACCTCCACACCTTGCTGATCGTCGGCGCCTGCGCGGCCGCCGGCCTGTCGCTGTGGCTCGGCTTCACCCGCCCCTGGCGCTACGACCAGGTCGAGCGTCGCGCTCCGGTCGCCCAGGGCCGCGCCCTCGCCCTCGCGGGCCTCATCAGCGCCGTCATGGCCGTGATCGCCAACCTCGTCGCCTGCGTCCAGCTCGGCCTGCGCGACCCCGACACGCGCTTCGTCGTCGCCACCCAGGGCATGCACACCCGCCTGCTCGCGCGGGTCGTCCGCGGCCTCGTCGACGGCGACGGCGACGGTCACTCGCCCGCGCTCGGCGGCGCCGACTGTGACGACCGCGACCCGCGGGTCCACCCCGAGGCGCGCGAGATCATCGGCAACGACGTCGACGAGGACTGCGACGGCTACGTCGCCCGCGAGGACCTCGCCGCCGCGCTCGCCGTGGCCGACGAGGTCGCCGCGCGCCGCCAGGGCCAGTGGCGCGACGAGCCCGAGGTGCGCGAGTTCCTGCGCCGGACGGCGCCGATGAACGTCATCCTGCTGAGCATCGACGCCCTGCGCGCCGATGTCCTCGCCGACAGCCCGGAGAACCGCGCCGAGTACCCGCGCCTGTTCCAGCTGTTCACCGACGCCACCGTCTTCACCCGCGCCTTCGCCCCCTCCGCCGGCACCGACCTGTCGCTCTCCGGCATCCTCACCGGCCGCATCGATCCCTTCACCCACGTCGACCGGACCCTCGCCGAAGCCCTCCACGACGCCGGCCGCGTCGCCCACGGCGTCATCCCCAGCGAGGTCCTGCGCTACGCCGGCAAGACCCTCCTGACCCGCGGACTGCACAGCCACGACCGCCTCGTCAACGACGCCGGCCAGCGCGACGTCGGCTCGTACAGCACCTCCGCGAGGACCACCGGCCTCGGCCTCGCCTTCCTCGACGGGCGCACGGCAGCCGCCCAGCAGGGCGCCGCCTCGCCGTTCTTCCTGTGGCTGCACTACTTCGACGTCCACGAGCACGACGAGGTCGACGGCGGCGACCGCAGCCTGCGACGCGTGCTCGCCAACCCCAACCCGCGGCTCGGCCGGCGCGAGAAGTACCGCGCCATGCTGCGCCTCGTCGACGAGCAGGTCGGCGCCCTCGTCGACGACCTCGTCGCGCGTCAGCTGTGGGACAAGACCATCGTCGTCCTCGTCAGCGATCACGGCGAGGGCCTCGGCGAGGATCCGCGCCTGCCTGACAACCACGGCCGCGTCCTCTACAACCCGCTGATCCACGTCCCGCTCGTGGTCCGGATCCCCGGCCAGCCCGGCGGCCTCGCCACCGACCCTGTCACCGTCCTCGACGTCACCCCCACCGTGCTCGACCTCGTCGGCGCCGAGCCGCTCGCCGGCGCCGACGGCCGCAGCCTCCTGCCCCACCTCGTGCCCGGCGCCCCCGACGAGCTGCGTCCGCGCGGCCGCCCGCTGATCCTCAACGAGAGCGACCAGTACGGCGTCATCGCCTGGCCCTACAAGCTGCTGGTCCGCCCCGGCGACAACCTCACCGAGCTCTACGACCTCAGCGGCGACTTCGGCGAGCGCAACAACCTCGCCGAGTCGGCCCCGCGCCGCGTCGGCGAGCTGATGCAGTACTACCACGCCGCCCCGCACGTCGATCTCGACCGCACCAGCCGCGGCCGCCGCCTGCGCGAGCGCAACGCCGTCGCCCCCGGCGAGCCATGAGCCTGTCCTGAGCGGCATGTCCCGCGCGACATGCCGCCGAGGACATGTCCTCTGGAACATGTCCATTAAAACATGTGCCTGCGGTCATCCAGACCGCTTCGCCGTGCCCGCGGTCACGTAGCCGCAGCGCATGAGCTGCAGCGGGTACGACCGCGCGCCACGCCGAGCTGCGCCTCGCTAACAGCTCGAGCTCGTCCCACAGCGCCGCGATCGGCTGCGACGTCAGGCGCGACAGCAGCGCGCCCAGGCCACCCGGGGCACAGGGCACCTCGCCGTTCACTCAGCCAGCGCGGGAACGCCCCGGGGCCATCGGCCGTGTCGTCCGCCGGTAGCCGACAAGGGACGCAGCAGCCGGCGAGGAACGCCTCGACGTCTTCCAGCGTCCCCGCCGGCGACCCCGGACGCCCGATCAGGAAGCAGTCCGTGCCGCCCAGCGGACCGAAGGACGACCTCCGGGGCGACCTGCTTCCCACCCACCACGGCATCGACGATCATGCGTGGCGATGCCGCCCCGACGCGTCGTCGTCTTCGCCCCCGAACCCGCCCATACCGCCGTCTTCGACGCCGCATGGCGCGCAGGACATGTCCCATGCGACATATCCGAAGAGACCGAGGATGCCGAGACCGCGCTGGTCGTCCGCATCGGCAATGACCCCGGCCCCGCCGACCTGCGCCTCCCGGAGGGCGCGAACATCGGCCCCGCCGCCTACGCCGAACTGCGCCTGCTCGGTTTGCCTGCAGAGAGCAGCGAGGATGCCGACGTCGATGACGTCGGCGACGTCGATGAGGATGCCGGCGATGAGGATGATGATGACGATGGCAATGACGACGTCGAGGACGATGACGAGGACGAGGACGAGGACGACGCCGCCAAAGGCGACGCCACCACCACCGCCCTCGACGCCCATCTCCCCGCTCCGCCGCCGCTACCGGCCCCCTACCTCGTCCACCCCTACTTTCAATCGCGCGTCTTCACCGGCCGCACCGCCGACCTCGCGGAGCTCGACCTCTGGCTCGCGCATGGCCAGCCGGCGCGGGTCCTCGTCGCTCTCGGCGGCGTCGGCAAGAGCGCCCTCGCCTGGGCCTGGCTGCAGCGGCGGCTCGTCGACGCGCCCTGGGCTGGTTGCCTGTGGTGGAGCTTCTACGAGGGCGGCGCCGACTTCGACGCCCTGATCCGCCACCTTGCGATCTACGCCACCGGCATGGCGCCGCTCGACGCCCTGCGCGCCGACCGACCCGCCCTCGAGCAGCGGATCCTCGCCGCCCTGCAGGCGCGCCCGTTCCTGCTCGTGCTCGACGGCCTCGAGCGAGCCCTCGTCGCCTACCACCGCCTCGACGCCGCGCGCCTGCCGGACGATGTCGCCGACGCCGCCCTCGACCTTCACGCCTGCACCGACCCGCGCGATGGCAGGTTCCTGCGCGCGCTGGTCCAGGCCAGCCCGTCGCGGCTGCTGGCGACCTCGCGGATCTTCCCGAGCGACCTGCGCGACGGTGAAGCGCTGGTCCCCGGCGTCGAGCTCTCCGCGGCCCAGGGCCTCGATCCCGCCGACATCCCCGGCCTGTTGCGCGCGCACGGGCTCGACCCCGAAGCGTGGTGGGTCGACTCGACCACGCAGACGATGGCGAAGCTCGGCCACTCCAGCCTGCTGTGGCGCCTGCTCGCCGGCTGCATGCACGACTACGCCCGGCCCACGACCATCAGCGGCCGCGCCCACGAGGCGCCCGCCGTCTTGCGCGCGCACATCCTCGACACCGCCTTCGAGCTCTTGCCGGCCCGCGCCGCCCGGCTGCTGTCGCGGATCGCCGCCCTGCGCGCGCCGGTCGGCATCGACACCGTGCTCGCCCTCGCCGATCCGCCCCCGCTCGGCCTGCGACGCCCGCCTCCGCAGCCCCTCGCGCCGCTGCGCCAGCTCGAGCGCGCCCTCGCCGACGAGACCTCGCCGGGCACCCTCACCTATCTGCAGGACCGCCACGACGAGCTCCGCGCCCGCCGAGACGCCTGGGACGTCTATCACGCGCTCGCCGGCACCTACGCTCGCCTGCCCGGCGTCCTCGCCCACTACGCCGGCGTCCACGCCGACCTGTGCCTGCTCGAGGCCCGCGGCTTCCTGCACTGGGACCGCGGCAGCAACCGCCACGACCTCCACCCGGTCATCCGCGCCCACGCCTTCGAGCGCCTCGCCGGCCCCGATCGCACCGCCGCCTTCGAGGCGATCCGCGATCACTTCGAGCAGCTCCCACCCGAGCCCAAGGCCAGCGTCCGCAGCCTCGCCGACCTCCAGCGCACCATCGAGATCTACAGCGCGCTCATCGGCGCCGGCGACTTCTACGCCGCCTTCGAGCTGTACTACGACCGTCTGAGCGCTCCGCTCGACGAGCGCCTCTCGGCCTTCGCCACCATCGTCGAGCTGCTGACCCCCCTCTTCACCCGCGGCCTGCGCGAGCCGCCCGCGCTGTCCGACCCCTGGGGCCAGAGCGTGGCGATCACCCTCCTCTCCAACGCGCTCGCGCTCGTCGGGCGCGACCGCGACGCCGAGGCCCTGCGCGAGCTCAGCATCCGCATCAACCTCCGACGCCGCAACCCCGACGCCGTGGTCGTCAGCCTCGTCAACTGGGCCCTCTCGATCGAGGCCGAGGACCACACCCACGCGGCCCTGCGGACCTTCGACCTCGCCCACCGCCTCGCCGTCGCTGCCGGCGGCAAGCAGGCCCTCCCGCTGCGCCACCGCGCCCGCCTCGCCATCGAGCTCGGACGATGGCACGACGCCGAGGCCGACCTCGCCGCGATCGACGACGGCGAGCTCGACACCAACGACCGCCTCACCCTCACCCGCAACCGCATCGAGCTCGCGATCTACCGCGGCGACGATCCGGCGCCGTGGCTCGCGGCCGCCTGGCGCGAGCTCGAACGGACCCCTCGCGTCTTCGACACCGCCCAGCTGCACGCGCTCCTCGCCCGCATCGCCATGGCTGCCGGCGCCTACGCCGACGCCGAGCCCCACCTGAACGAGGCCCTCCGGCTCGCGCGCCGCATGGGCGCCACCCACGCCGGCTACCGCGCCCGCCTCGCCACCTGCCTCGCCCACCTCGGCCGCCCCGCCGAAGCCCGCCGGTTCCTCGCCGACGCCCACGACGCCGCCGACCGCCCCCTCGCCGAAGCCCACCTCGCCCTCGGCGAACCCGACCTCGCCCGCCCGCTGGCCCTCGAAGCCTACCGCGAAGCCTGGGCCGACGGCCCCCCGTTCGCCTGGTTCGACGAGCTGCGCCTGTGCACTCGCCTACTCGCCGCCCTCGGCCTGCCCCCGCCCGAACTGCCCCCCTTCGACCCATCCCGCTCGCCGCAGATCGCCTGCGAAGCCGAGATCGAAGCCTTCATCGCCGATCTCGCCGCCAAACGCCCCGACGCCTGACTCGCCGTCACAACAAGTCTTCCGAGACATGTCCTCATGAACATGCCCCGAAGGCCACATCGTCCTCAGCGCATCACGCCCCGAGACATGTCCTCATCGACATGTCTTGAAGGCCATCCTCCATCAAGCCCTCTCTCATCGCCTCACCAGGCCGCTCCCGAGCCGAACCGAGCCGAACGCAAGAGGGTCCTCGGGAAGCTGAACTCGCCGCCGAGTCATCCCCGGACCCCTCGAACCGCTCATCCGGCAATACGCGCCCCCCCGGCCCTCGGGGGCCCTCCGAAAGGACCCCAGAAAGCGGTCTGTTCGGCGGCCGAACGGCCGTCGAACAGGCCGCAAGCGACCTGTCCCGAAGACCAGCCGACATCGAAGCCCACGACGGAGGGTCGGCTTCTCACGGCTGTGTCGTGCACGGGGTCCGGGGATGGCTCGGATGCGAATACGAGGCCAGGATGACCCCGACGCAGGAGGTGTCATCGGGACGCTGAACTCGCAGCCGAGTCATCCCCGGACCCCTTGCGAGTCACATCCGGCAATACGCGAACCCCCCGCCCCCCGCAAACGCGAGCCCGCTCAATGCCCGTCGACCACCGGCGCCTCGATACGCCCAATCGCATCGACTACCCCGCGCCGCACCGCCAGCAGCGGCTCCGGCAGGAACCCCCCGAGCAGCAGCGTCCCGATCATCCCCGCGATCGCATACGTCTCCCACTGCCGCAGATCCTCGAACCCGCGCAGATCGTCCGCGTGCGGCGACGGCGGCCCCAGGAACGTGCGCTTGAACGCCCGCCACAGCGTGATCCCGTTCACCGCCGTCACGATGAACAGCAGCCCCACCACGAACGGGTGCTCGCGCAGCAGCCCTTGCCCGACCAGGTCCTCCGCCACGAACGAGATCGTCCCCGGGAACCCCACCGCCGCGGCTGCCAGGATCAGGTACGCCGTCGCCATCCGCGGCGCATTGTGGGCCAGCCCCCCGAGCTTGCGCAGGTCCGTCGTGTTCGCCCGCACCTCCACCGCCAGCGTCAGCAGCATCAGCCCCCCGCACTCCACCACCGTCGACATCGCCTGCAGCAGCGCCCCGGACACGCTCGCGTCGTCGAGCCCTGCGAAGCCTGCCAGCACCAGCCCGGACTGGCTGACCCAGAACCACGCCACGATCCGGCGCAGGTCGAACTGTCCCAGCGCCAGGAACGCCCCGTACAGCGCAGTGACCACCCCCAGCGCCATCAGCAGCGGCGCCGCCGGTCCGAACACCCGCGGGAAGATCGCCAGCGCCAGGCGGGCCAGCATGAACGACCCGAGCGGCGTCAAACATGTCACGAGGGCCAGGTGCGGCGTGCTGTGCTGCGCCGTCGCCGGGAACCACAGGTGCAGCGGCACGATCCCCATGCGCAGCAGCGCCACCGCCAGGACCAGCGTCCCGATCCACGGCGACGGCGTGTACGTGCTCTTGGCCAGCGCCACCAGGTCCAGCGGGTTTTGCACCCCCGCCGCCGACGCCTCGAGCGCCAGCCCGACCATCGCCACCGTCAGCGCCAGCCCCGTCGCCACCACCAGCGACTTCAGGATCACCTGCAGCGGCCGCGACCCGCGGTGCCTGGCGTCGAACCACAGCGGCAGCAGCGACAGCACCACGAAGCCTGACAGCACCCCCGCGTCGAGCGCGAGGAAGCTGCCCATCAGCGCCCCCTCGACCACCATGATCTTGGCCGCCAGCCCCGCGCGCATGTCGGCGCGCGGCGTCATCAGCAGCGCCACCAGCGTCAGCCCGGCCGTCAGCGGCAGCAGCACCGCGTTCAGCCCGTCGATCGCGAAGTGACTGTGCCACCAGCCCAGACCCTGCTCGAGGTGATCCTCCGCGTACGCGTGGCGCGTGCCCTCGTGGACGAACAGCGCGCACGCGATCACGAAGATCGGCAGCGCGAACCCCAGCGCCAGCGCGCGCTGCTTGCTCGCCCCGCGCACCCCCCAGCGCAGCGCCGCCGCGGCCAGCAGCGGCATCAGCCACAGCACGATCAGCGAGTACTGCACCCACGCGTTCATCGCCGATCCTCCTTCGACCCGCGCCCGCGCCGGTCCGACTCGCCGTGCAGCGCCAGCAGCTGCGACTCGAGGCGATCGAGCCGGCGCGACAGCGCCATCACCGGGCGCACCACATAGCGGTCGAGCGCGATCTCGACGTCGAAGCGCTCGATCGCCATGCGGTACACGTAACGGCGCGTGCGCAGCCCGAGCGCCTCCCAGCGGACCGCGCCCTCGTCGGCCTCCGTGCGGCCGAGCGCCGCGCGGCGGGCCAGCGCGTCCTGCAAGGCCGATGGCGTGCGCAGGAACTGGTAGTAGCGCAGCATCGCGTGGGCCACGAGGTGGACCGTCGCGATCGTGTAGAGCCCGAACCCGATCTCGACGAACATCAGCCCGACCTGGCTGGCCGTCGCGTAGGCCACCGCCGACTTCGCGTCCGGGCTCGCCTGGCTGCTCATCGCCGAGATCACCGCCGTGATCGCGCCGACCGTGATCATCATCGTCTGCGCCGCCAGCGAGTGCTCGAGCAGCGGCGCCGCGCGCAGCAGCAGGTACACCCCCGCGTGCACCGAGAGGCTGCCGTAGAACACCGCCGACGAGGCCGTCGGCCCCTCCATCGCCCGCGGCAGCCAGCCCCCGAGCGGGAACTGGGCCGACTTGCCCATCGCCGCGAACACCAGCGACAGGCCGACGAACGTCGCAGGCCACGGGCTCGTCAGCGCCGCCTGCTCGGCCGCCATCCAGTCGCTCGTGTGCAGCCAGCGATGCAGCGACACCCCCGCGGTCAGCAGGCCGATGTCACACAGCCGGTACGTCACCAGCACCCGGGTCGCCGCCTTCACCGGCCCCTGGCGGTCGTGGAAGAACCCGACCAGCAGCACCGAGGTCATGCCGACGATCTCCCAGCCGACGAACAGCAGCTCGAGGTTGCCCGCCAGCACCAGCGTCTGCATGCCCGCGCCGAACAGCAGCATCAGCAGGAAGAACCGGTTGAAGCCCGGCTCGCGGTGCAGGTACGCGATCGAGAACCGGCTGGTCGCCAGCAGCAGCAGCGACACCAGGGCCGACACCGCCGCCGAGCGGCCGTCGATCAGCAGGTCGATGCGGAAGTCGTAGCCCGCGCCCGAGTACCACGAGCCGAACCCGAGCTCGAGCGGACCCGCGGGCCCGAGCGCCCAGCCGACCAAGCCCACCAGCAGGCCCAACAGGCCCAGGCCGATCGCCGTCTGGGCCACCGCCGCCACCACGCGCTCGCCGGCCAGCCGCGCCGCCAGCAGGACGGCGATGACGAGGCCGCCGAGCGCCGGCGCGGCCGGGGCCAGCGCGATCACGTGTGCGAGCGTGTTGGGGTCGAGCATGACGCGAAGACCATGTCCGAAAGGTCAGGGACGGATCGGCAGCAGCGGGGTGGATTCGAGCATGTCTTGAATAACATGTCCGAAAGGTCAGGGACGGATCAGCGCCGGCGGCAAGAACCCGTCGCGCCCGGCGTACCAGTCGCCGGAGCGAGCGACGCGCGGCAGCCCGGCGCTGACGGGCGTGTAGGGGCGGAAGCCGAAGCGGGCGTCGAACACCTGGATCGCGCGCGTGTCCGGGTCGACCGCGCACAGCCGCAGCCACTCGTTCGTCACCAGCTCGGCGACGATCGGCTGGCGGCCCGCGATCGCCAGCAGCGTCGCCGGCGTCGCCTCGACCACCAGGTGCAGCCGCACCGGCTCGTGGATCTCCGTCATCTGCCGCGGCAGCCCGGTCCGCAGGTCGCTGCTGGCCCCGTTCATGACCCCGAACAGGCCGGTGACGTTGTGCGGCAGCTTGGTCCCGGCGCCGAGCCGCTCGGCGTCGACGGTCGAGAAGAAATACTCGAGGTTGATGCCGGCGCCGACGGGGCCGACGGCCAGCAAGATCCGCTCGAGGATCGCGCCCTTCGGATCTTGCTCCGGATCGTACGAGACGAGGAACGCCCGCCGGTCGAGGAACAGGCCCGCGGTCAGCGGGCGCCGGCCGACGAAGCAGGCCGCATTGGTCGCGTGGCCGAGCTCCGGGCGCGCCTGCGCCAGGTCGAACGCGCGGCCCTCGACGTGCCGCTGGTCGCGCTCGGGCGAGGCCCGCCGCGGCGCCGCCGCGAACCGGCGGCAGCGCTCGTGCGCGTTGCGGCGGCACATCTCTTCGAGCTGCGGCGACAGCACCCGCAGCTCGAGCAGCGCCGCGTCGGGCAGGTCCTCGGCGTCGTAGAGGCGGATCATGTCGTTGGCGGTGTCGTAGAGCCCGCCGACGAACACCGTGTCGGCCGGCACCTCGATCCCGCGCGCTGCCAGTCGCTCGCGCACCCCCGACTGATTGGCCATGCGCGCGAACAGCCGCGCGTTGGGCCCGCCCGAGCGGCCGCCGCACGCCCCGCACGAGTAGGCCGGGAAGTACGGGTTGTTGACGCTCGACGAGTCGTGGCCGAGCACCACGATCAGCTTCCCGAACCGGTGCACGATCCCCATGTTCTCGAGCAGCGACGCCACCCGGGTCGCCATCTCGTCGAGCGTGAAGCCCGACATCACCTGCGCCGTGCGCGTCCCGTCCTGCTCGGCGCGCAGCTCCGTCAGCCGGGTCATCGGCTCGGGCAGCCACCAGCGCGCGATCGCCTTGCGCATCCGCCCGGCCGCGCGCGGCGAGAACACGCTCGCCAGCAGCGGGATCGCGGCGAAGAACCCGGCGACCGCGGTGACGATCGAGCCGAGCAGCAGCGAGCGCGACATCCGGCCCCACGCCGTCTCGATCTCGCCCAGCTGGCGGCGCCGGCTCGCGCGCAGCTCGGCGATGCTGAACTGCCGCGTCAGCGCCTGCTCCTCGATCCGGTGCTGCGGCTCGACCACCACCGGGCACAGCGGGAACGTGCTCGGATCGTCGATGCCCTGGTACGCGATCGCCAGGCCGAAGAACCCGGCCGCGCCGAGGGTCTCGCACTCGGGCGCGATCTCCTCGAGGTGGCGGCGCGACGACTCGAAGCGATCGTCGATGCAGAACACCACCTGATGCCGCGGCCGCGTCGTCACCGGCGGCGGCGCGGCCAGGTTGGCCGCCAGCGCGTCGAGCAGCTCGACCCGGTAGCGGCGCTCGTACGCCTCGTGGAGCACGCGCAGCCGGGTCGGCTCGTCGAGCTCGTCGAGGAACGCCAGCACCGCCTCGACGTCGGCCCGGCTGGCCGCGTAGATCGTCGCCGCCGACACCCCCGCGAGCTGACACAGGCGGAACAGCGGCCACGAGGTGTCGTGGCGGCCGCGCTGCTTCGGCCCCGAGATCTGCGGCAGCCCGGCGCAGGCCGCCCGGATCGCGCGGGCCTGGCCGCGCAGGCCGAGCCGCGCCCCGACGTCGCAGTACGCGAACAGGTCGAGCGTCAGCCGCACCGCCATGTAGTCGATCAAGTGGACCTGCGCGCGCGTGCGACCGATCGGCCCCGGCGCGCTCTCCAGCCGGTGGAACATCCCCGCCCACCCCGGCAGCTGCAGCAGCGTGTGCTCGACGAACGCCGCGAGCTCGTCGTCGGCGATCCCGAGCTCGGCCAGCAGCTCGACCACCACGTCCTCGGCCCCGAGCTTGCGCGCGTCCCAGTCGCGCAGACGCTCGCCGAGGCCCGCCAGCCACGCCGGGCGCACGCCGAGGCCCGACGACAGCACCTTCGACCACGCGCGGAAGAACCCGCGCTCGCGGTCCGGCATCGTCCAGTACGACTGCCCGCGGTCGAGGAACGCCGCGCACAGCGGGATCAGGTGGGCGTGGACCAGGTCGTTCGGATCCTCGCCGCTGGTGCGCAGCAGCAGGTCGCGATGAAACACCGCCGGCGTGTCCTGCGGGCACGGCTGGCCCTCGAGGTGCTCGCACGCGCGGACGCAGGCGGTCCACAGCGCGCGCACCGAGAACAGCTCCGGGTTGCACGCGAACGCCCCCATCAGGTCGCGTGGGTCGACGCGGCGGCCGAGCAGCGCGCCGAGCTTGCGCAGCGGATCGAGGGCGCGCTCGCCGGGCGTCGGGCTCACGACCTTGGCCGCGACCTCGCGCGCGCCCGCCGGCCCGCCGGCGGCCGCGACCTCCTGCTCGAGCCAGGCCCGCGTGCTGCGGACGATCGCGTCGCGCGGCCCCTGGCGGATGTCGCCGTCGAACCGGTTGGCCGCGTCCTTCTCGACCAGGTTCCAGCGCAGGTGGGCGATCGTCTCGGCGCCGACCCCGTGGCGGATCACCAGCGCCGCGGCGACGTCGCGGCTCGGGAACCCGGGCGCGATCGGCTCGCCCGGGAACCGCTCGTCGGCCAGCACCGCGTCGAGGTCGTCCTCGCGGATCCGTCCGCTCGCCAACAACTCACGATATGTCTCTTTGGTCAGGTACCCGCGGACCCGCAGCTTGGTCTGGGCCTCGCGGATCGCCGCGTGGAACGGCAGGTGCTGGAACGCGTGCAGCGTGTTGTGGTGGACGAACACCTCGAGCGGCGCCTGGGCCGGCAAGTAGTGCGACGCGTGCTCCAGCGCCGCCTGCAGGCGCTCGCGCACGTCGGGGCGCGCCGCGGGCTGCGGCGGCGCGTCGAACGAAAGCGGATGGGCCGTGGCGGTCGACATGAAGCACCGAGCGCCGCGCTGCGCGGCCCGGCCAGCATGAACGCTGTACTCGCGGCTCGCGGTGAACCCGGCGTTAAGCCGCATTCATAAAGCCGCGCGCACCCGCCTCCACCAGCGCCCCGCGGACGGATGTCTTGCTTTGACATTCGCCCTCGAGCGGCGCGCGCCACGCGCGCCGCACTCCTCAGGTGCGTGACCTTCGGGACATGTCCGACACGACATGTCCCGAGGTTCACATCAAAGCTCGGCCGCGTTGAAGGTGTCGCAGCGGGCCGGGTCGTGCGAGTCGTGGCCGCGGGCGAACCACCGCGCGCGCTGCTGCGACGTCCCGTGGCTGAACGACTCCGGCTGGACCGTGCCGCGCGCCATCTTCTGCAGGCGGTCGTCGCCGATCGCCTCGGCCGCGCGCATCGCCTCGTCGATGTCGCCCGGGTCGAGCTTGCCGCGCAGCTCGGCGTCGCGGGCCCACACGCCGGCGAGGCAGTCGGCCTGCAGCTCGAGCCGCACCGACAGCCCGCCGGGCCCCTGCAGCTGGCGCGGCGACGCGGCGTGGACCTTGTCGGACAGCCCGAGCAGGTTCTGCAGGTGATGCGCGACCTCGTGGGCGATCACGTAGGCCTGGGCGAAATCACCGGTGGCCCCGAGGCGGTCGCGCAGCTCGCGGTAGAACCCGAGGTCGATGTACACGCGCTGATCGGCCGGGCAGTAGAACGGACCCGACGCCGCCTCGCCGTAGCCGCAGCCGGTCGGGGTCCGGTCGGTGAACAGCACCAGCTTGGCCTTCTGGTACGGCGTCGGCCCGGCGCCCGACACCGCGATCGGCGAGCGCGCCTGCCACGACGACTGCACGTCGTCGAGCGCGTAGGCGACGTAGCTCGACAGGTCGTCGGCCTTGCCCTCGGCGACCGGCGCGTCCTGCTGCCCGGCCAGGTACGAGCCCTGCTGCTCGCAGCGGCCCATCGTCGCATAGAGGATGAGCATGACGATCACGCCGAACCACCCGAACCGCGAGCGCAGCAGCATGCCGACCAGGCCGAGCATCGCCCCGCCCCCGCCGCCTCCGCCGCCGAAGCTGCGCTGACCCCGGCGGTCGATGACGTCGTCGCTGCGGTAGCCCTTCTCGAAGCGCATGCCCCGAGCGTGATCTCATTTGCCGGTCGGCGCCAGCGCGGCGACCGTGCTCCGGCTCGCGGGCGCCAGCGAG
Source organism: Nannocystis bainbridge (assembly GCF_028368995.1). Taxonomy (GTDB): domain Bacteria; phylum Myxococcota_A; class Polyangia; order Nannocystales; family Nannocystaceae; genus Nannocystis; species Nannocystis bainbridge. Next base: position 511,769 of record NZ_JAQNDL010000004.1, on the reverse strand, counting down.
CCCGTCAGCGCCCCGAGGTCGACGTAGCCGCGCTGCTTGAGGACCACGAACGGCCGCTCGTCGAAGTACAGCTGGCCCGCGCCGTCGTGCTCGACGATCTGGACCTTGCCCGCCCCGTAGTCGGAGCCCCGGCCGTAGTAGCCGACCTCGAGCCGGTACGGGTAGGCCGCGGCCGTTCCGTCGATCACGAACGCCTCGAGCCCGTAGCCCGCGTCCATGTCGTCGAGCAGGCGGCCGCCCGACTCGAGTGATTTCTCGCGGTAGAAGGCGTGCCAGCCGTGGCCGTCGCGCACGTGCAGGTCGAGGTCGCTCTGCGCGTCGTCCCAGCTGAGCACGAACCGCAGCGACGGCTGCTCGGCCAGCTCGGCCTCCTGCACCCGCAGCGCCTCCATCACGTAGTCGCGCTGGTCGGGCCAGCGACGGATCCACGCCGCCGCGACCAGGCCGAGATCGTCCTTGAACACGCGCTCGAGCCCGCGGGTCTTCGGCTCGACGCGGGCCCACGCCATGCCGTCGAGCAGGGCCGCCCACGCCTCGCCGAAGTAGCCGGCCCGCAGCAGCGCGTAGGCGTACAGGCGATAGCCGGCCGGATCGTCGTAGCGCTGCTCGACCGCGCGGCTGTAGGCGTCGAGGACCAGCCCGCCCGCGCCCTCGCCGGTCCGCTCGAGCCGGCCCGCCGCGGTCCGCCGCACGTCGGCGCGGCCGGGGTACAGATCGATCAGCGAGCCGTAGGCGCGGGCCGCCAGGTCGTCGCGGCCGTTGGCCTCGAGCGCCTCGCCGAGGGCCAGCAGCGCCATCACGTCGGCCGGCGCCGCCCGCTGCCACCGCTCCGCCACCCCGAGCGCGTTGCGCTTGTCGTCCCACGCGCCGAGCAGGTTCATCACCGCCAGGAAGTTGCCCTCGTAGGCGTCGGCCGGCGTGCGCTGGGGCCCGAAGCGCAGCCCGGCGTCCTTGTCGCGCATGCGGTCGCGCGCGTCCTCGCCGGCCTGATCGGCGGCGGCGTCGGGTCGGCTGTTCTCTCGGACAGGTCTCTTGGGACCTTGCCGTTCGGACCTGCGCGATCGGACAGGCACCGGCGGCACCGGCGGGGCCGCGGCGGTGGTCGGCGCCGGCGCGGCGTCGAAGCTCGACATGCGCAGCCCGGCCAGCAGCGCGTGCGACGGCGGCGCGGCCCGCTCGTCGGGCAGCGGCACCGGGGCCGCCTCGCGCCACTCGGGCCCGAACTTGCCGACCGTCAGCACGTCGCGCAGCGAGGTGCCGTCGAGGCCGAAGCGGGCGTAGTCGTGGGCCGAGCCGATCACCACCATCGCCGTGGCGTCGTTGACGATCCGGTTCGACAGCGAGAACTCGACCGCGCGCTCGCGGAACTTGTCGCAGGTGTCGTCGGGCCCGCGGGCGCACGAGCGGGCCTGGTCGATCAGCCAGGCCGCGCGGGCCCCCGCCCACGCGTCCTGCAGCAGCGGCGACGGCGAGCGCGTCAGCGCCACGCCGTGGCGCGCCGCGACCTCGTGCCCGACCAGCTCGACCTCGAGCTCGTCCTCCGCGTACTCGGCGTAGACCAGCACGTCGTCGCCGGCCTGCACGCTCTCGAGCTTCTGCGGGTAGACCCAGCCGCTGCCGGGCACGCGCACCTCGACGTCGCGCACCACCGTGCGGGTCAGCCGATGCGCCGCGACCCGCGGCGTCACCCCGCTGCGCAGCACCAGCCCCGGCCGCGACGGCGCCAGCTCGTGGCCCATCGCCTTGAGCGTCTCCGGCTGCGCGCCCAAATGCGTCAGCGCCGTCAGCCCGCGCAGCCGCGCCGGATCGGCCGCACCGCCCTCGAGCATCACGTCGAGCCGGGCCACCCCGTCCTTGCGCAGCCGCTCGGCCTCGGCGACCAGCGCCGCCTCGGTGTGCGCCCCGGCGGTGATGAGCCCGTCGGTCATCACCAGCATGCGCCGGGCCGGTCGCTCGCCGCTGCGGGCCGCGAAGCGCAGCGCGCCCAGCAGGTTCGAGGCGCCGAGCGGCCGCCGCGAGCGGATCGCCGCCAGCGCCGCCTCGCCGAACCCGCGGATCGTCCCCTCGTACGCCGTCTCGGCGCCCTGGTCGAACGCCACCACCCGCAGCGGGAAGTCCTTCGGGACCCGCGCGACCAGCTCCTCGATCACCTGCCCCAGGCGGTCGACGTGGGTGTCCCAGCCGAGCGCCTGCGAGGCGCTGGTGTCGAACAGGATCGCCAGGCTCTCGACCGGATCCGGGTGGTCGTGGGGGATCGGCGAGATCCGGGCCACCACCATGTTGTCGTGGCGCAGCCCCAGCTCGCGCGGCCCGTGCGGCTGGACCACGATGTCGCCGGTCGGACGCACGTCGGCGAACCGGTAGAACTCGCCGTCGCCGCGGACCCCCGCGAACAGTGGGTCGCCGGCCATCACCAGCGGCGCCCGCGAGCGCAGCGCCACCGCCAGCTCGCGCAGCGGCGCCAGCCCGGCCACCGGCACCCGGTACGGCTCGCTGCGGCCGCGCATCTCCTGCGTGTACGCCACGATCAGCCGCGTCTGTTGCCGCGCCGCGATCGGCTCGACGCGAGCCACGAAGCGCTCGCCCTCCGGCGCCCCGACCAGCTGCGGCTCTTGCGGCGCGTGGTTCAGCGCCAGCTCCTGGATCGCCGTCCGCCGCGGCACCACCTCGGCCTCTTGCCAGGCCCCGTCGCGGAACGCCGCGAACCGGGTCACGCGGGCGCCCGGCGGGATCGCCAGCGCCAGGCGGCCGGCCAGCGGGCGGCCCTCCGGGTTGTCGAACGCCAGCTCGAGCTCCGTGAACGCCAGCGGTTGATCGAGCACCGCCCGCACCCGCAGCACCCGCAGCGGCAGCTCGGCCCCGTCGGCGGCCGTCAGCGAGATCGGCGGCTCGCGGCGGATCGGCTCGTCGGCCCCGCTCTTGCCCGCCAGGTTGGCCAGATCGGGCCCGGCCTCCGAGCGAACGCCCGGACCGCACGCCAGCGCCAGCACCGCCGCAGCGATCGACGCGGAGCTCCAACCCATCAATCTGTTGCGACGGAGTGCCATCCCGATACGCGCGCGGACCGACACCAACGGTCGCACAGGCTACCTTGCGGCGCAACCTGGCGGCCCGGAGCGGCCCCCCGGCGGCGCAGCGACGGCCGCCGCTCGCGTCCCACCTTGCCTTACGCGAGCGAGCTCGCACCTGCGCAGCGCACGGCGGCCCGGACACCCGCGCCCGGCGATTTTGCTAAGGTCCGCCGCGCGTGCCACAGCAGCCCGTCACCGCCGTTTCGCCGATCGCCGTCGTCCTCGCCGCGGGCAAGGGCACCCGCATGCGCTCCGACCTGCCCAAGGTCCTGCACCCGCTGGCCGGCGAGCCGCTGGCCGTGCACGTCCTGCGCAGCGCCCGGGCGGCCGGCGTCGCCCGCCTCGTCGTCGTCGTCGGTCACGGGGCCGAGCAGGTGGAAGCGGCCCTCGGGCCCGTGTTCACCGACCTCCGCTTCGTCGTGCAGGCCGAGCAGCTCGGCACCGGGCACGCGGTACAGTGCGCACTACCCGCGATCGCCGACCACGAAGGTCCGGTGCTCATCCTCTCGGGCGACGTCCCGCTGCTGCGACCGGCCACCCTCGCCGGCCTCGTCGAAGCCTGCGCAGCCAGCGGCGCCGGTCTCGCGCTCGCCACCTTCACGCCCGAAGACCCGCACGGCTACGGCCGGATCGTCCGCGACGACCGCGGGCGGATCCACGCCGTCGTCGAGGAGCGCGACGCCGACGCGGCCACGCGCGCGCTCCGGGAGTGCAACGCCGGGGTCTACTGCGCCCGCGCCGAGCTGCTGCGCAGCGAGCTGCCGGGCCTCGGGCAGGCCAACGCCCAGGGAGAGATCTACCTCACCGACCTGGTGGCCCGCGCCGCCGAGCGCGGCGTCCTCACCGTGGAGGTCCCCGCCGACGAGGTCGCCGGCGTCAACACCCCCGAGCAGCTGGCCGCCCTCGCCGAGATCCTGGCCGCCCGCACCGCCTGACCCTTCGGGCATGTCCCCTGGCACATGCCCCTTGGGACCTGCCCCTTCAGACCTGCCCCTTCGGACATTCCCCTTGGGACCTGCCCCTTCGGACAGCCTCGCGCGACCGCTCACCGCCGCCAGGTCGCCGATTCGGCCGACTCCTCACCCGCCGCCCCGCGCACCTGCCCCTTCGGCCAGGCGCACCCGCTCGGCTTCAGCGCTGGATCGCCGCGACCTCGTCGACCTGGCTGCGCAGCTCGTGGATGTCGAACGGCTTCTCGATGAAGCGGTCGCACCCCGCGTCCATCGCCTGGCGGCGCTCGCGTTTCATCACGCTCGCCGTCACCGCCAGCACCGGCGTCCCCGCGATGTCGGGGCTCGCGCGGATCCGCTGCACCACCTCGATCCCGCTGATCCCCGGCAGATCGAGGTCGAGGAGGACCACGTCCGGTCGCCGGTCGCGCACCAGGGCCAGGCCGGACACCCCGTCCTTGGCGCCGATGACCTCGTAGTCGCCGGACAGCTCGAGGATCTTGCGGGCCAGAGCGAAGTTGCTCGGGTTGTCCTCGATGTAGACGACGAGCTTGCGGCCCACCACGGGACGCAGTCTAGCGGACAACGGAGCGGCGCGGGCGCGCCTTGCGTTACACTCGCGGCCGATGCACGCCCCTGACGCCCGCGCAGGCGACCGCCGATCCCGGCGGCCTGCTCCGAGTCGGTGGTCGTGCGGCCCCGCGTGGGGGCTCTTCGCGGCAGGTATCCTGCCGTGGACCGCCGCGGCTGCCGGTCCACCCGCCCGACCTGTCGTCGTCGCCCCCGCCGATCCGGGCCCCGGTCCAGGCGCAGCGACCGCCGGCGCTCAGGAGCGGCGCAGCGTCACCATCGCCGCGCTCACCGTCCGCGGCACCGAGCAGACCCCGAGCGCGCGGATCGTCGAAATCCTCGCCGCCGAGGGCCTGCGCGAGGGCGCCACCTTGTTGTGGCCCGAGGACGCGCGGGTCCAGCGGGCCCGCCTGCGCCTGCTCCAGACCGACGCCTTCGAGCGCGTCACCCTGCGCCTGCGCCCCCTCGCCGACGACCCGGGCAGCGTCACCTTGACCGTCGAGGTCGAGGAGCGCAGCTCGCTCGAGGTCACCGACCTGTACCTCGGGACATCTCGCTTCACCCCCTTCCGCGGCGGCGTCCAGGCGCTCGAGCGCAACTTCCTCGGCCGCGCCCTGCACCTCGGCGGCGGCTTCGTGTGGGGCAGCTTGCCGCGGCAGGTCCCGCGCAGCCGGCGGCAGCAGGCCTTCCGGCTCCACCTCGCCGCCCCGCGCCTGCGTGGCTCGCGGTTCGGCCTCGCCGGCACCATCTACGTCACCTCTGCCAGCGAGCCGTTCCGGATCGCCGGCCGCCCCGAGGACCCTGACCCGTCGCTGTTCCGCACCGTCGACTACGGCCGGATCGGCGGCATCCTCGGCACCACCTTCAACGCCGGCAACCGCCTCGTCTTCGGCCTCGACTACCGGTTCGAGCGCGTCAACGCCCAGCCGCCCGGCGACCCGACCTACACCTCGCCGCTCGGCGAGACCCGCCCGGTCGACCTCGAGCTGCTCGGCGGCGTCCACCGCCTCACCTCCTTCAACTTCGGCCTCAACTACGACGGCCGCGACGAGGCCGCGCGCCTCGGCAAGGGCGCCCGCGTCGCCCTCGACCTCCAGCTCAGCTCCCCGCTGGTCGGCAGCGAGTACGAGTACATCAAGCTGGTCGCCGGCGCCGCCTACAGCTTCCGCCTGCCCTGGGGCCACTGGATCACCCCCAGCCTCGTCGCCGGCCAGATCGCCGGCCGGGCCCCGCGGTTCGAGCGCTTCTTCGCCGGCGATCTCAGCGACTGGACCCCCGGGCGCGAGCTGGGTCTCATCTACACCACCCGCAGCCCGGTCGACGTCTTCAATACCGGCGTCGATCGCCGCGTCCTCGGCTCGTTGTTCGCGCGCGTCGACCTCGAGTACGTGTGGCCGCTGTTCCAGCGCAACCGCGTGCGCGGGATCAAGGCCGGCTATCTCGTGTGGTCGACCGGCATCTTCACCTTCGCCGGCGACGCCGCCGAGCGGGCCCTCCACCGCGCCGCCGGCGAGTGGGCCGCCCCGGTCGGCTTCAACGCCAACTTCGGCCTGCGCCTCGAGACCGTCGTCGGCGCGCTCGAGTTCAGCGTCGGCAACGTCCTGCGGAGGACCCCGCTGTGAAGCGGCGCGCCCTCCTGCTCGCCGGCCTCTCCTTGCCGCTGCTGGGCGCCAGCGGCCTCGAGCTGCTGCGCAACCGCCGGGCCAAGTTCGAGGAGGTCGGCGACGGCGTGCTCATGACCGCCGCCATGCCCGAGCTCCTGCCCACGCGCGACGACGACGCCATGGCCTCGCTCGAGTCGGCGTTCGCCACCACCCTCGTGTTCGAGATCGTCGTCTATCGCACCGGCCACAGCCTCCCGGTCGACCAGCGCTCGCGCGTCGTCAAGATCCAGTACAACCCGTGGAAAGAGCGCTACGTGGTCACCACCAGCGATCCCGGGCGCGCCCCGCAGATCCGCTACTACACCGATCGCGACGAGGCGATCGCCCGCGCCACCACCCTCGACCGCGTCCGCATCGCCCGCGTCAGCGCCCTCCAGCGCGGCCCTGAGGCCGTCTATTTCGCCACCGTCGTCGGCCAGCGCAACCCGATCGACCGCGACCTGCTCGCCCCGCAGTCCGGCGACGAGTGGGACCGCGGCCAGGGCCGCGACCTCTCGGTGTTCTCGCGGTGGGTCGGCATCTTCGTCCGCGCCACCCAGAGCGCCGAGCAGACCTTCGCAATAAAAACCGTCCCGGGCTTCTATCTGGTGTCGTCATGAGCGCGCGCGGCCCCAGCGACGACGACGCCCCGCGCCCGGTGAACCCGCCCGGCGCGCGCGACGCGACGCATCAAGCCGGATCGCGCGACGACCTCCCGCGACGATCCGGCTCGCGCACCACGCCGGCCGCCTCCGACGAATTGCCCGCGGGCCCGCGCGACGACCTCGATCCGCGCCCCAGGCTCGGCGAGCCCTCGCGGCCGCGAGCCCGGACCGCCGCGCGCCCGCCCTCCGCCGTCACCCCGGCCGCGCGCCCCGAGTCCAGCGTCCACCCGCGCGCCGACAAGGCCGGGGCCCGCACTTCTTCTTTCTTCCGCTTCGGCGCCGCCGACTCGCGCCCGAGCGACCTCTCGCGGATCCGCATGACGCGGATCGGTCAGCGCATCGTCGCCGCCCCGCGTGTGCCGTGGTGGGGTCGGCTCGAGTCGCGGGTGATCACCGCGCTCGTCTGCCTCGGCATCCTCTGCGTCGGCGCCTCGGCCTACCTCGTCGCCCTCACCGTCCAGTACTTCGAGGGCATCGTCGGCGCCGCCACCCAGAAGAGCGACGACGCCGTCGCCCTCTCGCTGCCCTTCTACGACGGCTACGTCAAGGCCCGCAAGGAGACCTACCGCGCCCGCCTCGAGGCCATGGCCCGCGAGCTCGAGCTGGCCGCCGCCCGCGGCGAGCTGACCGCCGACGACCCCGCCGGCCCGCGCGAGCTGCTGCACGCCCTGCTGCGCCGCGAGCCCGACCTCGTCGAGCTGGAGATCAACGGCCCGCACCACGCCCTGGCCGAGCGGCGCGATCTGCTGCCCGAGGACGAGGGCGCGCGGATCTGGGTCATGTCCGGGCCTGTCCCTTTGAACATGTTCAAAGCGACAGGTCCCACCGACCAGGATCGCCTCGCCGCCATCTTCGCCCTCGACCCCGCGCTCGACCGCGACTACCAGTCGCTCGGCATGATCAAGCGCGGCCTCGACTACGTCACCGTCGACGGCAACGTCGTCGACCGCGGCGAGCTCGAGCGGGCCGTCTACCGCGCGATCGGGGCCGCCAGCGCGCTCGTGCTGATGGTCGCCTTCATCGCCGGCTTCCTGCTCGCGCGGGCCACCACGCGCAAGCTCAGCATGCTCAGCGACGCCATGCTGCGGGTCGCCGGCGGCGACCTGCTGGCGCGCGTGCCCGAGCTCGGCAACGACGAGCTCGGCCAGCTCGGCGCCGCCTTCAACGGCATGCTCGACGAGCTCGCCTCGGCCCAGCGCAAGCTGTCCTACCTGCAGCGGGTCGGCGCCTGGCAGGAGATGGCGCGGCGGATCGCCCACGAGATCAAGAACCCGCTCACCCCGATCCAGCTGGCCGCCCAGCAGCTGCGCGAGAAGGACCCCGGCACCGACGAGAACTTCTCGCGCCTGCTCCGCTCCTCGGTCGAGATCGTCGAGGACGAGATCGAGTCGCTGCGGCGCATGGTCACCAGCTTCTCGCGCTTCGCCAAGGTCCCCGAGGCCCAGCTCGAGCCGACCCTGGTCGCGCGGATCCTCGGCGAGTTCGAGCGCGCCTACGGCCACCTCACCGAGCGCGACGCCGATGTCCTCGAGGTCATGCCCGCCCCGGCCTCGCTCGTCATCCTCGGCGACCGCCAGCTGCTCAAGCAATGCCTGGTCAACCTGGTCGAGAACGCGGTGCTGTCGCAGCGGCAGCGCGGCCCCGTGCACGTGCGGGTGGCCGCGCGGCCGGCCCGGGGCGAGCCCGGGTTCGTCGAGCTGCGCGTCGACGACAACGGCCCCGGCATCGAGATCGAGCGGCGCGAGCGGGTCTTCGAGCCCTACGAGTCGACCCGCAAGGAGGGCACCGGCCTCGGCCTTGCGATCGTCAAGAAGGTCGTGCTCGACCACAACGGCGAGGTCCGGGTCGAGGACAGCGAGCTCGGCGGCGCCGCCGTCGTCATCCGTCTGCCGCTCCACGAGCCTGCGTGAGGCCCGCCCGCGCGGGGGCAGATCTGCGCGGCCCGCCGGCTCCCCGCGCTGCGCAAAGAGCGCACCGCGAAGCTCGACTGTGACACTGCCCGCCCGTGGGCCTGCGCGCCTCGTCCGGCGCCCGATCCAGCGCAGACCCTACGCGGACCGGGCTGCCCGGCTTGTGGCCGCCGGGGTATCGTTGGCCCGCTCGGCTCCAGAGCTCTCGCGCATGACCTCCGCTGACACCGACCTCGGGTTTCCGACCAAGGGCTCGCTCAAGCGCGTGCCGTTCTCCAGCCTGCTGCGCGACATCGCCGGCGCCGGCATCACCGGCAGCCTGTACCTGATGAGCGGGGACACGAAGAAGGTCGTGTTCTTCGTCGACGGCCAGCCCACGGTCGTGCGCAGCAACCTCGCCACCGAGTTCCTCGGCCAGGTCCTGACCGATCAGGGCCTCATCACGCAGGAGCAGTGCGACAACACCCTCGAGGCCATCCGCCGCACCGGCAAGAAGCAGGGCGAGCTGCTGGTCGAGATGGGCATCCTCTCCGAGCACAACCTGCGCTACGGCCTGGAGGAGCAGCTGCGGCGCAAGCTGTTCGAGATCTTCGCCTGGGACGAGGGCCGGTTCCAGTTCAAGTCCGGGGCCGAGCCCGGCATCACTGGCACCCCGCCGGCCGGCACCATCGAGGCGCTGATCCTCGCCGCGATCCAGGAGCGCTTCACCGACGAGCGCGCGCGCGAGGCCCTCAAACCGTTCGCCGACAGGTACCCGACCCCGAGCCCGCGCTGGAGCGGCGACGCGGCCGGCCTCGAGCTCCTGCCCGAGGAGCTGTACTTCCTGCGCTGCATCGACGGCAGCCGCTCCACCGACGAGCTGCTGTCGCGCCGCCCCGACCTCGAGGTCCCGCAGCTCTCGACCCTGCTGCTCGGCCTCCTCAGCGCCGGCGTCGTCGACCCGCTCGAGACCAAATCGCCGCGGCGCCTGGCCCCGCTGCGGCCCAACCTGACCCCGCCGACCTTGCCCGAGGACCAGCTCGCGCCCGGCTTCGAGGTCCTTTCGACCATCGGCGAGTACGAGGACACCCCGCTGCCGAGCCGGCTCCCGATCGACCTCGGCGCCTCCTCGAGCCGCAACCCGCGGGTCCCGCTGCTGCCGACCGAGGACGAGGAGATGTTCCGCGGCCTCAACGTCGACGAGAGCATCGTCACCGACCCGCGCAACCTGCGGGCCAAGCTGCAGGCGGCCGCCGCTCGCGAGATCATCCCTCGCCCCGCGCCCGCCATCGCGCCGACGCTCACGCCCGCCCCGTCCGCCGACGTCTCGGGGGCCTTCGACGCCGAGACCGACTTCAGCGACCTGCGCGACGGCCCCGAGGACTCGATCCGCGCCCCCGCGCCGACGCCCGCGACCCACAAGCTCGGCCCCCCGCCCGGCCTGTCCTCGCTGCGCAAGGACCCGCCGGTCGCCGCGCCCGCGCCCGACCTCTCGCCCTCCAGCGCCGCGCTGGCCCTGCTCGCCGAGCCCGAGCTGCCCGACGACCTCGGCGATCCCGACGACCTGCTCGGCGACGACGCGCTCGCCACCGTCGCCCTGCCTGACGAATCACTCGCCGGCATCGCCCTCCCCGAAGAGTCGCTCGCCGGCCTCGCCCTGCCCGACGATCCGCTCCCCGACGAGTCCTTCGCCGGCATCGCCCTGCCCGACGAGTCGCTCGCCGGCATCGCCCTGCCCGACGAGCCCCTGCCCGACGAGTCGCTCGTGGGCCTCGCCCTCGTCGACGAGCCCCTCCCTGACGAGTCCCTCGCCGGCATCGCCATCCCCGACGAGACCGACGCCGACGACGAGCCGCTCGAGGACATCGAAGAGCTCGAGGAGCTCGACGACGACGAGATGCTCGACGATCCGACCGACGCGGGCGACGACGCTCCGGCCGACGACGCAGCGCCTGAAGAGCCGGCGATCGCCGCCGCGAGCGAGCCCGAAGCAGCGCCTGCCGACGGCGCCTTCGCCGACCTCGCGGAGCTCGGCCGCGGCGACCTCGATCCCGAGCCGCCGGCCACCCTCACGCCCGCCAGCCTCGCGCTCGAGCCGCTCGCCGACCTGCCCGAAGAACCAGGTGACCTCGGCGACCTCGGCGACCTCGGCGACCTCGCCGGTGAGAGCGGCGTGCAGTCGCTCGCCGCCGTGCTCGCCGACGAGGGTCCCGGCACCGACCCCGACGCTGGCCTTGACCCCGACGCTGGCCTCGACCCCGACGAGCTGCTCGCTGGCGTCGACGACGACCTCTTGCTCGGCGACGGCGACGAGCCGCTGCCCGAGCTCGACGACCTCGACGGCCTCGACCTGGGCGACGACCTCGGCGACCTCGCCGGCGACCTCGGCGACGACCTCGACGGCGCCCCGCTCGATCCCAACGTCTCCGGCGATCTGTCGCTCGCGGTCGACCTGGCCGACCTCGGCGATCCCAACGTCTCCGGCGTGCTCTCGGCCGACCTCGGTGACCTCGGCGACGAGGACGACGACGCCGAGGAGCTCGACGAGCTCGACGAGGACGCCGAGATCGGTGACGACGACGCCGGCTACGCCGACGAGCCGATGCTCGCCAGCGGCGAGAACACCTTCGTCGGGGCCAACGACGACGCCAACAGCGGCGACGGCGGGGCTGCCAGCTACGCGGCAGTGCGCTACGGCGAGGCCGAGGCCGCCATGCGCGAGGGTGACTACGACACCGCCGTGGCCCTGTTCGAGGACGCCTACAACACCGGCTTCGACACCGCCGACCTGCACGCCCACCTCGCGTTCGCCCGCTACCGCGCCAGCGGCTGCGACCCCGACATCGGCCAGAACTCGCTCGAGCTGCTCGACTACGCCGAGAGCATCAACCCGAGCCTGGCGATCCTCCACGCCTACCGCGGCGCGATCTACGTCAGCATGGGCGCCAGCGACAACGCCCGCGAGTGCTTCGACCGCGCCCTCTACCTCGACCCCTACTGCGAGCTCGCGCTCGAGTACCGCGAAGCCGAGTGAGGCGGCACCCGCGCGCGCGCATGTCCTTCGGGTCATGCGTGCGAGCGCGCGAGTGACATGTCCCGAGAGACATGTACCCGGCACATGTCCCGAGTGACATGTCCCTCGGGACATGTGCCGGGCGCGGGCGAGCGCGCGAGTGAAACGTCCCGAGAGACATCCACTCGACGCCGACGAGCGCGCGAGTGAAATGTCCCGAGAGACATCCACTCGGCGAGCGCGAGTGACATGTCCCGAGAGACATCCTGACGCACGGCCGCGCCGTCCTCGACCTGCAGCCCGCAATTGCCGCCCCGCATCGCCGCTTCCGGCCCGCCCGCCTGCTTGCGCCGCGGCGGGCCTCGGCCAGCCTTGCCCGATGCACCGGAGCCCGTCCTGCCGCTCGCTCGTCCCGGTCCTCGCCCTCGGCTTGCTCGCCCTCGCCTGTCACCGCGGTCGCAGCCTCGCCCACGCGCCCGCGCCGCAGGTGGCAGCGCCGGTCGAGCCCGTCCGCGAGCTGGCACCCGAGCCGCCGCCGCCCGAGCCGACCGCCGATCCGCGGCTGCGCCGGATCGCCCAGCAGGTCTACACCTTCGCCTACCCGCTCGTGCTCATGGACCTCACCCGCCAGGTCATGACCTCGCAGACCGCGGTCAACAGCTTCCAGCACCTGCGCGCCTTCCCCAGCGCCAAGTTCCACGACGTCGTCAGCCCCAACGCCGACACCCTCTACTCCTCGGCCTGGCTCGACCTCGCCCGCGAGCCCGTCGTGCTCAGCGTCCCCGACATGGGCAAGCGCTACTGGCTCATGCCGATGCTCGACGCCTGGACCAACGTGTTCGCCTCGCCCGGCACGCGCACCACCGGCAACAAGGCCCAGCAGTTCGCCGTGGTCGGACCGACCTGGCAGGGCGCGCTGCCCGAAGGCCTCGTCGAGCTGCGCGCCCCGACCGACATCGTCTGGATCATCGGCCGCACCGAGGTCACCAGCGAGCTCGACACCCTCGCCGTCCACAAGCTGCAAGATCAGTACAAGCTCACCCCGCTGTCCGGCTGGGGCCCGATGGCCGTCGCGCCCGAGCCCACGCCGCTGACCACCGGCGTCGACGTCAGCACCCCGCCCCCGCAGCAGGTCCTCGCCATGGCCCCCGAGGCGTTCCTCGCCCGCGTCGCCGAGCTCTTGCCCGAGAACCCGCCGGCCGAGGCCGACGCCGCCATGGTCGCGGCCATGCGCGAGCTCCGGCTCGAGCGCGGCCGGCCGTGGAACCCGGACGCCCTCACGCCGGCCGAGACCCTGGCGCTGGACGAGGGCTTCGCCGACGCTCGCGCCGAGCTGGCGGCCGCGGCCCATCATCTGCCGGGCGACCAGGTCAACGGCTGGCGGATCACCACCGACATCGGCCAGTACGGCGTCGACTACGAGCTGCGGGCCCTCATCGCCGAGGTCGGCCTCGGCGCCAACCTGCCGCAGGACGCTGTCTATCCGGTCGCCAGCGTCGACGGCGAGGGCCAGCCGCTGACCGGCGCGAGCCGCTACGTCCTCCACTTCGACAAGGGTGAGACCCCGCCGGTCGCGGGCTTCTGGTCGGTCACCCTCTACGACGCCCAGCACTACTTCGTCGACAACCCGCTCGATCGCTACGGCCTCGGCCAGCGCGACAAGCTGAAGCGCAACCGCGACGGCTCGCTCGACCTCTACATCCAGCACGAGTCGCCCGGCAAGGCCCGCGAGGCCAACTGGCTGCCCGCGCCCGCCGGCCCGTTCAACCTGATCATGCGCCTCTACTGGCCCAAGGAGCCGGTCCTGCGCGGCGACTGGGTGCCCCCGCCGGTCGTCCGCATGCCGTGAGCGGCGCATTCCCCCGCGCTGGGGGTCAGCACGCCGGCCACGCTCGTCGCGTCGGCGCCGGCCCATGTCGCCTCACGTCATGTCCTATCGGACATGCTCCCAAAGACCTGCCCCGAAGCCCATGTCCTCGAGGGAATGTCCCATCGGACATGTCCCTTCGCTCACCCCGCCTGCCGCGCCGTCGCCGCCATGATCGGCGCCGCGAACTCGACCAACGCGCGGCCCGGCAGCAGGTGGCAGCCCGCCTGGCCGATCGGCCCGCTGCGCGCGTGACCGGCGGCGATGAACCCCTCCACGATCGTGCCGAAGAACCGATCGGGCCAGTCGCAGATCCCGTGGTTGGTGTCGAACTCCACGGCGTCCTGCCACACGCGGACCCCCTCGCGCAGCACCGGCACGCGCACGTGGGCCAGCCGCTTGCCCTCGATCGACGCCACCGCCTCGGCGTAGTGCAGCAGCGTCACCTGGTCGAGGTCGGAGCCGACCAGCAGCACCTTGCCGCCGACGTCGCACAGCCGCGCCAGCGGCGAGCCCTCGCCGAGCCCGAAGTCCGGCCCGTGGTCGCGGGTCAGGAATTCGGCGCGCGCCCCCACGGCGGCCATGCGCATGCCCGGATTGGCGCTGCAGCGGACCCGCGGGTGGCCGCGGAAGAACTCGGCCAGGATCCCGAAATCGCGGCTCGCCCGCGTCAGGTACGGGTCGAACGGCGGACAGTGCTCTTCGATGAAGCGCTCGTCCTCGGCCGAGTAGAGCCCGCGACCGAGGTCGTCGTACGGCGAAGGACAGCCGAGGTAGACCATCATCGTCCCCGCCGCGCCGACCGCCTCGAGGATCGCGTCGATCAGCGCATCGGGCCCACCGAGCAGCGGCCCGACCGCGCGCAGCGACGCGTGCACCATCACCGTGTCGCCCGGCCCGACGCCGAGCGCCGCGCAGTCGCGCGCGAGCATGTCCCTGGTGATCCGCGGGCAGACGAGGTTCACGGGCGCTCCTCCGGTTCCCCAGCCTAGGCCGGGCCCGCGCGGGCGACAAGCGCAAGGCCGCGGCGCCGAAGGCCGCGCTCTCGCGTCGTGCTCGCACCATGAAGAAGAACGACCCCGGGAGCCGCGCCCCCGGGGTCGTGCTCGTTTCACCGCGGCCTCAGACCGCCGGGGTCACGCCGAGCTCGGTGAGCAGGTGGTCGGCGCCGTCGACCGCGTCCATCACCCACAGCACGTAGCGGATGTCGACGTGGATCGAGCGGGTGATCGGCGGCATGAACACCCAGTCGCTGGCCATCGCTTCGATGTTGCCGTCGAACACCAGGCCGGTGATCTCGCCGCGAGCGTTGAGCGTCGCCGAGCCCGAGTTGCCGCCGGTGATGTCGAGGTCGGCGAGGAAGTTGACCGGCACCTCGCCGAGCTCCGGCGCCGCGTAGGGCCCGAAGCGCCGGGCCGAGACCGCGTCGAGGGCCCCCTTGGGCGCCGCGAACGGCTCCTCGCCGGTGTTCTTCTTCACCATCTCCGACACCGAGGTGAACGGCTTGTAGACCGGCGCGCCGGCCGACGGCGAGTAGCCGCGGATGGTCCCGAAGGTCACGCGCAGCGTCGAGTTGGCGTCGGGCGCCAGCGTCCCGTTGTGGAACGCGCGCAGCGCCTCGATGTAGCGCGGGCGCAGCGAGGCCATCGCCCCGGTGGTCGCCTCGCTCTGCTTCTTGTTGGCCTCGTTGAGCGGCTTCAGCTTGAGCGCCAGCTTGATGAACGGATCGCTGCTGGCCTTGATCGACTTGGTGCTGGCCGCCCGCAGCGCCTCGAGCCGGACCACCGCGTCGCCGAGCTTGGTCGCCTTGTAGAGCTTGTCGAGCGCGCGGTCGATGTCGAGGTCGGTGATCGTGCCCTTCTTGCCGACGATCGCCGTCAGCACCTCGGGCCGCTCGGCCTCCGGCAGCTTGGACGCGCGCTGCAGGTACAGGCGGAACACCGCGCGATCGAGGTCGGGGTGGTAGTTGGCCTGCAGCGCCTGCATCGACTGCTCGAGGTCCCGCTCGTCGCGGGTCTGCATGCCGAGCCGGCGCTGGTCGTCGGGCTTGGCCCGCTCGTCGGCCAGGCGCACGATCGTCTCGGCCGCACCGAGCAGCAGCGAGCCGCGCACCAGCTCGTCGTGGGCCGCGTCGCGCTCGCGCGTCTTGGCCTTCTCGGTCGTCAGCGCCGCCATCTGCGCCAGCACGTCGCCGTACTTGGCCTTGCGCGCCTCGTCGGCCTCGATCCAAGTCTGCAGCTCGCCCTCGATGCGGGCCTTGTCGCCGGCCACCCCGCCCTTGACCAGGCCGTCGCGCATGCCGCGGAAGTTGAGCAGGTAGTTGTGGAGCCCGCGCAGCCGCGACGCCCCGGCGATCGACGCCTTCGGGTCCAG
Organism: Nannocystis bainbridge; assembly: GCF_028368995.1. Classification (GTDB taxonomy): domain Bacteria; phylum Myxococcota_A; class Polyangia; order Nannocystales; family Nannocystaceae; genus Nannocystis; species Nannocystis bainbridge. Next base: position 495,728 of record NZ_JAQNDL010000004.1, on the reverse strand, counting down.
CTTGCCGATGCCCTCCATGACCGCGATCAGCTCCTCGTACAGCTGGATCTGGCGGCTGTAGTACCAGTCGGCCGCCTGCTGCGCCTCGGCCGACGTCTTGAGCCGCTGCGTGCGGCCCGGGTAGCCGGCCACCATCACCAGGCTGCCCTCGGTCGCCTTGTCGGTCGCCACCTTCAGGTGGTGCTTCGGCTTGAACGGCACGTTCTCGGGCGAGTAGTCGGCCGGCTGGCCGTCCTTGCCGACGTACGCGCGCAGGAACGAGAAGTCGCCGGTGTGACGCGGCCAGCGCCAGTTGTCGATGTCGCCGCCGAACACGCCGATGCCCTCGTGCGGCGCGTACACCAGGCGCACGTCGCGGAGCTCGGTCTGCTCGATCTGGTAGAACTGCGCCCCCTCGTAGAAGCTCGCCACCGTGCAGCGCACGCCCGCGCGGCCGCCCTCGCACGTGCCGACCAGCTGCTTGCGGCGATCCTCGATCTGGCCCCCGCGCTTGTCGTCCGCCACGCCCTCGAGCCCGCCGACCACCTTGTCGGTCACGTCGGTGAACGCGGTCGTCACGAACACGCGCGCCGCCGGGCCACCCGACTTCTCGTCGGCGCGGGTCTTGGCCAGGTAGCCGTTATCGAGCAGGTTGTTCTCGGGCGTCGAGTTGGACTGCAGGTAGCGCGTCACGCAGTGGTGGTTGGTGACGATCAGGCCCTCGGGCGACACGAACGAGGCCGAACAGCCGCCGAGGCTGACGATCGCGCCGAGCGGGAACGCCGTCGGGTCGGTCAGCGCGGCCGGGTCGTAGGTGAGCCCGAGGCTCTTCAGCGTCTCCGCGTGGGCCGTCATCTGCCCGGGCATCCACATCCCGCCGGGGTTCTCGAACTTGACCGTGGCCTTGGCCTGATCTGGCTCTTGGGTCACGCTCTCGCCGCCGCCGTTCGGCGTGGCCGAGTCGGCGCCCTTGCCGGCGCAACCGGCGATCAGGAGCACGAGGGTGAGGCTGGAAGGCAGCGCTGCGGGGAGGGTGCGGAGCATCCCGGTTGGGTATCAGATCCGCGCGGCGGCTGCGCGTCGCGCTCGCGTGACCTCCCCGGGTGCGGGGCGCTGAAACCCGAAGCAGGACGCGACCGGGGCCCGGCGGCCGGCGCGACCCGGCCGCGCGACGCGTGCGCTCCCTCGCGCGGACTTGCCCGCCGCGGGCCCGGAGGTTTAGCCTTCCGCCGCCGTGCCTCGCCCTCGCGTCTCGCTGCTCGTCGGCAACCCCACGGCTCGCAGCGGCAAGGCCGAGGCGGCGATCGCCGCGGCGATGGAGGGTCTGACGAAGGCCCGCCTCGAGCCCGAGTTCTTCTCCACGCTTCCGCAGGGAGCCACGGTCGCGGCGCTCGCCGAACGGCTCGAGCGCGGCGACGTCGCCCGGGTGATCTACCTCGGCGGCGACGGCACCTTCGCCGAGACCGCCAAGGGCATCATCCTCGCCCGCGAGCGCTGCGGCAGCGACACGCCGATGGGCATGTTGCCGATGGGCACCGCCAACGACCAGGGCCGCAGCTTCGGCATCCACTCCGGCCTCAAGGCGCTGCCCCACAACATCGCCATCATCGCCGGCGGCGTCGAGCAGTGGCTCGACGTCGGCCAGGTCGAGGCCATCGACGCCGCCGGCGAGGTCGTCGATCAGGACCTCTGGTTCGACAGCTGGGGCCTCGGCCTTTCGGCGCAGATCCTGGCCAAGCGCAACCGCGACCGCAAGATCGTCGCCAAGATCCCGGTTCTGCGCCAGCTCTACCGCGACAAGCTGGTGTACATCCGCGCCGGCCTGTCGAGCCTGGCCAAGAACGCCCTCAAGTCGCTGATCGGCAAGGCCCGCTTCGCCGCGATCATCACCATTGACGGCGAGACCCGCGAGCTCGGCGGCATCAACGACATCGTCATCAAGGGCACCGTCCTGTACGGCGGCGACTGGATCTTCGACCCCACCAGCAAGCCCGACGACGGCAAGTTCGAGGTCATCATCGTCGACAACCCCGCCGACTGGGGCGCCATCACGATCCGGGCCCACAAGCGCAACCCGGTGACCCAGGACGACCTCGCGGTCCTCGGCCTCGCGCCCAAGCAGATCCCGCGCGGCTCGCAGATCGAGGTCAAGATCTTCCGCCCCGCAGGCATGGGCCCGGTCCCCTCGCAGATCGACGGCGAAGAGTACGTGTCGACCGATCACTACCGGATCCGCAACCTCTTCCACTACCTGCGCATCATCGTCCCCGAAGACCCGCACTGGGTCTGACGCGCGCCGTTCCTCATGACCTCCGCGCCGCGTCGACGGGCTCGCTGGCCGCCCGGGCGCTTGCGGGGCGCGGTCGGCCCTGGCACGCTGCTCTGCCGCTCGCAATGACCCTGGGCCCGGCCACGCACGACTCTCGGCTCCGCGGGCTGCTGCTCGCCGCGCCGCTGTGCGCCGGCCTCGCCTGCAACGGCGGCGTCGCGGGGCTCCAGCGGCAGATCAGCGAGCGCCTGCAGCAGGGCCTGACCTCGACCGACAAGAAGCGGCCCGAGGAGCCCGACCGGCTGCCGCCCGAGCTCGTCCTCAACAAGCTCCGGCTCTACGTCGACTGCGTCGGCGCCACCCGCGTGCCGCTGTACGACGCCTACCGCGAGGGCGCGGCCGCGTTCGCCGGGCGCACCCGCACCCCGCCGGCCGAGATCCCGCCGGAGGCGCTCGGCCAGTGCGACAAGGCCGAGCGCGAGGGGCCGCTGCTCAAGCCGCCGCAGCCGGCGCTCGAGCAGGCCGCCGCGGTCTACAACGACACCTCCAAAGTGTTCGCCGCCACCATCGACGCTGTCCGCGAGGACATGTCGCACAGGTCATCCTCGATCGAAGAGGACGGCGAGCGCTCGCCGATCTACAACAACTTCAGCGACGCCTACCGCGCCTGGGACGAGTCGCGGCGCGGCCTCGAGGAGCAGATCGCCGCCCGCCAGGGCCGGCTCGACGCCGCGGTCCTGGCCGAGATCGAGGCCCGCGTCGGCGCCGGCCTCGAGTGGCACACCCGCAACGCCCTCATCCAGGCCAAGCCGTACGTGCGCTGCATCGGCGACCACGACGAGTTCACCGCCGGCGTGTGCGAGGCCTTCCACGGCGCCTTCACCGGCGCCTACGCCGAGTTCCGCGCCGCCTACGACTCCGACCCGAAGGCCGCGTCGGCCGTGTTCTGGCTGCCGCAGTTCGCCGAGAGCCTGGCCGACTACGCCGCCGCCGCCGACGCCCTGTCGCAGGCGATCAAGGCCGGCAAGGCCCGCTCGGGCGACATCAGCGCGGTCGTGCAGGAGTTCGTCGACGCCGTGCACGACGGCGAGAACGTCAACTTCGCCGCCCTTCGCTGACGCTCGCCTGTCCTCTCCGACCTGTCCTCCGCGACCTGTCCTCTCCGACCTGTCCTCTCCGACCTGTCCGTTTCGCCCTGTCCTCCGCGATCCTTCCCTCTCAGCATCCGACCGCGGTCCTCGCCTGTCCGTTTCGCCCTGTCCCTCGCACCTGGAGCTGCCGCCATGAGAGCCGTCGTCCTCCGCCGCCACGGCGACCCCAGCGTCCTCGAGCTCGCCGACCTGCCCGACCCCGAGCCCGGCCCCGGTCAGGCGCTGGTCGAGGTCCGCGCCTGCGCCCTCAACCGCCTCGACCTGTGGGTCCGCGGCGGCCTGCCGGGCCTCAAGCTGCCGCTGCCGCACGTGCTCGGCTGCGACATCGCCGGCGTCGTCACCGCCGTGGGTCCCGGCGTCGACCCGGCCAGGGTCGGCGCCGAGGTCGTCGTCAGCCCCGGCGTCTCGTGCGGCCAGTGCGAGGCCTGCCTGTCGGGCTGGGACAACCTGTGCCCCAAGTACGGCATCCTCGGCGAGCAGCTCCCCGGCGGCTACTGCGAGCAGATCGCCGTGCCGGCCCAGAACCTGCTGCCCAAGCCCGAAAACCTCGATTTCGTCAGCGCCGCCGCCGTCCCGCTGACCTTCCTCACCGCCTGGCAGATGCTGGTCGCGCGCGCGCAGGTGAAGCCCGGGCAGACGGTCCTGATCCACGCCGTCGGCAGCGGCGTCGGCGTCGCCGGCCTGCAGATCGCCCGCCTGTTCGGCGCCCGCGTGATCGCCCTCGCCAGCACCGACGCCAAGCTGGCCCGCGCGCGCGAGCTCGGGGCCGAGCTCACCTTCCGCAGCGACGACCCCGAGTGGGAGCGGCGCGTGCGGGGCGTGCCGTGGGTGCACAAGCGCGGCGTCGACGTCGTGTTCGAGCACACCGGCGCCGCCACCTGGGAGGCCAGCCTGCGCCTTTGCAAGCGCGGCGGCGCGGTCGTCACCTGCGGCGCGACCTCGGGCCACGCCGCCACCACCGACCTGCGCCAGGTGTTCTTCCGGCAGTTGCAGGTCCTCGGCAGCACCATGGGCAGCAAGTCGATGCTGTTCCCGATCCTCGCCCACGTCGGCCGCGGCGAGCTGAAGCCCATCCTCGACCGCACCTTCCCCCTCGCCGAGGCCGAGGCCGCCCACCGCTACCTCGACCGCCGCGAACAGTTCGGCAAGGTGGTCCTCACGATCGACCGCTGACGCGGGCGAAGGTTCACCTGTCCCTTCGGACATCCACGAGGAACACCCGCCCCTCCGCCTCGCAACCCCGTCTCTTCGCCTGTCCTTTCGGGCAGCCATTCTCCACGGTCCCGCGCGACCGCTGACCCGCACCTCGCCTGTCCCTTCGGACCCCCTCCCCGACCATGACCCCCCCCGCCGCTTCACCTGTCCTTTCGGGCAGCCGCTTCGACTACCCCTTGCGCCGCGTCCGCGAGCTGTGCGGCGGCGTCGTCGTCGAGCTCGACGTCGTCGCCAGCCTCGACGCCGCCATCGACGCCCTGTGCGACGAGGTCGGCCGCAGCCTCGACGACGCCGAGGCGCTGCGCCTCGTCCCGTACTTCGGCACCCTGTGGTCGGCAGGCCGCGCGCTCGCGGCCCACCTCGGCGAGCGACCGGCGCTGGTCCGCGGCCGCCGGGTCATCGAGGTCGGCTGCGGCCTCGGCCTGCCCGGCCTGGTCGCCGCCCGCCTCGGCGCTCACGTCCTCGCCTGCGACGCCCACCCCGACGTGCTCGCCCTGCTGCGCCGCAACGCCGCCCTCAACGACGCCGTCATCGCCTATCACCAGGGCGACGTCGCCGACCCCGACGCCCTGGTCGCCGCCCTCGGCACCGCCGACCTCGTGCTCGCCAGCGATGTCGTCTACGAGGCCGGCCTCGCCGATCAGGTCGCCCCGGCGCTGGCCCGCCTGTGCCGCCCGGGCGGCCGGATCGTGCTCGCGGACCCCGGCCGCCCGCTGTTTCAGACCACGGTCAACGCCCTCGAGGCGCTCGGCTACCGCAGCGAGGTCGAGATCCGTCGCGCGCGCCGCGGAGATGACAGTGCCACCAGCGGCGCCGCCGGCACCGACAGCGAGCAGGAGGTCTTCGTCGTCACCTTCGAGTGACACGCGGTCGAGCTTGACCGTCGATCTGCCCGCCCAGGCGCCAGCGCCCGGGCCGCCCTCGATCTGTCCCTGGGGACATGTGATGTCGATCGGGCGGCTTCGCCGCTCGCGCGTCCGGTGTTGCCGGTCATACTTCGCTCTGGAGGGGAAGTATGAACCTGCTCGATCGAGCCGCGCGGATCGTCGCCGCCGCCCGCATCGCAGAGGACCCGGACCGGGCCAGGGCGCGCGTGCTCGCCGAGCTGATGTGTGGCGGCGACGCGGCGAGCGACAACTCCAACCTCGCCCGCCAGCTGAGAGCGCTGCTCGAGCTGTCCCGCGACCGTGAGCGGCCCGACGTCGACCTCGCCACCGCCCTCCGCCGCGTCACCGAGACCGCGACCGAAGTCCTCGACATCCATCGCGCCGGCGTGTGGTTCTTTACCCCCGACGCTTCGGCCCTGGAGTGCGCCGACGTGTACGACGTGGCGACCTCCGCGCACTCGTCCGGTGCCGTGCTCTACCGCTGCGATTTCCCGATTTATTTCGCCACGCTGGCGACCACGCGGGTGCTGGACGCCGCGAACGCGCAGACCGACCCCCGCACCCGCGAGTTCGGCAGCATCTACTTTCGCCGGCACGACGTGTCCGCCACCCTCGACGCCCCGATCCGCTCGCGCGGCGGCCTGTCGGGCGTGCTCTGCTGCGAGTCGATCGGCGGCCCGCGGGTCTGGACCGACGACGAGCTGGCCTTCGTCGCCTCGCTCGCCGACGCCGTCACGCTCGCGCTCGAGACCGATCGCCGCCGCACCGCCGAGCGCGACCTGCTTCACAAGATGTCGGTCATCCACGCGCAGCGCCAGGAGATCGCGCGCCTCACCTCGCCGGTGCTCGAGATCTGGGACGGCGTGCTCGCGGTGCCGCTGATCGGCCACCTCGACGGCGACCGCCAGGCCGCGACGATCGGCGGCCTCGCCGAGACGATCTCGCGCCAACAGGCCGCGTGGGTGGTGCTCGACCTGCAAGCGATCGAGGCGATCGACACCGTCAACGCCGAATCCGTGGCCCAGATCGCCCACGCGGTCCGTCGCCTCGGGGCCGCGTGCGTGCTCTCGGGCGTCGGCACCGACGCCGTCGCCCAGCTCGTGACCGTGTGCCCCGAGCTGGCCCGCCTGCCCGCCACGCCGAGCCTCAAGTGCGGGCTGCAGCACTGCCTGCAAAACTCCTGTCCCAAAGGCCAGCCCGCCTGACAGCCACTGACTTCCAGACCGACGCGGGGGAATGATTCCCACTGCCCGGCGCCGATTCCTCATCGCACGAGCGCTTCGCGCCTCGTCGGCAGATGCCGGGTCGAGTCCCACGATCTCGAGGCTCCCCGTCTCTGACAGCGCCGGCGTATCCCGCGGTCTCCATGAAAGCGACGGCGAGCCACACGGTCTCGTGGCTCGCCGTCTTGTCGGGTGAGCCGGCCGTCACCCTCGTCCTCTGCTTTCACGCGCCGACGCGGCGAGCCTCGCAACCTCGTCGCTTCTGCTGCCGGACGAGCCACGCGGTCTCGTGCCTCGTCCGGTCTGCGTCACGCCGTCGCGTCGGCGTCGCCGCCTCGTCCGCTGTCACGAGCGGACGGGCGCACGCGGTCCTGTGCGCCCGTCCGCGACTCGGCCAGCCGCGCGGTCCTGCGGCTGGCCGCCTGTGGGACATGTCCCGAAGGACATCTCGCTAGCGGGCCCGGGTCTTCTTCGCCTTCGTGCTGCCGGCGGCGGCCTTGCGCGTCGTCGTCGGGGACGCCTTCGCGGCCCGGCGACGACGGGTCTCCCAGCCCTTCTTCGCCGCCTCGCTGCGGGTCGTCGAAGCGGGCGCCGCGGTTTGCTTGCTCGCGCGCGCGGCCGGCTTGCTCGTCGCCTTGCTGGCCGCCGTCGTCTTGCCCTTCACCGCGGCGCTCTTCGTCCGCGACGGGGCAGCGGTCTTGGCCGAAGCCGCCTTGCGTACTTTCGCGCCGGCCCGCGCCGGCCCACTCTGCTTTGTCCGATTGCTACGTGCCATGCTCTCACTCCTTCTGCGGCGCAAGTCTGGAACACGTTGGCGAGCCTGCAACTCTCCCGTCGATCACGGGCCGAGCGTGGCGACCTGCCGCGTGGCGCAGGTCCCAAAGGCCACGTCGACCGATCCGGCGAATTCATGGCCCTGCATGCACCTCTGAGGCATTTCTCGCCGCATCGACGATTGGGAGTCGCGACCCGATCGCGGCGACGACATCGCCGATCCCCTCGCACACCATGCGCGTGCGCTGCTCCCGGCCCGCCGCCTCGACGCCTGCTTCGGAGCGACGCCGCGCGATCCGGGCCCTCGTGCATGCATCGGCACCGTCGCCGCCGCCGCGGATGAAGGCCCGCACGACGACCTGCCCTGGTCGTGTCGATGCCTCGAAGTCACCCGCGGGCGACGACCCCATTACGCCGCCCGCGAAGCGAGCCGCACCCATGCGGGCAGCCCCCCTTTGCACGGCAGCGACCGCTCGCCATCGGTCGCTTCGCCCCGTGCATCCGAAACGCGAAGCGCCTCCCACCCGTGCGGGCAGCCCATCTCTGCACGGCAGCGACCGCTCGCCATCGGTCGCACCGCCCCGTGCATCCGAAACGCGAAGCGAGCCGCACCCGTGCGGGCAGCCCATCTCTGCACGGCAGCGACCGCTCACCATCGGTCGCACCGCCCCGTTGCATCTGAGACGCAAAACGCCCGCTCGCGTCGGCGAACGGGCGTGAGGCGACCTCGGCAGCGTTCACGCCGCGCGGACGCGACGGCGACGGAGCGTCAGCAGCCCCGCGAGCAGCAGGATCGTCGCCCCGGGGGTCGGCTCGGCCACCACGTTGCAGCCCTTCTTGCTCGCGCCCGGCTCCCCGCCGACCTCCGGCGGGCCTTCGGCCGAGCCCATGTATGGCTCGCCGCCCGAGCTGCTGCTGCTGCCCGACGTGCCCGAGCTGTCGTCGCTCGACGAATCACTCGAGCTGCTGCTGCCGCTGCTGCTGTCGCCCGACGAGGAGCCCGCGCCCGGCTTGCCGTAGCGCTTGTTGTCCTCGTGCTCCTTCCACTTCTCCGGGTACGGCGGCAGCTCGGACGGACGCGCGCGCGCGCCTGCCACCTTCTTCCACGCCCCTGGCGACGGGAACCACGGCCCCGTCGGCGGCTGGAAGCTGATGACATAGACCGCGCGGCGATTCTTCTCCTCGTCGAACGAGTCCGGCGTCTGGACCTTCAGGCCCTTCTCGCCCATGCCCGTGTAATAGATCTCGGACCACACGCCCCGCTCGTGGAAGCGCTCCGCGATCGCCCGCGCGCGCCCCTCCGAGAGCTTTTGATTGTCGCCCGGCTTGCCGACGGTGTCGGTGTAGCCGGCGATGAACAGCTTGGGCACGTAACCGGCGCCCTCGAGCGCGTTGCCCACCGCCTTCTTGGCGTTCTCGACCGCCGCCAGCTTGTGCATCGCCACCGCCGCGGCCTCGTCGATCTTCGGCGCCTGCTCGCCGCGGATGATCGCCTTGCCGCTGTCGAACACGACCTCGGTGTGCGGGATGTCGATCGCCATCGGCGCCAGGATGTGCTCGCCGAACTGGCCCTGCGCGCCCTCGAACCGGACCTTGACCAGGAACACGTCGTCGGTCGTGTCCCACTTGAGGTCGATGCGCTCGTTGGCCTTCCAGCCGCCGGCGCCCGCGTCCGTGTGGATCACGTCGCCGTCGGTGTTGTAGACCTTGAACTCGTAGCCGCTGACCTCGAAGCTGGTCGTGTACGCGACCTTGTGGTCGAAGAGGATGTCGGCCGCGGATGCCATCGCCGTGACCTTGCCGGCCGCGCCGCCGCCACCACCGCCGCCACCGCCGCCCGACGGCTTACTGGCTCCGCGCGCGACCTCGAAGTTGGCGTTGGCCTCGCCCGCCGACGACACGATCGCCATCTCGTAGGCCGCGTTGTCGCCGTTCTGCGTCCAGGCGATCTTGAACTCTTTGCCGGCCTTGAGCGCCGGGATCTTCTTGCGGATCGTCTGGCGGTCGCCGCTGATCGTCACTTCCATCGCCTGCAGGTCCTCGTTGGCCCGCAGGATCACGTGGGCTTGACTCTTCTCGTCGGTGACGCGCGAGAACTCGTAGTTGAAGGGACCGTCGAGGAGGAGAGCGATCAGGGCGCCGGCGAGGGTCGAGAACATGGGCATGGCTGCGAGTCCGGGCGGACGTTATCACGCCCGCCCGCCGCTTTCAGCCCGGCAGCGGCGCGCCGACGTGGCGGGCTCGCACGACCGTGTGGATCCCGCCGCGGACCAGGAAGTCGCCCTCGACCTCGACCCACTCCGGGTCCAGAACCGCGACCAGGTCGTCGAGGATCTGGTTGGTGACGGCCTCGTGAAACGCCCCCGTGTCCCGGAAGGACCACAGGTACAGCTTGAGGCTCTTGAGCTCGACGCAGCGCGCGCGCGGGCGGTAGCGGATCCGGATCGTGGCGAAGTCCGGTTGGCCCGTCATCGGGCACAGACAGGTGAATTCAGGGCAATCGAAGCGGACCTCGTAGTCGCGCCCGGGGCGGGGATTGACGAACGAAGCGAGCTCTCGGGAGGGCACCGTGGACACGCGCGCAAGCTGCCATGGTCGGCTGCCCGCGGGCCAGATCTCGGGCCGTGAGCTTGAACCGCGCCGCTGCGGCCGGCATCATCCGGGCCCATGGGTGAGCATCCGCCGGGCGCCCGTTTCGCCCGCCTCGTCGCGCTGGCGCTGGTGACCTCGTTCGCGTGCGAACCCGCACCGAAGCCCGAGTGCGCCACGCCCTGCGACCCCGGGAGCAGCTGCGTCGAGGGCCAGTGCGTCGTCGACGCCCCGGCCGCGCCACCCGTCACCGACGACGGCAAAAAGAAGAAGAAGCGCCGCAAGAAGAAGCGCGTGCGCCGGACCACGGCGGCCTCAGCCGCGGGCCACGGCTCCGAGCCCGCGACAGCGCCGGGCGACGAGGTCGAGGAGGCCGAGACCCCGGCCGAAAAGCTGCCCCCCTTCGTGCCTGTCGACGATCGCAAGATCCCCCAGTTCTCGAGCGACAAGACCCAGACGATCGACCTCGAGGCCGGCAGCGAGCGGCCCAGCGAGCGCGTCCTCGACCAGCATTTCGCCAAGATCACGCCGAAGATCACCGACTGCGTGATCACGGCCAGCCGCTACGGCGACGTCGGCAGCGGCCGCCTCGCTGTTCAGCTGCGCCTTTTGCCCTCGGGCAAGGTCGAGAGCGTGTCGGTCAAGGCCCCCGCGAGCCTGAGCGTGTGGGGCATCGTCCCGTGCGCCCGCAAGGCCGTGTTCGACCACCGCTTCCCCGGCTACGACGGCCCGAGCGTCGGCGTCGACTTCGCGGTCGACGTCGATTGATGCGAGCGGCAGCGCGGCACCGCTGCCCTAGCCCGCTCGGCGTCGCGTCGCGGTCGACGTCGATTGATGCGAGCGGCAGCGCGGCACCGCTGCGCCCGCACGCTCAGCGTCGGCGTCGACTTCGCGGTCGACGTCGATTGATGCGAGCGGCAGCGCGTCCGCGCGGCATCGCTGCGCCTGCCCGTTCAGCGTGAGCCCGCGGGCACCGACGCGCCTGCACTGAACCGTTCGGCGCGCCTGGTCCTTGCGACCCCTTGCCCGCCGCGCAGGCGACTGTCCCTGACGACATGTATCTTCCGTCATGTCGTTCAGAACATGCTCGAACGCACCTGGCCTCTGCGACATGCCCCGAAGCCCATGTCCCGCGCGTCGGCCGGGGCCCGCGCCGCGATCGACCTACGGCGCCTCGCTCTTCGGCTTGGCCATCTTCGTGGTCTTCTTCTTCACCACCTCGGACTCGCCGCCGAGCCAGCGCTCGACCCCGGAGTCGAGCGAGCGCGCCGCGTCGAAGTAGCGCTCCGCGTCCGCCGACTTGCCGGCGGCCTCTCGACACAGCCCCAGGCCCGCGAGGGCTCGCGCCCGCTCTGCCGCCGGTCCGTTGCTGTTCGCCACCGCCGCGTACTCGGCCTCGGCGACGTCGCAGCGGCCCTTGTTGCGGGCCCGGTCGCCGCTCTCGAGCTGATCGCGGACCGACTCCTTGTCGGCGTCGATGCGCTGCGCCTCCGGCACGGAGATGCCCGGCAACGGCCCCTCGTCGACGTCGATCGCCTTCTTCTTGGCCGGCGCTCCGCCGCGCATGGCCTTCATCGCCGGCGACGCCGGCTCCTGGTAGACCGCCCCGGGCACGCTCGCCGCGTCGGCGGCCGGCGCAGGTGCGACCTCGACGGCCGCCGAAGCCTCGCCCTTCGCGTCGTCTGTCGGCGGGGACATGTCCTTGGGGCCATCCGACTCGGGCGCCGCTCGCGGCTCGCGGGCCTCGGGAGCCGCCGGCGCGGGCGAAGGCGCCGCCTCCTCGCGGATCGACGGCCCCGCCTCGTCGGTCGGCCGCGCCACCCACAGCAGCAGCGCGGCGGTCCCGGCCAGCGCCACGCCCGGCAGCAGGAACGAGCGTCGCAGCCGCTCCCACAGGCTCGGGCCCTCGGCCGCCGGCTGCGAAGGCGGCGGCGCCGATCGCCGGGCCTCGGCGAGGATGCCGTCGAGCACCCCCGGCGCCACGTCCTCCGCGGGCATCGCCTCGCGCGTCATCGCCAGGATCGACGCGTACTCGTCGGCGCGCTGACGCAGCGGCGCGGGCATCGCCTCGAGCTCGGCGCGGCGCGCGGGATCCTCCATCCACTCGAGCGCGTCCTCCAGGAGATCGAGCTCGTCAGGGGTGAAGTCGCTGCCGTGGGCCGGGTCTCGCATGCGTCTGGGGTCCGAGGGCCTGTAGCCTGTCTACTGTGCACCTGGCGGCGCATCGCAGGCAAGCAGGGGAAGCAACGGCCCGCTGCGGGGCCGGGTCTGCCACAAATCGTGCAGAATCACACGCGTCCGCCTCCAGGAGCCGGTGGGACCCAGATCCAGCCGTCTTCGAGCCAGCGGTCCTCGAGCCCCGCGATCGCGGCGCGCAGCGGATCGGGCGCGACCGCCTCCTGAGTCGCCGCAGACTGCGCCGGTTGCAGATCGAGCGGACCCTGCCAGCTCTGATGCGCCCACAAGAACGCCGTGAGGCCGGCGATGACCGCGTCGAATACGTGCGGGCTGCGGACCACAACCTCGGGCCACACGAAGTCGAACGCGAGGCACGGTTCGAGCGCCGTCAGCATCCGCTTGCGCAGCTCCCACGCCTGCTCGCTGTCGCTGCGCCGGTGCCGACGCTCGACCTCGGCCCCGAACAGCCGCGTCACCGTGGCCGGCGGGTGGACCTCGATCAGGTTCTCGTGCAGTCGCAGCAGCGGCGACAGCACGCGCCGCAGATACGCCGCCCGCGCCGCCAGCGGCCCCATGCCCTGCCCCAGCGACTCGCGCGGCGACAGGCCCACGTGCGTCAACAGGACGTCGACCGCGCGCTGCGTGTACGGCGTGACCGCCGGCTTGCCCGGATCGGAGCGCCGGGCCGCGTGCAAGGCCGGCGCGTGCTTCCGCATCCACGCCACCACCGGCACGGTGCACGCCTGCACTCCGGGACAGGCCAGCGGACAGCGGATGCACGGCGGCAACGTCAGCGGCGCGTCGATCGCCACCACCGCGTCGTCGGTCACCCACCGCTGCAGGTACGCGACCAGCACCTCGTCGCGAAACAACGGATCGCCGCTGGCCTCGCCGCCCTCTTCGCCGCTGCCGCGGTGGCCGTGGCGGAGCCGAGCCTCCGCCAGGCGCACGCGCGGCGTCTCGCCCTCCTCGTCGACGCGCTCGAGGCGAGCGACCGCGGTCGTCTTGCCGCGGCCGCCGCCGAGAGCGACGCCGATGAAGCGGGTGAAGCGTCGCGCCGGAGATGTCGCAAGGGACAGCTCCATCGGCCGGATCACGTCGTCGGCTCGACGTGGACCGAAGGCTGCTTGTCGAGCAAGTACTGCAGGTAGGCGATGGCGGCCGGGAGCTCGATCGCGGGCAGGCGATCGATGAGATCGCGCGCGGTCCGGCGCAGCGTCTCGGACGGCCCCGGCGCGCGCTCGCTCGCCGGCTTCTCGAGCGGGATGTTCGGCTCCGGCGGATCCTCGGGCTTGCCCCACGGAGGGTACGCGCCGAGCAGCACGTCCTGATTGGCCAGCCAGCCGTCGATGTAGATGTGCAGCAGGTTGGCGCGGTACGAGAACCACCGGTCGCGCTCGACCGGGTACGACAGCAGCACGTCCTTGAACCGGCGGAACGCGCCCTTGCCGTCGATCGCCAGCGTCAGCCGCTCGCGCAGCGCGGGATCTTCGACCGAGGCGACGAATCGCTCCATCCAGCGGTACTGCTCGCGCGACGACGCCGGGTCGAGGTGGACGAAGCGCCCGGTCGAGCGCGCGATCTGCTGCCGCTTCTCCTCGTCCTCGGGCCGGGTGTCGTTGATGGTGACCACCTGCCCGTTCTGCAGATCCAGATAGGCGTGGTGGTCGGGGGCGTTGTGCTCAAAAGAGGTTTCAAGGGCCGACCAGTCGGGGACTGGCGCTTCGGGGGAAACTCGCATGGCTAAGTCGCTTCCGCTCTAGGGGGGTGATGGGTCGGTGCGCACCCGTGACCGGCCCGAAGTCCGCGGTGGTCAAGCGCAGACAGGTTTGCGGCCGCACGGGGAGGAGCGCCGGTCTGGGCACCAGCGCGCCTCCGCCAGGATAGTCCGGCGCGCCCGGCCCCGGCAACCATGTCGCGGCGATGCCCGCCCGGCGAGCGCCGGTTCACGCCGATTCGTCGGTCGCGGGCGGCCCGGCGAGCTCGAGCAGACGGTCGCGGAGGGTCTGCAGCTCGGCGGCCAGCGGTTCGTCCGCTCCGGCCCGCTGCGCCAGTGCGTCGACCGTCGCGGCGCAGGCGTGGAGCGCCCCCAGCCGCGCCTCGGCGGCCGCCAACGACCGCTCCAGCGCGTCCACCGGCCGCGCCGTCACCCGCCGCAGCTCGCCCTGCAGCTGCTCGAGCTCCCAGCGGGCGCTCTGCAGCGCCGCCGCCGCCGCGTCAATCCGTCGCGGCCCCTCCTCGTCGGGCTCGTTGGCCTTCGCGGCCGCCGGCGCCCGCCCCGCGAGCTGATCCTCGAGCGCATCGATCCGGCCCTGGGCCGCGTCGAGCTGCTCCACCAGCGACTGGCGGGCGATGCTCGCCAGCTCGATCTGCCGCCGCGCCTGGGCCAATTGCCCGCGCAGCGACTCGCTCTCCTCGTCGCGGGCCCGCTCCGGCCGAGCTCGCTCCGGGCGCGCCGGCTCGGCTGGCGGGGCCGTCGGCGGCAGCTCGAGCAGCGTCACCCCGCGCGGCACGTCGCGCGCGCCCACCACCGCGATCAGGCACTCGAAGCCCGCGTCCTCGCCGAGGCTGTTGTCGAAGGCCAGCGGCACCGGCCCGCGCTCGTCGGCCTCCTCGTCCTCGATCTCGTCGCTGGTGACCTCGCCGCAGTCCACCACGCTGGCCGCGCGCGTCAGCGCCAGCGCGTAGATCCGCGCCCGCGGGAAATGCTGCGTCACCAGCTCCTGGAACAGCCCCAGCTCGAGCCCCCCGGCGGCCTCGCCCGGGGCGGTCACCACCACGACCCGCCCGGCCTCTGCCCCCTCCGCCAGCGCCGTCAGCAGCCGGAACGCCCGCGTCTCGAGGCGATTCTCCAGCCGCGTCTGGGCCCGCGCCGCGAACCGCGTCAGGCTGGCCGCATCGACGAAGTGGCGCGCCAGGTCGACGATCGCCACCTGCCACGGCGCCTCCGCCAGCAGCTCCTCGAACGCGTCGAATTCCGCCACCCGCGCGCCCGTGCGACCGCGACCCGTGCCCGGCCTCGCCTCGTGCGCCAGCAGCCACGCCTGGTTGCCAGCCCCCGGCAGCAGCTCGGCCAGCAGCGCCGCGAACGGGGCTGGCAGCGACTTCGCCCCGCGCAGCGCCGCCTCGAGCGCGGGGTCGGCGAGCACGCGGCTGCGGCCGGCCCACAGCTCGCGGAGAAAGCCGTAGCGGGCGGCCCAGCGGTCGGCGTGGAGCATGGCGCGCCCACGGATAGCGCGCGCCCCGGCCGGGAGGCAAGGGCGCTCGCGGCCCGCCGCGCCCGATCCGCCCCAGGGCCCCCTCCTGCGGCCGTCCTGGCGGGGTTCCGCCCCGCGTGTGTGTTCGCCGCCGCCGGCCCTCGGCCTCGCAGCAGCGCCACGAGTGCTCACGCTGCGCCGGGCATTGCAGCCGCCGCGTTTCGGCGCTCGTCGCGGTGGCGTGGCCCTTGAGCCCCTTCGGCCCTGGTGCTAGCGTCGCGCGCTCGCCATGGACCCTGCCCTGCGCGCCAAGCTCGAGAGCATCGCCGAGCGTCACGAAGAGCTGGGCGTCATGCTCTGCGCCCCCGAGATCGCCCAGGACAAGACCCGTCTGCTGGCGCTCTCGCGCGAGCACGCCGAGATCGCCCCCCTCGCCGCCGCCATCGCCCGCTACCGCGACCTCGAGACGCGCACCCGCGACGCCGACGAGCTGCTCGCCGATCCTGACCTTCGGGACATGGCCGAAAGCGACCTGCGCGATCTCAAGCAGCAGCGCGGCGAGCTCGAGGGCGAGCTGCAGAAGCTGCTCCTGCCCAAGGATCCCAACGACAGCCGCGACGTCGTGCTCGAGATCCGGGCCGGCACCGGCGGCGAAGAGGCCGCGCTGTTCGCCGCCGATCTTTGGCGCATGTACACCCGCTTCGCCGAGCGGCAGCGCTGGTCCGTCGAGCCCCTCGCCATGAGCGAGGCCGGCGCCGGCGGCTTCCGCGAGATCTCGGCCATGATCCACGGCCGCGACGTCTACGCCCTCCTCAAATTCGAGAGCGGCGTGCACCGGGTCCAGCGCGTCCCGGCCACCGAGGCTCAGGGCCGGATCCACACCTCCACCGCCACCGTCGCCATCATGCCGGAGGCCGAGGAGGTCGACATCCAGATCAACCCCAAGGACCTCGAGGTGCAGTTCATGCGCGCCTCCGGGGCCGGCGGTCAGAGCGTCAACACCACCGACTCCGCCGTGCGGATCACCCACGTCCCGACCGGGCTGGCGGTGCACTGCATGCAGGAGAAGTCGCAGACCAAAAACCGCGAGCTGGCGATGAAGCTCCTGCGCTCGCGCCTGCTCGACCGCGAGATCCAGCGGGTCCAGAGCGAGCGCGCGGCCCAGCGGCGCAGCCAGGTCGGCACCGGCGATCGCAGCGAGAAGATCCGCACCTACAACTTCCCGCAGGACCGCGTCAGCGATCATCGCATCGGCCTCACGCGCCACGCGATCGACGACTTCATGGACGGCGACATCGACGACGTCATCGCCGCCCTGCGCGCCAGCGACGAGGCTGACCGGCTGGCCGAGGCCCAGGGCCAGCCATGAAGCGCTCCGTCCAGGTCGAGATCGCCGGGCAGACGCTCACGATCCGCAGCGACGAGGGCCAGGATTACGTCCAACAGCTGGCCGAGTTCGTCGACGGCCACTTGCAGCTGCTGAGCAGCGGCGCCAAGCGGGTCAACAGCGCCGCCAACGCCCAACGGGTCGCCCTGCTCGTCGCCATGCAGATCGCCGACGAGCTGTTCCGCGAGAAGGACCTGCACCAGCGGTTCCGCCACAAGGTCCACGAGCGCTTGCAGGGCCTGCGACGCGCCCTCGATCAACACGAGCAACGGCTCGCCGCCGCCGAGGCCGCCGCCGACACCCTCGAAGAACCACCGACCGCGTGACAGCGCCATGAACGCCACCCCGCCGCAGCCGCCCCGCTCCGCCGCCCTCCAGCGCATGCTCGAGCGCGGTTACTTCGAACAGGCCAGCGACTTCCAGGCCATCGACGCCGCCATGGACAGCGGCATGGTCACCTTCTACGTCGGCTACGACCCGACCGCCGCCTCGCTGCACGTCGGCCACCTGGTCCAGATCATGGGCATGCGCGCCCTCCAGCGCGCCGGCCACCGGCCGATCGTCATCATCGGCGGCGGCACCGGCATGATCGGCGACCCGTCCGGCAAGATGGAGGCGCGCAAGCTGCTGACGCGCGACGACGTGGCCGCCAACGCCGCCGCGATCAAGACCCAGCTCGGCCGCTTCCTCCACTTCGACAGCGGCCGGCCCAACGACGCGGTCCTGCTCGACAACGGCGACTGGCTGCTCGAGCTCAAGTACATCGAATTCCTGCGCGACGTCGGCCGCCACTTCACGGTCAACCGCATGATCGCGGTCAAGACCTACCGCGACCGCCTCGACGCCGAGATCCCGCTCAGCTTCCTCGAGTTCAACTACCAGCTGTTCCAGGCCTACGACTTCCTGCACCTGTTCCGCCACCACGGCTGCACCCTGCAGTTCGGCGGCTCGGACCAGTGGGGCAACATGGTCGCCGGCATCGAGCTGATCCGGCGCATGACCCCCGAGGGCCAGCCCAACGCCGCCCACTGCCTCACCTTGCCGCTGCTGCTCACCACCGACGGGCGCAAGATGGGCAAGACGGAGCGCGGCGCGGTCTGGCTCGACCCCGAGCGGCTGACCCCGTTCGAGTACTACCAGTTCTGGATCGGCTGCGACGACCGCGACGTCGCCCGCATGCTGCGGACCTTCACCGACGTCCCGGTCGCCGAGATCGAGGCGCTCACCGCCGAGGGCGGCGCGGCCCTCAAGGCCGCCAAGGTCCGCCTCGCCTACGAGGCCACCGCCCTGCTGCACGGCCTCGACCACGCCACCCAGGCCAAGCAGGCCAGCGAGCAGGCGTTCGGCAGCAGCGACGACTGGAGCGCGGTGCCGCTGGTGACCGTGCCCGGCCCCGAGATCCGGCTGGTCGACCTCGTCACGCACCCCGAGATCGAGGCGTTCAAGTCCAAGCGCGAGGCTCGCGAGCGGATCGGCGCCGGTGCCGTCAAGCTCAACGGCGAGCCCGTCACCGACCCGGCCCACCCCGTCACCCCGGCCGCGGCCGGCGACCAGGGCGTGCGCCTGCAGGCGGGCAAGAAGTGCCGCTTCCGCGTGGTGTTCGGCTGAGCTGACCCGAAGGGCATGTCCGCGAGGACATGCTCTCCAGAACATGCACGAGGGGACATGCCCGAACCGGCATGTCCCCCTTCGCTGTTCGCAGGCTCCATCCGGCCGCGCGATCCTACATGCCCTTCAGGACATGCTCTCCAGAGCATGCCCGTTCGGACAGCCCCGGCTCACCAGTCCTCGCGGAACCGCAGCACCGTGTCGCGCACGCGCTGGTACACGCTGGCGGTCGCGCGCACGTCGCCGCGGTTGTAAGAGGAGATCGCCGCCAGCTCGCCGCGGGCGTAGGCCGGGGCGACGTCGGCGCCGCTCATCCCGCCCTTCGGGCTGTCGACCCCGAGCGCCCAGCAGACCGCGTCGAGCGGGGCCGGGGCGACCGAGCGGCCGGTGGCGATCATGCGGTAGAGGTCGAGGTGCGGCCGCAACGCGTACGGGCTGCCGAGCAGATCGACCCGCGCCGGCACCTCGTGCACGAGGCTGCGCCCGAGCAGGAACGGCACGTCGAAGTTGCGCCCGTTGTAGCTGACCACCACCTCGGCCTGGGCCGCCAGCAGCCAGAACGCCTGCAGCAGCTCGCGCTCGCTGACCAATTGCAGCCACGGCGGCACCGCCTCGACCACCCGCCGCGGATCGCCGCCGGGCGGCACGCCGAGCGCCCACACCTCGCCGTCGAGGTCGTCGCCGTCCATGAACGCCAGCGACACGACCTGCCCGAACAGCGGCGACAGGCTCATCACCAGCCCCGGCTCGCACGCCTCGCGCGTCGCGTGGCGCTGGATCGCCTCGATCACGCTGGCCGGCATCGTCGCCGGGTCGTGCGCCGGCGCCGTCTCGATGTCGAACACCAGCGTGCGGCACAGCTTGCCCGCGACCCGCTCGAAGCCCTCGCCGAACACCCGCGCCGGCGCGTAGCCGTCGTCGTCGTCGAGCGCGCCGCGAAGCTTGCGGACGTTGAGCTGCAGCGCGCCCTGGTACTGCTCGACGCGGAACAGCAGCTTGACCGCCTGCCCGCGTCGCGCCGCCCTCGCCGCCTCCATCGCCTCGGGCGCGTCGTCCCAGACCTTGGCGGCGATGGTCCGCGCGGCGTCGCTCACCACCAGATCGAAGTACGGTCGACCCTGGCGGGTGCGGCCCTCCTGCACCTGCATGAGGCTCGCATAGGCCACGCACAGCCGGTTCGGATCGGGCACGAGCGTCGTCAGATCGGCGAGGAGTTCAGGACCCTGAGGCCGCGGGGCGAGCTCGGACACGGGACTTTGCATGGCGGGGTGCCGGGAGGATACTTGCGCGGAAGCGACCCGCCCAGCCGTCCGCTCGCGACACTCCGCGGGTCCGGCCCGGGTCCACATCGCCCGGAGGAATTTCCTTGCGCGTCACGCGAGCCACCACCGCCCTGCTCAGCCTCGCCACCCTGTGTGCCACCGCCTGCCGCGGCGATCGCCAGCCCGATCGGACCCCGCCCGCCGAAGCCGGCGACAAGCGAGACGTCGCCCCCACGACGGCCCCGGCGGCCCCCACGGGCGCGCTCGCCAACCTCGGCCCGCTGAGCAGCATGCTCGCCGACAAGCTCGACGCCCCCGGCCCCTACGACCCGCCGCGCCAGTCGCCCGGCTTCGACGCCGCCAAGCCGCACTGGCTCACCCTCGATCTCGGCGGCGAGATCGGCGAGCTCGCGCCGATGTCGCTGTTCGGCGGCGGCGCCCTCATCGAGCTCCACGCCCTGCTGACGCGCCTCGATCGCCTGGCCACCGACGCCAACGTCCAGGGCCTGCTGGTCCGCTTCACCGACGTGAGCCTCGACATGGCCACCGCCGAGGAGGTCCGCGGCGCCTTCCTCGCCTTCAAGGCCGAGGGCAAGCGCAAGCTCGTCTGCCACGCCGACGTCCCGACCAACGCCGTCTACTACCTCATGAGCGCCTGCGACGCCGTCGGCGTCCAGCCGGTCGGCGAGGTCATGATCCCCGGCCCGATGGCCATGCCGCTGCACCTGCGCGGCCTGCTCGACAAGCTCGGCGTCGTCCCCGACTTCGTGCACGTCGGCGCCTTCAAGGGCGCGGCCGAGCCGCTCACGCGCACCGAGCCGTCGAAGGAGATGCGCGAGACCCTGGCCGCCGTGGTCGATCAGGCCTATTTGACCATGCAGGCGGGCATCGCCGCCGGCCGCGAGCTGGCCCCCGAGACCGTCGCGCAGCAGATCGACGAGGCCCTGTTCACCAGCGAGGGCGCGCTCGCGGCCGGGCTCGTCGACGGCGTCGCCACCTACGAAGACTTCCGCGCCCAGCACACCGGCGGCGCCGCGTGGAAGCAGGTCAAGCTCAAGGACAGCCCGAGCGGCGGCGGCTTCGACATGGAGAAGCTGCAGACCTTCATCGGCCTGGTCCCGCCCAAGCGGCCCAAGGAGCCGCACATCGCCCTCGTCTACGCGCTCGGCAGCATCGTCGACGGCCGCGGCCAGGGCACCATCGGCGCGCGCAACCAGATCGCCGGGCGCACCCTCGCTGCCGCGATCGACAACCTCGCCGACGACGCCAACGTCGCCGCGATCCTGCTCCGCGTCGACTCCGGTGGCGGCAGCGCGATGGCCTCGGAGCAGATCTGGCGCGCGCTCCAGCGGGCCAAGGAGAAGAAGCCGGTCGTGGTGTCGATGGGCGGCGTGGCCGCGTCGGGCGGTTACTACATCGCCTGCGGCGCGACCAAGATCTTCGCCCTCGCCAACACCCTCACCGGCTCGATCGGCGTGGTCGGCGGCAAGATCGCCGTCGCCGGCATGCTCGAGAAGGTCGGCATCCGCACCTTCCCGATCACCAGGGGCAAGCGGGCCGCGATGTGGTCGGGCATGACCCCGTGGACCGAGGGCGAGCGAGCCCGCGTGCTGGCGACGATGGAGGACATCTACAAGATCTTCGTCGAGCGCGTCGCCAGCGGCCGCGGCAAGACCTTCGACGACATCCACGCGATCGCCCAGGGCCGCGTGTGGACCGGCGCCGCCGCCAAGGAGCGCGGCCTCGTCGACGAGCTCGGCGGCCTCACCGAGGCGCTCGCCGAGACCCGCAAGCTCTCCGGCATCGGCCCCGAGGTCGCGCTCGAGGTCTACCCGCCCGAGCCGACCCTCAAGGACCTGATCGAGGGCTTCGACACCGGCCCCAGCCTGCTCCGCGCCGCCGCCGAGCACGACCTGGTCCCGAGCCTCGCCGTCGCGCTCGGCCCCGGCGGCCTCGCGGCCGTCTCCGGCGTGCTGGCCCAGCTCGACGCCCTGCGCGAGGACCCGATCCAGACCGCGCTGATCTGGCCGGTCCTCCAGCGCTGACGGCCCGGACATGTCCTCGGGGGCATGACCCCGAGGACATGCTTAAACGAACATGGTCCTGCGGGCATGCCCCCGAGGACATGTCCCACGCGCCAGCCGCTAACCGTCGCCGACGTCGATCACGTCACCCTCGGCGGTGACCTCGAACAGGCGGTCGCGGCGGCCGCCGTTGGCGCGCACCTGGGCCCCGCCGGCCTCGTGCGTGAAGTCGAGCACGATCGAGTGGTTGAACGGCGTCTCGACCTCGGCCAGGCCCGAGTACGGCATGAACTCGTCGGCGTCGACCAGCAGCGCGGCGAGCTCGGCCTCCCAGCGGCCCATCAGCGTCTGCCAGCGGCGCCAGCCCTCGACCTTGAGCGCGCCGTCGACGTGGGACAGCAGGCGATCCGACTGGATCTCCACCTGCCGCTCGGTCGCCGTGTCGACCCGGATCTCGGTCACCAGCCGCTGACTGCCGTCGGGCGCCCACGTCAGCTGGGAGAAGCCGTCGAGCAGCGTCGCCTCGCCGCGCAGCGGCTCGTAGTAGATCGACGCCAGCAGGCCGTCGCCGTCGGGCCGCGTGTAGACCACGCGCATCGTCCCGCTGAGGCCGATCCCGGCGTAGGGGCACGGCTCGGCCTTGCTGCCGAACCACACCCGCAGCGCCACCGCGCCCGGGCGGCTGACCACCGCGCACGGCGTCTGCGTCGCCAGCCCGGCCGCGACCTGGTCGGTGATGTGGGCCAGGCTGTCGGCCGGGTCGATGCTGCCGACCAGCGCGACCATGGCGTTCTCGATCGCCATCGCCCGGCCCTGGTCGACCACCTCGACCACCGTCTGGCGCATCTCGACCGTGCTCGCCGGCTCGGGTGTGCACGCGAGCAGCGCGGCCGCGGCGGACAGAGCGAACACGACAGAGCGACGCACGCCCGGATCTTGCCCGTGGTGGCGCGCACCGGCAAGCCGGCCGGCTCCCGGGCGGCCCGCGATTGCCTCGTGGGGCCGCCCCTGCAACAGTATCCCCCACCCCATGGCCCCCCGCGCAATTTCCGTGTTCGCTGCGCTCGCCCTCCTGTCCGTCCCGGCGCGCGCGGCCGCGGGCGTCCAGGCCCCGCCCTCGCCGCACTCCAGCAGCAGCGGCTCCACCTCGCTGGCGCCGATGCCCGCGCCCCAGCCGGTCGACGGCAACCCGCCCGATCTCACCCAGCCCGCCAGCGTCCCGGCCTGGCAGCCGCCCTCCTCCGGCGTGGCCACCCCGGCGCCGCCCGACACCTCCGCTCCTTCAAAACCTGGCCCTGAGACCATGTCCCCAAAGCCAGGCGAAAAGGCCGAGGTCAAGGCCAAGCGCGAGCCCAAGCGCGGGCCGCTGTGGACCGAGGGTCAGCCGCTCATCGTCCGCGACTCCAAGGTCGGCGCCTACATCGCCCCTAACTTCAAGCTCACCGGCTTCGGACGCTCGCCCGGACTGATGCTCGGCGCCGACTTCGCCGTCATCGTCAACGAGCGCTTCATGTTCGGCGCCGCCGGCCACGCGCTCGCCACCCCGCTGCCGGCCCAGCGCTCCGACGACCGCACCTTCAACATGCGGACCCAGTACGCCGGCGTCACGCTCGCCGTCGCGTTGTTGCAGGTCCGTTTCTTCTCGCTCCAAATCGGCGCGCTCATCGGCGGCGGCCGGGTCTGCCTCAACGACGAGCGGCTCGATCGCTGCGTCAATCGTGCCGCCATGTTCGTCGCCGAACCCGAGCTCGGGCTGTCGTTCGCGCTGACCCGCGTGCTCCGGCTGGTGCTCTCGGGCGGCTATCGCTTCGCCGTGGCCCAGCCGTGGAGCGGGCCGAGCGACCGGATCCTCAGCGGCCTGACCGGCACTCTCGGCGTCCGCCTCGGCAAGTTCTGACGACTGCGACAGTCGTCGCGTGAACCTTCGATCGCCCGATCGCTCGAACAGCTGGCCGCGGACAGCCGTACGAAGCAGATGGCGATGAAGAGGGCTTGCTGCGCTCGCGACGGCGAGTATCGTAGGTCCGTGGAGTTGGTCGCGTCGTCCGAGCTCGAGGTCCCGCGTGCGGGCGCGCCGGAGCGTGCGCCCGTCGGCTCGGACCGCGAGCAGGCCTTCGCCGATCTCACGCGTCTGGCCGCCACGCTGCTGGCCGCGCCGATCGTCCTGCTCGCCCTCGCCGACGAGGACGCCGTGTGGCTCGCGGGCAGCTTCGGCCTCGGCGACGGCGACGCCTCACGCTACCTGTCCTTTTGTACCGCCGTGCTCGCGCGCGACGAGCCGCTCGAGATCGAAGATCTCGCCGCCGACCCGCGGTTCGCCGCGCATCCGCTGGTGGCCGCCTGCCCGCGGCTGCGCAGCCTCGTCGGCGTGTCGCTGCCCGGCGAGGCCGGCCGGGCGATCGCCGGCCTGTGCATCCTCGATGTCGTCCCGCGCCGCTTCGACGAGGACCAGCGGCGCGACCTCCTCGCCCTCGCGCGCCAGGCCGCCGTCCGCCTCGAGCTCGATCGCCGCGAGCGCGAGCTCGCCGAGCAGCGGGACGACCTCGCCCGCGCCCGCGCCGAGGCCGTCACCGCGGCGCGCGCCAAGGACCTCTTCCTCGCCAACATGGGCCACGAGCTGCGCACGCCGCTCAACGCGATCCTCGGCTGCGCCGAGATGCTGCGCGAGGAGGCCACCGCCGCCGGCCTCGGCCAGCTCCTGCCCGACATCCAGACCGTCGACCGCTCCGGCCGCCACCTCGTCGCCGTCATCGAGGACATCCTCGACCTCGCGCGCCTCGAGGCCGGCGTCCCGCAGCTGCGGCGCGAGTCGGTCGCGGTCGCGCCGCTGGCCGAGGAGATGGAGGCGGCCGTGCGCCCGCAGCTGCGCGGCAAGCCGCTGCGCTGGCGGATGGTGCTCGAACCTGGCCTCGGGGACATCACGACCGACGCCACCAAGCTGCGCCAGATCTTGCTCAACTTGCTGAGCAATGCGGTCAAGTTCACCGCGCGCGGCGAGGTCGAGCTGGCGGTGCGAGCGGCCCGCGAGGGCGACCGCGAGTTCATCGCCTTCTGCGTCGCCGACACCGGCATCGGCATCGACGCCGACAAGCTTTCGCTGCTGTTCCGCGACTTCTCGCAGGTCCACGACGCCCGCCACGGCTTCGGCGGCACCGGCCTCGGCCTCGCCATCAGCCGCCGCTTCGCCCGCCTGCTCGGCGGCGACATCGTCGTCGACAGCGAGAGCGGCCGCGGGTCCAGCTTCACCCTGCTGCTGCCGCGCGGCGAGCCGACCGCCGAGCCGCGGCGAGATTGAGCCTGTCTGTGAGAACATGTCCTTCGTGGCATGTCCACGAAGACATGTCGACATGGGCATGTCCTTCGAGACATCCAAGCAGGGCCGCCACGACGTGGGACGCTCGAGCCGAACGGCTGGGCGCCGGGCCGGCGAATCACGTCATCAAGCTGCCACGAGCGAATCGCGTCGTCGCGGCCAGCGCGGAGCCGCCTAGAAGCGCCCCTGCAGCAGCAGCCCGCCCATCGTCGGCAGGACCCGGACGCGAGCGCGCTGGCTCGACTCCCACTCGGACGTGGCGCGCTTGCCCTGGGCGAACGCCACCGCGCCGCCGATGATGAGGCCGAGGCCGACCACGCCGACCGCCATCATCCCGAACGCCACCCCGTTGGCGCGTACGCCGTCGCTGCGGAGGTCCTCGCGTCGGCCGCGGAGGGCGTCGCACGCCATCGTGTCGGCGCCCTGCACGTCGTCGGCCTGTGCCAGGCCGCAGCCGCCCGCCTCGAGCTGGTCGTAGACGGCGCCCTCACCGTTGAGCTGGTCGTGCAGCTTGCCGCCCTTGCTGGCGAACACGGCGCCAACCGCCACGCCCACCACCGTCAGCGCTCCGCCGCCGCTCATCAACCCGATGCCGAGCAGCCGCTTCGACCGGCCCGGATCGTCGACCGGATCGGGCGCCGCCGGCAGCGGCTCGGGCTCGGGCGCGACCTCGGGCGGACGGATCCGCTCGAGCTCCGCGTCGATCTCGGCCAGCGCCGGCTTCACCTCTTCGGGGT
The DNA here is from genome assembly GCF_028368995.1 of Nannocystis bainbridge. Taxonomy (GTDB): domain Bacteria; phylum Myxococcota_A; class Polyangia; order Nannocystales; family Nannocystaceae; genus Nannocystis; species Nannocystis bainbridge. The sequence continues at coordinate 469,935 of NZ_JAQNDL010000004.1, read as the reverse complement.
CGGCGCCGAGCGTCGGGTCCTTCTCGATCGCGTCGACGTACTCGACCAGCGCCTTCTTGGCCGCGTGCAGCAGGTCAGGCTGCTGCTCGGCGTCGTACAACCGCTGGTACGCCAGGCCGATGTTGTAGAGGATCAGCGGGTTCTTCGAGCACCGGTGGGCCGCTTCGAACTTCTCGATCGCGGCCCTGGTGAACTTCTGATCGTAGTCCTTGAGGCCCTCTTCGTAGAGGGCGCTCGGGTTGCGGCAGTTGGACGCTGGCTTGTCCTTGGATCCGGCAACGGGACTCACGGCGAAGTTGGCCGCGAGCACGAGGTGGAGCGTGAGCCGCAACATCGGGCGCGAGGCAGATGCATACCACGGATCGGCGAGGGCCGGCGGGTTTCGGCGCGGCCTGCCCGCGGTGCGCGAAAATTCCTGGGCGCCGCACCGCCTGTCCCGTCGCGCCCGCCAGGCCGCCACGTCTGGTCGCCCCCCGGGGTTCGCGTTACTGTCCCCCGGTGTTGCGAGATCTGCTGCGCAAGGCGCAATCGATGGCGGAGAAGCACCTGCCCGAGGGTGTCCGCGAGACCAGCCGCAAGCTCATCGAGCAGGTGCAGGAGCGCGCCGCGGCGCTCGGGGGCCGCAGCGAGGCCCGCCCCGAGCCGCCCGTCGAAGAGGCGGCGCTGCAAGATGAACCATTGGACAGGTCCGATCCGATCGTCGTCGTCGTGTTCGGCTACCCCGGCGACGCCGCCACCGATCACGTGACCGCGGTGTTCACCGCCGAAGGCATCCCCTTCCGCCGCATGAACCTCCACGACCAGCCGCAGGCCGCCCGCCAGATCGCCGGCGTGACCGGCGTGATGGCCCCGCCCTACCTCTACGTCCGCGGCCGCTTCTGGGGCGGCGAGGGCGAGATCGACGGCCTGCGCGCGCTCGGGGAGTTGCACGCCGTGGTCGCCGGCGACCTCGCCGGGCTCAGTGAGGAGGCACGCCGGCTCGGCAAGCTGCGCGAGGAATTCGACGACGGCCTCACCGCCGAGAACATCGCGTCCCGGCTCCGTCGCGGCCACATCCTCACCCTCGACGACCTCGACTGCTGGTTCGAGCCGGACGCCGAGGGTGGCCAGGGTCGATTGTTCTACGACGGCGCCCCGCGCCCCGCCGACGAGCTCGAGCAGGTCGCGGCCGAGATCGCCGCGCGCAACGCCGACGGTGACCTGCGCGCCGTCTGGCGCTTCGAGCCCGCCGTGTCGATCTGAACCGCGAGACGCGACCGCCGTGAAGCGAAGCGCCGTAACCGGCGCTTCGCTCGGGCAGCGCGTCGGACGTTGCACGCGCAAAAAAGAAGGGGCCGCGCAGGGCGGCCCCTTCTTCGTCGAGCGCGTCGCGGAGACGACTCAGCCGCCGGTGGTCGTGGTCATGCCACCGGTCGTGGTGTCGGTCGTGGTCATGCCCACGTCCTCGGACAGGTCACCGCACTGCGAGAGCAGGCGGGGCGCCACGTCGACGGCCCACACGCCGCTGCAGTACTGGCCGTACTGCGGCCACACCTTGTTGTTCTGGTCCTTGTACAGGGTGTTGTCGGGGTCGAACGAGAACTGGCACAGATCGCACTCGTCGCCGATGCCGTCGAAGTCCTGGTCGCGCTGCGGCAGCGTGCACATGAACTTGTAGAGCTCGTCGGCGTTGCCGTTGATGCTCGGGCTGTCGAGGTTGAGCGGCTGACCGGCCTCGGCGCAGCCGGGCGGCAGGTTGACGACGCCGTGGATGCCGAGGACCTTCGGCGGCAGCTGGCGGCACTTGTCGGGCCCCTCGCCGCCGCAGTCGGCCTTGAGCGGGACGAACAGCGGCGGGAGCGGCGGCTCGGAGCCGTCCATCGCCATCGCCCACGCCTCCCGCGCGGCCTGGTACTCCATCATCAGGCGCTCGACTTCGTCGCGTTCGAGCGGCTCGCCGTCGGGCATCAGGCGCGGGGCGTCGAGCGTGTCGACCGGGAACACCGTCGTGCAGCACATGCCCGAGGGCGCGACCTTGTCGTAGAACGCGATCGGGCGCGCGTCCGGACGGTCGAAGCACTCGTTGTTGGTCTCGCAGTTGAAGCCGACGAAGTCGCCGTCGAGGTCGTTCTCCTCCGACATGCCCATCTGGACCTGCTGCGGGTTCTGATCGAACGGACAGGTGTCGCAGATGTCGCCGACGTCGTCGCCGTCGAAGTCCGAGTGGTTGCTGCAGAACCCGGCTGCGCAGGTCACGTCCTCGCCGCCGCACTCCGCGTCCTCAGTGCACGCCTTGACACGCTGGCGCGGGCACCTGTCGTCCTTGTTGGCGACGCCGTCCTGGTCGAAGTCGTCCTCGAGGCCGAAGCCGACCGGGCCCGCCGCGCCCATCTCGGGCATCGTAATCAGCCCGACGCACGCGTCACCGATGAACGGGTTGGCGTCGATGTCGACCTGGCACTGGCTGTCGTTGTTGAACGGGACGGGGTCGCCGATCTTGGCCGGCTTCTTGTTGCCACCCTCGCCGAAGTCGCCGCAGTTGGCCACGGTGATGCAGTTGTCGCAGACGTCGCCGATGCCGTCGCGGTCGAAGTCGGACTGGTCCGGGATGTTGCGGACCTTCATCTTCTCCGAGGCCGAGGCCGCCGCCGCGTTCTTGTTGTAGGTGGCCACCGGGCGGGTGCAGAAGTCGCACTCGTTGCCGATGCCGTCCTTGTCGGTGTCGGCAAACGGGTTCATCGTCGCCACCGTCGGGCACAGGTCGACCACGTCGCCGGCCTCGTCGCCGTCGCTGTTGACCTGGTCCGGGTTGAAGTCGTCGGGCGCGTTGTCGCAGGAGAACGGGAAGCCGTCGAGGTCCTCGTCCTCCTTGCACTTCGGCGAGTCGATCTCGAAGTCGTACCAGAAGTCCGGCGAGGCGGCCTTGCCACCCTTCGCCACGTTCCCGTCGCCGTCGACCTTCGGCATGCCGAGCACGAGCGGCATGCCGCACGCGTCCCAGAACGCCGCCGCGTAGTCGGCCGGGCGGTTCTTCATCGCCTCGAACACGTCCTCGCCGTCGGCGAGCGTGAGGCCCGGGACCTTGAAGCGGTAGCGGATCGGGTTGTCGCTGGAATTCGGCTGCAGGATGGCGCCGAACTCCTTGGCGTCGATCTCGACGCGGACCGACCCGATGTCCTGGTCGCGGACGTTGACCGACAGGCACGGCACGCTGCCGACGCCGGCCTCGAGGTCCTCGGCCGTCTTGGCGCAACCGGGGCCGCCCGCGATCACCTTGCCCTCGACCGGCTCTTCGTCGGTGCCGCCGAGCTCGATGATCTGCAGCTTCAGCAAGTTCGACGGGCTCATGTCGTACTTGTTCGAGAAGCGCAGCTCGAAGTCGTCGCACGCGCCGATGCGCAGGTTGTTGGTCGGGAAGCCGCTGCCCGGGACGACGTGGAAGTCGGGCGTGTGGATGACGTAGGTCGCCTTGTCCCGCAGCGTGTTGCCGACCTTGTCGCGGATGTATTGGGCGATGCCGCCGGTCGTCTCGTTCTTCGTCGACTCGTCGTTGAAGACGATCTTGTAGGTCGAGCTCGAGCACATCGCGCGATCGAAGTTCTCGTAGCTCTCGAAGAACCCGTTGTCGTTGCCGCGCCAGCCGTCGCGGATGTTGAGCGCACCGGCGCCCTTGGACCGGCCCGCCGAGCAGGTCTCGGCGAAGCTCCGCGGGACCGCGCCGAGGTCGGCCGGCAAGAACAGCACGCCCTTGATCGCCGGGTCGTAGATCACGCCGCCGTTCTTCGACACGAACTTCATCGCGTACTGCCCGATCTTCTCCTTGATCAAGGGCTTGTTGATGTCGCCGCCCTCGCGGCACAGCGAGGCCACGAGGTCGCCGCAACCGGGCGCCGGATCCTCCTCGCACACGCAGTTGCGAGCGACGCTCGGCAGCGTCTCCTTGCGGTCGTAGCGGCTCGTCGGCTGGACGCCTTCCTGGAAGTACGGGTCGCAAGCGGCGGGCACCTGGCCACCTTTGCTGAGCTCGGCGCGGCAGCCCTCGAGCGCCGAGATCGAGTTGCTGAGGTCGGAGTCGGCGAAGGCGAAGCGGCGGCCCTTGGCCTTGTCCGCCGACTCCGACTGCTTGGAGGTGCACGTCTCGTCGCGGCAGATCGGGTACGGGACCTGGGTCTGGAAGCAAGCGGCGACGCCGTTGCCGTTCCAGCGCTTGTCGACGCAGTAGCCCTGCTCGCCGGTGGTGGCCGTCTCGACGCGGCACTCGACGAACCACTCGGCGCGGCAGAACTTGTCCTCGCACTCCGGATCGGAGCCGCTGCACGCGGCGCCGTTCTTGGTGCCGACGCAGTTGCTGCCCGGCAGGGCCGGATACGGCTTGACCGCGCAGTCCTCGTCGGTCTCGCAGCGGATGTTGAGCTGCTCGAGGCCGGGCGGGCGCTCGTCGGGATGCGTCTCGCGCAGCTTGTCCTGCAGCGGCACGCGGAAGGTCTGCTTGCCGTCGGTCCAGTCGTACGAGTACTCGCGGACCTCCTCGGTCCGGTTCACGTACGGGATGAAGTCGCGGCACTGCGCGAACTTGTCGCCCATCAGATCGCAGGTGAGCGCGTTGCCGGCGTTGGGGCTGCGCAGCTGGTTGCTGTTGGCCTCCTGGCTGGCCGGGACCGGCGTGGTCGTGCCGTACTTGGCGATGTTGACCGCGAGCTCGTAGTCACACGCGTCGCAGCAGGTGTCGACGCCGTCCTGCGGGGTCGTGCACGACTGCGAGGCGCGGCGCGCGTCGGTCTCGCCCTTGTAGGTCTTGACCTCTTCGGCCACCCGCATCTTGAGCGGGATGGTCTTCTTCGACTTCGGGTCGACGAACAGGCCGTCACAGGAGTTGTCGGCCACGTTCTCGTGGTTGAACCCCTTGCCCTGCTCGTTCAGGTTGTCGATGCAGGCCAGGTTGACGAGGCGCGCCACCTGGTCGGGCGCCGTCTGCGAACCCGGGCGATAGTCGCCGTTATAGCGCGTGATCGGGCCTTCGAGGTGGACGATGTTCGTCTTCCAGTCGTAGACCTCGAACAGCTGCGGGTTGACCGGCGACTTGCGGACGAGCTCGACCGACTGCGGATCCAGCAGGTTGTTGAAGATGAACTGCAGGCCGTCGGTGACGATCAGCGGCGAGACCTTGCACCACTCCTGGGCGCCGCGCGGGGCCTCGAGCGCCGCGTCGGTCTCCAGACAGGGGATGACCTTCTCGACGAAGTAGTTGCCGTTCTTGATCTCGCCTGGACACTCGGGACCCTCGCACTCGGGGCCGAGCAGCTTGACGACCTTGCCGGCATAATTGACGCCCGCGACGGTCTCGAGGATCAGGTTCTCGGGGTCACAGACGCCGCAATCGGGGTCGGTCACACAGCCGCTCAACACCGTCGAGGCGCCGAACACAGCGAACACGGCCAGCGCCCAGGCGCCAGAGCCGGCGTCGCCGCGGTGAATCGGGCGCGACAAGCGGGGAATGCTTCGGAGGAGGTTTTTACGCATGGCGTCGGTCCTGCTCATCGAGTCGGTTAGGTTTTCTGCCGCAAGCTGTCCGGAGTCGGCTTGTCCTTGTTCTTCATGATGCCGAGCACGTCAGCGCCGGAGTGCTTGGCGATGTCGAGCACCTCGACCGCGAGCCCGTAGACGGCGTCATCGTCGAAGTTGACGAAGATGACCTTCTTGTCGCGGAACTTGAGCTGGTTCTCCAGCGTGTCCTTGAGGCTCGCCTTGTCGACCGGCGTCCGGTTGATCGTGATGGCCCCGTCTTTCGTCAGACCGAGGACGAGGTTCTCACTCTCGGGCTGCGGCTTCTGCCGCGTCTTGCTCTCGGGCGGCACCTTGACCGAAAGCTCGGGCACGTTCTTCGGCAGCATCACCATGAAGATGATGAGCAGCACGAGACAGACGTCGACGAGCGGAGTGACGTTGATATCGCTCTGGGCTCCCTTTTTGGAGCCACCTGCGGACATGCTCATGGTGATCCTTCGCGGCCGCCGAGGGCTCGCGCTGATAATTAGCCTACCGCCGTTTGCCGCGGAGGGATAGGAAAAACGCAAGCGGCGCGCCCTGGGGAGGGTCGCGCCGCGGGGTTTGAGCGGGCTTTGGTTCGGACGGAGTTCGGACGCGGGGAGCTCGGCGATGGCGGGTTCGGTGACGCGGCGAACAACTCGGGGTCGGTGGCGCGAGCGCCTGGAGGCATCGCCGACAGCCCGGCCGCTCGCCCGGCCGCAGCATCACGGACGCTCAGGTCGGGGGTGGACCCGACTGATTGGCAACCTCGACCACGAGGGCCACGTCCTGCATCTGGGCGTTGGACCCCGTGATCCACTCCATGACTGTCTTGATCCGGCCCCACTCGGTGCCCTTGTCGCCTTTGACGAACAGGATCGGGCCCGTATAGTCGTTGGCCATCGCCTTGCCGGAGGCGATCTTGAGGTCCTCCTCGAGACGGGCGAGGAACGGCTCTTTGTCCGTGTACATGTCCGTCTCGACCCAGGCGCCGTCGTCGTTGACCGAGACGAACACCTGGTCGCCCTCCTTGTGCATCGTCGCGGTGGTCAGCGTCGGCAGCTGGACCGCCACGCCGCGCCCGAGCATCGGCGTCACCACCATGAAGATGATGAGGAGCACCAGGCAGACGTCGACCAGCGGGGTGACGTTGATGTCGCTGTTGGCCTGCGCCGGCTGAATGCCGTGGTCGCTCTTGTACGCGACGTGCCGCCGGTGCTTGCCGCCCTTGCCCCCGCGGCGAGGGCTCGTGGAAGCGGACATCAGGGGTAGCGCCCTTCCTTGAGGACGAAGTCGATGAGCTCCGACGCCACGTCGTTCATGTCGATCTGGAAGCCCTCGACCCGCGCGTTGAAGGAGTTGAACATCACGACCGCCGGGATGGCGACGAGGAGGCCCACCGCGGTGGCGACGAGGGCCTCGGAGATCCCGCCGGCGACCGACGACAGACCGCCGCCGCCGTCGGACGAGATGCCCTGGAACGAGTTGATGATGCCGACCACGGTGCCGAGGAGGCCGACGAACGGGGCGGTGGTGCCGACGGTCGCCAGCGAGGTCAGGCCGCGCTTGAGGTTGGCCGTCTCACGCTCCTTGGCGCGCTCGAGCTGGCGGTTGACCGCGTCGACGAGGTCGAAGTCGCCGACATCCTCGGGACCCTCCTCGTTGAGGGCCTCCATGCCCTTGATGTACTCGTTCAGACCGGCGCCGACGACCTTGGCCAGCGGGCTGTCGCCGTGGGTCTGCGCCGCCGCGACCGCCTCTTGCAGCTTGCGCTCCTGCAAGAAGTTGCGCAGCAGCATGATGTACTGGATCGAGTGCCGCCGCGACCGCGAGTAAGCCCGCAGGCGCTCGAGCACGATCGCCAGAGACAGCAGGAACATGAGCATGAGCAACACCAAGATGACCTTGGCGAAGATGCCCATCTGCTCCCACATGCCTGCGAGGGAGAAGTCCGTGCCGCCGGTGTTGGCGAGTAGCGTGGTGATGTCGATGAGCTCCATGTCGGATGCCTGTCTTCTCGTTGGGGTCGGCTGAGGGCCTGAAGGCCGTGCGGTGGATCAGGCCCGGAGGGCCGTGCAGTGGATCAGGCCCGGAGGGCCGTGCAGTGGATCAGGCCCGGAGGGCCGTGCAGTGGATCAGGCCCGGAGGGCCGTGCAGTGGATCAGGCCCGGAGGGCCGTGCAGTGGATCAGGCCCGAAGGGCCTTGTATTGGGGTCTTGGCGGGGCCGGCGGGTGGAGCCGCGAGGCCAGAAGTCTTGAGGTCGCGCCGGCGAGGACCAGGGCCGGTAGACCGTGGAGCGCTCAGGCCCGGAGGCGGTGGCGCTCGAGCCCGGAGGGCCCTGAAGTCAGTTGAACTTGATGTTGAAGTCGACCTCGGAGCACACCTTGGTCGCCTTGCCGCCGACCATGAAGGGCTTGAAGCGCCACTTCTTGACCGTGTCGCGGCAGATTTCGTCGACCTTGGGGTCGTTGTGGGGGAACTTCTTCTTGGTCTTCACTTCGGTCGTCTTGCCGTCGACGTCGACGCAGAAGAAGATCGTGACGGTGCCGGGCCGCTTGTCGAACATGCCGGCCTTGGTCGCGGCGAGCTTGTTGCTCTCGGGATCGGGCTTGTAGATGGCGTTGCCCATGACCACCGCGATCGGCTTCGGCGCGACCGCCTGGGTCGCGTCGCGCTTGGTCGCCACGCCGCCGAGCTGGCCGCCGAGCTGACCGCCCAGCACACCGCCCAGCACGCCGCCGGGCACACCGCCGGGCACGCCGCCGGGCACGCCGCCGGGCACCGAATTGGTCTTGGGGCCGCCCGCCGTCTTCTTCACGTCGGGCACCTTGTCGGGCGTCTCCTTCGGCTGAACGATCTCCTCCGGGACGTCCTCCTCGGGGATCTCTTCCTTCTCCTCTTCCTCCTGGGTCTCGGCCGCGGCGGGCGGCGGAGGCGGAGGTGGAGGCGGCGCGGCCTCCTCGGCGCTCATCTGCACCATCAAGAACTGGACCGTCGGCGGGTCCACCTTGGTGATGTTCATCTTGTTCGCGGCCCAGACGAAGATGATGCCGGAGAAGGTGAGCGTGCCCGACACGACCGAAGCGATCGCGATCCGGCGCTGACGCTTGGGGTCGGACTTTTGGTACGTGAGATAGTGTTCAAACATGGTGCGGTCTCACTGGCCCCGAACGCCCGCGTGCGAAGCGGGCGCCGCGACTACTTGCTGCCCTGCCCCTTGACCTTCTTGCCCTTGCCCTTGACCGGCTCCGGCGTGGCGCCGCTCTCGAGCACCCGGATCTCCTCCTCGATCGCCTTCTTGCGCTCGGCGTCGGAAGCCTCTTCTTCGGGGGAGATCGGGCGCGGCGCCAGCATGCAGCACGGGCCCTCCGGCGCCTTGTCAGTCGGGCACTCGGGCTCGACCTTGATGTCGCAGATCGCCTTCTGCTGCCGCCACGCCGACATGCCGTCCTCGCGCGCGAGGATCAGGTTGAGGTTCTCGTAGGCGGTGTTCTGCGTCGGATCGTCGCCGTAGCGCCGCGCCAGCTGCCGCTGGGTGTACGCGATCGACCGGTAGATGTACGCCTCGATGAACTTGTGGTCGATCATCGTCGCCTTGTCGAGGAGGGCGATCGCCTCGTTGGCGAGCGCCAGGCGCTCTTCCTCCGACAAGTTGGTGTTGTACTGCACGCCGCTGTCGGGCTCGGGGTAGAGCCGCTCGAGCTTGCGGATCGCCAGCGAGAGGTAGGCGCGCACGCTGGTCGGGAAGTCGACCGTGCGCTTGACGAACCACTCGTCGGCGTCCTTGGTGCGCCCGCAGGTTTCGTACTGCTTGGCGATGCGCGTGTACCAGCCCTCTTCCTTCGAGTTCTTGTTGTGCTGCTCGAGGAAGTAGGACAGCAGGTCGTCGCAGCGCTCGTCGGCGTCGAGCAGCGCGAGCCGGTGGTTGAGGTACGCCGCGCGGTCGTCTTCGGTCACCTCGTTGCCGGCGCGGTCGAGCCAGGTCTTGAAGTCCGACAGCGCGAGGTCGGTGAAGACCTTGCGATCGGCGAGCTGGTTCGGATCCTTGATCTTGAGGACGATGCTCTCGGCCGCGCAGGCGCGGTTCCAGAACAGCGTGACCAGGTCGGGCTCCAGCTTCTCGGCCTCGTTGTACTTCTCGATCGCCTCGCGATACTGCCCGTTGGCGTAGAGGGTGTTTCCCTCGCGGATGAAGTCGCGCGCGGCGATCTTGGTGCAGCCGGGCGCCAGGAACAGGGCACACGCGGCAACTGCGGCGAGAATCGGACGCATGGAGAGCGCCAGTGTACAGACATGTGAGGGGAGTTCAAGACGCCCCGCGGTTCCGAGCGCGACCGCGGGCCGACCTCCGGTCCTGGCGGCGGGGCCGCAAGGCCACGGCGCACGTGCGAGGCGGCCTGCACGGTCCGGCGTCCGAACTCGGTCCGATCTGCGGATCCCCGCGGCCCTAGCCATCCGTCCAGCGCGAGCCGCTCCCCCTCGCCGCATCGCCGCCGCAGGCCGAGGGTGTCGCGGTGTGCCGCCAGGGGTCGCCGCCGGCGCCCGCCCCTGCCCCGAACACCAAGTCACTCGAGGCTCGCGCCCGTGGATCGCCCGAGCCCCTTCTGCATCGGGTCTTCTCACCCGCCAGCGAGGGCGAGCGAGACGTCGGCGAGGCGCGTGCGGCAGGCTGCGAGGGTGATCAGGCGGTCGAGGCCGAGAGCGATCCCGGCGCACGGCGGCAGCCCGGGCAGCTCGGTCAGGAATTCGTCGTCGATCGGCAGCGCCGCCGAGCCGTGGGCCCGCCGCAGCTCGTTGACCGCCGCGAACCGACGCCGCTGCTCGTCGGCGTCGCGCAGCTCGACGTAGCCGTTGGCGATCTCCAGCCCGCCGACGTGGCACTCGGCCCGCCGCGCCAGCCACGGCCGCTCCGGGTCGGTCACCGCCAGCGCCGCGAGCGGCGCCGGGAAGTCGACCAGGTGCGTACCTTCATGTCCTTTCAGCCATGTCTCGAAGAACATGTCCGACCAGGCAGTAAAGAAAGCCGTCCACGCCATCAGGGTCCGCGCCGCCGGGTCCGCGCCCGCGGCCGGCACCAGCGCCGCGACCACCTCGGCGGCCAGCGCCGGCGGCAGCGCGGCCACCAAGGCGTCGGGCCCCTCGTCGCCGCGCAGGCGCGCGCCGCAGGTCGCGGTCACCACGTCGCCGAAGCGCGCGCGCTGCCAGGTCTTCGGGACATGTCCGTTCGTACCTGTCGCAGCGAACACCCGGGCTACGAGCGCCTCGACGTCGGCGAGCAGCGGATCGAGATCGGCGCCGAGGCGGTACCACTCGACGAGGTGGAACTCTTCGCTGTGACGATCGCCGACCTCGGCGCGACGGAACACGTGGGCGATCTGAAAGATCGGCCCGCTGCCGCGCACCAGCAGCCGCTTCATCGCCAGCTCGGGGCTGGTCGCCAGCAGGCCCGGCGGCGCGGCGATCGGCTCGATGAACGGCTCGACCGCGACCGCGGGCACGCGCACCGGCGTGCTGACCTCGCGCAGGCCCGCCTCGCGAAAATAGCCGCGCACGGCGGCCAACGCGGCGTCCCAGATCTGTACGCGGGCGGGCCACGCGAGCCCGCCGAGCTCGGCCGCCATCGAACGACTAGGTGTTGATGCGCTCGACGTAGGAGCCGGTGCGCGTGTCGATCTTGACCTTGTCACCCTCGCGGATGAACAGCGGGACCTGGATCTTGTGGCCGGTCTCGACGGTCGCGTTCTTGGTCGCGTTGGTGGCGGTGTCGCCCTTCACGCCCGGCTCGCACTCGGTGATGGTCATGACGATGTGGCTGGGCAGCGTCACGCCGACCGGACGGTCGTTGTAGAAGAGGACGTCGACCGCGATCTGGTCGAGCAAGAAGGCCGAGTCGTCGCCGACGATCTCGTCGGCGAGGGCGACCTGCTCGTAGCTCTCGTTGTCCATGAAGGTGAACCCGTTCTGGTCCTTGAACAGGTACTGCATCTTGCGCGACTCGACGTTGGCCGGATCGAACCGCTCACCCGAGCGCCAGGTCCGATCGAGGACCGCGCCGGTGATCATGTTCTTGAGCTTGCACTTGTAGAGCCCCTGCCCCTTGCCCGGCTTGACGAACAAGAATTCGACGACGACGTAGGGGTGGCCGTCGAGCTGGACCTTTGCGTTCTTGCGGAGTTCGGAGACGTCCATGGGCGTGCGGTGGGTAGTACCTCCATGGCCTCCGTGTCAACGGCGATCGCCGCCGGGGCCGCCCGAGAGAAGTCTCGTCGCTCGCCGTCGCGCCACCTGCGCATTTCTGCGAGGTTCGCGCAAGGCGGATCCCGGTTGGGTCCCGCGGATCTCCCCGACTGGCGCGCGTTTTCACCCATTTGCCCACGAGACCAGCGCAGACCCAGCCTGCGCGCGGACGCCCGCTAATTTCCCGAATTTTAAACGGTGAAAGGGTATGCGAACGGGGTCCCTGCACCACTGTTTTCCCGCGAGAATTCCATGACGAACGTGGGGAAGTTGTGGCAAAGTCCGGGCCCAGACTTTTCATCAAGGCCCACCGGAAAATGCAGCTTACGACCAAAGCCCGATACGGCCTGCGCGCCCTTTGCCATGTCGCTCACCGGGGATACGCCTCGGCCCACGTCATCGCGGAGCAACAGGCGATTCCCTCGCGGTATTTGGAGGAAATCATCGGTGAACTCCGCAAGGCGGGCTTCGTGGTGGGCAAGCGCGGCCCGCGCGGCGGCTACAAATTGGCCCGCCCCGCCGCCGACATCTCGATCGCCGAGGTGCTGCAGGCGCTGTCGACCCCCACCAGCAGCGGCCCTGTCACCGGGGATCCGCAGGACGAGATCACGCGGATCGTCGAGCGCTCGGTCGACGCCCGCTTCGAGGCCGCGGTGGGGCAGCTCAGCCTCGAGCAGCTGCTCGGCGAGGCGCGCGACAGCTTCCGTCGCCGCTCGACCGACTTCATCATCTGAGCCGCCGATCTTCGCATGCCGCCGGTCTGCGTCGACGACATCCTGGGCCTGATCGGCAACACGCCGCTGGTCCGGATCCGCAAGCTCCACGCCGGCGACGCCCACGCCACCGTGTGGGGCAAGTGCGAGATGTTGAACCCGGGCGGCTCGGTCAAGGACCGCATCGCCCTGGCCATGATCGAGGCCGCCGAGGCGCGCGGCCAGATCCGTCCCGGCGAGAGCGTCCTCGTCGAGCCGACCAGCGGCAACACCGGCATCGGCCTCGCGCTGGTCGCCGCGGTCAAGGGCTACCGGCTGATCCTCACCATGCCCGAGTGCATGAGCCTCGAGCGCCGCAACCTGCTCAAGGCCTACGGCGCCGAGATCGTGCTGACCCCCGAGAGCGAGTGGATGGAGGGCGCCGTCGCCCGCGCGCGTGAGCTGTGCCAAAGGCCAGGTCACGTCATGCTCCACCAGTTCGAGAACCCGGCCAACCCGGAGATGCACCGCCGGACCACCGCGCTCGAGCTGATGGCCCAGCTCGGCGATCGCCGGGTCGACGGCTTCGTCGCCGCCGTCGGCACGGGCGGCACGCTCACCGGCGTCGGCGAGGTCCTGCGCGCGCGCTGGCCCGACGTGCTCATCGTCGCGGTCGAGCCCGATCGCAGCCCGGTGCTCAGCGGGGGCGTCTCCGGCCCGCACAAGATCCAGGGCATCGGCGCCGGCTTCGTCCCCCCCGTGCTCAACACCCGCGTCTTCGATCGCGTCGCGCGGATCGGCGACGAAGAGGCCTGGCACATGAAGCAGCGGCTCGCCCGTGAGGAGGGCCTGCTCGTCGGCATCTCCGCCGGCGCCGCGATGGTGGCCGCGCTCGCGCTCGCGGCCGAGCTCGGGCCCGACAAGGACGTCGTCACGATCCTCTGCGACACCGGCGAGCGCTACTTCTCGCTCGACGAGCAGTTCGCCGCGCCCGCGGGCGCCTGAGGCCCGATGGCCGGCGGTCGCTTCCTCGTGCTCGGCGCCGGCGGCCTCGGCTGCCCGGCCCTGCTCGGGCTCGTCGGGAGCGGCGCGACGCGGATCGGCGTCGTCGACTGCGACGTCGTCGACGCCACCAACCTCCATCGCCAGGTCCTCTACGATCTCGGTGACGTCGGCGCACCCAAGGTCGAGGCCGCGGCCCGTCGCCTGCGGGCGTGCGCGCCCGATCTCGAGGTCGAGCCGATCCCCCTGCGGCTCGACGAGCGCACGCTCTCATCGCTGCTCGCGGCCCAGGCGCCGGGCACCGTCGTGCTCGAGTGCAGCGACCAGCCCGACCTCAAGTTCCTCACCCACGACCTGTGCGGCGAGCATCGCCTCGATCTCGTCATCGGCGGCGTGCAGCGCTGGGGCGGTCAGGCGATGGCCGTGCGTCACGGCGCTGGCGCCTGCTTTCGCTGCGTCTTCGAGGCCGCGCCGCCGGCCGAGCTCGCGCCCTCATGCGCCGCCGTCGGCGTCCAGGGTGCGGCCGCGGGCGCGCTCGGCTTCATGATGGCGCACCTCGCGGTCGCCCTCGACGCCGGGGCGGACGTCGCCGGCACCCTCGTCGCGCTCGACCTCCGCGAGCTCCGTCCGCAGCAGATCCGCCCCGCGCGGCGCGCAGGCTGCCCGGGGTGTGATCCGCAGGTTTCCCGGCCCGTCCGGGGCCCGCTGGGGCCCGCGTGTTCGAGCGCCGCTTGCAGTACCTGAGCGCCCTGTTCATTATACTGAACACACCGTCATGCCGAACGTCCGGATCCCCACTCCCCTGCGCAAGTACACCCAAGGCCGCGAAGAGGTCACCGTCGAAGGCGAGACCGTCGCCGGCGTGCTCGACGGCCTCGAGCAGAGCTACCCGGGGATCAAGGAGCGGATCTGCGACGAGGCCGGCAAGGTGCGGCGGTTCGTCAACGTGTTCGTCGGCGAGGACGACATCCGCTTCCTCGACAACCTCGGCACCGCGGTCAAGGCCAGCGACGAGATCAGCATCGTCCCCGCGATCGCCGGCGGTTGAGCGCGCACGCCCCATGCTGCCCACCGGCCGCGAACAACTCCTGAGCGACCTGCGTCCGGGGCGAGCTGTCCGAACGGACAGCATCGTCGACCTCGTCGGCAACACCCCGCTGGTGCGGCTGCACCACATCGATCGCGCCACGCCCGGCGTCGAGATCTGGGCCAAGTGCGAGTTCTGCAACCCGGCCGGCTCGGTCAAGGATCGCGCCGCCCTGCGGATCGTGCGTGACGCCCTCGCGCGCGGCCTGCTGCGCCCGGGCGTGCGCCTCATCGACAGCACCAGCGGCAACACCGGCATCGCCTACGCCATGGTCGGCGCCGCGCTCGGCGTGCCCGTCACCCTCGTGATGCCCGAGAACGTCAGCGCCCCGCGCAAGCAGGTCACCACCGCGTACGGGGTCGAGATCGTCTACAGCAGCCCGATGGAGGGCAGCGACGGCGCGATCGTGCTGGCCCACGAGCTCGTCGAGCGTCACCCCGAGCGCTGGCACTACGCCGACCAGTACGGCAACCCCAACAACCCGCTGGCGCACTACCACACCACCGCGCCCGAGATCTGGCAGCAGACCGGCGGCCGCGTCACTCACTTCGTGACCGGCATCGGCACCAGCGGCACCGTCGTCGGCACCTCGCGCCGGCTCCACGAGTTCAGCCGCGACATCCGCTGCGTCGCCATCCAGCCCGACGACGCCATGCACGGCCTCGAGGGCATGAAGCACCTGCCCTCGAGCATCGTGCCGGCGATCTACGACGCCGGCGTGCTCGATGACACGATCTGGCTGCCGACCGACGAGGGCTGGGACATGGCCGAGCGGCTCGCCCGGGAGGAGGGCCTGTTCGTCGGCCACTCCTCGGGCGGTAACGTCGCCGGCGCGCTGCGGATCGCCAAGCAGTTGTCTGCGGAGGGCCGCCGCGGCGTGGTCGTCACCATCCTGTGCGACCGCGGCGACCGCTACTTCGTCCCGCTGCGCTGGGAGAAGCGCTACCTGTGGTGAAGGACATGTCCGAAACGCCAGCCTCCGAATTCGCCGTCCCTGCTGCGCTCCTGGCCCAGATCTACGCCCAATCGCGGGCCGAGTTCCCGGGCGAGTGCTGCGGCTACCTGCGCGGCCGCGGCGACGCCATGCGGCTGTATCCGTGCAAGAACTTCATGGACAAGCTGCACGCGATGGACCCCGAGACCTACCCGCGGACCTCGGCCAACGGCTACAACTTCGGCGGCCGCGAGCTGATCGAGTTCACGCGCGCCTTCGACGGCGACGATCCGCCCACCATCATTTACCACTCGCACCCGCGGGTCGGCGCCTACTTCTCGGCCGAGGACGAGGCCGCCGCGCTGGCCGCCGGTTACCCGGTCGACTACCTGGTCGTCGACGCCCAGGAGCACACTATCGGCGGCGCCGTGCTGTTCCGCCGCGTGGGCGACGCCGGCCCCGGGGCCTACGTCGAGGTCGCGCGCTTCCCCGGCGACGCCGGCTAGCGCCGTCACCCAGCCCGAATTCGGCCGCGTCCACGCGCCCGCGCGGCGAGGCTCGAAAGAACCCGCGCCGCGCACTAGACTGTCCGCGTGCAGGTCGTCCTCCTCGTCGCCGCGCTGCTCGGCCCCGCCGTCGGTCCGACCGGCGAGCACGAGGACGACAAGAAGGCCGCCTACCTCGCCGCCAAGCGGGCCCCGCCGCCGGCCCGGCGCGCATGTTGCCCCAAGGACATGTCCGATGGAACATGTCTCATCGACCCGGTCTGCCGCGACTCCCCACGCGCCGGCGACCAGGCCGACCCGGTGCTGTTCGCCCGTCACCTTCACACGCTCGAGGTCATGCCGCTGCGCGGCCCCCACCCTCCCGGCGCGCTGGCGAGCTTCTTTCGCTGCCGCTTCACCGACGAGCCGGCCGGCCACCCCGCCGAGCTGATCGCCGGGGTCGTCGCCGCGGCCGACCACTTCGGCGCCGGCGAGGTCCGCGTCATCAGCGGCTTCCGCCACCCCAAGTTCAACCTCATGCTCACCAAGAAGGGCCACGAGGTCGCGCGCGACAGCCAGCACGCGCGCAGCCAGGCGATCGACTTCTCGCTGCGCGGCGTCAAGGCCGACAAGCTCTACAAGTACGCGCTCAAGCGGTGGAAAGGCGGCGTCGGCTACTACCCCGTCAGCCAGTTCGTCCACCTCGACACCGGCAAGCGCCGGACCTGGAAGGGCCACTGATGGCGCGCGCGGCCGGCCTCGCGCGCCTCGCCTGCCTCGCCACGGCCCTGGTCTTCGGGTCATGTTTCGAAGGACAGGCGCTTTGGGGCGAGCGCTGCGAGACCGACGCCGACTGCGGCCCCGACCTGCCGTGCCAGGACGACGGCGTGTGCGCCGTCGAGCGCCGCTGCAGCGGCCTCACCTTCGACCTGCAGGACGTGCGCCCGCAGGTCGCCCTGCTGCTCGACCACTCGCAGTCGATGCGCCGCTGCCTCGACGATCCGACCGAGCGCGAGCGCTGCGCCCAGGCCGTCGACCCGCCCGGCCTCAGCCGCTGGGACGGCCTGGTCGCGCTGGTCCACACCCTCGTGCCCGAGTTCGCCGATCGCATCGACTTCGCCGCGGTCGTGTTCCCGACGCCGACCCTGATCTCCGAGCAGGGCTTCTGCAACCTCAACGACAACTCGCGGGTCCCATTCGGCACCGAAGACGTCTCGGCGGCCATCCTCGACGCTGTCCCCGAGGACATCGCCTCGCCGCCGATCGGCGAGAACCCGCTGCGCGAGGCCTGGTCCGACCTGTTCCCGCCGCTGGAGGACGGCCTGCTGCGCCAGCGCGCCATCGTCCTCGTCAGCGACAACCCGCCGAACTGCCCGACCAAGCCGAAGATCAAAGAGGACATCGCCGAGAAGCTCGACGGCGAGGTCTACCCGCTGGTCGAGGCCAGCTTCGCCAGCGGCATCCCGACGGTCGTCGTCGGCATCAGCGTCATGGACGTGCTCGCCCCGCTGCTCGCGGGCGACAGCATGATCGACGACGTCAACCCGCACGAGTACTTCAACGCGCTCGCGCTGGCCGGCGGCGCGGCGCAAGCGGGGCCCGAGCACTACCTCCACCTGCGCGACACGGCCGCGCTGCCGCAGGTGCTGGCCGGTCTGCGCGAGCGCCTGGCCCCCCTGGCCGAGCAGGTCGACGCCTGCCGGATCGGCATCGACGCCGCGCCCGACTATCCGAACCTCGTCGCCCTCGACGTCGACGGTCGCATGCACCGCGCCGACCCCGACTGCGACGATCGCTGGGCCTGGCGCTGGCGCGACGACACCCACCGGGCGATCGAGCTTTGCCCCGCCGCCTGTGATCGGCTGCACGCGGGCGCGATCGCCCGGCTGCGCTTCGGCTGTCTTTAGCGATCGACGCGCCCCCGCAATTGAACGCTGCGCGGCGGGTACTGCCCGATCATGCAGCGCTCATCCTTATCCATGGCTTGGCTTGTCCTTCTTCTATCCGCGTGTCCGGGCGGCGAGGCCACCAGCGAGAGCGACAGCGACGCTGCTTCGGAGGTCGTCACCAGCATCCTCCCGCCGACCACCGCGGACGACAGCACCAGCAGCGGCGGCGAGCCCGGGACCACCACGCAGGACGAGCCCGATCCGACCACTACCGCCTCCAGCACCACCGGCGACGGCCCGCTCAAGTGCGACGACTTCATCCCGGCGGCGCCCGAGCCGATCGTGCCGCGCGTCGTCCTCGTCCTCGACAAGTCGGGCTCGATGCTCTACGAGTGGGACCACGACGGCGATCCTGCCACCGACGTCGTGTCGCGCTGGTCGAGCCTGCACGCGGTGGTCGAGTCGATGGTCGGCGGCCTCGACACCGTGGTCCAGTTCGGCGCGGTGCTGTTCCCGTCGCTCGCGGCCACCGCCAAGCCGACCATCGCCGCCTGCGTCGTCGGGGCCGATCTGCTGGTGCCGGTCGGTCCGCAGGCCGGCGGGGCCATCCTCGCCGCCATCCCGCCGCCGAACACCACCACGATCGCCGGCGGCACCCCCTCGACCGCCGGCCTCCAGGCGGCCATCAGCGCGCTCGATGGGCTCGAGGGCGAAGAGCCGAGGTCGATCATCTTCATCACCGACGGCGCCGCCAACTGCGATCCCGACAACGACAAGCTGTTCGACGACTACGACGCCCGTCTGGCCACCACCGTCGCCGACGCCCGCGACGCCGGCTATCAGGTCCACGTCGTCGGCATCGACATCTCCGACGCGCTCACCCCGGTGCTGCAGGACGGCAACCCCGACGGCATCAACCCCTACGAGCAGCTCAACGAGCTGGCCGAGATCGCCGGCACCGCGCGGCCGGGCGCCGAGAAGTTCTACAACGCCACCAACGAGGAGGAGCTGCAGGCCGCGCTCATGGCCATCACCGGCGGCGTCGTCTCGTGCGAGATCGGCCTCGGCAAGCCCGTCCCTGACCACTTCTACATCCAGCGCGTCGAGATCGGCGACGACGCCGACAAGCAGGAATACGACGGCCAGGACACGCAGGTCGACGCTTGCGACAGCGAGAGCGGCTGGCAGTACACCAGCCCGACGCGCGACGCGATCGTCCTGTGCGGCGCCGCCTGCGAGCACTACAAAGCCACCGGCCTCGTCGAGATCGAGTACGGCTGCTTCATCCCCTAGAGTTCGGCGCCGCGCGGGTCCGGGGGCGAGCGAGGGCGCGCGCACTCCGGACCCGCCGCGGTCGCCGTTTTGCGGCGCCGCGGCCGATGTTCATCGACCCCAATTGAAAGCGCCGCCGCGGGTACTGCCCCGACATGCAGCGCCCTCTGTTTGTCACCGTAGCTTCCGTTGCGCTCCTCAGCGCCTGCCCTGGCGGGGATGACGACACCGCCGGCGGCAACTCGACCCCCGGCACCACCGGCGTCGAGCTGCCCCCGCTCACCACCACCACCAGCACCACCGGGCCCGAAGACCCGACCACCGGGGCGCCCACCACCGGCCCCGACGTCACCGGGACCACGACTGAGGACGGTCCGCTGGTGTGTGACGAGTTCGTGCCGATGGAGATCGAGCCCGTCATCCCGCGGGTCGTGCTCGTGCTCGACAAGTCGGGCTCGATGATCTCGGAGGAGTCCGGCTTCTGGGATCACGACGCCGATCCCAACACCCCGGACATCACCCGCTGGATGAGCCTCCACTCGGTCGTCGAGTCGATCTTCGCCAGCCTCGACAACGTCATCAACTTCGGCGCGGTGCTGTTCCCGTCGCTCACCGCCACCGGCTCTTACGGCCCCGCCGCCTGCACGGTCGACGCCCAGCCGCTGGTCCCGATCGGCCCGCAGAGCGGCGCCGCCATCCTCGCCGCCCTCCCGCCCGCCGACACGACGATGATCGCCGGCGGCACCCCGGCCGCGGCCGGCATCAAGGTCGCGCTCGACGAGCTCGCCGGCCTGCAGGACGACGAGCCGAAGTTCATCATCCTCGTCACCGACGGGGCCGCCAACTGCAAGGCCGGCACGGTGACGCCCGCGCTGTTCAACGACTACGACGACAACCTGCCGGCGGTGGTCGCCGAGGCCCAGGCGATGGGCTTCCCGACCTACGTCATCGGCATCGACATCGAGGACGTGTTCTCGCCGACGATGGTCGACGGCAACCCCGACAACACCAACACCTACGAGAAGCTCAACGAGCTGGCCGAGCTCGGCGGCACCGCCCGCCCCGGCGAGGAGAAGTTCTACAACGCCCTCAACCAGACCGAGCTGCAGGCCGCGCTCAACGCCATCACGCAGCAGGTCGTCTCGTGCGAGATCAAGCTCGGCGAGCCGGTGCCGGACAGCTTCTTCATCCAGCAAGTCGAGGTCGGCAGCGACAGCGACGCCGACCAGCAGGTCTACGAGGGCCAGGACACGCAGGTCGCCAACTGCGACGAGGAGGCCGGCTGGAAGTACACCTCGCCCGACCGCGACGCCATCATCCTGTGCGGCGACGCGTGCGAGCACTACAAGCAGACCGGCATCGTCCAGATCGAGTACGGCTGCGTCATCGGCTGAGCCCGGCGCGAGCGGGGGCGCCCTGGCGCGCCCCCGCGCTCGCTTTGTCCTCGCTCTCGGGCCGCGAGTGCCGTCAAGATGGCCGTCCATGCCGTCGCTTCCACCCCGCCCCGTCCCCGCGCTCCTGCTGACCGCCGCGCTCGTCGCTGCATGTCCCGGGGGACAGGGCGATTCGACCATGTCCGAAGGGACAGGCTCACCCGCGACCACCGACGGCTCGACAGCCACCGATCCCGTCATCACCGCCGGCACGACTTCCGGGACGAGCGGGACCGCGACCGACAGCGACAGCGGCGATCCGACCGGCACCACCGCGCCGACCACCGGCGACCCGGGCACCACCACCGTCGCCTCGACCACCACCGGCCCCGACACCACCGACACCACCGACATCGACACCACGACGACTACCACCGGCGATCCCGTCCGCGGCGCCGGCCGGATCGTCGGCTACTTCACCGCCTGGGCCGTCTACGACCGCGACTACCACGTCAGCGACATCCCGGCCGCCAAGCTCACCCACGTCAATTACGCCTTCGCCAACCTCAGCCCCGCCGGCGAGTGCGTGCTCGGCGACAGCTACGCCGACATCGAGAAGGTCTACGACGGCGACGACCCGAACGCCCCGCTCAAGGGCAGCTTCCACCAGCTTCACCAGCTCAAGCAGCAGCACGGCCACCTGCGCACCCTCATCTCGGTCGGCGGCTACACCTGGTCGACCAACTTCGCCCCCAACGCCGCCACCGAGCAGGGCCGGGCCAAGCTGGCGGCCTCGTGCGTCAAGTTCATGCGCGACTACGGGTTCGACGGCGTCGACATCGACTGGGAGTTCCCCGCCTCGCCGCTCGAGGGCCAGCACTACAGCGCGCTCCTGGCCGCCCTGCGGACCGAGCTCGACGCCGCCGGGGCCGAAGACGGCGCCGACTACCTGCTGACCATCGCCGCGCCCGCCGGACCGGGCAACCTCGCCAACCTCGATCTCCCCGGCATCGCCGCCAGCGTCGACTGGATCAACCTCATGGCCTACGACTTCGCCGGCCCGTGGATGGGCACCACCACCCACAACGCCGCGCTCTACAGCCCGGCCGACGATCCCGACCCGAACAACGCCCTGCTCAGCGACGACTCCGCCGTCACCGCCATCCTCGCCGCCGGCGTCGCGCCCGATCAGCTGGTGCTCGGCGTGCCGTTCTACGGCCGCAGCTTCGCCGGCGCCAGCGGCGGCCAGGACGGCCTCTACTCGACCTTCAGCGGCGCCGGCCCCGGCACCTGGGAGCCCGGCATCGTCGACTACCACGACATCGTCGCCAACTACGAGCCCGAGCTCGAGCGCTTCTGGCACGCCGAGGCCGCGGTCCCGTGGCTTTACGACGCCGCCGACGACCTCTTCATCACCTACGACGACCCCGAGTCGATGCAGCGCAAGACCGACTACATCACCGCCAAGGCCCTCGGCGGCGCGATGTTCTGGGAGCTGGCCGGCGACACCCAGGACAGCGCCCTGCTCGACGTGCTCGCCGACGCCCTGCTGCCCTGACCCGTGAGTCGCAAAGGACATGCCCAGTCGGCCATGTCCTCGACGACCTGTCCTTCACGACCTGTCTGAAAGGCCCTGCTCAATCCGGCGCTGCCGGCAGCGTCAGCCAGAACAGCGAGCCTTGCGGCTCGGACGGCTCGACCCCGACCTGCCCGTCCATCGCCTCGGCCAGGTGCTTCACGATCGCCAGGCCCAGCCCCGTGCCGCCGACCTCGCGCGAGCGGCCCTTGTCGACCCGGTAGAACCGCTCGAACACCCGCGCGCGGTGGCGGGCCTCGATCCCCGGCCCGTTGTCCTCGACCTCCACGCGGACCATGTCGTCGCGCTTCACCGCCCGGACCACGATCTTTCCGCCGGCCGGCGTGTACTTGACCGCGTTGTCGATCAGGTTGAGCAGCACCTGCTCGAGCGCCTGCTCGTCTGCCCATACGGTCATGTCCTCGGGGACATCCGACGTGATCTCGATGTGCTTCTCCTGCGCCAGCCGCTCGACCTCGTCGATCGTGTGGGCCACGATCGGCTCGAGCTCGATCTCGTCGGGGCTGATCTCGTAGTTCCCCGCCTCGATGCGGGAGATCTCGAGCAAGTCGGAGACCAGCGCCGCCAGGCGGTCGGCGCTGCGCAGCTGCGCGTCGAGGAACCTGCGCGCGATCTCCGGCTTCTCGATCGCCCCGTCGAGCAGCGTCTCCGCGTTGGCGCGGATGATGCTCACCGGCGTGCGCAGCTCGTGCGACACGTTGGCGACGAAATCGCGGCGGACCCGCTCGAGCCGGCGGATCTCGGTCACGTCGTGCATCACCACCACCGCGCCCTGCTGATTGCGCAGCGGGCTCGCGTACGCCTGCACCTGCCGCGGCGGCGTCGTCCGCGTCTCGAACTCGCGGCGCTCGGGGTGCCCGGCCAGCGCGCGCTGCACCAGCTCGTGCAGCGCCGGGATCGGGATGCGCTCGGCCAGCGTCGAACCGCTGTGCTCGATCGACAGGCTGAGCAGCCCCAGCGCCGCGCGGTTGATCAGCGTCAACTGCTGCGTCTGATCGACCGCCACTACGCCCTCGTCCATGCTCTCGAGCACCGCCTCGAAGCGGCTGCGCTCGGCCGCCAGCATCCCGACCGTCGTCTCGAGCTCGGCCGCCATGCGGTTGAGCGAGCCGATCATCCCGTCGTTCGGCTCGGCCGGCACCCGCGGCTCCTCGCCGTCGACCGCCCGGCGCGCGTCCTCCACCAGCGTGCGCAGCGTGCGGGCCAAAAAGTGCGACGCCAGCCCGCTCAGCACCACCGCACCGGCGAGGCTCAGCAGGCCCGCGATCCCGAGCGCGATCCGCAGCCGTCGCACCGCCGCGTCCATCTCCTCGAGCGGCCGGGCCACCCGCAGCGTCCCAGTCACCGCGCCGGCGGTGAACGGCACCGCGATGTACATCATGTCGGTCCCGAGCGTCGCGCTGTAGCGGACCGCCCGGCCCTCGCCCGCCGCGACCGCGGCGATCACCTCGGGGCGGTCGCTGTGCGAGTCGACCGCGGCCAGCTCGTCCGCCGCGATCTCCGAGTCGCCGAGCACCTTGCCGGTCGCGTCGATGATCGTCACCCGCGCTCCGCTGGCCGCCCCGAGCTGATCGGCGACCGCGTCGGCCGGGGCGCTGTCGTAGGCCAGCGCGACCCGCCCGACCCGCGCCTGGGCCAGCAATTCGGCCTCCGCGCGGCCGTGGGCCCACTCGCGGATCTGACCCTCGAGATAACCGCCGGCCACCAGCACGACGGACAGCACCAACAAGACCGAGACGAGGAACAGCTTGCCGCGGAAGTCGAGCCTCAAGGTTCGTCGTCCTCGGACGCGCGCAGGTCGGTCGTGAAGCGGTAGCCCACCCCGCGCAGCGTCTGCACGTAGTCGGCGATCTCGCCCAGCTTCTTGCGCAGGCGCCGGACGTGCGTGTCGACCGTGCGCGTCGTCAGCCCCGGCTGCACGCCCCACACGTCGGCCAGCAGCGCGTCGCGGGTCTGGACCCGGCCGCGGCGAGCGATCAGCGTCGTCAGCAGGCGGAACTCGAGCGCCGTCAGCGTCACCTCGGTGTCGTCGACCCACACGCGATGGCCGTCCATGTCGACGCGCAGCCGCCCGTACGGCGTCGGCGCCAGCGGCGTCTCGGCCGGGGTCTTGCGCCGCAGCACCGCCCGGATCCGCAGCATCAGCTCGCGCAGGCTGAACGGCTTGACCACGTAGTCGTCGGCGCCGACCTCGAAGCCGACCACGCGATCGACCTCCTCGGCCTTGGCCGTCATCATGATCACCGGCATCGCCCGCGTGCGCTCGTTGGCGCGGAGCTGCTGGCACACCTGCGTCCCGGACATGTCGGGCAGCATCAGGTCGAGCAGCACGAGGTCGGGTGCCGGCTCGGTCACCGCGATCTCGAGCGCTTGTCGACCGGTGTAGGCCGACCGGGTGCGGAACCCCTCGCGATCGAGCGCGTACTCGAGGGTCGCCACCAGGTCGCGTTCGTCTTCGACGATGAGAATCAGCCCGCTCATGTTCGCCCCGCAGCCTGGCGCGGGTGCATCATACACCTTCGGCGGCGGGCGGAGCGGCGGGCGCCAGGACCGCGGCCAGCAGGTTCATGGCGTCGGCCGTGGTGAAGATCCCGGCCACGCGGCCCTCGTGCATCACCACCGCCGAGCCGTACTTGTGGGCCGCCATCGTCCGGACCACCTCACCCACCGTCACGTCCGGGCCGACGCGGTACGGGTCCTGCGTCATCGCCTCCTCGACCTTGACCGCGTCCGGGTCCACGTCCGGCAGGTTCTCGACCAGGTCGATGTCCCGCTCGCTGAGGACCCCGAACAAGTAGCCGCCCTCGAGCACGGGCAAGTGAGGGACGTGGTGCTCGTGCATCCGCCGAGCCGCGTCGGACAGCGTCTGCGCGCGGCCGATCGTGATCGGGGCCGGCGTCATCACGTCGCGGACCGGGGTGGATTGGTCGACCATGGCCGGGAGGCTACGCTCTCCCGCGCACATCGAAAAGGTGAACAACCTCGCGCCGACGATCTAAATTGTCCGCGCATGTACACCCGCATCCTCGCCGCCCTCGACGGGTCCTCGCGGACCGACCTCGTCCTCCGCCAGGCCGCGCAGCTCGCCGCCAGCCACGGCGCCGCGCTCGACCTGTGCCGGGCCGTCAACGTCCCGATCGGCATGCCCGTCGAAGCCTGGTCGCTCAGCGGCGAAGAGCTCGGCGCGCGCCTGGTGGAGCTCGCGCACCAGGACCTCGTGAACCTGCGAGGCTCCCTCACGGCCTCGCTCGCCGGCGAGATCCACGTCCGCCTCGGCCGACCCGCGCAGGTGATTTGCGAGGTCGCCGACGCCATCGGCGCCGACCTCATCATCATCGGTAGCCACGGCTTCGACACCCTCGATCGCCTGCTCGGCACCACCGCTGCCCGCGTCGTCAATCACGCCCACTGCAGCGTCCTCGTCGTCCGCCCGCCGCGCGACGCCGGCGCCTGATCCGGCCGACTGTCCGCGCGTCACTGCTTCGTCACACCGACGAGTGACTCGCACTTCGCCGCGCCTCGAGTCCCCCGAGCCGGGCGCGAACGACTCGCTCGTCGCGCCCCGGGTCCCGCGTGCCGGGCGCGAGACTCGCTCGTCGCGCCTCACCGTCGCCCGCGCCGCGACCGACCCGACTCCTCAGGTCCCGCGGGCCGGCCGCTTGCGCGCCGAGAACCACTCCCGATAGCGCTCCATCTTCGTCTGCTGCTCGTTCGGTGCCCGGCGCGAGCAAGGCTTCGCCTCCTCGCTGCCGGCGGGCGCGCCCCAGCGGTGCTCCGGGCAGTCGTTCGGGTTGTAAGCGACCTCGAGCGCGCGCCCCCGGGCCACCAGTTCGCCGAGCCCGAGCGGCCACTTCGATCCGTCGCTGCGCACGTACTCGAAGCGGAACTTCGGATCGGCGAGCAGCTTGTCGCGCGCCTCGCCGAGCCGGCGCACCACGCCCTCGAGGTCGTTCTCCGCCGCGAACACCGCCGGCTGACGTCGCACCTTGTCGGCGAAGTCGCGGACCACGTCGATGGCGATCAGCAGCCGCAGGTCGCGGGCCGGCGTCGAGTACGACTCCCACGAGCCCGTCGTCTCGAACACCGCGAACCCCTCCGGCATCGCGATCGTCGCCCCCGGGCTCTGCTTGAAGAACGCCTCACCGTTGCCGACCGACGTCACCCGCACTCGCGCCTGCTCGAACAGCGCCGCGACCGCCTCCTCCTGGGCGAGGAACGGGTCGCGCGCGCCTGGCGACACGATCGCCTCCATGCGGTCGTAGAACGCCGGGCCCGCCAGCGTACCTTGCTCTTGGGACAGGTCGCCGTAGTCGCCGTGGGCCGCGATCTCGGCATCCGTCAGCGGCGTCGCCGCCCCGTCACGGATCGCGATCGGCCGGAAATTCTTGAACCCCGATCCGCCGAGCAGCGGGTCCGGGTTCCACAGGAAGTTGCCCTCCCAGAACCGCTTGCGCGTGATGCTGCCGTCGGGCTGACCGTCGACCGCGTACAGCACCCCCGGCCGCCCGCCCTCGCCGGCGAACAGCTCCACCAGCACCAGGATGTGCCCGTAAGGATCGGCGTAGACCGTGCCCGGCCGCAGCGACCGGCGATCGAGTCGCACCGGATAGAGGTCGCTGCGCTCGTCGCCCAGCGCCACCCGCCCGTTGCCCGTGTGCACCCCCCACGCCAGCGTGCGCCGCATGAAGTGTTGCACCGCCCCGAGCTGCCCCGGCTGCGGCCCCGACCCACCCGGCGCCGCCAGGTTGCTGGTCGTCTCGCCGCAGCGCGGCGGCTTGCCCGGCCCCCCGCGCGAGCAGCCGCGGAAAGCGAACGGCAGCGCCCGCTTCCAGCTGTAGTACGCGCGCAGGAAGTACGGCGTGTCGGCGCAGTCCGGCCGCATGTGCAGCCCGCCCTGCTGCGGCGCCGCGTCCTCGCCCCACGCGAACGCGTCATGAAGGATGTTGCGGACCGGATCGCGCGTCACCTGATCGAACGCCGTGTAGGCCAGGTCGACGCCCGGCTCGGCGTGGAACAGCGCCCGCACCCACGCCGAGTACAGCGCCTCTTCCCCGCTGTCCCACGCGCGCTGGCTCGGCCACACCGCCGTGCTCGCCGGCGGCGGTGCGTCGCGCCCGGCCCGCTCGCGCACCTTCACTTTGAGGCAGACCTTGCCGACCCCGCCGCGGCCCGCGACGATCGTCAGCTCGCCCGCCCTGTCCGGCGTCACCGTCGCCAGCGCCGCCGCCGGAGCGCCTGTCCAAAAGCGCATGTCCGAAGGGTCAGCCCCGCCCTCGACCCGCAGCGCCAGCGCCTCTTCGCCCGCCAGCGTCGCCGCCAGCACCCGCATCGGCTGCCCGACCGCCGGCCGCTGCGGTGACACCAAGATCCCATAGGCCCGATCGTCGGCGGCCGGACAGGTCCCGGCATCGGCCGCGGTCGGCAGCGGTAGCGGCGTCGGAGCCGGCGTTGCCGCGGCCGGCGGCGCCGTCGTCTCGAGCGGCGCCGGGGCGCTCGCGGTCACCGGCGTGGCCGGGCTTGCCGACACCGGCCGACCCGCGGCCGTGTCGGCGGTGGGCGTCGCACCGCACGCCGTCAGCGAGGCGACGGCGATCCACTCGAGGCGCAGGCGAGGCATCGGCGACCCATAGCGAGATCTCGCAAACACCGCCAGTGTCTTGCGCCGACGCAGTCACCCGCCCGCCATCCGCGCTGCGGCGCTGCGCCCGAACCCACCATCATCCAAGACTTCCTATTTTATCGTCCAAGATTACGAAACAAATCCGTAATTCATCCACCAATACAACCGCAAGATTGCCCCTCGCAAGCGCGCGCGATCACGACGGCGCGAGCAGCGGGCATGGTATGGATGGCCGCCATGCTGGTGCTGATCGCCGACAAGTTTCCTCCGAGTGGTCGTGACGTCCTGGCTCGCCTCGGCGAGGTCGTCTACCGGCCCGAGTTGAGCGCCGAGCAGCTGCCTGCCGCGCTCGGCGAGACGAAGGCCGACATCCTCGTCGTCCGCTCGACGGTGGTCAGCGAGACCGCCCTGGCCGCCTCCCCGCCGCTGTCGCTGGTCGTGCGTGCCGGAGCCGGCACCAACACCATCGACACCGCCGCCGCCAGCCGTCGCGGCATCTTCGTCGCCAACTGCCCCGGCAAGAACGCGATCGCCGTGGCCGAGCTGACCATGGGCCTGATCCTCGCGCTCGACCGGCGGATCGTCGACGCCACCCTCGAGCTGCGGCACGGCACCTGGAACAAGAGCAAGTACGGCAAGGCCCGCGGCCTCAAGGGGCAGACCCTCGGCCTCGTCGGCTTCGGCATGATCGCCCGCGAGGTCGCCGTCCGCGCCCGCGCCTTTGGCCTCAAGATCGTCACCTGCGCCAACCACCCGATCGCGCCCGACGTGCTCGAGGCCCACGGCGCGATCCAGGTCGCCGACCTCGGCGCGCTGCTCGACGTCAGCGACATCGTCAGCGTCCACGTCCCCTACTCCAAGACCAACCACCACTACATCGGCGCCGAGCAGCTCGCGCGCATGCGGCCGGGCGCCACCCTGATCCACACCTCGCGCGGCGGCGTCGTCGACGACAAGGCCCTCGCCGAGGCCGTGCGCGCCGGTCGGCTGCGCGCCGGCCTCGACGTCTTCGAGGGCGAGCCCGCCGGCGGCCAGGCCGACTTCAAGAACATCGCCGGCGAACACGGCGACGTCTACGCCACCCCGCACATCGGCGCCTCGACCGAGCAGGCCGAGTCGGCGATCAGCGACGAGGTCGTGCGCATCATCGAGAGCTTCGTCGCCCGCGGCATCGTCCACCACGCCGTCAACCTCAACGAGCGCGTCGCTCGCTACAGCCTCGTCGTCCGCCACCTCGATCGCGTCGGCGTGCTCGCCGGCATCCTCATGGCGCTGCGCGAGGAGCGGGTCAACGTCCAGGGCATGAGCAACACCATCTTCGCCGGCGGTGAGGCGGCCTGCGCCACCATCACCTTCGAGGTCGCGCCGAGCGAGGAGTGCCTGCAGCGGCTCCGCGATCACGAGGCCATCCTCGCCGTCGAGCTGCGCGCGGCCCGGTCATGAGCGACCCCCGCCCCGAGCTCGCGCTCGCGCTGCTCGCCCACGGCAGCCCCGATCCCGACTGGCTGACCCCGGTCGAGCAGATCGCCGAGCGCCTGCGCGTCCTCGCCCCCGCGCTGGCGATCGCGCTCGCCACCCTCGAGCACGGCCCCGCGCTCGGCGACGTCGTCGCGCGCCTCGGCGAGGCCGGCGTGCGGCGGGTCGTCGTCGTGCCGGTGTTCCTCTCCGGCGGCGGGCGCCACCTGAAGCGCGACGTCCCGGAGCTCGTCGCCCGGGTCCAGCGCGACCACGCGAGCCTCGAGATCGCGCTCGCCGGCGACGCGCTCGCCAGCGACCCCGCCGTGCTCGACGCCCTCGCCGCGGCAGCCCTGCGGCGAGTGGCGCTAAGCTCCCCGGCATGAGCGCGTACGACGTCGTGTTCTCCAACCCCTCGCTGGACCCCAACCACCCGGTCCAGGGCTCTGTGTTCGTCAATGCCTCGCCGCGGGACTTCGTGGTCGTCCTGTCCGTCGAGCTGACCCGCGATCCCCAGCAGCCCGACGCCCGCGCGGTCCTCCACGGCATCGACAGCAGCGAGAAGGGCCAGCAGCACGTGATCGGCTTCGCCGCCCCCGCCACCGCCCTCCGCACCACCGTCGCGGTCCGCCTGCCCGCCATGGAAGACGGCAAGCCCCGCCCGCTCGTCGTCGAGGTCGCCACCGCGGGCGCCGTCTGCACCGCGCGCGTGCTGTCGGCCACGCCGATCTGATCGCCGGATGTCCTTCGGGACAGGCAACCGACCTGTCCCGTGGGACATCCTCCTGAGAATCAACCTGTCCTTAAGGACACCCTGTAGGGCCAGCCTACTCCGGCAGCGCCCGTCGCAGCACCCCCGTGTCGGGGTCGACGTTGAACAGCGTCGCCAGCGCCTCGTAGAGCTGCGGGTCCTGCTTGCGCAGGCGCTGCGGCTGCTCGAAGAACACCTCGACCGCGACCGCGAACAGCTCCGCCGAGTTGGTCCCCGCGTACGCCCGCAGCGGCCCGCCCTGCTTGCGACGGACCGACTTCAAGCGGCTCTTGACCAGATCCTCCCAGCCCGGCACCGCCGACCACGCGAACCGGTCGGGCGACCCGTCGGCGGCCCCGTCGGCCATGTCGAGCACGTGGGCCAGCTCGTGCAGCACCACGTTCTCGCCGTCGGGCTTGCGGAAGCCGAACCGGATCTGCTTGCGCGAGAACAGCACCGGCCCCTGCAGGTGGACCTGCCCGGCGATCCCGTGGTGGTCGCCGGGCTCGCCGTCCTCGTTCCACTGCGTCGGGTGGACGACGATGTCGCGCACGTGCGGCCACTCCCAGTCCGGCCGCCCGTGGCACAGCATCGCCGCCCCGGCCCCGATCATCAGCTTGACCTCCTCCGGCACCTCCGACCCCTGCGGCCCATAGATCCGGTGTTCGGCCAGGAACACCGCCACGTCGCCCTCGAAGCGCCGCTGCGCCGGCGGCGTCAGCCGCTCGTAGAACGGCACCCGCCGGCTCAGCAGCTCGCGCCAGGTCTCCGGCACCGGCGCCAGCGCCACGCGCTCGCGCCGCGTGATCGGCCGCAGCGCCGCCGCGCGGTAGCCGAGCCCGACCAGCGGCCCTATCACCACCATCCACCACGGCGCCACCGCCAGCACCAGCACCGACGCCACCACCGCGATCGCCACCGCGATCGCCGACTGCATCCGCACCGCCGCCCGCTTCAGCACGCCGATCGATCTACCCCGACCTGCCCGCGCTCGGCTACCCTGCGGCTGCGTGCCGATCGACGCCCTCGCCCTCCCGCTGCTGATCGTCACCGCGATCGGGCTATTCGGCTACGCCCTCTACCTGCGCCGGGTCGGCCTGCCGCACGCGCGCACCGGCTGGCTGCTCGTCGCCTTTATCGTCCTCGCCGCCGCGCTCGCGTGGTGGATCGAGCCCGTCAGCGCCGGCTTCGTCGCCTTCGGCCTCTACCTCCTCTTCATCATCGCCCCCGTCTCGCTGCAGACGCGGCTGCACCGGGCCATCGGCGCCGGCGACGAGGTGCGGGCGCGGCGGCTCGCCTGGGTGCTCGCGCGGATCCACCCGACCCGGGTCGTGCGCGAGGAGCTGGCCGCGCTGCCGACCATCCTCGCCCTGCGCGCCGGCGACGATGTCCCGCCCGCCGAGCTCGATCGCGTCTCGCACGGCCTGCCGCAGGTGCGGCGCGCCTTCGACATCGTCCTCCTGCACAACCGCCGCGACGTCGACGCCGTCAAGGCCGCCTTCGCCGATCCCGAGGAGCGCGCCGGCCTGTTCGCCCAGGGCCTCGGCGCCATCTACGTCCAGAGCGTCGCCTGCACCGACCCCAGCGGCGACGCCCTCGCCGAGGCGCTCGCGCGGGCGCTCGCCGGCGACCCCACCTTCCAGCAGCTCGAGCGCCTCGCTCGCCTCGTCATCCAGGCCCACGCCCTCGCCGGCGACGTCGCCCGCACCTGCGCCCTCGCCGACGGCCTCGGCATGTACCTCGCGCGCGGCGATCGCGAGCTGTGCGTCGCCCTCGCCGAGTGGTGCGCCGGCCGCCCCGACGCCGCCCGTCGCACCCTCGCGCGCGCGCTCGAGCAGCACGGCGAGCACCGGATCGCCCGCTCCACCCTCGCCTCGCTCGACGCCATGATCGTGCGCCGCCCGCCGCGGCCGGCCACCACCCCTAGCCCCGCGCTCGACCACCGCCTCGCCGCCCTGCGCCGCGGCGCTCCGACCCTGCGCGCCGTCTCGACCTTCCTCGGCCGCCACGCCATCCGCCCGCGCCTCACCTGGGCGTGGATGGCCGTGCTCGTCGGCTTCTACGCCATCTACGCCAGCGTCGGCGATCCCTACGACACGGAGCACGCCTACGCCTGGGGTGCCCTGTACACCGGCGATTTCGGCCCGTCCGAGGTCTGGCGGCTCGGCACCCTGACGCTGCTGCACGTCGGCGTCCTCCACCTCGCCCTCAACGTCCTGATGCTGTGGCGCTTCGGCACCTTCGTCGAGGTGCTGTTCGGCCGGGCTCGCCTCGCCGCCATCTACGTGCTGAGCGCCGCCCTCAGCGGCCTCGCCGTGGCGCTCCTGCGCGACCCGGCCAGCCCGTTGCTGCTGATCGGCGCCTCCGGGGCGATCATGGCGCTCGGCGGCGCCGTGATCGCCGCCCTGCTGCTGCGGCGCGACCTCCGGTCGACCCCGATCGGCCGCACCGAGCTGGTCGCGCTCGCCATCCTGTTCGGACTCCAGGTCGTGTTCGACAGCTTCACCCCCGAGGTCAGCGGCACCGCCCACGCCGCCGGCATCGCCGCCGGCGTGGTCCTCGGGGCCCTGTTCCTGCCGCGGCACTCGCGTGCCTTTGCGGACATGCTCAAATAGCCATGTCGATTCGGACATGCCCCCGAGGACATGTCCTCCGGCACAGGCAGCCGCGCGCGCGCGGCCGCGCATCATGCGCCCGTCCGGCCGCGTGAGTTCGATCGTGTGAGCTCGGCCGTACCCGCGCGCGCCCTGGCCGACGCACGTCCCCGGGGCGCCGGCGGCCGCCTGCATCGGGTAAGCTGCCGCCGTTTATGGCCGACGAGACCACGGCGACCGGCGGCGGAGCGGGCTCGAGCGAGCCTGACGCCAACGCGCTGCGGTTCGGCCGCTACGTCGTCCTCAGCCGCCTCGGCGAGGGCGCCATGGGCGTCGTCTACAGCGCCTACGACGAGCTGCTCGACCGTCGCGTCGCCGTCAAGCTGGTCCGTCGCCAGCTCAGCGGCGACCTCCCCGGCCGCGCCCGCCTGCTGCGCGAGGCCCAGGCGCTGGCCCAGCTGTCGCACCCCAACGTCATCCAGATCTACGACGTCGGCGAGTGGAACAGCCAGATCTTCATCGCCCTCGAGTTCGTCCACGGCCGCACCCTCACCACCTGGCTCGAAGAGCAGACGCGCTCGTGGTCCGACATCCTCGCGGTGTTCGTGGAGGCCGGTCGCGGCCTGGCCGCGGCTCACGGCGCCGGCATCGTCCACCGCGACGTCAAGCCCGACAACTTCATGATCGGCGGCGACGGCCGCGTCCGCGTCATGGACTTCGGCCTGGCCCTGCCGGTCGGCCTCGGCGGCGACGAGCTCAGCGCCACGATCTCGGAGTCGGGCAAATCGATCCTGCGCATGACCGCCGCCGGCTCGTTGATCGGCACCCCCGCCTACATGGCGCCCGAGCAGTTCCTGCGCGAGCCGACCGACGCGCGCACCGATCAGTTCGGCTTCTGCGTGGCCCTGTTCGAGGCGATGTTCGGCTACCGCCCGTTCCCCGGCAGCACCATCGAGGAGGTCAGCCGCAGCGTCCTGCTCGGCGAGCGCGTCCCGATCCCCGCGCGCACCCCGGTGCCGCCCAAGGTCCAGCGGGCCGTGCTGCGCGGCCTCGACAGCGATCCCAACCAGCGCTTCCCGACCATGCACGACCTGCTGGCCGAGCTGGCGCCCGCGCCCGATCGCGGCCGCCGACGCATGCGCTGGGCCCTCGCCGTGGCCGGCCTCGGCACCGCCGCGATCGCGTTCGTCCAGGCCGGCGCCGCCGGCAGCTGCCGTGACGCCGCCGAGCACCTCGTCGGCGTGTGGGACGACAGCCGCAGCGCCGCGGTCGAGCGCGCCATGCTGGCGACCGGCCTGGTGTTCGCCGCGGACACCGTCGCGCGCACGCGACAGGACCTCGACGCCCACGCCGCCGAGTGGACCGAGCTGCACGTGCGCACCTGCGAGGCCCACCGCGCCGGCGAGCGCTCGAGCGCCGCGCTCGACCTGCAGATGCACTGCCTGCAGCGCCGCCGGGCCGAGCTCGACGCGCTCGTCGACGTGCTCGCCGAGGGCGATCGCAACACCGTGATGAACGCCGCCCAGGCGGTCGCCGGGCTGCGCTCGGTCGCCTCGTGCGGCGACCCGACGGCGTTGATGGACGAACAGCGCCGCCTCGGCCTCCCGAGCGACCCCGCCGTCGCCGCCCGCGTCCAGCTGCTGCAGCGCGACCTGGCCCAGGTCGAGGCGCTGTTCCTCGCCGGTCAGATCGACCGCGCCGTCGCCCTCGTCGAGCGCACCATCCACGCCGCCGAGGCCACCGACTACCCGCCGCTGCTCGCCGAGGCCCTGTTCTGGCGCGGGCGGATCTTCAGCGACACCGGCGAGCCCCAGCAGTCCGCCAGCTCGCTGTGGGCCGCCTATCTCACCAGCATCCGCGCCGGCCACGACGCCATCGAGCTTCGCGCCCTCGTCACCGACGTCCACGTCCAGGGCTACGGCCTCCAGGACTTCGGTGCCGCCGAGCGCGCCGCAGCGATCGCCGGGGCCCTGATCGCCCGGCGCCCGCCCGAGATCGGCATCGAGGCCGAGCTCCTCAACAATCTGGCCAACTCGCGCGCCGCCCAGGGCCGCCTGGCCGAGGCCGAGGACCTGTACCGCCGCGGCATCGCCCTGCGCCAGCGCACCGCGCCCGACGAGCCGCTGCCGATCCGGATCACCCAGATCGGCCTCGGCGAGGCCTTGCGCTCGATCGGCCGGGTCGAGGAGGCCGCTGCCGTCCTCCACGAGGCCAGCGCCGGGCTCGACAGCCTGCTCGGCGAGCGCCACCCGTTCGCGTGCATGGCCCACGCCAACCTCGGCCTCGCCCACTTCGAGCTCGGCCACTTCGACGAGGCCGCACGGCTGCTCGAGCCGGCCCTGCCGCAGATCATCGCCACCTTCGGCAACGACCGCCTCGACTACGCCGAGTACTTCGCCGCCACCGGCATGCTGCAGCTCGGCCGCGGCGCCATCGCCCGCGCCCTCGACGACCTCGAGCGCGCCCACTCGCTGGCCGAGCGCTCGCAGCAGCCGCTGATCCGCACCATCGCCCACTTCGCCCTCGCCCGCGCCCTGTGGGACCACGAACCGAGCCAGCGCGACCGCGCCCTGGCCCTCGCCCGCCAGGCCGAGCGCGACGCCCACGCCATCCGCAACCCTCGCCGCCAGCGCGAGATCGCCGCCTGGCTGACAGCACACGCCCCTGCCGTATGACATGCCCGATCGGTCATGCCCGATAGGTCATGCCCGATAGGTCATGCCTTCGAGGACATGTCCATAGAGACATGTCTGGAACTACATGTTCTCTCGAACATGCCGTGTGCGCCCGCTCGGATTCCACATGTCCGAAAGAACATGCTCACGCGCGCGCAAGCGCGTCGCGCCGCGTCGCCTCTGCGCCTCTGCGTCGCCTCTGCGCGGCTGCGTCGCCTCTGCGCGGCTGCGTCGCCTCTGCGTCGCCTCCGCGCCTCTGCGCGGCTGCGTCGCCTCTGCGCGGCTGCGTCGCCTCTGCGCGGCTGCGTCGCCTCTGCGTCGCCTCCGCGCCTCTGCGCGGCTGCGTCGCCTCTGCGCGGCTGCGTCGCCTCCGCGCCTCTGCGACGCCTCCGCGCCCCAGCGCGGCCGCGAGCCTCCGCGCCCCAGCGCGGCCGCGAGCCTCCGCGCCTCCGCGCCTCAGCGCGGCAACAGCCCGGCGTCGCGGCTCGCCAGCGCGAACGCCCGCCGCACCTGCGCCTCGCCGGCCTCGCGCGCCGCCGTGCGCGTGCGCAGCCCGGCCAGGCTGTCGTCGTCGAGGCGGTCGAGCACCGCCCGCGCCAGCCGGGCCGCCAGCCCGCCGGCTTGCGCCCGGCGCAGCAGCTCGCGGCACGCGTCGGGCCGGTCGCGCAGCGCCAGCACCGCCCGCCACAGCCCGCGCTGGCGCGACGTCCCCTGGGCCGCGTCGGCCTCCTCGCACAGCGTCTCGGCCGCGGTCGCCACCGAGCTCGCGTCGGACCAGCTCCACGGCACGCGCACCGGCCACTCGCGCGTCCCCTGCTCCGGCGGCGCCGGCACCAGCTTGCGCGACTCGCCGATCCTGCGGGTCAGCAGCGCCTGGAACTCGCCCAGATCGCGCTGGCTCAGGATCGCCTGCAGCGACTCGATCACCGGCACGAGCCCGAACGGCGCCGGCTGCTCGCCCGCGAGGAACAGCGCCCGCTGCAGCGCCAGCTCGACGAAGCCGTGGTCGGCCAGGCGATCGAGCTCGTTCGGCAGCGGCAGCAGGGCCTCGGGCGTCTGCGTCACCCCGCGCGACTTGAGCCGCTCCGCCACCCCGCTGCCCTGCAAGTAACGGCGGGCCCGCTGGCGCTCGACCGCCAGCAGCGCGTCGTCACCCGCGTGGGCCGTGCGCTCCACCGCCAGCATCACCCGCATCAGCTCGTCCTCGGTCGCCGCGAACAGCGGCTCGAGCCCGGCCACGCGCCGCTGCCAGTACGTCTGACAGAACCCGCGACCGAAGTGGAGGAACCGCCCGGCCAGCAGGCGCCCGAACGGCGGCAGCGGCTGGTCCGGCGGCAGCCCCAGCTGCGCCAGCGCCTCGCGGTGGACCCGGGCCAGCAGCGCCGCCGACCGCGTCCGCTGTTCGTGCGTCAGCCCGCTCGCTGTCTGGGCCCCGATCGCTCGCAGCACCCCGCCGAGCACCGCCTCGTCGATCGGGCTCACGATCGCCGTGACCGGGTCGGGCGCCTCCGCCGGGTTGAGCGAGCCCGCGGCCGGGCGATCGATCGCCGCCAGCCGGGCCAGCCCCGCCAGATCGGGCGCCGCCGCCAGCTTCGGCGCCAGCGCGGCCGCCTCCGCCGGGCTGCCCGCCTGCAGCAGCGCGGCCCGCAGCGCCGCCGGACTCGCCTGAACTTCCGGACATGTCCAAACGAGCAGCACCGCGTCCTCGCCGGAGCCCGCGGCCGCGCCCGCCGCCAGCCCGGCGCAGTCGCCCTCGGACCGCGCCGGCGTCGGCTCGCCGACCGGGCTCGGCGCGCCCGACCCGAGGTCGGCCTTGACCCCCGGCAGCACCTCGACCGCCGGCGGCCCGCAGCCGAGCGCCAGCGCCAGCGCCGCTGCCCCGAAGGACATGCCCCTTCGCACCTGCCCCGAACGCCCTGTCCCCACGGACATGTCTCTTCGTACCTGTCGCATCGCGCTCACTGGTCCACGAGCCGGCGGATGACCTCGCGGATCCGCGTCAGCCCGCCGGAGGTGCGGCGCATGAACTCGACGCCGACCCCGTCGGGGTGCTGGGTGTTGCGCACGACCGAGGTCAGCTCGAGCGGGCGCGCGCCCCCCGGGGTCGTGATCTCGATGATGATCTCCTCCCCGAGCGTGAGTCCCGCGTCCGTCAGGAGCAGCGCGCCGGCCTCGGAGATCTCCGAGATCGTCGCCGGCATCAGGTCATTGCCGTCGCTGCGCCGCCAGCGGATCTCGACCAAAACCGGCTGGCGCAGGTGCCGTCGCCGCGGTGCCATGGTCGCCCGCCCGAGCGCCACCTCGCGGAGAAACTGAAGCTTGCGCCACTCGCTCCCCGCGCAGCGGAGCACCCCACCGGCGCGGACGCGCAGGCGCGGGCGCGCCATGTGCCATTTCTTGCCGATCGCGCGGACCAGCATCTTCCCGTTCATGCCGGTGAAGAACACCTCCGCGAGCACTTCTTCGCCGGGCTCGAAGCGCTCGGTCGTGAAGACCTGCAGCGCCTGATCGTCGCCGGCCGCGCGCAGCGCCGCCGTAAAGGCCTCTCCGGACGCGTAATGGCAGCGGATCCGTCGCACCGTGGCAACCTGGGCGGGCGACAACATAGCAGCCCGGCGCGCGGCCTCGCAACCCTGCGCCGGCGCGGGGTACTCTGCGCGGGCTGCCTGCCATGAGCGCCGCCGCCAATCGCCCACGCCCGCTCGTGCTCGTGCCGACCTACAACGAGCGCGACAACGTCGAGCCGATCACCGCGGCGATCCTCACCGCGCTGCCCGACGCGCGCGTGCTCATCATCGACGACGCCAGCCCCGACGGCACCGGCGCCCTCGCCGACGGCCTCGCCGCCGCCGACGCCCGCGTCCACGTCCTCCACCGCGCCGCCAAGCAGGGCCTCGGCCGCGCCTACCTCGCCGGCATCGACTGGGCCCTGCGGCACGAGGACAGCTTCACCCACATCATCACCATGGATGCCGACTTCTCGCACGA
Source organism: Nannocystis bainbridge (assembly GCF_028368995.1). Taxonomy (GTDB): domain Bacteria; phylum Myxococcota_A; class Polyangia; order Nannocystales; family Nannocystaceae; genus Nannocystis; species Nannocystis bainbridge. The sequence goes on along the minus strand of NZ_JAQNDL010000004.1, from coordinate 431,778 downwards.
CCCCGCCTACCTGCCGGGCCTGGTCGCCGCGGTCGGCGAGACCGGCGCCGACTTTGCGATCGGCTCGCGCTACGTGCCCGGCGGCGGCACCCGCGGATGGAGCCTCGGGCGCCGCCTGCTGTCGCGCGGCGGCGGCCTCTACGCCCGCACCCTGCTCGGCCTCGGCCTGCGCGACCCGACCGCCGGGTTCGTCTGCTACGGCCGCGCCGCTCTCGCCGCCCTCGATCGCAGCGCCGTGGCCGCCAGCGGCTACGGCTTCCAGATCGAGATGAAGTACCGCCTCGTGCGCGCCGGCAGGCGCGCGCGCGAGCTGCCGATCGTGTTCCCCGACCGCGAGCGCGGCGCGTCGAAGATGACGCCCGCGATCGCCCTCGAGGCCGTCGGCCTGTGCCTCCGCCTCCGTCTCCGCCGGTCCTGAAGGACATGCCCGTTTCACCCTGTCCCTTCCACCCTGTCTCATCCGACATGTTCTGAAGCTATGCCGTCATCCCGCGTGTACCTGTCCACCATCGGCCGCCCCCTCGACCCCGCTGAGGCGGCGGTGCCCGTGCTCGACCGCGGGTTCTTGTTCGGCGACGCCGTGTTCGAGACCCTGCGCACCGCCAGCGGCCGCCCCGTCTCCTGGGCGGCCCACACCGCCCGCCTGCGCCGCAGCGCCGACGGCATCGGCCTCGACCTGCCCTGGTCGGACGCCGACCTGCGCGTGCACTTCGACGCCACCCACGCTGCCACCGGCAACGCCGACAGCCTGGTGCGGATCGTCGTCACCCGCGGCGTCGGCCCGCTGATGCTCGACCCGCGCAAGGCGCTGACGCCGACGCTGGCCGTGCTGGCGATCCCGCTCGACCTGCCCGACGCGGCCGGCTACTCCCGCGGCCTGCGGGCGCGGATCGTCGACGTCACGCGCGCCCCGGCCAGCGCGCTCGACCCCGCGTTCAAGACCGCCAACTACCTGCCCAACATCCAGGCCCTGCGCCAGGCCCTGGCCGCGGGCGACGACGAGGCGGTGCTCGTCAACCCAGCCGGCCTGGTCGCCGAGGGCGCGACCAGCAACGTGTTCGCGGTCCTCGGCGGGGTCCTGTTCACCCCGCCGATCTCCGACGGCATCCTGCCCGGCATCACCCGCGCGGTCGTGCTCGAGCTCGCCGCCTCGCTGGCGATCTCCGCCCAGGAGTCGTCGCTGCACCCGTTCGACCTGCGCGCCGCCGACGAGGTGTTCCTGACCTCCTCGGTGCGCGGCCCGATCGCCGTCACCACCCTCGACGGCTTCCCGGTCACCGACGGCCGCGAGGGCCCGCTGACCCTCCGCCTCCGCCAGGCCTACGAGGCCGGCCTCGCGTCGCTCTGAGCGACACGAGCCCGCGCCTGTCCCTCGGGACACCCGGCCGCCTCCCCGGGCGGCCGGCCCCTCGCTGTCGGAGCATGTCCCTTCGAGCATGCTCGTTCGGCCATGACCCTTCGAGCATGTCCCTTCGCGCATGCTCGTTCGGCCATGCCCCTTCGAGCATGTCCGCTACGCGGACGATTCGGGCACGCCCGTTCGCCGCGCAGCCGCCCCTCACTCGCGGCCGCGCGCTGCGGATGACCCTTCGGCCATGTCCGCCTCGATCTGCCCGGTGCAGCGGTCGCGCTCGACCACCCGCGGCTTCGCCTTGTTGGTCGCCGTGATCCGCGTCGTCGCCCCGCGACCGGTCCGCAGCCAGCGGTCGTCTCGCGCCCCGGTTCGACCGTCCTCTGCCGTCACGTGAAGCGACCCGCCGCGGCGCCGGGGCGACGACGCGCACTCGCCGGGCACCAGCGCCGTCCCGCCCGCGCGGACCACCAGGGCCCGGTCGGGCTCGGCGAGCACGCAGATCCGCGGCGGATCGGCCGGGCGGCAGGCCCGCGCGTCGGTCCGCTCCCATCCGGACCGGGCCGCGCATCCGAGCGTGAGGAGCGCCGCCGCCCACGCCAGCGCGGTGTGGCACACTCGACGGTGATGGCCGCCCGTCGTCCTCGCCGCTCGTTCGCCCGCGGTCCGCAGCCGCTCGCCGACGCCGTGTGGCGGCTGGTCAAGACCATCGTCCCCGACCACATGGTCCGGCTGGTCTACGTCCGCGCCGCCTGGGAGCGGCTCAACATGCCGTGGCTGCGCGGGCGCGCCTATCCGCTCGCGGTCGTGCGGGACGAGGTCATCGTCGTGGTCGAGGACAGTCAGTACCACCACGAACTGATGTACTCGCGGGACCAGCTCCTGGGCAAGCTCCAGCAGCTGGCCCCCGAGGCCCGCCTCGGCGGCCTGAGGTTCCGCCTCGGCGCCGTCCCTACGCCCAGCCCGCGCCCGCTCGCCCTGCCCGCAGCCGCGCTCGCTCCGCCGACCATGACGGCCGAGCCCAGCGACGCCACCAGCCGCGCCATGTCCGACGTCAGCGACCCCGAGCTGCGCCAGGCGATCGCCGGCGCCCGCATCTTGCTCGGCCGCTGACCACCGCTCCGCAGCCACCCGCGCGACCTGTCCCGAAGTACACCCGCCCCCGGCCCCGCGTCCCCGCGCGACCTGTCCCAAAGTTCCCCCGATCTCCGGCCCGCCCCAAGCCCCGCGCGACCTGCCCCGAAGTTCATCCGGCCTCCCGCGCGACCTGTCCCGAAGTTCATCCGGCCTCCCGCGCGACCTGTCCCGAAGTTCACCTCGAACCTCCGCCTCCGAAGCGTCGCGCGACACTTCCCCCTCCGAGCCACCGCACCCGCGCCTGTCCCGAAGTTCATCTCGATCCTCATCGACCTGTCCCGAAGTTCACACCGCCCTTCGAGAACTTTCCCGCGCCTCCCATGCTGCTCGCCTCGCGCCTCACCCTTCTCGCCTGCGTCCTCGGCCTCGCCGCCTGCGGCGCTGGCGAACAGCGGCCCGAGCCCGCCGCGGAGCCCACCCAGCCGACCGCGACCGCGACCGGCTCCGGCCTCGCCGGCCTGTTCGCGCGCAGGGAGCAGGAGTGGCGCTTCGAGTTCAAAGATCCGCGCCCGGGGCCGCGCGCGCCCGTCACCGTCGCCATGCACACCGACGTCGGCCGCCACCACGTCGCCGACGCCGAGGCCCTCGCCGCGCGCCTCGGCCTCGCCTGCGGCGACACCTCGATCCGCGCCAGCATGGAGGGTCGCCGCAAGGTCGAGCGCAAGCGCCTCGAGGACGCCCGCGCCCGCGGCGAGGACGCTGTCACCGCCGCCTCGTGGCTCGATCGCAAGAGCAAGCGCGAGGCCAACCCGCAGGTCCGCTTCAGCTGCCCCAAGACCCGCAGCGAGCAGCTCACCGATCGCCCGCGGCCGCGGTCCGAGGGCCGCCTGCTGTTCGTGTTCGACAGCGTCGATCATCCGCTGCGCCACGTCTCGTACCAGCGCACCGCCAAGGACCCCGCGCCCGCGCTCGCCGACTACGAGGACGCCGTCGCCCACTACACCCGCGTCTACGGCCCACCCACGCGCGTCCCCTCGCGCGAGCTGCCCGCGCCCGGCCCCGATGGCGCGGTCGACATCCCCGTCGCCACCAACTTCGAGACCGAGTGGGCCTTCTCCGATCTGCTGGTGAAGGTCAGCCTGCTCCGCTACGCCAGCCTCATCACAGTCGGCGAGCGCGTCGAGGTCCCGCCGGGGATCCGTCCTGACGCCCCGCAGCTCGGCAAGCCCGCGCCCGCAGACGCCGCCGACCCGCCCGCGACGCCGATGACGAGCCCCGCCACGCCGCTCGCCGCCGGCCAGTCCGCCGCCGCCGCGAGCCCGCCCCCGGTGGCCCCATCCGCCCCGGCCGGCTGAGCCGCGGGCCGGCCGCCGCGCCTCTCCTTTAATTAATCCAGCAAAGTCGCCGACCGCTCGCCTGGCCCCGCCCCGGTCATTGCGCCGCGCAGGTCGGGCCGCCATCATGCGGCCCTCGTCCGCTCGTGGAGATCTGGATCGCCATCAACGACTGGCTGACGGCCATCAACGCGGTCTTGTGGCACGACAGCGTGCTCTACGCCGTGATGGCCACCGGCCTCTTGTTCACCGTGTGGAGCGGCTTCTGCCAGTACCACGCGCTCACCCACGGCGTCGCCATCATCCGCGGCGACTACGACAAGCCCGACGCGCCCGGGGCCATCAGCCACTTCCAGGCCCTCTCCGCCGCGCTGTCGGCCACCGTGGGCCTCGGCAACATCGGCGGGGTCGCCGTCGCCATCGCGCTCGGGGGCCCGGGCGCGGTGTTCTGGATGTGGATGGTCGGCATCGCCGGCATGGCGCTCAAGACCACCGAGGTCACGCTGTCGATGCTGTACCGGCGCACCGACAACCCGGACGAGCCGAGCGGCGGGCCGATGTGGGTCGCCGACGACGGCCTCGCCCAGCGCAGCGAGAAGCTGCGGCCCGTCGGCCGCGTCCTCGGCGTCCTGTTCTGCATCACCCTCCTCATCAGCACGCTCACCGGCGGCAACATGTTCCAGGCGTGGAACGTCGGCATCGTCACCGAGGAGAGCTTCGGCGTGCCGCAGCAGGCCGTCGGCGTCGTGCTCGCGCTGTTGGTCGGCGCCGTCATCCTCGGCGGCATCAAGCGGATCGGCGCCGTCGCGGGCGCCCTGGTCCCGGCGATGTGCTTCCTCTACCTCGCCGCCGCCCTCTACGTGCTCGCGGTCCACGTCGCCGACATCCCGGCGATGCTGCGCCTCATCGTCGCCTCCGCCTTCTCCCCAGCCGACGCCGCCGGCGCGTTCGTCGGCGGCACCTCGGGCGCCGCCTTCGTGTGGGGCATGAAGCGGGCCCTGTTCTCGAGCGAGGCCGGCCAGGGCACCTCGCCGATCGCCCACTGCGCCGCGCGGACCGACGAGCCCGTGCGCGAGGGCGTGGTCGCCGGCCTCGAGCCCTTCATCGACACCCTCGTCGTCTGCACCCTCACCTCGCTGGTCGTGCTGGCCAGCGGCGCCTGGTGTCGCGACGGCGAGGCCTCGCTGTCCGCCCCGCCGGCCGCGGTCCAGATCGAACCTGGCTGTTGGGACCTGTCCGATACGCCATTGCCCGAGAAACATGCGCAGGCGCTGGCGATCACCGGCACCGGCTGGCGGCCCGGCGACGGGGTGTTCATGCTCGCGCGCTACGGCCCGATCGATCCGGCCACCGGCGGCGACCTGCAGCGAGTCAGCGGCGTCGTCGCTGTCGGGGCGGGAGATCGCCTCTATGTCGACTGGTCTCCGGTGGGCTCCCCGGCGGCGCCGCTCGCCAGCGCGCCTGCGCTCGCAGGCCTCGACGTCTACAAGGACTACGTCGGCGCCGCGCTGACCAGCCACGCCTTCGATCGCGTGGCCCCGGGGCTCGGGAAGTGGCTCGTGGCCGTGGCCTCGTGGCTGTTCGCGGTGTCGACCATGATCTCGTACGCCTATTACGGCGAGCAGGGCATGGTCTACATGGCGGGACGGCGGTCAGTCGTCCCGTACAAGATCGTCTACTGCCTGAGCATCCTGCTCGCCTGCGCAGGCTGGATCAGCACCGAGGCTGAACTCGACAACATCACCTCGGTCGGCACTGGCGTGATGCTGTGGGTCAACATCCCGATCACGCTGCTGTTCGCCGGCGTGACGATGCGGGCCTACCGCGAGTACTTCGCGCGCCTACGCGCGGCAAAGCGGCGGTGACACCTGTCCGCGCGCCGCGGTCCGTGACTCCGCGCGCATCGGCCGAAGCGCGCCGCGGCGAGGCCCGCCAAATGGCCCCAGAAGCCCGTTTCAGCCGGTTTTGCCGACCCGGCGCGTCCACGCGCATGCGCACGGGCGCCGGGCGCAGCGGCCGGCGCGCCCCGCGAATTGCGGCGCATGGCCCAAAGAACAGCCGATCTACGGCTCGGGGTGCACCTCGGCGAACACGGGGCAAGGACCGCAGCCCGCCGACGAAAGCCGAGGCCGCGACCGACCCGTGGGCCTTTGTCGCAGCGACGCCTCGCGATATAAAGGTCGAGCGAGACTGGAGCGCCGCGAATGACCGAGTCCCTGACGCGTTTTGAACTCCCCCAGAGCGCAATTCCGACACGTTGGTACAACATCCAGGCCGATCTTCCGCGCCCGCTCCCCGTGGTCCTGCACCCCGGTACCAAGAGCCCGGTTACTCCAGACGACCTGCTGCCGCTGTTCCCCGCGGAGATCATCAACCAGGAGGTCTCGCGCGAGCGCTTCATCGACATCCCGGAGGAGGTCCGGGAGATCTACAAGCTGTGGCGCCCCACGCCGCTGATGCGGGCCAGGCGCCTGGAGAAGGCCCTCGGGACCACGGCGAAGATCTACTACAAGTACGAGGGCGTCTCGCCGAGCGGCAGCCACAAGCTGAACACCGCGATCCCGCAGGCCTTCTACAACAAGCAGGCCGGCGTCGTCGGCCTGACCACCGAGACCGGCGCGGGTCAGTGGGGCACTGCCCTGTCGCAGGCCTGCAACTTCTTCAACCTCGAGTGCCACGTCTTCATGGTGAAGGTCAGCTTCCACCAGAAGCCGTACCGGCGCGCGATCATCCAGAGCTTCGGCGCCAACGTCACCGCCAGCCCGAGCGACCGCACCGAGTCGGGGCGATCGATCCTGGCCCAGGATCCGGACAGCACCGGCAGCCTCGGCATCGCCATCAGCGAGGCCGTCGAGATGGCGGCCAAGAGCGGCGGCAAGTACAAGTACGCGCTCGGCTCGGTGCTGAACCACGTGCTGATGCATCAGTCGGTCATCGGCCAGGAGGCGATGCTGCAGCTCGACCGCGCCGGTGACAGCCCCGACATCATCGTCGGCTGCGTCGGCGGCGGCAGCAACTTCGCCGGCATCGCCGTGCCCTACCTGCGCGACAAGATCGTCCACGGCCGCAACGTGCGGGTCGTCGCGGTCGAGCCCGCGGCCTGCCCGACCCTCACGCGCGGCGTGTACGCCTACGACTACGGCGACACCGCCGGCATGGCGCCGATGGTCAAGATGCACACGCTCGGCGCCAAGTTCATCCCGCCGCCGGTGCACGCGGGCGGCCTGCGCTACCACGGCGTCGGCAGCGTCATCAGCGAGCTGTACGACCAGAAGCTGATCGAGGCCTACTCGGTCCCGCAGCTCGAGGCCTTCAAGTCGGCGGTCACCTTCCTGCGCGCCGAGGGCATCGTCCCCGCGCCCGAAGCCGGCCACGCCGTGGCTCAGGTGATCCGCGAGGCCATCCGCGCCAAGGAAGAGGGCACCTCGCCGGTGATCCTGTTCAACCTCTGCGGCCACGGCCACTTCGACATGACGGCCTACGACGCCTACTTCCGCGGCGAGCTGACCGACTACGCCTACCCGCAGGCGGCGATCGAGGCGGCGTTGGCCGAGCTGCCCGAAGTCAACATGTGAGCGCGGTATCGTCCGCTGAGGACTTCGACGCGTCGCGGGTGCAGCCCGCGCCGCGTCGTCGTCGCGACGTCGGTGTGGGTCCGCGGGCACCGACCTCACGTCGTGCAGATGCAGCGGTGACTCTTGTTTTTGCGCTCCGGTTCTCCGACCATCATGAACACTGTGCAGGCCGACGACGCAGCCAGCACCGCGCCCCCGGGTGACGCGGCCGGACCCACCGGGCCTGTGCCTGCGCCTCGTCCCGAGCCGTTGACCCCGCTGCTGCTGTGCTCGGCGGCCTTCGCCGGCTCGGCGACCGCCGCTCTGTGCCGCTCGTCCGGCGAGCTGCGACCCGTCGCTCCGCGCGAGCTCGGCACCGTCGTCGCCACGCGGCGCGCCGGTCGGTCGTGCATCGTCCTCCTCGACGAGCACCTCCTCTGCGACGACGGCCGCGTCGAGCTCCAGCCCGTCGGCCCCACCCGCATCATCAGCATGTTGCCGGGCTCCGGCGCCGACGCGCTGCAGCAGCGCTTCGGCGACGTGCTCTCCTCGATCCTGTCCCCGGAGCCAGGTGCCGCCGCGCTCCAGGTCGCGCTCCGCACCGCCCTCCGCGACGCCGCCGCCGACGATCGTCTGCTCGGCCTCGAGGCCGAGCGTCGCCGCCTCGCCGGCGAGATCACCAAGCTCAATCGCATCGGCATCGCCCTGTCGACCGAGCGTGATCAGGAGCGGCTCCTCGACTTCATCCTCACCACCGCCCGCGACTTCACCTGCTCCGACGCCGGCTCGCTCTACATCGTCGAGAAGGACGCGTCCGGCACCAGGCGCCTGCGCTTCAACAACTCGCAGAACGACTCGCTGCCGCACCTCGAGCTGGTCAAGTTCACCATCCCGGTCTCGAAGAGCACCCTCGCCGGCTACGTCGCCGTCACCGGCGAGCCCGTCAACATCCCTGACGCCTACCTGCTCGATCCCAAGGCCGAGTACAGCTTCAACCCCGCCTTCGATCAGCGCACCGGCTACCGCACGCGCAGCATGCTCGTGCTGCCGATGAAGAACCAGGACGACCAGGTCATCGGCGTCCTCCAGCTCATCAACCGCAAGATCTCGCGCACCGCCACGCTGACGGCCGCCGACATCGACAGCGTCGTCCTCCCGTACGACGACGCCGCGCTCGAGCTGACGCTCTCGCTCGCCAGCCAGACCGCGATCTCGCTGACGAACAACCAGCTCTACGAGGGCCTCCAGGAGAGCCTCGTCGAGCTCAAGCAGACCCAGGCCCAGCTCGTCCAGGGCGAGAAGCTCGCCAGCCTCGGCCAGCTCACCGCCGGCGTCGCCCACGAGATCAACAACCCGCTGGCCTTCAGCCGCAACAACACGCACCTCGCCCACGAGCGCGTCCTCAAGGTCGCGCGGCGGCTCGCGGTCCAGCGCTGGCTCGAGGCCGACGCCGGCGGCGACCCGCATGCGCGCGTCAGCGCGGCCCGGGCGATCCTCGACAAGCTGAAGGAAGACAAAGACATCGGCTCCGACGCCAAGGACGTCATCGCCGACCTCGGCAGCATGCCCGCGCCGAAGCAGCTCGAGCTGCTCAAGATGTTCTTCAGCTACGTCAGCCAGAGCCGCGAGCAGAAGGAAGGCTCGCTCGACGAGGTCCTCGCGCGCACGCAGAAGGTGCTCGAGGAGTGCTTCATCGGCCTCGATCGCATGGCCGAGATCGTGCTCGGGCTCCGCAACTTCGCCCGCCTCGACGAGGCGCAGTTCCAGAACGCCGACATCGACGAGGGGATCCGTCAGACCCTGATGATCCTCTCCAACAACGCGCGCGACCAGGGCGTCAAGTTGACGTCCGACCTCACGCTGACGCGCCCTTACGCCTGCTTCCCTGCCAAGCTCAACCAGGTAGTACTGAACCTCGTGAACAACGCGATCGACGCCACCCCGCGCGGGGGCGAAGTTCACGTGGACACGCGGGTCAACGGCGCCTGGGTCGAGATCGCGGTCAAGGACGACGGCGAAGGCATCTCGGAAGCCAACCTCTCGAAGATTTTCGATCCCTTCTTCACCACCAAGCCGGTCGGCAAGGGGACAGGATTGGGCCTGTCGATCAGCTACCGGATCGTGATGGAGCACCAGGGGACCATCGCAGTGACGCGCAATGAAACGGCGGGGGTAACCTTCCTCATTCGGATCCCGACCGAGCCCAAGGACCCGGGCACGAGGACCGAAGGGGCCGCCAAGGCCGCGGAGAGCCCATGAGCAGAGCCAGACAGATCATCCCGTACAAGGCGAAGGTCGTCGAGCCGATCGCGCTGCTCCCTTATGAGGAGCGGGTCCGGCGGATCGAGGCGTGCGGCAACAACTTGTTCCGCCTCGCATCGCACGACGTGTACATCGACCTCGTGACCGACTCCGGCACCGGAGCCCTCTCGGCGGCCCAGATGGGCCGCATGATGATCGGCGACGAGGCCTACGCCGGTTCACGCTCCTTCTTCGAGATGGAGCGGCAGATCCGCGAGACGATGGGGTACCGCTACACCATCCCGACCCACCAGGGTCGCGCCGCCGAGCGCGTGCTCGACTTCGTGCTGATCAAAAAGCACATGATCGTGCCCGGCAACTCGCACTTCGACACGACCAAGGCGCACATCGAATTCGCCGGCGGCCGCGCGATCGACTGCACGATCGACGCCGGCCGCAGCTCGACGGGCTACCACCCGTTCAAGGGCGACGTCGACCTGGCCAAGCTCGAGAGCGTCATCCGCGAGTACGGCCCGCGCCACGTCGCGTACATCCTGATGACGGTCACCTGCAACTCGGGCGGCGGTCAGCCGGTGTCGATGGAGAACATCCGCGAGGTGCGGCGGATCGCCGACCAGTACGGCCTCCTCGTCATCCTCGACGCCGCGCGCTTCGCCGAGAACGCGTGGTTCATCAAGCACCGCGAGCCCGGCTACGCGACCAAGACGATCCCGGAGATCGTCGCCGAGATGTGCAGCTACACCGACGCGGCGATCATGAGCGCGAAGAAGGACGCGCTCGTGCCGATGGGCGGGTTCATCGCCGTGCGCGACGACCTGCTGTACGAGCGCCTCAAGGCGCCGACGATCCTGTTCGAGGGCTTCTACACCTACGGCGGCATGTCGGGCGCCGACATGGAGGCGTTGGCGCAGGGCCTGCGCGAGGTCACCGAGGAGCCGTACCTCACCTACCGCATCGGTCAGGTCAAGCGCTTCGGCGAGCTGCTCAGCGCCGCTGGCGTGCCGCTGGTCGAGCCGCTCGGCGGTCACGCGGTGTTCATCGACGCGCGGCGCTTCTTCGGCAACGTGCCCGAGGACGAGTTCCCCGGCCAGCTGCTCTGCGTCGAGCTCTACAAAGAGGGCGGAGTGCGCGCGGTCGAGGTCGGCAGCGTCCTCATCGGCCGCGATCCTGACACCGGCGAGAACATCCGCCCCAACCTCGACCTGTGCCGGATCACCATCCCGCGCCGCGTCTACACCATGGAGCACCTCGAGTACGTCGCCGACGTGGTGCGCACCGTGTTCGAAGAGAAGGGCCAGCGCATGCGCCACGGCCTTCGCTTCGAGGTCGAAGCCCCCGGAATTCGCCACTTTGCGTCCACTTTCCGCTACGTGCGCGGAGCGGACGGTGGTACAGGAGATTTACTGTGACCACTCACGCGCGAAAAGGCCCTAGCAGGCCTCACGGGTCGCTTTCGAGGTCCTCCGGGCGCCACGGCCTCCCCGGCCCTGGCTCGCTCCACCAGCGCTCCTGCGAGCGGCTCCAAGGGGCCCTTGCGAACCGGATGCGCCCCTGCCACCATGCGCGAACGGAGCAGACTCTCTCTCGCGTCGAGGGTTCCCCGCGCTACGACCGGTTGCCCAGCGAGAAGCGAGGTATTGCATGAGTTGGAAGGAATTCCAGAAGACCGGCACGATCGGCCAAGAGGACAAGCAGGTCCTCTCGCTGCTCATCGTCGACGACGAGCGGGGCATCCTCAACACGCTGGAGGAGAGCTTCCGCGACATGTTCAAGGTCTACACCGCCAACTCGGGCACCGAGGCGCTGCAGATCTTCCGGGCCAGCGACATTCAGCTGGTTCTCAGCGACCAGCGCATGCCGGAGATGACGGGTGTCGAGCTGTTCGGCAAGCTCAAGGAGATCAACCCGACGCCGGTGCGCATCCTGATCACCGGCTACTCCGACATCAACGTGGTAATTCGCGGCCTCAACGAGGGTTTGATGTGGCAGTACGTCACGAAGCCCTGGGACACCGAGGATCTCAAGGCGCTGCTGCGGAGGGCTGCGAAGCACTACCTCAAGGAGACGCAGCAGGACGCGCCGCCGCCGATCCGCGGGCTGAGCTTCTGACCGCGCCGAACGGGCCTTGCGGCCACGTGCGGCGCGCCGCTCGGGCCGTTTGGACGGCTGTCCGGATCGTGCAAAAAGTGATAGATTGTCGCCCCGCGCCACGGCTACCATGACCTGGCACCGACTGCACGGATCACGAAGGAACTCGAAATGAATCTCAAAGTCGTAAACCAACTGCTCGCTGAGGTGGAAGACGGTCTGATGGGTGGCCTGGCCGCCTCCGACGTCTTCAGCAAAACGTCCGGCATGTCGGTCGCCGGCGTTCGCAGCAGCCCCAAGGCGTGCGCGCTCTTCAACATCCTTTGTGAGCGCATCATGGAGACGATCAAGAAGTCGGGTCTGCCCGTCCCCGACTATCTGAACGAGACCATGCTCCGCCTCGGCGACGAGGGCATCGTCATGATCGTGGTGGTCGACCTCACCGACAAGTATCGCTGGGGTATGGCCGTCGACTGCAGCAAGGCGCAGCTCGGCATCCTCGTCAGCGTGGTGCTCCCGGACATCAAGCCGCGCCTGCGTGAAGCGTTGCGCTGATCTGGTTCGCAGCCGCCAGATCCGCGGAGCGCGGATGCGCCGTGACCGCCTTCGGTCGCGGCGCTTCGCATTTGGTCACCCCCTCTTTGCAAGCCCGAGTCGCAGGTCCACGCACAGCTGTCCCATGAGACAGCTGTGTGTCGTTCCGCGATGCGCGAACCCGTTGGCTTGACACAGGGAGAGCCGGCCTTGACCCTTGAACTCGATGGAAGCTCGCAAACCGCGACTGCTCACTGGTGATCGCCCCACGGGGCCGCTTCACCTCGGTCACCTCGTCGGCACCCTGCAGAGCCGGGTCAAACTGCAGGACAGCCACGAGTGCTTCATCATCGTCGCCGACCTGCACTCGCTCACGACCCGCTCGCGGCGCGACGAGATTGCCCGCCTGCCGAACCACGTGCGCGACGTGGTGCTCGACATGCTCAGCGTGGGCGTCGACCCCGGCCGCTCGACGATCTACCTCCAGTCGGGCGTACCGGCGGTCTACGACATCGCCATCCTGCTGCAGATGCTCACCCCGGTGGCGCGGCTGTCGGGCATGCAGTCGATCCAGGACATGGCCGTCAACGCCGGCCTCAAGGACGCTGACGTGCCGCTCGGCCTGCTCGGCTACCCGGTGCTCCAGGCCGCCGACATTCTCATGGCCAACGCCGAGCTCGTGCCGGTCGGCGCCGACAACGAGACCCACGTCACCCTCGCCCGCGACATCGCCCAGCACTTCAACGACGCCTACGGCCGCGTGTTTGCGGTCCCGCAGGCCACCATCTCGGCGACCCCGTCGCTGCCGGGCGTCAACACCGTCGCCGGCGGTGCCGAGCGCAAGATGTCGAAGTCGGCCGGCAACGCGATCTGGCTCAAGGACAGCCCCGAGGAGGTCGCTCGCAAGATCCGCACCCTGCCCGGCCCGGCCCCCGGCGAGTCGACCGACGCCCCGCTGTTCCTGTTCGCCGAGGCCTTCCTGCGCGACGCCGAGGAGCTGGCCAACCTCCGCGCCGAGTACGACCGCGGCGCCATCGGCTTCGCCGCCGTCCAGGACCGCGTCATCGAGGCGCTCGAGAAGACCCTGGTCCCGATCCGCGAGCGCCGGTCCGAGTTCGCGGCCGACAAGCACCGCACTGAAGAGATCATCGTCGACGGCACCATCACCGCCCGCAAGGTCGCCTACGAGACCCTCGGCAAGGTCCGCGACGCCATGGGCCTCGAGAACCTGTGGTCAGGCCTCGTGCACGCCACCCAGTCGCGCGCCGAGGAGCGCAAGAAGCCCTTCTACAGCCAGAAGGGCTGAGCCCCGCCGCCAGGCCGCCCAGCGACCGCTCCGGAGCCCCGGGGCGGTCGTTTCGCTTTCGGGCCGCGCACGTTCGAGTGAATCCCGTCGCGCCGCGGCATCACAGGTCGTGAAGAACAGGTCCGTTCGGACATGTCCATAAAAACATGTCTCAAGGACCATCTCGCAGGCCGAGCCGCCCGTGCCCGGCCGGACCGACCCACCGATACGTTATCCGCGCGGGTTCCCTCGCGGGCAAGCGGGCCGCCAGCGCCAGGCGGTGGCGCGGCGTCGGGTCCTCCAGGAAGAACTCCCAGCCCGCGCGCGGATCGCCGAGCGACGCGTCGATCGCCAGATCGATCGCCGCGCGCCCGCGCGACAGGTCGTACGCGAACGCGTCCAGCGGGATCGCCAGGCCCATCCCGCGCGCCTTGATGTACGCCTCCTTCAGCGTCCACAGGTCGAAGAACCGGGCCCGCCGCTGCTCGGTCTCCAGCGCCATCAGCCCCGCCACCTCGCTCGGCGCGAAGAAGTGGTCGGCCACCTCCTCCGGCCGCGCGCGTCGCTCGGCGTCCTCGACGTCGACCCCGATCTCGCCGACGCGGGTCACCGCCAGCGCCGCCAGCCCGTCGGTGTGCGACAGGTTGAACTCGAGCGCGCCGGCCAGGGCCAGCGCCGGCCTGCCGTACTCGTTGGCGACGAAGCGCAGCTCGGCTGCCGCGATCCCCGTGTAGCCGGCGAGGATCTGGCGCACCAGCACCCGCGCGACCGCGAACTGCCGGCGGTTGCGCTCGAACACGAAGCGATCCTGGCGGGCCTGCTCCTCCGGGTTCAGCAGCCCGCGCGCCGCCGCCAACCAGTCGGCGTCGACCTGCGTCTCGGCCGCGCACAGCCACACGTGGACCTCACCTGGCGCCAGGCTCTGCCGCTCCGTCACCGCTGCAAACGTCGCGCGCACCCCTGGCCCGCGTCAAGCCGCCGCGCAGTTGCGGCGCCTGGCGAACCGCGCCACGATGCGCCCGCGCATGCGCCCCGAACCGAAGCTCGGCGTCCTCCTCATCAACCTCGGCACGCCCGCCGCCCCGCGCGCCCCCGAGGTCCGCCGCTACCTGCGCGAGTTTCTGTCCGACCCGCGCGTCCTCGACATCGGCGCCGTCGGCCGCTGGCTGCTGCTCAACCTCGTCATCCTCCCCTTCCGTCCGGCGCGCTCCGCAGCCGCTTACCGCACCGTCTGGGGCCCCGACGGCTCGCCCCTGCTGCACCACTCGCGCCAGCTCACCGAGGCCCTGCGCGTCGCCATGCCCGACCTCGAGATCGAGCTCGCCATGCGCTACGGCGAGCCCTCGCTGCAGCGCGGCCTCGACGCCCTGAAGGCGCGCGGCTGCGACCGGATCGTCGCCGTCCCGCTCTACCCGCAATACGCCTCGAGCTCGACCGGATCGACCGTCGAGGCCCTCTACCGCGCCGCCGGCGAGCCGTGGAACACCCCGTTCCTCACCATCGTCCCGCCGTTCTACGACCACCCGGCCTTCATCGACGCGCTCGCCCGCGTCGGCGCGCCTGTGCTCGAGGACTTCCGCCCCGACCACGTCATGTTCAGCTTCCACGGCCTGCCCGAGCGCCAGGTCAAGAAGAGCGACCCCAGCGGCGCCCACTGCCTGGCCCGCCCCGACTGCTGCGACACCATCGGTCTCAACAACCGCAACTGCTACCGCGCCCACTGCGTCGCCACCGCCCGCGCCCTGCGCGACCGCCTAGGCCTCGCCCGCGAAGCGACCAGCATCGCCTTCCAGTCCCGCCTCGGCCGCACCCCGTGGATCCAGCCGTTCACCGACGTCGCGCTGGTCGAGCTGGCTCGCCGCGGCGTCCGCCGCCTGGCCGTGTTCTGCCCCGCCTTTGTCGCCGACTGCCTGGAGACGCTCGAGGAGATCGGGATCCGCGCCGCCGAGTCGTTCAAGGCCGCCGGCGGCGAGGACCTGCGCCTCGTCCCCTGCCTCAACGACCACCCGGTATGGGTCAACGCGCTCGCCACCCTCATCCGCGAGGCCGCCCCCCACCCGCGCGCCCTGCCGATCCTCACCGACCGGCCCCCGGCGACCCTCTCGGCCTGAACCTGTCCCTCCCGGCATGCCCGATCGGGCATGTCTGATTAAACATGTCCGCAGGCACATGCCCTCGCGGACATGTCCCTACGTCCCGCTCACAGCCCGAGCAGGTCGGCGTACGCGACTGGCACCACGTCGGCGTCCGCCAGCCCCAGCGCCGCCTGCAGCGCCGTCACCCGCGCGTGAGCCTCGGCGTCCGTCTCGCCGGGCAGCATCACCGCCTCGAACTCGACGAACGCCCCCAGCCCCTCGACCGCGTCGAGGTGGATCCGCACGTTGTGCCACATCCACAGCTCGCGCCGCTTCACCACCGCCCCGCGGATCCCGAGCGCCGCCGCCAGCCCCGCGATCAGGGCGGCAGGCTCGATCACCGGCACCACGTGGTAGCGGCTCTCCCGCGCCCCGCCGGTGTCCGAGCGCTCGTACGGGATCAGCTCCGCGTCCGACCTGTCCTCTGCGTCCTGTCCCTCGCGCCATGTCCGTTCGCGCAGCTTGAGGCGACCGGTGCGGGCGTGGAAGAACGTGTCGCGCTGGTGCTCGACGCGGACGAAGCGGGCCCCGTGGCGCTCGGCGGCAGCGCGGGCCGCCGCCAGGTCGGGGCAGCGGGCCTTGAGCTCGATGTTGCGGGCCGCGCTCACGCCGACACCGCCTCGCCCTGCGCGCTGCCGGCCAGCTGCAGCACGTGCACGAAGTGGCGCGGCTCGACCGCCTGCACGCTCAGCCGCTGACCCTTCTGCACCACCAGCATGTCCTTCAGCTTCTTGTCGGCCTTGAGCGCCTGCAGCGTCACCATCGCCGGCCACTTCTCGACGAACTCGACGTCGACGAGGATCCACCGCGGCGCCTCGCGGGTCGCCTTGGGATCGTGGTACTCGCTCTTCTCGTCGAACTGGGTCGGATCGGGGTACGGCGCGCTGCACACGCGAGCGAGCCCGACCGCGCCGGCGGGCTCGACGCTCGAGTGGTAGAAGATCACCAGGTCGCCGATCTTCATGTCGTCGCGCATCGAGTTGCGGGCGGTGTAGTTGCGCACGCCCTCCCAGGCGGTCTTGCCGAGCCGCTGCAGATCGTCGATCGAGAACACGTCCGGCTCGCTCTTCATCAGCCAACAGCGGATCTTCGCGGACTTCTTCGTCATGCCGTCGCCGCATGGCTTCGCAGAGCGCGCGCCGGTTTGCAAGCGGGCCCGACGCAGGCCGACACGCGGCGATCCGACCCGCACCTCACGGCCTGTCTGCGTGACGCTGCGGCGAGCGCCGCGGCGTCCCCCCTTGGCAGCACCGCGGGCCTGTGCCAGCGTCCGAGGGCCGTGCCTCCCCCCCCGGCCCTCGTCCGTCTGCTCGGCGCTCCGCTGCTCGACTCGTCGTGGGTGCAGCGCCTCGGTCGGGTCAGCTTCCTCGGCACCCTCGACTGGCACCCGCGCAGCCACGACCCCGCGACCCGCCTCGACCACTCGCTCGGCGTCGCCACCCTCGGTCACCGCTTCGGCGCCGCGCTGGGCCTCGCCGAGGCCGATCTGCGCCACTTCGTCGCCGCCTGCCTGCTGCACGACATCGGCCACTTCCCGCTGTCGCACGCGGCCGAGCCGGGCTTCGAGCGGGCCCTCGGCGTCGCCCACCACGGCGTCAGCGAGTGGATCGTCCTCGGCAACGGCGCGATCCCGGAGGCCCTCTCGCTGCGCCCCGTGCTGCAGAGCGTCGACCTCGACCCCGAGCGCGTGTGGGCCATCATCGGCGGCCGCGGCGACGGCCTCGCGCTCGACCTCTCGGCCCTGCTGCTCGCCCCGATCAACCTCGACACCCTCGACGGCATCGTCCGCACCGCCCGCACCTTCGGCCGCGCCGGCGTGCGCCTGCCGCGGGCCGTGTTCGTCCGCCGCGGCCGCGAGCTGCTCATCGACCCCGACGCGCTCCCCGTCATCGACCGCTTCTGGAACCTCAAGGACCGGATCTACAGCGAGGTCATCAACCTGCCCTCCAACATCGTGTGCGAGGCCGAGCTGTCGCGCGCGGTCGCCGACGCGTTCGACCACCGGATCTTCGCCCGCTTCGCCGAGTTCGACGACGCCGCCCTGCGCGGCCTGGTCGAGACTCACGCGCGCCGCAGCGGCCTGTCCGAAGGGCAAGACGACCGCTTCCAGAGCACCCGCGTGCCCCCGCCCGGCGGCGACGACGTGGTCCCGCGCGTGCACAAGCGCTACTTCGTCGACGCCACCGTCGCCCCCGGTCCGCACGGCCTCGCTCGCCCGCAGTGGTCGCGCCGCTACCGTCACAGCCGTCAGCTCGCGTTCGTCAGCCCGCGCCACGCCGCGGCCCAGCTGACCCTGCCGATCACGCTCGACGACCATGTCCATGAGGACATGTCCCGATGGACAGTCATACCCGGCGCCGAGGGCCCGGAGATCTGACATGCGCGGACCGGTCGACTACGCGCCGCTGCTCGCCGAGCTCGGGTTGACCGCAGCCGACGCGTCCCACGTGCTCGCCGCCGCCGCCGGCTCGCACGCCCGCCTGGCCGAGCTGCGACGCGCCCTCGTCGGCGCCGTCCCGCCAGGCTGCGCCGCCTTCGCGCTCGGCTCGCTCGGCCGCCACGAGTCGAGCGCCCTCAGCGACCTCGACCTGGCCGTCGTCTACCGCCGCGGCGCCATCGCCCCCGTCGACGCCGACGGCGCGCGCGAGGCCCTGGCCGCCGCCCTGCGCGCCCGCGGCCTCGACGTCCCCGACAAGACCTTCCACAGCGCCGTCGTCCTCGACGACCTGCTCGGCGACATCGGCGGCCGCGACGACAGCAACGATCACCTGACCTACCGCGCCCTCCTGCTGACCGAGGGCGCCTGGCTGGCCAACGCCGGCGACGCCGCCGCCATCGTCGAGCAGGTGTTCGGCGCCTACACGGCCGGCGCCATCACCCGCGGCCGCTACCTCACCTCGCTGAGCAACGACCTCCACCGCTACTACCGCACGATCTGCGTCGACTACCGGTTCAAGGTCGAGAACGCCGGCAAGCACTGGGCCATCCGCTACTTCAAGCTCCGTCACTCGCGCAAGCTGTGGCACCTCGCCAACCTCGCCGTGTTCTGCCGCGCCGCGCTGCTGCCCGACGAGGCCCGCGACGGCTGGCTCGCCGAGCAGCTGCCCCGCCCGCCGCTGCTGCGGATCGCCGACGCCCTGCGCCCGCTGGACGGCCTCCCCCTGTGCGCCGGCCTCGTCACCGCCTACGACGCCTTCCTCGCCGCCCTCGCCGAGCCCGACACCCGCCGCGCCCTCGACCTCCTCGCCTACGACGTCCGGGACGCCTCCCCGGTGTACCGCCGCCTGCGCGCCGGCGCCGAGCGCTTCGACGAGGCCGCCACCGCCGTGGTCGGCCACCTGTGGCAGCGCTCCCCCGACCACCTGGTCCGCTACGGCCTGCTGTGAAGGACATGTCCGAACGCGCAGGTCCAAAAGCGCATGTCTGTTTGTACATGTCCATATGCGCATGTTCATACGAGCATGTGCGTTCGGACATCTCCTCGCGGCGCGACGAGCTACGGTCCCCGCCGACGGCCCGGGCCTCGTCGACCTCCGTCCCGCGAGCGGCTCGCTAGACGTGAACGTCCTGAAGCCCGACCCTTTTTTAACCATGTCCGAACCGACCTCCTCGTCCGCCCTCCCGCTCGTCGCCTTCGACCTGATCGGCGTGCTCGCCGAGCCGTCGTGGCGGGAGCTCGACGGCGCCCCCGACCGCGACCGCTGGCACCGCCTGCGGGTCGGCGCGATCGACGAAGACGACTTCTGGGACCCGGCGACCGCCGCCGCCTACCGCGCCTGCCTGCGCCTGCGGACAGACCGGCTCGCGCTCGTCTCGCGCCTGCGCGCGCGGGGCCACCGGATCGCCCTCGCCACCAACTTCGCCCGCGCCTGGCTGCCCCTCGTGCGTGACCAGATCGGCGACTCCGGCCTCGTCGATCACTGGCTCTGCAGCGGCGAACTCGGCGTCGCCAAGCCCGACCCGCGCTTCTGGGCGCACCTCCGCGGCCTCGCCTCGGACGTCGTCGTCATCGACGATCAGCGCGGCAACATCGACGCCGCCCGCGCGGCCGGCCTCATCGGCGTGTGGGCCCTGCCCGGCGCCGATCTCGAGGCCCGGCTCGACGCGGCCCTGCTCACGGCCGGGGCTTCCGGACCGCAGCCCTGACCGTTGACGTCCTCCGCGTCCCCGTCGATCCTCGCTCCATGCACCGATCGCCCGGCTGGCTTCACACCCTCCTCGGCCTCTCCATCGGCGCCCTGCTGAGCGTCACCTGCGGACCCCCGGGCCTCCCTGGAGGCGACTGCCGCTACGACCCCAACTGCCCCGGCGGCATCGGGGCCTTCTGCGACGACGACGACGAGTGCAGCTCCGGCCACTGCTGCGACAAGAAGGAGTGCGACGGCGGCATGTGCACCTTCGAGTGCGAGGCCGACGCCGAGTGCCCCGCCGGCCTGCTGTGCGAGCACAAGCGCTGCTTCTACGCCTGCAGCACCGCCGCCGACTGCGCCGCCGGCCAGAAGTGCAAGCACCGCGTGTGCGAGTGGGACTAGCCGCGAGGGACATGTCCCGAGTGCCAGCCGCTCGCTAGCGCCAGAGATCGGTCAACCAGTCTGACCGACAGGACATGTCCCGAGTGCCAGCCATTCGCGCCGGACGAGTGGGGTCTAGACCGCGAGCGACATGTCCCGAGCGTTCATCGCTGCTGACCGTTCGGACATGCCCAGCGGATCGAGGCGTGCTCAAGACGGAGCGAGGACCTCACGCGCTCGCGCCAACCATTTCGTCAGCGACACGGCATCGGCGGGAATCCTGCCGAGGTCCGCCTTCTGAACAAAGTCGACCAGCGCAGGGGTCTTCTTGAGCGGGATCTGGAACCGCTGAAATCCCGTCTCAAGTCCCTCTCGACCCATCTCTTCGGTCCGTCGCTCGCCGCCGATAGCGAGGACCCAAGCCTCGAGCATGCGCACGGCGCTCCCACCAATCACGGCTGGACCCTGCGGAAACTCTTCGCGCGCGCGCGCGAGCCCGACGTCGATCGAGGCGATTCGGCGGCGGTGCTGCGCTCCGTCGCCGTCGCAGTCGCGCGCGAAGGCGACGATGTCGGCGCCGCGCTCTCGCGCCTTCAAGACCAGACCGAGCACGTTGCGCTCCTCGGCGTCCGCGTGACCTCCGGCGCGATACTTCCGGATCGAGCTCCAAACTACGGCGTCGATGACGATCCATCCGTCAGGACGGACGTGCCGCAACAGCGCCTCGAGCACCCCCGGAACCGGTGTTTCTGCGCGATACGGGGGCAGGTTGCACCAGCCGCCGAGCTCGTTCGGCCCTTCCCCGCCGAGGACGACGCGCTTCATGTCACGACCTGCGCGGTGAGCAGCGGCCCCTCGTCGTCGCCGTTCGCGTAGCTCAGCCACAGCTCTCCGAGGGCGTAGACCTTCGAGCGCTCGATGAAGTTCGGGGTCGAGTCGAGGCGACGGACCATCGTGCCCTTGTCTCGATCGCGCGTGACCACGCTGACCTCGTCGCCCTGCATCTCGTTGATCACGAGCGGACTATGGGTCGTCAGCACCACCTGCGTCGTACTCGAGATCTCCCGCAGGATCCGCATGACGTCGGCGATTCGCGCCGGGTGCAGCCCATTCTCGGGCTCCTCGATCAGCAACAGCGCGACCGGATCGAGGTGCTGCAACGCCGCGAAGGCGAGATAGAACAGGAGCCCCTCGCTGAGGAATGCCGCGGGCACTCGCTCCCCCGAAACAAGCTCCACCTCCAGCGCCTTAGTGCTCTTCGACATCACCTTGAGGCGGACTGCCTTGATCGTCGGAAACAAACGACGAACGCCCTCGACCATGCGCAAGAATGCATCATCCCCGCGATTGAGGATTGCGTCGTAAATGGCCGGCAGCCCCCGCCCGTACTCGTCGATGAGCTCGTTTCCACCGCCCTCAGGGATGAGCTCGCTCGGCTCACGCAGCGAGCTCGGGTTTAGGTGCACGAGCCGAGCGCCCGAGTCGAGCAGCGGCAAAATCTCCGGAGGCCACGTTAGCGTTGAACCTCGTTTGGTCGACCGCGGCCCGATCCAGCTTCGCTGAGACGCCAGCAACGGCTTCGACCCACCGGACTCCGCGAAGTTACCCTCATCGAGGATCTTCAAGTTGAAATGGCTCTTTGCACGATCTGGCCCGAAGGCGAGCTGCATGGCCGTCCCGCTACAGAGTGGTCCCGGATCAAAGGGCTGAATTTCGTCATTCGGCGCGCGAATAAATGACCTTCGAACCAGGTGCATCGCCGTCCGCAGCGCGCGCAGCAGCGTGCTCTTGCCGCTATCGTTCGGCCCGATGAACGCGTGCAGCGGCGTCAACGCTGCGTTCACGTCCTTGAGGCACCCGAACTTCTGCACCGAGACGGAGCGAATGAACCATGCGGGCGAGGACATTCGGGGAGAAATCTACTCCAGCCCCACGCCTCCGTCACTCGACCTCGCACCGGGCGTACGGCCGCTCGCGCGCCTGGAAGACATCGACCACACGCGCAGTCAGCGCATAATGTCTGTCTCTCGAGACATGTTCTCTCGTTCATGCGCGTCGGGGTGCCGCGCCCGCGATCAGTTCACGGCTCGCCGTGGTCGCAGCGCGCGTGCTTCGGCGGCGCCGCCGTGCTCGTCTGGCCCTCCGCTGCCAGCCAGTACAGCGGCTGCGGCACCGACCCCAGCCCGCCGAGCTCGCGCATCGTCGTCGCCTCGAACACCCGCCCGCCGACGACCACGTGCGTCACCGAGTCCGTGTTGCGGATCTCCGCCAGTGGGTCCTTCGCCAGCACCACCAGGTCGGCCAGCTTGCCGGGCTCGATCGAGCCCAGGTCCGCGTCGAGGCCGAGGTAGCGCGCGCCGCTCAGAGTGCCCGCGCGCAGCGCCTCGTGCGGCGTCATCCCGCCCTGCGCCAGCATCCACAGCTCCCAGTGGGCCGCCAGGCCCTCGCGTTGGCCGTGCGCGCCGAGGTTCACGCCCACGCCGGCGTCGAGCAGCTTCTTGGCCGTCCGCGCCGCGCTGAAGTGGTTCCAGTCGCCCTCCGACGCCGTCACGCGCCGGTACGCCGTCCCCCCGAACGCGTGCTGCGGCACGAAGCGGGTCAGCGCCGCGTTCTTCCACACGTCGGTGGTCGCGTACCAGTAGTTCTCGCCGCCGAGCCCGCCGTACGCCACCCCGAGCGTCGGCGTGTAGCCGACCTTGGTGCCGCCCCACAGCTGCAGCGCATCCGCGTAGAGCGTCGCCACCGGCACCGCGTGTTCGACCCCCGTGTGGCCGTCGGCCACCATCGTCATGTTGTGGTGGTAGAGCGCCCCGCCCTCGGGCACCACCATCATCTCGAGCTCGCGCGCCGCCGCCAGCACTTGCTGCCGCTGCTCGCGGCGCGGCTGGTTGTAGCTCTTGACCGAGAACGCCCCGACCGCCTTCATCCGCCGCAGGTGCGAGCGGGCGTCGTCGAGCGAGTCGATCTGGGCCTTGAACGGCGCCAGCGCCCCGTACAGGATCGTCCCGGTCGAGAACAGCCGCGGCGCCACGATCAGCCCCGCCTTTTGCAGCTCGCTGGCCGCGAAGATCGTCGCCGTGTCGTTGCTCGGGTCGTGCAGCGTCGTCACCCCGAACGCCAGCGCCGACAGGTGGTGCCAGTTCTGCTCCGGCACGATGCCCTGCTCGCCCGCCGACCCGTGCGCGTGCACGTCGACCAGCCCCGGCATCACCGTCGCGCCCTTGAGGTCGATGGTGCGCGCGCCGGCCGGGATCGCCACCTGTCCCTGGGGACCGACGGCCACGATCCGGTCGTCCTGGATCACGATCGTCGCCGGCGCGATCACCTCGTCGCCCTTCATCGTGATCGCCTTGACGCCGACCAGCGCCACCGCGCCTCTGGGCCGCGCCGTCGCCTGCGTGAACCCGATCTCGAGCCCTGGCGCGTCGGCCAGCGGCCCCTCGGGCAGCTTGCCGTCGGCGCGCACGAACGCAAACACCTCGTCGAGCGCGCGCGTGTAGAGCTGCGGCCCGAGCGACCAGTGCAGGCGCTTGCTGTCGCCCGACCAGTGCAGCTCGTTGCCCGCGTCCTTCGACACCTTGTACGACGGCACCGCGTCCATCTTGGGCGCCAGCTCGACCGCCCGCCCGGTGGCCGGGAACGGCGCCACGTGGGCCTGGAAGCCCTCCTGCCAGGCCACCCACTGCCCGTCGGGCGACACCTCGAAGCCCGTCGCCAGCTCGCTGCTCGCGTGGTGATGCGGCTCGCTGCCGTCGAGCGCCACGCTCCACAGCTGCACCTTGTCGTCCTGCTCGAGCGCATAGAACACGCGGTCGTTGGCCGCGCCGAAGTGCGGCTGCTCGCCCTCGCGGACGATCCGCTTCGGCGCCCCGCCGCGCAGCGGCACCGCGTAGAGCCCCAGCTCCTGCGACCACGCCGGCGAGCGCGTCCACCCGCCCGCGACCTTGCGATAGACCACCGTCTGCCCGTCGGGCGACACCGCCGGCTCGATATAGTGCCCCGGCTCGCTCGTCAGCACCCGCCCCTTGCCGCCCTTGGCCGGCATCACCCGCACGCTGCCGAAGCCCTGGTCGTCCCACGTCGCGTAGACGATCGACTTGCCGTCGCGCGTGAACGTCGGATACAGCTCGACGTGCTCGTCCTGCGCGGTCAGCCGCTTCGGCTGTCCGTTCGGCAATGTCCTTACGTACAGCTTGCCCAGCGCCTGATAGACCACCGACTTGCCGTCGGGGCTGACCGTCGGCCAGCGCAGCATCTTCACCGCGAACTCCGGCGGCGCCACCTTGACCGGGTAGCGGATCGCCGGCGCGACCTTGCGGGTCGACTTCACGTGGAACGCGATGTCGCTGACCTTGCCGCTGGCGACCTCGACGCGGTGCAGCTTGCCCGCGCTCCAGTACACGATCGCGCGATCGTCGGGCGTGAACGCGATCGCCGGGTAGACCCCGTGGATCGCCCACGTCTCCTGGTTGTCGCGCTCGAGCCCGCGGATCACCAGCCGCTCCTGCCCGCTCTTCACGTCGCGCACGTACAGCGCCGTCGAGCCCGGGTGCTGCGGCGTCGCCCCGACGCGGCGGATGAACGCCAGCGACTTGCCGTCGTGCGACGGCGTCGGCCGGGCCGCGCCACCTGTCCCTCCGACCAGGTCCTCGATGCGCCCGGTGGCCCGCTCGAGCCGGCGGATCGTGTAGATGCCGGCGTACGGGTCCTTGTTGTACTCGAAGTGCGACCCCGGCGTGGTGTCCTGGCTGAAGTACACGTACTTGCCGTCGGGCGAGAACGCGGGCTCGTTCACGTCCTTCTGATCGTTCGGCTTCTCCGTCATCGCCACGCCCTTGCCGCCCGACACGTGGTACAGCCAGATCTCGCCGGAGCCGAGGCTGCGGTGCTTGGTGAAGTGCTTGCGCGCCGCGATGAAGTTGCCGTCGGGCGACCAGACCGGCCCGTTGACCAGCCGGAAGTCCTCCTTCGTCACCTGCCGCGCCTCGCCGCCCGCGCGCGGGATGACCCACACGTTGTCACCGCCGCCGCGATCGCTGGTGAACGCGATCCACTTGCCGTCGGGGCTGTAGCGCGGCTGCATGTCCCACGCCATGCCCGTCGTCAGCGCCCGCGCCTCGCCGCCCGCGAGCGGCAGCGCGTAGAGGTCACCCAGCAGGTCGAACACGATCTCGGTCCCGTCGGGGCTGACGTCGAGGCTCATCCACGTGCCCTCGGTGACGTCGATCGCGACCTCGGTCTCGTCACCCGGCGGATCGTTCACGTCCCACTTGGCCTGCTCGTCCTTGCCGGCTTCGCCGGGCTTGCCCGCGACCGGGGGCGCCGCCGGCGGCGCGCCCGGCTGATGCGCCAGCGGCGGCGTGGGAGCCGCCGAGCGAGGCGTGCAGCCCGAGGCCGCGAGCGAGGCCACCAGGGCCGGAGAGAGGGCAGTTGCGAGGAGCCGAACGACGCGCGAGCGGGGCATGCGAGAGGGCGCGAAGGATACCTCGCGCCTTCCCGCGCGTCACGCCCGTCGCAGCCGATGGCCCCGTGACGTCGCGGCGCCGTCGCTCCCCGGGCCCGCGGCCCCGCAGCGGTTCAGGGCTCCCGCCGGCCCGAGGAGCCCGAAGCAGCGGCGCCCTCGCCACCTGTCCCCGGAGACATGTTCGTGTCCTCGGTCTCTGCGCCCATCGTGCCCTCCGCGGCCCCGCGGACCACCCCTGGATCTGTCCCGCGCGGCAGGTCGGGCTCGGGCGCGTCCTTCTTCCCGCGGGACGCCTCACTCGCGGGCGCAGCCTCTGCCCCGGACCCCGCCGATCCACCTGTCCCTCGAGACATCTCACTCGCGGCCTCGGCCGCGCGCCCCGTCGAAGCACCTGTCCCTCGCGCCAGCTCGCAGTCGCCGCGGCCTCGCCGCTTGCGCCGGCTCCGCCCCTCGCCGGCGGACGCATCACCTGTCTCTTGGGACATTCTCCACATCACCGGCGGCCCGGCGGTGTGCGCCGGCGGCCCGCCCTCGGCGCGGCCGGCCAGCTCCTCGTCGAGCGTCCACAGCCCGACCCGCCACGGCTGCGCCACCCCGGCCGCCAGCCGGCGCATGAACGCCACGCGCTCCAGCGGCGTCGCCCCGAAGCGACGCAGGTGGTCCGACTCGACCTGGCAATCGATCATCGAGAATTCCCACCGCCGCAGCTGCTCGGCCAGGGCCACGAACGCGATCTTCGAGGCATCGTCGGCGCGGGCGAACATGCTCTCGCCGCAGAACACCGACCCCAGCGCCAGCCCGTACAGCCCGCCGACCAGCTCCTCGCCGTCCCACGCCTCGACGCTGTGGGCCAATCCGCGGCGGTGAAGATCGGTGAACGCCGCCCGGATCGCCGGCGTGATCCACGTGCGGTCCTGGCCCGGCCGCGGCGTCTCGGCGCACGCGGCGATGACTGCCTCGAAGGCCAGGTCGAGGGTGATGCGGTAAGGCCGGCGACGGATCGCCTTGGCCAGCGAGCGCGGCACCGCGATCGCCCCCGGTTCCAGCACCGCCCGCGGCGCCGGCGACCACCACAGCAGCGGCTCGTCCTCGCTGTTCCACGGGAAGATCCCGTGCGCGTACGCCAGCAGCACCCGCTCGGGCCGCAAGTCGCCGCCGAGCGCCAGCAGCCCGTCCGGCTCGGCCTGCCCCGGGTCCGGGAACACCAGCTCGTCCGTCAGCGCGAACACCGGCATGGCCATGGCCTACCACGAGCGCCGGCCCGCCGCGTATCCTGTCCGGCGATGAAGGTCGTCTTCTGCCACGGTCTCGAGGGCAGCCCGCAGGGCCGCAAGGCGCAGGCGCTGCGGGCCGCCGGTCTCGACCTCGTGGCCCCCGACTTCACCGGCATGAACCTCGCCGCGCGCGTCGCCGCGCTGCTGCCCGAGCTCGCCGCCCACGACGGCTGCGTCCTGGTCGGCTCGAGCTACGGCGGCCTCACCGCCCTGTGCGGCGCGATCCTCCACCATCGCGCCGGCGGTCGCGTGCACGGCCTCGTGCTCGCCGCCCCGGCCCTGATCGTGCACGAGCCGCCGGCCGACGCCCTCGACCTCGCGCCGCCCTGCCCGACGATCGCCATCCACGGCCGCGACGACGAGCTCATCCCCGTCGCCGCCGTCGAGGCCTGGGCGGCCGCCCACCCCGCCGTCCGCCTCGAGGTCGTCGACGACGCCCACGTGCTCGCCCGCTCGCTGGACCGCATCGTCGCCGCCACCGCCGAGCTCGCGCGCGCCTGACCCGGCTGCGTCTTCGGACATGTCGCTCACGACATGTCCGATTTGCCATGTTCCATCGGACATGCTCGATCGAGCATGCCCGCCGTCTTCAATCGCCGGGGGAGATCCCGCGCTGTAGCAGCGCCGAGGCGCGCTCGACCGCCTCGTGGCCGCCGGCCAGCGTCAGCGTGTCGCCGACCTGCAGCCGCTCGTTGGCCTCGGGCAGCACCACGCCCGCGCCGGCGCGGTTGATCGACAGCACCGACGCGCCCGTGCGCGCGCGCAGGTTGAGCTCCGCCAGCGTCTGCCCGATCGCCGGGCTCGTGGCCGCCAGCGTCACCGGCGTCATGTCGGGGAAGCCGGGCAGCATCGGCGCCACCTCGACCAGCGACTGGTGGGCGGCCGGGCCGCTGCCCTGGCGGCCCTGGCGGGCCAGCACCTCGACGATCAGCTCGGTGCCCGCGCGCACGTGGCCATCGAGGTTGCCGATGCTGCGCCACACGTTGTAACCGAGCGCCGCGACCACCAGCACGAACACCGCGAAGCCCGAGCTGAGCGGCAGGAACGGCTGCAGCACCGCGACCAGCGGCAGCCCGATCACCAGCGACAGCGCCAGCTCGATCGCCACCGTGAACGCCCGCCGCGGCGCCGAGCCGAGGTCGAGCTTGCCGTCGTCGCGGGTCGGCAGGACCACCGTCGCCAGCGCGCGGGCCAGCGCCGCCGCCCGCCGCAGCACGCCGACGAACAGCACGCCCGCCAGCGTCAGCGTCGCGCCGACGTACAAGATCTCGATCACCGTCGGCGACAGCCGCGTCGCCTGGAACATCGCCTCGACCGCCTGCCAGTGGACCAGACTCGAGCCGGCGAGCAGCGCCACCAGCAGCGCCGCGTCGACGGTCAGCATCAACAGCGGCCCGCGCACCCGGCGACCGGCGGTCGCGCTGCGGGGCGCCGCGCGCAGCTGCTCGATCCACCCGTCGTAGAACGTCACGAACGTCTGCACGCGATCGGGCAGCCAGCGATCGATCGCCTCGGCTCCGCGCTCGGACCGGCGGACCATCACCGGCGTGGTGATCGAGGTGAGGATCGAGACCGCCACCATGATCGGCAGGATGTAGTCCGGGATCGCGCCGGTCTGCAGGCCGAGGCCGGCGATGATGAACGAGAACTCGCCGATCTGGGCCAGGCTCATGCCGGCGCGGACCGAGCGGCGCAGCCCGTTGCCGGCCAGGAACGACCCGAACGACACGCCGACGACCTTGCCGACCAGCACCACCGCCGTCAGCACCACCACCGGCAACCAGTGCTGGGCCACCAGCACCGGGTCGATCGTCATCCCGATGGAGATGAAGAACACCGCGGCGAACAGGTCGCGCAGCGGCTGGATCACGTGCTCGACCTTCGGCCCCTCGCCCGACTCCGACACCAGCATGCCGGCGAGGAACGCCCCGAGCGCGACCGAGTAGCCCGAGGCCGAGGCGAACGCCGCCATACCGAAGCACACCGCGATGCCCGCGATCAGCGTCGTCTCGGCGCGCCCGATCCGGACCACCCCGCGGATGAAGCGCGGCACCACCAGCAGGCCCGCCGCCAGCATCGCCAGCAGGAACGCCAGCAGCTTGCCCACGGTCAGCGCGAAGTCGATCGGCGACAGACCTGTCCCCGAGGCCAGGCCGGTGAGGATCGCCAGCAGCAGGATGGCGATCATGTCCTCGAACACCAGCACCGCGAACACGACCTCGACGAAGCCGCCGCGCAGCCGCTGCTCCTCGAACGCCTTGGCCACCAGCATCGTCGACGAGATGCCGAGGCACGCGCCGACGAACAGGCTCGCGGTCGAGCTCCAGCCGAACAGCCCCCCGATCATGTAGCCGAGCGAGATCATCAGCCCGACCTCGATCACCGCCGTCAGCGCCGCCGGCAGCCCGATCTTCACGATCTTCCGCAGGCTGAACTCGATGCCGATGGTGAACATCAGCAGGATCACGCCGAACTCGGACAGCGCGTGGGCCAGCTGCACGCTGCCCTCGCCGCCGATGATGATGCCCGGCACGTGCGGGCCGAGGATCATGCCCGCGACCAGGTAGCCGAGCACCGGCGGCTGACGCAGCCGCTGCGACAGCAAGCTGGTCACGGCCGCGGTCCCGAGGATCGCGCCGACCTCTTGCACGTAGTGAGCCGCGCTCGCGCTCGCACTCATGCGAGCCGCCACGATAACGCAGAACCGCGGGCGTCTGACCGGCGAACCGCCGCGCGACCGCGCCCCGTCACTCGGCGAGGCTCATCAGGCCCATCCCGGTCAGCCAGTGACCGCCGTCGATCACCAGCGTCGCGCCGGTCGTGTAGGCGCTGGCGGACGAGGCCAGGAACACCGCAGCGTCGGCGATCTCGCGCGGCTGGCCGAACCGCCGCAGCGGGATCGCCCGCTCCGCCCTGGCGCGCAGCTCGGGCGGCAACAGCCGGGTGATCCCCTCGGTGTTGTCGATCGGCCCCGGCGCGATCGCGTTGACGCGGATCCCCGCCGCGCCCCACTCGACCGCCAGCGTGCGCGTCAGCGCGTCGATCCCCGCCTTCGCGCTGGCCGCGTGGATCTGCAGCGGCGTGCCGCCGTAGTGCAGCGTCGCCGAGATGTTGAGGATCGTCCCGCCCGCCCGCGACAGCAGCGGCAGCGCGGCCTTGCAGGCGTTGAACGTGCCCTTGAGATCGATGTCGACCACGGTGCCGAAGCCGTTCGGCGACAGGCTCGCGGCCGGGCACAGGAAGTTGCCCGCGGCCGAATTGACCAGCACGTCGAGCCGGCCCCAGCGGGCCTCGATCGCCTGCATCACCGCCTCGACCTGCTCCGGCCTGCGCACGTCGGCCGCGACCGCCAGCGCCTCGCCGCCGGCCGCCGCGATCGCTTCGACCGTCGCCTCGAGCTTGGCCTGCGTCCGCCCGCACACCGCCACGCGGGCCCCGTGCTCCGCCAGCGTCACCGCGATCGCCGCCCCGATGCCCGAACCCCCGCCGGTGACGAGGGCGACCAGTCCCTGCAGCGCGTCCGCGCGAAAGATGCTCATGCCGCGACGATGCCCGGTTTCCCGCGTCCGCGGCAGCGCCGCCGCCGTGAGCCGGGCCACGGCCGGGTGCCCCCAAGGACATGCTCTCGCGGACATGCCCCTTCGGACATGCCCTTGTGGACATGCCCTCGCGGACACCCGCGCCCGCGGCTCAGGCGACCGCCATCTCGACCGCGCGCTTGATGTTGACGCTGACCAGCTTCGACACGCCGCGGGTCTCCATCGTCACCCCGTACAGGCGGTCGGCGATCTCCATCGTCCGCTTGTTGTGGGTGATGATGATGAACTGGGTGTTCTGCGCCATCTCCTGGACCATCGCGCCGAAGCGGCCGACGTTGGCCTCGTCGAGCGGCGCGTCGACCTCGTCGAGGAGGCAGAACGGGCTCGGCTTGATGAGGAAGATGGCGAAGATCAGGCTGACCGCGGTGAGCGCCTTCTCGCCGCCGGACAGCAGCTCGAGGTTGCGGACCTGCTTGCCGGGCGGCTGGGCCTGGATCTCGACGCCGGTGCCGAGCAGGTCGCTGGCGTCGGTCAGCCGGAGCAGCGCCTGGCCGCCGTTGAACAGGCGCGGGAACACCTGCTGGAACTTCTCGTTGATCTCGCGGAACGTCTCGAGGAAGCGCTCGCGCGTGGTCTTGTTGATCTTGTCGATCGCCTCTTGCAGCTGGGCGATCGCCGACTCGAGGTCGCGCTTCTGCGTCGAGAGGTAGTCGCAGCGGCCCGAGACCTCCTCGAACTCTTCGATCGCCGTCAGGTTGACCTCGCCCATGCGCGCCAGCACGCGCTTGAGCTCCTGCTGGCGCGCCGACGAGTCGGGCCCGGCCAGCGGGCGGTCGTGGAAGTCGCACAGCGACAGCTCGAGCTCGGCGTCGAAGCGCTCGCGGATGTCGGCGCTCAGGTGCTGCGCCTCCATGCGCTGCTCCTTGAGCACGCTCTCGACCTCGGCCAGGCGCTCGCGCTGCTCGTCGAGCCCGTTGCGCAGCTTGCGGACCGACAGGTCGAGCTCGTCGGTGGCCAGGCGGACCGCGTCGTGGGCCTCGCGCGCGGCCTGCAGCGTCGCGGTCGCCACGCGGTGCGCCTCGAGCTGCTGCTCGCGCTCGGCCTCGGCCGCCTGCAGCGCCTCCTCGAGCGCCGCGATCTTGGCCTCGCCCTCGATCTGGGTCTGCCCGAGCCGCTGCAGGCGCTCGTCCTCGGCCGCGACCTGGCGCGACAGCCGGCCCTCGGCCGCCGTCAGCGCCCCGAGCTGCTGCTGGAAGCGCGCCAGCGCCACCTTGGCCTCGGTCAACATCTCCGACACCTGCGCCTGCTGCTCGCGCAGCAGCTCGATGCGCGCCTCGGCGTCGACGATCGTCTGCTGCAGCCCCGGCAGCTCCTCGCGCACCTGCCCCAGCTCCTCGGTCAGGCGCGCCCGCTCCTCCTCGCGGCCGCCGAGCGACGCCTGCAGCTTGGCGCGCTCGCGCGTCAGCTGATCGATCCGCTGGCCCAGCTGCTGGATCTCCCGCTGCAGCCGGCTGACCTCCTGCACCCGCGCCAGCCGGACCTTCTCCGACTCGAGCAGCTCCGCCTCGCTCATCTCGCGCTCGGCCTCGAGCTGCGACTGGCGCTCGGCCAGCACCTGCACCTGCTCGTACGCCGCCGCGACCTCGACCTCGCGCGTGGCCGCCTGCTCGTGCAGCTCGCGGATCTCCCGCTTCTGCTGCAGCAGCGCCGAGTCGAGCCCCTGCGCCGAGCCGCCGATCACCACCCCCGAGGGCTCGACGCGGTCGCCGGCCAGGGTCACCAGCGGCGCGGTCGCCCCGGCCTGCCACAGCTCGAGCGCCTGGGGCAGGTCCTCGACCACCACCGTGTCGCCGAGCAGCGCGCGGGCCAGCGGCCGCAGCTCCCCCGGCACGTCGATCGCGTCGACCAGGCGGCCGACCACGCCTGGCCTCTGGAGCATGTCCTCGAGGCCAGGTCCGTAAGCACCTGGCGCATCGGACATGTCCTGGGAGCCATGCTCGGAGCGGCGCGGCCGGCACTCGCGCGGCAGGAACGAGGTCCGACCCTCTTGCTTGGCCTTGAGCAAAGCGACCGCGCTGGCGCTGGCGCGCACGCCGTCGACGACCACCCCTTGCAGGCGGTCGCCGAGCACCGCCGACAGCGCTGGCTCGAACTTGGCCGGCGCGGCCACGTGGTCGGCGAGGATGCCGAGGATCGCCCCGCCGGCCTCCGCCGCGATCGCCTCGCGGTTTTGGATCACCGTCTGCACCCCGCTGGCGCAGCCGCGGTAGCGCTTCTGGATCTCCTCGAGCGACTGCACCCGCGACTGGGTCCGCTGCAGCTGCGTGCGCACGCCGTCGTGGGTCTGCTCGGCCGACTTGATCTGGCCCTTGAGCGCCTGCTTCTCGCGGTCGCCGGCGCTGCGACGGTCGTTGAGGCCCGCGACCCGCTCGGCCGCGGCCTCGCGGGCGGACTCGGCGACCTCGAGATCCTCGCGGTCGCGCTCGAGCTGGATCACCAGCAATTCTGTCTCCTGGGCCAGGCCCGAGATCCGCTGCTCGAGGTCGGACAGGCCCTCGGCGCGGGCCTGCAGCTGAGCCGACGCGGTCGCCTCGCGCT
Source organism: Nannocystis bainbridge (assembly GCF_028368995.1). Taxonomy (GTDB): domain Bacteria; phylum Myxococcota_A; class Polyangia; order Nannocystales; family Nannocystaceae; genus Nannocystis; species Nannocystis bainbridge. The sequence goes on along the minus strand of NZ_JAQNDL010000004.1, from coordinate 398,772 downwards.
GCTGCAGGCGCGCCAGCTGCGAGCGCCCGCGCTCGAACTCGGACACCTCGCCGCGCAGCCGCGCCGTCAGCCCGTCGTGCTCCTCCTGCAGGCGCGCCGCGACCTCGGCGTGGCCCTCGTCGGCGCCGGCGCGCAGATCCTCGAGCTGGGACGTGACCTGCTCGAGCTCCCCGCGCAGGGCCGTCAGCGAGCGCTCGGCCGCGGCCGCCTCGGCGCGGGCCTGTGTGACCGCCTGGCGGGCCCCCTCCTGCTCGCGGCGGCGGAACTGGCCCTCGCTCTCGGCCAGCTTGATGCGGTTGTCGAGGTCGAACACCGTCGTCTGGGCCGCGCGCAGCTCCTGCTCGCGCTGCAGCAGTTCGGTCCGCTGGGCCTCGCCGCGCGCGTCGGCGGCCGCCAGGTTGGCCCGCATGTCGTCGACCTGCACCCCGAGCTCGCCCTTGCGGACCTCGAGCACGCGCCGCGTCGCCTCGAGCTCGAGGAACCGATGGCTGGCGATCCACAGATCGAGGTCGCGCAGCTCGGACCGGTAGCGCTTGTAGCGCTCGGCCTTCTGCGCCTGCCGGCGCAGGTTGCCGACCCGCGCCTCGAGCTCGGTCAGCACGTCCGACACCCGCAGCAGGTTCTGCTGCGTCTGCTCGATCTTCTTCTCGGCGGCCTGCTTCTGGGCCTTGAAGCGGGTGATGCCGGCCGCCTCGTCGATGATGTAGCGGCGCTCCTCGGCCTTGGAGCTGACGATCCGGCCGACCTGGCCCTGCTCGATGATCGAGTAGCCGCGCGTGCCCGCGCCGGTGCCGGCCATCAGCTCCTGGATGTCGCGCAGGCGGCACTGCACCTTGTTGATGAGGTACTCGCTGGTGCCGTCGCGGTACAGCCGGCGGGTGACCGCGATCTCGGCGAAATTGAGGTAGGCCGCCGGGACCTGGCCGTTGTTCTGGAAGGTCAGCGTCACCTCGGCGGCGTTGCCGGGGCCGCGCGTCGAGCAGCCGGCGAAGATGACGTCGGCCATGCCCTGGCCGCGCAGGTGCTTGGCCCGCTGCTCGCCGAGGCACCAGCGCATCGCGTCGACGACGTTCGACTTGCCGCAGCCGTTGGGCCCGAGGATCGCGGTCACGTGGTCGTCGACGTGGATGACCTCGCGGTCGGCGAAGGACTTGAACCCGTTGACCTCGATCTTCTTGATTCGCATCGAACGGCGCGCGCAAAAAAACGCTGGCGTCCGCGAGATAGCACCACCCGCCGCCCCGGAAAAGCCCGCGGTGACGATCTCCCGGGGCCGGGGCCCGAATCGGATGTCGCGGGCTCACCCCGCCCCGCCGGCGCCCGCGCCCCGCGCCCCCGAGATCTCGCAGATCTCGCGGAGCTACGCCCGAACCCTTCAGGATCGGCGCCAGCTGTGCTACCGCTGCAGTGGCCGTCGCCGATGACCTCGACCGAGATCTACCTGCTCCTCGCCATCCTCGGCGTCCTCGTCGTCACCGGCGGCGTCGTCCTCGCGCGTCGCCGCGCCCTCCCGCCGGCCAAGACGCCGGCCGAGCTGACCGGCGAACCGCCCGCACGCGCCCTCGAGGGGGCGACCCGCCGCGCCCCCGAGGTCCCGGTCCGGCCGCTCACCGCCGAGGAGCTGGCCCGCGCCGCCGAACAGGAGCGCTACGTCGCCGGCCTCGCGCGCACCCGCGGCGGCTTCGTCGCCAAGCTCGCCCGCCTGTTCCGCGGCCGCCCGCGCGTCAGCGCCGAGCTGCGCGAAGAGGTCGAGAGCGTGCTGTTCACCGCCGACATCGGCGCCAAGGCGGCGCAGAAGCTGCTCGAGCAGGTCACCGACCTCCTCGACAAGAGCGACGTCGCCGACGCCGACAAGGTGTGGGCCGTCATCCGCACCGCCGCGCGCCAGATCTTGGCCGTCCCCGCCGACCCGCTCGACTACAGCCCGAACCCGCCGCCTTACGTGCTGCTGATGATCGGCGTCAACGGCGTCGGCAAGACGACCACGCTCGGCAAGCTGGCCGCCTTCCACAAGGCCGCGGGGCGCCGCGTGCTGCTGGTCGCCGGCGACACCTTCCGCGCCGCCGCCGGCGAGCAGCTCGAGATCTGGGCCCGCCGCGTCGGCTGCGAGATCCACCTCGGCAAGGAGGGCGCCGATCCTTCGAGCGTCATCCACGACGGCATCGCCCGCGGCGCCCGCGAGGGCTTCGACGTGGTCCTCTGCGACACCGCCGGCCGGCTCCACACCAAGAAGGAGCTGATGGACGAGCTGCAGAAGATCCGCCGCTCGTGCGCCAAGGCCCTCGCGCGCGCTCGCGGGGTCGTGGAGACCGAAGTCCGCGGCCCGCACGACACCTTCCTCGTGCTCGACGCCACCATCGGCCAGAACGCGCTCGCCCAGGCGGTCCTGTTCAAGGAGACGATGGACTTCACCGGCCTCGTGCTGACCAAACTCGACGGCACGGCCAAGGGCGGCGTGGTCCTCGGCGTGTGCGACGAGCTGCGGGTGCCGGTCCGCTTCATCGGCATCGGCGAGAAGGTCGACGACCTGCGGCCGTTCGACGCCGACGCGTTCGTCGAGGCCATGTTCGGCGACCCGGACGACGCCAGGGCGTGACTGGCACTTTCTACGCCATGGGGCCGTGTTTGAAATTGCGCCTTCGCACGGCCAGGCGGGTCGTGACGGGTCACCCAACCCCCGCCGCGGAGATCGTCTTCCACAACTTCGCCGGGCAGCCGGCGGGCGCGTGTCGGGGCGTCACCTGCGAATTTGGCAGCCTTGGGGCCTACGAGCCGCCCCGCGTGCCTTTGCTCCAAACAGCGCCCGCCATCAAACAGCGCTTGTCCTGTTGTGACCTAGTGGTTGGCTGTGATACCGTCCGACACCCCTAAACCGGTGTCTATCGCTTCGGTTGCCGGGTGCCCTCTGGGCCTGATGATTTTCTACCCCGGCTCTGCGATTCTGCTTCCAACGGCCTTCGGGCCTGCTGAGACCCGGCCTTCCCGGCCACTTGAGTTCCTGCCTCCTACGGCCCTGCAGGGCCTCTCCACAGGCCGCTGGGCCTGACCTCCGAGATACCCACGTGCCAGTCGACCTTGAGGTGAGCATGCGACGTTCTTTGACCGGCTCGGCTGTTCTCCTGGCAGCCTGGGCCTTCACTGCTCCTGGAACCGCCGCCGCGGCCCTCGCGGCACCCGCCCCCGCTCCTGCCGCGCCTGCGGCCCCGGCCGACGACGACACGATCGTCCTCGACGAGGCCGAGAGCGAGACCCCGGCCAAGCCCGCGGGCGAAGCCAAGGCAGGTGGTGAGGCCGGTGCTTCGACCGACCTGTTCGGCGACGCGAACAAGGGCAAGGCGGCGGCCTCGGGCGAGACCGGCAAGGTCAGCGCGACCTCCGAAGCCGACCAGTTGAAGCAGGACAAGGCGTTCATTACCGTCGTGCAGCGCCAGCGCTTCCTCAAGAAGAAGCGCTTCGAGCTGCAGCCGCAGATCGGCATCACGGTCAACGATCCCTTCGTCCGCCACTTCACCGTCGGCGCCGAGCTCAACTACTGGATCACCAACCGCATGGCGGTCGGTATCACGGGCACGGCCTTCTTCGGCAACAAGACCTCGCGGTACACCAACATCCGCTTCCAGGAGAGCGTGCTGTTGACCGCGAACAAGACGCTGTGGCAGGCCAGCGTCAACTTCCTCTACAACCCGTTCTACGGCAAGATCGCGGTGTTCAACCGTGCCTTGATGCACTGGGAGTCGTACGTCCAGGTCGGCGGCGGCGCGATCCAGACCCAGGTGATTCCGCGGTACGAGGCCATCCACGAGCCGTTCCGCCACCTCACCGGCCAGGGCAACTTCGCCATCGGCGCCCGCTTCTACGGCCCGCGCGTCGACTGGATCTCGGTCAACTTCGGCGTTCGCACCTGGATCTACCAGGACAAGCTCGAGCCGACGGAGCGTGGCCCGGGCCCCAATCAGCTCGACAGCCTCGACTCCGCCGACGCTGCCAAGGATGCCGCGGTCAAGAAGCTCGCCTTCAACGTGGTCTTCTTCCTGGGGTTGAGCTTCTACTTCCCCACCTCCTTCCAGTACACCACCCGCCGCTAAGAGCACCTCGACATGCACCGGATTCGATCGCTCACTGTTCTGGCGGCATCCCTGGTCGCCATCTCGTTGCTCCCCGACGTCGCGCATGCCAAGCGGAAGAGCCCGCTCGAAGGCAAGCCGGTCGTCGTCCGCAAGCTCGAGCTGCGCAAGCTTCGCTTCGGCATCACGCCGTTCGTCGGCATGAGCCTGTCGCAGACCTTCGTCCACAAGGGTTACGTCGGCGGCAAGCTCCACTTCGACTTCACCGACTGGATCGGCATCCAGGCGAAGTTCGCGTACGGCGTGATCAACCGCGACGCCAAGCTGCTCAAGGCGCTCAACGACGAGTCCGGCGGCCTCCCGCGCGGCATCCCGACGGGTACGCCCGAGAACCAGTCCCTCGCGCCCGTCCGTACGCTGGCCGACTTCAACAGCCCCGCGCCGCTGCTCCACGACTTCCAGTCGGGCCTCACGCGCAACAACTGGCTGGCCAGCTTCGACGTTGTGTTCAAGCCCTTCAGCGGCAAGCTGGGCCTGTTCTCGGGCATCTTCACCGAGTACGACATGTACCTGTTCGCCGGCCTCGGCCTGGCCAATTTCGGGCGTCACTACCCGAACGCCCGGTCGACCAGCGACCTGCTCGGCCTCGACACGGCGAACGGCAGCCCGACGTACTGCCGCGACGGGGACAGCACCAACCGCGAGTGTTACCTGCACCCGGTCAAGCCCGACACGGGCCTCAAGGTCGGTCCGAGCTTCGGCGGCGGCGTGAACATCTTCCTCGCCGACTTCGCCTCGCTCAACCTCGATGTCCACGACATCATGACCTACAACAACGCGGCCGGCCTCAACTCGACCACGACGGACGTGCCGCCGAAGGTCGACCGCCAGGACGCCAACTGGAACCACAACGTGATGTTCTCGCTCGGCGTCACGTTCTACCTCCCGCCCAAGGCCAAGCGCTCCGTGCTCAAGGTCGGCGGCAAGGCGGTCAAGACCCAGTAAGCGCGCCTCCCGGTCGAGTCCTCGCAGGGCCCGTCAGCTTCGCTGGCGGGCTCTGGTGCTTTCGGGCGCTGCTGTCGGCGTGAGGGCTTCGTGACAGCCGTGGAGGAGCGCCACGAAGCCCGTACGGCAGAGTCGCCGCCCGACCGATGCACACCGCACGCGTCGAGCCGCGCGCGTCGTCTCGACGACCTGTCCTTCGGGCCAGCTCACTCCGGGCGCCGGGCTCAGCACTCGTCGGCCTGCTCCATCGTCGCCACGGTCGCGTCGTCCGCCTCGATGCCGGCGACGTAGAACCGGTGCTGGCTCGCCGGTCCGTCGAGACCCGGCTCCTCGAACCACACCTCGAGGCAGTTGTCGGTGAGGTCGAGCTTCACCGCGTCGAACTCGAACTGGCCGTACTGGTCGGCGAACACGAAGAAGCCCCGATCGCCGGAGCTGTCGTACACGAACACCCGCGTGTCGGCCTGCGGCGCCTCGACCTCGAGGTTGCCCTGCACTCGCACGTACTGCACAGGGGCCGCCTTGAGGCTCGGCGGCGGGACCGGCACGGAGATCCCGAACTGCCCGGTGAACGGCCGGTCGGTGCGCGTAGGCAGGTGCGTGTTGCAGGCGCTCAGGACGACGAGGACGGCGGCGAGGAGGACGCGGAAGTGCATGGGTCGGAGCTCCAGGCGGCTGCGACGCACGGCGAGCACCGTGGGTCTGCGACCACGGTCTCATTGTGCAAGGCTTACACCAAGCCGCCAAGGGCGTGATCGCTGGATAAAGCCCAGCGGCCTCGCAACCCCGATGGCGACCAGGGACCAAATCGCCAACGAGGTTGGCAGGCGCGACGCTCACTCCTCGTCTTCGCCGCCGCTCTCGAGCCGCCGCAATTTCTTCTGCAGCCCGAAGCGTGACAGCCCCAGCAGCGTCGCCGCGCGGGTCTGATTGCCGCTGGCCTGCTGCAGCGCGCGGTCGATGAGCTCGCGCTCCAGTCGCTCGACGCGCGGCCGCAGGCGCAGGTCGTCGGCGGCCGGCGCCCCGCTCGCCGGCGCCTCGCGGATCGCCGGCGAGAGGTCGTCCGGCTCGACGCGGGCCTCGCACAGCGCGACCCACCGCTGCACCTCGTTCTCGAGCTCGCGGATGTTGCCCGGCCACGCATAGCGAGCGAGCAGCCGGATCGCCGCAGCGCTCACGGTGAGCCGCCGCCCGCGATCGTACTTGCCCAAAAAATGCTCGATGAGCAGCGGCAGGTCCTCGGTGCGCGCGCGCAGCGGAGGCAGCTCGACCTTCACCACCCGCACCCGATACAGCAGGTCCTTGCGGAACTGGCCGGCCGCGACCATCGCGTCGAGGTCGCGGTTGCTGGCCGCGATCAGCCGCACGTCGATCTTGCGCACCGCCGTCTCACCGACCCGCCGGACCTCGCCCTCTTGCAGCACGCGCAGCAGCTTGGTCTGCATCGCCGGGCTCATCTCACCGATCTCGTCGAGGAACAGCGAGCCGCCGTCGGCCGCCTCGAACAGCCCCGGCGTGGCCCGCTGCGCCCCCGTGAACGCGCCCTTGGCGTGGCCGAACAGCACGCTCTCGAGCAGGGTCTCGGGGATGGCGCCGCAGTTCTCGGCCACGAACGGGCGAGCCTTTCGCGGCCCGCCGTCGTGGATCGCCCGCGCCACCAGCTCCTTGCCGGTCCCGCTCTCGCCGTAGATGACGACCGGCACGTCGCTGTCGGCGAGGCGGTCGACCAGGCGGAACACGGTCTGGATCGAACCTGTCCCTCCGACCATGTTCCGATAGCCGCGTCGCTCCGGCGTGCGGGCCGCCTCGCGCAGGCCGCGGACCTCGAGCTCGCGCTCCTCGAGCAGCGCCGCCAGCTCGCGCCCGCGCTCGGCCAGGGCCGCCACCGCCCCGCGATGCGCGATCGCCAGCGCCGCCAGCTCGGCGTACTCCTCGAGCCGCGCCAGGTCGGCCTCGCCCCAGGCCCCGCGGCGCAGCCGGTGATCGACGTACAGCGCCCCGAGCAGCGCCCCGCGGTGCACGAGCGGCACCGCCAGCACGCTGCGCAGGTTGAGGTGGCTGATCGATCGCGACTGGCCGAAGCGATCGTCGGTGATCGCGTCGACGCTGAGGATCGGCGTGCCCTCGGCGAGCACGCGGTCGAGCACCGAGCGCGAGAACGTGCCGCCGGGCCCGCCGGCGAGCTCGCGCGCGATCAGGGTCGGCGGCGCCGCCTCTGCGCCGCGCGCCGGCGGCGACGGCAACACCGCGATCGCCCCGCGCTCCGCGTCGCACAGCTCCATCGCCGCGTCGACCACCTGCGCCAGCAGCCGCCCGAGGTCGTCCTCGCGGACCAGCCGCCGGTACATCCGCAGCAGGTGGCCCGCGTCGCCGCTGCGCCTCCCGACCTCGGCCTGCGGGGCCTCGCCCGCGGTCTCACCTGTACTTTCGGGCAGGTCGCTCACCAGCGCCGCGACGGCCGCCCGATCGCCCGACTCCGCGAGCAGGGCCGCGCGCGCGCTGGGCTTGTCGAGTTCGGGGATCTTGCTCATCAATGCCTCCCAGGTGTGCGCGGCCCGGCGAGCGAGCGCGGGCCGCCGCGGGTCGCTCGGGCTCAGGATAGCGTGAAGGACGTGGTCGTAGTGCCAGGCCAGCTCGAGCCGCCCGCGCGCCGCGAGCTCGACGGGCGGCGGCAGCTCGGCCAGGCGCAGGCATGCCCGCGCGAGCTCGCCGGGCACCCCGCCAGCGGCTGCCGTCAGCACGCCCTCGAGCGCCGCCGTCACCTCGAGCCCCTCGTCGCCCTCGCCGAGGCCCTGCTCCGCCGCCGCCAGCAGCTCGACCGCTCGCGCCGGCTGACCGCTGCGCCGCGCCGCCGCGGCCGCCCGCAGCCGCGCCTCGCAGGCGTCGCGCGTCGCCCCGGCCCCTTGCAGCGCCTCGGCCGCCGCCGCGAACGCGTGTGCCACCGCGGCGTCGCTGCCCTGCCCGCGCAGCCGCTCGCCCCACACCAGCTCCGCCTGCACGCGCCCAAGCCGCGCCTGCGCCAGCGACCCCGAGGTCCCGCTCAGCGTCTGCGCCAGCAGCACGTGCAGCCGCACCGCCTCGGCTTGCGCGCCGGCCCGCACCAGCAGCTGCACGAGGTTCTCGGCCAGCTCGGGCAGCGCCTGCACGCGCCCGAGCGCCAGGTAGCCGCGCAGCGCCTGCCGCCCGTGCTCGAGCCCGCGGCCGAGCTCGCCGCTGAGGATCGCCAGCGCCGCCAGGTTGGCCGCCAATAGCGTGCGCCCTATCCCCTCACCGGCCCGCTCGAACCCCGCGGCCGCCCGCTCGTAGGCCGCCTCTGCCCGTCCGAGCTGCCCGCGCAGGTGCGCCAGGTTGCCGCGGACTTGATCGATCCGGGCCTGCAGCCCCGGAGCACCGGCCGCCCCGAGCCGCCCCTCGGCCCGCTCCAGCCAGCCCTCCGCGTGCCCCTCCGCCCCGCCGTAGATGGCAGCCAGCGCCGCCCACAGCCACGCCTCGGCCGCCCCGGACCCGCTCGCCGCGAGCGCGGATCGGAGCATGTCCTCGTGAGCATGTTCGAATGGCCATGTCCCAACGGCCATGTCCTTTGGGGCCTGCTCTTCAGAGCATGTCCCCTCTGCCATGACAGCGGGCGCTCCTGCCAGAGCGCCATCCGCCTCGGCTCGGCCGTCACCTGTCTCTCGCGCCGGCCCGTCGCTCGCCTCGCGCGTCTCGGCTCGACCGTCACCTGTCTCTCGCGCCAGCCCCTCGCTTTCCCCACTCGTCTCAGCCCGCCCGTCACCTGTCTCTCGCGCCAGCCCGCTGCTCTCGGCCCGTTCTGCACCTGTCTCTCGCGCCAGCTCCCGAGGCGCCAGCCGCAGCACCTCGGCCACGGCCTCGCTCGCGCGCCCGAGGTCCGTCAGCGCCCGCCAGCGCAGGCCCAGCGCCGTTGCCCGCAGCCCGTCGGCCAGCTCCGGGCTCACCAGCAGCGCCTCGAGGCGGCCCAGCGCCTCCCCGGCGCGCCCGGTCTGCTCGAGCGCCCGCGCGGCCACCAGCGCGCAGCGAGGCCCCCCCCCCGCGGCCAGCGTCAGCGCTCGCCCGGCCTGCCCGGCCCGCAGCAGCGCCCCCGCCAGCTTGGCCCGCGACACGTCGGGCAGCTCGGCGTCGATCCGCTCGAGCAGGCGCGGCAGCGCCGGGTCGCGCTCCCACGGCCCGCCCGACTCTTCACACCCGGCCAGCCAGCGCGACACCGCCTGCGGCGCCTCGGCGTCGACCGCCAGCGCCAGGGCCACGCTTCGGCCTGCCCCTCCGGACATGTCCTCTTCGCCATGTCCACCGCGCCCGCCAGCCTCTTCGAGCTCGGCCAGCCGCTCCCGCGCCAGCTCGCGCACCCGCGGCCCGAACGTCCGCCGCGCCGCCGCCACTGCCCAGCCGAGCGGCACCCCGCCCGGCGCGAACAGGTGCGCCGCTTGCAGCCCGGCCCCGGTGGCGACCGCCGCCTCGCGCCCCTCGGCCGTCCACGCCGCCTCGAGCACCAGGCGGGCCCGCCCGGCGTCGAGCGCCCCGCGGGCCGTCGCCGCCGCCCCGGCGATCCCCTCCGGCGTCGGCCGGGCCAGCACCGCCCGCGCGCTCGCCTCGATCGCCTCGACCGTCGCGCCCGGCCAGCCGCCGGTGGCCGCCCGCAGCGCCGCGGCCCAGCCCTCGCGCTCCTCCGGCGGATCGAGCACCGGCTGCAGCGCCTGCGACAGCTCCTCCTCGGTCCACGGCCGCAGCTCCACCACCGCGATCGGCGGCTCCCCGCGCCCGGCCGCCTCCGCCCCCGCCCGGGCCAGCGCCGCCCCGACGGCTGGCGACACCGGCACGATCACCGTCGTCCGGGCCATCGCCGCGGCCGCCGCCAGCACCGCCGACCTGCGCCTTGCGACATGTTCTTCGTCACCGGTCTCTTCGGCCAGGTCACCCGGCCACGGCGGCGCCTCCGGCAGCCCGAACACCGCCGCCTCGGCGCCCGCGATCCAGGCCTCGATCCACCCCGCGGCCGGCACCTGCAGCGCCGCCCCGAGCCGCTCCGCCGGACACAGGCGGGCCGGCGGACCCTCAGCCTGGGCCTGCAGCGTGGCGACCAGCTCCTCGACCACGCGCCCACGACCCGCACCCGGCGGCCCCACGACCGCGACCAGCTGCGCGCGCGGGGTCGGCAACAGCACCGCCAGCGCCGGCGCCAGCGAGGTCCCGGCGTACGGCCAGCGGGCCGGCAGCCACCACGTCGGGCCTGACTCCGAGGACATGTTCTCCGTGACATGTCCATCGAGACATGTCACGAGCAACCCCTGCAGGCGCGCCAGCACCAGCCGCAGGTCGACCAGCCGGCGCGCCCCGTCGAGCGCCAGCAGGCGGCGCAGCAGCGCCAGCAGTTCCGTCGGCACCGGCGCCTGCGCGGCCAGCTCGGCCAGGCGAGCGTCGACCGCCCGTTCGCCGCGGCGCAGCGCGTCGACGAGCCCCTCCGGCCGGCTCCACGGCGCCGCGCCGAACAGGCGGAAGCACAGCAGGCACCCGAGCGCGAACGCGTCGGCCGCTGGCCCGCCGCCGCCTGCCAGCGCCTCCGGGGCGAGGAAGCCGGGCGTGCCGCAGCCGAGGCAGCCGACCTGGCCGAAGTCGGTGAGCACCACCCCGCCCTCGCCCGCCAGCACGTTGCCGGGGCTGACGTCGCCATGGTGCGTGCCGGCCTCGTGGATCGCCCGCAGCGCGTGGGCGACCGCGATCGCCTCGCCGAGCGCCTCCGCCAGCGCCACCGGCCCCGCCGTCAGCGGCGCGCCGTCGATCCACCCGGTCACCAGCCACGCGCCGCCACCTGTCTCTTGGAGCAGCTCGAGCGCGGCCGGCAGGTGCGGCGAGCTGACGCGGCGCAGCACCCGGAACGCCTGCCGGACCTGCGCGGCGCGCCCCGGCGGCACGTGCTTGAGGGCCACGCGCCGGCCGCCCGCGTCGGCGTCGCGCGCCGTCCACGTCCCGCCCTCGGCGCCCTCGCCGAGCCGCGCGACCGCGACGAACCGAGGCGGGAGGCCGAGGGCGAGGTCGCGCTCCGCACCGCCCACGGCAGCCCTCGTCACGGCCCGGTGAAGCGGTCCGAGGCGTCGCTGTCGGCGGCGACGAAGCTGCCCGAGTCGGCGGCCACGCGCGACGCCTCGACCGAGGTCGTCACCGACTGCATCGCCGGCACGACGTCGCCGGACGTGCTCGGCCCGTGGTGCCAGCGCGAGCGGCGGAACGCGAACAGGAACAGCGTCTGCAGCATGCTCGCCACCGGCGCCGCCAGCAGCGCCCCGGTCAGCCCGTAGACGTGCTCACCCGCCAGCAGCGCGAAGATCACCACGACCGGGTGCATGTGCGCCGCGTCGCCGATGATCTTCGGGTTGAACACGTTGGCTTCGAGCAGGTGGATGCCGGCGATCCACGCCAGCATCAGCAGCGGCGGCCCGAACGACAGGCCGTTCTCGTTCGACACCAGCGCCACCAGCAGGATCGGGATCGACGAGATGATGGTGCCGAAGATCGGCACCAGGCTGAACGCCGCCGCCACCACCGCCAGCAGGAAGCTGTACTTGATGTCGAAGATGACGAGGCCGATGTAGGTCAGCACGCCGTTGACCAGGCAGATCAGCAGCTGGCCGCGGATGACCCCGGCGAGGCCGACGTCGAGCAGGCCCATGATCTCGTCGTAGGTGCGGCGGTGCTGGATCGGCACCATCGCCCGCACGAAGCCCGTCACCCGCTGCGGGTTGACGAGGATGAACGCCGCCAGCATCAGCGTGATCGTGAAGTTCGTCAGGAAGGTCGTGACCCCGCTGACCAGGCTGCGGAGGAACCCGGCGATCTGGCCGGTGTACTCGGTGCCCTTCGACACCACCAGCTTGCGCAGCGTGTCGGTCAGCTTCTTCTCTTCGGTCGAGCTCGGGGCCGCGATCGTGTAGCGGCCGTCGCCAGCGTCGGCCACGTGGAGCCGCGCGCCCTCGAGGCTGATCGACCACGAGCCGTCGCGGTTCGGCTTGGCCAGCAGCTCCGACGGCTTCGGCGGCTCCATCGGTCCCGTCGTCACCGCCTCGTCGAGCTGGTGGAGCGTGCCGAGCGAGCCGTCGACCCACCGCGACGCCTGCGGCAGCACGTTCTGATCGAGGTACTCGATCGCCGCCGGGGCCGTGTCGCGCAGGCGCGAGAAGTCGGCCACGAGCGCCGGCAAGAACAGCGTCAAAAACGCCGTCATCAGCCCGAACAGCGACAGATAGACGAGGATGACCGAGAGCACGCGTCCGAGCCGGACCTGCATCCGGTTGATCACCGGCGCCATCAGGTACGCCAGGGCGAACGCGAACACGAACGGGACCATCACCTCGCGGAAGATGATGGCGAGCACCACCGGGAACAGCAGGAAGCCCCACAGCCGGAGGAACCGCCCGATCGACCCGAGCAGCTCGTGCTTGCGTGTCGGCGTCGAGTCGTTCATGTGCGGCTCCTGGCGCCCGAACGCGGGCTCAGGTCCTCGACCGCGACGGCGCTGTCCCAGGCCCCGCAGCTGCAGCGGAAGCCGAATCTGGCCATCGGCGCGGCGCACAGCCGGCACACGAGCGTGGGGGGCGTGTTGTAATTCATCGCAGCGTCGCGGACCGTGGCATCGGGCGCCGCATCGCGCGGCGCCTGAGCGAGGCGCAAGCGTATCAGTCCGAGCGCCGCCGCGGGGGAGCGTGACGCGACCCTGCCGAGCGCCTGGGCCGCCTGGTCGGGGTCACGCCGAGCCACGCGCTCGGCCAGCGCCACTACCAGACTGCTGGCGTTCGCCGTGCGCAAGCTCGCCTGCATGCGCTCGAGCAGCTCGTCCTGCGCGCCCTCCTCCTTCGCCCACGACCACGCCTCGCTCGTCAGCGCGTGCGCGCCCGCAGGCGCCAGCTCCCAGGCCCGCTGCCACGCCTCGAGCGCCTCCTCGCGGGCCCCCGCGACCACGGCGACGCGGGCCCGCGCGGTCCACACGTGACCGCTGTCGGGCGCCAGCTCGAGCGCGCGCTCGACCAGCTTGCGCGCCTTGAAGGGATCGCCCTCGTGCAGGGCCGCCAGCGCCTGACCGGCGACCGCGTGCCCGCGACCGATCCGCGACTGCCTCCGCCGCCGCGCCGGCGCCAGCTTCTCGTGGCGCTCCCACGCCGCCGCCGCCCGCTCCCACGCGCCGGCCTGCTCGAGCGCCTGCGCCAGCGACTCGAGCGTCGCCACCGATTGCGGCGCCAGGCTGATCGCCCGCGTCAGCGCCCCGACGGCCGCCTGCTCGTGGCCCTGCGCCAGCAGATCGCGCCCGAGGCCGACCAGCCCCGCGACCCGCATCTCGGGCGCCAGCTCGGCCGACGCCAGGACCGTGCGGTGCAGCGCCTTGGCCCGCTCGACGCGGCCGCGACGGCGGTCGAGCGCGGCCAGGGCGAGGAACACGGTCGCGTCGTTGGGCTCGACCTCCGCGATCCGCTCGAGCTCTTCGGCCACGTTCTCGACGTCGCCCTCGGCGAGCTCGCGGATCACGTGCCCGCGGCGGGCCAGTCGCTCGATCGCCTCCCGCCGCGGCGCCAACCGCCACCACGCCAGGGCAGCCCCGATTCCGCCGGCGGCCAGGGCCACGACCACGAACGCCAGCAGCTCGCTCACCCGACGTCCCCTTCGCGTCGCGGCTGCGAGCCCGACCATGACCGCGTCGCCGCCGTGCTCGGGCCCGACACGCCGAGCATCACGGGCCGGCGCGTATCGCTGAGATGGGCCTCGCGGGCCAGCAATTCGTCCTCGTCCTCCTGTCGCAGGGGCAAGGTGCGGAGCTCGAGCACTTCACGCTCGAGCTCGCGGGTGCGCCGTTGCGCGATCGCCGCGGACCGGATCCGAAACGGCGCCCGGATGGCCGCCACGGCCAGCAGCGCCGCGGTGGCGACCCATCCGGCCAGCAGCGCCGCGGCGTGGACCTCGAAGCGGCGGCGGACGAACGACGGGGCAAGATCGGCGGCGGGCAGGTAGAGCACCACCTCGACCCATCCGGTGTTCGCACCCAGCGTGACGAGCGTCCACACGAGGCCCAGCGCGAGCAGGATGAGGCTGACCAGAAGGTAGACTTTGCCCAGCAGGGACACTTTGATGCGGCGGATGATATCAGGCGGTGTATAGTCCCGGCCATGGGAAACCCCGCTGCGTCCTTTTTCGCCTCCGGCACAGGGATCCTCCGCCGGGGATGCCTCGCCGGGCTAGCGATCGGCGCCTTCGTCGGCGCGTGCGCCAATACCGACCAGAACCTCGAGCAGAAGAGGCTCCTCGAGGAGCTCAACTCGACCGGCAGCAAGCCCGCGCAGTGCAAGCCGAAGATCCTCGAGTCCTGCTACGACGGCCCGCAAGGCACCTCCGGCCGCGGCCTGTGCAAGGACGGCACGCGCACCTGCAGCGACGACGCGACGTGGGGCCAGTGCAGCGGTCAGGTGACGCCCATCAAGGAGCTCTGCAACCGCAAGGACGACGACTGCGACGGCATCGTCGACAACGACTTCGAGCGCGAGGGCGCCACCTGCACGATCGGCAAGGGCGAGTGCAAGAGCTCGGGCGTGTGGAAGTGCAACGCCGACGGCAAGGGCGCCACGTGTGACGCCCCGCAGCCCTCGATCAAGGCCGAGGTGTGCGACGGCCTCGACAACGACTGCGACGACAAGATCGACGAGGACGTGCCGGGCACCGGCGTCGCCTGCCAGACCGGCAAGGTCGGCGTGTGCGCCCCGGGCGTCATGCAGTGCCTCGGCGGCCGGATCCAGTGCGTCGCCAATGTCCAGCCGAGCCAGGAGATCTGCAACAACCTCGACGACGACTGCAACAACGTCGTCGACGACCGCTGCCTGACCGCCGAAGAGGCCGCCAAGCTCAAGAACAAGTGAGCCGCGCCCTCCGCGGCCCCCGAACGGCGCGGCGCCCCTCGGGCCCGCGCCGTTCGTGCGTCCGCGATCGGGCATGTCCCTTCAGACATGTCGTTTTGAACATGCTCTGAGAGCCACGTCCCGGGACCTCGACCATCTCGGCGCAGCCGCGAAGAACATGTCCCCGAGGACAGCCGCGTCGCGTCCACCGAGCGGGCCCGCGCCTGTCCTCGAGGACAGCCCTGCCGCGACCGTGGACTCGCAGCGGCGCGCCCGACAGCGAGCAACCGTCCCGCTCACGCTGGCGCGCCCGGCAGCGAGCGACCGTCCCGCTCACGCTGGCCCGGCAGCGCGAGCGGCCGCCCCGCTCACGCTGGCCCGACAGCGAGCGACCGTCCCGCAGGCGCGCCCGGCAGCGACCGCCCCGCTCACGCTGGCGCGCGGCCGCCAGCTCGCTTCAGTTCGCGGACTCGACGTACAGCCGCGCGCGTGCGCGGCCGCCCGCCTCACTTCGCGTACTTGACCGAGCAGCCCCACGCGCGCGTGTCGGCCTGCGCGACCGGCTTGCCGCCCAGCACGGCCGCCAGCGCGTCCTCGAACAGCGCCACGCGCGTGCCGCCCTCGGCCTCGTTCATCGGCGCGTTGTCGAGGCCGCCGCGGTAGACCAGCGCGCCCTCGGCGTCGACGATGTACATGTGCGGCGTGTTGGTGGCCCCGTACGCGTGGCCGACCGCGCCCGTCTCGTCGAGCAGGATCGGGTGGGCCAGCGACCACGTCTTGGCCGCGGCCTGGTTGGCGTCCGCGCCGTGGCCCTGCTTGCCCGGCGCGCCGGAGTTGATCGCCAGCCACGTCACCGTCGGCGACGCCGCCGTCGTGCGCGCCGCCAGATCCTTCAGCGGTCCGGCGTCGTGCGCCGCCTTGACGAACGGGCACTCGGGGTTGAACCACTCGATCACCACCGTCTTGCCGCGCAGGTCGGACAGCTTGACCGTCTTGCCGTCGGCGGTCGGCAGCGTGAAGTCGGGGGCCGGCTTGCCGATCGCCGCGACCGCGGCCGGATCGGCGAGCGGGTTCGCGGTCGGCGCCGGCGTCGGGGCGGCGGCCTTCGCCTCGCCGTCGGCGGCGGGCGTCTTGGTCGGCGTTCCGGCGGCAGCAGGCGGCTTGGCGCCGTCACAGGCGGTCAGAGCGAGGGCGAGGGCGAGCAAGGTTCGTGGGGTCACGGCAGGCTCCTGGGTCGCGCTTTTGCGTATCCTGGGGCGGTGTACCACCGATCGCTCGACCTGTCACACCCGCCGGTCTGGACCGTCGACGACGTGCTGACGGCCGGCGAGTGCGTGGCGCTGATCGAGCGCATCGAGTCGCTCGGCCCGGCCCGCGCGCCCGTCACCATGTTGCGCGCCCCCGTGCTGCGCCCCGAGCTCACCGACAACAAGCGCGTCATCCTCGACGATCCCGAGCTCGCGGACCTGCTGTTCGAGCGGGTCCGGCCCGCGGTGCCGCCGCAGATCGCCGGCATGACCGTCCTCGGCATCCACCAGCGGCTCCGTTGCTACCGCTACGACCCCGGCGAGCGCTTCGCCCCGCACTTCGACGGCGCCTGCGTCCGCGCTGACGACGAGCGCAGCCTGCTCACCTTCATGATCTATCTCAACGAGGACTACACCGGCGGCGAGACCCACTTCCTCCACCTCGAGCAGAGCGTCATCCCCCACACCGGGCTCGGCATCTTGTTTCAGCACCGCCACCTGCACCAGGGCCGCGCCGTCGCCACCGGCCGCAAGTACGTCGTGCGCTGCGACATCCTCTACAAGGGGCCCTTCCCGCCGCGCGAGTGACCCGCCGCCCAGTCTCTCGCAGCGTCCGTCTCGACGTCACGCTCCGGGTGCTCGGCCGCGCGCCGGTGGCGGCGGCGGTCCCCGGCCCGGCGTGCTAGCTTCCCGCCATGAGCAGCGCGGACGAGGATCTCCCGATCGTCAGCCGGATCGTCATCGAGGTCCGCTCCGATGGCACGCGCACGGTCGCGCGCGGCGCCGCGGAGGACCCAGGCGGCAAGGTCGGCCTCGAGGTCCGCGCCGACAGCCCGGTCGAGCTGGTGACAGCGCTCGTCAAGCTGCTCATGCAAGCACCTGCCCTTGCGACCACGTCCTTTCGGACAGGTCGCAAGCGACAGGTCCCATCGGACAGCCTCCCCGGCGCCCCGCCTCCCCGCGCCCTCGGCCCCGCCAGCCGCGCCCGCGACCTCGCGGCCCGCGTCCGCCGCCGCCTCGGCTTCGGCGAGTGAGCCGCGACGGCCGAGCGACATCCGCCACACCGCTGCGTACAGCGACCCGGAGCATCACCGCCGCGCCGCGTGCAGTGAGTCCCGGCCCAGCAGGATGTCGGGCGGCATCCGAAGTCCGCCGCCCCCCGCCGGCCCTCACGTCTGCGTATCGAGCGAGCGCCAGAAGTACCACGCGGCCGCGCTGCGGTACGGCGAGAACGGGTCCCCGAGCGCTTCGAGTTCGCGCTGGGTCGGCGACTCGTCGAGGCCGAACGTCTGCCCGTAGCCCTTGCGCACCGCGAAGTCGCCGACCGGCCACACGTCGGGGCGGCCGAGGCGGAAGATCAGCATCATCTCCACCGTCCAGCGCCCGATCCCGCGGACCTGGATCAGGCGCTCGACGATGGCAGCGTCTTCCATCTTCGCCAGCGCGCGCATCGTCGGGACCACGCCGTCGAGTGTCTTTTGGGCCAGGTCTTTCAGGGCAGCCTGCTTGCCCGCCGACAGCCCCGCCGCGCGCAGCCGCTCCGCCGGCAGCTCGAGCAACGCCGCCGGCTCGGGGAACTGGCCGCCCTCGCCGAGCAGGCACGCGCGCCCGTAGATCGTCGACGCCGCCGCGCCCGCGAGCTGCTGGAACACGATCGACCGCGCCAGCGCCCCGTACGGGCTCGCCCCGGCGTCGCGCCGCAGCGTGATCGGCCCCAGCCGATCGATCAGCCGCTTCATCGCCTTGTGACTGCGGCGCAGGTGAGTCGCCGCAGCGTCGGTGTCGTAGGGGAGCGGTCGCGTCTGCGCCATCGTCGTCTCGCTGGCCCGCGCGGGCCCTCACGATCTTGTACGCGCAATCGCCCGCGCGATCCATCGCCGCGCAGCCGGCTCGCCCTCGCCTGCGAGCGCCTCAGCGGCCGCGCAGCGGATCGGTGAGCGGCAGCGCGTCGGTGACCTCGCCGAGCACGTCCTCGCGCAGCTGCCCCACCAGCAGGTGCGAGCCGCACACCACCAGCTCGCCGCCCGCGGCCAGGTGCTCGCGCCACGCCGCAGTGAACTCGGGGCCCATGCCATCCAGGAACAACCGCGTATCGGCGGCCCCGAGCGACGCCAGGTCGTAGCCGCCCGGTCCCGGCGTCACCAACCACAGCGGAACCTGCAAGCGACGCAGCTGCGCCACCATCCCCGGCCCGTCCTTGTCGGCCAGGCAACCGAACACGATCGCCCGCCGCGGATGCGGCTGTCCTTCGAGCCAGGTCACCAGCGCCGCGAGCCCGTGCGGATTGTGCCCCGCGTCGAACACCACCGTCCCGCCGCCGCTCGTCACTCGCTCGCAGCGGCCGGGCCAGCGCACCCCGTCGAGGTCGCCCACCGACACCTCCGGATCGAGGAAGCGCGCCCCCGCCAGCGCCAGCGCGCCGTTGATCCGCTGGTGCGCGCCCGGCAGCCCCTCGGGCGCGCGAACCAGCGGCTCGACGAACCGCAGCCGCACCCCGTGCTCCATCGCGGACGCCTGCAGCACCGCCGCCGCGGCCGGATGTTGTGGCGCCGACCACACCGGCGCCCCGTCGCGCATCACCGCCGCCTTCTCGCCCGCGATCGCCTCGATCGTGTCGCCGAGGTACATCTGATGGTCGAGGTCGATCGGCGTCATCAGCGTGGCCGTCGCCGGCACTACCCCGGTCGCGTCGAGACGCCCGCCCAGACCTGTCTCCAAGACCATGGTCTCGACGCCGGCCTCGGCGAACGCAAGCAGCGCCGCCGCCGTCAACACCTCGAAGAACGTCAGCGGCCGCGGCAGCGCCGGCCCCTCGAGCCGCAGCACGCGCTCGACCAACCGCTCCATCGCGGCGTCATCGAGCGGCACGCCGTCGATCCGGATCCGCTCGCCCACGCGGTGCAAGTGCGGGCTCGTATAGAGGCCCACGCGTCGACCGCGGCGCCCCAGCGCGTGCGCCACCATCGCCGACGTCGAGCCCTTGCCGTTGGTGCCGACCACGTGGACCACCGGCACGCCCTTGCCGGGCTCGCCGAGGCCCTCCCACGCCGCGCGCACCGCCTCGAGCCCGCGGATCACCCCGAGCGAGCGGCGGGCGAACAGCGCCAGCTGCCAGGCCGGGGGTGTCTTCATGGACATGTCCGATCAGCCAGCCGGCGCCGGCGGCAGCGCGGCCACGGCCTTGGCCGGCGCGCCGGCCAGCAGGCGCAGCATCAGGCCCAGCTGCTCGCGCATCTCGAGCCGGCCGACGATGCGGTCGAGCATGCCGTGCTCGAGCAGGAACTCGGCGCGCTGGAACCCGGGCGGCAGCTCCTGGCCGATCGTCTGCTGGACCACGCGCGGGCCGGCGAACCCGACCAGCGCGCGCGGCTCGGCGAGGATGATGTCGCCGAGCATGGCGAAGCTGGCCGCCACGCCGCCGGTGGTCGGGTGCAGGCAGACCGAGACGTACGGGATCCCGGCGGCGCGCAGGCGGCCGCGGGCGGCCGAGGTTTTGGCCATCTGCATGAGCGACAGGATCCCCTCCTGCATGCGCGCTCCGCCGGACGCGCTGAAGACGACCGCGGGGATCTTGCGCTCGAGGGCCCGCTCGAACACGCGGGTGACCTTCTCGCCGACCACCGAGCCCATCGAGCCGCCCATGTACTCGAACACGAAGAAGCCGGCGCTGACGTCGAGGCCGTCGATGCGGCCGAAGCCGGCGGTGAACGCGTCGGTCGGGCCGACGCTGCGGTCGGCCTTGGTGACGCGGTCGCTGTAGGCCGCCTGGTCGCGGAAGCCGAGCGGATCTCCGGAGCGCAGCTCGAGATCCAGCGGCTGCCACGAGTCCGGGTCGAGCATCGCCGCGATCCGCTCCTTCGTCGGCAGCACGTGGTGGTGCCCGCACACCGGGCAGACGCGGAGGTTCTGCACGAACTCCGCGGTGTACGTGATCTCACCGCACGCGTCGCACTTGGTCCACAAGCCGCGCGGGACGGACACCTTGTTGCTCTCGCTCGTCTGCTCGAGCGGCTGCTTTTTGCGGCTCCACCACGCCATGCGAATCGGGCTCCCTTGCCGGGGCGCATCATCGCCGCGACGGGGCACCTTTTCAAGGCCGTTGCCGCGAGGCCCGCGCCTTGGTACGCGTCATGCCCGTGCAGGATCGCAAGGACCCCCTCACTTACAAGGGCGCGGGCGTCGACATCAGCGCCGGCAACGAAGCCGTGCGGCGGATTCGGCGCCTCGTGGCCGGAACGCGCCGACCCGAGCAGATCGGCGACATCGGCGGTTTCGCTGGCCTGATGGGCCTACCGACCGGCGTCGGCGATCCCGTGCTGGTCGCCTGCACCGACGGCGTGGGCACGAAGTTGCTCGTGGCGATCGCGCTCGATCGCCACGACACCGTCGGCATCGACCTCGTGGCGATGAACGTCAACGACCTGCTCGTCACCGGCGCGAGCACGCTCTTCGTGCTCGACTACATCGCCTGCGACCGGGTCGTGCCCGAGCGCATCGAGGCGCTCGTGAGCGGCATCGTCGACGGCTGCAAGCAGTCGCGCTGCGCCCTCCTGGGCGGCGAGACGGCCGAGCTGCCCGGCCTCTACGCCCATGACCACTACGACCTCGCCGCCTTCGCCGTCGGCGTCGTCGACCGCAGCAAGATGCTCGGGCCCACCCGCGTGAAGGACGGCGACGTCGTGCTCGGCCTGCGCTCGAGCGGCCTCCACAGCAACGGCTACAGCCTGGCGCGCAAGGCCTTGCTCGACCCTGCGCACGCAGGCCTGTCGTTCGCGGACCCGCTGCCCGGCGATCCCGCGGGCCGCAGCGTCGGCGACGCCCTGCTCACGCCGACGCGGATCTACGAGCCCGCGTTCGCGGCCCTGCGTGGCCTCGAGCACGCCCCGCTGCACGGCGCCGCCCACATCACCGGCGGCGGCCTGCTCGAGAACCCGGCGCGTGCGCTCGCCGACGACCTCGCGCTCGAGCTCGATCTCTCGTCGGTCGAGCTTCCCCCGGTGCTCGCCGCGGTCGCCGGTCAGGGCGTCGGCGTGCGCGAGCTGCTGCGCACCTTCAACTGCGGCGTCGGCATGCTGCTCTACGTCGACCCGGCCCACGTCGAGGTCGTCCGCGCCGCGCTCACCGCGACCGGCGAGGAGCCCTACACGCTCGGCCGTGTGGTCGCCCGCCCCGCCGCCGACGCGCCGCAGGTGCGCCTGGCGGGCGCAGCCTGGATGCGCGGCGCCGTCGAGGCCGAGTAGCGAGCTGTCCATTTGGACAGCTCATCCTGTCCCGAGAGACACATCGTGATCGCCCGCCACACATGTCCCTCGAGACATGTGTGGGCGGTCTGGGCGCGCGGCGCTGGCGGGTCGACTACGGCACCCGATCGAGCACCGTCGTCGTGCCCATGCCGTCCACGATCGCCGTCGTCACCACCAGTTCGGAAACCGTCACCTTGTCGACCGAGTACTCGACCGGCGAGCCCAACGCCGAGATGACGAGTCGGTCCGGGGTCAGCGCGAACGTCCCCTCGAGGTCGTTGCCGCCCTTCTTCACCCAGCGACCGCCTTCCTCGAAGCTCCAGGTGCCCTCGACGACCGGCTCCTCCGGATCGAGGGGCTTGCCGTCACGGATGTAGACGAGGTGCTTGATCCTCCAGGTGCCGAGCAGCGCCTTCGGATCGATCGCCGCCCGCTTCGTGTCCGCGGGGATCGGTGCCGGCTGCTGGTTCGCCAGTTCCTCGGCGGTCTTCACGATCTCGTGCGCGACCGCGTCCTCGGCCTTCGACACGACCGGCGGCGGCGGCTCGCCTTTGGACTCGCACGCCCCCATCACCAGCAACACGCTCATCACCGACCGACGCATGGAGGTCACGATAGCAGGCGCTCGCCACCGCGTCACGCGTCAGACACCGATGCGAGGCGCTCGCCCACTCGTCGAGCGCCCGCCTGACTCTCGGGACAGGCGACGATGCTCTGCCCCGAGGGCCAAGCCCTCAACGACAGGTAACCCGCGGGCCGCCGCTCAGCCGGCCTTGCTGCCGCCGAGGCAGGGCGGGCTCTTGGCTGCCTGCCCGCCGCGGGCTTGCCATTGCTCCGGCGTCAGCGCCTCGATCGCCAGCGCGTGCAGCCCCGCGCGCAGCTCCTCGGCCGCGGCGGCGTTGACCTCGCGGTGGCGGGCGACCAGCGACTTGCCGGTGAAGCCCGCGCTTACGACGACCACCCGGAAGTGGCTCTCGGCGCCCTTCGGCACCGCGTGCATGTGGCTCTCGTCGCGCACCTCGAGGTGCTCGGGCGCGAACGCGGTCGTCAGCGCCTCCGTCAGCGCCCGCGCTCGCCTGCCCGAAAGGACAGCCTCGCTCACGCGCTCGCCTCGGGCCGCGGAGCCTCGGCCGGCAGCTGAGCCGCGACCACCACCGCGAGGTCCATGACCTCGACGGTCTCGTCCTTGCCGAGCGCCTTGAGGCCGTCGGTCAGCATCGTGTGGCAGAACGGGCAACCGACCGCGACCGCGTTGGCGCCGCCCTCGGCGACCTCCTTGGCGCGGTTGATGTTGACGCGCTTGGCCGGCTCCTCTTCCATCCACATGCGACCGCCGCCGGCCCCGCAGCAGAACCCGTGCTCGCGGTTGCGCTGCAGCTCCTGGACCTTGCCCTTGCCGCGGGTCGCGTGCTCGAGGATCTCGCGCGGCGCGTCGTAGACCCCGTTCCAGCGCCCGAGGTAGCACGAGTCGTGGTACGTGAACGTGCGCTCGCTGGTGTGATCGAGCTTGAGCTTGCCGGCCTGCAGCAGGTGCGTGATGAGCTGCGAGTGGTGGATGACCTCGTAGTTGCCGCCGAACTGCGGATACTCGTTCTTGATCGTGTGGAAGCAGTGCGGGCACGAGGCGATCACCTTGGTGACCTTGGCCTCGTTGAGCGTGTCGACGTTCTCCTGCGCCAGCGTCTGGAACGCCATCTCGGCGCCGAGGCGGCGCAGCGTGTCGCCGGTGCACTTCTCGCGCTTGCCGAGCACCGCGAACTTGACGTTCGCCGCGTGCAGCACCTTGACCAGCGCGCGCGTGGTCTTCTTGGCGTTGTCGTCGAAGGCGCCGGCGCAGCCGACGAACATCAGGTACTCGGCGTCGGGCACGTCCTCGACCAGCGGCACCTCGAGGCCCTCGGCCCACTTCATGCGGTCGTCCTGCGGCAGGCTCCACGGGTTGCCGGCGCCCTCGATGTTGCCGAGCACGCGCGTGACCTCGCCGGGCGTGCGGCCCGACTCGTCGTTGAGCACGATGTGCTGGCGCATCTGCAGGATCTTCAGCGGGTGCTCGATGAACACCGGGCACACCTCCTGGCACGCCCCGCAGGTCGTGCAGGCCCACAGCGTCGCGTCCTTGACCCGCCCGCCGACCATCGGCGGCAGCGCTTCGAGGTCGGCCTTGATCTTGTCGATGATCGACTTGTTCGGGCCCTCGGGCGCGTCGTCCTTCACCGTGCCGCCGGCCTTCTGCAGCTTCACCAGCAGCTTGCCGCGCTCCTTCATCTCGTCCTTGAGGTCGTGGATGAGGTGCATCGGCGACAGCGGCTTCTCGGTCGCGAACGCCGGGCAGTACATCGTGCAGCGGGCGCACTCGGTACACGAGTAGTTGTCGAGGAGGCTCTTCCACGTGAAGTCCTCGACCTTGCCCACGCCCCAGTTGTCGAACAGCGGCTCTGCGTTGGGGTCGGTCGGCTCACCGTCGAACAGCCGGGCCTTCGGCATCGCCCCGCGCTGGCCCTGGCGGCGCAGCAGGATGTTCGGCGCCGAGGTCAGCACGTGGATGTGCTTCGAGTACGGCAAGTAGTTGAGGAACGCCAGGACGATGCCCATGTGGACCCACCAGCACACCTCCGAGGCGACGTGGGCGAACTGCGGGTCCATCCCCGCGAACAGGCCGCTGATCGCCGCCGACACCGGCGCGCCGCCGGCGTAGTGACCGGCCCCCGCGATCTCGAACGCGTGGTGGCCGAAGTGGCTGATGCACAGCAGGCTGATCGCCGACAGGATCAGCATCGCGTCGAGGCTCAGCGGCACGAACGCCGGGCGAATGAAGCGGCGCGTGATCGCGTAGGCCAGCGCGGCGAGCACGATCACGTTGGCGACGTCGACGGTCGCCATGACCGCCCGGTAGGCCGCGTCGGGCATGACCAGCGAGAGGTTGACGCTGGGGCCGAACAGGCCGCTGAGGCCCATGTCGACGGTGGCGATCGTGAGGATCAAAAAGCCCCAGTAGATCGGCAGGTGGTGCCAGCTTCGCTTCTCCTCGACGACCTTGCCCTGGCCGAAGAAGAACGCCATCAGGCTGGCGATCCGTTGGGCCCAGGTCTCTTTGAGGTCGGAGGGGCGGCCGAGCGCGACGGTGCGCACCAGCGTCGACACGGTGTAGGTGAAGAGGCCGAGCGAGAACGCGACGGCGGCGGCAAAGGCGATCTGCTTGAGCATGGCAGGGCAGGCGTGGGGCAAGCACGCTATACCACAGGGCAGAGGCCAGCGTTCGTCCCTGCGCGCAAGACCGCGCCCCGGCCAGATCTCCCGCTCCCCCCGTGATGGACCCGTCCGATCAGCGCCCCGACCGCGAGCCGTCTCCCGGCCCCCGCGACCGTGCGCCCGACCTGCTCCTCATCAGCGACCTCCACCTCGGCTCCCACCTCAAACCGCGGATGCGCGGCGAGTTCGTCCACCTCGCCGTCGACATCGACCGCGGCCTGCCTCGCTTCCTCGACCACTACGCACGCGGACCCGGTCGCTGGCAGCTCGTCATCAACGGCGACTTCATCGACTTCTGGAACATCGAGGTCGGCCAGGAGAAGCGCCTCGTCGGCGAGGCCCTCGCGGTCCATCGCCTGCACGCCGTGCTCGACGCCTATCCGGGCGTCGAGGACGCGCTGGCCCGCTTCCTCGCGGCCGGCCACAACATCGTGTTCGTGGTCGGCAATCACGACGCCGAGTTCCTCTACCCCGGCGTCCGCCGCGCCCTCACCGAACGCCTCTACGCCGGCCTGGGCGAGGCCTCGCTCACGATCACGCACACCGGCAGCCCGCGCCTCGACCAGGTGGCGCGGGTGCGGTTCGTGCCGTGGTTCCTGTGCGAGGCCGGCGGGGTGTGGATCGAGCACGGGCACGTGTTCGACGCCGCCTGTCACACGGGCCAGATGCTGGCGCCGACGCGCGGCGGCCGCCTGGTCCAGTCGCTGGCCGAGGTGGCGACGCGCAGCTTCACCAACGCGATGCCGGAGATCGACTACGACGCGGCCGACAAGTTCATCTCGCCGTGGGACTACATCCGCTGGGCCTGGGCCCGCGGCCTGCGCTTCATCCTCTACGCGATCACGCTGTACTTCCGCATGGCCTTCCGCCTGCTGGCGCTGTGGGCCCGCACCGGCCGGGTCGACCGCGCCGGCCAGGCGATGCACGCCGCGCGCCTCGAGCGGATCGCGGCCACCGCCGGCCTGCAGATGAGCACCCTGACCGCGCTGCAGTCGATGGCCCCGCCGCCGGCGTCCGCGACCGTCGGCGGCGTCCTGCGGATCACCGCGCTCGACGCGATCCTCAGCGTGCTCGCCTGCCTCGGGATCGGTGTCGGCCTCGCCGCCGCGGTCGGCGCCCCGACGCTCGCGGGCCTGGCCGCGGGGGCGCTGCTGGGCTGGCTGTCGATCCGCCGCCTCCGCAAGCGCCGGCGACCGCGCGCGATGGCCGACGACATGGCCCGTGTCGCCTGTGACGTCGGCAAGGCCACGGGCGTGCCGCTGGTCCTGATGGGCCACAGCCACCACGGCGCGATCGCCCGCAACGACGAGGTGGTCTACGCCAACAGCGGCTGCTTCCTCGACGGCTCCCACCTGGTCGTCCGCCGCGACCGCAGCACCGGCCGCCTCGCCGAGGTCGAGCTCCGCGCCTGGCGCAACGACGCGGTCGCCGTCCTCGACGCCGCCCGCCTGCCCGCGGCCCCTGGCGCGCGCGCCAGCGACGAGGTAGTGGCCGAACGTTCCCTTTCGGACATGCCCGTAGCGACAGGTGCGTAAGGACATGCTCTCCTAGACATGTCCCGAAGGGACGCTACGCTGCGCGCCCCCTTCAGCTGCCGATCGCCAAGACTGGCCGGGTCCGCACCCGGCGGTCCGTCGCAGAAGCCACCCGGAGCGGCCCTGCGCGGGCTCTCGCGCAGCTACGACAGCCGCTCGGCGCCCGGCTCTCAGTACGCGACCGCGGCCCCGCCGTCGCGGGCGATGTCGGCGACCGCGCGGTAGCCCTGCGTCTTCGGGTCGACCTCGATCGAGTTGGCGTGGCCGATCGACGGCCACTCGCCGATCGTGTGCCCCTTGGCCTTGAGCCCCTCGACGGTCGCGGGGTCGAGCGTCGGCTCGGTGACGATGCGGTCCGGCATCCACTGGTGATGGACCCGCGGCGCCTTGACGGCCTGGTCGATGGTCGCGCCGTAGTCGATCAGCGCGCGCACGATCTGGGTCACCGTCGTCGAGATCGTCGAGCCGCCCGGCGTGCCGACCACCGCGCGCAGCTTGCCGTCCTTGACCAGGATCGTCGGGCTCATGCTCGACAGCATGCGCTTGCCTGGCTCGATCTTGTTCTGCTCGCCCTGCACCAGCCCGAACGTGTTGGGTGAGCCCGGCTTGACCGAGAAGTCGTCCATCTCGTTGTTGAGCAGCACCCCCGTGCCCGGCACGACCACCTTGGCGCCGAACCCGGTGTTGAGGGTGTAGGTGTTGGCGACCGCGTTGCCGAGCACGTCGACGACCGAGTAGTGGGTCGTCTGCATCGAGGTCTTGGTGCCGATCCCGGCCGCGATCTTCGACGACGGCGTGGCCTTGTTCGGGTCGATGTCGGCCAGGCGCCCCTGCAGGTACTTCGAGTCGGTCAGCTGCTCGAGCGGGATCTTCACGAACGCCGGATCGCCGAGCAGGAAGTTGCGGTCGGCGTAGGTGCGCCGCGCCGACTCGACGTAGAGGTGCAGCTCGTCGACGCTGAGCCACGGCTTCTCGTAGATCTTGAGGATCTCGCGCGCCGCCAGCAGCTGCCGCAGCACCACCCCACCGCCCGACGGCGGCGGCATCGTGATCACCTCGTGGTCGCGGTAGGTGAAGGTGATCGGCGTGCGAGCCACCGCGCGGTAGGCCTTGAGGTCGTCGGGGGTCCAGATCCCGCCCAGCGCCTTGACCTCGCTCGCCAGCTTGTCCGCCAGCGGCCCCTCGTAAAACGCCCGCGGCCCGCGATCGGCGATCGCCTCGAGCGTGCGCGCCAGGTCGGGCTGCTTCCACGTGTCGCCGGTGACGAAGGCCTCGCCCGTCGGTCGGCGGTAGATCGCCGCCGCGTCCTTGAAGCCCAGCTTCAGCATCCGCTCGCTGCCGGTGGTCAAATCCTCGGCGTGGAAGCTGTCGAGCGCGTGACCGTCGCGCGCGAGCGCCACGGCGGGAAGTACGAGATCTCGCCACGGCAGCGTGCCGAACTGCTCATGCGCCAGCGCCAAGCCCGCGACCGTGCCCGGGATCCCGGCCGCCTTCGGGCCCTCGACGCTCTCGCGCGTGGGGTTGCCCTTGGCGTCGAGGTACATGGTCGGCGTCGCCGCCGCGGGCGCGACCTCGCGGTAGTCGATCGCCGCGGTGCGGCCGTCGGCCATGCGGATCACCATGAACCCGCCGCCGCCGAGATTCCCGGCGCTCGGGTGGGTCACTGCCAGCGCCAGCCCGACCGCGACCGCCGCGTCGACCGCGTTGCCGCCCTTCTTCAAGACCGCCACGCCGACCTCGCTGGCGTGGCGCTCGGCCGAGGTCACCGCGCCATTTATGCCCACGGCCGTCGCGGGATCGCCCGCATCCTTGGCGGGGAGTGATCTCCCGCTCGCCGGTCCCTGCGCGTCCGATTCCTGCGCACCAGGCGCACCCGAGGGCCCGGGAGCCGGGCTCGCCGCAGGTGCGGCGGGTTTGCACGCGAGCGCTCCCGCGACGAGCCAGAGCGTCAGGGCCAGGGATGCGGACGGTTTCAGCGGGGCGGACATGGCCGAAACCTTACATGGCCTCCCTCCGACTGTCGCGCCATCCGCACATCGCCGTCGCTTCCAAATCATGCTTGACACCCGCCGAGGCTTGGAGCATCTTCCCCCGCACCTCGGACGCGCCCAGGGGCGCGGTTCAGACCGAAAGGTTCGAACCCACCAACACCCCCTCTCCGGCGCTTCGCCCTTCTTCGGGGATCGTCTAATGGTAGGACTGCGGTTTCTGGTACCGCCTATCGGGGTTCGAATCCCTGTCCCCGAACTACCACGTCCGAGAGTTTCTGGCCCTGTAGTCTAGCGGTTAGGACGTTGGCCTCTCACGCCGAAAGCTCGGGTTCAAGTCCCGACAGGGTCACTCAGAAAGCCCTCAGCGCACTCCGCTGAGGGCTTTCGCCTTTTGGTCGCATCGCCGAGCGACCCAAAACAAACGCCGCAGCGACTGCTCGCTGCGGCGTGATGGGTCACACGTTGAGGTCGGAGGACCAGCAGGCCGGCGGGTGACCCACCCGGACACCAGCGACGGTGCTCGGGGGCGCGCGGGTCGAAGCGTCGGCCGTATCTCCTTGGAACCCGCTTCGCGGCGATTTTCCGGGGAACCCGAACGGTGACGCCGGCGCGAAAAATTCGTCGGCCCGGACCACCTTGCTATCCTGCCTGGCGTGGATCTCGTCGCCTACCGCATCACGTTTCCGCAGCCAGGGGCGCACCTCGTCCACGTCCGCCTGGAGCTGACCGCGGGCGGGGAGATCTGCCAGCTCTGGATGCCGGCCTGGAGCCCCGGTTCGTACGTGCTCCGCGAGTACGCGCGCAACGTCCGCTCGATCGCCGCGACCGTCGACGACGCGCCGCGGGAGATCCGCAAGATCGCCAAGGACCGGTTCGAGCTCGCCAGCCAGCCGGGGGAGCGGATCGTCGTCGACTACAGCGTCTACGCCCACGACCTCAGCGTCCGCACCGCCCATCACGACGCCAGCCACGCCTATCTCCACCCGCCGCAGCTGTTCCTGGTGCCCGAGGGCTACGCCGGCCCGTTCCGCGTCGCCGTCGATCTGCTCCCTGGCTGGTCCGCGATCAGCCTCGCCGCCGATCCCGCCCGCCAGGAGCGCCACAGCCCCGGCCGCTTCGAGCTCGATCTCCCCGACCTCGACGCCCTTTTCGACACCCCGATCGAGGCCGGCTTGCTCGCCGTCACCACCCTCCCGGCCCCGTGCGAGCACGTGCGCCTGGCGGTGTGGGGCGAGCCGCTGCCCGAGTTCGTGCTCCCACGCCTGGCCCGCGTCGTCGACCAGGTCGAGCGCTTCTGGCCCGCGCGCCCCTACGACCACTACACCTTCCTCGTCCACGCGGCCGTCGGCGCTCGCGGCGGCCTCGAGCACCTCTCCGGCAGCGTCCTCGGCGTCGAGCCGGACTGGTGGGCGCCCGCTGCGCGGCGCATCCAGGCCGGCACGCTCGACCGCGACGACGACAGCGAGGCCGGCGTCTACGACCTGCTCGAGCTCGCCAGTCACGAGCTGTTCCACGCCTGGAACGTCAAGCGCTTGCGCCCGCTCGCGCTCGGCCCGTTCGACTACGGCCGCGAGAACTACACCCGTGAGCTGTGGATCGCCGAAGGCTTCACCAGCTACTACGACGGCCTGCTCGTCCTGCGCAGCGGCGAGATCAGCGTCAAGGCCCACCTCCAGCGGCTCGCCGACTCCATCGCTCGCCTGCGCGACACCCCGGGCCGCCTGGTCCAGTCGCTCGAGGAGTCGAGCTTCGACGCGTGGATCAAGCTGTACCGCCCACAGGACGACAGCCCCAACGCCTCGGTCAGCTACTACCTCAAGGGTAGCCTCGTCGCCCTGCTCCTCGACCTCTGGCTCCGCGAGTTGCAACCCTCCGGCAACGGCCTCGATGCTGTCCTCGCCGAGCTCTGGCGCCGCGGCCCCGGCGACCGTGAAACACGCGGACCTTCCACGACAAATACCTATTCCTATCCAGGCTTTAGGGTGGACGCTCTCGAGCAGATTCTAGGGGAGAAAAGCGGCCTCGCAGAGGTCCCGGGCGCCATTCGCGCACTCTGGTCTCGACCGACCGAGCTGGACTTCACCGGGCTCGCGCTGCTCGGCCTTCGCCTGTCCGAAAAGCCAGTTCAGCCCGGCCTCGTCGATCCCGGCTTCACCATCCTGGACCGTGGTGGCAGCGCCTGGGTCGAATTCGTGCGCACCGACTCGCCCGCTGAGCGCGCTGGTCTGGCCTCCGGCGACGAGCTGTTGGCCGCGCGCCGCCAGGACGGCAGCTGGCTGCGGGTCCGAGCCGCCCGGGCCGCCCGCGTCTGGGATCACCTGCAACCGGGCGCACCCGCGGAGTTGCTGGTCAGCCGGCGCGAGCGCGTGTCGACGATCTCGCTCGCCTTCGCCGCCGCGCGCGGGGCTCCGCAGATCGAGCGGATCGCCGACGCCGATCTTGCCGCCCGCGGGCGCTTCGAAGCCTGGTCCGGCCGGCGCTGGAGCGATTCGTGACCGAACCCGCGCTCGAGCAGCTCGGCCCCGAGGACGTCGGGCACCCATCGGGCACGCCGCTGCCATTTCGGTTCATCCCGGCCGAGCGCATCACCCCGCTCGTCATCAGCCTCCCGCACGTCGGCCTCGCCTGGCCCAACGACGCCACGCGAGCCCGTCCGCCGGTGGAGTTCGCCCGCAACGCCGACTACGAGGTCCACCTGCTCTACAGCCGCGCCGCCGCCCTCGGGGCCGCCGTCGTGCGCGCCGAGTACAGCCGGCTCCTCGTCGACCTCAACCGAGCCCCCGACGACGTGGGTCCCGAGATCGTCCCGGATCATCCCGCTCCGCGCCCCGATCGCCGCAGCTGGTGCGGACCCCAGGCCAGGAACCGCGGCGTCGTGTGGGGCAACGCCGTCGGCAACATCCCCATCCTCGATCGCCCGCTGTCGTACGCCGAGTTCGCGCAGCGCCTCAGCCGCTACTACCTGCCCTACCACCGGGCGCTCGCCGTGTTGCTCGCGCGCCGGCGGGCCCGCTTCGGCCACGCGATCCTGCTCGACGCCCACAGCATGCCGAGCAGCGTCCCCGGCGACTTGATCCTCGGCACCTACGAGGGCGGCGCGTGCAGCCCGGCGCTGCAGCAGCGGGCGCTCGCGGCGCTGCACGCGTCTGCGGACGGTCGGCCAGCGCTCTCCGTGCGCCTGAACGACCCCTACCGCGGCGGTGAACTCGTGCGCTCGTTCGGCAGACCGGAGGCCAGTCAGCACGCGTTGCAGCTCGAGGTGAATCGCGCGCTCTACATGGACGAGGCGAGATCCGCGGTGTGGCCGGAGCTCGCCGCGTTCGCGTCGTCCGCCGGAGCGCCGATCCGGCCCAGCCGCCCGCGTTTGACCGCGCTCATCGACCGTGTGGAATCCCTCGTCTGCGCACTGGCGAGCGCGCAGACTGGCCTTGGCCTCGCCAGTGAATCCGCCGCGCGGTGAACATCATTCGCCGCCGCGGTTCTGCAAACCCTTGTATCGCTCCTGCCCGAGAGGCTAACATCGACCAACCGCTCTCGGCTCCGTTGAAGGAGAGGCACCGTGGCTGCACCCAAGAAGACCACATCCGGCAACGCCGATGCGTTTGACGACCTGCTCGGGCAGCTCGTCGACGAGCTTGCAATGACTCCGACCATGGTGCCGGAGCCCGAGCCTCCGCCGCCGCCTCCGCCGCCGGAGCCGCCCCCGCAGGCTGAGACCTACGCTGCGCCCGTGCAGGAGGCCCCGCCGCCTCCGAAGCCGATCCTGGCGATCGCGCTCGGTGGTGGTCTCGCAGTGGCCGGCATCGCTGTCGGGCTGGCGATGTTCCTGAAGCCCGATCCGCCGCCGCCGCCTCCGCCCGCGCCGGCCAAGATCGAGACCAAGGAGCCCACGCCGGTCCAGCCGCCGGTGGTCGCGCCCAATCAGCCCGGCCAGCCGCTTCCCGGCCAGCCGAACGTCCCGGGTCAACCGATCCCCGGTCAGCCGAACGTCGCGGGTCAGCCTGGCGTCGGCACGCCGGGCCAGCCCGTCGATCCCAACGCTCCGCCCGCGCAGCCTGGCGTCACGCCCGGCCAGCCGGATCCCGACGCCAACGCCGACGCCAAGAAGACGGTCAAGAAGGTCAAGAAGACCGGCGGCGGTGGCGGTGGTGGCGGCGGCGCCAAGAAGACCGAGCCCAAGAAGAAGAGCGAAGTCGCCGATCCGTTCGGCTGAGCCACCCGAGAGAAACGACCCGCCCATGTCGATCCTGCGCGCCTCGCTGTCTGCCCTCCTCTGCACCACCCTCGCGCTGCCCACCTCGGTCGCCTGGGCCGGTCCGCCGCCGCCGCCGCCGCCGGGCGGCAACGGCGTCCAGCCCGAAGCTCCGCCCGACCCGAGCACGCTCTCTCAGGAAGATCGGCTCAACTGGGCGAAGCGGCTGTTCGGCGAGGCCAAGGCGGCCCACGACCGCGAGGACTACTACAACTCGGTCATCCGGTTCGAGCAGGCCTACGCGTTCGCGCCCGACAAGCACATCTTCGCCTTCAACATCGGCCAGGACGCGTGGGAGCTAAAGGACTGCGCCCGCGTAAAGCAGTACCTCGAGCTGTTCCTCGTCAAGGAGCAGAACAACGCCGAGCTGCGCAAGAAGGCCCAGGACCTGCTGCAGAAGTCCGAGAACAACCCGGAGTGCGTCACCGGTGGTTCTGCGGCTGCGCCCACGCCGACGACCAATAACAACAACACTTCGTCGCGTCCGGCGACCGACGAAGAGGACCCGCTGCTGCAGAAGCGCAAGAACAACAGCAGCAGCGCGGACGAGGACGACGCGCCGAAGAAGCGCGGCGTCTCCGGTCTCTTCATCGGCGGCGTCGTGCTCGCGGTGCTCGGCGTCGGCGCTGTCGGCGGCGGCATCGGCACCCTCGTGGGCGCCAAGAATCGGGCCACCGGCATCGAAGAGGCCGCCGCCGGTTCGGGCAACCTCATCTCGACCTTCCCGCAGGGTCAGTACAACAGCGACGTCGACGACGACTTCAACTCGCTGAAGACCCTCAACCTCGTCACGCCGATCCTCATCGCGGCGGGCGGCGCGCTGCTGGTCGGTGGCATCGCCATGATCGCCATCGATCGCTCCAACAAGAAGAAGAGCAAGGGCTTCTACGCCGGCAAGAAGCGGCTCGAGGTCACCGGCCTCGGCGCGGCGCCCCTGCCCGGCGGCGGCGCTGCGGGCTCCTTCGCGCTGCGCTTCTAGGCGGCGCGGCTAGACTCCACACATGGCCGTGAGCGACGAGCGAGCCCTGCTGCGGGCTCGTCTGGACCGTGAGATCGGGACTCTGGGCGTAGGGCGACCTTCCGAGGTCGCCTTCGCCTATCCCAGCCCTTATCGCGCTGGCATGTCCAGCCTGGGCTTCCAGACCCTCTACCGCCTGCTGCACGAGCTGCAGTTCGGCGCGCACCGGGCCTTCTTGCCCGACGCGTGGGAGCCGATGGCGCTGCCCTGGCCGCAGCCGCGCCGACAGATCCTCACCTACGAGGGCGAGCGACCGCTGTCGTCGTACCGCGTCGTCGCCATCTCGGTCGCCTACGAGCTCGAGCTCGCCGGCCTCGTCCGCCTGCTCGAAGGGTCCGGTATCCCGGTCCTCGCCGCCGAGCGCCGCGAACACGACCCGATCCTCATCTTCGGCGGCCCCCTCACCTTCTCCAACCCCAGCAGCCTGCTCCCCTTCGCCGATCTTTTGATCTCCGGCGAGGCCGAGGACGTCCTGCCCGACGCCATCGACCGACTGCTCGCGCATCGACGCCGCGAGCCCGCCATCGCCGCCGCCGCCGAGTTGCCGCACACCATCGTCGGCGAGCTCGTCCCCGGCCTGTTCCACGAGTTGCCGGAGCCGGCGCGGGCGAGCAAGGAGCGCGTCCCGGCGTACTCCGCGATCCTCACGCCCGACACCGAGCTCGCGGACATGTTCTTGATCGAGCCCGAGCGCGGCTGCTCGCGTCAGTGTGCCTTCTGCGTCATGCGGATCCAGCCGGGCGGCGGCATGCGCCTCGTCGAGGTCGACCGCGTCCTCGACCTCGTGCCCGAGCAAGCGCGCAAGGTCGGTCTGGTCGGCGCTGCCGTGACCGATCACCCCGACCTCGAGTCGCTGGTCGCCAGCCTGGTCGAGTCGGGCCGCTCGGTCAGCATCTCCAGCATGCGGGCCGATCGCCTCACGCCCACCTTCTTGCGCGACATGCAGCGCAGCGGTCACCGCACCATCACCGTCGCCTCCGACGGCATCAGCGAGCGCATGCGGCTGCTGCTCGATCGCAAGATCAAGGAAGAGCACATCCTGCGCGCCGCCAAGCTCGTGCATGAGCACGGCTTCCACCGCCTCAAGGTCTACGAGATGATCGGCGCCCCCGGCGAGACCGACGCCGACGTCGACGAGCTCATCCGCTTCGCCCGCGAGCTGGCCCGCATCGGCCGTCTCGCGCTGACCTTCTCCACCTTCGTCCCCAAGCGCAACACCCCGCTCGACGGTCAGGCCTTCATGGGCGTCAAGGCGGCCGAGGAGCGTCTGCGACGGATCCGCAGCGGTCTCGCCGGCAAGGTCGAGATCCGGCCGCAGTCGCCGCGCTGGGCCCACATCGAGTACTTCCTGGCCCAGCGCGGCCCTGACGCCGGCCACGCCGCGATCCAGGCCGTGCGAGCCGGCGCGCGCTACGCCGACTGGATCCGTGCCTTCGAGGCCACGCCTCCCCTCGCGCGTCCGCTCAAGTTCGGCGACGAGGCCGCGTGGGCGCGGCGGCGCGGCAAGGCGGCCGAGCGGCGCAACAAGTTCCCGCTGCCTGTCCTTGGCGCCGGCTCCGGCTCCTGAGCCGGCGCGCTGGAATACCTCGTGCCCCCTCGCGCGTGGTCGACTTTGCGGTCCGCCTGCGCGGCCGTGGTAGCGTCTCGCCGTGCAGCTCCTCGTCGCCTGGACCGCCCTCCGCACCCTCGCCGCGCTCGGCCGCCTCGAGCCCGTGGACGAGGCGCGCGAGGGCATCAAGGTCGACGCGGCGCCCGCCGCGATCGTCGAGACTCACTGGCCCGAGACCGGCATTCGCACCCGCCCGTGGGCGCCGAGCAAGCGGATCGCCACCATGTCCAAAGGGACACGTTTGGTCGTGCGGGGGCAGATCGCCAGCCGTGACAGCAGCGGCTGCAAGGGCAAGCCGTGGTACGCCGTCTATCCGTTCGGCTACGTCTGTTCGGAGCACGTCAAACCCGCGCGCGACCAGCCGACCGTCGGCCACGCGCTCGCCGACCGCATGCGTGGCGAGCGTCGCCTGCCCTTCGACTACACCAAGGTCCGCGAGGACGGCGCCCTCATGTACCGCGGCGTCGACGGCGTGCGCACCGGCGTCGCCGCGCGCAGCCTGAGCGAGGGCATGAACCTCGCCGTCGCGCGCACCCTCGAGGTCGACGGCGGCGCCTACGTCGAGACCGTCGACGGCGCGCTCGTCAGCAAGTCCGCGGTCGGCTGGCTCGGTCAGGGCTCGGCCTGGCGCGGCGTCTTCCTCGCCGGCGACGCCGGCGTCGGCCCTGCCTTCGCCTGGTCCTCGCGCGACAAGACCCCCGTGCTCGCCGAGCCCGATCTCAAGGCCGCCCAGGTCGGCACTCTCGGCCTGCGCGAGCGTGTCGACCTGCTCGAAGAGTCAGGTGAGGCCGACCCCGCGCGCTGGTGGAAGATCGGCGAGGGTCGATGGGTCCAGGCCAAGAACCTCAACGAGGTCGTGTTCACGCCGATCCCCGAAGGTGCCCTGCGCGACAACCGGCTCGCCAGCGGCGACGACCAGTGGATCGACATCGACCTCGGCGAGCAGGTCCTCGTCGCCTACCGCGGCGCGCGGCCGGTCTACGTCACCCTCGTCAGCTCGGGCAAGGGTTCGCCGACCCCGAAGGGCAACTACCCGATCTGGGCCAAGGTCGCCAGCATGACCATGGCCAACCAGGACTACGAGGACAACCCGTACATGGTCGAACATGTCCCTTGGGTCATGCTCTTCCAGGGTCACAACGCGCTCCACGGCGCCTACTGGCACGACCAGTTCGGCAAGCGGCGCAGCCACGGCTGCGTCAACCTCGCCCCGCTCGACGCCCGCTGGCTGTTCGAGTGGGTCGCCCCCGCGCTGCCGGCCGGCTGGACTGGTTACCTGCCCGCCGACCTCGAGCGCAGCGTCGTCGTCCACGTCCGCGACTCGAGCCTCCCGCCCGATCAGGCCTTCTTTCAGGAGCGGCCGATCGGCCCGCCCGACCCCGAGGAGGAGAAGCGCAGGCTGGAGGAGGCCGACGAGCGCCGGGCCGAAGCTGCTGCAGCCACGGCGGATTTCGTCCCGGCCGCGGCTGCGGGCGGCTGAGGCGTCGGATCGCCGCCGGTTGACCGTGCGATACGCGCCCGCGTATGTTCCGGGCCATGGTTCGCGCCCCTCGCTGGCTCCTCGCCTTCGTCCTCTGTGCCGCTCCGTCGCTGCCCGGGTGCAAGACCGGCCCCGGCCTCACCAAGGTCGAGGCGCCGGCCGAGGGCATCACGCTGCGCTACGACCTCACCGCGGGCCAGGTCTACCAGGGCAGCGTGCGCCGCAGCGCCACCATCCGCGCCGCCACCAGCGCCACCAGCTCCTCCCAGAGCTTCAGCTTCGATCTCACGCTGACCGTGCGCGGCGCCGACGAGGCCCACGGCGGCACCGCCGTCACTGCCCGCTTCAGCGCCGTCCAGATCAAGTGGAGCCTCCCGCCGAGCTTCCCGATCAGCGTCGCCGAGTTCAACCGGACCGCCGGCCAGCAGCTGCAGGGCCTCGAGGTCGACTTCAGCGTCGACGACACCGGCAAGATCCTCCACATGCCCGAGCTCCCCGAGGACCTCTCGGCCGAGCTCCGCGTCGTCCTCCAGCAGGCCCTGGACGCCCTCGAGACCGCCTTCCTCACCGTCCCCGCGCGCCCGCTCAAGGCCGGCGACACCTGGAAGGACGACAAGAAGCGCGGCCGCAAGGGCAAGCTCGGCCGCTACTCCGAGGGCACCGTCACCAGCAAGGTCGACGGCTTCTATCAGACCGGCGAGCCGCCGATCACCGTCGCGCGGCTCATCACCGACACCGACGAGACCGAGATCACCACCACCTCGAGCGGCAGCCACGAGGTCAAGAAGCAGTCGACGATCACCGCCCTGTTCGCCACCGACCAGCGCTACCTCTACAGCTACGTCAACGAGGAGCAGATCTTCGACGCCGGCAACACCAATACCTTCGCCAAGACCGAGGTGAACTGGTCGAAGCCGGTCAGCCAGACCGGCGGCGCCGCGGCGCCCAAGGTGCAGGACATCAGCGACCCATGCCACCCGGACTACGTCGGCTCCGAGGACTGCAACGAGGCCGGAGCGCCCCCGCCCGCCGGCGGCGAGCCCCCGGCCAGCAGCCAGCCGCCGACCACCTCCGCGCCCCCGCCCGCCGGCAACTGAGCCCGGGGCTGGTCGCTATCTCAAGGGACATGCTCGAAAGAGCATGTCCCTTCGTCATTGTCCGAACGGACATGTCCTGCGCGACATGTCCCGAAGCTCCGCTACCCCCGCCGCGGCACCCGCTTCGAGATCCCGCACAGGATCTCGTACGGGATGACATCAGCCCAACGCGCCAGCTCGTAGGCGTCGATGCGGTCGCGCCCCTGGGCCCCGAGCAGCGTCACGCGCTCGCCCTCGCGGGCGTCGGGCAGGTCGGTCACGTCGATCATCGACACGTCCATCGTGATGTTGCCGACCACCCGACAGCGGTGCCCGCGGACCAGCACCTGCGCCTGCCCGCTCATGCGCCGCGGGTAGCCGTCGGCGTAGCCGACCGGGACGATGCCGAGCCGCGACGGCCGCGTCAGCTCCATGCGGTGCCCGTACGACACCCGCGCGCCGGCCGGCAGCTCGCGGATGCCGAGGATCCGCGAGTGCACGCTCATCGCCATCTTCAACCCCGGCAGCTCGACCTCGCGGCTCGACGCCGCCCCGTAGATCGCCACGCCCGGGCGCACCATGTCGAAGTGCGCGTGCGGCAGGCGGACCAGCCCCGCGCTGTTGCACACGTGGCGGATCGGCGGGTGGAACCCGCGGCTGGCCAGCGCCGCCAGGCTGTCGCGGAACGACTCGAGCTGGCGCGGGCTCGTCACGTCGTCCGGCTCGTCGGCGCAGGCGAAGTGGGTCATCACGCCTTCGAGCCGCACGTGCTGCCCGTCCTCGCCCTCGAGCCAGTCGAGGAACTCCGGCAGCTGGCCGGGCAGCGCGCCGAGCCGCGACATGCCCGTGTCGATCTTCAGGTGGATCGGCAGCGGCGGCGCCCCGCTGCGACGGACCGCGGCGGACAGCAGCTGCAGGTGCTCGCGGGCCCACACCACCGGCGTCAGCGAGCGGTGCACGATCACGTCTTCGGAGCCCGGATGGACCCCGCCGAGCACCAGCACCGGCGCGCGGATCTCGGCCTGGCGCAGCTCGACGCCCTCCTCGACCAGGCTGACCGCGCAGCCCCACGCGCCGGCGTCGACGAACGTGCGGGCCGCCTCGATCGCGCCGTGGCCGTAGCCGTCGGCCTTGACCACCGCGAGCACGCGGCAGCGCGGACCGACGGCCGCCTGCACGGTGCGCAGGTTGTGGACCATCGCGCCGGCGTCGACATACGCATAAGTCGGCCGGACTTCGACGATCGGCGCTTGCCTGCGGTCGGCGACCCGACGATCAGGCCCGGAATAAGCCACGGGCCCGAAGTTAGCACGAGGAGTCGGGGAACGTGGCATCGGGCGCGTCCCCCAACGCGCCCGGCCTCGCCGACATTCCGCGGGCTTCAGGGCGTCTCGTTGACGAGGCTGTCGTTGAGGATCATGCGCCGGCCGCTGCCGCTGACGAGGCCGTTGCGGGCCATCGCGCTGAGCGTGCGGGACACGGTCTCACGACACGAGCCGACCATGCGCGCGAGCTCCGACTGCGTCGGCACCGGCGCGAGGATCCAGCCGGCGCTCGCCGGGTTGCGGCGGCCCTGCCGACGCGCCAGGCGAGCGAGCGTGCGGCGCAGCCGCTGCTCCACGTCACACAGCGCCAGGCCGCTCGCCACCGCCTCGACCTCGCGGAGCTTCTCGTACTGCATCCGCATCAAGCGGACCACGGTCTCGGGCTCGCGCCGGAGGTGCTCGCTGAGCGCCTCGCCGGGGATCCGCAGCATCTCGCTCTGCACCGCGGCGACGGCGGTGGTCGACATCACCATCCCGGGCATCGCGCAGTTCTCGCCGAACACTTCGCCGGGCCCGAGGCTCGACAGGATCAGGTCGCGGTTGCCATCGACGGCGCGGACCAGGTTGATGCGTCCACGGAGCACGATATAAAGGCCGTCAGCCGGCTGCCCATCGTGGCAGAGGATGCTGGCGGGCGTCTTTCGGACTCGTACGGCCGTGCGCCCCAGCACCTCCAACTCGGCGGGGCGGGCAGCGGTGAAGGGCTCGACGCAGGACAGGATATCCTGGGCTTCCATGCGTTCCAGGGGGATGCTCGGACGGCGGGATTCCGACTCAACGTGCATACTTGTGGGAGTGAGCACAAAGCGGGCCAAACGCCGGCACGGCGCGTCAAACGCCTAACTCATTGATTTTCCATTAGTCTTCCAAAAATACGGCGATCATCGCGCCCCTGGGTACCTGTTGCACGATCGCCACAGGTGAGTGAATTGGGCAACGCTGTGATCCATGTCGTGCCGGCGCACATGGCGCCATCTCGTCGCACCCCCGGTTCGTTGTACCTTTCCGCCCGTGCCGACCCTCGTGCTCAACGGCGAGCCCCACCCGTTCGCGCCCGGGACCACGGTCGCGGCGCTGGTCGCCTCGCTGGGTCTGGATCCGCGGCAGGTAGCGGTCGAACGCAACCGAGAGATCGTGCCACGGGCCACCTACGCACAGATCGAGCTGGTCGACGGTGACCGGCTCGAGGTGGTCACCTTCGTCGGCGGAGGCTGAAATTGAGCGATACACACGACACCTGGACCCTCGCCGGTCGGACCCTGACCTCGCGCCTCATCATCGGCACCGGCAAGTACAAGGACGCCGAGGAGACGCGCGCCTGCCTGGCCGCCAGCGGCGCCGAGATCGTGACGGTCGCGCTGCGCCGCGTCGACCTCAAGGTCAAGGACAACCTGCTGTCGTGGATCGATCGCAGCCGCTACACGCTGCTGCCGAACACCGCCGGCTGCTACACCGCCGACGACGCCGTTCGCACGCTCCGCCTCGCGCGCGAGCTCGGCATCGCCGACCTCGTCAAGCTCGAGGTCATCGGCGACCCGCGCACGCTCCTGCCCGACAACGAAGAGACCCTCAAGGCCGCCAAGATCCTCCTCGACGAGGGCTTCGTCGTCCTTCCTTACTGCACCGACGATCCGATCGTCTGCCGCAAGCTCGAGGCGATGGGCTGCGCCGCCGTCATGCCGCTCGCGGCGCCGATCGGCAGCGGCCTCGGGATCCGCAACCCGCACAACATCCGCCTCATCATCGAGCAGGCCAAGATCCCGGTCATCGTCGACGCCGGCGTCGGCACCGCCAGCGACGCCGCGATCGCCATGGAGCTCGGCTGCACCGCCGTGCTCATGAACACCGCCGTGGCCCACGCCCAGGTCCCCTTGCTCATGGCCGAGGCCATGCGCGACGGCATCGTCGCCGGTCGCAAGGCCTTCCGCGCCGGCCGCATGCCCACGCGCGTGATCGGCAGCGCCTCGAGCCCGACGGCGGGCATGATCGAGTGAACGCGCGCGCGTCCTCGTGACCCCGCCCTTCCATCTGCTCGCCATCACCCCGCCGACCGGCCCCGTCGATCCCGAGCTCGTCGGGTGCTGGCGCGCCGGTGCCGGCGACCTCGCGCTGGCCGTCCTCCTGCGCGAGCCTGGCGCCGCGCCGGAGGCTCTGCTCGATCCGGCCGGCCGCCTCGCCGCTGTCGTCCGCCGCTGCCGCGAGCGCGCGATCCCGATCCTGCTCGCCGTCGATCCCGAGCACGCCCTACGCGCCGCCGGCCTGCCCGACGTCGACGGCCTCCACCTGCGCGGCGACCCCTCGCTCGTCCGCCTCGCCGAGCTGCGCCCGCGCCTGCCCGGCCTGCTCGGCCGGGCCGTGCACGGCCCCCCACAGCCCGGCCACCACCTCGTCGACTACACCCTCGTCGCCCCCGTCTTCCCGCCGACCACCGCCCAGCCCGGCGCTCCGCTCGGCAGCAAGCGACCGATCGGCCTCGACGGTCTGCGCGCCTGGGCCGCCGAGCCCGCCGCCTGCCTCGTCGCCCTCGGCGGCGTCGGTCCGGCCACCGCCGCCGCCTGCCTCGCCGCCGGCGCGCGGGCCCTCGCCGGGATCGGCGTCTTCTTTGGTCCGCCCGCCCGGGTCGAGCAAGATGTCGCCGCGCTGAGCGAACAGCTCCGCGCCTCGCATGTTGTTTCGCCGCGAACCAGAGCCTGACGACTACCCCGCGCCGCCGGATCGCACCTGGCCGACGCGGCTCGCCTGGGGCGTGCTCGTCGGTGGCGCCGCTCTCTTGATGCTGCGCTGCAGCTTCGCCACCGTCGTCGAGATCCACGGCGACGGCATGGCGCCCAACCTCCGCAGCGGCGATCACGTCCTGTTCGTGCGCGGCACCTGGGGCCTCGACCGCGGCGACCTCGTCGTCTACGACCCCACGCCGCCGCCGCCGCCGCCCGAGCCCTCGCCCGTGCAGGAGCTGCCCGGCGAGCGGCCCCTGCCCGACGCGCGTCCGCGCGTGCCCGGCACCCGCGATCGCCTGCGCAACACCGCCGTCGTCGACGCCAAGGAGCTCGGCCTCGACGACGAGTGGGAGAAGGTCCAGCGGCGCAGCGGCGTCGCCGGGCGACCGCCGCCGCGCAGCCTGCGGGTCGCGCGGATCCTCGCCCTCCCCGGCGACGCCGTCACCTTCGGCGATCCGCGCGGCGCCCTCGGCCTCGCCGTCAACGGCGAGCCGCTCGCGCACAAGCCCGGCGACGGCCCCGGCGTGCCCAACGGGCGCCCGACCTCCTTCGAGATCATCGGCGATCGCCGCTATCAGGTCCTCGCCAGCACCGCCGGCCCCGACGCCTGGCCCGGCATGGGCGTGCCCGCCGACGGCGGCCCCTACGAGATGCCCGCCGACGGCTACCTGCTCGTCGCCGACAACCGCGACGAGGGCGCCTGCTGCGACTCACGGGCGATCGGCTGGGTCGAGACCGACCAGATCCGCGGCGAGATCGTGTTCCGCCTCGGCGGCGCCCCCGAAGACCCGCCGGCCGACAAGCGCTGAAGGACATGTTTTCGAGGACATGCCCGTATGGGCATGTCCTTCGGTTTATGTCCTCAGCGACATGTCCCTGTCGCCAGGCGTCTCCCACGTGCCCGCCGCGCCGTGCGAAGCGCCGGCACGCCTCAAGCCTCGCCTGCCCGCTCCTCGTCGCTGACCGTCAGGTCGGCCACCTCCTCGAAGAACACGGCCGGGCGCGAGCGTTCCGCCGTCGTCCGCATCGTCTGCCGATGCACCTGCATCTCGGCGTCATCCAGCTGCGGCGACGCCTCCCACGCCTCGCGGCTGGTCCAGCGGGCGATCGCCACGAACTCGTGCGGGTCCTCGGCGCTGCGCAGCAGCAAGCTGCCGCGAGCGCCCGGTTTATGCTCCCGGATCCACCGCGTCACCTGCGACCACGCCGCCGCGAACGCATCTTCCTGGCCCGGCTCGACCTTCCACCAGTACATCACGCGGATCATCGTCCTCGTCCTCTCGCCGGACCTGCGCCGAGCGGGCACTGCTTGCCGCCCGCCTCCGGTCTCCGAGGCCAGCATGCCTCGCGACCGACTGCGCACCAAGGCAACGCACGCCACGAGGCCTGACCCCTCATCGATCCCGAGCGCCGTCACGGATTGCCGGCATCCCCCGCGTGCGAGGTCGACGGCCACCAGGGCGGCGCGCTCGCCGTTCGCGCGGCCCTGCTCGCCTCGATGACACCCGCCGCCCGACCCCGGCCCTCGGAGCCCCCGGGGCCGGGCGCCCGACCCCGGTGGCGCCCGTGCGAGCGCAGGCGCTATCATCCCCGCCCGGCATGACCGCCTCGACCAAGCCCGACCTCGATCGTCCGCTGCGGATCGGCACTCGCGCCTCCGAGCTGGCGCTGTGGCAAGCCCACCACATCCGCGACCGGCTGCGCGCCGTCTGGGGCGACGGCCTCGCCGTCGAGCTCGTGCACATCACCACCGAGGGCGACCGGATCCAGGACCGCCCGCTCAACCAGATCGGCGGCAAGGGTCTGTTCGTCAACGCCATCGAGGAGCGACTCGCCGCCGGTGAAGTCGACCTCGCCGTCCACAGCATGAAGGACCTGCCCGGGCGCCTGCACCCCGGCCTCGCCATCGTCTGTACCCCGCCGCGGGAGGACGCCCGCGACGCCCTCGTCCTCGGCCCTGCCCTGCGCGCCGCTCTCTGTCCCGAAGGACAGGCCCCGAGCGACCTCTCGATCCAGTCCTTGCCCGCCGGTGCCGCGCTCGGGACCACCAGCCTGCGCCGCGGCGCCCTGGCCCTGCGCCTCCACCCTGGCCTGCAGATCCGCCCGCTGCGCGGCAACGTGCCCACCCGCCTGCGCAAGCTCGACGCCGGCGACTACGACGCCATCCTGCTCGCCACCGCCGGCCTCGTCCGCCTCGGCCTGAGCGAGCGCATCGACGCTCGCCTCGACCCCGAACAGTTCTGTCCGGCCGCCTGCCAGGGGATCCTCGCGCTCGAGAGCCGCGCCGACGACGACCGCGTGCGCGCCCTCGTCGCCCCGCTGAACGACGCCCACGCCGCCACCGTCGCCGCCGCCGAGCGCTCCTTCCTCGCCCGCCTCGACGGCGGCTGCCAGGTCCCGATGGGCTGCCACGCCGAGCTGCAGGGCGAGCTCCTGCACGTCCGCGGCGTCATCACCGACCCGAGCGGCCGCCCCTGCTTCACCGCCGCCCGCGTCGGTCCGCCCGCCGACGCCGCCGACCTCGGCACCGCCGTCGCCGAGCTCCTGCTCCGCCTCGGCGCCGACGCCGTGCTCGCCGCGCTCGCCCACAAGACCTGAGGCTCGCCGAGCTCCTGCTCCGCTCCGCGCCGACGCCGTACTCGCCGCGCTCGCCCACAAGCCCTGAGGGGTCGCCGAGCTCCTGCTCCGCCTCGGCGCCGACGCCGTGCTCGCCGCCCTGGCCCACAAGACCTGAGGGACATGTCCGCACGGGCATGTCCTCAGGGACATGCCCCCCAGGACATTCTCCTCGGGACATGTCCCTCGCTTCAAGCGCGCCCGTCGCGGCGCCCGGCCCTCGTCACTCGCGCACGAGCTCGGGCTTCAGCAGTGCTGCCGCCGCTGCGGTCGCCGACGGCACCTCGAGCCCGAACAGCTGCTGCACCGCCCCGGCCAGGTCGGCCTCGCCGCCCTCGCCCACCGCGGCCTGGCGCAGCGCCGTCATCGGCTTGTGCAGCAGCTTCTGCACGATCCCGTTGGCCAGCGCCTCCACGGCCTTCTGCTGCTCCGGCGCCAGCCCTTGCAGCTTGCCGCGGATCCGGCCGAGCTCCGCCTCCGCGATCGCCCGCGCGTGCTGCTGCAGCGCCTGCACGATCGGCCCGATCGCCCGCGCCCGTTGCCAGGCCACGAACTCGCCGACCTCCTCCTCCACCAGCGACCCCGCGCGGTCCGCCTCGGCTGCCCGGGCCC
Organism: Nannocystis bainbridge; assembly: GCF_028368995.1. Lineage (GTDB taxonomy): Bacteria > Myxococcota_A > Polyangia > Nannocystales > Nannocystaceae > Nannocystis > Nannocystis bainbridge. The sequence continues at coordinate 353,846 of NZ_JAQNDL010000004.1, read as the reverse complement.
GCATGTTGTCGTGCACGATCCCTTGCAGGTCGTCGATGTTGTAGAGGAACACCTGTTCGAGACGCGCCACCTCCGGCTCGACGTCTCGGGGCACCGCGATGTCGACGAAGAAGATCGGCTTGCCGCGGCGGACCTTCATCACCGGTCGCAGCAGCGCGCGGTCGATCACCGGCCGCTGCGCCCCGGTGCTCGTCACCACGATGTCGGCGCGGCGCAGCTCGGCGTCGAGGCTGTCCCACGGCGCGAAGCGGGCTGAAAGCTCGTCCGCCAGGGCGCGCCCGCGGGCCTCGCTGCGGTTGACCACCGCGATCTCGGCCACGCCGGCCGCCTTGAGGTGCACGCCGGCCTGCGACGCCATCTCGCCGGCGCCCACCAGCAACGCGCCGCTGCCGGTGAGCTCGCCGAAGATCGATCGCGCCAGGTCGACCGCCACCGACGGCACGCTCGCCGCCCCGCGGGCCACCTCGGTCTCGCTGCGGACCCGCTTGGCCGCGCGGAAGGCCGTCCCGAGGCAGCGGTCGAGCACCCCGCCGACGGTGCCCTCGCGCTGCGCCAGCTCGAACGCGTCCTTCACCTGGCCCAGGATCTGCGGCTCGCCGACCACCATGCTCTCGAGGCTGGCCGCCACGCGACAGATGTGACTCGCCGCCGCTCGTTCGCCGCGCACGAACGTGTGTGCCACCAGCTCGGGCAGCGGCACCGCGCGCGTGTCGGCCAGCGCCTGCAGCACGCGCTCGCCGGCGCGGGCCCAGTGCGGCGCGACCGCGTAGACCTCGACGCGGTTGCAGGTCGACACGATCATCACCTCGCCGAGGCCCGCGCGCTCGCGCAGGGCCGACAGCGCGGCCGCGACGTCACCTGTCCCAAAGGCCAGGCGCTCGCGGAGCTCGACCGGGGCTGTCTTGTGATTGAGCCCGACCGCCACGAGCTCCGTCATGCCCGCACCCCGTACCAGACCAGCACGAGCAGCGTGCACGCGAACGCGGCCAGGGTGAGCAGCGCCGACTTGCGCCCGCGCAGCCCCATCGTCGCGCGCATCACCAGGATCGCCGCGCCGCACAGCCACGCCGCCGCCGCCATCACCACCTCGATCCAGCGCCCGCCGATCGCCGCCACGCCGCCCGACTTGACCGTCCACAGCACCCCGGTGACGATCGTCAGCGTCAGCACCGGCACGACCAGCATCACAGCATGGTAGTGCAGGCGCTCGAGGCCGGTGAGCGACAGGCCGCCAGGCTGGGGCTTCCAGCGTTTCAGCCGCAGTCGCCGGTCCATCGTCAGGTAAAGCGCGGCGATGCCCGCCGCGATCGTGAACCCGCCGAGGCCCGCCGTCGCCAGGCCGATGTGCGCCTTCGCCAGCGCGCTGGTCGGCGCCGGCAGCGGGTCGTGCACGCTCGCCGCTCCGAACATCACGCCGATCGAGAGCCCGAGCAGCCCGACCGGCGCCACGATCGCGCCGAGCGTCGCCGCCCGGCGGATCCGTCCGACCACCAGGCCGCCGACCACCGCGATGAGCGCGCCGAAGCTGGTCGCCAGGAACACCGAGCTGAACGGGTGCTCGCCGGCGACGCATTGCGCGCCGATGCAACCCACGTGCAGCGCCGCCGCGATCGCCAGCAAGATCCCCGCGCGCGTCTCGCGATGCAGCGCATCTGCGCGCGCCTCGCTCGCGGGCGGGTCGAGCGCGTACGCGAAGATCGCGGCCCCGTAGGCGAGCGAAGCGAGGATGAAGAGGACGAGCATGGGGCCTAACTGTCGGACGACGCGCCGAGGTCCTCGATCTGTTGCATGAGCCGGCCCCACGTCGGCCCGTCGAGGCGGACCTCGGAGCCGCGGGCGTCGACCACCGTGGCGATGAAGCCCGGCTTCACGGTGTACGCGTAGTCGCCCATCACGACCGAGCTCTCGTAGTGGTCGGCGCCCATCTGCGCCAGCTCTTGCGACGTCTTCACGCGCCCGACGACGTCATGAGGATCGGCCTCGCCGCCGTCGATGCGCTCGAACCATACCGCGGGGTTGATGAAGAGATCGACCGACGGGGGACCGGACACGCGCAGGAGGTCCTGCTCGAGGGACACGGTCCCGGTCGACAGCCATGTGTCGACGAGGGTCTGGGCGACGAAGATCCGCGGCATGCCCGGCCAGGGTAGCCGCGCCCGCGCGGCCTCACAACCCTTGCGCCGCCGCGGGCCCGGCACCATGCTCTGGCCGGCGGCGACGCCAGTTGCGCCGCGCCGCCGCCGCGAGCGGCCCCCACTTCAACCGCTGCAAGCCCGTCCAAGCCTGACTGCTTCACGGCCCTCTGGCCTGCACTCACCCGCCCCGACCACCATGGCATCCGACAAAATCACCAACACCTCGGACCAGACCTTCAAGAACGACGTCCTCGACTCGCAGACCCCGGTCCTGGTCGACTTCTGGGCCACCTGGTGCGGTCCGTGTCGCGCGATCGCGCCCCACCTCGACGCCCTGGCCGGCGAGCTCGGCGAGCAGGTCAAGATCGTCAAGCTCGACGTCGATCGCAACCAGAACACCGCCGTCGAGTACGGCGTCACCAACATCCCCACCCTGCTGCTGTTCAAGGACGGCAAGCTGGCCAACCGCATGGTCGGCGGCGGCACCCGCGGCAAGATCGCCGACTTCATCAAGTCGGTCCTCTAGGCCCCGCCGGGATGCACGAAAGGACAGGTCCCTAGGGACCTGTCCTTTTGTTTTGGGCCGCGAACGGGCCTCGCTTACGGCTTGACGAACTTGAGCGTCATGCGGTCGCTCTCGCCGATCGCCGCGTACTTGTCGCGGTCCTTGTCCCCGAGCTCGAACGACGGCGGCAGGGTCCACACGCCCTTCTCGTAGTCCTTCGTGTCCTTCGGGTTGGCGTTGATCTCCGAGCGGGCCTGCAGCTTGAAGCCGAACGACTCGACGCGGGCGACCACCCAGTCCTCGGGCAGGTATCCGGTCTCGGCGACCTTCTTCGGGTCGTCGACCGGCTGCGGCTTGCCGCGGTGGGCTTCGACGCCGAGCACGCCGCCGGGCTTGAGTGCCTTGAAGGCCGCGCTGTAGACCGCCGCGTCGATGCCGTTCTCGACCCACCCGTGGGTGTTGCGGAACGTGACCACCAGGTCGACCGAGTTCTCCGGCGCGAGCACCAGCGCCGACGGGTCGGTCACCGTCACGACCTCGACCTTGTCGTAGACCTCCGGCGCGCTGGCCAGCTTCTCCAGGAACTTCTTGCCGTTGCGGGTCTGGTAGGCGTCGGCCGGGCCGTTGGGGTCGAAGTTGGTGACGATGAGCTTGCCGCTGTCGCGCAGGGTCGGCGCCAGCACCTCGGTGAACCACCCGCCGCCGCCGGGCCACAGCTCGACCACCGTCTGGTCCTTCTTGAGGCCGAAGAACAGCAGCGTCTCGAGCGGGTGGCGGTACACGTCGCGGGCGCGGTTTTCAGCCGAGCGCTGCGGGCCGGCGATGGCGGCCTTGAGCGCCTCCACCGTCGCGGGATCGGCGTCACGGGCCGCCGCGCCTGCGGGATCCTCGCCGCCGGGGGCCGGAGTCTCCGCCGACGTCGCCGGCTTGGAGGCGCAACCTGGAAGAACAGTCGTGGAGACCAGCGCGGTCAGCGAGAGGGAGCGAAGGGCCGTGCGCAAGAACATGCGCCGCGAACATACTCCACCGCACTGGGCCGGCCATCCGGCGGAGCACCGGTGAGCTGAGCCACGTCACGCCGGCCCGCCGACTCCCCTCTTTACCTTCCGAAGCCTGCGCACGGGTGTTAAACCGAACTTCGCATGAAGCTTCGCGGCAGGATCCTCTGGCTCACCGACGACGCGCAGGGCATCGCGCAGCAGCTGACGGGCACGGATCTCGACGCCCGCGCAGACGCCGCTCCGCCGCTCCACTACGGCGTCAACACCGACTTGATGATCAGCGGCGCGGCCTGCACGCTCGGCTACACCGGCGACATCCTCGGTCCTTACTTCCTCGAGAACTTCAAGGAGCAGGTCCAAAAGGACAGCGTCAAGGACGGCGGCTTCCAGGTCGTCGTCGGCGGCGACGCCTACGGCTCCGGCTCGAGCCGCGAGGTCGCGGTGGTCGCCCACCAGGGCGCCGGCATCGAGCTCGTGGTGGCCCGCAGCTTCCAGCGGATCTTCCAGGAGAACATGGTCTACAGCGGCCTGCCGTTCACCACCGATTTCGGGGTGGTCGGCCGCCTGCAGGCCGGTGAGGACGTCGACCTCGGCGGCCTCGCGGCCGAGCTGCCGCCGTTCTTCCGCGCTGTCGTGCAAAACGGCGGCCTGCTGCACTACGGCAGCCGCCTGCTGGCCGGCGAGATCGAGCCCGAGTACCGCACCGACGCCCCCGCGCGCCCGCTCAACTGCACCGAGAAGATCATCGCCGCGCGCACCTGGACCGGCGGCGAGCGCTTCGGCATCGCCGCCGTCAAGCCGGGCGATCAGGTGCTGTGCGCGGTCGGCTTCCGCGGCGTGCACGAGTACACCGGCGGCATGGTGATGGCCCTCTACGAGCAGGAGTGGGGCACCACGCCGATCAAGAACCCCGAGCTCGCGGCCGCCTTCGAGGACCACTTCGTCCTCATCGATCAGCCGACGGTCCCGCTGCGCGTCAAGAAGCAGCGGCTCGACTCGGCCCGCCAGCTGCGCGACGAGATGGTCAGCGCCAGCCTCAAGAACGGCATCCGGATCCACGGGCCCGGCCAGAAGTACGACGCCGGCGTGTGCCACCGCATCGTCGTCGAGCAGTACGGCAACCCCGGCACCATCATCATCCTCACCGACTCGCACACCCCGACCGCCGGCGTGCTCAACGCCTTCGCGTTCGGCGTCGGCTCGACGGCCATGGCCTTCGCGCTGCGCACCGGCCTGGTCCCGGTCACCGTGCCGAAGACCGTGCGGATCTGGGTCACCGGCGACGCCCGCGGCGTCGTCTCGCCGAAGGACCTCATCCTCCACATCATCGGCGACCCGTACTTCCGCGAGGAGCAGTGGCGCACCTCGGCCACCGACACCTGCGTGATCCAGATCGGCGGCCCCGGCCTCGATCAGTGGAACGTCGACGAGCTCAGCGTGCTCACCAACATGACCGTCGAGGGCGGCCTGATGACCGGCGTGGTCGAGCCGTGCGCGCCCGTGCGCGAGTTCCTGCGCGACCGCCGGCCCGGCGTCGACACCGACGCGATGTTCGTCGAGCCCGACGAGGGCGCCGAGTACGTACGCACCATCACCATCGACCTCGCCGAGGTCCCGCTCACCGTCGCCACCCCCGGTGACTCGCGCAACCGCGCCGCTCTGGCCGACGTCGTCGACGTGCCGATCCACAACGTCGTCATCGCCTCGTGCACCGGCGGCTCGCTCGCCGACCTGCGCGCCGCCGCCGAAGTCCTGCGCGGCCGCACCCTCGCGCCGAAGGTCCGCGTCACCGTCACGCCGTCGAGCGCCGAGGTCAGCGCCTCGGCCGAGCAGGAGGGCCTGCTCGGGCTGTTCCGCGAGCTCGGGGCCGTGGTGACCGCGCCGGGCTGCGGCTCGTGCATCGGCAACGGTCCGGGGATCCCGCTCGAGGGCGAGACCACCGCGAGCACGACCAACCGCAACTTCGATCGCCGCATGGGCGCGCCCGGTCCGGTCTACCTGGTGTCGCCGGCCGTCGCCGCCGCCTCGGCCGTCACCGGTCGCCTCACCGATCCTCGCAGCCTCGGTCGCGCCCAGGCGTGACCGCCGGCGCGGGCCCTGCCCCGCGTCGCGACGATGTGACGGAGGTCGGTGTGCTCGAGCACTCCGACCTCCCGCTGCATGCCCCCTGCGGCCTCACCCGCGCGCACGCGTGATCGAACGCGCCGCCCGCCGGCTTGTCGGTGGGGCCGCGCTCGGCGTACCGTTTGCGCCTCTATGCGCGTGATCGAGAGCTTCCTGAACGGCGCCTGGCAGTCCGCGGACGGTCCCAAGACCCCCCTCGTCAACCCCGCGACCGAAGAGGTCCTGGCCGAAGCGAGCTCGGCGCGCGGCCTCGGCGACGCCGTCCGCCACGCCCGCGAGGTCGGCGGACCTGACCTTCGGGCCATGTCCTTTCGGCAACGTGGCGCCCTCCTGCAGGCCATCGCCAAGCTGCTGCACGCGCACCGCGAGGAGCTGCTCGACCTCGCCGTCGTCAGCGGCGGCAACACCCGCGGCGACGCCAAGTTCGACATCGACGGCGGCCTCGGCGTGCTCGCGGCCTACGCCGAGCTGGCCGAGACCCTGCCCGACGCGCCCTGGCTGGTCGAGGGCGAGCCGGCGGTGGTCGTGCGCACCAGCAAGGTCCGCGTGCAGCACCTGCTGCAGCCGCGCCACGGCGTGGCCGTGCACATCAACGCCTTCAACTTCCCGGCCTGGGGCATGCTCGGCAAGGCCGCGGTCGCCTGGCTCGCTGGCATGCCGGTGCTCTCCAAGCCGGCCACCAGCACCAGCCTGGTCGCCCACCGGATCGCCGAGCTCGTCGTCGCCGCCGACATCCTCCCGCCCGGCGCCTTCCAGGTCCTGATCGGCTCGGTCGGCGACCTGCTCGACCACCTCGGCCCGCAGGACGTCGTCGCCTTCACCGGCTCGGCCGACACCGGCGCCAAGATCCGCGGCCACCGCAACGTCCTCGCCCACGGCGTGCGCGTCAACGTCGAGGCCGACAGCCTCAACTCGGTGGTGCTCGGCCCCGACGTGCAGGAGGGCAGCGAGCTGTGGGACCTGGTCGTGCGCGACGCCGTCACGGAGCTGACCCAAAAGACAGGTCAGAAGTGCACCGCCACGCGCCGGATCCTCGTGCCCGAGGCCGCCCTGCCCGCGCTGCGCGACGCCCTCGAGGGTCGCCTCGGCGAGCGGGCCGCGCAGACCGGCAACCCGCTGAGCAAGAGCGTCAAGATGGGCCCGCTGTCGACCGCGCAGCAGCTCGCCGACGCCCGCGCCGGCGTCGCGGCCCTGCGCGAGCGCGCCCGCATCGTCCGCGGCGATCCGCAGCGCGGCGAGTTCATCGACGTCCCGGCCGGCAAGGGCTTCTTCCTCGAGCCGATCCTGCTCGAGGCCGACGCCGCGGCGGTGCTCGATCGCGGCGCCGTGTTCCACCGCGTCGAGGTGTTCGCGCCGGTCGCCACCCTCCTGCCCTACGACGGCAGCGTCGCCCAGGCCGCGGCCATCATCGGCTTCGGCGGCGGTAGCCTGGTGACCACCGTCTACAGCGACGATCGCGACTACGTCGCGCGCGCCGTCGCCGAGCTCGGGCCCCAGCTCGGCCGCCTCGTCCTCTCCGACGAGAAGGGCGCCGGCGGCTCGTTCAGCCCCGGCGGCGTGTTCCCGCAGGCGCAGCACGGCGGCCCCGGCCGCGCCGGCGGCGGCGCCGAGCTCGGCGGTCGCCTCGGCCTCGAGCTGTACATGCAGCGCACCGCCGTGCAGGGCGGCGCGAGCCAGCTCGCGCGCCTGTTCGGCGGCTGACGCCCGCCCGCCACCGCGCTATCCTGGACCGACATGCCGATCCTGCTCGCGCTGGTGGTGCTCGTCGCCGTGCTCGGGGGCGTCGCCTACGCCGGCTTCTCCCGCTTCCTCGAGCACCGCGAACGCATGGCGGCGCTCGAGGCCCAGCGCCCGCGCGTGGTCCTGGCCCTCCCGCCCGGCGACAACCGTGACACCGATCAGCTGACCGAGGAGATCCTCGCCGCCTGCCGCCAGAAGGGCGTCGACGTCGAGCTCGACCTGCGCTGATTCGGCCATCGGGTTCACACCGATCGACGCGCTCCAGCGGACAGCTTTACAAAGCTGTCCATGAGAACATGTCCATGAGGACATGCGCAGAGAGCCGCCAGCATGCTGCGCTCGGCGCATGACTTGCTTAACGATCCATCCTCGGTGTGGCCTGCTCCTCCTGCTCTGCGCGGCGTGTGCTCCCGGTAAAGCGGAGACCATGGACGCCCCGACGACCACGGCCGAGACCACGGCCGAGACTACGGAACCGACATCGACCGGCGGCGAGGTGTGCCCCCTCGACGAGCCAGCGAGCGATTGTTGCTGCTTCGCCCTCGACGAGAGTTGCGGGGCGAAGATCACCGAGGTGGTGTGCGAAGCGACCATCGCGTGCGACGACATCCTCGTCATTGGCGAGAAGGAAGCGTCCGTCGTGGAGAACCCCGCAGCGCTGGAGTGCGCGCTGAAGGCCCTGCGCGACCACACGCCGGGGCAGATCCGGGTGATTCATCCGCTACGGACGACACGAAGCGGTGGATCTTCCTCTACGTGCAAGCGGACGGCACCGTGTTCGAGAACAGCGGCGCGGCCGTCGATGACTTCTGGGCCACCAGACTCGTCCATCGCGCGCTGCTGCCGGCGGCAGACTTCGAGCAATGCCTGCAGAAGCCCGACGAGGTGGTCCGGCTGGATTGCATCGGCAAGGCGGCGTTCGGCGAGGAGCTCGAGTCTTGCCTGCCGCGCTGCGGGTCTGCCTGAGCCGCGCCGGCGCGCGTCACAGCCCTGCGAAGATCTGCAGCGGCACGCCCACGCGCGCCGCCCACTCGAGCTCGTTATGCATCGCCCCCGGCGCGTGCACGTAGAACACGTCGACCTCGGGCGTGTAGCCGCTCGCCTGCAAGATCGCGTAGAGCTGCGCGTTCTCGCAGTAGTTGTCGAACGAGTCGGGCGCGTCGTCCTCGATCCCGTCCTGGTCGGCGTCGACGCACGTGCCCTCGCCGCCGCTGTCGACGTAGATCGCGAAGCCGCGCTTGCCTGCGGCCTCGTACGTCTCGAGGATCGTCTCGTTGTGCAGCTCGAGCGAGCCCCAGCCGACCGTGCCCGACAGGCTGATCGCCATGTCGTAGCGGTCCGGGTACAGGTCCGCGATCACCAGGCTGATGAGCCCCCCGAGCGACGAGCCCATCGTCCCCACCTTCACCGCCGGCCCGTACGCCGCCTCCATGCGCGGCCGGATGACGGAGTCGACGAGCTCCGCGTAGACCGCCCCGTCGCCGCCGATCGGCTGACCGTCGAGCTCGTCGGGCACCTGCGTGTACTCGTCCATGCGCGCCGGCGTGTTGGTGATCCCGACCACGAGCATGTTCGGCGGCGCGCTCGCGGGCAGCTGCCAGCCGCCGAAGAAAGCCCCCGGGTCGAACAGGTTCTGCCCGTCGTGCACGTACAGCGCATGCGTGAACGCCCCGTCCTGCGGCACCAGCACCTCGAGCTCGCGCGGCGCCAGCCCGAGGCCCGCGTCCTCGATCGCATACCAGCGCTCGAGGTGGGCCGCGCTCGCGCGCACCAGCGAGAACGTCCCGAAATCGTCGTAGCCGTGGCGGCGCCCGTACGGATCGGCGATCCACTGCGCCGAGTCCGGCTCGTGAAATTTATAGAGGCTGCCGTCCGGCGCGGCGATGTCGGCCTCGATCCACCACAGCGACCCCGCCTGGCTCATCGGCGCCGGCGCCCAGTCGTCGTGATCGCCGGCCAGCGTCCACGCGCCCTGTCCGCAGAGACAGGCGAACAGAAACCCGCCCGACGCCGCCGCCACCGGGAAGCCGCCGCGGCCGGCGATCGTGCGCATCGCCTCCTCGGCGTCGACCTCGCCGGCGATCGCCTGACGAAGCAGCGCCTCGTCCTCCGACAGCCCCGGCTCGCCCGTGGCTGTGTCGGGCCCCGAAGTCTCCGACTCCGTCCCCGCTTCCGAGCTCCCCTCGCTCGAGCTGGTCGTCGCGCCCGTCTCCGTCCCTGTCGTCGGCGTCGCCTCGGTGGTCGTGAAGCTCCCGCCGAACGACGTCGAAGGGCTCATCGTCGTCGCGTCGTCGCTGTCCGTCCCGGCGCCCGTGGGCTGACAGGCGAGGACGAACGCGGCGAGCGGGAGGCAACGACGAGCGGCGCGCATGGTCGCGAACCATACCCGAACCCGAAGTCCGACACGCAACTCCCCTCCGACGGCCCAGAACACCGATTGACCACGATCACGGCCCGCGCCCGATCGCTGCCCTGCCGCTCGGTCCGAACTCGCGCGGCGCGGCACCGCATCACCACGTCGCGCCTCCGCGCCGCGTCATCCCGTCGCAGCGCGCGCCATGCACATGTCTCTCAGGACATGTGTAAATGCCCCATGGGACATGTCCCTCAGAACATGTCCCATGCACCCTACGGGCGCGCGAGCCTCAGCTCGCCGCGTCCGTGCGGGCCGCCTCGGCCTCGGCCGCCAGCGCCTCGCGCAGCTCGAGCGCCGCCGCGTCGTACGCCTTTACCTCTGGCCCGCGGTAGATCAGGGCAGTCAGCGGCGGCAAGTCCAGCGTCGCCGCGCACGGCAGCGCCCCGCCGGCCGAGTGGTCCGCGATCAGCCGCTCTGGCCCCGCGTGACCGGCCCCGCCGAACTGCCCCTCGTCGGACGACATCATCCGCACCCACTCGCCCGGCGCCTCGAACGGCACCGTGTAGTTCGTCCACGTCATCGGCGTGAAGTTCAGGATCACAAGGATCACCGCGCCTTGCCGCGGTCGGCGGAGGAACGCCAGCGTGCTGCGCTGGTAGTCCTCGACCACAGCCCAGCGGAACCCCAGCGGGTCGTGGTCGAGCTCGTGGAGGCCCGGCTCGGCGCGCAGCAGGTGGCCGAGGCGACCGACCCACCGCATCAGCCCCGCGTGGTCGGCGTCGGCCAGCAGGCCCCAGTCGAGCTGCCCGTCGTGGTTCCACTCGCGCACCTGGGCCAGCTCGTCGCCCATGAACAGCAGCTTCTTGCCCGGCAGCCCGAACATGTACGCGTAGAGCAGGCGCAGATTGGCCAGCCGGGCCGCCGAGCCACCTGTCCCCGGGGACATCTTACGGACCAGCGAGCCCTTGCCGTGGACCACCTCGTCGTGGGACAGCGGCAGCATGAACCGCTCCGAGTACGCGTACATCATGCGGAACGTGACGTCGCGGTGGTGCTGCGAGCGCGTCACCGGGTCGCGCCCGAAGTAGCGCAGCGTGTCGTGCATCCAGCCCATGTCCCACTTGAAGTCGAACCCGAGCCCGCCGTCCTCGACCCTGTGCGACACCCCTGGCCAGGCCGTCGACTCCTCCGCGATCGAGACCGCCCCTGGCACCTCGCGGTGGATCGCCTGGTTGAGCGCGCGCAGGAACTCGATCGACTCGAGGTTCTCGCGCCCGCCGAGGTGGTTCGGCAGCCACTGGCCCTCCTTGCGCGAGTAGTCGAGGTACAGCATCGACGCCACCGCGTCGACCCGCAGCCCGTCGACGTGGAACGCCTGCAGCCACATCATCGCCGAGCTGAGGAGGAACGCCCGCACCTCGTGGCGCGCCAGGTTGAAGATCAGCGTGTTCCAGTCCGGGTGGACCCCGCGGCGTGGGTCGGCGTGCTCGTAAAGGTGCGTGCCGTCGAAGTGGACCAGCCCGTGCCCGTCGTTGGGGAAGTGCGCCGGCACCCAGTCGAGGATCACGCCGATGCCCGCCTGATGCAGCGCGTCGATCAGCGCCATCAGCTCCTGCGGCTCGCCGTAGCGGCGCGTCGGCGCGAAGTAACCGGTCGCCTGGTAGCCCCACGAGCCGTAGAACGGGTGCTCCGTCAGCGGCATCAGCTCGACGTGGGTGAACCCGAGCGCGCGCACGTGGGCGATAAGCTTCGGCGCGATCGCTCGATACGACAGGTGTTCGCCGCCCGGCCCGCGCAGCCACGAGCCCAGGTGCACCTCGTAGATCGACATCGGCGCCGACGGCCCCTGCCGCTCGGCCCGGCGCGCCAGCCAGCTCGCGTCGCCCCACTCGTACGCGTGGTCCCAGATCACCGACGCCGTCGCCGGCGGCACCTCGCTCATCAGCGCGTGCGGGTCGGCCTTGTCGTGGACCTGCCCGTCGGCGCCGACGATGCGGAACTTGTAGAGCATCCCGCGCCGGGCCGCCGGCACGAACCCGGTCCACACCCCGCCGCGCGCCGCGTGCAGCGGGTCGCGCTCGCCGTCCCACCCGTTCCACCCGCCGATCACGCTGACCGCCCGCGCGTTCGGGGCCCACACCGCGAAGTGCGTGCCCTCCCCGCCGGGGGCCAGCCGCGCCCCCATGCACTCCCACAGCCGCAGGTGCGTGCCCTCGGCCAGCAGGTGATAGTCGAGGTCGCCCAGCGGGCTCGGTGCGTCCACGGAAACAGCTGTCTCTTGCGACATGTCTTGAAGCGCCTGACCTTCGATACCGGGTCGATCGGGCATGTCCTGAAGTTCAGGCGTCGCGCTCGCCCCGCGCTCGCCCGTCACCGCGTCCGCGGCCGCCTCGACCGCTGCCGGCGTCTCGTCGGTCGCGCTCGCCTCGCCCGCCGCGCGATCCGGCACGCTCGGCGCCGGCGGAGCCTCGCGTGGCGTCGTCTCGCGCGGCTCGTCGCTCGCTCCCGCCTTCACTGCCGCGTCCGCCTCGCTGCCCGGCACGCTCGGCACCGGCGGAGCCTCGCGCGACGCCGGCCCGCGGGTCTCGTCGCGGCGGCTCGGGGTGGGTTTGCGCGGCGCGGAGCGTTCGGGTTTACGAGGGCGAGACATCCTTGCCGGCGGCTTTTACCGAGGAACGCGCGCCGTGCAAACCGCTCGCGGCTCGCTGACTTTGCGTCCCCGCGTGACCTTGCCGGGGCGCGCTCTCGTGGGTCTCCGCGCCCCCGTGCGTGCGTCGCCTCGCATCCTCGCGTCCCCCTGCCACGACGTCCGACCTGCGCGGCGCAGCATGCACCTCGACCGTCCGCGACCTCCGACGCGGGTGCGGTCGAGGTCGGCGGCGCCGACCGTCGTTCGCGTCGCGGACATGTCGCGGGGCCGCCCCCTCAGCTCGCGCGCTGCGGCGGGGCCTCGACGCGGACCAGCATCAGCACGGCCATCGCCGCCGGCGGCAGCTCGTGGCTCTCGGTCGAGGCCGGCAGGATCTCCTCCTCGGCTGTCGGCGACGCCGTGTCGACCACTCGCTGCCAGCGGCCCATGTCGCGGCACGGCAGCGCGAACGACGTCGGCACCTCGTCGGCGTTGAGCAGCACCAGCAGCGTCGCGTCGCTCACCGGCTCACCGCGCTCGTCGCGGAGCCCCGTCGCGTCGCCGCCGAGCAGCAGCGCCAGCGCCCGGGTCGACGGCGACACCCAGTCGCCGTGGCCCATCGCCCGCCCGTCGGGGCGCAGCCACGAGATGTCGCGCAGGTGGCTGTGCGGCCCGCTCGTGCCGGAGAAGAACCGCGAGCGCCGCAGCACCGCGAAGCGCGAGCGCAGGGCCAGCGCCCGGCGGGTGAACGCCAGCATCGCCTGTCCCTCGGGACCTGTCTCCCAGGACAGCCACGAAGTCGGGTTGTCCTGGCAGTACGCGTTGTTGTTGCCGCGCTGGGTGCGGCCGAACTCGTCGCCCGCGCCGAGCATCGGCACCCCTTGCGACACCGCCAGCGTCGTCAAGAAGTTGCGGACCGTCCGCGCCCGCACGGCCGCGAGGCGCGGCTCCTCGCTCGGCCCCTCGACGCCCCAGTTGCTGCTGTGCTCGTGGTTGTTGCCGTCGCGGTTGTCTTCGCCGTTGGCGTGGTTGTGCTTGACGCTGTAGGTCGTCAGGTCGGCCAGCGTGAAGCCGTCGTGACAGGCCACGTAGTTCACGCTCGCCGTCGGCCCGCGGTCGGTCGCCGCGAACAGGTCCGACGAGCCCGTCAACCGGTAGCCCAGCTCGCCCGCCAGGCCGAGGTCGCCGCGCCAGTAGCGGCGCACCGCGTCGCGGTAGCGGCCGTTCCACTCGACCCACGGGTGCGGCGAGCCGCCGAGCTGATAGCCGTGCGGCCCCACGTCCCACGGCTCCGCGATCAGCTTCAGCCGCGACAGCAGCGGGTCCTGCCCGATCGCCGCCAGGAACGGGCTGTGACGATCGACGTCGGCCCCGCGGCGCGACAGCGCCGGCGCCAGGTCGAAGCGGAACCCGTCGACGTGCATGTGCTCGGCCCAGTAGCGCAGGCTGTCGAGCACCAGCTTCAGCGTCTGCGCGTGGCGCAGGTTGAGGGTGTTGCCGCAGCCGGTGAAGTCCGTGTAGTAGCGCGGCGCCCCGGGGTCGAGCAGGTAGTACGCGCGGTTGTCGATCCCACGCAGCGACAGCGTCGGCCCGCCCTGCCCGCCCTCGCACGAGTGGTTGAACACCACGTCGAGGATCACCTCGATGCCCGCGGCGTGCAGCGCCTTGACCATCGCCTTGAACTCGGCGATCTGGCCCCCGGGCCGCGGATCGGCGGCGTAGCGGGCCGCCGGCGCGAAGAACCCGAGCGTGCTGTAGCCCCAGTAGTTCACCAGCCCGCGGCGGCGCACCTCCGGCTCGTCGTAGATCTCGTGCACCGGCAACAGCTCGACCGTCGTCACCCCGAGCGACTTCAGGTGCTCGATCACCGGCGGCGACGCCAGCCCCGCGTACGTCCCGCGCAGGTTCGGCGCCACCTGCGGGTGCAGCCGCGACATCCCCTTCACGTGCAGCTCGTAGATCAGCGTCTCGGTCCACGGCGTCTGCGGCCGGCGGTCGTCGCCCCACTCGAACGCGTCGCTCGCCACCACCCCCTTGGGCGCGTCGGCGGCGTTGTCCTCGCGATCGAACGCCAGGTCGCCGGCCGGGTCGCCGACCCGGTACGCGTACAGCTCGGCCGCGTTGCCGCTCCACGCCACCGCGCGCGCGTACGGGTCGAGCATCAACTTGTGCGGGTTGTGGCGCAGCCCCGCCGGCGGCTCGTAGGGCCCGTCGACGCGGTAGCCGTACAGCTGCCCCGGTCGCAGCCCCGGCACGTAGCCGTGGAAGATCCGACCTGTCCGTTCGGGCAGCTCGATCGTCGCGCCCGGCGGGCGATGCGGCGCGTCGAACAGGCACAGGAACACGCGCGTGGCGGTCTCGGAGAACAGGGCGAAGTTGACGCCGTCGTCGTCGGCGTTCGCCCCGAGCGGGTCCGGTCGACCGGGCCAGATCACAGAGGACACCAGCCGAACGCTACAACACCCGTCCCGGGGCGCGGGCCACCGACAGGCCCGCGCGCGACCGGCGAGATCGGCGCAGCCGCTTCGTTTGTGCCGCCGATTTGCGCGGGTTCCGCTGGTTTGGACTTCGCAGCGCGGGTCCGGCCTGCTACTTGGATCATGGCGCTCGGCCTCGCGCGGGCGCATCCCCGCCATGAGCCAGACCACCGCCTCCTCGCCCGCCGGCCGCGTCGCCGGCGTCACCGTCCCGCTGTTCTCGCTGCGCTCCGAGCAGTCGTGGGGGATCGGCGAGATCGGCGATCTGCCGGCGTTCGCGGCCTTCATCGCCAGGGCCGGGATCTCCCTCGTCCAGGTCCTCCCGCTGAACGAGATCTCCATCGGCAACACCTCGCCGTACGCCGCTTTGTCGGCGTTCGGCATCGATCCGATGTTCATCTCGCTCGGTCCCGTCGTCGACCTGCAGCACCTGAGCACCCGCGACGTGCTCGGGCCCGCCGGCGTCACCGCGCTCGCCGCCGCCCGCAAGCGCAGCACCATCGACTACGCCACCGTCCGCGAGCTCAAGCGCAAGGCGCTGACCGCCGGCTTCAAGCACTTCGTCGAGCGCGAGCTGCAGGCCGGCACCGTCAAGTCGCCGCGGGCTCGCGCCTTCATCGAGTTCTGCGACGCCCAGCGCCGGTGGTTGCCCGACTACGCCCTCTTCCGCGCGATCAAGGACGCCCACCACGGCGCCGCCTGGTGGCAGTGGCCCGACCCCTTGCGCGAGCGCGACCGCGCCGCCCTGCGCGCCGCTCAGGCCCGCCACGCCGACGCCGTCCTCTATCACGAGTACGTGCAGTGGCTCGCCCACGCTCAGTGGGCCGCCGCGCGCAGCGAGCTCGCGCGGCTCGGCGTCGAGCTCATGGGCGACCTCCCGTTCATGGTCGATCGCGACAGCGCCGACGTCTGGGTCCACCACGCCGAGTTCCGCATGGACATGTCGGTCGGCGTGCCCGCCGATCAGTTCGACGAGGACGGCCAGGACTGGGGCCTGCCGCCGTACCACTGGCGGATCATGGCCGCCGGCGATCCCGACTTCGCCTGGCTGCGGCGGCGCGCGGCCTACAGCGCCACCCTCTACGACCGCTTCCGCATCGATCACCTGGTCGGCTTCTATCGCACGTACATGCGGCCCTACGAGCGGCGGCGCGACGACAAGGGCAAGCTCGTGCCCGGCACCTTCGACCCGCCGACCGAGCCCGAGCAGCTCGCCCACGGCGAGAAGGTCATCGGGGCCATCATCGCCAGCGCCGCCGAGCGGGGCGCCCGGCTCATCGCCGAGGACCTCGGATCGATCCCCGCCTACGTCGGCCCCTCGCTGCACAAGCTCGGCGCCCCCGGCTACAAGGTCCTGATCTGGGAGAAGGACGGCGACGCCTTCCGCGACCCCGCCGGCTACCCGGCGCTCTCGGTCGCCACCTTCGGCACTCACGACACCGCCCCCGTCGCCGTCTGGTGGGACGAGCTGAGCCCCGCCGAGCGGGCCGAGGTCCAGAAGCTACCTGGCCTCAAGGACATGCCCGAACCGCTCGGCCGCGAGTTCACCCCGGCCGTGCACGCCGCCCTGCTCCACCTCGTCTTCGCCGCCGGCAGCGACCTCGTGCTGCTGCTCCTGCAGGACCTCCTCGGCGTGCGCGACCGGATCAACAAGCCCGCCACCGTCGGCGATCACAACTGGACCTGGCGGCTGCCGAGCCCGCTGGAGAAGCTGCAGAGCGACCCCCAGGTCCTCGCCGCGCTCGCCCGGGTGCGGGCCGCCGTCGAGGCCAGCGGCCGTCGCCTGCCCTGAGCCGCGTCGACGCCTCCGCGAGGTCCTGGCCCCCCCGCCGCCGCCACGCTGGCGACAGCCGCCTGTGGTAGCCTCGCCGCGCATGTCGCTCCGCCCCCGTCTCCGCGTCCTCTGTGTCCCGCTCGCAGCCGCTGCGCTGCACCTCTTCGGCTGTCAGCCTACCGACAGCAAGCCGGCAACCAAGACCGAGGTCGCGCCGACCAAGACCGACGCTCCGCCGCCCGCGCCGGTCGTCGCCAAGCCTGACGCGACCCCGCCCGCCCCGGTCGTCGCCCCCGACGCCGCCGCCACCACCGGCAAGGGTTCGGTCGTCACCTTGATCGAGCCTGGCGCCGAGCCGCGCGAGCCGCTGCGGCTCAAGCTCACCGCCGGTCAGGAGCAGGCCATGATCATGACCATGCGCATGGGCATGGCCATGCAGATCGGCCCCAACGCGATGCCGAAGACCGACATCCCGCCGATGCAGATGACCATGAACCTCAAGGTCACCGAGATCACCGGCGAGGGCGACATCCGCAGCGAGTTCAGCCTCGACAAGATCGAGGTCCTGCCCGACCCCAAGGTCCCCGACGCCATGGTCCAGCAGCTCAAGGGCGTGCTCGGCACCATGAACAAGATGTCGGGCACCTCGCTCATCACCCCGCGCGGCATCGTCAAGTCGGCCGACTTCAACATGCCCGCCGACGTGAACCCGCAGATCAAGCAGACCGTCGACAGCATGCGTCAGCAGATCAACCAGATGTCGGTGCCCTTCCCCGAGGAGGCGCTCGGCGTCGGCGCCAAGTGGACCGTCACCCAGCAGCTCGATCAGCAGGGCATGAAGCTCGACCAGATCGCCACCTGGGAGCTCAAGGGCCGCGACGGCACCGTCGTCCAGCTCGCCAGCACCATCGTCCAGACGGCCGCCCAGCAGACCATCACCGCCCCCGGCATGCCCGAGGGCGCCAAGGTCAGCCTCGACCGCCTCGAGTCGAACGGCTCCGGCACCACCGAGGTCGACCTCGCCCGCGTCGCTCCGGTCAAGGGCGAGATGAACCTGAAGTCCTCGATCGGCATGACCACCGACGCCAACGGCGTGAAGATGCCGATGACCATGGACATGGACCTGAACCTCCAGATCAGCGGCGGCAAGTAGCCCGCGCCCCGCGATCGCGAAGCCGGACGGCGCCCTCGTGGGCGCCGTTTTGCGTTGGGTCGCGCCCCGGCTCGCATCCGCGGAGCGCGATTTGCCCCACGCGCAAAGGACGCTCGTCCGAGGTGCTGCCCTCATGATCGAGTAAAACAAACAATCGACACCGATAAACTTAAATTCCTTGCGTTGGTTTCGGAGGTTGTATAAGACTTGTTGCAAGGATTAACTGTTTTGCAGTTTTATCACCTGAGCATCTTCCGTTGCGGACGCCCCAATGGGTATGGGCGCGCACGGATGCGCAGGCGGGCTGCCGGCGGCTGATCCCAAAGACATGTCGCAATGTACATGTCCATAAGGACATGCCGTTGCTCATCCGGCTTAATGACGCGAGGAAGGTGCGAGATGAAGCGAGCATGGACGACTCTGACGGCCGCGCTGTTGCTGATGGCGTGCGAGAACAAGGAACCGGTCAGCCCGACCGCGGGCATCAACACCACCTCCGGTGGTGAAGAGGACAGCGAGAGCGGCACCTCGACCAGCGCCGGCGAGACGGTCGATCCGCCGCAGACCACCACCGAATCGGCGGCCACCAGCGAGACCGACGGCGAGACCGAGACCGACGGCGACACCACCTGCAGCTTCATCCAGTGCGGCACCACCGGCACCCCGCCGCCGGAGGTGGAGTGCGACAACTGGGCCCAGGACTGCCCCGCCGGCCAGAAGTGTTCCGCCTGGGCCAACGACGGCGGCTCCTCGTGGAACAGCCTCAAGTGCGTCCCCGTCGAGGAGAACAGCGGCGCCCCGGGTGACCCGTGCACCGTCGAGGGCAGCGGCGTCAGCGGCATCGACTCGTGCGCCCTCGGCTCGATGTGCTGGAACGTCGACAACGACACCGGCCAGGGCACCTGCGTCGACCTCTGCAACGGCTCGCCCGAAGCCCCCGACTGCGCCGATCAGTCGACCACCTGCGTGATCGCCAACGACGGCGTGCTCAACCTGTGCCTGCCGCAGTGCGACCCGCTGCTGCAGGACTGCGCCGGCAGCGACCTGTGCCTGCCGAACCCCGCCGACGAGGGCTTCGTGTGCGTCCTCGACGCCTCCGGCGACGCCGGCGTCGCCTTCGACCCGTGCGAGTTCGCCAACGCCTGCGACAAGGGCCTCACCTGCCAGGACCCCGGCTTCGCCACCGAGTGCGACTCCTCGGCCCTCGGCTGCTGCCTGCCCTACTGCGACATCACCGCGCCCGACTGCCCCGGCGCCGGCCAGGAGTGCATCACCTGGTACGAGCAAGGCACCGCCCCGCCCGGGTTCGAGAACCTCGGCCTGTGCGGCATCCCCATGGGCTGATCGCTCCGCCCGACCTTACCGCAGGGACATGTCCGTTCGGGCATGTCCCTGCGGTCATGTTCACGTGCCCGCCACGCCTGCACCGCGAGCGCGGCAGGTCGACCGCGCGGCCCCGACCCCGCGTCGCTCAGGGCTGCACCCCCGCCGCCGATGGTCGGAGGTCCGGCACCGGCGACGGCGAGCCCGCTCGGTGTCACGATCCCGCGGACGGCGACGAGGGGGTCTCCGAACCCGAGCAAGCAGAGCCGCGGTGTGACCCGCGTGCGAGGCTGCCGACGCCTGCCTGTGACTTTAAAGCGACACGCGCACGCACCGCCTGGAGCCGCGGCCGGAGCAGCGTTCGGCCCGCGGAGCCTGCACGCGGTCGGGCCCGGGGAGCATGACCTGGGCCACGACCGCCGCGACCCCGGTCCGGATTGCGCGAACGCGCGGGGCCTGTTACCTCTCGCCGCAACCGTGCGGAACTCGCGTCCTTCGATCGCCCTCGGCCTGCTTGCGACCCTTTCGCTGGGCTCGTGCCTCTACGAGGCCGACAACCCCGACCTCACCGGTCAGGACGTCCGGCTCACGATCCTGCACACCTCGGACGTGCACTCGCGGATCTTGCCGTACGACCACGTCCCGCTCTACACCGAGCAGCAGCTCGGGCTGGCCAAGGGCCGCGGGCCGTACGGCGGCGTCGCGCGCATGGCTCACATCGTCAAGCGCGAGCGAGAGCACGCCGGACGCTCGATCTGGGTCGACTCCGGCGACCTGTTCCAGGGCGCCCCGATCTTCAACATCTTCAACGGCGAGGCCGAGGTGCGGGCGATGTCGATGGCCGGTCTCGACGCCATGGCGCTCGGCAACCACGAGTTCGACCACGGCCCGGAGAACGTGCTCGAGCAGTTCTCGAGCTTCGGCGACTTCGACCTGCTGGCCGCCAACTACGAGTTCGAGGACGACGCCAAGCCGTTCGCCACCAAGTTCGACATCATCGTCAAGCCGTTCGTCGTCTACAACGTCGACGGCCTCAAGCTCGGCATCATCGGCATGGGCAACCTCAGCTCGATGAACAGCCTCGAGGACGGCACCAACAACCTCGGGGTCCTGCCGAAGGAGACCCTGCAGACCGTCCAGTTCTACACCAACTTCCTGCGCGAGTCGGTCGACCTGGTGGTCCTGCTCGACCACCTCGGGCTGACCGAGGACGAGGTCCTGGCGCGCAACATCTGTGGCCTCGACCTGATCCTCGGCGGCCACCACCACATCGCCCTCAGCCCGCCCAAGCTGATCGACTACAACCCCGACGCCAAGTACATCTCGGCCCGGCCCGACATGGACGCCGAGGTCGTGACGGTCGACAGCGAGGGCGAGGAAGACGACCCCGAGGCCGGCGCCGACCCTGACGGCAAGGACCCGCCGCGCGGCATCGGCGAGTGCAAGCCCGAGCACCGGCGCCAGACCCTGCTGGCCCACCCGAACGCGTTCGCCAAGTTCGTCTCGCGGCTCGACATCGTCGTCCGCGACAAGCACATCATCTCGCACAAGTTCAAGCTGTTCCCGATCGACGCCACCGTGCCCGAGGACCCGGAGACCCGCGAGGTCCTGCAGGAGTACATCAACGAGATGGCGCAGACGCTGCTGCTCGACCGCGTGATCACGACCGCGACCGAGTCGCTGCGGCGGTTCGGCAACACCGGCGGCGACAGCATGCTCGGCAACCTGGTCGCCGAGGCGATGCAGTACCGCCGCTACATCGAGACCGAGTTCTGCGTCACCAACTCGCTCGGCATCCGCACCGACATCCTCGCCGGCCCGATCACGTACGAGCAGATGTACAACGTGATGCCGTTCGAGAACACGATCACGACGATGATCCTGAGCGGCCTCGAGGTCCAGGAGCTGCTGGACTTCGCCACCCGCTCGAGCGCCGAGCGCGGCTGCAACTCGCAGATCCAGGTCTCCGGCATCAGCTTCACGATGAACTGTCGCACCGGCAAGGCCGAGGACATCAAGATCAACGGCGAGCCGCTCAAGTCCGCCCGCGCCTACGACATGTGCACCAACGACTACATGGCGTGGGGCGGCAGCGGCTTCCGCATGCTCAAGCGCAACACCACCAAGGTCAACACCGGCATCCCGATCCGCGAGGCGATGATCCAGTACATGCGGGACATCCCGCAGCTGCCCGCCTGCTACGACACCAACACGCCGCTCGACCTCTGCAAGTCCGGGTACGCCGTGCCCGACGGTCGCATCGTCACCAAGTACTAGGAACGAGGTCGCCCGCCATGAACACGAAGCACCCCGTCTCCGTCCTCGCCCTCCTGCTCGCCGGCGGCCCCGCCTGCGTCCAGGAGATCGACAAGAGCACCGGCAAGGTCGCGCCGCTCACCTTCAAGGTCGAAGTCGAGGGCGAGGTCGGCAGCGAGAAGGCCCCGCTGATCTACAGCGGCAGCGGCCGGCAGTTCGTCCTCGACATCCGCGCCGTCGACGACGCCGGCGAGACTGCCACCTGGTTCTCGGGACAGGTCACTCTCGACGTCGCCCCGCGCGGGCAGCTCGCCGCGGGTCAGCCGACCACGATCACCGTCACCGAGGGCCAGGCGCTGGGCGTCCCGGTCGAGGTCATGCGGGCCCACGGCGCCACCAACATCTGGGTCGAGGACCGCGGCACCGAGGAGGCCCCGGGCAGCTACGCCACCGGCCTGTCGCCGACGATCCACGTCGCCCACCCGACCCTGCGCGAGATCAACGAGACCGACATCCCGGCCAGCTCGCCGCTCAACGGCGACTTCGTCAAGGTCAACGCCGAGGGTCGCACGCTGGTGGTCACCGGCATCGCCGTCGACGGCTTCTACTTGACCGACCTGACCGACATGGCGACCGGCTACAACGCCATCTTCGCCCACACGCACTCGCGGCCGAAGGGCATCGAGCAGGGCTCGGTGATCGAGGACATCATCGGCACGGTGGTCGAGTTCTACGGCTTCACCGAGCTCAGCTTCCCGACCTACCGGGTCGGCGGCAAGCTGTCCAACCTGGTGCCCGTGCAAATCACCAGCGATCTCGTCGACGACGATCAGGCGATGGAGAAATTGGAGAGCCGTCTGGTCGAGGTGCGAGACGTCACGGTGTGTCCGCTGGGTGACGGCTACGCGACGTTCGGCCAGTGGGTGGTGCTCGTCGACCCTTCCGGCAACTGCAACAACGGCAAGGGCGGGGTCAACGTCGTCAGCGCCCTCAGCGCGACCGGCTTCGACCCGGCCGACCACGTCGGCGGCAAGCTGAACATCGTCGGCGACCTGCGTTACCACGCCGCCGCGCGACCGTCCTGGCTGCTCTACACCCGCGACGACGCCGACATCCAGTCGTCCTCGCAGTAGCCCGCGGCTCGGCCTCGGCGCCCGTGGTTCAACGTTCGCGGCGGCGCCCCGCGTGCGGCGCCGACGTCGGCCCGACGTCGTCCCGTTGTCGACCGCGTCACAACGTTCGCTGGGGGATCGCCTCACAAAGGCGGGCCTGGGACCCGGCCTCGCTCGCTGCATCACAGGGGCCAGGCTTGACATCGCGCTTGGCCGCAAAGTAAGTGTCCGGGCGCACGGAACGCCTCTTCTGGCGGCACGCGCCGCGAATCACTGCACGGCCTCTCGAGGCCACGAGCTGCGAAGGAGCTGGAATCATGCGTCGACTCGTCCCCTGCACTGCGCTGTGTCTGTTCGCCTGCAACGCGTTCAACAACTCCACCACCGCGGGTGACGACGCGACGGCGACCGACGGCACCGCCGGCACCGGCGACTCCTCGCCGACCGGCAACCAGCCGACCGACGGCGGTGGCCTGCAAGACACCACCATCTTCGACCTCCAGCAGGACAAGGTCACGCCGAACTCGCTGGTGCGCGTCAAGGACGTGGTCGTCGTCTCGCCGACGAAGTTCAGCGGCAGCGGGGCTGGCTCGGTGTTCATCCAGGAGCTCGACGGCGGCGAGTACTCGGGCATCCAGCTCTACATCTACCCTGACACCGCCACCGAGCTGATGGCCCAGGGCAAGGTGCCGAAGCCGGGCGACAAGCTCACCGTCGTCGGCGAGTACGTCGAGTACAAGGCGATGGACGACACCGGCACCGAGACGTTCAGCGAGATCAACATCTCGCTCGCCGACGACATCATGATCACCGGCACCGCCACCCCCCCGACCCCGCCGGTCGTGTCGCCGCCCGACATCGCCAACGGCGGCGCGCTGACCGAGGTGTGGGAGAGCGTGGTGGTCACCGTCGAGAACGTCGACGTCACCAACGCCGACCTCGGCTTCGGCGAGTTCGAGGTCACCGGCGGCCTGCGCATCGACGACATGTTCTTCCTGCCCGAGGGCGGGCCCAAGCCGCCGGTCGACACCACGCTGACCCTCACCGGGCCGCTGGTCTACAACTTCGGCAACTTCAAGCTGGTGCCGCGCAGCTGCGACGACTACGTCGGCTTCGAGTGCGAGGGCGGCAACACGACCGACACCGACACCGACACCACGACCGGACCGATGGGCGCCGTCACGATCTTCGACATCCAGCAAGGCAACGTCGGCGAGGGCAGCTTCGTCACGGTCGAGAACGTGGTCGTCACCAGCCCGCTGAACTTCAAGAAGGACGGCTTCTTCGTCCAGGACCCGGCCGGCGGCGAGTACTCGGGCATCTACGTCTACATCAACCAGAACCCCGACATGCTGGCGGTCCAGCCCGGCGACGTCGTCACCATCAACGGGCTCTACTCCGAGTTCTACGAGATGTCGCAGATCACCGCCGGCAAGGCCGGCGACGTGATCGTCAGCGGCACCGACGCCGTGCCCTCGCCGATCGTGGTCGACGCGGCCGACGTCGCCACCTCGGGCTCGATGAGCGAGAACTACGAGTCGGTGCTCGTCACCGTCGAGAACGTGACGGTGACCGCCGAGGCCGACATGTTCGGCGAGTGGACGATCGACGGCGGCCTCCGCCTCGACGACCTGTTCTTCGCCACCGCCGACTGGCCCAAGCCCGCGGTCGACGACACCTTCGCGTCGATCACCGGCCCGCTGGTGTTCAGCTTCGAGAACTTCAAGCTGGCCCCGCGCACCGCCGACGACCTCGTCAAGTAACCCGGACCTCGCCCCCCGCCGACGCCTCCGGTCCCGTAGCCGAGAGACCACGTACCCCATGCAGTGGCCCCTTCCCGCCGCCGTCCTCGCCGTCGCCTGGCTCGCGCCCGGCCTCGCCCTCGCGTCGCTCCAGCCCAGCCAGGGCGACTCCGGTCCGCCCCCCGGGTCGAGCCAGCCGCCTGCCTCGGCCAGCCAGACGCCGACGCTGACGCCGCCAGCCCCGTCGGCCGCGCCGCCGCCGGCCGAGCCGGATGCGACCAGCGCCGAGGGACCTGCCCCTCCGACCAGCACGACGCAGGCGGTCGACATCGACGCGCTGCAGAAGGAGCTCCGGGCCCTGCGCACGCGGGTCGACCGCGCCGAGCAGCGCCTGGCCACCCAGGAGCAGCGCCGCAGCGTCGACGACCAGCGGGCGATGCCGTCGACGGGCTACAACCAGTGGACGGCCGGCAACGCGATGGCGACGCGCCTCACGTTCGCCATCTCCGACGACAACCTGCTCGCCGGCGCGAAGGACCGCTCGCCCTCGGCCGGCTTCAAGCTGGCGGCCGACCGCCTGTTCTACGACGCGATCGAGCAGGAGAAGCGCGGCTTCGAGACCGAGACGCAGCTCGTCGTCTACAAGCGCATGCCGACGTTCTTCAAGCGGATGGACGCGGAGGCGGCGTTCGTCACCGAGATCGAGCAGTGGCACGACGGCAAGACGTTCCAGAACTACACGACGCTCAGCGACGACGGCTCGTACGGCAAGCTCAACTTCTACACGAAGCGCAACGACTACACCGGCGATAACATCTCGCTGACGATGTTCCCGGTCGACTCGCAGCGGTTCCTGCTCGGGTACACGTACGCGGTCACGTGGGGCGGCGAGCGCATGTTCCCCAACAACACCGGCCAGACGCCGGGCCTGCGCCTGCGCTACGACTGGAACGTCGGCACCGGCAAGGACAGCTACGTGTTCCTCGGCGCCAAGTCGGCGCGCCTGCTCAACGAGAAGATCAACGAGCCGCAGACGTACTACTCGGCGCTCGCCGGGTTCGGCATCGGCTTCACGCCGTGGCTCGCGTGGGAGGTCAACGGCGGCTACTACCAGTCGGGCGCGTTCCCGATGTTCTCGCCGAACTCGCGCATCGGCGGCAAGACGGTGCAGACGTTCGGCGGCTCGACCCGCCTGACGGCCCACTGGGGCGTCCCGATCGGCACGTCGATCGACTTCCAGCTGTTCCGCTACAGCCCGGACGCCAGCTTCCTGCTGACGCAGAACCAGATCTACGACAACCGCACCGCCGGCTCGGCAGCGATCGAGTTTACGACGGTCGGCCAGACGCTGCAGCAGTTCGAGCAGCCCGATACGACGCGGATCCAGCCGGCCAAGGCGGCGGCGTTCCTCGGCAAGCTGCGGATCAAGAAGCTGCGCCTGTTCGCGAATGCCATCTACCGCGACCTGGCGTTCGTGGTGCTGTCGATCCCGGGCGTGTTCCCGTACCAGACGTTCCCCCACGAGGCGCGGGTGTCGCCCGAGCTGTGGGGCTCGCTGGGCCTCGACTACTACTTCGAGCGCTCGAAGCTGACGCCCGGCGCCGTGCTGGCGTACAAGTCGCCGGCGTCGATCAAGGTCGGCGACACGACGAACGTGTACCGCGAGTTCTGGGACCAGGAGGTCCTGCCAGCCGGCCAGAACCCGTTCGACATCCTGTCGGGCAAGCTGACGCTGAAGTGGGACATCGCGCCGTTCTTCGTGGTGGTGTCGGAGCTGCGCTATACGCTCGACAACAACCGGACGAAGTTCGTGAAGGCGAGCAACGAGTCGGGCCGGATCCGCGTGTTCGAGGATCCGAACGTGACGAACCGGCTCGGGTTCTTCTTGCTGGCGCAGGCTCGCTGGTAGGCTGACTCGACGCCGAGGCGCAGGAGCTCTCGTGGCGCGTCCACGGGGGCTCTTCGCGTTTTGCTCGCTTCGCTCTCGAGGGTCGTCTGCAGGCGGCTCTCGTCGCGCGTCCCTCGGGGTCTCGCCGCGCGGCTCCTGTCGCGTGTCCCTCGGGACAGGTCTCGTCGCGCGGCTCCTGTCGCCTGTCCCTCGGGACAGGTCTCGTCGCGCGGCTCCTGTCGCGGGTCCCTCGGGGCGGGGCCAGGATATTGTCGAGCGGGCGGACGAGGGGCGGCGCAGCGGGTCCGTCGCGACGCGAGACCTGCCATGCCACATGCTCGGCGCGGAGGGTGCGACGGGGCCCTGTCCGCAGAGACCCGCCGCGCCTGCGCGTGAGGCATGGGGCCCCTCGCTGCGTCCCACTGCGCCGCCCCTCGCCCACCCTGTGAAGACCGTCGTGGCCCCGCCTGGTCACCGCGCAAAGGGGCTCGTGGCGCGTATGTCTCTCGGGACAGCCGATTGTCGTGGTGAGTCAGCTGCGCCGCCCCTCGCCCGCCCTGTGAAGACCGTCGCGGCCCCGCCTGTCACCGGGCGACTGGGTTTGTGGCGCGTATGTCTCTCGGGATAGCCGCGGGTCGTGGTGGGTCCGGGTGCCCTCGCCTGCCATCGACTCGACGGGGCGTGTCCGTAGAGGCCCGCCGCGCCTGCGCGTGAGGCATGGGGACCTCGCTGCCTCCCACTGCGCCGCCCCTCGCCCGCCCTGTGAAGACCATCATGGCCCTGCCTGGTCGCCGGGCGACTGGGTTTGTGGCGCGTATGTCTCTCGGGACAGCCGCGGGTCGTGGTGGGTCCGGGTGCCCTCGCCTGCCATCGAACGAGCGCTCTCCGTGACCGGACTGGCCGGCTGCCGACACTACCTGTTCAGACCCCAGGGCGCTGAGTTCTGGCAGGTCTCCGCGCCTGGACCCCGCGACCCGGCCCCGCTGATACGGGCCGCCTGGCCTGCCGAAACGTCGAAGCATCATGACGCAACGCAAGTACTTCCCGAACGAGCACGAGCTCTGCACCTGGAACGCGGTGACACTCACCACGCACCGCGTGGTCTATCGCAATCAAGAGACGAACACTTCGACGACGCTCCTCCTGCACTGCCTCAGCGGTACGGAGGTCGTCAAGCGCGAAGAACCGGGCTTGCTGGTCCTCGCTGTCATCACCCTTGTCGTCGCGGGGTTGGCAGACAAGATCGCACTCGGGGCTGTCGCTGCCGTCGTGCTCGTCCTCGTGTACATGGCGACGCGGAAGGCGATGCTCGTTATTCGCGGTGATGGCGGCAAGATCGTGCGCTCGGTGTCGGGGGAGGCCGCGGATGCCAGTGCGGCGATCGAGTTCGCGGACCGCATCGATCGCGTCGCGTGCCTGGTGAGCCGCAGACCCGAGGCCGAACCCAGGCTCTCGAACGAGGGTCCTTCAATGCGGCAATGACTGGGGTTGAGCCTCGTCGAGCAGCCGACCTGGAGACGCACTCCGGTACGGCCCTGCGGGACTCGGGACGCCCGCAGGTTGCGGACCGACCTGTCCCGAGAGACATCCGCGGGTGCGTGAGGCTCACCCGCCCCCGCTGCGCGGATTCTCAGGCGACCAGGCGGCGCTCCGCGGCGGTGACGAAGGCGGCGAGGCGCTCGTTGAACGCTTCGGAGACGAGCTGCGGGAAGTGATGGGGGCTCTCGATGGTGACGAGGCGGCCGCGGCCCAGGACGGCGGCCCTCCTGGCGGACACGTCGAGGGCGCGGCCCCAGCCGCCGGTGACGACCAGCAGGGGGATGCCCGCCTGAGCGATGACCGCGAGCTCGCGCTCGAGGTCGACCTTGCGCGGGACCACGAGGTGTTCGATGGCCTGGCCGATGGCGGCGAGCTCGGACGCGTCGTCGCCGTGGAGGCCGTCGGGGATGTGCATGAGCTCGCCGAACCGCCGGGCGCGGGCCTCGTGATCGCGCGAGAGCTTGAGCGTGAGGGCGGTGCGGAGCACGAAGCCGAGGACGGCAGGGCTGGCGATGGCGAGCGCGAGCATGGCGGGCTCGATGAGCGTGAGGCTGCGGACCGCGGCGGGCCGCCGGGCCGCGGCAGCGAGCGCGACGCAGCCGCCGAACGAGTGACCGACGAGGTGGGCGCCGTCGCCCAGCAACTGCGCGGCCCACTCGCCGTCAGCCTCGGCGTCGTCAGGGCGGCCCGGCGCCGAGCTGCGTCCGTGGCCGGGCCGGTCGGGCACGAGCAGCTGGAAGCCGCGGTCGACGAGCCGCGCCTGCGCCGAGAAGTGACGCTCGCCGCGGACCTTGCTGCCCTGCACCCCGCCGTGGACGAGGACGATGCGCGGTCCCACAGCGCCCCAGCGGGTGATGGCGATGTCCTCGAGGCCGATCATGCTCGCAGCAGTATCACCCGCTGTCGTGACGAGCAACGACGCGGGTCGCAGACGCAGGAGTGGTCGCAAATCGGGAGCTTCGACGCCGGGACCGCGCGCGAGCCGACTCGGCTCCGCGCTTCGCTCACGGCAGTTCGTGGAGCAGCGCCGTCAGGGCCTCGGGGGCCGAGGCGAACGGCGAGTGGCTGGTCTTGAGGGTCTTGCGGTCGAAGCGATGGGTCGGCGTCCAGGCGTCGGCTTCGCGGATCATGAGGTCCTGCAGGGCGAGCGGCAGGGCGCGATCGTCGGTGCAGCGGATGAAGGTCCGCGGCAAGGATCCCCAGCGCTCCTTCGTCGCGCCGACGTCGGTGGTCCAGTAGCCGAGCGGCAGGTCGGGCGTCAGCGCCAGGGCGAAAGCGAGGAACTCGTCCTCCGGGACGTCGTGATAGAAGCCGGCGCGCAGCAGCGCGCGGTAATTGGCGTCGCCGCGCGGATCGATGCGGACGACGCCAGTCTTGCCTGGATCGCCGAGCATCAAGCCATCGACCTTCGCGTGCCTGGCCTCGGGCAGCTCACCGTACGCGCTCGTGGGGCCGCGCCGCACGGGGCAGTAGGCGGTGAGGTAGACGAGCCGGCCGACCAGCTCCGGGGCGCGCTCGCCCACCCGCGTGATGACGGTGCCGCCCATGCTGTGGCCGACGACGATCGGCCGCGACGGGCCCTGCAGCTCGCGCAGGGCGGCGATCACGAGGTCGGCGGCGTCGTCGAGGCGGAGGTCCTTCTGCGGCGAGACCTCGGCGGCGAAGGCGGCCCGATCCGCGCCGAGGTAAGCGCGCGGGAACCGGGCCGAGAGGCCGTGACCCGGCAGGTCGAGCGCCACGACGCGATGGCCGCGGGCGCTGAGCAGCCGGACGATCCGCGCCCAGTGCAACGCGCTGTGCCACGCGCCGTGGATGAGCACGTAGGTGCGCGGCGCGGTCGCGGGCACGGGTGCGGCCGCGTGGGCTTGGTGGGTGGTGGTCAGGGCCGCGGCGCCCGCGGCGAGTCCGAGGTTCGTGAAAAATTGTCTGCGTCTCATGGTCCGTTCGCCTCCTGGTCGCGGCTCGCTACCCTCGCTGCCTGCGCGCTCTGCTGCGCGGCGGCCTTGAGGGTGGCGAGCAGGCGATCACGACGCTCCTCCAGCTCCGCGATCAAGGTCTCGATCTCCTCGAGCTTGTCGCGGTGGGCCTGCAAGGCGACGGGACAGAGCGCGGCGGCGCCGTCGGTGAACATGCAGGCGGGGAAGGTCGCTATCTCTTCGAGCGAGAAGCCGAGCCGGATCATGCGCGCGACGTGCTTCACCTCGGCCACCGCCTGGTCGCCGAAGTCGCGATAGCCGTTGAAGAGACGACCGGCGCTGAGCAAGCCGGCCTTCTCGTAGTGGCGGATCGCGCGAGGGCTGACCCCCGTCCGCGTTGCGAGCTCTCCGATCCTCATCGACACCTCCGGACGAGACCCTAAACCTTGACGTCAGTGTCAAGGTCAAGCGGGAAAACGTGCGCGCCTTGCAACGCCGGAATTTCCTCGCGGCTGCAAACGAGCGCGAGGGCCCTGCAAGCGCTCTTCCCCGGGCGCAGGTCGAGCCGTGGTTTACTGTCCAGCCCGCCGGTCGAGCTCGCGGGTGGTGTCGCCGGCCGCCCGCCAACCCGGGGGCAGCTCCCGCCACTGCGCGAGCGCCTGCGGCGCATCGAGCGCTGCGAACAGCCGCGCATCGCTTACGAGCAAGGCTGAATGGACATGTCCTTCAAGACATGGCCGATCGCACATGCCCTCACGGACATGCTCGTATCACCAGGTCGCGGCGCTCACGGGTGGTCCCACCACTTCGAGAGCTTCGCGCTCGGGCGGGCGGTGTAGTCGGTGTAGTGCGAGACGTCGTTGTAGAGCATCAGGCGGGCGCGCACGACGTCCTTGAACTCGAGGATGTTGAGGCACGCAGGCGCTTGGTCGAGGCGGTCGCGGTAGCCGCGGGCGTCGATGCCGAGCAGGCTCGAGAGGACCAGGCGGATGGTCGCCTTGTGCGAGACGACGGCGACGGTCTGGTCGGGGTGCTGCAGCACGATCCGGCGGATGACAGGCAGCGCGCGGGCCATCACCTCCAGGCCCGGCTCGCCGCCCTCGGGCGCGAAGGTGTACGGGTCCTCCTCCCAGGCGCCGTACTCCGCGGGGAAGCGCGCCTCGACCTCGGCGCGCGTGAGCCCCTCCCAGCGGCCGTGGTCGATCTCTCGCAGGCCGGGCTCGGCGATCGGCTCGCGCCCGCAGGCGGCGGACACCAGCGTCGCGGTCTCGTGGGCGCGCCGCATCGGACTCGCGTAGACGGCGGCGAGTTCCTGATCGGCGAGCCGCTCGCCGAGGCACCGGGCCTGGCGCCGCCCCTCGTCGGACAGGTCGACGTCGGTCGAGCCGGCGAAGCGGTCCTCGGCGGACAGCACGGTGGCGCCGTGGCGGATGAGCAAGATCCGGGTGGACATGCACCCGAGGGTCGCCGGTTCCGCGCAAAGTGCAAGCGGTCGACGCGGCCACCCGCGAGCGCAGCGCCGAATTGGCTGCTCGCGGCCCCGCAACGGCTATGGGCCGGTCGCGTCGGTCGTGTCCGTGTCGGTGGTCCCGTCGCTCGTCGTGCTCGTGCCGGTGGTCGGCGTCGTGCCCGCGCTCGTCGGATCGGTGTCCGTCGTGTCCGTGCTCGTCGTGCTCGTCGTGGTCGTGCTCGTCGTGGTCGTCGCGTCCGTGCCCGTCGTCTCGGTGGTCCCGCCCTCCGTGATCGTGTCGGGGCTGCCGTACTCCGGCTGCGGGTCGCTGAGGTTGCAGGCCGCCATCGCCAGCGCTGCGGCGAGCGCCGCGAGCCGGCCTGCGCGCTCGGAGGGAGACCACGCGGTGCCGCAGTGCGGGCAGGCGGGATCGGCGGCGCACGCCAGTTCGTGGCACGCGGTGCACGGGAACAATCGGGTCTCGGGAAGCAAAGCCATGCACGAGCTTTCGCCGGCTCGAGACGGCGTGTCAATCCGTCGCGCGACCACAAGCCCGGGTGGAGCCGCGAACCGCGTCCGCGGGGCGTCGCTACGCAGCGGACGGGCGCGCGTCGGAGCGCCCACGTGAACCGCGTGAGGCGTGGATCGGCGCGGACCTTCGGTCGGGCGATCGGGCGGCCCCGGGGCTGTGCTCGCGCGGGGTCTCGACTTCCGGACGCCGCGCGGATCCATCGCATGTCTCTCGGGACATGTCGCATCTGTTGCCGATCGCCGCGTGCCCCGCGGATGCCGTGGTGCCCATGCGATCGGGGCCTGCGCTCACAGGTCGAGGCCGCCGTCGAAGGTCTGCGGCTCCGGCTCGTTCGCCGGCTGCTTCGGCGCCTTCACGGGGCCACGGGGCTGGGTCGCGGGCGGCTCGATGGCAGGTTTCTCGCCGCGCTCGATCTGCGGCTCCGGAGCCAGCTCGCCCCGGATCATCGGCGCCGGGGGAGCGATCTCGTGGGGAATGTTGACCCCGCCGGCGGCGACGCTGAGCACGACGTCCACCTCGGGCTCGAGCCTCTCGACGGGCCTCGTCGGCCCGTGCGGCGTGCAGGCGCTCAGGGCCGCGGCCACACCGGCGGCAGCGGCCGCCTCGGGCAACCAGCGCCGGCGCAGGCGCGCGACCGGGACCAGCGCCGGTGGGGGCGTTCGCGGCGGCGAATCGGCGTACTGCAGCGCGCCGCCGGCGTCGCGCCGGAGCGAGACGCACACCGAACGCCCGCGGTTGGCGGCCAGGAACGCCTCGGCCTCGGCGCGGGGCCAGTTGGCGAGGACGTGGACGTCCTTTTGACAGTGATCGCAGAAGAATTGGCGGCCGCTGCGGTCGGCGTCGAGCTCGATGGGGCAAGGCCGGGAGATCTTCAGGGTGCGCGTGTCCATCGTCGAACCGGCGAACGCCGCCCCGGGGCCCGCGGCTTACAGGGCGAATGCATGCCCGCATGTGCGGGTGGGGGCTGCGCTTTCGCGCGTGGGGTGCGGGCTGAGGAGCTTGGGCTGTCCGTTCATGCATGTCTTGAAGGACATGTCGCGGGGCGCGTCGCGCTCGGCGGATGCCCCGGCTCGCGCTGCGGTGATTCGGCGGCCGCGCGCCGCTCGGATCATGTACGTTCCATCGCTATGTTGCTGGCATCAGCCCGGGGATCGCAATGCCTGTTGGCATCGGCCTGCGCTCTGCGCATTGCCCGAACCAATGTTCGATGCCACGACGCGCAGGCTCTTCCTATACTTAAACCTCGATGCAAATGTCTGCGCCCTGCAATGCATCGAGCGCAGTGCTGCTGCTCGCCTTGCCCCGCTCCCTCCCTCGGGGTCACACCCGGCATGCCTCCGGCGCAGGCCCGAGCGCGGTCGCACACTCATCGAGCGCCGCACGTTCGCGGCCTGCGGGTCTCGCGGCGGCGTAGAATCGGCGCGTGCTCGTGGCGCTCGCAGGCTTGCTCGTCGCGCTGGGGTCGACGCCGGACGCCCCTCGGGTCGAGCTGAGCTGGCGGGCGCCGGCCGCCTGTCCCGACGCCGACGCGATCCACCAGCGGCTGCGCGAGCTCGTGCCCGTCCCGCCGTCCGGGCCGCTCGTGCGCGCCGCGGCCGACGTGACGCCGCGACCGCGAGGCGGCTGGCGCCTGCGGCTGACGCTGCGCGGGCACCGGCTCGACGACCGCCGCACGATCGAGGCCCGCGACTGCCGCGGCCTGGCGGACGTGACGGCGCTGCTGATCGCCCTCGCCGTCGCGCCCGAGGAAATCGCCACGCGCATGACGGCCGACCTCCGCGGCCCGAAATCGCCGGCCGCGGGTGCCCCGTCGGGCGCCCCGGCGTCTCGCCCGGGTGCGCCGGGTCTGCCCACGGCCGCGGCCGCGACCTCGCGGCTCCCCGCCACTCCCGAGATCGGCAACTCGGAGCCGCTGCCCTCGCCCAACGCGGCGCCCGTGCGCGCCACCGCGCCAAACCTCGGCGATCCGCAGCAGCCATCGCCGGCCGGCACCGCGCCCGTGCGCGCCACCGCGCCAAACCTCGGCGCTCCCGAGCAGCCATCGTCGCCCGGCACCGCGCCCGTGCGCGCCACCGCGCCAAACCTCGGTGATCCGGAGCCGCCGCTCTCGCCCGCCGCCGCCCCCCTGCGCGAGGGCGCGCTCGCCGGCGACCTCGCCGACGACCCGCCCGTCCCAAGCCTGGCCGCCCCGGTGCGAGGGGCGGTGCGGATCGCCGGCGGCGGCGAAATTGGTGGCATCCCGGCCTTTGCGCCCGCCGCTGGCCTCGCCTTCGCCGTCTTCCGCGGCCCGTGGCGCGTCGAGCTCGGCGGCACCTATGCCGCGCGGGCCCTCGCCTACCCCGAGCCGGCCGGCGTCGGCGCCCGCCTTCTGCTCGCCGCCGGGGCCGTGCGCGCCTGCGGCGTCCCGCGCTGGCGCCGGCTGGAGTTCCCGGTCTGCGGCGGCCTCGAGCTCGGCTTCGTGCGCGCCGTCGCCCGTGGCGTCGCCGCCCCGCAGCCCGCCGGCGATCTCTGGCTCGCCGCCCAGCTCAGCCCGGGCCTCGTCTGGGCGCCCTCTCGCGTCATTGCCGTCAGCTTCACCCTCGACGTCCTGGTCGCCCTGCGGCGCCCCGGCTTCCACGTCGCCGGCCTCGGCGAGCTCGCGCGCGCCGAGGCCGTCGGGCTCCGGCCCATGCTCGGCATCGAAGCCCGATTCCCGTGATGGGCGGGCTGGCAGCCGGGCACCCAGGAGCACCGTGAGCGGCCCGAACTCGCCCTCGTTCCCCGAGCTCTACCAGGCCCAGTTCGAGTACGCCTGGGCCAGCCTGCGCCGCCTCGGCGTCCCGCCCGAGGCCCAGGAAGACGCCGTCCAGGACCTCTTCCTCGTCGTCTACCGCCGCCTGCCCGAGTTCGCCGGCCGCTCGAGCCTCAAGACCTGGATCTTCGGCGTCGCCCGCCGGGTCGCCGCGCGCCACCGCCGGACCGAGGCGCGGCGGCTGCGACGGCACGCGCGCCTGGCCGCCGTCCCCGACGACGCGCCCGCGCACACCGACGACGAGCTGGCGCGCCGCGAGGCCCGGCGGCGGCTCGCCGAATTTCTCGACGGCCTCGACGACGACCGCCGCGCCGTGTTCGTGCTCCATCTCTACGAGGAAATGTCGGCAACCGAGATTGCACAGACCCTCGGCGTGAATGTCAACACCGTGTATTCGCGGATCCGGCTGGTCCGTGAGCAGTTCGATCGCACGTTCGCCGCCGTCGCCCCGACCGCGCTGCGGAGCGCGAGGACCCCCGAGGCCCCGCCGCGAGGCGCCCAGGCGCGCGTGTGGGCGGCGCTGCTGCTGGCCCTCGGCGCTGCCTCGGCTGCCCCCGGCGCCGCGCTCGCGCAGGGGGCCGCCGCGGCTGGCCACTCTGCAGCCGCCTGGACGCTGGGACTGGCGGTCGCCGGTACTCTGGTGATCGTCGCAGCCCGCCCCGCAGCTCCGACCACCGCGGAGGCTGCCGATCGCAGCTCGGCGCCCTCGCACACAAGAGCCGGCGACGCCGCAGCGCGGCCCGACTCGCGCTCGGATAGCGGCGACACCCACGCCACCACTGCCTCTCATGTCGATGCACGCGGCGCCGAAGCACCGCCCGCTGCTCCCTCTCGCAAGAATTCCGGCGAAAGCGAAGCGCCCCTTCCCCCCGCCGATCTTTCACCCCCCGATGCGCGCGCCGCCGGAGCGTCCCCCGAAGCTCCACCCGCCGTCGCGCCCCGGCACGTGCACCGACAGAGCGACGCCGCCGATCTCGATGAGGGTGATTCATCCGCGCATGCCCGCGACCCCGCGCACGCGTCGACCCGCGCGCATGCCCCCTCGCAGCCGTCCGCCGCCCTCTCCGCAGAGGACCTCGCCCGCGAAGCGGCGCGGATCACCGCCGCGCGCGCCGCGATCGAGGCCGGCCGCACCGACGAGGCCCTCGCCGAGCTGCGACGCCACCAGCGCGAATTCCCGACCGGCGTCTTGCAGCGCGAGCGCCTCGGCCTGCGGGCGATCGCGCTGTGCCGGTCGGGCCGCACGCGCGAGGGTCAGCGCGAGGGCGAAGCCTTTCTGCACGCGCACCCGGACAGCGCGCTCGCAGCCCGCGTGCGCCTCGATTGCACCCTCCCCGCCACGAACTCGCCCGACCGCGAACCGACGCCATGAGGCGTCCCCACGCTTCGACCGCTCCGCATCGCGCACGAACCTGCGCCGACGCATGACCGGGGCCCCGAGCGCGAGCACGAGCCGACGCCACGACGAGAACCGCCGTGCCCGACCCCACCTGCGAAAAAATTCGCCGCCCCCGTGATGGCCGCCCCGGCACCCGGGCACTCAGGCGCATGCACTTCGCACGCCTCCTCTCTCCTTGCCTCGTCGTCACCACGCTGCTCGCCGGCTGCTTGCCCGACTCGAAGAACATCGGCGACACCCTCGGCGGCGACAGCGACTCGACCGCCACCAGCGCGGCCACCACGGACGATCCGACCCCCAGCACTTCGGTCAGCGAGAGTCAGACCGGCGACGACGGCGGCGAGACCCTCGCCACCACGGGTGACGACAGCCACGGCACCACCGGCGCGGTCAGCCACTCCACCACCGGCGAAGAGACCACCGGCACCACCGCCGTCGACACCACCGGCACCACCGCC
The DNA here is from genome assembly GCF_028368995.1 of Nannocystis bainbridge. GTDB lineage: Bacteria > Myxococcota_A > Polyangia > Nannocystales > Nannocystaceae > Nannocystis > Nannocystis bainbridge. Next base: position 317,546 of record NZ_JAQNDL010000004.1, on the reverse strand, counting down.
GACGACACCACCGGCACCACCGTCGACCCCGGCGAGTTCGAGCGCTTCAACGTGCGCTCGGTCGCGGGCCTGTGCCCCCCCGAAGCCGACTGCGACGGCTTCGTGGAGCTGCTCTCGACGCGGATCTTGCGGGTCGAAAAGGTCGGCGACCTCGGCAACCCGGTGACCGAGGTCGAGATCAGCGCCGAGGACTTCGCGCTGGCCCTCGAAGTGTTCACCGACCCTGCCCTCGTCGCCGTGCTCGACAGCCCCGAGCCGCTTTGCAACCCGCCGTCCGACGTCTTCGAGACGATGGAGCTCGAGCTCGGCGGCACGCTGCACGACGCGACGACGACCTTCTGCGACGACCCGCCGCTGCAGGCCGCGCGCCAGGAGGCCGTGGCGCTGCGCGAGAAGTACGTGCCCTGACGACGAGCGAGCGTCGCGGCGACGAGCCGCGGCGCTGCGCGATCGAATCGGCGGACCCAGCAATTGCGCGATGGCTCGATCCGCCGCGACCGCATCGAGGTCGTCGATTCGCGTCGTCCGCCCCGGCGAGGCGCATTGTCGATCCGATGCGAGTCGAAGCGGCAGCGATTGAACGACCCGCCGCATCGCCGCGTGACACGCCCGGAACGAAAGCAGCCCCCACGCCACGATCGCGGAGCGAGCCGCCCCGCGCCTGCTGTCAGGCCCGCCGCAGCTCTCGCACCCCGCGGCCCGTGCGACGGCGCAGCAGCGTGCGCAGCGTCGTCGCCTCGCTGTAGCCGACCTCGGTAGCGATCGCGTCGAGCGACGCGTCGCTCGTCTGCAGGCAATGCACCGCGTGGGCCACCCGCAGATCCTGCACGAACGACAGCGGCGACTTGCCGAGCACCGCGCGCACGCGTCGCTCGAGCGTGCGCTCGGTCGCGCCGACGGCCCGCGCCGCCGCGCCCATGGTGAAGCCGCGCAGGTGGCCGCGCGCCCAGTCCTCGAAGCGGGCCACCAGCGGATCGGCGTGAGCCAGGTGATCGGGCATCACGTAGGGCGCCTGCGACGGGCGCGAGTCGTAGAGCAGGTGATTGGCGACCGTGCGCGCGAGCGCCGGGCTGCGGCGGCGGACCAGCCACAGCGCGAGGTCGAGGTGCGCCAGGGCCGAGCCGGCGGTGACGATGTTGTCGGACTCGACGATCATCTGCGCGTCGTCCAGCGCGACCGCGGGGAAGCGCGCGCGAAAGAACGGCGCCAGCCACCAGGTCGTGGTCGCGCGGCGGCCCGCCAGCAGGCCGGCGTCGCCGAGCACGAAGGTGGCGGTGCAGGCCGCCGTCACCCGCGTGCCCGCGGCGGCCGCGGCCTGCAGCCTCGCCGTCGCGTCGACGACGTCGCGCCGCGCCAGCGCCCGCTCGAGCGCGTCGGGCGTCTTGGCCCCGAGCGCCGGCACGATCACGACGTCGGGCCGCGCCCGCGGCCGCTCCACCACCGGCACCCCGAAGCCGAGGTGCGTCCGGACCCGTCGCCGCACCCCGACCACCGCCACGCGGGCCCGCTGCTCCGGCGCGCTCGCCAGCGCGTTGGCGGTGTCGAGCGTGTCGAGCACCAGAGCGAGCCCCGCGTCGAACACCCCGTCGAGGACGAGCACCTGGACCTGCATGGCGGAAACGATACCATCGTTGTCGGTTCCGCCAATAGCGCGTTGCGTGCCAGATCGCTACGGTGACGAACGTGACCGGGCGTCACGCACAAAGGAGCACGCACATGGTGAAGGTCGGACTGTTGGCTCGTATCGTCGCAAAACCTGGCAAGGAAGAGGAGGTCGCCGGATTCCTCGCCGGCGCGCTGCCGCTGGCGCAGCGCGAGGAGGCCACCGCTGTGTGGTTCGCCATCCGCCTCGGCCCGCAAGAGTTCGGCATCTTCGACGCGTTCGCCGACGACGCCGGCCGCCGCGCCCACCTCGAGGGCTCGATCGCCGCGGCGCTGATGGCCCGCGCGGGCGAGCTGCTGGCCGAGCCGCCGCGCATCGACCAGGTCGATGTGCTGGCGGCCAAGCTGCACGCCTGAGCCGCGACCGGCTCGCGCCATGGCCGTCGCGTCGCCGAGGTCGCGCTACCGCGTCGTCGTCAGCCTCGCCGGGCCCGCAGCCGGCGAGGTCGACGCGGCGCACCTCGGCGACGCGAGGGTCCGGGCGCTGGCGGATCTCGCGGACTCCGACACTCGGCAGCGCGAGCACCCTCGCAGCACCCGGCTCACGTCTGCGCGACACGCAGCGGCGACGCGAGCACCCGACATTTCCCCTACCGTCTACGCGACGCGGCGGCGCGATGGCGGGACGATGCTCGCGGACGGCAATGCCTCGGCGGAACGGATACCTTCGCAGCACCTGCCGTCTTCCTCCCGTCTGCGCGGCACGCGTCGGCAACGCGAAGACCTGGCAGCAACGAATTCCCTGGCGCTTGTGCCACGCAGCGATGCGCGAGGCGGCTGCGCCTCGGCACCGCGAGTACTTGCGCAGCATCCGACGTCTTCCCGGCAATCTCCGCGACACGCCTCGTCGCCCCCGACATCTCCGCGACGAACCTCCACACCGCGCGGGTCCTCCCGTGCGCCACGCGAGGATCCACGCGATGCCGGGGCGATGCCCGGCGACCCCGTAGCGACGGACGACACCAGCGAAATGACGTTCGAAGCGACGGCACACGGTTCGTCGCCGGCCGGCCCCCGACGACGCGTCGCGTCGGCCGACCCGCGACCCTGCGTCGCGTCTCGGCGCGCGCGCGCGAGTCTGCTACGGTCCGCGGGATATGTCCGTGGTGCATCCTCGTTCCCTCGCCGTCGCCGTCGTGCTCGCCACCTCGGCCTGTCGCTCCGACGCGACGACCCCGCCCTCCTCCGCCCAGGATCAGGCCCCACCGGTGCTCGTCGGACCGGTCGAGCGCGCCGACGTCGAGAAGCAGGTCCCCGGGTGGATCAGCGACGCCGAGATCGACGGCGAGGCGGCGGCGAAGCTCGCCAGCGTGCCGCCCGGAGCCGAGGTCACCATCATCTTCGGCACCTGGTGCGGCGACTCGCGCCGCGAGGTCCCGCGGCTGTGGCGGGCGTTCGACGCCGCCGGCGCCCCCCTGCCGTTCACGCTCAAGCAGATCGGCGTCGACACCCAGAAGACCGCCCCCCAGATCGACAAGGCCGCGATCGATCTGCGCTACGTCCCGACCATCATCGTCTCGCGCGAAGGTCGCGAGGTCGGCCGGATCGTCGAGAGCGTGGCGGGCGGCGTCATCGAGCGCGAGTTGCTGGCCCTGCTCGACGGCAGCAAGACCGGCCTCATCACCGGCCGCACCGACCTCGGCCCGTCGTCCTGACTTCGTCGCCGGGCCTGACCGCCAGGTCGCACGCAATGCGAGGCGATCGTCGTCGCCTCACGCACGAGAATGCACTGATGACATAGCCCGGAGGACATGTCCCTATCGACATGTCGTCTCGGTCATTCATCATCTCACAGCGTGTCTGCGCCGAGGTCGGCCATGCACGGGCTGGCGCGTCGCCTATGGCCGGCTCGCGGGCCGCCCCATCGGTGGCAGATCCGGCAGAGCGGGTGTCGTCGGCGCACGGCCACCGATCTGCCGCAACCTCACCGCGACCACGCTCGCCTGGCCTGCTCGCCCCTCGCTGCGCGAGCGCTCACCGCATCGGCGCGTCGGGCTGCCGCAGCCACGCGGCGACCTCCTCGCGCGCGGCCGCGTGCCCCTCGCCGGCGTCGCGGTAGTCCGCGTGCGCGCGTTCGCCCAGGCGGCGGGCCTGCCAGGCGTCGCCCGCGGCCGCCTGGGCCTGCGCCAGCGCGAAGCCGAGCCGCCCCAGCGCCGCGCGGGACCCCGAAAGGCTCGGGTCGCCGCGCGCCTGCGCGAACGCGCGCGTGGCCGCCTGCAGCTCGCCGTCGGCCAGCAGCGCTTCGGCCAGGTCGAAGCGCGCCGGCGCCTCGCCCACGGTCGCGTCGAGGATCGCCAGCGCGCGGCGGTCGAGCGCCCGCGCCTCCCCGGCCCGCCCGAGCGCGCGCCGCAGCCCCGCCAGCTCGAGCAGCGCCGCCGCCACCGGCGCCGACCCGGGCCCGTGGTGGCGCTCCGCGAGCGCCAGCGCGCGCGCGTAGTGCGGCTCGGCCTCGGCCGGCGCGCCCGCCTTGGCCAGGACCCGGCCGACGCAGGTCGCCGGCCAGATCAGGCGCGGGTGGTCGTCGCCGTAGGCGAGCTCCCAGCTGGCCAGCGCCCGGCGATCGTCGGCCAGGGCGGCCGCCAGGTCGCCCCGGTGCTCGTGGACCTGGCCGCGCGCGAGGATCCGGCGGGCCGTGCTGGGGTGGTCGAGGCCGAGGGTGGCCTCGGCGACCGCGACCGCGCGCGCGTGGTGGGCCAGGGCCGCGTCGTCGCGCCCCGCCGCGCGCTCGAGCTCGCCGAGCTGCTCGTGGATGGCGGCCAGGGCCGGGTGCTCGGGGCCGAGGCGGCGGGTCTCGAGCGCCAGGGCGGCCTCGAGGTCGGCCCGGGCCGCGGCGACGGCCCCGCGGGCGCGTGCGGCCTGGCTGCGGTGCTGCAGCAGGCTGGCGCGCAGGTCGAGCGCGCCCTCGCCCAGCCCCGCCCCGCTGGCCTCGGCCAGGCGGGCCCACAGCGCGTCGGTCTCGGGCGCCCGCGGCGGTCCGCCGGTGACGTGGACCAGGTGCACCGCCGCCTCCGCCCGCGCGCCGCGGTGGCCGGCCGCGTCGGCGACGAAGTACGCGGCGGCCAGGCTGTCCTGCGCCTGCGCGCCGGCGCCCGTGTGCTCGTGGAGGAGCCCGAGCAGCAGCAGCGCGTCGGCCTCGCGGCGCCCCAGGCCGAGCCCACGCGCGCGCCGGCGCGCCGCCGCGGCCGCCGGCAGCCCGCGCTCGTACTGCCCGGCGCGCAGGTTCGCGCGCGCCCCGGTCAGCAGGCCCTCGATCTCCGCCGTCGCCGCCGCCGTCGCCGCCGCGAGCTCGGGCTCGTCGCCGCCCAGCAGCGCCTCCGGGCCGACGCAGTCCGCCGACCCGGGCAGCTCGGCCGTCGCCACGACCGCCTGCTCGACCGCCGCCGCGTCGGCGCGCGCCAGCGTGTCGATCCAAGCCGTCAGCTCCCGCCGCCGCCGGTCGAGGCAGCGCTCGCGCCGGCGGTCGAGCGGGCCCGGACCGTCGAGCGCCAGCTCGCAGGCGCGCCGCCGCGCGGCCGTCCAGGCCTCCGCGTGGGCGTCGAGCAGGCGGGCGGTGCGGGCGAAGGCGTCGCCAGCGTAGGCCAGCCCGGTGGCCGCGAAGGCGCGCTCGACCGCCGCCCGCGGCCCCGGCCCCCATCCCGGCTCGGCCGGCGCGCACACGGCCGGCGGCGCGTCGTCGCGCAGCAGCAGCGCCCACGCGCCCGAGGTCACCGCCGCCGACACCAGCGCCACGGTCAGCCAGGCCCGCCGCGGCCGCGGCAGCGCCTCGCGCAGCTCGTCCAGCAGCGCGGCCATCGAAGCGTGGCGGTCGGCGGGCGCGCGCGCCAGCCCCTTGCGGACCGCCCGCCGCAGCCGCGCCGGGACTCTGGCCTCGCCGGGCGCCCCGCGGACCTCGCCGGCCACGACCTGCAGCATCAGCGCCGCCGCGGTCTCGCCGGCGAACGGTCGCTGGCCGTACAGCGCCTCGAACAGGGCCACGCAGAAGCCGAACTGATCGCCGCGGGCGTCGATGGCCCCGTCCTCGTAGCGCTCCGGCGGGATGTAGCCCGGGGTCCCGGCGGCGAACGGCGCGGGCGCGGCGGCGTCGTCCTCGCGGCGCGCCAGGCCGAAATCCAGCACCCGCGCGCGCCCGTCGGCGCCGACCAGCACGTTGTCGGGCTTGAAGTCGCAGTGCACGAGCCCGGCCTGGTGGGCCGCCGACAGCCCGCGCCCGGCCTGGACGAACATCGCCACGATCTCGGGCCAGCGCCGCGGCGCCTGCAGCCAGGTCCGCAGGCTGGGCCCGCGCACGAACTCCATGACGAGGAACACGCGGTCGCCGTGCTCGCCGACCTCGTACACGTGAATGACGTTGGGGTGCGCCAGCCGGGCCTGCGCCTGCGCCTCGGCCAGCAGCATGAGCCGGGCGCGCGCGTCGGGGCCGTGGCGCACGAACTTGATCGCCACCTTGCGATCGAGCCCGGCGTCGTAGGCGCTGAACACCACGCCCATGCCGCCGCGCCCGAGCAGCTCGAGCAGCGTGTAGCGCCCGAGCCGGCGCGCCTGGCCGAGCCCGGCGAACACGGCGTCGGCGTCGTCGACCACGGCGACGCCGTCGTCGCTCCCGGGCTCGGTCGGCAAGGTGCACGCGGCCGGGAGGTCTGCCGAGGGCGTGACCACGGGTGGCGGCGATGATGGCCGCCCGCCGCCGACGAGACAAGCGACGCGCGCGTGCGCGGGCACCCTCAGGCGGGGCACCGACGCGCGGCGGTGCCCGCGAGGGCGCGAATCACCGCGCGACGCGATGCCATGAATCGCGGTCCCTCGGCGCGACCTTCATTCGCGGCGGCAATCATGGCATCGCGACAATCACCGCATGCGTGGCGAATAATGGCACCACGTCAATCACGACACGCGTCGTGCGCTGCGCTGCGAATCGATGCAGCGCAGCGACACCGCCGGCTCACGAGCGGGCGATCGCCACCAGCACGTCGTGCAGCCGCTCGGGCTTGGAGAAGAACGGCGAATGATCGGTGTGGAGCTCGTGGACCGCCTCGCACGGCATCGCCGACAGCATCGAGCGCTGCAGCGCCGGCGAGATCGCCCGGTCGCGCGCGCACGACACGTAGAAGCGGCGCACGCTGCCGTAGCCCGCGTCCGTCAGGGCCAGCGGCGTGGCGAACGGCGCCAGCGGGTTCGGCTTCAGCAGCGAGCGGGCGCGGTCGATGTCCGCGCGCTCGCAATCGGCGTAGAAGATCTCCTGGACCGCGTCGAGGTTGACGTCGACCACGCCCTCGTCGGCCCGGACGCGCAGGTTCGAGGTCGCCAGCGACTCGGCGTCCTGCAGCGCCACGTCGAGCAGCGACGTGCCGTTCGGCAGCAGGAATGCTGTCAGATAGACCAGCTTCTCGACCTTCGTCGGCCGCGCTTCGGCCACCGTCGAGATCACGATGCCGCCCATGCTGTGACCGACCAGCACGACCGTGCCCTCGATCGCGTCGAGCGCCGCGATCACCCGCCCGGCGTAGTGGTCCAGCGTCACCGACGCGGGCGCCGTCTCGTCGGCGCCGTGCGACGGCAAGTCGAGCGTGGTCACCCGATGGCCGCGGGACGCCAGCAGCCGGGCCGTCGTCACCCAGCACCAGGCCCCGTGCCAGGCCCCGTGGACCAGCACGAAATGCCTCGCCTCGCCCCTCGCTTGTTCGTCGCGCTGGTCGTTCCTCATCCCGGATGCCTCATGAGCGATTGCCACGGCTACGAGTCGGACCGTAGGGTCGGCGCTCGCTCGCTGTCAATCGTCGCGGATCGCGGAGCGGGGCGTCGACAATTGCGCGCCGCCGAACCTCACGCTCGCGGGTGCACCGTCCGCGTCGTTGTCACCAGTGACATTGCACCTGGTAGATCGGACATGTCCGAAGAGACTTGCGATTTTTCCTGTCCTCACGCGCCGCAGACGGTCGACGTCTGCTCGGGAACGCCCCGCAGGGCCAGCGCGCGCGCAGCAGCCCCGCGGCGCCGACATTCGCGGCACGGCCCGCCGGCGCGGACGCTCGCATGATTCGCGGTGGACACGTGACCATGGTCCAGCAGGTCTGTCGGACGTCCGCGAATCACGACGGCCGCGGACGGCGCCGTGCGCGCTCGAGGCATCGGCCGGTGCGTCGCCACACTGATTGGCACCGGCGGAACTGGCGACAATCGGCCATCCGCCGTTCGCAGAGTGTGCCGCGGGTCACGCTCGCGCTCGCTGGCGCTTACGCCAGCGGCACGACCTCGATCGCCGCCACTCCGAGCCGCAACAGCCGCGTCCCGGGGCGCCGCTCGATCAACGCCGCGGCGTCGGCCACCCCGGCGCGGGCCAGCTGGGCGCGCGCGCGATGGATGGCGACGCCCAGGTGGTCCTCCTTCATTCGCAGCATCGTCAGCAGGTCGTCCTGCCGCAGCCAGCCCTGCTCCGCCGCGGCCACCCCGGCGGCCGCGTCGGCCTGCCGCTGACGCGCCAGCAGCAGCAGCGGGTAATGATGCGCGCGCACCTGCAGGTCGAGGCGGCGCTCGCCGACCTGGGCCACCAGCTCGACCTGCTCCTCGTCGCGGCTGACCGCGAAGCGCAGGCGCAGCTGCGCGACCACCAGCAGCGTCGCGCCGTCCTCCCACGTGCCGGCGGCCGCCCGCGGCAGGTGCACGCGCCACAGCCCGCCGGCCTCGATCACCGCGCGGTCGTCGACCTCCCGCGTCGCCCCGTCCTGCTCGAGCCACCAGCGACCGTCGCCCTCCTGGTAGAGAGCGGCGCGCGGCTCCGTCTCGTGCGGCAGCGCCAGATAGCCGCCCTCGGCGATCCGCCGCGCCCCGTCGGCCAGCGCGACCGCCTGCGCCCGCGGCCCGGCGGCACAGGCGAGCTGCCACGGCCCCGCCTCGCGGCCGAATCGCAGCACCGCGCCGACCGCCAGCGGCGCCCGCCCGCCCGGCCCGAGCCGCACCTCGCCGACGTACGAGCCGTTGCGGCTGCCGAGGTCCCGCAGCTCCCAGTGCGTCGCCGACCACTGCAGCACCGCGTGCTCGCTCGAGACGTCGCGGGCGGCGAGCACGAGGTCGCAGCCGCGCGAGCGGCCGACAAGGCAGCGATCGGGCAGCTCGAGGTCGCCGTCAGGCCCGCGCAAGACGCCCATCAGCCGCCCCCTCGCTGCGCCCTTCGCATGCGCGGCGAACCTAACACGCCCGCCCGCACCGAGGTCAGCGGGGACGCCCCTGTCGGAGATCCGTCAGCGAGCTGTTCCGCAAGCCCCGGCCGCGAAGGGACGGCGGCGGCGCGAGCGACCGCGCGCAGCCGCTCGCGCCGAACGGCGCTGTCGCGTCCGCGAGGCGCTCAGGTGATGTTCTTTTGGACATGTCCTTCACGCCATGTCATCGAAGCCATCCCGGTGCCCTCCTCGTGCACCGAGATCAGGAGCCTGCCTCGAGGGAGGGGCACGCACCTCGAAGCGCTGGCACGTTCCTCGAGCGTGAGCGGGGCGCAGCGGCCGACGTCGCCGGGCGATCTCCGTGAGCCCCGCGACGCGGCGATGCGCGCTCGCACTTCCACTGGGCGTGGCTGACATTGCAACAGACATCAGCCCGCAAGGTCCGCGGCGAACGACGAAATCGGCCGCTTCGACTTGCATCTCATGTCTGTTGCTGACAATGCAAATGGCAAGGGCCCGCGCGCGGCCGTCTTGCCGCGCGCGGGCTGGAGCTCATCGTGAATGACGCCTGCAAGGCCCCATGCGTCATGGATCGTCAATCAACCGAATGCGTGTGAGCGGCGCGGTCGCGTCAGCGCGCCAGCGGCACGTCGTTGGGCAGGCCCCAGCTGATGCCCGTCCAGCGATCGAGGTTGTACCAAACGCCCGTCTCCGGGTGATAATAGATGCGTTCGCTGGTGCCGTTGCCGTCGGTGTCGGCCAGGCGCGGCAGGTCGCCGGCGGCGCCCCACTGCGCCGACGAATTGGCGCTCGTCTGCAGGTTCATGCGATAGAACGTGCCGTTGCTCGGGCGCCACACGGCGATCTGGTCGCGGCTGGCGACGCGGTCGACGAGCGGGATGTCGCCGCGGAGGCCCCAGCTCTTCGTGAACCATTGCCCGGTCCACGGATAGATCCACCACGTCCCGGTGTTGCCGCGATAGATGGCGAAATCGTCGCGGCCGTCGAGGTCGAAATCGCCGGTCAGCGGGATGTCGCCCTGCTCGCCCCAGTCGAACGTGGTCGAGGTGGTCGCGCTGGTGCGGATGTACCAGCGCGACAGCGAGGTCCCGTTCATCACGGCCTGGCGGAACACCGCCGGCGAGGCGAGGCCGTCGCCGTCGTGATCCATCGGCACCGGGATGTCGCCGTTCAGGCCGTACGACAGCCAGTAGGCCGGCGCGTCCCACGGGCGCACGTGCCAGGTGCCGTCGGCCGGGCGGAACACCACCAGATCGGCCCGCGCGTCGCCGGCCATGTTGGCGGGCACCGGGATGTCGCCCAGCAGGCCCCACTGGTACGACGCGGTCTGCCCGGTGGCAGAGAACAGGATGTACCAGGTGCCGTTCTCGGGCCGCCACGACACCAGATCGTCGCGGCCGTCGCCGTCGAAGTCGGAGTTGCGGATCTGGACGTGGCGCGCGGTGAGGTACTGCGATTGAAGTCGCAGGTCGGGCCGCGGGCCGATGTGCGCGCCGGGGCCCTGGGGCGTGCCCACGCGGCGCAGCAGCGCCCGCAGCTCGCGCGGCGCGAAGGTCGAGCCGAACTGGAAGTTGAGCACGCCCGACAGCGCGACCGCGACGCCGGTGATCATCGGCGAGGCGCCCGAGGTGCCGTTGAAGCCGTTGGCGTACTCGCGGTCGTAGCCGTCGCTGTTGTGCAGCGAGCCGTAGCCGGTGGTGACGATGCCCGAGCCCTGACCCTGGACGTCGACGCGCGCGCCGGTGGTGCTGAAGCCCTCGGGCGCGCGCGTGCTCGGCACGCCGGCGCCGACGATGATCGCGCCCGAGTCCTGGGCCGGATCGGTGGCCGAGAAGGCGCCGCTGAAGCCGAAGTGGCCGATGTCGCAACCATCGCCGTTACCGGCGGCCTCGACGACGATCCGCCCGTTGGCGACGGCGGTGCGGATGGCGTCCTTGACCGCGGGGTCCCACTCGGCGGGCACGAGGTCGTTGCCGTCGGCCGCGCCGTTGAAGTTGCAGTCGAAGCCGGCGCTCGTCTGCATCTCGAGCAGGATGACCGCGCCCGGCCAGAACTGCGCCGCGGCGGCGGTGATCGAGGCGACGCGGTTCCAGCCCCACACGTTCTCCTCGGTCGACAGCCGCACGGTCGCGCTCGGGACCAGGCCGGTGGTGCCGACGGCGTCGTCGGTGCTGCTGAGGATGCCGACCACGCCGGTGCCGTGATCGACGACGTTCTGCCAGCCGCTCCACACCCGCGTCGGCACCAAGTTGGCGAGCACCTCATTGCCGGCGATCGCCCCGAGATCGGCGTGGTTGCGGTTCCAGTTGAACTCGACGTCGGTGTAGCCCCAGCCGTTGCCCCAGGCGTTCCAGAACGAGCTGCGCAGATAGTCGAAGTCCATCCCGAACGGCGCCGAGACGGTGTACGTCTGCAGCGGTCGGTAGTCGCCGACGACCGCGCTCGGATCGGCTCCGGGAGCGGCGAGCGTCGCGGGCGCGCCGGCGTGGCCGCTGCGCGTCGCGTCGTCGTCGTCCGCGAGCAGCGCTGTCGGCGGGGTCGGATCGACGAGCCCGGGCCCGACGGCGGCGGTGGTGCTGCCGATCTTCGCGGTGAAGCGCTCGGCGTCGGGCCACGGCAGCCGATCGTGCTCGCGCGCCGCGGCGGCGAACGCCTCGGCGGCCTCCCCGGCCAGCCCGGGCGGCGCCGCCGGCAACGGCGTGGCGCTCGCCAGCTCGACGATCGGCAGCCGATTGAGGTCGTTGATCAGCGCCACGAAGGCGCGATCGTCGGCGGCCTCGACGAACAGTTGCTGCCACAAGGTGAGGTCGGGCAGCTCCTCGCCGGTGGCCCGCTCGCCGTCGCGTTTCCACGCGCGCAGCAGCTCGGGATCGACGGTGTGCATGGCGACCGCGGCGGCGCGGGCCTGGCCGTCGAGCAGCCGCTGGACCTCGGCGAGGCCGGCCCGACTCGCGGCGGGCGCCGCGGAATCGAGGACCAGCGCGCCGCCGCGGGCCTGAACCCCGCTGCCCTCGACGAACTTGATGTCGATAGCGTTCTTGAACCGCTCGCCGAGGTCGGCGACCGCGAGCACGCGCTTGCGCGCGGCGTAACCGACCCGCGCACGCAGGTCGGGGCGCGCGTCGATCTGCGGGGTGACGAAGGTGGCGGCCGGCGCCGGCAGCTCGGCGCCGCATGCCTGTCCTTCGGGACATGTGATGAGGGTGATCGGCGAGGCGTCGGCCGGGGCGAGCGAGACCTCCACCGGCGCGCCGACGACGAACTCCTGCAGGTCGGCGGCGAGATCGGCGGTCTCGCCGGCCTCGGGCTCGTCGCAGCCGATGGCGAGCGAAGTGGAGAGCAAGGCGATGCGAGGGAGGAGCTTGGAGACGATGAGACGGGTCATGTCAGGTCGTGACTTTCCGGGCGCAGGGACGACCCGACGCCCGTGCCGAGCGCCGGGCCATCGTCGCGGCCCGAGCCATGAGTGGTTCGCGCGCGGCCGGTTGATCCTTACCGGCGAATTACAGCCCGGCGACCGAGGCTGCGGTCCACAGCCCGCGCTCGCGCGCCGCGCTCCCCCACTGTCGACTCGATATGGCGAAGCACCTGACCTTCTCGACTGCCGGACGCGTCGCCGCGGCGCGCGCCGCATGGACTCCTCCGATTTCCTCGGAACGCCCTATCGGGCGGTCGAGGCGCGTATGGGTTCGGTCCCGCCGTTTCTCGGCGACTCAAACCATGCGCAGCTTCTGCGCTTCCGAATTGCGTCGTGGTGGCAGGATTCGAGCGGTCGTGCATCTTTCGTGCATCGCATGCAACCACCCGGTAACCCTGTGCATGCCTTCAGTTCCCTCATTCGAAGATTGCAGCACGTGCGCATACAAAAGCCGATACCGACGATAACTCCGTTCGCATGACAGGAGCATTGCACCCATTGCTGATTTGCGGGGCTTTCTATATGCCGGAGTGATGCAGGACTCTGCCCCCGGAGCGCCGACCCGGCCGCGTGACGAAGCGCTGCGGCGACTGCTGTGTGCCACCCTCGCTTCGCAAGACCTGCATCGAATGGCTCGCGCGCTCGCGGAGCGCTGCGGAGACGACGACCTCGCGCACGCGCTCGGTCGGGGGAGCGTGAGCAGCGTCGCCGGTCAGCTCATCACGCTGATCCACCACCGGGGTGTCGACCGCGAGCTGTTCGAAGAGCTGCTCCGCATGCGGCCGCGACAGTTCACGGCCATCGCTGCCGTCGCGCGACGCTTCGAGATCCAGCTCTCCCCCTCGTCCGCCGCGTCCACGCGCTCCCGGAGGTCGAGCCGCATGAGGCCTGCGCCGCTCCCCCGGACTCACACGTCGACCTCGCTGCTCGTGGTCGGGATGTTCGCGGTCGGGCTCGGCGCCGTCGCCCACGTCGCAGGCGGGGTCATCCAGGCGTTGCTCGCCCCACCGCCGCCGGTGATGCTTGCGGCCGCGATGGTCCCGGCTTCGACGGGGACGACCGCGAACCAGCGAGCGGAAGCTCCCCAGGCGACCATGCCCGCGGTCCCTCTGCCTCCGCGGCCGCCCGAGGCAGCTTGCGCGCATCCCGAGGTCCACGCGGCTTCGCAGGAGCAGTCGCTCGAGCTCATCGTCACGTCGAAGCGCCCGCGGAATCGGGCGGAGCTCGTGACGTTCCCTGCCGACCTCGACAGCGGCGACGCTGCGCGCCACGTCTTCCTCGATCATTTCTTGCGCGGTGACCCGGAGCAACGGCTCCTCTTCGAAGGCGCGGCCTTCAAGCTGTGCGCCCTCGATCGGTGCTCCGGCACCGGGACCTCGGTCGCCTCGCACGTCGCTCGCGCGCCACCTTCCCCCGTGCGAACCACCGCGCCGTCCCGGGCCGAGACGAAGTTCAACCTCCAGGCGCCCCTGGGCGCCCCTTCGCCGCCCAACGCCAAGCCGGCGCCCCCCACCGTCGACGGCGAACCCCAGGTCGGCACACCGATCCCGGAGGTCGGATTCATTCTCATGGAAGAGAATCAATCCTTCGCCAAAGAGCAGCCGAGATCGGCGCATGACTGCACGCGCTGGGACGAACCATGCGCCAGCACGGTGCGATTGCCGGAGGGCACGCGCCTCGGCGAGTTCAGCTTTTCTCTCAACCTTCGGTTCGAGGCGATCGATCCGCCGACGCTCTCGCGGCCCGTCGAGCCGTACGCCGACGACTGCTGGTGGCGCGACGAACAGCCGCTCCTCGCCGACGCCAGCGGGGCGTGCGGCGATGCCCCTCGCTTCGCCGTGCTCGTCACGGTCGACGGAGGCTTGCGCTGGATCGTCGAGGACGGGGCGGATGCCGGGCCCGGCCGGGCCTGGTCCGTCGAAGCTCCTGCGCCTCACGAGGGCGGCGTGCTGGACTCGCGCTGGCACAACGTCACGCTGGTCCGCCGCTTCGGCGACGACGGCGACGCGGCGCTCGAGTTGTGGCTCGACGGAGAGCTTCAAGGCATCGAGGCCTCGAGCGCGCGCACCGACCTCGCGCCCCGCTGGCTCGACGACGAGGACCACCTCCGAGCGCCGTGGTCGTGGTCGCTCGCCGGCGACATGGGCTTGATGCAGCTATGGGAGCGAGCGCTCGATGCCCACGAGCTCGAGGCGCTGCGTCCCGCTTCACTGCTCGACCTCATGCCCTGACTCGACGGTGCCCCGGGACCTTCGTGTTTTGCGACTGCGCCACGAGCGGCAGCGGCCGCCGACGGCTGGACTCAAAACATGCAAGACTGCGAGCATGCGGCCTGCCTCGCTCGTCCTCGCCGTCTCTCTCGTGAGCTGCGCCGCCGGCCCCCCGGACGCCGTCGAGCCGGCGGCGTCGGGGACCTCGGCCTTCGTGCAGGTCGACGAGGTCCGCGGCGTGCGCCCCGACGCCACCCACGTGCTCGTCGATCTGCGACCTGCCGACGCCTATCGCTCGGGACACGCGCCCGGGGCCGTGCACCTCGAAGTCGCCGCGCTGCGGGCGGAGGTCGACGGCGTCAAGGGTCAGCGCGCCCCGCGTCCGCAGCTCGAGGCATCGCTGCGCGCGGTGGGCATCGACATCGGCGACGAGGTCTTCGTCATCGACGCCGACGCTGGCCCGTCGGCGGCGCGGCTGGTGTGGACGCTGCAGTCGTTCGGGCACGCGCCGGAGCGGCTGCACGTGCTCGACGGCGGCTGGGCCGCGTGGGTCGCCGCCGGCGCGCCGCAGAGCTCGGACCCCGGCGCGCCGCAGCCCGGGGACGCGCCGCTCGGCGCGGAGGAGCCAGCGCTGCGCGTCGACGCGGCGTGGATGAATGCGCACCTGGGCGACCCGAAAGTGCTGCTGCTCGACGTCCGCGGCGACGACGAGTGGGCGGCCGGACGGATCCCCGGCGCGCAGCACCTGCCGTGGCAAGCGGCGCGCGCGAGCGATGGCCGCCTGCGATCCGACGCCGAACTGCGCGAGCTGTACGCGCGGGCGCTGACGAGCCCGACGGTCGCGGTGTACTGCGCCTCGGGCATGCGCGCGAGCGTGACCTGGCTGGTGCTGCGGGCGCTCGGCCACGCCGACGTGCGCGTGTACGACGGCTCGTGGAACGAGTGGAGCGCGCGCCCCGACCTGCCGCAGGAGCGCTGACGGCGTCACCCGCTCGCTCGGGTCGCTCGTCGCAACCACCGCTCGAGTTCGACGCCCGTCCGCGTCACCGCTCGCTCTTCATCGCCGCGTCACATCGGGCACCACGCCGCGTGCGTCCCGCTGGCGATCCGCTCCGGCAGGCGCACGCGCGCCACCGGCCCGGCCGCGATGTCCTTCGCCGCGAAGATCCAGCACTCCGACACATCGCGGACCGTATCGCTGACGAACGTCACCACCCACGCCTCGCCCTCCTCGCCCGCGCCGCGCGGCGCCACCGCGACCTCGCTGGCGTAGACCCCCTCCTCGAAGCCGAAGCGGCGCTCCGTGCCCGTCTCGAGATCCGTGTGGAGGATGCCGTCGAACAGGAACCACCCGGGCCGGGCCGTCATCGACCACACGTGGCGGTTGCGGACCCCGGCCGCGCGTGGGTCGATCGTCGGGAACTCGGTCAGCGTCGGCGACAGGTCCTCCTCGCGGCAGGCCCCGGTGATCAGGTTCATCCGCCAGCGGCGCAGCGACGGGCGCAGGCTGGCGAGGTCGACCTGGCGCATGAGCCAGGCGTGCTCGCCGTGCAGCTCCGGCTGCGGGCGCGGCATCGGGTCGCGCTGGGCGTAGCCGTCGAGCACCAGCTCGTCGCCGGCCTCGAACGCGTTGGTGAAGTGCAGCGCGTAGGTCGCGGCCGCCTCGAACCACCGCACCTCGTCGGTGTTGCCGCGGCGCGGCAGCACGGCGAAGCGCGACGGCATCGACGGGTCCCAGCGCGGCCGGTGGATCCCGCGGGCCAGCAGCGCCGGGTCCCAGAAGATCGGGAAATCGTTGAACACCACGAACCGCTGCGACAGCGCCATGTCGTGCGGCAGGCGCGGGCCCGGCAGCGGGATCGCCACGTCGTGCACCCGCTCGCCGCGGCCGTCGACGACCCCGTAATGCAGGTACGGCGCGGCCTTGCCGTAGCGGAAGTAGTGCAGCTCGCCGGTCCGTGCGCACACCTTCGGGTGCGCCGAGACCCCGGTGTCCTGCGGCACCCACGGCTCGGCGCCGAGCGGCGCCAGCGTCTCGGCGTCGAACGCATAGGCGTCGCCGCACTGGTAATGCGTCGAAAGCACGCGCCCGCGGTGGACGATCACGTCGGTGCTCGAGGCGTCCTTCATCCCGCCGCGCGCGCCCCAGCCCGGGTGCTGCGACAGCCGCGGATCCTCGGCGATGCCGGCGTACTGCGGCCCGCCGGCCGCGAGCTCCTGCGCCAGCGCCCGCGTCGGCACCATGCGGTTGCGGTAGCGGGCGCGCCCGCCGGCGAAGCGGATCGCGTGCAGCATGCCGTCGCCGTCGAACGGGTGGTAGCGCTCGAACGCGGGCACCAGCGGGTTCTCGGTGTTGCGCACGTAGAGCCCGGCGAGGTCGTGCGGAATGGCGCCCGCCACCACCTCGAGGTCGTCGGCGTCCCACTCGTTGCACTGCGGCCGCCAGGCGCCGGTGCGGTACGGGTGCGCGTCGTCGGGCGGGAGGAGTGACTTCCAGGTGCGGTGGATCGTGGCGGTCATGCGGCGTCCGCCGACATCATGCGCCGCAGAACGCGATTCCGGGAAGCCCCCTCTCGCGCGAGACGCCGTTCGCCCGCGGCCCCTCGATCGTGCGGTGGTTGCCGCGCTCGCCGCCGCGTGCGACGCTGGCGAACATGCGTCGCTTAACGTTACCCACCTGGACCTTGCGCGCCATCGACCGCGCCTGGCTCGCCGGCCTCGGCCTGCTCGCCTGCGGTCCGACCCCCGCCACCACCGACGGCCCCGACACCGACACCGGCAGCGCCGGCGAGACCACCACCGTCGATCCGTCCGGTCCGACCAGCACCGGCCCCACCAGCACCGGCACCACCGGCACCACCGACACCACTGACACCGGCGGGCCCGCGCCCGAGTGCGAGTCGTTCGCCGACTGCTCCTATTGCCACGAATGTCAGTCCGGCCAATGCGTGCCCGTCGAGTCGTGCTGCCAGTACGCCACCGGACTGCAGCGACCGCGGTGCAATCCGGATCCCGATCCCGGGGACGAGTGCTTCACCGACGACGACTGCTTCTACGACTACGTCTGCGAGGACAGCGCCTGCGTCGCCGATCTGCCGCAAGCGCTGCCGTCATGCGCGCAGCAGCCGATCCGGGCCGCGCAGTGGGACCTCACGGACAACCCCGGCGCGTTCGGCCTCGCCGATCTCGACGGTGACGGCGACCTCGACCTGTTCGCCGCGCTGCCGGCGAGCGGCGCGATCGAGCTCGCGTTCAACGACGGCGCCGGCAGCTTCACCGGCGGCACCCTGGTCGAAGTCGGCGGGCCGCAGGCGGCGATGCACGCGACAGCGGCCGACCTCGACGGCGACGGCGACAGCGACCTCGCCGTCGCCGCGCCCGACAGCGGCGAGCTGGTGCTGCTGTTCGGCCAGGACGGCGCGTTCACGCCGGGCCCGGTGCTGACCGGTCAGAACGCGCCGTGGACGGTCACCGCCGCCGACGTGAACCTCGACGGCCACACCGACCTCGTCACCGTCGGCGTCTTCCTCGGCGTGTCGGTGTGGTCCGGCGACGGCCTCGGCGAGTTCGCCGGCGAGACCTTCGTGCCCGACCTCGTCGACGCGCTCGAGACCACCGTCGTCGACGTCGACCACGACGGCGTGCCCGACCTCCTGACGCCGACGGTCACGCGCCTCGGCCTCAGGCTGCTGCGCGGCGATCCGGCCGCCTCGTGGAGCCTCGTGCGTGAATTCTCGATCGACACCAGCGTGTGGGGCCCGGCGCTCGCGGCCGACCTCGACGGATCTGGCGCCGCCGAGCTGGCGATCGTCCGCCCCGACCAATTCGGCGGGTGGGCCCACGTGTGGACCAGCCTCGACGCCGACGGCTGGCGCGAGCGACCGGACCTCTACACCACCGCCTCGCCGCTGACGGGCGGGCATTTCGCCGACGTCACCGCCGACGGCGCCCTCGATCTCGTGGCCGCGACCGGCTCGGACGACGTCGCCGTGCTGGTCGGCGACGGCCTCGGCGGCTTCACCTGCGAGATCGTGCTCGAGGTCGCCGCCGACACCTCGCCCGGGTTGCTCGTCACCGGCGACCTCGACGGCGACGGTCGCCTCGACCTCGTCGCCGGCGTCGCCGACGGCAAGGGCGTCACCGTGCTCCGGCTGTAGCGATCGGCCGATCGCATGCACCCGCTCCGCGGGCCGATGAATGCAACGAGTCCCGAGTGCCACGATTCGGGGCCAAACCGCGCCGCGCTCGTATTCGCCATGCGCGTCCGCGGGCCACATTTCGCGCCACCGGGGCACCTCCGCCGCGATCGGGCCACGCAGGTGGGACCCCGGCCGACGTATGCGACAGCAATATCTGCCCACGCGCGCTCGGGTTCGTCGCCCCCGCCTCGGGCTCGGCCGTAGCGCCCCCGTGAGCCCCGCCCGGCAAACCTGCTGGCGGCCGCGCCGCCGATGCATGCGGGCGGGCCTTCCATGGCACAATCGGGGTTCCGCGTGCACGAACGCCGAGCCGAAGAGCGCCTGGGCATGCCGGGATTTCGCGTCGTCGAGTCGCTCGTCGCGACTCCGCAATGGCAGGTCGTACGCGCCACTCGCGAGGACGGCACGCTCATGCTGCTCAAGCTGTCCATCGGCGACGCCGGCGCGGGCGTCTTCGCCGAGCTCGAGCGGGAGCACGCCGTCGCGGGGGTGCTCGCCGATCCGGGCATTCTTCAGACTCCCGGGCTCGAGTGGCACGGCTCGCGGCTGGCCCTGATCTACGAGCCCTTCGCCGGGGTGCCGGTCCGCGTCGAAGATCCGCGCTGGCGCGACGAGGCGGCGACGCTGGCCCTTGCGATCGCGGTGACGGAGACGCTGGTGCGCGTGCACGCGGCCGGGGCGATCCACGCCGGCCTGAGCCCCGCGGCCATCTGGATCGACTCGAGCGGGACGGTCAAGCTCGGCGAGCTCGCGCGCGCCGAGGTGGCCGGCGCGATCGGGCCGGCGCCGGCCGACGCGCTGACGGGTCCGATCGGCTTCCTCGCGCCCGAGCAGAGCGGCCGCACGCGTCACCCGCCCGACGCGCGCGCCGACCTCTACGCGCTCGGCGCGGTGCTCTACGCCCTGCTGAGCGGCGCCCCGCCGTTCGTCGACGACGATCCGCTCGAGCTGCTGCACGCCCACCTGACCCGCCTGCCCGCGCCGCTGAAGGACATGGCGCCGACGGTCTCGCCGGCGCTGGCGGCGATCGTGCACACGCTGCTGGCCAAGAACCGCGAGGACCGCTACGCCAGCGCCGCGGCATTGCTGCTCGACCTGCGGGCCGCCTGCGCCCACCCCGAGGGCGCCCCGTTCGAGCCCCGCCGCGACGCGCCGCTGCGCCTGCCCGACAGCCTCTACGGGCGCGACGAGGCGCTGCTGCGGCTGCGGCAGGCCTTCACCCGCGCGAGCGAGGGCGACAGCGCCGTGTGCCTGCTGGCAGCGCCCTCGGGCGGCGGCAAGACGGCGCTGGTGCAGGAGCTGGCCGGCGAGCTGGCCGAGCGGGCCCGCTTCGCCGCCGGCAAGTTCGAGCCGCAGCGCAGCAGCGAGCCGTTCTCGGCCCTGTCCCAGGCGTTCGGCGGCCTGTTGCGGCACGCGCTCTCGGGCCGCGAGTCCGAGGTCGCGAAGTGGCGCGAGCGGCTGCGGCGCGGCGTCGGCCCTGGCCTGCCGGTCATCGCCGAGCTCTTGCCCGAGCTGCAGGCGATCGTCGGCGCCCAGCCCCCGCCCGCCCCGCTGTCGGCCGGCGAGCGGCTGCAGCGGCTGCAGCTGACCCTGCAGCGCTTCGTCGCCTGCTTCGCCGCCGCCGACTGCCCGCTCGTGCTGTTCCTCGACGACGTGCAGTGGGCCGACGCCGCCAGCCTGCGCCTGTGCGAGGCCCTGGCGGCCAGCGTCGAGGTCCGCCACCTGCTGCTGATCGAGGCCTTCCGCGACAACGAGGCCGCGCCCGGTACGCCGCTGCACGCCCACCTGACCGCGCTGCGCGGCCTCACGCCGGCGCCGGTGGAGGTCGCGCTCGGCTCGCTCGGCGTCGACGAGGTCGAGCACCTGCTGCGCGACGTGCTCGGCGGCGGTCCCGTGCGCCCGCTCGCCGACGAGCTGCTGCGGCGCACCGGCGGCAACCCGCTGTTCGTGCGCGAGTACCTGCGCTTCCTCCACCGCGAGGCCCGCCTGCGCTTCGACGCCGCCGCCGGCGCCTGGACCTGGGCCCTCGCCGGGGTCGACGCCGCCAGCGTGCCCGAGACCGTCGCCGACCTGTTCGGCGCCACCCTGCGCAAGCTGCCCGCGCCCACCCTGCAGGCCCTGAAGGTCGCCGCCTGCATCGGCGCTCGCTTCGACCTCGCCCTGCTCGCCAGCGTCCTCGGCTGCGACCGCGACGAGGCCGTCGTGCGCCTGCGCCCCGCCCTCGACCTCGACCTCGTCGCCGCCGCCGGCCCCGGCCTCATGCGCTTCTTCCACGACCGCGTGCGCCAGACCGCCGACGCCCTGGTCGACCCCGACGATCGCCCCGCGCTGCACCTCGCCATCGCCCACGTCCTGCTCGCGCGCGACGGCGGCGACGCCAGCGAGGTCCTGTTCGATCGGGTCGCTCACCTCCGCCGCGCCGAGCCGCGCCTTCACGACCCCGCCCTGCGCCGCCGCGCCGCCGAGCTCCACCTGCAGGCCGCCCGCCGCGCCCGCGCCAGCACCAGCCACGACGCCGCGCTCGCCCACGTCCTCGGCGGCCTGCTGCTGCTCGGCGACCCGTCCGACGGCGTATCGCCCGTCGACGTCGCGACCTGGGTCCCCGGCGATCCGCTCGGCTTCGATCTGCAGTTCGAGCGCGCCACCTGCGAGTACCTGCGCGGCGCCATCGACCGCGCCGACGCCTGCCTCGACGCCCTCGCCGACCGCGAGCTCTCCACGCGCGAGCGAGCCCACGTGCAGGCGCTGCGCGTCACCGTGCACGTCACCGCCGGCCGGATCCACGCCGCGATCGAGGCCGGGCGCGAGGGCCTGCGGCTGCTCGGCGTCGACCTGCCCGAAGGCGAGGACGCGCGCCGGGCCGCGATCGCCAGCGAGCTGTCGGCGCTGCATGACGACCTCTCGAGCCGGCCCTTCCTCGCGCTGATGGACGCCCCGCCGCTGCAGGACCCCGGTCATCGGGCCGCGCTCGAGATCCTGCAAGAGCTGCTCACGCCGGCCAACATGACGATGCCGGACCTCTACGCCCTGCTCATCACCAAGCAGGTGCGGATCACCATCGATCACGGCCACACCGACCTCTCGGCCTTCACCTACGTGATCTTCGGCTTCTTCCTCGCCACCGTGCGCCGCAGCTACGGCGAGGCCGAGGCGTTCGGGCGGTTCGCCCGCGAGCTCAACGAGCGCCGCGGCAGCCCCGAGCTGCGCTGCCGGCTCGGCTTCGTGTTCGCCTCCTACACCCACTTCTCGCGCCCGCTCGTCGAGGTCGTCGAGGACCTCCAGCGCTCGCGCCGCGACGGCCTCGAGTCGGGCGACTACAACTATTTATCCTTCGCCTGCAGCCACCAGATCATCGCCATGTTGAGCCTCGGGCGCCCGCTGGCCGAGGTCGCGGCCGCGGCCGACGAGGCGCTGCTGCTGATGGAGCGGACCCGCGTCGCCTCCTCGCGAGCCGTGCTGACCGTCGCCCGTCAATTCGTCGCCGCCCTGGTCGGCGACACCGTCGCCCCGCACGCCCTGTCGGACCCCGGCTTCGACGAGACCTCCTTCTGCGAGCGCCTGCGCCGCGACAGCCTGACCTTCGCGCTGCGCTGGTACTACCTCGCCCGCCTCCAGCTCGGCGTGCTGTTCGGCCGCACCGAGGAGGCGCTCGCCTTGCTCGAAGAGGTCGGCCCCGGGATTCAGGCCGGCTACGGCTTCTACTTCACCACCGAGCTGCCGCTGTTCGGCGCCCTCGTCGCCGCCGCCGCCGCCGGCCGCTCGATCGCCCGCGACGAGGCCCTGCGCCGCTGGATCGATCCGTTCCACGAGCAGCTCGTCGAGTGGTCCGAGTCCGCGCCCGAGACCTACGAGCACCGCGCCCGCCTCGTCGAGGCCGAGCGCGCGCGCCTGTGCGGCGACCACGACGGCGCCGGCGTCGCCTACGACCAGGCGCTCCGCCTCGCCGTCGACCACGGCTTCGCCTGGCACGCCGCCCTCGCCGCCGAGCTCGCGGGTCGCTACTACGCCGCGATCGGCAGGACCCACGTCAGCCAGATGCTGCTGCGCGACGCCAGCGAGCGCTACGCCCGCTGGGGCGCGCACCCCAAGGCCGCGCAGCTGCGGCGCGAGCTGCCCCACGCCGCCGCGCTCGAGCCCATGGCCGCCTTCGTCCCGCGCGCCGCCCAGGCCGAGCTCGACCTCCGCAGCGTCCTGCGCGCCTCGCAGGCGTTCGCCGCCGAGCTGCGGTTCGAGGACCTGATCCACACCGTCATGCGGATCGTCGTGCTCACCGCCGGCGCCAGCCGCGGCGTGCTCGTGCTGCAGGAGCACCACGGCCTCGCCGTCGTCGGCGAGTTCGCGGCCGACGGCGACGCCCGCACCCAGCTGGCCCTCCAGCCGCTCGAGGCCAGCCCGCGCGTCCCCGCGGTCCCCATTCGCCTGGCCTTTCGGACAGGCGAGATCGTCACCCTCGACGACCCCGACATCGCCGCCGCGCTGGCCGCCGACCCGGTGTTCGCCGAGCTGCGCCCACAGTCGCTGGTGTGCCTGCCGCTGGTGCTCCGGGGCCAGCGGCTCGGCGCGCTCTACCTCGAGAACCGCGTCACCGCCGGCGCCTTCACCCCCGCGCGCATCGAGACGCTCCACCTCCTCAGCTCGCAGATCGCCACCTCGATCGAGCACGCGCGCCTGGTCGCCCGCCTGCAGGAGGCGCGCGAGGCCGCCGAGTCGGCCAGCCGGGCCAAGAGCACCTTCCTCGCCAACATGAGCCACGAGCTGCGCACCCCGCTCAACGCGATCATCGGCTACGCCGAGCTGCTCGCCGAGGTCGCCGAGGACCGCGGCGACGGCGAGCTGCAGGCCGACATCGGCCGGGTCCAGCGCGCCGGCTCGCACCTGCTCGGGGTCATCAGCGACATCCTCGACCTGTCGAAGATCGAGGCCGACAAGCTCGAGATCAGCCTGCAGTCGTTCGCCGTCGCCCCGCTGGTCCACGAGGTCGCCGAGGCCGTGCGGCCCTTGATGCAGCGCGCCGCCAACGACTTCGTCGTCGAGGTCGCGGACGACCTCGGCGACATGCACAGCGACCCGGTGCGCCTGCGCCAGGTGCTGCTCAACCTGCTCAGCAACGCCGCCAAGTTCACCCAGGCCGGCACCGTCAGCCTGCGGGTGCGCCGCGACGGCGAGCGCATGGTGTTCGCCGTCGACGACACCGGCATCGGCATGACCGCCGAGGAGACCCAGCGCGTGTTCGAGGCCTTCCATCAGGCCGACAGCTCCGCCGCCCGGCGCGCCGGCGGCACCGGCCTCGGGCTGACGATCACCCGGCGCCTGTGCGAGCTGCTGGGCGGCCGCGTCTCGGTCGTCAGCACCCCGGGACAGGGCTCCGTGTTCACGATCGAGCTCCCGGCCGCGGGCCCGGCCGCGCCCGCGAGCGCGTGAAACCGGGTATCCTGCGATCATGCTCAGGCTCTACTACGCCGCCATGACCTCGGCCTTTCGCTGCCGCTGGGCCCTGGAGGAGGCCGGACTGCCGCACGAGCTCGTCCGCCTCAGCCTCGCGCGGGCCGAGCACAAGTCGGCCGATTACCTCAAGGTCCATCCGCTCGGCAGCATCCCCGCGCTCGTCGACGGCGATCAGGTCGTGCTCGAATCGGCCGCGATCTGCATGTACGTCGGCGAGAAGGACCCCGAGCGGCGCCTGGTCCCGGCGGAGGGCACGATCGCCCGCGCGCACTACTATCAATGGATCCTCTTCAGCATGACGAACCTCGACAGCGTCGTGCACGGCCCCTACCTGCGCGCCTTCCCGCGCCCGCCCGAGCTGCGCCGCGGCACCGCCACCGACGACGAGCGGGCCGCCCTGCGCCGCTACCTCGACCTCGTCGGCGATCGCATCGCCGGCGGCTGGATCCTCGGCGAGCAATTCACGGTCGCCGACATCGTCCTCGGCGGCCTGCTCGAATGGGCCGACACCTGCGGCCAGCTGCGCGGAGCCACGGTCGCCGAGGCCTACCTGGCCCGCCTGCGCCAGCGGCCCGCGTTCCAGCGCGCCGCCGAGTGAGGGCATTCGTCGCTCGCAAGGGCGCGCCCGCGGCCCCATGGGGCACCCCGGGGCACCCCGGGGCAGCGAGGGGGCTCCCGCGCTGACTCCGCGCCGCCGGTTCGCGGAACTCCACGACAAATTCGCGGGCCCGTCGCTTGCTGATGCGAGCTCCGTCCATGGAAGCATCGACGAGCCCAGCGCGGATGTCCCGCGCCGACCGCGTTCGATGCACCGCGAACGACGGACCTACGATCATGAAGACCAATCGGACGAATGCATACACCCTGACATTGATGGCTCTCGGCGCGCTGACGACAATGGCGTGTGACGTGGACAGCGGCCCCGAAGTCGTCGAAGCGGCCGATGCCGTCGCCGACGAGGCGCTCGTCGCCGACGCCGACGACGCCGACGCCATCCTCGACGAGCTCGTCCTGGCCGAAGGCGTGCGCGTGCGCTTCGTCGACGAGCGGGTCTCGATCGCCGACGGCGGCATCGGCATGCTGGCGCTCGGGATCCCGCGCTTCGCCGAGGCGGTGCACTCGCTCGAGCTGACGCCGCTCGAGCTGTACCTGGCGCTCGCGCCCGAGAACGACGCCCCGGCGCGGCTGTGGGAGGACCACGCCCGGCTCGCCGCCTCCCCGACCCCGCGCGCGTTCCGGCTCGAGCAAGGCGCGCTGGTCCCCGCGGCGGTCGAGGCCTTCGCCGCCCGCGCCCCCGAGCCGCTGTTCGCCCAGACCGTCGACGGGCTGCACGTCACCGTCACTTGTTACGCCTGGTCGCAAGCCTTCTGCCCGGACATCGACGCCAACCAGGGCGGGTATGACGCCTGCGCCTCGAGCTACGCCAGCGCCTCCCTCGCGTACGCCCACACCGGCGTCGCGGGTCAGCGGTGGCTCGGCGGCACCACGTGCAACGAGGACTGGGACTGGCAGGTCCAGGTCGAGTCGCTGGCCAACGTGTGGGGCGTGGTCTCGGGCACGAGCATCTCCATGACCCCCAACGAGTGGGTCGTGTACACCAGCACCTCGATCACCGCGAGCGACTACCGCTCGAAGGTGGTGCTCACCTCCCCGACCCCGTGGCAGTACTACCTGACGGCCGCGCGCGACTGATCGGCCGCGCCCGCGGGCCGCGAGCGCGGCGTCGACGATCGACGCACCCGCCCGCGGTCCTGGCGCGCCGCACGACGTGAAGAAACACCCCACGCGCGGCGGCGTGCCCGCGGCGACGGCTCCCCCCGCCTCCGTTACACTCCGCCGCCCATGCGCTTCCCCTTCCACGTCAGCGCCGTCGACCCGGGCTCACGCGCTCGCCGGGGCGCGCTCGACACCCCGCACGGCCGCGTCGAGACCCCCGCCTTCATGGCCGTCGGCACCCGCGCCACCGTCACCGGCCTGACGCCCGCCGACCTCCGCGACGTCGGCGCCCAGGTCGTGCTCGGCAACACCTATCACCTGATGTTGCGCCCCGGGCCCGACCTGTTCCGCCGCGTCGGCGGCATCCACCGGTTCATGGGCTGGGACGGCCCCATGCTCACCGACTCGGGCGGCTACCAGATCTTCTCGCTGCCCGGCGATCGGGTCATCAGCGAGCGCGGCGCCCGGTTCCGCAGCTACACCGATCAGCGGTTCCACATGCTCTCGCCCGAGGCCTCGATCGCCATGCAGGAGGCGATCGGCGCCGACATCATGATGGTCCTCGACGTCTGCGTCGACGCCCGCTCCGACGAGGCCACCACGCGGACCGCCATGCAGCGGACCCATCGCTGGGCCCTGCGCAGCCTCGCCGCCCGCACCGACACCCCGCAGGCGCTGTTCGCCATCATGCAGGGCGGCATCTTCCCCGCCTTGCGGCGCGAGTCCGCCGCCTTCCTCACCGACCACCCGTTCGACGGCTTCGCCATCGGCGGCCTCGCCGTCGGCGACACCCGGGCCGAGCGCGAGGAGGTCACGCACATGGCCGCCGAGCTGCTGCCCGCCGATCGCCCGCGCTACTTGATGGGCGTCGGCACCCCGCCCGATCTGCTGCACGCCATGCTCGCCGGCGTCGACATGTTCGACTGCATCCTCCCGACCCACCTCGCCTGGCAGGGCACCGCCTTCACCTCCACTGGCCGCGTCAAGCTCACCCGCGCCAGCACCACCCGCGAGGACCGCCCGCTCGACGCCGACTGCACCTGCAGCACCTGCAAGCTCTACACGCGCGCCTACCTCCACCACCTGTTCCGCTGCAGCGAGCCGCTCGGCCCGCGCCTGCTCTCGCTGCACAACCTGCACCACTATCACGCGCTCATGGCCGAGGCTCGCGCCGCGATCGCGGCCGGCCGGTTCTCCAGCTACGCCAGGGCCAAGCTCGACGCCATCGATCGCCACGAGCACAGCGAGCGGCGCATGGGAGCGCTCGCGTGAGCGACGACTGCGAGGTCGTCACCACCACCGGCGGCGCGCGGGCCATCCTCGATCGCCGCGTCGGCGAGGTCATGCACCCCGTCGTCGGCCCCGCCGTCGAGGCCACGCGGCTCTACTGCGAACCCGCCCGCCTGGCCGCCCGCCTGCGAGGCCAAGCGCCCCTGGTGCTGCTCGACGTCGGCCTCGGCGCCGGCAGCAACGCGATCGCGGCCTGGCGCCTGTCGGAGGCGCGCGACCGCGGCGAGCGCCTGACGATCGTCAGCTACGAGCGCAGCCTCGACGCCCTGACCCTCGCCCTGCGGCCCGAGCACGCCGCCAGCTTCGACCTCGACGGCCCCGCCGGCGTCGCCGCCCACGCGCTGCTCGGCGCGGGCCACCACGACACCGCCCTGACCTCCTGGCGCCTCGTCGTCGGCGAGCTGCCCGCCTCGCTCGCCGAAGGTCCCGCGGCCGACGTCGTGTTCTGGGACCCGTTCTCGCCGCGGGCCAACCCCGAGCTGTGGTCGGTCGCCGCCTTCACCGCCCTGCGCCGCCGCTGTCGCCCCGGCGCCACCGTGCACACCTACAGCGGCGCGACCGCGGTCCGCTCCGCCTTGCTGCTGGCCGGCTTCTTCGTCGGCGTCGGCGAGCCGACCGGCGACCACAAGGCCGCCACCTGCGCGAGCGTCGACGCCACCGACCTCGAGCGCCCGCTCGACCCACGCTGGCTCGCCCGCCTCGCCCGCTCGACCGCTGCCTTCCCCGCCGACGCGCCCGCCGACGCCTACGCGCGCGTCGCCAGCCACCCGCAGTTCGCGTGATCGCAGCTCGGCGTGACCCCTCGCGCCGAAGACATTGTCACGCGCGCAAACGTCGAGGGGTTGCGTGCCCCATCGCTGACCTCCGCGCCGCGATGTCGGAGCGGAGCCGCTTCGCATCACGCGCTCCGAGGTTCGATGCCGCGTCGCCGACCTCACGCGCCTCGATGGGGAGCCCCGTCGATTCACATCGTGCAATCGAGTTTCGATGTCGCGTCGCCGACATCCGCACCCCAATACGGGAGCCCCACCGATTCGCATCACGTGCTCCGAGGTTCGATGCCGCATCGCCGACCTTTCGCGATGCTGAGCCTCACCGATTCTCTCCGCGCGCCTCATCGTTAGCGATCGCATCGCCGACCTCCCGCACCTCCCGTCTTAGATGCTGGAGCGCCGCGCTCGTCGCTCGCGTTTGCATCGCGGACCTCCAGCGCCTCCTGTCGTCGCGGCTCGAGCCCTCACCGATTCGCATCCTACGTGCGAAGGCCATGTCGTCGCGTCACTGGCGCCCGCAACTCTCGTCGTCGATGCTGAAGCTTCGTCGACTCGCATCACGCCTGTCGAAGTTCAATGTCACTGGCCTCCGCATCACTCGCCTCGCCGCGCCGCGCGACGCTTCACGATCGCCGGCCCCGCCCGCTGCTCGCTCGCATCCACGCCATCGCGCGCATCGTCCGGCGCAGCCCGCATCGCCCTTCGCCGCCGTCCCCTTGACCGCGCCGCGCCCCGGTGTTAGCTGCCGCCCATGCGCGAGTTTTCGGTCGTGTTCGCGGGCGGCGGCTGTCGGACCTTCTGGGCGCTCGGGGCTTACGCCGCCCTGCGCGAGCTCGGCACCACCGTCGAGCTCGCGGGCGTCTCGGCCGGCGCTGCCATGGCGCTGGCCGCCGCGCTCGACCTCGAGGAGGCCCTCGTCACCGCCTTCAGCGCCCGCACCGCCGTCAACCCGCGCAACGTCTACCCCGAGCGCCTCATCCTCGGCCGTCCCGCCTTCCCGCAGGAGGCCATGTACCGCGCCACCATGAAGGAGCTGCTCGACGGCGCCAGCTTGCGGCGCCTCGTCGACGCTCCGCGCGTACGGATCCTCCAGGCCTGCGTCGCCCCCGGCTGGCGCGTCGTCCCCACCGTCGCCAGCGCCTGGTGGGCCTACGCCGACAGGCGCCGCCGCGGCCAGCTTCACGGCCCCGACGTCCCGCACCCTGGCATCCTCGCCGAGGTCGACACCGCCCACGAGGCCACCGACGTC
Organism: Nannocystis bainbridge; assembly: GCF_028368995.1. GTDB lineage: Bacteria > Myxococcota_A > Polyangia > Nannocystales > Nannocystaceae > Nannocystis > Nannocystis bainbridge. Next base: position 288,409 of record NZ_JAQNDL010000004.1, on the reverse strand, counting down.
GCCGAGCTGTCCGAGCGAGTCATGCGCTCCTCGGCCAGCCCGCCGGTGACCCCTGTCCTGCGCGCCGCCGATCGCATCTACTTCGACGGCTGCCTCGTCGACCCCGCCCCCGTGCGCGCGCTCGGCCCCACCGCCCGCGCCGGCGCCGTGCTCGTGCTCCTCAACCGCCCGCAAGCGCTCCCGAGCACCCGCAACGTCCGCTACCTCGCGCCCTCGCAAGAGGTCCCGATCCACAAGTGGGACTACACCAGCCCCGCGCGCGTGCGGAAGGCCTTCGACATGGGCCGCCGCGAAGGCGAAGCCGTGCGCGCCAGCGTCGAGCGCTTCCTCGCCGACGTCCGCCCGGCCTGAAACCGCCGCGCCTCCCTCGCGCGCAGCCCGTCACGATCCCGCAGCGCCCGCGTCGTGCTTCGGCCCCACCGCCGTCACACCGCTCCGCCTCGCCCGGCGCCCGACAGCGTGGGTCTGCCGGCCATTTCCCGCTACTCTCCGGCCACCCATGTCCCTCCTGCCTCGCATCGCCCTCGCCCTCGCCCTCGCTGCGCCGCTGGCCTGCAAGCACACCCCGGTCGCGGCGGGCGGGGCCGCCAACGACATGTTGTTCGCGGTCGCCTGGCTGCAGACCAGCGCCGAGTACGAGGCCGCCGCGCTGCAGGCTTACGGCGCCGCCGGCCCCGCGCTCGAGCGGGCCCTCGCCGACACCACCTGGACCGCCGCCGTCGAGCAGCAGGGTGATTTCGCCGGCCTCCCGCCCGCCATCATCGTCGACGTCGACGAGACCGTGCTCGACAACAGCGCCTACCAGGCCCGCCTGATCGCCAGCGGCGGCGAGTTCGCCCCCGACACCTGGGGCGCCTGGATCGACGAGCGCAAGGCCACCGGGGTCCCGGGCGCCGCCGCCTTCCTCGCTGCTGCTGCTGGCAAGGGCGTGCGCGTCTTCTACGTCTCGAACCGCGACCTCCCGCAGGCCGAGCCCACCCGCGACAACCTCGCGCGGCTCGGCTTCCCCGACACTGCCAACCTCGACACCTTCTACTTCCGCGACCCCGAGCGCGGCTGGAAGGAGAAGAGCCCGCGCCGCGCCGAGGTCGCCAAGACGCACCGCATCGTCCTCATGTTCGGCGACAACCTGTTCGATTTCGTCGACAAGGACCACGCCACCCTGGCCGAGCGCGCCGGCCTCGTGCGCGAGCACGCCGCCTGGTGGGGCGCGCGGTGGTTCGTCATCCCGAACCCGATGTACGGCTCGTGGGACGACGCCCTCTTCAACTACGACCGCAACAAGACGAGGGCGCAGAAGCAGGAGCTGCGCCTGCAATCGCTCGACCCCGCCCGCTGACCCGCGCGGCCCCAACCTGCCCCGAGAGACAGCCGCCGTCCCCGGCTCGCCCCCGCCCCATGACCTGTCCCGAGAGGCAGCCCCGGCCCGCGCGCTCTCTCGCCCCTCGGCCGCCCGCAACATGTCCCGAAGGACAGCGCCGAGCCGCGCCTGCGTAGCGCCTCGATCCCCGCGGAACCCCGGCCAGCACGTCCCTCACGCCCTCGCGGCCCCTGGACCTGCAAACGCCGACCCTCCCACCCGTCTGCAGTCGGCGTACCGTCGCGGGTCATGGCCCGCACTGCCGTTTACCGCTCCGTCCCGCTCCTCCTCGCCGCCGCCTGCACCAGCCCCACGGCTCAGACCACCGACGCCACCACGGACGCCACCACCACCGACGCCACCACGACGGACGCCACCTCCGACGCCAGTGAGACCGCGCCGACCACCGGCACTCCCGGCACCACCACCTCGACCACCGACGTCCCGACCACCGGCACCACCGACACCTCGACCACCGACGCGGTGACCACCAGCACCACCGACGCGACGTCGACCACCACCGCGACCACCACCGACGCCACCGCGACCACGCAGGAACCCGACACCACCAGCGGCACCACCGGCGATCCGGACCCCTACCTCGAGGCCGAGCCGCTGTTCGCCTTCGGCGCCATGGCCGAGTTCGACCTCACCCTCTCCGACGAGGCGATCGCCGCTCTCGACGCCGATGGCAAGAAGTACACCAAGGGCGACCTCGTGGCCAAGATCGACGGCCAGGTCTACGAGCTGACCGAGATCGGCGTGCGCCTCAAGGGCAACTACGGCTCCTATCGCACCCTCGATCAGAAGGCCGCCTTCCTCCTCAATTTCGACCGCAACGTCGACGACCAGCGGCTCTTGGGCCTCGAGAAGCTCGCCGTCAACAACATGGTCCAGGACTGCAGCATGCAGCGCGAGATCCTCGGCTACTCGCTCTTCCGCGACGTCGGCATCGCGGCCCCCCGCGCCGGCCACGTCGTCGTGCGCGTCAACGGCGAGCCCTACGGCCTCTACACCGCCGTCGAGTCCGTCGACAACGAGCCCTACCTCGACCACTGGTACGGCAGCGACAAGGGCAGCATCTACGAGGGCGCCTACGGCAGCGACATCCGCACCGACCTCGTGCCCTCCTTCGATCAGGACAACGGCGACGACCTCGAATTCGCCGACCTCTACGACTTCGCCACCGCGCTCGACGGCATGCTCGACCCCGCCGCCTTTACCAGCGACGTCGCCGCTGTCCTCGACCTCGGGCGCTACCTCGATTTCGCCGCCACCGAGATCTACCTCGGCCACTGGGACGGCTACGCCTGGACCCGCAACAACTACTACGTCCATCGCCCGCAGGAGGACGGCGCGCTGTGGACCTTCATGCCGTGGGGCATCGACCAGATCTTGCGCGACCACCTCGACCCGTTCGGCGGCGACGGGCGGCTGGCGCAGATGTGCGCCGCCTCGCAGCCGTGCCGCGAGCAGCTCGCCGACAGCTTCGACCACGTGCTCGCCCGCGTCGACGCCCTCGACCTCGCCGGCGCCGCCGCCGAGCTCGGGGCCAGCATCGCCCCGGCCGTCGCCGCCGACCCGCGCAAGGAGTGCAGCGACGGCGACAACACCAACGAGATCGCCGGCAACGTCGCCTTCTTCATGCAGCGCGCCGCCTCTGTCCAGGCCGGCCTCGCTTGCACGATCCCCAGCGACGTCGACCTCGACGGCGACGGCTTCTCCGCCTGCACCGACGACTGCGACGACAACGACCCCGACGTCCACCCCGGCGCCCAGGAGGCCTGCGACCTCGACGACGACGACTGCGACGGCGTCTGGGACGACGACCCCCTGTGCCCCCACTGCGTCGAGAAGGACCTGCCCGGCCCCGGCACCGCCCAGCTCTGCTTCGTCGCCTTGCCCTTCGCCCAGGCCGAGGCCGACTGCGTGACCCAGGGCGGCCACCTGCTGTCGATCCCCGACCAGGCCACCCAGGACTGGGCCGCCGCCGAGGCGTTCATGGTCGCCAACAGCGACTGGTGGATCGGCCTCAACGACATCGCCAGCGAGGACGATTTCGTGTGGACCGACGGCACCGCGCTCGGCTTCACCGCCTGGAACGAGGGCGAGCCCAACAACGCCGGCGAGGAGGACTGCGCCAACCTCCCCGCCTGGTCCGCCGGCCTGTGGAACGACCTGCCCTGCGACTCGCCGCGGCCGTACATCTGCAAGACGCCCTGAGCACAGCAGCGAGCCGCGGCGCGCCGTTTCGGGCCGCCGCGGCGCGCAGCTTCGTGAGCCATCAGCGTCGCCGCGGGATCGCGGCCATGCGCTGCGCCACCGGGCGGAACATCGCCAGCGCCGCGATCGCCACCAGCGTGGTCAGCCCGATCATCCCGAAGAAGAACCCATCGCCGTGGCTCGACCACGGCGTGGCGAAGTAGTTCATCGACTCCACTACGTCGGTGTGATCGAACAGGTCGCGCGACGTGGCGATCGCCATCCCGGCGATCAACGTGGCCGCCGGCGCGAGCAAGCAGGCTGCGACCAGCAGGCGCAGCTGAAGCCCGGTCGGACGGGTCAGGAGGCCCAGCACCGCGACCGGCAGCGCGCCCGCGCACACCGCCACCGTGAGCAGCGACGACAACCCCGAGTGGGCCGCGTAGGCGCTGCTGAGGAACGTCAGCGCGACCCACACCGCCCCGAGCGCGGCGGCCGATTCGAGCAGCAGGCGCAGCGAGCACGTGCGGGCGATCGTGAGGCCAGTGGCCGCGATCACGGCCATGAACCACACCGAGAAGAGGTGAGATCGGCTCGGATAGGTCTCGATCGCGCCGAGCCCGTGCGCGACCTGCAGGTTGCTCAGGTTGGCCCCGGCGCGCGACTCGCCGTAGCGGGCGACCACCGCCGTGAATGCCTCCAGCCGTGTGTTCACGGCGCCGCACTCGTCGCAGTCGATCCGGTTGAACTCGTCACCATCGCGCTCGAGCGCCACGAACTCCGCAGGCACGAGGGTCGCTGGCGACGGCATCGGTCCCGCGCAGAAATCCTTGCCGAACATGCGCTCCTCGTCCCTCGGCGAGCAGCGATACGTCTGCCGCGGACGATCGAACGCCCTCAGCGCATTCACCCCCTCGTTGAAGCTCCGCATATCCGCCTGATATTGCGCCTGCGGCACCCGCTCGACCACGCGCGCGCGCAGCAGCGACGTCGCCGCCAGCGGCGGCAGGAGAATCGCCACCAGGCACACCAGGTTGAGCACGAACGTCAGCCCGCCGCCGTCGCGGCCGCGCACGCTGACGTGGCGCAGCACCCGGAATTGCAGCCACGTCCAATAGAGCGATCCGATCGTGCTCAGCGCCAGCAACGACAGAAAGAACGGCCGCAGGCTCGGCACGCTGTCGACCGCGACCGGCACCATCGCCGCGATGACCAGCGCCGCGGCGGTGGCCAGCAGCCCCAGCGCCACCGTCCCATGAAAGCGCATCGTCCATAGGTGCGGCCGGTTGAGCAACAAATAGCGGTCGAGCCGCCCCCACGCGGCCACCATTCGATATCGTGAATAGGTCCCTCTCATGACGCATCTCCCCTGAAAAAACGCACGCAAGATTGCGTGATGTTGCGGAAGTAATCGACGCTGCCGTGGCGGGCCAGCAGCGCCCGCAGCAACCTGTCCTCCGGGACATCTGCCGGCACTCGCACGATCCAGCGCTCGCCCGCGCGATGGGCCGTGAGCGCGAACTGCTGGCGCACCGCGTCGAGCAGGTCCTGCGAGATCGCGCCGCCGAGCTCGTACACCCGCTCGTCGCCGCGACCCGCCACTGCGCGGGCCGGGCCGCAGAAGCGCGGCCGACCCGACTGGTGCAGGCACAACAGCGTGTCCGCGATCGACTCGACCTCGACGATGTGCTGCGAGCTGAGCAGGATCGGCAGCTGTTGCCCGTCCATGTCGGCGAGGTCGCGGAGGTCCCGCAGGAAGGTCTCCTGCGAATTGATGTCGAGCGGCGCCAGCGGCTCGTCCAGCACCAGCAGGCGCGGGCGCGCGACCATGACGCGCGCGAGCTCGAAGCGCATGCGATAGCCGCCCGACAGCTCGTGCCACTGGGCGTCGCGGTAACGCAGCAGGTCGAGGCGGTTGAGGTAGAACTCGACCTCGATCGCGTTGTCCTCGCCGACCACCCCGTGCAGCGCGGCCCAGCGGTGCAGGTTGTCGCCGAGGCCGCCGAACCACCGCTCCGGGCGCTGCGCGACGTAGCCGATCTGCGGCAGCACCCGCTGCCAGTCGGTCGTCCCGCGCGCGACGCCCGGCGGATCCAGCCGCGGATAGGCGACGCGGCCGACATCGGGCGCGAGCTGGCCGGCGACGATCCGCAGCAGCGTGGTCTTGCCGCAGCCGTTGGGCCCGACCACCCCGGTGATGGTCCCGGGATGCAGCGCCAGCGAGACGTCGCCCAGCACCTGATCGGCGGCGCGGTTGCGGCGGCCGTACGACTTGCCCACCGCCTCGGCGACGAAGATCGCGTCGCTCGCTCGCGGAGGCTCTTCGCCGCGGCGCGCGAGGAACAGTCGCCGCGCCCTCTGCAGGTCGCCGCGTCGCAGCTCGTCGGTGCGCGCGGTGATCGCCAGCTCGTCCGGACCCGCCGACACCAGGCTGCCGGCCGACTCGAGCAGCGCGGCCAGCAAGGCGAACCACGCGTCGTCGCTCCCGCGGGCGGCATGAACGCCGGCGTGCTGGCTCGCCTGCTCGGCGAGGGCGCCGACCGCCGCGAGCTGCGAGCGCGAGGCCCCACGCACCCGCGCGAGGTCCAGGAGCCGCTTCGATGCCCGCACGCCGTCGTTGCGGCGGACCTCCGCCAACACCTCCTGGTAGAGCCCGAGCGTCGCGCTCTCGTGGTCGACGACCGGCTCGCCAAAGCCCTCGCGCCGCAGCTCGAGCAGGCGCGCGGCGAGGTCGCGGATCTCGAGCAACAAGCGCGCCGCGACCTCGCCGTCGTCGGCCCCGTCACGATGCGCCCGCACGCGCGCGGCCAGCAGATGCAGGCGCTGGACCAGCGGGTGGTGCAGCGGCAAGCCGCGGCTCAGGCCGAGCAGCCGCTCGAACAGCGAGGCGTCGTCCCGGGTCGCGAACATGGCGCCGAGGTCGGCGGCCGTGGAATGCTGCGGATCTGGCAACAGCTGCCCGTGCGCCGCAGCGAGCACGCGCAGGTCGTCGGCGTCGCCGGGGCACATGAGCGCGAGCCGCTCGAACAGGTCGATCGCCACGCCGCCGGGCACGCCGAGCTGCTCGCCCAGCGCGCGGCAGACCCGGTCGATCGGCGCCGGCGCTTCCGCGTGCTCGCGGAGCATCCGCCGCAGCTCGGCGGCCTGCAGCAGCGCCGCGCCGATCTCGGCCTCGCCCAGCGCACGCTCGTCGCGGCCGCTCTTCGGCTCGCCGTGCAGCGCCCGCTCGAGCGCCTCCGCCAGCTCCTCGCCGCTGCGCACGCGGTCGTCCGGCGCGCGCGCGAGGCAGCGATCGATCACCGCCGCGATCGCCGGCGCGACATCGGGGGCGACCGAGCGCAGCGGCGGCGCGAGCCGATTTACGCGCTGCAGCAACGACGCCAGCGCCGTGTCGGCGGCGAACGGATACTTGCCGGACAGCAGCCAGAAGCCGACCACCCCCAGCGAATAGAGATCGCTGCGCCCGTCGAGTTCGACGCGCTGCGCCTGCTCCGGGCTCATGAACAGGACCGTGCCGACCAGGTGATCGGCGCCGGTGATGCCCGCGTCGCCGACCTGCTGGGCGATGCCGAAGTCCGACACCAGCGCGCGGCCCGTGGCCCGCTCGAGCAGGATGTTCTCGGGCTTGACGTCGCGGTGCACCACCCCGCACGCGTGCGAGTACGCCAGCGCCCACGCGACCTCGCGCAGCACCTTCACCACCTCGACGACCGGCATGCGACCTGCGCGGCGGATCCGCTCGGCGAGCGTCTCGCCCTCGACGTAGGCCATCGTGAAGTAGGCGAACGGCCCGGCCTCCTCGGCGTGCAGGATCGGCACGATGTGGGGGTGCGACAGCTTGGCCACCGTCCGCGCCTCGCGCAGGAATCGGCGCTGATGCGCCGCGCTCTCGCCGTGCGCGCGCGGCAACACCTTGAGCGCGACGCAGCGCTCGAGCCGATGGTCGTGGCCGAGGAAGACGACCCCCATGCCGCCGCGTCCGAGCTCGCGCTCGATCCGGTAGCGGTCGCCGATCAGCGCGCTGAAGGCCGCGACGTCCTCGGCCGGGAAATCGAAGGCACCCCCGGCCGACGCATCGGCGGTCGCGGCCTGCTCGCGGTGCTCGGCGAACAGGCGCATGAAACGATCGCTCGCGCCGCTGTCGTGCTCGGTGATGGGCTCCGGCTCGCGCATGATCTCTCCTACTTCCGCTCCAGGCGCTCGAGCGCCTCGTCCATCAAGCGTCGCGCCCGCGACAGGCGCGAGCGCACCGTGCCCTCGGGCAGCGCGAACATCTCCGCCAGCTCCGGACCGGACAGCTCCTCGACGTAGCGCGCCTCGGTCAACAGCTGCAGCTCGAGCGGCAGGCTCCGCAGCGCCAGCTCGAGCTGCTTGACCCGGCGCTGCAGCGACAGCTGCTGGCTGAGCGACGGCGCCAGCGTCTCGAGGCTCTCGACCTCCGGATCGAAGTCGCGGCCGCCGCGGTAGTTCTTGCGGTGATACGCGAGCAGCGTGTGGCGGGCGATGCCGTACAGGTACGCGCGAAACGTCGTGCGAATCGCATCCAGGCCGCCGCTCTCCGGCCGCAGGTCGGCCCGGCGGCAGGCCCCGGTCAGCGCCAACCAGGTCTGCTGGACCATCTCCTCGACGTCGGCGGGCTGCACCTTGGCGGCGAAGAAGCGGCGCAGCTTCGGCTCGAAGCGCCGGCACAATTGATTGCCGGCCGCTGCCGCGCCGCTGCGCCAGCGCTGCAAGAGGTCGAGGTCTGGGTCGCGGCCCGTGGTCATGGTTCCCGCCCTTCGTCGCGAGCTCGCCGAGAATCGTTCTCGGATGGGCTCACTTAATTTGAGATGTTTCTCACACTTACCTGCGCCGGTCCAGACGCCCGTTGCGGACCCGGGGAGGCGCGCTCCACGACCGCGCTCCCGCTCGCGACGCGAACCGTCGCCGACCACGACGCTCGCTCGCCTGCTCGCGCAGCGGCGGCTCCGCATCTTCTCCGCCCCGCTCTCGACCTGTCCCCGAGGACATCCCACACGACCTCGACGACAGATCGACGCCTTCGCTCCGCCGGTGAGGAGCGAGCCGGCAGACGCGTACGCCGGACGACAGCCGCGCGCCTTTCGTGGCCGAGCGTGCTTGCCGACAGGACCGACCTCCTCACGATTGCCGAATGGGGTCGGGTCGCGCGTCGCTGCCGAATGGGGCGAACGGCTGCTCGCTCGCGGTCTGATACGCCCGCGCGCCTCGACCCCGCTCGATGATTCGAGCAGGAGATCACGATGCGTGGACCACGAAGAATCGCTGCACTCACCCTGGCGCTGCTGACGCCAATCTCTCTCCATTGCGACTCCCCGGCGCCTGCCGACCCGGTCGCCGGAGCGCCCGCGGAGGGCCTGTTCGGCCCGCCGGCGTCGCCCGCCCTCGCCGGCGACGCCTCGCCGGCCGACGCCCCGCGCCAGGGCGCCGCCGCCCTCGATCGCGCCGACTCGTGCGACGACCTGGCGACCGCCCTCAAGGCTACCGCCATTCAGGAGATGGAGGCCAGCCTTCACAACAACCTGACCATGGCCCTCCAGGCCGTCGCCAGCGACTGCGGCGATTGGGGCGAGGAAGAAGAGGAGGAGGAAGAGGAAGAAGAAGAGGAGGAGACCGGCAGCGACGCCGCCAGCGACTACTCCGAAACCAACACCCAGGTCGCCGACGTCGACGAGGCCGACTTCGTCAAGAACGACGGCAGCTACCTCTACATCCTCGCCGGCGGCCGCTTTCGCGTCCTCGACGCCTGGCCCGCGGACCAGGCCCACGAGCTCGCCTCCGTCCCGCTCCAGGGCACCCCGAAGCGGATGTACGTGCACGGCGACACTGCCGTCATTTACGCCTCGCTCGAGTACGTCGACCCCTCTCTCGGCAGCGATCCCTGGTCCGACGCCGCCGTCGAGCCCGACTGTACCTACGGCTACGATTGCGAGTTCACCGGCGACGGCCGCAAGCTGCTCGTCACCGTCCTCGACCTCGCCGATCGGGCCAAGCCTCGCCTCGTGCGCGAGATCGAGTTCAACGGCTCGTACCTCAACTCGCGGCGGATCGGCGACGCCGTCCACACCGCCCTCGTGTTCCCCGAGCTCGACGTCGGCGGCATGACCTACTGGCCCCAGAGCCTGCCCGACGCCTGGTGCGGCCTCGGCCAGCAGGGCTTCACCACCCAGGACGTCCTCCAGCGATTCGAGGCGCTGCGCCTCGCCAACCTCCAGCAGATCGAGCAAGCCCCGATCAAGGACCTCCTGCCCTCGGTGCGCGACACCTGGCACCTCGGCGGCGTCACCTGGACCATGCAGGGGCCGCTCAGCGCCTGCGATGAGGTCTTCTTGTCCTCGACCGGCGACAGCCGCTCCTTCGTCTCGCTGGTCTCGCTCGCCGTCGGCAAGCTGGCGCCCCTCGCCACCACCACCATCATGAGCCGGCCCGGCCCGGTCTACGCCTCCAAGGATTCGCTGTACCTCGCCGTGCGACACGACAAGGCCCAGTCCGCCGCCTGGTTCCCCGAGCTCGCCGCCGACGTCAACGAGGCCACCAGCGTGCACAAGTTCGCCCTCGACGGCGCCACCTCCGAGTACGCGGCCAGCGGCGCCGTCAAGGGCCGGATCCTCAACCAGTTCGCCATGGACGAGTACGAGGGCGCCTTGCGGGTCGCCACCACCAGCGGCTGGCTCCCCGACCCCGACGTGCACAGCACCGTGATCGTGCTGCGCGAGAAGGGCTCGCGGCTGCGCGAGGAGGGCCGCGTCGACCACCTGGCCCCGAGCGAGGACATCCGCTCCGTGCGCTACAAGGGCGACATCGGGTTCGTCGTCACCTTCAAGAAGACCGACCCGCTGTTCGTCCTCGACCTGTCCGACCCGCGCGCCCCGAGCGTCGCGGGCGAGCTCAAGATCCCCGGCTTCTCGACCTACATGCACATCCTCGACGACGACCACCTCCTGACCATGGGCTACGACGCCGCCGATCAAGGCGACTTCGCGTGGTTCGAGGGCCTCCAGCTGCAGATCATCGACACCACCGACCTCTCCCAGCCCGTGGTGCTCGACAAGGAGGTCATCGGCACCCGCGGCTCCACCTCCGAGGCTGCCACCAATCACCTCGCCTTCACCTACTTCCGCTCCCGCGACCTGCTCGCGGTGCCGATGACGATCTGCGCCGGCGGCAGCGGCGGCGACTTCGGCGACCTCATGACCTTCAGCGGCCTGCTCGTCTATCGCGTGACCATCGCCGGCGGCTTCGAGCTGCTCGGCGGCGTGCCGCACGAGGCCCCGGAGACCCCCGAGACCGCGAGCGGCAAGTGTAACAATTGGTGGACCGACTCCAACTCCAAGGTGCAGCGGTCCGTGTTCATGGAAGACTGGGTCTATTCGATCGCCCGCGACATGATCCACGTCGCGCACATCGACGACCTCGCCCACCCCGTCGCCTCGATCCCGCTGTGACGGCATTCGGCGCGCGCGTCCTCCCGCCCCGGCGGCGGGAGGGCCGTCACGCGCCGGGCTCGTCGTCGGCGTCGGGCTCGTCGAGCTCGCCGGGCCCGCCCACGCCGTCCTCGTCCTCGCCGCCCGGCCACCGCCGCGCCCGGTCCGCGAGCCCCAGGCGCTCCGCCAGCGGCGGCTCGGGCAGCTCGATCAGCGGCCCGGCCGGCAGCGCCTCGATCATCATGGCGTAGGCGTTCATCGCGTGACAGACCGAGTCGGTGCGGACGTAGCGGTCTTGCGTGGTCCAGAACAGCCCGCCCGTGGCCATCGCCGGGTCCCGGGCCACGAACGCGTTGGCCGGCGAGTACGTCGACTGCATCAACTGGCGCAGCAGCAAGATCACCGCGGCGGCGAGCCGGTCGCGTCGTTCGGCCTCGTCCTCGCGGCAATCGCCGTGCAGCGTCGCCAGCACCTCGGCCAGCCAGCCCGCGCCGCTGCTCGACAGCGAATCGGGCCAGCGGCCGTGGCGATAGACATCCCCGGGCTCGACGATCTGCCGCGCCAGCAGCTCGTCCGCGCACGCGAACGCCTGCTCGCGCCGCGCCTCGTCGCCGCTGGCGCGCGCGAAGTCGAAGAGCGCCAGGATCGCCCACGAGCTCGAGATCGGGTTGGGCGTGCGATAGTCGTCGCCGAGATAACAGCCCTCGGCCTCGACCTTGCCTGCCAGGTGTCCGGCCGTGAGCGCCGCCGCCTCGAGGTAGCTCGCCTCGCCCGTGGCCGTGTGCAGGCGCGACAGCGCCGACAGCACCTGCCCCGTGTAAAGGATCGAAGCCTTCTCGGTCACCTTCCAGGTCCCGTCCGGCAGCCGGCGCAGCTCCGGGCGCACGCTGCCGTCGGGTCGTTGCATCGTCAGCAGCCAGTCCCCCGCCAGCCGCGCCGCCGCCATGAACTCCTCCCGACCGGTGCGCGCGTGCAGCTCGATCAGGCTGAAGATCGATTTCGCCGCGGTCCCGACCACGAACCTCGGATCCGCCTCGTCGAGGTTCAGGTCCAGCGAATAATAGAACGCGCCGTGGCTCGGCTGCCCCGGCGCCACGCTCTGCATCGCCAGCAAGAACCCCGCCGCGCGATCGATCGGCGCCTGCAGCCCCTCGTCCGCCAGCGCCAGCCAGGTGAAGATCGTCGACGCCGTATAGATGGTGTGCAACCGGCGCTCGAATTTGTCGGTCGGCGCATCGTAGTATTTGTGAACCCCCCCGAGCGCCGGATCGGTGACGCGCACCAGGTATTCCCGGCCCTCGTCGATGCGCGCCGCCACCATCGCTCGATCGAGCATCCGCACGGGCACGAGCCCGTGCACCAGCTCGATGCCTCCGCCCGCGTACTCGACCATGTCGTAGCGGCGATCGGTGAGCTCGACGACGAAGCGGGCCTGGACCACGTGCTTCGCCTCCGGCCCCGCCGCCGCGATCGCCCGCACGGTCGCCTCCGCCAGCGCCGGGCACAGCGCGGCGCCGATGGAAGTCCCGCGCCCCACCGCCGCGCCGCCGTAGAACATCTTCACGGTCACCCACAGCGGCTGCGAGGCCACCCACGGCACGCTGCATCCGGCCTCCGGCTCACCCTCGGCCACCTGGCGCACGAATCCGATCACCCGGTCGCGAAACCCGTCGTTGTCGAGCCCGGCCAGCGGATCCTCGAGCGCCTCGGGCGAGCTCCTGCCCGCGGGCGCCAGCCCCTCGCCTTCCCCCGCCGGACAGCCCGTCGCCAGCGACGCCGCGAGCGCCAGCCGCCTCGCCCTGCAGCCCATGCTCGAGTGCCCTCGCGAGAAGATGAGACGCCGCATGTTTCGACCTCGCCGCCGGCCGCGCTGCGAGCCCGCACGCGCGCCCCGGATCCATCCGATCAGGCTAGCCGCGGTGCGCCTGCCCACAACCCGGCGCCACGCGCGAGCGCGAGACGATCACAGCGAATCCTCGATATCGCGCCGACCGCCGCGCTCGCCTCGCCGTCGATCCTCCACCCATTGTGATGCCCCCGCGCCAGGGTTCGCCTCCGCCCCGCGAACGCATGCGCCCGCGCCCGACCCCCCTCGGGAATTGCGGCAGCACCCGCCCCGCACCCGTCACGCCCCAATTCGCGGGCCATGCCCGGTGCTTACATTCGCGCCGTCGATTCGCCGCCGCTTGCGGCCGGGCGCAATCGTGCCACCACCATCGTCCGCGAGGCCCCGGGCCCCCGCGCCGGCCAACATCCTCGCCGCGCCCGATCTCCGCCTGCCTGCGGGACAGTCGGGCCATGAACCATGAAACATCGCGACGCGCGTGGAGCCTGGTCCTCGGATTGACGGCCGCGTGCAACGGCGGCGGTGGTGCCACCACCGCCAGCACCGACGCCACCTCGACCGCCAGCACCAGCGGTGGCAGCGAGACCGCGGACCCACTCCCCACCGGCACCACCGGCACCACCGGCACCACCGGCACCACCACGAGCGCCGCCACCACCGACACCCCGACCACCGGCCCCGAGCCGACCACCGGCACCACCGGCGTGCCCGGCTTCGATTGCGACGGGGAGGTCGACAGCGCCTGGGGCCTCGGCGACGACGTCGGCGACCTCGACGGCGACGCCTGGACCCCCGGGCGCGACCGCGACGGCCGCGTCAATTGCGTCTCGTGGCAGACCGTCCCGCTCAACCGGTGGGTCCGCGTCGTCGGCACCCGGCTCGACGCCCTCGACGCCGAGGTCAAGGCCGCCATCCCCGGCTGGGAGGACCGCGGCAACGAGGATTGGAACGGCGTGCTCGCCGACTGGGTCGGCATGGCCTGGGACACGCGCAAGGGCAGCGAGCGCGGCTGGGTCACCGTCGGCGGCGGCCACGACGGCTCGTCCAACGACGGCGTGTACAAGCTCGACGTACGGGCCATGAAGTGGAGCATCGAGCGCTTGCCCAGCGACAGCAGCAAGTGGCCCGCCGAGTACAGCGCCAGCTTCACCAACTTCAACCCCGCCATCGCCTACTACGAGAACGACCCTGCCAACCTCGAGGGCGTGTACAGCGACGAGTTCTTCGACCCCGAAAACCCGGACATCTCCACCCGCACCCCGACCTCGCGCCACACCTATGGTTCGACCGTGTTCGTCCCCGAGCTCGGCGACGCCGGCAAGATCCTCATGGGTTGTCGCCGTTACTGGGAGTACGACATCGCCACCGCGACCTGGTCCCTGCCCAAATTCCCGTTCGACGCCGCCGCCGACTACTCGGGGGAGACCGGCTACACCGGCGAGAACATGAACGGCTGGTGGAACGCCGCCGAGGGTCGTTACTACGTCGCGGCCACGCAGAACTACAATCAATCACAGACGTGGTCGGTGCTCGCCGGAGGCGGCGAATTCCGCTGGGAGGGCGGCTACCCGATCGGCGGATGGGGAGCGCTCAGCACCGCCCAGGATCAGCGCGGTCAGGCCCTCCACTCGCTCGTGTACGAGGGCGGCCGGCCGCACACCATGCTCCTCACCGATCTCGACACCCGCGAGGTCACCTACCAGGAGCTCACCTACGGCCCTTCGACCGAGGGGCTGATGTTCGATCCGCAGGGCGGCTCCGACGGCGGCACCCTCGCCCACATCGCCGAGACCGGCCGGTACCTCACCAACTTCTATCCCATCGGCGAGGGCATGCTGTGGGCCTGGATCGACGAGGCCACCTGGACGCTCGAGCGCGCCGAGATCGCGGGTGATTATCCCGTCGAGGTCAACTGGAACACCGAGACCAAGCTCGAGTACTTCCCCGACATCCACGCGCTCGTGTGGGTCAACGTCGGCGAGGAAGACATCCGGCTGATCCGCCTGCAGTGAATACGATATCGACGATTCGCCGCGGACGCACATCGTTCTTCGCGGCGAATCGCAGCACGCGGCGCCGCTGTTGAACCGGGGTCACCGGTCGAGGTTCAATTGCGCGGGCGAAATCGCGGCCCGCGTCGCCTGTCCTTCGGGACATTCTACCAATCCACGCGTCAGCACCTCCGGCGGCGCCCGGGGGTCCGCGCGGCGCGGGCGCCTCGCACCGGCGTGATTGGGGTCCATCGTCCTCGCGTCCCACGGAAGAGGCCTCGGTCGAAGCCTGTGACAGCGTGGGTGCGCCGGTGTGGCCAATGACGAATCATCGCCATGCACGGTCGCGGGCGGCGCACCCACACCGGGGTGGCGGTGGCAGGGCTGTTTCGCCGCGCCACGGCAATTTGTGTCTACCAATATTCAAACGGACGTGTATCATCATAGTCAGCTCGAAGATCAGCGCAGCCCCCGCCGCTCCCCGCGGCGTCTGGACGCGCATTGCCAACACCTTCACGGCCGCTCCGGCTCCCCGGCGCGAGGAGGACGACGATGACGAGGTCGAGCGATAATTCCATCGAAGCGGTCTGGCGTTCGGCCTCCGATCGCCTCGAATTCGACGACCCTCGCGTCCTGCTCGACGCGATCGAGACCGTGCTGCTCGCCAGCGGTCTGCTCGCCGCCGCCGCCGTGACCGTCCACGACGGGGCCCACGGCGGCCCGATCCTCGTCGCCCACCTCGTCCCGGCCACGCCCGCCGATTTCCGCCCGACCGCGCTGCTCGAGCGCTTGCAGGCCGAGCTCCCGGGCTGCCCGCAGCCCTCGCGGTTCGTCCTGCTCGACGCGCTCCCGCTCGACGCGGCCGGCGCGGTCGATCGCCGGGCCCTCGTCGAGGGTCAGCCGCAGTCGGGCATGTTCAGCTCCACGGCGATGATCGCGGCCACCTACGACCCGCTCGCGGCGCAATTGGCGACGCTGTGGGCCGAGGCTCTCGGGGTCGCCGTGGTCCTGCCCGACGACGATTTCTTCGACCTCGGCGGCGACTCGCTCAAGGCCGCGCGCCTGGTCCTCGCCATCGCCGCGGCCTACCGGGTCCAGTTCCCGGTCCACGCGCTCTACGAGGCCCGCACGCTGCGCGCGTGCGCGGCGGTGGTGCAGCGGGCGCAGCGCGGCGAGGACGCGCTGAGCGGCACGGGTCCCGAGCGCTGGCTGGCCGACGCGCGCCTGCCGGCCGACATCCGCGCCACGCTCGCGGGCACCGCCGAACGGGCCCGCGCGGCGGTCGACGCCTGGCGGACCGGCGAGGTGTTCCTCACCGGCGCGACCGGCTTCCTCGGCTCGTTCATGCTGCGGGACCTGCTCACCACCACCACCGCCTGTGTGCATTGTCTGGTGCGCGGCGACAACCTGCAGGTCGGAATGCTGCGACTGCGCCAGGCCCTCGCCCGCTACGGCCTGTGGCACGAGTCGTTCGCCCGGCGGATCCGCGTCGTGCCCGGCGACCTCCGGCGGCCGCGCTTCGGCCTCGACGCCGCCAGCTTCGAGGCGCTCGCCTACACCGTCGACGCCGTGTTCCACGCCGGCGACCACCTCAACTTCGTCGAGCCCTACCTGAGCCACCGCGCGACCAACGTCGGCGGCACCGCCGAGGTGCTGCGCCTGGCCGCCACCGGCGTGCCCAAGCCGCTGCACCACGTGTCCTCGATCGCCGTGTTCGGGCCGAGCGGCTTCTTCGGTGGCGCCGCGCGCGTGCACGAGGACGACGACCTCGACGACTACCTGCAGCTCCTGAGCTTCGATTTCGGCCACGCCGCCAGCAAGTGGGTCGCCGAGGCGATGGTGTGGGAGGCCGCGCGCGCGGGCCTGCCGGTCACGGTGTACCGCCCCGGGCTCGTCGTCGGCGACAGCCGGACCGGCGCCGGCAACCCCGAGGACTTCATGGGCCGCCTGGTGCGCGGCGCGATCCAGCTCGGCGCCTTCCCGGACCTCCCGCGTCAGCGCATGGAGTTCGTGCCGGTCGATCAGGTGAGCCGCGCGATCCTGCATATCGCCGGCCAGCCTGGGCATCAAAACCGCGCCCACCATTTGCTCCCGAGCGACCCGCGGCTCTCGGTCGACATCAATGATTTCTTCGCCCTGGTCGCCAGCTTCGGCTACCGCCTGTCGCGCTGGCCCTACCATCAATGGCTGGACCGCGTGATCCAGGACTGCCGCGAGCGCGACAACCCGCTCTATCCGCTGCTGCCGATGCTGTCCGAGCGCGTCTACAAGGACGAGCTGACCCGCTGGGAGCTCCACGAGGACACGCCGGTCTATGACGTCGCCAACGCCGCCTGGGCGCTGTCGGGCAGCGACATCGAGTTCCCCCCGATCGATCGCCTGCTGATGGCCAAGTACCTCCGGCGCTGGCTCGCCGCCGATCGTCTGCCATCGGTGCGCCGCCCCAGGTCGAGCCCGACCCCCGCCGCCCAGCTGCCCGCCCGCTGAGCCGGCGACCGGCGGCGCCGGCCGCGACCCGCCGTGGTAGTGTCGCCGCATGTTCGCGGCGCAGCTCCTGGCCGTCGTCGTCGCGGCTGCACCGGCCGACCCCTCGCCCGCTGCGCCCGCGCGCATCGACCTGCCCGAGCCGCGACCTGTCCCTCGGGTCACCCTCACCGAAGCCCCGCGCCGGCCCTACTACGGCCTCTCCAGGCGGCGCGTCTCGCTCGGCTTCCGGCTCGGCCTCGGCCTCGGCGCGCGGCTCGCCGGCCAGCGCAGCGACACCGCCCACTTCGCCCTCGACGGCCTCCTGTTCGCCCGCGCCGGCCTCCATCGCGGCCGCAACCAGGCCGCTCTGTTCCCCACGATCGGCTACAGCCTCGGCGCCGGCAAATTCACCCGCGAGCACCTCCTGCTCGCCGGCCTCGGCCTCGGCTTCATCGGCAAGGACGACGCCGGCATCGCGGTCGTCCCGGCGCTCGTCGTCGGCGCCGCCGAGCGCCAGCTCGTCCTGGGCGTGCGCACCTCGCTGCTGCTCGACGTCGGCCGCCTCGGCCTCGTGCCCGAGATCGCCCATCAATACCTCGACCTCCCGACCGGCCCCCGCCACGAGCTGCGGCTGATGTTCGGCATGGACCTGATCCGGATCTTCAAGGCCAGGTGATCGCCATGCTGCGCCGCGCCACCTCGCTCGCCCTCGTCCCCGCGCTCGCCTGCGGCCCCTCGCTCGCGCAGCTCGAACGCGGGCACCACTACGGCGAGGCGATCTGCGGCGCGCGCGAGGGCGCCTTCCCCGAAGGACAGGTCGCAAAGGTCATCCGCGAAGCGCTCGACCCCGCCGTCCACGTCGCCGCCGTCCCGCACGCGCAGCTCGTCGCCGCCCTCGGCGACGACGCCCCCGAGCTGCAGCGGTTCGTCTTGCTGCGGATCACCCACGACTCGAACACCATCCCGCTCGACTACTTCACCGCGAGCTTCACCCTGCGCAGCGATCGCCCGTTCGGCGCCACGCCGAACGCTGCCGGCGAACCCACGCCGACGAACGCGACCCCCCCGGGCCCGACCCCCGCCGACGCGACCAGTGATTCGTCGGCCGCCGTCGCTACCACGAATCACGCACCGCCAGGCTCGACCCCCGCCGATGCGAAGGGCGGCCCGACCACCGAACCGAAGGGCGACCCGTCCATCGGCCCGACCACCGACGCGATGCGCGACACGTCCACGGGCCCGACCACCGCCGACCCATCGGGCGCTTCGCCGCTGCTCGCCGCCCAGGCCCAAAAGCGCGTCGCGCTGCAGCCGGCCGACCTGCCGCAGCTCGCCGCGGTGTTCGGCGAGCGGCTGCCAGGCTCTCGCACCGTCGGGCCGGGCGCCGTCGAGTCGGCGCTTCACGTCGTCGGCGTCGTCAGCGGCGTCGTCGTCGGCATCGCCTCGCTCGGGCTCCTCGGCCGCTCGCTGCGCAACCGCCCCGGCCCGCGCGCGCACACCGAGTACCCGACCGACGCCGAGCTGCGGCGCGCCGCCCCGCGCGCGGCCCGGCTCTTCGACGCCGTCAGCCACCTGCAAGCGAGCTGCCCGGTCCGGCCCGGTGCGCGCTGCCACACCCTCGTGCTCGCCCCGCGCCCGTCCGACGCGTCCGCCGAGCTCGCCCTCGCCGTCAACCTCCGCTACCACTCGGGCAGGGGCGAAGCGTGCGGCTTCGCCGGCCTCGACGAGACCCTCGAGATCGCCCTGCCGCCCGGCCCGACCCTCGAGGCCCGCCTCCACGCCGCCTTCGGCGACGACATGCGCCGCCTCGTCGTGAGCGCGACGCCGTCCTCGCCCTGACGCCGCCCGGGTGCGTCAAGACATGTCCTCCGGGTCATCCAGCCTGCGCCGTCGCAGCGTCCGATCGCAAAAGACATCCCGAAGGACATCCAGCCCGCGCCGTCGCAGCGCCCCGCTCGCAAAAAAATGTCCCGAAGGACATCTCAACCCGGCGCCGTCGCAGCGCCCCGATGAAAAAAAGATGTCCCGAAGGACATCCTCACCCGGGCGCGCACCGACCCCGGCTGCATGTCCTCGAGGACATATCATGACAGTCGCCCGCCAGGGCGGCACGCCCTGACGGCCGCCCGGGCGACTCCCGTCAATAATTCTCGCCGTAGCAAGAATCGCCGTAGTCGAGGTTGTAGCGGTGGCAGTATCGATTCGCCTTGCTGCGGCACCATCCGGACGGCTTGTCGACCGGATCGACCGGGTACCGCCACGCGCGCCGGTACTCCTCGAACCCCTCACAGTAGGCCAGACAGTAGATCTGGACCTCGCCCTCGCCGAACGTCGAGACCGCGCCGTCCTCGTCCCCGACCACGCACTCCCACGTGCGCGTCGCGTTCGGCGCCTCCGAGAGCGCCTCGCCGGGCTCGGCCGCCGCCTCGGGCTCGGCCGCCACCTCGTCGGCGGGCCCCGCCAGCACTGTCAACAATGCACTCAGCAACATCTGCAACATCATGGTCACCTCGTCCCGCAACTATGGCCGCAGGCAATACCCCGTCCAGCGAGCGGCAGACGACAATCGCGGCGGTCCGTCCGCCCGTGATCGCCCAGCGAGCAGGACGGGCCCGTCGCAGATCTGCAATCATGGCTCGCACCGATGCGACCGCCCGCCTGCGAGCATTGCAGGGGACGCGGCCGACCCGCGGCCCGCGAAGATCGCCATGACGACCCTCGACCCTGCCCCGCTCGCCGCCACCTTCGCGGTGCGGCCCTTCGCCACCTGCCTCGCCGCGTTCTCGGCCCTGATCGGGCGTCAGCCGCCCGCGCAGCCGCTGGACGGCGCGCGCCGGGCCTTCGGCCTCGGGCCGCTCGACACCTGGCCCCGGCCTCCCCCGCACTGCGCCCTCGCCGAGCTCGATGCGCCGCCGCCCGGCGTGCTCACCGATGCGCGCCGGCTCGCGCGCCTGCCGGTGTTCGCCCCGCTGCTCGGCACCTGGAACGCCCGGGCGAGCGGCCGCTGGTTCGGCGGCGCCGAATGGATCGTCGCCGACCTGCGCTTCACCCACGAGCAGCTCGACGAGGAGTTCGACGCGTCCTCCGACTTCTCCGCCGGCCTCGCGCTGTTCGCCGTCGACGACGGATGGGCCGCCGCCGTGTGGCCGTCCTGGCGCGGCGAAGCCTTCGCCGCGGTCCTCGGCTTCACCCCCGAGCGCGCCGGCGAATCGCACGCGTGCGAGTTTTGGTTCGGCGAATGATCGCGCCCGCGGCCCGGCGATCTCGCAGCAATTTCACGTGGGCCGATGCGAGTCGAAAGGCCGCTTCGTCGGCGGGGCGTGGCGGAGGTCGACCTCGATCCAGGAGCGGCGGATCGAGCCGTCACGCACTCGCTGTCAGAAGCGCACGCCGACGATCGCCCGCACGCGAAACAGCAGCCACGGGTTCGGCACCGACACGTCGAACGTCGGCTCGACCCCGAGCAGCAGCCGCCGCCCCTTGCCCGGCGCGCCCTGCAGGCCGACGCCGGCCTCGGCGAGGAACATGCGCGCCACCGAAGCCGCCGGCGTCGAGATCGACAGATCGAGGCCCACGCGGGCCAGCCCGTAGGCGAACACCCGCTCGTTGCTGGCGCCGACCCGCAGCTCCGGGCCGAAGCGCACGAAGTTGAGCGTGCTCGGGCTCCAGCTGGCCCCGGAGCTCATCGTATTGACCCACAGCAAGTGCTCGAAGAAGCCGCCGAAGGCCAGCGCCAGCCGCTTGCGCAGGGTCCAGTAGCGGCCCACGCCGACGCCCCAGCCGTACACGCGAAAGCTCGGCGCGCGCACGTCGAAGCCGAGCGCCGGCGACAGGTGCAGGTACACCCCGGTCGCGCGCAGGCCCTCCTGCTTGTTCACCAGCGTGTCGACGCGCCCCCCCACGCCGGACAGGCCGTCGGCGGCGAGCGCCCGCGGGCTCGCCAGCGCCGCACAGGACCAGGCGGCAACAAGTAGCAGGACGGACGAGCAGCGTCTCGGGGTCACGCGCCAAGGCTGGCACGGGTCGGCCCGACCCGCCGCCCGGGCCGCCGCGATGCCTCGCATTTCCTCGCGTCGGCGCGCCCCCTCGTCCGCTCCGCCTCGACTCGCGCCGATAGCACGCTCGCACGGCCTGCAGCGGACAGCCGGCCATGGCCGAGCCCGCTGCCGCAACCTGTCCTCCGCGACATGTCCTCTCCGGCATGTCCGATCGGTCCGGCCGCTGCGACGGCGCGGCCGCCCGGGGGCGCCGGTCCACGAGCACCGACCGCCGAGCTCGCCGCTCGCGTGCTCGCGGACGCCGCGACCGAGCTCGCCGCTCGCGTGCTCGCGGACGCCGCGACCGAGCTCGCCGCTCGCGTGCTCGCGGACGCCGCGACCGAGCTGCGCCGTGAGCCGGCGCCCGGTCGCCGCCCGCGAGCTACAGCGCGACCTTCGAGATCCGGTCGCGGTGCAGGTGCCCGAGGTACAGCGCCCCGTCGCGCTCGTGCACGCTCGTCACCTGATAGACCGACGCGCCCGCCGTGTCGTGCAGGCTCTGCAGCACCTTGCCGTCCTCGTCGATCTCGATCGCCAGCCCGTACGGCTCCGGCTTCGGCCACAGCGCGCGCGGCAGGTTGGCGACCATGCGCTTGAGGAACGGCCGCGGCGCCAGGAAATCGCCGGCCGCGTTGCGCACCGTGAACATCGCGATCCAAAACGTCCCGCGACCGCTCTGGGCCACCCCGTCGGGGAAGCCGGGCAGGCCCTCGATCAGCACGTCGGTGGTGCCGGCCTTGGGGCCCTTGAGCCAGTGGCGGCTGATCCGGTAGCGGTACGTCTCGTTGACCGCGAGGAACGACTCGTCGCCGCTGAGCGCCACCCCGTTGGCGAAGTAGAGGTCCTTGGCCAGCACCGTCGAGGTCTTGGTCAGCGGGTCGTACTTGATGAGGCGCCCGTGCGGCCGCGCCTCGAGCAGGTCGAGCATGTGATCGCCGAAGCCGAACTTGTCGCTCGCGTCGGTGAAGAAGATCGTCCCGTCGGCGGCGACCGCCACGTCGTCGGTGAAGCCGAGCCGCACCCCGTCGACCGTGTCGACCAGCGTCGACACCTGCCCGTCGGCGTCGATCGACAGCAGGCCCTTCTTCGCGTCGGCGACGATCAGCGCGCCCGACGGCGCGAACTCGAGGCCGAGCGGCCGACCGCCGGTGTTGGCGAACACCTCGAGCGCGTCGCCGTCGAGCCGCAGCACCTCGCCCGCGTTGGTGCCCCCGTACACGCGGCCCGCGGCGTCGGTCTCGACGTCTTCGGGCCCGTCGATCTTGCCCGCGGCCAGCAGCGTCGCCCCGGCCAGGCGCTCGTTCGGCGCCAGCGGCCCGGACATCGCCGGCACCGGCGGCGGCTCCCACGCCAGCGGATCGATCGGAGCCGGCGCCACCGCCAGATACGCCGCGAACAGCCCGAGCCCGAGGACCAGCAACAACAGCAGGCGCAGCAGCAGCTTCATGGGGATCGCCATCGTAGGCCATCTTCGCCGGCCGAGCGACGCGCGTCGGCGCACGCCGGTCGCGGGTGCGACACGCACGGCCGCGCGTCCCCATCGCGTAGGCTCGGAGGCGGGCCCACGTCGGCCCGGGCGCCGCGGCGCCGACGTGACGCATGGCCAGCTCTCCCCTGCTCCTCGCCCTCCTCGGCGGCCTCATGATCGGCGCCGCCGCGGTCCTCCTGCTCGCCGGCGCCGGCCGGATCGCCGGCGTCAGCGGCATCGTCGGCGGCGCGCTCCGCCCTCGCGCGGGCGATCTCGCCTGGCGCCTCGCCTTCGTGCTCGGCCTGCTCGCCGGCGGAGCTGTCCTTCGGGTCCTGTCCTCCGAGACATTGCCCAAAGACCTGCCCGGCTCCGGCCTCACCATCGCCCTCGCCGGCCTGCTGGTCGGCTTCGGCGCCCGCCTCGGCGGCGGCTGCACCTCCGGCCACGGCGTGTGCGGCCTCGGCCGCCGCTCGCCGCGCTCGCTCGCCGCCGTCCTCACCTTCATGACGGTCGCCTTCGTCACCGTCTTTCTGACCCGCCACGTCCTCGGAGGTGCCTCGTGATGATGCTCGTCCTCCTGCTCCCGGGCCTGCTGATGGTCCCCGTCGCTCTCGCCGCGGGCCCGAGCCTCACCCTGCTCGCCGTGTTCGCGGGCCCCCTGTGCTTCTACCTGTTCGGCTTCGGAGGCATCCGGTGACGGCCCGGACGATCACCTGTCTCTTCGGTCAGGCCGCGCGCTCGATCGTCATCCTCCGGACGACCGTGATCCTCGGAGGCATCCCATGACCGTCCTCGTCGCGCTGCTCTCGGGCCTCGTGTTCGCGCTCGGCCTCGGCCTCGCCGGCATGACGCGGCCCGAAAACGTGCTCGCCTTCCTCGACCTCGCCGGCGCCTGGGACCCCGCTTTGATGCTCGTGCTCGGCGGCGCCGCCGGCCTCTACATGCTCGCCGCCCCGCTCGTGCTCCGCCGCGGGCGACCGCTCCTGGCCCCGCGCTTTCACCTGCCGCAGCGCAGCCGCGTCGACCGCTCGCTGCTCGCCGGCGCCGCCCTGTTCGGCCTCGGCTGGGGCCTCGTCGGCCTGTGCCCCGGCCCGGCCCTCGTCGGCCTCGCCGGCGGCAGCGGCGACCTCGCCCTGTTCGTCGCCGCCATGCTCGCCGGCATGTTCCTCTTCACCCGCGTGGAGGCGCCCTCGCCATGAAGATCGAGCACTTCTACGACGCTCGCACCAACACCCTCTCGTACCTGGTGTACGACCCGCGCACGCGCGACGCCCTCGTCATCGATCCCGTCCTCGACTACGAGCCGGTCGGCTCGAAGGTGTGGGAGGAGTCGGTCACCGCGATCGCCACCCGGATCCGCGCCCTCGATCTGCGGCTCGGCATGCTGCTCGAGACGCATGCCCACGCCGACCACCTGTCGGGCTCGCAGGTGCTGAAGCGGCGGTTCCCGGGCGTCCCGCTGGCGATCGGCGCCGCCATCACCGAGGTCCAGGCCGTCTTCCGCGACATCTACGATCTCGGCCCCGGGTTCCCCGTCGACGGCAGCCAGTTCGACCGCCTGCTCGGCGACGGCGAGCGCTTCGCCGTCGGCGCCCTCCAGGTCGAGGCCATCGCCACGCCCGGCCACACCCCCGCCTGCATGAGCTACCGGATCGGCGACGCCGTGTTCGTCGGCGACGCCATGTTCATGCCCGACTACGGCGCCGGCCGCTGCGACTTCCCGGCCGGCAGCGCGCGCGCCCTGTGGCGCTCGATCACCGGCCGCCTCTACGCCCTCCCCGACGTCACGCGCATGTTCGTGTGCCACGACTACCAGCCCGGCGGCCGCCCGCTCGCCTGGCAGACCACCGTCGGCGAGCAAAAGGCCGACAACATCCAGCTGCCCGCCGGCCGCGAGGAGGACGACTTCGTCGCCTTCCGCACCGCCCGCGACGCCACCCTCGACGCCCCCAAGCTGCTCTACCCCAGCGTCCAGGTCAACATCGCCGGCGGCCGCCTGCCGAGCCCGGGCCCGAGCGGCCGCAGCTTTTTGAAGATTCCGCTCAACCTCGGCGACGCGTGAGCGCGAGCATGTCCGCAGGGACATGCCCTCTTTGACATGTCCGTATGCGCATGTCCTCACGAGCATGTCGCCGAAGACATGCCCGATCGGTCACCACGATATCGCAGCCCGCGAAGCCGCTCGACGCCGGTCCGCCGACGGTCGGACTTCACGCCTCGCCTGCGTCCGTTATCTGGCAGGCGCCTCGACATCGCCGACATGGCGGCGTGCTCAGCCTGCCGCGAGCCCTCGCGCCCACGTCCGCGAGGCGCTCGACCCCGCCTCAGCCCGGCTCGTCCGCCGCGAACTGCTCGCCCCAGCGCAGCCGTGGCTCCGTGGCCGCCTGCGCCGTCGCCTCGCGCAGCTCCCCCAGGCGCGCCAGCGCCTCCGCGGGCCCCAGGCCCAGGTAGCGCAGCAACCCGTGCGCCACCATGCCCGTGCGGTGCAGCCCGGCCGAGCAGTGGACGTAGATCTTCGCCCCGCCGGCCAGCAGCCCCTGCAATTCGGCGAAGCAGGCCCGCACCTCCGCGCTGCGCTCCGGCCCTGGCGGCTCGGCCGAGGCCAGCGGCAGCCGCAGTTGCACCCCGCTCGCCGGCACGCCCGCCTCGTGGTCGGCCAGCAGGCTCAGCACGTGCGTGCAGCCGGTCTCCGCCAGCGCCTGTCGCAGGTCGCGTCCTGGCTTGTGACCGATGGCGAGGTGGCCGCCCGCGAGTGGCCGCCAGGTCAGGCGGTAGCTGCCCATGCGCCGTCCAGCCTAACAAGCCCGGGCCCGCCGCGTCGGCCCGCGAGGGCGCGCCATCGCCCGGTCCCGTCGCCTACCATGCCGGCATGAAGCGCCGCGCCTCCACGCTCGCCCTGTTCGTCGCGCTCGCCCCCGGCTGTTCGGTCAACTCCCTGCTGAACCAGATGGACGCCGAGTCGGAGAAGTCGATCGACCTCATCTGCGACTGCACCAACGTGTTCCCCGACCGCGCCGCCTGCGAGGCGCAGTTCGGCTCCTTCCTCAGCCCGTTCGACCGCGAGTGCCTCGAGGACGCCCTCGCCGTCGACAAGAAGGCCTCCAAGAAGTCGCTCGAGTGCTTCGTCGACCAGCACCGCGAGTACAACGACTGCCTCGAGGACATGCTCGTCTGCGACGAAGCCGACTCGTGGGAGGGCTGCCAGCCGCTCCTCCGGCCCGACGCGTGCCCGAGGCTGCCGGCGGACGTCGAGGCCGCGCTGAAGCCCTGCGGCACGAACGACGACGACTGAGCGCGGGCGGCCCGCGCGGCGCGAGCGCTCACACATGACCCCGCGGACATGTCCGCGGGGACAGCCTCACACCCCGGCGAACAGCCGCGCGCCGAAGCTGTCGGACAGGCGGGCGTCGTTGAAGATCTTCCGCGCCGCCGCGCCGACATCGTACTCGACGCGCTTGAACTCGAACTTGCCGCGGCCCGAGTCGTAGATCGTGTAGCTCGCGCGCGGGTCGTGGTCGCGGGGCTGGCCGACCGAGCCGACCGAGACGATGTAGCGGAACTCGGGGTGGATCTCGAATTCCTTGGTCACCACCTCGTACACGCGCTCGCGGCCGATGGCGAACGCCTTGCACAGGTGCGAGTGGCCGATGAAAGTGATCTGGCCGAGGCTGTCCCAGATCGGGATGCACGTGGCCGCCTGCTCGACGCTGAAGATGTACTCGAACTCCTCGAGGTCGACCGGCGAGCCGTGGCAGAAGTGGGTCGCCCCGTCGCGCTCGAAGTAGTTGAGCTTGCGCAGCCAGCCCATGTTCTCGGCGGTCAGCTGGCGCGAGTGCCAGTCGAGCGCCTCGCGGGCCGCGTCGTAGTAGTAGCTGTAGTCCATGCGGCCGGCGACCGCCGCGTCGTGGTTGCCGAGGATCGTGTAGCGAGTGACGCGCTTGACGATGTCGCAGCAGTCGTTCGGCTGCGAGCCGTACCCGACGGTGTCGCCGAGGCACACCAGCGCGTCGATCTTCTCGCGTTCGAACGAGCGGAGGACCGCCTCGAGGGCATCCAGGTTGGCGTGGACATCACTGAAGATCCCGTAGCGCATCAGTCCCCGACTTCCACTTCGACTTCGTCGACCTCGTCGTCCTCGGCGGCGTCGAGCTCCGGCGCGATCGCGTCGGACGCCAGCCGAGAGAACCGGCGTGACGCCTCGGCCTCTTCGCCGTCGACCTCGTCCCGCACGGCGCCCAGTGTAGCAAGCGCACGGCGGGCCGCGGAGGATACCGACGGGTCGGCGACCTCCAGCAAATTCTCGACCGCGACCCGGCCCGACCCGCCCGGCCCCGCGCCCTCGGCCTTGATCAGCTCCGCCAGCGCGCGGGCGACCCGCGCCCCGACCGCCTCTTTGCGGCCGCTCGGGGTGCTCCGGAGCAGGTTGCACAGCGGCCCGACCACCCGCGGCCCCAGGTTGCCGAGCGCGCGGGCCGCATCGACCCACCCGCCGCTGGGTTCGTCGCCGAGCATCGTCACCAGCGGACCCTCGGCCTTGCGCTCGCCGAGGTGGCCCAGCAGGATCGCCGCCGCCTGGCGCACGTGCCTCTGCGGCGCCCGCAGGCAGGCCAGCAGCTCCGGCCCGATGCGCGGACCGAGCTCCGCCAGCACCGGCATCAGACTGGCGACGTCGGCTTCGGCCAATTCCGGCAAGCTGCCGACCACCGCCCGGACATCGCTGTCCGCCGGGGCGCCGCGCAGGCGGGCCGTCAGCTCGCGCAGACGGGCCTGCGACCGCGCCTCCTGCACCGGCGCCGCCTCCCGGACCTCGGCCGCCGCCTTGATCTGCGGCTGGCTGGCGCGCCGGCCGGTCGTCACCTTGCCGAGCCCGAGCGCCTTGGACAGCTCCGGCGGCGGGGTCAGGTTCTTGTGCTGGCACAGGTCGAGGATCCCGCGCCAGGCGGCCTCGGCCTGGTCGGCGTCGAGGTCCTCCCCGCGGGCGATCGACGCCGTGCGCGCTGCGATGAGCTTCTGCACGAAGGTCCCCACGTCGCGCGCCTGGTCGGAGCCGAGCCAGCGGCGCCAGAAGCGGGCCGGGGCCGGCAGCCCGAATTCGATCGCCGCGCCGAGCACGGTCGAGCGGATCTTCTCGTACGTCTCGACCCCCAGCCCGTCGACCTCGAGCAGACGCCCCAGGTTGTCCTTGCGCGATCCCTGGTCGAGCCGCTCGAGCGCCAGCCACGCCGCCGCCGCCGACTCGCGGCTGGTCTCGGCCAGCGACTCGCCGATCGGCGTGCGGGCCGGCTCGAGCCGCTGCGCCGCGCTCTGCCCGGTCAGCAGCTCGCGGGCCGTGCGGTACGCGTCGGGCGGGAACTCGCCGGTGCCGAGCTGCGCTTGCGCGCTCTCGAGGCACGACGCCGCGTTGCGTTGCAGCTCCGGCGCCACCAGCTCGCGATGCGTGCCGGGCAGCGCCAGGCGGATCTTGAACTCGCGGGTCAGCTGCTTGAAGAGGTCGAGCGTCATCGGCTCGCCGACATCGACCACCGCGTCGATCACCAGCGGCTCGCCGCCGGCCTCGGCCACCGCGCGCACGCCAACCAGCGGATAGCCGAGCCCGCGCAGGTGGATCGGCCGGACCTTGACCGGCGCCGTCGCCCACACCCGCGCCGTCGCCTCGTTGACGTTGGCCGTCAGCTGCACAACCCCGCCGTCGCGACCGAGGCTGCCCAGCGCGGTCCGCTGGACATCGGCCCCGAGGCGCACCGGCGGCGGCGCCGGGGCGCGGCTCGGTCGCCCCGTGCGCGGCTCCTCCTCGCGGCGCCAGCCCGGCCCGCTGTCGGCCGGGCCCTCGAGGATCTGGCGCTTGGGCCAGGTCCCGGTGATCGCCGCCTCGCTGACCTGCCGGCTGTCGCTGCCCTCGAGGTTGCGCCGGGCCGCCGCGTCGGCCGCCTCGACCTGGCGCCGCGACCACGTCCCGCTGCTCTCGGCCGCGCTCGCCTCCGCCGGCCCTGGCAGCACCGCCGCTGGCCGAGGCGGCCCGCTCTCCGGCGGCGCCGCCGGCGTCAACGCCCGGGCCACCGCCGCGCGCAGGGCCGACCGCTCCGGGTCGCCCTCGGCGCCCGGCTCGGGCCCCCGTCGGCCGCCCGGATCGTCGCGCCGACCTGTCCCTGCGGACATGGCCGCGGGTTCCTGTCGGTTCGCACCTGTCCCTTCGAGCACCGCCCCGGGTCGCCGCGTCGTCGCATCCTCGATCGCCCGCGCGCCGCCCTCGCCCGGGCCCTCGAGCACCGCCCCCGGCCGCCGCGCGCCCTCGTCGGCGCGGTGACCTGGCCCTGAGGACATGCCCGAAGCATCCTGTCCGTTTGCACCTGTCCCTTCGCTCAGCCCGGGCCGCCGGTTCGCCTCGCCGGGCTCCAGCACCGCCCCCGGCCGCCGGACCCCGTCGCCGGGCTCCAGCGCCACCGTGGGCCGCCGGCCGGAGGCCGCTGCGTCCGGCCCGCTCGCGCCCTCGAGCCCCGGCCGCCGCGCCGCGTCGCCGGGCTCCAGCACCGCGCCCGGCCGCCGACCTGCCCCGGAGGACATGGCCGAAGCATCCTGTCCGTTCGAACCTGTCCCTTCGGGCAAGCCCCGGCGCGACCCCGCGTCGCCCGGCTCGAGCACCGCCCCGGGCCGCCGGACCGCGTCGCCCGGCTCGATCACCGCGGCCGGCCGCCGGACCGCGTCGCCCGGCCGACCTGTCCCTGCGGACATGGCCGAAGCGTCCTGTCCGTTCGAACCTGTACCTTCCAGCACCGCCCCCGGCCGCCGGACCGCGTCGCCGGGCTCGAGCACCGCCGCCGGCCGCCGACCCGCGGCCTGCCCCGCGGCGTCCTGCCCGCTCGCGCCGGCCGCCTCGGGCCGCGCCTCCGCGCCCGCGCGCCGACCGGCGCCACCGGCCTCCCCGGGGCCCGCCGCGGCCGCGTCGGCTCGCCGCCCGCCGCCCGGCTCGTCGCGCCGACCTGCCCCGGAGGACATGGCCGAAGCGTCCTGTCCGTTCGTACCTGTCCCTTCGAGCACCGCCCCCGGCCGCCGCCCGCCCGGCTCGCCCGGCTTGCCCTGGCCGCTGGCCTCGAACGAGCGCCGCGCCGCCGACACCAGGCTGCCCTGCTCCTCGAGCCCGACGTCCTCGGCCGAGCGCCCGCGCCGACGGCCCGGGAACGTGTCCTGCAGCGCCGACTCACTGTTGCCGCGGCTGGCCCGGACCGCCCGGGCCTCGGCCTCGCTCGGCCCGGAGCCCTCGCGCAGCCGCGCCTGGGCCGCCTCGCTCGGCCCCGAAGCCTCGCGCCGCCGCGCCTGCGCCGCCGCGGCCGGGTCGGAGCCCTCGCGCCGCCGCGCCTGGGCCGCCGCGGCCGGGTCGGAGCCCTCGCGCCGGCGGCCCGCGGCCGTCACCGCGCCCGAGCCCTCGCGCCGCCGCGCCTGCACTGCGTCGCCCCGCGCCGCCTCGCTCGGCCCCGAGCCCGCGCCCCGCGGCGCCTCGCCGGAGCCTGCGCTCCTGGCCACCGGGACATGTCCCTTCGAACCTGGCTCTTCGGCCCTGGCCCCGGGGACATGCCCCTTCGCACCTGTCTCTTCCGCCCTGGCCCCCGCGCCAGCCGGCTCGTCGCCGAGGCGGGCCGGCTCGCTGACCCGCACGCCCGAGTCCTGGGCCCGCGAGCCGAGCGCCGGGCCCGGCCACGGCGACAGCTCGGGCGCCGCCTCGCCGGCCTCCTCGGCCCACGGCGGCGGCACCGGCACGAACGCGACCTCCGGCTGCAGCAGCCACGGCGCCGCCTGCTCGGGCCGGGCCTGCAGCGCGACCAGGTGGGCCTGCAGCGCGGCGATCAGATCTCCGCGGCGATCGGCGCTGAGCACCAGCGTCGCGGCCCCGCGATCCGCGTCGACCTCGAGCCACGCCCCGCCGCCGGTCGCCGGGCGGCGGCAGCGCGAACACGCGCCCACGAGGGGGCCGCTGGCCCGCAGCGTCGCCACCAGCTCGGGCCGTGCCTGACGATCGAGCCAGCGCCACCTTCGGGCCACCACCAGCGAGCCGCACGGGCACGCATAGAGGGCCTCTTCGGACCAGCTCCAGTCGCCTTGATTCGACACTCGCGCGACCATAGCGTCCGCCCGCGGACGGTGTAAAGCTGCCGCGCCGATGACCGACACGCCTTCGACCCCACCGGTCCCACCGGACGCGACCCCCCGGACCGCCGGCCCCGACGCCGCCGCGCTCGACGCCGCCGTGGGCGATCTCGAACGACAGCTGCGCGACCAGGTCAAGCGCGCTCTCGGCGTCGAGCTCGACGGCTCCGTCACCTCGCTCGCCTTCCTCGATCACTACCTCTCGCTGGCCCGCAGCGAGACGCGGGCGCCGATCCTCGATCTCCTGGCCGCCTCGGCCGGGGCGTACTTCGGCGAGCTGGTGCGGCGCGAGTTCGGCGGCACGTGGGTCGGGCGCGCCGGCGATCCGCGAGGCTTCCGCCTGCTGCTCGGGGCCGCCTACCTCCACTTCACGCCGGTCGCGCTCGCGCTGTCCGCGATCCTCGGCAGCGAGCCGGACGACGAGGACATCGACTGCGGCCTGCACCTCGACATCCGGGGCGGGTCCGAGCCCGACGGGGCGAGCGACGCCGCTTTCATCGAGGAGCGGCTGATCGCGGTCCCGCCGGTCCCCGAGGATCAATTTTACACCCTGACCACCCGCTTCGAGACGATCGCCCTCATCGTCGATCTTTTGGCGCAGCGGCGGGCGCAGGGCGGGTCTGAGCCCCACACCTACACGCTCGGCGATTATTCCCACGCCCTGTCCTAGGTATTCCGGCCGCGCGCCCCGGTGTAGACTGCCGCCCGAGCGATGCCCGAAACCGCCGAGATGCCCCTGCTCGAGATGTTGCAGGTGCTGTCGCGGACACCGACGAGTGAGCCGCAACTCCGGGCCGTGGTCGCCGTCACGTGTGCGCGCTGGTGTGTCGTGCGCGGCGAGGACGGCGAGGCCCAGCGCCTGCTCGCCCACGCCTTGGAGCTGGTGCCGGACCTGCGGCCGGCGATGCGCCTCCTCTACCGGATCTTTCTCCGGCGTGGCGACATCCGCAACTCCGTCCGCTACCTCGACCTCGAGATCCGCGCCACTCGCCACCCGCGCGAGGCGGCCGCGCTCTACCGCGAGCGAGGTCAGCTGGTCGAGACCCACTTCAAGGATCGCGCCGCCGCCTTGCAGTGTTACCAGGCCGCCCTGCGCGCCACCCCGAAGGACCTCGCGGTGCTGCGCTCGGTCGAGGCCGTCACCCTCGTGCAGGGCAACCTCATGGCCCTGGTCGCCAACCTCGAGGCCCAGCTCGAGGTCCTCCACGACCCGCGGGCCGTCGCCGCCGTCGCGCGCGACCTCGCCGTGCTCGAGACCCGCCAGGGCGGCGACCTCAACCTCGCCGCCGCGCTGCTGATCGCCGCCGGCGAGGAGCAGCCCGGCAACCTCCTCCTCATTCAAGACCTGTTCCGCGTCGCCGAGGCGGCCGGCAACGCCGAGCTGATGCTGCGCGCGCTCGAGGCCGAGGCCGACGCTCGCCCGCCCGAGCAGCGCGCCGGCCCGCTGGCCCGCGCCAGCCTGGTCCTGCGAGAGGTCCGCGAGCGCGCCGCCGCCGTCTCGCTGCTGCACGCCGCCGCCAAGCTGCAGCCCGACAACTTCAGCCTGTGGCGCAACCTCGAGGAGCTGGCGATGGCGACCGCGCGCTACGACGTCGCCGTCGAGGCGTGCGCCGGCCAGCTCAAGGCCATCGGCGGCTCCGACCCCGGCACCGAGGCCGAGCTGTTCTACCGCCTCGGCAAGCTGGCGATGATCCGCCTCGACCGCGTCAGCGAGGGCCTCGGCGCCATGCGTCGCGCGCTCAAGCTGTTCCCCGGCCACACGCCCGCGCTCGAGGACGCCGGCCGCTACCTGATCGCCAACGAGTCCTGGCACCAGCTGCTCGAGCTGCTCAAGCTCCAGGTCGCGACCGCCGAGGCCGCCGGCCTCAGCCCCGAGGAGCGGGCCCAGGCCCAGCTGCGCGCCGGCCAGGTGCTCGAGGAGAACCTCAAGGAGCTCGAGGGCGCCCGCCAGCTCTACGAAGAGGCCGTCGCCTCGTCGCAGACCTACCGCCCCGCGCTCGATCGGCTCGAGCGAGTCCTGCTGCAACTCGGCCGCTTCGACGGCCTGCGCGAGCTCTACAGCGGCGAGCTGCAGCGCGGCGTCGGCGGCCCGCGGCGCGTGTTCCTGCTGTCGATCCTGGCCCGCCTGCACGAGCGCCAGGGCGATCCGTCGGCCGCGATCAAGTGCCTCGTCGCCCTGCTCAAGGAGTTCCCGGAGCACCTGCCGTCGCTGCAGCAGCTGGCCCGCCTGCTGGCCCGGGCCGGCCGCGCGCGCGAGCTGCTGCAGGTCACCGAGCAGGAGATCAAGCTGACGATCAGCCCGCTGCGGCGCGCCAAGCTGCTGTTCCGCAGCGCCGAGCTGGCGCTGCAGATGGGCGACACGGGCCACGCCGAAGCCAGCCTGCAGGAGTCGCTCGAGGAGGTCCCCGACCACCCGCCGACGCTCGCGCTGCTCGAGCGGATCCTCCGCGACCGCGGCGACGACGTCGGCATCATCGACCTGCTGCGCCGCCGCCTGCAGCGCGCCGTCGACCCGGCGCAGCGGCTGTCGCTGCACCTCGAGATCCTCCACCGTCTGCTCGCGCTCGGCGAGCTGCCGCAGGCGCTCGACGAGGTCGACCTGGTCCTTCAGACCTGGCCCGAACACCTCTCGCTGCTGCACACCGGCGAGCGCCTGGCCGCCGCGCTCGGCCGCACCGACGCGCTGCTCGGCTACCTCGGGCGCCACTTCGATCTGTCGCGCGGCCAGCGGGCTCGCGCCCTGCTGATCTACCGCGCCGCGCTGGTGCGGGCCTCCGATCCCGCCGGCATCTGGGCCGACCCCGGCCAGGCCGAGCAGGCCACCGGCGAGCTGCGGCGGGCCCTCGCGCAGTGGCCGAGCCTCGGCGGCGGCTGGACCACCCTGCTCGAGCACTGCGCCGCCAACGGCAGCGCCGGCGAGCTGCTGTCGGCCGCCCGCGGCGCGCTGGCCCACGAGCGCGGCATCGGCAACCGCCAGGCCGCCGCGCTGCTGCTGGCCGAGATGTCCGACTCGCCCGCGCTCGGCGTGCAGTACCTCGAGGCCGCCGCCGAGGCCCGCCCGCGCGACCTCAACACCCAGCTCCGCCTGGCCCGCGCCGCCCGCTTCAGCCGCCGCCCCGACCTCGTGCGCTCCGGGGCCGCCGCCGCGCTGTCGATCACCGCCGAGGAGTCGGCCGACCACCCGTTCACCCACAGCCTGCGCTACCGGGCCGCCCGCGCCGCCGAGTCGGCCGGCGACCTCGACGCCGCCGACGCCGGCTACGCCGAGCTGCTGGCCATGGACGCGCGCTACGAGCCGGCCCGTCGGGCCCAGGCGCGCATCGGCATGCGCCGCAACCTCGTGCCCACCCGCCGCGCCGCCGCCGAGCTCAACACCGCCGCCGCCGGCGAAAAGGACTACGTCGAGCGGGCCGCTTTGCTGTGCGGCAGCGCCGACCTCTACGTCCGCGCCGGCGACCTCGACGAGGCCCTGTCGCGCCTCAACGCCGCCCTCGTCACCTGGCCCAAGTACCTGCCTGCCCTGCACGCCAAGGCCTGCCTGATGGAGCAGCGCGGCAGCCCGGCCGACCTCGTGGTCGCCGCCGACCTGCTGGCCCAGATCGCCCTGCTCGTCGGCGACCCGGCCCACCAGCACGCGCTGTGCGTGCGCGCCGGCCTGCTCGCCGTGCGGGCCCGCGATCCGGCCCGGGCCTGGCGCGCCCTGGCCCGCGCCCTCGACATCGAGCCCGCCTCCGATCCGGCCTTCTCGGCGCTGTGGCGGACCCGCGAGCAGCACGGCCGCGAAGGCGCCGTGCCGCTGGTCGGCCCGCTCACCCGCCGCTTCGACGCCCTCGCCGCCGCTCGCACGCTCACCCCCGAGGCCGCCCGCGCGCTCGCCCGCGTCGTCGAGATCAGCGACGGCAACCTCGCCGCCGCCGGCCTGCTCGAGCGCGCCGTCGCCTCGTTCCAGGATCACGTCGCCCTGCGCGTCGACCTCGCCCGCCTCTACGCCCGCGCCGGTCGGGGCAGCGACGCCGTCGGCCAGCTGCAAGAGGCCCTGAAGCGCGAGGCCTCGCCCGAGCTGCGGGCCGTGCTCGAGTTCTTGCTGGCCGACGCCCACGAGCGCAACGGGGCCCCCGACGCCGCCTTCGAGCACTACCTCGCCGCCAGCCGCGGCGGCTTCCAGGCCTTCGTCGCCTTGCGGGCCGCCGACCGGATCGCCTCCGCGATCGGCACCGTCGATCAGCGCGTCGAAGTGTTGCAGCGCCTGCTCGAGCTCGGCGACGCCGACGAGCGCGTCCGCAGCTTGCGGGCCCTCGCCGACATCGATCGCCGCGTCCGCGGTCGGCCCGAGGAGGCCGCCGCGCTCCTGCGCGAGCTGCTGCGCCTGCGCCCCGCCAACACCGAGGTCATCCTCGAGCTGCACGCCCTGCTCATCGAGCTGGGGCGCGGCGACGAGGCCCGCGTCGCCCTCCAGGCCGGCATCGCCGCCCAGCGGGCCCTCCTGCGCGACCGCGGCCACGGGCGCCCGCACAAGCCCGGCCGCCCCGAATTCGACGGCGAGGGCGAAGGCCCGATCGCCGGCCTCCTGCGCCTGTTCGACGCCGCCGAGGAGTCGGGCGGCGTCTACGTGTGCGCCGCCGTGCTCGAGACCGTCGACCCCGACCTCGTGCCCGCGACCCGCCGCTGCGAGGTCCTGCAGCCCGCCCCGTGGCCGCTGCCGACCGCGCCCGACAAGCCGCAGCCGTTCTTCACCGTCGACGATCCGGCCGCCGCCGCCGCCGTGCACCTGCTGCAAGCCGGCGTCAAGTACATGTCCGGCATCCCCGGCGCCCCGCCGCCGCCGGTCAACCTGGCCCAGCGTCACAGCTTGCCGGCCGCCAGCTCGGTCGCCGTCGTCACCCGCGCCCTCGCTCGCACTCTCGGCGTCGGCGAGCCGCTGCTGTTCCTCAACCCGACCGGCGACGACGGCGTGGTCGCCCACGTCGGCACCGCCCCCGTGCTGCTGATCGGCCGCAGGATCAACGGCGCCCCGTTCTCGCCCGCCTCGCGCGAGGCGATCGGTCGGGCGCTGTTCCGCCTGTCGACCGGCGGCGACCACCTCCACCACGTCATGGACGACATCGGCATCATGGCCGTCCTCCACGGCCTTGCCAGCTGCGCCGGCGTCGAGCTCGACGACATCCACCCGCGCGACGAGAGCGTCTCCGACGCGATCATCGAAGGCCTCGCCGGCGCCGGCGTGGCGGTCGATTTCGGCGACGACGCCGAGATCCTGGCGCGCAACCTCCAGCAGTTCTCGCATCCTGTCCTTCGGGACACCTTGCGTCAGGGCGAAGATCGGGCCGGCGCGATCGCTTGCGGCGATCCGCGGGTGCCGCTGCGCCGCCTCACCACGCGGCCGCCCGGCGACGCCGCGCCCGCGCCGACCCTCGCCGCCTCGCGGCCCGCCGCCCTGGTCGCCTACCTCGTGTCCGAGGAGCACCTCGCGCTGCGCCGCGCCCTCGGCTACAATGTCGAGCTCGAGCTCGAGCTGAGCGACGTCGAGGAGCTCCCCGCATGACCGGCCCGCGCAAGCCTCTCCCTCTCGACGAGTGCGGTCGCCCGCTCGACCTGGGCGCCGCCCCGGCCGAGCGCGTCACCGGCAGCGGCCCGCCGCCCTCGCTGCTCGACCTGCCCGACGCCTTTTGGCCGCTCGACCTCCCGCTGGCCCCCGGCGCCCTCGCCTTGCCCGCCGTCGACTGGTGGCTGCTCGCCGACGTGCTGGCCGCCGAGGCCGCGCGCGAGCAGAGCCCCGACCTGCGCGCCGCCCTGACCGGAGAGACAGGTCGAGTCCAGCGCGAGCGCCTCGGCCTGGTCGAGGGCGACGAGGCGCTGACCAACGGCAGCCCCGCGGTGCGCCAGGCCGCCGCCGCCGTCGTCACCGTGCGCGCCGACCTCGCGACCGAGCTCACCGAGCTGTTCCAGGAGGCCAGCGACGACAGTCATCCGGCGCCCATGCGCGCCGCCGCGTGGATCGAGCACGGCCAGCGCATCGAGGACGCGACCGGCGACGTCGGCCGCGCCTACGCCAGCTACCAGGCCGCGCTGCTCGCCGTCCCCGATCACCCGATCGCCGTCGCCCTCGCCGTCGACGCCGCCATCCTGCTCAAGCGCCACGCCGACGCCCAGCGGCTGCTCTCGACCAACGTCCGCAAGATCGACATGGCCAGCCTGCGCTCCGCGCGGCGCCTCGACCTCGCCCACGTCACCGACGATCCGCGCCAGCGCCGGAGCTACCTCGAGCTCGCGCACACCGACGACCCGAACAACGCCACCGCCCTGCGCCGGCTGATCCGCACCATCCGCCACGACGGCGGCGGCACCCCCACCGCGCTGTCCGAGCTGTACCGCCGGCTCGCCGGCCTCGCCGAAGATCCGATCACCGCCGCCACCGCCCTGCAGCTCGCTGTCGTCGTCCTCGGCAGCGAGCCCGTGCCCGCGCCGCTGCTCGCCGACGTGCGCGCCTGGCTCGACCGCAGCACCGACGAGTCGGCCGCCCAGGGCCTGCTCGACGCCCTCGCCTACGCCCTCGCCGGCCAGGCCCTCGCGCGTCACCCCGGCCACGAGCCCGACCCCAACTACCTCGAGATCCTGGCCCGCCTCGCGCCGCTGCTCGACGACACCCGCGAGCAGGCGATCGTGCGCGAGCAGATCGCCCGCATGCGCTGGCTCGCCACCCCGCTGGCCGCCCGTCAGAGCGCCATGAGCGACGACGGCACCCTGCGGCGCCTGCAGGACACCGGCGACGACGACATCCTGCAGCCCGACCCGCTGACCGACGACGAGGCCGCCGCCTATCGCCTGCTCGAGGTCGACCTCCGGTTCGTGCGCACTCACCTGCCCGAGCAGCGCTGGGTGTGGCAGGCGCTGGCCGACATCTTGCGGGCCACCGGCGACATCGCCGGCCTCGTCTCGCACCTCACCGAGTGGGCCCAGCACCAGCCGCACGGCGCCGAGCGGGCCGCCATCCTCGTGCGCCTCGGCTTCGTCCACGAGGAGCTCGAGCGCAACCTCCCGCGCGCCGCCGAGGTCTACGAGCTCGCCGTCGCCGAGGACCCGCGCAGCGCCCACTGCCTGCGCGCGCTCGGCAGCGTCTACGAGAAGATGCGGCGCTGGGCCCAGGCCGCGGCCACCTTGCAGCGGCAGGCGCGAGAGTCGTCCGAGGGCAGCGAGCGGCTGGCCGCGCTGCGCCGGATCGCCGCCATCGCCGAGAACGAGCTCCACGACGTCGACCTCGCGATCGCCACCCTGCAGGAGATCGCCCAGCTCGATCAGGACGACGTGCTCGCGCTCTACCAGCTCGCCGGCCTGTGCCGCACCCACGGCCGCACCCCGGTGCTGATCGGCACCCTGCAGCTGCTCGTCGATCGCCTCGAGGAGAACACCGCCCGCACGGCGATCCTCGTCGAGCTCGGCGAGGCCCAGGAGTTCCACCTCAAGCAGCGCGCCGCGGCCCGCGAGGCCTACGAGCGGGCGCTGTCGCTGTCGCCCGGCTACACCCCCGCGCTGCGGGCCCTCGCCCGCATCTACCGCGACAGCGGCGACCTCGACGACCTCTTGCGCCTGCACGAGCCCGAGGTCGACCCCACCAGCGACCCCGCCGTGCTCGCGCTCAAGGCCGGCCGGATCTGCTTCGAGGAGGTCGGCGACATGGACCGCGCGATCGACTACCTCGGCCGCGCCTACCGCCTGAACCCCGACCTCGTGCCCGCGCGCGAGGCCCTGCTGCAGCTGCTCTCGGCCAACGGCCGCGTCCGCGACGCCTACGACCTCCTGCGCGCCCAGGACCTGCCGCACAGCCCCGCGCTGCTGGCCGACTACCACTACCGCCTCGGCCTGCTCGCCGAGACCCTCGCGCGCAAGGACGAGCCCGAGTCCGAGACCGCCTTCGTCGACGAGGATCGGGCCCTGCAGCACTACCGGGCCGCGCTCGCCGTGCAGCCGCAGCACGGCCTCGCCAGCGAGCGCGCGCGTCGGCTGCTGGTCGCCAACCGCGACGTCCCCAACCTCGTGCGCCTGCTCGAGGATCAGAGCCAGCACCTGACCGGCCCGGCGCGCGCCGGCGTGCTCGTCCACCTCGCCCGCCTGCACCTCGCCGAGCGCAACCTCGACGAGGCCCGGCGCAACTACGAAGAGGCGATCGAGCACACCCCCGACGACGCCATCCTGCTGCGCGAGTACAAGAACCTGCTGCGCAAGGTCGGCGACACCGAGTCGTTGCCCAACCAGCGGCTCCGGCTCGCGCGCGTCAGCGAGGACACCCACTACAAGGCCACCTTGCTGGTCGAGTCGGCCGAGGTCCTGCTGCGCTCCGCCGCCCCCGAAGATCGCGAGTTCGCCGCCAACGCCATCCTCGGCGCCTTGCGCGAGGATCCCGGCAACCCCTACGCCGTGCGCCTGCTCGAGGGCTTGCTGTCCGATCCCAACAACCCGCTGGCCATGACCGACGCCGTCGGCGCGCGGGCCGTGCGGGCCCAGAGCGACGGCGAGCGGGCCATCTTCTACCTCGAGAGCGCCGAGCTGCTCGAACAGGCCGGCGCCGTCAACGAGGCCCAGCGGGCCTATCGCGCCGCCCTGCGGGCCATGCCCTCGCTCGCCCCGGCCGAGCTCGGCCTCCAGCGCGTCTCCTCCGGCGCCGCCCGCGAGTCGGCCGCGCCCAAGACCAAGGCCGTCAGCGTGCACACCCTCATGGCCGAGGCGCGTGACGCCGCCGTGCGGGCCGGCAACACCGGCAAGCCCGCCGACGCCGAGGTCGCGCTCGGCCTGCTCGGCCAGATCCTCGGCCGCGATCCTCACTACCGCGACGCCATCGGCCTCGCCCGCGCCCTCGCCAGCCAGCTGCCCGAGCCCAAGCCCGCGCTCGACCTGCTGCGCACCGTGTTCGGCCGGATCAGCGACGCCGGCCTGCGCTACGAGCTCGGCGTCTACCTCGGCGAGCAGAGCCCCCGCGACGAGGACGCGCTCGCCTACTTCACCGTCGCGGCCCAGGCCCGGCCCGACGGCAAGCAGGCCCTCCGCGGCCTCGTGCGCTGCTACCAGCAGCTCGGCAAGGAGGCCGAGTCGGCCCGCGTCATGGAGCAGCTGCTCGCGCTCTACGACCCCGCCGATCCGTCCGCCGTCGACCTGCGCCTGATCCTCGCCGGCTACCTCGCGCGCGCCCCCGAGACCCTCGCTCGCGCGCTCGAGCACGGCCGCATCGTCCTCGCCTCGCGCGGCGACGACCCGCGGGCCATCACCCTCATGGCCGGCCTGCTCGAACGGACAGGTCAGCCCGCCGAGGCCGCCGAGCTGCTCGATCGCCTGTGCGCCCGCGAGCGCGACCCCGATCGCCTGCACGAGCTCTACTTCCGGCGCGCCAGCCTGCTGGCCGAAGTGCCAGGTCGCGAGGCCCAGGCGCTCGCCGCCGTCGAGCGGGCCGCCGAGCTCGGGCCTGGCAACCGCACCACCATCCTCCTGCTCACTCGCCTGCTCGAGCGGCTCGGCCAGACCGAGCGCGTCAGCACCTTCCTCGAGCCGATCCGGCTCGCCATGCTCGGCGGCATCGGCCGCGGCGCCCTCAACCCGAGCGACATCCGCCTGCTCGCCGAGGTCGCCAACCGGCCCAACCCCGGCCTGGCCCAGATGGCGCGGCTGCTCGTCCACGCGCTCGAGCCCGGCGAGTCGATCGGCCTGCCCGACGGCTTCATGCGCCCGGCCTCGGCCCAGGGCCTGCAGGCCGCCTTCGCCACCCCGGCCCTGCGCCAGCTGCTGTTCGCCCCGGGCGAGCTGCCCGACATCAACGACCTGCTGACCTGCGTCGAGACGGCGATGGACCGGATGTTCCCCGAGTTCACCGGCCTCAACGGCGACGAGACCGTGCCGGTCCCGCCCAACGTCGACACCGGCGCCATCCGCAACAACCTGCAGCAGTGGTGTCGCCTGCTCGGCATCGAGGACATGGCCATGCGCGCCACCTCGATCAACAACACCGTCGCCGTGCTCGACGAGGGCGAGGAGCCGACCTTCCGCCTCGGCGTCAACCTGTGGCTGCGCGGCGACCCGATCAGCTGGCGCGGCCTCGGAGCCCTCGCCCTGGCCCGCCGGGCCCTCGGCGGCGGCCGCGTGCGCTCGCTGGTCCCGGTCGAGCTCGACCTGATGATCGCCGCCAGCTTCGAGGTCACGAAGGTCTTCAACGCCATCACCGCCGACCCCGACGCCCGCCGCCTCCGCGACGTCGCCAACAACCTCGGCAAGAACCTGCCCCGCCGCCAGCGTCGCCCGCTCCTGCGCGTCTGCCAGGCCCTCTCGAGCCACCACTTCGAGCCCGCCGCGACCGCCCGCGCGACCCTCACCACCGACCTGCGCATGGCCCTGCTGCTGTCCGGCGACGTCGCCGGCGTCCTGTCGGCCGCCTGCCTGCTCGACGGCTTCGCCAACGGCAACATCAAGCAGCGCATCGTCCTCAGCCGCAACGCCCAGGACCTGTGCGTGTGGATGCTGAGCGACGCCTACCTGGCCCTCCGCAAGGCCGTCTCCTGACCTGAGGGGCATGCCCGCGGGGACATGCTCGATGGGGCATGTCCCCGGGGACATGTCCGATCAGGCATGCTCCATCGAGCGGAGCCCGCGTGGGCGCCGGGTTGCCCGTCGCCGGCCGATGTGATGCGATCGCGGCCATGACCGAGGTAACGGAGTCCGCCGGCCCATTCCCCGACCCTGGCTTGCACCTCGCCGTCGTCGACGCCCTGCTCCGCGCCGGCGCGATCGAGGTCGAAACGATCGTCCGGGCGCTGGCGGACCTCGACCCTGACGGCGACGAAGACACTCGCGCCCACGCGGCGATCGCCCGCGTACACGCCCTCCCGCTCGACCCCGCCGAGGTCGCCCGCATCACCGAGCTCGACTTCGACGACAGCAACGACATCTACAGGCTCATCGATCGCGCCCTCGGGTTCGAGGTCGGCAGCGACGACGCGTGTCCCTACGACCTGCACTCGCTGGCGGGCATCGAACGGCTCGGCGCGCTCACCTCGCTCTCGCTCTACGGCCACGGCTATCGCCCCCAGGACCTCGACCTCGGGCCGTTGCGCGGCCACCCGAAGCTGGCCGAACTGATCCTCACGGGCCGCTGCACCGACGCCGCCGCGCTCGAGAGCTTGCCAGCGCTCCGGCAGCTCACCGCGACGCCGCGCAACATCGAGCCCAACGCCCTCTTGCGGCTGATCTCTCGCGGGGTCACGGTCAAGAAGCCCTGAAGCCGCCGCGCAAGCCGACCCACGGCGACGAGGGCGACATGTCCTTCCAGCCATGTTGCTCTCCCGCGTCCGCCAAGGGTGCGAGAGCGACCGAGGTCCCGGTGGGAATCCCTTCGTCGTCGGTGGTGGCGGTGCTGTCCCCCGCCGTCGAGCCACCGCTCTCCGTGGTCGGCCCGCCCGCCGTCGGCTCCGAGCCTCCTTCGGTGCCCGGCCCGTCGCCGGTGACCGTCGCCATCGTGTCGGCGGACGT
Source organism: Nannocystis bainbridge (assembly GCF_028368995.1). Lineage (GTDB taxonomy): Bacteria > Myxococcota_A > Polyangia > Nannocystales > Nannocystaceae > Nannocystis > Nannocystis bainbridge. The sequence goes on along the minus strand of NZ_JAQNDL010000004.1, from coordinate 245,953 downwards.
CTCCGTCGCCGAGGCGGTCTCGTCGTTCGTGGAGCAGGCCGTGAGGCCCAGCGAAGCAACAAATACGGTCAAGGTTCGCGTCATGAAATCAAGCCGGCCCACGCGACTGGTCCACCTCTCGAGTTCCTGGTGGGCGACGGACGACGTTCAATTGCCCGCCCCGAGCAAACTCGCAGCTGCCGCCGCGGGGCCATCCCGGGCGAATCCTCGCGCCCCGCAATTGATCCTGCCGCGCCGGTCACTGCACTCCCCGGAGCTCCGTCACCCCGCCCGGGACCCGGCGACTCGTGGCCCGCCGCGCACGCGGCCTTCAAGGGTCGGGGTACGGCTCGCAGGCGGACACGAGGATCGTCGAGCGGGGCACCGCATGTCTTGCTGGCGAGCTGCTGGGTTCGCCTCGCGGTCGTCGCGCGAATGTCATCGCGCGTCCGTGGGAGGCGGGGCGCGAAGATTATCGAGCGGGCGGGCGAGGGGCGGCGCAGCGGGTCCCGTCGCGACGGGAGACCTGCCATGCCACATGCTCGGCGCGGAGGTGCGACGGGGCCTGTCCGGCGTTGCATCCCGCGCTTGCGCGTGAGGCATGGGGCCCCTCCCTGCGTCCCACTGCGCCGCCCCTCGCCCGCCCGAGAAGAACGTCGTGGCCCCGCCTGAGCGCCGCCCGGCAGCTTCGCCCAGCATGTCCGAAGAGACCGATTAATGCCCGCGAGCCCCGGAGGTTGCCGCCCGGGAGCATCGCCCAGAATGTCCGAAGAGACAGATTACGCTCGCAAGTCGCGCTCGAGCGGGCGCCCACCGTCGCGCCGCCGCATGGTCGGTGCAGGGGGGGCGCGACTGCGCAAGCGTGCCACTGACAGTGAGACCAAGGATTTGCCTCCACTGACCTCGGTCGCCTGCCGTTGCGGCCAGGCGCGACCCGCGAATCATCCGTCGCTATGATCGCCTGCTCGGCAGAGCGCTCGGTCGAGCGATGCGGCCTGAATCGCCTGCTCGGCCGAGCGCTCGGTCGAGCGATGCGGCCTGAACTGGCCAGGGTTCACGGCATCGGGCGATGTCCGGCGTGTGGATTCGAACGGCGCTGTCGTTGCAAACACGGGTCGTCCGGGCGCTCGCTCGACGCACTGGAAGGCTCGATAAGACTCTCCCGGACCAGAGGTGTAGACGTTGTTGAAAAGTACCCTGACCGTTTTGTTCTCCCTGTCGCTGACGAGCGGCATGGGCTTCACAGCCACCGACGCTGCTGCTGACTCCGACGGGCGCGTGCGACGCGACAAGACCCGCTACAAGGTCGGCGACTGGGACGGCGATGGGCGGGACAACTTGGCGGTGCGACGCGGGAATCACGTGCTGATGGACTTCAACTTCGACGGTGTGCACGACCTCGACCAGGGGTACGGCGACGGCAGCGCGGAGGATGAGTATCTCGTCGGCGACTGGGACGGCGACGGGCGAGACAACCTGGCTGTGCGGCGCGGGAATCACGTGCTGATGGACTTCAACTTCGACGGCGTGCACGACCTCGACCAGGGGTACGGCGACGGCAGCGCGGAGGATGAGTATCTCGTCGGCGACTGGGACGGCGACGGGCGGGATAACCTGGCGGTGCGGCGCGGGAACCACGTGCTGATGGACTTCAACTTCGACGGCGTGCACGACTTCGACCAGGGGTACGGTAACGGCGTCAGCGAAGACGAATATCTGGTCGGCGACTGGGATGGCGACGGGCGGGACAACCTCGCAGTTCGGCGCGGGAACCACGTGCTGATGGACTTCAACTTCGACGGCGTGCACGACTTCGATCAGGGGTTCGGCAACGGCAACGCGGAAGACGAATATCTGGTCGGCGACTGGGATGGCGACGGGCGGGACAACCTCGCAGTTCGGCGCGGGAATGTCGTGCTGATGGATATCAGCTTCGACGGCGTGCACGACATCGAGCAGCCGTACGGCAACGGCGACCTCGAGGATCGGTAGTCGAAGCCCAGGCCGTGGCGGTCCATATGGACTGCCTGACGGCGAAAGTAGCCGCCGCCGCGCCTTCCTCACCGCTGGCCAAGGACCGCGGCCAGGCGTGCCGCCCCAGCACTTTGCGCAAACGTCGGGGCGATGACCTCAGACGGTCCGGACGGTGCCGCCGTCGATGATGAACTCGGCGCCGTGGATCGCGGCGGCGCGATCCGAGGCCAAGTAGGCGATGAGATCGGCAACCTCGTCGGGCTCGGCCGCACGCCCGATCGGGATCCCGCCCAGAGCATCAAGGACAACTTGCCGCGCCTCCTCGACCGTGCCGCCATTGGCGGCCTGCAGACGCTTCAGCAGGTCGACGGACGACTCGGTCATGATCCAGCCGGGGGAGACGGCGTTGACCCGCACGCCCTTCGGCCCCAGCTCCTTGGAGATCGACTTGCTGTAGGTCCTGAGCGCGGCCTTTGCGGCGGCGTAGCCCGTGGTCGATTCGGGAAGCGGCAGGATCGATTGGATAGACGTGACATGCACAATCGCGCCGGCACCCCGTTCGATCATCTGCGGTGCCAACAGGCGATCGAGGCGGACCGTGGCCATCAGGTTCAGGTTCAGTTCGGCAAGCCAGTGATCGTCCGTCAGGGCAAGAAAGCCGCCGCCCGGCGAGGCCGAGCCGCCGATCACGTGGGCGAGGATGTCGACGCCGCCCAGACGCTCGAGCGCCGTCCTGGCCAGGGTCTGCGAGCCTTCGGGCGTCGTCAGATCCGCCCGGACGAACTCGACGCCGTCGATGGGCTCCAGGGTTCCGCGGGCCGCGGTGATCACCCGGGCGCCCCCGGCCAGGAAGCGGTCGACGGTGGCGCGGCCCAGACCCTTGCTGCCGCCGCTGACGAGCACACGCTTTCCAGCGAACTCCGTGGGATCAATTTTGATTTTCATGTCGTGATCTCCAGTGCTTTGATGGCGTCGTTTTCGAGCGTGAAGCGATAGGTGAAGCGGATCGGGCTGCCCTTGAAGTCGCCATGGGCAGGGCCTTCGACCACGACCTGACCGTCCTCGTGGCGAACGGCATCCGGCGTGAAGATCGCCTTGACGGCGATCACTTCGTCTTCAAACAAGGTTCGCAGCTCGGCGTGGCCCTCGTGACGTTTTCCGTTGTCCGAGAGGACCGCATCGGCCGCGAAAGGCTTCAGCATGCCGTCCACATCGAGCTCTGCGTTGGCCGCGACATAGGCGGCGATGGGTTTGGGGAGTGCGGGCGCCATCAGTGTTCTCCTCTGCGTTGGTTCGTTTCGGAGAAACTAGACTCGCCCAAAAAAAAGAAAATACGCTGAATCGTGCATGCTATAGGTAGCCAGGCTAAACAATGCGTGACGACCTATCCGGGCTTCGGGCCCTCCTCTGCGTGGCCGAAAAGCGCAGCTTCCGGGCGGCGGCCGCCGAGCTGGGGGTAACGCCATCTGCCGTGAGTCAGATCGTTCGCGCCCTCGAAGAGCGCGTCGGTGTGCGCCTGCTTCAGCGAACCACACGCAACGTCGGCTTGACCGAGGCCGGTGAGCACTTCATCGCGCAGCTCAGGCCGGCATTCGACGGCATCGACGTCGCGTTCGAGTCGCTCCGGGCCATGAACGGCCGCCCGTCGGGTCTGTTGCGCCTGACGATGCTCCGAACCGGCTACAACGACGTCATCAAGCCGAAGCTCGCGGCCTTTCTCGCCGCTTACCCCGACATCCGAATCGACATCTGTCTCCAGGAGGCGCTGTCCAACATCGTAGCCGAAGGCTTCGACGCGGGGATACGCCTCGGCCACAGCCTCGATCGCGAGATGATCGCGGTTCGCGTTAGCCCGGACCAGCGCCTCGTGGTCGTCGGCTCACGGGACTACTTCGCGCGCCGAGGCAAGCCCACGCATCCGCGCGAGCTTCACGGGCACGAGTGCATTGGTCTGCGCATGTCGACGGGCGCAGTCGCCCGGTGGAAGTTCGTCGAGAGCGACAAGGAGTTGGAGCTGGCCGTCGTCGGCCGCGTCGTGACCAACGATGGATCGGTATTGGTAGACGCCGCCGTCGAGGGCGTCGGCCTCGCGTACGTCTTCGAAGACATGGTGAGCGGGCTCGTGTCCGAGAAGCGACTCGTGCGGGTGCTCGACGGGTACTGCCCGCACATCCCGGGCTATTTTCTCTACTACCCGAGCCGGCTGAACCTCGCCCCCAAGCTCGAGGTGCTGATCGACTTTCTAAAGAAAGGTAGAGGGCGCGGCAAAAAGTACGCGTGACGGGGGCCGTCGCGGCAAGGCGCGACGGCGGCAGCTTCGTCGGCCAGCGCCGCGCCGTGCCGGCGGAGGACACGCCCAGGGCACTGTGGCCGCCGTGGGCGGTTGAGCGCCAGCTGGATCCGCGAGCAACTCCGCGGTGGCACATCGCTCGAGCAGTTAGTTGGTGGTGCTCGTGCGGCATGGCAGGTCTCCCGTCGCGATGTGACTCGCTGCGCCGCCCCTCGCCCGCCCCTCGACGATCTCCGCGCCCCGCCCCCGCGGACCCGCGACGTCCTCCGGCGCGAGCTGAACAACCCGCGGTCACGCGACCCGCGCTCTCGCTGAACACGGGGCATGCGATGCAACCACAACGCCCCGCGATCGGAGCGCAGCGAGCTCTGCGCCGGGCGCCTGGCGAAGGCCCCTGTCCGGGCGCGTTCGCGCCGTCGCCTCGAACCGGCTACCATCCCCGCGTGACTCGCCTCTACAACAAGCAGACCGGCGCCCTGATCGGACCTATCAACGACGACCAGCTGCGCGACCTCATCGATCTCCTCGTCGAGGAGAGCGCCGACGACCGCGACTACTACATCGACCGCGACACCCTCGATTACTTGCAAGAGAACCAGGTCGACGCCGACCTCCTCGCCCTCCTGCGCAAGCACGTCCCCGAGGAGGGTGAAGGCATCGACATCGAGTGGCGCGACGAGCCCGCCTGATCGGCCTCCTGTCCGCGCTCCTGCGGGCTCCCTGCCTGCATCCACCCGACCTCGGCTTTCGCACACGCGACGCGCGGTCGCCCGTCCGCCGTCGCGCGCGCGCCGACCCTTCGCCGCCGACATGACGTCCGCGTAACACCTGGCTCACCGGCGCCCGGAGTTTCCCGCCCCGGTCGCCTGCGGGTGGGCCATCTTCGCACCCGCTCGCCCGCATACGTCTCCGCCTGCGCGAGTTGCCGGCCTTCCCGCGACTCTCGTACTCTGGCGGGCATGCTCGCTTACAGCTTCGCTTGTCGTTCGCTGGGACTCGTCGTGCTCGCCGCGGCGCTCGGCGCATGCGGTCGCACCGACACCGCCGTCACCACCGACTCTGCCGGTGGCACCACCGACACCGACGGCACCACCACGGCTGGCAGCACCAGCGGGCCTGACCTGCCCACCACCAGCCTGCCCACCACCTCCACCAGCACCATGGGCGGCACCGAGACTGGCACCACCGCCGGGCCCACCACCGATCCGGGCACCGACACCGCCGTCACCGACACCACCGACACCACGACCTCGACCACCACCTCGACGACCTCGACCACCACCACGGACACCGACAGCACCACCGGCGAACCGCCGATCTGCGGCGACGGCCAGCTCGATCCGGGCGAGCAGTGCGACGACGGCGACCTGGTCGATCTCAACGCCTGCTCCAACGCCTGCATCGCCGCCACCTGCGGCGACGGCGTCCTCCACGAGCTTTTGGGCGAGGAGTGCGACGACGGCAACAACATCGAGGATGACGGCTGCTCGGCGGGCTGTCGCCTGCCCATCTGCGGCGACAGCATCGTCCAGGTCCCCGAGGAGTGTGACGACGGCAACCTCGAGGACGGCGACGACTGCACCAACGCCTGCATCACCGCCGTGTGCGGCGACGGCATCGTGCAGCTCGGCGTCGAGGCTTGCGACGACGGCAACGACCTCGACAATGACGACTGCCTGGTCGGCTGCATCCCTGCCGAATGTGGGGACGGCATCGTGCACGCCGTGCTCGAGGCCTGCGACGACGGCAACGACATCAACGACGACGCCTGCACCAACGACTGCGCCCTCGCCACCTGCGGCGACGGCATCCTGCAGATGGACGAGGAGTGCGACGACGGCAACGACCTCGACGATGACGCCTGCACCGGTCTGTGCAAGCTCGCCGTGTGCGGCGACGGCTTCGTGCTCGCCGGCGTCGAGGCTTGCGACACCGCTGGCAACAGCGCCACCTGCGACAGCGACTGCACCCCGTCCCAGTGCGGCGACGCCCACCCCAACCCCGCCGCCGGCGAGGCTTGCGACACCGGCGGCCCCAGCCCCACCTGCGACGCCGACTGCACCCTCGCCGTCTGCGGCGACAAGACCGTCAACCCTGCCGCCGGCGAGACCTGCGACGACGGCTTCGAGACCGCCACCTGCGACGACGACTGCACCGCCGTCGTCTGCGGCGACGAGGTCCTCAACGAGGCCGCCGGCGAGGCCTGCGATCACGGCGGTCAGTCGGCCACCTGCGACATCGACTGCACCTTCGCCGCCTGCAACGACGGCGTCATCAACAGCGCCGCCGGCGAGAACTGCGAGGACGGCAACCTCGCCGAGGGTGATGGCTGCAGCTCGAAGTGCAAGGCCCACAAGGTCGTGTTCGCCACCAGCCAGGGCTTCGACGGCAACCTCGGCGGCCTCCTCGGCGCCGACATGAAGTGCCAGGCCGCCGCCCAGGCCGCCGGCCTCCCCGGCACCTACCGCGCCTGGCTCAGCGACGACACCGGCACCCCCGTCACCCGCTTCACCAAGCCCACGATCCCCTACGCCCGCCGCGACGGCGTCCTCATCGCCAACAACTGGAACGACCTCGTCGACGGCAACCACGCCGCCGCCATCAACCTGTCCGAGCTCAAGACCCCGCCCGGCGCCGACGCCAACGTCTGCGGCGGCATCTCCCAGCTCACCTTCACCAACACGATCATCGACGGCACGATGTTCGCCAACTTCACCGATTGCCAGAACTGGACCAGCAACGCCGCCGGCATCGTCGGCGGCGGCCAGTTTAATAAAGCAGACGGCCTGTGGACGCAGTTCGTCTGCCAGCAATCGTGCACGTGGAAGAAGCCGATCTACTGCTTCATGCAATAGGACCCGGACTTTGCCACCCCCTCGATCGCGCTCGCAATCCAAATCGCCGTCCTGACGGCGATGGTGAACGAGGCGAGGAGCCGACCTTCGGCGCGAGGGCTGGCGCGGCCCGAGGACGCCCGAGCCGCAGGCCATCGAGCGCGCCGCTTCACCGTGCAGCGCGGCTGACGTGTGCATGGGTGATCGTCCCGAGGAGCGTGCACTCGCCGCGATCGGTCGCCAGCGCGTGAATCATCGCCGTGGCGCCAAGCTCGTGCGCGCCGGTCTCGAGCGACATCCGATTGAATCAATACACTTCGACTCCGGATCCGGCGGAGCCGACGAGCGGGACGCCGGCCGGCGAGCACGGGGCCGAGGCCCGTATGCCGCGATTCACCGTGCCCCACAGGTTTTGCATGCCCTCCAGCGCGGCGCGGCCCTCCATCGACGCCACCAGGTCCACGAAGTCGTTGTTCATCGGCCGGTAGTCGAGCCCGTGCTCGCGGATGAAGCCCGTGAAGTGTTCGCAGGTACACAGGCTCACGTCGTGGCCGGCCGCCTGCAAGCCCTGGCCGAGGGCGACGTAGGGCTGCACGTCGCCGTGCGAGCCGAGAGTGGCGATCAGGATCTTCATCGAGGCCGCGTGACCCACCACGGCATCGCACGTCCCGCCCGGCGGCGTCACGCGAAATCTGCCCGGTCGCGCTCCGCCTCACGCGTGGCCTCGCTCCTCGTCACGCCACGCGCTGGCCGAGCACGAGGTCGTAGACGCGGCTTGGCACCGCGAGCCGAACGCCTGCCGCCTCGACGCGGGCGCGGTGGTGCTCGCGGTCGTCCTCGTGGTGCATGATCACCAGCTCGCGCCGCACCGCCGCCTGCTCTCTGCAAGTTGGCCTCGGGAGCTGACGCGCGCTGCGCTCCCCATGCTCACCACCAGGACCGGATCGCGGGTCCAACGCCGGAGTGGACTCATCCTGGAGGTACGCCCGCCCCCAGGAATGTTGCGGTGGCGCCGCAGGATGCAATAAATGTGATGTGCAACAATGTTCATAGGGCACGAGCCGTCAAAATTCGCAGAATGCTTGTTTCGCGCGTGATCCTCGTGCAAGGAGGGGTTGTGCTCGCGTTCGGGCGCAAGGAGTGCTAGCCATGTCCGCCGCCGAAATCGCCGACAACAAGTGGGAGCTCGAAGCTTCCAGGCCACCGGTCCGCACCACCGGAGGGATCCTCCAGATACTCATCATCGGCTTCTTTGCGGGCCTGTTCGGGTGGATGGTGATGTTCGCCTTCCAGGGCATCTTCGGCGCCAGGCGCGACACCCTCGCCGACCAGTACGGCCGCCTCACCGTCGATGGCAAGCCTGCGCCCGGGGCTGCGCCGGCCCAGTGAAACTGCGACGCCGCGGAATCGCTGCAGCAACAGACACAGACGAGCTCAGAACAGGCCGGTCTTGGGGGCCTCTCGAGCTCCGTGCCTCCTTCAGGGAGGCGATTGATCGGGCGACAGTGCGGCCTCAGCGATCATTTCCCCGAGCAGCTCCGCAACGCGCTGTGCGTGCTCGGGCTCGGTCAATAGCGACATGTGATGGCTGGCCTCGACGATCCTATGCTGCCCACGCGTGGACAGTCTCGCGATCTCGGCGTGCATCTGCTGGCCGCGATCGAAGATGTCCTGGGACATCCCCTCCATCGGCTCGCTCGAACTCATGACCACGACGGGACGATTGCCGAGCGTGTCGTTGACCCGGACGGCGCGCATCGTCGCGTCCCATGCGCCGAACTCGGCGGCCGAGCTCGCGAGGTGGCGGGCCGCGGAGTTGAACATACGGGCGGCGCGGTAGTCATCCGCGGGCAGGCCGGCGTGCAGCCGTCCGAGCGGGTTGGTCAGGCGCAGCAGGCCGAAGTGCGACAACTTCGCGGCGACCGCGAGGATCTTGGTGACGCGCTCGTGGGCCTCGCGCGCCTCGGCGGGGAAGCGCTCGAGCTGGTCGGGATGTGAGGGGTCGACGAAGCCGAGGCCGACGACATCGTCGGGGTAGCGGGCGGCGAAGATCCGAATCAGTGCGCCGCCCAGCGAGTGGCCCACCAGCACGTAGGGTCCGGGCTCGCCTGCAGCCGCGAGGAGTGTCCGGAGTCGCGTGACCGCGGCGATGCCGTCATGGGAGGCGGCGTCCTCGCTCCAGCCGAGGCCGGCGCGGTCGTACGAACAGACGCGGACGCGTTCGGCCAGGAGCGGCTGCACCCGCGCCCACACCTGCGCGAACCCGAAGGCACCCGCCTCGAGGACGACTGTCGGCGCGCCCGCTCCCGTGCAATGGATATGCATCGCCGCGCCATCGACCGCGACCATGCGTCCCGGCCGCACGACCGCGCGTCGATCGAGCGCCTGCCCGATCTGCTGGTATACGGCACCGACCACCGCGAGCACCGCGAGCACCGCGAGCACGCCGAGACCGAGCTTGCGGAGCCCCTTTCCGCGGCTCCCGAGTGTCCCTCTCATGTTCCTTCCTCCTGGCTCGCAAGCCGCTCCCGACGAGCCGCCGCCGCGTCCGTCGCGGCACGCTGGTGACCCCGACGAGCGACCGCTACGGTGCGGCCGTGACCTTCTCGATGCGCGCGCAAGTCTCCCCGACCGCCGGGCTCCCCGTGGTGAAGCACAGGCTCGTCGAGCGCGGCGCCGTGGCCTCGACATTGAGCTCCCAGCCCCACCTCGCCAGCGCGATCGACCGATCGCCGCCGCGCCTCACGACCTCCTCGATCGTCATCGTCGCCGTCCCTCCGCGCGGCACAGTCACCCGGTCCCCGTCCCACCGGCGGATGACATCTTCGCCGTCCTTGAGGTCCTGCCCGAGCAAGGTCAGGTCGTCGACCTCCACCTCGCTGTCGCACGTGTTGGCGAACGTCACCTCGGCGCGCAGCTTCTTCTTCCCGTCCTGCACCCGCAGCTCGCGCACGTGCAGGCACCCCTCCGGCTGGCGCTCCAGCGCCTCCAGGCGGTCTTGCTCCGCCTCGTACGCCAGCTTCGCCTGCGCCTCGCGCTCTCGCTCCTGCTGCGCCTCCGCCCGCGCGCGCGCCTGCGCGAGCGCGTGCGCCTCTGCCCGCTCGCGTTTGTCCTGCTCGATCGACTCCGTCCCCGCCCAAAACATCGTGAACGCGAACCCGTGGATGACCAGCGGCACCAGCGGCCAGCGCCCGACGAACAGCACCACCACCGAGCTCACCACCAGGTACCCGAGCAACACTTCCAGGGCGATCACCGCGCCGAACCCCTCGAGGTCGAGCCACGGCTTCTCCTTCGGGAACAGCGCCTCGCCGAACAAGTACCAGTAAAGCGCGAGCCACAGCGCCACCGCGACCCCGTGGACGATCCACGCGCTCCTGACGTTCCGGCCCCGATCGCTCATGCCGCGCGAGCCTACACCCGCCGGCTGCGCCCTGCCATCACGGCCCGCGCGTGTATGCGGTGAGCCACGGTGCTCGATCGCGAGGCGGCCCGCTCGCGGATCGCGGCGGGCCGAAAGCGTACGCCGACCGCCCCCGGCGCGGGGGCGGGGCCGGCGGGGTTCACTGCGCCGCGGACACGCCCGCCTGCGCGGCGAGGGCGGCCTGGACCATCGCCGAGACGCGTGCGGTCTGCGGGTCGTCCGGGCCCCGCGGCGCGTCGACGACCACGCCGCCGACCTGGATCTGCTTCGGCTGGCGGTTCTGCAGCGCCTGCACGAACTCCTGGGCCGACGCGGAGTTGCTGGCGAGGTCGGCGAGATCCTGGGAGATGCTCGTCGGCGTCGACGGCTTCATCCATTTCGCCTGGTATTGGAAGGGGCCGTAGTATCCGATGATATGCTGGTACCCGACCTGAAGCAGGAACTTGTGGAAGGCGTCGAGCTTCGGGTCCTGGTAGATCGCCGTGGTGTACGTGCCCTGGATCGCCACGAGGTTGGGCAGCGGCGTGTAGCCGCGGTTCGCGGCGAGCAGCTGGAACACGCCGATGAGCACCGCCAGCGCGCCGTAGGAGACGTCGATCTTGGGCGCGATGTCGGGCGCGTAGATGGAGAACAGCTCGGACAGCGACGGCTCACCGAACTCTTGCCACGCGTGCGGGACGCAATCGAGGGTGTTGTAGACGGGCCGGAGGCGCTTGCCGAACCGGAGGCCCGCGTACAGCGAGAACGCGAGGTTGCCGGGGGTCGGGCCGGCGAACGTGTCCACGCCGATCGTCGCGTTCCGCTGCGGATCCCAGGCGGACTGCTGGCCCTGGGCCGTGTCGGCGAGCCACAGCGCGACCACCGGCGCGAGCGCGCCGCCGAGGCTGTGGCCGGCGACGGTGATCTGCACCTTCTGGCTCACGATCGTCCGGAGGAACTCGACGAGCGTGCGGCCGCCGCCGGGCAGCTGGGCGTCGGGCTTCATGTTCTGCAGGTTGAGCAGGCCGATCGCCGCGCCGAGCGAGATCTGGGCCCCCACCGCGAGCGGGTTGAAGAACCAGGGCACCTGCGCGAACACGAACAGGTCCTCGAGGACCGAATCGATCAGCGAATTGAAGTTGGTGCCGGCGATGGCGATCACGTACTGCGACGGATCGGCGGCGTTCTTCACGACGTACATGAGGTTCACGCTGTGCGGCGGATTGCCCATCGTCAGCACGGCGGGGCCCCAGACGATCTGCCACTCACCGATGGTCGAGGCCGCGTTGCGGAGGGCCTGGGTGATCTGCTCGGACGCGGCGGGGCCGAGATCCGGGAGCGACTGCGCCTGGGCGGCGCCGGCGAACTGCGTCAGCGCGAAGGTCTGGATCTGGGTCGGGGTGTCGATGGTAGCGGTGGTGGACATGATGGCGTCTTGAATCGTTGAAGAGGGTTGGAGCGGCCGCGGTGGTCGCCGCGGGTCGCTCGACGCAGGGTGAAGAGCCGCGACCCCCCGCTTGCGATCCAAAAAACCTTCGGGCTGTTTTCGCGCCTCCGAGAGCGGTCGGCCCCGCGCCGCGGACTTCGGACCGGCGGGCACGCGCGAGCGAGGTGTCCATTCGCCAGGGCCGTGCCCGCCGAATGCAGCGACCGGCCCCGAATGGCGCGTTCGCAGAAGCGATTGGCGGGATCGCAGAAGCGGTGCCGGCGAGGGGCCTGCTATATCCAATGCAACGGGGAATCACAACCAGCGCTCACGCGAGCCCCCGTGATCGGCGTGAGCGAGAAGTGCTATCATTCATGAAAGCCATGCATACTTTGCTTGCCATGATGCTCTCGGTCGCGTGCTTCACCGGCTGCGACGCGAACGAAGGCTTCGAGGCCGAGGACGCGCTGCTCCAGCTCGACGACGCGGAGCTCGAGCTCCTCGCCGAGGCCCAGGAGGCCCAGAGCGACGACGAGGTCCGCGAGAGCGCCTTCGAGACCGAGCTGGACGTGGTCAGCGGCAGCAGCCTCGCGCTGTCGCAGACTTGCGAGCAGTGGACCCCCCCGTTCGGTCTTTGCCAGACCGTCTTTATCACTTGTAAGGATCCCGAAGCCACGCCGGGTCCGTGCGCGACCCTGACGCAATGCTACAAGTGCAGGGACGATTGGCCCTGACGCTCGCTCCGAGGTGAGCGCCAGACGCTCCGTGGCCGGGACGACCGGACACGGGGCGTCTCGCGCTGTGAGAGCGAAGAGGCCGCGGGCTCTGCTCGCCTCGCATCGGTCCGGCGAATGGCACGAGTGCGAGTCACGCACGTCGTCCGCCGCCGCACTCTTCTCGTCTCGCATGGATCGGCGAATGACACGAGTACGAGTCACGCACGTCGTCCACCCCCGCGATCTTCGATCGCGCCAGCGCCGGCATCGCGGGCCCCCGCGGGCGCCCCTCTCGCGCCCGCCTCCGCGGCTCCGCGCACGCGTCGTCGCCACGCGCTCGGCGCCTCGCCGGTCCGCCGGCGAAACATCGTGCTGAAGTTGGCGAGCGAGCTCGCCCCCACCTCGAGGGCGATCGTCGTCAGCGTCAGCGCCGGGTCTCGCAGCATCGCCTGCGCCGCCCGCACCTGCGCGGCAGCGTGCTCCGCCTGAAAGCTCGTGCCCTCGTCGCGGAGCCGGCGCTGCAGCGTCCGCGTGGACAGCCCGAGCTGCCGCGCCGCGCTGTCGAGCGTCACCTCCGATAGCGGCGGCACCAGCACTCGCCGCAGGCGCTGCCCGCAATTCAGCTCGCCCATGGCGGCGGCCACGATCGCGTCGAGCTCCTCGGCCAGGCCCGAACGATCGCCGCGGCCGAGCCACGCGAGCGCCTCGCCGAGCGACGCGTGGACCGCGACCGGGTGCGAGGGGCGGACGAGCTTGTCGAAGCCGGCCACCAGCGCGTCGGGCAGGCCGTTCGGGCGGACCCGCGCCTGGCACGTCACGAGCTCGCGGTAGAGCGGCGCGCGGGCCTGCAGGTGGTCGACGAACGCCACGAACGCGAGCGGATCGACGCTCTCGAGCCGGCGCAGGTCGACGAGCGAGGCGTGCGGTACGGCCTCTCGACGCACCTCCACGTCCAGGAACCGGCACAGATGCCGGATCTCCGGCTCGCCCGGGCGACCCCAGAGGGCCATCCCGTGGAACCCCGGATCCGCGCACCAGACCATGAACGAGGTCGAAACCACGTACGAGCCGGTGGGTGAGCTTCGATACTCGGCGAGTCCCGTCGCTTGCTTCAAAGCGGGCTTCCTTCCCGACCGGAGGCGCGCCCCGGCCCTCTATGAGAGTTTTCCTGCGCGGCAATGCTTGATGCATTGCGGGCAGGTCTATATGCAGAGGGGGGGGTGACGGGAGCGTGACGGCCGCGGGACGCCCGCCAGGAGAGCCGACGGTGGTCAGGACGGAGGCATGGACGGCACGGGTGCTGGGGCTGGCGCGGCTGGAGGGCCCTGCGCAGTCGCGAGCGAGGCTGGAGCGACGCGCCGCCACGCTGCTGGCCTATCTGGGGCTGGAAGGACCCGCCCCCAAGGCGACCCTGACCGGCCTGCTGTGGCCCGATTCGCCCCACGCCACCGCCCGCAACAACATGCGCCAGCTCTTGCGTCGCCTGCGCCTGGCGTGCGGGGGCACGGAGGTGGTCGAGGCGGACGCCGAGCGTCTGGCGCTCGGGCCTTCGCTGCGGGTCGACGTCGCGCTGCTGAAGTCCGCCGCCCTGGCCCGTGACCACGCCGGGGCCCTCGAAGCTCTGCCCCCCGACGGCGCGGGTCCGCTGCTGGCCGGCTTCGAGTTCGACGATTGCCCCGAGCTGGCGCGCTGGCTCGACGGAGCCCGCGCCGCCGTGGACGGCTGGGTGCGCGAGGCCCGGGAGGCGGAGATCGAGCGCCACATGGCCGAGGGTGACTGGACGGCCGCCCTCACCCTCGCCCTGGCCTGGGTGCAGCAGGAGCCCGAGTCCGAGCAGGCCGGCCGCCACCTCATCCGCCTGCACTACCTGCGGGGAGACCGTGGCGCCGCCCTCGCGGCCTTCGAGCGGCTGCGCTCGATCCTCGCCCGCGAGCTCGACGTCGCCCCCATGGCCGAGACGCTGGCCCTGGTGCGGCAGATCGAGCGAGGCACCCAGCTCCCCCGTCCCCAGGCCGCGCCCCGCCCGTCCCTGCCCCTGTCGGTGCTGCGGCCGCCGGTGCTCGCCGGCCGCGAGGCCACCTGGCGGCAGCTCGAGGACGGCTGGAAGGCCGGCCAGATGTTGTTCATCACCGGCGACCCCGGCAGCGGCAAGTCGCGCCTCGCCGAGGAGTTCGCCGCCTCCAAGGGGCCGTGGCTCCGCATCGAGGGGCGCCTGGGCGACCAGGAGGTCCCGTTCGCCGCCCAGGCCCGCGCCTACCGCAGCCACATGCGACAGCGACCCGGGTTGACGCTGCCCGAGTGGGTGCGCGCCGAGGTCTCGCGCATCATGCCCGAGCTCGGCGACCCGCGCGGGCTGCCGCCGCTCGTCTCCGAGATCGACGAGCTGCGCTTCCAGGAGGCCCAGGTGGAGGCGATGCGGCGCATGAACGCCGGCGCCAACACCGTCGTGGTCGATGACGTGCAGTACTGGGACAAGGCCAGCGCCAGGACCTTCACCTACGCCTTCACGCGCATGATGGACACCCGCGCCGCCGACAGCCCCATGCCCTGCTATATCGATTGTTACCGCCGCGGCGAGATGCCCCCCTATTCGGAGGCCATCGTCCGTGGGCTGGTGGGATCAGGGGCGGCGCGCCTCGTCGACATCGGCCCGCTCTCCGCCGAGGAGGTGCGCCAGATGGTGGCCAGCCTGGAGCTGCCCGGCGCCGACCTGCACGCCGACGCCCTGGCCCGCTACACCGGCGGCAACCCGCTCTATATCATCGAGACCCTCAAGCACCTGATCGAGACCGACGCGCTGCACAAGGAATGGCCGCAGCGCCTGCCTCCCCCCGGCCGGATCGGCCCGCTGATCCAGCGCCGCCTGGAGCGGCTGTCGCCGCTGGCCCTGCAGATCGCCCAGCTCGCCGCCCTGGCGGGGCCGCAGTTCCGGGCCGCGCTCGTGACCGGCGCGCTCGAGGTGACCCCCACCGCCCTCCAGAGCGCCTTCGCCGAGCTCGAGGCCGCCCAGGTGCTGATGGGCGAGCGCTTCAGCCATGACCTGGTGCTCGAGGAGGTGCTGGCCAGCACGCCGCCCGCGGCCGCCCGCGCCCTGCACATTCGCCTCGCCCACGCGCTCGAGCAGGACGGGGCCCCGCCCATCCACCTCGCCCACCACTGGATGGAGGCGGGCGAGGTGGAGCGCGCGCTGCCCTTCCTGCTCGCGTCGGCCCACGCGGACGAGCAGATGTTGCCGCCGGAGCAGGCCGCCGACCACTACGCGCGCGCCGCGGCCCTGATGGAGGCGATGGGCCGCCACGAGGAGGCCGCACGAGCGCGCGCCGCCGAGGCCCGGTGCCGCGCCCGACAGCGGTGAGCCGGCAGCGTTCGCCGACGAGCGTCAATCGACATCCATGTCCCTTCAGACATGTACAACGAATCCGAAGTCACTCGGCGAGGCGCCGCCGACGGGCGCCTCGCACAATCACAGGATATGACCTCCCGGACATGTCCCGTGATTCGACGCCTCAGCCGGGCTTGACCCCGGGCTCCGAGGCCTGCAGCGACCACTCGAAGTTGTCGAGCAGCACCAGCGAGTCGTACCACGGGTCGCCGGTGTCCCACAGCACGAACCGGATCTCCATCGTCTCGCCGGGCTTGACGTTGCCCGACATCTTGAGCCAGCCGGTGCCGCCGCCGACCTGATTGTTGGCGCCACAATAGCCGGGGTCGTCGGCGAACTGCGGCAACGGGTTCAGCAGGTGGAAGCCGGTGCCGGCCAGCTCGTCGTTGCCGGTGCAGCTGTTGTAATTGTTGGCCGGCGGGGAGCCGCAGCTGATCTGGCCGTTCTTGCACTGCGCGAACAGGCCGGGCGCGCCCTTGAGGATGTTGACGCCGAGCGGGAACAGCTGGTTGTTCTGGTTCTTGTAGATGGCGACGTTCTTGTCGGCCGGGTTGCCCACGCCCTGGCCGTCGACCAGCGTCAGGAAGAAGTCGTTGTACGGGCTGCACACCCACTCGGGGTACTCGCTCGAGAAGAAGTACACGTGGGCGCTGAACGATAGCGCGTTGGTCGGCACGCGGACCCGCAGCTTGAGCTGGATCGTGTCCTGGCCGGTCGCCCCGCCCTGCGGCGCCGGGCAGCCGGGCGCGTTGGGGAAGTTGTTGCCGTTGGCCGCCAGCCAGTCGGCCGGCACGGCGGCCGAGGTGCCGAGCTGGGTGCCGCCCTGGAACGCCGAGAAGGCCGGACTCGCGTCGTTGGAGTCGGCGGCGTGGCCGGTCGACAGCACCGCCAGGCTGGCGTTCTTCTGCGGCACCAGCACGGTGCCGAAGCCGGGCCGGATCGACTTGGCCGCGGCCGCCGGGGCGCCGGCGCCGTTCGAGCGGCTGAACCCGCCCGAGATCACGCCCCACTTCTTCTCCTGGATCGGCGGGTTCTCGGTGGTGAACTGGCACAGGTCGATGGCGCGGGCGTACTGCAGCGCGTCGCTCGAGTTGCTGGGGAGGCCGCCGTCGCACGCCGGGATCGCGTTGTCCGGCATGCCGTCGCAGTCGTCGTCGACCGTGTTGCCGAGGACCTCGAACGCGCCCGGGTTGACCAGGTTGGGGTTGAGGCAGGTCGGGCCGATCTCGTCGCAGCAGTCGCCGCCGCACACGGTCCAGCCGTCGCCGTCGGCGTCGGCGTCCTCGTCGACCTGATTGTCACAGTCGTCGTCGAGGCCGTTGCTGCAGATGTCGATCGCGTTCGGCAAGACCTCGCCGTCGCACGGGCCCCAGCCGGTGCCCTCGGGGTTACAGGTGTGCATGCCGCCCTTGCAGATGCCGACGTCCTGGGTGCCGTCCGGGCCCCCGTAGCAGGCCTCGGTGGCGCCCGGCGTGCACTGGCACTGGCCCTGGGTCTCGCAGCCGTTGTTGGGGTTGTTGTCGCAGTCGGCGAAGCCGGCCGCGCAGGCCCCGAGCCCGCACTGGCCCATCGCGCAGCTGGCCTCGGCGTTCGGCAGCGCCGGGCACGGGTCGCAGCCGCCGCAGTGGTCCGGGTCGCTCAGCGGGTCGACGCAGGCCTCGGCGCAGCAGGCCAGGCCGCCTTCGCACGGCTGCATGTCGCTGCAGCCGGGCACGCAGGCGCTGTCCTTGCAGACCTGTCCCAGAGGACAGCCTGCATCGGATTCGCAGCCCTTGCACGTGTGCTCGGCGAGGTCACAGGTGGCCGGCGCGACGCAGTCCTCGTCGCCGTCGCACCCGGGCTGGCAGCTGTCGCCGGCGCAGTACTGGCCCTCGGGACAGTCGGGCACGCAGCCGCTCATGGTCGTCGTCGGCGTGGAGGTCGCGTCGGTCGACGGCTCGCCGGTCTCGGTGCCGTCGGTCGTCGTCGGCGCGGTCGTGCCCGGGTCGGTCGTCGAGGTCAGCGCGTCCGTGGCCGTGACGCCGGTGATCGAGGTCATCGGCGCGGTGTCGGTGGCACCTGTCGCCTGTGGCCCATCATCGACACATGCGGAGGACATCAAGGCGAGGGCGGAGCCGAGCGGGACGAAGCCAAGAAAGCGAACACGCATGATTTCAAGATAGGCCGAGGCGCGGGGGCGCTGCAACGAGCCTTCGCAAGGGCGCGATCGAGGACCGGGACGCCCCGAGGCGACGGACCGAGGTCCGTTGTCCCAGGAACCGCGGGTCCGACGCCACGCGCGCTGTCGCTTTCGTAACCCGATGCCCGGGAGTCCCCCTGCGGGCCGGCCGGGTACGGCCGCCGACGTCGAAGGGTCCCCGCGCTCTCGCGGTGCAAGCCCTGCCCCTTCGCGGCCGTAATCCGGCGCTCATGAGCCCACCCCGTCCGGCGCATGAGCCCTGCGATCTGGAGCTCGCAGCAGGCCCGCCCTTCGCGGCCTCACCCGCGGATCTGGAGCTCGCTGCGAGCCCGTCCTCGGGCGCGTCGGTCTTCGGCGGCTCGGCGGGCTTGTCCACCGGCGCCGCCCGGCTGTCGCGATCCTTCGAAGTCTCGTTCGGAGGCGGGGCCTTCTCCGCCGGCGCCGCAGGGGCGCCCTTCGGGTCCTGGCCGCCCGCCCTGGGCGACTTGCCCGCGGACGCCGGCGAGGCGCCGACCAGCGCGGCGGCGAAGAAGCACGACACGAGAGCTGCGCAGCGATCGAACCGGACCATCGTCGAATCTCCTGACGCGATCGTCGAGACACCGACGTCTCTTCCGCCTCCCAGGGTACCGCACCGCCGCGGCCCGCCGCCGCCCCTCGAGATCGCGCAACGCCCCCGCGGCCCCCGCTGCGCCCGTCTCCGTCGCCATCGACGAACGCCGCGAGCGGAGCGTTCACGAGCATCCGCGACCGCTCGTGCACCGATCATGTCACCCGAGACAGGTCCGCCCGGATCGCGCGGACAATGTCCCCAAGGACATGTCCATGCAGACATATCCTCGAGGGTCCTGCGTCGCCGCCCCTCTCGGCGTCCCTATCCCTGCGGGCCGCCGCCCCGCGACCCAAATACGATTCGACACGCCGCCGATCCACGATCGGGGGCGCGTCGAATCATCGCAGAGCGTGGAGCAGCGAACTACTGATTGCCGTAGTTCTTGTAGTCGAGCTTGCGCTCGATGTCTTCGCGGCGCTCACCCGAGCGCTCCTGGATGATCCCGCACAGCTTGTCGGCGTTCCCCTCGGCCTTCAGGAAATCGTCGTCCGTCAGGTCGCCCCACATCTGCTTGGCCTTGCCCTTGAGCTGCTCCCACTTTCCTTGGATCTGATCGCGGTTCATGTCGGGTTTCTCCGCTCGTCAGTCTGATCTCGGTTGCGCCGCGCGCCCACCGGACTAGCGGCGTGAAGCGCTCCAAAGCGCGGAACTCCGGCGCCTGTCACCCATCGATCCGGATCGTCGAAGCGCCGCTCCATCCTTCGCGCGCCCGACGCGACGCGTTCGTTCGTCTCGCGTCCCAGCGAGCCCGGCCGTGGCGGCGCCCGGACGCCGCCCTCGGCGCCGCTTTACGGCGCCCGTTCGTGAGGACGGGGGCTCACCTGGCCCGCAAGCGCGAGGTCCATCGATCGATGCGATTCGCCTCCGCCTCTCCATGGGAAAAGTCACCCGCGAAGCGCCTGCGGGCGGTTCCCCGCCGCTCCCGGCGACCTACGATTCGCGCGCTTGAGGTACCTTCGCACGCACGTACGGTTCGGCGCACCTGGGCGTCGGCCGCTGAAGCGAGCCAGGCGCGGTGACGCGGCTGCAAGGAGACACGGGTGACGCAGATCAGGGAAGCGCAGCGCAGGTCGCTCACCAAGCGGCTCACCGTGGCGATCGCCACGCCGATCGCCCTCCTCTTGTTCCTCGGCGTGGTGCTCGGCCGGCAGATCCTCCTGATGGCGGACGACGCCGCGTGGGTCAACCACAGCAACGAGGTCCTCTCGCTCGCCAACGCGACGATGCTCGAGGTCGTCGACCAGGAGACCGCCTTGCGCGGCTACCTGCTGACCGCCGACCGCCAGTACCTCGCCCCGTTCGAGCGCGCCAACCCGGGCGACAAGTTCGAGCGGCTGCAGGCACTGGTCGCCGACGACCCCACGCAGCAGGCCCAGTTCGAGCAGGCCCACGCGCGCTACCAGTCGTGGCTGACCGCCAGCACCGCCGCGCAGGTCAGCAGCGACCTCGAGTACGCCCGCAGCTCCGAGGGCTTGCGCGATCGCAAGTCGCGCATGGACGGCGTCCGTGAGGCCATGACCGCCGCCCTCGACGTCGAGCGGGACCTGCTGACCGCGCGCGCGGTCGCCTCGGAGCGCTCGACCGCGATCGCCCGCAACGCCTTCGTCCTGCTGCTGGCCGGCGTCGCCGTGCTGCTCGCCTTCCTCTCGCGCCGGCAATTGGCGGCGATCGCCAGCACCTTCGGCTCGGCCCTCGACGCCGAGCAGCAGGCCCGCGTCACCCTCGAGGGCGAGGCGTGGGTCCGCGAGGGTCACACGCGGATCGCCGAGGCCATGCAGGGCGAGAAGAGCACCGCGCAGGTCGGCCGCGACTGCCTCACCGCGCTGGCCACCCACGTCGGCGCCGACGTCGGCGCCTTCTTTGTCCGCGACGGCGCCGGCTGGGCCCGGCGCGCCGCGCTCGGCCTCGACACCCGCATCGGCGGGCCCGAGACCTTCGCCGCCGGCGAGGGCGTCGTCGGCCGCGCCGCCGACGACGGCCGCATCGTCGAGTTGAGCGACGGCAGCGACCTGCCGATCCGCTCCGGCACCAGCGAGCGGGCCCCTTCGCACGTCTACGTCACCCCGGCGCGCATCGACCGGGTCTCCGTCGCCGTGCTCGAGATCGGCTTTCTGCGCCCGCCCCGGCCGCAGGTCCTCGACCTGCTGGCGCGGATCGGCGAGACCGTCGCGCTCGCGGTGCGCAGCTCCGAGCACAAGGAGCGGCTCGCCGCCCTGCTGCAGGAGACCCAGCGCCAGGCCGAGGAGCTGCAGACCCAGCAAGAGGAGCTGCGGGTCCAGAACGAGGAGCTCGAGCAGCAGACCCGCGCGCTCGAGGAGTCGCGCGCGCGCCTCGGCAATCAACAGGCCGAGCTCGAGCAGATCAACGCTCACCTCGAGGAGCAGACCCAGGCCCTGCAGAGCGAGCGCGACAGCCTCACCCAGGCGCAGGTCCAGCTGCGGCGGACCTCGGCCTTCAAGTCCGAGTTCCTCGCCAACATGTCGCACGAGCTGCGCACCCCGCTCAACAGCTCGCTGATCCTCGCGCGGCTGCTGGCCGACAACCGCCAGGGCAACCTCGACGCCGAGCAGATCAAGTTCGCCGAGACGATCTACTCCGCCGGCAACGACCTGCTCACCCTCATCAACGACATCCTCGATCTCTCGAAGATCGAGGCCGGCATGCTCGACGTGCGGCCCGAGGCCGTCACCGTGGCGCGCCTCACCGATCAGCTGGCGACGACCTTCCGCCCGATCGCGCGCGACCGCCGGCTCGCGCTCGACATCGAAGTGCAGCGCGACGCCCCGCCCGCGCTGCACACCGACTCGACGCGGCTGGCCCAGATCCTGCGCAACCTGCTGTCGAACGCGCTCAAGTTCACCGAGCAGGGCGGCGTCAGCTTGACCGTGCGCGCCGCCGGGGCCGGCAACGTCGCCTTCGCGGTCACCGACACCGGCATCGGCATCCCCGCCGATCAGCAGGAGATGATCTTCGAGGCGTTCCGTCAGGCCGACGGCACCACCAACCGCAAGTACGGCGGCACCGGCCTCGGCCTCTCGATCTCCCGCGACCTGGCGCGCCTGCTCGGCGGTGAGCTCACCGTCGCCAGCGCCGTCGGTCGCGGCAGCACCTTCACCTTGACCATCCCCGCGCAGCTCACCGCGCCCGGCCAGGTCACCTCGCCCGCGCTCGCGCCGACCACCGGGCCCGCGCTCCCGCTCCCGCCCGCCGCCCCGCCCGCACCGCCGCCGCTGCGTCGCCCGCCCGCCGCCAAGCCGCCCGCGCCTACCCCTGCCACCGACACGCGCTCGATCCTCGTCATCGAGGACGACCCGGCCTTCGCCACCGTGCTCGCCGGCCTCGCGCGCGAGCTCGAGTTCCAGGCCTTGCTCGCCGACACCGCCGAGGCCGGCCTCGAGCTCGCGCGGCAGCATCGGCCGAGCGCCATCGTCCTCGACGTCCAGCTGCCCGACCGCTCCGGCCTCACCGTGCTCGACGCGCTCAAGCACGACCCGAACACCCGTCACATCCCCGTCCACGTCATCAGCGCCAGCGATCACACCCGCACCGCGCTCGAGATGGGCGCCGTCGCCTACGCCATCAAGCCGGTCGTGCGCGAGCAGCTCGTCGACGCCTTGCGCCGGCTCGAGTCGAAGGCCACCCAGTCGCTGCGGCGCGTGCTCGTGGTCGAGGACGACCTCGTGCACCGCGAGAGCACCTGCAAGCTGCTGGCCGGCGACGACGTCGAGACCGTGCCGGTCGGCACCGCCGCCGACGCCCTCGCCGCCCTGCGGACCACCACCTTCGACTGCATGGTCCTCGACCTCAGCCTGCCCGACAGGTCGGGCTTCGAGCTGCTGCAGGAGATGGCCCAGGGCCAGCAGTACGGGTTCCCGCCCGTCATCGTCTACACCGGGCGGGCCATCAACCGCGCCGAGGAGCAGGAGCTCGGGCGGTTCTCGCAGTCGATCATCATCAAGGGCGCGCGCTCGCCCGAGCGGCTGCTCGACGAGGTCACCCTGTTCCTCCACCAGGTCGAGACCAGCCTCCCGCCCGAGCGCCAGCGCATGTTGCGGGACGCTCGCCACCGCGACGCCGTGTTCGAGGGTCGGCGCGTGCTCGTGGTCGAGGACGACGTGCGCAACGTGTTCGCGCTGACCAGCGTGCTCGAGCCGCGCGGCGCCAAGGTCGAGATCGCCCGCAACGGCAAGGAGGCGCTGGCCCACCTGCGCAGCAAGCCCGGCGTCGACCTGATCCTCATGGACCTGATGATGCCGGAGATGGACGGCCTCACCGCCACGCGGGCCATCCGCGCCGACCCTGCGACCGCCAAGATCCCGATCATCGCCCTCACCGCCAAGGCCATGGCCGACGACCGCGCCAGTTGCCTCGCCGCCGGCGCCAACGACTACATCGCCAAGCCGCTCGACGTCGACAAGCTGCTGTCGCTGGCGCGCGTGTGGATGCCCAAGTGATCTCGCCGACCCCCAGCGACACCGAGCTCGCCGAGCTGCTCGACGCGGTCTACCACCGCTATCACTACGACTTCCGCGGCTACGCCGAGGCCTCGCTGCGCCGCCGGCTCGCCTCGGCCCTGACCCATCTGCGCTGCGCCTCGGTCGGCGAGCTGCGCGCGCGCGTGCTGGCCCAGCCGCGCTGCTTCAGCGAGCTGCTGCAGTTCCTCACCGTCCAGGTCAGCGACCTGTTCCGCGACCCTTCGTATTTTCGATCGATCCGCGAGAAGGTCGTCCCTTACTTGCGCACCTTCCCCTCGATCAAGGTGTGGGTCGCCGGCTGCGCCACCGGCGAAGAGGCCTACTCGCTCGCCATCGTGTTCGCCGAGGAGGGCCTGCTCGACCGCACCCTCATCTACGCCACCGACATCCACCCCGAGAGCCTGCGGGTCGCCGAGGCCGGCGTCTACGCCCTCGACCGCTTCGCCCGCTTCTCCGACAGCTACCGGCTCGCCGGCGGCCACGGCTCGCTCGCCAACTTCTACACCGCGCAGTACTCGTCGGCGATCCTCGACCGCAAGCTCAAGCAGTCGATCCTGTTCTCCGACCACAGCCTCGCCACCGACGTCGCCTTCGCCGAGGTCGAGCTGGTGTCGTGTCGCAACGTCCTGATCTACTTCGACCGCCCGCTGCAGGACCGGGCGATCGGGGTCCTGCGCGACTCGGTGCGGCGCAAGGGCTTCCTCGGCCTCGGGGCCAAGGAGACCCTGCGGTTCTCGCCGCACGCCGAGGCGTTCACCGAGGCGGTCCCCGAGGACCGCATCTACCAGCGCCGGTGAGCCATGGCGGCCCGCGAGGTTCATATGATCGTGATCGGCGGCTCGTCCGGGGCGATCGACGCCCTGCGCGCGATCTTGCCGGCGCTGCCGACCGGTTATCCGCTGCCGCTGGCCGTGCTCCTGCACCTGCCGCCGACTCAACCCAGCCACCTCGTCGAGGTGTTCCGCGCCCAGGCCCGGCTGCCCGTGTGCGAGCCCGACGACAAAGAGCCCATCATGCCCGGCACGATCTACGTCGCCCCTCCGAACTACCACCTGCTCGTCGAGCGCCGCGGTAGCTTCGCCCTCTCGGTCGACCTGCCGGTGCTGTTCTCGCGGCCCTCGATCGACGTCCTGTTCGAGTCGGCCGCCGCCGCCTACGGGCCGCACCTCGCCGGCGTCCTGCTCAGCGGCGCCAACGAGGACGGCGCCCGCGGCCTCGAGTGCATCGCCCGCGCCGGCGGCCTCACCTTCGTCGAATCGCCGGCCACCGCCGCGGTTCGCACCATGCCGGCCGCCGCCCTGCAGCGGACCGCCGTCGCTCACAGCGCGCCCGCGGCCGACCTCGGCAAGCTGCTCGCCCGGCTCGCCGCGACCCCGCGCCCCGTGGAGGCATCATGAACCTCGAGCCCATCAAATTCCTCCTCGTCGACGACACCGCGCAGAACCTGGTCGCGCTCGAGGCGCTGCTGCGGCGCGACGGGCTCGAGATCCTCACCGCGCGCAGCGGCTTCGAGGCGCTCGAGCTGCTGCTCGTGCACGACGTCGCGCTGGCGTTCCTCGACGTGCAGATGCCGGGCATGGACGGCTTCGAGCTGGCCGAGCTGATGCGGGGCACCGAGCGCACCAAGCACGTCCCGATCATCTTCGTCACCGCCGGCGGGCGCGACGCCGAGCGGGTGTTCCAGGGCTACGAGTCGGGCGCCGTCGATTTCCTGCACAAGCCGATCGACCCGCGGGTGCTGCGGAGCAAGGCCGACGTGTTCTTCGAGCTGTCGAAGCAGCGGCGCGACTGCACCCACGCGCTGCGCCTCAACGAGATGTTCGTCGGCATCCTCGGCCACGACCTGCGGACCCCGCTGTCGGCGATCCAGACCGGCACCGAGATCCTCGAGCAGCTGGTCACCGACGACGACCAGCTCGGCATCTTGCGGCGCATGTTCGTCTCGGGCCACCGCATGAACGAGATGATCGAGCAGCTGCTCGACCTGACGCGGGCCCGCCTGGCCGGCGGCCTCGGGTTCGCGCGCGGGCGCAAGCCGGTCGACGTGTGCGAGCTGGTCCAGCGCGCCGTCGACGAGCTGCGCACCACCCACTCGCAGCGCGACGTCCGGGTCGAGGCCTACGGCGACGCCAACACCGCCGGCGACCCCGACCGGCTGGTCCAGGCGCTGTCCAACCTGATCGGCAACGCGATCCAGCACGGCCGCGCCGACGGCCCGATCGCCATCCGCGTGTTCGACGACGGCCACCAGATCGCGGTCGAGATCCGCAACCGCGGCCTCATCCCGGCCGAGCTGCTGCCGGTCCTGTTCGACCCGTTCCGCGGGCGCGAGCACGGCCCCTCGCGCGCCAACTCCCGCGGCCTCGGCCTCGGCCTCTACATCGCCCAGCAGATCGCCCAGGCCCACGGCGGCACCGTCGCGGTCGCCTCGAGCGAAGAGACCGACACCGTGTTCACGCTCCGCCTGCCGCGCGTCTCGTCGGACCACCCGCGCACCGAGCCCGAGCCGCGCCCGCGCAGCGTGCTGATCGTCGACGACGACGAGGCCACCCGCGAGAGCCTGCGCGAGGCCTTCGCCGGCGAGGGTTACGACGCCGGCACCGCGGCCGACGGGCGCGCGGCGCTCGACCTGCTGCTGCACGGCCGGGCCAAGCCCGACCTCGTCATCCTCGACATGGTGATGCCGATCCTCGACGGCGCGCAGGTCTATCACGCCATGCAGGCCGTGCCCGAGCTGGCGCGGATCCCCGTCATCGTCTCGACCTCCGACCCGACGCGCGTCCCGCCCGGCACGATCCTGATCCCCAAGCCGGTCAAGCTCGCCCGCCTGCTCGACACCGCCGCCCGCCTGATCCGCTCGCCCTGAGCCCGCCTCGCGCGCGTCGGCGCGTGCATGCCTGAGCCCGCACCGGGATCACGGGCCGCGCTACCGCCCCGGCGGCACTCGAGTCATGCCCTCGGGCCATGAAAGCACTGCGCTACCACGGGGCCCGCGACGTGCGGGTCGAGACCGTCCCCGATCCGCAGCTCTCGGAGCCCAGGGACATGATCGTCAAGGTCACCGCGTGCGCCATCTGCGGCTCGGACCTCCACCTCTACGAGGGGCTCATCCCGACCCTGCAGAAGGGCGACGTGCTCGGCCACGAGTTCATGGGCGAGGTCGTCGAGGTCGGCCGCGAGGTCCGCGACGTGAAGCCGGGCGACCGCGTGGTCGTGCCCTTCAACATCAGCTGCGGCGACTGCTACTTCTGCAAGCGACAGCTGTGGTCGCTGTGCGACCGCAGCAACCCCAACGCCGCCCTCGCCACCAAGCAATTCGGCGCCGCGCCGGCCGGCCTGTTCGGCTATTCGCACATGTTCGGCGGCTACCCCGGCGGTCAGGCCGAGTACGTGCGGGTGCCGTTCGCCGACGTCAATCACTTCAAGATCGAGAGCGACCTCGGCGACGAGCAGGTGCTGTTCATCGGCGACATCTTCGCCACCGGCTTCATGGCCGTCGACGTGTGCGGCGTGCAGCCGGGCGACCTCGTGGCGGTGTGGGGCGCCGGCCCGGTCGGCCTGTTCGCCATGAAGAGCGCCAAGATGCTGGGCGCCGAGCGGGTGGTCGCCATCGACCGCTTCCCCGAGCGGCTCGAGCTGGCGCGGGCCCAGTGCGGCGCCGTCCCGATCGACTACGAGAAGTCCGACGTCATCGAGGTCCTCAAGGAGATGACCAGCGGGCGCGGCCCCGACATCTGCGTCGACGCCGTCGGCATGGAGGCTCACGGCCACGGCCTCGAGTTCTGGTACGACCGCGTCAAGCAGGCCGTGGGCCTCCAGCCCGACCGCCCGACCGCCCTGCGCCAGGCGGTCATGGCCTGCCGCAAGGGCGGCACCGTCTCGGTCCCCGGCGTCTACGGCGGCCCCATCGACCACTTCCCGTTCGGCGCCGCCTTCAACAAGGGCCTGACCCTGAAGATGGGCCAGACGCACACCCACCGCTACGCCCCGGCCCTGCTGCAGCGCATCGCCGCCCGCGAGATCGACCCGTCCTTCATCGTCACCCACCGGCTCCACCTCGAGGAGGCGCCGAAGGGCTACGACATCTTCCAGCACAAGAAGGAGGCCTGCATCAAGGTGGTCCTGAGGCCCTGAGAATGATAAGTTCGAAGGGACAGGTCCCTCGGGTCATGTCCCATCGAACATGCCCATGCGAACATGTCCGTACGGACCGCCGGGCCCGCAGCATCGCTCCCCTCGTCAGGGCTGTCGCAGCGCCCCGGCGACGATCTCGCGGTAGGCGGCGCGCCACTCGTCGAGCCGCCGCGCCCAGTCGTCATCCCACGCCAGCAGCGCGCCATACATCCGGGACTGCTCCGCGGCCGCCGCCTCCTCGGTCGGATCGTCACGGAACGGGACCACCAGTGACAGCTCGTCGCCGACATCGAGCGGACCGAGCACCTCGCTCGCGGCCGCGACTTCGATCTCGAGCCCCGGGCGCTGCAGATCGTCGGTGACGATCACCACGCACCACAATCGCAGCTCGCCGGTCTCGTCCTCGAAGCCGGCCTCCACCCGACGACCCTCGCCGAACACGATCGGGATCGCACGGCGGGCCGCGGCGGTGACTCGCTCGATCAGCGCGGCCTCGTCGACGCCGTGCTCCTCGGCCGCCCGTCTCGCCAGCGCTCCGAGCGAGGGCGTCGGCGGGCGTGGCGGCGGACAGGCGACGTCGGCCAGGAGCACGCCCTCGCGCTCGAACCGGTCCGCGGTGATCGGGAGCAGCTCGACGCGCCGCGCGTACGGCGACAGCTGCGCCAGCTTCCACGAGGGCAGGCCCGGCTCGCCGCGCTCGAGGAGCGTGGCGAGCAGCCCGACGAAGGCCGCGAGCGACGGGCTGACGACCTCCCACCAAACGTCGCCCTTGGTGTCGAAGCGCACGACCTGGTGCGCCGGGCCGCCGAATCAGGGCGTCGTGGCGAGCGCGTACACGTCGCCCATCCCGCTCTGCGCCAGCGGTATCCAGTCGGGGTGCCAGAACGCGTGGTGAAACACGAGCTGCCGCGCGGCCTCGTCGAGCGCAGCGAAATCGCGTGCCAGGTCGTCCCAGAATCGCTTCCAGCCTCGCACCTCCGCGAGCGAGTGCAGCACGAGCCCGTCGTCGGCCAGCAGGTGGCGCGCGTCGTACGGCGACTCCCAACCGACGGACCCATCGGCGAGCCCGAACAGCGCATGGAAGGCGTCGGGGACAGCGAGCCCGAGCTCCCGCTGCAACGCAGCGACCGCCCCCGGCTCCGCCGGTGGGGCGAACAGCGCGGCGAGCTCTGGCTGGCGGTCGAGCAGTCCCTGCAGATCCATGAAGCATCCTAACGCCCGCGACGGGGCGGCCACCAGCCCCGCGCGGTGCATCGAGCGCGAGCCGTCGGCGCCCGCGCCGGCGACCACCCCCGAAGCCCACGAAGCCCGCCTCGCCGCGCGCCCGGGTGCGTCCGCGGCGAACCATGCCATGCATCGGCCCAGTCGCAATGCCTCAGCCTCCCCCGATGGCCACCCCGTCCGCGCTCGACCCGAGCGACCCGATCGCCCAGCTCAACGAAGCCTTCCTCGAGTACTACGCCGCCCGTCAGCGGGCCGTGCTGGCCGGGCTCGGGCCGTCGCTGGTCCACGTCGGCGATTCGCTGTACCTGCGGAGCGGCGGCCGGCGTCGCGTCGGCCCGGCGCGGACCCGCCATTATCACCAGCTCAAGACCATCTGCCACCTGCCGCTGGCGATCCAGACCATCCTCGGCGACAGCGGCGGCGAGCTCGACGACGAATCGCGGGAGCGCCTGACCGAGCTCGCCCGCCGCGCCGACGAGGCCTCGAAGGTGCTCCCCGATGCCGGCCTCGACGCCGACCAGACCACGCGTCAGCGCCGGCTGCTGGTCGCCTCCCGCGAGTTCATCGCCGCCGTGCTGGCCGCCGGCACCGTCACCCAGGCCCGCCTGCGCGAGTTCCTGCGCGCGCAGATGGACGACATCCGCGCCAACATCGCCGACGCCGCCGCCGATCAGCTGCAGACCACCCACGCCACCTTCGGCGCCTGGGTGGCCGAGATGGACGCCGAGCAGTGGTCGCAGCTGCGCGTCGTCATCGGCTCGGGTCACATGGCCCGCACCGGCAACCTGGCCGCGCAGTACTTCAGCCGCGCCCTCGGCGATCGCTGGGAGGGCCGGTTCGAGCGCGAGGACGAGGACCCCGGGCGCCGCGTCATCACCTCCGAGGACGCGACCGACGAGGAGACCGCGTTCGCCCTGCTGGCCACCCACGTGTTCGACACCCGGGCCGCCAACGCCTTCTTCGGCGAAGAGAGCCGGCTCGGCCGCGACGTCCTGGCCGACGCCGCCGAGCAGCAGCTGGTCGCCATGTTCGGCGAGCGCCCGAAAAAGCGATAACCGCCGGGCCGCGCGCCCGCAGGCACGCGCTCCGGCGGCGCGCTCGGGCCGGCGCGCGCCGGCCTCACTCGCAGCTCATTCGACGACCAGCTCGAAGTCGATCGGCTTGAGGCTGCCGTCGTTGGTGACCTCGCTCGAGCACGCGGTCAGGCCGACGACCATGTCCATCTCGGCGCGCAGCTCGATGCAGTCGCCGGCCCGGCTGGGCGGCGCCGCGATCGTCATCTTGCCGCTCGTGGGATCGAAGCGCACGTCCATGAAGATGTTGAAGGTCGAGCCGATGCTGTCGGACTCGACGCCGAAGTGTGACAGCGGCCCGCGCAGGTTCTCGTAGCAGCTCGGGTGCGTGCCGTCGTCGCCGCGCAGCCGGCGGTACATCTCCGGGCTGCAGGGCGTGAGCACCAGATCGTGGCGCCCGACGTCGTCGCGCCCGATCGTCCACATCGCCCGCTCGCGGTTGCTGTAGAGCACGTCGCCGGTCGAGAGGTACAGCTTGTCGGCGTAGTCGATGCTGCGGCCCGAGCTCAGGTGCTCGCGCAGCTCCTCGCGCGCCAGGCTGTAGAGGTCACACACCTGCCGGCCCTGCGGGTCGACGATGCGCAGCAACTGCCCGCGCGTGATCGTGAAGGCCACGCCCGAGTGCGCCGGGATCCGGTAACGCACCCCGGGCCGCGGCTGGGCGGTCGGTGTCGGCAGCATGCGAGGACCCTCCGGCGTATCGCTCCGGTTCGCGCTCCGGGAATGGTGATGGAACGGACAGCCGGCGGGGGCCGCGGGCTCGTCCTGGACGGCCGCGTCGTCTTCGCCGCGGACCTGGAACGGCGGGCGCCAGTCCGGCTCGACCAGGCGCCCGCTGTACTGCCGCGCCTCGCTGTTGCCGCCGAAATCCCCGAGCACCGGGTTGATGTCGCCCTGCAGCGCGCGCTCCTTGTTGCGCACCACCGTCTGCATGCGGGCGTACTTGCCGGTCTCGCGCAGGCGCTCGAACTGCGCGTGCGGGTTGAACACCAGCGCCGGCCACGGGAACTTGCGGCTCAGGCGGTTGCTGCCCGGGTGCAGGCCGACGATGAAGAACGCCGTGCCCGCGTAGCTGAACGAGAAGTGCGGGTCGTCGGGATCGCTGCTCACCGACGAATCCCACGGCGCCGCGTCGGCCTCGTGCAGCGCCTGCAGTTGGGTCCACAGCGCCCGCTCGAACGCCTGCTCGTCGCAGTCCTGCGGGCCGTCGAAGATCGCCACGAAGGTCGCGAACGACGCGTCCATGTCGTCGAGGCCGCGGGTGAACGCCGCCAGATCGCGGGCCAGCGCCGCCGTCGCCTCCGGGCCGCCGAGCGGGTCGTAGATGCCCAGGCGATACGCATGGTTGTTGACAGCGCTGCGCGCCCCGACGCACGGGTAATGCGGGTCGAGGATGAACGCGCGGAACGCCCCGTGCATCGCCGTCGCCGTCAGATCGGCCTGCGCGGGCGCCCGGTCGTCGGCGTCGACACGCAGCAATCGCTCGGGGTGGGTCGGGTCGGGCTGGTAGTAGCGACTCGGGCGGTCCGCCGGGGTCGCCTCGACCGCCTCGGGCGGCCGCGCGAAGGTCGGCTCGGACACTAAAAAATTCGCTCGCTCGATGCCGGAGTGAAATTCGGACATGTTCGTCCTCGTCGCGCCAAAATCTCGTGGCGCGGTGCGCCGGGCTGAAACGCCGCCGCGGAGGCACGGACGAGCCGGCCTCCGCGACGCTCACGAAGGAGCTCAGGGCGTGTTGGGCTGGCCGTCGTTGGCCTTCAGCTTGTCCTCACGCTCCTCGAGCCGGTCCTCGCGGTTCTCGAGGCGCTCTTCCTTGTTCGCGGAGTTGTCGGGGTCGGCCTGCTTCTCGTCGATGTTCTCCTGGCGGTTGTCGATGCGCTCCTCCTGGCGAACCATGCCGTCTTCGGCCTGATCCTTGCGGGCGATCTTGCTGTTGGCGCAGCCGAACGCGGGGATGAAGGAGAACGCCAGGGTGATGAGAATGGGAGTCTTGAAGTTCATCGTGATCCTCGTTGTCGTGGTTCGAGTGAGAGGCTCTGCGACGCCCGGCCTGGCTCCCGCGGGGAACCGCGTGATGCCGGCGTGTCGTTCTGCGAATCGACGCAGCGCCTCTCGGGTGGGTGTCTCGGCAATCCGCCCCCGATCGGGGGCGTGGCACCGTGGGTGCCGGGGAATGCGGTCTACAGGTTGTGGTCCTGGAGCTTGCGCTCGATGTCCTCGCGCCGCTCGCCGGACCGCTCCTGGATGATCCCGCACAGCTTGTCGCGCTTGCCCTCGGCCTTGAGGAAATCGTCGTCCGTCAGGTTGCCCCACAGCTCCTTGGCCTTGCCCTTGAGCTGCTCCCACTTGCCTTCGAGTTGGTCGCGGTTCATCTGGATTTTCTCCTGCGCACATCTTTGTCGCAGTTGCGCCGGCCGTCCTTCCGCCTAAGCGTCGCAAGCGCCGCAGGATCGGCCTCTGCAGGGCGATTCGTGGCAGTTCGTTTCGCGCTGGCAAATCGAAGGGCCTCGATCGCGCACAAGGCGCGCGCCATTCACTGTTTCTGCCGGGCTCGCGCGTCGAATTCGTCGACGGCGCGGGACCCTCCTCGGCGCCCCCGAGCGGCCTGCCCGGTCACCGGACTCAGCCTGGCCACGTTTCACGAGAGCGCGGCGTCAGGGCCGTTCGCTCGCCCGGACGCTCGTGACGCCGGGGCTGCGGGCCTCGACCGTGGCTGTCGAGCTCGCTCGTCGTCGCTGTTCGCCCTGCGAGATCCGGCCTCTTGAAGGATGGCTGGCCCCACAAAAAAATTTCTCGGCACCGGGCTCCTGCTCCCGGCGCCGCTCCGACCTCTGAAGGAAGCTCGACAATCTCGGCGCGGGGCTCGCCCGAGCCCCGCGCCGCCCGGCTCACGAGGAGTGCTCGTTGCCTGCCTGCTCGCTGTCCGTCTTGTCGCCGGCCTTGATGCCGGTTCGCAGGCGGAGGCGCTGCGTCCGTGGGCTCCCTGCCTCCGGGCGCGGCCCCGCGGTCGTGCTCGTGTCGATGCTCGCAGATTCTGGTTCACGCGTCGTCGGTCGCATCCCTCGACGATACCCAGGGCGCGCCGCGACTTGCGAAATACCGCTGTTCCCTGCGATCGCGCCGGACTCGAGCTCGCGCGATCTCGGGCCATTGGCAACCGCGGCCGCATCCGCGACCATTCGCCATGGCCGCACTCCCGCCCGGGCCGCGATCGACCTTGTGGACCAGCTTCGCGGTGATGCGCGATCCGATCGACGCGATGACGCGCGCGCGCGATCGATACGGCGACCCGTTCACGCTCCCGCTCGCCCACGGCAACCTGGTCCTCACCGCCGATCCGCGGCTCGCCCGCGAGATCTTCGCCATCCACGACATCGACCTGTTCGACAGCTTCGGCAGCACCACTCTGGTCCCGCTGTTCGGCCAGCGCTCGCTGCTGTTGATGGACGGCGAGCCGCACCGG
The DNA here is from genome assembly GCF_028368995.1 of Nannocystis bainbridge. Taxonomy (GTDB): domain Bacteria; phylum Myxococcota_A; class Polyangia; order Nannocystales; family Nannocystaceae; genus Nannocystis; species Nannocystis bainbridge. The sequence goes on along the minus strand of NZ_JAQNDL010000004.1, from coordinate 212,788 downwards.
CGCGAGCGCAAGCTGCTGATGCCGCCGTTCCACGGCGAGCGCATGCGGGCCTTCGGCGAGACCATGGCCGAGGCGGCGCACCAGGCCGTCGCCGCCATCGCCCCGGGCCAGGAGTTCCGCGCCCTCGACCTGGGCCTGCGGATCTCGCTCGAGGTCATCGTGCGCGCCGTTTACGGCGTCGAGGAGCGGGCGCTGGTCGAGCGGCACACGCAGGCGCTGGTGGCCATGCTCGACGCCGCCTTGCCGATCTTCATGGCCGCCGAGGCCTTCCAGCGGGCCCCGTTCGGGCTCGGTCCGTGGGCCCGGTTCCTGCGCCGCTCGGACGCCGTCGACAGCCTCCTCTACGCGCAGATCGATCGCGTCCGCGAGCGCGCCGGCGAGCGCGACGACATCCTCTCGATGATGCTCGCCGCGCGCTACGACGACGGCTCGCGCATGGCCGACCGCGACATCCGCGACGAGCTGCGCACCCTGCTGATCGCCGGCCACGAGACCACCGCCACCACCTTCGCCGCCGCGCTCGAGGAGCTCCACCGGCCCGAGAACGCCCACGTCCGCGCCCGCCTGCTGGCCGAGCTCGCCGCCGCCTCCGACGCGCCCGAGGAGCTGGCCCGCCTGCCTTACCTCGGCGCCGTGATCGACGAGACCCTGCGCCTGCACCCCGTCGTCGAGATGGTGCTGCGCCGCCTCAAGCGACCGTGGCGCCTCGGCGATCACGAGCTGCCCGTCGGCACCGCGGTCGGCGTCGCCCTGCCGCTCGTGCACCAGCGCGCCGACCTCTATCCCGACCCCACCCGCTTCGAGCCGCAGCGCATGCTCGACCGCAAGCCGGGCGCCTCCGAGTTCGTCCCGTTCGGCGGCGGCAACCGCCGCTGCCTCGGCGCCGCCCTGTCGCTGTACGAGCTGCGGATCGCTCTGGCCGTGACGCTGCGCGCGGCGATCCTGCAGCTGCGCGAGCCCGGCCCGGTCCCGATCGTCCGCCGCCGGATCACCCTCGGCCCGGCCACCGGGGTGCGCATGCGACGAGCGACGAGCGGCTGAACGCAGGTTCGAGCTCGAACCTGCGAATGCTGTCCTCGCCGCAATCTCCGGCCTGGCGAGCACACCTCCGATTCGGAGGAGGTCGCGGGCCCCCGACATTGATCGTAGCGCGCTGCGGAGAAACCCGCGGCCGCCCGCATACCGGCCACCCCGGGCCCCCTGAATCCCTGCCAGGGGGACCATGGATACACCGCGGCGGATCCCGCCAATACCTCTCCATACCAGCGATCCGCACTGCTGAATCTGCTGTGCGGGCCGAGCCCGCCTCGCTCGCGGGTGAGTCGCCCTCGCGGGTATTTGCCAGTTGACCCGTTCGGCCCACTCGATTTAGTTGGATAGGATGTTCGACGGCGATCCTGCAACCCGGCGGCGACCCGAGCCTGCGGTCGTGCAATGTGCATTGTCGTATCAGACCCGCCGATTCTTGGACCGCCGCCGCGAGCCCGCGACCGATCCGGAGGTCCAGCCGCTGCGCTCTCAGGTCGAGGCGAGCTTCGAGCAATTGTGGCAGGCGGCGCTCGAGCCGGCGCTGCGGGCCGGTCACGAGCTCGACGTCGCGGCCGTCGAGGCGCGGATGGGGCCGCATCCTCTCCTCAAGGCCCAGCGGCGCTACCGCGAGCTCAGCCTGGACGGCGACCCTTTCATCGCCCGGCTCAGCCTCGACGGCCTCGCCTGCGAGCATCTGTGGCCCGCGCCGCCGTTGCCCGATCGCTCAAGCCTCGTCGTCCGCTTTCCGACCGCCGCCGCTCTGGCCGGCTTCCGGGCCACCGCCGAGCGGGCGCAGCGCGAGCCTGCCGAGCTGGCGGCGAGCGTCCTCGTCAGCTTCGCCCCCGGCGACCTCCCGGGCCCGCCTGCGCGGCCGAGGTCCAGCGAATACATCGGCCAGGGCCCGCTCGCCCGTCAGGCCTTGACCAGCGCCCGATCCTGATTGCGACGACCGCTCGCCCGAGCGTTCATTGCGTCGCTACGGCGGAGCCCCGCCCTGCCAGGATTCGTCGGGCTCGAAGAAACGGCGATGGAGCGTGCCTCGCGTCTCACGCGATCGCCGAGGCCGGCCCCGGCGATCGCGGCCCCGCCGCGGGCATCAGCGCTGGCGATGGCCGCCGCCCTGCCCGCCGCCGCCCTGGCCCTGGCCGCCGCCCTGGCCCTGACCGCCGCGCTCGCTCCGGCGTTCATCGGAGCTGCGGCTCTCCTCGCGGCCGCCCTCGCTGCGGCGGCCCCCGCCGTGCGACGCGTGGCCGCCCTTGGCGCCGATCTCGGCCATGTGCTCGCGGTCCTGGCTGACCGCCTCGCCGCCCTTGCGGCCCGCCTCCCGCGCCTCCTCCGACGTAAACTCGTGGGCCGTGCCCTTCTCGTGGGCTGCGTGGCCGCCCTTGCTGGCGATCTCGCGTTGCTTCTCTTCGTCCATCCCGGCGAAGCCGCGTCCGCCGCCCCCGCCGCCGCCCCCGCCGCCGGCCCCGCCCCGCTGGCCTTTGTTCCCGCCCTTGTTCTCGTTGCGGTTGTCGTCTCTGGTCGGCATATCGTCCTCACATTCCTTTGGCGCGGGCCGCGACCCTCCTCGACATCGAGCAGGGGCCCGGACCGCAAGGTTGCCGACATGATGGCGCGTATGCGCGCCGCGACAAGCTCGACTGTGACGATTTACCTGTCACAGCAAATCATAACACTTTCAGGCGTCCCACCGGCGGGAGACTGGGTCGCGGGAGCGGGGGGCGGCGGGCCCGACCGACCCCACCAGGTGCAAGGGAAAATCCGAGGTTGCCGCATTTCCGAGCCCGACCATACCTGGCGTATGCGCGCCGGCCTCGAAACTCTGGTCAACGAACTCGATCGGCCCCCGCCGATCCCGAACGCAGCCGACCACCCGCTCCTCTGCGTCTCGCAGCAGGCGTGGGACGACGCCCATCCGCGCCTCCGCCACCTCCTCTCTCGCAGCGGGCGGCAGCGGCGCGTCGTCTTCGTCGAGGCCGCCGTCCCGACTGCGGGACCCCCGCGCATCGACTTCGAACCGAAGGACGGCCTCGTGGTCGCCACCCCCTACCTGCCCCGCGGCCTGACCGGCGACGAGGGCGACGCCCTGCTGCGCAGTCTGCTCGACGGCGTCGTCCGCGAGCTGCACCTCGGTGGATTCTTCCTCTGGCACGATTCGCCGCGGGCCCTCTCGGCGTGTCGTCACCTCAAGCCAGCCGCCGTCATCTACTACGATTGCGCCGACGGGCCGCGCACGCCCCACGACGGTGAAGACCTCCTGCGCGAAGAGGCCCTGCGCCGGGCCGACGCCGTGTTCGTCGACGCGCCCGGGCGTTACCTCGCCCGCGACCTCGGCGCGCGCGCCCACCTGCTGCCGAACGGCGTCGACGCCCCCCACTTCACCCGCGCCCGCGACGGCGGCCCCGACCCGGCCGACCAGCGCGACATCCCCGGGCGGCGCCTCGGCTTCTACGGCCCGCTCGACGACATCGACGTCGACCTCCTGGTCGCCGTCGCCGACCTGCGCTCCGATTATCACATCATCCTGCTCGATCACGGCAGCGGCCCCGACCGGCCGCGCCTGCCCCGGCGGCCCAACATCCACGAGCTCGGGCGCAAAGCGTACGCCGAGCTGCCGGCCTACCTCGCCGGCTGGGACGTCGCCCTGCTCCCCTACGGCCACGAGGCGGCGAGGCGGCGGATCCAGCCGACGCAGACCCTCGAATACCTGGCCGCCGGCAAGCCGGTGGTGTCGACCCCGATCCGCGACGTCATCAATCCTTACGCGATCCAGGGCCTGGTGGCGATCGCCGATCAGCCCGAGGACTTCGTGATCGCCGTCGCCTGCGAGCTCCACCGCGGCGACCGGCGCCGCTGGCTGCAGCGCGTCGACTCCTGTCTGCGCGGCAGCTCCTGGGACCACACCTGGACCGCGATGGAGGCCGTGCTCGCGGGCCTGGCCTCCTCTGCCTGCGGCGCCTCGACCTGAGCCGTCGCCGCGCACCGCCCGAACGCACCCCCACTCCGCGGCGAGCGCAGCGTCCCGCAGGGGCGCCGCTCGCCGCGGCACTCTCGCGCGTCTGCCGTCTGGCATGTTCGCCCCCCGCCGGGCCTGGCAGCCCGGGCCTGTCGTGCGTGCAACTCCCGAATGCGGGCACCGGGCCCGGCGTCCCGGGCCTGTCGCGTGCAACTCCCGAATGCGGGCACGGGGCCCGGCAGCCCGGGCCTGTCGTGCGTGCAACTCCCGAATGCGGGCACCGGGCCCGGCGTCCCGGGCCTGTCGCGTGCAACTCCCGAATGCGGGCACGGGGCCCGGCAGCCCGGGCCTGTCGCGCGTGCAACTCCCGAATGCGGGCACCGGGCCCGGCGTCCCGGGCCTGTCGCGCGTGCAACTCCCGAATGCGGGCACCGAGCCCGGCGTCCGGCCTGCCGTCCCCGGTGGTCGGCCCGCCGGCTGCCTGCTTCGCGCCGAGAGCCTTTCAACGTAGCAGCGCCGCGCCCCGGGTCCAGCTCGACCGCGGGCGTTCGACCGCCGGGACCGTTGCATTCGCCCTGCCGGCATCGGCCGCGGCGAAGCCCGTTTCGCGCGCTCCCTCCGCCGGACCGCCGCGGCCAGCGAGGCCAGGTGCGCGACCCGTGGCTCCTTCGCCGCCGCCGGGACCGGCTCACGCCATTGGGTGGTTCGCGCGAGGAAATGGTTCAAGGTCAGCGCAACCGAGGATTCCATCATGAACGAAGACAAGCGCAATCAAGAACCGCTCAGCGACCTCGCCTACGACTGGGTGACCATCGTCCAGCACAAGTCCGAGGCCCTCCGCGCCTACGAGCAATACATTCATGACGCGGAGCAGGCCAACTCGCCCGAATGCGTCGAGCTCTTGCGCGAGATCTACGAGCAGGACGCCCGCCACATCGAGCAGGCCTCGCGCCACCTCGTCGAGGTCCTGCGCCACGGCTCGATGGGCGGCCGCCGCGAGGCCGGACAAGCGAGCAGCCAGGGCGGTCGCGCCGGCATGAGCCAGGGCCAGGGCGGCCGCGCGGGCGCCGGCCAGGGCAGCATGAGCGGCAACCAGGGCGAGACCGGCCGCGGCGGCACCAGCCAGGCCGCCAGCCAGGGCTCCGGCAGCATGAGCCAGGGCGAGGGCGGTCAGGGCCGGATGAGCCAGACCCGCAGTCAGGGCATGGGCGAGCCGAACCGCATGGGTCAGACCGGCGTCGGCGGCGGCACGAGTCAGAGCGACATGGGCGGCCGCGCCAACAAGTCGCTGCAGGACGAGACCGACGAGGGGAGCGCCGGTCGGCGGACCCCGCGGTCGTCGTGATCGGGTGATTGAGGGACCTCGGCCACCTGCCTAGATTGGCAAATGCGTGCCGCGCGAGCGCGGCGCGCGGTCGAGGTCGCAGCGATAGACGAAGCCGTGAACCGGATTACGACACCCGCCCGCTCGATTCCGACGATTTGACTTGCCTGGAGCCCCGCGGAATGAAGAAGGCGGGACCTTGTCGAGAGCGAACACCGCGCCGCGGGACATCATCGTCATGGGAGCCTCCGCCGGGGGCCTCACCGCGCTCTTCGACATCGTGCGCGGGCTGCCACGCGACTTCCCCGCCGCGGTGTTCGTGGCGATGCACATGTCACCCGACAACCCGGGCGTGCTGTCCGACCTGCTGCGCCGGGTGTCGCGGCTGCCGACCGGCCTGGCCCAGGATCGCCAGGCCATCGAGCGCGGCCGGATCTACGTCGCCCGCCCCGACCATCACCTGCTCATCAAGCGCGCGTACGTGCGAGTCACTCGCGGGCCCAAGGAGAACGGCTTCCGCCCGGCGGTCGACCCGCTGTTCCGCAGCGCCGCCGCGGCCTACGGCGCGCGCGTCATCGGCGTCGTCCTCTCGGGCGGCCTCGACGACGGCACCGAGGGCCTGCTGCGGATCACCGAGGCCGGCGGCCTGGCGATCGCCCAGGATCCGGCCGAGGCCACGATCCCCAGCATGCCGCTCAGCGCGATCCAGAACGTCGAGGTCCACGGCGTCCTGCCCGCGGCCGCCATCCCCGAGCTCCTGCTCCGGCTGGTGCAGGAGCGGGTCGCCGACCCGCTCGGCCTGGGCCCGGCGCCGAGCGACGACGAGGCCGAACGCGGCACCGTGTTGCAGGAGGGCGAGCCGGCCGGCACCCGCTCGCCGTACACCTGCCCTGAATGCGGCGGCGCGCTGTGGGAGGCGCCCGGGGCCGACAAGCTGCTGCGCTTCCGCTGCCACGTCGGCCACGGCTTCACCGCCGAGGCCCTGCTGTCCGGGCAGAGCGCCAAGCTCGAGGGCGCGCTGTGGGGCGCCCTGCGGGCCCTCGAAGAGAACGCCGCCCTCTACCGCCAGCAGGCCGAGCGCAGCGGCAAGGCCGGGTACGCCGGGCTGGCCCAGCAATACGAGAAGAGCGCCCTCGAGATCGAGGATTACGCCGACACCCTGCGGCCGCTCGTGCACCGGAACTCGCCGCGGCTGACGCCTCCGGCCCCGACCGCGCCTCCGCCCGATGCCGCCGCCGAGAAGTGACGCGAACTTTCGCCGCGTCACCGCTCACGCCGCCAGCGCTCCATGCCGACCCTCCCCATGCCGCCTCCCGAGACCGTCGAGGCCGTCGACGAGAACGACGAAGTCACCCCCGCCGAGACCCACCCGCCCGCGTCCGGCCGCCTGCTGGTGGTCGCCATCGGCGCGTCCGCCGGCGGCCTGGAGGCCTTCACCGACCTCCTCGACGTGCTCCCGCCGGACCTCGGCATCGCCTACGTCTACGTCGTCCATCAGGCCAGCGGGCGCGACAGCGGCCTGGCCGAGATCCTGCGCATGCACACCGCCATGCCCGCCGTGGTCGTGAACGAAGAGCTGCCGCTCCAGCCCGACCACGTCTACCTGGCGCCGCCCGGGATCCAGCTTAGCGTGCTCGGCCTGCACCTGGTGCCGACCCCGCGCCCCACCGACCGCACCCAGTACACCCCGATCGACGCGCTCATGAGCTCCCTCGCCAAGGCGCTCGAGACCTGCGCCGTCGGGGTGGTCCTGTCGGGCACGGGCGTCGACGGCTCGACGGGCCTGCGCGAGATCAAGGGCGTCGGCGGCATCACCATCGCCCAGGACCCGGAGACCGCCCGCTACGACGGCATGCCGCGGGCCGCGATCGCCACCGGCAGCGTCGACCTCGTCCTGACCCCGCCGCGGATCGCCGAGGAGCTGCAGCGGATCGGCCGTCACCCCTACGTGCGCGCCGCGTATGCGCGTCGGCCGGGCGACGAGCTCGTCATCCATCAGGAGCACCTGCTGCGGATCTTCACGATGCTGCGCAACACCAGCGGCGTCGACTTCACGCACTACAGGCCGCCGACGATCCGGCTGTGGCTGCCCGGCTGCTCGACCGGCGAGGAGGCCTACTCGGTGGCGATCGCCCTGCTCGAGTGCCTCGGCGAGGAGTCGAGCGCGGTGCCGGTCCAGATCTTCGCCACCGACGTCAGCGAGACGGCGATCGAGCACGCGCGCAACGGCCTCTACGCCGACAGCATCGCCGCCGACCTGTCGCCCGAGCGGCTGCGCCGGTTCTTCACCAAGACCGACGGCGGCAAGTACCGGATCGCCAAGGCCGTGCGCGATCTATGCGTGTTCGCCCGCCAGGACGTCACCCGCGACCCGCCCTTCTCCAAGCTCGACCTCATCCTCTGCCGCAACGTGCTCATCTACATGGGCGCGGTGCTGCAGCGCAAGCTGATGACCGTGTTTCACTACGCGCTCAAGCCGTCGGGCTTCCTCATGCTCGGCGGCGCCGAGACCGTCGGCGCCCAGGCCGACCTGTTCGCCGTCATCGACAAGAAGCACCGGATCTTCGTCAAGCGGCCGATCGAGACTCCTTCCGACTTCCCGTTCCCCGTGGAGTACAACCCCAGCCGCTCGTCTCACCGAGCCCCGCGCCTGCCCGCCGAAATGCACACGCCCCACTCTTTCCAGAACGAGGCCAACCGCCTGGTCCTCGATCGCTACGGGCCGCCAGGCGTGATCGTCGACGAGAACTTCCAGATCGTCCAGTTCCGCGGCAAGACCGGCCTTTACCTCGAGCCCGCCCCGGGCGACGCGGCCCAGAGCCTGAACCTGCTGAAGATGGCGCGCGAGGGCCTGCTCCACGGGCTCCAGACCGCGCTCTACGGCGCCCGCAAGTCCGACAGGCCGGTCCGCAAGGAGGGCCTGCGGGTCGAGTTCAACGGCGCCGGCCACGAGTTCGTCCTCCACGTCATCCCGCTGTCCGCGCCCGGTGAGGGGCGCCATTTCCTGGTCCTGTTCGAGACCGCGGGGACCAGCGAAGCCGCCCACGAGGTCACCTCGGCCCCGCCAGCTCCTCCTGTAGCTGCTTGACCCGCTCGTCGTCGGACGACCCCGAGAGCGATCCGATCGACCGGGAAGGGCAAGCGCCGGCAGGACCCCGATCCCCACGAGCGCGGCCGCCTCTCAACGACCCGAGAGCGGCCCGCGCTCGACCGCATAGCGCGTCAGCTCGGCGACCGTGCGCAGCCCGAGCGCCCGCATCAGCCGCGCCTTGTGAAACTCGACCGTCTTGCGCGAGATGCCGAGGATGTCCCCGATCTCGCGAGCCGGCCGACCCTCGGCGACCAGCTGCAGGACCTCGCGCTGACGCGCCGACAGCTCGTCGCCGAACCGATCTTCGGGCCCGTCCACCCACGGCTCGTGGGTCAGCGCCGGCGACACGAACGTGCCGCCCGCCAGGACCGTTCGGATCGCCAGCAGCAGCTCGGCCGAGGCCGCGGTCTTCACCACGTAGCCCCGCGCCCCGGCGCGAAACGCCGCCTGCACGTAGTCCGGATCGGCGTGCACCGTGACGAAGATGACCCGCCCCATGGGGTGCAGCCGCTGCAGCTGCCGCGCCGCGTCGAACCCGTTGAGCAGCGGCATCGTCACGTCGACGAGCACCACGTCGGGTCGACACTGTTGGGCCGCGGTCACCAGCGCCCGACCGTCGGGCACCGCCCCCACAATATCGACTTCGTCTGCCAAAAGGCGCACGAGGCCCTCGCGGACCAGCGTGTGATCTTCGGCCACCAGCACCCGCGGGCGCTGAGTCTTCACGTCCCCCTGAAGAGCCGCGACCTCGTTCATATCAATCCTCGACGCAGTCTTGGCCGGCGACAATAACAAACATGGCCCAATCCTTCACCCCGGAAAAACCCTGAATCACCCGCGCCACCCCCGACCGACGCGGCCTTTCGCCGGGTCGCCGGCCGCGCCCCCCGAGCCACGCTGGTCCCGCCGGCCCGTCACTCGTGGCAGCGACGATGCGACGAGAGCCGGCGCCGACCTCTCGCTGGCACGATGGCAAAGTCTCCCATCGTCGAGGCCCTCCACCGAAGCCCCGCCCGCCACGCAACCGGCGTTCGTGCGCCTCCTCCGCGGCGGGCGAGGGGCCAGCGAGGCCAGGCGTGCGGCCCGGGCGAGCGCCGCGCCGGTCAGGCCCCGGGTCAATTCCCGGGTGGCCCCGCCTGCCGCTTCGATCAGAGTCCTCGCGTCGAGAGAATCTCAGCATGACCGACGCCCTGCGCAATCCAGAGCCGCTCAGCGACCTCGCCTACGACTGGATCACCATCGTCCAGCGCAAGTCCGAGGCCCTCCGCGCCTACGCGCAATACATTCAAGACGCCCAGCGGGCCAACTCGCCCGAATGCGTCGACCTCCTGCGCCAGATCTTCGAGCAGGACGCCCGCCACGTCGAGCAGGCCACACTCCATCTGGCCCGGGTCCTGCGCCACGGTTCGATGGGCGGCCGCCCGGACAGCGAACCCGGCCGCGCCAGCCCCACCGATCCCGACGAAGCCCGCCACGGCGGCGCCAGCCAGGCCGCCAGCGAGCGACAGTCCCCGGTTTCGTCCTGATCCGTCCGCGAATTGCCGCGTCCCGACATTCGCGCGTCGCTCACCCCCAAATGACAGTGCGGGGACCGCGAATCTCCGCACCTCACCGAACCATTCCCACGCGGCGCCGACCGCCGCGCTCTCACCTCCCTTTCACCCACGAACCCATCGCTCTCACCATGAAGACCCTTCATCACACCCTCGGCCTCGCCTGTTTGCTCGCCCTCGCCGCCTGTGGCTCTCGCGCCAAGGAGCCCGCGCCCACCGCCGGCGCCGCCACTCCGGCCGGAGCCGCCGCACCGGCCGGCGCCCCCGCCCCGGCCGACACCCGCACCAACCCGCACCCCACGGGCCAGTCCGCGAACAGCCCGACCCCCGGGCCCTCCAGCGGCGCCGCCAATCCGTCCGGCACCCACCCGCCCGCGCCCGGCTACGAGCCGCCCGGCGGCGTCGCGGCCGGCGCGAAGCCCTCCGCGGACGACCCGGGCCATCACGACGCCAAGGCCGCCGACCCGGCCAAGTAGCGGGTCACACGCTCGCTCGTCGGACAACGCGCACCCTTCGCCGGAGCGACCGCGGGAACGAACCCGCTGGCCGCTCCCGCGAGCGGTGCGCATCGTCGCGTCCCGCGATCCCCGAGCGCGAAAAAATTTCGATGGATCGACGCTGCCGGTCGGACTTCATGACCGTGACGACCGACGGCGACTCGAATCGCCGCCGCGCGCCACGCCTGACTACCATCGAGGTGTACCTTGCGTTCGCTTATCCATTATCCCCTGAGCCTGATGTTCCTCGTCTTCTCGCCGGCCTGCGGCGAAAAGCACTCTCTCGGCGAGCTGACCGTCAGCGCCGGCGACCCTTCCAGCTCCTCCGGCGATCCTTCCAGCTCCTCCGCCGATCCCTCCGGCGATCCCTCCACCAGCACCACTGGCGAGCTGCCCACCACCGAGGGCAACGACCCGTGCGCCCAGCACACCGACGAGGCCACCTGCGTCGATGCCGGCTGCGAATTCGTCGGCGGCGGCGCGCTCGAGGCCGACGTCGACGGCTGCCACTGGGGCGACCAGGCCCTCGGCTTCTGCGCCAGCATCTCCGGCGGCAGCCAATCCCCGGCCATCCATTGCGACCCTGACGGCGTCCCCGTCGTCTTCAGCTTCGACCCCCTCAACATCCCGGCCGATTGGGGCAACTGCAGCTGCGAAGTCCAGGGCCTGGCGCTCGATTGCTATCGATATGCCATCAACCTGGGCCCCCAGTCCTGCGGCGCCCTCACCGACCATTGCGAATCGCTCACCGACCAGGCCAGCTGCGATCAATTCCAGGGCGACCCCGGCCTCAATGGTTGCCTGTGGGTAGAATCGACGCACGAGGTGGCCGCCGAACCCGCCTGCAGCGCCGAGCCGCCGGTCGGTCGCTGCATCCCCGTGCACCTGCGGCAGAGCGGCGGTTGCTTCGACACCTCGCCGCCCGCCTCCTGCGATCCGGCCCACGCCGGCAAGACCCCGTATTTCGGCCCCGTGGGCGAGGGCGTGCCGACCGGCGTCGAGCTCGAGCTCCTCGACGACGTGTCGTGCCAGTTCGAGCCCCTCGACTACTCGCCGTGCTGGGCCGACGAGGACAGCCCCGCCGGCTGCGACTGCGCCTGCGACTGACCGATCAACCGCACAGCAACGCGTTCCCGGGCTCCCGTCACCAGGGAGCCCGGGCCACCGCCCTCCCTGCACCGGGCCCCGAGCCGGCGGCGAGCCGTCGCGCGCTCGCCCGATCCCGCGGCTCGCAGCCCGCGATGGACAGCTCCCCGCCTCGACGATAAGAAGCGCCTCCAGTGCTCGCTGCTCGCCCGCACCGCCGCAGCGCCGGCCTCCGCCCGCCCGGCCGACGGCGCCCCGGCCCGTGCGCCTGCGCGGCCTTGGTGGCGGCGCTGTGGTCCCCGCCGACCTCCGCGAGCCTGCAGGCCCCCGCCGCCCCGGCGCAGCTCACCTTGCACTGGAGCGCCCCGCCGCAGTGCCCGCAGCGCGACCAGTTCCGCACCTGGCTCTCGGGACACCTCGGGACCGCGGCCGACCCCGCCGGCTACCCCGGGCTCACCGGCGAGGGCGTGCTCGCGCGCGACGGCGCCGGCTGGCGCCTGCGCCTCGTCATCACCCGCGACGGCGCCCGCGGCGAGAAGACCCTGCGCGGCCGCGACTGCGAAGAGCTCGCGCGCTCCGGGGCCCTGGCGCTGGCGATCGCCATCGAGCCGGCCCTGTCGGGGTCCCCGCCCGCCGGTCCCGCTCCGGTCCCGCCCAGCCCGACCTCGCCGCCACCCGCCCCGCCAGGCCCGCCTCCCGCACCCGCCCAGGTCCCCGCGCCTCCGCAGCCCGCCCAGGTCCCCGCGCCTCCGCAGCCCGCCCAGCCTGCCACCCAGCCTGGCCACGCCCCTCCGCAGCCCGCCCAGCCTGCCGCCCAGCCCGCCCCGGTCCCCCCCACGGGCCCGCAGCCCGCCCAGCCCTCCGCGCCCCCCAGTCAGCGCCCCGCCTCCCTGCAACCCGACCCGGCGCCGGCCCGGCCCGCTTCCGCGCGGCCCGACCTCGTCCCCGCCGACCCGACGCGCGAACCCGCCCCCGCTCCGGGCGCGATCGAGCCGCCCGACGGCCCGCTGGGGCCCGCGCCGCCGCGCCTCCCGGTCGGCCACGCCCTCCGGCTCGCGCTCGGCCTCGACGTCGGCGCGCTGCCGGGCATCGGCCCCGGCCTGCTGGGCGGCTACGCCCTGCGCCTCCCCGGCGTGCGCCTCGAGCTCACCGCCGGCTGGTGGCCGGGGCGCCGGCGCGACTACGCCGAGCCGCCCGGCGTGGGCGCCCGCGCGCAGGTCGGCGCCGTCGCGCTGCGCGTGTGCCCGACCCCGCGCCTGCGCCGACCCGGCCGCACGGGCGCCGGCCTCGTCGAGCTGCCGCTGTGCGCCGGCGTGGAGCTCGGCGGGCTCGTGGTGCGCGGGCTCGGGTTCGCCGGCGCGCGCACCGTCCGGACCCTGTGGGCCGCGGCCGAGCTGCAACCCGGCGTCGTGTGGCGGTTCACCCGGCGGCTGGCGCTGGCCGGCAGCGTCGCCCTGGTCGTGCCGATCACCCGCGAATCGTTCGCGGTCGACCCGCTGCCCGAGCTGTTCCGGATCGGCGCTGTCGGCTTCCGCGCCGCGGTCGGCCTCGAGGTGCACCTCGGCCGCGAGAAAAACTGACGGATCCGCCGCCCTCGCAGGACCCACGCAGCGATGCCCGCCGCTCCCCCGCTGACCGCCGCCCCGCTCGTCCCGGGCGCGCCGCACCGCGAGGCCGTCGCCGCGCTCTACCGCGCCCACGCGCGCGAGCTGTGGCGCGCGCTGGGCCGCCTCGGCGTCCAGCCGGCGGCCGTCGAGGACGCGCTGCACGAGCTGTTCATCGTCGTCCAGCGGCGCCTGCCGGAGTTCGAGCACCGGGCGGCGATCCGGACCTGGCTGTACGCCATCGCCGTGCGGATCGCCCGCAAGTTCCGCGACCGGGCCCGCCGCAACAGCTTCGAGCCCGCGACCGTCGAGTGGCCGAGCGGCGAGCGCGGGCCCGACCAGGCGCTGCTCGACGCCGAGGCCCTGCGCATGCTCGACGCCTTGCTGGCCGAGCTCGACGAGGCCAAGCGCGAGGTGTTCGTGCTGCACGAGGTCGAGGAGCTGTCGGCGCCGCAGATCGCCGCCATCCTCGAGGTCAATGTCAACACCGTCTATTCGCGGCTGCGCGAGGCCAAGAAGGCGTTCGCCAAAGCCCACGCGCGGCGCCGGCTGCTCGGGAGGGATGTTCGATGAGCCAGGAACAAGAGGACATCCAGCGGCTCGTCCGCCAGGCCCGCCGCGCCCCGGCCGACCCCGACGCGCTCGCGCGCGTGTGGCAGCGCCTGCAAGCGCCGCCGCCCGCGGGGCCCGACGACGGCGGCGTCGAAGTGCCCGATCCGTCCGCCCTCGCCGACGCGACCGAGGCCCTCGTCGGCAAGGCCGCCGTGGCCGCTGGGCTCAAGACGATCGCGGCCGCCGCGGTGATCGGCGCCGTCGTCGTCGGCGGCCGCTGGCTCACCCGCCCCGAGCCGGCCGTCCTCGCGACCCCCGTGACCCCGATCGAAGCCCCGCGCGAGCCGGCCCCGATCGCGCCCTCGACCCCGCCGCCCGCGCTCGCGGTCAGCCCCCCGCCCGAACCGCAACCGACCCGACCGACCCCGCGCCGCACCTCCGCGGCGCCCCCCGAGGACGCCCCCGATCCCGCCGCCGAGCGACGCCTGCTCGAGGCGGCCCAGGCCGCCCTGCAGCGCGACGCCCCAGCCGCCGCGCTGACCCGCCTCGACGAGCACGCCCTCCGCTTCGCCCACGGCCAGCTCGCCGACGAACGCGAGGTCCTGCGCGTGCTGGCGCTGTGCGCCGACGGCCGGCCCGACGCGGCCGAAGCCACCGCGCAGACCCTCCTGCGCACCAGCGGCCCGGGCCTGTTCCTGCCGCGCCTGCGCAGCTCGTGCGTGGGCGAGCGCCTGGCCCCGTTGCTGCGCCCCAAGCCCGCCGGCGAATGAGCGCTCGCTTCACCCGGCGCGCCCGGCCGCCCGTGGCCCGCGAGCCCGGCCGAAGCATCCGCAGGACCCGGCGCTCGACGTGGCGAGACTCCGTGCGGCCGGCCGCAGCGCGACGACGGCGGCTCCTCCACGCGTGGTTCCCCCCGGGAACTCGCGCGCACGGAGCCTGCCGCTCACGGCCAGACCTTGGCCGGCCCTTCGGGCTGCTGTGCCACCAGCTGCGCCGTGCCGTCGACGATGAAAGTGGCGCGCTCGCTGCCGTCGGCCGCGAGGAAGCGGATCCGGTTGGCCTCGATCGTCACGGTCCCGCTGTCGGGCCGCTGCATGCGGATCTCGTGGCCGACGATGTGGACGGCGGCCCGCTCGTCGCCGACGCGGATCTCCCGCGCCATCAAGACACCGAGCTGCTCCCGCGTGCTGCTCTCGCTGTACCCGCCGCCGCTGCCGCAGGTCACGAGCGCGAACAGCAGACCCACCAGGCCCAGCGTGGAGAGGCGGAGGCGACGGACCGTCGTCTCCAGGACGTGAAGGCGGGCTTCGAGCGAGTCGGGCTGATGCATGGCGAACATGGGATACCGCGAACGCGAGCCCGTCACCAGGCGGGCGCGGGCGCGCGGAGGCGACCGGCGCGAACTAGCCCAGCCATGGACCACGGGACGCCCCACGCTATCGAGTCCCACGAAGCTCGCCCTGAGCCCCCGCCACGCCCGCACGACGCGCCCCGCGGGACGGGCTGCCCTTCACGACATGTCTCTTAGACCATGCCCGTTCAGACATGCCCGTTCAGACATTCTCCATGAGACATGCCCCTCGGGGCATGTCGTCCTGCCCCGAGAATTCCGCTCAGCGCGGCGCGTCCGGCTGCGCGTCCGCGTGGGCCTTTTTAAAACAGTCGAGCTGCGCGCAGTTGGCCTCGACGCGCAGCAGCGTCGGCAGGCGCGACAGGTCGACCCCGACCCGGCGGGCGAACGCCAGCTCGGGCACCAGCGTCAGATCGGCGAACGTCAGCGCGTCGCCGACGCTGTACCGCCCCGCCAGCGGCAGCGTCATCGCCTCGAGCGCCGCCAGCCCCCGGCCGACGAAGCGTTGGATCCACGCCGAGGGGTCGGCCCCGAGCGACGCCACATGCCGCTCCACCCCCGTGTTCTGCAGCGGCTGGATCCCCGCGTTGACCACCTCCGTCAATTGCCGCACCCGCACCCGCGCCAGCGGATCGCGCGGCAGCAGCGGCGGCTTCGGCCACCGCTCCTCGAGGTACTCCAGGATCGCGATCGACTGCGTCAGGTAGAGCCCCTGCTCGAGCTCGAGCACCGGCACCTGCGCCATCGGATTGAGCTGGCGGTGCTCCAGCGAGTTCTGCGCCCCCTCGCCCGCCAGCAGGTCGACTGGCACATACTCGTGGGCCAGGTTCTTGTACGCCAGAGCGATCCGCACCCGCCAGGTCGACGTGCTGCGCCAAAATCCGTGGAGCTTCATGCTCTGCTCTTATAGACCCCGCTCGCCGCCGCCACCAGCCGCGAAGCGCGTGCGCCCGGGCCTGCGCGCGAGGAAATTTCGCAGCGCCAGCGGCCGCACGTCACGCCGGTGCGGGAATGATTCGTCGTCCCCGCGTCACGCCTCCGCGCCCGCCCCCGCGAGGGAATAATTCACCACACCTGCGGTCCTCGGCCCGCATGTCTTCGCCTCGCCTGCTCGCCGGGTGCTTGCCGCTGCTGCTCGCGTGCTCCCCGTGGACTGGCGCCGACAGGCCCTGGCGACCCGTGCAGCCCGAGATCGCCGGCTGGATCGCCGACCACGCCGTCCCTGTCGTCGACGCTGACGGCCGCCTCGCCATGGCCCCCGTCTGCGACGCCGTCCCGCCCGGCGCCATCCTCGGCCTCGGCGAGAGCAGCCACGGCGTGCACGAGCTGCGGGCCGCCCAGCTCGCCGTCGTGAAGTGCCTCGCCGCCCGGCCCGAGCCGCTCACCGTCCTGTTCGAGACCTCCTACCAATGGATCGCGCAGCTCGACGCCTACGTGCGCGGCGGAGCGCGCCCCGAGCTCGGCAGCGACGTCGTCGCCACCCGCGACCTCGACGAATTGCTCGAGTGGGTCCGGGCCCACAACCGCGACCTCCCGCCCGCGCGGCAGGTCCGCCTCGGCGGCCTCGACGTGTCCTGCAGCATCGGCTGCGGCGAGCACGTCCTCGCCTACGTGCGCGCCGTCGATCCGCCCCACGCCGCGCAGACCGAGGCCGCGCTGGCCCTGCTGCGCGCCCCGTGGGCCGACCATCAGGCCGACGACGGCGCTCGCCTGCGCGCCGCCGTCGCGGCCGAGCGCGCCCACCTCCTCGCCCACCGCGACGCCTACACCCGCGCGTACGACCCCGACGCCTGGGGCGAAGCCGTGCACCGCCTCGACCTCTTGCTCGCCAGCATCGATCGCGCGCTCGGCAGCTTCCCCGCGCCCACCGACCGCGACCGCGTCATGGCCGACAACGTCGCCTGGTTCCGCGAGCGGGCCCGCCCCGGCGAGACCCTGGCGCTCGTCGCCCACAGCGGCCACGTGGCCGCCAGCACCACCCTGCTGCCCAACGGCCGCCGCAGCCCGCCGAGCATGGGCGAGCACCTGCGGCGCCGGTTCGGACCCGCGTATGTCCCCATGCACATGACCTTTCAGACAGGCTCGTTCGCCGCCTACCGCGCCGGCCGGATCGGCAGCGAGGAGCCCGGCTTCGCCAACCCGCTCGGCGTGTACCGCGTCCCCGCCCCGCCGCGCGGCACCTTCGAGGCCACGCTGGCCGGCCCGCGCGACCCATACCTGCTCGACCTGCGCCGCCTCCCCGCCGACAGCGTGGTCGCGCGGTGGTTCGAATGGGAGCAGCACGTGCGCAACCTCGGCGTCGCCTACCGGCCCGCCTTCGCCCGCTGGCCGCTCTCCAGCGTCGTCTGGTCCCGCCTCAGCCCCGCCCTCGCCTACGACCTCGTGCTGCACTTCCCGGTCGTCAGCCCGGTCGTCCCGCTGTGACAGTGCTTTTGAGTCATGTCCCCAAGGACATGTCCTGAAAGCCACGCCTACCGATCGCTCCGGCCCCGGAAGTGCGCGAACCCTTCGGCGAACACGAGGACCTCGTAGTCGAGGTCGCTCGCCCGCACCAACACGGCCGCCAGCGCGCGCCCACCGACGTGCGCGGCTCGAACCTCCCGCTCGCCAACGCGACCGCGCGAGCCTTCCCGCTCGCGCGGTGATGATCGCTCGGTGGCGCCTCGACCCTCAACCTCGCTCCCATCCTCGCCACAGCCGCGCCCATCCGCCCTCGGGGGCCCGCGGCCCCGCGCGCCTCGTCCTATGATCGGCTACGGTGCCGCGCGGAGGCGAATCATGCCAGTCCGTTCCCTGCCTGCAATGGGCATCCTCGTCGCAGCAATGACCGTCTGTTCCGCCTGCCCCGGCGATCCCGGCGACACCAGCGAAACCGGCACCGGCACCGACGCCACCACCGATCCCGGACCCACCACGAACGCCCCGACCGGCGCCGCCACCGACGACCCGACCGCCTCGACCACCGGCGATCTACCCGATCCCACCACCAGCTCGACCGTCGATCCCACCGACGCCCCGGTCACCACCACCGACAGCACCACCACCGACGACACCACCACCGGCGGGCAGGCCACCACGATCGTCGTCCACCTCGTCCCGCAGCCTGGCGTCAGCGGCGACCAGCGCATCAACTTCGCCGTCCCGCTCGCGCCCGGCGTCCTCGCCGACGACACCCGGGTCCAGGTCCGGCACGCCGGCACCGAGCTGGCGACCGCCCTGCGCGGCCTGGCGCGTCACCCTGACGGCAGTTGGCGCAGCATGCAGATCCAGCTCGACCTCTCGCTCGCCGGCGAGACCGACCTCGAGGTCTCCCTCGACCTCGCCCCGACCGCAGGCAGCCTCGATCCCGTCCCGGTCGCCGACACCCTCGTCGACGACGCCACCGGCCCGCGCGTCTGGGCCCTGCTGCCCGCCGAATGGTTGACCGCCAGCGGGTTTGCCGGCCCGCTCGCCACCGCCGCCGCCGTCGCGGGCACCCCTGCCCAGGCCTGGACCGACGCCTGCGACCACGATCAATGGGGTCACGACGCCTTCCTCGGCGCCATGGGCTCCGCCGACGTCTGGCTCTACGATCGCGGCACCATCCACTATCGCGGCCACGCCCGCCGCGGCGACCTCTCGACCCTGCGCTCGGCCTACCTCGAGACCACGATCTATCGCGACGGCCTCGCCGGCCAGGGCCCGAATACCACCATCGGCGTGCCCGGCAAGACCGGAGACGCCAAGTACTATTATTCGCAGAACCTGGCCCTGCATTACCTCATGACCGGCGACGACCGCTTCCGCGAGAGCGCCGAGGACGTCGCCGAGGCCTTCGCCGACCTGTGGGACCCCGCGTACGCCGGCGACGACGGCTTCTGGACCGAGCGCCACGCCGGCTTCGGCCTGCTCGCCCACGTCTGGGCCATGAACGTCTCCGACGATCGGGCCCAGCAATTCCGCGACCTCGCCGACGCTGCCGTCACCGCCTACCTCGACATCCAGGCCAGCTACCCGCCCGGCTACGACGACCCCGACGCCCGCTGCTTCGCCCACACCGACGGCGCCGCCGACGAGGACTTCGGCTTCTGGGGCTGCTCGCCGTGGCTCAGCGCCATCCTCGCCGACGGCCTCGATCAGTACGCCACCGACTCGCCCGGCGCTCAGGCCGACGCCGCCCGCGCCGCGATCGTCAAGCTCGGCCGCGTCATCGCCCGCGACGGCCTCGACCCCGACGGCAAGCCTTTTTATTGGATGGGCGTCGGCGACGGCAACGGCGCCGTCGACGACTACGACGAGCACTGGGGCGAGAGCGCCTACGTCGTCGCCATGGCGTATCACCACGACGGCGCCGGCGACGACGCCCTGCGCCAGACCGCCGAGGACCTCGTGCTCGGCTTCCGCGACAACGCCGAGGTCCCGCACATGCGCAGCTTCAACTGGCAGTGCCGCTCCGCCGTCGCCACCCCGTGGTTCCTCGGGCAGTGACGCCGCATGTCCGAAAAGAAATGCCCCTCAGGACATGTCAAAAAAGACATGTCCGACTGGACATGACCCAAGGGCCATTGTTTCGGGAAGCCACCGCCCCTCAGCGCCCCAGCCCTTCGGGGAACACGATGACCTCGTAGTCGAGGTCGCTCGCCCGCGCGAACATGGCCGCCAGCTCGCGCGCCAGCTCCTCCGCGTCGAGCTCGGCCGGCTCCGCCGTCACCAGCAGGCACGCATAGCCGACCTGCAGCCCCGGTTCGCAGCACATCGCGATCCCGTGCCCGTTGACCCCTTGGACCGCGCTCAGACGATCCCGCTGCGCGTCGTCGAGGCGCGCCGTCAGCTCCGGACCGGTCGGCCGCGCCCCCGTGGCGCGGTGCTCCCAGATCTCCGTCCCGCTCACTTCGTCTCGCCGGCGCTGGTAGTCCCCCGCGACACCGTGAGGCTCGGTGCGCGCGGGCACCAGCGGGCAGATCGAGGCGCGACTCGCTCCCGGCGCCGCCGCCTGCCCGCGCCCCGCCCGCCCGTCAGCCGTCGCGGGCTCGCGGGGCGCCTCACCCCGGCACGCGAGCGCGAGGAAGCAGATCACGCCGAAAAATTTCCTGGTCATTCCATCCACCTCACGGCGACCGCGAATGCCCGACCGCGCCATCTCCTCCGCCATCGTAACATCGCAGCTCTCGACCCCCATGCTCCGCGGCCAGCGTGTGCCGAGCCGCCGGCCGCGCGCACGTACGCGTGGGGTGATGAGCGTCATCGGGCCTCCGGACCGCAGTGTCGCGCATTCGATCGCCGCGCGCACCTCCGCGCCCGCGCGGCCCTCGACGACCGCCGCCGGGCCCGGCGCGGGCGCAGGCTCCTCGCCGCGCGCCGCCGGGCGCCCTACGCTCGCCGCGTGCACGTCCTCGACCTCGTCGGCCCCGAGTGGCATCTCGTTCCTCTGCGGATCCCGAGCGGATGGGCCGTGCGCCACAACGCCCTCCTCGCCCGGCGCTTGCCTGACGGCAGCCTCGACATCAACGACAGCGAGGACCTCCTGTGGCTCGTCCGGCTGCCGCCGCTCGACGGCGCCTACCCGCCCGGTCCCGACGATCCCGCGCGCGAGCTCCACCTCGACGCCGGCTTCTATCGCACCGGCTACCGCCTCGTCCTGCTCGATCCCGACTGGGACCACCAGCTCGCCAGCTTCGCCACCGACAGCTTCGCCGAGCTGCTGGCCTGCATCGAAAATTGGCTCGACCACGCCCCGCTCGGCGACCTCGCGCCACCGACCGCCTAGGCCTGCTCCTGAGCCCCAGCATGCGGGTCGCGCAAGCCGCTGCGCAGCCGCCCTCGCGCACGATGCTGTACCCTGCCGACCGCGGAGGGACTCGTGATGGTGAGGCGATCGATCGGAACGTGGGTGTGTGCAGGCGTGATGCTCGGCGGATGTGGTGACGACGGCGGCCGCACCAGCGACAGCGGGACCGCGACCATGGCGACCACGTCGCCGCCCGGCCCGACCACCACCGGCGAAGCGTCCACCGACGCGCCCACCACCACCGAAGCGCCCACCGGCACCGCCGGCGAGACGATGACCGGCACCACCGATCCGGGCACCACGGGCACCGTCACCACCGATCCTGGCACTGCCACCGAGCCGGGCGTCAATCAACCGCCGGTGTGGGAGTCCGAGCCGGTCCCCGAGATCGTGATCGAGGAGCTGTTCCAGAGCAACTTCGCCCCGGGCCAGATCTTCCTCGCCTCCTCGCGCACCGACGAGATCCGCGTCTACGACGGCAACAGCCTCGCCTTCATCCAGGCCTTCACTCACCCGGCCTTCAGCGAGGTCGACTCGGACCTCTACACCTACGGCCCCAACGGCGCCTCCTTCAACTCGCGCGGCAACTTGGTCGTCGCCGGCTACAGCAGCTTCGTCGAGTTCAGCGACTACGGCGTCGAATACGCCGTGTACCCCAAGGTCGCCAGCGAGGCGACCGAGAACGTCATCTTCGACCCGCGCGGCAATCTCTACACCACCACCGCCACCGGCGGCACCGACAAGCTCAATCAATACGACGCGATGGACTACGCGTTCGCCCAGCAGATCCCGCTGCCGCCCGGCGCGGGCCAGCTGACCGGCATCACCTTCGACGGCAAGGGTCGGCTCTACCTCGCCAGCCAGACCGACAACACCATCCACGTCGCCGATTTCGCCGACTTCGATCAGTTCCCGTGGATCGGCACGCTCAGCGGCGCCGGCAACCCGGGCAACTTCGAGGGCTTACAGTTCAACGCCAACGGCGAGCTCGTCGCCGCCGCCGGCGACCTCGTGCGCTACGACGTCGCCACCGCCGAGAAGCTCGGCACCTTCGACCAGCCCAACGACGCCTTCCCTGTCCCGCTGCGCGTCGACAACGAGGGCAACATCTACACCTCCGACTACGAGAACGGCGGCGGCACCCTGCCCGCCGACATCTTCAAGTTCGCGCCCGACGGCCAGCCGCTGACCTCGGCCAACGACCCCGGCCTGTTCGGCCCGTTCGGCCTCGCCATCTCCGGCACCGTGCTCGCCGGCGACCCGCCCGTCTCGTGGTTCTACCAGCTCGTCGCCTCCGACCCCGACGGCGACCCGCTCACCTACGCCCTCGTGTCCGGCCCGCCCGACATGCTCCTCGACCCCGTCTCCAACGTGCTCTCGTGGTCGGTCACCAGCGAGGACATCGGCGAGCACCCCGTCGTCCTCAGCGTCGACGACGGCAACGGCGGCGTCACCGAGCAGATGTTCCTCCTCGTCGTCGTCTCGACCTGACGGCTAGCCCTGAAGGACATGTCCCTCAAGACATGTCATTACGCGATTCGCGCCGCACGGACATGTCTCTCAGGGCATGACCTTGAAGCCAATCGACCTGCGATGACCTGTCCCTCGGGACATATCCTCGAAGCCACGCGTTCCGGCTTGCCCTGCCTCCCCTCGGCGTGTTCTCCTGCCCGCGCGTGTCCGACCCGACCATCGACCACTCCGCCTTCGCCCTCAAGTACGGCCCCTGGGCGGTCGTGCTCGGCGCCTCCGAGGGCCTCGGCGCCGCCTTCGCCCGCGGCCTCGCCGAGCGCGGCCTCAACCTCCTCCTGCTCGCGCGCCGGGCCGACGCCCTCGAGGCCGTCGCCTCGCCCTTGCGCGCCCGCGTCGAGGTCCGCACCGCCGCCCTCGACCTCGCCGCCCCCGACCTCGCCGAGGTCCTCGCCGCCCTCACCCGCGACCTCGACGTCGGCCTCTGCGTCTACAACGCCGCCCTGTCGCAGGTCGGCCCGTTCCTCGGCGTCCCGCTCGCCGACAAGCTCAAGATCGTCGACGTCAATTGTCGCGGCCCCCTGATCGCCGCCCACGTGTTCGGCGAGCGCCTCGTCCAGCGCGGTCGCGGCGGCCTCCTGCTCATGTCCTCGCTCACCGCCTTCTGGGGCTCGCCGCTGGTCGCCACCTACGGCGCCAGCAAGGCCTTCAACCTGTCTCTCGGGGAAGCTCTGTGGTACGAGCTGGGCCCGCGCGGCGTCGACGTCCTCGTCTGCTGCGCCGGCGCCACCCGCACCCCCGGCTTCGAGCGCTCGAGCGGCCCCGACGGCCCGCGCGCGATGGAGCCCGACGCCGTCGTCGCCGAGGCCCTGGAGGCCCTCGGCGGCCCGCCCAGCGCCGTGCCCGGCGGCCTCAACAAGGTGGCCGCGTTCGTGCTCGGGCGCCTGTTCCCGCGCCGGCGCGCCGTCGCCCTCATGGGCTCGCAGACGGCCCGCCTGACCGGCCGCGAATCCTAGCACCGTACGGCAAGGATCCGCCGGACGCGGAGGACTGCGAAGCTCGAGCAGCCCACGGATCAGCAGCCCTCGCCGCGCCTCGTGGTCGCATGCATCATGCCGTCACACGATTCGCGGCCCACGCTCCGCTCGCGCGCCGCGCCGCGATCGCTCATCTCGCGCGAATCAGTACACCACGCCCCAATTGAGCGCATTGACGAAGTTGGTGTAATCGACCCCGAACGCGTTCGCCACCGCCGGCGGCGTGCCGTCGCCCGGCACCACCACGTGCGGCAGCGCGTCGTACACGAACACATAGCGGTTGTCCGGCCAGCTCGTCGTCGGCTTCGCCCCGCTCTGCCACGTCAGGCTCGCGTCCGTCGCCGTGCACCCCGTCGGCGCCACCGGCGTCACCCCGGCGGCATTATTAAAGTGCCAGTTCTTGCTGCCCGCCGAGCCGAACGCCGCCTTCGCCAGCTTGCACGCGTGCTCCGGCGGCACGATCGTATCGGCCGTCCCTTGCATGCGCAGGTACTTGACGTCGGTCCGCGCCGCCAGGTCTTCCGCGACGAACTTGCTCGAGCGCCACTCGTACGCGCGCGGCACCAGCGACGGCGTCCCGACCCAGCCCGCCATCAGCGTCGGGAACGGCGTCGTCGGCGGATCGGTGGGCAACGCCCCGACCAGCCACCACCCGAGCGACGCGTAGAGCGACGCCCACTCGCTCGGCCCGGCGACGTCGATCGCCGCCTGCACCGGCGCCCCGCGCTGGACCGCCCGCGTCGTGATGCAGCCGCCGTGCGACAGCCCGTGCATCAACACCTTCGACGAATTGGCGTACGGCTTGGCCAGCACCAGATCCGTCATGCGCAGCACGTCGGTCACCTCGCCGTTGCAGAGCTCCACGCTGCCGCCCGACTTCCAGCTGTGACTCGGCCCCAGGTGCAGGCGCTCGCCGCGGTAGCTCGACATCGCCACCACCCAGCCCTTCGCCGCCCACTTGCCGCAGGCCTCCGGCTCGCCGCCGTAGCCGAGGCCCCACCAACCGCCGTGGTTGAAGATCTGCACCGGATGGGCCCCCGCCGCGCTCGGGCGACAGATGAGCCCGTAGATCGTGTTGCCCTGCACCGGATAACTGACGACCTCCCAAGTCACCGAAACCCCGTCGATCGGTCCCGTGACCGGCCCGTACACCGTCGCCAGCCCGCCCGTCTCGGCCACCCCGCAGGTCCCGTTGTTGTCGAAGAGGATCACCTCGTCGCCGTCCGAGCACGCGTTGCCGGCCGCGGCCGGGTGCTCGCCGTCGATGACGACCTTATCGAACGCGCATCGCCCCGCCGGGTCCGTGAACGTCCTGAACGGATCGCCGCCGGCCACCGCCCGGATCTCGGCGCGCCCCGCCGAACAGCCGGCCTGATCCGGCCGCCAGAACTTCGCCGCCAGGGACAGCGTCTTCGACCACGCGTACATGTCAGGCCCCGTGAACGACGCCGAGGTCGACGCCGTCGCCGTGTCCACCAGCTCGAACGCCCCGGAGTTCCAGTTCCTCGCCAGCAGCTGCACCGCCGAGCCCGAGGTCGCCGCGTAGCCCTGCATCGAGATCGCGGCGCTCGACTCGTGGGACGTGCGGCTGTTCGGCGTCCACACGCACGCGCCCACCGGCAAGAGCAGACAGAGCCGCGCGACGCGGCCGAATACGTTGTTTTTCACGGACAATCCCATCCCGTCGGCCACGCTAGCGAGGCCCGATCGCGGCCGTCAACCGACGTGTTCGCGCCGACGATCGCTCGCTTTCACAGGACGACTGCAAGCACCCTGGGGCCCACGTGCGCATCGCCCCGTGGCGAGGTCGACGAACCACGACCCGTCGCACGCACGCCTCGCCATCACCCGCGAGACCTCGCGGGTTTCTCCGCCCGCCCCGTCAGGGTTCGGACGCGATCCACAGCGGCGCCCGCTGCTGTCGCGCGAATCGCCGCGCCGCCGCGACCCGCTGCCGTCCTTCCGCCGACGGAAACCGCCCCACGATCACGCGACCGTCCGCCTCGGCCGCCTGCATGCATGCCACCGCGTTCTCGCGCGACAGCGCGAAGTGACGCGTCAGCACCTCGACCACCAACTCCTGCGGCGTGTAATCGTCGTCGCGCAACACCGCCACGATCGAGCTCGCCGGCCCTTCGAAGTCCGCCACCGCCGCCCCGTGGCACAGGATCGTCAGCACCTCGACCGCCCGGTCGGCCAGCATGCGCGACGCCGCCGTGTCCGCGCGCGTCAGTGCGGCCCACAGGTCCACGCTCGAGACCCTCCGCCTGCGCGCGCGCGCCACCGCGGCCGCCTGCGCCAGCGTCTGCGCCAGCGCCTCCGCGTCCGCCCGCGATGGTTCGGCGCGATCGAGCGCCGCCACCACCGCCGCCTCGATCGCCGCGCTCGCGGACCCGAGCGCCGCCGCGATCCGCGGGTCCTGCAGCAGCCCGTACAGCACGTGCAGCGACCCCAGGAAGCGGTGACCGCGGGCGCGACTCGCCCCGCTCGCCGCCGCGATCACCCTCTCCGCGTCCTCGGCGAAGCGCGGCGCCAGCCCGAGCCGCTGCCGCGCCGCCGCACGCTGATAGCGATGCAGCAGCCACGCCGACATGCCGGCGCCGACGACATAGGCCACGGTCAGCGGATCCACCCCCGCGCCCCCTGCCTCAATAGATCCCGGGCACGATGCGCCAGCGGACCCGCCGCTCGTATTGATGCCACAGCGCCCCGTACTTGGCGCGGCAGCGGCGATCGTCGTCGATCTGCCGCGGCACCAGCAGCACCAAATAATACAGCGGATAAAGCCACGGCCCCCACTGTCCCGGGTGCCCGAGCGACAGCGCCAGCGCCGACGCCATCGCGATCTCGCCGAGATAATTGATGTGCCGCGACAGCCCCCAGAACCCGTTGACCAGGATCGTCTTCTCGCCGTCCGTCAGCACCTCGGGCTTGATCGATCCGAACGCCAGTTTGTTCGGCTGCGTCTTGAACCAGAACTTCTGCAGGTTGGCCCCGCGGGCCAGCGTCCAGCCGGTGAAGAACAGCAGCGCGCACAGGCCCAGCAGCGGCCCCGGCGTGTGCGGGTTCGGCAGGGCCGCCGTCGTCCACAGGCCGACCGCGTAGAAGAACGGATAGAACGTCAGGCAGCCCCACCCGAGCTTGAAGCCCACGCGCTCGGCCACGAAGTCGTAGGTGTAGAGGTGGACCTCCTCGAAGTTGAGGTACTCCCACAGGAAGAACGAGAACAGCGCCACGTGCAGCAGCACCCCTGGCGACGGATCGCCCGGGTACAGCAGCAGGTGATGGGCCGCGAACGACAGCAGGTTGAGCTGCAGCATCACCGCCCCGATCAGATACAAGAACATCTTGGCGTCGACGTGGCCCTCGATCCACTGCGGGTTGGCCAGCCGCCCGAGGTACAGATCGGCCAGCAGGCCGCGCCGCGATGCCGCCGGCAGCACGATCGCCAGCGTGAACGCGAGCCCCAGCCCGCACGCCGTCGCCAGCGTGTCCCAGCGGTGCACGTACAGCCAGTCCCACGCCACCAGCCCGGTCGCGCCGGCGACGAAGTACAGCGCGACCATCAGCGCCATCACCCGCAGCCCGTTGAGGCGGTAGCGCAGCGGCGCCCCGCTGGCCTCGTCGCGCACGTAGCCGGTCACGCGGCGGGCCGGCACGATCAGGTGGAGCACGAACACCAGCCCGTAGAGGGCGATCAGCGCGAACGCGGGCAGCACCGCGAGAGGCTACGGGACCGGCCCCGCGCCTGTAAAGCCTCGCCGCGCGCGCACCGCCGCGAACCGTGCCAAGCTCGGGCATGCTCCGACTCCGCGCCCCCGTCCAGCTCGCCCTCGGCCTGTTCCTTGGAGCATGCTCCAAAGGTCAGGTCGAGCCCACCGACCCCGGCGGCGGCGGCAAGGTGTGCACCGAGATCGGCTGCATCGGCGGCCTGCGGATCTCGCTCGAGCCGAGCAGCGGCTGGCCGGCGGGCGACTACACGTTCGGCTTCGCGCTCGACGGCGTCCCCGTCACCTGCAAGGGCGCGCTGCCGCTGCGGGCCTGCGACGCCGGCCCCTCGGTGACCTGCGACGTCGCCGACCGCGTGCAGATCGGCGAGTCCGGCTGCGCCCTGCCGCCCGAGCAGCACGGCTTCGCCGACGTCCTGATCCCGAGCAGCCCCGCGGTCGTCGAGCTGACCATCCGCCGCGGCGAGGAGGCCGTCTACGCCGGCAACATCACCCCGACCTACGTCGAGTCGCAGCCCAACGGCCCCGGCTGCGAGCCGGTCTGCCGCGGCGCCACCGCGCAGGTCGTCATCCCCTGACCTGTCTTCAAGGCCAGCTCCATGCCGGCCCCGACGCCCGCGGAGCGCCCCGCCGCGGCGCCAGCGCGAGAGGCTTGAAAATTCCCGCCGCGGGGCGCTAGCGTCGCCCGGTGGACCCGCGCCGCCTGGTCGAGCAGCCCGCGCTGTCGCACCGCGCGGCCGGCCCCGCGGTCGCGGGTGACCTCTACGACAACCGCCTGATCCGCGGCGACAACCTCGACGCCTTGCGCGCGCTCGAGCCCGAGTTCGCCGGGCGGATCCGCTGCGTCTACATCGACCCGCCGTACAACACCGGCCGCGCCTTCGCCCACTACGACGACGGCATCGAGCACGCGCGCTGGCTCGCCGACATGCGCGCCCGCCTCGAGGTCCTGCGCCGGCTGCTCGCCGCCGACGGCACCCTGTTCGTGCACATCGACGACAACGAGCTCGGCTACCTGATCGTCCTGCTCGACGACATCTTCGGCCGCGCCAACCGGGCCGCCGTCGTCACCTTCAAGCAGGGCGCTCCGACCGGCCACAAGGCGATCAACCCCGGCTGCGTCAGCACCTCCAACTTCGTCCTGATCTACGCCCGCGACCGCGCGCACTGGGCCCCGCAGCGGCTCTACACCGCCCGCGAGCGCGACCCCCGGTACGCCCAGTTCATCGTCGACCGCGCCGCCCCCTTCCGCGAGTGGCGGCTCGTCAGCCTGCTGCGCGCCTTCGCCGACGCCTGCGGCCTGGGCGAGCGCGCCGCCCAGCGGCTGGCGCGGGCCGAGCCGGCGCGCCTCGACGAGTTCGTGCTGGCCCGCGCCGACGCCGTCGTCCGCCTCGCGCGGCCCGACTACAACGCCGTCAGCGCCGCCGCGCGGGCCATGATCGATCGCAGCAAGGCCGAGCCCGACGTCGTCCACCGCCTCGAGCGCGACGACCACGACGACTTCTACTTCGTGCGCGGCGAGCGGATCCTCTTCTACGCCGCCAAGCTCAAGCTCATCGACGGCCAGCGGATCGCCGGCGAGCCGCTCACCACCATCTGGGACGACCTGCTCTCGAACAACCTGCACGCCGAGGGCGGCGTCGCCTTCCCCAAGGGCAAGAAGCCCGAGGCCCTGCTGCGGCGCGTGCTCGAGCTCTCGACCCGGCCGGGCGACTGGGTCCTCGACGTCTACGCCGGCTCGGGCACCACCGGCGCCGTCGCCCACAAGCTGCGGCGCCCGTGGATCCTCGTCGAGCGCGGCGAGCACTGCGAGGGCCTCGTCGCCGCCCGCCTGCGCGCCGTCGTCGACGGCCGCGATCCGAGCGGCGTCACCGCGGCCGCCGGCTGGACCGGCGGCGGCGGGTTCCGCTACTTCAGCGTCGAAGAGGATCTATCGGACATGTCCCCGGAGCCATGCCCTTGAGGGCAGGTCCCGGGGGACATGTCCCTTCAGCAACTCAGCAGGACTCGGCCTGCTGGACGCCGGCCCACTGCCGCGCGCACGGCGTGCTGTTCGGGTTGTAGGCGTCGGGGTTCCACTCGCCGCAGTCGAGCTCCGACATGCAGGCGCCGAACTCGTCGAGCGCCGCCTTGCGCGACGGGCAGTCGCCCCAGTAGCCGTACGTCTCGTCCAGACACTCCTGCTGATCGCCGTAGTAGGTCCCGCCGCACTCCTTGTAGCGGCGGCAGAACGCCTGCATCCCGTCCTCGCCGGGCAGCACCCCGGGCCCGTCGGTCGGCGGCGGCTCGGTCGTGCTGGTCGTCTCGGCCGCGGTCGTGTCGGCCGACGTCGTCTCGGCCGACGTCGTGCTGGTGGTCGGCTCGCCCGACGTCGGCCCGGTCGTCTCGTCGACGCCGGTGTCGCTGGTCTCACCGGTGTCGGTGCCGTCGTCGGTCGCGTTGCTCGCGTTGGTCGCGTTCGACGCGTTGCTCGCGTTCGACGCGTTCGAGGCGTTCGACGCGTTGCTCGCGTCGCTCGCGGCCGTCGGGTTGGTCACCGAGTCGAGCGGGTCCTTGTCGTCGGCGCAGGCGAGGCCCAGGCACGCGGCCAGAGCGATGCATGAAAGGAATGGAATGCGGGGGGTCACGCGGCGCGGACACTAAAGAAACGAAGACCGCCTGGCCAGACCCGCCAGCCTGCCCGCGCCGCGGGACCGAGTGCGCTCGCCGGATAAGGGACAGGGCTGCGCCCGCACCCGGCGTCTCCTGGGCCCCGGTCCGCGGACACGTGCCTGCGCCCTCGGCTGCCCGCGGCGGCGCGGATCGGCCGACGATCGGACGAAATGGCGGCCGCGAACCTCCTCGACCGCCTGTCCGGGGTGTCCGCGAATCGGGCAGGTGTTCTCCCTCCGGGCCGTCGAAACCGGCGTCGATCTCGTGCTCGCCCGACGGAGATCGCTGGTACCCGCGGCTTGGTCCGGCGCCGAACCTGCCGGCTCGCGGCCCGCGCTGGCTCGTCCTACACCTGTCCGAAGAGCCAGGTGTTTCGCTGACCGGCGCCTCGACCAGCCCCGGCATGCGGAGATCATGGAGTCGTACTGGCACCACACCCAGCCCGGCCGATGAGAGCGCGAGCGTGAGCCTCACTGTCACAAGCGCTGGCGCGCGCTCCATGAGCGTCTCGCATCCGTGGGCTGCCTCAACCTCGGGCGCAGCTGGCTCGATGGCCGACAGCCCGGCGTCAACGAGGCGAACGCGATCGAGCTGTTCTACAAAGCGTGCGTGCTCGCGGACGAAGATGGCTGCGACGAGCTGTCGCGCACGGTGGTGAGGTTGCGCGACGTCTGCGACAAGGGCGGCCCGAACTTCGGGAGCCGCTGCCTGAACCTCGGGTGGGCCGTCGAGCGCGGCCTCGGCGTCGAGCACGACGTCGAGCGCGCCGTGGCGCTCTACAAGAAGGCCTGCGGCGCCGGCGTGGGCCAGGGCTGCTTCAACCTGGGCGTGATGCAGGCCGAGGGACGCGGCACCGGGCGGGACGACAAGGCGGCGAAGGTCAGCTTCCACAAGGGTTGCAAGCTGGACCACGCGCCCGCCTGCGCGCGCGTCGAACGAGGCTGAGGTCGAGGCCAGGCGAACCTCGCGCGCGGCGTGTCACGGACACCCGGCCGAGATCCTTATCCTCGCGTCGTGACGGATCTCGACCGCTCTGCCGACGGCGGTCCACCGCTTCGCTAACACGCCCCCCGTGTTAGCGTCGCCCGCGAGGATTCGCCATGCCGAAGGGTTCTTGTCTGTGCGGCGCCGTCACCTTCGAGGTCACCGGCCCCTTGCCCCCGCCGAACGCCTGTCATTGCTCGCAGTGTCGCAAGCAGTCGGGCCATTACTGGGCCTCGACCGACGTCGCGCGCGCCGCCCTGACGATCGCCGGCGACGACCGCCTCACATGGTTCCACGCCTCCGCCAAGGTGCGCCGCGGCTTCTGCTCGACCTGCGGCTCGTGGCTGTTTTGGGACCCCATCGGCAAGGGCACCATCGCCGTCGCCATGGGCGCCTTCGATGCCCCCACCCACGTCCGGCTCGCCATGCACATCCATGTCGCCGACAAGGGCGATTACTACGACATCGCCGACGACCTGCCGCAGCACCCCCATTGAGCCGGCCGCCGGGCGCGACCGCCTCGCCGAGCGCCTGCCCGGCCGCGGGACCGCGTCCCCGACCTCGAAGCGCATCACGACCAACCGCCCGGCCCCGTGATACGTTCGCCTCGCGCATGCGCCGTCCGCTCCTGCTCCTCGCCCTCGCCGGCCTGTTCGCCTGCAAGACCACCACGTCGGGCCGGCCCAGGGTCCCCGCAGCGACCGAGTCAGGCGCCTTTGGCACCCCGATCGCCGGCCCCGGCTCCGATGCCGGCGCCTCGCCGTTCGACCTCAAGACCTCCTCCTCCGGCGCCTTCGCCAACCCCGGCGGTCCGCGGCCCGGCCACGACGCCCGCGCCGGCGATCGCCCGCGGATCGGCGACGTGCGCGCCCCCGAAACCACCGCGCCGGCCGGCCCGCCGGGCTCGTCCAAGGACCGCCCGATCGCCGCCTGCGGCACCACCGGCTCCTACGTGGCCGTCGCCGACAGCGAGTGCGAGGACGGCACCCGCCCGTTCGACGGCGACATCCCCAGCGGCATGAAGGCCCGCCGCGGCAACGTCGGCCCCAACAAGGACGGCCACGTCATCGACCTGTACGAGGTCCCGTGCCCCGAGGGCGCCAAGAAGGTCTTCGTCGACATGTACGCCTGCGACCGCGCCCAGCCGTCGCGCTCCGAGTTCGAGCGCGACACCTACGTGCGCGACGCCTTCCTCGCCGGCGACCACGCCCGCTTCAGCGAGCGCTGCCTCGCCGAGCAGGCCCGCGGCCCCGACCGCGTCACGCTGATGATGCAGAGCTGCCTGCCCGCCATGCCCACCGCCCTGCGCGAGCAGGGCAAGGTCGAAGAGGCCCACGCCTGGCTGGGCCGCTACTGCAACGGCACCCCGCCGCCGACCGCCGAGCAGCCCAAGCGGTGGATCTACTTCCGCAACGTGCTCGAGGCCCTCGAGGCCCTGCGCGAGGGCCAGAACCGCGCCGACAGCGACCGCGCCTACGAGCGCAAGCAGGTCACCGGCGAGTACGCCAAGGTCTGCGACGTCGACCTCAAGGAGTACGAGCGCTGGCGCAAGGCCAACCCCGACTGACATGCCCCCGGGGACATGCCGCATGGGGCATGTCCCGGAGGACCTGTCTGTTCGCGCATGCCCGAACGGACAGCCGCCTCACCACGACCACGGCGGGTCGTCGCCGACGATGACCACGTCGGCCGGCCGGCGGGCGAACAGCCCGACGCTGACGACCCCGGCGATCTGGTCGAGCGCCGCCTCGAGCGCCTCGGGCTCGCCGATCGCCAGCCCGTGGACGTCGAGGATCCACCCGCCGTTGTCGGTGGTCACGCCCGCGCGCCACACGGGCGTGCCCCCGGTCATGCTGGCGATCGTGCGCGCCACCAGCTCGCGCGCCATCGGCACCACCTCGATCGGCAGCGGCGCCCCGCCGAGCCGGTCGACCCGCTTGCCGGGGTCGATGATGCAGACGAACCGCTCGCTGGCCGCCGCGACGATCTTCTCGCGCGTCAGCGCCGCCCCGCCGCCCTTGACCAGGCGCCGCTGCGGGTCGCAGGCGTCGGCGCCGTCGACGTAGAGCGGCAGCGGCCCGGTCTCGTTGAGGTCGAGCACCGCGATCCCGCGGGCCCGCAGGCGCGCCGCGGTCTGCTCCGAACTGGCGACCGCGCCGGCGACCTG
Organism: Nannocystis bainbridge; assembly: GCF_028368995.1. Classification (GTDB taxonomy): domain Bacteria; phylum Myxococcota_A; class Polyangia; order Nannocystales; family Nannocystaceae; genus Nannocystis; species Nannocystis bainbridge. Next base: position 179,937 of record NZ_JAQNDL010000004.1, on the reverse strand, counting down.
CGACGGCCCTAACTCGGCGATGAATTGGGCCACGGTCGAGCCGGTGCCCACGCCGATCACGGCCCCCGGCGTCACGTACGCCAGCGCCGCCCGGGCCGCCCGTCGCTTCGCGTCCTCCGTCATCGGCTCACATCGGCAGCACCGGGGCGCACGTCGACACCCCGGCGCCGACCACCAGCAGCGGCGCGTCCTGAGTCAGCACCGTCAGGTCCTGGATCCCGTTCATGTCGCTGTCGTCGTAGTCGAGGTGGGTCACCTCGGAGTTGAACAGGTCGTTGTCGCTGTCGGTGAAGAAGTAGAAGTCGCCGGCGAAGAAGGCGAACGCGAACGCGCCGTTGTTGATCTCGAGCCCGTTGAGCGGCAGCACCTCGAGCGCCGCGCCGGTGTCCTTGTCGGCCTGGACCAGCTTCGACGGGAACGCCCCGCCGAAGATGAACGCCCGCCCGTCGCCGGTGCCGGTCAGCTCGGCGCCGTCGAAGTTGGTCTTGCCGAGCTTCGACAGCGCCAGGTTGTTCGGATCGATGGTGACGAAGTCGCCGGCGTTCGGGCCCTCCGAGTAGCCGCCGAAGCCGCTGTACGTGTTGCCGTAGATGCGGTCGCACTTGTCGCTGGCGCTGTTCGACACGAACGCCATGCCGAAGTTGACGACCCCGTTCTGGGCCGCCACGAAGCCCGGGTCGCTGCAGTCGGCGACGTTGGTGACGTCGACCTTGCGCAGCTGGCCGGTGCCGTTGAACTGGACCCACGCGTAGCCGAGCCGGTCGACCGCCATCGAGAACGTGTTGGTCATGCCGCAGCCGATCTGGCCCAGCATCGTGAAGCTGTTGCTCTCGGGGAAGTACTTCCACAGCTCGGCGTCGTCGGACAGGACGAAGATGCCGTCGTCGAGCGGGACCTCGATGTCGTCGGGACAGGCGCACGGCTCCGGATCGCCGGTGGTCGTGTCGGTCGTCGTCGTGTCGATCGGATCGGTCGTGCTCGTGCTCGTGCTCGTGTCGGTCGTCGTCGTGTCGATCGGGTCGGTCGTGCTCGTGCTCGTGCTCGTGCCGGGCTCCGTCGTGCTCGTGCTCGTGCTCGTGCTCGTGCTCGTGCTCGTCGTCGGCGTCGTCGTCGTCGGCGTGCCCGACTCCGACTCGCCCATCGTCCCGTCCTCCGAGGTCGCGCTCGTCGGTCCGGCGCTCGTCGAGGTCGACGACGTGTTCGTCATGGTTGTGTCACTGGCCGACATCGAGGCCCCGTCGGTCTGGGCCGCGCCGTCGTCGCCGCAAGCGAGCAGGCAAGAGAGGGCGATCGCGGGCAAGGGCAAAGTTCGCATGAACGGCACGATAACCCGCCGACGCGGGCATCGGGCGCGCGAGGCGTCGGCCGCGGCGGAGGTCCCTCATCGCCGGCGCGCCCGAGCCGGCGCGCCGGGGCGGGGGCGCCGACGTGCGTCGACGCGCACCCTCGCCGGGGACCCCGTCTCTGGACCTGCGCGCCTCGCTGGTAGCCTGCTCAGGTCTTGTCCACGGCCATCGATTTCGAAGACAGCGCCCCGCCGGTCACCCGCACGCCCGAGGTCGGCGGCCTGATGTGGAGTCACGTGATCGGCGCCGGGCTGATGCACCTGGCCTGCGTCGCCGCCCCCTTCACCTTCTCGTGGAGCGGCTTCGGCGTCGCCCTCGCGCTGTGGTGGCTCGCCGGCGGCGTCGGCATCTGCCTCGGGTATCACCGCCTGCTGTGTCACCGCAGCTTCGCGGTCCCGCGGCTCTTGTCGTACGTCATCGTCCTGCTCGGCACCCTCAGCTGGCAGGGCAGCCCGGTGCTGTGGGTCGGCAAGCATCGCCTCCATCACCGCTGGTCCGATCAGGAGCACGACCCGCACTCGCCGCGTCGCGGCCTGCTCTGGTCCCACATGCTGTGGGTCTTCATGCGCGCCGACGAGGACACCGAGCGCGCGTTCGCCCGCGACCTCCTGCGCGACCCCGTGATGCGGTGGTTCGACCGCTGGCACTACATCCCGCAGTTCGTGCTCGCCGCCCTGCTCTACGTCGTCGGCGAGGCGTGGGCCGGCCAGGGCTTGAGCTGGCTGGTGTGGGGCGTCCCGGTGCGCCTCGTTTTCACGTATCACGCGACGTGGCTCGTCAACTCCGCCGCCCACCGCTGGGGCTACCGCAACTACGAGACCCGCGACGACTCGCGCAACAACTGGTGGGTCGCCCTGCTGACCTTCGGCGAGGGCTGGCACAACAACCACCACGCCCATCAGCGCGCCGCGGCCCACGGTCGGCGGTGGTTCGAGCTCGACCTCACCTACCTCATGATCCGCGGCCTCGCGCGCGTCGGCCTCGCGCGCGACATCGTCGCCCCGCGTGAGCCGCTGAAGTCCTGAGCAGCCGCGTGCGCGCCTGCAGACGGCGCCGGCCGCCGGGCCTGGCGTGGGCTCGCGTCGCACCAGGGATTTCCGTCTAGTCGCGACCGGCGAACTTCGCTGTAATCGCGGCCATGCGTTGGAATTTTGTGGCGCTCCTCCCGGTCGTCGGCCTGCTCGCCTGTGGCGACCCCGATCGACCGGCCGACAGCGACAGCTCCGTCATCTCCGCCTCCACCACGCTGACCGCCGGCAACACCGGCAACGGCAGCGACTCCACCGACACCGCTGCCCCGACGACCACCGAGGCGAGCGGCAGCGGCACGGCGGGCGACCCGACCGGTCCGGTCACCGGCACCTCCGAGGGCACCACCGTCGATCCTGCCACCACCGCGACCACCGGCGAGGACCCGGGCATGGTCGTCTCGATCGAGATCGATCCGCTCGACGCCACCGTCACCGTGATCGACGGCGTCATCCCGGCGCCGACGCAGTACACCGCCGTCGGCATCACCGACAAGGGCATCAAGATCCCCGTCGACGGCACCTGGTCGTACGACAAGCTCGACCTCGCCGGCATCGGCGGCCTCTCGGGCAGCTTCAGCGCGACCGGCTTCGCCGGCGGCGTCGGCACCGTCACCTTCGAGGGCGCCGGCCCGCTGCCTGCGGCCACCACCAACGCCACCGTCAAGCTGATCTTCAACGCCGAGCCGGTCCCCGTCCCGCCCGAGACCAAGGATCTGTTCGGCATGGCCGTCGACCCCGATCCGGCGATGGTCCTGCTCTACCCGTACGACAAGACCGTGTTCCCGCGCGGCCTCATCGGTCCCACCATTCAATGGGACGGCGGCGGCGCCAACGACCTCTATTACGTCCACGCCTACAGCGAGTTCTTCGAGTACAAGGGCTATCACAACGTCCCGCCGCCCTCGCGCTTCGATTTCCCCAAGCTGCCGACCGACGTCTGGCTCAAGCTGACCGCCTCGACCGAGGGTGACGTCAAGGTCGACATCGCCCGCTTCGACGGGCAAAAGGCCTACCTCGCCAAGACCCAGACCTGGACGATCGCCCCGGCCAACCTGACCGGCACCGTCTATTACTGGGAGGTCAACAACGGCAACGTCGTGCGCCTCAACATCGGCGCCACCGCGCCCGAGCCGTTCGTGCAGAAGCCGCCCGGCGTCGAGTGCGTCGCCTGTCACAGCGTGTCCAAGGACGGCTCGCGCATCGCCGCCAGCTTCCACGGCGGCTACAGCCCGTGGAGCACCATCGACGCCGCCTCCGGCAGCGTCCTCTACTACCCCGACATCGCCTCGGGCTTCCAGGCCATCGCGCCCAACGGCTCGCACGTGGTGTGGGGTCAGTCCGACGAGAGCGGCGCGCTCAAGCTGACCACCTTCGACAGCGCCGTCACGCTCGCGCAGCTCACCGTCCCCGGCGGCAAGCCGCAGCACCCGGTGTGGTCGAGCGACGGCACCAAGCTGGCGTTCGCCCGCAAGACCGACGGCAACTGGCTCGACTTCAACAACAGCGAGCTGTGGCTGGTCGACATCGACCTGATGACCAACTCGTTCGCCAACGCCCACCAGATCGTCGACAAGATCCCCGGGCTCACGACCACCACGTTCCCGACCTTCTCGCCGGACTCGCAGTGGATCGCGTTCAACCGCCTCAACCAGGCCCGCACCCGCGCCGCGATCACCGAGGTCTGGCTGACCAGCCTCGACGGCGCCGCGGTCGTGCGCCTCGACAAGGCCAACGGCCTCGGCATCGTCGAGCCCGGCCAGGACCAGACCACCTACGAGCCGACCTTCCTGCCCGTCTCGGTCGGCGGTTACTCGTGGCTCATCATCGGCTCCGAGCGCAAGTACGGCAACACGCTCACCGACACCAACCCCGCCACGCGGACCAAGCAGCTGTGGGTGACCGCCATCGACGGCAACATCACCCCCGGCACCGACCCGAGCCACCCGGCCTTCTGGCTCCCCGGCCAGGAGCTCAACAACCAGAACATGCGCGGCGAGTGGGCCCTGTCCCCGTGCAAGCAGCTCGGCGAGGGCTGCAACGCCGGCTTCGACTGCTGCGACGGCTTCTGCTACGGCGAGCCCGCCGTCTGCTCCGACAAGCCCGACACCTGCTCGCACATCGGCGACTCCTGCGAGGTCGACGCCGCCTGCTGCGAGGGCGAGGGCACCTGCATCGCCGGCTATTGCTCGATCCAGCCCGGCTGATGGCCTGTCCCTCGGGACAGCCACGTTAGGACATGTCCCCGGAGACAGAATCATCTGTCCCCGGGGACATCTCGTTTCGACCGGTCGATTTCGCGGCCCGCCCGACCTTCCCGCGGCGCGCGAATCGTGCGACCGTGCGCGCGTGGGCGCGCCGTCCCGACACCCTGCCTTCCGCAGCGCCCGACCCGCGAGCGCCGCCTGGAACCTCACCAAGACCGCCTGCCAGACCGCGGTCTTCTGGCTCGTCTTCCTCGTCGCGGGCCCGTGGCTGCTGGTCCAGCTCGAGCGCGCGCTGGGCATGAGCCCCTGGCAGCTCCCCGGGCAGACCGCGGCGGCCCTCGTGCTGTTCGCGGCGTTCGCCGCCCTCAACCTGGCGAGCGGCCTCGCCATGGCCCGCCACGGCCGCGGCACCCCGCTCCCGCTCGACATGGCCAACGCGCTCGTCGTCGTCGGCCCCTATCGCCGCGTGCGCAACCCGATGGCGATCGGGGGCCTCGGCGCGGCGTTCGCCATCGGCCTCTACCTCGGCTCGAGCTTCACCATGCTCTACGCGATCACCGGCGGCGTGCTCTGGGACCGCTTCGTCCGCCCGATCGAGGAGCGCGATCTACACGCCCGATTCGGCGAGCCCTACGCGCGCTACCGTGACTCCGTGCCCTGCTGGTGGCCGCGCCGTTAGCCGGCCCGGTTCACGCGCGCGGGAACCGGCGCTCGACCGATCCGCCCTCGTGCAGGCTGGTCCAGCGCCACAGATGCTCCGGCGCGTCCGGGTGGTACTCGTAGGCCTCGACGCGCGGGCCGTCGGGTCCGGCGTATGTCCACACCACGTCCCGCTCACGAACCCCCGGGAACTGGCGCGCCTCCGGCTGCGTCGCCCAGTGTTCGGGCGGAACGACCTCGCCGGCCGCCTCGGGCGTGACGCTCGCCAGCCCCGCCACCGACCCGCCGAGCCGCGGGGCCCGGCGCGCCACGGCGGCCAGCGCCGCCACCAGCTCGGCGACGCTGCGCGTGTACACGTGCACCAGTCGGCCCCACCGCGAGCGCAGCACATAGCGCGTCTCGTCGCGCCACTGCGCCTCGGCGGCCCCGCGCGCGGCGGGCACCGCCGGGATCCCGAGGTCGCCCGCGATGCGCTCCGCCAGCGTCGTGTCCTCGAAGTGGAGCACATAGGCCGGCTTTCCCGCCGCCCACTCGCGCAGCCGCGTCGGCCCGCTGAGCACCAGCCCCGGCCGCTCCAGCCCGCTCGCCGGCAGCAGCCAGCCCTCGCGCCGACCGTCCCAGCCGAGGGTCAGCGCCCGCTCGAGCACGGCGCGGGCGTCGGCCGGAAACGCGATCGAGGTGTCGACCACCGCCGCCTCGCGCGTGAGGAACTTGGCCCGCATCGGCTGACCGCGCGGACGGTTCTCCTGCCCGGTCTCCGCGTGATAGAGCGCCACCGCGACCACGCGCTCGCCGTCGAGGTCGTAGGTCCACCCCATCGAGTACAGGTACAGTCGACCGTCGACCACGAGGCGGCGAAGCGGCTTGCGGGCCATGGGCGGCGACCATGGACTACCCGCCCCCGCGCCGCAAGCCGGCACCCACACCAGGCTCTACGCTCCCGCCGCGAGCCAGCACGCACGCCAGACCCGTCCCCGGCCCACGCGCGTCTCCACCGCTGCATGCACCGCCGAGAATTCGCCCTCGGGCTCGCCGCCGCCGGAATGTGGGCCTGCGGCGATCGCCCCGCCTCCGCGCCGCCCCGTCCTGCCCCGCGCCTCTCGCTCGAGCCCGAGCCCGACCTGCCCTCGCCCGGACCGCCACCCCCGCCGGTCGCAGCTTCCGAGCTCGCCGCCGCTCGCATCCCCCGCGCCGCCCTCGACGCCCGCGCCGACGCGCTGCGCCAGCGCCACGCCGATCGCGGCTTCACCGTCCTCGTCGAGCCGCCGTTCGTCATCCTCGGCGACGAGCCGGCCGCCGACGTCCAGCGCCGGGCCGATCGCACGATCCACTGGTCGGTGCTGCGGCTGCGGCAGGACTACTTCGCCCGCGATCCCGCGCGCATCATCGACGTCTATTTGTTCGCCGATCGCCTGAGCTACGGCCGCAACACCCAGGAGATCTTCGGCGAGGAGCCCGACACGCCCTACGGCTATTACTCGCCGCGCCACGCCGCCCTGATCATGAACATCGGCACCGGCGGCGGCACCCTCGTCCACGAGATCGTCCACCCGTTCATGGCCAGCAACTTCCCCGCCTGTCCGGCGTGGTTCAATGAGGGCCTGGCCTCGCTCTACGAGCAATGTGGCGAGCACGCCGGCCGGATCGTCGGCTACCCCAATTGGCGCCTCCCGGGCCTGCAGGCCGCCATCCGCGCCCGGCGCCTGCGCTCGTTCGCCGAGCTGTGCGCCACCGACTCCGACGAATTCTACGGCGCCCGCTCCGGCCTCAACTACGCCCAGGCGCGCTACCTCTGCTATTATTTGCAGGAGCAGGATCGCCTGCGCGATTATTATCACGCCTTCGTCGCCGGCGCCGACCTCGATCCCGGCGGCTACACCACCCTGCAGAAGATCCTCGGCCACCGCGACATGCCCCGCTTCGAGCGCGAGTGGCGGCGCTTCGTGCTCGACCTGCAGTGGAGCTGACGCGCGGCACATGTCCCTCGGGACATATCCTCCTGAAAACCGCCGCTACAGCCCCGCCGCGGCCGCCACCGCCGCCGCCGTCGCCTTGAGCACATCGGTGGCGAACGCGTGATCGAGCGTGTCGGCCGTGTCGAGCCCGAGCGTGCAGTGATACGTCGGGTTGCGGAACAGCCCGGTGTCGAACACGTGCAGCGCCGGCAGACCGAGCTCCCAGAAGCTGCGGTGGTCCGACATGCTCAGCACCCCGAACGCGTCGTCGTCGAGCTTCTCGACCGCCGTCAGCGTCATCACCCCCGTCAGCCGGCCCAGCGCCTCCGCCTGCGCCTCGAGCTCGAGCGCGAACGGCTCGGCCGACGCGTCGGCCACCACCGCGATGAAGTCGCCGCGCCCCTTGTTGGCCGCCAGCTCGTCCGCCAGCCCGGGGAAGCGCTCCGCCAGCGGCCCCGGGAACACCTGCGATTGCTCCGCCGCGCTCGCGTAGCCGATCATGTCGAAGTTGAACGCCACCGCCAGCTTCGCCCCCGTGAACGTCTGCGCGAACGCCCGCGAGCCCCGCAGCCCGAGCTCCTCCTCGTCCCAGCACGCCACCACCAGCGTGCGCGGCAGCGACGCCTGCCCGAGCACGCGCGCCACCTCGAGCGCCCCCGCCACCCCGCTCGCGTTGTCGTCGGCGCCGGGGCACCCGCTGATGTGATCGTAGTGGGCCGCCAGCAACACCACCTCGCCCGGATCGGTCACCCCCTCGCGCGTGCCGATCACGTTGACCCCGGAGCCGTAGTCCTGCCGCTGCACCACGAAGCCCGCCTGCTCGAGCCGCGCCGCGCAACGGTCCTGCACCTTGTGCCAGTGCGGCGACCCGGGCGGCCGCGACGCGGCGATGAAGGCGACCTCCTCCGCCCACCGCCCCGGATCGATGCAATCCATCAACGCCTCGGGGCTGTCGTGGCGACAGTCGTTCATCACCCCGAGATCCGGCGCAGGCATCGCCGTCGTCGTCGTCGGCGCGGCCGTCGTCCCGCCGCTCGTGCCGCCCGTGCTGCCCGTGCTGCCCGGCCCGCCGCTCTCGCCCGAACCACTCGACGTCGTGGCCTCGCTGCCGCCACCCGCGTTCGTCGCCGCCGAACACGCCGCGAGCCCGAGCCCCACCAAGACCGCCCCGCGGACCGCTCGCATCGCCGCACTGTAGCACCCGCCGCGCCCGTCACCGGTGGACCGCTCGCCGCCGATGACCTATGACACCCGCCATGGCGCACCCCCTCAGCGAACTCACAGGCTCATGGACCGGCCCCGCACGCACCTGGCTCGACCCCTCGGGCGCGCCCGACGAGAGCACCTGGCGCGTCGAGATCGAGCCGCTGCTGGACGGCCGCTACACGCGCCTCCGCTACGACGGCACCTGCATGGGCAAGCCGCACCACGGCGAGATGACCCTCGGCCTCGATGACCACGAGCACACCATGTACTGGATCGACAGCTTCCACACCGGCGCCTCCGCGCTGTGGTCGACCGGGCCCGCCGGCCCCGACATCGCGGTCCGCGGCAGCTACCGCGCCGGCCCGGAGACCTGGGGCTGGCGCACCACCTTCCGCCGCGACGGCGACCTGCTGGTGATCGAGGCGACCAACATCTTCCCCTCCGGCCGCGAAGACCACGCCGTCGAGGTCCGCCTCAGCCGCGCGACCTCGGCTGGCTGATCGCACATGCTCAATAGGACATGCCCGTCCGAGCATGTCCTGGAGAGCATGTCCCGAGATACCTCCGCGCGGCGACGCGCCGCGTCCACGCCGGCGCGTGACCACCCCTCACTCGCAGCCGACCACCTGCACCTCGTAGCTGAACGGCTGCGGCACCCCGCTCACCTGCACCGCGTACGTCTTGCCCGCCTCCGACTCCCACCCCTGCGGCGTCATGGCGATCGCGCTGGCCGAGCCGAACCCGCCCATCAGGGGCGTCAGCTTGACCGGCATCTCGATCCCGCTCTCGGTGATCGAGACCTGCGCCCCGCCGAGGTCGAGGCTGTCGCTCTGGATCGTCCAGCCCGTCTCGTCGACGTTGGCCCACGGCACCTCGGGCACGTGGAGCGCCTCGATCGGCACCACCCCGGGCGGCGGCCAGGCCGTCCACGCCGCATCGCCGCCGCCCTGCCCGCCGATCACCCACATACACGAGTTGACCGCCGACGAGCCGAGCCCGACCGGACCGAGCTTGTTCGAGAGGATCCAGCGCCGGTGGCCGAACGTCGTCGCGTTGCCGGGGTCGACCATGTAGAGGTCGACCGCGACCACCCCCGGCGTCGACGAGATGTTGCTGTTCATCGCCGCCTGCGCCCCGTCGGCCGTGTAACAGTCCCAGCCCATGCCCGGGCTGTGCGACAGCTGCCCGTTGGCCTGCATCATCAGCGCGCACTGCTGCGCCTTGGCGTTGAGGCCCGCGTCGTGCCCGACCGCCGGCTGCCCGGCCAGCCAGCGATAGAGGTTGATCAGCCGCAGCGCGTTGTCGCGGCCCGGCGCCCCGGTGTCGCCCGCCTGACAGCCCGCGACCGCCCCGCTCCATGTCCCTTCGGACATGTCCGAACGGTCCGCCGTCCAGCGCGCGCACACCTCCGCCACCGGGTCGATCGGCGCCCCGGTCGTGGTCTCGCTCGTGGTCGCGTCGGTCGTCTCCGGCCCCAGCGTCGTCTCCGGCTCCGCGGTCGTCGCGTCCGGCCCGGTGCTGGTCGGCCCCGCCGGCTCCGTGCTCGTCGGCCCCACCCCGGTCGTCGTCGTCGTCGCCGCCGTCGTCGGCGCGCCCGTGTCCCCGGTCGCGGGCTCGACCGTCGTCTCGCCCGGACCGCCCGTCGTCGCCTCGCTCGCGGTCCCGGTCTCACCTGTACTTTCGGTCATCTGCGCTCCACCCGCATAACAGCCGGCGACGAGCGCGGAAGACAACGCGAGGACGACACGACGGGACCGCATCTCGCCCGAATACGATTCACCGCCCCTCGCCGTCAACCGGGCCGGCCGTGGCTTTGAAGCCACAATCGAGCCCCTCGCGGGCGCGGCCGCGTCCTCGCTGCGCGCGGCCGCGTCAGCCGATCGGCACGGCCTTGCGGCTCTCGGCGACGATGCGCACCAGGTCCGCCTCATCCTCGCACAGCGCGACGATCAGGTCGCCCGGCGCCACCGGCTCGTCCGGCCGCGGATTGACGATCAGCCGCCGCCGCAGCTCCGCGTGCGAGGTCCCGCCCACCGGCGTCTTGCCGCCCGGATCGGCGGTGCGATACAGCCCCAGGGGCACCGCGCCCCCGCGCCCCTGGACCTCGAGCAGCGCGCGGCGGACCGATCGCCACGGCTGTCCGATGAGCCAGGTCGGAGCCGTCGCCGTGTAGACCTCGGCGTTGTCGTCGGCGAACGCGACCACCCGGTTGAACAGCTCCGCGAACGCGCGGTCGCGGCAGGCCATCACCAGCCAGCGGTGCGCCAGCGTCTGGCAGTCGACCGGCACCAGCCAGGCCGCGAACGGCGAGAACACCTCGTCGCGCTCGCCCTCCGACGTCTCGACCAGCGTCACCGGCAGCGCCGGCGCGGTCCGGGCGATCTCGACCGAAGTCGCCGCCACCCCGAGCGGCCGCGCCCGTTGCCCGCCGCCGATCGGGTCGCGCGCGCACGCCTGATGGACCGCGCGGGCGATCCGCAGCGGATCGTAGCTGGCCCCCGCCGCCTCGCCGTCGCCGAGCACGATCACCCGCGACGCCCGCGGCAGCCGCAGCCCCGCCAGGTCCTCCGGCACCTCGGGGTTGGCGTTGTGGATCGTCAGCGCCTTGACCCGCGCCAGCTGCAGCCGCACGCGCCGCGGCAGCGCGTCGGACACCACCACGTGCAGCGGCCGGTGGCGCGTCGGCCCCGGGCTGCGCAGCAGCCGGATCAGCGGCAGCATGTCCTCGCGGAAGTTCAGCACCACCAGGTGCCGGTTCAGCCGCCGCCACAGCCGCGTCTGCTCCTGCGCGAAGATGTTGGTGAGCGTCGCCGTGAACCACGCCAGCAGCCCCAGCCCGAGGATCGTCGCCGCCGCCCCGACCACCCGCGCCGTCGGCGTCTTCAGCGTCTCGGTGGTGAAGTTGCCGGTGGCGAACGTGTTCATCTCCCAGAACGAGTCGTTCAGCGTCCGCAACCTGGCGTTCGAGTCATGTTCCAAAGACCAGACGATGAACGTCGAGAGCGTCACCACGCACGCGAACGCCGCGAACGGCACCAGCGGGTTCGACAGCTGGGTCTCGATCCCGGCCCCCGGGACCCGCCGCCGCCGCAGCGCCCGGCGCACCAGGTGCAGCACCACCGCCAGCGCCGCCGCGGCCGCCCCTGCCTGCAGCCACGCCGTCCGCCGCTCGCGGGTCTCGTGCACCTCCGCCACCGGGTGCAGCGGGATCGGCTCGCGCTCGGCGAACCCGCGCCACTCGACGCGGACCCCGAGGCTCGCGTGCTGCTCCTCGCGCGCCAGCTTCTGCAGCCCGACGATCATCGCCTCGACCGCGAGCCGGCGGTCGGCCAAAAAGCCCTCGTCGTCCAGCCGCTGGCGCGGCGTCGCCACCAGCACCACCGAGCTCACGCACACCGTCGGGATGCTGAACTCGAGCCCCGCGTAGGTCCCGGGCTCGATCGGGCAGATCCGGTAATACGGATAGCCGTCGATCAGCCGGTTCAGCACCTCCTCCGGCAGCGGGTTCAGGGTCGCCAGGCCCGACGCCAGCACCGCGCCGATCTCCGCGTGCCCGGGCTCGGTGGTCCGCAGCATCGTCAGCAGCTCGCGCCGGCTCATCGCCGCCAGCGCCTCGTCGGCGGTGCCCATGAACAGCGGCAGATGCTCCGCCGTGTGCCCGGCCGCGCCGAGGATCACCTTCGCCGTCTCGTAGCTGCCCGACCCGTCCTTGCCCATGAACAGCGGCTCGCGGCCGATGTCGGTGAACTCGTCGAGGCGCACCGGCCGGCGCACCAGCACGTGCACCGCCGCGTCGGACACCGCCGCGATCACCCGCAGCTCCGCCTTGTCGGCCTCCTCGGGCGACAGCTTGCACATCCACCCGCCGCGCGGCGTCTTGCTGTCGACCGCCGCCGCGTCGGCCTGCCCGGCCTTGAACGCCTCGGCCGCCACGTCGTACTGCACCAGCGCCGCGTCGAGCTCGCCCGACAGCAGCTTGTGCACGTTCTCGCACGAGCCCCGCGTCGACTCCGGCGCGATCGTCACTCGCCCCTCGCCGCGCACCACCTCGGCCAGCGCGTGGGCGGTCACGTCGAACCCGCCCTTCTTGGCCCCCGACCCGAACCGGATCGTGATCGGCTCGCCGGCCCGCGCGGCACCTGTCTGCAGGAACATGCCCAGGAGTACAGGCCCGATCAGCCATGTCCGCACGGACATGCCCCAAAAGCCAGATCCTCCTGCGAGCCGCGTCACAGCGGCCGCCTCGCCGAAGACCCGCTCCGCCTCGCCGGCAGCGCTGCCGATCGTGCCCCCCGCGCGGGCCGCACGCGCCCCTCGCCTCACTCGGCCTCTCCCGTCAGCACCAGCAGCGCGCTCGCGTCGCGCAGCGCACGGCCCGGCGGCGGGCTCAGCAGCATCGAGTCCTGCCCGCCCTCGGCCGGCGCGAACAGCCCGATCAGCGTCACCGGCCGCCCGCGGCGATCGACCTCCACCCCGAGGCACGCCTCGCGGAACGTCCCCGCCCGCAGCTCCGGCGGCACCGGCCAGGTCTCGACCCGCAGGCGCCCGCCGAGCAGCGCCAGCATGAAGCGGAACGCCCCCAGATCGACGCACGCGTGGGCCAGCAGCGCCGCGCGCAGGAAGCCCGGATAGAAGATCGTCGCCACCCCGAGCCCCTCGAACTCGTGGGTCGCCTCCGGGTCCTCGACCGCCACCACCACGTGCGGCGGCTTGCCCTTGCAGGCCCGCTGGATCGCCGTGCACACCAGGCGCGAGAACGCGTCGGTCTCGCCGTGCCCGCGCAGCGGCAGCACGATGATCGCGTCGGCCGCCGGCAGCCCGGCCGTCTCGGCGAAGAAGCGCGCCAGCGCCTCGACCCCGCCGCTCGCCGAGCCCTGCCAGTACTTGTGGACATGTCCTTCGGGCAATTCGGCCAGCGCCCCCGCGACCTCGTCCGCGGCCGCCGGCCCGATCAGCGTCAGCTCCGGCGAGCCGTCGGCCGCCGCGATCGCGCGCACCAGCCCCAGCGCCTCGAGCGTCCAGTGAATCACCACCCAGCGCGGCCGCGGCGACCCCGGAAGCCCCGTTGCGAGCGCCTCCGCCGCCGTCGTGTCCCCGCGCTCCATCACGCCGCCGCAGCGTCCGCCCCGGCCCGCCCGCCTGTCAAGCGCCGCCCCGCCTTTCGCCCGCGACACCTTCGCCCGCGACACCTTCGCCGACTCGAGCCGACCATCACCGTCCGACCCAGCGCACCGTGATGAACGAACCTTCACGTTCACACCGCCGATCCTCGCGGCCCTCCGACAGCCCGCACGCCCGAGGCCCGACGAAGCGATCGCTCGCGCCTCGCAAACCATCCGACACGCAGGGCAGCATCGCCACGACTCGCCGGACCGCCACCAGCACCATCCCCGCCACATCCGCGACGCGGCCATCGACACCGCGACAGCGAGGCCCTCGCCAACATCGCCGCGCCGCGTGTGCCACCCACTTTGCCTCGAACTGCCCGGCCATCGCCGTCGACTCGTCCCCTGCGATCGCCGCCGCATCCGCGAGACAGCACCGCGCGAGAGCATCACCGAGCCCTCGCAGCGGCCCCCTCACGCATCGCCCCCGCACCACCTCTCTCGTGGTCCTCCGCGACCGCGCGCCCTCGCGCCACCGCGCGGCGATCCCTCCAGGCTCACTCCCCCGTCACGCGTGTTAGCGTCGGCGCCTGCGCTCCACCGAGATCCTCGCGCTAGCGCTCATTGCGCTGGTCTCCTTCGGCCTCAGCTACATCGGCGCCACCGTCGGGCTCGTGCTCGGCCAGCTGCGGGTCGCCCTCCTCGTCTACGTCCTCGGCAGCCCGGTCGCCGGCGCCGCCACCAGCCTCGCCATCTCCACCGCCGGCACCCTCACCGGCACCTGGCGGCACGCCCGTGACGGCCGCGTCGACCTGTGGCTGCTCGCCAGCGTCGGCCTCCCCTCCGCCCTCGCCGCCTTCGCCACCGCTCGCTGGGCCGGCAGCGTCGACGCGCGCCTGCTCAAGGCCGTCATCGCCGGCGTCCTCCTGCTCACCGGCGCCAGCATGCTGCGCCGCCCGCCCGATCCGACCAGTCCTTCCGGACATGTCCCTTCGCGCACCTTCGCCGTCCTCGCCGAGGTCGTCGTCGGCGCCGTGCTCGGCGCGATCTCCGGCCTCGTCGGCCTCCTGCTCGGCAGCCTGCGCCTGCCCGCCATGATCCGCTACGCCCGCGTCGCCCCGCCCGTGGCCATCGGCACCAACATGGCGATCGGCGCCGTCACCGGGCTGTCGGCCGGCGTCGCCACCTTCCTCCAAGGACAGGTCGACCTCACCGCCTTCGCCATCGTCACCCCGCTCACCCTGCTCGGCGCCAACCTCGGCGCCCGCCGCACCGGCAGCCTCGACCCCGACAGCCTGCGCCGCTGGATCGCCGCCGTCCTCCTCCTGTCCGCCACCCTCATGCTCGGCGAGCTCGCCGTGGCCCACTGGCGCGCCGGCTGAGCCTCTCGCCGTCCCCGACCGGGGCCTTCGGCGCCCGCACGCTCGTCGGCCTCGTCGACCCTGCCCGCTCCCTCAGCGAGCTCCACGGTCGGCGAGCTCATCGCCACTACAGCCCCGAGCTTTCGCCCTCCCGATCCGCGCGCTACCTTTCGCGGCGTGCCCGAGCGCGACCGCTTCTTCGCCTTCGCCGCCCGGGCCCTCCCCCTCGCCTTCCGCGTCCGGCCCGAGCCCGCCGACCTCGCCTGTCACTGGCGCGCCGCCACCCAGGCCATCGGCGCCCGCCTGCTCCTCGCCTGCGCCCGCGAGCGGCTCCTCGCCTTTGACCTTCAGGACATGTCCCTTCGCACATGTTCCTTGAGTCTCCCGCTGCGACGCCGCCGCGCCTTTGAGCTCCACGCCCCCGACCTCGAAGCCAGCGACCTGCCCGACCTCCCCCAGCTCCTCCCGCGCCTCTTACCCGCGCTCGCCCCGGCCCCCCGCGCCCGGCTCGCCCGCGAGCTCGACGACAGCCGCTGGAACCTCGCCCTCGCCCGCCTCGTCGCCGACCTGCGCCATCGGACATGCTCCGAAGGCCAGGCGTGGCCCGCCCCGCTCGACCCCGAGAACCTCGTCGTCGACGGTCACCCCTGGCACCCGATGAGCAAGACCCGGCTCGGCCTGCGCGCCTGGGAGAACCTGCGCCACGGCCCCGACTTGCTGGCCCAGGCCCCCGTGCACGCCGTCGACCTCGCCGCCGACCACGCCCAGCTCGCCGCGCCCGACCTCTACGCCGACCTCGCCCGCGAGCTGTTCCCGCCCGCGCCCGCCGGCCTGGTCCGCCTGCCCGTGCACGCCCTCCAGCTGCGCCGCCTGCCGCGCCTGCTCGGCCCGCTGTGGCGCAGCGTCGCCCACCCCGTCGACCTGCCCCCGCTGCCCGCCCGCGCCCTCCTGAGCCTGCGCACCGTCGCCCTCGCCGCCCCGGCCCTGCACCTCAAGCTCGCCGTCGACATCCACACCACCAGCGCGCGCCGCCAGGTCTCGCCCGCCTCGGTCCACAACGGCCCGCCGATCGCCGCCCTGCTGGCCGCGATCCAGGCCGCCGATCCCGAGACGCGCCGCGGCCTGCGGATCCAGGCCGACGTGGCCGCCGCCGGCATGCACCCGCGCCACGGCGACCGCGCCGGCCAGCTCGGCGTCGTGCTGCGCCCCGACCCCGCCGCCCTCGCCCGCGACCTCCACGCCGACCTGTCCCTCGCGACAGCCGACCCGCGCCTCGCTCCGTCCCGCCCCGCCGACATGTCCCTTGAGACATTCCCCTCCGGACATGCCCCCGACGACATGTCCCCGAGGACCTTCCCTCACGGACATGTCCCCTCGCGCAGCCCGCAGCTCCTCGTCTGCGCCGCGCTCGGCGAGCGCCGCCCCGGCGGCGACCTCCTCGTGCGCGAGCTCGCCGCCGACTACCCCGGCGACCTGCGCGCCCGCCTCGCCGCTTTCTTCAGCGACTACCTCGAAGTCCTCGTCCCGCCGGCCCTGCGCCTCTTGACCGCCCACGGCGTCGCCCTCGAGGCCCACCTGCAGAACACCCTGCTCGTCCACGCCGGCCGCCCCTGCGGCTTCATCGTGCGCGACCTCGGCGGCATCCGGCTCCACCGCGGCCGGCTCGCCGCCGCCGGTCACGCACCCGCGCTCGCCTCCGACTCCTTCACCCTCACCGCCGACCTCGCCGAGGCCCAGGGCAAGCTGCTCCACACCCTCGTGCACGCCCACCTCGCCGCCGTCATCGCCTGGATCGAAGACGCCGGCGGGCCCGACCAGGCCGAGCTGTGGCCGTGCGTGCGGCGGATCTGCCAGCGCCTGTTCGATCGCTGGGCCGCCGTCCCCGCGCTCGCGCGCGCCTGCGCCGACGATCGCGCGTTCTTCTTCGCCGCCGCCTGCCGCAGCAAGGCGCTGCTGCGCATGCGCATCGACGAACGCGTCAGCGATTACGCCTATACCGAGGTCGCCAACGCGCTCGCCGAGGGGTACTCTTCCTCCCCCGCATGACGACTCGCCCGCTCGTGTTCGCCACCCCGGAGTACGGCTACTTGCAGGCCGCGCTGTGCGGCTCGGCCGCGCTCGAGGGCGGCGAGATCGACACCTTCGCCTTCCCTGACGGCGAGCGCTACCTCCGGCTCGTCACCCCGGTCGACGGCCGCGACGTCGTCCTGATCGGCGGCTCCGTCGACGACGCCGCCTCGCTGACCTTGTTCGACCTCGCCTGCGGCGCCGTCCACTACGGCGCCCGCCGCCTCACCCTCGTCGTCCCGTACTACGGCTACGCGACCATGGAGCGCGCGACCAAGCCGGGCGAGGTCGTCACCGCCAAGACCCGCGCCGCCCTGTTCTCGGCCATCCCGCCGGCCTCCTACGGCAACCGCGTGCTCCTGCTCGACCTCCACGCCGAGGGCATCCCGCACTACTTCGAGGCCGGCCTGGTCGCCACCCACGTCTACGCCAAGCCGGTCATCCGCGACATGATCCTCGACATCGCCGGCGGCCGGCCCTTCGTGCTCGCCTGCACCGACGCCGGCCGCGCCAAGTGGGTCGAGTCGCTGGCCAACGACCTCGGGGTCACCGCCGCCTTCGTGTTCAAGCGCCGCCACGACGGCGAGCGCACCGAGATCACCGCCATCGACGCCCAGGTCGCCGGCAAGCTGGTCATCCTCTACGACGACATGATCCGCACCGGCGGCTCGCTGATCGGCGCCGCCCGGGCCTACCAGCGCGCCGGCGCCGTCGGCCTGGCCGCCGTCGCCACCCACGGCGTGTTCCCCGGCGACGCCCTGCACAAGCTGCAAGCCACCGGCCTGTTCTCCGCCATCGCCTGCACCGACAGCCACCCGCGCGCGCGCGCCCTCGCCAGCATCGACGCCGGCGCCGCCCCGCCGCTGAAGGTCGCCTCGATCGCCCCGCTGCTCGCGCCTCACCTCACAGGACATGTCCTTTAGACCCTGTCCCCGGAGACATTGAATGCACCTCGTCCGCGTCGCCGCCGCCGCCCTCAACCAGACGCCGCTCGACTGGGACGGCAACCAGGCCCGGATCCTCGAGGCGATCCGCCTGGCCCGCCAGCAGGGCGTCGCCGTGCTGTGCCTGCCCGAGCTCTGCATCCCCGGCTACGGCTGCGAGGACGCGTTCTTCAGCCGCGGCACCGTGCTCGAATCGTGGCGGATCTTGCAAGAGCTGCTGCCCGAGACGAAGGGCATGATCGTCGCCCTCGGCGTCCCGATCATGCACCGCGCCGCCAACTACAACGCCGTCTGCCTGGTCGCCGACGGCCAGATCGTCGGCCTGGTCGGCAAGCGCTTCCTCGCCGGTGACGGCATCCATTACGAGCCGCGGTGGTTCAAGGGCTGGCCGGCCGGCAAGTTCGTGCAGTGGGAGCACGACGGCCACAGCTACCCGCTGGGCGACCAGATCTTCGAGGTCGGCGGCCTGCGGATCGGCTTCGAGATCTGCGAGGACGCGTGGGTCCCGAACCGCCCCGGCGTCGAGCTCGCCGCCCAGGGCGTCGACGTCATCTGCAACCCGAGCGCCAGCCACTTCGCGTTCGGCAAGCACGAGGTGCGCAAGCAGATCGTCATCGGCGCCTCGCGCAGCTTCGGCGCCACCTACGTCTACTCCAACTTCATCGGCAACGAGGCCGGCCGCGTCATCTACGACGGCGAGTGCATGATCGCCGCCTCCGGCCACCTCATCGCCGAGGGCCCGCGGCTCGGTTACGACGACGTCTACCTCACCAGCGCCGTGATCGACGTCGACCTCGCGCGCATGATCCACGCCAGCCGGACCGCCGCCCCGACCGTCGACGACCACCTGCGCCGGATCACCCGCTTCGAGATGCAGCTGCCGGTCGCCGACCTGCCGCCGCACCAGCCGCTGCCGACCCCGCCGTGGCCCGGCGACAAGCGCGAGGAGTTCTCGCGGGCCGTCGCTCTCGGCCTGTTCGACTACCTGCGCAAGAGCCGGTCGCGCGGCTTCGTCGTCTCGCTCAGCGGCGGCGCCGACTCGGCCGCCGTCGCCTACCTCGTGCACCTCATGGTCACCCTCGCCGTGCAGGAGCTCGGCGTCGAGGCCACCTGCGCCCGCCTCGGCCTGGCCGAGGGCACCTGCACCACCACGCGGGCGATCGTGGGCTCGCTGCTCACCTGCGTCTATCAGTCGACGCACAACAGCTCCGACACCACGCGCAACGCCGCCCGCGCCGTCGCCGGGGCCGTCGGCGCCGAGTTCCTCGAGTTCGACGTCGACCCGCTCGTGCGCGCCTACGTGCGCACGGTCGAGGGCGCGATCGGCCGCGAGCTCGGCTGGAAGGGCGACGACATCGCCCTGCAGAACATCCAGGCCCGCGCCCGCGCCCCCGGCGTGTGGCTGCTGGCCAACCTGCGCGGCGCCCTCCTGCTGGCCACCAGCAACCGCAGCGAGGCCGCCGTCGGCTACGCCACCATGGACGGCGACACCTGCGGCGGCCTGTCGCCGATCGCCGGCATCGACAAGGCCTTCCTGCGCCAGTGGCTGCGGTGGGTCGAGCTCGAAGGCCCCGCCGGCGTCGGCCCTACCCCCGAGCTGAGCGCCGTCAACGTCCAGGCCCCGACCGCCGAGCTGCGGCCCGCCAGCGCCCATCAGACCGACGAGGACGACCTGATGCCGTACCCGATCCTCGACGTCATCGAGCGCGCCGCCATCCGCGACAAGCTCACGCCCAAGGACGTCTTCCGCGTCCTCGCCAGCCGCTACCCCGAGCACGGCCGCGCCCAGCTACTCCTGTGGGTCAAGCGGTTCTTCCGCCTGTGGAGCCAGAACCAGTGGAAGCGCGAGCGCTACGCCCCGAGCTTCCACCTCGACGACCAGAACCTCGACCCGAAGACGGGGTGCCGCTTCCCGATCCTCTCGGGCGGCTTCTCCCACGAGCTCGCCGAGCTCGAGGCCGCGGTCGGCGGCAAGTGAGCCTGGCCCCCGGGGCATGTCCCCGGGGACATGGGTTCGAGGACATGCTCCCGGAGACATGTCCTCGAGGACACACGGCAGCACGGCGAGCCACCTCGCCGTCGGAGCGCTCCCACCGGTCGCCGCCCTTCGCGGTGGCGCAGCGCTTCGAGGGTCTCGCTGCGAAGCCACGCGCTTCAGGGCTGCGCAGGCCCGTCACGCGGAAGAGCCCGCCGCGAAGCCGACGCGCGCTTCAGGGCCGCACAGACCCATGGCGCGGGCGCGCGCTCGAGCCCGCCTGCCCACGCCGAGCCACCTGCTCGCGCGCCCCGCCGCGGGTCACGGCCGAGCCTGCCTGCCCTCTCCGTCATGTCCCCGGGGACCCGCCGTCCGACCGCCGCTGCCTCGACCCGCCACGCCTGAGCCTGGCCGCGCTCCCGGCTCTGCGCGGGCCTGACTCGACCACGGCGCTACCTTCTCGTCATGCGTCGAGCGAGCCTCCTGCTGTGCACGGTCGTCGCGTGCGCTGCCGCCATGGATGAACCGTCACACGCCCGCAGCCGGATGGTCGAGCAGCAGCTCGTCGCCCGCGATATCACCGACGAGCACGTGCTCGCCGCCATGCGCAGGGTCCCGCGCGAGCGCTTCGTGCCGCAGGAGGACCAGCGTCAGGCCTACGGCGATCACCCGCTGCCGATCGGTCACGGCGCCACCATCAGCCAGCCCTACATCGTCGCGCTCATGACCCAGCTCGCGCACGTCAAGCCCGGCGACCGCGTCCTCGACGTCGGCACCGGCTCCGGCTATCAGGCCGCCGTGCTCGCCGAGCTCGGCGCCGAGGTCTACAGCATCGAGGTCGTCACCGACCTCGCCGAGCAGGCCTCCGCGCTCCTCGACGAGCTCGGCTACGACAACGTCCACGTGCGCGCCGGCGACGGCTACCGCGGCTGGCCCGAGGCCGGCCCGTTCTCCGCCATCATCGTCGCCGCCGCCGCCCCGACCCTCCCGCGCCCGCTCACCGAACAGCTTGCGCCCGGCGGCCGCCTGGTGATCCCCGTCGGCCAATTCGTGCAGGACCTCAAGGTGCTCGAAAAGGGCCCACGCGGCGACCTCCATGTCGAGACGATCCTGCCCGTCCGCTTCGTGCCGATGGTCGGCGAGGTCGAGACGCAGCCGCGCCATTGACGGGCAGCACGCGCCGCAACGCTCGCAGCGAAATGCCGCCCCTGCGAAAGCCCGCGGCTCAGGCCAGGCCGTGATCCGGAGCTCCGGGCCCGCCTTGCGAAAACCCCTCTGCGGCCAGAGGAACACAGTCAGCGCATCGAAGGTCCATGTCGGACGCTGGCGCAGCCCGTGGCTTGACGCTGTACTCGCGCCATGGATATCGCTGGGAGATGGCCCGCCTCCCGTACGTCGATCCCGAGACTGCGCCCGAGGTCGTTCGCCAGGTGTTCGCGGGTCTGTCCGGGCGGCTCAACATCTTCGGCATCGTGGCCCACGCGCCGACCCTGTTCGGCCCGCTCGTCGCCCTCGGCGACGCGGTGCTCGTCCAGCAGGTGCTCGACGCCCGCTTGCGCGAGCTGGCGATCCTCCGCGTCGCCCGGCTGTCGCCGGCGCGCTACGTGTGGGCCCACCACGTGCAGATCGCCCTCGATGCCGGCGTCGCGCGCGAGCAGATCGAAGCGCTCGAGCGCGGCGAATTCGAGGTCCCATGCTTCGACGAGAGCGAGCAGCTGGTGCTGCGATTCACCACCGAGGTGCTGCGCGACGTGCGAGCCACGGATCTCACCTTCGCCGCCATGGTCCAGCGGTTCACCGCGCGGGAGGTCCTCGAGCTGCTGGTGACCATCGGCCTCTACATGACCCTCGCCCGCATCATGGAGACGACGGACGTGGACCTCGAGCCCGCGCTCGCCGAGACGGCGTAGGAGCCTGTGATAAATGCGTCCGAAGACGCGGGGCCTGGAGAGCTGGGTGACGGCGGGCACGGCCTGTCCAGGAAATCGCGCAACCGAGGACGCGGGGTGACGGCGGGCACGGCCTGTCCAGGAAATCGCGCAACCGAGGACGCGGGGCCTGGAGAGGCGAGCACGGCCTGTCCAGGAAATCGCGCAACCGAAGGCGCGGGGCCTGGAGAGCTGGGTGACGGCGAGCACGGAGCAGCGGAGCGGGTCCCTCGCCACGGCGGGGCCCTCCCAGGCAACGTGCTCGGCGCCCTCGGGCTTCGATGGTGTTCTGTCTCTTGAGACAGGTGGGTGTGTTTGGCGGACGATGGCGCCTGCGCGCGGTCGCCTGCGGCCCCTCCCGCCTGCGTCCCACTCCGCCGCTCCGAGCCCGCCTGCGGAGAGCGTCGCCGGCCCCGCTCGTCGCCGCGCGGGGAGCCTCACCGAGCAGCGGCGAGTGCGGCTCGACCGACTGTGGACACTCTCTTTCGCAGGTTGTGAGCACCTGGAAGTCGTTCTGCTCGCGGATCACCATCTCGGCGATAATCATCTGTGAGGCACGGCCTGGGCGTCGTAGCCCTGTACGAAGCCGTCCGTAGTCATCATCAGCTTGCTCTCAGGATCGGCGAAGTTGCGCTGCGACTTTCGGAAGGTGTCCCATCGGCTATGTGACGAGGTCTCGACCCGTGGGCATCGGCCGCGCCTCGTCGCGCGCCCTGGACTCCTCGGCGGCGCGCCGGTCCTTTTCACGGCCAGCGGCTTCGGCGGCAGCCTCGGCCTCGAGGGCCGCCATCGCCGCGTGGCTCTTCGCCAGGCGCTCCTGCTTGCTCTGCACCCATGCCGGTATCTCGTCGCCGCGAGCATCAGCGTGCCGGTCGTCCTCGCGGCGATCGATGTCGTCGGCCTCGGCAAACCAGCGCGCCGGCCTTTGGCCGCGAGCTCCGGCTCGACCTCCTTCATCCGCGCGCAGCTAAATCGCCTGTGCTTCGAGGCGTTCGCTTGATCTTCGTCCGTCGAGCGCGACGTGTCCGAGCCTCACCGGCCCGGCGCGCTGGCCTGGCTCGAGCACCTGTCCGAAGAGACCGCCGAGGACTGCCAGGTGCCGGCGGCGAAAGTCGTCGATCGTACGGTGGGCCGATCGCTGGCGCGCCGTCACGGCTATGAAGTCGACCCGCGGCTCGCTCTTCCACGACGAGAACACGCCCTGCGAGTACGCGTCCAGGAGCCGCGCGGTCATCATCGCCGGGTGGAACGGCGGCTACCCGCGCCATGCGTTGCAACGAACTCGCGGGGCGACAAGCGGGGCCGGCGACGCTCTCCTCAGGCGGGCACGGAGCGGCGGAGTGGGACGCAGGCGGGAGGGGCCGCAGGCAACCGCGCGCAGGCGCCATCGTCCGCGAAGCACACACACCTGTCTCAAGAGACAGAACACCATCGAAGCCCGAGGGCGCCGAGCACGTTGCCTGGGAGGGCCCCGCCGTGGCGAGGGACCCGCTCCGCCGCTCCGTGCCCGCCGTCACCCAGCTCTCCAGGCCCCGCGTCCTCGGCCGCACGATTTCCTGGACAGGCCGTGCCCGCCGTCACCCAGCTCTCCAGGCCCCGCGTCCTCGGCCGCGCGATTTCCTCGACGGGCACCCGTCGCCGCGCACCCGCAGTCCAGGCCATGTCCCATCGAACATGTCCACTCGAACATGCCGCATCGGACATGCCCGCCACGACATGTCCCGAGCGCCACCCGCTCGCGGCCCCGCTCAGCGCGGCGAACCAGCGCGCCGGTGCCCGCCGAGCTTGAGCTTGATCCCGCCCTGCCCTGGGTCCTGCGCCGGCGTCTCCGGCTCGCTCGCCGGCTCCTCACCGGCCGGCGGCTCGGTGGTCTCGATCGTCGGCTCCGGCTTCGGCTCCGCGATCCCGAGCCCGCGGTCGACCTCTGCCAGGCGGTCCTCGCGGGCCGCCTTCTCTTCCATCAGAATCAAATTAATCCAGCGCTCGTCGGCGAACGACACCGTGCCGTCGGTCGCCACCGTGTACTCGACCTGCGGCGAGATCGGGCGCACGAACGAGCCTGGCGCGCGCGGCATCTGGATCTCGCGCAGCACCACCGACAGGCAGTCCTGGACCTTCTGCGGCAGCGAGCTCGGCTCGACGCGGCTGACCAGCGTATTGCCGTCGCGGTCGACCAGGTTGAGGCCCTCGACCGGGTACGTCCCGGCGCCGACGCGGCGCTCGAGGCAGCCCTTGCCGCGGATCGCCACCATCGCCTGTTGCCGGCGCAGCTCCGCCTTCGCCTCCGGCGACTTGTCCTCCGAGCCGTCGCCGAGGCTCACCCAGTAGATCACGTCGAGGTACTGCACCACCCCGCTGCGGTTCTTGATCCACTTGCGGGCCTGGATCGCCTCCATGATGCACGGCTCGATCTCCGGGTCCTTGAAGCCGGTGTCGAGCACCTCCGTGCGCAGCACCTCGCCGTCGGGCGACAGCCGCGTGCGGATCTTGACCTGGCCCTCGGGCACGTCGACGTACGCGTCCTCGCCGTCGCGCTTGCCTCGCTTCATCGTGTCGATCGCCCGGTTGACGAAGCACGCCGCGGCGGGCGGCCGCAGGGCCTGGGCGATCTCGTTGAGGCGCGCCAGGTCGAACAGGTTCTCCGCGCGCTTCGAGGGCAGGATGATCACGCCCTCGCTGCTGCTGCGGACCGCCTTTTGGATGTAGCGCGTGCCCTGCCCGAACGAGTTATGGCCGGTCGGCGCGGCGCCCTTGTTGCGAGCCGCGCACGCGGGGGCCACCAGGGCCAGGCAGGACGCCAGCGCGACTGGCGCGAAATGCGCCGCGCCGCGACGCGGTTTGCTTCCGGGTTCCCTCTCGGAGCGCATCGCCCCGGGGTGTAGCACGGCGCGGCCCTTCCCGCGGCGGCCGAAGTTGGCTATGGGAACGGGGCAGCACCATGGCCGAAACGTCTTCGCTCCAGCACACACCGCTTCATGACGCCCACGTCGCCCGCGGCGCCAAGATGGTCGACTTCGGCGGCTGGCACATGCCGCTGCAGTACGAGGGCATCCTCGCCGAGCACCGCGCCGTGCGCACCGCGGTCGGGATCTTCGACGTCTCTCACATGGGCGAGGTCGACTTCACTGGCGCGGGCGCTCTGGCCGCCATCCAGAAGCTCATCACCAACGACGCCGCCAAGCTGACCGACGGCAAGGCCATGTACACCGCCGTCTGTTACCCCGACGGCGGCATCGTCGACGACTGCATCGTCTACCGCCACGGCCCCGAGTGGTACCGGATCGTCGTCAACGCCGCCAACATCGCCAAGGACTTCGCCCACTTCCGCGAGCACGCGGGCAGCCTGTGCGCGATCGAGAACCACTCCGACGACGTGGCGCTGATCGCCGTCCAGGGCCCGCAGGCCCGCGGCCTGGTCGCCCGCCTCGCCGGCGACGACGCGCTCCTCCAGGTCCCCTCGTTCGGCTTCGCTTCGGCCACCGTCGCCGGCGCCTCGATCGTCGCCGCGCGCACCGGCTACACCGGCGAGGACGGCTTCGAGCTGTTCGTCGAGCCGGCCCGCGCCGTCGCCGTGTGGGACGCCCTGCTGGCTGAAGGCGCCGCCCCGATCGGCCTCGGCGCCCGCGACACCCTGCGCCTCGAGGCCAAGCTGTGCCTCTACGGCAACGACATCGACGCCACCACCAACCCGCTCGAAGCCGGGCTCGGGTGGGTCGTCAAGCTCGACAAGCGGGCCCGCGGCGACGAGTTCGTCGGCGGCGAGGCGCTGGCGCGGATCAAGGCCGCCGGCCTCCAGCGCGCGCTCGTCGGCTTCCGCGTCACCGAGGCCAAGAGCATCGCCCGCCCCGGCGCCGACATCGTCGACGCCGGCGGCGCCGGGGTCGGCAAGGTCACCAGCGGCGGCCCGGCCCCGACCGTCGGCGGCGCCGTCGGCATCGCCTACGTCCCGGTCGGCTTGTCCGCCCCCGGCACCGCCCTCACGATCTCCCAGCGCGGCAAGACCTTCACCGCCGAGGTCGTCAAGGGCCCGTTCTACCGCCGCCCCGAGGCCTGATCTCTCGCCTGTCCTCGAGAACCTGTCCCGAAGCGCCTGTCCCGAAGCACCTGTCTCCGACAACCTGTCCCGAGATTCACCATGAGCAAGATCCCGAGCAACCTCCGCTACACCAAAGACCACGAGTGGGCCCGCCTCGAGAATGACGGCTCCATCGTCGTCGGCATCACCGAGCACGCGAGCAACACCCTCGGCGACGTCACCCTCGTCACCCTCCCGACCGGCGGCACCCAGCTCACCGCGGGCCAGGAGTTCGGCACGGTCGACTCGGTCAAGGCTGTCAGCGAGCTGTACGCCCCGCTCGACGGCGAGGTGGTCGAGGTCAACGGCGAGCTCGACGCCTCCCCCGAGGACGTCAACACCGACCCCTACGGCGACGGCTGGATGGTCAAGATCCGTCCGACCGACGCGGCCGCGTTCGAGCGCCTGCTGACCGCCGAGCAGTACGAAGAGCTCATCAAGGAGTAGTCGCCGTGGTCGCCTGGCTCGCCCTCGTCGCGGCGATCGGCCTCGCGCCGCCCGCGGTGTCCGGCCCCGAGGGCCCGGCGCCGGCGGACCCGCGCCCGACCACCGCGCCCGAGGGCCCGCGGCCCGCGCCCGCGAGCCCGGCCCCGCCGACCGTCGCCGTGCCCGAGGAGGTCGAGGCCGAGGGCAACGAGCGCGCCGAGGCGCCCGGCGGCGTGCCGAAGATCCCGTCGCCGCGCTCGCTCCGGACCTACGGGACCGGGGCCTTCAAACCTGTCTCCGAGGACACCCTCGGCTCGCTCGGCCTGAAGCGCCAGCGCGACGGCACCATGATGTACGTCGACGCCGGCAAGCGCTTCACCGCGGTGTTCAACGCCGACGGCAGCGTGCGCTTCGGCGACCGCTGGAACCGCGACCAGAACGGCAACAAGGTCAAGGGCTCGCGCGCCGCCCTGCGCCAGATCAACATGTCCGGGCTCGGCATGTCGGGCCCGTCGGAGTGGCTCGTCAAGCTGCAGGACCTGCTCGGCGGCCCCGAGACCGATGCCGCCGCCAAGCGCGAGTTCCTCAACCGCACGCGCGAGCTGCGGACGCAGCTGGCGATCGAGTGGACCCTGCAGGTCTTGACCTACCGCCTCGGCACTCTCGAGCGCGAGCTGTTCGAGCTGTGGAGCGCCGGCGGCGAGCCGGCCAAGCGGCGCGAGCTCCTGTTCCAGCGCTGGGACGAGTGCGACGAGACCTACCGGGTCGAGTTCGCCGGCGAGGTGCCCGAGGAGGCCATGTCGGAGATCGATCGCACCCGCGCCGACGTCGCCGAGCAGGCGCGCCGGATCATCGAGACGTTCGTGCGCCGCCAGCTGCCGCGGTCCGGCCCCAACGGCTACAGCAAGCGCGAGCTGACCGACATGAACGGTCGCCGCACCAGCCGGCAAGAGTTCCGCCCCTACGACATCCAAGCGACCAAGAGGACCGCCCCGTGAACTCGATCCGCCCCGAACTCCAGCCGCAGCTGGCTCGCTATCGCGACGACTACCCGATCCTCGCCCACTCGACCTACATGAACAGCAACAGCATGGGGGCCATGCCGCGGCAGGCCGCCGAAGCGCTGCAGAAGTACGCCGACGACTGGGCCAGCGAGGGCGTCGAGGTGTGGCCGCGCTGGCTCGACGTCATGCGTGAAGCCGCCGACAGCGCCGCGCGCTTCCTCAATGCGCCGCCCGGGCAGACGATCCTCAACCAGAACGTCGCCTACTTCCAGGCCGCCATCGCCTCCTGTCTGGACTACACAGGCGGCAAGAACCGCGTCGTCGTCGAGTCGCTGCAGTTCCCCAACGTGCTCTACGTGTGGGAGCGCTTCCGCGAGCTCGGGGCCGAGCTCGCGCTGGTGCCGTCGGACGACGGCATGACCATCCCGACCGAGCGCATGCTCGCGGCCATCGACGAGCGGACCGCCATCGTCCCGCTGTCGCACGGCATCTACGTCTCGGGCGCGCTGCAGGACATCACCGCCATCACGCGCCGCGCCCACGAGGTCGGCGCGCTCGTCATGGTCGACGTCTACCAGACCGCCGGCGCCGTCCCGATCGACGTCGCCGAGTGGGACGCCGACATCGTCGTCGGCGGCAGCCACAAGTGGCTGTGCGGCGGGCCCGGCACCGCCTTCATGTGGATGAAGCCCGAGCTGCGCGAGCGCCTGCGCCCGCGCATGACCGGCTGGATGGGCCACCAGGACCCGTTCGCCTTCGAGCCGCCGCCGATCCGCTACGCCGACGACCACCGCCGGTTCCTCGCCGGCACGCCCTCGATCCCCGCTTATTACGTGGCCCTCGCCGCCTACCACAACCTGCACGAGATCGGCGTCGAGCGGATCCGGGCCCACAACCTCGCCCTGTGCCAGCGGATCATCGACCGCGCCCACGAGGCCGGCCTCGTCGTCCACTCGCCGATCGAGCACGAGCGCCGCACCGGCTTCGTCGCCGTCGACTTCGAGGGCAGCGAAGACGCCAGCAAGCGGCTCATCGACGAGCGCTACAAGCTCGACTGGCGGCCCAACTGCGGCCTGCGGCTCGGCCCTCACTTCTACAACACCGAGGCCGAGGTCGAGCGCCTGATGGACCGCGTCGTCGCCCTCGCCGGTCGCTCGTAGTCGGCCATGCACCCCGACTACGAGCGGATCTACGTCACCATCCAGCGGGTCCCTCGCGGCCGCGTCGCCACCTACGGCCAGATCGCCGAGCTCGCCGGCCTGCCCGGGCGCGCTCGCCAGGTCGGCTACGCCCTCCACGCCTTGCCCGGCGGCGCCCCCGTGCCATGGCAGCGGGTCCTCAACGCCCGCGGCGAGATCAGCCTGCCCGGCCACGCCGGCGACCGCCAGCGCGCCCTCTTGACCGCCGAGGGCGTCGAGTTCAAGGACGACGGCCGCATCGATCTCGGCGAGTACCAGTGGCGCCCACGCCCGCCGCGGCGCCGCTGACCTGTCCTTCGGGACATCCCGTTCCCGCCGCGCCCCGGCCCTGATCCTGCCGAACGTGGCGCCGGGGCCGCAATCCACGTTTCCGTGCGCGCGTCGCCGCGGACGCATGGCCGATTACGTCGTTCACCCTGCGACCGCCCTGGGGGGATTCGCCGACATCGACGGGATCACAACACCCGTGGGCCGCGCAATCAATGAACCAGGCCATGCACAATCGCCTTTGTGAATGGTTCGCCACGCTCGCGGGCATGGGCATAGGGCTCGGTGTCCTGTCGGCGGCCGGATGTGACTATGAGTTCATCTGGGGCGGAGATTCGGACCCTGGCGTCGTCCCGCCGCCGAGCGGCGTCGAGGAGGAGAAGCACGACATCCCCGGCTCTCTGGCCCTGGAGAAGCTCCCGCCGCTGTTCGACCGGATCACCGGCAAGGATATCGAGCCGGACCTCATCGTCGACAACGACGCCGCGATCGCGCTCGGCAAGGCCCTCTTTTGGGACATGCAGAGCGGCAGCGACGGTCAGGCCTGTGCCAGCTGTCACTTCTCGGCCGGCGCCGACAACCGCTCGCGCAATCAGCTGAGTCCGGGCCTGCTCGGCGGCAACGGCAAGTTCGACAAGACCCGGACCGGCGGCAAGGGGCCGAACCTCCAGCTCGTCGCCGCCGACTATCCCTTCCACGTCCTCAAGGACCCCGAGGATCGCAACTCGAAGGTGCTGTTCGACAGCGACGACGTCACCTCCTCGCAGGGCGTGCGGCGGGCCGACTTCATCGCCGTCAAGCCCGGCTTCATCAACGACAAGTGCGAGACCGTGCCGGACCCGCCGTTCCAGGTCGACGGCATCAACGTGCGCCGCGTCGAGCCGCGCAACGCCCCGACCGTGATCAACGCCGCCTTCAACTTCCGCAACTTCTGGGACGGTCGGGCCAATCGCTGGTTCAACGGCGTCGACCCGTTCGGCCGCCGCAACAAGGACGCCTTCATCCTCGAGGTCAAGGGCAACAAGCCGGTCAAGCGCAAGCTCGAGATCGTCAACGGCTCGCTCGCCTCGCAGGCCACCGGCCCGGTGGTCAGCCCGTTCGAGGCCTCGTGCCAGGGCCGGACCCTGACCGACGTCGGCCGCAAGCTGGTGCGCGCGCCCACCATCCCGCTCGGGTTCCAGAAGGTCCTGCCCGACGACTCGGTGCTCGGCCCGCTGGCCGCCCCGAACAAGGGCCTGGAGACCACCTACGCCAAGATGATCGAGGCCGCCTTCGCCGCCAAGCTGTGGAAGTCCGACCTCTACTTCGACGCCGACAAGAACGTGCTCGCCGACCCCAACAAGGTCCCCGCCGATCAGCGCTTCACCCTGATGGAGACCAACTTCAGCCTGTTCTGGGGCCTCGCCATCCAGGCCTACGAGCGCACCCTCGTGTCCGCCAACACCCCGTTCGACCGCTTCCGCGACGGCCGCGACAAGAACGCGCTCGGCAAGCACCAGCTGGCCGGGCTCGACATCTTCCTGAACCAGGGCAAGTGCGTCAACTGCCACAAGACCGCCATGTTCACCAGCGCCTCCACGCTGCACCTCATCGACGAGTTCGAGGAGGAGGGCCTGGTCGAGCGCATGCTCATGACCGAGGAGGACCAGAACTACGGCGTCCGCACCGACCCGCCGTTCAAGGTGCGCCCGTTCACCCTGTGGAAGAAGGGCAAGGGCGAGCGGACCCTCTCGCTCGACGTCGAGGCCACGCCGACCGCCAAGGGCGACAAGATCGTGCCCGGCGCCGCCATCGGCCAGATCGTCCTCAGCAAGGTCGACGACGACGACAGCTGCGTCTACGACCCCGAGTCCATGACCTTCGGCGTAGACGACTCGCCCTCGCGCGACATCCGGATCGACGCCGAGCGCAAGAGCGGCAGCGGCTGCCCGTCCAAGCTGCGGATCTTCCTGCGCGACGACTTCAAGGTCGAGGGCGAGTTCCTCGACTTCGTGCTCGTGCAGGACGGCGGCGGCGAGCTCGAGTTCGTCGGCTACGGCCCCAGCAGCCTGCTCGACCTGCGCGAGCCGGCCCTCTACGACAACGGCTTCTACAACATCGGCGTGCGGCCGACCGCCGAGGACATCGGCGTCGGCGGCGAGGACCCGTTCGGCAACCCGCTGTCGTTCACCGAGCAGTACGTGCAGATGCTGCTCGGCAAGGACGTGCGCGACCCGTTCGAGGTCGACCCGTGCACCTTCGACGTCCCGTGGAGCGTCGTCGTCGACGGCCCGCTGTTCCCCGGCGGGTTCAGGGACAAGACCAAATGCGACGGCAAGCTCAAGACCGCGACCGGCGAGCCGAAGGACAACAAGGCCAACGAGCGCTTCATCAAGAACCTGCGCACCGCCGTCAACGGCGCCTTCAAGGTCCCGACCCTGCGCAACTCCCAGCTCACGGCCCCGTACATGCACAACGGCGGCATGTCGACCCTCGAGCAGGTGGTCGAGTTCTACAACCGCGGCGGTGATTTCCACCGCAACCGCGAGCTCGACCCGGACATCACCCGCCTCGAGCTGAACGCCCAGCAGCGCGCCGACCTGGTGCTGTTCCTGCAGTCGCTCACCGACCCCGACGTCGTCTTCCAGCGGGCCCCCTTCGACCACCCGCAGCTGTTCGTCCCCAACGGCCTCGACAAGGTCGTCGACGTCGCCCCCGCCGACGGCCGCGCCGACGACGACCCGATCAAGGACGGACTCGAGATCCCCGCGGTCGGCGCTGGCGGCAGCAACAAGCCGATCCGCACCTTCCTCAACCTCGAGGGCAACGACCTGCCCAAGCCGTGACAGGGCCTGCCGCGCCGCGCGGTTCTGACTCCGCCTGTCCCTGAGGACATGCGAGCGATCCTCGGAATCGCGGGGCGCCTGTCCCCGAGGACATGCGACCCCGCGATCGAGCATGACCGATCGGACACGTCCTTCGAGACATGTCCGTTCGGTCATGCTCATCGGCCGCCCGGTCGAGCCCGCGCGCCCTCTCGCCGAGCGCACGCCGCGCGACGCGATCGGTCCGGAGCCGGCCGACACCTCCTGCGCTAGGATGCAGCCGTCGATGCCGTCCGCGCTCCTCGCCGCAGCGCTCGCGCTCCAGGTGCCCCCGCCCCCGTCCGCGTCCGCGGCCGTGTGGCAGGCCCCGGCGGGCTGCCCCGACCGGGACGCGCTCGCCACGGCGATCGCCCGCCGCCTCGGCCGCGACCCGGGCCCCGACGAGCTCGCGCTGGACGGCCGCGTCGAGCGGTCCGGCGCGACCCATTTCCGCCTCGACCTGCGCCTCACCGTCGCCGGCCACACGCAGGCCCGCCGCCTCGGCGCCCGCCGCTGCGACGCCCTTGTCGACGCCGCGGCGCTGCTGGCCGCCCTCGCGCTCGACCCCACGGTCGCCGCCCGCGGCGAACCGGTCGACCTCGAAGCGCCCGAAGCCGGCGAGCTCGCGCCCGACCCGGTACCTGGCGACGCCGCGATCGACCCGGCGCCCGATCTCGCACCACGCCCCGAGGCCAGCCTCGAACCGCCCGCGCCCGCCCCATCGCCGCCGCCGCCCGACCCGGCCGTCACCGCCGAGGCCCCGCTGGCCCCGCCCTCACCGCCGCGCCGGCGCGGTCCCGGGATGCTGCTCCGCCTCGCCGGCGGCCTCGAGGTCGGCACCCTGCCGGCGCCCACCGCGACCGTCGATCTCGCGCTCGGCGTGCTGTGGCGGCGGGCCCGCCTCGAGTTCCACGGCCTCCACCTGGTGCCCCAGACCGAGTCGCGCCCGCCCCACGCGGTCCGCGTCTACCTGCTCGGCGGCGGCGTCCGCGGCTGCGCGCGCCTGTTTCGCGGCGATTTCGAGTTCCCGCTGTGCGGCGGCCTCGAGCTCGGCGGCCTGCGCGGCGAGGGCCGTGGCCCTGGCGCCCGCGCCGCCACCGGCCTGTGGGCGGCCGCGCTCGTGTCCGCCGGCGCCACCTGGCGCTTTCACCCCCGCCTCGGCCTCCTGCTCGCCGCCCAGGGCCTCGTCCGCCTGACCTCGCCCCGCTTCGACCTCGCCGACCCGGTCGAGCCGGTCGGCCTCTTCAACAGCGCCCCGGTCAGCCTGCGCCTGCTCCTCGGCCTCGAATTGCACCTCGGAGACCCGCGATGACGGAATCCATCTCGACCGGGGACACCACCTCCGGCCCCATGCTGCTCGCCACCGACCGCGAAGCGCGCTTCCGCGCCATCTACGACCGCGAGTTCAACTTCGTCTGGTCCGCCGCCCGCTACTTCGGCGTCCCGGCGGCCGCCCGCGACGACGTGATCCAGGACGTCTTCCTCACCGCCTACCGCCGCTTCGAGCAGGTCCACTACCAGGTGTCCGCGCGCGCCTGGCTGTACGGCGTCACCCGCCGCGTCGCCTCGCACTGGCACCGCGGCGTCGCCCGCCGCACCCGCCGGATCGCCGCTCTCGGCGACCTCACCGGCCACGTCGGCGAGGCCCCGCACGAGCGCCACGACGCCGCCCGCCAGGTCGAGCGCCTGCTCGCCGGCCTGCCCCGCGGCGCCCGCGAGGTGTGGGAGATGACCGAGCTGCTCGGCATGAACGGCCCCGAGATCGCCGCCGAGCTCGAGCTGCCGCTCAACACCGTCTACTCGCGGCTCCGCCTGGCCCGCGCCCGCCTGCTCGAGCTGGCCGCCGGCCCCGAGCCGCTGGTCGCCGAGATCGCCGCCGACCGCCGCCGCGCCGAGCCCCCGCCCGAGGCCGCCCCGCGCAACTGGGCCGCGATCGTCCCGCTGTTCGGCCACGGCAAGCTCGCCACCGTCGCCGCCGCCTGGACCGCCGCCCGCACCGGGGTGATGACGACCCTCCTGGTCGCCGGGACCGCCGCGGTCGTCGTCGCCGCCCCGCGCCAGGCCCCCGGCCGCGGCGCCCCGGCGCGCTCGGACCTGTCCCACGAGACAGACGCGAAGGACCGTGCCCACGAGCCCGCCGCGAAGGACCCTGCGCCCTCCGACCTGTCCGAAGAGACAGCAGCGTCGAACCTGTCCGCAGAGATAGCCGCGCGAGACCTGTCCGCAGAGACAGCCGCGCGAGACCTGTCCGCAGGGACAGCCACGGGATCCGACCTGTCCCCCGGGCCAGCCGCCCGCGCGCGGGCCCGCGACGACCTCGCCCGCGAGGTCGGCCTGCTCGACCGCGCCCGCGCTCGCCTCGACGCCCGCGACCCGACCGCCGCCGCCCTGCTGCTCGACAGCCACGCCCGCGAGTTCCCGCGCGGCGCCCTCGTCGACGCCCGCGAGGCCGCCGCGATCGAGCTGCTGTGCCTGCAAGGCCGCCCGGCCGACGCCGCCGCCGCCGCCGCCCGCCTGACCGCCCGCCTGCCCGACTCGGTGCTCACCCGCCGCTTCGCCCGCTTCGCCTGCCCGGACGAACCCGCAAGGACCAGCCCCGCCGAGCCGTGAAGTCGCCCGCTCCGCCCGGCCGTAGAACGCCAGGCCCGGCCCCACCGAGCCGTGAAGTCAGCCGCTTCGCGTGCCCGACGAACCCGCCAGGCCCGGCGCCGAGCCGTGAAGCCGCCCGCTTCGCCCGCTTCAGCTGCCGAAGATTCAGCCAGGCCCGGCCCCGAGAGTCGTGAAGCCGTCCCCTTCGCCGCTTCGCCTGCCCGGAAGAATCCGCCAGGCTCGGTCTCGGCGAGCCGTGAAGCCGCCCGCCCCCGGCCGCAGAACGCATCGTCACGAGAACGTCTTCTCAGACATGCCCTATCAGGCATGTTCATCACGACATGTCTATCACGACATGTCCACCACGACATGTCCTTTCGCACCTCCCCCTCATGTCCTCGCGGACACGCCCCCCGCAGCGACCCCGGCCGCGCGCCCCGACGACCTCGCTCGCGGCGCGCTGGTCCGCCCCGCGCCCCTTGCGCTCGGCCCCCCAGAACCGCGCTCCGCGGCAATATAGCCGCCCTGCCGCCCGCGCAGGCCCGCCCGAGCTTGCCCCGTCCAGGAGCACCCTCAATGCCTCGATCATGACCACGACGAACCCCGAGCGAGACCGCGAGGTCGACGCGTTCCTGAACCTCCTCGGGCGGGCGCTGGTGGAAGGCGACGCCCTCACGGTGGCGACGCTGTACGAGACGCCGGCCTTCGTGCTGGCCGACTCCGGGGCGCAGGCGGTGGCCCGGCGCGAGGAGATCGAGCGCTTCTTCGCGGCCGCGCGGGCGCAGTACCTCGACCGCGGGGTGACGATGACGCGCCCCGAGGTCGAGTCGCGCGAGTGGGTCGGCGACCGCGTCGTGCTGGTGCGCGTGTGCTGGCCCTTCGTCGACAAGGACGGCCGCGAGGTCGGCCTCGAGCGCTCGACCTACGCGCTGCGGCGCGACGACGAGGGCGCCCTGCGGATCCGCGTCGTCCTGCCCCACCGCGACTGAGCCGCGCTCACGCGGCCTTCCAGAACCGATACAGCGCCGCGATGTCGCCGTCGCACAGCAGCGGCATCGCCTCGTGGAGCCGCTCGAGCGGCCAGTCCCACCACGCCATCTCGAGCAGCATGGCGATCTGCTCGTCGGCGAAGCGCTTGCGGATCGGCCGGGCCGGGTTGCCGCCGACGATCGTGTACGGCTCGACGTCCTTGGCCACCAGGGCCCGGCTGCCGATCACCGCCCCGTGCCCGACCCGGACCCCCGGCATGATCATCGCCTCGGACCCGATCCACACGTCGCTGCCGATCACCGTGTCACCGGCGCCGCGGAACCCGTCGCGGGCCCCGGCGAAGGCCGCGACCTCGGGCATGTAGTGGAACGGGAACGTCGACACCCAGTCGCTGCGGTGGCCCTGGTTGCCCGCCATGATGAAGGCCGCGCCGCTGCCGATCGAGCAGAAGCTGCCGACGATCAACTTGTCGACGTCGTCGCGGTCCGGCATCAAAAACCGCGCGCAGTCGTCGAACGAGTGCCCGTGGTAATACCCCGAGTAGTAGCTGAAGCGGCCGACGACGATGTTGCGGTTGGTGACCTGCTCCGCCAGCAGTCGGCCCTTGAACGGGCTCTCGAAGTAATTTTGCATGGGCGCGCAGTCTGCCCGCCGCCCGGCCTCGCCGCAATCACGGGTCGGCGCGGCACGGCTCGCACCGAACCTGCCTCCGCTCGCCCCGCACCGACGGCTGCCGCTCGCGCCGCGTCGACCCCTCAGCCTCAGAACCGCAGCGCGCAGCCGCCCGGGTCGCACTGCACCCGCTTCCGCCTGAGCCGCCTCGCGCCGAGGCTCGCCGTGAAGAACAGCGCGCTCGAGATCACGAACATGCCCGCGAGCATAGCCGATCGGCGCGTGGTCTCACATGCTCGCACGGACATGCCCGAACAGACATGCCCGAACGAACATGCCCCCGCAAACATGCCCCTCCGGACATGTCCGCGAGGACACCCGAATTTACACCGCGTCGCTGACGCTGGCGAAGTGGAAGTCTTTGGCCACCAGCGGCGGCACCACCGTGACCATCCCGTCGCCGGCCGTGCGCTCGGGCTTGCCGAGAGCCACCAGGTTCTTCAGCAGCGCCGCCGGGCTGTCGTTGTAGCGCATGTTCTTCACCGGCCGCGCCACCTTCCCTTGCTCGATCAGGAACGTGCCGTCGCGGGTCAGCCCCGTCGCCAGGATCTGCCGCGGATCGAGCATGCGGTTGTAAAAGAACCGCGTCACCAGCACCCCGCGCTCGACCCCGCGGATCAGCTCGAGCAGGTCCTTGCCCTCGCCCGGATCGGCGGCCGCGAGGAAGATCGAGCGCGGCCCCGGCAGCGGCGACTTGCCCTGCTTGCGGGCCCAGAACCGGCTGTAGGCCAGCGCCTTGAGGATCCCGTGATCGATCCACGTCGTCGTCGGCAGCGGCAACCCGTCGCCCGCGAACGGGCTCGAAGGAAAGCGCGCGTCGGCCGGATCGGAGCGCAGCGTCACCCGCGGGTCGAACAGCGCCTCGCCGATCGCGTTGCCGCCGGGCCGGCTGAAGAAGCTGCGGCCCTCGTCGGCCGCGCGGGCCTGCAGCGTCGACACCAAAAAGCCCAGCAGGTCGGCCACCGCCTGCGCCTCGAGCACCACCGTGTAGGCCCCCGGCGCCAGCGTCTCCGCGCCCTGGCTCGACATCGTCGCCTTGTCGGCGGCTCGCCGCGCCAGCGTCGGCCCGTCGAGGTCGGCCAGCCGGTACGACGACCCACCGGCCCAGCCGCTGCCCTTGCCGTCGGCCGTGCGCATCGTCGTCGTCAGCGACGCCTCGGTCGCCGCGTGCAGCGCGAACAGCCCCTTGCGATTTGCAAGCACCGTCACCGCGTCCTCGTGCTCGACCAACCCCGACGCGATCAGCTTGGCCTCGCGCGCGACCTTCAGCACCCGCGCCACCACCTCGGTGCGGCCCTCGGGCCCGACCTCGGCCGTCTTCGCGTCACGGGCCGCCACCTTCGCGTACTGCTGCGGCCCCAGCGGCGGCTCGTGCTCCGGGTCCTGCGGCGCCAGCTTGGCCAGCGCCTCCGCCTCGCGCACCAGCGCTTGCAGCGACGCCGTGTCGCGGCCCGTGCCCGACACCGTCGCCACCCGGCCGTCCTTCGCCGCCGTCACCGCCACCTCGAAGCGCGCCGCCTCGCCCGACGTCGTCGGCGCGCCCGCGGCGAACCGCAGGTACGCCGAACGGCGGGCCGATACCCGCAGGCTCACGTCCTCGAAGCTCGCGGCCGCCAGCGCCGACTTGACCAGCGCCCGCGCCTCGGCCGGGCTCAGCGGAGACGTCGCGCTCACTTGTCACCCCCGGTGTTGAGGATGTTGACGACGAAGCGCGCCGGCGGGCACCCGTGGCTGACCGAGTTGCTCTGCGACGGCTCACCCTTGCCGTCGCTCATGCTGCCGCCGAGGCGGTACGTGTCTGTCCCTCCGAGCATGTCACACGAGCTCCAGAATTCGACCGTGTTGGCCTGATACGCCACGTCCCGCAGCGGCCGCGTCAGCCGCCCCTTCTTGATCTCCCAGAAGAACTGGCCCGAGAACTGGAAGTTGTAGCGCTGCTGATCGATCGACCAGCTGCCGCGGCCCGTGATCAGCACGCCGTCCTCCGTCGCGCCGATCAGGTCCTCGGTCGTGTAGCCCTCGCTGCCCGGCTGCAGGCTCACGTTCGGCATGCGCTGGAACGGCACGCTGGCGTAGCTGTCGGCGTAGCTGCAGCCGCGGCTGGCCTGTTCCCCGGCCGCGGCCGCCAGGTCGCGCGTGGTCTGCCAGCCGACGAATTTCCCCTTCTTCACCAGGTCCCAGCGCTGGCTCGCCACCGCCTCGTCGTCCCACGCCGTCGTCGCCAGCCCGCCCGGCTGCGTGCGGTCGGCCGCGAGGTTGACGATCTCGCTGCCGATCGTGAACTTGCCCGCCTTGTCCGGCCCGAGGAAGCTCGTCCCGGCGTAGTTCGCCTCGTAGCCGAGCGCCCGGTCGAGCTCCGTCGAGTGGCCGATGCTCTCGTGGATCGTCAGCCACAGGTTCGACGGCGCCAGGATCGCGTGCTTCTTGCCCGGCTCGACCGGCGCCGCGTGCAGCTTCTGCAGCGCCTCCTCGGCGATCTTCGGCGCGCTGCCCACCAGGTCGGCCGCCTTCACGTGCTCCCACCCGGCCAGCATCGCCGCCACCTCGTGGTCGCGGCCGGCGAAGCGACCGCGCCGGCGATCGATCGCCGTCGCCGTCAGCCCCGGGACCACGCGGAAGAAGATCTGGTGCACCCGCGAGCCCTCGCTCGTCATCACCAGCTTCTCCTCACGCACGCAGGCCACGTTCGCGTCCACGTGCGCCACCCCGGGCACCGCCAGCGCGGCCCGGGCCGCCGCCAGCAGCAGCTCCGCTTTCTCGGCCGGCGCGACCGAGAACGGATCGATCTCGAACGGCGACACCCACCCGCCCTGCAGCACCGGCGCCGGCGCCAGCGTCACCGGCTGCGGCATCAGCAGCGCGCTCTGGCGGGCCATCGCCACCGCGGTCCGGGCGATCCCCTCGACCGCCTTCGCGCTGCGCTCCGCCGTCGCCGCGAAGCCCCAGCCGCCGTCCGCGATCACCCGCAGACCGACGCCGTAATCCTCGCTGCGACCGATCCCGCTCACGTGATCGTCGCGCACGCCGACCCGCTCGCGCCGCATCGACACCAGGCGCGCGTCCGCGTAGCTCGCCCCCGCCTTCGTCGCCGCCGCCAGGGCCGTGCGCAGCAGGTGCTCGTCGGCCAGCAGGCGGCTCGCCGCCAGCAGGGCCATGCCCGCGTCCGCGCTCGCGGGCGCCGACCTGGGCGCCGGGATCCGGCTCGGCGGCTGCCCGGCCCACGCCGCGGGCGGGCCGTGGAGGAGCGCCTCGGCGCCACAGAGCCCCGTGAGCGCGAGGAAGGAGCGGCGAGAGCTCGACATCGGCGCGATGATACCCATCCCGCCTCCCGCGCCGCGCCGGAAATGCATGACCTCGCCGGCGCCCCCGCCTCGCGCCTCCGGGCCCGCCATCGACTCGAGCCGCCCCGGGTCGCTGTCCCCCGCTTCTCCAGCCGCGGGGCTCTCCGACCGTCCTGCGGGTGTTCTCCCCGCGCGCCCCCTCACGCCGGCAGCAGTCCCTGCGGAGATCCCCGCAGTCTCGACGCGCCCCCGACGCCGCCCCCGCGAAGCATCGCCCGCCCGTGCTCCCTGCATTCACCATCGACCCGCGACGCCCCCACGACCCTCACACGACCCGATCGAGCCGCTCCGCGCATTCGCCCGACCCCATGCCTCCGCTGTCACTCCCGCGCCTCGCTCGCTCCCGCGTTCGCCGCGACGCGCTGGACCCCCGCATGCGAGGCCCTCGGCGCTCCCCCGACGCTCGCACCGACCCCCCGGGGTTCCCTCGCCGTCGGGGACTTGCCCTCATGCGTGGAACCGTGCGTTCATCGCCCCATGGTTTCCCCTCGGTTTTCGGGCGCGTCCATGGCCGTCTGTCTCCTCGTCGGTTGCGGTGACAGCGGTCGCGCCGACTCGGCCAGCGCCACTGCCACCGCCCCGACCACGGTCACGGCCAGCGTCGGCAGCCTCACCCTGCCCGAGACCACCATGACCGACCCGACCCAGGGTACGGCCAGCGCCACCGAGGGCACCGACGGCACTGCCAGTCAGACCGAGAGCGCCAGCAGCGACCCGCCGACCACCAGCAACCCCACGGTCACCTCCGTGACCACCAACGGCGGCCCCAAGTTCGACCTCGGCGTCACGCCCGACGGCGGCACTGGCTGCGCCGGCGACATGGACATCGACGAGAGCTTCATCTGGATCCCCGCCACCAGCGACGGCCTCGTCTCCAAGATCAACACCCGCACCCTCGTCGAGGAGGCGCGCTACCTGACCGGCCCCAGCGGCGCCACCGAGAGCGTGTCCCGCACCGCCGTCTCCGGCGACGGCCGCTTCGTCGTCGTCAACGCCCGCGGCACCGGTCGCTCCACCGCCGTCGCCGCCAACATCGCCGACTGCATCGACGCCAACGGTGACGGCCAGATCACCACCTCCACCGGCGTCGCCGACATCCTCCCCTGGGGCAGCGACGAGTGCGTCGTCTGGACCCTCGTCCACGCCAACTGGTCCGGCAGTTACACCGAGGGCCCGCGCGGCATCACCTGGACCATCGGCGACTACGACAAGGCCACCTGCACGTACAAGAACCAGAAGGTCTGGCTCGGCTTCGGCGCCCTCCAGCCCGGCTCTGCCAACATGGTCCGGGTCGACGGCGCCACCGGCGTGATGGAGCAGTCGCTCGAGGCCGTCGCCTGGGACGGCAGCGGCTACGCCCCTTACGGCGGCGCCCTCGACCCGCTCGGCAACGCCTGGTTCACCGGCCTGCGCGGCGAGCTCGTGCGCGTCAACGCCAACGAGAACCCGATCACCCTCACGCGGATCCCCCAGCCCAGCAACATCCAGAGCTACGGCATGACCGTCGACCGCAACGGCAACCCGTGGCTGGCCGGCTGCTCGGGCCCGGTCTCGACCTACGACGTCGCCACCAACCAGTGGATCTCCGTGCCCGGCACCAACGCCTGCCACCGCGGCATGGCCATCGACCACGACGACCACGCCTGGGTCGCCTCCAACGGCCCCTGCGGCCTCGTCGAGATCGACGTCCCCACCCGCACCCTCGTCGCTCAGCACACCCTCGCCCAGTGCTCGACCCCGATCGGCGTCAGCGTCGACGTCGACGGCTTCGTCTGGCTGGTCGACCAGGGCGGCTGGGCCTGGAAGATCGACCCGCTCAACGTGCCCGCCATGCAGAACATCCCCGTCGCCGGCGACCACTACGTCTACAGCGACATGACCGGCGGCCAGCTCAAGAGCGTCACCCCCCCGCCGGGCTGATCCACCGCGCCCGCGCGCGCCTGCATCGAGGGACATGCCCCCCGGGACATGTCCCTCAAAGCACGCATCACAGCCCGCACCCGAGCGCCACCACGTCCGGCGGCGCCGCCAGCATCACCGTCGCGTCGACGGCCAGCGGGCCGTCGGGCGTCTCGACCTCGACGTGGACCTGCGCCGGCAGCCCGTCGACCGCCGACAGCTCGGCCAGCTCGTCGGGCGGGAACGCCGGCACCACCCCGGGCACCCCGCCGTCCAGCTCCTCGCAGCCGATGTAATACGCCTCGTCCTCGCGGAGATAGAAGTACCCGCTCGGCCCGATGTTGAGGCCCGCGACGTCGACCACCACCTTCACCAGCGTGTAGTCCCCGCCGGGCTCGAAGCCGCCGAGCGACGGGTACAGCCCGAACATCCACAGCCCCTGCCCGCCGCACTCGAGCGGCCACGTCACCCCGTCGGCCAGCGGCGCCCCGCCCTTCACCGTCAGCTCGAAGAACGGCGCCGGCGCGTCGCGGTCGAAGCCATGGCAGTACTCTGCGGGCGCCTCCGTCGTCGACGACACGGACGTGGTCTCGCCGGTCGCGCTCGTCGGCGCTTCGGTCGTCGGCTCGGCGCTCGTCCCGCTGCCCGTCGTCGCCTCACTGGTGCTCGTCGTGTCCGCGCCGGTGGCCTCGCTCCCGCCCGACGACCCCGACCCTCCCGTGCAACCGATCGCCACGAAGACCCCGACGAACCAAGAGCGACGCATGCCCCACAATATCTGCCGCGCGTCCACCGTCGCGTCGAGATCGTCGGGCGCCGACCCGTCGAGACCGCTGTGTCCGTGAAGGGGGCAGCCCCGCGATCGCCCGCGTGAGCCGCCGGGTCCCCACATCGAGGCCCGCCCGCCACGAACCGCGCGATGCGAATCGAGGCCCGCCCGCCACGAACCGCGCGATGCGACTCGAGGCCCCGGGCCCCCGCGCGTGCCCGGCGCCAGGCCGCGAATTGCCGGCGAGCGGCTGGCGCTGCATGGCGCGGGCGGCCAGAATGGCCGCCATGCTCACCACTCGCTCGAGCCTCGCCCTCGCCGTGATCCTCGCCGCAGCTTGCGGCGGAGAGGCGGCCACCAAGCCTGCCCCCGCCGAGGTCGCCAAGCCGGCCGCGCCCGCGCCCGCCGACAAAGCCGTCGAGGCCGCCCCGGCCAAGCCCGCCGAGGCGCCCGTGCTCGCCGACAGCGGCCTCGGGGTCGGCGGCAAGTTCAAGCCGTTCGAGATCGTCAACTGCGACAGCGGCGAGAAGTACTGCCAGGTCTGCAAGTTCGGCGGCAGCCCCAAGATCATGGCCGTCGGCACCATCGACGACGAGGCCTTCAAGAACGACCTCAAGAACCTCGACGCCCTGGTCCAGAAGTACGGCGAGGACAAGCTCAAGGCGTTCGCCGTCATCACCGACATCAAGGACGGCAAGGCCACCACCCCGACGGCCGACCGCGCCGCCCTCGAGGCCAAGGTCAAGGCCCTGCGCGCCGAGCTCGGCGTCACCATCCCGCTGGTCG
Source organism: Nannocystis bainbridge (assembly GCF_028368995.1). Taxonomy (GTDB): domain Bacteria; phylum Myxococcota_A; class Polyangia; order Nannocystales; family Nannocystaceae; genus Nannocystis; species Nannocystis bainbridge. Next base: position 137,295 of record NZ_JAQNDL010000004.1, on the reverse strand, counting down.
TGCCCGCCGACGAGGGCGGCAAGAACGACGCCTTCGACGGCTGGTACAACATCACCAAGAGCCGCACCGTCATGTTCGCCGACGGCCGCAACGCCGTGAAGTACTCCGGCGTCGCCCCGGCCGACCTCGCCGGCCTCAACACCGCGATCCAGGAGGTCCTCGGCGTGCCCGCCGACGCCGCCGCCGCGCCCAAGGCCGGCTGACCGCGCGGCCGCCAGGCTGCTCTCCACGACATGTCGCCGGGGCCCTGTCCCTGGCGACATGTCGTTTAACCCATGCCCCTTTGGACATGCCCCCACGGACATGCCACGAGGGACAGCCTCACGGCACCAGGTACGGCAGCCCCGGCGGCGGCGCATAGCCCGGCAGCTCGCCGAGCGCCAGCACCCCGCGCAGCACCTGCGTCGCCGCGAACATCACCGCCGGCACCAGCGCCACCACGAACCCGCGGATCGCCGGGATCTGGTGGGTCCCGGTCAGCGCGTTGCCGGCGACCACGAACGTCAGCAGCGTCAGCGCCCCGAGCCCTCCGAGGTACGCCGCCAGCGGCAGCACCCCGAGGAACAGCGGCAGGTCGAGCAGCGCCACCCCGAGCAGCGCCGGCGCCACCGCGTAGCCGACCGCCCGCATCGTCGCCGCCACCGAGCGCGGCGCCCCGCCGGTCAGCGCCAGCGCCACGTGCGTGGCGACCCCCAGGCTCGCGTAAAGCAGCGGCACCCCGACCGGCACCATCAGCAACAACCACAGCGACAGCGCCTCGGTCAGGTGCGCGTCGAACAGCGGGATCCCCTCCAGCGCCGCGCCTGTCGGGCCTGCAACACCCAGCGCGACCAGCAGCGCCGCCCACAACGGCAAGCGCACCGTCAGCAGCAGCCGCAGCGCCGCTCCGTGGTCGACCGGCTCATGGACGTGTTGAAAGCTTCGTCGCGGCCGCACCAGCAGCGCCGCCAGCGAGCGACGCACCCGCCAGCCCCACCCGGGCAGCGCCGCGGCCGACCCGCCCTCTGCCTCGCGCGGCCACTCCACCGGCAGCGCGCTCCACAGCACGCCCGAATCGGCCAGCAGCTCGCGACCCTTCGCTTCCTGGCGGACGCGCGCCGCGCTCGCTGTTCCGGGCTCAGCCATCGGCCGCGGAGTGTAGCCGACTCGGGCCGGCGTCGAACTGGCCGCCGCCACTTCCCGCGGAGCCGCGCTCGCGCGTAAGCTGACGGACATGTACCGCCCCCTCCTCGCCGCCGTGCTCGTGGTCGCTGCCGTCGGGTGTCGCAAGCGCGAGGTCGTCGCCGACATGGACTACGACGACCCCAAGGCGGCGATCGCCACCATGGAGAGCGAGGGCCGCGAGTCGTGGGAGATGCCCGACCGGATCGTGCGCAGCCTCCCGATCCCCGACAAGGGCGCCGTGATCGCCGACATCGGCGCCGGCTCGGGCTACTTCTCGCGCCGCCTGGCCCAGCAGGTCCCGACCGGCACCGTCTACGCCGTCGACATCGACGACGAGTTCCGGGCCCACATCGAGTCGCAGCGCGAGGGCTGGGGCACCCCCAACATCCAGCCGCACCTCGCCTTTTACGACGACCCCGCGCTGCCCGAGAAGGCCGTCGACCTGGTGTTCGTCGCCAACACCTACGCCTATCTGCGCGACCGCGTGCGCTACTTCAAGCACGTCCACGACGCGCTCAAGCCCGGCGGTCGCCTGGCGATCGTCGACTTCCGGCCCGACGCCGAGCCGCCGCCGAAGTTCGCACCTGACCCGAAGTACAGGCTCTCGCGCGAGGCCATCGTCGCCGAGCTGGCCCAGGCCGGCTTCACCCTCGAGCGCGAGGAGGACTTCCTCCCGCACCAGTACTTCCTCATCTTCGCCATGAAGCCCTGACCTATGCCCTCGCCGCGCCCGCCTCGCTTCCCCGGCCTCGTCGACACCCACTGCCACCTCGATTACGCGCCGATGAGCGACGACCTCGGCGCCACCCTCCAGCGGGCCGCCGACGCCGGCGTCGAGCAGATGATCCACATCGGCTGCTCGCGGGTCAGCGCCCCGCGGGCCGTCGCCCTGGTCGCCCCCTACGCCCACCTGTTCGCCGCTGTCGGCATCCACCCGCACGACGCCAGCGAGGCCGACGACGCCGCTCTGGCCGAGATCGCCGTCCTCGCGGCGGACGCCAAGGTCGTCGCCGTCGGCGAGACCGGCCTCGACTACCACTACAACCGCAGCCCGCCCGAGGCGCAAAAGCGCTCCCTGGCCGCTCAACGCGAGATCGCCCGCGAGCTCGGCAAGCCGCTCGTCCTCCACATCCGCGACGCCCACGCCGACGCCCTCGCCGTCCTCGACGACGCCCCGCCGCTGCCTCGCCGCGGCGTCGTCCACTGCTTCACCGGCACCCCCGCCGAGGCCGAGCAGTGGCTCGCGCGCGGCTACCTCCTGTCCTTCTCCGGCATCGCCACCTTCCCCCAGGCCGACGGCCTGCGCGAGGCGGCCCGGCTGTGCCCCGCCGATCGCATCCTGCTCGAGACCGACGCCCCCTACCTCGCCCCCGTGCCCGTGCGCGGCCGCAAGAACGAGCCGGCCAACGTCGCCTTCACCTGCGCCCACCTTGCCGGCGTGCGCGGCGACGATCCCGCCGTCCTGGCCGTGCAGGCCGGCGCCAACGCCCGCGCCTTCTTCCGCCTGCCCGCGCCTGCCGGCGCGTGAGGCAAATCCGCCGCCTGCCTGACCCCGGCGCCCCCGCAGGTTGACGCCCGGCGCGATCGCGGGCACCTTCCCCGTCCCTGCGGCGCCTCGCTCTTCGCTGATTCCAACGTGAAGGAAGCCGCGCCGGAGAAAGCCACAGCACGGCCCGTTCGGGCCTGGAGAGCCAGATGAATTTCCAGATCGGTCTCATCGCCAAAAAGCTTGGAATGACGCAGGTGTTCAAGGACGAGGGCGACCGCGTCCCCGTCACTGTCCTGCAGGTCACCGGCAACACCGTCACCGCCCACCGCACCACCGAGCGCGACACCTACAACGCGCTGCAGGTCGGGTTCGCCGAGAAGAAGGCCAACCGCGCCAGCAAGCCCGAGAAGGGCGCCGCTGAGGCCGCCAAGGTCGGCACCTTCTACGTCCACAAGGAGTTCCGCGTCCCCGTCGACGCGCTCGCCGCCCACCCCGTCGGCAGCCAGCTCGGCGCCGACGTGTTCAAGGAAGGCACCCGCGTCGACGTGACCGGCACCTCCAAGGGCAAGGGCTACCAGGGCGTCATCAAGCGCCACAACATGGAGGGCGAGAAGAACAGCCACGGCCAGCACGAGTTCTTCCGCCACGGCGGCTCGATCGGCTGCCGCAAGACCCCCGGCCGCGTCCACCGCGGCAAGCGCATGACCGGCCACATGGGCCACGAGCGCGTCACCCTGCAGAACCTCGAGGTCGTCAAGATCGACGCCGAGCGCGGCCTCGTCCTCGTGCGCGGCCCGATCCCCGGCCCCAACAACGGCTTCGTGACCATCCGCGCCGCCGTCAAGCCCGCCATCAAGGCCGGCAAGAACAAGGCCTGAGGTCGTTGTCTCGAAGGCCCTGTCCTTCGAGACATGCCCTTAAAGCCACCACGCTCGAGCCGGCCACGCGCCGGCTCGGCTGCTTAAGCCGCACGACATGACCCGTCACCGCCTCAGCGACAAGACCCACCGCAACGACGCCGCCTATCTCCGCGCCAAGCAGGAGAACTACGCCGCGCGCGCGGTCTACAAGCTCGAGGAGATCGACCAGAAGTTCCGCATCCTGCGTCAGGGCGCGCGCGTGCTCGACCTCGGCTGCTGGCCCGGCTCGTGGATCCAGTACGCCGGCGACCGCGTGACCGACAGCGGCTACGTCCTCGGCATCGACCTCAAGCCGGTCGTGCTCAGCTTCCCGGCCCACGTCGAGCACCGCGTCGCCGACGTGTTCGAGTGGACCCCGGACCCGGCGCTCGCCCCGTTCGACGTCGTCCTCAGCGACATGGCCCCGCACACCACCGGCGACCGGCACACCGACGTCGTCCGCAGCGAGGGCCTGGCCGAGCGCGCCCTCGACATCGCCTGCATGGTCCTGCGCCCCGGCGGCCACTGCGTCGTCAAGGTGTTCCAGGGCGGCGGCTTCGGCGAGCTGCTCAAGCGCTTCCGCTCCAGCTTCCAGGAAGCCCGCCCGTACCACGCCAAGAACTCGCGGACCACCAGCACCGAGCAGTACCTGGTCGGCCGCGGCCTCCGGTCCAACGCCATCGTCCCCCGGCCCTGACCGCGACTGTCCCTCAGGACATGTCCGCTGCGACATGTCCTCGAGCACCTCGCCCTCAGGACATGTCCTCCACGACATGTCCCGAAGGCCCGCCGCTCACAACGAGCTCGGCAGCGGCCACGACTGCAGCGCGCCGGGGTTCAGGTACTTCACCGGCGTGAACCACAGCGCCCCGCTCGGGCTGACCGCGCTGCCCGGCCCGCACTCGGCCTCGCCGCAGCTCGTGCTCGGCCCCGCCAGCGTGCAGCCGTCGCCGCCGTCTCCGCCTGGCCCTGACAGCCGCTCACACACTCGCCGTCGACGCACTGCTGATGCGGCTGCGTGCACGCCTGGCAGCCGATCGCCTCCGTGGTCGTCGGCGTCGTCGTCTCCGTCGTGCTCGTCGCCTCGCTCGCCGAGAGGCTCTCCGAGCCCGCCGAGGTCGTCGGGTTCGTCGTCGCCGCGCTCGTCGGCCCCGTCGACTCCCCCGTGGCGGTCGCCGGCACGGTGGAGCTGGCCTCCCCGCGGTCCCGCTGTCGGCCCGCCCGTCGTCGCCGCAGCCCAGCACCAGCCAGGCCGCCGCCATCGCCACCGCCGTCCCCGACCTGCCCATCACCTTCCCTACCTTCTTCATCACCATCGCCGCGATGCTCACCGGGCCCGGCGCCCTCGCCGCTACGGGCTTCACAGACGCGAATTTCGTCTCGCCTGACGCCGCTTCGGAGTCGCCCCACCGAGCACCTCTTTGGCCCGGCGTCGCCCTCGCCGGTGACGCGATCTCCCTGTCCGAAAGGCCAGCCTCGCGCGCTGCCGCCCGTCGCCCTCCGCGCCGCGCCGCGTGCGTCTTCGCCCGGCCGACAGAACGGCCCGCGGGCCGCTACAGCCCTCTATCTGGCCTTCCGCGCAGTTCTGCGCCGCGCGATTTGGTTTATCCGCCTCTGATCAAGAGTTCAGGGCAAGCTCGGTGATCGCTGGACACTGATTGGGTGTTCAGTGCAGATCCGAACCCATGCAACGCCGTCGCCGACTGCGGATCACCCCCACACCGGTCCGTGAATTCCCGTCTCCGGACGACCCGGGGCTGCCGGACGTGGCTCCGAGGCCGGATTCCGACCCGCCGCGCGCCCCGCCGGAGCCGACCGGGCCGGATCTTCCCGCCCCCGTCCCGCCGCGCGATCCCCGCGACTGCCTCGCCTCGTCCTGGACCGAGCCTCACCTGTGGGCGGCCATCCGGGCCAAGGTCGACGCCGATCGCCGCCGGAGGGCCGCCTACCTGGCCGCACGGCCGCCGAACCGCCCCGTGTTCGCCGCCGATTCACTCCTGTGACCGGCCTGTCGCTCGCGAATAAGCCCGCGCCGCTCACATCGGCGCGACTTGCCAGCGCGTCGCCGCCGGGTTTACTTCCCGCCGCCGCCCAAAACGGCGTCTATGGCCGCCCCGCAGCAGATTCGTAACCTCGCGATCATCGCCCACGTCGACCACGGCAAGACCACGCTTGTCGACGCCCTACTCACTTCAGCAGGCGCGCTCGACCGCGGAGAAGGTCAGCTCGAGCGCGCGATGGACAGCGGCGATCTCGAGAAAGAGCGCGGCATCACCATCACCAGCAAGCCGACCAGCGTCACCTACGGGGACGTGCGGATCAACCTCGTCGACACGCCCGGACACGCCGACTTCGGCGGCGAGGTCGAGCGCGTGCTCAACATGGTCGACGCCGTGCTCGTGGTCGTCGACGCCTTCGAGGGGCCGATGCCGCAGACGCGGTTCGTCACCGAGAAGGCCGTCGGGCTCGGGCTCAAGATCCTCCTCGTCGTCAACAAGATCGACCGTCCCGGCGCCGAGCCGCACAAGACCGTCGACGCCACCTTCGACCTGCTCGCGGGCATCGGCGCCAGCGAGGACCAGCTCGACTTCCCGGTCATCTTCTGCAGCGCGCGCGAGCGCTACGCGATGAGCGACCCGGACGAAGAGAAGGGTCCGATGTCGCGGATCCTCGACTTCATCGTCCAGCACGCCCCGCCGCCGGTGGTGCACGAGGGCGGCGCCGCGTTGTGGGTCTCGACCCTCGACTACGATCCGTTCCTCGGCTTCGTCGCCATCGGCCGGATCCGCAGCGGTCGGCTCACCGTCGGCGATCGTCTGGCTCAGCTGCGTCACCCGCCCCGGCCCGCGCTCGGCGAGACCGCCGGTCCGCCCGTCGTCGCCGAGGTGTTCCGCGTCCGTCGCTTGCTCGGCTTCCAGGGCCTGCGTCGACTCGAGCGCGAGTACGCCGAGGCGGGCGACCTGATCGCCGTCGCCGGCATGGAGTCCTTGCAGGTCGGCGACACGCTGACCACCGAGGATCCCTCCACGCGGCACGTGTTCCCGCGGCTCGACGTCGACCCGCCGACCATGACCATGCGCTTTCGCGTCAACGACGGCCCGTTCGCCGGCCGCGAGGGCAAGTGGGTCACCTCGCGCAAGCTCGCCGAGCGGCTCGAGCGCGAGGTGCGGTCCAACGTCGCCCTGCGCGTCAGCCCCGGCGAGACCGCCGAGGAGTTCGAGGTCGCCGGTCGCGGCGAGCTCCACCTCGGCGTCCTCATCGAGACCATGCGGCGCGAGGGCTACGAGCTGTGCGTCTCGCGGCCCAAGGTCATCCTCCGCCGCAACGAGAACGACGAGCTCGAGGAGCCCTACGAGAACCTGATCCTCCAGTGCGATCAGGACTACAGCGGCTCCATCATCGACAAGCTGAGCCAGCGCGGCGGCGAGCTGCGGGCCATGGACAGCGCCGGCCCCGGCCGCACTCGCCTCGAGATGCGCACCCCGACGCGGAGCCTCATCGGCTACCGCAGCGAGATGCTCACCGACACCCGCGGCACCGGCATCATGGCCGCCACCTTCGCCGGCTACGGCCCCTACCTCGGCCCGCGGAAGACCCGTCCGCGCGGCGTCCTCATCGTCATGGAGTCCGGCGAGACCTTCGCCTACTCCCTCGGTCGCCTGCAGGACCGCGGCGTGCTCTTCATCGGCGATCACGTCCAGGTCTACGCCGGTCAGATCCTCGGCGAGCACAGCCGCGAGAACGACCTCGTCGTCAATCCGTGCATCGCCAAGAAGTTCACCAACATCCGCAGCGCCGGCGCGGACGAGAAGATCTTCCTGACCCCGCCGCTCGAGCGCAGCCTCGAGCAGGCGCTCGCATACATCGAGGACGACGAGCTGCTCGAGGTCACCCCGAAGAGCCTGCGCCTGCGCAAGCGCGACCTCGACCACAACCGCCGCAAGCGCGAGGCCAAGGCCGTCGCCGGCTGAGCCGCTCCGCCTGACCCCGCGACGAAGCGCGACCATCCTCGATGGTCGCGCTTTTTGCTTTCTCCCGCCGCGCCCCGCGACCGACCTCGCTCGTCGCGCTCCTTGCTCTCTCCCGCCGCGCGACGCGACCGTCCTCGTCAGTCGCGCTGATTGTGTCCGCTGCACGTAACCTCGTCGCTCCGTCCTCGGTCGCCGCGCCGTGCGCCGCAGTGCGCCCCGAGGTATCGTCATGCGCAGATGATCGCCTCGCCCTCGCTCGCTCCGCGTCATCGCTCGCTCGCCGCGCGTCGCGGCCTGGTGCTCCTCCTCGCCTTGCTCGCCGCCTGTCGCCGCAGCGCCGAGACCTCCCCTCCGACCGCCGACGCGCCCGCCCACGCCGCTCCGAGCGAGCTGCGAGCCACCTACGACCTGCCCGCCGACGAGGCCGCCTGGACGGCCCACGACTACCAGCAGGCCCGCGACGTCTTCGTCCGCCTCGAGCGTGAGCGACCCGACCTGCTCCCGCGGCTCGCCGGGCCTGACGCCGCCTGGATGCAGCGGCTCGTCTCGCTCACCGACATCGAGGCCGCCGCCCGCCGCACCGACGACCTCGACCTGCTCGGCGCCTTCCACCTCGCCGTCGCCGACATCCTCCAGCTCTACACCGGCCGCGCCCTCGGCCCCGGCGATCGCGGCCCCGAGTACCTCGCCGTCGCCGCCGCCTTCTTTGTCCTCTCCCGCGTGCGCCTCGAGCGACTCAGCGGCGACGACGCCTCGCGCGACGCCTTCATCCCTGCCCGCTACCACCTCGCCCGCGGCGTCCACGACGTCCTCGCCAGCGCCCTCTCGCTGCCCGCCGTCGTCCGCCCTGCGCTCGCCGCCGCCACCTTCGCCCCGATCGCCGACCGCCTCGCTCCGTGGTTCCTGCCCGAGGAGCGCGACCGGATCCTCGACCTCGCCGATCGCCTCGCCGCCGTCCCCGTCGCGCCCGCCGACCTCGGCGCGGTGCGCACCGCCTTCGCCCCCGACCGCGAGCCCGCCCCGCGCGTCGAGGCCCTCGCCGAGGACATCCGCGAGCACGCCGAGCGCCAGGAACAGCTGCTCGCCGCCGTCGCGGCCGGCGCGGTCGAGCCGCTCGAGGTCGGCGGCGAGGGCGGCCAGGTCCGCTGGGCCTTCCCCGACGCCGGCTTCTCCGCCGTGTTTCCTCGCCGGCCCAACGCGCAGCGCCAGGGCCTCGTCACCGCCGACGGCGTCGCCATGACCACCCGCATGCTCGCCCTCAAGCTGCCCGGCGACGCCTCGCGCCTCGTCACCTGCAGCGCCCGCGCCCGACCGATCGCCGGCCGGACCCCCGCCGACGAGGTGCGCCAGATCGCCGACACCATGCACCTCGAAGCCCCGCGCGCGATCGAAGTCGGCGGCGCCCGGGGCCTCGAAGGCGCCCTCACCACCGATCGCGCCCATGCCCTCGTGCGGGTCGTCGCCGTCGGCGACAGCACCTGCGTCGTCGTCATCGAGGTCCCGCTGGCCCGCGCCCGCGAGTCCGCGGCCGAGCTCCGCCGCTTCGTCGACTCGTTCCGCCCCGGCCCGGTCCCTCGCTGAGCCGACCTCGTCGCGCCCCATCGTCGACGCTGCGACCTCCGCGTCACCGCGACGCGTCCGCGCATTCTCCGCGTCGTCTATTTATATTTGACAGGTCAGTCAAGAATAACTACAACCTCTCCATGCCCCGCCCGCGAGAGTTCGATCGAGACGAAGCCATCGAGCGGGCCATGGGCGTGTTCTGGGAGCACGGCTACGAGGCCACCTCGACCGAGCAGCTGCTCCAGGCCATGGGCATCGGTCGTCAGAGCATGTACGCCGCCTTCGGCGACAAGCACGGCCTCTACCTCGCCGCGCTCGAGCGCTACCAGGCGCGCCAGAACGCCGCCCTGCTCGAGCGGCTGCGCGCCGTCAGCTCGCCGCTCGCCGCTATCGAGGACATCCTGCTCGCCGTGGCCGCGGACGCCCCGGAGGGCCGCGCACGCGGCTGCATGGGCATCCAGTCGATCGTCGAGATGGCCGGCCGGGACCCCGACGTCGTGCTGCTGGCGCGCAGCGGCACCGCCCTGTGCGAGGCCGCCTTCGAGCGCATGGTCGCCGAGGCCAAGCGCCGCGGCGAGGTCGGCCCGCACGTCGACGAGCGCAACGCCGGCCGCTTCCTCCTGACCACCCTGCAGGGCCTGCGGATCAGCGCCCGCACCGGGGCCGCGCCGGAGTCTCTGCGCGCCGTCGCCGGCTTCGCCATCGCCGCCCTCCGGCCCACACCGCCCTCCGCCAGTTCTTGACTGCGTAGTCCTGAACTCGTCCTCGACGCCCGCAGTCCGCGGCCCCCGGCCACGACTTCCCCGCCGACGCGCCGCAACTTCGCGGTCGTGCGCGGCCCATAGCATCCCGCGACAGCCGCACCTGCGCGGCCGTCGTCGTCCACCCTTCTGACAGCACCAGGCGTCCGCGACTTCGCGGCCGTCCCCGCTACGACTTCCGCACTTACGCGGCCGTCGTCATCCACGACTCAAATCAACCCGCGACGTCCGCCCCTACGCGGCCGTCGTCATCCTCGCCTCGTCAGCAACCTGCGACGCCCGCACCTGCGCGGTCGTCCTTCCATCCGCATGCAAGCCCGCGACGACCTTCATGGCCGTCGTCGTCAGGAGTCCTTCGTCATGTCTCTCGATCGATACTATCTGCTCGGCCGCTCCGGCCTGCGCGTCAGCCCCTTCGCGCTCGGCACCTTGACCTTCGGCACCGACGGCACGCACGGCGCATGGGGCTCCAACAAGCAGGCCGCGCGCGCCGTGTTCGACCGCTACGTCGGCGCCGGCGGCAACTTCATCGACACCGCCGACCTCTACACCCGCGGCACCAGCGAGTCGCTGCTCGGCGAGTTCATCGCCGAGTCCGGCCGCGACCGCCTCGTGCTCACCAGCAAGTACAGCTACAACCTCGCCGAGCGCGATCCCAACGCCGGCGGCAACGGGCGCAAGAACATGATCCGCGCCGTCGAGGCCTCGCTGCGGCGGCTCGGCACCGACTACCTCGACCTCTACTTGCTGCACACCTGGGACCGGATCACCCCCGCCGAGGAGGTCGTGCGCACCTTCGACGACCTCGTGCGCGCCGGCAAGATCCGCTACGCCGGCCTCTCCGACGTGCCCGCCTGGTACGCCGCGCGGGCGCAGACCTTCGCCGAGGCGCACGCCCTGACGCCCTTCGTCAACCTGCAGCTGCAGTACTCGCTGATCGAGCGCGGCATCGAGGCCGAGTTCTCCGGCCTCGCTACCAACCTCGGCATGGGCATCACCGCCTGGAGTCCGCTCGCCAGCGGCCTGCTCTCGGGCAAGTACCGCCCCTCCACCGGCCAAACCGCTACCGGCCGGCTCACCTCCGGCGTCGGCCCGACCGTCGAGGGCGTCGGCGAACGCGAGTGGCGGATCGTCTCGGCGCTCGAGGGCGTCGCCGCCGAGCTCGGGCGCAGCATGGCCCAGGTCGCGCTGCAGTGGCTGCTCACGCGACCCGGCGTCACCTCGGTGATCGTCGGCGCCACCCGGCCCGAGCAGCTCGACGACAACCTCGGCGCCCTCGATCTCCAGATCCCCGCCGCGCTCCTGCAGCGGCTCGACGAGGCCAGCGCACCGGCGGTGCTCGCCCCTTACACGATGTTCGGCGACCGCTACCAGGGCTTCCTGCACGGCGCTGACGTCCGCGACCGATCGCCCGCCTACGCCCCGCCGATCCGCGTGGCCCTCGGCTGAGCGGCGCGTGACCGCGGCGAAGCGCGCTGCCTGGCCGCGGCGCGGAATCGTCCCGCGTGGTACCTCTCGGCGCCATGGGATTCTTCGACAAGGCCAAGCAGTTCCTCGGCGGCAAGAACATGGCGAGCGTCGCCATCACCGTCATCGAGCGTCAACCCGCGGCGACCGCCACCTTCCCGGTCACCGACTCGGTGCTCAAGGGCACGATGGTGATCACCGCCCAGCAGGACTGCACCCTGCTGGCGACCAAATACGAGGTGTGGCTGTACATCAAGAAGGACGACGTCGAGTCGCCCTTCCTCGCCGTCGCCGAGAAGGATCCCGATCCGAAGGTCAGCTACTCGGACGGCTGCCTCAAGATGCCGTGCGACCTCAAGCCTGGCCAGGTCATCACCCAGCCGTGGCTGGTGAGCGACGTCGACCTCGCCAAGATCCTCGCGAGCAACGGCTTCCCCGACCCCAACGCTGCCACGCGCGACCCGGGCGTGCGGCTCGTCGTCAAGTGCATCGCCGACGTCAAGGGCTCGCCGTTCGATCCGAGCGCAGAGGTCACCGTCCGCCTCGTACCGGCCTGAATCGCGCGCGCGTGCGGGCGTGTGCTCGTGGGCCGCGCGCGCCCCTGCGCGCCGGCCCGTGGCACATTCCCCGCCACGATGAACATCGACCTCGCCAAATTTTTGTCCGTCGCCGCCCTCATGAGCCAGGGCCTCGCGACAGCCGGGTGCACGATCAACCTCGGTGACGGATTCACCGATACCAACATCGGCCCGCAGACCAGCACGACCACGAGCACCTCCGGCACCACCGACGAAGCGACCACCGGCACCAGCGCCGATACGGACGACTCGACCGGCACGGACTCGGGCACCAGCGCGCCGACCACCACCGACGCGCCGACCAGCACCAGCGAGGCGACCGACTCCTCCACCGACGCGACCGCCGGCACCACTGGCGAGGGCTTCGTCTGCAGCGACGGCACCCTGCTCGAGAACCCCGCCTGGGTCTGCGACGAGAACCCCGACTGCCCCGACGCCTCCGACGAGGTCAGCGGCTGCGGCCTCGCGGCCTTCACCTGCACCGGCGACAACAAGAAGGAGATCCCCGAGGCGTGGGCCTGTGACGAGGTCCCCGACTGCGCCGACGGCTCCGACGAGGTCACCGGCTGCGGCCTCGAGGCCTTCACCTGCACCGACGGCACCGAGATCCAGGCGTCCTGGAAGTGCGACATGGCCCCGGACTGCCCCGACGGCTCCGACGAGCTCGACTGCTGACCTCTTTTCAGTTTCGGACATGCTCGAGAGGACATGCTCGTAAAAGCATGTCCTCTCGAGCATGTCCTTTATGACTAGTTCGCGGACATGTCCTCTCGAAAATGTCCCGCGCGGCCGGTCCGATCTGTTCCGCAGCCCTGCGCCTGTCGCCCGCCGGCGTCCTCCGCGTCACCAGTGCCGGGGACCTGCCCCATCCGTGCCGCTCGCGTCCCGCCGCCTCCGCTCACCCTGCCACCGCGGCCCTGGGCTCTACGCGTCGCCGACGAGCCGCCGCACCTCGGCCACGTCGGAGAACGGCCGCGTCTGTCCGCCGGCCGTCTGCCCCTCCTCGTGTCCCTTGCCGGCGATCACCACCACGTCGCCCGCCCGCGCCCCGGCGATCGCCGCCGCGATCGCCCGCCCGCGATCGAGCTCCGTCGTCCACGTCGCTCGGCCCCCGCGCAAGCCTTCCACCACCGCCGCCGCGATCGCCTCCGGCGCCTCGTCGCGCGGGTTGTCGCTCGTCACCACTGCCACGTCGGCCAGCGCGGCCACGGCAGCGCCCATCGGCGCGCGCTTCTCCGGCGTCGCGTTGCCGCCGGCGCCGAACACCACCAGCACGCGCCCCTGCGGCCCTGCCAGCCGCCGCGCCGTCGCGCACGTATGCGTCAGCGCGTCGGGCGAGTGCGCGTAGTCGACGGCGATCGTCGGCCGGCCCTCGCCATGCGCCAGCACCTCGAACCTTCCCGGCACCACCGGGCACGCCGCGATCCCGCGCGCCACCGCTTCGCCCGGCAGCCCCGCCGACAGCCCCGCGAGCGCTGCCGCCAGCGCGTTCTCGGCGAACACCTCGCCGACCATGCGCGTCGTCAGCTGCCCGCCGAGCGCCGCCGCCACGGGCGACGGCCGCAGCGTCACCCGCGTCCCCGTCGGCCCGACCTCGATCGCCTCCGCCTCGAGGTCCGCCGCGCGCAGCCGCGGCCCGCGGCCCGGCGCCGCGAACCACCGTCGCTCGACATCGGCGGGGATCGCCTGGTCGATGAACAGCGCGTGCTTGTCGGCCGCGTTGAGCACGGCCGTGTGCCCCGGGCCCAGGTGCATGAACAGCTGGGCCTTGGCCGCCAGATAGTGCTCCCAGCTGCCGTGCGTGCCGAAATGGTCGACCGACAGGTTGGTGAACACCCCGAGGTCGAACCGCCAGCTGCGTGCGTAGCCCTGCGCCAGCGCGTGGCTGGTCGTCTCGATCGCCGCGTGCCTCGCCCCGCGCGCGGCCGCCCGCTCGAGCGTGGCGACGAAGTCGGCGAACCGCTTGCCGCGCGGCCACGCCTCGTCGTCGAACGCCACCCCGAGCGTCGACACCCGCAGCACCGACAGCCCGGCCGCGCGCACCGCCGCCGCGATCATCCACGTCGTCGAGGTCTTGCCGTTGGTGCCGGTGACCCCGAACGAGAACATCGACTCCGCCCACGGAGCCGCCGCCGCGATCGGTCGCGAGAAGCTCGTCACCCGCCGATCATAGCCCGAGCCCCCGCCGCCCGTCTCGCGCGGCCCAGACCGCCGAGCGCGCCTGCAATCGACTCGTGGCGCCTCGAACAACGGCAGCCCGCCCCTCGCTCGCGGCTCCTTCGCTCGCCCGCGCCGCTCATGTCGCGCGACCGCACCTCGGCGCTCGGCACTCGGCGCCTCGCTCGTGGTTCACATCGCGCGATCGCACCTCGCCACTCGCCTCGCGCCACGACCGACCCTCGCCCAGTTCAAACCTCATGCCCATCCGGACATGTGCAGACGAGCATGCCCTTTCAGACATGCCCTTTCAGACATTCCCTTTCAGACATGCTCATTCAGACATTCCCTTTCGGGCATGCCCCTTTTTAAAGAATGTCCAGCGCTCAGCCCGTCTCGCCGCGACAGGCTGCCAGCAGCGCCGCGATGGCGACGCGGTCCTTCTCACCGCGGCGGGCTCCTGGCAGCTCCGTCCCGCTGGCCACATCGAGCCCCGCCGGGCGGACCTGCGCGATCGCCTGCGCCGCGTTCTCGGCCGTGATCCCGCCCGCTAGCCACACCTCGAGCCCTGCCAGTTGCTGCACCGCCGCCGCGGCCCAGCCCCAGTCGGTCGTCTGGCCCGCGCCCCCGTACCCCGGCACCGCGGCGTCGAGCAGCGCCCGCGCCGGGCCTGGTGACGGCGGCAGCAGCTCTGCCAGCGCTGGCGTCCCGCGGACCACCCACAGGTACGGCAGCCCGAAGCCTGCGACCTCCTGCGCTCCGACGATCTGCACGAGGTCGAGCGCCAGCGTCTCGGCCGCGCGGCGCACCTCCTCCGCGGTCGGCTCGACGAACACCCCGACCCGCTCGAGCGAGCGCGGCGGATCGACCGCCTGCAGCAGCGCCTGCGCCTCGGCCAGCGTCAGCCCGCGGCGCGACCCACTCCACAGGTTGATCCCGACCGCGTCGACCCCCAGCTCGACGCAGGCGGCCAGGTCCTCGGCGCGGGTCACCCCGCACACCTTGAGCTTCACCGCCACGCCGGCACCGACCTGTCCCGCAGGGCCTGTCCTTGCGAACATGTCCCCAGCGCCAGCCTCACAGCGCCATCACCAGCTCGCGCAGCGCCTCGCCGGGCTCCTCGGCTGTCATGAAGTAGCTGCCGATCAGCAGCGCGTCGGCGCCCGAGTCGCGCAGGCGGAGCGCGTCGTCGATGCTGCGCACCCCGCTCTCGGCCACGTACGTGAAGCTCTTGGGCACGTACTTGCGCAGCTTGGCCGCGCGGTCCGGGTCGAGCTCGAACGTCTGCAGGTCGCGCGAGTTGACCCCGATCAGCTTGGCCCCGGCCGCCATCGCGCGATCGATCTCCGCCTCGTCGCGGGTCTCGCACAGCACCTGCAGCTCGAGCGTGTGGGCGAACTCGATCAGCTGGCGCAGCTGCGGCACCGGCAGGGCGGCCACGATCAGCAGCACGCAGTCGGCCCCGACCCGCTTGGCCTCGACGATCTGCGTCTTCTCGAGGATGAAGTCCTTGCACAGCAGCGGCAGCGACACGCTCTGGCGCACCGACCGGAGATCGTCGAGCGAGCCCTGGAAGTGCTTGTCGGTCAGCACGCTCATGCACGCCGCGCCGCCCGCCGCGTAGAGCATCGCGATCTGGCGCGCGTCGGCGCCCTCGCGCAGCGCCCCCGCGCTCGGCGACGCGCGCTTGAACTCGGCGATGATGCCCGGTCGCGGGCCCTCGCGCAGCGCGCCGATGAAGTCGCGCGGGCGCGGCAGCCGGGCCCCGAGCTCGAGCAGCTCGCGGTCGGTCAGCGCCCCCGAGCGGGTCGCCCGGGGGGCGGCGAGCTCGGCCCGCTTGGCGGCCAGGATCTTGTCGAGGTACGTGCTGCCTTTGTCGCTCATGACCTGCCTCAGGGTAGCGCAGCGCGGCTGGCGGCGACGAGTCGGTCGAGCACCGCCGCGGCCCGCCCGTCTTCGAGCGCCGCGCCGATCGCCCCCGCCTTGGCCGGCAGCGTCGAGATATCGTCGTCCCCGGCCGCCAGCAGGGCCAGCGCGCCGCTGTACTGCACACTTGTGTGGTAGGCCCCCGGCTCGCCGGCCAGCAGGGCCCGCAGCGCGCTCGCGTTGCCGGCCGCGTCGTCGCCGGCGATCGCCGCGATCGGCACCTCCGGCAGTCCGGCGTCGGCCGGGCGCAGCGTGTACGTGCGCAGCGCGCCGCGGTGCCACTCGGCGATCGTGCTCGGGCCCTCGGGGCTGAGGTCGTCGATCCCGGGCCGGTCCGCGCCCCCGAACCGGCCGTGGACCACGAACACCCGCTCGCTGCCGAGGGCGCCCAGGGCCGCCGCCATCGCCTCGACCTTGCCCGGGTCGAACACGCCGATCACCTGCCGGCGCACCCCCGCCGGGTTGCACATCGGCCCGACCAGGTTGAACAGCGTGCGCAGCCCGAGCGCCTTGCGCGGGCCGGCCGCGTGGCGCATCGCCGGGTGCAGGTTCGGCGCGAACATGAAGCCGACGCCGACCTCGTCGACGCACCGGCCGACGCGCTCGGGCGGGGCCGTGATGTCGACGCCGAGCGCCGCCAGCACGTCCGCCGAGCCGCACGGGCTCGAGATCCCGCGGTTGCCGTGCTTGGCCACCCGGACCCCGCACGCCGCCGCCGCGATCGCCACCGCCGTCGACACGTTGCGCCGGGCCACCCCGCTGCCGCCGGTCCCGCAGGTGTCGATCGCCCCGGCCTCGCGCAGCGGCACCGGCACCACCGCCTCTCGCATCGCCCGCACCGCGCCCGCGATCACCGCCGCCGTCTCGCCGCGGATCGCCAGTCCGACCAGCAGCCCGCCGATCTGCGCCGGGTCGGCCGCGCCGGCCACGATCTCGCGGAAGATCGCCAGCGCCTCGGCCTCGTCCAGCGCCTCGCCGCGGGTCAGGCGGCCCAGCCCGCGCCGCAGCGCCCCTGCCCCTGCCCCTTCGGTCATGTCTTTACCGCCATGTTCGATGGGACATGTATCTCGAGGAAGGTGCGCAGCATCGCGTGACCGTGCTCGCTGAGCACCGACTCCGGGTGGAACTGGACCCCGTGCATCGGCCGCGTCGCGTGGCGCACGCCCATCAGCTCGCCGGCGTCGGTGCGCGCGTTCGGGATCAGGCAGGCCGGCAGCGTGCTCTCGACCGCGACCAGGCTGTGGTAGCGCGTGGCCATGAACGGCGACGGCAGCCCGGCGAACACCCCGGTGCCGTCGTGCAGCATCGGCGACAGCTTGCCGTGCATGATCCGCCCGGCCCGCTCGACCCGCGCGCCCAGCACCTCGCACATCGTCTGGTGGCCGAGGCACACCCCGAGCACCGGGATCGCCGGCGCGTCTGCCTCGGCCAGCCGGCGGCACAGGTCCTGGCACACCCCGCTGTCGGCCGGCGTACCTGGCCCCGGGGACAGGACGATGTGGCTCGGCGCGTCGGCCAGCACCTGCTCGAGCTGGACCGCGTCGTTGCGGTGGACATCGACCACCGCCCCCAGCTGCAGCAGGTACTGCACCAGGTTGAAGGTGAACGAGTCGTAGTTGTCGATCACCAGCACGCGGCAGCCGGGCCGCGCCGCGCCGCCGGGGCGCAGGCGCTGGCCGCCCGGCAGCGGCGGGGCGGCGGTGTCGACGGCCGGGCCCGCGGTGTTGTCGCTCGCGCTCACGCTGCACCTCCTTCGGCCGCCGCCGCGATCGCGCGCAGCACCGCGCTCGCCTTGACGTGGCACTCGTTGTCCTCGCCCTCGGGCGACGAGTCGTACACGACCCCCGCGCCGGCCTGGACCCGGAACTCCTCGCCGACGGCGACCAGCGAGCGGATGCAGATGGCGAAGTCGGCTCCGCCGTCGTAGCCGAGGTAGCCCACCGCGCCGCCGTACCAGCCGCGCGGCGCCGGCTCGAGCGCGTCGATGATCTGCAGCGCGCGGATCTTCGGCGCCCCGCTCAGCGTGCCCGCCGGGAAGGTCGCGCGCAGGGCGTCGAGCGCCGTCAGCTCCGGCCGCAGCTCGCCCTGCACCTCGCTGACGATGTGCATCACCCGGCTGTAGCGCTCGATCGAGAACGACTCCGACACCCGCACGCTGCCGGCCACGCTGACGCGCCCGAGGTCGTTGCGCCCGAGGTCGACCAACATCAGGTGCTCGGCGCGCTCCTTCGGATCGGCGAGCAGCTCGCTGGCCAGCGCCTCGTCCTCGATCGCGTCGGCGCCGCGCCGGCGCGTGCCCGCGATCGGCCGCACGGTCACGCGCAGGCCCGATTGCGGCGGCACCTCGCCGCTCGCCGCCCCCGTCACCGCCGGCGCCAGCGCGTCGCGGTCGCAGCGGACCAGCACCTCCGGCGACGCGCCCGTCAGCGCCGCGGCCGGCAGGTCGAACAGGTACATGTACGGCGCCGGGTTGCCGACCCGCAGCATGCGGTAGACGTCGAGCAGGTCGATGCCGTCGCGCCGGCTGACGAACCGCTGCGACAGCACGACCTGGAAGATGTCGCCGGCCATGATGTGCTCGCGCGCCTCCGCCACCGAGGCGCGGTACTTCTCGCGCGACCACGGCGCCGCCACCTCGGTCGCCGGCGCCGCCACCTCGGGCACGCGCCGCGGCCCCAGCACCGTCGGCCCGTGCAGCGCCCGCGCGACCGCGTCGACGCGGGCCCGCGCCGCCGCCTCGGCCGCCTCCGGCCCGCCCTCGCTGTCGGCGCAGGCGGTCGCCAGCACGCGCACGCGGTTGGAGAAGTTGTCGAACACCACCAGCGTGTCGCTCGCCACCAGCTCGACCGCCGGCAGATCGCTCGACATGACCGAAAGGCCAGGTACGGCCGGGATCGGATCGAACACCCGCGCCGCGTCGTGGCCCCACACGCCGACGAGCCCGCCCCAGAAGCGCGGCAGATCGGGCCGCGGCGGGCTCTCGTAGGCCCGCTGCAGCGCGGCGATGCCGGCCAGCCCGCGGCTCTTGGCCTCGACCCCCGGCGGCAGCGAGAAGCCCGGCCCCGGGGTGATCGTCACGTCGAGGTCGTAGCCGTTCCACACCCCGCGCACGTGGGCCCGCGCGCCGACGCCGACCACGCTGTAGCGGGCCCACCGCTCGCCGGCCCCGCCCGCGCTCTCGAGCAAGAAGCTTACGCCCGGCAGGTCGGGCGGCCCGGAGCCGCCGCCGCGCGCGTAGGCCCGCAAGCGGGCGTAGACCTCGATGGGGGTGATGCCGTCACACAGCAGCTCGCGCCACACCGGCACCAGCCGCGGGGACGCTGGCTCAATCAAGGGCGGGCCCGCGATCATCCCGGCAAGGATACACCGCGCGGGCCGACGCGATCGACGGCGCAGATCGAGCCCCGAGGTAGGACACGTGTCCTCGCCGCCCAGGCGCCCTCGCGCGGCCGCGCATCGGAGCCTGTCCGATCGCGCAGCCGCCGAGGTCCGCCCGCGCCGACGCTAGCGGCGCCGGGTGGGCTGGCCGGAGTCGGTGTCGACGATCCGGATGTTGCCGAGCGTGTAGCCCGCGGCGGCGGTGGCCACGGTGTCGAACCGGACGCTACCCGCCACCACCGAAGTCCCGGTCGCGTCGACAAACGCGTAGTTGACGATCAGCTGGTTGTCGGTGGCGGTCCCGACCGACTGGTTCACCGTGTAGCCGGTCTCGGCCTTCACGCGGACGTCGATCTTGGCCACGTTGTCGAGCACCTGCACCCGCGCGTTGCTCACCGCCTGCCGCCATACGCGCTCGAAGCTGTGATCGGCCGGGTCGAGCAGGGTCACGCTGCCGGTGGTGGCCGTCGGGTCGCAGGCCTGGCGGGCGGTCTTGGTCACCGTCGCCGGCACGTCGGGGCACGGGTTGCCGACCAGCCTGACGGTGAGCGCGCCGACGTTGGCGCCGCCGACGTTGAGGAAGGCCATCTTGAACTTGGACTTCTCCTCGGGGTTGCCCGAGCTCTCGTCTTCCCACTTGATCGTCGTCCCGGTCAGCGCGGTCGTGAACGACCCGATCATGTCGATGTCGAGCTGGGCCACGTTACCCGCGGTGACCCCCGTCTTCAGGACCAGATCTCGCCTCATCTTCGGTGTCGGCATGGTGTCTATCGCCCGGGTGTTCGTCGCCCGGATCCCCCACCGATTGAGCGTAACTCGACCGGGGAATGGATCAGTCGCGCGTCCATACAATCGCGTTACGTCGCGCGCGCGCTGGCGCGCCGGCGCAGGATCGCCCGCGCGAGGCGCCCGTGGCGCTGTCCCATGACCCATTGAACATGCTCTATCGAACATGTCTCATGCGACATGTCCTCGAACCACGCAGCCTCAGCGAGCGACGTGGGCCAGCAGCCAGGCGTCGACCCGCGACACCTCGTCGTCCATCTGCTCCACGGCGTAGTCGGCCCGCGCCTGCGAGGCCAGCGTCAGCGCACGCGGACGGTCGCGGCCGGCGACCGCACGGGCCAGCGCGAACCGCAGCTCGCCGAGGTCGAGCGGCTGCACGTCCTTGCGGGTCCGGATCGTCAACGCTCGCTCGAGCAGCGGCCTGGCCTCCTCGAGCCGACCCAGCTCGACCAGCGCGACGCCGAGGCCGTGCAACGGATACGCGACCTCGGGATCTTCGGCGCCGAACACGGCCTGGCTGCGCGCCAGCGCCTCCTCGTAGATCGGCACCGCCCGCGCGTAGTCCTCTTGCAGGTGGTGGCTGTTGGCGAGGTTGTAGAGCGCGTCGACGAGCCGCGGCTCGAGCCCCGACGCCCGCCGCAGCACGCCCGCGGCCGCCTCGAAGTAGCCGCTCGCGCGCGCGTAGTCGCCGATCGCCAGCAGCGCGTTGCCGAGGTTCATCCGCGACGACGCGATCTCCGGGTGGTCGGGCCCGAGGGTGCGCACGCGGATGTCGAGCGCCCGCTCGAGCGCCGCGACCGCTTCGCTGCCGCGACCGGCCCGCCACTCGAGCACGCCGATGTTGTTGAGCACCGACGCGACGTCAGGATGGTCCGGCCCGAGGCGATCCTCGGCCAGCGCCAGCGCGTCGCCGAAGTACTTGCGGGCCGCCTCGTCGCGCCCGCTCTTGTCCTCGAGCGAGCCGAGCGCGTTGAAGGCCGCGAGCTGCAAGAGCCGCGATGAATTCGGCGCCGCGCGCAGCACCTCGACCGCGGCCAGCAGCGTCTGGCGGGCCACGTCGTGCTGGCCGCGGGCGGTCTGGACGATGCCGAGCGAGATGTCCCTTCGCGCCTGTTCGGTCGCACCGGCCCCGACGCGCATGTCGGTCGCGGCCGCCAGCAGCAGCAGGCGCTCGCCCTCCGCGTGGCGCTGCTGCAGCGCCCCGAGCACCAGCCCGAGCTCGGCCATCGCCAGCCCGCGCACCGGGTCGATCGCCCCGGCCTCCGCCGCCGCGATCGCCCGCGTGTGCAGCTCGACCGCCTGGGCGAACCGCCCCTGATCGGCGGCGATCTGCCCGAGAGTCACGAGCGCGCGCGCCTCGATCGCCGCCGCCCCGATCGCCTTGCCCTCCTGCAGCGCGCGCTCGGCCAGCCCCTGCGCCGCCGCGTACTTGGCCGCGTGCCGCTTGGCCACCGCGTGGGCGAGGATGCCGTCGAGCCGCGCGACCTCCTCGCGGCTGGCCAGCGAGCGGTTCGGTCCGAGCATCAATTGCTCGGCGTCGGCGCAGGCCCGCAGATCCGGCAAGGCCTCGACCGCGACCGCGGCCCGCTGCACCACCTCGCGGTCGGCCTCGGCGAACACCGCCGCGGTCGCCTGCAGCTGCTCGAGGTGGCGATCGAGGCAGGCCATGCGGCGGTCGAGCAGCAGCGGCGACTGCTCGTGGTGCACCAGCGACGCCGTGCACACCTCGCGGCGCATGTCGACCCAACTCGCCGCGTACTGGTCGAGCGCCGCGCTCGCCGTCTCGGCCGCGCGCGCGGCGTAGGGCTGCCCGGTCTCGAGGAACGCCTGGCGCGTGCGGTCCTTGATCGCCTCGTCCCACACGCCGACGAGGTGACGATCGGCGCCTTCGCAGCCCGGCGGCTTGACCTGCGCCCACACGATCCCGCCGGTCACCGCCGCGGCCACGCCCGCGACCGCCACCGCCCCCGCGATCGTGCGCCGCCGCCGATCCGCCGGCACCAGCGCGACCAGCATCGCGTCCATCGACTCGAACCGGTGGTTCGGCTCGACCGACAGCGCGCGGAGGATCGCACGCCGCACGTGCAGCGGCACCGACGTGCGCACCGGCGTCGCGTCGATCTTGCCGCCGAGCACGCTGGTCGTCAGCTGCACGTAATTCTTGGCCGGGAACGGGTGGGCCTTGAACAGCGCCTCGAACAGCGCCACCGCGAACGCGAACTGATCGGCGCGCGCGTCGACGCGGGCGCCCATGTGCTGCTCCGGCGCCATGTAGGCCGGCGTCCCGACCAGCGCCCCGGTCCGCGTCAATCGCAGCGACGACAGCCCCGCGATCGCCGATTCGAGCCCCTGCTCCGGCTTCGGCGGGGCCAGCGCGGCCGCCTGCAGCCGCGCCGCCCCCGGGTCGGTGTCAGCCAGCGGCGCCAGCTCGTTGCCCCGGTCGGTGGTCGCGAACGGCGACAGGCTGGCCGACGCCCCCGGGCTCGGCGGCGTCGAGATATTTTCGGACATGTCCGTAGGGACAGCCGTGAACTCGGGCCCGTCGGC
Source organism: Nannocystis bainbridge (assembly GCF_028368995.1). Lineage (GTDB taxonomy): Bacteria > Myxococcota_A > Polyangia > Nannocystales > Nannocystaceae > Nannocystis > Nannocystis bainbridge. Next base: position 114,609 of record NZ_JAQNDL010000004.1, on the reverse strand, counting down.
GCCGCGGGCGATGCCGAAGTCGACCACGCGCACGCGGCCATCACGGCCGACCAGCACGTTGTCGGGCTTGAAGTCGCGGTGCACGATCCCCGCCTTGTGCGCGGCCGCCAGCCCGCGGCCGGCGGCCGCGAAGGTGTCGAGGATCTCGGCGCTGGTGCGCTTGCCGTCCTTGAGCCAGCGCGACAGGTTCGAGCCGTCGACCAGCTCCATCGTCAGGTACACCAGCTCGCCGATCCGGTTGGCGTCGTAGATGACGACCACGTTCGGGTGCTGCAGCCGCGCCAGCGCCTGGGCCTCGCGCAGCAGCCGGCCGACGATCTCGTCGGCGTGGTGGCCCGGCCGGGCGTGCATGATCTTGAGCGCCACCCGCCGGTCGAGCCGCGGGTCGTAGGCCGTGTAGACCACGCCCATCGCCCCCGCGCCGATGCGCTCCAGCACCGTGTAGCGCTCGATCGCCGCCCCGCGCTCGAATTGGAGCGCCTGTACCTCGTCGATGGCCGGCGACTCCGCCAGCGTCTCGCCCCCCGTCAGGTGCGAATGGTCGAGGGCGGGCAGGCTCCCGGCGGTGCTGCGCGCGCTCGGCGGGCCGCCCGTGAAAGGCCCCTCGCCCGTCCTCGCCGCCTCACCCACGCCGGCATGGTACCAAGGCACGGCGCCGTTGTGGGCCGGGAGGCCACCGCCGCCCCTGTTTGCAGGGGAGCGGCCGCAGCGCCACCGCGGCCGGACGCGAAACGACATTCGCCGTCCGGGCCCGCGGCGATCGGCCCACGCCGCGTCGCGGCCCCGGCCGACGCGGCGCGCCGGGAGGCTTGACTCCGCGGCCCTCCGGGCCTGAAAACCTCGGTCGATGCACGCCCGCGATCCCGAGCTCTCCGCCGCCGACCCCGAGATCTTCGCGTTGATCGAGCAGGAGGACGCGCGTCAGCGCGACAGCCTGCGCCTCATCGCCAGCGAGAACTACGCGTCGAAGGCCGTGCTCGCGGCCACCGGCACCAGCCTCACCAACAAGTACGCCGAGGGTTATCCGGGCAAGCGGTACTACGAGGGCATGGACTTCATCGACCCGATCGAGTCGCTCGCCGTCGCCCGCGCGCGCGAGCTGTTCGGGGCCGATCACGCCAACGTCCAGCCGTACAGCGGTTCGCCGGCCAACCTGGCCGCGCTGCTGGCCCTGTGCCAGACCGGCGACACCATCATGGGTCTCGCCCTCCCCGCGGGCGGTCACCTCACCCACGGCTGGAAGGTCAGCGCCACCGGCATCTACTACAAGGCCGTCCAGTACGGCGTCCGCCGCGACGACCACCGCATCGACCTCGACGAGGTCCGCGACCTCGCGCTGGCCAACCGGCCCAAGCTCATCTGGGTCGGTCACTCCGCCTACCCGCGCCAGCTCGACTTCGCCGGCTTCGCCGCGATCGCGCGCGAGGTCGGGGCCTACCTCGCGGCCGACATCGCGCACATCGCCGGCCTCGTCGCCGGCGGCGCTCACCCGAGCCCGGTGCCGCACGCCGACGTCGTCACCACCACCACGCACAAGACCCTCCGGGGCCCGCGCGGCGGCCTGATCCTCAGCAAGGCCGAGCACGCCGCCGCGATCGACAAGGCCGTGTTCCCCGGCCTGCAGGGCGGCCCGCACTGCCACGCCACCGCCGCCAAGGCCGTCGCCTTCCGCGAGGCGCTGCAGCCGAGCTTCCGCGACTACGCCCACCACATCGTCGCCAACGCCCGCGCCCTCGCCGAGGCCCTGATCGCGCGCGGCCACACGCTCGTCTCCGGCGGCACCGACAATCACCTGCTGCTGCTCGACCTCACCGCCACCGGTCAAGGCGGCCGCCACGTCGCCCGCGTGCTCAACCGCTGCGGCATCGAGCTCAACGCCAACGCCATCCCCTTCGACCCGCGCAAGCCGTTCGATCCCTCGGGCCTGCGGATCGGCCTCGCCGCCATCACCTCGCGCGGCATCGAGGCCCACCACATGCCCGTCGTCGCCGACCTGATCGCCGACGCCATCACCCTCGCCGTCGAGAAGGCCGACGACGCTCGCTGCGACGTCCACCGCGGCCGCGTGCGCGAGTTCCTGCGCGCCTTCCCGGCCCCCGGCCTCTGACCGCCGCGCCTTTCGCCTCGCCGCGCCATGCAGCCCTTCCCGATCACCGCCATGGCCCTCTGCAACGGCATGGGCGACAGCACCGCCGCCGTGCTCGCCGCCCTGCGGGCCGGTCGCTCCGGCCTCGGCCCGTGCCCGGCCGAGTTCGAGCTCGACGCGGTCGTCGGCGCCATCCCGACCCCGCTGCCGCCGCTGCCCGCGTCTCTCGGCGTCGTCCGCGACACTCGCCAGGCGCGCATCGCCGCCGTCGCCCTCGCCGAGCTGCAGGCCCCGCTCGCCCGCGCGAGCGCTCGCTGGGGCGCCCATCGGGTCGCCATCGTGCTCGGCACCAGCACCGGCGGCATCGAGGCCAGCGAGACCGCTTACGCCCACGCTCACGCCCACGGCGGCGCCCTCCCGCCCCACTACGACGTCGAGCACTCGCACGCCCTCGACGCCGTCCTCCACCTCGCGCGCGTGCTCGGCGGCGGCCTCGGCGGCCCGGCCTACGTCGTCTCGACCGCCTGCTCCTCGAGCGCCAAGGTGTTCGCCTCGGCCCAGCGCCTGCTCGCCGCCGACCTCTGCGACGCCGTGCTCGTCGGCGGCGTCGACAGCCTGTGTCGCCTCACCGTGCGCGGCTTCGCTGGCCTCGAGGTCCTGTCCTCGAAGCCATGTCGCCCCTTCTCGCGCGAGCGCGCCGGCATCAACATCGGCGAGGGCGCCGCCCTGCTCCTGGTCGAAAGGACAGGTGAAGGCCCGGCCCGCCTGCTCGGCGTCGGCGAGAGCTCCGACGCCTACCACATGACCAGCCCGCACCCCGAGGGCCTCGGCGCCCGCATGGCGATGGAGCGCGCCCTGCAACACGCCGGCCTGTCCGCCGCCGACGTCGACCACGTCAACGCCCACGGCACCGGCACCAAGCAGAACGACAGCATGGAGAGCGCCGCGATCCGGGCCGTGTTCGCCGGCGCCCGCGCGCCCGCCGTGGTCGCCACCAAGGGCTACACCGGCCACATGCTCGGGGCCGCCGGCGCCACCGAGGTCGCCTTCGTCGTCGACGCCATCGCCGGCGGCTACCTGCCCGCCAGCGTCGGCGCCGACCCGCTCGACGACAGCCTCGCCGTCGACGTCGTCACCGCCCGCCGCGACGTCCCGACCCGCGCCGCCCTCAGCAACTCGTTCGCGTTCGGCGGCAGCAACTGCAGCGTCCTCGTCGGGGGCCCGGCATGAGCGCGCTCGCCTTTTCCGTCCGCGGCCTCGGCTTCTGGTCGCCCGGCTACCCCGACGTCGCCGCCTGGAGGGCCCGGCCCGACGCCTGTCCCGAAGGACAGGTCACCTCCGCCGACGCCGCCCCCCGAGCCGAGCTGCTGCCGCCGATGATGCGCCGGCGCACCAGCCTGCTCACCCGCATGGCCGCCGAGGTCGCCGCCCAGGCCCTGCACGACGGCGGCCTCGATCGCGCCGCCGCCACCTTCGTCTACGGCTCCGTCTACGGCGAGATCCGGACCACCCTCGACCTGCTCGCCGCCCTGCTGGTCGCCGGCGAGCCGCTGTCGCCGACCAAATTCCACAACAGCGTCCACAACACGGCCGCCGGCTACGTCTCGATCGCCACCGGCAACCGGGCCGGCAACGCCGCCATCTCGGCCGGGCCCTCGACCCTCGCCATGGGCCTGCTCGAGTGCGCCGCCCTGGTCGCCGCCGGCGAGGGCGACGTCGTGCTCGTGATCGCCGAGGAGCCGCTGCCCGAGCCGCTGGCCGCCGGCCGCCGCTGGGACCCGTTCGCCGCCGCCTTCGCCCTGTCCGCGGCTGGCCCGAGCGACATGCCCGCGAGGACATGTCGCCTCGAACATGGCCCCTGCGACATGTCCCCGGGGCCACGCGTCATCCCGGCCGCCCTGGCCGCCAGCCCGTGCGCCCCCGCGATCGCCCTGCTCGACGCCCTGGCCGCCGGCGCCGCGGCGCGCGTCGCCCTCGAGCCGCACCTCGCGGTCGGCTGGCAGTGCGCGCTCGGAGCCGGCGCATGACCGCCTTCCCGCCGGTGGCCGAGCTGGTCCCGCAGCGCCCGCCGATGCTGCTGCTCGACGAGGTCGTCGCCGCCGACGACGACGGCATCACCTGCGCCGCCGTCGTCCACCCGGGCAACCTGTTCCTCGTCGACGGCCGCGTCCACGCCTCGGCCCTGCTCGAGTACATGGCCCAGGCGATCGCCGCCTTCGCCGGCCTCGGCGCCCGCGCCAGCGGTCAGCCGCCGGCCGTCGGCCTCATCGCCGCCTGCCGCAACTTCGAGCTGCACGCCGAACACCTGGCCGTCGGCGACCCGCTGCAGATCGTCGCCACCCGCGTGTTCGCCGGCGCCATGGCCGAGTACCGGGCCGCCGTCACCCGCCGCGGTCAGCCGCTGGCCGAGGCCATCCTCTCCGTCGTGACCACCACCCCCGTCACCACCGTCACCACCCCCGCAGGGAGCCCCGCATGAAGCCGCGCGCGCTCGTCACCGGCGCCAGTCGAGGGATCGGCGCCGCGATCGCGGAGGCCCTCGCCGCCGCCGGTCACCCGATCGTCCTCAACTATCGCAGCGACGACGCCGCCGCCGAGGCCGTCGCCGCCCGGATCCGCGCCGCTGGCGGCGAGGCCGTGCTGAGCCGCTTCGACGTCGGCGACGACGCGGCCGCCGACGCCGCCATGGCCGCGATCCTGGCCGACCCGCGCCCGCTCGGGGTCGTCGTCAACAACGCCGGCATCGCCCGCGACGCCCCGTTCCCCGCGCTCGAGCGGGCCGACTGGGAGGCTGTCCTTCGGACCAGCCTCGGCGGCTTCTACAACGTCACCCGCCCCGTGATCATGCCGATGGTGCGGCGCAAATGGGGCCGGATCATCACCATGAGCTCCGTCTCGGCTCAGCTCGGCAACCGCGGCCAGGTCGCCTACGCCGCGGCCAAGGCCGGCGTCATCGGCGCGACAAAATCCCTCGCGCTCGAGCTCGCTCGCAAGGGCGTCACCGTCAACGCCGTCGCCCCCGGCCTCGTCGACACCGACATGATCAAGGACGTCCCGCTCGAGCACGTCATGCCGCGGATCCCCGCGCAGCGGCTGGGCACCGCCCCCGAAGTCGCCGCCGTGGTCGCCTTCCTCGCCAGCGACGCCGCCGCGTACATCACCGGTCAGGTGATCGGCATCAACGGCGGCATGGTATGACCCGGTCATGCACGACGTCCTGATCGTCGGGGCCGGCCCGGCCGGCTCGACCGCCGCCAACTTGCTCGCGCAGGCGGGCGTCCGGGCCGTCACGCTCGACCGGGACGTGTTCCCGCGCTTCCACATCGGCGAGTCGCTGCTGCCGATCGACCTGCCGATCTTCGCCCGCCTCGGCGTCGCCATGGATCGCACGCGCTGGCAGTACAAGCAGGGCGCCGAGTTCATCGACGAGCGCACCGGCGAGTACGCGTTCTTCAGCTTCGCCGACGGCCTCGACGGCACCCCCGCGCACGCCTGGCAGGTCGACCGCGCCGCCTTCGACAAGATGCTCGCCGACGTCGCCGTCAGCCGCGGCGCCGACATCCGCTTCCGCGAGCGCGTCACCGACATCGCCATCGCCGACGATCACGTGCGCGTCACCAGCGACCGCGGCGAGCACCGGGCCCGCTTCCTCCTCGACTGCACCGGCCAGGACGCCATGCTCGGCCGCGGCGCCCGCACGATCGCCCCGCTGCACGAGCTCGGGCGCGCCGCCGTCTTCTGTCACTTCGACGACCTCGCCCCCGACGTCCGCCAGGAGCTCGGCGACCAGGGCAACATCAAGGTCCTGATCGTCGAGGACGGCTGGCACTGGCTGATCCCGATGCACGGCGGGCGCCTCAGCGTCGGCCTCGTCAAGTGGCGTGGCAAGCTCGACGACGACGCCTTCGAGGCCGCGCTCGCCGCCTCCCCGCTGTGTCGCCGCCTCACCGCCGGGGCCCGGCGCAGCGACACGCGGACGATCCGCAACTGGAGCTACAAGAACACCCGCCCCTCCGGCCCGCGCTGGGCCTGCGTCGGCGACGCCTGCGCCTTCCTCGATCCCGTGTTCTCCTCCGGCGTCTCGCTGGCGATGTTGGGCGCCGAGCGCACCGTCGACGCCCTCGTCCCCGCGCTCGCCGCTGGGCGCGAGGGTGCGGCCGATCTCATGGCCCCCGTGCACGCGTCGATGGAAGTCGCCTACGTCAGCTTCGAACAGCTGATCCGCCGCTTTTATCACACGCGCATGGTGTCGCACCTGTTCTTCGCCCGCACCCCCGACCCGATGCTGCGCAAGGGCCTCATCAGCATGCTCGCCGGCGACGTGTGGCGCGACGACAACCCGTTCCAGGACATGCTCCGCGGCTCTCGTGTCCAGCCGCAGCGCGTGACGACCCCGAACGAGTAACTGCAATTTTTGTAAGCCAGCTCGCACTCTCGTCAGCAAGGGTTTGTCCTCGCGGCTGCTGACGGCCGAGCCCGGCGGCGCCGCGACGTGCGGTGCTTGCGTGTGCAAGCATTGCAATTCGGTCGCGCCCATTGTTCTCTTCCTGCGTCGGGACGAGCCGCATGCACCCACGCATCTCTCCTCGCGTCCAGATCGGAGTCTTGGGCCGCTGCGGGTTGGCGCTGCTGCTCGCGGGCTGCCTCGATCGCAACGCCGGCCAGAACGACCCGACCCTGCCCGCGTCCTCGACCAGCAGCGGCCCCGGCAGCGACGGCTCGACCACTTACCCCGGCATCATGACCACCACGGTCGACCCGGGCCACGGCGACAGTGACAGCGGCTCGACCACCGACGCCGGGCCCGACCCGTGCGGCAACGGCAAGATCGATCCGCCCGAGCTCTGCGATCAGGGCGAGGCCAACGCCGACGACGCCGAGTGCACCTCCGCCTGCCGCTGGAACGTCTGCGGCGACGGCCTGATCAAGGCCGGCGACGAGCTGTGCGACGACGGCAAGCACAAGAACGGCAAGTACGGCCAGTGCGGCCGCTACTGCGACGATTGGGCCCCGCGCTGCGGCGACTCCATGGTCCAGGCCGACGAGGGCGAGACCTGCGACGACCCCAACCCGCACTACGGCTGCCTCGCCGACTGCTCCCGCGCCAGCTCGTGCCTCGAGATCAAGAACTCGTTTGGCGACGCGGTCCCGACTGGCCTCTACGTCCTCCGCCGCGAAGACCTGATGTTCACCGCCTGGTGCGACATGGAGGCCGACGGCGGCGGTTACTCCTTTCTAAAATACGCCTCGGGCACCGTGCTCGACCTCGACACCTTCCTGCCCCAGCCGCTCACCGCGGCCGAGGCCGAGCAGAAGTGCGCTACCTGGGGCCTGCGGCTGCTCGCGCCGCGCAGCGACCGGCACCTGCGGGCCGCCTTCATCGCCGCGAGCGCAACCGATTTCGGCGCGGTCCACGACACCGGCGACTACACCCCGAACCTCGACGTCGACAGCGACGTCGCCGGCTACCTCTCGATCCTCGGCATCTACCCCGTCACCCCCGGCCAGAGCTGCGTGGGCAAGCCGCTCAACAGCGAGGACTGCCCGCAGTGGGCCCTCAAGCCCGACCCCGCGAACCCGGACCTCGACCAGCCCTACTGGGTCTCCGACAAGATCTTCGCCGGTCAGCCCGGCACCACCAACTGCGCTGGCTGCTCGCTCTTCTACGACTGGAAGCTGGACGTCCAGCCCCCCGTGCTCACCGGCTACTTCGCCTTCCCGATGAACGGCAAGGGCGCCAGCAGCTCGCACTTCCTGTGCGAAGTCGGCGACAAGCTCGGCCCGCCGACGTGAACCGCGGCTGACCTCGAGGACATGTCCTCACGGTCGGCTCATTTCCTGTACGAAGTCGGCGACAAGCTCGGCCCGCCGACGTGAACCGCACATGTCCGTGAGGACATGTCCGTTTGGCCAGCACTTTGCGAGCCGGCGGGTACGCCGACCGCGGAGACCTCGCTGTCCTTCTGGACATGGTCGAAGGGACATCAGCGCCGGCGAGCCGCGGCGTGTCATCGGCTGACCTCTCCCGCCGCTCGGACCCCCATCGGTCCCCGGGCCCCGGTTCAGCGACAGCTCGCGCCCCCGAGGCTCCGCCCTCGCCTCAACCGACGCCGAGCTTTTCGAGCAGCTCGACCACCTCCGCCAGCGGCAGCCCGACCACGTTCGTGTAGCTGCCCTCGATCTGGCGCACCAGCCCCGCCGCCGCCCCCTGGATCCCGTACGCCCCCGCCTTGTCGCGCCACTCCTGGGTGTCGAGGTAGCGACCGATCTGCGCCGCCGTCAGCGGCCGGAACCACACCCGCGTCGTCACCGCGAACGGGTGCCAGCGGACCTCCGCCCCGCGTGTGTCGGCGATCGCCACCGCCGTCGTCGTGAAGTGCGAGCGCCCGGCCAGCCGCTTCAGCATCGTCGCCGCCTCCTCGCGGCTCTCCGCCTTCATCAGCGGCGCGACCTGGTCTTCGATCCAGACCGTCGTGTCGGCCGCCAGCACCACTGCACCTGGCCGCAAGGCCAGGTCGGCCTTGGCCCGCGCCACCCGCTCGACGTACGCCGGCGCCCGCTCGTCGGGCAGCCACGCCTCGTCGCAGTCGACCGGGGCCTGCGTGAACGCGATCCCCGCCGAGCGGAGCAGTTCGGCCCGGCGCGGCGAAGCCGAGGCGAGCACGAGGATGGGCGGGCTGGGCGGAGCGAGCTCGGTCATGGTCCGCCTGTCTGCCGGATCGCGGCCGCGCCCGCAACCTCGCGTCCCTCCCGCACCGAACCCGGCCCCGTGCGCTTCGCCTCGCTCGCCCGCCTCCCGCGACCTCCGCTACCTCGCATGCCTCGCCGCCCACTCAGGAACGCCCGTCGCGTCCAACGCCGCCGCTGCCTCTGTGCTTCGCTTCGCCGCCCACTCAGGAACGCCCGTCGCGGCCAACGCCGCCGCTGCCTCTGTGCTTCGCTTCGCCGCCCACTCAGGAACGCCCGTCGCGGCCAACGCCGCCGCTGCCTCGTGTGCTTCGCCTCGCGGCCGACTCTCGAACGCCCGTCGCGGCCAACGCCGCCGCTGCCTCGTGTGCTTCGCCTCGCTCGCACGCCCCCGCCGCATTCGCCTTCGATCCCGCCCGGGCCCGGCCGCGGCACTCCGGCCGGCTGCTCCCATCCCTGCCCCGGCGGGCCTGGCGGCCGCGCGTGCTACCATCCCGGCATGCGGCGCCCCTTCTGCTTCTCGAGCGTCTACTTCCTCGCGGTCCTCGCGCTGTCGGCCCCGTTCATCGCCGTCGAGGCGACCGAGGTCGCCGAGCAACCTGTCCCCGAGGACAGCTGCACCGCCGACGCCGTCGACCCCGAGCTCCTGGGCGTGTGGCACCGCTGGGACGCCCTCGCCGAGGGCGACCCCATGCGCTTCTGGTTCTTTCACGAGGGCGGCTTCGGCCTCTACCGCTACGGCAAGGTCGGCCTCACCAACACCCACAGCTTCGACTACCGGGCCGACGCCGGCGTGCTCGAGCTGACCTTCCGCAAGACCGGCGAGCGGCGGACCGTCCCCTATCGCTACGAGGCGCAGAGCGGCCGCACCTGGCTGGTCCTCGACGACGACCCACGCGAGCCCGGCGCCCGCTACTTCAAGGCCCCCGCGGCCGCCACCACCGGCGCCCCCTGCTTCGATCCCACGAGCGACCTGCCGCGCGCCCCCGGAGCGCTCGCCAACGACCTGTCCCGAGAGCCAGGTATCACCGCCGCCGCCCCGGCCGCGATCGACCTGTCCCGCGAGCCAGGTTTCATCGCCGCCGAGCCCGCCGCCGCCGAGCGGATCGGCGGCCGCCTGTGGGGCGAGGAGGTCCGCTACGCCACCGGCGGCATGGGCTTCTCGATCTACCAGTTCCAGCCGCAGGCGATCGACGGCCGCGGCGTCGGCTGGCACCACCGCGGCGACTACGACGAGTGGACCACCGAGACCCTGACCTTCCGCCAGCGCGGCGATCGCCTGGCCCTGGCGTTCCCGCTGCGTCACGACGGGCTCGAGACCGCGATCACCGTCACCGGCAGCGGCGACGACCGCACCCTGCAGCTCGCCGAGGACCCGCGCGACTTCTGGCGCGCCCACACCTACCGCGACATGGGCCCGACCTTCGCCGGCGCCGCCGCGCCGAGCGTCTGCCTGCCGCAGTAGCCGACTCACCTGTCTCTCGCGCCATGTCCTTCGAGACATCGCCCCGCGGCTCCGCGCTCTCGACCTTCTCTTTCCAACATGTCCTTCACGCCATGTCCTTGACGCCAGACGACATCGCCGCCAACCTCGCCGCCGTGCGCGCCCGGGTCGCCGCCGCCGTGGCCCGGCGCGGCCCCGGTCCGGTGCCGACGCTGATCGGCGTCAGCAAGAAGCAGCCGCCCGAGGCCGTGATCGCGGCCTGCCACGCCGGCCTGGGCGACTTCGGCGAGAACTACGCCCAGGAGCTGGTGGCCAAGGTCGAGGTCGTCGACGTCGCCGTCACGCCACCCCGCTGGCACTTCATCGGCCCGCTGCAGACCAACAAGGTGCGCAAGGTCGTCGGCGTCGGCGCCCTGGTCCACACCGTCGACCGGCCCACCCTCGTCGACGAGCTCGCCCGCGAGGTCGCGCGCCTGCGCGCCGGTCGAGGCGCCACCACCCCGCTCGAGCTCCTGGTCGAGGTCAACGTCGGCGACGAGGCGCAAAAGGCCGGGGTCACCGCGAGCGAGCTGCCGGCGCTGCTCGATCGGGTGGCCGCCCGGCCCGAGCTGCGCTGCGTCGGCCTGATGGCGATCCCGCCCGAGGGCGATCCGGAGCAGACCCGGCCCCACTTCGCCCGCCTGCGCGAGCTGGCGCGCCGTGAAGCCGCGATCGCGCGCCCGGGCGTCGACCTGGTCCACCTCTCGATGGGCATGAGCGCCGACTTCGAGGTCGCGATCGAGGAAGGCGCGACGATGGTCCGGGTCGGCACCGCCATATTCGGCGCCCGCCCGCCCCGCGCCTGACCCCGGTCGAACCCGCGGTCCGAATCCTCGGGCGCGCATACCCCTGCACGAGGCGAGACCGACATCGCCACAGACGCGACGCGGCCGCCAGACCGTGCCCGCCGCAGTGCCGGGCGCCTCGGCTCGCCTCGCCCCGCGATCCCGAACCGACGTGACCACCTCTGCGAGCGCGCACCGGGGCCCGCATCCACCCCCGCACCGCGTCGCGCTGTCCTCGGTCTCGCATCCGCCGCCGCGCCGCGTCGCCCCGCCCTCCGGTCGCGCCGACCGGGTGTGCATCGCCGGTCGCGGCCTCGGAATTCTCGCCCCTGCGCCGGCGATCGTGACCGAGGGCAAGCCGCGCCGGCGTCGGGTCCCGTGTCCTCCCGCGGTCCGGCGTGCTATCGCAGGCGCGTGCCCAAGGCACCCTTGCTCGCGCCGCCCGGGCCGCCGACGCTCACGCTCCGCTGGGACGGCGCCGCCATCCCCGCCTGTCCGGGCGACACCGTCGCCTCCGCCCTGATCGCCGCCGGCGAGCTCGCCACCAGCCGCAGCGCCAAGTACCGCCGGCTGCGCGGCCCCGCCTGCCTGCACGGCGGCTGCGGCACCTGCCTCGTGCGCGTCGACGGCCGGCCCAACCAGCGGGCCTGCCTCACACCTGTCCGCGAGGACATGTTCGTCGAGCCCCAGAACACCTACGGCGGCCTCGACCCGACCGCCCTCGTCGACCAGGTGTTCCGCCGCGGCATCGACCATCACCACCTCGTCGTCTACCCGCGGATCGCCAACCAGGTGATGCAGGGCGTCGCCCGCGAGCTGGCCGGCTTCGGCGAGCTGCCCGACGCCCCGCCCGCCGAGGCCGCCTGTCTCATCGACCATGTCCCCGAGGTCATGGTCATTGGGGCAGGTCGATCCGGGCGCGCGCTCGCGGCCGCCCTCGCCGCCGCCGGCCACCCGCCGCTGGTGGTCGAGCGCCGGCCCGCCGCCGCCCTCGCCGGCCCCGACCTGCCGACCGACCTCCTCGCCGGCGTCGGCGTGTTCGCCTGCTACCCGCACGAGCGGCTGTGGGCGGCCGCCTCCGAGCAGCCGCCGGTGCTCCACCGCCTGCGCCCGCGCCACGTGGTCCTGGCCGTCGGCGCCCACGAGCCGACCATCCCGCTGGCCAACAACGACCTGCCCGGGGTCGTCTCGGCGCGTGGCCTCGCGGACATGCTCGAACAGACAGGTCGTCGCCTCGACGCCCGCGTCGTCGTCATCGGCGAGGGCGCCCGGGCCGAGCTTTTGGCCGGCACGCTGGCGGCCGAGCGAGTCGCCCCGGCCCAGGTGCGCAAGCTGCTCGGCGCGCGGCGGGTCAAGGGCGTGCAGTTGGTCGACGGCCGGACCCTCCGCTGCGACCTCGTCGCCCTCGCCCCCGATCCCGCCCCCGCGTTCGAGCTGGCCGCCCAGGCCGGCGCGCCGATCCAGTTCACCGGGGCCGGCTTCGCCCCGGTTTGCGACGCCGACGGCCGGATCGCCGCTGGCCCGGCTGCCCACCCGCTCGAGGCCGCCGACGCCCAGACCGCCCCGCCCCCGCCGTGGACGCTGTGGGCCGTGGGCGAGCTCGCGGGCGCCACCACCCCGGCCGAGATCCGCGGCACCGTCGCTCGCTGCGCCGCCGCCCTGCTGCGCGCGCTCGCCGACTCACCTGCCCCCAAGGACAGCCATGCCCGCGCCTGAAGCCGCCGGCCGCCGGCCGTACCACCTGTCCTCGCGGACATCCACCGCCGGCCCGCGCGACCTCGCCTCGCGTACGCCATCGTCCCGCCCGCGTCGCCTCGACCTCTCGACTCCTCACCACCTGTCCCTACGGGCAGCCCCCGGAGACGCGCGTGGCCTCGCGTCGCCGCGCATCCTCCGATCCTCGCCGTCGCTCCGCGGACGTCGCCCCATCCTCGCGTTTTGCGATCTGTCCTCGCGGACATCCTCGCTCGCCCTGCCGCTCCGGACCCTGCCATGACCGCGCGCACCTTCGTCTGTCGCTGCGAGGACGTCACGCTGACGGAGATCGAGCGGGCGATCGCCGCCGGTCTGTCCGACGTCGAGGAGATCAAGCGCTACACCGGCCTCGGCACCGGGCCGTGCCAGGGCAAGGAGTGCCTGTCCGCGCTCGGGCGGCTGCTCGTCGCCCGCGGCCTGATCTCGCCCGCCGCGCTGCGCCCGTTCACCGCCCGCCCGCCGGTCGAGCCCGTCACCTTCGGCGCCCTCGCGGCCGGTGCCACGGAAGTCCCGGAGGACCCCTCGCCATGACCGTAGCGATGGGCCGCGCCGACACCCCGCTGCCGGCCGACGTCGACGTCGCCGTGATCGGCGGCGGCATCATGGGCCTGGGCCTCGCCTACCACCTCGCCCTGCTGTCCGGCGGCAAGGCCAGGCCGCCGCTGTCGATCGCCGTCATCGAGCGCAGCTACCTCGTCAGCGGCGCCTCGGGCCGCAACGGCGGCGGCGTGCGCATGCAGTGGGGCGACGCCGGCAACGTGCGCCTGATGATGGAGAGCATCGAGCTGTGCAAGGACCTCGCGCAGCAGCTCGGCATCAACCTGTGGTTCCGCCAGGGCGGCTACCTGTTCCTCGCCCGCAGCGAGGCCGGCGAGCGCCGGCTCGAGCGCAACGTCCAGCTCCACGCCGAGGTCGGCGCGCCGACCCGCCTGCTGACCGCCGCCGAGGCGCGGGCGATCGTCCCCCAGCTCGAAGTCGCCGAGGTCCGGCTCGCCACCTTCAATCCCGACGACGGCGTCGTGTTCCCCTGGGCCTTCGTGTGGGGCTACGCCGCCCGGGCCGTCGAGCGCGGCGTCACCCTGCGCACACACACCAGCGTCGTGCGCGTCGAGCCGCTGGCCCGCGGCTACGCGCTGCACCTCCATACCGGCGAGGTCGTGCGCGCGCGCCGGGTCGTCAACGCCACCGGCGCGTGGTCGGGCGCGCTCAACCGCCAGCTCGGCATCGACCTGCCCAACCGCCCGCACCGCCACGAGATCCTCTCGAGCGAGCCGCTCAAGCCGTTCCTCGATCCGCTGGTCGTCGACCTCACGACCGGCCTCTACTTCTCCCAGAGCACCCGCGGCGAGCTCGTCACCGGCATCAGCCTGCCCGACGCGCCCGACGGCAGCGACGAGAGCCTCACCCTCCACTCGAGCCTCCGCTTCCTCACCCACCTCAGCGCCACGCTCACGCGCCTGATGCCGATCACCGCGGCGATGAAGGTCCTGCGCCAGTGGGTCGGCCCTTACGACGTCTCGCCCGACGGCGACGCGATCGTCGGCCCCAGCCCCGGCCACCCCGACTTCGTGCAGGTGTGCGGCTTCACCGGCCACGGCTTCATGATGGCGCCCGCGGTGGGCCGGCTGCTCGCGCGCTGGCTCGGCCTCGGCGAGGCCCACCCGATGCTCGCGCGCTGGTCCCCGGATCGCTTCGCGGCCGGGGGAGTGGCTCGCCGCGAGGACATGATCATCGGCTGACTCGGCGGGGATCGGCCCCGCAAATAAACCCGTGCGCCTCGCCATGAACCGGCAGCCACGCGCGAAATCGGCGGCGCCGCCCCACGCGCCGTGCGCCATGTGGGCCGCTGTCGCCCCCACCTGGCTCGCCGTCATAGCCGGCCTCCCGGGGGCTTCGCCGCGCCCTGGGCCCCGCGGACGGCGAAAAACCCCGGCGTTTCCCGACTCCCCCGCAGGCTCTCCGCGCCACGCGATCCGGCTCGCGAACGCCTGGTGCGCCTGTCCCTCGGCGGCCGGACTGCGATATCATCTCCGTCCGACCTCCGAGGTGCCATGGGCCCGTGCTTGCCAGCCGAATTTGTTCTGCCCTATCATCGGCGAAACATGCAGCCAGCGAAGGATAGCGCCCCATGGAAGTGACTTTCTGGGGCACCCGGGGCAGCATTCCAGTTTCCGGGCCGCGGTACGCAGAGTTCGGCGGCAACACGCCCTGCCTTCAGATTTCGCTCGAGAGCACGACGGACACCGTCATCCTCGACTCGGGCTCGGGCATCCGTGAGCTCGGCATCCGCCTCGTGCAGACCCGAGCCGCGCACTCGCGGTGCATTCACCTGTTTCTGACCCACGCACACTGGGATCACATCCAGGGCTTCCCGTTCTTCCCGCCGGCCTTCATGCCGGACTTCCGCCTCCACATCTACTGCACCAAGGACGCGCGCGCGGTCCTCGACCGGCAGATGTCGACGCCGTTCTTCCCGGTCGGCCTCGACGTGATGGGCTCCACCAAGCACTTCCATCACCTGCTGCCGCAAGAGGTCACGACGATCGCCGAGGCGACGCTGCGGCACATCCCGCTGCCGCACCCGCAGGAGAGCACCGCCTTCCGCGTCGACGAGCGCGGCAAGTCGATCGTGTTCGCCACCGACACCGAGCACGCCCCCGACCACATCAACGAGACCCTGCGCGACCTGGCCGAAGGGGCCGACGTGCTGATCTACGACGCCCAGTACACCTCCGAGGAGTACAGCGCCGGCAAGCAGGGTTGGGGCCACAGCACCTTCGCCGAGGCCGTCAAGCTGGCCCGCGCCGCCCACGTCGGCAAGCTCGTCCTCTACAGCCACGACCCGGCGCACGACGACGAGATGCTGCGCAAGATCGAGGCGGCCGCCCAAGAGGCGTTCCCCGGCACCGTCGCCGCCCGCGACGGCATGAAGCTGAAGCTCTGAGCCCGTCTGGCCGCCAGGACATGTCCTCGCGGCCAGCCTGGCCCCGGCTCGGCTCGTGACGACGCGACCACCGCGTCGCGTCGCCTCGCTAGCTCGCACGCGACCGCCGAGTCGCGCGGCCTCGCTAGCTCGCACGCGACCGCCGAGTCGCGCGGCCTCGCTAGCTCGCACGCGACCGCGAGCTCGCGATCATCAGCGCCACGCACGCTCACGCGACCGCGCGACCGACCGCCAGCGTCCCCTCGGCGCGCTCGACCTCGACGTGCACCGCCCGGCCCAGCAGCGCCTCGCCGCCCGGCAGCAGCACCGTCAGCCCGTTGCCCGCGCGACCGACCAGCAGCCCCGTCCGGCGGTGGCGCGTCCGGTGGATCACGGCGGCCAGCGTGCGACCGACCTGCCCGGCCGCGAACGCCCGCTGCTTGCTCGCCGACAGGGCCCGCAGCGCCGCACCCCGCGTCTGCTTGACCGCCGCATCGATCTGTCCCGAGAGACAGGCCGCATCGGTGCCCGCGCGCGGCGAGTAAGCGAACACGTGCAGGTACGCCAGCGGCAGCGCGGCCAGCAGCGCGTGGGTGGCCGCGAACGCCTCGTCCGACTCGCCGGGGAAGCCGACGATCACGTCGGTGCCCACGCCGATGCCCGGCACCGCGACCGCCAGGCGAGGCACCAGCGCCCGCAGGTCGGCGGCGGTGTGCGCCCGTCGCATCCGACGCAGCGTGTCGTCGTCGCCGCTCTGCACCGGCAAGTGGAGGTACGGGCACAGCCGCGGGTCGCTCGCGAGCAGCGCGATCAACCGCTCGTCGACCTCGTGCGGATCGACCGAACCAAGCCGCAGCCGCGCCGCGCCGAGCTGCGGCAGCAGGCCCTCTACCAGCCCCGAGAGCGTCGCGCGCGGCCGCAGGTCGCGGCCGTAGATCCCGAGGTGCACCCCGGTCAGCACGACCTCCGGCACCCCGGCCGCGACGAGCTCCCGCAGCTGCGCCTGCACCTCGTCCGGCGCCACGCTCGCGCTGCGACCCCGCACCTGCGGCACCACGCAGAAGCTGCAGCGGTAGTCGCAGCCGTCCTGGATCTTCAGGTACGCCCGGCTGCGGCGCGGGTCGGCGGCCGGGCGCAGCCGGGCCACGCGGACCCGCCGCAGCAGGTCGACCGGCGCCACGTGGATCTCCGGGACATGTTCTTCAGAACATGTCTCTCCGAGCATGTCGAAGAGCCGCTCCTTCTCGCGGTTGCCGACCACCAACGCCACTCCGGGCAGCGCCGCCGCCTCGGCCGGGGCGGCCGTCGCCCAGCAACCGGTGACCACCACGCGAGCCCCGGCACGCGCGGCCCGGCGGACGTGCTGACGGGCGTCGGCGTCGGCCTCGTGGGTGATCGTGCAGGTGTTGACGACCACGACCTCGGGCGCGGCCTCGGCGTCGACGACCGTGTGGCCGGCCGCGCGGGCCATCTGTTCGAGGGCGTCGGACTCGAACTGGTTGAGGCGGCAGCCGAGCGTGCTGAACGCGACCCGCATCAGAGCGGCACGACGATCGTGAACTCTTGCGGCGTCTTGCGAGAGTTCACGAACCGGACCTTGGTCTTGAAGGCCCGCGCCAGGCACTTCGCCTCCGCGCTCGTGTCGTCGGAGGTCGCGTCGGTGACCCGACCCTTGGGCCCGTCGACCTTGAGCCGCAGCTTGTAGGTCTTGCCCTTCGGGGTGCTGATCGTCCGGCAGGTCTCGAACTCGGCGCGATAGCTCTTCAGCGCCTGCGAGCGCTCCATCGGCCCCAGCAGCTCGGGCCAGTTGGCCGACGCCTCTTCGTTCTTCGGCGTGGCCGGCTCGGACTTCTTGACCGGCGGCGGCTTCTTGGCCTCGACCGGCTTCTTGCTGGCCGGATCTTTCTTGGCCTCGTCGTCGACCACGATCGGCGGCTCGTCGTCCGGCTTCTTCGGCTCGGCCGTCGGCTCGACCTTCGTGTCCGGCTTGGCCTCGATCTGGGTCTCGGGCGCCGTCTCGACCGGCTTCACCGCCTCGGGCGCGCCCGCCGAGGCCGCCGCCAGCTCGCTCGGCTTGTCGACCGGCGGCTTCGGGTCGTCGCCGCGGTTGAGCGCGCACACCAGCCCGACCACCAGCGCCAGCACCACCGCGCCGAGGCCGAACACCAGGCGCGTCAGCATCTGCGCGTCCATCGTCCCGCCGCGCCACGGCAGCGACAGCGACGTCGGGCGCAGGCCCGAGGCGCTGCTGAGTCCTTGCGTCAGCAACGAATCGTCGGGCGTCACCGGGTTGGGGCCCGCGCTCAGCGACCCGCCCATGCCCATGCCCACGGCCAGGCGCGCCGCCTGGGCCGCCGCCTCGAGGTTGGTCGTCGTCCGCCCGGCGTCGACGGCGGTCCCGCGCGGCGTGGCGACGATCGCCTCGATCAGCTCGCCCATCGTCTGATAACGCTGGGTCTTGTCCTTCTCCATCGCCTTGAGGATGACCGCCTCGACCTCGACCGGGATGTCGGCGTCGGGCGCCAGCTGCCGCGGCGGCACCGGCTTGGCGTTCACCTGCTGCGACAGCACCCCGTACATCGTCTTGTCGGTGAACGGGAGGTTGCCGGTGAGCAGCTGATAGAGGATGCAGCCGACCGCGTAGATGTCCATCCGCTGGTCGGCCGGGTCGCCGTGGATCTGCTCGGGCGCCATGTACTCCGGCGTGCCGATCAGCGCCCCCACCTGCGTCAGCGGGTTGGTGCCGCCGTCGCGGTTCTCCTCGAGGAACTTGGCGATCCCGAAGTCGAGCACCTTGACGAAGTCGCGGATCCCGTTGCGCTGGATCAGGAAGCAGTTCTCCGGCTTCATGTCCCGGTGGATGATCCCGTGGGTGTGGGCGGCCTGCAGCGCGCGGCAGATCTGCAGCATCACCCGCCGGGCCCGCGCCCACGTCATCGGCCCCTTCTTGAGGATCTTGCCGAGGTCGTCGCCCTGCAGGTGCTCCATGGCGAAGAACACCTGGCCGTTGGGCATCGCCCCGAAGTCGGTGATGTCGATGACGTTCTCGTGGCCGATCGTCGACGCCGCCCGGGCCTCGCGGAGGAACCGCTTCACCTGATCGGGGCGGTTGGTATAGGCCGGGTTCAGGACCTTGACGGCGACCCTCTTGCCGAGCGCCACGTGCTCGGCGAGGTAGACCTTGCCCATCCCGCCCTTGCCGATGAGATCGAGGATCCGGTAGCGGTCGGCCAGCACCTGGCCGAACAGACCGTCACGCTTGGCCGCCGCCTTGCCCCTGAGGCTCTGGGCCGCGGTGCGCTCGACGGTCTCGACGTCCTCGCCCTGGGGCTCGCCGTCCACGCTGGTCGGCGCTCCGTCGCTCTCGACCTCCTGGGATACCCGACCGAGCTCGATCGAGAAGTGCGCCGCCGAGATTTGGTTCTCGAGCGCCGCCTCGTACTCCTCCGCGAAATCGTCGTCGCCGCCGGGCACGACCACGGGCGCCGACGGGAGCGAGTCCGGAGGATCGACGATGACCGCGGTCAACCGCGGCCCCGATCGATCCTCGCCAGCCTGGCCGGAGTCGCGGCTCCCTTCGTTCGTCGCCATCGCGCTCGTCGGACGCTAGCACGGCCGCCGCGGGCGGAAAAGCTGGCGCGGACCCCGGGACCGCGCCTCCTCGGCCGTGAGCGCCCGCCACTGCCCTGGCGCGAGACCCTCGAGCGTCCAGGGTCCGATCGCCCAGCGAACCAGACGCAGCGTCGGCAGCCCGACCGCGGCCGTCATGCGCCGCACCTGGCGGTTTCGGCCCTCGCGCAGCACCAGCTCCAACCAGCAGGTCGGGATCGACAGCCGCGTGCGGATCGGCGGCGTTCGCTCCCACAATGGCGGTGGGTCCATGAGCCTCACCTCGGCGGGCGCGGTCGGGCCGTCACGCAGGACCACCCCGGCCCGCAGGCGGTCCAGCGCCGTCTCCTGGGCCGTGCCCTCGACCTGCACCCAATACGTCTTCGGCCACTTGTGGCGCGGATCGCTGAGCTGGTGCTGCAAGGCCCCATCGTCGGTCAGCAGCACCAGGCCCTCGCTGTCGAAATCGAGGCGCCCGGCGGCGTAGACGCCCGGGACTTCGATGAAATTCGCCAACGTCGGCCGCCCCTCGCGATCCGTGAATTGGGTCAGCACCCCGTAGGGCTTGTTGAACAGGAGCACCTGCGCCACGCGTGACAATTTGGCGGTCCTCGTCGCTCGGGGGCGCGTCGCCGACGGTTGCATCCTCACGAACCGCGTGGAAGCGAGGCCCGCCCGCTTTGGGGGCCCGATCCCCCGAACTTCGGCGCGAGCCCGTGCCTGTGGCCTGGACGCCCTCGGTTCGAGGAAGTAACACAGTGCGACGGCGCCTGCGCGCCGCGGCCCAAAGCGAGGAATCGTGAGCACCTCCAGCTTCTCCGTCGACCTCCGCGATCTCCATTTCGTCCTCTTCGACCAACTCGCCGCCCACGAGCAGCTCGCGGCGATCCCCCGCTTCGCCGACCTCGACCGCGAGGTCTACGAGGCCACCCTCGCCGAGGGCGAGCGGCTGGCGCGGGAGGTCCTGGCGCCGATCAACGCCCCGGGCGATCGCGAGGGCTGCCACTTCGACGGCCAGGGCAACGTGACGACCCCGAAGGGCTACCGCGAGGCCTGGGAGGTCCTGCGCGACGGCGGCTGGCTGGCGCCCTCGGCGCCCAGCGAGCTCGGCGGCAGCGGCCTGCCCTTCGCCATCCATCTCAGCCTGAGCGAGATGCTGTGCGGCGCCTGCATGGCGTTCATGATGTACCCCGGCCTCACCGTCGGCGCCGCGCGGGTCATCGTCGACCACGGCCCGGCGGCCACGCGGGAGATGGTCGCCCGCAAGATGTTCACCGGCGAGTGGGGCGGGACCATGTGCCTCACCGAGGCCGGCGCCGGCAGCTCGGTCGGCGACAACCGCTGTCGTGCCACCCCCACGGATGAGCCCGGCGTTTATCTGCTCGAGGGCGAGAAGATCTTCATCAGCGGCGGCGACCAGGATCTCACCGCCAACATCGTCCACCTGGTGCTCGCCCGCACCCCGAACGCCGGCAAGGGGACCAAGGGCCTGTCGCTCTTCATGGTCCCGAAGTTCGAGTTCGACGCCGGCGGCGCGCTCGGGGCCCGCAACGGCGCCACCGTCCTGCGCATCGAGGAGAAGATGGGCATCCACGGCTCCTCGACCTGCGTGCTCGGCCTCGGCGGCGACGCCCCGTGCCGCGGCGTCCTGCTCGGCCAGGAGAACCAGGGCATCGAGCTGATGTTCCTGATGATGAACGAGGCGCGCCTCGGCGTCGCCGTGCAGGGCCACGCGATCGCGGCCGCGGCCTACAACTTCGCCCGCGGCTACGCCCACGAGCGGATCCAGGGCCAGTCGATCCGCGAGGCTCGCAGCCAGGACGCGCCGAGCGTGGCGATCGTCCAGCACCCCGACGTCCGCCGCATGCTGATGACGCAGAAGGTCTACGTCGAGGCGATGCGGTCGCTGCTGCTGCGCATGGCGCTGGTCGTCGACCGCGAGCACGCCGCCGAGGACCCGGCCGAGCGCGAGCGCCTGCGCGGCCGCGTCGACCTGCTCACGCCGATCCTCAAGGCCACCTGCACCGACCTCGGCTTCGAGGTCGCAGTCAGCGCGGTCCAGGTCTACGGCGGCTACGGCTACATCGGCGAGTACCCCGTCGAGCAGCTCGTCCGCGACGTCAAGATCTGCTCGATCTACGAGGGCACCAACGGCATCCAGGCGATGGACCTGGTCGGCCGCAAGCTGCGGGTCAGCGGCGGCGCGCTGTTCATCGACTGGATGCAGGAGGCCCAGGGCCGGCTCACCGTCGCCGCCGAGGCCGGGCTCGCCGGCCCCGCCGAGGCGATCGGCAAGGCCGTGCAGCTGCTGGCCGCCAGCGCGATGCACCTCGCGGGCCTCGGCAAGGCGCGCAAGGTCGAGGCCGCGATGACGCAGGCCGTCCCGTTCACCCGCATGTTCGGCCTGGTCCTGCTCGCCCTCGAGACCGTCGAGCAGGCGCTGGTCGCCGCCCGCCTCCGCGAGACCCGCGGCGACGAGCCGCTCCTGGTCGGCAAGCAGCGCAACCTCGAGTTCTTCGTCGCCGCCCTGCTCCCCCAGGCGATCGCCCTCGGCAAGAGCATCCAGTCGAACGACGAGAGCGCGCTCGACCCGAGCCTGTTCGGCTGACCTTCGAGGCATGTCCACACGGGCATGTCCGAGCGGACATGCCCGTTCGAGCATGTCCCTTGAGCCATGGCCGCCGAGCGCGCCTCGGCGACCGCGCGACACGGTGCCCGAAAGCAGCATGACCGCCAGGACATGTCCTGGCGGTCACCTCCTGCGGGCGCCTCGCCTCAGGGCGCGGGCGCCCAGGTGCCGGAGGCATCCGGGCAGGCCGGCGTGTACACGGCGGTCTTCGTCCAGCCGCCCTTGCCGTCGAGCTTGTAGGCGGCGATCGGGCTGCACACCTCGCCGCGGGTGTCGAAGTCGAGCGCGCCGGTGATGCCGACCAGGTCGACGGTCTTGTTCGACTGGAACGCCGTGAGCGCCGCGGGCACGAACATCTTCGGCCCGGTGCCGAAATCGATCGCGGCGCCGGCCTTGTCGGACAGCTTCTTGAACGCGTCGGCGACGCGCAGGCCGACGATGATGTCGGCCTTCACCGCGGCCATGCCGAACAGCGACGCCATGGTCGCGTCGTACGCCAGCGCGGCCTCGGGCGCGAGGTCCGACTCGCCGAGCCGGGTCCGCAGCTTGGCCAGCTGCGGCGTGTCGAGCTCCGGCGCGATGGCGACGACGATGTCGACGAGCTCCGGATCCTTCAGCGCCGCGACCGCCGGCATCGCCCGCTTCGGCACGTAGATCTTCTGCGGCAGCGGAGCGCCGGTGGACTTGTAGTGCTTGATGATCTCGGCCACCTCGGAGCGTCCGAGCAGGATCAGCATCGGCGGCGCCGGGAAGGTCTTGAGCGCCGTGTCGAGCTTGCCCTTGGCGCCCTTGGCCGCGTCGTCGAGCCCGCGGTACGAGGCGATGAACTGGCTGCCCGGGACCTGCGGGATCTGCTTGGGGCTCGTGTCCTCGGTCGCCACCGCGTTGTAGAGCCCGTAGCCGTAGGCGTCCTCCGACAGCAGCAGGACCGCGTCGGCCGTCGGGTCGCCGGTGAAGTCGGCCCCGATCCGGGCGCCCAGCGCGGGGCCCTGGTACTTGGCGCCGGCCATCGCCTGGAACACCAGGCCGCTGCCGGTCGTGGTGTCGAGCTCGGTCATGTCGGCCGTGACCATCGGCCCCATCGTGAACGCGTTGACGCCCTGGGCGAACGTCACCTGATCGACGACCGCGGTGAACTCGAGGTCGTCGACCGGGCCGATGAGGACCGGGATCGTCAGCGTGTCGCCGAGGTGACGCGCGGCCGACGTCGCCGACGCGACCTCGCCCTTGGTGTCGCACACGACCAGCGCGATCTTGTCGCCGTTCGGCAGCTCGCCGCTGGCGTTGAACTCCTCGACCGCCGCCAGCACGCCCTTCTCCATCGCCTCGCCGAGCTCGGCGTCGGCGCCGGTCTTCGGCAGCATCACGCCGATGAACGCGACGTCGTCGCTGACCTCCCCGCCGGGATAGATCGGCGCGCCGCACTCGTCGGACGTCGTCGACGCGCACTTGCGCGGCGCACTCGAGGTCGCGCAGATGAACGCCTCGCCGAGGCCCGCGCACTGCGAGTTGGCGTCGCAGCCCTTCTCGCGCGTCTGGCAGACGCTGCCTGCGCAGTACATCGGCTTGTCGTCGTCGAAGAACGACGCGCAGTCGGCGTCGTCGTAGCACTCGGTGAAGTCGAGGGTTGCCGAGCACGCGCCCGCGATCACCCCGAGAGCGCCGCAGACAGAGAACCGGACCAGCAGATGCGAGAAGACAGACGACATGGTCGCAAAGCTCCAGCGTTCGCGGCTCAGAACCGATAGACGTAACCGAGCCCGAGCTGGCTCGGCGAGACCTTGGGCTGCATCGCCTGTACGGCCTTCGACTTGCGCGCCTTGGGCACGAACATGAGGACCAGGCCGACCACGGCGAGCACGCCGCCGGCGATGAACAGCCCGTCGGCGGTGGCCGCCAGCGACCTGCCCTTTCGACCGGCCTCGCGCTGCTCGTCGAGCGTCTCCGCGCCCTCGAAATTGTTCTCCTGGCCCTTCGCCAGGCCACCCGCGACCCCGCCGCCGATCAGCAGCGCCGCGCCGACGCCGGCCATCGTGTAGCCGATCGGCCGCATGATCTTGGCCCGGTTCTGCGCCGCCTTGTCGTCGCTCGGCGGCGTCTGCGGCCCCACCTGCGGTCCGACCGGCTGGTCGGTCTCCGGCTGCTTGTTCGGCTCGGGCTTCGGCTTGGACTTCGCCGACTCCTTCTCGCGGATCTCGACGATCTTCTCGAGCGTGGCGAGCCGCTGCAGCGCCGTGTCGCGCAAGCCGATGTCGACCGACTCGTCGGCGATGAACTTCTGGTAGTAGGCGATCGCCGCGTCGACGTTGTTCGCCTGCTCCTGGATCCGGCCGATGTTGAAGAGGATCGCCGGGTCGGGCTGGAGCGCGTAGGCCCGCTCGAACAGCACGACCGCGCCGGCGTAGTCCTTCTCGCGGTACTTGGCCCGCGCCTGCTCGGCCAGGCTCTCGAACGTCTCGCCGTTCGCGTCGGTCGGCGCCGGCTGGGCCAGCGCCGCGCGCACGGCGATCGGGACGTACACCGCAGCCGCTGCCGAGCGGGCGGGCATGCTCGAGGCGAGGACAGCAGCGGCCACGAGAGTGACGATCGGCTTGTTCATTGGGGGGCCTTCAGGGCGGGTCGACGCGCGCGACCCTCGCGAACCCGAGAGCTGGAGACTACCGCTTTTTGCTGGGACCGACCGGCAACAAATCGTCGTCCGGCGCAGGGTTGGGCCGCGGCTTGACCTGCCCGTCGGGCGGTTTTTTGGTCCCGCCGCCCACGGGCCGCTTGGTCCCGCCGCCCGTGGGCTGCCTGGGCTGCTCGACCTGCGGCTGGGGGTTCGCCGGCGCCCCCGACTTGCTGAGCATGTAATCGTAGGGCTGGTCCTTGGCCGCGCTGACGCTCAGCGCGGTTTGCATCGGCCCATACCCCGGCGCCGTGAGCGAGATGGTGTATTTGCCGGCGTGCAGCGGCACCTCGATCGGGGTCGAGCCGAGCGGCCCGCCGTCGAGCGTGACCTCCGCGGTCACCGGCGCCGAGCGGATCGTGATGATCGCAAACCCCATGTCGGGGTTGAGGTTGGGGTAGAGCCCCTTGATCCGCTGCTTGGCCTCGCCGTTGCCGGCGTCGAGCGCCAGCACGTCGCGGTAGCCCTTGACCGCGCTGATGCGATCGCCGTCGCGCTCGTGCTTGCGGGCGCTGGCCAGCGCCTTCATCACTTCGAGCCGCGACCGCAGCTCGTCGGCTCGGTCGGACAGCTCGGGGTCGCGGGCGAACTCCTCCTCCGCGCTCTCGAGCTTGCGCTCCGCCTGCGGCAGCTTGCCCTCGTCGATGAGCTGCGCGATCTTGTCGAGGTTGCCCTCGAGCTGCTCGCGCCCGCCCTCGTCGCGGGTCGCCACCTCCGGGCGGTCGGCCTCGGCCTCGCCTGGCCCGCCGCCGAACACGAACACCAGCAGCGCGATCACCGTGAGCGCCGCGACCCCGCCGTAGACGAGGTTCAGCGTGCGCTGCCGAGCCGCGGCCTCCTGCGCCTGCGGTCCGACCACCAGCAGCGTGCGCCCGTCCTGGCTCTGCACCAGGCTGCCGCCCTCGAGCGGGATACCCTGGGCCTTGAGCTGGTCGAGCGTGGCCTGCGGGAACTGAGCCGTGATCGGCATCACCGACGACGGCATCGTCTGCGGCCCACCCGGGATCCCCTGCGCAAGCGGCGCGGCCGCCGCGGCCGGTGCCGACCGCGGCCGGCCGAACGTGCCGACCACGATGTTCTCGGGCGACGGGATCGGCTTGCTGTGCTCGGTGCTGCTCTGCGGCTCCTCGGGCTCCAGCGGCTCGGTCCGCGGCTGCGCCCGCGGCAGGCGGAACATCGAGAACGGCACCTGATCGATGAGCCCCTCGACCACCTCGTTGGCGTCGCGGGGCCGGCGCTCGCGGCTCTTCTCGAGACACCGGCTGATGAGCTCCAGCACCCCCTCGGGTGCCCCGCTGTCGGCCGGCAGCAGATCCTGGATCGGCTGCGGCTTCTCGTGGACGTGCTTGTACAGGACCGACGCGTCGTTGTCGGCCTGGAACGGCATCACGCCCGTCAGCATGAAGTAGAACAGGATGCCGACCGCGTAAACATCGACGCGCTGGTCGATCTTCTCGCCCAGGATCTGCTCCGGCGACAGGCAGGTCGGCGTCCCGAGCACGTTCTGCTTGGTGATGTCGGACGAGCCGGACACCAGCTTGGCGAGCCCGAAGTCGAGGATCTTGACGTAGTTGGCCCGCCCCTGCCGCTCGCACAGCATGATGTTGGCGGGCTTGATGTCGCGGTGGATGATGCCGCGGGAGTGAGCCTCGCCGAGGCCCTTGAGCACCTGCGCCGCGATCGGCACGAAGTCGCCAAGCACGAGGTGGTTGCGGCGGCGGACAAAGCGGTCGAGCGTCTCGCCCTGGACGTACTCCATGACGATGAAGGCCCGGCCGTCGACCTTGCCGAAGTCGTGGATGGTCACGATGTTCGGGTGCTGCAGGCTGGACAGCCCGCGGGCCTCGCGTTCGAAGCGGGCCAGGGCCTCCGAGTCGCCGACCCAATCGGGCGCCAGCACCTTGAGGACCACCGTACGATTCAGATCGATCTGCGTCGCCTGGTACACGACGCCCATCCCACCGCGGCCGAGCCGGCGCTCGATCAGATAGCGCCGAGCGAAAGTCGTCCCCAGCAGGGGGTCTGCTTGTGCTTGGTCTTCCGGTTTGCTCATGGCTTCTCGGGGGACCCTGTGACGTTAACACACCTTCCCCCGGTCTTGCGCGTCTTCGGCAAAACCCGGCGGCAGTCGCCGCAATGGCGCGCGCGTAGAGGCGCGGGACGACGCGGTCGACGGCTTGTGGCATGCTCCCGGCCGTGCCCACGACCCTGAGCTTCGCCCCGACCATTCCCGCTCTGCTCCACGGCAGCCGCGCCGTCCTCGTCGTCGCGGCGGCAAGCGTCCTCTCCGGCGAGTTGCCGGCGTTCTTGCCGGCGCCGGCGCAGGCGCTGCTCGCCGAACTCGCGCGTGACACCAAGCCGGGCGAGCTCGGGTCGGTGTCCGGCACCCTGACCGGCATCGGGGAGCCGCGGCGCCTGCTGCTCGGCGTGCTCCCGGACCACGGTTCTCGCTACAATTCGCCGAGCCGCGCCGAGAGCGTGCGGCGGGTGGTGGCCGGGGCGGACCTCGGCGGCAGCAAGGCCGGCATCGTCGTCATCCTGCCTGACCCCGCGCACCTGCTCGCCACCGTCAACGCCATCGGCCGCGCGCTGCCGTTGTATTCGAGCAAGAGCGGCGCGAGCAGCGGCGCCGAGGTCCAGATCCTGGCGCTCGACCTCGCGGGCCAACCGATCCCGATCCCGCCCGAGGTCGAGTCGACGATGCACGCCACACGGGTCGCCGCGCTGCACGTCGACACCCCGCCGACCGAGCTCAATCCCGAGGAGTTCGCAACTCGCGCGCGCGAACTGCTGGCCGCGATTCCCCGGGTCGAGGTGCGCGAGATCGTCGGCGACGCCCTCCTCCAGGAGGGCCTCGCCGGCCTCCACGCCGTCGGCCGCTGCGCGGTCAAGCCGCCGCGCATGCTCATCGCCCAGTACACGCCGGCCGCGGGCGGCGGCCGCTCGATCGCCCTGGTCGGCAAGGGCATCACCTACGACACCGGCGGCCTCAGTCTCAAGATCAGCGGGGCGATGAACACGATGAAGGGCGACTGCGGCGGCGCGGCCGCGGTGCTGGGGGCCTTCTGCGTGCTGGCCGCCAATGCTTGCAAGCACAAGCTGTCGCTGGTCCTCTGCATCGCCGAGAATGCGGTCGGCCCGGGCGCCTACAAGCCCGACGACATCCTGCGCATGCACTCCGGCAAGACGGTCGAGATCAACAACACCGACGCCGAGGGCCGCCTCTTGCTCGCCGACGGCGTCAGCTACGCCGCGCGGGTCCTGGGCGCCGAGATCGTGTTCGACGCCGCCACCCTCACCGGCGCCCAGATGATCTCGACCGGCCTGCTGCACGCCGTCGTCGTCAGCAACGACGAGCAGCTCGAGCAGACCATCATCGCCGCCGGCAAGCACTCGGGCGACCTGGTCCACCCGCTGCCGTTCGCGCCCGAATTCTACAAGCAAGAATTCGAGAGCAATATTGCAGATATGGTCAACTCCGTAAAGAATCGCATGAACGCCCAGTCGGCCTGCGCCGCGCAGTTCGTCTACTGGCACATGGACGACACCAAGGCGCAGTGGTGCCACATCGACCTGGCCGGCCCGAGCTTCCCCAAGAACCGCGGCACGGGCTTCGGTGTGGCCCTGCTGTCCGAGACCATCCGCCGGATCGCCTAGGAGGTCCCGCATGTACGGCTACGGCAACTGGACCTTGCCTGGCAGCTGGCACGGCGTACTGGCCGAGGAGATGGCCAAGCCATACTTCAAGGACCTCGTCGACTTCGTCAGCCATGACCGCGAAAACAATACGGTTTATCCACCCGAAGAAGACCTGTTTCGCGCCTTCGAGCTGACCCCGTTCGAGCAGGTCAAGGTCGTGGTGCTCGGCCAGGACCCGTACCACGACGAGGGCCAGGCCCACGGCCTCTGCTTCTCGGTCCTGCCGGGGGTCAAGCCTCCCGCCTCGCTGGCCAACATCTTCAAGGAGCTGGCGGCGGACCTCGGGGCCGGCGTCCCGACCCACGGCAACCTGCAGTCGTGGGCCGAGCAGGGCGTCCTGCTGCTCAACACGGTCCTCACCGTCCGCGCCCACACGCCTGGCTCGCACAAGAACAAGGGCTGGGAGAAGTTCACCGACGCCGTCATCCGCGCCCTGAGCGGCCGCAGCGAGCCGCTGGTGTTCGCGCTGTGGGGTGACTTCGCCAGGAAGAAGGCCGCCCTCATCGACGAGCGCCGCCACCGCATCCTGGTCGCTCCCCACCCCTCGCCGATCCTCGGCAAGGGCCCAAAGTTCCTCGGCAGCCGGCCGTTCTCGGCCATCAACGCCGCTCTCGAGGACATCGGCCACCCGGCGATCGACTGGCAAATCTTCTGACAGCCGCTGCCGCCACAGCCCCGGCCGTTGCCGGTGATGGCAAAGCGCCACCACCTCGACGCGCCGCCGCTTGCGGTAGACGAAGAAGTACGGCAGCCCGAGGAGGAAACAGCGCCGGGTGCCGAAGAGGTACGGCGGCCAGGCGCTGGGGAATCGGGCCATGGCTTCGAAGGCATGGCGGATGGCCAGCTCGAGCCGCCGCACGTGGAAGGGCCCGAGTTGCGCGGCAAAAGCGCACGCCTCTTCGGTCTCTCTTCGGGCGTCGGGATGGAGACCGACACTTTTTCCCAGCTCAACATCGCGCGTCATGCTACGGAATCGCAATGACGAGCGATTCTTTTGCAAGGCGCCCTTCGCGAATGCTCACGGACGCCGACGAGGTCCCCCTGGGCAAGGCGCTGAAGCAGCGGATGGCGGAGCTCGATCGGGACGAGGTCGAGCTCATCCCGGCCGACCAGGTGCTGCGAGAGGTGTTTGGCGAGGCGCCGAAGCCCGAGACGGGCAAAAGCGCGCGGCGCTCGCCCTGAGCGCCTCACGTTCCGCCGAAATTTTGTCCCGGCGTCGGTCGGCGTTTATCCTACATCACCCACACCGGAGTTTTTGTCGGATGACGCACGAACGACGCCAAGATCGCAGCGAAAGCCCCTGGACCGCCGGGGATCTCTACCTTCGGGCCGTTGCCCAGCGGACCGGCCTGGAGCACCTCACGCTCGCCACGCACGAGGGTCTGTTCCTCTCGGGCACCGGCGACAAGGACCTCGGCAGCCGCGTCGCGGCCGTCGCCCCCCTCTACGTCGAGGAGCCCGCGACTCTGCGCGCCGGCCTCATCGACGAGCTGACTGACGGCCAGCCGATGCAAGTCTGGCGCGTCACCGTGCGCGACCGTCCCTTCTACCTCATCGGCTTCGGTGCCCCCACCGACATGTCCGAGGAGGTCCAGGACGCCTTCGACCGGATCTTCGCTCGTCCCAACGCGCGCGCCGCCAACTGATCGTCATCGCGTCACGACGCGCGCTCCCGGGGCCGCGACGATCCTCGTCGCGGCTCTTTGCGTTCCTCGATCCCGACGCCCCGCGACGCACTCCGAGATCCGCGGTGCTCCTCGTCGCGACCCTGCGCTCTCACCGACGAGGCGTCACGACAAAAGAGCCGCGACGAGCTCGTCGCGGCTCCTTCGATCGCTCCGACGAGGCGCTCACGCCTCGCGCTTCCTCAGCTCGGGATCACGCACACCCCGACATCCTCCGTACCGGGCGGAGGGTCGGCGAAGAACGCCACGCAGTCTTCGCTCGGGGCGCAGTCCGCGTCGCCGTCGGCGATCGAGCAGTACGGCGTGCAGCAGCCCATCGCGCCCATGCAGCCCTCGACCGTCTCGGCTGCCTGACAACTGAAGCCTGCCAGGCACGCGTTCGTGTACTCGCACGGCGAGTTGTCGTCGCCGATGTTCTCACCGGGGTCGGGCGCGAAGCAGATGAAGCCGCCGAACGACGGGTCGCCGTAGCAGCCTTGCATGTCGCCGCAGTCCTGCAGCAGTGGGTCGCACGACTTCAGGCAGACCGGCAGCACCCCCTCGTTCGCCGACTCGAGGCACAGCTCACCGTCGCCGCAGGTGTTGCCCTCGCCGCAGTACGCCGTGCACGTCCCGCCCTGGCCGGTGGCGAAATCGAAGTTGAGGCAGATCGTCCCCTTCGAACAGTTGTCGAGCCCACTGAACACCGACTCGCCCATGTTGATGTTGCATGGGTCGCCGACCGCCCCGCCGTTCATCGGCTCCTCGACGCACTTGTTGGCGTCCCAGTAGTTCATCGCCATCGAGTCGAAGGCCACGCACTTCTGGCCGCTCGGGCAGTCCTGGACTTTCGGGTTGCACATCGCCCCGCCCTCGGTGTCCGAGGTCGTCGGCGTGTCGGTGCTCGTCCCCGTCTCGGTCTCGGTGCCCGTCGAAGTGTCGGTCTCCGTGCCCGTCGGCACGCCGGTCTCCGTGCTCGTCGAGGTGCCGCTCTCCGTGCCCGTCGGCGTGCCGGTCTCCGTGATCGTGTCCGCGGTCGTGTCGCCGTTCTTGTCGTCGCCGCACCCCACCACGAGGAGCGCGCCCACGAGCGCCCCGATCCCCAGCACCTTCAAGCTCTCAATCTTTCGCATGGCGATTTTTATCGCGTGGCGCCTGCGCGGACGTCAACCGCCTGCATCCGTGCGGCGCGGCTCCATGCGCCGCTCTCGCGGATCCATGCGCGCGAAGCCCGGTGCGCGAACCCACGCGTCGGTTTGAGCCACCGTCTCATTCTGATACACTCGCTCGAATGGAGCCAGCAGCGCGCAAGAGACCTGCGAAACCGGCGACCGGCGACGCCACTCCGCGGCGCACGCGCGTCGATCGTGACAGCGTGCTGTTCGCGCTCGGCGAGCTGGTGCGCCGCGAGGTCGACCTCGACGCCTTGCTCGAGCAGGTCATCGACACCGTCACCAGGGCCATGGACGCCGATCGCGGCACCTTTTACCTCGTCGATCGGGCTCGCGGCGAGCTGTTCAGCAAGGCCGCGCACCTGCCGGAGCTGCGCGAGATCCGGCTCAAGGTGGGTCAGGGCATCGCCGGTCACGTCGCGCGCACTGGCGAGGCCATCAACCTCTCGCACACCGAGGGCGACCCGCGCTTCTACGGCGCCATCGATCGCGCCACCAACTACGCCACGCGCTCGATGCTGTGCGTCCCGGTCCTCGATCGCGCCGGCGAGATCCTCGGCGTGCTCCAGCTGCTCAACAAGAAGGGCGCCGCCTTCGACGACGACGACGAGGCCCTGCTGCGCGCCCTCGCCAGCCAGGTCGCCATGCTCGTCGAGAGCACCAGTCTTTATGGACAGCTGCGGGCCCCCACCGGCGGACCGCTGCGCTACCGCTTCAACGGCGTCGTCGGCGGCGGCGCACGGATGAGACGCGTCTACGATCTCGTGACACGGGCGGCCGGCACCGACGCCACGGTCCTCATCACCGGCGAGACCGGCACTGGCAAGGGCTTGATCGCGCGGGCGATCCACTACAACAGCCCGCGCGCCGGCCGGCCCTTCGTCGCCGTCGACTGCGCCTCGCTGCCTGCCACCTTGATCGAAAACGAGCTCTTTGGCCACGAGCGCGGCGCGTACACCGGGGCTGACCAGCGCAGCGTCGGCAAGTTCGAGGCCGCCGACGGCGGCACCGTCTTCCTCGACGAGCTCGGCGAGGTCCCCCTCACTCTCCAGAGCAAGCTGCTGCGGGTCCTGCAGGACCGCGAGTTCGAGCGGGTCGGCGGGCGCAAGACCCTCAAGGTCGACGTCCGGATCCTCGCCGCCACCAACCGCAACCTCGAGGACATGGTCGCGCGCCAGCGCTTCCGCGAGGACCTCTACTACCGCCTGCGCGTGCTCTCGCTGGCCATGCCGCCGCTGCGCGAGCGCGGCCCCGAGGACCTCGAGCAGCTCGCCTACCACTTCCTCGCCAACTTTGCCCAGCGCCACAACAAGCCCGTCGTGCGCTTCGCACCGCCCGCGCTCGCCCGCCTGCACGCCCACAGCTGGCCCGGCAACATCCGCGAGCTCGAGAACTGCATCGAGGGCGCCGTCGTCCTCAGCACCGGCGACGCCATCGAGGTCGCCGACCTGCCCTTGCCTGCCGACCCGCGCGAGCTCCCGCCCGCGGGCCGTAAGGCCGGTCGCGGCGGCCCCGACCTGGCCCGCCTCTCTTGGGACGAGATGGAGAAGCTCTACATCGAGGCCGTCCTCGCCGCCCACGACGGCAACCGCAGCGGCGCCGCGCGGGCCATGGGCATCGGCCGGGCCACCCTCCTGCGCAAGATCAAGACCCTCAAGATCCGCGCCTGAGCCGGTCCGCATCGGCCGTTCGCAGCAGGTGCCTCAGAACGATCCACCCGTCTCGTTTCGATACACCCCCGCCCCACCGTCGCGAGCCTGACGACCGGCCTCCACGCCAGAGACACCGCGTCACGGGCCCGTCACGGCCGCTGGCACGGCGCCTGCTAAGGGGACTCGCGCAGGAGTCGAACGATGACAGCCAAGCCCGCCCCCACCATGCCCGCTCCCACCGACCACGCCTGGCGCCAGGGCAAGCCCGTGGAGGACCCCGAGAAGATGAAGCGCTGGGGCTTCATCACCGCCAAGCCCAGCGAGTACCTCATCCACGTCCGCCGCGGGCGGATCCGTCGCCCCAGCACCGGTCAGGGCGCGAGCTGCTTCAAGTGGCCGTGGGACAGCGTCGCCGTCATCCCGACCACCATCAACCGCCTTCAGTTCACCGCCGATCAGGTCACCCTCGAGAAGGTCGGCGTGCAGATCACCGGCCTCGCCGTCTACCGGATCGCCGAGCCCGAGCTGACCTTCCGCATGCTCAACTTCTCGTACAGCGAGCGCGCGCAGGAGAAGCTCGGCGAGATCCTCACCGAGATGTTCGTCGGCGCCACGCGCCGCCTCGTCGCCAACCTGCGCGTCGAGGACGCCATGACGCGCCGCAAGGAGTCGATCGCGCGCGAGCTCATGTCCGAGCTGGTGCCGATCGTCGAGGGCCGCGGCCGCACCGACGACACCTCCGCCTCGGGCTGGGGCGTCATCCTCGACACCGTCGAGATCCAGAACGTCCAGATCCTGTCCGACACCGTGTTCCAGGACATGCAGGCCAGGTTCCGCGCCGAGTTGGCCCTGCGCGCCCGCATGGCCGAGATGGAGAGCGCCCGCGAGGTCGCCACCCTCGAGGCCACCTCGGCGCGCCAGATCGAGGAGGCCCGGATCGCCAGCGAGACCGCGACCCGCGAGCTCAAGGCCCAGGCCGAGAGCCGCACCATGCAGACCGAGCTCGCCGAGGCCGCCAAGCGCGAGGAGCTGGCTGCGCGCGCCGCCGAGGAGCAGCGCGTGCGCGACCAACTGCGAGCCCTCGCCGAGCTCAAGGCCGCCACCGAGCTCGCCGAGGAGCGAGGCGCCCGCGAGCAGGCGCGCCTGCTCGGTGAGCTGCGGGCCAAGACCCAGATCGAGCAGGAGAAGGCGACCCAGGCCGAGGCCGTGCGGCTGGCTCAGCTCGCGCGCGAGCGCAAGTACGCCGAGGCCGAGCGCCAGCTGCTCGACGTCAAGCACGCGACCCAGCAACGCGAGGTCGAGCTCGGTGCGGCGCTGGCGATGCAGCGCAACAAGGCCAACACCGAGCTGAAGGACCTCGAGAGCGCCGCGGCGGCGCGGCTCAAGGAGCGCGAGCTGCAGCTCGAGCGCCTGGCCGGCGAGGTGCGGGCGGCCGTCGCCCGGGCCGCGCGCGAGGTCGACAACCTCGTCTCCGACGACCGGATCCGCATGGCCCTGGTCGAGACCGGCCTGCCCGCGATCGCCGGCGCGTTCGCGCACAAGTTCGGCGAGGTCAACATCACCGCGTTCGGCGAGGGCGCCGATCCGTCCGCGATGGTCGCCCGCGGGATCGGCGAGGTCCTGTCGCTCGCCCGCAAGGTCGGCACCGACCTGCTCGCCGCGCCGCCTCCGCCTGTCTCTGCGGACAGCAAGCCCCAGAGCTGACCTGTCGCCCGCGGGTTGGCGCCCCTGCCTGCCCGCACCGCGCATGGTCTTCAGGACATTTCCCGAAGACCATGCCCCTTCAGACATTCCTGTTCGGACATGCCCCTTTGGACATGCCCGATCGGTCTCACTCCTCCGGCTCGTCGCCGGGCGCCATGGCGCCGAGCTCGAGGTCGACCACGATCGGGTTGTGGTCCGACACCAGCTTGCCGTCGGCCACCGGGCGCTCGATCACCTGCGGCTCGCGCGGGCGCAGGCCCTTGCCCGCGAACCAGTCCACGCGCAGCGGCACCCGCCCGCCCCACGGCGCCAATCGGCGCTCGAGGTACGTCCACATCACCCGGCGCATCGCCTTGGGCATGTAGTCGAGCGCCTTGCGGAAGATCTCCGGGTCGTAGATGTCGTAGTAGATGGTCCCGCGGGTGAAGTCGTTGAAGCCGTCGATCTCGAACCCGCCCTCGCGCATCGCCGCGAACACGGCCCGCTCGAAGTGCTCCTCCGGCTTCATGTACTGGGCCGCCATGCCCTCGATGCCGAAGCGCGTCAGCTTGTAGAAGAAGTTGTACGCCAGGCCGCGGCCGCTGCTGAGGTCGTACGTATTGGTGTTGAGGTCGCCGCCGAGCAGCATGCGCTCGCCGCCGAACTCACGCAGGCGGGTGACGATCTCGCGGATGTCGCGGGCCCGGTCGCGCGGCCCCGCGAACGGATCGAGGTGGACCAGCGCCACCGTCAGCGGCCCGTCGGGCAGCAGCAGCTCGCACAGCAGCGCGCGCTTGTTGCCGATCCGCTTCTCGGTCGCGTGGAACTTGTCGCGCCGCTCCAGCAGCTCGACCGCCTCGAAGCGGAGCACCGGGAAGCGCGTCAGCAGGGCGCAGCCGTGCATCGCCTTGGTGTTGGGCACCCCGTGGCCGCGCTCGCCGCGATCGCCCTCGACCAGCACCAGGTGATAGTTGGCGAACACGTAGCCCATGCCGAGCGCGTGGGCGAGCTCCTTCGGCACGTTGCGGTTGCCCGAGCGACCCATGCCGATGTCGACCTCGGTCAGCAGCAGCAGGTCGGCGGCCGACAGCTCCGGGTCGCCGGTGAGGAGCGCGTGCAGGCCCTCGAAGCGCTTGCCGCGCTCGACATTCCACGCCACCGCACGCACGAGCCCCGGCCGTCGTGGCGCCAGCGAGTGCCCCAGCGTCGGCTCCAGGTCCCACTCGAAGCCGCGGAGCACCCGATCGAGCTGCGGGCGGATCGTGCGGAACACCGGGTCTCGCTCGAGCCGCCGGCGGGTGCGGATCCGGGCGATGTGGGCCAGCGCGTCGGTGAAGTCGTGGTCGAGCTGCGAGCGAAGCGGGAGCTGACCTGGCTCCGAGACCAGGTTCGGATAAGCGAAGAGATTCGTCGGCACGCGCCTCCCCGGGTCGGTCTGGCGATCGGTAGCAGATCGCAGCGGCGCTGTCCCGGGTCCATGCTCGCGCCTCCGGGCATTTTCGATCCGCGACACCGTTTGCGCGGTACGCGGGCCGGATCGCCGCAGATCGCCGTGGATCGCCGCCCACCCGGGTTATTCTTATCGCATGTTGCAGCTCGGCCTCGTCGCCCTCCTCGCTTCGCCGACTCCGTGGACCGCGCCCGTGCCCGCGCCCACGCCGATCTACGGCGGGGAGAAGGTCGCGCCGGGCTCGTGGTCGAGCACCGTGGCGATCCTCATCGGCGACACCATGTGCACCGGCACGCTCGTCAGCCCGACGATCGTGCTGACCGCCGCGCACTGCCTCGACAGCAACCCCTCGCCCGCGCGCATGCACGTCGTCGTCGGCGACGACGTGTGGTCCGACTTCCAGCAGGTCGTCGCCGTCGCCGGCCACGGCTCGCATCCCGAGTTTTGCGGCACCGACACCGACGTGTGCAAGGTCGACATCTGGGACTACGGCTACGTCGAGCTCGAGGAGCCGCTCGCCGGCGTCTCGCCGACGCGGCCGCTCACCGCCCAGGCCGACTGGGACGACGCCATGTACATCGGCGCCCCGATCACCGTGGTCGGCTTCGGCGACGACGAGAAGAACCTCAACGGCTTCAAGCGCCAGGTCGAGGTCGAGATCGTCCGCTTCAGCGCGACCGGCCTCGAGTTTCAGGCCGGCGGCGACGGCCAGGACTCGTGCCAGGGCGACTCCGGCGGCCCCGCGTTCGTCACCCTCCGCACCGGCGAGGTCGTGCTCGCGGGCGTCACCTCGCGCGGCTACACGTGCGGCAAGGGCGGCTTCTACGCCATCCCGTACGCCGCCCTGTGCTGGCTGAACCAAGAGACAGGTGTCGACCTCCGCACCGACACCTGCGAGGCGTGCGACTGCCTGGTCACCGACCCGAACCGCGACGACGGATGCAGCTGCGCCGCCGGTGGTGACACCGGCGGCGCGCTCGGCCTGTGCGTGCTGATGGCGCTGGCCGGGCTCAGAAGATCTGGGAGCCGACGCGCACGTACGTGTCGGCGTTGAGCACCTCGAGCAGGCGGCCGCTCACCGCCTCGGTGTCGTAGTCCGCGAAATCGATCCCGCGGAAGAACGCGTCATAGGTCTTGGCGACCGTCAGCGCCCTGCCGCCCGGCTCCTTGCCCGTGATCGCGAACGGCCGCCCGTCCTCGGCCTTGCTGAGGTCGAGCTCGACGATGCTGGTCTGGTTGGTCTGGAACTTCCAGTTGGCGCCCTCGTGCTTGCCCGACGGATCCTTCGCCGTGCCGGCCAGATAGACCGTCAGCCCCTCGACCTGCGCGTGGCCCTTGAGCGCGTACGGCGTGTCGAACGCCTGCTCGGCCAGCGACGACTGGTAGCGGCCGTACTCGACGCGCAGCTTGCAATATGTCCCTTCGGGCAGCTCGACGGAGGCGAAGTCGACGAGGTCCTGATCCTGCGACAGCTGGTACTCGGGGAACGGGCCGTACGGCAGCTCGAAGTCGAAGCTCTCGCCGGCGCACGACTCGACCTGGGCCGCGGTCATCACGATGACGCCCTCGGCGAGGTTGACCTCCCAGCCCATGTCGTTGACGAACACGCGGGCCGCGTCGGGCTCGCCGTAGTTCGGCAGGACCCCGCTGGTGTTGCGCGTGCCGTGATGCGAAATGGCCAGCGCGACCTTGGTCTTCGGCTCGAGCAGCGATTCACAGGCAGCCAGGCTCGAGATCACAGTGACAGTCGCCAACACTCGCGTCGCACGCCGCATCATCGTCATAAAGTTGGGGCATCTTAGCCATCTCGGCTGTGACGCGGAACTACCGTCCTCGCGCTTGAACGTGATCTAGCGGGGGCGCGGGCGAACCTCTTCGGACGACGTCGGCGCGGCGTTCGGACCCGGCCGGCGCGGCCATCGGTCCGAGTGGTTCACGGCCCGGCGGCCCCGAGCCCGCGCCGCGGCCGCCTGGTGTTGGGGACAGACGACGCGCCGTGTGTACGCGTCGCTCCTCCTCCCTCCGGCGGCACCAGACACGACGGCGCGTGACCGATGAGCCCTTGCCGTCCCGCTCGCCGCAGCGCCTCGCGGGCGAGGTGGTGCTGCGCTGGATCCCAGTAAAGAAGGAGCGACTTCTGCAGCTTCTTCTCGCGCAGCTCCTTGGCCGTGTAGACCGGCTCGCGCGTGAACGGATCGCGGCCCGTGTGGTACATGCAGGTCGCCATGCTCATCGGCGTGGGGATGAAGTCCTGGACCTGCCGTGGCCGTACGCCTCGCGCCTTGAGCCACAGCGCGAGATCGACCATGTCGTCGAGCGTGCTGCCGGGGTGCCCGGAGATGAAGTACGGCACCAGGTGCTGGTCCTTGCCCGCGGCCTCGCTCGCGCACGTGAACTGCTCGGCGAAGCGCTCGTAGCTGGCGACCCCGGGCTTCTTCATCTTGGCGAGCACGTCGTCCTTCACGTGCTCGGGCGCCACGGACAATTGTCCGCCGGTGTGATGCGTGGCGAGCTCGCGGATGAACGCCGGAGATCGTTCTGCCAGGTCGTAGCGCACGCCGGAGGCGATGAAGACGCGCCGCACACCCTCGGACTTGCGCACCTTCTTCAGCAGGTCGACCAGCGGCCCGTGGTCGGTGTCGAGGTTCTCGCACACGCCCGGGTGCACGCACGACAGCTTGCGGCACGCGCTCTCGATCTGCTCGCTCTTGCAGCGCATCCGGTACATGTTGGCCGTCGGCCCGCCGACGTCCGAGATCACGCCGCGGAAGTCGTCCATGCGCCGCAGCGTCCGGATCTCCCGCAGCACGCTCTCGGCCGAGCGCGACTGGATGATGCGGCCCTCGTGCTCGGTGATCGAGCAGAACGTGCAGCCGCCGAAGCAGCCGCGCATCGTCACGATCGAGTGCTTGACCGTCTCGAACGCGGGGATCTTGCTGCCCGCGTAGGTCCAGTGCGGCCGGCGCACGAACGGCAGGTCGTAGAGCGCGTCCATGTCGCGCATCTCGAGCGGGTACGCCGGCGGGTTGCAGTAGAGCGCCCGGTCGCCGTGCGGCTGGATCATCGGCCGCCCGTTGCCCGGGTTGGTCTCGTGCTGGAACGCCCGCGACATCTCG
This sequence comes from Nannocystis bainbridge, assembly GCF_028368995.1. Taxonomy (GTDB): domain Bacteria; phylum Myxococcota_A; class Polyangia; order Nannocystales; family Nannocystaceae; genus Nannocystis; species Nannocystis bainbridge. Next base: position 75,548 of record NZ_JAQNDL010000004.1, on the reverse strand, counting down.
AGGAACGCGTCCTTGTCGACGCTCACCGCCTCGAAGCTCGGCAGGTGCAGCGTCAGCCCGTCGCGCACGTAGCGGCTCTTCGGCAGGCTCTCCCACTGGCCCTTCGGCAGCATCACCGCGGTGCCGCGGACGTCGCGGATCGTGCTGATGTCCTCGCCGGCTTTGAGCCGCCGCGCGACCTCCCACACCGGCCGCTCGCCCATGCCGAAGATCAGCAAGTCGGCCTTGCTGTCGACCAACACGCTGCGGCGCACCTGGTCGCTCCAGTAGTCGAAGTGGGCGATCCGCCGCAGGCTCGCCTCGATGCCGCCGAGCACCACCGGCAGCCCCGGGAACGCCTGCCGGGCCAGGTTCGAGTAGACGATGCTGGCGCGGTTCGGCCGCTGCTCGAGCGCGCCGTCGGGCGAGTATTGATCCTCGCCGCGCATCTTCTTCTGCGCCGTCAGCTTGTTCAGCATCGAGTCGAGGTTGCCGGCGGTGATGCCGACGAACAGCCGCGGCCGGCCCAGCCGCGAGATGTCCTGCGGGTCATCCCAGCGCGGCTGCGCGATCATCCCGACCCGCAGCCCGCGGCCCTCGAGGAACCGCCCGATCAGCGCCCCGCCGAACGCCGGGTGGTCGACGTAGGCGTCGCCGTTGATGAGGAGCACGTCGAGCTCGTCCCAGCCGCGCGCGTCCATCTCCTCGCGCGTCATCGGCAGGAACGCCCGCAGGTCTCGCGGCGGCGCCGTCTTGCTGGCCCTGAGCTGGACGAGCGACATGCGGCGAACACTAGTCGATCCCGCGCCGCCGCGCCCGCACCCGCGCGTGCGCCACCTCTTGCCTGCGGGCTTGCCCGGCCCCCCCACCTCCCTCCTATTAATGCCCTGCATGACCGAGGCGCCCGCCCTCGCCGCTCGCGGCCTGACCTGTCGGCTCGCCGAGCGGGTCCTCTACGAGGCCCTCGACCTCGATCTCCGCCGGGGACGGATCTGCGTGGTCGCCGGCCCCAACGGCGCCGGCAAGTCGACCCTGCTGCGCACCCTCGCCGGCCTCGACCGTCCGCAGGCCGGCCACGTCGAGCTGCTCGGCGACCGCCTCGCCGAGCTCGCCCCGTCGGCTCGCGCTCGCCGGCTCGCCTATTTGCCGCAGCACTCCCCCGTCGAGTTCGACCTCCACGTGCGGGAGGTCGTCCTCCTCGGCCGTCTGCCCAACCTTCCCCGCTTCGGTCCGCCGCGCGCCGCCGACGCCGACGCCGCCGACGCCGCGCTCGCGCGCCTCGGCCTGACCGCCTTCGCCGACCGCCCGATCGGCCGGCTCAGCGGCGGCGAGCGCCAGCGCGTCATGCTCGCGCGCATGCTCGCCGCCGAGGCCGCCGTGGTCATCCTCGACGAGCCGGCCGCCGGCCTCGACATCGGCCACGCGCTCGGCCTCTACCGCCACCTGCGGACCCTCGCGCGCGAGGGCGTGGCCGTGCTCGTCGCCGAGCACGACCTCGACCTCGCCCGCCGCCACGCCGACGACGCCATCCTGCTCGCCGCCGGCCGCGCCCGCGTCGGCCCCTGCGGCGACGTCTTCAGCCCCGAGCTCCTCGGCGCGGCCTTCGGCGTGCAGGCCCAGGAGCGAGACGGCCGCCTCTACTTCGAGGCCCTGGCCCCCTGAGTCCTTTCAGGACATGTCCCGCGCGACATGTCCTCGACATCATGTCCTGAGGAGCATGCCCCGACGGCATGTCCTCGGCGATATGCCCGATGACGCTCGCCTCGCCGAGGTCCGCCCCCCGGCGCGACAACCTCGCCCCCTCAGCGCGGCAGCAGCCCGGCCGCCTGCCCGCGCCGCCGCAGCTCCTCGAGCGCCGCCGCGCCCTCCGCGCCCATGTCGCGCGAGAACTCGTTGACGTACAGCGCGATGTGCTGCCGGCACACCTCGTCGCTCAGCTCCTGCGCGTGCGCCTTGACGAACGGCCACGCCGCGGCCGGGTCCGCCTCCGCCGCCGCGATCGAGCGGGCGATCGCCTCCTCGACCGCGCGCACCTGCCCGGCCGGCAGCGAGCGATGGGCCGCGATCACCCCCAGCGGCAGCGGCAGCCCCGTGGCCGCCTCCCACACCTCGCCGAGGTCCGCCACCTGCTCGAGCCCGTGGTCGCGGAACACGAACCGCGCCTCGTGGATCACCAGCCCCGCGTCGACCTCCCCGGCCGCCACCGCCGGCATGATGCGATCGAAGCGCATCGGCACCACCGTCGCCGACGCCGGCGCGAAGCAGCGGAGCAGCAGGTGCGCGGTCGTATAGGCCCCCGGGATGGCGATCTTGCGCCCGGCCAGCGCCGCCAGCTCGGCCTTCTCGCGGGCCACCACCAGCGGCCCGCAGCCGCGGCCCAGCGCCGCACCTGTCCGCAAGACCAGGTAGTCGCGCTCGACCCAATACAGCCCGTGCGCGCTCAGCTTCGTCACCGGCAGCGGCGCCTCGCCGGCCAGCGCGCGCTCGTTGAGCGCCTCGATGTCGGCCAGCCACGGCAGCGGCCGCAGCCCCGGCACGAACTCCGGCACCCGGACCAGCGCGTCGAACATCCACGTGTCGTTCGGACACGGCGAGAACCCGATCGGCAGCGGCTCGCTCATTCGTTCCCCCAGTCTGCGGCCTGCAGTCGCTGCAGCGCCGCCTGCACCCCGGCCACCGCGCGCGGCAGGTCCCACCCGCCAGCGGCGCGCTGGCCGGTCCGGTTGCTCACGCAGCGCAGCTGCACCCACGGCACCCCCGCGGCCGCGCAGGCCCACGCCACCGCTGCGCCCTCCATCGTCTCCACCGTCGCCCCGGTCCGCCCGGCCAGCGCCCGCGAGCTCGCGTCCGTCCCGCTGCAGCCGCTGACCGTCGCCCCGCGCACGATCGGCGCCCCGAGCGAGCGCGCCGCCGCGGCCGTGCGCCCGCCATCGGCCATGAGCGGCCCGACCGAGCCCAGGCCCAGCTGCGCCAGCGTCAAAAACCCGTCGTCGACCGCGACCCCCTCGTCGCCCAGCCACTCGTCGCCGACCAGGCACACGTCGCCGACGTCGAGCCTGCCCCCGGGGCCATGTCCTTCGGGATAGGCGCCGCAGACCCCGAACAGCAGCACCCACGCCGGCCGCCGCTCGAGCAGCGCCCGCGTCATCGCCACCGCCGCCGCGACCTTGCCGACCCCGAGGTACAGCGGCGAGGCCAGCCCGCGGCCCTCGACCTCGGCGGCGCACACGAGCAGCGGGGCGGTCACGGCCACACGATAGCGCACCTCGACGCGCGTCCCACCGGTGATGCCCCGACCGCCGCGACGGCGAAGGAATTTCTTAAACGCGCGATCAATCGACATCACCAACTATTTAGTCAAGCGCACAACTATCTCGGCCGCACGCGACCGAGGCCACCAAAGCCGCGCGAGAGGGCGCCAGGCCCCGTTTACGGCCCTTCCTGCGAAGCCTCGTGCACGCGTAAACCGGCCTGCGCAGCGGCCTTCGCAGGCATTCGAGTCACCTCGCGCATGCTTGTAACGCCGGCCTCGGGTGCGCTAACTAGGCCGCGAGCCTGGTCGATGACACAAACCAACACGGCAGCATTCGTCCGCGTCGAAGGCATCCTGCTCGCCCGCGGCGTGCTCAGCGCGGCGGCCTATCTGGCCGGCAACGCCAAGAAGTTCGGCGAGCGGGCCGTCCGCCTCGGCCTCGTCGGTCTGGCCGCCCCGGTCCACCGCCTGCTCGGGCAGACCGACCGCGCCCTGGCCCACCGCCTGGCCCACCTCGCCATCCGCGGCATGAGCCAGGACCGCGTCGAGGTCCTGTGCGAGGAGTACGCCGAGGACGTCCTGAAGGACACCATCCTCGATCAGGGCGTCGAGCTGCTCAAGCGCCTCAAGGCCGAGGGTCGGCGGGTCGTGCTGCTGTCCGACAGCATCGAGCCGATCATGAAGCCGCTCTCGCGCCACCTCAAGCACTACGACGAGCTGGTCTACAACCGCATCGAGTTCGAGGACAGCGAGGCCACCGGCAGACTGCTCGATCCGGTCATCGGCTCGAACGTCGGCGGCCGCTGGCTCGACGACTACGCCGCCGCCCACGACCTCGAGCTGGCGCGCTGCAGCGCCTACGGGGCCCACGGCCCCGACATGCTGTTGCTGTCGCGCGTCGGTGGCCCGTGCGCGGTCAACCCCGACTTCGTCCTGCGCCGCAGCGCCAAGGACGCCGACTGGCCGATCATCGATTATCGCGACTGACCTTGGGGACAGGAACCGGAGGACACCCGTGAACACGCCGCTCTCGATCAAGCACAGCTACGCCGGCCGCCACGTCCTGCTCACCGGAGTCACCGGCTTCCTCGGCAAGGTCTGGCTGGCGATGCTGCTGCAGCACGTGCCGGACATCGGCAAGGTCTACGTGCTCACCCGCAAGAAGGCCCTGCGCCCGGCCGCCGACCGGTTCGAGCGCCAGGTCCAGACCTCGCCCTGCTTCCGCCCGCTGCACGAGAAGTACGGCCCCGAGATGAGCCGCTTCATCAGCGAGCGCATCGAGGTCGTGTCCGGCGACGTCTCGCTGCCCGACATGGGCGTCGAGGACCCCGAGGTGCTGGCCCGCCTGCGCCGCGACATCGACCTCGTCATCAACTGCGCCGGCCTCGTCGACTTCGACCCCGACCTGCGCGACGCCATGACGACCAACGTCGAGGGTGCCCGCAACGCCGCCAACTTCGTCGCCGCCTGCGACAAGGCGGTGATGCTGCACGTCTCGACCTGCTACGTCACCGGCAAGCGCAACGGCCTCATCCCCGAGGAGATCCGCCCCGACCTCTCGCCGTCCGGCGACCCGTTCGACGTCGAGGCCGAGTCCGTCGAGATCCAGGCCAGCATCGAGGCCATCCTCGCCGAGCACGAGTCGCCCGAGATGGACAAGCGCGCCCACGACGACGCGGTCAAGCAGATCCGCGACAAGGGCGGCGACGAGAACAACGCGATGTTGGTGCGCAACACCGCCCGCCGGATCAAGCGCAACCTGCTCAAGGACGCGATGGTCGCCGAGGGCCAGCGCCGCGCCGGCCGCTGGGGCTTCACCAACATCTACACGTTCACCAAGAGCATGGCCGAGGCGTGGATCGCCCGCCGCCTCGATCCCGGCCGCTGGACCATGTTCCGCCCGGCGATCGTCGAGAGCTCGATGAGCTACCCGTTCCCCGGGTGGAACCAGGGCTTCAACACCTGCGGCCCGCTGAGCTACGCGCTCGGCAGCTGGTTCCGCCACCTGCCGTGCAAGCGCGGCAACCCGTTCGACATCATCCCCGTCGACTACGTCTGCCGCGGCATGACCGTCGCCGGCGCCGCGCTGATGCGGGGCGAGCACGCGCCGGTCTACCAGAGCGGCAGCTCCGACCTCAACCTGCTGACCATCGACCGCGCCGTCGAGCTGGTCGCGCTGGCCCACCGCAAGCACCTCCGCACCCGCGGCGACACCACCCTCGATCGGGTCGTCAAGTCGCGCTGGGACGCGATCGCCGTCACGCCCGAGCACCCGATGCGGATCGAGAACATCCGCAAGATGACCGAGTCGGTCGACGAGTGGCTGCGCGACCCGCCGAAGGGCTGGCCGGAGTTCGTGCGCCGCCGCCTCGGCGACCTCGTCGAGCACACCGAGGGCGCGCTCGAGTCGATCGACAAGATCGAGCGCATGTGCGAGCTCTACCTGCCGTTCATCCACGACAACCACTTCGCGTTCGTGACCCGCAACCTGCTGCGGCACCCCGTGCTCGAGCCCGAGTGGGACTGCGACCCGCGCAGCATCGACTGGCGCCACTACTGGATCGACGTCCACATCCCCGGGCTGCGCAAGTGGTGCTTCCCGCTGTTCGAGAACAAGACCCCCGAGAGCTACGCTCCGCGCCACCCCTTCCGCCTGCGCTCCCCCGAGGCCGCGCCCGCGCCCCACGCCGAGGTCGTCTGACATCATGGCCATCTTCCTCACCGGAGCCACCGGATACATCGGCTCGTACGTCGCCGCCGGCCTGCTCGACGAGTACCCGAGCGAGCGGCTGGCCCTCCTCGTCCGCGCCAAGGACCCGGCCGAGGCCGAGCAGCGGCTGTGGAAGTCCATGCAGCTGCACATGGACTTCCCGCGCTTCCTCGACCTCGTCCGCACCCGCTGCGACCTCTACCTCGGCGACCTGACCTTCCCCGGCCTCGGCCTCGAGGCCGAGGCGCGCGAGCGGCTGGTCCGGACCATGGACTCGGTCATCCACTGCGCCGCGTCGCTCAACCGCAAGTCGTCCAAGGCGTGCTTCAACGTCAACCTGCGCGGCACGCTGAGCGTCCTCAAGCTCGCGCGCGACGCCCGGGACCTGCACGGCCTGCGCCGCTTCACCGACATCAGCACGGTCGCGGTCGCCGGCGAGCGCAAGCACGAGGTCGTCACCGAGGACAACACGATCGACTGGGACAAGTCCGACTACGACCCGTACGCGCGGACCAAGAAGTTCTGCGAGCACATGCTGCACGAGCTGCTGCCCGACGTGCAGCAGCTGGTCCTGCGCCCGTCGATCGTGCTCGGCGACAGCCGGTTCCCCGAGACCGTGCAGTTCGACATGGTGCGGGCCTTCGTCATGCTCGCCAAGCTGCCGGTGCTGCCGTTCCACCCCGACTGGCGGCTCGACATCGTCCCGGCCGACTACGTGTCCAAGGCGATCGTCACCCTCCACCAGCGCGACAAGCTCGAGCACGACGCCTACAGCCTCAGCTCGGGCACCGCCTCGCTGACCTACCGCCAGGTCGTCGACGCCATGCGGCGCGCCGGCCACCCGGTCAAGCACCGCTTCGTCCCCGGCCTCAACGGCGCCTTCAACCGCGTCGTCGAGACCGCCTCCAACACCCCGCGCGGCTGGGGCCTGTCGCTGCCCGCCTCGCTGCTCAAGGTGTTCCTGCCTTACTTGACCTTCGACACCGTGTTCGACAACCGCCGGGTCGTCGACGCTCTCGGCGAAGCGCCGGCGCCGTTCGACCGCTACGCCTACGGCCTCTACCGCTTCGCGGTCGACAACAACTTCAGCTACCCGTACAAGCCCTGGCCCGGCGGCGCCCAGGTGCGGCAGGTAGCCTAGCCCTTCGAACATGTCCAAGAGCGCACCCGTCAAGAAGACCACCAGCAAGATCTGGGACAAGGTCAAGGACGTCGTCGACCCCGACCGCGCCCTGCAGGCCACCGTCGCCGCCGCCATCGAGGGCGTCGCCGTCCGCCACGTCCTCGGCATGTCGCCCGAGCTGTGGAAGCCGGGCAAGCCGCTCAAGCTGCTGCTCGCCGGCTACGTCGGCACGCGCAACACCGGCGCCGACGTCCGCGTCGAGGAGATGATCCGCCAGCTGCGTCACGTCGTCGGCGACGACGACCTCGAGCTGTCGATCATGACCGTCGACGAGCAGCTGACGCGCGGCTACTTCCGGACCGTGCATCAGATCGAGATGCCGGCGGTGTTCCCGAAGTTCCTCGCCACCGAGGTGCCCAAGCACCACGGCGTCATCGCCTGCGAGGGCTCGATGTTCAAGTCGAAGTTCGCCAGCGCGCTGACCTGCTTCATGGCCGGCGCGCTCGGGCTGGCCAACGCCGAGAACAAGGTCAGCGTCGGCTACGGCGCCGAGGCCGGCAACATGACCCCGGCGCTCCGCGACTTCGTGCGCGACGCCTGCAAGAAGTCTCTGGTCATCTGCCGCAACGAGCCCTCGCGCAACGTCCTCGGCGAGCTCGGCATCCGCACCACCTCCGGTGCCGACACCGCCTGGACCTTCGACCCCGCGCCGCTGTCGCGCGGCGCCCAACTGCTGCGCGAAGCCGGCTGGGACGGCCGCCAGAAGGTCCTCGTCGTCTGCCCGATCAACCCGTTCTGGTGGCCGGTCAAGCCCGACCTGCTCAAGTACGCCGCCTACAAGCTCGGCGGTCAGTACAAGCACGAGCACTACAGCGCCTTTTACTTCCACCACCACAGCGAGTCGGCCGACAAGAAGTACAACGCGTACATCCAGGCCCTGGCCGACGGCGTCAACGCGTTCGCCCAGGAGCGCGACTTCTTCACCATCCTCGTCGGCATGGAGCAGCTCGATCGCCATGCCTGCGAGGACCTGCTGCCCCGGCTCGACCGCGGCGGCGCGCTGTTCATCAGCGACGAGCACGACATGTACGACCTCGTCAGCGTGCTGCGCAACTGCAGCATGATGATCAGCTCGCGCTTCCACGCGATCGTCACCTCGATGCCCGGCCTCGTGCCGTCCGCCGGCGTCACCATGGACGAGCGCATCCGCAACCTCATGAACGATCGCGGCCACCCCGACATGTTCTTCGAGGTCGACGAGGAGGGCCTCGGCGACAAGCTGCTGCACACCCTGCGCCGCTTGTGGCGCGACGCCGAGGGCATCAGCGCCGACATCGCCCGCGCCGTCCCGGCCCAGCTGCGGCTCATGGGCCAGATGGGCATCGACTTCATGGACGAGGTCGTGCGCGTCTATCCCCAGTTCCCCCGGCGCGACCTGCCGCGCACCTGGGAAGCCCACCTCCCGCCGCTGCCGGCCAACGTGCAGCGCCTGCTGGACCGCCACGCATGAGCGACAACTTCCTCGAAGTCATCCACGCCGCGATCCAGAAGACCCGCGAGGACCAGCTCCTCGTCGAGCTCCACGGCAAGGAGCGCCGGCCCACCTCGGCCGCGCAGCTGCTGCACCTCGTCGCTCACGCGCGCGGCTTCCTCCGCGGCCGCGGCGTCAAGCCCGGCGACCGCGTCGCCCTGCTCGCGCCCAACTCGGCGCGCTGGATCGCCGCCGACCTCGCCATCCTGTTCGAGGGCGCCATCGTCGTCCCGCTCTACAGCCGCCAGGATCCCAAGGAGCTGGCGGTGATGGTCAAGGACTGCGCGCCGGTGCTGGTCGTCGCCGACGGCCCCGAGCTCGCCGCCGGCCTGCGCGACGCCTGGCCCGAGCACTGCCCGATCGAGGACCTCCACGACGTCCTCCGCGGCGAGCCCGTGCACGAGCCCCCGCGCCCGGTCGCGCCCGCCGACCCGGTCACCATCATTTACACCTCCGGCACCAGCGGCGAGCCCAAGGGCGTCGTCCTCACCCGCGCCAACGTCGACTACATGCTGCCGCAGACCCGCAGCAGCGTCGACCGCATCACCGGCGGGCAGCGGGCCGACAAGGTGTTCCACTTCCTGCCGTTCTGCTTCGCCGGCTCGCGCATCATGCTGTGGACGCAGCTGTACCGCGGCAACCCGCTGCTGCTGTCGACCGACCTGCAGCAGCTCGTCGCCGAGATGGGCGCCGCCGACCCGCACTACTACCTCAACGTCCCCGCGGTGCTCGAGCGGATCAAGACCGGCGTCGGCAAGAAGATCGGCGAGCGCGGCGGCCTCGCCCTCGCCCTCTATAACCGCGGCCAGGCGGCCTTCCGCGCCGTGCGCGAGGGCAAGGCGAGCCTCGTCGACAAGCTCACTCTGGCCGCCGCCAAGAAGCTGGTCTTCAGCAAGATCAAGCAGCAGATCGGCCCCAGCCTCGAGTTCCTGATCTGCGGCTCGGCGGCGCTGGCCGAGGAGACGCAGTGGTGGTTCGAGCTGGTCGGCGTGCAGGTCTACCAGGTCTACGGCCTCACCGAGACCACCGCGATCGTCACCATGGACCAGCCCGGCGGCGTGCGCCCCGGCTACGTCGGCCACGCCATCGGCGGCTGCGAGATCAAGATCTCCGACGAGGGTGAGCTGCTGGTGCGCGGCCCTGGCATCTTCGCCGGCTACTGGGGCCGCGAGCAGGCCACCGCCGAGGCCATCAAGGACGGCTGGTTCCACACCGGCGACCAGGGCGACCTCGACGCCACCGGCAACGTCCGCATCATCGGCCGCGTCAAGAACATCCTCGTCCCCGAGTCGGGCCACAACATCGCCCCCGAGCCGATCGAGGAGAAGTTCCTCGCGGCGTGCCCGAAGGCCGAGCAGTGCATGCTCGTCGGCCACGCGCGGCCGTACCTCAGCATCATCGTGCCCGGCGACGTGCCCAAGGAGGCGATCGACGCCGCGCTCGAGGTCGTCAACGCCAGCGTCCCGCACTACAAGAAGGTCCGCGGCTTCGTCCGCGTCGCCGAGCCGTTCACGATCGAGAACGCCCTGCTGACCGCCAACCAGAAGCTGCGCCGCCGCGCCGTCGAGCAGCGCTACCGCGCCGAGATCGACAAGGTCTACGCGTCATGATCGACTGGACCTACAGCGAAGGCGTCTACGAGCTGACCCTCGCTGCGCCGCCGTGCAACGAGATCGGCACCGGCATGCTCGCCGGGCTGCGGCGCTTCCTCGACCAGGTCGATCCGGCCGCGCACACCCTGATCGTGCGCAGCGGCCTGCGCCAGGGCTTCTGCGCCGGCGCCGACCTGCGTGAGCTGCACCGCGGCCTCAGCGACGCGCCCCGGGACCAGCACGGCCCGCAGCTGCGCCAGTTCATCGACGCCATCCACGGCGTCATGGACGACCTCGACATGCTGCCGCTGACCACCGTCGGCGTCGTGCACGGCATCTGCTTCGGCGGCGGCTTCGAGCTCGCGCTCACCTGCGACGTCCTCATCGCCGAGAAGACCGCCCGCTTCTGCTTCCCCGAGCTGCGCCTCGGCATCATCCCCGGCTTCGGCGGCATCCCTCGCCTGCGCCGCGACGTCGGCAACGGCCTCATCCGCGACCTCCTGCTCAGCGGCCGCAGCATCAACGCCAAGCGGGCCCAGGCCGCCGGCCTCGTCAGCCAGGTCGTCGCCAGCGGCGAGGGCCTCACCGCCGCGCGCGCGCTCGCGGCCCAGACCGGCAAGTTCGATCCCACCGCGCGCAAGGCCGCCAAGGCCTTCATCAAGAAGCTCCCGAAGGACGAGCTGCTCGCCGAGCGCGAGCTGTTCGTCCGCCTCGCCGAGGGTCCGGCCCTGCTGGCCGCCCTCCAGCGCTTCGTCGAGTCCACCGACCTGAGACCGTACCTGCCATGAGCGACACCGTAGGCACCCTCATCCGTCTCGCCGCCAAGCGCTTCGGCGCCGACCCGGCCAAGCTCCGCGCCGAGGACGACCTGTTCGAGAACCTCGGCATCGACAGCTTCCAGGCCGTCGAGCTCATCTCCGACGTCGAGGACGAGTTCGACGTCGAGCTGCCCGACTACGAGCTGCAGGGCATCAAGACGTTCGCCGCCCTGGCGCAGAAGATCGACGCGAGGCGCTAGATGCTCGACCTGGGAAAGCTGTCCTGCCTCGGCGAGGCGCTGCGTGACGCCACCATCACGTACAAGAGTCGGACCGCGCTGATCGAGGCCGATCGCCACCGCGAGAACTCGCGCCACACCTTCGCCGAGCTGCGGGTCGCCGCTCAGCGGTTCGCCGCCGGCCTGCAGGTCCACGGCTTCGGCCCCGGCGATCGCTGCGCGATCGTCATGCAGAACCAGTCGAAGTGGCTGATCGGCGCGACCGGGGCCCTGTGGGCCGGCGCCGTCCTGGTCCCGATCGACTACAAGCTGACCGCGCCCGAGCAGCACGCCCTGCTCGCCCACTGCCGCCCCCGCGTCGTGCTCGCCGAGTGGCCGGCGTGGGACAAGCTGCAGCGCGAGGATCCGGCGATCTTCGAGCGCACCCTCGTCATCGTCACCGAGGCGCCCGAGGGCGCCGCCGTCGGCCGCGCCCTGCGCTGGGAGGACCTGTCCGCAGGGGCAGGTTTCACCTACCACCCGCGCGCCCGCGAGGACGTCGCCTGCATCGTCTACTCCTCGGGCACCGGCGGCACCCCCAAGGGTTGCCAGCTGACGCACGCCAACTACCTCGCCCAGGCCGAGACCCTCGGCAACCTCTACCCGCTGAGCGACGGCGATCGTTACTTCTCGATCCTCCCGACCAACCACGCCATCGACTTCATGTGCGGCTTCTTGCTCGCGCTGATGATGGGCGGCGCCGTGGTCCACCAGCGCACCCTGCGGCCGGCCTACCTGGCCAGCACCATGAAGCGCTACGGCATCACCCACATGGCGCTGGTGCCGACGATCCTCAAGACCCTCGAGAAGAAGATCAAGGACAAGATCGCCGAGCTGCCCACCTGGCAGCGGCTCGTGCTCGACGGCCTCATGGACGTGAACGAGTACGCCACCCGCCAGGCGCCCAACCACGGGCTCAGCAAGACCTTGCTCGCGCCGATCCACGAGTACTTCGGCGGCAAGCTGCGGCTCATGGTCTGCGGCGGCGGCTTCGTCGACCGCGGCAGCGCCGAGTACTTCAACCGCCTCGGCCTGCCGGTCGCCATCGGCTACGGCCTCACCGAGGCCGGCACCGTGCTCACCGTCAACGACCTCAAGCCGTTCCGCGGCGACAGCGTCGGCAAGCCCGTCGAGGGCACCGAGCTCGAGCTGCGCGACGTCAACGCCAGCGGCGTCGGCGAGGTGTGGGTGCGCGGACCGACCGTCATGCTCGGCTACCTCGACGCGCCCGAGCTGACGCGCGAGGCCCTCGTCGACGGCTGGTTGCGCACCGGCGACCTCGGCAAGCTCGACGCCGCCGGTCACCTCAAGCTGGTCGGCCGCACCAAGAACATGATCGTCACCGAGGGCGGCAAGAACGTCTACCCCGAGGACATCGAGGCCGCCTTCGGCGACATCGACGACTGCGAGGAGTTCTGCGTGTTCGCGGCCAACTACGTGTGGCCGACCGGCAAGCTCACCGACGAGCAGCTCGTCGTCGTCGTGCGCCCCAAGGCGGGCGCAGACGAGGCCGCTCGGGCCGCGCTCGTCGAGGCCTTCCGTCGGCGCAACCTCAAGCTCGCCGACTACAAGCGGATCTCCGCCTACGTGCTGTGGGACCACGAATTCCCGCGCACCGCCTCGCAGAAGATCAAGCGCGACCCGCTCGCCGCCGAGCTGAGGCCGCTCGGCCGCGACGCCGCCCTGCGCGAGCTGTGAGCCGCCGCGGCCGCGCCGCCCGGCTCACGCCCGCCTCTGCTCGCCACCTCTCGCCGCACCGTCCCCACGGCCCTCCGGGCCTGATGCCTCCACGGCCCTCCGGGGCCTGATAGCATGCCCGCATGCACGATCCTGCCGCCCTCCTCGCAGTCGTCAACCCAGCCGCCGGCGGCGGCGTGTGTGGCAAGCGAGCGCCTGCGGTCGTCGACCGCCTGCGCCAATCCGGCGTCAAGGTCGACGTCGTCGAGACGCGGGCCGCCGGCCAGGCCACCGAGCTCGCGCGCGAGGCTGTCGCCGCCGGTCGTCGTCACTTCATCGCCGTCGGCGGCGACGGCACCAGCTACGAGCTGATCAACGGCATCTTCTCCGGCGCTCTCCCGGCCGGCGAGCGGCCCTCGCTCGGCATGCTGCCGCTCGGGACCGGCAACTCCTTCCTGCGCGACTTCACCGATCAGGGGGCCGAGTACGCCATCGACGCCATCATCGCCGGCAAGACCCGGCCGTGCGACCTCGTCCGCTGCACCCACACCCGCGGCGAGCTGCACTTCATCAACATCTTCAGCATCGGCTTTGTCGCCGACGTCGGCGCCACCCGCAACCGCAACTTCTCCCGCCTCGGCGAGTTCGGCTACACGCTGAGCACCGTGCTGCGGGTCGCCGCGCTGCGGTCCTACACCTTCCCGATGCAGATCGACGGTCAGCCCGAGGACCGCGAGCCGCTGACCTTCCTCTCCTTCAACAACAGCCGCTTCACCGGCGGCAAGATGATGATGGCGCCCGACGCCAACACCCGCGACGGCCTGCTCGACATCATCCGCGTAGGTCATCTCGGCCGCATCGGCCTGCTCCGCACCTTCCCCAAGATCTTCAGCGGCACGCACGTCCACAACCCGGCCGTACGCTGCTATCAGGCCCCTGGCCTCGACCTCCGCCTCGCCGAGGACATCGACGTGATGGTCGACGGCGAGATGATCAAGATCAACCCGCGCCGGCTCGAGGTCGTCCCTGGCGCGCTCGACGTCCGGACGTGAACCCCCATGGTTTTCAATTTCATCAAGAAGGCAGCTCAGGTCGTCTACTCTGCGGTCGCGTGGTCGGCCTCCTTCGTGTGGATGGGCGCCGTCGCCGTCACGTGGGCCGCGGTGTCCACCGTCGTCCCGTCGCGCAAGACCCATAACTACATCGGCGGGCCCGGCATGGGCGCGGTCCTCAAGATCACCCTGTCGCGGGTCGAGATCATCTATGACCCCGACTTCGACCCCGAGCGGCGCGGCGTGTTCATGATGAATCACGTCAACCTGCTCGACGCGCACGCCGCCTGCGCCTCGATCCCCCACGCCTTCTGCGGGCTGATGAACGCCTGGCAGTTCAAGGTCCCGATGTACGGCTGGATCATGAAGCTCGCCGACGGCATCCCGGTGCCCACCGGTTCCAACCGCTACCGCGCCATCGCCGAGGCCGCGCGCGACCGGGCCAAGAAGGGCATCTCGATCCTCGCCTTCCCCGAGGCTCACCGCACGCTCGACGGCAAGGTCGCCGAGTTCAAGCGCGGCGTGTTCTGGATGGCCCGCATCGCCGGCCTCCCCGTCATTCCGCTGGCCACGCACGGCATGTTCGAGCTGATGCAGAAGGGCTCGTTCCTGCTCACGCCGTCCAGGATCACGATCTACGTCGGCGCGCCGATCGAGACCAAGGGTCTCTCCGACGCCGAGCTGGCGCAGGTCATGGAGCGCACCCACAAGATCATGGCCGACTTCGCCGAGCGCGGCATCGTGCCTGGTCGCGCTGCACCGATCCCCTCCGACGTCACGCCGATCGCCTCCGGCGCGTGATCGCGGGCGGCCGGCCCGAGTCGGCGATCGGAGTCGGTGAATCCTCCGTCTGCATGTCGCGGCGGCGAGCATGTGGGACGGAGAGAACGCGGCGGTGTGACGCGAATCGTCTCGCGTGACACCGCCGCGATTTCGTTCCGAGTTTGGCGCCGCGCGAGGTTTGCCGTTGCATGGCATCCCGCGGCATCCGCCAGGTGTAAGCGAACGACGCACGAACGCCATGGCTCCCGTGACGGGCCGCAAGCGATGACGGCTGGGGCTGTTCGTCCGCACCAAATACCGCAACTTGCGCGTTCCGAGGACCTCGATCATGTCGTTCGGACAGGAGAAGATGGGCCCATGACTCGAGGGATTTGGCTGGCACTGGTCGGTTCGGTTGTGGCCTGTGATGTCGTTGAAAACGACGTTCAACCCGCAGTTACGCTGCGGAACGACGTTGGCAACGGACTCGCCCTGAACTCCGCCGAGATGAACGGCGAACACTTCAACGGCATGCGCATGAACGGCATCAACCTCAACGGGATGCGCATGAACTCCTGGTCGTACAACGGCATCAACCTCAACGGCATCAACCTCAACGGCAGCAGCTTCTCCGCCACCATCGAAGTCGACGGCACGCCGCAGCAGGTCAGCGGCGACGACCTCATCGGCTCGCTGCTCACCCTGGTGGGCGGCAGCGAGGTCTACGTCCTCCGCTTCGACGACATCTACCTCGACCCTGCCGACCCCGACGGTGACGTGTGGTTCTACGACATCTCCGTCGAGGACTCGCAGACCAACACCTGGAGCAGCCTCTGCTACGACCACAACGGCCAGCCGACCCAGGCGATCGCCATCGCCAACTGGTGGGACACCACCACCGGCGACCGCCACGACGACGCCAGCGTCGTCACCTTCGCCTGCCGTGACGCCGTGCTCGCCAAGTGCGTCGAGTGGGGTTATCGCCCGTGGGCCACCGTCGGCGGCGTCTCTCTCGCCGATCACCACCAGGCCTGCACCCGCATGGCCCGCGCCGACTACTGCGGCGACGGCACCCCGCACACCTTCACCGGCACGCCGATCGACGTGTTCGACGGGCTGAGCCCGACCATCCAGGCGCCCGCCACCTCGACCCTGCAGAACTGGGGCATCGAGGCCGAGTGGGGCCCCGACGGCGCTGTCTGTGTCGGCGATCAGATGCGCCTCAAGATGCTCGACGACGCCGAGGTGAACTACGAGTACCCGACCTGCCTCGACGCCCTCGATGACTTCGCCGGCTGCGGCGATTTCGGCGGCAGCCGCGGGGCCGTGCTCGCCAACCGCTACTGCGACAAGTGGCAGTCCGACCCGGGCGCCTGCAGCGGCGCCGGCCCGAACTGAGCCCCGAACCCCGCCGCGGGCACCTGGTGCTTCGGCCAGGTGCCCGCGTTTGCGCGTCCGTGGTATGGACGCGCATGAGTCAGCTCCGGATCGCCGACCAGACCTGGACCTTCGCCAGCGCCTCGCTCACGGTCTATCACTGCCTCGCGCCCGAGGCCGACTGGAACCTCGCGCTGGATCATGCCGGCCAGACGCTGTGGCTGGCCGGCACCGTCATCCCCGGCCCGTCCTCGCCCGAGGCCCTGATCGGCGCCGAGGTGGTCGTCGACCTCCGCGCCCTCGACGAACTCGTCGGCGCCCTGCTCGACCGTCCCGTCACCCTCTACCCCAACGGCCAGGACGTGTGCGCCCTCGCCTTCCGCCTGGCGCCCTCACCCCGCGGCGTCCGCCTGGCCGCCAACGCCCGCTGCGACTGGGATCGCTACCTCGAGACCTTCGACCACGACCAGCCGGTCGCGCTCGAGCTCGACCTCGACGCCGCCGTCACTGCCCTGTATCCCGGCAACATGCCCTGAGAGTCATGCCCTTTCGCGCATGTCCCTGAGAGCATGTCCTTTTAAACATGCCCCCGGAGACAGACCGCACGGTGAGCCCGGCCGGGGTCTGGCGGCGTCACGGGCGCCCTCGCGCCGCGACGCGCCCGATTGACGCTTCGCCCCGCCCCGCCGAAGATGCCGCGCGGAGGGCAGGCCGATGCGGAGCTTCAAGTGGGTTGCGAGCATGACGCTGTGGATGGCCTGCGGAGGCGCGCCCGGGCCGTCCGAGACCGAAGGCGAGACGACGGCTGGCCCCGGCACCACCGCCGGCACCGCGACCTCGACCTCGGACGCCGGACCGACCTCGACCGGCACGAGCGAGGCCACCAGCGAGCCCGCGACCACCACGTCGACCGCCGAGCCGACGGCCCCGACCACCGGCGACCCCACCACGGGCGACCCCGCCGACACCACGAGCACGACCACCGGCGAGCCGCTCGGCCCCTGCGACGGCCCCCGCCCCGGCCCCGACAACACCGGCGTGCCGCAGGGCGTGCGCCTCGTGCCGAGCGGCTCGATCAAGATCGACGAGGACGGCGCCGTCGTCGAGGGCCTCGACATCGACGGCGAGATCACCGTGCTCGCCGACAACGTCACCATCCGCAACGTACGGATCCGCAGCAGCGACTACTACCCGATCCGCTACTTCGACGAGGACAACGTCGGCCTCGTCGTCGAGGACAGCGAGATCGAGGGCCTGTCCGGCGACGCCACGGCGGCGATCTCGTTCGCCAACTACACCGCGCGGCGGCTCAACGTGCACGGCACCGCCGACGGGTTCAAGGCCGACAGCAACGTCCTGATCGAGGACTGCTGGGTGCACGACCTGTCCAACGGCGAGGGTGAGCACAACGACGGCGTGCAGTCGACCGGCGGCGCCGGCGTGACCCTGCGCCACAACGACATCTCCGGGGCCAGCAACGCCGCGGTGCAGACCGGCGACCTCGGCGGCGCCACCATCGACCTCGTGCTCGAGTGCAACTGGTTCGCCGGCGGCGGCTACACCCTCAACATCCGCGGCGAGGGCGAGACCGTGCCGATGGGCACCCAGATCCTCCACAACCGCTTCGGCCGCGACCACGGCTACGGCCCGTGGACCCTCGACGACCCCAACCCGATCATCGAGGGCAACGTCTACGACGACGACGACTCGCCAATCCTGCCGTGAGCGCCGACCCGCCGCTCACTTCGTGAGGCGATACATGCCCGACTGACTGGCCGGGCGCAGTTTGGCCAGCAGCGGCTCGACCTCGCGGCTCAGCGCCTGCTCGTCGGGCTTGCCGATCGAGGCCCCGCACGACAGCAGCGCGAACGCGACGTAGTCGTACATCATCTCCCGCACCAGCGCCTCCGGCTCGCCGCCGAGGGCGCGGCAGGTGTGACTGGCGTTGCGGTCGATCATCTGCCCGTTGAAGCCGCCGTGCTCGAACGGCCCCGCCCCGCGGAACAGGTCGTCGTACGAGCCGCGGGCGAACCCCGCCATCGCGTTGCGGAACACCGTGCCGCGCCCGGCCATGTCGGCGCGCTGGTGGATCGCCCGCAGCGCCGTGTTGGCCAGCTCGACCGCCTCCGCCGCCCCGCCGCGCAGCCGCGGCGGCAGGATGATCACGTGCTGCGACTGCGTCAGCTGGAACAGCATCTCGGTGACCTGGAACTCGCCGAGGCCGGTCGAGCGGCCGAGCTGCTCGACGCTCTGCACCCCGTCGATCGCGCTCCACAGCGCCAGCACCTCGTTGCCCGGGGCGACCGCGCCGGGCCGCTTCTTCGGGATGTACTGCGACGACGGGATCCACGGGCGGAAGTAGCGGATGCCGTCGAGGCGCACGATCAGGTGCATCAGCAGCGACGTCGCGCTGTGGACCTGGCGGAACGGCAGGCGCGACTCCTCGTAGCCGTCGAGGAACGCGTAGAGCCCGTCGTCCGCCATCAGCACCGAGAACACCACCTCCTCGACCTGGCGCCCGAGCAGGCTCAGCACCTGCTCCTCGCTGAGGGCGCCCATCGCCACCGCCGCCACGCCGAACCGCTCGCCGGTTTTGCGGGCCCGGATGAGCACGTCGCCGAGCACCTCCTCGTGGACCACGCCGAAGCGGTAGGCGATGTTGCCGAGCAGCTCGTCGCCCGCGTTCGACTGCACGCCGACGATCGAGCCGTGCTCGAAGAACAGGCTGCGCGCGTGCTCGGAGTCCTGCACCACCAGCTCGCCGCGCCAGCCGACCTGCGCCAGCAGGGCGATCACGTCGGCCATCGCTCCCGGCCCGGTGATTTCGCCGGCGATCCGGACCACCGCGCCGTCTTCACGATCGCGGCGGCCGTCGGCGCCGACGTAGCGCATGAACACCAGGTGCCGCGGCGACGGCATGACCCGGAACGCACCTTCGCGGGTGCGCATCCGCTGGGTGGCGACCTCGCCCAGCGGGTGTGCGGCCCCGGTCCCGTCGATCCAGACCAGCTCGTCCTGCGCGTGCTTCATGGGGTTCGGGGCTGCACTGTAACAGCTGTCCGCCCCGTTCTCACCCTGACGCACGCGGCCCCCGGCCCCCGCCCGGCGAGGGGCCGCGGCACGGATGATCCGGGGCGCCTGCTCTTTGGGTCAGGCGGCCCCAGCCCTGCACTGGAGGCCCTCGGGCGGCCACGCAGGCGCCGGAGCGCGATCGCGCTCAACCCTCGGAAAGCACCACGATGGCGAACTCGCCGGGCGTCGCGGTCCCGAGCGTGTCGACGGCGAGGTAGTAGGTGCCCGGCTGCAGCGGCCCCTCGAGCTCGCGGTCGGCCCGCTTCACGCACGTCGCCGCGTCGGTCTGCGTCATCAGGTGGAGGTCGACGTCGACGGTGCCCTGGTCGAACACCAGCGCGCGGATCGACGTGGCCTCGGTGATGTTGAGCTCGTACACGAACTCGGGCCCGTCCTCACCCATCGTCATGCACGCGCCGGCGTAGCTGTCGATCGCGTCGCTCGGGCTGTCGGCGGTGCTGCGCATGTCGACGAACGGCAGGCCCGGGATCACGATCGGCTCGTCCAGCGTGCCGGCGCCCATGAGCAGCGGCGCCGTCGCGTCGGGCGGCGCGGCCCCGTCGACCACCACCGGCTTGACGCGCGCGAGCGCCTCGACGGTCGCCAGGTTGCGGCGGTTGTAGCCGCTGGTGGTGCCCGAGAAGCCGAACGCGCACGGGGTCGGCGTGACCATGTCGCCGGCGAGCGCGACGCTGAGGTCGACGCCGTCGGCCGCGAGCCCGAAGCCCGGCAGGCCGGCGAGCACGAGGTTGAGGTCGATCAGGGGGATCTTGCGGCCCTGCGCGAGCGCCCGGACAAAGGCGTTGTAGCGCGGGACGTAGACGTCGATGCCGGCCGGCATGGTGCGGTTCGGCATGGTCGAGAGGATCGGGATGGTGCCGCCGGCGATCAGCGTGTCGACCACGGACACGAGGTTGTCGGCGAAGTTGAACACGCCGTCGGGCGGCGGCACCTCGAGCTCGGCGGTGCCGAGCAGCACGAGGGCGAAGCGCGGCAGGATCTCGGTGACCTCGTTCGCCAGCGGCGCCAGCACGTCCGCCGCGCCCCACCCGGCCATCGCCGCCAGGCTGGCGCGGCTGAACGACGTCGCGCCCGGCCCCGCCGCCGTCGCGTTGAAGTAATCGACGGTCGGCTGCAGCTCCACCGGCAGCTCCATGATCTGCATGGCGTCGGCGAGGCAGTGCATGAAGTTGGTGCTGGCGGTGGACGAGCCGCCGACCTTGGCGAACACGCCGTCGGTCTTGACGCCCTTGGCCGCGATCGCGTCCAGGGCCGCCGCGATGTCGGCGGTGATCGGCGAGTGGACCGCGTCGAACGGGTAGTACTCGCCGAGCACCGTCGGCTCGCTGTCGGTCGTGCTCGTCGAGGTCTCTGTCGCCGTCGCAAGGGTCTCGCCGTCAGTCGTGCTCGTCGTCGTCGTCTCGCCCGGCTCGGTGGTCGGCCCCGTCCCGGTGGTCGGCTCGGTCGAGGTCGGCATCGCCGTGGCCGCGGTCGTGCCGAGGGTCCCGCTGGAGTCGCCGTCGAGCGGCGCTCCCTGTGCACAACCCACCGCCAGCGCGGCCATCGGTCCGATCATCCATCGCGTCATGGCCCGGCAGGGTACACCATGTCGGCCGCATGCCAGCGGCGCGCCGGGCGGCCCGAGAGCGCGCCTGGGCCGTGTCCCGGGCGGCTTCCGGCGAACGCAGATGCACACGTCCGCGGGCCGCCGACGCGCCCACGAGCGCCGGTTCGGGCGGCCCCGCGCGTCCTCGCAACCGCTGCACAACCTGTCCTCCCGGACATCCCCCCTCGGGGCCGCACGGACGCGCGCTTGCAGGCGACCTGCGCCGAATCTCAGCGTCCGAGGTGCGACAATTCGCCAGCATCGATGAAACATCGAACATGTCTTCGCGGCCATGTCGCTGCCCAGGCGGGCGCGCGAGATGACCCTAAGGACATGCCCATCGCGACATGTCCTCGACGACATGCCCTCGAGAGCATGTCTGATAGACCCTGTGCGCGCCGGTCAGTCGCCGCGGCCGGCGCGGCCGAGGAAGAAGCCGGCCACCCCGCCCGTCACGCCCCACGACGACGCTTGCGGGAGCTCCGGCACTGCCGTCTCGAGCCGCTGCCAGTTCACCGCCGCGAACACCCGTAGGTGTTGCAGCAGCACCCAGTTGATCCCCGCCGAAGTCGCAAGGATCCCGTTGCCGACCACGTCGCGGGCGCCGACGCGGAAGCGCTCGAAGCGGGCCGACAGCTCGACCGCGCTGTCGCGCACGCGCCGGCTCGCCAGCCGCGGCAGCAGCGTCGCCGGGTCCTTGTCCTGCCCCGTCACCACCGCCCCGATCTGCGCGTAACCGCCGGCGCCGATCAGCTGCGGCAGCGGATCGCCGGGCGTGAACGGGTCGCCGTCGGTGTCGCGCTCGCGCGAGTCGCGGGTGTAGAAGAACTCGCCGCGGGCCGACAGGAACCGCCAGAACAGCCCGCCGCCGGCGGTGAAGCGGCGCGCCGCCCCGGTGCTCGGCAGGCCGTGGAAGAAATCGAAGCCGAACCCGGTGGTCACCGTCGGCGTGAAGCCATTGGTCTTGTGGTACCCGAACACCGACGCCACCAGGATCAGCTGCGGCCCGCGCGGCAGGAACGCCAGCGGGTTGACCTGCAGCTTGCCGGCAAACGCGATCTTGGTGTTGTTGGCCTCGCGGTTCTGGCCGATGCCCGAGAACACCGCGGCGGTAACCTCGGCCCAGCGCCAGAAATCGTAGGCGACCTCGAGCCCGACCTGCCGCCCGGGCGTGGCGGCCAGCATCGACAGCGGCGCCCGCGGCAGCTCGTCGACGAGATCGGGCGCGTTGAAGCGGAGCCCGAACGGCGCCTTGAACTGGCCCGCGCGCAGCCGCAGCCGCGGCGCCGCGGCCCAGGCGATGAACGCGTCGAACAGCTGCGGCCCCTTGGCCTGGGCCGCCTCGATCGTCACGAACGCCGTCACAGGCCCGACCACGACCCCGCCGCCGAGCCGCGCCCCGGCCAGGCTGATGTTGCTGTAGCCCTCGCGCGGCGCCGAGTACCAGGTCGCGTCGGTGCGGACCCACCCGTACGGGAAGAACTCGAACCTCTCGCGCAGCGGCCTGGCCGCAGAGTCTGACTTTTGGGGCATGTCCTTGGCGACAGCTCCGGGGACGACCGCGGGCGCCTTCGGCCCGGCCGGCGAGGTCTGGCTCACGGGCAGGTCCTCGAGCACCCGCACGGGCGGCGCGCGCTCCGTGTCAGTCCCCGAGGACATGTCCTTGTTGACATGTCCTTGAGAACCTGCCGCATCGGGCATGTCCTTCGCGCCATCCACGACCTCGGCCCGCGCGGGCACCGGCACGCTGGTGACCTCGTCGGCCGGCGCGGCCAGCACGACCGCCGCGATGAAGCCCATCATCGGTCCCACGGGCGCCTAGCAGGCCGGCACGACCACGATCTGCTGGGTGTCGCGGGCCGACACGAAGA
This sequence comes from Nannocystis bainbridge, assembly GCF_028368995.1. GTDB lineage: Bacteria > Myxococcota_A > Polyangia > Nannocystales > Nannocystaceae > Nannocystis > Nannocystis bainbridge. The sequence goes on along the minus strand of NZ_JAQNDL010000004.1, from coordinate 52,907 downwards.
TCCGGCTGACGCCGTCAAAGGCGATCCCGCGCGGCTCCCAGTCACCCTCCGCGACGGTGGTGATCGCCCCGTCCTGCGTCACGCGATAGACGCGGCCGGTGCTGTTGGCGGTGTCGTAGGACAGCACCAGCAGCGCCCCGTCGGGCGTGGTCTCCATCAGGTCGAGCGACTCGAACTCGTCCGACACCAGCGTCAGCGCCGGCGCGGCGGCCTCGAGGTCGAGCTTGAACAGCTGGCGCTGGGCCTGGTCGCCGACGAACAGGGTGTCGCCGAGCACCGCGATCCCGACCGGCTTGGACAGGCCGCCGACGATCATCGTCTCGACGCCGGCGACCGGATCGACGCTGGCGATCCAGCCGGTGTACACGTCGTCGGCGTCGCGCGAGTAGGTGGCCACGTAGAGCAGCCCGCGCGCGTCGTCGTAGTCGAGGCCGACCCGCCGCCACTCGTCGTCGACGCCCGCGATCGCCTCCGCCGTGCCGTCCGCGGCGACGCGGAAGATCGCCCCCAGCCCGGGCATGCCGAAGCCGAAGCGCGGCAGGTAGAGCGCGCCGTCGGCCGCGAAATCGAGGTCGCCGAGGCCGTCCGAGCCCGGGTCGCCCGAGGGGTTCGGGATCTCGGTGAACACCGCGAGCGTCTCGTCCTCGTCGCGCACCAGCACCCGGTTGTTGTCGTCGTCGGCGATGTACAGCCGCGCCTCGTCGACGCGGTAGTAGAGCCCGTTCGGCTCGGCCTGCACGTCGATGCGGTACGGCGGGAACGTCTCGCACTGGGCCGGCGCCCCGGTCGTGTCGCCAGTCGTCGGCGCCGCGTCGGTGGTCCCGGTCTCCGTGGTCGCCGCCGTGGCCGTCTCGCCGTCGCTGGCCGTCGTCGTCGCCTGCGGCACGCAGGCCGCCAGCGCCGCCATCATCGCAAACACCCGTGTCTTCATGATCTGCTCCAAAGGTCAGGCGGCATCGAGCTCCGCCACGCGGTCGCCGCAGCCGCGCACGTCGTAGCCGAGCGCCGACAGCTCGCGGCGGAACGCCGCCGAGGTCATCGCGTCGAGGAACCGCAAGAGTCGCGGATCGTTCACCAGCGCCTGCGGGATCGCCAGATCGTAGCGCTCCTCGCACAGAGGCACGAAATCGAGGCCGAACGCGATCGCGGCGTCACGCGTGGCCACCCCGACCTCACCCGCGCCGCTGGCGATCGCCTGCGCGACCTCGAGGTGGCCGCTGGCCCGCACCGGCGCCGCGCTGGCCAGGGTCGTCGCCAGGCCGGCGCGCTGCAGCTCGCGCTCGAGCAGCCGCCGCGAACCCGAGCCGGTCTCGCGCGCGACCAGCCGCAGCCCGCGACGCCCGAGGTCGGCCGCCCCGCGGATCTTCCGCGGATTGCCGGGCGCCAGCAGCAGCCCCGCCTCCCACCGCGCCAGCGTGATCAGCACGATCGCCCCGGCGGCGTGGCGGCGCACGTCGGGCACGTTGGCCTCGCCGGTGCGCCCGTCGACCAGATGCACCCCGGCCACGTGCGTGTGCTGGGCCGCCAGGGCCGCCAGCGCCTGCGTGCTCGAGCGCGGCAGCCAGACCACCCGCCCGGCCCCCGCCCGCGCGCTCAGGCGATCGGCAAGCACGCCCAGGGCCGCCGCGCAGCCCATCACCACCAGGTTGTCCTGCGCCTCGGCGCGCGGTCGCACCAGCTCGACCTCGACCCGACCGCGACGCCGCCCCGCCCCGCTCACGACCGCGTCGGCCCCGAGCCGCATCGCCTCGCCGACCAGCGGATGCGCGATCCAGCGGCCGCCGAGGTGCGCCAGCGCGACGCGCCCGGCCTGCACCGGCGTCGCCGGCTCGGCCTCGATCCGCGCGTCCGCGGCGGCGAGCGCGAACAGCTCCTCGACCCTGCAGTCCAGCGCCCGCGCCAGCCGCAGCGCCACGTCGACCGCCGGCGTGGCCCGCCCGGCCTCGATCGCGCCCACGCTCTGCCGCGACAGGCTGGCCAGCGCCGCCAGCTCGGTCTGCGACAGGCCCCGGGCCTCCCGCACCGCGCGCACCCGATTCGGCTCGCTTTCAGACATGACGCGTATGCTTTCCACCATGGAAAGCATACTTGTCAAGCGCGAAACGGCCCGCTCTCGGCCGCGTCCGCCCCGACGCGCTGCAAAACCGTCCAGCGGGCCCACCCGTCCGCGCAGGCCCGACCTGTCCCGGAGACCATCACGCGGCGCGGCTGGATCGCACGCTGCCCGTCGCCGCGAGGACATGTCCCGGAGGACATATCCTCAGCGTCGGCGGCCCACGCTCGCCAATGTGACGACCAGCGGCCTCGACCGTGGCGCTCAGCCCGGGAAGTCGGCCCCGATCACCACGGTCCACGGCCGCACGGTCCAGCGCCGCACCAGCCCCTCGCGCACGTACGGGTCGGCGCCCGCGAACGCCTCGGCGGCCGAAGCATCGGGCCCGCGGAACACCAGCAGCGCCTCGTCGGCCGGCTCGGCCAGCGCGCCGCCGAGCCGCAATTCGCCGCGTTCGACGGCAGCGCGGGCCAGCGCCAGGTGTTCGGGCCGCAGCGGCGTCCGGCGTTCGAGGTAATCGTCGACGAGTTCGTAGCGGAGCACGAAGTACATCGCGGCGAGCATATCCGGACGGCCGCCTCCGCGAGCGGCCGCCCCGGGAATTGTCCCGAACCCTGTCGCCGCGCCCGCGACGGCAGGCCGCGGACAGGTGACCACGCTGGCCCCCGACCGGGGTCGTCTGCCATCGAGTGCTCATCACGCCCCGCCTGCAGCGACGTCCCCATTTGCCATTTGCGCGCCCCCGGATTCGCGCCCCCACACGATTCACTATACACATTGTGGGGCTCCCATTCCCGCGATTACCGCGTTCGCGCGGGTGCGGACAGGCCGGGCCCGAGCGCGCCGCGCGGGCCGGCATGTTCGCCCCCACGGCACAATGATCATAGGTGAACTCGCCCCGCGAAGGCGGCTTGCGCCATGTTCCTGCGCGCCGCGGCAATAACCACCTGTCAGCCGCCGTGGGTGAAGTGAAGCAAGGTACGTCGCACTACGCCAAAGTTGATGCATGCGCATCGTCGATGATTGACACGTGCATCGCGGTCCTCGACAATCATTCGCGTTGGAGGTGTGGGATGCAGCGGCCAGTTTTTATTTCGACGATTCTCCTCGCGCTCTCGTTGTCGATCACGGCGCCCCAGATCGTATCGGGTGGCTGGGGTCACGGTAACGGTAACGGTAACGGCCATGGTAACGGCCACGGCAACGGCCATGGCAACGGCAATCACAATAGCGGCGACTTCAAGAAGATCGCGGTGCCGAACCCCGCGGCGCCCGACTTCGGCGCGGTCTTCAATTGGGGCCTCAAGCTGCGGAACATCGACGAGCTGTTCCTCATCGCCGGCCACGGCGCGCACGACTCGACCGGGCAGATCCAGCACCCCAACGACGCGGTGGGGCAGACGCAGTACATCCTCGACAACTTCGACGAATACCTCGACGACGCCGGCTACGAGCGCAAGGACATCGTCCGTATCGAGTTCACGCTGACCTCCGACGTCACCGACTCCGAGTTCAACGCGATCCTCGGCCTGTTCGCCGACTACTTCGCCCCGGTGAACATCAAGCCGGCGGCCGGCACCCTGCGGTTCGTCGACGCCCTGGCGATCCCGGGCATGCTCGTCGAGTACGAGATCTGGTGCGCCAAATAGCTCGCGCCTCGCGGCCCGCCGGCGCCGTGCGACCGTTTTCGAGCGGCGCACCGCCGGCGCCGCTGTGATGATTCGACGGTCCGAGGACGAGGGCTGTTTGACGCCGCTGGGTCGGCGTATCCTTCGCCGATGCCAGTCGCCCTCGCGCGTCCTCGCCTCGGCCTCGGTCTCGCCGCCGTCCTCGCCCTCGCCTGCGGCCGCGGCGGCGCCGGCAGCCCTGACGATCCCTCCGATCCCGCGCTGCGGGCCATCCACGCCCGCATGCCGCCGCTCGAGCGCGCCGCGGTCGTCCAGGGCCCCGGGTTCGTCGAGGGTGGTTTCGTCTACCTGGCTTTGAAGCCAGGTACGATCCAGAAGGCCCTGCAGTCGCTCCCGCTCGATCCGGACAGCGCGCGCGACCTCGCCGAGGCGGGGGCCGAGTTCGGCTTCGACCTGCGCGTCGACGACGTCACCGCTCGCCTCGGCCTCGACCCTGACGCCTTCGTCACCGTCACCATCGCCCGCCCGATCGCCGTGACCATGCCCGGCGTGCGCGAGGCCCTGCAGCGCGTCGGCGCCGCGCCGGCCCTGCCGAACCCGTTCCCCGGCGCCGGCACCACCCCGGCCGACGTCGCCCCGTGGCCCGACTCGCGGCCGAACCGGCGCCCGGTGCCGCCGCCGCCCGTCCCGCCGCCCCCGAGCCCGCCGCAGCCGTACCAGGACTCGATCCCGGTCGAGCCGGTGCTGCCGCCCGACATCGACGGCCTCGGCGATCCGTGGAAGCCGCCGCCGCCGCCCGAGCCGAGCGGCCCCTCACCTGACCAGGAGGCCATGTCCCGAGGGGCAGGTAGCCTGGCGATCCACAACCGCGTGCACTTGCCGGCCAAAGATCCGGCGGCGCTGCCCGCCTTCCTCGCCCGCGCGGTCCGCAAGGAGCGGCCGCCCGAGATCGCGACCCTGTGCGGACAGATCGGCCCGAGCGAGTTCTGCTTCGGCGACGCCGGCGCGCTGCTGGTCGCGCGCAAGGAGGCCGCCGCGGTCGTGCTCGACCTGTTCTTCTTCCCCGCCGGCACCGGCGCGGCGTGGGACCCCGATCGCGTCACCACCGTCACCACCGGCCTGGCTGCGGCCCCGGCCAACCTGCCGGTGCTCTCGACGCTGCGCGGCGACTTCGCGGCCTACGCCGACGCCGGCGCCGTGCCTGCGCTGTCGGAGGTCGTCGAGATCACCGGCGCCGTCCGTCGCCTGCGCTGGGACGACGACGCCGGCCAGCGCGGGCAGCGGGTCACCCGCGCGCTCGCCCAGCGGGCCGCGCTCGAGCATCTGCGCGAGACCCGGCGCATGTTCGCCGGCATGCGCCTCGAGGCCTCCGTCGAGCCCGAGGCGGTCCAGATGACTTTGTCCTGGGAGCCCGTCGACGCCGCCGCCGCCGACCTGGCCGAAAAGACATTCTCGCGCCCGTCCGCCGGCGTCGGCGCGCCCACCCTCGCCGGCCTGTGCGACGGCGCTCTGGCGTGCTGGCGCAGCTCCGGCTTGCCGCCGCTGGCCGGCCTCAGCGAGCTCGCGATCGGCCTCTACGGCCGCGACGAGCGGGCCTTCTCCGAAGCGCTCGACAACGCCGGCGACTTCGGCGGCGTGGTGCTCGGGCTCGAGACCTGGCCGAGCGCGCTCGGCATGCTCGATCGCTGGGGTCGCGAACAGAAGGGCATGGAGGCCGGCATCATCCGCACCGTGCTCGACATCGTCGGCCGCGTCGAGGGCACCGGCGGCAGCCTGCGCAGCCTGCAGGTCGGCGACCGCGGCCTGCAGTCCGACTACGTCGTCTACTCGCGCGTGCAGGGCCAGGACCTGGCGCTGTTTCGTTCGCTCGTCGCCATGGCCTCGCTGCGCTTCTCGCCGGTCACCGTCCCCGGCGTCGACGCCAAGGTCGAGACCAGCAACCTGACCGAGACCGGCGCGCCGGTGCAGCTCTACCTCGCCACCGACCCCGGCACCGTGCGCCTCGGCGACAAGGACGTCGAGTTCGGCTGGATCGCCGCCGCCGACGGCCAGGACCGCCTCAAGTGGCTGCTCGCCGACATCGCCCGCGACAAGGACACCGACCCTGCCTTTTACGGCGAGCTGCCCGACCTGTGGCGTCTGGTCGGCAGCTTCGAGGACGGCCCGCGCGGCGCCAACTTCCTGCAGTCGTGGCTGTCCGGCCGCGGCTTCCGCATGGCCGCCGACGTCGTCGGCGGCCGCGTCCGCTTCGACTTCGAGCTCGCCCGCCGGCCCGCGCCCGCGGCCGCGCCCGCGATTGCGAAGTGAGCGCTACCCGGCCGCGTCCAGGCGCGGCCGGGGTCCCTCGCATCGGCACGTATCTCGCTGCTCCGTCGCGCGAATCATGGCACCCTGCGCGACCGCGCGAATCAGCACACCGGCGCTCGCCCGTGTGAATGGAGCGCGCATTTCGCCCCTGACGTCCACGAATGATCGGCGGCCCTGAGGCGCGCGCCGCCGGTGGCAGCGGCCGAGAGTTCATGCGAGCCTCGCCGGTCGCATGAACCCGATCCGCGCCGATTTCGACGCCCGCACGATCGTCGTCTACCAGGCGTACGGCCCGGCGATCGCAAGGCCGGCGATCGCCGCCAAGCGGTTCGTCCCGCCGTTTTCGCGGACGCGCATGACGTGGATCAAGCCCTCGTTCCTGTGGCTGATGGAGCGCAGCAATTGGGGCCAGAAGTCCGGGCAAGAGCACATCCTCGCCGTCCGGATCTCCCGCGCCGGCTGGGAGGAGGCGCTCGCCGCCGGCGTGCTCACCAGCCGCGACCCTCGCGTCGACAAGGATCCGGAGGCCTGGCAGGCCCGCTTCGAGGCCGCCGCCGTGCACATCCAGTGGGATCCCGAGCGCTCGCTCCGCGGCGCCACCCTCAATCACAACAGCATCCAGGTCGGCCTGTCGCGCCACATCATCGACCGCTTCGTCGACGCGTGGACCGTCGACATCACCGACCTCACGCCGCTGGTGCGGAAGATCCACGGCCACCTCAAGGCCGGCCAGGAGGCGCGCGCCAAGGCCCTCCTGCCGCCCGAGCGGCCCTACCCGCTGCCGCCCGCGCTCGCCCGCACCCTCGGCGCGACCGCGTGAGCGCCCGCCGGGGCATCACTCGCGCCGGTCGCCAGCTCCGTCACGAAGCGTCGCCGAACGATCTGCGAGTCGAACCTCGGCCCGTCGAATCACGAAGCGTCGCTGACCCACGCGTCGAACCTCGGGGCATCACGAAGCGTCGCCGAACGATCCACGAGCGACCCGCGCGTCGATCTTCTGCCCGTCGCCTCGTCGCCGAACGTTCTACGCACGACCCACGCGACGAACCTCGGCCCGTCGCCTTTGCGACGCGCCGAGGTTCCGCAGTTCCAGCGCTCGCTGGCTCAGCGCGGCAGCGTCAGCCCGCGCTCGACGTCGGCCGCGCGCACGTCGCCCATGATCCTGCGGACCAGCGTCAGCCCGAACATGATCGCCGTGCCGAGGCCCTGGCTGGTCACCAGCTGGCCGTCCTCGACGACTGGCTTTTGGACCAGGTTGCCGTACTGCGCGATGCGCGAGGCCACGCTGGGGTGGCACGTCATCGACTTGCCGGCGAACACCTGGTGGGCATGCAGGGCCAGCGGCGCCGCGCAGATCGCCCCGACCACCAGGCCGTCGGTCACTGCGTGGCGGAGGCGCTCGCCCACCGCCTCCGAGCTGGCCAGGCGGCGCGCCCCTTCGGCTCCGCCGGGCAGCACGATCGCCTGGAAGTGGCCCGTCACCGCCGACAGGGCGATGTCCGGGTTCAGCTTCATCTTGCGGCCGCAGAGCACCGGGCCGTCGCCGTTGAGCCCGGCGAACACCACGTCGATCCCGCCGCGGCGGAGGATGTCGACGATGATCACCGCCTCCGCCTCCTCTGCCCCTTCGGCCAGGATCACCAGGGCGCGCGGGATGGTCGACTCGACCTCGATGTCTTCGATCATGTCCTCCGTCATTGCGCTCCTCGCCTGTCCTTCCGGCCTGCTGAGGCTAGCCGCGATCTCGCAAAATTGACAAAAACCGGCGAAGGCGCGCGGACGCCCCGCCGGCGGGGTCTGCGGGGCCCGCTGCGGCCTGGGGCCAGCGCCGCGGCCGCCGGCTCAACCGACGCGCGGTCGGGTCGTGCGGTACTCGATCACGTTCTTGTGCGCGGGCACGTGGATCACCCGCTGAACGAAGATCCCCGGCAGGTGGACATCGTCCGGGTCGAGCTCGCCGACCTCGACGAGGCGGTCGACCTCCGCGATCGTCACCCGCGCCGCCATCGCCGCCAGCGGGTTGAAGTTGCGGGTCGTGCGATAGAAGCGGAGGTTGCCGAGCGGATCGCCGACGGCCGCGCGGACGATGGCGAAGTCGGGCTGGAGCGCCGTCTCCAGCACGCACGGGCGCCCGGCGAACTCGCGGACCTCCTTGCCCTCCGCCACCACCGTGCCCGCCCCTGTCGGCGTGAAGAACGCCGGGATCCCCGACCCGCCCGCGCGCAGCCGTTCGGCCAGCGTTCCCTGCGGATTGAGCTCGACCTGGACCTGCCCCGCCAGCATCTGCTGCTCCAGATCGGGGTTGCCGCCGACGAAGCTGCAGATCACCCGCGCCACCTGGCGCCGCTGCAGCAGCACCGCCAGACCTTGGCCCTGGTTGCCGCAGTTGTTCGACACGATCACGAGGTCTTTCACCCCCGAGGCCGCCAGCGCCTCGATGCACGCCTCCGGGTTGCCGCTCAGGCCGAACCCTCCCACGGCCACCTGGGCCCCGTCGCGCACGTCGAACAGCGCCTCTGCGGCGCCGGAGAACAGCTTGGAGCGGCTCGCCTCGTCCATGGGCCGGCTATAGCCCAGGCGCCGGCCCCGGCAAAGCCCCGCAGCAACCCCCGCAAGGGCCGGCACCGGCGCCGCGCACCTCGCGGCCGCCTGCCCTCCCGGAGCCCGCGTCCGCGCTGCTACAGTCGCCCCGTGTCGGCTGCCCGCTCGTCCGCGCTCACCACCGCGCTCGCGGTCTCGCTCTTGACCCTCGCCTGCGGCGACTCCGGGGCCGGAGGCGCCGAGGCCGGCCTGACCGAAGGGACAGGAACCACCGGCAGCGGCACCACCACCGGCGACGACCCGCCCGGCGATCCGCCGACCACCACCGGCAGCGACGACGACCCCGGCAGCGGCACCCACGGCCAGGGCATGACGACCACCACCACCGGCGAGCCCGCCTGCGACCCGAATCAATTGTCCTTGCTCGAGCGCGACTACCTCGGCGTCGGCGAGGACGTGAAGGGCGAGACCTTGCCGGCCTGCAGCGAGCACCGCTGGTACGTCGCCCTGCCCGACGAGAGCTCGTGGCAGATCCGCCTCACCCGCACCGACGGCCCCGGCCCGCTGCGAGCCACCGTCGTCTGGCCCGACGAGCCGACCGCGCTGGTGTGGCAGGCCGGGCTCGCGCCCCCGCTCGTCAGCGGCGAGGACCCGGCCGAGGCGATCTTCGCCGTGCCGCGCTCCGGCGAGTTCGCCGTGCATGTCCGATCGGACAGCCCCGACGACGCCGCCGACTACAACCTCGAGTTCGTGTGCGTGATCGGCTGCGAGCGCGAGACGACCCGCTTCCCGATCGTGCTCGTCCACGGCTGGACCGGCTTCGAGGCGATCGGCCCGATCACGTACTTCTATGGCGTCACCGCCGATCTCGAGTCGCGCGGCTTCCCGATCGAGATCGCCGTCCTCGACCCGTACAACAGCAGCACCGTGCGCTCCGGCCAGCTCGCCGAGCAGCTCGACGAATTTTTGGTGGCCCAGCGCGCGCGCAAGGTCGACCTCCTCGGCCACAGCCAGGGCGGCATCGACTCGCGGGCGGTCGTCGCCACCCACGGCTACGGCGACCGCGTGTCGGCGCTCGTCACCATCGCCAGCCCGCACCGCGGCACGTACATCACCGACCTCGCTCTCGGCCTCGCGCCCGGCGGGGTCGAGGCCGCGCTCGGCTTCCTCCTCAACTTCGTCGGCGCCGTCTCGGCCCAGCAGAAATCGGACGCCGAGGCCTCGTTCTACTCGCTCAGCGAGCACTACATGCAGGACGAGTTCAACCCGACCAACCCCGACGACCCGCGCGTCCAGTACATCAGCTACACTGGCCGCACCTGCGACGCCGCCAGCTTCCTCATCCCCGGCAACGGTTGCCACGATCTGGTCGACCCGCTGATCGGCTGGGGCTACGCATTGCTGCAGCTGGCCCGCGGCGACAACGACGGCCTCGTCACCGTCGAGAGCGCCAAGTGGGGCGACTACCGCGGCGAGATGATCGCCGACCACATCGACGAGGTCGGGCAGCTGTTCGGCGTCACCGACCTCAAGTTCGACCACCTCGAGTTCTACCGCGAGCTCGCGCGCGACCTGTTCGCGGAGGAGCACTGAGGTGGCGGCCGTGCCCGCCGCGCCCGAGCCGCTGACCGAAGACGAGCAGCGCATGCTCGTCCAGGGGCGGCACGAGGCCCTCGCCCACGCGCTCGCGCTGTCCGGCCGGCACGCCGCGGCCGGCTGGGTGCTCGAGCAGATCTGGGAGTTCACCGGCGCCTGCGAGCACTACGCCCGCGCCGGCCGCCCGCTCGACGCCCTGCGCGCCGCGATCGAGCTCGGCCGGGCCGACGTCATCGACCGCATCATCGCCGTGTTCACCGCCGCCGACGCCGACACCCGCCAGCAGGCCGCCGCCCTGCTGCAGCGCAAGGGTCGTCACGCCGACGCGGCCCGGATCCTCGCTCTCGGCGATCACGACCCCGAGGCCCGCGCCAGCGCCCTCGTGCGCGCCGGCGATCGCCTGGCCGCCGCGCGCGTGCTCGCCGAGGCCGAGCGCGTGCGCGAGGCCCTGGCCCTGCTCGAGCCGCTGCCCGAGCGCCACGGCCCGACCCTGCAGCTCGCCGCCGAATTGTCGTGGGAGCTCGGCGACGCCGAAGCGGCGGTGCGGCGGGCCCAGGCGGCCATCCGCGCCGGCGGGGGCGACCGCGCCGCGCTCAGCCGCCTGCTCGCGCGCGGGCTCGGGGCGCTCGGCCACGACCTCGCGGCCCAGATCGTCCTGCAAGGCCGCGGCGAGGCCCCCGAGGGCGCGCCGGTGCCGGCCCGCTTCCTCGTGCGCGCCTCGCTGCCGCCCAGCTTCTCCGGGGCCGCCTACGAGGGCACCGATCGCGTCACCCTCGCCGAGGTCGAGATCCACCTCCTCCTCGCCGAGCTGCAAGAGGCCGGCGCCAGCGACCCGGCGGTCCAGGACGCGCTCGAGTCGTTTCAGCGCCGGGCCCTCGCCGCCGCCGCGCTCGAGCACCCGGCGATCCGCGGCATCGTCCAGTTCGACGCCCGCGCCGGCATCCTCATCCTCCCGTACGAGGCCGGCAACGACCTGCGGGCGCTGATCCGTCCGCCCGGCATGCCGCTGCCGCGGGCCCGCGCCCTGGTCGCCTTCTTGCTCGAGGGCCTGGCCGCCGCCCACGCGCGCGGCCTGGTCCACGGCTCGCTGCTGCCCGCGCAATTGGTGTGTGACGCCGCCGGTCGCCCGCTGCTCGGCCCGTTCGGCGCCGACGCGATCGCCGGCCTCATCGCCACCCGCACCGGCGCGCTCGAGGAGCTGCTGACGATCACCGCCCCCGAGGTCCGCGCCGGCCGGGCGCCCACCTCCGCGAGCGACATCTTCAGCGCCGCCGCCCTCCTGGTCGCCCTCGCCGCCGGCAGCCTCGGCGGCGCCGCGCCCGAGGCCCGCGCGGTCGTCGAGGACGCGCTCGACCCCGACCCCGCGCGCCGACCCGACGCCGCGACCCTGCTCGCCCGCATGCGCCGGCGCGTGGCTGACCTTCGGGACCTGTCCATGAGCACAGCGCCGATCGGACAGGAACTCGGGGTCATGCCCGAAGATCCCAGCCTGTCCGGCCACGGCGTCGTCGTCGAGGTCGCGCCCACCTGGGACGACGTCGCCCTCGACGCCCTGCTCGCGGCCGACGTGCCGGCGCTGCAACCGGTCCTCGACCGGCAGGGTCGACGGGTAGCCCTGGCCGCCTGGCCGGAGGGCTGTCGTCGGCTGGCCGACGACGTCCCCTTTGCCCAGCTCGCGCCGATGGCGGTCGTCGAAGCCCTGCCGGCCGAGGCCGCGGCGGCCGTGCGCGCGCGCCTCACCGCCGGTGCCTGGGTGGTGACGCCCGCCGGCGAGTGGATGCTGGCCCTCGATGAACTACTCACGCGGTGAGGGCCGCGCGTCCGCCCGCCGGGGGCGAATCTAGAAAGCCGCGATCAGGCGCGCATCCTCCGACCGATGGCGAGGCGGTAGATGCCGAGCAGCACCAGCGCGCCGATGATCGAGGCGATGATGCCCGGGCCCTCGTCGACGTGCGCGTACCAGCCGAGCGTGCGCCCGAGGAACGCGGCGACGAACGAGCCGGCGATGCCGAGGAGCATGGTGGCGAGGATGCCGCCGCCGTCCTTGCCCGGCATGACCAGCTTGGCGAGGGCGCCCGCGATCAGGCCCACGATCAATGTCCAGATGAATTCCATGGTGTTCTCCTCCGCAAGACCGACCGGAGCGTAGCGCGATCCCTTGCGGCTGCAACGAATCGCGCGGCCTCGCGAATCATCGCACCAGCACCGCCGACAATCGCCGTTCGGGCCGTCGAGCTCGCCCAGGCGACAGCCGAGCCCGTCGCCCCGGGCGGGCCCGCCGCGTGGAATCACCGCAGCCGAGGCCGCGAATGGAAGCAGTCGCCGCAGGCCCGAGACGACCTCGGCCGAGGTTCACGCCAAAGGCCGAGGCCGACGCAGCGACGCGATACGCATGACCTCGTCCGCGGCCTCGCCTCCCGGCATCGAGGGGACAGCCGAACGGTCCACGGCAAAGCACGTCACGCTCGCCGCATCCCGCGAATTCGTCCGCCGGCCCTCCGCTCGCCCCGGCTCACGAAAGCGCTTCTCCTCGCCCCGCCCCCGCGCGGAGGCGACCGCTTCGATGCAGCAACACGCCATTGTCGCCCGGCGGCTCCGCCGATATCCTCGCCCCCGGGATGCGAGAGCTGCTCGACGAGGCGCGCGAGTTCGGGCTCGCCACCGCAGCCGCGGCCGCCCTGCTGCTGCTCGGCGCCGCCGTGACCTACCTGTCCGGCTCGCTCCTCGCCGGCGGCTTCACCACCCTCCTGCTCGGCCTGCCGGCGATCGCCCTCGGCGTGTGGGGCCTCGCCGGCCTCGTCATCGCCAGCACCCTCACCTTCCTCGCCGGCGTGCCGCTCGGCGAGTACGGGCGCGTCACCCTCGGCGATCAGGCGGCAGTGACCTGGCCCGAGGCCGCCCTCCGCTCCGACCTGGTCCGACTGGAGGTCACCGAGGCCCGCGTCGACACGGCCCGCGCCGTGCGCCAGTCCCACCGCCACTCGGGCGGCAAGTCCTCGTCCTCGCGCGTCCACGCGATCGCGCCGATCGTGCCGACCGCGAGCCGCCCCGGCGAGCCAGTCCACGTCTACGCCGCCTGCCGCGACCTCTCCTCCTACGACAGCAGCTGCCGCGACGCCTGGGCCAGCACCACCGACGTGCTGATGCGCGTGCCCGCCGGCGACGAGCCGTGCTACCGAAGGCTGCTGTCCGCAGACGCCCCCGCCGAGGTCGCGTTCGTCTACTGGGACCGCCCCGAGCGCTACCTGGGGCAGCGCTGGCACGAGTGGAGCACGGCGCTGCGGGTCACCGCGATCGCCTGGCTGGTCATCGGCGCGAACATCCTCCTGTATCGCGCCGTCCCACGCTTCCGCCGCCGCTGACCGCAAGCACGACGCGCCTTTCGGACATGTCCACAAGGACATGTCCCATCGGTCACCGATCTCGAACTTCACCGCGGGCGCGCGCCGCGAGCTCGGCGATCCGCAGGTCGACCGTCGGCGCGTCCCCGTCATCGAGGATCCACGCGGCCGACAGCCCGGACCAGGCGAGGATCCAGTCGAGCAGGCGCGCGCGGTCGAGGCCCGAGCGCTGCACGACGAGCGCGAGCCGGCGCCGGAACACCTCCTCCTGCACGGCCAGCGCCGGACCACCCGCCATGTCCGGATTGGCGAAGAGGGTGGCGTAGTCGAAGCCCGGCTCACCGAGCAGGTGCTTCGGATCGATCACCAGCCAGCCGCGAGCGCCGAAGTCGAGGACGTTGTCGTGGTGGACGTCGCCGTGCAGCGGCCGCACGTCGCGCAGGTCGCCGAGCAGGCGCGTCGCCGTCGCCACGGCCTCGCGCAGCAGGCCGCCGTGACGCCGCGCCCCGGGCTCCAGCGCCGCGAACCAGGTCGGCAATTCGACGAGGCCCGCGGGGATCGCCGCCGCGCGCGGTCGGTGCAGCGCCGCGACCGCGTCGCACAGCACGCTCGTCGCCTCGTCGTCACCGCCGCCGCGCGCCAGCCCGGTGAGCGAGCGCCCGCCGGTGGCCCGCTCGAGCAGCAGCGCCGCGTCCTCGGCCTCGTAGAGCCGCGCCGCGCCCTCGCCGGCCCACCAGCGCAGCAGGATGTGCCCGTGGCGCTCGTCGGGCTCGGTCGCTACCTTGAGCATCGCCGGGGTCTCGCCGCGCAGGACCGGCAGCAGCCGCGCCGCGTGCGTCACGATCTCCGCGCCGTCGGGCACCAGCCCCCAGCGCGCCAGGTAGCCGTCCCACGACCACGAGGCGTCGGGCCGAGGCGCGGTCATCGAGGCCCCGCGCTCAGCCGGCCGCCGCCCGCAGCAGGTCGGCCGCGCGCCAGCCGATCATCATGCTCGGGGCGTTCAGCGCCGACACCGGCACCTCGGGGATGATCGAAGCGTCGGCGACCCGCAGGTTCTCGACGCCGCGCACGCGCAGCTGCGCATCGACCACGCTGCCAGCGACCTGTCCCATGCGACATGTCCCGGCGTAGTGATAGGTCGTCATCGCCATCCGGCGCACGAACGCCGCCAGCGCCCGATCCGAGCGCACGAACCGCCCCGGCAGCACCTCGGGCCCGCCCCACGGCCGCAGCCCCTCGGCGTCGGCGATCCCGCGGGCCAGGCGGACGCCGGCGATCATCGTCTCCATGTCCTGCGGGTCGGCGAAGTAAGCCGGGTCGATGTCGGCCTGCGCGCGCGGGTCGGCCGACGCCAGCCGCACCGTGCCGCGGCTCTTCGGCTTGCCGAGGATGACCACCAGCCCGTAGACCCGCTCGACCGCGCGCCGGACGAAACCTGGCCGAAAGGCCATGCCGACGCCGGCCTTGACCACCTGCGGCAGGCGGGTCCGCCGGTACAGCGCCGGCGGCACCGTCAGCGCCGGGACCATGCGCATCGTCGCCTCGCGGAACGACGAGCGTGCCGGATAAAACACGTAGCAGGTGTCGGCCTGGTCGGGCGGCAGGTCGCTGCCGGCCAGCGCGCGGTGGAACCCGTACAGCTGCGGATAATTGCAGTCGACCGCGCGCTTGCCGTAATAAAACAGCTGCACGTTCGGGTGGTCGTGGAGGTTCTCGCCGACGCCCGGCAGGTCGAACGCCGGCTCGACCCCGTGCGCCCGCAGCACGTCGCGCGGCCCGACCCCCGACAGCATGAGCAGCTTGGGCGACTCGAGCGCCCCGGCGCACAGCACCGCCTCGCGCCGGACCTTCGCCGTGCGCCGCGCCCCGCCCTCCTCGTACTCGACCGCGACCACCCGCCGGCGATCGTCGAGCACCAGCCGGTGCACGTGCGCACCTGTCCGCACGACCAGGTTGATGCGATCGAGGTGCGGCTGCACGAACGCGACGTAGGCGCTGCGCCGCTGCTCGCCGCGGTAGTTCATCGCCTCGTAGCCGAGCGCGCCCAGCAAATGCCCGTTGTCGAGGTCGCGCTCGCGGTGGAACCCGACCGACTCGGCGCTGGCGATGCACGCCTCGGTGAACGCGGTCGGCTCGCGCGGGCGCACGTCGAGCACCCGCTCGAGCTGCTCGTAGGCCGGCACCACGTCGGACCAGCCCCAGCCCGGCACGTCCCACGCGTGGAAGTCGGCCTCCGAGCCGCGCAGGTACACCATCGCGTTGATCGAGCCGCTGCCGCCCATGCCGCGGCCCGAGCCGAGGAACAGCGGCCGCCCGGCGCAGCCCGGCTGCGGCGCGCTGAAGCGGTGATGCAAGAGCTCGTCGTTGACGAACGCGTCCTTGTAGCCGTCGGCCCGCAGCGACTCGGGGTGCCGCTCGGCGCGATCGCCCGTCTCGAGCAGCAGGACTCGCAGCGAAGGATCCTCGGAGAGACGCCCCGCCAGCACGCAGCCGGCCGAACCACCGCCGAGGATCACGTAGTCGAACACGTCGGGATCGAAGCTCATGCGCGCGCGGACTCTATCACGCGCCCGCCGGGCCCCGATCGCCGCCGTCATCCGCGCGCGGCGCACCTTTGCGCCGCGTCACAGGCCGCGCTCACAGGTCGCGGAACGCCAGCGGCGCGAGGAAGTCGGGCTTGCCGACGTCGACCCCGTTGTGGCGCAGGATCGAGTACGCGGTGACGGCGTGGAAGTAGAAGTTCGGCAGCGAGAACTGCTGCACGAAGTCCCCCGCCTGCAGGCCCTTGCCCGGCAAGAACGGCAGCGGGATCACCCGCGCCTCGGCGCCCGCGAACTCCTCGCCGCGCAGCGCGTCGAGCTTCTCGCGCGCCTGCGCCACGTTCGCGCGCAGCGCCGCGACCGTCGGCTCGATGTCGAAGTTGTCCGGCGGCGCCTGCCCGCGCAGCACGTTGGCCAGCCGCAGCGGCCCGAGCACCATGGCCTGGACCTGGCGCGTGAAGTGCCACTGGTCGGGCGTCAGCCGGGCGGTGAGGAGCACGCCGATGTCGAACTTGCGCAGGTCCGCGGTCGCCTGCGCCTTGTCGAGCCACACCGGCACCTGGCCCAGGGTACGGCTCATGTGGGGGATCGAGATGTCGAAGAGATTCATGCTGCGAGGAGCTCCGGCCGGCGAGCCTACCCGCTTTCCCCGGCCCCGCTCGCGCGCGCCGGATGAAGACGTGATCATCTTCGCAGCGCCGCGAGCCGTCTCCGCTGCGGCGCCGCGAGCCGTCACCGCTGCGGCGCCGCGCACGACCTCGACATGCGCGCGATCCCGCGTTTCCCGGGCTCGCCCGGGCCTTCCGTTCGCGCCCGCCGCCGCACCGCGGCGCAGGTGATACGCTCGGCTTCGCCATGGGTGCGACGCTCGCGGAGCTGTTGCCGATCGGGATCCACGTGCTCGGCGGTGGCGTGTGGATCGGCGCCATGGTGTTCAGCGTCTTCATCCTCCACCCGCGGGCCGAGCGGTTCTTCAGCCGCGCCAGCGAGTTCGAGGACTTCATCTTCAGCGTCGTGCACGGCGCCCGCTACAAGGTCCTCGCCGGCATCGTCGCGATCGTCCTCAGCGGCGTCGCCCTCGCCCTCGCCCACCGGGACAACGGCGCCGCGTGGTCGTGGCTCGTCGCCGCCAAGGTCGTCCTGCTGCTCGTCTCGCTGGCGCTGTTCCTCCACGTCACCTTCACCCTGTGGCCGCGCCGCGTGTTCGCCCGCGAGGACGAGCTCCCGGCCGTGCGCCGCCAGTTCTGGTGGATCGGCGTCGTCATGATCGTCTGCAACGCCGCCAACATGGGCCTCGGCCTGCTGGCCCGGGTCGCGCGCGGCTGATCGAGCACGCCGCATCCTCGCTGCGTCCTTGCGACGACCTCGGGCCCCGCTTTCATTCGTGGCACCGCCGCGTGACAGGCTGCCCGCCGGGTCGGCAAACCATACGGTAGAGTCCGCTCCGAATGCTCGATCGCGCATTCGTCGGACATACGTCCTGTGCATGGGGGCGACCCCGGGCCGGCCCTCCTCCATTCGCAATCGATCGCCCCACGGTGATTCCCTGCGCTGCAGAATCCATGAAATGGCAGTCATGGCGGATTACGCGCCATCGCTCGAATTGCGGTCCCAGGGCCCCTGAAAGCCGCAAATTACCGTCGAGCCCGCTCGCAAAATGGTGCCCCCTGCCCCCAATCGAACGTGGTGTGATGATTTTGCTTTACGGCGAGCCCGAGTACAGGTTACGAGGTTGCAACCTCCCCGAAAGGACAACATGCGCAATTCAAAGCACTCCATCGTTGCTGCGATCACGACGGTGATCATGGCCGTCTCGGGAACCTCGCTGATGAGCGGCTGCAACAAGGGGCAGACAGACACTGCCAACCCCGAGCCCGCCGCTGTCGAGACCCCGGCCGAGCCCGCTCCCGTCGATCCGGCCCTGGAGAACCCGCCCGAGCCCGCCGGCGACACGCCGACCGACCCGGCCACCGCCACCGACACCCCGCCGGCCGGGACCACCCCGCCCGCGACCCCGCCGACCACCAACCCGCCCCCGCCGGCGCCCAAGTGAGCTCGACGTGAGGGCATGTCCTTCGGGACATGTCCCTCGCAACACGCACCCAAGCAAGGGTGCGCCTGGTCGAGACGGACGGTTGCAAGGACATGGCCTTCGGGCCATGTCCTTTTTGCTTTCTCCCCGGGCCTGAGATATGCGCGTCCGAAGACGCGGGGCCTGGAGAGCTGGTTGACGGCGGGCACGGAGCGGCGGAGCAGGTCCCTCGCCACGGCGGGGCCCTCCCAGGCAACGTGCTCGGCGCCCTCAGGCTTCGATGGTGATATGTCGTTTAGGACAGACTCGTGTGCGCTTCGCGGACGATGGCGCCTGCGCGCGGTTGCCTGCGGCCCCTCCCGCCTGCGTCCCACTCCGCCGCTCCGTGCCCGCCTGAGGAGGGCGTCGCCGGCCCCGCTTGTCGCCGCGCGGGGAGCCTCACCGAGCAGCGGCGAGTGCGGCGCGACCGACTGCGGACACTATTCGGCGCGCGCGATTTCCCGGCCAGGCTCCTAGCGGTCGCGACCCTCGGGCAGCGCCGCCTGATCGCGCGGATCGCTGTTGTCGGCGATCGCCTGCAGGCGCCGGCGGATCCGCTGCACCGAGCTGAGCGCGTCGGCCTCGCGGGCCCGCAGCCGGCGCATGCGATGGGCCTTCTTCTTGTAGCGGCGGCTCGACGCCTGCAGCGCGAACACCATCGGCACGAACACGAACTCGATCACGAAGAACAGCCCGGTCGCCAGCCACGCCCACAGCCACACGAACACCCGCAGGAACTTCGGCAGGCTGCGCAGCGCCGGGTAGTCGGGCATCGGCGCCTGCTCCATCGCCTGCGACGACGCCTGCGTCTGCGCCGACGCCCGGCGCGGCTCGCTCGCCTGGCGCGGGCGGGCCGAGGTCCCCAGGGCCGCGCGCACCGCCGCCGACGAGGCCAGCCGGCGCGTCGGGTCCGGCTCCAACATGGCCGAAAGGACATCTCGCAACCGGCCCGGCGCCACGCACCGCTCGAGGTCGATCTGCAGCCCCTTGCGCGGCAGCTGGTCCGCCGGCATGCCGGCCGCCAGCGCCGCGATCGTGGCCCCGAGCGCGTAGATGTCGGTCGCCGGGGTCGCCTCGCCGTGCAGCTGCTCCGGCGCCATGTAGCCGAACGTCCCGATCATCGTCGAGCCGCCGTCGGGTCGCACGGCGAGGCGCACCCCGCCGAAATCGATCAGCACCAGGTGCCCGTCGGGCCGCAGGATCAGGTTCGACGGCTTGATGTCGCGGTGGATCACCGGCGGATGGCGCCCGTGCAGGTACTCGAGGATGTCGAGCACCGCCGTCAACCAGCGCTGCAGCTCGGCCGGATCCCCGGCCCGGCCCAGACGCTGCGACAGCGGGGCCCCCTCGACCAGCTCCATCACCAGGAAGAAGTCGCCGGTGGTGTCGCTGGTGTAGCGATCGACGTAGCGCGGGATGCCCGGGTGCGACAGCGACTCGAGCGCCTGGCACTCGCGCTCGAACAGATCGAACGGCTTCCAGTCGCCGCCGAGGGAGCGCAGGTGCAGCACCTTGACCGCCACCGCCGCCCCCGTCTCGCGATCGATCGCGCGGAACGTGCGTCCCTGGGACCCCGCGCCGAGGGGCTCCATGATCTGGTAGCGCTGCAGGCCCTGGGGCGGTGCGGTCTCGGCCATCCGCGCGGGAGTCTAGCGGACCGCGGCCCGCGGGGGAAAACTGCTTGATCCGGCCCGGACCAGCCGGCGGACGGGCGCCCGCGGAGCGCGCCATCCGGGGCATACTCCCTCCCCCATGCCGCGACCCGACATCGACGTGCTCCTCGACCGCCTGCGCCAGAGCTACCCGGACGCTCGCTACGAGCTCGACTGGGACACCCCGGTGCACATGCTCGTCGCCACGATCCTCGCCGCCCAGTGCACCGACGAGCGCGTCAACGCCGTGACCCGCACCCTCTTCCCCCGCTACCCCGACGCCCAGTCGTTCGCCGACGCCGACCTCGCCGAGCTCGAGGAGGCCGTGCGCCCGACCGGCACCTTTCGCCAGAAGGCCAAGGCGATCCAGGGCGCGTGTCGCATGCTCGTCGCCGACTACGGCGGCGAGGTCCCGCAGTCGATCGAGGCCCTCGTGCGCCTGCCCGGCGTCGCCCGCAAGACCGCCAACGTGGTCCTTGCGACATGTTTCAACATACCTTCGGGCGTCATCGTCGACACCCACGTCATCCGCCTGAGCGGGCGCATGGGACTGTCCGAGCACCGCGATCCGCCGGACATCGAGCGCGATCTGATGCGGCTCGTGCCCCAGGACCAGTGGACCTTCTTCGGCCCGGCCCTGATCCTGCTCGGCCGCTACGTGTGCACTGCCAAGAAGCCCGACTGCCCGAACTGCGTCATGCAGGACATCTGCCCCAAGCTCGGGCTCAAGGCGGCATGACGCCGCGTCG
The DNA here is from genome assembly GCF_028368995.1 of Nannocystis bainbridge. Taxonomy (GTDB): domain Bacteria; phylum Myxococcota_A; class Polyangia; order Nannocystales; family Nannocystaceae; genus Nannocystis; species Nannocystis bainbridge. Next base: position 32,429 of record NZ_JAQNDL010000004.1, on the reverse strand, counting down.
CCGTGCCGCGTGACATCGACCCGCGCGGGCGCGCGCCTCGACCGACGCTTCCGATCGCCGCGGCCGCGGACTATCCTGCCGGCCGTCAGCGAGATCGAAGATGGCCATCGAGAACCGGCAGAAGATCCCAGTCCCGCGTCGCTCCTTCTTGTGGTCGCTCAACGAGACGTCGGGCGAGATCCTCACCCACATCGGCCCGACCGAGTTCACGCCCAGCGCCAACGACCGCATCGTCCGCTCGAACGGACGCGGCGGCTACGAGCCGGCGCCGATGGAAGCGCGGCCCTTCATCATCGCCCGCGACGGCGAGTACGTCCTGCTCGAGAACCCCGTCGTCACCGATCACCCCGAGGGTCCCAACGGCTCCTACGTGCCCGGCGGCAACAAGGAGAAGGAGCTGCGGCTCGGGACCAAGAAGATCATCCCCGGCCCGTGCGCCTTCGCCCTGTTCCCCGGGCAATCGGCCGAGGTCCGCCCGGCGCACAAGCTCAACGCCAATCAATACCTGCTGGTCGAGGTCGTCGGCCCGCTCGACGAGACCGCCCCGTACTTCCGCCTCGTGATCGAGTCGGCCGGCCTCTCGAGCGTCGTCATCGACGGCGCCGACGACGACACCCGCCGCAACCAGCCCGAGCCGGCCACCAAGGCCCCGCCTTCGAATCTGCGGATCGGCCAGCGCATCGTCATCCAGGGCCGCCACACCCAGTTCTTCATCCCGCCGACCGGCATCGAGGTCGTGCCCGCGCTCGAGGAGACCGAGGCCCGCGGCCGCGAGGATGACGGCGTCGGCACCCTGCCCGCGGCCGCGCAGGAGGAGCTGGCCAAGCTGGTGTCGCAGGTCGGCGAGGGCATGTCGGTCAAGCAGTTCAGCGTGGTGAAGAACGAGATCCGCCACCGCCAGGACTACACCAGCGGCGAGCGCGGCGTGATCCTCGCGACCCTCGACGAGGCGTGGAACGACCGCGCCTCGCAGCGTCGGCAACGGACCGCCGACGGCGGGCGCGGCGTCGCGGCCGACCCCTACGCGCGGCGGGCCGTGGTCCTCGGGCCCAAGAATTTCTGCTTCCTTTTCGACGCTGACGGCAACCCGCGGATCGTCCGCGGCCCCGCGCGCGTGTTCCCCGGCCCGCACGACACCTTCCTGCAGCGCGGCTCGCGGCGCCGCGTCTACGACGCCTACGAGCTCGGCGAGCACCAGGCGCTGTACCTCCGCATCATCACCCCGATCGGCCGCGACGAGCTGAGCCGGCGCCTGCCGCCGGGCACCCCGCTCGACCGCGATCACTACGAGGCCGGCGCCGAGCTGCTGGTGCGCGGCCTGCCGAGCGTGTTCTTCCCGTTCATCGAGGCCGAGGTGCTGAACCCGGTCACCCGCGAGCCGCACGTCGGCAACGACCACGACGCCGTCGTCATCGACGCCATCGGCATCGATCAAAAGTCGGGCGTGTACGTCCGCGACCAGCGGACCGGCATGGTCAAGATGGTCCGCGGCGAGACCTCGTACCTCGTCGACCCGCGCGGCGAGGAGCACGTGCAGCGGCGCGTCCCCCACGACAAGTGGAACCTGTGGATCGGCCACGCCGAGCCGCACAAGCACACCACCGCCGAGGTCGTCACCCCGTGGGCGCTGTCGGTCATCGTCCCCAACAACGAGGCCGTGCTGATCACCTCGCGTCACGGCCGGCGCGTCGTCGTCGGTCCGCGCACCGAGCTGCTCGAGTACGAGGAGCAGCTGACCGCGCTCAAGCTCTCGAAGGGCAAGACCAAGGACGGGCACACCACCGTCACCACCTGCTTCTTGCGGATCCAGGGCGGCCGCGTCGCCGACAACTTCGAGATCGAGTCGGCCGACTTCGTGCGCTTCAAGGTCAAGCTCGGCCTCGCCGGTCACTTCGACGGCGAGCCCGAGAAGTGGTTCCACGTCGAGGATCCGGTCAAGCTGCTCGCCGACACCGTGCGCGCCCGCGTACGCGAGGCGGCGCGCGTGCTCGCGGCCACCCAGCTGCTGCTCGAGTTCCCCGCGGTCGTGCGCAAGACCCTGCTCGACGGCGACGGCGGCCTGCTGCGCTTCGCCGACAACGGCATGGTCCTGAGCGGCGTCGACGTGCTCGGCTTCCAGGTCGCCGACCCTGCCCTCTCCGAGCTGTTCGCCAACGTCCAGCGCGAGGCCGTGTCCTTGCAGCTGCAAGACCAGCAGTCGCGCCGCCGCCTCGACTCGACCCGCCTGCGCGACAGCCTCGACGCCGACGAGCACTCCTTGCAGCGCGGCGCCAGCCAGCGCATGGCCGAGACCACCAAGGCCGAGGCCCAGGACGAGCACACCGTCACCGCCTTCAAGCAACAGCTCGTCGCCGGCCGCGACGCCGACGCCCTGCGTCACAAGCAGCAGCTCGAGCGCCTGAGCTTCGAGGCCGCGCGCGACCGCGAGCGCGAGCAGGGCGAGCTCGCCGCGGCCGCGCGGGTGCTCGCCGCCGAGGCCGAGGCCAAGGCGCGCGCGCTGGTCGATCGCGCCACCGAGGAGCACGCGCGCGCCCTCTCCGAAGTCGAGCAGGCCCGCGCCGCCGCGCTCGCGCAGGCCGACGCCGTACGCCTCGGCGCGCTGCAGCAGGAGCTGGTCGGCGCGCTGCAGGCCGCCGCCGACAGCGAGGTCCTCAAGGCCGCCGCCAGCAACATGAACCTGGTCGCGCTGCTCGGCGGCAAGAGCCCGGCCGAGCTGCTGTCCCAACTGGTGCGCGGCACGCCGATCTCACGCACCACCGACGGCATGCGCGCGCGCGAGGCCGCCGGCAAAGACGGCAAGCCCGGCAAGTCCGAGTGACGCCTTGACGCCGCCCCTCGCCCCGGCGATGCTCGCCGGCGAGGGGCTGCCACGTGGGCGGGCACCAGCATTAGTGAAACCGGTAATCACGTCAGTCTCATACACTGAAGGCCGCGGGTTCGACTCCCGCATGTCCACGGCGCTCGTCGGGCAGCCCCTCGTTTTCTGCCTGTGAATCGCTGAAAGTCCGCGGCGCCCGAACCGAGGCCTCGAGCTGCCACCATCGCGCGTGGCCGCATTCGCAAGGATGCGGGTCCCGGGGACAACCTCGACACGCAGCGAGATTCTCAGGCGCCTACCCTCACAGCCGGCCTGACGAGCGCCTGCTTCGGGTCGGGCGCCAAATTCGCGGCCTCCAGGCTCATCGACAGCGTCTTCCTGTACTCCATGGCCTCGGCCTCGTGGACGATCTCGATGCTCGCAGGATGATGCCGGCGCACGTGCTCGGCGATCTCCAGAATCGAGACATTGAAGAACTCTTTGCGCTCGTTCACGCGATTGACCCGCCGATGATGAAATGCCCTGTGCAGCTCGTTCTCCAGCTTCGGCGCGTCCTCGGTGTAGATGATGGCATGGACGTCGAATTCGAACGGGACCGAGGCGTCTCCGAGCTCCTTGACCCGATCCATCGGGTCGAGCCGGCGCGTCATCCCGATCTTGTACACGTGCTCACCGAAGGACCCGACGTTCGAGATGATGTAGACATGCCCGGAGCGGGTCATCTGCGCCCGTGAGACGGCGCGTGCCTTGTTCGTTTGGGCCTCCGACAGCTTCCGCTCCAACTCGGCGACCTGCGCCTGCAGCTTCTCCTGCTTCGCTCCTGACGCCCGCAAGATCTCGTCCTGGGCCTTCCTGAGCGCCTCTGCGAAGCGATTCTCTTCCTTCTCGGCCTCCTGCTTGACCTTCTCCAGCTCGCGGAGGGCCTGTTCTTCCTCTCGCATCTGCTCCTTGATCCGGCGCTGCTCGTCTTTCTCCTGCTGGACCTTCTCCTCGTACTCGTGGACGAGGGACAGCTCCGCGAGCTTGAGATCGAGATAGCCGCGGCTGATCGTGCAGCGCTGAACCTCGGCGCAACCGTTGATGACCTCCCAGGCCTTGCGGATCCTCGCCTCCATCACACCGACGTTGTTGTAGCGGACCTTGGCGATGGTCGCGTCGCATTCGCCATTGAACGCGCGCAGCATCAGCTTCAAGGTCTGATTATCTGCTTGCGGCCTTCTGCCTTGCTGCCGTTGACCAGCCACTCCTCGGCGCAGGTCGCCGCCTCCTTGTCCTTCAGCATGCCTTTCTGCCGATCTCGCGTATCCTCGAGCTGGCGCTGATAATGCTCGGAGCTGGTGAACGCGTATCGGGGCTTATAAAAGGCGAAAGACTGCAGGTTGCTCTCCTCGTCGAGGGCTGCGAACTCCGCCCGCAACGTGGCACTGGCCACGCGCATTTGTTCGACCTCGACAACCGCAGCTGCGCGTTGGGCCGCGACCTCTGTTGCGACCTGACGGCGAGTCGTGTCCAGGGCGGCGGCGTCGGAGGCGACCTGCAAACGAGCGCCCTCCAACTCCGCAGCACCGCGCTGGCGCTCGGCAGCGAGGCCTTGACGGTCCTTGGCGAGCTCCGCGGCGGAGCGGCGACATTCCCCGTCCAGCTCGGCTTCGAGTCGACGCCGCTCCGCTTCCAGTTCGGCGGCCGCTGCCACGCGCTGCGCGAGAAACGTCGCGCGCTCCGACGCCACCTGCGAGCGAGCGCTCTCTATCTCCGCTGCACCGCGTGCACGCTCGGCGGCGAAGCACCGGCGCTCCTCGTCCACCTCCGCCTTGACGCGCTGGCGCTCTCGTTCGAGGTCGAACACCGGAGAAAATCGGCGCTTTAATTCAAGGTGAGAGGCCTTGAGCGCTCGCAACCGGTGAACGACGAGCCCGAGGCCGCATAAAGAGAGCGCGAGGATACAGAGCAATACTATCTCGACCATGATCCCATGGTCTCCGCATCCAGATTTCGGTTCAAGCCTGTGCAGGCGAGCAGGCACGAGGGCGCGCGGCACCCCGGGCGCGAATCAGCTCGCTGGAGCCTGCGGGCGCGAAAGCGTCATCTCGATCCGACCGACATCCACTCGTGTCGCCGGTTCGCCGCCTCTGAACAATGGTCATGCTGCAGGGCGGGTTGTCGCCCGGACGGTCTGCCCGGTCGCGCGCTCACAACCGCCGATCGACCTCTTGCGACGTGACCGCCGATCGACCTACCCTGGCCTTCGCTCTCGCGGCGCCGCGGCCGGTCCATGCCGTGGATGGCCACAAATACTGTAGGGCGGACCTCGCGATCCGCGTGCTCCGATCCCGATAGACGCCTGACGGTCACGCCCCGAGGCGCCGAGAGAGCCTTGCGCGGGACGCCATCAGGAGATCGCGCACCTGCAAGCTCCGCGATGCATCAGCGATGTCATCGATCGTCCAATGACAATGATGATATGTCTCAAAAGACGTCTAACCATTATTGGCAATCGCCTTCTATCAGCGACTTCACCGCAGCATCACCACCCGCACCGCGTCGGGCAGGTGGCAATCGTGGATCGGGGGCTGGTTCTGCTCGTCGTACGTGGATGGGTCGACCGCGAACGCATCGGTGCTGGGGGTCGTGACGGGGACCATGTCGCTCCACGGGAAGACCTTCAGCGCGCACTTGTCCTGGTCGAACTCGTCGATGTGCCACGCGCCGAAGCAGCCCTCCTGCGTCCCGTGGAAGCCGGTGCACAGCTCGACGTCGGTCAGCGCGAAGCCCTTGAGCTGCGCCTCCTTGTAGAGCACCTTCCCGATCGAGCACACCGGCATCCCTTCTCCGCTGAACAGCGCCGTCGCGGCGGCCAGCAGGTAGTCGTCGCCGCCGCAGTCGATGCGCATCTCCGCCGATTGCGGCACCAGCAGTTCCATCATGTCCTTCTTCAGGCGGAACCGCGGCTCGTCCGGCTGGCCCGGGTTCACGGCCGAATCGGTGAACAGCGCCACCCCGATCGGGTCCTGGCGCGGGCTGCGTTCGATCACCGTCCAGCCGCCGCCCGTCGTGTTCATGTCGCAATACACGGGCACCGCGAGGTAGCCCCCGTCGCCGTCGGCGTCGATCACGTACGCGCCCGAGCCCGCGTAAGGCGCCAGCTGCCGCACGTCGGCGCAGCTGCGCGGCACCATGCAATCGATGCAGCCGTCGGCCCAATCGGTGTTGAGGTCGTCGCACTCTTCGGGGCCCTCGACCGTCCCGTTCCCGCACTGCGAATTGTCCGAGGTCGTGCCTGACGTCGTCGTCGACGTCATCGTCACCGGCGACTCGGTGTCCTCCGTGTCCTCCTGCTCGGTGGTCACGGGCCCGAGCGTGGTCCCTGGTGCGTCCGTCGTCTCGCCCGGCGGCGTCGGCGGCACATCCGTCGTGAGCGGCCCGTTCGTCGTCGTCGCACCGCCCGGGTCGGTCGCCGTCGCCAGCGTCGGCTCCTCGAACTGCGGGTTGCGATCGAGGCACGCCGACAGGCACGTCGCCGCCACCAGTGCTCCCCCACGAACCAAGCCCAGGCGCATCCCCATCGGTGTAGTCGAGCCCGGCCGCGCCAGCAATTGCCGCGAGCGCGCGGGTTCGCCCGGGCCGCCGAACCCGCGCAGGACCGCCCTCGCGGCTTCGGCGCGGCTTGACGTCGCCGCCTGCGGGCGGTCATCCTCGGCGCGAGGGGCCGCCACGTGGGCGGGCGTCATCTATCTTTGGCGGAAATGGTACACGCGTCGGATTCAACATCTGATCAATGCAGGTTCGAGTCCTGCATGATTTTCGGCATCCGTCGGGCGGCCCCTCTTTGACGATTCAGCGCAGCAAGATCCGGCGCGACGCGCCCGGCTGGTGGCAGTCGTGGTTGCCGTCGATGTGCTGCGGATCGACCGCGAACGCGTCGACCGACGGCGGTGAGATCGCCTCGTTCATGCCCGACCACGGGTAGCCCTCGAGCAGGCAGTCGTACTGGTTCTCCTCGTCGATGCTCCACGCGCCGGAGCACTGGCCGTCGTTCTTGCCGACGAACACGGTGCACAGCTGCACGTTCGAAAGCATGTACGACTTGAGCTGCGCCTCCTTGTAGAGCACCGGCCCCGCGTTGTTGCAGCCCGGCGGGGCGAACTCGCCGGCGAACAGCGACTGCGCCGCCGTCAGCAGGTAGTCGTCGCCGTGGCAGTCGAGCCGCATCTCGTCCGAGATGGCCCGTAGCGTCCCCATCGCGCCCCGCGGCATGCGGTAGCGCGGCGACAGCGGAGCGGCCATGTTCACGGGCGCCTCCTTGAACAGCGCGAACCCGATCGGATCTTCGAAGGGGCTGCGCTCCACCAGCGTCCAGCCGCCGCCCGCGGTCGTCATCTCGCAGTACACCGGGATAGGCGGCAGCAGCTCCGGTCCGTCGGGATCCACGAAATACTCGCCGTCGGTCGCCTGCGGCGCGTGGAGCAGGATCTCGGCGCAGTCGTGCGGGACGATGCAGCCGACGCAGCCGTTGTGCGGATCGTCATCGTCGTCGCAGTCCTCGAAGCCGGCGTGGACGAAGCCGTCGCCGCAGGTCGCGGTCGTGCACAGCGGCGTGCAGGACCCCTCGTCGCTGTTGTCGGGCCCGTCGTCACACTGCTCGAAACCCTCGATCATGCCGTCGCCACACGTCGACGGGTACCCCGTCGTCGACGACTCCGTCGTGCTCGTCGTCAACGGCCACGACGTGCCGCCCTCGGTCGTCATCGGCCCGGTCGGCTCGCTGCTCGTCGTCGTCTCGGTCGTCGTCGTGCTCGTCGGCGGCGGCTCGTCGAGCGTGCCTGCGGTCGTCGCCACCGCCGTCGTGCCCGCGCTCCCCGAGGCGGTCGGCTCTTCGAACCACGGGTTCGTCTCGAGGCAACCCGCCACCAACGTGACGACGACGACGCCCGCGACGACCTCGCTCGGCTCTGCACGCATGACTTCGGTGTAGTCGACGCCGCCGCGGCCGACAATCGACGCGCGCACGCGGGTCCGCACGGTCGCGCGCTTTCCGGCCGCGCCTCAGCGCATCATCACGGCGCGGATGGCCCCTGGCTTGTGGCAATCGTGGAGCTCCAGCTCCTGGACCGTCGGGTCGGCGGCGAAGATGTCGGAGTTCTGGGCGCTGAACGGCTGCCCGTCGATCCACGGCGTGCTGGAGAGCCCGCACAGCATCTGCTCCACCTCGTCGATGCGCCACGCACCCGCGCAATCGCCGTCGAGGAGCCCGGTGAAGCCGGTGCACAGCTCGACATCCTTCAGGATGATGTCGCTGAGCTGCGCCTCCTTGTAGAGCACCGCGCCGACGGCGTCGCAGGGGTTCGGCGCGTCCTCGCCTTCGAACAGGAAGTCCGAGTCCGTCCACAGGTGGTCGGTCCCGCCGCAGTCGATCCACAGCTCGTTCGAGTGCTGCTGCACCACGTTCAGCGCGGCCCGACCCATGCGGTAGCGCGACTTCGTCGGGTCGTCGTAGTTGACCTCGACATCGACGAAGAGGGCCCGCGCGATCGGGTCGGCGAGCGGGCTGCGCTCGACGCGGGTCCAGCCGCCGCCGTCGAGCGTCATGTCGCAGTACGCCGGCACCAGCGGCCCCGGACCCGGGCCGTCCGGATCCATCACGTAGAGCCCCGTCGGGCTGCCCGGCGCCCGGTCGAGCACTTCCTTGCACACGTGGGGCACGAAGCACGCGACGCAGCCGTCGGCCGGGTCGTCGTTGAGGTCCTCGCAGAACTCGATGTCCTTGTGGATCAGCCCGTCCCCGCACGTCGCCTGCTTGCACGCGCTGGTGCAGGCCGCATCGTCGGCGTTGGCGAGGCCGTCGTCGCACTCCTCGTCCTGGCCGACTTGCCCGTCGCCGCAGGCTCCGAGCGGCATCGTCGTCGTCGTCATCGGGCCCACCGTCGACGTTGCGCTCGTGGAAGGATCCGTGAGCGAACCGGTGGTCCCCTGGGACGTCGTCGAGGCTGTCGGATCTCCCGTGGAGTCCGCGCCGCTCGAGTCGCTCGTGGTCGGCAGCGGCTCTTCGAACTGCGGGTTCCGGTCGAGGCAACCCGCCAGCGCCGCGGCTGCGACGATCCCCAGGCTCGCTCGCCCCCGACCCACCGGCTTCGCCATCGACTTGGTGTAAACGAGGCGCCCGCGCCCGGCAATCGCGGCCTTTGGCGCGATTTTGCCCTGCGCATCGCTCGCGGGGGCGCACTCGCCACTTTCACGTCCGCGGCGTTCGGCGCTAGCCTTGCGGCACGACGGCCGAGGTCGCCGGTCGCATCTTCGCCGTGAACAACCAGTTCGACACCCTGCGCGAACCTCCCGACACGCCGCGCGGGACCGGTGCCGTCGACTCCACCCTCGTCGCCGAGACGCCCGCGCAGATGATCGCCCCCCGGCCGCGCGAGGAGCTGTTCGAGACGCTCGATCGCCCGCTCGAGGACTCGCTCGATCAGGCGCGCGCGAGCTCTGCCCTCGCGCTCGATCGGACCCGGCCGTCCCAGCCGGGCGCGCTGGTCGGCCCCGTGGTCGCCCCGCCACGCTTCGGCCGCTTCGCCGTCCTGCGCACGCTCGGCGAGGGCGCCATGGGCGTCGTCTACGCCGCCTACGACGAGGAGCTCGATCGCCGGATCGCCATCAAGGTCCTCCGCGACGCCGCCCAGGATCCCAACGCCCGCGACCGCATGATCCGCGAGGCCCAGGCGATGGCTCGCCTGTCGCACCCCAACGTCGTCCAGGTCCACGAGATCAACGAGCAGGACGGCCAGATCTACGTCGCCATGGAGTTCGTCAAGGGCCTGACCCTTCGCGCATGGCTCTCGGAGCAGGTGCATGCCTGGCGCCCGATCCGGGACATCTTCGTGCAGGCCGGGCGCGGGCTGGCGGCGGCGCACGCCGAGGGCCTGGTGCACCGCGACTTCAAGCCCGACAACGTCCTCATCGGCAACGACGGGCGGGCCCGCGTCGCCGACTTCGGGCTCGCCGGCACCGCCGGGCAGCAGCCGGGCGTCGCGCCCGAAAACAACGGCGACAGCGTCGCGCTCCACGTCGGCCGGCACAACGCCTTCAGCACCTCGCTGACGATGGCCGGCACGATCATGGGCACGCCGGCGTACATGTCGCCCGAGCAGCACCTCGGGTCCGCCACCGACGCGCGCTCCGACCAGTTCAGCTTCTGCGTCGCCCTGTGGACCGCGCTGTACGCCCGCCCGCCGTTCGCCGGCGACAACCTGATCGACCTCGCCGAGAGCGTGTGCACCGGCCAGCTGATCAAGGCCCCGGCGAACGAGGTGCCGGGCTTCATCCACGACGCGCTGGTCCGCGGCCTCGCCGTCGACCCGGCCCGGCGCCACCCGTCGATGGATTTCTTGATCGAGGCGCTGACCCGCGACCTCGTGGTCGCGCGCCCGAGCCGCTGGCGGATCGCCGCCGTCGCCATCGCTGCCGCCGTGGTCGCCGCGATCGCCGTGCTGCTGGCCACGCGCGAGCGCCCGCCGACCGCCGAGGAGCTGGCCCACATCGCCCAGCTCGCGGCCGACGCCCGGTCTGCCGGCGCCTCGGCCCACTGGGTCTACCCGCCCGCCGCCGATCCGAAGGACACCTCGATCCTGCGCGTCGTCGCCCTCGATCGCACCGAGGGCCCCGCCGAGCGGCCCGCGCGCGAGCAGGCCCACGCGCTGCGCAAGGAGTTCGCCGACGCGCTCGCCGAGCTCGGCGACAACTACTGGGACACCGACGCCGGCAAGCCGTTCGCCCGCGACTTCTACTCGCAGGCGCTGGTGTTCCAGCCCGATCACCCGACGGCGCGCGAGCGCGGCCTCTACACCCCCGGGCAGATGGCCGAGCTGCTGGCCAAGGCCGAGCGCGGCGAGTTCACGGCCGCCGACGTCGCCGCCGCCGAGCTGCTCGAGATCCTCGCCGACCACGACCGCGGCCACCGCGACGAGCGCCTGCGCAAGTTCGTGCGCGAGCACGGGGCCGCGACCCAGACCGAATTGCTGGCCTCGCTGCTCGGCCCCGACGCGGTCCGGGATGTCCCCGCGGACATGCCCGAAAAGCCAGCCGATCCGCCGCCCGTCGCCGAGCCCGAGCCCAAGCCCGAGCCCGAGCCGGTCGCCCCGACGCCCGAGCCCGCCGCCCCGCGCCCGCGCCCCGGCAAGCCCGAGCCGCGGCCCGACGCCAAGCCGGTCGCCACGCCCCCCGAGCCCGCCGCCGAGCCCGAGGAGCAATTGGCGAAGGCGGCCCAGGACCGCGCGCGCTCGGACGAGCTGACGGCCGAGGGCGAGGCGGCGCGCCGACGCGGCGACTTCGCGGCGGCCGAGCGGGCCTTCAATCAGGCGCTCGCCGCTTACAACCGCAACGGCGCGGCGCTGATGGGCCTGTCCGACGTCGCGTTCGACCGCGGCCACTTCGAGCAGGCCGTGGTGCTCGCCGAGCGCGCGGTCAAGGCCGAGCCGAAGAAGGGCGATTTCCGGATCCGCCTCGGCGACGCCTACTTCAAGGTCCTGCGCTACCCCGACGCCAAGGTCCAGTACGACAAGGCGGCCGAGCTCGGCAACGCCAAGGCGGCCGGCCGGCTCGACAAGGTCAAGGAGAAGATCGGTGGCTGAAGCCGCTCGGACATGTCCTGAACAACATGTCGTCCGGGACATGTCCTTTTTGGACATGCTCCGCAGGGCATGTCCCGCCGTGCATGTCCTTTTGGCCATGTCGCTGAGCGCCGCGCCCGCGGCCGCCCAGCCGCCCGCCCCGGCCCCGGCCCCGGCGCCCGCCCCGGCGGCGGCCGAGGCCGACGCACCGAAGCTGGCCATCGCCCCGATCGCCATCACCGGCGCCGACGATCCGCTGCTCGCCTCGCAGCTCGAGCAGGACCTCCGCGGCGGGCTCGGGCGCGGGCGGCTGCAGCTGCTCGAGGCCGAGGCGGTGGCGCGCGTGGCCGGCGGGCCGTGCGACGACGACGCCTGCCTGGGGCGGCTGCGCGACCAGCTCGGCGCCGCCTTCGTGCTGCGGGCCCAGGTCACCGTCAGCGACCGCGACTACACCCTGCGGCTCGAGCTGATCGCCACCCGCGACCTCGGCCGCGCCGCCGAGAGCGAGCGCGGCTGCGAGCTGTGCGGCCTGGCCGAGCTGCGGGCGCTGACCGCCGACCAGGCCGCCCGCCTGCTCGCCAAGCTCGAGACCCTGGCCAAGCCGCCGCCGGCGTTCGAGATCGCGACCACCCCGCCCGGCGCGCTGGTGTTCATCGACGATCAGCTGGTCGGCGTCGCCCCGGTCGAGCGCAACGTGCTCGAGGGCAAGCATGTCGTTCGGGTCATGTCCGAAGGGTACGTCCCGGAGGAGCGCGAGCTGGTCGCGGTGGCCGGCCTGCGCGAGAGCCTGCAGATCGATCTGCGGCGCACGCCCGAGACGCTCAAGCTGCGCGGGGCCGGCTGGGGCCTGCTGTTCTCCGGCATCCCGCTGGTGCTGGCCGGCGTCGGCCTGCTGGCGCTCGACGGCGAGGAGTACGGCGGACGCTGCGACGGCGCCGATGTCGACCTCTCGGGCCGCTGCCGCTTCGTGTTCGACACCGACTGGGGCGGCGCGGGGCTGCTGGCCGCCGGCGCCCTGCTCGGCACCGCCGGCACGATGCTGCTCCTGCGCACCCGCGATCGCGGCAAGACCCGTCTGCGTGCGCGCCTCGGTCCGACCTACATCGGGCTCAGCGGCGCGTTCTGAACGATCGGCCGTAATCAGCGGCACAGCTCGCCCGTGGCACTTGCGCGGGCGACACCTGTCCGAGCGCCGTTCGCGACCTGGCGATGCGGCGGCGCGGCGGAACCGACGCCGCGGCGCCGTCCGCGACCCGTTCGTGGCCCAGGTCATCGCCGCCGGATTGCCGGACCGGGGGCTCCGCCCAGACTTGGGGACGAGTCCCTGTCGGTGTCGTGCATGATGTCCATCCGCGAAGCAGGAGCGTCCACGGCCGCTCGTCGAGCGCTGTCGCGGTCTCTGTCTCGCACGACCGCCTGTTCGCGGCGGGCGGCGGCTCCGGACCTCCGGAGCCGCGCCCGCCGCTCCCGCGCGCACTGCCGCGAGCGGGGCGAGTTTGGCCGTCGCCGGTGTCGTCGCTGCGTGTGTCGGGCTGACTCACAGCGGCGCGCCGGCGGCGTCCGAAGTCATCGTCACTCGGCTCAAGGCTGAGCTCGGCCGCGCGACAGGATCGCTTCGATCCGCGGCCAGCCGCTCGAACCATCGCCGCGCCTGCCTCGGACCTGCGGAGCGGAGGCTTCCCTGTTCCGTCGCAGCCGCGCCGCGAGCGGCCTGTCCTCGAGGCTCGTGCTCCTCCTGCAAACGCCGGCTGTGCTCGCGCCCCGCGATCACGCGCAGGCCGATGCCCGGCTGGCAGCGCGATCGGGTGGTCGACACGGCGATGAACGCCCCGGTCGTCGAACAGCCACGGCCGCGCTCGCAGCACGCGTCGAGGCGCCGTCGATCGACTCGCCGGCGCCGCGCAGGGCAGGCGAACGATCCGCCGCGCTCCGCTCCGGCCCGCTGCGACGCCGCGCACAGCGACGACGACTCCGCCCGACCCGCCCCGCGCGTGCGCTGGCCCGGGGCCGCGATCGCGCCCACCTTGCCGCGATGTCGCCCGCGCTCGCGCTGCTCGTGTCGCTCACGCTCGTCCGCTCCCCCGCGCCTGCGCCCGCGCGCGAGCTCCCGCCGGCGCTGCCGCTCTCGGGGCTGGGCCTCCTGGTCAGCGCCGGCGTCGCGGGCGGCCTCGGGCTCACCGCGCACGTGTGGCGGATCGCCATCCTCCGCCGCGGCTGCGGCGAGCAGCACGTCTTCCCCGAGCTGAACATCACCGTGACCAACTGCATCGACGAGTCGCTGCGCTACCTCGGCTTCTCCGCCGTCGCCCCGGTCTTCAACTTCGCCGCTCTCGGGCTGGCGGCCGGCGGTGGGACCGTGCGCGGCCGCTTCGCCGCGTGGAACCGGGCCCGACACGATCGTCGGCAGCGGATCGGTCCGGCCTACATGGGCGGCGGCGCGGGCCTGCTGGCTCTCGGCCTCGCCATGTACGTCGGCTCGCGCGTGGCTCTGTGGCGCGACGCGTTCGGGGCCGAGACCTGCCGGCAGAACGGCACGCTCACCATGGACTGCGTGCGCGACCGCTGGAGCACCTGGCTGGTCCTCACCGCCGCCGGCCAGTCGCTCGCGATCGCCGGCGCCGGCCTGCTCGCCTACGGCGTCTCGTACTCCCGCGGCTCCCGCCTGTCGCGCCTCGGCGAGCTGCGGCTCCACCCCGGCGTGACGCCCCGCTTCATCGGCCTGACGCTCACCGGCCAGTTCTGATCTTCCATGTCCCCAAAGACATGTCCGGAACGACATGTACGAAATGGACATGTCCGATAGGTCATGTCCTCGAGACCTTGTCCACTACGACATGTTCTCGAGAGCATGCCCGATCGTTCACCCTTATTAAACGCATCACGGCGCGGAGCCCCGCGCCGTGACCTGTGCCGGCGGGCAGCTCAGCGCCGGCGTCGGCGGCCGAGCAGCGCCAGCCCGAGCAGCAGCAGCGCCCCGCCCTTCGGGCCCGAGCTGTCGGCCGCGCACGCGCAGCCGTCGCCCTCGCCGCTCCCGGCCGTATCGCCCGCGGTCGCGGGGCCGACCGTCGTGATCGGGCCGCCGCCGGTGCCGGACGGGTCGGAGCCGCCGGTCGTGGGCCCGCCGGTGGCCGTCTCGCCCGAGACGCCGTCCCCGTCGCTCTCCGAGTCGTCGCCGTCGGTCGTGTCGGGTGGCGGCGGCGGCGGCGGCGGCGGCGGATCCTGGTTGACGCACAGCGTCACCGGCTCGGCCGAGGCCGCGTTGCCGACCCAGTCGATCGCCTGGGCCCCGACCTCCCAGCAGCCGGTCGGGAACGACACGTTGGCGAACTCGTACGGCTCGGCGAGGTCGATCCCGCCGACGTCCTTGTCGTTGATGAGGAGGCGGACCTCCTTGACCCCGCAGCCGCCGGCGTTGTCGGTCGCGCCGACGCTGATCGACGCCGACACGTTGGAGGTCATGTCGGGGGCCGTCAGCACCGTCTCGTCGGTCGGTGTCAGCACGCTGACCGTCGGGGGCTCCTTGTCGGCCGCCTCGTCGCAGGCCGCCGAGCCGCAGGTCACGCTCTGGCCGCCGAGCGGACCGCCGCCGCAGCCGCCGCCCCAGTCGCCGGCGCCGGTCCCAGGGTCGAGCGGGAAGCCCTTGCACGCGGGCGTCGGGTTCCACGTGCCGTCGACGTTGTGGCACGGCGTCAGGTCGATGCCGCTCTGCTGCTCGAACCAGTCGATGCCGCGGTGCATCTGCGAGTACATCCCGCCGGTCCCGCACTGCCCGCCGTACGAGGTGATGCCGAACACGCGCCACGAGCCGTCGGCCAACTGCACGAACACCGGCCCGCCCGAGTCGCCCTGGCAGCTGTCCTTGCCGCCGCCGCCGATGTCGACCTCGCCGTTGCCGGTGATGTTGTTGATCGTCGTGACCACCTCGCGCTTGACCCCGTACGGGCCGGTGTCGGCGTTGCCGAAGCCGACGATCGTGACCGGCTGACCGGGCTTCAAGATGTCGGTCTCGCAACCCATCAGGATCGGAACGATCGGGATGTCGAGCTGCGGCTGCGACAGCTTGCAAAACGCGAAATCCTGGCCGTTCCCCGGTCCGCCGTTCGGGAAGGTTTGGCAGAATTCAGTCGGCACCTGGCGCTTCGGGCCGTTGATCGACTCGCCGAGGATGACCGCGTTGTAGCCCGACCCGCAGTGGGCCGCGAAGATGACCACTTCCGGGTGAACCAGCGTTCCGGTGCACTGCCCCAGCATCGACACCGTCGTCGGCCAGCCGCACGACACCGTGTCCTCGCCGCCGTAGATCTCGGTCGGCTCGACCGGGAAGCCGAGGACATCGGCCGGCTCGTCGGCGGCGGCCGGAGTGGCGAACGAGAGGGCGACGAAGGCGGCTGAGATGTACGCTGGAGGCCTCATTGGCCTACCATGGCACTACGAACGAGGCCTGACCAAGCGGTGCGGCCCTGTGGGTGTGATCGGGCGGTACCGCGCGAGGGGTTTCTACTCGCCATGGAAACGCACGAGATACGGCGTTTCGATGCTCTCGTGGTCCGCAGGTGAGTTTTGCTACCGTGGGAGTCCTGAGGAGCGGTGGCATGCACATCGAGTACGGATTTTTGCGACACAGGCTCGCGCTTGCGGGTGTTTTGGCGGTGTTCACGGGCTGCGGCGACGACGGCGGCACCGTCAGCGGCACTGCGGTGATCCCCGACACGGACAGCTCGACGGGCCCCACCGGGACGACCGCCGAGCCGACCAGCGGGACCACCACCGGCGGCACCACCGACGCGCCGACCACCACCTCCGACGACACGACGACGGGCACCTCGACCACCGGCCCGATCGAGCCGCCCGCGTACGACCAGTGGATCACGGTCCCGCTCGAGGGCGCGGTGTGCGGCAACAACAGCCAGTACAAGATCTTCGTCAACTGGCACGAGGGCGCCAAGGACCTCATCGTCATGCTCGAGCCGGGCGGCGCCTGTTGGGACTTCGACACCTGCTCCGGCAAGGCCGACCTCGGCGCCGCGCACCCCGACGGCATCCCTGACAACCTCCTCTACGACCCGCTGACGAAGAACCTGTCGCCGCTGATGCGCCGCGACGTCGAGGGCCTCACCAAGGACTGGAACATGGTGTTCATCCCGTACTGCACCGGCGACGTGCACACGGGCAACAACGTGATCACCTACCAGGACCCCGACGGCGTCTCGCCGGACCTCGAGTTCCACCACAACGGCCACAACAACGTGATGGCGGCGACCGACTGGATGGCCAACCAGTTCCCGGGCACCGACCGGCTGTTCGTCGCCGGCTGCAGCGCGGGCGGGGCCGGCTCGCTCATCAACTATCACTTCTTCCGCTCGAAGATCGACGCCCAGCGCGGCTACCTGATGAACGACTCGGGCCCGATCTTCCCCAGCGGCGGCTGGTCCGGGCCGCTGCACGACAAGATCCGCTCGTCGTGGGACGTCGACTCGGTGTTCAGCGCGCTGCCGCCGGGCTTCGAGATCGAGGACGACTTCGGCGTGCTCAACACCCACCTCGCCTCGCTCTACCCGGAGGATCGCCTCAGCACCGTGTTCTTCCAGCGCGACTTCAACTACTCGCGCTACTCGTACGAGCGCTTCTACCCGAACATGACGAAGGAGAAGATCCACGAGTACTGGGCCGAGGACACCGACCTCATGACCGCGCTGTACGACCCGCACCCGAACATGGCGTACTACCTGCCCTACTGGCGCGGCCTCAACGACAGCCACTGCGTGTCGATCATCTCGTACCTCGACACCGAGATCGAGGAGGAGGGCGTCGACCTCGGCGACTTCATCGGCACCCTGCTCGACGACGACAAGCCGCTCGTCAGCTACCGCGAGAGCGTCCAGCCCGACGAGGACAACTAGGCCCACGCGCCGCCCCCGCGCGCGCTGGCGAACACGCGCGCGCGAGGTTGTTGACGGCCGCCGGGCGGGGGCCTACGGTCGGGCCTCGGGAGCCCCTATGGACCTCAGCGGACGTTGGGAATTCAGCTTCGATCGCACCCTCAACGGGCAGCTCGCGCCCACCACCGTGCCGTCCGAGCTGATCATCATCCAGCTCGACCCCGAGCACTTCGTCGGCCGCCTGGTGTTCCCGGGCGACGACCCGAGCCAGTTCCACGGGACCCTGATCTCGTCGACGCGGGGGACTTTGTTCTCCCTGCGCCAGGTCAACGAAAAGACCGGCTACCTGGCGCTCTACGCCGGCAAGGTCGAGAGCCCGACCAGCCTGTCCGGCATCTTCACCGACATCTCCGGGCCCGCCGGCGACGTCCGGCTGCGCAAGATCCCCTAGGCCGGCACCGGCGAGGACCGGCGACGCGTCGCGGGTCCACAGCGCGAATGCGCTGTCCTCATGGGCATGTCCGTTGGGACATGCCCGAGGAGCCATGTCTATCGAGACATGTCGTCATGAGCATGTCCGTCCGGGCATGCGAAAGCGGCCGGGCCCCGGAGGACACGGCCGCTCGTGGAACGGTCACGCGGGCCCCGGGCGCGCCGGGGCCGGCGGGCTTACGGCTTGCGCACGGTGGCGGCGAGCCGGTAGATGAACTGGGCGTTGGCGCCGTTGGCGAGCGTCGACGCGCGCACCTGGGCGTAGTAGGTCCCGGCGGCCAGGTTGTGCGCGCCGGCGTGCAGCGGGCTGGTGCCGGTGCCGTCGATCGCCGAGCAGAAGCCGCGGCCGCTGTCGTCGTCGTTGGCGAGCTCGACGCCCTGCGCGTTATACAGGGTGATGCGCGAGTCGATGCCGTTGCTCTCGCAGGTCTCGACGGCACGGTTGCCCTCGATGATCTCGAGGCGCAGCGAGGCGCCGGCCGGCACGTCGATGCGGTAGTAGTCGGAGTCGGTGGCGACCGAGTGGTCGCCGTACACCAGCACGTCGGAGCCGTTCTGGATGTTGAGGTTGGCGGCCGCGCTGGTCTCGTTCGGCTCGGTCTCCGTCCCGGCGTCGGTCAGGGTCCTGGCCTCGAGCACGTAGCTGCCGACGACCGCGTTGTTGCCGGTCTCCTCGAAGTGGAGGTAGCTGGTGCCGGCCGGCAGCGGGAACACCAGGGCCGCGCAGCCCGCGATGCCCGAGGCGGCGGTGTCGGCGATGATCTGGGTGTTGGCGCCGTTGTAGAGCCGCAGCGTGTGGGTCGCGCCGATGCAGTTGTTCAAGCCGCTGAAGCTCTCGAAGCGGAGGAACTGCGGCGCCGCCAGGTCGAAGCGGAAGCGGTCGAGGTCGCCGACCGGCATGACCGAGCCGGTGAACAGCCCGTTGCCGGTGGAGACGATGCCGTTCGCGTCGGCCAGGGCGTTGGTGTTGTTGGGCTCGATCTCCGCGGTCGCGTCCTCGAGGGCGCACGCGCTGCTGCAACCGTCGCCGTTGGCGAGGTTGCCGTCGTCGCACTGCTCGCCGGGGCCGGCCCAGCCGTCGCCGCAGACCACCGGATCGATCTGGATGTCGAGCAGGTAGCCGGCGGTGATGGCGGTGTTGTCGCCGAAGTCGATCACGCGCACGTACAGGGTCTCGTTCGGCTGCATGATGTAGCCCGAGATCAGCGAGCAGTGCTCGATGCCGTCCTCGTCGTTGCTGACGAGCAGGGTGTTGGCGGCGGTGCGGAGCTCGACCACCGTGTCGATGGTGACGCAGTTGCCCGGACCCTCCATGCTGAAGGTCTCGAGGCGCAGGATCGCGGGGGTGTTGCCGGGGTTCTGGACGGCGAAGATGTCGTCGTCGCCGACCGGGTCGATCTTGGCCTTGATCAGGGTGTCGACGCTGAACGGGCCGTTGGCGTTGGCGGCGCTGAAGTCGTTGGTGATAGTGGCGACCATGCCGTCGTCGTTGGGCTCCGTCTCCTCGACGGCGGTGATGCACGCCGAGAGGTCGAAGCCGCAGTCGGCCGAGCACTTGAGGGTGCCGAAGTCGGCGCCCTGGGTCTTGC
This sequence comes from Nannocystis bainbridge, assembly GCF_028368995.1. GTDB lineage: Bacteria > Myxococcota_A > Polyangia > Nannocystales > Nannocystaceae > Nannocystis > Nannocystis bainbridge. The sequence goes on along the minus strand of NZ_JAQNDL010000004.1, from coordinate 13,054 downwards.
AGGTCTGGCCGCCGAGGAGGGCGCCGTCACACAGCTCGGCGCCGGCGAGGACGTTGTCGCCGCAGGTGCTGCACTCGGTGGTGACGATCGAGCCGCAGTCGGCCGCGCAGGTCACGGTGCCCTCTTCGAAGCCCTCGCTGACGCAGTCAGCGCCGCCGAGCTCGTCGCCGTCGCACACCTCGGAGCCGTTGATGCTGCCGTCGCCGCAGGAGAAGCAGGCCGACGTCTCGAACACGCACGTGTTGTCCATGCACGTCAGCTCGCCGCCCTCGAAGCCCTGCGAGATGCAGTCCTCGCCGGCGAGGTCGTCGCCGTCGCACGCCTCGGCGCCCTCGAGGACGCCGTTGCCGCACGAGGCCAGCACGCAGCCGCTGATGTCGAACTTGCTGCAGTCGTCCGCGCACGCCAGCGTGCCGCTGTCGAAGCCCTGGCTGATACAGTCCTGATCGGCCAGCGCGGCGCCGTCACACACCTCGGGATCGACGATCACGCCGTCGCCGCAACCGGAGGCGTCGGTGGTGCTCGAATCGGTGGTGTCGGTGTCGGTGGTGTCGGTCGTCGTCGTCGTCGTGTCGGTCGTCGACGTCGAGTCGGTCGTCGTGTCGGTGGTATCGGTGGTGTCTGTGGTCGTCGTCGTCGACGTGGTCGTCGGGTCGGTCGTCGTCGGCACGCCGGTGGTCGGCGCGGTCGTCGTGCCCGGGCTCGTGCTGGTCGAGTCGTCGGTGGTCGAGGTGTCGGTGGTCGAGGCGGTGGTGTCGACGACCGCATCGTCGCCGCACGCGGTGAGGCTCGCGATCGCGGCCGACAGGGGGAGGTACAGGGCAATCCTACGCATGAGCGGGGATGCTATGCGCGGCGGCTCGCCAGCGAAAGTGCGCCGTGCGGTGCACACTCCCCCCGCCCGGGTCGGTTGCGCAGGTGCAAGGTCGTCGAGCCCGCCGACCCATACCCACGACCCCGACTCAGGAAAACTTCGTAGGGATGTCCTTCGAGACAGCCGGCCTCGACGGGCCCGCTCGCCGCCCCGGGGTCGCAGGTCCGGTCCGTTTCCCCGGGCTCCGGCGCGCACAAACCGCCGAGCATGAAGCCGCTTAAAGACGCCAATGGCGGCGCTCGGGTCGCTGGCGATCGTTGCATGTACGGCCCTTCATCTGCAATCGCAGCACCCCTCCTATTATTGATCGATGGGGTCCGGTGATTGTTCGCCGGCGGCAGGATGTCCTTCGAGACATCCGCGCTCGCGGGCCCCGGGGCCCACGTGACGAGAAAGTCGTGAGCTCGCAGCAGCGCGAAATCCATGCGCCGCCGGGTCGGCGATCGCTCAGGCGCTGCCGGCCGCGCGACCGAGGCGGGCACGCTGGGCCCTGCCGGTCTCGAGCAGCACTTCGGGGGCGGCGCCGATGAGGTCGATCGCCAGGGCGGTGAAGTCGGTCGGCGTGACGCGGTCCTGGTGGCGGACGATCGCGGCGAGGACCGCGTCGAGGCAGTCGTCGTCGACGCGGATCCGCAGGGCCACCTGGTCGTCGGTGTCCTTGCGACCGACGGCCAGGCGGATGTGCTCGAGCGGCACGCAGGTGCCGAGCGAACGCGAGAGCTCGCGGTCGTAGAGCCAGTAGCCGGCCTCGAGGTTGGCGTGGGCGCCCTCGTAGCGGCCGATCGCCGGCGGCTCGACGCGGGCGACCCCCCGCATCTGCTGATAGAAGGCGAACCACTGCCGGGCCTCGCGCCAGTCCTGGCCGTCGAGACAGGCGACGAACCGACCGATCCGGTCGAGCTCGTCGAAGTCGGGCTCGGGCGCCTCGACATCGACGCCGGCGTCCTCCTCGTCGTCGCCCTCGCCCGCCTCGTCGTCGTCGTCGTCGTCGTCGTCCTCGGCGAGATCGGCCGCGTCGACGCCGAGCCACGCCGCCAGGGTAGCGCGCTCGGTCAGCGCCGCCGGCAGGCCGATGTCGCCGAGCGCGGTGGCGATGTTGGCGTAGCGCCAGGCCGCCGGGGCGCGCACGAGGCTGACGAGGGCCTCGCGCTGGACGTCGCCGAGAGCCGCCGCGCTCGCGCCCGCGGGCACGGCCGCGTCGGCGAACGCGAGCCCCAGCAGCGCGGTCGCCAGGCCGAGCGCGTCGCGGCCGCGGACCGCCTCGAGGGCGCGCCCGAGGGCCGGCGCCAGGCGCAGACGATCGGCCGCGGGCAGGCGCAGCAGCCCGTCGGCGACCGGGCCATAGCTCATGCGGGCGGCGTTGTCGTGCAGCTCGTCGAGCTGGCCGAACAGGTCGACGTCGTCGACGAGCTCGGCGAGCGCGGCGAACTGCGGGCCCTCGATCGGGGCGCCGCCGCGCGCCAGACCGAGGCCGGCGTAGAGGCGCACCGCCGGATGCTCGCTGATGTCGACTAGGCGCGCGCGCAGCTCGTCGGCGCGGGTCGGGTCGGCGACGCAGCCGAGCGCGAAGGCTGCGACGGCGCGCACCGCCGGCTCGGCGTCGTCCTCGATGGCGGCGGCGAGCGGCGCCCGGGCCTCCTCGACCGCGAACAGCCCCAGCAAGTAGGCCGCGGCGACGCGCACCGCCGGCTCGGAGTGGACGAGCTGGCGCGCGTACACCGGCATCCCGCGCGACACGGCCTCGCGCGCGGCGACGGCCGGATTGGCCGCGGGCTCGGCGTCCTCGTCGGGCGTGCCGGTGGCGAGGTGGGCCAACAGCTCGAGGATCGCGGGCAGATCCTCCTGCCCCTCGGCCTCGAGCAGCTCGAGCAGGAACGGCACCGCGGCGGGGCTCGCCGAGTACACGCTGCCCTGGTGCCAGATCGTCGAGAACAGCGCGTCGAGTGCGCCCTCTCGCTTGCCGGGGTGATCGCTGACGAGCGCGCGGATCAGCTTGGGGACATCGCTCGCCTCCCCGTAGGCGTGCCGCAGGGACTTCCAGTCGATCGCGTCGAGGTTGGCGAGCACCACCGCGACGATACCCCTGCGCGCGCGGCTTGTCTGCAGCGCGCAGGCGTCCGGCGTCGAGCCCGAAAAGCCCGTTTGAACGCCGTCAACTGCACTTGCGTTCGTCTGCGCATCCGCCGCGAGCGGCGGTGATCGGCGTCACCTCGGGCCGTTTCGCTGCACCGGCGGGCCGCGTCGCCGGGCCCGCCACGCGGTGCTACTGTGACCCCGCCATGCAGCACCGCGCTCGCTCCTCGCTCCTCGCCTGCGGCCTCCTGACGGCCGCGCTGACCGCAGGCGCCTGCGCCTCGTCGCCCGACATCATCTCGTTCCCGCTGGTCTATTCGCCGAGCGACAAGGCCGACCCGTCCAAGGTCGCGGGCCTGGTCCCGGTCCCGCCGGGCACCGTCATCTTCATCGCCCAGATCGTCGACAAGCGGCAGGTCCAGGACCCGCACCTGCTCGGCGTCAGCGAGGACGCCAACCCCGACCTGCCGGTCTACAACGCCGCCGGCGGCCAGGTCCCGACCGAGTACGTGCGCAACGTGTTCGCCAAGGAGCTGGCGGCGCTCGGCTTCCCGGTCACCGCCGACCCGCAGGCCGCGACGCACACCCTGCAGCTGCAGCTCGACCAGTTCTGGATCGTCGAGGGCAACACCTACCAGGCGTCGCTGATGGCCCAGGGCTGGCTGATCGACCGCAGCAGCACGACGGTGTGGCAGGGCCCGGTCGCTGGCCGGAGCAGCCGCTGGGGCCGCAGCCAGGAGAACAACAACTTCCTGCAGGCGTTCGGCGACGCCACCCTCGACGGCTCGATCAAGCTGGCGCAGACCCCCGAGTTCCGCAACGCGCTCGCCGGCCCCCCGCCCGCGCCGCAGCCCTGATCGCCGATGGAGCGCCGCGGCCGGGGCACGGCTCGCTGAGCGATCCTCGGAGCATGTCCTGGCGGACATGCCCCCTCGAACATGTCTTCGAGAGCATTTCCGTAAGGACATGCTCTAAAGAGCATACCTCGGCGCGCGTCGCTCACTGGCTCGCTGAGCCTCCGCAGCGCACGCGGTCCGGCCGATCCTGCCTCGCTCACCGGCTCGCGCGTCGGCGGCCGCGCAGCTCGACGCATAGCCCGCCGTAGGGCCCGCGGGCCAGCTCGAGCGAGAAGCCGTGGGCCTCGGCCACGCGGGCGGTGATGTGGAGCCCGAGCCCGCGCCCGCCCGGCCTGGCTTGCTCGCCGTGGGCGCCGCGGAAGTAGCGTTCGGTCAGGCGCGGCAGCTCGCACGGCTTCACGCCCGGGCCGTCGTCCTCGATCCGCAGCGCGAACCCTTCGGGCCCGCGGCGGACCAGCACCACCGCCACGTGGCCGCCGCGGAAGTTGTAGGCGATCGCGTTGTCGATCAGGTTGACCAGCGCCTGCTCGACCAGCAGCGCGTCGCCGTCGATCCACACCGTCACCTCCGGCACCGCCGACACCACCTCGATCCCCGCCCGCCGCGCCGGCACCGTCGCGCGCACCACCACCCGCAAGAGCACCGCGTTGAGGTCGAACGTCGAGCGCGCCGGCGCCACCTCGGTCGCCAGCGCCGCCGCCGCGGCCAGGTTGCGCAGCAGCCCGGCGATGTGGTTCACCTCGGCCAGCGCCGCGCCCGGACCGAGCTCGCCCAGGTGGCCGTGCAGGGCCGTCAGCGGCAGCATCACGTCATGGGTGGCGTCGACGACGATGTCGCGCAGGGCCGCGTTGCGCCGCTCGCCGAGCGCGACGTGGTCGCGCACCGCCCGGCCGGCCGCGTTGAGGGTGTGGGCCAGCTCGGCCAGCTCGTCGTCGCCGCGGACCTCGATCTCCTGGCGATGGCCGCTGTCGGCCGCGTCGCGGGCGGCCGCGGCCAGTCGGCGGACCCGGCCCACGAGCGGCCCGGCGATCCCGAGCGCCGCGGCGACGCCGAGCCCGAAGCCGAGGCTCAGCGCGCCCACGCCTCCGGGCAGCGGCTCCGACACGGCGCTCACGCCGACCAGCACCGGGACAGCGACGACGATCAGCGCCGCGGCGATGCGCGCTCTCAGCTTCACGGCCGGGCCTCCGTGAGGCCGGATGCTGGCGGTTCGGGAGGTTCGCCGTCGGCTGTCTCTTCGGACAGCTCTCTCAGCGCCCCGGGGCCGCGCAACTCACCTGTCCCATGAGACACGTCCACCGTCGGGCCGCGGGGCGCGCGGGCGGAGGAGCGCACGGGCTCGGCTGTCGGCCGCAGATCGGTCACACCGCGGCAAGCGTAGCGCCGGGCCGCGGAGGCGCAGCCCCGGGCAGCCGGTCGAGCGACCTGCGTCGACGAGGACGCGGCGGTGCGGCCGTCAGGGCGCGGGACCTGGCGGGTGCGCGGCGCGTCACTCGGTCCCGTTCAGGCGGCTGCCCCGCGGCCCGCCAGCGCCGCGGCCGCTCAGGCGCGGAACGTCAGCAGTCCTTGCGGACAGGTGACGTGCCACGCCATGTCGGCGAGGAACTCGAGCCGCTCGCCCGCGTTGCAGGTCGGCACGAACGCCTGCAGCACGCGGGGGTCGTAGAAGCGGAAGTAGACCTTCTCGCGGTGCAGGTCGACCATGAGGAACTTGCGCAGGTGGCGGCGCACCGCCTCGAACTCGCGCGCGTCGGGCACCGAGAGGAAGATCGCCCAGCCGCCGTCGCCGTCGCGCCGCGCGTCGTCGGTGTGCCAGCCCTCGATCACCAGGTCGTCGACGAGCTGCGGGTGCGGCGGCCCGAGCTCGACCAGGTACGGCGCGCTCTCGGCCAGCGCGTCGCCCTGCCAGCCGTCGTACAGCGAGCGGTAGCGGGCCGGCGACTCGCGCAGGAGCACCCGCACCCGCTCGTCGCGCGAGGCGTCGACGACCGCGAACAGCCGGCCCGGCTCGGCCTTGAGGGCCAGGGCCGCCGGCGCCGCCGCGGCCAGCATCTCCGGCGTCGGCGGCGTCTCGAGCGGCGTGTGGCGCTCGATCGCCAGCGCCAGGTCCGACCGGCCCGCGCGCACCCAGCCGCCGTGGCCGCTGCTGCCCTCGCGCACCGGCTGTCCGTCGAGACATGTCTCTTCGTTCACCAGCGACTGCAGCGCCGCGACCTGGCCGTCCCACGCCAGCTGGAAGTGGACCGGCGCCAGCGCCTCGTCGTGGGCCAGGCACAGACCGGCCGCGCCGTCGCGCCCGACCGTGATCGCGCCGCCGGCGGCGATCACCGCCTTCTTGCCCTGCTCGGGCCCCCACAGCACCTCGACGACGAGGCGCGGGCGGGTGATGCCGGCGCTCGTGGTCATGGCGACGGCGGGTGGGCCGGCGGCCACACCGGCAGTTCGGTCTCGTCGTCGAGGAACTCGGGCTCGTCGATCTCGACGCCGGCGCGGTAGCGGATGTCGTCCCACGCCAGCTGCCAGCGGGTCGGCAGCTCCTCGTACACGTAGTCGGTGCGCGCGGCGATCGGCGGGTTCTCGGGGTCGCCGGGGTAGCCCTCGGCGTCGACGCGCTGGGTCTCGACGGACAGCAGCGGCGCCGGCACGCCCTCGACCAGGAAGTTGGGGCAGCCGTACGGCACGTCGAGCGGCACCCACACGCCGGTGACGGGCACGTCCTCGTCCGGATCGATGACGATGCCGTCGGCCCGCGGCATCGGCTCGAGGTGGGCGTGCGGCGGCGCCGGGCGCTGCAGGGCCATCAGCGACAGCGACCACCCGGCCTCGGCGGTGCGCTGCATCTGCGCCGCCATCTCGAGCGCCTTCTCGGCCCACGCGAACAGACCGACGCTCGGCCGCTCGCCGTAGTTGTAGCCGAACGGCTCCCAGCGCATGCCGCCGTCGAAGCCCTGGCCGAGCAGCTCGGTGAGGAAGCCGGCCTGGCTCAGCGCGTCGTAGGCCCGCGTCTTTTGATTGCTCAGCAGGAGGCCCGGCACCTGCTCGAGCGCCGCCAGCGGCGGGTACAGCGACTGCAGCGCCTTGCGGGCGAACTGCGTGTGATCGGGCCCCGACTTGCGGGCCCACGCGTCGAACCCGGCGATGAACTTCTGCAGCAGCAGCGTGCAGCGCTTGACGTAGGTCAGCGACGCGTAGCGGCGCAGGCGATAGAAGATCTGCGCGCGGGTCGCATCGTCGAGCGGGAAGTCGGCTGGCGTGACCGGCCGAACGGTCGTCTGGAGCTCCGTCACTGTCGCCTCTGCTGCTGCTGCCGCTGCTGGCTCTGCTGACCGCGGACCCCCGCACCGGTGACGCGCGTGACCGCGGTGTAGGTGCCGACCCGCTGGGCGCGCTCGGTCTGCCCGAGCAGGATGGCACGGGTCTGCTCGTTCGGCACGTTGACGCCCATGTGATCGCGCCAGCCGGTGCGGTGCAGCGGGAGCCGCTCGACGCGGCTCGTCGCCCACGCGTTGCTCGGGTGACGCAGGTCGATCAGCAGCTGCTGCGCGCCGCCGTTGAGCACCTGCCCGTAGGTCGCCTTGGCCGCGTCGGTCTCGACCTGGCTGGCCACCCTGCCCTGCCACACGTAGAGCGTCTGGCCCGGCGGGATCTCGAACTCGATGTAGTAGCCGTCGCGGTTCCACGACTCGAGCACCGCGTAGTCCTCGCGCCAGCGGCGGCCGCTGGCCGGCCGCTCGAGCGACCAGAACGCGCCGGAGCGGCCGCCCTCGTTCTCGATGATGCGGTAGATCTTCCGCGGGTGCCGCAGCGCCACCGCCTGCAGGTTGCCGCTGAAGGTGCGGATGTTGCGGTACGGGTTCCACGCCGGGTTGTGGAATCCGCCCGTGCGCAGGTCGGGCCACGGCACGCGGTGGCGGTAGTTGGCGAGCGTCGACGGCGGGAACGGCAGCTCGGCCTGCCGCGGCAGCCGGCGCTGGCGGATGAGGCCGCGCTCGAACTCCCGCGTCTCGGCGCGCAGGCTCGACGGGATCTGGTGCGGCGTCCCGGCGTACAGGTGGCGCTGGACCGTGCGCAGCCACCCGTTCAGGTCGCGCACCGCCTGCGGGATCATGCGGTCGCCGAGCGCCAGCAGCTGCTGCATCGCCGCCCGCAGCTCGCGCAGCCGCTCGGTCATGCTGCTGGGCAGGATGCGGCCACCGCGGCGCATGATGGCGTCGATCGTGGTGGTGACGCGCCCGACCATCGTGCGGAAGTGACGCTGCAGATCGGCGGTGTAGCGCGACAGATCGAGCTCCCGCATGAAGCGGACCGCGTTGCCGGAGCCGAGGCGGTTGAGCAGCTCGACCGCCTCGCGCAGCACCGGCGCCGCCTCGGCGGCGTTGCGACCGACCCGCGCGAGCAGGCGACCGACGCCCTTGATCGCGCCGCCCGCCACCGGGATAAGCGCGAACAGGCAGATCGTCAGCTCGACCCACTGCATGGTCTCCTGGCGCCGCTCCGGGTGATCGGCGAGGCGGATGACCACCGCCAGCAGGTCGCGCACCGCCGTGACGTCGCCGACGACGGGGATCATACCGATGATCGCGTCGACGATGATCTGGCTGATCGACTGCTGCTCGTTGAAGCCGCCGCGGACGAGGCCCCAGATCCAATCACCGACGTCGGTGATGGCGCTCATGTAACTGCCGCCGCTCATGTCTGCGGCTCCTCGCCCATGACGGCGTCGATGAGCGCGTCGGCGTCGCCGTCGGCGAACGACTCCGCGAAGCTCGGGTTCGGCGTCTGGTCCTTGCGCTCCCAGCTGCGCACGTCGGGCCCGTAGGTGACCTGGGCGCGCTCGGCCGGCACGCCCTCGATGCGGGCCCGCCCCTCGGCGTCGAGCTTGCCCTTGAGGATCGTGCCGTCGTGCAGCTCGACCTCGTACTCGGCCTCCTGCACCGGCTCGTCGTCGTGGTAGCGGTGGTCGAGGATCAGCACGCGGTTGCGGGCCTTCTCGCACTCCTCGCAGAACGGCTTGTCGGTGCGCAGCGCCTCGACCTGCGCCAGCGAACCGATGATCACCGTCGGGCAGCCGACGACGATCGTACCGCCGTGGGTGGTCGGGTCGCCGAGGCGCGCGGCCGGCTTGTTGCCGATGAGGACGCTCGGCTCGCCGCGGGCGACGCTGTCGGGGCCGGTCGCGCACACCAGCTTGTCGCCCTCGCGCGCGGCCGGCATCATGCCGATCAGCACCGAGGTCTCGCCGACGACCACCGGGCCGCCGACGTGGGTCGGCACCGGGCACACATGCATGTCAGTGATGCGGGCTGCGGGCGGCATGACATGTCCCTCGGGTCAGATGCCGCCGCTGTCGGCCGGCTCGGGTTTGGTCGGCTCGATCGGCTTGGCCTCGTCGGGGTCGAGCGGGCCCGCCGGCGTGCCGGTGAGCGCCCGCCCGCCGCTGTTGATCTTGACCAGCGTGCCGACGATGTCGATGCCGCCGGCGTGGATGGTGATGAAGCCGCCGGGGCCGCGGATGGTCAGCCCCTGCGACGCCTCGATCACCACCTTCGACGACTTGTAGTGGACCTCCTGCAGCGCCTCGACCGACAGCGTGCCGGTGACCTTGCGTTGCACGTCGCCCAGCACCTGCTCGTGGTGACCGCCGCCGATCTTGATCTTGAGGTCGGCCTTGATCTCGAGGCTCTGGCTCTGCATCACCAGCTCGCGGCGGTTGCCCTCGATCACGGTGTCGACGTGGCCGACCCCGTCGATGCCGCCGACGCGGATCCGCAGGTCGCCGCCGACGTGCTCGTTGCGGTTGCGATCGATGCGCCAGTGGTGGTCGCGCCAGATGTTCTCGTGGTAGTCGCCGATCTTCGACCCGCCGTCGTTGCTGCCGACGGTCAGGTGGCGGTTGTGGAGCACGCTCTCCATCCGGTCGTTGAGCACGCGGATGTCGAGGTTGCGCTGCGCGTGCATGAAGATCTGCTCGATCCCCTTCTGGTCCTCGAAGCGCAGCTCGTTGTAGCCGGCCCCCTGATAGGTGTCCGACTTGATGGTGCTCTTGGTCTTCTGCTCCGGCAGCGGGTACGGCGGCAGGTTGAGGCCGTGATAGATCCGGCCGATGATCACCGGCCGGTCCGGGTCGCCCTCGATGAAGTCGACCAGCACCTCGTGGCCGATCCGCGGGATGAACATCGCCCCCCACGAATTGCCGGCCCACAGCTGGCTGACGCGGACCCAGCACGACGAGTCCTCGCTGAAGCCGTCGGTGCGGTCCCAGTGGAACTGCACCTTCACCCGGGCGTGCTCGTCGACGTAGATCTCCTCGTTGGGCGGGCCGACCACCGTCGCCGTCTGCACGCCTCGCACTGTCGGCCGCGGCGTCACGCGCGGCGGTCGGTACGGCGTCCTGGCCTCGATGCACACGAAGCTGTTGTTGTAGAAGAACTCGGTGCTGGCGTCCTGCTCGAGCACCTGCGACTGCTCGCCCTTGTGCTCGACGCGCAGCAGCTTGTACTCGCCGTCGAGGTCGCCGCGCTGGTGGCCGGACTGCGAGAACGAGTAGCCGGGCACGAGCCGCGGGCAGTCGCTCTCGCCGATGCCGCGCCGGCGATCGTGCTGCATCGCCTCGAGCCGGATCTTCGCCAGGCCGGCGCCCTGGTCGGACGCGCGGCCGCCGGGCTCCTGGTAGTCGCCGGGGAAGTCGTACACCTCGAGGTCGGCCGCCTGCTGCGCCGTCTCGTGGGCCTCCATCGGCTGGTCGGGCTTGTGCAGGTTGAAGTCGCGCAGCGACGACTTGCCGGTGCGCACGCCCTCGGCCATGCGAAAGCGCGTGATGTGCTCCTGCCCGCGCACGAACCCGTGCGGCGGGGCCCACCACACCTCCGGTGAGCCGGCGATCGCCGGCGCGGCCGGCTTGTCGCTCATCACCAGCACGTGCTTCTCGGCGGTGTGCTCGAAGTAATAATAGATGCCGTCTTCCTCGAGCAGCCGGCTGACGAATTCCCAGTCCGTCTCGCGGTACTGCACGCAGTAGTCGCGCGGGTTGTACGAGCCGAACAGATCGAAGCGGAACCAGTCGCGCGGGATGCCGGCCTTCTCGAGCACCTCGCCGACGATCGTCTTCGTCGTCTTGCGCTGGAAGATCCGGCTGTCCTGGCGCCGCGTCAGCCGCCACGCCCGCGGCACCAGCGTGACCTCGTAGATGTGGTGCTGCCGCAGCTCGCCGTTGTACTCGGCGCCGCACACCAGGCCGTGGATGTGGCGCGGCGCCTCGAGGCCGCCGATCGTCAGCAGCGCCGGCTTGTCGACCAGCGCCTCGAGATCGAGCTCGCCGCCCGCCAGCTCGATGCGCAGCTCGAACAGCGAGGACACCGCCTCGACGCCGGCGAAGCGGATGACCTCGAGATCGCCCGCGCCGGCGGTGAATGTGAACAGCGCCGCGTTGCCCGTCAGCGCCGAGACCAAGTTGGCGTTCAAAGCCCTTCCACCCCCCGAACGGCGGCATCGTAACAGAGGGTCGTCCGGCCGCCGCCGGCCGATGTCGCGCACGCGCCGGCACCACGGACGCGGCGACGCGCGCGGGCGCCCGCTATCATGCCCGCATGCGCGTACTGTTCTGCACGGACCCGCTGTTGCCTCGCAGCCCCGACCGCGCGTTCGCGCCCGAGGTCGCGGCCGCCGACGCAGCGGGGCTCGCGTGGTCGTGCTGCGACTTCGAGGCGCTGGTCGGTGGCGACGTCGGCGCGGCCTTGCGACGGGTCCCGGCGAGCGAGCGGATCGAGGTCGCGATCTACCGCGGCTGGATGATGCCGCTCGCGGCGTACGACGCGCTGCACGCCGGCCTGCTCGCGCGAGGTCTGCAGCTCGTCAACGATCCGGCGGCTCACCGCAGCGCGCACCTGCTCCCGGCCGCGCTGCCGCACCTCGGCGACGACACCCCGGCGACCGTGGTGCTGCCGCTCGCGGCGGGCCTCGAGGACTCGCGGATCGCAGCCGCGCTGGCGCCCTTCGGCGCGCGCGCGCTGATCGTCAAGGACTACGTCAAGTCGCGCAAGCACGAGTGGAACGACGCGTGCTTCATCCGCGCCGCCGACGACGACGCGGAGGTCCGCCGCGTCGTCGGCAACTTCCTCGCGCGCCAGGGGGAAGACCTCGTCGGCGGGCTGGTCTTCCGCGCCTACGAACCCCTGGTGCCGCTCGGGAACGACCCGAGGAGCGACATGCCGTTGCCTCGCGAGTGGCGGCGCTTCATCGCCGACGGGCGCCCCCTGATCGAGTCACCCGCGTGGGAGATCGCCGACTCGATCGCGCCGCCCGAATTCACCGAACTCGCACGGCGCGTGCCGTGTCGCTTCTTCAGCCTCGACCTCGCCGAGCGCGCTGCCGGCGGCTGGACGGCGATCGAGCTCGGCGACGGCCAGGTCGCTGGGCTGCCGCCGCGGATGGATCCGGCGCAGTTCTACCGGGCCCTGGCGGCGTGGGACCCGCAGCCGCTGGCGGGTTGACGCTGCGGGAGCGCGAGAATTCGCCTGTCCCTCGGGCCAGCTCTTGAAGACGGACCAACCCCGGACCGAGGTCTCTCGTCAGGCGGATGCACGAACGGCCATGTCCTCGCGGACATGGCCATTCGTTCATGTCATTTACCGAACCGAAGCCCCCGCCTCGGGACTCACTGCGGGACCGGCGGGACGGTCCCGGCCCACTGGATCGCCGGCGGCTTCGGCTTGTCGGCCCGCGGGACCGGCCGCTTGCTCGGCGCCTTGCCGGCCCACGTGATCGCCGGCTTCTTCGCCTTCTTCGGCACCTCCCCGGCCCACGTGATCGCCGGCTTCTTCGCCTTCTTCGGCGCCTCTCCGGCCCACGTGATCGCCGGCTTCTTCGCCTTCTTTGGCACCTCCCCGGCCCACGTGATCGCCGGCTTCTTCGCCTTCTTCGGCGCCTCGCCAGCCCACGCGATCGCCGGCTGCTTGGCCCCGGGCTGATCGCTCGCTTCGACGCGGCGGGCCGGCTTGCCGCGGCCATGCCAGCCCGGATCGCCGGTCGAGGCCCAGCCGTGACCGCGGCCGGCCATGCGCGACCCGGGGCCGTCCGCCCAGCCGCCGTTCGACGAGAGCGTGAAGCTGCAACCAGCCACGCTGAAGAGGAGCGCCAACAGGGTCACGATGATCGTTCGCATGAAAACCTCGATGCGCACGGACGCGCGTCGACTCCGCCTATTCGCCAATCACCACACCACGGCGATCGGCCCAGCTCACGGCGGTACGGC
>NZ_JAQNDL010000002.1 GCF_028368995.1 Nannocystis bainbridge | reverse complement strand
ATTGCGAGACCGTGGCCGACCTGAACGCGGAGTCGGCGGGGGGCGGGCGAGCTGGCTTTGGGGGCAGGTGTCGCGTTTTTACAAGCGCGGGCGCGGGGCGGGTGCTCTGCTGGGGGACATGGCCGCGCCGACGTTGCCCATCGTCCTGTTCGCCGACGCCGACGCGTTCTCGCGCTGGCTGGCGGAGCACCACCGCAGCTCGCCCGGGGCCTGGCTGCAGCTGGCCAAGAAGGGCAAGTCGCTGCGCTCGGTGAGCTACTCGGACGCGGTCGACGTGGCGCTGGTGTGGGGCTGGATCGACAGCCAGAAGAAGGCCCACGACGGCGACAGCTGGCTGCAGCGGTTCACGCCGCGCGGGCCGCGGAGCTTGTGGTCGCAGATCAACCGCGAGCGGGTGCAGGCGCTGGTCGAGCGCGGGGCGATGCAGCCGGCGGGGCTGGCAGAGGTCGAGCGGGCCCGCGCCGACGGCCGTTGGGACGCCGCGTACGCGCCCGCGAGCCGCATCGAGGTGCCGGCGGAGCTGACGGCGGCGCTGGCCCGCGTGCCGGCCGCGCAGGCGGCGTTCGCCGGGCTGGACGCGGCCAACCGCTACGCGCTGCTGTTCCGCCTGCAGACGGCGAAGAAGCCGGAGACGCGCGCGCGGCAGGTGGAGCGCTTCGTCGAGATGCTGGCCAAGGGCCGGAAGATCCACGAGTGAGCGGCGATGGGTTCTGCGTGAAGAGACATGTTTGAAGGGGCATGTCTGGATGGACATGTTAGAGTGGACATGTCTTTTTGCACATGCTCGAGAGGGCATGTCCCCGGGGCATGCGACCTGAGAGCTGCGGCGGCGCCGATCAGCCGAACTTCACGCCGAACATGAGGCCGAAGCACCAGCGCGGGACCTCGCGGCGCACGACCCCGCGGGTGCCGCGGATCGACACGGCGGGCAAGGTGAGGTCGAGGCCGGTGCGCAGGCCGAGGAACAGGCGGCGGCCGCGGTACTGCAGGAGGCCGCCGATCTCGGTCGAGGACAGCCAGGTGGCGTCGGTCCCGACCTCGACGGCGTGGAGGTACAGGGCGTGGCCGAGGAGGTGGGCGCCGAGCCAGAGCCGGCCTCCGGGGCCGAGCGGGGCGCCAAAGGCCGCGCCGGCGCCGAAGCGGGCGTGGAGCACGGAGATCCCGTGGCGGGCGCCGCCGCTGAAGCCGAGGCCGATGAGCGGCTGGACGTGCTCGCGCGCGAGCCACAAGCCGCCGAGGAGGTCGAGGCCGGCCTCGTAGCGCAGGCCGCTGCCGACCTCGATGCGCGGGCCGAGGCCGAGCCAGCCGCGCAGGGCAGGCCGCGGGGGGCGCGAGGCGGGCGCGTCGGGCGGCCGGGGCAGCGGCGGCGAGCGCTGAGGGGCCGGCCGAGCGGGGGACGCGGGCGCCGCGGGGGTCAGATCGGCCGGGTGGCTGTCCATCAACAGGGTGATGCTGGCGGCGAGCTCGCGGGTGCGATCCTCGACGGTCTTGCCGGCGAGGCGGACGGTGTGGCTGGCGGCGCGGCCGTCGCCCCGCGCGAGGGTGACGCGCAGGGCGTCGGCGCCGTCGGCCGGGCCGACGGTGATGGTCCAGTCGTCGAGCTCCGGGCCGACGCGCGCGCGCAAGCCGGCCGCGAGCCGGGTGGCGTCGACGAGAGAGGTGCCGACTTCGATCGGCGCGGCCACGAGGACGGCCAGGAGCGCGGGGACGAGCAGCACCGGCTGCAGGAGTGCCAAAAATTGCCGGGGCTGACCAGCGGCGCGGCCGCCGATCGCGGATCGGGGCGCGGAACGTGGTGGCAGGCGGGGAGAAGGGGGTGAGCCGTCTCTACCGTTCGAGACCGAGCCGGGGGCTCGTCTTGGCGGGCCCGGTCAGCGCTGGTCGGCGGTGGGGTCGCGGTGAGCTGGCCGAAGGGACAGGTAGGTCGTCGGGATCGCCCGACGGGCAGGGGCGGCGAGCTGGCTGAAGAGACAGGTGGCCGGTCGTGAGACCCGGCGGGGAGAGGGCGAGATCTGGCCGAAGGGACAGGTAGGTTGTCGGGATCGCTCGACGGGCGGGGGCGGCGAGCTGGCTGAAGGGATAGGTGGCCGGTCGTGAAACCCGGCGGGGAGAGGGCGCGAGCTGGCCGAAGGGACAGGTGGATGTCGAGATCGCTCGACGGACGGAAACGGCGAGCTGGCCCATCGGTCAGGTCGGCCGGATCCGGGATGTCGCGGCGGAGCGGCAGACGCGAAGAGGCACCTGGTCGAAAGACCAGGTGTCTCGAGGCTTCAGCCGCGCGGGCGGCTCACTTGCACACATCAGGAGGCATCTGGTCGAAAGCCCAGGTGCCTCGGTGCTTCAGCCGCGCGGGCGGCTCACTTGCAAACGTCAAGAGGCACCTGGTCGAAAGACCAGGTGCCTCGAGGCTTCAGCCGCGCGGGCGGCTCACTTGCACACGTCGGGCTGGCCGGGCACGCAGGTGCCGAGGGAGTTGCAGACCTTGAAGACGGCGTCCTCGGCGCAGTCGGGGTCGGCCGGGTCGCACAGGGTGCAGGCTTCGCCGCAGGCCTTTTCGGCGCAGTCGTTGAACGAGTCCTGGCACACGCCCGGGGTCTGGAAGACGCACTGCAGCGAGTCGTCGCAGACCTTCACCGCGTCGTCCTCGGAGCAATCGGGCTCGGCGGGGTCGCAGAGGAAGCACTGATCGCAGGCGGCCTTGCCGGCGCACGGGTCGTAGCTGTCCTCGCACAGCTCGTCGTTGAGGGGCACGCACTGGCCCTTGCCGTCGCAGGCCTTGACGACGTCATCCTCGAAGCAGCCGGGGGAGTTGGGCGGGCACTCGGTGCACGACTCGCCGCACGGCTGGTCCTCGCACGGGGCCCACTCGGTCTGCTCGCAGATCTCGGGGGTGGCGACGACGCACTTCAGAGACTCGTCGCAGACCTTGAGCGCGGCGGTCTCGTTGCAGTCGAGGTCGGCGGGGTCGCACTCCTGGCACGAGTCGCACGCGGCCTTGCCCGCGCACGGGTCGTAGACGGCGGGGTCGCACAGGTCGGGGGTCTCGGGCACGCACTGGCCCTCGCCGTTGCAAGCCTTGACGACCGCAGTCTCGACGCAGTCGGGGTCGTCGGGGGCGCACACGCTGCAGCCCTCGCCGCAGCCCTTGTCGGCGCACGGCTCCCAGCCGGCGTCCTCGCACACGCCCGGGTTGCCGGCGACGCAGGCGCCCTCGGCGTCGCAGGCCTTGATGACCGCGGTCTCGACGCAATCCTTGTCGTCGGGGTCGCACACGCTGCAGGCGTCGCCGCACTTCTTGGCCTCGCAGGGCTCGTAGGGGCCGAGCTCGCCGATCGGCTTGTCGATGTCGCAGGCGCCGATGAGCGCGCCGGCAGCGAGGGTGAGGACGTACAGGGGGTTTAGATGAAGGCGCATGGTTAGGTTCCTCAGGTGGGGGGTCGCCCCCTTCATGTCCGCGAAGCGAAGCAGTGGGACATGAGGGGGAGAAAATTTCGCGATCGCGGTCACGGGGCGAGGTCGCAGGCGTCGCGCACGCGCCGGGCCAGCGGGCTCCGCGGGTGGTCCGCGAGGAATGCGCGAGCGAGCTCGGCGCCAGCGGCGGGGTCGTCGGCGCAGCTCGCAGCGGCCGCGAGCGCGCGCCGCTCCGGAGCGAGCGCGCCAGCGGGGTAGCGGCGCGCGTGCTCGTCGGCGTCGCGCGCGGCGGACCCGGGGTCGCCGCCGGCGAGCGCCTGCCAGCCGCGCGCGAGCAGGGCCTGCTCGCCGCGCAGATCGGTGGCGGGCGCGGTGTCGTGCGCGTCGCGGTGATCGTCAGGGCCATCGGCCGAGACGGAGGGGCTCGCGGCGTCGCGGCGATCGGCGGCGGGCCTGGACCGGGGTCGCACGACGTCGGTCGGCGCCGGGGCGACGGCAGGCACGAGCCCGGGCTGCGGGGCGGCCGGCGGCGGCGTGAGAAGGGCGGCGTCGTTGACGGCGGGGTCGGCAGCGCCGTGGGCCGGGCTCATGGTCGCGGACGCACCCGTCTGTTCGGACAGGTGTGAGTCGCGGCGCGCCAGCCACAGGATGGCGACGGCGGCCAGCGCGAGGGCGGCGGCCCAGGCGGCGTCGTGGCGGCGGCGTGGCCTGAGCGGAAGGACATGTCCTTCGGGACCTGTCCCTACGAGCTGGTCGCGGACCCGGGCGCGGGCGGCCGGCGGCATGGCGCGGGCGCGGCGGTAGGTCGCCAGCAGGTCGGCGGCGCGGGGATCGAGGGCCGGGAGGTCGTCGCGGGGTTCGGTCATGGGGTCCTCGTGGTGGCGCTGCGCTGGGCGACGAAGGCGTTGAAGCGGCGGCGGGCGGTCTTGAGTCGGGCGAGCACGCGGTTCAGGTCGAGCTCGAGGGCGCGGGCGACCTCGGGGCAGTTCATGCCCTCGATGTCGGCGAGCTCGAAGATCTCGCGGGTCTCGCCGTCGAGCTGACCGAGGAAGGTCTCGATGACGCCGGCGGCCTCGCGGTGGGCGGCGTCCTCCTCGGGCGAGCGCGGCGGCAGCGGGGGATCGAGGTGATCGATGCGGCGGGCGGCGCGGGCGTGGCCACGGCGGTAGTTGGCCGCGACGCCGCGGCCGATCGCGTAAAGCCAGCTGGTGATGGCGCCGCGGCCGTCGAACTCGCCGAGCCGGCGCTGGACGACCATGAAGACCTCGTGGACGACGTCCTCGGCCTCGGCCGCGGGCACGCCCAGGCGCTGGACCACGCGCCACACGAAATCGGCGTGCGTGCGGTACACGTCGGCGACGGTGAGCAGCTCGGCCGGAGACCCGAGTGCGTCGAAGAGGACCCCGCTGGCGGGCATCGTCTCCCTGGATGTCCACGAGCGGGGCGAGTCGGACACTTCAACGCAACCGAATCGAGAGCGCAATCAGCGCGGAGAACCCGACCGGCGCCGGGCGGAACACCAGGCCGCGCGCAGGTTCGAGCAGGAAGCCCGGGCGGCGCAGGCCGAACACGGCCTCGGCGCGCAGGAGCAGGCCGACGCGCGGGTGCAGGGCGACCCGCAGGCCGGCGCCGGCGAGCAGGCCGATCCACAGCGAGCGGGCGGTCTGGGGGATCAGGGCCCCGGTGCCCTCGCCGCTGACGCCGCCGAGGGCCAGGCCGCCGCACAGAGGCACGCGCACGCGGCCGCGCTCCCAGGCGCCGCAGCCGCGCACGGCGGCGTGGCCGTGGGCGAACTTGCCGCCGCGGCCCTCGCCGAAATCTTCGCGCCGGAGGGCCCAGTAGGTGCCGCTGAGCTCGGCCTCCCAGCGCGGGCCGGCGAGGGTGAGGCCGAGAGCGGCGGTCGGGGCCGGCCGCGGCAAGACGCCGAGACCGAGGCCGCCACCAGCCCAGAGGTCGAGGTGGAGCGGGGATTTGGGGCGTGGGGCGGGCGACGGGTCCGAGGGGGCTTCGAGCGCGGGCGGCTGCAGTGGTTGGGGCGCGGGCTTGGGGTCGGGCTGCGCGGGCGCTGGCTGGGGCGCAGGCACGGGCGCGGGCACGAGCGCGCCCGGTTCGGGGTCGGGCGGCGCGGGGACGGTGACCGAAGGGGCTGGCGCGGCGGCCGGGTCGCTGGCGCGCACGTCGATGGCGATGGCGACCAGCCAGGCGGCCGTGTCGACGGCGGCGCCGCAGCTGTCGCTGGTGAGCACGCGTTCGCTGGGGCCGTCGCCAGCGTCGAGCCGCAGCTCGAGGCGAAAGCGCTGCGGCGCCTCGCGGACGACGATGACGCCGACCTGCACGGGGGCGCGGCGCTCGACCGCGAGGCCGCCGAGCGAGCGGCGAATGCCAGCGTGCAGCACCTCGACGGTGGGGCAGCCCTCGGGGACCTGCCAGGCGTCGACGACCGGATCGGAAGGATCGGGCGCGAGCGCGGTGAGCAGTGCGACGACGAGGGCCGGCATCGAACGGGGCCGGAGTGTACGCGGGGCCGCCGGCGCGGGCCAGCCTCAGGCGGAGGCAGGCGCGGACCCGGACCGAACCGCGGTCACGAGCGCACCTGGCCGGGAAGACAGGTCGGCGGGATCGATCTGTCTGCGGGGACAGGTCGAGGTCGCGACCGCAGGGGCGAGGTGGCTTCGCGGGGCGCGAGAGGACACGCAGCGTCGGGGGGCTCGGATGCGGAGCGGGGTCTCGGTGCAGCTTTGAATAGAGAGAGCGGAGGACAGGGGAACGCGGAACGAGGGCTCGCGTCACCGCCTGTCCTGAAGTGCCTGGCCTGGCACCCCGACGGCGAGCGCGCAGCGTTCGGCTCGGCCGAGGGGGAGGTGGTGCTGGTGGCGTACCCGGGCGGGGCGCGGCTGGCGTCGCAGCGGGTGTTCGCCAAGGGGGGGACGACGGCGCTCGCGTTCGACCGCGAGGGCCAGCGCCTGGCGGTCGGCAGCGAGAAGGGCGAGATCGCGGTGCTGTCGCTGGCGGGCGGGTGAGGCATCACGAGCTGTCGCCGGGGACATGCTCTTACGGGCATGGTGTTCGGGACATGCTCTTGAGGGCATGTCGTGGGAGACATGCGATGCGGGCGGCCGGGGCGGTCAATTCGAGCAGGCCGAGGGGGCATGTCCCCTCGGCCTGTGTTTACGGGAGGCGCGACTCTCCTCGACTCCGGCGGCCCATCGGGTCGCTGTCGCTATCCGTCGATCTTGAAAAAGTTGAGCTTGTTGCCGTCGAGGTCGCGGAAGTAGGCGGCGTAGAAGCCGGGCCCGCGCTCGCCGGGGGCGCCCTCGTCGGTGGCGCCGAGAGCGAGGGCGCGCGCATACAGGCGGTCGACCTCCGCCCGGTCGGCGCAGGCGAGGGCCACCATCACGCCGTTGCCGACGGTGGCGCGGTTGCCGTCGTACGGGGTGCACACGGCGAGGGCGGCCTCGCTCGGGCTCTTGCCCCAAATGACGAAGCGGTCGAAGTTCAGCGTGCGCTGGGCGCCGAGCTCCGCGAGGAGCGCGTCGTAAAAGGCGGAGGCCCGCTGCATGTCCTTGGTACCGAGACTGACGTAGCCGATCATGGGCGCGGACAGTAACGCGAGCGGCAGCCCCGAGGAAGGCAGCCGGCTGCACGCGGTCGGCGAACCGAGGGTGCGGCGCCGTGATCCGCGCGAGATCGGGAAGAGCTGCGAGGATGGGCCCATGCAAGAGAGCGGGCACATCCGAGGGATCCGGGGCGCGTGCGCGGTCGTGTTCGCCGCGTGGGGCCTGTTGATGCCGGCCTGCGCGCCGGAGCAGGACTGGGAGCTGACGGAGATCGGGGCCGAGCAGGAGCTGCTGGAACTCGAGATCGAGGAGGCGGAGCTGCTCGCGGCGGAGGAAGCGGAGGCGGCGGAGGAAGCCGAGGTGCTCGCGGCAGAGGAAGCCGAGTTGCTCGCGGCGGAGGAAGCCGAGCGGTTGCTCGCGGCGGAGGGCGATAGGCTCGTGGCCGAGGGTCGGGAGCGGAGCGCTCGCGGCTGAAGATTCCGGGCTGTGCTTGCGAGGAGGGCGATAGGCCTCGTGCCGGAGGGTTGGGAGCGTAGCGCTCGCGGCTGAGAAGCTCGCGGCTGCGGCGGCCCTCGCGGCGTCGGGCCGAGCGCCGGCTCCGGGCTGCTCGCCCGCGAGGTTCAGGCGCGGAGCGCTCGCGGCTGAGAAGCTCGCGGCTGACGAGCTCGCGGCTGCGGCGATTCCCGCGACAGCGGAGGCCGAGCGCCGGCTCCGGGCTGCTCGTGGCGCTGGATGCCGGGCGCGAGCTCCGAGGGGTCGCGGATTTAGAGTGAACGTCGGGACATGTCGCAAGCGACATGCCCTTTGAGAAATGTCGCTTGGGACATGGCCTTCAGGGCATGTCCATCACCGACGGGTCGCGGCCGTGGAGGGTGGCGAACTCGCGGATCGCCGCCAGCTTGGCAGCCAGCGGGGCCCAGTCGTCGCGGTCGGCGATCGCGGCCCACAGCGCCTCGACCTCGTCGATGAGCAGCGAGCACGGGGCGGCGCCGCCGTAGTACGGGTGGCCGAGGCGCTCGGGGGCGGCGGGGGCGTGCGCGGTCCAGGCGCGGCGCACCTCCATGAACTCGGGGTGGTCGTAGTGGGCGGCGGCCGGGCCGGCGAGGGCCCGGGCGGCGCTGGCCTCGCCGCCGTACCAGTCGAAGTAGAAGCGGTCGAGGTCGAGGCGGCGCGCGGCGAGGAAGGCGTAGCAGGCGTCCATGACGCCGTCGTCGGCCGCGTCGCCGCGCGGGGCGAGGCCGAGGCGGTCGAGGAAGGCGCGGCGCACGGCGGCGTGGAAGGCGGGCTCGAACGCGCCGAGGCTGTCCTCGAGGACATCTCGCGTGGTCAGCGGGAGTACGGCCTCGGCCAGGCGCCCGAGGTTCCACAGCACGGCGTTGGGCTGGCGACCGAAGGCGTAGAAGCCGGTCTCGTCGAAGTAGGCGGCGGTGAAGCCGAGGTCGTAGGTCGGCAGGAAGCGCCAGGGGCCGTAGTCGAAGCTCTCGCCGGTGAGGTTGAGGTTGTCGGTGTTGAGGACGCCGTGCACGAAGCCGGCGACGGTCCAGGCGGCGGCGGTGGCGGCGGCGCGACAGGCGACGAGACGGACCAGCGCGGCGGTGGTGACGGCGAGGTCGTCGCGGCGCGCGGCCGGGAAGTGGTGCTCGACGGCGTAGTCGACCAGGGCGCCGAGGCGGGCGAGGTCGCGGTGGTAAGCGTGGCGCTGGAAGGTGCCGAACCGCAGGTTGGAGTGGCTGAGCCGCACGAGCACGCACGAGCGCGTGGGCGAGGGCTCGTCGCCGCGGATGAGCCGCTCGCCGGTCTCGAACACGCTGAGGATCTTGCAGGTGTCGACGCCGCGGGCCGCGAGCAGCTCGGCGGCGAGGATCTCGCGCACGCCGCCCTTGAGGGTGAGGCGGCCGTCGCCGCCGCGGGCGTACGGGGTGGCGCCGCTGCCCTTGGTGCCGAGGTCGAGCAGGCGACCGTCGAAGCCGTCGCGCAGCTGGGCGAACAAGAAGCCGCGGCCGTCGCCGAGCGCGGGGTTGTAGCTGCCGAATTGATGGCCGTGGTAGCGCAGGGCGAGCGGGTCGGGCAGGTTGCCGGGCAGCGGCTCGAAGCGGGCGAAGTGCCGCTCCCATTCGTCGTCGCCGAGGCTGTCGAGGCCGACCCGCGCGGCCCAGCGCTCGTCGCGGTGCCGCAGGACATGGCTGGGGAAGCGCGCGGGGGCGACGACGTCGGCGAAGCCGTCGCCGAGCGCGAGGTACCGGGGATCCGGCCGATAACGTGCGGAGGGCGGCACGGCGAGAGCTTGGCACGCAGGCCGCTCGCAGGCCGCAGGCGCGGGCGTGAGGCGACGCCGCGCGCGGGCGATCCATGGTAGGCCTGGACGATGGGCTACGACCTGCAGATGGTGCGCACCCCCCCGACGGTGGACGAGGACGAGCTGCCGAACTCGAGCGGGGTCGCGGGGTACTACCGCTTCAACGTGCGGGGCATGGCGACGACCGTGGGCGCGCTCGAGTGGGCCGACGCGATCCACTACGGGGAGGCGGCCCCGATCCCGGAGCTCGAGCTGGGCGAGCTCGACGAGGAGCGGGTGCTCGCGGCGTTTGCGGCGCTGCGCGGCGAGGCGGCAGAGGGGCCGGCGCCGACAGAGGCGGAGCTGGCGGCCGCGCGCGCGTACCTGCAGGCGCACGAGGCGGCGGTGGAGTCGTCATCGCTGAAGGACGGGCGCGTGGGGGCGTTCAAGTTCCAGTCGAACGATGGCTGGCTGGTGACGCCGGAGGAGTGCGCGGTGCTGGCCCGCAAGCTGCGCGAGCACGTGGAGGTGATCGCCCAGGACTATTTCCCGGACGCCGGGGTGGCCCGCGAGGACGGCCGCAAGTGGATCCTGGGGTTCGCCCGCTACAACGAGATCGCTGCGGAGCACGGGGGCTATCGCGTCCACTGAGGGGCGGGGGCTGTCGACCTCGGGCGCTCGGGACGATCGGACATGTCCCGAGCGACATGTCCCTGAGTGATGGCCGGGGGTGTGAGGCACGACGCGGCCGGGGCGGCGCGAGCGCGCGAATAACATGGGGTCGAGCTCGTATTGGGTCGCACATGCGCCGCGCGATCGTCTCCGCCGTCCTCGTCTCGCTGGCGGGCTGCACGCCAGATGCCCCCGATGCCGCCGCTCCGCGGCCCGAGACGAGGCCCCAGGCGTTGCCGCCGGCGCCGGCACCAGCGCCGGCTCCGGCACCGGTTCCGGAGCTCGACGAGGCGATGCTGGTGGTCCCGTCGCTCGTCGGTAGTTTCGATCACTGCGCGCTCGACGTCGACGTGCCGGCGGTCCAGCTCGCTGCGCCGCTGGTGTCGCTGGTGGTCGTGGCCCGGGAGTCGGCGAACGCATCCGTCGCTGCGGTCGATTGCTCGCGGCCGGTGATGCTCGAGCTGCCGCGTGAAGCGCTGACCGTCGCGCCCCCGGACACGACCGGCGGACCGACGCGGCTGCGCGTGCGCGTCGAGCCGCCGGCCATCGCCTGCGGGAAGTCCTACGCGCTCGGGCTGTGCATGCGCGACTCGAGCGGCGCGCTCCATGCCTCGCGCGGCCCGGTCGCGGCGCATACGGAGGTCGCGGCCGATCCGAGCTGGTACGGCGAGCATCGCCTGCTGACGCCTTCGGGCGAGACGGCCGACCTGGTCGCCCCGCAGCGCGGCATGCAGCTGATCGGCGCCGACCCGACGACGGGCGCGCGCGTGCGGGTCGAGGTGCGGGCGCTGCGAGAGCGACGGTCGAGCCGGGTGCTGGAGGTCCGGCTGACGACGGGCGAGCCGATCGTGGTGCTGCCGAACCACGAGCTGTGGCGCGTCGAGACGGCGGCGTGGGTGCGCGCGTCGGAGGTGGTCGCGGGCGATCGACTGTTCGGTCGCGAGGGGCCGGTCGAGGCCCGCGAAGTGACGGAGCGCAAGAAGACGTACGGCTCCGACATCACCGACGTCAGCGCGCCGGACACGTTCTTCCTCGACCGCCTGCTGGTGCGCGACGGCAAGCCCTCGGCCGGCGAGTCCACGCCGCTGGCCGCGGACGAGGATCCGACGCGCGCCGCCGAGGTCGCGCTGGTGGCCGCGCGCGAGAGCTACGACTGCATGCTGGACGCGGCGCTGACGGTGCGGACCTGGCCGGCCGGCGCCGAGTCGATCCGCTTGATCGCAGGGCGCCATCCGGGACCGCGAGGCGCCCGGGTGCCGCTCCCGTGCGATCCGCAGCAGGTGTTCGCCGACGTGCCGCGGGCGCTGTGGGACGCTTGGCATAGCCACCCCGCGACCGCGAAACTGCCTCTGACCCTGGCGCTCGAGGTCGGCGGCGACGGCGAGCAGCCCGGCTTCCGCGGCGTGGTCGGCTGCTCGAGCGATGTCGCGTTGCTGGCCTGCGCAAGCGCGGCGGACGGGACGCTGACGCCAGTCTCGGGCGCGGCGCGCTGGGGGCTCTCGGGCGCGACGTGCTTCGCCACCGGCACGCCGATCGAGACGCCCGACGGGCCGGTGGCGATCGAGGCGCTGGCGCCCGGAGCGAGGGTGCTGTCGCACGACGTGCTGAGCGGCGAGGCGCGCGTGGCCCACGTGCTGCGCCGGGTGTCCCGCGGCGAGCAGCCGGTGTTGCAGCTGCGACTCGCGGACGGTCGAGCGCTGCGCGTCACCGCGGAGCACCCGCTGTGGCTGCCGCGCGTGGGGGCGTTCCGGGTCACGAAGGAGCTGCGGGTCGGCGAGCGGCTGCTCGGAAGCGACGGCGCCGAGGTCCCGATCGAGAGCATCGTCGCCGACGGCACCAGCGAGGTGTGGGAGCTCTCGGTCGAGGCGCCGGATACGTACTTCGCCGGGGGGATCCTGGCTCACAACTACTGAGTGGACGGGCGCGACGACCTGGCTTCCGGGACAGGCCGACGCCGCGTCTACTTGGCGTTTGGGACAGGTTCCGTCGTGGTCGTTGACCTGGTCTTCGGGACAGAACCAAAGAGCGCTCAGGCGCGGTCCAGGCCGACCATCTCGGCCCAGCGGGCGGCCAGCATGCGGGCGTGGGCGTAGGGGTTGAGGCCGTAGCAGCCGAACGCGAAGCCGTCGTTGACCTCGACCATCGCGGTGGTGCCGTCGGCGAGCACGCCGAAGTCGATGACGTAGGCGGAGGGGGCGTCGGTCCAGGCGGCGACGGCGGCGCGCACGACCCCGGGATCGGGGGCGCGCAGCGGGTCGCCGTGGTAGTGGCCGACGCCGACGATCTCGCCAGCGTGGACGAAGTAGCGCCACTCGGCCGTGAAGTCGACGACCTCCGACAGCCACACCGGCGTGTCGGGCTGCTCGTGGGCCCAGCCGGCCGTGCGCAAGAGGTCGCGGTAGACGGCGAGCACGTGGCCCGTGAACTCCTTTTGCCCGGTGACGGGCTTGATGAACACGGGCGGGTCGAAGCGATCGTCGCGGCACAGCGCGTGGGCCTCGCGGATCGAGGCCCGGCGCACGCGCCGGCGCAGGAACGGCTCGAGCACGGGCGGGTAGTCGAGGTTCTCGGGATCGGTGGCGCCGAGCCGGGCGAGGGCGGTGCGGACGGTGAGGATCCCGCCGATCACGGCGGTGTCACGATCGAGCGCGAGCCGGCCCTCGTAGAGGTCGGACCACACGAACGACTCGGCCCACACGCCCATCTTGGTGAAGCCGTACCAGGCGTTGTAGACGTTCTTGTTGATGAACTCGCCGGTGGTCGGGTCGCGCTGGACGTAGATCTTGGCGAGCATGGCGGGCGCCGACAGTGCCACAGAGCGGCGCGCGGCGGGAGGCGGAGTCCGCGGGCGCGCGCGAGTGGCCCGGTGCTTTCGGACATGTCTCTCGGGACATGAGATGCAAAGACGAAAGCGCGGGCGCGCGCGCCGGTGGCCGCGCGCGACGGGGCGCGGTTCGGCTACCCTGGCGCGGTGCGTCACCGCTACTACGGCAAGATCGCGGGGCCCGGCGAGTCGCTCGGGCTCGTCCCCGGCGGGCCATGGGTCGCCCTCGAGAAGATCCACGGGGCGCAGATGCTGATCGCGGTCGCGGGCGAGCAGGTGCGCTTCGGCAAGCGCAAGGCGTGGCTGGCCGACGGCGATCCGTTCTTCGGCTGGCAGCTGGTGCGGGCCGGGCTCAGCGAGGTCGCGCGGGCGGCGGCTGGCCGGCTCGGCGCGCCGCTGGTGGTGTTCTACGGCGAGCTGTTCGGCGGCGGCTATCCGCACGCGGAGGTGGCGGCGGTGCCGGGGCTGCAGCCGGTGCAGACGGGGATCTGGTACGCGCCCGACCTGCGCTGGGCGGCCTTCGACGCGCTGGTGGCGACGAGCGACGACGACGAGGGCGAGCTGCTGGGGTGGAGCGAGCTGGCTGAGCTGTCCCGAGAGACAGGGATGATGGTGCCGCCGGTGGTGCGCACGGGGCCGCGCCCGCACGTCGAGGCGGCGCCGACGCGAGCGCCGACGCGCGTGCCGGCCGCGCTGGGCTTGCCGGGGCTGGCCGACAACTTCGCCGAGGGGCTGGTGGTCCGCCCCGACGCGCGCGCGCGTCCCGGCACGCGGCCGACCTACAAGCGCAAGATCGCCGAGTTCGACGAGCAGCGGTTCCAGGAGGCCGAGGCCTGGGACCCGAACCAGCGCCCCGATCGCGCGGCCCTGGTGGCGTGGGCGGAGCGGCTGACGAACCCGGTGCGGATCGCCAGCGCGGCGTCGAAGTGGGGCCGCGACGACCGCCAGGCGATCCTCGACGAGGTCGAGCTCGACGTGCTCATCGACCTCACCGCGGCGTTCCCGGTGGCCCTGCAGGCGCCCGACGAGGCCGACGAGGCCGCGATCCGGGCGGCGATCCGGGCGGCCGCGGCGCGGCTGGTGTAGATTGTCCCTTCGGACATGTTCATTGGAACATGTCGAATAAGGCATGTCCCCGAGGCCATGCCTTCAGGGACATGTCTCTCAGCGCGGCTCGCGGCGGGGCGCGTCGACGTGGACGTGGGCGCCCTCGCCGTCGCCGCGCAGCTCGATGACCTGGTCGGCGCGGTGTTGGGTGAGGAGCGCGGTGAGGTCGACGCCGAGCCCGTGCAGGGCGGCGAGGTGGCGGCTCTCCTCGTCATGGCGGGCGCGCTCGTCGGCGAGGGCACGCTCCTGGTCGAGGCGTCGCTGGGCCCGCTGAAACTCGCTGCGGGCGGCGTCGGCCTCGATCGCGGCGGCGCGGCGCGATTTCTCGAGGGCCAGCGCGTGGGCCTGCTCGGCGGCGCCGTCGGCCCGCTGACGCTCACCGCGGCCGAGCTGGCGCTCGAGCTTGAAGTCCTCGAGCTCCTGCGCCTGCTGCTGGGTGGCGCGCTCGAGCTGCAGGCGGGTGCGCGACTCGATCGCCTGATCGAGCATCTGCTGCAGCGAGGGCGGGGCGTCGAAGCCGCGGTAGACGACCTTGCCGATCCGGTAGCCGCACTGGCCGGCGCGCGCGGTCAGCTGGCGGTAGGTGGCGAGGTCGCCGAGTTGGTCGGTGTGGAGCTTGAAGGAGGCGAGGTCGTGGCGGCCGAGAAAATCGACGACGTCGCTGGTGGCGGCGTTGACGAAGTCGCCGATCGGATCGTGGCTGGTGGCCAGCATGAGCTCGATGTCGACGAGCTCGAAGAAGATCATGAGCCGCACCGTGATGACGGCGTCGTCGGCGGTCCGCACGTCCTCGACGTCGTGGTACATCTGGTCGGGCATCAGCCACAGCTTCTCGAAGACCAGGGCGTTCGGGACCTTGCGATAGCCGGTGCCGGAGGAGCCGTGCCACGAGAAGGAGTGCAGCCATTCGCCCGGCTGGGCCACGAACACGGCCGGGCCCTGCAGCACGCGGCGCGTGACCTCGCCGGCGTCGCCGCGGGCGTAGATGACGACGGCCTCCTTGGCGGCCAGCTGCAAGCCCTCCTCGCGGGTGACGGAGAGGTGCTTGCGCGGATCGAGCCACAGGTGCGCGGGGCCGACGAGGTGCTCCTGGCGACCGTCGCGGTAGCGCACGACCAGGAATTCGCCGGGGTGGGCGACGTAGTGGTCCATGCGGCGGAAGGTGCGGCCGAGGGTCGACACGCGCTTCGGCCCGACGAGCTCCTCCATCGCGCCGTTCTTGTGGATCATCAGGACGTGCTCGCCGTCCTCGATGGTGAATGAGAACATGCCGGGCCTCCGGGTCGGTCGAATGGGATCGCGGCCGCTGTCGGCGGGCCGCGGGGGTCGGGGCAGCCGCGAGCTGTCGCGCTGCAGCGGTTCGGGGGCCGCGTTGGCGGCGGCCTGGTCGTCGAGTTGGGACGGCAGCAGCGACTGGGCGATGCTGCTGCTCGGGCGCATCGCCAGCCGCGTGCGCACGCCCGGAGGGGCCGCTGCGGCCTCCTGCAGGGCCCCGGCCTGCTTGTTGTACACGTAGCGTTTGGGCTCGTTGTCCACGCGCAGGCGACCTTAGCACCGATGATCGCGGAGCTGACGGGCCGAAACCGCGCCGCGGTGCGGAGGCGTGGAGGCGCGGGTCCGCGAGGTGGCCGGGCGCAGCGTGTCGTTCGAGGCAATCGCACGAATCGACGGGCTCGCGGCGGGGGTCGACTCGCGGAGGTCGAGCGCGTGGTGGTGTCGGCGGGTGGCCGATCAATTGCGAGGCGCTGCGTGACGTCGGACCTTCGCGGCGAATCGCCGCGAAGGGGACACGGGCCGCAATTGTTCCGCCGCGCACGGTCACCTGACGTTCGTGCCTCGCGGAGACGAGGCCCAGGAGTTCACCGTGAATACCTTCAAGCACGTGCTATGGATCGGTCTATGTGCCCCTATTGGTGGTTGTGACGAGGCGCCCGCGGCGGAGGCCGAGGATGCGCCGACGATCGCGCCGGACGGCCCGCGGGCGATCACCGAGGTGGCCGAGCACGATCGGCTCGTCGGTGAGGAGGCGAACGCGGCGTTCGCCGGGTTCGCGGGCACCGAGGACGCGCCCGATGTCCGCGTGTTCGCGCCGGGCGAGATGTCGCAGCACCTGTCCCCGGAGACAGCCGACCTGGCAGTCCCGGCCCGGCCGAGCCTGGCGGCGGGCGAGATCGCGGAGCCGGCCGGCTACGGCCACTATTGCAGCATGACGTGGCCCGGCGGCGGTTGGGCGTATTCGTGGGACACCAACGGCGGCGATCCGTGCGGCTATCTGGTCAGCCAGCACGGGGCAGGTACGATCCGCAAGGCCGGCCTGTTCTCGGCCGCGGGCACCAACGAGGCGGTGATCTGGTGCGACGGTCAGACGTGGGGCCCGGGGATCTGGCGCGGGTCGGGCGGCGATCCGCTCACGTGGGCGTTCAACGCGTCGGTGGACGCCGAGGAGCCCAACTGCGTGTTGACGGTGTCGCCGCTCGAGCTGCCGATCTTCGAGCGCGCGCCGGCCTCGTTCTCGTCGATCGGGACGGGCGTCGACTTCGCTCGCGAGGGCGCGCCGACGCTGAACACCGGGATGTTCGGGGCGCTGCTGCCGTACCTCGACGTGCTGGCGTCGAAGGTCAACTTCAAGGGCCACGCGATCTCCGCCAACTATATCGACGATCACGACGGCTGGGACTGGGGCGCGCCCGAGAACACTGACCTCTATGCAATGACGGACGGCCGGGTGATCGTCAGCCGTGATTATCAGACCTCGGCGGTGGCGTGCGCGACGGCCGAGGCGGCCAAGAAGAAGAACGGGGGCTGCATCAACCGCGACTTCGCGGCCGGTTGGCCGGCGGTGTGCTCGGGCTGGGGCGACCCCAGCGTCGCCTGCGTGAACGCCATCGCGGCCGGTGATTACATCGATTACCGCAATTCGGGCTGGGACGGGCTGCTGCAGGGCGAGGTGTACGTCCGCCACAAGGTCGTGACGTCGCCGGTGACCTACAGCGAGAGCTTCGTGGCGGGTTACTTCCACGTCAAGCGCACGGTCACGCCGGCGGTCGGCACCAACGTCACCAAGTTCACGGTCCTGGGCGACGTCGGCAACGGCGGCTGGACGACCGGGCCGCACCTGCACCTCACGGTGATGCGCGAGACGAATGTCGGCACGCCGACGCAGAAGGATCGGTGGTTCGTTCCCAACGCCGACAGCTGCACGGCGTGCACCGGCGGCTCGCACAACTTCCACCGCTACGCGATCGATCCGTTCGGCTGGCAGGCGCCGGCGAACATCGACCCGCGCGGGTGGGTGACTCTGGACGGGGCGATGAGCCCGAAGCTTTGGAAATCGAACGCGAATCCGCCGGTGGTCGGCGGTTGGGGTGCCTGAACGAGCGTTGCCCGACGCTCCACTCCATGGTCGGCGCGGCTCAGGACCGTCTTGCCCGAGACGGTCCTGGGCCGCGGTGCCCTGCCGGGTCCTCGCGTGTGCATGCTCCTCGGTGCGCCGGATCCGGAGAAATTGGGATCGCGTAGATGCCTGGTCTTCGTGGCGGGCGATGGTCACGTCATTCGCTGATTGAAGATGCTCAGTGGAGAGATTCGCGGGAGTCTTCGCAAGGAATCATGGCGCGGCGGGCGGGTCGGTTCGCGCTGGCCGCGGGTGCTGGGGGCGACGGTTCGCGGGCGTGCGTCGGCGAGGCGACACCCGTTGATTTCGGATGGTCCGAAGAACATGTCCTGCGAGACATGCGGACGTATGTTCGCGGCGATCCCCCCGCGTGGCGTGGAAGCCTCACGGCGCGCGGCGGGGGGACTTCGTCGGTCTCGGCGGGCGATCGTGTTTTCGCTGCGGGCGGCGTGGAACGGCCATGAAAACGATGTTCGTGGGCCAGCGTGACGGCGCGGGCGCTTGAACTTCGGCCGAACGATCGCATAGACGGCGAGGAGCTCGCCGATGCACGAAGCGAACAGCAACCAGCTCGAGAAGTTCCGCGCGGCGGTGGCGGCGATCGACGGCGGCGAGATCGATCGACTGCGGTCGCTGCTCGACGGCGACCCCCTGCTGGTGGCGATGCGGTGCCGCGTCGGCGCTGGTTACGAGGCGGGCTATTTCGCCGGGGCGACGCTGCTGCACCACGTGGCTGGCAACCCGGACCGAGGGCCGCTGGCGGCCGAGGTCGTCGAGATCGCGCAGCTGCTGCTCGACCGCGGCAGCGCGGCGTGGGCGGCCCAGGCGACGCTCGAGCTGGTGTTGACGAGCCGGCGCGCGTCCGAGGCCGGGGTCGCGCCGGCGCTGATCGATCGGCTGATCGCGGGCGGGGCCCGGCTCGATCTCGCCGATCCCGATCTGTTGTCGAAGCCGCTGCTGAACCTCGCGCCGGACACGGCGGAGGAGCTGGTCCAGCGCGGTGCGAGGGTCGATGTCCGGCACGCGGCCGCGCTCGGTCGCATCGATACGCTGACCGATCTGCTCAGCCCGGAGCTCGGCCACGAGGTGCTGGCGGAGGCGCTGGCCTACGCGTGCATCCGCGAGCAGCACTCCTCGGTGGCGCTGCTGCTGGGCTGCGGGGCGGAGGGGGACCGCCTGGTGCGGCCGGGCGGGCAGCCGCCGCGGACGCCGCTGCACGAGGCGGCCTGGCGCGGCCACGCGGGGGTGGTCGGGCGGCTGCTGGCCCACGGGGCCGACCCGGGCGTGCGAGACGGCCGCTGGGGCGGGACGGCCGCAGACTGGGCCGAGCACGGGGGGCATCCGGATCTGGCGCGCCGGCTGCGGCTGGCTTCTTGAGGCAGCGTCGGGTGCCACCGTAGAAACTTTGAGACATGTCGTGAAGAGCATGTCGTCGAGGGCATGGTGAAATGAGCATGTCGAAAAGGACATGGTTAAAAGGACATGTTCTTTCGGGAAGAGCGGAACTCCGCTGTCGGCCTTCGAGAGGCCCGGTCCTGTGGCGATGTTGCTGCCGTCGCATGTGCGGGGCCGCGGCGGGCGCCGAGAGACCAGGGGTCCGGGATAAAGGTCGGGAGTCGCAGCGAGCGATCGCGGGCGAGGTGACCCTCGCTCGCGGGGGATGCTTGCGTCGCCGTTGCTCGCACTCGAGGCCGGCCGTTGTCGACACGTCGGGCCGACCCGCCTGTGCATGCGTACGCCGTGGGTCGTGCGGGCAGCTCTGGACGGATGGCCGTGCTTGCGGTCCTGGGCGAGCAGTGCGAGCGATGCGGCCGTTGCTGGCCCATCGGCCGACCCTCGCGCGCGGGCATGCGTGCGCCGCGGGTCGATGCGGGGGTCTCTGGACGGATGGCCGTGCTTGCGACCTGTGCGAGCTGGGCTTCGACGCGACTGTTGCTGGCACCTCGGGCCGGCCCTCGCGCGCGGGCATGTGCGCTGCGAGTCGATGCGGGCATTTCGGGACGGATGGCCTCGCTTGCGATCCCGTGGGGCTGTTCCGGGCATCGCGGGCCGTCGTTCGCGCCTCGGGGCCGCTGGGCGGCCGTGCTCGCGTGCTCGCGGGCGGAGTGGTACCCTGGGCACTGCATGGCTCGCGCTGCCAGTCTCCTGTTGCCCGTCCTGCTGTTCGGATGCGCCCAGTCCGGCGCCACGCAGGCGCCGCCGGTGTCGCTCGATGCTACGAGCGGGCCGGTGTCGCGCCCGAAGCCGGTCACGACGCCGAGCGATCGGGACGGCGATCGTGTGCCCGACGCGGTCGATGCCTGCCCTGATCAGGCCGGCGGGCCGCGCGACGGCTGCCCGGTGGTCGACCGCGACGGCGACGGGATCTCCGACCGCTTCGACAAGTGCCCCGACGTGCCCGAGGTCCGCGACGGGCGGGCCGACGGCGACGGCTGCCCGCCGCAGAGCCAGTGAGCTTCACGCAGCGCGGGCGAGCGAGTCGAGCGCTCGACGCGGAGCCCGTGAGCGTCGCAGCGCAGCGGGCGAGCAAGCGGGTGCTCGGCGGAAGCAGTGAGCACCGCGGAGCGAGCGATCAGGAGGACGGCGCCGGGTGCTCGGCGAAGTCCATGAGCGTCGCTGCGTGGCGGGCCGGATGCTCGGCGAAGTCCATGAGCGTCGCTGCGTGGCGGGCGATCAGGCGGACGGCGACGGGCGCTTGCGACGGCGGGCGCGCAGGAATTCGACCAGGGCGCGCAGCTTGGGCGGGGTCTGGGTGCGGCTCGGGTAGTAGAGGAACAGGCCAGGGAAGCGCGGGCAGTACGGGGTGAGGATGCGGACGAGGCGCTTGTGGGCCAGGTCGTCGGCGACGGTGTGCTCGAACAGGTAGGCGAGGCCGAGGCCGTCGCGCGCGGCGCGGGCCATGATGTCCTGGTCGTTGGTGGTGAGGCGGCCGTCGACGGCGAGCGTGATGTCGCGGCCCTCGTCGGTGAACTCCCACCGGTACAGCGCGCCGCTGCGGATCTGGCGGTAGTTGATGCAGTCGTGGGCGTGGAGCTCGCGCGGGTGCCTGGGCTTGCCGCGGGCGGCGAAGTAGGCCGGCGAGCCGACGACGGCCATGCGCATGTCGTCCGTGAGGCGGACCGCGATCACGTCGCGGTCGAGCATCTCGCCGACGCGGATGCCGGCGTCGAAGCCCCCGGCGACGATGTCGGTGATGCCGTCATCGAGCGTGATGTCGAGCTTGATCTCGGGGTGGGCCGCCAGGAACGAGGCGAGGATCGGCTCGATCACCCACTCGCTGGCCAGGCGCGGGATGTTGAGCCGCAGGGTCCCGGCCGGGCGCCCGCGGACCTCGTCGAGCGACTCGAAGGCCGCGCGCACGCCCTCCATCGCGGGGCGCAGGCGGTCCAGGAAGCGCGTGCCGGCCTCGGTGAGGCCGACGCTCCGGGTGGTGCGCTGCAGCAGCCGTACGCCGACGCGCTCCTCCAGGGCGCGCACACTCTGGCTGACCGCGGAGGGCGTGACGCCCAGCTCGGCGGCGGCGGCGGTGAAGCTGCGCCGCTCGGCCACGACGAGCAAGGCGGTGAGGCCAGACAGGTCGTCGGGCATGGTCGATTTTTTAGCAGAACTTCATGACGAGCGGCAATTTGCCCGGCTTCTCGGCGGCGCCGCGAGCGTCCAGATTCGTCGCAGGAGAACGCCATGAGCACGTCCACCAGCGACACTTCGTCACGCGTATGGTTCATCACCGGGTCGTCGTCGGGCTTCGGCCGCGCGCTCGTCGAGGCGGCGATCGCCCGCGGCGACCGCGTCTTCGCCACCGCGCGCCGGCCCGAGGTGCTGGCCGAGCTGGCCGCCAAGGCGCCGGCGCAGGTGCGGCTCGCCGCGCTCGACGTGACCCGTCCGGAGCAGGTGCGCGCGGCGGTGGCGGCCGCGCTGGCGCAGTTCGGGCAGATCGACGTGCTCGTCAACAACGCCGGCTTTAGCATCCTCGGCGCGGTCGAGGAGACGAGCGAGGAAGAGCTGCGGGCGACGATGGAGCTGATGTTCTTCGCGGCGGTGGCGACCACGAAGGAGGTGCTGCCGCACATGCGCGGGCGCCGGAGCGGGACGATCGTGCAGATCACGAGCGTCGGCGGGATCACCACGGCGCCGGGCTTCGGGGCCTACTGCGCGGCCAAGCACGCGCTCGAGGCGGTGTCCGAGAGCCTGGCGGCGGAGGTGGGGCCGCTCGGGATCCAGGTGCTGGTGGTCGAGCCGGGGGCGTTTCGCACGGGCCTGTTCGGCGCGGCGTTCCGCCACATGCCGGCGATGGAGGCGTACGCGCCGACGGTCGGGGCGATGCGGGCGTGGGTGACGGACACGAACGAGCGTCAGGCCGGCGACCCGGCCAGGGCGGCGCGCGCGATCGCAGCGATGGTGGGGCGCGCCGATCCGCCGCTGCGGCTGCCGCTCGGCGGGGACGCGATCGACGGCATCCGCGGCAAGCTGGCGAGGATCGCGGGCGACGTCGATGCGGTGGAGAGCGTGGCGCGGGCGACGGACTTCGAAGCGTGAGGCGGTGCGGCTTGCGAGGCCGGCGCGTCGCACTCGCGGCGTGATCGGCGAGGCAGAGGGCGAGCGGCGGCGATCCAGCGCGTCCGGACGATCGCGGGCGCGCCGCGATCGCGCGGTGCGCCCGTCATTCGGCGCGCTCGAAGCCGTCGCAGGACGGGTCGTCGACGACCTCGGGCTCGTCGTCGCCGTCGTCACGCCAGCCGGCGCGGCGCTCGTCGTCGCCGCTGCACGGGACGCCGTCCGATTCGTCCGGTTGCTCGCCGGCCGCGAGCCAGTGGCGGATCCGTCCGTCGTCCGACGGAGGGTCGCCAGGACAACAACCACCTGCGAGCGTCGCGCTCGCCAGGATCCACGTCGACCATCCTTCGCGCTGCATTCGTACGTCTCCCTACGTATGGAAGATGCAGGGCCGCTCGCAGTCGACCAGTCAAGTGGGCGTCAATTCACGGAGCGCGGCGCGGCGGTCGCGGCGCTGGGCGGGATGTCCTCGAGGACAGGTGCCGCGGATCTCGGCGGGGTGGGGTGAGGCTTTGGAAGTCCATGGGTCGTCGAGGCGCCGCGGCGCCGAGCCCGGGTCATGGATGTCTCGAGGGACATGTTCTTTGGGACAATGAATCGAGATGTCCGAGAGGACAGGTCATCGGCGAGGCTCGGCGATCTGGATCGTGGCGACGACGCGAAGGGACGAGGATCGCGGCACCAGCGCGCGGCGCGGAAGTCGGGGCCCGACAGCGACGCCATGGATCCAGCGCCGCGGACGATGGGAAGTCTTCGAGATCGCAGGCGAGTTCGCGCGGCACGGATGGTGGATGCGGGGCAGCCATGCGAACGACTTACGCCTGGTCCCGACTCGCGGGGGGCGCCGTGCTGGCCAGCACGTGCGCCCTTTTGTTTGCGCTGCCCCGCCTGGCCGACGCGTGCGGGGCGACGCTGCCGGAGCTCCACGAGAGCGTGCCGGCCGACGGCGACACGTATCCGGCCAACGCGGCGCTGCTGTTCTGGGGCGACGGCATCACGCTCGACAAGGTGACGGTGACGGTCGACGGCGAGCCGGCGGCGCTGGTCGACGCCCCGCTCGCGGCGGGCCTGGCCCCGCTGGCGGCGAAGGTCGAGCCCGAGCCGCAGCCGGGCCAGACGGTGGTGGTGGCGGGCGAGTTCTGTGGCGAGGGCGAGAACTGCCCGGCGTCGATCAGCTTCATCGCGGGCGCGCGTGACGTGACGGCGCCGTCGCCGGACGTCGAGAAGTCGTTCTTTGCGGTGTTCGAGCACGCGCAGTACACGATGACGTCGGGCTGCGACCAATTCGAGATCGAGCAGACGCTTTACGTGCACCTCGAGCAACCGGCGCCGACGGCCGGCGAGGCGCTGCCCCTGTTCGTGATGGAGTGGGACCCAGGCGGCGAGTTCGAGGGGCACGGGCTGCACCGCACCGCGCGGGGGCCTTCGTCGACGACGGTCGTGCCGATCACGCTGGCGGTCGACCGACTCGGCGGGGCCGACGTGCGCACCGATGTGTGCCTCGAGGTCGTGGCCATCGACGCGGCCGGCAACGCGGCGGCGCCGTTCGAGCTGTGCCCGCCGTGTTTCGTGCGCACCGACGAGGCGCCGCAGCCCGATGGTTCGGGGCCGCCGGACGAGCCGGTGTGGAGCGACGCGGACGCGGTCCCGGGCAGCGCCTGCGCGGCGGCGGTCGAGACGACGGGCGAAGAGAGCGAGACCGGCGAGGCGCCGACGACCGGCGAGGCGCCGATGACGGGCGAGGCCGGGAGCGAGACGGGCGGGTCGGATGCGACGGACAGCGCGACCGGCGGTGAAGACGGGCCCGAGAAGGGCTGCGCGTGCGCCAGCGACGGCACGGGCGGAGCGGGATGGCTGGCGCTGTTCGGGCTGCTGGGGCTGCGCCGGCGCCGGCGGGCGTGAGCGGAGGTCGCAGGGGCACGCCCGGCCGCTCGGGCCGATGCTGCTCTGAGACGCGAGCGGATCGCGGCGGCTCTCACTCGGGACGCTGCGCACACGAGGGCGACGGCCGTCTGTCTCGAGGGACATGCCGTCGGTTCGATGTCACGAATGGTCTGATGGACATGTCGAATGAAATATGTCTCTCAGAGCATGTCCCATTAGACATGTGAATCGCTCCGCGAATCACGGTGAGGGCCGCTGCAGGGCGACGAGGGTCTCGTCGAAGCCGGCGATCAGCCAGCCGTGGCCGGCGAGCAGCACGACGTCGTCGACGTCGTTCGTGCCGGCGTCCGGCAGCGGCGTGCGCCACAGGTATTTGCCGTCGGCGATCGCAAGCTCGAAGAGCGCCAGCGGGTCGCCCTCCGCGAGGCCGGTGCTGGCGCCGAGGGCCCGGTCGCCGAGGCTCAACAGCGGGCCCTCGCCGCCGGTGGCGGTCTTCCACGCCTCGTCGCCCAGCCGCAGCGCGCGCGTGAACCCGTCGTGGGTGTGGACGAGCGCGGTGCCGTCGTCCCCGAGCGCCGGCGCGTCGCTCCCCATGGAGTCGACGAAACGGCGCCAGCGCCGGCAGCCCGGCGGCGGCGCGGGGCAGTCGGGGCACTCGTCGAGCTCGCGGGCGAAGAGCTGACCCGGCTGCGGCCAACCCGAGGGCGCGAAGGCGTCGCCGCCGCAGCGGTCCGGGTCGAGCAAGACGACGTCGTTGTCGATGACGAGGGCCAGGCCGGCCGGGCCGAGCGTGAAGGCGGCGCCGTGCTCGTGGGCGCGGGCGTCGAGCAGGTTGGCCCCGTCGCCGTCGAACATGCGCACGACGCCGGACTCGCGCAGGATGCGTCGGCCGTCGGCGGTGACGCTGAGCAGGGCGTCCTCGTCGAGGGTCTCTTCGACGAGCGCGCCCGCGGCCACCAGGCAGCCAGGCGCGGCGCGCTTGGCCGTGCTGCGGGTGCAACGGGGCGGGTGCAGGCGAAAGAACCGGGCCGCGTTGTCGCCGAGCCACAGGCCGTCGCTCGCATCGGCGGCGATCACGGCGGAGGGAGGATCGTCGAATTCGTCGGCGTCGGGGATCGACGGCAGCGCGACCGACCACAGCTCGCGGCCGTTGGACGGGTCGATCGCCAGCACCCGGTCGCGCTGCGCGACCACGCCGACGCCGGCGGTGACGAGCACCCAGGGTCGCAGCCCGTCGAGCTTCTGCCAGGCGATCGCGCCGTCGCGGACGCCGACCAGCGCGCGCTCGACGATCGCCAGCACGGCGCCGTCCGGCGCGACGGCGAGGGCCTCGGGCTTCGCCGGCAGCTTCAGCGACCACGCCGGGGGCGGCCCGGCCGGGATGTCCGCCGGCAGCACGGCATCGGCGGTCCCGAAGGCGGCGTCGAGCGTGGCGGCGCAGCCGGGCTTGAGGCGGTCCAACGGGCCGAGACAGGCGATCACGGCGTCGGGCCACTGCATGCACTCGGCGAACATCTCCCGACCGATCGCGTCGCCGGCGGCCGCGAGCTTTTTTCCCTCGCCCGCGAGGTCGCGTTCGGCCGGGCGATCCGCGAGCGCCACCGTGAGCACGGCGCCGGTGATCTTGCCGAGGCGGGCCGACTCCTCGGCGACGGCGGTGCAGCGCTCGCGCCGGGGGTCGCTCGGCGCGGGCGCGGTCGCGTCGGCCGCCCGGGGCGGAGGCTCCGGGTCGCGCCCGCATGCGGCCAGGAGCGTGAGCAGAGACGCGAGGGGGAGGCGCGGCGCGAGCATGCGACCTGCTTTTACGTCGCGGTCACCGGCGCGACAAGAGGGCTGTGCCGCCGACGATTCCCATCGAGACCCATGAAATCGCCTGTCGCAGCGAGGGCGCCTCGATTGGCTCTGCCGCGCTTCGATCGCGGTCGTCTTTCGCGGCCGCGAGGTGAACGCGACGGATCAGACATGTCTAGAGGGACATGTCGCGAATCACATGTCCCGAGGGACAGCCGATATCAGGCGTCGACGATGCGCTTGCCGAGCAGCGCCAGGGCATGAGTCAGGCCGCTTGCGAGGTCGCCCAGGGTGGGGATGCCGGCGAAATCGAGGCCGCCGGCGACGATGGCCTGGGCCACGCCGGGGGCGAGACCGACCAGCAGCGGGCGCGCGCCGAGCAG
This sequence comes from Nannocystis bainbridge, assembly GCF_028368995.1. Classification (GTDB taxonomy): domain Bacteria; phylum Myxococcota_A; class Polyangia; order Nannocystales; family Nannocystaceae; genus Nannocystis; species Nannocystis bainbridge. The sequence goes on along the minus strand of NZ_JAQNDL010000002.1, from coordinate 1,975,923 downwards.
GCCGACGGCCCGGGCGGCGCCGACGAGGTGACCGGCCATCTCGGCGTCGACGGCGGGGACGCCGGACAGGTCGAGCACGACGACGCGCGAGCCGTGGCGGACCACGGCGGTCAGCACGGCGGCGGTGAGCGCCTCGGCGCGCTCACGATCGAGGCGGCCGAGCAGCGGGCACACGAGGACGCCGGGGTGGAGCGGCAGGACCTGGGCGGAGAGCGTCAGGATCTCGTCGGCCTGGCTGCGGATCAGCTTCTCGCGGGCGACGAGGTAGGCGTCGGCCAGCGCGGCCACGCCGGCGTAGGCGATCCGGCCGCGCTTGCGCTCCCAGAACAGCAGGGCTTCGGGGTCGGCGGCGAAGTCGGCGGCGAACGCCTCGGACACGACCTCGAAGCCGAAGTGCATGCCGAGGGTAATCTCGGTCACCGAGACGCCCATCGAGGCCCGCTGGATCCCGAGCGCCGAGAGGATCGCGGGGTAGTCCTGCGGCTCGTCGCGCTCGAGGTCGGCGCCGACGGCCTCGAACACGCGCTTGACCGAGGCCTGCATGGCCGCGAGCGGGAGCACCCGGTAAAACGGCAGATCGGCCGCTCGCACGCGCTCGCACGACGCGCCCACGAGCTCGTCGAGCCGCCGCCGGTAGTACTCGATCGCGCGCTCGGCTGCCGTCGGCTCCACGGCCTCCAGGATGCCTCACTCGAGGGAAGACCGTAAACCGGCCGCGGGGAGGCCGCCGCGGGGTGGCGCGATCGTGCGCGCCAGGGCCCGCCGGAGGGCCAATCATCGGCGGCGCGAGTTTGCCCCGTCCGTCAGCGCGGACGGTGTCGACATTCGCGAATGGTCATTGGCCGGCGGCCTGATGAGCGCCGAAGTTGCTCGGGCCGGCGAGCACGCGGCCGTCGATGTCGACGAAGTGACCGCCCGGGAGATCGGCGGCGGTGAGGCCGAGGTCGGCGAGCGCGGCCCCGCCGCCGGCGAGCGCGGGCGAGGACTCGCAGGTCGGCGCCAGCTCGTCGTCGAGGCAGAGGCCGGCCAGATCGTCGGATGCGAGGTTGGGCTCCAGCGTCCAGCTGGCAGTGTCGGCGTCGCCGGCCGCGAACTCCCACGATTCGGCGGCGGGTCCGACGATCAGGTTGCTGGCGTAGTGCATCTCGCTGATCGGGGCCGCGGCGGCGCAGTTGCCGGGGGCGCTGTTCATGTTGATGCGCAGGCCGACGGCGTTCGGCGCGGCGACGCTGTTGGCGAACAGCCAGTAGCGCGGCGCGTCGGCCTGGCCGGCGTGGAGGTAGAAGCCAGCGTCGCTGTGGACGAACACGTTGCTGAAGATCTTGGTGTCGCCGCCCGTGCAGCCGACCTGGAGATCGACGCCCACGCCGCCGATGAAGCGGTTGTTGTAGAGCGCGCCGCTGTTGCCGGGGTTCCACTGCAAGGAGGAGCGCTGGTTGGGCTCATCGGCGTGGCCCGAGCCGGTGACGAGGTTGTCGTGGACCTCGAGGCCGCCGCGACACGAGCCGAACTGCATGCCGTCCCAGCCGGCGTCCTCGACCCGGTTGCGGTAGACCTTGGCGTCGACGATCGGGTAGGACGGCGGCTGCAAATCGACGCTGTCGGTGAAGTAGCCGACGTAGAAGCCCTCGGCGAGGACGTCGTGGACGAAGTTGTGGTGCAGCCGGAGGTCCTCGAAGGTCCAGTTGTCGGCGTTGAACTCGTCGCTGCCGCCGTTCCAGATGCGAAAGCCGCTGTCGGGGCCGTCGGCGATCTCGACGCCGAAGATCTCGATGTCGGTCGAGCCGGCGCTGGTGTTGCTGCCCTGCGTGTAATTGCGGACGAACACGGCCTGGCCGCCGGCGCCGGTGTTGGTGAGGGTGAAGCCGTATTCGACGTCGTCGCTGCCCTTGCCGTCGATGATGACGTGCTGACAGTTGATGAGGTGCATCAGCCAGCTGGTGTCGTCGTTGCGGACGGCGCCGTCGTTGATGATGTGGATCGGCGCGTCGGCGGTGCCCTGGAAGTTGAAGAAGGCGAAGTCGCTGTTCGCCTGGCCGGAGATCCGCACGAGGTCGCCCGGCTGGACCTTGACGCCGCCGATCTCACCGTTCTGGAAGTACGAGGCCGTGCCGATGTCGGCGGTGTGGACGGTGCGGCCGGCGTCGCTGCGCGGCGGGACGCAGGTGACGAGCCGGCGCTCGAACAGGGTGCTCTGGACCTGGCCGTCGGTGAGGGTGGCGCGGACGTCGTAGTCGCGGCGGCCGTCGGGGCAGGTGAAGACGTACTCGAGGCCGTCGGCGCTGGCGATCTCGCTGCCGTCGTCGGCCGCGAGCACGGTCCAGTGCACGCCGGTCAGCAGGGCCGCGGTGGTGATCGTCAGCGTCGTCTCGCTGTCGCTCGCGGGGGCGTCGTCGGCCGGGACGCGCACGATCTCGCGGCTGGCGGCGATGCTGGCCGGCAGCGCGCCCTCGGGCAGCGACTCGAAGGTGGCGGTGCAGCTGGCGGTGGTCTCGAGCACGACCTCGGTCATGAGGTCGGTGCCGCTGCAGTCGCCCGACCAGCCGGCGAAGCGGCTGCCGGCGTCCGCGGCGGCGGTCAACGCGACGGGGCCCGCGGGCACTTCGAAGGCGCAGGCGGCCTCGCTGCAGGTCTGGCCGGGCGGATCGGCGGTGACGCTGCCGTCGCCGACGATGGTGACCTCGAGGTTGCCGTCACCGCCCTCGGTGGTGGGGCCGACGCCGGTGTCAGTCGGGTCGCTCATCGTGGTCGGCTGCGAGGTGGCCTCGCTGCCGGCCTCGGTCGGCGCGCTGCCGTTGCTGGTGGCGTCGGTGCCATCGGTGGCGTCGGTGGCGGGGCCATCGGTGGCGGTGGCATCGGTGTCGCCGCCGCCGGCCGGACACGCCGCATTCAAGAGGAGGGTCGCAAGCGCAGGCGCGTGGATAAGCCGCATCGGCCGAGTGTACCCGCGGCGCGCTCCGGCGAAAGCGTGGAACCATGCGTGGGATGTTGGGGGCCGGGGCGGACATGCCGGCCTCCGCTGGTCGGGTGATATGGGTCGGGGCGGGCCCGGATCGGGGGCGTACGGACACTTCCGCGGGATGAGCCCTGGCCGCGGCCTTCCGGTGCGGAGGACCGGGGCGCGACGATCCGCGCGAGGGAGCGCGACCGGCCGCGGGGCATGGGCATGTCCTCGGGGACAGGTCGGCGCGGCACGGCCGAGGACAGGCCGCGCTCGCCCGGGGGCGGACGAGGCGGCGTACTGTGATGATATGTCTCTCCGGACATGTGAGGCGCGGGCGCGAATTGAGGTCGCGCGCGGGTTCACTGACCGCGCATCTTGGCGGCCTTGGCGGCCGTCGTGTCGACCTGGCGGGCCTCGCGGACGACCGTCGGCTCGACGCCCCGGGTGCCGCGGATCTGGTACTGGTGGCCGTTGAGGCCGAGCGGCTTCTCGAGCAGGATCACGGGGCTGAGGCCGGCGACGCCGGTGAAGGTGTTGTCGTAGTTCGGGCGGCCGGCGTCGATGGCGAAGGTGGCGGCCGGGAGGGCCAGGTTGCCGTCGGCGTCGAGGAAGCAGACGGTGCCGCGCATCGGCTTGGTGGCCTTGCCGCCGGTGCGCTGCAGCTCGAGGCGCCAGTTGTCGGAAAGGACCGGCGCGCCGGCGAAGGTGCGCTCGCCGAGCAAGGTGCCGGTGGCCCAGGTGGCCTCACCGAGGCCGCGCGGGCCGATCTTCCACTGCGAATCGTCGGCCTTGGCGTTGTACTCGGCCAGCTTGGCGTCGATCTTCTGCTTGGCGGCGTCGAAGTCGTCGACGCACTTCTTGGCGGCGACGGCGTCGCTCTTGTTGACGAGCTGGCAGATCCCGCGGGCGATCTTGGCGCCGTTCTGGTCGAAGAAATTCTTGAACTTGACCCATTCGGATTGGCAGGGGTTCGCGGCGGCGGACGCAGGCGTGAGCGTGGCGGCGCCGGCGACTACGGTGATTACGGTCGTGAGTACGCGATTCGTGATGGACATGCCGCCAGGATAGCGGCGCGGCGGTCGCTGCAAACCCACGCCGATCCAACAGCGCGGACCTGCGCGGGGCATCGTCGCGACTGTGATGATTCAGCCGCGATCGTCGAGCTCGTCGTGTCGGCGCAGCACGAGCTCGACCTGGCCGGTGCCGGCGGCTCGCACCAGATCGGTACGCACGCCGCCCTCGCGCAGGCGAGCGCGCAGGCGGCCGAGGTTCACGTCCCAGCGCTTGCGCAGGACCCATGCGTCGTCTTCGTCGGGCCACACCTCGCGCGCGACGACCTCCCAGGACGCGGGTCCGCGGAGCGCGGCGAGCTCGGACAGGATCCGCGCGTGCACGCCGGAGAAGACCACGGGCGGCGCGTCGCCGGCCTGGACTTGCGCGGTCTCCCACGCCGTCACGATGCGCAGCGGCGGATCGATGCCGCCGGTCACGCGCGTGGGCGACAGGCCGGCGGCGCCGACCGGCATCGCCACCGCGCGGAACGGGACGCCGTCGACGTCCCAGGCGTCGCCGACCTCCAGCGGGACGGTCAGGCCGCCCTGCGAGCGCCGCCAGCCGTCGCAGGTGTCCCACAGGATGCACGGCGCGTCGGGCTGATGGCGGGACGACAGCTCGATCTGCGGGCGGGCGCGCAACGAGCACAGGCCGGGCAGCACGGTGGTCGGGAGCCCGGGCGCTTCGATCGCCAGAGCGCTGGCGGGCAGGTCGACGCGCTCGACCCCGACCTCGAGGCCGTGCGCCAGCGCGATCCGGAGTCCGGGCACGAGCCGCACTTCGCCGACGCTGCGACCCTCGACGCCGAGCCGGCGGCGCAGGGCGAGCAGCCACAGGTCGCCGCTGCGCAGGCTGAGCATCGCGTGGCCCTCGGAGATCCGCGGATCGTCGAGCTGCAGGGCGGCGCTCCACAGCCGGCCGATGATGTCGCCGGGGCCGAGCGAGCGCGCCGTGCCGTCAGGCAGGCGGAAGGTCGCGAGGGCGCGGTACATGGCTCGAGGCATAACATCGACGCGCCCGCGGAGGTCGCCGATGCGGGCGCTTGCAGGCGCGCGCGGCGGGCAGTTCAGTCGCACGCGTAGCCGCGGGCCTGCTTGCGGAACATGGCCGCGTAGACGCCGTCAGCGGCGAGCAGCCGGCTGTGGTCGCCCTGCTCGACGACGCCGCTGGCGGCCAGCACGACGATCCGGTCGGCCACGCGCACGTTGGCGAAGCGGTGCGAGATCAGGCAGACGATGCGGCCGGCGGCGAGCTCGCGGACGCGCGTGAAGACCTCGGCTTCGGCGTCGACGTCGAGGGCGGCGGTCGGCTCGTCGAGGATCATGACGTCGGCGTCACGCCGCATGAAGGCCCGGGCGAGGGCGATGCGCTGCCACTGTCCGCCCGAGAGCTCGACGCCGCCGGCGAACCAGCGGCCGAGCTGGGCGTCGAGGCCGACCGGCAGGGCGGCGACGACGTCGGCGGCGCCGCCGGCCGCGAGCGCGGCGGTGATCCGCGCGTCGTCGCCGACGTGGGCGGGGTCGCCGAAGCCGACGTTCTCGCGCGCGGACAATTGGTATTGATTGTAGTCCTGGAAGACGACGGCGAGCCGGCGGCGCAGCTCGGGGCGCGGGATGTCGCGGAGGTCGCGGCCGTCGAGCAGGATCCGGCCCTCGGTCGGCTCGTAGAGGCCCGCGAGCAGCTTGATGAACGTCGACTTGCCGGCGCCGTTGGGGCCGACGAGGGCGACGGTCTCGCCTGGCCCGATGGACAGGTCGATGTTGCGCAGCGCGAAGCCGTCTTGATCGGGGTAACGGAAGCCGACGCCCTCGAAGCGGATCCCGCGCTCGCCTCGCGCGGGCGCGGCGGGGAGCCGCGGAGGCTGCGTCGGCGCCACGGGGATGGCGAGGAAGCGCAGCAGGTTCGACATGTAGAGGTCGTGCTCGTAGAGGGCGCCGAGCCCGAGCAGGATGGTCTGAAACGCGGCCTGACCCTGGCGAAAGACGAAGGCGTACATCGTCAGCTCGCCGAGGCCGAGCTGGCCGCGGGCGGCCTGGACGACGACGGCGCCGTAGCAGCCGTAGAACGAGAGGGTGCCGAGCTGCGACAGCAGGGCGACCGAGCGCAGGCGGGCGATGGCGAGGCCGCGCTCTTCGTGCCACAGCCCCTCGCCGAGCCGGCGCCAGCGCTCGAGCAGCAGCGGGCCGAGGTCGAGGGTCATCACCTCCTTGGCGTGCTCGTCGCTGGCGAGCACGTGCTCGAGGTAGCCGAGCATGCGCGCGTCGCTGGCCCGCCGGTTGCGCAGCTCGAAGGTCGCGCGAGAGAACCGCAGCTCGGCGAGGGCGGCCGGGACCGCGGCGACGAGCAGCATGCCGACGGCGATGACGCTGTAGCTGAGGAGGAGGGCGACGAAGCCCAGCAAGGTGACGAGCGCGCCGGCCAGGCCGAGCAGCTCGGCGGCGACGGCGAGGGGCCGGTGGCTGGCCTCGCGGCGGGCCCGCGTGAGCTGATCGTAGAAGTCGGGGTCCTGGAAGTGGCGCAGCTCGAGGTGCTGGGTCTTGTGAAGGATCTCGAGGTTGACCGCGAGCCCGAGGCGGGCGCCGAGGAGGCCGCGCAAGGTGCCGGCGGCCCGCTGGACCAGGCCGAGGCCGACGATCAGCAGCATCTCGCCGACCAGCCACGCGAGGGCCCGGTCGGTCGCGCCGGCGACGATCGCGTCGACGAGGGCCTTGCCGATCCAGGCGACGGCGATCGGCACGAGCGCGGCGATCGTGAGCGCGGCGATCCACAGCGCGGCGATCGTCGGGGCGCTGCGCCAGGCCATCCGCACGGCCCGGGCGCCGCGGGCGAGGCGGACCCGCAGGCCGTCGGTCGAGGGTTCGCCCGCGGTCGTCATCGCGGCGTCACGAACGGGTCGTCCGCCGCGCTCCGGGGGCGCCGACGAGCACGTCGGCGATCGTCGCGGTCAGCGGGAAGTGCGGCGGATAGTACTCGAGCCAGAAGCACTCGCCCGCGGGGTTGGCCTCGAGGAATACGTGGCGCCCGGCGGGATCGACGAGCATGTCGATCGCGCTGTACTGCATGCCGATGCGCTCCATGTAGCGCTCCAGCGCCCGCTCGACCGCGGGCGGGAGCTCGTACGGGAGCCACGACGGCAGCAGGGTGACGCCGCGCTCGCGCCAGTCGACCTCGGCGCCGGCGACCCGCTGCGAGTCGACGGCGGCGGCGAACATGCGGCTGCCGACCACGGTGATGCGCAGCTCGAGCCGCTTGCGGACCTGCTCCTGAAACACCATCGGCGCCAGGCGCAGGTCGTCGAGCCGGGCGAGGTGGTCGTCGCGCAGGGCGGTGGTGAAGACGACCTGCTCGTCGCCGTCGAGGTCGTGCACGGCGAAGGCGGACAGCATCTTGGCGATCGCGCCGTGCGGGCAGGAGGTGATGAACTCGCGCGCCTCGGCCGGGTCGTTGGTCATCAAGGTGCGCGGGGTAGCGAGGCCGAGCTCGCGGGCCAGCCGCTGCTGGGCGGGCTTGTGGCCGCGCTCGCGCACGCGGTCGGGCGGGTCCATGACGAAGCAGGGCGCGGCGGCCAGCATGCCGCGCAGCAGCGCTTCGGACTCGAGCACGCAGCCGTGGCGGAGCGGGCGCGACAGCGACGGCGGCAGCTTCTCGGCCCAGCGCGCGCGCCGGTACCAGATCGCGTCGCCGGGCTCGAGCCGAACCTCCTGGCCGTCGCAGCGCAGGCGGAGCTCCTCGCGCTCGCCGTCCTGGCGGAACCACGCCTGGGCCTCGCAGGGGAAGCGGTCGGTGTCGAAGCGCAGGACCTCGGCGCCGCGCGCCTCGAGGTGCTGCCGCAATTCGTCGAGCTTGCCGGTCTGATCGCCGGAGAACGTGATCATCACGACCTTCATGGCTTGCATGCCTCTCGCTGTGAATCATTCGCCAGCCGGAGCAGAGCCTGGGCCAGCGCCTCGCTGATCGGCAGGCCGAGCTCTTTCTCCAGCATCATCCATTCGCCGGTGGGGTTGACCTCGAGGAACACGTAGTCGCCGGCCGGGGTGACGATCATGTCGATGGCCCCCTGGCGCAGGCCGAGCCGGGCCATGAGCGCGGCCAGGCGCAGGTGGACCGGCTCGGGCAAGGCGTGGGACTGCCAGTCCGCGCTGCACTCGTAGCGCCAGTCGACGCCGCAGCGGGCGCCGTCGAGCGCGCCGCAGAGGGCCCGGCCGTCGACCCAGGCGATCCGCAGCTCCATGGCCTTCGGGACATATCGTTGGAAGATCATCGGACAGTGACGGAGGCCGGCGAGCGCCTCGAGGTCGTCGCGCCGCAGCAGGCGGGTCGGCAGGCCGCCGCCGCGCATCGTCTGGCGCAGCGGCGTCTGCAGCTTGGCGACGACCTGGCCGGCGTGCGCGGCGAAGAACTCGCGCACGGCCGCGGGTTCGGCGGTGATCAGAGTCGGAGGGATCGTGAGGCCGAGGTCGCAGGCGAGGCGGAGTTGGCGGGCCTTGTCGTCGGCCGCGCGACCGGCGTCGAGCGCATCGATCCAGGGGACGCCGGGCAAGAGGTCCAGCAGGCCGCGCAGGGCGGCGAAGCTCTCGCGCTGGGCGGCCTCGTGGTGTTCGGCGGGCAGGCGCGGATCGAGCCGGGCCGGCCAGACCCGCCACAGCCACACCGAGTCGGCGACGAGCGGCCGATCGTCGAGCACGAGCCCGCGCGCGCCGGGGAACCCGAGCTCGCCGCGCAGCGCCAGCGCGGCCGGGAAATCATCGGTGTCGAGCCGCACGGCCCGCGCGCCGCGGCGCGCGAGGGCACCCGCGACGGCGTCGGTGCACAGCGGTTCGGCGCTGTGTGACAGTAACAGCACGCAACGCTCGCCCTTCATGCTTCACCTGGCCGTCCGCGGGTCGGCGATCACTTGTCCCAGAGCGTGCTGGTCGGCTCGTCACCGTCGCTCGGATACTTCTTGGTGCATTCGGAGTCGAGGCAATGATAGGTGGGCGCCGGCTTGGTGCCGCCGCCGCCGCCGGCCGCGGGCGTGGCCGGGTCGGCCTGGCTGCTGAGGAGATGGGCGAAGAAGGGCACGTCGGCCCCTTCGCTTTGCAGATCGATCAACTTCTTGGACATCCTCTACCTGCTTTCGTGAGCTCGAGCGCGGATGCGTCGAGTCGAGGCAGGATAGTCGGCGCCGCGGCGCTGCCATCCCACGGCGATCCAACAGTCAGCCGCCGAGGGCGTCGGCGAGTGACAGTCCCCAGGTCGCTTCGGCCTCGCGGGCGAGCGTGCCCGCGGGCAGGTCGAGGGCGGCGAGGTCCCACAGGCGGGCGGCGCCGTCCCAGCTGCCGGTGGCGAGGGTGCGACCGTCGAGGCTGAAATCGACCGAGGCGACGCGGGCGTGGTGGCCGCTGAGCACGGCCCGCAGAGCGCCAGTCTCGGCGTCCCACACGCGGGCGACGTCGTCGGGGCCGGAGCTGGCGATCCATCGGCCGTCGGGCGAGAGCGAGACGTCGAGCGGCCACACGCCGGGGTGCGCGACCTGCCAGCGCAGGCGGTCGTCGTCGAGGCGCGCGAGGTAGCCGCGGCCGCCGACGACGACGGTGCGGCCGTCAGGCGAGACGTCGGCCGCGACGACGCCGTCGGGTACGGGCACGGGGCGGCAACGCAGGGAGGCGCCGGGGTCGACGACGACGACGGCGCCGGCGACGGAGACGAGCACGGCGCGGCTGGCCCCGGGCGCGCCGGCGAGGTCCTGCCATTCGTGTTCGGGGCAATCGACGGTGGCGACGTCCGATTGCGTGTCGACGTCGACGGCGAGGAAGCCGCGCGCGTAGAGGGCGAACATCAGGACGTCGCCGGCGAGCACGGCGACGCGGCGACCCATCAGCGGGAACACGTGGTCGCCGGGATAGCCCTCGTTCCGGTCGGCGCGCCAGTGCGCCAGCAACGGCCCCGGCGGGCGCCACTGCAGGGTGCCGGTGGCGCGATCGAACACGTGCGGTCCGGATGGGCCGGCGCCGGCGTCGACGACGGCGAAGCGCTCGCCGTCGAGTAAGAAGGTTCCGGCCTTGACGGTGCCGGTGCCGATCTCGAGCACGTGTCTGCGCGCGCCCGTCTCGACGTCCCACACCAGCGCGCGACCCTCCCCGTGGGTGGTCACCAGGGTGCGGCCGTCGGGCGAGAACACCACGCCGGACAGGCCGTGGGCGTCGGCGAGGATGCCGGTGCGCGGCGCGGCGGGCAGGGCCCAGCGGGTGACGCCGCGGCCGTCGGCGACGAGCACGCTGCCGTCGTCGAGGACGCGGACGTCGCGGACGCCGGTCGCGGCGATCGTGCCGAGCGGGCGCAGGTCCGGCAGCGCGAGCAGCTCGACGCCGCCGCGCTCGCGCACGACGGCCGCGCGGTCGCCCGCTGGCGCGAGGGCGATCCGCTGCACGGGGCTGGGACGGGTCGGCGCGGCGATCCAGGTCTCGCCCGTGGTCAGGTCGGCGACGACGAGCCGGCCCTGCACGCCGGCGACGATCGCTCGCCGGGCGTCATCCGTCAGCTCGAGGTGGGTGAAGCTGACGAACGGCGCGGGGTCGAGGCTCGTCGCGAATTCGGCCAGGACCGTCGGCGACAGGCGGCCGAGCCGACCGTCGGCGCACAGCAGGACGTGGCGGCCGTCGACGAGCCCGGACATGCCGACGAGGTGAGTGTCGCCGCACACGTTGACGAGGTGCGGCTGCGCCATGCCGGTGCCCAGCCACTCGGCGGGCACGGGCCAGGCCGCGCCGACGTTGAAGTCGATGATGTCCCACGCCTCGTCCTGCAGCGCGCCGGTGGCGAGCGACAGGGTGGTGAGCTCGAAGCCGTGGGAGATCGACCAGAGGCGCTCGCCGTCGACGCGCAGCTCCCGGATCGGCTTGGGGAGGTGCGCGCGCCACCGCTCGGAGCCCGCGATCAAGCGGCGCAAGGAGGTGCCCTCGGCGCACACGACGTCGTCGACCGCGAGCGCGAGCAGCGGGTAACAGTCGGGCAGGGCGGCGGTGGCGAGCCGCATCGGTCGAGCGGCCGCGCGGGCGCCCGCGAGGATGCCCCGCGCCTCCGGCGAATCGACGAGCCGCAGCGCGTGCGTGGCGATGACCTCCTTGGCCGCGTGCGCCCCTCGCTCGTCGGCGGCGCGCGCCTGGGCGACCAGCGCGGCGGCGAGGTTGCGGTCCGAGGCGGCCAAGGCGGTGCGCGCCTCGTCCTCGGCGGCGAGCGCCCGGTCGCGCTGCGCCTGCAGGCGCAAGGTGCCGAGCACCACGAGCGTGGCGATCACGAGCAGCGCGCCGCCCGCGACCCGCAGCGGCACGCGCCAGGCCCGGGCGAAGCGCAGGCCGATCTCGAGCGCCGAGTAGCGGTGCGCGTGCACGCGTCGGCCGGCCAGGAACGCCGCGACGTCGACCGCGAGCGCGCCGGCGTCGGGGTAGCGCGCGTCGCGGTCCGGGGCCGTGGCGCGCGCGACGATGGCCGCGAGCTCCTGCGGGACGTCGCGCGGCAGCGCGGGCGCGGGGGCGGGCAGCTCGGTCGCCATCGTCTCGACGGCGTGGCGCGGCGGGGCGCCCGACAGCAGCTCGTGCAGCACGGCGCCGAGGCCCCACACGTCGGCGCGGCGATCGGCCGGCTCGCCGCGCGCCTGCTCGGGGCTCATGTACGCGGGCGTGCCGAGGATCGCGCCCGGGCAGGTGGCGTCGGCGTCGACGTCGTCGCTCGCATCGGCGAGCCGGCGCGCGATCCCCCAGTCGACCACCTGCGTCTCGCCGTACGCGCCGATCATGATGTTGGCCGGCTTGAGGTCGCGGTGGATGACCGCGTGCGCGTGCGCGTAGGCCAGCGCGTGGCAGGCGTCGAGGTAGTGCGGCAGCAGCTCGATGCGCGCGGCCGCGGTCCGGCGCTCGGCGAGCAGCTGCGACAGCGGCCGGCCTCGCATCAGTCGCATGGTGTAGAACGGCCGCCCGTCGCTGCCGCGGGCCTCGTCGTAGACGGTGACGATGCTGGGGTGCTCGAGGCCGGCGGTGACCCGCACCTCGCGGGCGAGCCGCCGCGCCAGCGCGTCGTCGTGCGCCTCCTTGAGCGCGACCATGCGGCCGAGCTGGCGGTCGCGCGCGAGGTAGACCCGGCCCATCCCGCCGGCCCCGAGCAGCCCGAGGCGTTCGTAGCGCTCGTGCTCGACGGGGCCCGTCTGCGCCGCTCCGGGCCCGCACGCGCCGTCGCTGGCGCCGCCGACCGGGCCGCTCGGAGGGTCGTCGAACGCGATCAACGGCGCACCTCGGCGGCCTCGCGCCGATCGGCGAGCGAGCGGCAGATCGCGGACGCGCGCGGCATCGCCGGGGCCTCAGAACGCCATCGGCAGGTCCCACGATTGCAGCGGCAGGTCGGCGAGGGACTTCACCGGCGTGTACCACAGCTTGCCGCTCGGGCTGACCGCGACGCGGCCGACGCCGGGCATGGTCTGGAACGGCTCGACTTCACCGGTGAACGGGGCGATCCGGACCACCTCGAGGTCGCCGAGGCCGGCGTAGACGTGGCCGGTGAAGGCGTCGTGGGCGAGGCTGGTGACGTCGGCCATCAGGTCGACGACGAACTCGGCCTGCTTGGTCTGGGCGTTGAAGCGGTAGACGGTGCCGCCGTCGAGGGCGACCAGCAGGTGGACCGGGCTGACGGGGGCGCTGGCGGTGACGCGGGCGTCGAACGTGAACACCACGTCCTGGGTGGCGGCGTCGAGGTCGGCGTCGTTGTACTCGCCGTTCATCGTGCTGTTGCCGACGTAGAGCACGCGGTCCTCGCCCCACGCGAGGCCGTGCGGGCCGGCGTCGGCGGCGGTGCTGCCGAACGGGCCGTCGCCCTGGGTCACCTGGGCGACGATGACGATCGGCAGCGGCGAGTTCATGTTGGCCTCGTCGAGCCGGGCCACGCCCTGCGGCGGGTCGGCCTGACAGCCGCACTGGGCGCAGCAGGTGTAGGTGATGGCGACCTCGCCGAGGCCCTCGACCGGGGTCGGGCGGTTGGGACCGGCGGCCAGCGGCGGCACGTGGGTCAGCTGCGGGACGGTGAGGCGGCGCAGCACCTTGACCTCGCCCATGTTGAGGTTGGCCACACCTGTCCATTGGGTCAGCTCGCCGTCGGGCTTGAGGCGGCGCACGTAGTCGGGGCCGCTGCGCAGGGTGACCATCCAGGCGTTGCAGTCGTCGGCGAAGTCGATGCCGCCGATCTCGGTCGAGAACGGGCCGTTGAGCTGCTCGGCGGTCGGCTCCTGACACTCGACCACGCGCTCGCAGCCGCACAGGGTGCCCCAGCAGTGGCCGTCGTCGGTGCAGGCGACGTCGGCGCAGGGGGCCACCGGGACGCAGGCGCCGACGCCGTCGCAGGTGCTACCTGGCCCACAGGACAGGTCGGCGCAGGTGGTCTCGAGGCCGGCGAGGGTGCACGGGTCGCTCTCTGCGTGGCACTCGCCGCTGATGATGTCGCACACCTGGCCTTCGGGACAGGCGTCCGGTCCCTGGCCCTGGCACGAGGTCACGCACACGTCGTCGACGCACAGCTGGTTGGGCTGAGCGCAGGCGCCGCAGCCGGCCGCGGTGGTGCTGGTGGTCTGCGCCGGCTCGGTAGTGCCGGTGGTGCTCGTGGGGGGATCGACGGTGGTGGTGCCGGTCGGCGCGGCGGTGTCGCTCGCGCTGTCGGTGCCGGTGTCGGGCTCGCCCGTGCTGGTCGGGGTGGCGCCGGTGGTCATGGTGGTGGTCGCGGTCGCGTTGGCGGTCGTGACGTCGGTGGCGGTGGCGCGGCCGTCGTCACCGCAAGCCGCGAGCACGAGGAACGCGGCCGCGATGGGCGGCCGCGAGGTAGCGAAATTCATGTCAAACCCTCCGAAGCCCGGCATGGTAACCGCGGCTGTCGAGGCCGGTGGAGGCCCGCGAGTGAGGCGAAGGGGTGTGCGTGGATTGCCGGCGCGCAGGCGCGCGACGGGAGCGCGACGGCGATGTCCGGAACGAGCGCGCGCGGAGCTCGAAGGAACGCGCCGTGGTGCGTGAGCGGCAGCGTCGGGTCGGCGTCGGCGACCGCTCGACCCACAGGCGGAGACGTCAGGGCATCGACTCGACCAGGCGGAGGAACGCGCGGTGGTGCGTGAGCGGCAGCATGTGGCCGGCGCCGGCGACGGTGATCGGCTCGGCCTGCGGGAGGAGGGTGGCGAGCCGCCCGGCGACGGCGCGCGGGGCCTCGGGCCCGTCGTCGCCGGTGACGAGGCGGATCGGGCACGAGATCCGCGCGAGGTCGGCGGCGGCGAAGGGGGCGCCGAACACTGCCGGGCCGCCGATGAAGTGGCGCTCGCGGGCGCCGGCGACGATGGCCTGGCGGTCGGCGTCGGGCAGGAAGTCCCACAGCTCGGGGTCGCTCCAGAAATCGAGGAAATGGCGGGTGGCGCCGGCCGGGTCGCCGGCGAGGACGCGCTCGCGGCACGCGGCCTCGACCGCGTGCACGGGCGCGAGCGCGGGGTCGTCGTCAGGCAGCAGGCCGAACGCGACCGGCTCGACGAGCACGAGGTCACGCACGCGCGCGGGCGCAGCCGCGGCCAGGCTCAGGGCCAGGACGGCGCCGTAGGAGTGGCCGACGGCGCGGGCGGGACCGCCGAGGGTGTCGAGCAAGGCGAGCAGGACGGCGACCTGGCGCTCGAGCAAGGTCCCGGGGGACATGTCCTCGGGGCAAGGTGTGTGGCCGTGGCCGTAGAGGTCGGGGGCGACGACCTCCCAGCGCGGCGCGAGGGCGGCGAGGACCCGCTCCCACTGGACGCCGCTGCTGGCGCCGGCGTGCAAGAGGAGCAGCGCAGGGCCGCTGCCGGCGTGGCGGTAGAAGGTGACGGCGCGGTCGGCGTGGAGGTGCGGCACGAGGGTTTAAACCGGGGAGTGAGGTGGGAGGCGCGGATGGCCAGGCGAGAGCCGGGGCGGGCGGCGGAGCGGAGGCCGGCTCGAGGGCGCTCGAAGGATGGCCGAAGGGACAGATGGTCGAAGGATGCTCGAAGGGACAGGTTTTCAAGACCATGTCCGAAAGGGCATGTCCGCGCGGGCATGCCCGAATGGACAGGATCGACTCATGCCGCGATCGGGCGGCCGAGCTCGAGCACGCGGGCGCCGCCGAGGGCGGCGATGTCCTCGGGGTCGTGGGCGGACAGCACGAGGGCGACGCCGGCGGCGCGGGCGGCCACGAGGGCGGCGATCAGGGCGGCGCGGGCCTGGCGGTCGAGGCCGGCGAACGGCTCGTCGAGGACGTACAGGACGCCCTCGCCGAGGGTGAGCGCGGCGGCGACGAGGCGCTTGCGCATGCCGAGGCTGTAGGTGGTGGCGAGGTGGTCGATCGCGGGGCCGAGGTCGGCGAGGGCGATGGCGCGCTCGCGGCCGAGCGGTTCGCCGAACACCCCGGCGTAGAACTCGACGAGCTCGCGGCCGGTGAGGCCCTGCGGGACCTCGACCTCCTGCGGCAGGAAGCGCAGGGCGGCGCGGGCCGCCAGCGGGGCGCTGCGCAGGTCGTGGCCGCCGAGCACGACGCTGCCGGCGTCGGGCACGACGCCGCCGGTGAGACAGCCGATGAGGGTCGACTTGCCTGCCCCGTTGGGGCCGACGAGCACGAGGACCTCGCCAGCCTCGAGGTCGAGGTCGAGGTGCTCGAACAGACAGGTCGTGCCGTAGCGCTTGGTCAGGCCGCGGGCGACGAGGGGGGCGATCATGCGCGGCAGTGTAACGCCGCGCGGGGCCTGGCGGGGCGCGCCGTCGTGGGCCGCACGGGCGCCCCGGGCTCACGCGCGCCGGCTGGTGCGCGGGCGACCGCGGGCGCTGTGGCCCGCCGCAAGCGCCGCGATTGCTTCGCTGTTCGCCGGGCCCACAATTCCGCCGACGGTGCGCCGCGCGAGCCGTGCGCGCGGCCGGAAACGAGGAATGCGATGCCATGGAATCAGTTGGGGAGCCTCGTCGGGACCCTCGCGTTAGCGATCCCGTTCGTGCAAGACTGTGATCCCGGTATGGGACCGACGGTCGATCCGGACGAGGCGGACGAGCTGCCGGTCGGCGATCAGCCGTGCTGCGAGGTGTCGCAGCAGCCGGCGTGCGACGACGCGGAGGTGGTGGCGTGCGTGTGCGAGCGCGACGCGTATTGCTGCGATTCGCGGTGGGACGCGACGTGCGTCGGCCAGGCGGACGAGTTCTGCGGCGGTCGCTGCGCGTAGCGGCCTCACGGCGGCGCGGAGCCCCGGCTCGCGCTTCCGGCGGACAAGAACGGGCTCGGGGTCATGACGCGAATCACCGCAGCGGGTGCGACACGAATCACCGCACCCGGGTCGCCCGTGTTCGCTGCGGCTCGATGCGCGTCCGGGCCGGGTGGCGTGAATCACCGCACACGGTTCGCCCGCGTGCGCGGCTCCGGGAGTAGCGAACACGTGCGGCGCGAATCACCGCACCATGGGCCACCCGTCTTCACGGCGTCGCGCCGCTAACCGTGGAACCACTTGAGGACCGCGAACAGGTTGCTGTAATCGTCGGTCCACATGCGGAGGTCGGTCGAGACGCCGCTGGTGTCGCCCTTGCGCATCTCGACCAGCGGGTCGGCGAGGAACGCCTGGTCGCGGGTGAGCAGGCCCCAGTCGGCCGCATAGACGCCGCGGGGTTCGTCGCTGTGGTTCTCGATCCACACGAACTCCCACGCGAAATGCTGGGCCAGCTGCTTGAGCACCGGGCGGATGTCGACGTGGCGGTTGCTCATGTTGGCGGCGAGGACGCCGTCGGGCGCGAGGTGGCGGAAGTACGTCACGAACGCCTCACGGGTCAGCAGGTGCATCGGGATGGCGTCGCTGCTGAAGGCGTCGAGGATCAGGACGTCGTAGGCCTGATCGGGCTCGCGCTCGAGCGAGAGGCGGCCGTCGCCGAGCACGACCTCGGCTTTTGCCTCGGTGCGCTCGAAGTAGGTGAAGTACTCGCGGCTGAGCGGCTCGACCTCGGGATCGATCTCGTAGATCCGGATGGTGTCGCCCGGGCGGCCGTAGGTCAGCAGGGTGCCGGAGCCGAGGCCGAGGAGGCCGATCTTGAGCGGCTCGCCGCGCTTGCGCTTGGGGTGGCGCGTCAGCGCGGTGCCGATCCCGCTCTCCTCGGCGAAGTACGAGTTGTGCCACATCTGGCGCTCGCGGTCGCGGAACTGGAAGCCGTGGTTGATGGCGCCGTGGAACAGGATCCGCCGGGCCAGCAGCGGATCGTGGGTGTAGCGATCGGCGACCCGCAGCACGCCGAAGAAGCCGCGCTCGATCGTCAACGCCTCGCTGGTGCGGTAGCGGGCCTCGATGCCGAGGTTGACGGCGAGCAGGACGATGGCGGCGAGCGGCAGCAGCCAGGCCAGGCGGGCCCGGCCGTGGTTGATGCGGGCGCCGTCGTCGATCCAGCGCGGGCCGGCCGGGCTGTCCTGAGGGACAGGGTCGGAAAGACCTGTGCGAACGCGCAGGCTCCACAGGAACCCGAACAGCAGCATGCACAGCAGGGCGCCGGCGAGCGGGCCGATGTAGCGGAACGAGTCGGGGCTGTCGGTCCGGACCCGCCACAGGGCGTAGGCGACGGCGGCGGCGCCGACGAGCACGATGGCGGCGACCGGGCGGCCGCGCAGCCCCAGCCGCTGGTCGCGGCGGAACGCGTGCAGGACCAGCAGCGAGGTGGCGACGAGGCCGATGTGCAGCTCGTAATAGGCGGAGAACACCAGCGGGGCGATCGCGCCGACGAACACCCCGCCGAGCGCGCCGCCGACCGAGAGCGCCAGGTAAAAGGCGGTGAGGTGACGCGGGTGCGGGCGCAGACGGTACAGCTCGCCGTGGCAGACCATGGCGTAGATGAAGATCGCGGCGCAGTAGACCAGGGCCTGCTGTTCGATGCCGGCGTCGGCCCCGGCCAGCATGAGGCCGACGACACCCGCGGTGGCCCCGACGAACAGCGGGTAGAACAGCACCCGCGGG
This sequence comes from Nannocystis bainbridge, assembly GCF_028368995.1. GTDB lineage: Bacteria > Myxococcota_A > Polyangia > Nannocystales > Nannocystaceae > Nannocystis > Nannocystis bainbridge. The sequence goes on along the minus strand of NZ_JAQNDL010000002.1, from coordinate 1,957,954 downwards.
TACCAGCGCTCGGACGAGAAGCAGAGGATGAAGCTCAGCAGGTAGAGCGCGAGCGGGATGACCCACAGGAACGGGACGCTGGCGACGTCGATCGCCATCTGGTTGGTCATCGCCAGCAGCATGATCGAGGCGCAGGCCCCGAGCGCGACCCACACGGCCCGCAGACCCCAGGTCGGCGCGGGCACGGCGACATCGGCCTCGCGCGCGGCCGCGGGCTCGGCCGCGCCGGCGCGGGTGGTCTGGACCGCGATCACGCCGCACAGCACGCAGAAGCCGACGAAGCCGAAGAACCACAGCGAGGCCTGGGTGACCGAGCCGAGCCGCGGCTCGACGAGGAACGGGAAGGTCAGGAGGCCGAGCAGCGAGCCGATGTTCGACAGGGCGTAGAGCGGGTAGGGCGAGCGCGACGGGTGCAGCCGCGAGAACCACGCCTGGACCAGCGAGCCGGTGGTCGACAGGGCGAAGTACGGCAGACCGACGCTCACCGTCAGCACGAGCAAGATCTGCAGCAGCGGGACGCCGTCTCCTTCGGGCTTGTAACCTTCGGGCGGGAAGATGGTCGGCGCGCCGGCAAGGACCGCCGCGACCAGCACGGCCAGGTGCACGAGGCCCTGGCGCCGCGCAGGCAGGGCGATCACGGCGTGCGCGTACGCATAACCGGCCAGCAGCAGCACCTGAAAGAACAGCATGCACGTGGTCCACACCGCAGGCGTGCCGCCGAACCAGGGCAGGATGATCTTGCCGATCAGAGGCTGGACCTGGAACAGGAGGAATGCGCTGAGAAAGATGGTGAGGGCGAAGAGCAGCACGGGCGTGGGGACGGTGTCGTCGCCGCGAGCGTAACACCCGCTGCGGGGGGACCGTCATGGCGTTCGGGCCTCCGAAGGACGTGTGTCCGGAAGGTGGCCAGCCGCCGGGCGTGTTGGCGTGCGACAACTGACGGCAGCGCGCGGCGCCCGGGCAGCGGTGGGGGACTGGCCTCGTATATAAGGACGATGCTGCCATGACCCGATTTCGTCGTACCTGCACCCTTCTCGCCACGCTCTCGATCCTCTCCGCATGCGGTGACGACGTCGAGACATCGAACAGCAACGCGACCACCGGCGTGACGACGGCGCCGACCACCAATAGTACGAACACGACGAGCACCACCGGTTCGTCGCAGTCGGGCACCGAGGCCACGTCGGAGGCCAGCGGCAGCGAGAGCAACAGCGACAGCGAGACGTCGGCCCCGACGACCACCGGGACGAGCGATCCGACCAGCACGGGCGGGTCCCCCAAGCTCGATGTCGGGGTCGAGGAGACCACCGACGGGGTGACGACCGACGGCGACGAGATGGGCTGTCGCAAGGTCGATTTCCTGTTCATCATCGACAATTCGGGGTCGATGAGCGACGAGCAACAGTCGCTGATCGACAGCTTCCCCGGCTTCATCTCGTCGATCCAGGATCAGCTCGACGAGGCCCAGGACTATCACATCATGGTGATCGACACCGACCCGTGGGTGTTCGGCGGCTGCAACCTGATCTGCCCGCTGTTCGGCAACACCTGCCCGGTGGCCGGCCTCGATTACACCTGCGGCACGCCGCCGCTCGAATGCGAGGACGTGCTGGGGGCCGGCGTGACCCATCCGCGCGGCCTGCAGTCGAGCTCGAAGGACTGCAACTTCTCGACCGGCTTCCGCTACATGGACGTGAGCGAGCCCGACCTGACTTCGACGTTCGCCTGCGCGGCCCAGGTCGGCACCGGCTCGACTTCCGACCCGGAGCGGCCGATGGAGGCGATGGTCCAGGCGGTCGCGCCGAGCGGCCCGGCGTTCCAGTGCAACAACGGGTTCCTGCGCCAGGACGCGATCCTGGTCGTCACCATCGTCACCGACGAGGACGACAACTTCGGCGACGGCTCGGCCGGCAACCCGGCCGGCTGGAAGGCGTCGCTGGTGGCCGCCAAGAAGGGCGACGAGAAGGCGCTGGTGGTCCTCGGCCTGTACGGCGACAACGACCAGCCCAACAGCATCTGCGGGCCGCTGGTCGACAGCTCCGGCGCCGAGCCGAGCCCGCGCATCCGCGAGTTCGTCAACTCTTTCGGCGATCAGGGCATCTCCGGCAGCGTGTGCGCGCCCAGCTACGACTCGTTCTTCTCCGAGGCGGTCGGCCTGATCGCGCAGACGTGCGACGAGTTCGTGCCGCCGATGTGATGCGATTGGGCTGAAAGGACAGGTCCTCGGGGGCATGTCCTCGGGGGCATGTCCGTAAGGGCATGTCTGCGGGGACATGTCTCGGGACGGCGCACGGGCGCGGCTCGGATGATCCGGCGCAACAGGCGCCAGCCCGTGGCTGCACGCGGCTGCGGGAGCGCCGCGGCGACAGCCGCAGGCCCGGCGAGTACAATCCGCCGACCGCGATGCAGCGACCCGACGAGCCCGACAGACCCCGCGTGCGCGCGGCGACGGAGTGAGGCCGTGGATTTCGTCCTGCCGGAGCGACCGATCCGCATGCGCCTGGTGGCGGGGCGCGGGCACTACGAGGCGGTGATCCCGGCGGTCCGGGCGGCGCGCACGAGCGTGTGGATCGCAACGGCGAACCTGAAGGAGCTGCTGGTGGAGGACCCACGCGCGACGGCCCGCTCGCGCGACCGCTTCCACTCGGTGCTCGAGGTGTTCAGCGCGCTGGCGCAGCAGAAGGTGGAGCTGCGGATCTTGCACGCGGCGCCGCCGTCCGGGCCGTTCCGCCGCAGCTTCGACCGCCGGGCGCGGCTCTACGAGGGCGGGCTCGAGCTGCGCCAGTGCCCGCGCGTGCACCTCAAGACGGTGATCGTCGACGGCCGCCTGTGCTACCTCGGCAGCGCCAACTGGACCGGGGCAGGGCTGGGCGCGAAGGGCGAGGGCCGCCGCAACTTCGAGGTCGGGATGCTGACCGAGGACGAGGACGTGATCGACCAGGTGCAGGCGATGTACGAGGCGATCTGGAGCGGCCGCATGTGCAAGGCGTGCAAGCTGCGAAACTCGGGCTGCGAGGCGCCGCTCGACCTGGTGGACCGCCCGCTGGCGGTGAAGCCGAAGCCGCCGGCGGGCAACAAGTAGCCGGCCGCGAGGCGGGCTGCGGGCGAACGAAAGCAGGAGCGCGCGGCAGCGAGGCGGCCTCCGCGGCCGTGGTACTGTCGCGGCGACATGAGCGAGACGCTCGGACTGAAGTGTCGCTGCGGCGCGGTGCGAGGCGTGGCGAAGGACATGTCGCCGGCGACGGTGATCCACCTGGTCTGCTACTGCCGCGATTGCCAGGCGTTCGCGCGGTTCCTCGGCGGCGAGGGGCTGCTCGACGGGGCGGGCGGCGCGGAGATCCTGCAGCTGACGCCGGCGCAGCTGGTGCTCGGGTCAGGGCAGGAGCAGCTCCGCTGCATGCGCCTGTCGGACAAGGGGATGTTGCGCTGGTATGTCGATTGCTGCCGCACGCCGGTCGCCAATACGCTGACCTCGGCGCGCATGCCGTTCGCGGGGCTGTCGGCGGCGTTCGTCGATCCCGCGACCGAGCCGGCGACCCACGAGCGCGCGCTCGGGCCAGTGGCGCTGCGGACGTTCGGCCGCGACGCGACCGGGCCGACGCCGCCCGGCACCCACGAGAAAGTGCCGGTGGCGGCCATGGGCCGGGTCCTGCGGCTGCTCGCCCGCGGGCTGATCGGGAGGCGCGCCCAGCCGTCGCCGTTCTTCGCGCGGGGCGCGAAGTCGCCGCGTGTGACGCCGCAGGTGCTGACGGCGGCCGAGCGGGCGGTACTCGGGCCTGTCTGAAAGGTCCTGTGCGGGGCGCCGCGCCGAAGCGTCGACGTGGACACGGCGAAACGGACTGGTGCCTGGCTTCGGCGTGATGATCCCCTGCGGGAGAGGAGCTCCGGAGGACATGTCTGAACGAGCATGTCCTGTTGCGCATGTTTTTATAAACATGTCTCAAAGGGCATGGTCCGAAGACCATGGACGTGCGCGGGCTCAGGCGCAGGGGTCGCGGTCGTCGGCGAGGGCCCGCAGCGCCGCGCGGGTGGCCTCCAGCGCGCTCATGCCGTCGCCGTGCTCGGCCCACCACATCAGCGCGGCGAACGTGCCGGCGATCAGCGTGCGCACGACCAGCGGCGGGGGGGCCTGGCCCGGCTCGCTCGGGGCCAGCGTCGTGACGATCACGGCCTCGATCTCGCGCAGGGTCGGGTGGGCGAGCAGCGCGGGCGCGGCCGCCAGCAGTCGCAGGCGCTGACGCGCGAGCGCGGCGGCCTCGGGGTCTTCGAGCGCGCGCAGGAACGGCTCGGCGAACTCGCGCAGCACCCCGCCGGCCCGCAGCCCGGCGGGCCCCAGCTCGGCGGCGCGCCGGCGCACGAAGTCCCGCACGTCGTCGAGGCCGTCCCACACGAGGTCCGATTTCGCGGGGAACAGGCGGAAGAGGGTCCGGCGGCTCACCGACGCGGCCTCGGCGATGTCGTCCATGGTCACGCGGTCGAACCCATGGCGCGCGAACAGGCCCAACGCGACGCGCGCGATCTGGCGCGCATCGGTCTCCGGCGGGCGCCCTCGCTTCGTCACGGTTTGCATTTTGGCACTCGATGCCATAAAGGGAAAGGAGCCGCCGAAGCGGCGCGAAGGACCACCTACCATGAGCACTGCATTTGGGTCGCCGCCGCTGGAGCCTGTTCGTCTCGATGTCCGCCGCGAGCTCGAGCGGCCCGAGGCGCGGCTCGACCCGTCGGCCGCCTACGCGCGGCTGCGGCGGCTCGGACCGGTGCTGCGCTGGCGCACCTGGACGCAGGACAGCCTGGTCATCACCCGCTACGAGGAGGTGATGAACGTGCTGCGAGATCCGCGGGTCGCCAACGACCGCCGCACCCTCGGCGACGGCGGCAAGGGGCCGCTCGAGCGCTGGTGGACGCCCAGCATCATGAAGCTGTTCCTCGGCAGCATGGTGATGAAAGATCCGCCGGATCACCGGCGCCTGCGCAACCTCGTGCAGAAGGCGTTCACGCCGGCCATGGTCGACAACCTGACGGGGCGCGTGGAGCAGATCACGGCGGAGCTGCTCGACGCGGCGGCCAGGAAGCCGGTCTTCGATCTGATCGCCGACCTCGCGTTGCCGCTGCCGTTGACCGTCATCTCCGAGATGCTCGGCGTGCCCGAGCCCGAGCGCATGGAGTTCCGCGCGCTGATCGGCAAGGTGCTCGATCCGGACGGCATGAGCCTCACGGGGTTCATCTTCAACTACCCCAACATGGTCCGGCTCAACCGGTTCCTGCGGCGGCTGGTGCAGCTGCGGCGCGAGCAGCCGGGCGACGACCTGGTCACGGCGCTCGTGCAGGCCGATGTCGGCGGCGACCGCTTCAGCGAGGACGAGATGATCTCGATGGTGTTCCTGCTGCTGTTCGCGGGCCACGAGACCACGGTCAACCTGATCGGCAACGGCGTCCTGGCGCTGCTGCAGCACCCCGAACAGCTACAGCGGCTGCGTGAGCGCCCGGAGCTGATCGACAGCGCGATCGAGGAGCTGCTGCGGTTCACCAACCCGGTCGGCACGGTGGCGCCGCGGTTCGTCCGCGAGGACCTCGAGATCGCCGGCTTCAAGATCCCGCGGGGCAGCACGCTGACCTTGCTGCTCGCGTCGGCCAACTTCGACGAGGCCGCGTTCGCCGACGCGGATCGGCTCGACATCACCCGCAGCCCCAACCGCCACGTGTCGTTCGGCTTCGGCGCCCACTACTGCCTCGGCGCCCCGCTGGCGCGCGTGGAGGCGCGGGTGGCGATCCCGGCGCTGCTGCAGCGCTTCCCGGGGCTGCGGCTGGCGGTGCCGGCGGACCAGGTCCGCTGGCGCGCCAACATGGGGCTGCGAGGGCTCGCGTCGCTGCCGCTGGCCGTCGGGTAGCGACGGGGCGCGCGGGCACGGACCGCGCGTCGGGAGCGGCCTTCGGGACTCGCTGGAAGGGCGTGGTCGAGTCGACATGTCCCTTCGGACGGTCATCGCGGGCACGCGTCGCGCGGCAGCGGCGAGCACGGGCAGCTCGCCGGCGGCCGTGTGCATGGTGTCCTGGAGGACATGCTCGAACGGGCATGTCCTCAGGGGCATGCCCTGTCGGACATGCCCGTAAGGACATGTCCCGGCGTGTTTACTCGCGCAGCTCTTCGAGCAGGCCGCGGACGCGCTCCTGGTCGCGCAGGCGGCCGGGGACCAGCTCGAGGTAGCGCTCGTAGTGGCGGCGGGCGGCGGGCAGGTCGCCGAGCTCGCGCTCGATGTCGCCGAGCAGGCGGTGCAGCTCGCCGACGTCGGGGGCGAGGGCCAGGGCGACGCTGGCGGACGCCAGGGCCTGCTCGGGCAGGCCGCGGGCCAGCAGGCCGCGGGCGTGGTCGAGGGCCTCGAGGGCCTCCTTGTAGTCGCTGTACTCCTCGCCGTGGAGCAGGCGGTCGGCGGGGAAGTCGTCGAGCGGGGCCGGGCGCTCCTGGCGGCGGCCGAGGGCGTGGCGGAGGTCGATCGCGCGGAAGCGGCCGAGCGACGACGGGCCCTCGCCGACCCACATGACCATGGCGGTGGCGTCGACGACGACCGCGTGGGTGAGGTGGAGGTTGTCGACCGCGTTGCGGTTGCCGAGCCCGAGCTCCTCGCCGCCGAGGCCCTTGCGGTCGCGCAGGATGGCGACCGCGCGCGCCGGGTCGACGGGCGCCTCGGCCAGCAGCTCGCCGAGGCGATCGTAGCGGTAGCCGCTCGAGGTGAAGCGGCGGATGCGGTCGTTCTGGGCGTCACGCTCGAACGACTCGCGCAGCATGTGATTGGTGGCCCACACCAGCGCCTGGTCTTCGCCGCGCGGCTTGCGATCGTCGCGGTCGCGCGCGAGCTCGACGACGGCGGCGCGGCGCTGGCGGCCGTCGCCGACCAGCACGGCGCCCGAGGTGCGCGCCGGGGCGGTCTGCAGGATCTCGAGCGCCTGCTCGAGGGTGTCGGCGTCCTCGAGGATCTGGCGCAGGATCAGCGGCAGCGGCACGCCCTCCTCGAGCGCGTCGTCGGTGCGCGTGGGGTCGAGGGCGACGAAGATCCCGCGGGCGTTGATGCCGGTGACGACGCCCATGAGGCCGGCCCAGCCGACCGAGGCGAACGGGTACTTGCCGTCGGGGTGGACGATGGTGACGAGGCGGTCGGGCTCGACGTCGAGGCCGAGGTCGGCGAAGAAGCTGCGGCCGATGACGAGGTTGCCGCGCTCTCCGCCGCCTTTGGGCCGCGCGGCGGCGGCGAACATGGTGCCCTCGAGCAGGACGTCGTCGAGGCGGCGCGTCAGCTCGACGAAGCTCTGGTCGAGGAAGAGGCGGTGGTAGCTCGAGAGCCGCTCGCCGCCGGCCTCGGGCATGGCGGCGGCCAGGGCGGCCAGCTCGCGGCGCACGCCGGGGGAGAGGCTGTGGTCGGACTCGCGGAAGTCCCAGCGCATGACCATGTCGGCGGTCCAGCGCTCGAGGCCCTCGGGGTAGCGGTTGCGCAGCAGGCGCGCGACGTCGCGGTCGAGCTCGCCCCACAGGCGGGCGGCGAGGCGGCCGTGGGCGTCGCCGATCTCCTCCGGCGGACCCTCGAGGTGGAGGAACCACAGCCGACTCTCGCGGGTGAGCGACGAGCGGCCGTAGGTGACGCGGCGGCCGGCGCGGTCGACCGTGAGCTCGGCGGTCGGGACGCGGACCTCCTCCGGCGAGAGGTCGGTGTACGAGAGATAGCCGGAGTAGAGCGCGAAGGTGAGGATCGTGAGGGTGACGACGAGGGCGATCACGGCCCGCAGCAGCGCGAGCACGCTGCGGCCCTCGGGCGGCCCTCCGGATGCGAGTCTCACCATGGCGCGGGCGCGAGCCTACCAGGCCCGGGGCGCGGTGGCGGCTTATACTCGCGCCGTCATGAAGCGAAGGTGCGCGAGCTTGCTCGGACTGTGGATCTTGTGCTCAGGCGGCTGCGAGCCGGAGAAGCCGCCCGCGCCGACGAGGCCGCAGGCGGCGCCGGCGACCGCGGAGGCCGGCGAGACCGGCGCGGCGGTGCTGCCGGCCGACGCGAAGGACGCCGTCCTGACGTTCGCGGGCGATCGCGGGCAGTTCAAGGACACGGGCAAGCCGGCCGACGTGCCCGAGGAGGCGCGCGGGCTGGTGCGGGTGACGCTGCTGCAGGGCCCGCAGCCGCCCGACGGGACGGTGTGGGCGGCGAACTTGAAGACGCCCGAGGCCGACGGGTCGTGGAAGCTCTCGACGGTGCCGCGGGCCCAGTTCGAGGAGCTGGCGCTGGGCCTCGGCCGCAGCAGCGCGGTCGAGCTGCCGCCCGGGCTCGAGGCGCCGGTGGTGGCCCCGCGCGAGGCCGATGTCATCGTCTACAAGACCGAGTGGTGCGGGGTCTGCAAGCAGGTGCAGTCGTACCTCGACAAGAAGGGCGTCAAGTACGTCGCCAAGGACATCGAGAAGGACCAGACCGCCGCGGGCGAGCTGCGAGCCAAGGCCAAGGAGAAGGGCGTGCAGACCGGGAGCGTGCCGGTGATCGACGTGCGCGGCGAGTTGATGGTCGGGTTCAACCGCGCGCGGCTCGAGCAGCTGCTCTGAGGTCGCGAGAGCCCGCGTTCCCGGGCGCGCGTCCTGCGTCGGCGCAGCGGGCCTCGCCGGTCGTGCGGTCGCCGTAGCGGGGCGCACAGGCGCGAAACAGCCGGTTGCGTGGGGACGGCGCCGGGGCTAGCGTCGTCTCATGACGGGTGTCTCCACGGACTGGAAGCGCCGCGCGGCGCTGTGGATCGGCGCATCGGTGCTCGGCCTGTCCGCAGGGACAGCCGCGGCGCATCCGCTGGCGGACGCCCCGCCGGAGCCGGAGCGCGAGGACGACCACTGGCGCCCGGCCGAGCTCGAGTCATGGGCGATCGAGCCGCCGCCGCCGCTGGGCGCCGATCCGGAGTATCCGCTGGCGGCCGCGTTCGACCCGGCCTGCGCGTGCAACCACTCGGCGGGCGGCATCACCTCGTACCAGCACGTCGTCGTGCACACGATGCAGGGCAGCTACGCCGGCACCAAGTCGTGGTTCAAGAACCCGCAGGCGCAGGTGTCGTGCCACTACATCATGCGCTCGGTCGACGGCGAGGTCACGCAGATGGTCCTCGACAAGGACAAGGCGTGGCACGTCGGCTCGTCGAACGCGACGTCGATCGGCATCGAGCACGAGGGCTACGTCGACGATCCGGCCAAGTGGTACACGTGGGAGACGTATGTCTCTTCGGCCAGGTTGACGCGCTGGCTGACGACGCGCCACGACATCCCGGTCGACCGCGATCACATCGTCGGCCACGTCGAGCTGCCCAACCAGAGCCACACCGACCCGGGCGGCGGCTGGAACTGGGACATGTACATGGGGCTGGTGCACGACGTGGTGCCGCAGGGCCAGATCCACGTGGCCGTGGTCGATCGCAGCAAGCTGTGTACGATCACCGCGACGACGAACACGTACCTGCAGCGCACCGCCGAGTCGATCGACCTGCTGACCGCGCCCGAGCTGTGCCCGATCGCCGCCGGGGCGAAGGTGACCTACCTTCACGCGTCGGCGCCGATCGGGGCGCGCCGGCGACTGCTGATGGAGGCCGGGCAGGGGCCGTGCGCGGGCGTCAACGGGCTCGACGCGGTCGCGTTCGTCGATCCCAATCACTTCACGGCCATGTGCGCGCCGGCGGCGATGGCGGCGGTGGGCGCGACGGTCAGCCTCGACGGCGGGCCGGGGCAGGCGGTCGACGCCAACGGTCTCGTGGCCCTGCCGCCGGTCGGCGCCGGCGCGCACGCGGTCGACGTGGCCGGGCCGGGGCTCTACGAGCCGGCGGCGGAGATCGTCGACCTGGCGGTGTATCCGGGGGTGCGCGTGGCGATCGCCGTCGACCCGGTGGCGGTCGATCCGCCCGATCCGCCCGACCCGACCGGCGGCGGAGAGACGGGCGGCAACGGCGAGACGGGCGGGGCCGGGGAGACCGGCGCGGGTGAGACGGGCGGCGAGGTCGGCGGTGAGGTCGGCGAGACGGGGCTGCCCGATCCGTCCGGAGCGCCGACGACCGGCTCGGAGGGCGGCGAGCCGACCACCGGGGACGACGGCGGCGAGGCCGAGGCCGGCGGGGACGAGGCCGGCCCGCCGGTGCTGAGCGGGGCGGCCCTGCCCGAGGGCTACGGGCAAGACGGCGAGGACGGCTGCGCGTGCCGCTCGAGCGCGGGCGGGCGCGAGGGCTGGCTGGCGAGCGTGCTGGTGCTCGTGGGCATCCGGCGTCGGCGTCGGCGCTGACGCGGGGCACGGGGCGCCAGCGGCAGCCGGGTCAGCGCGACCAGGCCGAACACTGACGCGGGGCACGCGGGGGCGTGCTGCGCGGGGGCGGGCGCTGGCAAAGATGAGGACATGTCCTTTGCGGCATGCGCTTGTGGGCATGCGCTCGAGGACATGTCGTCATGGACATGTCCTTTGTGGCATGTCCTGGTGGGCAGGCGTCAGCGTAGCGCTACCCCGGCTGCCCGCGTCGAGGGCGGCGCTGCGAGCCGGGGATGAGCCGTGGCGCAGGAGACATGGCCCGCGGGACATGTCCCTGCAGTCAGCTCACTGCACGTCGGCGATCAGCGGGGCGAACTGGTCGGCCGGGGTGTACTTGTGGAGGTGGTGGGTCGGCTCGGGCATGGCGTCGCCGCTGCGCAGGGCGCCGAAGTGCTCGCTGAAGCGGACCGTCGACGGGAACACCAGCACGCTCGGCAGGGTCTCGCTGGCGAACGCGCGCTTGATGGTCTGCTTCTCCGGCGTCTCCTGCGTGACGTCGATCTTGATCAGCTCGAAGCGGCGCTCGAGCACCGGCTCGATCTCCTCGTGATGGAAGGTGAGCTTCTCCATCTCGAGGCAGGGCGCGCACCAGGTGGCGCCGAAGTCGATGACGACCGGGAGGTTGCGGTCCTGGGCGCGCGTGAGCGCCTCCTCGAGCTCGGCGATCGTGTGGACCTCTTTCCACGAGCCGGACGGGACGTAGACCGTGTTGTTGATCAGCACCTGGATGCCGACGACGGCGACGGCGACGGCGGCGGCCTTGCGCAGCTTCTCGCCGAGCTCGCCGTAGAAGCTGAGGTGGATGGCGCCGGCGGCCAGGCCGAGCAGGGCCATGCCCAGGCCGAGCCACACGCCCCAGACCGGGTCGGCGAGGAAGCGGCGCAGCTCGGGGCTGAGCGGGGCGAGGAACCACAGCGACATCACCAGCAGGGCCACGCCGAAGACGCTCTTGACGTACTCCATCCACCGGCCGGGGCGGAACAGGCTGGCGCCGAGGGCCACGGCGAAGAACAGGGTGCCCATGCCGAGCGCGTAGGTGAACAGCAGCGAGGCGCCGTAGGCCAGGCTGTCGCCCTCGGCGGCGCCCTTGGCGATGACGGCGAGCAGCGACAGCAGCACCGGGCCGGTGCACGGCGCGGAGATGAAGCCGCTGACGAGGCCCATGAGGAAGGCGCCGACCGGGCCGGTGCCGCCGACGGCGTTGAGGCGGGTCTGCACCGCGGCCGGCAGCTGCAGGTCGAAGGCGCCGAACATGCTGGCCGCGAGCGCCAGCAGCACGCCGACGATCGGCAGCACCACCACCGGCTCGCCGAGCCAGGCGCCGAACTGGCCGCCGGACAGCGCGACGACCACGCCGAGCGTGGTGTAGAGCGCGGCCATGCCGAGCACGTAGGAAGCGGCGAGGAACAGCGCCCGTCCGCGTGACACGCCCTTGGCCCCGAACACGGCGACTGTGATCGGGATCAGCGGATAGACGCAGGGCGTGAGGTCGACGAGGACGCCCTGGCCGAATGCCCAGGCGTAGGTGCTGAGGGTGGCAGCGTCGAACGCGTCGGTCGGAGACATGGTGGCGACCTGAACCATACGACGTGACGCAGCGCGACGCCGCGTGCCGCGCTCGGGCGCGCGCCGCGGCGAGCGTGCGGTCACGCGCCAACGCGCGTTGTGGAACGGCGCCGAGCCTCTCCTAGCGGCCGCGCACGGGGCAGGGAAGCTCGCGCCCGGCGATCGCCTCGGCGTTGTTCAGCTCGTCGATGGTGGCCGGCGAGAGCGCCTCGCAGCAGCCGTAGGCGCTGTGGTCGCGGATCAGGCTGACCAGCAGATCCTCCGGCAGGCCGTAGCAGCAGGCGGGCACGACCGCCCGCGGATCCTCGCGCGGGACGCAGGCGGGCAAGGCCAGACAGCTGCCGTCGTCGGGGTCGTTGCAGGCGACGCGCACGCTCGGGGTCGGGTCCGTGTAGTCGAGCACGACGTCGGTGCCGCTCAGGAGGGCGGTGCCGACCAGGCCGTCGAGCTGGAGCGCCTCGGGGCTGGTGTCGCGGCGGACGGCGCTGACGAGCGGGTGATCGGCGGGGACGATGACGGTCGGGATCCACCGGCTGGGATCGACGCGGCTGTCGCTGGCGACGAAGGCCTGGCCGACCACGGCGGCGGAGGTGAAGCCGGCCGAGCTCGGGGTCAGGCGATCGGTGGCGGCGCGACAGCCGTTGGCCGCGCTGCGCGGGACCTTCTCGCGGGCGGCGATGTTGCACTGCGAGCGCAGGGCCCGGAGGCGCACTTCGAGCCGCTGGCAGGCGGTCTGGCCGGTGGTCTGCGTCAGACCAGGGACGAGGGCGAGGCTGCGAACGCGCAGCTCGAGCAACGGCTGCTCGGCGGTGCCTGCGGGCGGCCAGCCCGGGGCGCGCAGGAGGCCCGTCCGACCCATGATACAGGCGGGCGTGTCGCGCTTGCTGCCGCTCGAGAGGCCGCCGTCGCCGACGCACGGCGGCAGATCGAGGCCGCCGAACATGCGCTGGGCGCTGTCCTCGAACAGCACCAGGCCAGGCAGGCCGGTGGCGATCAGGACCGAGGCGTCGTGGCCGTGATCGATGTCGCCGGAGCTCGCCGCGACGTCCTGCAGGTCGCAGCCGGAGCGGAGGTCGGCCCGCGCGACGCCGGTGGGCGAGCGATAGCTGCCGGGCTTACCTGGCCCCGAGGCCAGCTCACAGCTGTTGCTGCCGGCGTTGTAGACGACGGCGGCCGGCGGGGTGCCGAGGCAGGCGTCGAGGACCATGCGGGTCGACTGCAGGGCGCTCTCGGGGCGGTTGCGATCGAACACGCCGAAGCTGGTGAGGTCGCAGTCCTCGCCGTCGGGTTGCTGGCACACGTCGTCGATCAGCTTGCCGAGCAGGAGGCCGGGGAACTGCAGCGGGAGGGCGGCGATGCCCTGATCGGCGAGCACGCTCTCGACGCCGGGGAACTCGCGGTAGAAGGTGATCTGCGGGCCGTCGCTGCCGCGCGCGTCGGTGAAGCGCACGGCCATCTGGCGCAGGACGTTGCCGCCGAGCACGCCGCCGACGAACGGCGCGGCGCTGGCGTCGCCGACCTGCCAGCCCCACGAGACGTCGTCTGTGGCCCACGGCAGGCGGATGAAAGGGGTCGAGTCGAAGCGGAAGCGGGCGATCGCGTCGTCGGCCGCGCCTTCGATCGGGGCCTCGGCGAGCGCGTCCTCGCCGGTGCGGACCTCGAAGCAGCTGCGCACCGCGACCGGTTCGCCCTCGCCGACGAGGGTGGTGATCGGGCTGCCGCTGTCGATGACGAGCGGGAAGCAGGCGTCGGGCGGGCAGCTCTCGGGCGCGGTGGTGCAGACCGAGCTGCAGCCGCCGGCCGCGGCCTCGCCGGGGCAACCATCGGGGCGGTAGACGAGGCGCGGCAGCGGAGACGCGTCGCCGCTGCCGAGCGCGAGCGGGCGACCGAACTCGCCGACGATGACGATCTCGTCCTGCGGACAGGCGGTCAGCGCCGCGACGAGGAGAGGCGCCGCCAGCGTCAGGCTGGGGCGCCTCGGTCCGGACGTGAAGGCGGCGCGGGGCACGACTTCCAGGCTAACACAGACGGACCCGGGCGCCCGCGGACAGCGGGCGACCGGCGTGCGGCTCAGTTCTTCTTGGCCAGCTCGACCAGCTTGTTGTCGAGGCGCAAGATCAGCTCGTCGACGCCCTTGTCGCGGATGATCTTGTTGAACTCGAACTTGTAGTTCTTGGCCAGGCTGACACCGTCGGTGATGATGTCTTCGACCTTCCAGGTGTCGCCCACGGCGTGCATCACGTAGACGACCTCGACGACCTCGGCCTTGCCGTCGCGGGTCAGGGCGATGTTGGTGATGACCCGCATGTCACCGCCGACCTTGGCCTCTTCGCCGACGATCGTCAGCTCGTACTTCTTGTCGCTGCGCAGCCGCTTGAGGTAGTTCTCGCGGATCAGCTTGGTCAGCAGCGCCTCGAACTCGGCGCAGCGCGGGGCGCACTTGTTGGCGTAGCGCGCCGGGCCGCCGAGCGAGGCCTCCGCGAGGGCCTTGTAGTCGAGCAGTTGGTCGACTTCCTTGGCGAGGGTCTCGGGGTCGGCGCGCTTCTTCACCAGCTCGAGGACCTTGCTGTGGCGCTCCTTGAACACGGCGGACGGGGTGACCGTGGGGGTCGCCGCGGCAGCGGCGGGCGCGTGCCCGAGGAAGGCGACGGCGGAGACGAAGGAGAGCGCGAACCCGGCGATGAGACTACGAGCGGAATTGGGCATTTTCGGCCTCGGAGGTGGGCGCTCGGACGGCGACCCGGAGTGCGACATTCAGCCGGTTACGAGCCAGTTTCAAGGGCTTGAGGTCACGGAAATGGCGTTCGGGGGCGCGGCGGCCGCCGTAGCCTTGGGGGCGACCCCCAGGGAGGAGCCGACCGCGCGCGAGAGGGCCGCGAGGGCGACGTTGTGGGCGTGAATGGCCTCGAATTGCTTGAAGCGCCACTCGGCCCAGCGGGTCAAGGCCCGCTCGAGCTCGACGAAGTTGCCGCCGCCGACGGTCTGCTTGACCTGCTGGTCGACGACCAGTTGCTTGGCCTTGCGGGTGGCTTGCTCGGTCAGTTTGACCGATCGACCGGCGTGCTGCAGGTCGCGGTAGGCCTTCTCGACCTCGAGCGCGAGCAGGTAGCGCGCGGCCTCCCGCTGGTGCTCTGCCTCACGTCGCTCGGCGCGCGCCTTCTTGAGGCCGAAGTAGCTGTTGTGGAAGTCGAGGTTCCAGTTCATCGCGAAGGCGAAGATGACGCGGTTGTAGTTGTACCGGTCGAAGTAGTAGAGCGCCTTCATGTCGCGGTCGGCCTGGTTCATGTACGAGATCTGAACCGACACCGCGACGCCGAAGTCCGGCAAGAACTGCGAGCGCGCGAACTTTTCGCCGGCCTTGCGCAGCTCGACCAGGCCGGCGGCCATCTTCGCCTCGGGCCGCTGCTGCGCGCCGAGATCGCGGTAATGCGGCAGCTCGCGCAGGCCGCCGTCGACGCCGTCGGTGACGAGCGAGCGCTCGGCGATGTCGAAGCCGACCGGCGCGGCCTCGCCGGCGATCGTCCACAGCGTGGCGAGCGCGACCGACTCGATCTTGCGGGCCTCGAGCGCGCGCTCCATCAGGGTCAGCTCGCCGAGCTCGACGCGCGGCAGGTCGGCGGGGTCGCGGTCGGGGTTGCTCTCGTCGGGATCGGCGTCCTCGTCCTCGCCGAGGTCGACGAGGATCTGCCCCTTGGCCTCCTGCACGACCTTCCACGCCTCGTCGAGGATGGCGAGGCTCTCGCGCGCGAGCAGCAGCGCGGTGTGGGCCTGATACACGCGGAGGACCGTCTCTTGACGCGCGCGCTCCTTGGCGAGCCGGGCCAGGGCGACGCCGGCGGCCGCCATCTCCTTGCCGTGCTTGATCTTGCCGGAGGTGAACACCGGGATGATGAAGTCGGCGCCGAAGCGGACAGCGATGCCCGCTTCCTTGAGCTGGCGGAAGTAGCCGCTGATGGTGTCGACGTCGACGATGTCGGAGGCGCCGTTTCGGCCGGCCGGGCGGCAGTACTGGAAGTCAACCGGGTCGGCGCCGCCGGTCGTCTGTAGCTGGACGTCTTCGCAGCGGGTGTAGACGCCGGGCGCGAGCGCGGTGGTGGTCCTGATGACCGGGACCCACGAGAACTTGGCCCGCTGGAGCGTGGCCTCCATCTGCTCGATCTGCGCGTCGGCGGCCTTCACCAGCGGGTTCTGCAGGCCGTAGGCGACGATCTGCTCGCGCGTCAGCTCGGGCAGGCCGGACGGGCGCGGGCCGTAGGCGTCGGTGCGCACGGCGACCGGGAGGTTGAACGGCTGCTCGGGCGAGGGCGGCGGCGGGCTCTTCGGCTCTGTCCTTGGGGACATGGCCGAAGAGGCAGGCTCCGACTCTGGCTGGCCCTTCGCACCTGTCTGTTGGGACGTGGTCGAAGGGACAGGCGCGGGCGCCAGGGCAGCGGGCGTGCGCGCAGCAGGGGGAGGAGCGGCGGCGACGGGCTGCGCGACCGCCAGCGCGACGAGGACGCTCACAAGCGTGCGTAAAAACCCTGCTGCGCTCGGCCGCGGCACGGGACTCTTTTAAAGGGGGGCCACGGGGCGATCAAGGGGCACGGCGCGAACGCGGGGTGCGTTCGCCGCGGTGTGCTCGCGCTTGCGCGGGACGGGGGTGAATTGCCATGGTTTCCGCCGTGACTCCGCTCCAGTCGTCCGCGGGCCCGCAGGGCCTGACATATGTCCGCCTCGCCGCGCTGCCGCACGGGCGTCGCATTTTGCTACGCCTGTCGGGATCCGATGTGCGCCGCTTCCTCCAGGGGATCCTGTCGGCCGACGTCGAGGCGGCTCGCCCGGGTTACGCGCTGCCGGCCGCGATCTTGACGGTGAAGGGCAAGCTGGTCACCGAGGCGATCGTGCTGGCGTGCGCCGATGGTGCGCTGCACCTGGCGCTGCCGGCGGAGGCCGCCGACGAGGCGATCGCGCTGCTGGATCGCCACATCATCATGGACGACGTCGCGCTCGAGCGCGCCGATGATGTCGAGTTCGCAATGATCTGGCCGGAGCCGATCGCGGGCGCCGGCATCGAGTGTCTGGAGACGCTCTACCCGGGCCCGGGCTGGCTGGTGTTCGGCGCGCCGGCGGCGGTCGCGGCGGCGCTGGCGAACGCGACCGAGGCGAACTCGACCACGTGGGACGCGCGGCGCATCGAGGCGGCGGCGCCGGCGTGGGGCCGGGAGATCACGGCGGGGACGTTCCCGCCCGAAGTCGGCTTCGTCGCGGCGGTGAGCTACGACAAGGGCTGCTTCATGGGTCAGGAGCCGCTGGCGCGCATCCACGCGCGCGGGCAGGTCAACCGGGTGCTGGTGCGGGTGCACGCCGGGACATGTCCGGAAGGACCGGTGGAGCTGGCGGCGCCCGAGCGCCCGCAGGCCGGGCGCGCGGACACCTGGGCGCCCGACCCGAGCGGGGGGGCGAGCGGGCTGGCGATCGTGCACCGCAGCGCGGCGGCGCCGGGGACGGTGCTGGAAGGCGCGGGGATCGGGCCGGTCGAGGTCCGCTCGGGGCCGCTGGGGGACGATCCCGGGGTCAAAGGGCGAAAGTAGAGCGCGCCGCTCAGCCCCCGCGCGTCGCGCTCGCAGGAGCGCGAGGAGACATGCGCGAAAGGACAGGTCAGACCAGACCGCGCGCGCAGTGACATGTCTTTCGGGACATGCCACGCGCGGCGGTCCGGCGGTGCGTCAGTCGTCGTCCACGCTGGCGCGGTAGGGGTCGGCCGGGCGGTCCTTGAAGCGGCCGCCGGCGCGCAGCGCCTCCTTGAGGACGAACTCGATCTGGCCGTTGATGCTGCGCAGGTCGTCGGCCGCCCAGCGCTCGAGGGCGGCGTGGAGCTCCGGGTCGATCCGCAGCAGGAAGCGCTTCTTCTCGACCATGGGGAGGCTCACGAGTAGAGGCTGCCGGTGTTGATCACCGGCTGGGCCTCGCGGTCGGCGACGAGGGCGACCAGGAGGTTGTTGACCATCGAGGCCTTGCGCTCCTCGTCGAGGCGGACGATGCCGTGCTCGTCGAGGCGGCGGAGGCTCATCTCGACCATGCTGATGGCGCCCTCGACGATCTGCCGGCGGGCGGCGACGACGGCCTCGGCCTGCTGGCGGCGCAGCATGGCCTGGGCGATCTCGGGGGCGTAGGCGAGGTGCGAGAGGCGGCAGTCGACGACCTCGAGGCCGGCGACGTCGAGGCGGGCCTGGACCTCCTGCTGCAGACCGGCGTTGAGCTCGTCCTGGTGGCTGCGCAGGGCGACCTCGCCGTCGTGCGAGTCGTAGGGGAAGCGCGTGGCGACGGCGCGGATGGCGGTCTCGCTCTGGATGGCGACGAAGCCGCGGTAGTTCTCGACCTCGAGCAAGGCCTTGGCGCTGTCAGTGACGCGCCAGACGATGACGGCGGCGATCTCGATCGGGTTGCCGCGGGCGTCGTTGACCTTGAGCTTCTCGCTGTTGAAGTTGTGGACGCGCAAGCTGACCGGGTGCTTGGCGGCGAACGGGTTGGCGAAGTGATAACCAGCGCTGGCGACGGTGCCGACGTAGCGGCCGAAGAAGACCAGGACCCGCGCCTCGTTGGGCTGGTTGACGAAGAAGCCGCCGAGCGCGAGCAGGAGGGCCAGGCCGAGGACGATCGGCTGCCACACGCGGTCGGCATCCTGGGTCTGAGCGATATCGACGACCATGCTGGCGCCGTACGCGGCGAGGGCCAGCCAGACGAAGAGAGCGATGAAACCATTGAGCGAAAAAGCGCGCTTCTGCTGGATCGAGGTCATGCGGGGCTCCGGATTGATGTCGTGATGATATCACTATGATGCCCGGCGCGCCAAGCGAGTTTCAGCGAAGCGGTCTGGGTCTGCGAATGCGCGTGAGGCGATCCTGGAGAGGGGCGCGAGGCGTCCGGGCGCCGGTGCGCGAGACGGGGAGGTCGAGCTCACGGGCGAGGCTGGCCCGAGGGGACTGGGGAGGTCGAGCTCGCGGGCGAGGCTGGCCCGAGGGACAGGTGATTTCGGGCGAGGCTGGCCCGAGGGACAGGTGAGGTAGAGCTCGCGGGTGAGTCTGGCCCGAGGGATAGAGGGACAGAGGAGGGCGAGCTCGCGGGTGAGGCTGGCCCGCGGGACAGGTGAGTTCGGGCGAGCCTGGCCAGAGGGATAGGTTGCGGGCCGGACAGTGGGCGGTACGCCCGGGGCTGTCCCGAGGGCCAGGTCGTCGGCGTGGGACGTTCTGACTCGCGGGGCAGGTCAGTCGGTATCCAACCGAGAGACCCGCTCCGATGGGACCTGGCCCGAGGGACAGATTCTTGGTGCGTGGACCTTCTGGTCCGAGAGACAGGTGGTGCGGCACGAGGTGGGCCGGAGGGCGCGGCACGCTCGTGCTTGGATGGCCCCGACCGCGAGTGTCGGGCTCAGGGCGCGGGCCTGGGCTGGGCTGCGCCGGGGCTCACTGCGCCGCGGAGACCTCGCTCGCGGGTCGTGGGGGCGCGAGGGCGTGGCGTTGGAGCGCGAGGTGGAGGTCCTCGGGGCGGATCGGTTTGGTGAGGTAGTCGGTCATGCCGGCGGCGATGCAGCGGTCGCGGTCGTCGGCGCGGGCGTTGGCGGTGAGGGCGATGATCGGGGCGGTGTAGCCGGTCTCGCGCAGGCGGATGGTGGCCTCGTAGCCGTCCATCACCGGCATCTGGCAGTCCATGAAGATGATGTCGGGGGCCTGGGCCTCGACGGCGGCGACGGCGGCGAGGCCGTTCTCGACCGGGACGACGGTGTGGCCGGCGCGCTCGAGCAGGGCGAGCACGACGGTGCGGTTGATCCGGTTGTCGTCGGCCAGCACGATCGTGAGCCGGCGTCCGCCGGTCGTGGTTTTGCCTGGCTTTTCGGACAGGTCGTGCTCGCTGGCGACGGTCAGCGGGACCACGGCGGTGAAGGTCGAGCCGCTGCCGGGCTGGCTCTCGACGTCGAGGCTGCCGCCCATGCCGCGGACCAGCGCGCGGCAGATCGCCAGGCCGAGGCCGGTGCCGCCGAAGCGGCGCGTGGTCGAGGCGTCGGCCTGGACGAAGCTGTCGAAGATCCGCGGCAGCTGCTCGGCGGTGATGCCGATGCCGGTGTCGTGTACGCGCAGCTCGACGTGGGCCTCGTCGTGCACGGTCGGGCGGGCCCGGATCTCGATGCGAACCTCGCCGGAGGCGGTGAACTTCACGGCGTTGCTGACGAGGTTGGTCAGGACCTGACGAATGCGCAGCGGATCGCCGAAGAACACCCGCGGGGTGCCCTCGGGGTAGGCGAGGTTCAGGACCAGGCCCTTGTCGCGGGTGACGTAGCCGAACATGGCGATCACTTCCTCGGCGAGCTTGCGCAGGTCGAACGGCGAGCGCTCGAAGGTGAGGTGGCCGGCCTCGATCTTCGACATGTCGAGGATGTCGCCGAGCAGCGCCATGAGGCCCTCGGCGGCGCCGCGGATGGCGCCGATATAGGCCCGCTGCTCGTCGTTCAGCGACGTGTCGGCGAGCAACGCGGTGGTGCCGAGCACACCCCCGAGCGGGGTGCGGATCTCGTGGCTGATGTTGGCGATGAAATCGCTCTTGGCGCGGCTGACCGAGTCGATCTGTTGCCGCGAGGCCTGCAGCACCATGCGTTCGGCGGTGAGGTCGTGGATGAGGTTGTCGCGGACCTGCAGGGCGCGAGCACACCACACCAAGGCCGTGGCCGCGGCGAACGCGCTGGCGGTGTGGAGCGGCGGCTGACCACCGATGGCGAGGCTGATGGCCAGCGCGAGCCCGGCGACGCCGAGCACGAGCACCAGCAGCGGGCCGACGCTCCGGCGTGGCGTCGCGCGCTCGGGGCCCGCGGGTGCGGGCAGGGCGGAGACCCTGTCGCTCGACGCCGCCTCACGCATCGGTCCTACGATATCCCATTCACGCGGGTAGAAGAGGCGACGCCGGCAAGACCCCGAGGTCCAGCCGCGATTCGCCCTGGGGTTTATCGGCCTCTTTGCGAGGTTGATAGACCCCGAATGCAGAGCTGGCGCCTGGACCGCTGGCGGTGGTCACGGGTACGAGCTGAACTTTGGGACAGGTGAGTGCGCGGGCCAGCGCGGCGGTGGCGATAGCGCCCGCGCAGGGGGCTTCACGATCGGTGTTACCATCCCCCGGCGCATGACCGCGGTACACCCCGAGGATGACAACCTGCTCCGCGGCCCGCCCGAGCTGCTGGGTGAATTCGGTGAGTTCGGCGGGCGCTATGTGGCCGAGACGCTGATGCCGGCGGTCGAGGAGCTGGCCCGCGCGTGGCCGCAGGCCTGGACCGATCCGGCGTTCGTCGACGAGTACCGGGCGATCCTCCGCGACTACGTGGGTCGACCGACGCCGCTGACGGAGGCGCGCCGGCTGCCGGCGGCGGTCGGCGGCGGGCGGATCTTCCTCAAGCGCGAGGACCTGAACCACACCGGGGCGCACAAGATCAACAACTGCATCGGCCAGGTGCTGCTGGCCCGTCGGCTCGGCAAGACCCGCATCATCGCCGAGACAGGGGCGGGGCAGCACGGGGTGGCGACGGCGACGGCCTGCGCGTACTTCGGGATGCCGTGCACGGTGTACATGGGCGCCGAGGACGTGTCCCGCCAGGCGCTGAACGTGGTGCGGATGCGCCTGCTCGGAGCCGAGGTCCGGCCGGTGACGAGCGGGTCGGCGACCTTGAAGGACGCGATCAACGCGGCGCTGCGCGACTGGGTCGCCAGCGTGGCCGACACGCACTACGTGATCGGCAGCGTGATGGGCCCCGACCCGTACCCGCTGATGGTGCGCGAGCTGCAGCGGGTGATCGGCGACGAGGCGCGGGCGCAGATCCTCGACCGGATCGGCCGCCTGCCCGACGCGGCGGTGGCGTGCGTCGGCGGCGGCTCGAACGCGATGGGGCTGTTCGCGGCGTTCGTGCCCGACAAGGCGGTTCAGCTGTTCGGGGTCGAGGCGACCGGCGAGGGGCTGCAGGGCCGGCACGCGGCGACGATGGCGAAGGGCCGGATCGGCGTGTTCCACGGGATGCGCAGCCTGGTCCTGCAGACCGACGACGGCCAGCTGCTCGAGGCCCACTCGATCTCGGCCGGGCTCGACTACCCGGGAATCGGCCCCGAGCACGCGCACCTGCACGCGACCGGGCGCGCGCGCTACCTGGGGATCTCCGACCGCGAGGCGCTGGCGGCCACCGAGCTGCTGGCCCGCACCGAGGGCATCATCCCGGCGCTCGAGACCGCCCACGCGATCGCTGCCCTGCCGGCGGTGATCCGCGAGCTCGGGCCGGAGGCGGTGGTGCTCGTCAACGTCTCGGGCCGCGGTGACAAGGACATGCACACGGTGATGACGCACCTCGATCCGGCGACGCTGTCGCTCATCGAGGAGGCGGAGCAGGGGCGCAAGGCGGCCCGCGCGGCCCATCAAGCGGCCGCGGCGAGCGGCGAGCGCAAGGAGGGGACATGAGCGCCGGAGTGGATCGCGTCACGGCTGCGTTCGCCCGGGCGCGCGCGGAGGACCGCGCGGCCCTGGTCGGTTACCTGACCGGGTTCGATCCGGATCGCGCCGGCTCGCGCGAGCGGATCTTCGCCGCCTGCGAGGCCGGGCTCGACGTGCTCGAGCTCGGGGTACCGTTCTCCGATCCGGCGGCCGACGGCCCGACGATCCAGGCGGCGATGACCCGCGCGCTGGCCAGCGGGGCGTCCATGGCGGGCTCGTTGGCGCTGGCGGCGGAGATCCGTCAGCGCTTCGAGCTGCCGATCGTGCTGTTCTCGTACGCGAACCCGCTGGTCAGCTTCGGGCCGGAGCGCCTGGCCCGAGAGACAGCCGAGGCGGGGGTCGACGCGCTGCTGGTGGTCGACATGCCGCCGGAGCACGCGGAGGTGCTGCGCGGACCGGCGAGCGCCCGCGGGCTCGGATGGATCGGGCTGGTCGCGCCGACGACCACGCCGGCCCGCCGCGCGCGCGTGCTGGCGGCCAGCAGCGGGTTCGTCTACGCGGTGAGCCTCACCGGCGTGACGGGGGCGCCGCTCGACGCGAGCGACGCCGGCCTGCACGCGGGGCTGGCGACGCTGCGCGGCGCGAGCTCGCTGCCGATCGTGGTCGGCTTCGGCGTGCGCAAGGCCGAGGACGTGCGCGCGCTGGCCCGGCACGCCGACGGCGTGGTGGTCGGCTCGGCGCTGGTCGAGGCCGGACAGCGCGGCCCGGCGGCCCTGGGCGAGCTGGTGGCGGCGCTGCGCGGCGGGACCCGGCGGGTCTGAGCCTGCCTCGAGGGGCCTGACGGAACGAGCATGTCCTCGCGGACATGCTCGTTCGTGCATGTCCTGGAGAACATGCGCGTTCGGGCATGTCCTTGCGGACATGCGCGTTCGTACATGGGCCCGAGGACATGTCCCGGGCGACATGCCGGCAGGCTCAGGTCTCAGCGGGCGTCGCGGTCGGCGGGGCGGCGGCGGCCTCGGCGGCGCGCTCGAGGTGGACGAGCATGGCGGCTACCGACAGCATGGCGGGGAGGTCGGGGCTGATCGACTCGGTGCCGCGCTCGCGGACCTCGAAGGCGCCGCCGTCGAAGAACACGCTGCTGAAGCGGCTGACGAGGTCCATCAAGGTCGCCTGGGTGCCGGTGCTGTCGAGCATCAGGGTGACCTGGGCCCGGTCGCGCGTGCTGATGTAGATGAAGTCGTCGAACAGCGGGTCGCCCACGGTGAGGTCGCGGCGGAACACCTTGATCATGCGATCGAGGGTGCTCTCGCGGGCGAAGCTGGCGCGGAACGACAGGCTGACGCGCGGGCGTGCGGTGATCGAGTAGTGATAGAAGGTGTAGAAGTCGCTGCCGACGCGCTCGCGCGTCTGCCACTCGCGCGACACGATGGTGTGGCCTCGCTCGCGCAGCGCGACCTCGGCGTGGCCTTCGGCGCAGCGTTCGCAGAAGTCGAGCTCGTAGTCGCGGCGGAGGTTGTCACTTGTGTGCGGGAGTTCGCAGAACGCACAGGGGGCGACGTCCATGCCTGCACCGTATCAGGGCGGGACCAGCCAGTCGACGCGGGCGTCGCCGGGGAACTCGTCCTCGGCCAGGAGCGCGGCGAGCCGGGGCAAGAGCGCGCCGAGCACGGTGTCGGTCTGCCAGGGGGCGCCGGCGAGGATCAGCCCGGAACCGCTGAGCACGGCGGGGTCGTCAGGCCTCGTCCGCAGCTCGACGCTCAGGACGTCGCGCAGGCCGGCGCGCAGCACGGCGGCGTGCAGCAAGGTGGCGGCGAGCGGACCCTTGATCGGGTACCACAAGGCGGCGCAGGCCTGCGGCCAGCGCCGGCGCGCGAGCTCCAGGGCGGCGAGGGCGGCGGCGAATTCGTCGGGGCGCTCGTACGGCGGATCGATGAGGACGAGGCCGCGGCGCGGGGTCGGCGGCAACAAGGCGGCGAGGGCCTCGTAGCCGTCG
This sequence comes from Nannocystis bainbridge, assembly GCF_028368995.1. Classification (GTDB taxonomy): domain Bacteria; phylum Myxococcota_A; class Polyangia; order Nannocystales; family Nannocystaceae; genus Nannocystis; species Nannocystis bainbridge. Next base: position 1,933,657 of record NZ_JAQNDL010000002.1, on the reverse strand, counting down.
CGCTCGTGGACCGCCACCTGCGGATCGCGCCGCGGGCGGTGGTCGCCGCGCACGCTGAACTCGTCGCGCAAAGCGGCGGCCTCCGCGGGCTGGAGCTCGCACAGGATCATGCGATCGTCAGGTCGCAAGATCGACCGGACCAGCCGCGGCGAGCCAGGATAGGTGGCGAGTGCGCCGCTGGTGTTGAGTTCGGCGACGCGCGCGAGGTAATCGGCAATTTCGGGCGGCAGGTCCGCCGCGCCGCGCGAGGCCCACAGCCGGGCGATGCCGCGCTGAAATTCGCGCGAACGCGCGGCGCCCCCCTGATCCAGCACGTAGCGGCCGCGCCCGGCGTGGGTGTCGACGTAGCAGAGCGGGGCGGGTTTGTGCTGGAGGCGGCGCACGAGCTGCAGCAAGACCACGTGCTTGAACACGTCCGCGGCGTTGCCCGCGTGAAATTCATGACGGTAGTTCATGCGCCGGGGCGCGGCATAGCAGGCCGCGCGGGCGGAGAAAAGCCCGCCCGCCCGGTCACGGCGTGACCCGGCGCGGTGCCCGAACCGCGTAAAACGGCGTATGGTAGCCGCGCCCGATGCCTGAAGGCCGCTATTCCGCTGCGCTCGCAGCCGCCTCGCTGCTGTCCCGGCGGCTCGGCCATTTTCTGCTGCGGGTGCTGCGTCACCTCGGCAAGAACAAGGCGCTGCTGCTGGCCGGCGGGGTCGCCTACAACGCGCTGCTCTCGATCGTGCCGATGATGGCGGTGGTGCTGGTGGCGCTGACCCACGTGTGGGACGTCGAGCAGCTGACCGAGATCGTCAGCCACGAGCTCAACCTCCTGATCCCCAACCAGGCCGACGTGATCATCGGCGAGGTCGTCAGCCTGCTCGACAACCGCGACCTGGTCGGCGGGATCGGGCTCGGGGTGATGCTGTTCTTCAGCACGTGGGCGTTCAAGATGCTCGAGGGCGCGCTGGCGGTGATCTTCGCCCGCAGCCGGGCCCGCCGGAAGCGCAGCTTCTGGATGTCGGCGCTGTTGCCTTACATCTTCATCGTAGCGATCGCCGGCGGCCTGCTGATCTTGACGATCCTGGTGGCGCTGCTCGAGCGGCTGGCGGATGCCGAGTTGATGCTGTTCGGCTATCAGCTGGCTCTCGGGTCAGGTCCGGCGTTCGTGCTCAAGCTGAGCGGCATCGTCACGCTGATCTTCATGTTCACCGCGGCCTACCGCGTCATGCCGATCACCGAGGTGTCGTGGCGGCGGGCGCTGACCGGCGGGGTGGCGGCGGCGCTGCTGTGGGACGTGCTGCGCCGGGCGCTGATGGTCTACTTCTCCAAGATCTCGCTGGTGAACGTGGTCTACGGCTCGCTGGCCACGGTGATCATCGCCCTGTTGACGCTCGAGATCGGCACGCTCATCATCCTGCTCGGGGCGCAGATCATCTCGGAGCTGCAGCACAGCGAAGAGGCCGGGCTGCCGTGGTACGAGGCGGCGCCCGAGAGCGAGACCATCGGCGTCAAGCAGGGCTGAGCGGCCTGACCTGCCCGTAGGGGCATGAATTTCGGGACATGTCCGAACAACCACACAGGCTGGCGGTCGTGGTCGTCGCGGTGTGGCTGGCGGTGCAGGCGCTCGCGCTGGTGCGCGGGCTGCTGCCGCTGCCGCCGCCGCTGGGGGCGCCGTTGCCGTGGCGGATGTTCAGCGATCCGTCGCCGGTCGAGCGCACGCTGACGGCGGAGGGGCGCACGGCCGACGGGACGTGGGTGCCGATCCCGCTCGAGCAGTACTTCGAGCACACGCGCGGGGCGACGGGCGAGCGGGCGTACGAGTACAGCGCGACGGTGTTCGAACCGGGGCGCCTGGCCGGGCGGCAGACGTTCGCAACGTGGCTGGCGGCGCGCATGGCCGCCGACGGGCAGCCGATCGACAAGGTGCGGCTGGTCCGGCGCTGGCGCGACCTGCGGGACGAGTCGACCGGGGCGGCGACGATCGGGCAGTACAAGGTGGACGGTGGCTGAGGCGGCGGAGCTGCCGGTGTTCGCGGGGCCCGAGCGGCCGCGGCGCGAGCCGGGGCGGCTGTTGCGGTTCTTCTTCGCCGAGGAGGCGACGGGGCGGACGCAGCGGTTCGCTCGCGGCCTGGCCTTGTGGACAGGTGCGTACGCGCTGACGCAGTGGCCGCACCGGGTGGAGCTTTACAGCCGGCCGGTGCTGCGCGACGGCCGACTCGACGCGGTGCTCGGCGGCTGGGTGCCGCCGCCGGAGCTTGTCACCGGGCTGCTGGTGGTGCTGCTGGCGGCGGCGGCGACGGTGGCGGCCGGGCGCGGAGGCCGGGCGGCGCGGGTGGCGACGGCGGCCGTGTTCGCGCTGCTGGTGGGGCTCGAGGCGAGCGCGCCGCGGGCCTACGCGGAGCTGGCGGCGCTGCAGTGGGGGTTCGTGGCAGCGGCGCCGACTGGCCCCCGCGGGCCGCGCTGGGCGGCGCGCTTGATGATGCTGCAGCTGTCGGCGGTGTACGTGTTCGCGGCGCTGTCGAAGCTGGCCGGAGGGACATCCTGGTGGACCGGCGAGGCGGTGGTGCTGGTGTTCCGCTCGGCGCACCAGGGCCAGCACCTGCTGTCGGCGTGGCTGCCGCTGACGCCCGGGCTGGCGCTGTTGCTGGCGTGGTCGACGATCGCGCTCGAGCTGGCGATCGGGTTCGGGCTGTGGTTCGCCCGCACGCGCCCGGCGGCGGCGGCGGGGCTGGTGCTGCTGCACGCGGGGATCGCCGGATCGATGCGGGTGTCGCTGCTGTTCCACGCGCTGATGCTGCTGCACCTGCTGCTGTTCTTCGGCCGGCGCGGGGACGCAGGCGAGCGGGGCGCGTGAACATGGGGACATGTCGAATGCGACATGTCGTTTCGGACATGGTTCATGGGGCATGTCCCTTGGGGTCGAGCATGTAGAGGACGACGTCCTGGCGCGGCAGGGCGACGCGGCGGGAGGCGAGGGCGCCGCCGAGCTCGGGGGCGAGCTGCAGCGGCTCGGTGGGCGGGGCGACGCGGCCGAGGCCGATCCACGCGGGGTGGAGGTCGGTGCGGCCGGCGATGAGGTCGACCGGTGCAGCCACGGGCGCGGGGAGCGGCGCCGGGACTTCGACGGGGCGGAGCGACAGGGCGAGCACGGCCGCGGCCGTGGCGAGGCCGGCGCCGGCGAGCAGCCACGGCCAGCGGGCGCGGACAGGCGCGTCGCGGCGGGCTCGCAGGCGCGCGAGGCCGCCGGGCGGCGGGTCGAGGACGACGAACATGTCCTTCAGGTCATCTTCGGACGGTGGCTTCACGGCGGTGCTCCTGGGCCTGGAGGTGGCGGCGGACTTGTTCGGCGGCGGCGTGGCGGCGCGAGCCGACAGTGCCGACGGGGATCTCGAGGGCGGCGGCGACGTCGGCGTAGGTGAGGTCGGACAGCTCGCAGAGGACGAGCACGCGCCGCAGCTTCTCGGGCAAGGCGTCGACGGCGGCCCGCACGGCGGCGGCCCGCTCGGCGCCGAGGATGGCGAGGTCGGGCTGGACGCCGAGGTCGGGCGAGCTGTCGTCGAGGGCGACGAAGCGCCGCAGCGCTCGCCAGCGGCGGCGGCTGGCCGCGAGGTTGACGGCGATCCGGTAGACGAAGGCGCCGGCGGTGTCGGGTCGCACGCGAGCGCGAGCCTGCCAGAGCCGGGCGAAGGTCTCCTGGACCAGCTCGGCGGACTCGTCGCGGTCCCACAACCAGCGGTAGACGACGTTGAAGAGCGGGCGCTCCATCTGCAGGAACAGCTGCTCGACGTCGCCGGCCGTCAGGCCGGGAGGTGGCGCCGGATCGGTCACGCGCCTCCGGACCGGATCTGCCCGCGGATGATGTAGAACAGGGTCTGCGGGGCAGAGGGAGCCTTGGCGTCGGTCGCGTCGAAGCTGGCCTGACCGACGACCAGGAGCTGGCCGGGCTCGACGTGGACGCGCGACTTGAACTGCAGGCAGCCGTCGGCGCAGACGACGAGGTGACCGCGATTTTTGGCGGTCTGGGCGACGGCGATGTCGAGGTCGGCGACGAGCCGCCCGCCGACTTCGGAGACGAGCTGGCGCGCACGCATGCGCGCGCCGTCGGCCTCGGCGCCGTCGTCGATGAGCGAGGACAGGTGCATGGCCTCGTGGAGGCGGAAGCGCATCGGGCCCTGACTGCCGACGATGGCCTGCAGCGCGGGGGCGATGGCAGGGACGGCGTCGACGCCCTCGGCGGCCACGGCGGGCTCGCCGATGACGATCCAGTAGTCGAGCTCGGCGGTGCGCACGGGCGGGGCGTTGGCGGGATCGAGGCCGGCGATCAGGTCGGCGATGCCGTCCTGGATCTGCGGCGGGGCGACGACGACGAGGCGGCCGTCGGGCAAGCGCTCGACGGTGCCGAGCGGCGGCAGGCCCTTGCCGGTCGAGAGGGCGCTCGAGAGGGCGTTCTCGATCGAGCGCGCTTGCCCGGGCGGGACGGCGTAGGTGCGGAGCTGCGGCTCGTCGCTGACTTCGGGCGCGGCGGCAGGCGCCTGAGCTGCCGGGACCGTGGGGGCGGGGGCGGCCGCGGGGGCCTGGCAGGCGAGCGCGAGGGGGAAGGCGAGGAGGAGGAGGGGGTGAGGGCGCGGCATGTCGGGCTCCGGGAGGGTCGATGGGGCTCTACGCGTGGGCCCGGCGAGTCTTCGAAATTATTTTCGGACCGCGGCGACGGGCTGCGCCCGGGGCGCAGGATGTCCCTTCGGGCATGTCCTTTCGGGCACGTGAGGTGACGGCCGCGGCGGAGGCCGTGGTATCACCGGGCGATGCGCGAGGTACGTCGCCGCGAGGTGTTCGACGCCGGGTTCTTTCGCGTCGAGACGGTCGAGCTCGCGGGGCGCGGGTCGCCGGTGACGCTGCTGAGAATGCCCGACTGGGTGATGGCGGTGGCGGTCGACGCGGCGGGGCAGTTCGTGCTGGTCCGCCAGCACCGCTTCGGCATCGCGGCGGAGACGATCGAGCCCGCCGGGGGGCTGGTCGACGCCGGGGAGGCGCCGGCGAGCGCGGCGCTGCGAGAGCTGCGCGAAGAGACTGGTTACGCGGGGACCACGGCCGAGCCGCTGGGCTCGACGCACCCCAATCCGGTGCTGCAGGACAACCGCTGCCACTTCTTCCTGGTCCGCGGCGCGGTGCGGGTGGGAGCGCCGGACGCGGACGCGGACGAGGTCGTGGCGCCGGTGGTGATGGGGCGCGCGGAGGTCGAGGCGATGCTGGCCGAGGGGCGGGTCGCGCACGCGCTGGCCGAGCTGGCGCTGCGGCGGGCGCTGGCGGCGCTCGATCGGTAGCGCGGGCGAGCGGGTGGCCTTCGGGACATGTCACGAAGGCCAGGTCGGTCCGACCGGAGCCGGCTCAGGTCGGGGCTTCGGCCGGCGGGGGCTGCTTGCGGAAGGCGCGGATCTTGATGACGCGGCGCTCGTCGGCCTCGGCGACGTGGAAGGTCCAGCCCTCGGCTTCGACCTCCTCGCCGACCTGCGGGATGTACTCGAACTTGTGGAACAGGAAGCCCGAGAGCGTCTCGTAGTTGCCCTGGATCTCGTCGTCGAGGTCGACGGCGAGGGTCTTCTCGACCTCGGAGACGTTGATCATCGCGTCGAAAAGGAAGGTGCCGTCGCCGATGTCACGGACCTGCTTCTCGTCGTCGGGCTCGTCGTTCTCGTCGTAGATCTCGCCGACGACCTCCTCGAGCGCGTCCTCGAGGGTGACGACGCCGGCGGTGCCGCCGAACTCGTCGACGACGATCGCCATGTGGGTCTTCTTCTTCTGGAACAGCGAGAACAGGTCGATGACCTTCATGTTCTCGGGGGCGAACACAGCCGGACGGGCGACGCTGCCGACGGTGACCTCGTCGAGGTGGTCGAGGTGCTTGAGCACGTCGCCGACGTAGGCGATGCCGATGACCTTGTCGTTGGTGTCGCGGTAGATCGGGACGCGCGAGTACTGGTGCTCCTCGTTGAGCGACATGAAGCGGCGCAGCGAGACGGTCTCGTCGAGCGCGATCATGTCGACGCGCGGGGTCATGATGGCGCGCACCGGCGTGTCCGACAGGTCGAACACGTTGTTGAGGAACTCCTTCTCCTGCTCCTCGAGCACGCCCTCCTGCCGCGACGCCGACACGATCATGCGGATCTCCTCTTCGGAGTGGGCCGAGTGATGGCCGGGCACGGGGCGGAGGCCGAACATGCGGACGACGCCGTTGCCGGTGACGTTGAGGACCCAGATGACCGGGCGGAACAGCGTCGTGAAGGCGATCATCGGCACCGAGATCGCCAGGGAGACCTGCTCGGCCCGCTGCAGCGCCAGCGACTTGGGCGCCAGCTCGCCGAACACGATGTGCAGGGCGGTCGACATGCCGAAGGCGAGCGCGAACGAGATGGTCTTGACGTTCTCGGGCTGGTAGCCCCACTCGAGCAGGCTCGGCGCGACGAGGTGCTCGATCGCGGGCTCGGCAATGAAGCCGATCAGCAGGCTCGCCATCGTGATGCCGAGCTGGGTGGCGGCGATGTAGAGGTCGAGGTCCTGCAGCACCTTGTGGGTGAGGCGCGCGAGCGTGTTGCCTTCGTTGGCGAGCTGCTCGATCCGCGTGCGTCGCACGCTGACGAGCGCGAACTCGGCCGCGACGAAGAAGCCGTTGATCAGGACGAGGAAGAACAGAGAGACGAGTCGCAGGAGGTCGCTCATCGACGTTCGCTGCTCCTCGGCCCGTCCAAGCGGCCGTGGGCCTTACTGGGGGGGTCACCCATAGGGTCCGCACAGTGTAGCAAGCTTTGTCCGCGACGAGCGCCGCCGGGCTCGCCCGCAGCGGAGAACGCGCGAGCCGGACAACGAGGCCCCGGAAGCCGCCTCAGAGGCGCTGCGCGGCCCTGCGCGCGTGATAGGCTGGTGCGGTGATCAGGCCCGGAGCGTCGCGGTTCGTCGTGCTTCTCACACTCGCGGGGTGCGTGAAGTTCGAGCAAGGTGGGACCGACAGCGAGGCCGGGGGCGGTCCTCCCGCAGGTCCCGAGACGACGACGACCGCGGCGACGACGGACGACACGCAGACCTCGTCGTCGGCGCCGACCACCAGCGGCGGGCCGATCGCCGGCGAGTGCGACGTGTGGATGCAAGATTGTCCGGCGGGCGCGAAGTGCGTGCCGTTCGACTCGACCGGGACCGGCGTGGTCGACGACACGCGCTGCGTCGAGATCGCCGATCCCGCGGGCAAGGCGGGTGACCCGTGCCAGGCCGAGGGCGGCATCGTCGGCCTCGACGACTGCGACGCCGGTCTGCTGTGCTGGCTGCTCGACGCCGACGGCCTCGGGACCTGCACGCCGATGTGCGAGGGGGCGCCGGCCGCGCCGACGTGCGCGGGCGGGCTGGTGTGCGACGTGTCGACGGGTGGCCTGCTCGCGCTGTGCTTGACGAGCTGCAACCCGCTGACGCCGACCTGTCCTAGCGGACAGATCTGCATCCCGAGCGCGGCGGGCGGGTTCGTGTGCGACGGCGACGTCAGCGGCGACGCCGGCTTCTATGGCGACCCGTGCGAGTTCCTCAACGTGTGCGACCCGGGCTTGTTGTGCTCGGCCGGGCCGAACGTGCCGGGCTGCGGGACGCCGGGCTGCTGCACCGAGTTCTGCGATCTCGCGCTGGCCGAGTCGATGCCGGCGATGTGCTCGGGGGCGCCGGAGCAGGAGTGCCTGCCGTTCTACGACGCGGGCATGGCCCCGCCGGGGCTCGAGGACGTCGGCCTGTGCGGGATCAAGCAGTAGCGAAGACGTCGATCCCGCGGGCCGCGAGGGCCTCGACGGCCTCGCGCACCGGCATGCGCGGCAGCTGCAGCGCCTCGTGCACGACCGCCTCGAGCTCGTCGATGTCGCGGATCGGGGTGACGGTGGTGATGTTGTGGTGGGTGGTGACGAGCCGGTTGTTGTCGATCTCGAGCACGCGGCTGGCGAAGAAGCGGATGATCTTGAGCCGCCGCATGAAGTGGGCGTCGGGCGCGTTGGAGCGCTCGATCGCGGCGGCGAACACGTCGGAGCCGATGGCCGGCGGCTTGGCGACGTAGTTGTGGATCCGGGCGCCCTGGTGGACCATCGCTACCTCGACCGCCTCGCGGTGCGAGGCGTGGCGATCGAGGGCGTAGCTGACGGCGCCGTGCGGGATCTGCAGCGGCAGCGAGTCGAGCGGGATCGGGTGGTAGAACGGGGCGCCGTAGCCGACGTCGACCAGGTGCTGCTGATCCTCGAAGGTGACGCGGCAGACGGCGTGGGCCCGCGGGACGCCGCCGGCGTCGGCGGCCAGCAGCTCGACGTCGTAGTCGAGGAACTGCAGCAGCTCGGCGAAGTGGGCGTTGAGGGCGTAGCAGGTGCCGCCCAGGTCTTGCTCGCCGATGCCGCGCAGGAACTCGTCGATCGGCTGCACCGCGTTCTTCGGCGCGTCGGCCGGGCGCAGCAGCTTGGACACGTTCTCGAACGGGACCTTGATCAGGTGGCTGCTGACGAGCTCGTGGAGCCCAGGGTCTCCGACCCACCCGAGGATCCCGAGGTAGCGGCGGAACAGGTCGTCACGGCGGCTGGTCGTCATGGCGGCACTGGGCATGGTAGCAGTATCCGCGGGCCCGCGCGCGGTCGCATCGGGGGGCCCGTTTGCTAAACTCACCCCCGCGCGGGCCCTCGCCCGTGATCGAAGGCTTTGCACATGAGCGCCTCCAAGACTCCCGCCCCCGCGTCATCCACCCCTGCCGGGCCCGACAAGGCCGTTTCGCCGCGCCGGCTGATCGAGAAGCTGAGCCCCGTCAGCGGCGCCAAGCTGGGCGATTTTCCGGTCGCCGACGAAGCCGAGGTGGCCGCGGCGGTGGCCCGGGCCCGGGCGGCCTTCCCCGGCTGGCGCGACACGCCGCTGGCGACCCGCGTGGAGCTGCTGGGCCGGGTCAAGCAAGTGCTGGCCGAGCACGGCGAGCACTACGCCCGCAAGATCAGCGAGGACACCGGCAAGCCGACCTTCGAGGCGACGGTGACCGAGATCGGCGCGGTGCCGCTGCTGCTGGACTACATGCTGCGCCGGGCGCCGGTGCTGCTGCGCCGCCGCAAGGTGCCGACGCCGATCGTGCTGCCGGGCAAGGCGGGGTTCATCGAGCACTTCCCGCGGGGGGTCGTCGGCATCATCTCGCCGTGGAACTTCCCGTTCCAGCTGGCGGTGGCGCCGGTGCTGTCGGCGCTGATCGGCGGTAACACGGTGGTGCTCAAGCAGTCGGAGATCACCCCGATCGTGGCGGGCGTGGTCGCGGACCTTTTCAGCCGGATCGGGCTACCGGCCGGGGTGGTCGAGATCGTTCACGGCGACGGCTCGACGGGGGCGGCGCTGACGCGGGCCGAGGTCGACATGCTGTTCTTCACCGGGTCGGTGGCGACCGGCCGCAAGGTGATGGCGGCGGCGGCCCAGCGCCCGATCCCGGTCGAGCTCGAGCTGGGGGGCAAGGACGCGATGATCGTGTGCGCCGACGCCAACCTCGAGCGCGCGGCCGAGGCGGCGGTGTGGGGCTCGCTCGTCAACTGCGGCCAGGCGTGTGTGTCGGTCGAGCGCATCTTCGTGGTCGACGCGATCCACGACCGCTTCGTCGAGATGGTGCGCGAGAGGGTGGCGAAGGTGACCGTCGGCGGGCCCGAAGAGCAGGCCGACATGGGGCCGCTGACGTCGGCCGCGCAGCTGGGGATCGTCGAGCGCCACGTGAACTCGGCGGTGGCGGCGGGGGCCAAGCTGGTGTTCGGGGGCGAGAGGTTGCAGCGCGAGGGCCAGTTCTTCGCGCCGACGCTGCTCACCGGGGTGACGCCGGAGATGGAGATCTTCCGCGAGGAGACGTTCGGGCCGGTGCTGCCGGTGATCCGCGTGCGCGACGAGGACGAGGCGGTGCGCCTGGCCAACGCCAGCGAGTACGGGCTGGCCGGCAGCGTGTGGACGCGAGACATCGACAAGGGGCTGCGCCTGGCCTCGCGCCTCGAGAGCGGGCAAGTGTCGATCAACGACGTGATCCAGTCGGTCGGCCACCCGGCGCTGCCGTTCGGCGGGGTGCGCTCGTCGGGGATCGGCCGCTACCACGGCGACGAGGGCATCCTGGCGTTCATGAACACCCGCGGGATCATGGTCGACCGCGGCTGGCTGAATCAGGAACCACTGTGGTTCCCGTACGCGGGCAAGGTCTCGCACGGGTTCGAGCTGCTCAAGGGGATCGCAGGCAGCAGCCTGGGTAGCCTGGTGAAGGGCTTCCTCGGCCTCCGCAAGAAGATGACGCGGCCGAAGTGACAGGCGCGCGGGCCGGCCGCCTGTCCTGGAAGACAGGTCGGGGCCGCGCCGGACCGGCGCCGGCGGTTGAAGAAGCCGGGCTCCCCGGGGTACCTTCGCGGCGATGGCGTCAGGTCCAGGGGCGAAGAAGGAGCAGTGGGGCACCCGCGTGGGGCTGGTGCTGGCGGTCGCCGGCAACGCCGTCGGCCTCGGCAACTTCCTCCGCTTTCCGGCCCAGGCGGCGCAGAACGGCGGCGGCGCGTTCCTGGTGCCGTACCTGATCTCGTTCGTGCTGATGGGCCTGCCGCTCTTGTGGGTCGAGTGGGCGATCGGCCGCCACGGCGGGCAGTACGGCCACCACAGCGCGCCGGGGATGTTCGCCCGCCTCGGCCGCGCGCGCTGGCTCAAGTACGTCGGCGTGTTCGGGCTGTTCACCAACCTGACGGTGGCGGCCTACTACTGTTACATCGAGTCGTGGACGCTGGCGTACGTGTGGCACTCGCTGCGCGGGACGTTCGAGGCGACCCCACCGACGACGTTCTTCCCGGAGTACCTCGGCACGACGTCCGACGACATCGCCGCGATCCCGTACGAGGCGGCCGGGTTCTTCCTCGCCACGCTGGCGCTCAACGTGTGGCTGCTGTCGCGCGGGCTGGTCCGCGGGGTCGAGCTGGCGGCGAAGATCGGGATGCCGCTGCTGCTCGGCTTCGGCGCGGTGCTGGCGATCAAGGGCCTGATGCTCGGGCCAGGTGACCCGGGGGTGGTCGAGAGCCCGCTGGTCGGCCTCAACTTCGTGTGGGAGCCGCAGGGCTCGGGCCTTTTCAATCCGAGCACGTGGCTGGCGGCGGCCGGCCAGATCTTCTTCACGCTGTCGGTCGGGATGGGCTCGATCCACTGCTACGCGGCCTACCTGCGCGAGCGCGACGACATCGCCCTCAACGCGACCACGGCCGGGACGGTCAACGAGTTCGTCGAGGTCATCCTCGGCGGATCGATCTTGATCCCGATCGCCACGGCGTACCTGGGGCTGGCGGCGGTGCAGGCGGCGACGGCCGGCGGCTCGGGCTTCGGCCTCGGGTTCTTGACGCTGCCGACGCTGTTCAACCAATGGGGTTGGTTCGGGCCGATCGCGGGGGCGATGTGGTTCGGGCTGCTGTTCTTCGCCGGCATCACTTCGTCGCTGGCGATGGGCCAGCCGGTGCTGGCGTTCCTGCAGGACGAGTTCAAGGTCAGCCGCGAGAAGGCGGCGCTCCTCTGCGGTCTGGCGACGCTGCTGCTCGGCTCGATGGTGGTCATCCTGTATCCGGGCGGGACCTTCGACGAGTTCGACTTCTGGACCGGGACGTTCTCGCTGATCGTGTTCGCGCTGGCCGAGGTGCTGATCTTCGGCTGGATCTTCGGCATCGAGCGCGGCTGGGCGGAGCTCAACCGGGGCGCCGACCTGCGCCTGCCGGGCATCTACAAGTACGTCATCAAGTACGTGACGCCGCTGTTCATCCTGGTGGTGCTGTTCGGCGCGATGGTGAAGCCGAGCGTGGCGTGGGGCGAGGCGATGTCGCAGCTGCTGAGCACCGGCAGCTGGCCGTTCGCGGCCGACAGCGTGCTCGGCAAGCTGCTCCACGTCGGCGAGACGGGCGGCTACTTCGACGATGCGGGCAAGATCACGCCGATGTTCGTCAAGGACCTGACGCGGGTGGTCCTGCTGACGGTGTTCACGCTGATCGCGGCGCTGGTGTGGCGAGCGTTCCGCGGCCGCAACATCGAGGCGAGCACGCAACACCCGCCGAAGACCGAAGGAGGTGCCTCGTGAGCACGAGCGCGTGGATCATGCTGAGCTGCACGTGGCTGCTGGTCGGAGGGATGACGATCTATCTCGTCGCCAAGGTGCTGCGCACGCCGCCCCGGCCGTGAGGGGGCGGGGCAGGAACCCGCCGCCGGATGGTGCCTGTCCGTGGGGACAGGTCGCGGGGCGGAGCTGGTTCGTGGGGACAGGTCGGAGCGGAGCCCGCTACCTGTTCGCAAGGACAGGCCGTCGGGCGGATCCGGCACCTGTTCGTGGGGACGGGTCGGAGCGGAGCCCGCTACCTGTTCGTAGGGACAGGTCGCCGGCGGAGCGTCTACCTGTTCGTAGGGACAGGTCGCCCTCGCGGGCTCAGGGGCCGAAGACGGTGCAGATGAAGGGGCCGGAGTTCGGCAGCAGGCTGGCGGCGCACAGCTTGGCCCACTCCTCGGGGCCGAGCGTGCCCGCGAGCAGGCCGGTGCAGACCTCGCCGTTCTCGCTGCAGGGGAAATCGCCCGGCTCGCAGGTCAGCAGGCCGAAGATGTCCACGTAGGCCTGCTTGAGCTCGGCGTCGGCGCCGGGGCACACGTAGACGCCGTCGCAGTGGGTGCCCGGCTGGATCGGCGGTTTGACGAGGCCGGCGCCGTCGAACTCGTCCGGGTTGCAGTGGTCGGCGGCGGCGCAGGCGAGGGCGCAGGCGGAGGCGCTGGGGAAGAACTTGTCGCAGTCGGGGCCGCAGCCGCAGCCGGAGCGCAGGGTGCACTCGGTGCCGTCGAAGGCGAAGCCGAGCACGGCTTCGCAGTCGCCGTAGTCACCGGTGGCCGGGGCGCACTGCGGGTCGACGGCGCCGGTGTCGTCGGTGGTCGCGGTGCCGGGGCTCGTGGTCGAGGTGGTCGACGTCGAAGTCGCGGGCTCGGTGGTGGCGGTCGAGGTCGTCGACGTGGTGGAGGTCGAGGTCGTCGGCGCGGTGGTCATGCCGCCGGTCGCGGTGCCGCCGGTGGTGCTGGTGGTGAGGTCGCCGGTCGGAGCGGTGGTGCCGGCCGTGGTGCCGGTGGTCGTGCTCGTGGCGGTGCCCGAGGCGGTGCCGGTGTCCGTGGTGCCGGGCTCGGTCGGGGTGCAGGCGAGCAGCGCGGCGAGGACGGAGGCGAAGCTAAGCGAGCGCATGCCGGGAGCGTAGGCGGCCGCGGACCGGGTCGCAAGGCGGGGGAGGAGCGGCGGTTCGCGTCGGGGCGAACATGATGGGCTAGCGACAGCCGACGGCCCGACGACGATGGGGAGCGGGGACGCCGAGTGAGTGGAGCGGTCGAGGACGTGTGGCCGCACGGCGGGCTCAGGCGAGTGAAGGAGCGTCGACGGGCCGCTCGGCCGGAGTGAGGGGCGCCGACGCTCGTCGGCTGTCTTTGAGGACATGTGAGGGCGGGCGCGAGCGGACGAGTCGGACAGGCGAGGTCCGTGAGGTCGCTTCGAGCCGGGGCAGCTCGATCGGCGATGGCTGTTCGCTGCGCCGAATCTTTGCTGCGCCGGCACTTCGCTGCTCCCGACAGTCGAGAGCAGGGCCGAAGGAGTCGCGGACCCGCTCCGTAGTGAGGATGTCTGTACGGACATGTTCAATGGAACATGCCGAGAAGGACATGTCCATGAGGGCAGGGTGGCCTGGACATGTCCTTTCGTGTGGCGACACGAGAGCGAGCGCCACGATGAATGACTGCCCGGTGATGCGCTCTCCGGGCGCGCCGTTGCGCGGCTGCTCAGCCGCGATCGAGCGGGGAGGCGACCTCGGCGGCGCGGCGCAGCTCGCCGCGCAGGATCGCGGCGGCGAGGGCCTCGGTGTCGCCGCCCGGGCTGCGGTCGCCGGTCCACGGCGGGACGTGGGCGCGGATGGCCGCGTGGACGCGCTGGAGCGGGGCGCTGGTCGGGTGCCCGCGCAGGTCGAGGCCGCGGGCGGCGGCGATGGCCTCGATGGCGAGCACGCGGGCGAGGTTGTCGACCACGCTGCGCAGCTTGCGGGCGGCGATCGGGCCCATGCTGACGTGGTCCTCCTTGCCGGCCGAGGTCGGGATGGTGTCGACGGAGGCGGGGAAGCTGAGCGACTTGCACTCGCTGGCGAGCGCCGAGGCGGTGACGTGGGCCATCATCAGGCCGCTCTCGACACCTGGCCTTTCGGCCAGGAAGGCCGGGAGGCCGCGCGAGGTCGCGGGGTTGAGCATGCGATCGGTGCGGCGCTCGCTGATGGTGGCGAGGGTGGTGAGCGCGGCGGTCATGTGATCGAGCGGGAGGGCGACGGTGCCGGCGTGGAAGTTGCCGCCGCTGAGGACGTCGAAGCCGCCGTCCGCGCGGGCCAGCACCAGCGGGTTGTCGGTGAAGCTGTTGAGCTCGACCTGCACGGCGCCGGCGACGTAGGCGAGGGCGTCGCGCGCGGCCCCGTGGACCTGCGGCATGCAGCGGAGGGCGTAGGCGTCCTGGACCTCGCCGCAGTCGCTGTGCGAGGCGCGGAGCGGGGAGTCGACGAGCAGGGCGCGCGAGACGGCGGCGCTCTCGCGCTGGCCGACGTGTGGCTTGCCGGCGTGGATCCGCGGGTCGGTGGCGGTGACGGTGCCGAGCAGCGCGTCGAGGCTGAGGCTGCCGAGGATGTCGGCGGCGGCGATCAGCTCGGCGGCGTCGCACAGCGCGAGCGCGCCGACGGCGGTGGTGACCTGGGTGCCGTTGATGAGGCTCAGGCCCTCCTTGGGGCCGAGGCGCAGCGGGGTCAGGCCGGCGCGCGCGAGGGCGTCGGCGCCGGAGATGATCTGTCCTTCGGACCAGGCGAACCCCTCGCCGATGGCGACCAGGGCGAGGTGGGCCAGCGGGGCCAGGTCACCGCTGGCGCCGACGCTGCCCTGGCACGGGACGACCGGGAGGACATCGCGGGCCAGCATCTGCAGCAGGAACTCGGGCACGCCGGGCGACACGCCGCTGGCCCCGAGCGCGAGGGTGTGGGCGCGCAGCAGCAAGAGGGCGCGCACGACGTCGGCGGAGAACGCCGGGCCGACCCCGGCCGCGTGGCTGCGCAGCAGGTTCTGCTGCAAGATCCCGAGCTCGTCGGGGGCGATCTTCGCGTCGGACAGGGCGCCGAAGCCGGTGTTGACGCCGTAGATGATCGCGCCGGCGGCCAGCGCTCGCTCGAGGTGATCCCGCGTCTGTCGCAGCTCGTCCCGCGCCTCGGCGGCGAGCGAGACGGCGGCGCCGCGGCGGGCGACAGCGTCCACGTCGCGCAGGGCAATCGTGTGGCCGATCACGACCGAAACAGGGCTCCCGGAGGTCATGGCGCGGAGCCTACTCCCGACGACCCCGAACCGCGTGTCGGCCCGCCAGGGAGGTGCCGCACGTGGAGACGTGCACGCGCCAGCGCAGTGGATGCACGTTCGCGGCGCCCTGGCGAGCGCCGCCGGGGCCCGGCGGGCGGCGGCGGCGGCGCTCGGGCAGGGCCCTGTCTGCGTTGACCGCGCCTCGCCGCCCGCTTAGGCTGGGCCGGACATGAAGCGCTGCCCGGTCTGCGGCACGGAGTACCCCGTGTCTCAAGGCTTTTGCCCGATGGACGGCAGCCCGCTGTCGGCCGAGGACTCGAGCGGGCGCACGAACCAGGACTGGCGAATCCCTGCACGGGCGCCCGAGAGTGCGCCCGCGGAGGCGCCGGCCCCGGTCCCGCTGATGGACTCCCGCTCGCCGGCGCGCACCGTGCTGGCGTTGCGCCCGCCCGTCGGGCCAGGTCCGCAGGGGCAGGGCGCAAAGGCCAGCAGCGGCGGCGTCGCGGGCCTGTTGCAGGCGCCGACGGCCGCGGCGGTGCCGGTCGATCAGGCGCTGCCGAACGGCGCGTTCTTCCCCGCGGGCGGGCTGTCGCGGCCGAAGAGCGAGTCCATCAAGGCGGCCCCGCAGGAGGAAGCGCTGGTCGGTCGCGTGCTCGATCAGCGCTACCGCATCGAGGAGCCGATCGGGTTCGGCGGCATGGGCGTGGTCTACAAGGCGCGCCACGTCATCATCGACAAGCCGCTGGCGATCAAGCTGCTGCGTCAAGAGCACGCGACACAGGCCGACATCATCAAGCGCTTCTTGCTCGAGGCCCAGGTGGCGTCGCGGGTCAAGCACCCGAACATCGTCGACATCAGCGACTACGGCCAGATCCCCGGCGGCACCGCTTACTACGCGATGGAGTTCCTGACCGGCGAGACGCTGGCGGCGCGCATCGATCGCAGCGGTCGGCTCGAGCCGCAGGTGGCGCTCGAGGTCGCGGCGCAGATCCTGGCCGGGCTCAACGCGGCGCACACCGGCAAGATCATCCACCGCGATCTCAAGAGCGAGAACATCTTCCTCTGCGACGGGCCCGACGGCGGGGTGCAGATCAAGATCCTCGACTTCGGCATCGCCCGGCTGCGCGACAAGAAGACCCGCCTCACCGCCAACGGGGCGCTGATCGGCACGCCCGCGTACATGTCGCCCGAGCAGGCGCAGGGCCAGGACGCCGACGAGCGGTCCGACCTCTACGCGTTCGGCGTGATCCTGTTCGAGATGCTGGCCGGGCGGGTGCCGTTCAAGCTGGCGACGGTGGCGATGGTGTTGTCGGCGCAGATCTTCGACACGCCGCCGGGCCTGCGAGAGGTCGAGCCGGCCTCGCCCGATCTGCCGAACATCGAGCGCTTCATCCGCTTGCTGCTGGCGAAGAACCGCGACGAGCGGCCGCAGTCCGCCGGTGAGGCGCTGAGCCTGCTCAGGGCGGCGGCCGAGCTCGACACCTCGTCGAACTCGCCGCGCGGGCGGCGGCCGACAGTGACGCTCGGCTCGTGGGGCGTGGCCGAGGGCAACGCGCCGACCACCGCGCGCGGGGAGACGCCGGTGCCGCCGGCGGTCCCGGAATCGGCGGACGAGGAGCCGGGCGACGCTGCGACCACCCGCGCGGTGTCGCCGTCGGGGCGGATCGAGCGGCGGCCCAGCGTGATCGTGCAGCACGGTACGCACGTCGAGCGGATCGCGGCGCCGCCGACGAGGGCGCCGACCGGCGAGATCCCGCGAGCGCCGATCACCAACTTCATGCCGGCGCCGCGAGCGGCCAGCAGCGCGCCGCCGACGCTGCTGATCGTCGCGGCCGCGGCGAGCATCGGCGCGGCGCTGACGGTGACGCTCTACAAGCAGTACTACCGCAAGCCGCAGGCGCCGCCGGCCGTGGCCGCGCCGGCCGTGCTGCCGCAGCCGCCCGAGCGCATCAACCTGACCTTCGAGTCAGATCCGCCGGGCGCCAAGGTGCTGCGCGACGGGGTCGAGGAGCTCGGCGTGACGCCGTTCGTGCTCGCCGTCGATCCCCAGGGGCCGCTGCGCCGATACGTGTTTCGCCTCGCAGATCACCAGGACACGGCGACCGAGGTCGCACCGGGCAAGTCTCACGAGAAGGTACGCGTGGTCATGCGACCCCTGCCGCCTCCGGCGCCGCCAGCGAGCCCGATCGTGGAGCCGAGCCCCGCGGGCGAGGTCGAGTCGCCGACGCTGCCGCCGAGTTCGCCGCTGCCGTCGCCCGCCGATGCAAAGACGGGTGTGAAGCCGCCGCGAGGGAATCCCAAGCCGCCGTCCGCGTCCAAGACCCCGGCGTCGGACACCACCCCGTCGCCTCAACCGGAGCAAAAGCCGGCGGAGTCCGAGGCCGACGAGAGTGACATCGGCGAGCTGAAGAACCCGTTTCCCAAGAAGAAGTGACGGGCCTGCGTGAGTCCGGGGGCGAACGGCCCAGTACCCGGCTCGGGCAGTAAGGTGGTAAGCACGCGGACAGCCGGAGCATTGCGGACGTGTCAAAACAGGCGGCGACGTTGATCTACGGCAGGAGCGGTTCGGAGGCTGTCTCTGAGGACAGCCCGCTCGTTCCATCGCTGACGAGCCTGATCGGTTCGGCGCCCGCGAGCCCGCTGGAGGCGCTGTCCGACCCGGCGCTGCCAGTGATGCCCGCGGCGCCCGACCTGACCGGCACGCTGCTGCTCGACCGCTACTGCCTGTTGCGCAAGCTCGGCGTCGGCGGCATGGGCACCGTCTACGAGGCCGAGCACGTCACGATCAAGAAGCGCTGCGCGATCAAGATCCTGAACCCCGAGTTCGCGCACCGCAGCGAGCTGGTCGAGCGCTTCCTGCAAGAGGCCCGCGCGGCCTCGATGATCGGGCACGAGAACGTCGTCGAGATCACCGACTTCGGCGCGACGCCGACCGGCTCGGTGTTCTTCGTGATGGAGATGCTGGTCGGCGAGGATCTGTCGGAGACGATCAAGCGCTCGGCGCCGCTGCCGTGGTCGCGGGTCGCCGGCATCACGATGCAGATCTGCCGCGCGCTGCAGGCCGCGCACGACAAGGGCATCATCCATCGCGACATGAAGCCGGAGAACTGCTACCGCATCGAGCGGAGCGGCAACCCCGACTTCATCAAGGTGCTCGACTTCGGCATCGCCAAGCTGACCGCCGAGGACGGCAGCTCGGGCCGGCTCACCAGCACCGGGATGATCTTCGGCACGCCGACGTACATGTCCCCGGAGCAGGCCCAGGGCGAGCGCGTCGATCACCGCTCCGACGTGTACGCGGTCGGGGTGATCCTCTACGAGCTCGTGACCGGCAAGGTGCCCTTCACGGCCGACAACTTCATGGGGATCCTGACGAAGCACATGTTCGAGGAGCCGCCGGCGCCGAGCGAGGCGGCGCCCGAGGCCGGGGTCCTGCCCGAGGTCGAGGCGCTGATCCTCAAGGCGATGCAGAAGGACCGCGGGCTGCGGTTCCAGAGCCTGCGCGAGCTGATGGACGCGATCCTGGACGTCGGCACCGACGCCGCGCCGGTGCTCGTGGTGCCCGAGCGGCGCAGCCGACCCAACACCGGGCCGACGCAGTTCCGCCCGCGCACCGCCCCGATCACGCTGCCGACGGTCGAGACCCCGACGCGCCGCCGCAGCGGGGTGTTCGGCGTGGCCCTGGCCATCGCGGCGATGCTCGGTGGCGGCGCGGTGGCGCTGTACGGCATGAACGCCGCGGAGGCGACGGAGCAACCTGTCCCGAAGGACATGCCCTCGCCGACCCCGCAGGTGGTGGCCGGGCCGGCGCCGGTCGAGGCGCCGCCGAAGGTCGAGCCGCCGCCGCTGGGCGAGACGCCGACCAAGGTCGACGCGCCGCCGGTGGCGCCCGGGCCGGTGCGCGTGGTCCTGACCACCAACACGCCGGCCGAGGTGTTCGACGCCGCCGGGACCTCGCGCCTCGGCATGAGCGGCGCCGTCGGCGTGGCCCTCACCGGGGCCGGCCCGCACCAGCTGCTGCTGCGCGCGGCCCAGCACGAGGACCTGGCCATCGAGCTCAAGGACGCCGCCGAGGGCCAGCAGTTCGAGTTCACGCTCAAGCCGAAGGCCAAGAAGCAGGGCGTCGCCAAGACGACCAAGCCGCCCAAGGACCCCGGCGCCAAGAAGCCGCCGGTCGAGACGCCGCAGCCGGAGAACCCGGGCAGCGGGACCAAGTTCGGGCTCAAGGATCCGTTCAAGAAGATGGGCGGCTGAGGCTTCGGACAGGTCCGAAAGGGCATGTCTGAAAGGGCCTGTTGGAAGGGGCATGTTCGAGAGGACATGCCCCTTGTGCCATGTGGGGCGGGCGGTAGAACTAGCTCCAGGCAGGGGGCACGGGGACATGTCGTGAAGGGCATGCCCGCTGGGGCGCGTCAGGCCGCCCACACCACGTCGGCCGCGCCGATCGTGAAGTCGAGCTCGGTGTAGAACGTCGCCAGCGCCGGCACCCGGGCGCGCTCCGCGTCGCCCCCGCTGGTGCGCAGGCCGAGCTCCGCCAGCAGGCCGGAGCGGCGCAAGATCTGGAGCTGCAGCGCCCCGGGCAGCTGGGCCGCCACGCGCGGGGTGCCGGCGCGGGTGCACGGGGCCTCGACGATCGCCTGGTAGCAGGCGCGATCGCAGGCGGCGGCGTCGCGGTACTGCTTGAGGAACACCATACGCAGGCCACCTGTCCGAAGGGTCATGGTGATGGCGCGCAGCAGGCAGAGCTGGCCGGCCAGGTCGACGCCGCGGCTGGCCAGCCAGGAGGGGTCGAAGCCGGAGCGCAGGGCGTCGGCGAGCGAGCGGACGCGGCTCCTGGCGCTGTCGTCGAGGCGGGCGTCGATCAGCCGCTCCTCGCGCCAGGCGTCGCCGCGGCCGCTCGCGGGCGGCATCCAGGCATCGACGCGCAGCTCGACGGCGCCGGTGGGCGCGCCGGGGAAGCCGAGCGTCGCCTGGCCTTTGGGGAAGCCGAGGACCTCGCGCCCACCGAGCAGCGCCGCGCCGAGGTCGACCCAGAGGTACGGCATGTAGACGGCGACGCCGACGGGCGTCAGCTTGCCGGCCCGGCGCTCGCACACGGCGACGGGGACGAGGAAGCCGAAGTCGCGCTCGGGGACCACGCCGGGCGCGTCGACGGCCGACAGCGCGTGGTTGTGCTGGGCGTAGAACACCACCGAGGGGCCGAGCGGGAGGTAGCAGCGCTCGGGGTTGAGGCCGAGGTGACGCTGGCACAGGTCGGCGAGGCGCTCGGGTTCGGCGGCGAGGACCGAGGCGTACATCGCGGTGGCCCGCGCCTCGTACGGCGGCGAGGTCGACTCGTTGAGCGCCCGCTGGATGTAGCGCGGCCGCTCGCGCGCGGGCGTGCGCAGGGCCGGGTGGCGCGCGGCCAGCCAGTCGTCGTGCAGGGCGATGGCCTCGCCGCTGATGACCTGGGCCGCGCGAATGCCCGACATCGTCGCGCCCTCGACGCAGCCGAGGTTCATCGGGTTGAGGGTCCAGTCGCCGCACAGGACCAGGTTGTCGTAGCCGGAGGCGCCGGCGTCGAGGCGATGGAGGGTGCTGCCGCGGATCGATCGCACGTAGCGGTCGGACGGATTGAGGCACGGGCTGACGTGCTGCCAGTCGAGCGGATCGGCGCCGGCGTCGGTGGTGACGAGGCAGCGGTGATCGAGGCCGCCGCCGGGCTTCTGCGCGGCCGGCCACAGGTGCGCGCTGTTGGTGCGCAGGTGCTGCGCGAGCAGGGTCCGGATCCGCGCGGTCTGGCGTGCGCAATAACCTTCGGCGTCCTCGCGGCGGACCGGCGGCGTCTCGTCGTCGTCCATCGCCGCGGTGAGGTAGGCGCAGCTGGCCGTAGGGACATGTCCCGGAAAGCTCTCGCGCGGCAGGAGGTGGCTCATGTCGGCCCAGGTGTCGAGCGGCATGGCGTGGGGGATCATCACCGGCGGCGGCAAGCGCCAGCCGGTCGAGGCCAGGTCGCCGCGGAACCACAGCTGCGCCGACGCGGTGTGGGTGGTCTTGACGGCGCGCACCATCGCGGCGAAGCGCGGGTTGTTCGGGTCGGCGATCATCTCGGCGCACAGGGCCGGCACCGCGCCGAGGCCGATGCCGAGCAGCACGCGGTCGAAATCGCGGCCGGCCGCGAGCACCAGCGGTTCCTGCGAGTCGGGCCACTGCGTGCCCCAGTCCTCGAGGTTCTCGCCGCTCTGCGCCAGCGCGTCGCCGTGCTCGAGCTGGTCGTAGAGCGGCTCGCTCGGCCAGCACGGCAGGCCCTTCACGTCGTAGAGCGGCTCGTAGTCGCGGCCGCCCTTGACGGCGACCTGGCGCCCGAACACGACCTCGTCGATCCGGCTGCGATCGGCCGACAGGCGCAGCGCGTCGGCGCGGTGGAAGAAGCGGAACTTGACGCCGCAAGCGCGCAGCACCAGGTACAGCGGCGCGAACACGACGTCGCCCATGCCGGCCTGCATCTTGTAGAAGAGCGCGCCGCGGTAGGTGTAGAGCATGCGCAGCGTCCAGTGCAGGGCCGTGCCGGCGCCGAGCTCCTGGTCGGCCATGTAGGCCCCGGCGTAGACGCCCGCGACGGTGGAAGCGGCGACGGCCTCGTCGCTGGCGCCGTGGCGGCGCAGCCAGGCGCGGAAGTCCTCGTGGTCGAGGCGGAGCCAGTCGACGGCTGTCTCTTCGACCAGGCGGTCGGCGATCATGCCGCGGATCATCGCCAGGGTGACGTCGACGGCGGTCCAGGCGACGCGCAGGTCGGGCCGGCGAGCGAGCAGCGGCGCGCACAGGCGCCAGGTCCAGCGCGAGAACGCGAGCAGGCGGCCGAGCAAGGCCTCGCGCCGCACGACCACGAGGCCGTCGCCGGGGCGCTGGAGGAACTCGCCGAGCTCGCCGAGCAGGCCGGAGACGCCGCGCCGCAGCAGCCGCAGCGCGGCGCGATCGCTGCGAGTGGCGGCGGGGTTCTTGAGCAGTGGTTGCTCGTCGAAAAGATCGAGCAGGAAGGTGAGCATCTTGGGGATCAGCGCCGCCGGGGTCGGGGTGGCGGCGCCGAGGCCCGGGCGCTCGTGATTGCGCGGGAACAGCAGCGGCTGGTGGTGCCACTGCCCGCCGCGCTGCTCCTCGAACACGACCAGCGAGTGGGGATGAAACGCGTCCTCGAGGGTCCGCAGCGGGGCGCCGGCGGGCCGCGCGAGCTCGTCGTAACAGCGGCGCAGGACCGAGAAGGCGTTGTCGTAGAAGCCGTAGAAGAGGTGGAGGCCGTGCTCCTCGATGCGATCGAAGCGCTCCTGATCGCGCCCGCTGGCCCCCTTGCCGCCGAGCCGATGGCCCATCTGATAGACGGTGATGTCGTAGCGCTCGCGCCAGTCGGGACGCGAGGTCAACTCGAAGGCGGTGGTGAGGGCCGCCATGCCACCACCGACGATCACGATCCGCTCGGGCTTATTTATGTGAATAACCATCGCCGGAGTCAGCGGCGCGCCGTGGGCTGGCAGATCAGCGCGGCGAGACGCGAGGAAAGTCCGCTCGCACGGCGCGAACCGGAGCGGCCGGTGTTGCCGCGCACGGAAGCACCGGCAGGGAAGTTTCACCGGTCGATCGAGAGTTCTCGGATTGTCTGCGATCGAGGTGGTCGCCGAGATGCAGGCCGAAGACGAAGGGGCGAGGCTCCTACGCGCCTTCGATCGCGCGGAAGAACGACCGCACGAACGTCAGCTCGCGCGTCGACCAACCGGGTCGGTCGACGGCGGGGCGCTGGCGATGGCCGTGGCGGCCCTCGCACAGCCAACCCAGCTCCGCGTCCTCGGACCAGCGAAAGTGAGGCCGTCGCACGAGCTCACGCGCGAGGGCTGCGGCGTCGGGAGCACCGCCCCAGAAGCCGGCCACGAGCTCCTCGGCGGCCGCCGGGTCGTCGGTGATCGAGCCGCACGCGCCGATCGCCAGGACTCTGCCGCTCATGCCGGCGACGTCGCTCGGCGAGGCGTCGTCGATCCGTTGCACCCGGCGGGTGAGGAGCTCGAGCTCTTCCCAGCGCAACATCGGCATCGATCCATCTCCAGCGTCGGCGCCGAGCAGGAGCGGCGCGCTGCGTCCAGGTCCAGAGAGCACGAACTTCACCGCGCCCGGGTGGTAGCGGACCTCGATCGACCAGCCCGCCGGGAAGCGCAGCACGAGCGCGGCGTCGGGCTCACGCGCGCGGGCCTCGGCGTCGCGGAAGTCGGCCCGAATCGCGTCGGTAAGCTCGGGCCAGAGGTCGCACAGGGGGTCGGCCGCGAGGGCGCGCTCGATCGCCGCTTCGACGCTCCCGGCGGCGCGGATCTGCTGCACGCGGAGCTCGGCGGCCTGCTTCGTCAGGCCGAACAGGTCGAGGTAGAAGGGCGTGCGCTCGATCGGCGTGTCCTGGTCGGGGCCCGGAAAGAGCGCCTGCTGGGCGGCGGGAGACAGACAGAACGAGTAATGGGCGCGCCAGAATTCGGCGTGGTCGAGCAGGTCCGAGGGACGCATCACGCAGACCGAGGATAGGCGAGTCGGGTCGCGGCCGCGAGAGCCGGCTCGCGGACCTGTCCCATCAGTCATGTCCTCACGACGCGAACGCGGGCGCTCACTCGGCCTCGCCGAGGATCTCCTGGACCTTCGCCTGGGCCAGGTAGCCGCGGCGCAGGTCCTCGTCGCGCAGGCCCTCGAGGCGGGCGCGCACGGCAGCAGCGGCGTCGGCGAGCAGGGCCGCCGACTCGGCCGGGCGGACCTCGGCCAGCAGGTGGCCGAGGTGGTGGATCGAAAGCACCCCGTCGATCGGGGCCGCGCCGGCGCGGACCAGCTCGACCGCCTCCTCCTCGAGCGCGCGCGCGGTCGTGAGGTCGCCTGTCTGTTCGGACAGGCGCGAAAGGACATGCAGCGCGCGACAGGTGGCGGTGCGCAGGCCGAGGCCGCGGGCGCGGGCCAGCACGGCTTCGGCGAGGACCCGGGCCTCTTCGAGGTCGGGCGGGCTGCCGTCGACGAGGGCGCGGGCCAGGCGGGCGCGGGCCCGCAGCTCGGTGCGGGCGTCGCCGCGGGCGGCGGCCATGTCGGCGGCGTGCAGCAGCAGCGCGCGCGCGGCCTGGACGTCGCCGTGCTCGGCCGAGACCTCGCCGAGGTTGACGACGACCTCGAGCAGCAGGCCGGGGTGACCGATCGCCTCGTGCAGCTCGAGCGCCTTGCGGAGGTAGCGTTCGGCGCGGCGATAGAGGCCGATCGCGGTGTAGACGATGCCGAGGTTGGCCAGCTTGGTGCCGGTCGCCGCCCGGTCGCCGAGGTCGCGGTCGACCTGCAGCGCGGCGCGGAAGTAGTCGACCGCCTCCTGATAGCGGGTGCCGCGGCCGGCGACCTCGCCGAGGCTGTTGAGCGCCTCGCCCTC
Organism: Nannocystis bainbridge; assembly: GCF_028368995.1. Lineage (GTDB taxonomy): Bacteria > Myxococcota_A > Polyangia > Nannocystales > Nannocystaceae > Nannocystis > Nannocystis bainbridge. The sequence goes on along the minus strand of NZ_JAQNDL010000002.1, from coordinate 1,908,912 downwards.
GAGCCGCAGGAGACCTGTCTTTTGGGCCAGGTGCAGCGTGGCCTCGAAGTTGACCACCGCCTCGGCCAGCCGACCCTGCGCGAGCTGAGCCCGGCCCAACGCGGCGTGGAGGCGGCAGCGCTGGGCGGCGGCCTCGGGCGGGCAGTGGGCCAGGCCGGCGGCGGCGAGGCGCTCGGCCTCCTCGGGCCGGTCGCGCGCCAGCATCAGCGCCGAGCCGAGCTCGCCGACGAGGCCGCGGTGCGGGTCGGCGTCGGGCAGGGCCTCGGTCTGACGGGCCAGGCGCGGGAACAATTGTTGGGCCCGCTGGATGCGCCCACAGTCGAGGTAGAAGCGGAGCAGGCGGCCGAGCGCGAACACCTCGCGCTCGTTGGTGCCGAGCGCGAGCCGCAAGAGCGCCCGAAGATCGGCGCCCTGGGCCCGCCGGCGGCCCCACGCGGCCAGGATCGCCTCGCGCTCGCGCAGCGCGTCCCAGGCCCGCGGATCGGCCTCGGGCCGCATCGAGCGCAGCGCCAGCGACAGGTAGTAGTAGGCCTCGACGTTGCCGGCGACGTCGCGGGCGAACCGGGCCGCGCGCAGGGCCGGCTCGATCGCCGCCTCGGGCCGGCGCGCCTGGGCCCAGTGATCGGCGATCGGGCCGTCGTCGCGCCCGGGCTGGTAGTCGGCGCGGGCCGCCTTGAGCTCGGCGGCCCGCGCGTGCATGCCCTCGCATGTCCCCGAGGACAGGTTGCCGCGGGCGACCTCGTGCAGGCTGAGGGTGGCGAACCGGGCCGCCGCGGGCGTGCCGGCCGGCAGCGGCGGGCGCTCGAGCAGGCCGGCGTCGACCAGCGCGGCCAGAGGTTCGACGAGCTCGGCCTGCGGGCGCTGCAGCAGGGCCGCGAGTTCACCTGTCCGAAAGGTCAGGCCAAGCACGGCCGCGCCGTCGATCAGCGCGCGCGCCTCGGGGTCGAGCGCGTCGAGGCGGGCCAGCAGCGCGTCCTCGACGCTCGGCGGGACCTCGATGCGAGCGCCGCGCTGGTGCACGCGCCACATCCGACCGTCGTCGCCGGGGCCGACCACGCCGCGGCGCAGCAGCTCGGCCAGGGTCTCCTCGATGAACAGCGGGTTGCCGCCGGTGCGCGCGACGATCGCCGCGGCCAGCTCCTCGGCCTCGGCGGGGTCGTCGAAGCGGCGGACCACCAGCTCGCGGCGGGCGTGGTCGTCGAGCTCGCGCAGCTCGATCGCGTGCACGCCCGGCAGCGCCCGCAGCTCGTCGGCGCGCGGGCCGGGGCGGGCGGTGGCGAGGCCCATGAGCGGCAGGCTGTGCGGCTCCTGCAGCCACTCGTGCAGCAGGCCGAGGCTGTGAGCGTCGACGAAGTGGAGGTCCTCGACCACCATCAGCACCGGCCGGCGCTGGGCGAGGGCGCGGATCAGGCGGCGGATCGGTCGCCACAGCCGCTCGCGCCGCGACCGCGGATCGCCGGCGCCGTCGCTGTCCGTTCGGACATGTACGTTGAGACCTGTCCCGGGGGACACGCCGAGCGCGCGCGCGAGCGCCTGCGCCAGCTCGCCGGCGCCGACCACCCGCTCGCTGGCCAGGCGCGACTCGATGTCGGCCGTGGTGGTCTCCGGGCCGGCGTCGAGGAACTGCCGCAGCATCTCCTGGAACACCCCGAACGGGACGTTGCGGCGGCGCCACTGGCCGCGCGCGCGCAGGACCACGCAGCCGCCGCGGGGCAGGGCGGCGAGGAAGCGGTCGAGCAGGGCGCGCTTGCCGATCCCCGGGCCGCCGACGACCAGCACCGTGCGCGCGACCCGGGCCCGGATCGCCTCGGCGAAGCTGTCGCGCAGCAGCTTGAGCTCGAGCTCGCGGCCGTACAGCGGCTGGCGCCCGCCGACGGTCACGAGCCGCGGCGCGACCACCGGCCCGAGCAGCGGCACCGCCTGCGCGAGCGCGCTGGCCCACGGCGGCAGCACGCCGCCGGTGAGGTCGGCGGCGCGACGCGGGCGCACGACCTCGATCGCCCGCGGCGGCCCGAACTGCCACGACCCGGCCAGCCGCGCCGCCAGATCGCCGGCGACCAGCACCGGCCCGTCGAGCACGCCGTCGGCCATCGTCTGCAGGTGACGCCGCAGATCGTGGCCGACCTCGACCGCGGGCATGCCCGAAGGGACATGTCGGATCGGCAAGGGCGCGGCGGCCAGGACCACGCCGATCTGGTGCCCGGGCGCCGCCTCGCTGGCCGCCTCGCGCAGGGCCAGCGCGGCCCGCAGCGCCGCCTCGTCGACGTCGCCGGGATCGAGCACGGCGCCGAACACGAGCAAGAGGCCGCGCGCCCCGAGCTCGCTCACCTGGGCGTCGCGCTTGTAGGCGATGTCGCGGGCCAGCGCGAAGAACCGGGCCGGCTCGAGCGGATCCTCGACGCCGAGCGCCGGCGCCAGCGCGGCCTTGAGCAGCACGACGCGCCGCACCTCGGGCCGCGGCGGCGCGTGCAGCTGCGACTGCGAGCCCTCGAGCTCGCGCGTGACCTCGGCGTCGCCCGAGCCGCGGTCGTACAGTTGCTCTGGCACGCGCGCGGCGACGAAGGCCGACAGCACCTCGTCGTCGACGACCGGATCGGCGCGGTGAAGAAACGCCGCCAGCGCGCTCTGCATGGCGCGCGCGCTGTCCCACCGCTCGGCCGGCTCGCGCGCGAGGGCGCGGTCGACCACCGCGGCCAGCACCTCGGGCACCTCGGGCGCGACGCGGCGCAGCGGCGGCAGCGGGCGCGTGCGGACCTGCTCGAGCGCGGCCATGCGGTCGGCGTCGCGGAACACCAGCTCGCCGGTCAGCAGCTCGTAGAGGACCACGCCGAGCGAGTAGATGTCGGAGCGGGCGTCGAGCGGCCAGCCGTTGGCCTGCTCGGGCGACATGTACGCGATCTTGCCCTGGATCGTGCTGTCCTCGGCGCCGCCGTCGCGGCGCGCCTTGGCGGCGGTGCGAGCGATGCCGAAGTCGAGGATCTTCACCGTGCCGGCGAGGCTCAGCATGATGTTGTGCGGGCTGATGTCGCGGTGGACGATCGCCAGCGGGCGGCCGAAGTCGTCGCGCTTGGCGTGCGCGTAGGCGAGGCCGGCCGCGACCTGGTGGGCGATGTACGCGGCGATGACGATCGGCACCCGCTCGCCGCGCTGGCCGACCAGCCGGACCATGCGCATCAAGTCGACGCCCTCGACCAACTCCATGGCGAGGTAAAAGGCCCCGCCGACGCGGCCGAAGTCGAACACCTGGACGATGTTGGCGTGGTTGAGGCCGAGGGCGACCTCCGCCTCGGCGACGAACATCCGCATGAACTCGGGCTGGTCGGCGACGTCGCTGCGGATCTTCTTGATGACGACGCGCTTCTTCAGGCCCTCGGCGACGCCGGCCTCGGCGAGGAACACGTCGGCCATGCCTCCCTCGCCGATCTGCTCGATCAGCGCGTAGCGGCCGAAGATCTGCGGCGTCATGGGCACGAGCGCGCGCAGTGTAGCAGCCCGCGAGTTTCACCCGCAGCGGCGAGCCCGTGAGACTTGCGGGCCCACCCACCTCCGCGCGCCGGATCACCCCCGCGCGCGGCGGCGGTGCAGGGCGGGCGGACCGCTGTCGGACGTCCGCTCGAAACGCGAAAACGGCCCCGCGGGGGGCCGTCCGTGACCGCTCCGGCCGGGGCCGCGCGGCGGCTCAGAAGGTGACGACGGTGCGGATCGAGTCACCGTGGTGCATCAGGTCGAAGGCGTCGTTGATCTTCTCGACCGGGAGCACGTGGGTGATGAGGTCGTCGATGTTGATCTTCTTGTCCATGTACCAGTCGACGATCTTCGGCACGTCGCGCCGGCCCTTGGCCCCGCCGAACGCCGAGCCCTTCCACACCCGCCCGGTGACCAGCTGGAACGGCCGCGTGCTGATCTCTTCGCCCGCGCCCGCCACGCCGATGATCACCGAGGTGCCCCAGCCCTTGTGACAGCACTCGAGCGCCTGGCGCATGACGTGGACGTTGCCGACGCACTCGAACGAGAAGTCGGCGCCGCCGCCGGTGAGGTTGACGATGTGGGCCACGAGCTCGCCGCCGGGCACCTGGCTGGCGTCGACGAAGTGGGTCATGCCGAACCGCTCGGCGATGTCCTTGCGCGCGGGGTTGAGGTCGACGCCGACGATCATGTTGGCGCCGGCCAGACGCGCGCCCTGGATCACGTTGAGGCCGATGCCGCCGAGGCCGAACACCACGACGTTGTCACCCGGGCGGACCTTGGCGGTGTTGATGACCGCGCCGACGCCGGTCGTCACGCCGCAGCCGATGTAGCAGACCTTGTCGAACGGGGCGTCCTCGCGGATCTTGGCGACCGCGATCTCGGGCAGCACCGTGTAGTTGGCGAACGTCGAGCAGCCCATGTAGTGGAACAGGGGCTTGCCGCCGATCGAGAACCGGCTGGTGCCGTCGGGCATCAGGCCCTGGCCCTGGGTCGACCGGATCGCCTGACACAGATTGGTCCTTTCGGACAGGCAGAACTTGCACTGGCGACACTCGGGCGTGTAGAGCGGGATCGCGTGATCGCCCTTCTTCACGGAGGTCACGCCGGGGCCGACGTCGACCACCACGCCGGCGCCTTCGTGGCCGAGGATGGTCGGGAACAGGCCCTCCGGGTCCTTGCCGGACAGGGTGAAGGCGTCGGTGTGGCACACCCCCGTCGCCTTGATCTCGAGCAAAACTTCGCCGGCGCGTGGTCCTTCGAGATCGACGGTCTCGATCGAGAGGGGCGCGCCGGCCCGGTGAGCGACTGCAGCCTTGACCTTCACCCGCTGACGATTAGCCCGGGCAGACCAGGTTGTCGAGAGGCTCGCAGTCCACGACCCACTGCTCGGGGTCGAGGCAGTCCGCGGAGGGCGCCTGCAGGCACGCGGTGAACCAGGCGCTGGGCTGCAGCTCGCAGCGGAACACGCCCTTCAGCCAGCGGCCGCCCGCGTCGCTCTCGCCCGACGCCTGGCGCAGCGCGACGCCCGGACCGACCACCGCGTAGTCGAGCCGCGCGGTCGCGTCGCTGAACTCGGCGACCGTCTCGATGAGGCCCGGCTCGCCGCGCGCGAGGCTGGTGAACACGCAGAGATCACTGGGGCTGAAGCCCGGCGGCGTCAGGCTCTTGTCGAAGTCGAAGCCGAGGAACGGGAACTCGCACGGCGCCGCCAGCTCGCACTCGAGCAGATGGCGCGGCAGCGGCTCCATCATCCCGCCGCCGCTGCCCTCGCCGGGATCGCCGGTGGCGGAGCTGTCGCCGCCTTCCTGGACGTAGTCGCCGGCGGTGGCCTCCGCGCAGGCAGGTACGAGCGCGAGGAGCGTGACGAGGAGTCGGGCGTGGCGAGCCATGACGAGGGCTGACGATGCACGTCACGGGCGCGCCGAACGGCTGGGAAAAATCCAACGATCTCGGCGTTATGAAGATATTCACCGCGGCGAGCGGCCCGCCGTTGGGACATCCCTGTCAGGGGGCCGGACACGCGCTCGCAACGCGGATCCGGGCGCGTCGCGGAGCCGCCCGTTCGCGCGAAGCCTGCGAGCCTGCCAAAGCTCGCCCGCGGCCGCGTGCAAAAGAAGGCGCCCTCGCAGCGACCTCTCCTTGTGTTCACGCCGCGACCTGTCCCTCCCGTCGACCTCGGCCTCGCCAGCGCGGGCCCTTACTTCCTCGCCGGCGAGCTGCCGCCCGCGCCGCGCCTGGCGATCGTCGGCAGCCGCGCCGCGCGGCGTGATCGCCTCGCGTTGCTCGAGCCGACGATCGCCGCCATGCGGGCCGCCGGCCTCGCCCTGGTCTCCGGCGGCGCCATCGGCGTCGACATCGCGGCCCACCGCGCGGCGCTGGCGGCCGGCGTGCCGCAGCTGGCGGTCCTGCCGTGCGGCGCCGATCGGCCCTATCCCTCGCAACATGTCCCCTGGTACAGGTCGATCGCCGGGGCCGCGGGCTCGGGCCTGCTGTTCTGTCACCCGCCCGGCACCGAGTTCTGCCGGCCGATGTTCGCCAGTCGCAACGCCGTCGTCGTCGAGCTCGCCGCGGCGGTGCTGGTGGTCGAGGCCGCCGCGCGCTCGGGCAGCCACGGCACCGGGCTGTGCGCCCTGAAGCGCAAGCGTCGGCTCGCGGTCGTGCTCGGCAGCCCTGGCTGCGCCGATCTGGTGGCTCGCGGCGCCACGGGCTTGCCGGGCGAGCCGGACGCGTTCGCCCCGGCGTTCACGCGCTGGCTCGCCGGCGAGGCCGCGTCGGTGCGGCGCTTCCCGCCCGAGCTCGCCTGGCTCGATGCGGCGCTCGCAGCGGCCGGACCGCACGGCCTGGGCCTCGACGCCATCCCCGATCCACTGACGCGCCTGGTCGATCTGCTGACGGCCCAGCGCCTCGGGCTCGTCGTCGAATCGCCGCCCGGTCGCTACCGCCGCGTCGGCTGACCGACCCGGGCGGGCGGCCCCGATCGGCCCCCGCGCCCCGCCAACGCCGTCCTGCGTGAAGTCCTCCGCGCGCCGCGGCGAGCCGCTATCCTGCCGCTCATGTCCGAGACGTCCCTCGTCCCGCCGTCGCCTTCGTTCGCCGCCGGCGCCCTCGTGTCGTCGCGCGCCGCCTACGACGAGCTCTACCGCCGCAGCGTCGACGACCCGGCCGGCTTCTGGGGCGAGCAGGCGGCGCGGATCGCCTGGCATCGGCCCTACGACGCGGTCTGCGAGGCCGATCCGCGGCCCGGCGAGATCGCGTGGTTCACCGGCGGCCAGCTCAACGTCAGCTACAACTGCGTCGATCGCCACGCCGCGGTCACGCCCGATCGGCCGGCGATCCTGTGGGCCCGCAACGAGCCCGGCGAGTACGAGACGATCACCTTCCGAGACCTGCAGGAGCGCGTCGGTCGGTTCGCCAACGTGCTGCGGGCCCACGGCGTCAAGAAGGGCGATCGGGTCTGCATCTACTTGCCGATGATCCCCGAGATCGCGTGCGCCATGCTGGCCTGCGCCCGGATCGGCGCCGTGCACTCGGTGGTGTTCGCCGGCTTCAGCGCCGAGGCCCTGCGCGAGCGGATCCTCGACGCCGAGTGCGCCGTCGTCATCACCGCCGACGAGGGCCTGCGCGGGCCCAAGCGGGTGCCGCTCAAGCCGGTCGTCGACGCCGCGGTCGCCGGGCTCGACAGCGTGCGCACCGTGCTGGTCGCCAGGCGCACCGGCGCCGAGGTGGCGATGACGCCGGGGCGCGACCTGTGGCTCGCCGACGAGCTGGCCCGTCAGCGCGCGACCTGCCCGATCGAGTGGGTCGACAGCGAGGATCCGCTGTTCGTCCTCTACACCTCGGGCTCGACCGGCAAGCCCAAGGGCGTGCTCCACACCACCGGCGGCTACCTCGTCTACGCCGCCACCACCCACCGCTACGTGTTCGACGCGCGCGAGGGCGACATCCACTTCTGCGCCGCCGATGCCGGCTGGATCACCGGCCACAGCTACATCGTCTACGGCCCGCTGGCCAACGGCGTCACCACCGTGATGTTCGAGTCGATCCCGACCTATCCGGACGCCGGGCGCTACTGGCAGGTCGTCGACGACCTGCGCGCGACCATCGTCTACACCGCGCCCACGGCCCTGCGGGCGCTGCTGCGCGAGGGCGACGAGCCTGTCCGAAAGTACAGGCGCGACAGCGTCCGCGTGCTCGGCACCGTCGGCGAGCCGATCAACCCCGACGTGTGGCGCTGGTACTTCGAGGTCGTCGGCGACGGCCGCTGCCCGGTCGTCGACACCTGGTGGCAGACCGAGACCGGCGGGGTGCTGATCGCCCCGCTGCCCGGCGCGATCGCCTGCAAGCCGGGCTCGGCGACGCTGCCGTTCTTCGGCGTGCGCCCGCTGCTGCTCGACGACGACGGCAACCTCCTCGAGGGCAACGACGTCGCCGGCAACCTGTGCCTGGCCGGCAGCTGGCCCGGGCAGGCGCGCACGATCTACGGCGACCACGCGCGCTTCCTCGCCAACTACTTCGCGCGCTTCCCCGGCTACTACTTCACCGGCGACGGCTGCCGCCGCGACGGCGACGGCTACTACTGGATCACCGGCCGCGTCGACGACGTGCTCAACGTCGCCGGCCACCGCCTCGGCACCGCCGAGATCGAGAGCGCGCTCGTCGGTCACCCGGCGGTGGTCGAGGCCGCGGTGGTGGGCTTCCCGCACGACCTGAAGGGGCAGGGGATCTGCGCCTACGTCATCACCCGCCCGGAGTTCGACGGCGCCGACCCTGACAAGCTGATCGCCGGGCTCAAGGAACAGGTCCGAAAGGTCATCAGCCCGATCGCCACGCCCGACCGGATCTTGCAGGTCCGCGGGCTGCCGAAGACGCGGTCGGGCAAGATCATGCGCCGGATCTTGCGCAAGATCGCGGGCGGCGAGTTCGACCCGGGCGGGTTCGGCGACATCAGCACGCTGGCCGAGCCGGCGGTGGTCGACGAGATCGTCGGACTCGCCCGCAAGGCCTGACGGTCGGGCGCGCGCGCCTCGCCGGCCGCGCGCCACGGCCTGCTCGCGCACTGGTGCGCGGACTGTGGCAACCGGGGAAAAACTCCCGCATCATGGCCCGCCCATGCTCGCCGTCACAGCCGCCCGCCACGCCTGGCTCGCGCTCGCGCTCGCCCTGGCCCCGGGACCGGCCGCTCCTGCCACCGCTCCGACCCCGCCCGCCGCCGCGCCGCAGGCCTCGCTGTTCAAGCCCGGCGTCCGCGACGCTGCCCACCCGGGGCGATGGGTCCGCGAGTTCGAGCGCCGCAAGGCGCTGCTCCGCAACGAGACCGGGCCCGCGGCCGTGCTCGCGCTGCTCGGTCTGGTCTACGATCTCCACGGCGAGGTCCCGCGCGACGAGCTGCTGGCCTTCGTCGACGGCGCGCGCAAGCACCGGGAGCCGCTGGTCGCCAGCTACGCCGGCTACGTGCGCGGGCAGCTGCTCGAGCACGAGGGGCAGGGGCAGGGCCAGGACGCCGAGGCGGCCTTCCGCGCCGAGGGCTACCTGCTCGACTGGCAGATCGTCGGTCCGTTCGACAACAGCGGCCGCGGCGGCCACGACCAGGTGTTCGAGCCGGAGACGGCGCCGTTTTCGGCCGGCCAGACCTTCGTCGGCAAGCTGCCGGGCGAGCCGTTGCCGTGGCGCGCGTTCGTGCACGCCAAGGCGCCGCGCAACGGCTTCGTCAACCTGGGCGATCTCCTCCAGCCGGACTCGGACGTCACCGGCTACGCGACCCTGTGGATCCGCAGCGAGCGGGCCGCCGACGCCGCCCTACACCTGGGCGCCGCCGGGGCCTACAAGATCTGGCTCGACGGCGTCCCGGTCGGTCAGGCCGACAGCTACCACTCGCCGAACGCGCTCCAGGACGCCCACCCGCTGCGCCTGCAGGCCGGGTGGAACCGCCTGCTGATCAAGCTCGGCGCCGACGAGGGCCTCTGGGGTTTCTACGCCCGGATCAGCGCGCCGTCGGGCGCCCCGCTGGCCGGCCTCGAGGTCCGCGGCAGCGCCCCGGATCCGGTTCAACCATCGGGTGAACCGCCGGCACCCAAGGCCGCGAAATCCGCCGCAAAACAGCTCGCCAAGCTGAAGCCGGTCCGGAGCCTGCGCGGGCTGCTCGAGGCGCGCGCTCAGGGCTCGAAGCCGCGGCCTGCCGACCGGCTCGCGCTGGTCGAGTTCTACCGCTGGACCGCGCCGTTCGCCCCCGAGGATCGCACCGCGGTCGACCGCGCACGCGAGGCCGACGACGCGCTGAAGAGCGCCCGCAGCGCCCAGTTGCTGTCGATCCTCGACCCTGACCAGAATTCGAGCCGGACCGCGCTGCTGGCCGGCATCGAGCGCGCGCGCAAGGAGGGCAAGGCGAGCGCGCCGCTGCTGGCGTCGATGCTGGCCGACCTGAGCCTGCGCTACCAGAGCCTCGGGCTCGAGGAGCGCGGCCGGACCCTGCTCGACGAGGCCTTCACGACCACGCCCGACGATGTCCTGATCGAGCTGACCCTGGCGACGCGGCTGGCGACCGACGGCTTCCCGCTGGCGGCGCTCGAATGGGTCGAGGCCATGCTCAAGCGCTACCCCGGGTCGGCGCTGCTGCTGCGCGACAAGGCCGACCGCCTGCTCGACCTCGGGCGGACCGAGCCGGCGCTGGCGCTGCTCGAGCAGCTCGCCGGGGAGCGGCCGACCGACGGCGGGCTGGCGCGGCAGATCGCCGACGGCAAGCTGCGGCTCGGCAAGCCGGACGCGGCCGCCGAGGTCGGCCGCCGACGCGCGGCCGCCGTGCCCGGCTTGCCGGAGGCGTTCCGCGAGGTCGCCCGGCTCGAGGAGGCGCGCGGCGATCTGGCCAAGGCGCGCGCGGCCCTGCAGGCGGCCGTCGACCTCGCGCCGCAGGACGCCGACATCCACACCGCGCTGGCCCGCCTGGCCGCGCGCGACGGCGACGGTCCGGCGGCGATCCGCAGCGTGCGGCGCTCACTGGCCCTGCGGCCACAGCAGCCCGAGCTGCGCGACTACCTGGCGACCCTCGACGCGACCCAAAAAGACGACCTGCTGTCGCGCTACCCGGTCGACTTCGAGGTCCTTGCCAAGAAGCCGACCCCGAAGTCGTGGGCTGGCAAGGACGCCGGGGTCCTGCTCCACCGCACGGTGGTGCGCGTGCTGCCGAACGGCCTGACCGAGCGGCTCGAGCACCGCGTCGTGCGCGTCCTCGACGACCGCGGGATCCGCAGCCAGGCCGTGCAGGGCATGGTCTACGACCCCGAAGAGGCCTACGTCGAGGTTCGCCGCGCGCGCGTGCGGCGGGCTGACGGGCGCATCGAGGAGATCGGCGATCCGACGGTGGTCTCGCTGACCGACGCCGGCTACCGCATGTTCTACGACCAGCGGCAGCAGCGGGTGAACTTCGGCGGCCTGCGCGTCGGCGACGTGCTCGAGGTCGCGTTCGTGCGCCGCGACACCGCGCTCCACAACAAGTTCGACGACTACTTCGGCGAGATGGTCCCGCTCGAGGGGTTCGAGCCGCAGCTGCTGCGCGAGTACGTGCTCGAGGCGCCGTCGTCGCGGAAGCTCTACTTCAACCAGCCGGTCGCGCAGGAGCCCGGGCCCGGCGAGGGCACCGTGCGCTACCGCGTGAGCATGGGCGAGCGCCGCGGGATCAAGCCCGAGAGCGGGATGCCGGGCTGGACCGAGCTGGTCAAGTACCTCCACGTCAGCACCTACAGCGACTGGGACGCGGTCGGCCGCTGGTACTGGAACCTCGTCAAGGAGCAGCTGGTCGTCGACGCCAAGATCAAGGCGGCCGTCCAGGAGGTCCTGAAGAGCCTGCCCAAAGGGGCAGGGGAGCGCGACAAGGTGCGCGCGCTCTACAAGCACGTCATCACCTCGACCCGCTACGTCGGGCTCGAGTTCGGCATCCACGGCTTCAAGCCCTACCGCACCACCGACGTGTACGACCGCCGCTTCGGCGACTGCAAGGACAAGGCGAGCCTGCTCAAGGTCATGCTCGCCGAGGCCGGCATCGCCTCGCACCTGGTGCTGGTGCGCACGCGCGACCAGGGCACGCTCGGGGCCACGCCGGCCAGCCTGTCGGCTTTCAACCACGCGATCACCTACGTGCCGAGCCTCGACCTCTACCTCGACGGCACCGCCGAGTTCTCGGGGCCCGAGGAGCTGCCGACCGGCGACCAGGGCGCGACGGTGCTCATCGTGCGCGACGGCAAGGGCGCCGAGTTCAAGACCATCCCGGTCAGCGCCAGCGGCGACAACAAGCAGCTCGTCCACCAGACCGTCGAGCTCAAGGCCGACGGCAGCGCCGACGTGAAGCACCAGTTCACCGTCACCGGCGCCTCGGCGGCCTCGTGGCGCAGCGCGCTGCAGGCGGCCGAGAACCGCAGGGAGCGGCTGACGCAGGTGTGGGGTGGTCAGTTCCCCGGGCTCGAGATCCGCGAGCTCGCGGTCCCGGGCATCGACGACGTGCTGCACCCGGTCCAGATCCAGAGCGCCTGGAGCGTGCCCGCGTGGGCCCAGCGCCAGGGCGACGTGCTGCGCTTCAACGTGCTCGGCCACCGCACCGGGCTGCAGCGCGGCCTCGCCAGCCAAGCCACGCGCGAGCACGACCTGGTGATGGCGGCCCCGGCCACCGAGGTCAACGTCATCGAGGTCACCGCGCCGAAGGGCTACACCTTTGGTTCATCGCCGGCGGGCAAGTCGTTCGAGACCCCGTTCGCCCGCTTCTCCCTCGACGTCGCCGGCCGCGGCGACCGCGTCGAGGTCCGCACCGAGCTCGAGTACCGCACCCACCGCTTCAAGGCCGCCGACTACCGCGCCCTGCGCGAGTTCCTCGGCCAGGTCGACGGCGCCCTCGAGCAGGCGTTCGAGCTCCGCCCCGAGCCGCGGGGGGCGAACTGACATGTCCCGGAGCACCTTGCCCTTGCACCCTGTTCGTTCGCGCATGTCCCTTCGTACAGCTGTTTTCTCGGCCCTGGCGCTGCTCGCCGCCGCCCCGGCCTGCAAGCCGCGCGAGGCGACGCAGGAGCCGCACACCGAGGACAGCGCGCGCGCCCGCCTCAAGGCGCTCGAGGCCCGCCTCAAGTCGCACCCCGACGACGACGCGGCCTGGCGCGAGGCGGCCCACCTGCACTGGCTGTTCCTCAAGCAGCCCGCCAAGGCGCGGCCGATCCTCGACCGCCTGGCCGGCAAGGGCGACATGGTCGCGCAGGCCTCGCGCATGATCTTCGCCGACGCCCGCCTCGACCTCAAGACGACCCGCAGCATGGCCCAGGCGCTGATCGTCGGCGCCACCAAGCCCGGCGCCGAGCCCGAGGCGCGCCGCGTCCAGACCGGCCTGGCCGAGCTGGCCGCGCGCCTGATCGGCGAGAACCACGGCGAGCTGCCCGACGACGACGAGGACTTCGTCCGCTTCTACGACAAGCTGGCGCGCGACCGCCTGCCGGTCGAGGTGGTCCAGCCGCTCGTCAGCTTGCGGGCCCAGATCGCCCGCCGCCTCGACCAGCCGTACCTGCAGTACTACGACGAGCAGGGCTGCGTGCGCGCGTTCACGGTCGGCCCGGTCGAGGGCAGCCTCGAGGCGCTCGAGCTGCGGGCTGCCGCAAAGGACATGTCCTCCGGGACAGACACGTTCAAGGCCGATACGACGGCCGTGCTGACCCCGCTGGCCTGCGCCGTGCGCACGTGGAACATGACGCCCCGCGGCGGGGTCAGGCGCATGCGCACGAGCCTGGCTGTCCCCGGGGACAGCCTCGTCCTCAGTCTGTCGAGCCAGGAGCCGATGCGGGTCTACCTCGACGGCAAGCCGATCTTCCGCAGCGATCGCAGCGACCGCTGGCCGGCGGCGGAGAACCTGCTGCAGCTGAAGGTCGCGCCCGGGCCGCATCGCCTCGAGATCCACACCGCGGCCGCGCGCGAGAAGACCTGGGTGCTGGTGCGGGCCACCGACGCCGCCGGCAAGCCGATCCAGGCCAAGGCCGACGGCCCGGCGGCGACGACCCCGTTCGCGGGCGAGCCGCTGCGCATCGGTCACCACGACCTGCTCGCCGATCGCGGGCCGCTGGCCGGGCCGAGCTACCTGCCGCTGCGCGCCTACCTGGCGGCCGCCGACGCGCTGGCGGAGGGCGACTCCGACGCCGCCGAGCGCTTCACCGGCAACCTGCAGGCCTACGGGCCCGATTTCCCCGAGGGCCAGGTGCTGGTCGCGGCGTTCGAGATCGCCGATCCGTCGCGCGAGCGCACCGCCTCGACGTCGCGCCAGCGCGAGGCGATCGAGGAGGCGGTCCGGCTCGCGCCCGACCTCGATCGCGCGCGCGTGCGCCTGCTCGAGCTCGACCTCGAGAAGAACGAGGTCAGCGAGGTCGAGGCGGCCCTTGCCGCGCTGCCCGCCAAGGCGCTGCGCCACGTGCCGGGCGAGCTGGTCCGCTTCGCCACCTACCTCGCCCGCGGCAACGAGCCGCTGGCCGAGGCCGCGCTGGCGCGGGCCGCCGCGATCCACCCGCGCGCGTGCGCCGTGCTCAAGGCCCAGCGCACCCTGGCGCAGCGGCGCAGCGAGGTCGCCCGCGAGGACGCGCTGGCGATCGAGCTCGAGCGCTGCGCTGGCACCACCGGCTCGCGCGCGGCCCTGGCGTTCCGCCGCGGCCGCAACGCCGACGCGCGGGCGCTGCTGCTCAAGCTGCTCGAGCGCACCCCCGACGATCTCGATGTCATCGAGCAGCTGGCCGAGCTCGAGATCTCGGAGGGCGACTACCCGGCCGCGATCGCGTGGCGCAAGAAGATCCTCGCGCTGCGGCCGTTCGGCGCGCGCACGCTGGTCGCCACCGCCGACCTGCAGGCCCGCGCCGGCGACCCGGCGGCCGCGCGCGCGAGCGTGCAGGCGGCCCTCACCAAGGCCCCGCAGAGCTCGGCCCTGCACACGATCGCCGCCGGCCTCGGGATCCCCGACGACCTGCAGAAGCTGCGCGTCGACGGAGCCCCGCTGGTCGCGGCCTACCGCGCCAGTAACTTCGCGGTCGCGGCCCCGGCCGGCGCCCCGGCGGCCCCGCGCCCCGGCGACTACGAGGGCGCGAGCGAGGTGCTGGTGCTCGATCGCAGCGCGATCCGGGTCTACGACGACGGCAGCCAGCGCCAGCTCGTCCACACCATCATCGAGCTGCGCAGCAAAGAGGCGATCGATCGCTACGGCGAGATCACGCCGCCCGACGGCGCTCGCGTGCTGACGCTGCACACCATCAAGGCCGACGGCGCCGTGTTCGAGCCGGAGTCGATCCCGGAGAAGAGCGGCCTCAGCCTGCGCGGGCTGCAGATCGGCGACTGCGTCGAGTACGAGCTGCTGCTCGACCGCGAGCCGCTGGGCCTGTTGCCCGGCTACATCGACCTCACCACGTTCCGCTTCCAGTCGGCCGAGACCCCGTTCCACGTGTCGGAGCTGCTGGTCGCGCACCCCAAGTCGGTGGCGATCAAGGTCGACCGCCGCGTCGGCGCCCCGGCCACCGTCGAGGGCTCGCTGGCCGGCACCGACCTGGTCTTGAAGACCTGGAAGGTCGAGCGCTCGCAGCGGATCGGCGTCGAGCCGCAGATGCGCCACATCCTCGACGAGGTCCCGTCGGTGCGGGTCTACACCGCGGTCGATCCCAACAAGTGGCTGGCCAGCCTCGGCCTGCGCATCTACACCGGCCAGCGCGCCAACCCCGAGCTGCGGACGCTGGCCGTCAACCTGACGCGCAACGCCAGCACCCCGCAGGCCAAGCTGCTGGCGCTGCGGGCGTGGGTGGTCGAGGAGGTCGAGGAGTCCGGCGACATCACGACGCCGGCCACCGCGACGCTGTCGGCCCGCCGCGGCAACCGGCAGACGCTGCTCAAGGCCTTGCTGCGCGAGGTGGGCGTGCGCAGTGAGCTCTGGCTGGCGCGCGACAACTTCTCGCTCAAGCCGCTGCCTGGCGGCAGCCCGATGCTCGAGACCTACGAGGTGCCGATCCTGGCGGTCCACACCGGCGGCAAGGCGCCGACGATGGTGCTCACCACCTCGAAGGTGCTGCCGATCGGCTACCTGATGCCGGGGCTGTCGCAGGCGCAGGGCATGCGCGTGCAGCTCGACGAGGACGAGCCCGCGCCGGGCCCGGTCAAGCTGCCGGCCTCGCCGCCGAGCCTGGCCGACCGCCGCAGCTACGAGCTCGAGCTCGAGCTGGCGCGCGACGGCACTGGCACGCTGCGCGGCACGATCGAGCTCCAGGGCATGGAGGCGGCCGCCTGGCGCGAGGGCCTGCGCACGCTCGACGCCGACCGCATCAACGAGGGCTTCGAGCGCGCCGAGCTCGGCGCGATCCTGGTCGGCTCCGGCGCCGAGCTGGTCGACCTCGACATCGAGCACAAGCTCGACCTGCCGAAGCCGCTGCGGCTGCGCTTCACCGCCAAGGTCCGCGGCGCGATCGTCCAGCAGGGCGGCGAGCTGCTGATGCGCGCCAACTCGGTGCCGATGAACATGGGCCTCAACTACGCCTCGCTGCCGCAGCGCAAGACCGGCTGGGCGATGCCGTACGCGCCGCTGCTCGAGGCCAGCCTGACGATCAAGCTCGACGGCGCCGGCTTCACCGCGCCGCCGACCGAGGAGACGATCGAGGGCCCGTTCGGCACCTACCGCCGCACGGTCAAGCAGGTCGGCCCGGGGCAGATCAAGATGACGACGCGCTCGACCCTGGTGACCGGCACCTACGAGGCCGCGCGCTACCCCGAGATCGTCGACTACACGCGCAAGATCAAGGCCGCCGAGGACCAGGTCATCCGCGCCAAGTGAGGGCAGGGGCCCGTCGGGCCCGTGGCTAGCGAGAGCCCGGCCGGAAGCGGCCGCGGCTCGCGGCTTGCGAGAGCAGGGCCGGGAGCGGCTGTGGCTCGCACGGGGTGAGGGCCAGGCACCGCGCCGCGCTCGGCCGGCTGAAGCCGCGCCCGCGCGCATGTCCTGATGGACATGTCGGGTTCGACATGTCCTGACGCGCATGTCTCTTCGAGCATGCCCCCCGGGACATGCTCGAAGCGCCATCGCACCCGCTACTCGGCGGCCTCGACGTCCTCGATCGGCAGCAGCACCGCGTCGAGGACCTCGCGGATGTGCTTGACGTAGTGGAGGCGCATGTCGGCGCGGGCGGCCTCGGGGATCTCGGGCTCGTCCTTGCGGTTGCGGTCGGGCAGGATGACGTCGCGGATGCCGGCGCGGTGGGCGGCGAGGACCTTCTCGCGGATCCCGCCGACCGGCAGCACCTGGCCGCGCAGCGTGATCTCGCCGGTCATGGCGACGTCGACCCGCGCGGGCCGGCGCGAGAACAGCGACACCAGGGCCGTCGAGATGGCGATGCCGGCCGAGGGGCCGTCCTTGGGCACCGCGCCGGCGGGGAAGTGGATGTGCACGTCGTAGTGCTTCATCAGGTCGCGGACCACCGCGGCGTCGGCCCCGAGCTCGAGGCCGCGGCTGCGCACCAGGCTGAGCGCGGCCTGGGCCGACTCCTTCATCACGTCACCGAGCTTGCCGGTCAGCCGCAGCTGACCTGTCCCTCGGGTCAGCTGCGCCTCGACGAACAGGATCGTCCCGCCGGTCGGCGTCCAGCCGAGGCCGGTGACCAGGCCCGGCGACGGCTCCTTGGCCGCGAGCTCGTCGTAGTAGCGCGGCGGCCCGAGGATCCGCAGCGCCTCGTCGACGCCGACGGTCAGGCCCGGCTGCTTGCCCTCTGCGATCTGCATGGCGACGTCGCGCAGCAGAGAGGCCAGCTCGCGCTCGAGGTTGCGGACCCCGGACTCACGCGTGTACTGCGTCGCCAGCATCAGCAGCACCTCGTCGGGGATTTCGACCGCGATCTTCGACAGGCCGTTCTCCTGGCGCTGCTTCGGCAGCAGGTGGCGGCGGGCGATCTGCAGCTTCTCCTCGATCGTGTAGCCGGTCAGCTGGATGATCTCGAGCCGGTCGCGCAGCACCCCGGGGATCGTGCCGAGGTCGTTGGCGGTGCACAGGAAGATGACCTTCGACAGGTCGTAGTCGAGGCCGAGGTAGTGGTCGTGGAAGTCGACGTTCTGCTCGGGGTCGAGGGCCTCGAGCAGCGCCGAGGCCGGGTCGCCGCGCAGGTTGGCGCCGACCAGCTTGTCGAGCTCGTCGAGGACGATGACCGGGTTCTTGGTGCCGGCGCGCTTCATCGCCTGGATGAACCGGCCCGGCAGCGCGCCGATGTAAGTGCGCCGGTGGCCGCGGATCTCGGCGTCGTCGCGGATGCCGCCGAGCGAGATCCGGACGTAGCGGCGGCCGAGCGCGTCGGCGATGCTGCGCCCGAGCGAGGTCTTGCCGACGCCGGGCGGGCCGACGAGGCAGAGGATCGGGCCGCGCTTGTCGGGCGCCAGCTTGCGCACGCACAGGTACTCGAGGACCCGCTTCTTGACCTTCTGCAGGCCGTAGTGGTTGTCCTCGAGCAGGGTCCGCGCGGCGCCCATGTCGAGGTTGTCGGCCGTCATCGTCGCCGGGCTCCACGGCAGGTCGGCGAGCCACTCGAGCCAGGTGCGGCAGGTGGTCGCCTCGCTGCTCTGCGGGTTCATCCGCCGCAGCCGCCCGAGCTCGCGGTCGGCCGCGGCGCGCGCGTCGGTCGGCAATTCGGCGGCCTGCAGCCGGCGCTCGAGGTCCTGCAGCGCGCGCTCCTCGGCCTCGCCCTCCGACTCGCCGAGCTCGTGCTGGATCGCCTTGAGCTTGTGGCGCAGCAGCGCGTCGTGCTCGTGCTTCGACAGGTGCTCGCGGACGTAGCGATCGAGGTCGCGCTTGACCTGCAGGACGTTGGTGCGGTGGCTGATGAGCTCGATGACCTTGCGCAGGCGGACGACCACGTCGACCTCCTGCTGCAGCGCCAGCCGCTCGTCGCCGTCGAGCTCGACGTGCGCGGCCGCGAGGTCGGCGATGAGGCTCGGGATGCGCTCGGCGAGGATGGTCGCCTGGGCCTGCGCCCGCGCCTTGGACTTCGAGGCCGTCGGCTGCAGCCCGTCGTGCTGCTTGACCAGGTCCTGCAGCGCGCCGGCCAGCGCGTAGGCCAGGGTCGGCTCGTGGACGATCTCGGCGGCCGGGTCGAACTCGGCGATCTGGTAGTCGCGCTCGGGGTAGATGTCGCTCACGCGCACGCGGCTGAGCCCGCGCAGGGTCACCGAGGTGCGCCCCGGCGTGCCCGCCAGCACCTGCACGACCTCGCAGGCGATGGCCACCGGGTAGAGTTGATCGAGGTCGGGCGTGGCGGCGGAGGTGTCGCGCAGCAGCACGGCGATGACGCGCCCCGCGCCGCCCCGGCCCCGGTCCTGCGCCGCGCGCACCGCCTGCATCGCGGGTGAGCTGCGTCCGAGGTCGACCGGCTGGGTCACGCCGGGCAGGATGATGGCGCCGCGCAGGGGCAGGAGGGGCAGCGGCCCGGTGATCGCGGGAGAGGACATCGGCGGGGAGGTTAGCCGATCTGCGCCGCCTCGCCGCGCCGCTCTGGTAAAAGAGCCGCGTGTCCGCGGGCCCTGCCGCCTCCGAGATCGTGCCGCCCTCGCCCGGGCCCGCGCCGGCCGTGGCCGACCTCGGCGGCGTCGCGGTCGCCGCAGGCGTCGGCCTGACCGCGGGCCTGGCGGTGCCGCTCGCGTGGGGCGCTGTGCCGGCGGTCGTGATCGGCTTCGGCGCGGTCCTGCTGGTCGCGCGGCGCGGCCCGGGGGCCCCCGATCCGGCCGTGATCGCCGGGCTGCCGCGGGCGCGCCGGATCGCGCTGGCGGCCCTGATCCTGGCCCCCGCGATCCCGATCGCCACCGTCGCCGCGCGGGCGATCGCCGGGGTCGTGGTGGCCTATCCGGCGGCGCTGTGGGCGGCCGCGCCGGCGCTGCTGGCCGCGCTGGTCCTGCCGCTCGGCTTCCTGGCCCGAAGGACATGGCTGCAAGGACCTGTCCTTTGCGCCATGGTCTTGGGGACATTCGCCGCCGGGGCCGCGGGCGCCCGCTTCGAGGCCGCCGGGGCCCACGCGCGCGGCGAGACGTGGGGCGGGCCGATCCTCGGCATCCACCCGTTTCAGACCACGGCGATCGTGATCGACGGCTACGGCCCGTTCGACCTGCCGATCAACGATTACGTCGAGCCCGACGGCAGCAAGGGCTACGGCCCGGCGGCGCTGGCCGAGGCGCTGACCCGCGACCTGCAGAAGATCGCCGAGCTGCAGTACGCCGAGCACGGGCCGGCGCGCGCGTACCAGGCGTTCGCCGCGGCGACGGTGACGGCCGAGGAGCTGCCGGAGGCGCGCGAGCGGCTCGACCGGCCGGCGGAGGCGCCGACCGAGCCGCGCCTGCACGTGACCTCGGGCGGGGTCGGCCGCGGATCGCGGGTCGAGTTCGTGTGCCCCGGCGCGCCAAACAACCCGCGCCCGCGCCAGCCCGACCCGGTGATGGAGCGCATGTGCCCCGACAAGTACAGCTCCGAGGCCAGCGCCGGGCTCGGGCTGACCGGGCGCTGGACCGGCTACACCGAGGCGCTCGGCCAGCCGCGGCTGTCGCTGGCGCGCGCGCTCGGGTGGCCGCGCGAGCGGGTCTACGGCGAGCTGCGGGCGTGGGCCTGGATCGCCCTCGGGCTGGTGTTCGTGGCCGCCTGCGGGCCGCGCGGCCAGGCCGCGGCCGGACTGTCGCGCTGGGGCGGGGCGACCGCCGCGATCGCGGCTGTCCTTTCGTTCATGTTCCTCGCGCCAGGTCTCTCGGTACAGGTCGAAGCCTGGTCGCGCCCGGCCGGCTGGGAGGCGCCGCTGGCGCTCGGACCGTGGGTCGCGCTCCTGGCCCTCGGGTCAGGTCACGCCGCGATCGCGGTCGGCCCGGCGCGGGCGTCGGGCGGCTGGCGCGGCCTGGTCGCGCGCGTCCTGCCGATCGCCGCCGGCACCCTCGGGCTCGCCGGCAGCCTGGCGGCCGCGACCTGGTGGACGCCCGAGCTGACGCCGCCGACAGATCCGGCGCACGCGCTGCCGCTGGCGGGGGCGATCGCCGGGCTGGGGGAGGCGCTCCACCGCGGTAGCGGGCTCGGCATCGAAGTCGCCGAGGGGATCGTCGCCGCCTCGGCGTTGGCGCTGCTGGTCGGCCTGCTGGCGGCCTTGCTCGGCCCGGTGGTGCGGTTCGCGGGGTCTGCGCTCGGGCCGCGCAGACCGGTCCTGGCGGCTCGTCTGGCGCTGCTTGCGGTGATCGTCCCGGCGGCGCTGCTCGTGCTGTCGCGCATGTCGGCGGGGGCGGCGGCCCTGCTCGCGCCGGCCGCGGCGATGGCGTGGATGGCCGGCACCGGGCTCGCGCTGGCGGTGCCGGGCAGGCGGCGCTGGCCCGCGATCGCCGAGCACCTGCTGGCGGCCGCGATCGTGGTCGTGGCGGGCCGGCAGGCCCTCGCGGCGCAGGCCAACCGGACCATGTGGATCGCCCTCGGGGTCGGGGTCCTGATCACCCTCGCAGGCCTCGTGCTGGTCCCGCGGGTCCGTTCCGCGTCGGATTCGGCGACCCCTGAGCCCCGGTCATGATCGTGGGGCTTTCCAGGGCAAAATCAGACCGCTATCATCCCCGCGCTTCCCCGACCCGCCACATGACCGCAGCCATCACGTCGTCTCGCCCGTCGCCGCTCCTCCGCGCCTTTACCGGCGTCCTCTGTGCGGCGCTCGCCTTCTCGCCGTTGCCCGCGGCTGCGTCCTCGCCGGCGTCCTTCGGCATGTTCGCCGCGGCGCCGGCTCCTGCTTCGACCGGCAACACGATCGGTTTGTTTCGCCTGAGCGGCGACCCGGCGGCGGCCGAGGGGCTGCGCTCGCAGATCCTGACCGACATGAGCGCCGCCGGTTACACCGTCAAGGGTGTCGCGCTCGACATCGACGGCGCCGCCGGCAAGGTCAAGTGCAAGGGCGGGGCCGACGCGTGCGTCGGCAAGGTCATCGAGTGGCTCAACAAGGGCGCCGCCAAGTCGGGCACCGGCTACGACTACCTGATCTACGGCACCGTCGGCGGGCCGACCACGCCGAGCTCGATCGTCGTCTACGACGTCGCCAAGAAGGCCAAGGTCAAGGAGTTCACGCCGACGATCAACCCCGACGACCTGATCCTCCCGCTCGCGCTGCCGCGGGCGATGGTCACGACGCTCAACAACTATCGCACGCCCGTCGCCCCGGCCACGGCCGAGGAGCAGAAGATCCTCGCCGAGCTCGACGAGCCGGCCAAGACCCCCGAGGAGCTGGCGGCCGAGAAGGCGGCGATCGACGACGCCGTCGGCAAGGTCGCGGCCGGCCAGGGTGAGCTCATCGACACCAGCAACGTCAAGGTCGACCTCAAGAAGGACTTCAAGGACTTCTGCCGCAACGGCCCGCCCAAGCCGCGCGTCAACAAGGACGACCCCAAGGACCTGCGCCCGGTGTGCAAGCGCGGCCCGGTGTTCGGCTACTTCCAGACCCGCGCGTGGGTGGCCCTCGGCCTCACCGCCGGCGCCCTGCTCACCACCGGCATCTTCTACTCGCTGGGCCTCGCGGCCCGCGGCCCGTACAAGTCGGCGCTCGACGACCTCAACAACTCGAAGCTCGACAAGACGGACCCGCTGCAGTCCCAGGAGTACACCGCCATGGCCTCGGACGTGGCCGACAAGGGCAACACGATGCGCAACCGCCTGATCGGCGGCGACGTCGCCCTGCTCACCACCGTCCTGCTCGCCGGCGTGCTCGCGGTCATCATCTACCAGGACCGCACCGACGCGAAGGACTTCATCAAGACCGAGAAGAGCCTCAAGTCGGTGTCGCGGATCCAGAACGTCCGCGGCGGCCCGATCCTCAGCCGCGGCATGCAGGGCTTCGGCTTCGGCTTCAACTTCTGAGGCCGACGCAGGCCGTCCCGAGCGAGGGCTCGCGCCGCTGCGGCGCGGGCCCTTCGCGTTTGGGTCGCGAGCGAGGGCGCCGCCGCTCTTGCTGCCGCCGCCGACCACCGGCGAGACCAGGACTCGCGGCGCAGCGGCGCAGTCTCTCGCGCTTCGGCACGCCGCGCCGACACCGAGCACGCGTGGGGGCGGGGAGCCGCCCCGGACATGGCCTCGAAGGCATGTTCGAAAGAGCATGTCTGAAGGAACATGTGACTAGGACGGCCCCCGACGTGACTCTGAGCGCGGGCCCGCTCGCGGCGAGGCTTGCCCGCGGCGCGAAGGACGGTCATACGATCGCTGTCCTCGGGAGGTGCGGCATGGGCTCCAGTGATTCGCGGGCGCGGTACATGGGCTGGCAGATCGACTACGCGAACCCGCGGGGCGAGCCCGGCTTCGTCGGCCCGGACTCGGTCCACTGGCGCATCTACAAGAACCCGGTGGCGCTGGCGATCGGCGGCATCGCGGCGGTGCTGCTCGAGTTCGCGGACGCGCGGATCCGCAGCGGCGTATGGGACCACTCGACGTACAAGGCCGACCCGGTCGGTCGCTCGCGGCGGACCGCGATCGCGGCGATGGTCGGCGCGTTCGGGCCGCAGAGCGCAGCGCGGCGGGTGATCGCCGGCGTCAACAAGCTGCACGCGAAGGTCAACGGCGCGACGCCGGCCGGTGAACCGTACCGGGCGCTCGACCCGGAGCTGCTCGACTGGGTCAGCGCGACCGCGGTCTACGGGTTCCTCACCGCGTACGACCGCTTCGTCGCCCCGGTGTCCGCCGCCGACCGCGACCGCTACTTCGCCGAGAGCGGTCCGGTCGCCCGCCTCTACGGGGTCCAGAACGTGCTCACGTGCGAGGCCGACTTCGCGGCGATGATGGACCGACTGGGCCCGCGGGCTCGGGTTCTTCTACCGCGCGGTCGCCCGCGCCGCGGTGTCGATCGTGCCGCCGCCAGTCCGCGCGAAGCTGCAGCTCGGGGCCGAGTACGACCTCGGGGCGATCGACCGCACGCTCGTGCGCGCGGCGGCGGCGCTGGCAGAGCGCTTCCCGGCGAAGGACTCGCCGGCGACGCAGGCGCCGCTGCGCTTCGGGCTGCCGGCGAATTTCTTGTACTTGAGCCGGGCCCGGCGAGCGGCGCTGCTGGCTCGCGCGGAGTCGACGGCGGCCGCCGAGTGAGACGGCGCCGCGCTCAGCTGGCGATGAGCGAGTGGCCCGTCGTCGCCGAGATGGCGACCTCGATCGTCTGTCCCGGAGAACCTGTCCCGAGGGGCAGCAGCACGCTCTGGAACCGGGGCGTGCGGCCGAGCACCCGGTCGCCGCGGTGGGACAGGCCGCTGATGAGCACGCGCTCGCGCTTGCCGACGCGGGCGTGGTGCGACGCGCGGGTGTGCTGCTCCTGCAGCTCGATGACCTCTTGCAGGCGGCGGCCCTTGACCTCGTCGGGCACGTCGTCCTGCAGCTTGCGGGCGGCGTAGGTGATCCCGCGGTCGCTGTAGCGGAACATGAACGCCGAGTCGAACCGGACCTCGCGCATCAGCGACAGCGTCTCGGCGTGATCCTCTTCGGTCTCGCCGCAGAAGCCGACCATCAGATCGGTCGACAGCGCCAGGTCGGGCATGGCGGCGCGCAGGCGGCCGACCAGATCGACGAACTCGCCGCGCGAGTAGCCGCGCTTCATCGCCGTCAGCATCCGATCCGAGCCGGACTGCGCCGGCAGGTGGATGTACGGGCACACCTTCTCGAGCTCGGCCATCGTCGCGATCAGCGGGTCGGTGAAGTCGACGGGGTAGGGGCTCGTGAAGCGGATCCGCTCGATCCCATCGAGCGCCGCGATCGCCCGCAGCAGGTCGGCGAAGCTCGCGTCCTCCCACACGTACGAGTTGACCGTCTGGCCGAGCAGGACGATCTCTTTGTAACCGCGCTCGGCCAGCTGCCTGGCCTGGCGCAGGACCTCGCGCGGGGCCACGCCGCGCTCGCGGCCGCGGGTGTACGGGACCACGCAGAACGTGCAGAACTTGTCGCAGCCGCGCTGGATCGTGACCTGACCGCTGACGCCGTCGTCGTCGGGCACCCCGTCGAGGCCGTCGTAGGTCTCCTCGCGGTCGAGGGCGACGTCGACGACGCGCTCCCCGGCGCGCGCGCGGTCGACCAGGCTGCCGATCCGGCGGTAGCTGTCGGGGCCGGCGACCAGGCCGATGTGCGGCGCCTGCTTCTGGACCTTGTCGCGCAGGTGCTCGGCCATGCACCCGGTAATGCCGAACACCAGATCCGGATTGTCCTTCTTGTGCCGCAGCAGCTGGCTGGTGCGCCCGTAGACCCGCTCCTCGGCCTTTTCCCGGACCGCGCAGGTGTTGAGCAGGATCACGTCGGCGGTCGCCGGATCGGGCACGCGCACGTAGCCGCGGGCCGCCAGCTGGCCGACGATGAGCGAAGAGTCGGCCTCGTTCATCTGGCAGCCGAGGGTCTCGACGTAGACGCGCGGCCCGGCGACTCCGGGGAGCTCCGACGTGGCGGGCAGCTCCTGCGCGGTCATGGGCGGCTCCGGCGCCGTCCTCGTGCCGCGGATCTGGACCAGGCGGGTCATGGGCGCGGGATGCTACGCGAAAATCGCCGCAGGCGCCGCGGGGGAGGCTCACGCGCGGTCTCCGGGGGGCGGGTCCGTTGCGCCGGGGGGGCCGCGCTTGTCGCCGCTTGGATCGGACGCTCGCTCCGGCTTACAATCTCGCGCCGCCGACGCCCTGCGGTCGCCGCGCGAATGCGGCGACCGGTCTGCACGGGCTCAGCCCGCTTCGCTTCGGCCAGGAGAACAGAATGCTTCGCTTCGTCCCTCGCGTGTCCCTCGGACTTTGTCTCGCCCTCGCCGTCGGCTGCTCGCCGAGCACGCCCACGCCGCAGAAGACCGACGAGAAGGCCGCCCCGGAGCAGCCGACCAAGGCCGCCGCGGGCGAGGGCCTGCCGGCGCTTCCGGAAGTCATCGCCACCGTCAACGAGGTCGCGATCCCGCTGGCCCAGTTCAAGGACATCTACGACCTCAAGGTGAAGAAGTACACCGACCGCGGCCGCGAGATCCCGCCGTCGGCCGACCGGCGCTATCGCAAGTCGATCACCGAGCGCCTGGTCTACAACGAGATCCTGCGCCAGGAGGCCAAGGCCCGCGGCGTCGAGGCCGACGCTGCCAAGCTTGCCGAGCGCGAGACCCAGCAGAAGCAGGGCATCAAGGACTGGGACAAGCACCTGCAGCGCCGCGGCGAGACCGAGCAGAGCCTCCGCGACATGTACGTGGCCGAGATCCTCGAGCAGCAGTTCCTCGAGAAGGACGGCAAGCTGGAGGTCACCAGCGCCGAGGTCGACGAGGAGTACGAGAAGATCAAGCCCAACTACAAGTCGGAGGGCGAGCGGATCCACGCCGCGCACATCCTGATCCCGATCGGGCCGCAGGAGCAGCCGACGCCGATGGGCGAGAAGCCGCCCGAGCCGTCGCAGGAGGACAAGGACAAGTGGCGCAAGGAGGCGGTGGCCAAGGCCGACGAGCTTTACAAGAAGGCCACCGCAGCGGGCGCCGACTTCACGCAGCTGGCCAAGGAGAACTCGGTCGGCCCCAGCGCCGACAAGGGCGGTGACCTCGGCATCTTCACCAAGGACCGCATGGTCGAGGAGTTCAGCGTCGCGGCCTTCAAGCTCAAGCCCGGCGAGATCTCGAAGCCCGTCGAGACCAAGTTCGGCATCCACATCATCAAGATCCTGGCCAAGTACCCGCCCGGCGACCTGCCCAAGGAGGCGCTCGCCGACCAGATCAAGGAGCGCCTCAGCCAGCGCAAGCTCCACCAGGGCCGCCGCGAGCTGAAGGACGCGCTGCTGGCCAAGTACAAGGTCCAGAACAAGATGGAGGAGCTGCTCGGCCCCGACCCGCGCGGCCCCAAGCGCCCGGCCGTGGTCAACCCGAGCGAGATGCCGGCCGGCCACCCGCCCATCGAGATGAAGGCCCGCGGCCCCGCGCCCGCCGGCGACGACGCCAAGGCCGAGCCCGAAGCCGGCGACGCCGATTGAGCGAAGCTGTCCGCAAGGACAGGTGAGACGTGAAGGGGGCGCGCCGAGAGGCGCGCCTTTCTCCGTGCGCGCGATGCGGCCGCGTGCGTGCCGGCGATCGCGTGTGCGTCGGCCTCTCGAAGAGGGCGCGCAGAGAGGCGTGTCTTTTTTTCGTGCCCGCGACGGCGGCCGCGTGCGGGTCGGCCTCTCGAGCCGCAGTCGGCAGTTGCGGAGCGACCCGCGCGAGCCCTGCCGCGCGCCCGCGAGTCAGCGCCTCAGAACGCGTGCTCGTTGATGAAGTAGATGCCGAAGCTCTCGCGCGAGAAGCCGGCGTCGAGCCGCAGCACCGCGAACTGGTCCCAGATCACCTGCAGACCGGTCCCTCCGGACACATGCCAGTGCTTCGGCAGGTCTTGCATGCGGTCGGCCACCACGCCCAGATCGACGAAGCCCTTGAGGCCGATGCCCAGCGTGTGGCGGCGGACCTTCAGCTCGAGCGGTTCGAAGCGCAGCTCGAGGCTGCCGAACGCCTTCAGGCGGCCGATGTAGCGGCGCCGCATCCAGCCGCGGCCGGCCGACGCCCCGCCGAGGCCGTCGGTGGTCAGCAGCCCGCCGAACTCGCCGAGCGGGACCAGCGGCGCGTCGCCCCACAGCGCGTCGAAGCTCAGGCGGTGGGCCAGCACCAGCTTGTCCACGCCGAGCGTCCAGTAGGTGCGGAAGTTGGCCGACAGCCGGCCCCACGCGTCGGTCGAGCCGGTCCACGGGCCCGCGTTGTCGACGATGACGTCGAACAGGCTGCCCTTGCCGGGGCTCCACTCGTTGTCGCGGCGGTCCCACGTCAGGCCGAGGCGGATGAGGCCACGGCGGGCGCTGAGGTCGGCGGCCGGGTTCTCGGCCTGCAGCAGCGAGTTGTCGTAGGTGCGCACGCGGTCGGCGTAGTAGGCCAGGCCGGCGTACGAGCGCAGCATCCCCGGCGGCTTGTCGCCGAGGGCCTGCAGGCGCCACAGCGGGTGCTGGTAGGTCAGCGAGCCGCCGACGGTGTTGAGGTGGGCCTGGTAGTAGCGAGCCTGGAGGTCGATGCCCTCGAGGTTGTTGTTGTTGCCGATCCCGTAGTACGGGAACACGGGGTCGACGTAGCCGAGCACGCCGAACTCGAACACCTCTTCGCGGCGCAGGAGATCGCGCAGGCGGATGAAGAAGCTGTGGTCCTGGACCTTCTTCAGCGACACCCGCGACTCGAAGATCATGTAGATGCGGTTGGGGTCGCCCTCTTTGCGGCGATAGGCGTACGAGATGTTGGCGCCGAGCATGAGGCCGACGCCGGGCTGGGAGCGCACGCTCGGCAGCGGCAGCACGCGGTGCGGGCTCTGGCCCTTGCGGATCTGATACTGGCTCGGCGTCGGCGACAGCGGGTGGGTCAACCAGCCCCAGCGCACGCGCTCACGCGGCGGCAGGTTCGGCGCCGGACCGGCCGGCGTCATCATGGTGTCCGGGCGCGCGCCCTCGGGCACGGTGGCGGGCGGCAGCGCGGCCGCAGGCACAGGGGTCGGCTCGGGGCCCCCACCGACCGCGGCGTCCGACTTGAGCGGCCCGCTCGGCGGCGCCACATCGCTCGGCGGCGTCAGCTCGGGCGCGAGCTCGCTGTCCTTCGAGACAGGTTCTTGCGCCCACGACGAGGCGAGGCCCGACGCTCGCGCGGCGAGGCACGTGGCTGCGAAGAGGGCACCGGCGAGGGGGGTCACAACGGGCGCGAGGTCCCGAGGCTAGCAAAGGCAGCCAGCTTTGTCGGCGGAGCCGGGGCCCCGCGGGCGCGGGCGCAGCGGGGAGCGTGAGCTCGCGTGCACGCCCCGGCCGCGCTGGCGCGGATCTGTCGCGGTCACGCGACGGTATAGTCGGCGATGATGATGAAGCAGCAGCTTTGGTGGTGGCGGGCCTTCGCGGCGCTCGCGCTGGCAGGTTGTCCGGGTTCGGCCGCGGAGACGTCGGCCACGGACGCCTCGTCGACGTCGGACGCGACCGCCGCCACCGGCTCGTCCACCGATGTGACACCGACCTCGTCCGGGGCGCCGCCGACGACCTCCAGCGGGACGACCGCCAGCACCACGGAAGAGATCGATCCGCTGCCGCAGGGCCCGATCCAGGCCGGCGTGGCCGTCGGTTATCTGACCGGACCGGTCGGCGCGTCGATGGCCGGCTACGGCGGGCGGACGGTCACCAACAACACGCCGTGGAACCACCTGCTGAACGGCGCGAGCGGCTTCTACGGGCTCGGCACGATCAAGGCGATGGTGATCGAGGTCGGCGGCGAGCGGCTGGTGGTGATGAAGATGCCGACGATGAGCTCGGAGCACTCGCTGACCGAGGGCGCGATCGAGAAGCTCAAGGCCGACCACGGCATCGACATCACCGGCCGCCTCATCACCGCCGCGACGCACTCGCACCACAACCTGGCCCGCTACTGGCGGCTGCCGGCGCCGCTCGGGTTCGTCGGCGGCGACTCGCCCGACGAGGAGCTGATCGATCGCATGACGACGGCGATGGCCGACGTGATCGCGGCCGCGGTCGCCGACCTGGCGCCGGCGCAGTGGGGCGCGACGTGGCTGGACGACTGGGATCCGGACGACGCGGTGTACCGCGACCGCCGCGGCGAGAACGACCCGACGTACGGCAAGGACGCCCGCCTGACGCTGCTGGCGGTGCGCCGGCCCGACGGCACGCCGATGGCGACGGTAATCAACTTCGGCATGCACGGCACGGTGTTCGACTCGCCCAACGAGCTGTTCACCGAGGACGCGGCGGGCGGGCTCGAGATGAAGTTCGAGGAGGCGTTCTTCGCCGCCAAGGGCCAGCCGATCTTCGGCATGTTCGCGCAGTCGGGCGGCGGCGACGCCTCGCCCGCGGGCGACGGCCTCGGCCACCCGGAGCCGGCCCGCATCGAGCGCATCGGTCACGCCGCGGCGCCGCGGATCCTCGCGCTCTACGACGCGATCGAGTGGCGCGACGAGGCGACGCTCGGGGTCCGTTCGCGCCGCATCGACCTGACGTACAGCGGGATGGGCTACGACGACTACCCCGAGTTCCAGAACGCGCAGGGCGGGCCGTACCTGTGGGGCGCGTGGCAGTGCAAGGGCGCCGAGGCCGACGTCGACGACGGCAACCCCGCGACCAGCCTGGAGGGCAAGCCGAAGAACTGCATGCCGATGCAAGGGCTGCTCGAGTCGCTCGGCGAGACGGTGCCGCACGGCGAGGTCCATCAGACCTACTTGACCGTGGCGCGCCTCGACGATTTCTACATGCTGACGCTGCCCGGCGAGCCGACAGCGTCGGTGATTCAGTACGCGCGCACCGCCTACGAGGACCGCGCCGTCGACGGCATGGTGTTCGGCTACTCGCAGGATCACCTGCTGTACCTGACCCAGCCCGACGACTGGCTGCAGGGCGGCTACGAGTCGGAGATGAGCCTGTGGGGCCCGCTGCTCGCCAAGTACCTGGTCGACGGGCAGATGACCGAGGTCGAGGCGCTGATCGCCGGCGACGGTTCGCCGGTGTGGTCGGAGCAGTCGCCGTCGCTGTCGGTCGGCAAGTCGTTCGAGCCGCGCGCGCTCGAGGCCGGCGTCGACGCGCCCGGGCTGACGGCCGAGCCGCCGCCGACGATCTGGCGCGGCGAGACGCTGCGGGCGGCCTGGAACGGCGGCGAGCCGGGGCTCGGCGAGCCGCGCGTGACGGTCCAGGTCGACGACGGCGGCGGCTTCGTCGACGTGGCGTCGCCGAGCGGCTGGGCCGGTGCGGCGCTCGACAACAGCCGCTACCACATGCTCACCCACTACGCGCCGGACCCCAAGCCCAACGGCAAGCTGCTGGCCGAGCGCCAGCAGAAGTGGTTCGTCGACTGGCAGGTGCCGGCGGACCTGCCGGCCGGCACCTATCGCCTGCGCATCGACGGCCGCGCGTTCGACGGCCAGGCGACCGAGGACTACGCGCTGACGACGGCGCCGTTCGAGGTCGCGTTCGCGCCCGAGCACGCGCTCTCGGCGGTGCTCGCCGGCGGTCAGTTGACGCTCGACGTGACGCGGCCGCCGCCGGCCTACGTCATGGACGACAAGTGGCCGGTCGGCGGCTTTCGCTTGCTCGATCCCGAGGTCGCCGCCGACGCGCCCGTGCACCTGCGCGTGCCGCTGACGCTGTCGTTCACCAAGGACGACCTGCCGGTCGGCGACACCCACGAGGTGCCGTACGTGTCCGGGATCGGCCACGTGTTCGACTTTGCGACCGCGGGGCTCGACCCCGACGGGCTGGTCGCGCGGGTGCACCTGCGCGACGACGTGGTCCCGGCGTTCATCGAGGCGCCGATCCTCGGGCCGTGAGAGCGGCGGGCCGGCCGCCGAACGTCGGTCACACGGGGCCCGGCCTTGCGGACGTCGACGGCGGGCCGGCGATCCGCTATGCCGATCGGAGATGCGGCGCGCGTGGGCGATGACGGCGGCGGCGCTGGTGGCTGGCTGCCTGCGACAGAACCCGGCCTTCGACGGCGAAGGCGGGACCGGCGGCGGCTCGGGCGGCGCGACCACGGCGTCGTCGACGACGACCTCGACGACGACGACATCGACATCGGCGCCGACGGGCACGACCGACGCGAGCACGAGCTCGCCGACGACCTCGTCTTCGACCACGGGTGTCCTTCCGGACATGTCCTCGGGGACCACCGAGACGACCGGCGCTCCGGTCGGCTGCTGGGGCCTCGGGGTCGAGGACTGGGCGGTCGAGTCGCTGGGGCTCGACCCGCCGGGCAGCTCGCCGATGCTGTCGCCCGACGCCGAGACGCTGCACTGGCGGGCGTTCCTGGGCGGCCAGTGGCACGTGGTCCGCTCGGTCCGCGACGACCCGGCGGTGGCGTTCCCGGCCGGGGCGTCGGTGTGGCCGTCGTCGTCGTTCGAGGCCGATCACCCCGCGTTCGTCGCCGCCACGCAGGAGCTGTTCTTCGGCGGCAACGGCGACATCTACGTGCTGCCGCGCGACGGCGACGGGTGGGGCGTACCGACGGTCGCGGGCGGGGCGCTGGCGTTCGGCAATCGGGTCGAGAGCCACCCCAACCCGACCGCCGACGGCGCGACGCTGCTGTTCCAGCGCGACGACGGGCCGGCGTGGGGGCAGTTCCAGCTCGGCTTCAAGTTCTGGCAGGTCGCCCGCGATCCGCAGGTGCACCCGAGCTTCCCCGACGTGGCGCCGGTCGAGGTGACGCCGGCCGACCCGGGCTTCGGCGTGCTCGCCTGTCCGGCGCTGGCGCCCGACGGGCTGCGGCTGTTCTTCGGCGCGTTCGACAGCGAGGGCGGCGGCTTCGGCGATCCCAACGACGGCCGCGCGGGGGTGTGGTTCGCCGAACGCGACGGCCTGGACGCCCCCTGGCAGGGCGTCACCCGCAGCGCCCAGCTGCGCGTGCCCGGCTTCGTGACCTGCCCGGTGGCCGTCAGCGCCGATGGCTGTCAGCTGACGCTGGCGCTGTTCACGATCGGCCCCGGCACGCCCGAGTCGCGGATCGCCCGCCGCGGGTGACCCGGGACCGAGGCTCAGGACATGTCCGCGAGGAAGCCTCCGAGAGCACGGACCTGCGAAGTTCGATGTCCTTCACGACATGTCGAACCGGACATGCGCTCCAGGGCATGTCCTTTGCGGCATGTCCGATGCGCCAGGTCATCGCCGCCACGTCGGGGCGACCAGCCGGTCCTCGCGGCGTGCGGGGCAGCCCGGGCTGGCGCTCCAGGAATGTCCTTTGCGACATGTCCGCTGCGCCAGGTCAGCGCCGCCAGGTCGGGGCGACCAGCCGGCGCTTGCCGTCGTGCGAGCGGGTCAGGCCGGGCTCGTCGAGCTCGACGCGGTCCCACAGCTGGCAGGTGACCTGCTTGTGCTGGGTGTCGAGCGCCTCGCAGTAGTTGGTGAACTTGCAGCGGCGGACCTCGGCGCCGCGGCCCTCGCGAACCTTTAAAAACCAGTCGGGGTCGGCGAGGCTCTGGCGGGCGGCGGCGACGATGTCGGCGTCGCCGGCGGCGAGGATCGCCTCGGCCTGGCCGAACTCGTGGATCCCGCCGGCAGCGACCACGGGGGTGATCCGGCCGTCGGCCCGGATGGCGGCCCGGATGGCGGCGGCGAGCGGGACGTTGCGCGCGAACGGGCCGCGCGCGTCGCTGTGGACCGTGGGCATGCACTCGTAGCCGCTCGGGCCGGTGTAGGGGTAGACGGCCTCGCCGACCTTGGGCGGGTGGGCGTCGTCGAACTTGCCGCCCTTGGACACGCTCACGAAATCCATGCCGGCGGCCGCGAAGTCGCGGGCGAACTGGACCGCGTCGGCGAGGTCGCTGCCGCCGGCGATGACCTCGTCGCCGAGCATGCGGCAGCCGACCGCTGTGCCGGCGCCGACGCGCGCGCGCACGGCCGCGAGCACCTCGAGCGGCAGGCGAGCGCGACCCGCGAGCGTGCCGCCGTAGCCGTCAGCGCGGGTGTTGGTGCGCGAGAGGAAGCTCGCCATCGTGTAGGCGTGGGCGTAGTGCAGCTCGACGCCGTCGAACCCGGCGGCCTCGGCCCGCGCAGCCGCCGCGGCGAACAGCTCGGGCAGCACCCGCGGCAGGTCGCGCACGTGCGGCAGGTCGAGGTCGGTCACCAGCTCGCGGTAGCCGAACTCGAGCTCGCGTCGCTCCCTGTCCGTGAGGACCTGCTCCAAGAGACCTGTCTCGGCAGCCAGGAGAAACGCGCGCAGCTCGGCCTCGGGCGCGGCCAGCCAGCGGTCGTCGGCGAGGGCGGCGGCGAGGCGCTCGCGGTGGCCGGCGTCGACGCGCAAGAAGCGGGCGAAGAACTTGTCGGGCGCGGGGCGGCGCTTGACCGCGAGGAAATCGATCAGCTGGATGAACAGGCGCGTGCGGCCGCCGCTGGCCTCGCGCACGGCGGCGACCAGGTCGGCCAGGCCGGCGACGAAGCGGTCGTCGCCGATCCGCAGCAAGGGGCCGCTCGGGACGTCGCGGATCCCCGTGGCCTCGACCACCAGCGCGCCCGGCTCGCCGGCGGCGAAGCGCGCGTACCAGGCGATCACGTCGGGCGTGACGCGGCCGTCGTCGGAGGCCCGCCACGGCACCATCGCCGGGACCCAGGTGCGCGCGTGCAGCCGACAGGGGCCGACGTCGATCGGCGAAAACCACCGGCTGGCGGCCGCCTCCGCGGCGCTCGGCCAGCGCGCCGGCGGGATCGCGTGGCGGATCTTGGCGGGCGGGGTCCACATGCCGGCGGACTTTAGCAGCGCGCCCGACCCGCCGCGCGTCGCTTCACTTCACTTCAGAAGGTGGTGCCGAGGTGGAAGCCGACGATCATCTGGTGGACGCTGGCCTGATCGTTGTCGTCGCGCTTGAAGCAGGCCCGGTTGCCGCCGTCGGCGGTGCAGACCTCGCGGTGGAAATTCCAGATGAAGTCGACCTTGCCGCCGATGAAGAACTGGCGGGTGACGAAGAAGTCGATCGAGGGCGCGGTCTTGAGGGCGAAGCCCTGCGAATACTGGCGATCGTACGGCAGCACGCCGCCGCGGGCGTTGAACACCTGGCGCGAGAAGCCGGGGCCGATCTCGAGCCCGAGGTCGAGGCGCCAGATCGGCAGGATGCCGCGGATCACCGCGAAGAAGCTGTTCTGGTACGAGGCCCGGTAGGCGTCGGTGCTGGCGGTCTGATAGTCGGCGTTGAAGAAGCCGACGTTGTAGGCGGCGCCGATCATGAGGGCGCGGAGCGGGCGGAAGCCGAGCGTGAAGCCCATGCCGAACGAAGGCATGGTGCGGCCGGCGATCTCGTCGGTCGACTTGCAGCCGGCCTGGCTCGGGATGCACAGCGATCCGCCGATCATCATCTCGGCCTGCCCGCCGCGACGCTTCACGTCCGCGGCCTGGACGGCAGTGGCCACGCTGAGGGTGAGGGTCGCGGCAAGGGCGCAGAGGACGAACCGGGCAGGGGTCATGCGGGTGTTCTGTGAGGCAGTCGGCGACGGCGCAAGGCGCCGGCCGATCGAGCATGCGCGCGCGGGTGAAATCGCGCGGAAGCCGCTCAGATCGTGACGCCGACCATCAGGCCGAGCAGGGAGTGGTGGCCGAACGCGGGCGCGCGCACGGGGCCGTCACAGCGCCCGGGGCTGCACGCCGGGCTGCGGTGGAAGTTCAGGGTCACGTCCCAGCGCAGGCCCATGTAGACGCGACGGGTGAGGTAGACGGCGAGCAGCGGCGTGACGCGGGCCGCGAACCCGAGCGTGCCGTAGCGCTGACCGCGGAATTCGTCGAGGACGTAGGTAGCGACCTGCTGCGAGTAGCCGAGGCCGACTTCGAGCCCGAGATCGATGCGGCCGATGTCGACGCCCGTGCGCACGACGCCGAACAGGCCCTGGTGGCGGGCGGGGCCGTAGAGCTGGCGGCCGCCGAGGATGTCGGTGTACGACGGCCGCAGCAGCCCGAATTCGTACGAAAGGCCGGCCAGCAGCCACGGGCGGAACCGATAGCCGACGGTGACGACGCCGCCGGCGTGCGGGGCGACGACGCCGTCGACGCGCTTACACCGCGCCGCGCCGCCCGGCATGCAAAAGGACAGGCCGCCCGCGACATCGACCTGCAGCCCCTTGCGCTTCGGTTCGAGCTCCGCGCCGGCCTCGCTGGCCAGCAAGAACACCAGGCAAGCGGCCACGAACGCGGAAATTCTCGCCATCAGGGCCAGGTACACGAGTTTTTGTTGTCGTGTTCCACCAGATCGGGATAATCCGCCCATGAGCGCAGGGGACCCGGCTGGCGAGCGAGCGAGCCCTGTCGAACCGAGCCGATCGAGCGGCGACGAGCCACCGCTCGTCGGCGTGATCATGGGCAGCCGCTCCGACTGGGAGACGATGCGCGAGGCCGCGGGGGTGCTGAAGCAATTCGGCGTGCCGCACGAGTGCCGCGTGGTCTCGGCCCACCGTACGCCCGAGTGGCTGGCCGAGTACGCGCGCACGGCCGAGGCGCGCGGGCTGGCGGTGATCGTCGCCGGCGCGGGCGGGGCCGCCCACCTTCCGGGCATGGTGGCCGCGGAGACGCGCCTGCCGGTGTTCGGGGTGCCGATCCAGACCTCGGCGCTGCAGGGCCTCGACTCGCTGCTGTCGATCGTGCAGATGCCCCGCGGCGTGCCGGTCGGGACCCTGGCGATCGGCCCCGCCGGGGCCTACAACGCCGCGCTGCAGGCGATCCGGGTGCTGGCGCTGGCCCGCCCGGCGCTGGCCGAGGCGCTGCGCGAGTTCCAGAGCAGGCGCGCCGCGGACGTGCGCGCCGAGGTGCTGCCCGATGCGTGACCCAAGGGCGCCGATCCTGCCCGGCGCGACCATCGGCGTGCTCGGCAGCGGCCAGCTCGGCCGCATGTTCGCGATCGCCGCCCGCCGCCTCGGCTACCGCGTGCACACCTATTCGCCCGACGCCGACACGCCGACCGGCCAGGTCGCCGATCTCGAGCTGCGCGGGCCCTACGACGACCTCGCGGCCGTGCGCGGGTTCGCCTCGGCGGTCGACGTCGTCACCTTCGAGTTCGAGAACGTGCCGGCGGCCACGGTCGAGGCCGCCGCCGCGGTCGCGCCGGTGCGCCCGGCCGGCTCGGTGCTGCACACGACGCAGCACCGCCTGCGCGAAAAGACATGGCTCGAAGGACATGGCTTTCCGGTCACCCCGTTCCGCGCCGCGCGCTCGGCCGCCGAAGTTGCGGCGGCGCTCGCGGCGGTCGGCCAGCCGGCGCTGCTGAAGACCGCGGGCTGGGGCTACGACGGCAAGGGCCAGGTCAAGCTCGAGGGCCCCGAGCAGGCCGAGGCCGCGTGGGCCTCGCTGCGGTCCGACGAGGCGATCGTCGAGGCGTGGGTCGGCTACGCCTGCGAGCTGTCGGTGGTCGCGGTGCGCGGGGTGACGGGGGAGACGGCCGTGTACGCGCCGGTCGAGAACCAGCACGTGCGCGGGATCCTCGACCTGTCCCTCGCGCCAGCTCGCGTCGCGCCCGAGGTCGCCGCCGAGGCGCAGGCGATCACGCGCCGCTTGCTCGAGGCGCTCGACGTCGTCGGCGTGCTGTGCGTCGAGTTCTTCTGCCTGCCCGGCGGCGCGCTGCTGATCAACGAGCTGGCACCGCGGCCGCACAACTCCGGCCACCTCACGATCGACGCGTGCGTCACCTGTCAGTTCGAGCAGCAGCTGCGGGCGGTGTGCGGCCTGCCGCTGGGCTCGACCGAACTGCTGCGCCCGGCGGCGATGGCCAACCTGCTCGGCGACGTGTGGCAGGCGGGTCCGCCCGACTTCGCGTCCGCGCTGGCGCTGCCCGACGTCAAGCTGCACCTCTACGGCAAGTCCGAGCCTCGCGTCGGTCGCAAGATGGGCCACCTGACGGCCCTCGGCCCCACCGCGGAGGGCGCGGCCGCGCGCGTGATCGAGGCCCGGGCGCGCCTCACCCGCAGCGTCGGGATCGCCGGTCCGCGCGACTGACGGCGCGCTCGATCCGTCCCGGGACGAGCGATGTTCGGCGCGAGCCGTCGGCGACGGCGGCTGCTATATCTGCCGCAGATGAGCGACGCGCTGCTGGCCGCCAACCGTAGGTTCTACGAGGCCTTCTCTAGCGCCGACCTGGGCGCGATGGACGACGTGTGGGCGCGGGCGGTGCCGGTGACGTGCGTGCATCCGGGCTGGACCCCGCTGGTCGAGCGCGAGGAGATCATGGAGAGCTGGCAGGCGATCCTGGCCGGCTCGGCGCCGCGGGAGATCGAGTACGGCGCCGCCGAGGCGTACCCGGGCGAGGACATGGGCTACGTCATCTGCGCCCAGACGATCGGCGACACCGAGCTGGTGGCCACCAACGTGTTCGTGCGCGAGGACGGCGACTGGAAGATGGTGCACCACCACGCCGGTCCGGTCGTGCGCCGCCGCGGCACCCGCCCGGCGTCGGGTCCGGTGCCGATGCCCAACTGACGCCGGCGCCCGCGCCGGCCCGCGGATCGCCGCGCAGGGCGTGATCGACGTCTCGCCGCGCCGCGGCCTCGAACCATGTTCGCGCGGCGCGAGCCGGGCGTGACCACGATCGCGGCGGCGTAAGATTGGGCGCTCCCGCACCGGATCGCATCGATGTCCACGTTCGCCTCGCGCC
This sequence comes from Nannocystis bainbridge, assembly GCF_028368995.1. GTDB lineage: Bacteria > Myxococcota_A > Polyangia > Nannocystales > Nannocystaceae > Nannocystis > Nannocystis bainbridge. The sequence goes on along the minus strand of NZ_JAQNDL010000002.1, from coordinate 1,871,361 downwards.
TGTTCGGCGCCTTTGTCCTCGCCGCCGTCGGCTGCAAGACCGCCGCTTCCACGACCTCCACGCCGCCCGGCGAGACCGCGGCCGCCGGCGCTCCGGCGGCCCGCGACGCCATCCTCGCCGCCTCCGCGCTGCCGCCGACCCACGCCGCGCTGGCGGGCGATCCGCTGGCCGTCTCGGTGCACCGGCTGAGCAACGGCATGACCGTGTACATCAGCACCGATCGGCAGAAGCCGCGCTTCGACGCCTGGATCGCCGTGCGCGCCGGCAGCCGCTCCGATCCGGCGAGCTCGACCGGGCTCGCGCACTACCTCGAGCACATGCTCTTCAAGGGCACCGACGAGCTCGGCACCCTCGACCACGCCGCCGAGGCGCCGCACCTGGCCCGCATCGAGCAGCTGTACCGCGATCTGCGGGCGACCAAAGATCCGGCCGAGCGCCAGCGGATCTTCGCCGAGCTCGACGCCGCCAACCAGAAGGTCGCGGCCACCGCTATCCCCAACGAGTTCGACCGCGTCTACGCCGAGCTCGGGATCTTCGGCGTCAACGCCTTCACCTCGTTCGACCAGACCGTCTACATCGTCGACGTGCCGAGCAACCGCTTCGACGTGTGGGCCGACGTCGAGGGCGAGCGGTTCTCCGATCCGGTGTTCCGCCTGTTCACCACCGAGATGGAGGCGGTCTACGAGGAGAAGAACCTCTCGCTCGACAACCCGTGGGCGCGGACCTACTTCGCGACCACGCGCAATCTGTTCCCGCGCCACCCCTACGGCACGCAGACGACGATCGGCGAGATCGAGCACCTCAAGGTCCCGGCATATCAGGACATGGTCGACTACTTCGGCCGCTGGTACGTGCCGAACAACATGGCGATCGTGCTGGCCGGCGACATCGACGCCGCGACCGCGCTGCCGAAGCTCGAGCAGGCGCTGGGCAAGCTCGAGCCGCGGGCGCTCGACAAGCTCGATCCGGGCTCGCTGCAGCCGATCGCCGCGCGGGTGCAGGCCGACGTGATCGCCGAGGGTGAGCAGGAGGTCGCGCTGGCCTGGCAGACCACCGCGTCCGATCACGCCGACGAGCCGGCGCTGACGGTGATGGACTGGTTGATGGACAACAGCACCAGCGGCCTGCTCAACGTCGAGCTCGAGCTGAGCCAGAAGGTGCCGTCGGCCGGGGCCAGCAGCACGTTCCTGCACGAGTCCGGGTGGTTCATGACGCGCGCCCAGCTGCGCGAGGGCCAGACCCACGCCGAGGTCGAGGCGCTGCTGCTGGGCGTGGTCGCCAAGCTCAAGCGCGGCGAGTTCACGGCCGAGGACGTGGCGGCGATCGTGCTCAACCAGGACATCGCCGACAAGCGCGCCCGCGAGAGCAACAGCTTCCGCGCGCACAAGATGGCCGACGCGTTCGTCGAGGGCCGCGCGTGGCAGGACGTGGTCGCCCGCGATCGCAAGATCCGCGAGGTCACCCGCGACGACGTCGTGCGCGTCGCCAACAAGTACCTCGGCGCCAACTTCAGCGCCGTGCATCGGAAGGCCGGCAAGCCCGAGGTGGCCAAGATCGACAAGCCGGCGCTGACGCCGGTCGAGCTGCACCCCGAGCGGCACAGCCAGTTCGCCGAGGCGGCGCTGAAGCGGCCGGCCAAGCCGATCGAGCCTGAGTGGTTGGTCGAGGGCACCCACTACGTGCGCGCCGAGCTGCCGGGCGGGCCGCTGGTGGCGGTCCAGAACGGCCGCAACGACCTGTTCTCGCTGACCTACCGGTTCGAGCGCGGGCACAAGCGCGAGCGCATGCTGTGCCACGCGCTCGACGTGGTCGAGCAGTCGGGCGCCGGCGAGCTGTCGGCCGAGGCGCTGAAGAAGAAGCTGTTCGCGCTCGGCACCCACGTCGAGTTCGCGTGCGGCGCTCACGAGAGCGCCATCACCGTCGAGGGCGTCGACGCCAACATGGAGCAGAGCCTGGCGCTGGTCGATCGCTGGCTGCGCGAGGTGAAGATCGATCCGGTGGTGCTGCGCGGGATCGCCGACAACGTGATCAGCACCCGTCGCGACGCGCTCGAGGATCCCGACGAGCTGGCCGGCGCGCTGGCCGACTACGCGATCCACGGCAAGGACAGCGAGTACCTGCAGGCCCCCACCAACGCGCAGATCGTCGGGGCCAAGCCCGCGGCGCTGGCCAACCTGGCGCGCGAGTTCGTCGACTACCAGCACAAGACCCTCTACTTCGGCCCGCGCGCCGCGCCCGAGGCGGCCAAGGTCGTGGCGCTCGGCAAGCAGCACCGCAAGCTGCCGCAGCGCCCGCCGGTGGCCTACCGCAAGGTGCCGAAGCCGACGCTCTACTTCACCCACCGCGACGTCGCCAAGTCGACGATCGCGGTGGCGCTGCCGTCGGCCGCGCTGGCCCGCGAGCAGCGGCCGGCGGCGCGCATGCTCAGCGAGTACCTCGGCGGCGGCATGAACACGCTGCTGTTCCAGGAGATGCGCGAGTCGCGAGGGCTGGTCTACTACGCGTGGGGCGTGCTGTTCGCCGGCTCGCGGCCGACCGACGCGTGGGCGCTGCGCGGCGGGCTCGGCACGCAGTCGGACAAGACCTCGGAGGCGCTCAAGGTGTTCTTCGAGCTGCTCGGCCGCCCGCTCGACAGCGTGCGCCTGGGCTCGACCCGCGCCGCCATCGAGCAGGAGTACCGCAGCAGCCGCGTCGATCCGCGCGCGAGCGGGTGGATGGTCCACGCGTGGGACGAGCTGGGTGAGAAGACCGACCCGCGCCCGTGGGTGTGGCAGACCATCGGGGCGATGACGCAGGAGCAGCTGCAGGGCTTCGCGTCGAGCTTCGCCGCGGTGCCGCCGGTCGTCAGCCTGGTCGGCAACCGCGAGCGCGTCGACCTCGCGGGGCTGAAGAAGATCGCCGACGTGGTCGAGGTCGCCCCGGCGTCGCTGTTCTCGTACGGGAGCTTCCCCAAGGGGCAGCCGAGCGTCGCGGCGGCGCGCTGAGCGGCGCGAGCGAGGTGTCCCCGGGGGCATGTCTCGAGGGGCATGTCATCGGGGACATGTCTGTTGCGACATTGCGCGATGGACATGTCTTCGCGGGCATGTCGACCGTCTGCGCCGCACGACGCGGAGCAGACAGGACTCGTGTCACTGCGCCGCGAGCGGCCGAAGGTCAGGCGGCCGAGCCCGAGGAGTTCGTCGGTGACGCCAGCGAGCCGGCCGCAGGGATTGGATGCGCCGCGTGAGGCTGGAGTTCGCGGCGTGGTTCAGCCGCGGCGGCCGAGCAGGGCCTGGACGCGGTGGCGGTGGCCGCGGCTGGTGGTGAGGCGGGTGCCGTCGCGGAGGACCACCTCGTAGTCGCCGCCGAGCAGGGTCTCGACCGCGTGGATCTGCTCGACGCGCACGATCGTGGAGCGATGGATGCGGGCGAACCGGCGCGGGTCCAGCTCGGCCTCGAGGGTCGAGATCGACTCGCGCAGGACGTGGCTGGCGGCGCCGGCGTGCACGACCACGTACTTGCCCGCGGCCTCGATCCAGTCGACCTCGGCCAGCGGAACGAACACCGCGCGGCCGCCGTCGTGGATCACCAGCCGCTCGGGCCGCGCCGGCGCGCGCTCGGCCAGCAGGGCGGCCAGGCGGGCGCCCAGGCCGTCGCCGGCGGCGTCGAGGCGGGCGACCGCGCGGGCCAGGCGCGCGTCGTCGAACGGCTTGAGCAGGTAGTCGAGCGCGTGGACCTCGAAGGCCTGCACGGCGTAGCGGTCGTGGGCGGTGACGAACACGACCCTCGGCATGCGCGCGGCGCCGACGGCCGCGACGACCTCGAAGCCGCTCATCTCCGGCATCTGCACGTCGAGGAACACGACGTCGGGGGCGAGCCGGTCGATCGCGCGCACGGCCTCGGCGCCGCTGCGGCACTCGCCGACCACGGCCACGCGCGGGTGCGCGGCCAGCATCTCGCGCAGGAGGTCGCGCGCGAGCGGCTCGTCATCGACGATCAGCGCCCGGATGGTCATCGGCTCTGCGTCGAGGTTAGCCGCGGCGAAACGGCAGGTCGATGGTGGCCACCACGCCGCCGCCGGGGCGGGGCGCGAGCGAGAACCGGTGATCGCCGGGGTACGACTTCTCGAGCCGCGCGCGGGTGTTGCCGAGGCCGACACCCTCGCGCGCGACGGGGGCCAGGCCGGCGCCGTCGTCGTGCAGGGTGAGCTGCAGGCGATCGCCGCGGCGGCGGGCCTCGAGGCCGAGCGCGCCGCCGCCCGCCCGCGGCTCGATGCCGTGGCGGATCGCGTTCTCGACCAGCGGCTGCAGCAGCAGCTTGGGCACCCGCGCCGCGCGGGCCTCCGGGTCGACGTCGAGCGTGATCGTCAGCCTCTCGGCGAAGCGGGTCTGCTGGATCTCGAGGTAGAGGCCCAGGATCTCGAGCTCGCGCGCGAGCGGCACGTCGTCGTCGTCGTCGTCGAGCGCGACCCGCAGCAGCTCGCTGAGGCCGGCGATCATGCGCCGCGCGCCGGCGACGTCGCGGCTCATCAGCGCGGAGACGGCGTGCAGGGTGTTAAACAGGAAATGCGGGTGTAGCTGCATGCGCAGGCGATCGCGCTCGGCGCGGGCCAGGGCGGCCTCGAGCGCGGCGGCGCGGCGGGCCCGGACCTCGGCGTCGCGGCGGAACGCGAGCGCGTGGGCGACGGCGACCAGGGCGGCATAGACGACCAGGTGAGGGCCAGCGGCGCGCGCGAAGGCGTGGCGGACTTGCTCGAGCAGCGCGCCGAGCGAGGGCCACGCGCCGGCGAGCAAGGCGACGAGCAGCACCGCGAGCACGACGTGGAGCAGCGCGAGGCCGACGCCGATTACGAGGAGGACGGCGAGGTGGCGGGCGCGGCCGGGCCCGACCAGGGGGAAGCGCCGCGCGGCCAGCAGAGCGAGCGGCGCCAGGGCCAGCCACGGGCCGAAGGTCAGCAGCTCGGCGACGACGATGTCGGCGAGCGGCAAGGGCCGGGCGATCAGCTGCGACGAGGCCCAGGTCTTGCCGACGAAGATCGTCACGACGGCGAGCCACAGGCCGAGAGCGCGGAGCACGGGGCGCATCGCCAGCATGTTACTTGCGCACGAGCAGGCGGTCAGGGCTGTCGAAGCCGGTGAGGTAGAGGTCGAGGCGACCGTCGCCGTCGTAGTCGCCGGCCTCGACCTCGACGCCGGCGCCGATCGCAGTCGCGGGCAGGTGGGTGTCGGTGACGTCGGTGAACAGGCCGGCGCCGTCGTTGAGCCGCAGGCGGTAGCGCTTGCCGGCGGGGATGATCGCTTGCACGAGATCGAGGTCGCCGTCGGCGTCGACGTCGACAAAATCAGTGTCCATCGTCCACCACTGCTCGACGCCGAGCCGCGTCGCGGTCTCGTCGGCGAAGGCGCCGGCGCCGTCGTTGATCAGCAGCCGATCCTGCGGGTCGCGGTCGGGGCGGAAGCGGACGTTGGAGAAGTAGAGGTCGAGGTCGCCGTCGCCGTCGAGGTCGCCGAGGTCGGCGTTGCGCGTCTCTTCGGGGGCGGCGGGCGGCGGCAGGCGGCCCTCGGTGACGTCGCTGAAATGACCGGCGCCGTCGTTGAAGAGCAGGCGGTTGCCGTCCTCGTTGCCGAGCACGAGGTCGAGGTCGCCGTCGCCGTCGAGGTCGCCGAGGGCGACGTCCTGGGTGACGTCGGTGGTCGCGGCGATCCGCACGGCCGACTCGTCGCTGAACACGGCGGCGCCGTCGTTGACGAAGATCCGCTCGGCGCCGTCGCAGCCGAACACGAGGTCGAGGTCGCCGTCGCCGTCGATGTCGGCGGCGGCGACGGCGTTCGACTTGCCGAGCTGCGGCAGGCGATCGGAGGCGTCGACGAACAGGGCCTGGCCGTCGTTGAGGTAGAGCTCCTTGGCGGCGTCGTCCTCGCTGGCGACGACGATGTCGAGGTCGCCGTCGCCGTCGAGATCGGCGATGGCGATGTCCTCGTGGTCGTGCACGGCCTGGGGGATCCGGTCAGAGGCATCTTTGAAAGAGTGACCTGTGCCATCGTTCAGGAGCAGGGCGTTGGGCTGCCACTCCTTGGCGAGCACGAGGTCGAGGTCGCCGTCGCCGTCGAGGTCGGCGGCGCGCGCCTCCATGGTCTGGCCGGTGGTCGAGGGGCCAGGCAAGGTGGCGGTGAAGTCTTCGTACCAGGGCAGGTCGGCGGGCTCGGGCGCGGTGGTGGAAGAACTCGCGGACGTCGAGGTCGTGGTCGAAGTCGTGGAGGTCGGAGCTGCGATGGTCGAGCTGGTGACCTCGGAGGTGGAGCCGGTGACCTCGGAGGTGGAGCCGGTGGTGGTCGGGCCAGTGGTGCCGGTGACCGTCCCCGACGGGGCAGGACAGGCGGCGAGGGCGACGAGGACGACGGCGAGGGCGCGGGGCATGGGCACGGCGATGAGACCCCGCGCCGCGCCGCGCGACGCGGGCCACGGCACGAACGACCGCGTCGGCGGCACGAACGGGCGCGCGCGCGGAACGAAGCGCATCGGGCGGCTCGCGCGTCAGGCCGCGCGCGTGAGCGCCAGGGGGCGCCAGGGGGCGCCGACGTCACGAGCCCGCAGCGACGGCGCTGCGGGCTCTCGTCATCGGCGCGAGCGGCCCATCAAAGGGTGTTGCAGTGACCCTCGAAGCAGGCCTGGCCGACCGGGCAGTCGGCATGCTCGGCGCACTCGACCCCGGCGGAGCACAGGCCGAACACGCAGACCTGGCCAGTGTCGCAGTCCTTGTTCTTCACGCACATCTTCGGCGCGAAGCACTCGCCGAACAGGCAGAACTCGTTGGCGGCGCACTCGGCGTTGGTCGTGCACTGCGGCTGGCCGGTGCACACGCCCGCCTCGCAGGTCTGGCCGGTCGCGCAGTGGACGTCGGTCTGGCAGTCCCCGATGAAGGTGCAGGTGCCGGCGATGCAGACCTCGTCGATGACGCAGTCGTCGTTGCCGACGCACACCGGGGGCGGGGCGACGACGCACTGCTGGTTGGCGTCGCAGATCTGGCCGACCGGGCAGTCGTCGTTGTCGATGCACTGAGGGACGATGGGGACGCACTGCTGGTTGGCGTCGCAGATCTGGCCGACCGGGCAGTCATCGTTGTCGATGCACTGAGGGACGATGGGGACGCACTGCTGGTTGGCGTCGCAGATCTGGCCGACCGGGCAGTCATCGTTGTCGATGCACTGAGGGACGATGGGGACGCACTGCTGGTTGGCGTCGCAGATCTGGCCGACCGGGCAGTCGTCGTTGTCGATGCACTGGGGGACGATGGGGACGCACTGCTGGTTGACGTCGCAGATCTGGCCGACGGGGCAGTCGTCGTTGTCGATGCACTGAGGGACGATGGGGACGCACTGCTGGTTGGCGTCGCAGATCTGGCCGACGGGGCAGTCGTCGTTGTCGATGCACTGGGGGACGATGGGGACGCACTGCTGGTTGGCGTCGCAGATCTGGCCGACGGGGCAGTCGTCGTTGTCGATGCACTGGGGGACGATGGGGACGCACTGCTGGTTGGCGTCGCAGATCTGGCCGACCGGGCAGTCGTCGTTGTCGATGCACTGGGGGACGATGGGGACGCACTGCTGGTTGGCGTCGCAGATCTGGCCGGCGGGGCAGTCGTCGTTGTCGATGCACTGCGGGGGCGGAGCGTCGACGCACTGCTGGTTGGCGTCGCAGATCTGGCCGGCGGGGCAGTCGTCGTTGTCGATGCACTGCGGCGGCGGCGACAGCTCGCACATCAGGGTCTGCAGGTTGCAGACCTGTCCCGGAGGACAGTCGAGGTCCGACATGCAGATCGGCGGCGGCGGATCCTGGCAGTCGCCGTCGACGCACAGCTGGCCTGCCGGGCAGTCGGCGTCCTGGATGCACTCGGGCGGGAAGAAGCAGACGCCGCCGACGCACAGCTCGCCGGGCGGGCAGTCGGCGTCGTTCATGCACAGCTGGCCGGGGATGCACACGCCGCCCTGGCACTGCTGGCCCTGCGGGCAGTCGAGGTCGGTGTTGCAGCCGGCGATCGGGACGCAGGCGCCGTTCTCACACTCGGTGCCTTGCGGGCAGTCGGCGTCGGTCTGGCACATGCCGCCGGGCACGCACTGGAAATCGATGCACTGCTCGCCGGGGTCGCAGTCGGTGCTGTCGAAGCAGAACTGGCCCTGGCAGAAGCCGTTCTCGCACACCTCGTTGGGCGGGCAGTCCTGGTCGATGGTGCACTCGCCGGTGACGCAGGAGCCGTCGAGGCAGACCTCGCCGAACGGGCACTGGTCGTCGCTGAAGCACTCCGGCTGGCAGAAGTTGTCGACGCAGACCTGGCCGAACGGGCAGTCGAAGTCGTTCTCGCACTGGCAGAAGTCGCAGCCGACCGGGACGCACTGGCCCTCGACGCACTGCTGCTCGAACGGGCACTCGAAGTCGAACTCGCACTCGCCGGGGTCGGTGCAGGTGCCGTCGACGCAGATCTGGCCCTGGGGGCACTCGAAGTCGTTTTGGCAGACGGGCGGGTCGACCGGGACGCACTGGCCGTTGTCGTCGCACTCGGTGCCGACCGGGCAGGGCGGGCAGGTCGGCGGCGGGCCCTGGCACACGCCCATGTCCTCGCCCTCGGGGATCACGCAGATCGTGCCCGGGGGGCACTCGAGGTTGTCGTCGCACACCTGCGGGCCGACGCACTCGTAGTTGAGGCACTTCTCGCCGTCAGGACAGTCGGCGTCGACGATGCACTCGCCGCCGACCTCGATGCACACGCCGTCGGCGGCGCAGATGTAGCCGGTGCCGCAGTCGGCGTCGCTGGCACAGGGGCCGAGGTAGTCGCTGCGGCCGCAGCCGACGGCGACCAGGAGGCCGAGGGTGAAGCCGCGGAGCCACTCGCTGACCGGCAGCGGTCGAGCCTGTGCCGTCATACCGTTCGAACCTGGGGCGCGCGCGCCGCGGAACCATCGAGAAAGCGAAGTCATGGCTAAAAGCTCCGGCGGGGACCCGCCACGACGACTGTAGAGCCCGGCCTGCCCGGTGGGCAAGCTCGTGGCGGGAAACGGTGGGCAAACCCGCGCCGAACGCCGGGTGAGCGGCTGGCCCTGGTGCGGTGGGGAGAGGTCGGGCACTCTCAAGCCGGCTGTGGCTGGCCCCAGAAGAGCGCGGTTGTCCAGTGGGCTGCTCGCGCCGTGGTTGGTCGGACTCGCGGTCGCGACGGCGACTCCGGGCGTCACGGCGAGTCCGTGGGCGGTCCGGACGTCGCCGGTCCTGGTGCCGCGCGACGAGCCGATCGAGGCCGCTTCAGATCCGTCGGGCCTTTCGCCGCTGCAAGCTCACGCGGAACCGCCGACCGGACCGGCGACGGACCTGGCGCCGACGAGTGACGCGCTCGCGGTGACGGCGGTGGCGGTCCGCCTCGAGGTCGTGCGAGGCGGTGAGCGGCTGCCCGACGGCAAGCGAGTGCCGCGAGCAGGCGGGGCGGCCGTCGGCGAGGCGACCTACACGCTGAGCCGACCGGCCCGCGCCGGCGAGACGCTGGTGCTGCTGAACTTCGCCGAGGCGCTGGGGCGCGAGCCGAACGAGCTCGACGAGGTGGCCAAGGCGAACTACCTCGACGGGCCGTTCCACCGCGGGCGGCTGACGGTCGGCGAGCACACCGGCGCGGCGCGGGTCCGCCAGATCCACGCGCGCCGCGACGTCGAGGTGACCATGTCCGAAGGGACAGACACGCTGACGCTGGCGTACACGGTCGAGGTGCCGCGCCGCTACTGGCCGTTCGGCTGCTCGCGCCGGCGCTGCAGCCTGAGCGGGGCGGTGGCGCCGCTGCCGAGCGCGCCGGCCCGCGGCGGCGCGCGCCTCGACCCCGACGCGCGGATCGTGACGCCGGCGCGCTGGACGGTCGACGCGCGGTTCGCCGCGGTTCCGACATGGTCTCCAGGACATGTCCCGACGGCCAGCGAGGCCAAGGCGCTGGGGCGCGACGAGGTGGTGGTCGTCAGCGGGGCGGTCGGGGCGGACGAGGTCGCGTACCCCGAGGTGTTCTGGGGCCCGCGGTGGAAGCGGGCCCACGAGACCCACCGCGGGGTGCGGATCGAGGTGCTCCACATGTTCTGGCGCCCGGGCGATCAGGTGCCCGACGAGCGCTGGTTGCAGCTTTATCGCGACGTGCCGGGTCACATGCTGCGGATCGCCCGCGAGGCGATCGACGTGGCCACGATCGCCGGCCTGGAGCCGCCGCCCGACAGCCGCCTGACGGTGGTGCAGGGGCCGCTGCGGGCCGAGATCGCCCAGGCGCACCCGTCGGCGGTGCTGGTCAGCGATCAGTTCGCCCAGGTGTCGCCGGGCCGGCGGTTCCAGGGCTTTCATCAGGCGGCGGCGGCCCGGGCGATGCTCGACGAGATCATGTACGGGGCCTATGTGGGTCGCCACGATCCGTCGACCGACCTGTGGCTCTACGACGCGGTGGCGACGGCGCTGCTCGACGTGTGGCGGGCCCGCCGGGCCCAGGGCGACGAGTTCGCCAGCGACATCCTGCGGCGCATCACGTTCGTGCCGATGGTCGACAACTTCCTCTACACCGGCCAGGCGGCGTTCGCCCAGAGCTACTTCCGCGGCAGCGAGGACGTCATGCCGCTGCGCCTGCACCCGCTGTTCTTCTCGCACCCGCTGCCGACCGGGCGCCGGATCCACGAGAAGATGGTCGACCTGCTGACGCCGGGCCAGCGCGAGGCGTTCTACGACAGGGTCGCGCGCGACCGCACCGGCGACCCGGTGGCCGCGGCCGAGGCGGCCTACGGGCGCTCGCTCGGGTGGTTCTTCGACCAGTGGCTGGCGGCCTATCCGGCGGTCGATTACTCGGTGGCGAAGGTCGACAGCGTGCCGCTCGATGACGGCCGCTGGCAGCACACGATCACGATCCGGCGAGAAGGCGAGCACGCGGCGGTCGAGCCGGTGCAGGTGCTGGCGACCGAGCGCGGCGGGCAGCGCCACTATCTGGTGTGGAACGGGTCGCTGGGGTCGGGGAACAATCACGAGGTGTCCCCGGGGTCAGGTACGATCGACCATGTGTTCACGCTCGAGACGCAGCACAAGCTGCGCTCGGTGATGGTCGACCCGCGCACGCGCCTGCTCGAGGAGCCGCAGGGGCCGCGGCGCAACGTCGACCCGCTCTACAACAATCGCTCGCCGACGAGCTTCCGCTTCGTCTACACGGGGTTCGGCTTCGAGGTGTCGGCGTCGGAGTTCCTGGCGGGGCAGACGCCGGCGGCGCGGCTGCAGGCGCTGTCAGGGCGGGTGCTGTTCGAGATGAGCCGGCGCCGCGACCTCGGATCGATCGGCCACCTGCAGCTGCACCGCGACCGCGAGTCGGCGGCGGCGATCGGCGGCGGGGCGACGGTGTGGTTCGGCGACAAGGTCAACCGCCGGCGCCGGCGCGGGCGGGTGCGCATGTTCGGCGAGGTCCACTCGCTGACAGCGCGCGGGCTCGACGGGGTCGGCGGGGTGCGGTTCGCCCAGTCGCTGGCGATCATCGACGATACGCGCAAGTTCAGCCTGTGGCCCGATCGCGGGCACCGGCTGGCGTTCGGGCTGTACGCGCAGGAGACGCTGCGCACGGGGGTGCCAGCGCCGGATCACCGGCACGGGCTGACGGCGTCGGCGTCGTGGGTGCACATCTGGCCGCTGGCACACCAACACACGCTGGCGAGCCGGGTCGAGCTGACGATGATGGTGCCGCTGATGGGCCGGCCGGAGTTCCGCAGCCTGGTGCGCGCGGGCGGGGTCGACGGGCTCGGAGCGTACGGGGGGAACGAGCTGTTCGGCCGCGGGGTGGCGCTGGCGCAGCTCGAGTACCGGCACATGTTCTGGTCGAACTTCAATGTGAACCTGGTCCACCTGTTCTGGCTGCGAGGGATCGGGGGGACGCTGTTCACAGGGGCGGCTTCGGTGTCGCCGTGCGATACGCTGCGCGGGTGGTTCGGGAAGGAGAGCTGGTACGGGCAGGTCGGCTACGGGGTGACGGCCTTCCTGCAGCTGCTGGGGGTGACGCCGCAGTTCATCCGGTTCGATGTGGCGGTGCCGCTGGTCCGCCGACGCTCGACGTGCCTCGATGAGGTGCTGCCGGATTATCTGGCAGAGTATCAAGGGGTGGCGCCGGGGGAGTTTCAGCTGCCGCGGGTCGGGGTGAATTTGACGTTCTTGCAGCCGTTCTAGATGGAGGTGGGGACATGTCCTTCGGGGGGGCTGTGGTCGACCCTTCCCCGGACCCCCAGGCACGGCTGCAGCCGTGAGAGGCAGCCTCGCCGTCGTGGGCTTCGATGCGGGGTGTCTCCTGGGAGAGAGCGTCGGCGCCCGTTCGACGGCCAGGGCTGGCCGCCGAACGGGCGCTTTCTCGCGACGATAACGGCGTGGCTCGTTGCGCGGCGATTCTTCGCGGAGGCTCGCGGCGATGCGGGGGAGCTTGAGGCTCGGCCGGGGCTCGAGGCGATACGAAGGGACCGGCGAGCCTTCGCCGAGGCCCGAGGCGATACGAAGGGAAAGCTTACGCAGCGAGCTTTAGCCGAGGCCCGAGGCGATATGGGGAGCTTGCGAGGCGCGGCTTGGTGCAGATGCGAGGCGAGGCGCTGGCTTGGTACGGGTGAGTCAGGCGGCGTAGGGGGGCGTTACTCGGACGCGATCGAGTGTCGGATAGGACATGTGCGGCGCGGCTCGGGCCAGACGTGATGCGATGCGATGCGATGCGCTGACTTGGGTTCGGATGAGTCAGGCAGCGTGGGAAGACGTTGCTCGGGACGCGATCGAGTGTCGGATAGGACATGTGCGGCGCGGCTCGGTGCAGACGCGACGCTATGCGATGCGCTGACTTGGGTTCGGGTGAGTTAGGCAGCGTGGAAGACGTTGCTCGGGACGCGATCGAGTGTCGGATAGGACATGTTGTGTGGACAATGTCCTATAGGACATGTCCTATCGAAAATGTCTCCGAGAGCATGTCGATACGGTCATGTGGATGCGAGGTCGGCGACGGTGCGGACGAGGGCTTGGAGCTGGGGCAGCGAGCGCTGGAACGGGAGGGCGTGGAACCAGGCGTTGATGCCGGTGCCGGCCTGGATCTGGACCTTGTGGCAGTAGACGAGGCCGCTGAGGTTGGCGAGGCGGGCGGTGAACTCGGGGCGGTCGAGGTCGGTGAGGTCGGCGTCCCTGGCGGCGTCGATCCGTCGTTCGGTGAAGATCGGGTCGGGGCCGCGCAGGCCGCCTCCGCCGAACCACCGCAGCACGTCGTCGAGGAAGCTGCGGGCGCGGCACTCGGCTTCGGTCTTGAGGTGGTTGCCGGTGACGAAGACCTCGAGGATATGCGGTCGATAGGTGGAGCCGACGATCCAGTGCGAGTGGTAGGAGACGACGACGGGGCGGCCGTCGAGCTTGCCGCGGGCGTGAATTACCTGGGTGTCGAGCACGCGGTTGTTGGGCAGCTCGATGCGTGAAAGATCTTCGTCGAGGTGATCGTCGCGGAGGGTGCGGCTGAATTCGAGCAGCGTTTCATAGATAGGTCCGCTCACCGTCGCAGCCTATCGCCGCGCCGAGGCCGAGACAACGCGGTGCCCGGGCCTGCGAGAGGTGCCGGAGGTTGCGAGCGGTCGCTATCGGGTGCGGGTCGGGGGTGCGCGGAGTCGAGGGGTCGCGCGGAGTCGAGGGAGCGCGCGGAGTCGAGGGGTCGCGCGGCAGCGAAGGAGCGAGGCATCGCAGGGCGTGCGCCGGGCCTCGCGGGTTCGCGGTAAGTTGGCGGGGTGGCGGCGATGCGCTCGCGGTTTCGGTGTCCTCGTTGCGGCGCGGCGCTCACGTCGTGGCTGCGCGAGCTCGAGCTGGCGGATGCGCTGAACCTCCACATGAGCCACACGTGGTCGCTGCCGTCGCGGTGGTTCGTGCGCCGCGACAGCCCGCTGCTCCGCGGGTCGCTCCTGACCGAGCCGGCGAGCTATCCGTGGCTGCTCGCGCCGTCGATGAAGTGGCTGCGGATCCACGCCGACGGGGCGCGCACGATCGGCTGCTGCGGGCTGGCCCACTACGGGCCGGAGCTGCCCAACCTGGTGTGCGCGTGCGGCCACGAGATCGGGCTCGGCTACCGCGACTGCATCGGGCCGTACTGGTTCTCGCTGCACGCTTCGGCGGTGCGCGAGGAGGCGGTCGACGCGGCGCCGCTGCAGCGGCTCGCGGAGCGGCTTACGGGGTTGCGCGCGCGGGTGGCCGGGCCGGTCGCGCGAACGGGGTACGATCCGGGGGGTCGGGGCGCGTGGCACCACGACACGACGACGTGGGACGATGCGACGCGGCTGAACGAGGTCGCGCTCGACTGCGGCGGCGGGGTGGACGATCCGGCGATTACGATCACGTCGCCGCAGCTACCGGCGGGGGCGCAGCTGGTGGTGCCGCTGCCGTGGTGTCAGCTGGTGCGCCTGGTGGTGCTGTGCGAGAAGCCGTGGGCCGAGACTAGTTCGCCGCTGCGGTGGCAGAACGGGGAGCAGCCGCGGGTGAGCGTGTCGCGGCACCGGCGACGAGTGCTGCTGACGGCGTGGGGCAAGGGCGATGCGTCATGGGCGGTGACGTTCGAGGTGCGCGCGTGGGCGGGCGCGTGGGCGGGGCTGCGCGGCTGAGGCCCGTGTGACGTGGGACTCGTACGCCGGTGCGTCACGGGCTTGCGGGGCTCATAGGCGGGGTGTCACGGGCCCGCGAGGGTCCGTACGCGCGGTGCGTCACGAGTACCCAAGGGCTCGTACGCGTGGCGTCACGGGCACGCGAGGTCGAGCACGGTGGGGACCGGGGCGTCGACCTTGTCGAGCACCGCGACGGCGGCCTCGGGGTCGACGAGCGGGCTGCACTCGAGCTCGTATACGCCGCCGACGTGGGTCAGGGATCCAGCAGCGCCGCCGAGGCCGGTGATGTCGGCGAGGGCGGGGTTCTGACGCAGGGTGAGGCTGCCGCCGGTGGACTGCAGGGAGGCGAAGGCATCGAGGGCCACGAGCGCGGGGTTGCAGGCGATCGCGAGGTTGCCGTCGACGCGCTCGAGCGCGGACAGGCCGCTCAGGGTCTGCATGCCTTCGTTGCCGCCGAGCGCCTCGGGGTCGGTGCAGGGGAGCTCGAGCTCGGCGATGCGGCGGCGGCCGAGGATGAGGTCACCGACGACGTGGCGCAGCAACTCGAGGCCGGTGAGGTCGGGCAGGCCGTGGTTCTGCAGCACGGCGAGGCCGCCGGGCAAGGCGGCGAGGCCGGCGGGGTAGCCGGTGAGGCGCTCGAGGCCCTGGTTGCCGGCGATGATGAAGCTGAGGCCGAGGCGATCGACGCCGAGCTGAAGGTCGTCAGGCAGGCCGGTGAGGTCGACGAGGGCGTGGTTTTCGCCGATCTCGAGGCTGCCGCCGATCTTTCGCACATGTCCGAAGAGCCCGGCGAGATCGACGAGGTCGGGGTTGGCGACGATGCGGGCGCTGCCGGCCAGGGCGGTGATGTCGGCGGGCAAACCGGCGAGGTCGACGAGGGCGTCGTTGTCCTGCACGCGCAAGCTGTCGCCGGTCTCGGGATCGAGGCCGAGCTGCAGGCCGGCGGGCAGGCCGGACAGGTCGACGAGGCCGTCGTCGTCGCGGATCTCGAGCAGGCCGGCGACCTGCAGGCCCTCGGACAGGCCGGACAGGTCGCGCAGGAGCGGGCTCGCGCTGATCTCGAGCGCGCCGACGACGACCAGCGCCGCGGGCACGCCGGCGAGCTGCTCGAGGGCGAGGTTGCCGTGGATCACGAGCGGGCCGTCGATGCTGGCGAGGCCGGGCGGGAGGCCGGCCAGATCGCGCAGGCCGTGGTTCTCGGCGAGGACGAGGCCGCCGTCGCCGATCGAGGTCAGGCCCCGCGGGAGGCCGCCGAGGTCGTCGAGGGCGGGGTTGCCGGCGACCCGCAAACCGCGGACCCGCATGAGCCCGGGCGGCAGGGCGGAGAGGCTGGCGAGGCGCTCGTTGCCGACGATCTGGAGGTCGCCGCGCAGCTCGCCGCCGCCGTCAGGCAGGCCAGCGAGGTCGACGAGGGCGTCGTTGTCCTCGATGACGATGCTGGACTCGTCGATCGAGACGCCGAGCGCTGCGTCGACCGGCAGGCCGGTCAGCGACTCGAGCTTGGGGTTGCGGGCGACGATCAGGCCGCCGCCGATCGCCCGCACGCGCCCGAGGCCGCTCAGGTCGACGAGCTCGGGGTTGTCGGTGATCTCGAGCGACTCGGTCACGCCGCACAGGCAGGGCAGCTGCAGGCGCTGGATCCGGGTGTTGTGGATGATCAGCGCGTCGACCTCGACCCCGAGGGTGTAGGCGCTGCAAAACGAGCTCATGGTGGCGCCGGCGCCCTCGCCCGAGAGCTCGAGCGCGTCGGCGTCGACCGGCGCCTGGCAGTCGAAGGCCGGCTCGCAGGCGGTCGCTAGCGCGGCCGTGAGCGCGCCGGCGAGGAGCGGGAGGGCGAGCCGGATCACGCGGCCTCGCAGGCGCGTGCGGGCGCGGGTCGGAGGAGCATGGCCTCGGGGACATGCTCGGAGGGACAGGTTTCGAAGGACATGGCGATCAGGGCATGGTCGATCGCGCCGGTCTCGGAGGACATGGCCTCTGGGCCATGTCCTGGGGGGCAGGTATGGAGACGGAGCGTGGGCATGCCGATCAGCTCGGGCGGACGCGGACGATGAAGCGCACGGCGGCCTGCTGCTCGCGCAGGCGGAAGCCGCGGGCCTCGTCCTCGATGCAGGTCTTGAGGGCGGCCAGGCGCGGGGCGGCGACGCGGGTCCTGGGCGCTTTGGGCTCGATGCCGGCGAGGCGGCCCTCCTCGAAGCGGAGCTCGACGTCGACGGCCTCGCCGGGGCGCAGCGGGGTCTCGAGCTCGGGCAGGCAGCGGACGAAGCCGAGGGCGAGCGCCTCGGCGCGCTTCTGGTCGCCCTCGGGCAGGAGCGGGGCCGACGGGGCGCCGGGCGGCGGGGCCGGGAGGACGAGGCCGGCGCTGGCGGTGCGCTGGAACAGCTCGCTGCGGACCTCGAGCTTGCGGCGGGCCTCGGCGACGGCCTTGTCGGCCGGCTCGGCGGGCGGCGGGGCGGCGGCCGGGGTCCAGGCGACGACGTCGAAGCGCCGCTGCGGGCCGCCGAGCAGCGCGCGCAGCAGATCCTGCAACTGCTGGTAGAGCACGTCGTCGCCGAGGGTCAGGGTGATCATGCGCTCGCGCGGGTAGGCGCGGTCGAGGCGGGCGAGCTGGGCGTCGAGGTCGGAGGGGCCGGGCAGGAGGTCGAGCCAGCCGCCGTCGACGGCCAGCCGCGGGCCGCGGCCGCCGAGGTGGACCCGCACGCGCGCGCGGGCGAGGGCCTGCGCGGCCGGGCCCTGGTCGCTGGGGCGCACGACCTCGAGCGGGAGGGTGGCGACGATGTCACCTGTCCCTTCGGGCAGCCGAGGCTCGCGCACGGCCGACTCGATGCGGGCGACGCGAGCGTCGAGCAGGGTGCGGAGGATCGAGCCCAGCGCGGGCGAGGGCAGCAGCGGCGGGGCGACCAGGAGCACGGCGCCGCGGCCGTCGCGGGCCAGGGCGGCCTCGACGGCGCGCACGAGCTCGGGGGCGCCGCGGCTGCTGCGGCGCGCGCCGGGGCGGCCGAGGTCGACCGTGACCTCCTCGCCGGCGATGCCGACGACGGGAGCGAGGCTGTCCTTGCGGCCAGTCCCGGCGGGCACGCGCTGGAGGTCCCATGCGCTGTCGCGGGCGGCCGGGAGGGCGGCGAGGAAGGTGTCCTGAAGGACAGCATCGTCGCGGTCGCGGCGAGCCAGGGCGCCGCGCCAGCGCGGCAGGGCGGCGAGGGCGTCGCGCTCGGCCACGAGGAGGCCCCACATCTCGGCGGGCGGCGGCCACGGGGCCTGGGCGTGCACGGCCCGGTCGTCGAGCCAGGCGGCCAGGCTGTCCTCGCGGACATACAGGCCGTGGACCGCGACCTCGAGCCGACGCTCGGGCGTGGCCGCGGCGGCGCCGGCCAAACAGCCGCGCACGTGGTCGTAGAGGCGCCAGCGAGCGTTGTCGGCGGCGCGCGGGTGGCCGTCCTCGGCGATGTTGCGGTAGGCGGCGACCCGCACCGAGAGGTCCTCGCTGCCGGCGACGAGCCCGAGATCGGCGGACAGCAAGGTGATGGCGCCGGCCAGGAAACCACGCGCGTCGTCGTCGAGGCCGGGCTTGAGATCGAGGCCCAGCGCGGCGGTCAAGAGCCGCGTCTCGGCCTCGCGCGTGGCCTCTGGGCCGCGACCCATGGCGGCGCCGCCGAGCGCAGTCCACAGGGCCTCGCGCGCGGCCTCGTCACCGGTGAAGCGCGCGGCGTCGAGGAGGTCGAGCAGGCGATCGAGGCGGGCCACGGCGGCCCGCGGAGCGCCGCCGGCGGGGATCTCGGCCGGCTGCAGCGGGTCGGCGTCGATCCACGCGACCGGACCGGTGTCGCTCGGGGCGGTGGTCGCCTGCGGACGACAGCCGATCAGCGCGAGGCCGAGAGCGAGGGCGGTGCGGCGGCTCGCGCGCCGCAACGGGGCGGTGGCGGGGGCAGGCGCCGCGATCGCGGGGCCTGAAGCCGAGTGCGCGGGTTCGCGGAGGGAGGCCCGCGACGCGGCGTGACGGCGGTCGGCGGTCGGCGTCGCGGACGAAGCGGCACGCTGACCGCGGCTGTCGGGCGAAGATGAATTCGCGGTCATCGCCGCCGGGATCGAGGGCCCGGTCGCGTGCGCAGGTCCGACGGCGGAGGGGTCCGTGCGCGCGGCGCCAGGTCCTCGTGCGGCCGGCGTGGCGGCGGCGGAGCGATGGATGGGCGCGGCGGACCTGGGTCGTGCGAGACGGGAGCGCGGCAAGGGGGACCCCGGGGCGAGGTGGTGGCGGCACGATCGGTGGAGACCGAGGGCCGGCGAATGGCTTAGCATACGAGCGTTTGCTGCGGGCAGGGGGATCGATCGCGCACAGCGTCGCCGGCGCGCCGGGCCGGGGCCGCGTCCGGGCCCTGCCGCTCGCGCTGGCCGCGGTGATCGCCGCGGCGCCCGAGGAGGCCGCGGCGACCGAGGTGCGCGCGGTCGCCCGCACGCTGGGCGAAGGGTACATGGTCCAAGTGCCAGGTCCCGAAGGACAGCTGCTCTCGCGGCGTCGGCTGGTCCAGTACGTCAACCTGGGGGTCTACGAGCTGATGCCGCCGCGCGCGGCCGACGAGCGGCGGCGGGCGTGGGAGGACGGGCAGCTGCGGATCGTGACCTCGATGCGGCTGCGCCACGATTTCGGCAGCTACGTGCGTCCGGGCGAGGATACGTCGGGGCGGCTGGTCAATTCGATCGACGGGCGCCAGATCGACGTCATGTTCGCGTACCTCGAGGGCGAGAACCTCGGCAACCGGGTCGACTTCAAGCTCGGGCGCCAGTTCGAGTTCAGCGGGCTCGACTGGTACGCGTTCGACGGCGCGTGGACGCGCGTGCGGATCCCGGCCCACCTCGCGCTCGAGGCGTTCGGCGGGCTGCAGGTCGACGGCACGGCGGTGTTCGGGCTGCCGACGTTCGAGCTCGACGGGACCCAGGGCACCGCGGCCGACCGCGCGTTCTCGCCGATGTTCGGCGCCGGCGTGTCGCTGTGGGGGCTCAAGTGGATCGACGCGCGCGTGGCCTACCGGCGCACGTTCACGCCGGCCGGCATCAACCGCAAGATCGTCGACGACGACGGCAGCCTCGGCCTGCCCTCGGGGGTCGATCAGGAGGTGGTGAGCGCCAGCTTCGCCGGCAACTTCGCCGGCGGGCGGGTCAGCCCGTACGGCGCGCTGCGCATGAACCTCGGGACAGGTCGGCTCGACGACGTGACCGCGGGCCTGCAGCTGGCGTTCACGCCGCAGCACCTGCTGCGCGCGCTGTACATCCGCACGCTGCCGATCTTCGACCTCGACTCGATCTTCAACGTGTTCGCGCTGACGCCGTTCGAGGACGCGCGGCTGGTGTTCGAGGTGCGGCCGATGCCGCGGATCTCGCTGCAGGCGCGCGGGCAGATGCGGTTCTTTCGCAGCGAGACGACGGGTGCGCTGGCGACCTCGCCGCTCAAGTCGCTGCAGCTCGGTGCCGGCGGCGGGGCGTCGGCGGCGTACCGCGGGCGCCGCTTCTCGGGCCGGCTCGACGGTTACGGCCTCGGTGGCGAGGGCGGCACGCGGGCCGGCGGCAGCCTCGACACGCGGACGATGGTGTGGTGGGACCGGCTGGCGCTCGACGCCCGCATCTACGGCGTGTACTACCGCGACGACCTGACCGGGGCGCGCCGCGGCTACAGCGTGGCGCTGCAGCTCGGGCTCAACGCCCAGCTGTGGCGCGGCATCCACCTCGCGGTGCTCGGCGAGGAGATGTTCACGACCTTTTATTCGCAGGCCTTCCGGCTGTTCGGCGCGCTGACGGCCGACTGGTCGATCCGGGTCCGGAGGTGAGCATGACGCGGTACACGAACACACCACGGGGAGGACGAGGTCGCGGGCTCGCGGCGGCCGCCGCGGTCACCATGATCGGGCTGGCCTTCGGGACAGGTCTTTACGTGCAGGCGGGCGGCGGGCTGACGATCGGCGAGGTGCCGGCGACGGCCCCGGTGACGCACGGGCCGATGCGCGGCGGCAGCCCGGTGTACCCCGAGCAGGACATCCCGCTGCGCTTCAACCACGGGCAGCACCTCGGGCTCGGGCTGGCGTGCGCGCGCTGCCACACCAAGATCGGCGAGAGCGACAAGACGGCGGACTTCAACTTCCCGACCGGGGCGGTGTGCGACAGCTGCCACGGGCCGCAGCACCCGCGCCCGGCGACCGAGCCGGCGCGCTGCGGGCAGTGCCACACGCGGCTGTCGGAGGGGCGGGTGACGGCGACGCTGCGGGCGCCGAAGGCCAACCTCAACTTCTCGCACAAGAAGCACCTGACGGCCGGCGCCAACTGCCAGTCGTGCCACGGCGACATGTCGAAGGTGCGCATGGCGACGGTGCTGCAGCTGCCGAGCGAGGCGTCGTGCCTGACCTGCCACGACGGCCGCAAGGCCAGCAGCAGCTGCGCGACCTGCCACCCGGCCGACACCAACGGCAAGCTGGCGACGCGCAGCTTCAGCGACCGGGTGATGCCGGCGCTGGTGCCCCGCGGCAAGAGCTCGTGGGGCGCGGCGCACGACCTCGCGTTCGTCGAGGACCACCGCGGGATCGCCAAGGCCAACCCGAGCCTGTGCGCGCAGTGCCACAACGAGACGTTCTGCACCGACTGCCACGCGGGCGCGGTCCGGCCGATGCGGATCCACGCGGGCGACTACATGACGACGCACGCGCTCGACGCCCGCGCGAACACGCAGGACTGCCAGTCGTGTCACCGCATGCAGACCGACTGCCTGGCCTGCCACCAGCGGCTCGGGATGGGCAGCGGGCCCGACGCGAAGTTCGGGGTCGGCTCGTCGCTGCGGTTCCATCCGATCGGCTGGGAGGGCCCGCCCGACTCGCCGCAGAGCCACGCGTTCGCGGCCCAGCGCAACATCGCCACCTGCGCCAGCTGCCACACGGAGGACAGCTGCCTGGCCTGCCACGCTACCACCAGGGCCGCCATGCCGGGGCTGAACGTCAGCCCGCACGGGCCCGGCTTCGCGGCGTCGATGCGCTGCTCGGCGCTGGCGGCCCGCAACCACCGGGTGTGCCTGAAGTGCCACGAGCCGGGCGACCCGCGCAACGAGTGCCTGTGAGCGGGGTGTAGCGAGGGACATGTTCGTACGGGCATGTCCGCGAGGACATGGCGTTTTTGACATGTTCGTATGGGCATGCGAGCGCGGCGAGGCTCGCGGTCGGCGTCGGGACGAGGGTGGCGCGATGAACCTCGCTGCGCGATGAACCTCGCTGCGCGATGAACCTCGCGGCGAACCTTCAGAGGCGCAAAGAGCAGCGTCGCGCGGCGAACGGGCGCCCGCCCAACATTCTAAAAGGCCCCGGAAGACATGCTCCGAAGAGCAGGTCCCTTCGGGCATGTCCTCGCGGACATGGTCTGCGGCGCGGGGATCACGGCGGGCTGCGCGAGCGGGCGCGAGTTATCGGCGTTCGCGGATTGCCCCGGGCGCGCGGTTGCGTAGCATCGGCGGGATGAAGCTCCATATTCGCCGCGGGCGCAGCTATGTCGCGCTCGCTATCGCATCGTCCCTGTTCGGGTGCTCGTCGGGCGCGGATGGCCACGCGCCGGTCGAGGTCATCAAGCTCCCGCCGCCGCCGACCGAGGCGCCGCGGCCGAGCGCGTCGCAAGCGAGCGAGGCCGAGCTCGAGGAGGTCCTGCGCGTCGATCACTCGCAGACCGCGTACGCGATCCGGATCTCGGCCGACAACACCCTGGAAGAGGCCCGCGGGATCGCCCGCGCCGTCCTGCGCTCGCGCCGATTGATGCCGTGGATCGTCCACCAGAACTTCGGCAAGGGCCTCTATTTCGTGTTCGTCGGCGGTTACTCGAGCCAGGCGGCGGCCGACGTCGATCGGCTCGCCGCGCGCGCCATCGTCGGTCAGGGCGCGATCGTCAAGGCGATGGGCGACGAGTGCCCGAACCTGGCGTGGAACGGCCTGGGCTATCACGACTGCACCCCGTGAGAGCCGTCAGCGCGCCGGCAGCAGGCAGGCGCCTTCGCTGACCCACGAGCCCGCTTTCTGCGACGGGCGCCACGTGCTGGCGACGAGCACGTCGCCGGGGTGCTCGGCGTGCACGGACTCGCAGCTGGTGGTCGCGGAGCGGGCCCGGATCTCGTCCGAGCCGCCGTGGATCACGCGCCGCAGCGACTCGCAGTTCGCGGCGGACTCGCGACAGGCAGTGACGGCGACGTCGTTGTTTCGCACGTAGCAGATGCACCACCACGGCCGCTCGCGCCGGGGCTTGGCCTCGGCCGCGGGCGGCTTCGGCTCGGTCGGCGCGGCGACGACGTGCGGCTGGAGCTGCGGCGTGGTCTTCGTGTCCGCGCGCCAGGCGTCCCAGGTCGGCCGCGCGAGGGTGACGACGATGGCGAAGCCGACCATGAAGGCGCTGAGGATCGCCATGCGCTCGGGCCAGAACATCCAGCCGCGGACCTTCTGGCGCTGGAGCGTGATCGGCTCCTCGAGCATGGAGCGGAGGTCGCTCTCGGTGAGGTTGAGGGCGATCCGCAGCTCGTTGAGGAGCGGTCGGTCGACCTCGATCCGCTTCTTGCGCCGGGCCGCGAACACCGAGCGGCGCAGGGTGGCGCGGTTGACCGCCCGCTTGCGGATCGGCGCGAGCTCGTTCTCCTCGAGCAGGCGCGCCTGATCGCCGGACAGCCCGAGCTGCCGGCGCTGGTGCCTCAGGACCTCGACGGCGGTCACCGGCAGCGCGCCGGAGGGATCGGCGAGCTCGCGCACCTTGGCCGCGTAGGCGAGCACCGGATCGACGCGCCTGGCCTTGCTGATGACGATCGAATAGCCCTCCTTGGCGGGCAGGATCTGCGGCGACATGGCCGGGCGGGTCGCCTGGACCTTGGTGCGGGCGTACTCGTGCAGCTCGTCGGCGGTGATGAGGCCGTCGTGGTTGAGGTCGGCCTCGCCGGTGGCGATGCCGTGGACCAGGAATTGTGTGTAGAGCGAGAGGCCGCCGTCCTGGGTGTCGAACGAGTACTGCGTCGACGAGCTCGAGGCGAGCACGGCCCGGCCTTCGCCGCCCATGCTCTCGCGCAGGTCGACGCGGCCGCCGTCCTTGGCGTGGGTGCCGTCGGCGAACGCGCCCGAGAAGCAGCAGTCGAGGATCACGACCTGCCGCCGCGAGCGCGAGTTGTTCATGACGTCGTGCACGTGGCGCGAGCTGACCGCCGACGAGCGCACGAGCTCGCCGTTGGCGTGGCGCCGGGTCTCGGGCACCGCGAAGAACAGCAGGCCGCGGTCGTCCTTGACCCCGTGGCCCGAGAAATAGAAGAGCAGCAGGTCTTCGGGGGCGCGGTCGTTGAACAGCAGCTCGACGGCCTCGCCGAGGCGCCGCTCGTCGGGGTCCTGCAGCAGCTGGACGTCGTCGAAGCCGGCGACGTGCTGCAGCACCGAGACGAGCATCGCGGCGTCGCGGAGCGAGTTGGGCAGCGGGGCGAGGCCGGTATAGTGGCTCACGCCGACGATAAGGGCGATACGTCGAGCCATACGCTCAGCGCCCCCCCGCGGCCAGCTCGGCGGCCGCGGCGAGGGCGGCTTCGAAGTCGGCGGCGCTGCGGGCGATGACCCGGACGGTGCGGCCGCCGAGGTCGAGCTGAAGGGAGACCTCGAGGGCCCGCAGGCGCTCCTCCAAGATCTCGAAGAAGTGGCGCAAGGAGGCGGCGGCGACGGTGGCGACGAAGGCCCCGAGGACGGTGGCGCCGGCCGCCTTGGCGCCTGGCGGCAGTTCGCTCTCGCGCGGGCGACGGAGGTCGAGCAACGCGTCGTGAGCGTCGCGCAGCTGCAGGTAGAGCGCCTGGGCCAGCGCCTCGCGCTCGCCCTCGTCGAGGCGTGGATCGGTGACCAATACTGTCACGAGTAGCGGGCTGTGTATCTGCAAGTTCACGCCGAGGAGTGTTCACGGAGGCCGCGCGAGGCGTCAAGTGGCGGCGAGGCGACGGCCAGGCCGGCGAGGGAACGGCGTCCGTGCGTGCGTGTGTGCAGCCGTCGCAGCGTCGGCGGGGCCGCGGGGCCGCGGGCTGTCACCGGGCGCGGTCGTCACGGCGACGACGCGGCTCGCGGGGAACGGTGTCTGCGGGCCCGGAGTGCGGCCGTCGCCGCGACGGACGGGACGCGGCTGTCCCGGCGGACATGTCCCGGAGTTCGCTCAGGCGCCCGGCAGCGGGGCGACCTCGGCGGGGCGGACGGCGAGCGAATGGTCGGGCTGTTCGACGAGATCGAAGTAGGCGACCTGGGCCCGCTCGAGGTCGACGACGGCGAAGCCGCTGTCGTGATCGCGGTGCAGGGTGCCGGGGTTGATGAACACGAGCGGCGGGCCGGCCGGGCGGTCAAAGGCGCGGACCATGCGGTGATGGGTGTGCCCGCCGGCGACCAGCGGCAGCGACGGATCGGCGAGCAGATCGGCGAGGGCGAAGTTGGCGGCGAGGTCGTAGCCGGCGTGGTGGGCGTGCAGCCGGACCATGTCGTCGGGGCCGACGCCGTGGCCGAGCAAGAGGTCGCCGCGCACGGTCGCCAGCCTGCGGGTGGCTGGCAGGGCCGCGAGGTAGGCGAGGGTGGCCGGGGCGAGGTCGACGGCCTGGTGGGCGTGCTTGAGCCCGCGCAGCTCGTCACCCAGGAGCCAGCGATCATGGTTGCCGCACACGCCGAGGACCCGGTGGGCGGCCAGGAGGGCGCAGCAGTGGTCGAGGTCACCGTCGCCGTCGGCCAGGTCGCCGACGGCGAGGACGGCGTCGATGGCCTGTCCTTTGAGCCATGTGAGGGCCAAGGCGAGGCGGCGATCCTCGGCGTGGATGTCGCCGAGCAGGGCGAAGCGGCGGAGCACGGGGAGGGCGAGTATGCCATGCCGACGCGGGCGAGGGCGCGCGGGCGTGCACGGCGGGTGATGGTGTAGGACATGTTCACAAGGACATGGCCGTTCGGTCATGCCGGTCGAGCCGCGACGCGGCTCGGGCGGACTCATGCGCTCGCGGCGGCGATGGGCGGAGCGAAGCGGGTGGAGCGTTCAGCGGCTTGAAAGGAGCGCGTGGGGGCTCGCTGGCGGCGCGGCTGCGACTGCGAGTTGCTGCCCGGGAGTGCGTCCGCTCGGTGTCCGATCAGGGCGGGGCGCTGGCGTGATAGCGAGGGAGGATGCGGGAGTGGCGAGTGGCGCGCATGGCGGTGCTTTCGGGCAGCTTGTCGCTGGCCCCGGACTCCGCCGCGGCGATGGGGCTCTTCGTCGGTCGGCCGGGGGCGACGCTGCGCGGAGGAGCGGCCACGGTGGTGGTGTTGCGCGACGGGACGCGCACGGTGGTGACGATGCAGAGCGAATATGCAGGGCCGCCGGAGGACTTCGCGCTGGTGGTGCCGGTGCCGCAGGCGCTGCGGCGCGGGGACGTGCGCACGCTGCCGGCCGACGTGCTGGCGCGGGTCGACGCGGCCACGAGACCGCGATTGACGGCGGTGTGGGAGCAGAACCCGTGCGAGCAGGCCGAGGCGCAGGCGCGTGGGGACTGGTTCCCGGTCAGGAACGCGAGCAGCCTGTGGTTCGATACGTGGCCGCCGGTGCCGATCGAGGCGCGCCCGACCGCGAGCGAGTACGACTTCGAGATGCTCGGCGCGCGCGACTCGGCGCGGGTGGTCGAGTGGTTGCGAGAGCACGGCTACGCGCTGCCGGCCGGCGCCGAGGCGGCGCTGCGGTCGTACGCCCAGGCGGGCCTGCGATTCTTGGTGGCTCGAGTGGACCGCGGCCGCGCGCGGCGCGACGCGACGGGCGGCGTGAAGCTGTCGCCGCTGCAGTTCAGCTACGAGAGCGAGACGCTGGCGCTGCCGGTGCGACTCGGGCTGCTCGACGCTGACGGGCCGCGCGCGCTGACGGTCCACGTGCTGGCGCATGGGCAGTACGGGGCCGTCGGTCGTGACAACGTGGCGGTGCCGTCCAGCCTCGAGCTCTCGCCGGCGAGCCAGGCGGTGTTCGACGGGGTCTACGCGGCGCTCCTCGATCACTTGTTCGCGGCGCGGCCGGGGGCGGTGCTCACCGAGTACGCGCACCGGCGGGAGTTCGGGGCCCCGCTGGATTGGGGGACCATGGGGAGCCTGGGCGGGGATGACCTTTGGGCCATGTGGAGAGCGCCTCCGTCGAGCCACGCGGTTCAGTTCGATCTCGCCGCCGAGGAGCCGTTCCTCGCCACCGATCCCGCGGTGCGCAGCAAGTACGCGCGGCGGCAACCCCGGCCGCGCGTCTGGGGGCCGGACGAGGGGCCCAACGGGCTGACGCACACCAAGCTGCAGCTTCGGCTCGACCCGGCCGCTGCGGGCGAAGATCTGGTGCTGGCGCCGGTGACGGAGAACGTGCAGTCGCAGCCGAGCGATGGCGGCACGAATTTTCAGGCCCAGTTCGCCATTCGCCACCGGTGGCCCGGCCTGATCGCGTGCGCGCAGCCGCGGCGCGAGGTGTGGGGATCGCAGCGCTACCAGATCGTGCACGTGCCGGTGGCCGCCCCGGCGGGCCGCGAGGTGGTGCTGGCGGAGCACGTGGTGGGCGGCCTGGCCGCCGTCCATGAGGCGACGCGGCTTTTGGCGAGTCCGGGCGGCGCAACGGGGGAGCCGCCGCCGCGGACCGCCGGATGCGGACGATGTCAGGCCGACGGCGGCGCTGGGCTCGGGAGCCTGCTGGCGCTGGCGCTGGCTCGTCGCAGGCGGCCTCGGCGGTGAGCACGGGACGCGCGCCCGGACTCAGGCCGAGGCGAAATGTCTTCACGGACATGACCATGAGGACATGTCGAATCGAACATGTCCTTTCGAGAATGTCCGAAAGGGCACATGCATCGAATGTCTACGAGGACATGTCGCCACGGACATGCCCGCGAGTGGCCGCGTCGCCGGGCCGGGGTCACGCGTTCGACGGGGTGGCGAAATCGACGGCGAACCACAGCAGGTGGCTGGCGCCGCCGCGGAGGCGTTTCCACAGGGCAGGCCCGAGGTACAGGTCGGGCCCGACTTCGCGGAGCTCGTCGCGGATCCGGGCGATGAACCAGGGGTTGCCGGGCTGCTCGTAGTCGAGGTAGACGCACGGCTGGCCGTCGAGCACCGAGGGCTCGATGCGGGTGGCGAACGGGAACAGATCGAAGCGGCGGACCACGAGGTCGACGCGGTTGATGCCGCGGCTCGCGTCGGCCTGGTCGGGGAAGAAGCTCTTGCCGTCCCACGGGAAGCGCGGGTGGCGGGCCATGGCGCGCAGCAGGCGGCCGGCGGGGCCGTGCTCGAGGCCGCGGACCGCCAGCATGCGGCCCTTCGGGCGACCGTCGAGCGCGGTGAGATCGTCGGGCACCGAGCCGCGGGCGTAGAGGCCGCGCAGGGCGTCGCTCGAGAGAGCGGCGAGACGATCGAGGGAGAGGATCCGCTCGGGTGCGGCGGCGCGCGGCTGGGCTCGAGTGGCGGCGGTCATACGGCTCTTCGCGGTGAGGGAAGCGAGCGTACGCCACGCAGTCGCGGAGCAGCCCGCTGGATACCGTACGGGAGGTGGAGGATGCGGTCAATCACGAGGGCCGCGCGAGCGACCGCAACGGCCGTGCACGTGCACGAGGTCGCTGCGACGCGCGCGAGGTCGCGGGGCCCGTGGGCGAGCGAGCGGCCGCGCAGCGGAAAAGAAGAGCGTGCGGCGCTCGCAGAGGCCAGAGGCGACGAGCGACGACGAGGCTCCTGTCGCTGACGAAATCACGCGCCCGAGAGCGGAGGCTGCGGCGAGCGACGGCGACGCTCGAGTCGTTCACGAGGTCGCGCGCCGAAGACCGGGCGACGAGCGACGGCGACGCTCCACGCGGTGACTCGCGCGGCGGAGGCGATGATTCGCAATGCTCGGTCGCTTTCATGCGCTCGCTACCGGAGCCGGCGAGG
The DNA here is from genome assembly GCF_028368995.1 of Nannocystis bainbridge. Taxonomy (GTDB): domain Bacteria; phylum Myxococcota_A; class Polyangia; order Nannocystales; family Nannocystaceae; genus Nannocystis; species Nannocystis bainbridge. Next base: position 1,842,848 of record NZ_JAQNDL010000002.1, on the reverse strand, counting down.
CCGAGCGGTGCATGGCTCGGTGGTCACGAATCAAGTCGCTCGGCGCGGCGAAGTCGAGTGGTGCGACGTTCGGCCGACTAGCAGAGCGGCACAGTCGAGGCCGCTGGCGACGCGAGCTCGGCGAGTCCTTCGTGTCGCTTCGCTGCGGGCGAGACCCGTGCGCGAGGGCAGGGGAAAATCAGTGAGAGGCCGCCCGACCGCGGCGGTGGTGAACAGTACGGGATTTGAACCCGCGACCCTTTGATCCGAAATCAAATGCCCTACCAGACTGGGCGAAGTGCTCGAGCCTCGGCCCACATGGCGGCCTCTCGCCCGCGAGCGTAGCCTCGAAGCCGCGATCTTCACAAGCGCCGCGGTGCTTGGCTCGACGGCGCGCGTGGCCTACCCTGGCGGGGCCATGAAGCTCCATCGACTCGCACTCTCCGTCTCGCTCGTCTGCGCCCTGGGGTCCTTCGCAACCACCGCAGAGGCAGCCAGGGTCGCGCCGAAGGGCAAGGTCCGCGTCCACCTCGACACCGAGGCGCTGTCGTGGACGCAGGGCCGCCCTTATTACGACCCGGGTGAGGCGCGCGATCCGAACAACCCCCGCGTGAACGTCATCGGCTTCGGCGCCGGTCGCCCGGTGGCGATCGACGGCAACCCGATCGGCGGCGCGTCCGTCATCGCGCTCGGGGTCGGCTACGGCATCCATCGCCACCTGATCCTCGGGGCGCGCTTCGGCATGAACCTGAGCCACTCGTTCGACCGCAACAACGACCCCAACGACGGCGACAACGACAACTCGACGACGGCGTTCGTCGGCACGTTCACGCCGTACCTCGAGATCCTGCCGATCGCCGAGGGGCCGGTGCTGCCGTTCATCCTGGTCCGCACCGGCTTCACCGGCGCGACGCTGACCAACAACGACGGCCCCAACTGGAACCGCGGCGGGGCGATGGCGCCGCTGCTCGGCGTGGGCTTCGGCGCGCACGCGTTCGTGACGCAGTACTTCTCGGTCGATTTCGGCCTGACGTTCGACTACCGGTGGGTCCACGGCATCGGCCGCACCGGCGGCCCCGGAGTACCGGCCGCGCCGCCGCCGGTGTGGGGCCGCACCGCGCAGTCGTTCACGCTGGCTGCCACGATCGGGCTGTCGACCTGGTTCTGAGCGAGCTCGCGCCGCGGGCCGGCGCTCGCCGGTCCGGCACGGCGAGGCCCGGCCAGTACCGGGCCGCGAACGAAGAAGGCCGTGAGGACATGTCGCATCGGACATGTGCGATGCGACAGGATCGGTCGGCTGGCGAGCATCGTCGGCAGGGCGGGGCGCAGCGATTCCCGGACCGTCTGAGGCGAGCGGACGCCGCCGCGCCCGAACTGGCGGGCACGGCGTCGGGCTGAACGAACAATGATTCCGACACGAACCGCCGCTCCCGGGCTCGTCAGAAAGAGCGGGCGCATCGGCTGTCAGATTCGGCAGTCCTTCGTATATTTGCAGTCGCCGTTGATGCACTTCTCGCCCTTGTCGCAGTCGTCGTCCTTCCAGCACTCCTTGTCCTTGTCGGGCTCGCACTCGCCGTCGACGCACTTCTCGCCCTTGTCGCAGTCGTCGTCCTTCCAGCACTCCTTGTCCTTGTCGGGCTCGCACTCGCCGTCGACGCACTTCTCGCCCTTGTCGCAGTCGTCGTCCTTCCAGCACTCCTTGTCCTTGTCGGGCTCGCACTCGCCGTCGACGCACTTCTCGCCCTTGTCGCAGTCGTCGTCCTTCCAGCACTCCTTGTCCTTGTCGGGCTCGCACTCGCCGTCGACGCACTTCTCGCCCTTGTCGCAGTCGTCGTCCTTCCAGCACTCCTTGTCCTTGTCGGGCTCGCACTCGCCGTCGACGCACTTCTCGTCGTTGTCGCAGTCGGCGTTTTTGTAACACTCCTTCTCGGGCTCGCACTTGTAGTCGACGCAGACCTCGTCGTCTTCGCAGTCGTGCCGGTCGTGGCACTTCCCCGGATCGTGCGGTCCGAGGTCGCACGTCGGCTCGATGAAGGGGATGGCGAACGCGACGGTCAACGACGCGAGGAGGATACTCGTCTGGTTGAATAGCATGGTGGTCTCGACTCTCCAGCTCCGACGCCGGGTCGCTCAGGTGCGGGCGGCGTCGTCGGCAAGTCTGAAGGCGACCGCCATGCGAGCAACGACCGCGATGACCTCGACCACAACCACCTCGTGCAGCACGGCCTTCGACCGCGACGTGTCCGATCGCAACGAGACGGCTCTATCGCCGCGGTAGGACGGATTCCATGCGCACCGTCGCGGGATCGAGTGGCCAGATCCGTCGATTCATCGACTCTGCCACCATGGGGCCAGCGAACGATGATTTCGGCGAGTGCGTGGCTCCCAGCGCGCGAACGAGGAGAGGGTCACAGGGACCCCAGGATGCATCCGGGAGATTCGGAACCACCCGGGAACCCCCTTGGTTCCGTGGGCGGCGCCAGTCGGGTGGGGAGATTTTCGCCTTTTTGGGCGCTTGCTGGGCTCAGTCGGTGCGACACGCAGGTGTAGGTGCCGGGGGCATGAAGCCTCTGCGACGAAGGCGGCCCGGAAGCGCAAAAATCGCAGTGCATGCATTGCCGAACCGCGGTCACGCTGCGTCTCGATGCATTCGGCGCTGGCGCACCGAAACGGAATGGTGGCACCGCACCCACCGGGCCGCTCGTCCCGTGAGCGACGGCGCCATGACCTGTCCGACGGAGCATGCTCTCTCGGACATGCTCTCCCGGACATGCCCGAGAGGGCATGTCCGAAGGGACCGGTCAGTCCTTGAAGTAGAGCGTCGCCGACGGCATGCCGGCCATCGGCTCTTCGCCGGTGCGGGCGTCGACGTTGCGGCTGCTGATGCCCGGGGGTCGGTTCATCGGCAGGTTCTCGTGCGGGATCCCGGCGACCACCCCGGCCATGAACTGCGTCCACATCGGGGTCGCCGTGGTGTAGCTGGCGTCCTCGTCGCCGAGCGAGCGCTCGTAGGTGTCGTCGCCCATCCACGCCGCGGTCATGTGGCGCGAGGTGAAGCCGACGAACCAGGTGTCGGTGGTGTAGGCGTTCTTCGACGCGGTGCCCGACTTGCCGCCGGCGGGCACGCCGATCTGCGAGGCGCGGCCGCCGATGCCGGCGGTCACGACCTCGCGCATGAGGCGGGTGATGAGGAAGGCGGTGCGGTCGTCGACGACCTGGCGCGGGCCGTGCACGGCGAGGGCGGCCATGCGGTCGAGGCGGCCGGCGACGTCGACGCCGGCGTCGAGCGGGTGGCGCTGGTCGAGCAGGGTCTGGCCGCGCTTGTCGATCACGCGGCGGATGTAGATCGGGTCGATCCACGAGCCGCCGCGGACGAAGATCGAGAAGGCCCGCGAGAGCTCGTCGGTGCGCACGCACGAGGCGCCCAGCGACAGCGCGCGGTCGGCGATGAGCTCGGTGGTGAAGCCGAGCCGGCGCGCCCACGGGACGACCTTGTCGGCGCCGAGGCTGACGAACAGGCGGATCGAGGGCAGGTTGAGCGACTTGATCAGCGCGGTGCGCAGCAGGACCTTGCCGTCGAGCGTCTGGCCGATGTTCTGCGGGCTCCACATCTCGCCGGGCTCGGGCACGTAGGGCTTGTCCTCGAGCACCGAGCCCATGTTGTAGTGGCCGCCGTCGAGCGCGAGGGCGTAGTAGATGGCCTTGAACACGCTGCCGGGCTGGCGGCAGGCCTGGGTGGTGCGGTTGAACTGCGAGCGGTCGTAGTCGAGCCCGCCCTCCATCGCCTCGACCTCGCCGGTGTCGTGGGCCATGGTGTAGAGGGACGCCTCGACCCGCGGCATCTGCCCGAGCTCGACCAGCAGCAGGCCGGTGGCCTCGTCGGGCGGCTCGAGCGCGGCGGAGCCAGCGGAGGTGTCGCCGGATTCACTCGCGGCGCTCTCGGCGGCGGCGGCCTCGTCGTCGATCTCGGCGATGACGCTGCGCCGCTTCTGCGCCGGCCGCACCCACACGACGTCGCCGGCCTCGATGGCCTCGTCGACGCGGGTGATCTTGACGTCGTTGACGCCGGTGTTGCGGTCGTAGCGCGAGGCCCAGGCCATCTTCTTCAGCGGCAGCAGGGCCTCGACCTTGCCGACGCGGACCCTGGCCTGCTTGGCGTTGACCTCGGTGACGAGGGCGAGGCGCCAGCGCTGCGGGTCGGCGGTCATGGCGTCGTCGCCGTACTCGTCGCCGGTGCGCTCGAGCAGGGTGGCGCGGGCTGTCTCATCGGACAGGTGAGCGACTGGGCCGCGCCAGCCCTGGCGGCGATCGATGCGCCGCAGCGCCGAGTCGATGGCGGCGTGGGCCTGGGCGCCCATGTCGATCTGGGCGGCGGTCTCGATTTGCAGGCCGTCCTGCAGCACGGCGGCGTCGCCGAAGCGGAGGCCGGCCTCACGTCGCACGTGCTCGGCGTAATAAGGGGCGCGCAGGCGGAACACGTCGGGCGGCGCGGCGGCCAGCTTGAGCGGCTCGTCGTCGGCGGCGTCGCGCTCGGCCGGCGTGATGGCGCCGGCTTCGACCATGTCCTGGAGGACGACGGAGCGCCGCTTGAGCGCGCGCTCGGGGCTGGCGAGCGGGCTGTAGCGCGAGGGGGCGCGCGCGAGGCCGGCGATCAGCGCGGCCTCGGCGAGGGTGAGCTCGTGCAGCTCCTTGCCGAAATAGCGGCTGGCGGCGGCAGCGACGCCGTAGGCGCCGTGACCGAGGAAGATCTTGTTGAGGTAGATCTCGAGGATCCGCCACTTGCCGAGGCGACCCTCGATCCGCAGCGACAGCAGCGCCTCGCGCAGCTTGCGATCGAGGGTGCGCTCGTCGCTGAGGAAGCCCTTGGCGACCTGCTGGGTGATCGTGCTGCCGCCCTGGATGACGGTGCCCGAGCGCAGGTTGGCGAGGGTCGCCCGCGCCAGACCGCGCCAGTCGAGGCCGGCGTGGGTGAAGAAGCGGCGGTCCTCGACGGAGAGGAAGGCCTGGATCAGGCGGTCGGGGATCTCGTCGATCGGGGCGTAGGCCCGGTGCTCGCGCGCGAGCTCGGCGAGGACGCTGCCGTCGACGGCGAAGATCCGCGTGACACCCGGCGCGAGGGCGTCGTAGCGCTCGACGTCGGCGATGTCGGGCAGGGCGGCGTCATAGGCCCGGTAGACCCGCACGCCGAAGTAACCCAGAGCCACGGCGACGCACGCGGCCGCGAACAGGTAGTAGCGCACGAGCCAGCCGAACAGGCCGGCGCGGGCCGGGTTGGTGACCCACAGCCGAGCGCCGGCAGCGACCGGCGACGGACCCGCGGGCCCCGAGCGCCGCGGTGGAGCCGGCGGCGGCGGGGGGACCGGAGGTGCTGCCCCTGCGGAGCCGGCAGGGCGCGAAGGGGCAGCGTCGTCGGCAGCGGTGCCGGCGGGTGGGACGGGCGGCTGTGATCCCGACTGCACTCAGTCGGCGCCGGGATCGGCGGGCCCGCCGCCGTCGATGTTCGGATCGTCCGAGTAGCTCTTGAGAGCCTTGAGCGCCCGGCCCTCGGCCTTGGACATCTCCTCGAGACGCGCCTTGACCTTGGCGAACAGCGAGGCTGCGACCAGCTTGGCGTTGTTCTCCGGGTTCAGGCCGACGACGTAGCCGTAGACCTGAGTGTCGGCGGACAGCGGCAGGACCTGGCCGTCGTCGGTGCCACGAGCAGCGACGGAGAACTCCTGGTTGACCGCGTCGCGGACCTTGTAACCGGAAGCCTCGCCCTCCTTGCCCTCGGGGCAAGGCGCCTCGCCGCACATCGGCTCGCCGCGCTCGACCAGCACGGCGCCGTCCTTCTTGAACTTGACGGCGAACAGCCGCGGGCCGCCGGTCTCGGTCAACGCCTTGCCGTTGCCGGCGACGAAGTTGACGAGGTAGCCGAGGTCGAGGCGCAGGCCGTTGGCCTCCTCGTAGAGATCGAAGGTGCGGCGGATGCCCTCGGGGCCGATGCCCGCGAGCTGCCAGCCGAACAGATCGTCGATCTTGGGGCTCTTCTCGAAGTTGGTCTTGACGAGGTTGGCCAGCTCCTCGGCGCCCTTGGCCGGGTCGGTGGACACGAGCTTCTGCAGCTCGTCGATCTTGAGCGAGATGCCCTTGCGCATGTCCGAGACCTTGTTGGCCTCGTTGTACATGTCGCCGCCCTTCTTCAGCGCCGCGGCCTTGACCTCGCCCTTCGAGGTGATCTGATGGCCGATCCAGCCGAGCGCGACGCCGAAGGCGAGCGCTGCACCGGCGGCGAGGATCACGAGGCCGCGGTTGCCCTTGGCCTGGACCTCGCCGGAGTCGATGAGGCCGGCGTTCGGATCGAAGGCGACGGCGGTGGCGCCGAACGGGGTGCCGTCCTCGAGGCTCTTGCGCGCGGCAGGCACCGCGGCGATGGGCTCGGGCGCGACAGGCTGCGGCGGCAGAGCGACCTCGCCGGGCGCGGGGATGTCGATCGGCGCGGCGACTTCACCCGGCGGGGGGATGTCGATCGGCGCCGACTCGCCCGGGGCCGGAAGATCGGTCGGCGGGGCCGACTTCTTGAACGGCGGCCGGGCCGGAGGCGCCGCCTTGGGCGCCGCCGGAGCAGCAGCCGCCGGCGCTGCCGGCTCGGCGGGAGGCGGTGGGGCCGCGTCCGTCTTCTTGGCGAGGCGCGCCTTGAGGGCGCTGAGGTCGGTTCCTGGTTTCTTGGGTGCGTTCAAGGCCGGATCCCCTTGGTAGTCACGCTACAGGCCCGATGGGCCGGGAAGAGCAGATGCAGGCCCGGAGGCCGTGGAGAGCGGCCCGTGGGGGCCGTGGAGCGCCGATCGCTGGTGTGTCGAAAGTGATACGCCAGAGATGTTGCCTGCGAGGATAGAGACAAGGCAAAGCAGCGTCAATGCTCCTCTGGGGGCAAGGGACCGCGTTTTACCGAACTTTTCCCGCGCGCGCGAGCCCACCGACGCCGTTGGCGGGAAAAACGTGGCCTCGGTGGGAGGATCTCGCGGCGGGCCCCCGGCTCATTCGACCTCGACCCGCGCGGGGCCACCCTCGGGCCACTGCAGGGTGCGTGCGAGCTCGGCGAGGGCCCGAGGCGAGAGGGCGACGGCGAGGACCTGCGGCTGCGGGTCGGTCATCGGCACCAGCTCGCCCTCGATGCGGACGACGCCGCCGCGCGGATCGGCGGCGGGGGCCAGCAAGGTGACGGCGAAGGCCCCGTGACCGGCCCGGGTGGTGCCGCGCCGCGCGCTGGGCTGCGAGGCCCAGGTCGAGAGATCGGCGACGACCCGCGGGGCCAGCAGACAGCCGCCGACGGTCGCCAGCGGCGAGCCGGGGCGGTGGATGGCGCGCGGCCGCAGCGGGGCGCCGAGCTGCGGGGCGATCCGGGCCAGGAGGTTGCGGCCCTGGTCGCGCAGCTCGGGGTTGAGGCCGGGGCTGAGGAGGTCGAGGAGGTGGACGAGCAGACCGGTCGGGGCGACGGTCAAGGTGCGCACGAGGGCCCAACCGTGAGCGGTCGAGAGGCCGAGGAGGGCCCGCCGCACGGTGTGGACGGCGGAGATCAGGCGCGCGCTGCCGTGGTCGGGGTCGCCCGAGGGCTGAGCGCCGGCGCGGCGACGGCTGCGGCGATCGAGGCCGTGGGTGTCGCCCTGGTCGCGCTGCAGGAGGCGCAGCGGCGAGAACTCCTCGACGGGCTCGTCGCCGCCGACGCGCGTGCCGCGGGGCAGCAGGGCGGTGTCCCAGAAGTTGGGGCTGACGGTGGGCGAGGGGATGGGCGCCAGAGGATCGCGCATACAGGTAGGATGCCAAGCCCCGGCGAGCGGCCCAAAAAAGCGACGAATCAGGGGGGCGCAGACCGGGCGAGGGGCGAGGCCGCCCCGCGGCGGGAGCGCCCGAGAATTTGAGGGCGAGGCGGCGGACCGCTATAGCGAGGGCGTGCTCGCTCATGACATGTCTGAAGGGTCAGGTGGCCGCGCGCCCGCGGTGAAGACGGGGCTCGATCGCCTGGCCGCCGGCGAGGGTCCGCGGCTGCGCGAGGTGCCGGTGGCGCTGCTGTGCCACCCGGCGTCGGTGACGGCGGAGCTCGAGCACGCGACGGCGGTGATGGCCCGGATCGGGGCGCGCGTGGTCAGCCTGCTGGGCCCGGAGCACGGGCTCGACGCGGCGGCGCAGGACATGGAGGTGGTGGCCGGCGAGGCGCCGCGGGCGGCGGTCCCGGCGTACAGCCTGTACGGCGAGACGTTCGCCAGCCTGAGCCCGACGCCGGAGATGTTCCACGGGGCGGCGTGGCTGGTGATCGATCTGCAGGACATCGGCAGCCGCTACTACACGTACGTGTGGACGGCAGTGCTGGCCGCCGAGGTGGCGCTGCAGGCGGGGCTGCGGGTGCTGATCCTCGACCGGCCGAACCCGCTCGGCGGGTCGCCCGATCTCGTCGAGGGCGGCGCGATCGCGGCCAACGAGGAGAGCTTCGTCGGGCTGCACGACGTGGCGGTCCGTCACGGGATGACGCTCGGCGAGCTGGCGCGCATGGCGATGCTCGAGCGCGGGCGGGTCGGGTGCGAGCGGCTCGAGGTGCTGCAGTGCGCGGGCTGGGCGCGATCGATGCTGTTCTTCGAGACAGGTCTGCCGTGGGTGCTGCCGTCGCCGAACATGCCGACGATGGGCGCGGCGCTGGTGTATCCGGGGCAGTGCCTGCTCGAGGGCACGAACCTCAGCGAGGGCCGCGGAACGACCCGGCCGTTCGAGATCTTCGGCGCGCCGTGGCTCGACGGGCAGGCGCTGGCGGCGGCGCTGCAAGAGGACGACGCGGCGCTGCCGGGGCTGCAAGTGCGGCCGCTCGGGTTCAAGCCGATGTTCCAGAAGTTCGCCGGGCGCCGCTGCGGCGGGGTCCAGCTGCACGTGCGCGAGCCGGCGGCGGTCCGCTCGCTGCGCACCAGCTGGGCGGTGCTGCGCGCGACCTGGCGCTTGGGACAGGGGGCGATGCGCTGGCGCACGGAGCCGTACGAGTTCGTGGCCGATCGTCCGGCGATCGATCTGCTGGCCGGCGGGCCGTGGCTGCGCGCGGCGATCGAGGCGCAGACGTCGCTGGCGGAGATGACGGCGAGCCAGGAGCCGCAGCGCGCGGCGTTCGTGGCCCGCCGCCGCGAATTCTTGCTGTACCCGGAGTGAGCGGGTCGAAGGCGCGCGGCGACTTGCCGCGGCCGGCGAAGGCTGGGACGATCGCGGGCGCATGCAGCGTCCCGTCCTCGCCGTCCTCGGCGGCAGCTTCGATCCGCCGCACCTCGGACACGCGCTGATCCCGACCTATCTGCTGGCGCGCGGGCTGGCGGATCGGGTGTTGGTGGCGCCGTGCTGGTCGCACCCGTTCGCCAAGTCGATGATGCCGTTCGCCGAGCGGCTGGCGCTGACGCGCCTGGCGATGGCGGCCCAGGCCGAGACGGTCGAGGTCAGCGACGTCGAGGCGCGGCTGGCGGCGCGGCGCGGCGAGGGGCCGAGCTACAGCTACGACCTGCTGCGCACAGTGGCGGAGGAGCACCCGGGGTACGCGGTGCGGCTGGTGGTCGGTTCGGACATCGTCGTGCGCGGAGAGCTGCAGCGCTGGCACCGGGCGGCCGAGATCGCGGCGGAGTTCTCGCCGATCGTGGTGCCGCGGGTCGGGTTCGCCGACGCCGAGGACTGCGCGCTGCCGGAGATCAGCAGCACGGCGGTGCGCGCTTGGCTGGCGGCGGGCGATGATCCTGCGGCGCAGGAAGCCCTGACGATGGCGGTGCCGGCGGCGGTGCTGCGCCGGCTGCAGGTCGGTCACGTCGGCCATGTGTGGCTGTTCGGTCGAAGCAACGTGGCGGCCCACGCCGAGCCGTGGCTGCGCGAGCGCGGCTGGTCGACGGCGACGGGGTCGGGGCGCGGGCTGGTCGACGGGACAGGTGAGCTGCCCGAAGGGACACCCGACGCGATCTGGCTGTTGGGACAGGATGGTCAGCTGGGGGCGATGGCGGCGGCGCTGGTGGCCCGCGCGGCGCCGCGGGTGCCGGTGCTGCACGCGGCCGGGGCCGTGGTGGCGCGCGAAGGGCTGGCGGCGGCGGCGGCGGCGGGCCACCCGGTCGGGACGCTGCACCCGATCTGCAGCCTGCGCCGCGAGCGACCGCAGGGGCGCCTGGGCTCGTGCGTGTTCGGGATCGAGGGGGACCCGGAGGCGCGCGCGGTGGCGTTGCGCTGGATCGGCCCGCAGGGCCACCTGGATCTGCAAGGGCTGACGGCAGAGCAGCGCACGCGCTACCACGCCGCGTGCGCGCTGGCGGGCAACCACGTGGCGGTGCTGGCGGAGCTGTCGGCGGCGACGATGCGCTCGCTGGGGCTGCCAGGGCCGATGGCGACGCACGCGGTCGGGGAGCTGCTGCGCTCGGCGCTCGAGAACCTGCTGGCGCTGGGGATCCCGCGCGGGGTGTCAGGGCCGGCGGCGCGCGGCGACCGGGCAGCGCTGACGCGCCACGAGGCGGCGCTGGAGGGCGAGGCGGCGGCGCTGTACCGGATGCTCAGCGGGCAACTGGTCGAGCTGCTGGCGCGGGTGAGATGATGAATGGTTGATGGGACATGTTCGAATGAACATGTCTCGAAGGTAAGATGAGTGAGGAGCTCGGCGTCGCACGTCACAGCGGCGGACGGGCTTCGGGTCTGCCATCAGGGCAGCACGCGAGATTGAGGCTGGCGTCCGCGGGGCTCAGCGAGCTCGCGCGAGCTCGAGGCCGGCGGCGAGCGAGCGAGCGAACGGGGTCTCGCCGCCGTCGAAGCCGACTTCGACGAGGGCGCGGGCCAGAGCGGGGCGGATGCCGGTGAGGATCGCGCGCGCACCGAGCAGGCGGATCGCTCGCACGAAGCGCATGAGCTGCTCGGCGTTGGCGACGTCGCCGGCGAGGGTGCCGGTGAGGTCGAGCAGGACGGTGTGGACGCGCCGCTCGGCGATGGCAGGCAGGACCCGCGCCTCGAGGTCGGCGCCGCGCTCGCGATCAAAGGCGCCGACGAGCGGGATGGCGAGGGTGTGGTCGTCGATGTCGAGGAGCGGGGCGGACAGGCCGAGGATCTCGCGGCGCTGATGATCGACGAGGGCGAGGGTGCGGTCGAGCTCCTCGGCGAGCCGCTGGTGACGCGCGGCCTCGACCTCGGCGCCGTGACGCGCGGTCTCGTCGGCGTGATGGATGAGCGCCATCATTCGACCGGTGACGGCGTCGCGCGCGGGGCAGACCTCGACGACGTGGACCCGTTCTCCGGCTTCGGTGGTCACCCGCACTTCGCGGCGCACACTGTCGCCGGCCGCAGCGGCGGCGAGCATGGCCTCGGCGGCGGCGGGCTCGACGAACCACGCGGGCCAGTGATCGGCGAGGCGACCGAAGGCCAGGATCGCGGCGGGGTTCTTCATGACGATCCGGCCGTCGAACTCGGCCTGCGCGACGATCATCGGCGTGAGCACGAGCGCCTGGACGCCGCGCAGCTGATCGGGCGCGGGGCCCTCGTCGCGCGGGACGACGTGCTGGAGGACGACGATCCGGCCGTCGGCCAGCGGCAGCGGCGAGAAGTGGACCTTGATCTGGACCGGCTGGCCGCGCGGGTAGACGGTCCACTCGTCCCACCACGAGTGGCCCTCGCGGACCCGCGCGATGGCCGTGTAAAGGCGCGTGAGCACGGTTTCGGGGCCGACGCGGAAGTCGCGGCCGGCCAGCTCCTCGCGGCTGTGGGCGCGCCACATGTCGAGCGCGGGGCCGTTGGCCCAGGCGATCCGCATCACCTCGGGGTCCAGCACCCAGACCGGGAGCGGGGCCAGGTCCAGGCCCCGGAGCCGCTCGTCGAGGTAGGCCGCGTCGGTGATCGTCATGCCAGACCGCGGCGAGCGTCGCTCATCTGCCGCGATCACGCCAGTCGACGCGCCCCACGACCTGTCGGATAGAGCAGGTGATGAAGGACATGTCGCAGGGGACATGTCCCGAGGGACGGCTCAGGCGGCGGGGCGGGTCGAGCAGTCGCGCCGCTGGGTGTCGGTGCACTCGCAGCTGCCGTTGGCGAGGCCGCCGCACGAGCCCTTGAGGTACTTGCCGGCGAAGATGGCGCCGACGGCCATGCCGAGCATGACGGCCGCGAGGACGGCGATGGTGAGCACGATCGTGGTCATGTCAGGGACTCAGGGTGGCGGACGGGGGGGCCCCGCGCAAGGCCGCGAAGGCCGCCGTGGCGCGGGCGGCGAAGCCGTCGCCCTCGCGCACGAGGAACAGGGCCGGCAGGGCCTCGCGCTCGGCGAGGGCGAAGCCGTCTTCGGGGCCGAGGACGTTGAGCGCGGTGGCGTACGCGTCGGCGAGCGCGGCCGTGCGGTGGATGACCGTGACCGAGGCCAGCTTGTGATCGATCGGACGGCCGCTGCGTGGGTCGATGGTGTGCGAGATCCGTCGACCGGCTTGCTCGCGGTAGTTGCGGTAGTCGCCGCTCGTGGCGAGCGCGGCGTCGCGCAACGGCACGACCTCTTGCACGACGCGCTCATCCGTAGGGCCGTCGGGGCGCTCGATGCCGAGGCGCCACGGGCCCTCGGGGCCGTCGCCGCGGGCCCGGAACTCGCCGCCGACGTCGACGAGGTGGCGGGGGAAGCCGAGCGCGACGAGGCGGTCGGACAGGACGTCGGCCGCGTAGCCGGGGGCGATGGCCGAGAGCGTGATCGTGAGCGCGGGCTGGTCCTTGCGCAGCGTGGCGGCCTCGCGGTCGGCGTGCAGCGACTGCCAGCCGACCTGGGCGCGCAGGGCCGCGAGCTGCTCGTCGGTCGGCGGGGCGGCGACGGGGCCGGGACGGCCGAAGCCCCAGGCGTCGACCAGCGGCGAGACGGTGACGTCGAAGGCGCCGCCGCTGCGCTCGCTGACGTCGCGGGCCTGGGCGACGACCTCGACCAGCGCGGCGGGGGCCGGGAAGGCAGACGTCTCGGTGCGGCGGTTGAACTCGCTGATCGCGGAGTCGTCGCGCCAGGTCGACATCTCTCGATCGATCTGCGCCAGCTCGGCCTCGATCATCGGCAGGATCGGCGCCGGGTCGCGGCCCTCATGGACCACGGTGACGCGCCACGTGGTGCCCATCGTCGGGCCCGAGACCACGTGCGTCGGGCCGCTCGTGGAGGCGGCTGCGGGCGCGCCCGCGGGCGTTCGCGCGACCTGTCCCGAAGGCCAGAGGCGCCAGGCGCTCAGGGCCACGAACGCCACAAGACAAAGCGGGAGCAGGACCTGCGCCCTGCTCCCGTACTTTTGTTTCAGCGGATCCGACACGAAGGGCTGCCCTGCGTGGGTTCGGCGCTTTTCAGCCGCCGAAGTCGTCCATCATGATGTTCTCGGGCTCGACGCCGAGATCGGTGAGCATCTTGATGACGGCGGCGTTCATCATCGGCGGGCCGCAGATGTAGTACTCGCAGTCTTCGGGGGCGGGGTGCATCTTGAGGTAGTTCTCGAGCAGCACCTGGTGGATGAAGCCCTTGTAGCCGGTCCAGTTGTCCTCCGGCTTGGGCTCGGACAGCGCGAGGTGCCACTTGAAGTTGGGGAACTCGCTCTGGATGCCGTCGAAGTCCTCGACGTAGAAGGCCTCGCGGAGGCTGCGGGCGCCGTACCAGAACGAGACCTTGCGGTCGGTGCGGAGGCGCTTGAACTGGTCGAAGATGTGCGAGCGCATCGGCGCCATGCCGGCGCCGCCGCCGATGAACACCATCTCGTTCTTGGTCTCGCGGGCGAAGAACTCGCCGTACGGGCCGGAGATGACGACGGGGTCGCCCTCTTTGCGGCTGAAGATGAACGAGCTCATGATGCCCGGAGGGGCGTCGGGGAGCTTCGGCGGCGGGGTCGCGATCCGGATGTTCAGCATGATGATGCCGTACTCCTCCGGATAGTTGGCCATCGAGTAGGCGCGCTCGACGGTCTCGGTGCAGTTCGAGACGTAGCGCCACAAGTTATACTTGTCCCACTCGTCGCGATACTTGTCCTCGATGACCATGTCCTTGTAGTTCGCGACGTGCGGCGGGCACTCGATCTGGATGTAGCCGCCGGCGCGGAACGGGACGACCTCACCGGGCGGGAGCTCGATGACGAACTCCTTGATGAAGGTGGCGACGCCGTTGTTCGAGCGGACCTTGCAGGTCCACTTCTTGATCTCGAAGATCTCGTGCGGCAGCTCGATCTGCATGTCGCCCTTGACCTTGACCTGACACGACAGCCGGCAGCCCTCGCGAGCCTCGCCCTTGCTGATGTGACCGGCCTCGGTCGGGACCATGGAGCCGCCGCCGCTGTGGACCTTCACCTTGCATACGCCGCAGCTGCCTTTGCCGCCGCAGGCCGAGGGGATGAAGATCTTCTGGTTGGCGAGGGTGTTGAGCAGCGTGCTGCCGGCGGGGACCCGCATCGCCAGGGTGGGGTCGCCGTTGATGCCGATCGTGACGGCCTCGGTGTTGACCAGCTTCGCCTTGGCGGCGAGCAGGATGAGCACCAGGGCCAGGATCACGAACGTGAACATCGCCACGCCGAGGATGATGATGGTGGTCATAACGGTGGGGCTCTCGACGGGTCAGAGCTGGATGCCCGAGAAGGCGAGGAAGCCGATCGCCATCAGGCCGGTGAGGATGAACGCGATGCCGAGGCCGCGCAGACCCTCGGGGACGTTGCTGTAGCGCATCTTCTCGCGCAGGGCGGCGAACGCGACGATCGCGAGGGCCCAGCCGATGCCGGAGCCGACGCCGAACACGGCCGCCTCGCCCAGGCTGTACTCGCGCTGCTCCATGAACAGCGAGGCGCCCAGGATGGCGCAGTTGACGGCGATCAGCGGCAGGAACACGCCGAGCGCGTTGTAAAGGGCGGGGGCGTAGCGGTCGACCGCCATCTCGACGACCTGGACGACGGCGGCGATGCTGCCGATCTGGACCAGGAAGCTGAGGAAGGTGAGGTCGACGGTGGCGAAGCTCGGGTGGATCCAGGCCAGCGCGCCCTCCTTGAGGAGAGACACGATGATGAACTGGTTGAGCGGGACGCACACCGCGAGCACGAAGATGACGGCGGCGCCCAGGCCGATGGCCGTCTCGACCTTCTTCGACACCGCGAGGAAGGAGCACATGCCCAGGAAGAACGCCAGGGCCATGTTCTCGACGAAGATCGACTTCGCCAGGAGGCTCAAGTAGTGCTCGAGCATGGGCTCACTCCTTCTCCTGCTGCGCCGGCTTGGCGACCCGGAGAGCCCAGATCATGCCGCCGATGATGAAGAACGCCGACGGTGACATCACCATCAAGCCGTTGGTGGTGTACCAGCCGCCGTCGTTGACCGTCTTGAGGATCTCGACGCCGAACAGCTTGCCGGAGCCGAACAGCTCGCGGAGGACGGCGACCGCCAGCAGCACCATGCTGTAGCCGAGGCCGTTGCCGACGCCGTCGAGGAAGCTGATGCCGGGCTTGTTGGCCATCGCGTAGGCCTCGGCGCGGCCCATGACGATGCAGTTGGTGATGATGAGGCCGACGTAGACGCTCATCTGCTTGCTCACGTCGTAGACGAAAGCCTTCAGGATCTGGTCGGTGATGATGACGAGCGAGGCGATGATCGTCAGCTGGACGATGATGCGGATGCTCGAGGGGATGTGGTTGCGGATCAGGCTGATCGCCAGGTTGCTGAACGCGGTGACGATGGTCAGCGCGATCGACATGACCAGCGCGGTCTCGAGCTTGGTCGTGACCGCCAGCGCCGAGCAGATGCCGAGCACCTGCAGGGCGATCGGGTTGTTGTTGAACAGGGGGTCGAAGAGGACGCCCTTGGTCTGCTTGTCCATGACTTACTTACCCCCCGCCGCCTTGGAGTGTTGGATGTAGGGACCGAAGCCGTCAGGGCCGAACCAGAACCGGACCAGGCTCGTCACGCCGTTGCTCGTGATCGTGGCGCCGGACAGGCCGTCGACGCGGTACGCGTCGCTGGCCGCGGGGCCGGCCTGGCCCTTGACGACCGCGATCTGCGGCTCGCCCTTGTCGCCGTAGACCTTGCGGCCGGGCCACAGGGCCTTCCACTTGGGGTTGTCGACCTCGCCGCCGAGGCCCGGCGTCTCGCCGTGCTGGTAGAAGGTGATGCCCTTGACGGTGTTGGTGTCCTTGGCGTCGAGGGCGATGAACCCGTACAGGGTCGACCACAGGCCGTAGCCCTCGATCGGGAAGATCAGGGTGTCGACCTTGCCGTCCTTGAGGACCTTGTAGACCAGCGCGTTGTTGGGCAGGCGCAGGACCTTGGCGTTGTTCGGCGGGGCCTCGCGGCTCTGCGCCGGGTCCTTCTGGGCCTTGCGCTGGTCGAAGCCGGCGGGGTCGACGCCCTGGGCCGCCACGCCGCCCTTGAGGTCGACGACCTCGGGCTTGATGTTGTCGGCGAAGCGCTTCTTGACCTCGTCGGGCTTGAGCGTCTCGCCCTCCTGCATCAGGCCGGCGACCGCGAGGACCTGCTTCTGCTGGTCGAGCTTCTTGTTCTCGGCCTGGCGGTCGGCCAGCGCGACCGCGGCGCTGGCGATGCCGACCCCGCAGACGACGCAGACCAGTGCGGCGAAGCCGATGGTGTAGCCGGTACTATGCGCCATGACGGGCGAGCCTCCTCTTGATGTTGGCCTGGACGAAGAAGTGGTCGATGAGCGGGGCGAACATGTTCATGAACAGGATCGCCAGCATCATGCCCTCGGGGTAGGCGGGGTTCACGACCCGGACCAGGACGACGAGGGCGCCGATGCCGAAGCCGTAGATCAGCTTGCCGGTGTCGGTGAAGGCCGACGAGACCGGGTCGGTGGCCATGAACACGGTGCCGAAGGCCCAGCCGCCGAGCACGATGTGCCACTCGAACGGCAAGTTGAACAGCTGGTTGGTCTGGCTGCCGATGGCGTTGAACAGGCTCGACAGCGCGAGCGTGCCGAGCACGACGCCGAGCATGGTCCGCCACGAGCCGACCCTGGTGATGATGAGGACCGCGGCGCCGATCAGGCACGCCAGCGTCGAGGTCTCACCCATCGAGCCGGGGATGGTGCCGATGAAGGCGTCCCACCAGGTCGAGGTCCAGCCGCCGGTCTGGTTCATCACCACGCCGGGGTCGACGGCGGCGCGGGCGAGCGCGGTGGCGCCCGAGACGCCCTGCGGCAGCGCGGAGAGGTTGGCGGCCACCCACGGCTGGTCGCCCGAGATCTGGGCCGGGTAGGCGAAGAACAGGAACGCGCGGGCGGTCAGCGCCGGGTTCAGCACGTTCATGCCGGTGCCGCCGAAGACCTCCTTGCCGATGACGACGCCGAAGGCGATGCCGAGCGCGACCTGCCACAGCGGGATGGTCGGCGGCAGCGTCAGCGGGAACAGCAGGCCGGTGACGAGGAAGCCCTCGTTGATCTCGTGCTTGCGCACGACCGAGAAGATCGCCTCGCAGTTGCCGCCGATCGCCATCGTGATGGCGTAGACGGGCAGGAAGTAGATGGCGCCGTGCAGGAAGCAGGCGAGCAGGCTGGCCGGGTCGAAGCCGAGGCCGAACATCTGGAAGAGCGCGGTCTGCCAGTTGTCGAGCGGCGCGGCGCCCTTGGCGATCATCAGGTGCGCCTGCAGGCCGGTGTTGTACATCGCGAACAACACGCACGGGATCAGCGCGATGACGACGGTGGTCATCATGCGCTTGAGATCGAGGGCGTCGCGGACGTGAGAGTCGCGCTTGGCGACGTCCGGGGGCGTGTACAGGAAGGTGTCGGCCGCCTCGTAGAGGGGGTACAGCTTCTCGTGCTTGCCGCCCTTTTCGAAGGAGTGCGCGAGCTTGTCGAGCAGTTTTCGCATCTGCGTCAGCCCTCTTTCTCGATCTCGTTGAGGTTGTGCCGCAACGCGGCGCCGAAGTCCGACTTACCCGGGTCGACGAAGGTGCACAGCGCGAGGTCTTCTTCGTCGAGCTCGAGCGCGCCGAGTTCGACGGCCCGGTCGGTGTCGCCGACGAGCAGCGAGCGGAGGAGGAAGGTCGGCAGGATGTCGAGCGGCATGACGCGCTCGTACATGCCGATCGGGACCATGGCCCGCGGCGAGCCGTTGGTCGTGGTGGTGAGGTCGAACTTCTTGCCGAACAGCTTGCCGAGGAAGCCGAAGTAGACCGGGATGGTGCTGTACTTGCCGGCGCCCGGGGCGAGCCAGCCGAGCAGCTCGCGCTGGCGGCCCTCGGCGAGCACGCTGACCTGGTTGACGAAGCGACCGAGGTAGCCGTCGGCCTCGCCCACGGCCTTGCGCCCGCCGAACACGGAGCCGCTGACGACGCGGTTCTCGCCGGCCGGCGAGACCTTGAGCTCGCCGGCGGTCAGCTCGTCGAGGCTGGCGCCGTTGCGGGTCGCGAGCAGGCGCGGGCGCTTGGCGACCGGGCCGCCGAGGGCGACGACGCGGCGGAAGTCGAGCTCGCCGGTGGCGACGAGGCGGCCGACGGCGACGACGTCCTGGTAGCCGATGTGCCACACGACGCGCTCGCGGTTGACCGGCTCGAGCAGGTGGATGTGCGTGCCGACCAGGCCGGCCGGGTGCAGACCCTCGAAGGTCTCGACGCGCACGTTCGTGGCGCCGCCGGCGTCGAGCGACAGGCCGGGGCCCTTGCACAGGTAGGTCTTCGGCGCGAGCTTGCTCAGCGCCGCCAGGCCGCGCTGGAAGTCGGCCTCGTGGCCCTTGAGCACCACGGCGACGTCGGCCGACAGCGGGCTGGTGTCGATCGCGGTGACGAACAGCGCGCGCGGGGTCGACTCGGGGCTGGGGACGCGGGAGAACGGGCGCTGGCGCAGGGCCGTCCACAGGCCCGACTCGACCAGCAGCGCCTTGACCTCGTCGCCGCTCAGCTCTTCGACCGGCTTGCGGGTCCAGCTGGCGAACGTGACGCTGTCCTCGGGGCCAGGTTGGCCGGCCTGCTCGCGCTCGTTGAGGGCGATGACCAGCGAGACGAAGGCCCGCTTCTCACCGCGGTGGATGGCGACCACCGAGCCGGCGCCAGGGGCCGTGAAGCGGACGCCGGGCGCTTTGCGGTCCTCGAAGAGGAACTGCCCGCGCTTGACGGCGTCGCCGACCTTGACCTCCATCTTCGGCTTCATGCCCACGTAATCGGCGCCGAGCAGGGCGACGTGACGTACGGGCGAGCCGGCCTCGATCACCTGCTGCGGCGCGCCGGTGATCGGGAGGTCGAGTCCCTTTTTGATCCGATGTACTGTCATGGTGCGGGTTCTTGCGCGGTCCGATTCGTGCCCGAAGGCTCTCGCTGGGGCGGATCCGGTGCGTGAATGACGGGGCCCGGAGGCTCGTGGAGTGAGGCGGTCCGAACCGGTCGAAAGACCGCTCGGACAGCCCTGGGGGGCGTTTACTATGTTCGCGGGATTTTTCGGAGTGCAGCCGGCCGTTCGCGGACGTGCGAGGGGTCACAAGGCCCCGAGCCCGCCGTCCGCGGCGGCTGACGCGGCGACAGCCGCGCCATTCGACGAAACGCCCGGCAGACGGTCGTAACGCATGTTCCGGCGCGCGGGCACGAAGCCAGCGAGCTGGATGTGGGCCTCGATCTCGGCGGCGCTCATCATGAACCGCGCGCCGGCCTGGGAGACGACGTTCTCCTCGATCATGACAGACCCGAAATCGTTTGCGCCGAAGCGCAGGGCGACTTCGCCGATCTCGGGCCCCAGGGTCGGCCAGCTGACTTGCAGGTTGGGGACGTTGTCGAGGTAGAGCCGGGCCAGCGCTTGCACCCGCAAGTACCGCAGCGGGCTGGTGTCGTCGCGCAGCTTGAGCCGGGTGCCGTCGGCCTGGAACGGCCAGGTGATGAAGGCGGTGAACCCCCCGGTCTCGTCCTGCAGGCCGCGGATCCGGTCCATGTGGTGGACGAGCTGCTCGGCGGTCTCCTGGAAGCCGAACACCATGGTGGCGGTGGTCTTCATGCCGAGACCGTGGGCCTCGCGCATGACGGCCAGCCACTCGTCGGCGGTGTTCTTGAAGGGGGAGATCCGGGTGCGGATCTCGTCGTCGAGGATCTCGGCGCCGCCACCCGGCAAGCTGTCCATGCCGGCCGCCCGCAGCCGCACGAGGACGTCCCGGATCGGCAAGTCCTCGAGCTGGGCGATGTGAATGATCTCGGTCGGCGACAGCGCGTGGAGCGCGAGGCGAAAGTTGGCCTTGGTCCAGCGGAAGAAGTCCTCGTACCACTCGAGCCCGAGCTCGGGGTTGAGGCCGCCCTGAAGGAGGATCTGGACGCCGCCCAATTCCTCGGTCTCACGGAACTTGCGGGCCAGCTCTTCGCGGCTCAGGACGTAGCCGCCGCGGCCTCCGGGTGGGGTATAAAAATTGCAGAACTTACAACGTGTTACGCACACGTTTGTATAATTTACATTACGGTCGATGATGTAGGTGACGACGCCCTCGGGGTGGAGCGCTGCGCGGCGAGCGTCGGCGGCGGCGCCCAGCGCCATGAGGTCGGCGTGCTCGTAGAGGAAGATGCCCTCGGCGAGGTCGAGGCGGCCGCCGGCAGCGGCGCGCGCGAGCAACTCGTCGGCCGCGAGCGGCGGCCGCGGTCGGCGAGCGGCGACCAGCGCCTCGGGCTCGGCGCCGCCGGCGAAGCGGATGTGGACCGGGTCGTCAGGGTCGTGGCCGGGGATGCTGAGCAGGCCGGCAGCGGTGGCGCGCGAGAGGAACTCGACGACGCCCTCACGCTCCTTGGTGGAGAGGCCGTAGCGGATCGCGCGCCGGAGGTAGTTGGCGTAGGCGTTGTCGCTGAGGAGGTCGCGGGGGGGCAGGCCAGCCTGGAGCTGCTGCTCGCGGAAGCCGTGGGCGAGCTCCTCGGCGTGCTTGAGGCCGTAGGCGCGGGCGTCTTGCAGGGCGGTGACGTGGGCGGGCGTGAGGAGGCCGGGCCGCGCGGCCCAGACGGCGAACACGAACGGGAGGCCGGTCTGCGCCAGCCACATGGCGCCGAGGTCGAAGACGTGGGGGAAGCGATCGTGCAGCGCCATGGCGGCGTCGCCGATCACGAGGGCGGCGTGGGTGCCCTGGACCAGGCCGGCGCCCTCGCGGTGCGGGGCGTGGACACACTCGGGGTCGAGGCCCTGGGCGCGCAGCAGCAGCTGGATGAGGATGACGGAGGTGCGCGAGGCGGCGTCCAGGTAGATCCGCTCGATCTGCGCCAGGGGGACGGCGGAGACGAGGAGCACCGAGTGCACAGGCCCGCGGCAGCCGATGCCGACCTCGGGCACGACCTCCCATTCGGGATGGGCGGCGCAGGCGGCGACCGGGACGAGGGCGACATCACACTCGCCGACCTCGAGGCGCCGGGCGCACTCGCTGGGCAAGACGAGGCTGAGTTCGAACAGCGGGGTGCCGTCGGGGTGGCGCGGGATGCGATCGCCGGGCAGATGTTGGCCGACGAGCGGCTGGACGAGCGGCCAGGCGTTGAGGAACGAGACCGCACAGGCGCGCAACGGGTCGGGCATGGCGGGGGCATTGTACGAGAAAGCCGAGCGACCGGCGAGGCGCGTGCGGGAGCTCGCAGCGCGGGCCGGCGGGCGTCGCGGAGGTGGGCTGTCCTCGGGGACAGGTGAGCGAAGGGCGAGCTCGTGGCGTTCGAGCGCTGGGCCGCCATCCCCGAGGCACCCGGCATCGCGCTGTTCGGCTCGCCGCTCTCGGGCATCCCGGCGATGGACGCTCGGGGCGCGGCGCGTCACCGGGGCGATTCGGCGAGCGCTCCGCCGCGACGGCGAGAGAGAAGTCGGCGCGCTCAGGCGGCGGCTTCGTCGCCGGGGAAGATGACGCGGCGATAGAGGTCGGCGAGGGCGAGGTCGAGGCCGACGCTCTCGAGGTGCAGGAGGTCGGTCGGCTCACGCAAGATTTCGCTGAGCCAGCGGGTGCCTTCAAAGCGCCGATAGAGCTCGACGTGCATGGCCTCGCTGTCGATGAGCAGGACCTCCTGCACGCTCGGCATCTGGCGGTAGTCGGGCAGCTTACGGTTGCGGTCGTTGGCCTGGGTGGAGGGCGAGAGGACCTCGACGAGCAGGACGGGGGCGTGGATGATGCGCTGGCGCGGTTGCGGAGGTTCGCAGGTGACGAGCAGGTCGACCTGGTAGCAGGTATGCGCGCGGGTCGGCGAGGCGATGCCGGCCGCGAGCAGGACCTCCCAGGGGTCGTGAAGGCCGTTGGCGAGGGTGTAGGCGAGGGCCATCAGGAGGGTCTGGTGCGCGCGGGTCGGCAGGGTCCCGGCGATGACCCGGCCGTCGTGAAGCTCGTGACGCTCGCCCTCGGGCCACGAGATGGCGAGGAACTCGTCGACGGTGCGCGGGTCCATGCTCACGCAGGGTATCAGAGCCGGCGTCGGCTCGCAGTGAGCCGCGAATGATATGGTGCCGAGGACATGTTCAAAAGGACATGTTCAACGGGCGACGCGAAGCGGTCGGGCGCTGGCGGCGGACGACGTCGAAGTAGACCGAGAGGCCGACGTCCCAGTAAGGGTCGATGCGGTTGCCCTGGCGGTTGTGGAGGCCGAACAGGCCGCCGCTGGTGAACAGGTCGACGTGGCGGGCGATCCGGAATTGCATGCCGCCGTGGAGGGAGCCGAACACGGTCGAGGGCAGGCCCTCGGCGGCGGTGGCCTGGAAGCGGCCGCGGGCGTAGAGGGCGAAGAAGCTGAAGTGATAGCCGGCGCCGCCGCCGACGTAGCCGCCGAGCGCGGCGCGATCGGACCAGCCGCGGGGGTCGCCACAGGGCTGTTGGGCGGGCTGGCAATAGAAGTACCCGCCGACGCCGCCGCCGACGCCGAGCTCGCCGTCGAGGGCGCCGTGGAGCTTGCGGTCGCGCTTGGGGGCATACGTGAAGCGGCCGCCGAGGTAGCCGAGCGCCCACTGGCGGAACGAGAAGTCGGCGCCGACCTCGACGCTGGCCCAGTCACGCACGCCGTAGCCGACGAAGGGGCCGCCGCTGCCAGGACGGCCGGGGTGCGCGACGGAGCCGCCGACCTCGAGCTGGCCCTGGCGGATCCGGCCGGGGGCGCCGTAGCCGGGGCTGCGCACGGGCGGGCCGTACGACATGCAGGCGGGCAACAGGAGCAGCGCGAGCAGGATGGCCCCGCGAGCGCCGGCGATCGAAATCGGCACGCGCGTCCAGCTCGGGACGAGACGGCCGAACGACCGCGTCGAAACGTGACGCGGCGATGCGGCGTCGGGTCGTGAGGCGCGAGAAACGAGTCGATGCGGGGCGCGGGTGGAGGAGTGATCGTAAAAGGTTGCGGAGAGGCGGTGGCTGACGACGACCGGGGATAGCTCGGGCGTCGTGGCGTGCTCGCGTCGCGTCGGGCCAGCGGGCCCGTCCGTGGGTGAGCGAGCGGGCGCTGCCGCGGATACGAGGTTGGTCGATAGCTTGCGTCCGATACGAAGGGGACCCATTGCGCCCGAGGATGGCAGCGCGGGCCGGTGACGGCAAGGACATGGCTCTCGGGACATGTGCGACGCACGGCCGGGCCCGGGCGCTCGCGCGCGCGGCCGGGCGGAGCTATCCTGCGGGGGATGAAGCGAGCGCCGGCGACGTTGTGGACGAGGAGCGAGGCGGCGGCGGCCGACCGCCACACGATCGACGAGCTGGGGACGCCGTCGCCGGTGTTGATGGAGCGAGCGGCGCTGTGCTGCGCCCGCGAGGCGCTGGCGATGCGCAGCGACCGGCCGGTGTGGGCGCTGTGCGGGCCGGGCAACAACGGCGGCGACGGGGTGGCGGTGGCGCGGATCCTCCACGGCTGGGGGGTGCGGGCGCGGGTGTTCTTGCTGACCGAGCGGCTGGGGGCCGAGCTGGCGCAGCAAGTGGCGCTGGCGGAGAAGCTGGGGGTGCCGATCGCTCGCGGGCTGCCGCGCGAGGACGAGGAGGCGCTGATCGTCGACGCGATGCTGGGGACGGGGGCGACGCCGCCGCTGCGGCAGCCGTTCGTGACGGCGGTCGAGTGGGCCAACGGGCGCCCGGGACCGAAGCTGGCGATCGACATCCCGACGGGGATCGACGCCGACACCGGCGCCGCGCCGGGCCCGGCGTTCGCGGCCGATCGCACGGTGACGTTCGTGCGCTCGAAGCCGGGGCTGCACGTGACGCCCGGGCGGGCGGCCGCCGGCGAGGTGGTGGTGGCGTCGATCGGGATTGTCTCTCGGGACATGTCCGAAGATGCATGTCTGATCGATCCGGCCGAGGTGGCGCGTGAACTGGCGGAGCTGCGGCCGGGGTCGCACAAGGGGGAGCGCGGGCACGTGGGGATCGTCGGCGGCTCGGCGGGCACGCCGGGGGCGGCGGTGCTGGCCGGGGCGGCGGCGCTGCGGGCAGGGGCCGGGCTGGTGACGATCGCCACCGACGACCGCGAGGTGCAGGCGCAGCTGGTGGCGCATCGGCCGGAGCTGATGGTGCAGGCCCGTGGAGAGGTGCCGGCGCCGGCGGCGAAGGTGCTGGTGGTCGGGCCGGGGCTGGTGCGGGCGGAAGATCGCGCGGGGCTGGCGGCGCTGTGGCGCGAGGATCGACGGCCCGCGGTGTGGGACGCGTCGGCGCTGGCCGAGATCGAGGCGCGCACGCAGCAGCCGCGGGTGATCACGCCGCACCCGGCGGAGGCGGCTCGCTTGCTGTCCGCAAGGACAGGTGAGACGTGGACGACGGGGCGGGTCCAGGCCGATCGCCCGCGAGCGGCGCGGGCGCTGGCGACGGTGACCGGGGCGGTGGTGGTGCTGAAGGGCGAGGGCTCGCTGGTGGCCGACGATGCGCGCCTGGCGGTGTGCGTGAGCGGGGGGCCTGCCCTGGCGACGGCGGGCAGCGGTGACTGCCTGGCGGGGGTGATCGCGGCGCTGCTGGCTCGCGGGCTTTCGCCGTGGGCGGGCGCGTGCGCGGGGGTGCATGTGCACGGCGCGGCGGGCGAGCGGCTGCACGTGGGGGCGGTGGCGATGGACATCGCCGACGCGGTGGCGCCGATCCTGGCCGCGCCCGCGAGCACGCACCCGCGGTTCCCGCGGCTGGTGCTCGGCTGAGCGGACCCGACTGCGAACAGAGGAGGACCGAGCCGGACCTCTCGCGGGGCTGGTCGCCCGGTGTTCAAGGGGCGGGACCTGTGGCACCTTTCCCGGCGTGCAGCAGCGAACCCGCGCGCGGGAACCGAGTCGCCGAGGGCGTTGTCCCGGGGCCATGCGAACAGTTTCGGCGTGGTGGTGCGCGGTCATGCTCCTCGGACTCTCGGCTTGCGGGGAGGGGCAACCGCCGGCGCCCCCGCCGAAGCCGCGCGCCGAGGTGAAGGCGGCGCCGGAGACGAAGGCAGGGCCGACCGACGAGTCGCGGGCCGAGCTCTACTTGCAGGCGAAGGAGCGGCTGGCGGCGCTGCTGCCGGAGGACAAGGACGGACCGCAGCGGCTCGTCGGCGAGCTGGGGCCGGGTCTGCGCGAGATCGCCGACAACGCGAGCGACGTGCCGCTGCGGGCCAACGCGAGCCTGCTGCTGGGGACGCTGCACGAGCGGGCGGGCGATCGCCGGACGGCGATCTCGTTCTATCGCCAGACGATGGCGCTGCTGCCGAACGAGATCGAGCCGCGGCGGGTGCTGGCGCTGGCGCTGGCCGGCGACGGGCAATTCGAGGCGGCCATCCCCGAGCAGGAGGCCGTGATCAAGGACGACCCCGACGACCTCGAGGCGTGGCTGCTGCTCGGCGAGGTCAACGTCAAGGCGGGCCGCACGGACGATGCGACGAAGGCCTACGCGGCCTACGAGATGCGCCGCCGCGGGCTGATCGACGGGCTGACGCTGCAGAACAAGGACGGCACCTACGTGATGCCGGTCGACCAGCGGGCCGCGTGCGCGCGGGCGCTGATCCCGGCGCGCGACAACGGGACGGCGCTGGCGCTGCTCTACGCGCTGTCGCGCGAGCCGGACCCGGTCGTGCGCCAGGCGCTGGCAGAGGCGATGGGCAGCCAGCGGCTGGTCGGCTACAAGGCGCCGCTGACCGAGACTGCTGCCAAGGAGGCGCATCCGGAGGCCAAGGCGGCGATGCTGTGGGCGATCCAGGAGATCGAGCGCGACCCGCTCGAGTCGCGGCCCGGGCCAGCGCCGGTCGAGGGGACCGAGGCCGGGGCGACCGCGCAGGGCGCCGCGGGCGGGGCCGGCGCGAAGGACGGGGCCCCGGGGACAGGTGCGAAGGGACAGGTCCCTCAGGACAGCGCCCCGGGGACAGGTGCGAAGGGACAGGTCCCGCAGGACAGCGCCCCTGGGACAGGTGCGAAGGGACAGGTCCCGCAGGATAGCGCGGCGGGCGACGGCGGGCGCGAGGCGGCCGGGGGCGCGAAGGCGCCGGCGACGAAGCGATGACGCGCGCGCCGGCGTCGCTCGCGGTCGATCACCTGTCGCACCGCTACCCAGGAGCGCCGGCGCCGGCGCTGCGCGACGTGTCGTTCCGCGTGGCGCCGGGGCAGCGCGTGGGGCTTTTGGGCCCGAACGGGGCCGGCAAGTCGACGCTGATGCGGATCGTGTGCGGGTTTCTGCCGGTGCAGGCTAGCGCGACGACGAAGGTCGCGGTGGCCGGGCTGGACGCGGCGTCGCAGTCGCTGCAGGTGCGCGAGCAGGTCGGGTACCTGCCGGAGCAGGTGCCGCTGTACGTGGAGCTGCGGGTGCGTGAGCACCTCGACTTTCGGGCGGCGATCAAGCGGGTGCCCCGCAAGGCGCGGGCCGCCGAAATTCGCCGGGTGGCGGAGCAGACGGGGCTGGCAGAGATGCTCGAGCGGCCGATCGGGCACCTGTCCCGCGGCTATCGCCAGCGGGTCGGGATCGCCGACGCGCTGCTCGGGGCGCCGCCGCTGGTGGTGCTCGACGAGCCGACGGTCGGCCTCGATCCGAACCAGGTGCTCGAGATCCGGGCGATGCTCAAGGCGCTCGGCGGCGGGCAGACGCTGATCTTCTCGTCGCACATCCTGGCGGAGGTCGAGGCGCTGTGTGACCGCGTGGTCGTGCTGGCCCAGGGCCGCTGCGTGGCCGACGAGTCGGTGGCAGAGGCGCTGCGCGCGAGCGAGGTGGTGGTGCGCTGGGACGGGCCGCCCACGCGCGCGGCCGAGGTGCTGGCGCTGGCCGGGGTGGGCGCGGGGCAGATCGAGGGGCCGACGGCCGCGGGCGAAGGTTCGCAGGCGCGGGTCCGCTGCGCGGACGCGGGCGAGGCAGAGGCGCTGGCGGCGGCGATCGGGCGCGCGAGCGTGCAAGCCGGGGTGCCGCCGGTGCGGCTCGAGGTCGGGCGCCGCAGCCTGGAGGAGCGGTTCTACCGGCTGACGAGCGGCGAGTCGGGGCCGGAGTCGGACGCGCGAGGTGAGGCGTGAGCGCGCTCGGGTGGTGGGTCCGCGGGGCCTGGCACGTGGCCCGCAAGGAGCTGCTGTCGCTGTTCGTGACGCCGCTGGCGTACCTGGTGGCGACGCTGTTCCTGCTCAACCAGGGCTACAACTTCGCGCTGCTGCTGCGCGTGCTCAACGACCCGCTGGCGGCGCCGGGGCCGGTGATGCAGTTCTACTTCGGCGGCAGCTTCTTCCTGTTCTGGCTGCCGGTGATCTTCATCTGTGCGGCGCTCAGCATGCGGCTGGTGGCGGAGGAGCGGCGGCTCGGGACGTTGGAGGCGCTGCTGACGGCGCCGCTGTCGCCGGGGCAGCTGATCGCGGGCAAGTTCGGCGGGGCGTATGCGTTCTACGCGGCGCTGTGGCTGCCGACGGCGGCGTTCTACGTGCTGCTGATGGGCGCGGGGGCGCGGCCGGAGGCAGGGCCGGTGCTGGCGGGGTACCTCGGGGTCGGGCTGGTCGGCGCGAGCTTCCTGGCGGTCGGCTTGCTGGCCAGCGCGATCGCCCGCAGCCAGCTGGCGGCGGCGGTGATGACGTTCGTGGTGTGCACGATCGCGGTGATGAGCGGCCTGCTCGAGGGACAGATGCAGTCCGAGGCGGCGAGCCGGGCGATCCAGGCGACGAGCCTTCTGACGATGATGCAGGAGCTGGCGCAGGGCATCGTCGATCCGCGGTGGGCGTACCTGCACCTGGCGGTGACGACGGCGCTGCTGCTGGCGGCGGTGGCGGTGGTGAGCCCGCGGCGGCGCTTCGAGCACGGGCTGCAGGTGGCGCTGGCCGCGTTCACGCTGGCGAACGCGGCGATGCTGGCGAGCCGGCACGCGGAGCGCGGCGACTGGACCGGCGGGCACGTGTACTCGCTCAGCGAGCGCGCGCGCGAGGTGCTGGCAGGGCTGCCGGCGGCGGTCGAGGTGACGGTGATCGTGCCGTCGACGATCGGCGGCGGCCGGCCGAACCCGCTGCAGGCGGAGCTGCGCGAGGTGCTGGCGCGCATGACGACGGCGGCGGCCAACCTGCGGGTGCGCTTCGTCGATCCGGACCGCGATCATCAGGAGGCGAGCGCGGCGATCGCCGACTTCGCGCTGACGGGGCGCGAGCTGGCCGACGGGGTGGTGCTGGTCCGCTCGGGCCAGGGGGCGGGGCTGCGCAAGGCGCATCTGCTGCCGTCGGATCTGGTGTCCTTCGCGACCGGTCCCGACGTGCAGGTGACGGGGCCGCGGGTGAAGGAGTTCCGCGGCGAGGAGGCGCTGCTCGGCAAGTTCCTGGCGGTCACCGATGCGCGGCGGGTGGTGGTGTGCGCGACGCAGGGCCACGGCGAGCCGGCGCTCGACAGCCTCGAGCCGTACAGCGGGTACGCGCACCTGCGTGACCTGTGGAGCGACGCGGGGCTGACGGTGCGGGTCGCCGATCTGTCGGGGCCGGAGGGGCTGACGGGCTGCGACGTGCTGCTGGTCGGCGGGCCGCAAGGGCCGCTGCCGCCCGAGCACGTGAAGGAGGTCGGGCGCTTCATGGCCGGCGGCGGCGACGTGCTGCTGCTGGCGGGGGCGGTGATCCTGCGCGGGAGCAGCGGGCTGGCGCCGAACGGGCTCGAAGAGCTGACGGCGCAGCGAGGCATCCGCTTCGGCGAGCGGGTGGTGGTCGATCCGTCGCCGATGGCCGGGGCGACGCCGTTCCTGGCGTTCACGCTGCAAGAAGGTTGGGGCGACCACCCGGCGACGGCGCGGCTGGTGGGGCAGCCGATCTCGCTGCTGCAGGTGCGCGAGCTGGCGGTCGAGGGGCCGGCGACGACGCTGATCCAGACGAGCGAGCGCGGATGGGCAGAGGCCGACATCCTGGCGTTCACGCGCGGCGAGGCGCCCCGCCTCGACGCGGCGGTCGACCGCGAGGGGCCGGTGCCGATCGCGGCGGCGGCGGAGCTCGGCGGGTCGCGCATGATCGTGGTGGGGTCGGCGGACTTCGCCCTCAACGCGATGCTGCGCGAGGACGTGGTCTACGACCGCGGGCGCGACTTCCTGCTCAACGCGGTCGGCTGGCTCAGCGAGCGTGACGCGCTGCTGGGGCTGCGGCCGCGACCGCGCGAGCACGTCAAGCTGGTGCTGCAGGAGGAGCAGCTGGCGCAGATGGTATGGATGTGCCTGGTCGGGCTGCCAGGCTTCGGGGCGGCGCTCGGGCTGTGGGTGCTGTGGAGGCGGCGGGCATGAAAGGACATGTTGTGAAGGACATGTTCTCTCGGGCAGCTTCGTGGAGGCGGCGGGTATGAAAGGACATGTCGTAAAGGACATGTTCTCGCGGGCAGCTTCGTGGCGGCCGCGGGCGCTGACGCTGGCGCTGACGGCGGCGGCGATCGCCAGCGCGGCGCTGCTGCGGTTCGACCCGTGGGCCGGAGGTCCGGCGGCGCCGATGATCTACAGCGCCCAGTCGGCGGCCCGACGGGTGTTCCCGGGGCTGAGCGAGGCGGAGCTCGAGCGGGCGACGATCACGCTGGCGCAGGCCGGTCAGCCGCCAGTAATCCTGGCGCCGGGGGCCAACGGGCAGCACGCGGTGACGGTGGGCGAGAGCCCGCTGGGGCCGGCGGACGCGGAGGGGCTGGCGGGGCTGTGGAGCTCGCTGCGGATGGCGACGACGCTGCGCGCAGTGGCCGAGGACAGCCCGCTGGGGCCGGCGCGCGGCGAGATCGCGGTCGATGTCGAGGGCCGTCGCCTGGCGGTGACGCTGCACGGGGCGGCGAGCGACGGGGTCGGTGACTACGGGACGATCGCGGACGGCGGGACGTGGGTGATCGAGCCGGAGCTGGGCGCGGCGCTGGCCCAGCCGGCGTCGGCGTGGCTGTCGCGGCGACTGGTGCCGATCGAGGCCAGCGAGGCGGCGGCGGTGCGGGTGGGGCCGCTCGAGCTGGCGCGCGGGGCGGACGCGCTGTGGCGGGTGGTGACGGGGGCGTCGCCGCAGCTGCTGGCGGAGCCGGCGGTGGCGCTGCGGCTCGACCGGATCGTGGCGGCGGAGTTCGAGCCGGCGCCGGCAGAGGCGAGCGAGCTGCCGGTGACGCCATGGCTCGAGGTCCAGGATCGATCGGGCCGGCGCTGGGAGGTCCGACTGGGGCCGCCGTGCCCGGGGCAGCCAGGGCGAGTGGTGGTCGATCGCGGGGCGGGGATCCGCGGCTGCGTGGAGGCCGAGGTCGATGCGCCGTGGCCGATCGACGATCCTGACGGCGGGCTGATCGAGCCGCAGCTGGCGCCGTACGCGTACGGGCGGGTGCTGGCGGTGCAGATGGAGGCGCCGGCGCAGCGGCGGCTGCGGCGTCTGGGCGGCGGCTGGGTGGTGGAGGAGGACGGGGCGCTGCACGAGGTGGCGGAGCCGGAGGTGTTCCGCTGGTGGACGACGCTGCAGCAGGCGCCGGTCGAGCTGCCGGCACAGCCGCTGTCGGGGTTCCGCGCGGAGGTCGACCTGACGATCGAGTCCGACAGCAGTCAGCGGCTGCGGCTGCGCTGCGGGCCGGCCGACGGGGTGCGGCTGGCGTGCCGCCGCGACGAGGCGCCGCCGCTGATCGTGGCGCGCGAGGAGCCGCTGGTGCTGGCGTTCGGCCGCGAGACGTTCGCGGAGCGCAGGCTGCTGTCCTTCGGGGCAGGTGAGGTGCGGGAGCTCGAGATCCTGGCCGGACGAGGCAGCGAGGCGGTGCGCCAGAGCGTGCGCCTCGACCTCGGGGTGTGGCGCCTCGACGCGCCGGTCCACCCCGACGGGGCGGCTGCGCTCGACGAGGTGCGGCTCGAGGCGATGCTGGCGGCGCTGCAGGCAGCCCGCGCCGAGGCGTGGACGGACCGGCCGGTGACGGCGCCGCTGCGGACGATCCGGGTCGAGCGGACGGGCAGCGAGGCGGCGGTGCTGGAGCTGCACCCCGATTGCGTGGGCCACGTGCCGAACCAGCCGCGCGCGGCGCTGCTGGCGAAATCGACGTGTCAGGCGCTGAGCGAGGATCTCCTGTATGCGGATCCGCTGCGCTTCTGGCTGGGTCAGGCGCGCCGGGTGGAGCTGTCCTCAGGGACACGTTCGGCGACGGCGACCCGCGAGGCGATCGAGGAGGCGACGTGGTCGACGTCGGGCGATCCGGCGCTGCTCGCGGGGCTGACGGGCTGGGAGGAGTTCCGGGCGACGCGCCTCATCCAGGGCGAACCACGCGGGGAGCCGATGACAGCGAAGATCCTGCGACCGGGAGCGGCGACGGTGACGGTCGACGTCGGCCCGACGATCGAGGGCTCGCCGGCGTGGGTGCGCCTTCGCGGGGCCGACTGGTACTACGCGGCCGAGGCGGCGCAGCGGCGCTGAGGCGCGTGGCGACGGAGCGCGAGCGGTGCGAGCTGCGTGGCGCGGCTCGCTCGTCCGTCGCTGCCTGCCGGCGCGATGTTCTTCTCGCTGGCCGACCGATCGCTTCGCGCGGTGGCTCGCAGACGCCGGGCTCGAGTCACTCGGCGGCGGCGATCTCGGTGCACTCTTTGCCCTCGGGCATGGTGCAGACCTTGGCGAAATCGAGGCGGAACACGCCGCCGACCTCGACGCACTCCTGCTGACGGGCGCAGTCGTAGAACTCCTTGCACTCGGCGTCGACGTTCTCGCAGAGGTCGGCGTCCTTGTCCTCGGAGCTCGTGTCGCTGCCGTTCTTGGCGTCGCACGCGGCGCGCGTGTCCTTGAACTGCTCGCAC
The DNA here is from genome assembly GCF_028368995.1 of Nannocystis bainbridge. Taxonomy (GTDB): domain Bacteria; phylum Myxococcota_A; class Polyangia; order Nannocystales; family Nannocystaceae; genus Nannocystis; species Nannocystis bainbridge. The sequence goes on along the minus strand of NZ_JAQNDL010000002.1, from coordinate 1,810,835 downwards.
GACTCCACCTCGGGCGTGGTGCAGGCTCCGAGGGTGAAGGCAGCTGCGAACGCGAACGCGGTGACGAGGAAGATCTTGTGCACGGTGAGCCTCACTGGACCGGTCTCGGCGAGCGTTGCACGTCTCGCGGCCGCGGAGCAACCGGCAGAACACGAGGGGTGAAGTCGAGCAGGCTGCGGGCGCTCGTCGTGGTCGCAGCGCCCCGATCGATCGAGCGCGATGCGTCGCTCGCATCGACGAGGCGCCGCGAAGACATGGCCTCGCGGGGCACGAAGAAAGCGGCCGCGGCGCGAAGCCGGGGCCGCCTTCGAGGCGAATCAGAGCAGACGTGGGTCTACTCGTCGTCCTCTTCCTCGGGGATCCGGAGGTCTTCGTCGGTGCACTCCTTGTCCTCGGGCTGCTGGCACAGGGTGCGGTAGTTGTCGACCGGGCAGCACTGCTTGCCGCACTCGGGGTCCTGGCTGCGAGGGATGCACGGCTTGCCGCCGATCTTCATGGCCTCGTTCTCGACGCCGAGGACGAACGCCCGGGCGTCGGGGACGCAGGGCAGCGCGGCGGCGCAGTCGTAGAACGCCTTGCACTCCGGGTCGACGTTGTTGCACAGGTCGTAGCTGACCGGCTGGTAGCGGAAGGCGTTGTTGCCGTCGCAGCTGCCGCGGACCTCCCGGAAATTCTCGCACGAGTTGATCTCGGGCGACGTGCAGGCGCCGAGCGCGAAGGCGAGGGAGAAGCTGAACAGCGAGCCCAGGAAGATCTTGTGCACGGCGAGCCTCACTTGCCCTTCTTGTTGCCCTTGTTGACCTTCTCGACCAACTTGCGCTGCTCTTCTTCGACGCGGAGCAGCTCGATCGGGTGCCACGCAGCGGCCTTGGGCGCGATCCAACCTTCGGTGCCGGTGGTCGGGTCGACCGCCTTGTAGTACGTGAAGTCGAGCAGGCCGCGGGCGTCGGCGAACCCCTGGTCGGAGAAGCGCTTGAACTTGCCCTTGAAGGTGTACTGCTTGCCCTTCTCGAACACCACGTCGGGGACTTTCTCCCACCGCTTGGCGTCGTAGTCGGGGATCGTGAAGCGGTACCCGACGACCATCATCGCCCGCTTCTTGCCCTTCTCTTCGGCCTTGTCCGTGATCCAGATGTGCGGCTGCTTGCCGACCGGGCACTTCTCGCCCTCGGGACAGGCGGGCGGCTCGTAGATGTCCTGGACGTAGCCCTTGAGCTCGATCTCCTGGCCAGCGTCGCCGATCTTGACGTTCTCCTCGATCTCCTTGCGGAGGCCGTAGACCGACCAGGCGCCGTCTTCCCACTTCTCGGCCACCTTGCCCTCGTCGAAGTCGGGCGGGGCGGGGAGTTCGAACTTGACGTTGTCGGCGGCCGACGGTCCCTCGTCCTCCTGGGACTTCTTGACCTTGGGGGCAGGCTCGCCTCCGCAGCCCCATGGAGCCATGCAGAGTGCGGTCGTGATCAGGAGCGTAGAAGCAGAGCGGATCATCGGGAGCGTCGTCCTTCGAGCCTTCCCGTGGGGGAAGGCCGACGATTGTGGCTGTATCATGCGCACGCGCGTAGTTTCAAGTGCTCGGGCCGTTTGGTAGACGGTGGGGGTGCAATCGCCGAGCGACGCCCGAGGCCCACGCGCGCAGGTGGCGGCCCCATTCCCGGTCCGCCGCCGAAGACCGAGAGGGCGGGGCATGCTGCCCGTCCTGCGATCCCTGGCGGCGGCGTGCCTCGCGCTCGCGGGGGCCTGCAGCAGTCCTCCCGCGGAGGTGGTCCCCGCCGCGGGTCCGAGCGAAGTCCGCCCGCAGACCCCGGTGATCTCGCCTTCGGCCGAGGACACGGTGGTCGTGGCGGTGCGCCGGCTGCCCGCCAGCCTCGACCCGTTCACGGAGCTCGACCCGTGGGGCCAGCGCGTGGTCGACGACTTGCTGTTCGAGGGCCTGGTCCGGCGCCAGGGGGACAGCGCCCCCTGGATCGAGATGGCGCTCGCGGACCGCTGCGAGGTCGACCACGACCCGGCCGGCCGCGGGGTGGTGTGTCACCTCCGCGAGGGCGCGCAGTTCCACGACGGCTCGGCGGTGACGCGCGAGGACGCGCTGCTCAGCGTGAACCAGTGGCTGGGGTCGCGCGGGCAGGGGCTGCGTCAGCGTCACGGCCTCGACGGGCTGCGCGCGGCGGTGCCGGCGGACGGGCCGCCATCTGGCCCGAAGGACAGCTCGGGTCGGTGGCTGCGGCTGGTGTTCGAGCACGACGATCCGCTGGTGCTCGAGAAGATCGCGGCGATCAAGATCGTGCCGCGCGGACGGGTGGCGCAGCCCGATCAGCCGATCGGCTCGGGGCCGTTCCGCTTCGTCGCCGGCGACGATGTCCACCTGATGCTCGAGCGCACGAGCAAGGCGCCAGGACTGGCAGGGCGGATCGTGCTGCGCGCGATCGACGACGGGGCGGCGGCGCTGACGGCGTTGCGCCGGGCGGAGGTCCACGTGCTGGCCGAGGTGGCGCCGATCCACGTGCCGAAGGAATTGGCGAAGCCGGCGATGGCGGCCCGCTTCGCGGCGTATCTGGTCAGCCCGGCGCGCTTCGACCTGCTCCTCTTTAACCTGCGGGAAGGGCCGCAGTCGGGGCCGCGGATGCGCGCGGCGCTCGACCTCGCGGCCCCGCGCGGCGAGCTGGCGCTGCAGGTCTACGGGCTGCCCGGTCTGCCGCTGACGGCGCCGGTCGATCTCCACGCGCCGGCGCCGATCGATCTGGTGGCGCTGGCCGAGGGCCGCGACGCGGAGGCCGGCCTCGGACCGCTGCTGGCGCGGCCGGCAGCGACGGCCGACGCGAGCGGGCGCGCCGCTGCCGACGCGATCCTCAACGAGCTGGGGTGGATCCACGAGCGCGGCCTGAGGCGCCGGCAGGGCGTGATGCTGCGCCTGCCGCTGACGTGGGACGCGAGCCCGGGCCTGGCGACGGGCGTGGCCCGGGCGCTGCGCGGGGCGTGGAAGCTGCTCGGGGTGCAGGCGCCGAGCGTGACGGCGAGCTGGCCTTATGTACAGGCGAACCTGCTGCGCGGCGGCAAGTTCAGCGTGGCGCTGGCGCGGCTGGCCTCGGGCACCGATGTCGATCTTTACCCGTGGTTCCACAGCCGCGGCGCGCACAACCTGACCGGGGTGGCCGACCAGACGCTGGACGCGGCGATCGACACCTACCGCGCGGCGCTGACCCGCATCGATCGCGATCGGGCGAAGCAGGCGATAGCGACGCGGCTCGGCGAGCTGCGCCCGGCGATCGTGCTGCACGCGCCGCTGGCGGTGACGCTGCTGGCGCGCACGCTGACGGGGGTGCAGTTCGTCGACGATCTGCCGCGGCTCGATCGCCTGGGCTTCGCGCCGGGCCGCACCGACGACGCGTGGATCCACGAGCCGTGACGACGTGAAGGCGCGGTGCGAGGCCCGCTCATGCTCGTGACGTGAGCGACGCTGCGCCGGCGCGGCGACGAGGCCGCACGGCGCGTGCGAGCGACACGCCCGCGTGCGCGCGGCGACGCGTGTCAAAGATTCTGCGATCCGCGGGGCCGGCGACTTCTCGCTCGAGATCGGCGGACGCCAAGCGCGGCGGCCGGGATGCGTTCGGGAATTCGCGGCTGAATCGGCGTCCTACGGGCGTTCTACGCCGATTTGCCGAATTGTTGAGGCGGGTGCGACACGCTGCTACTAGCGAGTCAACACGAGGAGCGCAAGCAAATGGCGACGTGGATCCTGTTCCTACACCTCCTGTTCCCGACCGCGCCGGACGCCGGCGCCGCGCATCAAGACGACGCGGAGGCCGGCCTCCGCTACCGCGGGCTCGAGCAGATGTTCGCCCGCTTCGACGCCGAGGCCGATCAGGCCGGCGATCGCTGAGGGCCTTTACGACATGCTCTTTGGGGCATGTCCTGCGGGCAATGTGCTTTAGAACCTGTACAAGACGCCAGCCGAGCCGAGCAGGTGGGTCTGGTGGCGCGGCAGCGGGGCCTGGCTCCGCGCGGCGGTCTCGCCGGCGAACAAGGGGCCGCTGGCCCGGGTGCGGGCCACGTCGGTGACGACGCCGTAGCCGCGGAGCGAGAAGGTCAGGGCGATGCGACCGAGCAGCAGCTCGAGGTCGGCGCCGACCCGGACGGTGAAGGCGCCGACGATCTGGGTGCCCGCGCGGCCGCCCTCGAGCTCGTAGCGGATCGCGTGCGCGAGGCCGCCGACGCCGGCGTCGAGCGCGAAGTGGCCGATGTCGCCGCGCGCGAGGAAGAGCAGGGCGCCGAACTCGGCCATGAGCAGGTCCTGCGAGATGAGATCGTCGCCGCTGCGGTAGCGCACCGAGCCCGAGCGCACGGCGAGCTCGAGGGCGAGCGGCGGGCGAACGCGAAAGCGCCCCAGCGCGCCGACGCCGCCGGCGGCGACCGAGTTGCCGAGGTAGCGGGCGTCGAGATCGACGACCCGCGGGCGCAGCGGAGGGATCTGCATGCCGACGCCCTCGACGCCGAGCGCCCAGCGCCGCACCGGCACGCGCTCGCTGAGGCGCGGGTGGGCCGGGCGCGCCGGGGTGGCGACCGGAGCGGCGGGGGCCGCGGCGGTGACGGCAGGCCCGGGGGCAGGTCCGCCCGGATCGGGCGAGGCCGAGGGCCCGGCGGCGCGGGCCGGGACGGCGAGGCCGACGGCGAGGATCGCCGACAGGGCCCACGCGCCGCGGGCGGGGATCTCGCGAGCTCGGACCATGCGCGGGCAGGAGCATAGGCGCTCGGGCGCCCCCGGCGGTAGCCCTTCGTGCGGGCCTGCAGGCGATCCGCAGGCCACCGACGCGTCGGTGCGAGGGGCCCCGGCTTTCGCCACAACTTGCGGCGGAGGGCGCGGAGGCGATAGTGAGCAGAGGTGCCGCTTCGCAGCATGACAGGGTTCGGCGCGACCAGCTGTGTCACCGAGATCGCCGGACAACCGATGCGGCTCGGGGTCGAGCTTCGCTCCGTCAATCAGCGCTTCCTCGAGGTGAAGATCCGCCAGCCGTTCGGCGCGGCAGCCGAACACGCGCTGCGGCGCAAGGTCGAGGCGCGACTCCGACGCGGTCGCGTCGACGTCTACGTCCACTTGCAAGCGGCGCTCGGGGCCGCGGCGCTCGGACCCGCGGAGCTCGACCGGGTCGCCGAGGTGCTGGCGCAGGCGCGGCAGATCGAGGTCCACGCGGGCACGATCGGCGGCGGGGCGCTGGCGCCGTTCACCGCGCTCGACGTGCTGCGGCTGCTCGCGGCCCGCAGCGGCGGCGCCGGGGAGGCTCCGAGCAGCGCGCCGGCCGAGCTCGACGACCTCGTCGACCTGGCCCTCGACGGCCTGTGCGCCATGCGCGAGCAGGAAGGCGCGGCCCTCGAGTCGGCCCTGCGCGAGCTCGCCGGGGCGCTCCAGGGCCACGCGGCGGCGCTGCAGACCGCCCGCGCCGGCGAGGCCGAGCGGCTGCTGACGCGCCTGCGCGAGCGGGTCACGGCCCTGTGCGACAAGGCCGGCGTGAGTCCGCCGCCGCCGGAGCGCCTGGCCCAGGAGGTTGCCGCGCTGGTCCAGCGCGGGGACATTGAAGAGGAGCTCGCGCGCATCGACAGCCACCTCGGCCAGCTGCGCGCGACCCTCGACGCCCCGCCGCAGGTCGGGCAGGGCAAGGTCCTGGATTTCCTGGCGCAGGAGCTGTTCCGCGAGCTGACCACGATCGGCAGCAAGATCACGAGCCACACCGGCTCCGCGCTCGTCATCGCCGCCAAGGGAGACGTGGAACGCATTCGTGAGCAGGTTCAGAATGTCGAGTGATTACAAAGGTTTGCTGCTCGTTGTTTCAAGCCCTTCTGGAGCCGGTAAGACGACCCTCTGCCGGCGCCTGCGAGACGAGTTCCCGCAGGTCCAGTTCAGCGTCTCGTATACGACGCGGCCGCCGCGCGCCGGCGAGGTCCACGGGCGCGAGTACTTCTTCGTCGACCACGACGACTTCTCGGCGATGGTCGCGCGCGACGAGTTCGCCGAGTACGCGCTGGTCCACGGCAACAACTACGGGACCTCGGCGCCGCTGGTCCGCGAGGCGCTGGGCAGCGGCACCGACCTGCTGTTCGACATCGATTTTCAGGGCGGGCGCCAGCTGCGGCGCTGCTTCCCGAGCGACGTGGTGCTGGTGTTCATCCTGCCGCCGTCGCTCGGCGAGCTGCAGCGGCGGCTGCAGTCCCGCAACACCGACGCGCCCGAGGTCATCGAGCGCCGCTTGCGGGTCGCCCGCGACGAGCTCAGCCACTACGGCGAGTACGACTACGTGATCGTCAACGACGACCTCGACCGCGCCTACGCGGCCCTGCGCGCGATCTACATCGCCGAGGGCCAGCGCTGCGCCCGCCAGCGCAGCGCCGCCGAGGCGGTGCTGTCGGGCCAACAGGTGCTGGGCATCACCCGCGGTGGCGGCGACAAGGAGGGCGCGTGAGCGAGGTCGTCTGCGACAGGCCGTCCGAGCCGAGCGTGGGCCCCTTGCTGGCCGAGCTGCGCGACCATGGCGTGACCGACACGAGCGCGGTCGAGCAGGCGTTCTCGCTGGCCGAGAAGTGCCACGCCGGTCAGGCGCGCAAGAGCGGCGAGCCGTACCTGACGCACCCGCTGCGGGTCGCGGAGACGATCGCGCGCCTCGGCCTCGACACCAGCAGCGTGATCGCGGCGCTGCTGCACGACGCGGTCGAGGACAGCGACCTCTCGGTGTTCGACCTGACCGAGCAGTTCGGCGGCGAGATCGCCAGCATCGTCGACGGCGTCACCAAGCTCGGCAAGGTGCCGTACCTGTCGCGTCAGGAGCAGCAGGCCGAGAGCTTCCGCAAGATGCTGCTGGCGATGAGCCAGGACATCCGCGTGCTGCTGGTCAAGCTCGCCGACCGGCTCGACAACATGCGGACGCTCGAGCACATGCCGGGCGAGAAGCGCCAGCGGATCGCCCGCGAGACGATGGAGATCTACGCGCCGCTGGCCAACCGGCTCGGCATCCAGTGGATCCGCACCGAGCTGCAGGACCTGTCGTTCCGCTACCTCGAGCCGGCGATCTACGACGGCGTGCAGAGCAAGATCGACGGCCTGTTCGCCGGCGCGCCGGACTTCGTGGCCCGCGGCCTGGCCGAGCTGCAGGCGGCCTTCTTGCCGCCGGCCGGGCCGGTCGCGCCGGCGCCGGTCGACCCGTCCGAGGACGAGCGCGTCGACTGGCCCGAGGGGCTGTTCGGGCGGGCCAGCGTGCGGGCCAGCGTGCGCCGGCCGTACCAGGTCTACCGCCTGTCCGAAGAGCAAGACGAGGGCGTCGACCAGGTCTCGGACCTCGTCACCTTCCACATCATCACCCGCGACCGCGCCGGCTGCTACGCCGCGCTCGGGGTGGTCCACGGCCGCTTCACGCCGGTGCCGGGCCGGTTCCGCGACTACATCGCGCTGCCGCGGCAAAACCACTACCAGGCGCTGCACACCGCGGTGATGGCCCACGGGGTCCGGCTGACGCTGCAGATCCGCAGCGAGAGCATGGACGACGTCGCCGAGAAGGGCATCGTCTCGGAGTGGCGACGCGACCGCGCCGGCTCGAAGGGCTGGCAGAACCTCACCTGGCTCAAGAGCCTGATGGACTGGCAGGGCGAGGTTTCCGACCCGCACGAGTTCATCGCCGCGGTCAAGGCCGACCTGTTCGCCGACGAGGTGTTCGTGTTCACGCCGCAGGGCGACATCCACACCTTCCCGCGCGGGGCGACGCCGATCGACTTCGCGTTCGCGATCCACACCGACCTCGGCAACCACTGCTCGGCCGCGCGGATCAACGGCCACATGGTGCCGCTCCGCTATCAATTGCGGCAGGGCGACACGATCGAGATCATCACCACGCCGAACCCGGCGGTGCGCAAGGAGTGGCTCAAGATGTGCCAGACCTCGCGCGCGCAGGCCCGCATCAAGCAGTACTTGCGGCAGCAGGAGCGCGGCCGCCTGCGCGCGCTCGGCCGCAGCCTGCTCGACACGGAGCTGGCCGGGCGCGGGCGCAAGCTGGCCGAATTCGAGGCACAGGGGCCGCTGGCGGGCCGGATCGCCGACCTCGATCTGCCCAAGGACCTGCGCACCGAGGACGGGCTGTACGAGGCCCTCGGCGCCGGCCAGGTCACGCCGGCGGTGGTCGCCGACGCCCTCGCGCCGGTCGCCGACGAGGACGACAACCTGTTCAAGCGGGTGCTGCGGCGCATGTCGGGCAAGAAGCCGGGGCCCAAGCTGCCGGGCTTCGGCCGCCTGGCCCCGGGGCAAGGTGCGCCGGGATCGCCGCTGATGGTGACGCGCGAGCGCATCGATGCCGGCACCTCCGGGGCGCCGATGATCCAGCTCGCGCCGTGCTGCTCGCCGCTGCCGGGCGATCCGCTGATCGGCTACTTCGTCCCGGGCAAGGGCATCGCGGCCCACGTCGAGGGCTGTCCCGAGGCGCTCGGCCGGATCGCCGAGCGCCGCCTCCACCTGGCCTGGGAGACCGGCCTGGAGATCGACGGGCCGGTCACGCTCGAGGTCCGCACCACCGACACCGTCGGCCTGCTCGCCGAGATGAGCCGGGCCTTCTCGCACCACGGCATCAACATCAAGCAGGCCAACTGCCGCGCCTACGACAGCGGACGGCGCGCCATCAACACCTTCCACACCACCGTCCGCAGCCTCAAGCAGCTGTCGTCGCTGATGGCGACGCTGCGCGACATCACCGGCGTGCTGGCGGTCGAGCGGGTGTTCTCACGCGCCGAATGACCTGGACCGGACGGGCAGGGGGCGGACCGGGCCCTCGTGCCCGCGGTTGACAAGCCCGATAAGCCCGGTTATCCCTCCGCCCTCCCGCAAACAGGACCTCTGATGGCTTCCTTCACAGCAGTCACCAAGCGCAAGCGCGCTCGTCGAAACAAGAACGCTGGCCACGCTCGCAAGATGAAGCTGGGCAAGCACAGCACGCTTTCCGCCACGGAGCTGTTCGCGGCTCTCGGCGAGCCCGGCAAGACGGCGCCCAAGGGCGCTGCGCCGGCGAAGGGTTGAGCCCGGCTCGACCTGTCACAACCAGGCGCACGCCTGCGCGCGAGATCGCCGCGGTGACGCCGCCGATGAGCTTCCACGGGAGTTCGCGGTTCGTCGTGTCCGATCCCCGATTTCGGGGATCGGGCGGATCTGCGAACCGCAACGAACCGTGGGGCCCAGGGGCGGGGTCGCACGGCCTCTCGGTTTTCGTCGCGACTGAACCATGCCAAGGTCGCCCTGGTCGCCGGGCGCCGGGCCCGCTGTGCGCTTGATCAACTACCTAGCAGCGCATAGTCTCGGAGCGCGACTTCCCCCCCTGCTGGAGAACCCATGACGACAGCGACCACCGGCGCGCCAACTCTCTCACCGGGAACAGTGATCGACGGGACATACACCCTCGGCGCGGTGGTGCGGGAGCGCGACGGCAGCGTGAGCTACGAGGCCACGGACCTCGGCGGCAGCCGGGTCGAGGTCACGGTGTACGCGGCCGGGTGCTTCGTCTCGCCGGTGGCGCTCGAGCGCAGCCTCCGCGAGCTGCGGCAGCTCGAGAAGGTCCAGTCGCCGCACATCGTGCGGGTGATCGACACCGGCAAGATGTCGCAGGGCGGCATCTACGAGGTCCACGAGCGCCTCGACGGGGTCCCACTGGCGAACGCCGGCAGCATTGCGCCGGGCGAGGTCGTCGGGATCGTCGAGGATGTCGCCGTCGCGCTGGCGGCCGCGCAGAAGGTCGGGGTGGTGCACCGCAACCTCGGCGCCGCTTCGATCCTGCGCAGCGGCAGCGACGTGCGGCTCTTCAACTTCGCTGTCGGCGACCCCCAGGGCGGCGTCAGCTTCGGCGCCATCGATTGCATCGCGCCCGAGCAGGTCGAGGGCAAGAACATCGACGAGCGCACGCTGGTGTACAACCTCGCGGCGCTGACGTACCGCCTGCTCAAGGGCCAGTCGCTGTTCACGACCGAGGACACCGGCACGGCGCTGCTGCAGCACGCCGCCAGCCTCCCGCCCGAGAGTTCGATGCCCGCGCCGCTGTTCGCGGGCCTGGCGAAGGATCCCAAGGCGCGGCCGGCGCTGACCAAGTTCCTCGGCGATCTTGGCGACATCGTCCGCGACTTCCCGCGTGACCAGCAGGACGACCCTATGCACGACCCCGACGCGCTTGACCCGGATCGCGCGGCCCCCAGCGGGCCGGCTGCCACGCCCACCCCTGAACCGGCCCCGGTCGCCCCGGCGGCCGCCAAGCCGGCGATCGCCGCGCCGCCCAGCGTCGGGCCCAAGCTCGGCGCCCCGCCGCTGCTGGCCCCGCCGTCGATCGGCAAGCCCCCGGGCGTCGCGGCGCCGACCCTTTCGGCCCCGACCTTCGCCCCGCCAGGCGTGAACCCGCCGAGCCTGTCCGCGCCGAACCTCGCAGCGCCGCCGGCCGCGACGCCCAGCGCCAGCGCCGGGGCCCAGACCGCCAAGCCGCGCACGCGCGGCTGGACGATGTTCATGGAGGCGACCGACGGCGAGTCCGGCGGCGCTGCCGCGCCGGGCGTGCCGATGGGCGGCCCGTCGCCCGTCGCGCCGGCCCCGATGGCCGCGCCTGCCTTCGTGGCCGCGCCGACGCCCGCGCCGGCCCCGGTCCAGCCGGCCGCAGCCGCAGCACCGGTCACCCCGACCGGCGAGGTCAAGCCGAGCACGCGCGGCTGGACGATGATCATGGACGAGCCCGAGGCCGACGCGGCCGCGCTGGCCGTCACCACGCCCGCAGCGGCCAGCGCCCCGGCGCCGGCCAGCCCGACCACGCGCGGCTGGACGATGCTCGAGGAGCTCAACGACTCGCTGCCCGGCGCGCCCCCGCCGACGGCCGCCGCTCCGGCGCCCGCGCCCGAGAAGGCCGCCGAACCGGCCGCTGGGGCCGCTGGGGGCGCGCCGAGCTCGCGCGGCTGGACCATGTTCATGGAGGCCGAGCTGCAGGGCAAAGAGGAGCCGAAGGCCGAGCCGCCGGCGACCGATCCCGAGTTCTACGACGGCCAGGTCACCACCGACTCGGGCACCGTCGTCGCCTTCGCCCCGACGGCCGCGGCCCAGCAGGCCCGCCCGCGGGCCAGCGAGCCGGCTGCCGACCTGCCCCCCGGGACAGAGGAGATGACGTCGTTCGGCTCGCGCTTCCGCGGCTCCGACCCCGAGCCGGCGGCGCCCGCCGAGGCCGCGGTCCCGCAGCCGCCGCCCGACCTGCCGAGCTTCGCCGGAAACTCGAGCTTCGATTTCGGCGGCCTCACGGCCCCGCCCAAGCCGCAGTCCGAGCCGGCCAAGCCGACGGTGACCGCCGCCACGCCGGCCAACCCGCCCGAGTCGGTGTTCGCCACCGCCGAGGCGGCCGAGGGCGCGGGCGGCGGCTCCAAGGCGCTGATCATCGTCATCGTCGTGCTGGTGATCGCCGCGGTCGCCGTGCTGGCGCTGACGAGCACCTGAGCCGGCGCGCCGGCGAGGGCAGGGAGCGTCCGGCAGGCACTGCCGGGCGCTCTTCGTGTTTTCGGGCCGCCCAAACCGGCGGTGAGCGAATGGCCCACCGCGAGCGAACGCTTGGCGTCTTGCGGGGCTCGAACCCGGGCCTAGTTCGCCAGCCCCGCCAGCGAAGGACGCGTCCCTTGGAGCATGAAGCGCGAAGGGCCTGTCCTCGCGGACAGGCCCTTCATCACAGGTCCGTTGCGCCATGTCCCCGGGGACATGCTCTCACGGACATGCTCGTTCAGCCAGGCGGGAGCTCAGGCCTGCTCTTCCTCGTCGACGATCTCGGGCATCTGATAGACGTACGTCCGGTCGTGCTGCTGGGCCTCGGCCTCGCCTTCGACCTCGACGTCGCCCTCGCCCTCGCCGGAGTCGACCTCGTGCTCGCCGGCGTCGACATCCGCCTCACCGGCGTCGACATCGGTCTCGACGACTTCCTCGTCGCCGGCGTCGTCCCCCTCGTAGCTGTCGACCACGGTCTCGGTCGCGACCAGCACGGGGCTCGACGCGGGGATGTTGAGGGCGTTGCCCGCCTTCCAGTCCTCGATGGCTCTGCACAGCACGGCGTAGTCGATCATCGGCGGCATGGTAGTCCGCGGGCGTGGCGCCGCGCAACGGGGTCTGCGGGCCCGCAGACCGACCGAACGGGGCCTCGGCCCGGGATCACCCACGGATCGCCCGAGCCGCGCCGCGAGCTCGGGTCCGCGGCCGCGGGGCTACAGCCCGCGCTGAGCGCAGACCTCGCCGAGCTGGGCCGTGACTTGATCGGGGGGCAGGGTGCCGTCGAGGACCACGATCTCGCCGAGGTCACCACGCTCGACGGCGGCGTCGTAGAGGCGGGCCACGCGGCGCTGCAGCTCGAGCGCATCGAACCGCTCGTGGACCGCGGCGCCCTCGGCGGCGCGACGCTGGACGCGGGCGAACGCCACCTCGGCGGGCACGCGGAGGAACACGTAGAGATCGGGCGCCGGGGCCGCTTGATTGATCGTGCGGACCCATTCGAGATCGCAGTCGAGGGACTGGTAGGCCAGCGAGGACAGGAGATAGCGATCGGTGAGCACGACCTGGCCGCGGCGGCGGGCCGGATCGATCTCGTGCGCGATGTGCTCGAGGCGATCCGCGGCGAACAGCAGGGCCAGCGCGGCCGGATCGATCGGCGCGGCGTCGACGTGGAGGCGCTCGCGGATCAGCCTGCCGATCGGGCCGCCGCTGGGCTCGCGGGTCTCGAGCACCTCGTGGCCGCGCTCGCGGAGCCAATGCGCCAGCGCGCGCGTCTGCAGCGTCGTGCCGCTCCCGTCGATCCCCTCGATGGCGATGAAACGTCCGCCTGACTCACGCATCGCCGGCGAATCTAGCAAAAGTCGCGCGCGCCTTGGCGCGTCCGTCTCCGACGCGGATTCCTCGCTCGGGGCGCGGCCGCGTGGCACACTCGCTGCGGCCCAAGGAGTCTTCGCCTGTGAATCAGCACCCGCCGTCCTCTACCGTACCCCTGGGCAGCTCGCAGAACCCCGCCCAGCCGCAGTACGTGCCCGCACAGCTCGGCGTGGCAGTGCAGCTCCCCGGCTCCTCGCAGCCCCACCCGGGCGCGGCGCCGCAGCCAGGCCAGCACCCGCACCCGCAGGCGCAGCATCCGCCGCCGGGCGCCTATCCCCAGGGACAGGTGCCGATGGCCGCCCAGCAGCCCGGGCAGTACCCGCAGCAGGGGCAGTACCCGCAGCAGGGGCAGTACCCGCAGCAGGGGCAGTATCCGCAGGGCGGCTATCCCCAGGGACAGGCGCCGCAGCAGCCGATGCAGCAGCCGCATCACCACCCGCAGTCGGGCCCGGTGCCGCCGCCGCCCGGCAAGGCGCGCATGGACGAGCTGCAGACCGGCGGCTCGCGCACCGTGTTCGAGTTCACCGGCAGCCACGCCAAGCCCGAGGCGGGAGGGCGCACCTTCGTCGGCGGCCTCGACAGCATGCCCGACCTTTCGCGCGAGCGGCCCGAGCGGATGGCCAGCAACCTCAGCCCCGGCATGCCGTCGTGGTTGATCGTGCTGTTCGCCGTGGTCGTGCTCGGCGGCGGCGCGGCCTATGCCGCGTTCCTGGGCAATAGCGCGTCCGAGGAGACGGCCAACGCCGCGCCCGTCGAGACCGCGCCGCCCGCGACGCCGACGCCGGTCGCCGCCGGGACGCCGCCGGTGGTCGATCCCGCGACCGGCACGCCGCCTGCCGCGGGCGTGCCCCCGGCCGTCGGCACGCCGCCGGCGACCACGCCGCCCGCCGGCACGCCGCCTGCCACCACGCCGGCGACCACGCCGCCGGCGACCACGCCGCCGGCGACCACGCCGCCGGCGACCACGCCGACGCCCGAGCCGGCCAAGACGACGCCGAAGAAGACGACGACGCCGAAGAAGACCACGCCGAAGCCCGAGCCGCCCAAGGAAGAGCCGAAGAAGACCATCAAGCCGAGCAAGCCGCCGCGCGAGGGTCTGGGCGACCTGCCGCCGCCGCCCAAGTGATCTGGCCCCGGCGAGCGCGTGATGTCTGAAGAGCCCTGTCCCGACGGACAGGGCTCTTCGCGCATGTCCTCACGGACAGCTTACGCCGAGCGACCGACGGCCCCGGTGGCCGCCAGAGGATGTCTCCACGGACATGCCCCGTAGGACATGTCTCTTCAGACCTGCCCCTGGCGACCTGTCCGCTCAGACACCCGGTTCGGCGCGGGCGATCAGGACCTCGTCGTCGCCGCCGGGGTCGACCTCGGTGCGGCGATCGGGGGACGGCTCCAGGCCCTTGCGCACGCGCACCACGCTGCCGGGGTGCTCGCCGTGCTCGTAGGCCGTCATCCAGCCGGGCGGCAGGTGCGGGCCGGTCTTCTCGAACACGTAGCGGGCGTCGCGGGGCGACAGGTTGACGCAGCCGTGGCTCTTGCGGTGGCCGAAGCCGTCGTGCCAGTACGCGCCGTGCAGGGCGAAGCGGCGGTAGAAGTACTGCACCCACGGCACGGCCTCGACGTGGTACGGCGAGTCCTCGGCGTCCTCGGCGCGGTTGCGCATCGGCCCGTAGGCCAGCTTGTTGCGGATCCGGTACACGCCGCGCGGCGTCGCGGTGTTGGGCTTGTGGCCGGTGCCGCTCGACACCAGGGTCACGAACAGCGGCTGCTGCCCGCGCATCACCGCGAGCGTCTGCTGGCCGACGTCGACGTCGACCCACGTCTCGTCGTCGCGGATGTCGCTCAGCGCCGGGCCGGCGACCCACAGCCGCAGCTTGTCGGCCTCGACCCACGCCGACTCGCCGGGGCCGAAATGCTCGGGGATCTCGAGCCAGCGGGCCCCGCCGCCGCGCTGCGGCTCGGGCTTCACGTCGAGCGCGAGGTGGTACTCGAGCGGGCCCTCGATCGCGGCCTTGAGGCTCGGCTGGCGCCGCAGCACCGCCTCGCGGGAGATGACCCACGCCGCGGCGAGGCCGGCGGGGATCGGGCGGACGGCCAGCTCGCGGCCGGTGAACTCGCTCGGCTTCTCGAACTTCAGGCCGTCGAGCGGGACCACCTGCTCGTTCTCGTCGAGCATCACCTTGCCGTGGCCGGGGATCTGGATCTCCTCGACGAACGCGTACTGGTGATTGGCGGCCAGGATCTCGAGCGGCTCGGCGCCCTGGGTCAGGGCGAACTTGCTCTTGAAGCGGGGCACCTCGACCAGCAAGTTGCCGTGACGGTCGGCCCTCGGCTTGGCGTAGATGAAGGGCACCAGCAGGCCCTCGGGGATCAGCGGTTGCAGCGCTGGCGCGCGCTCGTCGGCGATCGCGTTCTTGAGGCAGACGAAGCCCTGGTGATCGACGCGGGCCCAGCCCTCGCCGGGGCAATCTGTCCCTTCGACCAGCTCGTAGATGGCGAAGGTGCTGCCGCCGTCGATGCGGCCGCGCATGTCGCTGCCGTGGCGCGGGGCGGCGTAGGCGATGATGGTCCGCCCGGCCCCGCGGATGCCGAGCGGGAGCGGCCGCAGCGCGACCTCGGGCTTCGTCGCGGGCGGAGCTTCACCGGGTTCGGCGGCCGCGATCGGCGGCAGCAGGACGTCGTCGGCGTCGACCTCGAGCTCGTCGTCGGCGTGCGCGGCCTCGCGGGCGGCCTGCGGCAGGGGCACCGCGACGTACGCGTCCTCGACGTCCTCCTCGTCGCAGCTGGGCCCGAGCGTGAGCAGGGCGGCGGTGGGACCGAGCGGCAAGGCGAAGCCGGCGAGGGCGGCCAGCCAGGCGGGGCGTGAGGTTCGTACGCGGGGGACGGACATGATCGGGCCGGTGGTTGTGCCAAGCTCTTCGGAAGTGCAGAGCTTCTCAGGGACTTCCGAGTACATCGTCTCCCCCGAACTGGCGCGCGCGGTCGACGTGTCCGTCGCGCTCGGCCGGCCGCTGCTCGTCAAGGGCGAGCCCGGCACCGGGAAGACGCTTCTGGCGCGAGATATCGCCAATTTCTTCGAGTGTCCACTGGAGCGCTGGCATGTCAAATCGACGACGAAAGCCGTCGATGGACTGTATCAGTACGACGCGGTACGCCGCCTGCACGACTCGCGGTTCGGCGACGGTGATGTGCGCGACATCTCTCGCTACATCAGCATGGGGCCGCTCGGCCGCGCGTTCGCCAGCGAGCGGCGGGTGGTGGTCCTCATCGACGAGATCGACAAGGCCGACCTCGAGTTTCCGAACGACCTGCTCCATGAGCTCGACGCGATGGAGTTCACCATCCCCGAGACCGGCGCCATCGTCGCGGCCCGTCAGCGGCCGATCGTGATCATCACCAGCAACAACGAAAAGGAGATGCCCGACGCCTTCTTGCGCCGGTGCGTGTTCCACTGGATCGAGTTCCCGGACAAGGCGCTCATGACGCGGATCGTCCGCGTGCACCACCCGGACGTCGAGGACAAGCTGCTCGCCGGCGCGCTCGAGGCGTTTTACACCCTGCGGGCCGTCGAGGGCCTGCGCAAGCCGCCGAGCACCAGCGAGCTCATCGACTGGCTCTCGGCGCTGCGCCTGTCGGGCATGGACCCCGCCAAGCTCCTGGGAGCGAAGATCCCCTTCCTCGGCACCCTGCTCAAGAAGGAGCAGGACATCGAAAACGTCGGCCGTCGCCTGAAGGCGAGGACTGGGTCCTGAGGCCATGTTCGCGACCCCCTACCAATCGCCCGGCGGGGCGCTGTTCCTCGAGTTCTTCTACGCGCTGCGCTCGCGCGGCGTGCCGGTCAGCACGCACAACTGGCTGGCGCTGATCGACGCGCTGTCGCGCGGGCTGCATCAGAACTCGCTCGACGGCTTCTACCAGGTCGCGCGCTGCCTGCTGGTCTCGTCCGAGGTCCACTACGACGACTTCGACCGCGTGTTCGGCGAGGTCTTCCGCGGCGTCGAGGCCGACCTCCGCGGCCTGCTCGCGGGGCTCGAGGCGTGGTTGCAGGATCCAAAGGCGCTCGGCGAGCTCGACGAGGCGACCCGCGCCGCGCTGCAGAGCCTCGACCTCGAGACCCTGCGGCAGGAGCTGCTGGATCGGCTCAAGCGGCAGAAGGAGCGCCACGACGGCGGCAACACGTGGGTCGGCACCGGCGGCACCTCGCCGTTCGGCCAGGGCGGGCAGAACCCGGCCGGGATCCGCGTGGGCGGGCAGGGCGGCGGGCGCTCGGCGCTGGCCGTGGCCGACGCGCGCCGGTTCCAGGAGTTCCGCAAGGACGTCGTGCTCGACACCCGCCAGATCGCCGCGGCCCTGCGGCGCCTGCGTCGACTGTCGCGCGAGGACGGCAAGCTCGAGCTCGACCTCGACGAGACCATCGACGCGACCGCGCGCAACTGCGGCGACATCGAGGTCGTGCTGACGCCCGAGCGCCACAGCCAGGTGCGGACGATGCTGCTGCTCGACGTCGGCGGCAGCATGGACCCGCACGCGCACCTGGTCTCGCGCCTGTTCAGCGCGGCCCACCAGGGCGGCCGCTTCAAGGAGCTGCGCTCGTACTACTTTCACAACTGCGTGTACGGCCGCGTCTACGAGGACGCCCAGTTCCGCAAGCCGGTGCTCACCAGCAACCTGCTGCGCGAGCTCGACCACAAGTGGACGGTGATCCTGGTCGGCGACGCGTACATGCACCCGGGCGAGCTGACGATGACGAGCGGCGACTGGTGGGAGTCGAACCGCGGCCCCTCGGGCCTGTCGTGGCTGGCGCGGCTCGCCGACCGCTTCCCGCGCTCGGTGTGGCTCAACCCGGAGCAGCCGAGCCTGTGGCGCTCGGGCACCATCGCCGAGATCGCGCGGGTGTTCCCGATGTTCCAGCTGACGCTGTCGGGCCTCGACGACATGGTCAAGTTCCTGCGCCGGCCTTCCGTCAGCGCCGAGCGGCGGGCGCTGATCCAGCGGCTCGCGCGCGCGGCCTGAAGCGGTCCGCGAGGGCGCCGACCGCTTCGCCTGGAGGACAGGCGAGGGCGGTGTGCCGCGCGCAGCGTTCGGCCTGTCTGAAGAGACAGATGATTCCCCGCGGCTCGCGGCCGAGCGGTGGATCGAACATGTCCGGAGAGACATGTCATGAAGCCTGTCCCGAAGGACATGTCTCTGCTTCGACCTGCTTGAAGGGACAGACGCGGGCCACGCAGGTCACGCAGGCGCTCGCTTTCGATCTGCCCTTCCTTCGTGGCGTAGTCGCCGGTGGCGGGCTCCGCGTTCGCCGCTGCGCTCCCTCGCGCGCGCCTTGTCGCTATAGTCGCCGCCATGAAGCCCGCCATGCGCGTCCTGTTGATCGGAAGTCTCGTCGTCAGCGCGACCTCGGCGGCGATGTGCTCGCTGCTGTGGCGCGAGGGCTACGAAGAGACCTACTTGAAGGGCCCGGTGGTCGACACCTGGTCGGTGCCTGCGATCGATCCCGCGCCGGTCGTGCTGCCCGGCGCGGCCTGGGCCTCGATCCCCGCCCGCACGGCCGACGGCAAGGTCGCGGGGTGGATCCACGAGGGCGCCGAGGGCAAGTTCATCGCCCTCGACGAGGCCACGGGGCGCGTGCTGTGGCACGCCGCGACCGGCCCGGTGCCGGACGACCTGGTGCGCAGCGACGGTTGGCGGAGGGGCGAGCGCGTGCCGGCCGTGGCGGCGGCGCTCGCCGGCCCTGGCGTCTACCTCGTCGCCGCGAACCGCAAGTGGATGCTCATCGCCGAGGGCGGCGGCTCGGTCAAGACCGGCGACCTCCCGGCGCAGATTCCGGCGCTGACGGGCGCCGCGTGCCTGGTCGACGGCAACTTCTGGCTCGGCATCGCCGACGAGCGCGACGGCGGCGTCATGCTCAGCGCCGCCGGCGTGCTGGCCGACGTGCGCAGCGATCGGCCGGCCGGGTGCTTCCACGCAGGCGACGACCGCGACAGCGATCTGAAGGTCATCAGCCCGCTGCAGAACGCCCACGCCGATCCGACCCCGTACCCGGCCGACGATCACAGCCGCGGCTATCCGCCGGAGGTCTGCGGCCGCTACAGCAAGACCCAGATGAAGCGGACCGGCAACGCCTGGTGCTCCGACATGCGGACCACCGACGGCGATCCCAAGCGCTCGGTGATGCTCCACATCAGCGACATCGTGTTCCGCCAGGAGGACGACAAGTGGCTGATGGTCCGCCTGCCGGATCCGTACTCGGGCGGCATCGACTTCAAGCCGTCGATCGTGAACTACGAGCTGTCGTGGCCGCGCGCCTTCTTCGACATGACCGCCTACCGCAACGTGACCAGCCAGAACAACCCGTCGGCGACCTCGTTCGAGGCCAAGAAGGTCGAGCAGCGCACCGAGGTGACCGAGATCGTGGCCTCGATCGCGCGCACCGGCGAGCTGCAGTGGGCGCGCAGCATCTGGCGCGGCGACATGCCGCGCGTGTCGGCCGACTTCAGCGAGAACTGGTTTTATACGCGCTCCCTGCTGCTCGCCTCGCACCCGAGCTCGCCGGCGCAGACGATCTACGCGTTCAAGCCGGGCATGCTGCTCGCCATCGATCAAGCCACCGGCGCCCCGCGCTTCCAGGTCGGCACTTCGCTGGCGCCGCCGACCTGGTGAGCGGCGGAGTCGCGCGACGCCGGCAGGCACGGAAGCGCGTCCTCACAGACATGACCTCGGTAACATGTCCGTGAAGACATGTCGGTGAAGCCATGCTCGAACAGACATGTCCTCAGGGACCTGTCGTGGCGAGCAGCCCCTCGACGATCGCCGCGACCTCGCGCGGGCGCTCGGCCTGGACCGTGTGTCCGGCGCCGGCGATCGTGAACAGCTCGGCGCCGAGGCGCTCGGCCAGCACGCGCCCCGCGGTCGCGAGGGCGGGAGCGTCAGCGGCGCCCACGACCACGCGCGCGGGCAGGCGGAGGCCGTCGAGGTGGGCCAGCAGGGCGGGGCGGGCGATCCAGGCCCACACCGCGCGGGCCATGTCGCGGCGGTCCATCGCCTGCAGGTGGGCCGTGGTCGCGCCGCGCACGTCGGCGGCGGCGTCGGGCGCGTGCAGGCCCGCGAGCACGCTGGTGAGCACCGGGCCCGGGCCGAGCGTGCGCAGGATCGTCGCCAGCGCGGCGAAGGTGACGCGGTCGCGCGCGCTCGCGGCGTGCGGGTTGGCGGCGATCAGCACCAGCGCGCCGACCAACTCGGGACGCGCGCGCGCCAGCTCGACGGCCGCGGCGGCGCCGAGCGAGGTGCCGACGACGATCGCGTCGCGCACCGCGAGCGCGTCCAGCACCGCCGCGAGGTCGGCGGCCAGATCGGCGGTCGAGAACGCCCGCGAGGTCCCGCGGCTGTCGCCGTGGCCGCGCAGGTCGACGTTGACGACACGCGCGCGGGTGGCGAGCTGCGCGGCGACGGCGGCGAAGCTGCCGCGACCGGCGAGCAAGTTATGGGCGAGCACGACGACGCGGCCCCCGCTGCGGCCGAGCTCGTCGAAGACCACGCGTTGACCCTCGCGGACGATCGCAGGCACGACCTCTTCTCGTGCCACGAGTGCGCGCGCCGAGGCAAGTCCCGGTTGAGCCGCTGCGGCGCCTGCGTTACGGTGGAGCCACGAGTCCTCCGTGCCGGTCCGCATCATCCCTGGCGCCGTCAGCACCGATCGCCTGCGCGCGCTCGTGATCTGTGACGGCGACGCGCAGCCGGCGGTGACGATCGAGGCGTTGCAGGGCGGACCCGCGCCGGCGCTGCAGATCCGCGCGCACATGGCCGGCGATTCGCGCGTCGATCAACACGTGCGCAAGGCCGGGCTGTCGCTGTGGGTGTGCGACGCGAGCGGCCTGCGGCCGGGCGCCGATTACCACTTGCGCGCGCCGGGCGAGCGGCCGGTGCACGTCAAGACGTTCCCGGCGACGCTGCCGAAGGCCGGCATCTCGCTGGCGCTGGCGAGCTGCTACTACGAGGCGTTCGGCCGCCACAAGGACTACTTGCAGCTGCTGCAGGCCGCGCCGAGCTACGGGCCGCTCGCGGCCAAGCTGCTGGTCGGCGACAACATCTACGTCGACGTCGGCGCCGCGCCGGGGCAGGCGCGCAGCGGGGCCGAGGAGACCGTCGGGCGCTATCTGCAGTACTACTGGCGCAGCGGCTACGCCGACGTGCTGTCGTACTTGCCGACCTTCTGCCTGTGGGACGACCACGAGCTGTGGAACAACTTCCCCGAGTGGCAGGTGCACCTGGCGCGCAGCATGGCGAACACGCGCGCCGACTACACCGCGGCCGGCCTCGGCGCGCTCAAGCTGTTCCAGGCGGTGCTGAACCCGCCCCCGGCGGCCCGCGCGGGCCTCTCGTACCGCTTCGACATCCCGCCGGTGTCGTGCTTCGCCCTCGATCTGCGGGCCGGTCGCACGATCATGAAGACCCAGAGCCCGCGCATGACCAGCGAGGCCGAGCTGGTGGCGTTCGAGCGCTGGGCCGCCAACCTCGAGGCGCCCGGCATCGCGCTGTTCGGCCAGCCGCTGTGGATCGGTCGCGGCAACTGGATGGACTACCAGCCGCCCGATTTCCCGGGCGAGTACTCGCGGATCTGGCGAGCGCTGACGAACGCGCCGTACGACGTGCTGGTGCTGTCGGGCGACGTGCACCACAGCCGGCTGCTCGAGCTCGACGCCGCCAAAGACCGCAAGGTGTGGGAGCTCGTCAGCTCGCCGGCGTGCATGATCCCGACCATGGAGTCGATCGGCGCCCGGGCGTTCGACGTGCAGGACAAGGGCGTGTTGACGTTCCCGCTGGCCTACCCGGGCGGCCCGTCCGGCCCGCCGAACCTGCGCGCGTACCACTTCGGCACCGAGATCAGCAACACCATCGCGTTCCTCAAGCTCGCGCCCGCGGACGCCGGCGGGATCGCGGTCACCACCTGCTTCATGGACCTCACGACCAAGACGGTGGCCCCCAACAGCCGCCCGCGGGTCGCCGCGCCGCTGGCCGCGCCGCAGCCGCAGTGGTGCCAGACGACGTTCGTGCTCAAGAAGCGGGCGTGATGAAGGCTGTCCGCGAGGGCATGGGACGAGCGCGCGAGCCGGCGTGCATGCGGCTGTCTCCAGGGGCATGGCTTGATGGACATGTTTCATGCGACATGTTCGAATGGGCATGACGCAAAGGACAGCGATGCCTGAGCGCGGGCCCGGGCGGGTGCGCTGCCACGTGTGCGGGACGCGGTGGTCTGTGCGTCCGCGGGCGCCGGGGCGGCGCGGGGACGAGGTCGAGGCGTGCCCGGGCTGCGAGGCGCCGCTCCGACTGGCGCCCGCGCTCGACGAGGGGACCGCGCGTGGGCTCGTGCTGCTGGCGGCCGGCTTCGCCGAGGAGCGGCGGCACCACGGGACGGTCGGCAGGTACCTGGCCGAGTTCACCCGCAGCGAGCACGAGGTCGATCGCCTGCTCGCGCTCGCTGCCTCGATCGACTACGACGCGTGGGCAGCCGACAACGCGCGCCGACTCGCGCGACGCGACGACGCCCGCGTGCGCGCCGTGTCACGATTCCTGCCGCGGCTCGCGGGGCTGGCCGACAGCGGCGCGCTGACCGAGGCGCTGAAGCTCCCGGCCGCGCGGCTGAAGCGGCGCTACCGAGCCGAGCACGCGCATCACCTCGCCGTGTTCGCGCGCCGGACGACGCGAGCGTGACGCAGGCGCGCGGGCGAGGTTGGCCGCGTGGCTTCGGCGAGGTTGGTAGCGACCTCGCGGGCGAGGTTGTCGCCTCACCCGCGAGGTTCGTCCTTTCGAAGCGGTGTGCCGCGCGACCTGCGTCACGCTGTTCGTCGTGTCACTTCGCCGGCGCCGCGGCGAGCACCGGCAGGCGCACCCGGCTGGGGTGGCTCGCCGCGTGGTGGACCTTGTGCGTGGCCTTTTTGAAATCGCTGGCCTGGGCCTTGAAGATGTTGGCCACGAAGGTCTGCGGGTTGCGGTCGACCAGCGGGAACCACGAGCTCTGGACCTGGATCATCACGCGGTGGCCCTTCTTGAAGGTGTGGAGCACGTCGAGCAGCGGCACGGTGACCTTGGTGACCTTGCCCGGCACGAACGGGGCCGGCTTCTCGGCGCTGTCGCGGAAGCGGCCGCGCACGACCTCGCTGCGGACCATCATCTGGTAGCCGCCGAGCTTGGCGTACTTCATTTCGTCGCGCTCGCCCCTGGTGGCGCCGGTGTCGTCCGGCAGCACGTCGATCAGCTTGACGATCCAGTCGGCGTCGGTGCCGGTGGTCGAGACGAACAGCTCGGCCTCGACGGGCCCCACGACCGTCAGATCCTCGATCAGCTCCGACGTCTGGTAGACCAGCACGTCGGGCCGACGGGCGGCGAACCGCTGGTCCTCGGTCATGTACTCCTTTGTCATGCCGATGGCGGTCTCGGCGGTGTACGGGACCGGGTGGGCTGGGTCGCTCTCGAACAGGTCGAAGCCGGCGCGCTCGCGCGGGGCGCCGCTGGTCAACGACTGATATGCCCTGAAGTACAGGTCCCTCGGGACAGCTTGCGGCGGCCAGGCGGGGAAGGTCTGCCAGCGGCGCGCGCCCGTGTCGAACACGTGGGCTTCGCCGCTCGGCGGGGCGCCGGCGCCCTTGAGGAAATGCTCGAAGAACGGCAGCTCGAGCCGCTCCTGGTACTCGCGCGAGGTCTTGGCGCCGAACTCGATGTCGCCGAGGCGGTCGCCCTCGGTGCGCGACCAACCGCCGTGAACCCACGGGCCCATGACGAGCATGTTGAAGACGTCGGGGTTGTTGCGCTCGACGGCGCGGTAGATGTTGAGCGGGCCGTAGAGGTCCTCGGCGTCGAAAAGGCCGCCCACGACCATCACCGCCGGGGCGACCTTGCGCAGGTGCGGCAGCAGGTCGCGCTTCTGCCAGAACTCGTCGCGGTTCGGGTGCTCGACCATATGGTTCCAGGTCGTGACCTCGCCGCGGAGGTGGTGGTCCTGCAGGTTCTGCAGCGGGCCGGCGTCGAGGAAGAACTGGTAGCCGTCGGCGGTGCCGTGATCGAAGCGACGCGGCCACGCGGAGGTCGGCTGCGATCGCGGCTTGCCGAACGAGGCGAAGAAGTTGAAGGCGTGCGGCAGGAAGAACGCGCCGTGGTGGTGGAAATCGTCGTACCACCAGTCGGCGATCGGGGCCTGCGGGCTGACGGCGGCCAGCGCCGGGTGGGGGTCGATCATGCCGGCGGCGGCGTAGAAGCCGGGGTAGGAGATGCCGTAGAGGCCGACCTTGCCGTTGTTGCCGGCGACGTTGGCGATCAGCCAGGCGATGGTGTCGAAGGCGTCGGTGCTCTGGTCGACGTCTCTCGGGCCTATCTTTTGGGCCAGGTGCGGCGTCATGTCGACGAACTCGCCCTCGGACATGAACGCGCCGCGCACGTCCTGGTCGACGAAGATGTAGCCGGCGCGCAGGAAGATCGGGCTCGGGCCGATCCGCTCGGGGAATTTGTCCTCGCCGTAGGGGCTGCAGCTGTAGGGCGTGCGCTTGAGCAGGATCGGCAGGGGCTCGGCGGCGACCTTGGGGGTGTAGATCGCCGTGTGCAGGTGCACCCCGTCGCGCATCGGAATTCGCACCTCGCGCTTGGTGTAGTGGGCCGCCAGGTAGGCCGCGACGGACTCGCCCTTGCCCGCGGGCGGCGCGGGCGCAGCCGTGGCCGCTGCTGCGCCCGGTTCGGGGCACGGGGCCGCGGCGGCGGGCGCCTTTACGGTGTAGGCGGGACGGCACGCCGCGAGGGCGATGACCACGGCGAAGGCACGCTGGGCGGCGCTCACCGCTCCGGTATACTCCGGCCTTCGCGCGGCGGACAGCCGGCCCACAGCCCATGAGCATCGGAATCCTGACGAGCGGGGGCGACGCCCCCGGGATGAACGCGGCCGTTCGCGCGGCCTTTCGCTGCCTCAAGATGCGCGACCCGGACTGCGAGATCGTGTTCTTCCGCGACGGCTTCCGCGGCCTCGCGCGCCGACTCGACTCGTCGTCCGATCGCAACGTCGATCGCCGGGCGGTCCGCGACATCATCCACCGCGGCGGCACCTTCATCGGCACCGGTCGCGTGCCCGAGCTGCTGCTGCCGGCCGCGGACCACCCGAGCTACGCCGAGCGCGTGGCGGCCCGCGACGATTTCCTCAAGGTCGCGGCGATCAATCTGTACCAGATGCGGGTCGACAACCTGATCGTGATCGGCGGCGACGGCTCGTTCTGCGGCGCCCGCCTGATCGGCGAGGCGTTCCGCCAGCACTTCCCGCGCCGGCCGTTCCGCGTCATCGGCATCCCCGGCACCATCGACAACGACCTCCACGGCACCGAGTATTCGATCGGCTACGACACGGCGCTCAACAACGTCGTCGACGCGATCCGCAAGCTGCGTGACACTATCGAGTCGCACCGGCGCGCGATCATCCTCGAGGTCATGGGCAACACCTCCGGCTGGCTGGCGCTGCAGTCGGCGATCGCCGGCGGCGCGGCGGTGGTGGCCATCCCCGAGGTCGAGGAGACCTGGGACCACGACCGCATCGTGCGCTCGCTCGACGCCGGCGTCCGCCGCGACTACCGCTACTTCATCATCGTCGTCGCCGAGGGCGTGCGCCGCCGCGCCGGCGAGGACTGGTGCGAGGGGCTGAAGCGCAAGCTCGAGTCGGACCCGGCGATCGAGACGCACCTCGGCCACCCGATGGAGGTCCGCATCAACTCGGTCGGCCACATCGCCCGCGGCGGCAGCCCGACCGCGCTCGACAACACGCTCGCCGGCCTGCTCGGCTCCGGCGCGGCCGACGTGGCCCAGCTCGGCGGCCTCGACGGCCAGACGCCTACCCCCGGCGACGTGATGGTCGGTAGCCGCGGGCCGCAGACGATCGTGACGCCGCTCGACGAGGTCATCGCCCGCTCGCCCCGGCTCGTGACCCGCGACAGCGAGCTGTATCAGCTGTCGCAGCGGCTGATGCTGACCGCCGAGCAGCCGTTCTGAGCCGCGCGCGAGCTCGGCGGCCGGCGTAGCGGGGCGTTCCGAGGCTGTCTTTCGGAGCATGTCCTGACGGGCATGTTCTCCGGAGCATGTCTCCTGGAGAATGTCTCCAAAGACATGCCCCATGGGACATGCCCGAACAGTCAGCTGGCGGCCGGCGCGGCGTGGGCGGCGAGGGCCCGCAGGACCGCCAGGGCGGCGTCGAGCTGGGCGTCGGTCGGCAGCTTGTCCCACGGCCAGATCAGCACGACGATGCCGTTTTGGACCATCAGGTAGGGGCGCGGCAGGCCCTCGAGCGCGGCCCGCAGCGGGGCGTCGCACAGGGCGGCGGCCCGCCGCGCCGGCGAGGCGTAGGTGGCGAAGCGGGCGTCGAAGCTGTCGTCGCCGGAGCGGATGCGGTCGCCAGGGCGGCGCGCCGTGAAGGCGATCGGCGAGCTGAGGGCGAACGCCTCGATCACGACCCACGGGCTGCGGTCGATGCGGGCCTCGAGGAACACGCCGAGGTCGCCGTGGGCCAGGGCGCCCTGGCTGAGGTGGAAGGCGACCTGGTCGGCGTTGCCGATGACGGCGAAGCCGCCGGCGCGCTCGACGAGGTGCCAGCCGCGCCGTTCGGCGAGGCCCGACCAGCGGGCCCGGTCGCGGTCGAGGGCGCGGCGGTGGCGGTACCACAGGTTGCCCAGCAGAAAGCCCGCCAGCGCCGCGAGGATGGCGTTCAGGACCAGGGCCATGGGCGACATGCCGGCGATCATTGCGGCCCCAGTTTAACACGATCGCGGCGCGGGGGCCGCGCGCCCGGGATGTCCGAAGAGACAGGTCCGCATGCCCGCCGGCGCGCGCGGCGGGCGGCGCGGCGACGATCTCAGGGGGCGCGGCAGACCCCGAGGTCGGCGTATTCGGGCGACGGCGCGGGGTCGTGGGCCTGGCACTGCGGGAGCTCGGCCGGACAGCTCGGCTGGCTCAAAGAACAGAGCGGGGCGCAGCACCGCTCGCCCGCGCAGCCGCTCACGAGGTCGGCCGGATCACACACGTGCCCGGGCGCGCAGTCGGTCTCGCCGGCGCAGGGCATCCCCGCACCCGCCGGCTCGCCCGCGGGCGCGTAGCGGCAGATGAAGCCGTCGACGCTGCTCGAGCGCACGCACAGGGTCGCCGGCGGCGGGCAGTCCTGCGCCAGCGGATCGCACAGCGGATAACAGAGGTAGCTGGCCGACGGCTGCACGTAACAGCGCGCGTTCGGGTCGACGCAGCCGTCGTCGGCGTCGCACAGGCCGAGGCAGCGGCCGCGCAGATCGCTGGAGCTCGCGAAGTACCAGCACATCAGCGCCGGGCCGCAGTCGTCGATGCCGCTGTGCGTATAGTCCTCGGTCTCGCACGGCTCGCCGAGGCCCGCGGGATCGGGGACGAGCGGCACGCAGCGCGCACCGTTCCAGTCGTCGGCCATCATCGACGCGAACGGGGCGCACTTGTGCCCGGCCGGACAGTCCTGCAGCCGCGGGTCGCAGTGAAAGCCCTCGCTCGGCAGCTCCGGCTCGGCCGGGCCGGTGGTCGTGGTGCCGGTCGTGCTGGTCGGCGGATCTTGCAACTCGGTGGTCCACCGCTGTTCGCCGCCGGTCGTGGTCGAGGCGACGGCGGCGGTGGTGCCGGCAGGGCCCGCGGGGGCGCCCCCACAGGCGCAGGCGAGCAGGACGAGGACGACGGTGGCGCGCACGCCATCATTGTAGCGCGCTTCGGCGCGAGTGCGCCGGTCGATGGGCGGATGTCGTGGTGGTCCGTGAATCGAGGTGTCTCGACGACATGTCCCTGAGGACATGTCGATAACGACAGCTGCGCACGGTCAGGGCTGCGGGAGGCCGCACACGCCGAGGTCTTCGTGGCCGGGCGGGGCCTGGCCCTGCTCGAAGTAGGGCACGCACTCCTGGCCCTGGCCGGGGCAGGAGAGCGGCGCGGTCAGGTCGCAGAACGGGAGGCAACAGCCCTGGCTCGCGGGGTCGCACTCCTCGGCCAGATCGGGGGACAGGCACACGAGGCCCGGGTCGCAGGCGTTGAGGAACTCGCACGGGTCGAACACCTGGCCCTCCTCGCCGCTGGCGTCGATGGTGCACGTGAAGGTCGAGGTCCAGTTGGGGACGCACACCTCGCCGGGCTTGCAGCCGGGCTCGAGCGGGTCGCAGTCGGGCAGGCAGAGGATCAGCACGCCGTCGCCCGAGAGCATGCAGGTGGCGTCGGGCTGCGCGCAGCCGGGGTTGTCGGGCGAGCCGGTGCACATGGCGACGCAGGTGCCCTGCAGGGTGTCGGGGTCGACGAAGAAGCACTGCAGGTGCTTGTCGCAGCTGTCCTCGCCGCTGACGCCGGAGTCGACGACGGTGCACGGCTCGTCGAGGCCGTCAGGGTCGGGCACGATGTCGACGCACTTGGTGGAGTTCCAGCTGCTGCCGCCGTCGTTGGCGAACGGCATGCACTTCTGGCCCGGCGGGCAGTCCTCGACCCAGGGGTCGCATTCGGGCGGGTTGAAGAAGTCCGGCACCGGGATGAACGGGACGGTGGTGCTGGGCTCGCCGCTCGGGTCAGGCTCGCCGCCGGTGGCGGTGTCCGGCGCGTCGGTGGTCGGCACGGGGACGGTGGCGGTCCCGGGGCCGGCGGTGGTGCCAGGGCTGGTGGTCGTGCCCGGAGTCTCGGTGGTGCTGCCGGGGAGCCCGGGCTCGCTGGTGCTGGTGGTGAGCCCGCCGTCGGTGTCGCCGGTGGGCCGGGCGACGCAGGCGGCGAGGGCGAGGAGGACGAGGCATGAAGGGCGATAAAGCATGGCAGCGGATCCGGTGCGGCAGG
Organism: Nannocystis bainbridge; assembly: GCF_028368995.1. Taxonomy (GTDB): domain Bacteria; phylum Myxococcota_A; class Polyangia; order Nannocystales; family Nannocystaceae; genus Nannocystis; species Nannocystis bainbridge. Next base: position 1,782,121 of record NZ_JAQNDL010000002.1, on the reverse strand, counting down.
ATAGAGGTGGTCTCAGGGTAATGTCGTAAAGGACATGTCTAAACGGGCATGTCCTTGAGTGCAGGAGAGCGGCGGGCTCAGGGGAGCGCGCACTGGCCGAGGTGATCCTTGCCGGGCGGCGCCTCACCGGGCGCGTACCAGGCGACGCACTGCTGGCCCTGGCCGGGGCAGGTGTTCGGCAGCTCGAGGTCGCACAGCGGGAGGCAGCAGCCGGTCGCGACCGGATCGCACTCGACGGCGAACTCGGGGGGGAGGCACAGGAGCCCAGGGTCGCAGGCGCTCGCGTACTCGCAGGCGTCGAACGGCTGGCCTTCGTCACCGCTGCTGTCGAAGACGCAGGTCCAGTCGCCGTCATCGGGATGGGCGATGCAGAGCTCGTCGCCCGGGCAGTCCTGCAGCAGCGGATCGCACTCGGGCAGGCAGAGGTGGACGATGCCGTCAGAGTTGGTGGTGCAGTCCGTCCCGGGCCCGCAGAGGGGCTCGTCGGGCGAGCCCTGGCAGTAGGCGATGCAGGTGCCCTCGAGCTCGGGCCACTGGACGTACAGGCATATGAAGCCCTCGTCGCAGGTGTCCGCGCCGCTGGCAGGCGCGCCGAGGACCTCGCAGAGCTCACCGAGGCCGGCCGGGTCGGAGACCACGTCGACGCACTTCACGGTGTCCCAGGAGTTGTCGCCGTCGGCCGAGTACGGGGCGCACTTCTTGCCCTCGGGACAGTCCTGCTCGAAGATGCTGCACTCCTTCTTGCCGCCGCCGCCGTCAGGCGGGCGGATGAAGCCATGCGTGGTCGGGTCGTCACCGGAGCCGGTCGCGGAGGTCGGCTCGACGGTGGTCATGGAGGTCGTGGTCGACGTGGTGGTCGTGGCAGCTGAACCGTCGCTCCCGCCGGCGCCCGGCGAGTCAGGGTCGCGGGCGCAGGCGGCGAGGAGCAGGATGACGGATGGCCGAAGGGACATGTCCGAACGGTCCTCCGGTCAGCGATCGTCCCCGTCGGCGGCGGGGCACGCCTGGTCGAAGGGGCAGGTCGGATTGGGCCGGGTCGACAGGGCGATCGCGCCGGCGGCTGCAAAAGCTGTCCGTAGGGACATGTCGTCCTCGACATGTCCTGGGAGGCTCTTTTGCAGGCGAGGCTCGACGCGGGCGGTCGGGTGCGGGTGGGCGGATACGCGGCTCGGCTCGACCGTCAGGCGCGTCGCGGCAGCGACGAGCAGGCCGGTCCAGACACAAATCCGCGCGATGCTGGCGATGCGCGTGCGGCGGGAAACTGACATCTCGCCAGGATTGTGACCTGGTTCAGCGGCGAAAGAAATAAAACGAAAGGTAGTTTTTGAAGGATAAATAGGTCAATTGGTGGATTGTCCGATCGCTGTCCGGGGGCGCGGAGCGACAGGGCGCAAGAGCGAGCGACCATCCGGACCGCGAGCTCAGGACGGGCGCCGGGCGGTGCGCTGCGGGCCGAAAGGTGGGACAGCACTTCACAGCATGGCCTTTGGGACATGTCGGTCCAGTGCAGGCGAGCGCGCGGGGGCCTTGGTAGATGGCGCTTGGGACAGGTTCGGCGCAGTCACTGCGCGCGAGCCTTTATGAATGGCCCTTGGGACCGGTTCGGCGCCGTCGCTGCGCGCGAGCTTTATGGATGGCGCCTGGGACCGGTTCGGCGCCCTCGCTGGGCGCGAGCCTTTATGAATGGCCCTTGGGACCGGTTCGGCGCCGTCGCTGCGCGCGAGCTTTATGGATGGCCCTTGGGACAGGTTCAGCGCCCTCGCTGCGCGCGAGCTTTTATGGATGGCCCTTGAGACAGGTTCGTCGCCGTCGCTGCGCGCTCGCGCCGGTGGCGGTCAGGGCAGGTAGGCGCGCAGGAACTCGAGCCGCTCGGTCCACAGGGTCGCGTCGAGGCGCAGGCCGCTGTCGGCGTCGGGGTCGTCCTGCAGCTCGGCGAGGACGCGGGCGGCGGCGTCGTAGTTGCGGGCGCGGGCCTGGGCCTCGAGCAGCATGAGGAGGGCGCCGCGGCGCAGCTCGGCGGTGGCGAGCGGGTGCTCTTCGTCCTCGGGGTGGAGCGCGCGCTGCAGCGGCTCGATGGCGGCGGCGCCCTGCTGGACGTTGAGAAGCTGGCGGCCGAGGAGGTAGCCGCCGAGCGGGGCGTAGCGCGGCAAGGCGGCGATCTGCTCGGCGGCGTAGAGGCGCAGCACGGCCTCGCTCGGGTGCTCGGGGTTGGGCTCGAACGGATCGAAGTAGGCCAGCACGCGCGGGGCGAGGGCCGGGTCGGCGGCGCCCATGCGCTTGATCTGGAGCTGGCGGACCTGGTTGTCGCCGAGGCCGCGGGTCAGCGCGCGGTCGTAGTAGGTGAGCGCGACCGGGAGGTCGAAGCGGGCCAGGGCGAGGTCGCCGAGGCGCTCGTCGACGAGGGCGGCGATCGTGTCGGTGAGGTCGACCTGGCGAGAGAGCTCGGCGAGGGTCGCGGAGGCGGCGTCCTGCATGCCGGCCTGGACCTGGGCCTGGGCCAGCAGCAGGCGGTGCTCGGGCTGCTCGGGCTCGATGGTGCAGAGGTCGCGCAGGAGGTCGATGCGCTCGACCTCGAGGCCGCGGTGGTGGGCGAGGTTGGCCCCGGCGAGCAGGTCGGCGGCCCGGTGGGCGCACGGGCGCTGGAAGATCGGCCGCTGCTTGAAGCGCTGGCGCAGCGCCTCGATGTCGCGGGCCCGCAGCGGACGCGCGCGCAGGTAGGCCAGCCACTCGACCTCGAGCGCGTCGAGGGAGGTCCCATAGGCCAGCTCGAAGTCGCCGGCGGTGCCGTAGAGCTGGAGGAAGGGGTCGACGCCGCGGGTGTCGATGAGCCAGCGGGAGAACGAGCCGGCGGCGGTGTAGGCCCGCCGCGACGACTTGCCCCAAAAGCCGAAGCCCATGATGTCCCCGAGGACAGGTCGCAGCTCGAGCCGGTCGAGGATCGCGGCCTGGTCGTGGAGGTCGAGGCCGGACTCGCTGCGCGGGGCGAAGGCGGTGGCGAAGCCCTCGACCAGCGCGAGGTTGACCCGCAGGCCGCGCCACGAGACGGCCGAGGAGGTGCCGAACAGCGGCTCGCCGACGACGTACGAGAACACGTGGGCGAGCTCGTGGTGGAGCACGCGGTGCGGGAAGGCCTGCTCGTTGAGGTAGATGTGGCCGCGCCACGGCGGGGCGACCTCGGTGTTGCCGGCGCCGATCCAGGCCCGCTTGAGCTCGGGCGACGGGAACACGAAGCTGTGCACGGGGGCCCGCGGCTCGCGGCCGATCTGGGCGGCGAGCCGGCGCCAGGCGAACTCGTGCTCGGCGGCCAGCAGCTCGATGTCGCGGGCGGCGGCCGAGTTGGCGGCGTAGTGGATGACGAAGTGGTCGGTGACGCGGGTGCGCGGGAGGGCGTTGGCGAGGCTGGCCTCGGTGGCGTGGAAGCCGTTCTCGGCGGCGAACACCCCGAGCAGGGTGCCGGGCAGCAGGCAGGCGAACAGGGTGGCGACGGTGAACGGCGAGCGGCGCAGGCTGACGCCGCGCAGCTGTACTTTGAGACCTGGCCCCAAGGTCAGGCTGAGGAGGGCCACGGCGGCGCCGGCGAGCAGGAAGTTGTAGGCGCGGAACCACAGCAGCCGGCCCGTGATCGGGATGGCCTCGTCGTAGAGCGGGCCGGCGAAGTAGCCCCAGAACGGATCGATGGCGTAGACGACCGGGTCGACGTAGATGCGCCACACGCCGAGGACCAACGAGAACAGCAGCGGCAGGCCGGCGAGGAGCAGCTGCACGGGCCGGCGCCGGGCCAGCACGCCGCCCCACAGACCCGCGACGAGGCCGAGCAGGCCCGAGGCCGTGGGCAGCACGAGGAACCACAGCAGGCCGCCGGGCAGGTCGCAGTTGACCTGCCAGAAGTTGGCGAGGATGAAGGCGCCGAGCGAGAGGGTCAGCAGGCTGCAGAGGTCACCGAGGCCGCGCAGAAACAGCAACCGCAGGCGCTCGCCCGGGGTCTGCAGCGACATCGCGTGCGGGTCGGTGGCGTCGGCCTGCCGGGCGTCACGCACCGCGTCGACGCCGACGGCCAGCGCGAACAGGCTGATCAGCGGGGTGAGGACCAGCGCGCCCTCGTAGCCGAGCGCGCCGAACAGCGGCTGGCTGGTGAGCGCGAGCGTGAAGAGGAGGACGAACCATCGCCGCCGCAAGGCGGGGGTGGTGAAGTGGCGACGGACCGCGGCGTGGATCGACATCGTGGCGCGCTCGCTTGTTCTTAGCCGATCTGGCCGCGGACGGCGGCAGCCCAGGCGTCGAGGTCGCCGAGGCTGTCACGGAGCTCGGCGGCGCCGTCCTCCAGCGCGGTCATCGCCGCTTCGAGGAGCTGCTTGGCCCGGCGCAGACGGGTGCGGATGGTGCCTTCGGGGACCCCCAGGATGTCGGCGATCTCGCGCGCGCCGAGCTTCTCCCAGAAATAAAGCTCGAGCAGGACCTGGTGATCGAGGGGGATCCGCCGCAGGCCGAGCAAGAGCAGCCGCTCCTCTCGCCGGCGCGCGAGCAGGGTGGCCGGCGTGGGCTTCAGGTCGTGGACGCTGGTGAGCCCGAAGTCGAGGCGCGCGCCCTCGCGCAGCTTGCCGCGCAGGTGCTTGTAGAGGACGTTGTGGGCGACCGCGAACAGGAAGGTGCGGAAGCTCGAGTCGCCGCGGATCCGCTCCTTGCTCTCGAGGCAGGCGAGGAAGGTCTTCTGCACGAGGTCGCCGGCGTCGTCGTCGACCTTGTTGCGGAAGAAGCGGGCGATCGCGGGGTAGTGGCGCTCGAACAGCTGGACGCCGGCCTTGCTGTCGCCGCCGCGCCAGGCGGCGTAGAGCTCTTCGTCGGGCTGCATGCCGAACCGCAGTGTAGCCGGAGGCGGCAGGGCGAGGGCGCGGCGCGGCGGTCGCAAACGGCCGGCGCGCTCGGGCTCGACCTCACTGCGCGGCGCGCCGGCGCGAGCTCGGAAATTTTCGGCGAACGCGGAGACACGCGAGGCGATGTCGTGCGCGCCGCACCGCGATCGATGGGCGGGGCGCTCGGGTCGCGCGCGCGTTGGCCGGGCGCGGGGAAAATTCGCAACGAGAATTGGCGGCTTGTTGAAAATTAAAATCAAATTATGAGGATGAGAAAGGCCACTGGTGGGCCGTGGGACGGGGATTGATTTGGTTTTTGAAAATGAATATCATTACGTCCTGCCATCGCTGTTCGCCATGACCCTGCGTACTCCTGCCCGATCTCCGCTGACCTTCCTCGCCGTCGCGGCCGTGCTCGCTTGTAGCTCGGAGCCGACGGCGACCACCTCCGGGCCCGTGTCGGGCAGCGAGGCTTCGACGACCGCGAACGAGTCGACGACGGGCGATCCGGCGACGGCGGCCGAGACGAGCGTGACCTCGGAGCCGACGACGGCGGCCACGACCACCAGCGCCGCGACCACGCAGGAGCCGACGACCGACGCGACGACGGCGGCGACTTCGACGGCGACGACCGCGTCGTCGACGACGGCGGGCGAGTGCACGGCCGAGGCCACCGACGAGTGTTCGGGCTGCATGCGCGAGGCCTGCTGCGAGGCGCTGGCGGACTGTCAGGGCGACCCGGCGTGCGTGGCCTGCGTGTCAGGCGAGGACGGCGACGCGTGCGAGTCGACGCCGGAGACGCACGCGCGCGTCGACGCGTACCTCGAGTGCAAGGGCTCGTCGTGCCAGGAGCCGTGCATCGGCGCGCCGGTCGGCAGCTGCGAGGACGCGCTGGCCGAGCTGGGGGCGGACGCGTGCTCGGCCTGCCTCGGCGAGAACTGCTGCGACGAGGTCGCCAGCTGCCACGGCAACGACATCTGCTGGACGGGCTGCTTCACGGTCCACGACGACGCGCTGTGCCACAGCGACCCCGACGGCCACGCGCTCTACCACGCGCTCAGCGCCTGCGCGGGGAACTCGTGCCAGGCGGAGTGCTTCTGAGCCGCGAATTTCCGGCCGATCGGGGATGGATCGCTCTCTGCCGCGTTGCGTACCGCGGCCCCGTCCCCGATCGGCCGGACCCTTGTCTCCGAGGGGCCGGCGCGTGGCCATGCGCCCGCGAGCGCTGAACTCCGGCGGGGCGCCCGAGACGCTGCCGACGGGGCGTGTCGACGATGGCGCGGGCGCGCACGGGGGCTGACCTTCGGGGCATGTCCGCGCGGGCATGTCCGTGAGGGCATGTCCGCCAGGGCATGTCCTCGCGGTCAGTTGCCGGAGACGTTGCCCATCGAGGCGTTGATGTACGACGGCAGGACCACGCGGACCTCGGTCTGCGTGGTGTGGAACTGGACGGGGAGGGCGGTGGCGCCGGCGATGCTGCGGCGGATGGCCGGGATGCCGCGGCCGACCTGCTCGAGCAGGCCGAGGTGCCGGGCGGTGGCGGCGAGCAGCGGGTTGCGCGGGAAGGAGGCGCCGCCGTGCTGGGCCAGGTCGTCGAGGGAGATCGGGAGAGACAGGCCGCCGGGGCTCCAGATCTCGAGGCGATCGTTGAAGATCCGCAGGGACGCGCGGCCGCTGAGGCGGTAGTCGCGGTGGACGAGGGCGTTGACCAGCGCCTCGCGCACGGCCTCCTCGGGGTACTCGGGCGCGAGGTCGGCGGGCACGAGCAGGTTGGGCGCGGCGCGGGTGTTGGCGCGCACGAACTCGAGGCCCTGGCGCACGAGGTCGGCGAGGTTGCCCTCGGCGTCGAGCCGCGCGGCGATCGGGTCGGCGAGCGCGGCGCCGCGGATCCGCACGATCGAGAGGCCCCACTCGGGCCGGGCGAGCTGCGGAGCTGTCCCGAAGGCCATGAGACCGACGACGGTGGGCGTGGGCTGTCCGGCGGTGGTGCCGAGCAGGCCGAGGCGCTGGGCGGCCCGCTCGAGCGCCCCCGGCTCGGCACCGAGGCCAGGGACGCGGCGCCGGACGTAGGCCTCGAGCGCGGCGGGATCGAGGTCGTCGAAGCTGGCGCCGGCGACGGGGCTGCGCTCGAAGCCGAGCGGCGTGGGGGCCACGAGGCTCATGCGGGGAGTGTAACCGGCCTTGCGTCGATGATGCGCGTCGGTTCAGCGCGGTTCAGCGCGCGCGGTTCAGCGCGCGCGGCGGCTGTAAGCTTCGAGGCCGGCGCGCAGGATCTCGAGGCAGCGCGCGAGCTTGTCGCGGCCGAGCACGTAGGCGATCCGCACCTGGTTCTTGCCGAGGCCGGGGGTGGCGTAGAAGCCCTCGGCGGGGGCCATCATCATGGTCTCGCCGCCGAGGTCGAAGTCGCGGAGCATGAAGATGCAAAAGTCTTCGGCGTCGGCGACCGGCAGATCGGTGATGAGGTAGAAAGCGCCCGTCGGCGTCGGGCAAGAGACGCCGGGGATCGCGTTGAGGCCGGCGACGATGAGATCGCGGCGGGCCCGGTACTCGTCGACCATGGCCCGCATCTCGGCGACCGGGGTGCGCAGGGCGGCGAGGGCGGCGTGCTGATCGACGGTCGGCGGGGACAGGCGGGCCTGGGCGAACCGCAGGCAGGCGGAGTAGAGGGCGGCGTTGCGGGTGACGAGGCAGCCGACGCGCGCGCCGCAGGCGGAGTAGCGCTTGGACACCGAGTCGATCATCACCGCGTGCTCGGCTAGGCCGGGCACGGCGAGCACCGAGGGCGCGCGCGGCAGTGCGTCGGCGGCGGCGGGCTCGTCGGGGTAGACGAACTCGCGGTAGACCTCGTCGGCGACGAAGAAGATGCCGGCCTGGACGCACACCTCGCCGAGCGCGGCGAGATCGGCGGCGCTGAGCACCATGCCGGTCGGGTTGCCCGGCGAGGGGATGATGAAGGCGCGGGTCTTCGGGGTGATCGCGGCCCGCACGCGCTCGGCCGGGACGGCGAAGCTGTCGCGCGCGTGGGTCGAGACGGGCACGACCTCGACGCCGAGCAGGTGCGAGAAGCCGCGGTAGTTGGTGTAGTAGGGCTCGGCGACGAGGATCTGATCGCCGACGTCGCACATGGCGGCGATGGCGAACAGCAGCGCCTCGCTGCCGCCGACGGTGACGAGGATCTGGTCGGGGGTGATCGGGCCGCCGCCGCGCGCGGCGTCGAGGCCGTTGTAGTGCTCGGCGAGAGCTGTCCGATAGGCCAGGTAACCCTCGGACGGGCTGTAAGCGACGACGCGCTCGTCGTAGGCCTGATAGGCGGCGAGCATCGGCTGCACGGTGGCGAGGTCGGGCTGGCCGATGTTGAGGTGGTGCACGGTGACCCCGCGCGCCCGGGCCTGATCGGCGTAGGGAGTGAGACGGCGGATCGGGGACGCGGGGGCGTCGAGCCCGCGGCGGGACAGGCTGGGTGCGGCGGTCATGGGCACGCGGAGTGTGAGACGGTTTGCCGCGCTTGAGAAGACCGCCGCGGCCGGCGTCACAGGAGCGGGCGCGCGGCGCGGCGCGAATTGACGGTTCGACGCGGACCCGGAGACGAACCCGGGCGGCGCGATCGCGTCAACGCACGGCGCTGCCGTCCCCGGGGGCGTGGTAACGGCCGGTGCTGCGGGCCCAGTCGGCGTGACCGGAGATGAAGTGGATCAGGACCTGGACGTAGCGGCGCAGCTGGTCGTCGATGTCCTCGTCGAAGCTGGGCAGGTCGTCGATCAGGCGCGAGAACTCGCGCATCTCGATGTTGTGCAGCTGGATGGTGCGGGCGAGCGCGTCATCGAAGCTGAGGCCGTCCTCGTGCATGAGCACCAGGACAGTGTTGTTGACCTCACCCTTGGCCCGCTCTTTTTCGACGGTGTAGATGTCGTTGGCGAAGCCGACGATGGTGCTGGCGCTGCGCTCGAGCGAGCGGACCGACTCGTGCTCGAGCACGTCGGGCGGGAGGAAGATGTGCTCGGTGAGCTCGCCGAGGAGGAAGCCGGTGTAGAGGCCGACGGTGATCTGGCGGATCTTGTTGTGGCTGGCGAACGCCGGCACGACGCCGGCGGCGCGGTACTTGGCCTCGTCGACGAAGGCGTGGAAGAGGCGCTCGACGCAGGCGGAGAACCGGGGGATCCAGTTGGGCACGCGCAGCTCGAGCATGCGCTCGCGCAGGTCGCCGAACGCCTGGGCGAAGGGATCGATGAGCTGCGGGCGGGCGCCGTCGCGGAACACGCCGAGGAGGGTGCGCAGGTAGGCGGCGACCAGCATGGCGCCGCGGATCTGCTCGAGGCGGTCGTCGAGGCAGCAGAACAGGGTGGTCCAGTCGACGGCGACCTGCAGCGCGACCATGTCGGCGGTGGCCGGGAAGATGCGCGCGAGCAAGTGGCCGATCCGGCTGTCGCGCAGGGCCTCGATGTGCTTGTCGCTGCGGGCGAAGCCCATCGCCATGGCCCACTCGACGGTGCGCTCGTGGAGCGTGTCGGCCGCGGGGTGGACCGCCGGCGGGTAGGGGCACTCGAGCGTGGGGAGCTGCATGGCGCGCGCCGACCCGAGATGGCTGGTCTCGGTAGGCGGCGCTTCTGCCGCCTGCCCGGCGATTGCCACCAGAGACCGGCCCCGCGGCTCCGCGCGGTCCCTCGGCCACGTCGTCGCAATCGCTTCGACGCGCTGGCTGAAGGAACTGGTGGCGAGGGGCTGGGTCATGGGGGGCTTTCGGTCAGCGTCTGGAATCCTGCGTCGGATCACCCGCCGCAACAAGCCGGCGCACACCTGCACCTGCCTCCGCGGCTTCAAGGGCACTCCGACCACCACGCCACTTCAAGCTATACCGGATCCGCGTACGAACCGCACTTTGACGGCCAATCGAGGGGGGCCATGTGCACACCCTTCGCCACTCGTCACGAGTGCGGAGCCGGGACCTCGGGGGCGATGCGGGTGAAGCTGCGACCGCGAAGCGTGCCGGTACATCAAATCGCGCGGTGGGCGCGAGACCGGTCCCCCGCACCCTCTGCGCACGCAGCTGTCCCCGAGGCCAGCTGGGCCTCGACGCCTCAGCCGGCGTACATCTGCAGGTTCTCGCCGATGTCGTCGCTGATCGACACGAGGTCCTGCAGCTCGGGGTGACGCAGCATCAAGAAGCCGTCAGAGACGAGGGTGTTGCGCCAGTTCCGACGCGGCGAGCCGACCGGCAGCAGGTTGTCCCACACGATGTGCTCGCCGTAGAGCTTGCGGATCCGGTCGAGCCCGACGATGCGCTGGATCTGACCCTGACCGTGGGCGCGCTTGTAGATGGTGCTGACGTTGTACTTGCGCTGGATGTCGACGTCGAAGCGTCCCCAGGCGACGGCCCGGCCCCATTCGCGGAACACGTCGAATTCGCAGGCGTGGTTCATCTGGTCGACCTGGTGGGCGCCGGGCGGGCGGGCGCCGATCTCGCCGAACACCACCTCGCCGTCGGCCTTGAGGTACCACTCCATGTGGGTGAAGCCGGAGCGGAAGCCGAGCGCGCGGATGACGTCGTGGCCGAGCTTGACGCCGCCCGCGAGCGTGGGCTGGTCGACGTTGCGGAGGGCGATCACCTGCGGGCTGACCCACTCGTTGCTGCGGGCGACCAGCGGCCGCGGGCGGTACCAGGCGATGTTGAAGTAGGCGATTTGGCCCTCGACGCAGACGGTGTCGAAGGTGAACTCGGCGCCGTCGACGAACTCCTCGACGCTGACCTCGGGGACATGTCCGAGGCGCGGCAGGATGCCCCGCAGCTCGTCGGCCGAGTCGACGCGGTAGGTGTCGGCCGAGCCGGCGCCGGCGATCGGCTTGATGATGATCGGGAAGCCGATCTGCTCGGCGGCGTCCCAACACTCGGCGGTGGTGTTGCAGCGGACGTGCCTGGGGGTGCGCAGGCCGGCGGCGTCGAGGACCTGCTTCATCCGCTCCTTGTCGCGGAACGGGAGGGTCGCGGCGACGCCGAGGCCGTCGACGCCGAGGGCCTCGCGCAGGCGGGCAGCCAGCAGCATGCCGGGCTCCCACAAGCACTCGACCTTGTCGATCCGGCGCGCCTCGGGCCAGCGGCGCACGGCCTCGACCACGGCGGCCTCGTCCCACAGCGAGCGCACCTGCAAGTAGCCGGCGAGGCGCTCGCGCACCGAGGCCGGCAAGGCGCCGGGGTGCTGGTCGCCGACGCCAAAGACGTGCGCGCCGACATCGGCGAGGCCGCGGGTGAAGCTGGGCATCTCGCCGGGGTAGCCGGGGGACAAGAGCAGGATGTTCATGCGAAAGCTCCAGCGAGATGGGTATCAGGGCGCCGGAGCGGGCGCAACGATTCAGCTCTGCTTGAGCTGACGCTCGAGGCTGATCCCGAGCCGGTCCATGCGGCGGTACAGCGCCTGACGCGACAGCCCGAGCTCGGCGGCGGCGCGGGCGATGACGCCGCCGTGGGTCTCGATGGCGGCGATGATCGAGCGCCGCTCGGCCTCGATCTCTTCGTTGTTGCCGACAGCCGCCGGTTTGGTCTCCGACGAGGGGTGATTGCGCGGGGTGACGGTGCCGTCGGCCGCCGGCGCCTTGTCGTCGAGCCCGAGGTCGGCGGGGGTGACCTCGCCGCTCTGGCACAGCAGGGTGGCGCGCTGGATCCGGTTCTGCAGCTCACGCACGTTGCCGGGCCAGTCGTGGCCGAGCAGGGCGCGCATGGCCTCGTCGCCGAGCCGCAGCGGGTCGCGGCCGGGGGTGAGCTGACCCTGCAGGAAGGTCTCGGCCAGCGGCAGGACGTCCTCGCTGCGCTCGCGCAGCGGGGGGATCCGGATCTCGATGACGTTGAGGCGGAACAGCAGGTCCTCGCGGAAGATGCCCTGGGCGATCATCTGCCGCAGGTTGGCGTTGGTGGCCGAGACGATGCGGACGTCGACCTTCTTGGTGCTGGTGCTGCCGAGCCGCTCGAACTCGCCGGTCTGCAGCACGCGCAGCAGCTTCATCTGGCCCTTCTGCGACAGGTTGCCGATCTCGTCGAGGAACAAGGTGCCGCCGTCGGCGGCCTCGAAGCGGCCGATCCGGCGCTTGGTCGCGCCGGTGAAGGCGCCGATCTCGGCGCCGAACAGCTCGGCCTCGAGCAGCTCGTCGGGCAGGCCGCCGGCGTTGACCTTGACGAACGGCTGCAGCTTGCGCGGGCTGTTGGCGTGCACGATCTCGGCCAGCTTCTCCTTGCCGGAGCCGTTCGGGCCGGTGATGAGGACCGGGGCGTCGGCGCGGGCGACCGAGGTCGCGAGCGAGACGACGCGGTGCATCGCCTCGCTGGCGTAGACCAGGCCGCACAGGTCGTAGTGGCGCTGCAGCTCGTTGCGCGCGCGGGCCGACTGGGCCCGCAGGCGGTGGTTCTCGAGCCCGAGCTCGCGCATGCGCAGCATGTTCTTGACGGTGGTGACGACCTTGGCGTCGTCCCACGGCTTGCCGAGGTAGTCGGCGGCGCCCTCCTTGACCAGCTGCACCGCGGTCTCGAGCGAGGTCCAGGCGGTCATGAGGAGCACGGGCAGGTCGGCGTCGAGGCGCTTGATCTCGCGGAACAGCGCGGCGCCCTCCTGGCCCGAGGTCGAGTCTGTCTGAAAGTTCATGTCCTGAACGACAGCCCCGACGTCGCCCCGGGCGATGATCTCGAGCGCGGCCTGCGGGGTGTGGGCGACCTGCGTGCTCATCCCGTGGACGTCGAACAAAATCTCGAGGGCGGTGCAGACCGAGGGGTTGTCGTCGACGATGAGCACCTGCTGCATGCCCAGGGTTTTACCCTTCCTTGGCGCGGCCTTGCGGGGGAATTCGCGGCGAGCGCGAGCCCACGCGGGCCCCGGGCGTGCGCGCGCGGCGGTCCTCGCGCCTGGGCGGCCCCGGTGGTACGTCTTGGTCGGTATGGAGGCGAGCTTCCCGACGACCACTTTGTCCGTGGGCGGACTACAGTTCACCGCGCTGGAGGGATCCCGCTCGTCGGCGCGTGACCGCCGGCGGCCGCTGGTGCTGTGTTTACACGGTTTTCCCGACCATCACCGGACCTGGCGGCTGCAGATCCCGGCGCTCGAGGAGGCCGGCTTCCGCGTGGTGGCGCCGCTGCTCCGCGGCTACGAACCGTCGTCCCAGCCCATCGACGACGACTACCACACGATCCGGATGGTCGAGGACGTGCTCGGGTTCATCGAGTACCTCGGCTGCCTGCGCGTGCACCTGGTCGGGCACGACTGGGGGGCGGTGATCGGCTACCAGGTCGCGGCCCGGGCCCCGGAGCGGGTGGCGTCGCTGACGGCGATGGCGGTGCCGCATCCGCGACGGCTGGCCTCGCTGGCGGCGCTGCGGCTGCTGCCCCGGCAGCTGCGCAACTCCTGGTACATGTTCTTCTTCCAGCTGCGGCTTTTGTCCGACGTGGCGCTGCGGCGCAATGATTTCGCCCTGATCGACAAGCTGTGGCGCGACTGGTCGCCCGGGTTCACCCCGCCGGCCGAGGAGATGCGGCTGCTGAAGCGGACGTTCCGCCAGCCGGGCGTGGCCGCGGCGGCGCTCGGCTACTACCGCGACATGTTCGATCCGCTGACCCGCGCGGCCGCGGCCTCGCGGGCGCTGATGCGGGCGCGGGTGGCCGTGCCGACGCTGGCGCTGACCGGGGCCGACGACGGCTGCCTCGACACCCGGCTGTTCGACCTCATGAGCGCGGACGATTTTCCCCACGGGCTGTCGCTGCAGCGGATCGCGGGGGCGGGGCATTTCCTCCACCAGGAGCAGCCGGACGAGGTCAATCGGCGGCTTATCGAGTTCCTCCGCCGGCATCAGCCGGCGGACCCCGGCTGCGACTGAGGTCGCGGCGTGCGCATCGAGGCGGGCGGGCCCGGGGCCTGACGGGTCGCGCGCGACGAACGTGGTTCGCAGGCCGTGCGCCGCGACCGGCCGGCGAGAGCGGCGCCCGTCACATCCCCGGGTGCGGGGCCTGCCCACGTTTGCCCGCACAAGGGGGCTCGAGATGAGCAGTCGATTTCCGTTTACCGCCAACCCGATCGGTTGGTTCATGGTCGCTCTCTCCGACGAACTGAAGCCGGCCGGCGTGATGCCGCTGCACTACTTCGGGCGCGAGCTGGTGCTGTTCCGCGGGCAGGACGGGGTGGCCCGGGTGCTCGACGCCCATTGCCCCCACCTCGGCGCGCACCTCGGGCACGGCGGCTGCGTGGTCGAGAACAACATCACGTGCCCGTTCCACGGCTGGCGCTTCGACGGCTCGGGCAGCTGCGTGGGGATCCCCTACGCGAAGAAGATCCCGCCCGCGGCGATGCTGCGCCGCTGGTCGGTGTGCGAGCGCAACGGGATGATCTTCGTGCACAACGCCCCCGACGAGTCGTACGCGCCGACCTGGGACATCCCGACGCTGGCCGAGCACGAGTCGCCGGCGTGGACCGGCTACACGCGCCGGCGCTGGCGCGTCCGCACCAATGTCCACGAGATCATCGAGAACGCGTTCGACGTGGCCCACTTCTGCTCGGTCCACGGCGCGGTCCGCCTGCCCGAGTCGACGGTGACGATGAACGGCCCGCTGTTCCAGGTGCGCTCGCAGACCGCCTTCGACACGCCAGTGGGGGTGCTCGAGGGCGACATCGACATCCACATCTTCGGCTTCGGCATGTTCACCGCCCGTTACCGCGGGCTGCTCGAGGGGATCATCCTCGCCACGCTGACGCCGATCGACGACGAGTACGTCGACGTCCGCCTCACCTTCACGATCAAGCGCCTGCCCGACGAGGCGGCCACCGCGTTCGTGGCCCAGCAGTTCATGGAGGACGCCTGCCGCCAGCTCGAGCAGGACATCGCCGTGTGGGAGCACAAGAAGTTCCTGGCCCGCCCGCTGCTGTGCGAGGGCGACGGGCCGATCGGGCTGTTCCGCAAGTGGGCCCGCCAGTTCTACCCGGTGGCGACGCTGCGGGCCCGGGCGATCTGAGCGGGTGGTCGATCGGGCATGTCGTGATGGGCATGTCTTTTCAGACATGGCCCGAGGAGCATGCCCTGGCGGCCACGTTCAGATCGACTGCGGCAGCGGCGGGCGGCGGCGCAGGAGCATGCGCTGGTTGCCCCAGGCGACGAGGCGGCCCTCGTCGTCCCAGATCTCGATGTCGGCGGTGGCGTAGCCGGCCCGGGCGCGGCGGCAGTGGGCGTGGGTGAGCAGCCACTCGCGGCGGGTGTCCTCGAGCCAGTGGATGGTGAGGTCGAGGCTGGGAGCGATGGTGCCGGCGAGCTCGGGGCCGCCGATCTGGAACATCGCCGGCGGCATGGTATCGACGAGCGGGGGCAGGGCCAGCGGATCGAGCGAGCCGTCGGGCGTGGTCTGCGGGACGGCGTAGCGGTACCAGTAGGCGGCGCGATCGAGGCCGGGGACCCAGCGATCGGGGCGCCACCACGGCTCGCCGAGGGCGCGGCGGCAGTCGTAGTTGTGAAAGAAGGGCGGGGCGCTGCCGCCCTCGCTGCGCGCGTCGATCGGCGGCAGCTGGTGCGGGCCGGGCAGCGCGGGCGCACGGACGAGGCCGAGCTCGGGGCCCGGGCGCTCGCGGCCGAAGGTGGCGACGACCTCGAGGCCGGGGAACGGACCGCCGGCAGCGGACAGCGCGGCGCGCACCTGGGTGGCGAGCTGGCCGCGCCGCAAGACGACGACATCGATGACCAGCGGGCCCTCGCCGACCGGGGCGCAGAAGATGGCGGTGGCCGACAGCGGCTTCTGGGTCGGGTCGTCGATCTCGGCCGCGATCGCCCGCAAGGCCGCGGTCATGAGCGCGCCGCCCGAGGGCATGAAGTAGTTCCAGTGCGGCGGGAGGTCGAGGACGTAGCGCGCGGCGCCCTCGGGGCTGCGCACGACGGCGGTGTCGCGCGCGAGATCGGCGGGGTGCGTCATCGCCGGGGAGCTTACCTGAAACGGGCGGACGAACAACGTTCCGCGGGGATGTGCGGGCGGGTGAGACCGGACGCGGCCAGCGCCGTCCGACCCGCGAGGGGGGCGATGACGTCGGCGGCGGGGACGAAGCTGCCGAGGCCGGCGACGGGATGACCCGAGAGACATGCTCGATCGGGCATGCCCGATCGGCAAGGAGCGAGAGGACATGTCGTTCGGGCCATGTCACGCGCGCGGGCCGAGGGCTCGCAGGCTGGCGCGGAGGTCGGCGGTGCGGGCGGACATGGCCCGGCGCAGCTCGAGCTGGGCCAGGCCGGCGACGCCGAGCAGCGACCAGCCAGCGATGACGAGGGCGCGGACCCACACCCGCGGCAGCGGCAGGTCGACGAACAGCGGCGTGAGGTCGCTGAGCGCGAAGATGCCGGCGGCCGCGGTGACGAGCAGGAACGGGCGGGCCGCGGCGCCGCCCCACAGCGGGTGCAGGGCGCCGAGCAGCCACACGCCGGCGATCAGGACCACGGCATCGCACAGCTGGACGAAGCCGAGGTGGTAGAGGCGCGCGCCGGTGACGTGGGGGTAGATCGGGCTGCCGTGACGCAGCGCCCAGGCGACCTGCGAGGCCACCGCGAGGCCGACGAGGACGGCGACGAGGAGGGCCCAGCGCCACGGACGCGACAGCGGGGGGACCAGGGCGCCGGCGACGATCCGGCGCCGGGCGTCGATCAGGGAGGCGCACCACATCGCGTTCGACAGCGCCATCAACCACGTGCCAGGGCCCGGGCCGGTCGCGGCGCTGACGGTCTCGCCGACGACCGCGAGCCAGGTCGCGCCGGCGAGCCACAGCCAGGCGCTTCGCGGCGGATCGCCGGGCTTGTAGGCGCGGGTCACGGTGGCGGTGAGGACCAGCGCGACGAGCACGAGCAACGGGACCATCGGGCCGGCGTCGAGGACGACGCGGCTGACGGCGCCGACGGCCGCCAGGCCGACGAAGGCGACGAGCAGGCGCAGGCGGCTCACGTCGCGCACAGCTCCCTCCACAACACGAGGCCGAGCGCGAGCTGCTGGCGCACGTGGCCGGCGATGTCCTCGCCGACGAGCGGGCGCAGGTGGGTGAACAGCGAGGCGCCGACGGCCTCGACGTCGGGCCAGGCGATCGGCCGCTCGCGCGCGCCGCTGAGATCGAGCGCGCGTCGGGCCACGGCGGGCCCGAGCAGCGGATTCAAGCGCTCGAGGATGAACGCCTCGGGCTGGGCGAGCGCGGACTGCATGGCCCGGCGATCGGCGTCGGCGAGGGTAGAGACGACGGCGAGCAGGCGCGCGCGGGCGCCGGCGTGCTGCTCGGGCGAGCGCGCGTCGACGCGGGCGCGCTCCTCGACGTCGGCGACGGCGGCGAGCAGGGCGTCCAGCTTTCGATCGGTCATGGTCATCCCTTGTCCACCCAGTTGAGGAGGATGGCGTCGCGCGCCGCGAGCTTATCGAAGCGAGCGCGGGCGCGGGCGAGTCGGCGCTTGATGGTCGCCAGCGACACGTCGCAGGCGTGGGCGACCTCTTCGAGCTCCATGTCGTCGAGGTAGCGCAGCGAGAACGGGATGCGCTCGTCGACGGGCAAGCGCTCGATGACGCCGCGGACGCGATGCACGGCCAGGACGACGTCAGGGCTCGCGGTGGCGGCCGGCGGCTCGGGCACCGGCTCGTCGGCGCCGGCCCAGCGCAGCCACCAGCGGCCGCGCTTGCGCCGGATGTGCTCGCGGGCGACGAATACGGCGATGCCGGTGAGCCAGCGCGGCAGGACCTCGGGCGCGCCACGGAAGCGATCGAGGCCGCGGAAGGCCCGGAGGAACACCTCTTGCGTCAGGTCGGGCGTCTCGGGGTCGAGCCCGAGGATCCGCGTGAGCACGCGAGAGACGTGATCGGCGTGGCGATCGAAGAGATCGGCGATGGCCTGTTGGCGCTGGACGTCGCTCAACCTTCACGCGCCTCGCGAGGGTGATGCGCGAGCCGGACCGGGAAGTCAAGCGCGAGGCCGCTCGCACCGAAACGAGCGCGAGAGCGCGACGAAAAATTGCTGAGCCGCGATCGCAGCGGCCCGCCACTTAACGGGACCCGCACCCGGCGCGCCATCACGGCCGCGGGTCTGCGGTGCATTTGGGAGGAGTGGAGAGATGCCGACGATTACGGTCGAGATGGTGCGAGAGATGAACAAGCGGCTCGAGGCGCGCGGTTCGGCGCTGGTGATCGCCGAGCGCGAGTACCCCGACGCGCTCTATGACAAGAACCTGATCGCGCAGCCGGGCACGAGCGACGTGGCGCCGCTCATCATCGACGAGATCACGTACACCAACTGCGGCACGGTCAAGCAGTCGATCTCGGCGGCGGTCGAGAAGAAGGTGGTGGACACCGTCTCGGTCAAGAAGACCCACGGGGTCAAGCTCGGCTGGAAAGTCGGGTTCGAGTTCAGCCTCGGCATCAAGTTCAAGAGCGAGGTCGAGGTCGGCTACAACTTCCAGTCCGAAGACACGCAGACGACGACCGAGGAGATCCTCTACAAGTTCGCCACGCCGATCGACGTGCCGCCGATGAAGCGGGTGGTGTTCCAGGCGGTCGTGCAGCAGGAGAAGGTCAAGGACGTCCCGTTCACGATGATGGTGTTCCTCAAGGGCGGCGCGGTGTCGATGGTGCCGAAGGGCCTGGTCAAGCTGACCCGCTGGTTCAACGGCAAGGATCACTTCTATACGGCCGACGTCGAGCACCCGCAGGATCACGGCTACAGCGAGGAGACGTCGCCGGGGTATCTGTTCCGCACGCAGGTGGCCGGCACGGTGCCGCTGTACCGCTACTGGAACGGGACCGACCACTTCTACACGATCGACTACAACGAGCTCCGCGGCGGCGCGCACGGCTGGAACTTCGAGCGGATCGCCGGCTACGTGTACGCCAGCCCGCAGCACGGCGCGGTCCCGCTGTACCGCTACTGGAACGACGAGAACCATTTCTACACGACCGACTTCAACGAGCTCGGCGACGGCCGCCACGGCTACAAACGCGAGAGCATCGCCGGTTACTTGATCCCGCAGGCGGTGATCGACAGCGGCGTCACGCAGGACGTCACCGCGCTGCTGCCCGA
Source organism: Nannocystis bainbridge (assembly GCF_028368995.1). Lineage (GTDB taxonomy): Bacteria > Myxococcota_A > Polyangia > Nannocystales > Nannocystaceae > Nannocystis > Nannocystis bainbridge. The sequence continues at coordinate 1,763,229 of NZ_JAQNDL010000002.1, read as the reverse complement.
GCTCGTCGATCGCACGTTCGAGATCGTCGGGACCTTCCGCGGCGAGTCGACGGTGCGCCAGGCCCAGATCCTGCTGCTCGAGTCGGACGCGACCAACCAGGAGTGCCAGGTGCTCGCCTCGAAGCTCGGCGGGGGGATGAACGCTCGCTCGGCCTCGAACGGGTTCTACGAGGTCCGCACGCCAGAGGCGGAGCTGGTCGGCAAGCAGCCGCTGCAGGAGAAGCCGAGCGCGAGCCCGGGGCCGCGGCTGCAGGCCAAGCCGGTGAAGCCGATCCAGCCGGCGAAGCCCGCCCAGCCGGCGAAGCCGGTCCAGCCCTCGAAGCCGCCCCGCGCCGGTCGCAAATGACCCGAGCCCGCCGCTGCGCCGGCCGCTTTTTCCCGGCGCGGTCTATGTCTATGGGGACATGTTCGATATGTAATGTCTATAAAGACATGTCCTGTATGACAGACCGAGGTCGCCGGCGAACGGCCCGCAGTCTCGCGGCAGCCGCCCGCTAATCGAGCAGGCGGATGCCGAGGAAGCGGTGCTGCTGCCGGCGGAAGCGGGCCTCGTGGTAGATGCCGAGGTAGTTGATCTCGGCCTCCCAGGCCGGGCCCGGCCGCTGCAGGTTCTCGAGCGAACCGATCGCGTCCTCGAACGCGTGGAGGAACCGCGGCACCGGTCGGCCCATCGTCGACTCGGCGGCGGCCAGCTCGCGCGACATCCGCTCGATGGTGCCGAAGTGGAGCACTCCGCGGCGCATCAGGTCTTGCAGCGAGTTCGCCAGGCGCTCGGGGGTGTAGCCCTCGAGCTCCATGGCCGCCGTGACGGCCAGCAGCCCGCGAGGCTCGAGCGCGCCGGCCTCGAACAGCACGGCCGCGCCCTGGAAGTAGTTGTAGATCGCGACGATGCGGGCCCCGTAGGCCGCGAAGCGGTCGAGCGGCGAGCGGCGCTCGAGGTGGATGAAGATCCTGCGCACCACCTCGCCGGAGCCGAACAGCTGGCGGTGGTAGGCCATGATCTCGTCGATGTCGCCGCGGTAGACCTTGCAGGTCGAGAGGATCGCCGCGAGGGCGACCGCGTCGACGCGGCCGGCGAGGATGTCGGCGTAGACGCTGTAGATGAACGCGTCCTGCTCGGCGTCGTCGCCGAACAGGTACTCGTCGACGTGCTCGGCCGCCATGTGGCTGAGCAGCAGCGCCTTGAGCTTGTAGCCGACCTGGCCGCGGATGGCCCGGAACCGGCCGCGCAGCAGGTTCTCGAGGTTGGGCTTGAGGATGAACATGTCGGGCTCGACGCCATCGAGCGCGAGCTTGGCGGTCAGCACCTTGCGCATCTGCCGGGGCGAGCCGCTGATGAAGGTCACGCGCCGGTGGCTGCGCTCGCGTGGGTCGAGCAGCGCGCGCAACAGGGCGCTGGCGCCGGCGACCGCGATCTTGTCCTCGGCCTTCTGCCGGAAGGTCCGGATCAGATCCTTGACCGAGTCGAACTCGGTGCGGAGGTAGGTCTTGTCGAGGTCCCAGCGCAGGTGCATGAAGCGGCGCGGCTGCAGCGCCTGGCCTTCGGGGCTGGTGGGCTCGGACGGATCGGCGGGGTCGGAACTCATGTCGCCTCCGAAGCGGGCGCGCTGGCCGGCGGCGCGCTCAGGCCGTGGAACGCGGCCACGCCGGCAGCCAGGCCCGCGATGACCTGCAGGCGATCGATCTTGGCGCCCAGCCGGATCGCGTTGAGGAAGGCGCGCCGGCCGGAGTCGGCCTGGGTGACCATCACCGCGCGATCGAAGCCGAGCAGGGGCGCGCCGCCGTAGTTCTCCCAGTCAGTGAACTCGCGGATCGCGGAGATGCCGTCGCTCAGCATCTGCACGCCGACGCGCCACTGGAACTTCTCGGCGGCGCGGCGCAGCAGGCTCTCGCCGGTGGCCGCGACGCCCTCGAGGGTGCGCAGCAGGACGTCGCCGGAGAAGCCGTCGGTGACGATCACGTCGGCGTCGCCCGAGGTGACGCTGTCGGCGCGGATGCAGCCGACGTACTCGAAGGCGGGCTTGGCGGCGAGCAAGCGGCGATGGGCCTCGCGCGCGCGTGAGGGCGCGTTGGAGATGCCGTGGCCGTTGCAGAGGAGGGCGACGCGCGGGCGATCGATGCGCGAGATCTTGGAGGCATAGGCCGCGCCCATGGCGGCGAAGCTGACGAGGTCGTCGCCGCTGCACTCGACGGTCGCGCCGACGTCGAGCAGCAGCGCGAACAGGTCGGAGACCGGGCCGTGCGGGCGCAAGGTCGGGTAGACGGCCGCCAGGGCGGCGTTGGGGACGCCGGGGATCCGGCCCAGGATCTGCTGCGCGCCGGCGACGATGAGGCCCGGCGCGCCGGCCGAGACGAACACCGCGCTCGGATCGCGGGCGACGAGCTCGAGGCCGACGACGACGCTGTTGCGCGGGGACTGACGCAGCACCTCGGCGGCGTCCATGTCGGGCTCGCAACGATCGCGGGCGTGGGCGACGCGCAGGCGCTCGGCGTCGTGGGCGATCTTCGCCAGCGCCGCCGTGATGTCGGCCTCGTCGCCGACGACGGTGATCTGGTGATCGAGCTGGAGGCTGGCGATCGCCGCGGCCTCGAGCGCCTCGCGCCCGCCATCGCGGCCTGCACAGCTGTCGAGGACGATATGAGCCACAGCCTTGAGGTTGTTGTAGCAGAGTCCGGGGGGCGGGCGCGCGGCGGCGCGGACCCGACCGCGGGCCCGGCGGCGGCGGGGCGCAAGCGCTGCCAAGCGGCCGCAGGCGGGCCGTGGGGCGCAGGGCTCGGCCGATCGCCGCGGCCGTGGATCACGCCGGACCGGGTGCGACGCGCAGGTTACAGGCGTCGTCGCCGCAGTTCGACGAGCCACGCCTCGCAGGCGACCTCGTTCGGGGGATCGGCCGGCAGCGGGCTGTGCTCCAGGGCCGCCTGGAGGTCGGCCTCGAGCCTGGGCCAGGCGGCGCGGTGGAGGGCGTCGATTTCCTGGGTCACCGCGCCCTTTTCCGTGCCCTCGACCTTGATCCGGATCAGCGAGAGCGCGTCGTCGTAGCCGTATAGCGGGGCCAGGCGGCGCAGATCGGCCTCGAGCTCGCCGGTGCGCAGCAGGTGCACGCCGGTCAGCGCGACGCGGTAGGCGTAGAGGAGGCTCTTGGCGCGCGGCACCGGCTCGCGGTCGTGCTCGCGGCACATGCCGCGGAAGAAGCCCTGATAGTGGCGGATGAACCGGCGCGACACGGCCCCGCGCGCGAGCGCCTGCAGCTCCTCGATCTCCGGCGACTCGTACAGCTGGAACGGCGACAGCAGGCGCTCGATCATGTTGCCGTTGCCCGCCAGCAGGAGGGCGAGCGCGCGGCCGACCTCGGTGAGGCTGAGGTCGCACTCGAGGCCCTCGAACTCGGTGAGCCGCTCGACGGCGTCGCCGGGGCGGTGAAGGCCGAGCAGCGCCCGCGTCGGGGCGATGAACACGCCCTTGAGATCGAGGTCGCTGTCGGGCGAGCTGAAGCCGTAGTTGTGGCTGCCGGTGACGCCGCACTGGAACACGTCGCCCGGCACGGCGCAGGTGAGGATGAAGCGGCGCCCGAGCTCGAGGTCGGGCAGGGCGTTGGGCGGCAGGTCGAGGGTCATGAGGGTCTTTCGGGACATGTGCGAAGGGGCATGTCCTTCGGGGAAGGTTTTCAGGAGGCTGTCTTCGAGGCCATGTGCGCGAGGGCCCGGCCGACCAGGTCGGTGCACAGGGCGTCGAGCGCGGCCTCGTCGGGCGCGGGCGGCAGCGGCGAGCCGGCGACCGCGGCCTGGGTGCGCTGGTGGAGGGCGTCGGCGGCTTCCATCAGCCGCTCGTAGCTCCACGCGCCGCCGCGGATCGCCAGCAATTCGTCGCGGTCGTCGCGGCGGACCTTCGGCTGGCCGGTCTCGACGATCTCGGCGCCCATGCGCAGCAGACGGATGAGGTGCATGCCGTGCTTGGTGTCGTAGCCGAACTCGGCCTCGAGCGCGCTGCGCCGCGGGTTGCGGTTCTTGAGCCAGCCCTGATAGGCCTCCCACTCCTTGCGCGCGGCCTTGTAGCGGCGCTCGCGGTCGAGGACGCCGAGGAAGTTGGTGGTGAGGTCGGCCTCGGCCATGCGCCCGTCACCCAGCATGGCCTCGACGGCGCCCATCTGGTCGCGCGAGATGAGGCGCGTCTCGGGCAGCTCGAACTCGGCGCGCGTGGGCTCGTGATCGGGCGGGTGCATGACCCACTTGCGGTGGGTCTTGATGCGCCCGAGCTGGCTCATGGCGTAGCCGGAGAAGCTGTCCTTGATCCGCAGCGACAGGAACCGATCGCGCTCGGCGAGCAGGCGCTCACCGAGCGGGGTGCACACGGTGTGGCAGTCGGGCGGGGTCCACAGCAGCTCGAGCACCGTCGGGTTGGCGGCGGCGGCGAGGCGGAAATACTTGCGGATCTCGAAGCGGACGTGGTCGGCCGTCAGCTCGATCTGCTCGGGCCCGCCGACGAAGCCGTGGTACCAGGCCGCCGGCCCGACGAGGATGCCCTTGAGGTCGACGTCGGAGGTGGGCGTCTGGAGGCCGTAGGCCTGCGAGCCGTGGACGGTCTCGTAGAGGAGCAGGCTGTCGGCCATGGGGCGGCGACGATAGCACGCGGCCGCGCGGGGCGTGCGAGGAGGGGCGGGCGATCGCGGGGGAGGCGAGGCTTGGGTTCGCGCATGTCCTGGGGGACAGATGGGCGGAGGTCGGTCCGCGCGCGCGGGTGGTCGATCGGGTGACATGGCCCTCGGGACAGGTCGAGGCGCAGGCCTGCGACCTGGTCTTCGGGACATGTCACCGGCGGGCGAACTCGGCGAGGATCGCGTCGGTGTGCTCGCCGAGGGCCGGGGCGCTGCGCTCGGGGGTGCGGCCGAGCGAGGGGAAGAACGGGCCGACGCCGCGGAACGAGCCGGCGGGGGTGGGCGTGGCCTCGGTGAGCTCGACGAGGCGGGGCTCCTGCGGGGCGGCGTCGAGGTCGTGGACCGGCCAGACCGGCAGGTCGTGGGAGGCGAGCAGCGCCAGCCAGTGGTCGCGCGGGTGGCCGGCGAGGTGCTGCTCCATCGCCGCGGCGGCCTCCTGACCCGCGGGCCCGGTGTCGAGGCCGAGGCCGGCGAGGTCGGGGCGACCGACGAGCTGGGCGAAGGCCAACCAGAACTTGGGCTCGAGGCAGCCGACCGACAGCTCGCGGCCGTCGCCGCAGCGGTATGCGCGGTAGGCCGGGGCGCGGCCGCCCAGGACGGCCTCGGACATGCCGCCGCCGCCGCCGGCGCGCTCGGCCCAGGCCCAGGTGACGAACGGCAACGGGCCCGAGAGCAGCGGCTGCTGGACGTGCCCGCCCTTGCCGGTGCGAGCGCGGCGCAGCAGGGCCGCGAGCACGCTGCTGCAGGCCAGCAAACCGCTGGTGACGTCGGCGAGCTGGAGGCCGACGATGCCGTCGGTCCGCAGCGCCCGCAGGAGGCCGGTGAGGCCGGTGAAGTTGAGGTCGTGGCCGACGGCGGAGCTGACCGAAAAGCCAGGTAGCGAGCAGAGCACGAGGCCGGGGTTGGCGGCCAGCAGCTCGGGCTCGGGCAGGCCGAAGCGGGCCATGGTGCCGGGGCGGAAGCTCTCGATCAGGACGTCGGCCCCGGCCGCAAGGCTGCGCAGGGCGGCCGCGCCCGCGGGGGTGCGCAGGTCGAGGCCGACGGACTCGGCCCCGCGGAAGAAGGCGACGAAGCCGGCGCCGATGCCGTCGATCAGCGGCGGAGCGTGCCGCATGAGGTCGCCGGTCGCGGGATCTTCGACCTTGATCACGCGCGCGCCGAGGTCGAGCAGGCAGCGCGCGAGCACGGCCCCGGGCAACATCCGCGAGACGTCGACGACGACGGTGCCGGCGAGAGGGAGGGAGTCGCTCGTCATCGGCTCTGGCTATAGCACGAGCGCCCGGTGCGGGACGGCGGCGGGCGAGAGCGCCGGGTGAACGCGCAGGCGGGCCTGGCGAGGCCGGTAGACGTGGTCTCACGGTTCCGGATCGCCGTCCTATGGTCTCTCGGACATGCCCTTCGGGGCATGTCCGAGTGGACATGTCGATGAGGGCATGTCGCCGACAACATGCCCGAGAGGACAGGCCCCTCGCGGCCGGCGGCGCGTCAGGGCTTGGGCACCGGCGGCGGGCGCGGGGGCAGGCTGGCGGACGGGCGCACGGACGGCGGCGGCGGCGGGACGGCCGGGCGGGCGGCGGCGTCCTTGGCCTCGCCGGCGGGCCGGGGGATCGCGCCGCTGCGCAGGGTCGGCAGGAGGTTCAAGACCTGCTGCTTGAGGTGAGCGAGGTCCTTGTCGTTCTCGAGGATGAAGTGGGCGCGGGCGCGGCGGGTGGCGTCGTCGAGCTGCGCGGCGAGGCGGGCCCGGACCTCGGGCTCGGTGAGGCGATCGCGGCTGACGACGCGGGCGATGCGCTGGGCCTCGGGCGCCGAGACGAGGATCACGGCCTTGACCTGCTTGTCGAGGCCAGTCTCGAACAGCAGCGGGACCTCGTAGACGACCATCTTGTGGCCGGTGGCGGTCAGGGCGGCGAGCACGTCCTGGAAGCGGTCACGGATCCGGGGGTGCAGGATCGACTCGAGCTTCTGCCGCAGCGAGGGATCCTTGAAGACGAGGGCGCCGAGCTTGCGCCGGTTGAGCTCGCCGTTGTCGTCGAGCACGCCGTCGCCGAAGGCGGCGACCACGGCCCCGAGGCCCTCGCTCCCGGGGGTGACGACGACGCGGGACAGCTCGTCGGCCGAGACGACCGGGATCCCGCAGTCCTCGAAGATCTCGGCGGCGGCGGACTTGCCGCTGCCGATCCCGCCCGTGAGGCCGTAGACGTCCATGACCTCGGAGCTTAGGTGGCGGCTCGCTTTTAGTATAGTCCGCGCCCATGGCTCAGCCGTCCAAACCCGAGAAGAGCAGCACAGGCGGCTGGCGCGTGACGTCCGCGACGTTCGAGCGCAGCGCCGACAAACTGGGGGGCGCCCCGCCCGGGGACCTGCCGGAGATCGCCGTCACCGGCCGCTCGAACGTCGGTAAATCGAGCCTGCTCAACGCGTTCGCAGGCCAGCGCGCGCTCGCTCGCGTCAGCTCGACGCCGGGGCGCACGCAGCTGCTCAACTTCTTCCACACGAGGCTCCGCCACCCGCAACACGGCGACCTCGCGCTGCGCTGGGTCGACCTGCCCGGCTACGGCTACGCGGCCGCGCCGCAGGCGGTGCGCGCGTCGTTCGGGCCGATGATCGAGGGCTACCTGCGCAAGCGCGAGGCGCTCAAGGGGCTGGTGCTGCTGCTCGACGCGCGCCGCGAGGTCAGCGAGTACGACCACGCGCTGCTCGAATACATGGCCGACCGCGCGCTGTGGACCATCGTCGCGGTGACGAAGGCGGACAAGCTCAGCAAGAGCGAGCGCGGGATGGTGACCGCCGGGATCGCCCGCTCGCTGGCGCTGCCGCGCAATCAGGTGCTGGTGACGAGCGCGACCAGCGGGCTCGGGTTCACCGACGGCGGGCTGGCCGGAGCGATCGGGCGCCGACTGCACGAGGACGCGCCGGCGCCGGCGCCGGCCGAAGAGACCTAGGCGCGGGGACATGTTCGCACGGGCATGTCCTTGAGCACAGGCTCGAAGGGACATGCCCGGGGGACAGGTTGAAGCGCAGGGCGCGGGCGTAGGCGTGGCCGCGCCCGCGGGCGTGTCCGCGAGCACAGGCTCCTTCGGACATGTCCGTGGGGACAGTTCAGCGGGCGCGCGGAGCGTTGGCGCTGGTGCGGACCAGGTGGCCGAGCTCGAGCAGCGCTTCGAGGCTCTGCTCGAGGCTGACCTCGCCGATGCGCTCCGGGTCCTCGCGCAGGGTGTGGCGAACGCCGCCGACGTCGAACACGACCTGCGGGCGGCCGTCGGCGCCGCGGCCGAGGTGGTAGCGGGCGCCGCGGTACAGCTGGACGCGCTCGGGCAGGGCGGCGGCGGTGGCCTGGTCGCGGTGATCGATGACGCGGCGCGGGCCGACCTCGTAGACGACGTCGTCGCCGGTGGGCAGGGCGACCGGCTGCAGCGGGCTGCTGTCCTCGGGGACATCCACGAGCCGCACCGCGAGGTCGCGCGGGCCAGCGGCCGGGGCGGGCGCGGCCGGGCCGGGCAGGGTGCGTGCGACCAGGAACAGACCGAAGGCCGCAGCGCTGGCCGGCAGCATCAGGGCGCCGCCGCGGAGGAAGTTGCGCCAACGCGAGGGTCGCGGCGCGCTGGCCGGCTTCGGGGCGGTCTCGCGGTCGATGGCGTCGAGATCGAGGAGGACGCGGGCCCGTAGCGCCTGCGGAGCGGTCGCTCGCGGCAGGTCGCGCAAAAGCTGGCGGATCCGCAGCTGCTCCTCGGCCACCTGGCGCAGCGCAGGATCGCGGGCAAGCAGGGCCTCGACCTCGGCGCGCTCGGCTTCGGTGAGCTCGCCGTCGATGAAGGGCTGAAGCGTGTGGAGATCGTGGCTCATGAGCGGGCTGAAGCGGCGCGGTTGCGGTAAGCGTCGAGGGATAAAGGGGCTTCGGGCTCTTCGGCGAGGCCGTGGTCGACGGCGTGGCGGTAGAGCAGGCTGTGAAGCTGCCGGCGTCCGCGGTGGATCCGGCTCATCACGGTGCCGATCGGGCACTCCATCGCCTCGGCGATCTCTTTGTAGGAGAGGCCCTCGATGTCGGCGAGCACGACCGCCATCCGGTAGTCCGGCGGCAGGCGCTCCAGCGCGGCGTCGATCTCCTCGCGCAGGTGCAGCTGCGAGGTGGCGGCCTCCGGGCTCGGCGGACCGGCGATCGATGCCTCGCCGGCGGCCGCGAACTCCTGCTCGAGGCCCTCGGCGAGCGCCCGCTCGCGACCCTGGCGGTGGTAACGCGTGATGAAGGTGTTGCGGAGGATCGTGAAGACCCACGCTCGCACGCTCGACCCGGGGCGAAAGCTGGCCCAGAAGCGGTAGGCGCGGACGAGGGTCTCCTGCACCAGATCTTCGGCCTCGGCCCGACTGCGGGTGAGGCGCAGGGCCGCACCGAAGAGGCTGTCGACGTGGGCCAGCACGGTGGACTCGAAGGCCCTGCGAGCGGTGGCGTCCATGCGTTCGGGGTACCGGGGGGGGTTTGAAGTTATTTCAGGCCCGAGCGCCGGGCGGTGCAATTGCGACGTAAAAAAGCTTCGGGCCGCGGCAGCCGCGCGGAAGTGGTCGAAATCGTGCGCTTTCTCGTCGCAGAAGGGCGCCCGGGACGGTGGGGTGCGATAAGCGCGCGGTTAAGCTCTCGCCGCCGATGGAAGCCGTGGACCGCTACGACAGCCCGCTCGCCACTCGTTATGCCACGCCGGCGATGGTCGCCAACTTCAGCGACCGCCGACGCGGGCTGCTGTGGCGCGACCTCTGGATCGCCCTGGCCGAGGCGGAGCGGGCGCTGGGTGTTCCGATCTCGGAGGCGCAGGTGGCGGCGCTGCGGGCGGCCCGCGAGCGCATCGACTTCGCGCGGGTGGCCGAGCACGAGGCGCGGCTGCGGCACGACGTGATGGCCCACATCGAACACTTCGGCGAGGTCGCCGGGGCCGACGCGGGCAAGGTGATCCACCTCGGGGCGACGAGCTGTTACGTGGCCGACAACGCGGAGCTGGTGATGATCCGCGACGGGCTCGAGCTGGTGATGGACCGGCTGGTGGCGGCGCTCGACGCCCTGGCCCGGTTCGCGGCGCAGCACCGGTCGCTGGCGACGCTGGCGTACACGCACTTCCAGCCGGCCCAGCTGACGACGGTCGGCAAGCGGGCGTGCCTGTGGGCCCAGGATCTCGGGCTCGACCTCGAGACGGTCGAGCAGCTGCGAGCGCGCCTGCCGTTCCGCGGGGTCAAGGGCACGACGGGGACGCAGGCGTCGTTCCTGCAACTGTTCCACGGCGACCACGCGAAGGTGCGGGCGCTCGACCAGGCGGTCGCAACGGCGATGGGCTTCGCCGGCTCGATCGCCGTCAGCGGCCAGACGTACACCCGCAAGATCGACACGTGGGTGGTCTCGGCGCTGGCCGACATCGCCGGCTCGGCGGCCAAGATCGCGGTCGACCTGCGGCTGCTCGCGCACAAGCGAGAGGTCGACGAGCCGTTCGAGGCCGATCAGGTCGGGTCGTCGGCGATGGCCTACAAGCGCAACCCGATGCGCAGCGAGCGGATCTGCGGGCTGGCGCGCTTCGTCCACTCGCTGGCGACCAGCCCGCGCGAGACGCATGCGAACCAGTGGTTCGAGCGCACGCTCGACGACAGCGCGAATCGCCGGCTGACGCTCACCGAGGCGTTCCTGGCGACCGACGCGATCCTCAACCTGCTGGTCGACGTGACGTCGGGGCTGGTGGTCCACCCGCCGGTGATCGCGGCCAACATGCGCGACGAGCTGCCGTTCATGGCGACCGAGAACGTGCTGATGCGAGGTACGAGCGCAGGTCAAAGCCGGCAGGAGCTGCACCGCCTGGTGCGTGGTCACAGCCTCGAGGCGGTGGCCGGCATGAAGCGCGGCGAGCCCAACGACTTGATGGCGCGCATGCAGGCGGACCCGGTGCTGGGGCCGTTCGTCGACGCCGATCTGACCGCGCCGGCGCGCTACGTCGGTCGAGCCCCGGAGCAGGTCGACGAGTTTCTGACCGAGTTCCTCGCGCCTCTGTTGGCGCGCCACGAGGGACGGCGCGGTCGCTTCGCGGCCGGGGTTCGAGTGTAAGCAAGCGTTCGCGCTGCGTCGCCGAGGTCGCATGCTCGCGCGTGCGAACAGAGGCGAGGCGGGCGCGTTTCGCTTCGGTGCGGCTCGCTCGCGCGACGCTGTGCATGCTTTTGAATCAGCGCCGAAGGGCTCGAATGCCCGCGCGAGCAGGCGCGCAGAACGGGCCCTGCGAGGCTTGTGCTATCCTGCGCGCGCCCATGAATCGCCTCCACGTGCATGCCCCCTGGCTCCGCGCCGCCGGTGACAAGGAAGACGCTCCCGCCGAGGAAGAGTACGACGACGACGAGTACGAGGACGAGGACGAGGAGGGCGCGGAAGAAGACGAGGACGACGAGGAAGAGGACGACGACGAGTACGAGGACGAGGACGACGAGGAAGACGAGGAAGACGACGAGGAAGAGGAAGAGGACGACGAGGAAGAGGACGACGAGGAAGAGGACGACGAGGAAGAGGACGACGAGGAAGAGGACGAGGACGACGAGGAAGAGGACGACGACGACGACGACGAGGACGACGACGAGGACGACGAGTACGACGACGACGAGTACGACGACGACGACGACGACGACGAGGATGACGAGGATGACGAGGATGACGAGGATGACGACGACGAAGAAGAGGACCCGAGCTCGAACTCGGGTCCCCTGATCGTGTAGCGGCCATCGTCTCCGCGAGGGCGCCCGTCGCCGTGACGAGCGCCCGCAGCCCCGTTTCGCGTTACTCGCCCTGCGGTTCCATGCGTTTGCGCAGGCTCAGCGGGCGCATGTCAGTCCAGACCTCGTTGATGTACGCCAGGCACTCGTCCTTGAGCCCGGCTTTGCCAGCCTCGCGCCAGCCGATCGGCACCTCGCGGTCCTCGGGCCAGATCGAGTACTGCTCTTCGTGATTGACGACGACTTTGTAGCGCGTGGTGTCTTCGCTCATAGCCTGCGATCGTAGGATCAAGGACGATCGAGCCGCAAGGCAGCCGCGAAGTAGGCGCACAGGCCGGAGACATCGTTCTCGATCCACGGCGCCGGATCGCGCGGGTTGAAGCGCCAAAACACGCTCGGCGCCCGCCAGTGCTGCCGCCAGCTGGCGAGCAGCGTGAAGGTCTCGACGCACACCGCCCACGTGCGGTGGACGTGGTGCTGGTGGTCCTCCTGCTCGCCGGTGAAGGTGTCGAAGATCCGGCTGGCGAGGCGGAAGTAGCGGTGATGCGGCTGGGCCCGGCGGAAGGTCCGGCACAGCTGGCGATAGGTCGCGTACGCAGGGCGGTCGGTGACGCGCGCCGGAATCAGCGTGCCCATGAACGAGTGGAAGTTAGCGCCGGCGACGAACTTCTGGGCGTGGAACAGGCGATCGAGGGCGGCGGTCTCGGGCTCGCTGAGCGGGTGCGGACCGCGGTAGGTGGCGTCGCCCGGGCGATCGGAGCCGGCACCGGGCAGCCAGCTCGGCGCGGCGCCACCAGGGCGCGGGTAGTTGCGGTTGAGATCGACGCCGCGGGCGTTGCCCCGCAAGTGCGGCAGCAGGCCGTGGCCGCTGGCGGCGTAGGTGCGCGCGTAGCCGTCGGGGTTGATGCTGGGCACGACCCACAGCTCGGCCTGGGCGCGCAGCGAGACGAGGCGCGAGTCGCCGTCGGCCAGCGCCCGCAACAGGCCGATGGCGACCCGACCGGCGATGAACTCGACGCCGTGGATGTTGGCGCCGCAGAGGATACGTGGCCGATCGGACAGGGTCGAAGGGACACGTACGGCGAGCAGCGGCCGGCCCTCGACGCTGGTGCCGTACTCGACGAGCTCGCCCCCGACCCGGGCCGCGAGGGTGGCGACCTCGGTCGCGCGGCCCTCGGGGCTCGGATAGGGGGCGAGCTCGTCGGCGGGGTTCACGTGCTCGGCTCTTCAACCAGCGGGAGCACCGACTCGAACTCGAGCGGGTCGAGCTGGATCTCCGTCGCCTCGCCGCGCGGCGCCTCCTCGAAGTCCTCGGGCAGCGGGGCCCGCAGGTCCTCGCGCGAGTTCTCGGCGCGCTCGAGCGTCAGTCCGATGCCGTCGAAGACGACCGCGGTGAGGACCGTGTGGCAGCGGTCGATCTCCGAGTCGTGGATCCGGAACAGGGTGCTGGCGTCGCGCACGGTGAGGTCGCGGATCGAGCGGCCCTCGAGGCCGAGGCGGTCGCGCAGCAAGTTGCGGATGCTGGACGACTTGTGCCCGTGGACGCGGCCGAGGTTGAGCAGCACCTTGGTGTACTCGCGGTCGTCGGCGTCGGCGGTGAGCGAGGGCGCCGGACGGGCCGGAGCGCTCGCGGGGGTGTGCGGCCGCGGCGGGCGCGGGGACGCGTGGCTCGGCGCGGCGACAGGCGCAGCGACGGGCACGGGCGGCGGGGCCACCGGTTCGGGCTCGACGTGGGCCGGGCCGTACTTGCTGTCGTCGAAGTCGCGCGCCGAGAACTTGCTCGACCAGACCTCCCAGAAGTCCTTGTGCGGCGGGGCGGTCAGCTCGGGCGGTGCGGCGGGGGCGGCCTTCTTGCGGCGACGACGGCGGCGGCGCTTCTTGGCGTCGGCGTCGGCGTCAGCGTCGGCGTCAGCTTCGTTCTCGCCGGCCTCGGCGGTCGGTTCGGCGGCGTCGGCCTCGGTCTCGGCTTCCGCGTCGGCGTCGGCGTCGGCGTCGGTGTCGAGGTCGTCGTCTTCCTCGAGCTCCGGCTCGGCGGACGCGGCCTCGGCGTCACGCAGCGACACGTCCTCGAGCTCGACCTCGACCTCCTCTTGCAAGGTCTCGATCACCGCCTGGCGGCGGTCGAGCAGCGCGAACTCGTCGATGTTCTCGAGCTCACCGAACTCGCTCGTGACGACTTCGAGCTCGGCCTCGTCGATGTCGATGACGATCTCCTCTTGCGAGGGTCGCCGCGGCACGGGAGCGGGCAGGGGCTCGGGCGGAGCCGCGATCACCGGCGCTATGGCCGGACGCGGACCGTCGAAGCCGGGACGGCCCCGACGCTTGCGACGCCGCTTGCGGCCGCCGGGCGCCAGGCCAGACTCGCCAGCGCCGACCGGAGCAGCCTCGTCGATCGGGCCTTCGGCCTCGCCGACCTCGTCGTCGCCCTCGTCGTCACCGGCGATGCCGCCAGCCTCGAGGTTGGGCGCGGTCTCCTCACCGGGGGCGCCACGCCGACGACGCCGCTTGCGCCGCCGCTTGCGCCGCTCGCTGGCCTCGTCGAACGACTGGCCCGGGCTGGCTGTGCCGATGTGATCACCGGCGCCACCTGGCGATGCGACCATGTCCGAAGGGACAGGCGCGAGCTCGCTGGTGCCGTCGACCGCGATACCTTCGCCGGCCGCAGCACCCGCGCGGACGCCGGGCTGGATCTGCGGCCACTGGACGAAGCGACCGCGATCGCCGAGACGACCGCGATGACCGAGCGGGATCCAGCGCGCGCCGGTCTCACCCGTGCTTTGGACCAGGTCGACCGAGGGCGCGGCCACGGGGCCCGCTGACAGGACGGGCGCGGAGGATTGAGCCTCGGCGACCGGGGCCGCCGGGGCCTCGGCGTCGCGGCGAAGGCCATCTTCGCGGTCGCGGCGCGGGCGACGATCATCATCGCGGCGGGGGCGGCGATCGTCGTCGCGGCGCGGGCGACGATCGTCGTCGCGGCGAGGCCGGCGGTCGTCGTCGCGGCGCGGACGACGGTCGTCGTCACGGCGGGGGCGACGGTCATCGTCACGGGGGCGCTCGTCGGCGCGGCGCGGACGCTCCTCGTCACGGGGGCGCTCGTCGGCGCGGTGCGGACGCTCCTCGTCACGCGGGCGCTCGTCGGCGCGGCGCGGACGCTCCTCGTCACGCGGGCGCTCATCGGCGCGGCGCGGACGCTCCTCGTCACGCGGGCGCTCGTCGGCACGGCGAGGACGCTCCTCGTCACGCGGGCGCTCGTCGGCGCGGCGCGGACGCTCCTCGTCACGCGGGCGCTCGCCAGCGCGGCGCGGGCGGTCGTCGTCACGACGGGGACGATCGTCGAAGCGGGGACGCTCGTCGGTGCGGCGCGGGCGCTCGTCGGTGCGGGGCTGCTCGTCGACGCGCAGCTGCTCGTCGGTGCGGGGCTGCTCGTCGGTGCGGGGCTGCTCGTCGAGGCGCGGACGCTCCTCGTCGCGGCGGCGGCCGAAGCGGTCGTCGCGGTCGGGCCGGCGCTCGCGGCGGTCACCCCGATCGCCGCGATCACGGCGATCGTCGCGGCGGCCGAAGCGGTCGTCGCGGTCGCGGCGCTCGCGGTACTCGGGTCGCCCGGCCGGGCGCTCTTCGCCCTCGCGGGCCTCGTATGTCCGCGGGGACAGGTCCGCGCGCGGGGCCTCGCCGTCGACGGGCGCGGCCTCGAGGGCAGGACGCTCGCCGTCTTCGAGCTGGGCCTGCTGCGGCGGCTGCTTCATCGCCCGCTCGAGCAGGAGGCCGATGACGCGCTCACCGCGGGGATCGGCCATGAGGTTGCGGGCCAGGAGCACCCACTCGGGCGACACCAGCTCGGGGAAGCGCTTGCTGATCCCGTCGAGCTTGACCTCCATGCGCTGCGCGGCCAGCTGATCGGCCGGCGGCAGGAAGCGCTCGCGGAACACGATCGTGTCGTACTGCAGCTTGAGGTAGTAGAAGTTGCCGAGCTCGCGCGCGTGGATCAGCGAGATCGCGGTGCCGGTGCGGCCGGCGCGGCCGGTGCGGCCGGTGCGGTGGATGTACACCTCCGCGGCCTCGGGGAACGAGTAGTTGATGACGTGGCTGACATGGCTGATGTCGATGCCACGAGCGGCGACGTCGGTGGCGACGAGGAAGCGCAGCTTGTGCTCGCGCATCATCCCCATCACCTTCTCGCGGGCGGCCTGCGTCAGGTCGCTCGACAGCTCCTCGGCCTGGTAGCCCTCGCGCCGCAGCACCGAGGCGACCAGCTTGGTCTCCTCGCGGGTGTTGCAGAACACGATCGCCCGCGCCGGCTCCTCGACGACGATGACGTCGAGCAGGTCGCGGGTCTTGATGGCGCCGCCGACGATGTAGTACGCGTGATCGATCTCGGCCGCGGCGACCATGTCGCCGGACAGCTGGACCTCGACCGGCGACTTCATGTAGCGCTTGGCGATCCGCTGGATGTCGGACGGGATCGTGGCCGAGAACAGGGCCGTGAGGTGCTTGCCGGTGCAGGCGTCGAGGATCGCGCGGATGTCCTCGAGGAAGCCCATCGACAGCATCTCGTCGCACTCGTCGAGCACCACCATGGCGACCTTCGAGAGGTCGAGCGAGCGGCGACGGATGTGATCGAGGATGCGGCCGGGGGTGCCGACGACGGCGTGGACGCCGGCCTTGAGCGCGGCCAGCTGCGGCTGCATCGGGGTGCCGCCGTAGATCGGCAGGACCTCGACGGGGGTCTCGAGGGCGAGGCGGCGCAGCTCCTCGCAGACCTGCTTGGCGAGCTCGCGGGTCGGCAAGAGGACGAGCAACTGGATGCCCGTCTGCTGGGCCGGGCGCGGGTCGAAGCGGCCGGCCAGCCACGGAATGCAGAACGCGCCGGTCTTGCCGCTGCCGGTGTGCGACTGGACCAGGACGTCGTGGCCCGCGTGCAGCGGCGGGAAGCTCAGCGCCTGCACGGGGCTCGGACGGGTCCAGCCGATGCGGGCGATCGCTCGCCGCAGGGCGTCGGGCAGCTCGAGCTCGTCGAACGACTCGGGGAGCTTCAGCTCGGCCTCGGCGTCGGCGGGCACGTCGGTCGCGGGGGCAGCCTCGGCGGACGCGTCGGTCGCTTCGACGGCCTCGATGGCGGGCGCGGCGTCAGCGACGACCTCGGAGGCCGCGGCCTCCGCGGGCTCGTCGGTCGCGCTCACGGGGAGGTCGGACGGCGCGGCTTCGTCGGCCGCGATCGCGGCCTCGGGGGCATCGGCGACGGCGTCGGCGACCGCTGCGGGCGTGGCCTCAGCGGACGCATCAGCGGGCGCAGCGACCTCGAGGGACTCGCCGGGAGCCGCTTCAGCGGCGTTCGTGATGTCGGTGGGAGCGGGTTCGCTGGGAGTCGGGGACTGCTCGGCAGGCTGTGCGGGCGGAGCGTCGGACCCGGCATCCTCAGCGGACGGGGAGGCAAGCGGAGCTCGGTCCGGCTGGTCGCCGGACGAGGGATTTTGGGACATGGTGAGGAATCCTAGAGCGCAAGGAGCTCCCGGCGTGCGTCGGCGTGTCGTCGACCCCGTTCGGCAAAGTCGCGCTGAAGCGCGATGAGCCGCTCGATTCGTCGTCCGAGATCGGTATCCGAGCCGGCGCATAGCGCCTGGGTCTCGCGGAGAAGGTTGGAGAGATCCGCCGCAGCATTGGCGTCGTCCTCGGCCCATTGCTGGGGCCTCTGGTCGAACTGCGCGACCAAGCGATCACGGAGCAGATCGACGCGGTACTCGCACACCACCGTGGCCGGGCGGGCCACGATGTCTTGTTGGGCGAGCCCCGCGTAGATCCCAACCAGTGCGTAGAGGATGGCGACAACAGCGGCCACCACCCACAACACAATGAGTTGCCGATCACGAGTACGACGTCCTGGGGCGGCTTGGGTCAGTGCGCGGCAAGTTTCCCAGGTTCCCCCCAAGGGGTCAAGCGGCCGAGCGGCGCCCGAGGCGCCTCGGACATGAGGCAGGCGACGGGTGAGGCGACCGGGCACCGGGCTGGCTCACGACCCAAAGCTGTCTTTTGTGCCAGGTCGCCGGGGGCGCCGCCGCGGGCTCACTCGGCCGCGGCGGCCGGCGTGCGCGCGACAAAGCGGACGATCTGGCTCTGAGGGACCCGCAGCGGGCTGGACACCGAACGAATCCGGCGGATCTGGCAGCCCTCGCCCGGCAGGCAGGTCCCGGGGGCGTTGAGGTCCAGCGGCTCGCCGGCGGGATCGAGGAGACCCTCGCCGCTCGTGAGGTCGAGGGGGATCACCCGGCTGTTGCTGACGAACTCGTCGAACTCGATGGTGTAGACGGCGCCGGGGCTCAGCCTGAGCGTGTCGGGGTCGAGGTCGGCGACCAGCAGCCCGTTCTCTTTGACGACGAGCGGGCTGTCTTCGCGGAGATCGACGACCACGATCCCCGCAGGGCCGGTGCTGCTGTTGTTCGGCGTGACCGTGGGCAGCGCGGTGACGAGGTAGACGCCGGGGTCGACGGGCAGGATGAACTCACCAGCCGTGGTGCTGGTGTTGTAGAAGTAGGGACCGAGCAGGGTGGCAGGGTCCTCGCCGCGGATGACCCGCTCGGCCAGGACCTCGGCCGGGGCGCACTGCGAGCCGGTGCAGCCATCCTGCTCGACGGTGCCGCGCAGCAGCACGCGCGGCGCCAGCACCTGGGGCGGCAGCGCGGTGACGTCGGAGGTGATCGTGACGGGCAGCAGGGTCGAGCGGAACAGCGAACCCACCGGCGACTCGATCCGCAGGACGTAGGGCTGGCCGTTGCCGCCGATGGGGCCGGGGCTGAGGTTGACCTTGCAGTCGCCGACGACCGGACAATCTCCGGAGCCGTAGGTGACGCGGACCGTGCCGTTCTCGTCGGCGCCGCTCAGCGGCATGCAGGCCGCGGCCGCCCAGGTGGTCGGGTCGGGGGCGGCGAAGTCACCGACGACGGTGATGGTGGGCTTGACCGGACAGGACCGCAGCTCCTTGGGCGGCGGCTTGCTGGCGGCCTCGGCCAGGCAATCGGGGTCGCAGCACAGCGCTTCGCCCACCAGCGGGACCAGGACCTGGCGGGCGCGCTGCCAGGTCGGCAGGCAGATCCGCCCGAGCGGGGTGCTGCCCATGAAGTCGCCGACGAGGAAGGTGAGGACGACGCGGTAGTTGAGGCGCGGCAGGCCGAGCCGGGCGTCCGGGGCGGCGCTGACGACGAATTCCATGGTGCGATCGGCGGCCGGGTCCTCGTCGCAGTAGGTGTAGACCCATGCCGAGACGGCGGAGTCGTCAGCGACCTCGGCGGTGACCTGCTTGATGGCCGGCCGGTCGGTGAGGTCGAGCGCGCACTGCTGGCGATCGACGCGGCACAGCTGGCCCTCGGGACACTCGGAGTCACGCTTGCAGCCGCACTTCTTCACGTCGTCGTCCGGGTTCGCGTAGCACTTGTAAGGCTCGCGACACTGGCCGCTGGTGGCGCACATCGGATAGTCGGGATTGACGATGGTCTCGACCGAGCAGGTCGCCGGAGTCTCGCCGATCGGGTTCGGGTCACACACGGCCGTCTCGGGGTCGTCGTCGTCGGCTCGCCCGGCGTGGCGCATGTTGACGACGACCGTCGGCGGGGGCGTGAGCACCGGCTCGGACGCCAAGGGCCCGTCGGGGAAGCGGATGTTGCCGAGCACGCGCCGGTGACACTCGCGGACGGTGGGGATCGTGAACTCGTCGTCGTCCGGGACCTCCGTCTTTCTGCGCATCAACTGGCGCGCGACGACGCCGCGGCCCCACTGGAACGGCTGCTGGCCGACGGCATCGTCCTGGTAGGTCAGCTTGGCGTAGAGCGGCAGGTCGCCGTCGACGTCGGCGGCGTCGTAGCGGGGCCAGGCCTTGTACAGCACCGGCTCGTCGTCGACCGTGCCATCGAGGGTCGGCGGCGGGTAGCTGAGGCCGGTGACCACGAAGGGCTCGTGTCCGAGCCGCGACCGCTGCTGCAGCTCGATACTTGCGGCCACGGGGACCGCGGTCCCGGTGCCTTCCCCGAGGTCGTCGAGCTGTGTCTCCTCGAGCTCGATCCGCAGGCGGTCGCGGACCTGCGTGCGGTTGACGTAGTAGCGGTTGGGCACGCGGTCGAGGATCCGCTCGAGCGCCGCGTCCTCGCCGCGCAGCTCGATGCGGAACGGCGGGACCGTCGAAGTCTGGACGACGACGGCGAGGTTCTCGGGGGCCGACAGGCCGTTCTCGTAGCAGTAGTTGTTGCTGCAGACCTGTCCCATGAGACAGTCACGGTCGTCGCTGCAGGATCGGCCCTGCTCGTCGGACGCCGCGGTCGAACAGGCCACGCCGAGCAGGCCCGCGAGCAGCGCCCGGCGCATCACAGCGGCGCCTTCGTCGAGCAGGCGGAAGCGCACGGGTGCTCCGGTTCGTTCGCCGGCGCTGCGTCGCACGCGAACACGTAGTGGGTGCTGTCCCAGGTCCCGCCGCCGCGGATGTCGGGGACGCCGGGTTGGCGGGCGCCCTCGTCGGGCTTGAACCACGGGCGGTCGCTGACCATCACGGTCAAGGTGTGGAAGCCCTTCGAGAGCCGCGTCCGGCCGCCGTTGCAAAGGTCGATGACGAGGTCCAGCGCCCGCAGCTGCGGGTCGCGGCGCCCGGGCGGTTGGTAGTCGTCCCCGGTCAATTCGAGCGGTCGCAAGGGATCGTAGTAGGCGAGGTAGTCGACGTAGTTCGCCGGCTCCGTGGCATCGCGCGGCAGGTCGAGCAGGAGCGCGGGGAAAATCCCGTCCTTGGGGTTCCGCTTGCGCACGTCCTGGTCCTGATCCTCGACGAAGACGGTGATGTCGAAGGGCAGGCTGTCGAACTGGTCTTCCGCGCAGCTGCAGAACGCGAACGGGGTGGCGGTGCCTTCTTCGTCCGTCTCCTGGTAGGTGGGATCGAGGAAGTGCGGCTGGGAGCGGGCGGGATCGGCGTCGCCGGGCTGCCTGCACGGCGGATCCATCGGGTCGATGTCATCCTCGCAATGCTCGATGGCTTTGCTCGACAGCAGCACCGGCTCGATGATGCGGACCGCGTTGCGGTTGGTGACCGCCGTCTCCTCGAACTCGATCTCCTTGTCCGAGAGCACGCACCCGACGACAGCTGTCCCGAGAGACAGGGCGACAAGGACAGGTCCGAGGGCGGCGCGGTTCATCGCGGCGGGGCTCCCTTGTCGCCTTCCTTCTCGAGGTGACGGAAGATCGTGCGCGGGTCGACGCCGAGGTCGCGGGCGGTCTTGGTGCGGTTGCCCGAGTTGAGCGCGAGCACGCGGTTGATGTAGTCGCGCTGCCACAGCTCGCGCGCCTCGGTGAGCGGGAGGATCTGCTCGGGGTTGGCGATCTCGACCGGGGTGGCCTGACCGGGGACCTCGATCTCGAGGTCGAGGTCCCGACCGGTCAGCGACGGGCCGTCGGCCAGCACCAGCGCCTTTTTGATGTGATTCTCGAGCTGGCGGATGTTACCGGGCCAGGCGAAGCGCAGCAGGCCGCGCTCGGCGCTGGCGTCGAACGGCTGCTTGGGATCGATCTTCGACCCGTACTCGCGGGCATAGCGAGTGACGAAGTAACGGGCGATGAGGAGGATGTCGTTGCCACGCTCGCGCAGGGCCGGCAGGTGGATGTCGATGACGTTGAGGCGGTGGTACAGGTCCTCGCGGAAGCGGCCGGACTGGACCTCTTTGGCGAGGTCGCGGTTGGTCGCCGCGACGACGCGGACGTCGATCGGCTGGGTGCGGGTGTCGCCGACGCGCTGGATCTGGCGGTCCTGCAGCACGCGCAGCAGCTTGACCTGCAGGTGCATCGGCATCTCGCCGATCTCGTCGAGGAAGATGGTGCCCTTGTCGGCCGCCTGGAACTTGCCGATCTGATTGTTGACCGCGCCGGTGAAGGCGCCCTTGATGTGGCCGAACAGCTCCGACTCGATCAGGTTTTCGGGGATCGCGCCGCAGTTGACGGTGACGAGCGGCCCCTTGGCCCGCGGCGAGCGGTTGTGCAGCTCCTGGGCGATGAGCTCCTTGCCGGTGCCGGTCTCGCCGGTGACGAGCACGTTGATGTCGGTGCCCGCGACCTTGTCGACCCGCTTGAACACCTCGATCATCTGCGGGCAGGCGCCGATGATCTGGCCGAACTTGACCTGATCGAGGCGCTTCTGCAGGCCCGCGCTCTCGTTGCGCAGCTCGCCGAGCGTCTGGGCGTTCTTGATCGAGAGCGCGGCCTGGGTGGCATAGACCCGCAGCATCTCGAGCTGGCTCGGCTTGAAAAGGTTCACCACCGAGTTGTTGCCGACGTAGATCAGGCCGATCAGCTCACCGCGCACGATCATCGGTGCGCACATCACCGAGCACAGCTTGAGGTTGATGACCGACATGCTGTTTTGAAAACGGCCGTCGTTCAGCGCGTCGGAGATGATCTGCGGCTCGCGCGAGGTGATGACCTCGCGGATGATCTTGTCGCTCAGCAGCTGCTCGGGGTCGTCGACCGGCTGGCGATCGAGGCCGCGGGCGACGCGGATGGCGTAGCGCTCGCCCTCGGTCAGCACGAGGAAGCCCTTGCTGGCGCCGGTCAGGGCCACGACCTGATCGATGAGCTCCGACAGGAGGCCGTCGAAGCTGCTCTCGGCCCGCGCGAGCAGCTCGGAGAAGCGCTGCAGGTTGCGCATGGCGTCGATCTGCAGGCGGGCGGCGCTCTCGGGGTCGGCCGCGGACGCCGGCGGATCGACGGCCGAGAAGGTGACCTCGACGTTGCCGAGCAGCAGGACGTCACCGTGGCGCAGGACGTGCTCGCGCAGCTTCTTGCCGGCGACGAAGAACACGGTGCTGCGGCTCGACGACTCGACCTTGAAGCTGCCCGCGGTGTGCTCGATCGTGCAGTGCGAGGCGGCGATGTCGGGCCCCTGCAGGACGAGGTGGCAGTCGCGCGAGGAGCCGATCTGCGTGATCCGGTGACGCAACTGGAAGCGCTGGGTGACGCCGTCGGGGCCGGTGTATTGCAGGTGGGGCATGCGGTTCTCAGAAGCGGATCTTGACGCCGAGGCCTCCACCACCCGGGACGAGCGCGGGGGCCGGCGCGACCTGCAGCTTATCACTTCTGTAAAGCCGGCTCGACCGCTGCCCGGGGTTGCCCGTGGGCGCCTGGGGGGGCTTTTTGCCGCTCGTATCGTCGTCGCCCTTGAGTTCGCTGCGCGGTACTCGGACCCGCTTGGCGGTGGTGAAGGGGCGGAACAGGATCTGCGCGAGGACGATGTCGAGGGCCAGGCCGCCGAGAAAGATGATGCCCATCGTCTGCTCGGCGTTGCGGAGGTTCAGGCCCTGCTGCTGCGACCACCCCTCGCAGAACAGCGAGCCGGGCTGATAGCCGTTCAGGCGCTCGCACGACGACACGCGGACGATGAACAGGCCGAGCGCGGCCGCTCCGATGGCCAGCTCGCCGGCCAGGAAGGCCGCGCCGAGGCCCTTGCGACCGTTATAGAAGTGGCCGACGCCGAAGGGCACCAGGGCGACGGCACGGTTGCGGGCGACCTTCTCGACGACCTCGACCTCCTGCCGCTCGTAGGCCTTGCGCAGCTGGGCGTAGTCGCGGCCGAGCGCGCTGTGGCGGACCTTGAGCTCGTCGAGGTCGGCGGTGCAGGCGGCCCGCTCGCCCTTGCACATGTTGAAGCTCGAGCGGTCGCGCTCCTCGCGGAGGCTGTTGTAGAGGTCGTAGAAGGCCTTGCTGTGGGTGTCGGCCGGCGGCCGCCAATCGGGCGAGGCCAGCAGCCGCCTGAGGTAGCCGGTGGCCCACTCCTGGCTGATGGGGGCGATGTCCGGGTCCTGCAGGGTCGCGTCGGACAGGTAGCGCAGCGCGGCCTCCTCGAGCAGCGGATCGGCGAGCTTGCGCCCGTCCTGCAGCATCGGCTCGAGCAGCGCGCGCACGCGGCCCCAGTTGCCCTGCGTCCACGCCTGGATGGCGGCGTTGACCTTCTCGACCTCCGTCGTCGGCACGAGCGGCGGCGCGGGCGTGGTCGGCGGGCGCGCGTGGACCGGCGACGCGACGGCGACACCGAGGGCGAGCGAGCAGGCGAGGATGCGCATGCGAGATCGGTGAGGCGCGGCGCTAGAGCGGCGTGAGAGCGACGGGGAACGAATTGCGGCCGGGGCCGATCCGCTGCTTGAAGACCTTGCTGGCGTAGCCCTGCGCGCGCACCTCGAGCCCGATCTCGGCCTCGAGCTGGACGCCGAGGTCGATGTCGGGGAACCGCTCGACGTCGAGGAGGTGCGGGCGCGTGTCGGGGCAGGGACCGCTGACGCACACGATGGTGGTCTGCTGCGGGTTGCCGGTGAAGTCGAGGATCGCCTTGTGAGGCTTGACGGGCAGCTCGATCGGCGTGCCGGGGCGACAGTCGCCGCGCTCGATGGTGACGTGGCCCTTGTACTTGGGACCGGCGACGTGGACGAGGGCCCGTTCGCCGGGCAGGTCGAACTCGACGACCTCGTTGCGCAGCGGCTGCTTGAGCTTGCCGATCTGCAGCGAGTGCAGGCCGCCCTGCAGCAGCACGACCGGCATGCCGACGATGCGCACGGAGCAGGAGGTGGTCGACGCGGCGGTCTTCGGGGTCGCCTTGGTCGGCTCGACCGGGCGCACGCCGGCGGTCTTGCGCGGGATCGGCGGCTCGACGACCGCCTTGGGCTCTTCGCGCGGCGGCTCGCTGACCTTGACCGCCTTGTGCTCGGGCCGGACCGCGGTCGACGGGACGATGCCGCCGCCGGCACCCTCGTCGCCGGGGCGGAAGTTCTCCTCGGTCGGCGGGGTCATGTACAAAAGCACAGCTCCGCCGCTGACCGCCGCGGTGGCCAGGAGCGCGGCGCCGCCGGCCATGAGCCGCTTGACGGTGCGCTCGCGGGTCCGCAGCCGCGAGAGCATCAGCTTGGCCTGCTTCTGGTCGCGCTCGAGCTCGAGGACGCGGCCCAGCAGGCGGATCGCGCGGGCGCTGTGGCCGGCCTTGGTGGCGCCCTCGGCCCGGGTCATCAGCGCGTTGCAGATCCGCTTGTCGAGCTGATCGACGTGGCGGTCCGGATCGGTGAAGTAGGCGGTGACCTCTTCCTGGTTGGCGGTGACGCCGACCTCTTCGAGGTAGCGCTCGAGGTCGCGGACGAGGTCGTCGGCGGTCTGGTAGCGCTGCTCCGGCTCGCGCGCGAGGGCGCGGTCGATGACCGCCTCGAGCTCGTCGTCGACCAGCGAACAGATGATGCTGGGCCGCGTGTACTCGGCCTCGGCGATGCGGGCGAGCACCTCGTGCGGGTTGCGGCCCGAGAACGGCAGCTCGCCAGTGGCCAGCTGGTAGAGCATGACGCCGACGGCGAACAGGTCGGTGCGCGCGTCGATCGGCTTGCCGTTGATCAGCTCCGGGGCCATGTAGGCCGGGCTGCCGAGCAGCTGGCCGGTCATGGTGAGCTTCTGATGGTCGATGATCTGGGCGATCCCGAAGTCCATCAGCTTGAGGCAGCCGTCGCTGCGGATCATGACGTTCTCGGGCTTGATGTCGCGGTGGACGATGCCCGACTTGTGGGCGTGGCCGAGAGCGGCGCACAGGCGGTGGATGATCAGCGCGGCGAGGGCCGGGCGCGGCCGCCAGCGCGTGTCGAGCCACTCGCGCAGGGTCATCCCGTGGATGAACTCGGTGACGATGTAGCTCTCGGCCTCGCTCTCGCCCGAGTAGTCGTAGATCTCGAGGATGTTCTCGTGCCGCAGCTTGGCGACCGTGATGGCCTCGCGCCGCAGCCGGGCCCGTGACTCCTCGCGCCCCGCCATGTGCGGGTGGAGGACCTTGATGGCGACCTCGCGACCGAGGACCGTGTCGATGCCGCGGTAGACCACGGCCATGCCCCCATGCCCGACCTCGCTCTGGATCTCGTACTTGTCGAGCTTGGTTCCGACCAGGGTGGGCATCGCGGGAAAGGGCTCCGTCCGTGTACTACAGATCGACCCCGGAGGGGCACAAGGCCGGTTCCGCGCGAGCGCGCAGATCGGCTCCAGCAAGCGATGTTCGGCCCCGCAGACGCGGCTGGCGGGCGCCGGACGCGACCTCGCGGAGGCAGGAGCCGCCCTTAGACACCGAGTCCGCGCACCTCTCCGGCGCGAAGGTGCGCCCGGCCGCCGCGCGCCGGGCCGATCCGTGGTAGGGGAAAGCAGCGTTCCATGCCCCGTTCCGGTTTCGTGCCCCAGCCCGCCGAGGGGCTGACTTTCCCCAACGCCCTGGACATGTTCGCCGCGCGCGTGCGACGCACACCGGCGGCCACGGCGCTGCGCTACAAGCAGCGCGGGAGCTGGCACACGCTTCAGTGGCGTGATTGGCACCAGGCCAGCCGAGGCCTCGCGGCCGCGCTGGTGGGCACCCACGGGGTCAAACCCGGCGACCGGATCGCCATCCTCGCGCGCACGCGGGTCGAGTGGGCGCTCGTCGACCTGGCGATAGCGATGGCGGGGGCCGTCAGCGTGCCGATCTATCCCAGCGTGACGCCGGAGCAGGCGGCGTACATCCTGCGCGACTGCGGGGCCGAGCTGGCGTTCGCCGACGACCCCGCGTGGCCCGAGCGCCTGCGCGGCCGCGACCATGCGCTGCGCCACACGTTCTGCTTCGACGAGGCGGGGCCGCCGGCGGGCGACTGGAGCTCGTTCGAGGCCCTGCAGACGGTCGGCGAGGCGGCGCTGCCAGGGGCCGAGGCGGCGCTCGAGGCGATCGCCGACGAGCTGTCGCTGACCGACGACTTCACGTGGGTGTACACGTCGGGCACCACGGGCCGCCCCAAGGGCGCGGTGCTCACCCATCGAAACATTGTTTACGAGGCGTGGGCCATCAAGAGCGTGATCGCGGCCGACAGCGCCGACGAGCAGCTGATGGTCCTGCCGCTGGCCCACGTGTTCGGCCGTCACCTCCTGTGGGGCGCGGTGGAGCAGGGGGCCGTCTCTGCGTTCGCCGCCGACCCGGCGGAGCTGGAGCTGGATCTCGTCGCGGTGGCGCCGACCTTCATGGGCGCGGTACCGCAGATCTACGAGCGCCTGTACGCGCAGATCCGCGCCGAAATCGCCGCGGCCGGCAAGCTCGCCGAGGCCAGCTTCGCCTGGTGCCTGCAGGTCGGGCGCAAGGTCAGCATGTGCCGCCAGCGCGGGCAGGCGGTCCCGGGCGCGCTGGCGGTCAAGGCGAGCGTGGCCGACAAGCTGTTCTTCGCCCGCATCCGTCAGCGCCTCGGCGGCCGACTGCGCTTCTTCGTGTCCGGCGGCGCGCCGCTGGCCCGCGAGGTGGCCGAGTTCTTCCACGCGCTCGGGGTGCTGATCCTCGAGGGCTACGGGCTGTCCGAGACCACCGGCGCGTGCACGGTCAACCGCCCCGATCGGTTCCGCTTCGGCACCGTGGGCCCGACGATGCCCGGCTGCGAGCTGCGGCTGGCCGACGACGGCGAGGTGCTGGTGCGCGGCCCGGGGGTCATGCGCGGCTATCACGACCTGGCCGAAGAGACCGCCGCGGCGATCGACGCTCAGGGCTGGCTGCACACCGGCGACATCGGCGAGCTCCACGACGGGTTCTTGACGATCACCGATCGAAAGAAGGACCTGATCATCACCTCGACCGGCAAGACGATCGCGCCGCAGCCGCTCGAGCGCCGGCTCGAGCTGGCCGAGGGGATCGCCCACGCGCTGGTGGTCGGCGACGGCCGGCCGTACCTGGCGGCGCTGGTCGCCCTCGACGAGGAGGCGATGCTGGCCCGCTCGCGCCAGGAGGGCCTGGGCGCGCGCCGCCTGGCCGATCTCGTGCGTCACCCGCGGATCCTGGCGATCGTCCAGGGCCACATCGACGCGCTCAACGCCGATCTCGCCAGCTACGAGGCGATCCGTCGCTTCTCGTTGGTGACCACGCCGCTGACGATCACCGGCGGCGAGCTGACCCCGACCGGCAAGCTGCGCCGGCGCGAGGTCCAGGATCGCTACGCGGCCCAGATCGCAGCGCTCTACCCCGATCCGGGCCAGCGGGCGGTCGCCGGGTGAGGCGGCGCGAGGGGCGACCGGGCAGGGCGGGCCGCTTCGCTTTGTGCTTGACGTCCTGGAGCGGTTGCGTTACCTAAGCAGCCCCTCGTCGGCACCGACGAGGCCGCAGCAAAATCCAGGACCGTAGCTCAGTTGGTTAGAGCGCTACCTTGACACGGTAGAGGTCGACGGTTCGAATCCGTCCGGTCCTATGAAAGAATGCACGGAACGCCGCTGAGGCTCACCTCAGCGGCGTTTTTCGCGTTTCGCACTCGCCCGGACGCGCGAGCTTGTGTACGCTTCGCGCCCTCATGGCGGACGAACACGGGCAAGAGATCGAGCACATGATCGACCCTTCGGTGCCGACTCTGTCGCGGGTCGAGACGCTGCGGCACAGCGCGGCCCACGTGATGGCCTCGGCGATCAAGCGGCTGTGGCCGGACGCCCGGCTGGCGTTCGGGCCGCACACCGAGGACGGCTTCTACTACGACATCGACATGCCGCACCGCCTCGTGCCCGAGGACTTCGCGGCGATCGAGGCCGAGATGCAGAAGGAGGTCGACGCCCGCCACCCGTTCGTGCGCGAGGAGATCGACCGTGACGCCGCGATCGAGCTGTTCCGCGGCCTGGGCGAGACCTACAAGGTCGAGGCGATCGGCTCGATCCCCGCCGGCGCCACGCTGACGCTCTACCGCAGCGGCGACTTCGTCGACCTGTGCCGCGGCCCCCACGTCAAGAGCACCTCCGAGGTGCGCGCCTTCAAGGTGATGAGCATCGCCGGGGCCTACTGGCGCGGCGACGAGAAGCGGCCGCAGCTGCAGCGCGTGTACGGCACGGCGTTCGCCGACCGCAAGGAGCTCAAGGAGCACCTGCGCCTGCTCGAGGAGGCCAAGGCCCGCGACCACCGCAAGCTCGGCAAGGAGCTCGGGCTGTTCTATTTCGACCCGATCGCGCCGGCGAGCCCGTTCTTCACCGGCCGCGGGGCGACGATCTACAACCTGCTGCAGGCCTACGTGCGCGGGCTGTACCGCCGCCACGGCTATCAAGAGGTGATCACGCCGCAGATCTTCGACATGGATCTGTTCCGCACCTCGGGCCACTACGAGCACTACAAAGAGAACATGTTCGCCTGCACGGTGGACGAGCGGGAGTTCGGGGTGAAGCCGATGAACTGCCCCGGCCACTGCATCCTGTTCCGCCAGTCGCACCACAGCTACCGCGACCTGCCGCAGCGCGTGGCCGACTTCGGCCGCCTGCACCGCTACGAGCGCGCCGGCGTGGTCCACGGGCTCACGCGCGTGCGCAGCTTCTGCCAGGACGACGCCCACATCTTCTGCACCGCCGATCAGGTCGGGCAGGAGATCGCCAACGTCACGGCGATGATCCTCGAGTGCTACAAGACCTTCGGCTTCGACCGGCCGGAGATCGAGGTCAGCACCCGCCCGGCGGCGTTCCTCGGCGAGCTCGAGACGTGGAACCGGGCCGAGGCCGCGCTGATGGCCGCGCTCGACGGCGCCGGCCTGCCGTACACCATCAACCACGGCGACGGCGCCTTCTACGGCCCGAAGATCGACTTCAAGGTCCGCGACGCGCTGCGCCGCAGCTGGCAGCTCGGGACCGTCCAGCTCGACTTCCAGCTGCCCGAGCGGTTCGGCCTCGAGTACGTCGCGCCCGACGACTCACGCGGCCGGCCGGTGATGATCCACCGGGCCATGCTCGGCAGCCTCGAGCGCTTCTTCGGCGTCTACCTCGAGCACGTCGCCGGTCGCTTCCCGACCTGGCTCGCGCCGGTGCAGGTGGCGATCTTGCCGATCACCGCGGCGCATCACGCGTGGGCCGGTGAGGTCGAGGCGGCCCTGGTCGCCCGCGGCCTGCGGGTCCACACCGACCTGCGCAACGAGAAGCTCGGGCTCAAGATCCGCGAGGCCACGCTGCTGCGCGTGCCGACGATGCTGGTCCTCGGCGACAAAGAGGTCGAGGGCAGGGGCGTCGCGCCGCGGACCCGCGACGGTCAGACGGGCGCGCTCGAGCCCCTGGCCGACTTCGTCGAGCGCATGGCCGAAGAGGCCCGGATCCCGTCCGAGTCGTGACGGCGCGGTCACGAAGGTGACGGTGCCGAGGATCTCGCCGGCCGATCCCGCCAGTGAGGGGCCTCTGGGGTCCACGGCGCTCGCCGCCCCGCTGGCGGCGGTCGGCGCCGCGCCGGCCGCTGCGTGACGCGGTTCGAAGGGGCTTGACGGCGCGTCCAGAATTGCACACAAAATGGCGCCCCGGCTGAAGAGGTGCGCGAAGCTCGCCTCACTCGCCGCTTTTCTCTTGAAGGAGTACCGCCATCGGCCGCAGACAACAAAAGCCCAAGCCCCGCGTCGAGACCCATCGCGTAGGTCGCCGGATCCGCGTCAAGGAAGTCCGGGTGATCGACGCCAATGGCGAACAGCTTGGGATCATGCTCACCCAGGATGCCATGGCGCGCGCGGAGGAAGCGAACCTTCAGTTGGTTGAAGTCAACCCGAAGGCGAGCCCTCCCGTGTGCAAGATCATGGACTACGGGAAGTTCAAGTACGAGACCGCCAAGCGCGACCGCGAGGCGAAGAAGAACCAGAAGACGACGGAGCTCAAAGAGGTCAAGTTCCGCCCGAAGACTCATGACCACGACTTCGACTTCAAGACCCGGCACATCCGCCGCTTCTTGGACGAAGGCGACAAGGTCAAGCTCGTCGTTCAGTTCCGCGGTCGCGAGATCACCCACCCCGAGACGGGTCGTGCGATCCTCGAGAAGGTGATCCGCGAGCTCGTCGACGTGGCCACGGTGCTCCAGCTCGCGCAGATGGAGGGCAACCGTATGAACATGGTGCTCGCCCCCAAGCCGCAGCGTCCGGGCATCGTGAAGCCCAAGCCGCCCGAGGGTCCGATCGCCCGTCCTGTCGTCGCTCCGGCGGCGCCGGCACCGGCGACTGACGGCGACGACGACGAAGGCTACGACGACGACTTCGAAGACGACACCACCGGCCTCGACGATCCCGACGACGCCGGCGCTGCCAACTAATCCGGAGCAGGACGGGGCCGCCCGCCTGCTCGAATCCGTGAGTCAACACAAAACCAGCGGCCAGCCCCGGACCTCGCGTCCGTGGGCGAGCTGGGGTATCTCCAGCCCCCCGTCACGCTTCATGGCGCATCGCGCCTGAACTGGCCCTCGCTCTCCAGAAGACGCCATCATGCCCAAGATGAAGTCCCACTCCGGCGCCAAGAAGCGCTTCCGCTTCACAGCGTCCGGCAAGGCCAAGCGGAAACATTCGCACAAGAACCACATCCTCACCAAGAAGCACAGCGACCGGATTCGCAAGCTCAAGGGCATGACGATCGTCTCGGAGCCCGACCAGCGGCGGATTGAGATCATGCTTCCGAATGGGAGGACCTAGACCATGCCTCGCGCAAAACGTGGATTTAAGGCGCGGCGCCGCCGCAATCGTATTCTCAAGGCCGCGAAGGGTTTCCGTGGCGGCCGCTCGCGGATGTTCCGCCGCGCGCTCGAGGCTGTGCATCACGCGTGGATGCACATGTACACGAGCCGCAAGGGCCAGAAGCGGGTCATGCGGCGGCTGTGGATCGTCCGCCTCAACGCTGCTGCTCGCCTGCACGGGCTGAGCTACAGCCGCCTGATCGAGGGCCTCGGCAAGGCCGGGATCGTCCTCGATCGCAAGGTCCTGTCGGACCTCGCGGTGTTCGACAACGCGGCGTTCGGCAAGGTCGTCGCCGAGGCTCGCGGCGCTCTCGCCTGACGAACCTCCGTCCTCGGGCCCGTCGTGCTGATTGCGCGTCGGGCCCGAGTCGCGACCTGAACCCGAAGCGCCGCACGGACCGCGGCGACCTCCCCCCGAGACCATCGTTCGAGCCGCGCTGCCGGCTCGTCGTCGTTTAAGCGGGCGGCGAGGCCGGCGGAAAAGAGGCACACTCTCGCCATGCCAGCACGTTTGGCCACGCAGCTCGCGGCCTTCCAGGAGGCGCTCGCAAGCGTCGACTCCGAGGCCGCGCTCTACGAGCTCCAGGTCGCCTATCTCGGCAAGAAGGGCACCGTCACCGCCCTCCGCGGCGAGATGGGCAAGCTCCCGCCGGACCAGCGCAAGGGCTTCGGCGCCGAGTGGAACCGGGTCCGCGACGCCATCGAGGCCGAGCTCGAGGCGCGCCGCGACTATCTCAAGGACCAGGCGCGCCGCCTCGACCTCGCGCGCGTCGAGGACCT
Organism: Nannocystis bainbridge; assembly: GCF_028368995.1. GTDB lineage: Bacteria > Myxococcota_A > Polyangia > Nannocystales > Nannocystaceae > Nannocystis > Nannocystis bainbridge. Next base: position 1,731,609 of record NZ_JAQNDL010000002.1, on the reverse strand, counting down.
GACGCTGCCGCCGCTGCGGCCCCCGGCTGGCACGCTGCACCCGCTGTCACAGACGCGCCGGCGCCTCAGCGAGAGCTTCCAGCGGCTCGGCTTCTCGCTGGCCGTCGGTCCGCACGTCGAGCACAGCAAGTACAACTTCGACGACCTCAACGTGCCGGACAACCACCCGGCGCGCGACATGGCGGACACGTTCTTCATCCGCCCGCATCGCCACCCCGGCCTCGACGACCACGGCGACAACGACGCGGCGCTGCGCCTGCGCGCTGGCGAGTTGGTCCTGCGCACGCACACGTCGCCGGTGCAGGTGCGGACGATGCTGACGCAGAAGCCACCGATCCGGATCGTCGCCATCGGCACGACCTTCCGCTGCGACGACGACGCGACCCATAGCCCGATGTTCCACCAGATCGAGGGCCTCTACGTCGACCGCGGGGTGACCATGGCCGACCTCAAGGCGACGCTGATGGACTTCACCCGCGACTTCTACGGCCGCCGCCTCGACGTCCGCTTCCGGCCCAGCTTCTTCCCGTTCGTCGAGCCGGGCGCCGAGTTCGACATCGGCTGCCCGTTCTGCGGCGGCGACGGATGCAACCTGTGCAAAAAGACAGGTTACATCGAGATCGGCGGCTGCGGCATGGTCCACCCGGCGGTGTTCGAGGCCTGCGGGATCGACCCCGAGGTCTACACCGGCTGGGCGTTCGGCTTCGGCGTCGATCGCATGACGATGTCGCAGCACGCGGTCCCGCACCTGCGCCACATGTTCGAAGGCGACGTTCGTTTCTTGGAGCAGTTCTCGTGAAGATCTCGCATCAGTGGCTCCGTGAAATGTTCGCCGAGGGCGCGCTCGATGCGGCCCTGGCGGCGTGGTCGACCGAGAGCACGGCGGTGGCCTACACCCGCCTGCTCACCGGTCTGGGCCTCGAGGTCGAGGCGGTGGAGGTCGTCGGCGAGGGCGTGCGTGCGATCCTCGTCGGCGAGATCCGCGGCAAGTCGCCGCACCCCAAGGCCGACAAGCTGACCGTCGTCGAGCTGTTCGATGGGACAGGTGTCGTCCAGGTCGTGTGCGGCGCCAGCAACCTGCCGCCGCTCGGCGGCAAGGTGGCGTTCGCCCCGGTCGGTGCGGTCCTGCCGGGCGGCCTGGCGATCGCGGCCCGCGAGCTGCGCGGGGTGGCCTCGCAGGGCATGATCTGCTCCGAGACCGAGCTCGAGATCGGCGCCGACGACAGCGGGATCCTGATCCTGCCGGACGACTGGGGCGCCGGCGATCGCCTGGTCGATCGCGTGCCCGGGATCGCCGACACGATCCTCGAGCTCGGCGTCACGCCCAACCGGCCCGACGCGCTCGGGCACCTCGGGGTGGCGCGCGACGTCGGGGCCAAGCTCGGCATTCCGCTGCGGCCGCCGCCGGTGAAGCGGCCCGACGCGGCGAATGCCCCGGGTCTGGTGACGATCGCCGCGCCCGACCGTTGCGGGCGCTACCTCGGATATGTCCTCGAGGACATGTCCGTACAGCCATCTCCGCTATGGATGCGAGTCCGGCTGCACCGCGTCGGCCTGCGCGCGATCAACAACGTCGTCGACGTGACCAACTTTGTGCTGATGGAGTGCGGCCAGCCGCTGCACGCGTTCGACCGCGATCGCCTGGGCGAGGGTCGAGTGGTGGTCCGCAGGGCGGGGCAGGGCGAGCCGATGACCACGCTCGACGGCACGCAGAAGCTGCTGACCGTCGACGATCTGGTGATCGCCGACGCCAGCGCGCCGCAGGCCCTCGCGGGGGTGATGGGCGGCGCGCCGTCGATGGTGCACGCCGGCACGCACACCCTACTGCTCGAGGCGGCCTGGTTCGCGCCGGCCGGGGTGCGGGCGACCGCCCGCCGCCACGGGTACGCCACCGACTCGAGCTACCGCTTCGAGCGCGGCGTCGATCACGGGGTCGGGCTCGAGCGGGCCTCGCTGCGCGCGCTCGGGCTGCTGCTCGAGCTCGCGGGCGGGCGCTGCACCGCGTGGACCGATGTCGCCGGCGAGCGCCCGCAGCAGCCGACCATCCCGCTGCGCCTGCCGCGGGTGACGGCGCTGCTCGGCGTCGAAGTGCCGGCCGAGGCCGCGCGCGCGGTGCTGTCCGGCCTCGAGGTCCAGGTCCGCGAGGACAGCCCCGAGGCGTGGACCTGCGTGGCGCCGACGCATCGGCCGGATCTGCAGCGCGAGGTCGACCTGATCGAGGAGCTGATGCGCTTCCACGGGCTCGACAAGGTGCCAGCGTGCTTGACCGTACCGGTCGAGGCGCGCGCCGCGGCCCACAGCGACCCGATCACCGAGCTCGGCGATCGCCTGGCCGAGGGCCTGCGCGACGCCGGCCTGCACGAGCACGTGGCGATGGCGTTCGTCGCCGAGTCGAAGATCGAGTTCTTCACCGTGCCGCCCGATCGGCGCGTGCGGGTCGAGAACCCGATGCGCGCGGCCGGGGTGATGCGCACGCACATGCTGCCGGGGCTGCTCGACGCGCTGGCGCACAACATCGTCCGGCACACCCGCCCGGTCCGCCTGTTCGAGGTCGGTCGGACCTACGCCTGGCCCGAACGACATGTCCCGAAGGACGGGCCGACGGCGGCGATCGACGTCCTGCTGCCGCGCGAGCGGCCGGTCGCGGCCGCGCTGATCTACGCCGGGGCCAAGGGCGGGGTTGATGCGCGCGAGATCACGGGCGCCGCGGTGCAAGCGCTGGCCCGCGTGGGCCTGCGCGCGCGGCCGGTCGATCCGCCGGCGCTCGCCGCCCATCTCCACCCGGGCGTGCAGGCGGCGCTGGCGGTCGACGGGGCGATCGTCGGCGAGGCCGGCGAGGTCCACCCCGATCTGGTGCGCGCGTGGGACCTGGCCGAAGGGACACGTGTGTTCTACGCCGAGATCGATCTCGAGGCGGTCCCGCCGCGCAGGACCGCGACGGCGCGCGACCTGCCGCGCTTCCCGTCGACGGCCCGCGACCTCTCGCTCGAGATCCCGCTGACGCTGAGCGCGGCGCGCGTGGTCGCGGCCCTGACCGCGGCGGTGAGCCAGGTCGAGGCCGGCCCGCGGACCGAGGCCAAGGCGACCGCGGGTGAGGTGCGGCTCGCCACCGACTCGTTCGGCGAGCCCGCCGTCGAGGTGCTCGAGGACTACCGCGGGACGGGCGTGCCCGCCGGCCACCGAGCGCTGCTGCTGCGCCTGCACTACGCGGCCGAGCAGCGCTCGGTCACCGACGACGAGGCGCAGGCGCTGCACAACGCCATCATCGCCGCGGCCTGCGAGGCGCTGCGGGCGTCGGCGCCGACGGTGCGCCCACGCTGACGCCCGGGCCGCGCGGGCACGGCGTCAGCGCGCGGCGTTCGATCGAGCTGTCGCATCGTACATGTCCTGAAGGACATGCACGATGCGACATATGATTTGCCCGGCGGCCTGGCACATGCCCGAAGAGACAGGCGTCCTCGCGGCCTCGTCGCAGCGGCGATCCGGACCTGCCGTCGAGATCACACCGGCGAGATCTTCCATGCCGCGGGTCGCCCGCCTGGTCGCGTCGGAGGGCGATCCGGGCGCGTCGGCGCGGGGTGCACGGGGGTCGACACCGACCTGCTCCGTGTGCCAGCTTCCCCGCCCGCGATGACCACCCCGGCCGAATTCAATCCCGTCCCCGTGCTCGCCCGCGAACTGCAGCTGCCCGAGCGGGGCGTCGCCGCCGTGGTCAAGCTGCTCGCCGAGGGCGCGACCGTGCCGTTCATCGCCCGCTACCGCAAGGAGGCCACCGGCGGGCTCGACGAGGTCCAGATCCGGGCCATCGAGGAGCGGCGGACCTACGTGCTCGAGCTCGAGGATCGCCGGCGCGCCGTGCTCGACACGATCGCCGCGCAGGGGCTGCTGACCGACGAGCTACGGGCCAAGGTCATGGCCTGCGACACCAAGGCCGCGCTCGAGGACCTCTATCTGCCGTTCAAGCCCAAGCGGCGCACGCGGGCCATGATCGCCCGCGAGCGCGGGCTGCAGCCGCTGGCGGACCGGATCCTCGCCCAGCCCGACGACGGCGATCCGCAGGCCGAGGCGACCCGGTTCATCAAGGCCGAGCTCGAGGTGCCCGACGTCAAGACGGCGATGGCCGGCGCGCGCGACATCGTCGCCGAGGTCCTCGCCGAGTCGCCCGAGGTGCGGGCGATGGTCCGCGAGGTGTTCGCCAAGGAGGGCACCGTGCGCTCCGAGGTGATGGCCGACAAGGCCGGGCAACCGACCAAATTCGAGCAGTACTACGAGCACGAGGAGCCGGCGGCCAACATGCCGTCGCACCGGTTCCTCGCGGTCCGGCGTGGCGAGCAGGAGGGCGTGCTGCGGGTCAAGATCGGCGTCGGCGCCGACACCATCACCCCGCGCATCGAGGCGCTGGCCAAGGCGCGCGTCGGCACGCCGTTTCACGGCGAGATGGTGGCCGCGGTGCGCGACGGGTTCGTGCGCCTACTGGCGCCGACGATCGAGACCGACGTGCGCATCGAGCTGAAGATGAAGGCCGACCGCGAGGCGGTGCAGGTGTTCGGCGACAACCTGCGGGCGCTGCTGCTGGCGCCCCCGTTCGGCGGCCGGCGAGCGATCGGCGTCGACCCGGGCCTGCGGACCGGCTGCAAGTGCGCGGCGCTCGACGAGACCGGGACTTTCCTCGGTCACATCACGCTCTACACCAGCCAGGGCGCGGCCGCGGCGGCGCGCGCCGAGCAGGACCTGATCGCCTTCGTCAAGACGCACAAGCCCGACGCCATCGCCGTCGGCAACGGCACCGGCGGGCGCGAGGCCGAGGCGTTCGTGCGCGCCGCGCTGGCCACGGCTGGCCTCAAGGACATCCTCGTCGTGCCCGTCAGCGAGGCCGGCGCCAGCGTCTACAGCGCCTCCGAGGTCGCGCGCGAGGAGTTCCCCGATCTCGACCTGACGATCCGCGGCGCCGTCTCGATCGCGCGGCGGCTGCAGGACCCGCTCGCCGAGCTGGTGAAGATCGACCCCAAGGCGATCGGCGTCGGCCAGTACCAGCACGACGTGTTCCAGCCGCTGCTCGCCAAGAAGCTCGACCAGGTGGTCGAGAGCTGCGTCAACGGCGTCGGCGTCGACCTCAACACCGCCAGCGCGCCGCTGCTCGCCCGCGTGGCCGGCCTGCGGTCGACGGTCGCCAAGAGCGTGGTCGAGCACCGCGCCCGTCACGGCGCCTTCGCCAGTCGGCAGGCGCTGCTGACGGTGCCCGGGCTCGGGCCCAAGACCTTCGAGCAGGCGGCGGGCTTCTTGCGCATCCGCGGCGGCGAGCACCCGCTCGACGCGTCGGCGGTGCACCCCGAGCGCTACGGGTTGGTCGAGGCGATCGCGGCCGACCTCGGCGTGCCGCTGGCGAAGCTGGTCGGCGACGCCACGCTCGCGGCCAAGATCCCGGTCGCGCGTTACGCCACCGAAAGCGTCGGCGAGCCGACCCTGCGCGACATCGTCGCCGAGCTCGGCAAGCCCGGTCGCGACCCGCGCGATCGCTTCGACCCGCCCAAGTTCCGCGAGGACGTCACGACGATGAACGACCTCAAGGTCGGTATGACGCTCGAGGGCGTGGTCACCAACGTCACTGCGTTCGGCGCCTTCGTCGACGTCGGCGTCCATCAGGACGGGCTCGTCCACATCTCGCAGCTGTCGGACCGCTTCGTGAAGGACCCGCACGAGGTGGTGAAGGCCGGCGACCGCCTCAAGGTGCGCGTGCTCGAGGTCGACCTCGAGCGGAAGCGCATCGCGTTGACCGCCAAGAGCGAGGCGCCGCGCGGACAGGCGATCCAGCCGCGGGTGCAGGAACGCACGCCGATGAACCAGAGCAGGGGTCCCAAGCCCGCGGAGCCGCCCGCACGGCAACAGAGCTTCAGCAATCAACCGTTCGCGCGGCTGCGCAAGCCTTGATCGCGGCGAGCAATCGCCCTGCGGGCCCGCTATGATGGGTTGCTCGCGCCATGCCCGACGAGACGCCCGCGATCCGCGCCCATTACTCCAAGCTGGCGCTCAAGCGCCTGCGCGCCTATCCCGAAGGCAAGGGCAGCGGGATCCGGGAGCGCGTCGGCAGCGAGCGCCTGGCCGCCATCCGCGACGCGGCGAGCCTCGACTGGTTGCCGGTGCCGACGATCATCGCGCTGTGTGACGCCATCCTCGAGGTGCTCGGCGAGGCCGAGGCGCGCAGGTTCTGGACCGACCTGATGCGTGACAGCTACGACCACGGGATCCTGAAGCCGCTGACGATGCTGGCCGGCTTCCGGCTCGGCAAGTCGGCGGTGGCGGGGCTGGTGAAGACGGCGCCGCGCGCGTGGCAGCTGTCGAGTCAGGCGTGCGGGAGCCTGGAGGTGCTGGACGACCCCGCGGGGGTCAAGCTGCGCAGCCACGACCTGGTCCCGGAGATCTTGCACAGCCGCGGCTTCCTCTGCGTGTTCTACGGGGCGTGTCAGGCGATGCTAGACGTGCTGAAGAGCCGCGCGAAGCTGGAGATCTACGCCCACGAGGTCGATGGTCAGCCGCAGCTCGGGTTCAGCTTTCAGCTCGACCCTTGAGCGTCGCGGGCGGCCTCGACGCCGCACCTGATGGCCGCAAACGCCAGGGCGAGTTCGCCCACACGCGTGTGCGGGCCCGCCAGCGCGCCTCGCTGCCGCTTCGGCGCGCTTTGTGATAGCTTCCGGTCCCCAGGAGACAGCATGTTTAAGCGCTCGTTGTTCATCGCCGCGGCTTTTGGCCTGTTCGTGGTCGCCGACGCCGGATGCAAGAAGCAGGAGGAGTCGACGACCCCCGACGAGGTCGCCGAGGCGACCCCGAAGAAGAAGGGGGTGAGCGAGGACAACGAGGACAGCATGGTCGCCGCCGGGCCGAGCTCGAGCGAGGGCGAAGGCGAGTCCGCGCCCGCGACCACCGACATGGACGCCGCCGTCGCCAAGGAAGACCCGAAGGTCAAGAAGCCCGAGGTCAAGGAGGTCTGCAAGACCAAGACCGTCGGCAAGGGCAAGGCGAAGAAGAAGGAGACCACCTGCGAGATGGTCGACAGCAACCCCAAGCTCAGCGCTTCGATCGGCGTCAACGGCCTGATCAAGGGCTTCGAGTGGGGCATGAGCCCGGAGCAGGTGCTCGCCAAGCTGGGTGAGTCGATCAACAAGTACTTCGACGACCAGCTCAAGGAGACCAAGAACCCGATGGATCAAGATCGGATCCGCAAGGAGCGGAACGATCAGATCAACGAGCTCAAGAAGGGCCACGTCAAGTTCGGGTCGTCGACCAAGCACAAGTGGGGCGTCTCGCTCATCCAGTACGAGTTCGCCGACGACAACAACGAGGAGATGATCTGGGTCAAGGAAGGCTCGAAGCTGCGGAAGTTCTACTTCTTCAAGGACGGCCAGCTTTGGAAGATCGTCTACGCGTTCAACAAGGAGAAGTGGGCCGACAAGGACTACGCGGGCGTGGTCGACGGCTCCTTCAAGAAGTGGTTCGGCGTCAATCCGGCCGCCAAGACCAAGCAGGACCCGAAGACCGCCGCCGTGCTGCTCCGCTACAACGAGTGGACCGGTGAGAAGAACGAGAAGGTCCGCTCGTTCGACATGACCGAGGTGCACGGCGTCATCGTCGTCGCGGTCGTCGACGGCGTGCAGGAGACCAGCATCGGCGAGCGCCTGCCCAACATCAAGGGCGACGACAAGTTCACCGACACCGTCGGCGACGTGCTCGGCACCTCCGATGTCGCCTACGACGAGAAGGGCAACATCATCGAGGGCAAGAACTCGACCAAGTGAGCCCAGGGGCGCCGCGATGCGGCGCCTGTCCTGACGGCCATGTCCTCGCGGCCCTGTTCTTCGGAGCAGGGCCGTCGCGCTTTCTGAGCCCGGACGACGAACTCCTCGCGGCCCTGTTCTTCGGAGCAGGGTCGTCGCGCTTTCTGAGCCGCCCCGACGACCGCGCGACCGGACGCCGCGGTGCGGGTGTCCGGACGAGCGGCCGGAGCGAAGACGACCTCGGACTGCGCCTCATGCTCCGCATGCGACACGCGTGCGGCGAACCGGTGACAGGATGGCCTCAGGGACATGTGCGAAGGGCCATCCAATCGGGGACTCCCTTCGTCGCGGGTTCTCCGCGAGGAGCGGCGCCACGCGGGCGCGGCAGCGCGAGCGGGACGTTTCGCCGCAGCGGGCAGGGTGAGGCGCCGACGTCACGGATGGGCTTGCGACCGCGAGGGCGCCGCGCTACACGCCGGCCGATGCGACGCATGACCTTGAGCTTTCTGCTGACTTCGCTGATCGCCTGCGGCGAGACCGGCGACACCACGGACACCACCGCCAGCGACACCGCCGCGAGCGACCCGACGACCGCGGGCGGGACCGACGCGACGGCGAGCGAGCCGACGGGCACGGGCGAGCCGACCAGCGACACCGGCAGCGCGAGCGAGACGGGCGATACGACCGGCGTGACCACGGCCGAGACGGCGACCGGCACGACCGCGGTGGAGACCACGACCGAGGCCACGACGGCCGAGACGACGACGGCCGAGACGACCGGCGAGACGAGCGAGACGACCGGCGAGACGACCGGCGAGACGACCGGCGAGACCACCTCCGAGACCACCGGCGATCCCGTGGGCTCGCCGCTCGTGATCGCCATCGTCGACGCGTACCTGTACGCCGACTGCATGCCGGTGGCCGAGCCGGACCCGGTCAAGGGCTCCTGGTACGTCGAGTTCGACAACACCGACAACCCCGACGACACGGCCGCGGTCCTCACGTTCGCGTCGCTGTCGCTCGAGAACGTCGAGCCGCCGGTGGTCGAGCCGATCATGGTCCAGCCGATCGAGAGCCCGCCGCTGCCGGCCGGCGAGTACATCAGCGTCGAGATGGCCAAGCTGCCCGGCATGGCCCACAGCGCCTGCGAGCACTGCGACGAGTTCTACACGCTGGTGCTCGAGTACGACGAGAACGGCGTGAAGCACCGCGCCGAGGAGTCGGTCACGATCTCCTGCTCGTTCTGAGGTCGGCGACCCCGGGCGCCGGCGAGGCGGAGGCCAGCGCGGCCTCGGTGTCGTACGGCGCGAAGGGTAGGGCGACCTGCCCCGAGCACGGGGCAAGCGCGACGATCCTCGAGCTCGAGGAGCTCAGAGAGCATGTCCTTGTGAGCATGCTCTTCGGGACATGTCCAGGTAGACCTGCTCGTGCGGACATGTCCTGCGGGACATGTCCCGCAGGACAGATCAACGCGGCGGACGGGCCTTGGCCGGCAGGTCGTCCCACTCGAGGTAGCTCTGGGCCATGTCGTACTCGAAGAACGCCATGCGGCGGGTGCCCACGACCTTGCGCATCAGCTCCTTCGCGCTGGCCGCGTTGCCGCTGCGCCAGCGGCGGAGCGCCTCGTAGAAGTAGGCCTCTGCCTGCTCGCCCGAGTCGGACGCGCCGCGCAGCAGGTCGTCGAAGCTGAGCTTGCCCTGGGCGTGCTCGGCCAGGCGGGTCGGCCAGCGCTCGCCCTTGTAGGCCGCGAGGAACGCCAGCACGCCCGGGTCCTGCGGCCGGCCCTGGCGCAGCGCCATCTCGTGCAGCCACAGCGCGAAGTACAGCTTGAGGCTGCCGCGCAGGTCCTCGCGCGGCGCCGCGGCGCGGAAGATCGCCAGCGCCTCCTCGTAGTAGCCGTGGCTGACGAGGAAGATCATCGGCTCCGCGTAGGCCTCGGCGCGGCCGTCGGCGCTGTCGCGGGCCTGGCGGAAGTCGGCCACCGCCTGCTCGACGTCCCCCATGTGGAACAGCAGCTTGCCGCGATCGATGAGCCGCGAGGCCCGCTCGCCCGGCGGGATGCTGGGGAACGCGATCAGCTTGTTGAGCTGGCGCAGAGCCGTCTGCATCTCCTGCTTGGCCTCGTCGAGCTTGCCCTCGCGGCGGGCGATCGCGGCCAGCTGGGCCCGGCCCTGCGTCTCCCAGCGCAGGCGCAGCAGCTGGTTGTCGAACGGCAGGCCGAGCAGGGTCTCATAGTGGCGGCGGGCCTCGGCGACCTTGCCGTCCTTGAGCTCGATGGTGCCGAGCAGGTCGAGCGCGGCCGGCTGCGGCTCGCCGCGGACGCTGCGCTGCAACAGGTCCTTGGCCCGGTCGACGCTGCCTTGCTCGTAGAGCGCCTCGGCGAGGGTGTACTGGGCCTCGGCGAGGCCGGGACGGATCGGCCGATCGCGCCACAGCTCGACCGCGCGGGCGTGGAACTTCTCGAGCTGGGGCATGCGCGCGAGCGCGGCGTCGAGGTCGATCGCGGCGATCCGCTCGAGGCTGGTCTGCTGCATCGAGGCGAGGTCTTGCCAGGCGTCGAAGATGTCCTCCTTGAGCTCGACGGTGCGCCGCAGGTGGGCGATCGCGGCGTCGACGAGGCCGGCCTTGCGCAGCGCGCGGGCCAGCAGCAGGTGCGCGAACGGATCGTCGGGGAACCGCTGCACGGCCCGTCGCGCCAGGTTCTCGACGATGCCCCAGCCCTGGGTCAGGAACGCCGGCGGGATCCGCTCCGACATGTCCGCGTCGTCGGGCAAGAACTGGCGCGCCAGCTCGAGCAGCGGGCGCGCGCTCTTCTTGGCGTTGCGGGCGCTGTCGAGGTACTCGATCAGCTTGCGCGTCGGCATGTCGAGCTCGACGCGCGCGAGCGCCTGGCCGGCGCCGTCGAAGTCGTCGGCGCGCAGGTAGAGGCGGGTGACGAGGTAGCCGGTGACCTCGGCCCGGTGACGCGCGGCGAGCCCGAGCTCGAGGTTCTCGCTGCTGCTGGCGACCTCGATCGCGGCCTCGTAGCGGGCGACGTAGAGGTCGGTCAGGCGCTGGACCACGAACGGGGCCGGGAAGTCGGCGGCGATCTCCTCGAGCGACTCCTCGAGCTCCTCGTGGCGCAGCACCGGCTCCTCGGAGAAGGGGCTGTTGCGCACGACCCAGCCCTCGATCTCGGTCCAGCTGGCGATCGCCCGCTTGCGCACGGCGTCGTCGCCGAACTGCTGCTCGATCGCGGCGGCGAACAGCGCCGGCGACTCGTTGCCGCGGCGGGCGGCGGCGACGTAGAGCCGGTGGGCCACGGCGCACAGACCGGGCTCGATCTGGCGGGCGCCGCGGAGCTCACTCGGGCGCCACAGCCCGGCCGCGAACTGCAGCGCCTCGACGGCCTCCTCGGGGCGCTGATCGTCGAGGGTCTTGTCGATGTAGCGGACCAGGAAGTCGAGCAGGACGCGGCGGAACTCGGCGCGCTTGGGGCTGTTCTCGGGCAGCAGCGCGAACTGGTTGAGCGCGAGCGCGAAGTGGTCGAGGTCGGGGATCGACTTGGGCGCTTCGGGGGCCTGGGTCTCGCCGCGCGGGGCCCGGGCGCAGGCGGGCAACAGCGGGGCGGCGACGAGCACGAGCGCGAGCCAGCCCGTGAGAGGCGAGGTGCCGGACAAATTGAGGCGCACGATCCCCAGTGTACGCAGACCGTCGGGCCGCGGCCACCCACGCGGGCGCGCGAGCCGCTATTCGCGGCCGGGCGTGCGCTCGGCCCACCGCAGGGTCAGCATGAAGGTGTGCATCGCGCCGGTGTAGCGGCCGGCGTTGCTCGGGCGCCCGCGACCGGCGAGCACGAGCGCGGCGTCGTCGCTGTTGATGTCGCCCCCGGTGGCGGCGAAGCGGGTCGCGGCCGCCGGATCGAACTCGCCGGGTCGACCGGTGTTGCTCGGCAGGAACAGGTCGAAGCCATAGCCCGGGACGATCTGCAGGTTGCTCGATCCGACCCGCAGCGGCACGCCGACGGTGATGCCGGCGCGCCAGCCGTCGCTGTTGCCGGCCTCGCGCGCGCCCCTGCGGACCACGGGCGAGGAGAAGTGCCCGCCGAGCACCGCGGCGAGGTTCGAGCGGGCCTGGTAGGTGGTGTAGATGTCGAAGCCGAACAGGTCCTGGTAGCCGCGGTAGCGGTTGCTCTCGGGCAACAGCACGCTGTTGCGATCGAGGCCGACCAGGCTGATCTGTTGGCTGCCCGGATCGGCGCAAGTCCGCACGCCGGCGCCGCGGCCGACGATGTCGTTGCACAGGTCCATCCAGTAGAGGTTGGTGTCGATGTGCCAGAAGCGGCCGCGATCGAGGACGAAGGCGGCCCCGAGCGCGGCCTCGCGGCTGGCTCGCTCGGTCACGGTGGCGTCGATCGGGCTGGCGACGGTGCACGGCAGGACGTCGGAGTCGGTGCCGCCCGCGGTGTCGGGCCGGCACACCAGCGCGTCGCCAGCGAGCGTCAGTTCGCCGCCGCGCACCAGCGGACGCGTGCGGTAGCGCAGGCCGATGGTGACGCGATCGCTGAGGTCGAAGGCGAGGCCGAAGGTGAGCGCGACATCGAAGCCGGCCGGCCTGTTGTCGCGATCGGGCAACCACCGCGTGCGACCGTTGAAGCCGACCCGCTCGGCGCACAGCGGGTTCTCGACGCGATTGCAGCGCGGGCCGTCGTCGCGGTCCTCGGACAGGACAGTGCTGTTGTCGTAGGAGAACCGCTGGCGCAGCCGCGGCAGGTGCACGCCGATGCCGATCCGCAGGCTGGCGAGGATGTTCCAGGCGACGGCGATGGTGACGTCGGTGCGCTGGGTGGCGGCGCCGCCGTTGAGCTTGCAGTTGGGATCGTCGCGCCGACAAAACAGCGGCGGCCGGCCGTCTTCCTCGGGGGCGAGGTGCCAGCGCAGGCGATCGTCGCTGGTGTAGTGGATCTCGCTGCCGAGATCGTAGGCGCCGATCCCGACGGCGAACGGCTCGAAGTAGAGGCTGCCGCCGACGAAGTAACCGCCGAGCGGGTTGTTGAGGTTGATCCTCGGGCCCAGCTCGCCGGTCGGGGTGCCGTCGGGCATGACGGCTTCGCGCCGGATCCACCGCTGATCGAGGCCTCCGGCGCCGCCGAACTGGAAGCGAAAGCCCTTCATTCCGGCGAGCATCGCCGGGTTATGGTGAAGGGCCGTCAACGCGCGGCTGGCAGGGCCCTGCGGCTCGGCGCCGCCGAGCCGCTGGGCCTGGCCGGGGACGGCTCCGGCGAGCGCGGGGGCTCCGGCGATGCCGGCGAAGAGGAGGCCGCGGAGGAGCTTTTGCGCGATTTCGCGCGCGGGCTCGCGCACGCTTCGGAGGACTCGTGGTCCGTCCGAGGTTCGTCGCGTCCGTCGCCGAGAGCGCATCGCGGGGGGCAGGATAACCCGGTTTGACCGCGACGGCCGCAGTTGACCCGCGCGCCATCAACTTCTTAGGATGCCGGGGCGTACCGAGGACACGCCCGCGTCAACCGGGCCGCACCTCGTGGGGGACGTGCATGAGCAAGACGCTGCGCCAGTTCCAATGTCGTGATGACCTCTGGGCCCGGGTCGAGGCCCTCGCCAAACGCCGCGGGATCGCCACCGATGATGTGGTCCAGGCGGCGCTGCTACAGCTGTTCAAGGGCGCGGCCAAGGGCAAGAAGGACGAGGCCTCGGGGATGACGCCCGCGCCGCCGTCCGGCCCCAACACGCCGCCACGGGCGACCCTCTCGGCCCAGGCCGGGCCGCCCGGTGCGCCCCGTCCAGGCTCCGCGCCGCTGCCCAGCGCGGCCCCGGTCCCGCGTCCGCCGGGTGTGCGACCCCCGGGTTCGGGTCCGACGATGTCGCCGCCGCCAGGCCCCGCAGCGCCGCCGGCGAGCATCAGCTCGAGCCAGAACCGCGCCCCGAGCGCGCTGCCGCAGCCGCGGCTGCCCAAGCCGGCGACGGCCCCCTCGACCCCAGTGCCGACCCCGGCAGCCATGCCGGCGCCGCCACCCAGCCTCGGCGCGTCGGCCCCGGCCAAGCCGACGCCGTCGCTGCCGCGTCCGCCGACAGCCTCGCGCCTGCCGCCCCCGACGGGGGCGCCAGTCAGCAAGCCGCGCCCGCTGTACGTGCTGTTCGAGGGCCAGTGGTACGAGATCGACAAGGAGGAGTTCGTGATCGGCCGCGGTCAGAAGTTCTCCGACCTGGCGATCAAGGACGCCAACATCTCGCGCCGCCACGCGTCGGTGGTCCGCCGCGGTCACGACTACTTCATCAAGGACCTCGGCAGCACCAACGGCATCGAGTTCGAGGGTCAGCGCGTCGACAACCACAAGGTCAACGACGGCAGCGTGTACTTCCTGTGCGACCACGAGCTGCGGTTCACGTTCACGCCGCCGAACCCAGCGAGCTGACCTGAGGGACATGTCCCTCGCGACCTGAACGATCGGTCATCGTGCCGCCGCGCGACAGCGAGGCCGGCGAGCTCGGCGACCTGCCGGGCGTCGGCCCCAAGACCGCCGCCAAGCTGGCCGCCCACGGGCTGGTCACGCTCGCCGACCTGGCCCGCGTGATCCCGACCGGCTACCGCGACCGCCGCCACCGCGCGCCGCTGGCCGAGGCGGCCGACGGGGCCGAGGCGGCGGTGGTGGCGACGATCCGCAAGTTCTCGCAGCGGTTCTTCCGTGGCCGCTTCTTCGCCGGGCTCGATTGCGTGGTCGAGGAGGGCGGCCGCGAGATCGGTCTGCAGTGCCAGTGGTTCCACCGCGTCGGCGGCCTGGCCGAGCGCGCGCAGGCGGGCAAGCGCGTGCTGCTGGTCGGCCGCGTCAGCCGCAAGAAGGGCAAGCTGGCGCTGATCCACCCGGAGATCCGCGATCCCGAGGCGCCCGGTCCGACGATCACGGTCCGTTACCCGGAGGTCGAGGGGGTCGGCGAGGCGACGCTGGCCAAGCTGTGTCGGGCGGCGCTCGAGCGGCTGGGGCCGTCGCTGATCGATCCGCTGCCGCCCGCGCTGCGCGAGCGCCTGGGGCTGATGGCGCTCGCGCCGGCGCTGACGCTGCTGCACGTGCCCGACGAGGCGCTGTCGGTCGAGGCGATCGCGGCGCTGCAGGCCGGTCGCTCGCCGGCGCACCGGCGGCTGCTGTTCGACGAGCTGCTGGTGGCCCAGCTGGCGCTGCTGCGCCGCCGCGCGGTCGCGCAGGCGCTGCCGGTGACAGTGACGCTGCTGCCGGGCGAGGGCACGCGGCGCGAGCTGCTGCGCGCGTGTGTGCCGTTCGAGCCGACGCAGGCGCAGTGGACGGCGATCGAGGAGATCGAGGCCGATCTGTCGCGGCCGCGGCCGATGCTGCGCCTGCTGCAGGGCGACGTCGGCTCGGGCAAGACGCTGGTGGCGTTCGCGGCCAGCGCGGGGATCGTGGCGGCGGGCGGGCAGGCGGCCTGGATGGCGCCGACGGAGATCCTGGCCCAACAACACGCGGCGACGCTGCGGCCGTGGTGCCTGGCGGCGGGGATCCGGCTGGCGCTGCTGACGGGCTCGATGAGCCGCAGCGAGCGCGCCGCGGTGGTCGAGGCGGCGGCCTCGGGCGCGGCGGAGCTGGTGGTCGGGACGCACGCGCTGCTGACCGAGGACGTGCAGTTCCGCCGCCTCGGGCTGGTGGTGGTCGACGAGCAGCACCGCTTCGGCGTGCGTCAGCGGGCGCTGCTGCGCGACAAGGGGCGAGCGCCGCACCTGCTGGTGCTGACGGCGACGCCGATCCCGCGGACGCTGGCGCTGTCGCTGGTCGGCGAGCTCGATGTGTCGACGCTGCGCGAGGCGCCGCCGGGGCGCCGGCCGCCGGACACGACGCTGATGGCGGGGCCGATCGGGCGGGCCCGCTTCCGCCTGGCAGAACATGTCCGCAGGGACATGTTGCAGGGCTTCGTGGTGTGCCCGCAGATCGAGGCGGGGGCGCGCGAGGCCAGCGACGTCGACGAGGCGGCGACGGAGCTGCGTGGGCTGCTGCCGGACAAGCGGATCGAGGTGGTGCACGGGCGGATCGACCCGGCCCGCCGCGCGGCGGCGATGGCCAAGTTCCGCGCGGGGGCGATCGACGTGCTGGTAGCGACGACGGTGATCGAGGTCGGGGTGGATGTGCCCGAGGCCAGGTTCATGCTGATCGAGCACGCGGAGCACTTCGGGCTGTCGCAGCTGCACCAGCTGCGCGGCAGGATCGGCCGCGGGACGGCGAGCTCGTGGTGCCTGCTGCACACCGGGGCGGAGGCGGGCAGCGCCGCGGCGCGCCGCCTGCAGGTGCTGGCCGACACGCACGACGGCTTCACGGTGGCCGAGCGCGACCTGGCCGAGCGCGGGCCCGGCGAGCTGTTCGGACTACGACAGGCCGGGCGGGTGGCCTGGGCGGGGCTCGCCGGCGAAGGGGTGGCGCTGCTCGAGGCGGCCCGCGCGGCGGCGAGCGAGATCCTGGCGAGCGACCCGGGGCTGCAAGGCCACGCGGAGCTGCGCGCGCGGGTCGAAAGCCACGCGCGCCCCGAGGCCGGCGACGCGGGCTGAGAGGCGCCCGGCGATGCTCGCGGCGCGGGCCAGGCAGGCCGGCGGGACAGGTGCGTTGCGACATGTTCTTTAGGGCATGTCCTAGAAGTCATGTCCTTTCGTGAATGTCTGAAAGGACATGCCGCGAAGGACATGTTCATAAACGTGTCCGGGAGCGGTTCGTGCGATCCAGGCTGCCCGATCGCACGATGGGAGCCAGACTGCCCCGCGAGCGGGTCAGGGCGCACAAAAAGGACATGTTCAGAGAGACAGGCGTTTCAGCGGATCGTCTCGGGCACCCAGGTGAAGACGAGCCACAGGTAGGCGGCGAGGGCCACGCTGAAGCCCGCGAGGTAGATCGGGCCGAAGGTGCGCCAGCGGTCGCGCGCACGCGCTTCGGTGAGGCGCACGACGCCGGCGCGGTCGAGCGTGCGGGCGAGCTCGGGGCGCTCGTCCGGCGGGAGGTTGAGGTCGGCGAGCAGCCGCGGCATGAGCTGCGGACGCAGGCGCTCGATGGCCTCCCAGGCGTCGTCGGCGAGGGCAGGGTCGGGGCCGTGCAGCGCCCGCACGACGCCGGGGACCTCGTAGTAGAAGAGGATGACGATGCCGGACAGGCCGGTGACGAAGCCGACCAGGTTGAGGCTGATGTAGAACGGGTCGTCGCGGCCGAGGACCATCAGCAGGTAGACGTAGAGGCCGCAGAGGAACAGCGAGATCAGGCGGCTGGCCCAGGTGAGCAGCCAGCGGTTCCGGACCTCATGCCGGTAGCCGGCGATCAGAGCGTCGACGCGCGCGGACATGGCTGTCAGCCGAGCCCGGCGAGGCCGGCCCCGAGCAGGCCGACGTCGGCGTTCTTGACCACGGCGACGTGCATGGCGCGGAGCAGGGGGCTCATGCGGCCCTTGTCGGTGAAGGCGGTGATGAACCGACCGTCGCGCAGCCGCGGCAGCAGCTTGCCGGCGATCCCGCCGGCGACGAAGAGGCCGCCGGTCGGCAGGACCTTGAGCGCGAGGTTGCCGGCCTCGGCGCCATAGAGGTCGAGGAAGATGTCGACGGCGCGCACGCAGGCGGGGTCGTCGCCGGCGAGGGCGCGCGCGCCGATGACGGCGCCGGGGTCCTCGGTGGCCATGCGCTCGCGGGTGTCCGAAAGTTCAGGTGCGAGGCCCTCGGCGACGACGAACTGATAGGCGGTGACGAGGCCGGGGCCGGAGACGATCCGCTCGTAGGAGACGCGGTGGTGCTGCTTGAGGAGGAAGCGCAGCAAGGCGATCTCGAGCTCGTTGCGCGGGGCGAGGTCGCAGTGCCCGCCCTCGCTGGCGACGAAGCGCGGGCCCGCGGGGGTGGGCACGAGCACGGCCTCGCCGAGGCCGGTGCCGGCGCCGATGAGGGCGATCGGGCCCGACGGATCGCGCTCGCCCGCCTGCAGGACCTCGAGGTCGGCGGGGCTGAGGACCTGCAAGCCGAGCGCGACGGCGGCGAAGTCGTTGATCAGCGCGACGGATTGCAGGCCGAGCTCGGCGGCGAGCAGGTCGGCGTCGATCTGCCACGGGAGGTTGGTGACGCGGCTGCGCCGATCGACGACGGGGCCAGCGACGCCGAAGCCGGCGCGGGTGATGTCGGGGACGTCGGCGCGGGCCAGGAAATCGCGCACGATCGGCCCGAGGCCGGGGTGGTCGGCGCTGACGTAGCGCTGGCGCACGACCTCTTCGAAACGCCCGTCCGGCCGCTGATCGAGGACCGCGAGCAAGGTCTTGGTGCCGCCGATGTCACCCGCGAGGACGCGCATGCGCTCACGGATAGCACGTCGCCCTTTCAAGCGCGAGCACGGGCCGGGAGGGCCGGAACGCGCGCGCGAGGGCGACCCCGGTGCAGCGGAGAGGGCGGCGCGGAAGGGGCCTGCGTCCTGGCCGCGAGTCGGCGTCGCTCGCGGTGGGGCGCCTGACTTTTGCGGCGCGAGGGTTCGTTCGCGCGGGGTGGAAGTCGGGCCCCGCTTGCGACGTGCATGTCGCGGAGGACAGGCGGCGACGGACTCGCTGCTGCGTGTGGCAGAGGTCTCCGCGGCGTCGATGAGCGCGGGCGATCCGCGCGACGCATGCTGTCTCTCGGGACATGTCCTGGCGGGCCATGTTTTTCGACTTCGCGGCGACTTGTTCCGACTCTTGGGACATGTCACGCGGGCCAGGTCGTTTCGAGGCTGCGGATGTCCTCTGGGACATGTCTCCAAGGACATGTGCATCTGTCCTTCGGGACATGTTCCGAGGGTCAGCGCGGGCGCGCGTCCATCGTCGCGTCGAGGGCGATCCGGCGCGGGGCGGCGCCGGCGAAGCGGACCTCGGCCCAGTCGCCGTCGACGGCGAGGGTGGCCTCGGGGAAGGCGTCGCCGGTCAGCGGGGCCTCGAGGGTGAGGCGGTGCACGGTGTTGTCGCGCGCGCGGGCGAGGAGGACGAACTGGGCCGTGTCGCCGCGGGTGCCGCTGGCGATCAGCTGGGCCCGCGGGAGGGCGCCCTGGCCGCGGCGCCAGTCGTCGACGAGGGCGACCTGGAAGGCGGGGAGGTAGCCGGCCTGGAAGCGCTCGCCGTCGCGGACGACGACCTGGTACCAGCGCAGGCAGGTGCGCACGGGCTCGCCGGGGACGCCGGATCGCGGCGTCGAGCGATCGTCGCAGCGGTCGAGTGCGCCGAGCACGAACAGGCTGCCGGCCCGGCGCGCGAGAGCGAAGCGCTCACCGGTCGGCGGGACCCGGGCGGCGGGGGCGGCGAACAGCGGCGCGCGGTCGGGCACCAGCGCGGCGGGGATCCACGGCAGATCGGGCGGCAGCAACTCGCTCTGCTCCTTGGGCCACTGGACGGTGCGAGCGCCGCCCTCGGGGCTGCGGCCCTGCACGGTGAGGGCGACCAGGACGGCGCCGTGGGTCGGCAGCAGATCGCCGCCGGGGACGGGGGCGGGTGGCTGGCGCAGGTTCCGGTCACGCGCAGCCCCGGCGACGCCGGCGAAGGCCCAGCGAGCGACGAACCGCATGGCGTCGTGGATGGTGCCGACCTGGCCGACGACGGCGCCGACGCTGGTGGGGGCGCCCTCGACCGAGGTCCCGAGCGACATGGCCTCGGTGGCCGCGAGCACGCCGGGCCCCGGGCCGAGCAGGTGGGCGCCGAGCCAGTAGCCGCCGCTGGTGGGCGCCGCCGGCGGAGGCGGCGGAGGCTCGGCGGCCGCTGTCGCACAGACCAGGGCGCAAAGGACAGGCGCGATGGGCCAGGTCCTCGAGGACAGGCGGCGCAGAGCCGGGCGAGCGCTCATGACGGGGTCGAGGGTACCGCAAAGCCCGCGCGAACGGGATCTGCCGGCGCGGCCGAGGACCCCGCCGGCAGCCCGGCGCAAGGATGTGAGGATCCGTGGGCCGGCGAGAGGGGTGGAGCGCGCGGCGGGCGGGTCGCGGAGACGGCGGCGGATGCGATCGACGTGAGCCCCTGCATGAGGACGCCGGAGCTGCGAGCGCGGCTGCCGGCCGTGCGGTGCAACGGCCGAAGCGCGACGAAAAAGCCACGCCGGCCCTCGGCGGCGCGACGCTCCGGGGACCGGGTGCGTGCCGAAGGGCGGCGTGTCAGGCGGCCAGGGCCGCGATGAATGTCAGGCGGGCAGAGCCGCGAGCAGGGCGTCGGCGTGGCCGGCGACCCGCACGGGGCTGTGGACGGCCCCGAGGCGGCCGTCGGGGCCGATCACGAAGGTGCTGCGGATGATGCCCTGGACCTTGCGGCCGTACATCTGCTTCTCACCGAAGACGCCGTAGGCGGCTGCGACCTGGTTGCCCGGGTCGGTCAGCAGCGGGAAGTTCAGGCCGAACTTGGCGCGGAACTTGGCGTGCGAGGCGAGGCTGTCGCCGCTGACGCCCAGCACGGTCACGCCGGAAGTGGCGAAACGGGGCTGGCGGTCGCGGAAGTCACAGGCCTCGGTGGTGCATCCCGGCGTGTTGTCGCGCGGGTAGAAGTAGAGGACGACCCGTCGCCCCGCGAAGTCGCGCAGGGCGTACGTCTTGCCGTCGTCGGCCGCCAACGAGAATGGTGGGGCCGGATCGCCGGGTTTCAGTCCAGGGCCTATTTCTTCCTCCTCTTCGGCGCGGCTCGCCGCAGCCTTCTTGGCCGAGGCGCGCTTGGCAGTCTTCTTGGCCGGGGCGGACTTGGCGGCCTTCTTGGCGGCCTTCTTGCCGGCGGCCTTCTTGGCCGGGGCGGCCTTCTTGGCAGCCTTCTTGCCGGCCTTCTTGGCGGCCTTCTTGGCCGGAGCGGCCTTGGCAGCCTTCTTGGCCGGAGCGGCCTTGGTGGCCTTCTTGGCGGCCTTCTTGGTGGCCTTCTTGCCGGCCTTCTTGGCCGGAGCGGCCGCGGCGGGGGCGGCCTTCTTGGCGGTCTTCTTGGCCGGGGCTTTCTTGCTGGCGGTCTTCTTGCTGGGTGGCATGGCTCTCCGTGGCGCTGAGTTGTTCAGCCACGGCGAGTCTACAGACACAGCATCAAAGAACAACCAGCGCCGACGATGTCGCGGCGACGTCGAGGCGGCTGTCGGCTCGCCCGTCGCAACGGTGAAATGCTGCCGCCGACACGCGCTCGTGCGCAGGTCCCGTCCGAACGGTCAGGTCGCGTATGCATGGTGATCGCGGCGATATCTCGACGATCGCGGTAGGGATCGATCCGCGTGGCGGCGAGGCGTCGCGCGGCGAGGTGGTCGACGTCGCGGCGCCGATCGGTCGGCCCCGTCGACGATGTGGCGGGTCCGGGCGAGGGAGAGATCCGATCGTGAACCGCGGCACCTCGGGCCGTCGAGCGGCCGCACGAGGCTCGACCCGGAGGACGCCGAGGCCAGGGCTCGCCGGGCGGAGGCCGGAGCGGTGAAGGGCGTGGCGAAGGGCGCGGCGACGGGACGAAGGCCGCGCCCGCTCGCCCGCGGCCGCCCGCGGGGCCTGGCGGCCGCTCCCGCCGCAGCCGCGCAGGCCGCCAGCGCCGCGCTTTACACGGGCGCGGGCGGCCGGCTAAAGTGGCGACCGAGCTCAGGATCTTCGATATGTCCGCACTGCGATCGTCCCTCGGTGTTCTGGCGAGCGTGCTCGTCCCCCTGTCGCTGATGTGCTCCGGCTGCGGGGGCGACGGGAAGACCCTGGCCGAGAAGCTGGCCGAAGACCCCGAGAAGAAGATCTTGGAGGACGCCGGCTACGTGAAGAAGGACATCAAGCGGCCGCCCGCTGGTCTCCCGCCGCCGTCCGACGAGGAGTTCAAGGCCTGGGACCGCAAGGACCCCGAGGGCGAGAAGCACCTTCACAAGTTCGACAAGGCGAACCTGAAGAAGATGCTCGGCTACTTCGGCGAGCTCGAGTGCTTCCGCGACGAGATGAAGAAAGAGGGCGCCAAGGGCGCAGGTGCGGAGCCCGGCAGCCCCACCGAAGAGCAGTGGTACCAGTTCAAGCAGAACTTCATCCCGCTGGTGAACACGTGGCAGCAGCGGCTGTTCTCGAACGAGCCGCGGATCCTCGAGAAGTCCAAGCTCATCGGCCACTTCCTCGAGGCCCACGAACTGGTGATGCACGGCTACCCCGACGCGTTCAACAACAACGACCAGAACGCGGTCGCCCAGGCCGACGCCCACTGGCTCATCATCGAGAACAAGATCACCAAGTACCTCAAGAACATCACCGACGAGCCGCTGCCGAAGCCGGATCTCAACGATCCGAAGCAGAAGGAAGCCCACGACAAGTTCTGCCTGGCGACCCTGAACCCGCCGAAGAACACCGGCAAGGCCAAGGTGAAGCACGTCGGCGGCGGCGGACGTGGCGCCAAGAAGCTGAACATGGGCGAGGACTGAGCCATGTTCTCTGCGCCAGCTTCGGCGCCGGCTTCAGGTCCTGCAACGCCTGAAGCGGCCACGAGCGCCCGCCCCGAGGCCGAGGCCGAGGCGCTGATGCTCGAGCTCAGCCACGATCTGATGTCGCCCTACTGCCCGGGCCGCACGATAGCGACCTGCCCGTCGCCGCAGGCGCGCAAGTTGGAGGCGCAGATCCTCGAGCAGGCGCGCGACGGCGAGTCGCGCGAGCAGATCGAGGGCACCCTGGTGGCGCGCTTCCCCGACATCCGCGGCTACATCGGTCGACCGGAGCTCGTGTGGGGCACGGCGGTGGCGGCCCTGGTGGCGTTGACGCTGCTGTTCTTCGTCGCCCGTCGCTGGGTGCGAGGGACGCAGCGCAGCGCGGCGGTGGCGGCCTCGCCCGACGCGGCCGCCCTGGCGCGGCCCGGGGCCGCTCGCCGCGCCTCGGAGCCCGCCGGGGGCCCAGGCGGGCCGTCGCAGCGCGAAATCGATGCTCTCGACGACGCCCTCGACCGCGTCGACGAGTTCTAGCACGCCGGACCGCGCCCGCCGGGGACCGACTGTCCCGGGTGCAGGTCTTGAGCGGGCGAGAGCTCCGCGGTAAGAGCGGTCTGTGCTGACGGTAGTAGTCCACGAAAAGGGCGGCCAGACCCAGCGATTCGCGTTCGCGGGCGAGGAGTTCTCGATCGGCCGCGAGGACGACAACGACCTCGTGCTCGACCGCGTCAACGTGTCGAAGCACCACCTGTGCTTCCGCAAGATCGAGAGCCGCATCGAGGTGGTCGACCTCGAGAGCACCAACGGCACCTACCTCAACGGCCGCAAGGTCCAGGCCCCACGGACCGTGCGTCGCACCGACCGCGTCTACGTCGGCGACTACATCCTGATGCTCGACGGCGAGGACACGGCCCTGGTGCCGTCGCCGGCCGACGACAAGCGCCGCCGCGACGCCCAGGACGACACCGGGCTCGTGACTTCGGCGCAGCGGGTGGCCGCGGCCGGGATCGAGAGCACGTACCTCGACGGCCTGGCGGCGCAGATCCACCAGACGCTGCTGAAGGCGGTGCCGCGCATCGATCCGATGACGTCGGGCGAGGTCGGCGAGGAAGAGCGCAAGGAGGTCATCGAGCTGGTCGACGGCATCCTGGCCGACTTCCGCGACTCGCAGCAGATCGAGGCGACCGTCGACGTGGGCCCGTTCCGCGAGCGGATCCTGCGAGAGATGCTCGAGTGGGGCCCGCTCGGCGACCTGATGCGCGACGACTCGGTGCGTGAGATCCAGGTCGTCGGCACCGCGCCGATCCACGTGGTCCGCGACGACGGCAACGGCGAGCGGCTCGAGATCCGCTTCACCGGCGAGCGCGCGCTGCTGATGGCGATGCAGCGCATGTGCAAGAAGCGGGGGCTGTGGGTCGAGGGCGCCCACATCATCGAGGGCATCGTCGATCACGGGTTCTATCTCTACGCGTTGCTGCCGCCGCACCCGGCGCGGCAGTTCGTGATCAGCCTCCGGCGCATGCGCACCGACGCCAACAACCTGACGGCGCTGGTGCAGGAGGGCGTGCTGTCGGCCGACATGCGCGAGTTCCTGGTCGCGACCCTGAAGTCGTGCCGGCGCGTGCTGGTATGCGCCTCGGGCGGCGTCAACCTCGACCGCTTCATGCGCGCGCTGGTCGGCGAGATCCCCGAGTCGCTGCGCGTCGCGTGCATCTCCGACTCGGGTCGCCTGGGCAGCGCGCGCAAGGGCTGGGTGCCGGTGCGCCGTTTGACCGAGGCCAATGACAAGCTCGAGCTCGGGCCGGTCCTCGGGGTGCTGCTGCGCGGCGGGCTCGACCTGTTGATCTCGCAGCAGTGCGGGCACCAGGACGCGGCCGGGGTGATCGACGCGCTGGCGGGGGCGAGCCGCGGGGCGGTGGTCTCGCTGTGGGGCATCAACACGGCCCACGCGCTGTCGCGCCTGGCCGCGCTCGGGACCGCGTCCGGCGGCGCGGTGCAGGGCCTGACGCTGTCGCTGGCGCACGCGATCGACGTGGTCATCCGCCTCAACAGCGGGGTCAACCTCGAGTCGATGCAGGTGATGGAGATCATCGAGCCCGACACCCGCGCCGACAGCAGCATCGAGTACCGCCAGCTGTTCGTCACCAGCAAGTCCGAGGAAGGCACGACGGAGTTCAAGGACACGCCGGCGCTGCAGCAGGTGCTGCGCAAGATGATCAACCAGGGCGGCGAAGTGCCGCCGCGGCTGCTGCGGAGCTGAGCCGCCGGCGCGGGGCCGCGAGCCGCACCGCTCGAGCGCGGGTGCCCGAAGGGACATGCCCTGAAGGGCATGTCCGATCGCTCATGTCGAAGGGGACATGACCGTTCGAGCAGGTCCTGGCGGACTGCCAGGCGTGCAGTCGCCGACGCGCGCAGGCATCCGCGCCGGAGGGCAGACCGCACAGGCGCCCGCCTGTCGGCGCGCACGACGAGACCTGTGGGCCGCTCGGTGCGAGCGGCGCCGCGCTTCGCGGAGAGGGTCGGCGCGCGCGTGCCAGACTGGCGGGCGGCTCGATGCGAGCTGCGCCAGGGTCGTGCAGAGGGTCGATGCGCACGACGAGACCCGCGGGCGGCTCCTTGCGAGCTGCGCCGCGGGTCGCGGAGAGGGTCGGCGGTCAGCCGAGCTGCTTCTTGAACTCGGCGAGGGCGGGCCCGCCGAGCTGGTTGGCGATCTGCTCGATGAGGGCGCGCTCGTCGTCGGAGACGGTGCCCATGTTGAGGAAGCCGCCGCTGGCGCCGGCGACCTGGACGCAGAGCTCGACGATGTTGGCGGCCCGGGCGCCGCCGACGGCCTCCTTGAGGACGACGAGGCTCTGATCGAGGAAGGTCTGCGACGGGCGCTCCTCGAGCAGGCTCTCGACGGTGCGGAAGGCCTCGGTGCCGGGCTGGATCCCGCGGCCGCGGAGGACGTCGAGGATGGCGGTCCGCTCCTTGCGGCTGACCGTGCCGTCGGCCCACGCGACGTGGACGAGCGGCAGGAGGTCGAACACCTTGAGCTTGTCGCCGGTGAAGCCGAGGGCGGCGATCCGGTCGGACAGGGAGAGCTTCTCGGTCTCGCGTTCGTCGCGGAGGTCGCCGGCAGCCTTGTCGAGCTGCTCGCGGAGCTGGTCCCGGAGCTCCCGCTCGCGCTGCTGGAAGTACGTGTCTTCGTTGTCGCTGGGCGTGACGGACATGCGCCTGGGACGCTACCAGGGGCCCGCTGCTTGTCAATTGGATCCGGCCGACACCGCCGGGCGCGGGCGAGCGCCCGGCTGAGCCGGCCGGAGATGCGGGGCCGAGGGCGATGCGGACGCCGATCAGCCGGGAGGCATGGTGCTGGGCTTGCCGGTCGGCTCGCAGCCCCACTTGAAGTTGTCGAGGAACACGTAGCTGTCGAGGATCGAGTCGCTGATGTCCATGATGGCGAACACGACCGTGATCGACTCGCCGGGCGTCACGCCGGCGGTGGTCTGCAGCCAGTTGGTGCCCGCGTGCTGGCGCATGCAGGTGTTCTGGAACTGCGGGATCGGGTTCTGGCCGCTCGGATCGTCCTTGAACTCGAGGAAGCCGGCGTTGAGCGAGATCGGGTTGCCCTGCTGGTCGAACGAGATGTTGCCGGTCCACTTCTCCGACTCGAGCCAGCCGATGTACATGTCGTTGAAGGCCGACTGGTAGTAGTCGGGGTACTCGACCGAGAGGAACGCGAAGTCGTAGCTGAACGAGGTCACGTCCTGCGGCACCTGCATGACGAACCGCAGCTCGGTGTAGTCGTTGGCGCCGAAGTTCTGGAACTGGCCCTGGATGGTGTTGGAGCAGTCGCCAGTGCCGAGCAGGCCGGCGTTCTGCGTGCAGTCGCCGCCGACGTCGTTGATGCGCAGCGGCGGCGGCAGGTTGTTGCCGGGGTCGAAGTTGCCGACGTCGTCGTTGCAGTGGGTGGGCTCGAGGTTGAAGTCGCCCGGCGGGGTCTGGTTGTTGAGATCCGAGACCAGGCCGCTGCCGATGACCGCGTACGAGGCGCCTTCGCGCGGGTTGAAGGTGCCGCCCTGGCCGAACACGTAGCGCACGCCGATCGCCCCCGGCGAGCCCGCCTTGGTGGCCGTGACCTGCAACTCGCCCGGACAGTTGAGGCCCATGGCGAGAAAGGGATCCTGGGTGCCGTTGTCGCACGGCACGTGGTCGGGGATGCTGCACTTGCAACCCGGGTCGTTCGGGTCGTCGCAAGGCTCGACGCCGGTGTCGGCCATGCCGCCGTCGGGCGAGGCCTCGAGGTCGAACTTGAGGCCGCCCGAGCCGGAGGTGGTGACGGGCTCGCTCGTGGCGCCGTCGGTGGCGCCGTCGGTCCCGCCGGTCTCGGTGGCGCCGTCGCTGTCGCTCGCCCCGCCGCTGTCCGGGAAGGTCGTCGGGAGGGTGAGGATCCCGGAATTGCCCGGTAACGTGGTCGCCGAATCCGCAGCATCCTTGCTCTCACAGGCGGCGAGGCCGCCGACGCCGGTGAGGCCCGCGAGAACAACGTTGAGGCTCAATCTCCGCATGAAGCCACGGTACCCGGGTCGTCCCGGGCTCCAACACCAAAATCCGGGGACCGGAGCGCCAGGCGCCGGGGAGGGCCCGGGACGCAGGCTGTGGCCCCCAGGCGCCAGATTGCGCCAAAGCGTCGTTTGGCCGGTATTCACCGCAAGGTCGGCAAAATGTCTGCGATTGCGCTGGAGATACGGTGATCGGACTCACGACATGTGGGAGGATCCGATCACAACTTCGTGACGCGCGGACGCCCTCATGGCCCAACGGGGCCGCAGACGGGCGAATATGTCTTACGAGACATGTCCTGGAGGGCATGGCCTTTAAGGCATGTCCTATGGGGCGTGTCGTGAGAGACATGGTGCTCAAGACATGTCTTGTCATGCGGCCTCGTCCTTGAGCCAGGCGCTGAGGGTCGAGCGCGGCACGTCGAGCTGGGTGGCGGCCTTGCGGATCGAGCCGGCCTCGCGCACGACGAGCTCGAGCAGGCTGCGGTGCATCGCGGCGTAGGTGCCGCGCGGGACGGCGAGGGCGTCGGCGGGGCTGCCGGCGGCTGCGGCGGGACCGGGGGCAGGGAACAGCTCGAGCGGGCCGAGCGGGCCGTCGTGGATCGCGGCGGCGCGCAGGAGGATGTTGCGGAGCTCGCGGATGTTGCCGGGGAAGCGGCGAGCCGCGGCGGCGCGCAGGCCCGGCTCGGTGAGGCGGACGGGACGGCCGAACTCGGCGGCCAGCTCGGTGGCGAATTGGGCGAGGAGCTCGGGGATGTCGCCCGGGCGGTCGGCGAGGCCGGGGACCTCGACGGCGAGCACGCTGAGGCGGTGGTAGAGGTCGCAGCGGAACCGGCCCTCGGCTACCAGGCGCTCCATCGGCTGGTGGGTGGCCGAGACGACCCGGACGTCGATGGCCTGCTCGGCCTCGCCGCCGACCGGGACGACGCGCCGCGTCTCGAGCACGCGAAGCAGCTTGGCCTGCAGACCCAGCGGCAGCTCGGCGATCTCGTCGAGGAACAGCGTGCCGCGGTGGGCGCGGACGAACGCGCCGACGTGGGCCCGCGCGGCGCCGGTGAAGGCCCCGCGCACGTGGCCGAACAGCTCGCTCTCGAACAGACCCTCGGGGATGGCGCCGCAGTTGACGGCGACGAACGGGCCGGCGGCGCGTGGACCCTCGCCGTGGAGGGCGCGGGCCGCCAGCTCCTTGCCGGTGCCGGTCTCGCCGCGCAGCAGCACCGCCTGGGCCAGGCCGGCGAACTTGCGCAGGCGAGCGAGCATGTCCTGAAAGACAGGAGAGCTGCCGATCATGCCGGGCGGGTTGACGAGGCGGGGCGGCGGGGCGGCGCGCTGGGCGACGACGGTGGCCTGGAACCCGCCGAGCCCGAGACGCATGCCCGGGGCCAGCCACGCGCGCTGGACCCGGACGCCGTCGACGTAGGTGCCGTTGGTCGAGCCGAGGTCCTCGACCATCATGCCGCGGCCGTCGCCGCCGATCCGCGCGTGCCGGGCCGAGACGGTGGGATCGCCGATCCGCAGGTCGGCCGAGGGGGCGCTGCCGACGAGGATGAGGCGCGCCGGGTCGAGCGCCACGGGGCCGCCGGCGCGGTCGAGGTCGAGGGCGAGGGCGAGGTCGCGGAGCGGGGGCGAGGGGAGGAGGGTGGTGGCTTCGGAGGACGACTGCACACGAGTAGGTCGGTGCGAGTCGCCCCGGTTTTGCAGCCGGCGCGAAAAATTGTTGCGGCGGTTCAAGGCGCGGGGGCGGCGCGGCGCGGGCGCAGGCGCAAGATGGCCTCGCGGGCCTCGTCGGGCGTCTTGCACCACACGGCGCCATGGCCAGCGCGCGACGACTCGACGCCGCGCTCACACTCGGGCAGGCCGTTGCGGACGATGTACTCGCCGAGGTGGACGAGGAAGTGACGCGCGGTGCCCTCGGCGTCCGGACCGTAGTAGTCCCAGTAGAAGATCGTCACCCGCGCGAGTGTGACGAAGACGCGCGCGAACGACAACCGGGGGCGTGGTAGCCTGGCCCCGTGCGCATCCATTGGCTTGAAACTGGGGTGGTCGCGGGCGCTGTCGTGCTGACGATGGCGTGCGGCGACAGCGGCGGTGATACGAACTCGGCCTCGAACTCGGGCAGCGCGAGCCAGGGTTCGAGCGAGGGCTCGGAGGCGACGAGCGATGGCTCGGAGTCGGCCTCGGAGTCGCAGAGCGCGCCGACCGACTCGGGCATGGGCGCGTCGGAGTCCGGCACGACCGACGTGAGCGGCAGCATGAGCGACAGCGAGACGCAGGGCGGCGGCGGCTCCGGCAACGAGACCGAGGGGATGTCCTCGGGGACAGGTCAGGAGAGCCAGGGCGGATCGGGCGGTTCGACCTCGACTTCGACCGGCGAGGTGCCGGGGACCACGGCGGAGCCGGTCGATTGCGAGGCGGCGGTGACGAAGGACGAGTGCGTGATGCTCGGCTGCCTGCCGATCGAGGGTCAGGCGTTCGAGTTCGACGGCGCGATCTGGTGCCTCAACGACCCCAAGAGCTTCCTCGGGTGCCTGCCGCAGATGATCTGCGACGACGCGATCACGACCGTGTGCAAGGGGCAGAACGTCTACCAGCTGCCGAGCGGGTGCTTCCCCGGCAGCTTCCAGGCCTGCGATCCGCCGCCGGACCCGGGCATGGACGGCTACCCCAGCTGCTGAAACGCGGACGCGGCCGTCGGGATGCCCGACGACCGCGCTTGTCGGCGAGGCGCCGAGATCAGTCGTTGGTGACCTGGGCCCGCATGTACTCGAGGTTGAGCAGCTCGATCGCGTCGAAGCTGATCTCCTTGGGGCAGGCCTCGGAGCACTCACGGTGGTTGGTGCAGGCGCCGAAGCCCTCGAGGTCCATCTGCTCGACCATGCGCAGCACGCGGCCGCGGCGCTCGACCTGGCCCTGCGGCAGCTTGACGAGGTGGCCGACCTTGGCGCCGGTGAACAGCATCGCCGAGGCGTTGGGGCAGGCGGCCACACAGGCGCCGCAGCCGATGCAGGCGGCGTAGTCCATCGCCTCGTCGGCGTTCTTCTTGCCGATCGGGGTGGCGTTGGCGTCGACGGTGACGCCGGTGTTGACGGACACGAAGCCGCCGGAGGCGACGATGCGGTCGAGCGAGTTGCGGTCGACCACCAGATCCTTGATCACCGGGAACGCCTTGGCGCGCCACGGCTCGATCGTGATGGTGTCGCCGTCCTTGTAGGTGCGCATGTGCAGCTGGCACGCGGTGGTGCCCTTGCGTGGCCCGTGCGGGCGGCCGTCGATCACCATCGAGCACGAGCCGCAGATGCCTTCGCGGCAGTCGTGATCGAACGCGACCGGGTCCTGGCCTTCCTTCGTCAGCTTGGCGTTGAGCACGTCGAGCATCTCGAGGAACGACATGTGCTCGTTCACACCCTCGAGCTTGTAGGTCTGCATCGACCCGGGCGTGTTGGCGCTCCGCTGGCGCCAGATCTGCAGGGTGAGGGTCATCGTCGTGTTCGACATATCAGGCGTAGCTCCGGGTCGCGAGCTTGACGTTCTTGAACTCGAGCGGCTCCTTGTGGAGGCGCGGCGCGCTGCCCTCGCCGGTGTACTCCCACACCGCGGCGTACGAGTAGTTGGCGTCGTCGCGCAGCGCCTCGCCGTCGGGCGACTGGTACTCCTCGCGGAAGTGGCCGCCGCACGACTCGTTGCGCTCGAGCGCGTCGAGGCACATCAGCTCGCCGAACTCGAGGAAATCGGCGACGCGGCCGGCCTTCTCGAGCCACGGGTTGAGCTCTTCGTTGACGCCGGGGACCGCGACGTCGGACCAGAAGCGCGACCGGATCTCCGGAATCTTCTGCAGCGCGATCTTGAGGCCGTCGGCCGTGCGGCCCATGCCGCAGTAGTCCCACATGACGAGGCCGAGCTCGCGGTGGAACTCGTCGACGGTGGTGCGGCCCTTGATGTTGAGCAGGCGGCTCGACTGCGCCTGCACGCTGGCGAGGCAGCGCTGGACCTCGGGGTGCTCGACGCCGATCTTCGGCAGCTTGGCCTGCGCGAGGTAGTTGCCGATCGTGTACGGGATGATGAAGTAGCCGTCGGCCAGGCCCTGCATCAGCGCGCTGGCGCCGAGGCGGTTGGCGCCGTGGTCGGAGAAGTTGGCCTCGCCGAGCACGTGCAGGCCGGGGATCGTGCTCATCAGGTCGTAGTCGACCCACAGCCCGCCCATCGTGTAGTGGACGGCGGGGAAGATCCGCATCGGCGTCTTGTAAGGATCTTCGCCGGTGATGCGCTCGTACATCTCGAACAGGTTGCCGTAGCGATCGGCGACGACGTTCTGTCCGAGGCGGCGGACCGCGTCGCCGAAGTCGAGGAACACGGCCATCTTGCTCGGGCCGACGCCGCGGCCCTCGTCGCACACGGCCTTGGCCGCGCGCGAGGCGACGTCGCGCGGCACGAGGTTGCCGAAGCTGGGGTAGCGGCGCTCGAGGTAGTAGTCGCGCTCGTCTTCGGGGATCTGGTCGGGGCGGCGGGCGTCGCCCTTCTGCTTGGGCACCCACACGCGGCCGTCGTTGCGCAGCGACTCGGACATCAGGGTGAGCTTCGACTGGTAGTCGCCGCTGACCGGGATGCAGGTCGGGTGGATCTGCGTGAAGCAGGGGTTGGCGAACCCGGCGCCGCGCTTGTGGGCGCGGTAGCTGGCGGTGACGTTGCTGCCCTTGGCGTTGGTCGACAGGTAGAAGACGTTGCCGTAGCCGCCGGTGGCCAGCACGACCGCGTCGCCGACCCACCCGCGCGTCTCGCCGGTGACGAGGTTGCGGGTGATGATGCCGCGGGCCACGCCGTCGATGACGACGAGGTCGAGCATCTCGTGGCGCGGGTACATCTTGACCTTGCCGAGGCCGATCTGGCGCTCGAGCGCCTGATAGGCGCCGAGCAGCAGCTGCTGGCCGGTCTGGCCGCGGGCGTAGAAGGTGCGCGAGACCTGGGCGCCGCCGAACGAGCGGTTGGCCAGCAGGCCGCCGTACTCGCGGGCGAACGGGACGCCCTGGGCGACGCACTGGTCGATGATGTTCACGCTGATCTGCGCCAGGCGGTAGACGTTGGCCTCGCGCGCGCGGAAGTCACCGCCCTTCACCGTGTCGTAGAACAGGCGGTAGATGCTGTCGCCGTCGTTCTGGTAGTTCTTGGCGGCGTTGATGCCGCCCTGGGCGGCGATGCTGTGGGCCCGCCGCGGGCTGTCCTGGAAGCAGAAGCAGTCGACGTTGTAGCCGAGCTCCGCGAGGCTGGCCGCCGCCGACGCGCCCGCGAGGCCGGTGCCGACCACGAGGATGTTGTACTTGCGCTTGTTGGCGGGGTTCACCAGCTTCATCTCGAAGCGGTGACGGTCCCACTTGCCCTCGATCGGGCCGTCCGGGATTTTGGCGTTGAGATCCATGGCGGTGCGGGGAGCGAGGCGCGTTAGAGGTGGAGGAGACCGGCCTGGACGGCGATCGGGAAGGAGAGGTTGCCGAGCACGACGACGGCGGCGATGGCCCGGCCGATGTTGATGTTGCGCTCGCGCGCGGCTGCCCCCTTGGACAGGCCGAGGGTGTGCAGCATGCTGGCGACCGCGTGGCTGAGGTGCATCGCCAGCAGCAGCTGGGCGACGATGTACGTGCCGGCGATCAGCGGGTTTTGGAACCCGCGGACGAACATGCTGTAGACGTCGTGGCGGACCAACTCCGCCGGCAGCTTGGCCAGCAGCTGCTCGTTGTCGTTGCGGACCCAGGTCTGGGAGGCGACGTCGAGGACCTCGTGCAGGTTGAAGTCGGCCGGGTTGGTGACGCCGACGGTGAAGTGCAGCAGGTGGTAGACGATGAACGCCAGGACCACGAGGCCGCTCAGCAGCATGAAGCGGGCGGCGCTGCTGGTGACGCGGTAGCGGCGGCCCACCGCGTACTCCTGGGGGCGGGCGGCGTTGTTGAGGCCCTTGAGGCGGATGGCCGCCAGCACGTGCAGCACGAGGCCGACGAGCAGCACGGAGCGCGCGCCCCACAGCAGCGCAGGCGTGCCCTTGAGGGTCTGCGCGTAGTGGTTCATGGTGTCGGGCCCGAGGTACACCTGCAGGTTGCCGAGCATGTGCACGACGAGGAACCCGACCAGGATCACGCCGGTCGTCGCCATGACGATCTTGGCGCCAATCGTGGATCGGGCGAGGGTGCTCAGGCGTCCGGGCCGCTTCGCGTCTGTCATGGATTTGTCCGGTTGAGGCCAGCTGGGCGACCAGGGACGGCGGCGCGGGGGCTGCGAGTCGCGCCCGCGGGAGGCGGGGGCGGTCGCGGAAGGCCGTTTCGGGCCTGGACGCAAACAGGCAGATAGCACAATCGCCCGGCGTTGGCTCCGTCGAAGCGCGGTCTGCGGTCGTGTGCATGCGCAAGCCCCAGCGCACCGCGCGGACCGCCGCCGCGAAACTGCGAGCGGACGCGTCGGCGCCGCAAAACGGGTGCGCCACGGCGAAATACGCCCGACTTCGCGCGACGCATCGGCGACCGCGGAGGGCGGTCCGTCAGTGCACGCGAATGCGCTCGGCCGGGGTCCAGCTCAGCTCGAAGTGGCCGAGCATGACCGGCTCGTTATGGCGAAGCCGGACGACGCTGTGCGAAGGGCCCTCGGTCTCGTGGCCGGGACGCACGCCGTTGGTGCTGGCGAGGTCGTAGACGAGGAGCGAGTTGGGGCCCTCCTCGGTGACGAGGGCGTGGACGCGGGACAGGTTGCGGCCGGAGCCGGCGAGCGAACAGCGATCGCTGTAGCGGCCGATGAGGAGGCCGCGCTGCAGCTGCTCGCTGTCGACCTCGAGCTCGCGCGAGGCCTCGGCGCCGCGCTGAGACTTGGACTTCAGGGAGCGCAGACGCAGGATGCCGCGCGGCTGCGGCCGGGCCTCGACGTCGATCGGGCGATAGCCGCCGATCTGGGCGACGCTGGGCTCGGCCATCGCCGAGATGGCGAGGCGAATGCCGCCGCCGTCGCGGTCGATGCCGGTGAGCCGCTGGAAGGCCTGATCGGTGGTGCCCTCGAGCAGCGAGAGGCCGGCAGGGCCGCCGGGCAGCACGACCAGGCCGGTACGGCCGAACGACAGGGCGACGTGGCCGAGCGCCGAGAAGCCGGGCACCCGCTTGCCGTCGGCGAGCACGATGCCGGCGCGACCGCCGAGGTCATAGCCCCGCAGACGCAGGGCTCCCTGGCCAGGCCACGCGGTGAGCAGGATGTGGCGCAGGCTGACGCGGGAATCGTGGGGGATAGATAGGGTGCAGCGGTTATGGCGGCCGAATACGAGGGCGTAAGGTAGGCTCTCGGGCCGGCGGATAGCGCGTTGGCCGACCGGAAAGCCGAGCTCGTTGGTGACGACGACCAGGGTGTCACCGGTCGGCGTGCTACGGACCATCTCGGCGACGACCCCGCGAGCCCGCCCGAATACGTCGATGAGGTCGATCGGCCGCGTGTCGCCGCGCAAATCGGCGTCGATGTCGCGATCACTCTCGTCGTCGTCCGCGGCCAGGGGGCTCATCGCGCGGTCGTACGGGTCGGGCCGTTTGCTGCTCACGGACCAGCAGCGTAAGCGACGGGGGCCGCGAGCGCTATGCAAATTGTCGCCGTCTGGCCGCTCAGGGGCCTGGCAGCGCAAGCAGGCGGGCGGAAACAGCCGAGCGGACGAGGCCCGTGAGGGGGGTCCGAGGTGCGCCGTCTCCGACGCCTGGCGCCCCGCATTTCTCACGTCCCGAAACGGTTTATGCGCACGATCGAGGCACGCGGCCAGACCTGTCCCAAGAGACGATTGAAAGGTCCGAGGAAGGCTCTAGCGCGGCTTGCAAGGCCCTGCGACGCGGCGCTCGCATGTGAGCTCGCGTCCGTTGACGACCCATATCTCGCGTGGTAGATGCCCGCCGCTTCTCGGATCTGCCAGCGGCTTGCCAAAAGCCGCCGGATTCTCTCGGGCCGAAGGACTTGCGGCCCCCCGGTGGCCCCGGCCGCGCCTGAGCCACCGCATCGCCCGCCTGCCTCTCGGCCCGCGGACGGCCCCCCGAAAAAGCTCACGGCCCCATGCACGCAACTCTCCTCGCCGCAGCAGCCGCTCCCGTCGTCGACATCGACGGCACGATCTTCATCCAGGCCGGCATCTTCCTCCTGTTGATGGCGATCCTCTATCCGCTGTTGTTCAAGCCGTGGCTGGCGACTCAGGCCCGGCGCGAGCAGGCGATCACCGGCACGACGGCGGCGGCGACGGACCTCCGCACCCGCGCCGACGAGGAGGGTCGCCGTTACGAGAGCCGCCTGGCCGAGGCCCGCGCCCGCGCCGCCGGGATCCGCTCCGAGGCGGTCAAGGGCAGCGAGTCCGAGCGTCAGCGCCAGCTCGCCGAGGCGCGCGCCGCCGCGGGCAGCGAGTCCGAGGCGCAGCGCGAGCGGCTCAACAGCGAGGCCGAAGCGGCCCGCACCACCCTGGCGACCCGGGTCGAGGAGCTCGCCCAGGACATCGCCACCAAGCTGCTGGGAAGGACGGTGTGACCATGCGTCGCGCGCTTCATCGGGTTCATGGGCTCACCAGCCTCGTCGTCGGCTCGTTCATCTGTCTGATCGGGCAGGTGGCGTCGGCCTCGCCGGCCGGTCACGAGCCGGTTGGTCACAACGCCACCGAGGCCGCCTCCGAGGCGGTCCAGGCCTCCGAGCACGTGGTCCATCACCACGGGATCACCTGGTTCAACTGGCCCAACGCCGAGGACCACCGCGTCGGCCTGGCGTACCTGCTGATCAACTTCCTGGTGCTGGCGTTCCTGCTGCACCGGCTGATCATTCGCAAGCTGGTGGCCGACAACGCCGCGCGCCACGAGGCGATCAAGACCCAGGTCACCGCGGCGCAGCAGGCGATGAACGAGGCCGAGTCGGTGCTCTCGGAGTACAAGCGGCGGGTCGACCACCTCGACCAGGAGACGCGCGAGATCCTCGAGCAGGCCCGCGTCGGCGCCGAGAGCGACCGCCAGCGGCTGATGACCGAGGCGCGCGCCGAGGTCGAACGCTTCAAGGCGCAGGCGCTGTCGGCGGCGCAGCGCGAGGTCGCGGTGCGCAAGCAGGCGGTCGAGAACGAAGTCCTCGACCGCGCGATCACCCGGGCCGAGGAGATCCTGCGCGCCCGCTTCACCGACGCGGATCAGTCCCGCCTGGTCGACGACTACGCGGTCGAGGTCGTGAACGGCCGCCCGGCTGCCTGAGCCGCACTTTTCTCGGCCTACGGGCCCCGACACCGAAACCCCTCCAGGACGAGCTCTCATGATCCCCGGCAGCCTTGCCCGTCGTTACGCCCGCGCGCTCCTCCAGCTCGCGGACACGCCGATCCAGCGCGAGATCTTCGGCCGCGACATCGCCAGCTTCGTCCGCGTCGCCACGGCCAGCGAGCCCGGCAAGCCCTCGCTGCTGTCGGTGCTCGAGTCGGGCGCGTTCCTGGTGCCCGAGCGCCGCGCGGTGCTGCAGAAGGTGCTCGAGCGGATGTCGCTCGACGCGATCGTCGGCAAGTTCCTGCTGTTCGTGTTCGACCGCGGCCGCATCACCGGCGTGTCGCAGATGGCCCGGCAGTACGCCGAGATGTCGGACGCGCTGTCCGGGCGCGTGCACGCCAAGCTGACCTCGGCGCGGCCGCTTCCTGCTGACGCGGTCAACAAGATCAAGGCCGCGCTCGAGCGCGCCACCGGCAAGACCATCCTCCTCGAGTCCGCCGTCGACCCCGAGCTCATCGGCGGCGTCGTCACCCAGGTCGGCAGCGTCGTCTACGACGGCAGCCTGAAGACCCAGCTCGGCAACCTCCGTTCCTCCCTCCGCGGCTAGCCTCCGGCTTCTCCCGCGTCCACGTCACCCCATCGATCCCAACTTCAGGTCCTGCCGCCCAGGGCGGACCGCGCGAGCGCACCATGGATATCAGAGCCGACGAGATCAGCCGCATCATCAAGGAGCAGATCCAGGGCTACGAGACCAAGGTCTCCGTCGAGGAGACCGGCACCGTCCTGACGGTGGGCGACGGCATCGCCCGCGTGTACGGCCTCGACCAGGCGATGGCCGGCGAGCTGCTCGAGTTCCCCCACGGCGTGAAGGGCATGATCCTGAACCTCGAGGAGGGCAACGTCGGCGTCGCGCTCCTCGGCAACGACCAGCTCATCAAAGAGGGCGACGTCGTCAAGCGCACCAAGCAGATCATGAGCGTGCCGGTCGGCGACGCGCTGATCGGCCGCGTGGTCAACTCGATCGGCGAGCCGATCGACGGCGGGGCGCCGCTCACCGGCGTCGAGATGAAGGTGGTCGAGGTCAAGGCGCCCGGCATCATCACCCGCAAGTCGGTGCACGAGCCGATGCAGACCGGCCTCAAGGCCATCGACTCGATGATCCCGATCGGCCGCGGTCAGCGCGAGCTCATCATCGGCGACCGCCAGACCGGCAAGACCGCGATCGCGATCGACACGATCATCAACCAGCGCGGTCAGAACATGATCTGCGTGTACGTGGCGATCGGTCAGAAGCAGTCGACCGTCGCCATGGTGGTCGACCGTCTGCGCCGCGAGGGCGCGATGGAATACACCATCGTCGTCGCCGCGACCGCGTCGGAGTCGGCGCCGCTGCAGTTCCTGGCGCCGTACACCGGCGTCACCATGGGCGAGTTCTTCCGCGACCGCGGCGGCCACGCCCTGCTGGTCTACGACGACCTCTCGAAGCAGGCCGTCGCGTACCGCCAGCTGTCGCTGCTCCTGCGCCGCCCGCCGGGCCGCGAGGCGTACCCGGGCGACGTGTTCTACCTCCACAGCCGCCTGCTCGAGCGCGCGTGCAAGCTGTCGGAGGCCGAGGGCGCGGGCTCGCTGACGGCGCTGCCGATCATCGAGACCCAGGCCGGTGACGTGTCGGCGTACATCCCGACCAACGTCATCTCGATCACCGACGGCCAGATCTTCCTCGAGAACAGCCTGTTCCACCAGGGCATCCGCCCCGCGGTGAACGTCGGCATCTCGGTGTCGCGCGTCGGCGGTGCGGCCCAGGTCCCGGCGATGCGCCGCTACGCCGGCCCGCTGCGCCTCTACCTCGCGCAGTACCGCGAGCTGGCCGCGTTCTCGCAGTTCGCGTCCGACCTCGACAAGGCCACGCGCGACACCCTGGCCCGCGGCCAGCGGCTCACCGAGCTGCTCAAGCAGGACCAGTACCAGCCGCTCTCGGTCGCCCAGCAGGTCATCTCGATCTTCGCCGGCACCCGCGGTCACCTCGACGAGCTCGAGCTGACCGAGGTCCGCGACTTCGAGCGCAAGCTGCACGCGTGGCTCAAGGAGAGCCGCGCCGACGTCATCGACGCCGCCAACAAGGCCTCGAGCAAGACGGAGCTGGTCGAGCTCGACAACCTGCTCGACCAGGCGATCAAGACCTTCAAGGCCGAGTACCTCCGCGACCCCGCGCGCAAGCAGAAGGCATGACATGGCCAACCTGAAGGAGATCCGAAGCCGGATCACGTCGGTCAAGAACACGCGCAAGATCACCTCGGCGATGAGCCGAATCGCCGCGGCGCGCCTGATCAAGGCGCAGCAGGCGGCGATGGGGGCGCGGCCGTACGGCGAGCGTCTCGACCAGGTGGTCGGCTCGCTGGTCGCCAGCCTCGGCGGCGGCGAGGGCGAGGGCGAGGCCGGCGAGGCCGGCGCAGCGCACCCGCTGCTGCTCAAGCGCAGCGGCAACGGTCGCGTGGTGATCGTGCACATCACCGCCGATCGCGGCCTCGCGGGCGGCTTCAACGCCAACCTCAACCGCGCCGTGGGCACCTTCATCCGCAAGGAGCGCGAGGCCGGCAACGACGTCGTGCTGCTGACGGTGGGCAAGAAGGGCCGCGGGTTCTTCCAGCACAGCGGACAGAAGCTCGTCCGTCACCACGACGCGCCGACGCTGGCCGACCTGGTGGTCAAGGCCAAGATGGTCGCGGCCGAGGTCATGGCGATGTTCACCGGCGGCAAGGAAGGCGGCGACACCGACCTGCCGCAGGTCGACAAGGTGTACTTCGCCTACAACTACTTCAAGAACGTGCTGACGCAGCTGCCGAAGATCGAGCAGCTGCTGCCGTTCGAGTCGCGCGAAGTCGTGAACGACGAGCGCGTGTTGCCGGTGCTCGAGCCGGGGCGCGACGCGCTGCTCGGGCACCTGCTGCCGATCGCCGTCGAGTCGCGGCTGCAGCAGGCGTTCTTCAACTCGGTCGCCGGCGAGATCGCCGCCCGTCGCACCGCGATGGACTCGGCGTCCGACAACGCGACCCAGCTCATCCGCGAGCTGACGCTGTTCTACAACCGCGAGCGCCAGGCCGCGATCACCAAGGAACTCCTGGAGATCATCGGCGGCGCCGAGGCCCTCAAGGGCTAGACGGGCCACACGGTCCGAGCGCCTCTCGATTTCCCGCCAGTCTTCTCGGCCCGTAGGGCCGCCTTCCGGAGCACCATGTCGAATCTGCCGCCTCCGCCGTCCAACCCGCCGTCCAACCCCCTGGGTAAGGCCAGCATCTTCAACACCCCCGCGTCCTTCCTCGGCGGCGCCAAGCCGGCGAGCGGCACTCCGCCGCAGAGCGCGACGCCCGGCGTCAACACCGGCAAGATCACGCAGGTCATCGGCCCCGTGGTCGACGTCGAGTTCTCCGGAGCGCTGCCCGAGGTGACCACCGCGCTGAGGGTCACCAACCCGCGCATCAACGACGGCGTCGACAACCTCACCCTCGAGGTCGCGCAGCACCTCGGTGAGCGCACGGTGCGGACGATCGCCATGGACACCACCGACGGCCTGGTCCGCGGCATGGAAGTCCGCGACACCGGCAAGCCGATCATGATGCCGGTCGGCAAGGGCGTGCTGGGCCGCATCATGAACGTCACCGGCGACCCGGTCGACGAGCAGGGCCCGATCGACGCCACCGAGTTCCGCCCGATCCACCGCGCCGCTCCGCCGTTCACCGAGCAGAGCACCAAGGCCGAGGTGTTGGTCACCGGCATCAAGGTCATCGACCTGCTCGCGCCGTATCGTCGCGGCGGCAAGATCGGCCTGTTCGGCGGCGCCGGCGTCGGCAAGACGGTGCTCCTGATGGAGCTCATCAACAACGTCGGCAAGAAGTTCGGCGGCTACTCGGTGTTCGCCGGCGTCGGCGAGCGCACCCGCGAGGGCAACGACCTTTACTTCGAGATGATGGAGTCCGACGTCATCAAGGCCGACTGGGACCACAGGACCCGCAAGGTCCACAAGGTCGACAGCGAGCAGAGCAAGGTCGCGCTGGTCTACGGCCAGATGAACGAGCCCCCGGGCGCGCGCGCTCGCGTGGCCCTCAGCGCCCTGGCCCAGGCGGAGTACTTCCGCGACGAGATGGGCCAGGACCTGATGCTCTTCATCGACAACATCTTCCGCTTCACGCAGGCGGGCTCCGAGGTGTCGGCGCTGCTCGGTCGTATCCCCAGCGCGGTCGGTTACCAGCCGACGCTGGCGACCGAGATGGGCGGCCTCCAGGAGCGCATCACGACCACCAGCAAGGGCTCGATCACCTCGGTGCAGGCGATCTACGTGCCCGCGGACGACCTCACCGACCCAGCGCCGGCGACCGCGTTCACCCACCTCGACGCGACCACGGTGCTCAGCCGCGCGCTGACCGAGATCGGCATCTATCCGGCCGTCGACCCGCTCGACTCGACGAGCACGGTCCTCACCCCCGAGGTCGTCGGCAAGGATCACTACGAGACCGCGCGCCGGGTCCAGCAGATCCTCCAGAAGTACAAGGAGCTGCAGGACATCATCAAGATCCTCGGCATGGACGAGCTCTCGGAAGAGGACAAACTCACCGTCGCCCGCGCGCGCAAGATCCAGAAGTTCCTCAGCCAGCAGTTCGACGTCGCCAAGGTGTTCACCGGCAACGACGGCGTCCAGGTCGAGCTCGCGGACACGATCCAGAGCTTCCGCGAGATCGTCGAGGGCAAGCACGACGCGCTGCCCGAGGACGCCTTCTACATGGTCGGCGGCATCAGCGACGCGATCGCCAAGGCCAAGCGCCTGGCCGAGGAAGAGGCCAAGAAGGCCGAGGCCGCGCGGAAAGCCGCCGGCTGAGCCGGGAGTCCACCGTCATGGCCGACACCACCATCCAGCTCGACATCCTCACGCCGCTGGGCCCCAAGCGCCACGGCGTGGTGGTGCCCGGGGTCGAAGTCCCCGGCCTCCTCGGCGAGCTCGGCGTCCTGCCCGAGCACGTTCCGTTCATCACGCCGGTCGTCCCGGGCGTGGTCCGCTTCCGTGACGGCGGCGAGTCGGTCCGGATCGCCGTCGGCGCCGGCTTCCTCGAGGTCACCCGCGACAACCGGGTGGTCATCCTCGTCGAGCGCGCGCTCGAGGTGTCCGAGATCGACGCCAACAAGGCGCGCGAGGACCTCAAGCGGGTCTCGGCCGAGCTGTCGCACGAGCTCGGCTCGATCGACGCGGCCGAGCACCGCAAGTTGGTCACCGAGCAAGGTTGGCTCGAGGCCCAGATCCGCGCGACCCAGCCCTGAAGGGCCCACGAGGCCGCGAGAGACCGCGCGCGAGGTGACTCGCCGCGGTCTTTCTCTTTGGGTCCGCGTGCGTGCGTCGGCAGTGGCCCCGCAGCGAGCCGTCGAGGGGCGAACGCCTGGTCCGCCCAAACTTCGCCGACGATCCGTTCACCACGTCGGCGTCGCAGCTCGGCGGGCTGGCCGGGCGCATCGTGTGCGGTCGTCGGTGCACGAGAGTCACTGCGGTGGCGGACGTTTCCAGGAGCCCGACCGTCGTGGCCCACACAGCCGACGAAGTGCGGCGATGAGAGCGAGCCTGGCTCGTTACCCGACGGGAGCCAGGCGGAAGGACGAGCGACGAGCCGCTGCGCCCTCAGGACCCCACTGGCGCGCATGCCGGGCTGCTTGGCGAAGCTGGCAGGTCGTCTCGCCTGCGCGAGGAGCGAAAAGCACTCGGACCTGCCGCCGGACCTGAGGGACAGGTCTTCGGGGGCAGGTCCGTTGTGACAGGTCTGAAGGGACAGGTCCCGGAGAGCAGGTCCCCGGGGACAGCTCACTGCAGCGGCACGGTCGGCGCCTCGACCATCGGCGCGGGGGCGCGGCGGACGGTGGGCTCCGGGGTGACGCGCTCGGGCAGGTCGACCAGCCCGCGCAGGAGCTCCTGGACGAGCGCCTCGTAGCGCAGGCCCGCGGCGTGGGCGACCCGGGCGACCACGCCGGAGCGGCGCAGGTCGGGGCAGGGCTCGGCCTCGAGGATGACCTCGTTGTGGCGGGGGTGGACCAGGATGTCGACGCGCGCGGCCCCGCGGACCAGGCCGAGCGCGCGGGTGGCGTGCTCGGCGAGGTTGCCGATGCCCTTGAGCTGACTGCGGGTGAGGCCCGGGGGGCAAGTCATGGCGCGGATCTGCGCCAGATCGCCGGCCTCGCGCACGACCTCCATGGTCCCCAGGACCTTGCCGTGCAGCAGCACGACCTGGACTTCGCGGCCGATCACGGCCCGCTCGAGCAGGAACTCCCCGGCATCGTCCCGCGCGGCCGCGCTGGCGTCGGCGATCGCGTCGGCGTCGGCGAGCAGGCGGACCCCGGCTGCGTGGCTGCCGCGGCGGGGCTTGAGCACGCACGGCCAGCCGAGCATGCCGATGTCGTGGCGGCTCGGCGGCTCGGCGCCGCCGAGGGCCAGCGTCGTCGGGACCGGGAGGCTGTGGTAGGCCAAGATCTGGCGCGCGCGCAGCTTGTCGTAGGCGAGCCCGGCGACCTGCGCCGAGGGGCCGACGAACGGGATCTTGCGCAGCTCGAGGAGGGCCTGGATCCGGCCGAGCCCGCCGGCGAGGCCGTGGGTGGCGAGCAAGCAGGCGCGCAGGCGGGTCCGCCGCAGGGTGACGTCGAGCGCGTCGTCGGCGGTCAGCGAGACGGGCACGAGGCCGAGCCCGCCCAGCGCTTCCGCAAGATCGCTGCCACTTTCGCGGTCGATTTGGCTATCATTGTCCGCGCCCACCGATCGAGCGGTGGCGGTCGAGATCAGGACGCCGACGTTGTGCGCACGCATGTCGTCCGCGGCTAGCAGAGTCCGACCTCGGCACGCAAATTTTCTGCACAACTCTCCGTCGCCGTCGACCGGCGCGCCGCAGTCGTACACATGACCTTCCTTGAAGCTGCGATCGAAGTCCTCCGCCTCGAGTCCGACCCCCTGCATTTCTCCGAGATCGTGAAGCGAGCCGTCGATCGCAACCTGCTCTCGCACGTGGGCCGGGATCCGGTCGCGGCGATGCAGGCGAGCCTGAACGCGGCCGTGCGGGGAGAGAGCGCGCTGCTGGTCCGCAGCAAGCCGGGGTTCTTCCAGCTCCGCCCCGGAGCCGTGCCGCCG
Source organism: Nannocystis bainbridge (assembly GCF_028368995.1). Taxonomy (GTDB): domain Bacteria; phylum Myxococcota_A; class Polyangia; order Nannocystales; family Nannocystaceae; genus Nannocystis; species Nannocystis bainbridge. The sequence continues at coordinate 1,688,573 of NZ_JAQNDL010000002.1, read as the reverse complement.
CCCGCGGCCGTCCCCGAGCCGCCGCCGCCGCCGCCCCCCCCAGCCCCGGCACCTCCGCCGGCTCCGGCGCCGACCCTCGAGCTGCCCTTCGAGACGGTCCCGCCTAGCACCAAGAAGTCCAACGATGCCGAAGCCTTGCCGCCAAAAGTTGAAGCGAATTCGATGCTGACCGGCGACCCGCGTGAAGAGGGCGAGCCGAGCGAGGGCGAAGAGGGCACGAGCGAGGAAGGCGGCGGCCGTCGCCGTCGCCGTCGCCGGGATCGGTTCGGGGTCCGCGGCGAGGCTCCGGCGCCGCAAACGGTGGCGGTCAAGCCGAGCCGCCGCGGGCTCGACAACGGCAAGCGCACCGAGGTGATCCCGCGGGTGACGCCCAACCTCGAGTTCGAGGCGCCCAAGGGCGCGGGCCTCGACGGCGTGACCGACGTCGCCGTGGTGATGGCGAACGCGATGTCGCGGCTGGCCGAGGAGCGGCCCGAGCTGCGCACGGAGCTCGAGACCATGCAGCGTCCGCCGCCGCCGCCGCCGCCTCCGGCTCCGAGCGGGCCGGCGGTCGAGCACCGCAGCCTGCGCCGACCCGGTCCGCTCGGCCCGCCGCCGTCGCGACCGCAGCCGCCGCAGGCGCAGCCGCAAGCGGTCAACGACGACGACGACCGTCCGGGTCGCCGGCGTCGCCGGCGTCGCCGTCGCGGCCGCCGCAACGAGGGCGGTTCGGCCGAGATCCGCTCGGTCCGCGACGAGGCCTCGGAGACGCTGCTGCAGCAGGTGGCGCAGGTGATGACCGACGCCGGGCCGCGCTCGCTGCACATCCGCCAGATCGCCGAGACCCTCGCGGGCATGGGCGTGCTCGGCGGCGAGATCTCGGAGATCGAGCGCGCCGTGACGGCGGCCATCCTGCTCGACATCCGTCACGGCGGTCGCGCTTCGCGGTTCATCGCCCGCGGCGACGCGCGCTACCAGCTCCACGCGACCCGCGTGCCGCCGGCCGTGACCGCCGCGGAGCAGGCGCTGCACGCCGCGATCGCGGCCCTCAACACCGAGATCACCAACGCGTTCGTACAGTGGTTGCAGACACTTGGGCCGCGCGGGCTCGAGGCGGTCGCACGCATCTGGCTGACCCGCGAGGGCTACCCGGTGCTGGCGACGCTGCCGCCGTCCCGCGGGATCGCCAAGCTCGTGATCAGCGACGTCGAGGGTGACGCGGACTCGGAGTCCGACGAGGACGAGGCGAGCCCGAAGTTGCTGGCGCTGATCCTGCCGCGGCGCGCGGGGATCGACGCGTCGGCGTGGGCGGGCGACGCCGAGCGGACTCAGGCGAGCGGTTGCCTGGTGTTCTGCATGGGGGACGCTCCGGGCGAGCCGCCGTGGGGCGACGCGCGGGTCGTGACCGCGGCCGAGCTCGCGGCCTGGCTGCGGGCCCAGGGCGTCGGCATCAGCCCCTTGCCGGTGGCGATCGGCGCGCTCGATCCGACCGTGCTCGAGTCGATCAGTGGACTCGACACCTGAATCACTGCGCGCCGTGTGGCTCGGCCGCATGGGCTTCGAGGAGGCGCTCGCGCTGCAGCTTGCTGCGCGCGAGCGGGTGCTCGCGGGCGAGCCGGGGGTGCTGTTCCTGGTCGAGCACCCGCCGGTGTTGACGCTGGGCCGCCGCGGCCGGATGGAGGACATCCTGTGGTCGGAGGAGCAGCGCGCGGCCGCAGGCGTGACGGTCTGCGAGGCGCCGCGCGGCGGCGAGGTGACGCTCCACGGGCCGGGCCAACTGGTGGCCTATCCGATCGTCATGGTGGGTCGACGGATCCGCGAGCACATCGTGCGCCTCGGCGACGTGGCGATCGCCGTACTCGCCGAGCTCGGGGTCGACGGCTGCGAGTTCCGCATGGAGCAGCCGGGCGTGTGGCGCGGTTCCGAGAAGCTGGCGTCGATCGGGATCCACGTGAGCCGCGGCGTGGCGGTTCAGGGGATCTCGATCAACCTGGCGGTCGACCCGGGCTTGTTCGGCGCGCTGGTGTCCTGCGGGCTGCAGGGCGTGACCGTGACCAGCGCGGCGGCGGTCGGGGGGCGAGCGACGAGCGTCGAGACGGCCGGGCGGCGGTTCGCGGCCGTCTACGCGGCGCAGTTGGGCCTGCCGCTGGTCTGGGAGGACCCGGAGGGGTATGGTAGCGATCGACGATGATCCGACTCCGCGCGGCGCTCGCTCTCGTCCTGCTCGCCGCAGCGTGCGGTGATTCGGACGGCGGTCGCTATCCGGTACGGCTCAGCCTGGCGCTGCCCAGCGAGGCCGTGGACCTCGAGGGGGCGGTGTCGGAGGCGTTGCAGGCAGCGTTGCGCGACAGCGCGATCTTCGCGCCCGACGACGCCACCGGTTCGACGGTCCACGGCGAGGCGTCGCTGACGCGCGAGGCCCCGGAGGCGCCGTGGGTCCTCCACGTGGGCATGGCGGTGCCCGCGGACCTGCGGTCCAAGTTCGCGGTGTCGGCGATCACGACTTCGGCGTCGGCCGGCAAGGACGCGTTCCGTCCGTCGATGACGGCGCTGGTGGACGCGGCGCGACGGGCGATCACCGGGCTCGAAGCGCAGTGTCGCCTGGCGCGCGGGGACGCGAGCGGGCTCGAGGTTCTGCTGGCGTCGGGTGAGCCGTCGCAGCTACTGGTGGCGCTGCGCTACGTGGGCGACCGCGAAGCGAGGGAGCACGCGGGTCAGTTGCTGCCGCTGTTGCGCAGCGAGGACGCGCGGGTGCGCGTGGCGGCGCTCGATGTGCTCGGCATGGTGGGGACACGGGACCACGCAGCGGCGATCGTGCGCGAGGCGCATCGCCTGGATCCCGAGGCGACGCGCGAGGCTTACCGCGCGCTCGCCCGCCTGGGCGGGGCCGATGCGGTCGGTTTCTTGCGGTTCGCGGCCGCCAACGAGGACGATCCGGAGCTGCGCGCGGAGGCGGAGCGTGCGCTTTCGTCGGCGCTGTCCGGAAAGCCGCCGAGTGCCGCCGAGGTCCCGCGTGGTGTAGATCTTCCGAAGTTAGCGCGAGGGCACCGGCAATGACGCTCGCTCACATCCGTGCAGTCCTGATCTGTCTCACCGGCGTGCTCGCCACCACGCCAGCGCAGGCGCAGGAGCCCGCACCGGCGACGGCGCCTGCGACGACGCCTGCCACCGAGACGGCGCCGGTGCCCGCGCCCCCGCCGGCGAGCGAGACCGTGGCCACGCCGAGCGCGACACCGGAGGCCGGCGTGTCGGTGCCGCCGCCGTCGAGCGCACCGCCGCCGGTGGCCCCGCCGGTGACCGCCCCGCCGACGCCCGGCGCTCCTGCCGGCGCCCCGCCGACAGCGGACGCTGCGCCGTCGTTCGACTGGGGCGGCCGCCAGGTCGAGCCGCTGCCAGCGCCGCCGACCCCGGCCGACCCGGCGAAGATCAAGCGCGACTCGTGGCGCGGCCGCTACTGGATCGCCCCGCGATTGCTGATCTCCGGACCCATCGGCGGCGACAAGCCGGCCCGCCCGACGCTGCTCACCATCGGCGGCGGGTTCGACTTCGGCGTCCGCATCAACAACCGCCTCGGCGTGGGCATGGGCATGTCGGGGCAGACGCACACGAGCGTGCGCACGACGCTGCCCGGCACGACCGACAAGACCATCAAGAACGGCGGGATGTTCTTCTGGGACCCGGTGTTCGTCCGCGTGTACTTCATGAAGAAGCGGTTCCAGCCGCTGATGGAGTTCGGCGTCGGCTACGCGCGGGCCAAGATGCCGCTCGGCGATGTGCTCCACGGGGCCCAGATCCGCGCGGGCCTCGGCTTCGACGCGTGGGTGTCGCAGCAGGTGACGATCGGCTTCACGACGGTGTACCGGATGATCGCGCTGCACATGCCGAAGGACGGGATCACGCCGTCGCGTTGGGAAGTCGGTCACGCGCTGCAAGGCGCGCTGCAGCTCGGGCTGCACTGGTAACGGGCGCGCGGCCGAGATTGCGACCGCGGCAACCTCGGTGTCGGCACCGGCTGCCGAAGTTGCGACGGCATGCTGCTCGCTCGGGGCGAGTCAGCGTGCGCCACGAACCGCGCCGCGTTCACCGAGGTCGGCCAGGAGCGCGCTGACGCGGCCGAGGAATTCGCCGTCGAGCGCGCTGCCGGTGGCGACGGCGGCCTCGCGGACGGCCTGCTCGACGGTCGTCTCGCGGACCAGCAGGGCGTCGAGCAGGGACTCCGCGAGCGGGCTCAGATGCAGGGTGCGGACCACGTGGTCGCGGTCACGGTAGAGGAGGAGGGCGGTCGGCTCGTGGCGCGGCGCCGTGTCCGGATCGTCCGACAGCGCGTGCACGGCGTGCTCGAAGCGACCGAGGCGAGCGCTCGGATCGAACTCGAGGCGGGCGTCGAGCGCGAACGGCCGCTCCTCCGCCGACGGGCGCAACGGGGCCGCCCCGACCTCGTGGGCGAGCAGCTCGTGGCGCGCGAGGTCCTGCAGCCAGGCTGGCGCTTGGGGCATGTCTCGTTGGACATGTCCTTCGGACCAGCGTGACCGGGCCCAGGCGGCGAACTCGCCCGGCAGGTCGCGCAACAGGCGAGAGCGAGGGCCGAGCTCGGCGAGCCAGGCGTCGGCGTCGTGCTCGAAGGCGTCCTGACCGCGCGCCGCGGCGGTGCGGTTCAACAGGTCGGCGAGCACGCCGCGGATCTGCCGACGAATCAGCTGGCGGTACACAAGGAGGCGTTCAGGGTCGGCGCCGACGAGGGCCGCGACCGCCCGGGGACCGATGCTGCGAGCGCGCAGGAACCCGGCCAGATCCGCGCGCACGCGGGTGTCGGCGTCGAGGTCGACGATGAGGTGCGAGAGCCCGCGCTGAAGCTCGTCGAGCTCGGGATCGAGGAGGTCGTCGGCGTCGTCGAGCGGACGCGAGGGCTCGGCAGCGACGTGCGCACGGGGCGGGAGCCGAGGTTCGGCCGGTGCGCCATCGGCGATGCCCGGCGGATCGTCGCTGTCCTTCGATGACGTCGTCAGGCGGATGTCCTCGGGGACATGTCTGTTCGGACCTGTCCCTCGAGCAATCAGGGCGACGTCGTACAGCGCCGCCAGCTCGCGGACCTCGGCCACGAGCGCGGCGTACTCGGGGATGTTGTGGTCGCGCTCGTAGAGGACGGGGAGGGGGCCCAGGCGGGTGACGACGCGACCCATCAAGGCACGCACGGCCGCGGGGACCGGGGCGCCGTGGGTGTCGATGAGCAGGCCGCCGAGGTGCGGGCGGACCTCGCCGCCGGCGACGTGGAGGCGCACGACCCGATCGAGCGGCAGGTCGGCGATGAAGGCCTCGGCGTCGAAGCCGTGGTTGGTGGCGTTGACGACGACGTTGTTGACGTCGAGCAACAGCCCGGCGTCGGCGCGGCCCAGCACCTCGTGGAGGAACTCGAGCTCGCGGGCCGCCAGCGCAGCGCCGTGACCGGCCCCGGGAGCGGCGCCGGCGGGCGCGTAGTAGCTGATGTTCTCGAGCGCGAGCGGTCGCCCGAGAGCGTCCTGGGCGCGACGGATCTGGTCGGCCACCTGACGCGCCGCGCTGCGGGTGAAGGGCAGCGGCAGGAGGTCGTGGAGGCAGACGCCATCACGGCCGGTCCAGCACAGATGGTCGGTGTGCTCGGCGACGCCGAGGGCGTCGAGGAAGGCGCGCAGCTCGGCGAGGTAGAGCTCATCGAGGCCCGAGGCGGCGCCGACGTTGAGCATGAGGCCGTGCGTGAGCAGCGGGCGTCGCTCGGCGATGCTGGCGAGGGCGGCGGGAAAGTAGCCGCCGCGGCGCATGTAGTTCTCCGGCGAGATCTCGAAGAACGCCAGCGCCGGATCGACCGGCGCCGCGAGGGCCTCGTCGAGGAAGCCCCAGCGCAAGCCGAGGCCGATGCCGGTCGGGCGGTTCATCGTCGCGTCATGCCGGAGAGGTCAACGAGTCTGGTCGAAGGGACAGGTCGACGTGGGGGCTGCGTCGAGCAGAGCACCCGGCTTTGGGGGGTCCGACTTGCGGGCTCGGGCCGGCCTGGTCGAAGGGACAGGTTGCCAGCGCGCGAAAGCCGACAGCCCGGCGCGGGCCCGGGCTGGTCGAAGGGACAGGCGGCGCGGTCGGCGATCAGCCGCAGGTGCCCTCGCCGCAGGCGGCCTCGCCCTTGGCCTTCTTGGCGCCGGGCTTCTTCTTCTTCTCCGACTTGGTGGCCGCGGGCTCGGCGGCGGCGGTGCTCGGGGCGGCCGCGGTGGCGGTGGTCGCCGGGTCGGTCGCGGGCTCGGTGGCCGCGGTCTCGGTCGGCTTCGAGGCGGCGCAGCTAGTGTCGCCCTTCACGCCGCTGCAGCCCTTCTCGCCGCCGCAGCCCTTCTCGCTGCCGCAGCTCTTCTCGGTCTCCGCGCCCGTCTTCTCGCCCTCGGCGGCGGTGCTGCCGGGGACCTCGGTGGCGTCGGTTTGGGTCTTGTTGCAGCCGCCGAGGGTGAGGCCGGAGCCGAGTAGGGCGAGGGTGGCGGAGATGGTGCGAATATCCATGACTGAGATGCTCCTGTGCGTTCGTTACGGGGATGGACGCGCGTCGGATCGCGGCGCGCGTCGAGTCACTGGTTCGCCGGCGCGGGGGTGGGCGCGGCACCGGGGGAGGAGGCAGTTGCGGGCGCGGTCGGGGCCGCGGCGCCGGACGGGGGTGCATCGGCGGGACCGGGGGTCGAGGGGCCGGCGGGGCTCGCGGTCTTGCCGTCGGGTTTGGCGACGAACTCGAGCGAGACCTGGGCCTCCTTGGCGACCTTGGGCGCGAGCTGCTCGAGGGTCTTGGCGGCGAGCTGGCTGAAGCCGGTGCGCGGGCGGACATCGTACTCGTCGAGGCCGATCGTCAGCGGCTCGACGCTCTTGACGTGGACCTCGCGCAGCGCGTCGCCGTCGTAGCGGAACACGGCCTCGAGCTTGACCGACTTCTCGGCCTTGCGCTGATGCAGCAGGAATTCGCCGCTGGCCGTGAAGGTGACGGTGCGTTCGGAACCTGTCACTTTGGACAGGTCGGTCGCGGAGGCGTCGCTGATCCGGGCCAGCGCAAACTCGACGACGCTGTTCTTGGCCAGCTCGTCGGCGGGCGTGTCGGGCGAAATCTCGAGCCAGTGCCGGGCGTGCTCGTTCTGCGTGTCGCTCTTGATCTCCTCGCCGAACTCCTTGCCGCCCTCGGGGACGGTGCGCTGGTACAGCTCGAGTTGACGGAGATCGACGCGCACGAGGCCGCGTGATTTGGCGAGGTCGGTCGGGTCGAGCCACACCTCGCCGCTCAGGGCCGATGCCGGGACCTTGCCGCGGATCTTCTCGATGGGGGCCTCCATGGCGAAGCCCAGCTGTCCGCTCGCGCCGTCGATGGCGAGGTGCACGGTGGTCGGGGCCGGCGGCGGCGGTCGGACTTCGAGTTTTTCGGCCCGGGGCGCCAGCTTGACCGGTTCGCCGCCACACGCTGCGGCGAGGGCGACGAGGAGAGCGAGAGCACGAAGGGAGCGCGGCGACATCGAGAACTCCTCGGCAACGGTGCGGCGCTGCGAGTGTTACACGGGGCCGGTCGCGCCGCGCAGCCAGCCGGCGAGGGTCGCAATCGCCTGTTCGATGCCGGCGCCGACGTCGCGCGGGCCGGGGCCGAGCATGTAGGCCGGCGTGGAGACGATGCGGTGGCGCTCGTCGACGACCGCGCGCTCGACGGGGCAGGCCTCGTGACGGCCGCCGAGCGCGGTGATGGCCGCCGCGGTGCCGGCGTCGTCGCCGATGGTGAGGCGGGCGCCGCCGATGCCGAGCTTGTGCAGGGCGGCGGCGAGGATCGCAGGGCTGATGCAGATGGCGACCAGCGGCTTGGCGCGCGAGAGGGCCTCGCCGACCAGGCGCACGAGCTCGGGCTCGATGTCGGCCTCGGGGCCGCGGGAGGCGAAGTCGCTGAGGTTCTTGGCGACGCCGAAGCCGCCCGGCAGCACGAGGGCGTCGAGCTCGTCCATGCGCGCGCGATCGAGCGGCTCGACCTTGCCGCGGGCGATCCGCGCCGCTTCGACGAGGACGTTGCGGGTCTCGCCGGTGGGCTGGCCGGTGAGGTGATCGACGACGTGCATCTGCGGACGATCGGGGGCGAAGCAGCGAGGCTCCAGACCGGCGCGCTCGAGGAAGTAGAGGGTGAGGACGGCCTCGGTGATCTCGGCCCCGTCGAGGTAGCCGCAGCCGGTCAGGACGACTCCGACGCGTTTTTGCTGCATCGCCGCGACCTTACCACGAGATGCGACTGGCCAGGCGCGGGCCAGGCGACGCATCCTGGGCGCGGTGCTCGTCGCTCTGTTCACCGCCGGCGTGCTGCTCACGCCGGCGTCGGCGCCTCCGCCCCCGCGGCCGCTGCGGGAGGCGCTGCGCGTCGAACCGGGCGCGACGTGCCTGACGAGCGAGGCGCTCGCGGACGCGGCGACGACGTGGCTCGGACGCGACACGATCGACGCGTCGGTCGCTCGCATCGATGTCCGCGGCGATCCGACGCGGCCGCACTCGGTAGCCATCGCGCTCGAGATCCGCGGCGAACTCGTGGAGCGCACGCTGGATCCGCCGCGACCGACGTGCAGCGACCTGCATGCGCTGGTCGGGTTGGCGATCGCCATCGCGGTCGACGCGGCGGTGCTCGAGGGGCTCGGCTACGAGGTGATCGAGGCAGGCGAGGGGAGCGTGCCGCAGGCGCAAGAGCCGGAGCGGCCGCCGCTGCAGCGACGCGCGCGACGAGGTGACGCGAGCGAGACGCCGCCGCGCCGCGCTTCGGTGTCGGTGGTCGCGGCGGTGCGCGGCGGCGTGTGGATCGGGGTGCTGCCGGGACTGGCGGGTGGCGGCGGGGCCCAGCTCGAGCTCGGATGGCGCAGGTGGGTGGACCTGCGCGCGGGGCTGTTCGGCGGCTACGGAGGGGTTCGCGCGCTCGACGCGGACACGGAGCTGCGGCCGAGCCTCGTCGGCGGCCGGATCGATGTCTGTGCCGCGCTTGCACGTCCGCGAGTGCGGCCTCGCCTGTGCTTCGGGCCAGCCGCCGGGGCCCTGCAGAGCGGCGCGAAGACGCCCGGGGTGCAGGCCGCGGTGGCGCCCTATGTGGCGTTGATGGTGGCGCCCGAGCTGAGGGTCTGGGCGACCAAACGCTTCGCGCTCGACCTGGCGTTCGACCTCGTGGTGCCCGTGGTGCGGCCGGTGCTCGCCGAGCGCGATCCGAGCAAACAAGATATGGTCGGGGAATCGCTGCCGGTGCCGCCCGTGGGCGCCATGGTGAGTCTGGGCATAGCGTTCACGATCCGGTGAAGGATTTGACGGACACGCGACATACAGCCAAGCGTGACGGCCCTCAGGTCCTCGATGCGGCGCGCCTGTTCCGCGATCATGCGGAGTTCGTCGCCAACTTCGCGATCCGCCTCGGGGTCGGTCGACCCGAGGTCGACGACGTGGTGCAGGAGGTCTTCCTGGTGGCTCACCGCCGCGGAGGCTTCGTGCCGGGCCCGGCGCGGCCGACCACGTGGCTGGCCGAGATCACGCTGCGGGTGGTGTCGGCGAGCCGTCGCAAGCTGCGACGGTCGTGGGAAGACGCCGACACCGAGGCCGTCGCCGCCGCGTCGGCGCAGGCCGGCAGCTCTCCTGGCGAGCAGGCCGAGGCCAGCGAGGCCCTGCGCCGCGTGCAGCAGGCGCTCGACACCCTGGAAGAGGGCAAGCGCGCCGTGTTCATCCTCTTCGAGCTCGAGGGCGAGAGCTGCGAGGCCATCGCCGCAGGCCTGGGGATCCCCATCGGAACGGTGTATTCGCGGCTACACAAGGCCCGCAAGCAATTCATGGAGGCCCACGCCCGCCTCGTCGCCGGGCCGCCTCGACCGCTCGCCCGCTCGCAAACGGTGACTTCATGACCCAAGAGCCCACCCGCCTCCTCGACGACGTGTCGGCCTCCGCCGGCTTGCGCCGCGACCTCGCCGCTGCCGCTCGCCAACGCGTGCCCTACGACGCCGGCGCCGGCGCGGCCCGCTTCGAAGCCTCGCTGGCCAAGGGCGCCAGCGCGGCCTCGTCCGGCTGGGGCGCCAGCGCGTTCGGGATCGGGGCGCTGATCCTCGGGGGGCTCATCGGCGGCGGGCTGTGGCTGTCGCGGCCCGAGGCGCCGGCGCCGGTGCCGGTCCTCGACAGCGTCGGGGCGGCGCGTACGGCTGTCTCTCCGGACATGTCTCCCGAGACAGATCGAGCGCCGGCTCCGCGCGCGCCCCAGGCTGTCGTTCAGGACATGTCCCAAAGGCCAGTCGAAGCGCCGGCCCCCGAAGAGGCCGCCGACGACATGTCCGAAAAGCCAGCCCCGACGGCGGCCCGCGGCGACGCCAAAAAGGTGCGCGCCGGCAAGTCGGCCGCGCGCGGGGCGGGTCGCGGCGGTGTCGGCTCGGCCGACTACCTCCGCGAGGCTCGCGGCCTGCAGACCGCCCGCGGGTTCCTCGGGCGCGATCCGGCCGAGGCGCTGTCCCGAGCCGAGGCGGGGGCGGCCGAGTTCAAGGCCGGGCAGTTCGCCCAGGAATGGGAGGGCGTGGCGGTGCTGGCTCTGTTCGAGCTGAATCGTCGGAACGAGGCAGAACGGCGCGCAGCGGGCTTCCTGACCCGCTACCCGAACGGGCCCTACGCGGCCCAGGTGCGCGAGGCGCTGGACCGACCGTGAGCGCGAGCGGGCGGAATCGTCCGCGTTCGCCACAGATCTCACATGCCGGGCCGCCGCTGGCGAGGTGCCGTGAGTTGACTCCGGTGGCATGCTCGCCAAAGTGCGCTCCCCCCACTCTGCGCTGATCGTGGCCGCGGCATGCCTGCTCGAGAGCGGCTGTCTCGTGACGGTCTTCGTCAAGGACGCGGGCAGCGACGATGCGGGGACGAGCGAGGCCACCAAGTCCTCGGACGCCAACGATCAGATGACCCAAGAGCCAGGTCCGGAAGAGGACTCGACCAGCAGCGGCGAGGCGCTGACGACCGACCCGCTGGCCCCGCCGGACTTCGGCTTCGACGTCGGCGAGCCCGAGCCGTGGGAGTTCTGCTCGACGGCGTTGGTGGCGTGCGACGCGGACAGCGAGGACATCGACCGCGCGCTCGGCATCAACTGTGAGGGCGGGCTGCAGACCGAGGGCGCGTTGACGTGGACGGGCCCGGATGGCTCGCGTCGGGTGGTCTCGGAGCAGCTCGGGACCACGGACGTGTTCGCGCCGACCGAGGGCTCACGTCGCGTGGTGCTGTCGACCGGCGACGCCGAGCATCTGCTGCTGACGCTGCCGCAGATGCCGAGCCTGGGCAACTGTCCGGTCACGCAGACGTGCCCGTCGACCGACTGGCCAGGGAACGACCTGCCGCAGTTGCCGCCGCCGATCGTGACGACGCCGGTGGAGTGCGAGGCCAACGAGAAGCCGCCCGGCCCCGGCGACTGCAGCGAGACGGTCGAGGCCCAGTGGGCCCTCGGCGGCGATCCGCGGATGGCCTACGACTATACGGAGCTGCGCTTCTCGGCGGTGGCGCCGTGGTTCACGACCGGTCTGGCGTTCGACTTCGCGTTCTTGACCTCGGAGTACCCGCCGCGCTTCCCGGGCGGGCACAACGACATGTTCATCGCCTGGGTGGCGAGCGAGCGCTACACCGGCAACATCGCCCTCGATCCCGACGGCAACCCGATCGCGGCCGAGACCCTGCCGTACGAGATCAAGCTCGACCCGATGCCCATGGCCTGCGGTGACGAGTGTCCGGACATTCCGCTGCGTGGGTTCGCCTTCGAGGGGCACGCCGGGACCGCGTGGTACGAGGGCGAGGTCGGGCTCAACCCCGGCGAGTCGATCGAGGTCGTGTTCGCGCTGTTCGACGTCGGTGACCCGATCGTCGACAGCGCGGTGCTCCTCGACGGCGTCCGCTGGCTGTGCGCGCCGCCTCCCGCGAGCGTCTGAAGAAAATTCTTCGGACTCGAAAAAAATCTTCGAAGACCGTGAAGGACGGTCGAGGCTCCGGACATGAAAGGGATGTGAGCCACGCACGAAGCTCGCGCCTCGGGTCCGCCCGGAGCGCTCTTCCTCTCCGCGTCTGCCCGAGCGGCAGCGCAGAGTGCCGCGGTCCACAGTCCGAACTCGCCGAGCCCCGCGACTTCCGATCACGGCGGGGGTTGTATGGGGGGTCCGAACACCGCTTGCATCGACGGGCGCACGTCATCGTCGCGCCCTGGAGTCCGCGGGGGTCTCGTCGAGTCTCGGACATTCTTGTGTAGTGGTGCGTCGGAGCACTGGGGGGTGCTCCGCCGCGGCGCGCGTCAGACAACTGACGCGCGCTTTTTTTTGCGCCGAAAATGACATGTCCCGAAGGACATGTGAAGATCAGGGCGCGCCGAGCAGGGCGTCGAGGCTGCCGCGGGTGATCGCGTGGTAGCCCGGACGGGCGACCGCGAAGATCTCGCGCGCGAGCGCGGCGCCCTCGGGTGTGGCGAGCAGCGCGTCGTAGATCGGGAGGACGTACTTGCGGCGGCCGACGCCGACGAGGAACTCGCGGATCCGCGCGTCGGCCGGGCGATAGCCGTGACGGGCGGCGAGGACGAGCCACTCGGACAACAGCTCGGCGTTGCCGGTGGTCGTGAAGTGGTAGGCGGCGTCGAGTTCGGCGAGGAGCGCGGCGGCCGGGCGCGGACCCTCGACCAGCGGCACGGCGCGGAGGAAATGGATCCACTGCAGGGGCGAGAAGGCGCGAGTGTCGGGCTTGCCGCCAGCCGCGAAGGCTCGCGCAGCGTCGGCGGCGACGGTGAGGCTGGCCGCCTGGGGCCGGGGCGCGTCTTCGGGGAGCCCGGGCGCCTCGAGCCAGAGATCGATGTCGGGGGCGGTCTGTCCGGCGAGCAGCGGAGCCTTGAGCTCGGCGTCGAGGAAGGCGCGGAAGGCCTCGGTGGTCTGGCCGGTGAATGCGTGGCGATCGAACCAGGCGCGGACGAACGGGTCGAAGGCGTCGCGGCCGTAGGCCTGCTCGAGCCGGCGGAGGAACAGGGCGCCCTTCTCGTAGGCGACGTCGGTGACGGCGTCGTCAGGGTCGCGGCCGGCGAGGTCGAGGTGGAGGATCTGGTCGCCTGGCCGTTCGGACATGTCGGCGAGCTCGATCTCGAGGTGCTCGCGGCCGAGCACGGCCTCGACCTCGGCGCGCTCGCGGCCGTAGATGGCCTCGAGGATCCGGCGCTCGATGTAGACCGTGAAGCCCTCGTTGAGCCAGAAATCGCGCCAGGTGGCGTTGGTGACCAGGTTCCCGGACCAGGCGTGGGCCAGCTCGTGGGCGATCAGCGACACGAGCGAGCGATCGCCGGCGAGGATCGTCGGGGTGACGAAGGTGACGCGCGGGTTCTCCATGCCGCCGAACGGGAAGGCGGCCGGCAGCACGAGCACCTCGTAGCGGCCCCAGCGGTACGGGCCGACGGCGGCCTCGGCGGCGGTCAGCATGGCCTCGAGGTCGGCGAACTCGGCGCGGGCGCGCGAGAGCACGCCGGGCTCGGCCCACACGGCGGTGCGCGGGCCGAGCGGGGCCGAGTCGAGCCGGCCGACGGCGAGCGCGAGCAGGTAGGCCGGGATCGGCTGGTCGAGCTTGAAGGTCCTCAGGACATGTCCTTCGGGACCTGTCTCGTGAGACAGCTCTTCGGCGGCCATGACGGCCCGGTACGGCGCGGGCGCGGCGATCCGGGCGGCGACGGTGACGCGGATCCCGGGGCTGTCCTGGCACGGGACCCACGAGCGGGCGTGGATCGCCTGCGACTGGGTGTAGAGGAATTCGCCGGCGCGGTCGCTGGTCTGCTCGGCGGCGAGCCACTGCAGGCCGATGCTGGCGGGGCTGGTGCGGTAGTGGACGCGCACGCGGTCGGCACCGGGCGGGAGCTCGATCGTGAGGGCCTGGCCGAGGATGGGGTGGGTGCCGCCGAGCGCGTGAGTCGTCGCCACCCAGTCTGTCCGATCGGGCAGGTGCGCCTCGACGCGCTCGATGGTCAGGTCGCGGGTGTCGAGCACCAGCGGGGCGTCGGCGACGGTGCGGGTGAGCGCGAGGGTGGCGCTGCCGCGGAGGACGTGGGCCGCGAAATCGACGGTGAGGTCGAGGTCGACGGCGTCGACGCGGACCTCGTCGGGGCGGGCGAACGAGTGCGGATCGCGGCCGGCACGGGGAGCGGTCGGGAGGTGCACGACGGTGGCCGGCGGGGTGACGACCGGCGTCGCCGGAGCAGGCGCGGAGCAGGCCGTGACGGTGAACGCGGCGAGGGCGACGAGGAGGCGCGGCAAGACTCCGGATTGTAGCGGCTCGACGGTGGTGACTTAAGGGCGAAGAAGTGAGTCGCCGCAGCGAGCAAGCGCAGCGACACGAGCTGCGGCCCGCGAAGTTCGTGCGAGGCGCGCCGGACCGACGCGTAGAGCAGAGTCGCCGCGGCGAGCGGAGCGCAGGGACTCGAGCGCGCGGCGGTGCTCTGGAACGGGAGGTGCGGCGCCGCGGCGATCGGCGCGGGGCGGGCGAGCCAGATCCGAGGAGGCCAGCGAAGCCGGTCGCCGGGCGTGCGTGCGCCGCGGCGGAGAAAGCGAAACGGGCGCGGGGGAGACCCGCGCCCGTTCAGGCGCCGCGGTGGGCGGGGCTCACTCGCGGTTGAGCGAGATGAGCAGGCGGAGGACGTACCAGAACATCAGCGCGACGGAGGCGAACAGGGCCAGCGAGGCGGAGACGTACTGATCTTCCTCGTAGTGATGCACCACGTTGGAGGTGTCGTAGAGGATGTAGCAGGCGGCCAGGATGATCATGCCGATCGTGAAGCCGAGCCCGAGGGAGAACCCGAACAGGAGGCTTGCGACGATCAGGCCGAGGACGCCGAAGCTGACGATCATCAGGGCCGAGCGCATCCACGAGAAGTCGCGCTTGGTCGCCAGGACGATGCCGGTCAGCGCGGCGAACGTGGCCAGAGTGGTCACGCCGGCGGTGAGGATGATGTTGTTCTCGGGCCCGCTCAGGATGTGCGCGACGAGCAGCAGGGGCAGGAAGATGATCGCCTCGAGGACCACGTAGAGTCCGAGGCCGAGGTACTGCATCGGCTTGGAGCGGGCGGACTGGGCCATGTGGGTGGCGATGGTGCCCACCAACATGAAGAGGCCGAGGACCACGAGCCAGCTGGTCGGGCTGCCGGTCATCTGCATCGCCAGCTTCAGGGTGGCCGGTGTCCGGAGGAGCACGAACTCGAGGGCGACGAACAGGGCGATCGCGCCGGCGAGGTGGATGTACGTGCGCTCGATGAACTTGGCGCGGCCCGCGAGGGCGGCCTGGGGGGTGGCGGGGTCGGCGTAATACGGCTGCTGTTGCTGGTTGAACGTCACGGGGCGGCCTCCTCGACCGTGGGAGCTGTCCCACGGTGCCTGAGATTGCGATCGGAGGAGGAGATTAGCCAGGGACGACCACCGGAGCAAGTCCGCGCGGGTCCGCGAGCCCGCCGGGCGGCGAGGCTCGCGTCACGCTCCAAGGTGCGCTACAGCCCCCACGATGCCGCCGCGCGACCCCCTCGGGCCCCTGATGAACCTGAACGTCGGCCACGTGCCTCTGGTCGCGCTGCAGCGCCTGGCGAATCGGATGCGCGCGGCGAAGATCCCGGTCACGGCGCTGAACGAGCAGAGCTCGGTGGATCCGGAAACCGGGGCCGTGACACGCGCGCTGGCGCTGTGTCACAGCTGCGCGGGGACGTGTTGCACCAGCCTGAGGGTGCCGATCACCCGCACCGACGCGCGCCGCCTGGCGCGCCACGTGGGCACGACGATCCGCGGGCTGGGCCTGTATCCGAAGCAAGGTAGCGAGGAGGAGCAGGACGATCTGGCGGGCTACCTCACGAACGGCGAGCGGCCGTGCCGCTTCTTCGCGGCCGGCTGCACGGTCCACGTGGCGCGGCCGGACGTCTGCCGCAGCTTCGGCCTGAACGCGTGCACGAAGGTCGGCACCTTCGTGCCGCTGCAGCAGGTGGCGCGGCGAGGCAAGGCGTGACGGCGGCGATGGTGCGCGTCGAGGGGCTGTGCAAGCGGTTCTCGGTGCCGCGGCGCGAGGCTGGCCTGCGCGCCGCGCTGCGGGCGCTGGTGCGGCGGGAGTATCGCGTGGTCGAGGCGGTGCAGGACCTCGAATTCTCGCTCGCGCCCGGGGAGCGCGTCGGCTTCCTCGGGCCCAACGGCGCCGGCAAGACGACGACGCTGAAGATGCTGGCGGGGCTGATCGTGCCGTCGGCGGGGCGCGTCGAGGTGGCAGGGTTCACGCCGAGCGAGCGCCGGCCCGAGTTCCTCCGCCGCATCAGCCTGGTGATGGGCCAGAAGCGGCAACTGAGCTGGGATCTGCCCGCGATCGACAACTTCGAGTTCAACCGCGTTGTCTACGAGATCGACCCGGTCCACTACAAGCGGCGGCTCGAGGAGCTGACGGCGCTGCTCGAGGTCGGCGAGGTGATGCGCCGCCCGGTGCGCCAGCTCAGCCTCGGCGAGCGGATGAAGTGCGAGCTGGTGGCGGCGCTGCTGCACGGGCCGCAGGTGCTGTTCCTCGACGAGCCGACGATCGGGCTCGACGTGGCGATGCAGCTCGGGATCCGCGAGTTCATCCGCCGCTACAACACCGAGCACGGGGCGACGGTGATCTTGACGTCGCACTACATGGAGGACGTGGCGGCGTTGTGCCCGCGGATCCTGGTGATCGACGGCGGCCGCCTGCGCTTCGACGGCAGCCTCGAGGCGCTGCGGCGGCAGATCCGGCCGCTGCGGCGGGTGTCGGTGCGGGCGGCGGCGCTGCCGGACGACCCGGCGGCGCTGGGGCGGGTGGTGCTGCAGGAGGGCGGGCGGCTGGTCCTCGACGTCGCGCCCGAGCGGGTGCCCGAGGTGGTCGGCGCTCTGGTCGGGCTGCCGGAGGCGCAGGACCTGGCGGTCCAGGACGCGCCGCTCGAGGAGGTCATGCGCGCGCTGTTCGGGCGCGAGGAGGCGGCCGAGCTGGGCTGACCGATCGGACATGGGTGAAAGGACAGGTACAGAAGGACATGCGCGAAGGGGCATGTTCCAGCGGGCAGGTCACCTGACGCGGGTGATGGCGGCGGTGTGGCGGATCAGCCTGGCGGAGGCGATCGCGTACCGGGTGTCGATGCTGATGTGGGTGCTGACGACGACGTTCCCGCTGGTGTCGCTGTCGCTGTGGTCGGGGCTGGCGGCGTCGGGACCGATCGGCGATTACGCGCGCCCGGACTTCGTGGCGTACTTCGTGGCGGCGTTCCTGGTCCGCCAGTTCACGGCCAGCTGGGTGGTGTGGGAGCTGTCGGCGCAGATCCGCAGCGGCGACCTCAACACGCTGCTGATGCGGCCGATGTCGCCGATGCTCTACCACGCGATCCAGAACCTGGCGGCGCTGCCGATCCGCTGCGCGCTGGCGCTGCCGATCGGGGTGCTGGTGCTGACGCTGACGGGCGGGCTCGGGTGGCCCAGCCCCGGCTCGCTGCTGGCGCTGGGGCTGTCGCTGACGCTGGCGTGGCTGCTCAACCTGGGGGTCCACGTGACGATCGGCTGCGTGGCGTTCTGGGTCACGGAGTCGACGGCGCTGTTCGAGGTGTGGCTGGGGCTCTACCTGGTGCTGTCGGGGGCGGCGGTGCCGACCAGCCTGTACCCCGCGGGGCTGGCGGAGGTGATCCGCGCGCTGCCGTTCCACGCGTCGCTGGGGTTCCCGGTGGAGCTGGCGATCGGTCGCGCGACGGGGGCCGCGGTGACGCACGGGCTCCTGTTGCAGGCGCTGTGGGTGGCCGTGTTCGGCGCGCTGGCGACCGTGCTGTGGCGGCGCGGAGTGCGGGCGTACGAGGGGGTCGGGGCGTGAGCGCTGCGGGACATGTCCTGGCGGACAGGTTAACTGAGCGCGTTTGGGTCGCGTCCCGGGCTGTCCGTTTGGACAGGAGGACGAGTTTGTTGGGACATGTCTTTTCGGGCATGTCTTCGGGGCCATGCGATCCCGCTCCGAGGAGGGGCGCGTGAGCGGGGCGGACCGGGCAGGTCCGAAAGGACATGGCTCTCGGGCCATGTTCTATCTGCGGCTGGTGAGGGCGCAGCTCGAGATGAGCACGCTGACGGCGCTGCAGTACCGGCTCGGGTTCTGGACGGAGGGGCTCCTGGGGCTGCTTTGGAGCGTGATCGGGATCGCGCCGCTGTTCGTCGCGGTCGAGCACCTCGGGGCGGTCGAGGGCTGGGGCCGCTGGGAGCTGGTGGTGCTGACGGGCTGCTTCACCGTCCTGTCGGGGACGTTCACGGCGCTGCTGCAGCCGGCGCTGCGCGCGAGCATGACGCACATCCTCAAGGGGACGCTGGACTACGTGTTGCTGCGACCGGCCGACGGGCTGGTGCTGTGCCTGACGTGCGCGTTCCAGCCGTGGCACCTGGTCGAGGTGGTCGGCGGGCTGGCGCTGGTAATCGCGGGGCTGTGGCTGGGCGAGGTGGAGGTGACGGCGGCGGGGCTGGCGGCCGGGCTGGCGACCGGCGTGGCGGGGGTGGTGGCGCTCTACGCGTTCGGGGTGCTGGTGCTTTGCGCGTCGTTCCAGGCGCTGCAGCTGCAGGCGCTGACGCACGTGATGGAGGCGCTGATGGACTTCGGGCGCTGGCCGGCGCAGGTGTTCCCGCCGCTGCTGCGGGTGCTCTTCACGTTCGTGGTGCCGCTGCTGGTGATGACGAGCTACCCGGCCGAGGCGCTGCTCGGCCGGCTGTCGTGGGGGACCGTGGCGCAGCTGGCCGCGGTGAGCGCGACGCTGCTGGTGGTGGCGCGCCTGGCGTGGGTGCGGTCGGTGCGGGGGTACACGTCGGCGTCGAGCTGACGGGGCGGGCGGCCGTGCGCAGCGCAGGCGAGGCCTTCGCGGGGTTCGCCTGCGCTGGTGGAGCGACCTCGGTGATGTCCTCGGGGACATGTCTTGTGGGACAGGATCTCCGTCGCGGCGGCGCGGGGGCCGGCCCCGAAGGGCGGGCAGGTCGATCGGCTGCGGTCGGCCGGCCGGCTGCGCCGCGTGAGGCGATCGCCGCTTGCTTCATGGAAGTCACACCGGAACAGCTACCCGAGGAGTTGCGCCATTGGCGCAGAGGGCGCCAAGGCGGCTCTCCAGAGCTTCTCCGGGGCCTGCGCGAGGTGCGGCGAGGGCGGGCGGGAAGTCCCGACAGCGGTCAGGGGCGGGCCTGGGCGGCGATGGTGGACAAAGGCGCCACGGCCCGGTAGACAGCCCCAGTGAGCGACGAAGACAAGGCGCCAGCGACCGGTGGCGTGCGCATGGAGCTGCCGACGTGGGACCACAGCCGCAGCAAGCGTCGCGGTGGCGACGGCGGCCCGCAGGAGGACGCTTTCGTCACCGGGGTGAAGGAAGCAGGGCGCACGGCCAAGGCGCGCAGCGGGCTGGTGATCGGCGTCGTGGTCGCGGCGCTGGCCGTGCTCGTCGTCGTCGTCGTGGTCTACAACAGCCGGCAGACGGCGTCGGCGACGGCGACGCGGTCGCTGGCGACGGCGGCCCGCTACGAGTCGGAGGCCGAGGTCGGCGATCCGGCGCTGCTGCTGGGGGCCAACAAGGGCAAGCCGGTGGCGCCGATCGTCAAGGACGAGGCGGAGCGCTCGGCGGCGGTCACCAAGGCGCTCGACGAGCTCGACGCGACGGCGGCCGGCAGCGACGCGGCGCTCAACGGCAAGCTGGTGCGCGCGACCGGGCTGCTGCGAGCCGGCGATCCGGCGGGCGCAGAGGCGCTGTACCGCGAGTTCCTCGGCCAGGCCGGCGCCGGTCATCCGCTGCTGTTCTCGGCCCGCGAGGGGCTGGCGTTCGCGCGCGAGGCCCAGAACGACCTCGACGGCGCGCTGGCCGAGCTCGAGACGCTGGCCGGCCAGAAGGGCGCGTTCTACCGCGACATGGCGCTGTGGCAGAAGGGCCGCATCCTCGAGCGCCAGGGCAAGACCGACGCCGCGCTCGAGGTCTATCGCCAGTACATCGCCGAGTACCCGCTGCAGCAGCCGTCGATCGCCCAGAACGACGTGCGCAAGCGGCTGGAGGAGCTCGACCCGCAGGCGCTGGCCGGTCAACCGACGCCCGAATCGCCGATCCAGGTGATGGACGCACCGGGAGCGCCGACCCCGTGACGCCCGCCGCCCGGCTCCACTGTCTCTTGGGACATGTCGCTTTGGCCCTGTCCCTCGGGGCATGTGCCGGCGAGACCCGCACGGTCCTGCCGCACCCGGAGCTGACGCCCGGGGCGCGCGCGAACCTCGAGCTGGCCCGGGTGCAGCAGATCGCGCTGCACGACTACGGCGTGCTCAACCCCGACGAGTTCGCCGGCGTGGCGCCGGATCCGGGCCGCCGGCTGATCTACGTCGGCACGCGCGCCGGCTCGCTGCTGGCGCTGTCGATGGAGACCGGCGACGTCGTGTGGGAGCAGCAGTTCCCGGGGGCGATCTCGAGTGTGCCGAAGCTGGCGCTCGACGGCGAGTTGATGCTGCTCGGGACCGACAACGGCGACCTGCTGGCGATCGAGCTCGAGACCCGCAAGACGCGGTGGAGCTACTCGACGCTGGGCACGATCCGCAACGAGCCGCTGGTCCGTGAGGGCACGGTGTTCGTCGTCAACTCGCGCGACCAGGTGTTCGCGCTCGAGCTGAAGACTGGCGCGTGGCGCTGGCAGTACGAGCAGCCGTACCCGACCGAATTCACGGTCCACGGGCACGCGGGCCTGTCGTACCTGGCGGGCGAAGGCGTGGTGACGCAGACGCCGGATCAGGCGGCCGCCGCCGCCGGGATCGGGGCCGAGGCTGTGCTCGGCGAGCCGGCCGAGGCTGAGGCTGAGGAAGAGCCCAGCGAGACGACCGGCGATTCGCCCGCAGGCGACGGCGAGACCGCGGTGCCGGTCCAGACTGGCGGGGCGAAGGCGTCGGCGAGTGGTTCGACGAGCGCTCCGGCGAACGCAGCGGCGAGTGGTTCGGCGAGCGCACCGGCGAGTGGTTCGCCGCCCGCTGGCGCGGTGCTCGGGGGCGAAGCGGCCAACGGTGCGCCATCGAGCCCGCCGACCGGGACGATCTTCACCGGCTTCAGCAACGGCAAGGTCGCGGCGATCGGGGCCCAGTCGGGTGAGCCGATGTGGCTGGCGAACGCGGCGCCGCCGGCGGGCGGGGACTTCGTCGACGCCGACGGCACGCCGCTGATCCTGACCGACCGCGGCGAGCTCGTGGTCACCGGGCAGAGCACCGGGGTGTACGGGCTGGCGCTGGCCGACGGGCTGCAGCGCTGGTACCGGCCGCTGCGCGGGGCGGGCACGGTGGTGGCCGGTCCGCGTGGTCTGATGATCGTGGCGTCGGCGCTCGAGGGGGTCTTCGCGCTCGAGCACGGCGGCCGCGTGCGCTGGCGGCAGCAGCTGAACCCCGGGTTCGTGCAGACGCCGCTGGTGGTCGGGGACATCGCCTTCATCGCGCACTCCGACGACGGCCTGCTCGCCTACGACGTCGAGACCGGCGAGTACCTCGCCAACCTCAACACCGGCAGTGGGATCTCCGGCCCGCCGGTCTACGACGCCGAGCTGGGCCGCTTCTACACGATGTCGAACCGGGGGATGCTGGTGGTGTTCCGCACGGTCGAGGACGAAGCGCGAGGCTTCGTGCGCGGCGCGGTCGAGTCTGTCCCTTCGGCCAGGTGAGGCCGCAGGTGCGGATGTGAGGGTCCAGACGGGGCTGGCGCGGAAGGTCGCCGGCCTTTTCTGCTAATCACAAGAGCATCCCCGGACACACCGAGATCCCCGCGCCGAGCCTCGGCGCCGCCGAGACGTACCGGCTGATGACCGACCTGGTCGCGCCGCGTCCGATCGCGTGGGTGTCGAGCGTCAGCGAGGACGGCCGCCGCAACCTGGCGCCGTTCAGCTACTACCAGGCCGTCTGCTCGCACCCGCCGATGGTGGTGTTCAGCGTGTCGTGGTGGCCCGACGGGCGCATGAAGGACACGCTGGCGAACGTGCTGGCGACCCGCGAGATGGTCATCAACCACGTGTCCGATGGCCTCGCCACGGCGATGAACGCCACGTCGGCGCCGTTTTCGCCCGAGATTTCGGAGTGGGAGGCGTGCGCGATCGCGGCCGAGGCGGCTGCGGTCGTTGCGCCTCCTCGCGTCGTGGGAGCGCTGGCCTGTCTCGAGTGCAAGCTCGTGCACGCGCTTCCGCTGGGGGACGGCGCCCCCGGAAAACCGTCAGCCACGCTGGTCGTGGCCGAGGTGGTGCATTTCTCCGTCGCCAGCGAGCTGCTGCGGCGCGATGCGCGAGGCCGCCTGCTGCCGATCGACCCGGGGCAATTGCAGTCGATCGGCCGCCTCGGCGGGATCGCGTACACTCGCACGACGGATCGCTTCGAGCTTTTGCGCCCCCAGGCGCCCGGGAGCAAGGCCAGTGACTGATTCGTCCGCACGTCCCTCCGGAACCGACACCGTCGAGCCGACGCGCCTGTTCGGATCGATGCCGCCCGAGGTCTCGATCTACGAGGTCGGGCCGCGCGACGGGCTGCAGAACGAGGCGACGATCCTGTCGGCCGATCGCAAGATCGAGATGATCGAGGGCCTCGTCGACGCCGGGGTCAAGCGCATCGAGGTGACGAGCTTCGTCAACCCGCGCTGGATCCCCGCGCTCGCCGATCACATGGAAGTGGCGACCCGCATCCGTCGCAAGCCGGGCGTCACTTACAGCGCGCTGGTGCCGAACCTGCGCGGCCTCGACGCGGCCTCGCGCGCGGGCATGCAGGAGATCGCGGTGTTCATGGCGGCGTCGCAGACGCACAACCGCAAGAACATCAACAAGACCACGGAAGAGGCGCTGGCGACCTACCGCGAGGTGGTGACCGAGGCGCGCGCCCGCGGGATGACGGTCCGCGGCTACGTCAGCACGGTGTACGGCTGCCCCTACGAGGGCGAGGTGCCGTTCGAGCAGGTGCTGCGCGTCGGCTCGAGCCTGCTCGAGATGGGCTGCTACGAGCTGAGCCTCGGCGACACGATCGGCGTCGGCACGCCGCGCCAGGTCGAGTACATCCTCGACGGCCTGTTGCACGCGGGGGTCCGCCTCGATCAGCTCGCGGTCCATTTCCACGACACGCGCGGGACGGCGCTGGCCAACATCACGGTGGCGCTGCAGCTCGGGATCCGCACGGTCGACTCGGCGATCGGCGGCCTCGGCGGCTGCCCGTACGCGCCCGGGGCGTCGGGCAACGTGTCGACCGAGGACGTGGTGTACATGCTGCACGGGATGGGCTGCCGCACCGGGATCGATCTCGACCGGCTGGTGGCCATCAGCGCGCGGCTCGGCGGGCATCTCGCCCGCGAGCTGCCCAGCAAGTACCTCAAGGCCCACCTCGGGCACTGCGCGCGCGTCGGCAAGCCGCTCGCTTGAGCGGGTGGGGCGCTCGGGAGGCGTCGCTCCGACTGCGGTGACGCTTGGCGCTGCTTCGGCATCGACGCACCCCGGTGCGAGCCGATGCTGCGCGTCTGTGTGCGGCGCTGCTCGGCGCTGCTTCGGCATCGAAGCGCTTCTGGTGCGGGCCGACGCTGCGCGCCTGTGTGCGGCGCTGCTTCGGCGTCGAAACGCTTCTGGTGCGAGCCGACGCTGCGACTGCGGTGACGCTTGGCGCTGCTTCGGCATCGAAGCGCTTCTGGTGCGAGCCGACGCTGCGTTACCGATGTGCGGCGCTGCTTGGTGCTGCTTCGGCAGCGACAGAGTTCACGTGCACACTAGTCTGCGCCTTCGGACATGTCGCTTCGCGCATGTCCGTGAGGACATGCGCGAACGGACATAGAGAAACGGGCATGTCCGTTTGGACATGCCCGCTTCGACATGCGCGCCGGGGCCGGCGCGGCTACTTCCCGCGGGCCTTCTCGATCACGATGATGCGCTCGAGCGCGGCGGCGACCTCGTGGGTCAGCTCGTGCAGGCTGCGCGGGTCGACGGGGTTGCTCGAGCCCGAGGCGAACACGATCAGCGGGACCTTCTCGCGCAGGAGGACGGGCAGGACCAGGATGACGCCCTCGACGCCGCCGAGGGCCGAGAAGAAGGCGGCGTCGATCGGGGTGTCGGTCCGCATCGCGCCGAAGTAGGGGAGGCGGCGCTCGATGACGCCGGAGAACACCGAGGGGCCGCCGGCGGGGATCCGGATCTGGCGCACGGCCTCGACCAGCAGGTCTTCGCCGCGGGCGTCGCGGCCGCGGATCTCGCCCTTGACGTGGACGAACATGATGACCCGCGAGAAGCCCTCGGCGAGGAAATCGAGCAGCAGGTCGGTGACCTCGTCGCGCGACTTGACGGTGGCGAAGCGCGGCAGCAGGCGGTGGAACGCCTCCGGCGACAGCGGGATGATCTCGTTGGCGGCGGTGAAGCTCGGCGGGATCCAGGTCTGGGTCTTGGCGGCGTCGAAGGTCGCCTCGCCGGGCCCGGAGGTGCCGGGTCGGTCGTTGCTCTCGAGGTCGTCGAGCGGGATGTCGAGGTCGTCGCTGGGCCGCGGGGCGCCGGAGAGGGTCTCGGCGGCGCTCTCGGTGCCGGGCTCGGTGCGACCGCGCGAGGTGTCGATCTCTTCGGCCGGGCGCAGGGTCGCCATGGCGCCAGCGATCGTCGGCACGGGCGCCTCGGGCTCGCTGACGGGGCTGGCCGCAGGGACAGGTACGGTGTCGGCGTCGATGGCGACCGCGGCGGGGACGCTCGCGGCGGTGGACGGCTGGGCGACGCTGCCCGTGGTCGAGCTGGCCGCAGAGACAGGTGCGGCGGGCATCGCCGCGGTGATGCTCGAGGAGGCGAACGGCTGGGTGACGTTGCCCGGGGCCGAGCTGGCCGAAGAGACAGGTACGGCGATCGGCGGGGTGGCGAGGTTGGGGGCGGCGAGGTTGGGGGCGGAGAGGTTGGTCGCGCCGACCGACGAGACGCCGTTGCTCGCGGGGGAGGTGGCGACCGGCGGGGTGGCGGTGAGCGCCGCGGCGAGGCTGCCGCTGCCGGGCGGGCTGGCCGAAGGGACAGGTGCGACTACGGTCGCGGTGGCGCTCGATGCGACCACGGGCGCGGCGGCGTGGGCGGGGATGCCGTACGGCGAGGGCGCGAAGGCGGCGGCCGGCAACACGGCGGCCGGACGCGGGGCGCCGGCCATGAGCACGGCCGAGGGCTGGAGCACGGCGGCCGGACGGATCGCGGCGCCGCTGGGGGCGGAGGGGCGAGAGGCGCCCGCGGCGACGGGCTCGACGACCGGCGGCGAAGGCACGGTCAGGGCGCCGTTCGGCGGGGTGCCAATGGTCGGGGGCGTCACCGTCGGCGCCGAGCTGACGGCGGCCGAGGGGGCGCGGCTGGTGCTCGAGCCAGGTGCGGAGGCGCCGGCGGGGATGACCGCGGCCGGGGTCGCGGCGGTGGCCGGCTTGGTCGCCTGCAGCGAGGGCAAGGTCGGCGCCGGGATCCCGTAGTGGTGCGTGATCGAGGAGCGGATGACTCGCAGCGGCGCGACCGCGCGAACCAGATACGCGCCCGTGTGCGCCGAGATGGCGTCGACCGCTTTCATGTCGGTCGGGTCGACCATCGCCAGGGTGAGGTTGCCAGTCTCGTCGCTCGAGATCGGGAGCACGGCGTGGCGCGCAGCCAATTCACCGGGGACCCGATCGAGCGCCGATCGATCGACGCCGTCGAGGATGCTGGCGCCCACCTTGGGGATCATCAGCTTGCTGTGAAGGAAACCGACGACGCTGTCTTCATCGGCGAAGCTGTGCGAAAGCAGAGCTTCGACGAAGGAGAGCTTGCGCTCGGCGCTTGTGGCCTGTACCGCGGCTAACTGCTCGTCGGAGAGCAGGCCCGCTCTCACCATCATGGTCCCGAGGAGACTCACGCGCTGTGATGATTCAACGCCGGAGCCCATCCCGTCAACAAGCCGGCTAAACCGGGGCTCCCGGCGCCGGACCTCGTGCTATAGCCGGCCCTGGGTGCGCTACCTCGACCACAACGCGACGACCCCCCTCGATCCCCGGGTCCGGGACGCTGTTATCGCCGCGCTGACCGACCCCCTCCTTCAGGGGAACCCGGCCAGCGTGCACAGCACGGGGCAGCGGGCCCGGGCGGCCGTCGAACAGGCGCGCCGCGCGGTCGCCCGGGCGCTCGGGGCCGAGGCGCTCGAGGTGACTTTCACGTCGGGCGGGACCGAGGCCGACAACCTGGCGCTGATCGGCGCTGCGAGGGCGCTGCGGGCCGCAGGGCGGCCTTTTGGCCTGCTCACTTCGCCGCTCGAGCACCCGGCGGTGCTGGCGGCGGCGGGCCGGCTGCAGCGTGAGGGACACCCGCTGGCGCTGGTCGCGGTCGACGCCCATGGCCGCATCGAGCCCGACGCGCTGAGCGCCGCCCTCCGGGAGAACCCGGACGTGGGAGTTGTCTCGCTCGCTGCCGCGAATCACGTGCTCGGCAATGCCTACGACATCCCGGCGCTGGTCCGCGTGGTGCGCGAATTCGCGCCCGGGGCGCTGGTCCACTGCGACGCGGTGCAGGCGTTCGGCAAGCTGCCCCTCGACTTTCATGGCTGGGATCTCGACCTGCTCAGCGTCAGCAGCCACAAAATCTACGGCCCGAAGGGGGTCGGCGCGCTGGTCCATCGCCGCCGGCTGGCGATCGATCCGCTGCTGCTCGGCGGCCAGCAAGAGCGCGGGCGCCGGGCGGGGACCGAGCCGGTCGCCAGCATCACAGGGTTCGGCGTCGCGGCGCAGCTGGCCGCGGCCGAGCTGCCGACGCGCCACGCCCACGTGACCCGACTGGCCGAACGCTTGCGGGCTGGCCTTTCGGACATGTCCGATGTGACAGTCCACGGCGATCGCGAGCGCCGGGTCGGCAACACCGTGAGCGCCGGGTTCGCCGGCTGCGACGGGCAGCTGCTGGCGATGAACCTCGACCTGGCAGGGATCGCGGTGTCGTACGGGGCGGCCTGCAGCTCGGGCACGCCCGAGCCGTCGCCGGTGCTGCTGGCGCTGGGGCTGACGCCGGCCGCGGCTCGCTCGGCGCTGCGGATCTCGCTCGGCGCCGGCAACACCGAAGAGGATGTCGAAGCGCTGCTGGCCGCGTTGCCCGAGGCGATCGCGCGCGTGCGCGGGGCGGAGGGCGGCGGCGACTGGCGCGAGGTGACGCCGTCATGAGGATCGTGTGCGCGATGTCCGGCGGGGTCGACTCGTCGGTGGCGGCGGCGCTGCTGGTCGAGGCGGGCCACGAAGTGGTGGGCCTGACGATGCGGCTCTACGACGCCAGCGGGCACGAACGCCAGGGCCGCGGCGGGTCGTGCTGCTCGCCGGCGGAGATCGATCAGGCGCGAGACGTGTGCGCGCTGCTTGGGATCCCGCACTACACGGTCGACGAGCAGGAGCGCTTCTCGGCCCAGGTGATCGACGACTTCGCCCGCGAGTACGCCCGCGGCCGCACGCCGAACCCGTGCGTCCGCTGCAACGAGCACGTGAAGTTCGGGCCGCTGGTGGCCCGCGCCCGCGCGCTCGGTGCCGAGGCGCTGGCGACCGGCCACTACGCGCGCCTGGAAGACGGGGCGCTGCTGCGCGCGGCCGATGCGACGAAGGACCAGACGTACTTCCTGTTCGCGGTGCCGCCGGCGCTGCTGGCGGGGGTGCAGTTTCCGCTCGGGACATGGCTCAAAGACCAGGTGCGAGCCAAGGCCCGCGCGCTCGGGCTGCCGAGCGCCGACACGCCCGACAGCCAGGAGCTGTGCTTCGTCGGCGGCCGCGATCACGGTGAGTTGGTGGAGGCGCGGGCGGCGACGCTGGGGCTGGCGACCGAGGAGCTGGCGCCCGGCGAGGTGGTCGACGCCGAGGGCCGCGTGCTCGGGGCGCACGGCGGGATCCACCGCGTGACGATCGGCCAGCGCCGCGGGCTGCGGATCCCGGGCACGTCGCCGCGCTACGTGCTGCGGGTGCTGCCGGCGCAGCGCCAGGTGGTGGTGGGCGACGCGGCGGACCTCGAGACGCACGCGCTGACGCTGGCGGACTTCCGCCGGCTGGCGCCGCTGGGCGAGCACGCGACGGTCCGCGCGGAGGTCCAGATCCGTCACCGCGGGCGGCCGGCGCCGGCGCGCGTCGAGCTGGCGGGCGAGCGGGCGACGATCCATTTCGAAACGCCGGTCCAGGCGGCGGCGCCGGGGCAAGCCGCGGTGATCTACGCCGGTGACCGAGTGCTCGGCGGCGGCTGGATCGCGGAGACCGGCGCATGACCGAGCTGCTCGAGGATCTGCCCGACCGCCGCGGGGCGCCGACCTGGCCCGACAACGAGGCCCGCATGGCGCCGCTGCAGACGCGGCTCGGCTACGCGTTCACCCGCCCGGCGCTGCTGCGCGTGGCGCTGACGCACCCGACGTGGGTCAACGAGCACGCGCGCGCGGGCTGGCCGAGCAACGCGTGCCTCGAGTTCTTCGGCGACGCAGTGCTGGCCCTGCTTTCGACCGAGGCGCTGTGGCGCCGCTTCCCGGCGCTGCCCGAGGGGGTGCTGACGCGGCTGCGCGCGAGCCTGGTGTCGGAGCCGGCGCTGGCCGAGGCGGCCCGGCGGCTCGATCTCGGGCCGTCGCTGTGGGTGGCGCATCGGCAGGCGGAGCTGCGCGAACACGACGGGTCGCTGGCCGACGCGGCCGAGGCGGTGCTCGGAGCGGCGTTCCTCGACGCGCGCGCGGCCGGCCGCGATCCGCTGGCGTCGTCGGGGGTGGTGTTTCAGGCGCTGCTGGGGCCCCGTTTGGCGGCGCTGCGCCCGGACGACGGCAAGCCGGCCAAGGCGCGGCTGCAGGAGTGGGCCCAGGCGCGCTGGCGGCGGCCGCCGGTCTACGTGCCGCTCGGCGACCGCCCGGCGCACGACCGCTCGCTGTGGCGGGTGCGCGCGGAGGTGACGTGCTCCGACGGCCTGATCGTGGCGCTGGCCGAGGGCGAGGGCCCGAGCTTGCGCGCGGCCGAGTCGGCGGCGGCCGAGACGGCGCTCGATCGCATCGACCGCGGCGAGCTCGGGTGAGCCTGGCTGGCGGGTAGGCGGAGTGTCCGATCGGGCATGTCGTGGGGAATATGTCGCCGAGGGCATGTCGATAAGGGCATGTCGTCGGAGACATGTCGAAACAGACATGTGGGGCACGCGAGGGCTCGCGGCGCCGGCGAGAGCACGGTCGGCTGCGCCGGGCGGGCGGAAGATCGCGCAGGACCGTCGAGGGCTCGCCGCGACTCGCTCGCAGGATCGGCCACGCGGGCAGGTCTCGCCGATCGGAGGCTGCGCCGGGTCGGGGACCGTCGGAGGGCGCCGGACCACGGCCTGGATCGCCCCGGTCCCGTGACCGCCACGCGCCGCTGCGAGACGTCGTTTTGCGGGCCGAGGCTGGGCTCCCGCGGTCATCGACCGGTCGGGATCGCGTGCGACCGGCGGTTCTCGCTGACCGAGCGCGTCGCCGGGTCGCGGTGGATCTGGCATGATCGCGGCCGCGCATGCCCGCCCACGTCCTCTACGTCGCCCCGTTCTACAGCGCCAACATCCTGCAGTGCCTCGACGCGCTGACGTCGCTGCCCGATGTCCGGATCGGCCTCATCACCCACGAGTCCGAGGCGACGCTGCCCGAGCGCTACCGCGGTCGCGTGGTCGGGCACTACCAGGTCCGTGACTGCCTCGACGCCGAGCAGCTGGTGTCCGCGGGCAAGGCGTTCCAGGCCGGGTGGGGGCGCGTCGATCGCCTGATCGGGTTCCTCGAGCAGATGCAGACCCCGCTGGCGGTGGCGCGCGACAAGCTGGGGATCCCGGGCATGACGGAGGCGATCGCCCGCAACTTCCGCGAGAAGAACCGGATGAAGGCGAAGCTGCGCGAGGCGGGGCTGCCGGTGGCGAGGCAGGCGCTGATCGGCTCGGCCGAGGAGGCGCGGGCGTTCGTGCGCGAGGTCGGCTACCCGGTCGTGCTCAAGCCGCCGGCGGGCCTGGGCTCGCGGGCGACGGTCCGCGCGACCGACGACGAGTCGCTGGCGTCGGCGCTCGCCGAGCTGTTCGTGACGCCGTCGAACCCGGCCCAGGCCGAGGAGTTCGTGCGCGGCGAGGAGCACACGTTCGAGACGATCACGATCGACGGCAGGCCGGTGTGGCACTCGTCGAGCTACTACCTGCCAGGGCCGCTGCAGGTGCTCGAGAACCCGTGGATTCAGTACTGCGTGCTGCTGCCGCGCGAGCAGCTGCAGCCGCACGCGCAGACGTTCCGCGCGCTCAACGTGCGCGCGCTGCAGGCCCTCGGGGTCGGCACGGCGCTCACTCATATGGAGTGGTTCCTCCGCCCCGACGGCTCGATGGTGATCAGCGAGGTGGCGGCCCGCCCGCCCGGCGTGCACCTGATGCCGATGATGGGCCTCTGCCACGGGGTCGACATGTGGCAGAAGTGGGCCGAGCTGATGGTGTTCGACCGCTTCGAGGCGCCGCCGCGCCAGTTCGCGGCCGGCACGGCGTTCTTCCGCGGGCAAGGTCCGGGGCAGGTGGTCCGCGCGGTCGAGGGCCTGGCCGAGGCGCAAGAGCAGGCCGGCCCGTGGGTGGTCGACCGCAAGCTGCCGCAGGTCGGGCAGCCGCGCGCGTCCGGCTACGAGGGCGAGGGCTACGCGATCGTGAAGGGCGAGACGACCGAGGAGGTCGTGACGGCGTTGCGGGCGCTGGTCAAGTCGGTGCGCGTGGTGCTCGGCTGAGCGACTGCGCCGGGGCGAGGATCACTCCTGGCCGGCCCAGCGCTCGAGGAACATGGTGCGCGCGGCCTCCATCTCCGGCGAGACCGGCTTCTCCGAGGGGAAGCCGGTGACGAGCAGCCAGCGGCCGGTGAACGCCGTGGCAGGGTAGTACGGCGGCTCGCCCGGCAGGAGCAGGCGCGGGTCCTGCAGCGCGGCGAACATCGCGTTCTGGTCGGCGAACTCGAACACGTAGAGCCACACCTGCGGGCTGGTGGCCGTCAGCACGCGGTGGCTCTGCACGCCGCGAGCCTTGAGGTCGGCCTCGTTCAGCGGCTCCGGCAACGTGAGCGGCTCGACGGGGTTGTGCTCGAAGCGCAGGCGGGACAGCGGGAAGCCCTCGAGGTCGCCGCCGCCTGCCGTGGCGGTGGATGTCTTCGGGGCCATGTCCGAAGGGGCAGGTGCCTTGCCGGCGCCGGTGCATCCGAGCACCGCCGAGGTCACAAGCACGAAGGAGAACAGCGCGGCGCGGGTCGACACGCGCGGAGCGTAACGCCGCGGGCCGCGCGGGGCAAACGACCGCCGCGTGCCGAGCGCGGTCGGGACACGAGGTGCCTGGTCGCTGCGCGCGCGGAGCTCGGTGCGGGAGATCGCGGTGCGCAGCGGCCGACCGAGGCGCGGCTCACGGTCGACGCGCGCAGTGACGAGAGGCGAGCCCGGTCGGACGGTTGAGGTGGGTCGGGTCGTTGCGTGCGCGAGAGAGGCCGGTATGGCGCGTGAGACCTGGCTGGTGGATGCCGGCGAGCGGCTCACGGGTGGTCGATGCGATCGAGCAGGTTCTTGCGCGGGCCGGTGGTGACGACGGGCGAGCGCCGCGAGGACGGGGCGGGCGGGAGGCCGCTGACGCGATCGACGGCGGGAGCGGCGGGCGAGGGCTCGCCGGCGTGGCCCGAGAGCTTGGCGAAGGTGCGCTCGAGGGCGAACACGAGCGTGCGCTCCTCGGCGAGCTCGGGATCGCGGTCCTGGCGGTAGAGCGAGGCGAGGGCGTGCACGAGCTGGTAGGCGCCCTCCTGGTCGTTCTGCTCGTGGTGGAGGGCGGCGGCCCGGGCCAGCGCGGTGGCCTGATCGACGAGCCGCGCGCCGCGGACGAGGCCGACGCTGGCGTTCGCACCTGGCTTGTAGGACAGGTCGACGGTGGAGCTGCGCGGCTTGCCGGCGGCGACCTCGGTGTAGGCGAGGCTGACCTGGCCGAGCGGACGATCGACGGCCTGTTTGGGGCCGGGCAAGTTGCGATCGGCGGGGCCGAAGCCGACGAAGATGGCGCCCTTCTTGCGGCTGAGGAAGATGGTCTCGACGCTGAGGCGGATGGCGCCGCCGGGGGCCCATTCGATGGCCTTGCCGGGGATCCCGTAGACCCCGGCGATCTTGAGGCCGGCGGCGGGCTTCACCTCGAGCTTCAGGTCGTGGGCGAGCTCGGTGACCATGGTGTCGAAGTCTTCGCGGAAGACCTTCGACATGCGCGCGGCGTCGGGGAAGAAGAACAGGTTGCCGCCGCGCACGCTGCTGACCGCGGTGGCGAGCTCGGCCCCGAACTGCACGCCGACGCCGACGGTGGTAAGGCCGATGCCGCCGTGCGAGGCGTCGCGGGCCATGCCCATGAAGCTCTGCTTGTCGGTGGCGCCGACGTTGGGCCGCTCGTCGGTGAAGAGCATGACGCGGGTGGTGCCCTTGAAGCCCTTGCCGCTGCGACCGGCGAGCTCGTAGCCGACCCGCAGGCCCTCTTCCATGGCGGTCGAGCCGGCGCTCTCGATGTCGGCGATGTGCCTGGCGATCGCGCGCTTGTCCCGGGCGGGCGTCGGGGCCAGATGGACGTGGGCGCGGTCGCCGTAGAGGACGATCGAGAGCTGGTCGTCAGGCCCGAGCTGATCGAGGACGCGGTAGAGGCTCTCGCGCACGAGGTCGAGCGGCTGGCCCGACATCGAGCCCGACTTGTCGATGACGGCGACGAGGTTGAGCGGGGCGCGCTTGAAGGTCTTCGGATCGAGGCCGGAGCTGAAGCCGAGCTGGGCGAGGTACTGGACGTCGGGCTGGGCGAGCAAGGCGGCGCCGGTGGCCTCGCCGACGGTGCAGAGCAGCTGATCGCAGGTGCGCCCGGCCGCGAGCGGGAGGTCGTGCTCGCTGAACAGGCCCTCGGGCGTGAAGGTGTTGGGGTGCGGGACCTCGCCGGCCTTGACGCGATCGCGGAAGAACTGGATGTCCTGGGCGCCGCCGGGCGTGGCCCCCATCGCGGGCGAGGGAGCGAGCATCTCGCCAGCGAAGGTGTCGGCCGAGAAGTCGTAGGCCTTCATGCGGTGCGGGCGCTCGCGCTCCTTGTCGGGGGCTGCCTCGGCGGCGGGCATGAAGAAGGTGAACGCGGCGAGACAGGCGAGGGAGCGCAGGCGGATCGGCATGGTGGCTCGCCCCGGCAACGGGCGGTCGAGAGGATGGATCTACGGGCGCGCGCGCGAACGGTGCGGCCGCGGATGCGGACGGCCGGGGTCGGGGACCCTCGTCGGGTCGCGCCGAGCGGACGCATCGAGGAGAGCGCATCAGGCCGCTTTCGTGCGCGCGGCATGGAGAGCTGCATGTCGCATCGGACATGTCATTCGGAACATGCTCTAAAGCGCTTGCCCAAAGTTAGCGCGGCATGAAGAGATGCATGTCGCATCGGACATGTCATTTGGAACATGCTCTCGAGGGCATGTCCAAAAATACAGGAGCCCCGCGACCTCGGCGAGATCGCGGGGCTCCGGGGCGCGAGGGCGCGGGCTAGATCGTCATGCCGAGGTTGTGGACGACGAAGCCCCAGAGGTCGGTCCACTCGTCGATCTGCTTGCTGGTCGGCTTTCCGGCGCCGTGGCCGGCGCGCACGTCGATGCGGATGAGGGTCGGCTTGTCGCCGGCCTGGGCGGCCTGCAGCGCGGCGGCGAACTTGTAGCTGTGGCCGGGGACGACGCGGTCGTCGTGATCGGCGGTGTAGACGAGGGTGGCCGGGTACTTGGTGCCGGACTTGAGGTTGTGCAGCGGCGAGTAGGCGCGCAGGGCCTTGAACTGCTCGGCGTCGTCGGAGGAGCCGTAGTCGGACACCCAGGCCCAGCCGATCGTGAACTTGTGGAAGCGCAGCATGTCCATGACGCCGACGCCGGGCAGGGCGACGGCGAACAGGTCGGGGCGCTGAGTCATGGCGGCGCCGACCAGCAGGCCGCCGTTGCTGCGGCCGCCGATGGCGAGCTTGCCCGGCGAGGTGACCTTCTCGGCGACGAGGTACTCGGCGGCGCTGATGAAGTCGTCGAACACGTTCTGCTTGTGCAGCTTGGTGCCGGCCTCGTGCCAGGACTCGCCGTACTCGCCGCCGCCGCGCAGGTTGGCGACCGCGAGCACGCCGCCGAGCTCGAGCCACATGAGGTCGGGGACGGAGAAGCCGGGGGTGAGCGCGACGTTGAAGCCGCCGTAGCCGTAGAGGTAGGTCGGGTTCTGGCCGGTCCGCTCGAGGCCCTTCTTGTGGGTCAAGAACATCGGCACCTTGGTGCCGTCCTTGCTGGTGTAGAAGACCTGGGTGGTCTCGTACTTGCTCGGATCGAAGGCGACCTTGGGCTGGCGGAAGACCTCGCTGGTGCCGGTCTTGAGGTCGTAGCGGAAGATGGTGGTCGGCCAGGTGTAGCTGGTGAAGGCGTAGAAGGTCTCGGTGTCCTTCGACCGACCGCCGAAGCCGCCGGCGGTGCCGAGGCCGGGCAAGGTGATGTCACGCTCGAGCTTGCCGCCCTCGCTGAAGACGCGGACCTCGCTGCGCGCGTCCTTGAGGTACGAGGCGATCAGCTTGCCGCCGACGTGGCTGATGCCGCGCAGGGTCTCGGGAGCCTCGGGGATGAGGAGCTTCCACGCGGCAGGATCGCCGGCGTTCTTCTTGGTCGGGTCGATGGCGACGAGCTTGCCGCGCGTAGCGCCCTGGGTGGTCTGGATGAAGAGGCTGCTGCCCTTGCTGCCGACGAAGGTGTACTCGGCGTCGAACTTGCCGAGCAGCTCGACGACGGGCTTCTTGCCGACGCCGCCCGCGAGGTCCTGGACGAACAGGGCGTTCTTGTCGGCGCTGCCCTCCCACACGCGGATGACGAGCCAGCGGCCGTCGTCGCTGACCTCGCCGCCGAAGCCCCACTGCGGGTGATCCTTGCGCTCGTAGACGAGGATGTCCTGGTCCTGGGCGGTGCCGACCTTGTGGTAGTAGAGCTTCTGGAACTCGTTCTTGCCCCTGAGCGCCTCGCCGTCCTTGGGGGCGTCATAGCGGCTGTAAAAGAAGCCCTTGCTGTCCTTCGTCCAGGCGGCGCCGCTGAACTTGATCCACTTGAGGTGATCGTCGAGGTCCTTGCCGGTGGCGATCTCGCGGATGCGGTACTCCTGCCAGTCGCTGCCGGCGGCGGCGAGGCCGTAGGCGATGTACTTGCCGTCCTGGCTGATCGCGGTGCCGGACAGGGCGACGGTGCCGTCCTGCGAGAGGGTGTTGGGATCGAGGAGGACGCGCGGCTCGGCGGCGAGGTTGTCGGCGACGTAGAGGACGCTCTGGTTCTGCAGGCCGTCGTTGCGGCTGTAGAAGTACTTGCCGCCCTCCTTGGAGGGGACGCCGTAACGCTCGTAGTTCCACAGCTCGGTGAGGCGCTTGCGGATGACGTCGCGCTGCTGGATGCCGCCGAGGACGCCGAAGGTGAGCTTGTTCTGGGCCTCGACCCACGCGCGGGTCTCGTCGGTGTCGAGCTCCTCGAGCCAGCGGTACGGGTCGCCGACCTGGGCGCCGTGGTAGGTGTCGACGGTGTCGCCCTTGCGCGTGCTGGGGTAGGTGTAGGCCGAGCTGGGGCCGGCCGCGGAGCCGCCGTTGTCGCTGCCGTCGCCCGGCGAGGCGTCGGTGGGCCCGGCGGTGGTGGCTGCAGGCTTGCAGGCGGCGAGGGCGAGGGCGGCGGTGAACCACGCGAGGGGCGAGAGGCGGCGATGCATCGGCGAAGAGACTCCGGGGAGGATTCGGGTTTTATCGACCCGGGTCGGCGCGGACAAGGCTTCGCGGGCGCAACGTCGGGCGACTCACGGGGCGGACGAGGACGTCCGTCACAGGCCGGCGAGGTCGAGGGGCTGCGAGGTGATGCGCGCGAGCGGATCGTCGGCCTGAACGGTGGTCAAGAGCTCGCGGGGCCGGATCTCGCGGACCTCCGGGGGCACGAGGCCCACGCTGCGGGCGAGCGCCGCCACGACGCGCGCCGGCGATGCGCCCGCCTCGCGCAGGGCCCCGAGGTCGGGCGCCCCATCGCGCTTGCTGAGCTTGGCCCCGCCGGCGCCGAGGATCAACGGGACGTGGGCGAAGCGCGGGGCGGGCAGGTCAGGGTGCAGCGCGCGCAGGAGGTGGAGCTGCCGCGGGGTGCTGTCGAGCAGATCGGCGCCGCGGACGATGTCGGTGACGCCCATGTCGGCGTCGTCGACGACGACGGCGAGCTGGTAGGCCCAGGCCCCGTCGCCGCGCTGCAGCACGAAGTCGCCGACGTCGCGGTCGATGTCCTGCCGGTGCTCGCCGCACAGGCGATCGACGAAGTCGACGCTGCCGCCAGGGACGCGCCAGCGCACGGCGGCGTGACGGCCGGGGTTCGACTGTCCTTTGCGACATGTCCCCGGGTACACTGGCTCTCCGGACATGCTGGTGACCGGCAAGGCGCGCAGCTCGCGACGGGTGCAGGTGCACGGGTAGACTTCGAGGCGCGCGAGGGCGGCGGCGTAGCGATCGCCGCGCTCGCTCTGACGGTAGGGGCCGGACGGTCCGCCGACGTCGGGGCCCTCGTCCCAGTCGAGGCCGAGCCAGTGCAGGTCGAGCAGGAGCTGGGCCTCGAACTCGGGCCGGGCGCGCGTGAAGTCGACGTCCTCGATGCGCATGACAAAGGCGCCGCCGCGAGCGCGGGCGTCGAGCCAGGCGAGCAGGGCGGTGCGCGCGTTGCCGAGGTGCAGCGGGCCGGTCGGGCTGGGAGCGTAGCGACCGCGGACCGCGCTCATGTGCGAGGAAGATACGCCGCGGGGATCGGGGAGTCGTCGCGCTCGTCGGCCCAGAGGATCGTGAGGATCCACCAGCGCCGGCCGTCGTGGCGCAGCTGGATGCTGTTGATGCCGCGGTAGAGCAGGTGGTCGGCGCCGCCGTCGTCGGTGCGGCTCTCGTAGGTGGTGAAGACGTGGGCGATCCCGGCGAACACCTCGGTGCGGCGGAACAGCTCGCGCTCGGAGAAGCCGCGCAGGCCCTGCTCGCTGATCCGGGTCTGCACCCGCTCGACGAACTCGGGGACGCTCATGTCGTCGATGTTGTTGGCGTGGACCTTGATCAGGCGGCCGTGCGGGACGCACAGGCTGGCGAGACGCTCGGCGTCGGGGCCCCGCCCCTCGGTGAACGAGACCGAGGCGTACATGGCGCGGACGATGGCGTCGATCGAGTTGACGTCGTCGGCGAGCGCGGGCGGGTGGCTGGGCCAGGGACCGGAGCCTCCGGAAAGCACGGCGGCGACGGACATGGCGGCAGAGGATGAAGGTGCACTCGGGCCCGGGTCGACAGGCATACCCTCCACTATACCTGAGCGAGGACGCGCGCAAAGGGGCCCGCAGGCCACGTGGGCGCGCCCTTGCGGCAAATCCGGCCGCGGCGGCCCGCGGCCGGGCGAACAGGCGACGAACGCAGTTCACGAGGCAGGCCCAGGTCGCGGGTCCGAGCCCCCGCGCGGCCCGGTGCGCGCGCAGCGACCTCGCGCGCGCCGGTGCGATGGGTCACGGGCGCGGCACGCGGTGTCGGGTTCGATCGAACATGTTCTAAGGGGCATGCTTTGAAAGACATGTCCGAGGGGGCATGTCCTGTGAGGCGCGGAGCCTCGCGTGCGAGCGCGGGGCTGTCCGGTCGGGCAGATGCGCGCGGTCCGGAGGACGGTGGCCTGGCCGATCGGCCAGGTCCGGATCACGGCGGGGCGGCGTCGAGGGCGACGCGGTCCGGCCAGGCGCGGACGGTGCGAGGGGCGCTGGCGGCGTCGCCAGCGAGCAAGCCGCGGCCGGCGAGCACGACGCGGATCGGGGCGGGATCGAGGCGAGCGAGCGCCTGACCGGGGGTCTCGCCGCGGCGTTCGCCGAGGTCGGGCGGGCCGGCCTGGCCTTCGAGCCAGCGCCGCAGCTTGCCGCCGGCGCCGGCGGGCACGAGGGCGAGGCGATCGTCGCCGAGGAAGACGAGGTCGTGGGGGAAGCCGCGGGCGGGGTCGGGCTCGGCGAGCGGGCCGGCGGCGGTGGTGCGGCTGGTGACGCCCCAGGCGCGCGCGAGGGTGTTTTGGAGGACGGCGAGGTCGCAGCGGACGCGCACGATCCAGACGACGGCGCCGGCCGGATCGTGGAGGAGGAGCAGCTCGCGGGGGGTCAGCGCGGCGTCGGCGAGCTGGCGGCGGAGGATGTGCAGCTGGGTAGCGACGAAGCCGAGGCCGAGCGCGGCGACCACGGGCATGCCGGGGGTGGTGGCGCTGGCGCGCGCGAGCTCGGCGGCGGCGTCGTCGACGCCAGGGTCGCCGAGGTCGAACAGGGCGACGACGCGGGCGTCGGCGGGGATCCACTCGAGGTCGCCGATCGGATCCTGCACTTGTGGGCATGTCTGTTTGGACATGTCCTCGGGGACCTGGGCGATCGGGCCTGTCGTCTCGGACATGGCCGTGGGGGCAGGTCGCGAAGAGGGCGGATCGCCGGCGGGTGGGGCGTTGCAGGCGGCGAGCGCGAGCAGCAGGGCGAGGCGCGACCGGAGGAGGCCGAGGGCGCGCGGAGCGGAGAGCGCGGGGCTCACCGAGGGCCTCCGCGCTGCCCGGGGCGCGGCGCGCTCAACGGCCGCCTCCGCGGCGCAGGGGCGCGAGGTCGTCGGCGGCGAGCTGCAGGCGGCCGCGCACGACCGGGCCGTCCTGGCTGTAGGCGACGGCCTTGTAGAGGTCGCGCAGGACGTCGGTGGCGGCGCCGGCGGGGGCGCGGGCCTCGAGCGCGGCGGCGGCGTCGGCGACGTCGCCCAGCGGCTGGAGGATGACCTCGCCGTCGATGCCGGCGGCGTCGTGGCGGGGCAACGAGCGCGCGCCGTCGGCCTCGACGAGGCGGCGCAGGGACAGCTTGGCGACCCCGACGTCGTCGCTGAGATCGAAGTGGAGCATGGCGCCCTGGACGTACAGCTCGAGCAGGAGCGCGGGGTCGGCGGCGACGACCTCGCCGATCATGCGCGTGAGATCGGACGGAGGCAGGTCGCGGGCGGCGGTCAGCGGGCCGAGGCCGTTGCCCATCTCGGTGAGGGAGAAGGCGCCGACCAGATCGTCGGCGAGGAAGACGAGCCGCCAAGGGAACACGAGCGAG
Organism: Nannocystis bainbridge; assembly: GCF_028368995.1. Lineage (GTDB taxonomy): Bacteria > Myxococcota_A > Polyangia > Nannocystales > Nannocystaceae > Nannocystis > Nannocystis bainbridge. The sequence goes on along the minus strand of NZ_JAQNDL010000002.1, from coordinate 1,649,509 downwards.
GGGGCGAGGCCGGGGGCGCCGTCGACCGGAGCCTCGGGCGCGGACTGGCCGGGGGTCCACACCGCGAGGCCCTCGACGGTGTCGACCTGCATGCCGCCGCTGCGCAGCCAGGCCTCGACGTCCGCCCGCGGCGCGAGCAGGCGGCGCACGAGGTAGGGGCCGCGGGCGAGCACGGGCTGCATGACGACGAGGTCGCGCGCGAGCCACTGCTCGGGCGGCGGGGCGGCGGGGCCGACGAGGGCGGCGAGCCCGGACTCGAGGCTCAGCGGGGCGCGCAGCAGGGCGAGCGCGCGCGGCGGCAAGGCGAACAGCTCGCCGAGCGCCTCGGGCTCGAGGTCGGCGGGCAGCCGCATGTACGCGACGGCGGGCGAGTCGGGGTCGAGCCAGGCGAGGACGCGCCGCTCGTCGGGGGTCGCGGGCGCGGCCGGCACGACGGGCGCGGGAGGGGCGGCCGGATCTGCGGCGTCGGTCGGCGCGGGCGCGCCGGCGGGCGCCGTGGCGGAGCGCGGACCTTGGGGCTCGGTGCGGCCGCAGGCGGCGAGGAGGAGGGCGAGGAGGCAGGTCGAGAGGCGCATGGCGGAGGCTGGCGCGAGGGACATGTCGCTGCGGTCAGCTGCGGTGGCTGGCGCGAGGGACATGTCGTTTCGGACATGGCTGTTCGCGCCTGTCGCTTGCGACATGCCCCGAAGAGCATGGCGCGGGGGCCATGGCCGAAGGGTCAGCACAGGCGCCAGGTCCTCCCGGCGCGGACGAGGCGGTGGGGCAGGTCGGCGACGCGGGCGGGGGCGGGCACGCCGTCGCCGGGCAGCTCGGGGTAGGCCGGGTCGTGGGGGAGCACGACGACGAGGCGCGCCTCGCCGTCGGCGTCGGGCTGGAGGAGGCCCTTGGGGAGGATCGGCTCGTGCACGAGGGCGGCGGGGAGGCCGACGAGGCCGGCGCGGCGCTCGTCGGCCAGGCGCATGAGGGTGCACAGCGTCGGCGGCGGGAGGTCGACCTCTTCGCGCTGCCAGGCGGCCAGGAGCTCCGCCGGGGTGGCCCAGCGGCCCTCGTGGGTCTCGTGGCCGTCGGCGGCGGCGTCCTCGAACTCGCCCTCGGTCAGGCGCGCGAGATAGAAGCGGGCGAAGTAGCGGCGCGGCTCGGCGGCGGGGGTGAGCCAGGTGTCGAACCAGTGGAGGTCGCGGGCCTCGAGGGCGACGCCGGCCTCCTCACGGCACTCGCGCCGCGCGGCGGCGTCGAAGGCCTCGTCGCTGCCCTCGGGGCCGTCGTCGGGGTCGACCGCGCCGCCGGGGAACACCAGGGTGTCGGGCATGAACGGGCTCCGGGCGCTACGGCGGAGCATGAAGACCTGGGGATCGCCGGCGGCGCGCTCGCGCAGGAGGACGACGGTGGCGGCGAGCCGCACGCCCGCGAGGCGGCCAGGGTCGGTGAGCGTCATCGGCGCGGCAGACTAGCAGGGGTGGCCGGGGGGCGCGAGACGGCGCTGCGCGAACTCGACCCCGGGCACCAGGCGGGGAATTTTGCTAAGCATGCCGCCGCACTCGTGGTCCAGGGCTCCAAAACCTCCTCGCTGCCGCGCCTCGGCGACGCCGAAGCCACAGTCCGCCTCGGCTCCGACGGCGCGCTCGGCGCGTACAGCGAGATCGTCGCGGCGCTGGCGATGCCGGCCGCCGTGCTCACGCCCGCGGGTCTGATCCTGGCGGCCAACCCGGGGCTGGCCGAGGGCCTCGCCGCCCACGATCTCGGCGGCGAGCCGTTCCTCGGCTACATCGCGCGCGCCAGCGAGCGCAGCGCGTTCGGGCGAGCCTTCACCGGCCTGCGCGGGCGACCGGCGGGCCACAGCTTCTCGCTCGAGCTGACGCTGGTGCCGGGCCGCGGCCGGACGTGGCCGTGCGCGGTGCGGGCCAGCAAGCTGGCCAGCGACAACGTGCTGCTGACGTTCACCGCGCCCGAGCGGTCGCAGACGCCCGACGTCGGCCGCGCGCTGGCCCGCTGCCTCGAGGCGCTCGACCAGGGGCTGCTGCTGCTCGACGGCGCGGGCATGATCGTGCACGCCAACCCGGCCGCGCGGGTGCTGTTCGCCGGCGACGTGCGCGGCCGCGTCCGGCCTGGCGTGGAGGACATGTCGCAACGGACAGTGTCTTCGGGGCAGACGGCGGACGGCTCGGCTGGCCCTACGGACATGCCCGATCGGTCACGTGCCGGCGGCGTGGATACGCGGCCCGGCCGGGGCGTGGCTGGCCCGACGGGCATGTCCGATCGGTCACGCGCCGGAGCGGCGGGTGGCGCGAGGGACATGTCCGTTCGGTCACGCGCGAGCGACGGCGACGACGCGGTGTGGACAGGCGGGGCGGCGAGCGCGGCGCCGCATGCCGCCGATCGAACCGTTGACGAGGCGGCGCGAACCGGCGCCGGAGCGGGTCGGAGCGCGGTTTCAGGGGCTCAGGCAGCGGCCGACGGGGCGCTGGCGCGGACGCGACCTGGCGCAGAGAGCATGTCCGGAAAGACCTTGTCTTCGGGACAGGACTCGGAGGCCAGGAGCGGGCCGCACCTGGGCGGGCGCAGCCTGCTCGAGCTGGCCGAGCCGGCGGCCGCGCGGGCGCTGAGCGAGGCGCTGACGCAGGCGCGGGTCGGCAACTGGCATGGCGAGATCGAGCTGCGGCGGCTCGACGGGGCGCCGCTGCCGGTCGAGCTGTCGCTGGCGGGCGGGCGCGAGGAGGGGGCGCCGACGGTGGCGCTGCTCCGCGACCTCCGCGAGCGCCGGCAGCAGGACTTCGAGGATCGGCTGCTGGCCCAGGTCGACCGCCTGCTGGTGTCGACGGCGCGGCCGCACGACAACGTGGCGGCGGCCTGCGGGGCGATCATGGACTCGCTCGGGTTCACCCGCGGAGTCGTGCTCGCGCGCGTCGGCGAGGGCTGGCAGCGGTGGACGCTGCGGACCGGCTGCGCGCCGCGGGTGTCGACGCTGCCCGTCGAGAGCGAGCCGCCGGCGGCGTGGGGCAGCGGCCCGGCGGTGGTCGAGATCGACGCGACGGAGCCCACGCACCGGCGGTGGTTCGGCGAGCTCGAGGGCCGGAGGAGCGCGCTCCGGCTGGCGCTGGGGGCCAATCCGCGGGTGGCCGGGTTCTTCGTGCTGGCCGGCGCCGGGCCGCGCGACGCGACGCCGCTGCGGCTGCTGGCGCTGCTCGCCCCGCAGCTGGCGCTCGGGCTCGAGGGCGGTCGCCTGATGATCGAGACCGAGGCGCTGGCGGACTATCAGGCGCTGCTGCTCGACCAGACCAGCGTGCTCATCAATTCGATCGACGCGGCCGGGCGGGTCGTGACGTGGAACCGCGCCAGCCAGCAGCTGCTCGGCGTGTCGGCCGAGGCGGCCCGCGGGCGCAAGTTCGGGGTCGAGGTGGCGCGCCTGGCCGAACCTGCCCGATGGGACACGTTGTGGACGAGCCTGCGGTCGACCGGCGCGATCGCCACCGAGGTCGCGGTGCTGGCCGAGGGCGGGCAGGAGATCCCGCTGCACCTCGAGGGTCGCTTGCTGCGCGGGGCCGACGATCCGGGGGCCGGCGCGGTGCTCGTCGCGCTCGACCTGCGGCGGCGGCGAGCGCTCGAGGACCAGGTGCTGCGCACGCAGAAGCTCGCGGCCGTGGGCCTGCTGGCGGCGGGGATCGCCCACGAGATCAACAACCCGCTCAGCGGCGTGGTCGGCTACAGCCGGCTGCTGCTCGAGAAGCCGCTCGACCCGAACGTGCGCGAGAAGGTCGAGAAGATCGCGGCCAGCGGCGAGCGCTGCCGCAAGATCGTCGAGGGCGTGCTGCTGTTCTCGCGCCAGCGCGAGGGCGGCAAGCGCCGGCCCGTCGACCTGAGCGGCCTCATCGACCGCGTGATCGGCATCGGCGAGTACCAGTGGCGGATGCACAACGTCCGGGTCCTGCGCTCGGGGCTGCCGAAGGCGATGCTCGTCGGCGACGCCGATCAGCTCGAGCAGGTGCTCCTCAACCTGTTCTCGAACGCGGTCGACGCCATGCCGCGGGGCGGCCGGATCCGGATCCGCCTCGACCGGGAAGACGGCCGCGTCGTGCTCGAGATCGCCGACGAGGGCTGCGGGATCCCCCCCGAGATCCTCGACCGCATCTTCGACCCGTTCTTCAGCACCAAGGACATCGGCAAGGGCACCGGCCTCGGGCTTGCGATCTCCTACGGAATCATCAAGGACCACGGAGGTGATATCCTCGTGAGGTCGCAGCCCGGGCTGGGTACGACCTTCACGATCCACCTCCCGGACGCCCCCGAAGGGCAGCCCCCCAGCGTATGAGCCGCGGACGCACTCCAGTCAAAGACACCTACTCCACCCACGACGTCGCGCGGATCTGCTGCGTCACGCCGACCACCGTGATCCGCTGGATCGAGGACGGCCTCATCCCGGCGTTCAAGACCGTGGGCGGCCACCGCCGCGTGCGGCGCGAGGATCTCGAGCGCGTCTGTCAAGAGCGCGGGATCCCGTTCACCGTGCCGACCGGCGACGAGGTCGGCCGCCTGCTCGTGATCGACGACGAGCCGGTCGTGCTCGACCTGGTGCGGGATGTCCTCAAGGACCTGTCGCATCAGTTCGACGTCGAGGTCGCCCGCGACGCGTTCGACGCCGGCCGGCTGGTGGCGACGTTCCGCCCGCAGCTCATCTTCCTCGACCTGATGATGCCCGGCGTCGACGGCTTCGAGGTGTGCGCTCGCCTCAAGCGCGACGCGTCGACGATGCACACCGAGATCATCGCCATCACCGGCTACTACACCGAGGCCAACATGGAGCGGATCCTGGCGGCCGGCGCGTCGGCCTGCCTCAAGAAGCCGCTCGACGTCGCCGAGGTCCGTCGCCGCGTGGTCGAGGCGTTCCACCTGCGCGACGAGCCCCGCATCGAGCCGTCGAACGACGCGCGCGACAACTCGAAGGTGCTGCTGGTGACCCAGAACGCCGACTTCCGCGCCAAGGTGAAGGAGGAGCTCGAGCGGGCGACGCCGGCGCTCGAGATCAAGACCGCCCAGACCGGCGCCGACGCGCTGCTGGTCGCCCAGGCCGCGCCGCCGCGCTACGTGATCCTCAGCATGACGGTGCCCGACCTCAAGAGCACCGACGTGATCGCCAAGCTGGCCGCGGGGCCCAGCAACCCGCAGATCATCGCGGTCCACGACGCGCCGACCGACGAGATCCGCATGGCCGCGCGCGCCGCCGGGGCCCGCATGTGCCTGCCCACTGCGGCGGTCGCCGGCAGCGTGCGCGAGCTGCTCGGAGTGTGAGCCGCTCGCGCGGCGGTCGCCGCTGCGCGAGTGAGCTGGCCTCGCGGTCATGTCTGAAGCGACATGTCTGCGAGGGCATGTCCTCACGGACATGCTCTGCGGCGCAGGCTCGGTCGGCCTGGACGCGCGGGCGGCCTTGTGAACATGTCCGAAGCGACACGTCCGCGAGGGCATGTCCGCACGGACATGCTCTACGGCGCAGGCTCGGCCAGCGCCGCTGCGAGGGCGGCGGCGAGCTCGGGGTCGCCGGTGGGGATCCGGCCGTCGCGGCGCCAGCGGAGGTTGCCGGCGCGGTCGACGAGGTAGCTGGCCGGGTAGCCGATGACCTGGAACGGGCCGCTGACGACGTTGCGCTCGTCGTGGACGATCGGGTAGGTGAGGCCGAAGCCGGCGACCATGTTGCGCAGGGTCCGGGCGTCGCGCGCGGCGTCGGTGCTGACGCCGACGACGGTGAGGCCCTCGGGCTCGTGGCGGACGTGCAGCGCCTGCAGGTCGGGCAGCTCCTCGCGGCAGGGGTCGCACCAGGTGGCCCAGACGTTGAGGAGGACGACGCGGCCGCGCAGGTCGGCGAGGCTGAGCGGCTCGCCGCGCAAGGTGGTGCCGGCGAAGGCGGGGACCGGCGCGCCGAGGGCGAGCACCGGGGCGGCGCCGCCGGTCCTGGCCGTCGCGCCGGCGCCGGGCTTGCCCTCGCAGGCGGAGGAGAGCACCAGTCCCAAGAGACAGGCGAGGAAGCGGCGCGATCGAGGGGCGAGCATCAGGCGGCGGCGGCGGCGAGGCCGTGCTGCTGAGCATAGTCCGAGAGCTGGTCGCGGAGCAGCCGGCGCGCGCGGTGCAAACGGCTCATCACGGTGCCGAGCGGACAGCCGAGCTGCTCGGAGGCCTCGCGGTAGGCGAGGCCGTGCAGGTCGACGAGCTCGACGACCTCGCGGTAGTTCGGCGGCAGAGCGGCGAGCGCAGCGGCGACTTCGTCGGACAGGCCCTCGGCGTGCCAGGCGGCCTCGGGGGCGCTGCAGGCGTCGATCCGGGCGGCGTCGAACATGTGCTCGGCGATGTCGCTGCGGCTGGCGGTGACGTCGACGACGCGCTGGTGGCGGTGGCGCGAGATGAAGGTGTTGACCAGGATCCGCGACAGCCAGGCGCCGAGGCTGCCGCCGGGCCGGAAGCGGTGCCAGTTGGCCCACGCCTTGGTCAGGGCCTCCTGCACCAGGTCCTGGGCCTCGCTGCGCTGCCGGGTGAGGCGCATGCCGACGCTGGTCAGGCGCGGCAGGTGAGGGTTGATCTGGGCCAGGAACTCGTCGGCAGGGGTCACGGCTCGCATGCCCGACCTAATGAGCAAGACTGAGTCCAGACGAAAAAGGTTGTGATTGCCAGCGGTTGCCGGAAGGGGGAGGATCGGGGAGCCTTGGACGATTGCTTTCTTGGCGAGAAAGCAACTTTTGATGACTTCGAGCCGACGGCCCGAGGTCCGCGGGGGCTGCGATACACGATTCGCAACGCCGGGGTGGCAGGGCCGCAGGGGAGCGCGAGGCCGATCTTCTTTACAGGGCCGGCGCGAGGACGGACGTTGAGCGCCGTGACAGCGGGTGCCGCGTGGCGGCCCGCAGCGAGAGTGGTCGCCGACGAGGCCACGCAGCCCGCCGACCGACCGATAAGAGCGCGAAGACGGTTCCTCGCCTCGTGACGTGAAGGTGCGCTCCCTTCGAAGCGGCGACGCGATCGGGACGCGCCGTGACTGAAGCGGGCGACTGTGAAGGTGCGCCTGCGGCGGAGCGGCAGCGAGGCCGGTCCGCAGCGCCGGCGCGAGCGAGGAGCGGGCACGCGTCAGTCGAAGCCGATCCGCGGGCTCGTGACTTCGACCGGCGGGCCGGGCAGGTCACGGAGGGTCGCGGCGGCCAGGCCGGGGCCGAGGGCGAAGCGCAGGCTGCCGACGGTCTCGGCCGGAGCCTGGAGCTCGTGGCCGCGCAGCCGCAGGGGCAGCCACGGGCCGGCCTCGCCGGGCGGGGCGATCACGAGGCCCCAGCTGTCGCAGGGCTCGGGGGCGCGGGCGAGTTCGACGGCGCGCAGGACGGCCGGCTCGGGGTCGCGGGCGGCCATCAGCGCCAGCTGGGGCGCGAATCCGGGGTCGGGCCGGTCGCGGCAGGCGAGCGCGAGGGCGGCGCTGGTGCGGACGCGCGCCGATGCGTCACGCAGGAGACCGGCGAGCAGCGGGTCGGCGAGGCGGGGCGAGGCCCAGGCGAGCGCGGCGGCCGTGCAGGCGCGCACGCCCGGGTCGGCGGCGGCGGCCTGGCGGGCGGCGGCGCGCAGGAAGGTGGCGCCGCCGTGGCGCAGGCGGGCGAGGGCGGCCACGGCGAGGCAGCGATCGGCGCTGGCGAGGGTCGGGTCGTCGGCCCAGACGGCGAGGCGCAGCGCCAGCGCGTCGTCGACGGCGGTCCAGCCGGGGGCGCCGGCGAGCGCGAGCAGCCACGGGCGCCGCAATTCCGGGCTGCCGGCCAGCTCGAGGCGGTGGCCGGCGGCGCCGCCGAGCCAATCGGGGGCGCGCGCGCCGAGAGCCGCGGCGGCCCGCAGGCGGCCGGCAGGGTCGGGCTCGCCGAGGGCGCGCTGCCAGGCCTCGCGGTCGGCGTCGGCCGGCCACGGGGCGGCGAACAGGGCGGCGGTGCGCGGCGGATCGAGGGCGGCGAGCAGGCGCCGGATCTCTCGCTCGAGCGGCGGCTCGAGGCCGCGGGCGAGGGCGGCGGTCAGGGCCGGGCGGGCGGCCTCGCCGAGGCCGAGCAGGGCGTCGAGCGCGGGCTGACGCAGTGTGTGCGCCTCGGTCTGGCGCAGCGCGTCCTCGCGGAGGCGGGCGACCAGGCCCTCGGCCAGGGCGGCGCCAGGGCTGCGCCGGCGGGCGATGGCCTCGGCGACGTGCCGCGGCAGCAGGTTGCGCGGCGGGGCGTCGAGCAGGCGCAGCAGCTCGGCGTCGACGTCGAGGCCGTCGGGTCCGTCGCCGGGCTTGCCGGCAGGCCCGGGCAAGGCCGCGAACGCGTGCAGCAGGCTGCGACCGACGTAGGTCTCGTCGCCGACCTGGAGCGCGCGCAGCAGGGCCGGCGCGGCCCGGCTGTCGCGCAGGCGCGCGAGCGCGTCGGCGGTGTCCTGGCGGACCTGCGGATCGGGGTCGACGAGCAAGCGGGTGAGCGGCAGGGCGCCGTCGGACCGGCCGGTGCGCGGGTCGTCGGGACCGAGCACGCCGAGGCCGTGCGCGGCGGCCCGCCGGACCTCCGGGGTCGGATCGGCGAGCTTGGCGATCAGGTTGGTGCGCACGAGCGCGAGCTGGTCTTTGGGCCAGGTCGCGGCCGCGAAGGTGCGCATCGACTCGGCGCGGATCAGGGGGTCGGGGTCGCGCAGGGCGGTGAGGAACAGCTGCAGGCGCTCGGGGTCGGCGGCGAGCACGACGACGCGGAGCGCGGCGACGCGGAGCGCGGCGTCATCGAGCTCGGTCTGCCAGATCTTGCGCGCCGCCGGGGCGCAGGCGAGCAGCTGCCGCTCGAGGCACGACTGCAGGACCTCGCGGCGGACGGCGCTCGAGCGGTCCTCGAGCGCGGTGACGAGGATCGGGGCGACGAGCGGGGTGGCGAACCCGTCGAGGTCGCGGACGGCGGCGACGCGTCGGCTGTCGCGGACGAGCCGCAGCTCGCTCTCGGGCGCGCCGATCAGCGGCTCGGCCGCCCGCGAGACCTCGGTGGGCCACAGCGGCCAGCGCCGCGCGGGCTCGGCGGATGCGTCACCCGGTAGCAGGACGCTGCACAGGCCGGCGAGCGCGAGCAGGGTGCGCGAGCGCGACGGCGAGGCGATGCCCGGAGCGCGCGGCGACGTGGAGCCGCGGACCGTGCTCCCGCGCGATGGTTCGCCAGGCGAGCGGCCCGCGTCGTGCGACGCAAAACGCCCCGGCCCGAACGGGACCGAGGCGAGGGGGGAGCGGCCCGGAGAACGCGGCACCGGGCCCGAGTCTAGGCGAGCGCGACCTGCGGCGCTACGGCCACGGGTTGCACATGTTGTTGGGCCCGAGGACGATGTCGCTCTTCACCCGCGGCTGCAGCTTGGTGTTGTTGAAGCTGAAGCCGAGCACGCCGGCGATCGACTCGATCTGGGTGCCGACGGGGCAGGCGTTGTTGAGCTGCATGTCCTTGACCGCGTCCGACAGTTGGTCGTCGATGCGGAGGTTGCCGGTGACCGCGAACTCGTCGAAGTCCATCGGCGCGTCGGGGTTGACGACGGTGATCGTCAGCATGTCGACGGACACGAGCATCGACTGCAGACGGGTGGCATCGGGGCCGCCGGTGGCGATGTCGGCCGGCTCGGCGGGCAGCGGGTCGAACGGGAGCACGTTGCCGGTCTCGACGATCGAGACCTGCGGGTACGAGATCTCGTCGAGGCCGAAGTACTGCTCGTAGGTGCCGATGATGTCGACCTTGTCGCCGACCTTGACCGGCGGCGAGGCGTTGCCGGTGAACACGAAGATGCCGGTGAAGGGCGCCTGGGTGCCGGTCTCGATGTGGAAGCCGCGCGAGCTGCCGGTCGCCGGGCGGATGCCGGTGACGTAGGCGCCGAGCACGTTGACGACCGCGCCGTCCGCCGGATGCTCCGGGTGGCTGGGATCGCGGATGGCCTCGATCGAGGTCGGGCACGGCGCGTAGCCCGGGTTGGCCGACGGGCACGAGTCGCACGAGTCGCCCTTGCCGTCGCCGTCGCCGTCGGCCTGGTCGCCGTTGGCGATGCGGATGCAGTTGTCGGCGCCGTTGGGCACGCCGTCGTCGTCCATGTCGTCGGCGTCGACGATGGTGCAGCTGTCGGTGTTGTCGAGCGGGCACGGATCGCAGGCGTCACCGGCGGCGTCGCCGTCGGCGTCGGGCTGCACGCCGGGCTCGATCAGCAGCGGCGGGTTGAACACGTTGGGGCAGTTGTCGTCGGCGTCGGCGAGACCGTCGCCGTCGAGGTCGTCGGCCACCGGCAAGCCGTCGTACTCACCCGGACGCGAGGGCACGCAGGTCGGCTCGGCGTCGGGCGTGCCGCAGAAGAACATCGGGTAGGTCGTCTCGATCGCCGCCTTCATCTGGGCGTACGTGACGCCGCCGGTGTCACCGCTGACGCAGGCGGTCTTGGAGCGGCCGCACACGTCGATGTCCTCGCAGCTCATGCCGTTGAAGCCCGCCATCACCGCGGTGTCGCCGTAGAGCGGCAGGCCGCCGCGCATGACGAGCACGACGCCCGGGAGCTCGGCGCGGACCACCGCGGCGTGGCGCTCGAGCTCGGCGCCGTCGAACACCGCGATGTCGCCGGCGTAGCCGGGGCGCAGCAGGCCGATCGCGCCCTCGCTGCCGGTCGCCAGGGCGGCGTTCAGCGTGACCATGCTCCACAGGTCGCGGTCGCTGTAGTGATTGTTGTAGTAGGTGGTGTTGAGCTCGTCGGCGCAGCGGAGCTCGCGGAGCATGTTCATCGAGCCCGAGGCGACCCAGTCGGTGCCGAGCGCGAGCGGGACGCCGAGGTTGTCGAGGACGGTGACCTGGGCGGTGTTGCCGTAGAGGACGATGTTGGAGCGCGGCGACCAGACCACGCGCGCGCGGTCGGGATGGATGGTCGCGCTGTCCTCGGCGGTGAGGCCGATCGCGTGGACGATTGCCGTCTGGCTGGCGATGACGTCGCTCATGCCCGCGCTGAGGCACACGAACTCGTTGCGGGCGAAGTCGTCGATGCCCTCGGCGATGTGCGGCAGGTAGGCGTTCTCGTCCTCGATCTCCGAGGTCAAGGTGACGCCGGGGTAGCCGCCGCACATCGAGGCGTTCTGGTAGCCGTTGGTGTCGCCGAGCGGGAAGGTGTCGCTGTTGGCGACCGGGAGCGGCAGACCCTCGAGCAGGCCCATGTCGAGGTTGCGCAGCAGGCCGGCCTTGCCGCCGGCCGCGGCCGCCGACGTCGCGCCGCTCATGATGAAGCGGAACTCGGCGGCCAGGATCTCGGCCGAGTCGGCGCCGCCGGGGACAGTGAGCTTCTGGTGGCCGTTCTTGCCGACGCGCCAGTCGTGGCGGTGCTCGTAGCGATCCTTGCCCTCGCCGATCGGCTTGTTGGCGGCGAAGCTGATGTGATCGTGGGGGTTGATGAGGCCGGGCGAGATGACGCCCTGGGCGCAGCCGAGCTGGGTCGCGTCCTGGGCCGCGGGCAGATCGAGACAGTCGCAGCCGACGCAGGCGATGACGCCCGAGGCGTCGACCAGCACGGCGCCGTTCTCGTAGACGGCGTCGGGCGCGAGCACGGTGCCGCGGATCAGGGTGCCGCCTGGCCCTTGGGACAGGACCTCACAGGTGCCCTCGGCCGGCGGGGCCAGCGGCGGCGCGTCGCACTCGATCACACCGTCGACCGGGCCGCCGGTGTCGGTGTCGGTGTCGGTGTCGGTGTCGGTGCCCGTGCTGGTGTCGGTGGCGGTGCCGGTCTCGGTGATCGTGCCGGTCTCGGTCACCGTGCCGGTCTCGGTGGTCGGGCCCACAGTGGTCGGCCCGACGGTGGACGTGGAAGTCGTCGGATCCGTGGTCGTCGGCACGACGGTGTCGCTGCCGGGCCCGGCGCTGGTGCCGGTCGTCGAAGTGTCCGAGTCGCTCTCAGTGGTAGGCGTGCTCGTATCGTCGGTGCAAGCCGCGAGCGAAATCGCGCTCGCCAGCAATACCAGGCTGGATCGGGTCCCAAGATGCATCGGGGGCCACGATAACCGGTTCGTTCCCCGCGGCGCAATGACGACGCCGTCATGAACGAGTGTCCGTTGCAGGAGCAAGTGACAGCGAGGTGTCACGCCCTCGAGGGCCCGCCGCCCAGCGGTCACGCCGGGGTCACGCGTGAGTTGACGGAAGACCGGGCCTCGTGCACCTGCAGGGGCTTTTTGGCATAGCTTGCGCGCTCGCGTCCCGCGAGCCCGGAGGTGCACGCGATGTCTCGTTACCCACGAATCACCGGGCCGTCTGCGGCCGTCACCACGCTGCCGCTGTGGGCGCTCCTCGCCTGCGGGGGCGGTCAGGACGCCACCACCAACGGGTTCGCCTCGGCGACCGAGTCGTCGGCAGGCAGCGCGACCACGGCGCCCGTGACGACCACGGGCACCGGCGAGGTCACCACCGCCGAGCCGACCACGGGGCCGGAGCCGACGACGGCCGGGACCACCACGACGACGACCGAGAGCGTCGTCACCGACTCGACGAGCATGTCCGGAACACCATGTTCTTCGGACCAGGAATGTAAAGACAGCCCGGACGGCCCGAAGTGCGACATCGAGGCCGGGGTGTGCAGCCAGCCGTGCGAGCCGGGCCAGGAGGAGCCGTGCTATGGCGGGCCCGACGGCACCCAGGACGTCGGCGCTTGCGTGTCCGGGGTGCGGACCTGCCTCGACGGCGGGCTCGGCTTTGGCGCGTGCGAGGGCGCGGTGTGGCCAGCCCCCGAGGCCTGCGGCAACGAGATCGACGACGACTGCGACGGCGACGTCGACGAGGACGCCGACGAGGACGGGGACGGCTGGGGCGTGTGCAGCGGCGACTGCTGCGACGTCGCCAGCGGCGCGTGCTCCGATCCGGAGCGGGTCAACCCGGGCGCCTACGAGTTCGTCGGCAACACCGTCGACGACGACTGCGACGGCACCGTCGACGAGGAGGCGCCGAGCTGCGACGCCGCGCTCGCCAGCGACTCGGCCGATCCCCTCGACTACGCCCGCGCGCTCGACCTGTGCCAGATGACGGTCGAGAACCCGGCGGACCCGAAGGACCGGACCTGGGGCGTCATCGGCGGCAAGTTCAGCCTGGCCGATGGGACAGGTCTGCCGGCGGCCGCGTCGCGCTCGATCCGCGCCGGCTTCGGCGACACGATCGCGCCGCAGAAGCACAGCCGCCTGATGATCCTGTCGAGCGGCCACGCCGCCGACGCCAACGACACCAAGCCGAACTTCGTGAAGTTCGAGGGCGGCGCCAACCTCGGCACCTCGAGCCCGCCGCCGCAGGACTGGTGGACGGCGATCGGCGGCAAGCTGCCCAACCCGCCCGGCTGCAACGTGCCGCTGGTGCCGTCGGCCAACGACCCGATCATGCTCAAGCTGCGGATCCGGGTCCCGACCAACGCCAAGTCGTTCTCGACCAAGATGTACTTCTTCTCGGCCGAGTACCCCGAGTACGTGTGCAGCCAGTACAACGACTTCTTCGTCGCCCTGGTCGACTCGGACGCCGACGGCAACCCGGACGACAAGAACGTGGCGATCTACGACGACGGCAAGACGCTGTGGCCGATCGGCGTCAACCTCGTCAAGGTCGCCGCCGGCCTGTTCACCCAGTGCCAGGGCGGCGAGGTCGGCTGCGCGGCCCAGGGCGTCCCGACCTCCGACTACAACGGCTGCGAGAGCACGGCAGAGCTCATCGGCACCGGCTTCGACCAGAAGGACAACTCGACCTGCGAGCCGGCGCAGACGATGATCGGCGGCGGCACCGGCTGGCTGACGCTGCGCGGCAACGTCGAGCCGGGCGAGATCATGGAGATTCGTCTGGCGATCTGGGACACCGGCGGCCACATCTTCGACTCGCTGGTGCTGCTCGACGCGTGGGAGTGGTCGCTCGAGGCGGCCGAGCCGGGCGTGACGCCGGGCTGACGCGCGCGCCGGGCTTCGCGGCCGCGGCCGCATGACCGTTGCGCAAGGTCCGAAGGGACATGTCTACTCGGACATGTCCCTTCGGACTTTTGGCATCAGCGGCGGCGCGTCACCGCGGAGGCACGTGAGGCGCTGGCGTCAGCGGCGGCGCGTGAGGCTGTAGCGGGTCGTGCCGCGGATCGCCATGGCGATGCCGCCGATCAGCATCGCCAGGCCGACGCCCAGGATCACGCTGCCGACGGTGCGACGGTCGCGGTCGTTGCCGAGCGCGGTGAGCATGCCGCCGGCCAGCGCGCCGCCGGCCCCGTAGCCTGACAGCAGCATGCCGCCGATGAGGAGACCGCGGCGGCCGGGCTGGACGCGGGCGACGTACTCGCCCTCGAGATCCTTGAGGAAGAAGGTCGACGACGGCATGACCCGGTCGCCGCCAAAATGGAACGGGTAGCCGGCGCGGCCGTCGATGACCTTGCCGCACGGAGCGCGACAGACCGTGCGGGGGCCGCGGCCCATCTGCGTGTTGCTGTTCGCCGTGGGCGTGCCCTCGAGCAGGTGGACGTCGGCCGGGCGCGTGACCTCGATGAAGATCCGCGGCCGGCTCGGGCCCGGCGCGACCTCGTCCTCGGGCGCGACGGCGACGGCGAGGCTGTCCGCAGGGACATGTCCCGAAGGTTGCGGAGCCTGTCCCTGGGGACCTGTCGCCGCGCCGGCGAAGGTGGTCGAGGCGATGTCCGCCCAGGCGATCGTGCGCAGCCCGCCGGTGAGCTGGATGATGACCTCGCGGTCCTGGTGGAGCTCGAGGATGGTGCCGCGCAGGACGCTGCCGTCGCGCAGGATGACGGTGTCGTAGGCCGCGGGCGGGGGCGGCTCCTGCAGGGGCGGCGGCGCGGACTCGGCGATCCGAACGACCTCCTGCGTGGGCGGCGGCGCGGGCTCGTACGCGGGGGCCGCGGGCTGCTGGGCGCGGGCAGGCGCGGGGGCGCCGGCCAGCGCGAGCGCGACGATCGTGACGACGGCGGCGCTGCGACGATGCATGGGGCGAGGTTTTAGCACGCCGGGGCGGTGACGTTCACTGGACGCGTTCGCGCGGGCGGATGCCCATGAAGGACCGAGATGTCGCCGAGGCGAATTCGAGAAAGCGCGAGCGTGTCGCCTCGAGTCCACGACCCGCGAGCTCGAGGTCGCCCGGGTGTGCTGGCCGGAGCGATCGAGTTTGCGGAGGGGCGATGCGTATCGCCCCATCGTCTCGAAATTGCGTCGGCAGGCGCACGAATTTGCGAAGGACGGCGCGCGTCGCTTCCTCGTCCGGGAATGCGTCCGCGGGCGCGCGAGTCAGGGATGCGCCTCACGGCGCCGGTTCGCGCGCGCTCTGGCACGCGCTCGCGTTGGCCTCGGCGAGGGCTGGGGGTTCGCCGAGCAGCTGGCCGCGCTGGCGCGCCGACAGGCACACCGGCGAGGCGGCGCGCAGGCGGGCCTGCAGGGTCGCGGGGGCGAAGTCGGCCGACCACAGGCGGAGCTGGCCGTCGTCGCCGGCCGAGGCGAGGTGCGGGCCGGCGGGTGACCACGCGAGGGCGCGCACGGGGCCCTGGTGGCCGGTCAGGACCACCGGCTCGTCGCGGCCGTCGAGCGGCCAGACCCGCACCGTCGCGTCGTCGCTGGCGGTAGCGAGGGCGGCGCCGTCGGGACGCCAGGCGAGCGCGCGCACCGGGCCGCTGTGCTCCTCGAGGATCGTCGGCGCGGACCCGTCGAGCGGCCAGATCCGGACCCGGCGGTCCCACGAGCCCGTGGCCAGCCGCTGGCCGTCGGGTGAGAAGGCGAGGACCGTGACGCTGCCCGAGTGCGGCCCGAGCTCGCGCGGGGCGGCGAGGTCGCGCACGTCGTAGAGCCGGGCCGTGCGGTCGGCGGCGCCGGTGGCGAGCCTGCTGCCGTCGGGCGAGAAGGCCAGGGCGGTGACGCTGCCGCGGTGGCCGGTCAGGGCGCGAGATGTCCCATCGGACAGGTCGAAAAGACGGGCGCCGTCGGGCACGGCGAGGGCGGCGAGGGTGAGGTCGGCGGTGACGGCCGCGGCCGCGGCCGCGGGGTCGAGCGGGCGCGGCCGCAGCGGCCGGCGGGCGTCGTCCCAGCCCTGCAGGGCCCCGGCGCGGGTGATGGTGAGGACATGTCCGTTCGTACCTGGCCCGAGGAACATGGAAGGGGCGGGGCCGCCGGCGAGCGGGCTGGGGCGCGCGCGGGACTCGTCTGGCGAGGATGACATGTCCTTTTCGACATGTCCTTTGGGGCCTGACCTATCGGGCATGTCCCGCGACGCGAGGTGAAAGCCGCGGCCGTCGGTGCGGACGGCGTGCAGGCCGGCGGCGGTCCAGACCAGGTGATCGACGGGGCCGCCGAGCGCGACGGCGCGGACCAGCGGATCGCCGCCGCGGACCCGCCAGACGCGGGCGGTGCCGTCGCGCGAGGCGGTGACGACGTGGTCGCCGGCGGGGCTGAAGCCGGCGGCGACCACCGCCTCGCCGTGGCCGCGCAGGACCAGCGGCATGTCCCCGGGGACAGGTGCGCCGGCGACCGGCCAGACGCGGGCGGTGCCGTCCTGCGAGGCGGTGACGAGGCGCTCGCCGGCGGGGCTCCAGGCGACGGCGTAGACGCGGCCGTCGTGGCCGCGCAGGGTCCGCTGGAGGGCGCCCGCGGCGGTCCACAGGCGGGCGCTGCGGTCGAGCGAGGCGGACGCGAGGTGCTCGCCGTCGGGGCTCCAGGCCAGGGCGACGACCTCGTCGGCGTGTCCGCGCAGCAGCGCCGGCGCGCCCGAGCCCTGGGTGTCCCACACCCGCACGAGCCCGTCCTGGGCCCCGGTGGCGAGCTTGCGGCCGTCGGGGCTGAACGCAGCGCTGCGCACGGCGCCGCTCGGGTGGGCCAGGGAGCGCGGAGGACCGGCGCGCAGGTCGACGATGCGCGCGGCCCCGTCGGCGCCGGCGGATGCGACGAGGTGACCTGTCCTGTCGAACAGGACCGCATGGACAGGTCCCTCGTGGCGGGCCAGCTCGCGCGGGCGCGGCGGCGCGGCCCCCAGGTCCCAAGCGCGCACGCGGCCGTCGCCGCCGCCGGTGACGAGGGTGCGGCCGTCGGGCGCGAGGGCGAAGGCCCGCAGGTCGGCGCCGGCCGACGCGGGCAGGCGCAGCGGCGGATCCTGCCACACGGCCGCGCCGTCCTCGGCGCCGCTGACGAGCGCGCCGCCGGGGGCGAAGGCGACGGCGCGCACGGGGCCCTGGTGCTCGTGGATCTTCAGGACATGGTCTTCGGGCCATGACCAAAGGGTCACGCGCCGATCCTCGCCGGCGGCGGCGATCCGGGCGCCGTCGGGGCTGAACGCGGCGACCTGCAGGGCGGCCCCGCGGCCGCGCAGGACGGCGACGCTGACCGGGTGCAGCAGCGCCGACACGGCCGCGGGCACCCACCCGGACGCGGCGGCCGGATCTTCGACTTCGCGCAGCAGGGCCAGCACGGTGGTCGGATCGCCGCGCGCGCCGGCGAGGGCCTGGGCCAGGCGGTTGGCGTCGCGGGCCCGCGCGGCCTCGTGGACGGCGCGGCCAGTCTGGCGCTCGGCCTCCTTGCGCTGGCCCTCGGCCTCGCGCCGGCGCCGTTCGGCCTCGCCCAGCGCGTGCTCGGCCAGGGCGGCGTGGGCCTCGGCGTTGAGGCGCTGGGCCTCGGCGGCCGCGAGCGCGTCCTTGAGGGCGGCCTGGGCCCGCTGGGCCTCGGCGAGCTGGGCCTTGGCGTCGACGAAGGCCCGGTCGCGCTCCTGCTCGGCGGCGGCCCGCTCGTCCTCGGCGGTCCGCCGCTGGCGATCGGCGGCGGCCTCGGCCCGCTGGGCCTGCGTGGCCGCGTCGGCCCGCTCGCGCGCGACGACGAGCAGGCCGACGACCACGACGACCACCGCGAGGCCGACCAGCGCGGCGCTGCGGCGGGTCCGCCAGGCCCGCTCCGGATCGCGCTCGAGCTCGTCGAGCAGGTCGTCGATGCTGGGCCAGCGCGCGGCGGGATCGACGGCGAGGCCGCGGACGAGCGCGCGCCGCAGCCAGGCGGGGACCTTGCTGTCCTCGGGGACAGGTGAGACCGCGCCGGCGAGCACGCGGCGGGCCAGCTCGAACAGGTCGCGGCCGGCGAACGGCGGGGCGCCGTAGAGGGCCTCGTAGAGGGCGACGCAGAACGAGAACTGGTCGCTGCGGGCGTCGACGGGCCGGCCCAGGTGCTGCTCGGGGGACATGTACGCCGGCGTGCCGAGGATCGCGCCGGTCTGGGTGAGGGTGGTCGAGAGCTCGACCCGCGCGCCGGCGCTGAGGATGCTGGTCGAAGGGACAGGTGCGGGCGCGGGCGGCTCGAGCGGCTCGTCGCCGGCGTGACGCACGAGGCCGAAGTCGCCGACGCGCACGCGGCCGTCGTCGCCGACGAGCACGTTGGCCGGCTTGAAGTCGCGGTGGACCAGGCCGGCGTGGTGGGCGGCGGCGAGGCCCCGGCCGGCGGCCACGAACACCTCGCGGATCTCGCGGATGTCCCGCGGGACAGCTTGCAACCAGTCGCGCAGGTTGGGCCCGCGCACGAACTCCATGGCGACGTAGACCTGGTTCTCCCAGGCGCCGACCTCGTGCACGGCGACGACGTTGGGGTGGGCCAGGCGGGCCATCGCCTGCGCCTCGCGCAGCAGCCGCGCCTGGTTGTCGGCCGCCTCGCCGGAGCGCAGCAGCTTGACGGCGATCCTGCGATCGAGGCGCTCGTCGTAGGCGGCGTAGACGACGCTCATGCCGCCGGCGCCGATCTGCCGCAGGACGGTAAAGCGGCCGATCTTGGCGGGCGCGACCTCGCCGGGGAACAGGCGGGCCTTGATCGCCTCCATCGCCAGCCGCTCGGGGGCGAGCGCGTCGCCGCGCCGGGCCTCGCTGGCCAGCCGGCTGAGGTGACGCGCGTCGTCCGGCGCGGACACCGACGAGGCGGGCGGCGTGGCCGTGTCGGCCTGCTCGAGGCTCGAGAACTGCCGGCCCGTGCGGACCGTGGACTTTGCGCCTGCCACCGCGACGACCAGGATCCCGGAAACTGCCCCGGGCTTCAACGCGCCCCGCGGCCCGCCGGCCCTTGTCCCGCAGGAGGGCTGGTCTACCATCCGAACGACGTGCCTGCCGCGATCCCCGCTGCCGTCGTCCGGGCGCCCGCGCGCGCCGACGCGGCCGCCGTCCGGAGCGGCGCGACCGGGCCGGTCGGGCGGGGTGGGGTCCCGGCGCCTGGTCGGAGAGACAGGTCGGAAGACCAAGCACCCCACGCGTCGGCGGCTGCGGGGGATCGTTCATGTGTCCCGAGGGACAGGTCACGTTTCGGCGCAGCGCCGTCCGTCCGCCGGGGCGCGCTGGCGGCGTGGCTCGGGCTGGCGGTGGCGGCGGCGCCGGTGCAGGGGGCGGCGCAGGTCCCTTCGGACATGTCTCCAGAGACATCCAGCGGCGCCGCGGCGCCCGCGACGGGGCAGGGAGCGAGCGACGCCGGGACCTCCCCGCGGGCCGGGGTCGACGAGGCCGCCGGGGTCGCCAGCGCCGCGCCGCGAGCGGGGCAGGACGGGGTCGACGAGGCGGCGGCGCTGTCGGCGGCGGCCCAGGCCCGGCTGGCCGCTGGTGATCGCGACGGGGCGATCGCGCTGTGGCGGCGGGCGTTCCTCGCGCTGCCGGGCGGGTTCGGCCACGCGCCGCGGCGCGCGACCGCGGCCCTGGCGATCGCGGACGCGGAGGAGGCGGCGTTCCGCGAGTCGGGCGATCCGGCGCGGCTGCACGCCGGGATCGCGGCGCTCGACGCTTACCTCGGGGGGCTCGACCCGACCGACGACGAGAACCGCGTCGGCGTCGAGGGGCGACGGGCTGAACTTTCGGCCATGTACCAAAGTTCAGCCGCGCCGGAGGGCCCGCGCCCACCGCCGCGTTTCGCTGCGGCGCGCCGCGGCTTCGACCGCAAGGCCGGCCTGGCGGCGGCCGGGCTCGGCGGGGCGGCGGTGGTCGCCGGGGTGGTGGCGCTGGCCGGCGGGCTGACCGGTCGCGCCGCGGACGCGGACCTGAAGGACGTGACGGCCCGGCCGTGCCAGGGCGACGACCCGCTCGATCCGTGCGGCAGCGACGCGGCCCGTGAGCGGGCCAAGACCGAGCTGGTGGCGGAGGGCCTGCGCGCCAACCGGATGGCGCTGGTCGGCGGGATTCTGACCGGCGCGTTATTGACGGCCGGCGTGGCGGCGCTGATCGCCGGGGCGGTCCGCGGCCGCACCCGCGTGCAGGCGCGGGCGGGCGGGCTGGTGGTGCGCTTCTGAGGCGGCGCGTAGGCGGTGCGTGAGCTCGACCGAGGGCGCTGTACGGAAGGACATGTTCTTTGGAGCCTGTGCTCGAGGACATGCTCCGTGGGACATGTCCTTACCGACATGAGAGTCTCGAGCGGCGCGGCCGCGGGTCGCGGGAGCGCGGGCTACATCGCCGAGCACAGGCCCAGGTCCGGCGGCAGGCACTCGCCCTCGAACTCCGGGCCGCTCACCGGCCAGGGTGCGCAGGTCGTGCCGGGCAGCGCGGTCGGGCACGCGTCGGCGCCCGCGAGGTCGCAGACCGGCGCGCAGCACTGCGCCTCGACGCAGCCCGGTACCAGCGCCGCGTCGACGCAGGCGGTGCCCTCTTTGCAGTAATCCGGGGACACGCAGGGCTCGCCGGCAGCGCTCAGCTCCCCGCCGGGCCCGCAGGCGAAGCGCGGCAGCGTCGGCTCGATGAGGCACCGCTGACCTGCGGGACAGCTCGGGCTCCGCGGATCGCAGCGCAGCATGCACACGCCGGCGACCGTGCCGTTCATCGTGCAGAACGAGCATGCGTCAGAACAGCTCGGATCGGCGGGCGAGCCGGCACACACCTCCTGGCAGCGTCGGCCCTCCTCCTGGTCGCCGAGGTACCCGTGGCACACCGCGCCGCGCTCGCAGGTGTCGACCACCGACCACTCGGCCTCCAGGCAGGCCTCGCCAGTCGGCGTCGACGGGTCGGCGATCGGGACGCAGCTGGCGTCGGTCCACGGGCCGAGGCCCTCCGCGTACGGCTTGCACTTGAGACCGGCGGGGCAGTCGTCCTGCCACGGATCGCAGGCGACACCAGGCTGGGGGAGATCGAGCCCCACCGCGAAGTTCATCGAATCGCCGGCGGTCGGCGCGGTCGAGTCCTCCGTCGTGCTCGCGGACGTCGGGGTGTTGGCGGTCGAGGTCGAGGAGGTCGAGCCCGTCGCGGTCGAGGACGCACTCGTCGCATCGTCGGTCGTCGCCGCGGCGCCGCCGCAACCGGACACCAGCACTCCCAGCAACGCGAGCTTCCTGGTCATCGCCGAAGAGCATACCACATCGGCCGAACCGTCGCTGCGCCAGCGACCCGACCAGGCACGATCGTTCATGGCGAAACGGACATGTCCCTCACGACATGTCCGAACGATCACCTCGGCGCCGGCGGGCGAGCAAGAGCGTGAGGCCGAACGCCAGGCCGCCGGCGCCGGAGGGCGTGTCGCGGCAGCTGCAGGCCAGGCCGTCGTCGACCGCGTCGGGTTCGGGGCCGGTGGTGGCCGAGCCGTCGCCGCCGCACATGCCGGTGCAGTCCTCCGGGCAGAGGCCAGGCGTCTCGGCGGGGTCGCAGACGCAGTCGCCGCACACGCCGCAGTCCTCGGGGCAAGCATCGCGCTCGCCGGGGTTGCAGACCCCGTCGCCGCAAGCGCCGCAGTCCTCGATGCACGAGCCCATCTCCGACGGTTCGCAGAAGTTGTCGCCGCACCAGGCGCCGTGGGTCGGCTCGCCGCAACCTTCGCCGCAGTCGAACCAGCAGTTGTCGGGGTCCTCGTTGCCGTGGCACACGCAGTCGCCGCAGATCGAGCAGTCCCACGGGCAGTCGTCGAGCGACTCGGCGCCCTGGCAGATGCCGTCGCCGCACACGAAGCAGTCGAGGGCGCAGGTGGTCCCGTCCTCCAGGGTGTCGCAGATGCCGTCGCCGCAGGCGCTGCAGTCCTCGGCGCAGTCGATCGCGGTCTCGAGGTTCGTCTGACAGACGCCGTCGCCACACACGCCGCAGTTCATGCAGTCGCAGCAGGTCGCGTCCTCGCCGGGCTCGCAGGTGCCGTCGTCGTCGCAGCCGGGGCAATCTTCGGGGCAGTTGCCGGGGTCCTCGGGGGCGATGCACAGGCCGTCGCCGCAGGTCAGCTTGCAACCGTCGCACAGCGGATCGAGGGCGTCGTCGCACGCCTCGCCGCGATCGAGCACGCCGTTGCCGCACTCGTTCACCGGCGCGTCGGCGAGGGTCGCCTGCGCGGCCGCGCTGCAGCCGCGAGAGCCGGCGGCGTCGATGGCACACACGCGCCAGACGAAGAACTCGTGGTCGACGCTCCACTGCGGATCCACGCTGAAGCGGATCCGCCACAACGACTCGCCGTACCACTCGCCGGGGACGATGTGCTTGAAGGGGCCGGCGTCGGGCATCGCGTCGAGCAGCGCGGGATCTTCGAGATCGAAGGCGAACTCGACGTACGGCAGGCGCCGCAGGTGGGCGATGCCGAGGCTGTGGACCAGGTTGTAGGTCGGCAGCGCGAGGTCGTGAAAGAAATCGTGCCAGCGCGCCGGGGTGCGCCCGTCGTCGACGCGGACGCGCACCCGCACCTCGCTGCCGGGCTCGACGACGTCAGGCAGCGGAGCGAGCATGCCGACCCGCGGCGGCGTGATGTCTTCGGGCACGTCGGGGCCGGCGAACAGGACGGCGTTGGTGGCCTCGGGGTCGCGCACGGCGACCGCGAGGTCGGGCCGGAGGTCGTGATCGAAGTCGGCGACGGCGACGCCGAAGCTGGCGGCGAGCTCGGGGCCCGGCGTGAACGCGGCGCCGTCGGGGGCGGTCGGGACCAGCGAGCTGCCGTCGTTGCGCAGCAGGCGAGCGTGGACCTCGCCGGGGTTCTGCTGCGGGCCGAGCACGACGACATCAGGGGTGCCGTCGTTGTCGAAGTCGAGGCTGTCGGCGTCGAAGTCGAGGCGCGGCGGATTGTCGACGAAGGCCCAGTAGGCGCCCGGGTTGTCGACGAAGCCGCCGCTGCCGTCGCCGACGAGCACGGTGTTGCGACCGCCGCCGAAGCCGTCCTGCAAGGTGACGAGATCGAGGTCGCCGTCGGCCTCGAGATCGAGGACGGTGAAGGCGCTGTTGATCTGCTTGTTGGCCAGCGCGGGCACGGGGTGGACGGCGAATGAACGCGCCCTCGAAATTGAAGAGCACATAGCTGGGGCCGCCGTAGGCGACGCCGACCACGAGGTCGGGCTTGCCGTCGCCGTTCAGGTCGCCGGCCTTGATCACGTAGGCGTTGTCGGGCTCGTCAAACGCGCCGGGCATCGGCGAGAAGCCGAGCCCGCCTTCGTTGTGCACGAGGGCGTTCGGTTGCGCGTCGAGGTCGCTGCCGAGCGCGTCGCCGCGGCTGTTGGCGACCGCGAGATCGACGAAGCCGTCGCCGTCGATGTCGACGAGTTCGAGCTTCTGCGCGACGCCGCCACCATCATCCGGCACAGCCCGGTTCGGGTCGGGCTGCCAGGTGCGGCCGCCGCCCCCCGTGAAATCACCGTCAAAAGCAGTGTGAGGGACGCCTTACGGCGCGAACAACAAGCCAAGGCTATCATCGCCGGCCATGATACCGCCGGCCGCGACGCAGCCCAACGCCGAGAAGATCGAGCTCTCGGGGGTGCAGGAGACGCTGCTCATCACCCTCCATGCGCGCGCGCTCGAGAGCCGCTCGCCCGATCCGATCCTCCGCGACGAGACGGCGGAGCGGTTGGTGGAAAGCATCGCGTACGACTTCGCGCGCCTGAAGTCGGCCCAGGGCGACCGCTTCACCACGTCGGTGCGGGCCAAGCAGCTCGACGCGTGGACGCGCGAGTACCTGGAGGCCCACCCGGACGCGACGGTGCTGCACCTCGGCTGCGGCCTCGACAGCCGGGTGATCCGGGTCGCGCCGCCGCCGACGGTGCGGTGGTTCGAGGTCGACCTGCCCGAAGTGATCGCGGCGCGCCGCCGGCTCTACCCCGAGCAGCCGCACGTCGAGATGATCGGCGTTTCGGTCACCGAGCCGACGTGGTTGGGCCAGATCGCCGACGACCGACCGACCCTGGTGGTCGCCGAGGGGCTGCTGCCGTACCTGAGCGCGGCCGAGGTCGAGGACCTGCTGCGCCGGATCGTGGTCCGCTTCCCCGAGGGTCAGGTGCTGTTCGACGCCCTCAGCCCGCGCGCGCTGCGGAGCCAGGGCCTGCACAGCAGCCTGCGCAAGACCGGGGCGCAGCTGGTGTGGGGCCTCGACGATCCGCACGAGCTCGAGAGCCACGTGTTCGGCCTCGAGCTGATGGACGAGTGGCCGCTGATCGGCTCGCCCGACGTCGCCAAGCTCGGCTGGCTCAAGGGCAAGGTGCTGGCGTGGGCGGCCAAGCGGCCGCGGATCGCCCGGATGCACCGGGTGCTGCGCTACCGCTTCTGATCGCCGGCGCGCATGTCTCGAAGGACATGCGCGATCACTGCGGCGAAGACAGCGTGCGGGGCGGCAGCGCATATGTCGAAGGACATGCCGAGGCGCGCCGGTGAGGTGTATCGAGGGACATGCTCGAAGGCGCATGTCCGAAGCGACAGGGCGCTTCGGACATGCCGCCAAGGGCATGTCCGAACGGACACCTACCGCCTAGGCGGCGCGGCGGCGGCCGCGGAGGCCGATGCCGCACAGGCCGAGCAGCACCAGCGCGTTGAACAGCTCGCCGGTGCGGGTGTAGAGCGTGCGGTAATCGGGGTCGATCATCGGCACGTCGGCGACGAAGCCGGAGGCCGGCAGCGGGCCGTCCTCGTCGGGGTTGGTCGACTCGATGCGCTCGAGCACGCGGCCGGCCGGGTCGACGTAGACGCTGATGCCGGCGTTGACGCTGCGCAGCAGGGCGCGGCGGTTCTCGATCGTGCGCAGGACCGCGAGGCCCATGTGCTGGTCCTGCTCCTTGGACTTGCCGAACCACGAGTCGTTCGTCAGGTTGACGAACGCGTGGATGCCCTCGGCCGCGACCCCGCGGGCGAACCGCGGCAGGATGTCCTCGTAGCAGATCAGCGGGCCGAGGCGCCACTCGTGCTGGCCCTCGGGGCCGGTGTGGACGCGCAGGGCCTTCGGGCCCGGCCCCGGGTTGATGTGCGAGGCGGAGGGGACCATCTCCTTGAACCAGTGCGGGTCGACGAGCGGCGTGTACTCGCCGAACCACAGCGGATAGACCTTGTCGTAGTTGTCGCCGAGGCGGCCGTCGGCCTCGAG
Organism: Nannocystis bainbridge; assembly: GCF_028368995.1. Lineage (GTDB taxonomy): Bacteria > Myxococcota_A > Polyangia > Nannocystales > Nannocystaceae > Nannocystis > Nannocystis bainbridge. The sequence continues at coordinate 1,624,260 of NZ_JAQNDL010000002.1, read as the reverse complement.
CACGCGCGCGGTGTTCCACGCGAACTCGCTGACCTTGCGGTCGGCGGTGACGACCCCGAACACCAGCGGCGCCGTGAAGTCGCGCCGGACCCGGCGCGGGTTGGCCTGCGGCAGGTCGAAGCCGTCGCCGCGCGGGAGCGCGTACGAGAACGGGTAGGCCGTCTCGCCCCACAACAGGACCTCGGCGCCCGCGGCCTCGAGGCGGGCCGACTCCTGCTGCTCCTTGCGCAGGATCTGGAACTTCATGCGCGGGTTGCCCCACTCCATGATGCCGAAGTTGCCCTGGACGACGCCGATCTTGAGCTTGGGCGACTGGGCGATCATGGCGTCGATCTGGGCCATGCGGACCGCGCCGTAGATCGGCGTGCCGATCAGGGTCGCGGCGAAGACCACGAGCGCGCGGCGGTTGAGCGAGCGCGCCAGCAGCCAGTCGCGCAGCGCCGCGTAGAGGCCGGCGTTGATCGCCAGCTGGACGAGGCCCACCGTCGTGACGCCGCCGATCTCGGCGACCTGCAGCCACAGCGGCTGCCAGCACCACATCAGCGCCAGGTACGACGGGAAGATGTGCGGCATGACGGCCTCGCCAGCGACCCACACCAGCGGCGCGAGCAGGAGCACGTCGCGGCCGGTGCGGCGGCGCAGCCAGTTGAGCGCGGCCGCCGGCACGGCCCACTGCAGGCCCTGGAACGCGGCGAAGATGAAGTGGACCAGCAGCGTGCCCCAGGTCGGAAAGTCGGCGAAGCGGATCAGCAGCTCGGTCAGCCAGAAGAAGCCGAAGAACACGGTCGCGGTGCCGCACAGCCAGCCGAGCCAGAACGCCCGCTTGGGCGCCAGGCCCTCGATCGCCGCCAGCCAGAACACCCAGCCGACGAAGCCGAGGTACCACTGGTTGTAGTCGGGCGAGCCGAGCACCATGCAGGTGGCGCACAGCAGGGCCGCGAGGACCCGCAGGAGGCCGCGCCGCCGCGGCGACAGCTGCTCCAGGCGGAGGTGCAGGGCTGTCTTGTGGGGCATGTTCTTCGGGACATCCAACACCGCCACCGCCGCCCGCAGCGACGCCGACGGGGCGGTCGGCGAGGTCGGATCGAGCTCGGACATGGCTCAGCTCTCGGGGGTGGCGGGCAGGTCGCGGTGGCCGATGTAGAGCTCGGCCAGCTGGGCGTCGTCGGCCCCGCTCGGGCAGCCGGTCATCAGGTCGGTGCCCTTCTGCGTCTTGGGGAAGGCGATGACGTCGCGCAGGCTCTGGGCCTCGCACATCAACATGCTGAGGCGGTCGAGGCCGAGGGCGATGCCGCCGTGGGGCGGCGGGCCGTAGCGGAAGGCGTCGAGCAGGAAGCCGAACTTCTGCTGGATCTGCGCCTCGGACAGGCCGAGCACCTGGAAGATCTTGGCCTGCACGTCGGACTGGTGGATCCGGATCGAGCCGCCGCCGACCTCGTTGCCGTTGAGCACGAGGTCGTAGGCCTGCGCGAGCACCTGGCTCGGGTCCGAGTCGAGCAGCGCGAGCTGATCGAGGCGCGGCGAGGTGAACGGGTGGTGCGAACTGACGTAGCCGCGGTCGCTCTTCTCGAACAGCGGGAAGTCGGTGACCCACACGAACCGCCACGGGTCGCCGCCGGCGTGCTTGACGAGGTCGAGGCTGTCGCGCAGCTCGAGCCGCAGGGCGTTGAGCGCGGCGTGCACGGTGTGCGGCTCGTCGGCGACGACGAGGATCACGCTGCCCGCCTCGGCGCCGGCGCGGGCGCTGATCTCGGCCTGGAACTCGGGGCCGACGAACTTGGTGAGCGGTGAGTTCCAGGCGCCGCCGTCCTGCACCTTGGCCCACGCGAGGCCCTTGGCGCCGCCCGACTCGCGCTTCTTGACCAGCTCGGTCAGCTTGTCGATGCGGCCGCGCGACAGCGTCTCGCTGTGGGCCGCCGGCACGACGATGGCCTTCACCAGCCTGGCCGACTCGAAGATCTTGGCGCCTGACTTGTGGGCCAGGTCGGTGATGTCGACGAACTCGAGGCCGAAGCGGAGGTCGGGCTTGTCGCTGCCGTACTTGCCCATCGCCTCGGCCCAGGTCATGCGCGGGAACGGGTCGGGCAGGGTGACGCCGAGGACCTCGCTCCAGGCGCGGCGGATCAGGCGCTCGATCGGCGCGTACACCCGCTCGGGCGTGGCGAAGCTGATCTCGACGTCGATCTGGGTGAACTCGGGCTGACGATCGTTGCGCAGGTCCTCGTCGCGGAAGCAGCGGCAGATCTGGAAGTACTTGTCCATGCCGGCGACCATGAACAGCTGCTTGAAGATCTGCGGCGACTCGGCCAGCGCGTAGAACATCCCCGGGTTCAGTCGGCTCGGGACCAGAAAGTTGCGCGCGCCGCCCGGCGTGTACTTGACCATGTAGGGCGTCTCGAGCTCGAGGAAGCCCTGCTCGGCGAGGGTGATGCGCGTCAGCGTGGCCAGGCGCGAGCGGAGGATGAAGTTCTTCTGCAGGCTGGGCCGGCGCAGGTCGAGGTAACGGTGCCGCAGCCGCAGCGCCTCGCTGGCGTCGAGCTTGTCGTCGTCGGCGACGTTGAAGGGCAGGGTGTCGGCCGGCGAGAACACCTGCAGCGCGGTGGCGTTGACCTCGACCTCGCCGGTCACCATGGCGGCGTTGGCGTTGTCGCCGCGGGCGATCACGGTGCCCTGGACGGCGACGCAGAACTCGCCGCGCAGGGCGGTGGCGGCCTCGTAGGCGTCGGCGTCGAGGTCCTTGCCGAACACGACCTGGGTGATGCCGAAGCGATCACGGAGCTGGACGAAGATCCGCGCGCCGAGGTCGCGGCGGCGGTGGACCCATCCGAAGAGGACCACGCTGGCGCCGACGTCGGCGGCGCGCAAGCTGCCGCAGTCGTGGGTGCGGCCGTGTTCGAGCAAGGTGGACATGGCCCGGGAATGTAGACGATGTTCGCGGTCAGTGCGAGCCGGTTCCGGCGAGCACCGGGCCGTCCGGCTCGTCGGCGACGAAATCGCGGCCGTCCCAGCGGTGGTACGTGCGGGTGACGCGACCCGGTCGAACGGTGTAAAGGACGTAGGCGCCGTGACGACCTGGCTTTTGTGACAGATAGGTGCCGGAGCCGACGCCGTGGACCGGGACCGCCACGCCGCCGGGGCCGGGCAGCGCGCCCTCGATGCGCCGGTGCTCGTGGCCGTGGAGGATCAGCTCCGCCCCGTGCTCGGCGATCACCCGCCCGAAGGCGTCGAGGTCGAGCAGATCGTGGCGCGGCTTGGCCACGCCGCGGACCACCGGGTGATGGATGAGGACCACCCGCGCCAGGCCCTCGGCGCCCAGCTTGGCCAGGAACCGGCCGAGCCGGGCCAGCTGCTCGTCGCCGACGCGGCCGACGGCGTAGAGCGGCAGCGAGGGGATCGCGGTCGACAGGCCGATCAGGGCCACGTCGCCGAGGCGCTGGACGAACGGGTAGTCGGTGTCGGGCTCGCGCTCGCCCTCCATGAACGCGGACATGTAGTGCTCGAACCGGCGCGAGCGGACCGACCCGCGGGTGTAGGCGTCATGGTTGCCGGGGATGACGGTGACCGGCATCGGCACGGCCTCGAGGGCCCGCTGGACGTGCTCGAACTCGGACTGGAGCGCGAGGTTGGTCAGGTCGCCGGTGATCACCAGCCGCTCGGCCCCGTGCGCCTGGGCCGCGGCGACGATCCCCTGGAACATGCTGCCGCTGTACTTGCGGCTGCGGTTGAGCAGCAAATTGACGCCGCCCGTCAGCCGCTTGTTGAAGAACCGCTGCGGGGTGTTGCCCGCCAGCTCGAGCAGGTGGATGTCGGAGCAGTGGACGAAGCGCAGGGGCATAAGGACAGGTCCTCAAGGGCAGGTGATCAAGGACAGGTTCGTTCGGACAGGTCGCCAGGGACAGGTTCGAAGGGGCATGCCCCGAAGGACAGGGTCAGAGGTGGTGGATCCCGCACTCGGTCTTGCCGGTGCCCGACCACCGGCCGCCGCGCTCGTCGTCGCCCGGCGGGCGGGCGGTGCACGGCTCGCAGCCGATGCTGGTGTAGCCGGCGTCGAGCAGCGGGTTGTAGGGGACGTCGTGGTCGAGGAGGTAGCGCCAGGTGTCCTTGCGCGTCCACGCGACCAGCGGCGCGACCTTGATGACCAGGCCGCCGTCGGCCCGCCGCGCGGTGCCGAGGATCGGGGTGCCGGCGCGGGTGCTGGCCTGGTCGCGGCGGATGGCGGTGATCCAGACGTCGAGCCGGTCGAGGACGCGGCGCATGGGCTCGACCTTGCGGATCTCGCAACAAGCGTCGGGATCGCGGGCGAACAGGTCGGGGCCGTGCCGCTCGGCCTGGGCGCGGAGGGTGACGAGCGGCTCGACGACGCGGATGTCGGCGCCCTGGGCCCGGAAGGCCTCGCGCACGGCGAGGGTCTCGGCGAACAGGTAGCCGGTGTCGATGGTGTAGATCGGGACGTCGGGACGGACGGCGCGCGCGAGGTGGATGAGGGCGCACCCCTCGGGCCCAAAGGCGGAGCTGAGGCCGATCCGCAGGCCGGCCCAGCGCTCGAACACCCAGGCGAGGATGGACTCGGCAGGCTGACCCTCGAGCGCCGCGGACCGCTGCGCGAGCTCGGCGAGCGCCGTGTCGCTTGCTGCCGCGAGGCCGGGGCTGCCGGGGTCGGATCCGCGTTCCGTCACCCGGAGGTTGTAGCACCATCGGGGCGCGGACTGCCGCCGGCAGGGGCGGGCGTCGTCACGCACGACGGCAAATCACCCTCGGCGCGCCGGGGAGCGGAGGGGTCGTCGCCCGCGAACCTGCCCTTGCCGCAGGGTGGGCGAGCGCGAGACCCGCGGACGGCGGGGGCTGCACGCGCGACCGCGGCGAGCGAGCACGACCACGACCGCGGGCGCCAGGGCGAAGATCCCCGGGGCGCTCGGGGGCCCGCACCTGGCCCTGACCTGGCGGATCAGACATGTCCAAAGGGACTGTTTATCTGGGCGCCGCGGGCGACCGGACCCTGGGCTGGCGCATCGGACATGTCGGAAGAGGCAGGGGAGGACGGCGCGCCGCGGGGCCTGGCTCGCGGCACCGGAGCTGGTCTCGGGGTCATGTCCCGAGAGACAGCCTCGCTGTCACGGCGCCGGGGCGCTCGGGCCCAGGCGCTGGTCGAGCGGGATGGTGATCATCACCCCGTCGATGCGGCCGATCGCGGACTCGGCGACGACGAACATGCGGTAGGCGAGGAAGCGCTGGTCCTGCGGCTGACGGGCGATGGCGGCATAATTGCCGGGCGGGAAGGTGCCGGAGACGCTGTAGCGGCCCTGGGCGTCGGTGCGCGCGTGGGCGATCTTCGTGCCCGGGTTGTCGAGGTTGAGCGAGACGCCGGCGAGGCGGTGGATGCCGACCTCGACGTCGGCGACGCCGATGCCGGGCTCGGCGGGGTCGTCGGCCTCGGTCAGGACCTTGCCGCCGACGTGCACGACGCGCGATCCCTGGGCGTCCGAGTACGAACAGCGGGCGGCGTCCGGCGAGACGTTGCCGTCGCGCAGGGGCGGCAGGCGCACGTCGGGGCAGGTCATCGTCCGCCCGTAGGCCTCCTGGTGCGGGTAGCGATAGCTGGGCCCGCCGCCGACGGTGACGCGGTTGGAACTGCAGGCGACGAGGCCGAGGCCGAGGCCGGTCGCAAGCACGCGAAGGCGGGTGGACATGCCGGCAGTGTGCCCGCAGCGCCGGGCGGGCGCCATGGCGAGGTCGGGCGCCGCGCAGCGTTGACGGGGGTGGCCGCTTGTGGCCAGATGGTCCGATGTCGGAGCGGCTCCGCGATCCCCTGGGCATCGACCTGCACGCCGGCGTGGGCCGATTCATGCATTCGGTCTACGCGTGGATGGCCGCCGGAGTCGGCCTGAGCGCGGCCACGGCGATCGCGCTGAGCAGCGAGCCGCGGCTCGAGCTGGCCCAGGCGAGCGAGCTGCGGGTGTTGTTCTGGCCGGCGATGGCGGTGGCGGTGCTGGTGATCGGCGCGCGTCTCCATCGGTTGCCGCCGACGGTCGCGCGCGTCGCGTTCCTCACGTTCTCGGTGCTGCTCGGCGCGGCGCTGGCGTGGCTGGGCTCGGCGACGCGGGTGTCGGCGGAGCAGCTCGGCACGGCCGCCGGGGTCGCCGCCGGGGTGTTCGTCGCCGGATCGCTGGTCGGTTTCTACAGCCGCCGCGACCTCAGCCCGTGGGGCGCGGCCCTGGCGACCGGCCTCATCGGCGCGCTGGTGGCGATGTTCCTCGACGCGGCGGCGCTGCGCCAGCCGGGCCTGCACGTGCTGCTGCAGGCGCTGCTGGCGGTGGTGTTCGCCGGGTTCGTGGCCTACGACGGCCAGCGCGTGAAGCAGATGTACCGGACGCACGGTCGCCGCGAGAACCTGGCGGTCGTCGGGGCGCTCAAGCTGTACCTCGACTACGTCAACCTCACGCTGGCGACGCTGCAAATCACGTCGGGCCAGTGAAGTCGTCGCCGCCGGCTGGCGCGGCCCCGGACCTCTGGCATGGTTGCGCCTGCAACGAAGCTGGAGGCCACGATGGTACCTGGACGAATGCACCCGTGGGCAGCCCTGCTGGGGGCGCCGCTGCTGCTCGCCTGCGGTGAAGGGCCGGCGGGCGGGCAAGCGAAGAGCATCGCCGCGGCGTTCGAGAAGCAGGGCGACCCCGCGGCCGAGGCCAGGCAGGCGGGCGAGGACATGCGCCGGCTGAAGCAGAAGGTGGAGGCCGATCGCGCGCAGGCGATCGAGGCGGCTATCGAGGAGGCGGCGACGGTGCCGGGGACGCTGCCGGCCGACATCGAGACCGGCTGCGCCGAGATGCGCGCGGCCTACGACGGGTTCGTGAAGCAGCGGGTCCAGGGCGACGCGGCGGAGGCGGAGAAGTGGGCGGTGATGAAGGGGGTCGAGCTCGATCCGGCGCAGGCCCATTGCCTGGCCGCGGACAACCTGCGCTTCGCAGCCTGTCAGGCGCGGGCGTTCCGCGAGGCGACGCCGGGGGTCGCCCGCGAGCGCGCGCAGGCGCTGATCGACGCGTGCGCGCGCAAGACCGGGGCGCCGACCGGGGCGGAGCGCGAGGCGGCGGAGCGGGTCAGGAAGACGCCGCGGCCGTCGTGAGCCGCGACGAACCCTGGCCGCGGGTACGAGGGACGGGTCGCATGGCCATTCGGACATGCTCCGATAGACATGTCTCGATAGACATTTCGTACTGTCCCTCGGGACATGCTCGGAACGACCTGGCGCGCGAGCCGGCTTGGAGGGCCACGAGGTTCAGCGCGGCTTCGTGTCGTCGACGCGGGTGATCGACCAGGCGACGCGGATGTCGGCGGCGGTGGAGCTGTGCAGGCGCAGGGCGTGACGGCCGGCGCGCAGCTCGACGCGTTGCCGACCCGTGATCGCGTGAAAGACCGGCTCGTCGTCGCAGCCGCCGCAGCCGACAAGAGTGAGCGTCGGCCGGGTGTACGGCGGCCGGGAGTCGGCGCGCAGGTCGGCGATGATGTCGAGGTCGTAGGTGCCGTCCTCCGGGATGTCGATGCCGCGCAGCACCATGAGGTCGGAGGCGCCGAACGGGCCGACGGCGTCGGGCTCGTCGGCGGCGAGGCGGCGATACTCGGCGTGGTGCCGGCCGTCCCAGGCGATCCGCGGGACGTCGCACTCCATCAGCTTGCGATCGTAGGCGATGTGCGGGCAAGCCTCGCGCCCGTCCATGAAGTCGGCGACGCTGTCCTCGAGCGAGACGCCGAACTGCTCGCGGAACACGCGATCGATGCCGGCGCGCGAGGCGAGCATCGGGAACCGGGGCAGCGCGGCCTGGAATTTGGCGAGGCCGTGGCGATCGAGGAGGTAGGCGACGAAGGCGCCAGCGTCGTCGTAATCGACGCCGAACCACAGGACCGAGAGCAGCGAGCCCCAGATGTCGCGGCGGCCGACGCGGGGCGGCAGTCCGCCCATGACGTCGGCGCCGAGGCCCTCGTAGGCGACGGCGAAGCCCTCGCCGAAGAAGGTCGCGGTGCCGTAGTCGAGCAGGTGGACCAACTCGTGGTCGAGCATCGCGGCGCGCGAGTAGACGGTGCCGAAGACGGCGCAGGCGGTGACCTCGCGCGGGCAGGGCGAGAGGTCGAGGAAGTCGTCCTGGTCGAGCCAGTAAAAGGTGAAGCGGTCGTCGCCGGTCGGCGGCGTCACGCCCAGCTCGGCGGCCAGGAGGCTGATGAAACGATCCATGTGGGCGAGGTTGCCGGCGCACGGCTCGTGGCCTGGGCTGGCGCCGAGGCGGATGTGCTGACCCTCGAGGTGCGGCTCGGGCAGGCGGTCGCAGGCGAGCAACACGAGGAGGAGGGTCAGGAGGCGGGCGGTCACGGCAATTGTCTCACGGTGGTGATCGCGGCGGAGCTGAGGAGCGTGATGTCGGGCAGACCGTCGCCGTCGAGGTCACGCACGCGGACGTAGCCGAGAGCGCCGGGCAGCGGGTGGCGTTCGAAGCGGAACGTGCCGTCGCGGTGATGGCCGACCTGGAGGGCGCCTTCGAGGTCGACGACGAGCACTTCGAGCTCGCCGTCGCCGTCGAGGTCGGCGACGTCGACGCTGAGACCGCCGGAGAAAATGGCCCGCGGTGGGCCGGCCGTGGCGCCGCCGCGCAGGTGCAGGACCTGCAGGTTGTGCGGGGGCGGGGTGTCGTAGTCGAAGACGACGGCGAGCACGTCGGGGCGGCCGTCGCGGTCGATATCGGCGACGGCGATTTCGTCGGGCGCGAGCGGACTCCACGTCCGCATGGGCCCGAAACGACCGTCGCCGCGGCCGAACGCGACCTGCATGCCGAGGCCGTTCGAGTACAGGTCGAGGCGTCCGTCGCCGTCGAGATCGGCGAGCTGCGAGTTGAAGCCGACGATGCCGTCGAGGTCCTGCCAGCGAGCAGGGGCGAGCCCCCCGTCCAGGTTGCGCAGGAAGGCGGCGCGTGGGAGCAGCCCGCCGCCGGTGGCCGGCCCGCCACCCGGTACGGTAGCGAGGACGAGGAGGTCGCGCCGACCGTCGCCGTCGAGATCGCCGACCAGCAGCTCCGCAGGCCAGAACGAGGGGATCTGCAGGAGGTCACGCCGTCGCAGCTCGCCGCCCTCGAGATCGAGGCGGACCAGCAGCGAGCGCGTCTGATCCTGCGAATGGACCAGCAGGACGATCTCGTCGCCGGCGTCGTCGTCGAGCTGGACAGCGCGGGCTCGATAAGAGAACAGGTCGTCGCGCCCCGGGCCGCCGCGCAGCTCGGTCGGGCCGAAGCCGCCGTCGCCGTCGCCGAACGCGAAGCCGAGGCGGCCGGTATTGCCGGGGCGACCGACGCGGACGAACACGTCGAGGGCGCCGTCGCCGTCGAAATCACCGAGCGTCGCGTCGCTGAAGACGTCGAGCTGTGCGCGCGGGCGGGCGAGGAGAGCTGGCCCGAAGGACATGTCCTCCGCGACCATGTCGCTCGCGGTCGTATTGCGCAGCAGGGCCATCCGACCGCCGTCCTGCGCGATCAGCCGCGGCGAGCCCTGGACATGGACGACGGTCCGCGGGGCGAGCGAGCGCCAGGCCCCGTCGTCGCGCTGCCACGGCGTCATGTGGACGCGCACGAGGTCGCCCAGCAGGGCCGACGAGCGCAGGCTGACGACCTCGGTGCGTCGGCCGTCGCCGTCGAGATCGAAGAGGCCGAGCTGCTGGCAGCGATCGGGGTCGAGCAGGGTCGTATCGCCAGGCGAAGGACCGAACAGGTCGGGCGCGTGGACGAGGCCGTCCGAGGTGCAGACCAGCGCGTCGGGCCCCGCGTGGTCGCCAGGCACGAGGACGAGCGCGCGGCTGTCGGCGAGCGCGGGCAGCTCGATCACCCGCGTCGCGTCGGGATCGAGGCCCTCGACCAACACCAGCGACTCCGCCACGTGGACCACGAGGTCGGTGCGACCGTCGCCGGCGAGATCGATGGTGGAGAGGCCTCTGAAGCGGCCTTGCAGCGAGACCTCGGCTTCGACGACGAGCGCGCCCTCGGGGCCGAGGTGCAGGAAAGAGAGGCCGCCCGGGCCGGCGAACACGAGCCGGGCCCGGTCGCCGCCGCGCACCACGGCGTGCTCCTCCGGCTCGCCGAAGTAGGGGGCAGACACGCCGGGGGCGAAGCTGCCGTCGGGGCGGCGCAGGAGGACAGCCGTATGGCTGCGCGTCCACAGCACGAGGTCGTTGCGTCCGTCGCCGTCGAAGTCGGCCGCGACGGCGCCCTGCAGCGCGTCCGCGAGGCCGGTCTCGAGCTCGAGGTCGAGGGGTTCGGGTCCGCGGACCAGCGCCACGACCCGCGACGGCTCGGTCGCCGGATCGGGCTCGGGCTGATCGTCGAGATCGATGAGCAGCTCGTCGACGCCGTCAGCCTCGAGGTCGACCGGGAAGGCGGTGCCGGTGCGCTCGCGCTGCCACAGCGCTTCGAGTCGCAGGCCGCGCTCGGGCGCCAGCTCGCCGAGGCCGTCGCCGCCGCGAGCATAAAGGAGGGCGTCGCGGCCGTCGCCGTCGAGATCGCCGACGAGCAGCTGGCTCGGGGAGGTGCGCGGGCTGGCGGTCAGGACCACGCCGCGGCGCGGGTCGACGCGCTGGACGTTGCCTGTCACTTCGGACAGGACGTAAAGGACAGGCTGGCCGGTAGAGTCGGGCGAGACCGCGAGGTCGACCGGATCGAGATCGACGGGCCAGCGGGTGCGCGCGCGCAGGCGAGCCCGGCCGTCGCCGTGGAGGATCGTGACGTCGTCGGCGAGCACGTCGAGGGTGGCGAGATCGATCGCGCCGTCGCCGTCGAGATCGGCGGCGACGATGTCCGTGGGCGCGAGGCCGACGGCGTGCCGAGGGCCGGTCACGAGACCGCCGTGCCCGTCGCCGAGCAGAACCTGGATCGCGCCGGCCTCGGTGACGGCGACCGCGACGTCGCGGTGACCGTCGCCGTCGAGGTCGGCGACCGCCAGGTCGCGCGCGCCGGGGCCGACGGCGAGCGGCGGATCGGCGACGAGGTCGCGCACGATCGTCAGCGTGCCGGCGGTCTCGTTGACGACCACGAGCTCGGGCGGCCCCGCGCCGTCGAGGTCGGCGGCGACGAGCCGGCGCGGGCCCGCGTCGACGGCGATCCGCTGCGGCTCGCCGAGTTCGCGCCCGCCGCGGCCGCGCAGGACCGCGATCTCACCGCTCTCGGGCAGGGCGGTGGCGACGTCGAGCCGGCCGTCGCCGTCGAGATCGGCGACGACGAGGTCGCGCGTGGGCGCGCCGACCCACCAGGATGTCCATGTCCCATCGAACATGTCCTGAACGCCATGTGCGCCGGGACGGCCCCACATCGCGCCCACCGTGCCGCGAGCGTCACCGGCGCCGACGATGTCGGGCACGCCGTCGGCGTCGAGGTCGGCGACAGCGAGGCTGGCTGTGGAAAGGCCCCAGCCGTAGGTCCGTGCATTGGCGAGGTCGAGGCACAGCGCGCCGGCGCCGGTGCGCTGGCACGGATCGGCGGGCTCGCAGGCGAGCGCGAACACGCCGAGGCCCAGCGCGCGCGCGAGCCAGGTCCAAGGCGATGTCACGCGTCGGTTCGCAACCATCACGTCAGCGACCAGGAAACCGTAGCGCAGGCGGAGCATTCCCGTCATCGCGCCTGGACTGCGGACGCGTGAACTGCAGGTCGGGTGATGCTCCACGTCCTCGCTGCGGCCGGCGTCAGGCTCCGCGTCTCGTGCGGCCGCGGTCGCGCGCGGGGCCGGCTGGGGCCGGCGCGTCGGCGAGGTGCGAGGTCCGCGGGTGGACCGATGCGCGCACGCGATGGGGCCTCGACGGCACCTCGAGTTCTCTTGTGGCGCGAAACTGCCCGGGGCATCATGCGAAAGTTGGAGGTGTCTCTCATGCCCCGCGCCGCCCTCTTCGTGCTGCTGTCGCTCTCGGCCTGTGACCCCGCCCGGGCGGACGCGGAGGTCGAGCGCGTCGAGCTCGCGGATGGTCTTTCGGACCTGTCCGATAGGTCAGGCGCCCCGCGCGGCATGACTTCGCCGCAGGACTGGGCGATGCCGCTGCCCGAGCCGCTGACGGCGGTGCCGGTCCCGCTCGGCGGGGCCTACTGCGACATCGTCGTCGAGGGGGTGTCGCGGGCGATGGAGACCGATTACCTGCCGCACGTGATCACCTGCGAGAACGGCGGGGCCAACCTCGAGGCGCTCAAGGCCCAGGCGATCGCGGCCCGCTCGGTGGCCTACTACGCGATGTTCAACGACGGCCAGATCTGCGACGGCCAGGGCTGCCAGGTGTACACGTGCGGGGCCGAGCCGCAGCAGGTCCACTACGACGCGGTGGCGGCGACGGCCGGGCAGTACCTGTCCTACAACGGCTGGCTGACCTACGCCTTTTACGTCGCCGGCGACAACAAGCAGCCGGCGAGCTGCATCGACACCGACAATCCGACGGTGTCCGGCACCGAGCAGTACGTGACCTTCAACGAGGGCAAGACGGTCTACGACGTCGACCAGACGTCGCTCGGGTTCGTGTTCCCGGAGAACCTCGGGACCAATGGTTACGGGCAGAACCGCGGCTGCATGTCGCAGTGGGGCGCGCGCTGCCTCGAGAACACGAAGGGCTACAAAGTCGTCGACATCGTCCGCTTCTACTTCGGCGCCGACATCGAGATCTTGCAGGCGCAAGGAGGGTGCGTGGTGCCGCCGAACCAGCCGGCCGCGGGCTCGTTCGACGCGGCCGACTGCGCGGCGGGGATCCAGGGCTGGGCCTGGGATCCGGATCAGAAGGACGCGCCGGTCGACGCGATCGTCAGCTTCCTGGCGGCGCACGGCGACGCCAACGCGGTCGAGGTGACGCTGACGGCCGACCAGCACCGCGACGATCTGTGCATGGCGATCGGCTCGTGCGCGCACGGGTTCTCGTCGCCGCTGCCGCGCAGCCTGCTCGACGGCGCATCGCACCCGGTCTACGTCTACGGGGTCGATCTCGGCGGCGACGGACCGGCGCAGCTCGACGGCAGCCCGCGCCAGTTCGCCTGCCCGCCGCCGCCGCTGCCGCCGGGCGTGCGCCGCCACGTGCCCGACCCGGCGGCGCTGCAGGCGTGGTCGCTGTCGACGTTCTGGCAGATGGCGAAGGTCGACGATCCGACGTTGAACGCGATCCCCGAGTGGCAGGCGATCGCGGGCGCGCCGGCGCTGGTCCAGGTCGCCGGCGACCCGACGCTGTGGCTGGTCGACGCCGGGTTCCGCCGCCTCATCGCCAGCGCCGAGGTCGCGGCGGCCTGGCAGTTCGACCCGGCGACGGCGCAGGCGATCGCTCTGGCTGACCTCATGGCCATGCCCCAAGGGACAGATGTGCGGCCGGAGCCGTTCCTGGTCCAGGGGACAGGTTCGGCGGTGTACATGCTCGACGACCCGCAATGCGCGCCCGAGGGCGATCCCGCCGATCCGCTGTGCCCGCCCGAGGGCGGGACCGGCGGGGACAGCGAGGGCAGCACGGGCACGGGCGGGGACGAGAGCGGCGGCGAGGTGCCGACCACCGACGGGATCCCCGGCAGCGGCGGCGACGCGTCGTCGTCGACCGGCGGCGAGGGCCCGAGCTCGGCCGGCGGCGGCGCCTTGCCACCAGGCTACGGCCAGCACGGCGCCTGCTCGCTCGGCGGATCGGAAGATCGGCTGGCGCCAGGTCTGTTGGGCCTGCTGGCGCTCGCGGGCGCCCGCCGCCGTCGCAGACGGGTGTGAGCGTGGCCCACGTCGCAGACGGCGCACCGCAGCAGATGTCCGCGGGGTCAGCTCGCACGCGCGGTGCAAGTCGACGCACGCGCGGGCAGACTCGCGTGCGCGCGCGAAAGTCGCTATAGCCCGGGCGCCACGTGAACGAGCACAACTTCTTCGCCAGCGCTCCGCAAGGCCTCCTCGAGCTGCTCGCCGACGAGCTCCGCGCGCTCGGTGCGACGGCGATCCGGCTCCAACCGGCGGGCGTGTATTTCCGCGGGCCGCTGGTCATCGGCTACCGCGCGTGCCTGTGGTCGCGGCTGGCCGGGCGCGTGCTGCTCGAGGTCTCGACGGGGCCGGCGCGCGACGCCGACGAGCTCTACACCACGGTGCAGCGGGTCGACTGGCGCCAGCACATGTCGGCGCGCGGGACGATGGCGGTCGACTTCACCGGCGCCAACGCGGCGATCGTGCACACCCGCTTCGGCGCGCAGCGGGTCAAGGACGCGATCGTCGATCAGTTCAATGCCGGCAGCGGCGTGCGCCCCGACGTCGCGGTGCAGCGGCCCGACGTGCGCGTCAGCGTGCACCTGCGCAAGCCGGCGGGACATGGCATCAAGGGCATGTTCCAGGAGACATCCCACGACGAGGCCGTGATCTCGATCGACCTCGCCGGCGAGGGCCTACACCGTCGCGGCTACCGCGAAGAAGGGGCCGAGGCGCCGATCAAAGAGAACCTGGCGGCGGGCCTGCTGATGCGCGCGGGCTGGCCGGCGCTGGCGGCCGCGGGCGCGCTGCTGGTCGATCCGATGTGCGGCTCGGGCACGCTGCTGATCGAGGCGGCCCACATGGCCTGCGACCGCGCGCCGGGGCTCGGCCGCGAGTACTTCGGCTTCCTCGGCTGGCGTGGCCACCAGAAGGCGCTGTGGGACGAATTGCTGACCGAGGCGCGCGCGCGGGCGGCGATCGGGATCGACAAGGTGCCGCCGATCTTCGGCTACGACGGCGATCCGGCGGCGGTCAAGGCGGCGATCGCCAACGCGGCGCGCGCGGGCCTCGGCGGCCGGATCCGCGTCGAGCGGCGCGAGCTCGCCGAGCTGGTGGCCCCGGAGACAGGTCCTTCGGGACATGTTCGTGAGGTCAAGTCTGCCGAGACAGGTCCTTCGGGACATGTCCCGAAGATCACGGGCCTCGTCGCCACCAACCCGCCGTACGGCGAGCGGCTCGGGGTCCGGGCCGACATGCCGGCGCTCTACGAGCTGCTCGGCGCGCGCCTGCGCGACCACTTCGGCGGCTGGAAGGCGGCGATCCTGGCGCCCGACCTCGAGCTCGGCCACGCGATCGGGCTGCGGGCCGAGCGGCGCCACGTGCTCTACAACGGGGCGATCGCGGTCAACCTGCTGCGCTTCGAGATCCCGCGCGAGGCCCCGCCGCCGCGCACGTACACCCGCAGCGAGGGCGGCGAGGCGCTGTTCAATCGGCTGCGGAAGAACCGCAAGCAGCTCGGCAGCTGGGCCGCGCGCCACGGGATCGAGGCCTTCCGGGTCTACGACTCCGACATCCCCGAGTACGCGGTCGCGGTCGACCTCTACCGCGACTGGGCGCTGGTCCAGGAGTACGCGGCGCCGTCCGAGATCGATCCGGTGCGGGCCGCGGCGCGCCTGCGCGAGGCGCTGCGCGTGATCCCCGACGCGCTCGAGCTGCCGGCGGCGCAGGTGGTCTGCAAGCGCCGCGAGCGGGCCAAGGGCGGCGGGCAGTACGGCCGCCGCGACGACGCCGGCGACCTGATCGAGGTGCGCGAGGGGCCAGGGCGCTTCCTCGTCAACCTCACCGATTACCTCGACACCGGGCTGTTCCTCGACCATCGCGACACCCGCGCGCTGGTCGGCCAGGTGGCCCGCGGCAAGCGGTTCCTCAACCTGTTCGCGTACACCGGTACGGCCTCGGTCTACGCCGGCAAGGCCGGGGCGCTGTCGACGACCACGGTCGACCTCTCGACCACGTACTGCGCGTGGGCCCGCCGCAACCTCGAGCTCAACGGGCTGCGCGGGCCGCAGCACCGGGTCGTCGAGGCCGAGTGCCGCGAGTTCATGGCCCGCGAGCTGCGCCGCTACGGCGCCATCTTCCTCGACCCGCCGACGTTCTCCAACTCGAAGAGGATGGAGGGCGTGCTCGACGTGCAGCGCGACCACGTCGAGCTGATCCGGTCCGCGGTGCGCCTGCTCGAGCGCGACGGGGTGCTGATCTTCTCGACCAACTACCGGCGCTTCCGCCTCGACCAGGAGGCCCTCGCCGACCTCGACATCGAGGACCTGTCGGCGACGACGATCCCCAAGGACTTCGCGCGCAGCCCGAAGATCCACAAGTGCTGGCGCATCACGCCGCGGCGCTGACACCTGGAGCCCGGCGGACCTGCACGTCCGGTATCAGGGTGACGTCGTGGCGATGGGCGCGAGAGGTTGATGCCCGACATCGGCGTCGCCAGGCGTAAGGCTCGTCACGAGCGAGGGCAGCCACGCTTGGCACGCGCGCGGGGCTGTGCCATACGCCGCGGCATGCACGTGCGGAGCATCGTCGCGTTCCTGTTGTTGGTCTCGGCTTGCGGCGACGACCAGGCCGACACCGGGCTGTCGGTCGGCATGTCGGCGAGCGGCGTGACCTCGGCGAGCACGAGCACGAGCACGACCAGCGGCGCGGAGACGGAGCCGACGACGACGACCGACCCCGCGATCCCGACCACGAGCGAGGCGACGACGAGCTCGAGCGGACCTGGCCCCTCGGACATGTGTGGCAACGGCATCGTCGAGGGCGAAGAGGAGTGCGACCTCGGGGCCGCCAACGCCGACGACGCCGCCTGCACGGCCGGGTGCGAGCTGGCGGCCTGCGGCGACGGGCTGGTGCGCGACGACGTCGAGCAGTGCGACGACGGCAACCTGATCCCCGGCGACGGCTGCGATCCGAGCTGTAAATTCGAGAGCCAGGGCGAGGACACCGAGGTGGTGCTGGAGAACCTGGGCCTGATGATCCCGAGTGACCTCTACGACGGCAACCAGAGCTCGATGGTGTGCGTCGACCTGGCGATCGCCAAGGAGGGGGTGGTGCACGACGTGCGCATGAAGATCGGGGCCGACCACCCGCACGTCGGCGACCTGGTGTTCAAGCTGTGGAGCCCGGAGGGCACGGTGCTGACGCTGATGAGCCTGCCGGGCGGCGCCGAGGAGGCCGACGACGGGATGTCCGACAGCATCAATAATTCGGACATCGATCCGGTGTGGCCGGTGACGTTCCACAACGACGGGACCGACGCCGAGCTGATGGGCCACTCGCTCGGCATCGACGAGGCGGTGTGCCGCGACGACGGGGTCTGCGAGTTCGCGCCGAGCCCCGGCGCCGGGCCCGGCGAAGACTTCGGCGACTTCACCGGCGAGCCGTCCGCGGGCACCTGGCGCTTCTGCGCCGGCGACTCGGCGTTCGCCGACAAGGGCACGCTCGAGTCGGTGACGCTGACGGTGGTCGTCGGCTGAATCCGGGCGGTCGGGGTGGCCGAGACGCTGTGGATCCTGGCGGCGGTGTACTTCGTGGTGATGATGATCGCGGCGCGCTCGCTGGCCCGCCCGCCCGACGGCTGGTGTCCGGATGGACATGTCCCGAAGGCCATCCAGGCCGGCGGCGAGCCGGAGCTGACGATGCCGATGGCGGTCCGCACGCGCCAGTTCTGGCTGCTGTGGGGGATGCTGTTCATCAACATCAGCGCCGGCATCTCGATCCTGGCCCAGGCGTCGCCGATGATGCAGGACCTGTTCCAGCGCACGCCCGAGCAGGCGGCGGCGATGGTGTCGGTGATCGCCGGCTTCAACGCGTTCGGGCGCATCTTCTGGGCCTCGCTGTCGGACCGGATCGGCCGCCGGGCGGTGTTCTCGATCTTCTTCGCGGCCCAGGCGGGGCTGTTCCTGGCGATCCCGCAGCTGGCGGCGAGCGGGCAGTGGCAGCTGTTCCAGCTGGCAGTGGTCGTGATCTTCACGATGTACGGCGGCGGGTTTGCGACGATCCCGGCGTTTTTGGCCGACATGTTCGGGGCCCGCAACGTCGGCGCGGTGCACGGGGTGATCCTGACCGCCTGGAGCGCGGCGGGGGTGGCGGGGCCGATCCTCATCACGTCGATCCGCGAGGCGCGGCTGCAGGCGCTGCCGCCGGGCGGCGCGCGGGTCGAGCTCTACGCGTCGACGCTGCAGATCATGGCAGCGGCGCTGCTGGTCGGCCTGGCGCTGACGCTGGCAGTGCGGCCGCTGGCGCGCGGGCGCTGAGGGCGGCATGAGCCACCGTCACAGCCGTGCGCGCCGGCGAGCGAGGCGCCGGGAACACAGCGACTACAGGATGGAGCTGGCAGAAGCGTTGCGGGCGATCCGCGACCCCCAGCGGCCGCCGCTGGACCATATCGCCGCGGCCAACACGATCGTGCACGCGAGCCAGGAAGAGGTCGGCATCGACGATCTGCTCGAGTGCCTGCGACGCGGGCACATCGCCGCCGACCTCGCCGCCTACGCGCTGAACGTGCGGCTCGGGCGGCGCACCGCGGAGCAGATCACCGCGGAGGACAACATCGTCGACGTCGACTTTTGGCTCCGCTACCTGGCGGAGAAGGGCTGACGGTCGAGGCGTCGTCTGGCTCAGACGACATGTGCGATCGACCATGTTCATTCGGGCATGCCCCCGGGGACATGTCCGAACGCGCAGGGCGTCACGGGGCCGGCTGGACGAAGTGGTCGCGGCTGCGGACGGTGGTCCAGCGGTCGAAGATCGCCAGGGTCTCGGGGTCGGCCTCGGCCAGCTTCTCGAACAGGTAGTCCTGGATGCCCTTGTGGACCGCGCAGACGTTGCTCTCGCGCATGCGGCCGAAGATCGAGCCCTGGCTCTTGTGGTTGAAGCTGGGGATGGTGCCGCAGTAGGGCTGGTAGGTGCAGTGGACGCAGTCGGGCTGGCCGTCGAGGTTGGAGGCGATGGTCATCGCCCGCACCGTCTCGTGGCCGACCAGGTCGCGGAAGCTGCTGGTGCGCACGTCGCCGAGGTGGAACGTGTCGTCGCCCATCTCGTGCAGCATGCGGCCCTCGTCGCAGGTGAACACCTGGCCGTCGTAGTTGTAGGCCAGCGCGCCGATGCCGGCGCCCGAGGGGCTGCGCAGGTCGAGGAAATTGGGGTCCTCGCCGCGCAGGATCTTGGTCAGGAAGATGCTGGCGTAGCGCTCGAGGATCTGCACGCCCTGCTTGTTGAGCTCGATCATGTAGTCGACCGCGCGGCGGTAGTACTGCATGTAGTCGTGGCGCGGGTACTCGAGCCGCTTGCGGGTGCGGTCGGCGAAGCCGAACGGGTCGATGGCGCGCAGGAACAGCGCCTTGCAGCCGAGGCCGACGTAGGTGTCGACGACCTCCTTCCACAGCGGCAGGGTCTCGCGCGTGGTCGTGAGCAGGGCCTCGACGTGGTAGAGGGTCGGGTCGAGGCCGGCGGCCTCGTAAGCCTGGTTGATGCGGGTGATCCAGCGGATCGCCCGCTGGTGGGCGTCCTGGGTCGGCAGCTTGCGCTGGGCGTTGTGCAGCTTCTCGGGCCCGTCGATGCTGGTGCACAGCTGGACGCGGTGCTCGATCAGGTACTCGAGCTTGGCGTCGTCGAGCAGGGCGAAGTTCGAGACCATCGTGAACTGCAGGCGCTTGCCGTGGACGCGGTTCTGGTCGACGGCGTACTCGATGGCGTGCTTGACGACGTCGAAGTTGACGAGCGGCTCGCCGCCCTGGAACTCGATGGTGACGAACGGGCTCGGGCTGCGGAACACCAGGTCGATCGCGCGCTCGGCGGTCTCGCGGGTCATGTCCGTGTGGACCTGATCCATGTTGGCGCGCGAGGCGTGGCAGTAGACGCAGGTCTCGTTGCAGCGGAGGGTGACGACGAGGATGTGCAGGTTGGGGCCGCCGGCGAGGAAGCTCTTGCGGGCCCGGATCCGCTCGGCGGCGGCGCGCACGTCGTAGTGGGCGCGCAGGAAGTTGCCGGCCTTGAGGCGGGCGTGGAGGTCGCTGTCCTCGGGGACATGTCCCTCGAGGAAGGCGGCGAACTCGGGCTGGCTCAGCAGCAGCCAGTTGCCCTCGAGGTTGGTGACGAGGACCCGGTCGCCGACGGCGCGCCAGCGGAAGTAGGCCTGGGTGCCGGCGCGCGGGCGCAGCTGCACGAGCGCGGGGGCTGGCTGAAGGGACAGGTTCACTTGGCGCCTCCGCGCTGGACGGTGAGGCCGAGAGCGTGGTTGCCGAGCTCGCCGCGCAGGCGACGGGCCAGGTTCGGGTCGCTCGGGGTCATGCGCACGACCCAGGCGTCGTCGGTCTGCTCGAGCTCGAAGACGGCGAAGCGGGCGAACGCCTTGACGGCCTGGTCGACGGCCTCGCCGCTGTAGAGCTGACGGGAGAAGCGGAGCTCGTGCACGTCGGTCACGGCGCGCCCTCGCCGGTCTTGGGCGCCTTGCGGCCGTGCTTCTCTTCCCACGACATGGCGATCCCGAGCGGGTCGTCGAAGCCCTGGTCGCTGAAGTCGAACTTGGCCAGGTCGTCGAGGCTGGGCTGGCCCATGGCGCCGGCCAGCGCCTGCATGGTGGCGGTCTCGATGAGGACGCGGTTGTCCTGGGCGATCTGGTGGCGGAAGGCGCACGAGAGCAGCTCGTTGGCGAACTCGCCGATCAGCGCGCGCAGGGCCTCGGGGGCGGCCGCGCCCGTCTTGGCGGTCAGGACCACGCGCACGCGCGCGGGCTCGGGCCTGTCCAAAAAGACATAACAGCGGTCGATGAAGACGTAGGCGGCGCCGTAGATCGCGGGGAGCGGGTAGAGCTCCTCGTCGACGAGAAAGTGGACGGCGGCGGCCTGCTCGTCGGCGACGACGAGCCCGGCAGGGGCGCCTTCGATGGACGTGGTCATGACGCCGGGCACGATATCACGCGCCCGCGCGCTCACGATCGCGGCCGCGAGAGTTGCAGCACGCGCGAGCGGGGCCGATGGCGACCTCCGCGCGAGGCTCCGGCGAGGCGTGGCGCGAGGCGAGGCGCGTCGCGGCTACGTGTGGGCGCCGGCGACGCCCGCCTCGACGCCGGGGCCGAGGCGACGGGCCGCTTCGAAGGTGCCGCGCACGACCGGGGCGTAGCGGACGACGTCGTAGGCGACGCGGCGGATCCGGTCGGCGACGAGGTTGTTGCAGAGGTTGCCCTCGACGTCGAAATCGACGGATCGCGCGGCCACGTGGTACGGCAGGGTGAAGCCGTGACACCAGGCGAAGCTGGTCTTCACCGCGGTGATCGACATGTCGCCGCCGCCGCCGCCGGTGACGGCGAGCACGCCGGCGAACTTGCCGGCGAGCTCTTCGTAGAGGAAGTCGAACCAGTTCTTGAGGCAGCCCGACATGTTGCCGTGGTACTCGGGCGTGCAGATGACGAAGCCGTCGGCCCAGGCGGCGTGGCGGCGGATCGTCTGCACGCCGGGCAGATCGTCCTGGCTGCGGTCGCCATAGACCATCACGGGGAGGCCGAGGTCGTGGAGCGAGACGACCTCGACCTCGGCGCCGGCGGCTCGGGCGGTGTCGGCGGCGATGCCGACCACGGCGTGAACGCGGCTCTCGAGCCGGCTGGAGCCGCTTACGATCGTGATCTTGGCGCTGCTGTCCGCGGGCACGGCGCGAGCATAGCGGACGGGCGAACGCTGCTCTACACTGCAGACGCGTGAGCGACCGCGGCGAGCCGACAGTGGCGGGATGGGGCAACCTCGCAGTGCCCGGGCGCGAATTGTTGAGCGAGGATCTCGAGCGCGCGACGCGTGCGGCAGTGCTCAGCCGCGGGCTCGGCCGCTCCTACGGCGATTCTTCGCTGCCGCCGCCGTCGCACCGCGAGGTCGTGGGCACGCGCCTGGCCGATCGCATCCTCCACTGGGACGGCCAGACGGGGCTGCTGCGCGCGGAGGCGGGCTTCTCGCTGTGGGAATTCAACCGCTTGTTCCTGCGCCGCGGGTGGTTCATCGGCTCGACGCCGGGCACGCAGTTCGTGACTCTCGGCGGCATGGTGGCGTCCGATGTCCACGGCAAGGGCCATCACAGCCACGGCTGCTTCGGATCGCGTCACGTCCGCTCGCTGCGCATGCGCTTGCCTTCGGGCGACCTGGTCGAATGTTCACCGGAGCGCGACCCCGAGCTGTTCTGGGCCACCGTCGGCGGGATGGGCCTCACGGGACACATCCTCGAGGTCGAGTGCCAGACGCAGGCGATCCCGTCGCCGTGGATCTGGAGCGAGTCCGAGCGGGTCGACGACATCGATCAGTTCATCGCCGGCCTCAAGGAGGCGGGCAAGTCGTGGCCGTTCACCGTCGGGTGGATCGACTGCCTGTCGCGCGGCAAGCACATGGGCCGCGGGCTGCTCGACCGCGGGCGCTGGGCCACGCCGGAGGAGACGGGCGGGCGATCGCTGCCGGTCACGCGCCGGCTGACGCTGCCGGTCATGTTCCCCGAGTGGGTGCTGCGCTGGAAGCTGACGACGCAGGCGTTCAACACGATGTGGTACTGGCGCCACGTGCCGCGGGTGAAGAAGAAGCTGTGCCACCCCGACAGCTTCTTCTACCCGCTCGACGCGATCCTGCAGTGGAACCGCATCTACGGCCGTCGCGGGTTCACGCAGTACCAGTGCGTGCTGCCGGAGGAGGCCGGTCACGGCGCGGCCCGTCGCTTCCTCGATCTGCTGACGCGCCGCGGCGGGGCGTCGTTCCTGTGCGTGATCAAGGACGCGGCGGCGGAGGGGCAGGGGATGCTCAGCTTCCTCCGCCCGGGGATCTCGATCGCGGTCGACTTCGCGGTCCGCGACGACACGCAGAGGTTGATCGACGCGCTCAACGAGCTGGTGATCGCCGAGGGCGGGCGCATCTACCTGTCGAAGGACGCGTTCACCCGGCCGGACCACTACGCGGCGATGGACCCGCGGCTGCCGCAGTTCCTGGCGGTGCGTGATCGCATCGACCCGCAGCGGGTGGTCCGCTCGGCCCAGTCGGTGCGGATGTTCGGCGACCCGCCCTGAGCGCGAGCCCTTGCGCCGGTGCGCGGCACCTGCGAGCCTCGCGGGGCATGCGAGTGGTGTTCCTCGGAGCCACCAAGGGGATGGGCCGCGCGCTGGCGCGACGGATGAGCGAGCGCGGCGATCAGCTGTTCTTGCTCGGGCGCGAGGCCGAGGAGCTGCAGCGCAGCGCGGCCGACCTGGCGGCCCGACACCCGCAGCACGCAGTCGTCGGGACGCACGCGTGCGACCTTGCGGTGTCGTCGACGTTCGCGGCGGCGCTCGACGCTGCCGAGGCGGCGCTCGGCGGGTTCGACACGGTGGTGGTGACGGCCGGGCTGTTCGCCACGCAGGAGGCGATGGAGGCCGACGCGGCGCTGGCGGAGCAGGTGCTGGCGGTCGACTTCACCGGCACGGTGGTGTTCTGCGAGCACGCGCGCAAGCGGCTGCTGGCGCGCGGGGGCGGGACGCTGTGCGTGTTCTCGTCGGTGGCCGGCGAGCGCGGGCGCAAGCCTGTGGTGCTGTACGGGGCGGCCAAGGCCGGGCTGTCGCGCTACCTCGAGGGGCTCGACCACAAGTTCCGCGCGCAAGGGCTGAAGACGGTGACGGTCAAGCCCGGGTTCGTGAAGACGGGGATGACCGCGGGCCTGAAGCCGCCGCCGTTCGCGGGTGAGCCGGAGGCGGTGGCCCAGCAGGTGCTGCGGGCGATCGACGGCGGGCTGCCGGTGGTGTACACGCCGTCGATCTGGCGCTGGGTGATGCTGGTGATCCGCTGGCTGCCGCGCTTCGTGATGCGCAAGATCGGGTTCTGACGGGCGCGATGATTGGCGCCGGGCGACACGGGTGATACCGTCCGGTGCGATGCTCCGTAATCTCGTAGGTTCCATTGTCCTCACGCTGCCCCTGGCCGGGGCTCCGCTGCTCACAGGCTGCGCCGGTAGCAAGGCCTCGGTCATCACGCCGGAGGAGGTCCAGACCCATGGCACGCATACCTTCGCGGACCCGCCCGCGGAGGTGTTCAAGGCCACGCTCGACGCCCTCAAGACGCTCGGTTATCCCATCGCGGTGGCGAACGAGGAGAAGGGGATCATCAAGACCGAGCGGAAGTTCATCCGCGCGATGGCGGTGGGCGGGAACTACTCGGCGCAGGCGATCGACTTCACCCGCCAGTACTACCTCCGCCTCGAGTCGAGCGACGGGGCGAGCACGGCGGTCACCGCGGATCCCAAGGTCTTCATGGGCGAGCGCGACGTCAGCGGCGACAAGGTGTGGGTGCTCGAGGGGCCGGAGGGCGAGCGCGAGCTGTGGCAGCGCCTGTTCAAGGAGATCCAGTCGAACCTGTAGGCGCCGGCTGAGCGTGTCCCGGAGGGCATGTCCTCGGGGACATGCCCTTTCGAGCATGGCCGTTCGCGCATGCTCTTCGGGTCAGGCGGCTGCCAGGCGCGGGATCCACAGGATCACGGCCGTGCCGCCGCCCTCGCGGGCTTCGATGCGGAGGGTGCCGCCGTGGGCGTCGATGATCTCGCGGCACAGGGGCAGGCCGAGGCCGGTGCCCGTGCGCTTGGTCGAGTAGAACGGGAGCAGCACCTTGGGCAGCTGCTCGGGCGGGATGCCGGGGCCGCGGTCGAGGACCTGGATCTCGTCGCCCTCGCGGTGGGCGCGGAGGCGCAGCGTGACCTCTTCGGGCGGGCCGCCGGACTCGACCGCGTTCTTCAGCAGGTTGATGAGGGCCTGCTCGATCTGGCTGCGGTCGACCGCGTTGACGGTGTTGAGGTCTTCGGGCGCGGCGTCGATCTTGAACTGGACCAGCCCGTCGAGGCGGTCGATGAGGCTGCGCCACTTGGTGCTCTCGAGCCGCGGGCGGGGCAGGCGAGCGAACTGGGTGTAGCCCTTGAGGAACTCGCCGAGGTGCTTGCTGCGCTCGGAGATGGTGTCGATGATGCGGTCGAGGCGGGCGTCGCGGGCCTCGGCGGCGTTGATCAGGCGGGCGGAGTGCAGCAGCGACGAGATCGGCGCGAGGGTGTTGTTGATCTCGTGGGCGATCAGGCGGATGACCTTCTTCCACACCTCGACCTCCTGGCGCGCGAGCTCGCGGGTCAGGCGCTTGAAGGCGTAGGCGGTGTGCGGGCGGCCGCTGATCTGCACGTTGCGCATGACGAGGTGGTAGGCCTCGAAGTCGCCGCCCTGGTGGTCGACGGTGAAGATCGAGTCGCGGCCGCGGCCGACGGCCTCGCGCAGCTCGTTGGGCAGGCCGGTCAAGAGGTCGGCGAAGCGAGCCCCGACCAGGCGGCTGTCGGGCATCTTGAGCCAGGTCTGCGCGGCCAGGTTGGCGTAGTCGACGGCGCCGTGCTCGTCACACAAAATGTAGGCGGTCTCGGTGACGGCGAGCAGGGTCTCGAGCAGGAGCTCGCGCTCTTCGAGCTCGCGCTTGGTCTGGCGCAGCTCGGACAGGTCGGTGATGACGCCCTCGATCGCGTTCGCCTCGCTGCCGGCCCCGGCGACGCCCTGGCCCTGAGCCCACAGCCACTTGCAGGCGCCGGTGGCGGTGTGCAGGCGGTAGGTGACGCGGAACGGGCGGCGGTCGGTCAGGGCCTGCTGGACCTGCTCGCGCGTGCGGTCGCGATCTTCGTGGTGAATGAGGCCGAGGAAATTGACGCGGCCGGAGGTGAACTCCTCGGGGGAGTAGCCGGTGAGGTCGTAGCAGCCCTCGCTGATGAACTGCATCGACCACTCCTCGTCGTTGGCGCAGCGATAGACGACGCCGGGGAGGTTGGCGAGCAGGGTCTGGAGCGAGCTTTGGCTGTCCGAAAGGGCAGGTACGACGCGCTCGCGCAGCTTGAGCGCGGCGGAGATCCGGGCCGAGAGGACGGCGCGGCTGCACGGGAGCACGGCGAAGTCGCTGGCGCCGGCGCCCACCAGGACCTCGGCGCGGCCGTCGTCGTCGGTGAGGGCGAGGATCGGCCGCGGGAGCTGGGCCAGCGCCTCTTCGACGCCGACGAGGTCGCACGTATCGAGGATCGACAGGCCGATCCGCGCGCGGTCGTAGCCGGTCGTGAGATCGGTGACGTGCACGACGGGGCGACCGCGGGCGCGCAGCAGGCTCTGGAGGTCGTCGAAGAGGGCCGGGTCGCGGGTGACGACCAGGACGGCGGGCGAGACGTGGGGATCGGCGGCTGTCACTGCGGTGGGCCCGAGGCGCTGCGGGTGCCGGCGCGGGCCGGTCCCGGGCGACAGGGTACCCGCCCGCGATCGCGGTGAGAAGCCGCCGCGGGCGATGCAGGCCGCGCGGGGCCGACACGCCCCGACCGGTCTTTACGCCCGCGTCTGCCGCAGGTAGCGTGAGACCATGTTGACTTTCGTCGCTGGTCTGTCGTTCGCGGTCGCGTCGCTGTCGTTGGAGGACGCGGCCGCAGCGCCTCGTGTCGTGCCCGGAGCGCCGCTCTCGGCCAACACCCCGTGGGCCGTGGCGCCCGACGACGGCCCGCGCAGCCACCTCGAATCGCTGTTCGGCGCCGACTACGACCCGACGCTGGTGGCTCCGCTGCGCGACGGCAACCTGGTCTACGACGGCGAGAGCCTGGCCCGCAGCCTGCTCGATCAGCAGGGGTTGCCGCTGCCGGCGCTCGATCATGACCCGACGGCGGGGATCCTCTACCTGGCGATGGACGGGATCACGCTGCGGCCCAAGTGCAACGGGTTCCATCCCCAGGTGGCCAACGCGGCGCTCAATTGTTCGCCGCTCGTCAGCAAGGAGACGCAGTTCCCCAAGCCGCCCGGCGGCGAGAACACCAAGGCGGTGGTGCTGCAGAAGCTGCAGAATTACTACGAGCCGTTCAACCTGGTGATCACGACCAACCGCCCGCCCGACTACCTGCCGTACACGATGGCGGTGATCGGCGGGACGTCGCAGAACGCCGGCCAGAGCAACGGCGTGTGCGGGATCGCCAACGTCGCCTGCGACGGGGCCAAGCGCAACCACGTGTCGCTGTCGTTCCCCGACAGCTGCGTCGGCGTGACCGCCGAGGTCGCGGCGCAGGAGACGGCGCACAACTGGGGCCTCGAGCACACCGACGTGCAGCAGGACCTGATGTACCCGTTCGTCGCCGGCGGCAGCTCGTTCCGCGATGACTGCATGGACATCTCGCACGCGACCGGGAGCGGCGTCACGCAGTGCACGTACGTGCACGAGCTCTACTGTCCCGAAGGACAGGGCGAGCAGCAGAACTCGCACACCGAGCTGCTGGGGGTGTTCGGGGCGCGCGAGGCCGACACGGTGGCGCCGGAGATCCTTAGCGTGTCGCCGGCCGACGGGACCGTGTTCACCGTCGGCGAGTCGTTCCTGGTGTCGGCCGACATCACCGACGACAAGAACATGGTCGGGGTCAAGTGGAGCTGGATCGAGGGCGTGCCGCCCGACTTCGTCGACACCGGCTACTCGCGCTGCACCAACGACGTGTGCAACGACAAGTACCCGGCCTGGCGCGCGGTCGACGATCCGTGGGACTTCATCCAGGTCACCAAGCCGCCGGCCGGGACGTACAGCTTCAAGGTCGAGGTGATGGACGCGTACGGCAACGCCGACAGCGAGACGCTGACGGTGACGGTGGTGCCCGCCGAGGGGACGACGACGGGCGAGCCGGGCACGAGCGGCGACACGGCGAGCGGCGGCGACACTTCGACGGGCGAGCCGGACCCGACCACCAGCGCGGGCTCGAGCGACGGCGACGACACCGGACCGGTCGATCCGAGCGGCGGGGTCACGAGCGTCACCGGGGGCTCCGGCGCGACAGGGCTGACCGGCGACAGCGCAGGCGACGACGACGGCTGCAACTGCCGCACGGAGAACGGCCCGCGGGCGTCGTGGCTGCTGCTGCTGGCGGGGCTGCTGCCGCTGCGCCGGCGCGCGCGGCGGGGGTGAGCGCGGCGAGGGGAGGCGAAAGCGGCGGCGGAGGTGAGGCCGCCGCGCATCGGGTTCGGCCTGGCTTTTTGGGCCGGCCGGGTCGTGTTCGAGCGAGATGTAGCCCAGAATATGTCTCTGGGAGCATGCCCGAAAGGCCATGCTCCCCACGACATGTCGCATCAGACATTGTTCTTCGGACATGTCCGAGCACACATGATGCGAAGGCCAGGGCGGGCGCCATCGCATGGTGGAGAGTGAGCGCGTCAGGCACGTCCGATGGCACAGCCGCCACGGACATGTCAGGACTGGAGCGCGCGTGGTCGGGGCCTGTCGACCGGATCCGGCGATCATGGTCTGACACCGGCGTCGTGAGGGTGACGCCGTTCGTAGGGGCGTCGCGCGAGCCGTCGCGCGCATCGGCGGATACGTGCAGGCATGAGGCGATTGGGCTAAGGTCGGCGCATGGCTTCTTCGCTTAAAAACTCTGCTTCGATCACGGCGATGACCCTCGCGCTGGCCGGTGCGGCCCTGGTGCCGAACGAGGCCGAGGCGTGCTCGCCGGACTACTGTTATCTCGTCGACGCCTGGAGCTCGCTCGAGGCGCTCAACCCGGGGGCGATCCCCGTCGACGGCGTGCTGGTGCTGCAGGGCGCGCGCTCGGGCGACTCGTCCGAGACGGACTGGCTCGACAAGATCGAGCTGACGGTCACGCGCGACGGGCAGCCGATCGCGGGCGCGGTCGAGGCGGGGGGCGTGCGCGACGTGCTGGTGTGGCGGCCGGCGGAGCCGCTCCAGCCCGGGGCATATCAGGCGGTCGGCAGCCTCGACAACCCCGACGCGGAGCCCTACTACGACGGTTGTGCGCCCGACGTGCTGATGCTCGACTTCGGGTTCACGGTCGAGGCGGAGCCGTCGGCCCCGCTGGCGCCGCCGAAGACGACGGCGACCGAGCAGGTGCTGGTGGCCAGGAGCGACGATCTGGCGGACTTCGTGTGCTGCGACGGGGCGATGCCCTACACCTACACGTTCGACTGCGGCGGCGCGGAGACGTACGTCGAGTGGGACGAGGGGTTCTGCGCCTCCGCGCGCGGGTTCGGGACGCTGCACGTGCAGGTGTCGGCCGAGCTCGATCTGCCGCCGGCGACGCAGGGGCTGGTGGTGCGCGAGCTGCTGGTCGACGGCACGTCGACCGCGGCTCAGTTCGGCGACGGGTTGCTGGCCTTCGGCCCGAAGCCGTTCTGCACGGTGGTCCAGCTGCGCAACATCGCCACCGGCGAGACGGTGCTGTCCGAAGAGACATGTCATGGGTTCGGCCCGGAGGCGGAGGCGTCCCTCGGCGATCACGCCATCGATCTGTCGCCCGAGTTGAAGGCCCAGTGCGCGGGCCCGGCCTACACCTGCGAGGTCGACGCGGACAGGTGGGACGCCGAGAAGTGCACGCCGTGGCCAGCCGGCGGCGAGACGACCGGCGATCCCACGGGCGATCCGACCGGCGATCCGACGGCGGGGCCGACGACCGGCGGGCCGGGGACCGAGGGCTCGGACGGCAGCGAGGGGAGCGACGGCTCGGAGAGCACCGGTGACTCGGCGTCCGGCGGGCAGGACGGGCTGGTCGACCACGGATGCGCGTGCGACAGCCGGGGCTCGAGTGGTTCGTGGGCGTGGATGCTGCTGGGACTCGGACTGCTGGGGCCGCGTCGGCGCCGGCGGTGAGATGTCCCGAAGGACATGTGAGAGTCCGCGGCGTCGCGGCCCCGGCGCGAGGACCTCGGGGGCCGTGGCCCGCGACGTGCATCCGGTGAGGGCATGGCTTTTAAAAAATCCTCGATCCAGGCGATGACCGTGGCGCTGGCCGGCGCGGCGGTCGTGTTTCCCAACGAGGCCTCCGCGTGCACGCCGGACCCGTGCGCGTACGCGGAGGTGTGGCAGTCACTCGATCCGCTCAACGCCGGGGCCATCCCGACCGACGGGGTGCTGCTGCTGCAGGGGGCGCGCTTCGGGGACGAACCGGACGAGGACTGGCTCGCCACGATCGATCTTTCGGTCACGCTCGACGGCCAGCCGATCGCCGGCGCGATCGAGGCTTCGGGCTTCCACGGGTTGCTGGTGTGGCGGCCGGCGGAGCCGCTGACGCCGGGTGATTACAAAGTGACCGGCGAGGTCGACAACCCGGACTACGACAATTTCGAGTACTGCTCGTTCGACTTCGATCTCGCGTTCGACTTCACGGTCGTGGCCGAGCCCTCGACGCCGCTGGGGCCGCCGCTGGTCGAGCGCACGGCGGAGGTGAACCTGCACGAGCGCGAAGAGCTGGCGAGCCTGGTGTGCTGCGACGGGGCGATGCCGGGGCAGTTCGATTCGTACTGCGGCTCGGCGGGAGGCGTCGGCTGGGAGGAGGGCTTCTGCGCGGTGACGCGGGGCCTGGGGGTGCTGCTGGTGGAGATGAAGGTCGACACCGGGCTGCCGCCGGCGACGGCGGCGCTGGTGGTTCGGCAGGCGGTGGTCGACGGCGAGCCGGGCCTGCCCGAGCTCGACGATGCGCTGCGCGCGGGGAGCGAGGTGGCGTTCTGCACGGCGGTGCGGCTGACGAACGTGGCGACCGGCGAGGTGGTGACGAGCGAGGCGGTCTGCCACGGCAGCGAGCCCGAGATCGTGGCGCAGCTCGGCGAGCAGGTGATCGATCCGTCGGCGGCGCTGACCGAGGCCTGCGCGTCGACGGCGTATACGTGCGAGATCGGCGAAGCGGGGGACCGCTGGGATCCGGGGGCCTGCACGCCGTGGCCCGGCGGGGGGGAGACGAGCGGCGATCCGACCGAGGGGCCGACGAGCGGGCCCGGGAGCGACGGGTCGGACGGGAGCGACGGCTCGGAGGGGACGGGGAACTCGGCGTCGGGCGGGCAAGACGGGCTGGTCGAGCACGGGTGCGCGTGCGACAGCCGGGCTCCGAGCGCGCCGTGGGCGTGGCTGCTGCTGGGGCTCGGGCTGCTGCGGTCGCGGCGGCGCTCCCGGGTCGCGAAGGACTGCTGACGCCCGCGGCCTGTCACTCACGGGGTGAGCGAGGCGAGGGGCAGCGGATGGCGCGGCTGGCGATGCCGCGCATGTGACATGTCTTATCGGACATGTCCTTTTGCATGGAGATCAAGGGCCATGTCCCAGAGAACATGCTCTGATGTGCAGGTCCTGAAGGACATAGGCCAAAGGCCATGGCGCAAGAGACATGGTAGATCGGACATGTTTGTTCACACATGTCCTATGGGTCAAGCGTCGTCGTCGCGGCCGGGCTCCTGGCGCACGCCGAGGGTGCCCGCCTTGCGGGCCTCGGCGCGGCGGCGGGCCTGATACAGGCGCACGCCCTCGACGGTGATCTGGCCGACGGGCGGGGCCTCGGGCGCGCGCGGCGGGGCGGCAGGCTCGGCCGAGACGGCGGTGCGGGCGGCGCCGTGGCGGCGGAACTCCTCGCGCCAGGACGAGAGCGTGCGGTCGGAGACGGTGGGGTCGCTGGGGTCGTCGAGGATCGCGCGCACGACCGGCTCGGGATCGACGAACTGCGGCGCGAGCTCGGCGGGGTCATAGGCGGCGCCGCGATCGAACAGGCCGCCGCAGATCGGGCGCAGGCGACAGGGGCCGCAGGCGGGCGCGTAGAGGTGGCCCCAGGCGGTCTGGCGCACGGTCTGCTTGTCGTCGAGGAAATGGACCACGCGCTCCTCGCCCTTGACGATCTTGCGCGTCTCGGTGCTGGCCCACGCGAACTCGCCCATGTAGCAGAGCGGGACCTTCTCGACGCGGAAGGTGCGGCCGCTGGCGTGCAGCAGCCGCAGGGCCCGCGCGAGCGACAGCTCGAACTGTTCGAGGCGGGGGACGAACTCGGCCTGGTTGACCTCGGCGCGGCCCATCGAGGGGTCGAGGTTGTTCCACACGAAGTGACGGACGTGCGGGTGATGGGCGAGGATGTGGCGGACGTTGCGATCGAGGTGGTCGGCGTTGAGGCGGTTGATGACGCAGTTGACGTGGACGTCGATGCCGACCTCGTGGGCGCGATCGAGGGCGGCGAAGGCCTTTTCGAGGGTGCCGGCGGCGCCGCGCAGGCGGGCCTCGACCTCGGGGACGACGGAGTAGATCGAGACGTGGACGCGGCGCACGCCGGCGTCGGCGAGGGCGCGCGCGAAGGTCGGATCGGCGAGGCGGGTGCCGTTGGTGATGAGGCGGACGTCGAGGCCGCGACCGCTGGCGTAGGCGGCGATCGCCGGCAGCTCGGGGTGCAGCGTCGGCTCGCCGCCGGTGAGGATGACGCCGAAGTAGTCGCGCGCGACGAGGTCGTCGACGAGCGCCTGCATCGACTCGAGGGTGTGGACGTAGGGGGTGGCGGGGTTGCTGCAGAACCCGCAGAAGTGGTTGCAGTGGCGGACGACCTGGATGTAGCCGAGGTTGGCCATCAGCGACCACGCAGGGACATGGCGATCTTGAGGATGTCGGTGAGCACGCCGGCGGCCGTGACGGCGCCGCCAGCCCCGGCGCCCTGGACGAGCAGCGGGTAGGCGCGGTGGCGATCGGTGGTGAAGGCGACGAAGGCCTCGGTGCCGCGCAGGCGAGCGGCGGGGTGATCGGGCTCGACCTCGACGGGGCCGACGCGCACGGCCGGGGCGCCGGCGGGGGCCGATGGATCGATCTGGGCGAGGTAGCGGAGGACGCGGCCGGCCTTCTGCATGCGCTCGATGCGGGCGGCGACGGCGGCGTCGTGCTCGGCGAGGGCGAGGAAGAACCGCTCGAGGTCGTCGTGGCCGAGCGCCTCGGGCGGGGCGAACGGCTCGACGACGACGGCGTCGAGGTCGAGCTGGAGGCCGAGCTCGCGGGCGAGGATCAGGGCCTTGCGCGCGACGTCGAGGCCGGACAGGTCGTCCCGCGGGTGCGGCTCGGTGTAGCCGCGAGCCCGGGCGTCGCGCACGGCGTGCGACAGCGGGACGCCGCGCGACAGCTCGCCGGCGAGGTAGCCGAGGGTGCCGGAGAAGCTGCCCTCGATGCGGAGGATGGTGTCGCCGGTGCGCACGAGGCCCTTGAGGGTGTCGATCACCGGCAAGCTGGCGCCGACGGTGGTCTCGTACTCCCACCGGCGATGGCGCTTGCGGGCCATGTCCATGAGGCCCTGTCTCACGGGCCAGGTGGCGGCGAGCGGGCGCTTGTTGGCGCTGACGACGTGGATGCCGAGCGCGAGCGCGGCCTCGTAGACGGCGGTGGTGTCCTCGGCGGTGCAGTCGACGAGGATCGGCACGGGCAGGCGACGCAGGCGCTCGAGCAGGGCCGAGATGTCCGGAGGGACATGCGACTCCTGCAGCCGCGCCTCCCAGCGCGCGAGCGGGATGCCGCCGGGGTCGAACACGACGCGTCGACTGTCGGCGACGCCGGCGAGCTTGATCAGGACGTCCTGGTGCTCGGCCAGCGCGCGCTGCTGGGCGGTCAACTGATAGAGGAGCTCGCGGCCGACGGTGCCCTTGCCGAGGACGAGGAGGTTGACCTCCTGGGCGGCGAGGTTGAAGGCGGCGTGGACGGTGCGCACGGCGGTGGCGGTGTCGTCGCCGTCGACGACGGCGGAGATCGAGCGCTCGCCGGCCCCCTGGGCGCTGGCGCGGACGAGCACGCCGATCTGGCCGAGCGCGCCGAAGAACCGGCCGGCGACGTTGGCGGTGCGACCCATGGCCTCGCCGACGAGGGTGAGGAGGGTGACGGGCTGACGCACGCGGATCGGGGCGAGGTCGATCGGCTCGCCGTCGGCGGCGCGGCCGAACTCGGCGGCGAGGGCGGCCTCGGCGAGGGCGGCGTCCTGGCGGGCGACGGCGACGGCGAAGGCCCGATCGCGCGGGGCCGAGGTGCCGACCCACACGGGCACGCCGGCGTTGGCGAGCGCGCGCAGGGCTCGCTCGCCGATCCGCTCGTGGCCGAGGCGGCGCCGGGTCTCGAGGTCGAGGAGCGCGAGGTCCTCGGTCGAGACGACGCAGACCGGGCGCCGCTCGTCGCGGTTGCCGACGGCGTCGATGAGGGTGCCCGGATCGTCGGGGCGGGCCGTGTTGCGCACGCGCAGCGGGATCTGGGCCTCGATCAGCGGCGACATGGTCCGCGGGTGCAAGATCATGCCGAGGTCGCCGAGCTCGAGCGCCTCGGCCTGGCTGAGGTGGGCGACCGGGTAGGCCTCGAGCACGAGCTCGGGATCGGCGGTCATGACCCCGGAGACGTCGGTCCAGATCTGCAGCTCGGCGGCGCCGAGGATCTGGGCCAGCAGGGCGGCGGTGTAGTCGGAGCCGTTGCGGCCGAGCGTCGTGCTGCGACCGTCGCGGGTGCGGCCGAGGAAGCCGGTGTGCACGCTGACGGCGCCGCTCCACGCGACCGACAGGGCGCCGAGCTGCAGCGCCGAGGCGGCCAGATCGGGGGTGGCCTGGCCGAAGCGGTCGTCGGTGACGGTCCAGTCGCGGGCGTCGACGCCGACGGCCGCGACGCCGCGCGCGACCAGCAGGCGCTGCACGACCAGGACGCTGGCCCGCTCGCCGAACGACAGCGCGAGGTCGCGGGTCTGCAAGGTCCGCTCGCGCACGAGGCCGACGCCGAGCAGCAGCTGCCGCAGCGGGCGCATCAGCTCGGCGATCGCGGAGGACATGTCCTCGGGGACATGTTTCAAGAGACCTGCGCGTTCGAGCCTGTCCGTGAGGTCATGTGCGACGTTGGCGACCAGCGCCTCGATGGCGTCGACGTGGGGGTCGCCCGGCAGGCCGGCGGCGGCGGCGTCGACGGCGGCGATCAGGCGATCGGTGGTGTCGGCCATGGCCGAGACGACGACGGCGACCGGGCCGTTGTCGCGCTCGCGGGCGATCAGGTCGAGGGCCTGGAACAGGCGATCGGCGGCGCCGACCGAGCTGCCGCCGAACTTCATCACGCGGAACGGACGGGCCTGGCCGGGTTCGTGCTGCGGCGTCATGCGTCGGCAGGATATCGGAAGCGAGCCCGGACGGGCAGGCGGCGCCGGCGCCAGCGACCGGGGCGGGTGCTGGAGTGAGCGCCCGCGGCCGGCGAGCACCGCCCTAGCGCCGCCGGTCCTCGGCCCGCGTGCGACAGATGTGGTCCCACAGCGTCAGCGCCTCGCCGAAGTTGACCTCGGCGTTGGCGTGGTGGCGGTTGTGGAACGCCGAGGTGTTGACGAACAGGCGCGGCAGCGTGGCCTCCAAGGCGCGGTAGGTGACGCCGCAGTGCAAATAATAATTGAGCAGCACGAATCCCACGACCAGGGCGACGTAGGTCGGGCCGAAATGGGTGGCCCACGGGAACGCGACCAGGAGGATCGGCCAGAAGGTCATGACCGATTCGACGGGGCCGACGGCGAAGCCGGCGAACGGGGTGGGGTCGCGGTAGACGTGGTGGCCGCGGTGGAACGGGAACAGCAGGCGCGTGTGCAGCAGGCGGTGCTTCCAGTACAGCCAGGCGTCGAGGACGAGCACGCCGAGCAGGGTCTGCCAGACGACGGCCGACAGCCCGCCGGCCTCGGCGAGCGACCACACGAGGCCGATCGGCTCACCAGCGTCGGCGCGGGCCATCGGCCAGGCGGCGAAGCAGGCGGCGATCCAGGCGGCGAGGGCGGTGTCGCCGGCGCTGCGGCCGATCAGCGCGGCGCGCTTGCGCGGGCCCTGGATCCGCCGGCCGCGCAGGGCGGCGACCACCGTGGCGCCGCCGGCCCCGAGCAGCACGAGGCCGGCGACCCCGGCGAAGGCGAGCAGGAGTGACTTGTACCAAAGGACAGGTCCGTAAGGACAGGCGAGGCCGGCGACCGTGGCGAGCAGGACGACGGCGCGGTCGACCGAGCCGGCGAAGCCGCGGCCATGGGCAGAGAACACGGCCGCGTCGGCGGCGGGACGGAGGAGGTCGGTGAGGCGAGGCATCGTCGCGCGCACAGTGGATGAGATCGGAGGGGCGCTGTCCAGCGGGGGGTCCCCGGGCAGTCCAGGGCGCGCGAGCGTGCGGCCGGCGATCGTGTGCGCGCAGGCGGCCGCCGGCCCCCGGCGGTGACGTCGGGCGAGGTTCGTCGCACAGAGCCGCGGCGGGCGGCGCGGAGCGTCGGCGTGCAGCGGAGCGGGCGGCGATGGCTCGCCAGTGCTTAGGATCGCGGGGCTCGCATCCGGGACTCGTGCTCGCTGCGCTGCGTCGGGCGCGTGCGGAGGATCGTGGCGAGTCGCGCCGCTCGGGGCTCGTGTTCGCGGTGGCGACGACCGCGACCGTGGGACGCGCTGCAGGCGGTCCGGTCGGTGCGCGCTTGACGGTCGGCCGGCGTGTGTCATGGTCCCGGCCGACAGCAGGGGTTTCATGCACATTCTGGTCACGGGCGCGACGGGGTTCGTCGGACGGGCGCTGGTCCTCCGATTGCTGCGAGACGGGCACCACGTGCGGGCCTGGGTGCGGTCGCCGCGGCGCGCGGCCGATCTGCTGGGCGCCGAGGTCGATCTGGTGGCCGCAGGCGACGAGGCGGCGCTGGTCCGCGCGCTGACGGGCTGCGAGGCGGTGATCCACCTGGCGGGCGAGTCGGTCGGGGTCGGGCGGTGGACGGCGGCGCGCAAACGTGAACTTTGGGACAGCCGCGTCGCGCTGACCGAGATGCTGGTGCGAGCGATCGCCAGGTCGGAGCCGCGACCGCAGGTGCTCGTGTCGGCGTCGGCGGTCGGCTACTACGGGGATCGCGGCGACGAGGAGCTCGACGAGACGTCGCGCCCGGCCGACGATTTCCTCGGCTCGATGTGCCAGGCGTGGGAGGCGGCGGCCCACAAGGCCGAGGCGCACGGGGTGCGGGTGTGCACGCCGCGGCTCGGGCTGGTGCTCGGGCACGGCGGTGGGGTGCTCGAGCAATTGCTGCCGATCTTCCGCGTGGGGCTCGGCGGGCCGCTGGGCTCGGGCGAGCAGTGGTTCCCATGGATCCACCTCCACGATCTCGTCGAGCTGCTGACGACCGCGGCGACCGACGCCCGCTACACCGGGCCGGTGCTGGCGGTGGCGCCCCAGCCGGTGACCAATCTGGCCTTCTCGCAGGCGCTGGCCGAGTCGCTGGGTCGCAAGGCCCGCCTGCCGGTGCCCTACCTGGCGCTGCGGATCGCCAAGGGCGAGGCCGCGAACGCGCTGGTCGCCAGCCAGCGGGCCATCCCCGCGCGCACGCTGGCGCTCGGGTTCACGTTCCAGTTCCCGACGCTGCCGTCAGCCCTGAGCGACCTGTTCGGCGGCCGTGACCGGCCCGACTTCGCGCGGGCCGAGATGGCGCCGACGAGCCCGTACCTGGCCCGCCGCGCGCCGACGACGGTGCTTCAGCAATCGACGGTGCTGGCGGCGCCGCTGTCGGCGGTGTTCGGGTTCTTCTCGCGGGCGGAGAACCTCGGGATCATGACGCCGCGCGCGGCGGTGATGACGATCAAGTCGCCGCGACCGCTGATCGTCGAGGCGGGGCGTCACATCGACTACGAGCTGCAGGTCGGGCCGGTGCGCCGGCGCTGGACCACCGAGTTCGAGCTGTGGGAGCCGGAGCGCCGGTTCGTCGACGTGCAGACGCGCGGGCCGTTCGCCGCGTGGTGGCACGAGCACCGCTTCACGCCGCGCGGGGAGGGGGCGACGCAGATGGACGATACGGTCTACTACCGGCCGCCGCTGGGACCGATCGGCCGGATCGCCGACGCGCTGTTCGTGCGCCCGCGCCTGCGCGACATCTTCGAGTACCGGGCCCAGGCGATCCGGCTGCGCTTCGGCACCCGCCCGGGCTGAGGCGGCCGAACGGGCATGTCCCGGCGGGCATGTTCTCAGGGGCATGACCGCGAGGACATGTCCTCGCGGGCATGTCGATCAGAACACGGCGACGGCGACGGTGCCGAGGAACGGGGTCGGGGGGTCCTCGACCTTGCACAGCGGCATGGGGCTGTCGTCGTACGAGAGCTCGACGCCGGGGCCGGTGGCGAGCCAGCCGCCGAGGTTGCGCTCCTTGCTGGTGCCGACGAAGGGCATCAGCAGCACGCGCGCCTGGGTGGTGCCGCCCTGGGGCAGGATCGCCACCGCGTAGCCGTCGCCGAGGCTCGAGGGGCAAGTCGCAGCGTCGCTGACCTTGGGCAGGCTGTCGTCGCCAAAGGCGTAGAGCACGTCGGGGGTCGGGCCGGGCTTGTCGAAAAGGAGGTCGATGAGGACCACGGGCCGATCGTGCTGGCCGAACTTCCACTGCTCGGGCGGCGCTTTGGTGGAGGTCATCTTCGAGGGGGTCCACGGGGTGATCGAGGGCGGCTTGTGGCCGAACCGCAGGTACTGGACGCCGGTGGGATCGCGCAACAGGACGGCGATCCGCTCGCCCGGAGCGGTGGCGCAGGCGTCGAACCAACCGGAGTCGAGGAAATCCTTGTCGTCGGTGTTGGTGAGGCGAAAGCAGGCCTTGAGGGCGCACTGCTCGTCGCACAGGCCGAGGAGCTCGGCGAAGCCGGGGTCGCTCGCATCGCACTCCTCACGCCCCGGATCGAACACGCCGTCGCCGCAGCTGAGCTGACAGTCGCCGGTGCAGCCGTCGAACTCGTCGGCGTTGGTGTCGTCGCATTGCTCGGGCGGCTGGATGAAGCCGTCGCCGCACTCGGCGAGCTGGCACGCGGGGTTGCACAGCGGATCGGCATCGACGCCGCCGGCGTCGCACTCCTCCTGGCCGTCGTGGACGATGCCGTCGCCACACTCGGCGAGGGTGCACTTGTTGGTGCACTCGTCGCCGTCGACGCCGTCGCCGTCGTCGCACTCCTCGCCGGGATCGAGGACGCCGTCGCCGCAGCTGGGCGGGACAGGATCGGTGGCGAGGGTCGTCTCGCTGGCGACGCCGGTGTCGGTGAGGTCTTCGGTGTCGACGCTGGTGGTGAGGGGCGGCTCGCTGCTGACGGTGGTGCCGGGATCGGTGGCGCTGGCGGAGGTGTCGCTGGTGGTCGGCTCGCTGCTGGTCGTAAGGACAGGTCCTGTCGAGGCCGCGCTGTCGCCGTCGCTGTCGCCGTCGGTGAGCAAGCCGAAGGCAGGGTTCAAGATCTGGCAGCCGCCGGCGCCCGCGACGACGACGATCCACGCGCTGCCCCGCAACCAAGTCAGGCCAAGCATGCCTTGCACGATAGCAGGCGGGCTCGGCCGGCCGACACGCTCGCTTGCAGACGGGCCGGAACCGGGGCGAGCGGCGGTTGTCTCGGCGCCTGGAGGACGTGCGATGCGAGCGAGCGCGCTGCGAAGGTTCGTCGAGGTGGCAGGATGCATGGTGGTGGCGACGATGGGGATCAATTGCGCCCCTCACGGCCACGAGACATTGACAGTGGAGACGGAGCCGCAGGCGGACTGGACATTGTCCGGCCCGCCTGATTGTTCACAGGCGCCGCGCCTGGCGGCGCGCAGCAGCACCGACGCGGAGGACGAGGGGGCGCTCGACGCCGCGCTCGATCTCGCTCGAGGCGAGCTGGCGCTCGAGTCGTACGAGCGCCCGCGATCGTGTCACGCGCGCCTGGCCGCGCGGCTGCACAGCGAGTACGACATCGACTACCGCAACGTCGGCGCGTGCGGGGTCGACGAGGGGGTGGTCGGCCACGCGCGTGGCTACAACGCGATGATGCACCGCCACATCGCGGACCGACACGGGCCGGTGGTCGAGGCGGTGGCCCGCGAGGTGGGGTGCTTCAGGGGCGGGTGAGCCGGGCCTTGATCACCTTGCCCATGGCGTTGCGGGGCAGGGCTTCGACGAACCGGACGTCGCGCGGGCGCTTGTGCGGGGCGAGCGCGCGCGCGACGTGATCGACGAGCTGCTCACCGGGCGGAGGGAGCGCTGGGTCGCGGGCGACGACGAAGGCGACGATCCGTTCGCCGAGGTCGTCGTCGGGCAGGCCGACGACGGCGGTCTCGGCGACGTCGGGGTGCTCGAGCAGGCAGGCTTCGATCTCGCCGGCGCCGATCTTGAAGCCGCCGCTCTTGATCAGGTCGGTGGCGCGCCGACCGACGATGCGATAGGCGCCGTCGTCGGTGCGGGTGGCGAGGTCGCCGGTGTAAAACCACCCGTCGGCGTCGCGCACGGCGGCGGTGGCCTCGGGCCGGCCGAGGTAGCCGGCGAACACGCTGGGGCCGCGGACGGCGATCTCGCCGATGGTGGCGTCGTCGGCGACGTCGAGCGGGCGCCGGGCGTCGTCGACGAGGCGGACCTCGACGCCGGGCAGCGGCGGACCGACGAGGCCCGGGCGCGGCGGGCCCGAGGTGGGGACGGCGCACACGATCAGCGTCTCGGTGAGGCCGTAGCGCTCGTAGACGCCGCGACCGGTGATCGCGGCGAGACGTCGATGCTCACGCGCGGACAGGGCGGCGGAGCCGGAGATCAGGAGCCGCGCGGCGCCGAGGTCGGCCGCGATCGAGGCGTCGCGCTCGGCGAGCTCGGCGAGGCGGACGTACATGGTCGGCACGGCGAACAGCACGCCGCCGCCACGCACGGCCGCCGCGAGGGCGACGGGCTCGAAGCGCGGCTGCCAGTGCAGGCGGCCGCCGATCCGCAGGCTGCCGAACAGGCCGAGCACGAGGCCGTGGACGTGGAACAGCGGTAAGGCGTGGACGACGGTGTCGCGCGCGGTCCACTGCCAGGCCCGGGCGAGGCCGTCGATGTTGGCGGCCACGCCCGCGGCGGTGAGCACGGCCCCCTTCGGCGCGCCGGTGGTGCCCGAGGTGTAAATGAGGAGGAGCGGGCGCTCGTCGGCGCGGTGAAAGTCTTGATGTCCCTCGGGACATGCTGCATCCGACATGTCCTCGGAGACGGCGATCGCGGGGCCGAGCGGACTCTCGGGGCACTCGGCGGGGCGGGCGGCGAAGCAGCAGCGCGGGGCCGCGTCGGCGGCGATGTGGGAGCACTCGCGCTCGCCGAGCCTGGGGTTGAGCGGGACGGTGACGACGCCGGCGAGGGCGCCGCCGACCAGGGCGACGACGGTGCCGAGGTACGGCAGGGTCCACACGCCGACGCGGTCGCCCGGGGCGATTCCGGCGCGCGCGAGGGCCTGAGCGTGGCGGCGGGCGGCGGCGAGCAGCTGGCGATCGGAGAACGAGTCGTCGCCGACGGTGAGGACGATGCGACCGTCGGGAGCCGCGAGGCAGGGGAAGAGAGGGTCCACGCTCCACTGCGTGTCGCAAATCCCCGGCCGCGTTGCAAGTCACTGCACGAGCGGGACGTAGCTGATCCACTCGCCGTCGGCGAGGTCGAAATCGCCGCAGCGCGGCAAGGAACAGTCGATCACGGTGCCGGCGATCCGCGGCTCGTCGACGCACAGCGCCCCGGCGGCGGTCCACACCGCCTCGATGGCGGCCGGCTCGGCGGTGAGGCCGACCGTCCCCTGGACGTTCTCCCACTGGATCGGCGTGCCGTCGACAGTGTAGCTGTGACCGTCTCCGCAGTAGTCGGCGGTGATCATCTTGAGGGTGGCTTGACGCTGGGCGGGGCTGGTCTTGCTGCTCTGCGGGCCGTAGCCGAGCAGCGACAGCTTGGCCGCGGCCGAGCCGGCGCAAGCGATGCTGAACCACTGCCGCTCGGGGTCGGGGCGGACCTCCTTGGCGTCCATGTCGTAGGTCTCGCCGCCGAGGACCAGGGCGATGGGGGCCCGGGGAGAATCATAGGACCCGGTGCAAACATTCCGCTCGATGTGATGACCGTCGATATAGACGAGGCCGTAGGCGTCGACGTCCGGCGCGCCGTCGGCCCAGCGGGCGACGCGATCGTGGGAGGCGATGAGGACGGTCGTCAGCGGCTGACCGGCCATCCCGAGGTGGAGGCGGGTGCCGATCAGGGCGGCGCCGGCGAGCGCGGCGCCGCGGTCGTCGCGGAGGACGAGGGCGTCGCCGACGACATCCAGGCGGTCGTAGCCGGCCGCCGCGGCCTTGGGACCGGGCACGACCTTCAGCAGCTGCAGCCCGTGGCCGTTGGCCTGACCGCCGAGGTGGAGCTCGTGGATCGAGCCGCCGAAGACCTCCGCAGCGTTGAATCCGCACTGCCAGATCGGGCAACTGGAGCCTTTTTCGCCGATTCGTGGATTGGTGACACCAGGCTCTTCGCCTATCAGGGTATTATCAATATCACAGGCAGTGACCGGCCCGCAAAAAGCCGCAGCAACGGCGAATCCATGACAGTTTCTTGATTTCACGACAATCCCTCCACTCCCTCTCTATGCAGTGTCGGGCTGCTTTCAAGCTCGAGCAGAGGCCGGATGTGATCCGTGCCCACACGCGCCGCGTCGGCCGATGTTTCTACGGCGCTGCGCGGCGGTCGCTGCGACGCTGGCCGAGCATGACGTCGAGGGCGCGGATCTCGGCCAGTCGCCACGCGTATTCGTCGCCGCTCTCGAGGTACCAGCGCATCGCGTCGGTGAGCGACACGGCGGCGCGGTCGAGGTCGTCGGCGGCAGGTCGCGGGGCGGCGAGCAAGACGTCGGCGAGCACGACGCGGGCGCGAGCGAGGCGCTGCTCGACGAGGATGTCGCGGGCGGTGGCCCGGGCGGCGACCAGACCGTCGACGGCGGCCCGCAGCGCCGCGGCGGCGCCGTCGCGATCGCCGAGCGCACGCAGGTGCAGGCCGAGCACCAGCTCGAGCTCGGCGGCCTCGCGCTGGCGCCACCAGGAGTCGCCCTGGCGGGTGGCGAGGAACCGCCGCAGCTCGAGGGCAGCCTGGTCGTGATCGCCGCCCTCGAGCGCGGCGAAGCCCCGGATCAGCGCGACGTCGACGCCGCGGATCAGGTCGCCGTCGAACGGTTCACCGTCCAGGAGCGCGGCCGCCTGCCGCAACACTTGCCGCGACTCGTCGGCGTCGCCGGCCTCGCCGGCGAGATAACCGAGCAT
This sequence comes from Nannocystis bainbridge, assembly GCF_028368995.1. Classification (GTDB taxonomy): domain Bacteria; phylum Myxococcota_A; class Polyangia; order Nannocystales; family Nannocystaceae; genus Nannocystis; species Nannocystis bainbridge. Next base: position 1,581,736 of record NZ_JAQNDL010000002.1, on the reverse strand, counting down.
CGCCAGGCAGCGGGCGCGCGAGGCCGGATCGCCCGGCGAGAAGCGGACCAGCGCGTCGCAGCCGGGCCGCAAGATCCGTCGCGCGGACTCGGGGTTGCGGATGTATGCGCTGGCGGTCAGCCGCGCCTCGATCGTCTGCGGGTGCGCCGGCCCCAGCTCGCGCTCGAAGATCCGCACGGCCTCGGCCAAGTCGTGGGCGCGCGCGTCGCCGTCGTCCTCGAGGATCGCGAGGTTGGTCAGGCTGTAGGCGATCTCGAGCGGGGCGTCGTTGCTGGCCCGCTTGACCGCCAGCGCCTCGGCGTAGAGCTTGCGCGCGCGCTCGACGTCGCCGCTGGCCACCGTGACGACCGCGGCGTTGTTGAGCAGGAGGCCCTGCAGGTGGCCGGGCTTGGGCAGGCGCGAGATGAAGGCGGCGTAGTGGCCGAGGTCCTCGAGCGCGCGCGCGGCCCCGCCGGGCAGGCGGCCGCGCACGAACAACATGTGGGCCATGGCCTCGCCGGCGACGTCGTCGACGCCGGCGGCGAGCGCGGTGTGCAGCGCGGCCTGCAGCATCTCGAACTGCGGCTCGACCATGGCGGTGCGGTTGAGCGAGAGGCGGCCGCGGTTGAGCAAGGCGCGCGCCAGCAGCGGCCTGTAGCCGATGGCCTCGGCGTCGGCGAGCAGGTGGTCGGCGAGCTCGAGGGCCTGCGAGGTGCGGCCGATGTGCTCGAGGCTGACGACGCGGGTGAGGCCCTCCTCGACGTCGGCGACGCGGCGCCGCACGTCGGGGTCGTCGGGCGGGGCGACGTCGGCCTGGAGGGCGACGAGGTCGTTGCAGCGATCGATGGCGGGGAGCTTGTAGGTGAGCTCGAGCGCGTGCACGGCGACGGTCTGGTCGCGCTCGGCCAGCAGCGCGCCGGCCTCGGCCAGGGCGGCCTTGCGCTGGGCCAGGCAGGCCATGCGGCGATCGACGAGCTCGTCCGACTGTTCGCCGCGCCGACGCGCCTCGCAGGCGTCGGCGTGCGCGCTCGACCAGTCGTTCATGTAGAGGTCGAGGCGCTCGTTGACCTGCGGCCACACCTCGTGGATGAAGGCCGGGCCGGCGGCCACGAACGCCTGCTCGGCGGCCCGCCGGCGCTCGCCGTCCCACACGCCGTGGATCTCGGCGGTGCCGTGGCTGCACGGGTCGACCCGCGGTTCCTGCGTCTTGGCGGCGAAGAAGCCGGCGAGGGCCGCGACGCCGGCGACGGCGAGGGCGCCGACGTAGGTGCGACGGCCGAGGACGTGCTTGCGATCGAGCGCGCGCAGCAGGGCGTCGAGGCCGGAGAACCTGTCCTTCGAGTCAGGTCGAAGCCCGCGCAGGACGACGCTGTGGACCCACGCCGGCACCCGCGTCAGCCGCGGCGGGTCGCGCACGTCGCCGCGCGCGACCGCGTGGGCCAGCTCGTGCACGGTGTCGCCGGGGAACGGCAATTGATCGTAGAGCGCCTCGTACAGCGAGACGCAGAAGGCGAACTGATCGGAGGCAGGGCCGACGAGGCGGCCGCTGAACTGCTCGGGAGGCATGTACGCGGGCGTGCCGACGACCTCGCCACCCTGGGTGACCTTTTCGGAGACGGCGTTGCGATCGCGGCTCAGCGAGCCGGTCGAGCGGGTGTGCTCGCCGCTGGCGTCCTCGCCGGTCTGACACAGGCCGAAGTCGAGGACGCGGGCGCGACCGTCCTCGCCGATCATGACGTTGCTCGGCTTGAAGTCGCGGTGCACGAGGCCGACGGCGTGCGCGGCGGCCAGGCCGCGCCCGGCCTGCACGAACACGTCGACGACCTCCTGCCAGGTCCGCGACTTGTCGGCGAGCCAGGCCTGCACGGTGACGCCGCGGATGAACTCCATGGCGACGTAGACATCGGTGCCCTCGGTGCCGACCTCGTGGACGCCGACGACGTTGGGGTGCGCCAGCCGGGCCATGGCCTGGGCCTCACGCAGCAGCCGGAGCTGGGCGCGGGCGCTGTGCTTGGGCTCCTGCGGGCGCAGGACCTTGATGGCGACCTTGCGATCGAGGCGATCGTCGTAGGCGGCGTAGACGACCCCCATGGCGCCGGTGCCGATCCGCTGAAGGAGGATGAAGCGACCCACCCGCCGGCTCAGCGTCGAGGCCTCGCCGGCGCGCGCGAGCAGCTCGAGATCCGGCATCGGCCGGCTCGGGCTGAGCAAGACCCGCACGCGGGCTAGCCGGGCGCCGGAGCCGTCGCTCGGATCGTCGAGGGCGACGTCGGTGAGGACCTCGTCGTCGCCGTCGAGGGCGAGCGAGCGGGCGAGGGCGTCGAGCAGCGACTCCCAGCCGGCGGTGGCCAGGCCGCGCAGGGCGTCGACCTCGGCGTCGCTGGCTTTGCCGTCGCTGAGGGCCCGCTTGAGGGCGCGACGGATCCGGCGCGCCGCCGGCAAGGCGAGGGTGAAGTCGAGGCCGCCGCGGCGAATGGCCCGCTGGACGAAGCCGAGTTCGGCAGAGCCGGCGAGCTCGGCGAGCAGGTCGGCCAGGCGGCGCGCGGCGCAGTCCTCCCGCGCTCCGTCGCGGGCGCTGCTGGCCGGCGGGCGATCGATCATCGCCGCGACGAGGGTGATGACGAGGTCGCTGCGCCCGGCCCGGGGGTGCGCCAGGACGTGCCCGGCGGCGACGCTCAGCAGGACGTCGGGATCGGGCGTGGGCTCCTTGCGGGCGAGCAACCACGCGGCCTGGTCGAGCCGATGCAAGTCGGCGCTGCTGAGCGAGTCACGCGGGCTCGGAGCGGGCAGAGACATCGGGCGGAGCAGCCCTACAGTATGACTCCGGTCACAGGTACGTCCCACTCCGACCCAGCGAGCGGGGCCAGCCTGAAGCCGCGGGGGTGTGAACCGCGTCGCGCACCCAGATGTCGGACAATCCCCTCCGTCTCACGCCCTGGCCCCAGAGCGCCGAGGACGCCAGGAACCAGCCGCTTCACCCCGGATTTCGCTTTTTTCGGGAAGCGATCTCGGCCGCGGCGACGAGTGAGGCCGCTGGACCCCAGGCGCATTTACGCGCGGATGAGCTCGATCCGGGTCAGCTCGGCGGGCGCGCCGACGCGCATCGGCGGGCCCCAGTAGCCGGTGCCGCGGCTGACGTAGATGGCGGTGTCGCGGACGCGGTGGAGGCCGGCCACGAACGGCTGCTGCAGCGGCACCAGGAAGTTGAAGGGGAAGATCTGGCCGCCGTGGGTGTGCCCGGAGATCTGCAGCGACACGCCGTGCTCGGCGGCCTCGTGGACCTGGCGCGGCTGGTGGGCGAGCAGCAGGAGCGGGCGCGAGGGGTCGCGGCCGGCGAGCGCGCCGGCGAGGTCCGGCCCGTGGTCCGGCAAGAAATTGCCGCCGGTGGGGTCGTCGATGCCGGCCACGTCGAGCGCAGCGCCGTCCTTCTCGATGCTCACCCGCTCGTTGCGCAGGACCCGCACACCGAGGGTGCCGAGGTGGGCGACCCACTCGGCGGCGCCGGAGAAGTACTCGTGGTTGCCGGTGACGAAGTAGACGCCGTGCCTGGCCTTGAGGCGGGACAGCGGCTCGAGCAGGTGGCCGAGGCGGGCGACGGTGCCGTCGACGAGGTCGCCGGTGATGGCGACGATGTCGGGCTGCATGGCGTTGGTCTTGTCGACCAGCTCCTCGAGGAAGGCGCGGCCGATGGTGGGGCCGACGTGCACGTCGGTGATCTGGGCGATGACGAAGCCGGCGAACGGGTCGGGCAGGTTCGGCAGCGGGACCTGGACCGGCTTGACGGCGATCGGCCGCATGACCGACCAGATGCCGTAACCGGCGGCCCCGAGCGCGCCGGCGCCGACGATGCCGCCGAATAGGCGGGCCAGGAACTGCCGCCGCGCCGGGTCGGCCGGGGTGCCCGCGAGCCGCTCGATCAGCCACGCGAGCCCGCGGACGAGGTCGGCCGGGATCAGCAGGACGAACAGCAGGAACATCAGCCCGAGCCAGCTGTAGGCGACCCAGGAGATGGGACTGGCGACCTCCCGCGGGAGCGCCCGGCCGGCCATCTGCACCAGCGGGAAGGCGAGGGCGAGCGCGACGATGGCCCAGCCGAGCACGCGCCCCCACGGCGCCGGCCAGCCGATGTCACGCACGAGCCGGGCCCAGAGGTAGTAGTGAATCCCCGCCGATACGGTGAGGACGAGCCCGAGGAACACGAGCATCCGGGGGACCGACATCGCTTCGATCTTTAGCAGGGCGAGCGACCGATCCGACGTGGGTCTGCCCCTGCGGAAGCCGCGCACGCGTGCGCTGGCGCGGCGGGCAGGGGCGGACCTGGCTCAAAAGACAGAGGTCGGACCTGGCCCCACGCGCATCGGGAGGAGGGCTCCGCGAGTCACCGCCGGTTGATCTCGACGAAGGCCGGGGTCCTTTCGAAGGGCACCGCGAGCTGCAAGGGCCATCCTTCGTGCTCGGCCAGCCGGATCCAGCGCGATTTCTTGCGGGCGAGCCTGGCGATGGTGTCGGCGGTGACTTCGTCGAGCGACCGCGAGCCGGCGAGCAGCTTCAGCATGACGAGGTGCGCGAGATCGAGGAGGCTGGCGATCGACACGTCCTCGGCGACGACCAGGGAGAGCACCCGCAAGGTCGGGAGGTCGGCCAGCTCGGCGATGCCGGTCGCGTCGGCCTCGATCTCGAGCTGCGTCAACCGGGGCAGCCGGGCGAGGGGACCGAATCCGTGGCGCTTGCCCTTCAGGTTCAAGCTCGTGAGCCGGGTGAGCGCGGCGAGCGGGGCGAGGTCGCAGTCGGGGGTGACGTCGAGCTGGAGGCTGCGCAGGCGCGTGGCCGCCTCGAAGCCGACGAGGGTGGCGAACGGCCCGGCGTTGCGCAGCCGCAGGTCCTGGCGCCCGGCGAGCAGGCGCCGAGCGAACGCGGGCCCGAGACGCGGCCAGGCGGCGGCCAGAGCCCTGGCAGCGTGGTCCTCGAAGGCGGCGCCGAAGCGACCCTCGGTCTGGCACAGCTCGACGAGCGCGTCGAGCTCGCCGGCCCCACCGGAGGCGCCGCGGACCGCAGCGAACTTGCGCCCGTGAGCCTCCCAGGTGGCCCGCAGGTCGTCGATCTCGAGCTCGAGGATCTCGGCGCAGTAGGGCAGGGCAGCGTCGAAGTCGACGGTGAGCCCGCGACTGCTCGCGCTGCTCAAGTAACCTTCGACGAACTCGATCTGCATGGCCGGGGTGGGATCCTCGGCGTCGAAGGCACAGTAACAGTCCCACGCGAGCTCGCGCAGCGGGTCGACCTCGGGACGCTTCTTCGCCGGGTTCTTCTTCGCGGCGGACTGGTTCGCTGCGAGCTTCTCCGCGGGGCTCTTGGCTGCTGGTTTCTTGGCGGCCTTCTTCGCGGGGCTCGTGGTCGCTGTTTTTTTGGCTGCCGTCTTCGCGGGGCTCGTGGTCGCAGGTTTCTTGGCTGAAGTCTTCGGGGCCTTCTTCGCGGCAGTCTTCTTCGCGGTCTTTGGCACCGGCTGCTTCGTCGGCATCCGCCTCATACTACTGGACATCGAGCGAGCGGGCGTGCTCCTCGCGAGCTTCGATTTCCGTGCGTCCAGGGAATGACATGTCCCAAAGGACATGACCTGAAGGCCATGGGAGCGATCGCGGCCCTGTCCCGCCGATGCGGACGCCCCTCGCGGCGCGAACAAAACGTGGAACCTCTCGCCAGGGACGCTGTCGATGGGCTGCGCGCGCCTCGTGTCACGAGCGCCGCGCCGAGGGGTTGTCATGCGTCGAATTTTGTTCGTGGCTTCGTGCGCGTCGTTCGCGTACGGCGCTTCCATGTCTACCAGCCACGCCGCGCAGTCCGTGGCCGAATGCGTCCAAGTCGAGCCGGAGGCCAGCCCGCGCGGCATGTCGCTGCGGGTGGCCAATCGCTGCGAGGTCAGCGTCCGCTGCGAGCTGCGCTGGAGCGTGCGCTGCGAGGACGACACTTCCGGGACGCCCGCGCGACCGATGAGCCTGGAGGTCCGCCTCGCTCCCGGCCACGCGCGCGAGGTCCTCGCCTCCGGTGAAGCGTGCGGCGAGCGGATCTGGGAGATCACCGACGACGTCTGGGAGTGCAAGGAAGTGCGCTGAACGGGCGCGCGAACACTCCCAGGCGGGAACCATGGATGAGCCCGTCTCCGGCCGGCGCATCCCGTCGCGCCCCGGCGAGCCGGGCCGCGGTCACTCGAGCGAACAGTTGATGAAGCCCATCTCGAGCGGGCGGATCACGTCGAGGACCGTCGTCGACAGCGAGTAGGCGTCGACCGCCGGCGAGTTCAAGCGCATGAACTCGAGCGTCAGCGCCCGACCGTTGGCGGGCGCGGTGATGAGGCGGAGACACAGGTCCAGCGCCGCGCGGGCCTCCGCGTTCATGGCGATCGACACCTTGAACGTCGGCGGCGAGAAGCTCCACTTGCCGCGCTCGCTGACCGTCACGCCGCTCGCGCTCTCGATCTCGAGCACGTCGGAGGCGAACTTCGTCCCGAGCTGCGAGCTGTTGAAGCTCGAGCGCAACTTGAGCCCGCCCGCGTCCTTGAAGGTCACCAGCAGGTCGCGCAGGTCGTTGGCGACCACCTTCGGGGGCAACGTCGTCGACGGCGCGGCAGCACCCGGCGCCGGCGTCGCCTTGGTCCCGCTCAGCGTCTGGCCCGGCGCCGCGCCCGGCGAATCCTTCTTCGCCGATTCCTTCTGCGCCGCCGACACGCTGTAGGACAGCGCCAATCCCCCGGCGAGCGCGAGAGACAGACCGATGAGCATCGGGGCGTGGGAAGCGTGACGGGACCGCATGCTCGATCGTTGTCCCAACTCCGGCCACCGCAATCAACGTGCGGATCCGCCCGATGTCTCCTGCATGCCGCTGCGCGCCCTTGCGCCGCACCCGCGGTTTGCCCGAGCGCGCCGGCGCGGAATGCCCGGCGTCCGCCGCTCGAGCCAGCGTGCTCGACCGTGACGGGACGTCCGATCGAGCACGCTCCGACTGTCGCCGACGACATGGCAGCACTCGAGACGGATCGCGCGATGCCGTCCGACAGCGCGAGCGAAGCGACTCGCTCGCACGGCGCTGTCGACGCCTCTCGGTGCGGGGTGGCCTCTGGACCCTGCGATCGAGACCTGTCAACGAGCGTGCGTCGGTGACATCGACGATCGCAAGGGTCCGCTCATGTCCTGCGCACGCGCTCCTGTCCAGCGCGACGACGGCGGCGCCAGGCCAGGCTCGCGATCACCAGCAAGCCCGCGCCGGGATTCTCCGCGTGGCGACAGCCGCAACCGTCCTCGCTGCCGAAGCCGGGAGGCAGCGCTCCCGCCGACGCTGGGCCGGGGGTGGGGGACGACGAAGACGAAGATGCATCCTCGCTCGTCGCAGAGCCGCTCGTCGGCTCCTCCGCGCCCGAGCTGCTCTCGTTCGTCGCGCAGCTCGGCTCCTCCTCGCCGGGGATGCACAGCGGATCGTCGAGCACGTAGATCTTCGGACCTGTCCCCTGGACCAGCACTGGCAGCGGTCGCAGCGGCGGACCCTCGGGCAGCGCCATCAACAGCTCCGGCGCCCACGTCTCGGTCGCCTCGAGGTCGAGCTGCCACGCCGCGGCGATCGCCGGATCGGTCACCGGACGGCGCGTGCCCTGGTCGATCAGCCAGGTCGTGTCGGGCGCCGCCGGGCTGCGCGCCAGGATCGGCAGCGGTGGCAGATCGGCCCCCTCGGGCAGCGCCGCCACGGCGGCCTCGGGCGCCACGATCATCTGCCAGAACGGCGACAGCTTCCACGCCGCCAGCGACTCCGGATCGACGACCCACCGGCGCACGCCGGTCGGCAGCGGCGGCGGTTCGCAGGCGAAGCTGCCCGGCGACAGCGCCACCTCGGCGGGGGCGCCCTGGCCGTCGTCCTTCGCGTACACGTGCACCTCGTGGCTCGCCCCGTCGCGCAGCGACAGCGGCACCTCGACCTCGAAGCCGTGCGCACACGAGCCGAGCTGCGCGCAGAGATCGTCGCGCGGCACGTCGGCCATCACCTCGACCAGCGTCGCCCCCGGCGCGCCCATCGGCCCGCCGAACGACAGCAGCGCCGCGATCGACTGCTCCGGCGCGTCGGGGTCCTGGGCCCAGCCGACCAAGCTCGCGCAGTCGGCCTTGTCGAGCGAGCCACCCGGCGGCGAGTTGCCGAGGCCCATCAGCTCCTCGTACCCGCCGACCAGCGACATGTACGGCGACACGAACGCCACCCCGACGCCGCCGATGTCCTGGCGGATGTTGAAGTGCAGGTGGATCGACGTCGGCGTGTCGCCCATGTTGTTGGACACCGCGACCAGCCGCTGCCCGGGCACCACCGCGTCGCCGAGCGCCACTTGCAGCGTCGGCACCGCCCCGTGCAGATAATCGAGGCGCTGCCCGTCGACGCTGGTGACGTACACCGAATAACTGCCGATATTGGTCACGTCGCCGGCGCGCCCGGCCACCACCCAGTGCACGTCTTTCTCACAGGTCGGCGGGCGGATGTCCTGGCCCTGATGACCGATGCCCGCCGGGCACAGCGGCATGTCCCAGCTGCGCTTTTCGCAGTAGTTGTCGCGCCACGGATAGGCGTAGTTCTCCGGGTCGCACTGGCTGCCGGGCGGGCCCATGTAGCCGCCGGACCGGTATACCTGCGAGTTCGGGTACGCCGGCCCGTCCTCGATCGGGAACCGCATGCCCGGCGCGTACACCGTGGCATCGGCCAGGCCCTCGCCGGAGCCCGGGATCAAGTCGCCGACCGGCAGATAGAACGGCTCCTGCGCCGCCGCTTCGCCCGCGATCGCGGCGAGCAGGACTGTCCCGAAGAACATGACCCCTCGGACATGCTCCTTGAGCCATGTCGTTCGCCGGCCTTTACGCTGACATGACCGATCGGACATGTGCCACCGCGTCGTCATCGCTCACCTCCGCCGACGAGCACCAGCGCCTCGACCTCGGCGCGCAGCGCTGGCAGAGCGCAGGCGGGATCGCGGGTCGACGCGCACTCGAGGTCGAGGGCGTACGCGGCCCCGTGCTCGATCCACGTCGCCGTCACGATCCCCTCGTTGGCGCTGACGAACCCAGGGACCCCGCGCAGCCGCTCGGGGCCCTCGTGGCGGCCGACGTCGGCCAGCAGCGTCGCCAGGCGCGATCCGTGCAGCGTCAGCGTCCGCCCGGGCGCCGCCGTCGCCAGGCTGAAGCCGAAGCCCGGGCCGTCCGGCGTCCGCGGGCTCGAGATCTGCGGCGGGCGCCACAGCGGGTCGGCGGGCGCGAGCACCGGCACCGGCGAGGCCGCGACCGCTGCCAGCGCCGCGGGGGACAGGCGCGCGCGCGTTCGCTCGTCGCGTGAGGCCGGGTCAGGCCAGGCGATGACGCGCTCGACCCGTTCACCGGCGACCAGGCGCCCGCGAGACGGCGTCTGCGCCGCCACGGTCGTCGATCGCGCCGCGGCGGGCTCCGAGCCCGCGGTCACGTCGCAGGCGGGCAGGGCGGCGCAGAGGGCCAGGGGCAGGACGAGCGATTTCACACGATCATGAAGCGCGCAATTATGCGCCCGTGTCAAGGCCGCCCGGCCGGTCCCTGTCGCGGCCCTCCGACGCTCGCGCCCGGGCCCGAAGATCGCCCGGGGGGCCCGCCGTGGCCCCCTCGCGCCGCGTTCGGCTCTTGCGGAGACGGGGCAGTTCGGCCACCCTCCCGGTCCCGCTCGCATAGCTCAGTTGGATAGAGCGACAGTTTCCTAAACTGTAGGTCCCAGGTTCGATTCCTGGTGCGGGCGCCAGGAACCAGTCCCCCTCAAGGGGGGCTGGACAGTTTAATCGAAGCGGCCGGGCTGGCTGGACTGTTCGCGGAGATCCGCCACGGTCAAGCGCCGGAGGTCGCGCACATGACCGTGGGGGAAGCCACGGCGCGCTGGCTCGCCGACATGGAGTCTCGCGCGGCTCCCCGCGCGGACGGCACGCCGGCCGAGGTCAAGCGGACCACCGTGACGTGGTGCCGCAGCGTGCTCGTGCCCAAGCTGCGGTGCTGCGAGGACCCCGCCGGCTCGATCGCGGACCTGCCGATCGAGCAGCTCAACCCCAAGACCGAGCTCGCCTGGTACGCGCACCTATCGGAGCACCGGGGGGCGAAGGTCGCGTACGCCGCGCTCACGCAGTTGCGCTCGGTCTGCGCCTTCGCGCGACGCCTGGGCTTGCCCGTGGAGACCGTGCCGACCGTCGCGCGGCCGGACGGCGAAACGCCGCCGCAGCCGCAGGCGCCGAGGCCCGGCGCGCAGCCCCGCCCGCGAAAGCCCAAGAACCCGCGGGCGCTCGCGCCCCTCACCATCGCGTCGCCGCTGCGCCTCGCGGCAGCGCATTGGGTCGACAGCTTGGAGCGCCGCGCCCAGCGCAAGGACGCCTCCGAGAAGACCGCCGAGAGCTACGGGTACCTCGAGACCAAGCTGGACGTCCCGGTCGGCGACCCCGAGGGGCGACTGTTTGGCGACATCCCACTCGGCGAGCTCAACGACGAGAACGTGGAGGCGTGGTTTCACTACCTCTCGCCGAAGCGAAACACGCTCGAAGCAGAGAAGGCCCACGAGCTGAGCAAGGGAACGGCCTACCTGCTCCTGCACCGGTTGCGGACGCTGCTCGCGTTCGTGGCGACGAAGAAGCGGATCAAGCTGGGGTTCGATCCGACCGAGAACGTCGAGGCCCGGAACGTCCGCGAGCGGCCAAAGCCCGTGGACGAGACCGACATGGCGCCTCTGCGCGACGCCATTAACTTTCTGCTGATCCAGCGAATCCGCGAAGGGGTGCAGAGGAAACGCACCGGTCCGTCGCTCGCCTACTACGTCGCGCCCGCAGTTGTGGCCCGCCTGCTGCTCTTCAGCGGCGCTCGCATCGGTGAGACCTCGCGGACGGAGGTCGCCGACCTGCGACCCGAGGGGCGCGTCCACCTGCCCGAGACCAAGACCCACGTTGCGCGGATCATCTATCTGGACGAGGAAGCCCGGGAGGTCGCCGCCTTCCAGGGTCGCCTCGTCGGCGAGGGGCCGCTGTTCGACGGGCGCACGCTCGAAGCGTTGGAGACGGCGGTTAACCGCTTCCTCGAGAGAGCTTGTGCGCTCGCGGGGATCGAGCGGCGGACGGCGCACGACATGCGCCACACGTTCACGCATCGAGCACTGGCGTGCAACGTCGACCTGATGGGGATCATGATGGCGCTTGGCCACACGAACCCCCGGACGACGCTCCGCGTCTACGGCGAAGGAGCCGAGAGCGAGGGCGCGAGGCGGGCCGCCGAGCAGGTGGCCGCCCTCGGCATGCGCAAGAGGGGGGCATCGTGACCCGCTGCCCGTGCCGCCCTTACCGAGTGACGTTTCTGGACAGCGCCGAGACGATCGACGCTGCGAGCCCGGAGGCGGCCGCCGAACTCTTCGCCGAGAAACACGAGCTCGGCGACAGCCTCGCTACTCTGCACGTCAACGTGGCCGCCGAGGGCGAGCCGGGTTACATGTACGAGATCAGCGTGCTGCCCGTGCCCCTCTACCGGGCGCGGCGTCTCGCTGGCCCGCTCGCGGCCTTGCCTGAGCTTGAGCCGAAGGACGCTCCGCGGCTGTTCCGTGTCACCGCGCCTAAGCACGGGATCGACGTGGTCCAACGGGCCGAGAGCCCGCAGGAGGCCGCCGAGGCGGTCGCCGATGATTACGAACTCGACGCGGTGCTCGGGCCCGTGGTCGTGACCGTCGCGCCGCCGGGGGGGGCGCCGTCGCGGTTCCGCATTCGGGCCTATCCCGCGGTCGTTTACGAAGCGGAGGCCGAAGGGCCGGACCGCAGCGAGGACGGGGAAAAGCATGGCGCCTGAATGCCCTTGCCGCGTCGTGAGCCTCGAACACCTGATCGACGTGTCGCTATTCGTGACCCACCGGAAGAGCTGCTCATGAACTCCTGCCCCGACAACCCCGAGTGTCCCTATCGCGTCACGATCGCGAGGTTCAAGATCGACGAGATCCGGTTCGCCGAGTCGGCCAGCGCTGCCGCGGTCGAAGTAGCCGAGGATCACGAGCTGCCCGACCTGCACGAGCCGATCGTCGCGGTCGTCGCCGAGGTGCCCGCCGGTCCGCAAGAGCGCTACGTGATCCGGGCGTTCCCCGTGTTGATGTACGAGGCGGACCCCGCCGAGGCGGACCTCGTCGGCGACGCGGACGGCCGTCGGGCAAGCGTCGAGAGCGACCCCCTCACCGCGCCGGCGCGGCTGCCCGGCGACTCACCCGACGGGAGCCCGTGACCATGTGGCCGGAACCGCTGAGGTTGTCCCGCGACTTTTACGCGGCTTGCATGACCGCGCCGGGGGCAAAGGCCGCCCGCGGCCTCGTGCCGCAGGACCATGCGACGATGCGATCCCATTCCGAGGGTGTCGTGCTCGCGGTCGCCGACGGCGTGACCCTCGTGGACGGTCTGGCATCGCATGCGCACGTGGGCGCCTACCTCGCCGCCGAGCTGACGGCGGAAGGGGCGATGGCCGCCCTGCGGCGCGGGGCCGGGCCGTGCGACACGCGGGCGCAAGCCTGCGCGGCGCTTCATCACGGTCTGCATGGGATTTGGAGCGAGCTTCAGCGCGAGACCGCCGCGCGGGCGCTGGCGACAACGATCGTCCTCGCGGTGGTGACGGTCACCTGGACGGCGATCTGGTGCTCGGGCGATGGGGCCTGGGGGATCGTCGCGCCGGCGGCGACCGTCGTCCGGGGCGACGCGACGCGGCACCCGATCGGGGCGGACTTTCAGGCCGTGGCGGGCGAGCGGCTCAACGAGACCCACGTCGAGCTCGCCGCGCTCAACGCTCGCCGGGGCCCGACCGCCGCGGCCCGCGACTTGCGGACGATGCTCTACGCGGACGGGCCCGTCCTCGGCGCGTACGTGGCGACCGACGGCCTACGCCACGAGCCGCCGCTCGCGGAGCGGCTGCTCCGCCCGTTCTGCGGCGACCCGGTCATGGCCCGGGCGCTGCTCACCCGCCCGAACGACTGCGACGACCTCGGAGTCGCGTGGGCCGCCCAGCGGGCAACGTGTGCGGAGCACGCGGAGGCGATGCTGTGATGGTCCGCGCTCCGCTGGTCGCGCGCGGTTGGTGGATGGTCGGCCTCGCCGAGTCGCCCCCGCGGCTGATCGTCGCGCCGCTCGGGCGCTACAGCCCCGCCCACGCGCGCGACCTCGGCGGCGGCGACCGTGGTGGCGACCTGTCCGCGTTCCTCGGCTTGGGCCACGTCGACCTGCAAGCCCCGGGCGCCGCCGAGGCCCTCGCGGGGTGGGGCTGGGTCGAGGTCGGCGGCTCGCCGGCTTGGGAAGTGCCCGCGCCGGTTGCCCCGCGAGCGCTGCTCGTCGGTCGCCGCTCGCCGGCGTTCGTCGGCCGCAACGGCCCGCGGCCGTTCGAGGATAGCAGCGGCGAGCAACTCGCAAGGGCCTTGGGCGTGGGCGAGCTGTCGGCGCTGCTCGGCACCTTCGAGACCGCCTATCACGGCGAGCTGGACCCGGGCCGCCTCCGGGGGCGCCACGTCGTCACGCTCGACCTGGACACGCCGCTCGACGCCGAGGGCGTCGCGTCGCTGGCGGTCCTCGATCGCGGTATGAGCCGGAACGCGATGTCGGCCGGCCTCCTCCGGTCGACGATCGCCGCCCGTCGCGGTCCCGAGCTGTCCGAGGCCGAGGCCGAGGTGCTCGCGCTCGTCGGCGCAGCGGAGAGCGCGGGGGACGGGGCCGTCTCGGCGTCGTTGCGGCGCGCGTGGGATCTGGCGGGCCCGGCGGGCCTGGCCTGGCCCGGGTCGGCGCCTGGATCGGGGTGGCAGCGGCCCGACGACTCGCGCGAGCTGGTGCGGGTGTTCGCGGGCGTCCGCGCCGAGGTGAGGGGGCCGGCCTCGCCGGAGTCCCGCGAGCCGTGGCGGGCGTCGGCGACGAGCCACGGCGCGCTCCGGTCGCGGGAGTGTGCGGATCTGGAGTCGGCGCTCCTCGTCGCCGAGCGGCTCGCGCGGACCCTGGGCGGCATGTCGCCCTGGGAGGAACGCGATGTCGGGCTCGCTGCGGCGTGGCGGTGCGCACAAGTCGAGGGGGGCGCGTGAGTGGTCAAAGGGACAGGTCCGAAGAAGCAGTCGTGGCGGGAGTCGGCGCCCGGGTCGGGCGTCTGGATTCTCGGGCCCGTAGACGGCCCCCATGTGGTCCAAACGCGATCGGTCGCCCCGGGCCCGTGGCCGTGGCTCGTGTGGGGCATCGGCGGCCCGGCGATCGACCTGTCCGCCCGGACACGCCGCGCCGCGCGAGCCTGCGGCGAGCTGGCGCTACGAACCTACGAAAGCAGCAAGCGCCGCCGTCGAACGGCCTCCTCGCCTATCTCCGACTGCGGCTAGCGGACGGCTGGGCCGCGCCCACGCCGTCGTCGATGGCCGAGGATCTCGGGGTGGACAGGTCGACGATTTACCGGCAACTGCGCCGGCTTGAAGCCGCGGGGGCGATCGTCCGCGATCGGCGTCGCGTGGGCGGGCGCCTGATGACCGGGTGGACGCTGGCGGGCGCCTCCGATCCGCTCCGCGCCGCAGAATCGATCGGCGCGGCCGTCCCCGATGCGCCGGGCGAGCGGGTCGCCGCGGTGCGCGTGCTCCGTCACGTGGGGCTCGAGAGGTTGCGCCGCCTGCTCGCGCCGTTGCCCCGGCCGGACCGCGCCGCCGTGCGCTGGTGGACGCGTGACGGGTGGCGGGCGGCCCGGCTCGCCGGCGCCCCGCCCGAGCCCCGGGCGACCGTGACAGCGTCCATGCTCGCCGACCGGCTGCTCGCGCGGCCGTGGTGGCCCCGCGCGGAGGCCCCTCCGTGCTGACCCTGGAGCGAGAGCTCGAGGCGACCCTGGTCGCGCTGCTTCGCGTAGACCGGCGCCGCGGCGAGGCGGCCCTCGTCGCCGCGGTGTATCGCGTCGCCCTCAATCACGCGCGCGCCCTGGCGCCGCGGATCGGCCTCGCCGCGGACGAGGCCGAGGAGGTGGTCGGCGAGGCACTCTTGAGCGCCGCACGCTCGTATCAACCCGACTGCGGTTCGCGCTGGACCACGTGGGCGCGCTGGCGCCTGCGTGACGCGCTGCGCGCTCAAGCGAGGCAATTCGGCGAGGGCGCGGCGCAACCCTGGTGGTCGCGGTCCGAGGAAGATCAGGCGCGCTCGCGTCGGATCGGCCCTGGCGCATGGGGCAGGCGGGGCCGGGGCCGCGATGGCGAAAGCCGCGAGTGCGAGGAACGTCTGGGCGGGCCGCCGGATCGTGACGCCCGGCCGCTCGATGAACGAGTCGAGGACCAGCGTCGCTTCGAGCAGGTGCGGGAGGCGTTCTCGCGACTGGACCCGCGCACGCGCCAGATCGTGCTGTGGCACGCCCACGGGGACACGCCGTCGCAGATGGCCCCCCGCCTGAGCTTGTCGCGTAACTGGGTGATGGTGCTTCGGGCCGCGGGTCTGCGCCGGCTGCGAGCGGCGACGGGGGTCCGATGAGCTGCCAGGCACACGTGCCAACCGAGCGCGCCGTCGTGGGCGCGGTGCTCGTCTTCGGTGCCGCGGCGCTCGATGCCGTGGCGACGCTCCGGCCCGCCGAGGACTTCACCGCGCGCGGCCTCGCGGAGATCGTAATGACCGCCCGCGAGCTTGCGGCGCGCGGGGTGCAGGTCGACCCGGTGACCGTCGACGCCGAGCTGCGCCAGCGCCACCCCAAGCTCGTCGATCTGGTGTACCTGAGTGGCCTCGCCGACGCGTCTGCGCCGCGCGCGACGCTCCCGCGCCACGCCGCCGAGTTGCGGCGGCTGGGTACGCTGCGGGAGCTTCGGTTCGCCGCGCTCGACCTCGCCGAACGCTGCGGGGCGCCCGACGCCGACCCGGCCGAGCTGC
Organism: Nannocystis bainbridge; assembly: GCF_028368995.1. Lineage (GTDB taxonomy): Bacteria > Myxococcota_A > Polyangia > Nannocystales > Nannocystaceae > Nannocystis > Nannocystis bainbridge. The sequence continues at coordinate 1,565,868 of NZ_JAQNDL010000002.1, read as the reverse complement.
GGATCCGGGCGGCTCGCGTGGCCGAGACCCGCCGGGACGGGACCGGCCTCCGGACGGCCCGCGATGCGATCGCCGACCTCTTCCGCGCGTGGAAAGAGGGACCGCCGCCGCGCTTGTCGTGGGGCATCCCGCAGATCGACGAGATGGTCGGCGGGATGCGGCCGGGCAACGTCTACGTCCTCGGTGGGAGGCCAGGGCATGGCAAGACCTCCCTCGCGCTGCAGGTCGCCCGCGCGCTCGCGGTGCCCCGGAACATCCAGCGCGAGCTGGGCGACGATCCGGTGCGGCCGGTCCTGCTGATCGAGCTGGAAATGCCCGAGGCCGAGGTGGTCGAGGCGCTGCTGGCCCAAGAGTCGGGCATCGACGCAAAGAAGGTCGCCGCCCGCATCCTGGACGACGAATCCAGCGACGCGATTTTTGACGCGGCCGAACGGATCGCGGCCGGGCGTCTGTCGATCGACTGCGAGAGCTTCACGATCACGCAGATCGAGGAGCGGGCCCGAGAGTGGCGGCGGCTCAACCCCGACGGGATGGGCCTGATCGTTCTGGACTACGTCCAGCTGGTCAAAGCGACCGAGACGCCGGGCGGCTACGAGCGGCGCGACCTCGAGGTCGCCGAGATCAGCCGAGCCCTCAAGCGGCTGTCGAAGGACCTGGCGATCCCCATTCTGGTGATCGCGGCCCTGAACCGCGCCAGCGAGGCACGTCAAGGGCACCGGCCAGGGCTCGCCGATCTGCGGGAGTGCGGCCGGCTCGAATACGACGCATCCGCGGCGCTGTTCGTGTTCCGTGAAGAGCTCTACTTGATCGATGGCTCGTCCCAGAACCGGCAAAGGCTCGCGGAGGTCGCGGGCACGGCCGAGATCCTGGTCGCCAAGAACCGTCACGGCGCGACCGGGGTGATCCGGCTGGCCTACGTGAAGGCCCTCCGCCGCTTCGCGGTACTGCAGAGGAGATTGTAAGAACATGTCCGAAAAGCCATTCGCGCCCGGTGAGGGACAGGCCGTGAGACTCGGCGGGAAGAAGTGGGTCGTGGGAAAGCGAAACCCCACGGGTGGCTTCGTGATCCGGCCCGCCGCCGGCGACGGGCCGCCGAGGATCGCCGCCGCGAAGGAGATGGCCGCCTGGACCGACGACGCGGTTGACGACGCCCCGCAGTTCAGCCCCCAAGAGATCGAGGCCGCCCTCGGCCGCCCCGTGCGCCTGCCGCCGGAGTGGGTGACGCAGGTGATCGATGACCTGCTCGCGGAGTGGCGGGCCGCCTGGGCGGCGCAGCCGGTCATGCTACGCGGGATCGAGCTCGGGGCCAATCTGGCCGCCGCGATCGCGGCGCGGTGGGTGCTCGAGGCCGATCCCGCCCGGCTCGCCGAGCTGGCCGGCGAGGAATACGAGCGCGAGGATCCCCGGCCCCTGGCGATCGGGATCCTAACCGGCGTCGTGCTCCCCGTGGGCCTGCAGCAGGTGCAGCGCGAGCCCGAACCCTCCGTCCGCCCTGCCTCTTAGTTCATGTCCGGCCGGACATGCTCATGCGAGCACGCGCCGGCGCCTTCAACCCCTAACAGCCTGACCGAAGAGACAGACAGATGAGAGAAGTCCCTACGAATACAAACTTCATCGCTCGCGCCCGTGAGGAGGTGGCGAGCATCCGCGAGGACACCCGGGGCCGGCGTCGATGGACGACGGCCCCGGGCAGGGTCGCCGCGATCGTCCGGTGCCTCCGCGAGTCCGGGGAACAGATCAAAGACTTCGCCCACGCGATCGGCATGCCGCCGTCCTTGCTGAGCCGCTTCGATCGCGGCCTGCGCACGAGCCGGGACCGCGACGCCGGGAGCGAACGCGAGTGGCCGGCGCTGCGCCGGATGGTCCCGCCGCGAACCCACTATCGAACGCGAGGCCGGGGCCGACGTGAGGCGCCGAAGGCCGGTGCCGGAGAGGTGCGCCTGCGGGCGGACAGCTCGATCGAGATCACCGAGTGCAGGCTGATCACCGAGCGCCGGATCGTGCCTTACGGCTCCGCCGAGCACGCCCGCCTGCTCCCTCGGGCGGTCGCCCTTAGCCGGGCCGCAGCGTAAGCGGAGGCCGGGCGCGCGGCCCCCGGGGCCGCAGCGTCCGCCGCTCCAGCGGCGGCAAGCACGCTGGACGCTCGGCGTCGCCGACGGTCATCGAAAGCGCCAAGGCAGGTCGATCGAAGTGGTCCGGCAGCGCGTCGTCCCGTACGGCACCGACGAGCACGTCCGGCTCCTGCCGCTGGCGGTGAGCAGGGCGGCCAAGCGCGCGGCGTAGCGACGCGAAAAGGCCCGCCGGTTTCACTGCGGCGGGCCTTCCGGTTGTCGCCCGTCGCCGGTCGGACGGTACCCGAGCGTCTGAAGTGCTGCGCGCCATTGCGTCGCCGCATACAGAGCCATGAACCCGCCGAGAACGAAGTCGATCCAGGAGACGGGCATCAGCATCAGGACTTCCCTCGTCTTTCCAAATAGTCCGTCTGCAGCCGGTCCCGATGTACTTGCAGAGCCGCTTGCCGCACCTCGTCCGAAGGCGGCTCGACCCCCTGAAATAGCCTTTGAGTCATGCTGCCCAAAGCGGCGTACTTATCCTGCTTAATCAGCTCCTGCACGAGCGCGCTGTCGAGGTTCCAGGCTATGGCCCACAGGCTCTCGCGGACCCGCCCGTTTTTTTGCAGTGCTGCTTCGAGCAGCGTCTCGACCACGGTCAGGTGTTGCACGGCTTCAAAAAAACGCTCATCGTGGGTGGAGAGCATCTGTCGCCGCCAGTTCCGCGTCAAGCCCAGGGCTGCAGGGACATGTCCGAATAGACATTGAGGTTTCTGAGACAGAGTGAATTCGGCGAAGACGGAGCCGTCGGTCGCCGCCGATGAGCGAACCCTTCAAAAAACAGAACGGGCACCCCTCGCGGGTCGGCCACGCTACGCACCACATTTACGTCAATGCCGAGCGCTTGATCCTCGCGCGCGCCCCCGTGGCCGGGGCGCCGCCCGAGCTCGACGAGATCGGCGCGGGGGCCCAGTGCGCGGGCTGCGGGCGAGACATCTTCGAGGTGCTCCAATGGGACGCGGGGCGCGAGCTGTTCGTCTGCGACTGCGGGGAGGCGTACGGGCTGCGCGAGGACGGTTATCTCTCGGAGCGGCCGCGCGAGGACGAGGGGGACGGACCGTGAGCGCGCGGGCGTTCGCCCGTCGTCTCGGCGACTCCTTCTTCGCTGTCGGCGTCCGAGCCTGGCACGTGCTCGGTTGGCTGTGGCGGTGGGTGGTGCTCCCCGCGCGGTGGGTGGCGCTGCCCGCCGCCTGCCTCCTCGCCGTGGGCCTCGCCATGACGCGCGGCCCGTTGATCGGTGCGGCGGTCGCGTCGGCGTTCTTCTTGATCGTCTTGGTCTACGCGATGCTGGTCCAGATGGCGCACGAGGGCGCTCGGGCGGCGAGTCGGTGGCACGAGGGCAGGCGCCGCGAGCTGGAAGCCTCGTACAGCCAGCGGCTGGCCGAGCTGCAGGAAGCGAAGGACGAGATCGCCGCCCTCCGGGCTCAAAGGGCCCGGTTCGCGCTGCAGGTGGCGATCTGCGAAGAGCAGGCACGCGCCCGCGACGCGTAGCGAGCCGGCCGGCTCGCACCGGGACCTCGCCCGCGACGTCGACGCCGGCCCGCTTCGTCGGCTGCGCCGACCTACCGGCCCGGCTCGACGGGCGGGCCGGATCGCTACAGCGTGCCGTTAGGCGGCTTGAGGGGCGTGTCGTCCACCATCGAGCCCTCTGCGGGGCTAAAATTTGGTTCCAGTCCCGCCTAGCGCACGAGAGGCGAGCGGCGAGGAGACGCCCCGCCGGAAGTAGGCGACGGCGTCAATTCGCTTCTCGCAGATAAAAATTTCGCCCAGGAGATAAAAATAGTGCTCCCCGCCGCGGCGGGGAGCCCCATAAGTGGTTGACACCGCACGGTTTCGCGCTCGGATAGATTCGCGGCAAGCCTAGTGCTTTCCGGCGAGTATCCATGTCCGTCGCTCCTGTCCCCCCCGTGCCTTCTCAAGTCCTCTTGAACCTCTATGCAGACTGGATCGAACTGCTCAAGCAGGATCTCCAGCGACGAGGTTACGCCGTGCCCTCGAACGAGCCGGCCGAACAGATCGCGTTCAAGCACGCCAACGTAAAGCTCCGTGACATCGAAGCCATTCCACGTCTGGTGTTGCGAGCGAGCGGCTTCTCATGCCCCCAACAGTACGACGCTGCGCTTCAAGAAATTGCGCGGAAGGCGACAACGGGCGAACCCCTCACCCCGCATCTCAGCAGGCGGCTCCTCGATCTCAACTTCAACGATCGTTTGATCAACGATTGGGGCATCCATCACCTGCATCTCGGGGACGTCGTCGAGGGTGATGGGTTCATCAAGAGGACGGGCCCCTTATTGTTCGCTCTCGTCCAGCCGCAGAGGTTCTTGATGATCGGCATCCTACCCCACGACAGTTGGACCGACGAACATCTGATGGAGACCGTCCTGTCGAACTGGCCAGACGAACTCCAGCGATTCGAAATGAAAGGAGTAATCGGACTGGCGTCCCCCGTGAGCCCGGCCGAACGAGCCAAACTTCGGGCCGCGAACGTCGGGATCCCGCTCCAGTTGTCGAACGGTAAAGTGTATGTGCCGCCTGGAGGAGGTCCGGCGACGTCCGGCATCAGCTCGCGGATTGTGCAGCGTGAAATTCACTGGCGGCACACGCTGCGCAACGTCGAAGAGTTCATCCGAAGCAACCTGCACGTCTTCTCGGCGAGCATGCCTCCGGAAATTCGCTTTGCTGATCCGCCTCACTTCCGTCTGGTCGCTCGTCAAGGGGACACGCTGTGGCTGAGAGAAGAAGGATCGGGCCATCATTTCCGGCTTCCGCTCTCTTGACGCCGAGGTCGGCGACCGCGGCGGTGAGACCCGCCGCCCGGCTCCGTCACCGCCATGAGGGGCCGTCGGCGTAGCAGCCGGCGGGCCCTTCGCCTTACCGTTGGAGCCGCAGGGCGACGTGCGACCGCGTCGCCCTCTTTGGGTACGCGACGCGTTCGAGCTCACCGCGGACGCACTCTTCCCAGCTGTCCGCATTGAACCCCGCCGCCGGCTTGAAGTTGAGCCGCGAGACCTTGCCGCGCCCGGCCTCGATGTCGAGCTCGACCGCGATCACCTTCGGCGCACCCGCACAGCGGTCGCGGATGCCGGCGCGGGCGACTGCCGCGGCCTCGGTCGCCTCGTCGATCGTGACTGGCTCGGGCGGCGCCTGCGGCCGTTCGCGGCGCGAGGCTTTTCGAGACGTCGCGGGCGCGGGCGGGATCGGCGGCGTCTGGCCAAGCGCGGGCGCGGGCAGGCTCGGCTCGAGCGTCGGATCAGCCGCCGGCTCGCTCTCCTCGCGCGACGGCGCGGGCGAGGGCAGGGGCGGCTCGAGCATCAGCTCGGCCGCCGGCGTACTCGCCTCCCGCGACGGCGCCTGCGGGGGCAGGCTCGGCTCGAGCATCGTCTCGGCCGCCGGCGCGCTCGCCTCCCGCGACGACCCGGTAATGAGTGCGGCGCCGAGGACACCGCCGAGCAACACAAGCCCCACGGCGGCGAGCAGGAGCCGGCGCGCCAGCGGACCCCGCGGAGCCGCGGGCGGAGCTGAGGCCGCAGGCGAGGCCGGCGGGTTGGCCTGCGGCCGAGACGGGCGCCCGGGGTCCGCGGGCGTCCGCGTCTCGCGGATCGAGGCGGCGGTGGTGCGCAGGGCCAAGGCGAAAGCGGACATGTTCAACGCGCCAAGCACGTTCAGCGCGCGCTGCTCCGGCTCCGGGGCGAGCACCACGGGCAACACTTCGAGCAGTTCGGACTCTTCGAGGTCGGGCAAACGATCGGCGAGGTACGCCGCGAGTCGCTCGCCGTACTCCTCGCGCGCGCCGGCGTCGAGGATCGCTGATAGCTCGGTCGCGGGCACCTGGGCGCCCGTGATGAGGGAGAACAGCACGCAGCCGAGCCCATACAGATCGCTGAGCGCGGTCTGGCGGCCGCCCCTCGCTACCTCGGGGGGCAGGAACGCCGGCAGCCCGCCCGGCTTGGGCCGGTAGGAGGGGCGCAGGTGCGGCGGCGTGGCGAAGCGCTCCGCCGAGAGCGCGAAAAAGTGGTCCAGCAGGACGCAGTGATTCAGATCGATCACTCGCGCGCGCGGTGGCTGGGCCTCCTCGAGCTCGATCATGAAGTTGCCCGGGTGGACGTCGCCGTGGATGACTCCGCGGGAGTGAGCCAGGGCGAGAGCCTCGGCCACCTGCGCGACGAGCTCGACGGCGAGAAGGAGATCGGGCCGCCCGCGCTTCATCATGTCGCCGAACGTCTCGCCCCGGATCCACTCTTCCACGAGGTACAGCGAGCCGTCCGCCTCCGCGCTGTCGCTCTCGTAGACCTGAGGGAACGCGGTGTGCTGGAGCTTGAACAGCGCGGCGGCCTCGCGCCGGAGCCTGTCGCCCGCCTCGCCCTCCGCCAAGGCAGCCGGGACGATCTTGACGACCACGTCGCCGCCGAGGGCGTGGTGGTAAGCGCGCCAGGTCTGGCCCGTGGAACCCGCGCGCAGCCGCAAGCGAAGCTCGAGACGCCGCTCGAAGAGCTGCGAGGCGGGGCTGGTCGTACACGGGTCGCCCGCCGGGGTCGCGGTGTTGCCGGACTCCGAGTGTGGCGCCGGCTTGCGGTCGGCGGGCACCGGCCACAGGTGACGCGCCGGCCGCATGGCGGGGGTAGGGACCACGTGCGCGCGGGCGGCGTGGAGTCGGCCGCGGAATTCTTCCATCGTCGCGGGGCGAAGGTCTGCCCGCGGATCGCCGGCTTCCCGCACCAACCTGCCCAACGGCTCGGGCACCTGGTCCAGCCCTTCGGGCCACGACTGGGCGGGCAGGTGCGTCAGGAGTCGGTACAGGGTGCGGGCGAGGCCGAACACGTCGGTTCGCGCGTCGACGACCTCGGCCGCCTCCGGCGGCATGTAGCCGGGCGTCCCGAGCGGCACTCCGGCGACTGTCGGGTGCCGCAGCGGGGTGAGCTCAAGCGACGCGCTCGCGGTGAGCTTGGCGAGCCCAAAGTCGATGAGCTTTGCGACCTGGTCTTTGGGCTAGATGATATTCGACGCCTTCACGTCGCGGTGGAGCACGCCCGCCCGGTGCATGTAGGCCAAGCCCTCGGCGACCTGCACGCCTATCCGGCAAACGGTCTCGGCGTCCAGCCGAGCGTCGCCGCTGCACCACTCCACAAGCGGACGCCCATCGATAAGAGCGGTGACGATGTACAGCAGTCCCTCGGGCGTGCTGTCGGTGTCGATGAAGTCGGCGAGGTGCGTGTGCCGCAAGTTGGCGAGGAACTTGGCCTCGCGCTTGAACCGCTCGACGCGGGCGGGGTCGACGTGGATCTCAGGGTGAAGGAGCTTCACCGCCACAGGAGCGCTCCCCCGGCTGTCGTGCGCTCGGTAGATCGTCGAGGTCGTGGTCTGAGCCAGCACCCCCTCGAGGCGGTAGCGATCGGCGAGGACACGGCCGGTATGGTCGTCCCGAGGTGTCGGCGGGCGCGACGGGTCGCTCCATTCCAAGGCGCGGCGGGGCATGGCCGCCAGCCTGCCGTCGACCTCGCGGCGTCGTCAACGGTCGGCTCAGGCGGGGATAGACAGCGCGGGGCCAGTCGGCGATGACATGGCCATGCCCGCCCGCGCCGCGCTCGTGTCCCTGGTGCTCGCCGGTCCTGGCCTCGCCGCGCCGCCCGTCTCGCCGCTGTCGCCCGAGTCGGACAACGCAGCGATCTTCGCGGCCATCGTGGCAGCGGATCCTGCAAGTACAACGACGCCGGCGTCGGTCGAGGCGCTCGTCGCCGCGGCGACCCTCGCCGAGAAGCGGCTCGCCGTGGCGGAAGATGCCGACGCCGTCGCCGAGTTGCTCATGTACGCCGGCGCCGCCCGGCGGCTCGCGGCGCAGCGGGTCCCCGGCGACGCCCGGCTGCACCTGTGCGCCATGCTGGCCGACGCGGAGTTGGTCCTGCAGCGCAGCCCGCCGCCCCCGGCGGAGGTCGCCGACCCAGCGGGCGGGCTCAAGGCCGAGGCGCTCGACGGGCTCAAGGACGTAGAGTGCCCGCCGGCGGTCGCCGTCCAGCCCGAGCCGCAGAAGGAGCCAGCTCCGGAGGGCCCGGCCGCCCCGCCGGCGAGTCCCCCCCCGCCTCGGCCCTCTGTGGCTCGCCTGGCGGTCGGTGGAACGCTTGCGGGGCTGACCGCGCCCTTGGTCGTCGGCATGGCCGCGAGCCTCGTGGCGCGCCGCAACGCGGGCGAGGACATCGACGCGATCAACGCGGCTTACACGGGGGCCGAGCGACCTCCGACCGACGCCGAGCTCGCCGCGGGGGTCGAGGCGAACGACCGCTACCGGCGCCTGGGACCTCTCGCCCTCGGCCTCGGCCTCGCCGCCGGGGCGAGCCTCGCCGCCGGCCTGGCCGTCCTGCTTGCGCGCCCGCGCGCACACTCACGCGCGCGACTTCGCGCCACGGGCGCCGCGTTGGTGTATCAATTCTGACGGAGGCTCCCTATGACCGCCCGCCGTGCCCCTGCCGCTCTTGTCCTCGCCGTCGCCACCGTCGCCACGTCGGCATGCTTCGTCGACTATCCGGGCTTCCATGCGCTCACAGCGGCGGCCGACATGGCCGACGGGACAGTAAGCACCACGGGCGCACCGCCGACCTCGCCGACGAGCGGGACGGACAGCAGCGCGTCCGACAGCGCGGCGAGCGACGGCGCGGCGAGCGACGGCGCGACGGTCGACGCGTCCACGGGGACCACGGGCGCCGAGGCCGGCAGCGTCGGCGACGCCGAGCTGCTGCCGCCGCGGATCCTCGGCGTCGAGGTGCCCGCCGCTGTTCACCTGGCCGGGCCCGTCGACGTCCTGGTGGAGGTCGAGCACGCGACCGCCGTGCGCGCGACGCTCGACGGGGTCGAGCTGCTGCCGTTCGAGGACCAGGGCGGCGGCGTCTGGCTGGGCCTCGCGCCGTGCTACGGCTCCGTGGACAACGGTGACCACGTGGTCGAGGTGAGCGCGACCCACGGGCCGCTGGCCGCCAGCTGGCCGCCGGTGCCGTTCACGGTGTCGACGCCGGCGCCCGGCGGGCAAGCCTGGGCGGTGCTCGCCCCGCCGGCCTCGACGACGCGACGGGCGGCCGCCACGGCCGAGGGCGACTTGATCGAGGTCGGCGCGGTGGAGGTCGAGGGCGTGATGAAGCCGGCGATCCGCAAGCGCTCGGCGGCCAACGGCGGCGAGATGTGGGCCGAGGGGACGATCGTTCTCGACACGCGCGAGGGCTCGGCGGACGCGATCGCGGTGCGGGCCGACGGTTGGATGTGGGTGGCGATGAACGTCGTGAACCCGAACAAGAAGTGGCAGCCGCGGATCGTCCTGCTCGACGCCGACGGCCACGCGACCGGCATCGAGGCGCCGACCGAGCCCGGCGCCACGGTGCGGGGCATCGGCGTGACCGACGACGGCGGCTTCTTCGCGGTGGGGTTCGGCGGATCGGGCCTCGGGGACATGGACGTCGTGTACTGGCGGATGAGCGGCGAGGACGTGGCCACGGCGAGCGCGAAGCTGTGGGACTACCTGCCGCCGAACGACATGGTCGAGCCGCACGAGTTCGACGACCTCGCGTTCGACGTCGTCGTCGCCGACGGCGTCGCGTGGGTGGTCGGCGCAAGCAGCGGGAAACACGACATCGATCAGGTGATTCGTTCACGTGGCGTCGTCGTGCCCCTGGACGTGAACACCGGCGCCGCGCTCGGACCGGCGCTCGTCGCCGAGCCTGTGAACGCGGGGTGGCGCCGTAGCATGTTCCTCGCCGCGGGGCACCACCCCGACGGCGTCGCCGCCGTCGGGAACGAGACGACGGAAGACGGCACCATGCAGAGGATCACCGTGCAGGCGTTCGACGGCAGCAAGAGGACGCACTACACGAGCGAGCTGCCGGCATCGGTCGCGTACGGGACGGGCGTCGCATGGACCGCCCACGGCGCCCTCCTGTTCTCTGGCGTCGTGCATAACGGCGATGGCCTTCGCGGCGCGCTCTACGGCCGCGAGCTCCCTGGCCTCAACTTCGATCACTTCATCATCGGGACCGAGCCCTCGGCCGCGAACGGGCTCGCCCTCGACGCTTACGAGCAGGTGTATCTGGTCGGCGAGCGAACGCTTGGCGGCGTGCGCCAGGCCCGGGCGTCGCGCGTCGCCCGGTGAGCGCTGCTCGCTGCGGTCGCGCGTCGTCCGGTGGCGCTGCTCACTGCGGGATGAAGCTGTTACACGCCTGGTAGACGAGGTTCGCGGCGGCGCCGTTGAAGAACGTCGCATACTCGTCCGCGCACACGTCGCCCGCCTCGTGATACGGGAACCGCTCGATCACCTCGGCGAGGTGCTGCACGATGGGGGGGTCGTTGTAGGTGCAGAACGGTTTGGGCTCGCCCTCAAGCAACTGCGGGATGATGGCGAGCGCGACGACGGCGTCCTCGTCGCCGCCCTTCGCCGCAACGATGGCGTCGTAGACCTTCTTCGGGCTCAGGATCGACTTCTGGTCCTCATTGTCCATGATGAACACGAACACCAGGAGCGCGTCGGGTCGCAGAAAGCCCGCGTTGCAGCCCTCGGGCCCGTTGAGCTCGGGCGAGAGCGACGCGACGAGCGAGTCGGCGAGGGGCGGATCCTCGCCGAAGGTGCCCACCTGCGAGATGCACTTGAACGCTTCGACCGGATCCGACTGCCCCGCGATGATGTAGCGGTTCCCGCCGTAGAGGTCGCAGGGCTTGTTGTACGCGTTAGCCCCGGCGTTGAAGATGAGGCCCGCGCCCAGGGTCTTGTCGCAGGTCCAGACCTGGTCAACGTGCTTCCCGCATTCGTAGTCGACGGCGTACGGGCCGCAGTTGCCCTTGTTCAAGCACCAGGCGGGTGACTCGCAGTATTCGCCGCGCCATGAGCCGTCCGTGTTGATCGAGATGACGTGCGCGTCGAAGTCGGCGAAGTCGTTGGCGATCGTCTCCATGAAGCCGGGCAGGCTGGCGATCAGCTGGTCCTGCTCGGTCGCCATCGTCCCGAGCGCCGAGATGGCGAACACGAAATCGATCTTGCCCTTGCAGCCCGCGGGCGTCGGGTCGCCGAGGTCGGGCGGCGGGGCCATGTCGAACGTCGACGCCGCGCCCGAGCTGCTCGCCGCGGCGCTGTCCTCGGCGCCGCCGCTGGTCGAGCTCGACGTCGACGTCGACGTGCTGTCCGAGCTGGTCGACGTGTGCGCCACGGAGGTCACGCCCGGGCCGGTCGTGAAGGCCGGCGAGCCGTCGTTACCGCAGCCGAGGGCGGCGAGGGCAGCAGCCAGGGCGAGACGACGCGTCATCCTCCGAGGGTAGCGCGGCGCGGCGCGCGATGTCACGCATCTTCGCGCTCGACGCGCGGCGCGACGGTCTTTGCTCTGCGGGGCGCCCCGTGGACGCGGCTCGCTCACTTCTGCGGAGGCTTCCAGTCGCACGTGCAGGAGACGATGCCGCAGTCCTCCGTGCCAGGCGCACAGACCGAGGCCCACCGCGCGCTCTTACAGCTCGTAACCCCGAAACAGAAGCACGACGCCTTGCCGTTGTCCTCGCAGTGGACCAGTTCCGTCTCATCCTCGTATTCCGGGAGGCGGAATTTCTCGATCGGGCGCGGAGGCTCGCCGATTCCGACGAAGGCATCGCGGCCGAGCTGGGCGTCGATCTTCGCCGCGAGCGACCACTCCAGGGCGATAAAATCGTCAGACGGACGAGCCGCTAGGGGTAGCGAGGCGTCGACATCGACGATCTCGGCCTCGAGGCCGGGCTCGATCTCGGGGTCACAGGCGCCGAGCACCACCGAGGTGAGGATCAGGATCGCGTGCTTCATAGGTCCCGAGGATACGGGCGGACGCCGCGCCGCGTCATCCTCGAAGGTCGCGTGTCGCGCTGCGCGATGTCACGCCTTGCGCCTCCGGCGCGTGGGCGGGAACAGCTTCCGCGCCGACGCAGCGCTGGATCGCCATCCTGCCGCCGTGGCACTGCACATTCGTGCAGCATTCTGCCAGTTTCGCCACTCAAACCGAGATCCGCGAGGCAGCCAGGACGGACGACGACGCCGATCTGCACTGCTGGGTCGCGCTCGGGCTCATGCCCGACCCCCGCGACCGAGGTGCCAACCGCAACCGCTGGTCGCCTTGGGCTATCGAGCGCGCCCGCTGGATTCGCGCGCAACTCGAACAGGGGGCCTCGCTGGGGGCGATCGCCGAGCTCGTGCGCCATGGCTTCGGCGTTCCCTCGCCGCCGATCTTGGACGACGCGACCGCCGAGCCCGCGCCTGAGCCTGAGCCGGTCCGGGTCGAGCTGGACGGCTTCGACCTCGGCGCCGCCGAGCGTCGCCTCTGCCAGGAGGCCCTCGAGCGCGCGGGCTCGCTGGTCGGCGCCGCGGCTCTCCTGGGCATCACCCGTCACGCGCTGAGGCGCCTGATGGTCAAGCTGGAGCTGGAGAAGCCCCGGCCCAAGTGAGAATCGGCGGCCAGCGAGGCCGAGTCCACCGAGCATGGACGAGACCTCGCCGCCCGCACCGATCCAACTGGACAATCTCAACCTCCGGGCGGCCGAGCGCCGGCTCTGCGAGCTCGCGCTCAAGCGTGCGGGTTCTGTCGTCGGCGCCGCCGCATTGCTGGGGGTCACTCGGCACGCAATGCGGCGCCGCATGACCAAGCTCAGACTGGCCGCCCCCCCAAGTGACCGGAGGGCCCGCTGGTCATCGGCGCGAAGGGGGGCCCGGTCGGTATATCCCGGAAGGCCGCTGGTCGACGGCGCGAGAGGGGGGCCCGGTCGGTATCTCGGTCGTGCCTGAACCAACCAATCGCCGTGGGCGGCAGCGCCCCGAGAGCCCAGTTTTCCACCGCCTCCGCAGCACCTGGCGCCTGCTGAGGGTGGCCTTCCATCTGTTCGCCTCCGAACCCGAAGAGCTCGACGAGGTCGGGCTGATCGAGGACCTCGTTATGGCCGTCGGCATGAGCCGGCGTCTGCGTCGCCGCCACAGCGGCTGTCGGTGACGCCAACGCAAAAGCTGGCGGCGGTAGGCCGTCGAGCGGGCTCTCGCCGAGTTTGGCCTCTGATCACCGTCGGGCGGACCGCACCAGCCGGACCAGCACCACGGCGCCGCAAAGGAGCGCCACGAGGGCCGCGGGGCTGGCTCGCGCTGGGGTCATCCGAGCTGGTGGGACGGTCTCCGCGAGCCTACGGCCGGGGTCCAGGTCGAACACGAGTCACCCTCCCTTTCGACGCGCGGCCATCTTGTTCAAGACCATCATGGCGAGCGGCGCGGCCACCAAGAGGCCCGCGGCGCCCGAACGGCCCGAGCCGCCGCCCGAGCCGCCCGAGCCGCCCGAGCCCTTGCCGCCTGGGCCTGGGCCCGGCTGGTTCGGCTCGACGCCGCCGGGTTCGTCAGCGCCGAAAGCGACCCCGCCCTGCGGCGCGAGCGGGGGAGGCAGCGGCGCGGGGTTCGGATCGATGGCCCCGCCTGCGCCCCCCTTCGCTGCGAATTGCCGCAGCGCGGCCTGGCGAGCGACCTCCGTTGTCGGCACACCGGCAGCCGCCAAGAGCTCGGCGTACTCCGGATCGGCCAGCTTGGCGTCGGTGTAGCTGACCAGGAACCGCTGCGGCGACTTGAGCAACGCGGCCCGGGCCTCGATGCACCGCGCCTGCAGATCCTTATCCTTGAACGCCCCATGGCGCGGCCTGCCGGGCAGATCGAGCGGCCGCACGTACGCGGCGACGAACGTACGGAACAGGCACTCGCGCTGCAGCTTCCGCAGGTGCGCGAGCGCGGGGCCCACGATCGACTCGTAGGGCCAGTGATAGGGCGTAAGGAGTTCTTCACCCGAGGGCCACCCGTGGCAGCGCCACCCTTTCGGGAGCTGGTTCGGCAACCGCACGGGGCCGCTTGACGCGAGGTGGCCGTCAACGATCTTGTAGTCTTGGCCGATGAGCGTCTGCTCGGGCTCGGACCTCCAGGGCCACCAGAACGTATCGGACGACTCGCCAGCGCGGATGTCCTTTGGGACATCCTCCTCCGCCCATAGGCAGATGTTCCGGGCGCTCGGCCGCGCCGGCCCCTCAGTGACGATGCCCGGCCACACGAGCGGCGCCGGCTGGGGGCGCGCACGCCAGGACATCCCGAGCCGCAGCTGCCCGAAGCGCTCGCTCACGATGTACGGCGCGGCGAGGTCGCCCAGCCATTCGTCGCCCTCGGCAAGCTTCCACACCGACGCGAAGAACCCGTCAAACCAGTCTTTCCAACTGGTCTCCAGGCTCTTCGCGTCGATCTTGTACATGTCCGGGTTACCGACGGCCGCGGCCTGCTGCCACAGCTGGCCGGATGCCTGGGACTGCGCGGGCCGAAAATCTCCGGTCTGCGTGAGGCTGGGGCCCCACTGCATGACGCCCCCGTGATTCCAGAAGCGGAGCAGCTTAGGCGCGTGGGGGGGGGCAGGGCGACTCTGAATCAAGCCGACGACGCGCAGGGTGTTTGGCACTGCCCCGAGCCCCGAGCCGTTCCAAGCGACCTCGCCCTTCTTGAGCGGCGCGAACATCTTGCCGATCACCTTGCCCTGGTCGACGCCGTCAGCGAGCACCCACGGCACATCCACCTCGGTCGGGGGCGCCCAGATCGGGGTCCAGTCGACGCGCTCGCCGTAGATATCGATCAGGAACTTCTGGACGATCTCCTCGTCGTTGCCTCGCATGTAGCGGGCCCACGGCAGTTGATAGCGACGCTCCGCGGGCGTTACGTCCTTGTCAGTCCACGCCCGGAAGAGCGCCCGCCCGAACGCCACCGCGGCCTGAGCGATGATCCCCACGATCGGCACGGCCCCGAGGGCGCGGGTCGCCATGTCGAGCCCGACGCCGATCGCCGCGTCGACGAGCGCCGTCGTATTCTCCGAGCTCGGGAACGCGACAGCCGCCCAAAGCCCGCGAGCGATCCGGTCCACGCCGCTCTGCTGCATCCACGCGACGGCGGGCATCCAGTCCTGCGGGATGTCCCCGAGGACAGTTGCCTTCGCTCGGTTGATGAGCGCCTGGGCGTCGCGCCACGCGAGCGCGCCCGCTCGCGCGAGAAGCTCCTGCCCGATCGTCGCAAACGCGTCTTGCCCGCCGGCCACCTCCAGGAGCGCCGTCAACTGACTATCGAAGGCGATGTCCTCGGTCGGGAAGAACGACTCGAAGCGCTCCGGGCAGGCTTCCAGAAGCATCGATCCGGGGTCGAGTTTCACCCCTTCACCTCGCCGCCGAGCGGCCCAGCGCCCACTAACTCGCCGTCGGGTTGTCCTCGCTCATGTCGAGCGAGCAGGTAGAGCCGAAGCAGAACAGCGCGACGTCGTATACGGCCGGGCAGGGGGCTTCGGGCCCTTCGCACTGCAGAACGCAGGCGCCGGCGTCGCAGACAGTTGACAGGCCCTCTACCGGGTCGCAGCCGGTCGCTGGGCAGGCGGGCGCGCAATAGCCTTGGAAGTCGAGCGCGCCGACGCTGTAACAGACGAGGCCAGCGCCGCAGAGCTGTTTTTCGGGGGGCACCTGGTCGTCGCACGCTTCGCCCTCCTGTGCGGAGCCCGGCGCAGCCTCCTGGGGCGTGTCGTTGCAGGACGGCAGGAGCAGGAACGCGGCGGCGGCCAGCTGGTGGTGACGCATGCCCGGATCGTCTGTCGACAGCGCCGGCTGATCAAGCGCGAACACGCCGCCGAACGCCGCAAGCGCCAGTAGGACGGCGACCGGCGCAAGCGGGACCCGGACCGGCGACGGGATTACGTACACGGCGCACAGGCCGCGTACGCGTACGCGTATAAGACCGCCAAGACGATCAGCGTCGCTACCGACGCGGCCGTGATGAGCATCAGGCCCGCGGCTTCGATCGGCCCTTCACCGTCGCTCACGGGGCCCCCAGGCTGCAGCGCAGCGAGAAGTCGAGGGGGCCGGACGCGGGCACCAGGCCGAGCGCCACGAACGCGAGTGCGAGGACGACGGCACCGGAGCGGCCCGAGATCCGCGAGGGCGAGCTGGTGACCCCGCTCCAGGTGAGCGCTTGCAGGAGCGCGGCGAGGACGACGCCGGCCCAGCACCCGAGCGCGACGTAAACAGCGACGGCGACTGCGCAGTCGCACGACCAGTCCAGCCGGGCCCCGATGTCGCTCACGGCGCCGAACCGGCGCGCGAGCCACCCGTCGAGGAGGTCGAAGATCTGCCCGAGCCCGAGCACGAACAGCGCGGCGACGGGCTGGCCGTGAGCGATGAGCCAGGCGCCGGCGAGGCCAGCGCCCAGGCCGGCGAGCGTGACGGCGGAAGGGATGAGTTTGCGGCAGGGACGCATGAACCTCCCTCGCCGCTCGCTACTCGCGCGCCCACTCACCCGACCATGCTCACGCAGCCTTTCGGCAGCGCCGCCGCGACGACGCGCGTTCGGTCGGTGCGTTGTTCGCGGCTGCGGCGGCCTTGAGCGCTTCGAGCGGGTCGACGCTGGCGAACAAGCCGCCGCCCTCACGGCTGGCCGCGGCGAACGCTTGCGCGATCCGGCCGAACACCACGGGCCGGGCCGCGGCCAGGTCGAGGACTTCTAACATCGCCCGGGCCATGGGCCGCCCCTCGGTCGCGCGCTGCACTAGCGCCCCCTGCTCTTGCCACTGTGCGAGGCAGGAGCGGCTCGAGCGGAGGGAGAGATAGTCCTCCGCGGCGGCGGCCAGGTCGGCGCGCACGTCCCAATCCGGACCCGCCCCGGCCGCTGCGAGCCATGAGACCGCGGAGCGATCGAGGGCCTTGGCGAGCTCGGGCGACCGCTCGACGACCTCGACGGGCAGCACCGCCGCGACGAGCATTCGCTCGAGGTCCGCGCGACCGTCGCTGCTCAAGAGTCCGTCCGCGCCGAGCAGGCGCCCGCGGTTCGAGCTGGTGAGATAGCCGCTACGTTCGAGCGCCCCGACCAGGGGGAGGCTGGCCCGACTGCCGAGATACTCGGCGAGCCCGTCGTCGGCCCCTCCGTCACGGAGCAGGCGCGGCACGTCGGCGGGCAGCTGCCGCGCGAGCGCGGCCGCCTCGACATCGGCGGCCATGCTCTGAGTCAGCGAGACGTTGGCGTCGCGCACGAGCCGACCGAAATCCGCTTGCGGCACATCGATCACGCGGACGACGATCGGGTCCTTGATCGCCTTCACGGCCCGGGGATCGATCCCGAACTGCGCCGCGTGGCGTTCGAGCCAGTCCGCCAGCACGCGGCGGCCGCTCAGATAGTGCCGCTGGGTCCCCATGGTGCGCCCGTTGCCGCTGAGCACGAGACGCCTCGGCGTCACCACCGGCGTACCGTTGGCTGCGCCGATGTCGGTGTTCTGCAGGAGGGCAGGGATCATGTTCTGCGCGACCTGGATCACCTTCCCCTTTTCCAGATTGTCGCGGTCGTAGCGTCGTTCTTGCACCTTGCTCGGGTAATCAGCGCGGGGGTCGAAGGTGATCGGGTCGTGGCTGGCGATCAGAGACGCGGCCGACACCAGGACGTATCGCGCGGGCAACGTCCGCGGCGCGCTGCGCGAGGAGGGGAGGGCGACGGCGGTCTTGTCCCCGCCGATGCCCCCGTCGATGTTCAGCGTGCACAGGTCCTCGCATCCCTGTCGGACGATGTTCGCGACGCGAGCTTTGCCGAGGACTTGGCATTCCACCCCGGCCTTGAGCGCGTCGAGCTCGGCGCGGTCACGTGCTTCGAGCGCGCGCCGCTGCTGCGCGTGCTTCCTCTCCGCGACCTTCAGGCGCCGCTCGGCTTTCGCCCGGGTCGCTGGCCCGCCGGTCTGCCGGCCCGCCAGGTCGCGCTCGCGTGCCTGTTGTTTGGCGACCAGGGTGTCGCGCCGGTTCGCCTGCCGCGTCTTGAGGGCGCTCGAACGACGCAGCAGGATCCGCGTGTAGCGGTCCACGAGCCGCCCGATCGCGCCGGGCTTCCTCGGGCACGCATCGCCCGCAGACCTCGTCGCGGCGGGCCTGGGCAACTTCTTCGCGGTCTTCTTCTTCGCGGCCTTCTTCTTCGCGGTCTTCTTCTTCGCGGCCTTCTTCTTCGCGGTCTTCTTCTTCGCGGCCTGCCCGGCGGCCGGGGCAGAGGAGGGGGTCTCCAGCGAACACGCCGCGCCGCTGGCACAGTTGCCGCAGCAAGCCGTGACCTCGACGCCCCGGCCCGCTCCCACAGCCTCGCGCCCGAGCGGGGTGCTTTGGTAGCGGGGCCCGAAGTGGTGCGGGTCGTCGACCAGGTGCGCGAACCCGATTTTCACCGCGTGCTCCCGTACGCGATCGGTGATCCCCACCCCCGACCAGTCGACCGGCCCGAACGCGGCGGCGTCCTCCTGAGCTAGCAGGGCAGGCATGGCCGCCACCACCTCCGCCCGTAGCTTCGGAGCCCGCTTCGCCCTCGCGGGCGTCGGCTTGAGCGCGGGCGGTGTCGTCGGCTTCTTCGCCCCTCGCTTCCCCCTCGATGCCGTCGACGCCGTCGACGCCGTCGCGGGCATCGGGGCGGTCTTCGCCTTGGCCGCGGCCTCGCTCGCGGGGGTCGGCTTCTTCGCCCCGCGCTTTCCTCTCGACGCGATCGCCGGTGTCGCAGGTGTCGCAGGTATCGCAGGTGTCGCTAGCGTTGGAGCGGCGGGCGCGGGCTGCTCGCGTTCGGCGTCGCCCTGGGTACGCACCGGCGGCAGCCCGGCGGCCCGCATGCGTTCGTTGTACCCCTTGATCCCCAGCCGCTGCCCCGCCTTGGCCGCCATCCCGCGCACCTTCCGCTCGTACAGGTCGCGCGTGTCGACCGGCACGTCGAGCCCTTGCAACCCCGGTTGTTCGGCGCCGCGGCGGCGCCGGCCGTCCTGCACATCGAGCGAGAAACCCTCTTTTGCCACGTTCTTCTCCTTGCGCTGCGCGACCCGCCACGAGCGATCGCGGTAGTCCCGGCTCGGCGGGCTCATGCCGGCCCGTTGCGCTGCCCGCTGGCCGTCTGGCCACTCGAACAGGTGGAAGCTGCCCTTGGGCCCTTCGCCTCCGCCGCTAACGCTGGTAAGCCCCTGATAGAGGGCGCCGTCGCCTTCGCCTGGCCGCAGCGTCACCGGCCGCCAGGGCGTATCCCAGCCGTCGGCGCCTTCCTCGTACCGCCACGCTTCGCCCGGCACGAGGATCGGCTTGTCGAGCAGGGCGGCCTCGGCAGGCTCGTTCGCTGGTGCTGGCGGTTCGATCCGGGCAGTCGGCGGTGGTGTCGGTGCGGGCTTGGCATACCGCCGCTCGATGTCGTCGACATCCTCGGTGACTTGCGCGACGAGGTCGCGCAAGTCCTCGGACGTGCGATGGCCGTAGGCCATGACCTCGTCCGGCAACTCTTCGGCATAGCCGGCGAGCGCTCCGGCCGGATCGAACATCAGCCCCGGGCCGCCCGGCATCGGTGCCCGTTGCACGCGCGTGCGGAGTTCGTCGATCCGGCGGCGCAAGACCTCCGCCTCGGCGAGCGCGGCCCGCTTCTCGGGCGAGAGAACAACGCCCTTGCGCCTGGGGTCTTGTGCGAGCAGAGCGTGGCGGGACTCCGGCGATCCGGGGAACCCAACGCGTCGGCGCGCATACTCGGCGCGGACGGCCTCGTCCAAGATCCACGAGCCGCCCTCGGGCACCACGACGCCGACCTTGCTCCGCGCCGCCGCTGGGCTCCGCCCGAGCAGCGTCACGAAGTCGATCAGCTCCAACGGCGTGAGCGCCTCGAGCCATCGCTGATAGCGGGCGAGCCGGCGCTCGCGCTCCTCGGCTGCCCAGTCGCGCCCCAGCTGCGCGGCGCGTTCGACCGCGTCGTCGGCGAGCGCGCTCGCCTCCTCGGCTATCCGCTCCGGCCTCGCCCGCAGCCTCCGCTCCTGCTCTTCGGCGCGATACGCCGCGAACCACAGGCGCAGGGGCGCGCGACCCTTCAACTTGAAGCGCTCGGCCGCGGCGCGCGCGGCCTCGTCGGTCCTCGGCTCCCCGGCCCGCGCCGCCTCGCGGGCTGCGCGTCGGAGGTCGTCCCAAGCGGGCGACCCGCGGGTGGCGTTCGGCCTGTCGTTCAACCAGATCCGCGTGGCGTCGTAGACGGCGCTCCACAGCGACTCGGCGTCACGGTCGCTTGCCGCTCGGATCCCGAGGAGAGCCAGCGCGTCGTTGGCGGTGTAGCTCTTGCGGATGTCGAGGGCCGCGTCGCGCGCCGAGGCGATGATCCGGTCGATCTGGTCGGCCATGGATGCACCTCGCCGATAAGCCGGCCACCGCCCAGCGGCTCACGGCGCTGGCTCGACGTCGACCTCGGCCCCGCGAGGCCCGCGGAAGGCCGCCGGGGACGCCAGCGCCAAGCAGCGCCGCAGCGCTGCCCGTTCGTCGTCCGCTCGCGGCGCCCTCCAAAACTGCTCCCCTGGGCGCCAGACCTGCCAGCCGTGGAATTCTCCCCCGTCGCCCCATTGCGCCCCGCTTCCCCGGTACCGCACGCGCATCACTCCCACCTCGCTGAGGTAGACGCCAGCGCCCACCGATATTCGGCGCGCCGAAGGCGCTACAGGACACGCCGCTAACCTAGGGATGTGAGCCCCCTACCTTCCACCGTCCTGGTCCCGTGCCCCGTTTGCCGAGGCACCAGCCGTAACCCCGAGGCCCCCGCCGCCATCGCCGACGACGACGGCACCTGTCTGGTGTGCAGCTACCCCCCGCACCCCTGGTACGCCGCCCACCACGGCCGGGCCCGCGTCCCGCTCGACGTTCTCGTCGCCGCGGCCGAGGCCCATCTCCGCGAGCTCGGCCTCGCTGCCCCGGACGACTCCGAGCGGTAGCTCGCGCCGCTCGGAGAGTCGGGCTACCGCCGCCAGATCGGCGCCAGGTCGCCAGGTACACGGCGCCCGGACGCACACGCGTCGCTTGTCTTCGTTTGCCTGCGCGACCCGGCGGGGCGTGCCGCTGCGGTGCTCCGGTCGCTCTGCTCGGGCACGAGGGGCCGTTACCTCCGCCAGAATGCGGCCAGCACGAGCGCCGCCAGGGCGCCGACGATGGCGGCCTTCTCGGTGCTGCTGACCGGCCGCATGGCGACCCCGCCGTCCGCGGTGGCGCTCCCGGCCCACTGGGCCCCGGGGTAGAGCCGCGAGGTGAGGCTCCACGGGTGCACCGTCACGATAAAGACATTCTCCGGGGACCCCGCGATCCGGCGGATCTCCTGCACGGCCGCGCCCACATCGTCCACGTACTCCAGGACGCACGACACGTAAACCACGGCCGAGTCGCTGGCGAGGTCGATCGGGCCCTTCGTGATGTCCGCCGCGATGCCGACAGGGCAGGCGGGACACCCGGTGAGGTCGACGCAGATATCGCCGCAGTCGTACGCGCGCGCCATTCGCGTGTGCAGGCCCGCGTCGGGATCGCCGATGACGACGAGCGGGCGCCCGGTCGCGGCGGCCCGAGCTGCCGCGGCCTTGAAGCCCTCCGCCCTCTCACGGAACCGCCGGACCGCGGCCGCCCCTTCCGCAAGCGCGACGCCGCCAAGCGCGACGCGGGCGAGGAGGGCCGGCCCACCGAAGCCGACGACCGTTGACGCGAGCGCCAGGACCACGCCGAGATCGGGAGGGCCTGTCCTGGGCACGCTCACGGCTCCGTGGTCAAGTCCTTGCGGAGCCGGAGGTGTAGGTGGCCCGTGTGCCCCGGCCACGTTCCTGTGACCTTATAGGGCCGCTCCAGGAAAGCGAGGTTTCGCGGCGCGGTCGTGCCGACGACTTCGATCCACGGGGCCATGGCTTCCAGGATCGCGGGCACCCGCGGATCCACAGCGACCGCCCCCGGCGTCGGATAGACGCCGTCGGCGGTATAAGCCATGTCGAAGTCCCGCCCCCAGCGGTGGCTCTTGTGCGGCGGGTAAACGTTGCCGGGACCTGCAGCGGGGCCGCCGTCGGCGACCATCAGCTTGCCTCCCAACGCGAGCGCAGCGGTCGCCCCCTTGCGGAGCACGGCGCGCGCTGCTGCGGTCGTCCAGGCCCGTGAGGGGTTCCGGATCTCGAGTCCCGGCTCGTCCACCAGCTGGACCCACAGAGTCGGATCCGCGTCGGGCGGCAGGTCCGTGGGCACCAGCGGCGCCGGCACAGGCGGGGCCGGGTTCGGCGGGGCTGGGTTCGGCGGCGCCGGCTCGGGCGGGGCCGGGTTCAGCGGCGCCGGCTCGGGCGGGGCCGGGTTCGGCGGCGCCGGCTCGGGCGGGGCTGGGTTCGGCGGCGCCGGCTCGGGCGGGGCTGGGTTCGGCGGCGCCGGCTCGGGCGGGGCCGGGTTCGGCGGCGCTGGCCCGGGGCCCTTGCGCCGTGCGAGAGCGGCGAGGACCAGGACGGCGCCAAGGCCGAGGCCGAGGCCGAGGCCGCGGCTCATCACTTCCTCCGCAGCGCGACGACGGCGACGACGAGCACGAGGCCGACCGCCGCGATCTTGAGCGCCGAGCTGACGCCCGCGAGCGGGTTCGGGAGGTCGGGCAACGGCACCACCGGCGGCACGTCGTCGGGGTTCTCGGATGCGTCGTAGCCAACGAGCGGGCCCGGTTCAACGGGCTTGGGCAGCACCTGGTCGAGGGCGACCGCCCAGGCTTCCATCGCCAGTTTCAGCTGGCGCTGGATCTGCGAGAGGGTGCCGACCTTGGCGCCGTCGAAGAAGCCGAGATCGCCGGCGAGCTTCGCGTCGGCATCCTTCCAACTGAGCTCGCCGTATCGGGCCAGGTCCGGCCACGTCTGCGTGTCGTTGCCCCACTGGTCCACGACCACCGCGCGGAGGTTCGCGGCAAAGCTCTTCCAGTTCTTTGCCTCCTTGTGCCACACGGTCACGTCGTTGTCGTCGCACAGCCCGAGACCGAAGGTGCACGGAGCACCCTCGGTTCGTCCCCCCGGAGCCTGCACCGGCCCCCAGCGTCCGATCGCGGCCATCGGTCACACCCCCGGCGGCGTCGGGATCCAGATCACGGCGTAATTCTTGCCCGCGCCCTCGCTGCCCTTCGTCGCGTCGGCGCGCTGCTGGGCGAAGGTTCCGAAAATGGGCATGAACGTGACGCGACCGGACGGGAACAGGTTCTTTTCTGCGGCGACCATGCGGACGAACCGGAGATTTTCGGGCGACGCGTTGACGGCCTGCGCGGCCTGCATGTTGGTCGGCGGCTTGCCGTTGAGGGAGACGCCGCCGGGATATGCAGCCTTCGTGACCTCGAAGAGCGTGTCGCCCGTCTTGATCTGGTAGTAGGCGCCGGGCGTCGGCTTGGCCGTGATCTTCGGCTGCTCCGCGAGCAGACGCTCGCGGACGCAGGCAAGAAGGATCATCACGCGCGCCGAGTCAGCGGGCGTTGACGGGGCTCGCCCGTACGCCCGGACGAACGCAACCCACGTGAGCCACGTGTCGAGCGGGGCGCCGTTCCGGCTCGCGCCGCCCTCGGTCTCCGGCTTGTCCGCAACCGCCGACGCGCACGCGGCCTGCTCGGCGGCCACGTTGGGCACCAACGGCCCGGGCGCGGGCGGAGGCGGAGGCGGAGGCGGAGGCGGAGGCGGAAGATCCGGAGCCGGCTCCGGCTGCGGGTCCGGCTCGGGCTCGGGCTCGGGCGGCGGGCTGGCGGCGTTCGCCTTGCCCATGCCCACGGCCGCGACTACGAGCGCCACGATCACCGCCGGTATGATCAACTTGTTCATGGCTGGCTGGCGCTCCTGGCGACGTGGCGGCCGGTCTCAGATCACGGCGCGGTGACGATCATCGCGTTGGTATGGGCGGCCTTCTCGGCGGTCGAGAGCTCGATCATGTCGCACGCGTCGCACGGCGGGCACGGCCCCACCACGCGCGTCCAATCCGAGCGCCGGCCCCAGAGGGTCACGCGCAGAGAACTGCCGCCGGCGATGGCGGACGGCAGCTGAAACTGGATCCGGGCCTTCGCCTGCGAGGGCACGCCCGTGCACAGCTGCTTGCACTCGCAGCGGCCGTCCGTGATCCCGAGGTACTCGGGGCGCTCGGGCTCCGCGAAGTCCCAGACGTGGACGTAGGAGCCGCCGCTTTCCTGGGCGATGCGCTCGCCCTGCAGCGTGATCTGGCTGATCGGGAGCGCGACCCCGGTCCCGTTCGTCACGTTCTCGACGAGCAGGTGCTCGATGCAGAGGGTATGCGAGACGCCGATCTCGCCGAACAGCACGTCGATCGTGGAGTTCGCCGCGATGGCGCCGGCGGCGGTGCCGGTGAAGGAGACGAGCTTCTGCTCGCGCGTGATCCGACGGATGTCACACGGCGCCAGATCCAGCTGGACCTGCTGGCAGTTCCAGCGGCCGATGTCGGTGGACATCGGGATCGGGGCCCCGGGCATGGCGGGCGCCATGGCCGGCGGGCAGGTCTCGACCGCGGTGTTGTGCTTCAGCGAGCACGCCCCGCCGCTGGCACAGCTGCCGCAGCACGCCCCGGCCGGAGCCGGAGCCGGCCAGCCCGGAGCGGGCGCCGGAGTCGGCCAGCCGGGCGAGGGCACGCCGGGGCCGCCGGGCACGGGGCCGCCGGCCGGGTTCAGCGCTGGCACATTCGACTGTGCCATCGGGGGCAGCGCCGCATTCGTCGACAGCACCTGACAGATGCCCGCGGCGGCGGCGCCCACACGCTGGGCCAGCTGCGCGGCAGCGGTGAAGCCGGCCGCGGAGAGCTGGCCCACGATGTAGGCCGTCACGTCCGGATTGCCGAGCGTCGCGCAAACGCGGGACTTCTCGATGACGAGCCGGCGGAGGAACGCGGCCGCGTCCGTGAGTCCCTGTTGATCGAGCGACTGAGCGATCGTGCTGAGAATATCCATTTTTCAACCTGTCCTTTGGGACATGTTTTCAACTGTCACTCGCGCGCGCGTCAGGGAGCCGCGGGCGCTGAGTACACGCGATAACCCTCGTAGAGGGCGTAACCAGCCATGCCGAGCGAAGCGCCGTACAGACCGACGGCGACCGGCGCCGTCTTGTCGAGGGCCTTACCCGAGACCCTCACGAGCTGCGGCGTGAAGAGAAAGAGCGTGACGCCGATCCCCAGCGTCGCGATCGCGGGGATGTAACTGGTCGCGCCGAACCAGTCCTGCAGATAGCCGTAGCCGAGCCAGGCCAGACCGGCGCCGACACCGACACCGAGGCCCCCGTAGATGCCGATCGTCGGCAGCGTGTACCGAGCGAAAAAACGCTGCTGGCGGCTCGCCTCGGCGACGACTGCGCTTGCGCGTTGCTTCTGCTCGCGCGCGTCGGCGCGGGCCTCCACCAGCTGACGGCCCTGTTGGGCGATCTGCTGGTGCAGCACGGGGAGGCTATTCGAGAGCTTTGCGGCGGCGGCGGCCATTGCAAGAGACCTCGCCGCCCAGAGCGCGCGGACCATTTGCTCGCCAGCAAAAAGGCGAGTGACATGGCATGGACCGTCACAAGATCATCCGGGCTCGCGCGCGTCTCGGCGCGACCCAGGCCGAGCTCGGCGAGCTGCTCGGGCTCGGGCCGAGCGCAGTTCACCGCATCGAGCGGGGCGCCCGCCGACCTCGCGGCCTCGTGCTCGAGGTTTGCCTCGCGCTCGCGCTCGCGCTCGACCGCGACGCGCCGCTCGATGCACTACGCGATCGGCAACTCGCCCGCGGCGAGCGTCTCGCCGCGATCTTCCGGGGTGCGTATGGCTCGCGGTGACGATGTCGCCGACGCGGCCGACCTTCTCGGCGTGCCCCCGGACGCTCCGGTGCGCGACATCAAGAGGGCCTTTCGCAAGCTCACCCTCCGCTGGCATCCCGAGCGCCCCGGCGGCGACGCCAGCCTCTACGCGAGGATCACCGCGGCGTATGAGCTGCTGCTCGAGCCCCCGGTTGCCACGCCCCCGCCGCCCCCTCCACCTCCGCCGCCGCCGAGACCGCCGCCGCGCTCACCCCCGCGTCCCACGTCACCCTCGCTGCGGCTGCGCATCGCCGGCGAGCGAGCTTGGAGCGGCGGTCCCCTGGAGGTCGACGTCGAGGGTCTGGCGTTGCGTGTTCGGCTGCCCGTCGGCGTCGAGCCCGGCGACGTGTTGCTCGGCATGCTCGGGCCCGTCGCCTGCGAGGTCGTGATCGGCGAGGTCGACTACTGGCCATGGCGACGCGAGGGCCGTGACCTTCGCGGCACCCTGATCGTGTCGGCGTACCACGTGGTCACCGGCGAGCCGCTCGACGTGCCGACGCCGTGGGGGGACGTGCGGCTCCGGATGACGCGTGACCGTCGCCCGCTGCGCTTGCGCGGCCGCGGTATCCGCCGGCGCGGCGAGCCCGACGGCGACCTCGTGCTCGACATCGTGGTCGAGCTGCCCGAGCCGGATCCGGCGGTGGCCGCGGCGCTCCGGATGCATCGGCGCCCGCCGCGTATCGCGTAGCGCCCGCAACGCGCCCATTTTCCCCCGCGGGAGAGCGCACGCTTTGCGCTGCGACATCGGTTTGCCTGTCCGTGCCCGCCGGGCCCAACTTCGCCGCACGCGTGCGACAGCAGATCGGCGATCCGCGCGCGCCGGCGGGCTCGGCGACCGGATCCGGCGACTGCCTCGCGCGCGCGCGCGTACTTCTTACGGGATTCTCTAGATCTGAGAGTCCCAAGACTCTCGAAGAGCAGGCGGCCCCTTTGGAGGGGCGCCGCCTGCACGTTGCGGAATTTACTTGGCGCTACTGCATAACGCCGGCGAGTAGCCCCGCGTGGAGCCCGAGGAACCGCGAGATACCGAGTTTGCCGAATTGGAAACGCTCCGGATCACCGCGCCAAAGGCCGGGCACCCGGCGCGCGGTCCATTCCGCGGCGTGGTGACCCTGGTGGCCCGCGTGTCGCGCGCCTGCGCGGACGAGTTCGAGGGAAAGCTCGAGCGGGTGGCCGCGGACGTGCGCCACGGCCGCCCGCGCGTCTATCGCAACGAGCGCGAGATCGTGCCGCCCCGCGGCGACGAGGACGACGTCAGCGTGGAGAGCGTGCCTGTCTCTTCGGACAGCGACGACCGCCGCGACCTGGACGTGCATCAGCGTCACGTCGGGATGCTGCGCGAGCAGGCGCAGCTGCTTCAGCGGCGGATCGAGGACCTCAACACGGAGGCGGAGCGCGCACGAGCTCGCCGCGACAAGGAAGTCGGCACGCTGCAGGCCATGGTCGAACACACGACCGGCCACGCGATCCGCGTCGCCACGCTCGCCGATCAGCACGTCGAGGCGAGCATGCGGAGGACGTTCGAGTTGGACACGATGCAGCAGCAGCAGCGCGCGCTGAGCCTGGAGCAGTACGCCGTCGGGGCGGCTGCGGTCCGCCAGGCGCGCGAAGTCCTCGATGGGTTCATGCTGCGCGATTCGTGGTCCGAGCTGTTTACCGGGGTGCGCGACGTGCTCGGGAGCGTCTTCGACTCCGACATGGGCAAGATCGCGGGCATGCAGCTAAACGCGGTCGTGGCCGCGAAGGTCGCCAAGTGGATGGACCTTCCGGACATGAGCCCGTCCGACGTGCTCGCCGCGACGCTCGTCACCGGCGCCCAATTCCGCAACGCGGCGGAGGCCGTCACCCGCTGGGCCGCGCTGCACAACGCGACCCCGGAGGGCCAAACGGCCGCCGTGGTGGTGTCGATCCTGCGCGGCGATGTCGGGGTCGAAGCTCTCGAAGATCTGAAAGTGGGGTGGGCCGCGCCATGACTTGTTGCCCGAGCTCGGAGAGCGAGAAGGGGGCCGACGCTGGCGAGCGGTCGCTGAGCCGGACCAGTGCGCTGTATGCCGCCGGCGAGCGGTGGACGGTGTTTCGCGGCGATAGCTTGCGCGTGCTGCCGATGCTCGACCGCGTGGACGCGGTGATCACCGATCCGCCCTACAGCAGCGGCGGCGCCATGCGGGGCGACAGGACGCGAGCACCATCGCGTAAGTACCTTGGGACAGGTGGCGACTACTTGCCGCAGTTCGCGGGCGACAACCGGGACGGGCGCGCCTTCTTGACGTGGTCGGCGCTCTGGCTCTCGGCCTGCCTCGACCTCGCCGCGCCGGGGGCGATCCTCTGCGTGTTCACGGACTGGCGACAACTGCCTACGACGACGGACGCCGTCCAGGCGGCGGGCTGGATCTGGAGGGGGGTGATTCCGTGGATCAAGCCGGCGGCCCGTCCCCAGCGAGGGCGGTTCGCGTCGGCGTCCGAGTTCATCGTGTGGGGGAGCGCCGGCCCGATGGCGGCGGATGGACCCTGCCACCCGGGCTATCACATCGGGATGGCGCCGCACGCCCGCGACAACCGGGAGCACATCACGCAGAAGCCGCTCGACCTCCTCGACATGCTCGTGGCGGCCGCGCCTCCGGGTGGGCTCGTGCTCGATCCGTTCCTCGGCTCGGGCACGACCGGCGTCGCCGCCATCAACTCGGGGCGCCGCATCGTCGGGATCGAGCGCGTCGACGAACACGCAGCGCTGGCGGCGCGGAACCTGGCCGAGGCCGAGACCGGATTCAGCCAGGGGCGGGGGCGCCAGCTGGCGCTCGGGCCTGTGAGCGAGGCGGCCGGACTGTGCACCGGCGACGCGAGCGGCGAGTAGGGGACGTGGCGGAGATTCTCCTGAAGGGCTGCATCGCGCTCGGCGGCGGGTTCTTCCTTGAGGAAGTCTTGTTCGACCTCTGGAAGTGGGCCCGGCGTGAGGGCACGAGAAGTGCCCCCGCCGCGAGACCGGCGAGTAAGTAGCCATGATCGGTCCGTTCGCTCTCTATCTCGATCACGACACCGGCCTCTGGCAACTGCTGCCCTTCGACGGGCTCGGCGGAAAAGGCGGCGGCGTCGGCCTCGGCTCCAAGAAGCCGAGGAACGTCAACGCCGCGCCGGCCTCGGTCGGTATGGCCCCGCGCGCCAGCCGGGAGGATCACAAGCACGACACCGACACCGCCGCGCCGGTCGCGGTGAGCGGCCCCGGCAACGCGGAGGGCACCGCGGACAGCCTCGCACGGTCCGACCACGCCCACCGCCTGGAGCTGATGGTCTACCAGGGCGGCACCCTGGTCGGCGCACGGCCCGGGCTGTCATTCGTCGGCCCCGGTCTCGTCGTGTCGGACGATCCCGACCTGGACGTCGTGACCGTTACGACAGCCGCCGACGGCCTCGGCACGGCGAACGCGGCTGGTACCGTCACGCTCACCCCGGTCTCCGCACCGTGCCTCGCCACGCCGTTTGCGGTGCCGCCGGGAATCTGGGAGGTCGAGCTCTACGCGAGCGCCACCGTCGCAATCTCGCATCCGGGTACGCCGGGCGCCGAGGCTGTCGGGGGTGTTTTTAACCTCGAAGTCGCGGGCGAGACGCCGCTGACGACTCGGCAGTTGATCACGTCGTCGGTCGATCCGACCTACACCGAGCTGTCGCTGTCGGCACACGGGACCATCACCCTCGGCGAGGGTTCCTACACGGCCGAGCTCAACGCCTACGCGATGCTCGTGCCTGACGCGGACGTTGGTGTGCGCTGGCGCTACCTCGGCGTGCGCCTGCTTCGGTTCGGCGTGTGAGCGGACCCCGGCCGGCGAGCACCCCGCCGACCGCGCCCGGGCCGCCCACCTGATCCGAGACCCACGTCGCGGGAGTTCGCGCACTCGCGGCGGGCGCCAGGCGGGGACGCGAAGGGCCCCCCGCCGTGCGATCCGGGCGGAGAATTGTCTCCGCCCGGCGGATCGCATCCCGGTCTTTATGTGGGCGCGGCGGGGCCGCTCGGCGAGGGATGTGGTACGCGCAGCGTCCCGCCCTCGGAGCGCGGTGCGAGGCCGGGGAAGTAGGGACCCTCGACCGACGACGGTCCCGCCTGGTTACCTCCAGGCGGGCCCGTCGTTTTATTTATAGCGAGGCTCCCGCGCCGGCGGGGTGAGCGTGCGCTCGGAGCACGCTGCGGCATGCGAGGTCGAGAGACTCGGGGTTGCGGGAGCCCAAGAGCTTTTCAGGACCTGGAAATGGCGAAGCCCTGGCGACCAGGTCGCCAGGGCTTCGCTGTTTCACGGTTCGAGCGAACTACACCTCGTTCGCTGGCTCCTCGTCGTCCGAGGATGCTAGCGGCGCGGGAGCGGCGACGGGGTCGGCTTGCCCTGCTCCCGGACGGCCTGTTGCAGAGTTCGGAGCGCCTGTTGCGCCTGATCCCTCCGCAGTTGCTCCGTCGCTCTCAAAGTCTTCGCCACTTCCGCCGGCGTCTGTAGCGTCTGATTTTTGCTTCGCATCTTGAGACTCTTCTAGCTCTGGTTGATGTTGGGGATTCAAAAAGCAGATCTGGGTCGGTTCGGCTGGCTCACGCAGAATACCAAACAACCTCTTGACGATCTTCATTTCTTCATTTGACGGCTCGCGCACCCGCTCGAAGAGGGTCCTGGCCTCTTCCCGGTCGATCACGTACCCGTGATCGGGGAACGCGCTGACCAGGAGAGACAACACGTCAGCCCGTGGGTTCGCCTTGACGTTGCGCTGCAAGCGCATTCCGTAAACGCGCGCGACGGTGAGCGCGCGCTGCATTTCGCCCACTTTCATGGGTTCAATCTGGGAGTAGATGCCACTGTAAAGGCCGGTCACGAGCGACGAGGCGATTTCCGCCGCCGTGCGCGTTGTCAGTGAGATCTCTTTCAGACTCAGAAAGTGTTGTTGGAAAGCTACAACAGTCTGCGCATCCAACGACATCATGGCCTGCGAAGGAGTCAGACCCGAGCTTCGCTCGTCGATCTCATCCGTCTTCCGCATCTGCACATCCAGGGGCCCCAACTCTGCGAGGTCGCCCATGATGAGCTCATTTGCTCCTGTGGCAAGAAGGGTGCCAGCGCTCTTGCACCGCCCTGTGACCAAAACGAAGAATTGGGTGTATTTCTGCTGAAGACACCTTGAAATCCGGTAGGCTGTGTGTGCATCGCCGCCGTACGTTGCCAGAAGGAGCAAGATATTAGGCCGACGTGCCCGCCTGTTGCAAAGCTCGATCACCGTGTCTTCGTTGCCGGGCTCGATATCCCCGCTGTAAACGAGGATATCCGCATTTAGCGCTGCCGCCAACGCTTCAATCTCTGCCGCAAACTCTGCTTTGTCAGTCTTGGATGGTTCACTTTCCATTTACTCAAGGTACCAGACTCGTGAGCGGCAATACACTGCATTGAGGAGGGAGAAGGCCACTCCGGCGGTGGCGTCCCAGTAGGGCAGAGCATTTTCGCGCCGTCTGTCCTTGGATGACTCAGTAGAAGACCCCTGATGGGCCTGGTACGCTCCGCATGAAGGGGTGCATGCATGTCATCCGCGCGGACTTTGTACAACTACGACCGTACAGTGGTCGGTTTCCATGGAACGAGGGGTGAGACGGCCGCTCGCTTAGTTGATGGTACGGCGGTCGGCAAGAGCGAGAACGATGACGATTGGCTGGGACACGGGATTTACTTTTGGGAGTATGCCCCTCAGCAAGCATGGCGCTGGGCGAGACAGCGCCATGGCAAGGAGGCCGCCGTGGTGGGCGCGCTTATTCGGCTCGGGCGTTGTTTTGACCTTTTGGACCCGGAAAACGTCCCTGTGCTACAGGCCGCGCACGCTGACTTCGTTCTGGCCATGCGAGCGACCGGTGCTCCCCTTCCAGAGAATGTCAAGAAAAATAAGCGCTTAGACTGTGCCGTTTTCAACTACTTCTGCGGCAAGATGGTGCAAGATGGGCAAGACTTTGAAAGTATTCGGGCGGCCTTCGTGCCCGGTAGCTCGTCGGCGGGTGGTCTGGAGCGCGCCTGGAAGGGAAGTGGAATTTTTAAGAACGCGCACATCCAACTTTGCGTGCGACGCGCGCCGAATATCGTGGCAATCTGGTCGATGAAACGAGACGGACGCTATGGCCGAGACGAAGACCCGGGCTTCGAAACAGAAAGCGGTTGAGCACGCTTTGACTCCCCAGGAAATGATTGCGGCGGTTCAAAAGGGCTCGCTCAAGGAGAAAGTGAAGCTCTTGAAGTCGCTCGGAATCGTCACGAAAAGCGGGAACCTGAGTCAGCGATACCGGCGCGCCGAGGAGATTTCACGCGCATCGGAGGAACTGTAAAACTCCGAGGCGGTGAGGCGGGCGGCGCGACCGCTTCGTCGCCGCTCTGTGCGCTTTGGCGACCGCCGCCCGAGCTTGTTGGGTCGCGCTTCGTGGTGCAGCTGTACACGCTGGGACATGGGCTCTGAGAGGATAGAAGACTCGCTCCGCCCACATGCCCGGCGGGCAGTTCGCAGGAGCGAGTCCTGAGATTAACTGTTGACGCGGCCGGAGCGCCCTGCTAGCCCCGATCGGTGCCCGCCCCAGCGGGCCGGAGGGCAAAACATGCAGCCGATCGACGCGCCGGCCGAGGCCGGCGTTGGATTGACCGACGGTTTCCTAAACTGTAGGTCGCAGGTTCGATCCCTGCTGTGGGCGCTAGCGTCCAGTCCCCCTCGAGGGGGCTGGACAGCCTCATGACATGGAGGCGCGCTCGCGGCGGAGACGTGGTGCCGCAGCAAGCTCCGGCCCGAGTTGCGGTGCTGCGAGGACGTCCCGCTGGCTCGATCGCGGACCTGCCGATCGTCGCTCCGCGAGATGGGGGTCGCTCTCACGCAATCCGACCGTCTGCCCGGGTGGGCAAGTTCAGCTTCTCGCGCGGACCTTCGTGCTTCGCTGCCGGCGCCCTTTCCCGGCCGGCAGCCGGCGCTGGACGTAGCCGCCTGGGGCGCCGAGCCAGGAGGCCACGGCTTGGAGCAGGCCGCGCGAGGGCACGATTTTGAGGTCGGGGACGAACATGATCTGCCAGCCGTCCGCGCGGCGCTCGACCTGGGCGCCGGCGTCGGCGAGCTGCTGGCGCGGCGCCTCAGCGAGCAGCGCCTCGTGGACGTAGGTGTAGGGCGTGACGAACGACGGCAGGCGGCCGCGGCGGACCTCGTCGAGCGGCACGAGGGCCGGCGTCGGTTCCTCGTCGGCCGTGCCGTTGGCCAGCGCGAACGACGGCCGCAGCGTCGGGATCAGCGCGGTCATAACAGCCACGGTCCGCGTCCAGATCTCGCGGACCTCGTCGGGTCCGAAAAGGCCCGCGCGGACCGAGAAGTAGAGCCGCGACGCCGATCGCGTGCGGCCGAACATCACACCGAAGCTGTCGGTCTCCGCACGAGCGGGGCACCGCAGATAGACCATCTCGCCAGCTGCTTCGAACTGCGCCAGGTCACCGGCGAGGATGGCCGCGTCGATGGCTTCATCGGGTTCGACGGGACCTCCGAGCGCTGCTGCGAGCGGCACGAGGCTGTCGCGCAGGCCGGCTCGACCGCCGGCTCGACCGCCGGCGCGAAGTACAGCGCCGCCACCACGTTGCTCGCGTGGTCAGTCGGATCGGGGCCAGCAGCAGGGGGCGACATCAGGTCGTCATCCTACCCCGCGTGAGGTGAGGCTCGAGCCGGGCTCATCCCAGCGGCCGCAGCGTCTGCAGCAAGCGCAGGCACCAGCGCAGCGACGGATGGTCCTCGTCCTGCGCGCTGCAGAACACCTCGACCTCGTGAGGGCCGACCGCGATCTGCCCCGTCAATGCTGCCTCCGGCCCGCCGCTGCCGCCGTCGCGGTGCTCGATGCGGCCCCGCAACACGGCCTTGCCGAGCGCGGCGTCGAGGCGCACCCCGGGGTCGCCCGCGAGCGCCAGGCCCCGATCTCGCTTCGGCCCAGGCCCCCCGAACTCGAGCAGCTCCGGCGCACGTCGTCCTGGCCCGATCACCACCCGCACCCAGCGCCCGCGCACCTCGACGAGCGCCGACGCCGGCACCTCGAGCTGCGCCTGCAACTGCGGCACGGCGATCGTTCGTCGCGCCTCCTCGGCCTGCGCCACCTCGCCCGCGCACGCCATCGAGTGCAGCGCGAGCGCGCCGAGACCGAGCAGCCAACGATTCGCCCCGTGCCGCCTCACGCCGTGATGGTCCCATGTCCTGCGCCGCCGGGCCAACCGATGCGCGCGAGCGCGTCACGGCCCGCAGGGGTACGCCGCCGATGGGTCAG
The DNA here is from genome assembly GCF_028368995.1 of Nannocystis bainbridge. Taxonomy (GTDB): domain Bacteria; phylum Myxococcota_A; class Polyangia; order Nannocystales; family Nannocystaceae; genus Nannocystis; species Nannocystis bainbridge. The sequence goes on along the minus strand of NZ_JAQNDL010000002.1, from coordinate 1,531,858 downwards.
GCGCCGCCTCGAGCACGTGCCGGTCGCCGGTCCGAGCGTCGTCCTGCAACGCAGTATCGGCGTCGCTCCAGGTTCGTCGCCGGGGGGCAGGGCGTGGTCGTACTTTGCGTCAGGTCCGACGAATGGGGGCGGACGGGTATGACCATACCGGGTGCCTCAAAGAGCTTCTCGGACAGATGTCCGAATTGCGCTCGTGCCACCGCGCCATGCAAGGGCAGGAGAAGGACCGCGAAACCGGCTCTCAAGGCCCCGTGGCGCGCCTTCCGGTGAATTCGACGATTTCGTGCCTGCCCGTGAAACCAAACCCGGTCCAGCGCGAAGCGAGGACGACCAGACACCTGTCCGCGATTCGCAGTGTCGGATACTGCCACCAGCGCCCCGCGTTGTCGGTTTGGAATCAGTTCCGGGCGGCGCTACCGCGGCTGCAAGCAGGCTCGGGTGGACGCGCCCCGCCAGGATACGGTCCAGCGAGCCGATGGCCGGTCTGAACAAAGTCGGCTGGACGATGCTCGACGATGGGCTATCACTGACATGCGACTGTGGCGCGCCGAGCCTGCCTCGGGGCCCCCTCGCGTGTGGAAGACCTAACTTCCAGGCGGCACCCCCATGCAGTCCATTGGAGCACCCGTCAACATCTACAAGGGCCGTGAAGCGCTCCGCCGCGGCGTCGTCGCCTCGGAGGACCCGACCGGCATCGCCGTCGTCCTGGCCCCGCAAGCGACGGAAGAGCCGCTGCCGACGCTGTCGCGCTGGGGCGCGCTGGTCGTGCCGCGGCGTCCGCAGCCCGAGCGCGTGTTCTTCTCGTGGGACGAGGTCGTCGAGGACGACCGGAGCGGGCCAGTGCGCAGCATCGTCCTGCGCGACCATCCCTACGACAGCGCCCAGTGCCCGCGGTCGGCGAACGACCCGACCAGCCCGGTGACCTAGCGTGCACGCCCCGTGGCGATGCGTCCGGTACGTAGGCGGACACGAATCGATTGTGCGCGTCTGGGCGCGGTGACTTGTGCGACCCGCTGCAGACGCGATGATGCAAGCGAGCTCGTCCGCAACCGTCATGGCGACCGTCCGCGTGATCCCATCGCGCTACTCGCAATAGGCGAATGACAGTACCGCGAATCGAAGCGCGCTCAATCGAGGTACCATTCGCCGTTGGGGCAGGCGCGGGCGACGTACTGTTCGCCGACCACGAAGCCGCGAGACAGCGCCGGGTCTCGCAGCTCGATCGCCAGCGTCGCGCGGTACAGCCAGGCGGCCTCGTTGGCGCGAACGAGCGGCTCGAGGGCACGAACGGCGACGTCGGCGACGAACGCGTCGGCCTGGAGGCCGTCGTCCTCGTCCGCCTGGCGCTCCGCGGCGGCCTTGAGGTCGCTGTCGCCGTACTCCGTGAGCAGCTGGGCGGCGAAGGTGCGGGCGCGCGAGCCCATGCTCGTCGAGATCGCAAGCTCGGTCCGCGGGGCCGGATCGCCCGCGCGAGGGCTGCCGATCAACAGCCGATCGATGGCCGCCATGTCGGGGTGACACTCGGTGACCTCGAGGACGACGAGGCCCTCGCGGACCTCGGTGATCTTGATGCGCTGGTAGTCGCTACCCATGGCGTTCGAGCATAACGAAGTCGGATGGGAGAGGGGACGAGGCCCGGGCCAGGGCTCGGGGCATCACGAATCCGCGGCCCGAACCACCGAGACCCGCGGCCCGTCAGTCGCCAGGATGGCGGAGAGGCCTGGCATGCGGTCGCGGGAGAACCCGCGGGTCGTGAGCCGACGCGAACCCGGTCGACCGAATCAATCGTCGCGGACGACGATCAGGCCATGCCGCGCTGCTGACGGGCCCACGTCTCGAAGCTCATCAGCGAGAGGCCGAAGGAGCGGGCGATCTCCGGCCGTGCCAGCACCGGGGCGACGTTCATGTACATCAGTCCTCCCGCGACGGCGGGATGCAGACCGGCCGCGACCGCCTCCTCGACCGTGCCCGACTCCACCACGTACTGCTTGCCGTCGACGCGCGACAGGACCTCGGCGATCTGTGGCAGCGTGAGCAGGTCGCCGGCGAGTTGCAGCGTGACACCGTCGAACCTGGCCGGGTCGAGGATCGCCGCCGCCGCCGCCTTGCCGATGTCCTCCGGGGCGATCAGCCCCATGGGCAGGTCGGGCTTGAACACGGTGACCAGGCGATGCCCGTCGGCGAACCCGGCCGGATCGAGCATGGGATGGTCCATGAAGGTGGCAGGCAGAAGGATGGTCCAGTGCTCGAAGCCCGCGTTGCGCACGAGCTCGCAGGTGGCGAGCTTGTTCTCCCAGTACTCCTCGCGGTCCTTCCACCGACCCTCGGCCCAACCCTCGACGTCGCGGTGGTCGCCGACGCCCGACGTGGCGGTGTGCACGATCGTCCCGACGCCCTCGGCCAGCGCGGCCTCGACGAGGTTGCGCCCCTGCGCGCGCTCCTTGCTGAAGTCGACGCCGCTCGCGGTCATGATCGGCGACTGCATCGAGAACACGGCCCGGGCCCCGACGCAGGCGGCGCGCAGAGACGCCGGGTCGTCGAGGTCGCCGACGACCACCTCGGCGCCAGCAGCCGCGAGGGCCCTCGCGTTCGGCGCATCCGGGTTGCGCACCATCACACGAACCAAGGTTCCGCCTTCGGCCAGCAGCGCCCTGGCGGTGGCGCCGCCCTGGCGCCCCGTGGCGGCGGTGACGAGAACGGGCTTGTTGCTGCTCATGCTATGCTCCTGTTCACAAATGGGGTTGCCCACCGTTTATGCCTCGCAGGCAAGATATGGGGTGCCACCCCGTTTGTCGAGGAGCAAAATCGCCCATGGAGCGCGCTAAAAAACTGCGAGCTGACGGGCAACGCAACCGGGAGCGCATCGTCGCGGCCGCCGCGGAGCTGGTCGCCCGGGACGGCGCCCAGGCGTCGCTGGAGGAGGTCGCGCAGCGGGCAGGGGTCGGCTCGGCGACGCTGCACCGGCATTTCTCGTCGCGGCAAGCGCTGCTGGAGGCGGTCTTCCGCGCCGGCGTCGCGCAGCTGTGCGAGCGCGCAGCGGCGCAGCCGGGGGAGGACCCGGGCGCCGAGTTGGCCGCGTGGCTCGAGGAGATGACGGTCTACGCAGCGACCCATCGCGGGCTGGCCACGGCGCTGCTGGCCGGCCCGGACGGTCTGTCGACCGAAGAGGTCTGCTGCACCGACATGCTGCTCGGCGTGCTGGAAGTCCTGGTAGCCCGGGCGTCGTCGGCGGGCGCGCTGCAAGCGGGCGCCACGTCGCGAGACCTGATGGTCCTGGCGAACGCGGTGGCCGTCGCCACCGAGAACGATCCGGCCACCACGAGCCGGCTGCTGCGCCTCGCGCTCACGGGCATTCGCACCGCTTCGTCGCCAGGAGAGGTCGGCTCCGCGTCACCGGGGTGCACCGGGCCGCGTCGTTCGAGCTGACCTCCGGGGCGCGCCCCAAAAACTCTCGGGCGCTCGCGAGGATCTCCGGGCCGCGTCGCTCGAGCTGACCTTCGGGGCGCGCCCAAAAAAACTCTCGGGCGCGCGCGAGGGTCCGTCACGGAAATCGCGGCGACCGGGAAAGTACCGTTCGATGCCATCCATGCGCGCTCCGGAGCTCCCGTTCCATGTCGTCCTCATCACCTCGCTCGTGGGAGCCACGGGCTGTCCACTGCAGGGCGACCTGGGGCAGTACACCGATTCGAACCCGGGGCCGGAGTCGGGCACGGGGACGGACACGACCCCGGATACCGCGACCATGAGCTCGAGCGTCACCGGCGACGAGCCAGCGCTGACGACCACCGCGAACGGGCCGACGGGTACCAGCGAGGCTTCGACGGCCGACAGCGAGACCACGGAGACCACGGAGGCCACCGCGACGACCACGACGACGGAAGGCACCACGACCGGCCCGGGCGAGACGACCGCCGTGGAGACCGGCGAGACCGGCGAGACCGCGAGCACGGGCGGGCCAGATCCGGTATGCACCGACGGCCAAGCCGGGCCCGAAGACTACGCGCGGGTGCTGTTCGACGTGTGGCCCGAGATCGAGGGCAACGAGCAGAAATTCACCGGCGTGTGCACGGTCGTCGAGGTCACGCAGCCCGACCTTTTCGAAATTTCGCTCGACTGCGGCGACCGTACGGCGATCGTCGAGGTCGCGGTCGCGCCGGCCGAGTTCACCCTGTCGCTGCAGCCAGGACAGGCGCTGGAACTCGACTGGCTGGCCCGGGGCGGGATCTTCTGGACCAATCAGTGGCTGGCGCTGCGCGACGAGACCCTCGACCCACCGTTGCTGCTCGCCGCCCACGAGGCCGACACGGCGCTGCCCGCCGGGCTGCCCGATTTCCTGGCGCCGATCTCGATCAGCTTCAACGAGGACAGCTGCGGCGTGCCGGTCGACTGCCACGACAACGACTCGTACGAGCGCCTGCTGCTCGAGTTCGCCGAAGCGGGGGACGTGGTCCTGGTGCCGGATCGGACCCGCGCCGATGTCGGCGATTACCGGGCGATCGTGAACTACGCCCGCCGCCACCACGACCTCCACCAGATGGCCGGCGACTGTCCGAACCCGACCGATCCGGTGCCGCTGTACTTCCAGGGGGTGGTGCTGCGGCGAGACGGTTGAAGGTCCAGGGGGTGGTGGGGCAGGCGCTAGCGCGCCCCCTGCGTGAGCTTGCAGATCGACCTGACCTTCTCGGGCTTCGCCATCTGCTTGCACCTGGCCATCGCCTCGTCGCGGCCCTTCTCGTCGCCGTCCGAGGCGCGCAGACGGGCGAGGGCGGCGTAGGCGTAGGGGGTCGCAACGACATCGTGCTTGGCGAGGTCCTCGAGGATCTTCTTGGCCTTGCCGGCGTTGGTCTTGGCGAGCGCCTCGGCGAGGTCGGCCTTCTTGGCAGCGTCGCTCGGGCTGTCGGCGGCGAGCCACGAGAGCACCGAGACGGCGTTGTCGAGGAAGACCTTGCGGTGTTCGCTCCGGAGGTCGTCGAGCCGGACGTCAGCGAGCGCGATGATGCGTTTGGCACGCTTGGTGAGGCCCTTGGCGCTCGGCGTCCGTTCGTCGAACTCATCCGCGCCCCCGAGGATCTCCTGGATCCTGCGGCGCGCCTCCTTCGGGTCGCCGCCGTTGAGGATCACCTCGGCCTCCTTCACGGAGGCGACGCTCTTGTCCGTCGCTAGCACGGCGTTTTCGCAAGCGTCGCCGCGTGACGGGGGGAGCGCCAAGAGGGCGGCGACGGCGGCGATGACCATCAGAGATCTCTGGCGTGCCATGCGGTCATGTGTATCACGGTGAGCAGCGCCCCCCAAATGGAGGGCGATCTGCCCTGTGCTGATCGGCGCAGAGACGACGATATCGGAGACTCTTCCGCGAGGAACCGGGCCCGGTGGATCCGAACGTGGCGGAAGTGCCGCGCAAGATGAACGGCAAGACCACGATCGCCGCCGCCGCCGAGGCGGTGGCCAAGGCCGCAGGCACGGACAAGGCCGCTCTGGTCGCCGCCGTGCATGCGCACGTGGAAGCGCGGTCGCAGCTCCCATGTTCATGGCTGCACGTGCGCATCCGCTAGCTGAGAAAGGGGAGCAGGCGTTCAGCTCGCTCGTCGACCTCCTCGACGTCGTCGGCGACCTCAAGTCCAGCAACGAGACCGTCATCAAACACATCAAGGAAGCCTCCGCGCTGCGACGCTCATGACGATGCGACAGGCCGTATATCTAACGCTTTCTTTCATCACGCCGTTCGCCTGCGGGTCGGCGCCGAGGGCGACCGACGCGCCGGCTCAGGCTCAGGCGGCCCCCGCAGCGGCGGTGCCTCCGAGCGAGGCCCCGGCCCCGACCACGCCGCAGGACTGCGCAAGCGAGCCGGGAATGGTCTTCATCGCCGGCGGTGATACGGTCTACTCCGAGGACCGCAAGACCTACCACGTCGACGCCTTCTGGCTCGACCGCACCGAGGTGACGGTGGCGCCTTCCGCAAGTTCGTAGGGACCGGCTCGAACGCGTCCAGCGGCGGCGCGTGCTCAGCCGCGCTTCTTGTAGGTCGTCGGCGCGGCCGGCTTCTTGTCGGCCTCGGCCGGCTTCGCGTCCTTGGCATCCTTCGCGCCCGCGGCGGGCTTGCTCGCCTCGCTCGGCTTCGTCTCGGGCTTGCTCGCCTCGCTCGGCTTCGTCTCGGGCTTGCTCGCCTCGGCCGGCTTCGCGTCGGCCGGCTTGGTCGCGTCGGGCTTGCTCGCCTCGGTCTTCTTCGCGTTCGCCTCGGGCTTGCTCGCCTCGGACTTTTTGCCCTTCGCGCCCTTCTTGTCCGCCTCTGCTGCCGCCTCCGGCTTGGTTTCTTCGGCCTTGGGCGCGTCCACGAATTCTTCGCTGCCGAGCTCGCGGTCGGCCTTGCGTCGGCGCTCGAGCGCCAGCTTGGCCCGGCGGGCCACGTCCTGGTCCCACGCGTCGACGTTGCCGTCGCCGTCGGTGTCGTAGCCGACGCGGTCGATCGTGCCCTGGACGAAGAACGTGAACACGTCGGGCTTGCCGTCGCGGTCGCGGTCGGCGTCGATGCGGACCAGGCGGCCCTTGTCGTAGCGGCGCCAGGCGTCGACGTAGCCGTCGTAGTCCGTGTCTTGCTCGTCGAGCGTCGGCTTGCCGGCTTCGTAGTGGCGACCGAGGTCGATGCGGCCGTCGAAGTCCTGGTCGTACTGCTCGCGGACCAGCTCGCCGGACGCGTCGAAGTGGAGGAACGCGTCGAGGCGGCCGTCGAAATTGAAGTCGGCCTGCTGGCAGCGCGTGCGGCCCTCGTCGGGCGCGCGGCCGCCGATCAGCGTGACGATGTCTGCGCGGCCGTCGTAGTTCGAGTCTTGCTGTTGCACACGCTTGCCGGTCGCGTCGCAGTGCTGGCCGTCGATCGCCAGCGGGATCAGCGCGACCTGGCGCACTGGCAGGATCGGCTCGATCTTGTGTGGCGGCTCGTTGTCGGGCGTCGACGCGGCGGTGGGGGCGGCGGTGGCCTTGGCCTTGGCTGCACAGCCGGCCAGCCCGAGGAGCAGGAGCAGCGCGGCCGGGCGAGCGAGGACGGGGATCACCGGACACACTTTAGGGGACGGCAGGCGCCTCTCGCAAGCCGAGGGCAAAATGTGACCCCTCCCGCGGCCCCGGCGCAGGCGCGGCGGCGCGTCTTGTGCTACTAGCCGCGGCTGACGATCGCCGCGGGCGACCGCCTTTCTCCTCGCGCGGCGCTCCCGGGCCCTCCGCGCGGCTCCGCGGCCCCCGAACTCCCGCAGCCGACGCGGCCTCTGGTTTCGCTCCACGACCTCCGCGCCGCACCTCCGCTCACCGCTCCGCCATCCGACATGAGCAAGTCCGTCCCACGTATGGTCGATCCGACCGCTCCCGAGCGGCCCACGATCCGTAGCTTCTGCATCATCGCCCACATCGACCACGGCAAGAGCACGCTCGCCGATCGTCTGATGGAGGCCACCGGTCTGCTGACCGACCGCGACAAGACGGCGCAGTACCTCGATCGCATGGACATCGAGCGCGAGCGCGGCATCACGATCAAGGCCCAGGCCGTGCGCATGTCGTACAAGTACGACGGCGTCACGTACGCGCTGAACCTGATCGACACGCCCGGGCACGTCGACTTCGGCTACGAGGTCTCGCGCAGCCTGGCCGCCTGCGAGGGCGCGCTGCTGGTCGTCGACGCCACCCAGGGCGTCGAGGCGCAGACGCTGGCCAACGTCTACATGGCGCTCGACGCCAACCTCGAGATCATCCCGGTGATCAACAAGATCGACCTGCCGAGCGCCGACGTCGAGGGCGTGAAGCGGCAGATCGAGGAGGCGGTCGGGCTCGACGCCAGCGACGCGCTGTTGGTCTCGGCCAAGACCGGCCTCGGCGTGGCCGACCTGCTCGAGGCGATCGTGCTCCGGATCCCCCCGCCGCGCGGCGACGTCGCGCGGCCGGTGCGGGCGCTCATCATCGACTCGTGGTGGGACAGCTACAAGGGCGTCATCTCGATGGTGCGGGTGTTCTCCGGCCGCCTGCGCGCCGGCGACAAGATCCGCATGATGGCGACCGGCAAGGGCTACGACGTCATCGACGTCGGCGCCTACGCGCCCGAGATCACGAGTATGGCCGAGCTGTCGGCGGGCGAGGTCGGCTACCTGGTCGCCAACGTCAAGGAGGTCGTCGACTCCAAGGTGGGCGACACCGTCGCGGCCGCCGACGACCCCAAGGCCGAGGCGCTGCCGGGCTTCAAGGTCGTGCAGCCGATGGTGTTCGCCGGCGTGTTCCCGACCGACAACGCCGACTACTCCGAGCTGCGCGACGCGCTGGCCAAGCTGACGCTCAACGACGCCAGCGTCACGTGGGAGCCCGAGACCTCGGTCGCGCTGGGCTTCGGCTTCCGCCTCGGCTTCCTCGGCCTCTTGCACATGGAGATCATCCAGGAGCGGCTCGAGCGCGAGTACGACCTCGACATCATCACCACCGCGCCGAGCGTGAAGTACAACGTGTACCTCAAGGACGGCACCGAGTCGGTGATCGACAACCCGGCCAAGATGCCGGACATCGGCGACTACGAGGCGATCGAGGAGCCGATGATCACCGCGCGGATCCAGCTGCCGGAGGAGTACCTCGGCGCGATCATCAAGCTGTGCCAGGACCGCCGCGGCATCCAGCTCGACATCAAGTACCAGACCTCGAAGCGGGTCCAGCTGACCTACGAGATGCCGCTCGCCGAGGTCGTGTTCGGCTTCTACGACCACCTCAAGAGCCTGTCGCGCGGCTACGCCAGCCTCGACTACGAGCAGGGCGAGTACCGCCGCGCCGAGCTGGTGCGCGTCGACCTGCTGGTCAACGGCGAGCGCGTCGACGCGCTCTCGCTCATCAGCCACCGCGACAACGCCTACAACCGCGGCCGCGACCTCTGCATCAAAATGAAGGACGAGATCCCGCAGCAGCAGTTCGAGGTGGCGATCCAGGCCGCGATCGGCAGCCGCGTCATCGCCCGGACCACAGTCAAGGCGCTGCGCAAGAACGTGCTCGCCAAGTGCTACGGCGGCGACATTTCGCGCAAGCGCAAGCTGTTGGAGAAGCAGAAGCGCGGCAAGCGGCGTCTAAAGGCGGTCGGCAACGTTGAAATCCCGCAAGGTGCCTTCCACGCGATCCTGAAGCTAGACTAGAGAGTCTCCGTGACCACGCCGCAGCAAGCGCAGGAGCCGCGCCCCGCCAAACCCGAGGGGCGCCGCTCGACCGGTAGCGTCAAGGCCGCCGCCGGGCTTTTGGTCAAGGAAGCCAACCGGATCCTCAAGAAGTACGGCGGGCGCATCGCGCCCGAGCCCGCGCAGGCGATCCGGGCCAGCGTCGACGCGCTGGCCCGCCACCGCGAGGCCAAGCAGTGGCACCAGGCCGAGGACGAGGCCGAGCGGCTCGACGAGCTGCTGCACCAGCACGCCAGCTTCGCCCGCAAGAGCCCGCTGCGCGAGACGATCGAGAACGTCGGCGTCGCGGTCCTCGTGGCGCTGGGCCTGCGCTCGTGCCTGTACGAGCCGTTCAAGATCCCGAGCGGCAGCATGATGCCGACGCTCGTCGCCGGCGATCACATCTTCGTCAACAAGTTCATCTACGGCATCCAGGTCCCGTTCACGACCACCGTCGTCGGCGAGCGCTGGGGTCACATCGCGCGCGGCGACGTCGTCGTCTTCCGCTACCCGATCGACGAGTCCGAAGACTTCATCAAGCGCGTCATCGGCCTGGCCGGCGACACCATCCGCGTCGACGGCAACAAGGTCAGCATCCGCCGCAGCGACGACGCCGAGTTCGAGGAGCTGAAGCGAAACAAGCTGCCCGAGAAGTGCCGCGACGACAGCGGCACGCAGCAGGTCCCGCACTGCGAGCTGTTCGAGGAGACGCTCGACGGCCACACGTACGTGGTCCGCTACAAGACCAACCTCGACCCACGCGCCGGCGCCCGCAGGGTGGGCGAGTGGACGGTGCCCGAGGGCCACCTGCTGGTCATGGGCGACAACCGCAACGAGAGCCACGACAGCCTGGCGTGGACGCGCCAGGTCGAGGCCGTGGCGGCCGACGGCTTGCTCAGCGTCAAGGACCTGCGCGACCTGACCGACGAGAAGCTGTTCTCGCTGACGCGCCCCGACGACGTCTCGGCCCGCGGTGACGCCAGCTTCGATCACATCCTCTACATCGCCGACCACGCCAGCGACGCGCACGGGCTCGAGCTCGAGATCTGGCGGCAGCCGGTGCTCGGCAGCGAGGCGGTGTACAAGGCGCTGACGGCAGGCGAGGGGAGGGCGACGACCTTCGCGGCCCTGATCGAGGGCGACGAGCGGCTCGGCAGCAAGGGCAACGCCAAGCTGCGCGAGCGCCTGCTGCGGGTCGGCGCCGACATCCCGGCCATCACGCTCAGCGCGGGCGAGGTGGCCCAGGACGCGGTGTTCCGCGTCGACCCCGACGCGGTGATGCGCCTGCGCTGCGGCAACGCGGTGTGCCGCACGCCCGGTCGCGTGGCCGAGAAGGTCGCCGAGGTGGTCGAGCGCTGGGGCCGTGACCGCGGCCAGGACGCGCGCCAGATCCTCGACGGCGACAACACCGCCCGTTACTCGCAGCACTGGACCAGCCGCAGCGCCACCGCCGAGACGTTCCTCGAGCGCCGCTACAGCAAGACCGGCGCCGAGCCGGCGAGCCCCGCGGGCCTGGTCCGGCTACGCGCCTGGCGTGCGCCCGACGAGAGCGTCGATTTCGTCCGCGACACGGCGCTGGCGGCCGCGGGCAGCTCGCGCTCGCTGGCCCGGCAGGTCGTCAACGAGGCCGGCGACGACGGCTGGCTGGTCGAGGACGAGCAAAAATTCACATACGTGCGCGCCGACGCCAAGAGCCTGGTCGCGTTCAGCCTCGAGTGCGGGCGCCAGCGCTGCGCGAGCGACCGTGAGCTGCTGGCGCTGGTCCGCAGCGTCGAAGGACATGTCCCTTCGGTCAGCAAGGATCGCACGCGCTTGCCCGAGCTGCTGCCGCCGGGCGACATCCCGGGCTACAAGGAGATGCCGCAGCTTCCGGTCAGCGAGCGCTACGAGTACGACCGGATCCGCCTCGACGCGACGGTCCGCGACGTGGCGTACAGCCTCGGGGTGTGGGTGTGGCTGCGGCCGACCGAGGGCCTGGCGGAGAAGCTGGCCGCGCTGCAAGCCGACATCCCGAACGCCAAGGTCGACGACAGCGTGGCCAGCGGCGCGATCACCGGCGACGCGGTTTCGGGCAACGGCACGCAGTACGCGTTTGCGGTGCCCGCGACGGAGGTCGTGATCCGGATGCAGTGCAGCGTGGGCCTGTGCCCGACGCCGGAGGTCGCCCGCGACCTGGCCAAGCGCGCGTACCAAAAGGCCCACGACGCCAGCAACTTCGTCGATCCGGCGGCCGAACGCCCGCAGCCGTATGTGCCGCGCGGCAACGTAAAGGGCCGCGCGGAGCGGATCTGGCTGCCGATGAGCCGTTTCTGGCTGCCGATCCGCTGACCGGCTCCGGGCATCGAGACATGCCGGCGGTGCGGCGCGCGGCGGCGCACGGGCATGAGTGCGCGCCGGAACATTTCGCGCAGTGATCGCTGCGATGGACGACCGTCGTGGAGCGGATAACCGGCGTGATGACGACCGTCGTCGAGCGGACATCGGCTGCGCTGACGACCGACCATCGAGCAGAGCCGGACAACGGGGACCGAAGTTGTTGAGCTCTCGTCGCAGAATAGGGTTCGAGGATCCTGGTCACTCGCATGCGTGGAGCCCAAAGGTTCTCACCGGAACTTCGAGTGCCGAAGGCTGGCTTGCAAGAAGACGCCGACGAGCCAGGGTTTGCCAGGCGCCGACGAGCCAGAACGTCCGCCCGGCGCCCCTGGCTGCCTGTCCTCTTTAACTTAACATAATAACTATTATCGGCAAAAGAGAGTCCGGCCGAGGGCCGTCGTCCTTGCCGGGTGCTGACGAACCAGCCGCCGACCCAGATCGACGTCGGCGATGCAGCTCAGGTCGGCGCGATGCCAGAGGCCGCCCGCGCGGACCACCAACATCCCCTGCCCGCCTCGCCGGCGCCGGCGACCGCGGGAGGCGTCACGAACGACGCCGGCGTCTCCACCTTCGTCGCGCGAGCCGACCATCGACACCGGGTCAACGTCGAGGTCCAGGGCGGCGGCGTGCTCCAAGGATCGCGGCCCAGGCTCAACTTCATCGGCGCCGTCAGCGTCGCGGACAACGCGGTCAACGATCGGGTCGACGTCACGGTCGCGGACTCCGCTGCCATCACCCTCCAGCTCGCCAACGCTTCGGTGCTCCCCGCAGCAGTCGCCGGCGTCGCGCCGATCAGCGGCGCCATCGACTTCTTGAGCCTCATCGCCAACGCGAACATCGCAGGCGGCCCCCTGTCGGTGTCCCTCGAGCTCGCGGGCGGAGTCCTGGTTCCGGGCAGCCTCGTTACGTTGGCCAACGGAACCGCCGCGTTCACCCCGAGGGGGGCCGTGCCCCCGCCCGCGACGGTCGCCCAAGGAGACGCTATCATCGCCCGCTTCACCGGCACGAACTCAGCCGCGGCGGTCGCTTCGGTCACCATCCGCTTCAGGCGCTGACTTTCGACGAGCGTCACGGGCCATTGCCCAATCGATCGAGATCCTCGGCTGGTGTGTGCTCTGAGTCAGCGCGCGCGCCGGTAGTGCATGGCGACCGCGCCGCTGCGGAGCGGCTTCGCCGAGACCAGCTCGAGCCGTCGCGTGCTGGGCAGCCCGCTCTGGTACAGGGTCGGGCCGTGGCCAGCGATCCTGGGGTGGACGAGGAAATTGTACTCGTCGATCAGATCCAGCCGGTCCAGCTCGGTCGCGAGCTTCCCGCTACCGAGGAGCACGCCGGCCGGGGTCGCGTCCTTGAGCTTCTGCACGCCCGTGCGCAGGTCGCCAGCGATGTGGTGGCTGTTGGTCCACGGGAAGTCCTTTCGCGTCGACGACACCACGTACTTCGGCTTGGCCTCCAGCTTGACCGCCCATTCGCGCATCGGCGGCGCCGCCTCCTCGTCGCCGCGGGCGACCGCCGGCCAGTAGCTCTCCATCATCTCGTAGGTGACGCGGCCCCACAGCATCGCCCCGCCCTCGTCCATGAGGCGGGTGAAGAAGGCGTGTGTCTCATCGTCGGCGATTCCCTCCTGGTGGTCGACGCAGCCGTCCAGGGTGACGTTGATGCTGAAGGTCAAGAGTCCCATGCGGCGAGTCTAAGCCGTACACTCCTGGCCATGGAACGGCAGGCCGTGGCAGAACTTGTCGCTGAGGATGTGCGCCAGGAGCGAACCAGCAGATCGGTCCAGCGAAATCCCTTTCAGGCCGCTCGGAACGACGTCGCAGGGCCTCAGCGCTTCGCCGCAGCGGGTGGCGGGAGCGCCCGACACGACGGTTCGAGGAACGCGCGGATCATCCGGCCGCCCTCCGCGGGCGCCAGCGCCAGCGCGGAGCGGAACATCGTCTCCTCCGAGAAACACGCCTGCGTCTCGAACGCCGCCCGTGCCTCCGCCGACAGCGACCCTCGCACCTCCGCGAGCCGGCGTTCGCGCTCGGCCGCCGCCTCTTGCGGCGTCAGCGATATCTCGGCGCCCTCGAGGGCCAGCAGCTGCGCCAGCGTCTTGTAGGTGATGAACTCGCGCAGCTCGGTGTCGGGCAGCAGCTCCATCGCCGCCACCGCCACCAACCCGTCGCCCGCCAGCAGCATCTCGCACGCGCGGTCGCCCAGCAGCTCCGTCTGCCGGAGCTGCAGCGCGACCACGCGTAACAGCTGCTCGTCGGCCAGGCTGCACATGCCGCGTTGTGCCAGATCGCCGCCGACGCGGAACGACTCGTCGTAGCTCATCGTAGCGAAGTACGCCCGCAGCTTCGGGTGGCGCGCGAGCGCCTCGGTGATAAGCGGGTCGAGCCGCCACGAGACCCGGGGCGCCTTTGATGCCTCAGTCAGAGGCGGAGTGTCCGTCGCGGTCTGCAGTTCGCCGCGCGATGCCGACAGCCACACCGCGGCCCCCACGGTACCGAGCGTCAGGATCGCTGCCATCAGCCTTCCCTGGCTCACGCACCGACGATACCACGAGCTCGCTCGCTCGGTGATGTCGGCGACGATTGTGACGGGGCATTTGGGGCAGGCGGTCGCGCATTGGGACATGGCGTGGTCGCGGGGTCCCGCGCTGTCCAGGGTCGAGCACTGGGACTGCGCGTCCGTGGTCGAGCGATTCGCGGCCGAGCGGCGGCGCAAGCTGTGGTTGCCTGTGCCCTCCTCGAGGGCATCCCCCAACCTGGCGATGGCCACCTTCTCGCCCCTCGCCCGCAAGGTAGCGGCGCGATGGTGGCGGCCGTTGCGTGGCAGCACGGACATCAAGCGAAGTCCCTTTCAGGCAAACCAAAAACAGATATCTCTCACGAGACATGCTCCACTCAGGCTAAGTTGCCCACAGGCTGTGGCGGTAGATCGAGCGTGTGCTGCGCAACGCTATAAAGCGCTTCCTCGGTTCATCACGTGCGTGCGGCGGCTCTCGCCGCACACCGCCCGCGCCTACTCAGGCGACCTCCACGGGTTTGCGAACGGAGTTGAGCGCCGACACGGCCGGCCCGCCGCGCTCAGCGACCTTGAGAACATGATTGAAGGGCCAGGCCATGCGCAGGGCGCTCGCGGCCTCCGTGACCGCGCGGTCCTCGAGGTGCTCTACGGGGCCGGTCTACGCGTCACCGAGTGCGTTGCGCTCGATGTTGATGATCTTCGTTGGGATTGCGACGAGCTAACGATCCGGGTGGTGCGCGGCAAGGGGGACAAGGACCGCATTGTTCCCATTGGAACCCTCGGCGCGGCAGCGGTGCAGCGGTACCTCGAGGTGCGTCACCAGTTGCTCATCGCCCCCGCCCCGTCCCTCTTCCTCGGCAGGAACGGCACCCGCCTCAGCGACCGCACTGTTCGAGAGCTGGTGTATCGCCGCTGCAAGGCGGTCGAGGCCAAGGTCCGCGTGGGGCCTCATGGGATCCGCCACAGCTTCGCCACGCACCTGTTGCTGCGGGGCTGCGACCTGCGAAGCATCCAGGAGATGCTGGGCCACGCAAGCCTGAGCAGCACGCAGCGCTACACGAAGCTCGACCTTGGCTGGCTCGCGGCCGAGTACTACCGAGCCCATCCGCGAACGTGAGGCCGCGGATTCGACGAGCCCGCCGACAGCGGCTACTAGCCGGAGTTCGCGGGCGGGGCGGCGCGGGCGCGCAGGGCCTCGATTCGCCACTCGAACTCCTCGCGCAAGTGTCGGGTGTAGCCGAAGCCTTCGTCGAAGCGGCGCCGGCCCTCGGGGTCGAGGAACCAGGTGGTGGGATAGCTGTGGACGCCGATGCGCTCGGCGTAGCCGTCATCCATCAGCACGGTGAACGGGAGCCTCTGCGCGCGTACCCACTCGGCGACGGCGCCGAGGCTGCCGCCGTAATGAATGCTGACCACCGCGACGTCCGGGTCGCCGGCGTGGGCCGCGGCGAACGCGGATAACTCGGGCATCTCCAGCAGGCAGCCGGCGCAGGTCTTGAACCAGAAGTGCAGCACGACAATCTTGCCGCGCAGCGACGCGAGGGTGACCTCGCGGTGGTCAGTGCTGCGCAGCGAGAAGTCGGGCAGCGGCGCGGCGGATTCGTCGTAGGAGGCCAGGGCCTGCCGCTTGCGGCGCTCGGCCGAGCCAGCCTCGAGGCCCTCCATGTATTGCGATAGACCCTGGGTGCTGCCGGTGCGGGCGCGGTAGAGCTCGACGAGGGCGCCGCGGCAGCGCTCGCCGCCGTCGCCGGGGAGGGAGAGCCCCGCGACGAGGTGGAGCTCGGCGGCGTCGCGGTCGCCGCGGCGGCGGGCGACCTCGGCGAGGCCGAGCTGGAGGTCGGCGAACGGGCCGAGGCTGTTGCTCTCGGCCCGCCGAAACGCAGCCTGGGCGGCGTCGAGGTCACCAGACTTCAAAGCTAGGTTGCCGAGTATCGTGCTGCCGACGGTCACGTGATCGCGCCGCAGCATGTCGACGTGGAGCGAGCCGGCCTCACGCCACGCGCGGGCGTAGCTCTCGCTCGCCTCGATCCCCGCGCGCGCGAGCTCGCCGGCGCGGTCGTGGAAGGGGGTGCGGTCGAACAGCGCGCGCGCACCGACGAGCTTCGGCGACGGCACCACCGGCTCGTGTGCGATCATGTCCTCGACGGCGGCGAGGATCGATTCGGGGGTGGCCGAAGGAACGGCCATTTTTGCTTCGAAGCGCCACCGGGCGACCGTGGCGAGCTTGCGCGGGTCGTGGTGGATCGGCCGCGCGAGGAAGGCCGCGAGCATAGTGTCGCGCAGCAGCGAGGCCTCGACGTCGAGGCGCGTGCCGGCGGCGTCGCGCAGGTCGAGGCGGCGGTACAACACCGACTCGGCCTCGGGGCTGTCGGGGTACTCGGCGAGGAGCCGCTGCTCGAGCAGCCCGGCGTGGCCGGCCCGACCGACGGCCCGTGCGCCGTCGACGGCGGCGAGGAGTACGTCGGGCCGATCGGGCCAGCTGGCGACGACGTCGTCGATGTCCGCAAACACTGCGTCGGCGATGTCGCCGACGTCCGCTCGTTCCTGCATCAAGTGCCAGCGCCGGCGCAGCAGCGACGGCGCGCCCGGAGCGTGCGCGAGCGCGGCCTCGACCCATTCGAGCGCCTCGACCGACCGCTCCTGCTGGCTGAGCAGCCCGGCAGCCGTCACCGCCACCGCGACGAATTCCGGGTCGTCCTGCGCCACGCCGCCTGCCACCGACAGGGCCTCCGGCAGGCGGGTGGGGTCGCTGCGGGCGGCGTCGAGGAGGGCGTAGACCCGCGCCGACGCCGGCGTGCCCGACTCGGCCGCCGCCAGCGCGAGGATGTCGGCGGCGCGGTGCATCGCCAGCAGCAGCCACGCGCGGGCGACGACGGCGTCCGCGTGGTTCGGCAGGTCGGTGAGCAGCGCCTCGGAGCGGCCGAGCAGCGCCGGATCGACGATCGTGCCGCCGCCGACGGCCGCGAGCACCTCCGCCAGCCGGGCCCACGGGTCACCTCGCGGTGCGGACAGCATCGCCGCAGACATGGCTGCGGCCTCGGTCCGGCGCCCGGCCGCGGAGACGCAGCCGATCCACCACGCGCGCAGGCGTCGGCTCGCGGGGTGCTGCCGCACGAGCGCCTCGCCGTCGCGGGCGCATCCGAAAGCGTCGTCGGCGGTGAGGCGAGCGCGCAACCCGTCCGCGGCCGCGTCCGCGGGATCGACGACTTCGGAGGTGAGCTGCCCGTGAGAGTGAGAGGGAGCGGCGCGGGAACAACCGACCGGCGTCAGCGCGAGCGCCAGGCACATGGTCGTTCTGACAGCTCGGGAGCGAGGCATCATAGGCTCGTACGCGTTGCGCGGGTCGGCGATCTGCGCTCTGAGATACCACCCGCGCGCTCGCGCGACGGAAGGGTCGGTGCATGAGTCGACGCGGCCTACGTCACCCGGCCCGACGCCGCCCCGTGTTGCTCGCGGCCGCCTCGAGGAGGGCCTTCACTTCGTTCAGCCTCGACACGGCAGTGGTGCAGCAGTACCTCGAGGTGCGCCGCCAGTTGCTCAACGCGCCAGTCCCGCCCCTCTTCCTCGGCAGGAACGGCACCCGCGAACGTGAGGCGGCGGAGGCGGGCTTGGCGTCCTTGGCACATACCGTGTTTCTGTGATACTGCGCGCATGTACAGGTTTCTGCCCAATTCGCCAGCCAGGAACAGGTTGGGATTGCCCCGAAAAAGTGGACACTTTGCTTATGCCGCTTGAGTCTGCGCCTGTTCGGCGTAGAAGCTCTCCTCGTAGGCGATCGGGGTCGAGTAGCCGATCGACGAGTGGCGAGGCCGAGAGCGGCCTCGGCGTCACGACGCGTCCTTCGACCGTCACGTCGCGCTGAAGCGCGTCCGCGATGAACTGCGCCGCCAAGGTGGCCGTCGCCGTCTCGGGCGGGTGGTAGCCGAGAAATACGTCGTGGGTGGGGGCGAAGGCGGGCTTGGCGGCGAGCCACACTTGCGAGAAGGGCTTGCCGGTCCAGATGACGGTGTAGCTGCTGCGTGCGAGGCTCCCGGAATCCACGAGCCCGGTGGTGTCTCCCTCGAAGGAGAACTGGACCGTCGCCACCGGAGCGTACAGCTCGGTCGCGAACAGGTGCTTACGACTCGTCGCCGCCATCTATTGAGTGTCGGCGAGTCGGACGACTCGCTCCTGGGCAACGCGTTCGCTTCGGAGGTCAGAATTGCCGAGGTCGTGCGCGGTCGTGCGCTGGCGCTCCGCGGCACACGCGGTGGCCACGGGCGCGTTTGACCAGGCGGTCTGGGGCGGCTACGTCACGTCAAACGCCATCCAGCGCGCCACCGCGGTGCGCCTTCACCAGTGACTTGGGCTGATCCCGTGTTCCCGCGCCGCTGAGCGCGGGCTGACGGGAAGAGCGCTGGGCACCCCGCCGGCGCGGCTATCTCCGCCGCGCAGGTCCCCGGCTCGCGCACTGCCGAGGCCCGGGCGCACGGCTCACATGTGCATCGACGACGCCGCGGAAATCCGACGATTCGTGGGCCTGCACGAATGCGAGGTCCACGACGACCGCGAGCCGGACTGTCATGAATCGGCGCCCCCGGTCAACCTGCGGCGTCGGCCCGGCCCGCCTCGCGGAGCGCCTCGATGCGCCACGTGAATTCCTCGACCAGCCGCTCCGTCGCCCCCTCGTGCGAGAACACGACCCGCCCCGCGCGATCGACGAACAGCGTCGTCGGCAGCGTGGTGAACCCGTTGTCGCTGGTCCAGCGGGCCCCGAGCAGCACCTCGAGCCGGATCTTCCGCTCGGCCAGCCAGCCCCGCAGCTCGTCGGTGTGCGGCTCGCCGTTGATCGTCAGCACGGCCACGTCGGGGTCCTTCGCGTACGCGTCGGCCAGCTGCTGCAGCGCCGGCATCTCGGCCGCGCACGGGCCGCACCACGTCGTCCACAGGTTGATCACCGCCACGCGGCCGCGCAGCGCCTCGCTGCGCAGCTCCTCGTCGTTCAGGCGCGGCAGCGCGAAGGGCGGCAGCGGCTTCGGCTCGGCGATCGCGCCCGCCAGCACCTGCGCGCGCCGCTTGGCCCGCACGTCGTCCTCGAGCCGGGCCCGGTGGCGGGCGTAGCCGCGGTCGCTGCCGTGCTGGCGGCGGTACAGCCCGCGCAGCGCCTCCTCGCACGACTTCTCGCCGCCCCACAGCGCCAGCCCCTCGACCAGCAGCTGCTCGGCCTCCGCGATCCGCCCCTCGGACTCGGCGAAGGCGGCCAGCGGCAGCACCATCTCGGGTGATTTGTTCGCCAGCGCCTGGACCCGCGCGAACGCCTCGCGTGCCTCGTCGCGCCGGCCCTGCGCCAGCAGCACCGAGCCCAGTGCGCTGTTCATCCGGCCCGCGAAGTAGCTGTCCTGCTCGTCGAAGATCTTCGAATCGTCCTCCTGGGCCCGGCCCGCGGCCAGCATCGCCTCGCTGCGCCGGATCGCCTCGCGGAGGATCACCTCGGCCTCACGCCGGTACGGCGTGCGCTCGGCGAGCACGACCGCCGCGTCAGCCAGCACGATGAAGTTGCGCGGCTCGACCTCGACCCACGCCTGCAGCGTCGACAGCAGCACCTCCGGCGCGGCCTGCTCGTCGTCGCGCAGCAGGAAGTACAGCTCCATGTACTGCTCGGCGCGCAGCCCCGGCAGCGCCGGCGGTCGCTCGCGCAGCAGCGTCTCGATCTGCGCCCGCAGCTGCGCGTCGGCGGCGACGTCCGGCGTCTTCTTCGTCTCGCGTTCGTACCGCGCCTGCGTCAGCTTGCGGAGCTGGCCGACCCGGACCCAGTCCGCCGAGCCGCTGGCGGGGAAACGCTCGAGGAGCTCGGCCTCGTACTTCGCCTGCACCTCGGGGGCCAGCGTCGCGTACACGTCGGCCGCCGTCTTCAACGTCCCAGGCGAGTCCGGGCGTGCGCGCAGCAGCGACGCCACCCCCGCGTCGATCACCGCCCGCCGACCCTCCGGCCCGCGCCGGGCCGCCTGCACCATCGCCTCCCACGTCGACCGGTCCGCGTCGTCGTGCTCGCGCGCGAGCGGTGCCTCCACCATCGCCCCGCCCGCCCCGCCCGCGGCTGAATCGCTCGCCTGCAGCAGCGCCTCCCACAGCTGCGCGTGGAGCGACGACGAGTGCGGCGACAGCTCGAGCGCGCGGACCAGCAGCGGGCCCGCCTCGTCCGGGCGGCGGTGGTTCAGCAGCCACGTCGCCGTCGCGAACTCCGCGTCGACGTTGTTCGGGTCGGCGGCCCTGGTCCTCGCCGCCAGCTCGAGCACCTGCGCCTCGGTCGACCCGATCGACTGGATCGCGAACGCGAGCTCGAGCGCCAGCAGATCGGGCGTCGCGCCGCCGTGCTCGGCGAAGAATTGTACCGTCTCGATCCGCGGCGCGTGGACCACGAGCGCCCGGCCGAGCTGCCACAGCGCGTCCGGGTGCCCGTCCAGGGCCGCCAGTGCCGCCCGCGCCGCCGGGATGCTCTCCTGCTGGCCGCGCGACGGGTCGTCGAGCAGCGCGCCGGCGCGAGCGAACAGGGCCCACGGGTCACCTGGCCTTTCAGCCAGCATCGCCTCCGCCTGCGCGAGCGCGTTGCCCCCCGAGCGGCCCGCGCACAGGATCGTCCACGCCTGCAGCCGCGCGTCGTCGGGGTGCTTCTCCCGCAGGGCCGCCCCCTCGTGCGCGCACCCCCACCAGTCGCGACCCATGTACCCGCGGCGCACCTGCTCGAGCGCGGCCGTCGCGGCCCGATCTTCCACGGGCGCCAGCGCCTTCGCCCTGGCGAGGATCACCGGCCCGCCGCGCCGCTCGCAGCCCGCGGCACCGCTCAGGAGCAGCGTCAGACCTGCGGTCCAAACAATGAGAGAGCGATGGGCGGATCGCCGGGACAGGCTGGGCATGTCGACTCGCGGAGTCGGGCGAACGTGCCACCGGCCCGGATGGCCTCTCATGGACCCACCTTCGTGCAGGACGGCCTCGAACGCGCGGCTGTGGCGGAACCACGCCGGTGTCGCTCGTATTCCCTCACGCGCATCCCAGAACCTGTTCGAAGAGACATTCCATCGACCTGAACCGAAGTTCAGACCGCTCATCCTCCCGACCTCGGCGCCCGAAAAACGGGGGAGCGACCGGCGATTCGCCCCGTCACGCGCAAGCGACCGCGCGTCACCACAGCGTCGTGGTGTTCGTGTCCTGCGCCTTCGAGTACGTCGACAACGCTGCGCTCGAGAGCCGGGTCCGCGACCTCGCGCGCACCGACAGCGCGTGGAACAGGGCGAGCGCTCCCAGGATCGCGAGCTGACCGCGCACGCCCGACGTGTACCACGCCGGAGCTCGGGCGAGCACGTGGCGGTCGGCGGCCGGCCGTCAGGGCGCGGGCTCGACGAGCCGCAGCTCGACGTCCTGAACCGTGCGGGTGGCGGCGGCGGCCGGCGCGAGCAGGGTGTAAAGCCCGGCGTCGAGGTCGAGCTCGATGTCGGTGTCGAGAGCCGGGATCCCGCTCCACGGGCCGACACAGGCGCCGCATCCCCCCAGCTCGACATAGTCGGAGGAGCGGAGGCGATAGCGGCCGGCGCGCTCGACCCGGAGCGTCATGGCGGTCCACATCCCCGTGAAGAACACTTGCGACGAGTCGCGGACGCCGACGTAGCCGGGGTCGTCGCACGAGACGACGAAGCTGTGCGCCCAGACGTCCGCGACCCGTTCGGCGCTGCCGGCGTCGCAGAGGTCGACCGCGTACGTGCAGCCGAGCGGCGTGGCCAGGTATTCCGCCTCGAGCTCGGCCAGCGACTCACCGTAGACCTCGAGGAAGAGCGCGCGGATGTCGTCCTCGGACCACGTCTGCGCGCCCTGATACATCCGCCGGAAGGCGTCCACGCCGCGTGTGTCGATCAGGAAGCGGGTGAACTGCGCCACCGCGCCGTAATCGAGCGTCCCCGTCGTGAGGGTGAGTTGATCGCCGACGGGAAGGGGCGCGCCCACGAGTACGGGCCCCTGCAGCGCGGCGGCGATGCCCTCGGCGAAGAACGAGATGCTGGGCCCCCACGCCTCCCACGTCATTGCGTGGACGAGCTCGTGACGCAGCGTCGTCAGCGGCAGACCGAAATTGGCGAGCGATTGGAGGTACGACGTGTTCGGGTCCCCCAGGTAACACGCCTGCGCCGTCGGCGGGCACAGGGAGATGTCGCCAACCTCCACGAGCGCGACGAAGTCGTCGGGGACCGGCTCGCCGAGGAAGGCGAAGGTGCGCTCGATGAACGATCGAGGCTCTGCACGCTGCCGGCGCACAGCTGCTCCGTCTCGACAGTGGTGTCGATGGTGAAGTGCTCACCGACCCACGCAGGACGCGGCTCCTCGGCGTCGGACACCGGAGGCGCGCAAGCGACGAGGACAGCGAGGACGAGAAGAGGAGCGCGCATTCAACCTCCGCAGCCGTCCGGATCGACGAGGCACAGGCCGGTGCCCGGCTCCCCGTCCGCGTCTTGCTCGGCGTCGCAGACGTAGTCGTCGGGCCACGGGCACGGATCGAGCAAGGTCACCTGGCCCTCGTTGTCGCCGACGCGAGGTTCGCGGTCGTGATCGACTTCGGCGAGCAACGCGTCGACGGCCGCGGGAGGGAGCGCGGCGTTGCCGAAGATCCACACCTGGTCGGCGCGGGACAGCGTGGGCAGCCACGAGCGGAGCTCGGTGAGGCTCGCGTTGTGCTGGATGCGCAGGCCGCTCAAGCGCGCGAGGCCCGTCCAGGGGGCGATCTGCGCGAGCGCGGCGTTGTCGGTGAGGACCAGCCACTGGAGCTCCTCGCCGTCGATGGCGCAGTCGATCCGCGTGAGCGCGGCGTTGTCGGTGATGAAGACCGAGGCGGTCGTCTCCGGGACCGGGGTGAGGACCGCGGCCAGGCGTCGCAGGCCCGCGTTACCGCGGACACTGAGGGAACCGAGGGCCCAGCCGGTGAGCTCGATCTCGGTCATCCGCGAGTTGTCCTCGAGGATGACCGACCCGACGCTCTCGAGCGCGGAGAACCCGGCCAGCCCGTCGAGGCCCGTGGACGCGAAACTCAAGCCCCCGCTCCGCACGAGCCCGGAGAAATCGACGCTGCGCAGGCTCGGCAGCGCGACGAGACGGAGCCCCCCGTCGACCCGCGTCAACGCGGGGAACTCGAGCGTGGCGAGCCGCCCGCTCTCCTGGACGATGAAGTCGCCGGCCACGGACTCGATGCGTTGCAGGCCGGCGATCGAGGCGAGCTCGGGGTTGAGCGCGAGCTGGAGGCCGCCGATCTCGACCAGGCGATCGCCGAGCGCGACGGACACGAGGCGCGGGTGCTCGCCGACGTAGAGCGTCCCGCCGATCCGCTCGAGCGCCGGGAAGGCGTCGATCGTGGTGAGCGCGGGGTTGTCGGAGATCGACAGGGCGCCGCCGATCTCCCGCAGGGAAGCGAAGCGCGGCAGCTCGGTCCATTCGGGGTTGGCGAATACGATGAGCGAGCCGGCGATCGATTCGATGCCCTCGAGGCGGGCGAGCTCGGCGGCCGTCCGCTCGTTCACGACGACGTCGCCGAGCACACACAACGGCCCCGAGACGCCGGCGTCCCACAGCTCGAGCCCCTCGACCTCGGTGCACGGCTCGGGCGCGCAGGCCAGGAGCCCGGCCGCGAGGACCCCGGCACGAGCTCTTCTGGAGACCATCCAATCCATCGTAGCCGCGCCTCCCCCGTGGCGATATCGGGCCTCGCCTGGCCTCGGCGCGGCCGCTTCGAGCGCAGGTCGATGCACGCGACGCGCTGCGGTGATTGCCGGATGATCCTCGATGAACATGTCCCTTCAGACATACCGCCCCCGGCTCGCCCTCGGCGTCACGCTGTTCAAGTTGCTCACCGCCCGGATGCCGTGGCGTGGAACCACGGCACAAGCGCAGCAGGTGGAGATTGCACTCGGCGTCGCTCCGGCACGTCCGTCGGAGTTTGAAGTGCGGCTGCCGACGGACCTCGAGAACCTGGTGATGCGAGCTATCGGCGGAGACCCGGCACAGAGGCCGGCCTCCGCGGCCGAACTCGGGCGGCAACTTCGGCGACTCCTCGAGCCCTCGGCCCGCAAGGCCCTGGTGCCGACCGCTCGCGCGCCCGAACCGACGCCGCCAGCGCCAGCGCTCACGCCGGTCACTGGTCTCCATGTCCCGATGGGCCCCTCTCCCGCTCTCGCCCGGTCATCGGCGACGACGGCTCGGCCGCCCGTCCTACCGCCACCAAGCACGCCCGCGCCGCCCAGGCCGTGGGTCCTCGCCGCGTCGCTCGGTTTCACGGTGCTCTTCGCCTGCACCTTGCTCGCTGTCTTTCTCCTGCCCCCGGACGTCACAAGCCCGACAGCCCAGCAGCTGGACGCCCAGAAGTCGGACGCGCCGCGTCGAGATACGAAGAGAGCTCCTCTGCGCCGCTGGTGCGCGCCGCGGACGCACGCCCTTGCGCCGGATGAGCGACATGCCGTGAGCGTGCACGCCGCTGGGATCGAGAGGCATGACAAATCGCCCTCGTCGACCGCGAGCGTGCGCGCCGCCGTCGACCGCCGCGCTCGACAAATCGCTCTCCGCGAACACGAGCGTTCGCGCCGCCGCCGATTATCTGCACGACGGATCGCCCACGCCGATGGCGATCGTTCGCGCCGTCAGCGTCCGAAATGCCCGCCGGATCGCCTCGCAGACTCCTCGACCTCGCGCTGCCTGCGTCCGCCCAGGAACCGGCCACTACCCCCACGCAGACGTGGTTCGCGTCGCCCTTCGTCGACGCCCCGGACGCCTTTACGAGGTCGGCGAGGACGCGCATGGGCACGCAACGTCACGGCAAGAGTCCCGGGGTCCGGGTCCCCCCCTCGCGTGCTGCGCGGCTCCGGGCTATCATCGCGGCGATGGAGCACAGGGATCGCGCAGGTTCGGAGGAGCCGGAGGCCGTTCTGGACGAGAACGCCGTCGACCCCGGTGACGACGACTATGGCCCGCCGTTCGAGCGCCGCAGCTTCGGCGGCGAGTTCGTGTGGGCCCAGGGCCAGGGCTACACGGCCAAGGTGCTCCGGGTCCGCGCCGGCGAGGTGGTGGCGATCTCGACGAAGGGCCGCCGCGACATGACGGTGATGCTGACCGGCGGCCGCGCCCTGCTCGAGACCCGTGCCGACGACAGCGTCGATCGGGTGGAGCTGCTGCCGGCGACGCCGATCGCGGTCGCCGAGGGCGAACACGCGTACCGCCTGGTGGCGGTGACCGACGTCGAGCTGTTCACGATCTACAGCGCGAAGAACTGACGGCCTCCAGCCGACGCACGTGGCGCGGGCGAGACCTACGTCGAGCTGTCCGAGCCCCGTGAGCCGCGACGGGATGCGCTCGCCCCGGCGCTCGAGTGCGGTTATGTTCGCCGCGTGCGTGCCCCTCCCCTGCCCCGCTGGCCGGCGACCTGGCCCAATGCGTGGGTCGCACCGCTGGTGCTGGCTGCCGCCTGGTCTATCGCGCTGGCCAACGAGCCCGAGTTGACCGCGCAGCGCGGCCTCGTGTTCGCCGGCGGTCCGTTCCTCCTGCTCGCCGGCCTGCACGCGCGCCTCGGCGGTTACCTCCACGCGCCCGAGCGCGAGCGCTTGCTGCCGCTGCCGATCGAGCCGGCGCGCCACTTCCGATCGGCCCTCCCGGCGCACCGCCGCGGCCTGGCGCTGACCGTCGTCGCCGGGGCCGGCGCCATCGCGGCCGCGACCCTGCCCGACCTCACGCGCTGCGCCTGGCTGCTCGGTGATTTCCTGTGGCTGGCGCTGGCGGCCAGCTTGATCGAGCCGGGCATCGCCGGGCTCGCGGCCTACGCCGGGCGCCGGTTCCCGCCCGAGCACTGGATCGGCGAGGCGCAGCGCTTCGGCGCGGGCGGCTGGACGGCCGAGGAGGCGGCCGTGCACCTTTACGCGCCGGCGCTCGGGGTCGGGCTGGCGACGCTGATCGCCATGCCTGGGCAATTGACGCTGGCCCGCCTGGCCGAGCGCGGGACCGCCAGCACGCAGCACTGGACGCTGCTGGCGGCGCCGATGCTGGCGGCGCTCGTCGTGCGCGTGACGGCCGGTCGGCTCTACGCGGCGGGGCTGTGGGAGGCGGTGCCGTGGCTCAGCGAGGCGACGCGGCGGCTGGCGGGCACCGGCGTGCCCGCCCCGCGCCCGGGCTTCGTCGCGCGAATGCACAACCCGATCCTGCAGCTCGGCACCACCCAGCTGCTGCGCCTGTGCCCGCTGCTGCGCCTGCGCCTGGTCGCCCTCCTGCTCGTGAGCGGCTGGCTGGTGTCGCGCGCTCAGCCGCCCGACGCGCCGAGGATCGCGCTGTGGTGCGCCATGGCGGCGCTGTGGCTGAGCCCGTTGCAGATCCTGGCGCGCGAGCGCCGGCGCAACGCCGCCCTGCTGGCCGCCCTGCCGGTGCCCGCGCCCGAACGCAGCGGCCGCCTACGCGGGCTCGAGGGCCTGCTGCTGGCCCCGCCGGCGGTGCTGGCCGCGTTCATGTTCGTGCGCTGGCTTTGAGGACATGTGCGATCGGGCATGTGCAAGAAGACATGCCCGCACGGACATGCTCTCGGCGACATGTCCTCGCAGCCATGCCGGCGAGCGCCCTACTTGTCGCGCACGACCGTGAACTCCATCATCCGGCACGGCAGGTCGGCGCCGGGCGGGTGCTCCATGCCGGCGACGGCGCGGCGACAGACGCGGTCGCTCTTGCGGTCACCGGTGCTGACCTGCGTGGCGATGGCGTAGGCGCTGCCGTCGGCGCCGACGCAGAAGGCCGTGACGTTGCGGCGGCTCTCGCCGACCTGCATCGAGGCGCAGGCCGAGGTGGCGAGGGCGACGAGCACGAGCAAGCTGGTGCGCATACGCGGCGACGTTAGCGCTCCGCGGGCGCCCGCGCCAGTGAACGGCTCACTGGACCTGGCCGGCGACGCTGCGCAGCAGGAAGGTGACGGGGCCGTCGTTGACGAGGTCGACCTCCATGTGCGCGGCGAAGCGCCCGGTGGCCACCTCGAGGCCCTCGGCCCGCAGCGCCGCGGCGACCGCCTCGTACAGCGCGCGGGCCCGCTCGGGCAGCTCCGCGCCCTCGAAGCTGGGCCGCCGGCCCTTGCGCAGCGAGCCGGCGAGGGTGAACTGCGAGACGACGAGGACGCCGCCGCCGACCTCGGCGAGGGTGCGATCCATGGGCGTGGCGCCGGGGAAGAACCGCAGCGAGGCGATCTTCTTGGCGGTGGCGATCGCGTCGGCGTCGACGTCGCCGCGCTCGACCGCGACCAGCAACATGGCGCCGCGCTCGATGGCGCCGACGACCTCGCCGTCGACCCGCACCGCCGCCCGCGAGACCCGCTGGATGACCGTCAACATCCGCGCCTCAGATCCAACCGTAGAGGAGCGCGGCGGTCAGGGCGATCCAGACCACGAAGTTGAGCATGAACAGCGGGTCCTTCAGCATCTCCTCGGTCGGCGACTCGGCCTCGCGCCGGGTGGTCGAGAGGAAGATGAAGCGGGCGATGCCCACCACCCCGAACACGGCCGTCCACGCCAGGCGGTTGGTGCCGAACAGCTCGAGCACGTGGTCGCTGAGGGTGTAGGCGACGTAGAGGCCGACGGTGGCGACGCCCAGCGCGTAGAGGATGATCCGCAGCGTGGTGAGGTTGTAGGCCGCGAGCGCGGCGCGCTGCTTCTGCGGGTCCTCGGCGCCGGCGAGCTCGTGGGCCCGCTTGCCGAAGCCGAGGAACATGGCCAGGAGGCCCGTGCAGCCGAGCAGCCACGGCGAGGCCGGGATCCCCAGCGCGAGCGCCCCGGCCAGCACGCGGAGGATGAAGCCGGCGGCGATCGACAGCACGTCGACGTAGGCGATCTGCTTGAGCTTGAAGCTGTAGGCCAGGTTGAGCGCGAAGTACCCGCCGAGCGCGGCGGCGTAGAGCGGCTGCAGCCAGTAGCCGAGCGCGAGGCAGACCGGCACGCAGATCACGGCGAAGCGGCGGGCGACGACCTCGGGCAGCTTGCCCGACGGGATCGGTCGGTTGCGCTTCTTCGGGTGGGCGCGGTCCTTCTCGACGTCGACGAGGTCGTTGAGGATGTAGACGCAGCCGGAGATCAGACAGAACAGCGCGACGGCGCCGGCGGTGATGAGCAGGCTCGACGGATCGGTGAGCCGTTGGCCGTACATCAGCGGCACGGCGACGAAGAGGTTCTTGATCCACTGACGCGGCCGGAGCGTCTTGATGAGCGCGAGGAGCACGGGGCCGGGACTATCGCACGGCCCCGGCGCGTGTTCTACTGCCGCGCCACGTGCCGTCCGCCCTCCAGTCGTCGGGTTCGATCAGCGCCGCGGTCGCCGCTTCGCGCGTCCTCGGGCTCGTGCGCATGTCGCTGCAGTCGCGCCTCATCGGCGCCGGCGCGCTCGCGGACACGTTTTCCGTGGCCTTCCGGATCCCCAACCTCCTGCGCGACTTGCTCGCCGAGGGCGCCCTGTCGAGCGCGTTCGTCCCGACCTTCACCGCGGCCCTGGTGCAGGAGGATCGCGAGCGCGCGTACCAGCTCGCCAACCTCGCGCTGGCCGGGATTTTGCTCGTCACCGGCGCGCTGACGCTGCTCGGGGTGGTGTTCGCCGGGCCGCTCGTGGCCGCGATCACGTCGGGATGGAGCGCCGAGAAGATCGCCGAGACCGCCGCGCTGACGCGCATCATGATGCCGATCCTCGCGTTCGTGAGCGTCGGCGCGGTGTGGGGCGGGATCCTGAACGCCCAGCGCAATTTCTTGCCGTTCGCGCTGGCGCCCGTGCTGTTCAACCTGGTCAGCATCGCCGCGGGCCTCGGCATGTGGCTGGCCGGGCTCGGCGGACCGGCCGCCGTGATGGCCTGGAGCGTCGGCACGCTGGTCGCCAGCGTCGCCCAGGCGGCCGTGCTGCTGCCGTACCTGCGCCGGCTCGGCTACCGCGCCCGCCCGCAGCTGCGCGGCCTGCTGCAGCACCCGGGCGTGCGCCGGATCGTCTCGCTGATGCTGCCGGCGATCGTCGGCGTGGCCGCGGTCCAGCTCAACGTGTTCGTCAATACGCGCTTCGCCGCCAGCCTCGGCGACGGCGCGGTGGCGCAGATCGAGTACGCGTTCCGGATCTTCTTCCTGCCGATCGGGGTGTTCGGAGTGGCGCTGGCGACGGTGACGGCCACGCAGGTGTCGGAGGAGGCGGCCCGCGGCGACCGCTCGCGCCTGATCGCCCGCACCGGCGAGGGCCTGTCGGCGGCCTGGCTGCTGACGTCGGCGAGCACGGTCGGCCTGATCCTGCTGGCCCACCCGATCGTGGCGCTGATCTACGAGGGCGGCCGCTTCAGCCCCGCGGAGTCGGCCGCGGTCGCGCTGATCTTGCAGGCCTACGCGATCGGGCTCGCGCCCTACAGCATGGTCAAGATCGTGGCGCCGGCGTTCTACTCGATCGATCGCCCGCGGGTGCCGCTGATCGCGTCGGTGGCCTCGGTGGCGGTCAACATCGGCTTCAACGCGGCGACCTACGAGCGCCTCGGCGCGCCCGGCCTGGCCCTCGGGACATCACTCGGCGCGGTCGTCAACCTGAGCCTGCTGCGCGCGTTCTACCGGCATGAGATCGGCGGCCTGGCCCGCCCCGGCCGCTGGCGCGAGGTGGGGGTGCTCGCGGCCGCCAACGCCGGCCTCGCCGTGGTCGTGTGGGCCGCCTGGGCCGGCGCCGCGCACCTGCTCGCCGGTCCGCTGGCCGCCCTGCCCCGCCCGCTGCGCGCGCTGCTGGGCGCCGGCGCGCTCGGACTGGTAGTCGCGCTCGGGTTCGTGGCGTTCGCGGCGATCGTCCGCGCGGGGCGGTACCCGGGCGGCGTGCAGCTGTGGGGGATGCCGGCCGGGCTCGTGCGCCGGCTGCGGCGGCGCCGGGTGCAGCAGCAAGGTTGACGAAGTTCGAGAGGACATGGTCGATCGGGCATGTCGCATCGGACATGCGAGAATGTTCCATAGGACATGTCCATGTGAGCATGGTCGATCGGGCATGTCGCATCGGACATGCGAGGATGTTCTAGAGGACATGTCCATATAGCCATGTTCGATCGGGCATGTCGCATAGGGCATGCGATGATGTTTTAGAGGACATGTCCCTTTGGGCATGGTCTATCGGGCATGTTGTATCAGACATATGTATCTGATCGATCGGCCATGTACATCTGGTCATGGCCCTTTGGACATGACGATTTGTTTATGTCTGTATGAGCATGTCCCGCGAGGCATGTTCAGGAGTACATGCAGACCCGAGCTACCGTCTCGAGGCACGCGCCATCGAGCAGGCGGCGGCTGGGGCGTGCTGGAGTCATCGCGCGTCGGGGCCGCGGCGAACTCGCGTCGCGGCTGCGGCGAGCTCGCGTCGTGCGAGGCAGCCGCGCCCGTCTGCGTGCGCACGTGGCGACGCTCCGGTGTGCGGTCGAGGCGGCGCCGGCGCGGCCGGCCGAGCTGACGTCGCGTCGCCCAGCGCACGTGCTGCGGGCCGTGGCAGCCCGTCGCAGGGCTTTTCGGCGCCGGAAAAAGCGAGTATGGAGGGCCCGTGGCCGCCGCTCGCGCACGCTTTCGCAGCCTCGCCTGGGGCACTCTCGCGTACACCGTCCTCGTGATCCTGTTCGGCGCGGTGGTGCGGATCACCGGCTCCGGCGCGGGCTGCGGGCAGCACTGGCCGACCTGTCACGGCGAGATCGTGCCGATCAGCCCCACGATCGAGACGATCATCGAGTTCTCGCACCGCGTCACCTCGGGGCTGTGCGGCATCATCGTGCTCGCCCTGCTGATCGCGGCGCTGCGGGGCTTCCCGCGCGGGCACACGGCGCGGGTCGGGGCCTGGCTGGCGCTGGTTTTCACGATCACCGAGGCGCTGATCGGCGCCGGGCTGGTGCGCTTCGGTCTGGTCGGCCACAACGACTCGGTCGCGCGCGCCGTCGTCATGGCCGCGCACCTCCTCAACACCTCGCTGCTCACCGGCGCGATCGCGCTGACGGCGTGGGCCGCGGGCCGCGATCCCGGCGCGGTCACGCGGAGCGGCGCGTCCCGTCGTGTCCGCTGGCTGCTCGGTGCCAGCCTCGGGGGGCTGGTGCTCGTCGGCCTCAGCGGGGCCGTCACGGCCCTCGGCGACACGCTCTACCCCGTCGAGGCCGGCGCGTTGGCCGAACGATTGCAGCGCGACCTCGGGGCCGGCGCGCACTTCCTCCAGCGCCTGCGACTGATGCACCCGGTGCTCGCCTGCGGCCTCGGTTTCTTCACCGCGGTGATCGCCCATCACCTCGGCAACACCGCGGCGCCGGCCGTCCGTCGCGCGAGCGCGTGGGTGATGATCCTGGTGTTCGCTCAGCTGGCGGCGGGCGTCCTCAATGTGATGTTGTCCGCCCCCGGCTGGATGCAGGTCCTGCACCTCGGCCTCGGTACGGCGTTGTGGGTGGCCGCCGTGCTGTTCTCGCTCGAATTGCTGTACGCCCAAACAGGTCTCGACGGGCGTGCGCGCCCCGACCGGTGACGTAGCGTCAGGCAGCCGGGCGGCATCACATCGCGGGGCCGATGTGGGCCGGGCGCGGTGGATCCGTCCGCGGTCTCGGCTAAAGTGATCGGCGATGGCTTCTCGCCCGGTCTGCGAGCTCATGCGCGCCCTGCCCTCTTCGGTCCTGCCCGACGAGGTGGCCGCTTCGGCGCTCCAGCGCATGCGCGACGAGGGCGTCGCGCTGCTGCCCGTGCTCGACTACGGCGAGCTGCTCGGCCTCGTGTACGAGCGCGACCTCGCCAGGCTCCGCGGCGACCTGCTCGCGCGTCGGCTCGTGCGCGACGTGATGTGCGGCGACCCCACCGTCGCACCCCCGTGGCGCAGCGTCGACGCGGTGCTGCGATTGATGCTGACGCACCGCTCCGAGGCCGTGGTCATCAGCGACCGCGGTCACCTCGTCGGCCTGTTCACGCTCGACGACGCGGCCCGCCGCTGCGGGTCGCTGCTCGACGCCGCCGCGCTGCGTCATTGAGGCCGAGCGTCGCGCTGTCGGCCGAGGACCTCGAGGTCCGTAGTGGCGGCTCCGCGCCGTGGCATGAGGTCGGGTCGACGCGTCGCGCTGGCGGCCGAGGACCTCGAGGTCCGTAATGGCGGCTCCGCGCCGCGGCAAGAGGTCGACGCGTCGCGCTGCGGCCGAGGGCTTCGGGACGGCTCCGCGCCGCGGCATGACAGCGTCGAGCCGACGGAAGAGCGTCGTGGCGGTCGCGGTCCGCGAGGTCTCGTGCGGCCGTGACGGCTTCGCGCCTCGCGTGTCCTCCCTGCGTCGATCCGTCGTCCCTGCGGGCGGGTGCTCGTCGTGCGACAGCTCATGCGTCGACCGCCAACGGAACCAGGGCGCCAGGGCCACTGACATGGATGGGAGTCGGGAGTGCGTGCGCTGGGCCGCGGGAAGATGGGCCAACGGTCCGGCCGCGCGCGCCCGACCCCGCGTTGAAATCGGCTTGGGTTGACGGTGCCACGGATGGTGCCAGGTGGTTTCTCCCCCGCGCGTGCTCGCCCGCCGTTCACGCTGCCGCGCCGCGCACGATCGGCCTGCGCGGCCCGCGGCGCTTGGCACGTCGCAAGCGCCGTGGCATGACGGCTGTGGCCCATCTTCAGGGGCACGCCTGCATGCCGCGCATGTCCGCTTCGCGCACGATCATCCTGTCCGTTTGGACATACTTGCTCATCTTCGGGCTCGGCGGCCTCGCGTTCTGCCTGCAATGCGTGCTCGTGCCGCTGACCTGGCCTTTCGACCATGGTCGAAGGGTCACCGGGCGGCTGTTCCGCCTGGCGGCGATCGGCGTCACCAAGTTCAATCCGCTGTGGGACTTCCGCGTGCTCCGGCCGCTGCCGCCGTACCGGCCGCGGCGCACCGTCGTCGTCAGCAATCACTGCTCGCAGACCGACCCGTTCCTCATCTCGCATCTGCCGTGGGAGATGAAGTGGCTCGGCAAGGCGTCGCTGTTCAAGGTGCCGATCCTCGGCTGGGCGATGTTCCTCGCCGGCGACATCCCGGTCGTGCGAGGCGACCGCGGCTCGGCCAAGGGGGCGATGGCGCGGTGCCGGCGGTACTTGATGCGCGACACGCCGGTGATGATCTTCCCCGAGGGCACGCGCGCGCTCGGCGACGAGATGGGGCCGTTCAAGGACGGCGCCTTCCACCTGGCGATCGAGACCGGCGCCGACATCCTGCCGGTGGCGGTCGCCGGCACCGCCGCGGCGCTGCGCAAGCACGACTGGCGCTTCGGCCAGGCGCGCGCCTTTGTGGCCGTCGGGACCCCGATCTCGACCCGCGGCCTGACGCTCGACGACCTGCAGGCGCTCAAGGAGCAGGTGCGGGCCGAGATCGTGGCGCTGCGCCACCAGATCACGCCGCTGACCGGCACCTGAGCCGCGGCCGGGCCCCTACCCCGGCGCCGCGCCCGTGCGCCAGGGCGTGAGGGCGCGGACTTGCCACCTCGTCGCCCCCTCGGCATCCTCCGCGCATGAAACAGGGCGCCCGAGCGGAGCAGCAAGAGGATCAGGTAGGCAAGGCAGGCGGGAAGATCACCCCGCGCGAGACCGACTACCCGCAGTGGTACCAGGACGTCATCCGCGAGGCCGAGCTGGCCGAGCCGGCCAAGGTCGTCAAGGGCTGCATGGTCATCAAGCCGCACGGCTACGCCATCTGGGAGAAGCTGCAGCGCGACCTCGACGCCCGCTTCAAGGCCACCGGCCACCAGAACGCCTACTTCCCGCTGCTCGTGCCGCAGAGCTTCATCACCAAGGAGGCCGAGCACGTCGAGGGCTTCTCGCCCGAGCTCGCGGTCGTCACTCACGCCGGCGGCGAGAAGCTCGAGGAGCCATACGTCATCCGCCCGACCAGCGAGACGATCATCGGCTACTTCTTCTCGCGCTGGATCGAGAGCTACCGCGACCTGCCGCTGCTGGTGAACCAGTGGGCCAACGTGATGCGCTGGGAGAAGCGCACCCGGATGTTCCTGCGCACCACCGAGTTCCTGTGGCAGGAGGGCCACACGGCCCACTCGAGCCATGAGGAGGCCCAGGCCGAGGTCAAGCGCATGCTCGACGTCTACGGCGACTTCGCCGAGCAGATCATGGCGATGCCGGTGATTCGCGGCATCAAGACCGACGCTGAGCGGTTCGCCGGCGCGGTCCAGACCACCTGCATCGAGGCGATGATGCAGGACGGCAAGGCGCTGCAGGCCGGCACCAGCCACGACCTCGGGCAGAACTTCGGCAAGGCGTTCAACGTCATGTTCCAGACCGAGGCCGGCGGCCGCGACTACGTGTGGCAGACGTCGTGGGGCGTCAGCACGCGCCTGGTCGGCGGCGTCATCATGACCCACGCCGACGACAGCGGCCTGGTGCTCCCGCCGCGCGTGGCCCCGATCCACGTCGTCATCGTCCCGATCTACAAGACCGACGAGGAGCGCTCGCAGGTGCTGGCGGCGGCCGAGTCGATCCGCGCCCAACTGGCCGACGTCGACCTCTCCCTGCCGCGCAGCCGCCACCGCGATTTCGTCGAGGTCGTGGTCGACGACCGCGACCTGCGGCCCGGCAACAAGTTCTACATCTGGGAGCGCAAGGGCGTGCCGGTGCGCGTCGAGCTCGGGCCCAAGGACCTCGCCAAGGGTCAGGTCTGCGTCAAGATGCGGGTCGACACCGCGGCCGGGCGCGGCAAGGAGTTCATCCCGCAGAACGAGTTCGTCGCCACCATCAAAGAGCGGCTCGATCGCTTCCAGGACGAGCTGCTGCGCATCGCCCAGGACCGCGTGCGCGAGCGCGCGCGCACCATCGACACCTGGGACGAGTTCCTGGCCGCGTTCGCTGGCGACAAGAGCACGTTCGCCTGGTGCCACTGGGACGGCACCCGCGAGACCGAGGCCAAGATCAAGGAGCAGACGCGCGTCACGATCCGCTGCATCCCCCTGCCCGGCCAGGGCCCGGCGCCCGAGGCCGGCCGCTGCGTGTTCTCCGGCAACCCGAGCGCGCAGCGGGTGCTGATGGCCAAGGCGTACTGACGCAATCGGAGCGAAGCTCGGGACAACCCTCTCGCGGCTCGCGCCCGTAAGCGCGAGCCGCGTGCGCCAAAGCGCACCCATGGCCGCTCGATCCGGTGCCCGCGAGCGGCTCCTACCATCAAATAATGGAGAAGTCCTCCATCGTGGTCAGGGGAAAAGTAATCCCTATCGATTCTCGTGCGATCGACGAATCCGTTAACGGGGCATTTTTTATCCGCAGAGCGCCCCGATGCGTAACCGCGCAAATAACCAAACTCGAATAGTATGAGTTCGCTGTCGCGCCGAATCGAACCCCGCTATACGGGGTGTCCGAGCCACACCATTTCATCGGGCACGGATGATGATTAAATCCCAGAGCGCTCACCCGCCCGGCAGCAAATGGCGCATCTCTGGGCCGAGAAGCTGCTCCCGCGCCGAGGGAATGCCCTGCCCGCGAATGCACCGACGCCTGTCGCCGGAGTAGCCCGTCGAGCGCCGGCAAATCGCACTTACGTCTGCTTGCGTTCTATTATCGTAGACTGATTCTCATCATACAAGAATGATAACTGCAGACCCTTGCCGGCTCGCGCATTCACGAGACCAGGCGCCGGGCGAGCCGGGATCTGCGACGACGGCGTCCCAAGGCGAGCCAATGGCGGGCTCGCGGGGAGCTGTCAGCAATCGCTATCGGCCGCCGGGATCCTGGAGGCCCCGAGAGCGCTTTAAACTTCGATTGGGTCGAGGGCGCCTGTGGCCGGCCGGCGTGGGTGGCCACACCATCCGTGGCTCGCCTTTCAGGTCATGCGCTCAGGCCAGAAAGGCGTGAGGCGCCCTCGCACGCGCGAGAGCGCCTCCGTCGAAGCGGCGAGGCCGGCTCACAGCATCGGGCAGTCCTGGCTCGGGTTCGGCGACAGCTCGCAGGTGGCCTCGAAGGTGGTGCCGGCCGGGGCCGGTGCGGTGCGGATGAGCTTGAACTCGAGGTTGAAGCCCTCGGCGACGCAGGCCGCGTCCATGTTGTCGATCGCGCTCGGGGTCTCGTCGTCCGCGTCGATCAGCTCGGCGAAGCAGGCGGTGGAGCCCGCGGGCGCGACCCACTCGCCGCCCACCTCCTCGCAGGACGGGATGTCCTCGCGGGTGCCCTCGCGGGCGTTGATCGCGGTCAGCACGCACGAGGGGTCGACCACCGGCGTGGTCGGATCGATGTCCTTGACGCACTCGGTCATGCACGCCGGCTTGAGCTGCGCCTCGAGCGTCTTGGCGATCGCGCGCAGCGCCTCGGAGTAGTCGTCCTGACAGATCGAGAACAGGTTGCGGTCCTCGCCGACCTGGAACGCCTCGGCGAACTCGCGCTCGCGCACCGGCGGGACCGCGGTCTGCGGTTTGTCCGGGTCCATCGCATTGGCCAACGTGCAGCCGGCGCCGATGCCGAAGCTGTCCTGGAACTCGGGGTCGCTCGAGTCTTCGTAGATGACGTCGGCGTCCTTCGTCTCGTAGCCCGGAGGCACGCCGGCGATCAGCGCGACGAGCACCTCCTGATCAGGCTGGGTGACCTTCTTCGCGTCCTCGATCGTCTGCAGGAAGTTGACGTACTTCGAGAGCGGCCGCAGCACGGCCTGGTCGTCGGACACGCCCTCGGTGCCGTCGACGCCGAAGTTGGCGGAGCGGCAGTTGGTGTACGTCGGGCCGTCGCCGTCACACTTCACGCCGGCGTTGAAGCACACCGCGCTGGTCGCCTGCGGGTCGTCCGGGTTGGACCAGAAGGTCTTGTCGGTGGTGAAGATCTCGCCGAACTCGGGGTTGTACGAGCAGTCGAGCTCGTCGGTGATGAACACCACCGAGAGGATCGCCTGGTCGCGCAGGAAGCCGTAGTTGGTCGGCGAGTCGGCGCGGCTCGCCTGGGCCAGCGCGAGGTACATCGACTCGAGGTGCGACTCCATACCGCAACCGGACACGCCCTGCGGGCCGAAGCACTGGAACGCCTCCACCGAGCTCACGTCGTCGGGCAGGTTGGTCTTCCCCTCGATGCGCTCGATCCACCGCCGCGGCGCCACCTCGCCGTCGGAGTACTGGGTCTCGGTCGGCTTCATGCGGTCGGTCAGCGCCGCGTCGTCGAGCTTGCAGTAGTCGCTGCAGGCATAGCCGTAGTCGTCCATGTTGAAGGTGAAGTCGCCGAGCGCCATGCGATCGAGGCAGCTCGAGAGCACCAGCTTGCCGCCCTCCGGGGTGGTCTGGGCCTGCTTGCACAGCGGGTTGCCGGCGTCGGTGGTGGTGATGCCGATGCGATAGTTGGCGTCGACGTCCTTGCGCTCGAGCACGCCGATGAAGGCCTCGAAGTTCTTCGACAGCGTCGCTTGCTCGTCCGCCATCGAGCCCGAGTTGTCGATGACGAACAGGATGTCGACGTCCTTGTTGAGCTGGACGTCGACGGTGATGTCGTCGACCTGGGTCTTGTCGTAGGTGACCTTCTTGACCGGGTGGTCGAGACAGCCGGCGAGGAGACCAGTGACGAGGGGAAGCGAGACGATAAGGGTGGAGCGCAGCGACATCGGGACCTCCGCCGGGGTCCATGCGCCTCGCAGGCCAGCAGGAAAACGCTGACATCTCGCGTCGTTGAGACGGGAGACCGCCGCAACGGGGTTGCGCCGTTGCGAGTGGTTCGCCAACCGAGTTGGCACGCCGACCGCGCGGCGCGGACCCAAAGCGAAAGGCGCCCCTCGCCTCGCGGCGGGAGCGCCTTCACGTCGAGCGAACCAGGCTCAGAGCATCGGGCAGTCGTTGCCCGGGTTCGGCGACAGCTCGCACGCGGCCGAGATGGTCGTGCCGGCCGCAGCGGCGCCGGTGCGGATGAGCAGGAACTCGAGGTTGTAGCCCTCGAGCACGCACTCCTCCGACATGTTGTCGATCTCGCTCGGGGTCTCGGTGCCCGGGTCGATGAGCTCGGCGAAGCACGCGGTCTCACCGGCCGGGGCGATCCACTCGCCCGCGACTTCCTCGCACGGCTGGATCTCGTTGCGAGTCATGGCCGCGAGGTTGTCCTCGAAGATCTGGCAGTTCGGCTGCAGGATCGCATCCGAGGGATCGACGTCCTTGACGCACTTGGTCATGCACGCCGGCTTGATCTGGTCGCGGATCTTGTTCGCGATCGCCTTGAGCGCGCCGGAGTAGTCGTCCTGGCAGATCGAGAACAGGTTGCGATCGTCGCCGACCTGGAACGCCTCGGCGAACTCGCGCTCGCGCACCGGCGGGAGAGCCGTCTGCGGGGCGTCCGGATCCATCATGTTCGGCAGGGTGCAGCCCTTGCCGATGCCGAAAAGATCCTGCTGGTCCGGGTCGGGATCGTCCTCGTAGACGATGTCCTTGTCGCCGTCCTCGTAGCCGGGCGGCACGCCGGCGATCAGCGCGACCAGGACCTCCTGGTTGAGGTCGAAGGTCTGCTTCTGGGTCTCGAGGTTCTGGACGAAGTTGATGTACTTCGACAGCGGCTGCAGCACGGCGTCGGCGTCGGCGACGTCGACCGAACCGTCGATGCCGTAGTTGGCCGACTCACAGCGGGCGAAGGTCGGGCCTGCGCCGTCGCACTTCACGCCGGCGTTGAAGCACACGGCGCTGGTGGCGTCGGGGCGATCCGGGTCCTCCCAGAACTGCTTGTTGGTCGTGAAGATCTCTTTGAACTTGTCGTTGTGCGAGCAGTCGACCTCGTCCGTGATGAACACGATCGAGAGGATCGCGGTGTCGCGGATGAAGCCGTAGTTGCTCCCCGACGACTCCTGGCCGGCCAGCGCCAGCGCCCTGTACATCGACTCGAGGTGCTGCTCGAAGCCGCAGCCCGACACGCCCTGCGGACCGAAGCACTGGAACGCTTGCACGGTCGTAACGTCGTCGGGGAGGTTGGTGACCGTCTCGATGCGCTCGATCCAGTTGCGCGGGGCCTTCTCACCGTTCGAGTACGCCGTCTCGGTGGGCTTGATCTGCAGTTGATCGTCGGTGAGGTTGCAGACGTCCGTGCAGGCGTAGGCGTAGTCGTCCATGTCGAACGAGAAGTCGCCGAGATCCACGCGGCCGAGGCAGCTCGACAACACCAGCTTGCCGCCCTCGGGGGTGGTCTGGGCCGCCGGACAGCGCGGGTTGCCGCTGTCGGTGGTCGTGATGCCGATGCGGTAGTTCGCGTTCACGTCCTCGGCCTCGAGCACGTTGATGAACGCGGCGAAGTTCTTGGCGAGGAGGGCCTGCTCATCGGCCATCGACCCGGAGTTGTCGATGACGAAGAGGATGTCGACGTCCTTGTTGATCGCGATGGCGACGTTCTCTTGCGCCTCGGAGCTCTTGTCGTAGAGCACCTTCTTGATCGGGTGCTCGAGGCAGGCGGTGAGCGCCAGGGCAGCGCCGGCGGTGAGCGAGAAGCGACTCAGGGAAGTAACGCGCGACATGAAGGTTCTCCAGGGAGGCCGGAGTGGGCGGTGTGCCCTACCATCGCAAAGGTGGCCCCGGCTTGTAAAGTCCGCGAACACTCCAGATGTCAGGAGCGCTGGGGCCGCGCTCGGCTGCGCAGTGGCGCGCGAGCGCCCGGCGCTCCCTCACATCCGGGTTCGACCGTCATCCATTTGAGACGGCGCCTCCGCGGCGAGGCGCCGCCAATCACTCGGCCGACTTGTTCGCGCCCCGGCCCCGCTCGCTGTTGGTGCGGCCACGGGCGCGCACGACGAGCCGCACGGGGATGCCGCGCAGGTTCCAGCGAGTCCGAAAGCGACGCAGCAAGTAGCGCTCGTAGGACGCCGGAAGACAGCGTCCGTGGTTGGCAGAGATGACGATCAGCGGGGGATCGCTCTCGGCCTGGGTAGCGAACAACAGTTTTACCGGCTTGGGCCCGAACATCGGCGGCGAGTGCTCGGCGACCGCGGCTGCGAGCTCGGCGTTGAGATCCGCGGTCGAGATGTGCTTGCCGAGCGCGCGCGCGGTGAGCAGGCACGCCTCCATCAGCTCGCCGAGGCCGCGGGCGTGGCCCTGCCCCCGGTCGCGCCCGGCGCCGGTGATCGAGGTCTTGATGATGTAGGGCTTCTCGAGGAACTGCAGTTCCTCTTCGGCCTGGACCTGCACGGCGTGCGCGGCTTTTTTGTCGCGCGCGACGAGATCCCACTTGTTGAGGCAGACGACGACGCCCTTGCCGCGCTCGTGGGCCATGCGGGCCAGCCGCTGGTCCTGGTCGGTGACGCCCATGGTGGCGTCGACGATGAGCGCGACCACCTGGGTCCGCTCCATCGTCCGGATCGCCTTGATCGCGGCCAGCTTCTCCATGGCCCGCTCGATCTGCTTGCGCCGCCGCAGCCCCGCGGTGTCGATGAGGACGATCGGCTGCTTGTTGAACTCGAACGGCAGGTCGATCGGGTCGCGGGTGGTGCCCGCCTCGGCGTTGACGATCACCCGCGGCTCGCGGAGCAGCGCGTTGATGAGGCTCGACTTGCCGGCGTTGGGGCGGCCCATGAAGGCGACGCGGGTGCCCTCGAGGGTGTTGGCGAGCACGCCTTCGAGCGCGGGCTGCTGGACCTGCCCGAGCACGTGATCGTGCAGCTCGGCGGCGTTGCGACCGTGCGCCGCGGACACGGCGAGGATCGGGAAGCCGAGCTCGTGCGCGGCCTGGGCCGCGAGCTCGCGCTCGGGGTTGTCGCACTTGTTGACGACCACCAGCACCGGCCGGCCCGAGCGGCGCAGGATGTCGGCGATGTCGCGGTCGTCGGCCATGATGCCGTCGAAGGCGTCGACGACGAACAGGATCAGGTCGCTCTCTTCGATCGCGATCTCGGCCTGGACGCGGATCTGGCTGCCGAGCGACTCGTCCTCGAAGTCGAGGCCGCCGGTGTCGACGATCACGTAGCTCTTGCCGTCGTGGGTGACGACGCCGTAGAGGCGGTCGCGGGTGACGCCCGGGCGATCCTCGACGATCGCCCGACGCGAGCCGATCAGGCGGTTGAAGAGGGTCGACTTGCCGACGTTCGGGCGGCCGACGATCGCTACCACGCTGGTGCGACGGTTGACGTCGGCGCTCGGCGCCGGGCCGTCCTCGGAGATGTCTTCGCCTGGCTCTTCGGCCAGATCGTCGTCGTGCTCGCTCATGACAGGCCCCCCACGGGCACGTGCAGGCCGAGGCGCTGCATCAGCGCCGGGTCGCGGGTCCAATTCGGGGTCACCTTGACCTCGAGGTAGAGTTCACATGGCCGTCCGGTCAGCTCGGCGATCGCCCGCCGGGCCGACATCGAGATGGCCTTGATCGTCTCGGCGCCGCGGCCGATGACCATCGGCTTCTGGCTGTCGCGCTCGACGTGGAC
This sequence comes from Nannocystis bainbridge, assembly GCF_028368995.1. Classification (GTDB taxonomy): domain Bacteria; phylum Myxococcota_A; class Polyangia; order Nannocystales; family Nannocystaceae; genus Nannocystis; species Nannocystis bainbridge. The sequence continues at coordinate 1,490,470 of NZ_JAQNDL010000002.1, read as the reverse complement.
GCTGGCGTGGACGATGTCCCGGGGCGGCTTGCGCTGCTCCTTGAAGGACTCGACGGTGACGGCGCAGCAGTACGGCAGCTCGTCGCGCAGGTGGTCGAACAGGGCCGCGCGCACGCGCTCGCCGGCGTGCCAGCGGATCGCGCGGTCGCTCAGCTGATCCTCGGGGAACAGCGGTTCGGCGACCGGAAGAGCGGCGACGACGTGGTCGCGCAGCTGCTTCAGGCCCTCGCCGGCGGTGGCGCTGATCGGGATGAGCGCGGTGAAGGGGTGCAGCGTCGACCACTTGTGGAGGATCGGCAGCAGCAGCCCCTTGTCCTCGATGCGGTCGCACTTGGTGAGCACCAGCGCGATCGGCCGCCCGGCGGTGGCGAGCGAGGCGAGCGCGGCGGCGGCCGACGGGCCCGGCTCCCACTCCTCGGCGGCGGCGGTGTCGGCGAGCAGCGGCGCCTCGGCGAGCATCAGCACCAGGTCGACCGCCTTCGCCCCGCGCAGCGCCTCGTCGACCATGAATTTGTTGAGCGCCGACTTGGCGCGGTGGATGCCGGGGGTGTCGACCAGCACGGCCTGAAACCCGTCCTCCGACCACACGCCCAGCAAGCGCTCGCGGGTGGTCTGCGGGAACCGGGTAGCGACCGCCAGGTCGCTGCCCACGAGGGCGTTCAGGAGGGTCGACTTGCCGACGTTGGGCCGCCCGCACAGCGCGACGGTACCTGCCCGAAAGGACACATCGTCGCGCTGCTCCGGCGTGGGATCGGTTTCCATGGCCAAAAGTCCGGGCTTTATGGGGGATGGCGCAGGCCGAATCAAGCGCGCGGGGCGTCCGCCAGCCAGACCTCGCGCACGCGCGCAGAAAGCACACTCCAGCACCGTATTTATTGACTCACCCTGGCGCACATGTAGGATATTTGTGTTCATGCACCGACCCGGCGATGCTCTGATCATGCGTGTCGCCCAGGATCGCCGTGGCTCTTCGCGGATCGACAAAGTTTTCCCCGTGCTGGTCTTCTCGGAGGAGGTGGGGGAGCAGTGGTGCGTCGCCCGCAACATCTCGGAGTCCGGCATGTTCATCGAGATGCCCGAGCCGCTGCCGCTGCGGACGAAGGTGATCATCCGCTTCCAAATGCCGGGCGACGAAGCCGCGATCTGTGCGATCGCGCGCATTCAGAACCACTACTATCTCCAGTACGCCGGCAGCGACGGCCTGCGCGCCCTCAGCGGCGCCGGTCTGCGCTTCCTCCGCTTCGTGCCCGAGATCGGCGCACCTGTCCCCGAAGACCGGCTCCACTGAGCCGCGGGCAGGCGTGACTAATTTGGGGATCTCCCCTGCCCTTGGTACCCAGGCCGCATGCCACGGCGCGCCCTGCTCCTTTCGACCCTGGTCGCCGCCTGCGCCGGTGAGCCGCAGGTCGTGGTCCTGACCCGCTCGTCGGCCGACACGCTGCAGGCCCAGGCCTGGGCCGACCGCTACGAGCTCTGGTTCGCCCAGGCCGCGGCCCTGGGCGACCGCGAGCTCGACGCCGCGGTCGCGGAGCTGCCCGCCGACGACGCCGAGCCCGCCCGCCCGGCGAAGCGCAAGGCCAAGGCCAAGACCGGGCCGCCGCGCGAGTCCGAAGGGACAGGTCCCGAAGAACAGGAACCTTCCGACAGGGTCGATGCGCCAGGTATCGAAGGCCAGCCGGTCGCGCCGCCGACGGCCGCGGACGAGCTCGCGGGGCTGATCGCGGCGATGCGCGACGGGCCGCACCGCGACCTCGGGCCGCTGGCGCGAGCGCTGGCGGCGGCGCCCCCGGAGCTGTGGCCGGCGGTCCGGGCCGAGCTGCTGGCGCCGCGCAGCGCCCGCAAGGCCGACTACAAAGCGCTGCTGGCTGTGATCGGCGGCGACGTGCCGAACCGCTACGGGCACTTCGAGCTGGCGTGGAAGAAGGCCCACGGCCACCAAGGGATCAAGCTGTCGGAGGACTGGTTCACCGACCTGCTGGCCCTGCCGTCGCGCCAGGTGTCGAAGGTGCTGCGGCCGATCTACCGCGACTGCGTGATCCAGGCGGCGCTGCTGCGCGCGGCGGCCTCGATCGGGGCCGTGCCGGCGCACACCGACGAGGTCGTCGAGGCGCTGCTGGCGGCCGCGTACCTGCACGAGAGCACGTTCCGCGACGAGGTCGGGCGAGCGATCCGCCGCCTCGGCGATCCGGCGCTGCCCGGGCTGCTGCGGCGCTCGGTCCGCCCGCCCCTGCCCGCCGACGAGGGCGAGGCGCAGGTGGTGAAGGACTCGGTCGCCTATCGCACGGCGGAGTACGCCGGCTACCAGGTCGACCGCATGGACCGGGCCCACCCGCGCAAGGCGCTGCAGGCGGTCGGCGACGATCCGGCGCGGCTCGCCGATCTGATCGCGGCCTACGCCGTGGTCCGCCCGGGCGACGCGGCCGGGCCGCTGCTCGATTTCGTCGACGCCGCGATCCCGCGGGTGCGTGAGGCCGCGCGCGAGGCGTTCCTGGCGTTCGTGACCGGGCCGGCGCCGCGGGCCGAGCGCAAGCTGCTGCGCTTCGTCGGCGGCGGCACCGGCGAGTCGGCGGCGCAGCTGACGTACCGCGACCTGGCCCGGATCGCGATCATGAGTCGGATCGCCAGCCATCAGCCCGAGCTGGCCGAACCCGACTGCCGCTCGGCGCCGAAGGACAGCGTGTTCGCCGGGGTGTGCGAGGCCCAGCCGGAGCGGCTGGCGCGGGCGTATTTCGAGCGGCTCGACGACGGCCGCCGCGAGCGCGAGCGGGCCGAGATCGCGGCGGCGCTCGGCGAGCCCGATCGCGCGGCCGCGATCGCGATCCTCGATCGCCTGCTCGCCGACGATCCGCAGCTCAGCGCCCGCGCCGAGCTGGTGCCGACCTACGAGCAGGCCGCCAGCGAGGCCGCCGCCGCCGGCGATCTGGCGCAGGGCGCTCGCCTGTGGCGCAAGAGCGCGGCGCTGCTCGACGAGGCCGATCCGGGCCGCGCCGACGCGCTGCGGGTCCAGGCGCTGCTGGCCGAGGCCGACCTGGCCGCCACCGAGGACGGCCGGCGCATGCTGCTGGCGACCGCGGCCGAGCTGGCGCCCGAAGACCCGCAGCTGCAGGCGCGCCTGACCGCCAGCGTCGAGCGCCCGGAGACGGCCGCGGCCGAGCTCCGCTCGCGCCTGGCCTATGGGACAGGTCTGGCGGTGGGCGGGCTGTCGCTGCTGCTCGGCCTCGGCGGGCTGTTCACCCGCTCGCGCGCGCGCGACTGAGGTGCGTGGCATGTCCCTCAGGGCATGGCCATCAGGCCATGTCCTCATGGACATGTCTCGATGCACATGTTCTCGGGAGCATGGCCTCGAACGCATGTGCTTCAGGGCATGGCGCAATGCTCATGTCCTGCAGTACATGTCCCGAAGAGCATGGCCTTCGGGACATGCCATCGTCGTCAGCGCCGTGCGCGGCCGAGGGCCCAGGCGACGGCCTCGCGCATGGTGGCGAAGATCTCGACGCTGCGCCAGTCGGCGTCGAGGCCGACCATCGCCTGCGCGACCTCCGGGCGGATGCCGGTGACGATCACGCGGGTCCCGAGCAGGCGGGCCGCGTGGACCGCCTGCAGCAGACCGGCGGCGATCTGGGCGTCGATCGAGCGCACGCCGGTGACGTCGAGGATGGCCGCGCGGGCCCGGTACTCGGCCACGCCCTCGAGCAGCGCCTCCATGATGGCGCGGCCGCGGTCGCGGTCGATGGTGCCGATCAAGGGCAGCGCGATCACGTTGTCGGCGATCGGCACGATCGGGGTCGACAGCTCGGCGAGCACCGAGCGCTGGACGGCGATGACCTCCTGCTGAAGCGCGTTGCGCTCCTCCTCGGCCCGGCGCCGCTCGCTGATGTCGGTGGCGATCCCGCCGAGGCCGCACAGCTGGCCGCGGGCGTCGTAGATCGGGAACTTGACCGAGAGATAGACGTGGACCCCGTCGCTCTGCGGGATGAGCTCCTCGACCTCCTGCGGCACGCCGCTCTCGCACACCCGGAGGTCGTTGCTGCGGTTCTGCGCCCCGGCCTCGGGGCCGAAGATGTCGGCGTCGGTCTTGCCGATCAGGCCCCCGGGCCCGGCCCCGGTCAGCAGCTCGTAGGTCTGGTTGCACACCAACAGCCGACCCTCGGTGTCCTTGACGAAGATCACCGCTGGGCAGTGGCGGATGACGGCCGTGAGCAGCTCGTTGCGCTCGCGCAGCGCGGCGTTCTCGGCGAGGAGCGTGGCCAGCTCGGGCGAGGGTTCGGGGCTGGAGGCGGACATGGACCTGGCCATCATCCCGCGGGAGCCGCGGTCAGGGGTGGCTTTTCGCGCGCCGGCGGACGTTGGCGGTCACACGCAGGGCGCGGTCTCGCGTTCGCTCATCTGGCCACGCGCCGCCACACCGAGCGGGCCGAGCGGGCCAGGTCGTCGAGCAAGCTGTACGTGGCCGGCAGGAAGACCAGCGTCATGACCGTACTCGACGCCAGTCCGCCGACGAGGATCAGCGCGATGGCGTGGTAGTAGACGCCTGCGAGTGTGGGGTGGTGGATCAGCATCGGCACCAGGCCGAGCACCGTCGTACCCGCGGTCATCAAGATCGGGCGCAGGCGGTCGGAGCCGGCGGCCGCGAGCGCCTGGTCGCGGGTCATGCCGACGGCGCGCAGCTGGATGGCGCGGTCGATCAGCATGATGCCGTTGTTGACGGCGATGCCGATGAGGATAAAGAGGCCGATCATCGCCGTGGTGTCGACGGTGGTGCCGGTCCACCACATCAGCCACGGGGCGCCGACGCAGCCGAGCAGGCACGTCGCGAGGATGGCGAACGGCTGCAGGAAGCTCTCGAACAGCGAGGCCATCACCGCGTAGACGAGCAGCAGGCACAGGCCGAGGTCGATCAGGACCTCCATGCTCGACCGCTGCGTCCGGCCCCAGCGCGACCACTCGCCGCTGCTGTAGCCGGTCGGGAACACGAAGCTCTCCATCGCCTTGTTGACGGCGGCGCGGTTCTTCTCCGGGTCGGGGGTGAAGAAGCGGGCCTTGACCTTGACCTGGGTCTCGCGGTCGAGCCGCTGGATGTAGAACGGGCTGCGCGTCGGCTCGAGCGAGGCGATGCTGCCGACGGTGACCTCGCCGCCGTCGGCCAGCGGGATCGGCAGGTCGCGCAGCTGCTCGAGCGTCGGCCCGTCCCCTGCCCTGCCGCTGGCGTTGCCGGCCGACAGGCGCAGCTCGATCTGCCCCTCGGGGCTGCGCACCTGGCCGAGCGGCGTGCCCTGGAACGCGGTCTGGATCAGGCGCGCGACGTCGTCGGCGCGCAGGCCGTAGCGGCGCAGCAGGGCGCCGTCGAGGCGGACGTGGAGCTCGCGCGAGCCCTCGTCGTAGGGGCCGATCACGGTGTCGACGCCGCCCGACTCGGGGTTGTCGGCGCTGCCGCGCGGCAGCGTCGCGCGCAGGTGCGAAGCTGCCCTTTCGGACAGGTCCATGAGCACGCCCATGTCCTCGCCCTTGATCGCCAGCTCGACCTCGTGGCGATCGGAGTTGCCGCGCATGTGCCCGCGGTTGTTCTCGCCGACCAGGTAGCGCACGCCCGGCTGCTCGGGCAGCGCCTGCTTGACGGTGGTGGTGAACGCCTCGACGTCGGCCTCGGAGGCGGCGCGGGCGATCGGGTGGACGTCGCAGCGGCCCCAGAAGTCGGAGTAGGCGCACGACACGTGGGTGACCTGGAGCGCGTCCTTCTTGGCCAGGATCGCCTCCTCGACCACGCGCACGCGCTCGCCGATCTCCTTGTAGCCGGGGCTGCCGACGAACTGCATGCTGACCTCGACCCAGTCGGGCTTCGGGTCGATGTCGGTGAGGTTGTAGCCCAGCAGCCGGACCGGGATGACGGCGCTGGCCGCGAGGCCGAGGCCGAGCACCAGCGCGGTCCGGCGGAACCGCAGCGTGAACGCGATCAGGCGCCCGTAGCCGGCGATCAGCGGGCCGAGCAGGCGTCCGCCGCGACCTGTCCCTTCGGCCACCCCGCCGCGCCGCAGCACCGTCGGCATGATCAGCGGCACCAGCGTCTGGCTGACGAACAGGCTGCACAAAAGGACCGTGGCGAAGGTCAGGCCGAGCGGGGCCAGCAGCGCGCTCATCGGGTTGGCCGGGTCGCCGAACACCAGCGGCAGGAACACGATCACGCTCGACAGCGTCGACGCCACGGTCGCCAGGCCGACCTCGCGCCCGCCGGCCCGCACCGCCAGGCGCGCCGGCAGCCCGCGCTGGGCCTGGAGCTCGATCGCCTCGGTGATGACGACCGCGTTGTCGACCAGCATGCCGACGCCGAGCACGAGGCCGAGCAGGACGATGCAGTTGAGCTCCTCGCCGCGGATCAGCAGGACCCCGCAGGTCGCCAGGATCGTCAGCGGGATGCACAGCGCGGCCACCATCGTCACGCCCCAGCGGCGCAGGAACAGCCACAGCATGGCCACCCCGAGCACGCCGCCGTAGATGCCGGTGTCGCGCAGGTCGGCCAGCGTCTTGAGGATGATCTTGCCCTGGTCGTGGTAGACGACCGCCGAGATGCCGCCGAGCCGCGGGCTGGCTTGCAGCTCCTCGACCACCCCGTTGACGGCTTGGGCGACGTCGACCGGGCTGGCCCCGGCGTCGGCGTAGACCGAGAGGTCGACGCCGAGGCGGCCGTCGAGGCTGCGGAAGTTGCGGTTCTCTCGCGGGTGGACCTCGACCCGCGCGACCTCGCCGACCCGCGCCGGCACGGCCGCGCTGGTCTGCCCGGCCGCCGCCGCCGTGGCCGGCGCGACCCCGGACCCGATCGGCGTGCTGGTGTAGACGCCCGGGCCGACGCTGGCGGTGTTGCTGCGCGCGCCGACGCCTTGCGGGCCCTGGGCCGTCAGGGGCGCGGTGGCCGAGACCGCTGGCGTGGTCCCGGCGGAAGCTGTCCCCGAGGACATGCCCGAAGAGGCAGGCGTCGCGGTCGTGCGCGGCGCCGTGGTGGCCGCGGAGGTCGTCGACGCCGCGGCCCCGCGGCTGCGGGCCACCGGCAGGGCCGCGAACGCTTGCGGGTCGGCGTCGATCGGCGGCGCGCGCACGCCGGGCTGGGTCGCGTCCTCGCGCAGGACGCCGAGGCTGCGGCCCTGCCTGGCCTCGCGCACGGCGGTGCTGACGGCCTGGGCCGACACACCGGCGCGGCGCAGGGCCTCGAGGTCGAGCGCCACCTCGAGCTCGCGCGGCTCGACGCCCTCGAGCTCGACCCGCGAGACCCCCGGGATGCGCTCGATCGGCCGCACCACGTAGCGCTCGATCAGGTCGTACGAGCGCGTCAGGTCGCTGTCGCTGGCGAGGCGCAGCTTGACCACCGCGTCGTCGGAGCGGCCCCACGAGTCGAGCGTGACCCGCGTGATCGCGTCCGGCAGGGTCCCGCGGATGCGGTCGAAGCGCTCGCGGATCTCGGCCTTGCGCGCCGCGATGTCGGTGCCGGCGACGAACTCGAGGTTGACGCGCACGCCCCAGCCGCCGCTGCCGACCTGGATCCGCTGCAGCCCGCGCAGCCCGGCCATCGCCTCCTCGACCGGGCGGATGATCTCGCGCTCGACCAGCTCCGGGCTGGTGCGCTGGAGGTTGATGCGCAGCGACACGCGCGCGGTCCCGCCGGCCGGCAGGAACGCCAGCGGCAGGCGGGCGGTGGCGATCGCGCCGAGGACCAGGATCGCCAGCAGCAGCATCCCGATCATCACCGGGCGGTCGAGCGCGAGGTCGCTGAGGCTGGCTCGACCGCTGACCTGCGGGCCTGCCTTCGAGGACATGTCCTCGGGGCCAGGTCCGATCGGACCTGCGTTCGGGGACATGTCCCCTTCGCCAGGTCGATGGTCGCTCACGTCAGTCCTCCCCCGCCATGTCGGCCCAGGCGTCCTGGCGCTTGCCGGGCAGCAGGCTGTAGAGGCACGGGATCACGACCAGGGTCAGCAGGGTCGCCGCGGTCAGGCCGCCGATGACGGTGACCGCGAGCGGCTGGCGCAGGGCCGCGCCGTCGCCGACCCCGTACGCCATCGGCAACAGGCCGAGCACGGTCGTCGCCGTGGTCATGATGATCGGCCGCAGCCGCAACCGGCCGGCCTCGACCAGCGCCGGGCCGACCGCCATGCCCTGGCCGCGACGGTAGTTGACGGTGTTGACCAGCACGATCGCGTTGTTCACGACGATGCCGCCGAGGATGATCGCCCCCATGCCGACCATCGCCGAGATCGGGGTGCCGGTCAGCACACAGCCCCACGCGACCCCGACCACCGCCAGCGGGACGGTGAACATGATCAGCAGCGGGTGATGCAGGCTCTCGAAGCTCGACGCCATCACCACGTAGATGAGGAACACGGCGATAAGTGCCGCGAACATCATGCTTTTCATCGACCCGCCGAGGGACTCGGCCTGACCGCCGAGCTCGGCCTGGACGCGGCCGTCGCCAGGGTCGTGGGCGGCGAGCACGTCCTCGACGCGGGCTGCAACGGTGCCGAGGTCCTCACCGGTGAGGCGGGCGCGGATCCGCAGGCCGCGGCGGCCGTCGAGGTGGCGGATCTCGGCGGGGCCTGTCCCTTCGACCAGGTCGGCCACGGCGGCCACGGTGACCGGGATGTCGCCGATCACGGCCACGGCGATCTTGCCGACATCGGCCGCGCGGGTGCGGTCGACCTGCGGCAGCTGAACGCGGACGTCGAGCTGCCGGTCGGCCGCGTGCATCTTGGTCGCGATTTCGCCCTGGACCGCGCGCTGGACCGCGAGCGCGGCCGCGTCGACGCCGAGGTTGAGGCGGCTGAGGCGCTCGCGATCGAAGTCGACGCGGACCTCGGGGCGGCCGGCGAGGTCGTCCGGGGCGACGTCGGCGAGGCCCTCGATCGCGCGCAGGTCGGGCAGCAGCGCCAGCGCGTGGCCGATCGCGCGCTCGGGCTCCTCGCTGAAGATGCGGACCTCGATCGGGGCGTCGAACGAGAACAGCGCCGGTCGGCCGAGCCGCAGCGTCGCCTCCGGATCGGCGGCCGCGCCGGCCATCGCCAGCATCAGCGCCTCCTCGAGCGCGGCCTCCTCCGGCGCCAGCAGGCCCGGCTGCAGGCGGACGTTGACCTGGGCCAGGTGGGTGCCGGCGACCGTGCCGGTGGCGCTGTCGCCGGCGGTCATGCTGCCGACGCGCGCGAACACCTGGGCGACCGCCTCGTCCTGCTCGACCGCGGCGGCGACCCGGCGGGCGACGTGGGCCGTGCGGTCGAGCGAGCTGCCCTGCGGCAGCGAGATCTGGACGAAGAACTCGCCCTGCTGGATCTCCGGCAGCAGCGTGCTGCCGAGGCCCTGCAGCTGCTGGAACGCCAGCACGCACAGCGCCACCGCCAGCGCCACCACCGTGAACCGCCAGCGCAGCGCGGCCCGCAGGAGCCGCGGATAGGCATCCTCGACCGCGGCGTAGGCGGCCGTGAACGGGGCCGTGAGCACGCGGAGCACCTTCCCCATCGACCATGTCGCAACGCGCAGGCCGCGAAACGCCAGGGCGAGCGGGGCCAGCAGCCAGGCGATCAGCGAGCGCGGCGCCGGCTCGCCCTCGCCCTCGCCGGCCCCGCCGCCGAGGCTCTGCAGCACCGGCACCAGGGTCAGGCTGACGAACATCGACGACAGGATGCTGAGCGACACCGTGTACGCGAGGTCGCGGATCAGCCGCCCGGCCACGCCCTCGACGAACGCCATCGGCAGGAACACCGCCACCGTGGTCAGCGTCGACGCCACGACCGACGCGGCGACCTCGGTGGCCCCGCGCACCGCCGTGGCCGCGGCGCCGCCGTGCGGGTCGCGCTCCCGCACGCGGGCGATCGACTCGAGCACGACGATGCTGTTGTCGACCAGCATGCCGACGCCGAGCGCCAGGCCGCCGAGGCTCATGAGGTTGAGGCTGACGCCGAGCATCTGCAGCGGCACGAAGGTGACCAGCAGCGAGATCGGGATGGCCGCGGCGATGACCAGGGTGGCCCGCAGGTCGCGGAGGAAGAACAGCAGGACCAGCACCGCCAGCGCCCCGCCGAGCAGGGTGTTGCTCTGGACCTCGGCGATCGCCGACTCGATGAAGGCGGCCTGGTCGCTGAGCACGACCACGCTCTGACCTGTCCCGAGGGGCAGCTCGGGCAGCGCCGTCTGGACCGCCCGCGACACCGCCACCGTGTTGGCGTCGCCCTCGCGGTAGACCGCCAGCTCGACCGCCTCGCGGCCGGCGACCAGGGCCAGCTCCTCGCGCTCGACCGGCACCCGCGCGACCACGGCGACGTCGCGCAGGCGCAGCTCGGCGCCGCTCTGGCTGCGGACCACGACCTCGGCCAGCTCGGCCGGCTCGCGCGCCTCGTGGACGGTGCGCAGCAGGTAGCGGCTCTTCTGCTCCGACAGCGCGCCGCCGGGGCGGTTGACGTTGTCGCGGCGGATCGCCTGGGCGACCTCGTCGGCGGTCACGCGCAGGGCCGACAGCCGCTGCGGGTCGAGCTCGACCCGGACCTCCTCCTTGTCGCCGCCGTGGATCTGCACCGCCGCGACGCCGGGGATCTTCTCGAGCGCGCGCTTGACCCGGCGATCGGCCAGCTCCCACAGCTCGGCCGGGCGCATGTTGTCGCGCGAGACCAGAGCCAGGCGCAGGATCGGCTCCTGCGACGGGTCGTAGCGCAGCACCACCGGCCGCTGCACGCCGGTCGGCAGGGCCACGCGGTCGAGCTTCTCGCGCACGTCGTCGAGCCCGCGGTCCATGTCGGTGCCCCAGCCGAAATCGAGCACGACCTCGCTGATGCCCTCGCGCGAGACCGACTCGACCTGCACCACCCCCGGGACCGCGCTGACCAGCTCCTCGACCGGCCGCGTCAGCAGCTCCTCGACCTCCTGCGGGGCCGCGTCCGGCATCTCGGTGCGGACGGTGACGCTCGGGTAGCTGAGGTCGGGCAGCAGCGCCAGCGGCAGCCGCGTCAGCGCGACCAGCCCGAACACGACCAGAGCGACCAGCACCATGGTGGTCGTGACCGGCCGCCCGACCGCGCCCGCGACCATGCCGCGCGGCCGCGCCTCGCCCGTCACCGGACCCCTGGCGGCGCCGCGGCCGCCTGCCCCTTCGGACCTGTCTCTTGCGCCCTGGCCGCGGGAACCTGGCCCTCGGGACCTGCCCCTTCGGACCTGGCCTCGGGGACCTGTCCCTTCGGACCTGCCTCGGCGGACAGGCCCGCAGCCGCGGCGCCTGCCTGGCCCGCCGCGGCCTTGCCCTCGCCGCCCGCGGCAGCGTCGGCCTTGCCCTCGCCCGTCGCCTTGGTGGCTCCCTTGGCCTCGCCCTCGGCGACCGCGCGCACGGGCATGCCCTCGGCGATGCCGGTGCCGGCGTCGAGCACGATCGAGGCGCCCTCGGCCACGCCGCCGCGGATCTCCGCCCGGTCCTCGCCGACCAGCCCGAGCTCGACCGGACGCCGGCGAGCCCGGCCCTCCTCGACCACGTACACGTGCGGCTTGCCCTCGACCTCGACGATCGCGCTGCGCGGCACGCTCGGCGCCGCCTCGCGCACTGCCACGCGCAGGGTCGCGCGCGCGAACGCCCCGGGCACCGCGCCCGCGGGGAAGCTGCGGGCCCGGACCACGAACTTCACGGTCCCGGTCAGCGGGTCGACGACCGGCGCCCGGCGCTCGACCCGGGCCTCGAACGTGCTGCCGTCCTGCAGCTCGACGACGGCCGGCGCCCCGGCCTGGACCGCGCTGGCCTCGCGCTCGGGCACGTGCAGCTCGAGGTCGAGGGCGCTGAGGTCGGCGATCGTGAAGAGCGACTTGGAGGTGGTGGCGAGGTTGCCGACGTCGATGTGGCGGCGGGTGATGGTGCCGGCGAACGGGGCCGAGACGGTCGTCTGCGAGGCCTGGTGGCGCGACACCTGGGCGCTGGCCAGCGCCGATTCGGCGGCGTAGCGCTGCTTGTCGAGCTCTTCGCGCGACAGCACGCCGGTCAACTGCTCGAGCCGCCCGAGCTCCTTGGCCGCGTTCTGGGCGCTGAGGCGGTCGCGCGCGGCCTGCAGCTGATACGCGCGGCCGTCGAGGCGAGCCAGCAGCTGGCCCTCGGCCACGAGGTCGCCCTCTTCGGCCTTGAGATCGAGCACGACGCCGGGCTGCAGCGCGACCAGGTCGGCGGCTCGCAGGGCCCGCAGGGTGCCGGCGCCGCGGTAGTGCCGCTCGATGGTGGCCGGGGTCAGGGTGGTGACGGCGACGGCCAGCGGCTCGGCCTCACCGCCGCGGCGACCCTTGCCTCCGGGACCGCCGGGGCCGCCCGGACCACCCGCGCCAGCTTCACCGCCGCAGGCGAGCGGAGTCACGGCCAGGAGTGCGAGGAGCAGGACGGTGCGCATGGCGCGTTCGACCTGCCATACCACGATCGCCTGTCACGAGGGGGAACCCCTCATGTGTCCGTCCTCGCAGCGAACGGTGAAACATCCGGACCCGCGACCGCGGCTTCGCGGAGCGTGACGGGCCGTTCGCGATCTCGCAGCCCCCAGGATGGGTTCGCCGGCGCGCTGCCGGAGCTGGCCTCCGCGACGGCCGCGACCGGCGAGCCGGCCCTCTGCCCCCGGCCGGGCCGGCCGTTATTTTGCCCTGTGCGGTCGCGGTCGCTAGGGTCCCGGCGTGCCGCTCGGTCTGCCCCCCGTCGTCGCGCTCCTGGTGGGGCTCGTGCACTGCATCGCCGGATACAGGTTGTTCCCGCTGGTGCTCGGCATCTACGGCCTGGTGTTCGGCGTCGGCGCCGGCGCCGCTCTGGCCGCGATCTGGTTTCCGGGACAGGTCCTCACGGCCAGCTTGATGCAGATCGGCGCCGGCCTGCTCGGCCTCGGCACGGTGCTGGCGTACTTCCGGATCGGCGTCTTCGCCATCGGCGCGGTCGCGGCGCTGCTGCTGACCTGGGCCGCCGCGCCGGCCGTCGGCGGCGTCTCGTGGCAGGTCCAGCTGCTGCTGGCCTGCGTGGCCGGCAGCGCCAGCGTAGTGGTGACGCGGGTGGTGCTGATCGTCGCCACCGCGATCACCGGCGCGGCGCTGGTGGTGCGCAGCGCCGAGGTGATGGCCGAGAGCCCGATCCGGTGGCTGACCGACCTGACGGCCCTGCCGTGGACCGGTGGCCTGCCCGACGCGGTCCCCGAGGTCGTCGCGTGGGCCGCGCTGGCGCTGCTCGGGATCGCCGTGCAGCTGGCCACCACCGGCCGCCGCTGACCCCCGAACGCGGTTCTGCTGCGGCGCAGTGGGGCCGTTGCTGGCGCCAGGTTCGCGTGGGATAACGCGAAACCGATGCCCCCCGTTCACTCCCGCCGGTACGCGCGCAATCATGTCTGGGCCGAACTCGACGGCGACAGCGTGCTCGTCGGGCTCAGCGCTCGCGCCCTCGATCAGCTCGGCGAGATCACCGATTTCGCCCTCCGCGTCCAGCCCGGCGACGAGCTCGCGCCCGGCCAGTGCTTCGCGGTGCTCGAGAGCGCCAAGGCGGAGATCGAGCTGTTCACGCCGCTGAGCGGCTCGGTAGTCCGCGTGCACGAGGGCCTCGACCTGACGCCCGCGACCATCAGCGACGACTGCTACGGCGAGGGCTGGATGATCGCGGTGCGCCCCCCCGACCTCAGCGAGTTCACCACTTTGTTGGATGCCGAGGCCTACAGCGAGCTGCTCAAGACCGCGGCGGCGTGCGTATGAGCTGGCCTGCAGGGCATGTGCTGCGGGACATGCTCTGACGGACATGTGCTGACGGACATGTCCCGAGGTGCGCGGCGGCCCGGCCGCCGCGCTCAGTGCAGCTCGTAGGCGCCGCGGCTCGGCGGATCGCGCCAGCACAGCCCGTCGCGGTCGGCGACCACCTCCGGCAGCGGCGTGCCCGTGCCGAGCGCCGGGCTGGCGGGCGTGAGGCGGTAGTCGTCGGTGAGGTTGACCAGCAGCGGATCGACGCCGGTCAGCGGATCGGTCTCGACGACCGGCAGATCGCCGGCGGGGCTCGACTGATCGGGCGCGTCGGCGGCAAACCACAGGTTGCTGGCGAAGCTGAACGTCTCGGGCGCCGTGTCGCCGCCGATGTTCACGTGCGTCGAGATCTCGGCGCGGTCGAACAGCACCAGGTTGTTGAAGAAACGGCCGCCGCTCGCCGGCGCGAACGTGAACTGCTGGTCCGTCACCGTCTCTTGCAGGATCCGCAGCAGCCACTGCTGCGGGCGGATGATCGTGTTGTGGGCCGCCAGGCAGTCGACGCAGCCGACGAACGCCAGCGGCACCTCCCCGCCCTCGATCACGTTGCTGACCACGCGGATGTTTCGCGCCTCCGCGTTGACGCCGTCGGGGGTCAGCGGCGGGCGGAAGAACTCGAACCCGGTCGAGCCGCCCATGTTCACCGCCCGCTGCCCGCAGTCGACCATGGTGTTGCCGCGGATCTCGATGTCCTCGCTGCCGCCCTTGGTCTGGATCGCGTTGCCGCCGTTGTCGTGGAACCAGTTGCCGACCAGCAGGCCGCGGTGACAGCCGACGTGATCGATGCCGCTGCCGCCGGCCCCGCAGCGCTCGAACTGGCTGCCCAGCACCCAGAAATCGTGCACGCCCGACAGCTTGAGGCAGTCCTGGTTGCCGCCCTGGCCGATGTCGTGGATGTAGAGGCGTTCGAACGCGACGAAGCGGGTCGCCTCCGGATCGTCGACGTCGCCGCCGTCGTCGACGTTGATACCGTTGCTGGTGGCGCCGGTGATCTCGAGGTCGTGCAGGACCAGGTGGCGGACACGCGACAGGTGCAGGCCCTCGCCGCCGCCGCTGATGAGCGGGCGCGTGCCATTCGGTTCGCCGCCGATCCAGATCGGCGCATCTTCGGTGCCGGCGAGGTCGGTGAGGAAGATGTCGGGGCCGAAGGTCTCGCCGAGCAGGCGAATGCCGGTGCCCGGCGTGGCCTTGGCCGCGGCCGCGGCGAGGGTCTGACACGGCGTCGCCTCGCCGCCGCAGTCGGGCCCGTCGGCGCCGTCGGTCGCCACGTGGATCAGCGTGGTCGGCTGCTTGAACGTGGCGAAATGAGACTCATCCCCGCAGCCCGGCAGGACCGGCCCGTCGGTCTCGGCCGGCACGTCAGTGGTCGCGGCCTCGGTCGTGCCCGTGCTCGTGCTCGAGGTGGAAGCGGTCGAGGTCGTCGGGGCCCCGGTCGGATCGACGGTCGACGTGCCCGTCGTGCTCTCGCCCTGAGACTCGGTGGTCGCGGAGCCCTCGCTCGTCGAGGTGTCGGTGGGCTGCCCGATCTCGACGCTGCACCCGGCCAGCGTGAGGGCCAGCGGTAAGGAAGAACGAGTCCGTCGCATGCCGCCACGATACCCGAGCGCGGCAGCCGGGGGCGCTCGCGACCGCGGGCCAGCCAGGACGCCAGGCTTCGCGGTCGAATACGCGACCTGTCCCTCGCGCCATGTCCTGTCGCCCGAGGCATGCGCTCCCGGTGCGCGGTCGGCGGTGCGACGGTCCCCTCATCCTGCCGGCGTACCCGTGCATCCGCCTTTGCGGTCGATACCTGGCCTGTCCTGCCGTGCCCATCTTCGTCTCGCGGTCTCGCGCGTCGCCGCGTCGACCGACGCCCTGGCGCAGGATGGCCGCCGGCGTCGCGGGCTCCGGGCCGGCGTGCTACCGTCGCCGCGTGAACGACCCGCTGGCAGGGGCGCCGCTGGCAGTCCGCGTGCATGCGCTCGCGGCCGCCGGCGTGCTCGAGCCCGCGGCCCTCGAGCGCGCGCTCGAGCTGATCGGCCACAAGCCGACCGCCGAGAGCTGGTACCGGTTCGCGCGCTTCCACCTGATCATCCTCGGCACCGTGCTCGCGGTCGCCGGCGCGATCTTCTTCGTCGCCGCCAACTGGGACATGTTCTCGCCGCAGGCGCGGATCGGCATGGCGGCCGCGGCGATGGCCGTCGCCACCCTCGCGGGCGGCAGGCTCGGGCTCGACAAGCTCAGCGGGCGGGCCGCGGCGCTGGCCGGCGGGCTGCTGTTCGGGCCGCTGCTGGCCCTGGTCGGCCAGGTCTACCAGACCGGCGCCGACGCGTTCGAGCTGTTCCTCGCCTGGTCGGTGGTGCTGGCCGGCTACGCGCTGGCGACCCGGTTCAGCGGCGCGTGGATCACGGCGCTGCTGCTGGCGGTGACGACCGCCTACCTGTGGATCGATCAGGCGCTCGGCAGCAACCCGTTCGAGACACCTGGTCTTTGGGTCAGCCTGGCCGTGACGGCCGCCCTGACCGCCCTGGCGCTGCTCCTCCGGATCCGCCGCGGCGCGCTCGAGGGCCCCGCGGCGACGGCGTTGATGCTCGGCTGGTGCATCGGCTTCGCCCACGGCGCGGCGGCGATCGTCATGAACGGCTGGCCCGAAGGACAGGCGCTCGCGCTGCTGGTGGCCCTGGCGCAGCCGGCCGCGCTGCTGCACTTCGGGCGCGAGCTCGGCGACTTCAAGCTCGAGCGCGTGGCGGTGGCCCACCTGTTCGGCCTGCTCGCCATCGCCGAGGGCAAGCTGGTGTTCGACGTGCTCGACGCCGGGGTCAGCGGCCTGTTCATCATGAGCATGTTGCTCGGCGCGCAGGGCTACGTCGGCGGCGAGTGGTTCCGCGCCCGCCGCCCGGCCGAGCCCGAGGAGGACGAGGCGTGAGCACCCGGGCGCTGCTCGAGCAGCTGGCCCGCGAGGGCCACGTCGACCCCGCGGCGCTCGACGCCGACACGCCGCTCGGGCAGCGGACCCGCGACGCCTTGACCGGGCTCACCGGCGAGGGCTTGCGGCTGCAGCAGGCGGGCGCCTCGGTCTCGGTGTGGCTCGGGGCGCTGCTGCTGGCGGTCTTCCTGGTGGAGATGGATGTCACCGAGGTGGCGCCGCTCGGCCTCACGCTCGGCGCCGCGGGCCTCGGGCTGGCGGCCGTGCTCGCGCGCGGCGCGACCACCCTGCTCGAGCTGCAGCTGCGGTGGATCGCCGCCATCGGCGGCCAGATCCTGCTGCTCGTCAGCCTGGCCGAGGTCATCGGCGACGACGAGGCCATGTGCGTCGCCACGATGATCCTGCAAGCGATCACGCTGGGGCTGATCCGCGACCTCAGCATCGGCTGCGCCGCGGTCCTGGTCGGCGCCTGGGCGCTGCTGGTGCTGGCCGCCGAGCTCGACGTAGGTCCCTTCGGACATGGTCTTTTGGCCCTGTTCATGGGGACATGTCTGTGCGGACTGTGGGTGCTGCAGGCGCAGCTGCTGCCGCGGCTGGGCCGGCTGTGGCAGCCGCTGGCGTATACCCTCCCGCTCGCGCTGTTGGGGCCGATCACGGTCGGGGCCGGCGACGGGGCGACCGACGGGCTGCCGATGTTCCTCGGCGACGCGTGGGCGCTCGAAGCGATGGCGCTGTCGGCGGGCTGGGCGGCGCTGTCGACCTGGCTGATCGTACAGGCGGGGCGCGAGCGGCCGGAGCTGCGCGGGCGGGCCCAGGCGGCCGCGTGTGTGGGGATCTGGCTGACCGCCCTGCTCGGCCTCGACACCCCGGGCCTCAGCGCCGGGCTGACGCTGCTGATCCTCGGGCAGCTGCGCGCGAGCTTCAACCTGCGCCTGCTCGGCCTGAGCGCGATCGGCGGCTTCCTCGGCTTCTGGTACTACGAGCACGGCACGACGCTGCTGGCCAAGTCGCTCGTGGCCGTCAGCCACGGCCTGATGTTCCTGCTGTTGGCCGGCTTGCTGCGGCGCACGGCCGCGCGCCCGCGCGAGACGGAGGCGGGCCGGCTGGCGACGCGGGGCGGCGACCTGCGGTGGTTGTCGCTGGCGCTGGCGCTCGGGCTGGCGATCCCCGGGTGGGTGGTGTTCGAGAAGGAGCGCGTGCTGGCGGCGGGCGAGCGAGTGCTGCTGCGCCTTGCCCCGGTCGATCCGCGCTCGCTGATGCAGGGCGACTACATGGAGCTGCGCTACGCGCTGGTGTCCGAGCTGGACGACGTGCAGGCGATGGCCTCGCGCGGGGCGCTGGTCGTCACCCGCGACGCCGACGACGTGGCCCAGTTCGTCCGCGTCGACGACGGCCGCGCGCTGCGGCCCGGCGAGCTGCGCCTGCGCTACCACAAGCGCGGCGACGAAGTGAGCCTCGGGGCGGAGACGTTCCTGTTCCCCGAGGGCGAGGCCACGACGCTCGAGGCGGCCCGCTACGGCGAGCTGGCCCTGGCCGAGGCCGGCGACAGCGTGCTCGTCGGCCTGCGCGACGAGGCGAAGCGGCCGCTCGGCACGCGCCTGCACGATCGCTGAGGCGGCGTTCGCTGCACGATCGTCGGGCGCGTGGACCGGCGCAGGCATGTCCTCTCGAACATGCTCGAAAGATCATTATCCTTGGGACATGACTCGAAGGACATGCTCATGAGAGCATGTCCTATTGAACATGCTCGATGCAGCGCGCTCGTCGTCCCGGGCGCCTCGCGGACGCGAGGCAGGCGCGGGCTGCGAGGGCGACCCGCCTGGCTCACGCCTGGGGCGCGCGGCCCGAGCCGACGCCTGCGCCGATGAGCCGCGCCGGGTCGATGCCGACGGCCGCGAGCGCGTCGTGCCACATCATCTCCGGCGCGGTGTGGAACAGCCACGGCACCGGCACGCCGGGGACATCGCTGACCGGCTCGCGCAGCGGCACCGCCAACCAGCTGCCCTGCGCCATCTCGGACTCGAGCTGGCCGGGGCCCCAGCCGGCGTAGCCGAGGAACACCAGGTAGTTACGGCCGTCGCCGCCGAAGCGGTTGTCGTGGACGCGGCGCACGCCCTCGAGCGAGGCGGTGAGGAACGCCCCGGGCGCGACGCCCTCGGCGAGCGGGTCCCACTCCGACTGGTCGTGGAGGAGGAACGCGCGCACCGGCTCGACCGGGCCGCCGAGGCGCAGCCCCTGGTCGGCGGGGCCCTCCCACTGCATCGTCACGGCGTCGGCGAACTCGGCGATCGTCGTCGGCAGGCGGTGGTTGATGACGAGGCCGAACGCGCCGCGCTCCGAGTGATCGATGATGAGGACCACCGAGCGCACGAAGTTGGGATCGATGAGCTGCGGCACCGCGCACAGCAGATGCCGCGAGAGACCGGCGTCTCCAGCGAGGGAGCGTTCAGCCGGCGATCGCACGACATCGATAGTCACGGGCATCGTTTTGGCACGAAGCCCGGGGGAGTGCCAGAGGTCGGACTCGAACCGACACGAGGGGCTACCTCAACGGATTTTGAGTCCGCCGCGTCTACCGATTTCGCCACTCTGGCGCGAGGAGCGGCGATGCGTTTAGCACGGGCGCCGGGCTGCTCGCAAGCCTCGGAGTGTGACCCACCGACGGACGCCGAGCCCGAGGGTTCGCCGTGGACTTCGCTGCGTCTTCACGACCGGCGTGTCCGGCTCGCGGCGAACCCGCTCGCGCCGTGCGCCGCCTCTGACGCCCGCTGACGACGAGCCCGCTCGCGCGGCTCGTCCGTGCGGCCGGCGTCGCCGGGGCGCGTCACGGCGTCTCGGGCTCGCCGAGGCGGACCTCGATCCGGCCCGGGCCGGCGTCGAGCCAGATCTTCACGTGCCCGCCGCCGACCGCGCGGCGGAACGAGCCGCTGGTGATCGTCGACACGGTGCCTGTCTGCACGCGGATCTGATCGCCCGCGAGGTCGAGGTCCAGGTCGGCGTCGGAGCGCAGCCACACGCGCACGTCGCCGGTGGCGCGGACGACCACGTCGTTGCCGCCCGCGCCCGCCTGCCACACCTCGACGGTGCCGTGGCGGGTGCGCAGGTCCAGGTTGCCGGCCGACTCGACGCGCACGCGGCCCTCGCCGGTGCGCACCGCCACCCCGCCGTCGCCACCCTCGATGTCGACGTCGCCGATGTCGACGTCGACGCCGATGTTGCCGCGCACACCGACGACGTCGACGTCGCCGAGCCCCGTCTGCAGCTCGAGGTCGAGCGTGGGCGGCAGCCGGATCTCCTCGACCTCGAGATCGACCTGGTCATCGACCGCCAGCGGCACCACCGCGCCGAGCCGGGCGAACCCGCCGGTCACGTCGAACACCAGCTGCGGCGTGCGGGCGTTGGCCCTGGCCACCTTCTTGCTGCCGCCGGCCGCCCGCCACTCGCCGCGCAGCTCGAGGCCGGTCGCCATCGGGTCGCCGACCACCGTCAGCGGCGTGTCCGGCAGGGCGACCCGCACCGCCTGCACCTCGGTCAGCGGCCAGGTCGCCTCGACCTCGGCCTCGCTGCGGTAGCCGAACACGCAGCCGGCCGCCAGCGCGAGCGTCAGTGACATGGCCTTGAGGGCATGTCCCCTGAGCCAGTGTCCCGAACGACATGTCCCGAAGGCCAGCATTAGAAATACACCCCCACGCCGGTGCCGAGCTCGAGCGTGACCGCTTGCTTGGGGATCGCGCCGTCGCCCCGGTAGTAGCGGGCGGCGCCGAGCGGGGCGCTGATCCGCGGGACGATGTCGATCGACCAGCGATCGAGGATGAACAGCCGCAGGTCGAGCTGGCCGTACGGCACGGCGGCGACCACCGCCGTGCGCGGCTGCTTGTCGCCCTCGGGCACGACCGGCGGCGAGCCGCTGGCGAACGCGCCCTGGACGATCGCGCCGGCGGCCAGCGACAGCCACACGCGGCCGCGCTCGAGCACGCGGTACTGCAGCCGCGGCCCGCCCTGCAGCGCCGCGCGCCCGGGGCCGAACTTGAGGCCGAGGTCGGTCAGGCCGACGCTCAGGCGCGGCGCGACCTGACCGAGCACGCCGACGTTCCAGTCGGCGTACAGCTGCGCGGCCGGATCGCCGGCGCGCATGCCCACGGTCGCCATGCGGCGCAGCTCGAGCGAGACCTTGTGGCGGCTGTGCGGCCGCGGCGAGCGCTTGCCGATCGCGCCGGCGTAGGCGTCCATCACCTGCGCCATGTAGAGGAGGTGCAGCCCGCCGGTCAAAAGCCCGAGCCCGGCCGCACCGACCACGTCGGCGGCGAACGTGCGGCCGTGGGCGCCCGCGGTCGCGGCGTCGGACCGGTCGCGGGTGAGCGCGAGCCCGAGAGCGCCCGCGCCGAGCGACACGGCCCCGAGCAAGAACCCGGCCCCGCGCGCGTACTCGCGGTTGACCATCTGCCCGAGGCCCGGCACCAGCGCGGACAGGATCGGCGAGACCGGTCGGCGCCAGTTGCCGTCGCGCGCGGCCGCGGTCCGCCCGATCCGCACCACGGGCCCTGGCGTCGGGCCCTCGTCACGCACCACCGCGAGCCCCGACGGCCCGATCTGCACGTGCGTGCGCTCGACCACCGGCACCACCAACCCGTGCGGCGCGTCCGGGCTGCGCACCACATACTCGCCGGGCGCCCCGCGCAGCAGGATCGTCTGCCCGGGGCCGACGGCGTAGGCGCCGAGCAGCTTGCCGCGCGGGGAGGTCACGACGACCTGCCCGCCCTGCCCCGCGCCGGACAGCTCGAGCGTCGCCTCGCCGGGCTCGGGCGGCGGGACCAGCGACGGCGCTGGACCAGTCGGACCCAGCGGCTCGACCGGCGCGGGCGCAGGTTCGGGCCCGGCGGCCACGGGACTGTCCGTTTCGACATGTCCCGAAGAACCTGTCTCGGGCGACATGTCCGAAGGGGCCTGTCCCTTCACACCTTCGCCGGCCGGCGCCCCCTGCCCCGGCAGCGGGCCCCAGGCGACCGGCGACGCGCCCTGACCGGCGGCGGCCGGCGGTGCGGCCAGGGCGACGATCAGCGCGCAGCGAAGCACAGGCCGGTTATAGGCGCCCCCGGGCCCCGGCGTCCAGTGCCCAGATCACCGCCCGTCCGCCGCAGACGGGCGAATGGCGGCTCCGGCTGAGCAAGCGACGCGCCCCCTGCTGCATGCCCTCGCGGAGGACGCCGTCCGGACGCGGTCGCGTCAGGCCGACAGCCCGCCCGTGACGGGCGCGTCGCCTCGCGCGAGCGCCCAGCTCATGTGCTCGCTCGCGTGCACGATCGCCGGCGTGCCGTCGGGCCGCAGCAGGACCAGCCCGACCGCCGCGCCCTCCCAGCGCGCCGAGACATCGCCCACCAGGCTCGCGGCCAGCGGCGTCACCGCGTCGCTCGCAGCGCCGCGGACCCGCTGCAGCGCCGCGTAGGCGAGCACGTGGGTCAGGATGGCCTCGCCGAGCCCGGTCGTCGCGCAGGCGCCGAGCTCGGGGTGCGCGTAGAGGCCGGAGCCGACCATCGGCGTGTCGCCGACGCGGCCGGGTAGCTTGTAGAGCACGCCTCCGGTCGAGCCGCCCGCACACAGCTCGCCGCGCGCGTCGAGGGCCACGGCGCCGACGGTGTCGGCGCGGTTGTCGAGCCGCTGGCCGGCGCGGATCGCCGTGAAGTGCGCCTCGGCCTTGGCGGTCCACACCTCTTCGCGGCCGAATTGACCGACCCCGCGCTCGCGGGCGAAGCGGGCCGCGTTGTCGCCGACCAGCAGGCAGTGGCGGGTCTCGTTCATCACCAGCGCCGCCAGCAGGATGGTGTCGCGGACCTCGCGGACCCCGGCGACCGCGCCCGAACGCAGGTCGCGCGAGCGCATGATCGCCGCGTCGGCCTCGAACACCCCGTCGGCGTTCATGCACGCGCCGCGGCCCGCGTTGAAGCCCGGGTCGTCCTCGAGCGCGCGCACGGCCGCGATCACGGCCGCCTCGGCGCTGCCGCCGGCGAGCAGCACCGCCTGGCCCGCGGCCGCGGCCGCCTTGGTGCCGGTCACCGCCCCGTCGCGCAGGTCCTCGGCCACCGTGCCGGCCCCGCCGTGCACCACGATGAAAGGTGTCGTCACCGCGCCCTCCTCTCGCGCCGCTGGCGGCGCGCGTCGATGCCGTAGGGCCGCGGCACGTCGGGCGTGGCGGCCGCTTTGAGCGCGCGCCGCTCGGCCCGGTGCATCGCCCGCGCCTCCCCGCGCCCGCCGTGGTCGTGGCCGAGCAGGTGGCACAGGCCGTGGACGGCGAGCACGGTCGCCTCGTCGATCGCCGCCGCTGCCTCGGCAGACCCTTCGACCATGTCCGGAAGGACAGGCTCTTTCGGCCCGGTCTCGATGACCAGGCCCCAGAGGACCTGGCGCTTGACACCTGTCCTCTCGGACCTGTCCGAGATCCCGAGCCGGGCCCGCGCCTGGCGTCGTACGGCGTCGACGCTGATCACGATGTCGCCCGCGGTCCCTGCCCCCTCGCCCGGCCCGAGCGGCCCGGCCGGGAACGACAGCACGTCGGTCGGGCCGACCTTGCCCATGTGCTCGGCGTTGAGCCGGGCGATCGCAGGGTCGTCGACGAGGTGGCAGGTCACCGCCGCGTCGCCGCCGATCCCGAGCCGCCGCGCGGCGCGAGCGACCCGCCGCGCGAGCGCCTGCACGAACCACCGCGGGGCCTTGCGCCGCGGCGCGACGGTGAAGCGGATCCGGCTGCGACCTGGCGCGAGGGACATGTTTTCAAAAGCGTCGAGACCGGGGAGGCCGTGCGCGTCGTCATCGTCGGACTCATACGCGTCGTCGTCAGCGAGCTCGTCGTCGTCAGCGAGCTCGTCGTCGTCAGCGTCGATCTCATCGTCGACACCCGCGTCTTCGTCCATCGCGTCGTCCGCGTCGCCCGCCACCTCATGAGCGTCACTCGCTGCGACGCCGGCGTCCTCGTCCATCGCGTCATCCTCGTCCGCGTCGCCCACATCGTCGCTCTCGTCGTCTTCCTCCGCGTCGCTCACATCGGCGTCAGCGTCACCTTCGTCCATGGCGCTCGCGTCGTCGTCGAGCGCGTCGTCTTCCTCTGCGTCGCTCGCGTCGTCTTCGAGGGCGTCTTCATCTTCCGCGTCGTCGCCCACGTCTTCCTCGAGCGCGTCGTCTTCCTCTGCGTCCGTCGCGTCGTCGTCGAGCGTGTCTTCGTCTTCCGCGTCGTTCAAGTCGCTCGTGTCATCCTCGAGCGCGTCGTCTTCCTCGGCATCCGTCACGTCGTCGTCGAGCGTGTCGTCTTCCTCCGCGTCCGGCACGTCGTCGCCCTGCTCGTCACCGAGCGCATCGTCTTCCTCTGCGTCCGTCACGCCGTCGTCCGCGTCGTCGTCCGCGGCGAAATCGTCATCGTCGTCCGCGTCATCCTCCGCGGCGAAATCGTCATCGTCGTCCGCGTCATCCTCCGCGGCGAAATCGTCCGCGTCGTCTTCCGCGGCGAAATCGTCATCGTCGTCCGCGTCGTCCTCCGCGGCGAAATCGTCCTCGCCGATCGCCTCGTCGCCGCTCACATCACCCTGCCCCGGCGCGCCCGGCCCTTGCCTGCGTACGCGGCTCACTTGCGACCTCCCGAGAGGTCGATCCGGTCGAACACTCGCGCCCCGACGAACACCTCGAGCACCACCGGGTCGAGCTTGCCGGCGCGGGCTTCCGCGTGGAGGATGTCGAGCGCCAGGGGCACGGGCACGGCTTTTTTGTACGGTCGGTCGGCGGCGGTCAAGGCGTCGAAGATATCGGCCACCGTCATCATGCGGGCCTGGATCGGGATCGCCGCGGCGGCCGCACCGCGGGGGTAGCCGCTGCCGTCCATATACTCGTGGTGCATCCCTGCGATCTCCGGCACCCGGCGCAGCCGCTGGCCCCACGGGATCTGGCGCAGGAACTCGAACGTGTGGCGCACGTGGTTCTGCACCTCCGAGCGCTCGTCCTCGGTGAGGCTGCCGCGGGCGATCCTCAGCGCTGTCAGGTGGGCGTCGTCGAGGATCCGCAGCACCTTGTCGGGCGTCTGGCTGCGGGCCGCCGCGACCTCGTGGATCTCGGCCTCGACCGCCTCCGGCAGCAGCGCCGGCTCGTTCGCCCGGCGCACCACCTCGCGCCAGCGCTCGATCTGCAGCAGCTCCGCCGTGAACGCTCGTCGCGCCGCCTCGAGATCGATCGTCCCGGTCGTCAGCGCCACCAGCTCGCGCTCCGCCAGGCGCAGCCGCGCCGCGGTGCGGAGGTGGTCGAGGCGCTCCTCGACCAGCGTCAGCTCCCAGTCGAACAGCTTCTTCGCCTTGACCAGCACGTGCTCGCGCACCCCGACCTTGCCGAAGTCGTGGAGCAGCCCTGCGACCTCGATCTCGCGCAGGTCGTCGCTCGAGAACTTGACCGCCGCCAGCGGCCCGTCGCTGCGATCGACCGCCTTCGCCAGCGCCACCGTCAGGTCGGCCACGCGCTGGCTGTGCCCGCTCGTCGTCGGATCGCGCTGCTCGATCGCCGTCACGCTCGCGCGCACGAACCCCTCGAACAGCGCCTGCACCTCCGCGTACAGGTTGGCGTTCTCGAGCGCCACGGCCCCCTGGGTCGCCAGTGCCAGGCAGACCCGCTCGTCGGTGGCCGAGAACGGCCGGGTGCGGCGGCCGAAGTCGGCCGGCCACGCCAGCGGGTGGCGCCCGTCCTTGGCGTTGATGAGCTGCACCGCGCCGATCACCTGGCCCTCCGGCGCGCGCATCGGCACCGTCAGCAGCGAGCGCGTCTGGTAGCCGAACCGCTCGTCGAACGAGCGGTCGTGCGCGAACGTGCGGCCGAGCGCGGTGCGACCTGTCTCCGAGTACATGTCCTCGAGGTTGATGATCTGCCCGCTCAGCACGCACGCCCCGACCACCGAGGCGTCCGACACCGACAGCGTGTGGTCGCGGAGGTCGGCCGCGACCGAGTCGTTGTGGGCCACGCGGAAGCGCAACTTGGTCCCGTCTTCCTCGACCACGTAGATCGAGCCGGCGTCGGCGCCGGTGATCGCCCGCGCGTGGCGGACGATCAGCTCGAGCACGCGTCGGGGGTCGCGCTCGCGGTTGAGCGCCAGGCCGACCTCGACCAACTGGTCGGCCACGCGGCTCTGCAGGATCGCCTCGACGGCCAGCAGCGCCTCGTCGATGGCCCGGCGCAGGCGCGGCGGCGACGTCGGCAGCGCCAGCGCGTGCGCCCGGTGGGCCGGCATCCGACCCAGCGCCGCCGCCAGCGAGCGCTCGGGCCCGACCACCAGCACCACGTCGAACTCCTGCGGCACGAACCCGAGCGCCTCGACGATCGCCAGCCGGGCCCGACCGCGCCCGACCACCGCGGCGCGCAGTGTTCCGCCGAGGTCGGTGACGTACTGCACCCGCCCGAACGCCGGATCTCTGGCCAGGTGCCGGAGATACGCGAGCACGTCGGGGTAACGCAGCAGCCCCTCGTCCATCCGGCCCAGCGTACACCCGCGCGGCGCAGCCCCATGCACACCTTCCGGCGCCCCGGCGGCGTGAGGACTCAAGACCCCACGACTGCCGGCTTTTCCACCGGGCCCTGCAGCCAGAACACCTGCAGCTCGCCCTTGCCCTTGACCGCGATGCTGCCCCGCGGAATGCACGTAAACAGCCCCTGAAGGGCCGTGGCGACCGGTTCGGTCACCTGGATCTCGCCGACCTGGCCGAGCGATTCCATGCGGCTGGCGGTGTTCACCGTGTCGCCCCAGAGGTCGTAAATGAACTTTCGGCGGCCGATGACCCCCGCCACCGCCGGTCCGCAATGGAGCCCGATCCGCAGCCCGAGGGCGAGCTCGCGCGCGGCCACGAAGCGCGCGAACTCGTCCCGCATCGCCAGCGCCATCTCGGCCATCGCCGGCGCGTGATCGGCCCGCGGCGTCGGGATCCCGGCCACCACCATGTAGGCGTCGCCGATGGTCTTGATCTTCTCGAGCCCGAGCTCCCCGGCCAGCGCGTCGAAGCGCGAGAAGATGTCGTTGAGCAGCTCGACCACCACGTCCGGCGGGCGCTCGGCGGCGAAGCGGGTGAACTCGGCGATGTCGGCGAACAGCACCGTCGCCGCCTCGAAGCGCTCCGCGATCGGGTGCATCTTGCGCTTGAGCTGCTCGGCCACCCGCTCGGGCAGGATGTTGTGCAGCAGCTCGTCGGCGCGCTGCTTCTCGAGCTCGAGCTCGCGGAGCAGCATCGCCGCCCGCTCCTGATTGGCCCGCGCCCGCGCCCGCGCCCGCTCGAGGCTGTCGACCGCCATGTAGAGGAACAGCGCCGACGCCAGCAGGTGGATCAGGTGGACGAAGAACGGCCGCACCAGCGTGTCGACCGACTGCCGCGCCGGCAGCATGCCCATGCTCTCGGCCAGCACGAACCCCAGCGCAGCCGCGGCCGACAGCGCCAGGTAGACCCACAGCGCCCGCGCCCGCAGCAGCAGCGCAGCCAGCATCAGGATCGTCAGGTAGGCCGCGAGCGACGGGCTCTTGAGCCCGCCGTCGAACCACACCGCCGCGGTCACGAGGATCCACAGCGTCACCACCATGCCGACGCTGACGGCGCGCACGTGGCCGCGACGGACCACCACGCGCAGCCCGAGGAACAGGGCGATGACGACCAGGTTGAAGCTCATCAGCGGGTCGATCGCCTGGCTCGCCGCCTGGAACACCGTCGCCGCGCCGATCGCCACCGCGGTAGCGACGAAGATCCGGTCGAGCATCACGCCGATCCGGCGCTGCTCGTCGGCCTCTCCGTCGGTCTCCTCCACGACAGGCACTTCCACGCCGAGGGTAGCGAAAGCTCGCGTCGCCAGGGGGCCGGCGCTGCCCCCCACGCTCCGGCGGTCCGAAGACTGCGTTCATGAGGTCGCCCGGCGGCAGGTTCGCGTCGGCCCTCGTCGCTCCCTAGGCGACCCTCGCGTCGCACGAGCGACCCCATGACGGGCCCGTGTTGACGCCCCCCGGCGCCAGGGCTAGCCTCCGCGCGATCGTGGCCGACCGGGACGACGACGCGCAGGGCAGCGATTCCTGGCGCACGCATGCCGGACGCGGCTCGCCCGCGCAGCCCGCCGCGACGCCCTCGCCGTCCTCGCCGCCCGCGGCCGCCGACGCGACCCACGCCGCGCCCCCGCCCGTCGCCCCGCCTCTTCCCGTCTCACCGCCGCTCTCGCCGCCTGCGGCCGCCCAGGCGACCCACGTCGTGCCACCCTCGCCGCCTGCGGCCGCCGACGCGACGCCCCCCAGTTTGCCCGTCGCCCCCCCCAGCGGCGCGGTCTCCGAGCCCCGCAAGCCTTTGAAGCTCCAGCACGCCGCCGACCTGGCCGCCCTGCCCATCGCCCCGGCCGACCTCGCGCGCGACGCCGCTGCCGCCGCCAGCTTCAACGTCAAGGCCCCGCGGCGCTACCTCGACCTCATCGACTGGGCCGACGAGCGCGACCCCATCCGGCGCCAGGTCATCCCCAGCGCCGACGAGTTGGTCGTCGACCCGCGCGAGCGCGAGGACCCGATCGGCGACGCGGCCCACAGCCCGGCCCCGCGGCTGACCCACCGCTACCCCGACCGCGTCCTGCTCTACCCGACCTATCAGTGCGCCGTGTACTGCAGGCACTGCTTCCGCAAGGAGTCGCTGGCCGCCGACGACGCCGCCGGTTACGCGATCGAGGCCCTCGAACCGGCCCTGGCCTACATCGCCGCGCACCCCGAGATCCGCGAGGTCATCCTCACCGGCGGCGACCCGCTGATCCTCGGCAACGAGCGTCTGGAGGAGCTGCGGCGGCGGATCGAGGCCATCGCCCACGTCCGCCTGCTGCGCCTCCACACCCGGATCCCGGTCGTCCTGCCCGAGCGCATCAACGCCGGCCTGGTCCGGGCGCTCAAGGGCCGGCTCATGGTCTGCGTGGTCACCCACTTCAACCATGCCCGCGAGATCACCGACACCACCGTGCTCGCCGCCCGCACCCTGCGCGAGGCCGGCTTCATGTTGCTCAACCAGACCGTCCTGCTGAAGGGCGTCAACGACGACGCCGAGGCCCTGCGGACGCTGTTCCGTGAGCTGGTCTACGCGCTCGGGATCCGGCCCTACTACCTCCACCACTGCGACTCGACCCGCGGCCTGTCGCACTTCCGCACCACCATCGACCGCGGCCTCGATCTGATGACCGCCCTGCGCGGCCACATCTCTGGCCTCTGCCTGCCCCACTACGTGCTCGACCTGCCCGGCGGCGACGGCAAGATCCCGCTCGGTCCGAGCTACGTGGCGGCGCGATCTGGCTTCGAGTGGAAGTTTAAAACCTACGACGCAAAGCTGCGAGATTACTCGGAGATCGTGCCCGAGAATCCGCCGCGCGATCGCTGAGGTTTTGAGCCCTCAGTGGGCGCCGGTGTCCCAGCTCCAGCCCGGGCGGACGAAGCCCAGCCACCCGGCGTCGTGGACCCGCAGGTGCACCCGGGCGCGCGGGAGCTGCTCCGGCTCGTCCGGCCAGTCCTCGTAGGCCGCGTCGAACTCGCGCTCGTCGACGCCGTGGGCGGCCACCAGCGGCGCGACCGCGGCGGCCAGCGCGACCCGGTCGGCCGGGATGAACACGTAGGACTGCTCGCCGTAGCCGAGCAGCCCGCCGACCGGCTCGCCGCGGAACAGCGTCGACTGCCCGGCCTGCATCACGGCCGCCAGCGCGGCGTGCTCCTCGGCCGTGCACTCGACCTGGCGGCCGAACCCCAGCTCGCGCAGCCGCTTGCAGCGGGGCGCCCAGGCCGGGTCGCGCGCCAGTTGCTGAGCCGCGGCACCGTCCAGTTCGCAGCCCTCGATCAGGCCGACGAGCCCGCGGTCGAGCAGCGACCACAGCTCCACCAGCACCTCGACGGCGAACGTCGCGGTGTCGGGCGGAGGCCCCGCGTCCGGATGCACCGTGGTGACCCGCAGGACGACCTCGACGCCGTCTACGGCCTCGACCCTCACGCTGTAAAGCTCGCTCATGCCCCGCTCCATTCGCGCCGGCGCGTGCCCAGCCGGTCGATCCCCACGATCGCGGCCCAGTGCCCGACCGCCACCGCCGCCGTGATCACCAGGAGCCCCCACGGCCTGGCCCGGCCGAGGGCCTCCGCCCGCACGAACACCCCGACGACGGCGGTCGCCAGCATCAGCGAGTTGGCGATCAGCGGCCCGAGCACCGGACCGCCGCCTCGCCCCCTGGCGCGCTCGTGGGCCCTCCGCAGCGACGCCTGGAGGTTCCAGACGAAGAACAGCCCGGCGAACACGAGGGTCCACATCGCTTCGAGGCTCGCAGAGGCGGCCGCCGCCGGCAACAGGAGTTCGTCAAGGCCTGCCGGGCCCGGCAGACGCCGTCACGGGGCGCGCCCGCGAGCACGCGAGCGGGGCGCCCCCTGAAGCAGCCCGCCGCGGACCTGGCGATCCGGGCGTCGACAGCGCCCCGAGCATCCTCGAGCGGCCTCGCTTGCGCCGCCCGCCGCGGGCCTGACGATCCGGGCGGTCGGCAGCGGAGCCCCGGTCGCTACCGCGCTCCCGGCGGCCCGAGCGCCCGGCCCGTCAGTTCAGCGGCTTCTTCCGCTTGCCGCGCTCGCGCAGCCCGCCCTTGCGCCCGCGCGAGCCATCGTCGGCGAACGGCGGCGGCAGCAGCGGGTCGTGGTAGCCGGTCGTGCTGCTCTGCTGCAGCTCCAGCTCCGACAGCAGGATCGGCGGCGCGATCCCGCTGACCGGGATCGACCCGCTCTCGGCGTAGCAGAAGCCCTGGTCGGTCTCGCGGTCGCGGCCGAACGCGGTGATCTTCTGCAGGGCCGCCAGGGGCGTGCCGATCAGCTCGACGTCGCGGATCCGGCGGACCTTGCCGGTCTGGGCGTCGACCAGATAGACCTCGGCCAGGCTGCCCTTGAAGGCCTGGAAGTCGTAGTCCGAGGTCGAAGTCTCGCCGGCCAGGACGCGCTGGATGATGACCCCGTGGCGGCGGCCCTGGGCCCGCGCCAGCTCGATCAGGCGGGTCCGCAGCGCGTCCCACGACTCGCCCGAGCCCGGGGCGCCCTCGACTACCAGCGTGCCCATGCGCGCCATCGGCCGCTCGTTGCCGTCGTGGCGCCCGTGGCCGTTCGAGTGGTCGCTGCCGGGGATCGGGCTGCGGCTCTGCAAGAAGCCCTTCAGCACCCCGTCGTCGACCAGCAGCGTGCGCCGGGCCGCCACGCCCTCGTCGTCGACGCGGTAGTGGCCCCACAGCGGCTCGCGGCCGCAGTGCGTCAGGGTCGGGTCGTCGAACACGTGCAGCCCGCGGGGCAGGATCCGCTCGCCGCGCATGCGGGCGAACGTCTTGCTCTCGCCGCGGGCGGTCAGCCGCTCGCCCTCGAGGCGGTGGCCCAATGCCTCGTGGAACAGCGTGCTCGCGGCCTGGCCCGACAGCAGCGCCGGGCCGATGAAGGCCCCCGGGCTGTCGGCCGCCCGCAGCGCCCCGAGCTCCTCGAGCACGTCGGCCAGCAGCCGCTCGAGGTGCGCGCGCTCGGGCACCTCGTCGACCGCCCGCAGGTACAGCTGGCGCGAGCCCTCGACGTACACGCCGTCCTCGGTCAGGACCCAGCCCTCGATGCCGAGCTGGACGAACACGTCCTCGGTGATGACCGCTGTCCCCTCGCTGGTCACCAGCCAGCGGTGGACCCGCTCGGCCGACAGCGTGATGCTCGGGTCGAACACCTCCGGGTGGTCGAGGAACCGCCGCGACAGCTCGACCAGCGTCTTCTCCCAGTGGGCCCGCGGGAACGGGTCGTGGTGCAGCTCTTCCTTGTGGACGACCGGGCGCTCGCGCGTAAAGGAGCTGATCTCGTCGCGCAGGTACTCGCTGACGGTCGCCTTGCGGTGCTCGTAGTAGTCCTCCAGCGCCTCGTCGAACTTGATCTGGGTCAGCTTCCACAGCCCGATCTGGAGCGCCTGCAGGTTGAGGTCGTCCGGGGCGTCGACCCAGTCGCTGCTCTCCCGCTCCTCCGAGCGGTCGCCGAGGCCGCCGTCGATGACGTTGTCGAACTTGTGGCTGCCGACCCGGACATCGGCCCAGAGCTGGCCGGCCGTGGTCTCGCGCGAGCGCAGCAGGGCCCCGTGGGCCGCCCGCAGGCGCAGCGCGTGGACCCGGCGCAGCGAGTACTGCATGAAGTACGGCCGCGGCGAGCCGGGCACCACCAGCCCGCCCATCGACCGCTTGAGCTCCCGCTGCAGCACCTCGAGCACGGCCTCGGGGTCCGGTAAGGGTTGATTCGGGTTGTAGGGCGGCGAAAGACGCGATACGGCGGTCATTGGGGTGTCCGGGGGAAGAGCTTTGCACGCATAGCCGTGCCCCGATCCCAAGGCAAGCAACCCCGCCTGGCCCGCCGCAAACCCTCCCGGCGGCCCCGGCGAGCGATGCGCGGCGGTACGCGTGACCGGACGCGTCGGCACGGCCGGGCGCGAAAACGCTCGGCGCGCGGCTTCGCGCGTCGTCCGCCGCGCACATTTGCGGCGAACGCGCTACTCGTCGATCACGGCCGTGAAGAGGTCGGCGATGACCGAGTGGCCTTGCCCGGTGGGGTGGATGCAGGTGAGGTCGAACCAGTTCTGCTGGCCCGGGCCGCGGTAACACGGGGCGCTCGGGTCGCCGGCCTTGAAGCCGTGGCCGCAGAAGGTCTCGAGCATGAAGATCATGTCGGTGCCGGTCTCGACGGCGACGCTCATGAACTGCTCGTTGAAGCCGACCATCACGTCGATGAGGTCGGCCGGGTTCGCCCACGGCTTGTCGAACCCGCCGAGCCCCGCCGCCGGGCAGGCCATGAGGTCGGCGGTGCCGTCGGTGAACTCGTAGGCGTTGGCGAACACCAGGAACACGCCGTTGGGGAACTTGGCCGGGTCGTCGACGAACCAGTGGGCCGTCTGCCGCAGCAGGTCGGCCGCCTCGGCGGCGTTGGCCTTGACCTCGTCGAGCGGGGTGCCGTTGGCCCCGTCCTTGGCGATCGCGGCGATGTCGTTGCCGCCCATCGTGGTGATGACGAGCGTGCGCTTGTCGAACATGTCCGGCGGGAAGCAATCGTTGACCTGGTTGCCGGGCGGCAGGAAGTCATCGGTGCGCGCGCCCCACTTCGAGCACGACACGAAGTCGCCCGACTCCTTGACCAGAGCCACGCCGTCGATCGGGTTGACCTGCTTCCACAGCGGATTCGGCGGGGTCAGGCCGAAGCGGTCGACCAGCACGTCGGCCAGCTTGGAGCGGTAGTAGTCGTCGCCGAGCGCCGGCGGGGTGCCGACGGTGACCGAGTCGCCGAGGAACACCACGCGCTCGATGTCGGTGATGTCCTGGTGGTTGGTGCCCTTGCAGTGCGAGCCGATGACCGGGCCGAACTGATCATAATCGAGCTTGAGCGCGTTGTCGGGGTCGGCGAAGCCCGCGAGCAGACAGTCGGAGTCGGACGGCTCGCCGGTGGTGCCGGTGGTGTCCTCGCCGGTGGTGTCCGTGGTCGTCGAGGTCGTCGTGGTCGTGCCGTCGGTCGAGGTCACCGGGCTGGTGGTGCTCGTCGTGCCCGTCGTGCTCGTCGTCTCGTCGCCGGTGGTCGGCGCGGTCGTCGACCCCTCGGTCGCGCCCTCGCTGCCGCCCGTCTCGGTGACCTGCCCGTCGGTAGTGGTCGGATCGGGGTCGCCGGTGCCGATCGTGCCGCCGCTCGTGTCGCTGCTGCTGCCCTCGCTGGTCGGCGCGGTCGCGCTGGCGTCCTCGGTCTCGCCACACGCCGGCAGACCGACGGCGAAGAGGAGGGCGAGGAGGCCCGCAGGCCGCGGCAATGTGACAGCGAGACGACAGGCGTACTTCACCACGTCACACTACTCGAACGCCCGCGAGCCGATCCACTCAAAACCGCGACGCGTCCGTGACCCGCTCCGGGGTCTGGAGCGACCGTCACGCTCACCTCCTGCGCGAGACGACTGTCCGGATGAAGCCGAAGTCATGCGAGGCCCGCCGCTTTGCCCCTTGGCTCACGCGCCGGTCGTCCTCGCCGCGGACAGCTCACTCGCCGCGGACCGGTCGTCCACGCCGCGGGCAGCTCGTTCGCCGCGGACCGGTCGTTCGCGCTGCGGGCCGGTCATTCGCGCCGCGGGCTGCGAGGGGCAGCCCCGCGGGCCGGTCATTCGCGCCGCGGGCTGCGAGGGGCAGCCGCGGACCGGTCATTCGCGCCGCGGGCTGCGAGGGGCAGCCGCGGATGCGAAGGCGGCCGCGACGAAAGAACCAGAGCCGGGCGCACGGCGACGCGACTGCATCCCCGGAACTGGGCTCACAGGCGTGACGCCCGACCCTCGCGCCGCGGAGCGCGAGCATCCGCAAATCACTCGCCTTCCGAGTCACTCGTTCAGGCGGCGACACGCCGAGCCTGCCCCCGCGAGTGCGACGGCCCCGGCGTGTCAGCTCGGGCGTCGCTCAGGCCCGGCCGTCGCCGGGCCCTTCTTCGTCCTGCAAGGAATCGCCGTCGCGGCGGAGGTCGTC
This sequence comes from Nannocystis bainbridge, assembly GCF_028368995.1. Classification (GTDB taxonomy): domain Bacteria; phylum Myxococcota_A; class Polyangia; order Nannocystales; family Nannocystaceae; genus Nannocystis; species Nannocystis bainbridge. The sequence goes on along the minus strand of NZ_JAQNDL010000002.1, from coordinate 1,456,287 downwards.
GTCGCGGCGGCCGTCGCCGGACCGCGTCGGCTTGCCCGGGCCCGTCGCGCGGCGGCGCTGGTCCTCGCGGTCGTAGGCGAGGATGATGCGCTGCACCAGCTGGTGGCGCATCACGTCGGTGTGCGAGAAGCTGCAGAACGCGATGCCCTCGACCCCGCGGAGCACCCGCAGCGCGTGACCGAGGCCGCTGCGCCGGCCGTACGGCAGGTCGTTCTGGGTCGGGTCGCCGGTGACGACCGCGCGCGTGCCGGCGCCGATGCGCGTCAGGAACATCTTCATCTGCTCGGGCGTGGTGTTCTGCGCCTCGTCGAGGATCACGAACGTCTCGCTGAGCGTCCGCCCGCGCATGTACGCCAGCGGCGCGATCTCGATGATGCCCTGCTCCATCATCCGCATCACCTTCTGCACGTCGAGCATGTCGTGCAGGGCGTCGTAGAGCGGCCGCATGTACGGGCTGACCTTCTCCTCGTACGTGCCGGGCAGGAAGCCGAGGCTCTCGCCGGCCTCGATCGCCGGGCGGGCGAGGATGATCCGGCGCACCCGCTTGTCGAGCAGCATGCGCACGCCCATCGCCACCGCGAGGTACGTCTTACCGGTGCCGGCGGGCCCGACGCCGAAGGTCAGGTCGAAGCGCCGCAGGCTGTCGACGTACTGCTTCTGCGCCAGGCTGCGCGGAGCGATCGGCCGGCCGCTGCCGCTGCGGGCGATCAGGGTGTCGTCGAACAGCGAGCGCAGGTCGACCCGCGGCTCGCTGCGCATGACCTCGAGCGCGCGCGGCAAGTCGCCCGGATGGATCGGCGTGCCGGCGCGGGCCATCGCCACCATCTGGCGGAGCAGGCGCTCGACCAGCGCGGCCGAGCCGTCGTCTCCCTCGATGGTGACGTCGCCGCCGCGGACGTGGAGCGTCACCCCCGCCGCTCGCTGCAATTCCTCCATCGCTTGACCGCCGACCGAGCCGAGGACGAGCTGGAGCGGGACCTGATCTTCGAAGCTGAGTCGGATCGTCACTGGGGGGTTCAGGCGTGAGCCGCCCGTGGTAATGGGCTGCCCGTGAAGCTACCACGCGACTCTTCGGAGGCAAAGGCGGACGCACCGACGGGCGCGGACGAGCCCGCTGCGCAGGGTCACCGCGCCCACGGCCTACGCGACGGCCTCGCCGGCCTGCGCGACCTCATGGACCGGCTGCTCGCCGACCCGGGCGGCTGCCCATGGGACCGCGCCCAGACCCTCGACACCCTGCGGCCCTACCTCATCGAAGAGGCCTACGAGGTCCTCGACGCTCTGGACGACCCCGAGGCGCACCGCCGCGAGCTCGGCGATCTCCTGTTCCAGATCGTCTTCCAGTCGGCCCTGCGCGAGCGCGAAGGCGCCTTCGATCTCGAGGGCGTGATCGCGGCCATCCGCGACAAAATGATCCGTCGCCACCCGCACGTGTTCGCGCCCGCGGCCGGCTCCGCGGATGATGCGCCGCTCGACGCCGACGACGTCGCGCGCCAGTGGGCCCAGCTCAAGCGCGCCGAGAACATGTCCGAAGGGACAGAACGCGGCCCGGCTCGACCGCTCGCCGGCGTCCCCCGCTCGTTGCCGGCGCTGCAGCGCGCGTGGCGGCTGCAGGACAAGGCCGCCGCCGTCGGCTTCGACTGGCCGACCATCCAGGGCCCGGTCGACAAGATCCGCGAGGAGTGGGAAGAGCTCGAGCGAGCGCGGGCCGAGGGTGAGCCCAAGGCGATCGAGGAGGAGTTCGGCGACCTGCTGTTCGTCCTGGTCCGCTACGGCCAGAAGCTCGGCATCGCCGCCGAGGACGCGCTGCGGGCCACCTGCGCCAAGTTCGAGTCGCGCTTCGCCTTCGTGATGGAGCGCTGCCACGCCGCCGGCATCGAGCCCGAGGCCGCGGGTCTCGAGCGCCTCGACGGCTGGTGGGACGAGGCCAAGGCGCGCGCGCGCGCCGGCCGAGCCAGCGAGCCGGATGTCCCGAAGGACAGCTGAGGCCCGGCGGCCGCGATCACAGCCGAGACCGCCGCGCCCTCGCCCTCCCTGGCCCGCGCACCGCCGTCCGCTATGCTGAAAGGGTGATGGCCCCGCCCCAGATGAGCGCGTATCGCCGCTGCGAACCCGACGCGGAGTCGCTGGTTCCGGCCGCGCAGCGCCCGCTGGGGGAGGCCTGCGACGCCCTCCACCTCGCGCTGCTGACCCTGGAGAGTCAGGACGCCGAGGACAACCCGGAGCGCGCCGCGGCCCAGGCCCGCAGCTTCCTCGCCGAGGCCGTCAACGCGCTCAACCGCGCCCGCGTGTTCGTGCCCGGCGTCTTCAGCCACACGCCCTCGGTCATCGCCGCCAGCGAGGCCGAGCCGGTGGTCGAGCTGGCCCGCCTGCATCAGATCGCCACCCGCCTGCTCTGGTACAACCATCGCTCGCTGCCCGCGCGCACCCAGGCGCCGCTGCAGCCCGAGGACGAGGCCCAGCTGGCGACGCTGGTCCGCGCCCTCGGCCGCACCGCCCGCGCCGCGCGAGCCCTGCGGCACGCGTGGATCGCTGCCGCCGCGATCCTGGCGCTGTTGCTGCCGCTCGGGCCCGCCGCCGTCGGCCTCGGCCTCGGCAGCTGCTTCGTCCTCGTGTGGCTGCTGCAGGCCGTCTCGGCCCTGCGCAGCCCCGCGGCCCTGCCCGAACGCGTCTAGCGTCGGCCCACCATCGAGGACGCCGGCGCCGATCGGCGCGCATCCTCGTGAGCTCGGCGGGTCGCGCGAGCGCCGACATGCGAGAGCGCCACGCGTCGACCGCCGACATGCGTGACGCACACACGCTCGCACGACGTGAGAGCTCGAGCGACGTCGGCGACGGGGAGCCGATCTCGATCGTGGTCCGAGCGAGGTCCCGCGCGTCCGCCGCGATGTTTCGCGCCCCTCGCCGGTCGGCCCTCGAGGCTGTCCCGAAGGACATCTCGCAGAAAGGCCGCGAGCGCTCGCGGCTCCGGCGCACCTCGGAAATTCCACGGACTGCCGCGAGTCTCTGTGTCCAGGTCTCGATGCGCCACGCCAGCCGCGGCCCGACCCCGGGACCCTTCCGCATGCTGTCCGCCACGACATGTCCTGAAGGCCATCCGGACCTCCCCCGCCGCGCGCGGTCGATCTCACGCCGCCGCGGACATGTCCCGAAGGACAGCCCGATGCGAGCACGATCGCGCCCCGCCGCGACCCCGGCGCGCGGGCGCGGGTGGGCGCGTATCGGCGCGGGGCCGCCGCGCGTGATGCAGGACAAATGCGCGGGTCTCCGCGGCCGCGGGTCCAGGCAGTAGCGTCGAACCTCGATGTCGCCCCGGCTCTCTCCTGCCCTCGTCCTCGCCCTCCTCGTCGCCTGTGGCGACGCCACTTCCACCTCCACCGACGGCGGCACCGCGAGCGGCACCGGCACCACGACGACCAGCACTTCCGGACATGTCCCGACGACCAGCAACGCCGCCGACCCGGCCACCGGCGCCTCGGACTCGCTGAGCGGCACCTCCAGCGACACCGTCACGCCGACCACCGGCGGCGAGACCACGACCTCCACGACCGGCCCGGCCACCGACGGCACCGCCACCACTTCCGACACGACCTCCGGCGACACCACGCTCGACACCACCTCGACCACCGGTCCGGGCGGCTGCCAGGACGCCTCGGACTGCCCTGACGAGGCCTCCGAGTGCCACGCGCCCGCCTGCGAGCTCGGCGTGTGCGACGAAGTTTCCCTCCCACCCGGCGCCACCTGTGCGGCCGGCGTGTGCGACGGCGAGGGCACCTGCGTCGACTGCCTCGTGGCCCTCGACTGTCCCATGGGACAGCTCTGCGTCGCCCAGCACTGCGTCCCGCCGACCTGCGACGACGGGGCCAAAAACGGCATGGAGACCGACCTCGACTGCGGCGGCCCGGTGTGCTCGCCGTGCGCCCCCGATAGCGACTGTGAGGACGACGGCGACTGCGCCAGCGGCGTGTGCACCGGCCAGGTCTGTCAGGCCGCCGCCTGCGACGACGGGGTCGCCAACGGCAGCGAGTCCGACGTCGACTGCGGCGGTGATTGCCCGCCGTGCGGCGCCGGCGACGGCTGCGACGACGACCTCGACTGCCAGAGCCAGGTCTGCACCCTCCAGCTCTGTCAGAGCCCGAACTGCGGCGACGCCAAGCTCAACGGCCAGGAGACCGACGTCGACTGCGGCGGCCCCACCTGTCCCAAGTGCCAGGACGGCGAAAGCTGCCAGACCGGCGCCGACTGCTCGAGCGGCGTGTGCACCGGCCAGGTCTGCCAGCCGCCGAAATGCAACGACGGCCTCGAGAACGGCCAGGAGACCGACGTCGACTGCGGCGGCCCTACCTGTCCCAAGTGCCAGGCTGGCGACGACTGCCAGATCGACGCCGACTGCCTGACTGGCGAGTGCGAGGCCGGCCTGTGCGTCGCGCCGCAGGCAGCCTGCATCTCCGCGCCCGCCGATCCCGCCACCGGCCAGCGCTGCCCGCTGTTCATGCCGTGCGCCGTGAACAGCGAGTGCGGGGTGTTCCAGGGCTGCCAGCAATGGTTCTGCAACCCGAGCAAGACCTGCGAGCTCAACGCGCTTAGCAACTGCGGCGTCACCAAGGGCGGTAGTTGCAACGCCGGCGTCGTGTTCACCCAGACCGACGACCCACCGGTCGACAAGCGGTTCCTGCCGCCCGACGGCGTCGATTTCCGCGAGGTCGCCACCCTCGCCTTCACCGTCGCCAACAACACCGGCGACGCCCTGCGGCTCGACAAGATCCCGCTCACGCTCGAGACCATGGGTGGCGGCAGCGCCTTCGACGTCTCGTCCGCCAAGATCTACCAGGACAGCGGCGGCGCCGAGTTCAGCGTCGGCGACCAGTACGTGCACCTCACCGCCAACCCGTTCTCGTTCCCCGCAAACGGCGTGCTCGGTCCGGCCGCCGGCAGCGCGTTCGCCCAGGTCAACGCCGGCGCGTCGAAGCGCTTCCTCGTCACCCTCGCCTTCGCCAAGGAGAAGACCTACATCGCGGGTCGCTCCTACCGCGTCAAGCTCGTCAACCCTGCGGGCGTCGTGTTCCGCGTCGGCTTCAACGGCCCCAACTACGCGGGCACCAACTGCGGCGTCCCACCCGAGGGCTTCATCGGCGCCTGGGTGACCGCGCAGAACCCCTGACGCCCACATTCAGGGCGAGTACGCACATGTCCCCGGGGACAGCTCGCCGTCGGCGCCGCCTGCAGCGGGCCCAGCCTCGCCAGCGCCGCGACGGCGCGGTACTCTGGGTCGCGTGCCGGAGCGCGTCTACGACCCCGCGTTGACGAAGGCGCACCTGAGCAACCGCTTCGCGCTCACGCTGGTCCACTACTTCTGCGAGCGCTTCGGCGAAGAAGTCGCCGACCGGATCGTCGAGGGCGCGGGCCTCAGCCGCGAGTACCTGCAAGACCCGGAGCGGTGGACCTCCGTCGAGTTCGACCGCCGCCTGTGCGACTCCGCCGCCCGTCACCTGTGCGGCCTCGACAGCTCCCCGGCCTACGATCACCCGCTGTGGAACCACTGGCGCGACGCCTCGGCGGCGATGATGCAGCGCCAGGACATGGGCCCGATGTGGCTGCTGCTGTGGGCGATGCAGGGCCCCGGCGAGTTCTTCGGCGACATCGAGCGCATGTACACCCGCGGCAACCGCATCACCCGCATGCAGCTCGTCGATCGCCGGTTCGGGGTCGCCCGCGTGCGCGCGGTGATGGAGCACGAGATCGCCGATCGCCCGGGCGCCTGCTGGAGCCGCCGCGGCTTCTTCGAGGCCATCCCGACCATCTGGAGCCTGCCGCCGGCGCGGGTCGAGCACCGCGAGTGCATCCACCTCGACCCGGGCGTGCGCCACTGCGCCTACGACATCTACTACGACGAGCGGGTCATCGACGACCCTGCCGCCGAGCTGCAGCGCCTGCGGGCCTACGTGCGCGCGACCCTGCCCGACCTGCTGCGCCGCCTCGACGCCTCCGCGCTCGAGCGCCGCGACGCCGAGCTGACCCAGCGCAAGCTCGCCCACTACCTGCCGGCGCACGTCATCGAGGCCATCCGCATCAACCCCGAGGAGGAGGTGCGGGTCGGCGGGCGGGTGACCGAGGGCGCGGTGCTGTTCGCCGACCTCAAGGACTTCACGCGCCGCTGCAGCGAGCTCGGGCCCGGCGCGGTCGTCCGCCAGCTCAACCGCTACTTCGAGCACATGGACGCCGTCATCCTCGCCCACGGCGGCATCATCGACAAGCGGCTCGGCGACGGCATCATGGTCGTCTTCATCGACCCGCGCGGCCTGCAGCCGGTCGCCGAGCTGGCGGTCGCGGCCGTGCGCTGCGGCCTGGCGATGCTGGCCGAGCTGCCGGCCTGCAACGCCGGCATCGCGGCCGAGGGCGGCGACCCGCTCGAGCTGCGGATCGGCGTCGCCGCAGGCCCGCTGATCCACGGCAACATGGGCTCGCCCGCCCGCCTCGAGCACACCGTCATCGGCGAGACGGTCAACCTCGCCGCCCGCCTCGAGGCCGCCGCCACGCCCGGCCGCCTGCTGACCCAGCCGGGCTTCCTGCAGAACATGTCCCTCGGGTCCGCCTGCAAGGACCGCCTGGTCTATGCCAAGGGTTTCGGTGACGTGTTGGCGATCGAGCTGACGCCCTGAGCCGGCCGACGCGGGCAGCGCGCGGCGAGCCTCCTGCGCCCCGCAGCAGTCCATGGCCTTCGTTCACGTACGAACGAGGCCATGTCGCTTCGCGCATGCCCTCGAGAACATGTCCCGAGGAGCATGCCCGCGAGGACATGCCCCCTCGGACATGCGCTATCAGCCCGGCTGCGCCCGCAGCAGCGTGACGACGTCGCGCAGGCGCAGGCGGCAGCGGTCCTTGCCGCACAGCGCCATGGTGTCGAACAGCGACGGCGAGGCGGTGCGGCCGGTGATGGCGATCCGCAGCAGCATGAACAGGTCCTTGTTCTTCCACCCGCTCCGCTGGCAGAACCCGCGCGCGAACGCGTCGAGGGCGGTCGCCGTGAAGGCGCGGGCCTCGGCGTCGCGCTCGATGTCCTGCGCGAACGCCTCGAGCGTGGTCGCGACCTCGGCCGGGGTGCGGTCCTTGACCTTGAGCTTGTCGAGCACCGGCCCGTAGTCGAGGCTGCCGCCGAAGAAGAAGGTCAGGTACGGGATGAAGTCGTCGAGCCGGTTGACCCGCTCCTGCGCCTGGGCCAGGAGCGGCAGCATGCGCTCGCGCGACAGGGTGCGCTCCATCAGCCGGTCGTAGAGCGTGTCGACCGACATCGCCCGGATGTCGGCGCCGTCGAACGCCTCGAGCTTCTTCTGGTCGAACACCGGCCCGCCGGCGCTGACGCGCGACCAGTCGAAGTGGGCGATCATCTCGTCGACCGTGAAGCGCTCGCGGTCCTCGCCCATGCTGTAGCCGAGGCAGGCCATGAAGTTCAGCAGGGTCTCGGGCAGGTAGCCGAGGTCGCGGTAGTGGAACACCGAGACCGGGTTCTTGCGCTTCGAGAGCTTCGACTTGTCCTCGTTGCGCAGCAGGCCGAGGTGGAAGAACTCGGGCGCGTCCCAGCCGAAGGCCCGGTAGAGCAGCACGTGCTTCGGCGTCGAAGTGATCCACTCCTCGCCGCGGATCACGTGGGTCACGCCCATGTGATGGTCGTCGACCACGTTGGCCAGGTGGTAGGTCGGGAAGCCGTCCGACTTGAACAGCACCTGATCGTCGATGAGCCGGTTCTCGAACCGCAGCTCGCCGCGCAGGTGGTCGACGAACACGGTCTCACCGTCGTCGGGCACGCGCAGCCGGACCACGTGGGCCTCGCCGGCGGCCATGCGCGCCGAGGCCTCGGCGGGCGAAAGCGAGCGACACTTGCCGTCGTAGCCGAGCGTCGACTGCTTGGCCGCGATTTGCTCGCGCCGCAGCTGATCGAGCCGGTCCTTGGTGCAGAAGCACGGGTACGCCTCGCCCTTCTCGACCAGCTTCTGGATCTCCCGCCGGTACAGCGGCAGCCGCTCCGACTGGCGGTACGGGCCGTGCGGGCCGCCGACGTCGGGGCCCTCGTCCCACTCGAGCCCGAGCCAGCGCAGCGCCTCGAAGATGGCCGCTTCGCTGCCGGCGGTGTAGCGCTCCTGATCGGTGTCCTCGATCCGGAGGATGAAGGTGCCGCCGTACTTGCGGGCGAACACGTAGTTGAACAGGGCGATGTAGGCCGTGCCGACGTGCGGGTCGCCGGTCGGGCTCGGGGCGATCCGCACGCGCGGAGGCAGGCGCCCAGGCGGCCGCGCGCCGTCTTGTGCAGTCATGACGGGCTCCTACCACGGGGCCGCAGGGCCCAGTACACTGCGGGTACGTGAGCGAAATGACGACCGAGACCCAGATCTTCAACGCGGTGTGGTCGGTGATCCGGCGCCGCATCCTCGACCGGGGGGTCTCGGCCACCGAGCTGTGCGACAACGTGATCCGGCGGCTCGGTCGGCTGCACCGCGTCGAGGGTCGCCTGCGCGCGGGCGACACCGTCCTCGATCAGGACAACACCCTGCTGCCGCTGCTCGCCCGCGCCACGAGCCTCGGCATCACGCTCTACCACGGCAACCGCCGGATCGCCTCGACGTCGGCCCTCGGCGTCGGCAAGCCCGGTGAAATCGGCGGTTACGCCGACGCCGAGCTTGTCGACGTGGTGCTGCGAAAGCGCGAGATCTTCAAGGGCTCGCTGAAGCGCAACGGCCTCGTCTACCTGGTCACCGCGCGCCCGCTCTACCCGACCACCTCGCCCGACGAGACGGCCCCGATCGGCATGATCGAGGCGTTCCAGTCGGAGCAGTCCTTCTACGAGTCGCTGGTCGCGGCGGCGCGGATCGGCGTCGAGCAGCGCACGGCGGCCCAGGAGGAGGCCGCCGACGGCATGGAGGGCGTGATCCATTTCCTCGACGACGTCGCCCGCCGACTGCAGCTGCTGGCGCTCAACGGCAACATCATCGCCGCGCAGGCGGGCGAGTACGGCCGCGCATTCCGCGTCGTCTGCCGCGAGCTCGGAACGCTCGCCGATCGGGCCAAAGGCACCGTCACCGACGTTCGCAAGCTGATGCAGACGATGGGCCTCGAGCCTGGCGAGGGCCACGGCGAAGAGTTCGGGCGAGCGCGGGGGAGCGGCGCTGCGGGCACCAGCGAGGGCGATCCGCCGCTTTCCGTATGACCCGGAGGACCTGTCCCATGGGCACGGATCCAAGAGACTCCCGCTCCAAACCCGAGAATCGCGGGCACTCGCGGCCCTTGCAGACAATCGCGCGAGCGGACGGCCTTATGAGCATCGGCCGTGGCCTGCCCGGTCGGACAGGTCCGGTTCGGCAAAATCCTTTCGTTTGGGCTTGTACTTCCAAATCCGGGCATGCTACGTCACTGGCCCAGCGGCTTCGGTCCGGAGATTAAGCCATGGACCAGATCTTCGAGAGCCACTTTGGTGGCAACCAGAGCTCGAACGGCGGCGAAACTGAGGCCTACTGCCCCAAGTGTCGCGCCGATACCACGCACGTCATCCTCGAGAGCTACGGCGACGAAATTCGCCGCGTTCAGTGCGGCGTCTGCGGCGATATCCACTCCTTCAAGCCTCCGCGGGGCCGGGACGACGAGAGCCCGGAGCCGCTGAGCGTGTCCCGGCGCAAGAGTATGAAGAAATTGTCCTGGCTCGACGGGGTCCACACGTACGACGTGAATAACGCCGTTCGGTACAGCCCCAAGGCGCTTCTCCAGCTCCATCAGATCATCGTCCATCCCACGTTCGGCGTCGGCTACGTCAGCGAGCTGATGGGCGATAACAAGGCGGAGTTGATGTTCCGCAGCGATCTCGCGCGACTCCTGGTCCACGGCCGGGGCGAGACGGCGGACGAGCGCCGCGGCGAGCGGGTCTCGGGCGACGAAGTCCGCCAGCTGCTGGGCCTCGAGATGGGCCCCTCGCCCGAGGAGATCGCCGCCCAGCGCGAGCGCCGCCAGGCCGAAGAAGACGCCGAGAAGCGGGCCGCCGCCGAGCAGCGCAAGGTCCTGGAGGCCCAGCGCCGCGAGGAAGACCGCGTCCGCCGCGAGTCCGAGCGCGACCGCAAGCGCAAGGAGAAGGAAGACGAGAAGCGCCGCAAGGAAGAGGACCGCGAGCGCCTGAAGCTCGAAAAAGAGCAGGCCCGCAACGCCGCCAAGCAGGCCAAGGAAGACGAGAAGCGCCGCAAGGAAGAGGAGCGCACCCGCGCCGCCGAGCAGAAGCGCCTCGACGCCGAGCAGAAGAAGCAAGACGCCATCGAGGCCAAGGAGTCCGCCAAGCGCGAGGCCGAGGACCGCAAGAAGGCCCAGGAGGCCGAGAAGGTCAAGAAGGTCGCCGAGAAGGAGGCCGGCCGAAAGGCCAAGGAGGCCGACAAGGCGAAGAAGGCCAAGGACGCCGAAAAGGCCAAAGAGAAGGCCAAGAAGCAAAAAGAGGGCGAGAAGGCCAAGAAGGTCAAGGAAGCCGAGAAGGCCAAGAAGCAGAAGCCGGTCGCGAAGAAGCCGGCGGCGAAGAAGCCGGTCGCCAAGAAGACCCCGGCGAAGAAGCCAGTCGCCAAGAAGCCCGCGGCGAAGAAGCCGGTCGCCAAGAAGCCCGCGGCGAAGAAGCCGATCGTCAAGAAGGCCGCCGCCAAGAAGCCGGCCCCGAAGAAGCCGATCGCCAAGAAGGCCGCCGCGAAGAAGGCCGCCGCGAAGAAGAAGCCGGCCGCCAAGAAGCCCGTGGCCAAGAAGCCCGCGGCGAAGAAGCCCGCGGCGAAGAAGCCGGCTGCCAAGAAGCCGGCCGCCAAGAAGCCCGTCAAAAAGCCCGGGAAGCGCAAGTAGCTCCCCGCGCCCGCTCCGAGCCCCGCCCGTCGGGGCTCGCTGCGTTTGGTCGCCACGCTGACCACTGCAGCGCTCCGAGCCCCGCCCCTCAGGGCTCGCCTACGTCTGGTCGCCACGCTGACCCATGCAGCGCTCCGAGCCCCGCCCGTCGGGGCTCGCTGCGTTGGTCGCCACGCTGACCGAGCAGTTCGGAGCCCAACCCGTCGGGGCTCGCTGCGTTTGGTCGCCACACTGGTCCACGCAGCAACTCCGAGCCCTGCCCGTCGGGGCTCGCCGCTCTCGGCCACATTGGCCGGTGCAGCGCCCCCAGACCGCGCCCGTCGGCCGCTCGTCACGCGAGCCCGCGCAACGCTCCAAACCGCGCCCCCAGGGCCCGCTGCCTCTTGGCCGTCACGCGCCGCCCGATTTCGCGCTCCCGGCTCCCGCGCAAATGCGCGCCGCCCCGCCGCCGCGCCTGGCCGCCCCGGCGCACTCCCCGGGTCCGCCGGGCTCTCTCCCCGCAGCCGGGTCGTTTTGGCCGATTGCTTGGCGGCTGACGCTGGCTCGCGCAGGCTTGGCTGGACATGGCCCGTGCACAGCCGCCTCGGCCGCCGCCGCCTCGCGCGCGGAGCGCCTTCTGGGACCATTTCTCGGCGCGGATCGATCCGTTCACCAGCGCCGTCCTCGTGTTCCCGCTGTTGCTCGTCTATCAGCTCGGGATCCTCGGCTCCGGCGGTCTCGGGCTCAACGGCGTCGATTTCGTCACCAAGTCGCTGATCGAGCTGTGCGCCCGCGACCTCGGCAACTACATGGCCGCGCTCGGGGCGGGGCTGCTCGGCTACGCCGCGATCCTCGTCATCCTGCGCAGCTACGGCCGCTTCAGTCCCCAGCGGTTCGTGCCGATGCTGGTCGAGTCGGGCTTCTACGCCTCGACCATGGGCACCCTCATCCTGCTCGTGATCCACCGCTTCGCCGAGCTCGTGCCCGGCCTGGCGATCCAGGCCCGCACCAGCGTCGCCGACATCGCCGTCATCTCCGCCGGCGCCGGCCTGCACGAGGAGCTCATCTTCCGCGTGATCGGCATGGGCGGCATCGGCTTTCTGTTGTCGGGCCTGACCGGCCGGCGGCGGGCCTGGCTCGGCGCCCTCGTGCTGTCGTCGCTGATCTTCAGCCTCGCGCACCACGTCGGCCCCGCGGGCGAGCCCTTCACCTACGCCGCCTTCGTCTACCGCACCCTCGCCGGCCTGTTCTTCGCCCTCATCTATCAGCTGCGCGGCTTCGCCGTGGCCGCCTGGACCCACGCGCTCTACGACGTCTACGTGCTCAGCCTGCACGGCTGAGTGGCGCTGTCACTTCTTGCTGGTCGGCAGGAAGATCGAGTCCGTCGATTTCTTCGCCGGCAGATCGGGCTTGGGGTCGGCCTTCGCCGCCCCGGTCTTGGTCGCCGGCTTGGCCTCGCCGGCCTTTGGCTTCGGCTTCGGCTTCGGCTTCGGCTCCTCGAGCTCCACGACCTCGGCCAGCTTCGGCCCCGCCTGCACGCGGGCCATCCCGGCCCGCGCGTCGACGTTGCCGCCGTCGAGCACCAGCACGTCGCGGTACGCCTTCTCGGCCGCGCCGCGGTCGCCCGCCTGCTCGAACTGCCGCGCCACCTGCAGGCCGATGAGCACCGCGATCTTGCGCTCCTGCGCCGACGCCCGGCTCTCGCCTCCCGGCAGCGCGTGCAGCTGATCGCGGACCGCCTCGAGCTGCTCGCGCGCCCTGCCGAAATCACCGTCGAGGATCCGCGCGTCGACCTGATCGAGGCGCGCCGCCACCCGCGACGGATCGATCTTGTCGGTGACCGCGCTCGGCGCGTCCCCTGCCCCGCCGCCCCGAATCACGATCACCACCGCCAGGGCTGCCAGCACCGCCGCTGCGATAGCGATCCAGCGCGTCGCCGAGCTGGGCGACTGCGTCGGCATCGCCGCGGTGATCGAAGGACCCTCGCCGTCGAGCGTCAGGTCGGCCCCGCTGACGCTGCGGGTCACCACCGCCGACTGTCGCCGCTTGCGGGACATCGGCCGCATCGACCCTGACGGCAGCTCGCGCCCGGCCGTGCTCATCGCCGGCGACAGCTCCGGCGTCATCGCCAGCGTCGACGCCGTCGCGCTCGGATCGCCGCCCTCTGCCAGCGGCAGGCGGAACAGCTGCGCCGGCACGCAGGCGACCAGCGCCTCGGTCAGCACGTTGGCGTCGAGCGGGCGCGTCTCTGGGTCCTTGGCGATGCAGCGATCGATCAGCTGCGCCAGCGCGGACGGCACCTCGCTGCCGGGCGGCAGCTTGTCCGCCAGCGGCGGCGGCAGCTCGTGGACCTGCTTGTAGAGCAGCGCCGAGTTGTTGTCGGCCACGAACGGCAGCGCGCCCGCCAGCATGCGGTAGAACAGCAGGCCGCACGCGTACACGTCGACGCGCTCGTCGAGCGGCTCGCCGCGGACCTGCTCCGGCGCCATGTAGTTGGCCGTGCCGAGCACCTGCTCCGACGTGATGTCGCGTTCGCCCTCGACCAGCTTGGCCATGCCGAAGTCGAGCAGCTTGACGAAGTTGGCCCGACCCTTGCGGGTGATGAGCATGATGTTGGCAGGCTTGATGTCGCGGTGCATCAGCCCGCGTCCGTGCGCGTAGCCGAGAGCCTTCAGGATCTGCGCCGCGATCGGCACGAACTCCGCCAGCGGCAGGTGGCCCCTGCGGTTCAGGTACGTCAGCAGCGGCTCGCCCGACAGGTACTCCATGACCAGGAACGGCGCCCCGTTCTCGTGCCCGTGATCCAGGACCTCGACGATGTTGGGGTGCTGGATCGCCCCGAGGCGCTCGACCTCGCGATCGAAGCGGGCGCTCGCTTCTTCTTCGCCGGCCAGGTGCCCTGCGAGGAACTTGATCACGACCTCGCGCTGCTTCTCGAGGTCGCGTGCCAGATAGAGCACCCCGACGCCGCCGCGAGCGATCAGGCGATCGATCTCATACTTGCCCCCGATCCGCGCCCTGGGGGCCGGATCGAGGGAATGGCGGAAGCGACTGGGTTCCACGGAAGCCTCAGCTTCCGACTATAGCGCGACCGCGGGAGCGACGGCGCCCACTACGGTAGATCCACCCACATGCCCTCCGTGCTCGGCGGGGGCGCCAGCACGTACATGCGCTTGGGGTCCAGCACCCCGAAGCCGGGCATGCCCATGTCCTCGTCGATCCCCCAACCGAGCAGGTTCACGCGCACCTCGCCGGTCGCGAGGTCGAAGTCGAGCGCACCGCTGACGCCCTTGAGGTCCACTGTCCCCCCGGTCACGAGGATGTCGCGGGCCTTCTTGATGAAGGTGAGCGACAGGCCCATCACCTCGCCGAAGCTGACCGCGGTGCCCTCTTCCTTGTCGACCAGCTTGGCGATCGCAGCGGCGACGCCCTTGCCGGTCACGGTTTCGCCTTCGGGCACGCCGGCCATCGCCAACATCATCACCATCGCGCCGTCGTAGCTGAGCGACGCGGCCGTGATCGGGGCCTGGTCGTTGAAGCGGATCTTGTAGCGGATGTTGAAGTTGTTGAAGTTCGCCTCATCGAAGATGATCGGCGCGACCCCCTCGGTGATCTGCAGCAGCGCCGGCTTGAGCGGCCCCGGGGCGGCGGCGATGAGGTCGGGCAAGGCCGCGACGACCCCGTGCGACACGACGAAGCGCGGTAGCGGCGGATCGGGGTTCTCGGCCGACCACGCGTTCATGAAGCCGAGGATGATGCGGGTGGCCTCGGTCGTGCCGATGATGCCGATCGTGTCCGGGTGATCGCCGGGGCTGCCCCACGCGTTGGCGATCACCGTGCCATACTGCTGCAGCAGCTGGGCCTCGGTCAGGCCGACCGGGTTCGGGTACACGTGCGACGTGACCTCGATGGCCGGGTTGTCGAGCTCCAGCCGGTCGACCGCGTCCTCGTGCATCGAGGTGCCGTAAGCGTCGTCTTTGTAGAGCAGCGCGACCTTCTCCGGCTTCGGCGTCAGCTGCGGGATGCGATCGGCGAACGCGTTGGCCTGATAGACGTCGCTCGGGATGGTGCGCCACACCAGGCCGTCGTCGTCGAGCCCCGTGATCTCCTTGGCCGACGCCGTCGGCGAGATCAGCAGCGTCCCGCTGGCCTTGGCCTGCTCGGCCAGGTGCAGCACCAGCTCGCTGAAGATCGGCCCGACCACCACCGGCGCGCCGATGGTCTCGCCGAGGTGCGTCAGCGCGGCCGTCGCCTTCGCGCCGGAGCCCGCGTCGTCGCAGCCGATCCACGCGATCTTGAACTCGCCGGGCAGGTCGGTGTTGGCGTTGAAGTCCTCGACCGCCAGCTGGACCGCGTTCTGCAGCGGCAGCACCAGCGCGTCGAACGGCGGCGAGGTCGCCATGATCGAGCCGATGAACACGACCTTGTCGGTCGGCTGTTCGTCCGGCCAGTGGAACGTCTGGCACTCGGCCGTCAGCGCCGACACGCACACGCCCGTCTTGCCGCACACGTGATCGCCGCCGAGGGCCGCCACGCACTCGCCGTGGCTCGTGCAGGCCAGCTGCCCGCCGGTCGTCGTCGTCTCGGTGTCGGTCTCGCTGTCGGTCGTCGTGACCGTCTCGGTGGTGCTCGTGCCCGTGATCGGATCGGTCTCGGTCCCTGTCGTGGTCGTGATCGGCGGCTCGGTGGTCGAGGTAGTGGGCAGCGACGTCGTCGGGCCGGGGCCCGGATCGCCGGTGGTGGTCCCGCTCTCGCCCGGCACGCACTTGTTGCCCGCGCCGCACACGTAGCCGTTGCCCGCGCCGGCGCAGTCCTCGTCGAGCTTGCAGTCGGCGAACTCGGTCAGCGCCGTACATGCCCCAAAGACCAGGCCGCACGAGAGCCCGGCGAGCCCCAGCGACAACGAGCGAAGCGATAACGGCGCGGTGAACACGGGCGACCTCCAGGACAAGCGAAGCGAGTACTCAGAAGCGGGCGACCAGGCCGGTGCCGGTGGGCAGGACGCGGCGCTCGGCCACGTTTTTCGACTTGCCCTTGCTGACGCCGACGCCCAGCAGGATCGCCCCCGTCAGCGCGACCACGGCGCCGCCGATGAGGAGCACGTCGGTGGCGACGGCCAGGCGCTGCCCGCCCTGCACGAGGTCCTGGCGAGCCGCCCAGTCGTGGGTGGTGTCGAGCTGGTTCTGCTTGCTCAGCGTCAGCCCGCCGAGGACCGCGCCGACGATCAGCGCCCCGCCGCCGGCCCCGAGCAGGCCGGCGCCGGTGAGCTTCATGGTCCGCCACTTCGGGTCGGGCGGGGCCGGCCGGGGCGGCTCGGGCGCGGGCTTCGGGCCCTCGACCACCGGCTCCGGCGTCGCCGCCACCGGCGCCGGTTTGGCGGCCGGGTCGGTCTCCTGCAGGATGCCCTTGAGCACCCGCAGCCGCTGCAGCGCCAGGTCGCGCGCCTCGATCTCGACCCCCGGCTCCTTGACGAAGCGCTGGTAGTAGTCGACCGCCGAGCGGATGTCGCCCTTCTCCTCGTACACGCGGCCGATGTTGAACAGGTAGTTCGGCACCCGGTCGATCGCGTACGCCTCCTCGAACAGGCGCACCGCCGCGTCGTAGTCGCGGGCCTGGAAGCGCTCGATCGCCTGCGCGCTCAGGTCGGCGGCCGACGGCTGGTTCGCCGCCTGCTCGCTGGGACCTGTCGCAAAGGACATGGCCGCAAGGACCTGTCCCTGAGTTCCGGGGGCGACCCCGAAGACCAGCGACGCCGCCAGCGCCGCGGCGACCCCACGTTGCGAACCTCTACGGTCTCGCGCGCGACCTCGCATCACTTGTTGCCTCCGACAGGTAGGAAGATACCGCCGTCGTCCTTCTTCGCGACCGGCAAGAACGGATCCTTGGCCGGCGCCGGCGCGGGCTGTTTCGCCCCCGCGGGCTCGGGCGCCGGTTCGACGGGCGCCGGCGTGCCCGCGGGCTCCGGACGACCGCCAGGCTTCACCGCGCCCGGGCGGGCCTTGCCGGCGCCGGGCCTGGGTTGCCCGCTCGGCTCGGCCTCGGGCTCGGGCGCCGGCGGATCGACGGCGACGGTGAGGCGGGCGATCGAGGCCTTGGCCTCGGCGTGGCTGGCCTCGATGGCGAGGATGTCGCGATAGGCGCTGATGGCCGCCGGGAGGTTGCCCTCCTTCTCGAGCCGATGCGCCAGCCCGAGCGTGCTGGCGACCGCGATCCGGGTCAGGCTCGTCTCCGCCCGCCGCCTGAGCACCGGGTACGGCTCGAGGTCGCGGGCCATGCCGTCGAGGTGGCGGCGGGCCTTGTCGAACTCGCCGCCGAGGATCTCGCGCTCGACCTGATCGAGCTGGGCGGCCAGGCGCTTCTCGTCGGTCACGCCGGTGCCGACCGCCGGGGTCGTGCTGCCGCCGCCGTTCCACAGCGCCGCCGTGGCGATGCCGCCGAGCAGCACCGCCAGGACCGCGCCGCCGATCAGCGCCCAGGTGCGCGTGCCCCGGTCGGGCTCCGGCGCGATCATCGTGGTGGAGAAGCCGCCGCTCGCCTGCGACGGCGGGATCGTCGGCATCACCACCGGCCGCATGCGGCCGGTGCCGCGGGTCCGATACGGCGCGGTGCGCAGCAGGTCGGAGGTCGGCGTGGCGACCATGCTGCCGGTCGCGTGCGAAGTCGCGGCCACGCCCTCGGCGACGGGCAGGTGGAACATCGAAGCCGGGCACGAATCGATGATCGCCTCGACCATCTCGTTGGCGTCGGCCGGCCGCTCGTCGACCTGCTTGGCCAGGCAGCGGTGGACCATGGCGATCAGATCGTCGGGCACGCCGTGGTTCGGCGGCAGGACGTCGCCCAGCAGCGGCGGGGCCTGATGCACGTGCTTGTAGAGCAGCGCCGCGTTGCCCTCGCCCTCGAACGGCAAGCGCCCCGCGAGCATGGAGTAGAACAGGATCCCGAGCGCGTAGACGTCGACCCGCACGTCGAGCGTCTCGCCGCGGATCTGCTCCGGCGAGATGTAGTTGGCGGTGCCGACGATCTGCTCGGCCGTCACCTCGCGCTCGCCCTCGACCAACTTGGCCATGCCGAAGTCGAGGATCTTGACGTAGTTGGCGCGGCCCTTGCGGACCATCAACATGATGTTGCTCGGCTTGAGGTCGCGGTGCATGAGCCCGCGCGAGTGGGCGTAGCCGATGCCCTTCAAGATCTGGGCGGCGATCGGCACGAACTCCTCGACCGTCAGCCGACCCTTGCGCGCGAGGTAGTCGCTCAGCAGCTCGCCCGCGAGGTACTCCATCACCAGATAAGCGACGCCGTTCTCGTGGCCGCAGTCGTGCAGCGTGACGATGTTGGCGTGCTGCAGCTCGCCGAGCCGCTGGCCCTCGCGCTCGAAGCGGCCGACGGCCTCGGCGTTGTCGATCCAGTTGGGCGCGAGCACCTTGACGACGACGTCCCTCTCGCCGCCCTCGAGCGACATCTGCCGCGCCAGGTAGACGAGACCCATGCCGCCCCGCGCGAGCAATCGGGTGATGTGGTACTTGCCGGCGATGGTCGCCCCGATGAGAGGATCGACCGGTTCTCGGTTGGCGCGAGGCTGTCGCCGGGTCGTCATAAAGCGCTTGTCACGGCGCTGGAGCGGCGCCGCAGCTATCCGGACTCACTATATCCGCGCGACCCCTCGCTGTCGCGTCACAGTTCCGATCGGCGGACGTCTCCAGATTCGCGCCCCGCGCAGTCCGCGCCGAAGACACCTGGATGACAGGCAGGCAAGGCCCCGCGGCCGAACTAATCACAAGTGGCGCCATTGCTCAGACAGTCCTGAAAGTTGCAGCGACAGCGGACCTGACCGCCGCGCGGCAGGTCGGTGGTCCAGCCGTCCTTGAGACAGTCTTGAAAGTTGCAGCGCGTGGTCGCGGTCCCGAGGCCGGGGATGTCGGTGCTCCAGCCGTCCTTGGGGCAATTGTTGAAGCTGCAGCGGGTGCTCGCGCTCTGGCCGTCGGGCAGGTCGGTGCGCCAGCCGTCCTTGAAGCAGTCGCCGAAGCTGCAGGTCGTGCGGGCGCTCTTGCCACCAGGAAAGTCGGCGACCCAACCTTCCTTGAGGCAGTTGCCGAAGTTGCAGCGGACCTTCACGTCGCCCTCGGGCGTGTTCACGGTCCAGCCGTCCTTGGCGCAGTTGCCGAAGTTGCAGCGCCCGGCGGCGAACACGGCGGCCGCGACGTAGCTCTCGCCGCGCGACGCCTGGGCCGCCTCTTCCTTGGCCCGCGCGGCCTCCTCCTCGGCGCGCCGGGCCTCCTCCTCGCGCGCGCGCCGGAGCTCGGCCTCTTCGTGTTTGCGATAGGCGACCAGATCCTTCTGCACGCCGGACCACTTCAGGCGAGCGGCCTCGCCGCCGGCGCGCTTGAGACAGTCACCGGTGAAGCCGATCACGGCCTGCGCCGGGACCTTCGGCCGCAGGACCGGACACGCGCGCACGAACGCAGCGTCGGCCTCCGGTCCGCGCAGCGAGTCGAGCGCGCGCAGCAGCTCGAAGCTCGGCGCCTTCTGCATGGCCGCATCGACGTAGCCGGCCGCCTCGCGCGACAGCACCGCGAGGTCGACCTTGCCGCTGGCGGCCGCTTGCGAACCATCGAGCGCGCGGACCTTGTCGACGAACGCGATCGCGGCGGCCGGGTCCGCGGTCCCGGAGGACGCCCCGGCGCGCGCCGCGTCGAGCTCGGCGAGCAGCGCCTGCTCCTTCCGCTCGGCCTCGGCCGCCGCCTCCTGCTGCCGCTGCTCCTCCTTCTGCTGCTCGGCCGCGGCGGCCCGCTCGCGCGCCGCCGCTTGCTCCTGAGTCTCGGGCTGCTGCTGCGGCTTGGCGCCGAACAGCGCGCCGAACTGAGCACAGGCGACGAGAGAAGAGCACGACAGGAGGAGGACGACCGCGAGGCGACGCATGCGGCCCGCACGGTACGCGAGAGACCCTCAGGACGTAAAGCGGACTTCGCGCGCGCCCGCGAGCCGCCGCTACGGCCGACGTGGCGCGATCCCGCGGTCCCGACCGCGACCCCACCTGATGTTCACGCTGTTCTGCGAGCGCGACGCGGTCGGCGAGGCCACCCATCGCGACGAACCCCGGGAGTCCCGGGGTCCGTGCTTCACGTCGAGCGTGGAGTGTCGCGGCCGCGTTCACCGGCCGCCGCCACGCCTCACTGCGGCGCGACCCCGCAGTCGTCGACCTCGTTGGGCACGCAACCCTCGCAGTCCCACGACCAGTTGTCGAGGAGCGCGGTGGTGTCGAAGTCCGAGTCGCCCATGTCGAAGATGGCGAAGGTCAGCGAGAAAGTCTCGCCCGGCTTCACGCCGCCGGTCGCCTTGTACCAGCCGGTCGCGCCGCCGTCGTTGATGTGGCCGGTGCCCTGCAGGTGCGGATCGGACCCGGAACAATTCGGGTCGAAGAAGTCGCACTCGCCCTGGAAATCGATCGGCCACAGCGCGGTCACCGTGAGCGGCTGCCCGTTGATGAAGGTGACGTTGCCGGTGTAGTCCTCCGACGACTGCCAGACGACGAAGATGTCGTTGTACTGGGTGCCGACGTACTCGGGGAACTCGGCCGAGAAGTAGGCGAAGTCGAAGGTGTAGCCGTTGGCGTCGGCGATCTGGCCGCTGGCGATCGCCGGGGCGGTCACCTCGAAGCCGAACCACATCTTGTCCTCGGCGTTGCCGCCGCCGAGGGCCCACTGCGCCGAGATGGTGTTCGAGCAGTCGTTGGTGCCGTCACAGTTGGTGAAGCCCATCGGGTCGGGGCTGCCGTTGACCGCGGTCATCGGCGGGGGCATCGAGTTCGAGTCCCACTGGCCGCCGATCGCGACGTCGTTGTACACGTCGCCGTCCTGCACGATCACCGCGCCCTGCCCGTTCGGCTGCGGCAGCAGGCCCGAGCTGATGAGCAGGACCTTGTCGCCCTCGCGCGAACCCCAGAACGGCGCGTTGGTGTTCGGGTCGATATAGGTGCCGTACGACTTGGCGACCTGCCACGAGCGGAAGTTGCCCTGCGCCGGCGCGGCCTGGAAGGTCGCGTTGGCGACCGTGACCGCGTTCTGGTTGTTGGTCCACTGCCCGCCGAGCGAGGTGCAGTTGAGGCCGAGCGCGTGCAGGGCCTCGTTGGAGTCGGCGTCGCACGGCAGGTGCATCTGCGCCAGCGGGCACTCGTCGCCGCCGGTCTCGTTGCCGGTGGTGGTGCTCTCGACGCCGGTGGTGTCGGTGGTCGTGGTGGTGTCGACGGGGTCGGTCGTGCTCGTCGTGGTGCCCGGATCGGTCGTGGTGCCGGGGTCCGTCGTCGTGCCAGGATCCGTCGTGCTCGTGCCGCCTTCGGTCGTCTCGTCCGTCGTCGAGACGCTGGTGGTCTCGCCCTCGGAGTCGGAGTTGGACTCGGAGCCGGCGGTGGTCGACGTCGGGTTGTTGGTTTCGCTGTTGGAATTCGAGCCCGGCGAGGTCGTGGCCGTGCCGTCGGTCGAATCGCCCGAGGTCGAGGTGTTGCCGGCGGAAGCGGTGATGCCGCTGTCGACACTGTCGCCGCAAGCCGCGCCGAGCAGGGCCAGGAGGCCGAGTCCCGTCACACGCCAATCACTGTTCATCGTCATCATCGGATCCTTACGCGAGAGAAAAGTCAGGACCTTGAGGGGTCGTCTTCGCTTCTATCAGAGACCCGCGCGCCACGGCTAGCGCGTTTCCACACGCGAGCCGCGACGTGGATTCGTCGTCATGTGGACATGCACCGTGCAGCGATATGTCCGAAAGGACATCTGTCTGCACTCGTCCGCAGGCAACGATTCGCCGACCACTCGCTCCAGATGCGAGCCGAAAAGCGCCTGCTCGTCGGCGTTCGTGATCCCCTCGCGCCACGCGTGAAAGCCAGTGAACGCGAGGATGTCGACCCACGACCGATCGCGGCAGCAGCCCGCTCGAGCGAGCCGTGACTGCGGTTCAACAGCACCCCGGCGCGCGGCCCGGCCGCACCAGCCTCAGGCGTTCGCAGTTGGCGTTCGACCGCGATTTTTCATGTCGTGCTCGCAAGCTTCGCAGCGCGACCCGGATTGCCTCCAGCAAATCGCACGTCGAGCGTGTTGACAGGGACAGTTCCGGAGAGCGACGGGAGACACCGGTGCCCCGAACGGCGCAAGCGACAGCGCGACCGCCTCGCCGCCCTTCATGCGTAGCGACTCGAGCACTTCGCTGCGCGCTGCTCGATCAGCCCCGCCCACGACACCGAGGTCCGTTGCTACTCGATCAACGTCGCCACCCGTCTCTCGCCGACCGCTGCTGCGCCAGGGCGAGCAGGCCGCGTCCATCGCTCACGGTAACACGCCCTCGGCTCGGCTGACGCGTGCACCAGGCCCGCCAGCGCCGCTCGACGAGGTTGCTGCGGCCACGCGGGGCTCGACAAGGTGCGGACCGGCGTGGCAAGACGAGGTGGCCAGGGCCTCCGGCGCGCATGACCGCTCTCCGTCCCCGCCTCCGCGATCGCCTGTGCGTCGCCGCCTTCATCCTCCTGTGGATCGGGCCGACCGCCTACCACGGTCTGTGGCGGGCCAAGCTGCCCGGTGAGCCGGCGCTGCTGCACGACTGGCACGACATCGCCTGTCTGTTCCCCAACCGGCCCACGGTCTGGAACATCTACTTCGTCGAAGTTCGCCGGTCCGGTCGCCCCGAGTGGGAGCAGCTCGACGAGACCCTCGATTTCGCCATGGAGCCGTTCGGTCATCGCACGCGGATGCACCGCTTCCTCGTCGCCTGGGGCGTCCAGCGCGACGCCGGCCGGCGCGAGGTCGCCGACTACCTCGTCGCCAGCGATCGCGGGAGGCACCCCGAATTGGCGCCGATCGTCGGCCTGCGCTTCGTCTGGACCGGCTTCGTCCCGCGCCCCGACGACGTCGCCCAGGGCGCCTGGCGCCGGCCGCCGCTCGCCCAGGTGCCTCGCCACGAGCGGCGGATCCTGTCCGTCCACGACTACCCGGAGCGTCCGCGATGAGCCTCGTCGCCCGCGCGCGCGAGGGCTGGCAGCGGTTCTGGTACGAGCCCGTCGACCCGATCCAGCTCGACGCTTTCCGCCAGGCCTTCACCTACACCCTGGTCTTCTACACCTTCGCCTGGGCCCAGCACGCCGGCGAGTGGCTCACTGCCGTCGGCTACCACCCCACGCCCGCCGTCGACGCTTACTACGCGCCGCACGTCCCGCTGCTCACCCGCGCCACGCTCGGCCCGTTCTTCGCCGTCTACTTCGGCGCCATGTTGGCCATCATCTTCGGCTGGGCCCGCCGCGCCGCCACGTGGCTCGTCATCGCCGGCCTGCTCTACGTCTCGCTGGCCGACCCGATCAGCGCCTTCACGATCAACCGCCTCTACATCTTCGGCTTTCTGATCCTGGCCCTCGCGCCAGGTCCTTCGGGACAGGGCCCCGAGGCCAGGATCGCCGCCTGGCCGATCCGCGTCCTCCAGGTCTCGCTCCTGATCCACTACGTCGCCTCCGGCCTGTGCAAGGCGCTGCGGGGCGACTGGCTCGCCTACGACGACGTGCTGTGGGTCCAGGTCCAGGGCGTCTACTGCACCGAGGCGGCCGCGTGGCTGCTGCGCGTCCTCCCCGCCGGCGTGTGGACGCTTCTGCAACACGCCGCTCTCGGCTTCGAGCTGCTCGCGCCGCTGCTGCTCCTGCCACGACGTCTGCGACCGCTCGGCTTCCTGCTCGGCATCGGCCTCCACCTCGTGGTCGCCGTCACCATGTACCAGCTGATTTATTTCAGCCTACAGATGATCAGCCTCTACCTCGTGTTCGTCAGCCCCACGCTGTTGCGCCGGCTGCTGGCGCGACTGTCCTGAAGGACAGCTCGGCCTCGCGCCTGGCACCGCCGCGCGACCTCTCCAATACTGAGAGGTCGGCCATGACCGACGTCCCGACCGCCCGCGACCTCCACGCCCCCGCGGACATGGTGCGCTGGTACGCGCCGGTCCAGCTGCTGCAGACGGCCGCGCGCGTCGCGGTCTCGACGGCCCTCGGCGACCAGCTCGATCGGCGGCTCCTGCGACCGGTGCCGCCGGACGAGCTGACTGACTTCTCGCACCGCGACCAGCTCGTGCTCGACTTCGTGGCCGACTCGGGCGACGGCTGGAACCCGACCTACGCGGTCGCCTACTGGGCCACGCGGCCGGTCCTCCGCGTCCACGGCCCGCACGGCCGCGCCTACGAATTGCCGCGCGCCAGCGTCCTCGTGTTCGGCGGCGATCAGGTCTACCCGACCCCCAGCCGCACCGCCTACGAGCAGCGGCTGGTCCTCCCCTACGAGTGCGCCTTCGAACGCAGCGCCCCGCCGCACCCCGTGCTGTTCGCCGTGCCCGGCAACCACGACTGGTACGACAGCCTCGCCACCTTCACCAAGCTGTTCCTCGACAAGCGGTGGTTCTGCGGCTGGCAGATCCATCAGCGCGCCAGCTACTTCGCCGCCCGCCTGCCGCACGACTGGTGGCTCGTCGGCGTCGACGTCCAGCTCGGCTCCGACATCGACGCCCACCAGGTCGATTACTTCCGCGCCCTCGCCGAACGCATGGGCCCGCGCGCCCGCATCATCCTCTGCACCGCCGAGCCGCACTGGGTCCGCGCCCACGAGCAGCGCGATCGCAAGGCCCGGCTGCGCCGCGTCCGCGACGGCAACCTCGCCTTCCTCGAGCGGCTGTTCGGCCCGCGGATCCGTGTGTTCCTGTCCGGCGACCTCCACCATTACCGCCGCCACGCCACCGCCGACGGCCGCGTCCAGAAGATCACCGCCGGAGGCGGCGGCGCCTTCCTCCACCCCACCCACGTCCTTCACGACGACCCGCTCGCCGGCGGCCACGGCCTGCGCTGCGCCTTCCCCGATCCCGCGACCTCGCGCCGCCTGGCCTGGCGCAACCTCGCCTTCCCGCTGCAGAACCCGAGCTTCGGCGCCGTCACCGGCCTCCTCTACCTCCTCATCGGCTGGAACCTGCGAGCCGCGCTCGACGGCCCGCCGGCGGCCGAATTCCTACCTGCCCTTTCGGACATGTCGTCCGCCCTCTTGCGCTCACCGTGGGCCGCGCTGTGGCTGCTCGCCACCGCCGGCGCCCTGGTGTGGTTCGCCGACGCTCGCCGGGCCCACCGGCGGTGGCTCGCCGGCCTCGTCCACGCCGCCGCCCACGCCTTCGCCGTCCTCGCCCTCACCTGGCTCGCAGGACAGATCGCCGGCGCCTGCGGCCTCGCGTGGGACAGCGCCGCCGCGATCGGGATCGGCCTCGTCATCCTGCTCGGCCTCGGCTGGCTGTTCAGCTCGCTGATCTTCGGTGTCTACCTGCTGCTCGCCGTCAACCTGTTCCGCCGCCACGGCAACGAGGCCTTCTCGTCGCTGCGGATCCAGGACTTCAAACATTTCGTCCGCCTGCACGTCCGCCGCGACGGCGCCCTCGTCCTCTATCCGATCGCGCTGCGGCGGGTACCGCGGCGCTGGCGAACCATGGTCGGCGCCGATCCGGGCGAGCCGAAGCTCGTCCCCGACGATCCGCACCCCGACACGCTCCCCGGCCTGATCGAGCCGCCGATCGTCCTCGGACCCGGTTGACGCCGCCGCGCGGCGGCTCGCATACTGCCGTCACCGAGGCCCATCCATGGAAGAGCTCATCCAGCAGATCGTGTCCAAGACCGGCATCTCCGAGAGCAACGCCCGCAGCGCGATCGAGACGGTCGCCAACTTCCTCAAGACCAAGCTCCCCGCGCCGCTCGCCGGCCAGGTCGACGCGGCCCTCGGCTCGGCCGGTGGCGCGCTCGGCGGCGTCGACGTCGGCAGCATCACCTCCGGCATCGGCGGCCTGTTCGGCAAGAAGTGAGTCGGCGCCTCAGCCGACCGAAAACGGATAGCGCACTGCGACGTCCCCGGCCGCTGCCACGATGGTCGGGAACGTCCACGACTTCACCGCCGTGGTGATGCAGTCCTGCACCCCGGCGTGGTCGATCGTGCTCGCCTCGATCGCCGCCGCGCGGACCTTGCCGCCGCTGCCGATCGTGAACGCCACCTCGACCTTGCCGGTCGCCGGCCCCTCGCGGAAGCATTTACGGACCTCGGGCGTGTGGCGCCGGATCACCCCGCGGATCAGATCCTGGCCGACCGCCGCCGTCCACTCGACGCTCTGACGCGGCGTCTCGCGGACCTCCGGCACCGCCGCCTTCGTGAACGCCGCCTCCTTGCGCCCCGTCCCCGGCGGCCCGCGCTTGCGCCGGGCCTCGAGGCCCGCGAACAGCTCCCCGAGGTCGAGGTCGATCACCGCCTCGGCCACGCCCCCGCCGCCGCGCAGCGTCTCGCCCAGCCCGAGCCCCGCGATCGCCCGCGGCACCGTGCGCGTCGCCGCCGCCCACGCCGAGTCGGTCTCCGGCGACGTCGCGTAGTTGCGGATCGAGACATCGAGCGACGCCGTGTACTCGCGCAAGATCCGGTCGAACTCCGCCAGCCCGAGAAAACCTGCCTCTCGGGACCTGTCCTCGGGGTCCTGTCCTCGAGACCCGGTCACCGCCGGCGCGTCGGGTGACTCACTGGTCGCCGGCTCGCTCGGCGTCGGTCGCGGCGCGCGCGCGATCGGCTCCCGCGGCCGCGCACGCCCGACCTCGCCGATCACGTCCGGTGGCGGCGGCGGCGGCGGCAATGCGGCCGTGTAGCGGATCAGCCGCTCCTGCAGCTCCGGATCGTCCCAGCGCGGCGCCTCGGCCGTCGGCCCCCAGATCCGGATCAGCAGCGCCAGCGTCAGGAACAGCGCCAGCGAGGCCGCCTGCGCCAGCCACAGCGGCCACTCGATCACCGGCGACCACTTCACCGCCGGCTCGGCCGGCCCCGCGCGCAGCTCGAACGTCAGCGGCCCGACATGCACGATCGCACATGTCCCATCGACCAGCTCGATCGCCTCGCCCGCGACCAGCGGCCGCCCCTCCGCCGCGCCCGCCTGCAGCTCGCCCGTCGCCCCTGCCGGCACCCGCAGCAGCGGCGAGCCCCCGCGCAGCACCACCAGCGCGAAGCACCCGTCGGCCTCGGCGGCCGGCACTGCCACCGTCGCCTGCGCCCGCGGGCCCTCGCCGATGCGATACGCGCCGGCCCGGCCTCCCACCACTGTCACATCCACGATCGTCGGGCCCTGTCGGGCCACGACCTCGACCACCAGCGGACGGGCGCGATCGGTCACGGGCGCTTGGACCTCGACTCGCCCGTGAAGTTCCCGGCCGTGCGCGCGCCTCATGGCGGCACCAGCGCCACGCGCGAGGCCGTGGCATTGAACGCCAGCCACACCCCCTCGATGGGCCCGTCCGGCCCAGCGAGCGCATCCACGCTGGGCAGCAATTCGGCGTGGCTGGCGGCGCAGCCCTCCGGCCCCTTCACCATCGCCCACAGGTTGTAGCTCGACCCTGACACCTCGATGTCGACCGCCTCCGCCGAAGCGCGCGGCAAGAACCCCGACACCACGCCTTGCAGGATCGCCTGCGGGTCGGCCGCGTCGTCGAAGTTGAACGCGATCTGCGTCTGCAACATGTTGAGCGGCGCATCGGCGGCGCCGAGCGGCAGCGCCAGCTCGACCGCCGTGGTGCGGAAGCACGTCGGCTCCGGCGCGTGCAGCGACGCCGCGTTCTTGACCGCGAACACCGAAGGATCGACCGCCAGGCACGGCGCCTCCGTGATCTGCTCGACCGGCAGCTGCAGGCTCACTGAGTCGTCGGGCACGCACGTCTGCGCCGCCAGGTCGCACGACATCGCCTCACCCAGCACCGCCGCCAGCGCCCCCGGCTCGAAGTCCGCGAAGTGGAGGATCAGGTTCAGCTCGCCGTCGCCGATCTGCTGCGACAGCCCGAACATGTTGACGAGCCCCGTCACGTCGAAGCACAGGTCCGAGAACAGGTGCGGATCGACGAGGCGCAGCGCGTCGATGCGAAACGTCCGCGACTGCGACAGCTCGCCCGTCGTCGTCGTCGGATCCATCGACGCGCCCGTCGTCGTCGAGCTCGAGGACGTCGTCGTGCAGTCCGCATCGGTCGCGCAGCCCAGCTGCGGCGGCGAGTCGTGGAAGCAGCCAGCCATCACCAGGGCCGCGACGAGCGCGAGCGAGCTGCGAACGATCGGGCCGGGCATCGTCACCGATCTTCAGTATACGCGACTCGGGCACGCGAGCCCGTCGTCACCCGCGCCCGGAACTTTCCCGACCTCGCCCTGTCTCCGGGCTCGCTGCATGTCGTGGAGGTGCACCTTGGTCCGTCCGCTCGCGCTCTCGTCGTTCTGGTCGCTTCTCGCTCTCGCTTGTACCCCTGTCGCTGACGGCGACGACCCCGAGCTCGACACCCCCGACGACCTCGCCGAGGCCCCCGGCCCGGTGCACATCAGCGGCCCCGAAGCCTCCACTTGCAGCGGCCCGCGGCCCACCGAGCTCACCGCGATCGATCCCGCCGCCGAGCCCGACCAGGGCCAGCTCATGGTCGCCGCCGGTGATCGCTGGCTCGGTCTCCCGCTCCAGGCCATCCGCTACGACACCGTCGTCGTCGGCACCCTCGCCGAGACCACCGTCACCCAGACCTTCGTCAACCCGCGGAGCGAGCGTCTCGAGGCCATCTACAGCTTCCCGCTGCCTGACGACGCCGCCATCGACGACTACTGGATCCGCATCGGCTCGCGCTCGATCCACGGCCTGCTCAAGCGCTACGCCGAGGCCCAGCGCACCTTCGATCAGGCCCGCAAAGCCGGTCGCACCGCCGCGCTGCTCACCCAGGAGCGGCCCAACCTCTTCACCCAGGCCGTCACCAACATCGGCCCCGGCGAGACCATCGAGGTCGAGATCCACCTCGTGCAGCCGCTGCGCCAGCGCGCCGGTCGTTACTCGCTCGCGCTGCCGACCGTCGTCGGTCCGCGCTACAGTCCGCCCGGCGCTGTCGCCGACGCCTCGCGCATCACCCCGCCCGTGCTGCCCGCCGGCGTCGACTCCTGCGTGCCCGTCGAGATCGCCGTCGACATCGACACCACCCTGCCGGTCGCCGACGTCGCCTCCAAGCTGCACGCCGTCGCCGTCACCCAGCGCCCGCAGGGCGTCTCCGTCGCCCTCGCGCGCGGACCGGCGCGGGCCGACCGCGACTTCGAGCTGAGCTGGCGGCTCGCCGGCCCCCAGCCGCGCGCCGAGCTCATGGCCCAAAAGACAGGTGACAACGAAGGCTACTTCGCCCTCACCCTTCAGCCGCCGCAGGGCTTCGACGCCGGCAGCTCGCGCCCGCGCGAGCTCGTGTTCGTCGTCGACGTGTCCGGATCGATGCGCGGGGCCCCGCTCGACACCGCCAAGGCCGCGATCGAGCGCGCCCTCGCCGGCATGCGCAAGGACGACACCTTCAACCTCATCACCTTCGCCAGCAGCGCCCTGTCCTTTGAGCCAGCCAGCGTCGCCAACACCGAGGACAACCGCCAGCGCGCGCTCGACTTCCTGGCCAACGCGCGCAACGTCGGCGGTAGCACCGAGATGCTCACCGGCGTCGCCGCCGCGCTCGACGCCCCCAAGGATCCCGAGCGCCTGCGCATGGTGCTGTTCATGACCGACGGCTACATCGGCAACGAGGTCGACATTTTTACCGCCCTCGAGGCCGCGCGGCGCGACGCCCGGGTGTTCGCGCTCGGCGTCGGCAGCAGCGTCAACCGCTTCCTCGTCGACGGCCTCGGCCGCGTCGGTCACGGGTCCGCCACCGTCGTCGGCCCCGGCGAGGCCCCCGCGGCCGTGGTCGACGAGTTCTACGAGAGCATCGATCGACCTGTCCTCACGGACATCTCGATCGACTGGGGCGGCCTCGCCGTCGCCGACGTCGCCCCCGCGCAGCTGCCCGACCTGTTCGCCGGCCAGCCGCTGGTCCTCCACGGCCGCTATACCGGCGCCCTCGCCGGCAACGTCAAGATCCGCGGCAAGCTCGGCGGCGCCGACATCGAGCTCCCGGTCCGCCTCGCCGACGCCCGCGTCCACGAGCACGACGGCCTCGCCAGCATGTGGGCGAGGAAGCGCATCGACGACCTCAGCAATTACCCCTTCAACCAGGTCCCCGGCCCGCTGTTCGGCCCCCGGTGGGAGGCCGTCGTCTCGCTCGCCGTGAAGCACCGGATCTTGACCGACTACACCGCCTTCGTGGCCGTCGACGAGCGCCGCGAGAGGCAGCCCGACGGCACCCTGCGGACCGTGCAGATCCCCGTTGAATCACCTTTCGGCCTCGACATGAGCCCCAGTGACGAGGGCAGCCTCGGCCTCGGCTCCACCGGTCTCATCGGTCAGGGCGGCGGCGGCGGTGGCGGTGGCATCGGGTACGGTCACAACAGCGGCGAGAAGTACCGTCGCGCCAGCGGCAGCTCCGGCCAGGGCGGCAGCGGCAGCGGCAGCGGCTACGGTCGCGGCGCCGGCGCAGGCTTCGGCGGACGGGGCACGCGGGTGCCCACTGTGCGCCAGGCCAAGCCCGAAGTGCAGGGCTCGCTCGATCAGGACCTCATCCGCCGGGTCGTCCGCGCCCACATCAACGAGGTGCGCGCCTGCTACGAAAGCGGCCTCCAGCGCGACCCCAACCTCCGCGGGCGCGTCGCCCTCGACCTCCAGATCGAGAAGAACGGCGTGGTCAGCCGCGCCGATGTGGCCGAGGACACCCTCGCCGTCAACACCGTCGCGCCCTGCATCGCCGCCGCCGCCCGGGGCTGGCGGTTCCCCGGCAACTCCGGCGGCGTCGTCACTGTGCGCTATCCCTTCGTGCTCGAGCCCGGCTGAGGCACACTCTTATCCGCATGACGGCCCCCTTCGCGCTCGGCGACGTCGTCGCCGTCCCTGGCGAGCTCGCGCACGGTTGGTTCGAGCTCGCCACTTTGCCGACTGGCCACCTCGAGCGGCTCCCCATCGTCCTCGTCCAGGGCCGCGAGCCCGGACCGACCGTGTGGATCACCGCCAACATCCACGGCGACGAGGTCACCGGCCTGTCCGTCGTGCACGGCCTGCTCGAGCTCGACCTCGCCGACAAGCTGCGCGGCACCCTCGTCGCCGTCCCCAGCCTCAACCCCGCCGGCCTGCACGCTCGCCAGCGCGTCTCCTACCTCGACCGGCGCGACCCCAACCGCCTGTTCCCCGACTTCCCGCCCGAGCCCGGCCAGGGCAGCGATCACCCGGCCGTGCTCGAGGCCGGCTACGCGCGCCTGTTCGCCGAGGTGCGCCACGCCGATTTCCTGGTCGACCTGCACTGCTACGGCCTGCGCGCCTGCTGCTTCATCATCCGCGATCGCGTCCTCTACCGCCGCCCCGAGGAGCTGCCGGCCGCGCGCGAGCTCGCCGAGCGGCTCGACGCCCTGTGCGCCTGGAGCGGCCTGCCGGTCGTCGGCGAGATTCCGAGCGACCGCTACCTGCAGGCGCGGCTTCATCGTTCAGTCAGCGGCACCGCCCTGCTGCAGGCGGGCATCCCTGCGATCACCGTCGAGCTCGGCCTCACCGGCGCCGTCGATCCTGCCGCGCGTCAGGCCGGCATCGGCGCCTGCCTCAACGTCCTGCGCGGCGCCGGCATGTTGCCTGGCGCGATCGAGCCGCTCGTCGGCATCCCGATCCCGCGGGTCGCGTTCCCGGCCATGCGCGCGCTCGTGCCCCGCGCCCGCGCCACCGGCATCGTCCACTACCACGTCGAGCCCGGCGACCTCGTGCGCGTCGGCGACCGCCTCGCCACCCTGAGCGACATCCACGGGCGCCCGCTGCCCGCCGGCGGCGACGTGCGGGCCGAGGATGACGGCTGGATCCTCGCCCTGCCCCACGGCGTCCTCTGCTACGAGGGCGAGGCCGTGGTCCACATGGCCGTCCCCGACACCGGCCCGCCCGTCGAGCTCGACCCGCTCTTCGACGCCGCCAACGCCCGCTGATCGGCGTGTCCTTGCGGGCATGTCCGTGCGGACATGCCCCTTCGAACATGCCCTCTCGGGCATGTCCGAACGACCATCCGACTCAGTCGTCGAACAGCGGCACCGGCACCAGCGTCGTGTCTTTGAGCCGCGTCTGCAGCTCCTCGATGTCGGCCGGCCGCACCCCGTAGGTCCCGATCATCGTCATGTGGCCCTTGAAGCTGTGGGCCTCGTGGAAGCGGACCAGCGCGTCGAACGCCGCGTGTAGCACGCTCTTGTGCGCGGGCGTCTGCTTGTGCGGCACCAGGGCCAGGTACAGGTCGAGGTCCTTCGGCGCGATCTCGGTCAGCTCCGTGAAGATCCGGACCGTGCCGCCCTCGATGCCCTCGGGGCGGATCGAGTCCTGGGTGATGCGGTAGACGAACTCGCTGCGCACGCCCTTGGTCATGTGGAACACGACCACCTGGCGGTACGGGATCCCGGTCGTGCGGCTCTGCTGGTGCGCCAGATCGATCGCCTTGGACACCAGGCGGCCGACCCGGACCCCGCCGACGGCGACCACCACCGTGCGCTGCTGCGGGTCGATCACCGTCGACTCGACCGTCTCGAGCACCCGGCGGACGTAGCGGTAGCCGCCGCGGATCAGCGGCCGGTGGTTATAGACCAGCACCACCGACCCGACCAGCACCAGCACCACCCACACCAGCGTGCGCAGCTCCTCGAGGTGCGAGCTGCTGGCGGCCCACAGGCTCAGCAGCGCGTAGCTCAGCGCCGACACCCCGAGGAACGCCGCCACCGGCACGCGCGTGCCGAGCACCGAGATGTTCCACGGCGCGGTGTAGACCCGCCGCTCCTCGCCCTTGAACTTGCGCAGGAGGATGAACGCCGCCATCCCCGAGAACATCACCAGGCCGAACATCGCCTTGTGCCAGCGATCGAGCGACAGCGGGTTCCAGTCCGACTGCGAGCCGAGCAGCGCCGCGCCGGCCAGCAGCAGCCAGTGCAGCCGCGCCAGCGCCCCGCGCCAGTTGGGAGTGATGAGCGCGCGCGGCAGCAGGTTGTCGCGCGTCATCGCCAGCCACAGCCCGCGCGACCCGGCGAACCCGGCGTTGACCGCCCCGATCAGCATCAGCGCCGCGCTCGCCACCAGCGCCGCCTGCCACGCCCCACCGACGCCCGACACCCCCGTCAGCGAGAAGCCGACGTGGTAGCCCAGCGCGCCGACCAGGTCGCCGCTGCGCGATAACAGCACCTCGGGCGGCAGCAGCAAAAACACCTGCAGCGCCAGCGACCCGCCGACGACCAGCAGCGTCAGCAGCATCGCCCAGTAGATCTTCGGCACGTCGCGCTGCGGGTTCTCGAGCTCCTCCGGGATGTTCATCACCGTCTCGACCCCGGTCGCGCTCAGCACCCCGTTGCCGACCCCCGCCAGCAGGATCGGCGCCGAAAGCATCGCCAGCCCGGGGATGATGCCGATGTCGAACGTCGCGTCGAGCGGCACCGCCGGCGCCGCCTGGCCGTAGCCCGACCACACCGCCGTCGCGTCGAACCCCTGCAGCGCCAGGCACACGTAGCCGGCCACGATCGTCGCGCCGATGATGATCAGGTTGACGAGGAAGATCGCCTTCGACACCCGCACGCTCGGCTTGAGCCCGAGGTTGTTGAGGCGCAGGAGCAGCCCGATCGGCGCGAAGGTGGCGACGATCGGATCCGGCACCACCGCGGAGAACAGCAGCGCGGCGAAGGCGATGAGGCTCTGACGCAGCGCCACGTAGCGCCACTCTCCCGGCGTGACCCAGATCCCGAAGCCGATCGCCGGCAGCGCCGACAGCCCGACCACGCCGATCGTACCTGTCCCGAGGACCACCTGGCTGAGCGCCGTGATGTGGGCCCCGTAGGCCAGCAGACACGCCAGGGTCGACACCGCGTACGAGATCGAGATGATCACGCCGACGAACGCCGACGCCGCCACGGCCAGCTTGCCGAGGTGGCCGAGCGCGTAGCGGGTCATCATGTACGTGCCGCCGTTCGACAGCGTCAGCAGCACCGCCTCGATGTACAGCGGCGCGAGCAGCAGCAGCAGCACGTAGAGGCCGACCTGCACCACCGGCGTCGCGTAGCCGACGCCCGCCGCCAGCAGGAAGCCCGACACGAAGTAAGGCGTGCTGAGCGGCTGCGGACCGACGAGATAGAAGCCCTCGCGCCAGGAGAGGCGAGGTCTGGAGGGCTCCTCTTCAGCTTCGCTACCCATGCGTCGCCATGCGACTTATGCCCGCGCCGGCCGGCGATGACAACCGATCCAGACCACCTCACTGCGCCGGCCCGGGCGCCCGGCGCGCAAATGCACACAGCCCGGGGGCAGGCGCCGCCGGGCTGTCTGAGGCCGCTTGCGGCCGTTTTCTTCGGCCGCGAACTCGCGTTCCGCCGACTCGGGGCGGACTACTTGTTCGGCGCTGCCGGCTTTTTCGCCGGCGCCGCGGGGCTCGCCGGCGCCGCGCCGCTGCCGGCCGGCGCGTCCTTGAAGAACTCGACCTTGGGCTTGCGGATCTGTTTGAAGCTCGCGTCGGAGATCACATAGAACCACTTGCCGAAGCGCGCCGACAGCTGCTTGGCCCGCTTCGCCCCCGGCGCGTCGTCGGGGTTCGCCCCCGCGGTCGCCTGGGCGTCGAGCGTCGGGTCGTAGAACACGTCGACGAACATGTAGCGGTTGGCGTCCTTCTTGGCCGCCGCCTCGTCCTCGGGCTTGGGCGCCGCTGCCTCCGCGCCCTCCTGCCCGGCCGTCAGCGCCAGGCCCGAGTCGTACGTCACCTCGCCGAAGTAGAGGCTGTAGACCACGCCGTCGTCGCAGATGGCCTTGACCTCGCCCTCGTTGCCGTAGAGGCGCGAGCCGTCGCGCGTGACGAAGAAGCCCTTCGACTGCAGCGCCTGCAACGTCAGCATCTCCGGCCGCGGGCGCACGCCGACGATCTGCAGGCGGTCGAGGCCGCTGATCGCCTGCTTGACCTTGAACGGGTCGAGCTCCTTGCCGGCGATCGCCGTCGAGCCCTCGCCCAGCAGCCACGAGCCCTCCGGATCGGCCGCGTCCTTCTTGACCAGCAGCGGGTCGCTGCCGGTGACCTTGCCCTGGCTCTCGTCGACCTTGTACGTGTCGCTCATGAACGACACGACCTGGTCCTGCTCGATCAGCAGCAGGTCCTTCTCGATCCAGTCGGTGAAGTTGGTCGAGATGTCGACGTCGATCTTGACCGCGTACACGCGCTTCTGGTCGGGCAGGCGGACGTAGCGGTAGCCCTCCTTGTCCTCGACCTTCTTGCCGACGATGACGTCGGAAAGCACCGTGCCGGACGCGTCCTTGATCGTGATCCGCTGCCCGCGCTCCTTGGCGTTGGCGTCGGTCGGATCGTCGAGGCCGAAGCTCGACTGATCCTCGGGCCGGTCGCCGCGGTAGATGTCCTTCTTCACGTCGATGAAGGACGCCGCCGCCTTGCCCATGCGCTCGGTGCCGTCGGCCGGGTAGTCGTTGTGACTCGGGATGGTCCAGCGACCGTCCTTGAGCTCGACCTTGAACGACGTGTTGCGGGCCCCCGTCTCGTCCCAGCCGATCACCTCGAGGCTCGCGGCCTGCGACG
Source organism: Nannocystis bainbridge (assembly GCF_028368995.1). Classification (GTDB taxonomy): domain Bacteria; phylum Myxococcota_A; class Polyangia; order Nannocystales; family Nannocystaceae; genus Nannocystis; species Nannocystis bainbridge. The sequence goes on along the minus strand of NZ_JAQNDL010000002.1, from coordinate 1,420,958 downwards.
GATCGGTGAAGCTCGGGAACAGCGGCTGGCCGGTGTCTTCGTAGCTGACCTGCGGGGCAGGTCCCGGGCGCATCGCCAGGGCGCCGCCGAGGCTGGCGAGCGCGACGACGGCGGTCAGGATGGTCGTGCGGTTCATGCGGCACCTCGCTTGCGGGAGCTCGGGATCGAATCGGCCTCGCGGCCGCGCTTGCGCATCCAGACGCCGAAGCCGAGCAGGATCGGGAGCAGCAGCGGCGTCGTGCTGGCGATCAGGCGGACCTTCGCGCGCACCGACTCGACCGCCTTGTCGCGCTCGTTCTCGGTGGCCTTGAGCGCGCGCGCCTTGTCGCGCTCGATCGTCTCGCGCTTGGCCGCCAGGCGCCGGTTCTCGGCCTCCTCGCGGCTCTTGAGCAGGACGGCCTTGGTCGTCTCGTCGAGGGAGGCGTCGTCCTGGATCTTCTTGACCGCGGCGTCGAGGGCCTCCTGGGCGCCCTTGAGCTCGATCTCGGCCTTGGCGTTGGCGGCCTCGATCTCGGCGTTGCGCTTGTCGTCGGCCTCCTTCGTCAGCGCGTCCATCTTCGTCATGCGGCGGTACTGCGCCTTGCGCCCGCGCAGCTCGACGAGGCCGGCGTCGCCGGTCAGCGAGTCGATCGCGTTGAGCAGGAACGTGACGTTGTCGAACCGCAGGTCGTCGATGCCGTCGCCGTCGAGGTCGCCGCCGCGCTCGTTGAGCACGAAGAACTGGTCGCCGAAGATGTCGAGGTCGGCGACCACGATCACGTTCTTGCCCTTGCCCTCGCCCGAGCTCTCGCCGCCGGTGACGTGGGCCGCGATGACCTCGTTGACGCCCGAGATCTTGCGCTGACGCGGCAGGATCGGCCCCTGGAGCCCGAACAGCATGTGCCGCTCGGTCATCTCCTCGAACTTGTTGAAGCCGCCGCGCGTGCCCGTCTGCAGCAGCGGCACGAACTGGGCCTCGAACCCGGCCGCCGGCTTGATCGCGCCGCCGAACAGGACCACGACCTCGTTGATGCCGGAGACCACCGGATCCTGGCCATTGAACGGCTTGGTGCCGTCGGGCCGCTCGGTCACGAACACCACCTGCGGCGGGCTGCCGGCGAACCGCGGGTGCGGGTTGTCGCTGTCGAACACGATCTTGTCCGACTCCCACGTCACGCCGAGCTTCTCGAGGAACCCGAGGTAGTCGCCCTTCGGCTCCCCGCCCTGGTCCTGCATGCCGAACATCATCCCCTGGTTCTGGCCCGGGGGCGGCAGCATCGGCTCGCTCGGCGACAGCCGCATGTCGAACAGCGGCATCGGGTCGACGGTCAGCAGCGCCGGGCGGCCCTCGTCGACGTACTTCTTGAGGTGCTCGAGCTGCGGCGCGGTCATGCTGCTCATCTGCGGCACCAGCAGGACGTCGACGTCCTTCGGGATCTCGGCGCCGGGGTTGAGGCTGCGGACCTCGTACTGCTTCTTCAGCTCGGCGATGACGCGCCAGGCCGGCTGCTGCTTGCGCGCCTGCAGGTCGAAGTTGCCCATGATGGTCGCGTCGGTGCGCAGCACCCCGACCACCTTCTTCTTCTCCTGCGAGACCGTGCGCAGCGCCCGGACCAGCTCGTACTCGGGCGACATGCCGCGATCGATGAACGGGATGGTCTGCTCGTGCGGCCCGCTCGTCACGGCCACGCCGAGGAACACCTGCATCTCCTGCACGCGGTCGCCGTCGCGGTTGGCCACCACCTGCGGGCGGATGCCGTACTTCTCCTCGGCCTCGACCGCCTCGTCGGAGAACGACGACGGCTCGACGATGCGGACCGTCAGGCCGGCCGTGCCGCGGGCCTCCATTTCGCGCAGCACCGACAGCAGGCGCGCGCGCACCGTCACGTAGTCGCGCGGGACCTCGCGCGACACGAACGCGTGGATCGCCACCGGCCGCTCGGGCGTGACCGCGTCGATGAGATCGCGGGTGGCCGGGGTGACCTGGTTGAGCTTCTCGGCGGTGACGTCGGCGCGCACGTTGGCGCGCTGGGCCATGTAGGTCAGCGAGACCGCCGTGACGGCGATCGACGCGAAGCGGATGAAACGATGGACGCGCGGGTGCATCACCAGTGCCTCCGAGACAGCAGAAGACCGCACAGGTAGAGCGCGACGGCCGTGCCGCCGATGAAGAACACGACGTCGCCGAGGCGGATGACGCCCTCGCCGAAGCTGGCGAAGTGCGACGGCGCGTCGAAGGCCCCGAACAGGCCGGTGAAGCCCGGCACCACGTCGCCGAGCCACAGCACCACGCCGATGAACGCGCCGACCAGCGCCGCGTAGCCGGCGTGGATGCCGGAGCCGAACGAAACCAGCCAGCCGAGCGACGCCAGGCCCGCGAGCAGCGCGATGCCGATGACGCCGCCGCCGATGGCCACCGACTGTGCCAGCGCGAACGCGGCGCAGGCCAGCACCCCGAGCACGAACGCGACCGTGACGTTGGTCGTCAGCAGCGAGCCGATCATGCCGACCGCCACGAACAGGGTGCCCATCAGCCAGTAGCCGAGGAACGTCGAGAACATCAGGCCGACGTCGGGCTCGCCGAGGTAGGCCAGCACGCCGACGTTGGCGAGGCTGAACACCAGCCCGATCGACAGCACCCCGACGGCGCCGAGGAACTTGCCGAGCACCACCTCGGTGTCGCGCACCGGCAGCGTCAGCAGCAGCTCGTCGGTGCCCGCGCGCCGCTCGTCGGCCCACAGCGTCATCGTGATCGCCGGCACGAACAGCATCAGGATCAGCGGCATCTGCCGGTTGAGCGTCGCCAGGTCCGCCAGGTTGCGGTCGAAGAACTCGCGCGGCCAGAACGCCGCGCCGGCGCACAGGGCGATGAACAGGGTGAGGAACACGTAGCCCGTCGGGTTGCCGAGGAAGCTGCGCAGCTCCTTGCCGGCGATCCCCAGGATCACGTCCTTGGAAGACGAATTCGCCATGACTACGCGGCCTCCTTGCGCCGCTTGTCCATCAGCGCGTAGAAGCGCTCCTCGACGGTGCCACCAGCCCGCAGCTCGTCGACCGTGCCGGAGAACACCAGCCGGCCCTCGCCGACCACGATGACCTCGCTGGCCACCGCCTCGACCTCTTGCAGGATGTGCGTCGACAGCAGGATCGTCTTGGTCCGCCCGAGCTCGCGGATGAGCTCGCGGACATCGCGGATCTGCAGCGGATCGAGGCCGCTGGTCGGCTCGTCGAGGATCAGCACCTCGGGGTCGTGCAGCAGCGCCTGGGCCATGCCGACGCGCTGACGGAAGCCCTTCGACAGCTTGCCGACCGGCTTGTCGAACACCTCGCGGATGGCACACTGCCCGGTCACGCGCTCGATCGCCGACTTGAGGCCGCCGCCGAGCCCGCGGACCCGGCCGACGAACTCGAGCGTCTCGCGCGGCGTCATGTCGCCGTAGAGCGGGCCGTTCTCGGGCAGGTAGCCGAGCCGCCGCGCCATCTCGATGCGCTGGTCGGGGTGCGTGGGATCGAAGCCGAGGACCCTCGCGCTGCCGGACGACGGCGCGAGGTAACCCGTCAGGATCTTCATCGTCGTCGACTTGCCGGCGCCGTTCGGGCCGAGGAACGCGGCGACGGTGCCCTTGCGTACCTCGAAGGTGACGCTGTGCAGGGCCGCGAAGTCGCCGTAGATCTTCGACAGGTTCTCGGCGCGGATGGTCACGCTGCGACTGGAGTTCGATTCGTGCGTGGTCATGCGTGCTGCTCTCGCGGGGGCGGCCGCGCGCGGCCGCTCGGGTCGCACGCGACGGCCGGTCTGCAGAGCGGGCTCCGCGGTGCTCCGCGGTGGCTCCACGTGTGGACCCGGGACAATCCGCGGATCCGCGGCACGTGCGGCGGCGCAGGACCTACCTGCGCGCCCGCATGTGTATTCCTTCCGCCCCGACCTGACAAGCACCAATCTCCCAATCATGCCGGGCTTGTGGCATAGGCTCTCGCCGATGCCGGTCCCGCCGCGCCCACGCAGTTTGCCTCGCCTCTCCCGCGGATTTCAGCGCTGGACCCCGTTCGCGTGCGGCCTCGGCCTCGTGCTCACGATCGCGTGCGGCGGCCGCCCCCCGACCGAAGCGGCGCCGTCGGCCAGCGCCCATCAATCGTTGTCGGCCGGCACCAGCCCCGCGCCCGAGCCGACGCCCGCACCGCCGCCGCGCACGCCCGCGCCGGAGCCCGCCGCACCTGCGGCGGATCCCCCGCCCGGCGCGCCTGCGGGCGCTGGTGGCACCGCCCCGCTGACCGCCGATCAGCGGGCGGCGATGTTGGCTGGCCCCGAGGACAGCCTCATCGCCACGCCGATCCACTACATGAAGAGCAACGAGGTCCGCCACGACGTGTTCTTCCCGTACGTCGCCGGCAAGGGCGGCGTCTACGTCGGCGTCGGCTCCGATCAGAACTACACCCTCGCGGCCGCGGCCGGCAGCGAGCTGATGTTCCTGCTCGACATCGATCAGAGCGTCGTCGACCTCCACCGCTGTTACGAGGCCCTCATCGAGGCCTCGCCCGATGCCAAGATCTTGTTCGATCGCTGGTCCGCCGGCGCCGTCGACGACAGCGTCAAGATCCTCGAGACCACCTACGCCGACCTGCCCGAGGCCGACCGCAAGCGCATCGTCCGGCTCTACCGGGCCGCGCGCGAGACCGTCTACGTCCACCTCGAGCGCGTCTACCGGCGCCACCAGGGCGAGCAGCCGACCTCGTGGATGTCGAACCCCGAGATGTATCAGTACATCCGCGGCATGTTCCTCGCCGATCGCGTGCGCATGATGGCCGGCGACCTCACCGGCCCCAACTCGCTGCAGTCGGTCGGCGCCGCCGCCAAGCAGTTCGGTCTGCCGGTGCGGCTCGTCTACTTCAGCAACGCCGAGGAGTACTTCGATTACAACCGGCAGTTCGTCGCCAACGTCGAGGCGCTGATCGGCGACGAGCAGTCGCTGGTCCTGCGCACGATCTACAGCAAGAAGTGGATCCACGCCGATCAGCTGTGGGCCTACCAGATCCAGCCGCTGACCGACTACCGCGCCCGCCTCGGCGACCGCAAGAACCGCTCGCGCAACCCGATGCTGCGCTTCGCCGAACTCGACGGCACCCTCAACAAGGACACCGGCGTCAAGGGCCTGAGCCTCATCGGCCTCGCCCCGCGCGCCGCCGGCTGACCGCGCAGCGCTTCGCGCATCGCCCTCCCCGCGCCCGTCCCTCGCCGTCCGGCCCCCTGGTCTGCAGGCACCCGCCACCGCGTTTTCGCGGCGGCGACCCTCACTTCGACGTGCCCCGTCTTCACCTGGCGCAGGCGCGCGCCTGGCGTCGGTGCGAGCCCTCACGGCCCCGCGGCCCTCGCCGCCTGCGACGCGGCGGCTAAAGTCGACGCAGACATGACGCGCCTCGTCGACCTCAGCCCCGAAGCATTCGCCGCGCACCTCACCTCGTTAGGCCTTCGCCGCGCCTACTTCGTCCACGAGAACGGCGTCGTCCGCGGCTCGCACCCCGAGCTGGCCGAGATCGCGAGCCACCTCCTCGGCGACACCCGCGACTACCACCGTCACGAGGGCGTCTTCCTCGAGGTCGGCGCCACCACTGGCGCCTTGTTCGGCGCCTTTGTCCACAACACCACCCGCGGCCAGGGCCAGGGCGGCCTGCGTTACTGGCCGTACCGCGACCTCGCCGGCTTCCTCAGCGACGGCCTGCGCCTGTCGCATGGCATGACCCGCAAGAGCGCCCTCGCCGGTCTGTGGTGGGGCGGCGGCAAGGGCCTCATCGCCCGCCACGTCGACCATCCGTACCAGGACGTCGGCTTCCGCGAGCGCGTCTACACCGAGTACGCCGGCTTCGTCGCCAGCCTGCGCGGCTGCTACATCACCGCCGAGGACGCCGGCACCGGGCCTGCCGACATGGCCATCGTCCACCGCGGCACCCGCTTCGTCACTTGCACCCCGCCGGCCGTCGGCGGCGCCGGCAACCCCTCGCCCGCGACCGCCAAGGGGGTCGTCTGCGCGATGGAGGGCGCCCTCGCCCACCTCGGCCTCGGCCCCCTCGCCGGCCGGAAGATCGTCATGCAGGGCACCGGCAACGTCGGCGCCGCCATGATCGGCGAGCTCTTCCAGCGCGGCGTCGGCTCGATCCTCGCCAGCGAGCTCTCGCCCGCGCGGCGCGAGCAGCTCGAGCGCGACTTCGCCGGCAGCCCGCTCACCGTCGTCGCGGCCGAGCCGGGCGACAACCGGATCCTCGCCGAGCCGTGCGACATCCTCGCGCCCAACGCTCTCGGCGGCGTGCTCAACCCCGACACCATCCCGACCATCCAGGCCCGCATCGTCTGCGGCGCCGCCAACAACCAGCTCCTCGACGACGTGCGCGACGGCGAGGCCCTGCGCGCGCGCGACATCGTCTACGTGCCCGATTTCCTGTGCAACCGCATGGGCATCGTCTACTGCGCCAACGAGCAGTACGGCTCGGTCCCGCACGACGCCGCCATCGAGCGCCACTACGGACGCGACTGGGACAACGCCGTCTACGTCGTCACCCGCCGCGCGCTCGAGCTGGCCGAGCGCGAGAACATCACCTCCGCCGCCGCCGCCAACCGCCTCGCCGACGCCCTCGCCACCGAGCCGCACCCGATCTGGGGCCACCGCGCGCGGGCCATCGTCGCCGGCCTGGTCGAGGACGGCTGGGCCGGCTGACCTGTCCCGAAGGTCAGGCGTGTCTGACCTGTCCGTAACGCCATGTCCCTGAGGACATGGCCGAACAGACATGTCCCTATTGACATGTCCAAAAGACCATGTCCATCACGACATGCGCGAATGGACTTGCCCTCGGCGGCAGGTCCAGCACGCCCCCGTTGCCTCCCGTTTGCGTCCGGCGCCGCGCCCGTCCCATGTCGTTCGCCAGCCTCTGCGCGCCGAGGGACCCGCGCTGTCCTTTTGTGCTCGATCGCGGCCGAGCGCCGCCGCCGGTGTCGCCCGGCCCCAGCGGCCGCGGCCGCCGCGGTGAGTTGTCTAACTTCGTGAAACCCGCGGCGCCTGAGCGCGCTGTGGCATCGTCCCGCCCGATGTCACGCCTGACGCCCGCGTACTGCGCCCTGGCCCTGCTCGCCCTCGCCTGCGAAAAACCTGCCTCAACGCAGCCGCCCGCGGCCCAGCCCGAGACCGCCGCCACGCCGGCGCCCTCTCCGGTGCAGCGGGCCAACCTCGTCGCCCGCGAGCCGGTCGGCGCCGGCGTGCTCGCGGCGCTCGACACCAACGTCGACCCCTGCACCGACTTCTACCAGTACGCCTGCGGCGGCTGGCTGCGGAAGACCCCCCCGCCGGCCGACAAGCCCCGCTACGGCCGCGGCTTCGGCGAGGTCACCGACCGCAACAACGAGGTCCTGCGCGCGATCCTCGAGCGCTCCGCCGCCGGCAAGTCCAAGGACCCGATCGAGACCAAGCTCGGCTCCTTCTACGCCGCCTGCATGGACGAGCCCGCGATCGACAAGGCCGGCATCGCCCCGCTCAAGCCCCTGCTCGCGCGCGTCAAGACCGTCAAGGACGCCAACACCATGATGACCGTCGTCGGCGGCCTCGACCTCGACCTGTTCGGCGGTCACGGCCCGCTGTTCGACCTGTTCGTCGAGCCCGATCCCAAGCGCCCCGAGGTCTACGTCGCCTTCGTCGATCAGGGCGGCACCGGCCTGCCCGACCGCGATTTCTACCTCAAGACCGACGAGCGCTCGAAGTCGCTGCTCGCCGCCTACCAGGCCCACGTCGGGCGCATGCTCGGCTTCCTCGGCGACGCCCCCGAGGTCGCCGCCGACCTCGCCGCCAAGATCGTCGGCTTCGAGACCGCGCTGGCCGAGCTGCAGACCCCGCGCGATCAGATGCGCGACCCCGACAAGACCTACAACCTGCTCGGCGTCGAGGGTCTGGCCAAGCTCGACCCCGAGCTCAACTGGGCCGGCTTCTTCAAGTCGTTCGGCTACGCCAAGCTCGGCACCGACCTCAACGTCACCGTGCCCGGCTACTTCGAGAAGCTCGGCGCCCTGCTGCGCGGCACCGACCCCGCCACCCTGCAGGCCTACCTGCGCTGGCACATCCTCCGCGTCAGCGCGGCCGCCCTCAGCAAGGACATCGTCGCCGCCGACTTCCAGTTCACCTCGGCGCTGACCGGCGCCAAGGAGCTGTCGCCGCGGTGGGAGCGGTGCGTCGGCTGGGCCAACATGGGCCTCGGCGAGCTCGTCGGTCAGGCCTTCGTCAAGGAGCGGTTCGCCGGCGCCAGCAAGGACATCGCCCTCGAGATGATCGCCGCCATCGAGGAGGCGTTCGCCGCCGGCCTGCCCGCGCTGGCGTGGATGGACGACGCCACCCGCACGCGCGCGATCGAGAAGGCCCAGGCGCTGCACAACAAGATCGGCTACCCCGACGCCTGGCGCGACTACGGCAAGCTCAAGCTGCAGCGCACCCACGCCGGCAACGGCCAGGCGATCCGCAAGTTCCTGCTGCAGCGGGACTTCGACCGCGTCGGCAAGCCGGTCGACAAGGGCGAGTGGCACATGCCGCCCGCGCTGGTCAACGCCTACTACAACCCGAGCGCCAACGAGATGGTGTTCCCGGCCGGCATCCTCCAGCCGCCGTACTTCAGCGCCGAGTTCCCGATGGCGATGAACTTCGGCGGCATCGGCATGGTCATGGGCCACGAGCTCAGCCACGGCTTCGACGACCAGGGCCGCAAGTTCGACAAGGACGGCGTCCTCCGCGAGTGGTGGGACCCGGGCGTCGCCGCCAAGTTCGAGACCCGCGCCAAGTGCATCGAGACGACCTACGGCGGCATCGAGGTGCTGCCCGCGGTCAAGCTCAACGGCAAGCTGACCCTCGGCGAGAACATCGCCGACTTCGGCGGGATCAAGGCCGCGTACGCCGGCTACAAGCTGCACGCCAGCAAGAAGCCGGAAGAGCCGCTGATCCAGGGCCTCACCTCCGAGCAGCTGTTCTTCATCGGCTTCGCCCAGGGCTGGTGCACCCACGAGACCCCCGAGAGCCAGCGCCTGCGCGCCACCGTCGACCCGCACAGCCCCCCCAAGCAGCGCGTCAACGTCCCCCTGGCCCACTTCCCCGCCTTCTCGGAGACGTTCCAGTGCCAGCCCGGCGCCGCCATGCGCGCCAAGGACGCCTGCGAGCTCTGGTGAGCCCGCCCCGCGGCCGGCCGCCTGTCTGAAGGCGCAGGTCTTCAAGGCCATGTGGCGAGGGCCATGCTCCTTCGGGCATGGCCTTCGCCACATGTTCGTTAGGCTATGTACATTCGCGCATGTCTTTCAGGGCATGTCCGTAGGGCCATGAGCTTCTTCGGACATGCTCCTTGGAGCATGTCCGTTGGGCCATGGAGAGAAGGACAGGGTCCTTCGCACATGTCCCTCGAGACACGCGCATCTCTGGCCCGCCTAGCCGACGCGGAAGCGCAGCGTCGACCCGTCCGAGGTCACCGCGTACTTCTCGAGCGGCGCCTTGGCCGGCCCCTTCAGCACCGCGCCGTGGGCGTCGAAGCGCGAGCCGTGGCACGGGCAGTCGAGGCTGCGCTCGCCCGCGTTCCAGCCGGGGGTGCAGCCCATGTGCGTGCACTTGAGCAGCAGCGCCTCGTAGCTGTCGCCGTCGCGGACCACCAGCACCGGCTTCTTCACCCCGTCGACCGCGAGCGTCATCACCCCGCCCGGCTGAGCCAGCTCGGGCGCGTCCGCGAGCGCGATAGTCACCTCGCCGCCCGCGGGCGCGACCTCGTGCGCGGGCGGCAGCTTGCCCGCGCAGCCGATCACCACGAGGCTCACCACCCCCGCGCTCGCGCCGAGCAGCTCGCGCCGCGTGTACACCGTCGGATTCGCCCTGGGATCTGCGTCTGCTCTCATGGCCGAGGCATACACCGCATGCGCGACATCAGCCACTCGCCCCGCGCTGGAGCTCGCCCCCGCGGTCGAGGCAGCATGACCGCATGACCGCGAACCTGCGCGAGCTCCGACGCCGCACCCCGGTCGCCCGGATCTTGCTCCGCGCCGTCGACCTGGTCCACCGCCGCCCGGCGACCGTGCGGTCCGCCGCGGCCGACATCGAAGCCATCCTCGCCAGCTGCTCGGTCACCCTCGTGCCCGCGCTCGACCGGGCCTTCCGTGACGCCGGCCTGCACCGCGACCTCGGCCTCGCCTTCCTCGACCTCCGCCCCGTCGACCTCGAGCGCCTCGAGCGCTGCGGCACCACCAGCGGCGCGCTCGGCATCGCCAGCCTGGTGCGCGACGGCCACGCGCGCGAGGCCGCCGTGCGCCGCCTCGCCGCTCGCGTCGACCGCCAGAGCACCGCGTTCCTCATCAACCGCCTCAACGACTACGTCGGCCCGATCGGCGGCCTCGCCTGGGCCGGCCTCCAGCCGCGTCTGACCGCCCGCCACGCCGCGCTGGTGGTCCACTGCCTGCCGCTCGTCGAGCGCATGCGCGACTGGGTCCGCACCGGCGTCAGCCAACGCAAGGCGCTAGTCGAGCTGGTCCGCAGCCTCGCCGCGAGACCTGCCCTTTGGGACAGCCTCCGCGACCGCGACCTCGTGCTGGTCCGCGCCGCCGGCCTCGTCCTCGCCGACCTCTACCGCGGGCAGCCGGAGCTGCGGGAGATCCTCGCCGCCGCGCTCGCTCGCCGCGACGCTCCGCTGCGGCTGTGGGCCGCGCGGCTCGCCGTCGACCCCGCCGTCACCCCGTCGACCGTGCTGCAGGAGCTGGCGCCGGTGCTCGCCGCCGACCGCAACCCCGCCGTCCGCGTCGCCGGCGTCCGCGGCTTCGCGGCCGCCGGCGATCGGGAGGGCCTCGTCCGCGCGACCTTCGATTCGATGGGTCTGGTCCGCCACCACGCGCGGATCCTGCTCGCCTCCGGGTTCGGCCCCATCGACTACCGCGAACGCGCCCTCGCCAGCCTCGCCGACCCCGAGTCGCCCCGCCCGGCCCTCGTCGGCGCCCTCGCCAACCTCTCCGAATTCGGCCGCCGCCCCGACATCCCCGCCGTCACCGCGTTCATCCGCGACCCCCGCACTTCGGTCGCCCGCGAGGCCGCGCGCACGCTCGAGCTGCTCGAACGCCTGCCCTGAGCGCGAGCCGTGGCCTCGCGGCTCGTCCGGGGAATGTTTCAGGGGTGATGCGTAGCGCATGCACCATGGGACATGTCCTGAAGGGCATGTCTCTCGGCGCGAGGCCCGAGTCCATGACATGTCCATGAGGGCCCGCTCGACCCCTGGCACACGATGACTCACAAGACATGTCCTTTACGACATGTCTAATGAGACAGAATCGTGCACTGAGGCCCCCGGTCCACCCCGCGCAGCCGCCCAGCGTCCGCACCACCGGCGTTTTTTCCGCTTGCACCCGCCGCCGCCGCAGGGCATGCCAGGGGCCAGGTATGCCCGCTCGCAGCGTCCTCGCGCTCGCCGCCCTCCTCGTGGCCTGCGGCCGTCCTCCGGGCGCGTCGGCCTCCGGCCTGGCCGCCAGCGGCGACACCGGCGAGCCGTTCTCCGGCGCGGCCGCGCTCGCGCGCGTCGACCTCCTCCTCGACCGCTACCCGCGAGCTCTCGGCGACGCGCGGCGCGCGGGAGCCATCGAGGCCCTCGCCGCGGACCTGCAGACGGCGGGCGCGACGGTGATCGATCGCCTCGACCATCGCGGCGCCGATCCACAGACCGGCGTCAGCTTCGCCATGACCACGCTGCTCGGCCACGTGCGCCCCGACGCGCCACGCCGGTTCATCCTCGCCACCCACTTCGACACCCGCCCGTGGGCCGAGTCCGACCCCGATCCCGCGCGCCGCGAGCAGCCGATCGTCGGCGCCAACGACGGCACCAGCGGCCTCGCCGTCGTGCTCGAGCTCGTGCCCCTGCTCGTCCGCCAGCTCCCGCCCGACGTCGGCGTCACCGTCATCCTGTTCGACGGCGAGGAGCTCGGCCGCCCCGACGTCGGCCCGTACCTCGCCGGCTCGCGCGCGCTGGCCACGGAGGTCCTCCAGGGTCGCTTCCCCCAGGTCGCTCGCGCGGAGTTCGGCGTCGTCCTCGACATGGTCGGCGACCGCGATCTGCGGGTCCAGCCCGACCTCGCCAGCCTGGCCCAGCACCCGGCCCTCATCGACCGGATCTGGTCGATCGGACAGGCGCACGGCTTCACGGCCTTCGACGCCGCCCCGCTGGCCGTGCCGCTGCTCGATGACCACGTCCCGCTCGACGAGGCCGGCGTGCCCTCGATCCTGCTCATCGACTACGACTACCCGGCCTGGCACACCCACGCCGACACCCGCGACAAGCTCGACGCCCGCAGCCTCGGTGCTGTCGGCGAGACCCTGCGCCTCGCCCTGCTCGACCTCGCCGCCCGCCCGCTCCCCAGCCCCCGCAGCTGAGGCACAGCGCTCGCCGCCTCCCTCAGCGGCTCCGGCCGTTCACGCAGCTCGCGTGTGCCCCGGTGCAGTCGGCCGAGCACAGCCCGAGGTTCTCGCCGCAGTCGAGCTTGCAGGTCTCGCGGTCCGTCTCGACCTTCTGCTTGCCGCACCCGCGTTCGCACTGCGCCTGCACCTTCGAGCACGCCCCCTCGCAGGTCGAGCGCGCCGCCTCGCACGAGCCTGCCGCGGCCGTCCCCATCGACACGGGTCGCGGCGGGCTCGGCGTCCCGGTCGGCGTCGCCGTCACCTTCACCGGGGAAGGTCGCGGCGCCGTCATCACCGTCGGCGCTGGTGCGGCCGCGAACCACACCGCCGGCACCGCATCGAGCGCCACGTCGACCACGCTCGCCGAGTTCTCGCAGGTCAGGCGGCAGGTCGCCTGGTCGGTCGCGCTCAACGGGACCGGTCCCTTGCGACATGTCTCGAGGCACATGGCCAAAAAGCTAGACGATCCCACGCCGAGGCTCGGCGGCGCGTACGTCCCGGTCGGCACCGCGATCGGCCCGCTCGCCGGCAGCGCCGTGGTCCCGCTCGTCACCGGCGTCGGCCGCGCGGACGGCCCGGCAGGTTCGGCGATCTGATCGCACTCGAGCCGACACGTCGCCCGGTCGTCGGCCGAAAGCGTGCGGTCGGCCGCGCACTCCGCCTTGCACGCCGCCCGGCCGGAGAGCGCCGGCGCCGGCGTCATCGTCGGCCCTGGCCGCGGCGTCGGCGTCGTCGGGCCCGGCGCCGACGAGGGCTTCGCGCCCGTCTTCGACTGCGCCGCGATCTGCGAGCGGATAAGCTCCGGATCCGTCGCCGCGTCCTGCTCGCAATCGAGGCGACATGTCGCGCGGTTCGTGTCCGACAGCCGCGCGCGGTCGCACCGGCTCAGGCAGGTCGACAGCGCATCGGCGGGGGCCGCCGCGGCCAGCGACCCCCCCAGGCCCATGGCGACGGCGAAGCTGACGGCGACAGTCGGGCCGCGTGCGATCCACATGGCGAAACCTCCGGGGGCGAGCCCGACGCCACCATAACAGAAGATCCCCTGCCAGCCAGTTTCCGGGGCGTCTGCGCGGCCTGAGCCCGGCCTGAACGCGCGCAAGACCATCCGCGCCGAGACCGTCGCAGGCCTCGGCCCGGAGGGCCTTCCGGCCCGAGAGGGCCGGGAGCGAATGAGCCCGGTCGGGATCGAACCGACGACCCACGGATTAAAAGTCCGTTGCTCTACCGACTGAGCTACGGGCCCAGGACCCTTGAGCGAGCTCAAGGGCCCAGCCGCGCGCGAGAGACGACCCTGACGGGATTCGAACCCGTGTTGGTGGCGTGAAAGGCCACTGTCCTAGGCCTCTGGACGACAGGGTCACAGCGCCACGCGCGGCTGGGACTTGCGGCTTTTACTCGACTGTGACGCGACCCGCAAGCGCCTCGTGACGGCGAGGACGTGCGTTAGCCCCGCCGCTGCTATTTGGCCTTCACGGCCTTCGCGTCCTTCGCGGGCTTCGCCGGCTTGGCGCCCGCCGGCTCGGCCGAGAGACCGCCCGACGTCGGCGGCGGCGCGGCGCTCACCTGCGCCTCGGCCGGCGACGCGACCATGCGCGGCTTCACCAGCAGCGACTTGCCGCTCGCCACCAGCACCGGCTTCAGCGCGTCCCAGTGGGCCGGGTCGGTCTCGTAGAGCGCGAAGTAACCGTACTTGTCGTTGGCGTCGCGCAGCACGAACCACCCGCGCACCGCCGGCGCGCCAGTGGCCGCGTCGGCCGGCACCGTGTACGCGCCGGTGTACGTCTTGCCGCGCGTCCCCTCGTCGTCCCACGTCGCCGCGCCCTTGGCGATCCCCCGCAGCTCGAGCACCTGGTCGCGCACTGCCGCCGGGGCCGCGTTCGGATACTCGAAGAAGCCGACCGCCGCGTACGCCACCGGCTGCCCGCAATTCGTCGCCTGGTCGGGCGCGACCGCCTGGGCGTAGAACGGGTTCTGCTCCGCCAGCTCGACGCCCTTCGGCAAACGCACCAGGATTCGCGTGCCGAACAGCGCGGTCGGAGCGTCGGCCAGCGCCGGCTGACACGGCGGCGGCCCGGCCGGTGCAGCCCCGCCCCCGCCGGCCTCGCCTCCGCCCTCGTCGACCCGCCGCGCCGGCTTGCCCTGAGGACCTGTCCCGGAGGACATGGTCCCCGAGCCAGAACTGGCGCTGGCGCTCACGGCACAGCCGACGAGCGGAGCCCACGCGAGCGCGAGAGCGAGAGACAGAGCGACGCGCGACATCGAGATCTCCTTGGCGTGCCGGGCCCGCGGCCCGACGTGGCGCGATCAGACCTCGTGCCGCCCGCGAAGTCAATCGCGCCCGACGGCGACGATCCTCGATCCACGACGGCCGAGCCCGCCACCAACCTCGTCAAGTCCCAGACCTCGCACGTCCTGCGGCGGCAGAAGCTCGCGCCTCCGGTGCCGCTCGCAGCGGTCGCTGGTGCTGCGTCCGCCTCGCGCCTCCCCGCGTCACTCGCAGCCGCGCCCGCGAAACCTCGCAGCTCCCCGTGTCACTCCCGGCCGCCGCTCGTCCTGCGTCCGCAGAGCACTCTGCCCCGTCACTCGCATGCGCGTGCCGCCAAAAAGCAAGCGGCCCCGCGCCGAAGCCCGGAGCCGCGAGGAGCGCGTCGAGGGGACGCGTTCAGCTCACTTGCCCTTCTTCTTGCCAGACGGTGCTGGCGTGGGGGCCGGCGCCGGCGCGATGTTCGGCCCGATGCGGAGGCGGTTGCCCGACTCCTGGAAGGTCTTGGCCAGCGCGTTCCAGGCGTTCGGATGCGTCTCGAGCGCGTACCAGAACGTGAAGCCGGCCTTCTCCTTGAGCACGAACCAGCCCTTGATCGGCGGGTTGCCCTTGGCGTCCTCGGGGATCGAGTACGAGCCCGAGTAATCGCGGCCCTTCTCGGTCTCCTCGGTCCAGGTGACCTCGTTCGGCGGCACGCCGCGCGCGGCCTGGATCGTCTCGTCGCGGACCTGCTTGACGGTCTTGGTCGCGTCGGCCTGGAAGTAGCCGAGCGCGCCGAAGCTGATCACGCCGTCGCACGTCGACACGGTGTCCTTGGTGGAGATGCGGGCGAAGAACGGGTTCTCTTCGACCAGCTCCATCCCCTTCGGGAGCCGCAGGATCACGTTGTCGGCGAACACGGCCTTGGGCGTGTCGCCCACTTCGGCGTCGCAAACCTTCTGCGAGACGTCGGAGTCGCCGCCGCCCGCATCACCGCCGGCCTCACCAGCGGACTCACCACCACCCGCATCACCGCCGCCGGAATCACCACCTCCGGCGGACGCACCGCCGGCGCCGGTCTCGCCCGGGGGCGTCGTGCCGTCGGGGGTCTTCTTGCCACAGCCAGCCACCGCCAGACCGAGCACCAGGACAGGAACAGCCAGAGTTCGAAGCAGCATCACGTTTCGGGTTCTCCTCTGAGAGGCCGGCACGGTAACACAACTCCAGCCCCGGCGCCTCGTCCCCGGTAGGTCACGCACGAGCGACGACTTCGATGTGGCGGATCCGCACACGCCGCGAAAGACCCGTCGGCCATGAATTCTCGCCCATCTGGCGGCAACGTCTCCTGCCCGGGACGCGCGGCCTTCCGGCTCTCATGGCCGATCGCACCTGTCCGATCGCACAGGCGGCGGCGGCAGCACCGCCTTTCGATCACGCCAGTTCGCCGCACCGCCCACACCCGCGAGATTGCGCTGGCGCACGATCTCGCGGCGCGAACATCAGTCGGTCCCTGTCCCAAAGCGCAGGCTGTAGAGCGCCACGCCGAACGCCACGCCGACGTTGAGCGAGCCCTTGATCCCGAGCATCGGCAGCGCCAGCACGCGCTCGCAGCGGGCCAGGATCCGCGGGTCCACCCCCGACACCTCGTGGCCGACCACCAACACGATCGGCGCGTCGCCGGGTTCGCGCAGCGCCTCGAACCACGGCGTCGCTCGCGGTCCGCCCTCGAGCGCCCACAAGCGATGGCCCGCGTCGCACAGCCACGCCGCCGCCGCCGCGCCGTCGCGATGGAGCGTCCACGGCACGGTCTTCTCCGCGCCGAGGGCGGTCTTCGCCATCGCCGGGTGATCGGGCGTCGGCGTGAACCCGGTCAGGTGCATGTGCTCGACCCCGGCCCCGTCGGCGGTGCGGAACATCGAGCCGACGTTCTTCAGGCTGCGGACGTTGTCGAGCAGCGCGTGCACCTTCGGCCCGCTCGCTCGCGCCGGCGCGCGCGCCTCGTGGCTCTCGTACGGTTCGGGGTCGACGGCCGTCGGTCCGCCGCAGTGCGGACACGACTCGCCGAGCGAGCTGCCTTCGGCCACCGGGAAGCGGAGGCGGCAGCTCGCGCGCTCGCATTGACGGGCGATGAAGCGGGTCACCGGGCGCAAGGGTAGCAGCCCTGGCTTGCGACCTGCTAATGTGTCGCGCGCGTGCCCTACCGCGACGATCGTGAGGCGCTGCTCCTGCAGCTCGCCGCGCTCGAGCAAGAAAACGAGCGACTGCAGCGCGAGCTCGCCGACGCCGACGCGCGCGCCCGCGGCGTGGCCGACGACACCCGCGAGCGCCGCCGCTCCGGCGCCCACAAGACCTGCGTCATGTGCGGCGGCGTCACCCTGCTGCCGGTCGCCATCTTCGCCGGCCACGACACCCGCGCCCCCTTGCCGCTGCACATGAGCACCCTGCGGTTCACCTCGCCGACCGGCGGCTTCACCCACTCCGCGCCGGTGCATTCGCTCGCCTGCTCGACCTGCGGCTTCCTCCACAACTTCATCGACATGACCCATCGAGCGGCCGGGGGCTGAACATCCGGGGAGGATCCGTCCGGGCGCAACCGAGCTACCATCGCCGACCTCTGCAGCCATGTCCGCCGGTCCTCCGCCTCGTCCCCGCAAGCTCGCCGTGTTCGGCGGCGGGCTCGGCTCGCTCAGCGCCGTGTTCGCGCTGACCGAGCTGCCCGACTGGCGCGAGCGCTACGACATCACCGTCTACCAGATCGGCTGGCGCCTCGGCGGCAAGGCCCGCAGCGGCCGCAACCTCCGCGCGCACGCCCGCAGCGAGGCGCTCGGTCACCACGTGTGGTTCGGCTGGTACGACAACGCCTTCGCCCTGGCGCGCCGCGTCTACGCCGAGACGCGACGGGCTCCGGGCGCGCCGCTCGCCACCTTCAAAGAGGCCTTCAAGCCGTGCGACACCCTGCTCCTCGGGACAGGTGATCGCTCCAGCCGCGCGCCGCCGTGGAAGATGCACCTGCCGCGCGCCGACAACCTGCCCGGCGACGGCGCGCCGCAGCCGAGCGTGTGGCACTTCGCCCAGACCTTGTTGCTGTGGGCCATCGACTGCATCCCGCGCCTACATCCGCAGTTCGCCACCTGGTCCGCGATCGTCCCGCGCTGGCCCGATTCATCGCGCGCGCTGTGGCCGGCGCTGATGCGCCGCGCGAGCGGCCAGGGCGTGCGCGCCTACGACGGCTTCGACCCGCAGAGCCCCGACTACGACGCCCTGCTCCGCCGCGCCGCCGCGGCCGCCCACGACGAGGACGCGCCGCAGACCTCGCGTCAGCGCCGCGCCTGGGCCCAGCCGCTGACCCACTGCGGCGAGCACAGCCTGCGCACGCTCGTCGGCCTCGGCGCGCGCGACAGTCACCCGCAGTTCACCACCATGGTCGACCTGGCGCTCGCCATCGTCCGCGGGATCCTGCACGACGGCCTCGATCGCGCCGGCTTCTCCGCGATCGACGATCAAGACCTGCGCGACTGGCTGCGCCGCCACGGCGCCGCCGAGGCGTCGCTGGCCAGCAGCGTGGTCGTCGGCCTGTACGCCGACCACATGTCCTATGAGTCGGGTGACGTCGCGCGCCCCGTCGCCGCCGCCGGCGCCATGCTGCGGGCCGCCCTGCGCCGCTACCTCGCCTTCTCCGGCGCCCTCTACTACACCCCCGCCGCCGGCCTCGGCGAGGTCCTGTTCGCCCCGCTCTACCGCCTCCTGCGCGACCGCGGCGTCGCCTTCCGCTTCTTCCACAAGCTCAAGCGCCTGTGCCCCGCGCCTGACGGCGCGACCGTGTCCGCCGCGATCGTCGGCCGCCAGATCGAGCTCGCCCCGGGCGTCGAAGAGTACGAGCCGCTCCTCAAGGTCAAGGGCCTGCCGTGCTGGCCGAGCCGCCCGCTCTACTCGCAGATCGTCCTCGGCGACGACCCCGTGATCCAGGCCATCGACTTCGAGGCCACCGAGTCGCCCGAGGTCGAGGAGGTCGCCCTGCGCGCCGGCGTCGACTTCGACGACATCATCCTCGCCATCCCGCCGCCCGCGCTCGGCGGCGTCGCGCGCGAGCTCGCCGCTCGTGACCCGCGCTGGGGCGAGCTGCTCGATCGCACCCACTCGATCGCCGCCATGGGCGCGCAGCTGTGGCTCTCGCCGACCTGGGCCCAGCTCCTCGGCGCGCCCGCCCCCGCCGGCGCCGGCGAGCTGCCGGGCACTGAACTGCCGCGGTGGTTCAACCTCTCGACCGCCGCGCCCTACGAAGGTTGGCCGCGCGAGCACTGGCCCGGCGCGATCGCGTCGCTCAGCGGGCCGCGCCCCGATCGCGCCGCCGACGGCAGCCGCGAGCCCGTGCGCGACATCGCCGAGACCTGGCTCAAGAGCCATCCGCGCGCCCTGTGGCCCGAGGCCACGCTCGCCGGCGCCGACGAGTTCAACTGGGAGCTGCTCCTCGATCCGCAGGGCCGCGCCGGCGAGCACCGCCTCGCCGCCCAGCACTGCTGGTCGACCCAAAACGCCAGCGACCGCCAGATCGTCACCCTCCCCGGCGATCCGCGGCACCGCCTCGCCGCCGGCGACAGCGGCTTTCGCAACCTCTGGCTCGCCGGCGACTGGGTCGGCGGCGGCATCGAGCTCGCCTGCGCCGAGGGGGCCGTCATCACCGGGCTCCAGGCCGCCCGCGCGCTCAGCGGCGAAGCGATCGTCATTCACGGCGAGCGCGATGGCGTCGACCTCGAGTGACGCCCGACGCCTCACCCCCACGAATCCGGCCCCCGCGGCCCGCGGCCCCGGTTGGCCGCCATCCCGGCGATCCGTGCCCACGCGCCGCCGATCGCCCGTGCGCACCGTCCGTGCCCCGGCACGGACCGCGATCGGTCGAACCCTTTACACCTCGCCGCGCTCGGTTGATCCTGACGGCCGTGCGCTGTCTTTCCGTCCTGGTCGCGCTCGCGCTCGCGCTGCCGACCGTCGCGGCTGCCGCTCCCGCGCGCAGCGTCGGCGAAGAGGGTCTTACCGATCCGCGCAAGCGCGAGCTGCCGGCGCGGCATCGCCTGCGGATCGCCATCGTCGCCGACTGGGTGCGCGCCAGCCAGGCGTGCGACGACAGCCCGATGCGGTGCCAGCGCTTCCACTTCGCGCCGCTGCTCCTCGACGTCGCCTATCAGCTGCAGTTCTTGAAGTACGCCATGTTTCGGCCGAGCCTCGGCATCGGCTACAACGTCGGCAATTCGCGCAACGCGATGCCGGCGATCTTGCAGCCGAGCCTGTTCGCCGGCTATCAGGGCAAGCTGTTCGGCGCCGCCGCCGGCTGGAGCTTCATCTTCCCGTTCCCGACCGTGGCCAACCAGGACGACGGTCGCCTGGGGCTGGCCCAGCCGGCGCTGTGGGGCAACCACGCGCTGCAGCTCGAGCTCTCGCTGACCAGCCGGCTCGACCGCGGCGCGCTCAACTTCGGCCTGCGCGTCGGCGGCATGAAGACGCACCTCATCCACCTCAACCTCGACCTCAAGCGCTGGTACCCGATCGTCACCTTCAGCCTCGGTTGGTATTTCGAGGTCGGCAAGCGGAGGAAACAGCGCGCGGCCGCATCACCGTGAGCAAGGCCACGCGCACCGCCGCGCCTGCGCTCGCCACCTGACGCAAACCCCCGTATCTTCGTCGCGCGCGCGCGACGACGCCGCGGAGGGTTCATGAGCAACAATACGTCCCGGCCCGAGCGGGCGCTGATGAAGGGCGCCCGGGCCGACGTCACCGCCGCGATTGGCCACACACCGATCGTCCGTCTCAACCACGTCACCGAGGGACTCACGTCCGAGGTCTACGTCAAGCTCGAGATGTTGAATCCGGCTGGTTCGATGAAGGACCGCGTGGCGCTCAACATCATCCGCGACGCCGAGACGCGCGGCATGTTGCAGCCCGGCGGCACCATCATCGAGGCCACCAGCGGCAACACCGGCGCCGGCCTGGCGATGATCGCCTCCACGCGCGGCTACAAGTGCATCTTCGTCATGCCCGACAAGATGTCGCGCGAGAAGATCGACAACCTCAAGTCGTACGGCGCCAAGGTCGTGCTGTGCCCCACGGCGGTCGACCCCTCCGACCCGCGCAGCTACTACTCGGTCTCGCGGCGGATCGTCGAGGAGACGCCGGGGGCGTTCTACGCCAACCAGTACCACAACCCCGCCAACCCCGAGGCGCACTACCTCAGCACCGCACCCGAGATGTGGGAGCAGACCGGCGGCGAGTTCGACGTGTTCGTCTCGGGCATGGGCACCGGCGGCACGCTGTCGGGCTGCGGCCGCTACTTCAAGGAGAAGAACCCGGCGATCAAGATCGTCGGCGTCGATCCGGTCGGCTCGCTCTACTACGAGTACGTCAAGACCGGCCGCCTCACCAAGCCCTTCAGCTACTACGTGGAGGGCATCGGCGAGGACTTCCTGCCGTCGACGATGAACCTCAACATCCTCGACGAGATCGTCCAGGTCGACGACAAGGAGTGCTTCATCATGACGCGCGACCTCGTGCGTCGCGAGGGCATCTCGGTCGGCGGCTCGGGCGGCGCGGCGGTGCTCGGCGCCATCAAGTACGCCCGCACCCTCAAGCAGCCCAAGCGTCTGCTGGTCCTGCTGCCCGACAGCAGCACCAAGTACCTCAGCAAGATCTTCAACGACGACTGGATGCGCCAGAACGGCTTCCTCGACGAGGACGAGGCCAGCGGCTACGTCGCCCACATCCTCAAGCGCAAGCCCGCGCGCACGATCACCGCCTCCCGCGACACCTCCGTGCGCGTGGCGATCCAGACGCTCAAGGAGAACAGCATCAGCCAGCTGCCGGTCCTCGACGAGCACGGCCGCCACTGCGGCATCGTCAGCGAGCTCGATCTCCTCAACTTCCTCGTCCGCAGCGAGGGCCGCCTCGACGAGCCGCTGGCCGACCTCGTCAACAGCGACTACGCCACCGTCACCCCGCACACCCGCATCCAGCTGCTGCGCAGCATCTTCAACGACGCCAAGGTCGTGCTGGTCACCGAGGGCGACCGCCTGCTCGGTCTCCTCACCAAGATCGACCTCATCGACTACCTCGCCTCGCAGCAGTAGCCCCAAGGGACATCTCCGCATGGCTGTCTACGACCCCGCCTCCGATCACGTGCCCGCCGGCGCCCGCTTCGAGACCCTGGCCATCCACGGCGGCCAGCACCCCGAGCCCGTCACCGGCGCGGTGATGCCTCCCATCTTCCAGACCTCGACCTACGCCCAGCGCAGCCCCGGCGAGCACAGCGGCTTCGAGTACAGCCGCACTCACAACCCGACCCGCTACGCGCTCGAGCGCGCGATCGCGTCGCTCGAGGGCGGCCACTACGGCCTCGCGTTCGCCTCCGGCCTGGCGGCCACCAACACCGTCCTGCAGCTGCTCAGCGCCGGCGACCACGTGGTCGCCGGCGACGACATGTACGGCGGCACCTTCCGCCTGTTCGACAAGGTCCTGCAGCGCCAGGGCCTGCGCTTCAGCTACGCCGACCCGACCGACCCCAACACCTTCGCCGCCGCGATCACCCCGCAGACGAAGCTGGCGTGGCTCGAGACCCCGACCAACCCGATGCTCAAGCTCGGCGACGTCGCCGCGATCGCGGCGATCTGCCGGGCCAAGGGCGTGCTGCTCGCGGTCGACAACACCTTCCTCTCGCCGGCCTTCCAGCGCCCGCTCGAGCTCGGCGCCGACATCGTCGTCCACAGCACCACCAAGTACATCGGCGGCCACTCGGACACCGTCGGCGGCGCCGTCGTCTGCCGCGACGCCGGCCTCTACGACCGCCTCGCCTTCTTGCAGAACGCCGTCGGCGCGGTCCCCAGCCCGCACGACTGCTTCCTCACCCTGCGCGGCCTCAAGACCCTCGCGCTGCGCATGGAGCGGCACGCCAGCAACGCCGCCACCGTCGCCGCCCACCTCGAGCGCCACCCGAAGGTCGAGCGCGTCATCTACCCCGGCCTCGAGAGTCACCCGCAGCACGCCCTCGCGCGCCAGCAGATGCGCGGCTTCGGCGGCATGATCTCGATCTACCTCAAAGGCGACCTCGAGGCCGCCCGCCGCTTCCTCCAGACCGTCCGCGTGTTCACCCTCGCGGAGAGCCTCGGCGGCGTCGAGAGCCTGATCGAGCACCCCGCGATCATGACCCACGCGTCTGTCCCGAAGGACACCCGCGACCGCCTCGGCATCGCTGACGGCTTCGTCCGCATCAGCGTCGGCGTCGAACACGTCGACGACCTGATCACCGACCTCGACACCGCCCTCGCGACCGTCTGAACGCCGCGAGCGACCGGCTCTGCGCGCACGGCTCGTCGGTCCTCCGACGAGCCGTTCGCTTTTGTCGGCGTCATCAGCCGGCTGTCCCTCGGGACAGCTCGCTCAGCTCGCCGGGTGCGCCTTCAAGTAGTCGCGGGTGAAGGCGAAGTTCTCGGCCATGCTCTTCTCGATCTCCCCGAGCAGGTACGCCTCGAGCTTGCCGCCGACGAGGGGGATCCGCGCATCGCAGTGACCCCGCCACACGCGGCGCAGCTGGCCGCCGGGCGTCGTGTCCCAGGTGTACTCGCCGCCGTAGTCGACCAGGTTACCGATCACCGGGACCTGGATCGTCACGCTGTAGCGGCGCAGCGCCGCGTTGAACTCGCCGGTCTCGGTCACGGTCGACGTGCCCTGGAACAGCCGCTTGAGCGCCCCCGGCAGCTCGCGGTCGGCCGCCAGCTGCAGCTTGCGGCGCACGATCAGGGTCGGTCCTTCGCCCTCGCGCTGCAGGTCGCGCCGGACCACCGCGAGCCGCAGGCGCTCGTAGAGCCCGCGGGCGTAGTCCTCGTCGAAGAAGAACACCTCCCACAGGCGCTCGGGAGAACAGTCGAACACGTGCTCGATGGTGTGCCGCACGGCCGCGAGTGTAGGCCGCGGACCACCACCCCGACAACGCCACCTGCCCTCCGTGACGCAGCTCCTCGCTACGTCGTCGGACTCGCCGCCCTCGCCGACCCGCCGCGACGTGCCCAGGGATAAACACGGCGCGTCGGAAACGTATCCTCCGCCAGCGAGCCCCGGCATACCCGTTCGCACCCGGGCTCCATCAACGCAACGAGCGTCCGCCGACCGCACAGGCGAGGCCTGCGCGGCGGGGACGCTCTCCAACCGTGCTCCTGACGGCGCGTGGCCGCCCGGGCGCGATTAGCTGTTCGGCGTGGCCTCTTCTTCGACCGGCGCCGCGGGCTCGTTGGCGCGGAACTTCCAGCTGAAGGTCGCCTGGCCGTCGCGCTGGTCGACCGGGTCGAGGATCAGCCCGTCGACCGCATCGACGATGCACCGGCTCAGCGAGCCGGGCGCCTTGGTGCGCTCCTTGTCGGCGGCCACATTGATGATCTTCCCGGTCTTCTTCTCGACCGTGAAGTTGACCACGACCTCGCCGTCGACCTTCGGGTCGGTGGTGAGGGCCACGTCGTAGCAGTCCTTGATCGCCTTGTTACGGGTCTCGAGGAGGCTGCGGGTGTCGTTCTTGTACGTCTCGGCGTCACGGGCGACGCAGCTGCATCCCGGCAGGACCGCGGACGCAGCGACGAACAGAAGGCTCAACATCGTGCTCTTGGGCATCACGGACTCCTTAACTTCGCAAACTCGCGGTGTGACTCACTTGGCGGGCGCGGGCGGCGGCGGCGGGCCTGCGTCCTCGGTCTTGGTCTTCTCATCGATGACCGTCTTCTCACCCGACTCGGGGTCGATCGCCACGCGCTTGCGGGTCACGTCCTGCTCGACGATGTTGAACTCCACGCGACGGTTGTTCTCCTTGCCCTCCTCCGTCGATTCGTCGGACAGCGGCTTCTTCTCGCCGAAGCCCTTGGCGGAGAACATCTCCTTGGGGAGCCCGCCCTTCTTGACGAAGTACTCCATCACGGCCTTGGCGCGCTTGTCCGACAGCTTGAGGTTGTAGCTGTCGCTGCCCTCGCTCGAGGTGTGCCCCTCGATCGCGATCTTCTTGATGTGGGGGTTCTCCTTGATGACGGAGATGATCTCGGTCATCAGGCCGTCCGACTCGGGGCGGATGGTCGCCTTGTTGAAGTCGAACTCGATCTTCTCGTTGATCTTGATCCGGTTCTCCTCCACCACGACGCGCTTCGGCTTCTCCTGCACGACCTTCGGCTTGGGGGGCGGCGGCGGCGGATCACCGACAACGGACAGGGCGGACGCGTCTTCGAAGATCGTCGGGCCACAGGCCGCGAGCTGGGCGGTCGCCGTGAACGCGAACGAGGCGACGAGCGCGAACTTCAGGCCCGAAGAGACTGGGCGGAAGTTCCCGCGATGGGGGTTGTGAGCGAAAATCATGAGGGTCTCCCGATCGATGGGTAGCGAAAGAACCGCCCAATCCGGGCTTTTAGGCCGTCCGGGCGTCTTCGCGGGGGCATTTTGAACACATGTCACGGCGGGTGCAACGAAATGACTCGCCCCGCTCCTGAGCCCCGAGTAGCCTTGTCGCATGCGCGCGCTCCGGAGGCCCCCCTCGTTCGGCCTCGCTTTCCTCGTCATCGCCCTCCCGGCCTCCGTCGGGGCTGCCCCTGCCGTGGCGCCTGTCCAGCGGCCCACGAACACGGTTTCAGGAACGACGGCGCCAGCCCCCGTCGCCGTCGAACCGGGCCCCGCAACTCCCGCACCGACCGAGGGAGTCCCGGTGCCGCCAGCGGACGTTGGCGCGACTTCGCCCCAACCCACGACAGACGCCTCCCCAGCCGATCCCGTTCCGGCGCCAGTCGCGCAACCGGACGTCTCCGCCGACCCCGGGGCGACTCAGGGTCCGGGCCTGGCCGAGTCGCTGCTCGGGCCGTCGGTCAATCAGCACCCGGCGAAGCGGCCCGGCAAGCCGGTGCTGACCGAGGCCGAGGCGGCGGCCGCCGAGGACGCCGCGGTCGCGGCCGTGTACCGCGAGATGTTCCGCCCCAAGCACAACCCGGGCCGGTTCCACATCCTCGCCCGCGCCCAGTACAGCATCGGCAGCAGCTTCGGCAACACCAGCCTGTCCGGAAGGACAGGTGGTGCCCAGGTCGACCTCGGCCAGAGCTTCAACTTCATCGGCTACGCGCTGACCCTGCGCGGCGAGGGCGGCACGATCGACTTCGGCCCCACCGGACGCAGCCAGATGACCGGCCTGCTCGGCGGCGGTCCGACGCTGACGCTCGGCCGGCTCGGCTTCCTGCAGCGCGGTTACCTCGACTTCCGCGTCGGCTACGACTTCTTCTTCGCCCCCACGCGCGAGCGCCTGCTCGAAGGCGGCGTCGAGCGCCTGCCCGCGATGCTGCCCCACGGCCCGCGCGCCCAGCTCAACCTGGGCCTTTTGCTCAGCCCCGACCGCTCGCGCAAGCTGTTCCACGGCGTCGGCCTCGGCCTCGGCTACCAGGTCCTCGTCGGCTCGTTCCGCGGCGATCTCCCGCCGTCGCAGTTCCTGCAGTTCGCCCTTCACTACTCGGGCGGCTGATCGCGCCGGCCGAGGCTCAGCGGTACAGCCCGGCCCGGGTCGCCCGCGACAGCCCGCCCTCGAAGCGGTCGAGGCCCGCGCGCACGTGCATCACCACTTGCTCGATCCGCGCCGACTCCTTGCGGGCGACCGCGCTCGTGCGGCGGAACGCGTCGCGGCCTTCGAGGGCGCCGCGGACCGGCACCACCGACAGCCCGAGCCACATCAGCGTCTCCTGGTCGGCCTCGGACAGCCCATCGACCATCCCCAGCCAGTCCCACACGCCGCGGCGGGCGTTGACCAGCGCCACGTCGACCTCCTCCAGCCGATCGAGGTCCGAGCCGTCGCCGACGTCGACCCGCGCCAGCCACGGGTTGCGATCGGCGGCCTGCCACGCGCGCACCGCCTGCAGCGGCTCCTCCAGGACCGTGCGCAGCATTCGGGTCTCGTCGAACAGGCGGGCCAGCCCGGGCGAGAGGTGGGCGCTCGGGACCCTCGGCAGCTCCGGCGCCTCGGCCAGCGCCCGCAGCTCGCGCTCGAGGTTGGCGCGCTGGCGCCGGGCCTCGACCAGCGAACCGATCGGGCGTCGCAGCGACACCCCGATCATCAGCACGAACACGCAGTAGACGACGACGCCGAGCACGGGCCCGTCACATGTGCTGCAGCACGCGGGCCTTCTGCTGCGCGAACTCCTCGTCGGTGAGCAGCCCCGCGACGCGCAGCTCGTTGAGCTTCTCGATGCGGGCGATCAACTCGTCGACGGCCGCGGCGCTGCGCGCCGGCGTCTCCTGTCCCGAAGGACCTGTCCCTGCGGACATCTGCCCCGGCGGCTGGGTCCCGGGCGGATACACGCCCGGGTAGATGTTCGCCGGGTACGGGTAGCCCGCCTGCGGATGTCCGGGCTGCGGGTAGCCGTGCGGGTAGTGCGAGTGGCTCGGCGGGTAGTAGGCCGGCCCCGGCGGCAGCATGTTGACGACCACGGGCGCGCCGGTCAGCGCGTTGTTGCCGTTGTAGCGCCGGTTGAACTCGTCGCGGTCCATCAGCGCCAGGATGATGAACTCGAAGAACGCGATGATCGCCGGGATCAGCGTCCACGCGAACGCCAGGTAGACGATGCCCGCGCCGACTTGCCCGAGGTAGAACTTGTGCGCTCCCCAGCCGCCGAACAGCGGGAAGGCCAGGATCGACGCGATGTTCTTGTCCTTCATCCTTGCCCCTTCCCCTCGCCCACTTGGGCCTGCCGCTCCGCCAGCGTGGGAGATCCCAGCACGGCATCATGGTTGTCTGCCAAGGTGTACACCCACTCTCCGGTGTCGAGGCTGAGGTCCTCGACGACCTCACCCTGCTCTTTCATGTGCACCAGCGTCGACACCAGCGCCACCTGCGTCCATTTGAGCTCACTCTTGATGCGCTCGAAGGTCATCGGCCCGACGCCGCGCAGGATCGCCCGGACGCGCCGGCTGCGCTCGGCGATCAGCGACGGATCGACGCGGGCGGGCGATGCCGCGGGACCGAATGAGCCCGCCGAGCTCGCACGCTTGGCGAACGCCAGCACGGCCAGCCCGGCCCCGGCCGAGAACAACAGGTTGGTCAACACGAGGCCGAGCACCGAGAACGGGAACAGCCCGAGAGTCACCGCGCCGAGAGCCATGCACGCCGCGCCGCTGCCGAGCAGCACGCTCCACGGGGCGGCCACGCCGGTGCCGCTGCGCGTCGCCAGGGCGGTCGTCAGCGGCACGGGCGCGACCTGAGGCGCCACCCCTACCCCCGCCTGGACGATCTGGACCCGGCCGTGCTCGACGACCAGGTCGACGACCTTCTGCCCGCTCATGCTCCCTACAGTAGCATCAAGCCATCAACCTGGGTCGTCATGCACGCTGGGGAGCCCGTTCTTGGGCTCCTCGGGCGCCGGCGCCTCGGCGGGGGGCGCGGCGTCGGCGTGCTCGTCGCCGTCCCCGTACAGATCGAGGACCACGTCGCCGGTCGGCAGGGCCGCGGGCTCCGCGGTCTCGATCGGCTCGGTGCCGGCGATGAAGAACTCCTCGAGCACGTCCTCGGACTTGGCGTCGGCGGGCGCGAGCAGACCCGTACGGCGGTCGATCGTGCGCACCTGCACCGACGCCGGCGGCACGAACGGCAGCGGCGGCTGGTCGGCCTCGGCGGCCTTCATCGCCGTGATCCAGATCGGCAGCGCCGCCTTGCCGCCGGTCTCGCCCTTGCCGATCTTCTTCGGCACGTCGAAGCCGACCCACGCGACCGCGACGTGGCGCGGCGTGTAACCCGCGTACCACGCGTCGCGGTGCTCGGCCGAGGTCCCCGTCTTGCCGGCCGACGGCCGCCCCAGCGCGCGCGCGGCCTTGGCCGTACCCTCCTCGACCACGCTCGTCATCATCGACGTCAGGACGAACACGATGTCGTCGCGCAGCGCCTGCTGCGGCGCGCGCTCGGGCACCCACGCCGCCTCGCCCGGGATCTCGATCTTACGGATCACCGTCGGCTCGAGGTGCGAGCCGCCGCGCGCGAGCGTGAGGTAGCCGGACAGCACGTCGATCGGGGTCAGCTCGCTGACGCCGAGCGCGAGCGCGAGGTTGCTCGCCAGCTCGCCGCGGATCCCCGCCGCCCGCGCGAACGTGTGCACCGCCTCGAAGCCGATCGCGTCGAGCAGCTTGATAGCGATCGTGTTGACCGAGTGCGTCAGCGCCACGCGCAGGCGGATGTCGCCGCGGTACTCGTCGGCCTCGAAGTTGGTCGGCCGCCACTTCTCGTAGATCTCCGGCGAGTCGTTGACGATCGTCGCCGCGGTGTACTTTTCGCTCGCCAACGCCGCGCCGTACACGAACGGCTTGAACGACGAGCCCGGCTGGCGCTTGGCCGCCGACGCGCGGTTGAAATCGCCGCGCTGGTAGTCCTCGCCGCCGATCATCGCCAACACTTCGCCGGTGTCGACCGCCGCGACCACCACCGCCGCCTGCGGCCCCGACCCGATCTCGCCGCGC
Organism: Nannocystis bainbridge; assembly: GCF_028368995.1. Taxonomy (GTDB): domain Bacteria; phylum Myxococcota_A; class Polyangia; order Nannocystales; family Nannocystaceae; genus Nannocystis; species Nannocystis bainbridge. Next base: position 1,391,816 of record NZ_JAQNDL010000002.1, on the reverse strand, counting down.
GCCGGCTGCTCCGCGGTCGGCAGCGTCACGATGCGCACCATCGCCACCCCGGAGGCCGGAAACTGCTCGTCGGTCGAGAGCTTCGGATCGTCGTAGCGCGAGCCCTCGGGGACCTTCACCAGCACGCGGTGGTCGCCGATCAACACCACGAACGAGTCCGCCGGCGTGCTCGCCTCACGCGGCTGGATCAGCCCCGGCAGCACCGCCCCGACCTGCAGCGGCCCCTTGCCCTTCTCGAGCACCTTCGCCTGCTGCTTCTCCGGCGTCGGCTTGATCTTGTGGCCGTAGCCCTGGCGGCGATCGAGCGCGACCAGCCCCTCCATCAGCCCCGCGTGGGCCTGCGCTTGCAGCTTGAGATCGACGGTGGTCGTCACCGTCGCGCCGAGGCGATCGAGACGCTCCTGCCCGTACATCGCCACCAGCCGCTCGCGCGCCGCGTCGACGAACTCCTGCGCCCCGGCGACCACCACCGCGTCCTGCGTCTGCGGGCTCAGCTCGAGCGGACCCTGAATGAACTTGTCGGCCTCGATCGGCTGGACCCACCCGTGCCGCACCATCTGCTGCAACACATAGATCTGGCGGTCCTTCGAGCGCTGCGGATCCTTGAGCGGCGACGACTTGCCGGGCGCTTTCGGCAGCGACGCCAGCAGCGCCGCCTGACCGACGTTGATGTCGCGGACGCTCTTGCCGAAATAGAAGCGGCTGGCCTCCTCGATGCCGTAGCGGCCGTGGCCGAAGTAAATCTCGTTGAGGTACAGCTCGAGGATCTCGCGCTTGCTCAGCGCGCGCTCGAGCCGGCGCGCGAGCAGGATCTCCTGGATCTTGCGCTCGAAGGTCCGCTCCGGCGACAGCAGGAAGTTCTTCACCACCTGCTGCGTGATCGTCGAAGCGCCCTGGCGGATCTCGCCGGCCTCGATGTTGCTCAGCATGGCGCGCACCATGCCGACGTAGTCCATGCCCTCGTGGTTGTAGAAATCGCCGTCCTCGGCCGCGAGGAAGGCGTTCTCGACGTGGGCCGGGATGTCCTCGTAGCCGACCAGCGTGCGCCGCTCGCTGAAGATCTCGCCGATGACCACGCCGTCGCGCGCGACGATCCGCGTGACCTGCGGCGGCCGATAGTCGCGGATCGCGGCGACATCGATGCCCTCGATCCCGCGACCGTAGTACCAGAACACACCGGCCACCGTGCCTGCCCCGAGGACCATGCCGGTCCCCGCCAGGCCGAGGCACCACAGCCCGATCTTTCGCAGGCGCGAGCGACCTGTCCGCGGCGCTTCGTTCACGACGTGAACCCCCCGCCGCTCTTTACTCCTGGGCCGTGCTGCCTGATTCCGATCATCGCGCTCGGCATGGTTCCAATCACGGCGTGCGCCGCCCTGTCAATCTCCTGGCGGTTTCGCGGCCGCCGCGGCCTCGTGCGGCCGTCGGCGTCAGGCCCGCCGACCCCCTGACGCTCGCCGCCCCCGCCGGGCGTGGGCGAGTACCTGTCTGAAGGGTCAGTCACGAAGGGACATGTCATGATCACCAGCCGAACTTGCCCGCGACCCCGAGCAGCATGAGCCCGCCGCCGCCGACGAACCCGCCGGCAGGCTGACGCGCCGCGGCCGACTCTCCGGGCGCGCGACGGACCTGATACTGGAAGCCCGCCTGGGCGAACACGTCGAGCCAGCGCAGCACCGGGACGTTGAGGTCGAAGCGCGCCAGAGTGCCCGCGGGATCGATGATGTCGAACCCGAGCTTGCCCCGGTGCGCGTGCAGCAGCGACAGCTGCACCACCTCGAGATCGATGCCGAGCCGGGTCTCCCAGGTGTGCCCGAGCGGGCCCGGCCGGTAGCGATAACCGGTCTCGAAGAAGGCGCCGTCGTCGTGCGCGAAGCGGATCCCGCCGTACCCGCCGACGCCGCTCAGGTCGTTCTGAAGCACGAAGCTGTACTTCGGCAGCGCGGTGGTCGCGAAGTCCGGCGGCAGGTCGCCGGGGTACGCGACGAACTGCGCCTGCATGCGCTGCATCGTATAGAAGACGTCGAAGTAGGTCGGATCGTAGCCGCGATCGCCGACGGTCAGCTCGGCGACCACGCCGAGCCGCGCCCGCCGGCGACGACCGAGGATGAACTCGGTGTCGATCCCGAGGTGCATGCCCTTGCCGAGCCCGGGCATGAGGTTGAGATCGATGTACGGCGTGACGAGGAACCGCCAGCGATCGGTCCAGCGGTAGCTGAGGTCGAGGCCCATCGCCATCGCCCCGAGCGATCCGTCGGTCTGCAAGCGATTCTTGTTGTCGACCGTCAGGGCGTCGCCGCGGCCGTCCCACGGCACCAGAGTGCGCGGAGCGTACGGATCGCCGAACACCGAGAAGCCGAGCGCCGCGCCAGCCCAGTCGGCCGCGATGCGTGTGCCGAAGATCTGCTGCGCCGCGAGGTCACCGGCCACGAACGCGATCTCGGCGCCCGCGGCGTGCCCGAGCAGGAGACCCTCGATACGCGCGTCGAGGTCGAGCCCGCTGCGACGCCGATCGAGGTCGAGGCTGTTGGCGTAGCCGCGGACCATGCTGCCGTGGCCGACCTGCACGCGCTGGAGGTCGCCGACGCGCAGATCGACGAGCACCCGGCCCTCGCGGCCGAACACATAGTCGCCGCTGTACTGCAGCTGCTGCAGGATCGCCAGGTAGTCGCCCGCCTCGTCCCACTCGGTGTTGCGAACCACCGGCCCCTGCTCCGGGTCGCGGTCGTACATGCGGAGGCGGACCGGCGCACCGAGCCGGAGCTGCACCGGCGCGATGTCGCGGAGATCGAGGCCGAACGACGGCTCCGCGCTGAAGATCGGGTCCTCGGCGACGAACCCGAAGCCCGCGCCGAAGCGGATGTCGCCGTGGACCTTGCGCACCTGGTACTCGGGCGGACGCGGGCTGGCGTCGGCCTCGATCAGCACTTCCTGGGCCGACGCACGAGATGTCCCAAGGGACATGCCCACAAAGACAGCGAGACCGAGAGCGCGACGGATCATGGCTGTCGTCTCACCGGGCGCGCGGGCTCGCCCTCGTCCAGGCCGCCGATGACCTCGAGCGTGGCCTCCTCGAAGCCCGCCCGCGGGCCGCGCGGCTTCGGCTTGCCGCCGGTCGCATCGGCCAGCGGCTCGGCGTCGAGCGACAGGTCGACGATGTCCTGACCGTCGTCGAGCAACCCCGTCAGCGAGCGCTGCTGTGCCGACGCCGCCAGCAGGCGGTCGACCTCGGCCATGCACTCGCGCTTGCTCGTCAGCTCGGTCGCGTCGAACGTCACCCCCTCGTCCTTCCACTGCTCGAACGTCTCGGGGTCGAGGCGCCCGCGCCCGTGCATGATCGCCAGCAGCCGCTTGAGCTTGGCCTGAAACGCCGGCGAAGGGGCGCCCTCGCAGTAGTGGACGTGGCGACGCACCGGGCTCGGGAGCATCAACGCCAGGTAGGCCGCCTCGGGCGGCGTCAGATCGAGCGGCGCCTTGGCGAAGTAGTGCGAGGCCGCGCGGGTGATGCCGTACACCCCGGGCCCGAACTCGATCACGTTGAGGTAGAGCTCCATGATCCGGTTCTTCGTCAGCGATTGCTCGACGTACCAGGTCAGGAACACCTCCTGCATCTTGCGCGAGAGCGTGCGCTCGTGGCTGAGCAGCACGTTCTTGACCATCTGCATGGTGATCGTCGACGCCCCGAGGCGGACCCGCCCGGCCTCGAGGTTGCTGCGCAGCGCGGCCCGGAACTGCGAGGTGATGAAGCCCTTGTGCCTCCAGAACCCGCCGTCTTCGGTCGTCGTCACCGCCGCCAGCACGTACGGCGAGATCTGGTCGAGCGGCGTGTAGTCGGTCGAGCCCTCACTGACGTCGACCGAGCGCTCGGTGCCGTCGCGCATCGCCACGCGGTGCACCAGCGGCCCGTTGAGCCGCGTCGCCGACACCAGCGGCGGGACCTTGACCGGCTTGCACGTCTCCGGCTTGAGCTTGGCCGTCAGCACCAGCGCCTCGAGATCGCGGAAGTCGACATCGGCGTTGATCTCGAACTCGAAGTCACCCTTGAGCTCGAAGCCCTGCAGACTCGGGATGAGCTCGGCCGGGATCGCGCCGAGGAACTCCTGGCAGCGGACCTTCGGCATCGTCAAATCGGCCCGGTAGTGGCGCGCGGCCGGATCGTCGGCGTGCACGAACTCGCCGGCCAGCGTCAGCTTCACCGGACCGCGCTGCAGCGTCGCCTGCTCGATCTTCACCACGCGCTCACGCGGGTCCACGTCGGCCTTGAGGCCGAGCGAGAACCCCAGGCCACGGACCGGCTGCCGCGCGAGCAACGGGTGGTCGACGTTGAGCCCCGCGATCTCGAGGTCGCCGACGACGTTGGCCTTGCCCTCGGCGAACGCCACCTTGAGATCGCCGCCGACCGTCGCCGACTCCGACTCGATCACGGGCAGGCGCGCGAGCACGTCGGGGACGCGCCCGAGCTTGAACGCCTCCATGTCGAGATTGATGGTGCCGTCGGAGAGATCGCGGGCCACGTCGCCCTCGAGCGCCCACAGCGGGGCCGCGGCGTCGTGCTCCTCGTCCCCCGTCACCTCGTCGGAGAAGCCGCCCGCGAGGTCGAGCGCCACCCGGCTGACCGACGCGTCGGCCAGCGTCACAGTGCCGCGGATCTCCGCCACCGCGATCTGCGGGGTGATCGCCGTGGCCGCGCGATCGACCGTCAAGGTCAGCGGGAACGCACCGGCTGTCCCTTGCGACAGATCGAGCCTGGTCGTCAGCGCGACCGCTCGCAGCGTCCGCTCGTCGACCGCGGCCTCGACCCCGGCGAGCTCCAGCGAAGCTGTCCGCTCGGCCAGCCGCGCCTCGATCGCCGCCACCCCGCGCAGCGTCAGCGAGCGGCCGCCGAACTCGTCCTGCAGATCGATCTGCAGCCGCTCCAGGCTGGCCTTCGGCGGCACCAGCTTGACCCGACCCTCGCCGTCCTCGCGGCGCTGCGACAGGCGCGCGCGCAGGTCCCGGGCGTACTCGCGGAGCGTGCCGCCGTCGCCCGTGAGGCGCCCGCCGAAGGCCTTCACGCGGTCGACGACGATCTGCCCGGACCACAGCTTGTCGCGCTCGAGGCCGACTTCGATGCGGTCGATCACTAGCGACGCCTCGGGCCCGAACTTCAGCTCCACGCCCTCGACGACCACGCTGTCGAAATCGACGAGGTCGAGCCTGGCGATCGTGACCGGGACCCCGGCGATCCTCTGCAGGCGTGCGTGCGCCTGCTCCTGCACCCACTCGTCGCCCCATCGCGGGAACGTGGCGACCGCGACCGCGAGCCCGCCGAGGAGCAACACGCCGAGCGAGCCGCCGATCAGGGCGACGCGGCGCCAGCGGGGCCTCGGGCTCTTCGTGGGCTCAGGGGTGGTCATGGCCGAACGCGCCGGGGGCGGCGAAAAGGCGGCTCAGAGTACCGCCCGCCCGCGCTCCGAGCAAACGAGCGGACGCCGCGGAGCGCGGTGACGCCCCGCGATGGAGGCGGACTCGCGCGGTCACGCGGCGTCGGTCGCGTCAGCTCGGCTGCTTGCCACACTGGAGGGCGAAGAAGATCTTGCCCTCGAGGTGGCGCACGCCGCCGACCAGCAGCAGGCCGTTGTCGTCGATCGCGTAGTCGGTGTCGACGAGCGGCGCGTCGCGGCCGGGCGCCAGCAGGTTGGCGTGCAGCTTGAGCTTGTTGTTGACCTCGCCGAGCAGGCTGAGCTTGAGCTGAAAGCCCGACTTGAGCGCCGCGAGGCCGGGCTTGTCGACGCCAAGGCGCAGCGCCTTGGTCTCGAGCAAGCGGAAGCCCTTGAAGGCCGCGAACGAGTCGTCGTGCAGCTGCTCCTCGAGGAACTTGAGGTCCGCGGGGATGGTGCCGTCGCCGTCCTTCTGGGCCAGGAACGCGGTGATCTTGCAGGCGACCGTCTTGACCTCGGCGTGCGCCACGTCCGGCAGGAGGTACGTGGTCCCGGCGACGCCGGGGAGCAGGACGGCAACGACGGTCGTGGCCAACAGCCGCTTCGTGATCGACTTGTACATCATAAGGAACGCTCACTGCTGCTAGGGTCGTCGTCGGAGATCCAGATCACCGTGGTCGTGTTGCGCTTGCCCTCGATCTCGCTGATGCGTCCCGACTTGACGCCCCAATCGATCCGCTGAATGTGCGCCGGTCCGCCGTTCGGCTCGGGCAACACGACGGCGCTCTCCTCGGGCGCCGGCTTCGAGCTGTCCGCAAGAACAGGTTGCTCGGCGACCGGCTTCGACGCGACCATCGGCGCCGTGTCCGCCGGAGCCTCGACGGCGCCGCGCCCGCTCCACAACACCACCACCACCGCGGCCACCGCCGCGACCGACGCCACCGGCACGAACACCGGGCGCAACGCGCCGCGCAGTCGCGCCCACAGCGAGGGCGGCGGCTCCGGCGCCTTCTGCAAACGAAGATCCCGGTCGAGGGTGCGCTCGATCTCGTCCCAGATCTGTTCGAACCGCGCCTCGGGCACCTTGGCGGCCTCGGCCTCGAATCCGGCGACCACGGCCCCCTGGAGCGCGCGCAGCCCGGCGAGGTAGGCGCTGGCCTGCGGGTTGGCCGAGAGCAGCCGCTCGACATCGGCGCGCTCCGGCGCTGAAAGCTCGCCGTCGAGGTAGGCGTTGAGTTGCTGCGGGTCGAAATGCGGCTCGGTCATGGCAGCATGGGTTGTGGTGCTGGGACGCGCTCAGCGTCGGAATCTTCATCGGCCCCGCCGGTCGGTCCGCTCGGCACGTAGCCCAGCCGTTCGGTGAGGAGGCGCTGCATGTTGCGCCGGGCGTGGAAGAGCCGGCTCATGATCGTGCCCTTCGAGCAGCCCATCGTGCGCGCCATCTCTTCGTACGACATGCCCTGGAGCTCGCGCATCACGATCACGGCGCGATGCTTGTCACTGAGGTGCTGGAGCCCGTCCTGCACCGCCTCCAGGATCTCTCGCCGCTGCACCAGGCTGGCGGGGTCGCCGAGCGGTGACGGCGGCACGAACGCCGTGTCGCCGTCGTCGTCGTGGCGCAGCCCGTCGTCGAACTCGAGCTCCTTGTGGCGCCGGTTCTTGCGGATGTGATCGATGCAGAGGTTGGTCACGATCCGGTACAGCCACGTATAAAAGCTCGAGTTGCCCTCGAAGTTGTGGAGGTACCGGTGGACCTTGATGAAGCTCTCCTGCACGACGTCGAGCGCGTCTTCCGGGTTGCGCAAGAACCCGTAGGCGATCGAGTAGACCTTGCGCTGGTAGCGCTGCGTCAGCAGGCGGAAGGCTTGCCGGTCGCCGTGGCGACACGCTTCGACCAGGGCTTGGTCGTCGGCTTCTGGAGGAACCACGTGAGCGTCCTTCTACGGGCGCGCGGCCGCACTATTCAGAGTGCGGCCTGCGCGCGGGGGAGTTGCCGGAGCGCCTGGCGGATCCGGACCGTGACGAAGTGGTTTAAGGGAGATATACCGAAGAGCGACCGACGCCCCCGCCGGCCCTCATGAACGTCCGTCCCCCGCCTCTGCTCGAGTTTCTGGCAGCCGTTCGCCGGGTCGTGCGACGGCGGGAGCTCGCGGCGGCGGCGCTCCACTGCGTCGCCCTCTTGCTGGCTCTGGCCGTGGTCGCGGCCGGGCTCGCGGGCTGGACCTTGCGTGGCGATCTCGCCGCGGCCGGCTGGCTCGCCGGCGCCGTCGTCACGCTGCTGGCCCTGTTCGGACGCGCGTGGCGTCGGATCCTCGCACTGACTGGGACTCCCCATCGGACGGCGCTTACCATAGCCCAATTCCGCGGGGCGCTCACGCGCCGACCCCGCGAGGCGTCACCTTTTCTGCGCTCCGACAGCTCGCTGCGCCGCGAGATCCTCGGGGCCACCGAACTCCTGCTCGCCGGGCCGGGCGGTCACCTCGGGTCTCAGGACCTCGCCACGGCCTACGTGCGGCAGGTCGAGTGGTCGCTCAGCGAAGCCCGGCCGGACCTCGCGGCGCCGCCCGCCAACCTCCGCGTCCCTGCGCTCACCACCGCGCTGCTGGCCCTGCTCGCGGCCGTGCTCGCGGGTTACCCCGAGTTCGCGCGCGGGCTCGAGCTGATCCGAGCCGCCGAGGACGGGCGCCCGCCGGCCCCGCCCGCGCCGGTCTGGTCCGCCCTCAGCCTCACCCTGCGCTACCCCGAGTACAGCGGCCGGGTGCCGCGTCAGCTCATCAACCCCAGCGGCGCCGTGCGGGCCCTCGCCGGCACCGAGACCGAGGTCGAGCTCGAGACGCGGCGGCCCGCCAGCGCCGTGCACGTAATCCTCAGCTACGACCAGGGGCCGCTGTCCGAGCCGCCCGCGCCCGAGCGCATCGACCTGTCCCGAGAGACAGACGGCAAGTGGCGCGGCCGCTTCGTCGTGCGCGGCGCCGGCAGCTGGCACATCGTCGTCACGCCCGAGGACGGCGACGGGCCGGCCCGGTCCGCCCCGGCTCCGCTCGAGCTCGAGGCCGACGAGCCGCCGGAGATCGAGCTCTTGCCCCTGCCCCGCTCGCAGAGCGCCCCGAGCGAGCTCGACAGCGTCGAGCTGCGCTTCAAGGCCCGCGACGACTTCGGCATCGCCAGCGCGGTGCTCGTGTTCGAGGGCGGCGACAAACAGCCCGTGCGCCTCGATGCCGGCGCTCCGCCGGCCCGCGCCCGCACCTGGCAGCACCGCTACGCCTGGGACCTGTCCTCGCTGCCGGTCGAGGATCGCGGGCGACTCACCTACTGGATCGAGGTCCGCGACAACGACCCCGGTCTCGGCCTCGTGCCGCTCGCCGATCCGCCCGGCAAGGTCGCTCGCTCGGCGAAGATGACCCTGACGATCCGCGATCAGGAGACCGAGCACGCCGAGAACCTCGCCCACCTGGCCGCCCTGCGCGACACCGCCGTCGATCTCCTGGCGCGCCGCATGCTGACCGAAGAGCCAGGTCTGATCCGCGCCGACGATCAGGCCGCGCCCGTCGACGACGGCGATCCCGCGCGTCGCGTCGCCGGCATGCGCGAGCTCCTGGCCGCCTCGGGTGGTTTGCTGGCCGCGATCAGCACCGCGATCGACGCGCTGTCCGTCGACACTCTCGCGCCGCCGCGCGACGTCGCCGTCCTGGTCGGCGTGCACAAGCGGCTGATGGAGCTGCATCGGCGCGAGTCGGCCGAGCACGAGGAGCTCCCCCCGGGCGCCGAGGCCGAGCGTCCCGACGCCGCCGCGCGGATCCTCGGCAAGCTGTCTGCCACCAATCGCCTGCAGCTGACCCAGCTCGAGGACGAGGTCATTCGCCTCGACGACCTGGTCGACAACCAGCTGCTGGCGCAGATCGAGCAGCTGGTGGCCCGCTTGCAGACCTCGCAGCAGAAGCTCGTCGACCTGCTCGAGCGGCTCAAGGCCGGCGACGAGAGCGTGCGCGGCGAAGTCGATCAGCTGCAGCAGCGGATCCGCGAGGACCTGCGCCGACTGTCGGAGGCGCGGTCCAAGCTCGACAAGGAGCTCGGCCAGGAATTCCTCAACACCGACGCCTTCGAGTCGATGGCCGAGCAGCTGCGCCAGCAGGACGTCGGCGAGCAGCTGCGCCAGGGCGACGTCGACGGCGCCCTCGACCGCGCCCGCGGCGTGCTCGACGAGCTCCGCCAGCTGCGCTCCGGCGTCCAGGACCGCATGGCCTCGGGGCCAGGGGCCGCGATGACGCCCGAGGAGCGGGCGCGCATGGAGCTGATGCGAGAGATCAGCCGGATCCAGGACGAGGAGACTGGCCTGCGCGGCGAGAGTCGGTCGCTCCACGAGCAGTGGCGCAAGCAGGCCCAGACCCGCGCCCTCGAACAGACGACCGCCGAGCAGGCCGCCAGGCAGGCCGCCGCGCTCGGCAAGGCGCTCGACGCGATCAACGACGCCCGGCTCGGCCGCGATGGCCGGCGCGCGCTCGAGGACGCCCGCGAGCAGCTGCAGCGCGTGGCCGCCGAGGCCCAGGCGAGCGAGCCCAAGGCCCTCGCCACCGCCGAGGCCGCGCGGGCCGCCGCCCAGGCGCTCGAGCGGGCCGTCGCCGGCGCGGGCGCCGACTCGCAGGAGCGCCGGCAGCTCGGACCGCTGCGCGAGCGCGGCGACGCCCTGCGCAAGCTGCTCGAGGCCCAGCTCCCGACCCCGACCGAAGGCCTCGACGAGGCCGCCCAGGCCCGCTTCGACGGCCTCTCGCAGAAGCAGCAGGGCCTGCGGGCCCGCGCCGCGCAGGTGCTCGAGAGCCCCAACGCCCGCCATCTGCCCGACCCCGGCAAGCAGGCCATGCGCGGCGCCATTTCGGAGATGGAGGGCAGCAGCGGCGCGCTCGGCGAGCGTCGCGGCGGCCCGGCGCTCGAGCGCCAGAGCGGCGCCCTCGGCGGCCTCCAGCGCGCGCTCGACAGCCTGCGCGACAGCTCGTCCGCGCCGCAGACGACCTCTCCTCCCGACGAGGTCTCGACCGAGACCGAGCGCGACCGCTCGCTCCGCGACGAGCTGATGGAGGCGATGAAGGAGCGCGCGCCGGAGGGCTTCCGCGGCTCGGTCGAGCGCTACTACGAGGAGCTCCTGCGATGACGACCCGGCCCACCCTGCCGCGCAGCCTCGCCCTCGCCCTCGCCCTCGTCGGCTGCGGCTCCGGTCCCCAAGGACATGTCGAATCGGACATGTCTAATACCGCAGGTCCTCCAGGACATGTCGATATCGACACGGCCCAAGGGCCAGGCGCCGAAGGACATGGCGGTTCGGCCATGTCCGAACGGTCATCTGGCCCTGCGGTCATGGCCGATGCGACAGGTCCGAAAGACCCTGTCCTCTACGCCATGGCCCCAGCGACAGGCGCTCCGCTCGCGCTCGGATCCGCCGAAGCCTGGGCGGACCTCGCCGAGCGCTTCGACGGGGCGATCAACGCCTGGGACCTCACCGACGCCGCCGAAGCGGTCGCCGCCATGCCGAGCGGCTCGGCGCGCGACGTCAAGGCGGGCGTGCTGGCGTTCCACCGCGCGGCCTACCCCGAGTCCGAGTCGCTGCTGGCGGGCGCGGTCGCCTCCGGGCAGCTGCCGCCGGCCGGGGCGCTGCGCGAGGAGGCCCAGCACTACCTCGACCTCGCGCGCGGGGCCCAGCGGGCGCTCGGCCCGGCCACGCGGCTCGTCAGCCCCGACGGCCAGGTCGAGGTCGTGTTCGCCAACGCCAAGGACGAGCTGATCGCGCCGTACCTGTTCGCGGCCATGGCCGAGGCCCGCCAGGCGTTCGCCGCCGACCTCGGCATCGAGCCCGATCACCCGGTGCGCTTCGAGATCCTCGACGACGCGGTCAAGCTCGCGCTGGTCTCGCCGCTCACGCGCGAGAACGTGTACACGACCGGCACCGTCGGCATCACCAAGTACCGGCGGATCGTCATGGTCTCGCCGCGGGTGATGCTCTACGGCTACGGCTGGATCGACACCGCCGTGCACGAGTACGTGCACTACCTCGTCACCCTCAAGACCCGCAACCGCGCCCCCGTGTGGCTGCAGGAGGGCCTGGCCAAGCTGCTCGAGACGCGCTGGCGCAGCCCCGAGCCGCTGCCGCTCGAGCCGCCCGCGCGCAAGCTGCTGGCCAAGGCGCTGGCGGCCGACGACCTCGTCACGTTCGCCGAGATGTACCCGTCGCTGGCGATGCTGCCGTCGCAGGAGCGGGCCGCCCTCGCCTACGCGCAGGTCCAGACCATGCTCGGTGTGCTCCGCGAGGAGCGCGGCGGCGCCGGCATCGACGAGCTGCTGCGCCGCGTCGCCGCCGGCGAGGACGCCGAGGCCGCGCTGGCGACCGCGTGGGGCGACACCTTCGCGCGCTTCGACGCCCACTGGCGCGAGCTGATGAAGAAGCGCACCGCGGGCAAGCCCGGCGGCGCGCTGCGCAAGCTGCAGTTCCTCGCGCCCGAGCAGCAGGCCGCGGCCGAGGCGGGCGAAGATCTCTCGCTGCTCGGCGACGTGTTCTCGCATCTCGGCGGCGGCGCAGCGCGTCAGCACGCGCGGCTCGGCGTGCTGCTCACGCTCCGCGGACACCTCGGCGCCGCGGCCAAGCAGTACGAGAAAGCTCGGGCCGCCGACGCGCGCGTGCGCGACGACGCCAAGCTCGCGCGGCGCCTCGGCGAGCTCTATCTCCAGCTCGGCAAGGCCGCGCGCGCGGTGCCGCTGCTGCGTCGCGCCGGCGAGGACGATCCGGAGCAGCCGAACCTCGCCGCCGCCGAGGGCCGCGCGTTGCGACTGGTCGGCGACCTCGCGGGCGCTCGCCTCGCGCTCGCGCGAGCGCTGCGCGTGAACCCGTTCATCCCGGCGCTGCACTGCGACCTCGCGCAGGTCGCCACCGATCCAGCCGAGCAAGCGCGCGAACAAGGCCTGTGCCGCGAGTGACGCGCGCGACATGTCGAGCGAACGCGCAGGCGATGCACGATCGACGCGCCGCGGGGCCCTCCGAGTCGGCGTGTTTCTACCTGGTCTTCGGGACAGATCGAGGCCCCGCTCAAAATCGCGCTTCTTGGCGCGATCGGCCGTAATCCGAGCGGAATCAGCCTGTCACGCGCGAAAGAAGCTCTTGCAGAAAACTCGATATTCCTCAATAGCTATCGGGTACGAGGATCGCTTCGGCGTGATACTCATTGGGGTGCACCGGCTCCGCCACGGAGGGTTTCCATGTTGACGCTAACCAGAAAAGTCGGGCAGAAGATCCGGATCGGGGACAACATCGAGATCGTCGTCCGAGAGATCCGCGGGCGTCAGGTTCGCCTCGGCATCTCTGCCCCGCAAGGGCTCCCGGTGTACCGCGAGGAGCTCTACCAGCAGATCGCCCAAGAGGGCGCCAAGGGCTCGCTGGCCGCCGTCCAGGAGCCGCAAGACGGCGAAGAGTGACGCGCGACGCGTCGAGCGGACGCGCTCCGGATCTGGCCTTTCGTACAGGTCCCTGCGAACAGCAAGCAGTCTCGCTCGTCGCCCACCTGCCGAGCCAAGCCCCCGCACCGCGGAGAGAGGCGGCTCGCAGGCGCTGTCCTTCGTGACCGGCCGTGAAGGCTGTCCTTCGAGCCAGGTCGATCCGTCGCCGAACCGCGCGGCGCGTCTTCCTCCCGACATGACCTTTCGGTCACGTCGTCAGAAAATCTGCCACTGACCGCTCCGACGGGGCGCCGAGCAACCTGTCCCCGGGGTCATGCCTCGAAGGCCAGCAGCGTCCACTCCCCGCCGAGCTGCGCCGCATGGACCACGCGGACGGCCGACAGCCACGCCTCGGCCCGGTCACTCGCTGCCACGCCGAGGGCGATCCGTCGCGCTCCCGCGGGCGAGGTCGCCTGCGTCTCGACGAGCACGCGCCTGCCCTCCTCGACCCGGCGCAACAGCCACGGCAGCCACGGGCTCGGATCTTCGAGGCGGACCACCAGCGCCACGCCGTCAGGCAACGCCGCGATTTCGCCATGCACACGATCGGGCGCGTCGCGCTCGCCGATGATCCGCAGCGGCCAGCCGAGCGCTCGCGCCAGCGGGTCGGCCCCGCCCTCGACGCGGTGCAAGAACGCGAGCGTGCCGCTCGGGATCGCCAGCGCCATCGCATCGAGGTCTTCGCGGCGACCCGCGTCGCGCAGCGTCGAGGGCGGCGCATTGCGGCGGCGCGGCGACTCGGCGCGCCCGTTCCAGCCGGTGCCCGCGATCCGTCGCGGCCAGCCCACGCGCGGCTCTGCCTCGACCGCGAGCGGCCGCAACGCCGCCAGGCGCACGCCGGCGCGCTCCTCCTGCCCGTCGTCGTCGATCTGGATCTCGATGTCGAGCTCGGCCGGTCCGGACGTGTGACGCCGCGGCTGTCGCAGCGCCTCGGGCTCGGGCTCGTCGAGGGCGATGTTGACGCTGTCGCCCGGCTCGAACCCGTCGACGCCGGGCCGCGCGCGCACCGAGGTCATCTCGAGCGCTGTCTCTCCGACCAGGTGCCACATGACCTGATCGACCACCAGGTCGAACTTGACCGACTCGCCCAGCGCGAGGTCGGCCTGTTGCTCGCACGAGAGCACCTCGACCAGCGCGTCGAACACGACCTCGCCTGACAACGCCTTGCCCAGCGTCGCACCGCCCTGCGTGTGCATGAGCCGCAGCGGCTGGTCGGTCTCGATCACGACCTCGCCGGGTCGGCTGGTGGCCGCCTCGGCGAGCAGGCTGGAGAGCAGGCCCACGACCGAACCATAACAAATGCGCGCGGGCGCCAGGAGGCCCCATCCGATCGGTGCGGCTCGCGCAAGGCGGACGCGCTGCGAGGCCGGCTCCTCGCCCCGCGTCTGCACCCCCCCGCCATCACGCGACACCGACGCGGGAGCCCTCGCGCCGGCGTCTCGCAAGCCCGTAGGCCCGAGCGGCCCTGCCCCTGTCGACGCGAAAGCCCCGAGATCCGTCGCTTCGGGGCCCATGGGCGTCACGTCGTTGAAGCTGCAACGACGTGGCGACCTCGGAGGCGCGACGCTTCTCGCGTAGCAACCACGTAGACTCGCCGCGCGACGGCCGCCGCGCAGATCCTCGCGCCGTGGCCTGCGGGATCTGCAACCGCGGGGCCACGCTATCCCCGCGACCTCGCGGACGTGCGGCCTCGCGGCGTTGCAACCCGAGAGGCTCGACCGTGCGCCCCCTCGTCCCTACGCGCGCCGGGCCTGCGACTGCGGCTGCAGGAAGTGGCGCATGCCGGCCACGCTGCGCGTGTAGCCGAGGCCCGACATCTTCCAGCCCACCCATGGACCGCCAGCCGCGGTCGACAGCCCGCGGTTGACGCCCACCATGCCTGCCTCGATGCGGTCAGCGACCGCGTCGAGCTCCGGCCCCGGAGCGCCCCACACGCTCGCGCCGAGCCCGTAGCGGGTGTCGTTGGCCAGCTGCACCGCCTCGTCGACGTCGCGCGCGACCTGGATCGCCACCACGGGCCCGAACGTCTCGTCCTTGACCAGCGTCATCTCCGGCTTGAGATCGGTGACCACCGTCGGTGTCAGGTAGTAACCCGGCTCCTGCGCCTGCCCCTCGACCACGAACGTCGCCCCGTGACGGCGCGCGTCGGCCAGCTGCTCGAGCACCAGCTCGCGCTGACGCGCGCTCGCCATCGGGCCCATCGCGGTCGCCTCGTCGCGCGGATCGCCGGGCTTCACCGCGCGCGCCAGCTCGGCCACGCGGCGGGTGAACTCGGCCGCGACGTCGGCGTGCACGATGATGCGCTCGACGCTGACGCACACCTGCCCCGCGTTGCGCAGCGCCTCGTCGGCGGCGTGGCGGGCCGCGGCCTGCAGATCGGCGCCCGGCAGCACCAGCATCGGATCCTTGCCGCCGAGCTCGAGCACCAGCCGCTTCATCGTCGTCGCCGCCTCGCGCATGATCGCCTGGCCGGTGGCGATCGAGCCGGTGAACGCGATCATGTCGACGTCGCTGGCCACCAGCGCGGCCCCGACCGCACCTGCCCCTTGGACCAGGCCGACCAGTCCCTCGGGCAAGGTCTCGGCGTACAGGCGGTGCAGCAGCGCGCCGGTGTGCGGCGTGTACTCCGACGGCTTGAACACCGCCGCGTTGCCGGTGAGCAGCGCCGACAGCAGGAGGTTGCTCGGCGTCGCCACCGGATAATTCCACGGGGCGATCACTCCCACCACCCCGAGCGGACGCCAGCGCACGCGCATGCGGATCCCGTTCTCGACCCCGTCGTCGTCGGCGAGCGCCTGATCGGCGGCGCTGATGAACGACTCGACGCGGGCGGCGATGCTGCGCGCCTCGGACCTGGCCTCGCGGATCGGCTTGCCCATCTCCTCGCTGATCGAGCGGCCCAGCGCATCGGCGTGGTCACCGATGGCCTGCGCGAGCGCACGGATCTGGCGCGCGCGCGCGTCGGCGGCGGTGGCAACCCAGGCGCGCTGGGCCGTGCGGGCGCGGGCCACGGCCTCGCGGACGCCATCGGGCGTGGTGCAGTCGACCGGCTCGAGCGGCTGGCCGGTGGCCGGATTGTGCGGGACGAGGCGCTCCAGGGACATCGGTGTAACTATAGCTGCCGCCCGTCGCGCTACACTTGTCGCCCGTTGCCTGAAGTCTTCACCGAGCTCTGGTTCATCCAGCTCGCCACCGTCCTCTACGTGATCGGCATCACGGCGCTGGTCCTGCTGGAGCGACGACGTCCGAGCGCCGCGCTCGCGTGGTTGCTCGCGCTGATCTTCCTGCCGCTGTTCGGGCTGTGCCTCTACGTCTTGCTCGGGCGCGCCGGCGTGCGACGGCGGCGGCGATTGCGAGCGCGACGCAGCATCAACCCTACCGACGTCACGCGCGGGCTGCTCCCGCTCGAGACCCCGCTCGAGGAGCTCGAGCAGCCGCTGCGCGGCCTCGTCGCGCTCGCGCTCAACAGCTCGGCGGCGCCGCTGCGGCGGGCCGACCGCGTCGAGCTGCTGGCCGATCCGACCGGGGCGTTCGCGGCGATGGAGGCCGCGATCGCCGGCGCCACCCGGCAGATCCACATCGCCTCGTACATCTGGCGCGACGACGACACCGGTCGGCGCTGGATCGACCTGTTGTGCGAGCGCGCGCGCGCCGGGGTCGAGGTGCGGCTGCTCTACGACGAGTTCGGCTGCCTCGGCACCCCGCGCGAGCTGTTCGAGCGCGTGGTCGCGGCCGGCGGGCAGGTCCTCACCTTCGGCGCGGTGCGCCTGCGCTACCGCCCGCTGATGATCAACTTCCGCAACCACCGCAAGATCGTCATCGTCGACGGCGACCTCGGCTTCACCGGCGGTCTCAACGTCGGCGACGAGTACCTCGGGCGCGGGCTCGGGGCGCGGCCGTGGTCGGACCTCCAGGTGCGGATCACCGGCGACGCCGTGGTCGGCCTGCAGGCCATCTTCCTCGAGGACTGGCTGGCCGCCCACTCCGACGACCACGCCGAGGATCCCGCGTTCGCGCGCCAGCTGGCCGACCTGCTCGCGCGGCCGTCGGGCCACTCGTGCGGGCCGATGCTGCAGATCGTCCCGAGCGGCCCCGACCTCCCGTTCATCGACGCGATCGCGGCCCAGCTCACCGCCGCGATCGCCTCGGCGCAGGAGCGCTGCTGGATCGCCACCCCCTACTTCGTGCCCGACGAGCCGCTGTCGCTCGCGCTCAAGACCGCCGCCCTGCGCGGCTGCGACCTGCGCCTGCTCGTGCCCCTGCCGCGCAACAACGACTCGAGCCTCGTCAGCCTCGCCGGCGCCAGCTACTACGACGAGCTGCTGGCCGCCGGCTGCCGGATCTACGAGTACCTGCCCGGCATGCTGCACGCCAAGTACCTGCTGGTCGACGACCGGGTGGCCGCGATCGGCTCGGCCAACATGGACGTGCGCAGCTTCTACCTCAACTACGAGGTCACCGCGATGTTCTACGACCGCAGGGTCACGCTCGACCTCGCCGAGGTGTTCACCCGCGAGCTGGCCAAATCGCTCGAGGTGCGGCCCGAGACCCGCAAGTCGCTGTCGCTGCCGCGGCGCCTCGGCGAGGGCTTCGCCCGCCTGCTGTCGCCCCTGCTGTGATCGACATGGTCATGGGGTCATGCCCCCAAGGACATGTCCATCCATACATGGACCCAAGGACATGAGCTTCGGGACAAGTGCTGAAGGACATGTCCTCGCAGACACACCCAGTATATGTATCTTCGGACATGTACCGACATACATGTCCTGAAGCGCATGCCTTCTCGGACATGCCCCTCACGACATGTCCCGAGCGTCAGTTCGGCGCCTCGACCCCGAGCTCGCGCATGTTCTTCTCGAGCTCGCCGCGCAGCTGGTCCGGGGTCATGCCGAGCTTCTGGGCCGCGCTGTCGAGCGCGTACGTGAACTTGCCGATCTTGACCCGCGCGCTCGGGCCCATCGTCACCCGGCCGTCCTTGACGATCGGCGACGGGTCCTCGACGCCGATGTACACGTCGCGCTCGGTCAGCGACGGGAAGGACTGGCGGGCGCGCTCGAACAGGCCCTGCTGGTCGCCGCTCAGCTTGTCTTGCGGCAGCTTGCGCAGGTCGGCGACCACCCCGGCCTCGAGCCGGCCGTCCTCGAAGGTCGCGCGCGAGGCCTTGATCACCTCCTTGACCTCCGGGCTCGAGCGGGCCGCCTTGCGGTGGAAGTTACGCAGCTCCTTGCGGCCGGCCTGGCCCTCCGCGGGCTGCCACTGCAGCTTGCCGCCGGCGTCCTCGGCCGCCGCGGGCGCGCCCTCCTGCGCCAGCTCGGTGTACCAGTCCGGCAGCGCCGTGACCTGCAGCCACAGATAGGTGACGACGCCGCCGACCAGCAGCAGCACCACCAACAGGACGATCGCCAGCTTCTTCCACATGGCGGCGCAACCATAACAGATGCCGCCGCCGCGGCCCGGACCTCAGCCGCCGGCCGCCGCCGCCGCCAGCGCCGCCAGCAGCACGTCGTCGACCTTGTCGACCAGATCGTCGTGCAGCGCCCGCAGGCGGGCCCGCGTCGCAGGATCGTCGGGGAACAGGCGAGCCATGCTGAGGCCGGCCCGCAGCTCGAGCGCGCGCGCCCCCTGCTCGCGCGCGAGCGCCAGCGCCTCGTGCAGCAGCTGCGCGGCCTCCTCGGTGTCGCCGACGGCGAACGCGACCTCGGCCCGCTGACGCATGAGCTCGGCCTCCCACCAGCGCGCCCCGCTGAGCCGCGACGACTCCATCGCCTCGGCGATCACGCTCAGGCCCTCGTCGATCCGGCCGGCCCGCACGCACAGGTCCGCGAAGATCGAGAACGTCCACGGCATGAACATGCCCATGCCGGCCGCCTGCAGCTCGATGAGCGCCTGCCGCAGCAGGTCGAGGCCCTCGTCGTGCTGGCCGAGCTCGGCCATCGCCCACGCCCGGATCGCGTCGGCGAAGCTGACCCACGCGCCGAGCGTGGCCTCGGCCTTGAGCTGATAGACCTGATCGGCGTGGGTGCGGGCGCCGTCGACGTCGCGCAGGATCTGGCGCAGGATCGCCGCGGTCACCAGCGCGAACGTGGTCGAGAAGCCGTGGCCGAGCTCGCGGGCCAGCGCCACCGACACGCGGCTGCGCTCGAGCGCCTCGGCGGTGCGGCCGAGCATCCACAGCGTCAGCGACAGGATCGCCAGGGCCGCGATCCGTGGGTCGTGGATGTAGAGGTGGCCGAGGTTGCGATCGAAGTCGGGGGCGTAGAGGACGACCGAGCGCTCGAGGTGGGCGCGCGAGCGTTCGAAGTCCCCCTGGTGGAACAGCTGGGTGCCGAGGGCGCGGTGCGACACCAGCAGCGGCACGCGCTGGCGCCGACGCTCGGCGAACACCAGCATCTGCTCGGCGAGCTCGCGGGCCACGTCGAGCTGGGCGCGGACGACGTAGTGCTGCCACAGCCCGAACAGCACCGGGAACAGGTGGCGCGTGTCGCCGACCTCGCGGCACAGCTCGCGGGCGCGGGCGAACGTCTGCTCGACCTCGTCGGAGCCGAACCCGAGCGTCGCCACCTGGGCGTTGCCGAGGCCGATCTGCAGCCCGATCTCCTGCTCGACCCGCTCGGGGCTCTCGGGCAGGTGGCGCTGCAGCTCGATCGCGTGGCTGTAGTGCTGCACGGCCTCCTGGCCGGCGTCGTTGCGGATCGCCTGATCGCCGGCGCGCTGCAGGTAGAGCACCGCGCGGCCGATCAGCTCCGGGCTCGGCCGCCCGCCGCCGGGCACCAGCGCCGACGAGGCGACCACGCGGTACCAGTGGTGCGCGAGCAGCGGGTAGTACAGCTCGAGCTTGCTGCCGTGCGCGCGCTCGAAGTGCTCGGCGACCGCCTGGTGGAACTGCTGGCGCTGGGCGAACGGCAGCAGGCCGTAGGCGACCTCCTGCGTCAGCGCGTGCTTGAACAGGAAGGTGCCCTCGGCCGCGTTCGGCTTGGGCACCAGGAGCCCGCGCCGCTCGAGCGCCTGCAGGTACTCCGGCAGCTGGGCCTTGTCGGCCTCGATCGGGTAGATGGCGCGCAGGAGGCTCAGCGAGAACACGCGCCCGAGCACCGCGCCGACCTTGAGCACCAGCTGATGCTGCTGCTGCAGGCGATCGATGCGGCTGATGATCACCGCCTCGAGGTTGTCGGGGAACTTGGCGGTCCGCAGGTCACCTGCCTCATGGGACAGCAGACACTCGCCGTTCCAGATGGTGATGAAGCCGGCGTCGCGCAGCGCCGAGGCCAGCTCCTCGGAGAAGAACGGGTGGCCCTCGGCGCGCTCGTAGATGAAGCTGGCGACCTCGGACGGCAGCCGCGACACGCCGAGCCGGCGGCACACCAGGTTCTCGGTCTCGGCCAGCGACAGCGGCTGCAGCTGCAGGTGGTAGGTGCCCTGATCGGCGAGGATCTGGCGCAGCTCGGCGGCGGCGGTGTCGTTGTCGACCGGGCCGGTGACGATCACGCACAGCAGCGGCTGGACCTCCTCGCGCACCTCGGTCAGCAGCGCCCACGAGGCCGAGTCGAACCGCTGGGCGTCCTCCAGCAGCAGCACCGCCGGGTGGGCCTTGAGGTAGGCGAGCAGGATCTGGACCAGCAGCATGCGGGTCTGCTCGGCGCGCGCGCGGCCCTGCAGCGGCGCGGTGCGGTCGTTGTCGACGGCGTCGATCGGCAGCACCGCGCCGAGCAGCGGCGCCCGCGACACCGCGGCCGGCACCAGCCGCCGCAGCCCCGAGACCACGCGCTGCCACGGATCGGGGCCCTGGCCGCCGTCTGTCCCTTGGTTCAGGCCGAAGATCGCCGCGAAGATCGGCATCCACGCGTGGTATGGGCCGGCCGCCTCGCTGATCTCGCGCGCGCCGAGCAGGCGCGTCGCCCCCGCGGCCTCGGCCTGGTCGAGCAGGTCGTCGGCCAGGCGCGTCTTGCCGAGCCCGGCTTCGCCCTCGACCACGATCGTCGCGCTGTTGCCTCGCAGCACCTCGTGCAGGCCGTTGATCAGCACGCCGCGCTCGCGCATGCGGCCGACCAGCGACGCCCTGGGGCCGCCCGCGGTCGGCAGCGGGCCCGAGACGGCGCGCTCCTTCTGGCTGCGCCCCGGCAGCCGCGCGCTCGCCGGGGTGTAGATCGAGATCGTGCCCTCTTTGCCCTTCACCGAGATCGCCGGCAGGCCCTCGAACAGGAACTGCCCGCGGGTGGCGACGAAGGTGTAGTGGTCACACAACACCGACTTGCCGTCGCCGGCCTGCATCAGCCGCGCGGCCAGGTTGACCACGTCGCCGAGGACCGTGTACTCGCAACGTTCGGCGCTGCCGACGGTGCCGCAGAAGGCCCGGCCCGAGGCGATCCCGCAGTTGGTGCGCCAGCCGAGCCGCTTGTGGAGCTCGCGGACCTGCTGCGCCGCCTCGATGGCGCGCCCCGGGTCGTCCTCGTGGGCGAGCGGCGGCAGGCCGAACGCGACCAGCACCGTGGTGCCGTGATCGTCGACGCTGAGGTGGCCGATCGTGCCCTCCCACGTCTCGACGATCTGCTGCACCGCGATCATGACCTCCTGCGCCTCCATGAGCGGCGTCTGGTGCTTGAGGTCGGGGAAGTTGATGAAGAGGATGCTGAGCCGCCGCAGCTCGGCGAGGAAGCTGCTCTGCCCGGCCGACAGGCGGGCGATCACCGCCGGCGGCACGTAACCCCGCAGCGCCTGCTCGGCGACGTCGGGCAGCAGCGGCCGCACCAGCGGCGACGGCACCACCGGCTCGCGCAGGCTCGTCACGCGCCCGAAGCCGTGCTCGCCACGGGCCTCGCCGTCGGTGCGGCCGGCCAGCATCGTCCACACGCGCCGATCGATCACAACCTCGCCCGGCCGCGCCAGCGCCTCGGCCCGCCGCACCGCCTCGATCGCGGGGCCGACGAGCACCAGCTCCCAGCGGCCGCCGAGGCCGCCGACGTGGACCAGCGCGATCCGTCCGGCGGCCACGCCGATCCGCAGCGACAGCTCGATGCCGTCGTCGATCTGGCACGCGTGCAGGGCGGCCTGGATCGCCAGCCCGCACGCGACCGCGGCCTCGGCCGCGCGGGCCGACGCGCCCTCGGCGACCCACACCGCCGTGAGCGCGTCGCCGGCGAACTTGACGACGTCGCCGCCGTGCGCCGCGGTGATGTCGATGAGCCGACCGAAGTACGTGTTGAGGCCTGCGGCCACCTTCTCGACGCCCGCGGGCCCTTGCTTGGCGAGCGCCTCGGTCAGGGACGTGAAGCCGGAGACGTCGGCGCAGAGGACTGCGGCGGCTACGATCTCGGCTTGCGGCTGGTGCAGCGGACGCGGATCGACCGAGAGCCGCCGCGTAACGATTGCCGGGATGTAGCTCGCCAGCGCTTTGAACAGCTCGGGCAAGGTCGGGCGGCATCGTACCAAAGCCGCTCGCCTCCGGCGCGCCTGCCTCGCGGATTGCGTCTCCCGGATCTCGACCGCGAAACCGGCGCTCGGAGCCGGCCGGCGGGACCCGCGGTGCGGGGCCACCCTCGAGCTCACATGCGCCAAAGTGCGAGGGCGGGCTGGTCCTTGTGTATTCTGCAGAGGATGCTCGGCGCGTCCAGGCCCACCCCGACCCTCGTCAGGCTCTCGCTCGTGCTCACCGCCGCTGCGCACCTGGGCGCGTGCGCGGGTGGAGATCCGGGGGTCGGCTCGACCAATCCGTTCGAGAGCCAGGGCAACAGCAACAGCATGAGCGGGACCACCCAGCCCGGCAGCGACACGGATTCGACCCCGACCGTCGGCGGCAGCATGACCGACTCGGACACGAGCACCCCGACCGGCCCGGGGCCGGGCTCCGACTCCGACCCGACCGGCAGCGATCCCACCGGCGGTCCGACCACGGCCGGCACCACCACCCTGCCCGACCCGGACTGCGTCGACGACGACGGCGATCTCCACGGCGAGGGCTGCAACGCCGGCCCCGACTGCGACGACACCAGCTTCAACTCGTGGCAGAGCTGCGGCACCTGCGTCGACCAGGACGGCGACGGCTTCTGGGTCGGCTGCGATCAGTACGGCCCCGACGAGCCCGGCCCCGACTGCGACGACGCCAACCCCGACGCCTCCGACGGCTCGGATTGCGAGTGCGCGGTCACGCCCGACGCCAAGGCCTCGGACACCTGCGCCGAGGGCATGGCCGGCGCTCTCGGGGTGATCGCCGAGGGCGGCGTCGTCCCCCCGATCAAGGGCTCGATCACCGGGATCGACAACGGCCCCGGCAACGGCCAGGAGGACTGGTACTGGGTCGAGTTCCCCGAGGCCATGGCGATGGGCAACCGGCCCAACGCCGGCAAGATCGCCGCCACCTTCGCGGTCAACCCGGGCGACCCCACCAGCCCCGACTACCGCTTCGAGGTCTACACCGCCTGCAACAAGCCGGCCTTCGAGGGCCTGGCCGCGACCTACGGCCCCGGCACCCCGCCGGCCCGCGAGTGGGAGTTCTTCGACGCCCACTCCCCGCCGAACCCCAACCCCAACCCCAACCCCAACTACCTCAACAACGTGCCCTGGCCGGCCAAGGTGTTCATCCGGGTGATCCGCGTCGCCAACGACCAATCGTGCAGCGAGTACACGCTGCAGGTCTCGCGCCTGCCGACCTGAGCCGGCCGGCTCGTTCTGCCGCTTGTCCTCGGGGACCTGTCCTCAGGAACCTGCCCCGAAGGACCTGTCCGCTCGCCCCTGTCCCTGAGGGCCTGCCCACAAGGACATGTCCCTGCGACCAGCGCCTCCGGGGCTCCGCCCGCGGCTCAGCGCGGCCGCGGCAGCGCGCGGGCCAGGCGGGCGTACAGGCGGGCGGCGCCCTGCCAGGCGATCGGGCACAGGTCGTAGGTCTCGCCGTTCTTGAGCGCGACCACGAAGGTGTCGCGCTCGCCGGGCGGGCGCGGCTCGACGTAGATGCGGGCGATCTCGCGGACCGGCAGGCGGACCCGGCGGCCGCGCTCGCGGATCGTCAAGGTGCGGCCGAACAGGTACGGCGCGCGCGGCAGGACGGTGCGGACCAGGTTGCCGACCCACTGGTTCAGCCACAGCAGCACGACGATCAGGCCCACGCGGATGATCCAGCTGCGGCCGTCGACCGCGGCCACCCACGCCTCGGGCAGGCGCGCCAGCAGCACCGCGACCGACGCCGCGAGGAACACCAGGCCGACGAGGAAGTCGCTGAGCTTCCCGGTCCAGTCTTCGGGCCGGGCGGCGCGGAGGCGGATGAACACGATCGACCCCGGGGCGGCGCTACGAGGCCACGTCGAGCTTGTAGGACCCGCCCACCACGTCGTTCTGATCGACGACGATGAAGTAGACCCCGGGCGTGAAATCCCAGGTCAGCGAGAAGTTGGAGGTGCCCTGCTCCGCCATCGACGTGCAGGTCAGCTCGGTCGAGCCGCCGCAGCCGGTGCGGACGCTGAGCACCGGCGCGAACGAGGCGTCGGCGGTGATGGAGAAGGTGATCGAGCCCGGCGTGAACACGTTGAGCTGGAACATGTTCTCTGCGCCAGGTCCGCCGCAGCGGCCGTCGACCGTGCCGGCGCGCCCGCCGAGATCGTTACTCCACGTGAAGAAGCCGCCGATCTCCTGGTTGATCTGGGTCGAGTGGACCGGGCAGCCCTCGACCGGCGGCGCGGTGTACACGACCTGCATCGCGTAGTGACCGTCGGTGCCCTCGGGCGAGTCGACGGTGACGAAGTACTCGTGCCCCGCCTGGGCGAAGAAGTGGCGGAACGGGACATCGCCGTAGGGCGCGGCGCACACCCGCGGCAGGTTGTCGTCGTCCATGTAGCAGCCGTCGCGCGTGACCCGGAGCGTCGGCGTGAAGTCGGTGCTCGGCTGCATCAACAGCAGCACGTCGGTGTCGGCCGCGGGCGTGATGAGGTAGGTGTCCTCGGCGCCGCCGTCGTTGATGCCGTCGCCGCACCAACCCTCGACGCGGCTCGGCCCCTGCAGTCGCCCGCGCACCTCGATGTTGGCGAGCGGCAGCGCGATCGGGTTGTCGCAGCCGCCCTCGCGCGGATCGATCGGCGTCACGCCCGTGCCGCCCTCGGTGTCCTCGCTGATCGGGCCGCTCCGCGCTCCGCAGGCGAGGATCAGGCCAGCCGCGAGAGCCGTCACGCCAGGGGACCGAAACGCCGTCATCCCACGAGTGTAGCGCCGAGGGGATCGGGGCGTCAAAACCCGCGCGCCGGCCACATCGACTCGACCATCAACTGGAGCCGCACCCGGCCGCGAAAGCTGGAGCGCAGCGGCACGAACAAAAAGGCCACGCGCTCGCCCGGCGCGAGCTTCGGGTGGGCGGCGGCCTGGCCGAAAGCGATGGCCTCGAAGCCGAGCCGGCCCTGCCGCAGGCCCAGCGACAGGTGCCGGCCCTTCAGCACCCGCACCCGCTCGATCACCGCGTCCTCGCAGAGAAACCGCGGCGGCGCGAACCCGACCCCGTACGGCGCGAGATGCTCCAGGTCGGCCAGGAGCGGCTCGTCGATGGCCTCGAACGGCAACTCCCCGTCGTGCTCGACCGCCGGCTCGCCGAGCTGCCGCTCGCGGATCTGGTCGGCCACCGCCGCGTCGAAGGCCTCGACGAGCGCGGGGATCTGGGCCGGATCGAGGCTCACCCCGGCGGCCGCCCGGTGGCCGCCGAACCGCCGCAGGTATGGCGCACAGACGCGCAGCGCCGCGTGCACGTCGATGTCGCCGGCCGTGCGCGCCGAGCCGCGGGCCTCGCCGCGCGCGCGGTCGACCGCCAGCACCAGCGCCGGCCGCCGGTACTGCGACACCACCCCGGCGGCGGCGATGCCGACGATGCCGTGCAGCCACGACTCGCCGGCGACGACGATCCCGCGCCGGCTCGGGGTGCGCGGGTCGGCCGCCAGCATCGCCAGCGCCTCGCTGACGATCGTGTCCTGGTGCTCGCGGCGGTGGATGTTGAAGTTCTCGACCCGCTCGGCCATCGCCCGCGCCTCGACCGAGCTGCGCGCGCGCAGCAGCAGCAGCGACGGCTCGGCCGGCCCGAGCCGCCCGGGCGCGTTGAGCCGCGGCCCGAGGCGGAAACCGAGGTGCGTCTCGTCGATCGGGTCGTCCTCGCCGACGCCGGCCTGCTCGAGCAGCGCCCGCACGCCGGGCCGCCGCCGCGACGCGATCACGCCGAGCCCGTGGCGCACGAGGATCCGGTTCTCGTCGACCAGCGGGACCATGTCGCAGATCGTGCCGAGCGCGACGAGGTCGAGCCACGCGCGCGGGTCGGGCAGCGCGCTGCCGGTCTTCTTGGCCATCGCGCTGCGCAGCGACGCGCACAGATAGAACGCCACGCCGGCGCTGCACAGGCCCTTGAACGGGAAGCCGCAGCCGGGCTGGTGCGGGTTCAGCAGCGCCCGCGCCGGCGGCATGCGCTCGGGCACCTGGTGATGGTCGATCACCGCGGTCGGGATGCCCTGTCCTTCGAGCCAGGCGAGCGCGTCGAAATCGGAGGTCCCGCAGTCGCCGGTCAGCACGACCTGGGCCCCGGCCTCGCGCAGCGCCCGGGCGTCGGCGACCTGCAGCCCGTAGCCGCCCTCGCGCGAGGCCGCGCGCGCGACCACGTCGATGCCGAGCGCCTCGAGGTAGGTGGTGAGGATCGCCGTCGTCGTCACCCCGTCGACGTCGTAGTCGCCGAACACCCCGATCCGCAGGCGCTTCTGCTGCGCCGTCTGCAGCAGATCGAGCGCGGACTCGAACCCGGCCATGGCGGTCGGCGCCCGCAGATCGGCCAGGCGCGGCCGCAGCAGCCGGGCTTGCGCCTCGGGGCTGGTGACGCCGCGGCGCTGCATCAGCGCGACCGCGTGCGGCCCGACCCCGAGCGCGCCGGACCGGTCGCGCAGCTCACCTGTCTCCGAGGACATGCCCCGAAGGACAAGTGGCGGTGGGGCCGGCCGGGGCGCGTCGACCGGCGCCGCCGGGGGCTTCGTCAGCGAAAGCCGCGAGCTCATGCGGAGCTCGCGGAGCTCAGCTCTGCGGCCGCTGGCGGCGGCGGCGGCGGCTGGCCTTGGCCGGTTCGTCGTCCTCCGCACCCACGCCTTGCCCCTTGCCCGCGTCGCCCTCGGCGCCGCTCGTCTGGCCCCCGGCCTTGGCGGCCGCCTCGGCCCGCAGGTCCCCGACCGCGCGCCCGGTGGCCTCGTCGATCTCGGCGTTGTCCGCCGCCAGCACCGTGCCCGCGTCGACCGTCGCCGCCGCGTCATCGGCGGTCAGCAGGTGGCCCTCGCCGCCGTAGAAGCGGCGGTTGACCCACAAGAAGATCGGGCAGGCGATGAACAGCGACGAGTACGTGCCGACGACGATGCCGATCATCAGCGCGAACGCGAAGTCCTTGATCGTGCCGGAGCCGAGGGCCCAGGTCGCCAGCACCACCAGCAGCGTCGTGCCGGAGGTGAGGATCGTGCGGCTCAGGGTCTCGTTGAGCGCGATGTCGGTGGTCTCCTCGATCGGCGTGTCGCGGCTCAGCGCCACGCGCTCGCGGACGCGGTCGAACACGACGATGGTGTCGTTGATCGAGTAGCCGACGATCGTCAGCAGCGCGGCGATGGTCTGGAGGTTGAACTCCTTCCACGTCAGCGCGAACGCCCCGACCGTGATGAACGCGTCGTGCGCGAGGGCGACGATGCCGCCCGGCGCGAAGCGCAGGTCGAAGCGCAGCATCACGTAGAGGAAGATGAAGCCGAGCGCGTACAGCAGCGACTTGACGCCGTCGGCCTTGAGCTGGCTGCCGACCTTGGCGCCGACCGTCTCGGACGAGACGATCGCGGTGACCGTGCCGGCGCCGAGCCTCTGATTGAGCTCGTCCTGGATCTTGGAGCCGATGCCGATGAGGCTGAGCTCGACCGGGAACTCGTCCTGCTTGCCGGTGCCCTTGTCGACCTTGCCGTCGCAGCCGGCCTTGGCGAGCAGCGCCTCGAGCTCGCTGTAGACCGGGGCCGACTCGAACACGAAGAACATCTTGCTCGCGCCCTCCTGGTACGACATCGGGCGCTTGAGCTTGGCCTTGGGGTAGGCGTTGACGGCCTCCTCGCAGCCCTTGGCGGTGGCCATGTCGATCGAGGCCACGTCCTTGACGTGGACGATGACCTGGTTGTCCGCGTCGGGGACGGTGACGGCCGAGGCGCTCTCGAAGCCGGCGGCGTCGAGGGCCTCGCGGACGTCCTGGATCGGGACGTCCTTGCCCGGCGCGAGCTGCAGGCGGGCCGAGGAGCCGCCGGCGAAGTCGATGCCGAAATTCAGCGCCGCCCCGCGGCTGCTGAAGTTGTAGGCCATCGTCGCGATGCTGATGACCATCAGCACGAACGACAACGCGATGAAGTACTTCGCCGTCTTGACGAAGGGGAACCGCGTGCCTGGCGGAATGAGCTCGAAGAACTTCTGCGCCATGGTGGTGTGCCTCAGATGGACACGCGGTCGAAGCCGCGGCGGTTAGCCTGGAAGTCGAAGAAGAGGCGCGTGCAGAACACGGCGGTGAAGATCGAGGTGGCGATGCCGATCAGCAGCGTGATGGCGAACCCGCGGATCGGGCCCGACCCGTACTGCCACAACACGACGCCGGCGATCGCCGTGGTCAGCTGCGAGTCGAGGATCGTGGTGAAGGCGCGGTCGTAGCCGGCCTCGATGGCGGCGCGGGCGGTGTAGCCCTCGCGCACGAGCTCACGGATGCGCTCGTAGACGATGACGTTGGCGTCGACCGCCATGCCGAGCGTGAGGACGATGCCGGCGATGCCGGGCAGGGTCAGCGTCGCCTGGAAGAACGCCATCGCCGCCAGGATCAGCAGCACGTTCAGCACCAGCGCGAACACGGCGATGAGGCCGGACAGCCGGTAGTAGATGGCCATGAAGGCGACGACGGCGCCGAGGCCGACGACGAAGGCCCAGAAGCCGCTCTCGACCGCTTCCTTGCCGAGGTCGGCGCCGACGCGGATCTCGAACTCCTTGACCAGGCGGGCCGGGAGGCTGCCCGACTTCAGCACCTTGACGAGGTCGTTGGCGGTGTCGCGCACGCTCTGTCCGGGCGTCTCGCCGACGGAGATGCGGACGTTGCCGCCGGGGATCCGGTCGTTGAAGACGGGGTCGGACATGACCGCGTCGTCGAGCATGATCGCCATGCGGCGGCCGATGTTGTCGCCCGACATCTGCTCGAAGCGGTCGGCGCCGAGACGGTCGAGCTTGAGGTCGACGCCCGGGAGGCCGGTCTGCGGGTCGGGGCTGACGTTGGCGGCCAGGATGCTCTCGCCGGTGACCTCGGCGCGGGCCTTGACGACGAAGGTGCGCCACACCCGGGTCGGCTCGCCGCGGATGACCACGGCGTCCGGCCCGTACGCGACCAGGTGCGACGCGGGCAAGCGCCACTCGGCCGGCAGCTGATTGAAGTAGTCCTCGAGCGTCTTGCGGTCCTTGGCGTAGAAGGCCCACACGTTCTCGACGTTGTGGCCCTTCGGGCTGCCGTAGTTGCCCATCTTGTTGACGCTGATGCCCATGCCGGCGTGGACCTGCCCGCCCTCGAGCAGCGCCTGGAAGTAGTTGCGCTGACCCGGGCCGAACGGCAGCTCGTCGTCGACCATGCGCATCTCGAGCACGGCCGCGCGCTCGACCACCTTGAGCAGGCGGCGGAAGTCGGACGAGCCCTCGAGGATGTTGTCGCGCGAGCGCTCGCTGAGCTTGACCTCGACGCTGTCGGGCGCGGCGGGCCGACCCGGATCGTCGGGCAGGATCTCGAGCTCGACGCCGGCGCCGAGCCGCGGGTCGATGACCGTCTGCTCGATCATCTTGCCGGCGAACACCTGGCCCAGGAAGCCGCGCGCGGCCTGGTCGGTCAGGGTGATGCGGAAGGCGCCCGGATCCTCGTCGCTGTCGGCGACGATGACCTGGTTGGCGCCGGCCTGCTGCAGCAGCGGCCGCAGCTGCTCCTGCACGTCGTGGCGGGCGGCCTTGATCTCGGTGGTGGTGTCCGAGAGGCCCGGCAGCTCGATCACGATCTGGCGGTTCTTCGGGTAGATGTTGGGCTCGGCGATGCCCATCGCGTCGATGCGGCGACGCACCGTCTCGAGCGCCTGCGCGACCGCGTGCGAGCGGTGCTCGCCGATCCGCGCGTCGGACATCTTGAGGTGGATGATGCCGGCGCCCTCGTCCTGGGTCTCGACGCGCTCCATGTCGGTCAGCGCCACGCCCATGACGTCGTCTTCGGCGGTGACGACCTGCGACGGGTCGGAGAACTTGATGTCGAGGCGATCGATGCCGATGCGCTCGATGTCGACGAGGACGCTCTTCTTCTCCTTGAAGCCGGCCTCGAGCTCGGCCGCGATCTGGTCGAGCTTGTTCTCGAGCGCCTCGTCGACGGCGACCGAGTACTCGAGGTGCAGGCCGCCCTGGAGGTCGAGGCCGAGCTTGAAGCGATTGTCGAAGGTGCTGGTGAGCCAGCCCGGCAGCTCCTTGTCGGTGCCGAGGATCTGGGCGATCGAGGGCACCACCATCATCACCGCGGTGGTGACGAGCAGGAGCAGCAGCAGGGCTTTGGTCTTGAGGAACTTACGCATCGGTCCGCCTCGCTAGTTGCCGCAAATTCCTCACTTGGTGGCCGCTGCGGCCGCCTCGGGCTTGGTCGCCGCGTCGGGGTCGAAGCGGTCCGCGATCTCGGCGCGCACGACCTTGAGCTTGACCCGCTCGGCGACCTCGACCATAGCGATCGGCCCGTCGATGCTGCTGATCCGGCCGATGATGCCGCCCGTCAGCCGCACGGTGTCGCCCGCGGCGAGCTTGTCCAGCCGCGCCTTGCGGTCCTTCTCTTGCTTGCCCATCGGGCGGATCAAGATGAAGTAAATCGCCGCGAACATCAGGATCGGGACGATGAACCCGCTGAGCGGGTTGGAGGCGGCGGGGGCCTGGGCGAGGATGGTGGCGAGCATGGCGATGGTCCGGACGGGAGTATCCACGGGGGCGCCTGCGTTCTGACGCCGCTGCGGGCGGCCGACGCGTGCAAAAACGCAGGCCGGTCACCGGTCGCAGGGGGGTACCAAAGAACCCCGGGCCTGTCACGCCGGTTCCGGCGCCGGGGCGGCCGCGGAGGCGAGCCCGCCCTCGTCCCCCTCGGGCTCCGCGCCGCCTGCGTAAGCATTCGAGATGACGGACGAAAACTCGCTGCGCAGGGCCTCGAAGCGGCCCGAGCGCAGGGCGCGCCGGAGGGCGCCGACCCATTGTTGATAGAAGTACAGGTTGTGGATCGTCGCCAGGCGGCCGAACAGCGGCTCGTTCTGCTCGTGGAGGTGGCGCAGGTAGGCCCGGCTGTAGCGGGTGCAGCACCGGCAGCGGCAGGCGGCGTCGACCGGCGCGTCATCGTCGCGGAAGCGCGACTGGCGGATGTTCAGCCGGCCCGCGAAGGTGAAAAGCTGGCCGTTGCGGGCGTGGCGGGTCGGCATGACGCAGTCGAACATGTCGATACCCGAGCTGACCGCGGCCAGCAGGTCGTGCGGGGTGCCGATGCCCATCACGTAGCGCGGGCGGTCCTGCGGCATCTCCGGGCCGATCGCGGCCATGGTGGCGTGCATCTCGGGGATCGGCTCGCCGACGCTGAGGCCGCCGAGCGCGAGGCCGTCGAACGGCAAGTCCTTCAGGGCCGCCAGGTGCTCGCGGCGCAGGCCCACGTCCGTCCCGCCCTGGACGATGGCGAAGCACAGCTGTCCTGGCTGCAGGATCTCCCCGCGCCGGCGCGCCGCCTCCTCTGCCCAGCGGGTGCTGCGCTCGACCGCCGCGCGGATCAGCGCGGGCTCGGCGTCGGCCGGCGGACAGTGATCGAGGATCATGCAGATGTCGGAGCCGAGCGCCGCCTGGGTCCCGAGCACGCTCTCGGGGGTCATGCGGTGGCGCGAGCCGTCGAAGTGGGTCTGATAGGAGACCCCGGCGTCGTCGATCTTCTGCAGGCCGCGCAGGCTGAACACCTGGAAGCCGCCGCTGTCGGTGAGGATCGGTCGATCCCACGCCATCATGCGGTGCAGGCCGCCGAGCGCGGCCACGCGGGCGGCGCCGGGGCGATGGCCGAGGTGGTACGAATTGCCGAGGATGATCTGCGCCCCGACCTCGCGCAGGTCGTCGGTGTCGAGGCCCTTGACCGCGCCGTAGGTGCCGACCGGCATAAAGCACGGCGTGTCGATCGGGCCGTGCGCCGTCCACAGCCGCCCTGCCCGCGCCGGCGAGCCCGGCGCCTGGGCCAGGACCTCGAAGGTGCCGGGCGGGCGCGGCTGCAGGCCGGATGTCTCACAGGACAGGTCGAGGCGCGGATCGGCCCGGGTCGTCATCGTCGGCAAGGAATGCCACACCGGGATCGCCGCCGCAACGGGCTCACGGCGGGGGTGCCGCGCGGCAGGCGTAGCCGACCCCCGCGGCGAAGCAGGCGCGGTCGTTCCAGCCGCCCTCGAGGTACAGCATGTGGCCGCAGTTCTCGCGCGGACAGGCCTCGTCGAGCGCGTCGACCGGCTCGCACAGCGCGTCGCAGGGCGCCGAGTCGGGCTGTCCCATCGACCAGGCGGCGTAGTCGAGCGGGCTGCCGTCGCTCCACTCCCACTGGGCCGGATCGGCCGTGCAGCTGGCCCAGTGCGGGTCGGCGCGGCGCAGGCCGATCCAGAACGTGCCCATCGGATCGACGCCCTCGTACAGCGCCTGCGCCTGGGTGCGCGCCCACGCGTGGTCGGCCTCGCTGTGGATGCTGAGCAGCTCGACGGTCCAGCCGAGCTCCGTGCAGGCCTCGCGCGCCGCGACCCAGTCGATCGCGTCGTCCTTGCAGAACCAGTGCGGCGCCCCGTCGCGCTCGGCCAGCGCGCAGCCGTTGCAGTTCGCGTTGACCGGCGAGAACTCGTCGACGATCTCGTCGCAGTCGTCGTCCTCGCCGTCGCACACCTCGAGCGACCCGGGGAACCGCTCGGGATCCCCGTCGTCGCAGTCGCCGCGCTCCGCCGCGGTCCCGGGCGGCTGGTCGCACGCGACCTGGGCCGGCTCGACGCCCCAGTCGTCGCCGTCCTGATCGAGGTACCACTTGCCCGGCGGCGCCGTGGTCGGGCAGCCCTTCGAGCTGCTGTCGGCGTCGTCGTGCACGTCCTCGGTCGTCAGCCCTGTCGTGCCGGTGGTGCCCTCGCCCGGCCCCTCGCCCTCGCTGCTCGCGCCGCCGCTCAGCGCCGGCGGGACGTCGACGAAGCAGGCCGCGAGCGTCGGCGTGACGGCGAGGAGGAGCGTCCGCGTGACGCGGCCGTGGCGGGGGGACCACATGCGACCCAGACTACCACGGCGCGTGGGGCTTCACGTCACAGGGCGATTGCGGTTTCATCGCAAGCATGTCCGCCGCCCCCGTGCTCGTGACCGGCGCCGCCGGCTTCATCGGTCATCACGTCGTCCGCCTGCTGGTCGAGCAAGGGCGCCCCGTGCGGGCGGTGCTGCGCCCGGGCGAAGATCCGCGCAACCTCGCCGGCATCGACCCCGCGCGGGTCGAGCGCGTCGAGGCCGACGTCCTCGACCGCGATCGCATGCGCACGCTGGTCCGCGGCTGCGACGTCGTCTACCACCTGGCCGCCGTCTACCGTACCTGGGTACCTGACCCAAAGGTCATCTACGACGTCAACGTCACCGGCACCGCCAACGTGCTGGCCGCGGCGGCCGAGGCCGGGGTGCGCAAGGTCGTCTACACCAGCTCGATCGCCGCCGTCGGCGTGCGCGAGGACGGGGTGCCCTCGGACGAGGCGACCCCGTTCAACCTGTGGGCCGGCAGCTTCGACTACGTGCGCTCGAAGTACCTCGGCCAGCAGGTCGCGCTGGCGTTCGCGCCGCTGGTCGACGTCACCGTCGTCGGCCCCGGCATGCCGCTCGGCCCCGGCGACGTCGGCCCGACCCCGACCGGCAAGACCCTGGTCGACGCGCTCAGCGGACGGATCCGCGTGTGCTTCGCCGGCGGCCTCAACATCGTCGACGTCGAGGACGTCGCGCGCGGCCACCTGCTCGCCGAAGAACGCGGCCGCCGCGGCGAATGCTACCTGCTGACCGGCCACAACCTCGACATCTTCGCCCTGGTGGCCGAGATGCGGCGCGTGCTCGGCATGCGCCACAAGATGTTCTCCACCCCGGTCGCCATGGCCCGCGCGGCCGGCTGGGCGCTCGAGCAATTGGCCGACCGCGTCACCGGCAAGGAGCCGCTGATCACCGCCGGCTCGGTCGCCTACGCCAGCCAGGCGCTGCACTTCGACAACCGCAAGGCCCGCGAGGAGCTCGGCTTCACCGTCCGCCCGCTCGACGAGACCCTGCGCCGCGCGGCCGAGTGGTTCGCGGCCAACGGCTATCTCTGAGGCCATGTCCGCCAGGGCATGTCCTGAAGCGCATGCTCTTGACGACATGTCCTGAGAGCCATGCACGCGCCACGCCTCTCAGGCTATTGTCCATGTCCGACATGTCCTACGGAACATGCCCCAAAGTTTATGTACGAGAACCCCGTGACCCGGCCTACCAGCGCGGCGCGTAGGCCCGCTCGAGGTACTCGCCGACCATCCGGTGCGCGTTGAAGTAGCTGGCCGCGAGGGCGATGCTGGCCCGCATGCGCTCGGCCCACCGCTCGGGCGCGCCGAGGTACAGCGGCAGGACCTCCTCGTCGAGCACGCGGTACAGCTGGGCCGCGTCGGCGTCGTCGCTCGGGTGGCCGGGCGCCAGCACCCAGCCGGTCTGGCCCTCGATGTAGCCCTCGCACCACCAGCCGTCGCGCACGCTGAGGTTGGGCACGCCGTTGTGGGCGGCCTTCATGCCGCTGGTGCCCGAGGCCTCGAGCGGGGCCATCGGCGTGTTCAGCCACAGGTCGACGCCGGCGGTCACGAGCCCGCCGAGGCGCATGTCGTAGCCGGGCAAGAACGCGATCCGCACCGACGGCAGCACGACCTCCTGCTGGCGGAACACGGCCTCGATCATGCGCTTGCCCTCGAGGTCGCGCGGGTGGGCCTTGCCGGCGAACACGATCTGCAGCGCGCCCCAGCGGCTGGCGATCTCGCGCAGGCGCCGGACGTCGCGCAAGATCAGCAGCATGCGCTTGTAAGCGGTGGCGCGACGGGCGAAGCCGAGAGTGAACCGCTCCTCGCCGAAGTTGTGGTCGCCGTGGCGGTTGATCTCGTCGACGAGCGCGCGCTTGGCCTCGCGGTGGGCGGCGACGATGGCGTCGGTCGGGATCTTCTGGGCCTGCCGCAGGGCGTGGGCGTGCCGCCGCCACTCGGGGATCCAGCGGTCGAACACGGCGCGCATGGCAGGGGCGGTCCAGGTGGCCGAGTGGACGCCGTTGGTGATGGCGTGGATCGGCCGCCCGGGGAACATGCCGGCCGAGACCTCGGCGTGGCGATGCGACACGCCGTTGACGAACCCGCTGAGCTCGATGCCCAGCGCGCTCATGTTGATCTCGGCGCTGTGCGGGGTCGGCAGGCGGGCGTACAGGTCGACCAGCTCGCGCCCGAGCACCGCGGTCGCCAGCGCCCTGGGGAAGCGATCGTGGCCGGCCGGGATCGGGGTGTGGGTGGTGAACACGCAGCGCTCGCGCACCGCCGCGATCGCGGCCGCGAGGTCGGCGTCTTCACCTGTCCCGGAGGACATCTCGATCGCCAGCAGCTCGAGCGCGAGCAGCGACGAGTGGCCCTCGTTGAGGTGGTAGCGGGTCGGCTTCAGCTCGAGCGCGGCCAGCAGGCGCCGCCCGCCGAGCCCGAGCACCGCCTCCTGCTGCAGCCGATAGCGCTCCTCGCCGCCGTACAGGTGATCGGTGATCCGGCGGTCCTCCTCGCCGTTGCCGTCGATGTCGGTGTCGAGCATGTAGACCGGGACCCGCCCGCCGCCGGCGCCGGCGATCCAGGTCTGCCACGCCCCCACCCTCACCTCGCGGCCCTCGATGCTGACGGTGACCTGCGTCGACACCCGCTCGAGGTGATGCTCGGGCAGCCACTGGACGTCGCGCTCCTGCTGGTGGCCCTGCGCGTCGAGGACCTGGCGGAAGTAACCCTTGCGGTACAGCAAGGTCACCCCGACCAGCGCCAGGCCAGTGTCGGCCGCCGCCCGCAAATGGTCGCCGGCGAGCACCCCGAGCCCGCCCGCGTACGTCGGGAGCTCGCTCGACAGGGCGATCTCCATCGAGAAGTAGGCGACGAGCAGGGGCGGCGCGGTCATCCACGCCGATGTTGGGACGCCGCGCGCCGCTGGGTCA
Organism: Nannocystis bainbridge; assembly: GCF_028368995.1. Classification (GTDB taxonomy): domain Bacteria; phylum Myxococcota_A; class Polyangia; order Nannocystales; family Nannocystaceae; genus Nannocystis; species Nannocystis bainbridge. The sequence continues at coordinate 1,355,672 of NZ_JAQNDL010000002.1, read as the reverse complement.
AGCGCGCCGACGCCGACGCCGAACCACGAGCCCGAGCAGCAGCAGCGCCGCCGGCGCTCCAGGTCCGCCCGACGTGCATCCGCAGCCATCCTCGCTGGTCCCACCCGTGAGCCCCGCGGTCGCCGAGCCCGCGCTCGACACGCTCGTCGTCGCGGTCTCGCCCTCGCTCGTCGTGCCCGTCGAATTGGTGCCGGTGGTCGGCGCCGCGGTCGTCGGGTCGGGCGCGCCGGTGGTCGTCGTCTCGCCGGTGTCGGTGCCGGTGCTCGTGGTCGGATCGACGTCCTCCTCGACGAAGTAGGCGCCGCAGGCCGGGTCGGCGAACGCCCCCGCGCGGTGGGCCAGCGCCAGCGCGTAAGCCCCGGCGCCGAAGCCGAGCATCGGCGAGTTGAACTTGTACACGCCGGTCTTCTCGTCGAACGTCTCCGCGGTCATGTAGTAGTTGGTGGCCGCCTGCTCGCGCACCCACTCGTTCAGCGCGTCGGCCCGCGCCGCCTCGCCGGCCTTGCGCAGCGCCACCGAGCCGCGCAGGTCGGTGATGACCCACTCGGCGCTGTCGTAGTCGCTGCCCCACGGAGTCGCGTCCTCCATCATCGCGTGGTCCCAGCGGTCGTCGTTGCGCGACCACCCGACCCCGGCGTCGACGCGCAGGTGCTCGTCGAGCCCGGCGAAGGTCGCCTGCGCGATCGGGCCCTGCGGATCGAACAGGCCCATGGCGATCGCGTCCCACACCGCCGCGTCGAAGTAACCCTCGCCGGTCGCCAGCTCCTCGACGCTGCCAGCCAGCGCCCCGTCGCCGTCGGTGGCGCGCGCGGCGATGGCGGCGCGGATCGATTCACCTGTCTTCTTGTACATGTCCGCACGGACAGCGTCGCCGCGGCGCTCGGCGATGGCGGCCGCGTCGCACAGCCCGCGCGCGGCGGTGATGCTGGTGTACGTGAACCGCCGCTGGCGCCCGAGCCAGTGCGTCTCCCAGATCGACGAGTCGGGCCGGATCATCCCGGTCTCGGGGTCGACCAGCGCGACCAGGACGTCGGCGACCTCGGTCGCGACCTGCTCCCAGCGCGCGTCGGCCAGCGAGGTGTCGCCGCTCAGCACCTCGTAGGCCCGCAGCGCCCACAGGAACAGGCCGAAGCCGTCGAACTCGAGGTTGGGCCCGAACGCGTTGAAGTCGGTCTCCTCGACCCCGAACCCGAAGTAGCGCACCAGGCTGATCTGGTACGGCGGCATGCTGTACGGCTGCAGCTCGGTCCACTGCTGGAACCGCCCGGCCTCGGCGTCGAGGTAGTAGGCGAGCGACGCCCGCGCGTGCTCCTTCATCCCCAGCGCCGCCATCGCCGTGGTCGCGTAGGCGCCGTCGCGGATCCACGCGTAGGTCCACTCGCCCGGCGGCAGGCTGGCCAGCACCGCCCCCCGGCCGCGGTGCTTGATCCACGCCGGTAGCATCGCGGGCTCGTCGTCGAGCCCGGGGAAGCGGGTGCGCCGCGGCTCGCCGTCCTGGCTCAGCCACTCGCGCGCGAACGACCTGTCCTCGAGGACCTGTCCCATGTGCAACATCGCTACTGCCTGGCGCAGCATGGGCACCTCGGCCGCGGCCAGCCCGTCCGGCAGCTTCGACTGCTGCTGGTGGAGGTCGGCCCACACCGCGCGCTCGCGGGCCAGCAGCAGCTGCGGGCCGACGCCGTCGATCCACGCGTCGAGGGTCGTCTCGGCCTCCGCGCCGGCGAACGGATCGCCGCGGTGGATCGCCGCGATCCCGATCCACGCCTCGGCGCCCGGCGCCAGCGCGCCGACGTTCCACTGGAACGCCGAGGTCGCGTTGTCGACCGCGTTGGCCGGCGCCATGTTGTCGGGCAGATCGGCCAGCCCCTGATCGACCAGCGCGAACAGATCGACGCCCGGCCCGACCCCGCGGTGCACGATCGGCGCCAGCGCTCGCGTCACGATCGTGCCGGCGAACCCGCGCTCGCGGAAGCGGGCCTCGGCGCCGCCGACGAACTCGAGCGTCTCGCCGTTGTTGCCGATGTCTTCGTGCACGTCCCACGGCCGGTTCGGGCGCCCGGACCCGAGGTGGAAGTTGTGCAGCGAGAACGCCTGCACCCCCTGCAGCGGCTGCGCCCCGGTGTTCTTGAGCCGCAGCAGCAGCACCATCCCGGCCGCCTCGAGGCCCTGCGGCGCGAACGCGAAGGTCGTTGCCTCGAGCGCCCCGAGCGGCTGCACCATCTTCACGATGCCGGTGCCGACCTCCTCGCTGTCGCTCCACGCGTAGTAACCGCTGGCGTCCTCGTCGACCGGCACCGACGGCAGCCACAGCTGCTCGCCCTCGGCGCGAACGCCGAAGTACGCGTCGTACAAGACATCGCGCGTGTGCACCGTCGCGAATTGTTCGCCGTCCCAGATGTCCTGACCTTGCTCGTCGATCTTCGGCTCCTCGGCCGCGAACACGTGCTCGCGCAGCTCGGTCGCCTTGCCGGCCTTGAGGTCGACCAGGAGCGCGCCCCAGCCGTTGCTGCTGGGCAGCGCGAAGCGGGTCCGTTGCGGCTCGGCGGCGGTCGCCGGCGCGGCGAGCGAGGTCGACGTCAGCGCGGCCAGTAGGGCGACGGAGGAAGCTCGGATCATGACCCGCCCACCCTACCGCGCGGGCGTGGACGCTGTCTCGTCGGGCCGCGTGTTGCTATCGTCGGCCCGCATGGTGCGTCCGCCGATCCGCCTCGTCCCCGTCCTCCTGCTCCTCGGCGCCTGCCCGGCCCCCACGCCCGGCGACACCGACGCCACCACCAGCGGCGGACTGACGAACAACCCGAGCAGCTTCCCGGGCACCGACGCAGCCTCCACCGCTCAGCCCGATCCGACCACCGGCACCACCACCGGCACCACCGGCGAGCCGACCACCACCGACGACCCGACCGGCGATCCGGCCTTCGTATGTCCGGCGAGCTTCGCCTTCGATCCCCCGTCCGGCGGCGACTCCCCGCGCGTGGCCGGCGAGTGGCACGGCTTCGACCTGGCCTCTGCGACATGGCTCGAAGGACCTGACCCAAATGGCATGTATCGAGGGACAGTCGATCTCCCGCCTGGCCTGCACGGCTACAAGGTCGTCTACGACCAGGGCGGCGCCGATCAGTGGGTCCTCGATCCCGGCCAGGGCCGGCGCAAGTACGTCGGTGGGACCGAGAACTCCGCGATCCTCGTGCCCGACTGCCGGCGTCCGAGCGTCGAGGTCGCCGCCTCTGCGGCCGAGCGGCCCGGCCCGGGCGCTGGCGTCTACGGCGCCACCCTGCGCTACGTCGACGGCCTCGCGGGCGCCGGCCCCGCGGTCCGCGAGTTCACCGCGACCCTGCGCACCGGCGGCGATGCCCGCCCGCTGACGGACGAAGAGTTCGTCGTCGATCCTGCCACCGGCGACCTCACCATCGCCGTGGCCGATCTTCCTGACGGCAAGCACCGGATCACCGTCACCGTCGCCGCTGCCGACGGTCACGTCAGCGAGCCGATCCTCCTCCCGTTCTGGATCGAGGCCGAGGCGTTCCGCTGGGACGACGCGCTCGTCTACATGGTCCTCACCGATCGCTTCCGCGACGGCGAGCCCGGCGACAGTCCTGGCCCGACACCGATGGCCGACGTGCGCGGCGACTGGGACGGCGGCGACCTCGAGGGCCTGCGCGCCGCGATCGCCGACGGCACCCTCGACGAACTCGGCGTGCGGGCGATCTGGCTGACCCCGTTTCAGACCAACCCCGAAGACGCCTTCAAGGCCGCCGACGGCGTCCACTGGGTCACCGGCTACCACGGCTACTGGCCGATCCGGGCCCGCGAGGTCGATCCGCGGCTCGGCGGCGCTGCGGCGCTGGCGGCCATGATCGACGAGGCCCACCGCCACGGCATCCGCGTCCTCCAGGACTACGTCATCAACCACGTCCACGCCGAGCACGAGTACATGCAGTCGCACCCCGAGTGGTTCCGCACCGGCTGCGTGTGCGGCACCTCGGGCTGCGACTGGACCGAGAAGGCGCTCGAGTGCATGTTCGCCGACTACCTGCCGGACATCGACCACAGCGTCACCGAGGCCAACGATCAGTTCGTCGCCGACGCCGCCTGGTGGCTCGACGAGTTCGACCTCGACGGTCTGCGCGTCGACGCCGTCAAGCACGTCGAGGAGTCCGCGACCCGCAACCTCGCCGCCGCCGTGCGCGAGGGCTTCGAGCGCGCCGGCACCAAGTACTTCCTCATGGGCGAGACGGCGATGGGCTGGAACGACTGCCCCGATCCGTGCAACGACGACAACTACGGCACGATCGCCCGCTACATCGGCCCGTTCGGGCTCGACGGCCAGTTCGACTTCGTCCTCTACCACGGCGTCAGCTACCGGACCTTCGCGTGGGGCGACAGCGGCATGCTGCACGCCGACTACTGGGTCCGTCACGGCCTCGACAAGTGGCCCGCCGGCGCCGTCATGACCCCGTACATCGGCAGCCACGACACCCCGCGCTTCGTCAGCCACGCCGACTACCGCGGCCAGGACGGCCACGACAAGGGCGTGCCGGGCAACCAGTGGGACAACGTCGCCGAGGCGCCGGGCGACCCGGAGCCGTACCGCCGCACGCGCCTGGCCCTGACCTGGCTGTTCGGCCTGCCCGGCGCGCCCCTCCTCTATTACGGCGACGAGTACGGCCAGTGGGGCGGCGCCGACCCCAACAACCGCCGCATGTGGCGCCCCGAGGCCGAGCTGTCGGCCGACGAGCTGGCGACGCTGCAGCACACGCGCAAGCTCGGCAGCGCCCGCCAGCAGATCGCGCCGCTGCGCCGCGGCGCCTACGTGCCGCTGTTCGCCGACGAGGACACCCTGGTGTTCGGCCGCAAGATCGCCGACGGCGACGCCGCGATCGTGGCGCTCACCCGCGCCGGGGCGCCGCAGATGGTGACGGTCGACGCCGGCCCGGCTCTGGGGTTCGCCGCGGCGACCGAGCTGACCGACGCGCTGGCCGGCGGCAAGGCGTCGGTCACCGCTCTCGGCAAGCTCAGCTTCACCATCCCGGCCGGCGGCTCGCTGGTGTTCGCGCCCTGACCTCGAGGGCATGCCCAATCGGTCATGTCCCGAAGAGCATGCCCGAACGAGCATGTCCTGAAGCACATGTCGCGGACACCCGGCGCGCGGGGCTGTTCAGCGACCCGACCCCAGCGACTCGGCGCGGGCCGTCAGCCGCGCGGGGTCGTCGGGCGCTTCGGCCAGCATCGCCAGGACATCTCGCGCGAGCCCGCGGATCCGCCGCGGATGCCCGCACCCGCGAGCCCAGGCCCGCGACGCCGGGCGCCACGCCGCGCCTCCGCGTGCGCCTCATCCCCCGCAGCCCTCGCGCAGCGCCGTTTGCACCTTCGACCACGGCCGGCGCTGCGCCTCCGCGCGGGCCTCGTCGGCCCGGCCGAGGGCGCACAGCGCACGCACGCGGACGACCGCGCGGAGCTCGACCATCTGGCTGTTCGGGTAGTCGCGCGCGTGTTGGTCGGCGTACGCCAGCGCCTGCCCCGGCGAGCCCTTCAGCGCCTTTTGGGCCGCCCCGAGCATCTCGAGCTCGACGATCACGTTGCCGGGGTCGTTGGCCGCCGCCTCCGCGTCGCGCTGGGCCTGCGTCTGCTTCGCCGCGGCGCTCGGCGCCCGCCCGCCCTTCTTGCGCACCACCACCGGGCGCTTCGAACCTGCGCCTTTGGCCATGTCCTTTGGTTCACCCACGACCGGCGGCGCCGCGATCGCCGGCGCCGGCGTCGGCACCGCCGTCTCGTGCAGCGGCGGTCGCTCGCTCGCCGCCGCCTCGACCGACGCCAGCGACGGCTCGGGCGCGGGCACCGGCGCGCGCGGGCGCAGGGCCACCAGCACCGCGATCGCCAGGATCGCCACCGCGACCGCCGCCGCCCGCGGGATCCCCGGCTCGCCTGTCTCTTCGGACATGCCCAGAAGTTCAGCCAGCGCCGACGCCCGCCAGCCCGGCGGCGCGCGGTCGACCACCACCGACTCGGCCAGCACCGACGCCGGACCGCCCGCGGCCGCGACCGCGGGATCGGCCGCGAACGCCCGCCGCAGGCCGACGATGAGCGCCTGACCCGCGGCCGGCGGGGCCCCGATCGCCTGCGCCAGCTGGATCGCGTCGAAGCCCCCCAGCTCGGCCAGCGCGAACACGGCCCGCTCGTCGGCGGTGCGGCGGCCGAGGAACCCCAGCAGCGCCGCCTCCCCGGTCGCGCGCGGCTCCGGCGGCACGTCGGACGGTCGCGCCCGCCCCAGCGCGCGCACGAGCGTCGCCCAGCCGGTCGCGCTGTCCTCCGGGACAGCCGCCGCCGCGCTGCGGAAGCAGCCCGCCACCGCCGCGTCGCGCTCGTGATCGTCGATCCCGAGCCAGCGCGCCGCGGTGCGCAGCCGCTCCGCGTGGCGGTCGTGCAGCCGCCGCAGCGCGTCGGTCGGGCCCGCGGGGGCGCGACCTGCTTCCGGGTGCGGCGCCATGGTCCGCGCGATCCTACCCGACTGCCCGCGGCGCGGGGCGCTGGCTTGTGCGGCGGGCCCGTGCCACAGTGCTCGGAGCCTCCGTGCCCGCTCGGCTTCGGTTCGTCCCGCTCCTCTTCGCCGCGGCCCTCGGCTGCGGGCTCCACCTTCATCGTCCGCGCGACGCGGCCTCGGCCGAGGGGGCCGACGGCGAGCTCAAGGCTGCGCGCCTGGTCGACGGCTTCACCGAGGAGCTGGGCCAGTCGCAGGCGATGCTGAAGGACGAGGTCGCTGCGGCCCAGGCCTGGGCCGAGGTCGGCCGCGACCGCGATCTCCTCGACGTCCTCGGCGCCCGGGGCGAGGCCGACCCGGAGGTCCAGGTCCTCTACTTCACGCGCTGCCGCGCGCGCTTCAAGGGTGACGGCTGGACCACCCTCTGCAGCAAGATCTCGACCCGCCTGCACGCCCTCGTCGGCCACGCCTTTCCGCTCGGCGATGCGCCCGCGCCGGTCGTCGGCAAGGGCAAGCCGCCGCCCGTCCCTGGCCCCGATCCGGGCGCCGACCTCCTGCGCGAGCTGCGGACCCTGCAGCGCCACTGGCGGGGCCCCGACAGCGGCGAGAGTCGCCTGGCCCGCGCCGTCAACGAGCACCAGATGGCCGCGCGCGCCCTCAAGCTCGGCGACGCCGACGCGGCCGGCCCCGGCTGCCCCGCGTTCCTGCGGCCCGACGCCTCACCTGTCCTTCAGGCCAGCGTCGACCGTCAGCGCCGGCTGTGCATGGACCGCCGTGACAACCTCGCGGCCCTGCGCGAGCGGGTGGTCTGCAGCGGCCCCACCTGCGGCCCGAGCGAGCTCGGATCGCAGCTCGATCAGCTGCTCGCGGTCCACGACGCGCTGCAACAGCACCACACCGAGCTGTCGCGCCGCCTGTCCGCCTACGCCGCCGCCAAGCAGCCCTGCAGCGCGCTCGAACAGCCGAGCAAGGGCAAGGCGCTGACCCCGACCCCGCGCCCCGCGACCCGGACCCAGCCCGCGACGGACCAGCCCGGCACGCCGCCGTCCTCGCCCGCGCCGGCCACCCCCGCAGCGTCCACGCCCGAGCCCGCGAGCCAGCCGCGCCCCGCCTCGACCGCCGCGCGCTCGCCCGCGAGTCTCTCCGCACCTGTCACTGCGGCCATGTCCTCGGGTACAGGTCCTTTCGAGCCTGTCGCGGCGGCCATGTCCTCGGGTACAGGTCCTTTCGAGCCTGTCGCGGCGGTCATGTCCTCGGGTACAGGTCCCTTCGCACCTGCCCGATTGGACCTGTCTATCCAGACAGCCCCTCCCGTGTTCCTCGGCGCCGGCCTGAGCGCCCCCCTCCGCCCCGCGCTCGCCCCAGCCCCCGCAGCCCCCGTCGCGGCCCCCCCGGAGGGCGATCCGACCGCCTCCACCCCCACGCCGAGCGCCGCCCCGAGCCCCGCCGGCACCGCCGTCCCGGGCCTCACCCCCGCCACCACCAAGCCCGCGCCGACCGCCGCGCCGGTCTTCACCCCCACCGGCCGCGAGGTCTGCGACGAGACCGTCTTGCAGGATCGGTTCGCCGACCTCGCCCAGGTCCCGGTCCCCGCGATCCTCACCGCCTACGATCTGCGGCCGCTGGCCGAGCTCGGGCGCTGGTATCAGCTCGCCGAGCAGCTCGCCGCCGTCGACGCGCTGATCGCCGCGCGTCAGCTCGAGGCCAGCCGCAAGGCCGCCGCCGACCCCGATCCCGCCGCCGCCAAGGCGCTGGCCGGCGCCCCGCGGTTCGCCCGCGTCGTCCACACCACCATCGCCGGCATCGACCGCCTGCAGCAGGCCGTCGACACCCTCGAGCTCGCGGTGCTGGCGCTGATCCGCGAGACCTTGCGGGTCGAGCACGACGCCCTCGTCGCCGCCGTCGGCCACGGCGAGCGTCGCCTGCGGCTCGCGCGGGCCAAGCTGGTCGCCCAGCTCGACGAGGCCGTCCTGCTGATGGAGGCCCAGGCCAGCCTCGGCAAGCTCGAGCGCGCCGGCTGCTCCGCCCAGGCGCTCATGTCGGCCTACGAGGCCGGCAAGTGCCGCGACGAGCTCACCAGGGCGCTGGTCGCCTTCGGCAACGCCTGGACCCTCGGGCGCGCCGACCAGAAGCGGGCCGACGCGCTCGACCTCGGCGTGCGCCACGACGCCAGCATCGTGCGTTCGCGCGCCGCCATGGCCCTGCGCCAGGTCTACCTGGCCGCCGGCGTCACCGAGCTCGTCAAGTTCACGAAGGGCGGCATGGCCCCCGAGGCCCTGGCCCAGCTCATCGTCTCCACCGTCGGCTTCGGCGTGCTCACCGGCGCCGTGCTCGCCCCGTGATCGCCATGTCCCTTCGCACATGGATCTTCAGACATGTCCCCGGCGCCATGTCGCCTGGCCTGACCGCCATGTCCCTTCGCACATGGGCTTTTGCGCCTGTCCTGTTCGCCCTGTCCCTCGCGCCAGGCTGCGCCGCGCGTGAGATGCGGGCCCAGGCCGCGGTGCTGGCCGAGGCCGGCGGGCGGCTCGAGCGGGAGACCGCCGAGTTCGCGGCCGCGCGCGCCGCCGTGGCCCAGCTGCGCCAGCGCAACCTGGTCGTGCGCCAGCAGCAGATCGCCGAGCAGGGCCAGTTCAACGCCCGCACGATCCACTTCTGGAAGATCGCCAGCGACCCCGAGCGCACCCGCCAGCTCGCGCTCTACGACGCCCTGGTGGCCGCCAGCACCGCCGCCGCCGCCGTGCAGGATCGCTCGTACGAGTGGGAAGAGTCGGTGCTCGCGCGCACCCACGCGCTCACCATCGATCGCGCCGCGCTGCAGCGCTTCGTCCAGCAGCTGCTCGTGCTCGCCAGCCCGCCGCGCTTCCTCGAGGGCGCGCGGTTTTACGTCGAGTACGGCGTCATCGTCGGCCAGCAGGTCGACGCCGGGCTCGAACAGGTGCGCGCCACCGTCGGCGCGGCCACGGCCAGCGCGGGCGGCGGCGGCAGCAGCGGCAGCAGCGGCAGCGGGAACGGCGTCACGGGTCCGGGCGGCCTCGCCGATCCCGGCGCGGGCGAGCCGGGCGAGCCGACCCCGCCCACGCGCGTGCCCGACGACCGGCGCCCGAACCCGTCTCACCGCGATCCGAGCAACCCTGCCGAGCCGGCCCCCGCCCCGCCGTGACGTCGCCGCACCCGCGTCGCCTCCGCGCCTCGTGAACCCCAAGTCGCGCGCGCGTCGCGATCGCGCCGCACGGCCCACCTGGCGCCGCCCTGGCGAGTTGCGTAGTGTTTCGGGGTGGCGGACAGACGGCAGCGCAAGCGGCCCGCGCGGCCGGCCCGTCCCGGCGGACGCACCGCCGCGGCGCGGCCCGCCGAGCCTGTTCCCGGCCCTCTCGCCCCCGAACCCGGCATGAGCAACAAACACGAACTCCTCGAAGACCTGTCGCAGGCGCTCGCGCGGCTGACCGAGGCCAGCGAGCGCATGCGTCAGCGGCTCGACCAGGTCGATCCGTACGAACAGCCCTCCCGCTGGAGCGCCATCAACGACCAGATCCGCGGCCTCGACGAGCGCATCAGCGTCCTGCGCGACGAGCATCAGCGCGTCAGCCTCGTCGTCGTCGAGCTGCTGCCGCTGTCGCGCCCCGAGCTCGAAGACCTGCGCCGCGCGATCTCTGGCCTCTCGACCCTCGTGCGCGCCGTGGGCACCTCCGCCGCCGTCGCCGAGGCCGCGGGCAAGCTCGCCGTGGTCGCCAGCGACCTGGTCAAGAAGTCCTTGCCCAAGGGCTAGGTCGCCCGCGCGGTCCGGCCGGCGATGTCGTCTCCGTCCTCGCCCGAGCCCGTCACGCGCCGCCCCGGCGCTCTGGCTCGCGTGCCCGCGGCGCTCGAGTTCACCGTCACCGCCGACCCGGCCGACGTCGAGCGTCAATTCCTCGCCGCGCCGGAGGTCGCCCGTCTGCAGGCCCACACCGGCCACGGCGAGGACCCCGGCTTCGCGCTCGAGCGCAGCCCGCACGGCTTCTACCTCACCGCCGATCCTGGCGCCTGGCGGCCCGGCACGCGGGCCATCTGCGAGGTCGTCGTCGGCCCGCGAGACGGCGGCGCCCACGTCGTCGTCCGCTTCCGCCTCCACCCGCTCACGCGCACCGCCTTCGCGTTCATCATCGCCCTCGGCCTGGCGATGGCTGGCTTTCAGCTCGCGATCGCGGGACCTGTCGTCGCCGCCACCTTGTTGGTCCCGTTTCTCATCGTCGTCGGCCTCCTCGCCGCCGATCGCAGCAGCCTGCGTCGACAGCAGCGGGCGCTGCGAATGCTCGTCGAGGCCACCCTGACGCCGATCGCCGTCCCTCACGAACGGGCTCCTGCGGCCCCTTTCCGCCGCGTCACGAGCGATTGAGCGCGCTCGCCGCGGCCCCGCTTCGACGTATTCCGAGTGTATCGATCCGCGGGGCTTAGCCTGCCGATCGCCCGCCTCACCTGCCCAACCTCTGCCAGATCCGATACACCCGAGGGCATGGCAGGCCTCGACGATCAGGTCCCCGGGTATCGCCGACCGCATGACGGTCCGCGTGCCGCCGCCGCGACCGACGTCCCGCGCGAGGCCCTCGGCCGGATCAACCTCCCGCTCGTCGGGCCCCTCGACCTCGAGCTCGCGCTGGCCGCTCCGCTGCGCCTCGCGCTCGACGCCGAGGCCCTCGAGCTCGACCCTGGCAGCGCCCTGCTCGCCCGCCTGCCCGACCTGCCCACCGTCGAGCTGCGGCGGACCCGGCTCGACCTGGTCTTCGGGACAGTCACCGCCGAGGCCGACGCCATCGGCCCGTTCCTGTTCGCTGCCGCTGGCGTCGCCATGCGCATCGCCCTCCGCCGCGGCCTCGGCTGGCAGCCCGGCCGCAGCCTCCTCGACCACCTGGCGCAGAACCTGCCTGCCGACCCGAGCACCGGCGCTCGCCGGGTGTTCCACGGCCCCGCCGGCGCCGCCGTCTGGCTGCCTCCTGACGCCCGCCTCGTCGCCGAGTTGCGCGGCGATCGGGCCGAGGTCGCCCTCAGCCGGCCCGCCCTGGTGCGGGTCCTCGGCCTCGCCCTGCCGATCCTCGCCGTGCGCCTGCTGTTCGGCCAGGCCCGCCTCGAGATCGACCCGGGCCCGACCGGCCCCGCGCGCCGGGCCCTGGTCCGCTTCGTCGCCTGGGTCGCCTCTCGCTGGCTGCGCGCCCGCCTGCCCGCGGCCATGACCATCCCCGGCTACGACCTGTTCGCCGACGAGCAGCGCCGCGTCCGCGTCGAGGACCTCGTGCGCCGGCTCCGCGGCCAGAAGCGCCCGCGCCGCGGCAAGCAGCGCGATGCCGCGGGCGCGCCTGTCTCTTCCGACATGCCCGTGGGCGCAGGTCTCGAAGGACATGCTCCTTCCGACATGCCCGTCGGCACAGGTCCCAACGGACATGCCCCGACGGACATGTCCGCGACGCCAGCCGCGCCCGTCGGCCTGCGCGCGCGCCTGGCCGACATCATCCCGGGCCAGCTGCACGCCGGCCAGCCGCCGTCCGGCGCCCGCGTGCTGGCCCGCATCCCGCTCGGCGCCCGCGGCGAGCTGGCGCTGCTCGGCGACCGCGAGCTGCTGCTCACCCGCGCCGCCGGCGGGTTCCGCTTCGAGGCCCCCGGCGGCCTCGCCGTGCACGCCGACGAGCTGCCGGAGCTGGCCGAGCTGCGCCTGGTCCGGGCCGTCCTCGTCGGCGCCCCGTCGGCCGTCGCCGGCGTCGAGCCGCGGGTCCGCCTGGAGATCCAGACCGACCCGCCGCTCGGTCCGCTGATGCGCGCGCTGCTCCGCCGGGTCGTCGACGCCCGCGTGCTGCCGCGCCTGTCGCCCGCCCTGCTGGGCCGCCTCGGCCTCTTCGACGAGCGCGACGCCGAGGAGCTGCAGATCCTCGACCAGCCGTTCAATCCGCGCACCGGCGTGCGCCTGACCACCGACCCTGACGGCGAGGTCCACGTCCGCCACGGCGAAGGCGCGCTGGTCGTCGAGGCCCCCGCCGGCCTGCGCCTGCGCTTCCGCGGCCTGTCCGTCCTGCCCGACATCGACCTCCACCGGATCGAGTACCGCTGGCACGACGGCAGCGTCGTCACCGAGGCCAGCCCCGCGCTCGGCGAGTTCGGCGACCTCGCCCTCGCCCAGCTGATCCGGGTCCGCGCCGCACCTGTCCTTCCGGACATCCTCGGCGTGCGCCGCGACGGCGGCCCCCAGCAGGGCCTCGAAGCGCTGCCCTCGGCCCTGCTCGCCAGCACCCGCGTCCCGGTGGTCGGCCCGCTCGACGTCCGCTTCGACCCCGACGACACCCTCGCCGTCCGCCTCGCGCCCGCGGAGCTCGGCTTCACCAGCGCGCGCGGGCTCGCCGTCGTCGCCCCCGAGCTGGGCCTGGTCCTGCGGCTGGCCGCGCTCGACCACGACATCGCAACCACCAGCCTGCGCGCCGCCAGCGAGCCGCCGCTCGGCGACTACCTGTCGCAGCTGGTGGCCCGCTGCGTCGAGCAGTTCGGGCTGACCCGCCTGCGCCCGCACCTCCCGCTGGCGCCGCCGCAGCTGCCCGAAGAGACGTGGCTCCTGGCGCAGGTCCCAAGGGACAGCTCGAAGCGGGTCCGCGTCCGCCTCGAGCTGCCGCCCGGCGCCGGCCTGCGGCTCGAGCGGCGCCCGGACGCGCTCGAGCTGCGCGCCGAGGCCCCGCTGCAGCTCGTCGCCGAGGGCACCGACCTGCTGGCCGACGTCGCCCTCGAAGGCCTGCGCTACCGGCCCGGCGCCGCCGCGATCGAGCTGGTGAGCCAGCCGCCCAGCGGGCCGCTGGTGCACGAGATCCTGCGCCGGCTGTTCGCCCGCTTCGTCCCCGACAAGCGGCTCGCCGACATCCTCGATCGCCTCGCCCTGCCGGCCGCCGCCCCGATCCCGCCGCCGCTGCCGGCCGCGCCCGGCGTGGTCGTGTGGGAGCAGACCGTCGGCGCGCTCGGGGCCGTGCGCGTCAGCGCCGACGCGGCCCGCACCGTCGACCTCTCGCTCGGCCGCGGCGGCGCCCACATCGCCTTCGGCAAGGGCGCCACGGTGCGGATCCTCGGCCTCGGCCTGACGCTCACCGTGCGCACCATCGACCTCACCTTCCTGCCGTGGACGCTGGTGATCGACGCCTCGCCGCCGGCCGGCGAGCTGTCGCAGCAGCTGCTCAGCCACGCCATGCGGACCCTGTTCGCCGCGTTCATGCGCCACTTCTGGCCCAGCGATCGCTCGCCGCGGGCCGGCCACGACACCCTCCTGGCGCTCGGCGCCGACAAGCCGTGGGGTCCGCTCAAGATCTGCGTCGCCCGCGGCGGCTCGATCGACCTCCACCTCGACAAGGACGGCGTGTCGCTGCGCTCGGCCGCCGGCCTGTTCGTCACCGACGGCTCGCTCGACTGGCTGCCCGACTTCTACCTCCACGACCTCAGCCTGCGGGCCGGCGACGCCGCCGTGAAGCTGGCGATCAGCGGCATCGCCGAGGAGCACTACCACGAGGCCGCCGCGGTCAGCCCCGTCACCGAGGCCGTGCTCTCGCACCTCTACAAGGTCCTCGCCGCCCCGCGCCTGCCGCCCGTCTGGGCCCAGCGGCTCGGCCTGCCGCGCCCGCCGATGCCGCCGGCCCCGCCCGAGGACGCGACGCGCATCGCCGTGTTCGCGGCCCGCCTGCCCGGCGATCACGGCGAGTTCGCGCTGCTGATGGACCCGGCCGACAGCGTCACCCTGACCGCCAACGAGGTCGAGGTCACCCTCGAGAGCGAGCGCGGCCTCTCGGCGCGCATGCCCGGCCTGCGCCTGGCGATCCAGCTCCGCGGCGCCCGCTATCACCTGCAGTCGGGCGAGGTCCAGGTCGGCGGCCTCGGCCAGCTCGAGAACGCTCTGGTGGAGGCCATCATCCGCCGCCAGATCGGCGACGTCGGCGATCCGAGCGCCTCCGGCGTGCGCGGCCTGCTCGACCGCTTCCCCGTCGACGACCGCGGCCGGCTCGTGCTGTTCCACCACCACCTCGTCGACATCTTGCTGCTCCCCGGCACCCGCGTGCGCCTGCGCCTCGACGACGGCGGCCTGCGGATCGGCGCCGATCCGGCGCTCCTGGTCGACGGCCCGGCGCGCCTCAACTTCCTGATCTGCGGCCTGCACTACAATTTCGGCGACGCCCGCTTCTCGATCGACTTCGAGGGCGACACCGTCGTCGCCGACATGTTCGAGAAGATCATCGACGCCCGCGCCGAGAAGAAGCTCAACGACACGCTGCTGCCGCTGCTTCCGGCCGCCATGCGCACCCCCGGCTACCGCCTCAGCACCGACCCCCAGGTCCGCGGCAACATCGCCGCCCTGCTGCGCTCGTTCACCCGCCGCCACCGCACCGCGTGACATGTCCCCGGGGTCATGTCCGATGTGCCCTGTCGCTCGCGCCATGTCCCTGGAGACATGTCCATGAGGTCATCTCGTAGCTCGCGCGGCGCACCGCAGGACATGACTCAAGAGACAGCCTCTTCGAAACCTGTCCTCGAGGTCATGGTTCTGCAGCGACCCGTTCGTCCGTGACCTCGCCCGGGGGCGGGGAGACGCGCTTGAAAGGCCTCGACTGTCCCCGTCGGCGACCGCCGTTCGCGGAGCGCCCGCCGTCGGTCGTTCGCCTCAGAGGCTGTCTCTCGGGACAGGTGCCTCCCGCCCCCGCGTAGACCGGCGTGCTACGGTCGAGCTCGATGAAGCCCGTCCCGTCGCCCTCGTTGCCGCAGCACGAGCCCGACCCGACCGCGCGACGCCGGGCGCTCCGGCTCGCGCGCGAGCGCTACACCTACGCGCGGCGCGAAGACAACCCGCTGGCGCCGATCGCCGTCGCCGGCGAGTTCCCGCTGCGCGAGCTCTACGGCCCGCGCTGGGCCCTGCCGTACCTGCCGCACCTGCTGCGCTCCGTCGCCGGGGCCCAGGGCAAGAAGCTGTGGCACCGCCTGCGCGGCGTGCTCGGCGACGTCGACAAGCTCGCGGCCTTCCGCGACCTGTTCGACGACCGGCTCGGCCTGCGCGCCCCGCCGGCCGTCACCGACCACCAGCGCGACGGCCTGTTCGCTCGCAACCGCATCGACGGCCCCAACCCCCTGCTGCTGGCGCGCGTGCAGGACCTCGACGACCTGCGCGCGCGCCTCCCTCTCGGCGACGACGCCCTCGCGCGCGCGCTCGGCCCCGGCGCGACGCTGGCCGGCGAGCACGCCGCCGGCAACCTGTTCGTCGCCGACTTCGAGCTGCTCGCGCGGAGCCTCGCGCCCAACGGCGTCGGCGGTCGCGACTCGCGCTGGCGCGGCAAGTACCTGCCGGCCCCGATCGCCCTGTTCTGCCAGCGGCCCGGCCACGACCCGCAGTGCGACCTGGTGCCCGTGGCGATCCGCGTCGATCAGCCGGGCGCCGCCGATCCCAACCCGGTCTACCTGCGCGACGGCAGCCCGCGCTGGGACCTGGCCAAGACCTACGTCGAGATCGCCGAGTTCAACCTGCAGGCGATGTCGAGCCACATCTATCGCCACCACTTCGTCGCCGAGCCGTTCGCCGTCAGCTCGCAGCGGCAGCTCGCGCCGTCGCACCCGATCCACGTGCTGCTGCAGCCGCACACCCGCCACACCATCGCCGTCAACCGGTTCGCCTTCAACCTGCTCAAGACCCCGGGCAGCGTGTTCGACGTCCTCTACGCCGGCGCGCTGCCCGAGACCCGCAACATCATGCGCCGCAGCCACGAGCGCTGGTCGGTGCGCGACCAGGAGCTCGAGACCGACCTCGCCGCGCGCGGCGTCGGCGAAGGCCCGCGCGAGTACCCGTGGCGCGACGACGCCCGCCTGTGGACCCCCGTGCTGCGCCGCTTCGTCGCCGGCTACGTCGACCTCTACTACCCGAGCGACGCGGCCGTGCGCGCCGACGCCGAGCTGCAGGCCTTCGCCGACGAGCTGCAGGCCGACGACGGCGGGCGCCTGCGCGGCGTGTTGCCGGCCTCGGGCCTGGACGACCGCGCCGCCCTCGTCGACCTGCTGGCGCAGTTCCTGTTCATCGCCGGCCCCGGTCACGCCGCCGTGCACTTCCCCCAGACCGATCACTTCACCTACGTCCCCGCCTTCCCCGGCGCCGCCTACCGGCCCCCGCCGCGCGAGGACGAGGTCGTCGACGCCGCCCGGATCGCCGCCACCTTGCCGCCGCTCGACATCGGCGCCGAGCAATTCCAAAACAACCAGATCGCGTTCTATCGCTTCGATCGCTTCGGCGACTACGGCCCCTACGCGCTCGGCCAGGTCGCCGCGGCGCGGCCGCTGATCGCCCGCCTTCACACGGACCTCGCGGCCGTCGAGCAGCAGATCGAGCAGCGCAACCGCGCCCGTCCGCGACCCTATCCGTACCTGCTGCCGCGGCTGGTGCCGAACAGCATCAACATCTGACGAGCCGACCTTGGACCGGATCCCGCACTACCAGTGGCGCAACTGGAACGACAACCTGGCGTGCACCGCCGACCTCTACCGCCCCGGCGATCTTCACGAGCTGCGTGAGGCGGTGCGCTGCGCCGGCCGCTCGGGCCGGATCCGCGCTGTCGGCAATTCGTGCTCGTGGAGCCCGCTGGTGCCCACGCGCGGCAGCCTCGTCGATCTCGGCCGGCTCCGCCGCGTGCACGAGACCCGCTTCGACGGCGCCCCCGCGATCCGCGTCGAGGCCGGCGCGACCGTGCGCGACCTGGTCCGCTTCACCCAGGCCCGCGGCCTCACCCTGATCACGCCGACCATCTTCCAGGACATCTCCGTCGGCGGCGCGATCGCGGTGGCCGCCCACGGCACCGGCCTCCACACCTCGACCATGTCCGACGAGGTCGTCGCCCTGACCCTCGTCGACGCGCGCGGCGAAGTCCATCACCTGAGCGCCGCCGACGGCTCGCTGTTCGACGCCGCCCGCTGCTCGCTCGGCGCGCTCGGCGTCGTCCACGACGTCACCATGCGCTGCTGGCCCGAGTTCCACCTCCACGTCGAGGACCGCCGGATCGGCGTCGACGACGTGCTCGGCGGCCTGCCCGACCTGCTCGCCACCTACGAATTCGTCGAGCTCTACTGGTTCCCCTTCACCGACACCCTGTGGTGCAAGCTGATGCGCCGCACCGACGAGCCCGACCGCGGGGCCACCGTCGCCGACCGCCTCAAGTTCGCCTTCACCTACGCCTGCACCTACGCCGGGTGCAACGGCGTGCTGCCGCTGCTGGGCCGCGTCGCCCCCGAGCTCACGCCCGCGTTCATGCAGCTCGCCCCGCACCTGTCGATGACCTCCGGCAGCGCCGTCGCCCCGGCCTCGCGCGCCTTCCACTACCAGCGGGCCTACCCGCGCTGCTGGGACATGTCGTACGGCGTCCCGCTGGCCGACGCCGAGCAGGCCTGGCGGCGCACGATCGGCCTCATCGACCGCCTCGCCCGCGCCGCCAGCTTCCCCGTCAACATGGTGGTGCACGCCCGCTTCATCGGCCCCAGCGCGGCCCTGCTGGCCCCCGCGCACGGCCGGGCCATCTGCGACATCGAGGTCGTCACCACCCGCTCGGCCCGCGACGCCGACGCCTTCTACGCGCAGTGGAGCGCCGAGATGCTGGCCATCCCCGGCGCCCGCCCGCACTGGGGCAAGTACCTGCTGCACCCGCGCGCGGTCCGTGAGCGCTACTCGGAGATGGACACCTTCCTGGCCCACCGCGCCGCCCTCGATCCGGGCGGCGTGTTCCTCAACGACTGGCTCGAGGACGCCGTGTTTCAGCTGAACGCTTGAGCATGTTCGTCGGGACATGCTCTTCGCGACATGCGCGAAGGGACATGCCCCTTACGGCATGCCCCATGCGACAGGTTCGAACTTCGCCACTCCTCGGGCCGCGTCCGCTCGCTCGCCGACAGCTCCCGCCGCACCTCGCCCCCGGCGAGCGCGCCCGGTGCAGCCGCTCGTGCGCCTCGCTGCTGCGAGGGCTCGCCGCTGCCGCTCGTGCGCCTCTGCTGCGAGGGCTCGCCGCTGCCGCTCGTGCGCCTCTGCTGCGAGGGCTCGCCGCTGCCGCTCGTGCGCCTCGCTGCTGCGAGGGCTCGCCGCTGCCGCCGCTGCCCGCTCAGGGCACCCGCGAGCGCTCCCTTCGCAGCCGCGCCTCCTCCTGCGCCGCGCTCGCCGCTTCAGGGCAGCAGCGAGCGCACCAGCCGCGGCAGCTCGTGCGGCGCCGCGGCGCGGTGGTCCGGCGGCTCGGCCCCTGGCTCGGCCGCGTAGCCCCACGCGCACCAGATCGTCGTCGCCCCGAACGCGCGCCCGCACTTCACGTCCGCCGCCGAGTCGCCGATCATCAGCGCCGCCCCCGAGCGGCCGACGCGACGGCTCGCCTCGACCAGCACCCGCGGGCTCGGCTTGCACTCGGGGCACGTGTCGCCGCCGATCACCGCCGAGAACAGGCGCCCGACCCCGAGCGCCTCGAGCAGCGCCGCGCTGAGCCGCTCGGGCTTGTTCGTCACGCACGCCAGCGAGCCGAGCGCCGCCAGCTCGACCAGCGCGTCGCCCATGCCCGGGTACAGCCGCGTCGCGTCGGCGATGTGGGCCAGGTAGTCGGCCTCGTAGGCCGCGCGCACCTCGTCCAGCGCCCCGTCGGCGCCCACGTAGTCGGCGAAGCACTGGCGGTACAGGTGGTCCATCCCGGCGTTGACGTGCGGCAGGAACTCCGCACCTGGCCGTTCGGACAGGCCGAACCCGGCCCGCACCCGCAGCACCGCTGCGACCATGTCGTCGCGGCTGTCCTCGAGCGTGCCGTCGAGGTCGAGCGCGATCAGGTGGCTCACGAGCGACCCCCGCGGGCCAGGTCCTCGACGCTGCCGCGCGCGTCGCCGTGCTCCGTCACGTGGCGCTCGCCGCTGCGCGAGCCCTTGTAGGCCGAGAACGTGCGCCCGTTGTGGCTGCGGACCTCGTGGGCCACCCCCGACGGGATGAGCAGGATGTCGCCGGCCTCGAGCGTCACCGGCCCCTCGTCGAAGTGGAACGTCGTCACGCCGGTCACCGCCCCGCGGATCTCCTCCTCGTCGTGCGCGTGGCGGCTGCGGAAGAACCACGCCGGCACCGTCTGCAGGTCGTAGCTGCGGAAGCCGAACCGCGCCATCTCGGCCGCCACCGACTCGGCCGTCGGCTCGGCGTTGTGCGGCCACTTGTACACGGTCACGCCGTTGGGGAGCCTCTGCGTCGGGTTCATCGGCCGATCCGTAGCGCGACTCGCCCGCCGCGCGCAACCGCGGCGAACGCCCGCGGGCGCGGCGCTGCGACCTCGCTTGGCGAGGGCCGACGTGCGCGCGCTCGGCCGCCCACCCAAGTCGAAGCCGACCCCGTCGACGCCGCCGACGCCGCCGACGCGGACGCCACGCCTCGCGGCCCGCGGCCCGGCCTCACTGACAGGTCGCGCCGGTCAGCTTGCCGACGTTGAGGTCGGCCGACCCGCCATAGCACTGTTCGCCCGGACCGCAGTCATTGTCGCTCAGGCACTCGCCGCACACCGTGAACTTGAGCAGGCCCATCGCGGAGACCTCGCCGCAGTGGCCCGAAGCGCAGGCCGCGTTCGTCTGGCAGCCGCCGCCGTTGGCCACCGACCCGGCCGCCACGCAGTCGAACCGGCCGCCGAATTTGGCGAGGTCGTACTTCGGCGCGCACACCGGCGTCTGTCCGCCGCAGTCCGCGTTCGTCTCGCACTCGCCGCAGGTCGAGATGGTGATGATGCCGGGGACCGACATCACCTCTCCGCACACGTCGTTGCTCGGGTCGGAGCACACCGCGTCGGACTGGCAGCCGTCGCCGGGGCCGCCCGCGTTGCACTGCGACCCGCCGCCGACGCCGCCGAACAGGTTGGGCGCCGTGCAGCCGCCGCCGTCGCAGTCGGCGTCTCCCAGGCACTCCCCGCACACGCCGCCGACCGCGGGGATCAGGAAGCACGCGCCGGACTTGCAGCCGCAGCCGCTCGAATCGCTGCAATCGGCGCCGTCGGGCCGACCCGGGGAGTCCTGGCAGAATACCGGCTCGGTCGTGCCCGTGGGCTCGGTGCTCACGCCGCTCTCGGTCGTCGTGCCGGTCGGCTCGCCGGTCGTGCCGCCGCCACCACCGCACGCCGGCTCGTCCGGGTACACCATCCCGAACGTCGAGAGTCCCGACGCGCAGCTGTCGAGGCAGCCCTGCAGGACCTCCGGGGAGCTGTCCCAGCAGGTGCCCATCGGCCCGAACGTCGACTCGGCGGTGGGCAGCGCGTCGGGCGAGACGACCGCGACGCACGCCAGGTATTGCTCGCACGGCGGGTGACTGGAGCCGCCCGTGTCGGTCCCGCTGCTCGTCACGCCGTCGGTCGGGTCCCCGCTCGGGTCACCGCTCGGACCCCCGCTCGGGCCCCCGCTCGGCCCGCCCGACACCCCGGTGGCAGACTCGAGCGGGTCTCTGTCGGAACCACACGCCGCGAGCACGAGCATGGAAAAAAGCGCGAGGGTCGGCGCACGGCGAGCCACGAAAAAGACCATCCGGCACCTCTAACAGAGCCCCCATCACCCCGCAAGCGCGCTTCCGGGCGCTGCGACGGCTGCCGACATCACTCGACACGGCCGCGCCCGCTCCCGCCCGGTAGGCCCCCGCCGCCGCCGAGCCGCCGCGGACCACCACGCGGTGATCCTCGGCCTCTCACGCCACCCGGCGTCCGCCCCATCCCCGCCTGGCGCCGCCGCGCGTCCGAACCACGTCCGACGCCGCTGCAGCCCGACTCACGGTCGCTGCAGCGCGCTCGCCCAGCGCCCGCGGCAGCGCGCTCGACCGCCCGCGTCGAGCGCCCCGGCGCCGCGCCCAGCCGTCATCGCCGCTCCGAGTCTCACCAGCCCCTTGGGACATGCCCCTCACGACATGTCCTTCAGAACATTCTCGATCGGACATGCCCGATCGGTCACCTCCCACCGAGCCCGTCGCGCGCCCGCAATTGCCGCGCGCAAGCCCGTTCGCGCGCGCAGGCGGTCCTCGCGGGATCACCCGCAGCCGGCGGGTCCTGTGCTGCGGATCACGGGTCCGGGCGGCGGCGGCGCCCCTCCCATGCGGCATTCCGCCGCGCGAACGAGTTTCCACACGGGCGGGCGCGCGGCGGAGCGGGCGGGCCCCTGGGGCTAGCAGCTACATTGCCCAGGCTCATGGCCGACCGCCTCGACATCTCGCAGCGCAAGAAGGACCACCTCGCCCTGTGCGCCGGCGACAACGTCGGGTTCCGCGACAAGACCAGCCTCCTGGAGCAGGTCGATCTGGTGCACGACGCCCTGCCCGAGTTTCACCTCGACGAGGTCGACTCGAGCGTCGAGCTGCTCGGCAAGCGCCTCCGCGCCCCCGTCGTCATCGCCGCGATGACCGGCGGCACCGAGGAGGCCGCGGTCATCAACCAGGACCTCGCGCGCGCCGCCGACCAGCTCGGCCTCGGCTTTGGCCTCGGCAGCCAGCGCGCCATGTTCGTCCGCCCGCACACCGCCCACACCTTCAAGGTCCGCGAGCAGGCCCCGAACGTGCTCCTGCTCGGCAACCTCGGCATCGTCCAGGCCCGCGCCATGACCACCGCCGAGATTGCGACCCTGTGCCGCGACACCGGCGCCGACGCCCTCTGCATCCACCTCAACCCGGCCATGGAAATCGTCCAGCCGGGCGGCGATCGCGACTTCTCCAACGGCCTCGAGACCCTGCGCCGCCTCGTCGAGGAGCTGCACATCCCGATCGTCGTCAAGGAGACCGGCTGCGGCCTGTCGCGCGGCGTCGCCGAGCGGGTCCGCAGCGTCGGCGTCGAGCACCTCGACGTCAGCGGCTCGGGCGGCACCAGCTGGGTCGCCGTAGAGGCCCACCGCGCCGTCGACCCCGACGAGCGGGCCCTCGCCGACGAGCTGTGGGACTGGGGCATCCCCACCGCCGCCAGCGTGCTGCAGGTCCAGGGCCTCGGCTTCAAGGGCATCGTCGCCACCGGCGGCCTGCGCACCGGCAGCGACGTCGCCCGCGCCGTCGCGCTCGGCGCCACCGCCGGCGGCCTCGCGGCGCCGGTGCTCAAGGCCCACCGCGCCGGCGGCTACGACGGCGCGGTCGCGTTCCTCCGCCGCGTCGTGCTCACCGTCCGCAGCATCATGCTGCTCACCGGCTCGCGCACCGTCGCCGACCTGCAGCGGGCCCCGCGGGTGCTCGGGCCGACCCTCGCCCGCTGGGTCCCGGAGCCGCGCCGATGACCATCCCGCTGCACGCGCGCGCCGAGGCCCACGGCAAGGTCATCGTGCTCGGCGAGCACGCCGTCGTCTACGGCTACCCGGCCGTCGCCGCCGGCCTGCCGCAGGGCATCGTGCTCGAGGCGCGCCCGCGGCCCGATCCGCGCCTGCCGATCACCCTCGAGATCCCCGCCTGGGACCTCGACCTCGAGCTGCATCCTGGCAGCGATCATCCGGTCGCGCGTGCCTGCCTCGAGGTCCTCGCCCACTGCGACGGCCCCGTCACCGGCTGGGCGATCCAGGGCACCAGCGCCCTGCCCTCGCGCGCCGGCCTCGGCTCGTCCGCGGCCCTCACCGTCGCCCTCGCCCGCCTGGTCTTCGGGCCAGACGCCAGCATCGACGACGTCGTCGCCGCCTCGCTGGCCGGCGAGCGCGTGTTCCACGGCGAGCCGTCCGGCCTCGACAGCCGCGTCGCCGCCCAGGGCGGGGTCCTCCGCTACGTCCGCGGCGAGCCCCCGCGGACCATCCACCCCGGCGCCTCGCTGCCGCTCGTCATCATCCCGAGCGGCATCCCGCGCAGCACCGCCGATCAGGTCGCGCGCTGCCGCAGCCGCCTCGAGCACCTGCCGAGCGTCGTCCGCCCGGTCCTGATCGCCGTCGGTCAGGCCGTCGAGGCGGGCATCCACGCCATCGAGCACGGCGACCTCGACACGCTCGGCGTCCTCTTCGACGTCGCCCACGGCCTGCTCGGCGCGCTCGACGTCTCCTCGCCCGCGCTCGACCGCATGGCCGCCGACGCGCGGGCCGCCGGCGCGCGCGGGGCCAAGCTCACCGGGGCCGGCTGCGGCGGCTGCCTGCTGGTCCTCGCCGGCGACGCCCCCGATCGCCTCACCGCCGCCTTCCCCACCCTCCGTCCGCTGTCCGTCGAGGTCGCCGCGTCATGAAGAGCGCCCGGGCCGTCGCCCATACCAACATCGCCCTCGTCAAGTATTGGGGCAAGCGCGACGCGTCGCCGGCCGACCTCAATCTGCCGGCCGTCGGTTCGCTGTCGCTGACCCTCGATCACCTGCGCAGCGTGACCACCGTCGGTCCCGGCGAGCAGGACTCGTTCCACCTGAACCAAGAGCCAGCTTCGGGCGAGGTCGCGGCCAAGGTCATGCGCCACCTCGATCGCATGTGGCAGGCCGCCGGTCACGCCGGTGCGCGTCCGACCTGCGCCGTCACCTCGCACAACCACCTGCCGACGGCCGCCGGCCTGGCCAGCAGCGCCTCGGGCTTCGCCGCCCTGACCCTCGCCGCCGCCGCCGCCTTCGAGTACGAGCCCGGCCGCCCCGCGCTGTCGGCCCTGGCGCGCCGCGGCTCCGGCTCGGCCGCGCGCTCGCTGTGGGGCGGCTTCGTCCGCCTCGACCGCGGCGTGCAGCCCGACGGCAGCGACTGCCGGGCCTACCCGCTGCAGCCGCAGTCGCACTGGGACGTCCGCCTGCTCATCGTCCACACCGAGCGCGGCCCCAAGTCGCTCGGCTCGACCGCCGGCATGCAGCGCAGCCGCGACACCTCGCCCTACTACGGCCCGTGGGTCGACACCTCCGAGGCCGACCTCGCCGCCGCCGAGGCCGCGCTGGCGGCCCGCGACCTACCTGTCCTCGGGGACATCCTCGAGCACTCCTGCTTCAAGATGCACGCCTGCATGATGGCCAGCCGCCCGCCGATCGTGTACTGGCGCGGCGCCACCCTCGACGTCATCCACGCCGTGTGGCGCCTGCGCGGCGACGGCCTGCAGGGCTTCGTCACCAGCGACGCCGGCCCGCACGTCAAGGTGCTGTGCCTGACCGCCCACGCCGACGACCTCGCGCTGCGCCTGCGCGACGTGCCCGGCGTGCACGCCGTCGACATCGTCGGCCCCGGCCCCGATCCGTCGGTCGAGGTGCTCGCGTGACCCGCTCGGCCGTCTCCGCCCCCGGCAAGGCGTTCCTCATCGGCGAGTACGCGGTGCTCGCCGGCGCCACCGCCCTCGTCACCGCCGTCGGTCGCCGGGCCGTCGCCGCCGACTGCGACGACCCCGATCGCCCGCCGGCCTCGCCGCTGACCGAGGCCGCCTACGCGCATGTCCGATCGTTCCTGTCCGAAAGCACAGGAACCAAAGCACCTGGCCCTTTGACCAGCGTCGACACCGGCTCGTTCGCCGCCGGCGCGCGCAAGCTCGGGCTCGGCAGCTCGGCCGCGGCCGTCGCCGCGATCGTCGGCTTCCACCTCGCCGAGGCCGGCCTCGACCCCGAGGACCCGGAGGTCCGCGCCATCGCCCTGCGCCTGGCCCAGGCCGCTCACGCCCAGGTCCAGGGCGGCGGCAGCGGGGCCGACGTCGCCTGCGCCGTGCTCGGCGGCACCATCGCCTTCACCCGCGGCGAGGTCCCGACCCCGATCGCCCACCCCGCGTGGCTGCACGTCGGCTTCTTCGACGCTGGCGCCCCCGCCGACACCGCCTCGTTCGTCCAGCAGGTCCGCGTCGCCGGCGAGCGCGACCCCGCGGCCTACGCCGACGCCACCGCGCAATTGCGCCGCGCCGCCGAGCTGTTCCGCGGCGGCTACCTCGGCGACGACCCCGACATCGGCCTCACCGCCCTGCGCGACGCCGTCGCCCTCCACAACGACGGCCTGCGCGCCTTGCAGCGCCTGAGCGGCGCCCCGATCGTCACCCCGAACATCGCCGCGATCGTCGACCAGGCCGCGCGCATGGGCCTCGCCGCCAAGCCGAGCGGCGCCGGTGGCGGCGACCTCGTCGTCGCGTTCGCCGCTCGCCAGGCCGACCTCGACCTGCTCGCCGAGCGACTGCAGCGCGAGCACGGCCTCCACGCCATCGGCCGCCTGCCCGTCGCCGTCCCCGGCCTGCGCCGCGACGAGCGGCCGCCGCTGTCCTCGCGCATGTCGGGCTTCTTCCGCCTCGGCGTCGACGGCCGCCGCGACGCCGTGGCCGCCGCCACTCGCATCGCCCGCGACCGCTTCGCCGCCCTCGACCCCGGCAGCCTCGACCTCGGCAGCGCCGACAACCTGATCGAGAACGTCATCGGCACGCTCGAGCTCCCGCTCGCCGTCGCCACCAACTTCCGCATCAACGGCCGCGACTTCCTCGTGCCCATGGCGGTCGAGGAGGCCTCGGTGGTCGCCGCCGCCTCCAACGCCGCCAAGATGATCCGCGCCGGCGGCGGCTTCTTCGCCCGCAGCGACCCGCCGTGGATGATCGCCCAGGTCCAGCTGACCGCGCCGAAGTCCGCCGACGCTCCGGCCGACGGCGCCGTCGCGGCCATCCACGCCGCGCGCGCCGACCTGCTCGCGCTGGCCGACTCGGCCCACCCGCGGCTCGTCGCTCGCGGCGGCGGCGCTCGCGACCTGCTGGTCCGCGTGCTCGCGCCCGACATGCTCGTCGTCGACGTCGTCGTCGACTGTCAGGACGCGATGGGCGCCAACCTCCTCAACACGATCGCCGAGATCCTCGCGCCTGTCCTTTCGGACATGACCCGATGGACAGCCGGTCTGCGGATCCTCAGCAACCTCGCCGACCGCCGGCGGGCCCACGTCACCTGCCGCGTGCCCCCCGGCGCGCTGGCCGGGCGCGGCTTCTCCGGCGCCGCCGCGGCGGCCGGCATCGCCTCCGCCTCGCGCTTCGCCGAGCTCGACCCCTACCGCGCCGCCACCCACAACAAGGGCGTCATGAACGGCGTCGACGCCGTCGCCCTCGCCACCGGCAACGACTGGCGCGCCATCGAGGCCGGCGCCCACGCGTACGCGGGTCTCACCGGCGCCTACCGTCCGCTCGCCACCTGGAGGCTCGACCCCGAGGGTTGGTTGTGCGGCGCGATCAGCCTGCCCGCCGCCGTCGGCGTGGTCGGGGGCGCCACCAAGGTCCACCCCTCGGCCCGGCTCGCGCTCGAGATCCTGGGTGCGACATCGGGCGCCGAGCTCGGCCAGGTCATGGCTGCGGTCGGGCTCGCCAGCAACCTCGCGGCCCTGCGCGCGCTCGCCACCGAGGGCATCCAGCGCGGCCACATGTCGCTACACGCACGCGCGGTGGCCCTCGGGGCCGGGGCTGCGGGCCCGGAGGTCGACCTCCTCGTTCACCGACTCGTCGAGGCGGCCGAGATCAAGCACGATCGCGCCGTCGTCCTGCTGCGCGAGCTCCGATCCGAAAGCCGTTAGACTTCCGCTCATCCTCGAGAACCCGCGACGGCCTCGCTCCCGCACCGCCGCCCACGACTCGCCTCGCCTCGCCTACTCCTCGGAGAACCCGTCATGGTCAGCGCCACGGAACCCCGCCTCTTCTGCGTCCCCCCGCCCCCCGACGGCGACCTCGAGGGCCAGCGCGTCAGCTCGCCCGACGGCGCCCCGCCCGGGCCGTGGACCCTCGAGACGGCCTACCGCTACTGCGAGCGCATGGCCACCACCCACTACGAGAACTTCCCGGTCGCCTCGCGCTTCCTGCCGGCGCACCTGCGGCCCAACATCATGGCGATCTACGCGTTCGCCCGCACCGCCGACGACTTCGCCGACGAGCCGCGCTTCGAGGCCCGCCGCGTCGACGCCCTCGATCGCTGGGAGCAGCTGCTGGTCGCCGCCTACCACAAGGAGGTCCAGCACCCGGTGTTTTTGGCCCTGCGCGACACGGTGCGCCGCCACAACATCCCGATCGGCCCGTTCAAGGCGCTGCTGACCGCCTTCCGCATGGACCTGACGCAGAAGCGCTACGGCACGTTCGCCGAGCTGCGTCACTACTGCAAGCACTCGGCCCACCCGGTCGGCCAGCTCGTGCTCTACGTGCACGGGCACCAGGAGCCGGAGCTGCACCGCTTCAGCGACGAGATCTGCGCCGCCCTGCAGATCGCCAACTTCCTCCAGGACCTGAGCGTCGACACCCCGCGCGGCCGCTGCTACCTGCCCGAGGAGGACCTCGTCCACTTCAACGTCACCCGCGAGGACCTGCTCGCCGGCCGCCACACCCGCGCCTTCAAGGAGCTGATGGCGTTCTCGGTCTCGCGCTGCCGCAGCATGTTCCTCCGCGGCTACCCGCTGGTCCGCCGCGTCGAGCCTGGCCTTTCGATGGAGCTCGAGGCGACCTGGCGCGGCGGCATGGCCATCCTCCAGCGCATCGAGGACCTCGACTACGAGGTGCTCGCCTTCCGCCCCACCCTCGAGAAGCAGGACATGCTCGGCATCGCCGCGCGCTCGATCTTCTCGTTCGGCCGCCGCTTCCTCCGCGGCGAGGTCTAGACCGCACGATGGCCCAGTTCATGGAACTCGCGCGCACCATCCCGAGCGGCGCCGCGGCGCTGTGGCGGCGCCTGCTCCAGCGCTCCAACTCGAACTTCAAGTTCGCGTTCCTGTTCCTGGGCCCCGAGCAGCGCGAGGGCCTCAAGCAGGTCTACGAGTTCTGCCGCGTCGTCGACGACATCGTCGACGAGCGCGAGCCGGGCCCCGTCGGCGAGGAGTCGGCCCGCCGCGCGCTGGCCTTCTGGAGCGCCGAGGTCGCGCGGATCTACGGCGACGCCTACGTCGACGACGACCCGCCGCACACCGAGCTCGGGCGCCAGCTGGCCGAGAGCAACAAGCACTTCCACTACCCGCGCGAGGCCTTCGACGAGATCATCGCCGGCGTGGCGATGGACCTCGACCGCAGCACCTACGACGACATGGAGCAGCTGCGGCTCTACTGCTACCGCGTCGCCTCGTGCGTCGGCTTCCTGTGCGTCGCCATCTTCAAGGACCAGCGCGAGCAGACCCGCCGCTACGCCGAGCACCTCGGGCTCGCGCTGCAGTACACCAACATCCTCCGCGACGTCGCCGAGGACGCCGCGCGCGGCCGGATCTACCTCCCGCTCGAGCTGCTGGCCCGCCACGGCCTGACGCCCGACGACATCTTCAACTACCGCTACGACGGCCGGTTCGTCGGCGCCGCGGCCGACTTCGCCGCCGCGGCCGAGCGCGAGTACCACGCCGCCTGGGCCCTGCTGCCGGACATCCCGCAGCGCCGCCTGCTGCCGGCCGAGATCATGGGCCGCACCTACTACGAGATCCTGCAGGAGATCCGGGCCCGCAACTACAACGTGTTCACCCGCCGCGCCTCGCTGCGCCGCCGCGACAAGCTGCGCGTCGCCGCCTTCGCGCTGGCCCGCGCCGGCGCCAGCGTCCTGTCCTGACCGTCCTGTCCGGGCGGACATGTCCATTCGGACCTGTCGCTTCGGCCCTGTCCTCTCGAGAATGTCCCTTCCGTCATGTCCGAAAGCACCCGCAGCGTCATCGTGATCGGCGGCGGCCTCGCCGGCCTGTCCGCGGCCGTGCGCCTGGCCGAGGCCGGCCGGGTCGTCACCCTGATCGAGGCCACCCGCGCCGGCGGCGGCCGGGCCCGCTCGTTCCACGACTCCACCCTCGACCGCGAGGTCGACAACGGCCAGCACCTGCTGATGGGCTGCTACCGCGAGACCCTGGCGTTCCTGCGCGCGATCGACAGCACCGACGGCATCTACTTCCAGAAGAACCTCGAAGTGACGATGGTGAAGCCGGGCGGCAAGCGGCTGCACCTGCAGTGCCCGGCCCTGCCCGCGCCGCTGCACCTCGCCACCGGCCTGCTGACGATGCGCGGCCTCGGCTTGCTCGACAAGGCCGCGGCCCTGCGCGCCGGCCTCATGCTGCGCGGCGAGGTCCAGCGCCCCGACGACAACGAGACCTGCGACAGCTGGCTGCGCCGCCTCGGCCAGACGCCGACCCTGCGCAACGCCTTCTGGGACCCGCTCATCTGGGGCACCCTCAACGACGACCCGCTGGTCTCGTCGGCGGCGATGTTCACCGCCGTGCTCGACCGCGCCTTCCTCACCAGCCGCGACGCCTCGCGCCTCGGCGTGCCCAAGGTCCCGCTGTCGCGCCTCTACGTCGAGCAAGCGCTGGCCTACCTGCGCGCCCGCGGCTGCGACCTGCGCCTCGGCGAGCCGGTGCGCGCGCTCGAGGTCACGAACGCCCGCGTCACCGGCGTCACCCTCAAGTCGGGCGAGACCCTCGCGGCCGACGTGGTCGTCTCGTCGGTCCCCCCGCAGGCCTTCCTCGACATGCTCCCGGGCGCCCTGCCGAGCCACCCCGTCTATCAGGACATCGCCCGCCTGCGCCCGTCGCCGATCGTCAACCTGTGGTTCTCGGTCGACCGCGCGCCGTTCGAAGATCCGTTCATCGGCCTGGTCGCCGGCCCGCTGCACTGGATGTTCAACCGCTCGCGCATCGAAGGCGAGGTCGGCGGCGAGGCCATGATGAACTGCACGATCAGCGCCGCCCGGGCCTGCGTCGACGACCCGCCCGAGACCCTGCAGGCGCTGCTGCAGTCCGAGCTGCAGCGCTACTTCCCCGCCGCCGGCCCCCAGGGTCCCGCGATCAAGCGCTTCAAGGTCATCAAGGAGAAGCGCGCCACCATCTCCCACGCGGCCGGCACCTACCACTGCCGCCCCGAAGTCACCGGCCCCGTGCGCGGCCTCTACATGGCCGGCGACTGGGTCCGCACCGGCCTCCCCGCGACGATCGAGTCGGCGGTCCAGAGCGGCCACGACGCCGCCAAGGCGATCCTCGCCGGCGAACGCAACTGAGGCGCAGCACGCCGGCCACCGGCGAGCACGCCGCCTGCCTGCTGCCCCTGTCCTGCCGCGCTCGCGCCGGCAGTGCAGCGCCGCGTCGGAGCTCGTTCAAGCGCCCCGTGCAGCGTCGCCTCGTAGCTCGTTCAAGCGCCCCGTGACCGCCCCGCGCGGACCAATCGGCGGTCCCTGCGTACGCCCAACAACCGCCGGCGACTGGGCCGCACGTACGCCTGCTGCCCTCTCGCCTTCGATCGGGCGACCGCCCTGCACGCGCATGCACAGCGGCCGCGGCTGGCACGGCCCCACGACATGCGCGACGCTGAGCTCATGCCCCGCGTCGACGCTCGTCCCGCTCCGCAGCAGCTCGCCGCGGCCTACCGCCGCGTCCGCGCCGCCGGCCACGCCGACGAGCCTGCGGTCCTCGTCCACGACCTCGATCGTCTGCGCACCAAGCTCGCCGACCTCACGCTCGCCTTCACCGCCCCGCGCGCCCTCCACACCGTAGCGATCAAGGCCAACCCCCTTTTAAACCTTTTGCGCGTCGTCGTGGCCGCGGGGTTCGGCCTCGAGGCCGCCTCGATCGAGGAGGTTCACCTGGCCCTTCGCGCAGGTTGCAGCCCCGACCGGATCGTCTTCGACTCGCCCGCCAAGACCGTGCCCGAGCTGGCCGAGGCCCTGCACCTGGGCCTGCGGATCAACGCCGACAACTTCGCCGAGCTCGAGCGGATCGCCGCCCTTCACACGCCAGCCAGCCGCAGCCGGATCGGCCTGCGGATCAACCCCGAGCTCGCCGAGGCCGCCCTCGCCCTCACCAGCGTCGGCCACCGCGGCAGCCGCTTCGGCGTCCCCCTGTCGCAGCGCCCCGCGATCCTCGACGCCTTCGCGCGTCACCGCTTCCTCAGCGGCCTGCACGTCCACATCGGCTCGCAGGGCACCACCATCCCCGAGCTCGTCGACGGCGTCGCCCGCGTGTGGCAGCTGCGGCGCGAGCTGAGCGCCACGCGCCACGACCCGATCGACATGTTCGACCTCGGCGGCGGCCTGCCGGCGCAGTACCGCGACGACGCCCCGCGCCTCACCCCCGCCGCCTACGCCGCAGCCCTGCGCGCCGCCATCCCCGAGCTGTTCCAGACCGACATTCTGCTCGTCACCGAGTTCGGCCGCTCGCTCCTGGCCGACTGCGGCTTCGTCGTCTCGCGCGTCGAGGTCGTCAAGCCCGGCCCGGTCGCCGTCCTCCACGTCGGCGCCGATCTGTTCGTCCGCCGCGTCTACCGGCCGAACGAGTGGCACCACGACTTCCTCGCCCTGGACCCGGACGGCCACCCGATCGCCGGCGACCCCGTCGCCACCACCCTCGCCGGCCCGCTGTGCTTCGGCGGCGACCTGCTCGCCCGCGACCTCCCGCTGCCCGCCCTCGCCCCTGGCGACCACGTGCTGATCCGCGACACCGGCGCCTACACCCTCTCGATGTGGTCGCGCTACTGCAGCCGCGCGATCCCGATCGCCCTCGGCCTCGACGGCGACGCCGTCACCGTCCTGCGCCCGCGCGACACCATCGCCGACGTGGTCGCCTTCTGGGGCGGGTGACTGCCTGTCCCTCACGCCATGTCCATCACGACATGTCCTCTAAGGCATGTCCTTCAGAGCATGCGCTTCAGGCCATGTCCTTGCGGATCACGGCATCGCCTCGCGCCGCGACGATCCCGCCGCCCATCGCGCCGCGACGGCCTCGGTCCTCGCGGCCTCGTCGTGCGCACCCGCGGACCCCGGCCCCGACCGAAGCCCAGGCGAACGCCGCGCGTGACCGCGCCACGAACCGTGGCCTCGGCGACCCATGGTCTTCCAGCGCCGACACAGAATTCGCCCGAGCTCCGCGCTCACCCGGCTTCACCCGCGCGCCACGACAGAGCGGGCTGTCTTTCCCTCTCAGAACACGACCCACCGATCGGCCATCACCCCGCCCGGGCGCCTGACCTGACGTCAGCTGCAGCCGCCGCCCGCCACGTTGATCCGCCCGGCCGACTTCACTACAGTCGAAGCTCCGCTCGAGCATGCCGATCGTCTTCGAAGAGCGCGTGACGCCCCGGGGCCGCGGCTACGTGCGCGTCGGCGTCACGGGCGTGTTTGACACGGCGGAGGCCGAGGCCTACGTCCAGCATTTCACGAGGGGCGGCCCGCACTTCATGCGGCCCACGATCTGCGTGGTCACTCGCGGCACCGAGTACACCACCGAGGCGCGCAAGATCCTGGTCCAGGTGACCGAAGCCGGGCCGACCGCCACGGTCACGAGCAGCCCACTGGTCCGCGCCGCCATCAACCTGATGCTCCGCATCACCGGCAAGAGCGACACCCTCCGGATCTTCGCCGCCGAGCCCGAAGCGCTCGCCTGGCTCGATGGCCAGCTGGACGGACGTTGAGCGACCTGCCCCTGCGGACAGGTCACTCGACATCACCACGAGGCTGTCACCGCCACGGCGGGCCGCCACCGGGCAGGCCCCCGCTCCAGCGCCTGGGCAGCCTGACGCCTAGTGATCGAGCATCGGCTTGCCTTCGTGCGCGACCAGCAGGTCGTGCATGTCGTTCGCGTGCTCCTCTTCCTGCGCCAGGATCTTCTCGAGAAGCATGCGCGTCGTCGGGTCGTTCGCCGCGAAGTAGCGGATCATCTCGCGATACGTCTCGATCGCGATCCGCTCCGCCACCAGGTCTTCCTTGATCATGTCGACCAGGTTCTCGCCCTCGACGTACTGCGACGCCGAGCGGCTCGACAGCCCGTCGGGGCTGAAGTTGGGCTTACCGCCGAGCTGATTGATACGTTCGGCGATCCACAGCATGTGCGCCTCTTCTTCCTGCGCGTGCTCCTCGAACTCCGCCTTGACCGCCTCGCTGGCGATCCCGGTCGCCGTGACCGCGTGGAAGCGGTAGCGGAGGACGCATACGATCTCGGTCGCCAGCGCCTCGTTGAGCACGCGGATCGCCGTCTCCACATCGGCGCCATAGTTGGGGGTCAGCGCGCCCTGCTCGAGGTGCTCACGCGCTCGCTTGCGGATGGTCGCGATGTCGGTGGAGAAGCTGCCTTGCCCGGTCGTCATGACGCTTCCATGGCACGAGCGGGCCAGCACGCACCTCCCCGCCACTGCCGTCCGCCCGTTCTCGCCGCCAAACCGCGCCAAACAGGGTTCGGAGGCTGTCGCCGGGCTCGCCGGGG
This sequence comes from Nannocystis bainbridge, assembly GCF_028368995.1. Lineage (GTDB taxonomy): Bacteria > Myxococcota_A > Polyangia > Nannocystales > Nannocystaceae > Nannocystis > Nannocystis bainbridge. The sequence goes on along the minus strand of NZ_JAQNDL010000002.1, from coordinate 1,322,167 downwards.
CCCCGGCGCGAACCCTCACCCGCTCCTTGCGTCGAGTAGGGCGCTAGGAGCGCTCACCACGCCCGAGCTCGCTGCCCACTCTCACCTGTCCCGAAGGCCAGCTCCGATCCGGCGCCGAACCACGTGTCGGCCTTTACGACCGCGGAAGAACCCTGCGGCCGCACCCGCTCTCGCGTCGCTCCAACCGCAGCTACTTGGGCAACGGCGCCACCGCGATCGGGAATCCGATCGGCCGCCCGCCGTCGCGCCGCAGCGGCCCCGACAGGCGGAACTCGTGGCCCAGCAGCACCTTGCAGGCCTCGCGCACCGCCGCGATCGCCACGTGTCGGCCCAGACAGGCGTGCGGCCCCTCGCCGAACAGGAAATCGTGCTGCTCCGGCCGGTCGAGGCGAAAGTGCTCCGGCTCGTCGACGCGCGCCGGATCGAACGCCGCCGCCGCGATGGCCACCACCACCGCCGTGCCGGCGTCGACGGTCACCTCGTCGCCTGTCCCCTGGGCCAGGTGATACCGCTGCTCGCACCTCCGCCACACCGTCAGCCGCGGCGGCGAGAACCGCAGCGCCTCGCGCAGCACCGCCCACAGCCCCGCATCGTCGCCGGCCAGCGCCGCCGCGCGGGCCACCTGCAGCGCCCCGGGCCGATCGATCAGCTCGCCGATCGCCAGCGCGATCGAGGCCGCGATCGGCTCCACCGCCGCCACGAGCAGCGCCAACAGCACCTCACGCAGGCGTCGCTCCTCGAGCCGCTGGTGCCCCAGCGCCACCAGCCGCCCCAGCACGTCGTCGCCCGCCATCCGCCCCGACGCTCGCTGCGCCCGGCGCGACGCCACCATCGTGTCGGTGTACCCGCCGAGCTCCGCCACCGCCGCGCGGGCCTCCTCGTGGATCTCGCTGTCGCCCCCGGGGTTGTCGTCGACATCGCGCGCGATCGCCTCGACCCACCGCACCAGCGTGCTCTCCTCCGGCCCGCTGACCCCGAGGTACTCCGCCGCCACCCGCCCCGCCACCACGTGCGCCAGATCCCGCACCACGTCGAGCCCGCCGCGGCTGCTCGCTGCCAGCATCGCCCCCACCGCCGCGTCGTGGCTCATCGCCGCCACCCGGTCCGCGTCGTCCCCCCGCACGCACACCCGCACCAGCGCCGCCTCGGCCGCCGCCCGCGGCCCCTCGCGCTCGGCCAGCGAGAACCCGCCGAACAGCGCGTGCCGCCTGGCCTCGAGGACATGTCCTGAAAACACATCGCCGCGGCTCAGCACCTCGAGCGCCTCCGCGTGGCGCGTCACCAGCACCAGACCCGGCGTCACCAGGATCGGCCGCTCGCGCTGCAGCTCGGCGAACAGCTCGCGCGGCCGCCCCGCCAGCCACCGCAGCGTCAGGGCCCTCCGCGCCTCGGCCTCGCTCGCCGCGTACTGGCGAAGAAAGCTCATCGCCGCCCTACGATACCGGTCCGTCCGTGAACCGACAAACACTCGCGGGCGCGAACGCCTCCGCGCGCCCGCAATCGCCGGACACGACCCCCTCTGCTCCCCCGACCTCGGGCGCGGCGCACGGCTCGCCGGCCCCGCTACCCGCGGCCCAGCGCCTCGATCACCGCCGCCAGCATCGCCTCGTCGCTGAGCCCGCCCGCCACCGCGTCCGGTCGCAGGTCCATCGCCTCGAGCGCCGCCGCGGTCACCGGCCCCAGCGCCACCAGTCGCGCGCGGCGCAGGATCTCCTGCGTCAGCGCCTCCCCGTGCGCCTCCATCAACGTATCGACGAAGTTGCGCGCCGTCTTGCCGCTGGCGAAGCAGATCGCGTCGGTGCCCTCGCCGCCGTGCTCGAGCGGCAGCAGCGAACGCGTCAGCAACCCCGGCACCTTCGGCCGCGTCACGCGGTAGCCGACCACCAGCCGATAGGTCCCGCCCGCCGCGCGCACCGCCTCGCCGATCAGGTCGCGGCCCTCGTCGGCGCGCACGTGCAGCCACCGGCGCTCCAGCAGCCCGCGCGACGCCAGCGTCTCGACCAGCCCCTCCGAGCGCGCCGCCGACGGCACGATGTCCGGCCGGATCCCGCGCTCCCAGCAAGCATTGGCCGTGCCCGTCCCGATCGCCGCCAGGCACTTCCCGTGCAGCGCCCGCACATCGAGCTCGAGCCCGGCCAGCGCGTCGAACCACGCGCGCACCCCGTTCGGGCTCGAGAGGATCACCCCGTCGACCTCGTCCAGGCTCTGCGCCGCCCCGCTGAGCAGCGCCAGATCGTCGGGCGGCGCGATGTCGAGGCACGGCACCGACACCGCGTCGGCGCCTTGACCTGCCAGCAGCTGCAGCAGGTCGCTCGCCTGGTGCCGCGCCCGCGTCACCACCACCCGCTTGCCGAACAGCGGCCGGCGCTCGAACCACTGCGTCGACCGCCGCAGGTCGACCACGCTGCCGACCACCATCACCGCCGGCGGGCGCAGGCCCTCCGCCTCGACGCGATCGGCGATCTGCGCCAGCGGTGCCACCAGCGTGCGCTGGATCCCCCGCGTGCCCCAGCGGATCACCGCCGACGGCGTCGCCGGATCGCGCCCGGCCGCGATCAGCCGCTCCGCGTTCTGCCGGCAGTTGCGCACGCTCATCATCAACACCAGCGTACCTGTCCCTTTGGCCAGGTGCTCCCAGTCGACCGCGCGCCCGCCCTTCTCGTACGCCTCGTAGCCTGACACCAGGCTCACGCACGGCGCGTGGTCGCGATGCGTCACCGGGATCCCGGCCGCCTCCGGCGCGGCGATCGCCGCGCTGACCCCCGGCACGAACTCGAACGGGATCCCACGCGCCGCCAGCACCTCGGCCTCCTCGGCGCCGCGGCCGAACACCATCGGGTCGCCGCCTTTGAGGCGGACCACGTACAGCCCCGCCGCCGCGCGCTCGACCATCAGGCGATTGATCGTCTCCTGGTCGGGCACCGGCTCGCCGTGGGCCCCCGCGTGCGGGCTCTCGGTGCGCTGGAACAGGTGGACGTCCGCACGACAATGGGAGAACAGCGCCGGGTTGACCAGGTAATCCGCGATCACCACGTCCGCCCGGGTCAGCCGCTCGCGCCCCGCCAGGGTGAGTAGTTCCGGGTCCCAGGGACCGGCGCCGACGATCGACACGAAGCCCGTCACGTCGGCAAAGATAGCCCACCCGCGAACGAATGGCTCCAACGCCGCGCGCCCCCGCGCCCCGCGCCGCCCGAAACGCGGATTCTGCGGCATTTCGGCCCTCAATTTCTTCGACCCGAGGCCGCGAGAGGCTGACAGCGCCCAAAACCGCGAGCGCCCGGGCTCGAACCGGAGGCCTGCTGATTACGCATCAGCGGCTCGCCCCCCGGTCTCTGCCGCTCTGCAAACGGCCTCCTGACCCCAACCAGCAGCCTTCTATCGCATAAAGCGCGAACCCGCGCAAGCCCGCTGACGACCTCGGCCATCGCCATGCTCGCCCCCACCATCCCCGTCTCAGTGGTCTGCTACCCTCGCCCCGCCGTGGAGCCCGTCGTCATCGTCGTCGGAGCCGGACACGCCGGGCTCGAGGCCGCCTTTGCCGCGGCGCGGGTCGGCGCGCGCGTCCTCGTCGTCACTGGCAGCCGCGCCACCATCGGCCAGACCCCCTGCAACCCCAGCATCGGCGGCGTCGCCAAGGGTCACCTCGTCAAGGAGATCGAGGCCCTGGGCGGCTTCATGGGCCGCGCCGCCGATGCTTGCGCGATCCACGGCCGGATCCTCAACCGCTCCAAGGGCCCCGCCGTGCGCAGCACCCGGGTCCAGGTCGACAAGGCCCGCTACGGCCAGTTCGCCCGCGCCGCCCTGCTCGCCGACCCCCGGATTCGCGTCCTCGAGGGCCTCGTCGCCGCCGTCCACCGCGACGCCGGCCGCGCCTGCGGCGTCGTGCTCGAGGATGGCAGCCTCGTGCCTGGCGACGCCGTCGTCATCACCACCGGCACCTTCCTCGGCGGCCTCCTCCACACCGGCGAGCGCACCGTCCCGGGCGGGCGCGTCGGCGAGCCGCCCGCCCTCGCCCTGTCCGAGCACCTGCGCGCCCTCGGCTTCAGCCTCCGCCGCCTCAAGACCGGCACCCCGGCCCGCCTCGACGGCCGCACCCTCGACTACGCCCGCACCGAGGAGCAGCCCAGCGAAGACCCGCTGCCGCGCTTCACCTTGCCCGACGACGGCCCTCCGCCCGTGCTCGCCCAGGTCCCGTGCTGGATCACCTGGACCACCGAGGCCACCCACGAGCTCGTCCGCGCCAACCTCCACCGCTCCGCCATGTACAGCGGCCAGGTCGTCGGCCGCGGCCCGCGCTACTGCCCCTCGCTCGAGGACAAGATCGTGCGCTTCGCCGCCCGCGACCGCCACCAGATCTTCCTCGAGCCCGAGGGCCTCGACACCGACAGCGTCTATCCCGGCGGGATCTCGACCAGCCTGCCCGCCGACGTCCAGGAAGCCTTCATCCGCACCATCCCCGGCCTCGAGCGCGCCGTCATGCTGCGCCCTGGCTACGCCGTCGAGTACGACGCCGTCGACGCCCGCGACCTCGACCACACTCTCGGCGCCCGCGACATCCCCGGCCTGTGGTTCGCCGGCCAGATCAACGGCACATCCGGCTACGAGGAGGCCGGCGTCCAGGGCCTCGTCGCCGGCGCCAACGCGGCCCTCGCCGCCCTCGGCCGCTCCCCGCTGATCCTCGGCCGCGAGCACGCCTACGCCGGCGTCATGATCGACGACCTCGTCACCCAGGGCTGCGACGAACCGTACCGCATGTTCACCGCCCGCGCCGAGTACCGCCTGCTCCTGCGCGAGGACAACGCCGACGCCCGGCTCTCGGACATGGCCTTTGCAGCAGGTCTCATCGACCCTGTCCGTTACGACAGGGCCCGCGCCCGCGTCGAGCGCGTCCGCCGGCTGCTCGCCGAGCCCGACGCCGCCGCCCCGGCCTGGCTGACCGAGCGGGCCGAGGCGCAGCGCTGCTACGCCGGCTTCCTCGAGCGCCAGGAGAAGGAGATCCGGGTCATGCGCGGCGGCGCCACCGACCTCCCGATCGACCCCGACACCGACTACCGGCGCCTGCCCGGCCTCACCACCGAGGCCGCCGAGCGGTTCGCCCGCGTGCGCCCGACCAGCACCGGCCAGGCCGCGCGGATCCCCGGCATCACCCCGGCAGCCCTGATGTGCCTGTGGGCCCACGTCCGCGCCGCCCAGCGCCGCGCCGAAGCAGCCGCCCACGAAGCCGCGCGCGCCCGGACCGCGTGACACCGGCGCCGCCTGTCCTTCAGGACAGGCCCATCGCCCCTGTCCTTTCGAGCAGATGGTGCCGCACCTGTCCCTTCGGACACCCCTCGCATCTGTCCTTTCGAGCAGATGACGCCTGTCCCTTCGGACACCACCTCCCATCTGACCTTTCGAGCAGACGATCCTGTCCCTTCGGATACGGCCACAACACCACCCATCTGTCCTTTCGAGCAGACGATCCTGTCCCTTCGGACACCCCACGCATCTGTCCTTTCGAGCAGATGACGCCTGTCCCTTCGGACACCACCACACCCCGCGCACCTGTCCTTTCGAGCAGATGACGCCTCGCCAGTTCACGCGTCGCATCCTCGCCCACCCGGGTGCTCTGCCGCACCTTCGCCTCGCCGACGACCCACATCACCCCGCGCGACCTCGCCATCCACCGCCGTCGGGCCCGCCACACTCCGCTCGCCCCATCATCGCCCGCCCTCCTCCAATTTCGCCCGCCAGCGCCCCCGCCGGCCCCTCCTGCGAGCTTTCGCGGTCGCCGTCACACCGACGCGAAATGAGCGAGCCGCGCCGCGATGCCGGCCCATGCTGGGGGACGGATCGCCGCGATCCAGCGAGGCCTGCCCATGCGACACATCGTGTATTTGTCTCTCGGACTGGCGACGCTCACCGCCTGCGTCGAGCCGGAGAAGCCGTCCGGGTTCGGCTTCGGCGTCACCGCCACTGCCGGTCCCCCGCCCGCCATCACCACCGCCGCCCCTGCCACCACGACCTCCACCGACGGCACCACCACCGACACGCCCATCGACTCCTCCACCGGCACCACCACCTCGGGCGCAGCCCCGCCCGACCTGCCCGCCGGCGACCCTCCCAGCTCGTCCACCACTTCCACCACCGACCTCCCCGAGGGCACCGGCGGCCTCGGCTCGACCACCGCGCCGCCGGCCCCGGTCGGCGAGGGCCAGCTCTGCTTCGAGGACGACGACTGCCCGGGTCAGGCCCCTTACTGCGCCGACGACGATCATCAGTGTCACGACGGCGACGAGGGCGATCCCTGCGACAACGACGGCGACTGCGCCGATTTCACCCCCAGCTGCGTCGACCACCTCTGCTACGACGGCGACGAGGGCGATCCCTGCGTCAACGACCACGACTGCGGCCCCACCTCGCCCGCCTGTGTCGACCAGCAGTGCTGGGACGGCCAGCAGGGCGACCCGTGCGACAGCCACAAGGACTGCGCCCCCTTCTTCGGCTGCGACGCCGGCACCTGCACCGACGCCAACCCCTGATCGCCCGCGCCCATCCCCGAACTGCGCAGCCCCCGTCGCTCGCACCGGACCGCCGCCGGACCTCGCCCCCCGCTCCGGGCGCCTCGAGCGCGCCAGTCCCCCTCTGAGACGCGTTCATCCGCCGCCCCGCGATCCTCGGTCGTGCGCGCCACCGACCTCGCGCACGCCCGATCGCGGCGGCTTCGCGTACCCGCCCGCGGAGCCTCCTGTTAGGCTTGGCGCCCGTGTCCGCGACGCGCCCTGCCCGTGCACCTCGCCGCCTGCGCGGGGCCCTGGCGCTGCTCGGGCTCGTGCTCGCCTGCCTGTGCTGGCGCCCCGTCGAAGCGGCCACCCGTGACACGCGCTGGCGCACCCTCGAGAGCGACCACTTCTACGTCCATTACTACCAGGGCAACGAGTACGCCGCCGAGAAGGCCGCCATGGTGCTCGAGCGGGCCCACGACCGGCTCTCGACCAGCCTCTCGCACGCCCCCTGGCTCAAGACCCACGTCGTCTACCAGGACCACACCGACGCCGCCAACGGCCTCGCCAACACCAGCCCTTACCCGCGGATCGTCGCCTACGTCACCGCCCCCGACTCGATGTCCGTGCTCGAGGGATACGACGACTGGATCGACATCCTCCTGACCCACGAATACACGCACATCATCCACCTCGACACCGCGCACGGCATCCCGCGGATCGTCAACGCCCTCCTCGGCTTCGGCCGCGCCGGCAAGGTCTGGCAGCCCAACGTCATCCAGCCGCGGTGGTTCGTCGAGGGCCTCGCCAGCCACGAAGAGTCGCGCCTCACCAGCCAGGGTCGCGGGCGCCACACCCAGTGGGAGATGTACCTGCGCGCTCCGATCCTCGAGCACGGCTTCATCCCCATCGATCGCGTCTCCTCCGGCGCCAACGTCTTCCCGCACGGCAGCAGCGTCTACCTCTACGGCCTCTACCTCCTGCGCTACATCAGCAACCGCTACGGCGAGGACAAGCTCGCCGAGCTCAACCACGTCTACGGCGGCCAGACCCTCCCGTTCGCCATCAATCGCGCCGTCCAGAAGGTCCTCGGCGTCAGCTGGGAGACGCTGTGGGAGGAGTTCGAGCTCGACACCGTGCGCCGCTTCCAGGCCCAGGCGCGCGCGATCCGGGCCCGTGGCATCCGCGAGGGGCGGCGCGTCACCTTCACCACCTCCGCCCAGGCCTCCGGCAACTTCGTGCGCCACCCGTTCTGGGCGCCCGACGATCAGCACATTTACTACTTCGAGGACGACGGCCACTCGAACCCTGGCATCCGCCGGATCCGCAGCACCGGCGCCGCCCTGCGCGAGGGCGTCGGCATCGGCAAGCAGGGCATGTCCGTCGGCGTCGAGCGCATCGTCGAGCTGCAGGACGCCGCCTCCGGCTCGTTCGTCGGCGTCTCCGAGGACATGGTCTTCGAGGTCTGGGGCGTGCACGACCTCCGCTACTCCTGGACCGACCTGTGGCGCTACCGGCCGCCGGCCCCTGGCGCCCGCGACGTCCGGCAGAACCCCGGCGACTTCGAGCAGCTCACCTTCGGCGCCCGCGCCCGCGACCCGCACGTCTCGCCTGACGGTCGCACCGTCGTGTTCTCGCGCAACGACGCCGCCCAGGCGCGCCTCGCCTTCCTCGACCTCGCCACCAAGGATGTCACCGAGGTCGCCCCGCTCGAGCGGATCCAGGTCGTCACCACCCCGCGATGGTCCGCCGACGGCAAGAAAGTCGCCTACTCCGCCTTCCGCGAGGGCGGCATGCGCGACATCTACATCTACGACCGCGAGGCTCAGACCACCTTGCGGGCCACCGCCGATCGCTTCCTCGACAGCGAGCCGAGCTGGACCCCCGACGGCAACTACGTCGTCTTCAACAGCGACCGCGACGGCGTCTTCAACATCTACGCCTACGAGGTCGCGACCGGCCGCGTCCATCAGGTCACCAACGTCCTCGGCGGCGCCTTCGAGCCGGTCGTCAGCCACGACGGCAAGCGCCTCGTCTACGTCGGCTTCACCGCCCACGGCTACGACCTCTGGGTCATGAAGCTCGACCCGGCCCAGTTCTTCGAGCCGTTGCCGGTGCAAGATCCGCTGCCGATCATCGACGATCCCACCCCTGACGAGATGGGCGATCGCGGGCGGCCCGTCAGCCTCAAGAGCCACCGTTACAAGGCCTACCGCACCTTCTTCCCGCGCACGATCTTCCCCTCCGCCCTCGCCTCTGCCACCTCCGGCAGCTTCGGCACCGAGATCGGCGCCTCGATCGGCGTCAGCGACGTCCTCGAGTTCCACACCCTCTCGATCAACGGCGGCTACAACACCGCCTTCGGCGCCCCCAGCGGCTCGATCGTCTACGAGTTCGCGCGCTTCCTGCCCAACTTCCGCCTGCTCGTCAGCCGCGACTACGCCCGCCGCGGCAGCTTCGAGCGCTACATCTACGACAGCCCCGGCGACCTCGTGCCCGGCGCCACCCCGCCGTCCTACCTGCAGCGCGGCTACGACGAGCGGATCACCACCGCGCGCGCCTCCGTCAGCGTCCCCGTCGTGCGCCACCCGGTCCACAACGCCTTCGCCAGCCTCAGCTACGCCTACACCCACTACGCCAACGCCAGCACCGTCCCGGCCATCGACCCCAGCGCCCCCGCCTCCACCTTGCCCGACCTCGGCGGCCTCGGCTCCGTCAGCCTCGCCTTCGAGTACGACGGCCGCCGCAGCACCCGCTACGCCTACGGCAACGAGACCGGCCGCGCCGCCAACCTCACCGTCAACCTCATCGACCCCCACCTCGGCGGTCGTTACTCCGACGTCTGGATCACCGGCCGCTACGTCGAGATGCTGCGCATGCCGTGGCGCGGCCACCAGGTGCTCGGCCTCTCGCTCGAGGGCGGCGCCTCGGCCGGCACCCTCGGCCGCCGCTCGCCGTTCTACCTCGGCGGCACCTCGCAGCAGGCCGAGGTCCTGCGCAGCTTCCTGCTGCGCGCGCCCTACGGCGACTGGGGCAACCTGCGCGGCTACCGGCCGTTCGCCTTCCCCGGCCGCTACTACGGCGTGCTCAACGTCGAGTACCGGATCCCGCTGGCCGACGTCGAGCGCGGCCTCGGCACCTTGCCCGGCTTCCTGCGCCGCCTGACCTTCGCCCCGTTCATGGACCTGGGCGCCGCCTGGGGCGCCAACGGCGAGAAGTTCACCCGCCAGATGCTGAAGTGGGGCGTCGGCGCCAGCTTCATCGCCAGCTTCAAGCTCGGCTACGGCGACGCGATCGACCTCATGCTGCAGTACGCCCGCGGCTTCGACGACGAGCTCGGCCTCAACTACTTCCGCGCCGCCGTCGCCCGCAGCTTTTGAAGGTGTCCTTCGGAGCATGTCCTCATGGACATGCCCCTTCGAACATGTCATCCGCTCGACCCGCAGCGCCTGGGGATCCTCGGGGACCACCTCCGTCGCCGCCTCGGACGTCCTCTCCTGCCCCCGAGCGCCTCTCGCAGGCCCTCGCACGCGCCATTGTGTGAGGCCATCCCGCGCGGCCGTCCCTCACGGCTCACAAGGAGCCGCGCCCCTGGCCGCGGGCGAATATGTCCGGAAGGACATGCCACGAGCGCAGCAGCACGCGGGACTGCCCGCAGGAACACGCGAGAGCGTTTCAGTCGTAGCGAAAACCTCTTGCAGGCCCTCGCGCACGCCCTGGCGCGAGGCCCCCCGCGCGCTGTCCCTCATGGCTCGCCAGGATCGGCGCCCCTGGCCGCGGGCGAATATGTCCGCAAGGACATGCCGGCCACCGCTCGTAACGAGCACACGCGCAGCCGCCCACGCCCTCGCGCATGCAACCGCGCGCCGGGTCGCGACCCCGGCCTGTGCGGAGCCCCTCGCGGCTCGCGCGGATCGGCGCGCCTCGCCGCCGTCGCCGTCGCCGCCGGATCTCGCAGCGCCTGGCCTGCGACAGCCACGTTCCGCGGTCGAAGCGACCGGCCTGGCGCATCACCGCGTCTCGCCGCGCTCTCGCCAGCGGCGGCCCCGCGACGCCGCCGGTAGCCCGAGTCACTTGCCCGGCCACCGACCTTCTTCACCGTAGAGGCCGCATGGGAGGTGAGCCGTGAATCAGAGTGACGCTCAGCGCAGCTTCGCGGGGACCAGCGACGATCCGGAGCCACGACCCATCCCGTCGGCGTACGCCGCCAACGTCCAGGACGGCGAGCTTTACCGCGTCTTCGAGGGCACCGCCGTGCACGACTGGTGGTGGGTCGTGCTCCCGTCCGACGTCCCGAGCCAGCGCCCCATCGACGACGCCATGCTCGGCTTCACCTGCCGCATGGAGAAGCACGACGACCTCCACTGGCGCGTCCAGGTCCAGGCCCACTTCCGCGACGGCGGCTCGCGGCCCGGCAGCGCCGTCGCGCTGCTCATCCACCGCGGCACCCCCGCTGCCGAGGCGCGCATCTTCACCGGTTCTCGCGGACATGTCGCTTCGGGCATGTCCATCCAGACCACGCTGCGTCCCGACGGGGAGCCCACGCCGCCGTGAAACTGACAGCGCCGCGGCAATGCGCCGCAGCCGGGCCCGTGCCGCCGCAAGCCGCCGCAAACCGCGGCACGACGGACAGGCGGCCTCCTGCGCGGGAATAGACCGCGACGGAGACCGCCTCGAATAAGAGAGACTCAAGCCACTTTCCGGACTCGAACCGGAGACCTGCTGATTACGAATCAGCTGCTCTACCAACTGAGCTAAAGTGGCACAACCGAGGGTCGGGCTTTTACCCGGCTGCACGAGACGCGTCAAGCACTTTTTGCGAGGCCTGCCCCGCGTCCGCAGCAGGTCTCTGCGCCCGCAGGCCGCCTCACGAACGACGCCTGCACGGCGTCCGCAAGCGACCGCGCGGCCATCCGCGCGGCGCCTCCGCGCTCGCTCGGAGCCCCTCGGCCCCACGCCTCACGTCGGCGGCGTCTCGGGGCACGCGCCGGGCGAGTAGCCGACCACCGCCTGGTCGCCGCACGCCACGCACTTGTTCGAGTACGACTTGCGCGCGCCGTCGGTCAGCTTGCCGCACACCGGGTTGTATTCGCGCGTGCACATGGTCGTGCGCGTCGTGCATTCGACGAACGCCGCGGGCGAGTCGTCCCCCGGCGGAGCCGTCGGCGAGGGTGTCTCGCCAGCGACCGGCGTCGTCTCGGGTCTGGTGTCGACCGCCGGCTGCGCGCCACCCCCTCCCGCACCGGCGGTCCCCGCAGGGTCGGCGGCGGTCCCGGGCGCTCCGGAGCCGGCGCCCGAAGTGTCCTTGCAGCCCCCGGCGAACAGAGCCGTGGTGGCGAACGCGAGGGCGAGGGTGCGAAGTAAGGCCTGGTGGATCATGTCGGTCTCCTGACGCCGCATCGGTAGCACGCCTCGGCGGACCGTGCATCCGGCGACGGTTCGCTTGCAGATCTCGCGACCATGGCGGACGCTGCTACGGTCTCCTCTGCCTCTGACTCGGAGCTGCCCCCATGCGCCGCGCGTCGTGCCTGTGTTCGCTCGCTGCCCTCGTCGCCCTCGCCCCGACGACCGCGACCGCGGGCCTCCGCCCCTGTCGCTTGCCGGTTCGCTCGGCCGCCGCCGGGAAACCATGCCAGGACCCCGGCCCGGCCCCGGTCGTCGCAGAACAGTACCCGCAACCGCGCGGCCTCAAGTCGCTGATCGTCGGCGCCAGCCTGTTCGCCTTCGGGATCCCCACCACGATCGTCGGCACCCTCCTGGTGATGAACCCGCAGGACCCCCCCCCGGGCCCCGCGCCCCAAGGCCCCTACGCGGGCCTCCACTTCCTGATCCCCGGCGCCCTGATGCTGCTCGTCGGCATGCCGCTCACCGCCATCGGCGCAGTCCGCTACGAGCGCTTCACGCGGAGCCGCGAGGACTGGACCGCGAAGATCCGCGTCAAGCCGACCGGCGGCGGCTTCGCGCTACAATTTTAAAGAAGAGCCTCCGAAGCCAGCACGCCGAGCTGTCCGAAAGGCCAGGCCCGCTTCGAGTTCCCTCACCTGTCCAACAGGACAGGCATCCTGCCGCCGCCTGCCGAACTTCGGCCTGCCCGGTAGCTTCGGTCCATCCGAAGCCTCAACCTGCCCCCAGCCTTCAGCCCGCCCTGGTAGCTTCGGTTCAATCCGAAGCCTGCCCGACAGGTCGGTCCAAATCGAAGCCTCAGCCTGCCCGCAGCCTCAGCCTGCCAGGTAGCTTCGGGCCATCCGAAGCCCCTCAGCCTGCCGCAGCTTCAGACCATCCGAAGCCCTCAGCCTGCCGCAGCTTCAGGCCTTGGGAGCTTCAGCCCGCCCGCGAGCGTCGCCGCCAGCCGAGCAGCATCACCAGCGCCAGCGGCCCCGCCGAGCCCGTGCGGCACCCGCTGCTCGCCTCGTCGCTCTCCGGCGAGCTCGCCGGCGCATCCTCGCTGAGCACCAGGTCCGCGCACTGGTAGTACAGGTCGTTGCCGTCCCCGTACGGCCCCTTGTCCGTCATCACCTGCACCAGCTGCAGCGTGCAGCGCTCGCACGCCACGTCCGGCAGCGTCACCGCCTGCTCGTACGTCTGCGTGCCCTCCTTGTCGGCGATGAGATCGACGAGCACCACCGCAGGATCGCCGCTCTGCCCGGCCTCTGCCGGATCGGCGAACGCGTCCTGGCCCTCCTCGTCGAAGGCGATGCGGAAGTAGCCCGGGTGCGCCACCGTCTCCTGCCACCGCACCGTGATCGTCTGCCCCGGCCGGAACGTGCTCACCACCTCGCCGCGCCCGTCCTCGCTGCCGGCCCCGCACGGCCCGCGCTTCTGTTGCTCGTGTCGCGGCGCCGGCTCGATCAGGCGGATATGCGCCAGCGCAGCGCTGGGCCAGCCCAGCAGCCCGCCCAGCGCCAGACCACCGCAGAGCCCCCACGACGCGACAGCCCGCTGCCGCCGCCTCGGAGCGCTCGCATCAACCACGCCGTCTCCTGCGCCCCAGCAACAACAACAGCGCCGCCAAGCTGCTCCCGCCGGCCCCGCCCGTGTTGCACGAGCCGCAGCCGCCCTCGCCCTCGCCCAGGCTCTCGGTCGCGCTGCCGGTCCCGTCGCTTTCGTTGCCGCTCTCGGCCGTCGTGCCGTCTCCGGCCGTCGTGCCGCTCTCGGCCGTCGTCCCGGTCGTCGGCTGCGGATCCCCGCCGGTCGTGCCCGGCTCGCCCGTGGTCCCGGGCGTCCCCGTGCCCTCCGAGGTCTCGCTGCCGGTCGTCGCCTCGCCCGTCGTCGTCTCGCCCGCGCTCGTCTCCTCGCCCGTCGTCTCGGCCGCCCCCTCGAGCACGATGTCGGCGCACTGATAGTAGAGGTCGTTGGTGCCGATCTCGTACGGCGGCTTGTCGGTCATCACCTGGATCAGCTGCAGCGTGCAGTTGTCGCAGCTCATCAGCGGCAGCGTCACCTCCTGCTCGTACATCTGCTGCGAGCCCTGCTTGTCGGCGATCTCGTCGACCAGCACCGCCGGGTTCGAGTAGAAATCGTCGAAGCCGGCCGGGTCCCCGAAGTCGTCGTGGCCGTCGTTGTCGAAGCTGATGCGGAAGTGGCCCGGGTGGTCGACCGTCTCGGTCCAGCGGACCACGATCGACTCGCCGCCCTGGAACACCGCCACCTCGTCGCCGCGGGTGTCGTTCGGCCCGACCCCGCACGGGCCTGACTTCTGGTCGACGTGCCGCGGCAGCGGCGAGCTGAGGGCGATGTGAGCGTGGGCCGCGGTCGCGGTGACGGCGACACAGGCGAAAGCGAGGACGGGAAAAGCGAAGCGGTGCATGTCGATGTGCTCTTTCGCGCACACCGATTGTACGGCTCCAGCGACGCGGCGCCTACTCCGGCGCCGCCACCTTCGAGTCGTCGCGGGCGCTGCGGATGCCCTCGAGCAGCGACTGCGCGCGCTCGGAAGTGAGCGTCCCGTCCCCCTTGTGCGCGGCCGCCAGGCGCTCCAGCCACGGCTCCACCGCTGCACGAATTTCGGGAGTCGTGGCGCGGATTTGCCCGAGGACCTTGAAGATCTCGTTCTCGTAGTTTTCGGGCGGCAGCAGCAGCTCGAAGTGGTCCTGCTGGCCGTCGGGCCGGAGGTACACGACCTCGACCGGGCACGTCGTGGCCCGCTCCTCGGGCGTCGCCGTGTCGTACGCGTGCATCAGGGGCACGTTCGCGCGCTCGTTGCCGAGGATCCCGAGGCTGAACACGATCGCGCAGCGCACCGAAAACGCGGCTGACGGCAGGCGATCCGTCAGCATCAGGTCGAGGTCCTTCGCCTCACGCTGGTCGCGGTGCTGCGCGATCGCCCACGCTGCCACGCGCTGGGCCTTCTCGTCGCCGCGCTGGAGGATCTGCTGCAGCGCCGGCAGCAGCTTCGGCACCTGGATATAGCCGGCCGCGATCAGCAGCCGCCGATCGATCACCCCCGCCGCCAGGTCGCGCTCGAGCTCGCCCACCAGGGCGTCGGCCACGTCGCGGTCCTGGTAGCGGGCCAGCGAGATCAGCGCCTCGCGCCGCAGGTTCGGGTCCGGCGACTTCATCGTCTCCCGCAGGTCGCCCAGGATCGCCTTGCGCTCGGAGGTCACGTCGATGAAGCGGCCCAGCGACCAGGCCGCCCACGCGCCGACCTCGCCGCCGCGGGCCAGCTGCTGGCGCAAGGTCGGCACGATCGTCGGGTGCCGGCGCATCGACAGCTCGGCGATCGCCTGCAGCCGCCGGGGCTGACTCTCGGGCTCGTCGCCCCGGAGAGAACTGACGTGAATTCCAACCCTTCGGTAGTAAGAGTTGAAGTCCTGGTTCACGAAATTGAACAGCAGGTACGTCACCCCGCCGCACAGCAAAAGGACGATCGGGAAGCTGACCGACGAGCGCTGCATCGTCGCCGCCACCATCGCCGCCTCGTCGCTCGCGCGCGCGAACTTGGGGTCCTTGCCCTGGAGGTGGGTCAGGCGGAACGCCCCGCCGAACATGAACTCGTCGATCAGCAGCGCGTCGGCGATCGCTACCACACACAGCGCCGTGTAGTAGGCGACCAGCAGCATCGACTCGGTCGAGGCCTCGGCCGGCACCTCGCGGATGAGCCGGGCCAGGAACACCGCCGCGATCATGCCGGCCAGGTTGGTGGTCACCGCGGCGACCAGCAGCTTGTTGCGGACGGGGACCCCGCGCGCACGCGGACCATAACCAGGGGGGGGACCGGAGGGTTCGGCGGGCGCCACGGGGCTCGTCATACCGCGGATGGACGCCTCCCGGGGCGACCGGTTCCGGCAACCCGTCTCGCCGCTTCCGGCTGGCGAATCCCGCCGCCTCCTGCGCTCGACCCACGCTCCCGAGGGTCATGAAGTCGAGCCTCCCCGGACTCCCTGCGCGCCGAAGTCGTCGCTTGACAGAGGCCTCCACCCGCCCCGACCGCACGGGCCGCCAGACCCCCTTGCGTGGGCTTCAGAGGCAATGGCACGGTTTCGCTCCGAGGCCCCGGTTACGTCCCCCTCGGCTCGCTCCGGCCACGCCCCCCTCCCGCAACAACTAGCCGCGAGCCCGCCCATCCCGTCGCTGAGCCCGCCGTCTCGCCGTCCCCGGCCTTTGGCCGCCCGCTCGAGCCGCCTCTCCCGACATCTTCATCCGCCCCGCCGACCGCGCCTCCCCCCGGGATTCGCCGTTTTTTGGACTTCCGTCGCCCACCTGCCTAGCGTCGCCTCCCATGTCGCAGCCAGCACCGCGCGCCGCAGCGGCCGCCCGCACGCTGGCCCCTCGTCGGGCCCAGCCGCGCACGCTCGTGCCGACCGCCACGCCCGCGCTCGAGCTCCTCGACGCGTCCGAAGCGGCCCCCGAAGCCGCGCCCGAGGCCGTCCCCGCCGCTCGTCGGCGCCGCCTCGGCGTCCTCCCCGTCCTCGAGTCCACCGCCATGGCTCTCGGCCTCGCGGCCGTCGCCGCCGTGCTGTGGCAGGACCTCGCCGCCGCCCGCGACCCGGGCCAAGTCATCCCCGGCGTCCGCCTCGGCGGCCACGAGGTCGGCGGCCTGACCGCGGCCGAGCTGCCCGCGATCGCCGAGACCGCCGTCCTCACCGCCCTCGATCGCAAGCTCCTGCTCGCCGCCCCCGGCGTCGAGGTCGAGACCACCGCCCGCGCGCTCGGGGCCGTGCCCGCGCCCGAGGCCGCGATCGAGGCCGCCCTCCGCGTTGGCCACAGCGGTGACCTCCTCGCCGACCTGCGCGCCCGCGACCGGGCCCTCCGCGGCGAGGTCGACCTCGCCCCCGGCTTCCGCTTCAACGAAGAAGTCGCGCTCGCCCAGCTGCTCGCCCTCGCCCCCAAGGTCGAGCGCCCCAGCCTCGCCACGCGCTTCGACATGGACAACCGGCGCGTCCTGCCGGCCCAGCGCGGCACCCGGCTGTCCGCCTTCGACTCGCTGTCGGCCGTCGCCGTCGGCCTCGCCTCGGGCGGCGACCGCATCGACCTGGTCACGCAGCCAGGTCCCGAAGTACCTGACCCTTGGGCCAGCATCGCTGACGGCCTCGACATCGGCGCCGTGCTCGCCGCCTTCGAGACCCCGTACTCGACCGAAGCCAACTACGCCGACCGCGCCTACAACCTCAAGATCGGCGCCGCTCCGCTCGACGGCTTCGTCCTGATGCCGGGCGCCACCATGTCGTTCAACCAGATCGTCGGCGATCGCACCGGCGAGGCCGGCTACCGCTTCGCCGCCGGCATCGCCGACGGCGAGCTGATCGACACCGTCGGCGGCGGCATCTGCCAGATCAGCTCCACCCTCTACGGCGCCGCCTTCTTCGCCGGCCTCGACCTCGTGCACAGCCGCCCGCACAGCCGGCCCAGCGCCTACGTCGACATGGGCCTCGACTCGACCGTCGTCTACGGCCACGTCGACATGAAGCTCAAGAACAGCTTCGACTTCCCGGTCGTGTTCCACACCAAGGTCGCCGCCGGCAAGGTCCGTATCGAGGTCCTCGGCGCTCGCAAGGTGTTCGACGAGGTCGCCTTCGAGCGGCGCGTGCAGGAGGTCCTGCCGTTCGAGACCATCGTTCGCAGCGACTCCAGCCTCGCCAGCGGCGCCGAGACCGTGTCGCAGCGAGGCATGCGCGGCTTCAAGGTCGTGCGCACCCGCAAGCTCTACCAGGCCGGCGAGATGGCGAAGACCGAGTCCTGGGACCTCTTCTACCCGCCCACCACCGAGATCCTGCGCCGCGGCACCAACCCGCGCGGCGAGCGGCCCGAGGCCAAGAAGCAGCAGCCCCTGCGCGACCCGGCCCGCGAGCTGCGGATCGTCCACTGAGGCCGCGAGCGTCCACCTGTCCCTCGGGACAGGATGAACCCGTGACTCGCAGCGACTGAGCTGTCCCTCGAGACGGCGCTCGGTGACCGCGGAAGCGTCTCATCGACCTGTCCCACGAGACAGGCCGATCGCGCGCGGAGCCACGCATGCGCCGCGCCATGACGGACCTGTCTTATAAGACATGCCGATCGCGCGCGGAGCCACGGGCACGCCAGGCCACATCGGACCTGTCTTATAAGACATGCCGATCGCGCGCGGAGCCACGGGCACGCCAGGCCACATCGGACCTGTCCCGCGAGAGACAGCCGCGCGGCCGCGACGCGAAGGCAGTTCGAGCCACGCCGCTGGCCCCCTGCCCCTCGGATCGGCTCCGGTGCACCGCCTCGCCGGACGACCGCCGTTCGCCGCTCTCATCCTGCAGCCGTGCACCCTCGTCGAGCTCGCCGACCTGCCCGACGGCGGCGAGCTGCGCGGCGACCTCCAGAGCGTCGGCAACGAGCGCCTCGCCAGCCTATCCGCCCTGCTGCCCGGTTCGCCCACCACGCGCGCCGGCGCCCCGCCATGACCTGACCTCGAGCTCAGCCCGGCACCACGACGAGCCCATGCTCCTCCGTCGCGCCCCGTTCGAGAGCGACGCTCCCCGCTGCCTGGAGGTCGTCGGGCCTCGAGCATTCGCTACCTCGTCGTCCCGCTGCCCGCCGGCTTCATCGCTCCCCGGCTCCACACGGCGCCGACCGCGGCTCGCTTGAGCACCCCCGGACTGCCGAATTTTTTGTCCCACACGGGACCTGACCTACAAGGAGGCACTCGCCGGAGCCGTACCATCATGCCAGAGCTGACCGCCCCGAAGGAAAAGGTCGATTTCTCGCTCGACAACCGCCAGGTCTTCTTTTTGTTCTTCGGCCTGTCGGTGGTCGGCTGCTTCGTCTTCGCGCTCGGCGTGATGGTCGGGCGCCGCAACGACGCCGGGAACGCCAACGCCCAGGCCGTCGCGCACAACGAGACCCGGGCGGTCCTCGCCGATCCCGAGCCGCTGGTCGCCGACGCCGGATACAGCTTCAAGGATGGCCTCCAGCACCCCGCCACCGAGGGCGTGCCGGAGACCCGCGACCCGGCCGTCCCGCCGCGCGACGAGAGCGTCGTGCGGGCCGAGCGTGAGGCGGCGATGGGCGGCGTGCCCGGCAAGAACAAGAAGCCGAGCAAGAAGCCCATCCCCGCGCCCGGCAAGGAGCCGGCGATGGCCTCGGCGCCCAAGGTCCTGCCGCCGCTCGCCAGCGTCGAGCCGCCGGCCGCCCCGCTGCCCGCCGCGATCGTCGAGAAGGACTCGGCCAAGGACAGCATCGTCGCCGCCGTCAAGGGCGACGTCGTCAAGGGTGACGCCCCGTCCGCCAAGGGCAAGAAGGGCTTCGCGCTGCAGATGAAGGCGTTCGCCAGCCAGGACGACGCCACCAAGCTGGCCGACAAGCTGCGCCGCAACGGCCACGAGGTCCGCGTCGAGTCGGGCGAGTCCGCCGGCCGCATGTGGCACCGCGTCCGCATCGGCGAGTTCACCTCGTGGGACGCCGCCGTCTCCGCCAAGGCCGCGTTCGAGAAGCAAGAGTCGGTGATCGCCTACGTCGTCTCCCTGTGAGCGACCCGCACCGCCAAGGCCGCGCTCTCCCTGGAGGCGCGGCCTTTCGCTTGGGCCCCGAAGGCCGCGCTCTCCCCCGGAGGCGCGGCCTTGGCTCGTGTCCCAAAGGCCGCGCTCTCCCTGGAGGCGCGGCCTTTCGCGTGTGCCCCGAAGGCCGCCCTCTCCCCGGCGCGGCCTTTCGCTCGTGTCCGTAAGGCCGCGCTCTCCCCCGGAGGCGCGGCCGTTCGCTTGTGCCCGGATGGCATGTCCATTCAGACATGCCCTTTTGAACATGCTCTGACAGACATGCTTACAAGGGCATGTCCAAAGAGACATGCTCGATCGACACCAGCCCCGAACATGCCTCCGGGCTCATGCCGCGACTGACACCGTCGCCCGACCGTTCTCCCGCCACCCGATGCGCTCCGAGCCTCACGAACCCCTCTTCACCGCGCGACCGCGAACACCTCGCACGGCGCCGTCCGGCACCCGAACAGCGGCGTGAACCGCTCCGGCTGCGCGCGCAGCCAGGCCGCCCGCGGGCCGCGCCGGTCGACCGCGATCACACGCACCCTCTCGGCCGCCAGCCAGGCCGCCAGCGCCGGCCCCTCGACCACCTCGGGCGGCACGAACGCCACCCGACCGCGCCCGTCCGGTCGCCACAGCAGCCCCGGCACCTCGACGCTCTCGTCGTACCCGAAGCACTCCTCCGTCCCCACCCGCCCGCGCGCCTCCAGCCACCCGCGCGCCTGCCCGATCGCCGTCGCCGCCTCGGCGCGCTGCAGCGGCGTCGCTCGCCCGAGCTCCCAGATCGGTGGACCGTCCGGCGAAAACCCCGGGGCTGCCAGCACGATCCCCGCCAGCGCCAGCGCCCCGATCGCCGCATCGACCCCGGCTCGCACCGGCCGCGCCCAGCCCTCGCTGCCCGCCGCCACCGCCACCAGCAGCGCCCCCGGCAGCGCCAGCGTGAAGCGCGGCCAGAACGCGGCCGGCGTCGCCAGCGTCACGACCGCCAGCAACGCGATCGGCAAGCGCACCCGGCGAGCTGTCCCCAAGGCCAGGCTCACGATCGCCAGCGGCACCAGCAGGTGCAGCGGCCCGTGCAGCCCCAGCCGCATGTCGTAGCCGTACCCGCCCGGCCCTGGCAGCGTCGACCACGACCGCATCAACCGGCCCGGCCAGTCGAGCTCCGCGAACCCCGACGGCGTCAGCACGGCGAAGAACATCTCCGGGTTCACCGGCCCTGGCAGCGTCCACGGCCCCACCTGCAGCGCCACTGGCCACACCGGGTTGCCGTGCAGCATCAGACCGCGCACGTAGCTGCCCCCGCCCAGCACCAGCGCCGCGGCGATCGCCGCCAGCGCCCCCGCCCGTCCGGGCCCGCGGCGCAGCCCCAGCGTCGCCGCCAGCAGCGCGAACGGCAGCGGCGCCGACGGCTTGCTCCCGAGCAGCAGCCCCAGCGCCAGCGCTGCGCCGATCAGCCGCCCGCGATCTCTCGGCCCGGTCACGAACACCACCGCCAGCACCGCCAGCGCCGCGTGGGCCACGTCGACGTACGCGTGCGCAAGCTGCAGCATCACCACCGGCGTCGCGCACCACGCCAGCGCCAGCGCGGCGGCGCGCCCCGGCGAAACGCCCGCGCGTCGGGCCAGCGTCGCCAGCCCGGCCGCACCCGCCAGCGCGAACGGCAGCTGCCCCAGATCGACGAGCGTCTCATCGGCCAGCAGCAGCCGCCACAGCGTGAACACGCGCTCGACCGCCTGCGGATACGCCTGCACGTAGGCCACGTGCGTCGGCACCTCGCGCACGCGGCCGGTCTGCAGCGCGTCGTGCACCGGCGGCAGGTGATACGCCAGCGCGTCCCAGCCCCACGACTCGAGCAGCAGCGCCGCCAGCGACGCCAGCGCGAGCGCGAGCAGCCCCGCCAGCAGCGCCAGCGCCCACGGCCCGCGCACCGCCGCCCTCGCCACTCGCCCGAGCGCGACCAGGTCCGCTCGCACCGCTCGCAGGTCCCCGGCCCGCGTCGCCGCCGTCGCGAACCCGAGGCAGCCGACGAGCCCCGCCGCGGCCGTCAGCCACCCCAGCGCCCCGAGCAGCTCGACCAGCCCGAGCGCCGTCGCCAGCGCGATCGTCAGCCCGAGGCACAGCCGCTCGCCCAGCGGGCCCGCGAGCAATCTGGTCGCAAGGACATGTCCTCCGAGCCACAGGGCCGCCACCCCCAGCGGCAGCCAACCGACGACCGGCAGCACGGCGCCCCCGTCACCGCGTCATCCACCGGCCGTTGCGCACGGTGACCAGCGACCACGGGTAGATCCACTGCAGGCACAGGAACGCGAAGAACGCGTAACCCACCCCGTAGAGGAAATCCGTGCTGCGCTCCGATCGCAGCGTGCACAGCGACTGCACCAGCGCGAACACGGCGATCGTCGCCACCAGCCGCAGGATGTCGAGCGGCGCCGCCAGCAAGTGCGTCACCGTCAGCACCACCGCCACGCACGCCAGCGGCACCTGCCCGAGCTCGAGCAGGATGTCGATCGTCGGCCACCAGCGATCCTCGCGGCGCCAGCGGGTCGCCAGCACCGGCAGCAGCGTCAGGCCCTCGCGCAGGTTGCCTCGCTCCCACCGCAGGTACATGCGCGCCAGCCCGGCGTAGTGCGTCGGCACCAGCGTGTGGACCACCGCCGTCGACTGGTACACCGCGCGATGGCCGGTGCGCAAAAGCCAGGTCGTCAGCGCCCGGTCCTCGCCGATCGTGCACGGCTCGCCGAGGAACGTCTGCGTGGACCAGCGGTCGAGCACCGCCAGCACCGCCGACCGCCGGTACGCCGTGAGCGCCCCCGGGCAGCACAGCACCGCGCCGAACCGCGACTGCGCCGCCCGCCCGAGGTCGAACGCCAGGAAGAAGCGGATCGCCAGCAAGCGGGTCAGCAGCCCGCTGTAGCGGTTCAGCACCAGCACCTTGCCGGCCACCGCGGCGACCCGCGGATCGGCCATCAGCGGCGCGACGATGTTGCGCAGCGCGTCCGGATCGAGCCGCGAGTCGGAGTCGACGGAGACGACGATCTCGCCGGTCGCCGCCGCGAACCCGGCCCGCAGCGCCTCCCGCTTGCCGCCGTTCTTCGGCATCTTGATCGCCCGCACCACGTCCGGGTGTTCACGCGCGATCCGCTGGATGTGCAGCCAGGTGTCGTCGGTCGAGCCGTCGTCGATCGCCAGGATCTCGAGCCGGTCGCGCGGATAGTCGCCGACCAGGATCGATCCCAGCGCGACCCCCACCATCGGCCCCTCGTTGTACGCCGGCACCACCACCGTGCAGCGCGGCAGCTCCCCGCGGGCCGCCGGCGTCGGCCGGTACAGCAGCGAGAACATCAACGTCAGCGCCGCGTGCCCGAGCAGCAGCGCCGCGCTGGTGACGATCACCGCCCGCAGCCCCGGCAGCGCCACCAGCTCGTCGAACTCGACCAGGAACGGCGACAGCCCGTAGTGGAGCGGCACAGCGATGAGGCCCGCGAGCGCGCAGACGATGGCCAGCTTGAGCAGCGGATCGATAGGTCCCGGCCGTCCGCGTCCGGCCTCGGGCATGGAGCGGCCGAGCAACGATTGCAGCCGCGCGGTCACCTGATTGCGCGCCGGAACCGGCCGCCTCGAGGTTGATGACATCGATGATTCTCCGTGGGAATGCGAGGATTCGGGCATCGCGCCGGGCGGCGAACCGCGCGGCGCGCGCAGCGACCGGTTCCCGTCGTCCGGCCGCAAAACGCCGTACCGGAGGCTCTGGAACAGCATTCCTTCACGGAAGAAAGAATTCGAAGCGATGAGAACGCCGCGCCGCTGCCACGAATCGTCGCAATCGTAACGAGCGCGACACCTCTGAATCGGGCTCTGCCGCCAAAAAGCGGCTCAGAACCCTGCTCTACGCCCCCAGCGCGTCACCCGCGACGCTACGATGAATGTCTTGAAAGGCGCGACTATCGCGCCGATTCATCGTGGACCCGACATTTTTTTCTCCACCGACCCCGAATCGCCACGACCGCCGAGAATCGATTCGGACCTGCCCGCGCCGGCTTTTGCGCCCCATGGCGGTGGATGCAGGCGTATGCCCGCAATCCGAGGAATCGCAGCAATCCCGCGACTCCCCGCATTCGCCCCGTCATCTTTTCGGGTGCTCGCCCATCGTCCAGTGACGGCAGGGTCCGCCTCTCCCCAAATTCCACGTTCGGCCGAGTCCGGTACCTCGCTCGCCGCCACCCACATGAGGCTCTGCGGAACCAGCAAGGTGCGCGACGCTTCGCTCCTCCCGGTTCCGGTATTTCTCGCGGACCGCGGCCTGGCGCTGGCTGTCCGCCGAGCGCGTACAGGCATCAGCGCACGACCCCCTTGCGAGTCACCCGCGCCGAGGCCCGCGCTCTCTCGCCACCCGAGCTGCTCTGCTTGCTGCTCCCCGCGCCCGCCCGTGCCACGAACGACAGCGACCAGCGGCCGCAAGCGCCGCCCCCACTCGGCCGCTCGCCGCTCAGCTCACCACGGGCAGCTGCACGCGACCCGCGTGGCCCGAGAACGGCACGCTCGCGTCCATCCGGATCTCCGGCAGCGGCGCCCCGTCGTCGACCCAGCGCACCCCGTACAGCGTGTCGCGCTCCACGGCCGTGCGACCTGCCTCGCGGATGAGTCGAACCAGATCTGCGCGGGCCAGCGCCATCGGCGTGTCGGCCCCCGCCATGTGATAAATTTTCTCTTCCTGCACCGTCCCGTCGAGGTCGTCGACCCCGAAGCTGAGCGCGATCTGGGCCGTCTTCACCCCGATCATCACCCAGTACGCCTTGATGTGCGGGATGTTGTCGAGCATCAGGCGGCCGACCGCGTACGTGCGCAGATCGTCGACCCCGGTCGGCTCCGGCAGCTTGCGGAAGTCGTTGTGCTCGTTGTGGAACGCCAGCGGGATGAACGTCTGGAACCCGCCGGTCTCGGCCTGCAGCTCGCGCAGCGCCAGCATGTGCTCGACCCGCTCCTCGAGCGTCTCGACCGTGCCGTACAGCATCGTGCAGTTGGTGCGCAGCCCCAGGCGATGGGCCGTGCGATGGACCTCGAGCCACTGCTGCGCGTCGGCCTTGTCGCGGCAGATCTTGCGACGCACGCGGTCGGCGAAGATCTCGGCCCCGCCGCCCGGCATGCTGCCGAGGCCCGCCTCGATCAGCGCCCGCAGCACCGCCTCGTAGGTCATCCCGTACTTCTCGGCGAAGTAGTGGATCTCGACCGCCGTGTACGCCTTCAGGTGCACGTCCGGGCGCAGATCCTTGAGCCCGCGCAGGATGTCCGTGTAGTACGAGAACGGCACCCCCGGGTGCAGCCCGTTGACCACGTGCACCTCCGTGATCGGCTGGTGCGCCCGCTCGATCAGCTTCTGCCGCACCTGCTCGACCGTCATCGTGTACGCCTGCGGGCTGTCCGGGGTCAGCCGCGCGAACGAGCAGAACTTGCAGTCCGCCTCGCACACGTTGGTCGGGTTGATGTGCAGGTTGACGTTGAAGTACGTGCGGTCGCCGTGCAGGCGCTCGCGGACCTCGTTGGCCAGCGCCCCGAGGGCCAGCAGATCGCGGTGACGGTACAGCACCAGCCCGTCCGCGCGGTCGAGCGGGACCCCGGCGCGCACCTTGGCCGCGATCTCGGCGAAGCCGCGATCGCCGGTGTGGACCGCCGGCGCGGCGGCTTCGGGGGCGTGGTCGGCGGCGGACGGACGGGCGGACGGTTCGCTCATGGCAATGTCTCCGAGGTCATGTCGTCAAGGACAGGTTCGAGCCCGGCCCGCTCGATCAGCGCCGCCAGACCGGCGGGGGTCGCCTCGTCCGGCCGCGGCACGCCGGCCAGCGGCAGCTTGCGGGTCTGCGCCAGCGGGCCGGCCAGCGTGTCGGCGCCGAACCCGAGCGCGACCTGGGCCAGGCGGATGCCGAGCAAGTCGTGGCGCGCCTCGACGCGCACCCGCCCCGGCAGGGCCACGCGCGCCGCCGCGATCAGGTGCAGGCGCATCAGCCCGCCCGCCAGCGCGCAGTACGGCGCCACCGACAGCCCCTCCGGCGCCGCGGCGGCCAGGCGCACCAGGTATTCGAAGTAGTCGCCCAGCCGCGCCCGATCGACCTGCAGCACCACGCGGTCGCCGGCCCGCAGCGCCGCCGGCTCCGGCCACCCGGGAGCGGCGCTCGCACATGTCCCCGAGGACATGTCCGATTCGGCATGTCCCGAGCGCCCTGTCGCATCGGCCATGGCCCTTGCGACATGCTCTTGAGACCAGCCCGGAAGATCGACCACCACCGGGCCCGCCCCGCGCAGCAGCGCCGCCACGGTCGGCGGCGGGTGCGGCGGCGTCCCGCGGACCTGGACCCGGCGCCCGAAATGGCTCGCGCGGGCCGCCTGCGCGCGGGCCCCGGCCTCGGCCGGCTGGTCGAACAGGCGCGCCAGCTCGGCGGGCGTCATGCGCTCTCCGGATCGCCCCAGCGGCGGGTCAGCGGCACGCGCAGCCCGACGTGATCGAGCGCGCGCGCGACCACGGTGTCGACCGCGTCCTCGAGCGTGCGCACGGCCCCATAGAACGACGGCACCGCCGGCAGGATGATCGCCCCGGCCTCGGTCGCGGCCACCATGTTGCGCAGATGGACCAGGCTGAGCGGCGTCTCGCGGACCACCAGCACCAACCGCCGCCGCTCCTTGAGCGCGACCTCGCAGGCGCGAGCCGCCAGGTCGTCGCCGCCGCCGTGGGCTACCCGGCTGAGCGCGCTCATCGAGCACGGCATCACCAGCACCGCGTCGGGCGCGTTGCTGCCCGACGCGAACGGGGCCGAGAAGTCCTGGCGGTCCCACCGGCGCACGCGGCTCGGCGCCGACTCGGACGCCGGCCCCGGCTCCCGCGCCGACCCCTTCAGCGTCGGCGTGGCCGACGGGGTCACCGCCTGGCTCATGCGCCCGAACACGTTCGAGCCGAAGAACTCGGTCGGCGGCCCCGCCCGCGACGTCCCCGGCTCGCGCCGCGCCGCCGTCGCGCTCGGCAGCGCTGGCGGGACCTCGGGCTCGTCCGGCTCGTCCGGCTCGCCCGCCGTCACCGTCGGCACGTGGGCCGAGATCTCGAGCGGCATCGGCTCACCGAGCTCGGTCAGCCACACCTGCGGCGCCGTCGCCGACGCCACCCAGTCGACCTCGAGGCCCGGGTACGCCGGTTCGTTCGACCCTGTCCCTGCGCACAGGTCCGCGAGGACATGCAGCGCCCGGCGGGCATAGATCGCCCCGCTCGCCCCCGTCACGATCACGACCAGCTTCACGCGTCACCTCGCACGTGCGCCGAACCGGCGCGCTCGCACCCAAGCCCACGCACGCGCGAACCCGACGCGGCCCTCACGGCCGTGCCCCTCGCGTCCTCGCGAATCCCCGCGACCGAACCGCAGGCCGCGCCCTCGCGCCCCGCGAGCGCCTCCGAGGCCGGCTTCATGCCTCACCTCGCGGTCGCTCGGCGCGCACGATCCCGGCCACCCCGCCGAACAGGCGCTCCTGGCCGATCACCCGCAGGCCGACCCGCTCCAGCAGCGCCGCGTAGTCCTCGATCGACACGAACGCGCCGATGCTGCGCGGCAGGTAGAGGTACGCCCCCAGGTTGCCCGTCGCGGCCCAGCCGACCACCGGCAGCACCGTGCGGTTGTAGCAGGCGTGGAACGTGCGCGAGAACAGCCCGCGCGGGCGGAAGAACTCGAGCACCGTCAGCCGCCCGCCGGGCCGCAGCACCCGCAGCTGCTCGCGCGTGGCCGCCTCGAGGTCGCTGAGGTTGCGGGCCCCGAACGCGCAGAACACCGCGTCGAAGCTCGCGTCGGGCCCCGGCAGCGCGTGCGCGTCCATCTGCTCGGCGACGATCCGGGCCCGCGCCTCCCCCTGCAGCTTGGCCTCGCCGACGGCCAGCATCCCGGCCGAGAAGTCGCCGCCGACGATGTCCGCCTGCGGGTAGCGGCGGTGCAGCTCGAGCGTCGAGTCGAGCGTGCCGGCGCACAGGTCGAGGATCCGCGGCCGCGCCCCGTCGCTGCCCGTACCTGCCTCTTCGGGCAACACCTCGGCGACCGCGCGTCGGCGCCACAGCACGTCGATGCCGAGGCTCATCCACCGGTTGGCCCGGTCGTAGCCGCGGGCGATGTCGGAGAACATCCCCTGCACGCGGGCCCCGTGGGCGTCGAGGGTGGCGACGGTCTCGGCGAGCGGGGCGGGCTGGGTCATCGGGTCCTCGGGGCAGGTCGTTTGGGACAGGTACGTCGGGACAGGGCGAAAACGACAGGGCGAAGCGAACAGGTTCTTTGCGACATGTTCCTTGCGACAGGCGCGAGCGGCGGCCGCCCGCTCAGCTGACGCGGCGCGACACGCTGCGGGCCAGCTCGACCAGGGCGTCGCGCGCGGCCGACGACGGCAGCTCGGCCAGCTGGGCGATCGCGGCCTCGGCGTGGGCCTCGGCGGCGCGGGCCGCCAGCTCGACGCCGGGCGAGTCGGCGACGCGGGCCACCACCGCCTCGGCGGCCGCGGCGTCGACCGGCGGCCCGTGGGCGAGCAGCTGCTGGACCGCGCGCGCGAGCCCGGGGTCGCGCTCGCACGCGAGGATCAGCGGCAGGGTCAGCTTGCCGTCGCGCAGGTCCTGGCCGCGGGCCTTGCCGGTGTCGTGGAGGTCGCCGGCGTAGTCGAGCACGTCGTCGGCGATCTGGAACGCGTAGCCGATCTCGAGCCCGTAGCGGTACAGCGAGGACGCCCGCTCCGGCGCCGGCAGCCCGCCGACGCTCGCGCACCAGGCGATCAGCGCCGCCGTCTTGCGCTCGATGACGAGGTAATAGCGGGCCTTGTCGGGCGCCGGATCGCCGGCGATCTCGAGCTGCGCCACCTCGCCCTCGGCCATGCGCGTGACCGCGTCGGACAGCGTCTGCACCGCGTGCAGCCGGCCCGAGTAGGCGATCGCCTGCATCGCGCGCGCCAGGCAGAAATCGCCGGTCAGCACCGCCATGCCGTTGCCGTACTGCAGGCGCGCCGTCGGGCGCCCGCGCCGGAATTCGCCGGCGTCGATGACATCGTCGTGAAGCAGGGTGGCCGTGTGCAGCAGCTCGCCGACGGCCGCGACCGTGATCCGCACCGGGTCGATGAAGCCGGCCGCGCGCGCGGCCAGCAGGGTCACCAGCGGTCGGAACCGCTTGCCGCCCGCGAACGCCAGCTTGCCGCCGAGCTCCGGGATGATCGCGATCGACGACTGGAGCAGCTGCTCGAGCCGCGCGTCCACCTCGGTGAGCTCACCGGCGACGAGGCCGACGGCCTGCTCGAGCGCCGTTCCGGGGATAGCGGGCGAGGACTGCAGGGCTGCGTGCGTGGCCTGAAGTGTCATTGGCTGGCGGCGCGGCGCGGCGCCGCAGGTGCGAGAGGATGCCAGAAACGCGCGCGCGGCTCACCCCGCCGCCGCCCGCCGGGCGGCCATTTTCTCACGCGGGCGCGCGGATCGGCCCACCGGCCCGAGCATGACATGGCGCCGGGCGAAGATCCGCGCCCGCGACGCCCTGTCGCGGCTGCGATCGCCGATCGCGCCACGCTAGCACGATCCCCACGTCGGACATCCGCGATCGACCTCCGGCGTCGTCCGTGCGCGGTCGCCCACGGGCTGCGGGCGGCGACGACAGCCTCGCGCTCCCGCATCGCGTCCACGCTCCGTCCTGAGCGGCCTCCAGCCTCGACCCATCCACGCCGAGCCACGCACTGACCATGCTTCGCCTTCGAGCGACTCTGGGGTCGCAGCATCGCCGCTCGCCCGTCGACCCCCGCGAGCGCAGCGATGACCGCCGCTCGTCACGGCCCTCGCCGCCCCCAAAGCCCGCGAGAACGGCGTCCGCAGACCTCGCGGTCGCGCTTTCACGGGCCGTTTGGGAATGCGGCGAGGACGCGCTAGGTTGTCCCGGCGATGCCCACGACTGCCCCGGGACCCGAGCCGCGACCTGCGCGCGGCGAATCGCTGTGGATCGCCGCTGGAGCCGCCGTGCTCGGCGTGCTGCTCGGCGGGGTCGCGGTCCTGGTCGGCATCCAGACCGCCCCGCCCGGCGCTCCCGCTCCGGTCGACACCGCGCCCGTGCCCGTGCCGGCGCTGCCGCCCGTCGCCGCCCCGGCCACCTGCGACTGCCCCGAGGCGCGCGGCGACGGCGGCCCGGGCCTCGTCGAGGCCGTCGAGCGCACCCGCGACGCCGTCGTCACCCTCAGCGGCGCCGACGCTCTCGGCGCTGGCGTCCTGGTCGATGAGACAGGTTTGGTCCTCACCAACTACCACGTCGTCGCCGGCCAGATCCGCGACCCGCGGCAGCGCGTGCTCGGCGGCATCACCGACGCCTCGGCCGTGTCCCAGCAGCCGATCCGCGCCCGCTTCGTCGACGGCCGCGAGCTGCCGGCCGAGCTCCTGGTCGCCGACCGCGACCGCGACATCGCCCTCCTGCGCCTGCGGCCGGCCGACAGCGCCGAGCGGTTCGCCTTCGCCACCCGCGGCCGCTCGCACGAGCTGCGCGTCGGCGAGGCCGTGTTCGCCGTCGGCACCCCGCTCGGGCTCGAGCACAGCGTGTCGCAGGGCATCGTCGCCGCGATCGGCCGCACCGGCCTCCTGCGCAGCCGCCAGACCCCGCTTTTGCAGCTCGACGCCGCCATCAACCTCGGCAACTCCGGCGGCCCGATCTTCAACCTCCGCGGCCAGCTCGTCGGCATCACCACCGCCACCCTCGAGCGCGCCCAGGGCATCGCCTTCGCCATCCCCATCGACCACATCGCGGCCCTGCTCGAGGCCCTGCGCGCCGGTCATGGCGCCCGCTCCGGCCAGGTCGGGGCCGAGGTCGCGCCGCACGACGGCGAGCTCGACGCCGAGGCCCGCGCGCTCGGCTACCAGAACGGCCTCCGCGTCAGCCGCGTCCTCGCCGGCCGGCCCGCCGACGCCGCCGGCCTGCGCAAGGACGACCTGATCGTCGAGGCCCAGGGCCAGCGCTTCGACTCCTTCGGCACCGGCCCCGAGGCCCAGCTGCGGCTCGCCAATTACTTCGTGTCCACCGTGCGCGGCCTGCTCCCCGGCGAGGTCCTGAACCTCACCGTCGTGCGCGGCAAGGACCGCCTCGCGTTCAACATCCCCGTCGCCGCCACCCCGCCCGACCAGCAGGTCCTCATCGACGCCGACGCCCTGCTCGGCCTCCGCCTCGACGAGTCGCGCCGCGAGCCGATCGTCAAGGATCTGCGCCCCGACGCCCCGATCTTCCGCTCCCGCGGCCGCGAGCTGCTGCGCAACGCTCGCGTGTCCGAGATCGCCGGCATCCCCGTCGAGAGCCGCGACGACCTCGGCCCGCTGCTCACCGAGCTGCGCCAGATCGGCCGCTTCGCCGCCGTCCAGGTCGGCTTCGTGCTGTCCGACGGCCGCGCCCTGCGGGTGCGCGACTTCCCGGTCTCGCCCGACTGAGACCTGGCCGATCGAGCATGCGCGAACGGACATGTCCGTGCGCACATGCGCGTTCGAGCATGTCCGAACGCGCATGTCCTCGCGGCCACGCGGCGCGAGGCCTCAGCTCGCGCTGAGGCCCGTCTTGAGCCACACGCCGATCCGCTGCGGCGTGATCACCCCGCCCGCGCGCCGCAGGTCGACCGTGCCCTCTTCGTCGCGCTCGAGCGCCCCGAGCTCGACCTCGAGTCGCAGCAGGACCGCCTTCACGAACGCCTCCGCGTGCTGCGGGACCCCGAGCGCCAGGCAGCGCTTGCGCAGGTCGGCGGCCAGGACCGGGGCCAGACGGCCGTTCACCAGCAGGTGATCGGCGGCCCACGCCAGGTCGTCGGCGTCGACCGGGGCGAACGCCGCGGCTGTCTCTTCGGACATCCCGGGCAGCTGCCGGCGCACCGCCGAGGTGCGCAGCAGATCGCCGAGCGTCAGCCGATCGGGCTCGTCGACGCGGCTGACCCACTGCGGGTCGACCGCGTAGCCGCGCGGGTCGAACGTCAACGCCGCCAACGCCCCGGCCTGCGCCAGCAGCTCGGTCGCGCGGGCCACGTCGCGCATGCCGGCGATCGGCCGCACCCCGGCGCTGGCCGTCTCGATCGGCAGCTCGGGCAGCCACCGCGACAGGCTCTCGATCGCCGGTCCCCACGGCCGATCGAGCAGCGACCCGATCTTCGTCAGCGACACCCGGCCCTCGCGGTGCAGCGCCAGCGCCGTCTTGCGCAGCGCCGCCAGCGGCCCGTAGCCGACGCGGAACACCCCGCGCAGCCCCAGCGCCGCGATCCGCCCGGCCAGGAACGGGTCGACCTCGGCCGGCGGCAGGCTCAGCCCGACCACCAGCACCTCGAGGCCCAGGCTCACCGTCGCCTCGGCCTGATGGAACGCCCGCTCTTGCGCCTTGGCGTCGCCCGGCTCGCTGCGCTGGGCGGACATCAGCTCGTTGACGAGCAGCGTGAACTCGCGCGCGCGCACGCCCTGCTCGCCCGCCACCAGCCCGCCGAGCACCCGCCGCAGCAGCCCCGCCGACGGCGACGGGAACGCCGCCGGCAGCGCCTCGCCCTCGCGCGGAGCCGCGGCCGCCGGCGCCGCCGCGACCTCGCGCGCCGACTTGGCGTCGAGCGGCCGGAACAGCTTCATCGCCTCTTCCCACGCGACGAACCCGAGGTCGGCGAGGCGACCGCTGCGCCAGCGCAGCAGATCCTCCTCGAGCTGGGCCGGCAGCGCCCCGCGCAGCGACAGCGTCAACTGGCGCCCCGTCTGCAGGTCGTCGGCGTAGACCCGCTCGAGCACGTGCACGACCATGTGCCCGAGCGTGTTGTCGGGCACCGCGACGACGAAGCCGCCGTCGGGCGTCTCGTAGGGGAACAGCGCGTCGACGGCCGCCATCGCCTGGTCGCGCTGCTCGTTGTCCTCCGGATCGAGCTCGTAGACCGCCGTCCCGGGCAACAGCGCCATCGTCCACATCTCGGGATCCATGTCCTCGATGACGGTGCGCAGATCTCCGCGGGGCTTGCCGGCCGCGATGTACGCGTCGGCGATCGCCACCAGCCACCCGCGCGCCTTGTCGACGGCGATCCGCTCGCGCTCCCAGCCGTCGAGGTCGAGCAACGCAGTCAGCTGTTCGGGCGACGCGTGCGGCAGCACCAGGTCGAGGCGATCCTCCTCGCGCAGCCCGCGGGCGATCTGCACGAACGCGGTCGGCGGCAGCTGCGGGATCAACTCCGGGAGGTCGTCGCGCTGCTCGAGCACGAGCGGGTCTCTCTGCACGCTGGCGACGTCGAGGCCGGCGCCGGGGAGCTCTGCGGGCGAGGTCATCGGCGGGAAGGTATCATCGCCGCACGCGCGTGCCACCCCGCCACCCGACCATCGCCAGCGCTCTCGGCCCGGTCCGCCGCAGCCTCCGCGCCGCCGGCTCCCCGCACCGGCTCCTCGTCGCCTGTTCGGGCGGCGCCGACTCGACCGCGCTCGTCGGCCTGCTCCACCTCCTCGCCCGCGACGAGGCGCTCGCGCTGATCGTCGCCCACGTCGACCACGGCCTGCGCCCCGAGTCCGCCGACGAGGCCGCGGTGGTCGCGCGATCGGCCGCGGAGCGGGGCCTCGCGTGCGTCTCGACGCGCCTGTCCCTTTCGCCAGGTTCGGGCTTGCCCGCGCGGGCCCGCGAGGCCCGGCGCGCCGCCTTGTCTGCGTTCGCGACGGCGCACGCCTGCGACGCGATCGCCCTGGGTCACACCGCCACCGATCAAGCCGAGACCTTGCTCATGCACGCGGCCCGCGGCTGCGGACTCGAGGGCCTGGCGGCGATGCGGCCGTGGGAAGCGCCGTGGCTGCGGCCGCTGTTGGAGCTGCCGCGGGCCGGCACGCGGGCGCTGTGCGAGCGCATGGGCATGACCTGGTGCGACGACCCGACCAACACCGACGAAGAACAGCCGCGCATCCGCGTGCGCGAGCGCGTGCTGCCGGAGCTCCGGGCTCACAACCCCCGCGTCGAGGCGGCACTCGTGTGTCTCGCCACACAGGCCGCCGACGCGGAGGAGGCGCTGCGCGACTGGGCCGCGCGCGAAGAGGCCGCGCGGCGGCGCGGCGCGGACACCTGGTGGTCGACCGACGATCTGCATCGCCTTCCACGAGCGGTCCGGACCCGGATCTTGCGCCGGATCTGCGGCCTCGGGGGCGCCGACCTCGGCGCGCTGCGAGCGGCCGTGATCGAGGACATCGACCGCACCGTGATGGCGCGCGCCGCAGCGCTCGGGGGCACGGGCGCGGTGCTCCGGCCCCATGTTTGGCACCTGCGCCCCGGCCTTCACCTGCGCCTGGACCGCCACGGGCTCAAGCTCGCGGGGGCCGCTCCCGGCGCGCAGATCCCGGCCACGTAGCGCCGACGCGCGGGCTCAGGCGGCGAGCAGAGCGGCCGGCGTGCGCGTTCCGGACCTGCGCGGCTGGCCGGGCGATCCGTCTTCCGCTATGCTCGCAAAGCTCCAGGCACGGCTCTGGAACCTTCTCACCGTGAAACAGCAGACGAAGACCCTTCTGGTGTGGCTCGGCCTGATCGTAGGCGTGCTCGCGCTGGCCAACATGTTCAACACCAGCCACGAGGTGGTCAACATCTCGTACGCGAAGTTCGTCGAGACGGTCGAACGCGACTGGGGGTCGCTCAAGCACAGCTCGAACATGGTGGTCGCGGTCCACCCGAGCTACGTCGACATCTCGTACGACCTCGACGGCAAGACCTACCAGGCCACCGGCCCCGTCGCCGAGAACCTGTACCAGAAGCTGAGCGAGAAGCAGATCGACTACCGCGTCGAGCCCGAGGAGGACAGCGCGCTGCTGCAGTTCGCGCTGATGTACCTGCCGCTCATCTTCATCGTCGTGCTGATGGTCGTGTTCATGCGCCAGATGCAGGCCGGCGGCGGGCGAGCGATGAACTTCGGCAAGAGCAAGGCTCGCCTGCTCAACGAGCACCAGAACAAGGTCACCTTCAAGGACGTCGCCGGCGTCGACGAGGCCCGCGAGGACGTCGAGGAGATCATCGACTTCCTCCGCGACACCCGGAAGTACCTGCGCGTCGGCGGCCGGATCCCCAAGGGCGTGCTGCTGATGGGCCCTCCGGGCACCGGCAAGACCCTGCTCGCCAAGGCCATCGCGGGCGAGGCCGGCGTCGCGTTCTTCAGCATCAGCGGCTCCGACTTCGTCGAGATGTTCGTCGGCGTCGGCGCCTCGCGCGTGCGCGACCTGTTCGAGCAGGGCAAGAAGAACGCCCCCTGCATCATCTTCATCGACGAGATCGACGCCGTCGGTCGTCACCGCGGCACCGGCCTCGGCGGCGGTCACGACGAGCGCGAGCAGACCCTCAACCAGCTGCTCGTCGAGATGGACGGCTTCGAGTCGAACGACGGCGTCATCCTCGTCGCCGCCACCAACCGCCCCGACGTCCTCGACCCGGCCCTGCTCCGCCCCGGCCGCTTCGATCGCCGCATCATCGTCGGCCTGCCCGACGTGCGCGGCCGCGAGGCGATCCTCAAGGTCCACACCCGCAAGGTCCCGGTCGACGACACCGTCGACGTCAGCCTGATCGCCCGCGGCACCCCCGGCTTCTCCGGCGCCGACCTCGAGAACCTCGTCAACGAGGCCGCGCTGATGGCCGCCCGCAACGGCCGCGACCGCGTCCACGACGACGACTTCGACCGCGCCAAGGACAAGGTCCTGATGGGCTCCGAGCGCAAGAGCGCCATCATCTCCGAGAAGGAGCGCTGGACCACCGCGTGGCACGAGGCCGGCCACACCCTCGTGGCGATGAGCCTGCCCAAGGAGCACGTCGACCCGATCCACAAGGTCACGATCATCCCCCGCGGCCGCGCCCTCGGCGTCACCCAGCAGCTGCCCGAAGAGGACCGCTACAGCCTCGACCGCGAGCAGGCCCTGGCCCAGATCGCCATCCTCATGGCCGGCCGCATCGCCGAAGAGATCGCGTTCAACGGCCAGAAGACCACCGGCGCCAGCAACGACATCGAACGCGCCACCGCCCTCGCCCGCAAGATGGTGTGCGAGTGGGGCATGAGCGACGAGCTCGGTCCGGTCGCCTACACCAAGGCCGAAGGCCAGCCCTTCCTCGGCCGCGAGATCCAGCAGTCGCCCAACTACTCCGAGTCGACGGCGCAGGCGATCGACAAGACGATCCACGGCATCGTCACCCTGCAGTACACGCTCGCCAAGGAGCTGCTGACCACCAAGTCGGACGTGCTCCAGCGCCTGGCCCGCGCCCTGTTCGAGCGCGAGGTGCTGTCCGCCGTCGAGGTCGCCATGGTCATCGACGGTCGCCCGCTGCCGCCGGTCCGCGCCCGCAACAGCGCCCCGACGGCCGCCAGCGAGCCGAGCCGCAAGCCGTCACCGGTCCCCCCGACCGGCCTGGTCGCCGAGCCCTCCTGATCGGCGACGCGAGGACGACGGCCGGGCCCACCAGCCCGGCCGTTTTCGTTGGGTCGAAAGCACATGTCCTCTCGAACATGCCCCTTCGGACACCCGATGGGGAGGACGCGTGAGGCAGGCGGTCGGCTTTCGGTCGCCCGCCGCCTGAGCGCTCAGCTCCCCGGCGGGCGATCGGTGGGCCGGACCAGCGCCGTGGCGATCACCGCGGCCAGAGTCAGCAGCGCCCCGGCCGGCACCACGAGGATCGGCGGCCCCGGGTCGGTCGGTCCGTGGGTGAGCCCGCCGGCCATGAAGCCGACGCCGACGAGCAAGGCACCGAGCAGCGCGGCGATGCGGATCTTGCCGGCCCAGGCCTCGGGCGTGGCGAGCTGCCCGAGCGACCAGGCGATCGCCAGGTTGACCAGCGCCAGCAGCCCGCCGTGCGCGTGGCCGAGGCGGAGGAACTCGCGGCGCAGCGGATCGTCGACCCACCCGGCCGCGCGCAGCCCGATCATCGCCTCGAGCCACAGCCCCGAGGCGAGGAAGACCGCCAGCAAGGCGAGCGAGAGCCGGTGGTGCCGTTCGGCGCGCACGGGGCGAATCTAGCCGCAGGCCGCTCGCCCGCCAAATCTTCAGTTCACGGCCCGGACGCCTGCAGGGCGAGCGCGGGCTTCCAGGGCCCGCGACGAGCGGCCCTCACTCGCCGATCCACAGCACCGTCTGCTCGCGCCGAGCCTCGAGCGCCTCACGTTGCTCGGGGCTGAACGGCCCGGTCCCGAACGCCGCGCGCAGGGCGTCCGCGGCCGGTACCCGACGCTCGGCCTCCGCGTGCGGATCGTAGGCCGCCACCAGCGCGCGCTGCTCCGGCGCCGCGAGCTCCCCCAGCGCTCGCCAGGCGAACCACCGCACCGCAGGGTACTCGTCGTCGAGCGCGTCGGTGATCCACCCCCGCCGCTCGGACGCCGCGACCGGCACCTCGGGCCGCGTCAGCGCGTGGATCGCCAGCACCCGCTGCAGCGGATCGCCGCCGACCAGGTCGAGCTGCACCCGCGAGCCCCACCCCTCGTCGGGCGCCGCGGGCGGCAGCGGACCCGCCTCCGGGAACCCGAGCCGCGGCAGCGCCTCCGCCGCCCACGTGCGGCTGCGGTCGACGTGACACTGCGTGCACGCGTCCGGTTGGTCGTGGCGCCCGATCCACGCCTGCGGCCGCGGCACCGCGATCCGGTGGCCGATCATCCCCTCGAGCAGCCCGTAGGTGATCCGCGGCGTGTGGCAGCCCTGGCACGTGACCGTGGGGCCATGTCCTCCGTGACGTGTCCCTGAGGACATGTCCTCGGGGACATGGCACGAAGTACAGGCCCGCGCGCCCTTGCGATCGCCGCGGACCTGCATGTCGGGCTCGTCGCCGTGCATCGCGTGGCAGTCGTCGCAGCCGAGCCCGCCCTCACGGCCGCCCTGGTGGCACGGCGACAGCAGCAGCCCCTGGTACTCGTAGGCCGACAGGCGCGGCGTCCCGTCGGGCCAGAAGCGCTCGGCGAACAGCGCCTCGCCGCCGACCGTCGCGTCGCGGAAGATCGGGCGCGAAACCGCCGCCAGGTCCGTCCCGGGCAAGAACCCGTCGCCCTCGCGCAGCACCGCCGCGACGTCGGCGCTGATCCGGTTGCCGTGGCAGCGCCCGCACACCCCGCTCTCGTCGCGCGTCACCAGCCGGCCCGGGTGCGCGATCGATCCGTCCCCTGCCCCGCCGGCCAGCAGCCGCCGGAACGGATCGGCGTGCCGCTGCAGGTGCGCGCCCGCCGGCCCGTGGCAGGCCTCGCACGCGATCCCGAGCTCGCCCACGGTGGTGGCGAAGCGCGGCGCCTCACCTGTCTCTTGCGCCATCCCCGGCCGCGGCTCGGTGTTGTGGCACAGCACGCAGTTGTCGTTCCAGCGGCTGAGGTGGCGCAGGTACGCCTCGGCGTCGCCCCGCGCGCCCTCCGGCTCGAGGAACGCCGCGTTCATCGGGATCCACCGCGCCGTGGCGACGTGCCAGGCCACCGGCAGGCGCCACACCTCGCCGGGCCCACCGCCGCGGTCGATCTGCGCCAGGTACTGCTGATAGCGGTGGCTGCCCACCGTCATCACGACCTCGACATCGAGCAGCGGCTCGCCGACCTCGCGCCCCTCGTCGTCGAGCGGCCTCACGCGCACGTGCGGGCGGCCCGCGGCGCTGCGCGTCATCGTCGCGCGGAAGCCGAGGTGGTCGACGTGCTCGCCGGCGAACGGCGCCAGCACGGCCTCGCCTTCGGCGCGCTGCGTCATCGTCCGGTGATACGTCGCCGACCAGCTGGCGTGCTGGGTCGGGTGGCACGCCAGACACGCCTCGGAGCCGACCACCGGCGCATCGCGGCGCGGCGCGGGCCCCCAGGCGTCCGCCCGCGCCCCGGCCCATCCGAGCCCGGCCGCAGCGACCAGCGTCCACGCGATCGCCGGCCCGAACAGCAAGACGGCAGCGCGCCGACCCAGAGCCGAAGCATCCCCCCCGCCACCCGGGGCCCGCAAATCATGTCCCGCCGCGAGCGCGGGATGGCTGTCTCTCGGGACATGTCCGAAGTTATCCTCGTCACTGTCCCTCAGGACATGTCCCGGAGCATCTTCACTCATGTCCCTCAGGACATGTCCCGAAGCATCCTCGACTGCCCTGTCCTTCCGGACATGTCCCGCAGCCGCGTCGTCCCCGCCCGCCATGACGCGGCCGGGCTCACGCCCCCGTGGTGGTGCACAGGCGGACGGCGATGTTGCGGTTGTAGAGCGTGAACACGGCCGTCTGCCCCCCGGGCGGGAACGGCATCGGCACGCCCGGTTGCAGCGCGCGGCCCTGGAACAGCGTCCCGTTCTGGCTGTGCAGGTCGGCGGCCCACACCCGACCGCGGTGCAGGTAGACGCACGCGTGCAGGCGGCTCAGCCGCGGTGAGCCGAGCACCACCTGGCACGACTCGTGACGTCCGAGCACCAGCGGCCCGTGACGCACGTCGAAGCGCTGGCGCGACTCACCGTCGATGATGATCTCGGCCATCGGGTGGGTCAGCGCCGGGAACAGCGGCGTCATGTCCGACGGGTCGGGGATCTCCCACAGCCCGTCGGCCTTGGCCGCGCGCTCGAACTCGTCGGTCATCTCCTTGCCGCTGCCGAACCGCAGCCGCGGCTCCTTGGCCATCGCCTTGCGCATGAACGCGTCGAGGTTGGGCGACGGGTACGTCGCCTTGGCCGCGGTGTCGCGGATCGCCCCGGAGCGCACGCGCTTGGGGATCTGCAGCTCGGGCACGGGCGACTCGAGGTGCTGCCGGAGCAGCTCCGGGATCGTGCGGCCCTCGAACGGCCGGCGCCCGGCCATCAGCTCGAAGATGATGACCGCGACGGCGTAGCGGTCGGTCGCCGGCCCGACGTGCTTGGTGTCGCGGCACTGCTCCGGGCTCATGTAGTGCGGCGTGCCGAACACCGAGCCGCTCGCGGTCGCCGTCTCCTGCGCCAGCCACTTGGCGATCCCGAGGTCGATGATCACCGGCTCCCAGCCGTCGACCGAGCTCCGCAGCAGCACGTTCTCCGGCTTGAGGTCGCGGTGGACCACGCCGAGGCCGTGGAGGTCGTCGAGCCCCTGGCCCACGCCCGCGAGCAGCCGGTGCACCGACCAACAATCACCGGGCCCGACCACGGCCGATGGCATGAGCCCGTCGACGAACTCCATCGCCATCCACGTGCGACCGAACTCGTCCAGGCCCCACTCCTCGACCTTGATGACGCCGGGGAAGTTGGCGCCCGCCATCAGCTCGGCCTCGCGGCGGAACCGCACCGCCGCCTGGCTGCCCTCGTGCAGCTCGGCCCGCAGCCACTTGACCACCACCAGGCGCCGCTGCTGCACGTCGACGCACAGGTGGACGTCCCCCATCGACCCTTCGCCCAGCGGGCGGATCTTGCGATAGGGACAGGGCTGCATCGCCGCGAGTCTATCAGGCCCGGCGCGTCGTGCAGCGGCGATCGAAATCCGGCGAGCTCAGCAGCGTCGCCGTCACAGGTCGATCGTCACCCGGGTGTAGGGCTCGGTGACGAAGCTGGAGACCTTCCCGTTGATGCGGAAGTACGTCAGGCCCGGGTCGCGCACGATGACCTCGGCGCCCTCGCTGCCCGCAGGGACCCGCACCGTCTGCTCCCCGCTGTCGGTCTTGACCCCGACCTCGCCGGACGCGCCGCTCTTGAAGCGGATCTTCAGGATGGCGGTGCTGTCGGCGTTGAACTCGACCGGGAACGGGTAAAAGGCTCGCAGCTGACGGTCGAGGTTGGCCATGCGCGCGTCGATCCCGGGCCCGCGAAACAGGTAGCCCTCGCCGAGCCCGCGCGCTTGTTCGCGCGCCCACGCCAGCTCCGACAGCGCCTCGCCGTAGCGGTTGACCTCGTCGTTGGGGTACTTGACGATCCCGCTCTTCTTGAGCTGACGGACGATGCCCTTGTTGACGCCCGCCGCCGGCGTGATGACCAGCATCTCCGCCATCGCCACGTGGACCTCGGGCGTCTCCGCGCTGGCCGCCTGCGCGCGCGCGAGCGCGGCCTTCGCCCCGTCGACGTCGCCGTCGGCCAGGCGATCGGCGACCTGCATGCTCTCGAGGATCGCCAGCACCTCGGCGTGCCCCTTGGTGTCCTTCGGCAGCGCGTTGACGACCTGGATCGCCTTGCCGATCTCGTGGTTGCCGCCGATCGCCAGCGCCCGCAGCAGCTTGATCTTGTCGTCGCCCGGCAAAAACTCCATCGCCAGGCGGAAGTTGTCGTCGGCCTCGGCGAGCTTGCCCTCGCGCAGATAACCGACGCCCTGCAGGCGATAGATGTCGGCCAGGAAGCGCTGGAACTCGGCCTTGCGGTTGGCCGGCAGCGTGTCGGTGTGCGTCGAACCGAGCATCGTCCGCGCGCGCGTGACGGCGACGTCGATCTTCTTCTGGCGGTACAGCTCCTGCGCGACGCGCAGCTGCAACACGTACCAACCGTCGCCGCCGGCGCCCGCCGGGAAGAAGGCGAGCCAGCGATCGCAGGTGGCGACGTCCCCGCGGCCGGCCGCGGCCATCACGGTCCGCTCGCGGAAGCCGAGGAATTCCGTCTGCGCCGCGGTGTCGTCGGGGCGGATCAGCGGCACCGCCATCTCGATGGCCCGCGTCATGCCCTCGAGATCGCCGAGCTGCTCGCTGCTGCGCGCGACCGCCAGCGCCGTCATCGCGTCGGGGATGAGCTCCGTCGCCCGCGAGTAGTCGGCGCGCGCGCCCTCGAAGTCCTTGGCCGCCTCGCGCTTGCCGGCCCGCTCGAGCAGCAGCACCGAGAGGTAGCGCTTGCACATGTCGCAGGACTTGCCGTCGCCCTCGCCGAGGATCTTGATCGCCTCGTCGAGGCGGCCCTGCGCGTGGACGACGCGGCCGAGGAGATCGACGGCCTTCTCGTCGCCCGGGGCCAGCGTCAAGCTCTCGCGCACCAGCGCCTCGGCGGCCGCGGGATCTTGCTTGGCCTTGGCCTGCGCCTGGGCGAACTTGAGCGACGCCAATTCTTTCTGGGCGGCCGCGCGGTCCTCGGGATCGCTCGCCATCGACTTGCGGAGGTACTGCTCGGCCTTGACGTCGTCGTGGGCGTTGCGTGCGACGCGGCCCTTGTCGAGCGACGAGGCGCAGGCGAACAGGGTCGAGGCCGCCAGGAGGAGTGCGCAAACAGAGAGAGAAGAGCGCATACGGGCGAGGGGCAAAATGGCCCCGCCAGTCTACCAGCCCCGAGCCATCTCCCGGCAATTGCCTACAAAACCGCGTGTGTTGGCTCCATCGCTCCACGGCCGGCGCTGCCGCACATCCCTTTTGATTGCCGTGCAGTCGCAGGGTGAGCTAGCAGGTGACGCATGCGCCGGTTCAAGATCCTCGCCACTGCGCGCGCCTTGCCGCCGCGAGTGCTGACGAACGCCGAGCTCGAGACGATGATCGACACCACCGACCAGTGGATCGTCGAGCGGACCGGAATTCGTGAGCGTCGAATCGCGGCCCCCGAAGTCGCCACCTCCGACCTCGCCGCCGAGGCGTTGTTGTCGGCGTGCGGCTCCGCGGGCCTCGATCCGGGCGCGATCGACGTCCTCATCGTCGCCACCTCGACCCCGGACACGCTGTTCCCGTCGACCGCCTGCTGGGTGCAGCACAAGCTCGGCCTGCGCGGCCCTGCGGCCTTCGACGTCAGCGCCGGCTGCTCCGGCTGGCTGTACGGCATGGAGCTCGCGGCCAGCCTGATCGCCGGCGGAGGCGCACGCACGGCCGCGGTCATCGGCGCCGAGGTGATGAGCAGGGTCGTCAACTGGGAGGACCGCAGCACCTGCGTGTTGTTCGGCGACGGCGCCGGCGCGGCCATCCTCACGGCCTGCGACGAAGATCGCGGCCTGCTCGGCTCGGCCTGGGGCGCCGACGGCACCCTCGCTCGCGTGCTCTACCAGCCCGCCGGTGGCTCGCGTCAGCCCGCCAGCGCCGAGAGCGTCGCGGCCCGGGCCCACACGGTGCACATGGAGGGCAACACCGTGTTCAAGCACGCCGTCACCGCCATGAGCGAGGGCGCCATCGAGGCCCTGAAGCGCGCCGGCGTGACCCCCGAGGAGGTCTCGCTGCTCATCCCGCACCAGGCCAACACGCGCATCATGGAGGCCACGCGGGCCCGCACCGCGATCGCCCCGGCGAAGATGGTCTCGATCGTCGATCGCTACGGCAACATGTCGGCCGCGACGATCCCCGTCGCGCTCGACGAGGCTCGCACCGCCGGTCGCGTGAAGGACGGCGACCTGGTGGCGATGACCGCGTTCGGCACCGGCTTCACCTGGGCCGCCCAGGTCCTGCGCGTCTGAGCGTGAACCCGGGACCTGCCCTTCGGGACAGGCCCGTGCCCTCGCCGCCGCGCCGACGATCGCCTGGTCTTCGAGACAGGCGATGAGCCTGCGAGCCTCGGCTCGCGGTCAAAGCCGGCACGG
This sequence comes from Nannocystis bainbridge, assembly GCF_028368995.1. Lineage (GTDB taxonomy): Bacteria > Myxococcota_A > Polyangia > Nannocystales > Nannocystaceae > Nannocystis > Nannocystis bainbridge. The sequence goes on along the minus strand of NZ_JAQNDL010000002.1, from coordinate 1,279,363 downwards.
TCTCGGCCTTGAGACGGGCGATGGAGCCGCGAGCCTCGGCTCGCGGTCAACCCCGCACGGTCTCGGCGCACCGGCGGCCACGACCTGGCAGCGACCCAAAGCGAACGCGCATCACGACCCGGAGGTCATGACGCGCGTGAAGCTCGAACGTCGCCGGACCGGGCAGGTCCGACGGAGTTACTTCTTCTTCGCCTTCGCGGCCGGCTTGGCGGCGGCGACGACCGGCTCGGCCTTCAGGGGCGCCGGAGCGGGGGCTGCAGCGGCCGGCTTGGCCGCGGCAGCCGCCGAGGGGCCGCCCTTGACGTTGTAGCGGCGACGGAAGCGGTCCATGCGGCCCTCGGTGTCGACCTCGCGCGATTGGCCAGTCCAGAACGGATGGCTGAACGACGAGATGTCGACGCGAACGACGGGGAGATCCTCGCCCTTGTGGGCGCGCGAGTCGCCGCCGGTCATCGTCGAGTAGGACACCCACTCGTCACCCGAGGAGGCGTCGACGAACAGGACCTTGCGGTAGCTGGGATGGATTCCGGACTTCATGACTCTCCTGCGGCGGGCGAGAAGTTCACCAGCTCGACTTGGTCACGCCCGGCAGTTCGCCCTTGAGGGCGAGCTCACGGAGCATGTTCCGGCACAGGCCGAACTTGCGATAGACCGCCTTGGAGCGGCCCGTCAGCATGCAGCGTCGGGTCTTGCGGGTCGGGCACGAGTTCAGCGGCAGCTTGGTGAGCTGAGCCGAAATCGTGAGCTTGTCCTCGATGTCGATGTTCGGGTCCTTGAGCTTGTCGCGCAGGTCGCTGCGGCGGGCGGCGTACTTGCTGATCAGCTTGTCGCGCTTCTTGTCGCGCAAAACTTGAGAGTTCTTGGCCATACGAAGTCCTGGCGGAAATTGTCTTCACGACCCTGCGGGTCCTGAACGACGAGCGGGCGCGGACACTACCCCGCCCGCTTCCCCGGCGCAAGCCGGGAACGCGCCCGGCCGCCCGTGCTCGCGGGTGAATCCCCGGCGCCGCCCTGGGCCCGGGCCTTGGCGGCGGGCGCCGCAGCCGGCGAAGCGGCCGCCATGAGGTCGTAGACCTCGGTCGGGGTCAGCGGACGAAACTCACCATCTGCCAGTCCGTCCGCCGTGAGGCCGCCGATAGCGACGCGGATCAGCTTCAGCACCGGCCTGCCGATAGCCTCGCCCATGCGGCGCAGCTGGCGATTGAGGCCCTGCTGCAGGGTGATCTGCACCCAGCTGTTGGTCGCGGTGTCCTTGATGACGCTGACCTCCGCCGCCGGGCGCGTGACCGTCCCGTCCTCGAGCGTGACCCCGTTGGCCAGGGTGCCGAGCTCGTCCTCCGTGAGCTTGCCCTGGAACTTCACGTGGTACGTCTTCGGGATCTCGTGCCGCGGGTGGGTCAACGCCGCCGCGAGATCGCCGTCATTGGTCAGGATCAGCGCCCCGCGGCTGTGAAAGTCGAGGCGACCGACCGGGTAGATCCGCTGCGGCAGCTCGGGGAACAGCGACAGCACGGTCGGCCGCCCCTCGTTGTCCTTCGGCCCCTCCGCCGAGCACACCACCCCGTCGGGCTTGTTCAGCAGGAAGTAGACCTTCTTCTCCAGCTGAATGCGCGAGCCTCGGACCTCGATCACGTCGCGATCGGGATCGACCTTCGAACCCAGCTCGGTGACCCGCTTGCCGTTGACCTTGATCGCGCCGGCCTCGATCAGATCCTCGGCCTTGCGCCGCGAGGTCACGCCCGCCGCCGCCAGCGCCTTTTGCAGGCGCAACTTCGGGGGCCGCAGGATCTCCGGCGCGGCCGCGATCCCCTTCTTCGCCCGGGTCTTCGCCCCGGTCCGCTCCGCCGCCGTCCGCTCCGCCTGGCGCAGCCCCACCGCGTCCGTCAGGCCGCGTGGCGCCGCGCTGCCCGCCGCCTTGCCGCGAGCCTTGCTGGCCTTCGAGGCAGGTGCCTTCGGCTTCCCGGAAGCACCGCCGGCCGCGCCGGTGCGCTCGTGCGACCCGTCGCCACGGGCAGCCGCACCGCCGCGGGCCGCGGCCCGACCGGTCGGGCCGCGGAGGGCGCCGCGCGGCGCCCCGTTTGCGCGCGCGGCGGCTCGACCCTCAGGCTTGCGCCCGCGGACTGCCCGCTCGCCGTCACCCGCCGACTCGCGGCCGGCCGAGCGGGCCGCGCCGCGCGCCGCCGGCCTGTCCCCACGGACAGCCTCATGCGTCCCGGCGTCGTCCCGGTCCTCGCGCGCGGCTCTGCCGGCGCTCGACCTGTCCCCACGACCAGGACGACCCGCCGAGTCCGACCTGTTCCCGCGGGCAGCTCGCCCCGCAAACTCCTTGTGGCCAGCCCGCCCCGTGGGCTCGGTCCTGTCCCTTCGGCCAGCGCGACCCGTGGGCTCCGCTCTGCTGCCACGGACGGCCTGCCCCTTGGACTGCCCCCGGCCGGCCCTGCCTGCGGACTCCGACCTGTCCCCACGGACAGCCCGGCCCGCGGACTCCGACCTGTCCCCACGGACAGCCCGGCCCGCGGACTCCGACCTGTCCCCGCGGACAGCCCGCCGCTGCGCGGTCTCCTCAGGACGCCCGCCCCGGGTCCGCGTCCCGCCGTCGCGGTCGGCGCCCGCGGCCGTGCCGCCGCGCCCGCGCCCCGGCGCGCCTGTGCCACGGGACATGTCCTTTCGAACATGCTCGCCACGACCTGGCGCATCGGACCTGCCCTTGCGGCCAGCCGACGCGCCGTCGGTCTCCGCGCCCTCGGCACCCCGGCGCCCCGGCCTGTCTCGCCCTGCTGGACCTGCGCCGCCTCGGGTCTCGCCCCCGGCACGCCCGCGCCCTGCGGCTCCGGCGGGACGAGCTCGTCCCGCGCCGCCCTTGCCCGCGGGTCGCTCGGCCCCTGCCGCGTCTCGGCGGCTTTGTGGCTTGCCCTGATTTCGGGCGCCCTGCGACCGCGCGGCGGCCTTCGTTCCACTGGCCCTGCCCTGGTTGGTCGTTCGCTTCATGCTCGCTGCTCCTTCGCGCCGCCTCGCGGCTCAATTCTCGGCATCTTCATCCTCGGCCCCCGGCTCGCGCGGCTTCCGACGAGGCGTGACCGCCCCGTCGAATGCCTCGCGCTCCTCGGAGCCCTCGTCGGCGAGCTCACGCTCGCCGTCCTCGTCGGCGAGCCCGTGCTCACCGTCCTCGTCATCTTGTTCGGCGCGATCCGCCGGCTTGCTGGCGCTCGCGTCCTCGTCCTGCTCCGACGCGGCATCCCCTGACATGTCCTCAGGATCATGTTCGCTGAGCTCGTCGGCGTCCACTCGCGTCACGAATTCATCGTCGAGCTCGACCCGCCGATCGGTGATCGCAGCGGTCTCCTCCTCGTCGTCGCTGGGCGCGGCTTCAAGGGCGTCGTCGCGGTTCAGTCCCGGTCCTTCTCCCTCTTCCGCGGAGCCGGAACCGCCATGCGTGTCGTCGCCCGACTCGGGGGCTTCTTTCCGATCGCCATCCACTCGCGCAGCCGCGTCGTCTGGATCAGCGTCGTCCGCGGCTGATTCGCTCGTCACGCCGTCGTCCTCAGCGCCGTCGTCAGAGTCGCTCGCCACGTCCGCGTCGTCTGTAGTCTCGACTTCCGAGTCGCCCGCCACGTCCGCGTCGCCCGTGGTCTCGACTTCCGAGTCGCTCGCCACGTCCGCGTCGTCGGCAGACTCGTCGTCCGAGCCGCTCGCCGCCTCCGCGTCGTCCGCCGGCTCATCGTCCGAGCCGCTCGCCGTCTCCGCGTCGTCCGCGGGCTCGCTCTCCGAGCCGCTCGCCACGTCCGCGTCGTCCGCAGTCTCGAGCTCCGACTCGTCCGCCGCGTCCGCGTCACCGCCGGCGGCATCCTCCGAGACCGAGTCACTCACCGCATCCGCTTCGCCAGACGCGTCTTCCGAGTCCGGCCTCGAGGCCGCCTCACTCGCCGCGTCGCCACCAGACTCGTCCTCCGAGTCCGGGTCCCTCGCCGCGCGAGCGTCGCTCACAGCGTCAATCGTACCGGGCTCCCCCGAGTTATCCGACTCGCCCGCGTCCTCCGCGTCGCCACCGGACTCGTCCTCCGAGTCCGGGTGACTCGTCGCGTGCTCGTCGTCGATCGCATTCTGAGCCCGCGAGTCCTCCGGCTCTCCCGCCTCATCCGCATCGACGACCGTGCCGAGGCTCTCCGAGTCCCCCGTCGCCGCCGCGTCGTCGGCCTCATCCACCGTAACGGCGTCCCGCGCGTCACGGGTCGCCCCCGCGTCATCCGCATCGCCGACCGTGCCCACACCATCCGTATCGTCGGGCGGACGCTGTTCTCCCGAGCCACGCGCTCCTGCGGTTTCGTCCGCATCCGCTGGGCTCAGGTCGTGGGAGCGACTCGCGCTGCCTGCATCATCCGCGGCTTCGCCCGTACCGGCGCTCGCCGCCTCACCGCTCGCCGCGTCTTCCGCCTGCTCGCCTGAGGCAACGACGCCTCCGTCCTCGCCCGTCTCCGCAGACTGCGGGCTCGCATCTTCAAGCTGCGACGCGCCCGTGCTCGACGCTTCGCCGCCCGCACCTTCCCCGGCCGCGCCCCCCGGCACCTCCGCACCTGTCCCCGGGGTCATGTCCTCTGGGACCTTTCCTTCGGCACCGGCGAACCCCAGCACCTCCTGACCCAGCGCCTCTGCGATCTGCAAGTCACCGAGGCGCTCGCGCACGGTCGCCTTGGATTCCTCGGACAGATCACGGAAGTCTCGCAGCGTCGGCAGGTCGCGCAGCCCACGGAGATTGAAGAACTCGAGGAACCGCACGGTCGTCCCGTACAGCAGCGGGCGCCCCGGCTCGTCCTTCTTGCCGACGATCTGGATCAGCTCGCGCTCGAGCAACGACTTCAACACCGCGCCGCTGTCGACCCCGCGGATGTCATCGATCTCCGGACGAGTCACCGGCTGTCGGTAAGCCACGATCGCCAGCGTCTCGATCTGCGTGCGGCTCAGCTTCGCCGGCTTCGCCTGCAGCATCTTCTGCACCCACACCGCGTTCTCCGGGTGGGTGCGGAACTGGAACCCGCCCGCGACCTGCGCGAGCACCACCCCGCGCGAGCTCGTCACGTCCAGCAGGTGACGCAGCGCCAGCTGGATCTGCCGCTGGCTGGTCTCCTGCAGCACCTTGCGCAGGTCCTTCACCGACAACGGCTTGGCCGCCGAGAACAGCAGGCTCTCGAGGATCGACACCAGCCGCGCCGATGCCTCGCCCTCGATCCCGCGCAGGTCGTCGTCGGGGTCGATCGGCAGCTCGTCGCTGAGCACCACCCCCGGGGTGGCGGCCCGCGGCGTCGAGGCGGCAGCCAGCGCCGCCGCGATCGCATCCTCCGGACCTGCTCCTTCGGCCAGCTCGGCCGCAGCCTCACCCGTTGCGCCCGAAGGATCCTCCACCCGGGCATCGTCGCCGGCGCCCGGGGAATCTGTCCCTTCGGACACCTGCGAATCGGACGAACCACTGCCCTCGCTCCCTTGCGAAGCGGCTGCCTCCTCGGTCGCCCGCGACGCATCACCCGAGACCACGGCTGACGCGTCGTCAGCGTCTAGCGCTCGCCCCTCGCCAGATCCAGAAGCACCTGTCTCATCGGCCAGCTCCGATCCCTCGACCGTTGCACGTTTCTCGTCGCTGCCCTCGCCCTCGTCCGGCCCGCTAGCGGGTGCAGTCGACCCCGCTTCGACCTCGCTGTCTTCGCCGACGATCCCATCGCCCGCGCTCGCTCGGTCCTTGCGGCCCCGCCGGCCCTTCCGCGGTGGCTCGCTATCCGCGGTCGCCTCGCTGGCCGCGCTCTGGCTGCGCGCAGCCTTGCGACCGCGGCGGACGGGGCGCGACGGCGCCTCGCGCGTCTCTTCCTCGGAGGCTGGCTCACCGGCCTCCGCAGCTTCATCGCTCGCCCCTGCCTCTGCCGCGTCCTCGACGGGTCCCTCCTGCGCCACCGCAGAAGCATCCTCGTCCGTCACGTCCTCCGCGGCGTCGACCTCGGCCTGTGCAAGCTCGTCGGGTTCGGCCTCCGGCGCCTCCGCCGTCGGCTCGGGCGCATCGGCCTCGACCGCCGGCACGCTCTCGCCCGCATGCACCCGCGGAGGGGCCTTCAGGCCCGTCTTGCGCGGCTTCACCATCTCCTACCCCCTGTCACGGCCGCCGTCACTGCGCGTCATCCTCATCGTCATCGACGTCGCCGAGCTCGCGGCCCCCGAGGCCCTCGCCGGTGTTGAGGAACAACCCGCCGGCCTCTTCTTCGTCGCTGTCTGAAAGGACAGCTTCTTTCTCGTCGGTCGTCTCGCGCCCGGCGTCGGCTGGATCTCCCGCCTCGCCGTCTTCGGGGACCGCTTCGGCTTTCCGAACCGCGACATCAGACATGTCCTCAAGGACATCTTCGCGCCGCTCTCCGGCAGCGACGTCCGCCGCATCTCGCTCTCCGTCGGCGGGCTCCGCGACTTCCGTCGGCACGACGGCATCTGCCGTCACGACATCTTCGTCGCTAGCAACTTCCGGCAGCAGCGCCTCGGCCAACCGCTCCGGGACGCTGTCAGCGACATCCCCCGTATCGACGACCGGGTCTTCGCCCGCATCCGCAAATCCGGCCGCCTCCGTCGCCACGTCTGCGACAGTCACGGTATCGCCGTCAGCCGCTCCAGCGGCCTCCGTCGCGTCCCCGCGCGCCATGGCACCTTCGCCGGCATTGGAGGATTCAGCTCCCTCCGTCGCCGCGTCGGCGATGACTTCGTCCGCGGCGAGCTCCTCGCCAGCGAAGCCCGCATCCTCCGCCACGCTCGCGTCACTCCGGGATTGCTCCGGCAGTTCCTCGGCGGCCTCCGTCACTGCGTCGGCAAAGACTTCGCCCGCGACGGACTCCTCGCCAGCGAAGCCAGCATCGATCGCCGCGCCCTCGAGGCTTTCAACATCCTCCCGCGGCTCCTCGGTAGCTCTGACCGCGACGCTGCGAGCAACGGCTTCAGCCGACGAACCTTCCTCAGCAACCAGGAGGCGCTCGCCCGCCGCGGAGCCGGATGCGTCCTCGAGGACATCCAGGTCCGCCCCTGCCGATGCGCGTCCGTCGCTATCTTCCTCGGCGAAGTCGGCCGGCAGGGCCTCGAGGTCCAGCTCGCCACGCGGCGACTCTTCGTCCGCTGCGCCCGAAGGCTCACCCGACTCGCTTGCTGCTGCCTGGTCGTCGGCGAGCGGCATGTCCCCGAGGACATCCTCGGCCCTCACCGACGCGGCCGGCTCATCGCCCGCTCTCCAGCCAGTACCAAGGCCCCCCTGAGCGAGCGCCTCGTCTGCGACCCCAGCATCGGCCCCCGCGCTCTCGTCGCTCTCGGATTTCTCCTGTGGTTCCTCCGCAGCTCCGACCGCGACGCCGCGTGCAATTTCTTCAAAGAAACCTTCGTCTTCAGCCGAAAGTCGCTCGTCACTCGCTATGACGGAGGTGTCCTCAGGGACATCCAGGCCGCCGCCCTCTTCCGGCTCGCCGAACGATGCGCGTCCGTCGCCCTCGTCCTCGGCGACATCGACCGTCAGCACCCCGAGGTCATCCTCGCCGCGCGGCGATTCTTCGTCCTCAGCGCTCGACAGCTCGCCCGACTCGCTCGCAAGCTCCGCGATCAGCCCCGATTCGGTCGCTGCTGCCGTGTCGTCCCCGAACGGCATGTCCCCAAGGACATCCTCGGCCTCCACCGACCCGGCCGGCTCATCGTCCGCTCCGGAGAGACCCTCGAGGCCCTCCGCGACACCTGTGTCCGGCAACGCCTCCGAGACATCCTCGATTGCGACCGTCTCGTCCGTCGCAGCCAGCATGTCCTCAAGGACATCTTCGGCCTCCAGCGAATCCCCGGGCATCTCTCCGCCCGCACCCGCGACAAGGCCATCTTCAGGACCCGCGGACAGATCTTCGCCCGACGCATCAGCACCCGGCATGTCCTCGAGGGCATCCTCGGCCGCAGTCGACATGTCCCCGAGGACATCCTCGACTCCGCCTGGCTCCCCCGAGATCGACATGTCCCCGGGGACATCCTCGCCCACCGCCGTCGCCCCGGGCTCCAACAGTTCCTCGCCGGCCCGCTGCTCCTCCGCTTCGTCCGCGCCCCGTCCCCACCGGCTCACGTGCTCGCGCGGCGGCTCGGCGCTCGACCCCTCGACGATCACGAAGCGCTCGTCCGCCGTCTCCTCGATCGCCTCGTCCCTGTCCTCGAGCACAGGCCGGCGGCCCTCGCTCCGGCTGCGTCGCGGCGCCGGGCGTGGCTCGTCGTCATACTCGCTCGCGGCGTCGTTCGCCGCCACATCCTCGCTCTCGTCCGCGTAGCCGACGACAGGCTCCTCGGGCTCTTGCACCGACGCCAGCGCCTCCGCCAGCAGCGCGGCCTCCTCGACCGCATCGAGCTCCGCCTCCGCCGCTGCGCGCGACGCCCCGGTCTCGCGCGGCTTCGCCGGCGCGCCTTCCTCTTCGCCGGCCTTTGGCTTCGGCGCGCCGAAGCTCTCGTCCTCGTCGTAGTCGGCCAGCGCCGCCTGCGTCTGCTCCGCGGACGCGCGGCGGTAGATCCGGATCGTCGTGCTGTCGAGCGGCTGCTGCACCCCCGCCACCCCGAGCTTCACCATCTCGAGGATCGACATCAGGGTCACTACCACCATCGCCCGCAGCTCCCGCTCGCTGCCCCAGGTGCGGTTCAGGAACAGCTCTTCGAACTCGAAGTGCGGCTTCTCCTCGAGGATCAGCGCCAGCTGCTTGATCCGCTGGGCCACCGTCACCGCCTCGATCTGGACCTCGTGGGTCGACTTCACCTTCGCGCGCGTGAGCACGCGGTAGTACGCCTCCGCGAGGTTGAACAGCGACACCGGCGCGAGCCCCGGATCGACCGGCGGCATCACCAGCTCGGCGCCGCGAGCGAACACGTCGCGGCCCGACATCGGCAGCGAGTCGAGCTCGGCCGCCGCCTGCTTGAACCGCTCGTACTCGACGAGCCGGCGGATCAGCGCCTCGCGTGGGTCCTCGCCCTCGTCTTCCTCGCTCTGACCCGCCTCGCCGGCGCGCGGCTCGGGCGGCAGCAGCTCGCGGCTCTTCAGGTAGGCCAGCGTCGCCGCCATCACCAGGTAGTCGCCCGCGATCTCGAGGTCGAGCTGACGCATCACGTCGAGGTACGCGAGGTACTTCTCGGCGACGAACGCGATCGGGATGTCGAGGATGTCGAGCTCGTGCTTGCGCACCAGGTGCAGCAGCAGGTCGAGCGGGCCCTCGAACACCTCGAGCTCGACCGAATAGACCGGGCTCGAAGGGCCTTTGCGCTCGCGCGTGCGAGGAGCGCCCTCGCCGAGGCCCGTGCTTCCCTGCTCCATCGCCCGCTCTTGCTCGCTCTCGCCCGCTTCAGCGCCCCAGCAGCTCGGCGAGGGCGGCGAGCCAGCGGACGTCGACGAGGGCCATGGTCTTGTACGCCAGCTGCATCACCGGCTGAAAGATCATGGCCAGCGCGGGTGACAGCAGCAGCGCCAGCAGCAGCGCCCAGCCCCACTTCGCCAGGAAATCGTCGACCGCCTGCGCGCGCGACGGGAGCAGCCACGCCAGCACCTTGCCGCCGTCCAGCGGGTGCACCGGCAGCAGGTTGAACACCGCCAGCGTGATGTTCATGATGAAGAACAGGCCGAGCACCCCGAACACGCTGGCGTGCGCGTCGGGGCTGACGCCGCCCGCCACCAGGCCCAGGACCAGCAGCGCCACCAGCAGCGCCTGCAGGATGTTCGACAGCGGCCCCGCGAACGCGACCAGCGCCATGCCACCGCGCATGCTGAGCTTGCGGTTGTAATAGCGGGGCTGGGTGTTGACGGGCCGGCCCCAGCCGAACAGCGGCGCGTGCGTCAGCCCGGCGAACAGCGGCAGGGCGATGGTGCCGATCGGGTCGGCGTGCGCCAGCGGGTTGAGGGTCAGGCGACCCTCGCGCCCGGGCGTCGGGTCGCCGAGGCGGTCGGCCGTGTAGGCGTGGGCGAACTCGTGAACCGCCGTGGCGAGCACCAGGCAGACGACGAAGACCAGCATGCGCCGGACGTCGGCGGCCTGGACGCCGAGCAGACCGAGCACTGCAATTTGGGAGAAGGCGCGATCCACGGCGAGAGGCCCGCGAGAGCGGGACCCTACAAAATTACCGCCCGCGCCCGCCCGAGTCAAACCTCGGGCCCCCGCGCTCGCAGACCCGGCCCCCTGGCGGCGTGAGCCGGCGCAAATTCCGGCCCCGCCGCCCCGTCCGCGCCCGCCGACACGGAGCATACATGACCGATCGGACATGCCCGTTCCGCCATGTCCATTCCGCCATCTCGCGGCCACGTGTCCCGGCGTCGCGCACGGCTCTGGCCGTCCGGCCGCCGCTCGCGCCTCGAACACCTCACGCCCATCCCCACGCTCGCGGGCTCACGATCGTGAGCCCGCCCCGGCAGCGCGCCCCCGTCGTGCGTGCCGGCGGGTCCTCGCCCATCACGCCGCTCGCGTCGGCGCTGCCTTCACGCCCGCGGGTGGTGCCGCTTGTGGCGCTCGCGCAGGTGGTCGCGCGTCACGTGCGTGTAGATTTCCGTCGTGGCGATGTCCGCGTGCCCGAGCAGCGCCTGCACGGCGCGCAGGTCGGCGCCGCCCTCGAGCAGATGCGTGGCGAAGCTGTGCCGCAGCTTGTGCGGCGAGATCGGGCGCGTGATGCCGGCCGCCAGCGCGTGCTCCCGCAGCTTGAGGAAGAAACCCACGCGCGACAGCTTGCCCCCACGATGGTTGACGAACACCCAGCGCAGCGAGCCGCGCACCAACTCCGGTCGTCCGCTCGTCAGCCACGCCTGCAGCGCCGCGATCGCGGGCGAGCCGAGCGGCACCAGCCGCTGCTTGTCCCCCTTGCCGGTGAGCCGCACAATCGCTTGATCGAGGTAGAGCCGATCGAGGGTCAGATCGAGGGCCTCGGAGATCCGGCAACCTGTCGCATAGAGCAGCTCGAGCAGCGCCGTGTCGCGCAGCGCCAGCGGGCCGTCCTGCCCCGGCGCGACCAGCAGCGCCTCGACCTCGCCGCGGCTCAGCAGCTCCGGCAAGCGCTTGGGCAGCTTCGGTAGGCGCAGCGCCTGGGCCGGGTCGACCTCGAGCTGGCCCTCCTCGCGCAGGAACCGAAACAGCCCGCGCACCGCCGTCAGCCGCCGCGCCTGGCTGCGCGGCGACAGCCCCGCCTGCGCCAACCCGACCGCGAAGCGCAGCAACAGCGCCGGCGACACCGCCGCCAGCGCCTCGACCTCCGCCGCCTCCGCGTGGGCCGCGAACGCCTCGAGGTCGCCGCCGTACGCCAGCAGCGAGTTGGGCCGCAGCCGCCGCTCGACCTTCAGGTGCTCGAGGTACGCCTCGATCGCCCGCGCGAGCGAGCCGCCCTCCGCCTGTCGTTTTGGACCTGTCCCTTCGGACCTGCCCGAACGACCAGCTCCCGGTCGCCCCCCTGCCTGTCGTTTCGGACCTGTCCATTCGGACCTGCCCGAACGACCAGCACCCGCCGCCTCGCCGCCGGCCCCGCGAGGCCCGGCGCGGCGGCCTGGGGTCACCGCTCCTCCAGGTTGAGGATCTCGCGCACCAGCTTGATGACCGCCGGGGCCTGGATGGGCTTGGTGATGTACGCGTTGGCGCCCAGCGCCAGCGCGCGCTGCCGGTCCTCGGCGGCCCCCTCGGTCGTGATGATGATGATCGGCACGTCCTGGTAGGTCTCGTCCGCCCGCAGGCGCTTGACGAGCTTCAGCCCGTCGAGGATGGGCATGTTGATGTCGGTGATGATGATGTCGAACTTGGTGCCCGACAGGCGGCGGAGCGCGTCGACGCCGTCGTCGGCCTCGACCACGCTGAGCTCCCGGATCCGCGACAACGCGAACACGATCATCTTCCGCATCGGTGGGCTGTCTTCGACCACCAACGCGTTGAGCCGGCGAGTTTGGGTGTCCTGGGTCATGATCCGAGGAGGTGTTCTACGGCCTGCCGCTGCAGCGCGACCGCCTTGGCGTGAGCCCGGATCCACGCCGACTCGATGGCGATGCCGGCGTGTTCGGAAATCATGGAGAGGAGGCTGTAGTCATTGTCCTCGAAGCCGGGCTTTTGCGCCAGAAACGCTTCGAGCCGCAGGACCGCGACGAGCCGCCGTCCACTGACCAGCGGAAGATACATGATCACGTCGTCCGACGCGTATGCGGGATCTCCGCGGGTCCACGGGCGTCCCCGCTGGACCATCTGCGCCGCGGGGCTCGCTTCGTCCATCTCGATCTCGACGAGCTCGTCCATCTCTCCGCCCTCGCGCGCGATCGGGAACAACACGCGCCGCTCCTCGTCGACGAGGTAGAGGGTGAAGGCGCCGACGCCGATGAAGTTGAGCAGGATCTCGGTGGTGGTCTGCAGCACGTCGCCGATCGTCCGCGACGCGTGGAACTGCAGCCCCGCGACGTACATCGACGCGAGGTGGTAGTTCTCGTCCTCGAGCTGGACCAGGCGATCGCGCAGGCGAGCGACCTCGCCGGCCGGCGCCGGCGCCCCCGCCTCCGCTGCAGCGCCCCGCGCCTTTTCGAGCTCGACGATGCGGCCGATGAGGCCTTCCATCACCGTGCCCGGCGTCAGCTCCGGTCGCGCCGGACGATCGGGTTGCGCTTCGTTGAGTTCGCCGCGCAGGCGTTCGTTCTCGGCGATGAGTTGGCGGACGAAGGCCTCCCCGCGTCCGAAAAATTCATGAAGTGCCGCCCGGGTCTTGTCGTGAAGGTCCCCCTGGCCGGCGTCCTGCGCACGCATCGGGGCGAAGGTATCACGCCTCAAGGCCGGACGGGCGCCCGCCGGCGCCAGCTCCTGGGGGTGATTTCGCATGACGAACTGCAGCGCCGCCATCGCGGGCTGCCCGCCGCCCGGCGAGCCCCGCAGCCCCCGGGCGCTACCGCGGCAGCTCTTCCGGCCGCGGTCGGCAGGCGTCTGCAAACCGCTGGATCGCCACCGGCAGCTCCTCGAGCGACAGCACGGAGTCGACCACGCCGGCGTCGATCGCGGCCGCCGGCATGCCCGGCATCACCGCCGTGTTCGGATCCTCGGCCAGCACCGTCGCCCCCAGCCGCTTGGCCAGCTCGGCCCCCTCGCGCCCGTCGCTGCCCATGCCGGTCAAGATCAGCGCGCAGAAGCGAGGCCCGAACAGGTCGGACACCGTCTTGAACAGCAGGTCGCCCGACGGGACGATCGTCGCCCCGCCCCGCGGCGGCCGCACGCGCACGCGCACGCCGGTCGGCCCGGCGTCGACCTCGAGGTTGGCCGCGCCCGGGGCGATGTACACCACACCCGCCTGCAGCTCCTGCTGATCGGTCGCCTCGCACACCTGGAACGAGCAGATCTTGTCGAGCCGCGCCGCGAACGCCCGGGTGAAGCGCGCCGGCATGTGCTGGGCCACGAGGATGGCGATCGGCAGCGTCACCGGCAGCGCGCACAGCAGCTGCTGCAGCGCGGGCGGACCGCCGGTCGAGGCCGCGATCCCCAGCACGCCGAGCGGCGGCCCGCGGCGCTTCTGCGGCTCGTAGCGGCCGCTGTCGAACGCCGGCACCTCGAGCGTCGACCGCTCGCCGCGCTGCTCGGCCAGGTGCTGCGCGCGCTGCAGCAGGCGGACCACGCTGAGGCGCCTTACCACGCGCAGCTTGGCCAGCAGGTCCTCCTGGATCGTGCGCAGGTCGGGGCCGATGTGGCGGCCCGGCTTGGCGATGAAGTCGAGCGCGCCGAGCTCGAGCGCGCGGAACACATGGTCGCGTTCGGCGTGGCCGCTGACGACGATCACCGGCAGCGGCTTCTTGGCCATCAGCACCCGCAAGAACGAGAAGCCGTCCATCTCCGGCATCTCGAGGTCGAGCGTGATGACGTCCGGCTGGAGGTCGAACACCATGCGCAGCGCCTCCTTGCCGTTGGAGGCGCGGCCGATGACCTCGACGCCCGGATCGAGCTCGAGCATCGCGGCGATCGTCTGCCGGTTGTAGGCCGAGTCGTCGACTACCAGGGCGCGCAGCTTATGGCCGTCCATCGCAGTTCCTCTAACCCGGCTTGCGATACACGAGGTCGTTGCTGAGGTTCACGAGGTCGAAGCGCCCCGGGACGCTGATCAGGCTCTCCGAGTGTCCGAGCAACAGGTAGCCTCCCGGCACCAGCGCGTCGTAGAACCCTTCGACCACGCGCCGCCTCGCCTGGCTCGATAAATACATCAGGACGTTGCGGCAGAAAATCGTGTCGATGGCGCCGAGCTCGGTGTACCGGGCGGTGTCGAGGAGGTTGAGGTGGACGAAGGTGCACATCCGCCGCAGCGGCTCGATGGCCCGCCACTGCCCGCTCGGGAGCGGCTCGAAGTAGCGCTCCCGCCGCTCCTCGGGGGTCGTGCGAAAACTGCTCGGCCCGTAGATCCCGACCTCGGCCGTCCGGACCCCGCGCAGGCTGATGTCGCTGCCGATCACCCGCGCCCCCGGGCGGGCGGTCTCGGCCAGCAGCGCGGCGATCGTGTACGCCTCTTCGCCGGTCGAGCAGCCGGCGCTCCACACCACGGGTGCGCGCGCCCCCCGTCGCCCGAGCAGCACCGGCAGGATCTCGCGCTCGAACGCGTCGAGCTGAAACTGCTCGCGGAACAGGTAAGTCTCGTGGGTCGTGACCCGCTCGATGCACTCGAGCAGCTCGACCGGCCCGCCGAGGTCGTAGCTGAGGTAGTGGTAGTACTCGAGATACGACCCGAGGCTCAGGTGGTCGAGCCGCGACGCCAGCCGGCGCTCGAGCAAGAACCCCGCGTCGCTGGCGAGCAGCACGCCGCAGTACTCGAGGATCAGCTCCGCCAGCAGCCGCGACTCCTCCGGCGTGATGCGCACGCGCACCGGGGGCTCGATCCCGCCGGAAGCCCGCGTGTTCACGCCGTGGGCGCTCCCTCGCCGTCGACCGCCGCCTGCTCGGCCGCGCGCGTCTCGAGCCGCGCCACCGCGCCCGCCAGCACCTTGCGCACCAGCGGATCCGGCTCGACGGCGTGGACGCGGCGCAGCGGGTGCAAGGCGGTCGTGTCGCCGCGCTCGCCCAGCGCCTCGGCGGCCGCCCAGCGGACGTCCCAGCGCGGGTGCTCGAGCAGCCCGAGCACCGCCGCCGTGGCTCGATGCCCGCGACAGCCGGCCAGCCCGCGCGCCGCCGCCTTCACGATCTCGTGATCGGGCGCGCGGCACAGGCTCATCAGCATCACCAGATCCTGATCGGTGCCCGAGCGGCTCAGCCCCGCGATCGCCTGGATCACCACCGCCGGCGCCGTGTCGGCCAGCACCACCTCGCGCAGCCGCGTCAGCGCGATCGGGTTGTCGAGCCCGACCAGCGCCTGCACGGCCGCGGCGCGCACCGACGAGCTCGGGTCACGGGACGCGGTCAGCAGCGCCGGCACCGACTCCGCCGCGCCGATCTGTCCCAGGCTGCGGGACGCCGCCGCCCGCACGCCCGCGTCCTCGTCTTGCAGCGCCAGGGCCAGCGCCGCCGCGCCCTCGTGCTCGCCGCCGATCTGGCCCAGCGCTCGTGCGGCCAGCAGACGCACGCCGACGTCGCTATCGCCGAGCCGGGCGATCAGCGGCGCCACGAAGCCGACGTCGCCGCCGCGACCGAGCATGCCGAACGCGCGGCACAGGTTGCGCAGCAGCGCCCCCCCGCCCGCTTCCGCCGGCAGATGCGGCGCGACCCGGGCGTGGCGCGACCCGAGCGCTCGCCCGGCCACCGCCGCGAACGCCACCGCCGCCGCCTCGCCCGCCGGACCCTCGAGCGCGAGCGCGCGGGCCAGCGGCGCGATCACCTCGAGCCCGCCGATCTTGCCGAGCGCCGTCGCGGCCATGCACGCCGCGTGGGCGTCGGGACCGGCCAGCGCCGCCGTCAACGCCTCGACCAGCCGCGGGTGCGTGCCCGCCGGCCCGAGCCCGCTCACCAGCAAGAACAGATCGCCGAGCGCCTCGGGGGCTGTCTGTTCGACCATGTCCACAAGGACAGGTACAGCCGCCGCCCCGAGCCCGGCCGCGAACTCGACCGCGCGCTCGCGCAGCTCCGGATCCGACATGGCCCGGAGGACATGCGCCAGGCTGCGCACGTCGCCGAGCGCCCCGGCCAGGGCCAGCGCCGCGAGCTTGACCTCGAGCTGGCGGTGCTCGACGAGCTCGCGGATCCGCTGGCGCAGCGGCTCGCCGTCGCGCTCCGCCAGCGCCGCCGCGACTGCCACCGGATCGCCGCGCAGCGACAGCGTCGCGTGCAGCCGCACCACCGCCACCGCCGCGGCCGCGCGCACCCCCGGCATCGGATCGCCCAGAAACTGCACCAGCTGGCTCGCCGCCGCCGGATCGCCGCTGTACCCGAGCACCGCCACCGCCGCGCGCCGCGTCACCGGATCGGCGAGCAGCCCGCTCAGCCGCGCCGGCGGCACCACCACCCCGAGGCGGGCCAGCGCGTCGAGGGCGAACATCCGCAGCATCTCCGAGCTGTCCGAAAGGACATTCGCCAGCGCGCGCTCGGCCTCGGCCCCGCCGAGCACCCCCAGGGCCGCGGCCGCCGAGGCGCGCACGTTGTCGTCGCCCGGGGCGCCGAGGATCGCCGCCAGCAGCGGCACGTCGTCGGCCCCGCCGACGTCGCCGAGCAGATCGACGACCATGCGTGACCCGACCCCACCGACCCGGAGTCGCCGGCGGATCGCCGGCACCACCGAAGGACCGATGCCCGTCAGCACCTCGTGGCACACCGAGCGGCGTGCCACCGAGTCCGGCGTCACCAGCCCGTCGAGCAGCTGTTCGACGAGGATGGCCAGTTGGTCCGGCGCGGGCGGCTGCTCGCGGACCGCCGCCAGCAAGTCGCGGGACGCGTCCTTGCGCTCGCGCCAGCGTTCGCTCCCGAAGAATTCGATGCAGCGCGCGAGATCGGAGCGGAGCGCGTTCATGAGGGCTCCCCGGGATCGAGGTTGAACATCCGCATCATGTCGTCGAAGGCGGCGCCGATCGGATCGACGCCCGGCGCCAGCGGGACCGGATTGATCTGGCGGAACAGCTGCCGCGCCGCCTCGAGATCGCCGGCCAGCAGCGCCCGGGCCTCGGCCTGCGTCGTGGCCGTGAGCACGCGATCGCCGGCGTACAGGATCAGGTCGGCGACGATCAGCTCGGACAGCCGCAGCGTGCGCCCGCGCTGCTCGAACAGCCGCTGATCGCCCTCGTCCTGGATCGTCGAAAGCACCGCCTCCGCCTCGACGAGCCCGGGCATCGCCCCCGGATCGCCGCCGAGCAGGTGCCACAGCTTGCCCGGCAGCTGATCGCCGAGGCGATGGATCTCGACGTAATCGTCGGCCCCGTACAGCTGGGTCGGGCGTCGCTTGTAGCTGGTCTTGCGGAACACCGACGCCACCAGCACGACCGCGGGGATCGGCGCCGGCAGCTCGGACTTCGCCAGCTGGATCAGCTCGTGACACGCCTTGCCGCCCGGCAACGCCACGTCGAGCACCAACGCGGCGAACATGTCGGCGCGCATCGCCTGCTCGGCCGCCGCCGTGTCCGTCACCGTCACCGCCACGAACCCCTGCGCCGCCAGCACCCGGCCGATCGCCTGTCCGAGCGCCAGCCGCTCGTGGGCGACCAGGATCTTGAGCCTCACCTGCGCCTCGCTCACCCCGCGCTACCTCCCCCCCGTGCGCAGCAGCGCATCGAGGTTGATCACAAAAACCATGTCGTCGCCCGCCTGTCGGTCTTCCACCGGCGTTGGTTGTCCCACCGCCGTCGGCGTGTGTCCTCGTCGGTCGCCGCCGACCAGCGGCTGGCGGCGATTCTCCGAGCGTTCGCGGTGTCGATGGGCCCGCGAAACCCCGCTGAAGATATTGGTATCACCGCTGCGATCGAGCTCCGGCCGCAGCATCGACGGCGCCGGTCGCAGGCCGCCCGCGGGCACCCGCAGCTCGCCCAGCACGCGGTCGACCTTGAGGCCGGCGATGCGCCCCGCCACGCTGACGATGATCAGCTTGTTGAGGTGGTCGATGGCCGGATCGATCGTCACGCGGAAGCGTCGCCGCAGATCCACCACGGGGATCACCACGCCGCGCAGCTGGATCACGCCCTCCACGATCTCGGGCGCGTACGGCACCGGGCGGATCGGATACGGGCGGGCCTGGATGACCTCTTTGATCCGCATGATCTCGATGCCGTAGAGGCCCGTGCCGACGTAGAAGCCGGCGACCTTGAGGTCCTCCTCGGCGGCGCTGGAGCGACCCTCGCGGACCTCCGTCACGAGCGACCCTCCTCGTAGACCGTCACTTTGACGAAGTCCTTGGCGTCGAGGAGCGCCGGCAGGTGGAGGATGATCACCAGATCCTTGCCGTTGCGACCGAGCGCGCGGATGTACTCGGCGCGCGTCCCGGTCAGCCCGCCCGGCTTGTCTTCCATCGCCTCGGGCGGGATCCGGATCACGTCCATCACCTCGTCGACCACCAGCCCGTACGGCTCGTCGTTGAAGTGCACGATCAACACCCGCGCCGCCCGACCGCGCTCCGCCGGGCGCAGGCGCAGGCGGCGGGCCAGATCGATGACCGGCATGATGCGGCCGCGGACGTTGCCGATCCCGAGCAAGAAATCCGCCGTGCGCGGCACGTGGGTGGTCTGGAAGACCTTGCTGATCTCCTCGATCTCGTGGATCGCCAGCCCGTAGACCTCGCCGCTGACCCGGAACGTCACGTACTGCTGCAGGTCCTGCCGGACCTCGCGCTTGTAGCCGTGCTCGTAGTCCTCGTCGGTGACCACGACCTCGCCGCTGCGCAGCAGCGCCTGCCACAGGTCTTCGCGCTCACCGGACATGCCCGCCTCCGAGGTTGTAGGCCACGTCCGACTGGCGCACGCCCTCGTCGACCAGCCGGCCGACGTCGAGCAACAAGACCGTGCGGTTGGCCCCGAGCTCGGTCGCGCCGGCGATGCCGGGCACGTTGCGGACCGCGCTGCCCAGCGGCTTGATCACCACGTCCTGCTGGCCGAGCAGCTCGTCGACCACCAGACCCACGCGGTGCTGCGCCAGCCCGACCACCACCACGTAGAGGCGGTTCGGATCGCGGTAGTTCTTGTTGAGCGGCCTCAGCCCGAACAGGCGCGACAGCTGCAGCAGCGGCAGCGTGCGGCCGCCGAGCGTGATGACCTCGTGGCCCTCGACCGTCCCGATCTCGCGCGTCTCGACCATGATCGACTCGAGCACCGAGTTGAGCGGGATGCAGAACGTGTGCCCGGCCGACTGGATCACCAGCGCCTGGATGATCGCCAGCGTCACCGGCAGCGTGATCGAGAAGGTCGTCCCGCGACCGAGGTCGGTGGTGACGTCGATCATGCCCGACAGGCGGGCGATGTTGGTCTTGACGATGTCCATGCCGACGCCGCGGCCCGACACCTCGGTCGCCGAGTCGCGGGTGCTGAAGCCCGGCTGGAAGATCAGGTTGACCGCCTCGCCCGGGGTCAGCGACACGGCCTCCTCGGCGTTGAGGAGGTTGCGGCGGACCGCGACGTCGCGGATCCGCATCCAGTCCATCCCGCGGCCGTCGTCCTCGACCTCGATGACGACGCGGTTGCCCTTCTGGAACGCCCGCAGCTCGATCTTCCCGCCCGGCAGCTTGTCGAGCGCCACCCGCTCGACCGCCGGCTCGATCCCGTGGTCGATGCAGTTGCGGATCATGTGCATCAGCGGGTCGGACAGCTCCTCGACGATCAGCTTGTCGAGCACCGTCTCCGCCCCCGAGATGACGAGCCGGATCTCCTTGTCGAGGTCGCGGCTGAGCTTGCGGACCACCCGGGCCAGCTTGTCGAACACCTGCCCGATCGGCACCATGCGGACGTCGAGGATGCCCTGCTGCAGCAGCGCCAGCTTGCGGTGCATGTCGCGGATCTGGACCCGCAGCTCGCGCGACACGTCGGCGCTGTGATCGAGCTGGCGCAGCTCGTCGAGCACCCCCGTCAGGTTGGCCTGGACCAGGCCCAGCTCGCCGACCAGGTTCATCAGCAGGTCGAGCCGGCGCAGGTCGACCCGCACCGTCTGGCTGAGGCTGCGCAGGCTCGCCTCGCTCGAGGCGACGACGGCCGGATCGGGCTCCTCGGTGGTGGTCACCACCGTGCGGGAGGTCGTCGGCCCGCTGGCGCGCGGCGGCGGCTCGGCGCGCCTGGATGGCCCTTCGGACATGACCGGAGGAGCAGGTTTGGCAGCGGACGGCAGCGGCGCCAGGCGGCCGGTCGAGGGCACCGGCGGCGGCGCCTCGGCCGCGGGCGTGAGCCGATGGACCGCCACGTCGGGGTTGGCCAGCGCCCCGTTGATCTCGCCGAGGGTGCCCTTCGAGCCGAGCAGGATGTCGAGCTCGATCGCGTCGTCGGACGAGCCGTCGGCGCTGGGGAGGTAGGTGATGACCTCCCCGTAGCCCTTCATCTTGTCCTTCAGCTGCTCGAGCCCGACATCGATCTGCATGATGTCGAACTTGGCGTGGACCCGGTACAGGTTGCGCCCGGCCTTGATGTTCTCGCGCAGCCGGTGCTCCTCGTACTCGGTGAGCACGCTGAGGATGTTCTCGCCGACCCACTCGAGGCTGTCCTGAGGGCCAGCCGACTCCGCCTCGCGCTCACCGAGCTGGCGCAGCCGCGTCAGCACCGGCTCGGTGTCGACCTCGGACCCGCCGCCCTCTTCGCCCTGCGGCGCCAGCAGGCGGCCGAACACCTCGATCGCCTCGAACAGCACGTCGAGCACCGGCCGCGACAGATCGAGCTTGCCGAGCCGCAGGCTGTCGAGCGTGTTCTCGAGGCTGTGCGACAGCCCGCCGATGGCCGACGCGCCGAACAGACCGGCCAGACCCTTGAGGCTGTGGATCGCCCGGAACGCCGCGTTGATCAGGTCCGGCTCCGGACCGCTCCCGCGCGACTGCGCCTCGAGCTCGAGCAGCGTGCGCGAGAAGGTCTCGATGATCTCCTGCGCCTCGGCGATGAACTCGGTGGCGTTCTGGTCGATGCTCGTCAATCCGCGCCTCCGAGCTCGCGCGCCCGCGTCACGGCCTCGAGCAGGCCCGCCGGCGTGAACGGCTTGGTGATCACGACCTGCGCCCCGGCCTGGCGCGCCCGCTCGAGATCGCCGAGCCGGCCCTCGGTGGTCATCACCACCAGCGGCGTCCGCGAGTAACGCGGCTGCTCGCGCACGGCCCGGATCAGCTCGATCCCGCTGAAGTCGGGCATGTTGACGTCGAACACGAACAGGGCGTAGTCGCCGCGAGGCAGCAGGCGTATGGCCTCGAAGCCGTGCCCGACCTCGTCGACATCGAAATCACCGGTCGACTCCAGGACCGAGCTGACGAAGGTCCGCATCGCCGCGGAGTCATCGACGACCAGAGCGCGGATCGGCATCTCGGCCAGTATACGCCCGGACGCCCGTCCCCTTTAACACCATGCGTGGGCCGCGATTGCGCTCACCGGGCCGGACAGCTGTACGGTCACCGGGCATGCGCCAAGTCCCCACGCGTGACCGCAGGACCCCGCCCGTCCCCGAACCGCGGGCCTAACCGTCCTCGCGGGCCTCGCGGACCTCGCCGCGGAGCTTGCCCGCCAGCGCTTGCGCGACCCCGTTGACGAACGGCGCGCTGCGCTCGCTGCCGTAGCGGGCCGCCAGCCGGACCGCCTCGGAGACGATCACCACACGTGGCGTTTCGGACAGGCCGAGGCTCTCGGCGCCGACCAGGCGCAGCACGTTGCGGTCGACGCGGTCCATCCGCGCCAGCCGCCACGACCGCGAGGTCGCCTCGATCGCCGCGTCGATCTCCGTCGCCCGCTCGCTGTTCACAGCCAGCAGCCGGCGCGCGAACTCGACGACCTTGGGATCGGCCACCCAGCCGCGCAGCTCCTGGCCGCCGTCGCCGGCCTCGGCCGGCACGTGGGCCCAGAACAGCTCGAGCGCCCGCGCGCGCTCCTCGGGCCGATACGACTCGAGGTGACACAGCGCCAGCAACGCGACCTCCCGGCCCTGGGCCCGCTGCGGGTGCCGCGGCGGCTTGGCGTCAGCCACCGGCGGCCTCGGTCTGGGCGTCGCTCGCCCCGCGGTTTGCGATCTCGCGATAGAGGCGGACCTGCTCGACCGCGGCCATCGCCGCCTCGGCGCCCTTGTTGCCCGCCTTGGCGCCGGCGCGGTTGATCGCCTGCTCGAGCGTGTCGGTCGTGAGCACGCCGAACGTCACCGGCACCTCGAACGCCAGCGCCATCTGCGACACGCCGCGCGAGCACTCGGCCGCGATCAGATCGAAGTGCACGGTGTCGCCGCGGATCAGGCAGCCCAGCGTGATCACGGCGTCGTAGCTCCTGGCCGACAGCACCTGGCCGACGACCATCGGGATCTCGAAGGCCCCCGGGCAGCGCACCACCGTGATGTCCTCGGCGCGGGCCCCCGAGCGCACCAGCGCGTCGACGGCCCCCTCGAGCAAGCGCTCGGTGATGAAGCTGTTGAACCGGCTGACGACGATCGCCAGCCGCAGCCCCGATGCGTCGAGCGTGCCTTCGATCGTCTGCACCTTCGCCAGAACCTCGGCCATGCCCGGCGGCTTACCCCGACTCGGGGGAGCGATCAAGCGCCGTCGCGCACGCCGCCGCAAACAGCGAAGGCCCCGTCCGCCCGCGGAGACCGCGGATCGGACAGAGCCTTCGATGTCGGCCCGGCGGCCGTCAGGGCGCCGGGAGCTCACACGCCCCGCGCCGTAGCGCGGAGCGAGCCGCGACTACGAGCGGTCGCGGAACTTGTTGGCGAACACGTCGCCGAGGGTCGCGCCGGCCTCGCTGGCGTTGGCGTAGCCCTGGGCGTCGGCGAGCTCGTCCTGGCGCTTGGCGCTCTTGATCGACAGGCCGATCTTGCGCTCGGCCGGGTCCATCTGGATGAGCTCCGCACGCACGCGCTGGTTCGGCTCGAGCACCGACCGGGGGTCCTCGATGCGCTCCTCGCTGATCTCCGAGATGTGGATCAGGCCCTCGATGCCCGGCTCGAGCTCGGCGAACGCGCCGAAGTCGGTGAGCTTGAGGATCTTGACCTCGAAGATCTTGCCCGTCGGGTAGTCGTACGGGATCCGGTCCCACGGATCCTGCGCGAGCTGCTTGAGGCCGAGGCTGATCTTCGGCTTCTCGCCCGAGTTGTCGATGTTCAGGACCATCGCGCGGACGCGGTCGCCCTTCTTGAACAGCTCGCTCGGGTGACGGACCCGCTGCGTCCAGCTGAGATCCGTGATGTGCACGAGGCCGTCGATGCCCGGCTCGAGCTCCACGAACACGCCGAAGTCGGCGATGTTGCGGACCACGCCCTCGACGATGGTGCCCGGCGGGTAGGTCTCGAGCACCTTGTCGTACGGGTTCTCCTCGAGCTGCTTCATGCCGAGGGAGATGCGGTTCTGCGACACGTCGATGTCGAGGACCACCGCGCGGACCTGATCGCCGATCTTGAGGATCTGCTTCGGGTTCTTGATCTGGCGCGTCCAGGACATCTCGGACACGTGGACCAGACCCTCGATGCCCTCCTCGAGCTCGATGAAGGCGCCGTAGTCCTTGATGCTGACGACCTTGCCCTCGACCACGGTGCCGGGGATGTAACGCTGCTCGGCGTTGACCCACGGATCCGCGGTGATCTGCTTGAGGCCGAGGCTGACGCGCTCGGAGTCCGAGTTGAACTTCAGGACCTTGACGCGAACCTTGTCGCCGACCTGGAACAGCTCGCTCGGGTGGTTGACGCGGCCCCACGACATGTCCGTGATGTGGAGCAGGCCGTCGATGCCGCCGAGGTCGATGAAGGCACCGTAGTCGGTGAGGTTCTTGACCACACCCTCGACGATCTCGCCCTCTTGCAGCCGGTTGAGCGTGTCGCTCTTCAGGTTGGCGCGCTCCGCCTCGAGCAGCACCCGGCGCGACAACACGATGTTACCGCGCTTCTTGTTGAACTTTATAATCTTGAAGTCGAAGTCCTTGGCGATGAAGGTGTCCAGGTTGCGGACGGGCCGCAGATCGACCTGGCTCCCCGGCAAGAACGCCTTCACGCCGCCCTGCAGCAGCACCGCAAGGCCGCCCTTCACGCGGGCCTGGATGGTGCCGCGGACCAGACCCTCGGCCTCGCACGCCGTCTGGATCTCGTCCCACACCTTGCGCTTGCGGGCCTTGTCCTTCGACAGGACCACGAGGCCGTTGTTGTCCTCTTGCGCCTCGAGGAGGACCTCGATCTTGTCGCCGACGCGGATGTTGATGCTGCCGTCTTCCTCGGCGAACTCTCGCAGCGGGACCTGGCCCTCTGCCTTGCAACCGACATCG
The DNA here is from genome assembly GCF_028368995.1 of Nannocystis bainbridge. Lineage (GTDB taxonomy): Bacteria > Myxococcota_A > Polyangia > Nannocystales > Nannocystaceae > Nannocystis > Nannocystis bainbridge. Next base: position 1,255,056 of record NZ_JAQNDL010000002.1, on the reverse strand, counting down.
ACCACGGCGTACTCGCCGATAATGTCGACGATGGTCCCCAGGACGATCGTGCCTTCACGGATCTCCGGATTCTCCTGGGTGTTCTTCTCGAAGAGCGCCGCGAAATCATCGTCTCCGTCGGCGCGCAGGTTGTGTTGCTCTTGCATGTTCGGGTGAAAGTTCCTTCCGCCCCGCGTTGGCTCTTTGAGAGGAGCGGCCTCGTGGACGTGACCTGACGGACACGCACGACGCACGCCACTCTGGCCTACGCGAGCGGGGGGAAGCTAGGCGCTTTTGGGCGACCCGTCAACCGGCCCACCGGCGGCCCCGCCGGGCCCAGAGAGCCTGGACGTCACGGCGCGCACGATGGCGGCCACCACCGCGTCGGCGTCGAGATCGCTGGAATCGACGAGAACGGCGTCCTCGGCCCGGGCCATCGGGGCGGCAGCGCGGGACCGATCGCGTTCGTCACGCCGGTTCAGGTCGCGCAGGACGTCCGCCAGCGCGACGCCCTCGAGCTCGGCCTGACGTCGGGCGGCGCGGACGGCGTCGCTGGCCGTGAGGAAGAACTTGTGCGTCGCATCGGGGAACACCACCGTCCCCAGGTCGCGGCCCTCGGCCACGCAGCCGTCCCGGCCGAGGCGACGCTGGATCTCCAACAGACTGGCGCGGACCGCCGGCAGCGCCGACACCTGCGACGAACCATCGGAGATCTCCGGCGTCCGGATCGCCTGCGTGACGTCTCGCCCGTCGCACAGCACCCGCGGGCCGCCAGTCTCGCTGGCCGCCTCGAAGCGGATGGGCAGGCCCGCGGCCAGCGCCACCAACCCGGGCTCGTCGCTCCAGGCGATCCCGCGCTCGCGGGCCGCCAGCGCCAGCGTGCGGTAGATGGCGCCGGTGTCGAGCACCGGCAGTCCGAAGTGCTGCGCCACGCGGCGCGCGACCGTGCTCTTTCCTGCGCCCGCAGGCCCGTCGATGACGATCAGGAGGCCCATTCGCACGGGGGATAGACCAGGCGCGCCGCGCTGACAAGGGTGCCGCGCCGGCGAAGCCCGATCCGCGGGGCCTTGCTGCCGCGAGATTTCTGCGGCTAAGGTCGGGCCGATGTTCGCCGGACCCGCGCGCCTCGTCGCCCTCGTCCTCGCAGCCCTCGCTCTGCCTGCCGGCTGCGCCACGGTTCGTCCGTCCGAGCGCGAGGTCCTGAGCCGCCCCGAGATGAACCCCGCCGCCGAAGGCATGGAGGACAAGTTCCAGTCGCACGTCGAATCGGCGCGCGAAGGCGGGTTCGGCGGGCACGGCGCCGCAGGTGGCGGATGCGGCTGCGGCTAGTCTTCCTCGCCTGTTTCGTCTCGCTCCTCGTCGCCCGCGATCTCGCGGCCGAGGATCGCGTCACCGTGCGCGGCAACTACTACCGCGAGACCTCGACCCGGGTGCTCGCGCCGGTCGTCTACGTCGAGAAGGACCTCCCCGACGAGCGCTTCACGATCGGCGCCGAGTACCTGCTCGACTCCGTCACCTCGGCCTCGATCGGCGCCGGCGCGGCGGCCGTCACCGGCGGCGACTTCCTCTTCACCGAGTTCCGCCACGAGGGCACCCTGCGGGCCTCTGCGCGGCTCAAGGAGTGGTCGTTCGGCGGCTTCTTCCGCTACTCGACCGAGAGCGATTGGGTCTCGCGCAGCTTCGGCCTCGGCGGCGCGCGCGACGTCTTCAACCGCGCCGGCACCGTCAGCCTGCAGTACATGGCCAACCTCGACTCCGTGCTGCAGCTCTACGGCGGTCGGGCCATCCCGTGGACCGGCGGTCGCATGAACCTCGAGGAGATGTCCTCCGGGACAGGTGCGCGCCCTTCGAACCTCCTGCAGGTCCACTACCTCGGGCTCGGGTACACCCACGCCCTCACCCGCCGGCTGCTCGGCGGCGTGCTGGCCGAGGGCATCTATTCCAAGGGCCCGCAGGACAACCCCTACCGCAAGGTCCGCGACGGCCTCGACGAGTCGCACCCGCGCCAGCGCCGGCGCCTCGCCCTGAGCGGCTTCCTGCGCTACGCCGTGCCTAAAACCCCGCTCGTGCTCGAGGGTCGCTACCGCTTCTACGCCGACGACTGGGCCATCGTCGCCCACGCCCCCGAGGTCCGCGCTCACGTCCGCTTCCTCCGCCGCGTCGTCCTGCGCCTGCGCTACCGCTTCTACACCCAGTCCGGCGCCTACTTCTGGCGCGAAGACGGCAACTACGGCAGCGACACCATCTATCGCACCGCCGACCCGAAGATGACCAAGTTCCACTCGCACACCCCCGGCGTCGAGATGACCGTCGAGCTCGACGGCCTCGCCCGCGTGCGCGGGCTCCACTGGCTCAAGGGCGCGTGGGTGCAGGCGACGTACAACCACGTCTTCTACTCGGAGGGCTACCGCTTCGGGCCGTACGCCCGCCTCGGCAGCCTGGCCTTCTCCGTGCCGTTCTGAGAGCGCCCGCGATCGCTCGCGCGCTCACCTGTCTCTCGCGACAGCTCTTTCAACGGCCGAGCTCGCGCCGCGCGATCGCGGCAGCGTCGGCGCGCGCCCGATCGAACGTTGACACCCTCGCCCTCCCCGGAGAACGCTGGCCGCCCGGGCCGCGACCGGCTCGCGTGGAGGCCTCGGATGCACGACGACGATCTGGAGACGACGAACCCCGCCACGCCGTCCGGCCCGACCAGGCCCGATGAACCCGGAGCGACCTCGCCGTCCGCCACCTTTCCCTATAGACATGTCCCATTGGACATGTCCAAAGGAACCGGCCCGACGGACTCAGCGGAACCTGTCTCTTCGGACACATCACCTCAGCGAGTGACGCCCACGCACGTCCCATCGTCGCCCGACAGCCTGTCCAGCGCGCGCGAGAGCCTGCTCGGGGCCTACCGCGCCCTCCTCGACCAGATCCGCGACCTCGCCCGCAGCGAACGCAGCGACCGCGTCGCCCAGCTGGCCGAGGCCGCCGCCGCCCTCGTCGAGGGAGAGTTCGCGCGACGCCTCGTGTTCGAGACCGGCCGCGAGTGATGCTTCAGGCTCACGAAGCCTGACGCGTGCGAGTCACCGCCCCGCATGCTCGAGGCTCGTAGCGCCCCGTCCGCCGTCTCTCGCTCCGGCGCTCACGTGCGCGGGATGTCGGGCTCGACGAAGCACCACTTCACTTCGGGGCAGCGGCCGCGCAGGCGGGTCTCGAACTCATTGATCGTCCCCGCGACCTGCTCGACCGTCATCCCCTCGGCGAACCCCAGCTTGACCGCGACCAGCACCTCGCCGGGGCCTTGCTGCACCGTGATGAGCCGCAGCACGCGCGTGATCTTCGGGTCCTCGACGGCCAGCGCCGCGGCGGCCGCCGCGATCTCCGGATCGGCGGCCTCGCCGACCAGCAGCGACTTCACCTCGACGGCCAGGAACACCGCCACGCCGATCAGCACCGCGCCGATCGCCAGCGTCCCGATGGCGTCCCAGCGCCCGTCGCCCGTCACGCTCGCCATCAGCAGGGCCAGCAGCGCCAGGATGAGGCCGAGGCACGCCGCCGCGTTCTCGCCGAACACCACCACCAGGTCCGAGTCCTTGCTGTCGCGCAGGTACTGGAAGAACGGCTTGCCGCGGCGGCGCTTGTTCATCTCGCCGATGTTCTTCAGCGTCGCCCAGCCCTCGATCGCCAACGACAGCGCCAGCACCGCCAGGGCGACCTCCACGCTCTCCACCTCGCCCGCGTGGCCGAGCTTGTGGAAGCCCTCGTACAGCGAGAACACCCCGCCGCCCGAGAACAACAACAGCGCCACCATGAACGACCAGAAGTAGAGCGAGCGGCCGTGGCCGAGCGGGTGCTTCTCGCTCGGCGGTCGCCGGCTCATGCGCACGCCGAGCAGCAGCAGCAGCTGATTCCCGCAATCGGCCAGCGAGTGCAGCGTCTCGGCGAGCATGGCGCCCGAGCCCGTGATCATCGCTGCCACGCCCTTCGCCACCGCGATCAGCAAGTTGGCGACGAGCGACTGGATGATGTGGGCGGTCGAGCTGTCACCTGCCATCGATTGCCGGTTTTACCACGCGCTCACGCGCGCTTTTCTGACCTGTCCTTTCGAGCAGGTCGAGCCCGCGAGCACATCCGCGCTGCGCAGCCTCGCGCAGTGCGCCGGAACGCGCAGGTCAGTTCCGAGCGTAAGCCAGGACACACAAATTTCTTTGATTCTGATTGGATGTTCAGTAAACCTTGACGCATGACGGTCGTGGCGTTGAGGGGGGTCGAAGAGGAAGGCGTGGTGGATGAGCTGTCCGAAGGGACAGCTCCCGCAGACACCGAAAGCGCCGCTTCTCCCGCCTCCTTCGTCACCCTGGCCGCGCCCGGCAAGCTGATCGAGGTCTCGGGCGGGGCCGCCGGCGCGCGCCTCACCACCGCCGTCGCGCTGGTCCGTCAGGCCCAGCTCGAGGGCGAGACCACCGTGTGGATTCAGCCGGTCGGCGGGCCGCTGTTCCCGCCCGATCTGGCCGACTCCGGCGTCGACCTCGACTCCCTCATCGTCGTCCACATCCCCGAGGATCGCGGCGCCGCCGGCATCGCTCGCGCCGCCGAGCTGCTGCTGCGCTCGGGCGGTTACGGCCTGTGCGTCCTCGACCTCAGCGCCCCGCCGCCCGCCCGCGCGGACGCGAGCGACAAGATCCCGGCCACCGATCGCCCTGTCCCCGAGGGCATGTCCGTTCGGACCTGTCCTCGAGGACTGCACGGCAGCGCCTGGCAGGCGCGCCTGGCCGGCCTCGCGCGCGCGCACGGCTGCCGCGTCGTCCTCCTGACCCGCGGCTCGGCCCGGCGCGACTCGCTGGGCCCGATGGTCGGCCTGCGCCTCCAGCCCCGCCGCGAGCGCCGCGGCGCCGGCCTGTTCGCCCTCCGCCCCGACGTCCTCAAGCACAAGGGCGCCGCCCCGCGCCTCGCGGCCAGCGAGCTCCGCCGCGGCCCCTGGGGCCTGGCCTGACGCGCCCGCGCTCCGGTCCGCGCTTCAGTCCGCCGCGCGCTCGCGCTCCCCTGCGCCTTCGCAGCGCTCCGTTCGCCCCGCTCTCGCTCGCCGCGCTCCGCTCGTTCCTCCGCTCGCTCGCCTTTCAAGGCGCCGCGCCTCATGGCTCGTCCCTCCCAGCCCGCGCTCCACTTCCAAGCTCCGCCTGCGAGCCTCGGCAGCGCGCGCGCATCGGCACATGTCCCTGAGGACAGCCTCGCTCTCGACCCGCCCGCGCGGCTCGCTTGCGCCCACCTGCCCGCCTTTCCGCTGCAGGTCCTGCTGCGGCGGCGGCCCGAGCTGCGCGGCGCCCCGGTCGCCGTCCTCCGCCGCGAGGGCCCGCAGGCCGAGGTCCTGTGGGCCAACCAGGCCGCGCGGCGCCGCGGCGTCGCTCGCGGCATGCGCTGCGCCGCCGCCCGCGGCCTGGTGCCCGATCTCCACGCCGAACCTGTCCCCGAGGACATGCTCGACGAGGCCGCCGACGAGCTGCTGCGCGCGCTCCTGCGCCGCTCGCCGCGGGTCGAGCCGTGCCTCGATCCGCGCGGCGTCTTCTGGCTCGATCCCACCGGCCTCGAGCGGCTGCAGGGCGACCTCCCGACCTGGGCCGGCGGGCTGCGGAGCGACCTCCAGGCGCTCGGCTACACCGCCGGGGTCGCCGTCGGCTTCACCCGCTTTCACACCCTCGCCCTGGCCCGCCACGGCTCGCTGAGCGCCCCGCTCGTGCTCGCCAGCCCGGCCGAGGAGGCCGCCCGCGTCGGCGCCGTCCCGCTCGCCGCGCTCGACCTCGCACCTGTCCTTCAGGACACCCTCGAGAAGCTCGGGATCTCCACCCTCGGCGGCTTCCTCGCCCTGCCCGCCGCCGACGTGCGGACCCGCCTCGGCAGCGCCGCCGCCGCCCTCCACGCCCGCGCCTCCGGCCGCGAGCACGCCCCGCTGCGGCCGTCGCAGCCCGACGATCCGCCCGAGCTCGCGCTCGAGATCGACCCGCCCGACGACGACCGCGAGCGGCTGCTGTTCGCGCTCAAGGAGCCGATCGCCTGTCTCTTACGCCAGGTCTGCAGCGGCGGCGACGCCCTCGTCGAGCTCCGCCTCACCCTCGAGCTCGACCACGAAGATCCCGCCGTCACCACCGTCGAGCCGGCCGCCCCGCTGCAGGCCGAGCCCGAAGATCTGCTGCAGCTGCTCGACCTCCTGCGCCTGCGCCTCGACGGCCTCACCCTCGCCGCCCCGGTCAAGCGCGTCGTCCTCGTCGGCCTCGGCGCCCGCGCCCGCGCCGAGCAGCTCGCCCTCCTGCGCGGCCGCGGTCGCGACCTCGCCGCCGCCGCCCGGGCCCTCGCCCGCGTCCGCGCCGCGTTCGGCGAGCAGGCCGTCACCCGCGCCAGCCTGCGCTCCGCCCACCTCCCCGAGGCCAGCTTCGCCTGGGAGCCCGTGTCCGACGTGACGTGCCCGATCGTGCACGACCTCCCGGCCAACCATCATGAGGCCCTGGCCGCCCCGCCGCTGTGCCGGCGCCTGCTCCCGCGGCCGGTCCCGCTGCCGCGCCGCGACGAGGCCGACGAGCACTGGCTGGCCGCCAGCGGCCTGGTCCGCGGCGCCGTCGTGCGCATGGCCGGGCCGTACCGGATCAGCGGCGGCTGGTGGGCCCGCGAGGTCGAGCGCGACTACTACTTCGCCGAGACCGCCCACGGCGACATCGCCTGGCTGTTCTACGACCGCCCGCGCGACCGCTGGTACATCCACGGGATCCTCGACTGAGAGAGCCGGCCGATGACCGTCCGCGCCGCCGCTCTGTGGGTCAAGAGCAACTTCTCCTTCCTCGAGGGCGCCTCGCACCCCGACGAGCTGGTGAACGCCGCCCACGCCAGCGGCCTCCAGGCCCTCGCGCTGACCGACCGCGACGGCATCTATGGCCTCGTGCGCGCCCACGTCGCCGCGCAGAAGCTCGGCCTGCCGATCGTCTGCGGCGCCCAGGTCACCATCGGCGACCCCGACGACCTGCTCGGCGTCGCCCCCGAGGCCCCGCCCGACGAGCCCGAGGAACATGCCCCTTCGGACATGCCCGATGCGGCAGGTCCGATCGCACATGCCCGATCGGGCATGTCCAAATCACCAGCCTCGAATTCACCGGCCCCCAAGCAGGACCGCCGCGGTCGCCCGGCCCAGCGGCCTCGCCCCGTCGCCCCGCCGCCCGGGCGCCCGCTGCTGCTGCTCGCGCCGACCCGGGCCGCCTACGCCGACCTGTGCCGCCTGCTGTCGCGCGGGCGCATGGCCTGTCCCAAGGGACATAGCCGGGTCCGCCTCGCCGACCTGCCCGATCACGGGCGCGAGCTGGTCGCCCTCGCGCTCGACCCCGACATGCTGCCGGCCCTGCGCGAGTCGTTCGCGGGCCGCCTCTACGCCCTCGCCGCCCGCCACCGCGTCGCCGCCGAGGCCCCGCTCGAGGCCCGCCTGCGCGCCGTCGCCGAGCGCCTCGAAGTCCCCGTCGTCGCCGGCACCGAGGTCCTCTACCACGACGCCGCCCGCCGCCCGCTGCAGGACATCCTGACCTGCGTGCGCCGCAACGTCAGCCTGGCCCAGGCCGGCACGCACCTGCGCGCCAACGCCGAGCACGACCTCAAGTCGCCGGCCCAGCTGGCCGCGCTGTTCCGCGACGATCCGGCCGCGCTCGCGCGCACGCTCGAGGTCGCCGAGCGCTGCACCTTCTCGCTCGCCGAGCTGCGCTACCGCTACCCCGGCGGCGAGCTGCCCGACGGCACCTCCGGCTCGGCGTGGCTGCGCGAGCTGACCTTCCGCGGCGCCCGCGAGCGCTACCGCGGCGACATCCCGCCGGCCGTGACGGCCCAGCTCGACCGCGAGCTCGCGCTCATCGAAGAGCTCGACTACGGCGGCTATTTCCTGACCATGTGGGAGCTGGTGCAGTTCTGCCGCGCCCAGCAGATCCTGTGCCAGGGCCGCGGCAGCGCCGCCAATTCGGCCGTCTGCTTCTGCCTCGGCATCACCGCGATCGACCCCGTGCGCATGGACCTGCTGTTCGAGCGCTTCATCAGCCGCGAGCGCGCCGAGCCGCCCGACATCGACCTCGACATCGAGCACGAGCGGCGCGAGGAGGTCATCCAGCACGTCTATCAGCGCTACGGCCGGCACAACGCCGCCATGGTCGCGACCTTCATCCGCTACCGCCCGCGCTCGGCGATCCGCGACGTCGGCAAGGCCCTCGGCGCCGCGCCCGACCTGCTCGATCGCGCCGCCAAGCTGCAGAGCGCCTGGAGCTCCGAGTTCGACGTCGCCATGCTCAAGTCCGCCGGCGTCGACCCCGACATCCCGCTCCACGGCCACCTGCTCCGCCTCTCGCGCGAGATCCTCGACTTCCCCCGCCACGCCGCCACCCACCCCGGCGGCTTCCTCCTCGGCCAGGACCCGGTCGACACCCTGTGCCCGATCGAGCCGGCGGCGATGGTCGGGCGCACGATCGTGCAGTGGGACAAAAACGACGTCGAGGACCTCGGCCTGTTCAAGGTCGACCTGCTCGGCCTCGGCGCGTTGGCCCAGATCCGCCGCGCCCTCGAGCTCGTGCGCGTGCATCACGGCCGCGAGCTGACGATGGCCACCATCCCCGCCGAGGACCCCGCGACCTACGCCATGCTGTGCCAGGCCGACACCGTCGGCGTGTTCCAGATCGAGAGCCGGGCGCAGATGGCCATGCTGCCGCGCCTGCGCCCCAGGACCTTCTACGACCTCGTCATCGAGGTCGCCATCGTCCGCCCTGGCCCGATCCAGGGCGACATGGTCCACCCGTACCTGCGCCGGCGCAGCGGCGAGGAGCCGACCGTCTACCCGCACCCCAGCCTCGAGCGCGTGCTCGCCAAGACCCTCGGCGTGCCGCTGTTCCAGGAGCAGGTCATGCGCCTCGCCATGCTCGCCGCCGACTACACCCCCGGCGAGGCCGACCAGCTGCGCCGCGACATGGCCGCCTGGCGCAGCCCCGGGCGCATCGAGCCGCACCACGACCGGATCGTCGAGCGCATGGCCGCCAAGGGCATCGACCGCGAGTTCGCCGAGCGGGTGTTCGCCCAGATCCGCGGCTTCGGCGAGTACGGGTTCCCCGAGAGCCACGCCGCCTCGTTCGCCCTCATCGCCTACGCCACCGCCTGGCTGCGCCGCCACTACCCCGCGGCCTTCACCTGCTCGCTGCTCAACGCCCAGCCGATGGGCTTCTACCACCCCTCGACCCTGGTCGCCGACGCCCAGCGCCGCCACGTCGAGGTGCGCCCGATCGACGTGCGCCGCAGCGCCTGGGACTGCACTTTGGAACATGACCCCGAGGACAGCTCGCAGGTCGCCTTGCGCATGGGCCTGCGCTACGTCAAGGGCCTCGGCGTGCTCGACCGGGCCGCGCTCGAGGGCGCACCGGGCCCTTACGCCAGCCTCGACGAGTTCGCCCGCCGCACCCGCCTGTCCGCCGCCGCGCTGCACGCTCTGGCCGAGGCCGGCGCGCTGGTCGGCTTCGGCCTCGACCGCCGGGCCGCGATCTGGCGCGTGCGCGGCCTGGCAGCCGCCCGCGGCGACGCCCTCCCGCTGCCCGAGGCCGCCCCGCCGCCGGCCCAGCAGACCCTGTTCACCCCGCTGACCGCCGGCGAGGCGATCCTCTGGGACTACCGCCGCACCCACCACAGCACCCGCGGCCACCCGCTGTCCGAGTGGCGCCCGGCCCTGCGCCGCCTCGGCATCGAGGGCGCCGCCGCCGTCGCTCGCCTGCCCGGCGGGACCCAGATCGACTACGTCGGCGCCGTCACCTGCCGCCAGCGTCCGCCCACCGCCGGCGGCGTCACCTTCTACACGCTCGAGGACGAGACCGGCATGCTCAGCATCATCGTCTGGGCCAGCGTCTACGAGCGCTACGGCCTGATCGGCCGCACCGCCCAGATCCTCGGCGTCAGCGGCCGCCTGCAGCGCGAGCAAGGCGTGCTGCACCTGATCGCCGACGCGCTGTGGGACCCCCGCGGCGCGCTCGGTTGACGTGTCCCCCAAGGTCATGTCCAAAGAGACATTTCTCTTCGGACATGTCTCAAACCGCATGCCCTAAAATGCATGTCCTCAAGACCATGCCCTGAAGGACATCTTATTCCAAACCCAACCATCCCGGCCGCGGCTCGATCCGAGGTCCGCCGCTCCTGGCGGTCTGCGGCGCCCCATCTCAGCCGCGGCGCGCTCGGTCGACGTGTCCTAAAGGCCATGTCCTCATGGACATTGCTTGATGGACATATCGCCTCCGCCGCTCGCGAACACGGCCGCCGGGGCACGCCCCGACGGCCGCGAACGCCACGCCGGTCCGCTCAGAGCTGGACCGGCGGGTTGGCCTTGAACGTGTACTTGTACGAGGCGATGCCCTCGCGGCGGTCGACCGGGTCGAGGACCAGGCCGTCGACGGCGCGGACGATGCACGACTGCAGCGCCTCGGGCGCCTGGGTGCCGGCCGGGTCGACGGCGACGTCGTAGAGCCGCCCGGTCTTCTTCTCGACCTTGAAGCGGACCAGGACCTCGCCGCTGACGCTCTGGTCGTCGACCAGGGCCTGGTCGTAGCAGGCCTTCACGGCGCTGTTCTTGGTCTCGAGCACCGAGCGGGTGTCGGCGCGGTAGGTCTCCGCGTCGCGCTTGACGCCGGCGCAGGCGGTCGTGACCGCGGCGACCAGCAGGGAGCAGAGGATCGTGGAAATGCGCATGTTCGTGGCTCCCTCTTTACTTGGTGGCCTTGGCCGGGTCGGCGGCGGGAGCAGGCGCGGCGGCACCACCCTCGGCCGGCGTCTCGGGCGACGGGTTCTCGACGGTCGAGGTCGACTCCTCGACGATCTTCTTCTGGCCGGTCTTCGGGTCGATCTCGACCTTCTTCTTCGTCACGTCCTGCTCGATGATGTTGAACTCGACGCGACGGTTCTTCTCCTTGCCCTCTTCCGACGACTCGTCGGCGATGAGGCGGGTCTCGCCGTAGCCCTTGGCCGTGAACATCTCCTTGGGCAGGGCGCCCTTCTTCACGAAGTAGTCCATGACCGCCTTGGCGCGCGCGTCCGACAGCTTGAGGTTGTGCTTGTCGGTGCCCTCGCTCGAGGTGTGGCCCTCGATGGCGATCTTCTTGATGTGCGGGTTCTCCTTGATGACCGAGATGATCTCGGCCATCAGGCCGTCCGACTCGGGGCGGATCGTCGCCTTGTCGAGGTCGAACTGGATCTTCTCGTTGATCGAGATCTTGTTGTCCTCGACCACCACGCGCTTCGGCGGCTCCGGCTCCGGCTCGGGAGGTGGTGGCGGCGGCGGCGGCGGCGCCGGAAGCGGCGGCGGGTCCCCTACGACGGCCAGCGCCGTCGCGTCGTCGAACATGGTCGGCGCGCAGGCGGCAAGCTGCGTCGCGAACAGCGCGAGCAGCATCGGCAGGGTGAGGCGAGTTGTCCGAGACATTGGCATCTGAGTCTCCTCCGTGGGGGCCGCAGTGGCCCCCGGCGGCTTTTGATACACCGCCGGGACGGCCCGGGCGGTGAGTTTACGGCAGCTTTACCGACTCACGCCACTTCGCCATCGATCGCGCGAAAACCCCGAATTCCGCCGCGTTCTCGCCTTTTCCAGGGCCAAACGCTGATTTGACAGCGTAAACTGCGCGGGCCCCGGCCAAAAACGCCGGGGACCCCCTACTCGGGGATCCCGCAGACCCCGACGTTCTCGAACCCCGGCGGCGCCTGTCCCTCGCTGTACCAGGCGATGCACGACATCTTCTCGTCGAGCGCCTGACATGCGTCGTCGCCCTCGGACACGTCGCACCACGGCGAGCAGCAGTATGAGAACGAGCACTCGGGCACCAGCGCGTCGAACACACAGGCGAACCCGGGCGCGCACGACGACCAGCCGATGCACGTGTCCTGGAAGGTCGCTTCGGCCCCGCCCTGCACGACCGGCAGGCACACGAAGCCCGTGTTGCCGACCTTGATCGCGTCCATGTAGCAGCCCTCGCCCTCGGCGCAGTCCTGCAGCAGCGGGTCGCACTGCTTGAAGCAGTTGCCGAAGTCGTAGCCGAAGAACAGCTTAACGCAGGTGGTGTCGCTGCCCTCGCAGACCGGGTTCTGCGAGTCGCCGGTGCAGTACGGCAGGCAGAAGCCCGAGCCGTTGAAGTCGAGGTCGAGGCAGACCGTGCCGAGCTCGCAGTTGTCGTCGCCGAGGCCCTCGGGACCGACGTTGCACGGCTCATTGGCGGCCTTCGGGTTGTCGGGCACCGGCACGCACTTGATGCCCTCGGGGATGAACGTGTTGGGGCTCGCGTACGCGGTGCACTTCTCGTCGCCGGAGCAGTCCTGGTCGTAGATGTTGCACATGCCGCCCGCCGTCGGGTCGGTGGTCGAGCTGGTCGGCTCGCCGGTCGGATCGCCCGTGGTGGTCGTGTCCACGGCGGTCGTCCCCTGCGTCGAGGTCGTCGGCGTCTCGCCCGTCGTCGTGGTCGTCGCGCCGTCGGGCGCCGTCGGTACGCCGGAGCTGTTGGGCAGCTCGAAGTCGTCGCTGCAGCCGGACGTCGAGCCCGCGGCGACCAGGAGCGCGAGAGAAAGTACCCGAATCTGCATGCGTAGAGCCTTTCTGGGACGCTACGGGCGGGGCCCGTGCGGTGTCAAGTTGTCGGCAAAGCCGCTTCTGGAGCCGTTCGGTCGGTGCTACCGCCGCTTCGCACCGGCCCCGCGCGTTCTCACTGGTTCGTGCTGCGAGCCGCGCGGAGGTTCGGCTATGGTGCAGCCATGGCCGCCTCTGATCCTGACGAGCTCGTCTCCTTTCGCAAGAAGGCCAGCGCCGTGCTTGGACCCGAACACCGTGAGATCTCGGACAAGGCGCTGGAGTACGCCGAGACGGGCGTGCCGAGCGGCGACCTCGTCGCCGCGGCCACCTTCGCCCCCGGCGACCCCGGTCACGCGTCGCACGGTTCGCACGGCTCGCACGGTTCGCACGGCTCGCATGGATCGCACGGCTCGCATGGATCGCACGGCTCCCACGGCTCCTGGTGAACGCCCGTCCGCTGGCGGTGCGATCGAGGCGCGGATCGCCGGCAAGGCCCCGCGGGTGCATATCCTGACCGGCGCGGTGTGCAACAACAATTGCATCTTTTGCATGGAGGAGGACCGCGACGGCCGCTACGTCGTCAACTCCGCCACCACCGACGAGACCGTGCGCTGGATCCTCGGTCAGCACGACGCCTTCGAGGAGGTGTGCTTCACCTCCGGCGAGCCGACCACCAACCAGCGGCTGCCCGTCTGGGTGAAGATGGCCAAAGAGGCAGGTGCGCGCCAGATCAGCATGATGACCAATGGTCGCGCGCTCAGCTATGACCGCTACGCGCGCCTCTTGCTGTCCGCCGGGCTCAACAAGGTCTACGTCAGCATCCACGGCCACACCGCCAAGCTGCACGACGCCCTCACCCGCACCCCGGGCAGCTTCGAGCAGACGGTCGGCGGGATCGCCACGATCGCCCGCTACAAGCGGCTCGGCGTCGCGCTGCACACCAGCACCGTCGTCACCAAGCGCAACCTGCCGCACCTCCACGAGATCTACGTGTTCCTGCGCGAGCGCGGGGTCGACCAGGTCGTGTTCAACGTCATGCAGGCGAACGGCCGCGCCAACACCTTCTTCGACCAGCTGTTCCCGACCTACACCGAGATCGCCGCGGCCGCCGAAGGGTTCCTGCAGCAGGCCTCCGCGCGCGAGCGCCAGGTCCAGGCGTTCTTCGTCGACATCCCGCTGTGCACCACCACGCGGCTGCCCGATCACAACCGCGGCTACGTCGAGGACTACGTCCACTTCGAGCCGCCGGTGGCCGTGCACACCGACCTCATCCCTGCCGATCGCCTGGCCGAGCGGCGCTCCGGGCCCGACGGCGGGCTCGTCGCCGTGCGCCGCGCCGACCTCGACGACAGCGCCCGTCACAAGCGGCCCGAGTGCGCCGCTTGCCGCTACGAGCCCGTGTGCGAGGGCGTGTGGGGCAACTACCTGCGCCGCTACGGCTGGGACGAATTCGTCCCGGTGCCCTGACGCTCGCCCGCCGCCCAGCGCCGCGCATGCTCCTCGACGCCGCCACCGCGCCGCTGCCCCAGCCGGCCGGTCCCGACGCCGAGGCCGCTTTGCTGCGCCCGTTCATCGCCGCCTACCGCCGCCGCTTCGGCGTCGCGCCCGCGCTCGCGCGTGACGACCACGGCCTGCTGCTCCGCTTCCCCGCCCACGACACCCGGGCCCACGCCGCCGTGGTCGGGCGCGTCGACGTCCTCGGCGGTCACCCGGCCGTGCGCGCCTGGCTGCAGCGGCTCGGCTTCACCTGGGACGCGCGCGGCTTCGTCGACGGCGCCCCGGCCCCGGCCAGCCTGATCGCGCGGGTGCCCGACCTCGGCCCGCGCCCGCGCTACTATCAGGCTGTCTCTTCGGCCATGAACAAACGGACATGGCTCGAAGGCAACCTGCGGGGCGAGGTCCCGATCGCTCTCGGCGCCGGCACCTACTACACCGCCCTGGCCGCGGCCGCTCGCCTGCGCCTGCCCGAGCCGCGGCGCGTGCGGGCCGGCCGCGACTACCACTTCTTCGGCGTCCAGCACGACCTGAGCAAGCACCTGCTGCTCACGCACCGGGTCCCGCGCCCGCTCCTGCTCGAGCTTGGCCGCGCCCTCGGCGACGGCCTGCGTCGCTGGCACCGCGGGCCGCTCGTCTCGGCCCCGCTGCTCCGCTTCTACGAGAACGACCTGCTGGCCTACTGCCAGCAGATCTGGCGCGACCTCGCCGATCCGGCGCAGTTCGCCGCGACGTGCCAGTTGCCCGCCAACCTCGATCAGCTGTGGCGCGCCGCCGACGACCGCCTGCGCGAGTCCGCCGCTGGCCCGCAGCGCTGGCTGAGGGACGACGCCGACACCTGCCCGCGCTTCGTCATCACTCGCCCGCCCCGCGCGACATGAACATAAATGTCCTTGAGGACATGTCCGAAGAAACTTTTTAACGACATGTCCCGAAGGACATCATGAGTCTTCGCGACATGCCTCCAGCACAGCGTCGCGCGTGATTCGAAATCAGATGTCCCCCAGGACGCTTTCCGTCGACGCTGCCCGGGTTGACGTGCACCCCCGGGCTGCCCGACCATTGCCCGCGCCGGGCCGGCCGTGAATTTCGCGGGTCACCCGACCGCCTGATACAGCGAACCCGACGTTCTCCAGGGGTCGCCTCCGGCGCCGTATGGCTCGGAGCACCAGCGGTCACCCCCGCCAACCCTCGGAGAACTTCCAGGCGACTGTGCTAGCGCGTCCGCGCGTCGAGCACCCGGTGCAGGTCGGCCACCACCTCGTCGGGCTCGCTGCCCATCGCCACCGGCTGATTCGCGTACGTGCTGGCGAACCCCAGCTTGCCCTCGTGGTAGCGGGCCTTGAACTCGGTGAACTTGAGCCCGTGCGCCGTCGAGATCACGATCACGCGCTCGCGTCGACCGATCACTCCGCGCTTGGCCAGCTTCTGCAGGCACGCCAGCGCCACCCCGGTGTGCGGGCAGTTGAACATCCCCGAACGATCGGCGAGCGCCGCCGCGTCAGCGAGCTCCGCCTCGCTCGCCTCCTCGACCAGGCCGTCGCAGCGCTGCAGCGCGCGCACGGCCTTCGGCAGCGACACCGGCGCGCCGATCTGGATCGCCGAGGCCAGCGTCGAGCGGGCCTGCTGCGGCGCGTAGTCGGCCTCCGTCATCGGCCGGCCCTCCACCTGCGCGCGCGCGAACGCCAGGTACAGCGGATCGGCGTGCTGCGCCTGGCAGCACACGATCCGCGGCAGGCGGGCGACCACCCCGAGGTCGAGCATCATCTCGAACCCCTTGGCCAGCGCCGACACGTTGCCGAGGTTGCCGCCCGGGATCAGCACCCAGTCCGGTACCTGCCAGTCGAACTGTTGCACGATCTCGAGCGCCACCGTCTTCTGGCCCTCGACGCGCAGCGAGTTCATCGAGTTGGCGAGGTAGATGCTCGGGTCCTCGGTGAGCCGCTGGACCACGCGCATGCAGCCGTCGAAGTCGGTGTCGAGGCTGCACACGATCGCCCCGTTGGCGACCGGCTGGATCAGCTGCGCCGCGCTGATCTTGCCCGCCGGCAGCAGCACCACCACCGGGATCCCCGCGGCCGCGCCGTAGGCCGCCAGCGCCGCCGAAGTGTCGCCCGTCGAGGCGCACGCCACCGCGCGGATCGGTCGACCCTCGGCGATCGCCTGCTTCACCGCCGAAACCAGCACCGTCATGCCCAGGTCTTTAAACGAGCCCGTGTGGCTGATCCCGCACTGCTTCACCCACAGGTCGTCGAGCCCGATCGACTTGCCGAACCGCTCGGCCCACAAGAGGTTCGAGTTGCCCTCGAACAGCGACACCACGTTGCTCGGCTCGATCTGCGGCAGCACCCACTCGAGCTTCGACCACACCCCGCTGCCGTACGGCCACTGCGTCCGCCCGTAGCGCTCGTCGAACAGCCGCATCCAGGCCGCCGGCGAGCGCGAGCGCAGCGCCGCGTGGTCGTGCTGGACCTCGAGCAGGCCCGCGCACTGCGGACAGCGATAGATCACCTCGGTGAGGCCGAAGCGGCCGGGACAACCGCGAAAGCACTGGAACCAGGCGGCGTGGGTCACGCGCGCAGGATGCCACAACTCCCCGCGCCGAGCCGCGCCGTGATTGCGAGACCGAGCCAGCGAGACTGCCAGCCCGACCGGAGCCGCTCGCCGCCCGGGGCCGGCCGACGCGCATCCCGGGCCGCCGCGCACCCCCGGGCCCGAGGCGAGGGCCGCTAGCTCGCCGCTCCGCGGCTCTCGCTCGCGCGTCCCTTTCTGACCGGCTGGTGCCACTGCGGCATAGCTCAGCGCGCCTGCAGATTCACATGACCCATTCGACATGTTCCTATAAACATGTCTTATCAGCTATGTTTATTCAAACATGTCCTATCGCGCATGTCGTTTTTGCCATGTTCTTTACGCAATGGATCTCAGCGCATGTCGTATGGAAAATGGTTCTACAGCCATGTCTCTAAGCCCATGTCTATTAGACCATTCTCTTCACGCCATGGACTTTGGCTCATGTCGTATGAGCCATGTCCTTCACGACATGGCCCATAGTCCATGTCCGAAGCAACATGTCCGCATGGACATGTCCCTCGGACCCTGTCTACAAGGCCAGCTCACTCCACCGGCGCCAGGATCACCCCGGTCCCGTACGCCAGGATCTCGGCCGCCCCGGCCATCACCGTCGAGGTCGTCAGGCGCATGGCGATGATCGCGTTGGCCCCGAGGGCCAGCGCCTCCGCGCGCATGCGGTCGAGCGCCTGTTCGCGGCTCTGCGACAGCATCGCGGTGTACTGCGTCACCTCGCCGCCGACCAGGTTGCGCAGACCGGCGAGGAAGTCCTGGCCGACGTTGCGGGTGCGGACCGTGTTGCCGCGGACCAGCCCGAGCACCCGCACCACGCGGAACCCCGGCACCGACTCGGTGGTGGTCACGAGCATCTCGCCCGCCTTGCGGTGCGCGAGGTCGGCGGCGTGGAGGACGGCGGGGGTGCTGGTCATCGCTGAATGTCCTTGTAGGGGTCCTGACGGTGATTCACGCGGATCCACGAGTACGCGAGCACGGCCAGGCCGAAGGCCGCCAGCCCCGGCCCGAGCACCGGCGCGACGACCGAGGCGACGAGGCCGAGCGCGACCAGGACGCCGCCGAGCCCGCGCTCGAACATCACCCGCGGCGACCGCTCGGCGCGCGCGATCCGGTGGTCGGCCTCGACCCGCGCCAGCCATCCGCCGCCGAGCGCCGCCTGGCTGGTCCGCGCCGCGATGACAGCCCGCAGCTCCGGATCGCTCTGGGCGTACAGCTCGAGCTCCTCGGCCTCGGCCTCGCCGAGCTCGCCGCGCGTGAGCCGGTCGAGCAGCTCGGTCACCCGTCGCGCCTCGGGATCGTCGGCCATGGCGAGCGCGATGATATCAGGCCAGGACCACCGGGCCGAGCACGCGAGCGGCCGCTCGCCGGATCGCTACAGCGCAACACTCGCCCGGCGATCGGGCGCACCTCGACGCGGTGGCGCCGCTCCGGCGTCCCCGGGGCGGCGATCGGCCGCCTCGCCCCGGGCTACGTCTCCTCGCCCAGCGCCGCGCGCACGCGCTTGAGCGTCTCGGGCTCGATGCGCACGCGCACGCGCGTGCCGTCCTCCTCGTGGACCTCGGACAGCACCTGCGCCTCGCCGTGGAGCTGGCCGACCAGGGCGTGCTGCGGCCACGGGATCAGCAGTTCGGCCTCGATCAGCGACTGCCCGAAGAACGCCACGATCGTCGCGTGCAGGCGGGCCACGTCGCCCTTGTCGATGGCCGACATCTGGATCGCGTCGGGGAACTCGATCCGCAGCTCCTCGCGCTGGGCTTCGTCGAGGCGATCGACCTTGTTGAGGATCAGGCGCGAAGCGGCGTGGTTGGCCCCGATCTCGCCGATGACCTCGCGGGTGACCGCGTACTGGTCGCGGAAGGTCGGATCGGACGCGTCGACCAGGAACAGCAGCAGGCCGGCGTGGCGAGCCTCGTCGAGGGTCGAGCGGAACGAGGCGACCAGGTCGTGCGGCAGCTTCTTGATGAAGCCGACGGTGTCGGAGACCAGGATCCGCGGGTGCGCCTCGGGGTGGAGCGCGCGCACGGTGGTGTCGAGGGTGGCGAACAGCTGATCGGCGACCAGCACCTCGCTGCCCGTCAGCGCGCGCATCAGCGAGCTCTTGCCGGCGTTGGTGTAGCCGACCAGGGCGACCGTCGGCTGGCCCGCGCGGTGCTCGCGGCGGTGGTCCTGCTCGCGGTGGACCGCCTCGAGCTCGCGCCGGATCTCGGCCATGCGATCGCGGATCCGCCGGCGATCGAACTCGAGCTCGGTCTCACCCGCGCCGCGGCCGGCCTGGCGTTCGCTGCGGTTACCGGTCTCGCGCAGGCGCGGCGCGACATAGGCCAGGCGGGCCAGCTCGACCTGCAGCTTGGCCTCGCGGCTGCGTGCGTGGCGGTGGAAGATCTCGACGATCACGCCGGTGCGGTCGAGCACCTGCACCCCTGTCGCCTTCTCGAGGTTGCGCGCCTGGCTGGGTCCGAGCTCGTGGTCGACCGCGACCAGGCCCGGTCGCTTCTTGCTGTCCTCGGGGACATCTTTGCCGACGATCGGCACCTGGCCGTCGTCCTCCTCGAAGTCGTCGAACTCGACCTCGTCGTCCCCCTCGCTGCTGCCGTCCTCGCGGCGCTGGCGGGCCTTGTCCTTGCGCAGGGGCACGGCCGAGGGCACGTAGCCGCGGCCGCCGGTGAGCTCGGCCAGCTCGCGCAGCTTGCCCTCGCCGAGCACCACCGACTTGCTGAGCGCCTCGCGTCGCTGGGACAGCGTCGCGGTGACGTCGTAGCCGAGAGTGTCGACGAGGCGGGCCAGCTCGGCGAGGTCGGCGGCGTACTCCGTGTCGCCGACGCCGGGCAGCTGAACGCCGACGAGGATCGCGGTGGGCCGGTTTGCGGGTCGTTCGGACATCGGGGGCGACAGACTGAGGCCGAGGACCGCCGGCGGCAAGCCCGGCCCGACGCGGGTCGGTCGTCAGCGCGGCGGACCGGGCGGCGGCTCGGCGGTCTCGATGAGCACGGCCTGGACCATCAACAGCGCGCCGACCGCCTGCTCGATGCCCCCGTGAGCGCCGAGGGCCTCGCCGAACGCCTGCAGATCGTCCGTGGTCACCAGCGCGAGCTTGTCCGCGCGGGCGAGGAACGCCTGCAGCAGCGTCCGCGCGCGGCCGGGTCCCAGGACCCGCCCGACCTTCTCGAGCGCGAGCGCGTGCACGTCGACGCCAGTCATCCAGACCTCAAGATGACCGCGGTGCACGGCTCGCGCGACCGGCGCGACGCGACCCGCGTGCGCTCCGTCTCACCGCTTCGTCGGGCCGCGATCGGGAGCTGCCGAGCCGGAGACGCACGACAGAAGCCGCCGCTGTCGCCCCCCGCGGCGAGCCGCGCTCGCCTTCCGCATCACCGCTTCACCGGAGCGACACGCGTGGCGCGTCACTCCTCTGTTCGCGGTCGCACTCGCTCACTCGCGGAAGCGGACGTGGAAGTGATTCCGGTGCCCGCGCCAGTGACGGATGACGCCGGCCGAAGCACCCTCGCCGCGCGGGTACTGGAACACCTCGTTGAGGCGGCGCGCGCTGATCCCCGCGGTCACGGCGTGCTCGTAGAACAGCTTCTGCAGGCCGTAGTCCATGAACACGTAGTGGACCTGATCGGTGGCCAGCACCGCCTCGATCAGCGCCCAGGAGCGCGCGACGTCGAGGTTGTCGCGGTTCGCCACCACGAACCGCGTCACGTCGGCGTCGCCGCCCTTGAGCACGTAGCCGACGTCGACGTCGCGCCCGTGACGGTGCGAGAGGTGCGGGGGGAACACGCCGCCGCCGTGCAGGCTGATGTCACCGACGTGGACCTTCGGCCCGCCGCGACCGCCGCGCGTGTAAGCGCGGATCGTCTCCTGCAGCAGCCGCACCGTCCGCGGCGTGCCCCACGCATGGTCCTCGTTCTTGACCACGTAACCTGGCCCCGGGGGCAGCTTGACGCCCTGCGCCAGCACGCCGGCGAAGTCCTCGTCGGCGAACAGATCGGGGTAGTAGACGTCGGTCGCTCGCAGCTCGACCGTACCTGTCCCCATGGCCAGGCGCTCTCGCTGGCCGGCGCGGGCCAGGATCACCGCGCCGCGCTCGACCGCCGCGATCGTGGTGCCGTCCCACACCAGGTCGCCGACGCGGAACACCCGGATCACGCCGCTCGGATCGTCGCGGATGGTCGCCTGGCTGCTCGCGGGGTCGGCCGCCGCGGTGGTGGCGAGCAGCGTCAGCGGCAGCTCGGTCTCCTCGATGCTGTCCTCGGGGACATGTCCGTTCGCACAGCCCTCGCAGGCGACCGGGGCCGGGCCCGGCTCCACCGCCGCCTCGAGGTTCGTCGGCGCCGCCTCGAGCGCGACCTCCGGCTCGGCCGTCGCGTCGCCGCAGCCCAGTAGCAGGCCGAGGCAGACGGGCAGCAGCGCGAGGCGAGGCGTCACACCGACCTCGAGGCAAGATCCGCACCAGCCGCGATTCGCCGATCTCCGCGTCTCCCCTCGCCTCGCCCCACCGGTGCGCGTGACAGTTTGTCAGCGGCCCGCCGCCCGCCGCGACAGCCCGACACGCGCGCAGACCCGCTCACTCGGCCTCGCGCTTTTGGTACGTGCCCATTCGCTCGGCCCTGGCCAGCACGTGCCCGGCCATCGCCTGCTCGAGCGCCCCGCGGGTGGGTGCTCGCAGCGACGGCAGCGTCGTGTCGAGCGCGTAGAGCGTGTGGAAGTAGCGATGGCGACCGACCGGCGGACACGGCCCGCCGTAGCCGACGCGCCCAAAATCGTTGGTGCCCTCGCGCGCCCCCGCGGGCAGCCGATCGGCCGTCACGCCTGCCGGCAGCGCGCCGTCGGTCGGCGGCAGGTCGACGAGGATCCAGTGGGTGAAGGTCGTCTGCGGCGCGGCCGGGTCGGGCGCGTCGGGGTCGGTCACGATCAGCGCCAGGCTCCGGGCCGCCGCCGGCACGCCCGACCAGCGCAGCGGTGGCGAGATGTCGCGGCCCTCGCAGGTGTACTCGCTCGGGATCGACGCGCCCGCGGCGAACGCCTCCGACTCGAGGGTCATCCCGTTGGCCGGCGTCGGATCGCCGCCGCCGGGCTCGGGTTTGGGCTGGCAGGCCAGCAGGCCGCAGGAGAGGACGAGCGCGCGTCGGGCCATGACGGCGTCAACGTAGCGGAGCCGCGCCCGTGCGCAAGCTCAGCCGATCACATGTCCCCAAGGACATGTCCGTTCGGCCCTGTCGAATCGCCCGCGCCCGCCGAGCCCTCGCCTGTTCTCACGCGCGCGCGGCCCGGGCGCGGGCGGGCTCGGCTACGATGCGCCGTGATGATATCTCGCCCGCTTCTCCTCACGCTTGCCGTATTCCCGCTGGCCTGCGGCGACTCGACCGCCGCGGCCACCGACACCGACACCTCCTCGAGCTCCTCGTCTTCGACCACGACGAGCGACCCGCCGCCGACCTCCACGACCACCGAGAGCGCGACGTGGAGCACCGACGGTCCGACCACCACCGGCACGCCGACCACCACCGACGCCGTCACTTCGACGACGACCACCACGACGACCACGGACCCGACGGCGACGACCGTCGATCCGTCGACGACGACGACCACCACCTCCACATCCACGACGACGACGACGACCGGCGACACCGACACCGACGGGCCGCCGCCGCCCGACGTGGTGCCCGATCTCGTGTGTCCCGGAGATCCCGACGGTCACTGCGATCCGGTGCCCGACGCCGTGCTGCTGGCGGGCGCGTCGGTGCTGTCGATCGTGCCGGGCTGCTTCGAGGCGTGGACCGACCTCGACGCCGACGCCGAGTACGAGCCGCCGGGCGAGGTGTTCCGCGACTGCGGCTGCGATCGCCTGTGCCCCGGCGATCCCGGCTACGTCGCCGCCGACGACGGCGAGGACGACGGCGAGTTCCAGGCCAGCTGGCTGGCCGGCTTCCACAACGGCCGCCCGGCGACCGGCGTGCGCGGCGAGGGCCTCGGCCTCGTCGGCGAGGGCGACGGCCTGTGGGCCCGCGCGCTCGTGCTCGAGCAGGGCAACACCAAGCTGGCGATCGTCACCCTCGACCTCGTCGGCTTCTTCAACAACGAGACCATGGCGATCCGCGACACGCTGGCGCAGATGGGCCTCGAGGTCGACTACGTCCTGCTGCACGCGCTGCACAACCACGAGGGCCCCGACACCATGGGCCTGTGGGGCCCGGAGCAGCTCGTCAGCGGCTACGACCCGGCCTACCGCACGCAGGTGCGCCAGGCGATCGTCGACGCCATCGTCGCCGCCGACGAGGCCAAGGTCGAGGTCACGCAGATGGTCGTCGGCGAGGTCGACACCTCGACGTACCACGCCAACGGCGTCGGCAACGTCATCAACGACAGCCGCGATCCGTTCGTCGTCGACGAGATGATCGGCGCGGTCCAGCTGGTCGACGCCGAGGCCAACACGATCGCCAGCCTCGTCAGCTTCGGCAACCACCCGGAGGCGCTGTCCGACGAGAACACGCTGATGACCAGCGACTTCGCCCACGGCCTGCGGCGCACGCTCGAGCAGGGCAGCCAGTGGCTGCAGGCGCCCGGCAAGCCCGGCGTCGGCGGCCCGTGCCTGTTCCTCAACGCGGCCGTCGGCGGCCTGATGACGCCGCTCGGCATGGCCGTGAAGACGCCCGACGGCGAGACCTACCAGTCGGCCTCGTTCGAGAAGGCCGACGCGATCGGTCAGCTGCTCGGCGAGATGGCCCTCGACGCGCTCGCCAACGGCGACACCATCGCCGCGCCGCAGCTCGATCTGCAGGCGCACCTGTTCAAGCTCAGGGTCGACAACCTCAACTTCCAGGCCATGTTCCAGCTCGGCATCTTCGACCGCGAGACGTTCATGGAGATGGACGGCCTCTACATCAGCACCGAGGCGGCGCTCATCAACCTCGGACCGGCGCAGTTCCTCACCGTGCCGGGCGAGCTGTTCCCCGAGCTGGCGATCGGCGGCTACGACGGCAGCCACATCCACGCGCCGACCAAGCCGCTCGTCGACCCCAACAACACCAACCCGCCCAACCTGCTCGAGGCGCCCGACGGGCCGTACCTCAAGGACAAGATGCACGGGACCTACCGCTTCATCGTCGGCATGGGCAACGACGAGCTCGGCTACATCTTGCCCGAGTACGACTTCGTGCTCGGCGATCCGCCGTGGGTCAGCGAGGCCGAGGGCGACCACTACGAGGAGACCAACTCGATCGGCGTCGAGACCTTCAGCAAGCTCGACGCCGCCGCGGACGTCCTGCTCGCGTGGTCGAAGTGGGTCCACGGCGCGCCGTGAACCCGCGCCGCGGCGGGCGCCCTATTCCATGATGGGCGTCCGCTCGCACTCGTAGGTCACGTCGATCGTCGGCCCGTGATCGATGATCTCGAAGTCGGTGGCCTTGAGGTCGGCGAGCGACTGCGGATCGACGCCGACGTCGGCCCAGGTCGCGCAGCCGTACACGTCGCTCTGCGCGGTCAGGGCGATGTTGCCGCCGTCCGACATGTACATGCCGTACTTCTGCATCGCCCTGGCGACCACCTGCGCGCCGGGGCTGAGGTTGTCGAGCGGGTAGTCGGCGCGCAGGCGCATGTGGCCGCCGTACGGGATCGAATTCATCGGCCCGGTGGTGTTGGTGCCGTGGGTCGCGGGCGCGACGTACTTCTTGGCCCGGATCATCGAGTTGGGCAGGATGAACCGGATCGCGTGGTTGATCTCGCCGGCGGCGACCTCCTCGGCCGAGAACAGCAGCGGCGCGATCGGGAAGCCGGCCGCGTCGGCGCTGGTGCACTGCTGGCCGCGGCCGTCGAGGTCGTAGGTCTTCGAGGTGTCCCACAGCGCGAGGCAGCCGGCGGTGAACTGGTCCGACTGCGCGTCGACGGTCGCGTGGTAAATCTCGTAGAGCCGCTGCTCGCTGCGCGACACCACGATCATGTGGCAGTCGGCGCCGTCCTGGTAGCCGCTGCAGTCGTAGCCCTCGAAGCTGTCGGGCGGCGGGATGTCCTGCGGGTAGTCCTCGACCACGCCGCCGGGTGGCAGCGGGATCGGGGCGACGTCGCAGTCGGGCGAGTAGTAGAAGTCGTTGTCGAGCTCGTAGGTGCGCTTCTCGGTCCCGGCCGGGGCGTCGATGGCGGTGATGCTGAAGTCGATCCGCATCGTCCCGGTGCCCCACCCGTTCGGCGGCGAGTTCTGCACCATCCACTGCGTGATCGCGTTCGAGTCGGACGCGACCGGATCGTTCGAGGCGTCGTGGTACCAGATCGCGTCGGCCGGGAAGAACAGGCCCTCGGCCTGCGACGCGCACAGGGTGCTGTCGTCGCCCGCGCCGGTGGTCGTGTCGGGCCCGGTCGTGTCGGTGCCGGTGCCCGGGTCGGTGGTCGGCCCCGCCGTGGTGTCCGTCGTCGGGTCGGTCGTCGTCGGCCCGCTCGTCGTCGGTCCGACCGTCGTCGGCCCCGCGGTGGTCGGCCCGTCGGTGGTCGGCCCGGCGGTCGAACCTGTCTCGGAAGACATGGTCGTCGGGCCAGCCCCGGTGCCATCCGTCGTGGCGGCGGTCGCCTCGCCCTCCGACGTGCTACCCCCGCCTCCACCGCACGCGACGGCCAGGACGGCCGCCGCGATCCACGTTCCGCGATATGTCATGTCCAACCTCCGGCCGGGGATGTTACCCCGACAGGAGGCCGGTGCGACGGCGCAGATCGATCGCCCCCTCGCTGCACCAGAAGCGCAGGAGGTCGGCAATGACCTCGGAGTTGAACACGAGCTCCTCGCCCTCGAGGTACAGCAGCGCCTGGTCCTCCTGTCGCAGCAAGGCCGCACACGACGGCAGGTCGGCGGCGATGAGCGCCGCGGCGCGCAGCGACGTCGTCTTGAGGTCGGCGTACCACGCATGGAAGTCGACCGGCGCCGACTGAGCGTATTCGGCCGAGACGTCCTGCAGCACCTGCCGCTCGCGCCGCCCGAGCACCTTGACGATGCGCCGCTGGAGGTCGTCGAGCGCGCTCGGATCGGCGAGGTTCGAGCCGTAGTTGGGCGCGGCGGTGCGGGCCGCGGCGGCGAGGATCAGCATCAACTCGGAGGCCTTGAAGCGGGTCACAGCCTGCAGCCCGCGCTGCACGTAGGCGAGCGCCCGCGCGATGACGAACGCCTGCTGCGGCTCGGACAGCCGCAGCACCGTGGCCGGCACGAGCACCACCGGCAGCGCGCCGAACTCGAGGCTGACCGTGGTGCCGGCGCCGCGATAGACGTAGAGGTCGTAGTCCGGCAGGCCGAACAGCCCCGCGATCTTGTCGACGAACGCGCGCAGCGGGTTGCCCGAGCGCGCCGTGATCTTCTCCTTCACGTTGACGCTGAAGCGAGTGAGGTCTCCGAGGTACAGCTTGCTGAGGCTGAGGCTGATCGCGTTGATGAGCTTCTCGGCGACCGCGCCCTGCTGGCTGCGGTCGAGGTGGGTCCGCAGCACCTCGGGCGCGAACGAGTTCGGGGCCGCCGACGCCGGCTTGGGGGTCATGCGGCTCAGCGCCCGCATGTCCGACTCGCTCGCGGCTCCGAGCACGCACAGCGGCCCGAGCCCGAGCGCGGCCTCGGCCATCTTGCCGCGGTCGACGTAGCACTGCACGAGCCCGCGCCACGGATCGGGCGACGCGGGGTAGAACCCTGCGGCCTGGCGGAACACGGCGCCGGCTTGATCGGCCAGGCCCTGGGCCCGCAGGCGCTCGCCGAGCGCGAGCCGCAGCGAGAGGTTCTGCTTGACCTCGGCGATGCCGAACTCGAGCGTGGCGATCGCCTTGTCCGAGCGCTGCATCGCCTCGCCCTGCACGCGCGCCAGCTCGAGGTAAGCGCGCCCGAGCTTGGCGTCGTCGCCGGCGACCTGCTGCAGGTGCCGCATCAGCGCCTGCTCGTACAGCTCCCAGTCGTCGGCGGACTGGACCTGCTTGGCGTACTCGCCGGCCGCGACGCCGTCGGGGCCCTCGAGCGCGACCGCGCTGAGCAGCGCCTCGAGGCCCTGCATGCGGCGACCCTGGTGCAGCTCGATGTGCGCGAGGTGGACGATCGCGGCCACGCGGTCGTCGATGGTCGTCGAGGCCCGCAGCAGCCGCCGCGCCGTCTCGGCCGCGGCCGCGCCGTCGCCCATGCGGGCGTAGACGTCGGTGAGGGCCAGCAGCGCCCCGCGGTCGTCGGGCCGCACCTGCAGCGCCGCTTCGAGGCACTGACGCGCGCGCGGCAGGTCGCCGATGTGATCGGCGAGCAGCCCGGCGAGGTTGCGGTTGGCGGTGAACAGCGCGTCGGGTTGGCTGGCGACCTGCAGGATCTCGCCGTAGATCTCGGCCGCGTCGCCCCACTGGGCGTTGCGGTTGTAGAGGTCGGCCAGGAACAGCAACATCGGCGCGTGCCGTGGCCTGTCCCGAAGGACACGTCGCAACACGCTGATGCCGCCCGCCAGGTTGCCGAGCTCGTCGGCGTACAGCTCGGCGATCCGCAGCCACAACGCCGCCGACCGCTCGGCCCCGCGGGCCGCCGCCGCCGCCTGCGACAGCTTCTCGAGCAGGCGCGTGCCCTGCTCGAGCATGAGCAGGATCTTGTAGAGCATGTCGGCGGCCTCGGCGTGATCGGGGTAGCGCTCGAGCGCGAGCTCGAGGTCCCGCGTCGCGGCCTCCGGATCGTCGAGCCGCTGCAGCCGGATCTTGGCCGTCTCGACCAGCAGGCCCGCCGCCGTCTCGCCGCTGCGCTCGGCCGCGGCCAGGCGCGCCTTGGCGGCCGCCAGCGCCCGCGGGTCGTCGATCAGCGTCGACACGCGCACGAGCCCGAGGATCGCCCCGAGGCTCTCTGGATCGCCGGTGAGCGCCATCTCGTAGCTCTTGGCCGCGGCTTGCAGCGAGCCGGCGCGCTCGAGCGTCTCGCCGAGGCGCGTGTAGTAGGCGCCGAGCAGCGTCGGGTCCTCGCCCTCCATGCCGACGATCTGGGCGTCGATGCGGGCCAGCGTCTGATCGTCGCGCCCCGCGAGCGCCAGCCGCTCGAGCCCCGCGAGCGCGACCGGATCGGTGGGCGCGCGCTGCAGCACCGCCCCGTAGGTGTTGCGGATGGTGTCGATGTCGGCGCCGACCGGGCCCTCGTAGAGGCGGGCCAGCTCGCGCAGCGCCGCCACCTTGGCGCCCTCGTCGCCGACGTGCTTCGACAGCCGCACCTGCAGGTCGGCCAGCGACTTCCACATGCCCTGCTGGCGGTACAGCGCGTCGAGGGCCAGCATCGCCGCGAGGTTGCCCTGCTCGCGCTCGAGCACCCGCTCGTAGGCGGCGATGGCCCGCTCCGGCTGGCCGAGCTGCTCGGCGAACACCTCGCCGGCGCGCAGCAGCGCCGCGGTCGCCAGCGATCCGTCCTTGGCCGTGGCTGCCTCTTGGGCCAGGTCCTCGACCACCCCGGGCCATGCCTCGAGCGCCGCGCGCACGCGGGCCAGGCCGTCGAGCGCCGGTCGATAGTCGCCGAGAGCCTGCAGCGCCGCCTGGTAGGCGACCACCGCCCGCGGCGCGTCGGTCAGGTGCTCCTCGTACACGCGGCCGACCCGGTACGCCACCTGCGCCCGGGCCCGCGGCTCCGACAGCCCGCGCAGCTCGACCTCGAGCACGTCGACCAACTCCTGCCAGCTCTTGCCGCGCTCGAGCAGCCGCTGCAGCGCGTGCAGCGACGGCCCGTGCTTGGCGTCGATCTCGATCGCGTTGCGGTAGCAGCCGATCGCCCGCCGCGTGTCGGCCAGCCGGCTCTCGCACAGCCCGCCCATGGTGTGCAGCAGCGCCACCGCGGCCTTGCCCGGCGGCGTGATCGCCAGCTCGCGCTCGTAGGTGTGCAGCAGCTCGTCCCAGCGACCTGTCCGATGGTACAGGCGACCGATGCTCGCCAGCGCCGGCGCGTACTTCGGGTCGACCTCGAGCACGCGGCGCAGGCGGACCAGCGCGCCGTCGCGGTCGTCGAGCTTCTCGTCGAGCACCTCGCCGGCGCGGTGGAGCAGCTGGACGATGCGCGGCTTGTCGAGCGTCTTGCTCGCCTCGAGCTCGATCGCCTCGACCAGCTCCTTGTAGCGCCCGGCCAGCTCGCAGGCCCGCTGCAGCGCGTGGATCGCCCCGATGTGGTCGGGGTCGATCTTGAGGATCCGGCGGTACGTGTGCGCGGCCTGGACCGGCTCGTTGAGGTAGTCGACGTAGAGGTCGGCGATGCGGGTGAGGTACGCGATCCGGCGATCGTCCTCCTCGGCCGAGTCGATGCCGCGCTCGAGCAGCTCGATGAGCTCGTGGTGGCGGCCCGAGGCGGCGAACAGCCGCAGCAGCGCCTTGAACGCCGTCGCCAGGCCCGGGTGCAGCGTCAGCGCGCGCGAGTGGTACTCCATCGCCCGCTCCGGATCCTCGAGCTGGACCTCGTGGATCTCCGCCATCTTGGTGTACGCCGCGGCCGCCCGCGTGCCGTCGTTGACCGCCTCGGCCTCGGCCTGCAGCATGTGCAGCAGCCGGTCCCACTGCTTCTTGCGCGTCAGCAGCTTCGACAGCGCGCGCAGGCTCGGGCGGTAAGCCGGCTCGATCTCCAGCGCCGCCTCGTACCACTCCATCGCCTCGTCCTCGTTGTGCAGGCGGTGCTCGACGATGTCGCCGATCTGGTAGAGGACGCTGATCTTCTCCGACGGCAGCTCGAGCAGCTCGACCAGCGCCTGCAGCGTGTGCGTCATCGCGTCGTAGCGCTCCGCGGCCTCGTACAGGCGGATCAGCTCCTCGAGCACCAGGCGGTAGCGCGGGCTCTCGGCGACCGAGCGCTCGAGCGCGGCGATCGCCTTGTCGCGGCTGCCGAGCCGCTCCGAGTGCAGGCGGGCGATCCGGTAGTAGGACATCGCCCGCACGTCGGGATCGCCCAGCTGCTGGGCCTCGCGCTCGAGCACGCTGATGAGCTCGCGCCAGCGGTGCTGCCCGTGGTGCAGGCGCTTGAGCGCCGCGAACGCGCCCGACGCCGCCGGATCGAGGTCGAGCGCCGTCTCGAGCAGCTCCACCGAGCTGCCGACGCTCTTGAGCCGCACCTCGGCCAGGTGGGCCCGGCGGGCCACCAGCGCCGAGCGCAGGCGCGGGTCCTTCTCGACCGCGCTGGCCAGCTGCGCGGTCGTCCGCTCGAGCTGGTCCCACGCGCCGGCCTTGGCGTCGAGCTGCTCGAGCGCCCGCAGGTAGGCGACGTTGCTCGGGTCGAGGTCGCGGGCCTGGGCGAACGTCGCCCGCGCCTCGCCGTCGTTGGCCAGCCCGTCGAGCAGCACCGTCGCCTTGGCGGCCAGCAGCGCCGCCTTGCGCTTCTGCTCCGACGTCAGCCGGATCTCGGTGTCGAACAGCGGCAGCGCGCGCGACCAGTTCTTCTGCGCCAGCAGCGAGCGCCGCGCCCCGCGGACCACCGGCAAAAACTCGGGCGCCAGCCCGTGCGCGCGCAGGTAGTAGGTCCCGGCCTGGACCACGTCGCCGAGCGGGTACTCGTAGAGCCGGCCGATCTCGTACGACAGCCGGGCCGCGCGGAACAGGTCGGGCTGGGTCGCCAGCTCGGCCTCCCACGCCTCGATCTGGGCCTGGGCCGCGCGCAGGAACGGGTTCTCGGCCGCCATCGCCGGGCTCGAGATGGTCCGCGTCACCGGCCCCGAGGGCCCGCGAGCGCCGGTCGCCGGCACCCCCGAGGGGCCCGACATCGGCGTGGTCCGCGAGCGCGGCGGCTCGCCGGGCGCGAGCGGAGCTGGCCCCGAGGACCTGTCCCCAAGGACCTGTCCTGGAGCACCTGGCACAGGGGACCTGTCCGAAGGAGCCTGTCCTCTGGGACCGGGAGGCGGCGCGCCGCGGGCCAGCAGGCGGGTGCGCAGCGCCTCGGGCATCGGCGCCGCCGGACCGGGCCGCGGCGTGGTGTCGGGGTTGGAGAGCCGCGTCGCCGACTCGGAGGCGCGCGGGACCTCGGCCCTCGCCGCCTGCACCACCGCCGGATCGATCTCGCCGTCGCGGGCGGTCACCGCCAGCACGTCGATGCTCGGCGCGGCCGCCGGCACGTCGCTCTCGAGATCGACCTCGAGATCGTCGGCGACCGTCTTGCGGGTGCCGGACTCGTCAGGCCTGCGACCGGGCGGGACCACCAGCGGCGACCCCGGCGCGGCCGGTTGCGGCTGCGACGGCGCCTTGGCCGTCGGCCCGCTGCCGATCAGCGTCGTATTGCCGAGCGCCGGCGTGGGCCGCGAGACCCCACGCATCGGCATGGAGCCGAGGCTCTTGCCGAGCCCGCCGGCCCCGAACGTCGGCGGCGCCGGCTTGCCGGACTCGGCCGCCGGCTTGGGCTCGCTGAGCTTGGCAAACGGCCGCGACGGCTCCGGCCTGGTGGGCGCCGGCGCCGGCTTGCTCGGCTCCGGCTTGTCGGCCTTGATCTCGGGCGCTCGCGGCGCCGGCGGCACCGGCCGCGAGGGGGGCCGCGCCGGTTCGTCCGCTTGCAGCTCGATCTCCTCGTCGATGTCGACCTCCATCGGCGGCATCGTCGGCATCGGCGGGATGGCCCCCGGACGGGCAGCCACGCCCAGCCCGGTCGCTCGCTCGTCGACGATGATGGCGTCGAAGAGATCCGCGGGATCGCGGGGAATCTCGTCGTCCCGCAGCGGCCCGCCGGGGAGAGTGATAGGAGGCCGACCCGGAGTGCTCGCGGGCTTTCCACCCTTGTCGTCTTGCTGCGCCACGGTGCCCGCGAGTATGCCCGATCCGGGGCCCGATCGACCTGTAGCCCGGCCGCATGCGACCGGAAATCCGCCGCAGTTGCGCCGATTCGGGCATTTCGCGCGAACACCGCAGACCGCTCGCCCGGCTCGCCGCCGCGATCTCGCGACCGGCGCCGTAGCGACCGCACATCGGCGCCGCGACCCCGCTCGTTCGCCGCCGCCGATCGTCGCCGCCGCCGCCTCGAGATCGATCTGGCCCAAAGGTCAGCCGCCAAAAAGCAAATTTGTTGCGCTCGCTCGCCCGCTGGTCACTATGCTTGCGACGGACCCATGGCGAGCACCGACGACAGACCGCGCGCCGACGGCCTGATGGCCCCGGGGCCAGGTTCACTCCTGGCCGGTCGTTATCGCCTCGTCACCCGGCTCGGCCGTGACGCGCTCGGCGAGCTCGTGCGCGCCGAGGATCTCGAGCTCGCGCGCACGGTCGCGGTGAGGTTCGTGACCCCCGAGCTGAGCGGCGGCGACGAGCTGCTGGCGCGGCTCGACCTCCGGCGCACCCGCAACCTCCGGCTCCCGCGCGGCGACTCGCCGCTGCTCGCCGACCTGGTCGATCTCCTCGATCTCGGCCACGACGCCTGCGATCGGCTGTACCTCGTCACCGACGTGTTCCCCGACGCCAGCCTGGCCGACGAGCTGGCGCGGCAGGGTCCGCCGCGGTGGCAGCGGCTGCGCTCGTTGATGGTGCGCGCCTGCCAGATCGTGCACCTGTCCCACGAGCACGGGGTGATCCGCCAGGATCTCTCGACCAGCAGCCTCTACCCGGTGCGCGACAAGAACGACCCGGGCACGCTCAAGGTCGTCAGCCCGGGCCTGCTGGTCGCCAGCGGCGGCCGCGTGTGGTCGTGCGCCGAGCCCGGCGCCGCGCTGCAGCTGGCCCGCTACGCCGCGCCCGAGCAGATCAGCACCGGCGTCATCGATCGCCGCACCGACGTCTACGCGCTCGGCGTCATCCTCTACGAGTGCCTCACCGGGCGGGTCCCGTTCGTCGACGCGCGGCCGGCCCACGTGCTCGCGGCGCACCTCATCACCCCGCCTCCGCCGTTCTCCGCGGCCGTGCGGCGCCGGATCCCCGCCGAGCTCGAGGCCATCGTCCTGCGCGCGCTCGCCAAATCGCCCGACGATCGCTGGCCCACCGTGATGGCGCTCGCCAACGCGATGGCGGCGATCGAAGTGGGTCGGCTGCAATTCAGCGGCACGCTCGACAGCGACGCCGACGACTTCACCGAGCACCTCGAGCCGCGGGCTTCGGCCATCAGCATGCGGGTCGACCGGGCCCGCCTGTCGGGCCGCGCCGGCCTCGTGCCGGCCTCCGACGCCGCCAGCACCGGCGAGCACCCCTGGCGCGACGTGCTCGAGGCCGGCGACTCGACCGCCGGCGCCGCCAGCAGCAGCGCCTCGCTGTCGCGCGACGCCTCGCTCCACGACAGCGCGCCCACCCTGCCCTACGGCCGCGCCAGCGACTCCGCCGCTCGCTGGGTCGCGCCGCCGTCCGAGCCCCCCGCGCGCGGCTTGTGGCCGCGTCGCCTGGTCCCGCTGCTGGTCGCGGCCGGGCTGGCCCTCGTCACCGCCGGCATCGTCAGCGGCTCGCTGCGGCCTGCGCCGCTGCGGACCGCGATCGGCGGCTCGCTCGACGGCGCCGTCGCGCTGTCGACCCGGCGCGCCGCGGCGTATTCCCCGTCCGACGCCGCGACGAGCCGCATGGGTCCTCCCGTCCCCAGCTCGCCCCTGGAGTCCACCGACGACCCCGAGGGCCCCTGCACCGACCCGCAGCCCGACGACTGCTCGGGCGCCGACGAGCACCCCACAGACCGGCTCCCGGCCAGCGAGGGCCCGGACGCAGCGACGAGTGTCGCTCCACCTGCAGCAGACCTCCCCGCCTCGCCCCCGGAGCACGCCCTCGCCCCGGTCGCCCCATCGACGCCCACGCCGCCCCGGTCCTCCCCGCCCGTCCCAGGCGCCGAGGCCCCCGCACCGCTCGACGGCGGATGGCCCGCGGCGCGCCCGAAGCCGGCCTCCTTGCCGCGCAAGGCGACCCCTGGCGCGCGCTTGCCCGGCGATGGCGCCCTCGACTCGCCGGACCCGGCCGCCGCTCCGCGGCCCCCTGCAGGGCCGTGACGCGCGTGTGACTTTAAGGCCCGCAGCCTCGCCGGGACCGCGCATCGGCCCGCACCGGGCGACCTGGCGGCCGACCGCGCCGGAGGGTTTGCCACCGCCTCCGCCATCGCCTATCCATGATGTCCATGGGTTCCTACGAACATGACGACGACGATCGCCCCAGCGTCGCCTCTCGCTTCGCCAAGGGTTCGCTGCTCGTGCTCGGCGGCCTGTTCGCCCTGATGATCGCCGCCCGCATGGTGTTCGGCCTGTTCTTCGCCGTCCTGGGCAACGTCCTGTTCGTCGGCGCCCTCGCCGGCGCCGGCTACATCGGCTACCGCCTGGTCGCCGGCAGCGGCGAGCGCAAGGCCGTCACCGGCGGCCGCAGCGCCCGCGCCCTCGGCCCCGGCCGCAAGCGCAGCGGCGGCGACGACTTCGAGCGCAAGATGCGAGAGCTCGAGGCGATCGAGCGCCAGCTCGACGCCGAGATCTCGAAGCGCTGAGCCGCGCCGGCACCGAGGACAGGCTCCGCAAGGACCTGTCCTTTCGCGCATGCCGTTTTGAACATGTCCGTTCGCCCATGTCCCGAAGGACATGCCCTTTCGGACCGATCCCCGTACGCGACCCGCCCGCCGTTCGACGCGTCGCAGCGACACACACATGCCCCGAAGGACATGTCCCTTCGTACCGGCGAGCGTCGTCGGCCGCGCCCGCTCGTGCCCCCGCACACGCGAGGCTGGCGCCGCTCGGATTGATCCGGCCCACCGCCGCGGGCACGATCGCCGGCGTGAGCCGACTGCTGATCATCCGCCACGGCCAGGCGTCGCTCGGCGCCGCCGACTACGACGTGCTCTCCCCGCTCGGCGAGCAGCAGGCCAGCGCCCTCGGTCGCTACCTCGCGGGCATGATCGATCCGCCGCAGGCGATCTACGCCGGCCCGCGCAAGCGTCAGCGCGACACCGCCGCGCTGCTGGTCGCCGGCGCGCAGCAGGCCGGCGCCGAGTTCCCCGCGCCGAGCGAGCTGCTCGAGTTCGACGAGTACCCCGCGATCGCGCTGATGAAGGACGCCATGCCCGCGCTGTGCGAGGCCGACCCCGAGCTCGCCGCCCTCGCCACCGCCTGGATGGGCGCCGAGCGCGGCAGCCCCGGTCACCAGCGGGCCTTCGAGCTGGTGTTCCAGGCCGCCATGCGCCGCTGGCACGAGGGTCGCGTCGAGCACCCCGCGGTCGAGCCGTTCGCCGCGTTCCAGGGCCGCGTCGCCCGCGGCCTCGAGCGGGTCATGCAGCAGCACCCGCGCCGCAGCACCGTGCTCGTCGTCAGCTCGGCCGGGCCGGTCGGCGTCGTCACGGCGCTGGCGCTCGGGCTCGACACCTGGGCTGGCCTCAAGACCAGCTTCATCGTCCACAACGCCTCGCTGACCGAGCTCGCCTACCGCCCCGGCGAGATGCAGCTGCGGGTCTTCAACGCCCTCCCGCACATCCACGAGCGCGCCCACGTGACCCTGCGCTGAACGCCGGCTGTCGGCATCCCCGCTGGGCCGCTCGGTCGCACCTTCCGGCCGCGCCACGAGTACCAGGCGAGCGCCCAGCCTGCTCCCCGGCAGAACGCCGCCCGCTGCCGCCTGATACGGCTCGCCCGCCACGACTCGCCGCGGCTCGCCACGCCTCGCGGCCCCGATGGCCCCTGAAGCATCTCCTGCGGTAGCCTCGCGGCACCATGGACTTCGCGATCCCGCCCGCGACCGCGGCCCTGCTCGACCGAGCCCGCGCCTTCATGCGCACCCACGTCCTCCCGGTCGAGCCGACCGTGCTCGCACGCGGCGTCGCCGACTGCGACGACATCGTCGCCGGCCTGCGCGCCGCGGCCCGCGCCGAGGGCCTGTGGCTGCCGCAGATGGCCAAAGAGGAGGGTGGCCTCGGCCTCTCGCTCCTCGATCACGGCCTCCTCAGCGAGGTCCTCGGCGGCAGCCCGCTCGGTCACCTCGCCTGCAACTGCCAGGCGCCCGACGCCGGCAACATGGAGATCCTCCACCGCTACGCCAGCCCGGCCCAGCGCGAGCGCTGGTTGGAGCCGCTCCTGCGCGGCGACATCCGCAGCTGCTTCGCCATGACCGAGCCCGACACCGCCGGCTCCAACCCCACCTTGCTGCGCTGCGCCGCCCGCCTCGACGGCGACGACTACGTGCTCGACGGCCGCAAGTGGTTCACCACCGGCGCCGACGGGGCCGCCTTCGCCGTCGTCATGGCCGTCACCGATCCCGCTGCCGAGGCCCATCGGCGCGCCAGCATGCTGATCGTCCCGACCGACACCCCCGGGTTTCGCCGCGTCCGCAACGTCCCGATCTTCGGCCACGCCGGCGCCGGCTGGGACTCGCACGCCGAGCTCGAGTTCACCGCCTGTCGTGTCCCGAGGGACAGCTTGCTCGGCCCGGCGCACGGCGGCTTCGTCATCGCCCAGGAGCGCCTCGGCCCCGGGCGGATCCACCACTGCATGCGCTGGCTCGGCATCTGCGAGCGCGCCCTCGGCCTGATGGCCGCGCGGGCCGTCGCCCGCGAGCTCGCCCCGGGCGAGCACCTCGGCGACAAGCAGATCGTCCAGGCCTGGCTGGCCGAGTGCCGCGCCCGCATCGACGCCGCCCGCCTGCTGGTCCTGCGCACCGCCTGGCTCATCGACCAGCACGGCTTCGCCGCCGCCCGCGACGACATCTCGCTGATCAAGTTCCACGTCGCCGAGGTCCTGTCCGAGGTCCTCGACCGCGCGATCCAGGTCCACGGCGCGCTCGGCCTCACCGACGACACCGTGCTCGCCTTCTTCTACACCCGCGAGCGCGGCGCGCGGATCTACGACGGTCCCGACGAGGTCCACAAGGTCGCCGCCGCCCGCCGGATCCTCGCCCGCCACCGCCCCGGCCGCGCCGGCTGACCGTTCGGACCTGTCCGTTCGGACCTGTCCGTTCGGACCTGCTCCTTCATACCTGTCCGATTCGACATTCCCTTTTCGACATGTCCCGGAGGACATCATGACTGCGATCGACACCGCGCGCCCTGTCCGCCCCGGCGAGGAGCTCGACCTCGAGCGGCTCGCGCCCTACCTGCGCCAGGCCCTCGGGGCGCCCGAAGCCGCCGAGGTCGCCGTCCAGCAGTTCCCCGGCGGCCACTCCAACCTCACCTACCTCGTCACCGTCGGCCCCGACGCGTACGTCCTGCGCCGGCCGCCGTTCGGCACTCAGGTCAAGACGGCGCACGACATGGAGCGCGAGCACACCCTGCTCTCGCGGCTCGCGCCCGTGTGCGAGCGGGCCCCGCGGCCGATCCACCTGTGCCTCGACGAATCGATCCTCGGCGCCAAGTTCTACCTGATGGAGCGGCGCCAGGGCGTCGTCGTCCGCCGCGCCCCGCCGCGCGGCCTCGAGTTCACGCCTGCGCTGGCCCGCGGCCTCGCCACCGCCGCCGCCGACGCCCTCGCCGACCTGCACGCCATCGACATCGAGGCCACCGGCCTGGTCCAGCTCGGCCACCCCGACGGCTACGTGCGGCGCCAGGTCGAGGGCTGGACGAAGCGCTACCTCGCTGCAAAGACCGACGACATCCCGGCGGTCGAGGCCGTCGCAACCTGGCTCTCGGGACATCTCCCGACCTCGGGCCCGGCTACCCTCCTTCACAACGACTTCAAGTACGACAACCTCGTGCTCGCCCCCGACGACCTCACGCGGATCACCGCGATCCTCGACTGGGAGATGGCCACCGTCGGCGACCCGCTCATGGACCTCGGCACCGCCCTCTGCTACTGGGTTCAGGCCGACGACCCGATAGAGCTGCAGGCGTTCGCGTTCGGGCCGACCCACGCGCCGGGCAGCCTCACCCGCGCCGAGTTCGCCGAGCACTACGCGCGCCGCACCGGCCGCAGCCTCGACGCGATCGCGTTTTACTACGCCTTCGGCCTGTTCAAGACCGCCGTGGTCGCCCAGCAGATCTACCTCCGCTTCGCCCGCGGCCACACGCAGGACCCGCGGTTCGCCATCATGATCGAGGCCGTGCGCGTGCTCGCCTCGCAGGCCCTGCGCGCGAGCGAAACGAAGCACCTGTGACTCCCGCGAGGGGTCGCTCGCGCAGCGGCGCCGCGTCGTGGTCGCCCTGCACGACGCTCCCGTCTCGCTCGCCCCCGCACGATCGACGTTCGACCCGCGCTCACGCCAGGGCGCGAGCGAGGCGACGCACTGTAACTCCCGCCGCGTCGCCCCGTTGACGCCGCGCATGGCCGAACCCAGCGCGCGCCTCAGCCTCGTCCTTACCCTCTTCGCCTGCGCGTGCGGTGCCGCCGAGGAGCCCGGCGACAGCGACGGCACGACCTCGGAGGTTTCGACGAGCTCGACCGTGACGACCACGAGCGCGACCGGAGACGATCCGTCCGCGACCGCCCCCGACGCGAGCACTGCGAGCACGACCGGCGACACCGAGGTCGCGCCGCCCACCGACTCGGCCGAAGCGCTCGAGGCCTGGCTCGCCGGCGGCGCCTACCGCAGCTGGCCGTCCGAATCGCAGATCCACGCGTCCTCGGGCCCGCACGGCGGCAACGTGCGGACCTTCGTCAACCCCGCGCTCGCCGACTCGCTCGCCGCGGACACCGAGCACCTCGCGGGCGCCGCCTCCGTCAAGGAGTTGTATGGCAGCGGCACCGACGCGATCGTCGGTTACGCCGTGATGGTCAAGCTCGCCCCCGACAGCGCGGAGGGCGACGGCTGGTACTGGTACGAGCGCCTCGACGCCACCGTGTATGCGGACGACACCGGCGTCAAGCTGTGCACCGGCTGCCACGCAGGTGGGTCCGATTACGTCCTCACCCCGTGGCCGTTGCAGTGAGGTGATCCAGATGATGTCGGGCGTCGCGCACGTCGCCACGTCGACGGAGTGGTGCTACAGTGAAGACGCGAGCGGGACGCTCGGCATGAGGCCCAAAGTTCTACCTACTCCGTTCAGCCAGGGGTCCGTCTCTGGTCGCTGGTGCGCAGGCTCGTCCGACGAGAAGCCCGACGCGGCTAACGCAGATCCCACCTACTAGATGTAGGGGTTGAACTTCGGCCAAATCATGTCGGGCGACCCGCTCGCGTTTTTTTCTCGCCCGACGCGGGCGTGACCTCCGAAGGGAACGCCGGGCTCGCCGGTTCACGCGGTTCTGCGGCGCCCTGCCCGCCGGCGCCCGTGCCGGGTTGTGGTAAAGTCCGCGGCCTCATGGCAAACCCGCGCGTCTTTTTCGACATTTCCATCGGCGGTGCTCCCGCCGGCCGCATCGTGTTCGAGCTTTTCGCTGACGTCGTGCCGAAGACCGCGGAGAACTTCCGCGCGCTGAGCACCGGCGAGAAGGGCGTCGGCCGCTCCGGCAAGCCGCTCCACTTCAAGGGCTCGAGCTTCCACCGCATCATCCCCGGCTTCATGTGCCAGGGCGGCGACTTCACCCGCGGCAACGGCACCGGCGGCGAGTCGATCTACGGCGAGAAGTTCGCCGACGAGAACTTCAACCTGAAGCACCAGGGCAAGTACCTGCTGTCGATGGCGAACGCCGGCCCCGGCACCAACGGCTCGCAGTTCTTCATCACCACCGCCGAGACCCCCTGGCTCGACGGCAAGCACGTGGTGTTCGGCAAGCTCGTGTCCGGCGCCGAGGTCGTGGACGCGATGGAGAAGGTCGGCTCGCGCAACGGCGCGACCAGCAAGACCGTCACCATCGAGGACTCCGGCCAGGAGTCCTGAGCCGGCGCGGGCCCCTGAGCCCGCCTGCCCTTTCGGACATGTCCCGCGACCGGGTGCGCCTGGTCCGCGGGACATGTCGTTTCGTGCGCAGCCCTGGGCGAGCGCCTGTCTCTCAGGACAGGTCCCTACCCGCCTCGCCGTCGACCGCGGCGACCGGCACGCCGCGCCTCGCCGCCAGCGCCGCCAGCATGCGCGCCCGCACCTCCAGGCGCAGCTCGGCCGCTCCGGCACCCGACTCGAGCTCGGCCAGCGCGACCGGCGGCAGCACCTCGACGGTGATCGGCAGCCCCGCCCGCTCGAGGCCGATCCGCCACGACGACTTCGGCAGCGCGGCGCTGGTGCCGTCGAGCACGACCGGCACCACCGGCACACCCGCCTCGACCGCCAGCGAGAACGCCCCGTGCTTGAACCCGTGGATCCGTCCGTCGCGCGAGCGCGTGCCTTCGGGAAACATGAACACCGACGAGCCGGCGTCGAGGTTGTCGCGGCAGGTCCGCAGCGTCGCCGCGATGCTGCCGGCGTCGCCGCGGCGCAGCGCGATGTAGCGATTCAGCGCCATGTTCCAGCCGATGAACGGGACCCGGAACACGCTCGCCTTGGCGACCCACTTGAAGTGGCGGAACAGGGTCAGCAGCACCAGCGTGTCGGCGTGCGACTGGTGGTTCGAGCACAGCACGTACACCCCGCCGGCAGCGATGTGCTCGCGGCCGAGGACGCGGACGTCCCAGCCGGGCATCAGCAGCGCGTAGTGCCCGCCCCACACGCAAGTGTAGCGGTGGAGCAGCGCGCGCCGGCGATCGAACGGCGCAGTGACGGCCGTGATCACCAGCGCGCCGAGGAACCACAGCGGCTGACTGAGGATGAAGTAGAGCCCGAACAGCAGGGCGCCCGCGATCCGCAGCACCCCACGACGATACGGGCTCCGCGGCGCGCCCTCAAGGCGACTTCACCAGCGGACCGAGCCGGGCCATGATGTGCTCGACGGCCCGCGGCCCCTTGATGCCGCCCTCGATCTGCTTGCCGCTCGCGCGCCCCTCCGCGTCCGGCAGGGCGAACAGCGGGAGGAAGCGCGACTTGTAGCCGGCCGCCTCCAGCCGCGCGCGGTCGCGGTCGATGTCGAACTCGAAGAAGCGCACGCCCATCAGCTGCGCGTCGAGCTGACCCGACTGCACCGCGTCGTGAAAGGCCCGGCACGGCTCGCACCAGTCCGCGCCGACCGTGACCACCAGCGTCCCGCCCTCGCGCGCCGCCTCTTCACGCACCACCGTCGCCACGTCGCCGGCCTCGGGCGCGGCGATCAGGCGCGGCTTGGCCGGCTCGACCCTGGCCGGCGGCGCGGGCGTGGGCGGGCTCGCCGGCTCCGCGCACGCGAACGTGCCGGCGAGCGCGAGCGAGAGCGGAGCGAAGCGACTGCGGAGCGACACGGGCCCAGCATGCCAGACCGCCCGCGCCGCGGCACCTGGCGCGAACGCCCGCGCCGCGAATACCCGCCGACCGGCCGCTCGGGCTGCTCAGAGGAACGCCGTGCACCGCCTCGGCCCGACCCCTGCGGGTCCGGGTCGGCCCCGGGATCGCCGTCGCGCCGATCCGTCTCCTGACGCTGCGCCTCGCAGATCTGCCGCCCCATCGATCTCCGGCAGCGCATCTGGCCGTTGCGACATGGCCGTCCGAACATGCTCATGAGAGCATGCTCGATCGAGCATGTCGCATTGCGCATGTCCCCGGGGACAGCTCCGCGCGTCAGCCCTGCCCGACCAGCGCCTCGAGCTCGGCGACCCGCTTGGGCGCCCCGGCGCTGAGCACCTCCGGCGCGCCGGCCGTCACCAGCACGTCGTCCTCGACGCGGATCCCCACCCCGCGCAGCCCCGCGGGCACCTCGGCGGTGGCCGGGAAGTACAGGCCCGGCTCGACCGTCAGCACGAAGCCGGCGCGCAGCGGCTGGGCGCGGCCGTCGACCGTGTAGCGGCCGACGTCGTGGACATCGGCGCCTAGCCAGTGGCTGGTCTTGTGCGGGTAGTAAGGCTTGTAAAGCTCGTCCTCGATCGCCTCGTCGACGCCCGCGCGCACCAGGCCCAGCGTCCGCAGCCCGTCGCACAGGACCCGCAGGCACGCCTCGTGGATCGCGTCGAGGCTCGAGCCGATCACCGACGCCGCGATCCCGGCCTCGTTGGCGGCCAGCGCGATCTCGTAGGCGTCGCGCTGCGGCGGCGTGAAGCGGCCGCTGATCGGGAACGTGCGCGTGATGTCGCCGGTGAACAGCTCCCACTCCGCGCCGGCGTCGACCAGCAGCAGCTCGCCCGCGCCGAGCGCCCCGCGGGCGGACGTGTAGTGGAGCGTGTTGGCGTTGGCGCCCGCGGCCACGATCGTCTCGTACCCGGGCCCGCTCGCGCCGCGGCGGCGGAACTCGTGCTCGAGCAGCGCCTCGATCTCGAGCTCGAGCCGACCGGGCCGGGTCGCCCGCATCGCCGCCACGTGGCCGGCCGCGCTGATGTCGACCGCGCGCCGCAGCGCCGTCATCGCGGCCGCGTCCTTGACCAGGCGGTCCTCGGCCAGCAGCGTCCGCGCGTCGCCCAGCCAGGTCGGCGCGACCTCGCCCCGGCGATCGCCGGCGCGCAGCCGCTCGATCGCGGCGAACGCCGCCCGCTCGATCACGGGACATGTCGAAAAGGGCAGGTACAACTCCTCGACGCCGTCGAGCAGGCGCGGCAGCTCGAGCTCGAGCTGCGCGACCGGGAACACCGCGTCGACGCCGAACTGCTCGCGGGCCTCGTCCGGGCTCGGCCGCCGGCCGTGGTACAGCACGTCGCGCTCGTCCTGGACCGGCAGGAACAGCGCGCTCGCGGGCGCCCGACCTGGCCGCAGCAGCAGCACGCTGCCGGGCTCGGCGGCCCCGGTCAGATAATAGAAGTTCGAGTCCGGCCGGAAGCGGTAGCGCGTGTCGCCGGAGCGGGTCGGCGGCTCGCCGGCGGACAGCAGCAGCGCGGCGTCGCCGAGGCGCGCGGACAGGCGGGAGCGACGCGCGGCGCAGGCCGCCAGATCCGGTGCAGCGACGGAGGGCTGAGGCACGATCCAAGAATAGGACCGCAAGCACTGCGGCCCCTTCGGATCCCGCGTGCGGGATGTCATGCTGCCGCGGTGCGCAACGCCCTGCGCGAGCCCTTCCGGGGGTTTGCGCGAGTCGGCCGTGGCTCGGCTGCCGATCGCGGCGACGCGCCGCGACGACGGTCGTGGACGCGCCGGCTCGGAGGGATTGCACCCAGCCGCCGGCCGGCGGAGAGTTGCCGCCGATGGCGACGCAAAAACTGAGCAACCAGCGGATCCACGAGGTACAGCAGGTCCTCGCCTCGTACGTCCCCAAGCTGCCCGGGACCGACGTCAACCTCCTGGCGGCCCTCTGCAAGGCGGTGTTGACCTCGGTCGACCTCCGAGACATCCGGCGCGTGGCGAGCGACGAACTCGTCGCCCAGCTCGAGCAGGTCCTGAGCACGATCAAGACCCGCGGCCGCAGCGAGATCAACTCGGTCGTGCGCCGGCAAGGCGACAGCGTCGTCCTCGAGAGCTGCCTCGAAGACCAGCCGTTCCTGGTGTCCTCGCTGCGCGCGCTGTTCGGCGCGGAGCGGCTCGAGATCGCCAGCCTGATGAACGCCGTGATCAAGGTCCGCCGCGACGCCGCCGGCAGCCTGACCAGCATCGGCATGGGCGCGCCGGAGTCGGTGATCCGCGTCGAGCTCGACCC
This sequence comes from Nannocystis bainbridge, assembly GCF_028368995.1. Classification (GTDB taxonomy): domain Bacteria; phylum Myxococcota_A; class Polyangia; order Nannocystales; family Nannocystaceae; genus Nannocystis; species Nannocystis bainbridge. Next base: position 1,212,081 of record NZ_JAQNDL010000002.1, on the reverse strand, counting down.
CGGCCAACATGTCCCCGAGGACATCGAGGACCGCTTCCGCACCCGCCTGCGGATCGTGCAGGCGATGGTGCGCGACTTCCAGCCGATGAAGCGCCGGCTGCAGGACCTCGCCGACGACTACCTGCGGGCCGCCAACGCCGAGAGCAACGATCGCAGCCTGACCCTGCGCGAGACCGAGGGCATGGTTCGCTGGCTGTGCGAGGAGAACCTCGTGCTGCTCGGCATCGAGGAGTACGACGATCAGGGCCACCGGATCTCGACGCTCGGCACCGCCTCCGTCAGCCTCGGCGAGCGCGACGCCGATCGCTTCGCCACCTACGCCCGCGACCTCGATCGCACCGTCCGTTACCAGCGCAGCAACGAGGAGTCGCCGGTCCATCGCAGCGGCAAGCCGGGCCACTTCATCGTCACCCGCGTAGGTCGTGACGGCCAGCCGGTCGGCACCTGCCTCATCAACGGCCTCTTCACCTACAAGGCGCTGCACACCCCGCCGGAGGAGATCCCGTTCCTGCGCGTCATGCTGCGCAAGCTGCTGACCGAGCGCAGCGTCTCGATCGACAGCCACCGCGGCAAGAGCCTGACCAATGCCTTCAACTCGCTGCCGCTCGAGTACCTGCTGACCCAGAGCGAGGACAGCATCTGGGAGCTCACCGACCGCGTGCTGCGGGCCGAGGTCGAGGGCGGCTCCGACGTGCACATCAACGTCGGCGAAGACGGCCGGTTCGTGTTCGCGTTCGTCAGCCTCCCGCGCGAGCAGTTCAACGACGAGCTGCGGCTGCAGGTGCAGGAGAAGCTGCTGCGCGAGTTCGGGGCGACCTACGCCGACTTCGGCGTGTACATGGATCGCTACGACAACGCGATCATCCACTACTACATGACCGGCCCGACCCCGTTCGCGGCCGTCGACACCGAGCGCGTGCGCTCCGAGGTGCTCGCGCTGGCCAAGGGCTGGAACGAGCGCCTGCGCGAGGCGCTGTCCGAGCTCGCCCCGCCCGACCAGGTCGAGGAGCTGTTCGAGCTGTACCACAGCGCCTTCAGCGACGATCACAAGCGCCGCGCCGGCGACCAGCGGCTGCTCGGCGACCTGCGCTGCATCGAGAACATCCGCCGCGGCGCCGAGTTCGACTTCGACCTCTACGTCTCGGTCACCGGCGATCACCCGGGCAGCCTCAACCTGCGGGTCTTCAGCCGCAAGGCGATGAACCTCAGCGACGAGCTGCCGCTGATCGGCAGCTTCGGCTTCAAGGTCGTCGACGAGTACGCGCGCCCGGTCCACATCGCGCACACGACCCCGTTCGAGCTCGACAACTACCGCCTCGACGTCCGCCCCGAGCGGATCCCCGCGGTCATGAGCCGGGCCGACGAGATCCGCACCACCCTGCGCCAGGTCTACGCCGGCACGATGGGCCGTGACTCGCTCAACCAGCTCATCGTCGCCACGACGATGACGGCGCTCGAGGTCGAGATCCTGCGCGCCTACGTCGCCTACCTCCACCAGGTCCGCTGCCCGTTCACCTCGGCGCTGATCCGGCAGACGCTGATCGCCTACCCGACCGTCGCCTCGGCGCTGGTCTCGTGGCTCGACGCCCGCTACGACCCGACCAGCGCCAGCGCCCAGCTGGCCGAGGTCACCGACAAGACCCTCGAGGCCGAGCTGCGCGACGTCGCCGACTACACCGCCGACCGCGTGCTGCGGGCCGTCGCCGACGTCGTCCGCGCCACCCTGCGCACCAACGCGTTCGTCATCACCACCCCCGAAGGCTCGCGCCGCGATCAGACCCCGGCGATGGCCTTCAAGTTCGACGGCCAGCGCGTCCCGTTCGGCCCCGATCCCAAGCCGCTGCGCGAGATCTTCATCTACCACCCCGACTTCGAGGGCGTGCACCTCCGCGGCGGCCGCGTCGCCCGCGGCGGCATCCGCTTCTCCGATCGGCCGGACGATTTCCGCACCGAGATCCACGGCCTCATGGCCACGCAGATGGTCAAGAACGTGCTGATCGTGCCGGTCGGCGCCAAGGGCGGCTTCGTGCTGCGCCAGGCCCCGACCGACCGCAACGAGCTGCGCGCCGCCGGCGACCGCTACTACCAGATCTTCGTCGAGGCGCTGCTGTCGGTCACCGACAACGTCGTCGACGGCGAGATCGTCACCCCGCCCGGCATCCTCCACACCGAGGGCCCCGATCCGTACCTCGTGGTCGCCGCCGACAAGGGCACCGCGCACCTCTCGGACACCGCCAACAGCGTCAGCATGAGCCACAAGTTCTGGCTCGACGACGCGTTCGCGTCGGGCGGCTCGAACGGCTACGACCACAAGGCCACCGGCATCACCGCCCGCGGCGCGTGGGAGACCACCAAGCGCAACTTCCGCGAGATGGGCATCGACCCCGAGGCCGACGTCATCACCGCGATCGGCGTCGGCGACATGAGCGGCGACGTGTTCGGCAACGGCCTCCTGCGCAGCCGCACCATCAAGCTGCTGGCCGCCTTCAACCACGCCCACGTCTTCATCGACCCGACGCCCGATCCCGAGGTCAGCTACCTCGAGCGCGCGCGGCTGTTCGAGCTGCCGCGCTCGCAGTGGTCCGACTACGACGCCAGCAAGCTAAGCCCCGGCGGCGCCGTGTTCCCGCGCAACGCCAAGTCGCTCGACCTCTCGCCGGAGGCGCGCAGCCTGCTCGGCTTCTCGCCGACGCAGGTCGTCTCGGGCGAGGAGGCCATCCGCGCCATCCTGCTGCTCAAGGTCGACCTGTGCTGGATGGGCGGCATCGGCACCTACGTGAAGAGCAAGGACGAGACCCACGCCGACGTCGGTGACAAGGCCAACGACGCCGTGCGGGTCAACGCCAGCCAGCTGCGCTTCCGCGTCATGTCCGAGGGCGCCAACCTGGCGGTCACCGATCGCGGTCGCCCGGCCTTCGCCCGCATCGGCGGCCAGAACTACACCTCGTTCCTCGACAACTCCGGCGGCGTCGACACCTCGGACCACGAGGTCAACATCAAGATCCTGTTCGCGCCGCTGCTGGCGAGCGGCAAGGTCACCCGCGAGCGCCGCAACGAGGTCCTCAAGGCCGCCGCCACCGAGGTGTGCGACATGGTGCTGGCCAACAACCGCTCGCAGAGCCGCATGGTCAGCTACGACGTCCGCCGCTCGAAGGTCGACGTCTACCGCTACGCCCGCACGCTGTCGTACCTCGTGCAGCACGTGCCGTTCAACCCGGACACCTTCGCCCTGCCGACCGAGGACGAGCTGGCCAACCGCGCGCGCAAGGGCATCGGCCTGTTCAAGGCCGACGCCTCGGCGCTGTGCGCCTACGCCAAGATGCTGGTCTACCGCGTGCTCCTCGACGCCGAGCCGCTGTCCGAGGCCCTCGTCGACCGTATGGTCCGCGAGTACTTCCCGGCCGCGATCGTCGAGGCCGCCGAGGGCGCGGTGAAGAGCCACCTGCTGCGCCGCGAGATCGCCACGACGATGGTCGTCAACCGCATCGTCGACAACGCCGGCGCGACCTTCTTCCCCGAGCTCATGACCAGCACCGGCCGACCCGCGCACGCGATCGCCGAGGCCTACATGACCGCCTCGGCCGCCGGCGATGTCGACGCGCTGCGCCGCGACCTCTACGCCAGCGAGGACAAGAACCGCCAGGAGGCCATCTACCGGGCCATGCACGTGGTCGAGGCCGCGCTCGAGGAGACCACCGTGGTCCTGCTCGAGACCGACAGCTACGCAACGGTCGACCAGCGGACCATCGATCGCGCCCGCGAGCTGCTCGATCACGTCGAGCACGCCCTGCCCGCCAGCCAGATCCCGCAGCTCCACGCGCGCGCGCACGAGTTCGAGTCGGCAGGATTCGCGCCGGCGCTGGCCGGGCGTCTGGCGCGCATCGAGCACCTCACCGGGGCGCTGGCGTCGCTGCGGGTGGCCGCCGAAACTGGCCGTGATCCGCTCGACGTGCTCCGGTTGCGCTTGCAGGTCGCGTCCGACATGCACCTACGCGCCCTCCAGGACGCGCTGGCGCGCATGGTCTACCAGTCGCCGTGGGACGGCCCGGCCGCCAAGGCGCTGTCGCGGCAGCTCCACGGCCACCTCGGGCGCCTGGTGCAGGCGGTCGATGGCGACGACGTGGCGGGCATGATCGGCCGTCTGGGCCTCGACAACATCCGCCGCCAGGGCGCGGCGATGCTCGAGGGCGGCGTCACGATCCCCGGCATCGTCCTCTTCGACGACCACCTGCGGCGTCAGCTCCCGGGCGTGGACCTCCGCAAGTAAGCGCGCGGACCCCCCAGGAGAGTGATCTCCGGGAAAATCAGCGGCCCGGCGGCTCGACCGCCGGGCCTTTGTCGTGTCCGGCGGCCGTCCGGCGCGTCCCTGCCCGCGTCCGATCGACGTTCGCGCCCCTCGCCGGGGGCGCCGCGACGCCTGAAACAACCCCGGTCACCCGGCAAATCCCCTGGGGGAAACGTGTGACGGAGTGAGCAAGACCCGGTCACACGCAGGCCTGCGAAGCCAATTAGCCAGTTGCGCCTGTTCCGTAGGCTATGCCATGCTGGCGGCCAAGGACATGAGGTTCGGCGGGTACGGACTTTCGCCAAAGCGACCTCAACCGCCAAACCCCACATGCGCGTTCGCCTCACACGGTAGTCAGCGCGCCGACAGCTCCAAAACGCACTCACGAGGGACCCATGAAGAAGTTCAGCTTGGTTTCTAGCCTGCTCTGTACCGCTCTGATGTTCGGCTGCGGCGACGACAAGGGGGGCGCGTCCGGGACCGCCACCAACCCGACCACCAACAACACCAACAACCCCTCGGGTGACGGCACCGAGAGCGACACCTCGACGGGCAACAGCAGCGAGACCACCAACCCGGCGACCTCGGCGACCGACGGCACCACCAACCCGACGACCGGCACCCCGGGCACCGACACCGGCGTCGACACCGACACGACCGACGGCAGCTTCATCATGCCCCCCGACGGCGGCGGCGGCACCAAGGAGTGCGACCCGTGGGTTCAGGACTGCCCGGCCGGCGAGAAGTGCATGCCCTACTCGGGCGACGGCGACAACTCGTGGGAGTCGCTCAAGTGCACGCCGATCATGGAGAACGCCGGCCAGACCGGTGACCCGTGCACGGTCGAGGGCACCGGCGTCAGCGGCATCGACAGCTGCGACCTGGCCCACATGTGCTGGAACACCGACCCGGACACCGGCGAGGGCACCTGCGTGAAGTTCTGCTCCGGCTCGCCCGACGCCCCGTCGTGCGACGTCGCCGGCACCGCGTGCACGATCGTCAACGACGGCGTGCTCATCCTCTGCCTGCCGATGTGCGACCCGCTTCTGCAGAACTGCACCGGCACCGACCTGTGCATCCCGAACCCGATGGACCCCAACAGCTTCATCTGCGTGCTGGATGCCTCGGGCGACGCGGGCCAGGAGTTCACCCCGTGCGAGTACGCCAACGCGTGCGACGCGGGCTTCTACTGCCTCAACCCGGAGCTCGCCACCGAGTGCGACCCGATGGCCCTCGGCTGCTGCCTCGCGTTCTGCGACATCAGCGCCCCCGAGTGCGCCGGCGCCAACGCCGACTGCCTCCCCTGGTACGAAGAGGGCATGGCCCCTCCCGGATTCGAGAACGTCGGCGTCTGCGGCCTCCCGCAGTGAGCCCGGCTCGACACCGGCCTGTCACAGCCGCCTTCCCCTCGGGGAGGCGGCTGTGCCGCTTTCTGCGCCTGACCTCGCGCATGGCGACGCCGCGCTTGCGTCATGTCCGCACGGACATGCCCTGTCAGACATGTCCGCGCGAACATGCCCTCTCGGACATGTCCGCGCGGACATGCCCTCAAGGGCAGCCCTGCCCGCGCCTCACTTGCAGCCGGTCAGCGCGGCCTTGGCCTGGGCCAGGGCGTCGGGCTTGGGGCTCTTGGCGGTGAAGCTCTTGAGCGCCTCTTTGGCCGGCTTGCACTGCTTGGCCTGGGCCAGGGCGCCGATCTTGCGGATGTGGGCCGACGCGAGGTCGGGCTTCAACGTCAGCGCCTTGTCGAGCTTGGCGAGCGCGCCGTCGGGGCCGTCGAGGCGCCCGAGCTTGGCCAGGGCGGCGCCCCACTCGCTCCACACGACGGCCTGATCGGGCAAGCGGGCCGCCAGGTCGGCGAGGTGGACCAGCGCCTCGTCGGCGCGCTCCAGCTTGACCAGGGCGCGCGCGAGCCCGAGCTTGGCGTCGTTGTCGTCCGGGCGCTTCTGCAGCGCGGTCGAGAACTCGACCTGGGCCTCGCGGACCTTGTCGGCCTCCATCAACAGGTGGCCGAGCGTGCGCCGCACCTCGGGGTCGTCGGGGGCGAGCGAGGCGGCCTTGGTGGCGACAGCCAGGGCCTCGTCGCGCTTGCCGAGATCGCGGTCGACCTGGGCCAGCAGGAAGAGGACGTCGACGTCCTCGGGCGCGAGGCGGTTGGCCTCGGTGAGGGCCGCGGCGGCGCGCTCGTTCTGCCCGTTCGCGCGGGCGGCCCGGCCGAGGTTGTAGTGGGCGTCGGCGAAGTCGGGCTTGGCCGCGATCGCGGCCTCGAAGGCGACAGCGGCCTCGTCGAGGCGACCGGCGTCGAGGGCGACGGCGCCGATGCCGTTGTGGGCCGGGTAGTACTTCGGATCGATCCGCACGGCCTCCTTCCACGCGGCCACGGCCTCGTCGCCCCGACCGGCCTGCGCCAGGGCGACGCCGCGGGCGTAGTGGAGCTCGGGGTCACCTGGCTTTTTGGCCAGGGCCTCGTCGAGCACGGCGATCGCCTCGGCGTGGCGCCCGGCGTTCGTCAGCTGGCCGCTGCGCTCGATCGGCGGCGCCTCGGGCACGGTCTCGTCGTCGCCGGTGGTGGCAGGCGGCGTGGTCTCGGTCGGGCCCTTGGGGCCGCAGGCCAGCAGCGCACCGGCCATGAAAATTCGGAGTGTCCGGGGGAACGACACGCGCCGGACTATACCCGCATTCGCCCGCGCGAAGTCGGCGGCGAGGCGCCCGCGGGCGCGCACCCGCGGGCGCGAGCGACCGTCAGGGCGTGCGCGTGACCCTCTCCCGATGACGCCCGCGTGCGCCCGTCACGAGGGGCGACGGCGTCGACCGGCGCGGGCGCCTCCGTCACGGCTCGAGCGTGACCGTCTCCTGCGTCACGGCGTCGACCTCGTGCCGGCGGAACGGGTAGTGATGGTAACGATCCTCGATCCAGTCCGAGAGCGTGTCGGCGAAGTGCGGGCTGGACGGATCGGCGCTGTTGCCCGGCGGGAAGTTGACGACCGCCTGCGGCACCCCCTCGCCGTCGAAGCCGGTGATGACACGGAAGACCGCGCCGTCGTTCGACTCGAAGCGCTCGCGCACGTCGGTCGAGTCGGACTCGAAGAACGAGCTGCCCGAGACGTTGACGGTGTCCTCGCCGCCGTCGGTCGGGTGCCAGCCGCCGTCGAGCTCACCGCCGTAGGCGTTGCGGAAGCCGGTGCCGTGGCGGTCGCCCCAGCGATAGCGGTGCGGCGCGACCGAGCCGAACTCGGCGACCAGCCAGTCGGAGGCGTCGACCAGCGCCTCCATCACCAGGAAATCGCGGCCCTCCTGCATCAACTCGTTGGCGTTGGGATACATGCCGGTGGCCGCCAGCGCGGCGAACTTGAGCGCGTACACCGGCGACGCGTCCATGATCGCGCCGAACACCAGGGCGAGGTCGTCCTCGAAGATCCGCTGGACCAGGAAATGCGCGAACGCGTGGAACGCCAGCGCGCCCGACTCCTGGCGATCCATGCGCCGGTTCCACTGCTTCGTCAGCAGGTCGTGCAGCACCTCGAGGTCTTTGCGCCCGCGGTACTTCAGCAGCGTGTCGTCGGTCGCGACCTTGGCGTACACCTCGGCGAGCACCGGCAGCATCTTGTCGGCGACCAGGCTGTGGGTGTCGGACTGGATCGACTGCATGTCGGCGACCGTGACCTTGCCGGCCTGCGTCAGCGCTTGCAGCCGCTGCTCGACCCGCCCCGCGCGGTAGCCCGGGTCGTAGAAGGCGCCGTAGTACCAGGGGTCGTTGCTGAGGTCGCCGTCGGCGGTGAAGCCCCACGGGTCGTTGTTGGCGGTGACGATGAAGCCGGTCTGCGGCGCGCGGCTGCGCGGCAGCTGCTCGGCCGGCAAGAACTTGCCGCTCCACACGTAGGCCGGGTCGTCGCCGTCGACCACGCGGATCGGCATCGGCCGCCCCGCCGGCGCGCCGCGATCGGGCACGTGGGTGTTGAGGTGATAGGTGATGCCGGTGGCGTCGGCGGCCATCCAGTTGAAGGTGCCGACCTCGATCATGTCGACCGCCCGCTCCCACTCGTCGATCGACTGCGCCTTGCCCATCCGCAGGAACGCGCGCGCCTCATTGGTCGCGCGGAAGCCGGTCCAGTTGATCAGCAGCCGCCGCGCCGGGTCGACCGCGAGCAGCGGATCGAGCGGCAGCGCGTCGCCGACGAGCACCCCGTGGCCCTCGACGTCGCCGACGCGGAAGCTGCGGTCGCCCATGCCTGCGACCTTGATCACCTCGTCGCGCCAGACCACCGGCGCCGTCGCGCCGCCGATGGCGATCGTGGCCTGGTCGGGCGCCAGCGTGACAGCATAGAGGTCCATGCAGTCGGCGAAGCCGGTGGTCGCCGCCCAGTGGATCTTGCGGTTGTGGCCGAGCTGCACCCCGGGCAGGCCGGCGAACCCGAAGCCGGCGACGTCGAACAGGCCGCCGGCGTCGGCGCTGTTGAGGTGCAAGGCGTACATCACCGCGGGGCTCTGCAGCGGCTGGTGCGGATCGTTGGCGATCAGCGGCTTGCCGCTGGCGGTGAAGCGCCCGTCGACCGCCCAGTTGTTGCTGCCGACCACGCGGAAGCCCGACAGCGCGGAGTGCAGCCGGCGCAGCGAGGCGGCGGTGTCCGGCGGGAATTCGCGGGCTGGCTCTTTGGACCTGTTCTTTGAGACATGTCCCGAAGACTTGTTCGACTCGGGACCCGGTGCCGGGGCCGCGCCGGCCGCCGGACGATCCTCCGGCGGCACGGTGTAGGCCTCCCAGCCGGGCCGCGGCAGCTGCACGACCTCGAGCACCTGCGGCACGAAGCGGCTGACCACCGTGGCCAGGAACTCGTACTCGAGCACGTTCGAGTTGCCGAAGCTGATCATCTTGCCGATCACCACCGCGTCGACCGGGTCCCACGGCTCGGGCGCGTAGTTCAGCTCGGCCTTGCCGAACCCGTACGGCAGCGGCGCCGCGCCCGAGTTGACCTCCTCGATGCGGCGATTGACCCCGGCCGTCCACGCGGTGAACAGGTGGTACTCGCCGGGGCTCTCCTGCTTGAGTCGCTCGGCGTCGAGCCGGCCCCAGCGCGGGAAATCGAAAAGCCGCGAGATCCGGTCCTCGTCGATCTTGGCCGCGCCCAGCACCTCTGCCCCGCGCCCGTACGCGCGGCGCCGCATCAGGTCCATCTGGAACAGACGATCGACCGCGACCTGGTAGCCCGAAGCGAAGAACACGTCGGCGTCGGTCTCGCCGTAGATGTGCGGCACGCCGCGCGCGTCGATGTGGATGTCGACCGGCGCCGACAGCTCCGAGAACACCTCCGGATCGCCCATGAAGCCGGTATCGCCGGTGTCTTCGGTGTCGGCCGGCGGCCCCGAATCCGCGGGGTTGCAGGCGACGAGCGACGAGACGAGCAGTGCGCGGGTCCCAGGGGCGAGGCGGACGAGCATGAGAGGAACTCTTCCGCAGGTTCCGGCGCGCAGCAAGCCCCGCTCGCAGGACGCCGCAGGCCGAGTCAGCGGGCCTGCGGGCGTCTCACGAAGGATGAAGCGTTTGTCATGCGCGAGCCCCGGCGGGCTTCACATCGACATGGAGCCCTTGCGGAAGTCGGTACCGGCGAGGTGGGCGTTGATCAGCACCGGTTTGCCGGCCTTGGCCGCGGCCTTGGCCTCGGCGATCACGGCGTCGACCGCGGACGCCTCGCGGATCTCGAGCCCCACCGCCCCGAAGCCGGCCGCCGCGAGGTGATAGTCGGTGCGCGCCAGCTCGGTGCCGACGGGGTCGCCGAGGATCTCGACCTGGTCGCGCGCGATCTGGGCCCAGCACGCGTCGTTGCCGACCACCGCGATCACCGGCACCTTGTGTCGGACGAAGGTGTCGAACTCGCTCAGGCTGTAGCCGACCGACCCGTCGCCGTAGAAGATCCACGTCTCGGCCTCGGGGCGCACGAGGCCGGCCCCGAGCGCGAAGCCGGCGCCGACGCCGAGCGTGCCGAACACCCCCGGATCGAGCCACGACAGCGGCGCGCGCGGCCGGACGATGTACGAGGCCGTGGCCACGAAGTCGCCGCCGTCGGCGACGAGCTGGCTGCGGTCGTCGAGCGCCGCCTCGATCCGGCGGCACAGGTGCAGCGGGCTCACCATCGCTTCGGCGCCGGTCGGCGCTGCTTCGGCCTGGGCGGCGATGTCGTGGTCGCGGGCGTCGTCGGCGACGCGCAGCTTGGCGATCCAGGCCGAGCGATCGCGGACCTGTCCCGCGGCCGCCAGCCGGCTGGCGAGGCCTTGCAGGAACCGCCCCGCGTCGGCCAGCACCGGCACGTCCGGGCGGCGGTTCTTCTGCATCTCCTCTTCGCTGCGGTTGGCCGCGATCAGCACCGCCTTGCGGTTGATGTTCGCGCCGTAGTCGAGGCGGAAATCGCACGGTACGCCGGCCAGGATCACGAGGTCGGCCTGCTTGAGCGCGGCCTTGCGGGCGTGCCGCATCTGCAGGCGATGCCCGGCGCCGAGCAGGCCGCGAGCCATGCCCGAGAGGTAGACCGGCGCGCCGATCGCCTCGAGCGCGGAGGCGATCCCGCGCGCCTCGCCCGGGATGCTCATCGCCTGGCTGCCGACCACGACCACCGGCCGCTCGGCGCGCCCGAGCGCCTCGGCGGCCGCGCTCACCTCGTCGCGGGCCAGCCGCGGCGGCTGCACCGGCTTCGGCGTCTGCGGCCGGGCCGCGTCGGCCCCGGAGAACATGCGCCACGTGTGGAACCCGAGGTACGTCGCCAGCGCCCGCTCGCCGAGGCTGGGCGCCTGCCCGGGCTTGGTCTTGGCGACGTACCAGCTCTTGACCACGTCCTCGCGGTACAGCAGGTCGACCGGGCACTCGAGGAACACCGGCCCCGGCACGCCCTCCTGGGCCACGCGGAACGCCTCCTCGAGCATCGGCACCAGCTCGCGGACCCGCTTGGCCGCGTGCGCCCACTTCACGTGCGGCCGCATCAGCGCCATCTGGTCGATGTCCTGCAGCGCCCCGCGGCCCTTCAGCACCGTCGCCGCCGCGCCGCCGAGCACGATCACCGGCGACTGCGCCAGCTGGGCGTTCTTCACCGCCGTGATCGTGTTGGTGAGCCCCGGCCCGGCGGTGACCGCCGCGACCCCGGGCACGCCGGTGATGCGCGCGACCGCGTCGGCGGCGAACACCGCGTTGACCTCGTGGCGCACGTCGACCACGCGGATCCCCCGGCGCTTGGCGCCGACCAGGATCGGCGAGATATGTCCGCCGCACAGCGTGAACAGGAACTGCACCCCATGTCGGCGCAGCACCTCGGCGATCCGGTCTCCTCCGTCCATCATCGGCTCCTTCTCCAGTCGAAATTGCGTCCGTCTCGTCACCGAAAGCTCAGCCGGCCAGCACGTGCTTGTCGAGGACGAAGCACGCGAACTCGCCGGTGAACACGACCTCGCCGCCCGCCTCGCGCACGACCTCGACCGCGATCATGCGCTTTCGGCCATGTTCGTTCGGACATGTCGCACGGGCCAGCACGGCGTCGCCGACCCGCACCGGCTTCAGGAACTTGACCGTCGCCGCGCCGAGCACGACGTTGGGGTCGTTGACCGCCAGCATCGCCGCGTAGTCGGCGGCGCCGAACACGAAGCCGCCGTGGCACAGACCGAGGTCGTCGACCGCCATCACCGGCGTCGCCACCAGCCGCACCTCGGCGCGCCCGGGCGCGACCGAGACCGGCGCGCCGCACAGGCTTGGATCGATCCGCGGGTGAGTGGCGATCGCCGCGTCCGTCATCGCCCGCGCTTATAGCACGGGCTCACATCGGGATGTACTGACTGCACAGGCTGTCTTCGACCGACTGGTTGATCGCCGCCGACAGGCTGAGCTGACCGCCGTACACGTCGTTGATGTTGAACGCGCCGCCGTCGGTCGCCTGCGGGATCGGGGTCTTCCCCTGGTAGGGGGTGAAAAAGCCCATGCTGACGTCTTGGTTGTTGCCCGGTCCGCCGGTCATGTCGTTGTCGACGAAGCTGAACACGCGGATCTCGCGCTCCTGCAGGCCGAGCACCGTCTCGTCGTAGCTGTGCTGGACAATCTCGCCGCTCTGGTTGGCGCCCTTGTCCCCGAACGTGTCGTCGGTGGTGTGGATGATCATCCGCAGCGTCGACTCCGTCGGCCGCCACTGGAACGCGTAGGCGCCGAGGTACAGCCCGTCGAGCGTGTTCTCCGGCCAGTCGCCATTGGAGCCGTTGCCGCTGGTCTGCGAGTTGCTCTGGGTGAACGTGCTCCACTCGATGAAGTCGGCCTGCAGCGCGTTCGCGTCGGCGTACGGCATGCCGGCGTTGATGATCGTCGCGTCGTCGACGAACACCACCAGGCCGTAGTTCGGCTGGGTCTCGACGTCGAGCGCCGCGATCGCCTGGTCGACCACCAGGATCTCCTGCGCGAGCTTCTGCAGGATCGCCGACATCGAGGTCGACACGTCCATCACGAACACGATGTCGATGTTGAGCTTGCAGTCGTCGCCGCTGGTCGTCTCCCACCAGCCGGTGTCCGTGGTCTCGCCGGTGGTGAACGGCGAAGTCGTGCTCGACGTCGCCGGCTCCGTCGTCGCCTCCGTCGTCGAGGTCGAAGCCACCCCCGTGGTCGGCTCCGGCGTCGTGGTGCTCGCCGCCCCCGACGACCCGGTCTGCCCGTCGGTGCTGTCGCTCGCGCTGCCGTCCGAATCACTGCCCGCCGTGCTCGCATCGGTCGAAGCGACGCCCGTCGGCGAGCCGGTGATCGAGGCGCCGCTCACCTCCGTGGCGCTGCCGGAGCCGCTCCCGGCGTCGCCGCAGGCCACGAGCACGGTGCTGGCCGCGAGCACGGCCGTGACAACCAGGGGAGTACAGCGAAACGAGCGAAACATCGTCAACAGCACAGCCCATCGCGCCGGCGGTCGTCAAGCTGGCGTCGCCGATAAAAGTTGCCGCGGAGCCGCTCACCGGGCTACCGTCAGCCCCGGAGGCCTGAAGCCATGAACCTGAGACTCATCGCACTGTCCCTGCTCGTCGCGAGCGCGAGCACGAATGTCGGCTGCAAGAAGGACTCGGCCTCCGAGGCGCCCGAGCCGACTCCTGCCCCCGCCCCCGCGCCGGACCCCGAGCCCGAGGTCGCCACGCCCGAGCCCGAGCCCACGCCCGAGCCGGCCCCCGCCGCCAAGGACCTCGCCACCGTCGTCGCCGGCCTCGAGAACGGCAAGACCTTCCACGAGCTGATCGTCGCCGCCGAGCTCGACAAGGAGCTCGCCAGCGCCGACGTCAGCCTCACCATCCTGGTCCCCACCGACGAGGCGTTCGCCAAGCTGCCCAAGGGCACCCTCGACAAGTGGAAGAAGAACAAAGAGCAGCTGCAGAAGGCGCTCAAGTACCACTTCATCCCGGGCATCAACGACACCGCCAAGATCGGCAACTACCGCACCGCGCCGACCGCCGCTGGCCCCGAGCTGCCGATCAAGCAGACCCAGGACGCGGAGATGACGGTCGACGGCGCCAAGCTGATCGAGGTCAACCTGCCCGCCAGCAACGGCCTGGTCCACGTCATCGACAAGGTGCTGCAGACCAAGAAGTAAGGGCCTCGCGGGCCTCCGATCATGCCTCTCGGGACATGTCCCGAGAGGCATCTTCGTATCCTGCTCGAAAGCCCATGTCCTCTGAGCCATGTCTCGCGAGACATGTCCCGAGCGACCGGCACCCCCGCGCTAGAAGTACGTGCCCATGCCGAGGTGGCCGGCGAACAGGTGGAACGCCACCCGGTCGACCGTGCCGATGTTGTAGTCCACGCGGCCGCTCGGCGCGTCGCGCAGGTCGAAGATGATCTGCGCCGCCGAGCCCCGGCCGTAGCTGTAGCGGACGGCGATGCAGGTCGAGAACACGATGCTGCGGGCCCGCTCGCCCTTGCCCAGCCGGACCGGCGAGAAGAACTCGACCCCGGTCGTCATCCCGTAATAGTTGATGCGGAACTGCGGGAACGTCGAAGTGTGGACCTGGTCGTCGCGGTCCGAGAACACGCCGAGGCCGAAGTACAGCCGCTCCGCCGTGCGCAGGCGGGCCCCGGCGCGCACGTTCCACAGCGGGCGGATGTTGATGTCGGTGCCCTTCGGCTGCAGCCCCGGGCTGAAGTCCATCTCGCCGCTGACCCACCCGCGCCGCTTCGGCAGCGCGTAGGCGACGCCCATCGTGAGTCGCATCGGCGCCACTCGCCCCCGCCGCGACGGCGACGGCGAGTCGTCGAACTCGAACTTGTACTCGTCGTCGCCGGTCGGCCGGTCGACGTTGGAGGTGCTGAGCACGTAGCTGCGGTGCGACTCGAAGCCGACGAAGCGAGGTGTCCGATAGGTCAGGCCGAGGTGGACGTTCTTGACGAACTCCCACTGCAGACCGATCACCGCCTCGCCGCCGAAGATCGAGCGCTTGTTGTCGTAGTCGACCGTGCGGGTGGCGTCGGTGCGCGCGTCCTGGGTGCCCGAGGCGGCGTCGATCCACATCCGCATCTCCTCGCGCTGCCAGCCGTAGGTGCCGAACAGCGTCGCGCCGATGCGGAACCGCGGGTGCGGCTGCCAGCCGATCGCCGGCCCCGCGTGGTAGCGGTAGATCCAGCCGTCGACCTGCACCCGCGCGTCGTACTCGGTGCCGCCGCCGGCCCCGCGCAGCGACGCCGAGTAGTCGTAGTAGTCGTAGTCGGGCGCGAAGTAGCCGATCCCGAGCGTCACCCCGTGGCCGACGTGGCGCGTCACCGCCAGCGACGACGGCATCACCAGCGCCTGCAAGCTGCTCAGCGTCGCCGGATCGCGGGCGCCGCCCGGCAGGTCGGCGACCGCCGCGTACGGCACGATGCGGGCCCGGAACTGGCCCGCCTGGGTCGACAGGTTGAACTGCGTCCGCCGCACCGCCCCGAGCCCGGCCGGGTTGTAGTAGATGGCCCCGGTGTCGCGCCCGAGGGCCGTCACCGCCCCGCCGGCCAGCGCCGCCTCGTTGCTCATCGGGTTGGTCTCTCGGTTGCCCGCCGCGGCCGGGCGCGCGTGGAGCCCCGCCGTCGCGGCGCACGCGAGCACCAGCCCCGAGAGACAGCTCGGGCCCCTGCGGCTCGTCCGGCCGCGGGTCACGGACTCACGTACGCGAGCCACGGGCGACGTACATGTCGAAGGTGAGATCGACGACCGGACGGCTGTCGCGGTCGTGGAAGTGCCAGGTGAGGGTCGCCGCGTTGGCTCGATCGACCTTCTCGAAGTACACGTAGCCGCGCATCGAAGTCCCGGGCACCAGCACGCCCCACGGCAGCGCCGACGCTGCCACGTCGCCGCCGACCCACTCGATGCGACCGAAGTCGAGCTGCCGGCCGGGGTGATAGCCGTTGTCGTTCTGCCCCGACTGGACGAACGAGCCGCCGGCGTCGAGGAGATCGCGCCGGAAGCCGCGCTCGTCGATCAGGTCGATGTCGCCGGGCGCGAGCCGGATCGGCCGGTTGCCGAGGTTGGCGACCAGCACGTGGACCACCGTCACCTGCTCGTCGAGGTCGCTCGGGATCCCCTGCCACGCCCCCGTCGTCAGCACCACGGACAGCCCCGACTGCGGGTCGCGGGCCAACATGCGGTGACTGCCGTCGAGCGCGACGAGCTCGCCGGAGGGGATGCAGGCGGCGCTCACGAGCAGCAGCGCGAGCGCGAGACGTCTGGAGGCGCGCGTCACGGGTGCAAGCATACCCGCTTTGCCCGCCGCCGCGAGTCGGACGCGGCGGGACGCGAAGCCCTGGCCAGCGACCGATAGCGCGATTTGCGCTCAAGCTTCCGGGGCCCGCCGATGCCCGCCCGCGCTCGCTCGGGTCGCGCCGCCGGAGCGCGGGGCGGACGCGCCTGCGGCCCGGCCACCCCGCCGCCCGGCACGACCGGCGCTATCATCCGCGCGATGAAGATCCTCATCGTCGAGGACAACAAGAAGCTCGCCAGCTTCCTGCTGCGCGCGCTGGCCGAGGAGGGCTACGTCGTCGACCTGGTCGAGGACGGCGGCGTCGCCATCACCCAGAGCCGCAGCATCAGCTACGACCTCGTGATCCTCGACTGGATGCTGCCCTCGGTCGACGGCCTGACCGTGTGCCGGACCCTGCGCTCGACCGGCGCCACCATGCCGATCCTCATGCTGACCGCGCGCGCGGAGATCCAGGAGCGCGTCGCCGGCCTCGACGCCGGCGCCGACGATTTCCTGCCCAAGCCGTTCGACCTCGGCGAGCTGCTGGCCCGCGTGCGCGCGCTCGGCCGGCGCGGCCACGGCGATCGCTACCTCGAGGTCGGCCCCGTGCGCATCGATCGTCACGAGCGCACCGTGACCCTCTCCGGCCGCCGGCTCGACCTCACCCCGCGCGAGTTCTTGCTGCTCAGCTACCTCGTGCGCGAGGCCGGGCGCGTCGTCCCGCGCACCGAGCTGCTGCAGAAAGTCTGGGAGCTGTCCTTCGATCCCGGCTCCAACGTCGTCGAGGTCCACGTCAAGAACCTGCGCACCAAGCTGGGCGAGCACGCCGCCCGCATCGAGACCGTACGCGGCGTCGGCTACCGCTGGCAAAACGAGGCATGAAGCTCCGCAACCGCCTGGTCGCCGCGGTCACAGGCGTCACCGTCGTCGCCCTCGCGCTGTCGTTCGTCCCGCTCTACCTGCTGATCCGCGCGCTCGAGATCTCCGACCTCGACAACGCCCTGTTCCGCCAGGCCACCGCCCTCGCCCAGCACCTGCCCGGCACCTACTACGCCGGCCACCCGCTCGACGAGGGCCACGCCGACGTGCCCGAGAGCATCGATCCGACCCCGCGCTACACCGCGATCTACGGCCCCGACACCCTGCTCGAGACCTCGTCCGAGAGCTTCGTCGGCCAGGCCCCCGCCTCGCTCGAGGCGCTCGGTCTGCGGCGCGCCTTGCCGTGGGACGGCATGGCCGTCGACCTCGAGCTCGGCGAGACGCGGCTCCGCGGCGTCGTCATGCCGACCGGCGATCAGGGCGAGGCCCTGCTCTACGCCGTCAGCAAGAGCACCGTCGAGGACGACACCAACGCCCTGTTCGAGCTGCTCCTCCTCATCTTCGTCTGTGCCGCCGCCGCCACCGCCCTGATCGCCCGCCTGCTCGGCGAGCGGCTCGCCCGCGACGTCCACTCGGTCGCTCACGTCGCGCGCCTGGTCGCCGAGGGGGACCTCGCCGCGCGCGTCGGCGACCCGCGGGTCATGGGCGCCGACGAGACCCGCTCGCTCGCCTCCGACCTCGACCACATGATCAGCCGCCTCGACGAGGTCGTGTCGTCGCAGCGGCGCTTCATCTCCCACGCCGCCCACGAGCTGCGCTCGCCGCTGGCCACCCTGCGCGGCGAGCTGCAGCTGGCCCTGCGACGCGAGCGCGACGCCGACGAGTACCGCGCCGCGCTGCGCGAGATGCTGTCCTCGGTCGACGCCCTCATCGCCCTCGCCGAGGATCTGCTGCGGCTCGCTCGCGCCCAGGGCGGCGCCCCGGCCACGCGCGCGCGAGCCAAAGTCGCCGACGTCGTGCGCGAGGCCGTGCGAATGGCCCGCGGCCACGCCGAGGGCGGCGTCACCATCACCGTCCCGCCCGCGATCGCCGAGTTCCCGGTCGAGGTGCGCGGCGCCGCGGCCGACCTCGCCCGCGCCCTGCGCAACCTGATCGACAACGCCGTCGTCCACAGCCCGCCCGGCGGCGAGGTCCGCGTCGAGGTCGTCGTCGTCGACGGCGGCGTCGAGCTCGCCGTCGTCGATCAGGGTCCGGGGGTCCCCGTCGAGGATCAGCCGCACATCTTCACCCCGTTCTTCCGCGGCGCCGGCGGCGAAGGCAGCCACGAGGGCGCCGGCCTCGGCCTTGCGATCGCTCGCGGCCTCACCGAGGGGTCGGGCGGCCGCCTCGCCCTCGACACCCGCCACACCGACGGCGCCCGCATGGTCCTCCACCTGGCCTTCGCCGAGAACAACCCGCCCGCCTGAGTTTCCCTGCGACCTGTCCCTTGCGATATGTCGACATGACCGCCGCGAGCGAACGACCTATCCCTTGCGACATGTCGGCCTCGCCCGCCGCGAGCGCACGACCTGTCCCTTCTGACATATCAACCTCACCCGCCGCGAGCACGATGTACCTGTCCCTTGCGACATGTCGACCTCGCCGCCGCGAGCGAACGACCTGTCCATTCCGACATATCAACCTCACCCGCCGCGAGCACACGACCTGTCCCTTCCGACATATCGCTCGTGCGCGTCACGAGCCCCGGGACATGTCGTCGCCAGAAGCCCCCACCTCGCGCGACCTGTCCCTTCCGCCAGGTCCATTCCCTCCAGATCCAGCCAATCCGCCGCGCAGCGGTCCCACGGGCGAAATTGCGCCGGCGCGTCGTTGCCCTTGCCCCCGCGCACGGGCGCCGACTAGCCTCGCATCATGCGCCGCCCGATCTGCTCGCCTGGCCTCTGCATCGTCCTCCTCGCGGCCTGCACGATGCCCAACCCGGCCTATCACGCCACCCAGGGCCACCTCGACAGCAGCTCCGGCGATTCCCTGAGCTCCACGAGCGCCGGATCGAGCACCGTCAGCACCAGCGATGCGACCGGCAGCGGCGGCTCGAGCGCCACCGACCCGAGCACCACCCACGGCGGCACCAGCGACACCACCGCCCCCGCGAGCACCGGCACCACCGCGCCCGTGACCACCGCGCCGGACACCACCACCGACGGCGACACGCTGGCGACGAGCAGCTCCGACAGCGACGCGACCGCCAGCACGACCATCGGCGACACCACGGAGCCCAAGCTCGACCTCGGCCAGCCCGACCTGTGTTCGCAGGTCGACGCCCCGACCCTCGCCGTCACCGTCCAGCACAGCCCCGCCCCGCAGGGCTGCAACGCCCCGCTCGGCCCGATCATCCAGGGCGTGCTCGAGGCCAAGCCCAGCGCCGGCACCTACAAGGTCCGCGCCTGCAACTCGGCCCAGGACTGCGTGCAGGGCAACACCCAGTGCCTCGCCAACCAGACCATCACCGTGCACGTCGACGCGCCCGCCACCCACTTGCCCGACATCGCCATCGGCACCTGTTTGATGGTCGGCTACGTCGGCACCGGCTTCGCCGACCCCAACACCTGCAACACCCGCATCGTCCGCTTCGCCAGGCCGGGCAACCTCAACAACCTCGCCTCGAGCCTGTTCGTCGCCGCCGCCGGCGTGGGGAGCACCGAGCTGCTGCCGGCCCCGTGGCCCGAGGTGCTCGAGTTCGGCGTCGAGGCCGACCTCGTCGCCCCGTGCGCCGGCAACACCTCCTGCGGCAGCCCGCCCGGCAGCTACGAGCTCGTCGGCCAGTTCGTCGGCGAGCCGGTCGTCGCCGGCATCGCGGAGGCCAAGCCGGCCAAGATCCCGCTGTTCGACCAGAACCACGACCAGGTCGAGACGATCGCCGGCAGCTTCTACAACCTGCGCTCCTGGGCCGCCCCGCCCGCGCAGTGCGAGTTCCGCTGGCTGTGGCTGGCCGACGCCTTCAAGCCCTGACCTGTCCCGCAGGCCATATGGCGCGAGGCAGGTCCCCGAGCGCCGCATGACCCTTCGACCATGCCCCGAAGGACATGCCCGAAGAGACAGCAGAATCACCTCGTGTCGACATGCCTCTGCGGCCATGCCCTGAAGGACATGTTCGCAAGGCCATGTCCGCCGCGACGCCGAACTCGCCGCCCCGACCGCGGCGGGGCGCCGCGATCGCCGCCGCTCTCGCCGCGTCGGGATCGTGGCCGACGGCGGCCAGGATCCGATGTGCCCGGGGCGGGACTCGAACCCGCACGCTTGCGCCGGGGATTTTAAGTCCCCTGTGTCTACCGATTCCACCACCCGGGCGCGGGGCCCTTGTTAATAGGGGCAGCCGGCGCGCTTGAGAAGCTTTGAAGTCGACGCCGGCCCTGGAGCCGGTTTGCGGACTGAGCGCGATCGCACCTGAACACCTGCACCCGTGCGCAAACTTTCACCTGCACAGGGGCGCGGCCATGTCGGCGGGCGCGAAAACGCATGCTAACACGGGCGTCGTGGACACCCCTTCGTCGGAACGAACCGGCCGCCTGAGCCCCGTGCGCGAGCCCGACTTCATCGAGGTCAAGGGCGCGCACGAGCACAACCTGCAGATCGACGAGCTGCTCGTACCCAAGCGCAAGCTCGTCGTCTTCACGGGCGTCAGCGGCTCGGGCAAGTCGAGCCTCGCGTTCGACACCCTCTACGCCGAGGGGCAGCGGCGCTACATCGAGAGCCTCTCGGCCTACGCGCGCCAGTTCCTGGGACAGCTCGAGCGGCCGAAGGTCGAGCACCTGCGCGGCCTGTCGCCGACGATCGCCATCGAGCAGAAGAGCGCCTCCAACAACCCGCGCTCGACCGTCGGCACGATCACCGAGATCTACGACTACCTGCGCGTCCTCTACGCCCGCGTCGGCACCCAGCACTGCACCGACTGCGGCAAGCCGGTGCGCAGCTCCTCGCCGGAGCAGATCGTCGACGCGATCCTTGCCGAAGCGCCAGGCTGCAAGCTGACCCTGCTCGCGCCGCTCGTCACCCATCGCAAGGGCGAGTTCAAGGACCTGTTCGAGGAGCTGCGCGGCCGCGGCTTCCTCCGCGTCGAGGTCGACGGCGAGATCCACCGCCTCGACGAGGCGCCCAAGCTCGACAAGAAGCTCAAGCACACCATCGCGCTGGTGGTCGACCGCATCACCGCGCGCACCGAGGATCGGCGGCGCATCACCGAGAGCGTCGAGCTCGCCCTGCGCGAGGGTCACGGCGAGCTGCGGGCCGAGGCTGACGGCAAGGCCGCCGCCGCCGGCCCGAAGCTGCAGTTCTCCGAGTCGCGCAGCTGCTGCGGCAAGAGCTTCCCCGAGCTCAACCCGGCCAGCTTCTCCTTCAACGGCCCGCTCGGCATGTGCCCCGACTGCAACGGCCTCGGCACCCGCAACGAGGCCGCGCCCGACCTCGTCGTCCCCGATCCGACCCTCAGCATCCGCGACGGCGCGATCGCCCCGTGGGCCTCGGCGATGGAGCGCGGCGAGGGCTGGACCTTCCGCATCGTCGAGGCGCTGGCCGAGGCCTGCGCCGTCGACCTCGACAAGCCGTGGAAGGAGCTGCCGAAGAAGAAGCGCGACACCGTGCTGTTCGGCGTCCAGGGCGAGCAGAAGATCGCCGTCAAGTGGGGCAACGACAGCAGCAGCTCGCAGGGCACCTGGGGCATGCGGTTCGAGGGCGTGATCCCCAACCTCATGCGTCGCTTCCGCGAGACCGACAGCGAGTCCGCGCGCGACTACTACCGCAAGTACTTCCGCGAGGCCCCGTGCGACGTGTGCGGCGGCAAGCGCCTGCGCCCCGAGAGCCTGGCGGTGCGCGTCTCCGGGGTCACGATCGCCGAGTCCACCGCGCTCACGGTCCTCCAGGCCAGCAAGCACTTCGCCGCGCTGACCCTCACCGGCCAGCAGAAGACCATCGCCGAGGGCGCCCTGCGCGAGATCTCGGCGCGCATCACCTTCCTCCTCAACGTCGGCCTCGACTACCTCACCCTCGACCGCTCCGGCCCGACCCTGTCAGGCGGCGAGGCCCAGCGGATCCGCCTGGCCAGCCAGCTCGGCTCCGAGCTCAGCGGCGTGATGTACGTGCTCGACGAGCCGAGCATCGGCCTGCACCAGCGCGACAACCTGCGGCTCATCCGCACGCTGCAGCACCTGCGCGACCTCGGCAACACCGTCCTGGTGGTCGAGCACGACGAGGACACCATCCGCGCCGCCGATCACGTGGTCGACTTCGGCCCCGGCGCCGGCCACCTCGGCGGCAAGGTCGTCTTCAGCGGCACCGCCAAGGAGCTGGCCCGCAGCAAAGAAAGCCTCACCGGCGCCTATCTCTCGGGCCGCAAGGAGATCGCGGTCCCGCCGGCGCGCCGACCCGCGAAGGGCAAGATCAAGGTCCTCGGGGCCGCCGAGCACAACCTCCGCGGCATCGACGTCAGCATCCCGCTCGGCGGCCTGGTCGCGGTCACCGGGGTCAGCGGCGCCGGCAAGAGCTCGCTCGTCAACGGCATCCTCCTGCCCGCGCTCAGCAACAAGCTCCACGGCAGCCTCGAGCGCGTCGGCACCCACAAGGGTCTGTCGGGCCTGGAGAAGCTCGACAAGGTGATCGCCATCGACCAGCGCCCGATCGGCCGCACCCCGCGCTCGAACCCCGGCACGTACACCAAGTCGTTCGACCTGATCCGCGAGCTGTTCGCCCAGCTGCCCGAGTCGCGCGCGCGCGGCTGGAAGGCCGGCCGCTTCAGCTTCAACGTCAAGGGCGGCCGCTGCGAGGCCTGCCAGGGCGACGGCATGATCAAGGTCGAGATGCACTTCCTCAGCGACGTGTACGTCCCTTGCGAGGTGTGCGCCGGTAAGCGCTACAACGCCCAGACCCTCGGCGTCACCTACAAGGGCCGCACGATCACCGACGTCCTCGCCAGCAGCGTCGACGACTGCCTCGAGATCTTCGAGAACCACCCGCCGCTCAAGCGGATCCTCAACACCCTGATCGACGTCGGCCTCGGCTACATGAAGATCGGCCAGACGGCGACGACGATGTCGGGCGGCGAGGCCCAGCGCGTCAAGCTCAGCCGCGAGCTGTGCAAGGTCCAGACGGGCAACACCCTCTACGTCCTCGACGAGCCGACCACCGGCCTCCACTTCGAGGACATCGCCCGCCTGCTCCACGTGCTCCAGCGCCTGGTCGACGCCGGCAACACGGTCCTCGTCATCGAGCACAACCTCGACGTCATCAAGTGCGCCGACTGGGTCATCGACCTCGGCCCCGAAGGCGGCCAGGGCGGCGGCCTCGTCATCGCCGAGGGCACGCCCGAGGACGTGGCCAAGGTGGCGGAGTCGCACACGGGCCAGTTCCTGGCCCCGCTGCTGCGCCGCAAGTAGGTCGTCCTCAGCGAGGGACATGTCCCGGGCGCCAGGTCGTCGGGGACATGTCCTCTCGCGCATGTCCTCCGCGACATGTGAAACCCGGCGAGCCGCCCGACCGCTACCGAACTGCCGAGCGCCGCGGCATCACGACGCGATCGGCAGCAGAGTCGGCCCACAAAGCGCCCCTGCCCGCGCTATCGGCAGCAGAGTCGGCCCGCACGCCACTCTGCCCGCGCGTCGTCATGGCGCGCTCGGTCGGTCGCCCCCTGCCCGCGCGTCGTCATGGCGCGCTCGGTCGGTCGCCCCCTGCCCGCGCGTCGTCATGGCGCGCTCGGTCGGTCGCCCCCTGCCCGCGCGCCTCACGGCGCGATCGGCAGGTGCGTCGGTCCGCGCGAGGCCGCTTGTCCGCGCGCCGCCGCGATCTCGCCGTCGCCGAAGCGCGCCAGGTAGTCCGGCCGCACGCCCGGACAGACCTGCTCGAAAGGACAGCCCGCGCACGCCGGCACCTTGACCCGCCCGGCCAGGCGGCTGTCCTTCAGCGCGAACGTGGCCTCCGGCGTCACCACCACCACCTCGTCGGCGCCGGGGTCCCACGCGTGCGGATGATCCTCACCCAACAGACAGCGCGGCACGTGCAGCGAGCGCAGCGTCATCGCCTGCTCGCGCCCGCGCGCCAGCGCCTCCTTCACGAACGGCAGCGCCTCGGTCATGCGCGGCAGCGACTCGGGGTGGGCCGCGTTGGCGTCGGTCAGCGACACGTACCAGAGGTCGACCGCGCGCACCCCGAGCTCGCCCAGCCACTCGATCGCCGCCGGCAGGTCGGCCATCGTATCGCGCTTGACGATCAGGTCGACGACCAGCGCCGCCCCGCTCTCGACCGCCCGCTGCAGCCCGCCGACCATGGCCGCGTACGTACCTGTCCTTCGGACCAGCTGCTCGTAGCGGTCGGCCCGGTGGGTGTGCACCGACACATGCAGCCGCGTCGCCCCGGCCGCGAGCAGCCGCGCCAGGTTGTCGCCGTGCGCGTACATCAGCCCGTTCGACTGCACCTTGATGTCGACGAACCCGAGCGTCCGACCGGCGCGCACGATCGTCAGCAGGTCGGGGCGGATCGTCGGCTCGCCGCCCGTGAGCGACAGCGCGTCGAGCCCCTGCGCCCGCCCCTGCCGCAGCGACGCCAGCGCGTGCGCCGTCGACATCGCCCGCCCGCGCAGCTCCGGACCGATCGTGCAGTAGTCGCACCACAGGTTGCAGTCGTAGCCGAGGATCATGTCGAGCAGCCCCGGCACCTCAGCCCTCCCACCAGCGCCGGAAGCGATCGTCGAGCCGCGTCATCTCGGCCAGCAGCGGCGCCCCCAGGGCCGTCGGCCGCGCGTGCAGCCGCAGCGTCTCGACCGCCTCGTGGTTGCCGCGCGCCACCTGCTGCAGCCGGCCCTCGACCTCGCCTGTCCCGGAGGACAGCATCGACTCGAGCATCGCCGCCACCGGCAGGAACGCGTGGGCCGCCAGCAGCACCCCGTGCAGCGGCCGCGGGTCGGGCCGCACCGGCGAGGCGTACAGCGGCGACCAGGCGTTCTCGAGCAGCGGCCCCTGCTCGAGCAGCGCGTGGAGCTTGTTGTGCGAGAACTCGTGGATCAGCGCCTCCGCCAGGGTGAGCGCGCTCGGGTGCAGGCTCAGGTAGACCGTCCCGATCGCCTCCTGGTACGACGCCGACAGGTGCCGTTCTCGGTCGTGACCGACCGGCACGATCAGCGACAGCCCGACGTCGAGCTCTGCCCGCAGCCCCGGCAGGTGCGCCGCGATTTGCTCGAGCCCCGCGCGCAGCCCCGCCACCCAGGCCGCGACCGGCTGCCCCCCGAGATCGAGCCCACTGCCCGACTTGTCGGGGTGCGCCTCGAGCTGCGCCAGCGGGTTGTTGTCGCGCCGCAGCGCCAGCGCGACCGGCCCCGCGACGCTCTCGTACATGTCCTTCACGACATGCTCCGAAGCACATGTCCCGAAGTCCTCTGCGATCGCCCCGCCGACCCCGCCCGCCTGCCACCCGCCCGGCCCGATCGTCAGCGGGCCCGGCGGCGGCCGCAGGGCGCAGCGCGCGGCCAGGCACAGCACCTCGGCCGGCGGCTGCGGCACGACGCACCTGTCCTCGAGCACACCCGCCACCGCCAGCTCGAGCGCCAGCGTCGCCAGCAGCTCGCCCTGCAGCGCCGGGTCGGGCCGCCCGCGCAGGCAGCGGATCAGCGTCCCGATCGTCGGCCGTCGCACCGCGCTCGCAAGAGCCCCCGGCGCTCGCCCGGCGATCCGCCGCAGCTCGGGCGCAAACCGCCCCCACGCCGCCCCGTTCGGCCCCGGCCCCGCGGGCAGCCGCACGAGCTCCGTCAGCGCCCGCCGCAGCGCCATCGAGAACAGCCCGCGCGCCGTGTCCGAGCCGAAATCCGGCAGCGTCAGATCGGCCAGCACGGGCCCTCCGACAGCTCGAGCCATGGCCCCGAGAACATGTCCCGGAGTTTCATCGACCGCGCGCCGCTCGCCACCGGCCCCCCGCCCTGCGTCACCGGCACCAGCTCGCCCGCGCCGAAGCGGCCCAGGTACGCGGCGTCGAGCCCCGGACAGCCCGGCCGCAGCGCACAACCGCTGCACGCGTCGGCGAACGCCCGCACCGGCGTCGCCACCGAGCGATCGCGCAGCGGCCCGAGCAAGCACAGCGGCGCCCCGGCGATCGCGGCCAACAGACCGACGCGCTCCGCCGCCACCATCGCCTGCAGCGCGTAGGGCAGCGCGACCGCCAGCCGCGGCGCCACCGCCCCGTGGTTCGCCGAGCCGCCCGCCGCCACCGTCGCTACCTGCCACCCGAGCGCGCCGATGTCCGCGAGCAGCCCCGGCAGCGCCGCCATCACCCGCGAATTGGAGCGCGTCAGCGGCGTCGTCACCGTCACCGGCAGCCGCGCCGCCCGGGCCGCCCGGGCCGTCCCCAGCGTGGCCCGGAACGATCCCTCGTGACCGGCGTGGTAGTCGTGCGCCGCCGCCTCGGCCGCGTACAGTCGCAGCCGCAGCCCGCCCAGCCCCGCGCCCGCGAGCCCCGCGAGCGCCTCCGCCGTCAGCCCCGCCGGCCCTGCCGCGACCCACACGCGCGCGAACCCGGCCGCCCGCGCCGCCGCAGCCCAGGCCGCGAGCACCGGCACCTCGGCCCCCGCCAGCGTCAGCGTCCCGCCGCCCGCGCGCACGAGCGCCGCGAGAGCGCTCTGGCCGTCCGCGCTCGCCGGCTCGACGCCCGCCAGGCTCACATCCACCTGTCCCTTCGGACAGGCGCTCCTGCCTCACGCACCACGCACCACGCCTGTCCTTTCAAACAGGCGCTCTGTCCCTCGCGCCATGTTCGCAGCGCCCTGTCCGTTCGGACAGGACCTTTCGCACCTGCCCCATACGACATGTCCCGAACGCCCTGTCCCTCCAGACAGGGCCTCGCCGCGGCGCCGCTCAGGCCCACGGCGTCAGCACGGCCTGGCGGTGCGACGCCAGCCGCTCGGACAGCGTCAGCAGCCCGGGGATCGCCGGCGCCCCGCGCTCGCTCGCCAGCTGCGCCAGCCGCTGCGCCAGCGCCCGGGCGCCCTGCTCCTCGACCGCGGTCGACGGCCGGTCGCCCGCGCCGCCGTTGGCGAGGTACAGCGCCAGCCCGCCCGCCTGGGCGACCGCGCGGGGCCCTTCGTCCTCGGCGCGCAGCAGATCGACCTGGAACTTCTGGCCCGCGGGGGTGCGCATCAGCACCGGCACCGCGCCTGCGACCAGCGGCAGCACCTGCTCGACGCGCCACTCGCCGAGCGGCCCGACCAGACCGGCCAGCGGCGCCGCGGACGACGGGGCCGTCGTGCGCGGGCGGAGCGTGCACACCGCGGTCGACACGCCGGCAGCGGCGACTCCGAGGACGGCGAGGACCTTGCGACGAGCGACACGCGGCGAAGACTTCATGCAGTCGTTCCTGATCGGAGCCAACGTACCCGCCCCCCACAGCCTGCGTCAAGGCGACCCGGGCGCCGGCCGCCCTCACGCCCCCACCACCGCCGCGACCCTCGGCCCCGAGGTGGTGCGTGAGCCCTCGCCGCCCTCACGCCCCCATCGCCGCTGCGACCTCGGCCCCCGACTTTTACGCGAGCCCTCGCTGCCGAGCGCCGCGAGGACGCGATAGCATCGGCGCCGCGCATGGACGATCGCTCCCACCCCGCATGGGCCGGCCCGCGGCCCCCGCGGCCCCCGAGGCTCCAGCCCGGCGACTACAAGGCGCTGATCAAGGTCGGCTACGGCTGCAACGAGCACTGCACCTTTTGTCACACGCTCGATGTGCGCCCGATCGACGGCGACGCCGAGGAGGTCGAGCGCAAGATCCTCCGCGCCGCCGAGCTCGGACACAGCATGGTCGTCCTGTCCGGCGGCGAGCCGACGATCCGGCCCGAGCTGCTCCGCTGGGCCGCGCGGATCGCCGACCTCGGCCTCGACCTCGGCCTCGTCACCAACGGCCGCGCGCTCGCCTACCCCGAGCTCACCGACAAGCTCCTCGCCCACCGCCTGCGCTACGTCTACCTCTCGCTGCACGGCGGCAGCGCCCCGGTGCACAACCGCCTGGTCCGCAGCGACGCCTTCGATCAGGCCGTGGCCGCCCTGCGCAACCTCGCCGGCCGCGACCTCGACCTCACCGTCAACTGCGTCGTCACCCGCCAGAACGTCGCCCACCTGCGCGGCCTCGTCGACCTCGTCGCCGGGTTCGCCGGCGTCACCCTCAAGTTCTCGATGGTCGAGCCCAAAGGCGGCGCGGCCCGCAACTTCGAGCTGCTGGTCCCGCGGGTCGCCGCCGTCGCCGAGGCCGTCGTCGCCGCCGCCGCGCACGCCCGCGAGCGCGGCGTCCGGGTCCAGCACGGCGGCATCCCACGCTGCCTCGTACCTGGCCTCGAGGACAGCTACAGCGACCTCCGCAGCCACCGCTACTGGACCATGGTCGAGATCGGCGAGCCCGACCTGTTCCCGGTCGACGACGACAACAAGCGCCACCCGCCGGCCTGCGACGGCTGCAGCCTGCGCGGCGGCTGCCCCGGGCTCTACCGCGGCTACCACGAGGTCCACGGCGCCGGCGAGCTGCGCCCGGTCACCGATCGCCCGCGCGCCAACTCCTTCAACTACACGCTCGAGGCGGTGCACGAGGCCGCCGAGGGCACCTGTCCCTTGCGACAGGGGCCGCTCGGCGTCACCCCGTGGGAGCGCGGCCGTCACCTGTTCGTCCGCCGCGGCGCCGCGATCGCCCGCTACCGCGCCGACACCCGCGACTTCACCGACGAGGAGATCGCCGCGGTCAAGCACGACCTCGGCCAGGTCTACGTCGACGCCGCCCGCGGTCCGGCGCCGCAGGACTTCGCCCGCGAGCTGGTGCCGCTGACCCGCAGCCCGCTGTGCGCCGGCTGCCCGCACTTCTCCGCGTGCACGGGGATGTTCGAACCTGTCTTCGAGGACATCTTTACCCGCGACGACGCGGCCGTGCGCGCCCGCCTCGCCGCGCTCGTCGGCGACGTCCTCGACCTCGGCTGCGGCGACGCGCCCTACCTCGAGGTCCTGGCCCCGCGGATCGCCGCCGGCGGGATCCGCTACACCGGCGTCGACCCCGACGAGGCCGCGCTGACCCGCCTGCGCGCCCGCCTGCCGCCCGGCGCGACGCTCGAGCGCGGCGACGCCGAGGCGCTCGAGCTCGGCGAACGCCGCTTCGACGCCGTCACGATCCTGCGCAGCTACAACCACCTGCGCGACCCCGATCGCGTGCTCGTCACGGCCCTGTCGCGACTGCGGCCCGGCGGCGTGCTCGTCGTCTGCGACAACACAGCGTTCGGCCTGGCTCGCACGCCGGCGCAGACCACCCGCGGCGAGCGCTCGAGCGCCCGCCGCGAGCACTACCGCAACGACGACGCGGCCGCGGCCGTCCGGCGGATCGAGGCCGCCGCCGCCGCGCTCGACCTGCGCCTCGAAGCGCTCGAGCGCCGCGAGATCGGCCCCGGCACCAGCAACCAGTGGCTGCTGGTCCACTGCATCCCCACCTGACCCGAGCCCCGACCGCTGCGCTCGCCTACCCCTGCGCCGCCCGATCGCGTACATAACCCGCGGAGACCAGGCCCCATGTCGATCACGTTCTATTACACCCCCCACACGAGCGCCTCACGCGTCCACTGGGTCCTCGAGGAGCTCGGCGTCCCTTACGACAAGGTCAAGCTGGACCTCCGCGCCGGCGACCAGCACAAGCCCGAATTCCTGGCCATCAACCCCAACGGCAAGGTGCCCGCGCTGGTCGTCGACGGCACCCCGTTGTTCGAGTCGCTGGCGATCATCCTCTACCTCGGCGACCGCTTCGGCGTCGACAAGGGCCTGTGGCCGCGCGTCGGCTCCAGCGAGTACGCCGAGGCGCTGTCGTGGAGCGTGTGGGGCTCGGTCACCCTCGGCGGCACCATCTTCCGCATCTTCTTCAACACCAGCGAGTGGTTCCCCGCCGACTCGCGCAACGCCCTCCAGGCCGAGGCCGCCACCAAGGAGTTCGAGGCCGCGCTCAAGGTCCTCGACCAGCGCCTGCAGGGCCGCGAGTACCTGGTCGGCAGCGGCTTCACCCTCGTCGACGCCGCGAACGCCGCGGCGCTCGCCTGGGCCCTGAGCTTCATCAAGACCGACATCGCCGCCTACCCGGCCGTCGGCGCGTGGATCGAGCGCTGCGTCAGCCGCCCGGCCAACCGCGCGGTCGAAGCCGGCTGACCGATCTGCCATGTCCGAACGGGCATGTCCTTGAGGACCTGCCCGATCGGACATGTTCTCACGGACCTGTCCCGAATGCCCGACTTCCTCGACCGCGTCCGCGCCCTGCCGCGCCTCGGCCTCGGCGTCAGCACCGAGTACGGCGCGCGGCGCCAGGACGGCGCGCTCGACCCGCTCGAGCTGCGGCGGCGCCGGCCCGACTGCGCCGGCTTCCTCGAGGTCGGCGTCGAGGTCGTCAAGGGCCTCGACGACGACGCGCGGGCGTGGGCCGCCGCCGGCCTGCCCACCACCTACCACTTCCTCGACATCAACCTCGACGAGCCCGAAGACTTCGACCCCGAGTGGCTGGCCGCCGTGCGCACGATCGCCGGCGAGCTGCGGCCGGCGTGGCTGTGCGGCGACGCCGGGCTGTGGCACCTCGGCCGCCGCGACCGCGGGCACATGCTGCTGCTGCCGCCGATCCTCGTCGAGGAGGCGATCGGGCCGCTGGCTGACGGCCTGCAGGCGCTGCGCGAGGCGACCGGCCTCGAGGTGCTGCCCGAGAACCCGCCGGGCGCCGCGTTCGTCGGCGACATGCACCTGCTCGACTTCTTCGCCCGCGTCGCCGAGCGCGCCGACACCGGGCTGCTGCTCGACTGCGCCCACCTGGCCATGTTCCAGCGGGCCCGCGGCCACGCCCCGCGGACCGGCTTCGACGGGTTCCCGTGGGACCGCGTGGTCGAGCTGCACGTCGCCGGCGGTCGCGTCCACGACACCGCCGGGCTCGCGTGGGTCGAGGACGATCACGGCACGGAGGTCCTCCCGGACACCTGGGACATCGCCAACGAGGCGGCCCGGCGCGCGGTCAACCTGCGCTCGATCGTCGTCGAGTGCGAGCGCAACCCGATCGACGCCGTGCTGCCGCTGTTCGACCGCGTGGCCGCGCTGTGGCCCGCGCGCGGCCCGGAGGCCGCCTGAGCCGCCTCGACCCTCGCCGCGTGCAGGCCGCGCTCGTCTGCATGCACCTCGACCCCGCCTACGCCGCGGCGGTGCGCGGCGCCGGGCCGCTGCCCGAGCTGGCCGAGCGCGAGCGGTCGCTGCTGCGCGCCGTCGACCCCCGGGCCCTGACCGTCGATCCGTACCGCCGCGCCCGGGCCGTGCACGCCCTGCTCGAGGAGTACCCGGCCACGGCGGCGCTGCTCGGCGTGCCGGCGGTCGACGCGTTCTTCTCGTCGGCGGCGTTCCGCACCTGCGTGTTCGAACATGGTTCGATGGCCATGTCCTTCGGGACATGGCTCGGAGGACAGGCCGGTGGCCCAGGCCGGATCGAAGCGGCGATCGCCCACGCCCGCCGCCCGCGCCCCGGCGCCGGCGAGGGCCTGGCGTGCAACCCATGCGTGGCCCCGCTGCGGGTCCCGAAAGGCAGCCTCGCCTGCCTCGAGCGCATGCGCGCCCGCCTCGGGCCCGACCCCGCGACGACCCTGGCGACCGCCCGCTCCGCACGCGAGAAGCCGCCCCGCGGGCCCGACCGCGAGCCGCTGCTGGTCGAGGCCGGCCCCGGCGGCGAGGTGTCTCTCGGGACAGCCAGCGAACCGCTCGTCCGCTTGCTTCAATTCGCTGGCGACGGCCGCCCGCGCGCCGAGCTGACGGCCGAGGCGGTGCGCCTGGGCGCCGAGCCGCACGAGGCCGACGAGCTGCTGGCCGGCCTGGTCGCCGACGGCCTGCTGGTCGCGCGCGGACCGTAGGTCGCCGTCGCTCTGCGAACTACGAGCGAAGCGCGCGACCCACGAACAGAAAAGCGACGCGCGCCTCACGGCCACGCGTCGCTGCTTCACCCCTTCACGGGTTCGCTCAGCTGCCGCCCATGAAGCGCAGCGCGAAGTCTCGCAGGCGCAGCACCGACGGGATCCCGTCGTTGCTCTGGAACGTCAGCGTCTCCGCGAACTTCACGTTCGCCGCGCTCTTGTAGGCGACGTAGGCGCGACCGGCCGGGCTGCCGAGCAGCGCGTTGATCTTGCTCTCGAACTCGCCCTGGACCGCCGCGACCTCGGCCGCGCCCTCGGCCGACAGGCGCTGCGACACGCCGTCGGACTCGGCGTTCACGCGCTGGCGGTACTCGAGAGTCTCGGCCTCGATGTTCTTGATCCCGAGCAAGTAGCCGTCGGCCAGCGCCTCGGGCGCGTCGATGTCGAGCACCTTGCCGACCTCCTCGCGCAGCTTGGCCTGCTCCTCCGGGGACAGCGCCTTCAGGGCCCGGCGCGCCGAGCCCGGCGTGCTGTCGCCCTTCATGTCGACGAAGCCGACCTGATATGCGCGCTCGAGGTCGGCCTGGCGCTTGATCCAGTCCTGCTGGCGCGCGTTGGCCAGCGCGTTGGTGCCGAGCTCGTAGTTGTCGAGCTCCTGCTGCTGCTTGGCGACCTTCTCGCGCGCCCCGTCGAGCAGCTTGTTCTGCTCGTTGAGCTGGATCTGCTGCAGCTGCTTCTCGTACTCCTCGCGGAACGTCACCGCCCGCACCAGCACCGCCTGCGCCTCGAGGTGCAGCGGCGCCAGCTCCTGATTGAGCCGCGCCAGCGTCTCGTCGGCGACCTTGAGCCGCGTGTCGGCGTGGTAGAAGTCCGAGCTCGTCAGGTTGGCCAGGCCCTCGCGCAGCATGCTGACCGTGGTCTCCTGCGCCAGCCGCTGGAACCGGTACTGCCCGTCGGCGCTCTCGATGTGATTGCCGGCCATCATGATCTGATGCGCCTCGCCCGGCTTGATGCGGTACGGCACGCTGACGTCGACGAACACGTTGTTGTTGTCGCGCGTACGGATCTGCAGGCCCCCGCCGTCCTCGGAGCCGTAGTCGAGGAACAGGTAGTGGCTCGGCAGCAGCGTCAGCGTGTGGATGCCCGCCATGTTGAGCGTCCACCCCGGCTCGAGGTCGGTAGCGAACACGCCCGAGGCATTGCTGCTGCGCACCCCGATCTTGCCGAGCGGCACCGTCGAGATGAAGCACGACGGCGCGATCCACAGGAACAGCAGCACCAGCAGCGTCAGTTGACAGATCCGGACGATACCCTTCACTGCGCACCCCCGATCTTCTCGATCTCGACGCGCGACGGGCTGGCGTCGTTGGCCCACGGCTCGATCGCTATCGTCACTCCGCGCAGGCGCTCACCCAGGCGCTCCATCACGCGCTCGACCGGTTGCGTGCGGAACGCGTCGATCTCGGCCTTGCGCGCGCGGTAGACCGCTTCGAGCTGGCCGCGCAGCTCGGTCGCCTGCTGCCTGGCGGCGCTGAGGGCCGCCTGCCCCTCGGCGACCTTCGAGATCTTGTAAGTGTCGGCCTCGCGGGTCGCGTCGGCCTGGGCCGCGATCGCGGTCGCCAGCGCCGACTCGAGCTCGGTGCGCTTCTCCTGGATCAGGCGGTTCTGATCGCGGTTGACCTCGGCGAGCCGGCGCTCGCGGCTGGTCCCGGCCGCCGCGAGGTTGGACTTGATGACCTCGAGCTGGTTGCCGAGCTTGTTGCGCTCCTCGATCAGCTTCTCGTACTCGTCGTTGAACTGCGGCCGCGGCGTCACGATCTGGGTCACGATCACCCCGTGCACCCCGAGCAGCTCGTTGAGCCGGCTCTTGGCGCGCTCGGTCGCCTCGCCGAATTTGGTCGGGTTCGACACCGAGATCGTCGACTCGCGGCCGAACTCGTCGCGCAGGATGGCGCGCACGTACGGGCGCATCCACTTGAGGAAGCCGCGGTCCTCACCGCCGTCGCGGATGACCGTCTGCGCCTCGGCGCCGGACAGCTGGAAGATGATCGTCGTGTCGGAGAAGTGGAAGTTCGAGCCGTCGCTCGCGCGCACCGTCAGCTCGCTGACCTCGAGGTCGTCGACGTTCTTCGAGCCGTGCATCGAGAACGTCTGCGGGCTGGCATCGAGCACGTAGACCGAGTGGATGCCGAACGGCATCCGCGTGATCCAGCCCGGCTGCGTCACTGTCGTCAGCCCGCCGGTGATGTTGTTGATCCGCACCGCGACCTGGCCGGGCTCGATCGCCGTGAACGAGGTCGTCATCAAGACCAGCCCGGCGATCAGCGCCCCGCCGATCCACACCCAGTCGAACCAGCCCGAACCGCCGCCGCCTCCCGTCACCGATTTGAGCTTCCCCTGGAGATTTCCCAGGATCTGGCCGCCGCTCGGCTGGCCTGATTTCCGCTGTTGCGCCATGTCCGCATCGTACACCAGGCGCCGCGCGAGGCCGCCGGCGACGGCTCAGCTCGACCGCGACGCGGGATCCTCGGCGACGACGGCGGCGACTGCGGGTTCGTCGTTCGCTTCGGCGGTCACCGCGGGTTCGGCGTTCTCGCTCGCCGGCGCGTCGCTCGCCTCGCTCACCGGTGTGTCGCCGCTCGGCTCGGGATCGCCCGGCCCGCGCGGCGCCAGCACGCCGACCCGCGGATCGACGAAAGACGCCAGCCAGCCCGCGATTTGATTGTCGCCCGAGGCCAGCGCGCGCATCTGCACCACGCGCACCGCGTCGCTCGCCTTGATGTCGGCGGATAGCTCCTCGGCGCGGACGAAGCGGCGCGTCATCAGCACCTTCGCGGCCATACGCACGCGCGGCGTCAGGCGATCGAGCTCGTCCTCGTCGTCCTCGCTCAGCGTCGACGCCACCAGCTCGCCGTCGATCCCGATCAGCGCCGCCGGCATCGGCCACTGTTTCATCAGTCCGACCAGCACGCGCCGCTGCTCGAGCAACCGGCCTTGCATCTGCGACTCGAGCTCTTGCTGGCGATCGAGCGCCGCGTTGAGCTGGCGCGCCACCTGCCCCAGCTCGTCCTGATAGAAGTCGCGGACGCGGCGGCGGCGGTCGCCGCTGGCGATCGCCTCGGTCACGCTGCCGACCTCCGACAGGCGCCCGAGCACGTCGCGCTGCAGGCTGCGCGACAGCGGCCCGAGCGACAGCAGCGCCACCGTGACCAACACCCCGAGCAGCACCGCCGCCTCGATCGCCGACTGCGACGCCTCGATGTTGGCGTCGCCGAGCGCCGTCTTCTTCGCCTCGAGGTACTGGTTTACGTCGCGCTTCAGCTCCTCGAACACGCGGAACACCGACTCGTGGTAGGCCGCGTACGGCTCCTCCGGGATGCTGCGCAGCAGCTCGTCGCGGGCCTTGCGGTAGACCTCGTAGTTCTCCTGCAGGTTCTTCAGCATGGCGATGTCGTCGTCCGTCATCGCCGCGCTGCGGGCCTGCACCAGCGCCTTCTCGAAGTCCTCCTCGGCCGCCGTCATCTCGGTCGGCTCGCTGCGCTGCATCAACCCGACCAGCGTCGCGCTGTCCTGGCGCTCGATCTGGTCGAGCATCGCCACCGCCGCGCTGAGGCTGACCAGGTTGTTCTGCACGACCACCTGCACGTTGCGGGCGACGCGTTGCGAGTTGAACGCGGCCGTGCCGACGCTGAGCAGCAGCAGCGCGATCAGGTAGCCGTAGCCGAGCAGGAGGCGGGTGCGCAGGGTCATCGCAGAAGCTCCAGGGGACTACGCCAGGCTCGCCAGCCGGCGGACCGAGGCCGGCTGGCCGACGATGAGCAGGCGATCGCCGCGCTGCAGCCGATCGTCGCCGGCGAGCTGCGGCAGCACCTGGCCGGCGCGGCGGACCGCGATCACCGACACGCCGTAGCGGCGCTTCAGGTCGACCTCCGTCATCGACTTGCCGATGAACTGCTCGGGCGTGGCGACCTCGACCAGGTTGGTGTTCTCGTCGAGCGCGATCTGCTCGAGGATCGTCGGGTGGGCCAGGTTGCGGGCCAGACGCTGGCCCATCTGCAGCTCCGGGTTGATGACCTCGTGCGCGCCCACGGCCAGCAGCACGCGCGCGTGCAGCTCGTTGGCCGCGCGGCTGATGATGCGCGGGATCCCGCGCTGGCGCAGCAGCGAGGTCGTGAGGATCGAAGTCTCGCGGGCGCGAGCCCCCATCGCCACCACCACGCACGACATGCGCTCGAGGCCCAGCTCGTTGAGCGCGCGCTCGTCGGTCGCGTCGGCGCAGGCGACCGCGTCGACCTCGGACTCGACCAACTGCGCCCGCTCCTCGAGCTGATCGATCGCCAGCACCGCCGCGCCCTCGCGCACCAGGCTCAGCGCGACCGCCCGTCCGAACTGCCCGAGGCCGATGACTGCGAATTCTCCGCTCATGAGGACATGTCCTTGAGTTCAGGTGACGAGGAGCCCCGGCGCTCAGCCGACCATGATCTTGGTCTCGGGGAACTGGACGTGCGCGCCGCGCGGCGTGCCGAGCGCGAGGGCGAGCGAGATCGGGCCGACGCGGCCGACGAACATCGTGATGATGATGAGCCACTTGCCCAGCGCGTTCAATTCGGCCGTGGCCCCGATCGACAGGCCGACGGTCGCCAGGGCGCTGACGGTCTCGAAGGCGGCCCGCTCGAACGGCATGTCGTGGCTGGCGAGCAGCGCGAAGGTGATGACCACCGCCACCATCGCCGCCAGGGTCATGATGGTCCCGGCGCGATAGACGATGTCGTGGGGGATCGTGCGCCCGAACAGCTGCGCCCGCGCCTGGTTGCGGATCAGCGCCGGGATCGCCGCCAGCACCACCGCCAGCGTCGTCGTCTTGATCCCGCCGCCGGTGCTGCCCGGCGAGGCGCCGATGAACATCCACACGATCATCATCAGGATCGTCGAGCGCTCGAGCGCGGAGAAGTCGACGCTGTTGAAGCCCGCCGTCCGCAGCGTCACGCTCTGGAACAGCGAGTTGATGAGCTTGTCGACCAGCGACAGCCCGTGCAGCGACGCGTCCCACTCGGCGACCGCGAACAGGACCGCGCCGACGACCACCAGGCTCAGCGACATCCACAGGACCACCCGCGCCTGCAGCGGCAGCCGCCGCGCGCCGCCGCGCGCCCGCAGCCACAGCGCCAGCAGCACCGGGAAGCCGAGCCCGCCGAGCGTGATGAGCGTGCCGTGGACCGCCTGGATCGGGCCGTCCGACTGGAACTGGATCAGGTTGTCGCTCCACAGCGCGAAGCCGGCGTTGCAGAACGCCGACACCGCGTGGAACGTCCCGCGCCACAGCGCCGCCGCGGCTTCGAAGCCGTAGCCGAAGTAGAACATCAGCGCCAACAGCAGCGCGCCCGCGGCCTCGATGAGCAGCGTCGACACGACGATGAAGCGCGTCAGCTCGTAGGCCGAGCCGGGGCTGGTCAGGTCGAGCACCTCCTCGAGCGCCTGCTCGCCGCGCAGCGCCAGGCGACCGCCGAGCAGCACCGCCGCGAACGTCGAGAGCACCATGATCCCGAGGCCGCCGAGCTGGATCAGCAGCAGGATCACGACCTGCCCGAAGTGGGAGAACGCGACCGGCGTGTCGAGCACGATCAGCCCGGTCACGCAGGTCGCGCTCATCGCCGTGAACAGCGCGTCGATGAACGCGATCGATCGCTCCGTGGCCGATGCCGCCGGGAACGTCAGCACCAGCGCCCCCGCGAACGCGATGAGCCCGAACGTCGCAAGGATCAGCAGCGCCGGCCGCGAGTAGAAGCTCTGCAGCAGATCGGCGAACACCGGCCCGCGGGCGACGATCACCAGCAGCACCACCGCCTGCAGCGCCCACAGCAGACCGATCGCGGCGCCCGGGCTGTTCAGCGCCAGCGAGATCAGCACGGCGAGCAGGGCCACCGGCACGAGCACGTAGCGTCGCCGCTGCCGCAGCAGCTCCAGCACGTACGGCGAGACCAACGCGAGGGTCGTCAGCGCGAACACGAGGCCCAGCAGATCGGGGACGAGCTCGTGCTCGACCTCGAAGCCGAACAGCGCCAACCCAGCCAGCAGCGACACCAGCAGCAGGTGCTGCGCCGCGGCTCCGTAGCGCTGCAGCCACGCGAACGAGGCCCCGCGATCGCCGACGCGTTTTGCCCGCGCGCTCGCGGTCGTGAGCGAGAACAGACTGTCGCCGATCAGCGACAGGTTCCAGACGATGAGGAAGCCGCCGATC
The DNA here is from genome assembly GCF_028368995.1 of Nannocystis bainbridge. Classification (GTDB taxonomy): domain Bacteria; phylum Myxococcota_A; class Polyangia; order Nannocystales; family Nannocystaceae; genus Nannocystis; species Nannocystis bainbridge. The sequence continues at coordinate 1,174,134 of NZ_JAQNDL010000002.1, read as the reverse complement.
TGGACGTCCGACGCCAGCACCGGCACGAACATCCCGACGTTGAGCGAAAGCAGCAGCGGCACCAGCACGAAGGCCCAGCGGCGCCCGCCGAGCAGACCGGCGATCACCGCGAGCGTGGTGAGCCCGACCGCGATCGCGTAGAGGTTGCCGAGGCTGAGCAGCTCGTCGACCGGCCCGAGAAAGCTGGCGCGGTGCATGTCGGCCACGATCCGCACGCCCAACACGCTGAGCAGACTCGCGCCTGCGACGCGGGCCGCCTGCAGACGGCGAGACGGACGAGGGACGGGCGCGGCGCTCATGGCGAACCCCGACGAGGCTCGCCTGCCTTTATCACCGACCTCCCCCGCGGTCCAGGCGACAACCCCGCTGGAACTTGGCCGCGTGATCCCTATACTCACCAGCACGTGTGCGCTTCGCCGCCCAAGCCCGCCGGAGCAGGACTTGCCGCCGCCCTCGCGCGCTCGCGGATGCTGAACCCGCTGGCATGGTTTGACACCAGCGCGCAGATCGAGGTGCGCCGGTTCGCCGGTCCGGCCTCGTACGTGGCCCAGCTCGCCAGCCCGCTCCGCGTCGCCCACGTCACCGACATCCACGTCGGCCGGATCACGCCGATGAAGGTCCAGCGCGCCGCGGTCGACCTCGTCAACGCCGAGCGGCCCGACCTCGTGTGCATCACCGGCGATTTCGTGTGCCACAGCCAGGCGTTCCTCGACCAGCTCGGGGAGCTCATCCGCGGCTACCAGGCCCCGGTGATGGCGGTGCTCGGCAACCACGATCACTGGTCGGGCGGCCCCGAGGTGCGCGCCGCCCTGCGCCGCGCCGGCGCCGAGGTCCTCGACAACATCCACACCACGATCACCCTGCGCGGCCAGGCGCTGCAGGTCGTCGGCCTCGACGACGCTTACACCGGCCACGCCGACGTCGAGCGCGCCACCCGGGGCCTGCGCCACGACCTCCCGACCCTCGGCCTGTCGCACATCGCCGAGGAGGCCGATCACCTGTGGACCACCGGCGTGCAGCTGGTGCTGTCCGGGCACACCCACGCCGGACAGGTCACGCTCGCTCGCCTCAACGAGCTCGCGCTCGGCCGCCTCATCGGCCACAAATACGTCCACGGCCTCTACGGCTCGCGGATCGACGAGCGCCCGCGCGGCGCGGTGTACGTCGGCGCAGGCATCGGCGCGGCCGTCGTCCCGCTGCGCCTCGGCGAACGGGCCCGCCGCGAGGTCACGATCTTCGAGCTCGGCGCGGCGCCCGGGAGCTTCGAGGAGCACCACGTCGACCAGCCCCCGCTGCCCGGCCGCCCACCGACCGAGAAGCAGCGCAACAAGCGGATCCAGCAGGTCGAGGCGAAGCGGGTCAAACGCGAGCGCAAGGCCGCCCGCACCCGCCCGCAAGGCGACGACGATGAGCGGTGAGCGCCCGGGCCCTGCCGCCCGCGGCCCGTCACAGCTCGTCACGACCGTCGCGGCCCGTTGGGTGAGCGAGCCCCCGTCCTTCACGCGCGTCGCAGCCCGCCGGGCGAGCGAGCTCCGGTCCTTCACGCGCGCCCGCCGGCGAGCGAGCGAACCCCGGGCCGTGGCTCTCGGCTGGCTGCTGGCTGCGGCGCTCGCGGCCGCCTGCGCCCCGCCCGAGCCTGCGCCGGCGCCTCCCATCACGCGTCCTTCGGAACATGTCCCCTCGAACCTGCCCGAAGGGTCCGGTCCTATCGGACATGCCCCCGAGGACATCCAAGTTCCGACCCCGACCGAGCCCTCGGCCCCGTCGGCGCCGGTGCTCGTCGACCGCCCGATCACCTACGACGAGGCCCGGGTCGCCCGCACGATCGCCTACCGCCGCGCGCACCAGGATCCCGCCGCCGACAGCGTAGCGATCGAGCCGCGCATGATCGTCCTCCACCACACCGGCGGCGGCTCGGCTGACGCCACCTGGCGCTACTTCGACCGCCCGACCATCGAGAGCGGGCGCAAGGCGATCGCCGCCGCCGGCGATCTCAACGTCTCCTCGCAGTTCCTGGTCGACCGCGACGGCACGATCTTCCGCCTCATGCCGGAGACCTCGATGGCGCGTCACTGCGTCGGACTCAACCACGTCGCCATCGGCGTCGAGAACGTCGGCGACCTCGAAGCGCACCTCCTGACCGACGCCCAGGTCGAGGCCGACGCGGCCCTGGTCCGCCACCTCAAGGCCCGCTTCCCCGCGATCACGCACTTGATCGGGCACCACGAGTACCTGGCGATGGAGGGACACCCCTACTTCGTCGAGCGCGATCCCAAGTACCGCACCCGCAAGGTCGACCCCGGGCCCGCGTTCATGGCCAGGGTCCGCGCGCGCCTGGCCGACCTCGAGCTCGAAGGCCCACCTGTCCGTTGAGCCATGCGAGCGCGAGGGCCCGCACTCGCGCCCCACGGCCCACCCGTTCGAAGAGCATGCGCCCGGCCCCTCCGCGCGCCTGGCTCGCGTCACTGGCCGACGTCCGCGCCTGGCTCGGCCCGCCGACTCGCAGCACCTACTGGCTGACGGCAGCCGCAGCGACGACTACGTCCTGGCCTCGACGATGCTCACCGCCGACAACATCCGAAGCTCGCGGCTCGCGCTGAAGTTCCGCTGAGCGGCGACCAAAGCAAAGAGCCCCTGCGGGGTCGCAGGGGCTCTTTTCTTCGGGGAGGCCTGGGCCGGAATCGAACCGGCGAATAGAGCTTTTGCAGAGCTCTGCCTTACCACTTGGCTACCAGGCCGAAGGGGCGACTTCTGTATCACGGGAAAAAACGCCTCGCAAGACCACGCAGCGCATTTTTCCGGGCCCCGTGCGGGCGGCGGCGCGAGCACCTCACGCGCGCCGCCAGCAAACCTCGATCACAGGCCGTCGAGCGGATCGTCGACGTTCTTGCTGACCGAGATCCCGCCCTTCGGCTTCTCGGACTTGGGCTCGCCGTCGCCGCTCGACTTGCTGCTGCTGCCGGACTTGCCCTTGTTCTTCTTCTGCTTGTCCTCGTTGGCGACCAACTGCGCGTCGAGGGCGGCCTGCTTGGCCAGGAGCTTCTGCCGCTCCGTCTCGTCCTGGACGTTCTTGAGCTGGTTCTCGATATCGTCCTTCTGCGACTTGAGATTGTTCTGCTCCTCGCGGAGAGAGGCCAAGTCCTTCATCAGAGCGGCCCGCGCTTCGGCCTCGGCGTCATCCTTCTTCTTCTGCTCGATCGCCGCGATACGCTGGGCCTCTTCCTGGCGCTCCATGTAGTCGTAGATCCAGTACACGCCACCGACCAGAGCGAGGAAGAGGAGCCCGGCGATGCCGTACAGCCACATCGGGCGGGCCTTCTTCTCGGCCAGCTTGACCTGCGCGTCGAGGCGCATCTGCTCTTCCTTGAGGCGGGCCTCCTGCTCGGCGCGGGCGCGCAGGTCGGCCTCTTGCAGCCGCAGGCGCTCCTCTCGCTCACGGGCCTCGCGCTCCGCCGTCTCCTTGGCGATCCGCTCCGCCTCTTCGCGAGCCTTGCGCTCGGCGATCTCACGCGCCTTGCGCTCGGCCTCTTCACGGGCGCGACGCTCGGCGTCTTCCTTGGCGCGCCGTTCGCTCTCGACCTCGGCCACGCGATTGGCCTCGAGGTTCTTGAGCTCACTGAGGGCGATGAGGGCGGAGTTCTCGGTGTTCGACATGGCGAGCGGTGCTCCTGGAATTCGGGGCCCGTGGAGGGCCGGGAAGGCGGTCCGACGCGAGCGACCGAGGGACAGGTCTCGGCCGGCGCCGCGGAGAACTTCAGGTTGCCGCAAATCAGCCGCCCTGCCTAGTCCCTCGTGTCGGCGCGCTCACAGCGGCGCCGTGCGGCCGGCCACGCGCTGCAGCGACGAACTCGCGCGGGCGACGACCGACCAAAACGCGACGGGGCCGCCCCGAAGGACGACCCCGCCTGACTGCGAGTCGGTGCGTGTGCCGAACTCAGAAGCTCACGGACACCTGCGTGCCGATCTGCTCCTTCTGGACCTTCTTGAAGGTCGCCTTCTTGAGCTCCGCAGCCACGCAGTTGGCGAGGCCGTCGTTGCCCGCGGCGTCGACCACCGTCGAGCTCAGCACCGTGCCCGACGGGCCGCTGATCGACAGCTTGATCGAGACCTTCTCGCCGCCCTTGGCATTCTTGGCGCAGTTGGACTTGGCGTTGGCCTTGACCGGGTTGACGCCCGCCTGGATGTCGGAGAGCTCGAGCTTCTCCGGCATGCTCGCGTCCGACGGCGGCTTGGAGCCGCTGTCGCCGCTGCCGCCGCCCTTCTTGCCGCACTTGGAAGGATCGAGGATGCAGTCGACGCTGTAGTCCTCTTTCTTGTCTTCCTTCTTGTCTTCCTTCTTCGGCTCGGGCTTGGAGTCGACGGCGGCCGACTTGCCGTCCGTCTTCTCGCCCTTCTTGTCGGTCTTCTTCGGGGTGGTCTTGGCGACCGTGCCCTTCTTGTCGTCCGGGTTGGCGGGCGGCGTGTCGGCGGCGCCGGTCTCGTCCGCCTCCTCGTCCTCTTCCTTCTTCTTCTTCTTGGGCTTGTCGCCGTCGTCCTCGTCGCTGGGCGTCGCCTTGACCTCGACCGGCTTGATGACCTCGACGATCTTCGTCTCGGCCGTCGGCGGTGGCCGGGTGAGGATGTACCAAGCCATGCCGCCCATGCCGAGCAGCAGGATGGCCATCAGCGCGTAGAGCGGCGCGTTGGACCGCTGCGGCTCGGGAGCCGCCACGTGCTCGACGACCGGCTGCGCCGGCGTCACGAGCAGCGGCGCGGCCGAGAGGCCGCCGAAGCCGGTGCCGCCGAAGCTCGGCAGCATCGAGTCGTCACGACCCTCTTCGCCGCCGCCGCCACCGCCGCCACCGCCGCCACCGCCGCCCATCATGCCGCTCATGGCACGGATGTCGATGAGGCCAGAGCCCTCGCTGTTGCCGGTCGGCGAGGCCGCCGGAGCGCCACCGCCACCGCCGCCACCGCCGCCGAGCGAGAACGACGGGCCGCTGGGAGCAGGCGCGCCGCCTCCGCCTTGCTTGCTGCCCATCGCGATCGACGACAGGCTGTCGAGCGAGAAGAGCACGGAGTTCTCGTTGCGCGCGCCGGTCAACGAGGACACGCGCGGGTCGGCGCCGCCAGCAGCCGGCGAGGCCGACGCCTTCGGGCCGCTGGACGCAGCCGCGGGCGTCGCCGCGACGGCCGGCCGCGCGGGCTCGGGCGAGCTGTAGCTCGCCGGGCTCGGGGTCGACGCCGGCGCGCTGTAGTCGTCGTCGCTGCCGCCCGCGAACGGATCCGGCGCGGAGCTGTGGCTGGGCGCCGCGGCGGCCAGATCGGAGAACGCGCTCACTTCACCGAGCGGCAACCAGTCCTCGAAGCCCTCCTGCCAGACCGACGTGTCCTTGTCGATCTCGCCGGCTGCGAAGCGATCGCGGACCTCGGCCTCGCTGATCGGCCCCACGGTCTCGCCACCGATCGCCAGGTGCCAGCCCGGCTCGTCGGCTGGCGCATCACCCCCGTCGTCTGCGCCGCCCGCCTTGTCGCGGACGATGATGACGTTGCTGCACTTCTTGCAGCGGATCTTGAAGGTCTTGCCGCGGACCTTGTCGTCCGCAATGGAGTATTTGGCTCCGCACTTATCGCATTCGATCTTCATGAGCGTGATTCCTGGGAGTCGCTCGCCAAGGCGCGACGGCGTCCTGCAGAACTGACAACGTCCGCGAGGGCGCCAGTATAGGAAATGCGGCTGGTAGGTACAACCAGACGGAGAAAACAGCCGACGGCCGCAGCAGGCGTCGCCTGGAGCCGCCGCGAGCCGGTAAAGGGCCGACGCGAGCTCGGACCCACGCCACCGGACATCTGCCCAGTAGCCCCGCAACGGCCGTCAGCGCGGGTTTGCACGCCACCCGCGTCAAATGCGCTGCGCCGGCGCCCGTTCATGGAGCGAGCGCGAGGCAGTTGCGGTGCCGGCGCGACCTTCGAGTCGTCACGCCGCGGCGTTGCGGGCCCGAAGAAGGGCTGGCGCGCTGCAGGGTCGTGACGGGGGATCACGGGCAACGGGCTCAAAACGGGTCCCGCAGCAGAATGGTCTGCTCTCGATCGGGACCGAGCGAGACCAGGGTGATGGGGACGCCGACCTCGTCTGCGATCAGGTCGAGGTAGGCGCGCACGGCGGCAGGGAGATCTTCGAGGCGGCGCGCGGCCAAGATTTGTCCGTGCAGCGAGGGATCGCCCCAGCCCGGCGCCGGGCTGAGCACGGGCACGACCTCGTCGAGCTCGACGTCGCCGGGCATCGCCCCGTCGGCGTAGGCGCGGCAGACGTGGACTTCGGGCAGCGCCGCGAGCACGTCGAGCTTGGTGATGCACAGGCCGGTGAGGCCGTTGAGGCGGGCCGCGTAGCGCAGCGCCGGCAGGTCGAGCCAGCCGCAGTCGCGCGGGCGGCCCGTGGTCGCGCCGAACTCGTCGCCGGCGCGGCGCAGCTGATCGCCGAGCGCCCCCTCGAGCTTGGACGGGAACGGGCCGGAGCCGACGCGCGTGGCGTAGGCCTTGCTGATGCCCCAGACCCCGTCGATCGCCGTCGGACCGACGCCGATGCCCGAGCACACGCCGCCCGCCAGCGTCGTCGACGAGGTGACGAACGGATACGTGCCGTGATCGAGATCGAGGAGGGCCCCCTGCGCGCCCTCGAAGAGCACGCGCTTGCCGGCGCGGATGGCCGTGTCGACCAGCTCGCCGGCGTCGCACACCTTGTCGGCCAGCCACGCCGACCACGCCTCGGCGCGGGCCAGCTCCGCCGCGACGTCGACCCGTTCGCTGGATCCCAGGCGGGCGATCTCGGCGTCGACGACCTCCTTCGCCAGCTCGAGCCGGGCTCGCAGCCGCTCGGGGCGGAACAGGTCGCGCACCCGCACCCCGCGGCGCCCCGCCTTGGCCTCGTACGCCGGGCCGATGCCACGGCGCGTCGTGCCGATCTTGGCCGCCTGGGCCCTATCCTCGCGCAGCCCGTCGAGCAGCCGATGATGCGGGAAGATCACGTGGGCGTCGCGCGACACCCGGAGCTCGTCGCCTTGCAGCATCCCGGCCGACTGCAGCTCCTCGACCTCGGCGCGGAACACCTCGACGTCGATCACCATCCCCGCACCGAGCACGCACGGCGTCCCCGGATACGCGCAGCCCGACGGCACCAGGTGCGTCACCAGCTTGCGCCCGCCGATCACGAGCGTGTGCCCGGCGTTGTTGCCCCCGGCGTAGCGCGCCACCAGCTGCGCCTGGCTGGCCAGGTAGTCGACCACCTTGCCCTTGCCTTCGTCGCCCCACTGAGCGCCGACCACGATCAGCGTCGTCATGCTCCGCTCTCCTCCGCCCGGCGCCACGCGCCCGGCTGTCTTTGCGACCAGATCTCGGCCCGCTCGTCGGCGCCGAAGTACACCAGCGCGTCCGCCTCCGCGGCCGCGGCCTGAGCTGTCTCGAGGGACAGCCCCACCTGGACCCATGCGCGCCGCCCGGCGGCCCGTTCGACCCCCGCGCGCCCCGCCGCCAGCGCTCGCGCCCGCGGCTCTCGACTCTGGATCGCGATCATCACCCCGCCCGCCCGGGTCGCCGTGGTCACCGCATCGGCGTCGAGCGAGGCCTCGAGCGCGTCGAGCTCGACCGCGAAGCCCGCCCCGCCGGCGTAGCGCCCGCCGACCACCAGCGGCCGCGCCGAGCCCGGAGCCCAGGCGCGCAGCCGCAGCCCGGTGTAGTAGTCGAAGCCGCGCACCTCGCCGAGGTCGACCACGAGGCGCGCGTGCAGCTCCGGCGCGCGCGCCTCCACCACCGCGAGCGTCGCCTCGAGCCGCGCCAGCCGCTCGGCCAGCCACGGCCAGCGCGCGCGGATGTCCGCGGGGACATGTCCCAAAATACCTGGCGCTCCGAACAGCTCACAGAGCAGCCCGAGCCAGCGCCGCGGCGCCTCGCCCAGCGCCAGCCCGGCGGCGAAGCGCGCCACTCCGCCGGCGTCCTTGCGCGCCAGCAGCCCGTGCAGCGCTTCCACGTCGCAGCTCGGCAGGCGCTCGAACACCCCGCGGGCGATGCCGACGTCGGCGACCTCGATCGTGGCCGCCGTCACGCCTGCGGCCCGCAGCGCCTCGTCGGCCAGCAGGATCAGCTCGGCGTCGGCCTCGGGCGCGTCGTCGCCGAGCAGCTCGACCCCGACCTGGTGGCGCTCGGCCTGCTCACGTGTCCCTTCGGACAGGCGGACGACGTCGGCCGCGTAGCACAGGCGCACCGCCTCGCCGGCCGCCAGCCGCTCGCGCAGCTGCTGCTCGGCGAGGCGGGCGATCTGCGGCGTGATGTCGGAGCGCAGCGTCACGAGTTCGCCCGAGCCGGCCTCGATGAAGCGGACGCAGCGCTGCCGCTCGCGCTCGGCCAGCCAGCGGCCGAACACCGCGAAGTACTCGATCGCCGGCGTCACCACCGGGTCATAGCCCCAGCGGTCGAACCCGGCCAGCAGCGCCTCGGTCAGCGCGCGCCGGCGCCGGGCGGCGCCGGGCAGCAGGTCACGGGCGCCGCGCGGCAGCACCGCGAGGGCGCCCTCGGGCAGCCCTGCGCTCAAAGGCCCGCCTTGAGATCGTGGAACACCAGGCCGGTCGGGATCTTCGGATAGAAGAAGGTGCTCTTCTGCGGCATCACTTCGCCGCTGTCGCACACCGCCCGCACGTCGCGGACCGGGGTCGGGTTCATGAAGCACACCAGCTGCACGTCGCCGCCGCCGTCACGCGCCACCGCCAGCGCCTCGTCGGTCGACTTGTAGTAGCGGATGTTGGTGTTCTGCGCCTGGGCCTCGCGCGTGACGCCGAACCCGCGGTCGAGGATGAGCTCGTGCAGCAGCGCGACGTCGAGGCGCTGCAGCGCCGGCGCCAGGTGCTGCAGGCCGGCCACCGCGGGGTCGAAGTCGGGCCGCAGCGACAGCACCACCAGCTCGCCGCTGGCCGGCGCCGCCAGCCCAAACGCCGCGCCCTGGGCCCCCGCCTCGGCCAGGCGCGCGCGCACGGCCGGGCCGCTGGCGGGCAGCGGCTCGCGGGTGATGGTGAAGAACGGCTCGACCTGCGCCAGCGCGGCCGCGAGGTCGAGCCCGGGCACGCTGTGGATCAGGCGGTGCGTCGGCAGCACGACGAGGCCCGGGTCGTCGAGGTTCGACAGGAAGATGAGGCCCCAGCGCGCCACCTCGCCCTTGCCCGCGGCCGCGAGCTCGTCGCGGAAGCTGCACATCGTCTCATAGCGATGGTGACCGTCGGCGATGTAGATCTGCTTGTCCTCGAGGACGGAGCTGAGCGCGGCGGTGGCCGCCGGATCGTCGACGCGATAGAGCGTGTGGTGGGTGCCGTCGAAATCGCACTCGAGCACCGCGTCGCCGAGCGCCCGCGTGGTCGCGGCCTCCCACGCGCGACCTGGATCGGAGAACATGCCGAACACCAGCTCGAGGTGGGCCTCGCACGCGCGCATCAACTTGAGGCGGTCGGCCTTCGGGCCCGAGAGCGTGCGCTCGTGCGCGAGCACCGGGCCGGCGCCGAAGCGGGTCAGCTCGATCAGGCCGATGAAGCCCTTGCGGGTGTACTGCTGACCCTCGGACGTGAACGTCTGGTGGTACACGTAGAAGCTCGGGCTGGCGTCGCGCACCAGCGCCTCGGCCTCGAGCGCCGCGAACTGCCGCGCGCCCTCGGCGTACTTCGCGTCCCCTTCCCCTTCGGGCAGGATCGTGTGGATGCAGTTGTGTGGCGAGCGTGCGCCGATCCGGGTCCGGCCGGCTGCGTCGACGACGTCGTACGGGGGCGCGAGCAGAAGACCGGCGTCGCCGAGGCGGGGGAGGTCGTAACGGAAGCCGCGGAGCGGGCGGACGTGTGCCATTGCCGGGCGTATACCACGCTTCCTCCGCGCGGCGTGGCCGACCCCTGCCCGCGCGGACGGGCCCGCCTCAATCGCCGCGACGGGTGAGCGCTCGCACGCCGATATCACGGCGGTACTGGCCGCCCTCGACCTCGATGGCGGCCAGCGCCGCGTAGGCGCGCTCGATGGCCGCCCGCAGATCGTCGCCGCGAGCGCAGACCCCCAGCACCCGCCCGCCGCGGGTCTCCCAGCCGTGCGCGCCGCGACGCGTGCCGGCGTGGAACACCTTGACGTCGGCGAGCCCTGCGGCGGCCTCGAGCCCGCGGAGCGCCGCGCCCGGCCGGGTCTCGCCGGGATAGTTCGCCGCGGCGACCACCACGCTGGCGGCCGGTGCGGCCGCGTAGGTCCGCGGCGTCAACTCGCCGCGGGCGGCCGCCAGCAGGTCGGCGACGATCGGCGTCTGCAGCCCGAACAGCACCGGCTGCGCCTCCGGATCGCCGAAGCGGCAGTTGTACTCGATCACCTTCGGAGTGCCGTCCGGCGCGATCATCAGGCCGACGAACAGCACGCCGACGAACGTCCGTCCCTCCGCGCGCAGCCCGGCCAGCGTCGGCGCCACGATCTCCTGCTCCGCCCGCCGCAGCACCGCCGCGTCGCACACCGGCGCCGGGCAGTAAGCGCCCATCCCGCCCGTGTTCGGCCCCTGGTCGCCGTCGCGCAGGCGCTTGTGGTCCTGCGCCGGCGGCAGGAGGCTCCAGCGCTCGCCGTCGGTCAGCACGAACAGCGACGCCTCCTCGCCGTGCAGCCGCTCCTCGAGCACCACCGTCGCCCCGGCGTCGCCGAAGACATGTCCTTCGAGACAGGAACGAACGGCCAGCTCCGCCTCCTCGAAGCTCTCGGGCACGACCACGCCCTTGCCCGCCGCCAGGCCGCTGGCCTTGATCACCGGCGGGCTGGCGAACGATCGCACCGCCGCCAGCGCCTCGTCGAGCCTGGTGGCCGTGACGTGCTTGGCCGTCGGGATCGCGTGGCGGGCCATGAACGCCTTGGCCACCGCCTTGCTGCCCTCGAGCTCCGCGGCCGCCGCCGACGGCCCGAACACCGCGTGTCCGGCCGCGCGCAGGCGGTCGGCCAGCCCGTCGACCAGCGGCTGCTCGGGCCCGACGATCACCAGGTCCGGGCCCAGCGCGTCGGCCAGCGCGACCAGGCCGGCGAGGTCGCCGACGCCGACGGCGTGGCAGGTCGCGTCCTCGGCGATGCCGTCGCTGCCCGGCGCGGCGTGGGCCTCATGGCCCTCGATCCGGCAGCGCCACGCCAGCGCGTGCTCGCGGCCGCCGCCGCCGACGATCAGGACCTTCAAGCTGCTCTTCGGGACATGCACGATCGCACCTGTCCTTTCGGACCTGTTTGGAGAGATAGTCGCGGCCTCAGTGCCGGAAGTGCCGCTGACCGGTGAACACCATCGCCACGCCGTGCTCGTCGGCCGCGGTCACGACCTCCTCGTCGCGGACCGAGCCGCCGGGCTGGACGATCGCCGTGACCCCGGCCGCGGCCGCCGCGTCGACCCCGTCGCGGAACGGGAAGAACGCGTCGGAGGCGAGCACCGCCCCCTGCGCGCGCGCCCCCGCGCGGGCCGTCGCTTGCCTGGCCGCCTCGACGCGCGAGGTCTGCCCGCCGCCGATGCCGACCGTCGCGCCGTCCTTGCACAGCACGATCGCGTTGGAGCGGACCGCCTTGCCGACGATCTGCGCCAGCTCGAGGTCCCGCAGCTCCGCGGCCGTCGGCGCGCGGCGGGTCGTCACCCGGCCCTGCGCCGCCGCGACCGACACCGCGTCCTCGCGCTGGGCCAGCAGGCCGCCGGCGATCGAGCGCAGGCGCAGCGCCGGCTGGCTCTCGGGACCTGTCCCGACGAACATGTCCTCGAGGCTGAGCAGGCGCAGGTTCTTCTTGGCGGCCAGCAGCGCCAGCGCCTCGGGGGTGAACGACGGCGCGATCACGACCTCGAGGAAGGTCTCGGCCAGGCGCTCGGCGACGGCGCGATCGACCGGGCCGGACAGCGCCACGATCCCGCCGAAGGCGCTCTCGGCGTCGGCCTCGCGGGCGCGCACGTACACGTCGGCCAGCGTCTCGTCGCCGCGGGCGATCGCCGCGCCGCAGGGCGACACGTGCTTGATGACGGCCGCCGCCGGGCCCAGGCGGCTGAGGTCGCGGCACAGGCCGAGCGCCGCGTCGGCGTCGAGCAGGTTGTTGTACGAGAGCGCCTTGCCCTGGTGCTGGACGGCTCGGTGGAGCCCCGCCGGCTCGCCGGCCGCCTGCTCGGTGGCGTAGAAGCGGGCCGGCTGGTGCGGGTTCTCGCCGTAGCGCAGCTCGCCCTGGGCGGCGCCGGCGACGAGCAGCTGCTCGGGCAGCGCATCTGTCTCGAGGGACAGGCCGCCGTCGTCGAAGCGCGCCAGGTAGCCGGCGATCGCCGCGTCGTAGGCGGCCGTGTGCGCGTAGGCCTTGCGCATCAGCGACCGCCGCAGGCTCTCGGGCAGCGCGCCGCCGTGCTCGCGCAGCGCCGCGCCGACGCGCGCGTAGTCGGCCGGGTCGACGATCACCGCCACCCGCTGCCAGTTCTTGGCCGCCGCGCGCACCATCGCCGGGCCGCCGATGTCGATGTTCTCGACCGCGTCCTCGAAGCTGCTGCCGGGCTTCGCCACCACCTGGCGGAACGGATAGAGGTTGACGACCACGAGGTCGATCGGGGCGATGCCATGGAGCCGCAGCTCGGCCTCGTGCGCCGGCGTCGGCAGGGCCAGGATGCCGCCGTGGATCTTCGGGTGCAGCGTCTTGACGCGCCCGCCGAGGATCTCGGGCGCACCGGTGTACTCGCTCACCTTGACGACCGCGACGCCGAGCGCTTCGAGCGACTTGAACGTGCCTCCGGTCGACAGCACCTCGACCTGGGCGTCGATGAGGATCTGCGCCAGGACCTCGAGGTGGGTCTTGTCGCTGACGCTGACGAGGGCGCGACGGATCGGCGTGGGCGCGGTCATGCGCGCCCGCGGTACCACCCGCGCGGCGGCCCGGTCAACCCTCTTCGCGGGCCAGATACGACAGGAGATCCTCGCCGCCCGCTTCCTTCAGCTTGAGCAGGCCGCGGACCTCGACCTGACGGATGCGCTCGCGCGTCAGGTTGAGGATCTCACCGACCTCTTCCAGCGTGATCCCGCCGGTCTGGGCGACGTCGAGGGCGCACGAGTGCTGTAGCTCCCACACCTCGAGGTCGGGGAAGTTGATCTTGATACTGCCGGTCGCCGGGTTCACGTCGATGTAGAGGTGATGCTTGCAGCTCACGTACGGGCACGGGCGGGACACGTTGGCACACTCGCCGCGGGCCTTGGGCCGCCAATAGCTGCGCTCGGGGTACAGCAGCGCGCCGATCCGCAGCTCTTCTTTGGTGAGCCGCTTCATCGCGATCGTCTTGGCGCGGGCGCGCCGCACGATCGGCGGCGGGCCGTCGCCATCGTCGCCGGCGTCAGCGTCGCCGGCTTCTTCGCCGGCGTCGCTCGCGACTTCTTGGTCGGTGTCGTGGTCGCGGACCTCGTCGAGGTCGCTGTCGCGATCGAGGTCGCTGCCGGTGGCGAAAGAGTCGTGCTTCAACATGATGATCCCCTGGCGGCGCGCGCGAAGCGGCGCCGGTATACCCAATGCGCGGAGGTGAGCGGAACGAACGAACAGGTCTAAAAGGACAGGTCTAAAAGGACAGTCACAGAAGTTCAGTCGGACTCGCGGCCCCACCGCCCCGCGGACGGACAGCGCCGCCGCCGGCGATGAGCAGCTTCTCGAGGCGGTAGACGCCGGACAGCAGCGAGTCAGCGGCCGAGCGGAGCGAGCGGAGCTCGCCGTAGAGGCTCTCGCGCCGCGGCGACGGATCCTCGGCGTCGATCTTCGCGGCGAAGGCGGACAGCAGCTCCTCGAGCGCCTCGTCGAGGATCTCGATGCTGTCCTTGAAGGTGAGGAACTTGGCCTGGATCTCCTCGATCGTGTAGCGCTCCGCCATCAGCTTCTTGATGGTGTTGATGCGCCGCACCGCGCGGATCGGGTACACGCCGTGCGAGCCGAGGTGCTTGCCCTTGTGGCCGACTCGCCGCGAGCGCGGCACGAGGCCGAGCTGCACGTAGCGGCGCAGGTTGGCCTCGCTGAACTTGACGTCGGCGTCCTCGAAGGCCGCGACGAGCTGCTGCGACGACAGCCCCTCGGGGCTGGTCACTTCGATGTCGCGGATCTGGGCTTCGGTGAGCGAGGTCGGCATGGCGGCGTGCGGCGGAGAGAGTCGCGGTCGGGAGCGCGTGGGCTGCAGAACCCGGGCGGAGAGGCTTCACAAGGTAGCGGAGGAGCGATCCAAGCCGTGTAGTTCCTTTGGCGCGATCAGGTTGGCTTGTGGGTCCGCAATATAATCTACTGAGTAGATCACTAGAAGCACTTTCACGCGAGACCGGCAAGTTTCGGTCGCCTCGCATTCTGCGAGAACGTTCAGTACCCCCCTGCCCAAGCATTCAGTTCACGCGCCGTACGAGCAGCTGTCGCGGCCGCGAGTCTCGAAGCGCAAGCATCAGCCTCAGCCGGTGCAGCACCACGGAGACGCGAGATCTCGCAGCCGTGGCGCGAGGGCCGATCGCCGCGTCGATCTACTCAAGAGATCGGAGCGCTGCACGCTCGTATGCTCGACGTGCAGATCTCCATCGGCCGAGATCTCGCAGCCACGCCTGACCTTCGAGCCAGGCGCAGCGGACGCGCGCAGCCGCGCAGTCGCCCGATCGCTTCAAGCGATTCACCCGTATAAGCCAGCAAACGGGCGATCAGCGGCGATTCCGAAAATCGCCACGAGCGCGGCCGGCTCGCGCTGCGGGTCCTCGTGACAGTGTCTCAGCAAGTCGGCTCGCCGAGCCGACTTCCGAGAATCGCTAGCCGGCAAGTCGGCTCGCCGAGCCGACTTGCCGCGGCTGCAAGTTCCCACCGGCCCCACTTCGCAGCGAGGCTCTGCAGATCTCGCTCGCAAGCCGCGAGACCTCGCCGGACCGGGCCCGTGACGCGCGCCCGGGTCTCGATCGTCGCTCGCAAGTTGCGAGGGAGACCTCGCTCGCTCGCCGCGCCCCCTGCCCTCGCCCCCTGCCCTCGCCGCCCGCTCGAGCACGGCCAACGAGCGCAGCCGCGGAGCCGCGGCCTTCAGCCACCGCGGGCGGTCGCTCGCAACTTGCGATCTGCCCTACCCGCTCGGCCCTACGCTCGCACCTCGCGGGCCGGCCCGCGGCGCTCGCAACTTGCGAGTCCGGTCGACCGCACCCCTGGCACCCCGCGATGCGCGTACGCGCGCAGCCGTGTCTTGAGGGTCCCAGCCCTCACTCAATCCCTGCGACCCCAACCCGCGAGGATCCTCGCGGGCCATCGCTCGCTCGCTCGTCGCACGACACAGGGAGCTCGATCGCGCCTCGATGCGCCGCTCCGTCGGACTCGATCCGACGTGCAGCGAGAGCATCACTCGCAGCCCCGTCTCGCCACGAGGCTGAGCACTCCGCCAGCGAGCTCGACTCGCGCTGCGAGAGCGCCGCTCGCAATTCCAACCCGTCACGATGCACGTGCGATCGCGGCTCGGACGCACATGTCCTCAGGGACAGAATGACCCTCTACGCGCCCGCACGACGCGCTCTCTCGCCGAAACGGCGGCTTCAGCCCGGCGCCATTGCGATCGCCGAGAGCGACGCCAGCGAGCGCCACGCGATGGGATCGTAGCGCTCGGGGCCGCCGTACTTGTACGACTTCTTCTCGTGCTGCCAGACGACACCGCGGTCGACGCAGCCGTGGAACCGGTCGTCGCGCGGGCAGTAGATCCGGACGTGGAAGTGGTCGCTGTGCGTCGGCGCGTCGGGCGGGTCGTACATCACGGCGCGCGCGTACTCGATGAGCCAGCGCGGCTTCTTGTGCCGCGTCGCGTACTCGACCAGCCGATCCTCGAGCGGCTGCGAGACGAAGATCCACTGCACGCGGATGGTCGCGTCGCCGAGCAGCGCTTCGACCAGGGCCCAATTGCGGGCCGTGTCGAACCGGCGCTCTTGCCAGATCGCGTCGCTGTAAGTGCCCTTGCCGCGGATGTACGGCTTGCCCTCGCCGTCGTAGCGGATCATGTCGTTCTCGGGCGGCGCCAGCGGCTTGCCCTGCTCGTCCGCGCTGTAGAAGATCAGGTCGACGTCGCGGCCGCTCTGGTGGCTGCTGTGCCACTTCGACTTGCCGCCGCGCTGCGGGCTGAGGTCGGCGATGCCGAGCGTCACCTTCTTGGCGCCGCCGCGGACCGTCTTGGCCGCGCGGCCGAGCGCCGCCACCAGCTCCTCGGTGCCGTACTGGAAGCCTCGCTTCGTCCAGCGCTCCGGCACCGTGAAGCCGCTGCCTGTGAGCTCCAGCTTCGCCGGGCGACGCAGGCGGCCGCGGCTCGAAAGGCCGGTCGACACGCTGGTGCCGTCGGTCCAGAGGTTGGGACCGGCGCAGCTGGTGAGGACGAGCCCGAACGCGAGCGTAGCGACGGCCTTCGCGCGAAGGGGCATGACCCAATTCTTTTAGTCCCTCCGCGTCGCGCTGTCCAAAGACGGGCAGACTCGCGCTGGCGCGCATCAGGACGGGCCGCGCGTCCGTGATTGCAGACCCGCGCGGATCGCCGGAGGCCGGGCCGCAGGGCCCCTCCCGGCGCAGTCGGGCCGAGGCCGAAGATCGGTGCAGGAGACCCCGCTCCCACCGCTGCTGGGCCACGAGCTCGCGGTGACCCAATAGAAAGGGCCGAGCCCCCGTGAGGGACTCGGCCCGCTGCGCGCCGGAGCGCGTCAGTTCTTCTCTTCGAACTCGGCGTCGATCACGTCGCCCTCGGCCTTGGAGCCGGCGCTCGCGCCGCCCGGACCACCCTGACCGGGGCCCGCGCCGCCCGGACCACCGGGGCCGCCGGGGCCTTGCTCGGCGCCGGGCTGCCCGTAGGCCGCCTGCGCCAGCTTGTGCGACGCCTGCGTCAGCTTGTCCTTGGCGCTGGCGATCCGGTCGTCGTCCTTGGAGTCGAACGCAGCCTTCGCGTCGGTGATGGCGGCCTCGACCTCGGCCTTCGGGCCGGCCGGGAACTTGTCCCCGTTCTCGGCCAGCAGCTTCTCGGTCTGGATGATGAGCGCCTCGAGGCCGTTGCGGTTCTCGATCGCCTGGCGGCGCTTCTTGTCCTCGGCCTCGAACTTGGAGGCGTCGTTGACCATCCGCTCGATCTCGTCCTGCTTGAGGCCGCTGCTCGCGGTGATCGTGATGTTGGCCTCCTTGCCGGTCGCCCGGTCCTTGGCCGACACCTTGACGATGCCGTTGGCGTCGATGTCGAAGGTGACCTCGATCTGCGGCACGCCGCGCGGCGCGGCCGGGATGCCGCCGAGGCTGAAGCGACCGAGCGTGCGGTTGTCGGTCGCCATGCTGCGCTCGCCCTGGACCACGTGGACCTCGACCGACGGCTGGTTGTCGGCCGCGGTGGTGAACACCTCGGTCTTCTTGGTCGGGATCGTGGTGTTGCGCGGGATGAGCACCGTGGTCACGCCGCCGAGGGTCTCGATGCCGAGGCTGAGCGGGGTGACGTCGACGAGCACGATGTCGGTGACGTCGCCGGCGAGCACGCCCGCCTGGACCGCCGCGCCGAGGCCGACGACCTCGTCCGGGTTGACCGTGCGGTTCGGGTCCTTGCCGAAGAACTCCTTGACGTACTTCTGGACCATCGGCACGCGGGTCGAGCCGCCGACGAGCAGGATCTCGTCGATGTCGCCCGGGGACTTCTTGGCGTCGGCGAGCGCCTTCTTGACCGGCTCGATCGTCTTCTTGACCAGGTCCTCGATCATCGCCTCGAACTTGGCGCGCGACAGACGGATCTGCAGGTGCTTCGGCCCGGTGGCGTCGGCGGTCAAGAACGGCAGGTTGATCTCGCTCTCCATCGCCTGCGACAGCTCGATCTTGGCCTTCTCGGCCGCGTCCTTGAGGCGCTGCAGCACCAGCTTGTCGCCGCCGACGTCGATGCCGGTCTCCTTCTTGAACTCGGCGATCAGCCACTTGATGATGCGGTCGTCGAAGTCGTCGCCGCCGAGGTGCGTGTCGCCGTTGGTCGAGATGACTTCGACCACGCTCTCCGCGACCTCGAGGATCGAGATGTCGAACGTACCGCCGCCGAGGTCGTAGACCGCGATGGTCTGCTCCTTGGAGCTCTTGCCCTTGCCGAGGCCGTAGGCCAGCGCGGCCGCGGTCGGCTCGTTGACGATGCGCTTCACGTCGAGGCCGGCGATCTTGCCGGCGTCCTTGGTGGCCTGGCGCTGAGCGTCGTTGAAGTAGGCCGGGACGGTGATGACCGCCTCGTTGACCGGCTCGCCGAGGTAGTCCTCGGCGGCCTTCTTGAGCTTCATCAGGATGCGCGCGCTGATCTCGGGCGGTGAGTACGACTTGCCGCGGATGGAGATTTGCGCGTCACCGTTGGCCGCCTTGACGACCTTGTAGGGCACGCGGCCGACCTCGTGCGAGGACGTGTCGATGCCCATGCCCATGAAGCGCTTGACCGAGTACACCGTGTTCTCGGGGTTGGTGATCGCCTGGCGCCGCGCCTGCTGGCCGACGAGGACGTTGCCGTTCGCTTCGAAGGCCACCACCGACGGGGTCGTGCGACCGCCCTCTTCGTTGGGGATGACTTTCGGCTCGCTGCCCTCCATCACGCAGACGACGGAGTTGGTCGTGCCGAGGTCGATACCGATGATCTTGCCCATTGTGGAACTCTGACCTTTCTCGGGACTTGGCCTGTACGGGCCGGGGGACTTCTGCTTCCCTCTCGGGCCCAGAAAGGCCGGGAAGCGTTACGGGCGCAGAGTAAGGCCCGGTTCTCGCATGTCAATCGGCCGTCGAGCGGGCCGAGCCAGCGCGAGGGCCCGGAAAATGCACCGTGCCACGGGCGCTCGCAACGGCCGGGAAAACGGGCGCACGCGAACGCGGACCGCGGGGCCCAGGGACGAACCCGGGGCCCGACGGTCCGCAAAAGCCGCGCTCAGGAGGCGGCCGTGGCGGGCGGCTCGCCGCGGGGCGTACCGCTCGACGCGGCTTCGGGCGCTGTGTCGGCCGGGCTGGCCGGGCGCTCGAACACGTGCGCGGCCACGTCGTGCACGTTCTTCGCGTAGAGGATCGTCATGTCTTGCCGGATCTCCTCCGGCACGTCGACCACGTCCTTCTGGTTGCGCTCGGGCAGGATCACGCGCTTGATGCCGGCGCGGTGGGCCGCGAGCATCTTCTCCTTGATGCCCCCGACCGGGAGCACCAGGCCGCGCAGGGTGATCTCGCCCGTCATCGCCACGTCCGGGCGGACGCAGGTACCGGTGAGCAGCGAGGTGATGGCGGCGAACATCGCCACGCCCGCCGAGGGGCCGTCCTTGGGGATCCCGCCCGCGGGAACGTGGACGTGGATGTCGATGTTCTCGATCGCCGACTTCTCGATGCCGAGCGGGCCGAGGTGGCTCTTGACGTAGCTCATCGCCGCCTGGGCCGACTCCTTCATCACGTCGCCGAGCTGACCGGTGAGCATGAGCCCGCCCTTGCCGGGCAT
Organism: Nannocystis bainbridge; assembly: GCF_028368995.1. Taxonomy (GTDB): domain Bacteria; phylum Myxococcota_A; class Polyangia; order Nannocystales; family Nannocystaceae; genus Nannocystis; species Nannocystis bainbridge. The sequence goes on along the minus strand of NZ_JAQNDL010000002.1, from coordinate 1,154,681 downwards.
CTGGGTCGCCTCGACGAACATGATCTCGCCGCCGACCGGGGTCCACGCGAGGCCGGTGGCCACGCCGGGCTCGGCCGTGCGCTCGGCGACCTCGGGCAGGTACTTCTGCGGCCCGAGGTAGTCCGGAATCACTTCCTTGGTGATGACGACCTCGTCCTTGACCTCGCCCTCGACCACCTTGACGGCGATGCCGCGGATGACCGTGCTGATCTCGCGCTCGAGGTTACGGACGCCGGCCTCGTGCGTGTAGCTGTCGATCATCTCGAGCAGCGCGTCGTCGGTGAAGCTGACCTTGAGGTCGCTCTTCTCGAGCCCGTGCTCGCCGATCTGCTTGGGCAGCAGGAAGCGCTTGGCGATCGCCAGCGACTCCTGGCGCGTGTACCCGGGCAGGCGCAGGATCTCGAGCCTGTCCTTCAGGGCAGGCGGGATCGGGTCGATATAGTTCGACGTGGCGATGAACATCACGCGCGACAGGTCGAACGGCACCTCGAGGTAGTGGTCGCTGAACGACCAGTTCTGCTCGGGGTCGAGCACCTCGAGCAGCGCCGAGCCCGGGTCGCCGCGGAAGTCGTGGCCGAGCTTGTCGATCTCGTCGAGCATCATCACCGGGTTGTTGGTGCCGGCGCGCTTGATGCCCTGGATGATGCGGCCCGGCAGCGAGCCGACGTAGGTGCGCCGGTGGCCGCGGATCTCGGCCTCGTCGCGCACGCCGCCGAGGCTGATGCGGACGAACTTGCGGCCGATGGCGCGGGCGATGCTCTTGCCGAGCGAGGTCTTGCCGACGCCGGGCGGGCCGAGGAGGCACAGGATCGGGCCCTTCTTGCTGGCGTTGAGCTTGAGCACCGCCATGTACTCGAGGATGCGCTTCTTGACCTTCTCGAGGTCGTAGTGGTCCTCGTTGAGCACGGTGCGCACGGTGGCGATGTCGAGCTGATCCTCGCTGGAGACCGACCACGGCAGGTCGACCAGCCACTCGAGGTACGTGCGGGTGACGGTGTACTCGGCGCTGCTGGGCTGCATCGCCTTGAGCCGGTCGAGCTGCTTGCGCGCGACCTTCTCCGCCTCCTCGGGCATCTTCGCGTCGACGATCTTCTTCTGGAACTCCTCGATGTCGCCCGACTCGTCGTCGATCTCGCCGAGCTCGCCCTTGATCGCCTTGAGCTGCTGACGCAGCACGTACTCGCGCTGCGAGTGGCCCATCTCCTCCTGGACCTGCGAGTTGATGCGCTCGCGGACCTTGAGGATCTCGAGCTGACGCGTGAGCAGCATCAGCACCTTGCGCAGGCGCTCGCGCACGTTGTTGGCGGCCAGGACCTCTTGCTTCTCGCCGGCCTCGATGTCGAGGTTGCTGATCACGAGGTCGGCGACCTGGCTCGGATCGCTGACGCTGTCGAGCAGCGCCGCGGCCTCGCGCGGCAGCTCGGGCACCAGGGCGATCAGCCGCTTCGCCGTCTCTTTGATGCTCTGGACCAGCGCGACGGCCTCGACGTCCTCGCCCTCGACGTCGGGCAGCTCGGTGACGCGGGCCTTGAGGAACGGCTCGCTGGCGACCACGCGCTCGATCGAGATCCGCATCACCCCCTGGAGGATGACGCTGTAGTTGTCCTTCGCGAGCTTGATGACCTTGAGGATCCGCGCCGCGCAGCCGACCACGTGCAGGTCGGCCTCGGCCGGCTCCTCGACGCGAGCCTCGCGTTGCGTGACGATGCCGATGATTGGCCGCTCGTTCGCTATCGCCTCTTCGATCAGTTTGACGGACTTGGGCCGCCCGACATCGATCGGGATGATCGACCCCGGGAACAACACCGAGTTGCGCAGCGGCAGGAGCGAGATGACCTCGGGCAGCTCCGGGGGCTCTTCGCGGCGACCTGGGGGCGGAGTAAGGGTGTTTTCGGTCACAAGAGTGCCGGAAACGTAACACTCGGCCCTAGGCTGTCAACCACGCGAGTTCCACGCGTACGGACGGCTGATTCGTGGCCCCGAGGACCGAATTCGCGGTCGCGGGCGCGGACGGACGCGTCGTCAATCTCGCTGATAGTCCGCGAGAATCGGCGCGCGCCCCGGCCGGGCAGTGCGACGATGTTATAGTCGCGGGAAGTGCAGCCTTTCCTGCTCATCGTCCAGGCCGGACCGGATCGCGGGCGACAGTTCGAGCTCGGCGACGGACCGCTGACGATCGGCCGCGGCCAGGGCGAGGGCCTGCAACTCGGCGACGGGGCGGTCTCGCGCCATCACCTCACGATCCAGCTGGACCGTGGCGCCGCCCGCCTCCGCGTCGTCGAAGTCGCAGGCGTCAATCCGGTGTGGAGCGTCGCCGAGGGCCAGCGCTCGGCCCTCAAAGCAGGCCAGGAGCTGGCGCCCGGCGCTGCCCTCACGCTCGGCAATACCACCCTCACCTTCGCCGCGCCCGAGCCCGCCGCCCAGGTCCACGGCACGGTCGAGCTCGATGCGACGCGGGCGATCTCCAGCGCCCCGGAGGGCCGCAACCGCCTGGCGGCGCTCGCGGCCCTCGGTGACAAGCTGGCCCGCTGCGGCTCGCTTGCGGCGGTATTCCGCGCCGCGACGACGTGGGCGCTCGAGGCCTTGCCGGCGACGCGGGCGCTGCTCCTCAGCCCCGACGGCAGCGACATCCTCAGCAGCGCCAGCGCCGGTCCCGTCTGCGATCTGGCGCTGTCGCCGGCGCTGCTGGCCCGGGTGCTCCGCGAGCGCCGCGGCTTCTTGCTGCGCGACGTGCTGGCCGAGCCCGACCTCGCCGATCGCCGCAGCGTGCAGCTGCGCGGCATCGTCGGGGCGATGGCGGCGCCAGCAGAGGGGCTGATTTTTTACGCCGAATGGGACGCGTCGCGGGCCGTGCGTGCGACTTTCGACGAGCAAGCGCTGCTCCTGCTGGTCTGCGCCGCTCAGCTCGTCAGCGCCAGCGGCGAGAGCGCGGGCGAACGGCAACAATTGACAGTCGCCGCCAAACTGTCTCAGAAGACAGGTTCGACGCCGGCCCAGATCATCGGCAGTTCGCCGGCGATCCAGCGCCTCCACGTGTTCCTCGAGCGGGTCGCGGCCACGCCCTCCACCATCCTGCTGTTCGGCGAGAGCGGCACCGGCAAGGAGCTCGCGGCCGGCATGGTCCACGCCCTGTCGCCGCGGGCGGCCAAACCGTTCGTCGCGGTCAACTGCGCCGCGATCCCGGACGGCTTGCTCGAGAGCGAGCTGTTCGGCCACGAGAAGGGCGCCTTCACCGGCGCGGTCAGCCAGCACGAAGGCGTGTTCGTGCGAGCCCACGGCGGCACGCTCTTCATGGACGAGGTCGGCGAGCTCAGCCTGCCCGCGCAGGCCCGCATGCTCCGCGTACTCGAGAGCCGCACCCTCACCCGCGTGGGCGGCACCCGGGAGCTCGCGGTCGACGTGCGCCTGATCGCCGCGACCCATCGAAACCTGCCGCAGATGGTCGAATCGGGGCGATTCCGCGAAGATCTGCTCTACCGCCTCAGCGTCATCCAGACCACGATCCCGCCGCTGCGCGAGCGTCGCGACGACATCCCGCGGCTGGCCCTGCACTTCGCTCGATTGTTCGGCGAGAGCCTGGGCCGGCGGATCACCGACGTCTCGCCGGCCGCGCTCGAGGTCCTCACCCGCTACCGCTGGCCCGGCAACGTCCGCGAGCTCCGCAACGTCATCGAACGGGCCATGGTCCTCGGCGACGGCCCCATCCTCGACCTCGACGACCTCCCGCCGGAGCTGATGCGGGCCGCGCCGCTCGTGCCCGCCGAAGCGCCGCCCGACGCCCGGCTCGTGCGTCCGCTGGCAGAGCTCGAACGCGAGGCGATCCTCGGTGCGCTCGCGGCGACCGACGGCAACAAGGCCCGCGCCGCCGCGCTCCTCGGCATCGATCGCACGACGCTGTACCGCAAGCTCAAGGACTACGCGCTCGGCTGACCCCAACGCGAGTTGTGGCGCGGCCTCACGCATCGCCGCGCTCAACTTTCGCGTCCGGGCTGCAAGACCGACCCCGCGAACCACGACCTCCGGGTGTGCACTCACGACACCTCGTCACTCCCCTCTTCTTCTTCGCGTTCACGGCCGCTTGCGGCGCCTGGAGTCCGCAGCCCGCCGGCGTCCCCGCCGACACCTCGACCTCCACGACCGGCAGCACCGGCCTCGGGACCTCGACCGCGGCCGACACCACCACCTGGCCGAGCCTCACCGACTGGGGCGCCGCGCCGGTCGACCTCGGGCTGCCCGAGGCCACTTCGACCCTGGGGACAGGGTCCGGAGGACCTGTCCTCACGGACACATTCGGCGAGCCGAGCATCGCCCTCGGCGTGCTGCGGATCACGGAGGTGATGGCCGATCCCGACGGCAAGGACGGCGGCGCCACCAGCCCGGAGTTCGTCGAGATCGCCCACGTCGGCGAACAACCGCTGACGCTCGGCGGGCTGGTGGTCGCGGCGCGCAGCTGGCCCGAGCTGTGGATGGGCGATCTCGGGATCGGCGGCGAAGTGCTGCAGCCTGGCGAACGCCTGCTGCTGCTGCGCTACGCCAGCCCCGCCGACCTGCCGGTCCCGGCCATCCTGCGCGAAGGCGAGGTCCTGCGCGCCGCGTTCGCCGACAGCGGCGGCCTGCGCAACGACGACGGCGCCGTCGGCCTGCGCGATCAGGACGGCAACCTCGGCGACACACTCCTCTACGGCGCGACGCAGCCGGCGCCCTTCGACGATCCCGCGCTGTGGAGCGGCCCACCCGCGGCGGTGCCTGGCGCCGGCGAGTCGCTGTGTCGCGTCGATCCGGCGGTCGACAGCGACAGCGCCGCCGACTGGATCGCCTGCGCCCCGAGTCCGGGTGAGCTGCCCGTGCTCGGCGGCGATGACGACAGCACCGGCGAGCCGTCCCTGCCCGCGACCCTGGCGATCGTCGAGGTGCTCAGCAACCCGTCCGGGCCGGCCAGCCTCGAGAAGCACGCCGAGTTCGTCGAGGTCGTCAACCTCGGGCCTGGCGCCGTCGACCTCGCCGGCTTCACGCTGGCCGACTCCGTCGATCCCGGTGCGCCGGGCGTCGATCCCCTGCTCTACTTCAGCGGCGACGGCGGCTGCGCGCCGAACACCTGCCTCGCACCTGGCCGCAAGGCCCTGCTCGTCGGTTCACTGTACGAGGGGCCGGTCGGCGCGGCGCTGGTCCTGCGGACCGACGACAACGCGCTCGCCAACGCGGGGCTCGGCAACGTCGAGCCGGTCGTGCTGCGCGACGACCTCGGCGAGCTGCGGAGCAGCTACCGCGCCTGGCCCGATCCGCTGGCGGCGCCTGACCCGGCGACCCAGGAGGCCGCGCTGGTCCGCGCCGCGCCGGAGGCACCCGACGCGCCGGACAGCTGGGACTTCGCGGCGCCGAGCCCGGGGCTTTGAGACACGGCACAGCTCAAAATCCCGAACACGATCAGCTTCGAAGCGCCGAGCAGGAGGGTCGAAAGATCGCCCCCCTGGGCGGCCGCGATGGGGTTCGCGGCGAAGGTCCCGGTCATCGCGGCCATGGCCTACTCGCGGCTCCGTCGCCGACGCGCACGAGCAGCCGGCCGCACCAGGTTGTCGCTGTCCTCGAGGTCGTAGATGAGCTCGAGCTCTTCCTTGCCGAGGTCGTCACACTCGCCGTGCAGGGCCTCGCGCTGGAACTCTTCGAAGCTGGTGAACGCCGTGCGGTAGTAGCTCATGCCCACCTTGTAAGTCTTGTCCCACATGTGGGCAAGAAAACGACCTTGAATCACACTAACCTCCTCTTCACGGGCGAGCAGCGCGGCTCCGGCCGTGGTAGGGAGTGGCCCCGTGCCGAAGGTCACCGCATCGAGGTCGCCCGCGCGGCGGCGGCCGCGGATCGTCGCTGTCAGCAACCAAAAGGGCGGCGAGGGCAAGACGACCACCGCCGTCAACCTCGCCGCCAGCCTGGCCGCAGCCGAGCGCAAGGTCCTCCTCGTCGATCTCGACCCCCAGGGCAACGCCAGCTCCGCGGTCGGCTACACGCGTGGCCAGGTCGACACAGGCACCTACGAGCTGATGCTGGGCGCCGCCCCGCTCAAGGCCGTGGTCCACGCGACCGAGCTGCCGACGCTTCAGGTCATCCCGGCATCGCCCGACCTGACGGGCGCCGAGATCGAGCTCGTGAGCGTCCACGGCCGCGAGATGGTCCTGCGCGCCGCGTTCGAGCGGGCCGAGGCGGAGCTCGACTGGGACTTCGTCATCTTCGACTGCCCGCCGTCGCTCGGCCTGCTGACCCTCAACGCGCTCGTGGCCGCCGACACGGTGCTGATCCCGATGCAGGCCAAGTACTTCTCGCTCGAGGGCCTGGGCGCGCTGACCGGGACGATCGAGCGCGTCCGCGCGGCGCTCAACCCCCGCCTGGCGATCGAGGGCATCGTCTTCTGCATGTTCGACCGCCGCACCAACCTGGCCCAGCAGGTCGTCGCCGAGGTCCGCCAGCACTTCGCCGACAAGGTGTTCGCCACCGCCATCCCGCCCAACGTCCGCCTGAGCGAGAGCCCGAGCCACGGCAAGCCGGTCCTCCTCTACGACATCGAGAGCAAGGGCGCCCGCGCCTACCTCGACCTCGCCCAGGAGCTGCTGTCCCGCATCGAAGCGAGGCCCGACGCGTGAACCTCCCCAAACGGCCCCCTGCCCTCGGCCGCGGCCTCGGCGCTCTGATCCCGCAGGCGCCCGCGCCGGCCTCCGCCGACGCCGCGGCTTCGCCTGTTCCCACGCCGGGCGGCCCGGCGCTGCGCATCTTGCCGATCGAGCAGATCGCGGCCAACCCCGACCAGCCGCGCAAGCAGTTCGAGCCGGTCCTGCTGCGCGAGCTGGCCGACAGCCTCAAGCGCCACGGGCTGCTGCAACCAGTGGTCGTGACGCCGAACCCCGGCCTGCACGGGCACTACATCCTCGTCGCCGGTGAACGCCGCTGGCGCGCGGCCCAGCTGGCCGGGCTGCACGAGCTGCCGGCCGTCATCCGCGACACGCCCGAGAGCGACCGCCTCGAGCTGGCCGTGCTCGAGAACCTGCAGCGACTCGACCTGTCGCCGATCGAGGAGGCTCAGGCCTTCCGTCAGCTGATCGACGTCCGCGGCTTCACGCAGGACCAGCTGGCCGAGCGCCTGAGCAAGGACCGCAGCACCGTCGCCAACTCGCTGCGGCTGCTCCGCCTGCCGTCGAAGGTGCAAGACCTGGTGCAGGACGGCCGCCTCAGCATGGGCCACGCGCGCGCCCTGCTGGCGCTCGAGAACGCGGCGGACATGCTGGCGCTCGCCTATGAGGCGATCGAGAAGGGCCTCAGCGTCCGCGCGGTCGAACGCGCGGTGCGTGAGCGGCTGCGGCCGAGCGAGCCCGAGGCCGAGCCCGACCCCGAGACGCACAAGCGCGCGGTGATCGTCCGCGACCTCGAGGAGCGCCTGCGTCGCAGCCTCGGCGTCCAGGTGGCCGTGCGCTCGGACAGCAAGAAGAAGGGCGCCGGCACCATCGAGGTGCCCTACGGCAGCCTCGACGAGCTCGACCGCCTGCTCGAGCACTTCCTCGGCGAGCGCCGCGACGACGAAACCTGAGCGCCTGTCCGTGGGAGCATGTCCTCCAGGACATGCTCATGGGCACATGGCCCTCGGAGCATGTTCCGATGAACATGCTCCCAAGGCCACGCCCTGTCAGACCAGGCCGGCCCGGCGCTCGGCCGCCAGCACCACGTTGTGGAGCAGGCACGCGATCGTCATCGGGCCCACGCCGCCGGGCACCGGCGTGATCGCCGACGCGCGCGCCTCGGCGGCCGCGAACTCGACGTCGCCCACCAGGCGGCCGTCGGCCAGGCGGTTCATGCCGACGTCGATCACGACCGCGCCGGGCTTGATCCACTCGCCGCGGACGAACTCGGGGCGGCCGATCGCCGCGACCACGATGTCGGCGCGGGCCACCTCGGCCGCCAGGTCGCGCGTGCGCGAGTGGGCGACCGTCACCGTCGCGTCGGCGTGGACCAGCAGCTGCGCCATCGGCTTGCCGACGATCGTCGAGCGGCCGATCACCAGCGCGCGCGCCCCTGCGAGCGAGACGCCCGAGTCTTCGAGCAGCAACATGCAGCCTTGCGGAGTGCAGGCGACGAAGCGCGGCTGGCCGAGCATGAGGCGCCCGAGGTTGTCGGGGTGGAAGCCGTCGACGTCCTTGGCCGGGTCGACCGCGAGCAAGATCCGCTGCGCGTCGCACTGGGGCGGCAGCGGCAGCTGGATCAGGATCCCGTCGACGGCGCTCTCGGCGTTGAGGGCCGCGACCAGCGCGAGCAGCTCGTCGGTGGTCGTGCTCGCCGGCAGGCGATGATCGCGGGCCTCGATGCCGATCTCGGCGGCCCGCTTCTCCTTGCTGCGGACGTAGACCTGCGACGCGGGATCGTCGCCGACCAGCACGACGGCCAGGCACGGCCGGACGCCGCGCTCGCTGCACGCACGCACCCGCTGCTCGACCTCGCCGAGCAGCCGGGCCGCCCGCGCCTTGCCGTCGAGCCGGCGCGCGCTCATGACGTGGCCGCCTTCGCGCTCGTCGACTCGGCCGGCTTGCTGGCGGGTGTCTCGGACTTGCTGGCCGTGTCGGTGGCGGGCGTCGAGCTCGACTCGCTGCTCTTGCTGTCGCCGCCGTCACCCGGCTTGGTGCTGGCGTAGCCGTCCTTGTACCAGCCGCCGCCCTTGAGGTGGAACGACGCGGAGGTCACCTTGCGGACCAGTTGGCCACCGCAGGCCTCGCACACGGTGATCGGGTCCTCGCTCATCTTCTGGATGAACTCGGGCTCGGCTTCGCATTGCAGACAACGATAGGCGTAGATCGGCATGACCGTGGTTCGGGCGAATGTAGGGTGCACGAAATTGTGGTCAAGACCCACCCGGCGCGCGCCCGTTCGCGCCCGACCGGTCCGGTCCGCCGCGCCGCGCGTCGCACGTCGATGCGCCCGTCTCGCCGTGCGCGGGAGCTCGGCCGGGTTCGCCCGCGACGCCGCCGGCAAACCTGCTAGGCTCGCTGCAATGGTCCTCCGGCCTCGCCTCGCGCCGCGCTCGCGAACGGCTCGTCCGCGTGCTGGGGCTCACGCGCTTTACGGATGGATCCCGCTCGCTCTCGCCCTGTTCGCTGCGCCATCGGCTCAGGCAGCCCCCGCGGAGGACGACTGGAGCGTCGAGCGCAGCGCCGCCGACCCCGCGCTGGTGCAGCAGCGGTTCGACAAGCTGCGCAAACAGCCGTTCGATCAGGCCCAGTGGCGCGCGCTCGAAGCGGTGCTCGGCAAGGCCGGCCTGGCCAAACGCATCGAGGCCGGGCTGTCCCGAACGCCAGGTGACCTGTCCCTGGGGATCCTCGACGCGCGGGCCAAGCTCGGCCTCGGCGATCCGCGCGGCGCTGCGGCCCGCCTCGTCGAGGTCGAACCACGAGCCGGCAGCCTGCGCGCCCGCGTGTTCAAGCTGCGCGTCGAGGCGCTGCAAGCCGCCGGCGACGCCCGCGGAGCCGTGACCGCGCTCGAGGCCGCGGCCCAGGCGAACAATGACGACGCGCTGCGCCTGCAAGCGCTCGACATCGCCGATCGCAACGGCCTCGGACCCGAGGCGCTGCGGCTGGCCCAGGCGCTGGCCCGCGATCCGAGCAACGGCGCGGCCCAGCTCCGACTCGCCCGCGCGGCCGCCCGCGCCGGTCAATCCGCGCCCGCCGAGGCCGCCTACGCCAAGGCGGTGGCGGGCCTCCGCGGCGCCGATCAACTGAGCGCGCGCGAGGAGTGGGCCCGCACGCGGCTGTCGAACGGTGACGCCGCGGGGGCGAGCGAGCTCGCGTGGGCGCAGGTGGAGGCGACGCGGGTCGGCAGCCCCGAGCGTGCGTCGGCGTGGGACCTGGTCTTGGAGGCAGGTGCGCGTCAGGCCAGCGGCGATGCGCCGGCGCGGATCGAGCGGTTCCTCGGCCGCGCCGAGCAGGCCCGCGACGGCGCCGGCTGGCGCGCCCTGGCCCGCGCACAGGCGGCGGGCGGGGCCGATCCGGTCGACGCCTGGCGCCGCGCGCTCGCGGCCGATCCCGACGACCCGGAAGCACGTGCTGCTTTGGTCATGTCCCTCGAGTCAGGTGGCGAGGCCGAGGCGGCGCTGGCCGAGTTCGCCAAGCTCGGGCCCAAGAGCCCCGAGCGCCTGCAGCTGGGGCTCGAGCTGGCGGCGCGGCTCATCGGCACCGGCAAGCGCGAGCAAGGGCTCAAGGTCGCCGCCGAGCTCGAGGCCGCCGCCAGCACCCAGGGCGACGCGCTGCTGCGGCTGCTCGACTTCTACAATTTGCAGGACGAACCCGATCGCGCGCTCGCGGTGGCGCAGCGGCTGGTCCGCGCCCGACCGCGCGACCCCGACGCGCGCGTGGCTCTCGGTGAGCAGCTGTTCCAGATGAACCGCGAGCCCGAAGCCATGAAGGAGTGGGCGCTGCTGCCGGGGCTCGTGCGTCCGGGGCACGCCGGCTGGGCCCGCCACGCCGAGATCCTCGCCGAGCACCGCCGGCCCGAGGCCGTGTTGTCGCTGCAGAAGGCCCTGGCCGCCGCGCCGCGCGATCCCAAGTACCTGCGCCTGCGCGCGATCCTCGAGACCGACGATCGCCTGCCCCACCAGGCGCTCACCACCTGGCAGCAAGTGTTCGAGCTGACCCGCGCGCCCGAGCACCGGATCCTCCACGACGAGGCGCGCACGCGGATCGTCGACATCCTGGTCGGCGGCACGCTGTCGCAGTTCACCAGCCGTCGCCAGGCGATCGAGAAGCAGGCCCTGCTCGACCTCGACGGCAAGGACACCGACCTGGCCTTCGAGGCAGGTCTGCTGCTGGCCGAGATCTACACACGCGAGGAGAAGTACGCCAAGGCGGTCGCGGTGCACGAGAAGCTGGTGCGCCTGCGGGCTCAGGATCCGGAGCGGCTCGCCGAGCTGGCCCTGGCCCTGCGTCGCGCCGGCCGCGGCGATGCGGCGATGGACGCGCTCGAGCGGATGATGACGCTCGACCCCAAGCGCAGCGCCGACGTCCTGGCCGAGCTCGCCGAGGTGGCCTTCGAGTCGGGGGACATCGAGCGCGTGCTGCTGGCCGCCGCGCATGTCGAGCTCGACAAGGCCGACAGCGCCCGGGTGCTGATCCGTATCGGCGAGCTCTACGAGCGCCGCGGCGAGCCCGAGCAGGCCTCCAAGCTCTACGAGGGGTTGCTGCAGCGCGATCCGTCCAACGCCCCGGCGCGCCTGCGACTGGCGGAGCTCGAGCTCGCGCGCGGCAGGCCCGAGCGCGCCGAGGCGATGCTGCGCGCGATCGTGGAGCAGGGCGGCGCGCCCGAGGTCGTCGAGCAGGCCGGGCGACGCGCCCTCGACCTCGCGGAGACGCGCGGCGCGATCGCGCCGATCCTCGATCTCGCGCTCGCCCGGGCGCGGCGCGATCCAAGCGCCGACGAGGGCCGCGCGCTGCTGCTCGACGCCCTCGATCGGGCCAGTACCTCCGCGATCAAGACGTGGCTCGCCAGCGGCGACGAGCCCGAGCGGACCGCGCGGACCGGCGCGCTGCGGCGCTCGCTGGTCGAGGCGCTCGCGCGCGGCCCGGTCACCGGTCGCCTCCGCGCCGCCGAGCACCTCGGCCGCCTCGCCCTGCCCCAGACCGCGCTGCCGCTCGCGCGCATGGGCGCGCAGCTGACCCCGCCACGCGACGCCACCCGCACCGTCCGCACGGCGTTCGAACAGGCCCGCGCGGCCGCCATTCAGGCCGCGGGCGCCCTCGACGAGCCCGAGGCCGTATCGGTGTTCGCCGACCTGCTGCGCACCGGCGACGCCTCGCGCGAGAGCTGGTACGCCGCCGCCTGGGCCCTGGCCCGCAGCAGCGCCCCCGCGGCCGCCACCGAGCTGCGTCGCTTCGCCGCGCCGGAGCACGAGGGATTGATGATCGCGCTCGCCTGCGCCTCGCTGGCGCGCGGAGGCGACCTCGCCGACCGCGACCGCGTCGCCCGTCTGGCGGCCGCCGCAAGCAGCCAGCAGGCGCGACGGGTCTGCGCGTTCGCCCGCGCGGCCCTGACCGGCGACGACCAGCTCGCGCGCGTCGGCGCCGACCTGAACGCCAGCGATCCCGTGGTCGCCGCGATCGCGGCCTGGCGCTTCGGACAGCTCCGTCGCGAGGCCGCGCGCGACGACGCGATCGCCACCCTGCTCGGGCGCTACGTCGGTCCGCGCGGATTGCCGCGGGACGCCGCCGGCGCCGCGCTCGGGCGTTTGCTGGCCCCGTCGTCCGCGCGCGTCGAGCTGCCGCCGCTTCCGCCATTACGCGCCGGGAGCTGGGAGATCGCCATCGATCGCTGGCTCGCCCAGGCGATCGCGCCGCCGATCGAGGCCCTGCCCGCCTCGGTCCTGAGGCCCCATACCGCTGCGCTGCAGCAGGCGCTCGCGGCCGCGGCTGCGGGCACGCGCGCCGAGGCGTGGTCCCAGGACCGCCTGCGCCGCCCGTGCGCCGCCAGCGGCGAGCGCGAATGCCTCGACCTGCGCCCCCTGATCCGCGAGCCGGTGCCGGCGCCTCGCGCGGCCGACTCGCGTTGACAACGAGGCCACGCGCGGATGAGGATCCCCGGGTCATGGAACTGGGCCTTGCCTGTTCGGTGTGTGGCCACCTCAACCAGTTGCGCGCCGTAGTCTGCGACCGGTGCGCTGGCGTCCTCGCGCCGCAACCGATCCCGCCGTCGGCGGTGCTGCTGGGTCTCGGCGCGGCTGCGCGTCCGATCACCCAGGCGAACGCGGCCGCGTCCTCGCCGGCCACCGTCCCGCTGCCCTCCCCGGCCGCGACGTCGCAGAGCAGCCCGGTGAAGCCGCCCTCCACGGTGATCTCCAGCGTTCAGCCGGTCACCGCCGCGCCCCCTGCCGCCCAGCCGCGCTTCAACGCCGTCACCGGCGCCCCGCTCGAGGCGTCGCAGGGCAAGCCCGCCGCCAAGACCATGTTCTTCGGCGCTCTGCAGCAGCAGCACGTCGTGCCGCGGCTGGTGGTCATCAAGGGTGAAGGCGGCGACGGCGTCACCTATCACCTCAGCGCCACCAACCATGTCGTAGGTCGCAGCACCGGCGAAATCCGCTTCAACGAGGATTTCTTCCTCAGCCCCGAGCACGCCCTCTTCAGCGTCCAGGGCAACCGCCTGTTCGCCAAGGATCTCGGCAGCATCAACGGCGTGTTCGTGCGGATCAAGTCGCCGGTGCCGCTCGATCACGGCGACTGCTTCCTCGTCGGCGAGCAGCTACTCCGCCTCGACAGCGCGCCCTTCAACGAGCCCGGCCCCGACGCCAACCACACCTACAGCTACACCAGCCCGCGGCCCGACGCGCGCTTCCGCGTCGTCCAGCTGCTCGCGGGCGGCGGCGAGGGTCGCATCGTCTCGGCCCAGGCCACCACGCTGACGCTCGGGCGCGAAGCCAACCACATGAACTTCCCGCAGGACCGCTTCATCTCGGGCCGCCACGCGCGCCTCGATTCGGCGTCCGACTCGCACCACATCATCTTGACCGACACCGGCTCGCGCAACGGCACCTTCGTGCGGATCAAGGGCGCCGTCGAGCTGTTCCACGGCGACTACATCTTCATCGGCCAGCAGCTGCTGCGCGTCGAGATCTCGTAAGCGAACACTTCGCTTCACGGCCCGTCGCGGCCTGAAGAAGGGGCCTCTGTTGTGATCATCTGTCCGAACTGCGGCAAGGAGAATCAGGACCACTACAAGTTCTGCCTCGGGTGTGGCGCGCGCCTGCCCGGAGGCGCGCCCGCGTCGGTGCCGCCGCGCTCGAATCATACGCCTGCGGGCACGCAGATCACCCCGCCCGTCGCGTCGCCGACTTCGTCGAGCGGCACCGTGATCGATCCGCCGAAGCCGCCGATCGCCAAGGCCCCGCCGCCCGTCGTTACACCGCCCCTCGCCGCTCCGCCCGCCGTCACCCCGCCGAGCCCCGCCGCCAGCGCGCCGGTCGAGGCCGCGTCGAACGGTTGCAACGCGTGCGGCATGGTCAATCCGCCGGGGTTCTTGTTCTGCGGGCGCTGCGGCAACCGGCTGAACGCCGCCCCCACGACACCGCCGCCCGCGGCTGTCACGCCCCCGCCCGTCACGGCTCGGCCCGCCGCGGCGTCGTCGTCGAAGCCCAAGCTGCGCGCGTGCCTCCACTTGCTGCGCGAGGACGGCAGCGACGGCGGCACCATCGACCTCGAGGACGGCCCGATCCCCTTCGGTCGTGACTCCGGCGCGCCGTTCGATCAGGACTTCTATCTCAACCCCAAGCACTGCGCCTTCTCGGTCGAGGCCGATGGCGTGCGTGTCGACGATCTCAGCCCGGTCAACGGTGTCTACCGCAAGATCGAGGGGCGCATCGAGCTGCAGCACGGCGACACCTTCCGCGTCGGCCAGGAGCTCCTTTACTACGAGGACCTGCCCGAAGCCGAAGCGCTGGCCGACGGCACCGAGCGCATGGGCAGCCCCAATCCGGGCTACTGGGGTCGGATCAGCGTCATCGTCGATGGTGGTCGCGCGTGCGAGGCCGTGCCGATCGTCGGCAACGAGTTCATCGTCGGCCGCGAGCGAGGCGACCTCACCTTCCCGACCGACGGCTACGTCTCGAGCACCCACTGCCGGGTCGGCGGCGACGACGACGGCGTGTTCCTCGAGGACCGCGGCTCGTCCAACGGCACCTACCTGCGCGTGCGCAGCGGCCAGTGCGTCCCGTTCGGCAGCCTGCTGCTCATCGGCCAGCAGCTGTTCCACGTGCGCGAGAGCTGAGCAGTGCGCCCGGCTTGAAGAGGGTCGGCCGCAGCGGCCTGCCCTCGCCTTGTCCTCGCGTGAGGGCCCGAGACGAGCTCACTCGTCGCCAGCGCCGAGCTCTCACACTGCGGTCGGCACGGGCGCGGCACCCGGCTTGACGAGGACGAGCTCGCCAGCGCCGAGCTCTCACTTCGCGGTCGGCACGGGCGCGGTGCCCGGCTTGAAGAGGACCGGCCGCAGCGGCTTGCCCTCGACTTGGCGGTACGTGAACGCCTGCGGCAGCGTGTGTGAGGTGCCGTCGGCGAACTCGACTCGCACATCGACGGCGCCGAATCCTTCGGCCTCCGGCGTCTTCAGCGAGATGTGATGATCGTCCTCGAGGACCACCGCGCGGGCCGAACGCATCCCGAGGTAGACGACCGCGGGGCCGTGGCCGAGGAAATCGGAGCCGACCAGGCGGACCGTCTGGCCGCCGTCACTCTCGCCGTTCGCTGGCTCGACGCGCATCTCGGTCGCCCGGCCGCACGCGAGGGCGACGGACGTGAGGACGAGAAAGCGAAGACCGGCGCGCATGGTGGGAACATACCACCAGGCGCGCCGGCGCGAGCCGCGAGGGCTCAGGGCTTCACACCACTTCGCGTCGCTTGAGCTCGCGGCGGATCTTGCCGAGCGCCTGCTCTTGTAGCTGACGGATGCGCTCGCGCGACAGCGAGTACTGCTCGCCGATCTCCTTGAGCGTGAGCTCGTCGCCCGAGTCGTCGAGACCGAAGCGCTTGCGCAGGATGTCGGCCTCGATCGGACGCAGCTGGGTGATGACTTCGCGGACCTGCTCGCTGAGCGCCTCGGCCTCGAGGTTCTCGCCCGGCGCCGCCGCCTCGTCGTCCTCGAGGAAGTCGACCACGCGGCGGCCGTCGTCGTCGGAGACCGGGCGATCGAGGCTGATCGCCTGGTCGAAGATCACGGTGCCCATGCGCTCGATCTTCTCCGACGCGAGGCCGGTGTGCTTGGCCAGCTCCTCGATCTGCGGCTCGCGGCCGTGCAGGATCTCGAACTCACGGCGCGCGCGCGACAGCTTGTGGTGCGCGTCGATCATGTGCACCGGCAGACGGACCTCGCGGCCCTTGTCGGCGATGGCGCGGCTGATCGCGTGGCGGATCCACCACGACCCGTAGGTCGAGAAGCGGAAGCCCTTGCGATGGTCGAACCGATCGACCGCCTTCATCAGGCCGATGTTGCCCTCCTGGATCAGGTCCTGGAGCGGCATGCGGCCGTGGTTGAAGCGGCGCGCGATGGACACGACCAGGCGGAGGTTGGCCTTGACGAACGCGTTCTTGGCGATGCGCAGCAGCTCGCCGGCCTGCTTGACGCGCTGCACGTAGAGCTCGAACGGACGGCTGCCCTGACGCGGCGGGTTGACCTGCATGTTGAGGCCCTCGCGGCGACCGGCCTCGAGACCCTCGAGGTCGACGTACACGAGATCGGAGACGACGCCGTCGAGGTCGACCTCGGTCGCGCGCTCGACCAGCGTGTGGCAAGCAGCCTCGAAAGCGGTGCGGGTCGCCCGGGTCTCGCGATCACGGAGATTGCGGGCGCTGGTCCGCAGAGCGTCGAGTTCGCTCCTTGGGACGTCCTCTTCGGTGAAGCGCGCCTCGATCAAAGCGGCGATCGGCTCGACGAAGGGCGGATAGGCGAGCATCGCGGCCCAGTAGGCGCGGCGCAGATCGGCGATCCGCGTGGCGACGGTCAGCTCCTCCTCGGGGCTCATGACGCCGAGGCCGGCCATCTCGCGGAAGTAAACGCCCAGAAAATTCGGCGACTCATCGTTGGCGGCGGCTTCGCTGCCAGGCGCGCGCTCGGCGCGGGGACGGGCCGGGGTCACGGCAGGGGTCACCGAGCGCGGGTTGGCCGCGGCCAGCGAAGTGCGCGGACGGGCGCGAGCGAGCTTGGGGGGGGCTCCACGGGTGACTTTGCGGCGTGCCATGATCGACCTCGTTCGGTTGGGGTGCTAGTTTCGGGCCAAGCCAAGGGGCGGGAATTCGCGTCGCGGAAAGCGCGGAATAGTCGTGTACGGCGGATAGAAACGGCTTCGCGTGATTCGGGCCTGCGATGGTAGTGTCGCCAGGCTCGGCCAGGATCACTGGAGGACCTCTTGTTAGGCACCGTTTCGGGGCCTTCTGCTTCAAGGTCCTACGCAAGTCCGAGGTGGAAGTTTCATCACCCTCTGCGTCCGTAGACCTGCGCAGATGTAGGTGCTTCTCGGACGCTTTGTCTCACATGGAACCGCACGCAAGAGCCTTGACGACGCAACAGAGGCTCGTTCCGCGGACTTGACCCAAACTGGGTACGGACCGCCGCCCCGTCCAGGGCATCGCGGCCACAGCGCTCGTGATCTTCCTCCACAGGCACGACGCGGGGTCACGGGTTCGAAACCCGCGAGACACCGCTGTCATTCCCTCTGACATCGCTGTCGCGCGAGCAAGCTAGCCCTGCGCGACGTTCGGACGGCGATCAGACGTCGTCGCGACGCTGGGCGAAGATCCAGATCTCGGGCGAGGCGCCGCCATAGAAGCGGCCGCGAGTGTCACGACTGCCCGACAGCTCGATCACGCGGGCCCCCATCGTCGGCAGCATCTTCGCCAGCGTGTGTGCGGAGTAGGCGCGGATCGAGATGTGGTGCTCGAACTGACGGCCGTCCTCGAAGACGACCGTCCGGTGGATCCGCACGCGCCCGGTGGAAAATTGCATGTCTGCAACGTCGAGCACCAGGCAGCCCCGGCCCTGCCACCACGACCGACACGGCAGGACCCCCATGAGGTAGTCGCGGTTGAAGAGCTGCAGCGCGAGCTTGCCGCCCGGCTTGAGCACTTCGACCATGTCCTGTAGGCACTGCCGGTTCTGCTCGTCGCTCTCGAAGTAGCCGAAGCTGCTGCCCAGGCAGGTGACCGCGTCGTACGTGCGGTCGCGCGGCAGGTTACGCATGTCGCCGTGCAGGATGTCGAAGTTGAAGCGGCTGGCCTCGTTGCGCCGCGCCGCCCGCAGCAGCTGCGGCATCGAGTTGTCGAGGCCCGTGACATCGAGCCCCAGGGCGGCGAAAGCGGTGGCGTGGCGGCCGTCGCCGCAGCCGACGTCGAGGAGGGTCTGGCCGTTCGCCAGATCGAGCGACTTCTGCACGAACGCGGCGTCGATCTCGGCGCTGGCGTCGGCGTCGACCGGCAAGATCGCGGCGTAGTGGTCGCCGAAGACCTCTTCGTGCCAGTTGCGGCGCTTGCGGCCGTCGCTGCGGGGCGCGGTGGACGACGTCGGCTTCGACGGGGGCGCCTTTTCGGGCGGCGGGCGCGGCGGGGCGACCGGCTTCTCGGCGGCGGTCGGCGGCGGTCGCGGCGGCCCGGCCTTTTCCGGCGTCGGCGGTGGCCGCGGCGGCCCCGACTTTTCGGACGCTGCTGGCGATGCCCCAGCGGGAGGGCGCGGCGGGCCCAGCTTTTCGGCGGCCGGGACTGGGCCGGTCAGCTGACGTGGGGGCGGCACGGGCTTTTCGACGACGGGCGCGGGTCGCGCCTCGACGACCTCTTCCTGGACCTCGATCTCTTCGTCGTCCTCGATCTCGGCGTCGTCCTCAGCCTCGGCGGCGTCGGGCTCAGCCGCTTGGATCTCCTCCTCGGGATCCTCTTCGTCCACGTCCGGCTCGGCCTCGGCCTCGGCGCCGACTGGCAGGAGCGACGCAGAGGAGGCCACCGCCGACATCACGTCATCGACGTCGTCGTCACGCGGGCTGGGCTCGGCGCCGGCGGGCACGAGGCGCTCGAGCGCCATCGCGTCGTCGTCGTCATCGTCGACGAGCGCGCCTCCCGGCCGGGTGAGCGACGGGATGACCACGCTCGCACCCTTCTCGGGCGGGGTCGGGCTCGGCGCCGCCGGGCCGACCGGCCGCAGCTCGATGCTGAGGCCGCTGCCCGCGGCAGGCTCCGAGAGCGGCGCAGCGACGGGTTTGGGGCCGGTGGGCTGCTTCGCGGAGGCCGAGGGGAGCGGCCCCGTGGCGGACTTCGCGGGACGCGTGGGCGCGGTGATCGTCGGGATGATGATCCCCGCCGGTGGACCCGGGGGCGTCAGCATGGTCCGCAGGCGATCGTCGATCACATCGAGCGAGTCGTTGCCGCGCGCGAGGCCGCGCGGAATGATCGTGAAGTCGAGCAGCCACTCCTCGGGTGATACCTGCCAAGTCATGCGACGTCGCCTCGCTGCAAGAGGGGCTGGCCCATGCGCACGACGGTGGGCTCGTCGGTCGGCGCGAGCGGGCCGACGCCGGCCTGGGTCAACACCACGACGGTGCTGCCGAGGTGGAACACGCCGAGCTCGTCGCCCTTGCGCAGGCGCACCGGCGGTTCGCATTCGACGCGCTGGATCTCGCGCGGATGCGGCGCGATGTGGCGATAGGCGCAGCTCATGTGGCCAACGCCGAAGGCGGCGATCATCACCACGGCGATCGTCCCGAACGAGGTGTCGAGCACGTGGATCAGCCGCTCGTTGAGGGCGAACAGCCGCGGCGCCCGCTCGAGCGCGGCGGCAGTGACCGGGAGCAGCCGGCCCGGCACCGCGATCACGCGCTGCGCAGTGCCGTCGCACGGCGTGTGCACGCGGTGGTAGTCGCGCGGATGCAAATAGATGGTGGAGGCCAGGCCGCCGAGGAACGACTCGGCGAGCGCGTCGTCAGCGAGCAGCTCGCCCAGCGTGTACTGGTGACCCTTGGCGACCACCGCGGTGTCGCGCTCGATCGGCGCGATGCCGCGGAGCAAGCCGTCGCACGGGGCGCTCAGGACGTCGCGCCGCGCGTCGACCGGCCGCGCGCCCGGTCGCAGGCGGCGGGTGAAGAAGGCGTTGAAGCTGTCGTAGCCGTCCTGCACCGAGCGCGGTTCGACATCCTCGAGGTCGACGCCGAAGAAGCGGACATAGGCAGAGACGAACGCGCGGCTCAGCGGGCGCGGCAGACGAGCACGAGCGGCCGCGCCTAGAGCCTTGCTGGCAGCGCTCGCACCCCAATCGGGTGAAACGTCGAGGACTGCGGCCGCGAGGCGAGCCCGCCAGGGAATTTCACGATCCGTCATCGGCGACCGGCAGCGTATCCGAGGCCGGGTTTTGGCCGCAAGCGGCGGCGCGGTCCCCCGCCCTCGCGCGTGGACGCGCGCGCCCGTGGCCGCGGCAGGACCGCGAGGAAGACACCGCTCCGCACCGAACAATCACGCGACACCTACATCGCCGGGGGACGCACACTGGCGGCGCGCCGGCGGCGCTGCATCGCCTGACCCAAAGACCAGGCTCGCTCTCCCCGCCCCATGTGCTGCATGACGAGGCTGCAAGAGAACGAGAGCCCACTCGCACGGGCGTCGACCAGCCGCGGCGGCGGCGTGAGTCGCTCCCCCTGCGAGCGCGAAGGCCGACGCCAGCGAGCCGGGCGACCTCCTGCGCGGGCGAGCCGCGCGGTCAGGGCGCGGCGTCTAGCTCGAGCACCACGGCGACTCGGCCAGGTGCTCGGGCTCGGCCGCGTGCGGCTCGAGGCAGCCGATCGCCGCGCGCGCCGACGGGAACTTGAGCGTGCGCAGCAGGGCGCCGAGCTCCTCGGTGATGCGCACGCACGCGCCGGGCTCGGCGAAGTTGGCGGTGCCGACCTGCACGCAGCGCGCACCGGCCATCAGGAACTCGAGCGCGTCCTCGCCGCTGAGGATCCCGCCCATGCCGCAGATCGGGAGATCTGGCAGCGCGCGCGCGACTTGATGGACCATGCGCAGGGCGATCGGCTTGATCGCGGGGCCCGAGAGGCCGCCGTAGGTGGTGGCGATCTTCGGCCGGCGCGTGCGCACGTCGATCGCCATGCCGGTAATCGTGTTGATCAGCGACACGCCCGCGGCGCCGGCCTTCTGCACCGCGTCGGCCATGGCGACGATGTCGCTGACGTTCGGGCTCAGCTTGACGATGATCGGGACGCTCGAGGCCTCGACCACGGCGCGGGTGAGCCGGTGCGCGACCTCGGGGACGGTGCCGAACTCGATGCCGCCCTTCTTGATGTTGGGGCACGAGATGTTCATCTCGAGCGCGTCGATGCCCTGCCCCGCGCTCAACTGGCGCGCGCAGTCGACGTAGGTCTCGAAGTCGACGCCGAAGAAGTTGACCCACACCGACACGCCGAGGTCGCGCAGAAACGGCAGCTTGTCCCGCAGGAACGACTCGACGCCGACGTTCTCGAGCCCGATCGAGTTGAGCATCCCGCCGGTTGTCTCGCAGATCCGCGGCAGCGGGTTGCCGAAGCGCGGCAGCGGCGAGATGCCCTTGGTCGAGATCCCGCCGAGCGCGCGCAGGTCGGTGAAGGCGGCGAACTGCTGGCCGTAGGCGAAGCAGCCCGAGGCCGCGAGGATCGGGGTGCGCAGCGCGATCGGGCCGCACGAAGTGGTGAGGTCGATGCCTTCGGTCATGGCCAGCGCACCTCGCGAGCGTCGAACACCGGGCCGTCGGTGCAGCAGTAGCGGTAAGGTTTGGCGCCGTAGACCGGCACGGCGCAGCCGAGGCACACGCCGAAGCCGCAGGCCATGTTCTCCTCGAGGCAGAGGAACGCCTGCACCCCGCGCTCGAGCACCAGGCGGCGGACCGCGGCCAGCATCGGCGTCGGCCCGCACGCGAGCACCCGCACCGCCTCGCCCGTGCGCGCGGCGGCGTCGAGGCGCGGCCCGAGGGCGGCGGTCACGTAGCCGCGCACGCCGGCGCTGCCGTCCTCGGTGGCCAGGTTGGTGGGGACGCCCCACGCCTCGAGGTCGTCGAGCAGCACCAGGTCGTCGCGGTCGCGGCCGCCGTAGAACATTTCGACATGTCCCGAGAGACCTGCTCGATGGGCCATGCGCGCGTAGAAGTGGAGCGGCGGCAGACCGACGCCGCCGGCGACCAGCAGGTCGCGCGTCGGTCCGCCCGGGCGCGGGAACGCGGCCCCGAGCGGACCGGTGGTGACGAGGCGGTCGCCGGGCTCGACCCGCTTGAGCCGCCGCGTGCCCTCGCCGTAGACCTTGGCGAGGATCGAGAAGCGCGTCGGATCGGGCACGTCGAGGATCGAGAAGGCCCGCGGGTTGAGCAGCTCCCTGCCCCACTCGCCGCGCAGCATCACGAACTGCCCCGGGACCGCGTCGGCCATCGGCGTCGGCGCCGCGGCGGCGAGCTCGAGCAAGAAGTAGCCGCCCGAGAGGCGACGGTTGGCCTCGACGCGCACCTCGAACTGAGCAGCGGTCATCGCGGGCGAAATAGGCCAGCCCCGCGCCCCAGACAAGCGCGCGGAGCGTGACCTTGCGCGCGGAGCCGCACGCAGGAGGCCGCATTCGCAAGGCCTGCTCGTCTTGCCGGTCCGCGGGTTCGATCACGCGCGCCGTGGCATGAGCCCCGGCCCGCGATCGCTCCCGGCGCCGACCGCTGCGGCGCCGCCGTCGCGGCGAGTTCATAGCGCGCGGGCGCTGTGAAGGTGTCCTGAAGGACATGTTCAGAGGTGCATGCAGCGCCTGCGGTGAGACGGAGAGGCGCTACTTCAGTCACGCGGCCGCGCGCGCGGTCAGCACAGCCTCAACATTCTCGACATGTCATGAAGGACATGTCCCATCGAACATTCTGGTCATCACGCTGCGTGCATCGGCAACACTCGTGCACGAACATGCTGCACGTCAGCGCGGGGCGTCGCTGACAAGGAATCGCTTCGCATCAGCCAAGCGTCGCTCGGGCACGAACATGCTGCGCATCGACTCTACGCCGCTCGTACGCACATCCTGCTTCGACGCCGCTCGGGCACCATCATGCTGCGCGCCGCTCATCTGCATAGGCTGTGTCGGCACATGCTGCGTCGGCGCTGCGCCATCGGCGACTCGCCGCTCTTGCGCATGCTGCACTGCGCGCGGCGACGCGCTTCGCTTCAGCGCTGCGCCGCTTCCGAGCGCTTGTGGGCCACGTTGCGGAACATGCTGACCGTGCGGTCCAGGCTCTCGAGCGTGTCGCCGAGGGCGCGGGCGTCGGCGCGGGCCAGCTCGCCCTCGGCGCGGCGGACGACGGCCTCGGCCTTGGCGATGGCGTCGCGGCCGAAGCGGGTCCCGGACATGGCGTCCTGCACCTGCGGCAGCAGCTCGCGGATGCTGTCGATCAGCTTCTCGCACTGCTGGCGCCGGCGCTCGAGCTCCTCCGACGCGCGCAGCTCGATCATGTAGGCCTGCGACTGCTTGACCAGCTCCTTGAGCTCGTCCTCGGTCAGGCCGCTGGTGGCGGTGACGGTGATGCACTGCTCGCGGCCGGTCTCGAGGTCCTTGGCGGCGACGCTGACGATGCCGTCGACGGAGATCGAGAACGTCACCTCGACCTCGACCTGGCCGCGCGGGGCCCGGCGCAGGCCGCTGAGGATGAACTCGCCGAGCAGCTCGTTCTCGGCGGCCTTCTCGCTCTCGCCCTGCAGCACCAGGATCTTCACCGACGTCTGGTTGTCGCGCACCGTCGTGAAGACGTGGCCGGCGCGGGTCGGGATGGTGGTGTTCTGCTCGATGAGGCGGTGGAAATAGCCGCCGACGATCATGATCCCGAGGCTGTGCGGGGTGACGTCGAGCAGCAGCAGGTCGTGCTGCTCGTCGACCAGCGCGGCGGCCTGGATGGCGGCGCCGAGGGCCACGACCTCGTCGGGGTTGACGCCCTTGCACGGCTCGATGGCGAAGAACTCGGCGACGCGGCGCTGGACCAGCGGCATGCGGGTCATGCCGCCGACCAGCACGACGTCGTCGAGCTGCTTGCGATCGACGCCGGCGCTGGCGAGCGTGCGCTCGCAGATCTTGATGGTCTGGTCGACCAGGTCCTCGGTGAGGTCCTCGATCTGCTGCTGCGTCAGCGGCTCCTGCAGGTGGAACACCTTGCCGCTCGGGCTGGTGTGCAAAAACGGCAGGTCGACGATCACCTCGCGCGCGCTCGACAGGTCGCAGCGGGCCTTCTCCGCCGCGTCCTTGAGCCGCTGCATCGCCATGCGATCCTCGCGCAGGTTGACGCCGGTGTCCTCCTCGAAGGTCTCGATGAGGTACTGCATGACCCGCAGGTCGAAGTTCTCGCCGCCGAGGAAGGTGTCACCGGCGGTCGAGATGACCTCGAAGACGCCGTGGCCGATGGCGAGGATCGAGACATCGAAGGTGCCGCCGCCGAGGTCGTACACCGCGACCTTGCGCTCGAGGTTTTTGCCGAACCCGTAGGCCAGCGCGGCCGCGGTCGGCTCGTTGATGATGCGGATGACCTCGAGGCCGGCGATCCGCCCGGCGTCCTTGGTGGCCTGGCGCTGGTTGTCGTTGAAGTAGGCCGGGACGGTGATGACGGCCTTGTCGACCGCGACGCCGAGGTGGGCCTCGGCGATCATCTTCATCTCCTGCAGGATGAAGGCGCTGATCTCGGGGACGCTGTAGACCTGATCGCGGATCTTGAGGCGAATGTCGCCGTGCGGGCCCTCAGAGATGGTGTACGGGCAGGTCTGCGCGACCGTGCGGCCGGCGGTCGAGTTCCACTTGCGGCCGATCAGGCGCTTGGCCGCGTAGATGGTGTTCTGCGGGTTCGTCAGCACCTGACGCTTGGCCAGGTGACCGACCAGCCGCCGGCCGCTCTCCGACAGCGCGACCATCGACGGCGTGGTGCGGTACCCGCCCTTGTTGGGGATGACCTTCGGGACACCTTGCTCGACGATCGCGACGCAGGTGTTGGTGGTCCCCAGGTCGATCCCGACGACGTGCTCGGCCATGACGAGGTCGCAGACCTACCACGCTCGGGGCGTGAGCTGCCGCGCAAAAAATCGTGTGTAGAAACACATGGTCAGAGCGCTTTGGTGTCGGCCTCGTCGCGCACAACAGCTTCGAGCTCCGCCAGGTAGCGGGCCCGACGCCGCGGGTCGCCGAGGAGCTCGGCAGAGGCTCGCGCGCGATCGAAGAGCTCGGCGAGGATCGCCGCGAACGCCCCGAGCCGTTTGCCGTAGTAACGGTCCGGGTGCAGCTGACGACAGGTCTCGAGCCAGGCGCGGCGGATCGCGGCGTCGTCGCCGGTCGGGGCGAGGCCCAGCCGCTCGAAGTGGCCGATCTGGTCGCCCTGCCCCCACAATCCGAGCAAGCGGTCCTGCTCGTCGCGCGCGAGGTCGAGATCGTCGCTGACGCGCGGGGAGCCGCGCAGCTCGAGCCGCACGCTCCAGCGCCCGGCGACGCAGCGACACGCGGCGAGCCACCGGGCGACCGGTTCGCCGGCGCTCCACGGCGACGACGTGGCGGCCGAAAGACCGAGCAGCGCGGGGCTGTACGGGCCATCGAGCGGCGAGGCGACGACGGTGGCGGGGCGCATGGCGAAAACGAGCGTACCCCCGGACGCTCGCGTCCGCGCGCCGAACAAGGTGAAGATCGTCACGAAATCGCGCCCGATCCGCGGACCCCACGCCGCTCCCGCGTGCGCGCGCGAGTCGGCGTGCGCGCGCGGACGCCCCGGTGAAGGATGCGAGAGAACGGCTAGGATGGCGCCGGCATGCACCCGCTGCGGGTCCTCGTCGTCGCGCTGTCGCTGGCCGCCGGGCTCGGCTGCAAGCCCAAGGACTTGCGCGCCCCCAACCAGGCGTCGCTGAAGCCGACCTCCGAGCTGATGCCGGAGGCGGATCGCCTGATCAACGGGCTGCTCCTCGGCCGCGTGTCGGAGCTGCACGCGTGGATGTCTCCCAGCCTCAAGACGGTGGTCCGCCCGCCCGAGCTGGCGGCGACCGGTGAACGCCTGCGCACCCGCTACGGCCAGCCGATCGGCATCCTCGAAGAGAAGGTCCACAAGGAGGGCGACCTGACCTGGTACTCGGGGCTGGTGGTCTACGCCCGCGGCAAGGCCGGCGCGCCCGATCGCAAGGTGCGGCTGGTGCTGTTCCAGTTCGCCGTCACGCCCGACCGCGCGCTCGACCGCCTGCTGGTCCGCGAGCACCTGGCGTTCGAGCAGATCGCCGGCCCGGCGCGCCGCTACTCGACGGTGACGCGGCTGCATTTCGTGAGCACCGGCGAGTGGACCGTCGTGCACGGCGGCCCGCGGCGCATGACGAACTACCACCACAATCACCGCGGCCAGCGGTTCGCCTACGACATGGTCGTGATGAAGGGCGGGCGCAGCAAGCCGGTCGGCGGCAGCGGCAACAAGGCCTCGTACTGCTACGGCTACCCGGTGCTGGCGCCGGCCGCCGGGACGGTGATGCGCGCCGTCAACGACGTGGCCGAGAACGGCCCCGGGGCGACCGGCGAGGGCGGCGGCAACGGGGTGGTGATCGACCACGGCTTCGGCGAGGCGTCGTCGCTGTGGCACATGATCCCGGGCACGGTGAAGGTGAAGGTCGGCGACAAGGTCGAGCTCGGCCAGGAGCTCGGCAAGGTCGGCAACTCGGGCCACAGCAGCGGGCCGCACATCCACTTCCACGTGGCCACCAAGACGACTTCGCCGCAGGGCGAGCTCGGGCTGCCCGCGCCGTTCGTGGACGTGTACATCGACGGGGCCTGGTACGAGCGCGAGATGCCGGTCCGCAACGACCGCGTGCGCCGCACCGCGACCGACCGCATCGAACGCAAGCAGCGCGGCACGGCCGAGGTGCTGCTCGACGCGACGCTGTGAGGCGCGACTGGCGGCGGGCGCCGGGGCGTGCCTGAAAGAGCATGCTCGAAAGGACATGAACGATCGAACATGCTCGTGAGGACATGCCCTCATGAGCATGTCTTCGAGGACATTTTGTAGAGTACGCGGCGGCGCGCCTTGCTGCGCTCGCCTCGGTCGCGCCCCACGCAGCGCCCTGCTCCGCTCGCTCGCCTCGTTCGCGCCCACGCAGCGCCCTGCACCCCGCGCGGCCGCTCAGGCGCGCCGGCGCGGACGGGCTTCGGCCGGCTGCGCGGGGGCGGCCGCCCGGGCGCGCGGGTGGGCGCGCTCGTAGACGTCGACGATCCGGCCGAGGTCGAGGTGGGTGTAGCGCTGGGTGGTGCTGAGGCTGGCGTGGCCGAGCATGGCCTGGATGCTGCGCAGGTCGCAGCCGCCCTCGAGCAGGTGGGTGGCGAAGCTGTGGCGCAGGCCGTGCGGGCCGACCCGGGCGCGCGCGCCGGTGGCCTCGCAGCGGCGGTAGACGAGGGCCCGCACGCTGCGATCGCCGAGCCGCTGGCCGCGGCGGCCGAGGAACAGCGCCCGCTCGCCCCTGGCGGCGCCGCGCTTCGAACCTGTGCTCTCGGACAGGGGCTGACCCGGCGGCAGCATCTTCTCGCGGACGCCGAGCCAGGCCCGCACCGCGGCGGCGCCAGGCGCCCCGAGCGGGACCTCGCGGTCCTTGTTGCCCTTGCCACCGACGACCCGCAGGGTCAGCGCGTCGCTGTCCCAGCGCAGGTGCTCGAGGTCGAGGGCGACGCACTCGCCGACGCGCAGGCCGGCGCCGTAGAGGATCTCGAGGATCGCGCGGTCGCGCAGGCCGAGCACGCCGTCGGCGTGGCCAGGACCATCGATCATGTCGGTGAGATCCTCGACCGGGAGAGCGACCGGCAGGCGCTGCGGCAGCTTGGGCCGACGCACCAGCGCGGCCTCGTTGTCGGGCAGCTCGCCGCGCCTGCGCAGGAACTCGGCGAAGCTGCGCAAGGTGGAGAGCTTGCGCGCGGAGGTGCTTGCGGCCTGCTCGCTGAAGCGCTCGGCGAGGTCGGCCCGGACCTCGCGCACGCCCAGGTCGGCGAGCTCGGCCGGGCGCCCGCGGCGAGCCTCGAAGCGGTCGAGGAAATCGAGGAGGTCGCCGCGGTAGGCGCGGAGGGTGTGCGGCGAGAGCCGCCGCTCGTCCCGCAGGTGCTCGAGGAAGCGCTCGACGGCGTCGCGCATGCCCGAGGTGTAGCGCGGGCCCGCCGGGTCACGAAATTTGCGTCGCGGCGGCGGGTTCGACGGCGACGATCACGGTCTGGCCGGTCTCGCTGGCGCGGCTTCGGCCCCCGTCGGATCGGCAGGTTCTTCGGCGCTGATCACGGCTGACCGACCTCGCTAAGAGCGCGTCTTCAGCTCGCGTCGTGCCGCAGGTGCTTCGGCGCTGATCACGAGCACGCCGGCTGCTCGCCTCGTGCCGGCGGGTTTGGTCCGCGTCGATGACGGTCGTGCCGACCTCGCTCCAGGCCGTCTTCGAGGCAGGCACCGCGCGCGCTCACTCGCACGTCGGGTCGGCGAGGACGTTGACGCCGCGCTCGCGGAGGGCGCGGATGTCGTCGCAGTCGCCGTCGTCGAGCCGGCTGCCACGGGCGTCGAGGCGGTCGTTCTTGCGGAACGCCTTGAGCCCGAGCAGCAGCGAGATGTCGTCGACCTCAGTGTCGCTGATGTCGATCTGGTCGACGCCGAGCACGGTCTCGACGCCGGCGAGGCTCTTCAGCGGGGTGCGGGCGACGCGGAGGAAATCGAGCTCGAGCCAGTCGGTGACGGGGCCCAGGGCGTTGATCCGGGTGCCGCTGGCGGAGAAGTCGACGAGGCCGGTGAGCGGCGCGAGCGGGCCGAGGTCGGTCACCGGCGCGCCGGAGATGTCGAGGGTGGTGAGCGCGGTGGCGCCGGCGATGGCCTCGAGGTCGGCGACGTCGAGCGGGGCGTTGAGCAGCCGCAGGACCCGGAGCGCGGGCAAGCTGGTGAGCACGCCGTACTCGGTGGTGGCGCCGTCGATGACGTCGAGCTGGCGCAGCAGCGGGAGGCCGGTCAGCGGCGCGAGGTCGGGGGCGACGCCCTGCCCGCCGAGGCCGAGGTAGTCGAGGTACTGCAAGCCCGCGACCGGCGTGAGGTCGACGAGGCCGGGGTTGTCGCGCAGGTCGAGGCGCCGCAGGTCGGTGAGCCCGACGACGGCGCTGATGTCGGCGATGGCGTTGATCCGGGCGGTCAGGTTGCGCAGCTCCACCAGGACCTCGAGGCCATCGAGGCTGGTGAGCAGGTTCTCGTCGAGGTCGAGGGTGACGAGGCCGGTGAGTCCGCTGAGATCGGCGAGCGCGGCGATCTGGTTCTTCTCGAGCCCGAGCTCGACGAGGTCGGGCTTGCCGGCGAGGCCGCGGGTGTCGGTGATCGCGTTGGCGTTGGCCTCGATCCGGCGCATGCGGGTGAGGCCGGCCAGCGGGGCCAGCGAGTCGATCGCGTTCTCGTCGATGTCGAGGTACTCGAGCCGCGCCAGCGCAGCGAGCGGACCGATGTCGGCGATCGCGTTGCCGTCGAGCGAGAGCGCGAACAACTCGTGCAGGCCGGCGAGCGGGCCGATGTCCGCGATCTGATTGTCGGAGAGGACGAGCGACTCGATCCGGCCGAGGCCGGCGAGCGGGCCGATGTCGCCGACCTCGCCGCGGGCGACGTCGAGGTGGCGCAGCGCGGTCATGCCGGCGACAAAGGCGATCGACTTCACGCCGGCGCCGCCGAGCACGAGCTTCTCGAGCTTGACGAGGCGCGCCAGCGGGTCGTGGCCGGCGATCGGGTTCTCCGACAGCTCGACCTCCCGCAGCTCGCCCAACCAGGTGAGCGGGCGGATGTCGACGATCTCGTTGCGCGCGAGGCCGAGGGTGCGGAGGTTGACGGCGCACTCGAGGCCCTGCAGGTCGACGATCCCGCGCTCGGCGGCCTGTAGCCCGGTGAGCGTGGCCAGCGACGCGGCCGTGAGGACGGGCTCGCCGGTGGTGCTGTCGTTCGCCTCGGGATCGTCGAGGATGTCGAGGAGCAGCGCGCGCAGGGCCGGATCGGGGACCTCGACCGCGCCCTCGCACACGACCGATCGCTCCGGCGCGAACTCCTCGCGCGCGCACGCGACCGGCAGCGCGAGCGCGGCGAGCAGCGGGAAGAGCGGCGAGGAGCGCATGCCGAGACTCGGACTCACGGTATCACAGCCGCGCGCCGGCGCCGTGGGGTCCGCCTGCGACGCGGGGCGCTCGGAGCGACGCGGGGCGATGGAAGCGACGCGGGGCGATGGAAGCGCCGCGGCCGTCAGCCACCGACGCGGAAGGTGCCGCGCACGGCCGCGTGGTCCGAGCCGCCCCAGCCGTCGGTGCCGGCGCCGCGGAGGACGCGGGCGCTGCCCTTGACGAAGCTGCCGCCGCCGCTGCGGGTCGACAGGTAGAGGTGGTCGATGGCGCGCGTGTCGCCGTCGTAGACGTACGTCCAGTCGTCGTCGCCGAGCTCCTCGGCGACGCGCACGGTGCCGCCGCCGGCCTCGATCGCCTGCAGCGGCTCCGACTGGGGCACGTCGTTGAGATCGCCGCCCATGAGCACGAGCGCGTCGGGGTAGTTGTCGGCGGCGAGGTCGATGAGGTCGCGGGCGGCGTTCGCCTCGGCCAGGCGGCGATCGGGGTCGTCGTCGTTCTTCGACTTGAAGTGGGCGACAAAGGCGATCAGGCGCCGGCCGCCGGCGTCGAGGTGGGCCTCGAGGTAGTCGCGGGCGAAGTGGGTCGAGCCGCCGCCGGGCAGCGGGATCGGGGCCTTGCCGTGGCTGCGGATCTCGATGAGCGGCAGGCGCGAGAGGATCGCGGTGTCGATCGACGCGACGAAGCCGGTCTCGCCGATGAACGCGGTCTCGAACTGCGGCAGGCGATCGACCAGCGCGTCGATGCAGGCCTGACTCTCGACCTCTTGCAGCATCACGATGTCGGCCTGCATCTCGTCGATGGCGTCGGCGAGTTGGTCGGCGCGGTAGGTGAACTCGGCCTGCGAGTAGACCTCTTCGTAGGCCCCGTTGCCGCACGTGGCGCTGTCGCACTTCGTGTCGAAGAAGCGGTGCACGTTGAAGGTGGCGACGACGACGTCCTGCGGGCCCGGCGGCGGCAGGTCGGGCGGCGCCGGCTCCGAGGACGAGCTGTCGGAGGCCCCGCCGTCGTCGCTGTCCTGGGCGTCGGGGACCAGCGCGGGACAGGCGAGCGAGGTCGCCGCGAGGGCGAGCACGCTCAGGCGGAGGCGCACGAGAGGCATGAAGGCGAGCTTGCCGCGGACGGGCGCGCGCGTTGAGTCCTCGGATGCGGGTGACGCTTGCGAACCCGCACGCTCAGGCCGCGCCCCGGAACCGCGACAGCTGCCTGGAGCCGCTGGAGTGCAGGGCCGCGGACCTGTGCGCCTCGCCGCCTCACGACATGACATGGCCCGAAGGACAGGCACTCAGCTGCCGCCTTCGACCGCGACCAGGCGCTCGTGGAGCCGACGCAGGGCCTCGTGCGCGTGGCGCGGGCTCAGCTCGTCGGGGTGGAGAGCCCGCAGATCGGCCAGGATCGCGGCCAGGGCCGGCGGAGCGGCGTCGACGACCTGCGGCGGCGGCGTCGGGGCCGCGAACAGGTCGAGCTGCGGCAGCGGCCGCGCCTCGCCCTGGGCCTGCTCCAGGCGCGTGAGCAGCTTCTGCGCCCGCCGCAGCACCGACGCCGGCAGGCCGGCGAGACGGCCGACCTGGATGCCGTAGCTGCGCTCGGCCGGCCCGGCCTCGACGCGGTGCAGGAACACGATGCTGCCGCGCTCCTCGTGCACGGTGACGTGGGCGTTGCGCAGCCCGACCAGGCGCGCCTGCAGCTGCGTGAGCTCGTGGTAGTGGGTGGCGAACAGCGCGCGGCAGCCGATCTGGTCGTGGAGGAATTCGGTGATCGCCCACGCCAGCGCGAGGCCGTCGTAGGTCGCGGTGCCGCGGCCGATCTCGTCGAGCAGGACCAGGCTGCGCGGGGTCGCCTGGCTCAAGATCTGGGCGGCCTCGCGCATCTCGACCATGAAGGTCGACTCGCCGCGGCCGAGGTCGTCGGCGGCGCCGACGCGGGTGAACACGCGGTCGACGACGCCGACGCGGGCCCGCACCGCCGGCACGAAGGCGCCGGCGTGGGCGAGGATCGCCACCAGCGCCGCCATGCGCATCGCCGTGCTCTTGCCGCCCATGTTGGGGCCGGTCAGCAGCATCAGCCGCCCTGCCCCGGTGTTCGCGGTGGTCGAGGCGCGCAGGGCCAGGTTGTTGGGCACGAACCGGCCGGCGTCGAGCATGCGCTCGACGACCGGGTGGCGGCCCTCCTCGATGTCGAGGACTGGCTCTTCGACCATGTCCGGACGGACATACGCGTGGTCCTCGGCGATCTCCGCCAGCCCGGCCAGCACGTCGAGCCGCGCCAGCCCCTCGGCGGCGGCCAATAGGCGATCGCCGGCCGCCGAGACCTGCTCGCGCAGCGCGGTGAACAGCTGCTGCTCGCGCTCGAGCGCGGCCGCGACGGCGCCGAGCACCGCGGTCTCGTGCTCGGCCAGCTCGGCGGTCACGTAGCGCTCGGCGTTGGCGGTGGTCTGCTTGCGCACGTACTCGGCCGGCACGCGCGACAGCTGGGTCTTGAGGACCTCGATGTAGTAGCCGAACACGCGGTTGTGCTGGACGCGGAGGTTGGCGATGCCGGTGCGCTCGCGCTCGCGGGCCTCGATGGCCGCCAGCGCCTCGCGGCCGCCGTCGCGCAGGCCGAGCTGGCGATCGAGCTCCGGGTCGGCGCCGGCGCGGATCATGCCGCCGTCGCGCTGGTGGGCCGGCGGCTCGTCGACCAGCAGGCGGACCAGCGCGGCGTGGACGTCCTGCAGCAGGTCCTCGCCGAGGTCGAGCAGGACCGGCAGGCGGGCGGCTTCGGCCTGGCTCTTGGCGCATGTCCCCTCGGACATGTCCTCGGGGACCTGTCCTTCGGTGAGCAGCGGGATGCGCCGGCGGGCCAGCTCCTGCAGCAGCGCGGCGACCCCGGGCAACGCCGCCAGCGACTGGCGCAGGGCCGCCAGCTCGCGCGGGCTGACGGTGCCGAGGCGGGCGCGCGCGGCCAGGCGGGCGATGTCGCGGACGTCCTTGAGGCGGTCCTGCAGGTCGCCGCGCACGCGCGGCTCGGCGAGCAGGGCCTCGATGGCGTCGTGGCGCTCGCGGATGGCCCCGAGCGCGCGCAGAGGGGCGCCGAGCCAGGCCCGCAGCAGGCGCGCGCCCATGGCGGTGCGGGTGGCGTCGACGGCCCACAGCAGGCTGCCCTTGCGCTGGCCGTCGCGCAGCGTGCGGAACACCTCGAGGTTGCGCAGCGAGGCGTCGTCGAGCACGAGGTGGGCCTCGAAGGCCTGGCGCCGCAGTCGATGCAGCAGCAAGGTCTGGCCCGGCTGGGTGTCCTCGGCGTAGGCCAGCGCGAGCGCGGCGGCCTGCGCCTCGACCGGCGCCAGCGCCTCGCCGCCGCTCTCCTCGCGCAGGCGCTTGACGCGGGCCAGCTGGGCGGCGCCGACGGCGGCCGGATCGCGGCCCTCGAGCCGCGGGCACAGCGGCCCGAGCTCGAGCCCCAGCCACGGGTGCAGCCCCGGCTCGCACACGATCTCGCGCGGCGCCAGGCGCGACAGCGCGGCCCGCACCGCGCCGGCGCCCTCGCAGGTGACGACGAAGAACTCGCCGCACGAGATGTCGAGCGCGCCGAGCCCGTAGGTGCCGGCGGCGTCGTGGGCCAGCGCGACCAGGTAGTTGGGTTCCTCGCCGCGCAGGTGCTCCTCGTCGACCAGCACGCCAGGGGTGACGACGCGGACGACCTCGCGGCGGACGATCTTGCTCGGGCCCTTGCGCAGGCGAGCCTGCTCCGGGGTCTCCATCTGCTCGCAGATCGCGACCTTGAAGCCGCGCTCGACCAGGGTCCGCAGGTAGCCGCCGATCGCGTGGTACGGCACGCCCGCCATCGGCACCGGGT
Source organism: Nannocystis bainbridge (assembly GCF_028368995.1). Lineage (GTDB taxonomy): Bacteria > Myxococcota_A > Polyangia > Nannocystales > Nannocystaceae > Nannocystis > Nannocystis bainbridge. The sequence continues at coordinate 1,121,229 of NZ_JAQNDL010000002.1, read as the reverse complement.
TCTCGACCTCGCCCTTGTCGCGGGTGGTGACGGCGATCTCGAGAACGGGCCCGACGGTGAGCGCGTCGTCGAAGAACATCTCGTAGAAGTCGCCCATCCGGAACATCACGATCGCGTCAGGGAACTGACGCTTGATGTCGAGGAACTGGCGCATGACCGGCGTGTCTGCCGAGGTGTGCGGTGCGTTCACGGCGGGCTCAGTCATAGCTCAGCGCGGCATCGCGCGGCACAGCGGGCTCGGCGCAGATCGCCCGCAGAGCGACAATTCTTTCTGTAACGCCGATGACAGTTTCGGCGGACGCATCTTCCCATGACCCGAGGTGCGCGGGACCTCGGGCCGGTGCGCGGCTCAGGCGACGACTTCGGCGAGCGCGAGGATCTCGGCGCGGATGGCCCGCCGCTCGTCGCTCAGGTGCGTGAGCAGATGACGGCGCAGGAAGAACAGGCCGAGGCCGTGCGCGGCGGCCCGCACGGTGGCGAAGCGCTCCCAGAACGAGAGCGCGGCCCAGCCGGCGAGCGGCGCGAACAGCAGGCCCGCGACGAGCCCGGCCCGCAGGCCCCCGAATTGACCGGCGGCGAGGCCGACGAGCACCCACGTGAGCGGGAAGAAGGCCATGGCCGCGAGCAGCTTGCCGGTCGCGACCATGTCCTCGTACTTGCCGGCGACGCGCGCGGCGACCATGCCGCTGGCCCGGTACGCGGGGTAGTGGATCGCGGTGCCGGCCAGCGCGAGCGGGAACACGACGCCGAGCGCGAACAGGCTGCGGAGGGCGTAGCGCAGGCTGGCGGTGAAGGTGATGGTCTCGGGCGCGAGGTGATCGGGGCCGAGGCCGAGCTCGGCGAGGTCGCGCTCGTAGCGGAGCACGCGGGCGATGAGCGCGTCGAGGCGCGCAGGGTCGCGGGCCCGCAGGCGCGCGTGGCCGGTGAGCAGCTTCTGCCGCAGCTCGAACGCCTCGGCGACGCTCCACGCCTCTTCGCTGGCGGCGGCGAAGATGTCGGAGGTGCGCTCGACGAGCGACAGGATCTCGTGATCGTCGCCGTGCAAGGTGACGGCGCGCAGGGCCACGTCGATGTCGCGGGTCAGCGACGCGACCGCGCCGGCGGGCGGCTCGCCGCGCTCGTCGAGCGGGGCGTGCGGCACGCTCAGCGGGGCGCCGAAGTAGACCAGCGCGTCGCTGCGGAACCGCGCCTTGGCGGTGTAGAAGAGACCCGCGGGGATGATCGTGAGGTCCTCGAGGCCGGTCCCGAGAGCGATGCGCGCGGCGCCGGTCTTGAGCGGCTTGAGGTCGGGATCCGAGTGCGAGGTGCCCTCGGGGAAGATGGCGATGGCGCGGCCGCGCAACAGCAGCTCGCGCGCGAGACGGAAGGTGTCGCCGTTGTCGACGCGCGCGCCGCCCTCGTCCTGCCGGCGGTACACCGGGATCGAGTCGAACGCGCGCACGATGGCCCCGAGGACAGGTGTCTTGAACAGCGGGGCCTTGGCCAGGAACGCCACCGGGCGCGGCGACAGGCACAGCAAGAAGGCCGGATCGATCAGCGCGTTGGGGTGGTTGAGCACGAACATCACCGGCCCGTCGGCGGGCACGCGCGACAGGCCGTCGAGCTCGATCCGGCGGAAGAAGATCCGTAACGCGACCCCGAAGATCGGCTCGACGACGCGACGCAGCACCCGGCCAGTATAATGAGGATGCGCCGCGACGGGCGTGGTAAGGATCGGGGATGTCGCCCGTCGCCGCCGAGCTCCGGAGCCGCTGGACCCTCGATCCGGAGGTCGTGTTCCTCAACCACGGCAGCTTCGGCGCGTGCCCCCGGGCGGTGCTCGCGGTCCAGGACGAGCTGCGGCGGCGCATGGAGCGGCAGCCCGTGCGCTTCTTCCTCCGCGATCTGCAGGCCCCGCTCGCGGCCGCGCGCGAGGCGGCGGCCGCGTTCGTCGGCGCCGATCCGCGCGACCTGGTGTTCGTGCGCAACGCCAGCGAGGGCGTCAACGCGATCCTGCGCTCGCTCGAGTTCAGCCCCGGCGACGAGCTGCTGATCACCTCGCACGGCTACAACGCCTGCAACAACGCCGCCCGCTACGTGGCCCATCGGACAGGTGCGAAGGTGGTCACCGCCGCCCTGCCCTTCCCCATCAGCGGGCCCGACGAGGCGATCGCGGCGGTCCTCGCCGCGGTCACGCCGCGCACCCGGCTGGCGCTGGTCGACCACGTGACCAGCCCGACCGGGCTGCTGCTGCCGATCGCCGGCATCGTCGCGGCGCTGCAGGAGCGCGGCGTCGACTGCCTGGTCGACGGCGCCCACGCGCCCGGGATGGTCCCGCTCGACCTCGACGCGATCGGCGCGGCCTACTACACCGGCAACCTCCACAAGTGGGTGTGCGCGCCCAAGGGCGCGGCGATCCTGCACGTCCGCCGCGACCGTCAGGAGCCGATCCACCCGGCCGTGATCAGCCACGGGTTCAACGACCCGCGCGCGGGCTCGCGGCTGCAGGCCGAGTTCGACTGGACCGGCACCGCCGACCCGTCGCCGTGGCTGTGCGTGCCCGCGGCCCTGCGCGAGATGGGCGAGATGCTGCCCGGCGGCTGGCCCGAGGTGCAGGCGCGCAACCACGCGCTGGCGTGCGCCGGCCGCAAGCTCGTGGCCAAGGCGATCGGCGCGGCGCTGCCGGCCCCGGAGGCGATGCTGGGCAGCCTGGCGAGCCTGTCCCTTCCGCCAGGTCCCGATGGCCAGGTGGTGACGCCGCTGACGTCGGACCCGCTGCAGGACGCGCTGCTGTCGCGCCACCGCATCGAGGTGCCGGTGCCGTGGTGGCCGGCCCCGCCGCAGCGGCTGATCCGGATCTCGGCCCAGCTCTACAACGAGGTCGCCCACTACGAGGCGCTGGCGCGCGCGCTGCGGGCCGAGCTCGAAGGAACTTTCGGACATGCCCTCATCGACATGTCCCAAGAGACACTCGAGTGGGTGCCCGACGCGGCGAGCGAGCGCCCGCGCAAGTGAGCGGCCCGCGAGCGCCGGTCACTCGCCGCCGGCGGCCTCGAAGGCGCGCATGAAGGTGTCGGCCTCGACGTCGCAGGCGCGCAGCAGCTGCGGCAGGAGGGCCCCCAGGCGGTCGCCGCCCTCGCGCGCCGGGACCTTGTCGCCGGCCCACATGCGGGCGATGGCGTCGACGATGCCGACCAGGACCTCGACGCGCACGCTGCTGCGCGGCGACACCGGCGGGTACGACTGGCAGGTCTGACCGGCGGCGGACACTGCCTGATCGGAGAGGCCGGCGCGCACGAGCAGCGCGGGGGTGAAGATCCCGCAGTGGTAGATGCTGAGCGAGGAGGCCTCGTCGCTGCTGCCGCGCTTCTGGGCCGCGTCGGCCAGGGCGATGCAGCGGGTCCGGACCTCGTCGTAGCGACCGGCGGCGAAGTGGACGTCGAGCTCGAGCGGATCGGCGAGGTTGCGGTCGCGCGCCAGCTGGGCCTCCATCTCGGGGCAGCCGTACATGTCGACGAAGACCTCGACCTTGCCTTTGGGACATGGCACTTCGTACACGTCGACCATGTGCCCGCGGTCGTCGGGCCCGAGGCTGCCGGCGCGCGCGTCGGCGGCCGCGGCCGCGTCGCCGTCGAACGGGTTGCCGCCGCCGGGGCAGCGGAAATCGCGGGCGACGTATTGATAGGAGTCGCGCGGGCCGCAGCGCGGGATCGGGGCCTGGGCGCTGCCGCTGCCGCCGCCGGTGCGGCTCTCGACGCTGGTGTCGTCGAACAGCTTGTCCGCCGACGACGAACGGGCGCCCGGCGCGGCGGCCTGCTTGCCGCGGCCGTGCGCGCCGCAAGCGGCGAGCGCGAGGAGGAGGACGAGCGAGCGCGGCGCGGTCATCGTCCTCCCCATGGTTACACGAGGTGGCGGCCGCGACCAGCCCCGCCGGCGAAACACATCGCCGACGGGGCCGCCGCGGCGTGCGGTCACTCGACCACGCGCACCTTGGTCGAGGCGCCGTGGCCGAACACCTCGGGCATGTACATCGCCTCGGCGCGCACGGGCGGCAGGCTGAAGTCGCCGATCGAGGTCGCGCGGGCGGTGTAGCTGTACGTGTAGACGCCCGCCGGCAGGTGGTCGGCGAACAGCAGCATGCGATCGTCGCGCATCTCGGTGTGGCTGAAGCGCCACCACGGGCGCCACCACCACCAACCGCCGAGCTCGCCGAAGAACGGCACGTTGCTGTCGACCGACTGGCTCTCGACGCCGCCCTGCACGTCGCGCAGGGTGGTCGAGAACTTGGCGTTCTGGCCCTCGAAGCCGGCCGGCAGCGGGTCGTCGACGACGACGTAGTTGGCCCGGTCCTTGGCGACGAGCGTGAGGTTGACGCGCACCAGCGCGCCGGCCTTGATCTGCCAGGTGCCGTCCTCGAGCTTCTTGACCGACTCGGGGTCCGGCTTGTCGCCGCCCTGCGCCAGCGGCTCGTAGCTGCGGTGCACGGTGAAGCCCTGCGACTCGGCCTTCATGGCCAGGTCGGCGGGCGCGTAGCGCAGCCCGAGCCGGTAGTAGAGGAGGCCCGGTCCGTCCTTGCTCAGCAGCAGCTCGCGCGGCTTCTGCTCGATCAGCTTGCTCATCGGGATCTGCTGCTCGACCACCGCCATGCTGCGGCCCTTGAAGGCGCGCTCGCCGGCGAACGCGCTGTCGAGCCAGACGCGCGCGACGTAGTCGGGCACGTCCTTCTCGATGGTGGTGAAGTAGCGGCTGGCCGCCAGCAGCGCCCAGGCGTTGGCGTGGGTGGTGCCCCACTGCCCGCCCTTCTTCGGGTCGCGGTCGTCGAGGATCCCCGCCATGACCTTCGGCAGCAGCGGGTCGGCCTCGGCCACCTCGAGCAGGGCCATCAGCGCGATCGCGTCGGTCTGCACGTTCGAGTGCATGAGCACCTGCAGGCCGTAGCTGTCGTCGCCCTCGCGCTTGCTCTCGGCGAAGTGCGCCGTCTTGGCGTTCTCGACCACCTTGGAGCGGAACTCCTGCAGCAGCGCGTCGCGCGAGCCGGTCATGCCGTAGCGGTGCGCGGTCGACAGCAGCAGCGCGTGGGCGTAGAGCGGCATCTCCTTGCGCTTGGCGTACACGCGCTCGAACAGGTCGCTGCCGCGCCCGTCGCGGCTCATCAGCCACAGCGCGAAGGCCCGGCTGGTGTGATCGTAGAAGCGACCCCACGGGGTGGCCTCGCCGTTGCGCACGAAGTTGTCGAGGTAGTTCATCGCCCGGTCGATCGCGCTGTCGTCGACCTTGAAGCCGGCCGCCTTGCCCTCGAGCCAGGCGAACGTCACCCACGCGGTCAGGTACGGCGAGCTGCGGGCCGCCTCGTCCCAGAAGCGGAAGCCGCCGTCCCAGTTCTGCCGCGACTGGATCCGCGCCACGCCGGCGGCGCCGAGCGCTTGCCGCTTGACGAGGTCGCTGACGCTGGCGATCGGGAACTGCTCGAGCACCGGGCCGAGCACGAAGATCGGCAGCAAGCGGCTGGCCAGCTGCTCGGTGCACTCGTACTTGTAGCCGACGAGGAAATCGACCGCGTCCTCGAGGCCGGTCAGCGCCGTCGAGCTCATGCTCACCTCGAGCCCGCCGAACGCCGGCAGCGCGTCGTCGGGGACCTTGAGCGTGCGGGCGATGCTGCCGTCGGTCACGCCGTAGTCGGCGAACGCCTGCCGCGTCGCCGGGTAGTGCACCGGCAGCGCCAGCTCGGTCGCGTCGCGGCCGCCGTTCGAGAGCGCGGCGAACTGCAGGCGCATGGTGCCGACGCGATCGACCGCCATCGGGAACCGGACCTCGCGCGACTCGCCGGCGGGGATCTCGACGCCGACGGTCGGCTCGCCCGAGACGACGACGTTGCTGCCGCGCGTGCCGACGAGGATCGCCTGCGGCTCGCTGGTCTGGTTGTCGACCATCACCGAGGCCTCGAACTTGTCGCCGAAGTTGGCGAACCGCGGCAGGCTCGGCCGCAGCATGATCGGCTTGCGCACCTTGACGCTGGCCTCGCCCGAGCCGAAGCGGTCGGCCTGGTCGGGGTCGACGGCGACCGCCATGACGCGGAAGCTGGTCAGGTTCTCCGGCATCGGGATCTCGACCGTCGCCTCGCCGCTGGCGTCGATCGCGACCTCGGCGTTGAAGTAAGCGGTGGTCGCGAACAGCGAGCGCAGCGAGATCGGCTGGTTCATCGCCACGGTCGTGTCGAGCGTCGTGGTGAACGTGGCCTGCCGCTTGTTCTTCTGCATCACGTTGCTGGCCTCGGCCTCCTTGCGCTCCTCGGCCGCCTCCATCGGCATGGCCGGCGGCGGCGCCCCGGCCTTGTCGGCCATGCCGCCCAGGAAGCCGGCGCTGCTGCCGTAGCCGCCGCCCCCGGCGCCGGTGCCCCGCATGCCGAGGCCGGTGTCGCCCAGCGCGTCGGCCGGGACGCTCTGCTGCGCCTCCGGCACGGGAACCGGCGGCTCGGCGTCCTTCTTGGCGACCAGGAACTGGCGCATGTCGTAGAGGCTGACGCCCGGGTCGCGGTCGTGGTGGAAGAACGCCAGCGGGTCGGGGGTCTGGAAGCCCATCAGGCTCAGCACGCCCTCGTCGACCACCATCACCGCGACGGCGGCCTTCTGCGGCGCACCACCGAAGTCCTTGGCCTTGAGGGTGAGCTTCAGCGTGTCCTTCGGCGCGACCTCGGTCTTCTCCGGCACGACCTCGAGCGCGATCTTCTTGCGCGTCGCGGCGACCTTGAGGTCGACGTGGCCGACGGCGAAGGCCGGGCGGCCGAGGTCCTGTCCGGGCGGCGCGCCGGGCACTTCGACGCGCCCGCGCACCAGCAGCACCGACGCGCGCAGGTTGGGGATCTGCGCCTCGTCGATCGGCACCTCGATCGTCGCCGCCCCGCCCTTCACCTCGATCGGGTAGTGCGAGACGATGCCCTCGCGGGCGACGACCACCAGGCCGCGCGCCTTGTCGAACGGCGAGCGCACCAGCACGGTCGCCTTGTCGCCGGGCTCGTAGGTGCGCTTGTCGGGCACCATGTCGACGCGGTGCTGGTCCTGCTGCCACACCACCGCGTCCTCGCCGTAGACGTAGAACGGGTGCTTCGACAGCGACTTGTTGCCCTTCGGATCGCTGATGAGGGCGCGGATGTCGTAGCTGCCGGCCTTGTCGACCACGAGCTCGCAATTGACGGGCGCCTCGGCCGAGACCAGCGCGCAGTTACCGACCTCGACGTCGACCGTCTCGTACTTGTATTGCCACGAACCGTTCTCCTGCACCGCGGCGCGCGAGGTCTCCTTGCGCACCAGCTTGACCTGGACATCGCGCCCGCTGACCCGCTTGCCTTCGACGTCGACGACGACCGCCTCGAGCCGCGCGCGCTCACCGGCGCGATACACCGAGCGATCGGCGCGCACGCCCGCGTACTCGCTCGCGGGGTGGACGACGTAGGTCGAGCGGCCGGCGATCGACTGCCGGTTCTCGTCGACGACGGCGGCCTCGAGCGTGTACGTCGAGGCGCTCGGCGGCTCCTCCGACTTCGGCCCGGCCGGCGGCACCGGCGTCTTCTGGCCCCACGGCGTCTCGACCGCGGCGAGCAAGTGAGTGACGGCGAGCAGGCCGCGCGCGTCGGTCTGCCCGCTGCCCTGGCGCACCAGGATGTCGTTGCCGAACGAGCCCGGGAAGCCCTTGCCGCGGTAAAGGCCGCCGCCGCCCTCGAAGTGGCCGAAATCGCCGCCGCCGAACCACCACTCCTGGCCGCCCTTGCCGAACGTGAACGACTCGTTCTCGCTGCCCGGCGGGCGGTACGGCGAGTCCTGCCGCCGCAAGGTGTAGGTCGCCTCGGCCCCGACCATCGGCGCGCCGTGGAAGTAGCTGGCCTTGATCTCGGCCTGCAGCGTGTCGCCGTAGAGCAGCGGCGCCGCGGCCGGCCGCTCGACCTTGACCTCGAACTCGGGCGCGCGGAACTGCTGGACCTCGAACGCGTGGTAGAACGAGCGCTCGCTCGAGAACAGGCCCCCGGGCGAGTTGACCTGCAGGCTGTAGCTGCCGGTGTCGCCGTCGGCCGGGATCGGGATGTCGACGCTGAAGGTGCCGAACTGACCGATCTTGAGCTCGCCCTTGGCGACCTCGTGGCCGCGCGGCCCGTTCACCGTGTAGCTGGCGGGCGTGTCGGGGCGCCACAGCTGGACCTTGCCGGCCGGGCCGCGCGTCTCCTCGCGGACGATCCCTTGCAGGTGCACCGTCTCACCCGGCTTGTACGGCTGACGATCGGTGTAGAAGAAGATCCGCGGCTCGTCCTCGCGGTTCGTGTGCATCCACGAGCCCCACGAGTTGTCGGCCGTCTGCTGCAGCGGGACGTACGCGACCTCGCCCTGGTAGCGCGCGAGGATGTACGGCTGGTCGTACTGCGTGCCGTGCTTCAGCTCGGCGAGGCCGTCGGGCCCCGACGTGCCCGACCACGCCGCCGAGTCGAGCGACATGTTGTGGAGCCCGAGCTCGACCCCGGACAGCGGCTCGCCGGTCTCGATGTCGGTGACGAGGATGACGCCGCTGTCGCTGTCGAGCGCCGCGGTCACGCCGAGGCGGGTGACCTGCACCACCTGCGTCAGCGACTGACGATAGCGCCAGTTGCTGTCGCCGATCGCGTTCGAGCGCGCGCCGAGCAGCACGAACTTGCCGTTGCCGGCGCCGAGCGCCCTGGCGTCGAGCGACACGGTCGCGGCCTCGACGCGCGACTCCCTGACGTCGAACAGCTTGTCCCACGTCGGCGTCTTGAGCGAGTCCGGCCACTCGCCGTCGTAGCGCACGTGACGGTCGACGAGGACCTTGCGCAGCTCGCTCGGCTCGAACGCGCGCGCGCGGACCTCGACCGAGGACAGGCCGGTCGCCTTGAGATCGAGCTGACCGGAGTGGCTCGGCTCGAGCACGGCGGGATCGACCGGGCGGTCGGCCCACTGCAGCGAGGCGTCGAGCGCCGGCAGCGTGACCGTCTTGCGGTACGGCGCCTTGAGCTCCTGTCCGTGGATGTCCTTCAGGCCAGGTTCGACCTCGATCGTGTAGGTGCCGAGGCCGCGGAACTTGCCGGCCAGGTGGATGCTGCCGGCCACGGTGACCTTGAGGTCGGGGACCTCGGGCGTGACCTTGACCTTCTTCTCGGCGCCCGGATCGGTCAGCAGCTCGTTCGAGGCGCTGACCGTGAGCCCGGCCATCGGGTTGCACTCCCAGTAGTAGTCCGACGAGCAGCGCGGGCCGTTCAGCGTCAGCGGCGGGTAGGTGCGCAGCTTGAGCTTGATCGCCTTGCTCGGGTTCGGGCCCTCGCCGTACACGCCGGGCGGGATCTCGAGGTTGTAGAGGGTGTTGGCGGTCAGCGACGTGGTCGGCTTCAGCACGAGCACGCGCTCCTGCGGGCCCTGCTTGGCCTGCGAGCGGTACGGCTCGGGCAGCGTGTCCCACTGCTCCGGCGCGACCTGGGTGAAGCTCGCGGCCCCGCCCTTCACGCGCATCGCGGCCAGCAGCTTGTCGCGATCGATCTTTTGGTTGAAGCGCAGCACCAGCACCGGATCGAGCGTGGCGAACTCGTACTCACCGGGCGAAAACGACTCGATCTCGAGCGACGGCGTGGTGAACTGCCACTTCACCTCTTTGACCAGCTTGGTGCCCATCGTCGAGGTCTCGCCAGCCACGACCTTGGCCGTGTACGTGGTCGAGTACGGCATGCGGCCCTCGGGCTCGAACGCGATCATCTGCGTGCCGAGCCAGCGGAACTTGCCCGGCGGCAGCGGCTCGATGGTCAGCGGCGAGCGCTCGAGCTTGAGGTCGTCGATCGAGGCCAGCGGCACCATCGGCTGGTTGAACACCGCGCTGACCGAGCCCACGAGCCCGGGCGCCTTCTCGGTCGGGCTGGTGCGGAGGACCTTCAGGGGGCCCTCCTGGGCCAGATCCTGGGTCTGCTTGCTCGGCGGCGCGGGCGGCGGGAACGGCAGCTCGATCTTCTCGCTCACGCTCGGCGGCGGCTTCGGCCCCGGGGTCGGCGTCAACTCGGCGGCGATGTCGCTGTCCTCGGGCTCGATCGCGGGCACGCCCGCCCACAGGTCGAGCTTCGGGGTCTGCGCGGTCTCCCGCGTGGTGTCGGTCTCGTTCGCGGGCGGCGGAGTCTTGGGGGTGCAAGACGGAAGGAAGAACATCGCGGCGAAGAGGCCTGCCGGGGCCGTGCGCCGGATCTGTCGCTTGTGGTCACGCATGGAGCGCTCGATTCACATTCGGGTGAAGGGGGGAGCGGAAACGCTATGCAAACGCGGAGGCGGGGCTCATGCTTACACACGCGGAGACGCCGATCGAGTGCGTCGATGCGCGCTTGAGGACGCGGGGCGATCTCCCGCGGAACGACGGTGCTCGGGGTGTGCGCTTGCCCGGCCCGGTTCGCGCTGCCACCCTCCGCGGGCATGAAACTCCGCGCGAACCTTGGCCTATTCATCGTCATCCTCGGCACCGCATGCGGTGACAGCGGCAGCGCCTCGACCGGCACCGGGGCCTCGACCGACACCACCACCGGCGGCTCCACCGATCCCGGCCCGACCACGGGCCCGACCACCGGCACCACGACCACCTCCACCGATTCGACCGGCGAGAGCATGGGCGAGACCACCGGCATCGACACCGCCGATTCGACGACCAGCACCAGCACGACCGACGCCACTGACACAGGCGTGGCGACCACCTCCACCGAAGGCAGCACCACCGAGGTCGACACCACCTCGTCTGGCACTTCGGACAGCTCGACGACCGACGCGCCCGTGGGTGAGCCGCTGGCGCTCGAGCTCAAGGACGTCCTCCTCTACGCCAATTGCCAACCCATCGTCGATCCTGACAGCATCCTCGCCTGGTGGACCGTCGTCTACGACAATAGCCAGGGCCTGGCGACGGGCTCGGCCGAGCTGACGAAGGCGACCATCACCCTGTCTCCGGACGACGTGCCGAGCGTCCACGACATCACCGTGCTCCCGGACGAGAGCGGCCCTGTCGGCGCCGGCCAGACGCTCGCGCAGGAGCAGATGAAACAGAAGGGTGCGCCGACCCCCGGCTGCGGCTTCTGCAACCAGCCCTACCGGCTCGACCTCACCTTCGAGAGCGGCGGCGTCGAGCTATCGCTGGTCCACGAGGCCACGCTCGACTGCGTGTACTGACGTCGGTACGATCGCGGCATGACGCGCCTCGGGTCGCTGGGCTGGATCGTGTGCACCCTCGCCGCTTGCAGCGCGCCCGCCGGCGCCACCACCGACGGCGCTGGTGGCACCACTGGTTCGACCGGCGCCACCGGTTCGACCGGCATCATCGGTTCGACCGGCACCACCGGAGACACAAGCACCGGCACCGGTGGGACCGCGCCGACCACCACCACCGGCGACGCCCCGGACGGCCGCCTGCGGCTGCACCAGCTCCAGGCGCTCGGGACTCACAACAGCTATCACCTGTCGCCTGGCAGTCTGATCAAGGAGTGGGACTACACCCATCTCCCGCTCGACCAGCAGCTCGGGGATCAGGGCGTCCGCAAGTTCGAGCTCGATCTGTGGTTTACCGGCGTCGGCGAGCCGATCGCCGTCTATCACATCGACCTGCTCGACACCGCCTCGACCTGCCCCACCCTGGTCGACTGCTTGATGACCTTGAGGACATGGTCCGAAGGACATCCCTCGCATCACCCGCTCTACGTCATGCTCGAGCTCAAGAGCGCGTTCGATCCGCCCGCCGCCCAGGAGCTGCTGGCGACCCTCGAATCACAGGTCCTGTCGATCTGGCCCGAGGAGCGATTGATCGTGCCCGACGACGTCCAGGGTGCTGCTGCCAATCTGCGCGACGGCGTGGCCGCGGGGGGCTGGCCGGCGATCGACGACGCGCGCGGCAAGCTGCTGCTGGTCCTGCACGACGGCGGCAAGTGGCGTGAGGCCTACACGGCGGGCGGGACCGCGGGGCGGCTCCTGTTCCCTGACGCGTTCGGCGACCTCACGCTGCCGTTCGCGGCGGTCCACTCGCTCAACGATCCGGTCGGCGACGCCGCGCGCATCGACGCCGCGGTGGCGGCCGGCCACCTCGTGCGCACCCGCGCCGACGCCGACAACATCGAGCCGAGCGCCGGCGACCTCTCGCGCGGCGCGGCGGCGCTGGCCAGCGGCGCGCACTTCATCAGCACCGACTATCCGCCGCCCGGCGGCGACAAGTACGACTACGTGTTCGCCATCCCGGGTGGCATGCCGTCGCGCTGCAACCCGCGCACGGCGCCGCCGGACTGCACGCCGGCGGCGATCGAGGCGCCGTGACGCGTCACTGCATGATGCCGCAGATGCCGACGTTCTCGTAGCCGGGCGTCGCCCCGCCCTCCTGGAACCACTGGACGCAGCTCAGCGTCGGATCGTAGTCGAGGCAGGAGTCCGGCGATTCGAGGTCGCACCACACCGAGCAGCAGTACGGGGTTTTGCAGCTCGGCAGATTCTCGCCGAAGATGCAGAGGTTGCCCGGATCGCAGCCCGACAGCGCGTAGCATGAATCACCGTACTTGCCGAGGTCGGGGAACACGCGCGGCATGCAGACGAAGTGCGGGGCGCCGAGAGCGGCCTCGTTGGGCACGCAGGTCTCGCCGGGGCTGCAGTCCTGCAGCAGCGGGTCGCACTTGCTGAAGCACACCGGGACCGTCGGCTCGAACAGGAACGCGCAGCGGTCCTCGGGCTTCGGGCAATTCGGCGCGTCCATGTTGCCGGTGCAGTAGGCCACGCACGTCGCCTTGCCGGTGTTCTCGAGGTCGAGGCAGATCGAGCCGCGAGCGCAGTTGTCGATGCCGTCACCGAACTTGCCCGGGACCACACAGTCCTCGCCGGGCAGCGCCGGATTGAGGTCGACCGGCACGCAGCGGGTGCCGTTGGGGAACGGCCCGCCGTCCTCGTTCCACGCCGTGCACTTTTGATCGAGCGGGCAGTCCTGCATGAACAGGTTGCACTGACCACCGACGCTGCCCATGTCGTCGACCCCCATCGTCGTCGTCGGCGGGGCCTCCGAAGTCGAAGTCGTCGTACTGGTCGGGCTCGTGGCTGACGAAGTCTCGCTGCCGGAGCTCGTCTGCGTCGTCGTCGTGGTCGAGTCCACGCCCGCGGTCGCGCCCTTGGGCTCACGCGAACAGCCGGCCGCCAGGGCGACGATTGCGGCGAGGGTGGACAGTTGGACGGAGGTTCGGGTCGGGCGTCCCACAACGGCAGCGTAGCGCAACCTCGGCCCGGTGGGACCTGTGCAACGATCTGCGCAACGCCGGTCGCGACGAAGCCGATCGCGCGGTCGCTCTTGGCGACTGTGCGACCGGCTCCAGCGATGCCAAAGAACCGTCGTGCTCAGGCGACGCGATAACGGGTGCCGCGGGCCTTGCCGGTCCAGGTCACCTGGCCGGCCTCGATCAGGCGGTTGACCGCCGAACGAACCTGCATGTTGGTGCCACCGACGCGACGCTGGATCTCCCCGGCACCGGCGGGACCGCCGATGCTCTTGAGCACCTCGAGCACGCCCTTGTCGAACGCATCGCGGCCCGTCGGGGTGCGCGTGTTCACCTCGGCAGCGGGCTCAGCCTTGGCGCCCTTGCCGGACTTGGCGGGCGCGGCGGTCTCCTTGGTGGACTTGGCCTCGGGCGCTTTCGCCACCGGCTTGCGACCGGGCTTGCCGGGACGGCCGCCGCGCGCGGGCTCGATCGACGCGGACTCGCGGGCGCCGCTCTCGCCATGGAGGAGCTCCTGGACGGTGATCGAGCTGAGGAGCTTTCCGAGCTCGCCCTTCGACAATTGATGCAGTTCGCCGAGCGTCAGCTCGGAGTTCTGGCGCAGCAGATCCACGAGGATCTGGCGCTTGCGGCCTTCGACCGCGGACACCAGGGACACGTCGTACTTGGACATGGCGTCCAGGCTAGCACAAGACTTTGGACACGATGGAATCTATTTGCACAGTCACAGGCAATTTCATCCCACCTGACCTGCATCCTCAGTCCTCACATCGACCGACGATACTCGCCGCCAACCTCGAACAACGCCCTGGAGATCTGTCCCAAACTGCAGACTCGTGCAGTCTCCATAAGCGCCGCGAAAGTGTTGCCACCCGACAACGCGACTTGTCGCAGCCGCTCGAGCGCCGCCGGTGCCGCCTCGGCGTTTCGGGCCTGAAACGCCCGTAGACGGTCGATCTGAGCCGTCTTCTCGGCGTGGCTCGCGCGCGTCAGGTTGAGGCCGGCAGCCTCCTCGTCACCCGTCCGGTTGGGGTTGATGAACGTGTTCACACCGATGATCGGGAGATCCCCCGAATGCTTGCGCTGTTCATAGAGCAGGCTTTCGTCCTGGATCTTCCCTCGCTGGTATTGTCGCTCCATCGCGCCGAGCACTCCGCCGCGCTCGTCGAGTCGGAGGAATTCGGCGAGCACCGCCTCTTCCACCAGTTCGGTCAGCTCGTCGACGATATAGCTGCCCTGCAGCATGTTCTCCGTCTTGGCCAGGCCCTGCTCGCGGGTGATGATGAGCTGGATCGCCATGGCCCGCCGCACGCTCGCCTCGGTCGGCGTCGTGATCGCCTCGTCGTAGGCGTTGGTGTGCAGGCTATTGCAGTGATCGTAGTAGGCGAACAGCGCCTGCAGCGTCGTGCGGATGTCGTTGAAGTCGATCTCCATCGCATGCAGCGAACGGCCGGACGTCTGGATGTGATATTTCAGCTTCTGGCTGCGCTCGTCGGCGCCGTAGAGGTCGCGCAGGGCGATGGCCCAGATCCGGCGCGCGACCCGGCCGATGACCGTGTACTCGCTGTCGAGGCCGTTCGAGAAGAAGAAGCTCAGGTTGGGCGCGAAGTCGTCGATGCCGAGGCCGCGGGCCCGGTAGTACTCGACGAACGTGAACCCGTTCGACAGCGTGAACGCCAGCTGGGTGATGGGGTTCGCCCCCGCCTCGGCGATGTGATAGCCGCTGATCGACACCGAGTAGTAGTTCCGCACCTTCTTCTGAATGAAGTACTGCTGGATGTCTCCCATCATCCGCAGCGCGAACTCGATCGAG
Organism: Nannocystis bainbridge; assembly: GCF_028368995.1. GTDB lineage: Bacteria > Myxococcota_A > Polyangia > Nannocystales > Nannocystaceae > Nannocystis > Nannocystis bainbridge. The sequence continues at coordinate 1,106,185 of NZ_JAQNDL010000002.1, read as the reverse complement.
AAGATGCAGGTGTTCTGCGCCTGGTCCTCTTTGAGGATGTCGGCCTGCACCGTGCCGCGCACGACCTGCAGCGTGCGATCGGCGATCGCGGTCCGCTCGGCCTCGGTGACCGCGCGGCCCAGCTTCTGCTGCTCGCGCTCGACCTGCTGATCGATCGCGGTGTTCATGTAGAACGCCAGCAGGATCGGCGCCGGTCCGTTGATCGTCATGCTCACCGACGTCGCCGGATCGCACAGGTCGAAGCCGCTGTAGAGCAGCTTGGCGTCCTCGAGCGTGCAGATGCTGACGCCGCTCTCGCCGATCTTGCCGAACACGTCCGGCCGCTCGTCGGGGTCCCAGCCGTACAGCGTCACCGAGTCGAAGGCCGTCGACAGCCGCTTGGCCGGCTCGCCCGCCGACAAATAGTGGAAGCGCTCGTTGGTGCGGGCCGGCCCGCCCTCACCGGCGAACATCCGCTTGGGGTCCTCGCCCTCGCGCTTGAACGGGAACACGCCGCCGGTGAACGGGAAGTAGCCCGGCAGGTTCTCGAGCAATCCGAACCGCACCAGCGCGCCCGGCTCGTCGTCGCGCGGGACCGCGACGCGCGGCTGCTGGGTGCCCGACAGCGTCTGCACCTGGGTCGGATAGCGCACGGTCGACTGCCGGATCTTCACCACGAACTCCGGCTCGCGGTAGGCCGCGAACAGCTTCGGCAGCTCCTCGAGCGCCCGCCGCGTGTCGGAGTCGAGCTGGCCGCGCAGCTCCTCGAGCTTGCGGGCGAACGCCGGTGAATCAGCCTCGTCGGCGAGCAGCCGCTGGGCCGTCGTCAGCGCCCCGATCTCGCGCGCGAGCTGGACCTGCCGCTTGACCCGCGCCTTGTATCCGCGGACCTGGCGCACGATCTCGGCCAGGTAATGCTGGCGCTCCGACGCGATCAAATCGCTGATGTCCGAGATCGGCGCGCGCAGCTCCGCCGGGATCGAGCACGACCACGGCGCGTCCGGCCGCCGCTCGCTGAGCGCCCCGCACAGCGCCGCGTACAGCCCGTTGACGCCGCGATCGAAGAATCGACTGGCGACGGTGCCGAACACCGGCAACTGCTCGTCGGGCAGCGAATACGGGATGTCGCGGTTGCGCCGGACCTGCTTGCGGACGTCGCGGAGGGCGTCCTTGCTGCCCTTGTGCTCGAACTTGTTGATGGCGATGAATTGCGCCACGTCGAGCATCTCGATCTTCTCGAGCTGACTGGGTGCGCCGTACTCGGCGGTCATCACGTAAAGGCAGAGGTCGGCGATTCGCGTCACTTCGGCGTCGCCCTGACCGATGCCCGACGTCTCGACGATCACCAGATCGTAGCCGACGCGCTGCAGCAGCCGCACGATGTCGTCGGTCGCGCGCGACAGCTCGACCCCGGCCGCGCGGGTCGCCAGGCTGCGCATCATCACCCGTGGGTCGCGCAGCGCGTTCATGCGGATGCGGTCGCCGAGCAGCGCGCCGCCGGTGCGCCGCCGCGTCGGGTCGACCGAGACCACTGCGATCCGGCGATCGGCGTGGTCCCGCAGCAGCCGCGCCAGCAGCTCGTCGGTGAGCGACGACTTGCCGGCGCCGCCGGTGCCGGTGATGCCGAGCACGGGCGCACTCGCCTTGCCGTCGTCGGCGCGCAGCGCGTCGAGCAGCGGCTGCTCGCCGCCGGCCGCGACCGCGGCCTCGACCGCCGTCATCAGGCGCGCGAGCCGACTCTTGTGATCGGCGGCCGTCAGCGCCCCGGGCGCCCGCAAGGCCGCGAACTCCGCCAGCGGATCGGCCGGCGCGGTCGCAAAATCGGCGCCCGCGAGGATCATGTCGATCATCCCGGTGAGCCCGTGGCGCCGCCCGTCCTCGGGGCTGAAGATGCGCTGCACCCCGTACGCGTGCAGCTCCTCGATCTCGCGCGGGACGATGACGCCGCCGCCGCCGCCCCACACAGTGATGTGACCGGCCCCCTTTTGGCGCAGGAGGTCGACCATGTACTTGAAGTATTCGATGTGGCCGCCCTGATACGAGCTGACCGCGATCGCCTGCGCATCCTCCTGGATCGCCGCGTCGACGACCTCCTCGGCCCCGCGGTTGTGTCCGAGATGGATCACCTCCGCGCCGCCCGACTGGAGCACCCGCCGCATCACCCCGATCGCGGCGTCGTGGCCGTCGAACAGGGCGGCGGCCGTCACGACGCGGATCTTGTGGTGCGCGGCGTAGCGCCCATTTTCTCCGTTTGAAACCGGGTTTACAGGGGTCTCTTGCTTAGGATCGACGCTGGGCATGGCTTCCGGGCGACCTCGACGGTCAGCCTAGCCCCGACCTGAGAGCCCCGGGCTGGGTTTTTTTTGCTTGAGGTCGCGGCTTGCCTCACAATCCTGCGAGGTATGACATCGGCATACAAAGGCGCCTGGAGGACTACCTTGAGGGTCGTGCTGCTCGGCGCCCTGCTCGTGCCCACCAACGCCGACGCCGCCGGCGGGCGAGTCGGGTGGTCGAACGCCCCGCGCTGGCGCCTGCCCGCCGTCCGCCCGCCCGATTGCCCGAGCGGCTACGCGGGCAATCGCGCTCTGGTACAGGTCGCAAGCGCCAGGTGCAAGGAGACAGGTCCTCAGGGACAGACGGAACCGCGGCCGAGCGCGTCGCGTCCCCGCCCCCGCCCGGCCGCGCCGGCGAGCCCCGAGCCGTCGCGCGCGCCGCCGCCCGCGTGGCCGCCCGCGGGCCCGACCCCGGGCGTCGACGCGACCGCGCTGATGGCGATGAACGCCGCCCGCTGTCACGACTACTTGCGCGAGCGCGAGGTCGAGTTCGCCGTGCTCCGTCGCGACGAAGCGCCCGAGGTCGCGATCCCCGTGCGTCTGCGCGGCCCGATCGCGGGCGTCGCCTTCACGATCCCGTGGAGCTCCGATCTCGAGCGCGACGCCCACGCGATTTGGGACTGTCGCCTGGTCGCCGCCGTGGTGCCCCTGGCCGAGTGGCTGCACGCCCGGGGCGTCACCGAGGTGCAGTATTTTTCCGCCCTGCGCCGGGGCAAGATCGTGCAGCAGAAGCCGAAGAGTCAGCACAACCTCGGCCTCGCGCTCGATCTTTACGCGCTGCGGCGGGGCAGCGACCCCGCCGCCACGGTCGAGGATCATTATCCGCGCCGGAAGCTGCGCCGCTGCCCGGGTCCGCGGGAGACCGGGCCCGGCGCCACGCCGGCCTCGGGGGCGCCGGCCTCGGAGCTCCTCCTCGGCCTGGTCTGCGTCGCGGCCCAGGGCGGGCTCGTACATACCCTGCTTACACCGGATCACGACCGGGCACACGCCAATCACCTGCACCTCGACCTCAAGGCCGGCCAGAGCGACCCGCCCGACCCTTTCATCAGCTTTCACGGCATTTGAGAGGCGGCGCCGCCGCTCGCCCCCACCGCCGTGGATTCGCCCGGATACGCGAAATTGAGCCTACTCCACGCGCCGATGGTGGCGTGGCCGCCGAGGCGATACACTCCCGAGTCAGTCGACGAATGCCCCCCATTCCGAAGAGCCGCCCCGCGAACACCTCGCTAAACAAGAGCGAGATGGCCAACAGCGCCGCGTCTTCGTCGACGCTCGAGGTCACTTTCAACGAAGACGTCGGCCGCGTCATCAACGGCCGCTACGAGCTCCTCGGCGTCATCGGCGAGGGCGGCATGGGCGTCGTGTTCGAGGCCCACGACCACCGCGTCGATCGCAAGGTAGCGATCAAGCTGGTCCGCCGCGAGTGCCTCACCGACAACAAGTTCATCATCCGCTTCCGCCGCGAGCTCGAGGTCACCGCCCAGCTGCGCCACCCCTCCACCATCCGCGTGTTCGAGCACGGTGAGTGCGAGGACGGCCGGCCTTATATGGTGATGGAGCTGCTGACCGGCACCAGCCTGTGCGAGCGGCTCGAGCAGAGCAAGATCCCCGAGCTGCAGGCGCTGCAGTTCGCCAAGCAGATCGCCGAGAGCCTCAGCGAGGCTCATGAGAACGGCATCTTCCACCGCGACCTCAAGCCCGACAACATCTTCATCGAGACCGTCGGCGTCAGCACCGTGGTCAAGGTCCTCGACTTCGGCATCGCCGGTGGCGTCGACGCCATGCGGCTCACCCGCGCCGGTGAGGTGTTCGGCACGCCGCAGTACATGTCCCCCGAGCAATGCAACGGGACGGACCTCGATCACCGCACCGACATCTATTCGCTCGGCTGCATCCTCTACGAGATGATCGAGGGCAAGCCGCCGTTCTCGGCCGAGAGCCCGATGGCGACGATGCTCAAGCACGTGCGCGCCAAGGTCCCGACCCCGCGCAACGGCTCGCAGTTCACCGCCAAGCTGCTGCAGCTCGCGCTCCGCAAGGACCGCACCAAGCGGATCCAGAGCGCCGGTCGCTTCGCCGAGCTCATCGGTCAGACGATCGGGGCCGTGCGCGCCGCCGAAGAGGGCCGCGTCGTCCACATCCCCGAGCTGAGCAACCAGCACACCGGGCCGTTCGCCGCCGTCGGCACCCCGCAGCGGGTCCAGCCGACCGGCGCGATGCCCAACCAGGAGTCCAACCGCAGCCTGTTTATCGCCATCGGCGTCGCCGTCGCCGTGTTGCTGGCGGGGATCGCGTTGATCTTCGGCGGCGACGGACGCGCAGGCGACGACACCCCGGCCCCGGTCGAGGCCAAGGCGCCGCAACCGGTCGGCTCGGAGGGCCTGCCGAAGAACCGCGCCACCATCAAGGCCAACATCGAGGGCGCCAGCGTCTCCGTCGACGGCGCCTTCCAGTGCAAGTCGCCGTGTGAGATCACCGTCCCGGTCGGCGACAACCGCACCCACGAGATCCGGCTGACGATGGACGGCTACATCGACGTGGTCCAAAACTGGCGCCCGATGACCGTCACCGATGGTTTGCCGCCGTTCCCCGACCTCAAGCCCATCTCGCCGGTGCTCGAGGTCAAGTCGCCCGGCAAGAAGCGCCCCGGCTAGGTGCGTGGCTCACGGCGCGCCCCGAAGCCGCCGTCTTGTGAGGCCCCGGCACTTGTCCCGCGAGGTCGGCTTTGCCAAGCTTGGCCCCCCATGGCCCAGCAGCAAGATGAAGACTTCGCCGCGATGTTTGAAGCCCAGGGTGCGCAGACGCGCGCCAGGCTGAGCAAGCGCGTGCGCCCCGGACAGCTCGTCGAGGGTCCGGTGGTCGAGATCGGTGCCGACAGCGTGTTCCTCGACATCGGTGCCAAGAGCGAGGGGCGGATCGAACGCGCCCAGCTCCTCGACAAAGAAGGCAACCTCAAGGTCAAGATCGGCGACAAGCTGCGCGCCACGGTCGCGTCCGTGTCGGGCGGCATCCAGCTGGTCGTCGCCATCGGCAGGGGCGGCATCGACACGCAGTCGCTGGACCTCGCGCTGCAGAGCGGCGTGCCCGTCGAGGCCACCGTCACCAAGGCCGTCAAGGCCGGCCTCGAGGTCGAGCTCGGCAGCGTGCGCGCGTTCTGCCCCGCCTCGCAGGTCGACCTCGGCTTCGCCCAGGACCTCGAGCGCTTCGTCGGCACCAAGCAGTTCTTCAAGGTCATCGAGATCCGCGACGGCGGCCGCTCGGTCATCGTCTCGCGCAAGGCCGTCCTCAAGGACGAGCGCGAGAACCAGGCCAAGGCGGTGCGCGAGCGCCTCGTCGTCGGCGCCGAGCTCGAGGGCATCGTCCAGACGATCCAGCCCTACGGCGCCTTCGTCGACCTCGGCGGCATCGAGGGCATGATCCACATCTCCGAGCTCGGCCACGGCCGCGTCGACAAGATCGACGACGTGATCAAGATCGGCGAGTCGGTCAAGGTGCGCGTGCTGGCCGTCGAGCCGCGCGGCACCAGCCCGACCGACCTCAAGATCAGCCTGTCGATGAAGTCGGCCGATCAGACGAGCGAGCCCACCACCTCCGCCGCTACCGAGCAGGTGCTGGCGGGCAAGGTCGGCCAGGTCACCAACTTCGGCGTGTTCGTCGACACCGAGGCCGGTCGCGGCCTGGTGCCGCTCAGCGAGCTCGGCCTGCCGCCCAACGCCGATCCGCGGCGCGCCTTCCCCGTCGGCAAGGACGTCGAAGTCGTGATGCTCGGCCGCGGCGGCGGCGAGGGCAAGCTCCGCTTCAGCATCCAGGGCGTCGCGGCGGCCGAAGAGCGCACCGCCTACAAGACCTTCGCCAAGGAGGCCAAGAAGGGCGCCGGCGGCAGCAAGGGCCTCGGTAGCCTCGGCGACCTGATGAAGGACCTCCAGGGCAAGCTGCCCGACGCCAAGCCGGCCCAGAGCCGCGACAATCCGAGCGACGCCAAGCCGGCCGCCACCCGCCGCCGCGCCTGAGAGCTGCCGCCTCACGCAATCGGAGCCGCGTCCGCGCGGCTCCGATTTTTGTCTTTCGAGGCAGCGGCGACCGCCGACGCCGACACCATGAAAGCTGATCGAGCCGTCACGCCCTGGGCTGTGACAGCAGCTTCATCCGACTTCATGCCTGCGCGCATCGTGAGGCGCGACGAGATGCGAGACGGCGCAAACCTGGCCTCGATCGCGGCGTAGCGGAGCCGTCCCCCATCGGCCGTGAGCGCGTCGAAGCCGACCTTGGGCTCCCCAGGTCACGCCGCGTCACCGCGGCCAGGACGGCCGCCCCCCTGTCGGCCGTGAGCGCGTCGAAGCCGACCTTGGGCTCCCCAGGTCACGCCGCGTCACCTCGGCCAGGACGGCCGCCCCCCTGTCGGTGGCCGGTCTGCCGACCTTGCTCGCGCTGGTCGAGCACGGCGTCCCATGCGAGGCAGCCTGCGCGGGCCAAGGCTTTGCTCGGGCTACGGGCCCTGCAGGCGCCCGCGGGGCAGAATGAGGCCGCGTTTCCCCTGGCACCGAGCGCGCCGGGCAGCCGGCAATCGTTGCAACGATCTCGAGTGGCCTGTCCTTCAGGACATCTTTGGAGATTGTCCTCGCCATCGCAACGAGCGGAGCATTCCAGCCAGTCTCAGCGGCCCGGACACAATGTCCATCTCGCGAGTTCGCCGGGCGTGCACATATCCTCAAGGACATGTCCTTCGGGACAATATCCGTTGCCACCATTGCTCGGACTTCACAAGTCCGAACGGACATGTCCCGAAAGACATATCACGCCCATGCCCACCGACCACCATCGGGACGCGAGCGCGGCGAGCTGCCCCTCGCGTCCCGGGTGCGCTCATTTGCAGGACTCGGCCAGGGCCGTCTTCACCTTCGAGCTCGGGCGCTTGGCCAGGATCTGCGTCACCTTGGCCTGCGCCTCGCTCGCCCGACCCATCCCGCACAGCGCCCGGATCCGCCGCTCGTCGAACTTGTCGACCAACTGCCCGCCCGGCAGCTCCTTGTCGTGCTGATCGATGTAGGCCAGCGCCTGGGCCCAGTTGCCGGCCTTGAGCGCCTTGTCGATCGCGCTGAGATACTCGAGCTCGACCAGCACGCGCCCCGGATCTGCCGCGTCCGCCTGGTCCTTGCGCTTGGCCAGCTCCTCGGCCGGATCGGCCTTCTTGGTGCCGCCCGAGCCCGTCTTCGAGCTCGAGCCCGTCTTCTCGGCCGGCGGCTTCTTCGGCGTGGAGCTGCCGGACTCGGACTTCGTCTTCGGAGGCTTGGTCGTCGGCGTCGTGCCCGTCTTCGTCGGCGCCGGATCCGTCTTGCCCGGCGTCGTGCCCGGTGACGTGGTCGGCGTCGTGCCGGGTGTCGCGCCCGGCGACGTGCCCGTCGGAGTCGACGTCGTCGCCCCCGGCACGGCGGGATCGACCGGCACGGGCGCGGCCTCGGGCCCTTCGACCGGCGGCAGCGTCACGGCCTCGGGCTCGACCGTCGGTTCGAGCGTCGGCTGCGCCTGCGACCGCTCCCAGGCGAGGTATCCGCCGCCCCCGGCGATCCCGAGCACCAGCAAGCAAACCAGCACGAGCGCCATCGATCCGGGCACGAGCCGCCGCGGACGTTCATTGAGGTCGCGCTCGGGTACGTCGAGGTCGGCGACGATCGAGCCCGACCGCTTCGGCGGGGCAGCTTGGCGCCCAGGCGCCGGGACCGGACCGGGCGGCCCCCACGCCGCCCCAGGCGCCGGTCCGGGCGGCACCTGTCCCCAGGGACCTGTCCCCGGAGCCATGCCAGCACCCTGTCCCGGTGGCAGCGCCGCCTGCGGCGCCGAGGGAGCATGTCCCCAGGGACCTGTCCCCGGGGCCATCCCACTCCCCGGCTCCGCGCCCGAATGCCCCGCCGGCGGCAGCGCCACCTGCGGCCCCGCGGGATGTCCCCAAGGTCCGGTCCCCGCCGCCGGTTCAGACGCCGGTTGCGACCCCGCTGGATGTCCCCAAGGACCTGTCCCGGGAGCCATCCCCGCCGCCTGTCCGGGCGGAAGCGCCGGCTGCGGCCCCGCAGGAGCCTGTCCCCAGGGACCTGTCCCAGGCGCCATCTGCCCCTGCTCCGCGCCCGAATGCCCAGCCGGCTGCAGCGCTGGTTGCGGCCCCGGAGGAGCCTGTCCCCAGGGACCTCTCCCCGGGGCCATCACTCCACCCTGCTCCGAATGCCCCGCCAGCGGCAACGCTGGTTGCGGCCCCGAGGGAACCTGTCCCCAGGGACCTGTCCCCGGGGACATCACCCCACCCTGCTCCACCCCTGAGTTCCCGGCCGGCGCCAGCGCGGGTTGCGGCCCCGCCGGCACATGCCCCAAAGGACCTGTCCCCGGAGCCATCGCCGGTCCGGCCAGCGGCTGGAACCCGGTCGGCACATGCCCCAAAGGACCTGTCCCCGGAGCCATCCCCGGTCCGGCCGGCGGCTGGAACCCGGTCGGCGCATGTCCCAAGGGACCTGCCTCCGGAGCCATCCCCGGCCCGGCCATCTGGCCCGAAGGACCTGTCCCGACAGGCATTGACGGCACCCCGGAACCCGCGAGCAAACCACCGAAGATCGGCGCCGTCGCTCCCAAAACCGGACTGCCCTGCCCAGGCGCGGGCGCTGCACCCGAACTCCCGGGCGCCGCGCCGGTCGGCAACCCCCCCGGCGGCGGTCCCCAGGCTCCGGGAGCGGGAGAAACTGGCGATACTGGCCCTGAACCGAGCGGCGGCTCACCGACGCCCGGCAACCCCGAAACCGCACCCGGGCCTCCGGCCAAAGGCCCGCTCACCGCAGGCGCCGCGGCCGGACCGTTGCCTTGAGGCGCAGGCCAGCTCCCCGCAGGGCCCTGTCCCCCCGGACCGGGCGGCAACAAACCCGCGACCGCCCCGCCCACGCCTGGCGGCGACGCCGGCCAACCAGAATTCTGCGGACTGCCGCCAATCCCTGGCGGCGGACCCCAGGCAGGCGCACCACCTGTCCCTCCGGCCATCTGCCCACTCGCCGGAGTCCCCGGTCCGGGCGGAGCCGGCCAACCAGCATTCTGCGGATTCCCGACGACCCCAGGCGGCGGACCCCAGGCAGGCGCACCGCCTGTCCCTCCGGCCATCTGCCCACTCGCCGGAGTTCCCGATCCGGGCGGAGCCGGCCAGCCAGCATTCTGCGAACTCCCGGCGACCCCGGGCGGCGGACCCCAGGCAGGCGCACCACCTGTCCCTCCGGCCATCTGCCCACTCGCCCCACCCGGAGCGGCAGCACCCGGCGAACCAGCACTCTGCCCGCTACCCCCGAGCCCGGGCGGCGGTCCCCAGGCGGGCGCCCCACCTGTCCCTCCTGCTACCTGACCACTCGCGCCCGGAGCAGGCCACGCGGGGTTTTGCGCAACCGCACCGACTCCGGCCGGCGCCCCCCCTGGGCCGGCGGCCATCGGCCCGCCCCCAGGCGGCAGACCCTGGCCGTGCCCGACGGCACCTGTCCCTTCGGTCATCTGCGCGAGCGCGGCCAGCACGGACCCGCTATTGACCTCCGCGCCCTGAACTCCCTGCCCGCCGATCGGCGGAGGCGGTGCCAACCCCGGCGCCGCACCTGTCCCTCCGGCCAGCTGTCCACTCGCGCCCGATCCTGCCGGAGCACCATCCTGGGCCTCCGCACCGGCCCCGCCCGGCGTCCCGCCGGCCCCGCCCACCAGCCCTCCCGGGCTCAAGCCGAGGATATCGCCTGAAGCACCGGCCCCCCCGACGACATGTCCCGAAGGGCCTGTCCCCGCGGCCAGCGAGTCGACCTGTCCCGAAGCACCTGTCCCCGCGGCCAGCGAGCCGACCTGTCCCGAAGCACCTGTCCCCGCGGCCAGCGAGCCCTCGACCGCCACCTGTCCCGAAGCATTAGTCCCCGCGGCCAGCGGGCCGACCTGTCCCGAAGCACCTGCCTCCGCGGCCGGCTCTGCCGCCTGCATCGCCCCGCTCGAGGCTCGCCGGAGGCTGATCGGCATGATCCACTGCGAATGCGCCGGCTCGGCCCCCTCCGGCGTCAGCGACCGCGGCGCCAGCCGGGCCTCCAGCGCCGCGAACTGCAGCTCGCGCTGGACAGGCGGCGGATCGAGCACGCGCACCAGGTCGTGAAGCACCTCTTCGGCGCCGGCCGCAGCCGTCGCCGCCGCGAAGTCCCGCACCAGTTCGACCACCTGGGCTCGCGCCGCCTCGAAGCCGACTCCGAGCTCTGCCGAGATCTCGGGGACCCGCAGACCGCCGAGCTCCGCCAGCACGAACACCTCGCGGGCCTGCGGCGCCAGACCCCCGACAAACCGCGCCAGCACATCCGAACCGGGAAATTCGACCGGCACGTCGACGGTCGCCGGCGGCATCTCCTCGCGGTACCACTCGGCCACTCGCCGCGTCAGCGTGACCAGCCGCGAGCGGGCGATCGCCAGCTGCTGCAAGTCCTCGCCGCGCCCGTGGGCCATCACGAACGTCTGCAGGGCCACGTCGTCGAGCAACGACGACGGGATCCCGAACAGACGGGCGGCGGCTCGCACGACGCCGAAGTGCTGGTGAAACGCATCGCGCAGCCCCTGCGCATCGGATTCGGCGGCCTTCGTGGGATCGGTCAACGCGCCTGCGAGTATGCCCGCACGCCACGCCCCGGTGCTAGCCTGCCGACGCGGCCACCCGCGGGCTCGTCCTCACCGGCGGGGTCACGCACCAGCCCGGCGCCATACACGCCTCGCCGAGCTCGCCCACAGCCCTTTCGCGTCCTCGCCAGGGAATCCGCCCACCGGACCGCGCACGCCCTCGACCTCCCGGCTGCGCAGCCACTGGCGCGAACTGCCGACCCGGGCCGCACACCCACATGCCGCCGCTCGCTCGCTCCAGCCTGCGCGCCCCCGGCCTCGGCATCCAATCGGCGCGAGCCCGATCCATCTTCTCCTCGACACGACGCCGCATCGTCCACCCGGGCGCAGATCGGCGAGCACCTGAGCGCCGACTACCTGTGCGGACTCGCGGTCACCATCCCACACGACCTCGGCGGTCCATCTTCGAGATCGGCGCGACGCCGATCCATCGGTCGGAGCGCCGCTCGAACGACGGACGAAGTTGCCCCCGTCAGCGCCGCGATCCCGCAGTTCTTCCCCGCGAGCGCCTTCACGCCGACCCAGGCGCCCGCATGCACGTGCCATCACCAAACACTTACCCGCGACCACCACTGCAAGAGACCGCAGCATCCGGCGATCACCAGCTCTCCATACTGCTGTCCCCGAGGACATGCCCGATCGACCATGCCCCCGGAGACATGCCCTTTTCGACATGTCCCCGAGACCTTCGGACTCACAGCGCGCGCTGACCGGCCTCGACCAGCGCCCGCAGCCCGAACACCACCGCCGCCAGCACCCCGGCCTGGGCCGCGAACACCAGCAAGAAGTTGCCGCGGCTCACTCCCAACATGCCGCTCGCCATCATCAGCCCGCCCCCGAACAGGGCCGCATAGACCGCGAGCCCGAGGAACGGGCGCGCGCCCGGGGCCCCGAGCAGCGGGATCAGGGCCAGCGTCACGAACACCAGGCCGAAGCCGAACCGCGCCAGCAGGCCGAAGAAGCCGGCGTAGCCGCGAAAGCGCGTCAGCAGCGGCAGCACCGCTTGCACCGCCCCCACCAGCGGCACCAACCATAAGAGCAGCCGCGTCGCGCCGAGCGCCGTCGAGGCCACCTTCGCCTCGGCCGGCGCCAGCCCGGTGGCCACCACCGTGTCGACGATCTCCTTCGTCGCCACGACCAGGCGCGAGAGGTTGCGCAGGCTTGGCCCCGCGCCGAACGCCTCGAGCTGCTGAAGCGCCGGAGCGATCAGCGGCTTCACGCTCTCGAACTCGCGCGAGCCCTCGATCTGGCGGCGCATCGACTCCACCCCGAACACGTCTCCCGCCGCCGAGCCGCCGGCCCGCATGTCCACCAGCGGCAGGAAGAACGACGCGGCGAGCAGCGCTCCGCCGATCGACGCCGTCACCTTGGTCAAGCTCAGCGGCTCGTCGGTCACCCGCACAGGCTAGCGGGCCCTGCCCGACCGCGAAAGTCCCGCTTGCACGGTCGCCGTCGCTCGCGTCCCATGGCCTCGTGCTCGCTCGCCCCGGCCGCCTCCGTCGCCTGCTGCAGGAACACCTCGGCAACGTCGGCGCTATCAAGGCAGCCCGGGGGTCACAGGTCGAAGGTATCGGCGCGCCGGTTCGCCTCCGCGACGCTCCCGAGCGCCGCGCTCGCGGGCTCGCTCGCACCGGCCGAAACCACCGAGCTCGCATCTCCCCAGCATCCCACGAGCGCGAGCGATCGAGCCCCTGCCGCCTCCGCACCACGCTCGCCCCTGGAATCGCGCGCCTCCTCCGAACCATCTCCGTCGTAATCGTCGGCATCGCCGCCCCCGCCCTCGCGCACGCACACGAGCGCGGCCTCTCGCGTGCCGAGCTCCGGGTCGCCGGGGCGCGCATCACCGCCGAGCTGGTGTTCGCCCGTCCCGAGATCGTCGAGCTCGTGCCAGGCGCCGACGCCGATCGCAGCGGGCAGCTCGACGAGCTCGAGCTCCTGTCCGTCGAGACATTGCTCAGCGAGCAGGTCCTCACGGGCATCCACATCTTCCGCGACACCGCCGCCTGCCCCGGCACCGTCGAGAAGATCAGCTTCGTCGAGGAGGACGGCCTCTCCGTCGCGGTCGGCTTCGCCTGCCCCGGCCCGCTCGACGCCTTCACCCTCCGCCTCCCGCTGCTCGGCCGCCTCGCCCCCGGCCACCGGCTCCTCGGCCATGTTGTCTTTCAGGACATGTCCTCTCAGCCAGGTGTCCCCGAGCTCGATTTCGTGGCGCACCGGCGCAGATCCGCGCTGACCATCCGCCGACCCGAACTCGCGACCACCTCGACCCCGGAGCCCGGAGCCGCATCGAAGCCGGCGGCGCAGCCGATCGCGATCCCCGAGCCTGCGCCCGCGCGCCCGCGCTGGCCGTGGCTGGTCCTCGCGGCCGCGCCCGTGGGCCTCGCCGTGGTTTTCCTCCTCCGTCGCCGGCGACCCGCGTAGGATCGACGGGTGACCGACGCCGACATCCGCGAGCTCGTCCGCCACGGCGCGACCATCGAGGCCATTCGCCGCCATCGCGCTCGCCACGGCGGCACCCTGCTGGCCGCCCGCGCCGCGGTCGAAGCTCTGCGCTGGGAGTTCACCCAGGCGTCCAGACCGGCGCTGTCGGCATTCGAGGCCGAGCTCGACCGACTGTTGCGCGACGATCAGAAGATCGAGGCGATCAAGCGCTTCCGCGAGGTCCACGGCGTCGGCCTCAAGGAAGCGAAGGACGCGATCGACGCGCGCGCCGAGGCACGCGAGCGCCGTCGCTGACGTCTGGCCCTCCGGCGCTCCTGCCTCTCGCCCCGGACTCGCGCGATTCCCACGCGCATCCCCGGACCACGCTCGCCTCTCGTCCGCGCCACACCGGCGAGCGCACTGTCAGCACCTCGCGGTTCCCCATCGCGCGGCGATCGCGTCACTCACTCCGGATGATCGAGCGACCAAACGACGAGAGCCGCCTTGCGGCGGCTCTCGGGGCCATGAACTTGGCTGATTGTCTTATGGGCGCGATAGGGATCGAACCTATGGCTTCCACCGTGTGAAGGTGGCACTCTACCGCTGAGTTACGCGCCCGCAGCGGGTGGAGGCGCCTTATAGCCTTCCTCGCTCCCGGCCGCAAGCCCCCACATCGAGAGTCTCGCCGGTTCTCGACCGGACGGACGGGTGGCGGCCGCGGTGCGGACCGCGGCCACCGGGCGGGCCTTCAGCCCGGCTCCATCCCGCGGGCCTGCTTGATGAGCTCGCGGAGTTGCTTGGCGCCCAGCTGCGTCGCCGCCGCGGACAGCTCGTTGAGCAGCTCGGACTTGCCGGTGTTGCGGTGCTTCGTCTTCGGCAGGAGCTCGCTGGGATCGCACCCGAAGGCCTGCGAGAGCAGCAGCAGCGACTCGATCCGCGGCGCCTTGTAGCCGAGCTCGAGCTTGTTGACGGTGGTGACCGTCAGGCCGGTGGCCTTCGCAAGCTCCTCGATCGTCATGTGCGGGCGCCAGCCCGTCTCGTTCTGCCGCTTGCGGCGCGTCTTCGGAGGCGGCGTATTCATTCGCCATTGGCGAATGCGCTTGCCGATCTCTTGTGCAACTTCGTTTTCGTCCATGGTCCCGTCGCTCATTGGTGGTGGATTGGGAGAGTCAGACGATGACACATGATTCCTGGCCCTTAGAACAGTCACCGAATGGAGATAACTCATGGGGGAACCCGGCCCCAGCGACAGGACCTCTGGGACCTGTCCTTCGGGACCGGCGCCAGCGCCCGGCCGCGCACCGGAACCTTCAGGCATGCCCCAAGCGCCAGGGTCTTGAGGCCAGGTGCCATGGGTCACATGCGGAGGCCGATCTTCACCTGGCCCTTGGCACAGGCGGGGGTGACGCCCGGATCTTCGCCATGCACGGCGTCGCCGATCGAGACGCGCGGAGCGGGCCGATCTCTTGGGACAGGTGACGCGCGCGCGTCGGCGATCACGGCCCCGCGGCCGGCGGTCGTACGCGCGCGGGCGCTGGCGGACCGCCGTCGGACCCGGGCCCGCGAGAACCGCCGCCAGGCGGCCCCAGACGGCCGATTACGGGCCCGCACCGCGATCTTCGCTATCGTCGACATCATGCGCAGCGTCCGCCTTCTTGGGCTCCTCGTCACCGTCTCGCTCCTCCCTGCCTGTCCCTTCCCTCTGTTCGGCGGCGACGACGATGGCGACTTCGACGACGACGACGACGGCGACGGTGACGGCAACGACGCCAACGGCTTCGTCTCCGCGACCGACGGCGGAACCGGGGGTCCGGGCGGCAGCGGCTGGGACAGCGGCGACCAGCCGACCACCACCGGCATCGAGATGACCGGCGCCGACAACGAGCCCGAGGTCGGCTGTCCGTGCGCCGAGGGCACCGAGCTCGTGTACGTCCTCTCCGATGTCGGCTCGCTGTGGAGCTTCGATCCGAAGTCGGGCGAGTTCGCCTTTATCGCCGACATCCACTGCGGCGGCATGGTCGACACCTATTCGATGGGCGTCAGTCGCAAGGGCCGCGCCTGGATTCAGTACTGGAACGGCGACCTCTATACCGTCGACCTCAACGACGCCAGCGACCCCGTGAAGTGCCTCGATCCCGGGTTCACCCCCGACAACCCGATGTTCCCGCAGTTCGGCATGGCCTTCGTCGCCAACAGCCTGAACGACCCGTGCGACAAGCTCTACGCCCACTCCGGCATCTCGCCCGACCTCCAGGGCCCCGACGTGGGAGCGCTCGGCGTCATCGATCCGCAGTCCCTCGTCCTCTCGACGATCGCCGGCATCGACTACGCCTGGGGCGAGCTCACCGGCACCGGCACCGGCCGGCTGTTCGCGTTCCAGGGCTTAGCGCCCTCGATCCTCACCGAGTACGACAAGGACACCGGCGCCGTGATCGACGTGCTGCCGCTGCCCGGTCTCAAGAGCGAGAGCGCGTTCGCGTTCGCCTGGTGGGGCGGCGACTTCTACCTCTTCACCTCCACCGGCGCTTTCGTCACCAACAGCGAGGTCTGGCACCTCGACTTCGACAACAGCGACGACAGCGACCAGGCGCTCACCCTGCTCACCCAGGCCCCGGTCCGGATCGTCGGCGCCGGCGTCTCGACCTGCGCCCCGCCGCTGCCGATGTGACGCGGCGAGCTCCGGTGTTCCATGCCCCTCAGGACATGTCCGGAGAGGCATGTCCTCCGCGACAGGTCGTGGCTCACTCGTTCGCGGCCAGGAACTCCGCAGCCCGGGCCAGCACCGAGGGGCGCCACTGCAGCACGCTGTGGGCCCCGCCGATCAGCTCCGGATCGATCCCCGGCAGCGCCGTCTCGGCCACGCCGACCAGGCCGTCGTTGTTGCCGGCGATCCAGCGCGAGTAGCCGCGCTCGCCCTTGCGCTTGCCGCCGGCCAGGATCAGCACCTGGGCGCTCGTGGGCGGCGGCGGCAGCATGGCCGCGCGATCGGGTTGCAGCACCTCGGCCGCCGCGCCGTACAGCCAGCGAAACGGCTTGAAGCCCCGCAGCCGGGCCGCCAGCGCCGCTCCCTGGTTCGGCGGCGCCAACATGGCGACGCGTTGCCGGTGCGCCTGCTCGGCCGCTCCCGGCCGGGCCAGGTACGCCCGCGCGACCAGCCCGCCCATGCTGTGGGTCAGGATCCCGAGCGTCGGCACCTTCTGGCCTTCGAGCCAGGTGGTGAGGAACTGCTCGAGCCGCTCCGCGTGGCGCTCGAGGCTGTCGGTGCGGGTCGCGTAGCCGAAGGCGGCCGCCTGAAAGCCGCGGTTCTCCAGGTAGCGGACCACCGGCCACAGGCCCACGCGCGAACGCAGGGCCCCGTGGATCACCACTACCGGGATCGGCGGCGGACGGATCACGCGCGAGGCGTCCACGGGCCCCCCTCCCACTGGCGCGCCAGCTTCGGTTGCGCCGCCGCGCGGGCGGACAGCATCCACCACGCGACCGCGACCGCCAGCAGCAGCCCGAGCCCCGACACCTGTTGCAGCCGGAGCGGCCCGAGCGTCAGCGGCGACGCGTCGAAGCGCAGCGGCTCGAACACCACCGCGCGGCCGAGCAGGAACACCGCCGCGACCGCGAGGAGCGGCTGGCCCGAGAAGCGACGGAACCGGCGCAACAAGAAGCCCGCGCCCGCCGCCACCACGCAGGTGGCCGCCAGGTACAGCTGGACCGGGTGCACCGGCGCCGACGTCGTCTCGGTGAGCCCGGGCAGCCCAGGGAACGCCGCCGTGTGCAGCAGGAACGCCGGTGAGCCGGCGGGGTACGTGACCCCGAGGCCATGTCCCAAGTCACCTGGCCCGACGTACATGCCGAAATCAGCCCCGGCGAAGAACGCCCCGACCCGCTCGATCACCCCGCCGAGCGCGACGGCCGGAGCCCAGCAGTCGAGCCACGCCAGCGTCGGCACCTGGAAGCGCCGACAACCGATCGTTGCCACCGCCAGCGCCGCGAACAGCCCGCCGAACACCGCCAGGCCGCCGGCCGGCAGCGAGCGCAGGTGCGACAGCTCGAGCCCTTGCCCCTGCTGCAGCAGATGACCGGCGCGCGCGGCGAGCAGCCCAGCGATGGCCGACAGCACGAATACGGTGCCGAGGACCTCGGGGGGCAGCTTGTCGCGGCGGGCCAGCAGCAGCGACACCAGCCACGCGGTCACCAGCGCGACGGCGACCGCGAGTCCGTAGGACGTGATGGCCCACCCGAGGCCCGGGAGAGTGAACAGCTCGGGCGCCATCGTCGCGAATCACTCTTCGGCGTAGACCGCTTCTTCCTTCTCTTGCGCCTCTTTACACTGAATGCACAGCGGGGTCTCCGGCCGTGCTTGCAGGCGCTTGAGCGAGATCGGCTCCTCGCACTCCTCGCAGGTCCCGTAGGTGTTCTGGTCGATCTTGCGGAGCGCGAGGTCGATCTTCTCCATCAAGAACTTCTCGCGCCCGCGCAGGCGGAAGCTGAACGCCTGCATGTATTCGCTGGACGCTTGGTCGACCTCGTCGAAGCGATCGTCGGGCGACAACACCATGTCGCTCTCGAGCGTACGCTGCGCCTGACTGATGAGGGCGTTCCTCCGCTCGAGCAGCATCGCGCGGAATTTCTCGTTCTGAGCTTTCGTCAAGGCCATCGTGACGACTCCGTCCTCTATGGGGTGCGCACCGAAGAGATCCCCGGTGAGGCAGTGTGGCGCCCGGCTTCGCAGGTTGTCCAGGGCGGACTGCGAAATTGGGGCGGCAGGGTAGCTTAGCGAGTGTCCTGGGTAAACACCCCGCGGACAAAGAAGCGCAAGAGTTCGTCAGCGAGCCGATCCGGATCGGCGAAGGGCGCGGGCGTCACTTCGGAGGCCACTGCGGTCTCGTCTGGACCACCCGTGACGGCCGCGGGCTCGCTCGCTTCGGCCCCGGGCGCAGGAACCGCGGTCGACGTCGCGCGCCGTCCCGCGAGCATGCGGGTGAGGATCTCTTTCAGAGCCCCGAGAGCGCTGACGGCGATGATCGTCTCGTCGCACTCGCGCGCGATCCCGAGGCGGCTACCCACGCGGACCGCCTGTCCGATCAGACCGATCACCTGCTCGTAGAAGAGATCGAGTTGGGCTCGCGCCTCGGCATCGAGCGCGTCGTCGCGGAGCACGATCGTCGCGAGATCTTCGTGCTGAAGCACGGTGTGGATCACACGGCGAAAGTTGGCCCGCATCTGGGCCAGCGGTTCGCCCTCGTTCGGGTCGAGCGAGATCTTGCGGACGCTGCCACGAATGACCGCCAAAAACCCCGCCGAGAGAGCGGCGAAGATCTCGCGCTTGCTGGTGAAATACAGATAGAAAGTGCCACGCGCGATCCGGGCGCCATCGATGATGTCGCCGACCGACGTCGCGTGGTAGCCCTTCTCTTTGAACACCTGAGTGGCGGCCGCCAGGATGAGCCCGCGTCGCTGCTCCCGCCGCGCTTGCGCACGTGCAGAACGCCCATCCGTGCCACTCTCGGCCTCGCCGCCGGAGGCCTCTTCCACGCTCGAGTCCGGTCGGCCCGCGACCGGTCGCAGGCGCCCGAAAACGCGCGGATCCCCGGCGGCGAGTGCGCCTTCCGCCCCTGGATTTGTCCCCTCTTCCAGCCCCGGCGCGCCGTGGTCGGCGTCATGCTCGCGGTTGACAGCCAAACGCCGCGAAGCCTACCCTAAATTCCGCGATTTTCACCAGCGGAGACCACATCGGCATGGCTAGCTCGGACAAGCGCAAGCAGTCACTCTATTTCCCCGAACAGATGTTAAAGGAGATCCAGGAGGAGGCTAACCGCCAGGACCGCTCGCTTTCTTGGATCGTCCAGAAGGCCTGGAAGATCGCCCGCAAGGACATCATGAAGTACCCCAGCGTCAACGAACTCGCGGATGACGCCCCGGATGACGAGCGCGGGCGGAACGAATAACCGCGCCCCCGACCCCTTGGCGGCCGGGCCGCTCACGCTTCGCCTCCGGCGCGACGATGGAGCCTCGGTTCGGCTTTTCGTGAGCGGCCCCAAGGACGCCCCACCTCCCGCGATCCTCATCCTGGACGGCCTCGGCTGCGCAGGTTGGGCCTTCGAACGCATCGTGCCGCTCCTCAGTGAAGGGCGGCGCGTTGCGCTCATGCACTATCGCGGCCACGGCCAATCCCCCGACCCACCGCGGCCGTGGCGGCTCAGCATCCCCACGCTGGCCGACGACGCTGCGGCCGCGTGCGACCACCTGGGCATCGGCCCGGTGGTCGCGGTGGGCTTTTCCATGGGGTTCCCGGTCGCGCTGGAGCTGTACCGACGGCACCGCGAACGCGTGGCCGGCCTGCTCTCGTTGGCCGGCCCCAGCGGCCGCGTGCTCGACAGCTTCCAGGGCACGCAGAACTTCCGCCGCCTGCTTCCGCTGGCCCTCGCGGCCACCCGGATCGCCCGCGACGTGACGACCCGGACCTGGCGTAAGTGGCTGCCCTCGCCGCTCTCGCGCGAGATCAGCCTGCGCAGCGGCCAGGTCAACGCCGAGCGCATCGAGGTCGCCGACCTCGAGCTCTACATGCGCGGCATCGCGGCGATGAACCCCGAGCTGTTCCTCGCGGTCGTCGACGAGGCCCAGCGCCACAGCGCCGCCGACGTCCTGCCCACGATCGCCGTGCCGACGCTGGTGGTCGCCGGAGCGCGCGACAACTTCGTCCCGCTGGCGACGATGCGAGCCCTGGTAGCCCAGATCCCGCGCGCGCAGTGGAAGGTCTACCCGGCCGCCACGCACGCGCTCCCGGCCGAGTACCCGCTCGAGATCGCCGACGAGATCGCCGCGTTCATCGACCACACGGTCCGGCCCTCGCTGTCCTCAAGGACATGACCTCAGGGACATGACCTCGGGGACATGACCTCAGGGGCATGACCTCAGGGACATGACCTCAGGGACATGACCTCAGGGGCATGACCTCAGGGGCATGATCCTGCGAGAGTCGACCGAGCGCGGCCCGTGGTCCCGGCATGTCCTCGCAGACATGCCCCCGAGCGCATAGGCTTCGGAGCACGTCACCGGCGCCCTACGCGGGCGCACCCGGGCTCACTTCGGCTTGGCGGTGGGCGCGGCCGAGCTGGCGGCCTCGTCCTTCTCGACGACGAAGCGGACCAGCTTCTTGATGGTGTTGTTGCGCTCGATGTTGCCGAGGATCTTCACCAGGTCGTCGTACGCCTTGGGGTCCTTGAGCAGCTTGCCGAGCGTGCCGTCGCCCTTCTCGATGGTAGAGACGACCTTGCTGACGTTGTCGAGCGTCTCCTCGAGGTCCTTCACCATCTCGCCCTTCGGGTCGTAGACGACCTTGGCGAGCAAGCTGCGGTTGTTCGGGTCCTTGAGGTCCTTGATGACCGTCGACACGTCCGACATCACCTTGCGGCCGTCGTCGACCAGCGGCTGCAGGTTGTCGTCGATCTTCGTCATGCTGCTCTTGGCCTTGGCGACGAAGCCGTTGAGGTTCTGCGCGGTGTCGCGGACGCTGCGGAGCGTCGCCCCGAAGTCGCGCACGTACTGGTCGTCGTTGAGCAGCGCGCCGACGAGGCCCTTGCCCTCGGCGATCTGGCGCGACACCTCGTTGACGTTGGCGAGCAGGCCCTGGACGTTGCGGATGGTCTTCTCGTCGCCCATCGCCGACGCGAGCTCGGCGATGCCGCCGATCGTCTCCTCGACCTTGCCGAACACGCCGTCGACGCGCTCCTTGACGTTGTCGAGCTCCTCGATGAGCGACGGCGTGGTCTGGATCCGGCCGCCGGAGGGGATCGGCGCGCCGCGGCCGACCGAGATCTGGACCAGTTGGTCGCCGAGCAGGCCGTTCTGCGACACCGTCGCGCGGCTGTCCTCGCGGATGTGCCGCAGGCTGTCGGCGAACACGCTGAGGGTCACGCGGATGCGCTTGTGGTCGGTCGTGAAGCCGTCGCACACGCCCGTGTTGCCGGTCCACGACACCCGGCGGTAGCGGCGGCGGAACTCCTGCGTGACGCACACCTCGGTCTCACTGCACTGCGAGTCCTCCTCGCACGGCGGGTGGAGATCCTTGTTGAAGGAGTACGCCTCGAGCTCGGCGCACTTGCCCTCCGGCGCGCAGAACATCGTGCGGTCGCAGTCATCGGTGCGCTCCTGGCCGAACCGGCCGCGGTCCTCGGTCAGCGGGTTGCAGGGGTACTCGAGCTCGACGAACTCGCGGTCCTGCACCACCCCGATCTCGATGCCCTCGAGCTGGACCGGGCTGCCCTTCTTGAGGCCCGAGACCTGGCGGAAGTCGGCGTAGACGAGGCCCTTCTCCTTCCAGGTGCCCTTGCCCTGGCCGATGATGAAGATCGACAGCACCCCGGCGGCGCCGAGGCCGAGCACGAACATGCCGACGATCAGGTTGAGGCGGGCTTCGTTCTTGCGGTTGGCCATCAGTCCTGGTCCTCGTGATAGATGCCGTTGATGAACTCGTGGACCTCGGGCGCCGGGTTGGCCTGGATCTCCGCCGGCGTGCCGATGTACGGGAACTTCCGCTGCCACAACATCGCCACGCGGTTCGAGCAGTTCCACGCGATCGGCATGTCGTGGGTCACGACGATGCTGGTCACGCCGAGCTCTTTCTGCAGCTTGCGGATCATGTGGCCGATGCGCTCGATGTTGGCCGGGTCGAGGCCGGTCGTCGGCTCATCGTACAAGATCACCTCGGGCTTGATGGCGATCGAGCGCGCGAGCGCGGCGCGCTTGCGCATGCCGCCGCTGAGGCTGGCGGGCATCCGGTAGAGGATCTCCTTGTCGTAGCCGAGACCCACCATGTCGAGGCACTCGCGCGCGCGCTCGAGCATCTCCTGGTCCGACATCTTGGTGTGCTCGCGCAGCGCGTAGGTGACGTTGTCGAACACGCTCATGGAGTCGAACAGCGCGCCGCCCTGGAACACCATCGCCACGTTGCGCCGCAGCTCGCGGAGGTTCTCGGCGTCCATCTCGCCGACCTCCTTGCCGCGGTAGAGCACGTGGCCCGCCTCGTAGGGCAAGAGGCCGATCATCAGCTTGAGGCACACGCTCTTGCCCATGCCGCTGCCGCCGATGATCGTGAAGGTCTCGCCGGCCTCGACGGCGAAGCTCATGTCCTCGTAGATGACGTTGTCGCCGAAGCGCTTGTAGACGTTGCGGAGCTCGATGATCGGCGCCATGGCGAACTATCCGACCGGCAGGAAGATCGTCGTCAGCACGAAGTCGAACACGATGATCGCCACGCTGGTGGCGACCACGGTGTTGGTGGTCGAGATGCCGACGGCCTCGGTGCCGAACTTGGTCTGAAAGCCCTGGTAGCAGCCGATGAGGCCGACCAGCAGGCCGAACGTGAACGACTTTACGAGGCCCGAGATGTAGTCCATCGGGTACAGCTCGTCGATGTACGTCTCGTAGAAGTACTCGGCCGGGACGTCGAACACGACGTCGGCGATCAAGGCGCCGCCGATCAGCGCGAGCACGTTGCCGTAGATGTTGAGCAGCGGCAGCGTGACCGTCGAGGCGACGAGGCGCGGCCACACCAGCTTCTTGATCGGGTCGGCGCCGAGCGAGGCGATGGCGTCGATCTGCTCCGAGACCTTCATCGACCCGAGCTCGGCGGTGACGCCAGTCGCGATCTTGGCGCCGATCGTGAGCGCCATCAGCGTCGGCACCAGCTCGCGTACGAGCGCGAGCGCGGCCGCGGACCCGACGGCATTCTTGGCGCCGAAGCTCATCAACGCCTCGCCGAACTGCCACGTCAGCGCCATGCCGACGAACACGCCCATCAGGGTCGAGAGCGGGAGGCTGCGGATGCCGAGGGCGACGATCTGCGAGAAGACGTCGTAGATGCCCCACGGCCGCTGCACGCCGCGGATGAGCGACCGCCCCAGCAGGAGCGAGATGCCGCCCGCCCAGTCCAGGCCGCCGCGGATCGCTTCACCGATGTATTCGAACGGTCTGCGCACGCTCACCCGCCCCGGGTCGGGAAGGTAAAGTCTTTGACGACCTTGGCGAAATCGCCGCGTCCGCTCTCGAAGCTGCGCGGCGGCGCGAGGTACTCGAGGTCGAACAGACAGCCGTCTTTCTTGACCACGTAGATCTCCATCTGGGTCTTCACGACCCCGTCGATGGAGGCGATCACGACGGTGTGGACCGCGTCGCGCTGGACCAGGCTGACCTTGTCCTGCGACAGCACCTCCCACTCACGAAAATCGATGCGCAAGTGGTCGGTGAACTGCTCGAGCGAGCTGTCGCCGTGCATCTCGCACTGGCTGTCGAGCACGATGACGGCGTCGAGCCCATCATTGTACCACGCGACCTGGGTGCCCTTTTGCGAGAGCGGGCGCCAGGCCGAGCCGGGGTTGCCGAAGCTGTACGTGGCTTCGTGGGCGACCGACGTCTCGCGACGCTTGTAGTAAGTGTTGCCGTAGCCGACCCAACCGCTGCACCCCGTGGCCACGATGGAGACGAGGGCGACGCCGAGAAGGACCTGGGGGGAGCTGGAGGGCCGCACGGGCGGCGCCAGTGTAACAGCGTATGCCGAGCCAGCACCACAGCGCGCCGGAGCAGGCCCATCCATGGCCCAGAGGTCAGTCGGCCCCGCCCGCCGGCAACCATACGTCGGCCAGCGCGACGCGATGTTCGGGGCCCCAAACGGCCGCCAGGCCCGGACAGGGACCGTGCGGCGACGCTCCGGCGAGGTCTGTCACCCACACGGCGTGGGAATGGAGCAAAGACAGGGTCTCGAGGTGCGGGTGACAGTAGGAATTGTCGCCGCCGGCCGAGATGACGACCAGCGAGGGCATCGCTGCGGCCAAAACGGCCTGAGAGATCCCGGAGCGGCTCCCGTGATGGCTGGTCCACAGTACGTCGACGGGCCCGCATGCCCTTGCAGCAGCCTCGACCTGCAAGAACGGGAGATCGCCTGGAGCGAGGAGCCTCAGGTCCTCCACTTCGATGCACAGGGCGAGGCCTCGCTCGTTTTCGGCCGCGCGCTCGGGCGGCGAAGCCGCGTCGACGACGCGGACCGACAGGCCTGGCGCGTCCCAGCGGTCCCCAGCGCGCGCGGTCTGCCGAGGCGCAGCGGCTGCCTCGTAAAGGATGGCCGCGGGCGTGTCGGGTCGGTCCTCGAGGCCGCGATCCCAGCGCTCGCGCAGCTCGAGATCGTCGTCCGTACCGGGGAGGTTGTCGGGCCCTGCGAGCGCGCGGACGAAGCCGCCGATGTGGTCGTTGTCGAAGTGGGAGAACAGCCAGAGATCGACGGCCGCGAGCTCGTGCGCGGCCAGAGCGGCGAGGATCGGCTCGCTCGCCGCGGGCGGGCCGGCGTCGACGATCACGACCTGACCCTCGCGGCCGACCACCAGGAGCGACGAGCCCTGGCCGGCGTCGATGAAGTGGAAGCCGGGACCCGGAGGCGGCGGCGCGAGGCCGGGGCCGACATCGATCGGCGCGAGTGGGGCGGCGAAGAGGAGCGACAGCGAGAGGCAGACGGGGTGCACAGGGAGAGGTCGTTCGCAGCCGCCGAAATTTTGCAGCGCCGATTTTTTTTCGCGGCGGTGCAAGAGCGAGCCCGCGGCGAACGACCTCACCGTGTGACCCCTGTCCTCGCTCTCTTGTTGTTGTTCGCGCCGCCTGGCGCCCTCGAGCCGCCGCCGCTCCTGCTGCACGGCGGCAGCGCTGCCCCGCGGGCCTGGCTCGGCGCGGTCCACTCGGCCCTGTGGATCTGCTGGGACGACGGCAGCCGTCGCGGCCCTCCCGACGCTGCCTGCTGGCAGCGCGTCGATCTTCCG
The DNA here is from genome assembly GCF_028368995.1 of Nannocystis bainbridge. GTDB lineage: Bacteria > Myxococcota_A > Polyangia > Nannocystales > Nannocystaceae > Nannocystis > Nannocystis bainbridge. Next base: position 1,081,005 of record NZ_JAQNDL010000002.1, on the reverse strand, counting down.
CCCGGTTCGCCCGATCCGCGCGATGCCCGGGCCGCGTTCCTCGATGCCGCCACCGCGGTGGTGCGCGGGGCCGACGACGCGACCTTCCTGCTGATTCGCGGCGAACCATCGCTGCAACCCGTCGACGCATCGATCGATCCGCGTGAACGCCTGGCCGCGATCGAGTGCAGCCCCAGCGGACACGTCCCGACCCACGCTCACGGAGCGTGGGCCTGGATGCCCTCCCCTTGCCCGTTGCCCGCGGGTCAGTGCGTCCGCGGCCCGGCGCTGCCCCGGTCGCGGCGCCCGAGCGGCCTCGATCTCTTCGTGAGCGTCGAGCTGCGGGCCCAGGCGCGTCGCGGCGTCGGCCCGGCGACCGAGGCGACCACCAGCACCTCCATCATCGCCAGCCTCGGGGTCGCGTTCGATCCGGCGCGGTGGGTCGGGCGTCAGCTCGCGTGGAACGAGCTGCACGCTGCCCGTCGCCCGCAGCTGCGCGACCTCCCGCCGACGCGCAGCCGCGGGCCCCTGGCCGCCCAGGAGCGCGACGCCCTCGCGGCGATCGTGTGCGGAGGAGAGGTCCGATGAGTGTGCTCGGTTCACTCCTCCTCTCGGCGTTGTTGTTCGCGCCGGCGCCTCCGCCCGCGCCGGTGCCCGAGCCGGCGGCGCTCGAGCGCGCGCTGGCGGCCCTGCCCGCGCGACCGACGATCGCGGAGGTCCAGCAGGCAGTGACGCAGCGGCTGGCGCTCGGGCCGAAGAGCGGTCGGCGACTGCTGGCCCGGGCCAGGGCCGCGGCCGCGCTGCCGAGCGTGCAGGGCGAGTACGATCAGACGATCGACCGCGACTACCAGCTCGACCAGGCCGCGGGCACGGCCGACGCGCTGAAGCAGGACCTCGGGGCCGGGCGCGGGGCGAGGGTCCGGGCGACCTGGGATCTCGGCCGTCTCGTCTTCAACCCCGACGAGCTGCGGGCGGCCCGGGCGGTCCTCGACGCGGCGGCCGAGCGCGAACGGGTGCTGGTGGCGGTCACCCAGCTCTACTTCGAGCGGCAGCAACTGTTGCTCGAGATCGCCCTGCTCCCGGCCCGCGACGGTCAGGAGGCGATCGGTCGGCGGGTGCGGGTGGCGGAGATCGAGGCCGTGCTGACCGGCCTCACCGGCCTTCGCTTCTGATAAGCTCCGCGGTCGTGAGCGCCGCGCGGCCCGCCAACGATCGCTTTGTCTGTGACCTCGCCGTCGAGCTCGACACCGGTCGCTCGCGGATCTCCGGGCGGATCCGGGACATCACCGAGGCGGGCCTGTGCTGCGTCATCGGCGATCCGGTCGGCGCGGGCATCAACGTCACCGCGCACCTGCGGCTCGTCTTCGAGTGGGGCATGAGCGAGCCTCTGCCGCTGCTCGGGCAGGTGCTGTGGTTGACCCCGACCGAGGGGAAGTACCAGGTCGGGGTCGCGTTCTCGCAGCCGACGCCCGACGTGTGGCAGCGGTTCGATGTGCTGCTCAAGATCCTGTTCGGCCAGATCAACCTGCCGACGCCGGCTGCCAACTGATCGCCCGGCGCGCCCACGCGCGGGGTGCAGATCGTGACGCGCTGTGCACCGAGGTGCACGCGCCGAGGAGCACGCGGTGGCATTCGGCGTGCATCCAGGTGCACATGGGCTGCGAGACCGCGCTTCGGCCCGCGGGTCGTGACTCGCCTAACCGTGCGCCAATATTGACTCTTCTTTCGCGCTGGCGGCATATGCTCCGGACCCCGCCCGAGGCTTGCAGGGGGCCTGGCCGAGAAGGACGCCGCATGATTCCAGTCGCTCAAGTTCCGTCGCCCGAGGGGGCATCCCGCGCCGACAATCGCCGCGCCCTCAGCATCCTGGCCCGCTCTTTGTTCCGCCAGATGCGGGAGCAAGGCTACACCCCCGAGCAGATCGTCGCGCTGTCGTCGGAGCTGCTCGAGCTCGTCAGCCACGATCTTCGTCAGGTCCGCGAGGCGACGGATGCTCGCTGGGCCGCCGAGTGAGCGGGCCCGACGCATTTTCGTTCGCATGTCGGGGCCGTCGTCCGCCTGGCCCCTGACGGCGCCCTGAGAACTCACGCGTGTCGGCGTGGACTTGCCTGCGGAGGGTCGGTATGGGTCCGCCATGGCGACTACCGCAGACGCCCCGCTCGCGCTCAACACGATCGATCGTCTCGACGTCGGCAACCGTCGGGTGTTCGTTCGCGTCGACTTCAACGTCCCGCTGAAGGACGGCCAGGTCCGCGACGACACCCGGATCCGGGCCACGCTGCCCACCCTTCGCAAGCTGCAGGAGCGCGGCGCCCGGCTCATCCTCGGCTCGCACCTCGGTCGGCCCGACGGCGCACCTGACCCGAAGTACTCGATGGAGCCGGTCGGCGCTCGCCTCGCCGAGCTGCTCGAGTGCGAGGTTCGGCTGCCCGACGAGGTCATCGGCGACGGCGTCACCAAGCTGGTGCACGACACGCGCAGCGGGCAGATCGTGCTGCTCGAGAACCTCCGCTGGCACCCGGGCGAGACGCGCAACGACCCGGCGTTCGCCCAGGCGCTCGCCTCGCTGGCTGACGCCTACGTCAACGACGCCTTCGGCGCGTCGCACCGGGCCCACGCGTCGATCGTCGGCGTGCCCGGCCTGCTCGCCGACAAGGCCGCGGGCCTGCTGCTGGCTGCCGAGGTCGAGGCGCTCGGCCGCGTGATTCACCACCCCGAGCACCCGTTCGTGATGGTCGTCGGCGGCGCCAAGGTCAGCGACAAGCTGCCGGTCCTGCTGGCGACCCTCGATCGCCTGCGCCCGGGAGACAGCATCCTGATCGGCGGGGCGATGGCCAACACCTTCCTCGCCTCCACCGGCGTGGACGTGGGCGCGTCGCTGCACGAGCCCGACCGGTTCGCCGACTGCAAGAGCCTCGTGACCCGCGCCAAGGCCCGCGATGTCCGGGTGCTGCTGCCGACCGACCTGCGCGTCGGCGCTGGCACCAAGGCCACTTCTGCCCGCGTCATCCAGGTCGAGAGCGACAAGCTCGGCGACGGCGAGATGGCCCTCGATATCGGCCCTGCGACCGCGGCGCGGTTCCGCACGGCCCTCCTCGGCGCCAAGATGGTGTTCTGGAACGGGCCGATGGGGCTGTTCGAGAACTCGGCCTTCGCCGACGGCACCCTCGCGGTCGCGCGGGCGGTTGCCGATTGCGGCGGCTTTACCGTGGTCGGCGGCGGCGACAGCGTCGCGGCCCTGCAGGACAGCGGGGCGGCCGACAAGATCAGTCACATCTCCACCGGCGGCGGCGCCTCGCTGGAGATGATCGAGTCCGGCAGCTTGCCGGGCCTCGAGGTCCTGCTCACCGGCCGGAGCGCGTGAACGTGGCACGAGTTCGCTGGACGATCGGCAACTGGAAGCAGAACCTGTTTCGCGGCACCGCGGAGCTGCTGGCGACGGATATCGTCGAGGGCATCCCGGCCGAGCTGCTCGAGGGCCCGGTGCGCACCAAGATCGGCGTCGCGCCGACGTTGGTGGCCCTGGACGCCCTCGCCCCGTGGAGCCGCCCGGCCGGGCCGCTCTACCTGTTCGGCCAGAACTGCGCCGCCCAGGAAGAGGGTGCCTTCACCGGCGAGGTCGGCCCGGGCCAGCTCGCCGATGTCGGCGCGCACGGGGCGATCCTCGGTCACTCCGAGCGCCGGACCCACTTCCGCGAGGACGACGCGCTCATCGCTCGCAAGGTCCAGTGCGCCCTGCAGGCCGGCTTGCGGGTCGTGCTGTGCGTCGGAGAGGGGCTCGAGGTGCGCGAGAGCGGCGAGCACGAAAACTTCGTGATTTCGCAGCTTTCGGCCTCACTCGCTGAAGTCGATCCTGAGCTGTTTCAGGACCGCCTCATCCTCGCTTACGAGCCGGTCTGGGCGATCGGCACCGGCAAGACCGCCAGTGCCCGCGACGTCGGCGCGATGCACAAGCGGATCCGGTCCTGGCTCACCGAGCATCATGGCGCGACGGGCGCCGACAGATCGATCCTGTACGGTGGTAGTGTGAAGCCCGGCAACGCGGCCGGACTGATGGCCGCGGGCGACGTCGACGGATTCCTCGTCGGCGGTGCCTCGCTCGAGGCCGAAGCCTTCCTGCAGATCGTCCGGCTCGTCGCCGAGGCCAGCTGAACCGAGTCCCCCATGTTCGAGATCATCGTCACCATCATCTCGGTCATCTACATCCTGGTCTGCCTGTTCATGGTGCTGGTCATCCTGCTGCAAGCAGGGCGCGGCGGCATGGGCACGGCGCTCGGCGGCGGGGCCAGCCAGAGCGTCTTCGGCGGCGGCGGCAGCTCCGACGTTTTGGCAAAGGTTACGCAGTTTTGCGCGGGGAGCTTCATGGTCTTCGCGATGTTCCTCGCGTACGCCGGCAGCCACTCCGGCTCGCAGCGCCTGCAAGAGCGCAGCGAGGAGACCGCGCCCGCAGAGGAAGACGCCTCCGGAGAGGTCAACTGGGAGGCGATCGGACCCAACCCGGTCAACCTCGAGGCCTACGCGGCGCCCGCTGGTGAGCCGGTGCCCACCGAGCCCGTGACCCCGCCGGCCGCCGAGGAGCCGGCAGCGCCGCCCGAGGACGCTCCCGCGGCCGATTCCGGTGCCGCGGCCGAGCCGACCCCGGCGGCCGACTCCGGCGCGGCCGCGGCCGACACCGGCACCCCGGCTGCGGCCGACCCCGGCGCTGCGGCCCCCGCGACTGCTCCGGCCGAGCCGGCTCCCGCAGCGGATGCGGACCCCACCCCCGCTGCGCCCGCCGAGTCGGGCACTCCGGCCGCCCCGGCGCCCAAGAAGGCCGCCCCCAAGGCGCCCCGCAAGCCCAAGCCCGCCCCGGAGGCCGCTCCGGCCGGTGACGAGCCCGCCGCCGAGGCTCCTGCCCCGACGCCGGCGCCCGAGCTCTGAGCGATGCTGGTGCGCTTCGCCAAGGTCGAGGGCCTCGGCAATGATTTCCTGCTGATCGACCGCCGGGATGCTTCCCCGGCGGTCGTTGACGCTCTGGTGACCAGACTGCGCGACGCGGCCCCTGCCCTCTGCGATCGTCGCTTCGGCGTCGGCGGTGACGGGATCCTGGTGGTCGGTCCGCCGTGCAGCCCCGAGGCCGCGGCGACCATGATCGTCGTCAACCACGACGGCTCGCGCCCCGAGATGTGCGGCAACGGTCTCCGCTGCGTCGCCCTGGTCGTCGCCGGGGCCGCGCGCGAGCTCGTGATCGACACCGACGCCGGTCCCAGGCCGTGCTCGGTCCGCGAGTTCCACCCCGGGACATGTCCTTCGGGGCAGGTTGCGATCGACATGGGTCCGCCCGACCTGCTCGGCCCGCGCCGCGTCGGCGGGCGCTCGTTCGCGGCGGTGTCGATGGGCAACCCGCACGCGATCGCGTTCGTGAGCGCTGACGATCCCGAGGCCCTCGCGCGCACTGAAGGCCCGCTCGTCGAGCGCGACTCGCAGTTCCCGGGCCGCACCAACGTCGAGTTCGCGCGCCTCGAGCCGGATGGCAGCGTCACCTTGTGGGTGTGGGAGCGCGGTTGCGGGATCACCTCCGCCTGCGGGACCGGGGCGTGCGCCACCCTGGCCGCCGCGATCGCCGAGGGGCTCGCGTCCTACGCCCGCGACGTCGTCATGCGCTTGCCGGGCGGCCCGCTGGTGCTGCGACAGGACCGCGCCGGCGGCTCGATCACGATGACCGGTCCGGCGCGGGTCGCCTTCGTCGGCGAGGTCGAATTGCACGCGGCCTCGCCCGCCGCGTGACGCTCACAGCGGCATCAGCGGGTCGCAGGTGAACTCGACCTTGAGGGTCGCGTCCTTGTCGTCCTGCGCCAGGGTGCACGCGTCGGGGCACAGGATGACCTTGCCGCCCTCGACGTAGAACGACATCGGGTCGCACTGATCGAGCCCAGGCACCTTGCCGAGCAGCAGCGGGTTCATCTGACCGGAGGGCGTGAACTCGACGACGATCGAGTCCTCGTCGAGCGTCTTGCCCTCGGGCGGCGGCGGGATCTCGAAGTCGCAGGCGATCTTGGCGTCGGCGACCACGCCGTTGGCGATGGCCTGGAACACCACGTCGTACTTGCTCGTGTCGCACAGCGGGAAGCGCAGCGCGCCGGTCATGTTGCTCAGCGTTTGGTAGCCGGTCCCGTTGTCGGCGGCCGTCGGGCACTTGCCGGTCACGATCGCGTCCATGTCCGAGTACGGCTGCTCCGGCGGGTTGTTGTAGGCCATCCCGACGATGCTGTACCACTTGTAGTTACGGGCCTCGATCGAGGCCCCGAAGTGCTGCGGCGCCACGGTGATGAGCCGCTCGTCGAACTTGGTGGCCGCCGTCAGGCCGCTGTTGACGTTGTTGTTGTCGTCGTAGCTGATGTTGTTGTACGAGCACTCGACGCCGTCGTCGGTCAGCTCGAGGAACACCTTGAACGCGTCGGGGCGCAGCCACTCCTGCCAGCCCATCGGCGCGAGGTTGAACTCGTCCTTGGTGTTGCCGTTCAGCGTCTGCAGCAGGCGGCACCACGAGTTGTGGCTGCCGACCTCCACGCTATAGTGGAAGAACCGCTCGCCGTTGATCGGCTGGGCAGGCGGGTTGTTACAGCCGCCTTGCGGGATCCCGCCGAGCGGCGCCTCGATGCACACGCTCTCGGCGCTGTCGTTGCCGAAGCGAGACACCATGATCACGCGGTAGTCGAGGCCGCTGCCCTCGATGATCTGGGCGAAGTTGACGTTGATGTTGTCCTGAACGCCGACGATCTCGTTACCCATGCTGCCCGAGTTGTCGATCATGATGATGATGTCGACCGGCTTCGGGATCAGCTCGGCCTCGGCCTCCTGATTGCCGCACGCGGTCGGCAGGATGTCGCAGGTCTCCGAGCAGCCGTTGTCGGGGCCGTTGTCGGGCCCGAGGTCGCAGGTCTCGCCCGGATCGACCGTGCCGTCGCCGCAGCTGTTGAGGATGCACTCCTCGCTGCACGCGGCGTCGGGGCCGTTGTTCGGGCCGTCGTCGCACCCCTCGCCGGGGTTGAGCACGCCGTCGCCGCACACGCCCGGCGGCAGCCCGGTGGTCGTCGTGCTGTCGGTGACGCCCTGAGTCGTGCCTGGGCTCGTGCTCTCGGATGTCCCATCGGTCAGGTTACCGGTGGTGCCCGCGTGGTCGAAGTCGGCGTGCCGGTGGTCGGCGCCGTCGTCCCGCTCGCGGTCGCCGAGCCCGAGCCCTGCGTCTCTCCGGTCTCGGAGTCGTCGCTCGTGGCGACCGTGCCCTCGCTCGTGAGGCCGGTGATGCCGGTCCCCACCCACTCGCTCGCCAAAATAACACGTGGCGCGGCGCTGGGGGCGCTCAGACCCATTGTGAGCGCGTGGCGAGACCAGCCCCTACATGGCGGTCAGAGGCGCGCGACGGCGAACGCTGCGATGTCTCTTGCGACACGAACCGTGCTTCGTGCCGCGGCTCGCCGACGAGCGCCGTGCCTACAGATCGAGCGCGCCCTGCCAACCGGGCGGGAGCTCGAGGCCGAGGTGACGCGCGGCCTTGAGGGTGGCGACGCGCCCGCGTGACGTGCGGAGCAAGAAGCCGCGCTGCAGCAGGAACGGCTCGACCACGCTCTCGAGGGTGTCACGCGGCTCGCCGAGGCTGGCCGCGACGGCGTCGACGCCGACCGGGCCGCCGCGGAAATTCTCGACGATCATCGTCATCAAGCGCCGGTCGAGCATGTCGAGGCCCTCGCTGTCGATCCCGAGCTCGAGCAGCGACGCGGTCGCGTCGGCGAGCTCGATCGAGCGCGCGCCCCGGACCTGGGCGAAATCGCGGACGCGACGGATCAGGCGGTTGGCGATCCGCGGGGTGCCGCGCGAGCGCCGGCCGATCTCGAGCGCCGCGGCGCCGCTGACCAGGATGCCGAGGATCGACGCGGTGCGGCACACGATCGCGGCCAGCTCGTCGTCGCCGTAGAACTCGATCGCCTCGATGATCTGGAACCGGTCGCGCAGCGGCCCGCTCAACAGCGCGGTGCGGGTGGTCGCGCCGATGAGGGTAAACGGGGCCAGCTCGAAGCCGATCGTGCGCGCGCGGTTGCCCTCGCCGACCGGCAGGTCGATGCGCCCGTCCTCCATGGCCGAGTAGAGGCTCTCCTCGACCGTCGGCGCGAGCCGGTGGATCTCGTCGATGAACAGCACGTCGCGCGGGCCCAGGGCGGTGAGGTGGCCGGCGAGCACGCCCTTGTGCTCGATGGCTGGCCCCGAGGTCAGGTGCAGGCGCACGCCGAGCTCGTGGGCCAGGATGTGCGCCATCGTCGTCTTGCCGAGGCCGGGCGGGCCGTGCAGCAGGGTGTGGTCGAGCGGCTCGTCGCGCCCGCGGGCGGCGCGGACGAACACTTCGAGCTTGCGCTTGAGCGCGGCCTGACCGACGTACTCGGCCAGGCTCTGCGGCCGCAGCGACACGCCCTCGCCCGCCTCCGCGCTGACCGGCGAGAGCGCGGCGCGAGCTGGCTCTTGCGACATGTCCGATGCGCCAGCCTCGGGTGCCGGCCCGCCCGGCCGCTTGCGACCCTTGGGTGACCGCGGAGGCGGCGGCGGACCGTCGTCATGAGGGACGCGCATGGTCGGACCACGATAGCCGAGCGGCCGGCCCGCGGCCACCGGGCGTCACTCCCACTCGATCGTGGCCGGCGGCTTGCTGCTGATGTCGTAGCAGACGCGGTTGATGCCGCGGACCTCGTTGATGATGCGGCTGCTCATGCTCGCCAGCACCTCGTACGGCAGGCGGGCCCAGTCGGCGGTCATCGCGTCGGTGCTGGTGACGGCGCGGATCGCCAGGGCGCTCTCGTAGGTGCGGCCGTCGCCCATGACGCCGACGCTCTGGACCGGCAAGAGGACGCCGAACACCTGCCACAACTGGCGGTAGAGCCCGGCCTTGCGGATCTCCTCGATGATGATCGCGTCGGCGTCGCGCAGCAGGTCGCAGCGCGTCGGCGTCACCTCGCCGAGGACGCGCACGGCCAGGCCGGGGCCCGGGAACGGATGGCGCCACACCATCTCCTCGGGCAGCCCCAGCAGCACACCGAGGCGGCGGACCTCGTCCTTGAACAGCTCGCGCAGCGGCTCGACCACGCCCATGCGCATGCGCTCGGGCAGGCCGCCGACGTTGTGGTGGGTCTTGATGGTGACCGAGGCGCCGCGCAGGTTCACGCTCTCGATCACGTCGGGGTAGAGCGTGCCCTGGACCAGGAAGTCGGCGCCGCCGAGCTTCGCGGCCTCCTCTTCGAACACGTCGATGAAGGTCGCGCCGATCCGCTTGCGCTTGATCTCGGGATCGGTGACGCCCTGCAGCGCGGTGAAGAACCGCTCGCGGGCATCGGCGACGATCAGCGGGTTGTGAAGCCGCCCGGCGAACATGCGCTCGACGTCGGCGCGCTCGTCCTTCCGCAGCACGCCGTTGTCGACGAAGATGCAGTGGAGCCGCTCGCCGATGGCGCGCTCGACCAGCAGCGCGGCGACCGACGAGTCGACGCCGCCCGACAGGCCGCAGATGACCTTGCCGGAGCCGCCGACGCGGGCCTGCACGGCGGCCACGGCCTCGTCGACGAAGCGCGCGGCGCTCCAGTCGCGGGCGAAGCCGGCGGCGTCGAGGAAGGAGGCGATGATCTCGTCGCCGCGCTCGGTGTGCGTGACCTCGGGGTGGAACTGCACGCCCCACAGCTTGCGCTCGGGGTCGAAGACGACGGCGTGCTCGCAGTTGTCCGACGAGGCCAGGTTGTGGAACCCGGGCGGCAGGGCGACGACGCGGTCGCCGTGGCTCATCCACACGCCGAGGCGGTCGCCGGCGCGCAGCCGATTCAGCGGGCCCTCGGGGCGCGTGACGGTCAGGGTGGCGGGGCCGTACTCGCGATGGGTCGCGCGATCGACCTGGCCGCCGGAGCCCGCGACCATGAGGTAGAGGCCGTAGCAGATGCCGAGCACCGGCACGCCGAGCCCAAGGACCTCTGGGTCGAGCTGCGGCGCGCCCTCGTCGTAGAGCGACGACGGACCGCCGCTGAGGATGATGGCCTTGGGCGCGCGCGCGGCCAGCTTCGCGGCCGACGTGTGGTACGGCAGGATCTCCGCGTAGACCCCGAGCTCGCGCACGCGCCGGGCGATCAGCTGGGTGACCTGCGAGCCGAAATCGAGGACGACGAGGGTCTGGTGGGCCATACGCGGTTATCCGTCCACCCGATAGTTCGGGGCTTCCTTGGTGATGATGACGTCGTGCACGTGACTCTCGCGGAGGCCCTGCGCGGTGATCTTGCGGAACACCGAGCCCTCGCGCAGCGCCTCGAGGGTGGCGGCGCCGCAGTAGCCCATGCCCGAGCGGATGCCGCCGACGATCTGGTAGAGGCTCTCGGCCAGCGGCCCGCGGTGCGGCACGCGACCCTCGATGCCCTCGGGCACCAGCTTGCGCTCGTCGGACACGCTGCCCTGGAAGTAACGGTCCTTGCTGCCGGCCTTCATCGCCCCGAGCGAGCCCATGCCGCGGTAGACCTTGTAGCTGCGGCCCTGGTAGAGCACGAGCTCGCCGGGCGCCTCGTCGGTGCCGGCGAACAGCGAGCCGATCATCACCGTGTCGGCGCCGGCGGCCAGCGCCTTGACGACGTCGCCGGAGTACTTGATGCCGCCGTCGGCGATGATCGGCGCGCCGAGCTTCTTGGCCTCCTCGGCGGCCTCGAGGATGGCGGAGATCTGCGGCACGCCGACGCCCGCGATCACGCGGGTGGTGCAGATCGAGCCGGGGCCGATCCCGATCTTCACCGCGTCGGCGCCGGCCTCGACCAGCGCGCGGTAGCCCTGCGGGGTGGCGACGTTGCCGGCGATGATCTGCAGGCCCGGGAAGCTGGCCCGGACCCCGCGCAGTGTGTCGAGCACGCCCTTCGAGTGGCCGTGCGCGGTATCGACGACGAGCACGTCGACGCCGGCATGGACGAGCGCCTGCGCGCGCACCTCGGTGTCGGCCCCGACACCCACGGCCGCGCCGACGCGCAGGCGCCCGCTCGAGTCCTTGATCGCGTGCGGGTGGGTCTGGGCGTTGCGGATGTCCTTGACGGTGATGAGCCCGAGCAGCTCGGTGCCCGCGGCGTCGACCACCAGCAGCTTCTCGATGCGGTGCTTGTGCAGCAGCGCGAGCGCGTCCTCGAGGGCGATGCCCTGGCGCACGCAGATCGGCTCGCGCGTCATCACGCGCCCGACCGGCTGGTCGAGGTTGGTCTCGAAGCGGACGTCGCGGCTGGTGAGGATCCCGACCGGGCGCTTGCCCTCGACCACGGGCAGGCCGGAGAAGCCATGCGCGTGCATGAGCGCGAGGGCCTCGCGCAGGGTGTGCTCGGCAGTGACCGTGATCGGGTCGACCACCATGCCGCTCTCGCTGCGCTTGACCCTGCGCACCTCCTGAGCCTGCTGCTCGGGAGTGAGGTTCTTGTGGATCACGCCGAGGCCGCCGTGGCGGGCCATGCAGATGGCGGTCGCGGCCTCGGTGACAGTGTCCATCGCCGCGGCCACCAGCGGGATGTGGACCATGATGTCGCGCGTCAGCCGGCTCTGTACCGAGACCTGCGCGGGCAGGACCTCGCTGTAGCCCGGGACGAGCAGTACGTCGTCGAACGTCAACGCCTCGCGGATCTCGATCGCGGCCATGCCTGCTCCCTCGAAAAGGTGGCGGGAGACTACCCAACGCGACCCTGCGCGCGCATGCGCGAAGGCGTGCGTTACCTGACGACCTCGCGCGCCGCCGCTGTGCACGCACGATCACGAATCAATCTCACAACAGCGATGCGCGCGAGTCGTGATCCGTTGTCGACCCCGGTGATCGCGCGACGACAAGGTGCGATAAGCTGCTTGAACCGTGGGCGCCGTGATCGGCGCCTCTCCCCAGAGCGTCGATTGTGCCGCCTGTACAGCCCATCGATGGTCCTCTCGCCGAGCGCGTCGTCAGCGTGCTGTCCCCGCTGCTGGGTCCGCACACGGCGAAGCGGGCGCTGGCCATGATCTGCAAGCGGGCCGGCAAGGACGCCGCCGAGCTCGGAATCGACGATCTGGAGCTGGCCCAGACCACCCTGCGGCCGATGCTCCGCACGCTGATCGGCAACGAGGTGACGGTCCGCGTGCTCGCCGACCTCGGCGCGGAGGAAGCGTCGTGAACGCACCGCGCGGGCTGGGTCTGCTGTTCTGCCTGATCGCCGTCGGCGGGCGCTACGCCGCCGAGGTGTTGTTCGCCGCCGGCGACGCCTGGCAGCGCGGGCTCGAGGTGTTCGTGGTCGCCATGAGCGCCCTGGTGGTGTTCCGCTTCAGCGCCGGCGATCCGCCGCGGCGGCCGTGGACGGTCCTGCTGCTGTCGCTCGCCGTCGTGCCGCTGATCCGGATCTCCACCTGGCAGGGCTGGTCGCTCGCCGGCATCCAGCTGCAGAACATCCTCCTGATCCTCGGCAACATCTTCTTCGCCGGCTCGATCATCGGCTTCGGCCGCGTGCTCGGCAGCTCGGAGCTGCTGTCCGAACGGACAGGTGGCGCGCGCGCCCGCGCCGTCCTCGTCATCGGCTCGCTGGCCCTCGCCGGCCTGGCGTTCATCGCCTACAACGTGGTCGAGCTGGCCAGCCGCGGCATGCCGTCGACCGGCGATGCGTGGGCGGGCGCGATCACCAGCGGGGTCAGCACGCTGTCCGACGCGATCGTGTTCGCCGGCGGCCTCTACCTGGTGTGGATCTTGCGCCCGATCGCCGGCGGCAGCATCGCCCTGCCCTACCTGCTGATGGCGTTCGGCGGCGCCGCCTTCCTCGTCGTCGACGTGTGGCTGGTCGCCAGCCACAAGACCGCGCAGACCGACCTGACCGACACGCCCGCCAAGCTGATCGGCGCCCTGGCCTTCAGCTGCTTCGCCGCGGCGGCGCTGATTCAGGCGACCCTGCTGGCCCCGAAGGCGCCGCGCGTGTCCGGACCGAACGCGCGAGCCGTCCGCCGCGCCTGAGCGGGCGTCGCGGGGCGCCCGGCCCCATGCATCCAGGGACATGTGCGAAGGCGCAGGTGCTCTGCCCTGCGGTCCGGCGGCATCGCCCCATGATCGTCGACATGTCCGAAGGTACAGGCCGTGCGACCTGCATCTTCGGACATGTCATCCTATCCTCGGGGACAGCCGTTACTTCGCGGGCGCCGGCGCGCGCAGCCAGGTGTCGAGCCAGCCCAGCACGTTGTCGTGCCACACCTTGCTGTTGACCGGCTTCAGCACCCAGTGGTTCTCGTCGGGGAAGTACAGGAACCGGCTCGGCACCCCACGCCGCTGCAGGGCGGTGAAGGTGGCGATGCCCTGGGTCTCGGGGATCCGGAAGTCCTTGCCGCCGTGGATGACGAGCATCGGCACGCGCCAGCGGTCGACGTAGTTGGCCGGGTTGTGCGCCTCGTGCTGCTTGGCGGTCTGCCAGTACGGGCCGCGGTGCTCCCACTCGGGGAACCACAGCTCCTCGGTGGCGTAGTACATCATGCGGTTGTCGAACACGCCGTCGTGGTTGACGAGGCAGCGGAACGGCGCCTGCCACTGGCCGGCGATCCAGTTGACCATGAAGCCGCCGTACGAGGCCCCGAGCGCGCACACGCGATCGCCGTCGAGCCACGGATAGCGGGCCAGCGCGGCCGCCAGGCCCTTCTGCAGATCGACGAGCGGCCCGCCGCCCCAGTCGTCCTGGATCGCGTCGGTGAACGCCTGGCCGTAACCCGTCGAGCCGTGGAAGTCGATCATCACCGCGGCATAACCGGCGCCTGCGTAGGTCTGCGGGTTCCAGCGGTAGCTCCAGCGATCGCTGAACGAGCCCTGCGGGCCGCCGTGGATCAGGAACGCGACGGGGGCCTTGGCGCCCTCGGCCAGGCCCGGCGGACGCACGACCCATCCGTGCACCGTCTCGTTCTTGTGGCCCGGGAAGCTGAACTGCTCGGCGACGCCAAAGTCGGCCGCGGCGACCTTGGCGTCGTTGACGTGCGACAGCTGCTCGGCCTTGCCGTCGAGCCCGGCCACGTAGAGCTCGTCGGGGTGCGACAGGTCGTTGCGGAGGAACAGCAGGCGGTCGCCGAAGCGCTGGACGTCGTGGACGGCCCCGCCGCGGATCAGCTCGCGCGCGGCCCCGTCGGCGACGTCGACCGCGAACAGCGACAGCCGGCCGCCGTCGTCGGCCGCGGCGTAGATCGTCTTGCCGTCGCCGCTCCACTGAAACTCCTCGACCGAGCGGTCCCAGCCGCCGGTGAGGATCTTCGGCTGTCCTTCAGGCCATGGCCGAAGGACCAGGCTGAAGCGGTCGGCCTCGTAGCCGGGCCGGGCCATGGCGACGTACGCCAGGGTCTTGCCGTCGGGCGAGAAGGCCGGGCGGGTGTCCCACGCGAGGTTGCCGGCCGTCAGGTTCTTGGGCGCGGCCGAGCCGTCGAGCGGGGCGTAGAAGAGGTCGAAGTTGGTCGACCACGGCTCGGACTGGCCGGCGACGCGAGCGGCGAACACGACGCCCTGGCCGTCGGGAGTGAAGGTCATCTCCTCGGTGCCGCCGAACGGCTTCGACGGCACGTCGCCGTCGATGCCGCGCGACAGGTGGACCGGCTTGCCGCCGCCGCTGATCGACCAGGCGAACAGCTGCGCGCGCCGGCCGTCCTCCCACTCGTCCCAGTGGCGCACGAACAGGCGGTTGAAGACGGTGCCGGTGCCGCGATCCTTGCGCGCCCGGTCCTTCGCCAAAGCGGCCGTGCACGCGAGCGGGCCCTCGGGCGCCACGTCGCACTCGGGGAACACTTCGGCGGAGAACAGCAGGTGGCCGCCCTCGTCGAGCGAGATGGCCCCGATGTCGACCGGGAAGCTGGTGACCGGCTTCGGCGTCTCGCCGATGGCCGCGCGGAACACCTGCTGCGTGCCCTCGTGCTTGCCGAGGAAGTACAGCGTCTCGCTGTCGGCGGCCCAGCGCGGGCTCGACTCGCTGTCCGGATCGGTGGTCACCTGGATCGGGCCCGAGCCGTCGATGCCCATGACGTAGATGTCGCTGCGCCCGCGGTTGTTCTCGAGGTCGGTCTTGCGCAGTACGAACGCGACCTTCTTGCCGTTCGGCGCGACCTGGGGATCGCTGATGCGGTCGAACGCCAGCAAGTCGAGGACCGAGAACGGGTGCTGCCCGGCCGGCGCGATGACCTGGTCGACGAACGGCGCGGGCGCGGCCGCCGGGCCCTCGGCGGCCGGGGTCTCCGGCGCCGGCGCAGCCGCGGGCGGACAGTCGCGGACGACCCGCTCGCGCCCGCCGCCGCAGGCGACGGCGAGGGTGGTGAGACCGAGGATGGTTCGAAGTCGAGGGCGAACGCGCACCATTGGCCGACACTATACGGGCGGGGCCGCGCGCCGGGGAAATATGCTGCCGAATGGCCCCGTTCGGCCGCGCGTGCCGCTCCGGCGGGCGCGCCGGGCGACCGGGGCTGCAGCGGGCCGCGCGAGGTCCGGCCGGGTCACCCGAACAGGCGTTCGCGGGCATGCGCGATCGGACATGTCCCGAGAGACACGTCGATCGCCGGCTCCATGTTTAATGAATTTGGGGACATGTCCGATCGGCCATGCCACTCCGAGGCTCGGCCGATGTCCCGAAGGACATGTCTTGAAAAACATGTGTCTTCGGGCATCTCATCCCATGCTCCCGGGACATGTCCCGAGAGCCAGATATCACGGCGCCCAACGAGACCGGATCTTCGCCACGCCCGCGGCCGCCAGCAGCGACAGCCCGAACGCGGCGGCGAGGCCGGCCGCGCCGGCCAGGGCGGCGCCCCAGCCGTGAGCCTGTACGGGCGGGGCGGGAGGGTTCGGCGGCGGCGCCTGGCCCCACGCGCGGGCGGCCGCCTGAAACAGCGGATCGACCGGCGCCCGGGCGGCGCCCTGCCCGGCCCGCGCGCGGTCGAAGCTGGCCCGCAGCTGCGGGTCGCACAGCACGTCGCGGGCCGTCACGACGGCCCGCATGCGCTCGCTCGCGGACGCGTCGTCGGGGTGGCGATCGGCGTGGTGCCGGTGCACCGCGCGGCGGAAAGCCTGACGGATCTGCGACTCCGACGCGGACGGCGCGACATCCAGGACCCGGTAGTGATCGACGAAGGCCGGCATGCCCCGGCAGCTTGCCACACGCCGCGGCGCGCGGCGCGGACCCGGCCGCCAGCGGGTCGACAAGCCTGCGCGACGACGCTAGGGTGCGCGCGTGCAATCGGTGTGCGACAGGCGCTGCCCGTGGTGCGGCCAACCGCTGGCGCTGGTGTGGGTCCACGGCCACGGCCAGTGCGTCCGCTGCGGCACCAACCTCGAGGAGTGCTGCCGCGGCGAGACGGCCGAGGTCGCGCCTGCGAGCGCGCGCGCCCCCGTGACCGCCGTTTCCCGCGCTGCGGAGCGAGGCTGACGACCGTGCCTTACTACGACTGCCTCAGCTGCGGCGCTTGCTGCCAGAACACCCCGGAGAACATCGCCGAGGGGTTCTCCCACTACATCGAGATCGATCCCGCGGCGCCGCTGTGGCGTCGACCGGACCTGGTGCGCAAGCTCGTGGTCCGCGACGACGAGGGCACGGCGCACCTGCGGCTCCACCCCGACGGCCGCTGCGTGGCCCTGCGCGGGCGGATCGGCGGGCGCGTGCGCTGCGAGATCTATCGCGAGCGGCCGATGCCGTGCCGCAGCGTCGAGGCCGGCAGCGCCCTGTGTCAGGGCTATCGCCGGGGCCGCGGTCTGCGGGTGTGAATTTCGCCGGCGTCGGGCACGCTCGAGCGGTGCGTCGCTCGATCGTCCTGCTCGTGGTCGTCGCTTGTGCCCCCAGGACGGCGCCCCCGCAGCCGGGCCCCGCGGCCTCGGTTGCTGTCCCCGAGGACATGCCCGAAGAGACCGGTCCGAAAGACCCGGTCGCCGCCGCGCCGACGCCGGCCCCGCTTTCCGTCTTGACGCCCGCGCCCGGCGTGCGCGTCGCCCTGGACGTGCGCGGCTGGGCCGCCGTGGCCCTGCCCGATCGCGTGATCGTGCTCGACGACGACTTCCGCCACCTGCGGGCCTTCGACGCAAGCACGGGCGCCCAGCTGTGGCGCCTCGAGGCCCAGGCCGAGCCACGCGGCCGACACACCCTCTACGCCGTCGGCGATCGCGTGCTCCTGCACGCCGGCTCCGACCTGATCGCGGTCGACACGGCCCGCGGCGCCGTGATCGCTACCCACCGGGCGGGCGCCCACAACGGGGCCGACGCATGCCGCCTCGAGATCGTGCACGGCTTCGCCGACGCGGGCCGCACCGCCGCCGACGATCCGGCGCTCACCGCCTGCTCGGCCGCCTGCACCTGCACGCGGCGGCTGTTCCGCTGCGACACCGGGGCGCCGATCGGCGGGTTCTGGCGAGGCAGCGAGCTCCACCTCCACGACGATTTCCAGTCGGAGCACAACGTGATGTGCTTGGGTGCACCCCGGCTGTTCGGGCGGCTCGGCGGCCGCTACCTGCTCGGCGTCAAGCGCAGCCAGCCGATGGACGACGCCTACGAGGCGCTCGCGGTCAACGACCAGGGCAAGGTGCTGTGGCGCCGCCCCGCGCTGTCCGACGCCGTGCAGCGGTACCGCCCGGTCGGCGGCGACGTGGCGACCGACGTGTGCTGGTCGGTCGACGAACACGACATGGTCGCATGGACATGTTCTACAGGACATGTCCGATGGCGGGCCAAGCTCGCCGGCGCGGACGACTCGTACAGCACCGACGCTCGCGTGGTCGCGCCCGGCAAGCTGCTGGTGCGTCGCCTGTCCGAGCGCACCCTCGCGGTCGAGCTGCGCGACGTCACCACTGGCAAGCAGCGCTGGCGTCGGGAGCTGCCGCCCGACCGCGTGGCCCTCGCCCCGGCCGAGGCCACGAACATGCTCGCCTACGCCAGCACGCCGACCCACGCATGGCTCGATCTGCGCGACGGCGCCACCCTGCACGAGCACACCCTGGCGAAGGACCAGGCCCTCACCCGCGACCCGGCCGGCGACGGCTACGTGCGCACGGGCGGCCCGGAGCTCGGCTTGCTGGCGCGCGACGGCAAGCTGCTACAAACTGTCCCGAAGGACATCCCCGGGATCCAGTGGATCGGCGCGGGCTTCGTCGCCGCCCGCGAGCCGCCGCGCTTCACCGTGTACCGCCGCCCTGAATTCACCGCCGCGCTGACGGTCGAGGGCAACTGGGCGGTCGAGGACACGACGGCCACGCTCGGGCCGGCGGCGGTGCTGCTCTACGAGCACCGCGGCGAGCGTGAGTCGCTGCGCTTCGTCGTGCTGCGCAGCGACTGAGGGCCGCGCGAGGTCGCGTACCACCTGCCCCTCGGGACAGGTCGTCGCGGCTCACCCGCCCTTCTTGGGCCGGGTGATCTCGATGTTCGTGCCGACGCCCTCTTCGGGGTCGAGGTCCTCCGAGGCCGCGTTCTCCTCGTCACGGAAGGTCTTGCGGTCGGCCCGCTTGAGCTTGGCCTTGAGCTCCTTCTGACCGTCGGCCGCGACCTCGAGCGTCTCGGTGTGGGTGTCGAAGCCCTTGGCCTTGAGCTCGATCTTGTGCGGTCCGGGCGACAGCTCGAGCGTCAGCGGCGTCTTGCCCTTCAACTCGCCGTCGACGAACACCTCGGCCTTCGGCGTCGCCTCGACCGCGAACGCCACCGGCCCGACGGGCTGCGGCGGGGTCTCGACCTTCGTGTCCGGCGGCGTCTCCACCTTCGTGTCCGGCGGCGTCTCGGGCGGCGCGTCGACCTTCGTATCCGGCGGCCCGTCGACCTTGGTGTCCGGCGGCGTCTCCACCTTCGTGTCCGGCGGCAGCTGGCCCTTGGCCTCCGCCTCGGCGATCATGGCCTTCAGGGCAGCCTGGCGCTCCTTGGCCTGGGCGTTGGTCGGGTCGGTGACCAGCACGACCTCGTAGGCCGCGAGCGCCTCCTGCAACCTGCCGGCGGCTTCGAACTCTTGCGCCTTGGCCAGCCCGGCGGCCAGCTGCGGCGGCGCCTCGTGCGGCATCGCTACCGGCGGCACCTGCGGCACCTTCTGGCTCTCGAGATAGAAGTACACGCCGACGCCGACGCCGACGATCGCCAGCAGGGCGAAGATCCAGCCGGAGCTGCCGCTGGAGCTGGGCGGCTCGTGGACCACCACGCTCGCCGGCGCCTCGACGACGGGGATCGGGCGGGCGCCGCTGGCCTCGACGGCGGCAGCCAACGTCGCCGAACGGGCCCGGTCCTGGGCCGCCTCGGCGTCGCCGAGACCTGGCCCTCGGGACACGTTGCCCTGGCCCACGCGGCTGCGCGGCGCCGCGACCGGCAGGCGGAACATCGCCGCCGGCACGCAATCGATCATCCGCTCGACGATCTCGTTGGCGTCGGTCGGCCGGTTGTCGGGGTTCTTGGCCAGGCAGTCGTGGACCAGGTGGATCAGCTCGTCGGGCACGCCGTGATCCGCCGGCAGCACCGACTCGAGCGGCGTCGGCTTGGCGTTGACGTGCTTGTGCAGCACGTCGCGCGGGCTGTCGCCCTCGAACGGCA
Source organism: Nannocystis bainbridge (assembly GCF_028368995.1). Taxonomy (GTDB): domain Bacteria; phylum Myxococcota_A; class Polyangia; order Nannocystales; family Nannocystaceae; genus Nannocystis; species Nannocystis bainbridge. Next base: position 1,061,488 of record NZ_JAQNDL010000002.1, on the reverse strand, counting down.
GCCGACCGCTGAGCATGTAATAGAACAGCACCCCGACGGCGTACACGTCGGAGCGCGCGTCGGCCGGCGCGTTCATGATGACTTCGGGCGCGAGGTAGGCCGGCTCGCCGACCATCGGCGCCTCCTCGTCGCTGTCATCGGGCGCCTCGAGCAGCGCCGCGATCCCGAGGTCGAGCAGCTTGACGTAGTTGGCGCGCCCCTGCTCCTCGACCAGCATCACCTGGCTGGCGTTCAGGTCGCCGTGCACGATGCGCCGCACGTGCGCGCCGCCGAGGCCCTTGAGCACCTGCGCGGCGATCGGCACGAAACCCTCGAGCTGCAGTCGACCCATGCGGCGCACGTAGTCGCCCAGCGTCTCGCCCTCGACGTACTCGACCGCGATCCACACGCGCCCCGGCTCGCGCCCGTGGTCGTGCACCGCGGCGATGTTCGGGTGCTCGAGCGCCGCCAGCGCCTTGGCCTGCTCGTCGAAGCGCGCCGCCGCCGGCGTCCCGTCGGCCCACGCCGCCGCGAGCACCTGGATGACGACGGTGCGGTGCATGGTGCGGTGCGTGGCGAGGAACGCCAGCACCCGCGGTCCCCGCTCCAGGACGCGCTGCAGGGTGTAGTGGCTGCCGATCGTCTGGCCGATCAGGGCGTCTGTCCCGGATGCGGGGATGGATCTCTTAACCGGCATCATGCCCTCGGTGCGGTGGCGAACTCAGGCCCCTGAAGCGATCGGGCCCGAAGGCCCTCAAACAAGTCCCGTGCGCGGGATCGGGCCCGCGCCCGCGTGTCGTCGTGCGACCCAACGTAGCATGGACCCGCTGCGCGCGACCAAAGTGCTGCGCCGCTCGGTCGACCTCTGATGCAAACCCTGCATCGGACCCCTCGGCGGCCCCCGAGCCACCCACTATCCTCGTCGACCATGCGCCTCCGTCGCTTCGGACCGCTCCTGCTCCTCGCCGCCTGCGGCGATCCCTCGGACCCCACCACCACCGCCTCCGCCGGCATCACGTCCGTCACGGCCGCGAATTCGACCGACCCTGCGCCGACCGGGACCGGCACCTCCGAGCCCGCGCCGACCACGTCAGCCGGGTCGCTGACCGCGGCGAGCGACGCGACCTCCGCCGCGACCACCGACGCCACGGCCACCGACGCCACCGACGCCACGGGCGCCAGCGAGCCCGCGAGCGGCAGCGAGGCGACCGACAGCGGCGGCGACACAGCCGCCTCCGACACGACCACGACCACGACCACGACCGGCGACGGCACCACCGGCGAACCCTGTCCGATCGGACAGGAGGGTTGTCCCTGCGGTCGGGGCGACGCCTGCGCCCCCGGCCTCGAGTGCCAGGCCGGCCTGTGCGGACCGCCCGCCCCGCCGGTCTGCGGCGACGGCGAGGTCGAAGGCGGCGAGGCTTGCGACGACGGCAACAAGATCCCGGGCGACGGCTGCGAGAACGACTGCACGCCCACGCCGATGCCCGCCAGCGACCCGTGCGGCTTCGCGTCCGACGGCGTCTGGTTCGAGATCGACTACGAGAGCGCCTTCACCTCGACCAACCCCGACTGGACCTACTCGCCGACGCCGGGCTGGGGCGAGGCTGAGTGGGCGCCGCAGGGCGAGTCGTGGCCCGAGGTGTGGGACATCTATCAAAACGTCGAGGTCGACGAGGACCAGATCGGCACCGCGGCGATCGTCGACGGCAACGGCGCCCTGCAGATCATGTTCGGCATCGGCGGCCTCACCTACGATCACGCGACGGTGTGCGCCCAGGGCCGCAGCTACTCGGTCGGTTCGTCGGTGATCTTCACCGTGCAGAACCAGCTCAACAAGTGCGGCTCGACCGGCTCGATGGCCAACGACTGGTCGATCCACAGCGCCGGCGTCGACCTCGGCACCTGCATCGTCGGCAACAACGAGTTCCAGGGCCTGCGCGTCTTCGCGTCCGGGGGCAGCGGCGCCCTCTCGCTCAAGCGGCTGCGCCTCACCCTCCACGGCGCCGTCTACTAGCGGCACGAAACCGCGCCGCGTCGGTTCGATCACACGCGGCGCCCAAGATCACCCCAGCCGCGGGCTGTCCCTCGCGCCCCCTGTCGGACCACGAACGACCGTGGTGGCTCGCCTGTCTCTAAAGACAGCCACAACCTCGGCAGCGTCCCGGCAGGTCCCGCGCATCACCTGTCCCTTGGGACATCCGACGGCCGGCCCTCGCGGCTTCGACGCAAAACTCTCGGGCTCGCCACCAGCCCGACGTCTCTGCGCCAGGTCCCGCGCATCACCTGTCCCTTGGGACATCCGGCGGCCGGCCCTCGCGGCTTCGACGCCAAGCTCTCGGGCTCGCCACCAGCCCGACGTCTCTGCGCCAGGCATCCGGGGCTTTCGTCCTCAGAACCGCAGCCCGAGGCCTTCCGGCTGGAACCGCAGGCGAGCCCGCTCGTCCAGATCGTCGGTTCGCTCGTCGCGGGCCGCCTGGATGGCGATGCCCGTGATCGCCCCGGCCGCCGCCGCGATCGCGATCGTCGTCACCCAGAAGTACCACTTCTTCACGATCCGCTCGCGCTTCACCGGCCCCGGCTTCGGACCCTCGGCGATCGCCGGCTTCGGGCGCACCGCCCCGTCCTTGTCGGCGCGGGCCTTGTCGAGCCCGGCGCGGTGGGTCGACGCCGCCTCGTCCTCGACTGTCCCCCGGGACATGTCCTCGAGGGCAGCCAGCTGCGCCTCCGCCGACGCGCGATCGGCCCCCTTCGGCAGCGCCGCCAGGTGACCCTTCCAGGCCGCCCGCGCGCACACGTAGTCGGCCACGCGCTGGCACACCTCGGCCTCGCGGCGCCAGTTGTCGGCGCTCGGGTCGGCCGCCCGGGCCTGCTCGGCCAGCGCCCGCGCGGTCCCCAGGTCGCCGGCGGCCAGCGCAGCATCGACCGTCGCCGGCGCCTCGGTGGGCGCTCCCGGAGCCGCCGCGGCCGGCCGCGCCAGCGCGAACACGAGAGCGCCGACCAGCGCGCGTCGCCAGCCCGCCGCACGCGGGCGCTGGCACCGGGGAGTCTCACTCGTCGTAGACATCGGTCTTGATCTTCGGCCCCGATTCGCGCGGACCTGGCTCGGTTGTACCAGCTTTGCGCGGCGGTTTCCTGGGTCGCTTCTTCACCGGCGCCGGATCGGCCGCCTTCGCCTCGGGCTCGGCCCCGGCGCTCGTCGTAACCGCGGCCGCGGGCTCCGTCGCCGGCCCCGCAGACCCGTTCGTGAGGCTCTCTGGCGAAGAATCGGTCGCCCCGGCCTCGGGCTCCAGGGCGGCCTCCATCCGGGTCGCGCCCCGCCCTGGCGATGCGACCGGCAGCGGCGGAATCGGGACCGTCCGGGCCGGCACCTCGGCCGCCTCGCCGGCCTGCTCGCGCGGCATCAACACCCACGCCACCAGTCCCCCCGCCATGCACGCCAGCACCAGCGCCGCGGCCCGCAGGCTGCCGGCCGCTCGACCTGGCTGCGAGGCCATGTCCGATCGCGCCGGCTCGTCGGGCCCCGTCCCGGCCCCGAACCGCGAGCCTGAGCCTGTCTCCAAGGACATCTCGCTCGCGACGCCGGCCATCGAACCTGTCTCCGCGGCCATCTCCGCGCGCCGGGATGAACCTGTCCCCGGGGACATCTCATGCCGGGAAGCCTCCGCCCCCCGCAGCCCCGGCGGCAGCGTCGCCGCCGTCGCGCTGGCCCACGACGGCTCGCTCGCGCGACTCGCCCCCGAGGACATGTCCCCAGAGACACCATCTTTAAGACATGCCCCTTCAGACATGTCCTCGAAGACCTGTCCCGCGAGCCGCTGCGTCGACCCCTCCTCGATCGCCTGCGTCGCCGCCACCACCGACACCGGCGCCTCCGCCCCCAGCCACAACTCTTCCACCGCCGCGCGGTCGTCCCCGAGCACCGCCAGCAGCGCGGCCGCCACCGCCTCGCCGCCCTGCGGTCGCGCCTGCGGATCCTTGCGCAGCAGCGCCAGCGCCAGCTCGGCCAGCGCGTCGGGGATCCGCCGCTGCGGGGCCGCTTGCCGCGGGTCGAGCGGCGGCTCGCGCAGGTGACGGCCGACGATCTCCATGAAGCCCTCGCCGACGAACGGCACCTGCCCGGTCAGCGCCTCGTAGAGGATCACCCCGAACCCGTAGAGGTCCGCGCTGCCGTCGCCCGTCTCGCCGCGGATCCGCTCCGGCGCCATGTAGAACGGCGTCCCCAGCAGCGCCCCGGCCTGCGTCTGGACCGCCGCCCCGGCCTCGCCCGCCAGCCCCGGCAGCAGCTTGGCGATCCCGAAGTCGAGGATCCGCGGCTGCACCGAACCATCGTTCGCGCGGGCCAGGAACAGGTTGGCCGGCTTAACGTCGCGATGGACGATACCCGCGCGGTGGGCCGCCCCGAGCCCGCGCGCCACCTCGGCCAGCCAGCGCAGCACCGCCTCCGCCCGCTGCGGCCGCATCAGCGCCTCCTCGAGGCTCTCGCCGCGCAGCAGCTCCATCGCCACGTAGACCTGGCCGTCGGGCAGCGCGGCGCAGTCGAACACCGGCACCACCGTCGCGTGCGGCACCTTCCCGGCCAGCACCGCCTCTTGCAGCAGCCGCGCCGCCGCCTCGCCGGTGCCCGCATCGCGGCGGACCAGCTTGAGCGCCAGCCTGCGGCGCAGGAACAGGTGCTCCGTCTCGTAGACGCGGCCCATCCCGCCCTCGCCGATCACCGCGACCACCCGGTAGCGACCGTCGATCACCGCCCCGGCCTGCAGCGGGGGATCGGCCTCCGCCGGCTGCCAGTCCGCCCGGGCCGTCCGCGTCAGCCGTACCACCGGGTGCGGCTCCGCCGGCGTCTGCGGGGCCAGCGTCGGCAGCGCGTGTGCGTCCGGGGCCACCCGGCCACGGTACCAAAGGGCGCGGCCCGGGTGATATAGGAGCCCCGGTGTCCAAGGGAACCAGGAAGATCGACGACCTCGCCGAGCTGCTCGAGCGGACCGGCGGGGACGCGCAGCGGCTCGAGGTCGTGCGGCGGACCCAGCGCTTCAAGCGCTCGTGGATCGAGCTCGCGGAGGCGCTCATCAAGGTCCGCGCCGGTCGGGCCTACGAGCGCTGGGGCTACGAAGATTTCCACGCCTACTGCGCCCAGGAGCTCACGCTCAAGAAGGCCACCGTCGACAAGCTGACCGTCAGCTACTCGACCGTGCAGCGGCACGCCCCCGAGGTCCTCGAGTGGGACGGCGTCGCGCGCACGATCCCGACCGTCGAGGCGATCGACTACTTCTCGCGCGCGATCGGCGACGGCCCCGCCAACGACCCCGCCGACGACGAGCCTGCCCCTTCGCGCCGCGCGCCTCCGCGCCCGCACGCCCCCGAGGTCCTCACCGAGCTGCGCTCGGCCGTGTTCGACGAGGGCCAGCCGGTCGCCGAGCTGCGCAAGCGCTTCGACCCCGTGCTGCACCCGCGGCCCAAGGGCGCCGACAAGCTCGACCTGCTCAACAAGGCCTCCGCCGCCGCGCGCAAGCTCGCCGAGCTGCTGCCCGACCTCGAGGGCCTGCCCGAGAAGCGCGTGCGCAAGCTCGAGGAGGAGCTGGGCGCGCTGCGCGACGACATCGAGGCCCTCGCCGAGCCGCTGCGCGAGAAAGTCGCCCGCGCCGCCAAGCGGGCCACCCCGCCGCGCCTGCCGGCCGCCCAGGGCGGATGAACGACGATGCCCGCTAGCCGGGCGCCTCGGTCCTCGGACACACTGACCCGGGAGCCATGGACGAGCCGCAGCCCGACCCCGACGTCCACGCCGCAGCGGTGCCCGCCGCGCGGCGCGACCGGATGACGTGGCTGCGCGAGTACCTGTTCCCGCGGACCGTCACCTTCGATCCCAGCCCCGGTCGCCAGGTCTGGCTCGCCGCCGTCTACGCCGTCCGGCGGTGGTTGTTCGTCGATCGCAGCACCACCCTCGCCTCGAGCCTAGCGCTGCAGACCCTGCTCTCGCTGGTCCCATTCGCCGGCCTCGTCCTCACCCTGCTCGGCCTGCTCGGCGCCGACAGCGGGCGCAGCTTCATCCACCGGGTCGCGCGGGCCTTGATCCCCGACCCCGGGCGCTCCGAGATCATCAGCAACCAGATCTACGACCTCGCCTCGCGGGTCACCGTCGAGAACCTCGGCGTCATCGGCTTCCTCGGCTCGATCGGCGGCGCCATGCTGCTGTTCATCACCCTCGAGGACGCGATGAACCAGATCTGGCGCGCCAAGCTGCGGCGCTCGATCGTGGCCAAGTTCGCGATGTTCTACACGCTCACCACGCTCGCCCCGCTGGTGATCTTCTTCAGCATCACCCAGTCGATCGTCGCCCGCTTCACCGACCAGAACTTCTCCGTCATCCCGTACCTCAGCACCGACATCGCCTTCGTCGTCCTGCTGCGGTTCCTGCCCGCCACCGCCGTCAGCTGGCGCGCCGCCGTCGTCGGCGGGGTCGTCGGCGCCACCTTGTTCGAGTTCGGCAAGCGGGGCTTCGCCCTCTACCTCGGCACCTTCCGCACCTACGAGGGCACCTACGGCGCGCTCGCGCTGATCCCCGTGTTCTGCGTGTGGGCCTACCTCTCGTGGCTGATCGTCCTGCTCGCCGCCGAGATCGCCTACGTCGTCCAGCACATCGCCGTGGTCCGCCGCGACGGCTTCGTCAACCCCAGCTTGCGGCGCGACCCCGAGGGGGGCGTCAGCGCCGCGCGCCTGGCCGCCCGCATCGTGCTCGCCATCTGCGACCACTACGATCGCCGCGGCGCCCCGCTGGTCCTGAAGGCCCTGGCCTCGCGGTTCCGCGTCGAGGCCACCCGCCTGTCCGACGTCCTCACCCGCCTCGAGGCCGCCGGCGTGGTCCTGCGGCTGGTCGGCGACGACAACGGCTACGTGCCCGCGCGCCCGCTCGATCAGCTGCGCGTGCTCGACATCCTCCGCCTGTTCCGCGCCGACGTCGACCAGCCCCGCAACGACAGCCTCACCGAGCTGTTCGAGCGCTGCGATCAGGGCGAGGCCGGCGTGCTCGGCGACGTCACCTACCAGCAGCTCATCGAGCAGGCCCGCGAGCGCCGCAGCGCCAGCGGCGGCTGACCGTCCGGACCTGTCCTGCGGGGCCTGTCCTGCGGGGCCTGTCCTGCGGGGCCTGTCCCTTCGGACCTGTCCTCTCGGGCCTGTCCTCTCGGACCTGTCCTCCGGGACCTGCCCTCAGTACCAGGTGAACGTCAGCCCGAACGTCCCGGCTGCGCGCAGGCCCAGCTCCGGCGCCGCCATCCCGTCGCCGCGGACCATCAGCCCGAGGTTGAAGCGGCGGGCCAGCCAGAACTCGTAGCCGAGCCCCACGCCGAACGCGAGCCCGACGGCGGTGCGGGTGATCCCCGCTGTCGGGTTCTCGATGTCGCGCAGCACGTCGCCCTGCAGGAACGTCCCCAGCCCCAGCGCCCCCTGCAACACCAGGCCCTTGCCGCGGACCGGATAGCCGATGACCTCGGCCAGGATCGACAGCAACCCCTGCCCGCGCCGGGCCCCGCCGAGCGTCGTCGACACCAGGCCACCGACCAGCAGGTTGTCGCGGATCCGTCCGCCCGCCCGCACGTGGCCCAGCAGCGCCACCGACACCGCGTTGCGGCCGGCCTCGGTGCGGCGCAGGTTGCCGACGCCGAGGCCGACGCCGAACCCGGCGTACCAGTTGTGGCGCACGCGCCGGGCCGTCTCGACCTCGACCGCCGGCGGCCGCGGCTGCGCGGGCGCTGCCACCGTCTCGGGCCCCTCCGCCGCCTCGGGCGTCTCGGGCCCCTCCGCGACCGCCTCGGACGTCGCGGGCTCCTGGGCCAGCGCCAGCGCCGGAGCCAGCGAGAGGGCGACGGTCACGGCGACGCGCGTGAAGGCGCGCCCATGCAGCGACGAGCCGGGCATCGCCGCGACTATACCGAAAGTCCAACGCCGCCGTGAAGCCGCCGCCGCGGCGCAGCCGACGACCCGCGAGCACCCCGCGCCGGCGCCATCCGAAGCTCCGGGCGCGGCCCGCCACGGGCGCCGGGACGCGATATCGGGGCACCCCGCTTTACAAGCCGCGTGAGCATTGCGTCAATTCACGCATGCTCGCCACGTCCGTGCGCCCCGCCCGTGCCCCCGCCGCCGCGGCGATCCTCGGCCTCCTCGCGCTGCTCGGCTTCGACGCCGCCGCGGCCGCGCCGGGCGGCGCGTCGACGAACCTCACCGCCGCCACCCCGCCCGCACCGACGTCCGCCCCGCCGATCGGCGCGCCGAAGGGCGCCGGCGAGGTCAAGCCGCGCATGTGGGCGACCAGCCTGTCGAACATGGTCGTCTACGAGAACGGCAGCGGCTACCTCTACGGCTTCTGGCGGCAGTTCGGCGAGGCCGCCGAGAAGCCCGCGCGGCTCTACTGGGGCCGCGGCTGCCCCGACATCAGCGACCGCGTCTATCACGTCCTGCAGGCCGGCTTCGCCCAGCAGCACCAGTACCTCCTCGTCGTCGACCGCGACCCCGATCCGCGCCAGCCCGGCGCCTTTTGCGTCCGCGGCGTCGAACTCGAGAGCCGCTTCGCCCCCCACCCGCCCGCACTCGTCGACCCCGCCCCGACGCCGACCGCGAGACCGCCCGCGCACGCACCCGCGCCCGGCAGCAAGTGATCGGCGCCGCCCGTCCGCCCCCTCGTTTTGCCCCTGCGCGCCACGGGGGCGGCGGGCCGCGGGCGCTCGTCATCCTATCGCAGGGCCGGCGAAGCTGCGATACTGCGGGCTTCGGACGGCTGCGCCATGAGACATCCCCGCCCCCTGCTCTCGCTCTCGCTGCTCATCCCTGCGCTCGCCGCGTGTCCTGGCGACCCGGGTGACACCGACGGCGACGACACCACCGAGACCAGCACCGCCGCCGACACCGACACTGACCCGACCGCGCCGACCACCGGCGAGCCGTCCGCCCCGCCGCTGCCGACCGACCGCTTCTTCCTGCGCATCGACGACACCCCGCCGCCGCCGGTGGTGCTCGAGATGGACAAGGCCAAGGCGCTCGAGATCTTCGGCGAGGTCGCGGCCAGGGACATCACGCTCATCGAGCTCGACAGCGCGCCGCTGCTCGACCACGTGCTCTCGACCATCCAGAACTCGTGCGGCGACCAGTGGGACGTCTACAGCGACGCGGTCAAGAACGGCGACCTCCCCGTCAGCCCCAATCACAACTGTAGCGCCACCCCGCTCGGCCAGACCTACGGCCCCGAGTGGCAGACCTCGCCGCAGTTCGCGATGGTCCGCCTGCTGACGATGACGCCGCGCAACGCCAACGTGGCGACCACGGTGATGGAGGACTTCCAGTACCTCTTCTCGCTGTACGACAACAAGACCGTCAACGGCCTCACCTTCAACGACGTGCTCGCCGCCAGCCTGTTCTGCGGCAACCACGAGCTCGGCGCCTTCCAGTGCACCGAGAAGCTCAAGGACTCCAAGCTCGACAAGGTCCACGAGGGCGACCTCCACACGCGCCCCTTCATCTCGGTCGAGGTCCTGCGCGACGCCCTCAAGCTGACCCTGCTCGCCTCGCACCCCAACATCGCCAACAGCGAGGGCAAGCTGCCGGTCACCCTCTACGACGCGTTGATGGACATGCAGCCGTTGTCCGACAAGCTCGGCCCGACCGGCGATCACCCCGGCCTGCTCGTCCCCGACGACGCCGAATTCACCACCTACAGCGACGCGCTGACCCCCGAGTTCAAGATGATCGCCACCGCCGCCAGCAACCTGCGGCGCGTCGACGGCATCGACGCCTCCGCGGGCGCCGGCGAGATGTTCCTCAGCGTCGCCGAGGCCCCGCTCGCGTTCGACTTCAACGACCCGGTCAAGGTCGTGATCGAGGGCATCGCCGCCGCCCCGACCGTCGACATGCGCATGGCGATCGCCGAGCTCGACACCAAGGTGCCCTCGTGCACCGACGGCCACGCCACCTGCGCCCCCAACCTCCCCGACAGCCCGCTCGGCGACACCTACGTGTGGTCGCAGCCGGCCTGGTCGCTCGAGCGGATCATCGCCCAGGCCGCCTACCTCGCCTTCAAGGACCTCGACTACCCGTTCTACTGCTTCGCGCCCGGCCTGCCCTGCCTCGCCGGCGCCTCGATCGGCACCGTCGACACCGGCTGGGCCGAGTTCGACATCCAGGTCCCCAACCTCGTCTCGCCGGCCCCGCAGTACCTGTGGGAGATGCTGCTCGACGTCGCCCAGGACATCATCCACGACCCCGCCGGCAACGACGCCTTCATGCGCGACATGAACGGCAAGATCGTCGGCGGCGAGCAGAACACCGCCGACAACCTCGAGGAGGGCGCCGCGCGCCCGGTGTTCGCGCTCAAGGGCGTCCCGATCGGCTTCACGGCCGACGAGATGATCGCCCAGATCCGGCCGACCCTGCAGAGCCAGGCCGGCAAGATCGCCGACGTCATCCTCGGCAACTACTGGACCTCCAACGGTCGGCTCGACTTCTACTACCGGCGCGCCGCCGACGGCGGCACCCCTTACCTGTTCTTCGTCGGCCCTGACGACAAGCGGCCCGACGCCGACGACCCGAAGGTCCTCGCCGCCTGGGACTACGCCAAGCCCGGCTTCTTCGCCGACGCCGAGCTGACCGACAAGCTGTCCTCGACCGCCGTCGACGGCGTCGCCGACACCGAGCACGAGAAGTACCGCCTGCCCGTGGGCGAGTCGACGCTGTTCATCCAGGACGACGCCGGCGACACCTACGAGCTGCGCTTCACCGTCCCCGCCGGCGCCGACCCCGTCGAGATCGTCGTCCGCGTCCGCAAGCTGTGAGCAGCAGGCCGGCCCCCACCGCCTCCTGTCCCTTCTTTCCTGTCCTTTTCGCCATGTCCCGAAATACCTCCTCCATCACCCTCGCCCTCGCCGCCCTGCTCGCCCCCGCCTGCGTCGAGGAGGTCACCCTGGCCGACCCGCAGGACGTGGTCGAGGTCGAGCTCGGCGACGAGCGCCGGGTCGAGCTGCGGTTCCTCCGCCTCGACGCCAAGGGCTTCGTGCAGGAGCTGTCGCTCGCGGACATCAAGGAGCGGTTCCCCGAGAAGATCCTGCGCGAGACGTGGCTCATCGACATGGATCTCGAGCCGCTGATCCGCAACGCCCTGCTGACCCTGATCGCCACCCCCGAGGCCGAGGTCCCGCAGCTCCAGCGCAGCGCCCAGAACATGTGGAAGCTGCTCAACATGACGGCCAAGTCGACCAGCCTCGACGGCACCTCGCTGGCGCCGCTCATCGGCGTCGGCGAAGCCGTCGGCCTCGGCGCGGCCACCATCCTCGCCGACCTGATCGCCGTCGACCCCAACGAGCCGATCATCACCGTCGACCTGACCACCCGCGCCGTCATCGACAACGTCGTCAGCAGCCACCCGAACGCCCAGTTTCGCCCCGGCCCGGTCGACGCCGCCCACCCCGACGGCAAGTACCCCGTCAGCCCCGGCAGCCTGCCGGTCAGCCTGTGGGACGTCGTCACCGACTTCGCCGAGATGCCGGTGCGGTTCGGCCCGACCGAGGCCGCCGACCCCGACGACCCCGATCACCCCGGCTTCATCGGCGGCGCTTTCAAGTTCAAGGCCACCACCCCTGACTTCAAGATGGTCGTCAAGGTCGACCTCAACGCCCTCCCGTACAAGGGCCTCGACCTGACCGATGGGACAGTCGCCAACGTCAACAGCACCAAGAGCCAGATCTTGAGCGCGTTCGACTTCACCCGCGACGACTGGATGAGCATCGAGGGCCTCGTGCCGGCCCTGGTCGTCGAGGAGATGACCATGACCATCGACGAGGACAGGGAGTTCATCGTCAGCGGCACCAACCAGGAGCCGGCCCCGCTCGGCGACTCGAAGGTGTGGCAGAAGCCGCGGTGGTTGTTCGAGCGCCTGATCGCCGAGGTCGCGGTCGCCCGCGCCGCCGAAATTCCCACCCACTGCAGCGAGTACGGCCCCAAGGGTCAGGTCGACCCGCCGTTCATCGCCGTGCAGGCGTGCATCGGTCAGGGCGCCTTCGAAGACGGCGCCTTCGACCCTGACGCCGCCGCCCCCGAGCACTGGACCTCGATCGCCATCGACGACAGCGTCCTGCTCGACTCGCCGCCGCCGCCGCCCTCGTACTTCTGGGACATCCTGCTCGAGGTCGCCCAGGTCCGCCTCCACGACGGCGGCCTCGCCGAGGGCGACGCCGACATCAGCTTCACGCTCAAGCAGGTCCCGGTCGGCACCACCGTCGAGCAGCTCGTCGCGCAGATCAAGACCAACATCCAGAAGAATCCGGCCGCGCTGAGCGCCATCGCCGAGCTGCTCAACGACAACACCGAGGGCCGGGCCGACTTCTTCTACTACGTCCCGAAGGGCGACAACCCGCCCGAGCTGCAGGGCGACTGGCTGTACTTCGTCACCCCCGCCGACATCGAGAACGACGACGACGGCGAGGCCGTGCGCCCCTACGCCTACAAGAAGCCCGGCTTTTTCCGCGACGCCAAGCTGACCGACAAGGCCTCCGAGGTGGTCGCGATCGACGGCGACACCAGCCACGAGAAGGTCAAGATCGCCGCCGGCGACGTCCTCTACCTGCTCGACGATCAGAACCGCCTGTTCAAGCTGGTCGTCGAGGACAAGCCCGCCCCTCACAGCGTCGCCCTCACCGTCAAGCGCTCGCGCTGATACCTGTCCCGAAGGCCAGCCTCGCCATGCCCACGCGCCGCCTCGCCCTCGCCACGTCCGTCGTCACCGCCCTGCTCGGGCCTGTCGGCTGCATCGACGAAGTCGCCGTCCCCGCGGCCGAGGACCCGATCGAGGCCGCGATCGGCCAGCCCAAGCGGGTCGTCCTGCGCTCGCTCCGTTTCGAGGTCGACGACTTCGAGCAGGCCGTCAACCTCGAGCAGATGCGCAAGCTGCCCCGCAAGGTCCTCGACGACCTGTGGCTGCTCGACTTCGATCTCACCGAGTCGGTCACCGTCGTGCTCGACGAGCTGCGCGCGCTGCCGCCGGCCGAGGCCGACGCCCTCGCGCCCGCGGCCCAGAACCTGCGCCGCCTGCTCAACATGAACCCCGACAACGTCGACCTCGAGGGCACCCAGCTCGAGGAGCTGATCGCCCTCTCGGCCTCGGTCGGCGTGCCGCCGGCGCGGGCCCTGGCCGCGCTCATGCAGATCGGCGTGACCGACGACGCCATCCCGCCCAAGGTCGTCTCCGAGACCTTCCTCGACGAGCTGCTCGGCTCGCACCCGGCCGCCCAGTCGCGCCAGGGGGCCGTCGACGCCGACCACCCCGACGGCCTGTGGCCGATCGCCGCGCGCTCCCTCCCGATCACCCTCGGCGACATCGTCTACGCCTTCGAGAGCTTGCCCGAGCGGTTCGGCCCGGCCTCGCTCGACCCCGACGATCCCAACGCGCTCGTCCACCCCGGCTTCGTGCTCGCCGCCAGCGGCATCACCGAGGACGCCTTCACCATGTACGTGCGCGTCAACCTCAACGCGCTGCCGTACAAGGGCGTCGACCTCACCACCAGCTACGTCGCCAGCGTCAACAGCACCGCCAGCCAGATCCGCGACGTCTTCGACTTCTCCAATCCTGACTGGATCCGCGTCGAGGGCCTGTCGAAGAACCTCACGATCTCCGAGATGACCGTGCGCGTGCTCGAGGACGACGCCTTCGTCCCCGGCGGCGACGCCCGCGAGCCGCTGCCGACCGGCAACTCGCCGGCGTGGGGCCTGCCGCCGTGGCTGTTCGAGCGCCTGATCGCCGAGATGGCCCGCCGGCGCACCGTCGAGGGCATCGGCCCGCACTGCGACCAGTACAAGCTCGCCACCGACGTCGTCGCCTTCGAGGCGTGCGTCGACGACACCGGCTGGACCGAGATGACGACCTTCACCGACGTCGGCAACCCGCCGCCGCCGGCCTACCTCTGGGACATGCTCAGCGAGGTCGCCCAGGTCCGCCTGCACGACGGCGGCCTGGCCGAGGGCGACGCCGACGTCGAGTTCACCCTGCGCGACATCGTCATCCCGCTCGACCAGGCGGCCATCGTCAAGCAGATCAAGGTCAACCTCGAGCGCAACCCCGAGGCCCTGATCGGCATCACCGAGCAGCTCAACGACAACGCCGACGGCGACGCCGACTTCTACTACTTCAAGCCGTCGGCCGGCGACAGCGGCGACTACCTGTTCTTCGTCACCGCCGACGACCTGCGCAAGGACGCCGACGGCCTGCCCGCGCGGCCCTACGAGTACGAGCGGCCCGGCTTCTTCGCCGACCCCGAGCTGACCGACAAGCGCTCGTCGAAGGCCGACATCGACGGCGACACCAGCCACGAGAAGGTCCGCGTCGCCCCCGGCGACGTGCTCTACCTCGAGGACGACGACCGCCGCCGCTACAAGATCGCCGTCCTCGACAAGCCGAGCGCCAACAACCTCGCCCTCGAGGTCACCCGCACCCGTTGACGCCCTCGCCGCCCCACGCGTAGCCTGACCGCACCTGCGCTTTCGGACCTGCCCCTTCGGACCTGCCCCTTCGGACCTTGCCTAGAGTTCCTGCTCTTTCGCACCTGTCCTCTGCACCTGCCCCCCAGCCACCCGCCATGCGTCTCCTCTCCCTCCGCGCCCTCGTCCCCGCCTGCGCCCTGTTCGCCCTCGCCGTGCCCGGGAGCGCCCGCGCGTCCGGCCTCGACGCGCCGATCGTCACCAGCGGGCAGTCGCACCCGACCGCGCGCGACGCCGCGGCGGTCTACTGGAACCCGGCCAACCTCGGCTACCTCAAGAAGGGCGAGGTGCTTGCGGGCGTGGGCCTCATCGTCGGCGACATCCGCTACGACCGCGAGCGCACCGGCGCCTATCAGACGCCCGACACCCTGCAGTTCAACGCGCCGATCGACCCGTCGTACATCGACGGCATGAAGACCGGCCCGAGCGGTCAGGTCAAGGCCAACCCGATCGCGCCGAGCGGCAACTTCTTCCTCGCCTACCCGGTGGTCAAGGATCGGCTGACCCTCGGCCTCGGCATCTACGTCCCGTTCGCCGCCGCGCTGAAGTTCCCCAAGACCGGCGACCAGCGGTGGCAGGCCCAGCAGGCGTTCATCGCCACCTCGCAGATCCACCTCGGCGCCGGCGTGCGGATCAACGACTACGTCGCGCTCGGGGCCGGCGTCGCCTACGTGCTCGGGTTCGCCGAGCTGAGCAAGATGCAGGACTTCGCCGGCGTGCAGGAGTTCGCCGACGGCCTCAACACGCTCGGCCAGAAGAACTCGTTCGGCCCCGCCGCGCCGACCGAGGTGCGCGAGCTCGACGTGCTGTCGCGGCCCTTCTCGCTCAAGCGGGCGATCGCCCACGGCGTCACCTTCAACGTCGGCGTCACCGTCAACCCGACCAAGCGCCTCAACATCGCCCTCACCTACTTCCACAGCACGGCGATGCGCTACCGCGGCAAGTTCGCGGTCGACCTCAACGACCCGTTCTTCACCCAGGACCTGGCCGCCCAGGGCCTGCAGTTCAAGCCGCTGGTCCGCGGCGACGCCACCCTCGAGTACACCCTGCCCAAGCGGATCACCCTCGGGGTCGGCTACGACATCGGCGAGCGCTGGCGCGTCGACGGCTTCGTGCAGTACGTCCGCTACTCCGAGCTCGACGCCTTCCGCGTCACCGCGACCTCGCCCGACCTCGCCCAGCCGGAGCTCGGCATCGGCGACACGCTCGCGGTCAACCTGCCGCGCATGTGGAAGGACTCGATCTGGGTCGAGGCCAGCGGCCGCTTCCGGGCCACCGAGCGCCTGCTTCTCAGCGCCACGCTCGGCTATCAGTCGCCGGCCGCGCCGAACAAGACGATCGACACCGCCTCGCCCGACGGCCAGCGCATCATCGGCGCTCTCGGCGGCGTGCTCGACGTGAGCCCGCGGATCTCGCTCCTCGCCGACGCCCGCTTCCAGGGGATCGCGCCGCGCGAGGTGCGGGGGTCCGACTACGACCTCGGCAACGGCACCTACCGCCTGTTCATCGCCGCCATCGCCGGCCACCTGCGGGCGCGCTTCTGAGCCGACGGCGCCGACCCACATGCCCGCAAGAACCTGGTTCTCGGGACAGCTCCGCCACGCGCTCGGCGCCCCGGCGAGCGCCGGACCCGCGGGCCCGGACGCCCGCAGGCGCCGTCCTTGACAGCCCTGCGGCGCCGCTCGTAGCGTGGATGACGAGGGGGTCGCGCGTCGCAGAGACATGGCGAGGCTGCTGCGCAGACTGCTTGAGAAGCCGAAGTTCGCGGACGAAGAGCTGGCCCGGGTCGCCGGTGTCCTGCACACGATCCTCGTCATCAGCATCGCTATCTGCGTCGTCGCCGGCGCCGTCCAGGTGGCGTACCTGGTCGACAGCGCCGCCGCGCTGATCATCTACCCCGGCCTCGGCCTGCTCAGCTTCGGCCTGCTGGTGCTCGTCCATCGCGGCTGGTTGCGGGTCGCCGCCGCCATCTTCCTCGGCCTCCTGTGGCTCGCCGTCACCTTCGGCTCGCTGACCCATGGCGCCGTGCGCAGCCCGAGCATCGGCGGCTACATGCTGGTCGTCATCGTCGCCACCCTGCTGTTCCGGCAGGTGTGGATGCTCGTGTTCATCGGCCTCAGCGCCGCCGCGATCACCGGCTTCCTCGTGCTCGAGCAGACCGGCGTCGTCGTCCCGCAGCTCACCCCCGACACCCCCGAGCTGGCCTTCGTCGCCCACCTCATCCACTTCAGCGCCGGCGGCGTGTTCCTCTCGATGGCCGTCAAGGGCCTGCGCAACGCGCTCGACCGGGCCCGCTCCGGCGAGCTGCGCTCGGCCTCGCTGCTGCTCGAGGCCCAGGGCGCGCGGCGCTACGCCGACAACATCCTCGCCTCGATGGCCGAGTCACTGATCGTGCTCGACGCCCAGGGCACCGTGCAGACCGTCAATCGTGCCACCTTGCAGCTGCTCGAGGCCCCGCCCGAGAAGCTGCTCGGCAAGCCGTTCACCGCCATCCTCCCCAGCTTCCGCGCCGCCAAGAACGGCGGCCGCGGCACTCGCGAGGGCCCGGCTCTGGTCGAGCGCAGCTATCACACCCCGGGCGGCCGCGACATCCCGGTGCTGTTCGCCCGCTCCGATCTCTTCGACGACGACGGCACCCCGCTCGGCGCCGTCTGTGTCGCCTCCGACATCACTCACCTCAAGCGCGCCGAGGCGTCGCTGCGCGAGGCCAAGGAGCTGGCCGAGGAGGCCAACCTCGCCAAGAGCCGCTTCCTCGCCAACATGTCGCACGAGCTGCGGACCCCGCTCAACGCCGTCATCGGCTACGCCGAGATGCTCATGGAAGAGGCCGACGAGCGCGGCCTCGACGACGGCATCGACGAGCTGCGCAAGATCCAGTTCGCCGGCAAGCACCTGCTCGGCCTCATCTCCGACATCCTCGACCTGTCCAAGATCGAGGCCGGTCGCATGGACATCCACCTCGAGACCTTCGACGTCGCCGACATGGTCGAGGCCGTGCTCGACACCGTGCGCCCGCAGCTCGACAAGTCGCGCAACAAGCTCGAGGTCGTGTGCCCGCGCGACATCGGCTTCGTCCACGCCGACCTGACCAAGACCCGGCAGATCCTCATCAACCTGCTGAGCAACGCGGCCAAGTTCACCGACAAGGGAGTCGTGCGTCTCACCGTCGCGCGCGTCGGCCTCGAACTGCCGCGCATGCTGCAATTCATCGTCGCCGACACCGGCATCGGCATGACGCAAAAGCAGCTCTCGCAGCTGTTCCAGGCCTTTACCCAGGGCGACAGCGGCACCGCGCGCAAGTTCGGCGGCACCGGCCTGGGGCTGGCGATCTCCAGGGCCTTCTGCGAGATGCTCGGCGGCAGCATCGAGGTCAAGTCCCAGCTCGGCGTCGGATCGGCGTTCACCGTGCGTCTGCCGTACATGGACCCGCGCGAGCTGTCGTCGAGTCGTCGCGGCGCGCCGGCCGAGGTCGTCGCCGCCGCGCGGGCCGCCGCGATGCGAGCCGGCCTGCTCGACGCTGCGAACGCCGACCTGCTCGATCAGCCATCCCCTGAGAATGCGGCTACACGCCGGCGCTGATTTTCGCCCCGGCGACCGCGCGTGCGCTTGACCGCGCGCCAGGCCCTGGTAGGTTGATTTTTGAGCCGATGACGACGCCCGCGCTCCAACGGCTGCGCCGCCTCTTCGAAGGCCCGCGGTTCGCGGACGAGGAGCGCACGCGCGTCGCCGGCATCGTCCACCTCGCGCTCGTCGTCGCCACCACGATCGGCATGCTCGGCGTGGTCGTCCAGGTCGTCATGTTCACCCGCGGCGCCGCCTTCTCGCCGCTCGACCTGCTGTTCCCGGCGCTCAGCTTCGCCCTGCTCGCGCTGCTGCACCACGGCTACGTCTACTTCGCCGGCTACGCGCTGCTCGGCCTCGCCGGCAGCACCATGGTCGCGCACGCGGCCTACACCGGCGGTCTGCGCAGCTCGGCGCTGGGCGGCCTCATCCTCCTCGTCATCGTCGGCATGTTGTTGTTCGGCCGGCGCACCTTGCTGGCGATCCTCGGCCTCTGCCTCGCCTCGCTGGTCGGCCTCTACCTGGCCGAGGTCGGCGGCGCCTTGCCGCCCGACGCGCTGCTCGAGGATGGCCCGCGCGCCTACCTCTCGCGCATGCTCCACCTCGCCGCTGCCGGCGTGTTCCTCTCGCTCGCCGTCCACAGCTTGCAGGACGCGCTCGGGCGCGCGCGCGCCGGCGAGGTGCGTGCCGAGCAGATTTTGGGCGAGGCTCAGCGCGCCCGCCGGTACGCCGACAACATCCTCGCCTCGATGGCCGAGTCCCTGGTCGTCGTCGACGCCGACGGCCGGATCCAGACCGTCAACCGCGCCACCCTCAAGCTGCTCGACGCCATGCCCGAGCAATTGCTCGGCCAGCCGTTCTCGATCCTCCTGCCCGAGTTCGCCTCCGAGGTGCCGCTGCCGCACGAGCCGCAGCAGGGCCTCGTCGAGCGCATCTATCGGTCCCCTGGTGGCCGCGAGATCCCCGTGCTCTACGCCCGCTCCGACCTGCGTGACGAGCGCGGCCGGCCGATCGGGGCCGTCTGCGTCGCCTCCGACATCACCCACCTCAAGCGCGCCGAGGGCTCGCTGCGCGAGGCCAAGCAGATGGCCGAGGAGGCCAACCTCGCCAAGAGCCGCTTCCTCGCCAACATGTCGCACGAGCTGCGGACCCCGCTCAACGCCGTCATCGGCTACGCCGAGATGCTCATGGAGGAGTCCGACGAGCGCGGCCTCGACGGCTCGATCGACGAGCTGCGCAAGATCCAGTTCGCCGGCAAGCACCTGCTCGGCCTCATCTCCGACATCCTCGACCTGTCCAAGATCGAGGCCGGCCGCATGGACGTCCACCTCGAGACCTTCGACGTCGCCGACATGGTCGAGGCCGTGCTCGGCACCATCCGCCCGCTCGCCGATCGCGGCCACAACCGCGTCGTCGTCGTCTGCCCGACCGCCATCGGCTTCATCCACGCCGACCTGACCAAGACGCGGCAGATCCTGCTCAACCTCCTCAGCAACGCCGTCAAGTTCACCGACCACGGCGAGATCCGGCTGACCGCCAGCAAGACGCTGCGCGACGGCACGCCGGCCATCCAGTTCATCGTCGCCGACACCGGCATCGGCATGACGCAGCAACAGCTGGGCAAGCTGTTCCAGGCGTTCTCGCAGGGCGACAGCACGACCTCGCGGCGGTTCGGCGGCACCGGCCTCGGCCTCGCCATCTCCAAGGCCTTCTGCGACATGCTCGGCGGCAACATCGAGGTCAAGTCGCAGCTCGGCGTCGGCACCATGTTCACCGTGCGCCTGCCCTACAGCGACCCGCACGAGCTGTCGCTGTCGCGCCGCTCGGGCAGCTTCTCCCGCACCGTCGCCGAGGCCGCCCGCGCCGCGGCCGCCCGCGCGGCCCAGATCAAAGTCTGAAGACCTGTCCCGGAGGACAGGCGACACGTGCTCGCGTCGCGTCGGCATGTCGCCCGCATGAGCAAGGGACACGTTCCATGGCTCGCCTCGTCGGCAGAGCTTGCCTCGCTACGGCGCCTGCTTCGCTGTCTCCGGGGACATGTCCTTCGCGCCCTGTCCTTCGGCGCAGGCTCGGACGATGCGGATCAGCTCCCCCACCAGCACCGGGCTGTCGGCCAGATCGGGGTTCGACTGCATATGGGACGAGAGGCCGACCGCCGCGCCGCCGCCGACGATCACCTGGCGCAGGCGCGCGTCGTCGACGCTGGCCTGCCAGGCCGCGTCCCCGAAGTCGCGCGGGCGGGGCGACAGCGCCCGTCCGGCCGGGCCGTCGCCGCGTCCGCGGGGGCCGTGACAGTTGGCGCAGCGGCCGTCGAACAGCTGGCGGGCCGCGCGGACCAACTCCGGATCGCCGGGCTTGAGCTCGATGCGCGGCTCGCAGCCGGCCGCGACCAGCAGCAAACCCAGCGCCCCCGTCAGCCCTCGTCGCTCCATCGCCGGCCCGCCTTGGTGTCGCCGCGGCGCTGCTTCGCGGACAGCCGGCGCTCGACGGACCCGCGGGTCGGTCGGGTCGGCCTTCGCGGCCTCGGCTGGCGCTGGGCCGCCTCGAGCAGCACCCGCAGCTTGGCCAGCGCGTCCTCGAGGTTGCGGCCCTGATCGCGCGTGCGCTCCGACGTGATCACGAGCTCGTCGTCGCCGACCAGCCGCGTCTTCGCCAGCGCGCGCAGGCGGGCCCCCGCCTGTTCGGTCAGCCCCTCGATGCACGCGATCGTCACCCGCAGCTCGACCTTGGACGCCACCTTGTTGACGTTTTGCCCGCCGGGCCCGCCCGAGCGCACGGCCTTCCACCGCAGCGCCCACACGGGCACCCGCAGTCCAGGCTCGGCGATGAGCGGCCCTTCGATCACGCGCGGAGGGTGAACGATCGCCGGCCCTCGCGCAAGACCCCGCGCCGCCCCGGCCGCGCGCCGATCCCGGCCGGCCCCGGCCAGGCGCGCGCCGACGAGCCCGACGCGGCAGCGATGACATGACCTTCAGGACATGTCCGAACCGCCATCTCACCGCGACCGCGTGCGCGGCACTCGAGCCCCGCACTCTCCTTCCATCACAGCCCGGCGCCGCGAGTCGCTCGCCGAGCAGCCGTCGCGCCCACGTCGCCCCAAAGCCTCGCCTGTCTCGCACCCGCTGCCCGTCCGCCGAGGCCGACCGGTCGGCACCACGAGGACCGCCGCGACGGCGACCCGACACACCGCCGATGCAGGCTGCTCGCGCCGCTTCGACCGACCTGCCGCTCACTCGCCCGAGCGGAGCGCCTCTTCGGCCCGCTCTCGCAGCGCCAGCGCCACCACCTCGGGCGCCAGCGCGGCGGCGGCGAGCAGACACTCGGCGGCCTCCGAACCGCGCCCAGCGGCCGCCAGCGCTTCGCCGGCGCGCGCCAACGCCTCACTGCGACCGCCGACGTCCTCGATCGGCAGCAGCGCCGCCGCGTCGCGGTACAGCTCCGCCGCGCGGCGGAACGCCAGCGCCTCGGCGGCGTGCTGGGCGGCCAGGCGCGTGACCTCGGCCGCGCGCCCGCGGTCGCCGGCGGCGCGCAGGTGGTCGGCCAGCAGCTCCGGCGGCACCCCGGCGCGGGCGAACAGCTGCTCCGCGATCCGGCCGTGGATCGTCCGCGCCTTGTCGTCGCGCACCCCGGCCAGCACCGCCCGGCGGATGCGGTCGTGATAGGCCTCGACCAGTTCGCCGCGCGGCGC
Organism: Nannocystis bainbridge; assembly: GCF_028368995.1. Lineage (GTDB taxonomy): Bacteria > Myxococcota_A > Polyangia > Nannocystales > Nannocystaceae > Nannocystis > Nannocystis bainbridge. The sequence continues at coordinate 1,039,749 of NZ_JAQNDL010000002.1, read as the reverse complement.
CTTGCTGACGCGGACCAGGTGCGCCACCCGCAGCAGTTGCAGATCGCGCCGGCCGCCGCCGGACAGCGCCGTAGCGATCTCGAACTCGAGCGGCCGCCCGGCCACGATCACAGCCGCCAGCATCTCGCGGGCCGCCGCCGGCAGTCGGTCCACGCGCTCGGCCACCACCGCCTCGAGCCGGACGTCGCCGAGCTCTGTCCCTTCGACCATGTTCGTTCGGACATGGTGCGCCAGCTCGCGGACGAACAGCGGCACCCCGCCGGCCTCGCCCGCGATGGCGACCGCGCGGGCCTGCAGCGCCTCGCCCTCGAGCTCGACCGGACCGCGGCGCAGCAGCAGCTCGGCCAGCGCCGTCGCCTCGTGCGTGCGCAGCGGCTCGAGCCCCAGCTCGAGCACCGGCCCGTTCGCGCGCAGCCGCTCGACCAGCGCCGTCATGTCCGCGCTCTGCAGCGCCTCGCCCTCGCTGGCCGCCAGCACCACCAGGCAGCGCGGCGCGTCGGGGCCGCGCAGCAGCTCGACCAGCAGCGACGCGCTGTCGCTGTCGCCCCACTGCACGTCGTCGACCATCACCACCAGCGGGATCCGATCGGCGATCCTTCGGAACATGTCCCGAAGGACAGCCGATGCGTGGCGCAGCGACGCCGCGTCGACATCGCCCGCCGGCCCCGGCGGGCACGCCTCGGCGATCGTCGTCACGCGGCGCAGCACCGGGAACAGCCGGGCCACCGCGGCGATGTCGGGCGGCACCAGCGTCGCCAGCTCCGCCGACCCCACGCCGAGCAGCAGCCCGGTGAGCGCATCGATCACGCTGTCGAACGCGTTGAACGGCACCTGCTCGCGCTCGTAACAGCGGCCCGCGAGCACCATCGCCGGCGCGTCGATGCCGGCCAGGCCCGCCTGCGCTGCCTCGGCGAACGAGCGCAGCAGCGCCGACTTGCCGAGCCCCGATCGCCCGCGCAGCAGCGTCACCACCGAGCGCTTGCGGCTCTCCATCAACGCCGCGGTGATGGCCGCGTACGGCACGTCGCGACCGATCAGACCGCCGGGGCTGATCGACGCCGGACCGCGCTGTTGCGGCGGGGCGTGCGCTCGCCACGGCCGCGGATTTTCCGGCTCGCGGAGCACCGCAGCGATCTCCGCCCCACCCGCGCGACGCAACGGCTCACGCTCCAGGAGCGCCGCGCACAGCGCCGCAAGCGGCGGTTCTGCCGCGGCTCCGAGCGCCGGGGGCGCCACGCGCTCGCACTTGTCGCGCAGGACCTCGTCCATCGGACCCGCGAACGGCAGCTCGCCTGTCATCGCCTCGAACAGCATCACCCCGACCGAGTACCAGTCGCACGCCGGCGTCGGCGTCGCGGCGCGCACGTGCTCGGGCGCCATGTAGGCGGGCGTCCCGACCACCTCGAGCCCGCGACCTGCGGTCAGCTCGTGGACCAGCCCGAAGTCGAGGATCACCACCCGGCCTTCGCGCGTCACCAGCACGTTCGACGGCTTGATGTCACGGTGGAGCTTGCCGGCCGCGTGCAGGGCATCGAGGCCCGCGGTCAGTTGCGCGAGGCACGCTCGCAGGCGCACGGGGTGCTGGCGCACGTACGACAGGAAATCGACCCCGTCGACCAGCTCCATCGTCAAGAATGCCTGATCGCCGCGGACCACGAGGTGGTGGAGCAGCGACAGGTTCGGGTGCGAAATGTCGGCCAGCGCCCGGAATTCGAGCTTGAAGCGGTAGAGGGCGGCCGGCTCGAAGCCGCGGAGGACCTTGAGCGCGACCGTCTCGCCGTCGCGTCCGACGGCCTCGAACACCGCTCCCGTGCCGCCGCGGCCGATCATTCGCCGCAGCGTGTAGCCGCCCAGGGTCGGCGCGCCGTCGAAGGTCCCGAACAGGCGCGCGCGCACCGACGACTTGATCTGCTGGATCTCCAGCCCGGGCGCGAACACGCGAGCGGCTTGGATCTGCTCGTCCAGCGTGTCTGCGCCCGACCCACCCCGCTGCACGGTTCACCTTACCATGGCTTCAACTCCGGCGGTGGCGGTGATAGAAGTGATCACGTAGGCCACGTGGCGACGGATTTCGAGCTCCTGGATGCCTGGCGGACCGGCGACCGCGAGGCCGGCAATGCGCTCTTCGAGCGCCACTTCGACGCGGTCTGTCGCTTCTTCGCCAACAAGGTCACGCACGGCGTCGACGACCTGATCCAGAAGACCTTCCTGGGCTGTGTCGAGGCGCGCGACCGGTTCCAGAAGCAGTCGAGCTTTCGCACCTACTTGTTCGCGGTGGCCCACAACATCTTGCGGGCCCACTTCCGCGAGCGGCGGCGCGAGGGCCTGGCCTCCGACCTCAGCGAGACATCGACCGACGAGCTCACGCCGTCGCCGAGCGCCGTGTTCGCGGCGCACGAGGAGCAGCGGCTGTTGCTCGAGGCGCTGCGGCGGATCCCGCTCGACTATCAATTGGTGCTCGAGCTCTATTACTGGGAGGACATGGCCGCGCCCGAGCTCGCGCAGGTGTTGGCCATCCCCGAGGGCACGGTGCGCAGCCGCTTGCGCCGCGCCAAGGAAGCGCTGGCCGACAAGATGAGCAGCCTGGCGCGGACCCCCGAGCTGCTGCGTGCCACCTTCAGCGACCTGGACGGCTGGGTCCGATCGTTGCGGGCACAGTTGTCGGGCGAGTGACCGTGAGCCTGTCTCCGGGCGCGGCCGGAGGCGGATTCACGAGGCATGTTGGAGGTGGCAGGTTCACCGCGTTCTCGACCCGGAACGACCCGGTCCACGCGTGCCCACCAGGTATTTCGGCCAGTTCTGCGTCCTGAGGCGTTTTCAAAAGAAAGTGGGATCGACTGGATCGCCGCGTGCACTACCTCGGCCGAACGACGGGGCAGCGGGCCCCGAAGTCTTTCACCTTCGAGTCACTCACGCGGAACCTGGTATGCAGCTCGATAGCACCCATTCAAGCACTGTGGACACCGCCGCGCGCGGCGCAGCCAACTCCTGGTCCAAAGGCCAACCCGAGGTCGACGCCAAGGAGACGCGCGCCGTGTCCATGGTCTCGGTCCTGACCGAGATGGTCCATGGTTACCGCCGTCCGGCCGTCGTGCTCACCGAGCAGGGGGCCATCCTCTGTATGAACGCCCCCGCGATGCGCGCCCTCGATCGCAAGCCGGGCGATCCGGAGCCCGCCGCCCCGGCTGACCCGAAGGACTGGCCGCGTCGTGCGACCATCCAGGCCGAGGGTCAGGTCTACACCCTGGCGATCCCGGACATGGCGATGGAGACCCAGAGCTCCGCCCCCGAGCCGCAGCTCCCGCCGCGCCTCGCCAAGATCGCCCGCCTCGTCATCTCGGGCTGCACCGACAAGCAGATCGCCACCCGCACCGGCCTGTCGTTCAGCACCGTGCGGACCTACGTGCGCCAGATCTACCGCCGGATCGGCGTCCACAGCCGCGTCGAGCTGGTCCACGCCACCAACCCGCACAGCATGACCCGCGGCCTCGACTGAGCCGCGGCCCCGCGTGAGCGAAGAGCCAGGTACCGAGAGCCAGGTGCCGAGAGCCAGGTACTGACGACCAGTACCTTTGAGACAGGAACGGAGGGACATGTCCCTCCGTTTCGGCGTTAACGGGCGAGATCCTGGGGCAACAGAGCTTCTGCACCCGGCCGGACGTCGAACAGGAACGAAGGGACATGTCCCTTCGTTCCTGTCCGCCATTCCGGGCGCGCCCTGCCCCGCTCAGACGTCGAGCGCGTCGGCCTCGGCCGCGCGGTCCATGATGAACGAGTAGCGCGCGCCGGCGTCCTTGCCCATCAGGCTGCTGATCGTCTGGTCGGTCTGCAGCTCGTCGCGGATCTTGACCTGGACCAGCGCCCGCTTCTTCGGGTCGAGCGTGGTGTCGCGCAGCGTCTCCGGCATCATCTCGCCGAGGCCCTTGAAGCGCTGGATCTCCGGCTTGCCGCGGCCCTTGTCGGCCAGGATGCGCTGCAGGTGGGCGTCGTCGGCCGCCCACAGCGTCTCCTTGCCGATGTCGACGCGGTAGAGCGGCGGCTGGGCCAGGTACACGTGGCCGCTGCGGATCAGCTCGCGCATGTGGCGATAGAAGAAGGTCAGCAGCAGCGTGGCGATGTGATGGCCGTCGGAGTCGGCGTCCATCAGCAGGATGACCTTGCCGTAGCGCAGCTGCTCGACGTTGACGTCCTTGCCGATGCCGCAGCCGAGCACCTTGACGATGTTGCCGAGCTCCTCGTTCTCCAGCACCTTGGCCAGGCTGGCCTGCTCGGTGTTCAGCACCTTGCCGCGCAGCGGCAGGATCGCCTGCGTCTTGCGGTTGCGGCCCATCTTGGCCGAGCCGCCTGCCGAGTCGCCCTCGACGATGAACAGCTCGCACTTGGACGCGTCGCGCTCGGAGCAGTCGGCCAGCTTGCCCGGCAGGCCGAGGCGGACCCCGCCCGGGCCCTTGCGCGAGACCTGCTGGCTGGCGGCGCGGGAGGCCGCCCGCGCGCGCGCCGACGCGATCACGCGCGCGACGATCGCCTCGGCGGTGCTGCGATTCTCGTGCAGCCACTGCTCGAGCGCCGCCCGGATCGCGCCCTCGACCTGTCCCGCGACCTCCGGGTTGTTGAGGCGGTTCTTGGTCTGGCTCTGGAACTGCGGCTCGAGCACGTAGGTGCTGAGGATCGCGACCATGCCCTCGCGGATGTCGTCGAGCCCGAGAGTCAGGCCCTTCGGCTCGAGCTTGTGCGTCTGCATGTACGCGCGGATGCCCTTGCCGAGCGCCGCCCGCAGGCCCTGCTCGTGCGTACCGCCGTCGGGCGTGGGCACGCCGTTGACGAACGAGTGCATCGCGTCGTCGGTGCCCTCGGTCCACGCGAACGCGACCTCGAGCTTCGGCTCGTCGGCGCGCTCGAGATAGAAGATGCCCGGGTGCACCGCCGGCTTGGCGCGCACCTCGATCAGCTTCTTCAGGTACTCCGACACGCCCTCGGCGTGGTGGAAGGTCTCGGTCTTGCCCGCCGTCTCGTCGACGAACACGATCTTGAGCCCCTTGTGCAGGTAGCTCTTGGCCTCGAGGCGGTCGCGGATGACCACCGCGTCGAAGGCGGTCGACTTGCCGAAGATCTGCGGATCGGGCCGCAGATAGATCGCGGTGCCCGAGCCGCGGGCGTTGCCGATCTTGCGCAGCTTGCCGTCGAGCACGCCGCGCACGAACTCGATCTCCCACATCGATCCGTCGCGCCAGACCTTGGCGATCAGCTGCTCCGACAGCGCGTTGGCGACCGCCGCACCGACGCCGTGGAGGCCGCCCGAGTGCTTGTAGCTCTCGCCGTCGAACTTGCCGCCGGCGCCGAGCTTGGTAAACACCGCCACGATCGCCGGCATCTTCAGCGTCGGGTGGTTGTCGACCGGGATGCCGCGGCCGTTGTCGGTCACGCTGACGCCCCGGCCGTCCTTGTCGAGCTTGACCTCGATCTGGGTCGCGTAGCCGTTGATGACCTCGTCGACCGCGTTGTCGAGGATCTCCCACAACAGGTGGTGGAGGCCCTCCTTGCTGACGCCGCCGATGTACATGCCGGGGCGCTTGCGGACGTGGTCCACGCCCTCGAGGAACTGGATCGCTTCTGCGCCGTATTTGCTCGCCTGGGCCATCGCTTGACTCCTCCCCCTACGCCTTCTTGCCGGCCTTCTTCGCCTCGGCCGCCTCGAGATCGGGCAGCGTCGGCTCGGGCAGCGTGATCTTCTTGACCGCGCCGCGCTTCCACAGCTCGGCCCCCTTGCCGCCGCGCGCGGTCGGCTTGACCGACCCGGCGCCGACCTTCATCGACCCGCCGGTGGCCTTCTCGACCTCGACCGTCGCCGAGCCGGGGAACGCCCCCGCGACCTCGTCGCCGTCGTCGAGCTTGACGAGGATGACGCCGAGACCCGGGCCCGAGAGCAGGCTGATCTCCTGCGCCGTGCAGCGGAGCAGCCGCCCCGCCCGCGTCAGCGCGCACACGTCGTCCTCGGCGTACACCTTGAACACCGCCACGAACTCGTCGCCCTCGCGCAGCTTGCCGAACATGCGCCCGCGCGTGGTGCTGACCTCGCGGTGCGGCCACAGCGTGAACCGCAGCGCCATGCCCGAGCGCGTCACCGCCAGGAAGTGCGGGTACGGCTCCTCGTACTCCTCGCCGAGCTCGGGCTTCGGCATGCCGAACTCCGGCATCACCCGCGCGTCGGTGCCGACGGCCGCGACCAGCCGCTCGCCGTCCTTGAACTTGAAGAGCTGCTGCACCGGCGTGCCGTGGCCGGTCGACTGCGGCACGTCGTTGATGCGCACGTTGTAGGCCGAGCCCTTGTTGGTCAGCAGCACCACCGACTCGGTCGTGCTGCCGCCGACCAGCGCCAGCGCCTCGTCGCCCTCGCGCATGCGCGTGCTGGCGAGGTTGATCGACCGCTGGCGCTTGATCCACCCGTCGCGGGTGACCAGCACGATCGCGTCCTCCTTGACGATGAAGCTCTCGGCCGTGAACTCCTCGGTCACGTCCTCGTCGGAGATCTTGGTGCGCCGCGGCTCGGCGAACTCCTTCTCGACCGCCTCGAGCTCGCCCCGGATCTCGGCCCACAGCTTCTCGGGGCTCTTGAGGATCGCCTCGATCTTGCGCGCCGCCTTGCGCTTCTCCTCGAGCTCCTCGCGGATCTTCAGGATCTCGATCTTGGCCAGCCGATAGAGCCGCGTCTCGAGGATCGCGTCGGCCTGGATGTCATCGAGGTCGAACCCCTTCATCAGCTTCTGCGCCGCGTCGGCCTTGCCCTCGCTGCGGCGGATGATCTTGATCGCCTCGTCGAGCGCGTCGAAGATCTTCTCGAAGCCCTCGAGGATGTGGATGCGCTCCCGGAGCTTGCGGAGGTCGTACTCGAAGCGGCGGCGGACGGTCTCCTGGCGGTAGAGCAGGAACTGCTCGAGGATCGCCGCCAGGCCCAGGCGGTCCGGCCGGCCCACGTCCGAGCCTGCGATCGGCACCAGGCAGGTGAAGTCGTACTTGACCGTGACCTGCAGCCGCGTGTGCTTGAACAGGTAGGCCATGATGAGCTCGGGCTCGGCGCCGACCTTGCGGCTGAGCTCGATCTCGACGCACACCTCGCGCGTGCTCAGGTCCTGCACGCCGACCAGCTGCGGCAGCTTCTTGGCGGCGATGATGTCGCCGATCTCCTCGACCAGCGCCGACTTCTCGATCCCGTACGGCACCGAGGTGATGACGATGAAGGTCGACTTGTCCTCCTCGCGGACCTTCCACTCGCCCTGCAGCTTGCACGAGCCCTTGCCCTCCTCGTACAGCTCGGCCAGCTCCTTGCGGGTCGCTACCAGGCGCCCGCCGGTCGGGAAGTCGGGCCCCTTGATGGCCTTGAGCGCGGCCTTGAGCGCCTCCTTGCGCCGCTTCTCCCCCGCCGCCTCGTCCTCGCGCGCGGGCGGCAGCAGCGGGATCAGGGCGATCGCCGCGCGCACCACCTCGCCGAGGTTGTGCGGCGGCACGTTGGTCGCCATGCCGACGGCGATGCCCGTGCTGCCGTTGACGAGCAGGTGCGGGAACCGGGCCGGCAGGGTGATCGGCTCCTTGCCGGTGCCGTCGTAGGTCGGGCGGAAGTCGACCGTGTCGCGCGTCAGCTCGGTCAGCAGCTCCGACGCGACCTTCGTCAGGCGGGCCTCGGTGTAGCGGTAGGCCGCGGGCGAGTCGCCGTCGATGGAGCCGAAGTTGCCCATGCCGTCGACCAGCGGCGCGCGCATGACCCAGTCCTGGGCCAGGCGGACCATGGCCTCGTAGACCGCGGTGTCGCCGTGCGGGTGATACTTGCCGATGACGTCGCCGACGACCTTGGCGCTCTTGCGGTGGCGGGCCTCGTGCGTGAGGCCCAGGTCGGCGAACATCGTGTAGATGATGCGGCGCTGGACCGGCTTGAGGCCGTCGCGGACGTCAGGCAGCGCGCGCGAGGTGATGACGCTCAGCGCGTAGTTGAGGTACTTGCGCCGCGCCTCCTCGGCGAGGTCGCCGAGGGTGATGGGGTTCGGGCCGCCGCCCTCGTCGTCGTCGTGCGTGCGCGTCGCCTTGCGGCGGCGGCCGCTGGGGGGCCCTTCTTCGTCAGACGTCCGGACAGTCATCCTGCGCTCCCGAGGGTTGGCCGCGCCGGAAACTGCTCCTGCGCGGCCGAAGGCGCCCGTCTCGCCCGCATGGGGGCGTTTCAGGCGCGGCCGAAGGTTACCCGCGGAGCGATCCAGGTCAAGAACCCCGGGCCGTTTCTCGGCGCGGCCGCGGCGGATCGGCCTGGGCGCCGCGGGTCCGGTGTGTCATAAGTGGTGGTCCCTTGAACCAGGTCGCGAGCAACGTTCGCTGGCACCACGCCGCGATCGGCCCCGAGGAGCGGGCCCAGCGGCTCGGTCAGCGCGGCGCCGTCGTCTGGCTCACCGGCCTCTCGGGCGCCGGCAAGAGCACGATCGCCGCGCAGGTCGACGCCCAGCTCCACGCCCGCGGGCGCCACAGCTACATCCTCGACGGCGACAACCTGCGCTTCGGTCTGTGTCGAGATCTCGGCTTCTCGCCCGAAGATCGGGCCGAGAACGTGCGCCGCCTCGGCGAGGCCGCGCGCCTGTTGCAGGACGCGGGCCTCATCGTCCTGGTCGCCGCGATCAGCCCCTACCGCGACGACCGGGCCCGCGTGCGCGAGCGCTTCCCCGCCGGCTGTTTCCTCGAGGTGTTCGTCGACGCCCCGCTCGCCGTGTGCGAGTCCCGCGACCCCAAGGGCCTCTACCGCCGCGCCCGCGCCGGCGAGATCGCCGACTTCAGCGGCATCGACGCCCCCTACGAGCCGCCGGACGCGCCGGACTTGCACCTGCTGTTTCACGCCGACGTGAGCTCGAAGCACGCCGCCGCCGATGCGAGCCCGGCCGATCCGCGCGTCGCTGTCGGCGCCTCGCCGGACGAGCACGCCGCCGCGATCGTCGACCTGCTCGTGGCGCGTGACCTGCTCACCGCGCCGACCGGCGCGTGAGACTGGCGTCGGCGACCGAGCGAACGGCCGCCGCGAAGTCGCGCGCAAACGCACGAGATTTCGCCGACGCACGAGCGTGACGGTGCCTCCTATCGCCCGCGTGCGTGACGGGGCTCCGCTGAAATCCCGTCGTCCCCCCGTTGCGCGACACCGGAGGGCCCCATACTCTCCCCGCGAATGAGTAAGGACGACCTGATCGAATTTGAGGGAACAGTCACCGAGGTTCTCACAGGGGGATTGTTCAAGGTGGAGATCGATCCGGACCATCGCGTCCTCGCCCACCTCGCCGGCAAGATGCGGCGCTTTCGCATCAAGGTCGTGCTCGGCGATCGCGTCACCGTCGGCGTGACCCCGTACGATCCGACGCGCGGTCGCATCGTCTATCGCGCGCGTTGAAGTGACCTGTCCTTTGGGACAGTTCATGCGCGCGCCGGCGCGAGTGGTTGATAGAAAGTAGATCGAGATCCGCGCGGGCACGTCAGCGCTCCGCGCTTTCGTTACGCTCGCGACATGCACGTCCGGGCCCGCGGTTGCCGGTCCCCGGGATCGGTGGTAGTGGAAAAACATGGCTTGGACGGGACGCGGCGGGCAACGGGCGGGTTTGACGGTGCTGCTGGCGGGCGCGCTCGCGCTGCAGCAGGGCTGCACCGACGACACCGGCCAGACCCCCGTCACCGACGCCAGCGGCTCGCTCGTCACCGAGGGTGACACCTCGGGCAGCACCTCGACCGGCGCCAGCGAGCCGACCACGACCACCGACCCGAGCACCGGCGCCGAGCTGCAGTGCGGCAACGGTGAGCTCGATCCCGGCGAGGCCTGCGACGACGGCAACCTCGACAACTCCGACGCCTGCCTCAGCAACTGCGTGCTCGCGGTGTGCGGCGACGGCTTCGTCCAGGCCGGCGCCGAGGCCTGCGACGACGGCAACACCGACAACTCCGACACCTGCACCGCGCTGTGTCAGGAGGCCCGCTGCGGCGACGGCTTCGTCCAGCTCGGCGCCGAGGCCTGCGACGACGGCAACGAGCAGGACGACGACGGCTGCACGGTCGCGTGCGAGGTCGCCCCGGTGATGCTGTGCGGCAACGGCAAGGTCGACGACGGCGAGGCCTGCGACGACGGCAACACCCTCGACGACGACAACTGCCTCTCGACCTGCCAGCCCGACTCGTGCGGCGACGGCTTCACCCACGCGGTGTTCGAGGAGTGCGACGACGCCAACCTCAGCACCGACGACGGCTGCGTCGAGTGCATGACGGCCACCTGCGGCGACGGCTACCTGTGGACCGGCGAGGAGGCCTGCGACGACGGCAACCTCGACAACAACGACGACTGCCTGGTCGACTGCACGCAGGCCAGCTGCGGCGACGGCTTCGTCCACAACAGCGACGAGGCCTGCGACGACGGCGTCAACGACGGCAGCTACGACGGCTGCGCCCCCGGCTGCGCCTCGCTCGGGCCGCGCTGCGGCGACGGCCTGATCGAGCCGGACCTCGAGACGTGCGACGACGGCAACCTCGTCCCGCTCGACGGCTGCGACGAGCAGTGCCAGAAGGAGCTGCCCGCCGAGTGCCTCGGCTACGTCACGCTCGCCGAGCCCGATCGCATCGCGACCTTCAACGACGGCCCGGGCAAGGTCACCAAGTGTGACAAGCTGCTCGAGAACAAGTGGTACCGCCTCACCGGCCCGGCCGGCACGCAGATGCCGACCGTCCCGCCCGCGCCATTCTCCTGCGGCACCGACGCTCCCGGCTGGATGGTCGGCGTCCACCCGGTCGTCGACGACGGCGTGGTCGATCGTCAGGTCTGCTTCACGTGGGACACCCAGTGCGACTGGGAGACCCAGATCCAGGTGCGGAACTGCGGCGAGTACTACGTGTACAAACTGGCCGACCCGCCCGAAGAGTGCCTCCGCTACTGCGGCGCCGCGGGCTGACGTCGAGGCACATTCGACGGGCGCGATCTCACGCCCACGCGCAACCGGCCGCGTCGGCCCCGGCGCGGTCGATCCGTTGTACGCTGGCCGCGGAGACGCGCCATGCACCTGACCCCCGAGCAGGAGTGGATCCTCGTCGCCTGCGGCCTCATCGCCCACGCCGACGGCGAGATCAAGCCTGGTGAGGCCGACCTGATCCTGACGATGCTCGATGAGCACCTCGACGAGGCCGAGAGTCGGCGGTGGTTCAAGATGCTCGGCGACCTCGACGCGCTCCACGTCGTCTTCGAGGACCTCCCGCCGCCGCTGCCGGCCTTCACCGAGACCACGCTCGAGCGCGCGTGGGCGATGGCCCTCGCCGACGGGGAAGCGAGCGCGGCCGAGGTCGCGATGATGGAGCGGATCGCCGCGCAGCTCGGCGTCACGCCCAACGAGCTGGCGCGCTGGCGCCGGCAGTGGACCGAGCAGGCCGCCGACCTCGGCGAACACATCGCCGCCTTCGCGGCGGTGATGATCCACCTCGACGGCGTGCTCGACCCCGAGGAGATCGATCAGTACCGCGCGCTGCTGGACCGCCAGCCGCTCACGCCCGAGCGCCGCGAGGTGCTGGCGCGCGAGTACCTGGCGAAGCGGCCCGAGCTCGATCACGTCGGCGCCCGCCTCGCGGCCCTCCCGCGCGAGCGCCGCTTCGCCGTGCTGCGGGCGATAGGTCCGCTGGTGTCGGCCTCGAGCCGCGCCGACCTCGGCCGCGATTTCTTCCTCGAGCTGGCGGCGTTCGCCGCCGTCCCGCGCGACGAAGCGCTGCGCCTGCTGTTCGCCTGAAGCGCCGCCGCGGCTTGCCCGGGTGCCCGACCGCGGGGACACTGAGAGCATGCCGGATCCCGCGCCGAGCACCGACAACCTGCTGTGGCCGATCGATCGCGTGTTCCTGCTGGCCTTCGCCCCCGCGGGCCTCGCTACCGCGGCGACGCTGGTGGTCCTCGCCCTGCTCGCCCGCACCTGCCCCGACGCCCACGAGTCCCTGGTGACCGCGCTGCTGGTCGGCCAGGGCGCGCTGTGGCTGGCGTTCGCGCCGGTCTACCTGCTCGGGTGGGTCCACTGGCACCCGCGCCGCGCCGTCGCCCAGACCGGCTGGCTCGGCTCCGTCGCCCTCGCCGCGCTGATCTGGCTGCTCAACATCCTGGCGTTCGCCGCCCTGATGGCCGCCTTCGGCTGGGGCGAACGTGTCCCCTGGACCATGCTCTGAAGCGCATGGTCCATCGGACATGCCACGAGGGACATGTCCGGGGCGAGCCTGAAGCCGCGACAACATGACCATTCCGACATGTCCATGGCGACATGTCCTTCAGGGCACGTCGTACGTGGGCCGCACGCGCGCAAGCTCCTGCGAGCGTGCCGCCCGTACGTCAGCGCGTCACGCTGAGCTTGCCGCGGGCCGCGTGGTGGGCCAGCGCCAGATCGCAAAGCTGGCTGATCAGCTCGGCGTACGGCACGCCGGCCCGCTCGATCAGCTTGGGGTACATGCTGATCGTCGTGAAGCCGGGCATCGTGTTGATCTCGTTGAGGTACGGCTGCAGTGTGTGGCGGTCGACCAGGAAATCGATGCGGGCCAGGCCCTTGCAGCCGGCGACCCGGAACGCGCGCAGGGCCAGGTCGCGCAGGCGTTCGGCGGTCGCCTCGGGCAGGTCGGCGGGGATCTGCAGGGTCGCCGCGTCCTTCAGGTACTTGTTCTCGTAGTCGTACCACTCGCCCGCCGGCAGCCCGATCTCGCCGGGCGGGCTGACCAGCGTGTGCCCGTCGCCGTTGCCGAGCACCGCCAGCTCGATCTCGCGGGCGTCGATGCCCTTCTCGACCACCAGCTTGGCGTCGTAGCGGGCCGCCAATGTCAGCGCCCGCCACAGCCCGGCCTCCTCGTCGACGCGGCTGATGCCCACCGAGCTGCCCTGGTTGGCCGGCTTGACGAAGCAGGGGAACCCGACCTCCTCGACGATCGCGTCGCAGATCTCCTGCCGCTGTCCCGCCGTGCCGAGCCCATGGGCGTCGACCTCGAGCCACGGCACGCCGGGGATGGCCGCCGCCTGCGTGCCCAGCAGGTGCTTGAGCAGCGCCTTGTCCATGCACAGCGCCGAGGCCAGCACGCCCGAGCCGACGTACGGCAGGCCCAGCACCTCGAGCAGCCCCTGGAACGTCCCGTCCTCGCCGTAGGGCCCGTGCAGCACCGGGAACACCAGGTCGGGCGCCAGCTGGCGCAGGTCGCCCACCGGCTCGCCGCTCTCGAGCACCGCCTCCAGCGACCACTCCGCCGGTCCCGTCCACCAGCCGCCGTCGCGCCGGATCCCGAGCAAGACCGGCGTGAACCGCTGGTGATCGATGGCCTTGAGGATCTCGGCCGCGCTGCGGAGCGAGATCTCGTGCTCCGAGGAGCGACCGCCGAAGACGATGAGGAGACGTCGAGCTGGCATGGGCTGGGGGACGCTACCACCGCGCGACGGCGATGGCGATACGGCGCCCTGACTCGACGCGCGGGCCTGCGGCCGTCATTCCCGGTCGCCCGCCGGGTCTGGCTGACCGATCTCCGGACCCTCGCCCGCCCGCAGACGACGCGTCGGCCACGGACCTGTCTCTTTCGCCAGGTCGCCTCGCGCCGGTCGCCCCTGGGCTCTCCCGTGGTCCGTGAGGCCCGCCCGATCCGCCGAGCCCTCGGCATGCGAGCGACCTGACCCTCGGGACCTGCTCTTTCAGACCTGCTCTCTGCACCAGGGAGAGAACAGGCCCTTCGCACCTGTCGCTACCGTGTCTGTCCGCGGTCTCCCGCGGGCACGCCAACTGTCCTCGAGGACATGCCTCTTCAGACCTGTCTCATGCACCAGGTCCTTCGGAACATGTCCTTTCAGACCGCCAGTATCGCCTTCACGCGGCGTTCAGCGGGCGTCGAGGTGCTCGAGCAGCGCCAGGACGATGCGGTCTTGCAGCGCGCGGCTGCGCGGCATCGCCAGGTTCTTGCCGTTGATCAGCACGCTGAAGCCGAGCGCTCGCCGGCCGTCGGGCGTCGCCGCGATCCCCGACAGCGCGCTCACGCCACCGATCGTCCCGGTCTTCCCGCGCACGCGGCCGCGACCGCCCGGCATGCGCAGGCGCAGCGTCCCCTCGCCGCCCGCGCCGGCCAGCGCCGGCACGATGCTGGCCGCCGCCGCGCCCTCGTCACGGGCCAGCGCCAGCACGCGGACCAGCCCGCGCGCGCTCACGCGGCCGCGCAGGCTCAGGCCCGAGCCGTTCTCCGGCTGCAGCTCGCGCGGGTCGTTGCCGGCCGCGCGCCAGAACGCCTGCAGCGCCGCGCGCCCGTTGTCCCACGAACCTGGCTCTCCGGACATCCGGCGCCCGAGCGTGCGCAGCACCTGCTCGCTCGTGAAGTTGTTCGAGTACTTGAGCGCGCTCGCCAGGATCTGCGCCAGCGGCGGCGAAGTCCGCGTCGCCACCTCGCGCGCGTGGGCCGACGCCGCCCCGCGCTCGACCGGCAGCAGCGGCCCGCCGAGCTCGTGCAGCACCGCCGCGAACGCCTCGCCCGCGAACTGGCCCGGATCGCAGATCCGTCGCCGCACCGTGATCGGCTTGCGCTTGGCCGCGCCGGTCACCGTCAGCACCGTCTGCCCGCCCGCGCACGTGCTCGTCACCTCGAGCGCGCGCCCGCGGAGCGGTCGCGCCCTGGCGACCACCGTCACGTGCTCGCTCGCCGGCGACACCTCGACGTGGACCGTCTTGCCGTCGGTGCGCACCGTCGTCTCGACCGTGTTGAAGCTCAGCGACAGCGCCCCGCTCGGCGCCAGATAACTCGGACCCGCGCCCGCCGGCTCCTCGTAGCCGGGCCCGAACCGCTCGGGCGAGAAGGCCCGCTCGTCGATCACGATCCGCCGCACGCCGGCCAGCGCATCGGCGGCCAGCGCCTTGCTCGCCAGCGCGTGCAGCCCCTGCAGCTGCAAGCTCGGATCGCCGTCGCCGATCAGCACCAGCGCGTCGCCGTCGCGCATCAGCCGGGTCTCGAACCGATAGTCGGGGCCCAGCAGCTCGAGCGCCGCGAGGGCCGTCAGCACCTTCTGATTCGAGGCCGGGTTGAGGCGGGCCGCGCCGTTCTGGTCGAAGAGCCATGTCCCTTCGTCCAGATCGGCCACGTGGACCGCGACCCCGGGGCCGGCGCGACGGACCAGCTCGGCCAGCTTGCGGCGCAGGTTGGCGTCGTCGGCCGGGTCGGCCGTCCACCCGCGCGACTGCGCGCGCGCCGACACGTCGTCCAGGCGCGCCGCCACCCGCTGCGGCCAGGTCTGCGCCGCGAACGGCGCTCCGGCCCGCGGCACCACCCCCGGCTCGTCCGCCTCGAAGGCCCCGCGCAGCGTCTGCGGCGCGGGTGCCTGCCCATGCGAGCGCGGACCGGCGGTCGCCAGGCCCGCGTAGGCGGTGATCAGGGCGAGGGCGAAGCTGGCGAGCTGAGGAAAGGAGCGGGTCACGGCGGGGTTATCCCACCATGGCGTACCTGCCCCCCGCGCTCAAGAAATCGGACTTTCGGCCCGTTCGGACCCCTGGCGCCCCGAATGGCCCCGCTCCTCGGCCCCGGCGACCCTTCCCGGCGCGCGCATTTTCGCCCGTCGCTCGGGCCATCGAGCCTCCCCCGCCTGTCGCGCCCCCGAGGAGCTCGGCTGTCCTTCGGGACAGCTCATCACCCTCGCCGCATACGAAAAGAGGCTGTCCTTCGGGCCAGATCGCCCGACGAACGCCTCTCTTCTGCTCAGGGAGCGCGGCCTGTCTTTCGGGACAGGCCCCTCTCCGTTCCGCGACCGACTAGCCCTTGTCGGTCTTCTTCTTGGTCTTCGTCTTCTTGCTGCCGGACTCGACCGGGGCGTTCTGCTTGTTGGCCAGGCGGGTCGCCTTGACCTCGGCCGCCTTGCGCTTGAGGCGGGCGATCAGCTTGTTCCGGCTCCGGCGCTGGCGCATCTTCGGCGTGTGGCGGTTGTCTGCGTATCCCATGGCGGCAAGGACCTCTGTGGCGGCAAATGTTGGTCTACGGGGCCTGATTCGCCCGAATTCGGGCGACCCGAGGGTCCCGGGCCGGCCGGCGGCCGGCGCTTTGGAGCGGCGTAGGATGCGTGAGCGGCCCCGTTGGGTCAAGCGCTGATTTCCGCCGACGGCCCCCCGCGCCCCCGCTGCGGCCCCCACGAGCGACCCCTTCCCCCGCGCGCCGGGCCTGCTAATGTCCGCGCCCCATGCTCGACATCCACGTCCTCCGCGATGACAGCGCCCGGATCGCCCAGAACCTGCGCGACCGCCACGCCCGCGTGTTCGAGGACCTCGCCCCTGGCTCCGCCGCCGACCCCGCGGGCGCCGACTGGGCCGCGCAGACCGTCGCCCGCCTCGTCGACCTCGACGCCGCCTACCTCGGCCTGCTCCGCCGCCAGGACGAGCTCCGCCAGCAGCAGAACCAGACCAGCGCCGCCATGAAGTCGGTCGCTGCGCTGCCCAAGGACCAGCAGGCCGGCGAACGGGCCCGTCTCATCGAGCAGGGCAAGCAGCTGCGCACCGACGAGAGATCTCTCGTCGACCAGACCGAGGCCGCCCTGCGCGCCCGCGACGAGGCCTGGACCCGCGTCCCCAACCTCACCCACGAGAGCACCCCGCGCGGCCGCACCGACGACGACCACCGCGAGCTGCGCCGCGTCGGCACCCCGCGCGACTTCCCCGCCGAGGGCTTCGCTCCGCGCGACCACCTCGCGGTCGCCGAGTCGCTCGACCTCGTCGATTTCGAGGCGGGCGCCCGGGTCGCCGGCCAGAAGTTCTACTACCTCAAGCACGAGGCGGTGCTCCTCGACCTCGCGCTGCAGCACTTCGCGCTCGCCGTCGCCGCCCGCCACGGCTTCACGCTGCACACCACGCCGGACCTCGCGCGCGAGGAGATCCTGCGCGGCCTCGGGTTCCAGCCGCGCGGCGAGTCGACCCAGGTCTACAGCATCGCCGACAGCGACCTGTGCCTGGTCGGCACCGCCGAGATCACGCTCGGCGGCATGCTCGCCGACGCGATCCTCGAGGAGGAGCAGCTCCCGCTGCTGCTCGCCGGCCTGTCGCACTGCTTCCGCACCGAGGCCGGCTCCTCGGGCCAGGAGTCGAAGGGCCTCTACCGCGTGCACCAGTTCACCAAGGTCGAGCTGTTCGCCTTCACCACGCCGGAGCAGAGCGAGGCGATGCACGAGCGCCTGCTCGCCCTCGAAGAGGAGATCTTCCAGGCCCTGAAGATCCCCTACCGCGTCCTCGACATCGCCAGCGGCGACCTCGGCGGCCCCGCCTTCCGCAAGTTCGACCTCGAGGCGTGGATGCCCGGCCGCGGCGCCCACGGCGAGATCACCAGCACCTCGAACTGCACCGACTACCAGGCCCGCCGCCTGCGGATCCGCTACCGCCCGGCCGGCGACGGCAAGCCCAAGCCGCGCCACGTCCACATGCTGAACGGCACCGCCGTCGCCACCTCGCGGGCCCTCGTCGCCATCCTCGAGAACTACCAGCAGGCCGACGGCACCGTCGCCGTCCCCGAGGTCCTGCAGCCACTGGTCGGCAAGCCGGTGATCGGCCCCCGCCGCCGCGCCTGAGCTTTTCGACAGGTCCCTTCCGACAGGTCCTTTCCGACAGGTCCCAAGCGCCATGTCCCAAGCGCCATCCCCTGCCCCGCGCGTGCTCTCGGGCATCCAGCCCTCGGGCGTGCTCCACCTCGGCAACTACTTCGGCGCGATCGCCCAGCACATCGCGCTGCAGGACCGCTACCCGGGCGCGGCCTATTACTTCATCGCCGACTACCACGCGCTGACGACCCTGCGCGACCCGGCGGCGCTGCGGCAGAACGTGTTCGACGCGGCGGTCACCTACCTGGCGCTCGGCCTCGATCCAGCCAAGGCGGTGCTGTTCCGCCAGAGCGACATCCCCGAGGTCCACGAGCTCGCCTGGCTGCTCGCCTGCGTCACCGGCCTGGGCCTGATGGAGCGGGCCACCAGCTACAAGGACAAGCTCGCCCAGGGCATCAAGCCCAACGCCGGCCTCTTCAACTACCCGCTGCTGATGGCCGCCGACATCCTGATCTACGACGGCACCCTGGTGCCGGTCGGCAAGGATCAGCTGCAGCACGTCGAGTTCGCCCAGGACATGGCGACCTACCTCAACGAGGCCTACGCCGCCGGCGGCCCGCCGCTGCTCGTCCGGCCCGAGGCGCTGCTCGGCACCGCGCCGATCGTGCCCGGCAACGACGGCCGCAAGATGTCCAAGAGCTACGGCAACACCCTGCCGCTGTTCGAGTCGGGCAAGAAGCTGCGCAAGCTGGTCGGCCAGATCGTCACCGACTCGACGCCGCTCGGCCAGCCGCTCAACCCCGACACCTGCAACGTGTTCGCGCTGCTCAAGCTGCTCGCGGGCGAGGCCGAGCTGGCCCAGATCGCCGACTGGTACCGCGCCGGCGCGCGCGACGGTCAGCCGTTCGGCTACGGCCACGCGAAGATGCTGCTGGCCGACAAGATCGACGCCCACTTCGCCCCCGCCAGGGCCCGCCGCGAGCACCTGCTGCAGCACCCCGAGGAGGTCGAAGCCGTCCTCCAGGCCTCGGCCGCCCGCGCCCGCCCGATCGCCCGCGCGACGATCGACCGCTGCCGCCGCGCTGTCGGCCTCGCCTGAGCCCGCGAGCGCAGCGAAGGCGCGGCGGTGAGGCAACGCTGGGCCGCCTGCGCCGGCCAACCGAGGAGTGATTTCGCGGCGACGCTCTCGCCGCGGTGGCGACGCTTCGGGGAGTGATTCTCGCGAGGCGCTGCGTGATGCCCTCGGAGCGACGCTCTCGCCGCGAAGCGACGCTCTCGCCGCGGAGGCCACGCTTCGAGGCGTGCTCCTCGCGCGGCGCAGCATCCCCGGATGCTGTTCGCGGCCCGCCGAGCTCGGCTCGAAGCCCGGCCCCTCTCGACCGCCTGCGTCGAGCGGCAGTCCACGGCTCCGCAGGGCGAGTGACGGGTGCCGCGCCCGACCGCCTCGCCGTCCTCGCCGCCCTCTGCCAGACTCGCTACGCCTCCATGGACTTCGAGCTCCGCAGCCTGCGCGGCGTCGCCACCGACGCGCTCACGCGCCTCGCCGAGGACATCTTCGGCCGTGGCGAGCGGGCGCCCGGGTGGTTCGCGCGCAAGCTGCAGCGCGAGGCCGTCGACCCCGAGCTCTCCGTGCTCGCCGTCGCCGCGGGTGCTTCAGGACATGTCCCTCAGGACATGCTCCTTGGTTACTTCCTCATCGGCCAGGAGCCCGGCGACCCGGTCGCCCACTCCGCCGGCCTCGGCGTGATCGCGGCGCGTCGCGGCGGCGGCCTCGGTCGCGCGCTCGTCGAGGAGGTCGCGGCGCGCCTCGCCGCCCGCGACTTCTCGACCTTGCGCGTGCTCGCCGAGCCCGCGAGCGAGGCCTTCTACGCCCGCCTCGGCCTCGTCGTCAGCGCTCGCCGCGTCACCCTCCTGGCCCATGGGACATGCCCGATCTCGCATGTCCTTTGGGACCGTGAGCTCGCCGACCGCAGCAAGCTCCCGTGGTCCCCGGCCCCCACGAACAGCGAACCACTCGAGGTCTGCGCCTGGCGTGCGGGCGCGTGGGCACGCACGCCGCCGGCGCTCGCGGCCACGCTGGAGCCGCTGCCCGGCGCCTGGGCCCACGTCTCGCGCGAAGGACGAGCGCTGCTGGTCCAGCGCATGCTCGTCGCGCGTGACGTCGATCCTGCGGCTGCGGTCGCGGCTCTGCTCGCGTGCACGCCCACGGGCATGCCGCTGCTCCTGTACGGAGCCGACCCGGTGAGTTCGATCACCGCCACGCTGCCGCCCGCGCGCGACGTCGAGGTCTCGGAGCCCGCGCACTCACGCGGCGAGTTTCGCGTCGCGCAGCGGTTCGCAGCCATGGATCTCGCACTGCGCCGGCGTCTGGACAATCCGCGACGCGGCGATGGATGATGCGCGCGGACCGATCCCGGAGCTTCACCGTGACCCTCGCGCATAACTTCGCCAAGACTGCCGCCCTCGCCCTCGCTGCCGCCCTCGCCCTCACCGCCTGTCGCGGCGACGATCCGGCCGGCGAGAGCGCCACCGAAACCACGACCTCCGGTGACAGCACCGCCAGCACCTCGACCGGCCCCGACACGCCGACCACCAGCACGACCACCACTGGCAGCTCGACCACTCTCGACGACACCACCACCGACGACACGCCGACCACCACCAACATGTCGGCCGGCTTCATCACCACCGAGGCCACCCAGGGCACCACCGGCCCGAGCGGGCCGCTGCCGAACGGGCAGATGTGCGCGGGCAACAGCGACTGCGAGTCGATGAACTGCTACACGAGCCCGCTGTTCCCCGACGGCGGCATCTGCTCGGAGTGCAACGAGGACGCCGACTGCTTGCGCGCCGGCACCGGCATCTCCTGCTCGCTCGGGCCCAGCGGGGCCACCTGCGCCGCCGGCGGCTACGGCAACCAGTGCATGTCGCAGGACGCCTGCCAGGACGGCCTGATCTGCGGCCCCGCGGTCGACCTCCCGATCCCCGGCATCATCCCCGACACCTGCGGCGAGTGCAGCGAATCGGCCGACTGCGACATGGGCAAGATCTGCAGCCCCGAGCTCGACATCGCGGCGTTCAGCGGCGCCAAGAAGTGCGTCGAGCCCGGCAGCGTCGAGAACGGCGCCCTCTGCCCGCTCGGCGAGGACGACGCCGACGCCGCCTGCGCCTCCGGCCAGTGCGGCGAGGTCGACGTGATGGGATTCTTGAAGCTCGGCGTGTGCGGCGAGTGCAAGACCGACGCCGACTGCATGAACGGCGCCTGCATGGCCGGCTCGATCAGCCAGGGCGGCGCGATGGGCAGCGTCTGCGGCTGATCCTCACCCGCGCCCCGCGAGAGGCCCGCCGGCGCCCTGCGCCCGCGGGCCTCTTCGCGCGTACGACATGCCCCTTTGAACATGCTCATCGAGACATGTTCAAAGGGTCATGACCGCCTCCGGTCATGACCCTCTGGATCTCGGGCCGTCACTCCGTCGCGCGGCCGAGCCACTCGCGGCGGCCCTTGCTGCCGGCCTGGAACGCGATCCCCGCGGATGCCTCTTGGACCATGTCCCATGCGACATGTGCCCAGAGACCTGCCCCCACGAGCATGCCCGAAAGCACAGCCGCCACTACCAGCGCCCCGCGCCGCGGCCGCGCCGTCGACCCCGTCCCGCCCGGCGCAGGGGTCAGCGCCGCCAGCAGCGGCCGCAGGCAGGCCCAGCCGACCAGCGCGCTGCCGACCGCCGCCGCGGCTGCCATCACCCGGACCAACACGTTGCTGTCCTCGAGCACAGCCGTGAACCACCACCAGCGCCCGGCCAGCCCGGCCGTCGGCGGCGCCCCGGCCAGCGTCAGCGCGGCGACCACCAGCGCCCCGGCCAGCACCGGGCTGCGCCGGACCGCGCCGGTCAGGTCGACCAGCCCGCGGTTGGCCTCGACCGCCGCCGCCGCGGCCATCGCCGTCATCGCCGCCAGGGCGAACACCGCGTGGCCGAACACCGCCGCCGCCACCGCGGCCTCGGCCGCGGTGTGGCCCCACACGTAATGATCGGCGACCTCGAGCCCGCCGGCGCGCAGCCCCGCGTGGGCGACGAAGTTGGCCGCCGCCGCGATCGCCAGCAGCGTCATCCCGACCTGCGCCGCGCCGGCCCACGCCAGCAGGCGCCGCAGATCGGCGGCCCGCACCGCCCGCAGCCCGCACACCACCACCGCGACCCCGCCGACCACCGCCGCCGCCGTGCCCCAACCGTACGGCGCGTAGACCACCCGCGGGGTATGCAGCGCCGCCACGAACACGCGGATCAGCGCCGCCACCGCGGCTGTCCTCACGACCAGCTCCGTCGCGACCCAGCCGCACAGCCCCGCGCGCCCGGCCACCCGCGTGCGCCCGGCCAGCAGCGGGAACACCCCCGCGCGCACCAGCAGCCCCGCCAGCACCAGCAGCGCGCCCGGCACATACAGGGCAGCCGGGGCCATGCCCTCGACCGCCGCGTCGCGGGCGTGCGCGATCAGCCCGGCCGGCATCGCCTCCTTCGCCTGAAGCACGTCGACCGCCGCCTGGGTGGTGCTGGCGCCCCAGCGCAAGAACGCCGCGCCGACCCGCGCCCCGAGCTCGTGCAGCCGCACCGTCCCGGTCGCCGCGATCAACAGACCGGCCCCGAGCCACAGCGACGCCGCGCCCAGACCCTGTCCCAAGAGCCAGGTCCGCGCCGACTCGCGCCCCGCCTCGGTCGCGCCCTCGCCCTCACCCTCACGACCGGCCGCCAGGCACAGCCCGGCCGCCAGCGTCGCCAGCTCGAGCCCGACGACCAGGCTGGCCCAGTCGGCCGCGCGCACCGCCAGCATCGCCCCCGCGCCGGTGAGCAGCAGCATCCCGCGCCCCCACACCGCGCGCGGCTCGGAGCCCGGCCGTGGATCGGCGATCACCGCCGCCAGCAGCACCGTCACCAGCAACGCGTCGAACAGCGCCGCCAGGCGATCGACGACGACGGCCCCGCGCGCCTGCAGCTCGCCGACCAGATCGGGCGCCGTCAGGCCCGCCAGCGCCGTCACCAGCGCGAGCACCAATCCGCCCGCCGGCACCGCCCGCCCGAGCGCCAGCCGCCCGAGCCCCGCCGGCTGCCCCGCCCGCGCCGCCAGCAAGCTGAGCACGCCCCACAGCCCCACGATCGCCGCCGATCCGAACGGCACCACCGCCTCGATCATCGCCAGCCCTCCGCGACGCGCGACGTCTCGCAGCGAATGCAAGCCACCGCGCTCACCAGCCCTGCGAACCGTGGGCGACTCGCCGCCATCGCTGGCCCTCCGTTACTCGTCCGCTCCGCGCGCCGCGGCTCGCCGTGAAGCGAAACCACCGCGCTCGCCAACCTTGCGAACCGTGAGCGAGTCGCCGTCATCGCTGGCCCTCCGCCTCCGCCGCGATCGCCTTGCCCGCGCGCAGCCCTGCGAGCGGCGACTCGCAGCGGGTCGGCGCCACCGGCGGCAGCAGCACCGCCACGATGCGTGGGTCGACCAGCGCCAGGCAGCGCTGCAGCGCGCTCGCGCGGACCCACGCCTCGCCGGCCTCGTCGAGGCGCCCGAGCACCAGGCTCGGTCGGGCGATCGCCACCGCCACCACCGTCACCAGCGCCGCCGTCGACCAGCGCCCGGGGACATGTCCCGCGCGACCTGTCGTATCCGCCATGTCCTGCGCGACATGCCCTGAAGGACCTGTCGCTTTCACCATGTCCCTGGCGACATGCCCCTTGATACCTGTCCCGCGGGCCATCGCCGAACCCGCCAGCCCCAGCGCCAGCGCGGCCCCGCAGGCGCACCACGGCCCGAGCGCCCCGAGCGTCAGCGCGGCCGGGCGCAGCGCCGCGACGATCACCAGCCCGCCCGCCAGCCCGCCGGCGAGGCCGAGCACCACCCGCGCGATCGGTTCGGCCCGCGCCAGCCCCGGCTGCCCGAGCCCGGCCACGACCGCGAGCAGCAGCGCCCCGCTCAGCCCTTCGTGCGTCAGCGTGGCCACCCCGACGGTCGCCACGCTCCAGCCGACCAGCGCGATCCGGGCCGCGCGCCGCTCCGGGTCGAGCTCGACGCGCGCCGAAAGTCCGGCGTAGATCGCCCCCAGCGTGGCCAGCCCGGCCAGCCACGGCGCCGTCGCGGCCGCGCCCAGCGGCACCAGCGGCGCCCACAGCCGGATCAGCGCGTCGAGCCCGAGCCAGCGCACCGGCCCGGCCAGCAGCCGGGTCGTCCCGCGCGAGCCCACGGCTGTCCCTTCGACCAGCCCCGCGTGCAGCGGCCACAGCCCGATCGCCAGCGCGCACGCCAGCGCCAGCGCCCCCGCCAGCCCCGTCGCCGCCGCCTCGGGCACGCGCACGCTCGCCAGCCCGGTCAGCGCCGCGCTCCATGTGCCGCTGCTGGCCCCGCGGTGCGCCACCGCCAGCCCGGCCCCGACCAGCAGCACCGCACCTGCC
Source organism: Nannocystis bainbridge (assembly GCF_028368995.1). Lineage (GTDB taxonomy): Bacteria > Myxococcota_A > Polyangia > Nannocystales > Nannocystaceae > Nannocystis > Nannocystis bainbridge. The sequence goes on along the minus strand of NZ_JAQNDL010000002.1, from coordinate 1,015,764 downwards.
CCGAGGGACAGCAGCAGCGCCAGCGCTCGCCCGGCGATCCGGCCCTCCGCCTCGCTCGCGCGCGCGGCCAGCAGCCCCAGCACCAGCGCCGGCGCCAGCGCCCACGCGGCCGCCAGCACCAGCACGTCACCGGCCAGGAGCCCGACCAGCACCGTCCCGAGCAGCGCCAGCAGCCCGGCCAGTCGACCGCGGCCGCGCGTCTCCTCTTCCAGCACCGCCAGCAGCCCCGCGACCGCCGTCGCCACCAGCCCGAACGCCGCCAGCGGGCCCGACGTCAGCCGCAGCGCGACCCCGCGGCCGAGCCACTCCACCTCGATCGCCGGCGCGCCCGCCGAGCAGGCCAGCGCCGCGAGCACCCCGAGCCCCGTCGCCGTCAGCGCGCAGGCCCGCGCCGCCCGCCGCGGCAGCAGCAGCACCGCCAGGGCCGCCAGCCACGGCAGCGCCGCCAGGAGCCGCAGGTCGGCCAGCACGCTCATGGGCGCCCTCCCGCCGCCGCGCCGGTATCCCCGGGGCGCGGGCTCGCTGACCCTTCGGACATGTCCATCGCGCCATGTCGCATCGAACCTGCCCCTTCGGGCATGTCCGATCCACCAGCTCCACGCGCCTGCGAGCCGGGCCCGTCGGGCGCGCCCGCGCCGGCGGCTCCAGGCGCGCTCGTCGGCGTCCGAGCGCCTGCCCCTTCGAGCATGACCGGTCCGTCAGCTCCGCGCGCACCCGTCGGCGTCGGTGAACCTGCCCCTTCGAGCATGTCCGATCCACCAGCTCCACGCGCACCTGTCGGCGCCGGTGAACCTGCTCCTTCGAACATGTCCGATCCACCAGCTCCGTGCGCGCCCGACGACGCCTGCGAACCTGCCCCTTCGGGCATGTTCGATCCACCAGCCGTCTCGCCTCGCTGCGCAGCGCCTACCCCTTCGAGCATGTCCGCGCCGCCAGCCCGATCGACGCCGCCGAGCGGCGCCGGGCCGATGTCCTCGCCCTGTCCTGCTGGCGCCCCGGCCGGCCCGGCGGGGCTCGGCGTCGCCGCCCCGGTCCCGCGGCGGGCCCCCGCCATCGCCGCGTCGAGGCCCCCCAGGTCGACCGGGTGCACACGCGTCGGGCCCAGCACCACCACGTCCGGGTTGCAGAACACCGAGCCGAGGATCGCCAGCACCCCGGCGCTCGTCAGCAGCAGCGGCCCGCGCACATCGAAGCGGCCGGGCGCGACCGTCACCCGCTCGTCACCTGGCCACAAGGTCAGGCGCGCCACCAGCCGCTCGCCGAGCCGCAGCAGCCGCGGGATCGTCGGACCCGCGGCGCCCGCGGATCGCCTGCGCGTGCGCGCCGGGGCCGGGCGGATCCGCGGCGCCAGCCCCAGCCCGATCGCCACCGCGACCGCCACCAGCCCCATCCCCAGCCACGGCCCGACGAACCACGCGTCCGGTCGCGGCCCCAGGGCGTAGGCCCCCTCGAACATGCGGCCGGCCACGAACTGCTGCCAGATCCGCGGCGCCAGCGGCCACAGCCCCGCCGCCACCGCGCCCAGCGCCAGGAGCATGGCTACCCCGGACAGCAGCGGCGGCGCCTCGGGCTGCCGCCAACCTGGCGCATCGGTCCTGTCCGTGAGGACATGTCCGATCGCGCAGGCCGTCGCCGTCACCGTGACCAGCGCCAGCGCCGGCGCGACGACGTTGATCCCGCTCGACCACGCGCTGAGGTCGTTCCACAGCCCCGCCACGGCCGGTCCCAGCCCCGCGATCAGGCCCAGCCCCGCCAGCCCGGCGACGCCGGCCCGCAGCCGCCGCGGCGCCTGCAGCCCCGCGATCATCGCCGCCCACGCCAGGCTGCCCGCCAGCAGCAGCTGGGTCGCCGCGATCGGCTCGCCGATGGCGATGGTCGCCGTCGCGATCGCCAGCGTCGCCGCCGTCCCGCTCGCCACCGCCCGCGCGCTCGTGCCGGCCCGGGCCGCCTGCAGCCCCGCCCACGCCGCCGTGCCCGCCGCCGCCACCGTGACCAGCGCCAGCGCGGTCGGGGCCATCGCCAGCGCCACCTGCGTGCGCAGCAGCACCACGGTCAGCGCCGGCCCGGCCGCGCACGTGGCCACCAGCGCCGGCCCGGGCCCCTCGGCCCAGGCTCGCGCCACCAGCCGCGGCCACGCCCCGATCCACGCCAGCGCCGCCGCGCCGACGCTGACGGTCGCTACCACGCCCGGCGGCCAGCCGAACAGCGGCCCGCCGATCTCGCCGCGCACCAGCTGCGACCCGTCTTGCGCCAGCGTCGACCGCTCGAGCCGCATCAGGTCGAAGTCGCCCGCGGCCGCCAGCCAGGCCAGGATCGCCAGCGACAGGCCCGCGCCCACCAGACCCAACGGCCATGCCCTCTCGGTCATGTCCGTGGAGACATGGTCCACAGGCCATGCTCGTACAGTCATGTCTGAAGAGACATGGTCCATCGGCCATGCTCGAAGAGCCAGCACGCACAGCCCGACCCCGAGCCCCAGCTGGACCAGCGTCCCGCCGCTCGCCAGCACCAGGGCCCCGCCGGCGGCCACGACCACGCGGGCGCCAGGGCGTCCGCCGCCGGCTGTCCCGAAGGCCAGGATCGCCACCACCCCGAGCCCCAGCGCCGCCAGGCTCACGAGCGCCAGCGCCAGCCCGAGCCCGTCGAGCTGGACGATCCAGTCGATCGTGGTCGTGCGGCCGACGCGGATCCACGCCAGGCGGTGCTCGAGCTGGTCGCGCTGGATCGCCTGCCACAGCACCAGGCAGGCCAGCACCGCCGCCACCAGGGCCGCGCGGGCCGCCGTCGCGCTGGCGGCCGCGGCGCCCCAGCGGCGCTCCAGCGGCCCGACCAGGCCGACGAGCGCGAGCCCGACCGCCGCCGGGAGCAGCGTCGCCGCCAGCGCGCCCATCACGGACCTTCCCGGTCCGGCTCGGGCTGCAGCGTCGCCAGCACCACCGCGTAAGCCCCGGCGAGCGCGAACATCAGCGCCGCCAGGCCGTGGATGTCGGCCAGCGCCCACGCGCGCGCGGCCCCGACCAGCACCGTCGCCGCGCCGACCAGCATCACCACCAGCGCCAGCGTCCGTCCCCAGCCCTCGCGGCGCAGCAGCACGCCCGCGAGCCCGAGCAGCCACAAGCCGCTGGCCAGGTAGTAGACGTGGGTGATGGGCACGCGCGGTCTTATATCCGATGCCGCGGCGGCCCGGCGCACGCGGCTGCCGCCACAACGATCACGAACCCGACGCCGAGCAGCCCCGGCGCGCCGCCCAGCGCGACCCCCAGCCCGGGCAGCTCGCCCCAGCTCGAACCCGGCGGCAGCTCGCGGCCCGTCCACAGGAACTGGCGCGCCCACGTGCCGACCAGCACGAACAGCAGGCCCGCGACCGCGACCGTCACCGCCGCGAGCCGCCCCGCCCCGAGCCGCCCCGAGGGCGCCGCAACGTCGGCAGGAGCGCCCACGCGCGCCGGTCCGCGCGCCACCGCCATCACCAGCGCCGCCCCGACGATCGCCGCGATCGTGACGAGCGCCAGCCCCGTCGCCTGGTACAGCAGCATCACGCCCGCGAGCGCGCACGCCAGCACCGGCAGCGCCCACGCCGGCGCGCGCCACACCGCGGCGACGCCGGCCGCCAGCGCGACCGCGGCGAGCGCCACGAACACGGCGACGGTCACGAGCCCCGCTTGTAGCTGGGATCGATCTTCATGCACACGGCCCGCTCGCCGAGCACGAAGTTAGGGTCGCGGCGGATCTGCGGATCGATCTCCTCGACCGACGCCGGCGTCGCGCCGAGCTTGCCGGCGAAGAAATCGGTCGCGTCGGTGGTGACGAGGTAGACCTGCTGGACCCCGAGCATGCGCGCGCGCCGGAGGATGCCGTCGGCCAGCATCCAGCCGAGGCCCTCGCCGCGGCGCTCGCGATCGATCGCCAGGTTGAACAGCAGCGCCTGCGCGCCGACCATGCGCAGCGACACGCAGCCGACCACCGCGCCCTCGGGCTCGCGGATGATGAGCGTCTCGGTGGTGTCGCCGGGGATCGTCGGCGCCAGCCCGTACGACGAGCACAGCGCGTGCACGGCCGGCAGGTCCTCCGGGGTGGCGAACATGACCGCGTCGCCGAGCGCCTTGAGGATCTTGTCGCCGAGCCCGCCGAACGAGCCCGAGGTGAGCAGCAGGATCGTGTCGCCGGGGGCGGCCTCGGCGAGCACCGCCTGCGCCAGCTCGTCGACGTCGGCGTGGGCCAGCGCCTCGATGCCGTTGGCGGCGATGGCCCGCGCCAGCGCCGGCGGATCGAGGCGCTGGTCCAGCGGGATCTTCTCCGGGCGGAACAGCGGGCCCACGTCGACGCGCGAGGCGGCCGCGAAGCTCTCGGCGTAGCCGTCGGAGAACACCGACCGCCGCGACGACGCCGAGCGCGGCTCGAAGCACACGAACAGGCGACCGTTGGGGAAGCGGCGGCGGATCGCCGTGGTGGTGAGGCGCACCGCCGTCGGGTGGTGGGCGAAGTCGGTGACGACGCGGATCCCGCTGGCGATGCCGAGCAGCTCCTGGCGCCGCTTGACGCCGAGGAACCGGCGCACCGCGTCGAACAGCGCCTCGACCGACGCGCCCTCTTGCCGGGCCACGGCCAGCGCCGCGAGCACGTTGCCGAGGTTGTAGGTGCCGACCAGCGTGGTCTGGAATTCGCCGAGGCTGACGCCGCGCTCGAACACCTCGAACACCATCAGGCCGCGGCCGCGCTTGGCCTCGACGCGGCAGGTGTAGTCGGCCGAGCCCGGGTCGTCGCCGTCGGCGAGCACGCGGTAGGTGGTGAGCTTGCAGCGGGCCGCGCGGGCCACTTCCATCGCCCCGGCATCGTCGGCGCAGACCACCAGGTCGCCCTCCGGCGGGATGAGCTCGACGAAGCGGACGAACGCCGCCTTGACCGCGTCGAGGTCGGCGAAGATGTCGGCGTGGTCGAACTCGACGCTCGTGACGATCGCGCGGAACGGGCGGTAGTGGAAGAACTTCGAGCCCTTGTCGAAGAACGCGGTGTCGTACTCGTCGCCCTCGAGCACGATCGACGGCCCGCGGCCGAACAGGTAGCCGCGGCCGAGGTTGATCGGCACGCCGCCGACCAGCGCGCTCGGCTGCAGGCCCGCGACCTGCAGCATCCACGTCAGCAGCGACGACGTGGTCGTCTTGCCGTGCGTGCCGGCGACCACCAGCGCGCGCCGCTCGGGCAGCACGACCTTCTCGAGCAGCGACGGGAAGCTCTCGAGCGCGAGCCCGCGGGCCTGGGCGCCGACCACCTCGACGTGCTCGCGGCTGCAGACGTTGCCGACGACCACGAAGTCGGGGCCCCAGTCGAGGTTCTCCGGCCGGAAGCCCTCGAACACGGGGATCTTGGCCGCCTCGAGCTGGGTCGACATCGGCGGAAACAGCTGCGTATCCGAGCCGCGGACGTCGTGACCGGCCTCCTGCAAAAGCCCTGCGAACGCGCCCATACCGGTGCCGCCGATGCCGATGAGGTGGACTTTCAAGCGGCGGCAAGGATGGACCGCTCCCGCGCGCACGGTCAAGCCGGACCACGGGTGCGACCGGACACACGCGCGCCGTGACTCCATCTGGCGCGCCCCGCGAGTTGATGCACAAGAAGAAGAGGCGCCGGTGGTCGGCGCAGGTGCAGGCCATGGGAGATCTGACCAGTCGTGGCGAGCGCCGGGCCTTCCCGCGCGTGCGGGTCCGCATCGCCGCGCTCGTGAGCACGCCCGAAGGCCCGGTGCGCGGGCAAACCCTGGACCTCTCGGGCGGCGGCGCCTTTGTCACCACCGCCCGCGCCGTCGCCGTCGGCACGTCCGTGCGCCTGACCATGGACCGCGGCGCCGCCAAAAATCCGCTCGTGCTCGACGCCGAGGTCGTGCGCGTCGGCGGCACCCGCGAGGGCCGCTTCCCCGGGCTCGGCCTGCGCTTCGTCGGCCTGTCCGCGCTCGAGGCCACCTTGCTGCAGGCCATGCTGCGCAGCGCCGCCTGAACTTGAGTTATAGATCCCCCGCCATGCTCGACCTCAAGGCCAAGCTCGCCGCCGCGGGCCTCGTCACCCCGGAGCAACTCGCCGCTGCCGAGCGCAAGAAGGCCGGCAAGCCCGCCGCCAAGTCCGCCGCCCGACCCGCGCCCGCCGCCCCGGCGAAGCCCAAGTCGGGCCTCGACGTCGCCGCCCTCAAGAAGGCCGGCAAGAGCGAGATCTACGACACCCTCCGCCGCGTCGTCGACCGCTCCCGCCTCGACCCGGTCGGCGGCCTGCCGAGCGAGCACGCCGAGGCGTTCCATTTCCCGACCGCCCAGGGTTCGCTCGGCCGCCTCACCCTCGAGCCCGCGCTGCACGCCGAGATCGCCGCCGGCCGGGCGGCGATCGTCGGCTACATGAGCCACCACGGGCTGGCCCACTGCGTCGTCCCGCGGGTCGTCGCCGAGGACCTGGCCGAGGTCATGCCGCTGTGGCTGCGCGTCTGCAAGGACCACCCCGCGGCCGGTCAGCTCGCCCCGCCCCCGCCTCCTCGTGAGGAGCGCGACGCCAAGCCGGCGCAATCGGGCTAGCCAACCCCACGGGCCTGTGTTACACACCGCCTCCCCGGCCCTGCCGGGGACTCCACAAGCACACGGCGGTTATAGCTCAGCTGGTTAGAGCGCTCGGTTGTGGTCCGAGAGGTCATGGGTTCAAATCCCATTAATCGCCCTCAGTAAATGCTCTGCGCCCCACGCCTTCCGGTGACCCGGACCGTGGGGCGCTTGAGCTTTCGGGGTCCGTCGCCGGTCGCCGGCCGCCGCGCCCGCCGGACCCGGTCGTGCGCGCTCGCTCGCCCGCTCGCGGTCCGTGGCGGCCCACCGGCGTGCTACGCTGCACGGGCTGCACACCGGCAATTCGCCGCGTGCCTCGACCTCATGACAGCGCCCAGAGTCGCGTGACAGGCCGCACGCCAAAGACGCACACCCTCGCGGCAGCTGCGGCCTTCGCCGCCATCCTTCAGCTGGTGGCGACGCTCGAGCTGTCGCTGTCGAGCGACGCGGCCGTCATGCGCGCCGCTCGCGAGGGCCCGACGATCTACCTGCTCACCGCCGCGGTGCTGGCGATCGGCGGCGGCGTGGTCGCGTGGCAGCGCCACCGCCCGCCGCTCGTGTGCGTCGCGCTCGGCCTGCCCGCCGTGGTGATCGCCGCCCTGCTGGTCCGCTTCCGCGGCTCGCTGCTCGGCCTCGCCTACCACGGCGAGCTGCTGCTGCATCACTTCCTCGCCGCCCTGTGCGCCGCGGCCTGCGTCGCGGTGGCGCTGGGCTGGGCCAGCGACCGCGCGCTCGGGCGCCTGCGCATGGTCCCCGCGGCCCCGGCGATCGTCGGCGCGGGCCTGCTGCTGACCGAGCACCTGAACCGCGCCCCCGACTCGCCTATCGGTCTCTTGGGACAGGTCGGAACGGTCAGCCTGCTGCTGGCCGCCCCGCTCGCGCTCGCGGCTCTGTGGTCGCAGCTCCAGCCGCCCCTGCTGCGCTGGGGCGCCGTCGCCCTGCTGGTCCCGCTCGCCGTGCGCTGCGGGCTCGGCGGCGCATCTGTCCTTTCGGGCATGCCGCTCGGCTCCGAGGCCGCCGCGCCGATCCTCGTCAGCGTCGGCGCGGCCGCGCTGGTCGGCATGGTGCTGATGCGCCCCCGGGCCGAGCGCGGCCTCCACGGCGCCGCCCTCGGCATGTCGGCGGTCGCCTGCCTCGTGTTGCACCGGGGCTACACCCAGCGCTTCGGCGACCTCGAGGCGGCCGTCGGTCAGCTCGCGCGCTCGCTGCTCGGCTTCGAGCTGCCCTACCCCGGTTACCTCCCGGGCTGGCGGATCGTCGGCGGCATGCTGACCCTGTTCGTGGTGTTCGCGCTGACGACCACCGCCCTGCTGTCGCGCCGCGACCACGTGCGCGGGCTGTGCCTCGTGATCCTGCTGTGCGCCGGCCTCGGGCTGTCGACCCCGCAGCTGGTGCTGATGACCGGCGCCGGCCTGCTGCTCGGCCTCGACACCCTCGCCGGGGCCCCGGCTCCCGCGCCGCGGGTCGTCGCCCCGACGCGCCCGATCGAGCCGATCGTGCTCGAGGCCGCCGGCCTGCTCGGGCTGCCCGCGCCGACGGTGCTCGAGCAAGAGCGCGGGGCCGTGATCGCCGTGCGCGGCGAGGTCGCGCGCGTCGCCGTCGACCTGCGCGCCCGCCAGGATCGCGGCGGCTGGCACGTGGTCCTGCAGGCCGGCGTGCTCGGCCGCGGCGCGCCCGACGTCGAGCTCGTGCCCGGCCGCGCCGGCGACGAGCCGCACCCGCTGGTCGCCGGCCACCGCGCCCGCGGCGACGCCCGCCGCCTCGAGCGCCTGCCCGAGTCGCTCCTGCTGGCCCTCGCGCCGTTCCCCGGCCACCGCACCCGCGTGTGGCCCGGCGGCGTGCAGGTCGAGCTCGGCGATCGCCTCGACGCGCTCGACGCCGCCGCGCTCGCGGCTGTCCTCCGGGGCATGTCCGAAGCGACCTAGCGCGCGGGACATGTCCGTTCGGACATTCCCGAACGGACATGTACCTTCAGAACCGCAGCCGGACCTCGAACTGGGCCCCGATCGGCTGCTGGAACTGGGTCTGCACCCCGAAGTTGCCCTGGGCCGGCAGCACGTTGCGCTGGAAGAAGGCCGTCGGCGCGTTGGCGGTCTGGACCTTGGCGTGCTTGAGGTCGTCGAGGTCGCCCCCGGCGATCGCCCGGCTCTGCGAGAAGGAGTAGGTCTCGTCGATCCGCAGCACCGCCTTGGAGTTGGTGAGGTTGACGAGGCGGGCCGCGAGCTCGAGCTCGAGCTCGCCCGGCAGCGGGTACGCGTACGAGACGCCGAGGTTGGCGTAGTAGTTGGGCTCGAGCCGGCCGCCGGCCCCGCGCGGCAGCACGTACACCAGCGACTGGCCGGCGTAGCGGTTGTTGTCGGCGTAGACGCTGATCGGCGAGCCCGACTGGAAGCGGAAGTTGACCCCGAGCGTCAGCCGACCGCCGCGGCGCAGGTCGAAGGTGTAGTAGCCGTCGAGCTTGAGCTGGTGCGGCCGGTTGTCCCACAGCGGCCCGTAGCTGTTGCGCACCAGCTCGGGGATGTCGTACGTGGTGCTGGCGCCGATGTTGATCGCGCCGGTGTTGCGGTCGACGAAGCCGTCGTAGTTGCCGATCAGCCGGCTGTAGATGTAGCTGCCCTGGAACACCCAGTTCTTGGCGAACCGCTTGGTCACCTGCAAGATCCACGCGTCGTAGTTGCGGACCGGGCGCGAGAACATGCCGCCGAGCTGGCGGAACGACGAGGCCAGGAAGTCGCAGCGGTTCAGCTCGCGGACCGCGGTCTGGCGCTGCGGGTCGTCGGCGTCGGTGGCGTCGGCCTGGGCCTGCAGCTGCTCGCAGCGCTCCTCCTGGCGGGCGATGTCGGCCCGCGATACCGACTCGCCGGGGTTGGCCAGCAGGAAGTTGAGGCCGCCGTTGGTCGACACGTCCTCGATCGCCCGCCCGAGCCCGTCGTGCTGCCAGCGCACCCCGATCAGCAGGTCCTCGACCACCTCGTGCTCGTAGCCGGCGTTGAAGCGCTGCACGTACATGCCCTTCAGGTCAGGCGCGACCGCGCCGAAGGTCAGGCCGCTGGTGCTCTGGTTGCCGTCGGCGCACCACTCGGTCGGCGCGCCGCTCTCGAGCCGGTCGTGCGCCACGCCGCCGATCGTCACCGGGGTCTGGCAGTCGGAGTTGCGGTAGGTGCGGTTGACGTTGACGAGCCCGCCGAAGATCCGGTTGCCGAGGATCGCGGGGATCTGGGCGTAGAACCACCCGTAGCTGACGTACAGCCGGCTCTTGCCCTCGTCGGTCCAGTCGTAGACCAGGCTCGCGCGCGGGGCCACGTTGTCGGCGATCAGCAGGCCGCGCCGGCCGAACACGTCGCGCAGCTCCTGGATCTCCCAGCGCACGCCGGCCGAGACGTAGAGGTTGGAGAGGATCGACCACTTGTCCTGGGCGAAGAATGCGTAGTTCTGGCTCGACAGCGACGACGCGTAGGCCGGCACGCGCACGCCGGCGCCGAGCGGGGTGGCGATGGCCCGCAGGTCGTCCTGCTCGTAGCGCACGCGGCCGAACCCGAGCGTCTGCCGCTGGTCGGGGTTGTCCGACTGGACGATGACGACGCGGTTGTTGTTGACCCGGTTGGCGGTGTTGAGGGTGTACTCGCCGCTGTCCCGATCGAAGCAGTACTCGCCGCCGCCGACCTGTCCCTGAGGACAGTTGGCGTAGAAGTCGGGGTCGTTGCCGCCCGAGTAGGCCGAGCGCTGGCGGATCTGCGAGCCGTCGATCTCGAACCCGTACTTGAGCTGGTGAGCGCCGCCGCGCCGCGCCGAGAGGAAATGCGTCAGCGCGAAGCCGCCGCCGATCCGGTCCTGCTGCGTGCTCGAGTACGAGCCGATGCCGCCCGACAGCCACACCCGCGTCGGGCACGTCAGCCCGGGCAGGTTCGAGTCGTTGCAGGCGTCGCTGGCGCCCTGGACCAGGCGCACGGCGTCGTCGCGGTCGAGCAGGTCGTAGAGGTTGCGGCCCTGGGTGTCGCGCTCCTGCGTCAGCGGGATCCGGCGCTTCTCTTCGTGGTCGAGCTTCCACGCCTGCTGCCCGCGCAGGCGCGTGTAGTAGACGTAGCCGTCGAGCTCGAGCTTGTCGTTGAGCGCCCGCCCCTCGTACTCGAGGCCGACGCCGGTGCTGTTGCCGTAATCGACGCCGAAGCTGTCGTTGACCACGCCCGAGGCCACGCGCGAGGCGCCGCCGATCGTCGCGTTGGGGTTGGTGCCGAACGCGTTGGGCTCGGACCCCGTCGGCTGACGGAAGCTGCGGCGGCGAAAGTTCGGGCCGCCGCCGCCCGACAGCCGCAGGCGGTGGCGGGGGCTTATCTGCCAGTCGAGGCTCGCGGTCCAGCCGAGGTCGAAGCGGCCGGTGCGAAACTTCTGCTCGGCGAACTTGACGGTGTCGATGTAGTTGCCGTTGGCGGCGCAGTCGTTGACGCCGTTGGCGTACGGGCAACCCTCGTAGCCGCCCGAGAGGTCCTTGTCGCGCCGGCGGAAGAACGACTGCACCAGCGAGTTGTTGCTGCCGCCCGGGGCGAGGCCGATGGCGAAGAACAGCTTGTCGCGCACGATCGGGCCCGACAGGGTGACCACGCCCTGCATCTCGTAGTTGTAGATCTCGGCCACGCGCAGCGACTCGTCGGTGGCGTCGATGAAGCGCGGCGAGGCGATGCGCGGCGTGAAGCGGAACAGCACCTGCCCGCGCCACTTGTTGCTGCCGCCGATCCGGCGCGCCCGCACCAGGCCGCCGCTGGCCCCGCCGTTCTCGGCGTCGAACACCCCCTCGACGACCTCGACCTCGTCGACGAACTCCTGGACGATGCTGGCGCCGACGGTCCCGAACGCCGGGCTGGTCGAGTTCTGGCTGTCGACGACGTACTTGCTCTCGGCACTGGTGCCGCTGCCGAGACGGATCCCGCCGGCGTCGCGGCCCGCGGTCGGCGAGATGTCGACGACCGCGGTGTAGTCGCGGCTGGTCCCGCCGAGCGGGATCTTGCGCATGCGCTCGACGTCGACCTTCTGCACGCTGGCGCCGTCGGTCCGGATCGGCGCCGACTCGACCACGATCGTCTGCACCCACCGCTCGTCCGGCGCGAGCTGAAAGTCGACCCGCACCTTCGCCGCCGGCCCCAGCTCGACGATCTTGCTGAGGTCGTTCTCGCGGTACAGCGCCTGCACCGTGTAGACGCCGGGCGGCAGGTCGCGGAAGACGTACACGCCCTCGGCGTTGGTCCGGGTGTCGCGCGGGCCCTGCAAGCAGTTGCACTGCGCGAGCACGACGACCCCCGCCACCGGCTCACCCGTCTGGCGGTCCTTGATCGCGCCGCTGAGCCCCGCGCTCTCGAGCGCCCGCGCCGTCTGCGGCACGAGGGCCGCGAGCACGGGCGCGCCGACGAACACCGCCGTGGCCAGCACGGCACCGCGAGGTCGGTGAAAGGCACGCATCGGCATCACGAGGTCGATCGTAGGCGAAATCGCGGCCCGGTGGTTCGCTCCCCGATCGGACCGCTCTGCAGCGAGCAGGCCACCCCGCCGACGCGCCGAAGGACGTCCGAGGTTTCACCGCCCGGTCGTGAGGAAGCCTGCCGGCCCCGGACCGCGGCGCCCCGAGATATGCCCCAAAGGACATGTCTCATGCGACATGCCCAGAAGCTCATGCCGACGCGGCGCTCGGCGACCGCGCCGACGCGGCGCTCAGCCCTCGAACGGCCCGCGCAGGCGATGGGCGACGAAGCGGGCCAGGTGCTCGCCGGCGATCGGCTCGGCGTCGGCGGCCTCCGCCAGCAGCAGCGCCTCGGTCAGGTAGCCGGTGGTCAGCGCGACCTTGCGGGCGCCCGCCTGCATCGCCGCGTCCCCGCGGCCCATGTTCGCCTTGACCTGTGCGATCAGGCTGCGGACCCCCACGCGCAGGGTCGCCAGGTCGGCCGCGGCCACGTTGGCGTACGAGCGCTCGGCGCGGGCCACCAGGTCCTGGACCAGGGCCGTGAACGCCCCCTCGCGAGCCTCCGCGCGCAGCACGTCGAGCGACAGCACATTGGTGGTGCCCTCCCAGATCGTCAGCACCTGGGCGTCGCGGAGCAGCCGTGGCATCCCGGTGTCCTCGACGTAGCCGGCGCCGCCGAAGCACTCGAGCGCCTCGGACGCGATCGCCACCGCCTGCTTCGCCGTCGTCAGCTTGGCGATCGGGATCAGCGCGCGCAGGCGCCGGCGCTCGGCCTCGGTGGCCGTGCCCGCCTCGGCGCGGCCGAGCAGCGCCGCGCCCTCGAGCACCAGCGCCAGCACGGCCGCCGCCTCCGCGTCCATGTCGTCGAGCGTCGCCTGATGCAGCGGCAGCTCGATGAGCCGGGCCCCGAACGCCGAGCGGCGTCCCGCATAGTCGCGGGCCAGCGCGCAGGCGCGGCGGATCCCCGACGCCGACGCGATCGCGTTGTAGAGCCGCGTCACGTTCAGCATCCCCGAGATGTTGGCCACCCCGCGGCCCGGCTCGCCGATCAGCGTCGCCTCGACCCCGTCGAGCGTCAGCTCGGCCGTCGGCAGCGCCTTGGTGCCGAGCTTGTCCTTGAGCCGGTTGACCGCGATCCCCGTCCAGCCGCGCCCCGGCTCGCGCCCGATCTCGACGCAGAACAGCGACAGCCCGCGCGAGCCCGGCGTGGTCCCGCCGTCGTCGATGCGGGCCAGCGTCAGCGCCATCTCCGACGTCGTCGCCGACGTGAACCACTTGACCCCGTGCAGCGTGTAGCGCCGCTCGTCGCCGACGATCCGCGACGGCCGCGCGATCGTCTCGCTGTTGCCGACGTCCGATCCACCTGTCCTTTCGGTCATCCACTGGCCCGAGGTGATGAACTTGCCCGGGTCGCGCGAGGTCAGCCCGGCGACCAGTCGATCGCGCAGCCCGCCGGGCGCCAGGTCGAGCAGCACCCGGGTCGCGGCGTCGGTCATCGCCAGCGGGCACGAGTAGGTCGCGGATGTCCCCGAGAACAGGTACAAAAGAGCAGCCTGGGCCACGCGCCGGTGCTCGCCGAAGCGCTCGTCGTAGCCGGTCGCCACCAGGCCCTGGCGGGCCGAGAACTTGCGCAGCTCCTCCCACGCCGGCGAGGTCCGGATCTCGTCGATGCGCCGGCCCCAGGCGTCGTAGGCCACGTGCACCGGCGGCTCGGCCTCGGCGCGAATCATCCAGTCCCACAGCTCGCCTGCGGTCGCCCGCCCCAGCGCCTCGTACTGCGGCCGGATCTCCTGCAACACCTCTGGCGGCAGGCGCTGGCGCAGCAGCGCGTGCAGGGGTTCGTCGCTGGCGTACAGATCGGGGCGACCCGGCGGCTCCTGGAAGAACATGCGCGATCCGTAGCACGGATCGCCGCGCGTTTCGCAGCCCTCACGAGCCCCGTGCGAACCATGCATGAAGAGGGCCCGCAAGGCCGCGACGGCCTCGTAGCGACGCGCGCGTCCCAGTCCGTGCGCACCCCGGGCCGCGACGCGCGGCTACAGCCTGCGAGCTCAGCGCTCGGCCGCGACCCGCCGCAGCGCCAGGCTGCTCACCACCACCGTCACGCTCGACAGCGCCATCGCCCCGGCCGCGAGCGCCGGATCGAGCGCGCGCAGCCACGTCGGCAAGCTGCTCAGGGGGTACAGCGCGCCGGCCGCGACCGGGATGAGCACCAGGTTGTAGGCCGAGGCCCAGAACAGGTTGCGGCGGATCGTGCGGACCGTCGCCTTGCCGATGGCGAGCGCGTCGAGCAGCCCGCGCAGGTCGCTGCGCAGCAGCGTCACGTCGGCGGCGTCGACCGCGACGTCGGTGCCGCTGCCGATCGCCACGCCGACGTCCGCCTGCACCAGCGCCGGCGCGTCGTTGACCCCGTCGCCCACCATCGCCACCGGCCCGGTCCGCTGCAGCGCCACGACCGTCGCCACCTTGTCGGCCGGCAGCACCTCCGCGTACACGTCCGCCGCGTCGATGCCGACCGCCGCCGCGATCGCCAGCCCCGTCCCCCGCCGGTCGCCCGTCAGCAGCGCCACCCGCAAGCCCTGCCCGCGCAGCGCCGCCACCACCTCGCGCGCCTCCGGCCGCGGCGCGTCGGCCAGCGCGATGGCGCCCAGGTACCGCCCGTCGCGCGCCACGTACACGCGCGTGTGACCGGCATCGGCGGTCTTTACGGACATGCCCGGAGCGACATGTTCTTTGTCACCTGTGCCAGAGGACATGTCCCAAGATACAGGTGGCTCTTCGGCCAGATCCATGGCGACCCCTTGCGCCGTCAGCCACGCCCGCGTCCCGATCCACACCTCCGCGTCGCCCACCAGCGCCCGCAGCCCGCGCCCGCCGATCGCTCGCACCCCGGTCGGGCTCGTCAGGCTGGCCCCGCGGGCCTTCGCGGCCGCCACGATCGCGCGGCCGAGCGGGTGCTCGCTGCCCTGCTCCGCCGCGGCCGCCAGCGTCAGCAGCTCGTCCTCATCGACGCCCGGCGCCGGCGTGATCGCCTGCAGTTGCGGCCGGCCGAGCGTCAGCGTCCCGGTCTTGTCGAACACCACCACCCGGACCGCCCGCACCGCCTCGAGCGCCGCGCTGTTCTTGAACAGCAGCCCGCGGCGAGCGGCCGCGCCGGTGGCCACCACGATCGCCGTCGGCGTCGCCAGCCCGAGCGCGCACGGGCACGCGATCACCAGCACCGCGACCGCCCGCATCAGCGCGTGCTCGGCCCCGTGCGACGAGACCAGTAGCCACGCCCCGAAGGTCAGGAGCGCCAGCCCGACCACGATCGGCACGAACACCCCCGCGATCTTGTCGACCAGCGCCTGCACCGGCGCCTTGCTGGCCTGGGCCGCGCGCACCAGGCGGACGATCTGCGACAGCGCCGTGGCGGCGCCGACGCGCGTCGCAGTCAGCCGCAGCAGCCCCGGCCCGTTGATCGTCCCGCCGGCCACCGCGTCGCCGACCTCCTTGGCCACCGGCAGGCTCTCGCCGGTCAGCACGCTCTCGTCGACCGCCGACTCGCCCGCGATCACGCGACCGTCGACCGGGATGGCCTCGCCGGGGCGGACCACCACCACGTCGCGGACCTTGACCGCCTCGGCCGGCAGCTCGACCTCGACTTCGTCGCGGATCACCCGGGCCTTGCGCGGCCGCAGCTCGAGCAGCGAGCGCAGCGCCTCGCCGGCGCGGCCGCGGGCGCGCGCCTCGAGCAGGCGGCCGAGCGCCACCAGCGTGACGATCGCCGCGGCTGTCTCGAAGTACACGTGGTGCCCGGACGCCGGCGCCAGCACCACCGGCACGCTGGCGACGAACGCCACGCCGGCCCCGAGCGCCACCAGCACGTCCATGTTGGCCCGACCGGCCCGCAGCGCCCGCGCGGCCCCGCGGAAGTGCGGCCCGCCGGTGTAGGCCAGCACCGGCAGCGTCAGCGCCAGCAGCAGCCACAACAGCCATGGCCGGTCGCCGATGACCCCGAAATCGCGGGCCATGCTGATCGCCATCAGCGGGGCCGTGCACACCGCGCCGACCATGAAGCGGCGCCAGCTGGCCCGGAGTTCAGCCGCGCGCGCGGCTGTCTCGACGGACAGGTCGGTCGCGTCGGCCCCGGCGATCACCCCGAAGCCCGCGGCCTCGACCGCCGCCACCAGCGCCCCGCGGCTCGCCGGCGTCGTGGTGGCGAGCGCGACCGAGGCGGTCTCGCTGGCGAAGTTGACCTGCGCCGCCGACACCCCGGGCACCTGCGCCAGCGCGCGCTCGATCGTCTGGGCGCAGTTGGCACAGCGCATGCCCGTCAATGCGAGGTCGATCGACTCGCCCGTAATAGCTGCGGTTGCGGAAGCGTTCACGCAGACTCGAGCATAGCCGAGCGACGCGGCCGGCGCTGGTGACCTGGCTTTTGAGTCATGTCACCGCGCGAGCTCACCCGCGTCGGCGCAGCGCGCCCGTCAGGTCGAAAGACTCGCCCGTGGCCGCGGCGGTCACGGGAGCGTTCGCGCAGACCCGAGCATCGACCTGGCTCTCAGGTCATGTCACTGCGCACCCCATGCGCTCGACTCGCCCGTGGCCGCCGCGGTCACGGGAGCGTTCGCGCAGACGCGAGCGCGGCGGCGCGGGTGACCTGGCTCTTGGGCCATGTCACCGCGCGCGCTCACCAGCAGTAGCTGCCGTCGCCGTTGGGCAGGCCGACCAGCTCGCACGCCATCCCGGTCGGGCAGTCAGCGTCGGTCACGCACTCGAGGAAGCACGCCTTCTGCATGGCGTCGATGGCGAGGCAGCGGGTGATCGCCGGGCTGTTGGGCTTCGGCGTGCACTGGGCCTCGGTTTGGCACAGCACGGTGCAGAAGCCGTCGAACGCGACCATGTCGGCGTCCTGCAGGCTGAGGCAGCCGCCGCCGTTGAGGCCGACGCACATGTCGCTCGGGAAGCAGTTGGAGTAGAGGCCCTGCGCCGGCTGCGGATCCTTGGCCGGCGGCGGGTCGGTCGTCATCATCATCGTCGTGCTCGAGCTCGAGCTCGAGCTCGTGTCGTCGGTCGTCGAGCTCGAGGTGCTCGAGCTCGAGCTCGACGAGCTCGACGAGCTCGACGTCGACTCGTCGGTGGTCGCCGGATCCGTCGTCGCCGTCGGCGGCTCGGTGGTCGAGGTCGGCGGGTTCGTCGTCGAGGTCGGGTCGGGCTCGGTGCTCGGGTCGACCGGCATCGTGCTCGACTCCGAGTCCCCGGAGCTGTCGTTCGTCGTCTCGCTGGTCCCCGGGGTGGTGCCCGGCGTGGTCCCGGGCGTGGTGTTCGGGTTGGTCGCCCCGGTCGGCTGGAGGGTCGAAAAGCTGGTGAAGCCGCCGGTCTGATTGTCGTCGTCGCCGCAGCCCGTCGCCATGACAAGCCCGCCGAACAGCACCACTCGCAAACCACGATAGATGAGCATCGCCGTCGTTCCTCCGCGCACGACGCCTGTCGCCCGCCACACCAGCAATCCCAAACCGCGCCAGGAGCGTCAAGCAAGATCGCGCGGCGATCGAGACTTCGAAGCGGACCCAGATCGCGGACGATGTGGCCACACCGTCAGGTCCTCATGCCCGCGTCCGCGAGCGCAGCCGCCGGAGCAGTGGTCCGAGCACCCATGCCAGCGCGACGCCCTCGGCGAGGCTGCGGACCACCACGAACAGCACGCTGACCGTGGCGCTCCAGCGCGGCATGAGCGGAGGCCCGGCCTCGCCGACGCCGAGCATCGGCAGCAGCCACGCCTCGGGCGCCCGACACAGCACCAGCGCCGCCGCCAGCGATCCGAGCGCCGGCGCGAGCTGGGCCCGCGGGGACTGCCCGGCCAGCCCGAGCCCCAGCGCGAGCACGGCTGCAGGCACGCACGCGAGCCACAGCTGGAGCCCACGCGGGGCGAACACCGGCGGGTCCGACAGCGACGGCCAGCCGAACATCACGCCGAGGCCGAGCAGCGCCAGCAGCAGCGCCCACGGCACGCGCGACCACAGCTTGCGCGTCCCGTCCGCTCGCACGCCGAGCCCGAGCCCGAGCGCGAGCAGCAGGCCGGCGACCCCGACGCGCACCGGCCCCGGACGCGGCAGCGTGACGCCGGGGGATGGATCGGCCAGCGCATCGGCCCACGGTCGACCACGAGCGTCGCTGGGGAGCTCGGCCCCCAGCGCATCCGCGACAGCGCGGGCGAGGTCCACGACGTGGATCGACGCGCTCGTCGGTGATGGCGCGATCCCTGGCCCGGCCACGCAGCCGCGCACGATCCGGATCTCCGGCTCCTCGCCTCCGTGCCCGCCCGCGGG
Source organism: Nannocystis bainbridge (assembly GCF_028368995.1). Taxonomy (GTDB): domain Bacteria; phylum Myxococcota_A; class Polyangia; order Nannocystales; family Nannocystaceae; genus Nannocystis; species Nannocystis bainbridge. Next base: position 997,429 of record NZ_JAQNDL010000002.1, on the reverse strand, counting down.
GCGATGGCCGTGGTCCGCGAGCACGAACCACAGCGCGTCCTTCGGCCCCGCCGCGCGCAGCCTACCCAGGAGCTCGTCGGCGCCGCGGACCGCCTCGGCATAGGCCGACGAGGCCGCGCCCGCGGCATGGCCGGCCTCGTCGACGCGCAGCACGTGCACGTGCACGAGGCGCGACGGCGAAGCGACCGCCGCGATCGCCTGTTCGGGGAACGCGGCGCGCCACGCCTCCGGATCTTCGGGATCGCGGGACGGATCGGGGCGCGTCGCGGCGAACCCGAACGAGCGCACGATCTCGGGGTGTGACTCGGCCAGCGCCACGCTGTCCGCGACCTGGGCCGGGCTCGCGCCGGGTGGCGGCGCCGCCAGCTGCGTGGCCCGGTACTGCAGGCCCGACTGCTGCTGCGTGCGTCCGGTCCACAGCGCCGCCTGCACCGGCAACGAGACCGTCGGGAAGCCGACGTCGATGCGCAGCTCCTGGCCCGCCGCGCACACGGCCGACAGCGCCGGCAGCTCGCTCGCCGCCGCCGCTCCGAGGCCGTCGATCAGCACCACCCGCACCCGCGCCGCGGGGGCCAGGCCGGGCCCCGCGGATGTCCCGAGGAACATGTCCGTAGGGACCTGTCCGTCGCGCCCGACGAGCGCGCGCACGAACGCCTTGCGGGCCGGATTGGCGCCGAGCGCCAGGATCGCCAGCGCGGCCGCGCCGAGCAGCCAGCGCGTCGCGGAGCCTGTGCGCAGCGCGGTCACCCGCCCCGCACGCTAGACCGGCCGCGCGTGCCTGTCGAGGTCACGCCGATCACGGACGACCGGCCCCGTCATCCGAAGCAGCGCGCCTCACGGCGACAGGCGAGCCAGCAGCGCCACCACGGCCGTCTCGACCCGCAAGATCCGCGGCCCGAGATCGATCGCCTGCGCCAGCGACTTCAGCAGCGCCACCTCGGCCGGGATGAACCCGCCTTCCGGGCCCACGATCAGCGTCGCCGGACCGATCGGCGCCCGCGGGCACGGCGTGGCCGCCCCCGGGTGGGCCACCAGCGGCGCGCGGCCCTCGCAGAGTTCAGGCAGGCGTTCGCGGACGAATCGGCCGAAGTGCTCCGGGTGGACCTCGACCGTCGGCACGATCGTGTCGCGCGCTTGCTCGAGCCCGAGCTGGAGGTCCTCCGCGAGCGCGCTCGCGTGCAGGCCGTGGCTCGAGAAGTAGCTGCGTTCGACCCGCTCGGCCCGGAACAGCGCGAACCGCTTGACCCCGAGCGCCGTCGCCTGTTGCAGCACCTTGCGCAGCGTCGGCGGTCGCGGCAGCGCCAGCGCCAGCGTCACGTCGAGCGGCGGCGGCGGTGGTTCGTCGAGGCGCAGCTCGAGCTCGGCTGCTTGCGCGTCGAGGTTGATGATCGTCGCCTTGCCGATCGCGCCGCCCTCCACGCCGACCCCGACCTCGTCGCCGACGCGCGCGCGCAGGACCTCGCGCAGGTGCTGCAGCCGCCTGTCCCGAAGGACAGCCCGCTGCGAGCCCGCGCCCGTCGGCGCGAGCTCCTCGGCGCGCAGCAGGATCAGGTTCACTGCCCGAGCTGCTGCTGGCGGGACAGGTACGCGAACGTGCTGGCGATCTGGAACCCGAGCAGGCGGCCGATCCACGGCAGCGCCTCCGGCTCGGCCGACGCGCGGATCTCCGACGCCAGCACGCGGACCTTGGCCGCCTCGACGTCGTTGCCGCCGAGCCACAGCGTGACCGCGGCGTCCTCGAGCAGGTTGGCGACCTGGGCCTTGAGGTCGGCGCGCAGCGTCTCGTCGCCGCGGGCCCCGTCGAGCAGCGCCGTGTAGCGGTCGTCCTCGGGGCTCTGGTCGTTGAGGTCCGGGTGCTTCTCGTTGACGCGGCGCATCATCGGCTCGACGTCGATCACCGGCGGCCACTGGTTCACGCGCGCGTTGGCCAGCGACATGATGACGTTGTCCTTGTCGGGCGCGAAGTCGACGGGCGGCAGCACCCCGTCGAGGAAGCTGGCCGGGCGGTACACCGGCGCCTCGCCGAGGTGGACCAGCATGTCGTCGAGCTGGCGCGGCACCGCGAAGCCCGAGGTCAGCGTCTGCTCGCGGGCCCAGCGGATGCGGGCGCGGGCCCAGTCGGCCGGCACGCGGCGCTCGCTGCCGCGGTCCCAGTCGCGGATCATCCGCGTGCGCTGGCCATCCGTCTGCACGTAGGTGGCGAAGTCGACGATCTGGTCGCGGCCGCTGATCGCCGCCACCCACAGGTAGCTGCGCTCCTCTTGCGGGGCGCTGATCATCACGCGCGAAAGGCCCGGGGTGCTCTCGGTGTCGACGACGGCCACCGCCGCCATGTCGCCGCGGAGGTCGTTGAGGTCGCCGGCGGACCAGCCGCGCGGGGTCTCGGCCTCGGGGATCGTCACGCCCTTGCTGCGCAGCGTGTGGATCGCCTTGCGCGCGGCCTTGCGGACCTGTTTGTCGTCGTGGTCCTGCAGGGCGACGAGCGCCGCGGCGTCACGAGCGGCGACGAGTTTGGGGATCGACTCGAGGAGCGAGGGGCCGGATGCCATGCGCGGCGATTACTACATCCCGTGGTCGAGCGCAAAGGCCGGCTTGAGGTCCGCGCCGGTCCCCCAGCGGCTCCGCTTCCACCGCCCTTCGGCCGCCATCTCCCACGCCAACGCGGTACGGGTCAGCCGCAGCGCGATCCCGCCGTCGACCTCGAGGTCGCGGGTCTCCCCGGGATCGGCCGCGAGGTCGTACAGGCGCTGCGCGTCGCGGCCGCTGCCGACGATCAGCTTGTAATCGCCGAGGACCGCCGCCCGCGCGCCGTCGCCGAGGTACGCCACCACCAGCCGGGGCGGCGGCTGGGGGTCGTCGATCAGCGGCACCAGGCTGTCGCCCTGCCACTGCGCCGGGAACGGCAGGCCCAGCAGGTCGGCCAGCGTCGGCGCCAGGTCGAGCAGATCGACCGGCGCCGTCACCCGCCCGGGGGCCAGCAGCGCCGGGGCGCGAATGACGAGCGGCACCCGCAGGCTCTCCTCGTGCAGCGAGAACCCGTGCAGCGCCCCGCCGTGCTCGAAGAACTCCTCGCCGTGCAGCCCGACCAGCACCAGCGCCGCCTCGTCGAGCCCGCCCTGCTCCTCCATCGCCGTCAGCAGGTCGGCCAGCGCCGCGTCGACCACCTGCAACTCGCCGCGGTACAGCCGGCGCACGTAGTCGCGCTGGGCCGGCTCGGCCACTACCCGGCCCGCGCGCACCCGTCCGAGCCACAAATGGGTCAGGTGCGGCAGCGGCGCGTCGGGCGGCGGCGGCCCGCCGATGTGCTCGCGCGGCGGATCGTAGGGCGCCTGCGGATCGGTCATGTCGGCGTACACGAACCGCGGCGCCGGCCGGCCCGCGATCGCCTCCAGCGCCGCGCGCACCACCGATCGCGCGTCCTTGCCCGCACCTGTCCCTCCGGTCATGTTGCGGACGAAATCGAGGCCCTGGACCAGCCCGCGCTCGGCGTTGAAGTCGGCGTTGGCCGCGATCCCGACCCCGTAATAACCGGCCCGATCGAGCAGCTCCGGCAGCAGCACCTGGCCGTCGGCGACGAACGTCCCGCGCACCGTCGCGTGGCCCGGCGGCGGCACCGACGACAGCAGCGCCGCGTGGGTCGGCACCGCCCACGGCGACACCGCGTAGGCGCGCTCGAACACCAGCGACTCGGCCGCCAGCCGCTCGACCGCGGGGAACCGCGGCCCGCCGAGCAGCACCCCGAGCAGGTCGTCCGCGCGCGCGCCCTCGACCGCGATCACGATCAGGTCGCGCGGCTTGCGTTCGCGGCGATCGACCGGCCGCGATCGGCCCGCCACCAGCTGCAGCACCCGCAGCGTCGCCCCCTCGCCGCCCGCCGGCGCGCGCACCTCGATGCGCAGCGGCTGCCCGCCGTAGCCCGACAGATCGAGGTCGCGACCCGCCGGTCCGAGCGCCCCGTCGAGCAGCAGCGCCGGCGCCCGACCCTCGCGGTGCTCGGCGTCGGTGCTGACCAGCACCGCCAGCTCGCCGCGGCCCTCGACGCGCAGCCGCCCGCGCCGCGGCGCCAACGCGTAGAACACCAGAGATGTCCCCTGGGCCAGGTCGAGCGAGACCTCGTCGCCATCGCCCGCGTGGACCTGATACCCGCCCGCCTGGGGCGCGGGCCCGGCGACGATCGCCGCGCGCGGACCTACCTCGACCCGCTGGATCGCCGCGCTCGGCTGCCCGCCGCGACCCGGGCGCGAGAAGTGCAGCCGCAGCCGGTTCTCGCCCGCGCGCACCAGCGCCGGCGGCAGCGAGAACGTCCGCCGCTCCCACGCCTCGCCGATCGACAGGTGCGCCAGCGGCTGCTCGTTCCACAGCGCCGTGACCGCTTGCCCCGGCGCCAGCGCCCGCAGCGTCACCGCCATCGCCAGCCCCGGCTGCCCCTCGCTGTCGGGGTGCAGCTTCGGCGCCAGCTCGCCGTCGAGCGGCAGCGTCAGCGTGCCCCCGGCCCCGAACACCAGCGCCCCGCGCTCCTCGCCGAACTCCTCGCCGAGCCGCAGCGCCGCGCCGGTCCCCAGATCGAGGTTGGCCCGCGCCTGCACCCGCCCGAGCTCGACCACCAGCCGCCCGTCGACCAGCGTCAGCGCGCCCGGCCGCTGGGCGATCAGGTCCTGCCAGAGATCGGCGGTGACGATCCGGGCCACCGGCGCCGGCGCAGCCGGCCGCGGCGCCGCCGTCCCGACGACGGGCTCGGGCTTGCTGGCCTCACAAGCAGGTCCGAAGAGACATGTCCCGACGAGCATGCCCCACAAAACATGCCGCATCGAACATGTCCTCGAGGCCATGTGATTAAACCAGCCCTCTCGCCGCCGGACCCCGACCTCGCGCGGCTGGCCTGACTGCCCCGGGGAGCGCGGCAAGCTCGGCTCGCCGCGTGACACCTGTGAACCCGCCGCGCTCGGCTCGCCGTGTGACACCGGGGAACCCGCCGCGCGCAGATCCCCGCGTGACACCGGTGAACCCGCCGCGCGCAGCTCGCCGCGTGACCTCTGTGAACCCGCCGCGCTCGGCTCGCCGCGTGACACCTGTGAACCCGCCGCGCTCGGCTCGCCGCGTGACACCTGAGAACCCGCCGCGCTCGGCTCACCGCGTGACACCGGTGAACCCACCGCGCTCGGCTCGCCACGCCCCCGCCGACGCGCCTCGCTCGCAGCGGGTCCGCTCGCAGTCGTGCCCGCGCGCTCGCTCGACGCGCCGCCGCTCTGCTCTCCTCGTCTATCAGACGGCCGAAAGTCCATGGCCCGAGATTCCTGCTGCGAAGGCTACGCGCGAGCGCGTCAACCGTCCTGCCCCTTGAGCTCGCGCGGCTGGCGGGCAGGGTCTCGGACCAGCCCGAACACGATCGCCAGCAGCGCGTCGTCGCCGGTCACCATCGGTGCCGCCTCGCGGCCCGGGACCGCGGCCAGACCGACGATGACCGCGTCGAGCACGGCCGCGCGGCGGGCCGGATCGAGCCCGGCCACCAGCTGCTGCAACGCCTGCCTGCGCGCGGCCGCGTCGCCCGTGGTCGCCAGCGCCGCCGCCGCCCGCACCCGCGCCGCCCCGCTCAGCCCGCGCAGGGCCGCCAGCCGGGCCGGCTGCAGCGCATCGACGGCGCAGAACGCCTCCGCCTCGACCGGCAGCGCGGATCCGCCAGGACCTTCGGAACCTGATCGAGAGGCCATGTCCTCTCCGCCATGTCCTTCTCGACCTGCCCTTTTCGCCATGTCCTGCGCGCCAGGTCTCTGGGAACCTGCCCCGGGCGACATGTCCTTCGCGCCAGGCTTCTGGGCGTCCGTGCCGGGCGCCGTGTCCTCTCCACCTGTCGGCGCGACACCGGCCCCCGACGCCGTGCCGTCTGCGGTCGCCGCCGAACCTGCCCCCGAGGCCATGTCCTTCCCGCCAGCCCGCGCCGAACCAGCCCCCTTCGCCGCAGCCTGCCGGCCGACCACGCGCGGGTCGCCCAGCGGCGTCACCGGGGCCAGCCCTGCTGCCAGCTGCGCCGGTGCCAGCTCGGGCGCGGTGACGCCGGGGACATCACCGCCGAACGCCCGCTCGAGCCGGCGGAACCCGGCCGGGTGCGTGAGCACCGTCGAGAGGTCGGGCCACACCGCGGCCCGCACCAGCGCGGCCGCCTGCTCGTCGGTCCACGCATACTCGGCCAGCGCCAGCGCCAGCGCCTCGCGGGCGTGCCACCGGCGCGCCGGCGGGACCTCGGCCAGGTAACTCTCGACCCCGCGGATCAGGGCCTCGCGCCCGGCCTCGGCGCTGCGCGGCGCCCAGGCGTCGTTGGCGTCCCGCACCGCTCGCACCGTCAGCCGCAGGCGCACCTCGTCGGCCTCGCTCCCGTCGACCCCGTGCAGCAGCAGCTGACGCAGGGCCAGCAGCTCGTAGTGACGGGCGTCGATCCACTCCGCCATCCACGCCGCACGCCGCCACACCGCCCGCGGATCGGCCGACGCCGCCGCGGCCGCCTGGGCCAGCTGATCGGCGTGGTCGCGGCGACCGAGCATCAGCGCCAGCTCCGACTGCAGCGCGAGTTGCCCGGCGGCGATCTCCTGCGGCACGTGAGCGAGGTTGTCGGCCAGCGCCTCCGCGGCCACGCGCGTGTCGGCGGCGTACATCAGCGGCACCGCGATCCGCCCGACGCAGTCGAGCGTCAGGTCGGCCTCGATCGCGCCGCGCAGCCTCTCGCCGAGCTCCGGCGCGCCGAGGCCCGTGGTGCGAGCGCGGCGCAGCGCGTCTGCCAGCGGTCCGCTCGCGCCCGGCGCCAGCGACTCGGCCAGCAGCGGGCACGCGGCCCCGCGCGGGCCCGCCGGCGCGCGCGCGTGGGCTGACTCGGTCGCCCGCCGCTCCTGCTCCAAGAGCCATGTCTCTCCGAACAGCTGCAACACCGCGGCGCGGTCGTCGGCCTGGTCGCAGCGATCGCCGCAGGCGGCCTGCTCGAGTACGAGCGCCGAACCAGCAGCGCGCACGACGTCGTCGGTCGGACCGCCGCGGACCACCGCCGCGAGGGCGAGCGCCGCCCACGGTCGACCCGCCGCCAGCTCGTGCCGGGCCTCGGCCGCCGCCAGCTCGGCGATCGCCGGGATCCCGCGCGCCTGGCCCTCGGCCAGCCCCCAGGCCGCGATCGCCACCGCCTGGTCGCGCCGCCCCGCGGCCCCGCGCAGGCGCGCCAGCTGCAACAGCCGCGGCAGCGTCGAGGCGTCGACGGCGGCCCGCGCCGACCACAACGCCGGCGGCGGGACCAGCCGCTGCGCCGGGCCGCTGGTACCTGGTCCGGAAGACATGTCCGAAGCGCCAGACGACGTGCGCTCGGGTTCGCCGGATCTCGGCGCCAGCCCGGGCGCCTTCGCGGCGCTCGCCGGACTCGCAGCGCCGACCGAACGATCGCTGCCTGCCTGGCCCCTGGCATCACCTGTCCCTCCAGACAGGCCGGAATTCGTAGCGACGCCCTTGTCGTTCGCCCCACGACCTGTCCCTCCGGACAGACCCGCATCGCCAGCGCCTGCCGGTCCGGGGCCTGTCCCTTTGGACACGCTCGCCCCTGCCACTCCAGCGTTGTTGCCCGACGTGCCACCTGTCCCTCCGGACAGGATCGCACCGCCAGCACCCGTCGCAGCGGCGCCCTTGCCCTTCGCTCTGCGACCTGTCCCCTTGGACAGACTCGCATCGTCGACCGGCTTCGCGCGCGGCTCCCCGGCCGTCTCGCGCGCCAGGTCGTCGGCCACCGCCGCCGCGCGTCCGGCCCCCGCGCGCGCCCCCAGGCTGCCTGTCAGCGCCATCTCGGCGCTCGGCAGATCTCCGAGCAGCACGAACACTCGCCAGCTCATCGCCGCCGCGCCAGGGTCGTCGTCGGCCGCGTCCAGCAGGCGGATCACCGTGCTCGCCGTCGAGCGCGCCGCGTCGTCGCCCGGCAGCTCGTAGCCGGGCCCGAGCTGCGCCAGCCGCAGGCGCACGTAGTCGCGCCCCAGCGGGGACACCCGCGCGTCGGCGGCCGCGACCACGTCCGCCGCCGCCGACTCGCCGATCCACCCGCGCAGCTCGTCGAGGTCGACCAGATCCAGCCCGAGCTCCCCGCGCAGCTCCGCCGCCAGCAGCTCGGCCACGTCGCCCGGATCGAGCTGGACCGCCAGCCGAACCGCCGCCTCGCGCAGCGCCGCCGGCCCGGCCGTCCGCGCCTGCGCGAGCGCCTGGGCCAGCGCCTGCGTGCGCGAGTCGAGCGAGGGCGGCCGGCAGCGCTCGCCTTCGCAGCCGACCAGCGTCCGCTGGGCGCGCGCCTGGCTCTTCGCCGCCGCCGCCACCTCCTCGTGCAGCGCGCGGTCGGCTCGCCACTGCACCTCGTCGGCGCTCGTCTTGCCCTTGGGACAGATCATCGCCACGCGCCGGAGGTCGAGATCGGCCGCCAGCGCCTCGCCCTCGGCCAGGAACCGGGCCGCGCGGCGGCGAAACAGCCCGCACACGTCGCTCCGCCCCGCCAGCGGATCGGTCTCGAGGCTGGCCGCGCGGGCGTAGTGAGCCGCCGCCAGGCCAGCCAGGCCCTCGGCAGCCTCGAGATCGGCGAGCGCCACCAGCGACGGCAGCTCCGCGTGCTTGCGGAAATCGCGGAGCAGCACCGCCCGCGCCTCCTCCGGGCGCCCGAGCGCCACCAGCGAGCGAGCCCACGCTCGCGCCGACTTGCCGCGCGGCAGGATCCGCGCCTGCCCGGCGCGCTCCACCACCTCCGCGTGGCGGCCCTGCTCGGACAGCCGCGGCAGACGCGAGTGACACGCGACTGAACCTGTCCCGAAGAACATGGCCCAAGCTACCAGAACGTTCCGACATGTCCGAAAGGACCGGCGCGCCTCGCCCCTCGTCGTCTTCGGGTCCTTCAGGGCGGACCTTTGAAGCTCACCGCTCGTCGTTCCCGGGCCCCGAGAGCCGGATCTTTGCGACCCACCGCTCGTCGCTCCCGGGCCCTTCAGGTCGGACCTTCGCGACTCGCCGCCCGTCGTTCCCGGCCCTGTCAGATCAAACCTTTGCAACTCACCGCTCGTCGTTCCCGGGCAACGAAGGTCGGACCGTTGCGAACTACCGCTCGTCGTGCGTCGGTCGAACTTCTCGGAGCCTCGCAACTCCCCTTCGCCGCGCATCGATCGCCGGCCCTGCCGCTCCGGCGGGCCGTCTCCGCCGGCGGCGGTCGTCATTCCGCGGCCCCGCCGACCGGCGCCGGGCAGGCCAGCGCCGCCGCGCCGTCGGCCTCCTCGATCAGCTTGGCCAGCAGGCGGCGGTCGCCCGCGCCGAGGCGATCTTCCATCCCCTTGGCCGCGCACAGCGGCTCCTTCGCCGAGTCCGCGTCGCCGAGCGTGATGTAGCCGCTCGCCAGGCGCAGCTGACCGATCGGCCGCTCGGGGTGGGCCTCGACCTCCTTCTCGAGCAGCTCGATCCCCGTCTCCGAGTCGCCGTGCTTCAGCAGCCGCGACGGCGCCGCCACGTACAACGACCCGAGCAGATGCGTCGCCGCGCCCTCGCGGAAATCGGGCTCCTTCTCGCGGGCCTTGCGGGCGTACGCCTCGGCCTCGGTCACCAGGCCGCCCGCTTGCAGCCCGCGATTTTCAGCCAGCCGACCGGCGATCGCGGCGCGGGCGAACGCATAGGCGGCCGTGTCCTCTTCCCAGGACGTGATCAGCGCGTACGCGTCCTCGCGGTCGGTCTTGCTGTCGGTCTGGGCGTCGATCTGGGCCTCGAGCGCCTCGTACACGGCGATCGGGTCGTGCGCCTCGGCGGCCGCGGTGAACTTGGGGTTCTGGACGTTGCCGTGCGGGCGACAACCGGCGAGCGCGACGAGGATGACGGCGAGGAGCGAGCTGCGCATCGCCGGCAGGAATACCACGGCGCTCGCCACGCGGTCACTTGTCGTAGGCCGTGGTCACGCTGGCGTAGTCAGCCGCGCTCGCGCTCTTGAACGCCGACAGACCCGCTTCGCGGCAGGTCGCCTTGCCGTCGCCGGCGCAGATCTTCCCGAGGCTGCTCTGGAACGTCTTGCGCTCCGCCGCGGGCGCCGACGGGAACGCGACGACCACCATCGGCGGCAGCTTGTCGGACGCCCAGATCGACTTCACCGCCGCGCCGCCCTCGATCTTGGCGAGCTCGGCCAGCTGCGCGTCGTCGACGAGGGCGCACTCGGCCTCGCCGCTCGTCACCTTCTTGAGCGTCTGCACCGGCCGCTTGGTCTCGACCAGCGTGAAGTCGCCGAGCGTGAACTTGCCGGCGCCGATCACCTTGTCGATGAACTTGCGGTCGTCGGCGTGGTCGCTCGCCAGCGTCTTGCCCTTGCAACCGGCGAGGTCCGCCTGGGTCTTGCTGATGATGTGGTACTGCCGCCCGCCGGCCTGCGCCACCTCGGCCTGGCCGATGATGTCGAGCTTGTGCTTGGGACCGAGGGCCAGGAACGCGGCCAGCGACATGATCCCGTAGTGCGGGTCGACCGAGTGGATCTGCGTCTCGGCGGCTTCGCGGCTCGTGAGGTACTTGCCCGCGCTCGCGGCCCAGCCGTTCTGCTTCGCCACCACGGCGATGAGCTTGTCGATCAAGGGTTGAGCCTGCGCCGCGCTGCCCACTCCGTGCTCCTTGATCACCAGCACGTTGACGGTGCCATCAGCCGCCCGGGCCGTCGGCGTCACCGCGGCGACGGCGGCACAGCAAGCGACAGCGAGGGCGGTGGAAGCGAGTCTGCGTGAAACGGGCATGTTGTCTCCTGGCGCGCTTGGACGGGCCTGTGCCTCAACTATGCACCGTCTCGCGGCCGGGGCGAAATCCGCTGCGGGTGGCCCGCCAATGGGTGTTTGCGAGCGAATTGCAGAGCTCGGCAGAGGCCGTTCGGCCGTCCGCCAACTCACACTTTGAAGCCTTGCACGCGGCCTCGACTTCGGCCTGCGAGTGATCGCAAGCACACTCAGGCGCGCGAGCTCGGACGCCGGCCCGGCATGAACGCGAGCAGCAGCGCCAGCGCCACAGCGGCCCCGACCGCAGCCATGCCCCACGCGCTCGGGCTCGTCGCCTCGCTCGCCAGACCCAACGCGGCCCGGGCCTGCGCGAGCACGCCGCCCCGCTCCGACAGCCCGAACAGCGGCGCGAGCGTGGCATACGCGGCGATCGTCGCCAGCGCGTAGAACAGCCCGAGGATCCAGCTGCGAATCCGCGGATCGAGCCCCGAGCCGGCGATCTCGACCGCATGCGTGGCGTTGAGCACGTCCTTGGCGAACAGCGGATCGTTGCGCTGGCGCACGCTGTCGAACAGCTCGATCTCGCGGTCGACGAAGCGGACGAGCTCGGTGTGGCACTCGGCGTCGGCCTCGACCAGCGCGCGCAGCTCGGGCGCCAACCATGTCCGGCCGCGAGGGTCGCGCTTGAGCGTGCTCGACGGGACGTCGAGCATCTCGAGGAACGCACGCAGCCGCAGGACCGATGGCGACGGCTCAGGCATCCTCGGCCTCGACTTCGCCCGACCCCCATCCATCGAGGTGCTCGCGCAGCATCCGCTTGGCGCGGTGGAGGTGCGTCTTGACTGTCCCGAGAGGCAGCTCGAGGATCTCCGCGATCTCGGGGTACGAGACGTCCTCGAGGTAGTACAGCATCACGACCGCCCGGTAGCGCTCGGGCAGCGCGCCGATGGCCGCGTCGAGGTCCTTGCGCATGTCGCAGCGGTTGGCGCTCGTCGAAGTCTCGGGGGCCATCGCGCCCGCCTCGAAGTTCTCCGGCAGCGCCGCCAGCTCGCGCACGCGGGCGCGGTGGTTGAGATAGACGTTGTAGGCGATCCGGTACAGCCAGGTCGAAAACCGGGCCCGGCCCTCGAAGCCACACAGACCGCGATAGGCGCGGAGGAACACCTCCTGCGCGAGGTCGTCGGCGAGGTTGCGGTCGCTGGTCAGGCGCAGGAGCAGCCCGCGGACCTTGCCCTGGTGCCGCCGCAGCAGCTCGCCGAACGCCTTTTCACCGTCGGCCCGGCCTGCGGCCTGGACCAGCGCCTCGTCACCGAGATCGGCCAGATTTTGGGTCTTACGAAGCCCGAACCCGAGCCAGGAGAGCGCTGCTGTGGACACCTTGCTCATGAGTTCCTCTTGCGCGACGCGGCGAACGACGCGAGATAGCCGAGACCGATAAAGCCGGGGATGAGGCCCGTGGGGCCGAGGCCGGGCATGCTGACCGAAGCACCGAGCAGGCCGAGGCCCGCGAACACCAGCACGATCCCGCGTCGCAGGTCGCCCTGGGCCGACGACGGGAACAGATCCTGCGGCGGATCCATGCCCTTTTCGAGGTAGCGTCGCGCCAGCTCGAATCGGCCTTCCTCGCTGCGCTGGCGGATCCTCACCACCGCGATCACCGCGATCACCAGCAGCGCGAGGAACGCGACGTCGACGATCACCGACGAGGCGCAGACATCCGCGCCGCCGCTCGGCCCGCTCGGGCCGCCCCACCAGAACGAGCCGATGCGGGTAAAGCAGCCGCGGGTCGCCATCGCGGCGCCTTCGACCAGATCATCGATGTGCAGGCCAAACCCGCCATAATCCAGAGATGACAAGAAGGTGCGCAGCATCGACCCTCGTACGACCCGACCAGGGTCCCCGCGGTTTCAGCTGGAAGCAAGCGGCGATGCAGGCAAATGCCGGCGATACCGCGCCCACAGGGCCTCGAAGGTGAGAGCTTGTGGGGGCTCGGCCTCTGCATCCGTGGCCCCCGCCTCGCGCAAATTTTGCGCCACCGCCCGGTAGGCCGCCTCGACCGCCGCTGGCAGCTCGTCCGGGTGGGCCGCCCGCGTGGCGTCGACCAGGTCGGCGAACTCGGCCCCCTCGGCGACCCCGTAGAACACCCCCTGAATCTCGACCTGCTCCTTGAACCACGCGTCGACGTCGTCCGGCGCGTACGCACACGAAAGCACCGCGCAGGCCAGCTCCTCCCACAGCAGCGCCCGCTGCCCGGCCGCCCGCAGATCGAGCGGGATGAGCCCGTAGTCGAACCCGTGATCGTCGGCCAGGCGCCCGGCCTGGACCGCGTGGGCGAACTCGTGGACCAGGTTCGGCAGCCCGGACGCGACCACCACGAACGGCCGGTCGCCCGGGTCGTCGGCGCGGCGGGCCCGGATCAGGTTGTCGTCGCCCGCCGCGATCACCACCTCCGCGCCCATCGCCGCCAGCGCCCGCGCGAGCACCTGCAGCAGCGGCGCCCCGGCGTCGGGGTGACCTGGCTCGACGAACAGGTTCAAGCTCGCCTCAGAACGACCACTGCAGCCCGAGCACCACCTCGCGGCGGCTCGCCCGCAGGTCGGCCCGCAGGCGCTTCTGCTGCAGCTTGCCGGCCGTCAGCATCGCCGCCCCGCCGAGCAGCAGCAGCACGCCCGGGACCAGCATCGCGGCCGCAGCGCGGTTTCGCGCCGGCTCTAGACAACCGTTGCCGGCCCGGTCCTGGCGCGCATCGCAGGCTTCCTGCTGTTCGAGCGTGTTGACCTTGGCCTGCGACATGGCGATCCCGCCGCCGGTCAGCACCGCGCCGATGCCGAGGAACACCGCGCCGCCGCGCACCCAGCTGCGCGCACGCTGAGCCTCCGGGCTGTCGATCAGCGGGTCGTACGGGAGCTCGTCCTCTTCTTCTTCATCGTCCGCCGGCCCCTCGGGCTGTACCGGCGCGGGCGTCGGCGGCGTGGTGTCCGGCGTCGAGGCCGACGGCGACGTCGCGCTCGCCGAACTCGTGCCCTCGGTGCCCTGCGGCGCGCCCGTCGGCGCCATCGCGCCCGCCGGGGGCTGGCCGGCCGTCGTCGGCGGCTCGGGCACCTCGGGCGTCGTCCCGCCGGCGCTCGGCGCCTCGATGGCCGCGTCGTCGCCGGTGTACTCGCGCGCCGTCGGTGGGCCGGCGAGGAGCGACCCACTGAGCAGGACATGCAGGGCGGCGCGCAGCACGGGCCGCGACACTACCACGGGCTCGCCTTGAACAAACCGCGGCTGCAGGTCACAGTGGGCGCGTGCTCGTCGCCTCCGCGCTCGCCGCCGTGCTGCTCGCCGCACCGGCCGCGCGCGGCCCCGACTGCGCCCCGTTGACCCTCCACGTCGGCCCGGTCGACGCCCCCCTGGCGATCTCCGCCTTCGTCGACCCATTCGCGCCCACGACCTTCAGCCTCTGGCTCGAACTCCGGCGCCTCGTCGCCGACCACGAGGGCGCCGTCAGCGTGCGCGTCGTCCCGATCGCCACGACCATGGTCGAGACCCCGGGGGACGCCCGGATCCTCCGCCTCCTGCTCGGCGCCGGCGTGCGCGGCCACCAGGAGGCCGCGCTGCGCCTGCTCGACCGCGACGGCCGCGATCGCCTGGCCGTCCGCCTCGCCGATCTCGCAGCCCGTCCCATCCTCGCCGGCGAGCTCGGGATGCGCCCTGAAGATCTCACCGCGATCCTCGACGATCGCTGCATCGACACCGCCCTGCGCGCCGGCAAGGCCGAGCTGCAGCGCCTGCATCAAGCCGCCGGCGGCTACCTCGGCCGTCCGCCGATCTTCGTCGTCGGCCAGGCCGCCGCCTTCGAGGACGGCCTCGGCCTCGAGCGCGTGCGCGGCGAGCTGGCCCGCGAGGCCCAGCGGATCCGCGGCAACCGCCCGCTCGTGCGGCCGCTGATCGCCGCCCGACGCGGCATCAGCCAGCGGCTCATGCGCCCGCCGGCGAAGGCGGGCATGATCGTCGGTGGGGTCGCCCTCCCCCATCGCCTCGTCGTGTTCGCCGAGCACGACGAGCACCCCAATTTCTCGCTGCTCGCCCCGGTTCTCGAGTTCCGCCGGCAGAATCCTGGCCTCCTGGCCGTGCAGGTCATCGCCCGCGGCACCAACACCGGGGCCCGGCAGCTGCGGGTGCGCACCTGCGTGGCCGAGCGCCTGGGGCTGCAGCTCGAGTACCTGCGGATCCTCGCGCGCGAGGGCGAAGGCGCTCGCAGGGAGCCGCGCAGCGCCGCGGCGGCCGACTTCATCGCCCGCCTCGACGAAGCGCCCGAGGCGCAGACCTGCGAGCTGGGCGAACCCGAGCTCGAGCGGGGGCCTGGAGGCATCACCGCGTTACCCGAGGGCGTATGGCTCGACGGCGCCGCGGTCGGCCAGAGCGATCTCGACGCACTCGCCGCCCGGCTCGCAGGAGCCGACGCCGCCCAGCGCCCGCTCGATGCCGTATTCTCGGCAGCGGCGCCGGAGCCCTGAGGTCCGGTAGCGACGAGGTCCATGGCGATGGAGATCAAGCACTGGGCAGCGACCGATGTCGGGCGAAAGCGGTCGCACAACGAGGACAATTTCCTCATCGACAAGAACCTCAACCTCTTCATCGTCGCGGATGGCATGGGGGGCCACGCGTCCGGTGAAGTGGCGAGCGCGCTGGCGGTGCACACGATCCGCGACGTCGTCAGCCGCGAGCGCGACCTGCTGACGCGCTTCGGCGACTTCGATGCGACCGCGCAGATGGAGCTGTGCACCCTGCTCGAGTACGCCGTGCACTCGGCCTCGGCGCAGATCTATCACAAGGCCCAGCAGGAGCCCGAGAAGCGCGGCATGGGCACCACCGTGGTCGCGCTGCTGATCATCGGTCAGCGCGGCTTCATCGCCTACGTCGGCGACAGCCGGATCTACCTCAGCCGCAACGGCGTGGTCTATCCGCTGACCGAGGATCACTCGCTGATGAACGAGCTGATCCGCAGCGGCAAGGTCCGCGCCGACGAGTTCGCGGTCAGCCCGTACGCCAACTTCAAGAACGCGATGACGCGGGCCGTCGGCGTCTACGAGCACGTCGAGGTCGACATCCTCGACTTCGAGATCCTGCCGGGCGACGCGTTCCTGCTGTGCTCCGACGGGCTCTACGACTATCTCGACGACGCCGAGATCGCCAGCAACCTGGCGCTCTCCGACATCGAGGACATCCCGGGCCGCTTCATCGACCTCGCCAACAGCCGCGGCGGCAAGGACAACGTCACCGCCCTCGCGGTGCAGGTCCGCGGCGACGCGTCGCGCGTCGCTCAGCTGCAGTTCACCGTCGAGACCCTGCGCGGCGTCAAGCTGTTCGAGGGCCTGACGTACCAGCACCTGTGCAAAGTCATGAACATCTCGCGCGTCCAGGCCTGCCACAAGGGCGAGGTGCTCGCGCGCGAGGGCGAGGAGCCGGGCGACCTGTTCGTGGTCCTCGACGGCCGCGCCACCCTCTCGCGCGGCGGCAACCACCTCGTCACCGTCAACGCCGGCACCCTGCTCGGCGAGACCGACCTCGTCGGCACCGACACAGCGCGCGTCACCATCACCGTCGAGGCCAACGGCAAGCTGCTGCGGATCGGTCGCCGCGACCTGCAGGAGCTGCTGCGCCGCGATCACGCGCTCGCCTCCAAGCTGCTGTGGAGCCTCTCCGCCGAGCTCGGACGCCGCCTCGAGGACTCGCAGTCGCAGCTCGCCCACGCGATCGGTGACGGCGGCGAGCGGACCATGGTCGTCGACGTCAGCGAGACCGAGGCCGACACCGACGTGGGCGTCGACGTCGACACCGACGAGACGGAGTCGTTCGTCGAGACCAACCCGCGCGGCCTCGTGATCCCCAAGCTCACCAAGGCCGAGCCCGAGTTGGTCGAAGAGATCGAAGAGATCGAAGACGTGATGGATGACGGCAACTGAGTCCCAGGAAGCCGCGCTCGTCGCCGCAGCCGTCGAGGTCCGCGGCCGCGCCCACTGCCCGTTCAGCGGCTTCGCCGTCGGCTGCGCCATGCGCGACGTCGACGGCAGGATCTGGACCGGCGCCAACGTCGAGAACGCCAGCTACACCCTCGGCCTGTGCGCCGAGCGGGTGGCGATCTTCCACGCAGTGACCCACGGCGCGGGCAAGATCGCGTCGATCGCCGTCGTCACCGCCGCCGAGGTCCCGACCCCGCCGTGCGGTGCGTGCCGCCAGATCCTCTTCGAGTTCGCCGCCGACGCCGACCTCGTGCTCGTGACCACCGGCGGCGCCCGCCTGCACTCGTCCGTCCGCGACCTCCTGCCGCTGGCCTTCGACGCCGGCTTCCTGACGCCGCGCCAGCCCTGAGCGCCGCGCCGGCGCGAGCGCGACGCCGCGACCTTCGAACTCGCTGACGATCCGCGGCGCTCGCCGGTCCGCGACCTCGCGCCGCGGCGCTCGTGAGCCCCCGTCATTCCCTCGCCGTCGACCTCTGGCATGTCCTATCAGACATGCCCTTCACGACATGTCCTTTCGCACATGAAAAAACGGGCATGTCCGCGAGGACATGCCCGTTCCTTCGTGAACGAGCGCCCGTCACCCGCCGAGGCGGGTCAGCGTCGCCTGCAGGCGCTCGAGGTCGCTGTTCAGCTCGACCAGGCGGGTCTCGCCCTTGGCGACCACGTCGGGCGGGGCCTTGGCGCGGAAGCCGGGGTTCTGCAGCTTCGCCGTCAGGCCGTCGGACTCCTTGCGCAGCTTCTCCAGCTCCTTCGAGATCCGCGTGCGCTCGGCCGCGAAGTCGACCAGGCCGGCGAGCGGCAGGATCACCTCGGCGCCGCGCACCACCTCGGACACGGCCTCGCGCGGCGCCGCCTCGTGCGGCTCCATCAGGCGCAGCTGCTGCAGCTTGGCCAGGTGGACGACCAGCGGGTGCAGGCGGGCGACGCGGGCCCGGATCTCGGGGTCGTCGCTGCGGACCAGCACCTCGACTCGCTTCGCCGGCGGCAGCTTGAACTCGGCCTTCAGGCTGCGCGCCGCGGTGGTCAGCTCGACCAGCGCCGTCATGTCCTCGCGGGCCCGCAGCGTGCCCTCCTCGTCCAGGATCGCCCCCACGCGCTGCACCGGCCCGTCGAGCTCCAGCACCTTCTCGCCGTCACGCACGCGCGGGCGGGGGAACGCCGCCAGCATCAGGCTCGCCGGCGCGTCGGCCGGACGCGGCAGGCGCTGCCAGATCTCCTCGGTGATGAACGGCGCGATCGGGTGCAGCACCCGCATCACCAGGTCGAACACCGTCGCCAGCGTGCCCTGCGTCGCCCGGCGATCGGCCGGCGGCGTGCCCTCGCGGAGGTTGCTCTTGGCCAGCTCGAGGTACCAGTCGCACAGCTCGTACCACACGAACTGGTAGATGGTGTGGGCCGCGAGGTCGAGGCGGTACTGCGAGAACAGGTCGTCGACGGCGATCGCGGTCTCGAGCGCGCGCGCGAGGATCCAGCGGTCGGCGATCGCCAGCGGGCCGACGTCGGCCGCCTCGAGCACCTCCGCGCGGTAGGCCGCGAGCTCCTCGGGGCCGAAGTCCTCGAGGTTCATCTGCGCGAAGCGGGCCGCGTTCCACAGCTTGTTGCTGAAGTTGCGGTAGCCCTCGACGCGCTGGCGGCTGAAGACGATGCCCTGGTCCTGGCCGGCCATCGTCGCCAGGTAGAAGCGCAGGCTGTCGGCCCCGTACTGCTCGATGAGCTCGACCGGATCGACGACGTTGCCGCGCATCTTCGCCATCTTCCGCCCGTCCTCGCCCAGCACCATGCTGTGGAGGAACACGGTGCGGAACGGCACGTCGCCGCCGAAGTACATGCCGAACATCATCATCCGGGCGACCCAGAAGAACAGGATGTCCCAGCCGGTCTCCATCAGCGCCGTCGGATAGAAGCGCTGCAGGTCGGCCGACTGCTCGGGCCAGCCGAGGCACGACAGCGGCCACAGGCCCGACGAGAACCACGTGTCGAGCACGTCCGGGTCCTGCTCGATCGAGGCCGAGCCGCAGTGGGCGCACGCGGTCGGGTCCTCGCGGCCGACGGTGATCTTGCTGCACGCGCTGCAGTGCCACGCGGGGATCCGGTGGCCCCACCACAGCTGCCGCGAGATGCACCAGTCATGGATGTTCTCCATCCAGCGGAAGTAGTCGCCCTCGCGGTGCTCCGGCAGGATCTTGGTGCGGCCGCTGCGGACCGCGTCGATCGTCGGCTGCGCCAGCGGCTTGGTGCGCACGAACCACTGGTCGGACGGCAGCGGCTCGCACACCACGCCGGTGCGCTGCGAGTAGCCGAGGTTCAGCTTGTGCGGCTCGACCTTGATCAGCGCGCCGACCTCGGCGAGCGCGGCCACCACGACCTCGCGCCCCTCGGCCACCGAGAGCCCGCGGAACCGCTCCGGCGTGTTCTCGTTGAGCTTGCCGTGCTTGTCGATCACGACCACGAGGTCGAGGTCGTGGCGCTTGCCGACCTCGAAGTCGTTGAAGTCGTGGGCCGGCGTGACCTTGACCGCGCCTGTCCCGAAGTTCATGTCGACGAGGATCGGGTCGGCGACGATCGGCACCTTGCGGCCCGTCAGCGGCAGGATCGCCCGCCGGCCGATGAGGTGGCGGTAGCGCGGATCGTCGGGGTGCACCGCCACCGCGGTGTCGCCGAGCATCGTCTCGGGCCGCGTGGTCGCGACCACGAGCACGTCGTCCGAGCCCTCGACCGGGTACGCGAGGTGCCACAGCGAGCCGTCGGACTCGCGGTGCTCGACCTCGAGGTCGCTGAGCGCGGTCTGGCTGGCCCAGTCCCAGTTGATCAGGCGATAGGCGCGGTAGACGAGGCCGTCCTCGTGGAGGCGGACGAACGCCTCTCGCACCGCGCGCGACGACACCGGATCGAGGGTGAAGCGGTAGCGCGACCAGTCGAGCGAGGCGCCGAGCGCCTCGTGCTGCTTGTCGATGATGCCGCCGTGCTCGCGGGTCCACTCCCACGCGCGGCGCATGAACGCCTCGCGCCCGACCTGCTCGCGGGTGGTGCCTTCCTTGACGAGCTGGCGCTCGACCATCACCTGCGTCGAGATCCCGGCGTGATCGGTGCCGGGCAGCCACAAGGCCGACTCGCCGCACATGCGCCGCCAGCGGACCAGCGTGTCCTCGATCGTCGCCGTGAGCGCGTGGCCCATGTGCAGCCGGCCGGTGACGTTCGGCGGCGGCAACACGACCGTGTAGGTCGGCTGCTCGCCCGGCGCCGGCTTGAAGTAACCGGCGTCGCGCCACCACGAGTAGAGCCGCGACTCGACGGTCTGCGGCTCGTAGACACTGTTGAGCTTCTCCATGCTCCCTCCGGCCCTCGTCGGGGCGGCATCGTCACTCGCACTCATGCGGCCCATCCCCGCCGAGACTCTGTCACGGTCCGGCGGGGGCGCACCTTCGTGTGTCGCGTGGGCCACCACCGCGAACACGGCAAAGCCGCCACGCATCGACCTGGGAGCGATCCAGATCGCGCGAGGCGGCCATCATCTTGGAACCGGGGCCAGCCCCGGGACGGCTCAGTGCCGGGCCTGCTGCCCGCGCGCGAGGATCTGCTCAGCCATGTCCGGGACGACCTCCCAAACGACCTGCTCGATCACGTCGCGGCTGAGGGACAGCAGCGCTTGCACGGCCTTCGGGTCGAGCCCAGTGCCGGCCCCGCCGGCCGCCTGGAGGCGCTTGAGCATGCCGGCGGACGGCGCATCGGCGGGAGCGAACGGGATGGGGGTCGCGATCGGGATCTTGCTGGCCATATCCTCTCCTGAAGCGAAAGCTGCCGGGAAATTCTTGTTGCCGCCGCTGGCGGGGGTCGCCGCGGGCCGCGCCGCGGGCGTCGGGGTCGCCGCGACCGCGGGCTTGGGCGCCGCGGCCGGAGGCGTCGAAGGAGCTTGGACCGGGCGGGCAGCCACCGGCGTCGGCGCGGCGGCCACGGGCGTCGGCGCGACGGCCGGCGCCGGACGGGCCGGCGCGGCGGTCGGCTGCGGCGCGGGCGCAGTCTTCGGGACCGTCTTGCCGCTCGAGATCGGCTTGCCCTGCGCGAGGGCGGTCACCTTCTCGAGCATTTCCTGGGTGTCGAACGGCTTGATCATCGCCCCGTTGGCGCCGCTGGCCTGGACCTGGGCCTCGTCGATGCCGACCTGGTTCGAGACCAGGAGGAGCACCGGGATGTGCGCGGTGTCGGGGTCGGCGCGAATCGCCTTGACCACATCGTACCCGGAGGGCTCGCCGGCGGCGAGCGCGGCGTCGACGATAAGCACGTCCGCTGGCATCTGCTTGGCGCGGGCGACCGCCTCGGAGCCCTTGCTCACCGCGACTACGTCATAGTCTTCGGCCGCGAAGGTGATCTTGATGGCGAGGCGCATGGTCTTGCTGTCGTCGATCGCGAGGATCTTGGTCGGCATCGAGGCTCCTTCGAGGGTCCAAGGGGTACCATGGAGCCTGTGAGCGGGTCAACGAATCCACGGTCGTCAGGCGCGAGCAGCCGCCGGGGCGCGGCCGCACCGCCCGAGGCTTCCAGCGAACAGACCTGGTGGGGCGCTCCCGTGCCGGCGATGACGGACCCGGGCGCCAGCGCGTCCGAGCTCACCCAGGCGCTCGCGGGCGAGGCCGTGCTCCGCCACGTGGCCGGCCGCCGCGTCCTCGACCTCGGCCACGGCGCGCCGGAGATCACCCAGTGGGTCCGCCGCGTCGCCAGCTCCGTCTCGGTCGCGCCGCTCGCCGAACTCGACCAACACGGCGACTCGCTGCAGATCCCCGCCGAGGATGCCTCCTACGAAGCCGTCTATTGCCTGCGCACGCTGGCCCACCTCGGCCGCGACGAGGAGAGCTCGCTGGCGCTGGTGCGCTCGCTGCTGCGAGAGGCGGTCCGCGTCACGGCGCCCGGCGGCCTGCTGCTGCTCGAGATCAACAACCCTCGCAGCCTCCGCGGCGTCGCCCACGGGATCCGCCACCCGATCACGGTCGTCGCCGCCGGCGGGGTCCTCGTCGAGGGCGACCACCACGTCACCCGCTACGATTCGCTCGGCCGCCTGCTCAAGCTCGCCCCCCGCGAACTGGAGCTCTCGCGGGTGTACGGGATCCGGGTGCTCGTGCCGATCTCCCGGATCCTCTCGCTGCCGCTGCTCGGCAGAGTCCTGGCGGCCGGCGAGTGGTGGGCCCGCGACAGCTTTCTGCGCCAGTTCGGCGCGCACTTGCTCGCCGTTCTGCGCAAGCCCGACCCAAACGCGGGCCGGATCGCGCATCCTTGAGACCGCCGGACAGGAGCGCGCGAGATACCCCAGAGTCCTGTGCGAATCTGGATCCTTGCATCGGAGCCGAGTGTGATCGAATTTTGAATAGAGTTTACCTAGGAAGTTCAGCGGCCAGCCCTCGTGCGCCGCGTGTCACGCCGACAGACCCAGCAGCCTCCCATCCGGCTGGCCTTCGGTCGACCCACTGACGCGATCATGTCCCCCCACGCCCATCGCCCGCTTCCCCCACCACGCTCCGGTCGCGCGCGCCGGGGTCTGTCGTCTCTCGACTCGCTGCTCGTGGTCGCGATCGCGGCGATCCTCGCGGCCCTCGCGGTGCGCGAGCACGCGGCGATCAAGCGACACGAGCGTCACACGGAGGCAGTGACGGTCATGGGCGAGCTGTTCAACGCCACGGCGGCGTACTACCACGAGCGTCGCCCGAGCTTCACCGACGACGGCGCCGAGGCCCCGCACCGCTGCCCGCATCCGCCGGGCGCGTCCGCCGGCGGTGAAACAGGTTTCACTCCGAGCCTCGACATCGTCTGCAGCGACGCCGCCGGCGGAGCCTGCACGCCCGGCGCGACCGATGTCCCCGGCGCCTATCCGCTGACGGCATGGACGGCCCACCCGATGTGGATCGCCCTCGGGTTCGTGCAGACCACCCCGCACGCCCACCATTACGACCTGGTCACGCACAACAGCAACCCCGACGACCACGGGGTGTGCCGCTTCACGGTGATCGTGCGCGGCGACGACGAAGCCGACCCGTGCAACGAGTTCCGCCGCGACGGCGTCGCCACCGCCGAGGGCGTGATCGCCGGCCCGCTCCAGGCCTGCCCCGAGGCGCTGGCCCGCTGACCTCCGCGCCGGGCGACATGGCCCGAAGACCCTGGCCTTCGGGCCATGTCCGATGGACCAGGTCCCTGGGGCCCCCCCTCAGCAGCGGCGCCCGTCGGCTCCGCGCGGCAGCCCTGCGGGACATGTCCGAAGCGACAGGCGCGCCGACCGGCAGTCCGCGCGAGCGCATCGGTCGAAGATGAGCCGTGGGGAGCCGCCCGAGGGCGAACCAGCGCCCCTGCCATCGTCACCTTCGCCGCGCGAGCGAGCTGGCTCACCCCCTCGGTACGGCCCACCGGAGCATCGACCGCTCATGGGATCGCGGGCGCGACGACCTGCCCGAAAGCACAGGACCCGAAGGCCATGGCCCTCGGGTCCTGTCTGTTCACACATGTCCGCGAGGACCTGCCCGATCGGGCAGGCGCGGGTTCAGGGCGTGCCCTTGATGACCTGCGCGCCGTCGGTGGCGGTGATCTTGCGGGTCTCGGTCTTGCCGTCGGGGTACTTCCACTTGATGGTGTGCGACCCGGGGGCGACCATCACGACGACCGGCGTCGGCTTTGCCTGCTTCTGGTTGTCGACCCACACCGTGGCCGGCGGGCGGCCGGGGGCGCTGCCGATCTTGAGCTCGGCCGTCTTCGCCTTCGGCTTGGGCTTGTCGGCCGGCGGCTTGGGCTTGTCGACGGGCGGCTTGGGCGTCGCCGTGTTGTTGTTCGGCACCGGCGTCACCACGTCGGGCGGCGTCGGGCCCTTGGCCTTGACGAGCACGACCTCGGCGGAGTCGGACGCCTCGCCGCTGAAGCTGACCGGGACCTCGCTCGGATCGAACCCGGGCGCCTCGACCAGGACCTTGTAGGCCACGCCAGGCTTGCGCGTCAGCTTGAAGCTCTCGCCGCCCTTGCCGACCGGCAGCGGCGCCGCGCCGGTCTCGAGCAGCTTGACCGTCGCCTCCGGCGGCTTGGTGTTGATCGTCAGCGTGATGTCGCGGACCTGCAGCTTGACCTGCAGCGCCAGCTGCTGGCCGGCGGCGATCGGGACATCCTGCTCGTACGGCAGGTAGCCAGCGTCCTGCGACACGATCAGCTTGTGCGTGCCGGGCCCGAGGTTGGAGATCAGGCGCGGCGTGTTGCCGGGGTACTCGACGCCGTTGACGGTGACGCGCGCGTCGGCGGGCTTCACGTCGAGCTGGACCGTGCCGACAGCCGCGGTCGGCTGCGGCGCTGCGGCGGTGTCGGCGGACGCGACCGGATCGGTCGGGCCCGGCGTGGGCACGGCCGGGTCGCGCAAGAACGAGATGACGAACACGACCAGCAGCAGCGCACCGATGCCGGCGGCCGCGTAGAGGGCGATCGGCGGCGGGCGCTTGCCCGTCTCGGTGTCCTCGATCTCGACCTCGGCCGTGACCGCGTGCGTCTGGGCCTGCGCCGCCGGGCGCGGACCGGTGACCGACGGCGCGATCGGGGCCGGCGCGCGGGCCATGCTCGACGAGGCCGCGGGGCTGAGGGTCGCGCCGGGCGGCGGCGCCGGCATCGCCTGCGAGGGCCCCTGGGCCATCGAGGCGGCCAGGATCACGGCCGCGGCGCTCGGCGGGATCTGGACCGTCGGCGAGCCCTCGTCGGCGTCGGAGTCGATCTGGCCGGCCTGCGGCGGCGGCTCCGGGCGCAGCGGCCCCTCGCCTTCCGGCCGCTTCACCTTGGGCACGCCGACCGGATCGTCGAACAGCTTGGTCTCGAGCTCGTCGTCGTCCCAGTCGAGGTCCGACGCGGGCATGGGAGCGGCCTTGGCCGCCGCCGGAGCGGCTGCGGCCCGCGGCGGGGCGGAGCTCTTGGCCGGCTGCGGCGGGGCGCCGCCGGGCACGATCGTCGACTTGATCGGATCCTTCGGCCCGCCCATCCCCGGCGGCAGCGTCGGCACGCTCCCGGTCGCCGGCGTACCGGGCTTGAGCGTCGAAGGCCGGCTCGACGGCGACATCAACATCGTCTTCGACCGCTTGCGCGCCGCGGCCAGTTGGTCCTCGCTCGGCTGCAGCGGATCGGCGTCGGAGCGGCTCGCCGGGGCCGCAGAACGGCCCGCTGGCGGGATCGCGGCCGGCCTCGCCTGCGGCGGCACTGTCTTGTTGCCCGGCGGGCGCGGCGGCGGGGCCTTGCGCGGCGGAGCTCCGGGCGGGGCGGGCCGCTGCCCGGGCGCCGGCGGGGCCTTGCCCGAGCCCTTCTCGAGCTCGATCTCTCGCGCGTACTGCTTGCGCATCCACGTCGCGAGGTCCTTGCGACTGTAGAACATGCCGTGCGCGAACATGAAGGCCTGGAGGTCGTCGTGGAGCTCCATCGCCGTCTGGTAGCGGGTCTCGGGCTCGCCCGAGAGCGCCTTCATGATGATGTTCTCGAGGTCCTTCGGGATCTCCGGGTTCTTCGAGCTCGGCACCGGGACGTCGACGGTGCGCACCATCTCGAGGGTGGCGAAGTCGGTCTCGCCCTGGAACAAGCGGTTGCCGACCAGCACCTCGTAGAGCACCACGCCGAGCGAGAACACGTCGCTGCGGCGGTCGAGCGGCATGCCGCGGACCTGCTCCGGGGACATGTAGCCGAACTTGCCCTTGAGGATGCCGGCCTGCGTGCGCGAGACCCGACCGGCGGCCTTGGCCACGCCGAAGTCGATGAGCTTCACCTCGCCCTCGTAGGACACGAGGATGTTCGGCGGGCTCACGTCGCGGTGGACGATGTTGAGGTGCCGGCCGTGCTTGTCGCGCTTGTTATGGGCGTAGTCGAGGCCCTCGCAGATTTTCATCACCACGAAGCAGGCCTGCGCGAGCGGCATCGGCTTGCCCTGCTGCTGGCAGCGGGTGAAGATGTTGCGGAGGTCCTTGCCGGCGACGTACTCGAGCGCGATGTAGAAGCTGTCGCCCTGCTGGCCGAGGTTGTAGATCTGCGCGATGTTCCCGTGCTGGAGCTGGCCGGCGATCTTGGCCTCGTCCTTGAACATCGTGATGAATTCGTCATCCTCGGCGATGTGCGGCAGGATCCGCTTGACGGCGACGATCCGCTCGAAGCCCTCGACGCCCTGCTCGACGGCCTTGTACACCTCCGCCATGCCGCCCACGCTGATGCGCTCCATCAGCTTGTAGGGGCCAAATTGGGTGATCTGATTCAACGCGAACTCCGGCCCATGCACGCGAGGAAGCAGGGCCCCGCCATGTGACCCCGGGCGCGAGCGAAAGTCAATCGGCCGCCAGCGGCGGCCCCCCGCGCGCCTCGCCGGCGCCCCCTCGTGAGCGTCTGGACCGGCGCGACAGAGCGACTTTCCGGGCGCGCTGCGACGGCTCGCCGCGCGCCCGGCCATGGCTCGGTGCCCGGTGACCTCGCCACCTCCCCCGCGGCTCGCAGGTCGCGCGCCGACCTCGCCGGGCGAAGGTGAGCCGCGCGCCCCTGACAGCGCGTGCCGGACCTGTTACCTTGGCCTGCGAGACCGATGCGGCCGATCGACGATCCCACGACGGTCGCGGGCATCACCCGCGCCGAGGGCCCGCAGCCCGTGAGCCCGACCGCGACCGAGGGCGTCGCGGCGACCGCGTCGACGACCGGCGTGACGCCCGGCGAGGCGCTCGCGGCGGCGGTCGCCGCCGGCGAACTCGAGCCCGCAGTCGCGGCAGAGCGCCTCGTCGCCGCGACCGTCGCCGCTCAGCGCCCGACCCGCGTTTCTTCCGAGGCGTGGGCCGCCGTGGAACGTGAGGTCTCGGCGCTGCTGGCCGACGACCCGGCGCTGGCCGATCTCTTGGCCCCTATTTAGTGCCCGCCCGCGGGGGTTTTGACCGGCCTCCACGCTGGCGCGAGGCGCTCGGGCACGCGGTCGATCGGAGCCTGCGCGAACGGACATGTCCGCAGGGACAGGCATCCTGTCGACGTGTCCCGGAGGACATATCATGCTGGCCTTCGGGACATGTTCTTCGAGGACATTTGAGTGTCCCCCGGTGCCGCGTCGGCTGGCGAGGCATCGCTTGCACGACGGCTCGAGCATGCGGCTCGGGAGCGTCGTCCACGCGTCGCGCGGGCCGATTCGCCTACGCCTCGAGCAGCGCCCGCACCTGCGGCGACAAGAAGTGCGCCTCGGTGTCGAAGCTCTTCAGCCCGTTGGCGAGCACCTCCAGGCGCTCGGCCGGCTTGAGCCGCTTGTCCATGATCACCCGCCACTCGCCGCGGACCTTGCACAGGCCGCCGCCACCCTGCGACAGGCCGGTCATCGACTCATAACAGACCCGGACCCCGAGGTTGCCCGCCAGCTGCTCGAGCTCGCCGAGCTGCTTTTGCACGTCGCCCGCCACCGGCCGTCACCTTAGCGCCGGACGCCCGCGCTTGAGAAGGCCCTCGCGGCCTCCGAGGCTATTTGCCGGCGAATGGCGAGAGCGGATAGTGCGTGCAGACCGCCGAGTTCAGCGCCCCCGACACCGCGGCGCCGAAGTTCAGCGCGCCCGACGCGACCTCGTCGATGTCGAACACCGCCCCGCCGGTCGCCGCCGGGATCGCCTGCTGCCCGCGGTAGGGCGCGAACAGCCCGGCGCGCACGTCGAGGCACTCGCACTGGCCGCCGACCTTGGCCGCGAAGCTGAACACCCGCACCTCGGCCGCGCGCAGGGCCGTGACCGTCTCGCCGTAGCCGTGCTGCACGCGCTGGCCGCTCTGCACCGCGGGCGCCTCGCCGAAGTCGTCGTCGGTGGCGTGGACCACCGCGCGCAGCGTCGTCGCCGGGTCGCGCCAGGCGAACCGGGTCGCGGCCGCGTGCAGCGCGTCGAGCGTGTTCTCCGGCCAGTCGAGGTTGGCGTCGGCGCTGCCGATCTCGCGGTTGCCGGCGGTGAACCGCTGCCACCGCGTCAGCTCCTGCTGCAGCCCCGCCAGGTCGGCGAACGGCTGGCCGCCGTTCGTGACCATCACGTCGTCGACGAACACGACCAGGCCGTAGCGCGCGTCGAGGTTGTGGAGCCGCACCTCCGCGTCGACCGCGGCGATCTCGCGGCCGATCTTGGCGAGCATGAAGTTCATCGTCGTCGACACATCGACCGCGAACACCACGTCGATCTGCTGCTTGCGCACGATCGCGGGATCAGGGCACGAGGTCGCGACGACCGCCGCCGCCAGGCCGTCGAGCTCGCCGCGCGGCGCGGTGGCCCCCGCCGCCGCGTGCGAGTTCGGACCGATCTCATGGACTGTCCCGACGACCATGTTCAAAGGGGCAGGTTCTTCGAGACCTGTCCCTTCAGCCACACTGTCGAGCACGACACCGCCGAGCACCCCGCCGGCGACGCCTTCGACCACCCCGCCCTCGTAGCCGAGGCCGCCCCCGCCGACGCCCTCGCCGATCACTCCGCCGCGGAGGACCGCGACGGCGTCGCTGTCATCACTGCCCGTCTCGAGCATACTGAGGTACGCGACGTCGCTCTCCTCCTTGAAGGTGCCGTAGGCGCTGAGGACCCCGAACTCGACCACATCCGGCGCGCGCTTGCTGCGGCGCTTCTTCTTGCCCGGGCGCGGCGCCTCGACCGGCGCCTCCTCGGGCACGACCGCCGCGGCTTCGACCACGCCCCCCAGCGCCAGCGCGATCGCCGAAGGATCGCTCGTCTCCAGGTCCGGGCCAGGCTCCTCGGCGGCCGGCGGCGGTGGCGGCGGCAGGTGCGCGAGGAACAGCTCGCGGGTCCGGACCACCTCGAGTGGTTCGGGCGTCGGCGCGAACATCACTCGCAGCAGCGGCGAGTCGTCGACCGCCGTCGGCTCCCCGCGCAGCTTGAGCACGTTCTCGGCCGCCTCGACCCGCCACAGCAGCGCCACCATGGCGACCAGCGCCGCCCCGGTGACGAGCTGACGGGCCAGGTCGCGGGCGTGGAAGCGGGCCGACCACGGCAGGCGCTCGCGCGTGACCCGCTGGATCTCGAGCGTGATGTCCGGGTGGGCCGCCATCCGCAGCGAGGCCCGGTCGCCGGGCGCCAGGATCACCCTGCCCTCCGCTGCCTGCGTGCGCTCGCCGACGTGGATCTCACCGACGAGGCCGGCGGGGACGATCAGGGTCGCGCCGTCGGTCAGCGGCGTGCGCTCGCCGAGACCGGGGAGTACGAGATCGCAGTCCTTGCCCTCGCCGAGGGCGACCGGGGCGGCGTCGTCGGCCGCGATCTGGGCCACCGTGCGACCGCGGAACGACAGGCGGATCCCCCAGCCATGAGGCTCCCCGGGCGCGGCAGTGGGCTTTCCCATGGCCCCGGAACGTAGCCGTTCGGCGCGAGATTCACCAGCGGCGGGCCGGGGACGGACGGCGGGGGGCCGGGGCTTGTGAGCTACGCCGCGCCCACGCGCGGGTCGGCGCGCCGGGGGGGCCCGTGGTAGAACCCGCGGGCGTGTTTGAGACGATCTCGAAGGGTTTTCGCGCGGCGCGGGAGCGCCTGACCGGCAAGGGCGAACTGACGGACGACGTCGTGGCGGCGGCGCTCAAGGACGTCCGCTTGAGCCTCCTGGAGGCCGACGTCGAGTTCAACGTCGTCAAGCGGTTCCTGCAGTCGGTCAAAGAAAAGGCGCTCGGCGAGAAGGTCACTCTCGTGGCCAAGAAGCAGGGCGACACGATGCGGGTCCGACCGGAGGACCACTTCGTCAAGATCTGCCACGACGAGCTCATCGCCTTGATGGGGCCCGTCGACACCTCGCTGAACCGGGCGCGCAAGGGCTGCACCGGCATCATGATGGTCGGCCTGCAGGGCTCGGGTAAGACCACGACCGCCGGCAAGCTCGCGCGCAAGCTGCAGAAGGCCGGCTACAAGGTCATGATGGTCGCGGCCGACGTCTATCGCCCGGCCGCGGTGCATCAGCTCAAGGTGCTCGGGCAGAAGATCGGCGTGCCGGTGTTCTCGATCGACGGCGCCAACCCGGTCGACATCTGCGCCGACGCCACTGACCACGCCGCGGCCGAGGGCCTCGACTTCGTCATCTACGACACCGCCGGTCGCCTGACGATCGACGAGCCGCTGATGAAGGAGCTCGACGACATCAAGGCGCGGGTCCAGCCGGCCAACACCTTCCTCGTCATCGACGCGATGATCGGCCAGGACGCGGTCACCACCGCCAAGACCTTCGACGAGCGGCTCGACGTCACCGGCGTGATCCTCACCAAGCTCGACGGCGACGCCCGAGGCGGCGCGGCGCTGTCGGTCAAGGCGGTCACCGGCAAGCCGATCAAGTTCCTCGGCATCGGCGAGTCGCTCGACAAGCTCGACGAGTTCCGCCCCGAGGGCCTCGCCAGCCGGATCCTCGGCATGGGCGACATCGTCGGCCTCATGAACGACTTCACCGAGGTCGTCGACGAGGAGCAGGCGATGAAGGACGCCGAGAAGATGCTCTCGGGATCCTTCACGATGGACGACTTCTTGAGCCAGATCAAGACGATCCAGTCCATGGGCAGCATGAAGGACATCCTCGAGAAGATGCCGCTCGGGCAGATGTTCGGCGCCAACATCCCGCCCGAGGCGCTCGAGAAGGCCGCCGACGACAAGGAGCTCGTCCGCGTCGAGGCGATGATCCGCTCGATGACGAAGGAGGAGCGCAAGAACCCCGAGGTGTTCCTCGACGACGAGGGCAACAGCGGGCGCGGCAGCCGGCGGCAGAAGCGGTCGGTGCACAAGACCGCCAAGGAGAAGGACCCCAACGACCTGCGGCCCGAGGACTTCGTGGCCGCTCGCGTCAGCCGCGTCGCCCGCGGCTCCGGCCGCACCGAGGACGATGTGCGCGGCCTCGTCGGCCGCTTCATGACCATGCGCGGCATGTTCGGCATGCTCGGCGACATGTTCGGCGGCATGATCCCCGGCATGCCCGCCAAGCCGCAGGGCATGATGGACAAGGTCCCGGGCATGAAGATGCTCAAGCAGATGAACGCGATGCGGAAGATGATGTCCGACCCCAACGCGCTCGGCTCGCTGATGAACAGCATGGGCGGCGGCGGCGGCCTGCCCGGCATGGGCGGCCTGCCCGGCATGGGCGGCTTCCCTGGCATGGGCGGCCTGCCCGGCATGGGCGGCTTCCCCGGCATGGGCGGCCCGCAGGGCGACGGCGGCTCGGCCCCCCGCTCGCCGTCGAAGGTCGACTACAAGAACCTGGCGGACAAGCGCCGCGCCGAGAAGCTGGCCCGCCGCAAGAACCGCGACAAGAAGTGAGACCTGCCCGTTCGGGCATGTCACTCGGGACATGGCGCCATGTGCATGTCTGGAGGGACATGTCCATCAGGGCGCCCGCGCGGCGCTTCGAAGGCTCTCGGACATGGCGCTGGCGCCATGCGCATGTCCGCAGGGACATGTCCGTCAGGGCGCCCGCACGGCGCTTCGAAGGCTCTCGGACATGGCGCCGGGCACCGGCGCCATGCGCATGTCCGCAGGGACATGTCCGTCAGGGCGCCCGCGCGGCGCCCCACACGGCGCTTCGACGGCTCTCAGTTTTCGCCGCGGACGCCCGGCTCTTCGTCGTCGGCGGCGATCGGCCGGGAGATCCGGTACGCCTCGCCGAGCCAGTTGCCGAGGTCGATCGTCTTGCAGCGCTGCGAGCAGAACGGCCGATACGCGAAGTCGGCGGGTACCTCCTGCTCTTTGTGACAGATCGGGCAGCGGATCTTCATCTCTGCCGACGCTAGCACGCTCGCCCGCCGACGCCAGCGCCAGCGGGCGCGTCCCAATCTCGTGCGCGCATATCGCCAGACGTGGCGCAAGCTCGAGGCCCGGCAGCGAGGCGGCCGCTCCGCCGCGTCACGCCCGGATGCGAGAGCCTGGTCTTCTCGATGGTGGCGAGCGTCATCGGGAGACGGCGCGAGAGCCCCGCTCACAATCGGCATGTCCTGGCCCCTGCCCTGCTCGACGCTCCACCACCTCGCCCGCGGCCGCTTCGCCGGGCACCACGGCGATCTTCCCACGCCATCGCAGCAGCTCGCCCTGGGCGCCTGCCCGCTTGCCGGCCGGAGAGCGCGCCAGACGTCGATCGTCAATTTGACGGTGCCGCGACCCAAACAAAGAGAGGAGGC
The DNA here is from genome assembly GCF_028368995.1 of Nannocystis bainbridge. GTDB lineage: Bacteria > Myxococcota_A > Polyangia > Nannocystales > Nannocystaceae > Nannocystis > Nannocystis bainbridge. Next base: position 965,573 of record NZ_JAQNDL010000002.1, on the reverse strand, counting down.
CTCGCGGCCTCCTCTCATGCTTTCAGGACATGTCCCGCAGGACATGTCCTCGAGGCCCGCTCAGGGAGCCGGGCGGTCGGCGCCGGCGTAGTCGGTGCTCTCGTTGGTCGCCGGCCGCGCGTCGCCGTTGAAGTCGGTCGCGGGGTCGCCGTCCTTCCACACCGCGAGCTCGGCGATCGGCGTATCGGCCTTGGCCTTGTACACGCCGCCGACCTGCGGCTCGAACCACGTCATCGCGTCGGCCATGACGGCGAGCAGGTTGGTGTCGCCGTCCTGCTTGCCCTCGTCGATGGCGGAGTTCTCGAACGTCGCGGTCGCGCAGTCGATCGACGGGGCGACGAAGGCGATGATGACCGAGTTGCGGATCGTCGCCGGGCCGGCGTCGGGCATGCACAGCAGCGAGCGCGCGCCGACCTCGGACAGGTTGTTGACCACCGTCGAGTAGATCAGGCTGAGCTCGTGGCCCTGGCCGGTCAGCACGCCGCCGTAGTTGGACTCGGCGTTGGAGCCGTTGTTGGACACGTAGCTGTTGACCAGCGCGGTCGCGCCGGCGCCGAACGCCGACAGGCCGCCCGAGGTGTTCTTGTAGAACACGCTGCGGTTGAAGTGCGCGGTGCAGTCGGTTCCGACGTAGCCCTGGCGGTTGAGGCTGAAGGTCAGGTCGCTGCCGAGGACCTGCGAGCCCGTGCAGGTCATGCCGGAGTCGTCGGCGTTGCTGGCGAGGTTGAGCTTGCCGAGCGTGACCTTCGACGACGGGCTGATCTGCAGCGTCGCCGCGGTGGTCGAGCGGATCTTGGCGACGCCGCCGTCGCCGACGATCGCCAGGTTGCTCGCCTCGGGCACGACCAGCGCGGGCTGGATGTAGTTGCCGGTCTTGACCTTGATGGTCCAGCCGAGCGACGGGTCGTTCATCCCCACCTGGTCGAGCGCCTGCGTGATCTGGCAGAACGGCTGCGCCTTGGTGCCGTCGCCGATGTCGCACTGGGCGGCGCTGTCGACGTGGATGACGTTCTCGAGCGCGAAGCAGGCGCCCGACTCGGCGTTGCAGGCGCTGTCCGGGCAGTCAGCGTGCTCGATGCAGCCGGCGCACTCGTTGGTGGCGGCGTCGCACACCGGGGTCGTGCCCGAGCACAGGGCCTTGTTGTCCGGCGTGCACACGACGCAGGCGCCCGCGTCCATGTCGCAGACCGGCGTGGCCGCGTCGACCTCGGCGCAGGTGGCGTCCGGCTCGGCCGTGCCGTCGCAGCCGACGCAGGCCTCGTCGACGCAGAACGGCTTGCTCGCGTCGCCGCAGTCGCCGTCACCGGCGCAGCCCATGGTGCCGGTGGTCGGCTCCGAGGTCGACGTGCTCGTGGTGGTCGTCGAGGTCTCGGCCTCGGTCGTCGACGTGGGCTGGGTCGACGTCGAAGTCGTCAGCGTCGTGTCGGTCGAGGTCGACGTTTCGTTCGTCTCGCCCTCGGTCTCGGTCCCGCTCTCGGTCTCCCCGGGGGTGTAGGTCGGCGGACAGCCGGCGACCAGCGGCGCGCAGGCCAAGATTGCGACGGTCCAGTACGTTCGGGTCATCGGTAACTCCTAGTGCACAAAGGGGATCGTGGCCAGGATGCACCGGGCCACGCGAGTTGTCCACAAAGCCATGTCCGAACCGGAAAACTCGCCACCGGCTCGGTGACCGCGGGGATTTTTTGGCCGCGGAGGCAACAATTCGCGCTCACGGCGGGGGCTGATCCGCGCCAGGGAAGCTCAATGCGTCGGTCGGTCGCGGGTCGCCCTCGAAGTCGATGTCGGGGTCTCCCTCGGCGAACATCGCCACGGCGTCGAGCTTGCCGCCGGGGCTCGGCCGGTACACGCCCGGGATCGCCACGTCCAGGGTCACGAGCATCGGCACCTCGGCCGTCGCCACGCCGACGTTGTCGTCGTTGGGCTCGTCGGTCGCGGCCGAGTACGCCGAGTGCGACACGACCTCGGCACCCTCGCAATTGAAGGTGCTGTAGCCGACGGCGTTGAAGGCGATCGAGTTGCGCAGGCTGATCGACTCCTCGCCCATGTCGGGCTCGCACTCGACCGACAGACCGCCGCCGGTGTACGCGTTGTTGCCGACCAGCGTGACGTAGACCAGCGTGGCCGCGGCGCCGCCCGCCAGCGCGAGCCCGCCGCGCGGGTTGTCGGCGATGGCCTTGTCGCCGTTCTCGGTGATGAAGGAGTTCTCGATCCGGACCGAGCCGCCCGACACGAACAGGCCCTCGCCGAGGTTCTTCGTCAGCGTGGTCGCGCGCACCCGCACCTCGCAGCCGCTGGCCGATACCCCGCTGACGTGGTGCTCGCGGATCAGCGAGCGCTCGATCCACAGCAGGTCGCCGCCGCCGCAGACGACCCCGCTGCCGGTCGCGTTGCCGCGGATCTCGAGGCCGTCGAGGTAGACGCGCGCGCCGCTGGCGATGGCGAGCGCCGCCTCGCCGCTGCCGGTGATCTCGACGTCGCCGGCGCCGGCGCGGACGATGGCGACGCTGCTGGCCGCGGGCACGGCGAGCGGCTCGTCGTAGACGGCGGCGCGGACCCGGATCGCCCGCGGGGTGGCCGGCTCGACCCGCGCGAGCGCCTCGGCGATCGTGCACAGCGGCTCGGCCTCGCTGCCGCTCGCGGCGTCGTCGCAGGCGCCGGCGCCGGCGACCCACAGCGCGTCCTCGGCGAGGAAGCACGCGCCGGTCTCGAGGTCACAGGCGCCGCCCGTGCACTGCTCGTGCTGCGTGCACGCCTGGCAGGTCTGCAGCGCCGAGTCGCAGATCGGCGTGGTGCCGGTGCAGCCGGAGGCGTCGCTCTCGGTGCACGCGACGCACAGGCCGGTCGCCGGGTCGCACGCGGGCGTGGCCGGATCGACGACCGCGCAGCTCGCGAGGCCGCTGCAATCGACGCACTCGCCGTTGCCGCTGCAGTACGGCTCGGCGGGGCTGCTGCACGCCGGGTTCGGCTGGCCTTCGCCCGGCTCGCACTCGCCGGCCGTGTCGGTCCCGGTGGTCGGCAGACTCGTGTCCGTCGACGTGACGCCGGTGGTGTCCTCGAGCGGGACGCAATACTTGGAGGCGCACACGAGGTTGCCGTCGCAGGTGCCGCCCGGCGTGCACGCACAGCCGACGCTGCCGACCAGGCACTCGGTGTTGCCGGTGGACGAGCTGGAGCTCTCGGTGGTCGTCCCGGAGGAGCCCGTGCAGGCGACCCCGAGCAGGCCGCCGAATCCGAGCCACAAAGCCAAATGCGCTGACGCGAGCCGCATCATTCGCTCGAGTATTCCCGTTCGCCGGCCCGGTCGCAACCTGTCCCTCGGGACACGCCTTGAAAATGCGCGCGCGCCCCCGCGCCCGACGAACGCGCGCAACGGCGTCCGAAGCGGCGAACGACGGCCGCAGCGACGCGCCACGACGTCGATGACGCCCGTGCAACGTCGCTAGCGACGATCACGGCAAGCGATCGGCGCCGGCCCAGTCGGGCGACATGTCGACGTCGGGCCGCGGATCGCCGTCGTAATCGACCGCGGGATCGCCGGTGCGCCAGCGCCCGAGCTCCGCGAACGGCGCCCCGGCCTTGGCGTGGAAGTCACCGCCCGCGGCGTTCTCGAACCACGCCGACTGAGCAGCGCCCTCGACCGTCACGTTGCGACCGGCGAGCACGCTGCTGTCGACGAGGCTGTCGCTGACGGTCGCGCCGTCGCAGGTGACCGAGGTCAGCTGCGACTGGCCGAACAGGACCACGTTGCGCAGACGGATCGTGCCCGGATCGTTGCAGTGGAGCGAGTCGGCGTTGGCGTCGCTGTTGTTGCCGATGATCGACGAGTAGACGACGTCGAGGTCGCCGGTGACGACGTGGATGCCGCCGTACTGCGCGAAGTTGCCGCCGTTCGAGGTGATGAAGCTGTTCTCGATCCGCGTCTGCCCCTTGTCGATCCGGATCCCGCCGCCCTGGTTGGCGTACACGCGCGAGCGACGGATCTGCAGGGCGCAGCCGATGGTGTCGATCGCCACCGACTCGCGCGACGAGAACTCGACCTTGTCGGCCCACACCTCGGCGTTGAGGCACACCAGCGCGTTGCCGGCCGACATCGAGCTGCCGATGAAGCGCAGGTCCTTGAGGTAGACGCGGGCGTCGTCGTTGACGAGCAGCGCGTCGACGTCGACGTCGATCGCCGGCGAGGGGCCGTCGCCGACGATGGCCACGACCAGGTTGCTGCCGACGTCGATCTTGGTCTTGTACGAAGGACCCGGCTTGACGTGCACGACGGTGGGCTTGCCGGTGCCGATGACGGCGATGGCGTCCTGGATCTCGCAGAACGGGGCGTCCTCGCTGCCGTCGCCGCCGCAGTCGGCCTGACCGTCGACCCACAGCGCGTCCTCGAAGCAGGCGCCGGTGGCGATGTTGCAGGCGCCGCTCGGGCACTGCTCGTGATCGGTGCACGCGGCGCAGGTGTTGTCGGCCGCGTCGCACACGGGCGTGTTACCGCCGCAAGCCGAGGCGTCGGCCTCGGTACACTCGACGCACAGGCCCGAGGCGGCGTCGCACGCGGGCGCGCCGGCGTCGATGTCGGCGCAGCTCGTCAAGCCGGAGCAGTCGGCGCAGACCCCCTCGGCGAGGCAGTACGGCGCGGTCTCGGGGCACTGCTGCGAGACGCCCGGACCGTCGTCGCACTGCGGGGTCTCGGTGGTCACCGTGGGGCCCGTGGGGTCCGTCGTGCCGGGGTCGGTCTCGGTCGCCGAGGTCGGTGACGAGGTGCTGGTGGTGAGCGTCGCTTCGGAGCTCCCGCTGCCGTCTTCGACGCAGAAGCCCGACGCGCACACGAGGCCCGGATCACAGCCGTTGGCCTCGCACACACAGTTCAGCGAACCCGGCTGGCAAGCGTCGCTGTCGCTCTCGGACGACGTTTCAGTCTGCGGGCCGCCCGGCGTGCATGCCGCCGCGAGGAAGCCGAGGCCGAACCCGAGGCCCCGACAAAGCAAGGAGATGCGCATGGTCCCGGCAGTATCCCCAAGGGCCCCGCGGGCCGCAATCTGAGCCGTTCGCGCGCCCACGTGCAAGCCCGTGCACACTCGCGCGCGAGCGCGCACGCGGCTTCACTGGCCCATGATGTCGGCGCCGACGAAGTCCTTCTGATTGACCTTGGCCGGGCGCGGCTGGCCGTCGTAGTCGACCACCGGGTCGCCCTTCTTCCACACCGCGAACTCGAGATCCTTGGGCAAGCCCATCGGCGGCTGAGGATTGAGGGGTCGCGCCCCGGTGACCCCATTGGCCAGGAAGTACCCGAGAATATCCTCGCCGGCCTTCTTGTTGTTGCCGATCTTGAACTCGTCGCTGTCGATCAGGGAGTTCGTGATGCTCAGCATGGCGCTGCACTTGACCGACAGCACGTTGCCCATCTGCTTGCGGCCGATCGCCGAGTTGCGGATGACCCCGTCGACGTTGTCGTTGACGCAGTGGATCGAGTCGCCGCGGGCGGTCATGTCCATGGGGTCGACCTCGGCGTTGTTGGCGAGGATCCCGCTGAAGCTGATGTCGAGGGTCGCGTTGTCGGCCACGATCCCGCCGCCGCCGTCGCCCTGGACGTGCTGGCTCTCGGTGATGTAGCTGTTGCTCATGTGCAGCTCGCACGCCTGATCGGCGCAGTTGAGCTCGATGCCCTCGGTGCGGCTCTTGAAGATGCTCGAGCGGCGCATGTACACGTCGCAGCCGAACGAGCGGATGCCGGAGCCGCGGGTGTCGCGGATGTAGCTGTCGTCGATGAAGACGCTCGAGTTCTGCAGGCAGCCGATGCCGACGGCGTTGTCGTCCTGGTTGCTGACGCTGTAGATGGCGAAGTTGTTGACGTAGGCGACCACGTTGGCGCCGACGGTCATCACGGCGCCGTTCGACTGCCACCGCGTGTGGCGCTGCGCGCTCAGGTCCTCCTGGGCGAACTCGCCGACGTGCACGAACGCGTAGCTGACCGGCTCGTTCACGTCGACCGAGGGGATCGTGATGTCGCCGTGGTAGGAGCTGAACTCTTCGCTCTCGAGGAACTTGAAGGTCCAGCCGCTGGTCGCCCCCTCGGACTGCGCGCGCTCCAGCGCCACGTTGGCGTTGCAGAACGGGGCCTGCTCGTAGCCGCCCTGCTTCATGTTGTTGGTGCAGTCCCCCTTGGCCTCGATGCCGTGGCGGATGTAGAGCACCTTGTCGATCGGGAAGCACTCGCGCTTGAGCACGTCGCACGCGGTGTCGGGGCAGTGGCTGTGCTCGAAGCAGCCCTCGCAGGCGTTGGTGGCCGGGTTGCACGCCGGCGTGGCGCCCGAGCAGAGCGACTGATCGTCGATCGTGCAGGCGACGCACTGGCCGTCGTCGGCGTTGCAGAGCGGCTTGCTCGGATCGATGGCCGCGCAGCCGTCGGCGGGCAGCACCGAGCAGTCGCCGCACACGCCCCCTTCGGAGCAGTAGGGCTTGTCGGCGCTGATGCCCTTGCAGTCGTCGCTGGGCTGCTCGCCGCCCGGGTCGCAGGGCGTCGCCGGACCGGTGGTGGAGCTGGTCTCGCTCGTCGTGGTAGCGGGCTCGACCGTGGTGGTGCTCGTGCCGTCAGGGCCGTTCTCGGTGGTCGTGTCGTCCCCGCGGGTCACGCACGTCTGGCTCGGCGAGCACTCGAGACCGTCGTTGCAGGCGCCCCCCTGCGTGCACGGACAGCCGAGGTCGCCGACCGGGCAATTCTCCGTGGTGCCTGTGGTTTGAGCCTGTGAGCCCGCCGTCGTCGAGTCGCTGTCGGTCTCCGTCGCTGCCGGCGAGACCGGGCACGCACCGAGCGCGAAGAGAGAGGCGAGGTACGTCACATAAGACCAGGCACGGGGTGAACGCATGGCAAGTTCGATTATCGCTCACCCTCCCGCGCCGGACAACCGCCCCCGCCAGGCGAGCCGCCGGAACCACGTCTCCACAGCACACCGCTGAACGAACAATCAGGGCCCTACGAGGGCCCCGGGCGCAGCGCCGGGCGCAAAACCCTGTGCGCCCCTGCGCCTACCTTCAGAGCGGCTGCCTGGCTCCGGCAAAGCTGGGATCCTCCGTGGGGATCACCGCCTCGTTGCTGAAGTCCCGCCGCGGATCGCCTTCCTGCCAGACCGCCATGTCCTCGAGCGGGTCCATGTTGTCGCTCTTGCGCGGCGTGTACACGTCCTCGAGGCCAGGGTTGAACCACTGGTTCATGACGATGTTGGCCGCGGTCTCGTCCGCGGTCTCCTCGACGCGACCGTTCACGAACGACAGGGCGGCGCCGCAGTCGGTGATCGGATTGACGCCGATGACCGCCGAGTTGCGCACGGTGATCGTCGACGGGTTGCCGCCGCACTTGAAGGCCGACAGCCCGCCGATCACCCGGTTGCGGGCGATGGTCGAGTACGTGATCGTGCCCTGCACCGCGTTGACGAAGTTGAACGCGGTGTGCGCCGCAGTGTTGGCGCCGTTCTCCATGACGAAGCTGTTCTCCATCCACAGCGAACCGGCGGTGAGCTGCATCGCCGCGCCGCAGCGCACGATCCGCGAGCGGTGGATCGACACGTCGCAGCTCGAACCCTCGATGCCGCGCGCGGCGTTGAGGTTGTTGCCGTCCCACCACGAGTCGTGGGCGTAGAGCCGGGCGCCGGTGCACTTGACGAGCGCGCCCTGGGCGAAGCGGAGCTTGACGCCCGAGATGTAGAGCCGCGCCCCGGCGCCGCTGACCTGCAGAGACGGGCCCAGGATGTTGGCGCCGTTGATCTCGGGGATGCCCGCGTTGTGCTTGACGATGGCCACGACCTTGCCGGCGGGGACGGACAGCCCGCCGGGAGCGTCGTTGCTGGCGAGCAGCCGGACCGTCGTCTTGGCCGCGTCGAGCGGGACATCGGTCAACTTGCAGAACGGGCTGTCCGCCGTCAGGCCGGTCTTGGCCTGACAGTCGACCTTGCCGCCCTTGACGAAGAACACCGACTGCTCGGGGAAGCAGCTGCCCTCGAAGATGTCGCAGGCCGTGCTGCCGCACTGCGAGTGCTCGGTGCACGGGACGCACTCATGCGTCTCCGGATCGCAGGTCGGCGTGGCGCCGGTGCACAGCTGCGCCTCCTGCTCCGTGCACTCGACGCACAGGCCCGAGGCCTCGTCGCACGCCGGCGTGGCGGTGTTCACGTCGTTGCAGGTCTTGTCCTCCGGCAGCGACGTGCACCAGCCGCACTGATTCTGGGCCACGCAGTACTGCTCGCCGCAGTTCGGGTCGTTGAGGTTGCCCGGGTCGCACATCGTCTCGATCGTGGTCGACGGCGCCTCGGTGGTGCTGGTCTCGGTCGTCTGCGTGGTCGTCGAGTCGGTGGTCGACGTCGGGCCCATCGTCGTCACGCCGATCGTCGTATCGTCGGTCGTCGAGGTCTCCGTGGTCGTCGGCATCGAGGTCGGACCCACCGTCGGGTCGGCCGTGCTGGACTCGGTGGTCGGCCCCGTGGTGCCGCCGCCTTCACGACAGCTCGGCTCGATCGCGTCGGCCTCGCTCACGGGCACGCAGCCGTTGTTGGCCGACGCGCACGCGCTGCACACGAAGCCCACGGGACACGGGTTTTCGGCCCCGTTCTCGTGGTAGCCGCAGTGGGCGGTGTTGGTGATGAAGCAGCCGCCCGCGAATCCGATCAGCGCGCCCGCGCCGAGCATCATGGACAGCGTTCGCACCCCGAGACCACGCAAACCAAGCTCCGACATAAGTACCTCGAACCTCGACCCCACAAGATATCAGAAGCGGCCGGACCACTGCAGCCCGACCATGCCCGCGCCGAAGCTGGGTACGAGCGCGGTCTGCGACGCGCGGGCCTTGCGGTGACCGACGACGAACAGAGCCACGCCGGCGAGCGCCGCCGCGCCGCCGATTCCGAGCGTCACGTACCCAGGAAGCGTGGTGCTGCGAAGCTCGTAGCCGATGTTCGGATCGATCTGTCGATCGGGCACCAGCGCGAGGCCGATGCCGACACCGATGCCGACCACGCCAGCGGCCATGAGGCCGATGCCGGCCTTGCACAGCGGATGCATCGCCGCTTCGCCGCCCGGACCGGCGTCGACCGTGGGCCCGCCCGGCGTCGCCGCGGCGTCGCCGGTGGTCGTCGTCGCGGAGGACTCGGCCTGCTTGTTGTCGGCGTCGACCTTGGCGTTGTACTCGTCGATGTAGACGCGGAGCTGCTGCAGCGCGAGGCGAGCGTCGGTGCCGACCTTCTCGACCAGCTCCTTCTCGATGCAGTCGACACACTCGCCGCGCAGGCTGCCGCCCGAGATGGCCTGGTCGCTGCCGTGGCGGACGTCGATGGTGTAGCTCCACCCGATCGCGTCGCCTCCGAGCTCGCTGACCTTGATCGCGACCTTCGGCAGGCCGGCGTCCTTGCCCTCGGTGATGTTGAACGCCCGCATGGCGTCGACCACCCGGGCCTGGATCCGCGGGTTCATCAGCTGACCCTCTTCGCCGGCGGCTGCGGTGTCGATGGCGACCGAGGCCGACGCGGCCAGGCGCTCGCGCTTGGCTGCGGGCGGCGTGGGCACGCCGCGCGAGGCCGGCGGCAGCAACACGCGTTCGGCTTGTGCCGGCTGCGGCGGCGCGCTACGGCAGACCCCAGGCGCAGGCGAGAGGACGAGCGAGAAGGCGACCAGGATCGAGGCGTACATGAGCGCGGGGGGACCCAAAGGGGCCGGAGCGGCGGGCTAAGGTGACATCACCTGGCCCGGCCTGACAAGGGCACGCCAATTATGGCCCCACATCTCCCCGCGCGTCCACTTCTGAGAGGCTCCGGCCAGCGCGCGTTCGCGCCTTGATCCCGGCGCGATCACGCAGGCCCGAACTTGCGCGTCACCCGGCCTCGCGGCGCTCGCAGAACTTGACCCACTTGACCACGTCGGCGTCGGACTGTCCGCGGCCGGCGCGGGCGCACTCCCTCCACTTTTCGAGCTCCTTGTAGGCGTAGGTCTTGAGCTTGGCCGACTCGGCCTTGCTCTTCCAGCAGCCCGGCTCGGCGTTGAGGAAGCGCAGCATGTCGGCCGGCTTGCCGCCGGCGCGCGCCGACTTGACCTTGTCGACGGTCTGCTTGCAGAAGTCGCTGTTGGGGTCACGCGCGGGCTTCGGGTCGTTGCCCTTCTTCGGCTCCCTGTCGCCCTTGTCGTCCTTGGTGTCGCCGTCGCTGTCGCCGACCTTCGCGTCGGGCTGCTTGGTCTCGGGCGGGTTCAGGAGCTTGGGGTCGACGACGACCGCACCCCACTGCGGGTTGCTCTTCTTGGCCGGCGGGTCGTTGGTGAGCGGCGGCGGCTTGTTGACCGGCTCGCCAGTGGTCTTGACCGCGACCTCGCCGCCCTCGTCGCCGCCCTCTTCGTTGCTCGGGCCCCAGCGCAGCGCGATCCACAGCAGTGACGCGGCGAACACCACGATCGCGGCCATGCTGAGCTGGCGCTGACGCTCGTAGGTCATGCCGCTCGGCGGAGGCGGCGCCGGCATCGGCACCGTGGCCGCGACCTGTGCTGGCTCTTTGGCCAGGGCCGCAGGGCCAGGTACGGACATCAGCTTCTCGCGCCGCACCGGCGCGACCACCAGCGAGGCGCCGGGGTCGTCGGCGTCGAGGTCGTGCTCGTCGGGCGGCAGGAGGCGGATGACCTCCTCGAGGCGGGTCAGGAACTCGCGCGCCGACTGCGGGCGCATGCCCGGATCGATCTCGAGGCAGTCGTCGACCAGCTTGACCAGCTGACGCGGCAGGTCGGGCCGCCGGTCGCCCAGCGACGGCGCGCGCTCGGTGGCCTTGCGCGCCATGATCTCGACCATGTTGTTCGACACGAACGGCGGCTCGCCGACGAGGCACTCGAACAGCATCACGCCGAGCGCGTAGATGTCGAAGAACTCGGTCGCGTCCTTGCCCTTGGCCTGCTCGGGCGCCATGTACTCGGGCGTGCCGAGAGCGTGGCCGGGGATGGTGAGCCGCGCCTCACCCTCGACCCGCTCGGCGCCGGCGGAGATGCCGAAGTCGAGGACCTTGACGTACTCGCCCTCGCCCTCCGGCATGGGCACGAACATCACGTTGTCGGGCTTGAGGTCGCGATGGATGATGCCGACGTCGTGGGCCGCCCGGATCGCCCGCGAGATGTCGCGGATGATGCGGACGGCGCGGCCGACCGGCAGCGAGCCGAGCTCCTGGATCTCGTCGTAGAGATTGCGCCCGGTGAGGTACTCCATCACCAGGTAGAGGCGGCCGTCGGGCAGCTGGCCGGCGTCGAACACCTCGATGATGTTGTGGTGACCGGCGGCGCTGGCGGCCCGCGCCTCGGCCCGGAACCGCTTGGCGACCAGCTCGTTGCGGCTCCACTGGTGGGTGAGGACCTTGATGGCGACGCGGCGACCGACGGTCGTGTGCTCGCCGAGGTACACCGTGCCCATGCCGCCGCGACCGATGCGACTGACCACGCAGTAGCGGTCGGCGATGATCGTGCCGGGCTGGATGTACTCGATGTCGTTGACCGGGTCGTCGTCCTTGTTCTTCTCGCGCGGACGACGGTTGGCGGCCGCGGCGGCGACGGCTGCGGGCGGCGGCTGGGCGCGGTCGGGCGGCAGCGGGATGATCTTCTTGCTGCCCATGCTGACGTCGGCGCCCTCGTCGAGGTTGTCGAGCGCCAGCTCGAACTCCTCCTCGTCGACCAGCGTGTCCTTGTTGTCGTCGCGGCTGCTCGCGGCCTGCGTGACGCCGGCGATTTCCATCAGCAAGTACTCGCGGTTCTCGGCCTCGCGGGCAGCGGCGTCGCCGAACAGCATGCCCATGAAGTCTGCCGCGGCTTCCTGCCCGGTGAAGCCGGGGTAGTTGCGCTGCAACCACCCGCCGAGCGACTCCATGAACTCGTGCGCCGACAGGTAGCGGTCCTCGCGGTCGCGGGCCAGCGCCTTCATGACGACGGCGTCGAGCTCGGGGTCGACGCGGCTCGAGTAGGTCGAAGGCGGCGGCGCTGTGAAGTGCGACACGTCCTCGGTGTCGACGCCGTCGCCCCCGCGCAGCGGCCGCCCAGTCAGCAGCTCCCACAACACCGCGCCGCAGGCGTAGACGTCCGCGCGACCGTCGAGGGTCTCGTGGCGCGCCTGCTCGGGCGACATGTACCCGACCTTGCCGAACACCACGCCGGGCACGGTGAGGCTGCCCTTCAGCGTCGAAGTCGCCAGCCCGAAGTCGGCGAGTAGCACGCTGCCGGTCCAGTCGATCAGGATGTTCGACGGCGAGACGTCGCGGTGCACGAGGCCGAGGCCAGGGAACGTGTGCGCGTAGTGCAAACCACGCAGGATGTCGCGGATGATGTGCACCGCGATCGGCACCGGAAACGCCTTGCCGACCGCGGCGCAGCGGTCCCAGATGTCCGCGAGATCGCGCCCTTCGACCAGGCTCATGACGATGAAGAGCTGCTGTTCGAACTCGCCGGCCTCGCGGACCTCGACGATGTTCGGGTGGTGCAGCCGCAGCACCAGCTTGGCCTCGTCGAGGAAGCGCGTGCGGTAGTCGTGGTCGGGCAGACCGGGTCGCAAGAGCTTGACGGCGACGAGCCGGGCGGACGTCCCGAGGCCGAGCGACGCGAGATAAACGGTCGCCATCCCGCCCTCTCCCAGCGCAGCAAGCAGGGTCACGTTGCCCAGCTGGCGGGGGGGGTTCAGTCGCTCAATCTCGCCCATGACCATGTGTGTGCCAAACGCTACCACGACTCGGCGGTTTCCGAGTATCCTTTGCCGCATCCATGCCAGCCCCGTCCGGCCCGTCCCAGCCCGGGATTCTGTACTACGACCCGAATACGACCACGGCCAAGCTGGCGACGGCGGGCCTGCGGCTGGCCGGCTACCAGGTGTTCAACGCGCACACGCAGCAGGACGCGGTCGAACTGTGCAAGCGGCACGGTCCGGCCGGGGATCGGGCGATCATGGCCCTCCTGCTCGACGCCGCCGCCGACCCCGCCGCCTCGGGCGGCGTGCTCCGGGCGCTGGTCCAGATCCCCGGCGGTGCGCAGCTCCCGGGGATCCTGCTCGTCAGCCGCTCGAACCCCAACCCGATCCCGGGCGCCGAGGACCTGCCCGCCCTCCGGCGGCCGTTCAGCACCCCGGCGCTGATCAAGATCGTCGAGGAGGCGCTCGAAGGCCACGTCCCCGCGGCGTCCAAGGCGCCGGCCGTGACCCCGCAGGACCCGGCCGTGACCCGGCTCAAGCACCTGCTGGGCGACCACTTTCCTGGCCAGGAGTTCAGTGACGCCGACGTCGACCACTTCGTCAAGGCGCTGCGCTCCGACGAAGAGTTCGCGGTCCAGGCCGACAAGCCGGCGATCCGCGGCTCGCTCGGCGGGGTCCGCCTCGAGGCCGTGCTCGAGATGCTCGGCAACTCCGGCGTGCGCGGGGTGCTGAAGGTCGAGCAAGGCTCGTCGTGGGGCAAGCTGCACCTCGACGCCGGCCGGATCCGCCTGGCCGAGGTCAAGGGCACCGAGGAAGACCTCAAGCTCGGCCGCTTCGTCGTCGAGGGCGGATTCATGCGCGACGAGCAGCTCGAGGCGTTCATCGTCGGCAAGGACCCGGAGCAGCGGCCGCTCGGCTCGCGCCTGGTCGAGGGCGGGTTCCTCAGCCCCGCCGAGCTGGCGCAGATCCTGGTCGACCAGGCCCGCGCGCTGATCTCCCACCTGCTGGCGTGGAAGCAGGGCACTTTCACGTTCACCCCGACGGTCGAGCTCGACCCGATGGCCACCGCCGCCGCCGCCCAGGGCCGGGCCGAGCTGACCATCGCCGACGCGCTGCTCGACGGCCTGCGCTTGATCGACGAGCAGGCGCTCATGGGCCCGCACATCCCCGACGTCGACGACGTGTACCTCCGCATCGACGAGCAGGTGGCCAAGCTGAGCCGCGAGGCGCTGCCGCGCGACGAGCTGGCGGTGCTCGAGCTGGTCAACGGCCGCAACAGCGTCAAGGAGATCGCGCGCAAGACCCGTACGGGCACCTACGCGGTCGCCCGCGTGCTTTACCGCCATGCCAAGGCCAACCTGGTGCGCAAGCGGGTGATGCCCGTGCCGGTCTGAGGCGAACATGAGCGAGCCGCGCCACGTCGTCGTCGCCGACCCCGACCCGCGCGAGCGGGCCCGCGTGCAGGAGCTGCTGCGCGTGCCCGCGGAGGAGCTGGGGCTGTCGCTCGAGGTCCACGCCGCCAGCGACGGCCAGGTCGCGCTGGCGCTCATCGAGCAGCGCAAGCCCCATCTGGTGCTGAGCGAGGTGCTGCTCGAGGGCCTGAGCGGCCTGTCGATCCTCCGCCGCCTGCGCGCGACCTTGCCTGCGGGCCAGGTGCCGCCGTTCGTGTTCGTCACGACGATGGCCCGCGAGAGCGACCGCTACTGGGGCCTGCGCAACGGCGCCCACGGCTACGTGATGAAGCCGTACGAGGACGACCTGCTGCAGTCGCGCATCCGCGACGTGCTGCGCGAAGTCCAGCCCGAGAAGTTCGGCCTGCTGTGATCCGCGCCGGCCGGGCCCGCCCGGTCCGCCCGCGATCCAGCGCCGCTAGAACATGACTGGTCGGACATGTGCATGAAGACATGTCGCTTCGGCCATCTCACTCGCGCGACCACACGGGACCGCAGGCGCGTCGTCGCCGTCGCTGCCCGTGACCGGTGATACCGCCCGACGCGACCTCAGGGCCGACGCGCCTCCCCTGCCCCGTCAGCAGCCCTGCGGCGGCGCGTCGATCGCCGGCGTGCCGTCGGTCGCCAGCACCGCCGACTGCGACACCGAGGCGCCGCACTGCCAGCCGACCACCGCCGCCTTGCACTTCGCGCAGGTGACGTTGTCGAGGCGCACCTCGGTCGGCGCCTCGACCCACACCGCCGGCTCTGCCCCCGTCTGCGACAGCTCGACGTGCTGCAGCGTGCTCGCCAGCGTCTTGCCGTGCAGCTTGATGCCGCGCCACACCCCGGCGCTCGCCGCCAGCTGGATCGGCGCCTCCGCGGTCCCGTGGGCCAGCAGGGCCGCCGGCGCGTCGCTGCCGACGATCAGCGCGGCCTCGGGTCCGGCGAGCACGCGCAGACCTGCCTCGAGGGTCAGCTCGGCGCCGACCAGCACCTCGCCGCTCAGCTCGAGCGGCGCGCCGTGAGCCGCCCACGTCGCCTTGCTGGTGACCGCGCCCGGGACCACCACGATGCGCCCGTCGCTGTCGAACGCGTTGCCCTCGCCGAGCGCCCCGACCAGGTCGGCCGGCAGCTCGAGCGCCCGCTTGGTGGCCGCGAAGCGGTTGTCGGCCAGCGCGCGCAGCGTCGCCTTGCCGCGGATCGCCACGCCCGCGCGGTTGCTGCGAAACGTCGTCTCGCGCAGCGACAGCGCCCCGTCCTCGACCATCAGCGCGGCGGTGCCCTCGTCGCCGCCGCCGCCGAATTCGAAGGCCGCGTGCTCGAGGTCCGCCTCGCCGCGGGCCCAGATCTGCAGCCCGCCCCACCCACCGGCCTGACGCCGATCGCCGGCCGTGAACGTGATCGGCGCCTCGCTGGTGCCGCGGGCCACCAGGCCGCCGTCGGCGCTGCTGCCGATCGACAGCCGACCCTCCGGCCCGAACCGCAGCTCTGTCCCCGGGGACAGGTTGAGCACCGCGCGCTCGGGCCCGGCGCCACCCACCCGCACCTCCTCGTTGAGCCGCAGCGGCACGCCCGGGTTGGGCCACGTGGTCGGCGCGCCGATGTCACCGCCCAGCACCTGCACCACCGCCTCGCCGTCGAAGCGGTTGCCGCCGGCGATCCCGATCACCGCCGTCGCCGGGGCCACGATCGCCGCCTTCGAGCCGAGCTTGCGCAGCGTGTTGCCGGTGAACGACGCCAGGCTGCCCGCGCCCTCGAGCCGGATCGCCGGACCGCGGGCCTCGCGGATCGTCGTGCCCTCGAGCGTCACCTCGGCGGCCGCGATCCACAGCGCCCGCTCCTCCGTGCCGGCGAACTCGATCACCGCGCCCTGGATCTGCGAGCGCGCCGCCTTGTCGCCGAGCTCCACGCCTCGCCACGCGCCCGCCGCCTTGTCGCTGGCCGAAGTCAGCGTGACCGGCTCCGTCGGCGTGCCCGCGACCAGCAGCTTCGCCGGCTCCGACGCGCCGACGATCAGCGCCGCGCCGTCCTTGAACTGCAGCGTCGCCCCGGCCTCGAGCGTGAGCGAGCCGTTGTCGACGCGGTAATCCTCGACCACCGTGACCGGCCCGCAGTCCTTCGAGATCACCCGATCGATCTGCGCCTCGGCGCCCCCGAGCGAGCGCGGGCACTCCGTCACGCGCGTCGCCCCGGGCGTGATGCTCCCGGCCGCGCTCTGCGGCGTCTGGACCGCCACCGGCGCGGGTCCTGGCTTCGCCTCGCTGGCGGGCTCGGCCCCCGGTTTCGGGCAAGCGGTGACGGACAGCGCGAGCGCGGCGAGCGGGGCGAGCCTCATGGCCGGCGTTTTATCGCGGCCACGCGCGGCCCAGCAAGGGCGCCCGTCCGGCGCCCGGGCCGGGCCGCCGCCGCGCGCGCCGACGAACCAGGTGTCTCTTCGGACATAGCGCATGAGACCTGTTCTTTCAGACAGGCTCGCTTCTATCCCGCCGCCCCCGGCTCGGACTTCGCGGACCCCGCACTGCCTCACGTGCGGGCCCACACGCGGCAATCCACGCGCCTGCCCCGTGAAGCTCGGCGACCCCGCCGCCCTGGTCGGCCGGCTGTGGTCTATCTTGTCGAGTACGCGCCGCCGGCGCAGACGGACGAAGCCGCCCCATGGATACCCAAGATCCGAGCCGCGCAGAGTCTGCTTCCCCTGCAGGAGCGTCCGCTCCGGGCGGCGAGGCCCGGCCCGAGGGTGGCCGCCTGCGCGACTTCCCTCTGCCCGAGCTGCTGTGGCAGTTCCACAGCGAGGGTCGCAGCGGGTGCCTGCGCCTGCGCAAGGGCGCGCTCGAGAAGACGCTGTGGCTGGCCGCCGGCGCGCCGGTGTTCGCCCGCAGCAACGAGGCCGGCGATCGCCTCACCGATCGCCTGCTGGTCCGCGGACTGCTGACGCGGGCGCAGTTCGATCAGGCCCAGGACCTGCTCGCGCGCACCAGCGGCAAGCGGATCGGCGAGGTCCTGCTCGAGAACGGCCTCATCCGCGAGCGCGAGCTCAACGAGGCGCTCGGCGAGCAGATCCTGCGCATGGTCGAATCGATGTTCTCGTGGAACGAGGGCAGCTGGCAGTTCGAGCCCGGGCCGTGCACCGACCGCGTCGTCCTGGACCGCTCGCTCGCCGCCATCCTCATGAGCGCGGCCCGCCACCGGATCCCCCTGCGCCGCCTGTGGGACGCCATCGGCGACCACCACCAGCTGCCGCGCCTCGCCTACGA
Organism: Nannocystis bainbridge; assembly: GCF_028368995.1. Classification (GTDB taxonomy): domain Bacteria; phylum Myxococcota_A; class Polyangia; order Nannocystales; family Nannocystaceae; genus Nannocystis; species Nannocystis bainbridge. The sequence continues at coordinate 948,210 of NZ_JAQNDL010000002.1, read as the reverse complement.
GCACCGCACCGACGACGGCCGCGCCGAGCTGACCGCGACCCTCATGCTCGAGCCGAGCGAGTCGGCCTGGCTGGCGCGCCTCGACGGCTCGCGCACCCTCGCCGAGCTGCTCGACGACTTCGAGGTCGACGAGCACGAGCTGCTGGCCCTGCTGTTCACCTTGCGCCTGCTCGGGCACCTGCAGCTCGAGCTCGGCGGCGCGCCGGCGCTGGCGTTCCAGCGCTGACCCGCCTCGCGGGCTTCGGGGGCCCGCCTGAACGGCCGGCCTTGTATGTCTCTCGAGACATGCCCGAAACGACATGCCCGAAGCGACATGCCCCCGGCGACATGCTCGTCCGAGCATGTCCTCTGCGACAGGCGCTAGCCCGCGTCCTCGCGCCACTCGACCGCGCCGGTCAGCGCCGCGAACCGCTCGGCGTGCTCGGCCAGCAGCGCCTGCAGCCCGTCGGGCACGCGCCCGCGCAGGGCCGCGGCGACCGAGCGGAAGTACCACAGCTGCTTCGGCGCCGGCGCGTTGAAGCGGCCCAGCGTCTCCAGCCCGTGGAGCTCGAGATCGACGAGCAGCGTCGAGGTGTTGTGCAGCTTGTCGCAGGCGATCACGAGGGCGCTGCGCGCTCCGACGCTGCGCAGCTTGTCGAGGTAGCCGCGCTTGCGCAGCAGCCACGGCCGCTTGCTGCCCGGGGTCTCGTCGGCGCCGGTGTCGGTGCAGTCGCCGACGATCTCGCCGACCCCCGGACCGAACGCTTCGACGACCTCGCGCAGGCTCACCGGCGTGTCTTCGACGACGTCGTGCAGCAGCGCGGCGGTCGCCTGCTCGAGATCGCCGTCCCACTCAAGGACGAGCCCGCTGACCTGCAACAGGTGGCTGACGTACGGGATCGTGGTGCCCTTGCGCGTCTGCTCGCCGTGGGCGACCGCAGCGAACTCGAGCGCGCGCGCCAGCGTGTGACGATCGGCTGCCATGGCCCTCACTTTAGCGCACGCCTCCGCTATGCTGCCGCCCATGCTCCGCTCGCTCGCGCTCCTCGCCCTGGTCGCCGCCGCCTGCGACTCGTCCTCCACCCCCGCGAAGCCGGCCCAGGCCGAGGTCGCCAAGGCCGCGCCCGCCGCCCCCGCCGAGGCCAAGCCGAGCCCGGCCGCCGAGAGCCCGGTCATCGACCATACGGTCGAGGCGCTCGACGGCAGCCAGCAAAAATTCTCGGAGCTCCGCGGCAAGGCGATCCTGGTCGTCAACACCGCCTCGGAGTGCGGCTTCACGCCGCAGTACGCCAAGCTGCAGGAGCTGTACGGCCGCTACAAGGATCGCGGCCTGGTGGTCCTCGGCTTCCCGTCCAACGACTTCGGCGGCCAGGAGCCGGGCGACGCCACGCAGATCAAGGACTTCGTCGCCAGCAAGTACGCGATCGATTTCCCGATGATGAACAAGGTCCACGCGAAGGGGCCCGAGATCGCGCCGATCTACAAGACACTGACCGAAGAGACGCCCGAGGGGATCCGCGGCGAAGTGAAGTGGAACTTCACCAAGTTCCTGATCGACCCGACGGGCCGCGTGGTCGCCCGCTTCGAGTCGCCGATCGATCCGCTGGCGCCCGAGGTGACGACGGCGATCGAGAAGGTCCTGCCGGTCGCCGGCTGATCCTGCAGGCCTCGGAGCGAGCGCCGACACGCGCGCGCCAGGTCGAGCCGTCGACACGAAGCACTCGAGGACATGTCCTGCAGGACATGTCCTCGAAGCCATTCAGGGCACCGCCCTCGCGGGCCGCTCAGTTCTCGTCTTCCGGAGGCGGCGGGTCGATGCGCGTGTGCTCGCGCGGGACCAGGTACGGCGGCAGCTCGGCGACCATGAACTCCTCGAGGTCGTCGAGGCCGGTCGAGCCGGTGGCGCGGTAGCGCAGGTGGACGAACGGGTTGCCGTCGACGTCGTAGTCGACCTCGGCCTCGGCCTCGGTGATCCGCCGGTGCTTGCGCATCGCGGCCTCGATGCTGCGCAGGCTGGCGCGCCGGCCCTCGAGGTTGACGAGGCTGTCCGTGCGGCCAGGTACCTCGCCGAGCGAGCCGGCGGCGCCGAAGTGGCCGGCGTAGCCGGTGTGGATCCACGCGGTCTCGCCGGCGACCGGACCGCCGGGCTCACCTGCGGCCAGCAGCGGGCGCGTGCGCACCGGGTGAGGCGAGCGCGCGAGCACCTCGTGGCCGCCGTCGCCGGCCTTGCCGGGGCGCAGCTCGACGCCGGGCGACGGCTCGAAGCGCTCGCCGCGGGCCATCACGCGGGTGCCGAGGATCCCGATCTCCTCGAGGCACAGCAGCTGCACCGGCGGCGCGCCGAACACTTGCTTGAGCAGCTTGCCGTGCGAGGTCGCGATCGTGGCCTGGGGAATCACGGCCAGCAGCTCGCGCTCGGCCCCCGCGGCCTTGATCGCGCGCGCGGTGCGTTGCAGCGAATAGAGGAGGTCGACGACCACCAGCCGCTCGTAGGTGCCGGGCGGCGGCAGCACCGACTCGAGCGTCGGGTTGTCGGCCATGGCCAGGCGCGCCTCGGAGGCCAGCCAGCCGAGCACCACCGCGTCGAAGAAGCGCGGGCTGGTGAACGCCTGCGAGCAGGCGAGGTGGGTCCCGGCGCCGAGCTCGAGCCGCGCCGCTGCCGTCTCGCCGATCCACTTCAGGTGCGCGCCGCTGCGGAAGATGTCGTGCACGGCCCCGTTGGGGCTCACGGCCTCGAGCACGAACTCCGTGTCCCCGGGGACAGCCGAGCGCAGGTCGGACGGCGGCTCGAGCACGTCGACCTCGAGCAGCGACCCGCTGAGCTTGCGCCGCGAGTGCAGCACGTAGCCCTCGGGGTACTCGAGCGGCGAGTTCTCGAGCCCGCGCGGGCGCCGGAGCACGGCGCGGATCGGGATCCGTCGCGCCGCCGCGAGCAGGCTGCGATCGCCGTTGGCCGGATCGATGGGCATAGCGATCGCGCCGAGCTTGCTGACCGCGAGCAGCAGGATCACGAACTCGGCCACGTTGCCCATGCTGAGGGCGACCACGTCGCCGGCCCCGATCTTGAGGCCGACCAGCTCGCGCGCCCGCTTGTCGGCGCGGATGATGAGCCCGCGGCGGCTGAGCGTCGTGTCCTGACTGTCGAGCGAGCGCTGACTGCCCGCGCGCGGCACGGCCTCTTCGAGCCAGCTGTAGAACTGTCCAGCGCCGGAGGCAGTCATGCGTGCCGCCTCCGGGCGCCACGCTGTCGCGGGGTACACACCATGTTCGACCTAGAATCGGAACGAGTAACCCGAGTCGACGAGGACGAGCCACCTGGCTCTCGGGACATCGAGCTGGGAGAACGACGGCTCGCAGCCGGCGGCCGCCGTGCCCTGTCCAAAGCCGAGAATTGCGGAGGAGAGTCGCACGCCGAGCTCGTGGTTTTTGCGCGCTCCAAGTAGCACGTGGAAACCGACCCGTCCACCCGCGCCCGCCCCGCCCCGCTGGCTGACGAGGCCTCCGCTGGAATGCGCCGCACACACCGGACGTTGCCCCTCCGCGCGGATCCGCAGAGCCTCGCGCGCGAGGACGAGGAACCCGCCGCCAACGATCTCGAAGCGCCGCGCACGACCGACCGGATGCGCGTACTCGAGGTCGAGCAGCACCGCTTGCATGTGCAGGGCGAGCTTGTCGTTCGCCGTCACGGCGGCCCCCGCGAGCAAGCCGGCGCCGCCGATGTAGACCCGACGTCGCGCGCCGAGGAAGCCGCCGAGCCGCGCCATCGCGAAGCCCTGCACCGCGCCGTCGAGCCGCGACGTGCCGACTTGCGGTTGACCGTTAAGTCCGAAGGTCGCGCCGACGCGACCGCGGAACAACGGTGTTACTGCGGCCGGCGGCGGCGTCGACTCGCGCGCGTCCGCCCCGGACGGCAGTGGAGCCACGGGCGACGGATCGGGGACAGGCACCGGCGGCGACTCGGGGACAGGTGCGGGTGACGTCGCCGCGTCCTCGCGTCCGACAGGTGTCCCCTCGCCGCGCGGCGATGGGAGGGGTTTGAGCTGAAATTGCGGCGTCCCGCCGAGATCGCGGATCGTCGCCTCGACCTCGCCGCGATCGTCCGCGTCCGGCACCTCGCGCAGGTACGCCTTGTACGCCTCGACCGCCGCGGCCGCGTGCAGCGACTCGGCCGCGACATCGCCCCGCTCCTGGGCCGCGAGCATCAACTGCTGGCGACACACGCCGATGTTGTAGTGGATCTTCGGCGACGGCCGCAGCGCCATCGCCCGCTCGAACTCCGCCAGCGCGCGCTCGTAGTCGCCGGCGGCGAACGCCTTGGCGCCGGCCTCGAACGCCGCCCGCGCCGCGGTCGCCGGCGCCGCCGGGGCCGCGATCGCCGGCTGTCCCGAGAGCCAGATCGAGAGACCTAGCCCGAGGGACATGGCCCATCGGACATGTCCTGAGCGACACTTGCGAGACGCGCGGGGGACGGCGACGGCGCTGACTCGCACGCGCTCATCTTCCGGCGCGGCGGGCGGGCGCGCAAGGGTGCACGCGGCCGCGCCCTCAGACGCCGCTCGGCGCCTTGCCGCTCGCGGCCTGCGGCCTTGCGACAGGACCGGGCACCGGCGGCAGCGCGTCAGGGTCCTGACGAGTGGCCGGGGGCTTGCGCGCGGCCACGGCGTCGGCCGGCGCGGGCTTGCTCGGGCTCGTCGCGGGCGCCGGCTTCTTGCCCTCGACCGGCAGCTCGACGCCCTTCTTCGTCAGCTTGGCGACGCGGTGCTCGGCGATCGCGTCGCGCCGCTGGGCGTAGATCTGGACCAGCCGACGCGCCGCGTAGTGGGCCTTGATCTGCCACTTCGGCTCGTTGGCGAGGAGCACCGCGAACGCGATCTCCGGGCGGTCGGCCGGCGCGTAGCCGACGAACCAGTTGTAGTTGAGGCCCGGGGCGCGCTTGCCGGTGAGGCTGCCGGTCTTGCCGGCGACCTGCACGTCGGCGATGTACGAGGTGCCCTGACGGTCGACGAAGCTCGCGCGCGCGGTGCCCTCGGTGGTGGTGCGCACCATCATCGCGCCGACCGCCTCGGCGACGTCCTTCGTCAGCACGCGCTCGGTCTTCGGCAGCGACGGCGTGCGGTCGGTGCCGTCGGGCCCGAGCACCTGCGAGATGACGTGCGGCGCCTGGTACACGCCGTCGCGCGCGAACACGCTGGCGAGCAGCGCCCCGTGCAGCGGGCTCATGTCGACGTGCCAGAACCCGGCCGCGACCTTGGCCCGCTCCTTGGCGTCGGCCGGGATCAGCGCCGGCGAGCGCTCGACCGGGAATTCGAACGGGATGTCGCTGTCGAACTTGAACGAGCGCACCGTCGCCTGCAGCGCGTCGGCGCTGAGGTGCTTGAGCGCGAGCTTGGCGATCACGACGTTGTGGCTGTGCGCGACGGCCCCGCCGAGGTCGTCGCAGCGCTCGTCGCGGCGCGGGTCGTCGAGCAGCAGGTCGTCGGTGATGCCGTGGAGGCCGCCGCTGAAGCACACCCGCGTCTTGTTGTTGACGTGCTTGTTGGCCAGCAGCGACGCCGCGGTCACCAGCTTGAACGTCGACGCCGCCGGCGCCCAGGCCGTGGTCACGATCTCGAGCGGGTCGACCTCGGGGTCCATGCTCGAGTGGCCGGCCAGCGCGAGCACCGCGTTGTCGCGCACGTCGAGCACCACCGCGGCCGCGTATGGCACCTCGCGGTTGCGGAAGATCTGCAGCGCCGCGTCCTGAAGCACCGGATCGAGCGTGTAGAGGATCCGGTGGCCGTCGCTCAGCTCCTGGACCAGGCGCGTGCGCGCCAAATCGGTGGCCAGCGTCGGGAAATCCGGATCCGCGGTCTTCGCCGCCCGGGTCGGCGCCGGCGCGTCGGCCCCGAGCGGGGCGGGCGTCACGGCCGTGAGGTCGAGCCGGTCCTGCCACGGCAACGCGGCCACCGGCGCCTCCTCTGGCGCCGCCTGCGTCCCCGTCGCCGCGGTCCGCACCACGTCGTGCGTCTCCGGGACCTCCTGGCGCTGCACGTAGAATGCGATGGCGCCGAGAGTGCCGACGAAGAAGAGCGCGCCGAGACCGCTGAGTCGGGTGTTGGGGGCCGACATGTCGGCTGGTCATAGCAGCGCCCCTGCGGGCTCGGCAAAATTTCGCCGGATCACGACGGCTACGGAGCCCGCGCGCCGGCCGCCACATCGGCTCAATAACCCTTTCATTTCGGTCACTTACACGACGTGACCTGAGACGGGGGGTGCAGGCCCGAGGGCGCCATAACGAGCCTACATCTCCAGACTGCGTCGCACCAGAATCACCCCTCGCGCTCCGCGTCGTTGCCCGGCTCTGGTAATTTGACCGCCGCAGAGGGGGGCCCCCTCGAGGACTGCCGCGGGCTTATGCGGGACGAGACGATCGTTACAGTCATCAACAAGAGTGACGAAGGTGGCGGCAAGGGCCCCAAGAAGGAGGCCTGTCTCGTCGTCATCTACGGCGCCGAGCTCGGCCGCAAGTACCACATCGACGGGCGCGAGATGACGATCGGGCGCGGAACCCTCAACGACATCTGCGTCAGTCAGGACAGCGTGTCACGCACGCACGCGACGCTGCGGGTCGAGGATCACGGCGTCAAGCTGCGCGACAACGAGTCGACCAACGGCACCTACGTCAACGACCACAAGATCCACGAGGCCTGGCTCAAGGACGGCGACCTCATCAAGATCGGTCGCGCCATCTTCAAGTTCCTCAGCGGCGACAACGTCGAGAGCCTCTACCACGAGGAGATTTATCGCCTCTCGACGGTCGACGGCCTGACCCAGATCTTCAACAAGCGCTACTTCCTCGAGACGCTCGAGCGCGAGCTGTCGCGGGCCCGTCGCTACGACCGCCCGCTCGCGCTGGTGATGTTCGACATCGACTTCTTCAAGGCCTGCAACGACACCTTCGGCCACCGCGCCGGTGACTTCGTGCTGCGCGAGGTGGCCGACGTGGTGCGCGAGCGGGCCCGCAAGGTCGACGTGCTGGCGCGCTACGGCGGCGAGGAGTTCGCGATGATACTCCCCGAGATCGACATCCGCGGCGCGACCCAGTTCTCGGAGAAGATCCGGACCATGATCGCGGAGTCGAAGTTCATGTTCGAGGGCCGCCACATCCCGGTCACGATCTCGATCGGCGTGGCCGAGCTGACGCAGGACATCGCCACCTACGACGACCTGATCAAGAAGGCCGACGCGCGCCTCTACAAGGCCAAGCAGACCGGCCGCAACCGCGTCGTCGCCGACTGATCCGCGCCGCGGTTCGAGGCGGGCGACTCGCGGTCGCCCGCGCCTCAGGTCTTGGCCACGAACGTGGCCGCCAGCATCCAGCCGCCGAGGATCACGAACAGCGCCCCGGCGACGCGCTCGATCATCACCGGCTCGACGCGGGTGCGCAGCCACTCGCCGGCCAGCACCGCGACGAGGCTCGACAGCACCAGCGCCAGCGCCGACGCGGCGAACACCAGCCAGCGGCGGCCGCTCGACGCCGCCATGCTCATGGTGGTGAGCTGGGTCTTGTCGCCCAGCTCGGCGAGGAACACGAGACCGAAGGTCGTAAAGAACGCGCGGAGATCCATCGCAGATGCCTCGGGGGTGGTCCCCGACCCTATCGCTGCCGGCCCCGCGGTGGGCGCGCCCGCGCGGGGGCCTTGCGCGGCGGCCTCCGGTCGGCCTAACTAACCCGCGTGAATTCGCCCGCGCCCTCCGGACGGATCGCCGTGCTCGGCGCCCTGGTGATCGACCAGATCGCCGCCGGCGAGGTCGTCGAGCGGCCCGCCTCGGTCATCAAGGAGCTGGTCGACAACAGCCTCGACGCCGGCGCGACCCGCGTCGACGTCGAGCTCGAGGACGGCGGCATGGCCCGGATCTCCGTCCGCGACAACGGCCGCGGGATCCACCCTGACGACCTCCTGCTCGCCGTCACCCGCCACGCCACCAGCAAGCTGCGGCACGCGGCCGACATCGCCGACATCGTCACTCTCGGCTTCCGCGGCGAGGCGCTCGCCAGCGTCGCCGCGGTCGCGCGCGTCGACCTGCGCAGCCGCCAGCCCGGCGCGGCCGTCGGCGTGCACCTGCACGGGATCCCTGGCGAGGCCCCCGTCCTCACCCCGGCCGGCATGCCGGTCGGGACCCAGATCGACGTGCACGCGCTGTTCGCCAACCTGCCCGCCCGGCGCAAGTTCATGCGCGCCGAGGCGACCGAGGTCGGCCACTGCAGCGACACCCTGCTGCGCCTCGCCATCGTCCACCCGGGCGTCCACTTCACCCTGCGCCACGGCAAGCGCGAGCTGCTCAACTTGCCGCGGACCACCCGCGAGGGCCGCGTCGCCCAGGTGCTCGAGCGCCGCGTCGGCGGCCCGTTCTTCGCCTTCCGCGGCGAGGACGACGGCATCCGCGTCGAAGCCTTCCTGCCCCACCCGACCGCCGCCGCCCGCGGTCGCGGCAGCCCCTACCTCATCACCCGCCAGCGCGTGGTGCGGGAGCGCAGCCTGGCGCAGATCCTCACCCAGGCCTACGGCCTCGGTGGAGAGGCCCCCTCGGCCTGCCTGTTCGTCGAGCCGCCCAGCGGCGCCGTCGACGTCAACGTCCACCCGCAAAAGGCCGAGGTCCGCTTCAGCGAGCCGCAGCAGGTCTACGCGGCCGTGCGCCGGATCCTCGCCGCCGCCGTGGCCGCCGCGCCGTGGGCCGGCGAACTCGCCGGTCTTTCGGGACAGGTCGCTACGAACATGTCCGATGCGCCAGCCGCGAGCGAGACCCCGCGCGCGACCGGCGTGCCCCCCGGCCGCGGCGGCGCGATCCCGATCGGCTTCGCGCCGGTCCGCGTCGGCGACCCGCGCGAGGACGAGGCACAAGGCGCTGGACACCCGCGCCGTCGCCCCGCGCGCCCGCACGCCGGCGAGACGCCGGAGGAGCAGGACGACGACCCGGACGACGAGGGCGATCCCCCGCGCTCGCAGCGGGACGACGCGAGCCGCGACGTCTCCGCGGGTGCTCCGAGGGCCACGCACGCCCACGACGGCGCTCCTGCTGGCGACGAGACGTCTTCGAGCTCGCCGCGTCGCGCCGACGACCTCGAGTCCGACGCGCCCGGCCCCGCCGTCCGCCGCGCCCAGCAGGCAGCGGCAGCCGCGGCGGCCGGGCGCCGCGCCGAGGCCGAGGCCTGGCTGAGCCGCGCCGAGGCCTCGGTCGACGCCACCCGCCGCCCGCTCGTCGAGACCGCGCTCGCCACGTCCGCCCCCGAGCCGGCGCGACGGACCGGCGCCGGGCCGACCGTGGCGGCGCCGACGGGCGACGCCGGCTGGGACCTCGACCTGGCCGATCCGGATGCCGCCCGGCACTCGTCCCGCGAGCCCGCGCCAGGCCCGGGTCGACCTGGCACCGAGGACATGTCCCTTCGGCCCGGATCGTTCGGACATGTCTCTCAGGACATGCCATTCGGGTCCGATCAGGACCGCGAGCAAGCGACCCCCGGTGATGCCGATCCGGTCGCTGCCCGAACCTCGGGTAGCCAAGCCGCTCGACCCGCCGAGGACCCATCCGCGAGCCCCGCGCCCTCGGCCAGCCCACGTCCTGTCCCCGAGGACATGTCGCCCGCGGCCGGCCCCACCCTGCTCCGCTCGCCTGTCCCGCAGGACATGTCCTCGGGCACCGGTCCCGCCCGCGAGCGGCCCGAGGTGCCTGTCCCCGGGGACATGTCCCCCGACGACCTCGCCTGGCTGGCGCGCGCCGGCGCCGTCGGCGAGCTCGACCCGGCCCGCGACCGCGCCGCCGCGTGGATCGAGCGGGCCGACGGCGAGTTCCCACCCGACTTGCGCGCCAGCGCCGATCCGCTGCTGCGCTGGTCCGAGCGTCAGCCCGACCCGGCGCCGGCGCCCGCGCCCGCGGCCGACGAGCGGCGCCCCGGCGCCTACCGCCTGAGCACGCGCGCGCTCGACCACGGCTACGACCGCCACAAGCGCTCGATGATGGAGGCCGCCGCCGCGCTGCGGCCCGATGGCGCCGCCCCGCGCCCGGCCGAGCCCGAGCGCGAGGCCTCGCTGGCGCTGCTGCCCGGCGACGCACCTGTCCCGCGAGACATGCGCGAACAGTCCGGTCCCGGAGGACAGGCCAGCGCCGCCACCGCGCGGCCCGACATCCCTGCCCTGCTCGCCTGCCTCCCGGGCCCGGTGGCCGTGTTCGCCGACCGCGACGCGCTGCTGGCCGTCGACCTCCGGCGGGTCCGCTCGCACCTGGTCTATCTCCGCCTGCAGCGCGACCTGGTCGGCCGCCGCGCCGTCGCCGTGCAGGGCCTGCTGTCGCCGGCGGTGGTCCAGCGCCCGACCGCCGACGTCGCGCTGATCCAGGCCGCGCGCGCCGAGCTGCTCGGCCTCGGCGTCGACCTCGACGTGTTCGGCGACGACGCGGTGGTGGTGCGCGGCGTGCCGGCCCACCTGCGCCACTGCGTCGACGATGCCGACGCCGCCGACCTCGTGGCCCGGATCGTGCCGTGGCTGCGGATCCGCGACGCCGACGGCGACCGGGCGGCGCGTGAACGCGGGCTGCTCGACGCGATCGCTACCACGCACGGCGGCGACCCGGCGCCCCGGCTCGCGCGTCGCTGGCTCGCCGAGCTCGTCGACGCCGGCGCGGCGCTCGAGTCGGTGCCGGGGATCCGCCGCTGGACCGGCTCCGCCCTGCTCGGAGGCGGATGACCGCCGACGACGCGATGGATCGCGCGCACGATCTGCCGCGCCTGCTCGCCGTCGTCGGGCCGACCGCGTCTGGAAAATCACGCCTCGCGGTCGCGCTGGCCGAACGCCTGCGCTTGCCGATCTTCTGCTGCGACTCGGTGCAGGTCTATCGCGGCCTCGACATCGGCTCCGCCAAGGTCGACGCGGCCACGCGCGAGCGCGTGCCGCACTTCTTGCTCGACCTCGTCGATCCCGACGCCGACTTCAGCGCCGGAGATTACCAGTCGTCCGCCTGGCAGTTGCTCGCGCGCGGCCCAGGGCTGTTCACCGGCGGCACCGGGTTCTACCTCCGCGCCGTCACGCACACGCACAGCGGCGCCGATCCGGTCGCCGACGCCCCTGCGAGCGATCCGCGGCGCGCCGCCTTCACCGCGCAGTGGGAAGCACGCGAGCGCGAGGGAGCGGGCGCCGTGCACGCGGAGCTGCAGCGCCGTGATCCCGAAGCCGCCGCCGCGATCCACCCGCGCAACGTCGTGCGCGCCCTGCGAGCCCTGTGGCTGTGCGAAGCGCATGATCGACCCGTGAGCCTCGTCCGCGCCGAAGACCCGCCGCGTGCGCGAGCTCGCCTCGCCACCGTCGTGCTCGAGCCCGAGTACACCGCGCTCGACCGCGCGATCGATGACCGCTGCGACGCGATGATCCGCGCGGGCCTCGTCGCCGAGGTGTCCAACCTCGTCGCTGCTGGGTATGATTCGCGCCATCGATCCATGGGAAGCCTCGGCTATCGCCAGATCCTCGATCACCTCGCCGGCCTCAGCCTCGGCGACGCCGTCGCTGCCATCAAGCAGCAGACGCGGCGCTACGCCCGGCGCCAGCGCACCTACTTCCGCCACCAGCTGGCCGTCGATCGCCGGATCGCGGTCACGCGGCCGATCTGGCTCATGGGCCAGGTCGAGCTGGAGCGCGAGGCCGACGTCATCGCCGCCGAGGCCGCGGCCTTCCTCGCGGGGGACCTGACATGAGCGGCAAAGTATTGGAGTTCGAGCGCCCGATCGTCGAGCTCGAGACGAAGATCCGCGAGCTCAAGGATCTGAGCGGCGCCAGCGGCGAGATGGCCGACGAGATCGCCAGGCTCGAGCAGAAGGCCGCCGAGCTGCAGCGCGAGCGGTTCGCCACGCTCACGCCGTGGGAGCAGCTGCAGCTGGCCAAGCACCCCGACCGCCCCTACACGCTCGACTACATCGGCGAGATGCTCACCGACTTCGTCGAGCTCAAGGGCGACCGCGCCTTTGGTGACGACCCCGCGATCGTCGGCGGCATCGCCCGCCTCGACGGCCGCTCCGTGGTGGTGCTCGGCCAGCAGAAGGGCCGCAACACCAAGGAGAACCTCCACCGCAACTTCGGGATGGCGCGCCCCGAGGGCTACCGCAAGGCCCAGCGGCTGATGAAGATGGCCGACCAGTTCCGCCTGCCGCTGCTCTGCCTCATCGACACCGCCGGCGCCTACCCGGGCATCGGCGCCGAGGAGCGCGGCCAGGCCGAGGCCATCGCCACCTGCCTCGAGCTGATGGCCGGCCTGCGCGTGCCCTCGATCTCGGTCGTCATCGGCGAGGGCGGCTCCGGCGGCGCGCTGGCCATCGGCGTCACCGACCGGATCCTCATGCTCGAGCACGCGGTCTACTCGGTCATCTCGCCGCGCGGCTGCGCCTCGATCCTGTGGAAGGACGCCGAGGCCGAGCGCATCGCCGCCGAGCAGCTCAAGATGACCGCGCAGGACCTGGTCGGCCTCGGCATCTGCGACGAGATCGTGCCCGAGACCCTGGGCGGCGCCCACCGCGGCCTCCCGGGCACCGCCGCGGCGCTCCACGACACCCTGCGCCGCCACTTCGGCGAGCTCGCCGCGCTCTCGGTCGAGGACCGCCTCGAGCGGCGCTACGCCAAGTTCCGGCGCATGGGTCACGTGGAGCTGCAGAGTTAAGGTCGGCTTGGCGCTCTATCACAACCTCCTGGTCCTCGCGGGGCTGGTCCTCGCCATGGTCCTGCTCCGCACGATCCGCCGACCGGGCGGCCCGCGGGGCTACGCGGCGGTGCTGGGGCTGCAGCTCGTGCTGGCCTTCACCGCGATCGTCTACGAGGACCGCTACCTCGGGACCGTCGTCATCTGTCTGTGCGGCCTGACGGTGGTCGCCCCGGCGCTGCTCGAGCGCGGGGCCCGGCAGATGTTCGCGCTCGGCCGCCCGCGCCTGGCCGTGCGCCTGTCTGGTCTTCGAGCCATGTTGATGCCCGGCGCCGGCCTCGGGCGTCAGCAGCAGATCCTCCGCGGCTTCGCCCTGCTCGACCGCGACGGCGTCGACGCGGCGCTGGCCCACTTCCGCGGCCTCGTCGCCGCCGCCGAGGAGCCGGCCGAGCTGGCGGTGATCCACGAGCAGATCGTGGCGATGCTGCTGTTCGACCACCGCTGGAGCGAGGCGGTGACGCACTACGAGAGTCACTTCCACCCGAGCTACGCCGCGGTCCGGCCGACGCTGGCGCTCGGGATCTTGCGCGCCTTCGGCGAGCTCGGGCGTCACGACGCCGCGGCCGCGCTGCTGCGCTCGATCGAGGACGGCCCGCTCGGCAGCGAGGCCGGCGCCGCCGAGCTGCTGGCCCAGGCGCGCCTCACCTTCCTCGCCCACTCCGGGGCGCTCGGCGTCGTCGAGGACGCGTTGGTGCGCGACCGCGGGCGCCGGCTCGGCCTGTCCCCGGGGACAGCCACGCTGTTCCTCGGGATCGCCGCCGCCCGCGCCGGCGATCCGCAGCGCGCCGACGCGTTGCTGCAGCAGGTCCCCGGGCTCGCGCGCCGCAGCGAGACCCGCCTCGCCGCCGCCGCTCGCACCGTGCGCGCCCACGTCGACGAGCCCGCGCCGGCGTTCGACGACGATCTGCAGGAGTTCGTCCAGGCCGTCGGCGAACGCTTCCGCGCCGCCCTGCGCGAGCGCGGCGGGGCCCGCCGGCTGCAGCCGCTGATCATGACCACCGCCCTGATCGCCGTCTCGGCCGGTTGGTACGTGGTCACGCTCGCGGCCGGCTGGGCCGGCGTCGGCCTGCTCCGCGCCGGCGCCCTGACCGGCGAGCTGTGGCGCGCCGGCAGCTGGGGCCGCCTCTTCACCGCCCCGTTCGTGCACGCCGACCTCGTCGGCCTGCTGCTCGACTGCTACTCGATCTGGCTCGCAGGACATGTGCTCGAGCGCATCCACGGCTGGGCCCGCACCGGCCTGATCGCCATCCTCGGCAGCGCCGCCGGCATGTGGGCCGCCGCGGTCGCCGACCCCGATCCGGCCCAGGTCATCGGCGGCGGCAACGCCCTCGCGGTCGCCGTGCTGGTCGCCACCTTGTGGACGCTGCTGCCCGCGCGCACCCCGGGCCTGCTCTCGACGGTGCGCCGCAGCGTCGTCCTCACCCTGCTCTTCCTGCTCGGCGCGCACGTGTTCGCCTGCATCCCCGGGGTCTACGGCCTGCGCTCGACGCCCCTGTCTCTCGGGACAGCTGCCTTCGTCGCCTCCGCGCTGACCCTGCTGCTGCCACCGACCCTCCCCGGCTGGACCCGCAAGCCGCTGGCCGGCCTGTGCCTGGCCGCGATCGCCGTCGTCGGCCTCGGCGCCGTCCAGGTCTCGCGCGAAGATCCGATCGCCTTCGCCGCTGCCCACCGCGAGCTCCGCGTCGTCGAGAACGGCGTCGCGCTCGCGCTGCCGACCAGCTTCGAGCGCGTCGAAGCTGGCGAGCGCCGCCACCCGCTGCTGCAGGTGTTCCCTGGCTGGCTCGACACCCAGGCGCTGCGCGGCGGCCACCTCGTCGAGTTCGTGGTCGTGCCCGACGCCCCCGCCGAGGGCAGCGCTCTGTTCGTCCTCGCCCCGGCCCTCGCGCACGAGCTCGTCCTGCGCCCCGAGGCCGATCCCGAGGCCGCCTTCGCCGGCTTCACCAACTACACGCTGCAGCGCAACGGCGAGACCATCGCCCGCCTCGTCGAGCGCCGCCTCGGCGACCACGCCGTGCTCCTGCTGGCCGCCCCCGCCGCCGCGCTCGATCCGGCCGCCGCGCTGTACTCGGCGATCCTCGGCGACGCCGTGCGCGCCGACTGACGCTACCCTGGCCGCGTGCACCTCGTCATCGACCGCACGTGGGACGGCCGCCCGGCGGCGCCTGTCGAACGAACCACCCTCGAGCTCCGCGCTCGCCCCGGCGCGCTCGAGCTGACGATCGACGCCCCGTTTCACCGCGATCCGCCGCCGCCCTCGCCGCCCGGCTCGACCCCGGGCCTGTGGAATTTCGAGGTCGTCGAGCTGTTCCTCCACGCCCCCGGCGATCGCTACCTCGAGCTCGAGTTCGGCCCGCACGGCCACTCGCTCGCGCTCCAGCTGCACGGCGTCCGCAACCTCGTCGCCACCGTCGCTGTCGAGTTCGTCGCCGACGCGCTTGCCGGCGGCCGCTGGCGCGGTCGCGCGACCGTCCCTGCCGACCTGCTCCCGCCCGGCCTGGCCCGCTGCAACGCCCACGCGATCCACGGCCAGGGCGACGCGCGCCGCTACCTCTCCGCCCTGCCCGCCGGCGGCCTGCGCCCCGATTTCCACCGCCCCGACGTCAGCGAGCCGCTCGATCCGGACTTGGTGCGGCAGCTGTCTCTCGGGACATGATTTCGGGAGCATGCCCCGATCGACATGTCGCCTCGAGCATGCCCATCAGGACATGCTCGAAAAGCCATCTCACGCGCTCCGACCATGACCGGCGCGCACGCAGCTCGCCGTCGCCGGCGCGCACGTCGCTCGCCCTCGGCGCCCTCGCCTGACGCGCCCGCTCAGCCCGCGGCCTTGCGGATCGTCTCGCGGAACACCGCCTCCGGCTGCGCCCCCGACAGCGCCGTGCGACCGTCGAAGATGAACAGCGGCACCCCGCGGACCCCGTTGCGGGCCGCGTGTTCGGCCTCCTGGCGCGTCTCGGCCAGCTCGCGCGCATCGCCGACCAGCGCCGCAACCTCCTCCGCGGCGAACCCGTGCGGCGCCGCCAGTTCGGCCAGCACCGCCGGGTCGGCGATGTTCTTGCCCTCGAGGAAGTAGGCCGCGAACAGCGCCCGCGACAGCGCCCGCTGGCTCCCCTTGGCAACCGAGTGGCGCAGCAGCGTGTGCGCCCGCAGCGTCGGGTAGCCCATGTGCACCTTCGCGAAGTCGAGCGCGATGCCCGACTCTCGGGCCGCGCGCTCGACGTTGGCGAACGCCGGCGTCGGGTCGCCGCCGAACTTCTGGCGCAGGCGCTCGCGCAGGTCGGTCCCGCTGTCGGGCCCGTCGGGGTCGAGCAGGAACGGGTGCAGCGTCACCGTCGCCTCGGCCCCCGTCTCGGCCAGCGCGCGCTCGAGCCGCTCGATGCCGATGAAGCACCACGGGCAGGCGATGTCGGACACGATGTCGATGTGCATGGGGACGCTCCTCTCAGGCCGTCGGGCGGGTCTTCAGCATGTAGCTGTTCTTGTCGGCCAGCAGCTTCAGGAACTTCTCGGCGAAGTCCTCGGCCACCGACGAAGTCACCGACGGCCGGCTCGCCAGGCGTCGCGCCCACGCCTCGACCTGCGAGCCCGCCGGCCAGAACGCCCAGCCGGCGTGGTCGGCCAGCAGCGCGAAGCGGAACATCGCCGGCGCCGCCGCCACCTCGACCAGCTTGAACTCGTCCGCCGCCAGGTCGCCCTTGCGCAGCGCATCGTCGTAGCGGCCCAGCGCCGCCGTCGCCGTCTTGGCCGCCGCCTCGAAGTCCGCCTGCGTCGCCGCCATGTAGACCCGGTACTGCGCCATCAGCAGATCGCTGGCGACCTCGACCCACGCCCGCCCGCGCGCCCGCGCGAACGGCTCGGTCGGGATCACCGGCGGCGGGTGGGTCTCGTCGAGGAACTCGACGATCGCCGCCGACTCGAACAGCGGCGTCCCGTCGGCCACCAGCACCGGCACCTTGCCGCGCGGCGACAGGGCCAAGAACCACTCCGGCTTGTTGTCGAGGTCGATGTCGCGGCGGCTGTACTCGACCCCCTTCTCGCGCAGCATGATGCAGGCGCGGTGGACGAACGGGCACAGGGCGTGGCTGATCAGCTCGAGCTGCATCGGGGTCCTCCAGGTCTTCACGGACATGTCTCGACGGACATGCCCTTCGGGGCATGTCCCAAAAACCACATCAGGCCGGCGGCGGGCGCAGGCTGGCGAACCCGATCTTGCCGGCGTCGGCTTGCAGGCGGCGGATCAGCTCGGCCTGGCCCTCGGCGTGGTAGCTGCTGCGGACCAGCGGCCCGCTCTCCACGTGCACGATCCCGGCCGCCAGCGCCTGGCGCTTGAACTCGGCGAACTCGTCGGGGTGCACGTAGCGGTGCACCGGCAGGTGACTCTTGCTCGGCTGCAGGTACTGCCCGAGCGTCAAGATCGTCAGCTCGAGCTCCGCCAGCTGATCGATGACCTCGCGGACCTCGGCCGGCTCCTCGCCGAGCCCGAGCATCAGCCCGGTCTTGACCAGCGCCCCGCGCTCGCGGGCCCGGCGGAGCACCGCGAACGAGCGGTCGTAGCGGGCCTGCACGCGGACCTCGCGGGACAGCCGCGGCACCGTCTCGAGGTTGTGGGCGAACACGTCGGGCCCGGCGTCGAGCACCGTGTCGACATCCGCCAGCGCGCCCTTGAAGTCCGGCACCAGCACCTCGATCGTCATGTCCGGCGCCGCCTCGTGGCACGCGCGCAGCGTCTCGGCCCAGATCCCCGCCCCGCCGTCGCGCAGGTCGTCGCGATCGACCGACGTGATCACCGTGTGGTTGAGGTCGAGCGCCGCCAGCATCGTGGCCACGCGCGCCGGCTCGCCCTCGTCGACCGGCAGCGGCCGCCCCGTCTTCACGTCGCAGAAGCGGCACGAGCGGGTGCAGATGTCGCCGAGGATCATGATCGTCAGCGCCCGGTGGTTCCAGCACTCGCCGATGTTGGGGCAGCTCGCGCTCTGACACACCGTGTGCAGCCCGAGCTCCTTGACCATGCGGCGCAGCGCCGTGTAGCCGTCGCCGCCCGGCATCGGCACGCGCAACCAGTCGGGGTGGCGCCTTCGCGGCGCCGGCGCGGGCTCGGCCTCGGCCTCGGTGCGGACGATCGGGAGGCGAACGGTCACGCGCAAGGCATAGCACGCGGCGACCTCTACAGCTCGAGGTCGGCGCGCACGTTCTCGTGCCCCTGCAGGCGCTCGAGCGCGGCTGTCAGCTCAGGGTCGGCCGCGGTGGGGAGGCGCACGTCGAGCGTCACCAGCAGGTCGCCCGCCTCGCCGTTCGCCGGCGCGATGCCCTTGCCCTTGAGCCGCAGCGTCTGCCCGTTCTGACTGCCGGGCTTGAGCTTCAACGTCACCGCCCCGGCCGGCGTCGGGATGTCGACCGGGCCGCCGCGCACCGCCTCGAGCGCGGTCACGGGCAGACTCATCTGCAGGTTGTTGCCATCGCGCTTGAGGCGCGGATGCGGCGCGACCTTCACCGTCAATAGAATGTCGCCCGGCGGGTCGCCCGGGCCGCCCTGACCGCGAAGACGCAGCTTGCCGCCGTCGGCGATCCCGACCGGCACCTTGACGTCGAGCGTGCGCGAGCCCCCTGTCTGCGACTCGATGCGCAGCGGGATCACGGCCCCGCGCAGCAGCTGCGGGAAATCGATCGTGATCTCGCCCTCGATGTCGTTCCCGCGGGTGCTGACCGGTCGCCCGCGACCGCCGCGGGCAGCAGGGTCGACCACGCGCCCGCCGCCGAACAGCTGCGACAGCAGGTCGTCGAACGACACCCCGCGCGCGTCGCCGAAGTTCTGGAAATTGAACTGGCCGTCGGCGTCAAACCCGCCGCCGCCGCCGAACCCGGCCGGCCCGGCGCGCCGGCGACCGCCACCGCCGCCGCGGGTCGCCTGCTGATAGGCGCGCGCGCGCTCCGGATCGAAGCCCTGCGTCAGGCTCATGTCGCCGAACTCGTCGTAGTTCTTGCGCCGCTGAGCGTCGCCCAGCACCTCGTAGGCGCCGGACATCTCCTTGAATTTCTCCTCTGCCTGCTTGTCGCCCGGGTTCTTGTCCGGGTGATGCTGCTGAGTCAGCTTGCGGAACGCCCGCTTGATCTCTTTCTCGTCGGCGGTGCGCGGCACGCCCAGGACTGAGTACAGGTCCTTCACGGCAGGCATTCTTGGGTCACACGCGGCCCGCGGCAAGGGGGGCGGTGCGCCCGGCGCGGACGCGGTGGTGCGGACGCGCCATTTCGGCTAAAAGAGCGGCTCGTCATGGCAGAACATCCTTATGCCGAATTCCTCGGGCGCGTGGAAAAGCCCGGGCGCTACCTCGGCGGCGAAGAGCAGCAGATCCGCAAGTCGGGCGCCGGGCTCGCGTGTCGCTTCGTCCTCGCCTTCCCCGATCTCTACGAGATCGGCATGAGCCACCTCGGCACGCGCATCCTCTACGACCTCGTCAACAAGCACGACGACCTCGTGTGCGAGCGCGCGTTCAGCCCGTGGACCGACATGGAGGCCGAGCTGCGTGCGCGGGGTCTCCCGCTCGTCAGCCTCGAGACCGCCACCCCGCTGCGTGAGTTCGACGTCGTCGGCTTCAGCCTGCAGTACGAGCTCAGCTACACCAACGTCCTCCTCAACCTCGAACTCGGCGGGATCCCGCTGCGCAGCGACGCGCGAGGCGACGCCGACCCGATCGTGCTCGCGGGCGGGCCCACGGCCACGCACCCCGAGCCGCTGGCCGCCTTCGTCGATCTCTTCCTCGTCGGCGAGGCCGAGGAGGTCCTGCCCGACCTCCTGCGCACGATCGGCCGCATGCGTAGCGAAGGTCGGTCGCGGCGCGAGATCCTGGCCGCCGCCGCCCGCACGCCCGGCATCTACGCGCCCACCTTCTACGCCGTCGAGCGCGACGAGCGGAGCGAGCTGCTCGTCGTCACCGGCCCGACCGAGGAGGGTCGAGCGCTCGGCGTGCCCGCGCGGGTCGGTCGCGTCTACGTGCGCGATCTCGATCGCTTCCCCTTCCCCACGCGGTTCCCGATCCCCTACGCCGAGGCCATCTTCGATCGCGCCTCCGTCGAGATCACCCGCGGCTGCACCGAGGGCTGCCGGTTCTGCCAGGCCGGCATCATCTACCGCCCGGTCCGCGAGCGCGACCCCAAGCAGATCGTCAAGGCCGTGCTCGACGGCGTCGAGGCGGCCGGCTTCTCCGAGACCAGCCTCACCGCGCTGAGCACCGCCGACGTCTCGTGCATCGATCCGCTGATCAAGGAGCTCGTGCCCGAGCTCAAGCGCCGCAAGATCAAGCTCGGCATCGCCAGCTTGCGCGCTTACGGCCTCAACGAGGGCCTGCTCGACGAGATCAAGAGCGTCGGCATCAGCGGCCTCACCTTCGCGCCCGAGGCCGGGACCCAGCGGATGCGCGACGTCATCAACAAGAACGTCAGCGACGACGACATCCTGACCTCGGCGCGGCGGATCTTCGAGCGCGGCTACGACCGCATCAAGATGTACTTCATCATGGGCCTGCCGACCGAGACCGAGGAGGACGTGGTCGGCATCGCCGAGACCGGCCGCAAGGTCCGCGAGGTCGCGCGCGAGCTCAAGCTGCAGCGCATGCCCACCGTCACCGTCAGCGTCTCGCAGCACGTGCCCAAGCCGCACACCCCGTTCCAGTGGGCGGCCATGGATGGCCTTTCGGACCTGTCCCAAAAGGTCAACCTGCTGCGCGACCTGGCCCGGCGTTACCGCCTCGAGCTCAAGACCCACTCGCAGACCGAGAGCTGGCTCGAGTGCCTGTTCGCCCGCGGCGACCGTGACATGGGCGAGGTCCTCGGCCACGCCTACGCCGCCGGCGCCCGCTTCGACGGCTGGCGCGAGCGCTTCTCGATGGCCCGCTGGACCGCCGCGATCGCGGCCGTCGGCGTTGAGCCCGAGCGTTACACCCGCACCATCGCCGTCGACGCCCGCCTGCCGTGGGACCACATCGACATCGGCCTCGAGCCCGGCTTCCTCGCCGAGGAGTACCGCAAGGCCCTGCGCGGGCGCGCCTCCCCGCCGTGCGGCAAGCCGTTCGGCGCCAAGGTCCACCCGACCAGCCGCGAGGCCGCCGAGGCCGACGCGCGCCGACTCGTCTGCTACGACTGCGGCATCGCCTGCGACATGTCCGAGATGCGCGGCGAGCGGATGGTCGCCCTCGATCGTCTCGCCGGCATGAAGGTCGAGCGCCACGACCGCGAGCGCGACGACGAGGTCGAGCGCGAGCACGAGCGGGCGATCGCCGCCGACCTGGTCCCGATCGAGCGCCTGCGCGGCCGCCTCAACCCGAGCAAGCTGGCCGCCGACAGCGCCTTCAAGGCCGCCGCCGAGGCCCCGTTCACCCGCGTGCGGGTGTTCTTCGCCAAGACGGGGCCGATGCGGTTCATGGGCCACCTCGACCTCACCCGCGTCCTGCCGCGCATGCTGCGGCGCGCCGGGGTCGAGACCGCCTTCTCGCGCGGCTTCAACCCGGTGCCGCGCATGTCCTTCGGGCCAGCTCTGGCGCTCGGCGTCGGCGCCCGCGAGGAGGTCGTCGACCTCGACGTCCTGCTGCCGCGCAGCGACGCCGACATGGCCGGCCTGTGGAGCGACGACGACCGCCTGCGCGAAGCCCTGCAGCTGCGCGAGCGGTTCGTCGCCGCCGCCCCGCCCGGCATCGACATCCTCGACGTCCGCGTCCTCCTCCAGGGCGAGCGCCGCCTCGGCGAGCTCGTCGTCGCCGCCGACTACGCCGTCGACCTCGGCCCCGAGCTGGCCGCCGAGGTCGCCGCCGAGCTGCCCGCCCGCCTCGGCGGTCCGCTCCAGGTCGAGCGCGCCGGCAAGGCCAAGGCCGGCCGCGGCCTGCGACGCGCCGTCGGCGAGCCGACCGCGGTCGACATCAGCGCTGCTCTGCTGCACGCCGAGGTCGAAGTCGACGCCGGCCTGCTGCGCTTCCGCGTCCGCCTCAGCTCCGAAGGCCCTGGCGCCCGCCCGCGCGAGGTCGTCCAGGCCCTCGTCGGCGCCGTGATCTCGGACCACAAGCTGGTCCGCGAGCGCCTGCTCGCCCGCTCCGGCGACGACCTCGTCAGCCTGCGCGCCCTCGGCCCGACCTTCGCGCCCAAGAAGCCGCGGACCGAGCGCGAGCCCGACGAGGCGCACGAGCTGGCCGGCACACTCGGCTAGCCTGTCCCCCGGGACATGCCCGCTTCGCCATGCCGCATGGGACATGTCCCATGCGGCATGTCCTCATGGACACCTCGTCAGCGCCCGCCCAGCCGGGCCAGGTCGTTGCCGGACGGGGCCTGGAACACGCGCAGGCCGAACTCCGGCGCGATCGCCAGCACGTGGTCGAAGATGTCGGCCTGGATGCCCTCGTAGACCACCCACGCCGTCTCCTTCGAGAACACGTAGATCTCGAGCGGCAGCCCCTGCGGCGTCGGGTGCAGCTGACGGACGATCCGCATCATCCCCGGGTGGATCTTCGGGTGCGCGCGCAGGTACGCCTCCACATACGCGCGGAACGTGCCGAGGTTGGTCAGGTGGCGCCCGTTGGCCGGCACCGCGGCGGCGTCGTCCGGCACCGTCGCCTCGTTGTACTCCGCCACCTCGCGGACCTTGCTCGCCAGGTACTCGCGCAGGATCACGATCTGCGACAGCCGCTCGATCTCCGCCGCGTCGAGGAACCGGACCGTCGCCATGTCGATGTGGACCGCGCGCTTGATCCGGCGCCCGCCCGACTCGAACATCGCCCGCCAGTTCTTGAACGAGTGCTCGAGGAACTTGTGGGTCGGGATCACCGTGATCGTCGCGTCCCAGTTCTGCACCTTCACCACGTTCAGCGAGATGTCGACCACCCCGCCGTCGGCGTCGAACTGCGGCATCTCGAGCCAGTCGCCGACCCGGATCAGGTCGTTCGTCGTCAGCTGGATCCCGGCCACGAACGACAGCAGCGTGTCGCGGAAGATCAGCAGCAGCACCGCCGTCATCGCCCCCAGGCCGCTGAGCAGCAGCCACGGCGACTGGTCGAGCAGCGTCGCGATCACCACGATCGCCGCGCCGATGTACGCCAGCACCTTCAGCCCCTGCAGGTAGCCCTTGATCGGCCGCCCGAGCGCCTGCGGGTTGCGCGTGTACAGCTCGTTGGTGGCCGTCAGCAGCGCCCCGAACGCGCGCACCGCCACCACCAGGATCGCCGCCAGCGCCATGCGCTCGACGAAGCGCGCCAGCGAGTCGTCGAGCCCGACCACCAGCCCGACGCCGCGGCCGATCACCACCAGCGCCGCGATCGGCACCAGCCGCGCCAGCACCTTGTGCTTGACCAGCACGTCGTCCCAGGTCGTCCGGCTGCGCTGCGCCATCCCGTGCGCCAGCGGCAGGGCGAGCCGCAGCGCCAGCGCGTGGACCACCAGCGCCACCGCCAGCACCACCATCAGCCCGCCGCCGGCGTGCAGCGCCGGGATGCCGAGCCACGACTCGTCGGTCACGTGGCCCACGACCTCGAGCGTCTGGCCCTCGCCGCCGTCCTCGCCGTCTCGCACGCTCGGCACCGTACGGGAGGGCGAACCTCGTTCACAACGACATCGACGTCCGGTGTCTGCGCCAGGCGAGCGCGCCCCGACCTTGCGCCCGCGTCAGGTCGCGGCGGGCGGCTCCTCGCGCGCTCGAGCTGTCCTCGGGGACATGTCGATCCATGCCCCCGCGCCGGCGCCCGCGACCCTAGTCGTTGATGTCCGACGCCGCGTTGCTCGACAGCAGCAGCCCCGCCGCGGCCGCCGCGATCGCCGTCTGCGTCTCCACCGGCAACCCCGGGTCGATCCACACGAACTGCGGGTTGAAGATCTGCACCGCCGCGACCGCCACACCGCCCGCGTCGCGGATCTCGTAGCCGACCGGCTGCGCGCTCGAGAACGCCGCGTTGGCCAGCTTGTGCACCATAGCGATCGACATCGTCGTCGCCCCGTCGGTCATCGACCCCGACAGCGTGTTCGGCCCGTGCAGCTTGCCCCCGCTGCGGAGCTCGAGCTGCCAGCCGCCGGCGCCCTGCGGCATCATCGTGCACACGAGCCCCGCGTCGTTGCTGATCGGGAACAGCACGCCCTGCTTGCTCGTCCCGTACGAGCAGGACCCGGCCCAGCTCGCCGGCGTCCCGCCGACCAGCGAGAACTCGAAGTTCTGCTCCGACTCCTTGCGCTTGTACGGCCCGACCGACGCGCTCTTCTCGGTCTTCCAGCCGCCCTTCGTCAGCGTCGCCGTGTAGCCGGCGTACGTCACCGGCTTGCGGAACTGGGCCCACGCCGAGCCGCTGACCGCCTGCTCCGGCGCCCTGGCGGTCAACGCCGGATCGAGCTGCATGCGCGCCGCGGAGCAGGCGGACAGCGACGAGAGGGCGAACAGCAACGCGACGGATGGGAGCGACGATGAAGGCATGGCGTGAGGGCGGGACGAGCCCGCGTGCTTAGCGACGCTCGCGGAAGCCGACGATTCCTGCACCTCACGCGCCCGTGATCCCCGTCACGCCTCATTGTCCGGTCGTGATCCGTCGCCGCCGCCACGCCGCGCGAACCGAGCCCTGTAGCGACGAGCCCCCACGCTTGACGCCACGAACCACGCCCCGCGATCCTCTCCCCATGCGTCCCCAACCACTCATCGCCGTCGCCGACGTCGAGGCCAGCAGCCGCTGGTACCAGCGCCTCCTCGCCTGCGAGAGCGACCACGGCGGCCGCGAATACGAGCGGCTGGTGCACCGCGGCGCGCTGATCTTGCAGCTCCACCGCTGGGAGGTCGAGCACGACCACGGCCCGATCGGCGACCCGACCGCGCGCCCCTACGGCAACGGCGTCCTGTTGTGGTTCGAGACCGACCAGTTCGACGCCGCCGTCGCCCGCGCCGCCGACCTCGGCGCCGAGGTCGTGCTCGCGCCCCACTTCAACCCGAGCGCCGGTCACCGCGAGATCTGGCTGCGCGACCGCGACGGCTACACCGTCGTCCTCGCCAGCGCGGCGGGCGACGCCGGCTGAGCGCGCGAGGCTGTCACTTCGGACATGCCCCTCTGGACATGTCCCATGCGCCATCCACCGAAGCGCTCGCCGCTCACCGCAGCGCGATCGCCTTGCTCGCGCGCGCCCCGTTGCGCTCGTACGTCACGTTGAACTTGCGCGTGCCCTCGAGCCCCATGTAGAGCCCCAGCGCCGCCATGTCGTCGTCGAGGCGGGCCCCGTTGACCGACACGATCACGTCGCCCGCGCGGAACCCCAGCGCCGCCACCGTGCTGCCCGGCGTCACGCGGGTCAGCTTGTAGCCCCCGCGCGCCGGTGAGATCGACGCCTGGCGCTCGAGCTTGCTCGGGTCGGCGAGCGCCGCGTCGAACTGCTGCTTCTCGAGCGTGCAGCTCGTCGCCGACGCGCACTGCACCCCCGTCTTCCCCGCCGGGCTCGTGCCCGTCGAACCGGCAGGACTCGCCACCCCGCTGCCCGTACTGCCGCGGCTCGGCTTCCCCGCGCCCGTCGGCCGCGACCCCGTCGGCGTCCCCGGCAGCGCCCCGCCGCCCGGCGACACCACCGGCGTTCCTCCGGCTTCGCCGTCGCGCGGCCCCGCCGGCGGCTCCCCGTCCGCCACCCACCTGTCCTCCGGGACCTGCCCCAACGGGCCTGTCCGCGAGGGCATGTCCCCGGCGACCTGTCCTGGCGAACCTGTCCTGGAGCGCAGCAGCTCCGCCCACGCCAGCCCGCCTGCGACCCGCAGCTCGAGCGAGAACCCGACCCCGTCGCGGCTCACCGTCACCTGCCCGCCGCGCTCCAGCCGGGCCAGCGCCCCGGCCGCGCGGCCCGGGCTGTCGAGTCGGACCTCGCCGAGCGCCTCGACCACGTCGCCCGTCCGCAGCCCGATCCGCTCGTACACCGAGCCAGGCACCACCTCGGTCAGCCGATAGCCGACCTGCGCCCCGCGCTCCACCGCCGGCTCGACCCGCACCCCGCCCGTCCCGCTCGCCAGCTCCTCGACCGCCAGCGCGGCCACGAACGCGTCGACCTCGTAGCTCGCCTCGTTCTCGCTGCGCCGCCGGACCCCCGCCGCGATCGCGGCCCGCAGCGGCCCGGTCTCCGCCAGCGTCGCCCCGGTCACCGGCGCGACCTCGGGCCCGGCCTCGCGGCCCGACATCGCCTCGCATCCCGTCAGCAACAGCGCGAGCCACGGCGCGACACGGAGCATGCCCGACGCTACCTTCCCCGCCCGCCTCGCACCACGCCCGCGACGCGCGCCGCCGCAGGCCCTCGCGCTCGCGCCCGGATCCACGAATCTCGCAGCGACGATTTCCGCCCTCGCCCCCGTCGCGCCATCCCCGCGCGCGCTCGATCGGCTTTATCTGGCCCAGAGAATGCGTCTTCGACGCTCTGGACGAGATCGCGCATGGGTCCTAACCTGTGCGCGGAGGGTCCCGCGTGGTTCACCACAAATTGCGTCGTCTCCGCGTCTACGGCGGCTTCCTCGACAAGCTCGACATCCGCTTCGCCGACGGCCTGAACTGCATCATCGGCGGTCGCGGCAGCGGCAAGACCACCGTCCTCGAGTTCATCCGCCACGCCCTCGACCGCGCCCCGCGATCGGGCACCGCCGCCGCCAAGGCGGCCGACGACCGGCTCAAGAACCTGCTCGCCGCCAACCTCGGGACCAGCGGCTACGTCGAGCTCGAGTTCGAGAGCCAGGAGGGCCTCGTCTACCAGATCCGCCGCGGGGCCCACGACGCCCCGCAGGTCACCGACGCCGCCGGCAAGCCCGTCCGGCCCGAAGTGCTCGGCTCCGCCGTGCTCGTCGACGCCGCCATCTTCTCGCACAACCAGATCGAGGACATCGCCCAGAGCCCGGTCGCCCAGCGCGAGCTCATCGACCGCCTGTGCGGCCAGCAGAGCCACGCCATCGAGACCCAGCTGACCCAGACCATCTCGCACTTGCGCGAGAACGCGCAGCGGATCATCGCCCTCCACACCCGCCTGCACGCCGCCCAGCGCGACCTCATCGACCTCTCGAGCTGGGAGAGCAAGCTCGCCGCCGCCAACGCGGCGCTCGGCGAGGGCGGCCTGGCCGACGGGCTGCAGGCCGCCGCCGAGCACAAGGCCCTGCGCGAGCAAGAGAAGGCCGCCCTAGACCGCGTCCGCGCCGCCGTCGGCAAGCTGCGCGGCCTCATCGGCGACACCGTCCTGCCGCAGGTCAAGGCGCTGTCGACCGCCCTGCCCGACGGCCTGCTCAGAGGTCCCAACGGACATGTCCTCGCGGACCTGTCCCGAGAGATCCAGCGCAAGATCGTCGAGATCGACCTCTACGTCTCGTCGCCGCTCGACAAGCTGGCCCTGCTCGACCGCTCGGTCGACGACGCCACCGCCGCCCTCGCGGCCGCCCACGCCCCGCAGGAGGCCCGCTACGCCGAGCTGGCGACCGTGGCCGCCAAGAGCGGCGCGCGCCTGGCCGCCCGCGACGAGGCCGCGCGCGAGGTCATGCGCCTGTCGGCCAGCAAGGCCGAGCTCGGCGAGCTGCAGGCCACGCTCGACCAGACCTTGCGGACCCGCGGCGAGCTGCGCGACGAGCTGCAGCGGCTGCGCGGCGATCGTCACGCCCGCCGCAGCGCCGCCGCCGGCAACGTCAGCGCCCACCTCGGCGGCAAGGTCCGCATCATCCTCGCCGCCGCCGGCGACCTCGCCGCCTACCGCGAGTTTTTGGTCGCGGTGATGCGCCGCTCGGGCAAGCAGTACAACGCCCCGATCGAGCGCCTCGTCGCCCAGGTCACCCCGGTCCAGCTGGGCCAGTTCGTCGACCGCGACGACCACGCCGCGCTCGCCGCGACCGCCGAGATCAACCCTGAGTTCGCCGAATCGCTGCTCCGGGCCCTGCGCGAGGCCCCCGACAAGCGGTTCGAGCTCGACGTGCTCGAGCTCGAGGACATCCCGCGCATCGAGCTGCAGGTCCAGGGCGATTGGCGCAGCAGCGACAAGCTGTCGACCGGGCAGAAGAGCGCCGCCATCTTGCCGATCCTGCTGATGGACAGCGAGGCCCCGCTGCTGGTCGACCAACCCGAGGACAACCTCGACAACAGCTTCATCACCGACGCCATCGTCCCGCAGCTGGCGGCCATCCGCGGCCAGCGGCAGCTCGTCTTCATCACCCACAACCCCAACCTCCCGGTCCTCGGCGAGGCCCCGCAGGTCATCGTGCTCGAGGCTGACGGCCGCAACGCCCGGCAGGTCGCGCAGGGCAGCGTCGAGACCGTCAAGCAGCACATCCTGCGCCTGATGGAGGGCGGCCGCGAGGCGTTCCGCCAACGCCAGCAGCGCTACGAAGTCGCGCCATAAGCCGCGCACGCGGGCGGTGATTGGGCCCGCGTGTCGCCACGCCTCGCCCCCATTCCCTCACCACGCCCGGGCCGGACTCGCCGCCCACATCGGCCGGCCGTCACCGACACAGCCGCCGCGCAACCCGGGACGCACCCGGGCTCGCGCGGCACGCACGACTTGGCCGCAACGGCGCCGGTGATATAGTCCGCCGCCGATGGTCGTATCGCCGCTGCCGAAGCTCGCCGCGTGTCGCACGTGCGGTGAGAGCTTTGCCGACGACCTCCTCGTGTGCCCTGTCGACGGCGCCGCCTTGCCGCTCGAGGGTCGCCTGCTCGACGGCAAGTTCCGCCTCGACCGCCGCCTCGGTCAGGGCGGCATGGCCAGCGTGTGGCAGGCCACCAACGTGTTCGTCGAGCGCACCGTCGCCATCAAGTTGATGCACGCCAGCTACGCCGAGGACGCCGACCTGCTGGCCCGCTTCCGCAACGAGGCCACCGCCGCCGGCCGGATCGGCAGCCCGCACATCTGCGACGTCCTCGATTTCGGCCGCAGCGCGATCGGCCCGTACATCGTCATGGAGCTGCTCTCGGGCTGCTCGCTCAGCGACCTGATCGAGCACTACGGCCGGCTGCAGCCCGGGCTCGCGGTGTGGATCGTCCGCCAGGCGCTGGACGGCCTGCACGCCGCGCACCAGGCCGGCATCATCCACCGCGACCTCAAGCCCGAGAACATCCACCTGTGTCGCGCGATCCGTGACCAGTGGCTCGTCAAGCTCATGGACTTCGGCATCTCGAAGTTCAACGACTCGATCCGCACCGGCGCCGGCACGATGATGGGCTCGCCGAACTACATGGCGCCCGAGCAGATCCACGGCGCGGGCGCCGTCGATCGCCGCGCCGACGTGTGGTCGATCGGCGCGATCCTCTACGAAGCGCTCGCCGGTACGCAGGCGTTCGCGCGCGACACCGTCGCCGACTCGCTGGCCGCCGTCCGCGGCTACGACCCGCCGCCGCTGCACACCCTCGCCCCCGAGGTCCCGCTCGGCCTGTCCGAGATCGTCGCCCGCTGCCTGCGCAAGCAGCCCGACCAGCGCTGGCCCTCGGCCGCCGCCCTCGCCGAGGCCCTGCTGCCGTTCGAGCGCCCCGGCCCGCGCGCTCGCATGCAGCCGATCACCCCGATCGCCGACTTCCACCCCGTCGACACCTTGCCGCGCCTCGGCGCGGTCCCGCAGGCGCTCACCGAGGCCGAGCCTGCACCTGTCCCGAACGCCAGGTCACAGCCCGCCGCGCCAGGGCCCGTGACCCGGCCCTCGGGCGGCTTCCCGCCGGTCGCCAGCGCCATCTCCGGCGCCCACCCCGCGCTGCCCAGTCAACCTGTCCCCAAGACCATCTCCGGCGCCCACCCCCCGCTGCCCCGGGGCTCCGCCGCCGCCGCGCAACCTGTCCCCAAGAACATCTCCGGCGCCCACCCCTCGCTGCCCAGGACCACCACCGGCGCCCACCTCCCTGTCCCCAAGAAGATCACCGGCGCCCAGCAGCCCGTCGCCAGGCCCGTCACTGGTGGCCAGCAGCCCGTCGCCAGGCCCGTCACCGGCGGCCAGCAGCCCGTCGCCAGGCCGGTCACCGGCGGCCAGCAGCCCGTCCCGAAGGCCGGCCCCGGCCAGCCTGGCCCGAGAGTCGCCCCGGCATCACCTGTCTCTTCAGCCAGGTCCCGCGCGCCCGCCGGGGCGAGCGACCCGCACCCGCTGCTCGTCTTCGCCGTCCTCGCCGCCATCGGCACCGTCGCCGCCGCGATCGCCTGGTTCGCGCTCTGACGGTCGGCCTCGGCGGCGGCGCCCGCCAGCACCATGTCTCTCGAGACATGCCCTTCGGGACATGCTCGTGAACACATGCCCCGATGCACATGTCCTCGGGAACATGCCCGATCGGCCATGCCCTCGCCGCGGCTCAGCGGCCGACCGGCGGGCGGAAGTCGGGCAGCTCGGTCGCCGGGTCGCCGCCGTCGATCCCGACCAGCGCCGCCGCGAAGTCGTACACGCTCGGGTGGCGGCGGCTCGCCTCGCGGGCCACCGCCTTGAGCGCCACCTCCGCCTGCGCGCGCGACAGCTTGCCCTCGTCCGCGCGGTACGGTCCCGGCGTGCCGGCCCGCTCGACCGCCGGCGGCGCCCCGGTGGCGCGCGGCCGCTGGCCCGTCAGCAGGTGGATCATCAGCACCCCCAGCGCATAGATGTCCGAGCGCACCGTCGGCTGTTCGCCGGCCACTTGCTCCGGCGACATGTACGCCGGGAACACCGTCGACGGCTCGAACACCTCGGCCAGCTCGGCCCGCCACTCCGGGAACGCGCGCCGGTACGCGCGGGCCAACCCGAAGCCCATCACCAGCACCCGCGGGCGAGTGTCCGCCGGCTCGGCCTCCATCAGCTCGGCCTCCATCGGCTCCTCGCAGAAGCAGTTCTCCGGCTTCAGGTCGCCGTGCACGATCAGCTGCGCGTGGGCGTAGGCCAGCCCGCGGCACACGTCGAGCAGCACCGAGCGGGCCTCCGGCCACGGCATCGGCCCCGAGGCGCCGATCCTCGTCCCCAGGTCGACGCCCTCGCGCGGGCTCATCGCCTGCAGCACCGTCTGCTCGACGCGGAACGGCAGGTAGCACGAGCCGCCGGTCACGAACTTGTGCATCACACGGTCGGCCTGGAGGTCGGCGCGCAACGTCTGCACCGCCGCCTCGTCGCACGTGTACTGGCGGCTGAACACGCGCACGTTCGACGCGCGGAAGCCCCGGAAGAAGCCGCGATAGATCCGGCCGGTCTCGTTGGCGCAGATCAGGCGCGCGAGCTCGAAGTCGCCGTAGAGGCGCGGCAGCGGCTCCTCGGTCACACCTGCACCATACCGCACGGAGGGCCTGCCGCCCCACCTGCGCGGCTCGCGTAGGTCCGGCGCCAGAACGCGCGCAGACCGAGTTCTCCCGCCCCCGGCCCGTGTCATCGCACCCTGTCCCACGCGCGTGCGCGAGCTCTGCTATGCCGGACGGGCCATGGCCCTGACGAAGCGACCGATCCGCAAGCTCCTGTGTGCCAACCGCGGCGAGATCGCGATTCGGGTGTTCCGCGCCGCCACCGAGCTGGGGATCCGCACCGTGGCGATCTTCAGCCACGAAGATCGCGTCCACCTCCACCGCTACAAGGCCGACGAGGCCTACCTGGTCGGCAAGGGCAAGACTCCGGTGGGCGCCTACCTCGACATCGAGGCGATCGTCGACCTCGCCGCCGCCCACGGCGTCGACGCCATCCACCCCGGCTATGGGTTTTTGTCGGAGAAGAGCGCCCTCGCGCGCGCCTGCGAGGCCGCCGGCATCGCCTTCGTCGGCCCCTCCGCCGCCGCCCTCGACACGTTCGGCGACAAGACCGCCGCCCGCGCGCTCGCCATCGCCAGCGGCGTGCCCGTCGTCCCCGGCAGCGACGGCCCTGTCCCCGACCTCCCGGCCGCCCGCGCGTTCGCGGCCGCCCACGGCTTCCCGATCATCGTCAAGGCCGCCATGGGCGGGGGCGGCCGCGGCATGCGGGTCGTCCGCAGCGCCGACGAGCTCGACGAGGCCTTCACGCGCGCCGCCAGCGAGGCCAAGGCCGCCTTCGGCGACGGCACCGTCTTCCTCGAGCGGTTCGTCGGCGCCGCCCGCCACGTCGAGGTGCAGATCCTCGGCGATCGCACCGGCGAGGTCGTGCACCTGTTCGAGCGCGACTGCTCGGTCCAGCGCCGCCACCAGAAGGTCGTCGAGATGGCGCCCGCGCTCGGCCTGTCCCGAGAGACACGTGACGGCCTGCACGGCGACGCCCTCAGGCTCGCCCGCGCCGTCGGCTACGAGAACGCCGGCACCGTCGAGTTCCTGGTCGATGGCGACGGCCGCCACTACTTCATCGAGGTCAACCCGAGGATCCAGGTCGAGCACACCGTCACCGAGGAGATCACCGGCGTCGATCTCGTCCAGGCCCAGATCCGGATCGCCGGCGGCGCCACCCTGGCCGATCTCGGCCTCCACCAGGGCGCGATCGTGGCGCGCGGCCACGCCATCCAGTGCCGGATCACCACCGAAGATCCCCGCGCCCAGTTCCGCCCCGACACCGGCCGCATCGAGGCCTACCGCTCGGCCAGCGGCATGGGCATCCGCCTCGACGGCGGCTCGGGCTACAGCGGCGCCGTCATCACGCCGCACTACGACTCGCTGCTCGTCAAAGTCACCGCGCGCGGCAACACCTTCGAGGTCGCGCGGCACAAGCTCCTGCGCGCGCTGGCCGAGTTCCGGATCCGCGGCGTCAAGACCAACATCCCCTTCCTTCAAAACGTCCTCGGCCACCCCAAGTTCGTCGCCGGCGACATCACCACCGGCTTCGTCGACGGCACCCCCGAGCTCTTCGATCTGCCCGCGCGACGCAACCGCGCCCAGCGACTGCTGCGCTTCCTCGCCGAGGTCGCCGTCAACGGCCCCACTACCCCGTGGGCCACCCAGACCCCGCCCGCGCGCATCGACCCCGAGGTCCCCGAGGCCCGCGAAGGCGCCCCGCTGGCCGGCTGGCGCGACCTCCTGCGCGCCAAGGGCCCCGCGGCGTTCGCCGCCGCCGTGCGCGCTCACCCTGGCCTGCTCCTCACCGACACCACCTGGCGCGACGCCCATCAATCGCTGCTCGCCACCCGCGTCCGCACCATCGACCTCCTCGCCATCGCCCCGGCCACCGCCCGCGTGCTGGCCCCGGCCTTCAGCCTCGAGATGTGGGGCGGCGCCACCTTCGACGTCGCCCTCCGCTTCCTCCGCGAGGACCCGTGGGATCGCCTCGAGCGCCTGCGCGAGCTCGTCCCCAACATCCCGTTCCAGATGCTGCTGCGCGGCGCCAACGCCGTCGGCTACACCAACTACCCCGACAACGTCGTGCGCCGGTTCGTCCGCCACTCGGCCGAGCGCGGCGTCGACGTGTTTCGGATCTTCGACTGCCTCAACTACACCGAGAACCTCAAGCTCGGCGTCGACGCCGTCGGCGAGGCCGGCGGCGTGATCGAGGCCGCGCTCTGCTACAGCGGCGACGTCGCCGACCCCGGGCGCACCAAGTACTCCCTGCAGTACTACGTCGACCTCGCCGGCAAGCTGGTCGAGATGGGCACCCACGTGCTCGCCATCAAGGACATGGCGGGCCTGCTGCGCCCGCGCGCCGCCATGATCCTCGTCGAGGCCCTGCGCGCCGCCCACCCCGCCGTCCCGATCCACGTCCACACCCACGACACCGCCGGCACCGGCGTCGCCTCCATGCTCGCCGCCGCCATGGCCGGCGCCGACATCGTCGACGCCGCGATCACCACCATGGCCGGCGTCACCTCGCAGCCGGCCCTCGGGGCCCTCGTCGCCGCGCTCCACGGCAGCGACCGCGACACCGGCCTCGACATCGCCGACCTCTCGCCGATCGGCACCTACTGGGAGCAGGCGCGCTCGCTCTACGCCCCCTTCGAGGCCGGCAACCTCAGCGGCAGCGCCGACGTGTACCTGCACGAGATGCCCGGCGGTCAGCTCACCAACCTGCAGTTCCAGGCCAACGCCCTCGGCCTCGCCTCCCGCTGGCCGGCGATCAAGCGCGCCTACGCGGCCGCCAACCGCCTGCTCGGCGACATCATCAAGGTCACCCCGTCCTCCAAGGTCGTCGGCGACCTGGCCCAGTTCATGGTCCAGAACGACCTCGACGAGGCCGCCGTGCTCGCGCAGGCCGAGACCCTCTCGTTCCCCAGCTCCGTCGTCGAGTTCTTCCAGGGCCACCTCGGCCAGCCCCACGGCGGCTTCCCCGAGCCGCTGCGCACCAAGGTCCTGCGCGGCCGCCCGACCTTCGAGGGCCGCCCCGGCGCCTCGCTACCCGACCTCGACTTCGAGACCCTCGCCGCCGAGCTGCAGCAGCTCGCCAGCATGCCGCTGCGCGACGTCGACATCGTCTCGGGCGCGCTCTACCCGACCGTGTTCCGCGAGTACCTGGCGTTCCGCGCCCAGTTCGCCGACGTCTCGCGGCTGCCGACGCGGGCCTTCTTCGCCGGGCTGCCGGTCGGCGAGGAGCTCAGCGTGGAGATCGAGCAAGGCAAGACGCTGATCGTGCGCATGAAGGCGGTCGGCGAGCTCGGCCCCGACGGCCAGCGCGACGTCTTCTTCGAGCTCAACGGCCAGCCGCGCTCGCTGCGGATCGCCGACAAGTCGGCGGTCCAGACCGTCAAGCAGCGCGAGCGCGCCACCCCCGACGACCCCGCCGCCGTCGCCGCCCCGATGCCCGGCGCCGTCACCGAGCTGCGCGTCGCCGTCGGCGACAAGGTGGCCGCCGGCGCCCCGCTGGTCGTGCTCTCCGCCATGAAGATGGAGACCGTCGTCGCCGCCCCGCACCCCGGCACCGTGCGCCGCTTCGCCGTCGCCGTCGGCGACAACCTCGACGCCGGCGACCTCCTGCTGATGCTCGCGCCGGTCTGACCCGGAGGACATGCGCAAAAGCGCATGTCCTCATGCCCATGTCCCCACGAGCATGTCCGTCACGACATGGTCGTTCGACCATGTCCGAACGACCCTGAGTCGCTCAGCCCTCGCCTCCGCGCGCTCGACCGTTCTCACCCCGTGGTGTCCTCGCCTCTGCGCGACGGCCACCTCGCACGATCGCGCCTTCCTCGTCTCCGCGCGCTCGCTCATCGCCCGCGCAGCCGGCGTCCGACCCCGCCCTTTCAACAGCCGGCCTTGCGGCTCGCCTTTTCAAACACTTTCGGGCCGTGACGGCGCTCGATCTCCGCGTGCATCACCTCGTTGTAGCCGCGCGCGTGCCCGGCGATCGTCTCGTCGATCACGCAGCCCGCCACCTCGTGAAGCCACACCTTGTAGTCCTGGCGCAGGATCTGGGCATATTTGTAGCGGCACGGCGCGGGGTAGCCGTACGTCTCCAGCCCCAGCGAGTCCCTGGCGATCGCCGCGAGCGCGTCGCGCTTGCCTTGCTCGTACGCGTCCACCTCGGGCGACTCGATCTGCTTCACCCGCCCGTCCGGCGCCGCCTCGCGATCGGCCCGCGCGCTCCACGCTCCGAACTCCCTGCCCATCACGGTGGCCACCGTCGCGCCGGCTCTAGATGACTCTTCGGACATGCTCCATGCGACATGTCCTTTTCGCCAGCTCTACCTCGACCCCGGCCTCTGGACTCGCGGCCCCGCGAGCGGACCCGGCCCGCCGCGCATGCCCCCGCGCTCGCGCACGGCTCGCGCGGACCTGCGCCTCGATTCGCCCTGCCCTGGCCGCCCGGCACGCGCTATCGTTCGCCGCGGTGGACACCACCGTCACTGCCTGGGGCCTGTGGGACTGCACGCGCTGCGGCCAGAAGGACATCAGCGGCCGGGACAAGCGCTGCCCCTCGTGCGGCGACCCGCGCGAGCAGCACGAGCTCGACGCCATGCGGCCGCCTGACGACGCCGCCTTCACCAGCGCCGCCATCTCCGACCGCGATGAGCTCGCCGTCGCCCACGACGGCCCCGACTGGTCGTGCCATTACTGCGGCAGCAACAACCGCGCCTCCTCGGCCACCTGCGACAGCTGCGGCGGCGGGCGCGACGGGAGGCCGCCGCCGCCCAAGCCCGACCCGACCCCGCCGCCCTCGGGCCTCCCCGACCGCCTGC
This sequence comes from Nannocystis bainbridge, assembly GCF_028368995.1. Taxonomy (GTDB): domain Bacteria; phylum Myxococcota_A; class Polyangia; order Nannocystales; family Nannocystaceae; genus Nannocystis; species Nannocystis bainbridge. Next base: position 912,526 of record NZ_JAQNDL010000002.1, on the reverse strand, counting down.
TCGCCTCGTGGTCCACGCATCGGCGCCGCTGGATCGCCGGCCTCGTGCTGCTCGCCTTCGCCGGCCTCGTCGCCTGGTGCACCATCGACCGCGAGTACCCGGGCACCGTCACCGGCCTGCACTGGCAGCACACCACCACCCTCGAGCGGTGGCAGAACGTCGACCGCGGCGACTGGCAGACCGCCGTCCACGAGCGCGCCGAGGTCCCGCCGCGGGCCGGTCACGGCGAGGTCGCCGGCGTGGCGATCACCGGCTGCCGCGAGAAGCACCACCACGACGAGTCGTACGCCTGCGGCACCGAGGACTACCAGGACAGCGAGTCCTACACCTGCGGCTCGACCGAGTCGTGCAGCACCCAGAGCAACGGCAACGGCTCGTTCACCCGCAGCTGCACCAGCGTCCCCAAGACCTGCACCCGCTCCGTCACGCGCACGCGCACCAAGCACTGCTCACGCCCGATCTACGCCACCTGGTGCGACTACGTCACCCAGGCCTGGCTCCCGGCGCGCAGCGAGGTCGTGCGCGGCGACGGGCACGACGGCCTGCGCTTCGCCGAGATCGCCACCAGCGGCGACCGCGAGCGCACCGTCCAGGACGGCCTCTACACCGTCGTGTTCGCCTACGGCGACGAGGGCGAGTCCTACACCCGCACCGCCGAAAAGTCCGAGTACGACGGCTGGCAGGCCGGCGAGGCCGTGCTCGTCAGCGTCGACCACCTCAGCGGCCCGAACAACGTCCGCCGCCCGACCGACCCCGCGCCTTGAGCCCATGTCTCCGAGGCCATGTCCTCATGGACATGCGCCATGAGACATGGCCTTTTAGGCATGTCCTATCGAACATGCCCGATCGGTCACCCGCCGGCGCCGCCGTCCGCGCTCAGCCGTCGCAGCCGATGCGGGTCGCTGCCAGCGCCACGTCGTCGAAGTACAGCGTCATCGTCTGCCCGGCGTAGCTCTCCCAGCCGAGCTTGAAGTCGACCAGCGCCGGCTGCCAGTCGGGCTTGTTCAGCCACTGCTGATCGACGTCCGGCGTCGGCTCGCCGTCGATCACCAGCCCCGGCACCTCCGCCCCGTCGACCCACGTCGTCAGCCCGGGCCCGGCTGCGTCGATCAGGAACTCCACGCACGTCCACGCCCCCGGCGTCGGCGCCGTGCTCAGGGCGATCCCCGCCGGGCTCAGCGCCGGCAGCGTCGCGTCGTCCGACTCGCGGTTCCACATCAGGATCGTCGACTGCCCGCCCATCCGCAGGTCCTTGCCGCCGGCGTCGGCGCTGTCGCGCAGCGTCATGAACGTCACGTGACCTTGCCCGAGCGCCGCCTCGAAGCGGACCCACAGCCGCCCGTATACCTGCGGCCCGATCGCCGCGATCGCCTCCGTGTTGGCCACGAACACGTGATCGCAGTAGCCGCCCCCGCCGTCGATCCGCAGCGATTGCGCGCCCGTGTGCGCCACCGACCCGTCGATCGCCAGCGTCCCGCTGCCGCTGCAGTTCGGCGACGTCACCGTCCACCGCGCCGGGTCCGGCGCGCCACCGACCGCCTCCGCCTCGAAATCGTCGCACAGCGGCAGATCGGCGCAGCCTGCCGCGGGCTCCGTGGTGCTCGCGTCGGTCGTCGTCGAGGTCGACGTCGTCGTCACCTCCGCCGTCGTCGGCGTGACCGTGGTCGCCTCCGCCGTCGTCGCCTCCGCCGTCGTCACCTCCGCCGTCGTCGAGCCGCTCGAGCTCGTCGGCTCGAGCGTCGAGGTCGCCGTCGTCGTCGTCGTCGTCGTCCCGGTGTCCTCGCTCGTCGCCTCTCCCGGCGCTTGCCCGCAGGCCGTCAGCGTCACCGCCAGCCCCGCCGCTCGCACCGCGCCCGCTCGAGAGCGCCCCTTCGCCACCTGCCGCCTCACGATGATCTCCGCCATTCGCGGCAGTGTACCTGCCCTGCGCCCCTACCACGGACTTCCACGCTCGCAGATCGGGCCTCGCGTGCATCGCCCCTCCGTTTCGCCCTCACGCGTCCTCCGCAGCTCCCGATCTCGCGCCTCGCCGCTCGCCACGACGACGTGAAGCGGACCTGTCCCTTCGGACATTTTTGCGACCTCCAGCCTCGCGCCGATTTCCAGCGCCGAGCTCGCCGCCGTCGCCCCGCCCGCTCAGTCGTCGCCGCGCCGGAGCTCCGGCCGCGGCGCGGGCAGACTGCCGAACACCGCCTGCGTGCGCAGGTTGGCGTCGACGTCGGCGAGCAGCGTCTCGAGCTGCTCCTGCGCTTGCTTGATGTAGTAGGCGTAGAAGACGTGGTTGAGCTTGTGGAGGCCGCCGTAGACCGAGGCGACGGTGATCAGGGTCGTCAACACCGCGAGCACCGGGATCATCGTCATGAACATCGCCATGCCGGCGGCGCCGCCGACGACCGAGGTCGCGCCGATCATCCACGGGAAGAAGATCCGGCGGCCGACCGCGATCGTCTCGTGCAGCTCGACGGTCGCCGTGCACTCGATCGCATCACGGCCGCGGCGCTGCATCGTCAGGCGGACCTGACGGATCGACAGGATGTACATGTAATAACTGAAGCCGCCGTAGCCCGAGCCGTCGGGGCTGGCGGTGAACTTCGGCACGCGGAACATCACCGCCCCGCCGTCGAGCGGGTGAGGGCCGACGGCGTCGAGCAAGCGGAGGTTGTAAGGGCTGGCCTGCCACACGTGCGCCAGCGCGTCGAGCACGGTCTTCGCCGGCGCGCGGATCACCCGCGAGGCGACGAGCTGGCGGACGTCCTTGCCGAACAGGCGCATCGACCAGCGGCCCTCCGCCGCGGCCGAGACCGACGGCACCGCGAGCGCGCCGCTCGTGGGCAGCTCCGCCGCCGCCATCGCCACGAACTCTGCGGCGATGCCCGCCTCGGCCGCGGCGGCCTGGACCTCGGACACCCGCAGCGCGCTGGTGGTGGTCGGCGCCGGCGCGGCGGTCCCGGTCCGCGAGCGCTCCTCGACGCGACGGGCGGCGTCGGCCTGCAGCTGGGCCGCGCGCTGCAGCACCGCCGAGACCTCGCGCTCGTCCAGCAGGCGGTCGCCGCCGGTGCGCGCGGGCACGCCGGCGAGCTCCTCCTCGGCGGTAGCGAGCGCCTCCGCGAACGCCTCGCCGGAGGGCCAGCGCGCGTCGGGCTCCTTCGCCAGGCAGCGATCGATCGCCGCGGCCAGGCCCGCGGGGACCTCGGGCGCGAGCGTGCGCAGCGGCGCCGCCGGCTCGGTCGCGTGCTTGACGAGCACCGCCGGCACCGCCGCGCCCTCGAACGGGTGCTGCCCGGCGAGCAGCCAGTAGCCGACGACGCCGAGCGAGTACAGGTCGCTGCGGCCGTCGAGCTCGCGCCCGAGGATCTGCTCGGGGCTCATGAACGCCGCGGTCCCCACCATGTGGTCGTCGCCGGTCAGCCGCGACGCCTGCGCCTCGAACGCGATCCCGAAGTCGGTGACCAGCACCCGGCCGGTCGCGCGCTCGACGAGGATGTTCTCCGGCTTGATGTCGCGGTGCACGACCCCGTGCGCGTGCGCGTAGGCCAGCGCCCACGCGGCCTCGCGCAGCAGCTGTACGACCTCCCGCGCCGTCGGCCGGCCGCGATTATGCACGCGTTCGGCCAGCGTCTCGCCGTCGATGTACGGCATCGTGAAATACGCGAACGCGCCGGCCTCGTCGGCGTGGAGGGTCGGCACGATGTTCGGGTGCGACAGCTTCGCCGCCGTCCTCGCCTCGCGGAGGAACCGCTGGCGGTGCGCGGCGTCGCCGGCTCGCTCGCGCGGCAACACCTTGATCGCCACCGGCCGCTCGAGCCGGAGGTCGCGCGCCAGCAGCACGACCCCCATGCCGCCGCGGCCGAGCTCGCGTTCGATCGTGTACTCGTGTCCGAGGACCGTCGCCAGCTCGGCGAGCTCCGCGTCGTCGAAGCGAGCGCCGGGCTGGGTCGGGGCGGTGGCGAGGCTCATTGGTAGATCCTACCCTTCCTCTGCTTGAGCCGGAGGAAGGGCAGGACCCCCGTTCAAACCGTGCATGCGGATTTCCCGCACACGGCTTACCGGTGGTCTCTCGAGCCGCCGCATTACGCGGCCTCCGGGTACTGCACGGTCCCCCGTAGACGGTGGAGACCGTGGTTGTGGAAGAAGTCGCGCGTCCAGCTCTCGACCTCACCTGCGCGGAGGTGCCGGCCCTTGCGCCTCATCATGAAGCGACGAAGGCGAGACCACACGTAGGTGTCGATCCGGTTGAATTTCACGGCGGCGTTCCCGGTGCGGAAGTAGTTACCCCAGCCACGCAGCACCGGGTTGATGTCACGGATGATCACCCGCACATCTTTGGCCCCGTTGCGGTTCGAGCCGGTCAGCTCCTTCACGCGCTGCCGTGCCCGCGTCATGCTACGCGTCGAGGGCCAGCGCTGGAGGAAGTACACCCTGCGATGTTCCTTCTCCCAGATCGGCCCGGACATGCGCTTGCGCAGGTGGCAGCCGAGGAAGTCGAAGCCTTGCCGTCCCCAGCTCAGCTCGACTCGCCTCGTCTTCTCGGGATGCAGTTCCAGCTTGAGACGCCGCAGGATCTCGCGGACCCTGACCTCGGCCTCCTCGCACGCCTTCCTGGTCCCGCACAGGATCACGAAGTCGTCGCAGTAGCGCACGAGCTCGCCCAGATGGGCGTGCCGTCGCTGCCACAGCTTGTCGAGGACACCGAGGTAGATGTTCGACAGCAGCGGTGAGATCACGCCGCCCTGGGGTGTCCCCGAGAGCATCGCCGTCACCTGGCCGTCTTCCATCACGCCGGCTTCGAGCCATTGCCGCACCAGCTTGAGGACCCTTCGATCCGAGATCCGCATCTCGACGAGCTTCATCAGTCGCTCGTGATCGATGCTGCCGAAGTAGTCGCGGATGTCAGCGTCGAGCACATGGTTCCCACCTCGAGCTCCCAGCACGCGCAGTCGCTCGAGCGCCTGCGTCGCGCTGCGCTTCGGCCGGAAGCCGTACGAGCACGGAAGGAAATCCGCCTCGAAGATCGGCTCCAGCACCAGCTTCGCCGCCATCTGCACCACTCGGTCCCGGACTGTCGGGATCCCCAGCGGCCGCTTCTTCCCGTCCGCCTTCGGGATGTACCGCCGCATGACCGCGCTCGGTCGGTACGTCCCGCCCTTGAGTTCGTCGGCGATCTCTTCGAGGAAGCGATCGACGCCGAGCTCTTCCACCTCGGCCAGCGTCTGGGCATCGACGCCCGCTGACCCCCTGTTCTTCTTCACCCGCCTCCATGCTTCCTTCAGGACGTCACGCCTGAAGATGCGGTCGTACAGCGCATGGAAGCGTCGACCCGGTTGCCGCTTGGCTGCGGCCCACAGTCGGCGTCGAAGTTCTCGCACTTTGTCACGCGGCCTGCGCCGCGTGGGGTGGTTGGGACCTGTCCTGCAGGCCATGCCCTCGCGCTTACCTTCTTCTCCGACACGACCACCCCAGGGGTCCTTCCCTCCGACTGCGTTGTTCTGCGCCGCCATCGCCGGTACTACGACCCCCTCGGACTCCCGCTGCACAGCGCTCGACTTCGCCTTCGGCTTATACGAGTCGCATCGCCCCGACACGGGCCGTGCAGACGGGCCTCTCCTGTTCCGCATCGCTCCTTGAACGCGTGCTGCGCCCCATACCCCGGGAGGACCCATCGCGCTTTCTGCTCCGGATGACTGCGCGGTGGGCGTGGCCTTCGCCGTGAGATGAGCGGCTCGGCTCCCCCATTGTTCATCTGTCGAGGCTGCAGGCTTCACTTGATGTTGCGGCCCGCGTTCTTGCTCCCTCCGCAGAGGCTCTTGACGCCCCGCTCGGGCCGCGAGAATCTCTCCTCGCGCCTGGGGCCTGCTACCGGGCGCTCCGGCGCCTACCCGGGCGGGACTTTCACCCGCTGGAACGGTGCAGCATGACGCGGCCGAGCCGCCCCCTCCGGGGCCGAGCTCGTCCGCGTCGTCAGGACGCACCATCGCCGCGATGCTATCAGACCGGCGGCCGCCGGAGCGACGGGCGCCGCCCGGGGCTGCAGCGGCTCGCCCTTCACCGGGTTGCGGGCGTCGAGGATGCGCTCAGGCGCCATCGTGACGATCCCGGCGGTTTTGAGGCTCCCGACCCGCGGGTCGCTGGCAAACCAACCGAAGCTTCGACGCGGGCCCTGGCCTCTCGGATCCGCACCGCTCGCGGGCAGCCCCGCCGGCCTGCCCCCTCGCCTGACCTTGAAAACATGCCCTCTCGGCCATGCTCTCTTGGCCATGCCCCATCAAACATGTCCATTCAGACATGTTTATGAAGACATGCCGACAGCCTCACCAGCTCACGTGGTACGTGCAGGTCGCCGCGCCCTCGTCCTGGCAGCCGTCGGCCCCGTGCTCGATCAGCGGCTGGACCCCGTAGCGGGCGCAGCAGCCCTCGATGATGCCGATGTTGAACGGGCACAGCCCGCGCTGCGTGCGGACGATCGTCGCGCTGTAGTCGTCCTCGATCGTGCACAGGATGTCGCCCACGTCCCCGCCGCGGGTGTTCATCTTGAAGGCCGCCCCGAGGCTCATCAGCACCTTCTGCACGCTGTCGATCCCGGGCGGGAACGCGGCCGCCTCGATCATCTTGCGGCCGACGTTCACCACCGCCGCGCGGCCGACCATCGCCCCGATCCGCTCGTAGATCGCGCTGGCCCACGCGTAGTCGTACCAGACCTGCGGATCGATGGCCGTCACGCCCGCGTCGGCGAGGATCTTCTGCACCACCGCGTTCGTCTCGCCGAACGCCAGCACGAACGAATTCAAGGCTGCTCCCGAGTACTCCGGCTTCGCCACGCTCATCGGCCGCGAGTATCGGCCGACGGCTGCGCGCCACCAATCGGGGCCCGCGCGCTCTCCATGCAGACACGTGCGGCGCGCGCCGCACGAGGCGTCCCGCGCACGCGCGCCCACCGTCACACTTCGGTGATGCGGCCGTTCACCGCCACGAAGCAGCGGACCTGGAGCGCGGCCGCGTGGGCCCTGCGGTCGGCCGCCAGCGGCCGCTCGGAGATCAACCACACATGTCCTTCCGGCCATGCCGTTTCGGACAGGCGGGCCCGCGCCGTCTTGACCAGCGCCGCCAGCGACCGCGGATCGAGGTCGGCGTCGCGCCCGGCGCACAGCACCGCCAGGCCCGGCGAGCTGCGGTGGAGGCGACGGCTCGCTGCCAGCGCGCCGAGGCCGAGGCCCCCGAGCGTATAGCCGGCCACCGACCGGGCCGACGGGCGCGCCCCGGAGCTGTCCGCGCGAGCCGGGCGCGCCGCCGTCAGCAGCACCACCGCCGCGGCCACCAGCCCGAGCGCCCCCGACCATCGCAGGCCCCGGGCCGCCCGGCGCGGGATCCGGGCGCACAGCTCGTCGACCGACAGCGCGACCTCCTGCGGCTCGTCGTCGACCGGCACGCGGGCGCACAGCCACGGGATGCAGCGCTCGCGGGTGAAGACCCTCGACATGCCCTCGATCTACCCGATCTCACCGCCGGCTTCATGCGGGATCGTGCCCTCCGCGGGCGCGCCCGGCGGTCGCCGTCCGCCGACCGGCCCGTTCGTCGCCTGGCCGCGCCGCCGCGACACACCATTCACATGTCCCGAAAGACATGCCCGAAGAACCAGGCTCGAACGGCGCGTGCGCTCCGTCCCGCACCTGCGAGCCCGGCCCCGGCGAAGCGACCGGCCGCCGGACTCCCGTCCGCCCCGGCGGGTCCCCTCGCCCTTGCACCGCCCTCTCGGTCGCTTCCGGCCCGCCGTCATTCGTGCTAGCCGGAAGCGCGCATGCTCTCTCGCCCGCTCGCGCGGCTCCTCGCCCTCGCCCTCACCAGCGCCGCCTGCGCCCCCACCGTCGCCAAGCCCATGCCGCCGTCCACGCCCGCGCCCACCGGTCCGCACCCTGACATCGTCCAGGCCGGCCACCCGGTGCTGCGCGGCCGCGCGGCCGAGCTCGCGCCCGAGCGGATCGCCACGCCGGAGATCCAGGACCTCGTCGAACGCATGATCGAGACCATGCGCGCCGCCCCGGGCGTCGGCCTGGCCGCCCCGCAGATCGGCGTCCCGCTGCGGATCCTCGTGCTCGAAGATCGGCCCGAGCTCATGGCTCGCCTCACGCCGGCCGAGCTGCGCGAGCGCGAGCGCGTCGAGCTGCCGGTGCACGTCGTCATCAACCCGGAACTGCGGCCGATCGGCGCCGACACGCGGACCTTCTTCGAGGGCTGCCTCAGCGTCAACGGCTACACCGCGCTGGTCGAGCGCCACGCCGAGGTCGAGGTCACCGGGCTCGACCGCCACGGTCACCCGCAGACCCTGCGGGTGCGCGGCTGGCCCGCCCGGATCCTCCAACACGAGGTCGACCACCTCGACGGCACCCTTTACATCGACCGCATGCTCTCCCGCTCGTTCTCCACCGGCGACCAGGCCCGGGCGCGCTTCGCCGGCCGGCCCATCGCCGACATCCTCGGCGAATTCTCCCGCTGAGGCGGCCGCGCGCGCGAGTTCCCGGGCGGCGCGCCACGCCGAACCATGACAGACCTTCGACGACGGGTGCTATGCAAGCGCCCAGGAGCACATGACATGAGCACCACCGAGATCACCGGCGACAACTTCCAGGCCACCGTCGAGGGCAACGACACGGTGGTGCTCGACTGCTGGGCCAGCTGGTGCGGCCCGTGCCGCGCCTTCGCCCCCGTCTACGAGGCCGCCTCCGAGCGCCACCAGGGCGTCGTGTGGGGCAAGCTCGACACCGAGGCCCAGCAAGAGCTGGCCTCCGCCTTCGACATCCGCTCGATCCCCACCGTCATGGTGTTCCGCCAGGGCATCCTGTTGTTCCGCCAGGCCGGCATGTTGCCCGCCAAGGCCCTCGACGAGCTCGTCGGCGAGATCCAGGGCCTGGACATGGACGACATCCGCCGCCAGATCGAAGAGCACGAGAAGGCCCACGCCGAAGGTCGCTGCGATCACGACCACGACCACGATCACGGCCACGAGCACTGATCCGCGCGCCGGGACGCGGTCGCCCACGACCTGTCCCATCGGACATCCGCCGCGTCGCGCGTCTTGCAGTTCGCCCTTCGCGCTCGGCAGCGCGACGCGTCCCGGATTCCTGGGCGCCCACTGGGCGCACCCGGGCGCCCGCGTGCGAGTTTGCGGCGGGCGCCAGCGATTGAACCGCCGTCGGTCGCGCGTGTAACCTCCGCGCATGTCGCTGCTACGCCCTGTCCTTTCGTTCACGTTCGCGCTCTCGCTGGTCGCCTGTACCGAGTCCGAGCCGGGGCCCGAGGCCACGCCCGCCGAGCTCTATCGGGCCGCCGTCGAAGACGCCGCGGATCCCGAGGCCGACGAGATCGTCGACGACCTCGTCGCCATCACCCCCGACAACCCCGACCTGATGTTCGACGACCAGGGGCGCGTCCTCATGGTCACCTGGACCTCGTGGTCCGGCTACGACGGCATGGACGGCGCCAGCATGCCGCTCGGCGTCGAGGTGTGGGTCACCCCGATCCCCTCGCTCAAGGAGTTCTGCACCGCCACCGGCCTGCAGGGCGCCGACCTCTCGGCCCGCCTCGAGCAGCTCATGGGCCTCCCGGCCGACAACGGCAAGGACCGCCTCGTGACCATGTGGGTGCCGCTGGACGGCATGTTCCGGCCCAGCCCCGATCCCGAGATCGACGACTCGGTCGCCCAGCTCGACTTCCGCGCCGACGTCGATCCGGCCCACAAGACCTGGATCGAGGACCTGCGGGCCGCCTCCTACGGCGACGACCCCGGCTACCCGTGGACGCAGCTCGGCTACACCTACGACTGGGACGCCGACGCCGACTCCGAGGTCGGCCTCAGCGAGTTCGTCATCCGCGCCGGCACCGAGATCGTCATCGACGGCGTCGTCCACCAGAACGACTACTGCAAGCAGTGATCGCAGGTCCTTCGGGACATGTCCTCGACGACATGTCCCGAACGCCTCAGAACGCCAGCTGGATCTGCACGCGGAACCGGTCGATCCCGTGGGCCAGCGCCTCGCGCGGCGTCGGCCCGAGCAGCCCGTCCCACACGCGGAAGTAGTCGAACGCGATCTTGAAGTTGTGCTCGGCGATGTAGTAGTTGACGCCGCCGCCGAGCTCGTCGCGGTCGATCATCGAGCTCTTGTCGCCGAAGATGTTGCGGACGAAGCTGTAGCGGGTCACGAACTCGACGTCGACCGGCGGGATCAGGTAGCCGACCTGGCCGAACCACCCGATCCCGTCGCGCGCCAGCGCCACCGGCACCGGCATGCCCATCTCGTCGACCGCGCCGCCGGGGTTGCGCCGGCGGGCCTTGCGGTAGTGGAACGCCGACTCGATCGAAAGCCCGCGCCACTTGAACATCAGGTCGGCGGTCGCGTGGTGGATGTCGGTCGTGCCGCCGTCGGCGGGCCGGGCCCCGTGGACCCCGCGCTCGCCGGGCGCGTCGTCGTGGTACGCGTACGCCCCGGCCAGCGACAGCCCCGGCTTCTTGAGCCGCTCGAGGTCGGCCTCCGACTCGTCCTCGAACTTGCCGAGCGGCATCACCGTCAGCCGGCCGACGTACAGCGCGCCGCTGTTGGTCAGCTCGTAGAGGTTGCGGCCGTCGCCCATGAACACGCCAAGCGCGTACTTGAGGCGGCCGAGCCCGCCGATGTCGTCCGAGCGCAGCACCAGGCCGAGGTCGCGGTCGAGGTTGAACTCCTCGTTCACGCTCGAGCGATCGACGAACTGCTGGTTGCCCGACGAGATCACGCGCTGGCGGCTGAACGGGACCTTCATCTGGCCGAGCCAGACCGTCGCGTCGCGCAGGTACGTGAACTCCATGCGGGCGTCGCGGACCGGGTTGTAGCGGATGCTCGGCGAGTTGTCGGGCAGCCCGCCGAGCATGTCGCGCGGCGAGAAGCCGAACTGAATGTAATAGCGGTTGTGCTTGCCGAACACGTTGCCGGAGAACACCACGCGCGCGCGCCGGATCTGCAGCACGTGGTCGATCGGCTCGTTCGGCACGTTCGGGTGCTCGAGGTCGTAGCGGACCTGCAAGCGGGCCCGGATCGTCAGCGCGTAGTTGCCGTCCTTCGTCGCGAACTCGAACCCGCGGCCCGGCTTGTACTTGAACTTCTCGACCTTCGCCGTCGCCTTGCGATCGAGCTGCTCCGGCTCGGCCTCGATCGCCGCCGGTCCCTCGGGCCCCGGCGCCGCCTCGTCGGCCCCCTTGTGCGTCGGCTCGGAGGCGACCGATGCCGGCGCGCCCGCGACCGGCGCGGCGTCGACCGTCGACCGCTCGGGTGTCGGCACGGCCTCGGGCGCGTCGACGAGCAGCCGGGACGTCGGCGCCGCCTGCATCAGCGGCAAGGTGAGCGCGAGGGCGGCGAACGACGACATCACGGTTGGGTGGCGGAATCGTGACGGAAGCGTCACGAAGTGCCTAGTCGCGCGAGCCCCGCCCAGGCCCGTGAACCGCTCGCAAACGCCTCCTGGCGCCCACGCGTGGGAATGATCGCATCGGCGCGGCCGGCGGAGATCACCGCAGAGCGCCGCGGCGCCGCCCCCCGGCCCCGTCTCCGCAATTCAAGGTCATGTCTCTACAGACATGTCCTATCGAACATGTAAAAGCGCGCTCGCGTTCGCAGGTCCGGCCCGCGCGGCCGTTCGAGGTCCGCGTGGTAGCGTGGGCCGTGCTGCACATCGGAGTCGTCGGCCCCGGATCGATCGCCGATCGCCGCCTCGCGCCGGCCCTGCAGCAGCTCCGCGGCGCGACGCTGTGGAGCGTGTGCTCGCGCGACCCGGAGCGCGCACGAATCTTCGCCGCCCGCCACGGCGCGCGCGGTCCGATCTTCGGCGACCTCGCCGACATGCTCGCCGACCCGCGCCTCGACGCCGTCGTGATCGCCACCCCCGACCGCTTGCACGCGGCCCAGGCGATCGCCGCCGCCGCGGCAGGCAAGCACGTGTTCGTCGAGAAGCCGATGGCCACCTCCGTCGCCGACGCCGAGGCCGTCGTGCGCGCGTGCGAGGCCGCCGGGGTCCGCCTCGCCGTCGGCTATCACCTGCGGTTTCACCCCGGCCTCCGGGCCCTGCGCGCGCGCGTGCTCGCCGGCGAGCTCGGCCGCGTGCTGCACATGCGCGCGACCTGGACCTTCGTCGAGCGCGACGCCGGCAACTGGCGCGCCTCGCCCGAGGTCGGCCGCTGGTGGTCGCTCGCGGCCGTCGGCACCCACTGCCTCGATCTCGTGCGCTGGTTCCTGCGCCCCGCGTGCGGCGAGATCGAGCACGCCCGCGCGCTCACCAGCAGCCCGGTCCACCGCAGCCCCCACGACGAGACCGCCGCGGTCGCGCTGCGGTTCGCCAGCGGCGCCACGGCCGACATCCTCACCTCGGTCGTCTTCCGCGCCCCGCGGACGATCGAGGTGTTCGGCGACGCCGGCTCGGCCCGCGGCGACGAGGTCCTCGGCCCGCACGGCGGCGGCCGGATCGTCGTGGGCGACCGCGAGCTGTCCTATGAGCCAGCCGACCCCTACCTCGGCGAGCTCCAGGACTTCGTCGACGCCGTCGCGCACGGCCGCGCGCCCGAGGTCGACGCCGTCGAGGGCCTCGCCAACGTCCGCGGCCTGTGCGAGATGACGGAGGCGTGACGGACGTCCACCAGCTCGGCTACCGCGGCAAGCACTACACGGTCCCCGGCCTCGCCAGCAGCGGCGTGCGGATCGAACCTGACCCAAAGGCCATCCTGCCCGCGCTCCCGGCCGACTCGCCGATCCTCGCCCAGATCGGCACGATCTGGGATCTCGAGCAATTCAAGGTCGCGCGCCGCCCCGTCGAGCTCGGCCAGGTCCCCGAGGCCGAGCGCGCCGCGCTGGTGCGCCCCGGCATGCCGCGCACCCTCGACATGCCGATCAAGTTCCCCGGCTCGGACTTCCGCCTGCCCGCCGAGCTGGCGCAGCTGCGCTGGCTGGTCCAGCGCGTCGCCGACCTCGAGCTCGCCGTCAACCCGTGCCACTACGACGAGTTCTACTGCTACCTCACCGTCGACCAGGGCCCCGTGCGCGGCGGCGTGCTGCAGCGCGAGGCGCCCTGCCACGTCGACGGCTTCCAGGGCGCCCGCTGGCAGCCCAAGGTCCGCATCAACCACACGTACACCGTGACCGATTGCCTGCCGACGGCCTACTACGTCCAGCCGTTCGAATTCACCGGCCTCGACGAGGCGCGCCATAACTTCTTCTTCGAGATGAACAACCAGGTCGCCCGGACGCAGAGCGCCCACGCCTGGTACGCCGCGCCGTGGGAGCTGACGCTGATGGACGCGTACACCGTGCACCGCGGCGCCGCGGCCGAGGTCGACACGTACCGCACGTGGTGCCGCCTGTCATTCGAGGTGCGCATCTTCGATCGCCTCGGCAACGCTCACAACCCGATGTTCCGCTACGACTGGGACATGGTCCCGCGCGACATCGAGGGCCTCGGCCTGGTCGCGTGGGACCCCGACAGCGATCCGTCGCTGCGCGTGTTCCCGTGGCAGGACGAGGCCGGCAACCCGCACCCCGACCGTCACACCCGCACCCAGCCGCGGCTGAAGCCGTGATCCAGGCGCGGGCCTGTCCTCGCGGACAGGTCAATGTCGGCCGCGAGCGCCAGCACCTCGATCGATCGCCCGCCGACGGACCATCAGGACCGCGGGACATGCCCATTTCGACATGTCCCCAAGGCCACACGATCGGCGCAGCGGTCGAGTCGAGAACTCAATCGAACCGGCCCGGACACCACTCGTCCCGTTTGCGCGAGAATATCTGCGCGTCCCCGATAGCATACTGGGGCGAATCGCGGTCCTCGAGCGCATAAACTTGGGTCGGGAACGTGAGCCGATCGAACGGCGCATCCGTGCCGAACTCCCAGAACACGATCTCGTCGTCGCCGACCAGCGCCGCGTAAGGCTCTGGCGCGCTGGGGGACCGGTAGTTGAGCTGCGCTTGCCTGAGATCGTGCTGGATCGGCAGTGACGCCTGCTTCCAGGTCTCTCCCCGATTCTCGGACACCAGAACGACCCCGTCAGCCCCGACCGCGATGCCCAGCTCGTCCCCGACAGTCGAGTGGTCCCAGCAGTCGCCGAAATCCACCGAGGCCAGGTCTTTGGCGGTGCCGGAAGCGACTGGCGACCAGGTCGCTCCATAATCTTCGGAGCGGATGATGGTGCCGGCGTCGCCGACTGCGACCGCGACGCCGTCTCGAAGCACCGTGACGGCGCGGAGCGCCTGCGACGTGCCAGAAGGACGAAGCTCCCATGCCGCCCCGCCCGCCTCCGTGGAGAGGATCACGCCTGCTGCGCCGCTGACGAGCCCGCGATCGGGCTGTCCGCAAAAAAATCGAACCCCGTAGAGGTCCTCGGTCGTCGGCGCTGGCACGAGGTCCCACTCCACGCCATTCCCTTTGGAAATCGCTATCGTTCCGCGCTCTCCGACGACCGCATATCTCGCCTCCAGGTCGTATAAACCCTCGAAGGCTGGAGTGTGGAGCGCCAACAGCGGCTCAGGAGCTGAGAACAAGAGCTCAGTGAACTCGGTCGGCGGAAAGCCCTGAACGCGGCGCCTCCCGAACACACTGCCGTCGGCACCAATCGCTACGATACCTTCCGCTTTGCGGATACGCCCGTCGAGCGGAGTTGAGACCCATTCGTCGCAGGGACGATAGCACGCCGCGAGGAGCACGTTCGCGACGAAGAGAACAGCGGCGACACCATGGATATCGAGGAGCCTGAGGGCGTCCTTCATAAGGACGAAAACCCGCTCGCAGAGCTCCATTTTTGTCACGCCTCGTGGCGTCCAGCAAGCGCTCCGTCTCCTCCGCGCGCACCGTCGGGACCACGGGACATGACTCTTCAGACATGTCCCGAAGGCCACCCCGATCAGCCCGGCGGGTTGGGATTGCACAGCCCGCCGCCCTCGATCTGGGCGTTGGTCCGATAGGTGTTGAACAGCTTCCAGTTGTCGACCGGCGTGGTCGGCAGGGTGCTGTCTTCGCGCACGTTGGTGACGTAGTAGGCGTGCTGGTTCCAGATCCGTCGCGCCTGGATCCACCGGTCCTCGGCGTCGCGCAGCACCTGCAGGGCCGGCTGGCCCGACAGCGACACCACCAAGATCTCGGCCGAACCGTCGTTGTCGACGTCGGCCACGATCGGGTACTCGCTCAGCGTGTAGCTGACGCGCGCCTGCGTCAGCACCACCGCGCCGGTGACCCCGTCGTAGATGCGGAAGTTCTGCTCGTCGGCGTACATCGCCTCGGCCACGCCGTCGCCGAGGAAATCGAACGCGGTGCCGCCGGCGGCGCCCGAGCTGTCGAACACCTGCGACTGCCACAGCACCGTCGCCGGGTTGCCCTCGTAGACCGCGTAGTATTGGCTCGACGACGACGCGTACTCAGGGAGACTGTCGCCGTCGAAGTCGTGCACCGTGCCGGGCCGCATCCACGTCAAGTAGCCCGAGGGCTGCACCCCCGTCGGCGTCGCCGGGCCCCACTTCACCGTGCCGTCGTGCTCGAGCATCCACAGCCCCTGGCCCGAGGTGATGAACACCTCGGGGAACGGGTCGTCGTCGAGGTTGGCGATCTGCGGGATCGACTGCGCCGTCACCTGCGGGTAGTTGTCCCAGTACACCGTGCCGTCGTGACGGTAGGCCGCGTGGCCGGTGACGACCTCCATCTTGCCGTCGCCGTCGAGGTCGACGCCCACGCTCGCCTCGAGCTCGCCCGGCTGCGGGTTGGTCTGGGCCCACAGCAGCACGCCGTTGTGGTCGTAGACCTCGTGGTTGAAGATGATCTCGGCGTCGCCGTCGGCGTCGAGGTCGTGGATCGCCACCGCCCCGGTCTCGCGGTAGAACTGCTCGGCCTGGCCGCCGTCGATCGTGTTGGCCCACTTGAGCGTGCCGTCGTGCTCGAACGCCTTGAGGCGGTAGACCCCGCCGCTGTTCCAGATCGCCACGATCTCGGGCAGGCCGTCGTTGTCGATGTCGGCGAACGCCGGCGTGGCGAAGCACGACAGGCTCTCGCTCGTCGGGATGGCGAAGTGCTGGGCCCCGGTCGCGCCGTCGAGCACGAACAGCTCGCAGATCTGGCCGTAGCCGATCGTCGGCCCGGCGACGAGCAACACGTCCGGGACGTCGCAAAGATCGATCGCGCCGTCGGCGTTGTCGTCGGTGAAATTGCCGACCAGCGGCGTCACCATCGACTGCAGGTTCTCGCCGAACGACCACTGCAGCGCCGGCGCGAAGCTGTCGGGCGGCGCCTCCATCTCGCAGTCGCCGATCGCGTCCATGTCGTCCTGCACCTTGCACACGTTCACCGGCGGGCCGCCGCCGGTCTCGCCGAGATCGCCGGCGCCGAGGTCGAACTTGAGCCCGCCGGTGCCGGTCGGCGTCACGTCCTCGGTGGTCGATCCCGCTGACTCGCTGTCGCCGGTGGTCGGGCTCGTGGTGCTGCCGGAGGAGGTCCCGGGCTCGGTCAGGATCCCCGGCGTGGTCGACGGCACGGTCGAGCCCGTCATCGTCACGGCCCCCGCGGTCGCAGAGTCGCGGCCGCCGTCGCCGCCGCAAGTGGCGAGCAGCAGAGGAGCAAACACCCAGGAACGACGCGCAGACGGAGTCATTCCGCAGCCCTATGGGCCTTCGCCGATCGGGTCCATGACGACGGCCACGGACGTGAGCGAGCGCGAGCGCGCCCGGGCGCTGCCCCTGCGCGGACCCGGGGAATTGCGCGACGAACCGCGTCTGTCTGCGCGTGCAGGCGCGCGCACGGGCGTCCGCGCGCGCGGTCCTCACATGTCCCTTCGGCCAGCCTTCTCGGCCGACCTGACGCCGCTGTCACCTCGCGCAGCGCGCTCCGCCGCGGCTGCGCCGCCGCGCAGCTTGACGGGCTCTTCCGCCTCGCCGCATTGTGTGCGCATGCACGTCTGGCCCGCGGCAGCCGGCGCGATGGCCCTGCTCGCCGCGGCCGCCCTCGCCTTCGCGGGCGGCGCCCTCACCCGCCTGGTCGCCCCTGTCCCCTATGCCATGTCCCTCGAGACAGGCGAGGCCGAGCCGCGGCGCGACGCCTACGTCGAGGTCGCGGTGGTGCCGGACGAGCTGCCGCCGCCGACCGCCGCCGAGCGGCTGCTGACGCGGTTGGAGGCGATCAGCCGCGCTGTCGAGCGCACCCGCGGCGGCGCCTCCGGCCCGCCGATCGCGCTCGACACCGCAGGGCTCGACGCCGCGATCCGCAAGATCGTCGCCCCGCTCGAGCGGCTCGCCTCGGTCAGCGTGCACGTCCGCGACCTCGGCAGCGACACCGTGCTGTTCGACTTCCAGGGCGACGTCCCGCTCAACCCGGCCAGCAACAACAAGCTGCTGACCACCGCCGCCGCGCTCGACCTGCTCGGCGCCGACTACCGGTTCGAGACCCGCGTGCTGCGGCACGGCGACGACCTCGTGGTGATCGGCGAGGGCGACCCCAGCTTCGACCACGTCGCTCTGGCCGCGCTCGTCGACGAGATCGCCGCGCGCACCGACCTCGCCTCGCTGACGCGCATCGTCGTCGACGACGCCGCCTTCTCGCAGCGCCGCCTGGCCCCCGGCTTCAGCGACACCGCGGTCGGCGTGTCGTATCAGGCCCCGAGCGGCGCCCTCAGCCTCGACTTCAACACCGTCCAGATCACCATCACGCCGGCCGCCGACGGCCCCGTCGTCACCCTGTTCCCCGACAGCACCCACCTCGTCATCGACAACCGCGCCACCATCGGCAGCGGCGTGCCCACGGTCCGCACCTACGCGCGCGGCGAGGGCGACGGCGTCGAGACCGTCGTCGAGGTCACCGGCAAGATCCGCCGCAAAGCCAAGCCCGTGCTCGTGCGACGCCGGATCTCCGATCCTGGCCTCTACACCGGCGGCGCCCTCGCGGTCCTGCTCGCCACGCGCAGCCAGGACGCCCCGCTCCCGGTCGTCCGCGGCGCCGCCCCGCCCTACGGCAACGGCGCCGAGCTCGTCACGCGCCGCGACTCGGCCCCGCTCGCGGTCGTCGCCGCCGACGCGCTCGCCTTCAGCAACAACTTCATGGCCGAGCAGCTGCTGCGCTGCATCGGCTGGCGCGTGACCCAGAGCCCGGGCGACTGGGACAACGGCGCCGAGGTCGTGCTCGGCTACTGGCGCGCGCTCGGCCTCGACCCCAACGCCCTCGTGTTCGAGAACGGCTCCGGCCTGTCGGATCTCGGCCGCGTCACCACCAGCGCGCTCGTCGACCTCATCGCCCTCGCCGGCCGCGTGCGCGCCGAGGAGGGCGGCCTCGTCTCGGCCCTGCCGGTCGCCGGCGAGCGCGGGACCATGCTGTCGCGCCTGCGCCAGTCGGGCAAGCGCGTGCGCGCCAAGACCGGCACCCTCGACGGCGTCAGCGGCCTCACCGGGGTCATCACCGCCGAGGACGGCACCCCGCAGGTCGGCTTCTCGATCCTCATCAACGTCGACGACGGCCGCGTCGCCGTCGCCGCCAAGCGCAAGCGCGCCGAGGACCGCATCGTCATGGCCGTGCTGCGCCACCTCGACGCCTGGGCCGCCGCGACCCCCGTCGCCCCCGCCCTGCCGGTCGGGCCGCCCGCCGACTGAGCCTGCCCGAACGAGCATGTCCCCGAGGACCTGTCCGTTCGGACCTGCCCTCGCGGACCTGTCCTCGCGGACCTACAGCTGCGTGCAGTCGGTCGGCTCGTGGATCACGCACGGCTCGGCCAGCGGCGCGCCGTCGAGGCGCTCGTTGACCCACTGCAGGATGTACGGCACCGCCTGCAGCACCGAGTCGCCGTGGCCGGCGCCGGCGCAGTCGATGTGCTCGAGCTGGTAGCCCTGGTCGCACAGGCGCGGCAGGTCGGCCTTGACCACCGGCGTGTAGACCAGGTCGTCGACCTCGCCCTGCTGGATCAGCGTCGGCGTGATCTTCAGCAGCGGGACCTCGGACTCGCCGAGCGTCGCCTGGCGCAGGAAGCAGCCCCAGTCGCCGAGCGCCTCCCAGTCGCGGTCGATCACCGCGTCGATGAACGACTGCGCGTAGACCTGATCGGTGCTGGTGATCTCGGGCGGCAGGTCGAAGTTGCAGCCGCCCTCCATCATCATCGGCAGCACCGTGGCGACGTCGATCGGCGGGCCGGCGCTGAGCACCTCGCTGAGGTCGCCCTGGCGCCCGGTCCAGTCCCAGCCGCCGACGACCGCGGCCGCGAGCGCGCCGGTGGTCGGCCCGAACACCGTCGCGCCGTGCTCGGTCAGCCCGACCGCGTCGGTCGGCGGGACCGCGGCGACGTTGGCGACGATGTTGAGCTCGGGCGCGTAGTGGGGCGCGTAGCGGTCGGCCCACAGCGTGGCGAAGCCGCCCTCCGAGGCGCCGAACAGGACCACCTCGTCGCCCGGCAGGCTCGGCAGATCCATGTTGCCCGCGGCCAGCTGATACAGCGCGCGGATCGAGTCGAGCGTGGCGATCGCCGTCGGCTCGGGCACGATGTACGGGTGCAGCCGGTTCGACGCCGGGCCCCAGCCGTTCATGCCGATGTAGTCGGGCGCGACCGAGATGAAGCCCTTCGCGGCCAGGATCAGCGGCACCTGGAAGCCCATCGGATCCTTGGTCGGCGCGCACGCGTCGGTGAAGCCGCTGGTCCCGTGGGCCCACACCACCACCGGCCGCTCCTCCGGCGCGTCCAGGATCGGGAACGACACGAACCCGGTGGTCTCGTGCTTCTCGCCGCGGTCCTGCGTCACGTAGCGGATCTTGTAGACGCGCGCGCCGTAGTCGGCGGCGCCGAGCGCCGTAAAGCCGTTCTGCTCGAGCAGGTCGGTGATCGTCGGCGCGTCGAGCTGGATGACCTGCTCGAAGTCGATGATCTCGCCCATGCCGTCGGACGGCAACCACTCGAACGGCGGGGCCCCGCAACCACCGACCGGGAACTCGTCGCCGGTGGTGCCCGTCGAGGTGTCGCCGGTGGTCGCATCGGTCGTCGCCTCGGTCGTCGTCGGCGGCGCGTCGGTCGTCGTCGGCGAAGTGTCGGTGGTGCCCGTCGCCTCGGTATCGGTCCCGGTGGCACTGTCGGTGGTGTTGAGATCGTCGCCGCAGGCACTCGCCAGCGCGCAGGCGACGACGAGCGGCGTCACGTTTCGGTAGACCATTGGGTGACATCATCGCCCACGGCCGCGCGCGCCCGCCAGGAGAAACTGCCGGGGGCGCGATGAACCGGCCTTCACGCTGACCTCCGCGCCACGGCTTCTCGGCCGCAGGCGCTCGCGCAGCCTGGCGCTCCGCTGGGCCACGACAGGCCGGCGACGAGGCCCGCGCCCGCGCATCCGGGCCGGCCCTCCGGGCCCGCGATCACGGACATGACCCAAAAGACAGCTACGCTGCCGGCCCGCGAGGGCTGTCGGAGGCAGCGTCATGGCCGCTCCGTCCCGATCGGCCGCTCACCGGGGCAGACCTCTCCCGCGAGACCCTGCGCGAGCTCACGCGGCGGTGCCCACGATCTACGCACGCATGGGCCGGTCCTTCCGCGAAGCCCGGGGCTCGACGGGAACGCCCCGGCCGCCCCGACCCAGCTCGCCGGGCGCACGCACCCGCGACCGTCGGCCACGCGCGCTCTCGCGGTCGCCGTTCGGGTCGCAGGAAGCTAGCTGTCCGATGGGACAGCCTCGCGCGAGCACACCGAGCCCGATCGCCGCGAGCGCGACGTCCCGAGGTTCGCCACGCTGCGCCCGCCGCGACCGCGGAGCGCCAGACGACCGCGGACCTCTCGCGTCGGTCCACGCGGGCCCGGCGGTGCATGCTCCGCGATCCCTCCGGTGTGCCTTCGCGGCCGCGCTTGCGCCGGCGCCTGCGAGCCGTCATCCTGCCGCGGCATGGCGATGATCTCGCGGAAGAAGCGGCCCTACCGCGTGCAGGAGGGCCTGCGCAGCTATCTCCGTCGTCACGGCCGCCTCGCCGAGTTGCCGGTGTCGTACGCCGATCTCACCCGCTACGACGACGCCACCCCGGTCTACGACAAGCGCGGGCGCGACACCTTGTGGCAGTCGGTGCTGTACCCGGCGTCGATGCGCAAGGAGATCCACCGCGACCTCGTGCGCACCTACGCCAACATGCGAGTCATGGGCAACGCCTCGCTGATGCAGCACCTCATCACCGATCGCGTCGACGTCTGCTCCTACGGCAACACCCAGCCGTTTCGCGTCCGGATCCTCAACACCCTCAACGAGAACTTCGACTACTTCTACGTCAAGCACGCCGACGCCTCGCGGCTCTACGGGCTCGAGCTCGAGGACCTGCTGTCGCCGAGCCGGATCCAGTACCTCACCGACAGCGTCACCCTCGTCGAGGAGCACATCGCCGGCATCCCGGGCGATCAGTTCATCCGCGAGCACCTCGGCGACTCGCGGATCGAGGCGGTGCGCCTGGCCAAGGAGTTCGTCAAGTTCAACGAGCGCTGCTTCGTGCGCCTGCTGGGCGACATGCACTCGAGCAACTTCGTGGTCAACGTCATCCCCGACCTCGACGAGGTGATGATCCGGATCCGCGCGATCGACTTCGACCAGCAGAGCTATGAGGGCCGCTGCAACGTGTACATGCCCAAGTACTACTCGCAGAACAACGCGGTCATCTTCCTCGCCATGTCGTGCATGACCCACGAGTCGGTCAAGCAGTACCAGGAGGAGGAGCACGCGCTGCTCCGGCTGCGCGCTCGGGCCGAGCACGAGGCGCTCGGCGATCTCCTGCACACCATGAGCGCCGACGAACTCGCGCCGCTCGACAACATCCTGCGGCTGCGGCAGGAGCTCGCGCATTACCACCGCGACGACCGCTTCCTGCGCTGCGAGTCGATGGGCGAGCTCGTGCGCGCCTCGCTCAGCATGCTCGACTGGGAGTAGGCGTGCCATAGTGAGGGCGATGAGCATCGCCCGCGAGTACACCCGTTCGTTGCGGAGACACCTGCGCTGCCGGGCCGTGTGGCCGCCGCTGCTCGACGTGCGCCCCGGCGATTACGGGGTGTTCCGCGGCGGCGTGTTCGTCCGCATCGGCCACGTCACCACCGACTTCGGCGTGCCCGTCGTCGTCGAGCCGGGCGGTCGGCGCGCCGACAAATTCCAGTACCACAGCGAGGGCTCGCTCGGCTTCGGCGGCGCCGCCGAGCTGGCCGTCGGCGAGGCCGGGGCCGCGCTCGACATCAACCTTTCGCGCCGCTCCTCGTTCTTCGTCTCGGTCGCCGAGCTCGACGTCGATCGCCTGCAGAGCCCGCGGCAGATCGCGCTCGCCCTGCGCGAGCGCGACGACTGGCCGTTCCTCCGCTACTTCGTGGTCGGCGAGCTGTTCAAGGGCCGCGACCTGCTCTTCTACGGCTCGGAGGCCGGCGACGCCGGCGTGACGCTGCGCGGCGATCCGCCGGAGCTGCTGCGCTTCCAGCAATTCGGCCGGCTCGGCGGGTCGCTGCAGATCGCGGCCACCGGCGACTGCCGCCTGCAGTACCGCGGCAGCCCCGAGGTCACCGCGGCCATCGGCCTCAACCTGTTCCGGATCAAGCGCCTCGGCGTGGCCCCACTGGCCTACGCGCTCGCCACCCCGCCGGCCGCGCCGCGCCTGGCGGGCGACGACGACGAGCTCGATCTGCTGGACGGCGGCGACGACGATGACGACGATCGCTTCGACGACAACGGCGACGACGGCGATACGCGGCTCGCCTGAACGGCTATCCTTTTAGACATGCTCCTCCGGGCATGTCCATCACGACATGGTCGTGTGGGCATGCCCCAAGGGACAGTAGGAAAACCTGACCTGGCACTCGCCCGTCTGTCCTCGACGCGCACGCGCCGAAACCACGAACGGCTCTCGCGGTCCGCACAGCCCGGTAGCGAGCGCCTCGACGCGTGTTCGCCGAAAGCACGAACGGGCCTCGAGGCGACCTCGAGGCCCGCGGGGGCGAGCGGCGAGGCGAGCTACGCCCGCTCGAAGATCATCGCCGAGCCCATGCCGCCGGCGGCGCACGCCGAGATCAGGCCGAACTGGGCCGACTGCTGGGCCATCTGGTCGAGCAGCTGGATCACCAGGCGGCCGCCGGTGGCGCCGAACGGGTGACCGAGGCTGATGCTGCCGCCCCACTGGTTGATGAACGTCGGATCGATGTCACCGACGGCGGCCGCCCGCCCGAGCTTCTCGGCGCAGTATTTGGCCGAGCCGAGGCCGTGGATGTTGGCCAGCACCTGGGCCGCGAACGCCTCGTGCATCTCGATCACGCCGAGGTCCGACAGCGCCAGGCCGGTCTGATCGAGCACGCTGGCGACCGCGCTGACGGGGCCCATCAGCAGGTGCTCGAACGGGTCGATGGCGGTGTACTGGTAGCCGCGGAGGATGCCGAGGATCGGCCAGCCTTCGGCGCGAGCGACCTCCTCCGAGGCCAGCAGCACCGCCGACGCGCCGTCGGTCAGCGGCGAGCTGTTGCCCGCGGTGACCGAGCCGAGCTCGCGGTCGAACACCGGCTTCAGCTTGGCCAGCTTCTCGACGCTGGTGTCGCCGCGCGGGTGATCGTCGCTCGTCACCACCGACACCTCTTTGCCGCGCGGGACGGCCACGGGGGCCACGCGCGGCGAGATGAGCTTGTTCTTCCACGCCTCGCTGGCGCGGAGGTGGCTCTGGGCGGCGAACTTGTCCTGGTCCTCGCGCTTGATGCCGAACGCCTTGGCCATCTTCTCGGCCGACTGACCCATCGTCTGGCCGGTCGAGGTCTCGGCGATGGCTGGCGCCACCGGGGCGAGGTCCGCGAGCTTGACCCCGCGGAACGCCTTGAGCCGCTCGCCGGCGCTGCGCGCCTTGCTGGCGACGAACAGCGCGTCGCGGAAGCGGCGACCGTACTGGATCGGCACGTCGCTCAGCACCTCGGCGCCGCCGGCGAGCACGACGTCGGCCTTGCCGAGGGCGATGCTCTCGGCCGCGGTCGTGATCGCCTGGTTGCTCGAGATGCACGCCATGCTGATCGTGAAGCCCGGCACGCCGGTGGGGAACGCCCCCGCCAGCGCGATCTCGCGGGCGATGTTGGGCGCGCCGACCGGCGGCGAGACGATGCCGAACACGAGGCCCTGCACGCGCTCCGGACGGATCTGCGCCTTGAGCAGCGTCTCGCGGGCTGCCGCCACGCCGAGCTGCACGGCCGAGCTGCGGATCAGCTGCCCGCCCGCCTTACAAAAGGGCGTACGCGCCCCCGCGACCACCGCGACCCTGCGGACTTGCGAACTCATGCAGCACCTCCCTCATCCTTGTTGAGGCTCGAGAAATTCTTGCCCGTCCGGGCCAGCTCGAGCAGCAGCGCTGGCGGGGCGTAGGCCTCGCCGTAGCGCTCGCGCAGTTGGGCCATGCGGCTGACCACCGCGCCCGGGCCGAGCGCGTCGATGTGGCGGAACGGACCGCCGCGCATCGGCGGGTAGCCGAAGCCGAACACCGCCCCGATGTCGCCGTCGCGCGGCGAGGCGATGATGCCCTCTTCGAGGCAACGGATGGCCTCGGCCGCGGCGATCAGCGTCAGACGCTCGCCCAGCTCCTCCGGATCGCCCGGCTCGGCCAGCGGCGTGCGGCCGGCGAAGAACCCGTAGACCTCGGGATCGACCCGCTTGCGCGGCTTCTTGCCGAGGAACCCGCGCTCGCCCTCGCCCGGGTAGATGTAGAACCCGCGGCCGTTCTTGCGGCCGAAGCGCTTGCTGGCGAGGAACTGGTCGACGGTGTCGGGCACGACGATGCGCTCGGGGAACGCCTCGGCCAGGGTCTTGGACACCTTGGCGCCGACGTCGATGCCGACCTCGTCGAGCAGCGTGATCGGGCCGACCGGCCAGCCGATCTGCCGCGCGCCGCGGTCGACCGCCTCGATGGTGTGACCGTCCTGCACCATCTGCAGCGCGGCCATCAAGTAGAAGCCGAGCACGCGCGTGGTGTAGAAGCCCGGGCCGTCCTTGACCACGATCGGCGTCTTGCCGATCTGGGCCGCGTAGCGCAGGCAGGTCGCCAGCGTCTGCGCCGAGGTCTCCGGCGTCACCACGATCTCGAGCAGCGGCATCTTCGACACCGGCGAGAAGAAGTGGAGGCCGATCAGGCGGTCCTTGTGCTCCATCTTCGCGCCGATCTTGCCGATCGGCAGCGCCGAGGTGTTGGTCGCCAGGATCGTCGTCGGCGGCACGATCGCCTCGAGCTGGGCGAACACGTCCTGCTTGAGCCCGAGGTTCTCCGGCACGGCCTCGATGATGAGGTCCATGGTGCCGTAGCCGGTCAGCTCGAGGCTGCCGCTGACCCGGCTCCGGGCCTTGAACACGTGGCGCTCGCCGAGGCTCCGCGACCGGCGGTCGAAGTACGCCTTGCAGTGGGCCAGCGCCTTGCCGAGCGGCTCGGGCGCGATGTCGCGGATCCGCGTCTCGATGCCCTTCTCGGCCGAGACCACGGCGATGTCGGCGCCCATGAAGCCGCCGCCGACCATGCCGAGGCGGGTGATGGGCTCGCCCTCGACGACCTCGCCGCCGGCGTCCTTGACCTCTTGCTTCTTCAGCGCGTTGCTGCGGCGGAACAGCGACACCAGGTTCTGCGCCACCGGCCCGACCGCCAGCTCGGCGAACGCCGGCGGCTCCTGGGCCAGCGCCTCGTCGAGCGGCAGCGTCAGCCCGCGCTCGATCAAGTCGATGGCCACGAGCGGCGCCGGATACAGCCCCAGCGTCTTGCGCTGGACGGTCTTGCGCGCCTGGTTGAACAGCACCTTGCGGCCGACCGGGTTGTGCTCGAGCAGCGCGCGGACGACGTCGCCCTTCGGGTGCAGCCGCGGCTCGAGCTTGTCCGCCGCCAGCAGCCCCGCGGCCCGGCGCGCCGCGGCCAGCAGCGACTCCTCGCTCACCACCTGGTCGACGAGGCCCATCTTCTTGGCCGCGCGCGGGCGGATGTTGCGGCCGGTGAGGATCATGTCGAGCGACTCGCGCACGCCGATGAGGCGCGGCAGCCGGGTCACGCCGCCGCCGCCCGGGAACAGGCCGAGCATCGTCTCGGGCAGGCCGAGCACCGTCTTCGGCGAGTCGGTGGCGATCCGCCAGGTGCAGCACAGCGCGAGCTCGAGGCCAGCGCCGAGGCAGGCGCCGTGGATGGCGGCGACGACCGGCAGCTTCGAGTTGGCGAGCCGCTTGAGGACCTCGTGGCCCTTACGGCTGAAGGTCTCGACGTCCTTGCGCTCCTTGGCGGTGGCGAACACGTCGACATCGGCGCCGGCGATGAAGTTGTCGGGCTTGCCCGAGATCAGCACGATGCCGGCCAGGCCGGGGGTGCTGTCGAGCGTGGCGAACTGCTCCTCGATCGCGGCCAGCGCCGCCGGGGCGATCGTATTGACCTTCTCGCCCGGGCGGTCGATCGTGATGACCGCGAGGCGGGGCGACGCCTCCGGTGGGTCGAGCGTGAGGGTGAACATGGCGGCCGGACATTGACCCGAAGGCCCCCCCGGCGCAAGCACAAACCGTTCTGCCGGGCCCGGACGGCCGCCGGCCGCCGAGGACGGCCGGATCCGGAGCTCGACCCCGCCCGACCGCCTCCGGCCGCCGAGGACGGTCCTGCCCTGGCCATCGACCGTGCTGCCCCTTCGGACATGTCCTGTGCGACATGCCCTTCGGGGCATGTGCGATCGTCCGTCCGACCGCGGGCGCGCCGTGGTCAGCGCGCGGCCGGCAGGGCCGCGCCGGCGCGGATCAGTCGCCGCCGCAGCGCCAGGGGCACGCGCGCCTGCCAGCCGGCGACGATGTGCGGCCGCAGGTCGGTGGCCCCGTGGGTGTCCCAGAACAGCACCGGCCCCGCGACCTCGCCGGCCGCGAGGTCGCGACGCAGCGCGGCCAGGCACTTGCCGGTATAGGTCGTCTCGAGCTCGAGCCCGCCGCCCGCGGCCAGGTCCACCGCCTCCTGCCCGGCCGTGGTCGGCACGGCGTATCCGGAGCCGACCTGCGAGTGATCGATCGACCAGGTCACGCCGGCGCGCGCGAGCAGCCCGGCCGGACCGAGCGCGGCCAGCTCGGGCTGCAGCCCGGCGTCCACCAGGGCGGCGAAGGCCTGGTTCAGCGTGCGCTTCAGCAAGTATGTCCCGAGGTACAGGCGCTCGAGCGCCGAGACCACGCGGATGCGCACCGGCAGGCCCGCGAGCGCCAGCCCGAGCGCCAGCCCACAACACGAGCCGCACGTGCCCCCGGTGACGTAGAGCGCCTGCGGGGCCGGCAGCAGGCCCTCCTTGACCTGCTGGGCCAGCTCGAGCCCGGCCTCGACGAAGCCGAGGCAACCGATCCCGGTGGTCCCGCCCGGCGGCATGTAGACCCCGCTCTGCGGCGGCTTCGCCCACGTGCGATAGCCCAGCCACGCCAGCGGCAGCGCCGGCCGCGTCGGCACGGCCCACAGCTTGGCCCCGGTCGACAGCAACACCGCCAGATCGTCGAGCGTGTGCTCGGTCGGCACCTGGTCGAACACCCACGCGTGCAGCTCGCGGTCCTGGGCCTGGAGGTGCAGCGCGAGGGCGACGAGGTGGTGGCTGCCGATCCCACCGACCGAGAGGATCGGACGTCGATCGTCGTACGGCGGGTTGGCGAGCAGCCACTCCAGCTTGCGGACTTTGCCGCCGCCATAGAGTCGGCTGGTCTGATCGTCGCGCTTGACGTAGACCGCGGCGCCTGGAGCGTCGAGCCACGGCGCCCGCTCGACCGGGGTCGGCAAGGTCGCCAGATCGAGGCGAGCCGGGGGTTTGCGCAGGAACGACGAGAGGTGGTGGTCGCGCTTCATGGGCCGAGAAACGAGCGGAGCCAGCTTGCCCGAGAGCCATTACGCCGCGCAGCAGCGATAGGCGAGACCTTCCTCATGGGAGGACTCGGGCTCGAATCACCCCGATGCTGGGTCGCGGCCGCAGGGCCCGGTATGCTTCTCGCTCTAATGAAACCTTGTCCCTACTGTGGGGGACAGGTCACCCCGGGAGAAGACCAAGTCACGCGACGACATGGGCATCTCCTGTGTGGATGCATGACGCCAGGCCCCCTTGAAAAAATCAAGAGGGCAAAATAAATTTGCGGACAAGAGTTGCGGACGCGACCCGCGACTCGGAAGACCCGGTGCAACCCACCGGGTCTTTTTTTGGTTTTATTGGACGACTCCAACCTCGTCCTCGTCTTCATCGAGGTGGCCGTCTCGTTGAGGTCCTCGCCAAGGCGCCTGCATCGCGCTAGGGGCGCTATTGCATCGCGCTAGGGGCGCTACTGCATCGCGCTAGGGGCGCTACTGCATCGCGCTAGGGGCGCTGTGCATAGCTTATGCATGGCTCCACAGGCAGCCCCCTACTCCAAGCGCCAACTCGAGCTCGGTCACGGGCGGACATGGCCTACCCAGGGGACAAGACGGCGCTGATGGTTGTGCTACTGTCCAAGGAGCATGACAAACGCCAACGCCAAGCGTGATGTCCAGCGTGCTCTGGAGCGTGTCCGGACTGCCACTCCGTCCGGACAATTCCAATCGCAAAATTCAAGCGAGGTAGCGCAGGTCGTGGTCACGATCGGCAACGTCGCAGCGAGAGTCGGTGGGTTAGTGATTCGGGGCCCAGAGAGCTATGAACGCGGTGCCCAGAGCTCCGTGAAGAGCGAGCCGAGCAAGAAGTGAGCGACCCCAACAAGACGAGTAACGAGCAAGCGTTGCAGCACGTGGGAGATGAGGACTCGCCAGAGGTCCTGCAACCAGAAGAGGAAGGCGTCCACCCTGCGCTGAGCGAACAGCAGAGCGCCCTGCTGCTCGCGGTTCGCGACATGGTGATCCAGCCCCTGGTCCGCGTCACAGAAACCGACATCGCAGCGCGTAGAGAACAAGGGCGTGAGGAGCTTGAGTTCGCGGACCGGCACCTGCAGCGGGAAAATGCGCTGCAGCTGCATCGGTTATATGTGACGGGAACCGTCATCCTTGTCCTAGTTATCGGGGCCCTGCTTCTTCTCTTCTACGACAAAGAGACCGGCCTCATCATTTTGACCATGATCTCCATCGCTGGCGGGGCGTTCAGTTTCGGCAGAACTCGACAAAAGGACTGACGCGGCTGTAACCGCGGGTCCCTCACGTAGCGCTCGGCACGCGTGGCGAGCGCCACGCAGCAGGGTCACTTGCTGAACATTCGCCGGAACACTCGTACTCCGGCCACCACCTCACGGCCGGCGCGATGGTAGCGCTCGGCTCGCGTGGCGAGCGCTCCGAGCCCCTCTAGCGCTTCGCTCGCGGTGGCGGCCCGCTTCACGCGGCGCCACTCCTCAAGGAGCGCGTTCTTCTCCTTGTTGAACTCCTCCTCGACTGCTTGCGCCCATGGAGGCATGCCCGCAGCGGACGTCGAGCCCGGCGGCTCGTCGCTAACGGGGGCGTCCGGATGCTCGAGCAACCGCACGCACTCCTGAAAGGCCCAGGTCACCTCGAGGAACTCCGCAGAGGAGTCGCGGCCCGTCATGTCCGGAGCCTGTCAATGACTTTGAGACACGGTGTTGGTCGGGTTTAGTGATTGTGAGATTTCGCCGGAGTGGTGATGAAAGGATGGATCGGTCGTGCTGCACCCGTCCGAAAGGACATGGACGTCGTACTCGCGAAGGCCGCGTTCGAGGCGGCGCGGTGGGTTGATGTAGACCGCGGCGGGAGGCCGGCGCGGCGTGGACAGTCCGCGGACGAAGCGCTCGGGATGGGCTTCGTAGGCGGCGTGGAGGGCGGCAGCCCTGATGGACAGGATGGCCTCGGTGCGGCCGTAATGCACGTCGGCGGGCGCCAGGAAGGCGATGCCGGAGTGGCGGTGGTGATGGTTGTAGCCGTCGACGAAGCGGCCGCAGAAGGCGTGGGCGTGGTCGTAGGAGGCGAAGCGGTCGGGGTAGTCGTGGGTATACTTGAGGGTCTTGAAGTGGGCCTCCGAGTACGGATTGTCGTCGCTGACGTGGGGCCGGCTGTGCGAGCGGCGGGCGCCGAGGACGTCGTAAAGGTCGGCGAGCTCGCGGGAGGTCGGGACGGCGCCGCGATCGGCGTGGATGGTCAATTGGTCAGGTTGAATGTTCTGCTTGTCGCAGGCGGCGCGGATCAGGCGCGCAGCGATGTCGGCGCTCTCGCGGCGCGCCAGGGTCCAGCCGACGACGCAGCGGCTGTAGATGTCGAGCAGGACGTACAGGTAATAGTATTGGCCCTTCGTCGGTCCCCGCAGCCAGGTGACGTCCCACGACCACACCTGGTTCGGCGCGGTCGCCAGCAGCTCGGGGCGCTTGTACTCGGGGTGCCGCCGCTGTCGCCGGCGCTCGCGGAGCTCGCCCTCGGCGGCGAGCAGGCGATACATGGTGCGCGCGCTGCATAGCCAGCGCTGCTCGTCGAGCAGCATCGGCACGATGACCTCGGGCGCCTTGTCGACGAAGCGCTCGCTGTGCAGCAGTTCCAGCACCTCCTGGCGCTCCACCGCGCTCAGCGCCCGTGGCGACGGCCGCGGCTTCGCCGAGCTCGGCGACGGCGCAGGGCGGCGCCGACGGTACACGGTCGCCCGCGAGACCCCCAGCGCCTCGCACGCCCGCGACAGACCTGTCCTCGCGGACAGATCGTCCGCTTGCGCGATCAGGGCTTCTCGGACGGATCGATCGTCGCGAGCGGGATCCCGAGCAATTGCGAGACTTTTTTTTGGACATCGATGATCAGCTCCGCCGTCTCGAGCTTGTGCTCGAGCTGCGCCACACGGCGGCGCAGGCGCTCCAGCTCCTTCTGCTCGGGGTCCTGCTTCGGCTTCGGTCCGCGTTTCTTCGGCTTCAACGCGCCCAGCGTACCCTCGTCTCGCTGCCGCCTCCAGGTCGACAACAGCGAGCTGTACAGGCCCTCCTTGCGCAGGATGGCGCCGATCTGCCCATCGCTCGCGTGGTCGGTCTGCGCGAGGATCTTCCGCTTGTACGCCGGCGTGAAGCTGCGACGCGTCGCCTTCTCGGCGGTCTCGGGGTCGGGCTCTCGTGCTTGAGTCGCCATCAGATCCATGCCTCCTTCCTCGCCCGATTCGAGCCCGAACTCCACCCGCGAGTGCGCCTCGGCATCGCCGCAAGCGCAGCAAGAATTTCGACGGGACTACGCCCTTGCTGACTCGCCGCATCGGTACCCGGCGACCTCGACGCGCTCTCGCCTCGCCGACTCGATTGCTCCTTGTCTCTGCTCCGCAGCAGGGCGCTCCTGGCGATCGGGCCCGCTGTAGGTGAAGCAAGAACTTCGACGGGACTATACGATTGCTGACTCGCCGTATCGGCGCCCAACGGCCTTGCCGTGCTCTCGTCCGATCTACTCGATTGCTCTCCGTTACCGCTCTTCTCGATGGTTTGGTGACTCATGTTCTCGATTCACGGTCTCGCCCTGCTCTCTGAATTCCGAAGGAGCCGTGTCTCACGCGATATTGGCAGGTAGGGCATGGTTGCCTCCGGAGGCGGTCCCCCAGTCGGCGCCTTCTCTGAAAGCTGAACGTGACGTCCCTTCTGCGGCTGTTCGAGTCGCGCCATCACCCCTCGCCTTCTGCGGGGCCCACCGCCCGCGCCTCGCGGATCTTCGCCAGGTACGTGCCCAGGGTGGGTTTCAGGTCATCCGGCACCGTCTTGATGAAAGCGCCCAGATGCGCCTCGAGCGTCCCTGCCTGTTCCGACCAGTCCTGACGCCGCTCCTGGAGCGCCGTCATGGTGGCGACTAACGCCACGACGATCTCATGGACCTGCGCCCGTGGTCGCTGGGTCGTCGCAAGAGATGCCGCGAGATTGGCGATCGCCTGCAGCACCGCGGCGAGCAGGCAGTAGGCGTGGGCGTTGGGATCCCCCTTCAGCCTCTGCGCGAAGATTTTCTCCTGTTCCGTCAACTCCATGTCTTCCATCCATTCCGCTCGCCATCGGGCCGAGCGTCAGTTTGCGTTGGTGCATCAGCGCCAGCTTCCTTCGCCGGCATTACGCCTATTCGGCCGCGTCCTCCGCTTCCAGGAGCGCCAGCGCTTCGCCGCCGGTAGCGAAGCGCTGGTCGCTGGAGGCGGCATCTTTCAGGACCTCGGCGACTTCGAGACCGGCCTCCATCACGAACAGACCCAGACTGAGTCGCTCGTTGGTCTCGAAGTCCCAGCTTGCAACGTACTTCCCCAAGAGGTCGCCCGTCGGAGCCAGCAGCAGCATCGCGGGCGTGACGCCCGAGTCGCGCAACGCGGCGGCCATCTCGCTCGAGCAGCCCGACTCGAGGCTGGGCGTCTGCGTCGCCTGGCGCCACGAGGCCGTTTCCTCGCTCGTGAACCCTCGCCGACTCCAGCGAAGCTCCTCATGCTCCGCGTATGTCGTGACGCGTTGCCCGTCGCGACCAGCATCGGCTGCGACTTGCGCCTCATTGATGATGAAGTCGTCGAGCAGGCTCCCGAGCGTGACCGTGTCGCTGGCGAGGCCCCAGGACTCCTCCTCGACCTCGTCGAGCAGGTGAACCGTGGGCGATAGGTTCAGGTGTTCGGGCAGCGCCCCAACCCCCTGCAGGCGTTTCGCTTGCTCGGGGCCGATCTCGTCGCTCGCCGCCATCCACGCCATCTGCGAGGTCTCGTCGAAGCCCGCTTCCTGCCACCGCAGCCGCTGTTTCGCCTGCTTCGCCGGATCCACGAAGGCGCCACGGATCTGCGGCGGTAGGGCCGCCATCGCATCGTGGTCGCCGGCCATGGCCTTGGCCATCAGCACGAACGGCCCGAGCTCGGCCGGCAGCGAGGCGGCAGCGAGGCGTTCCGCGGCCGCGTGGATGGTCCGGCTGGCCATCGTCGGCTTCTTGGGCGCCACCACGGGCAACGGTTGCCCAGCGAGATAGCAATCGATCGCCTGGCAGCGGGGACCGCCGGTCTTGTAGGAGTCGGTCGCGCGCGCCGCCTCGACTTGACGTTTCTTCGACGGCTCCATGGCCAGCCTGTACGCCACCACCGCCGGCAGCTTCCCCTGCGTCACCTCGTCGCGCAGTTCGGCCGCGAGCTTGTTCAGGCTGTGCAGGTTCGTCACGGTGCGGAGGCTCTTACCCGTGCGAGCTGCAACGTCCTCGAGGCGGTAGCCGGCGGCGAGCAGCTGCTCGACGCCGTCCGCCTCGCGGATCAGATCCTCCTCGAGCCGCATCTGGTTGGCCACCACCGCGGCCACCGTGCGCGCCTTGCCTTCTCGCCGGACCATCGCGTGAACCGTCCGAATCAACACCGGCGGCGCCAGCGTCGCGCGCTTCCCGTCGTTGGTGCGGCGAACCTGCTGCATCCACTCCTCGAGCAGGAGGCGGTTCGCCAGGCGGGTCGCCTGCGTGCGCCGACTCCCGCTCCCCGAGTACAGCCTGGTCGTGCCGTCCTCGTCCTCGTGCGGCGTCAGTTGCAGGACCTCGACGACCTCGCCCACGGCCTTGATCGACTCCGCCAAGCCGCGGTCGGGCGGCAGGAGGGCGCGCCGGTCGAACATCGAATGTTTCGGGTCGGTGGCGAGCTCGATGTGATGCGGGCTCACCTGGACGACCTGACGGTCGGCCAGCTTGCGGAAGTCGAGGACCACGCCGGCCTTCTCGAACAGCGCGTCCCGTTCGGCGGCCCACCCACGCCAGTCCCGCGGGCAGCTCGGCAGCAGCTCGTGCACGCGCTCCAGCACGCCAGGCCCCTCGCGCACCAACACGGCGAGGAAGCACGGGACGACGCCACCATCCTCCCATCGCGGCAGCGACTTGGCCCGGCGCGTTGCCTGCCATTCGAGATCACGCAGCACGAGGTCGCACGCAACCGCTGCCGCGTAGCACCAGCTGGGCGCGATGGCTGAAGCCGCCTCCTCCTCGGCGACCTTCGCCGCGGCCTTGGTCGGCTTCGCTGACTTGGGTTTGCCCGCCTGGGCGGGCTTGGCCGCAGTCGCTGCAGCCCGATTTGTCGGTGCCTTCTTGGTACTCTTGCTCGCCATGTCTGTCCCTTCGAGCAGGTCGTCAATGCTTAGCTGACGCCGCCGTGTCATCGTGAGTCGTCCTCCGCAGCGGCGACTTGCCGCTGCAAGAGTTGCGAGAGTCGTTGCTCGACGAGTCGTTGCTCGACGTCGTCGAGGTCGCCGCGTGCGAGCAGCGAACGGAAAAGCAGAACCGCTTGGGCGGGGTCGCGGCGGGCGACCTCGTCGAGCGCCGCGAGCTGCTGGGTACGGCGCTGGTGCTCGGTCGCTCGCTCGGCAAGTTCGAGCTCTTCCTCGCGCTCGAGGTCCTCGCTCGTCCGGCGTCGTGGCGGCTCCAGTGTCGGTGCGACCGCGGCGAGCGCCGCTCGGAGTTCGTCCAGCGCTAGCTCGCGTCCTTGCGACGTTGCGTGTTGCTCAAGGCGCCGAGCTGCATCGCGTGCGGCATCAGGCGCAAACAGGAGCGCTCGCTGGTGCGCGGGCAAGCTCGATGCTTGGGTCTGCTCCCACAGGTTGGGCGCACGAGGAGTCTCGACGAGCGAGAGGAGCTTCCGGACCTCGGCGCGCTCATCCACGCGAGCAGGTTCGATGCAGGCAGGGGCTGTCCGCTGCGCCAACGCTGGGCCCTGACGCTTCGCTGCAAGCCGCGCCTGATCGTTGCACCAACGCGACCAGCGTTCGCCGACGAACATCTCGGGACCGTAGAACTCCGCGGCCTTCGGGTTGACCTCCGCGACGACGGCAGGTGCATCTGAGAGCACGGCCTCGATGCGGGCGGCCGGCTCGCCCTCCGCCAGGAGTTCGACGAGATGACGCAACCCGCGCCGAGTCGGCGCGATCGCAGCAGCCCCCGGCGGCGGGACCGCCCGCGAGACGATCTCCAAAGCGATAGAGAAAAGATCGGAAGCGGAGCTCTGAGAGGGCGCGGGCGCGAGCAGTTGTGTTGCGGCGTCAAGTCGGATTCGACCAGGGCCTGTCATGAGCGACCATAGCGTTGAGGATGACGATCAGCTTGCGCATGCAGGCGGTGATGACGACCTTGTAGAGCTTCCCGGCGGCCGTGAGGCGCTCGTAGAGCGCCCGGATCGGCGGATTCCACTTCGCCGCGCTCACAGCGCCCATGTAAAGCTTGTCGCGGACTTCGTTGCGGCCACCCTTGACGGAGCGCTTGCCGTGCTGGCGGCCGCTGTCGCGGTTCATCGGAGCGACGCCGACGAGGGCACTGATCTCGCGGCGGCCCAGGCGACCGAGCTCCGGGAGCTCCCCGACGAGCGTGGCGGCGATGATCGGCCCGATCCCCGGTGCCGTTCGCAGGAGCGCAGCTCGCTTGGCGTCGTCGGGGTTGCCCTCGACCGCTTGCTTGAGCTCGGCCTCGACGCTGGCGATCGACTTCTCCAGCTCCTCCAGGAGCGGCTGAAGGTGCCTTCGGGTCGTCTCGCTCGCCGTCTTCAGGCGGTTGTTGTAGGCGGTGCGGGTGTCGACGAGGTCGCTGCGCACCCCTCGGAGGTCCGCGATCTTGCTCTGGTTCTCGGTCGGCAACATCGCCGGCTCGGGTCGTCGCACCTCGGCGAAGTACGCCAGCATCAGGGCGTCGATCTTGTCGGTCTTCGCCAGGAGCCCCATCGAACGGGCAAACGCCCGGGCATGGTTGGGCTGCACCAACGCAGCGCGAAGGCCTGCCTGTCGCATCGCGAGGTACGCACGCCGCTCGTAGCCTCCACTCGCCTCGAGCACGATGAGGACGGGATCGAGCTGCTGGAGGCGCTCGATCAGCGCCTCGATCCCTGCTTCGTTGTTGGCCGACGCCCATGCCTGGTGAGCTCGCTTCGTCGGCTGCGAGGCTTGGCTCGGGTCCACCGCCTTGACGGCGACGTCCAACCTGTCCTTCCCGACATCGATCCCGATGAAGTACACGCGCTTCATGTGTCGTTCTTCCCTTCCGTGGCTGTCCTGCTCGTTGCTTCGCTTGACCTACCGCCCACCCTTGTAGGATTCGAGCTGGCTGACGCTCATGCAGTTGTCCGGGCTCTTGAGGTCAAACTCGAACTTCGGGGCCTCGTCTCACGCGCGGGCTCGCTGCCCCAGGGACCCACGGCCTCTCGAAGTCCTCCGAGAAGTCTCGCCCTGCGAAGGAAGAAACGGCGGTACGACAGCTTACGAACCCGGCAGCGGTGGGGCCGATTTGAGTCCGCAGCCCCACAATCATCCAAGAAAAATCGAGATCGAACTTCGGGGGACCACACTCGCTACCGGGCTCGAAGCCCCAGGGACCCTCGGCCTCCCCGAAGTTCTGGAGGCTTCGCCGCGTCGGGCTCACCTCGTGCGAGGAACATACAAGGGACCCACCCTCAAGACCCAATTGGGACCCTTAAAGGATGGAGCGGATGGTTATCCGGGATCTCGCGGACAACCATCCCGCAGATCCCGGATCGCTGTCCGGGATCTGCGGATCGTTGTCCGGGATCTACCGCGGATCGTTGTCCGGGATCTGCTCCCAAATCGCGCTTGACGACAGGTGCGAATGGGTGTTTCGCCGCAAGATAGGCGTCACGGTGCTCGCGGTCGAGCAGCGCTAAAAAGCGTGAGTCCTTCGTGCGGAGGACCCATCCGGCGGGACCGAGCTGCCGATCGAGCGCGCGACGGATCGTCTCGAGCTCGAAGCCCAGGAGCGAGGCGGCCTCCTCCAGGCGGCGGACCTCGACTTTGGGCGCCTGGCGGATCGGTTGACCGCGTGATTTTCGATAGGCCTTGGCGTCGTCGAGGTCGGCATACGTCCAGAGCAGCGCCAGCAGCAGCCGGGCGGTGGCGCTCAACTTCTGGTTCTCCCGATCCGTTGCGCCGAACAACTGGCGATCCATCTCAGCCATGACGGTTCTCCTTGAGCGGCCAGAATTCGTGAGGGAGAGGCGCGGTGAACGCCTCATCACCAGGGCGCACCGACCAGCCGAGCCACGCTGACGGAAGCGGCGGCAGCAGACGGCGCGACCAGACCGGCGCCGTCACCTGGCGGCCCTGCTGGAAGAGCAGGAAGATGTGTCCCACGAAGTCGCCGCCGAGCGGCCTGCCTGTGCGGCCGTGCCCTCGCTTCAGCTTCAGCCGGCCAGGGATGGACCACTCGTCAACCGGTGGCGAGCGCCGCAGCTGCTCGTCGTCAGCCTCGCTGCCGCCGAACGTGCTGCGGAGGAGGAGGAGGACGTGGCCCATCGGCTCGACGACATCGAGGCCCAGCGCGAGCGTCTCGCGGGCTTTCGTGTATGGGGGGTTGCTGACCACCAACTGGGGCCGGTAGCGCTTCAGGGCCCCGCGCGCCGCGGCGCCGAAGTAGTCGTCGGCGACGAAGCTGTCATAGTGGCGTCCAGCGAAGGACTCAGCCTTACGGATCTCGAAGCCGCAGCTCTTGGCAGCGGGCCACACGTGCCGAGCGTGCTGGCCGAAGACGCCGGCCCCAGTGCCCAGGTCCGCCCAGCGCTCGGGACGGATCCCGTGCAGCTCGCGAGCAGCGACGAGGCCCTGCTGAGCGACGGCGCCGGCGGTTAGATAGACCTCGAACCGCCGGCACTCTTCAGGATCGAACGCGCGAGGGTCCGGCCCTTGGAGGTGAGGGTTGCTGGTTCGCCGGCCAAGACCAGGCCGTAGGCGACGAGCTTGGGCAGGTGTCGTCGTGTCGGCCAGTAGAGGCGCTGATAGAGACGCACCAGCGCAATTCGTTGGCGGCGCGTTAGGCTCGCCAGAACTTGTAGAGCGTCCACGCATCATCACTCCCGGCACGCCCGCGTGCCGTCCACAAAATCGGGGAAGGGTTGCGGGTCTCTCCCCGCCGTCACGCCAGCGACCCCCCATGGGCAGGGCGGCGTTCCCCTGACAGTTCACTGCTGCGTCTCCATCTCGGAGGCGCGTTCAGCGAGCGGCAACTGTTGCGCCCACGGCTCGTTGGCGGCAGTGAAGCCAGCGAAGGTGCATCGGCTGACGCCCCGCACGTGAGACGCACGGACAAGCCCCCGGTTGATCGCCAGGAGCGCCTGCGAATCATCGATGCATTGCTGTGCGAGCTGCCGCGCGAGTGCACGAACAGCGAGTCGTTGAAGCACGCGGAGGGTGCTCACGGCCCCTCCGCGTCGCGGATGGACACGAAGCGACGGGACTTCGCATCGAAGATGACGAGCGGCCGCAGGAACGGCGACTCGTCATCGGGGGGGGAACTGCCGGTGGAGGCGTACCAGGCGACGCGCGCCGCGTTGGCCTCCGCGAGCGTGAGGCCCGCGAGCTCCACGACCGTGTGTGCGATGCTGCGTGCCCAGTCGTCGTGGTCGTGGTCGACCGCATAGTCGAGCGACCCGAGGATCCGGCCCACGTGGTGCTTCCGTTCGGCCTTCTTCACGGCAGCACCTCCTTGGCGCGGGCGCCCTCCGCCGGGCGGGGCGCCTCGGAGCAGACCCCACGCAGCATCCCAACCACCGCTCCGTCCCGATCGCGGACCTCAGCGACCGCCAGGTCACAATCCGGGCAGGCGGCGACGTCCCCGCAGGCGCAAGGCCCTGTGCAATTCCGGTAGTAGGCGCCGCATGTGTTGCAGACGAGGCGAGCGTCGCACTTCCTGCAGTACAGGCGTGTGAGGACGCGGGCCAGGTCGCACGTCAGGGCGACTTGATGGCGGGCGAGTGCGCCGATGTTTTGCTCGAGGTAGCGACCCACTGCGCCGAGGACGTCGGTTTCCGGCGGGCCGACCAGGCCGTCGGCATCGTCCATGTGGACCTTCGGCATCACGCTCCCCCCGCTTCGCCAAGGCCCAGACCAGCGGCGCCGCGGAAGCGTTCGCATGCCCACGCCAGCGCGAAGTCATCGGACCCGTTGGGCCGCGCCAGAGCACCAGTGAACTGGTCGCCTCGCCACTGATCGCACCGCAGCAACGCCTGGACTTGTGGCTCTTCGTCCAGCCCATCACTTGCGACGTACAGCGTCAACGCAGGGCCCTCCGCCTCGAGGACGGGCTCGAGGCCCCGCGCCACAACCTCGACGTCGCCGCTCCTGCACAGGTGCGCGACCGTCGTGTGGAGCTTGGTGACCTGTCGCCGCTCGTGAGCCGACCACCGCGTGCCGTAGCAGGCAACAGATGCCGACGACGACGGCGACCGGTAGCCGTGCGCGAGGCTTCCGCTCGCCCCCCAGCAGCCGTCGCCGATCCGCCAGATGCTGGTCCAGGTGGGCGTGCTGACGGCGAGGACGAGGGTGCAGTGCAGCAGCGGCCCAGCGCCGTCGCCGAGAGCAACCCACAGGGGCAGCAAGTGCCTCACGAGCAGTGCGGCCACGTGGAGACGCAACTCGGCCGGCCCGAGACCTCGGAGTGCAGCATCAGAGGCGCTCCGCGCCGCCAGCTCCGCGACCAGGCCCGCGCCGACCTCTGCGCGGCTTGGCAGCTTGCCGACGCGGCTCGCCCCATCCGCGACCGCCAGGACGACGGCCCCAGGATGACGGAGTGCAAGCGCGTGGTCCTGGCCGCCGAGCCGGTGGCGAAGATGGCGCTCGCCGGCGTCAACGAGGACGCCACTCGCGAAGGCGCGCTCCATGTTCAGTTCCCAAACCGAGGGCGGCGGCGCGTGGTCCGGCCGCTGCGTTGGGACGTCAGGGGTGCGCCGCAGGTGCGAGGGCGACATGGTGTGGCGCGCCTCCTCCTGTGGCGGGACTTGATGCGCGAGCGTCGGCGCTGGGCGGAGGGAATTCATCCGAGTCCCCCCAGCCGCGCCATGATCACGCCGGCACGACGCCCGGCCTTCGCCGCTTGCGGCGAGACCGTGGCGTGGTTGTAGTGCTTGTCGAAGACCTCCTCGGAGTTGGCGAGGACCTCGCTGGCCTGTCTCGAGGTAAAGCCAGCCTCGATCAGGTGGGTCGCCGCGTTGTGGCGCAGGCCGTACAGCGGGATGGCCGTCAGCTCGGCGATCGTCAGCGCCTCGTGCCAGACGTGCCACAACGTCGACAGCGGCTTGCCGACGCCGGAAGGAAACACGAGGGGCGACAGGTGGCCAACGACGCGATGCTGCTCGCGCAGGATGCGGGCCACTGGCATCGGCACAGCGAGGGAGCGAATGCCGCGCTTGGTGGCGATGCGACGAGCGATCGGTTGGTCCGTGTCCAGGTCGACCACCTGGGCCCAGGTCAGGTACTGCAACTCTTTGGGCCTCCGGGCCCACAAGTAGAGGCAGCGGATCAGGCGGGTGGCCGAAGCTCGTGTCGCTTGCCGCAGCTCACCCTTGTGGTTCCGCCGAAGCCGGCGGCGCTCGATGACGTCCAGGGCCTCGAGGACGCGCCGGCACTCGGACGGCTCGAGGCGGATGTCACGCGGCGAGGAGCCGAAACGCGGCACGACCACCACCGGGTTGGTCCTCGGCTCGCGCCAGTCCTGCAGCTCGGCAAAGTCGCAGACTTGCTTGAGGAGGTCGCGGCACAGATCGGCCGTCCGCAGAGTCGGCTTGCCGGTGTTCTTGCCAAGCCGGTTGCCGATGACCTCGTGCCAGGTGTTGGCCTCGCTGGACTTCAGATCGACGACCGGACGAGCCCCGAGCTCGCCGAGCTGGTCGCGGAGGTCGGCATAGCGACGGACCGTTCGTAGGCGATGTCGCCGCGCTTAACGCGACGCCAGCAGTGCTGGAGAAACGCGAGCCAGGCCTCGCCGAGAGTGGGAGATTCTGGGCAGCACCACGCCAGATCGCGGCTATCAAGCGGGGAGTCGAGGTGAGGATAGACGGAGTCGTTCGCAGACACCCCGCCGTATTCGCTGCTGCGCGCTGGAGAGAGGAAATTCTGCGCAAGCATTACGCGTCCTCCTCTTCAGCCAACTCCGGTTGGCCCAACCGCAGTTGGGAGTCCGACAGCCCGAGGGCCCTCAGACTCAACTCGAGTTCGTCCCCGACGTGCTGCGGCGTCGCGGCATCGCGCAGCACCTGAGTGGCCAGCGAGCCCCCCCACGCAACGCCCACGTCGTCGGACGCGCCTCGGACTCGCTCGTGGAGGTCGCTCGACATCACCGCCGGCGACGCGAGCAGGAGCTGGGCACCCTCCTCCGACAGTCCATCCGTGGCCACGAAAGCACCGCGAAGCCCCGCCAGATCCCCGATCGCGTGGAAGGCGGGCAGCATCTGAGCGGGCCGCTGTTCGGGGAACGCCCACGAGCAGGGCAACCCCGACACAACCTCGCCACGCCGACGCCAGT
Source organism: Nannocystis bainbridge (assembly GCF_028368995.1). GTDB lineage: Bacteria > Myxococcota_A > Polyangia > Nannocystales > Nannocystaceae > Nannocystis > Nannocystis bainbridge. Next base: position 871,387 of record NZ_JAQNDL010000002.1, on the reverse strand, counting down.
GGACCGCGTAGGCATCTTCTGAGGCGATGACGCGCGCTTCCGTGGTGCTGTCGCCGACAGCATGATGAAGCTTCGACGTCGTCATCGTGCGGTTGGCCAACCCCGACGGGGGGTGGCCGACACGACGCATCAGTTGCACGTCATCGGGCAGCCCGACGAGCGCAGCATCGCCGTCACCACAGAACCACGCGGCGGCCTCCTGGGCCCCAACGACGAGCAACACGAGCGTGCACGGAAGAGCAAGGCGCGCCTCCTCATCCCCCAGCGCACAGAGAGCAGCACGGAGCGCTGCGCCGACCTCCGTTTGAATGGCCGAGGGCACCAGGCGCACTGGGCCACCGCGCAGCAAGTGGTGAAGTGCAGCACGCAGCGCAACACGCGAGGTCAGGTGCGCGCCGAAGTGCGTGTGCGCGCGGCTCGACACTCCGTCCGCGACCACCAACACGCGCCAGCCATCGAGCTCGCTGGCGATGGCCGCATCGCAGCACCGCGCGCGGTCGCGCCCTTGAACATCGAGGGAGCGAAGGATCCAGCGCCCGAGATTGGTCGGTTCACCCATGGGCGACCTTCCTTTCGGCCTGGCGACTGCCGACCCGGCTCGTGACCAGCTTCCGGCTCACGCCGAACAGACGCGCGACCGGCGCGTCGCCCAGGCCGAACGCCTGGGCCGGGATCTCATTGGCGGAAGGGCCAGTGACCTGGAGGGCAGACGGAACCGGGTCCAGCTGGCTTTCGACGAAGGCGCCGGAAGCGACGGGCGAGCGATGCTCCTGGTGCAGCGCTGGAGCGAAGGTCCCGCCGGAAGGGGTCTGAATGTGGCCTACTTGGCCGGGGAGGGGCTTTGAGGTATCTCCCGTGAAGTGAAACCTTGCCCATTCTGTGGGGAGCAGATCCAGGAAGTCGCCGTCAAGTGCCGGTTCTGCGGTGAGTGGCTGGATCCGTCGCGGCGACCCGAAGCCGCGCCTGCGAGCGCCTCGCCCGTGAGCGCCGCGTTCGCCAGCCTGGCCCCCACCCGCGGCGAGGGCGAGCGTCCGCTCGGCGACTTCGGCCACACCTCGCAGTCCACGCCCGCGTCTGGTCTTTCGCACATGTTCCAGGGGACAGCCCCCGAGCCCGTCAGCGAGCCGCCGCCGAGCGCCAGCCTCGCGCCCGACAGCGTGTTCTCGACGACCCTGCGCGGCGGCATCCCGCCGCTGTCGGTCGAGCCGCGCGCCAGCCAGCCCGAGCCCGAGCGGCGCGGCGATCCGCTGGCCCGCTCGACCGAGTTCGGCTCGTTCGGCGGTGACCTCGATCTCGACGTCCTGCCCGCGCTCTCGCCGATCCGCACCACGCCGCCGCCGCCGCCCTCGCCCCCGATCCAGCCGATCGCCTCGGCGCCGATCCCCGCCCCGCCGAGCGAGCCGCCCCCGTCCTTCCAGGCCCGCCCCGCCGACGAGTTCATGCAGGCGTTCCTCGGCGCCACCGAGCCGATGGGCGACAGCGACAGCGGCGGCGACGACGACCTGTTCGCCACACCGCCCCCGCCCCCGCCCCCGCCGTGGCCGCTGATCGGGGCCGTGGCCGCGGTGATCGTCGCGGTCGCCGTGTACGCGATGCGCGACTCGCTGTTCGCCGACGAGGCCGCGGCCGACACGGTCGCCGCCGACACGCAGGGCGAGCCGCCCGCCGAGGCCAAGGCGCCCGAGGTCAAGCCCGAGCCGCTGCCCGAGCCCAAGGTCGTCGAGGCGCCCAAGCCGGCCCCGCCCGCGCCCACCGACGCGGCGTTCGTCGAGCGGCTCGACCGGGCCAAGAACGCCTACAAGGACGGCAAGCTCAAGGTCGCCTCGTCCGCGCTGACCGAGCTGTCGCAGCAGGCGCCCGAGCACCCCGAGGTGCTGCTGCTGACCGCCCAGGTCCAGCTCGAGCAGGGCAAGATGTCGGAGTCGCGGACCACCGCCGACAAGTGCGTGGCGGTCGACCCCAGCCTCGCCGACTGCTGGCTGACCCTCGGCGTGCTGCGCCAGCACGGCAAGGACGACGCCGGCGCCGTGATCGCCTACGAGACCTACCTGAAGCTGGCCCCGACCGGCCGCTACGCCCGCGACGCCAACTCCCAGCTGGCCCGCCTGCGTCGCAGCGCCGGCTGAACGAAGGGGCATGTCCGACCGGGCATGTCGCTTCGGGCATGTCCGCAAGGGCATGTCACCGGGGACATGCTCCCGGGGACATGCCCCACCGGGGACATCCCTCGTGCGCCAGCGTCCGGTGAGCGCGCCGACTTCGCAGCCCGGCCTGCGCGCCTGCTCGCCATCCCTGCCGCCTCAGTGCCGCTCGCACGCAGCGAACAGCGGCTCGGTCTCGGCCCGCCGCAGGTCGCCCTCCGGCACCGCGGCGCGGCCGCTGGTCAGCAGCGCGCACACGCGGGCCCGCTCGGCGGCGCGGCTCGCCAGCAGCGCCGCCAGGGCCAGCGACGCCTGCCCGCGCTCCAGCTCCGGGCCGCGGCCGTTGACGCGCACCCGCTCGAACCACCGGATCGCCTCGTCGCGCTGGCCGAGCGCCGCCGACAGCTCACCGGCCCGCAGCGCCGCGTGCGAAGCCTTGGTCGGCTCGCTCTCGAGCGAGCTCTCGTAGAGATCGGCGGCCCGCCCGTAGAGGTCGCGGGCCTCGAGCGCGCGCCCGGCGGCCTCGGCGATGTCGGCGAGCCCGACCAGCGCGTCGCCGACCGGCTCGCGCCGCAGGCCGTCGCGCTCGGCGATCGCCAGCGCCCGCGCGAGGTACGGCTGGGCCTCCGCGTGCTTGCCGACGCGCACGTAGGCGACGCCGAGGCCCGCCAGCGGATCGAGCAAGTACTGGTGCTCCGCGCCGAGCGTCGACTGCATCAACGCGATGGCCTCGCGGTAGCTCGGGATCGCCTCGGCGTACGCGCCGCGGAGGATCGCCACGTCGCCGAAGCCGACCCGCGGGTGCGCGCCGAGCGGGTGGTCGGCGCCGAACACGGTGGCGAACAGCTCGAGCGCCCGCTCGAACTGCGCCCGCGCCTCGTCGAGCCGCCGGTGGTTGACGTACATGATCCCGAGGTTGTGGTGGACGATCGCCGCCAGCGGGTCGGCCTCCCCGCGCACCCGCAGCGCCTCGATCGCCCGCTCGTAGTGGGCCCGCGCCAGCTCGACGCTGCCCTCGCGATCGTCGTGCAGCGTGCCGATGTTGTTGTGGAGCAGCGCGACCAGGCGCGCCTCGCCGTGCGTGCGGGCCACCAGCGCCTCGGCGTACATCACCGAGGCCAGCCCCTCGCTGCGCCGGCTCGCGTCGCTGCCGACCACGTACATGTGGATCACCGCCGCCTCGGCCGCGACGGTGTACTGGTCGTTGGCGATCCCGAGCCGCACCGCCTCGGCCAGCGCCGCCTCGGCCTCTACGCCCGGCGTGGCGGCCATTCGCAGCCGCCCGTCGCTCAGCGCCGCCTCGGCCGCGAGCGGCGAGTAGCCGAGCCGCGCCGCCTCCTTGCGCACCTCGGCCGCGATCCGCAGCCCCTCGTCGTAGCGCCCGGTCTGCTCGAGCACGTCGGCACGGGCCAGCCGGGCCCGCAGCGCCTCGATCTCGCGCACCACCGTCGGATCGTCGGGAAGGATCACGGCCAGCAGCGCGTTGGTGTCGGCGCAACCGGCCAGCCCGGGCAGCGCCGCGGTCGCCTGCACCGCGTTCTCGACGACCGACAGATCGGGCGCCGCGAACACCTGGATCAGCGCCGAGAGGTGCGCCAGCCGCTGGTCGAGGCAGGCGTTGCGCAGGTCGGTCAGGCGATCGGTCTGCAGCCCCGACGCGTGCTCCTGACACACCGCGCGCCGCTGCTCGCTCCACGCCTCGGCGTAGTCGTCGAGCCGGGCGATCACGCGGTCGCCGACGTCGCGCGCGAACCCCAGCCCGGTGGCCTTGAAGGCGCGACGCACGTCGATGCGCTGCGGCGGGCCCCACACCGCGTCGAGCCGCGCCCCCGCCGTCTCGCAGCGCGGGGCATCGCTCGCGCGCACGGTCGCGGTCGCGTAGCTGGCGACCGCGACGACCACCAGCGCCACGCTCACCGCGAGCACCCGCAGCGGCACCGCCCACGGGTCGTGCTCGAGCGCCGCGATCATGTCGGCCATGCTCGGCCAGCGCGCCTCCGGGGTCGGCGACAGCGCCCGCTCGAGGATGCGAAAGAACCGCCGCGGGATCTTCGAGTCGGACGGCGGCGGCGGCACCACCCCGATCTCGATCGCCTCGCGCAGCAAGATCGCCGTCGCCCCCGCGAACGGTCGCCGGCCGTACAGCGCCTCGTACAGCGTCACCGCGAAGCTGAACTGATCCGCCCGCGGCCCCGCCGGCGCCCCGCGCCACTGCTCGGGCGGCATGTAGCGCGGCGTGCCGAGCACCGTCGTGTCGTCCACACTGACCTCGGCCCCCGCCAGCCCGAAGTCGACCACGCGCGCCAGCCCCGAGCCGTCGACCACCACGTTGTCGGGCTTGAAGTCGTGGTGCACCACCCCGGCGTCGTGCGCCGCCTGCAGCCCGCGACCGGCCTGGATCAGCACCGCCAGCCGCTGCCGCCACGGCCGCGGCTCGGCCCGCATCCAGCTGCGCAGCGTCGCCCCGCTGAGGAACTCCATCACCAGGTAGACCTGGCCGCGGAAGTTGCCGACCTCGTACACGCGCACGACGTGCGGGTGCTCGACCTTGGCCAGCGCCTGCGCCTCGCGCAGCAGCGCCGCCTCGCGCCCCTGACCGTCGCTGTCCGGCAACACCAGCTTGATCGCCACCTTGCGATCGAGGTCGTTGTCGTAGGCCGCGTAGACCACCCCCATGCCGCCGGCGCCGAGCTGCGACAGCACGCGGTAGCGACCGATGCTGGGCGGCACCTCGATCGGCTCGGGCGAAGGGCGCGGCGAAGCGGGGGCCCTCTCCCCCGGAACCGTGTCTTCCACGTCGCCGGCGCTCACCTCCGGCGATCATACCCCGAGGCTCAGCCGGGGCCGCAGGCCTGACGCGCCAGCTCGCTCGCTTCTGCCCGCAGCGGCTCGGCCTCGTCGAGGTCCGCGACGGCGCCCCGTGCCAATTCGCAGACTCGTGCGCTCACTGTCGGCTCGCGCGGCGCCAGCACCACGGCGAGCTGGGCCGCGGCGCGCGCCCGATGCTGCGACCCGACGGCGTTCTGCCGCACCATCACCCGCTCGAACCATCGGACCGCCGCGTCGCCGTCGCCTCGCTGCCGCGCCACCTCGCCGGCCCGCAGCGCCGCGCGCGTGCCCCCGTCGTCATCGGCGCCCGAGACCTCGTCGAACACCCCCACCGCGCGCTCATACAGCTGCTGAGCCTGCTCCGTGTCACCCGCCGCCGCGGAGACGTCCGCCAACCCCTCGAGCGCCTCGGCGAAGAACTTGTCGCGCACCTCGGTCCGCTCCGCGATCTGCACCGCCCGCGCGAAGAACTCGGCCGCCTCGGCGCCCCGGCCCGCCCGCACGTGCGCGTGCCCGAGGCCGACCAGCGGGTACCGCAGATACTGGTGCTCCGGCCCGTGCGCGCCCTCGAGAAGGGCCAGCGCGCGCAAGTAGCTCGGCATCGCCTCGAAGTGCCGGCCGCGCCCGAGGTCGACGTCGCCGAGGCCGATCAGCGGGTGCGCCGTGAGCGGATGACCGTCGCCGAGGATCGCCTGGAACAGCTCGTGCGCGCGCGCGAAGTGGCCGTGGGCCGCGTCGAATTGGCGCCGGTCGACGTACAGGATCCCGAGGTTGTTGTGCACGATCGCCTCGATCGGATCGGACTCGGCGAGCCGCCGCAGCCCGGCGATCGCCGCCTCGTACGACGCGCGCGCGGCCTCGAAGTCGCCGAGGTTGTCGTCGATCGCGCCGATGTTGTTGTGAAGCAGCACGCCCAGCTTGCCGCCGTCGCCGGCGCGCTCGAGCAGCGCCTCGACGAACGGCACCGTCGCCAGCGCCTCGCGCGGGCGCGCGAGGTCGTTGCCCACCACGAAGATCCGCATGATCGCCGCCTCGGCCGCGATCGCGTGCAGGTCGTGGGTGATGCCCAGCCGCAGCGCCTGCTGCAGCGCCGCCTCGGCCTCCTCCCCGCGCACCGACGCCATCAACACCCGGCCCTCGCTCAGCGCCGCCTGGGCCGCCAGCGGCGGATAACCGAGGCTCGCCGCCTCCCCCCGCAGCTGCCTCGCCAGCGCCAGCCCCGACTCGTACTGCCCGGTGCGCTCGAGGATGTCGACGCGCCCCAGCTCGCGCCCCGCCGCCTCGACGCGCTCGGCCACCGCCGGATCGTCGGGCGGCACCGTCTCCACCAGCTCGCTCGAGTCGCTGCACGCCGCGAGGCTCGGCAGCGCCGCCACCGCCTGCACCGCGTTCTCGACCACCGATCGTTCGGCGGCCAGGAACACGTCGACCAGCGTCGCCAGGTGCGCCTTGCGCCGCTCGAGGCAGGCGACCCGCAGATCGGTCAAGCGATCGGTCTGGGCCCCGGTCGCGTGATCCTGACAGGCCGACTGCCGCGCCCCGAGCCAGGCCCCCGCGTAGGCGTCGATGCGGCCCGCGACGCGCCGCGCCGTGTCTGTCGCAAAGGCCAGGTGCGTCGCCTCGAACGCGCGGGTCATCGCCGTCGCCCGAGCCTGGTCCCACACCCCCGCGAGCGCGTCGGCGTCGAAGCGACAGCGCTGCCCGCCCTCGACCTGCGACACCGCCACCGCGTAGCTCGCCACCGACGCCGCGCCGATGAGGCCCGCCATCGCCGCCACCCGCACGCGCAGCTTCCAGGGGTCGTGCTCGAGCGCCGCGATCATCGCCGCCAGGCTCGGCCAGCGATCGCCGGGCTCGAGCGCCAGCGCCCGCGCGATCACCTTGAACAGCCGCCGCGGCACCGGCGACTCGAGCGGCGGCGGCGACACCATGCCTTCCTGGATCTGCAGACGGATCGCCTGCCACGAGTCGCCGCCGAACGGCCGCACCCCGTAGAGCGCCTCGTACAGCGTGATGGCGAAGCTGAACTGATCCGAAGTCGGCCCCGCGGCGCGGCCGAAATGCTGCTCCGGCGACATGTACGCCGGCGTCCCGAGCACGTTGCCGAGCTGCGTCAGGCGGACCGACCAGTGCAGCATGCTCGAGCGATCGTCCGGCACGGTCCCCGGCGCCGTCGCGTGGGCCGGCGGCGCCTCCTCGCCCGGAGCCGTCGTCGTCACCTCCGGATCCATCGACGCCCCGCGAAAGCCCCGCTCCGCCGGTTCGTCCGCGCCCTCCGCCTGCACCAGGCCGAAGTCGAGCACGCGCGCGTGCCCGTCGCCGTCGACCAGCACGTTGTCGGGCTTGAAGTCGCGGTGCACCAGGCCCGCCGCGTGCGCCGCTGCCAGCCCGCGCCCCGCGTCGCACAGCGTGCGGAGGACCCGCTGCCACGGCCGCGGCGTGCGTCCGAGCCACTCCGAGAGCGTCTCGCCCTCGACGTACTCCATCGCCATGTAGATGCCGCCGTCGTGCTCGCCCACCTGGTAGACCTGCACGACGTGCGGGTTCGACAGCCGGGCCATCGCCTGCGCCTCGCGCGTCATCCGTTCGCGCACCGCCGGGTTGCCGAGCAGCTGCCTGCGGACCAGCTTGAGCGCCACCTTGCGCTCGAGCTTGCGATCATAGCCCACGAACACCACGCCCATGGCCCCTTCACCGAGCTTGCGCTCCACGATGAAGGGGCCGATCGACGTGGGATCTGGGCTCGCCTCGCTCATGCGGCCATCAAGGACCTACCACGATCTTGCCGCTCTGGATAAGGCCGCCCGACGCGAAGGGGGCGCCGCACGCCGGGATGTTGCAGCCGATCTGTTGGTTGGCGAGCCGCGTGTTGGCGGTGTTGAGGCACACCGCGCCGTTCGGGCCCCACTCGGCCTCGACCACGAATTGCCGGTCCGGATCGACGGTCTGCACGCCGATTTGATCGAGCACATGGATCAGCGTCCCGGCCTCCGTGTGCGACGAACCGTTACCGCAGTAGTCGGCGCGGACCAGCCGCGTGCACGCCTGATGGAACTCGCGCAGGTTGGCCTTCCACGGCCGGTAGCCCCACTCGACGCACTTCGCCAGCGCCGCGTCGCGGCAGGCGAACGTCAGCCCGTCGCCCGTCGACGGCAGCCGCTTCCCGTTCGCCGAGTCCCACACGTCCCCGAGCAGGATCGCCTGCGTCGGCTCCCCCTCTTCGTCGACGCACAGCGGCTCCCACTCCTTCTCGTCGACCTTGAGCGCCAGGTCGTAGAGCAGCACGTCGGAGCCGGGCGCCAGCGGCTCGACGTCGAGGACCTTGAGCGTCTTCTTCCTGGCCCAGCCGCCCTCCGCCAGATCGAACTTGATCCTGGTCGAGTCGAGCTCGGTCCCGGAGAACACCTCGTTCGTCGTCGTCTTGATGTGCAGATTGCTGCCCACCAGCCAGCTCGACTGCACGTTGTACGACTCCTTGCGGAGCCTGATCTTCTCGATCTCGATGTAGTCGGTGGTGCCGTTCGGCCCGTTGAGCCGCGCCCCGTTGAGCCGTGCCCCGTTGAGCCGCGCCCCGTTGAGCTTCGCCCCGTTGAGCTTCGCCCCGTTGAGCTGCGACTCGCGCACGCTCACCACATCTTCGCTGCAGCCGCACTCGCCCGCCTCCGGCGCGTCGCAGCCCGCGCCCATCGCCATGCTCGCCGCCACCCCGGTCAGCCACGTCCATCGCTTCGACATCGAGCCCTCCCGCATCGGCATGGCGACAAGACTAGCAGCGTCCTCAGCCTCGGCCCGCCGAGCGGCCTCGGCGGCCATGTGCGGCGCTATCGTGGCCGGGCTTTCAACTTGCCACAGCGTCCACTGTGCAATCCTCGCAGCGCGGCGTAGGCAAATTCGCCGCCTGAATTTGCGGGCCTCAGGCCGCCCGGGGGTCGCCGCGCGCTCACCCCTCGCTCGCGCTCTCGGCCTCCATTCCTTCGAGTTCGGCCTGCGCGACCTCCCAGCGGGCGGTGAGCTCCTCAAGCGCGGTCGCGTCGCGGCGATAGCCGTCGAGCAGCTCGCTGCGGCGGGCGTTGTCGGCGTAGGTCGCCGGATCTGCGAGCTGACCGCTGCGGCGGCGCTGCTCGGCCTCCAGCGCCGCGATCTCCCCTTCCATCGCCGTGACGCGCTTGCGGAGGGGTCCCAGGACGCGGTTGCGTTCGCTCCGTCGCTCGGCCTCGCGCCGCCTGGCGTCGCGCCCGGGCTTGGCCGGCTCCGACCTGTCCGCCGGGACCTTGTCGTTACGACCTGGCCCTTCGGACCTGCCCTTTTGGACCTGTTCCGAAGGACGGCTCGCGCCCGCGGTCCGGCCCGGCGCCGCCGGCGGCTCGCCGTCGCGGCGGCGCCGGCTCGAGTCCATGTACTCGTCGAGCGTGCCCGGGTAGGTCTCGACCTTGCCGCCCTCGACGTCCCAGATCCGGGTCGCCAGCGCGCGCACGAAGCTGCGGTTGTGGCTGACGAACAGCAGCGTGCCGTCGTAGGTCTTGAGCGACTCGGCCAGGCTCTCGCTCGACTCGAGGTCGAGGTGGTTGGTCGGCTCGTCCATCAGCAGCAGGTTGCCCGGCTTGAGCAGCAGCTTGGCCAGGGCCACGCGGGCCCGCTCGCCGCCGGACAGCACGCGGATCGGCTTCTCGACGTCGTCGCCGGTGAACAGGAACGCGCCCAGGATCGTGCGCACCCGCGTCTGCCCGGCGCTGGGATCGACGGCCGCGACCTCCTCGAACACCGTGCGCTCGCCGCGGAGCGCGTCCGCGTGGTGCTGCGCGTAGTAGCCGACCTTGATCTTGTTGCCGAAGTTGACGCTGCCGCCGTCGGCCTGCAGCTCGCCGGCGATGGTGCGCAGCAGCGTGGTCTTGCCGGCCCCGTTGACGCCGATGATGCCGATCTTCTCGCCGCGGCGGACGCTGAGGTCGACCTTGTCGAGGACCACCCGCGACCCGTAGGCCTTGCGCAGCTGATCGACGCGCAGGCTCTCGTTGCCGGTGCGGTCGCACGGCGGGAAGCCGAAGCTCATCACCTGGCGGCGCTCGAACACCCGCACCTCCTCCATCTTCTCGAGCATCTTGACCCGGCTCTGCACCGCCGCCGCCTTGTTGGCCTGGGCCCGGAAGCGGTCGATGAACTGCTCGGTCTTCTCGCGCTCGCGGGCCAGATTCTTGGCCTTGTTCTCGAGCACCACCTCTTCCTCGGCCCGCTGGCGCTTGTAGCCCTCGTAGTTGCCGCTGAACTGGCGGATGCCCTCCGGCTCGAAGCTGACCACCCGATCGATCTGCTCGTTGAGGAACTCGCGGTCGTGCGACACCAGCACGAACGCCCGCCTGTAGCGCTTGAGGTAGGCCGAGAACCACGCCACCGACGGCAGGTCGAGGTGGTTGGTCGGCTCGTCGAGCAGCAGCAGATCGGGCTGCTGGAACAGCAGCGAGGCCAGCACCGCCCGCATCTTCCACCCGCCGCTGAACTCGTCGAGCGGACGCGTCGCGTCCTCGGGCTGAAAGCCGAGGCCGGAGAGGATCCGCAGCGCCTCGTGCTCGGTGTACTGGACGTCGAAGTCGGCGGTCCGCGTGTGCGCGTCGGCCAGCCGCTCGGCCGCCGTCATCATCGCCTCCTCGTCGCCGCTCTGCTCGGCCGTCGCCATCTCGCGCTCGGCGTCGGCGAGCTGACGCTCCAGCTCGGCCCGGCCCGGCACGCTGCCGACCACGAAGTTCACCAGCGTCTGTTCGCCGCCGAGCTTGAGGTCCTGCGACAGGTAGCCGACCCGCACCCCGCGCGCGAAGCGGATCGAGCCGCGATCGGTGCCCTGCTCGCCCGCCAGCATGCGCAGCAGCGTCGACTTGCCGGACCCGTTGGGACCGATGAGGCCGATCCGGTCCTCGCGCCCGATCCGCAGGTTCAGAGCCTCGACGATGGTCTTCTTGCCGAAGCCCAGCGACACGTTCTCGAACACGACGATGCTCACGGTCGCGGGTTATCGCCGAACTCCGCGGGCGTGCACATCGCCGCGGTGCGCGTACACTCACGGCCGATGACGACCCTCGACCCGGACACCCTCGAGCGGCTCAGGCGCCAGGTCCCGCTGCGCCTCGATCGGCGCGGTCAGTTCTTCTTCGAGGACGACCCCGTCTCGCACCCCGGCGTGCGCGCGCTGTTCCTCCGCAGCCTCGACTGCACCCCCGGCGGCGAGCCCAGCCTGCGGGTCGGCGAGCAGTGGTGCTACCTCCAGGTCGAGGACTGCCTCCTGCGCGCCCTCCGGGTCACCCGCGCCGGCGACGGCACCCCGCAGCTCCACCTCGACGACGGCCGCGACCTCCCGCTCGACCCCGCGACGCTGTGGGAAGAGCCCGAGCAGGGCCTGCGCTGCAGCGTCCCCGCCCAGTCCAGCGGCCGCCCCCTCAGCGTCCGCTTCACCAACACCGCCCTGGCCGACCTCGCCCCCTGGCTCGACGACGGCGACCCGGTCGCCCTGCGCCTCGGCGAGCGCCGCCTGCCGGTACCGACGCGCCCGCCAGGCGGGTGACCGGCTCGCGCGGCCCGGACCTGTCCTTCAGACCTGTCCTTCAGACCTGTCCTCTGGGACCTGTCCTCTCGATCCTGTCTGAACGAGCCTGTCCGAACGGACCTGCCCCTTCGAGCATGCCCCATCGGACATGCTCCGCGCCACGTCGCCCGGCCGACCCCGGCTCAATCGGACATGTTCGCGCCGCCGGGCGACTCGCCGCCGCCGCCCTCTTCGTCCTGCTTGATCTTCTTGGTCGCCTCTTCGTAGGCCTCGGCCTCTTGCTGGGCCTTCCTCTGCGACGCCAGGATGAAGTCGGGCACGCCGAGGATCTTCTGCTTGGCCTTGAACTGGTAGGCGTAGAACATCTCGACGTTGTCGTAGATGGCCCCGCACATCTGGTCGCGCGCCTCGCCGACCAGCGGCTCCTTGGTGGCGGGGTCGACCAGGCGGGTCGCCAGCCAGGCGTCGACGGCCGCGCAATAGTCGGCGTCGCCGCCCGCGCACACGCCCTGGCTCAGGCGCTCGCACGGGCTGGCACAGCCGCCGAGGCCGACCGCGAGCAGGATCGACATGGCCCCGAGGACAGGGCGCGACAACGAGCGAACGACAGAAGAAGCGAAGGACATGGCGTAGGCGTGAAGGACGCTAGTTTACCGATCCGGGGCGGTCAAGCGCAACGCTGGCGGGCTGCGGCTCAGTAGCGCGGCACCGCGGAGTCGACCTCGCGCGACCAGGCGTCGATCCCGCCGCGGAGGTTGTAGACCTCGCGGAAGCCCTGGCTCACGAAGAACTCGGCGGCCGCCTGCGAGCGCACGCCGTGGTGGCAGTGGAACGCCAGCGGCGTCCCGCGATCGAGCGCCAGGATCTCCGCACGCACCGCCTCGTCGACCAGGCGCGCCCCGGCGATCGCCGCGATGGCCTGCTCCTGCGGCGTGCGCACGTCGAACAGCTGCACCGCCCCCTGCGCGAGCTTGCCCTGCAGCTCGGACGCGCCGATCGAGCGGACCTGCGCCGGCGCGTTCGGGTTGTCGATGGCGAAGCCGGCCTCGCCGTCGCGCTCGACGAAGTCGAGGCGCAGACCCTCGGCCCGGGCCGCGCTCATGCGATCGAACAGCAGCGTGATGCCCTCGGCGACGACCTCGAGGTCGCCGGCCTCGCGGCCCTCGACCGCCAGGTCGTGCTCGAAGCGCGGGCTGATGCGCACGCGAATCGCCTCGCCCGGGCCCGCCTCGGCCGTGACCTCGCGGAACACCGCCGCCGCGCGCGGGCTGACGTGCACCTGCGGCGGCCGCACCTCCGACGCCCCGAGCAGCGTCGAGAGCTCGCCCGACATGTGCATCTCGCGGACGATGTCGGCGCCGCCGACGAACTCCCCGCGCACGTACAGCTGCGGGATCGTCGGCCAGGCCGAGAACTCCTTGATCGCCTCGCGCAGCTCCGCATCGGCGAGCACGTCGACGCCGGTCCACTGCGGCACCAGCGAGTCGAGCACCTCGACCACCCCGGCCGAGAAGCCGCACGCCGGACGGAGCCGGGTGCCCTTCATGAAAAGCACCACCGCGTCGGCCTTGATGAGCCCCTGGATCCTGTCTCTCAGCGCTTCGGTCAGCGACATCGCGGCAGTGTACTACCGCCCTCCGAACTCGCCCCGCGCCGGCGCGCGTGCGGCTTCTCAGGCGCCTCGTCCCCGGCCCGGGCTTGCACCTGCTATCGTCGCGGCTGCATGTCGCGTCGCGCGTCGCTCCTCGCCCTGGTCGCCTGCATCGGCGCCGCCTGCAACAGCGACGACCTGCTCGGCGGCGCCGACCTGCCCGCGACCACGAGCACGAGCACGACGACCACCACCACCGGCGAGCCGCCGACCACCGGCGAGCTCACGACCACCACGACCACCACGACCGGCGGCGACACCACCACCGGCGCCAGCAGCACCACTCTCGCGCCGGAGCCGCCGCCGACCTGCGACGAGCTGCTCGACTGCGTGCTCCCCTGCGCTCTCGGCCTCGACCTCGAGTGCGCCCAGGCGTGCGCCGACGGCCTCTCGCCAGAAGAGGCCGGCAAGGCCTTCGAGCTGGCCCTCTGCGTCGGTCAGGCCTGCTTCGAGACCGAGGCTTGCACCACCGAGAACTTGATGGACCCGGTGTGCCTGGCGTGCATCGGCTTCCTCCTCATGGACGACAGCCCCGCCGGCTGCGAGGCCGAGGCCGAGGCCTGCGCCGGCTCGCCGGGCGAATGAGAATTCTTGCGGCGCGACCTCGCTATCGCGCCTGACAGGCACCTTCGCGCCGCCACGGCCGGGTCTCGGGCCGCTTGTCGGCGGACGTGCGCGCGGCGTATAGATGGCCCCCGTGTCGACCTCCGAGGCGATCACCAACGGCGTGCGCGTGCGCATCGCGTCGCAGTACCTCCCCGAACACTCCCACGCCAACCAGAGCGAGCGGCAGTGGTTCTTCGCCTATACCGTGAAGATCTCCAACGAGGGCATCGACACGGTGCAGCTCGTCAGTCGTCACTGGGTCATCACCGACGCCAACGGCCGCACCGAGGAGGTCCGCGGCGCCGGGGTCGTCGGCGCCCAGCCGGTGCTCGCGCCCGGCGAGTCGTTCGAGTACACCTCGGGCTGCCCCCTCAAGACCGCCTACGGCACCATGCGCGGCACCTACCAGATGGTCACCGACGACGGTCAGCAGTTCGACGCCGAGATCGCGCCGTTCGCCCTCAACATCCCCTACGCCGTGAACTGACATGACTCGCCCGTCGCTGCTCCTCGCCTCGCTCACGCTCCTCGCCTGCAGCTCCGGCGACGACCCGGCTGACACCAGCGACAGCGGCGTCACCACGGCCACCGTCGGCACCGAGACTTCGACCACCGACGCCTCGACCACCACCGGCACCTCGACCGGCCCGACACCGACCACGAGCGACGGCACCACCACCGACGGCGAGACGACCACCACCTCGACGACGACCACCACCAGCACCACCGACGAGCCGACCGGCACCACCGGCCCGATCTGCGACCCCGGTCAGGCCAACTGCGTGTGCGACGGCGGCTCCTGCGACGACGGCCTCGAGTGCGTCGACGACCTCTGCGTCGAGGGCCTCGTCTGCGACGGCGAGATCGGCGAGCCCGACGACAGCGAGGCCAACGCCCAGGACCTCGGCGAGATCGACGACGACGACGACAACACCGTCATGGCCGACGGCGTGCTCAGCGGCGCCGCCGACGTCGACTGGTTCACCTACCACGCCCTCGACACCTTCGGCCACGTCGCCGAGCCGACCATCAAGGTCACCTCGTCCGCGACCGTGCGCGTGTGTCAGTTCATCGAGTGCGACACCGGCGGCGCCGTCGGCACCGAAATCTCCTGCCCCGAGGGCACCCAGACCGCCCTGTCCGGCGCCCTGCGCCCCGGGTGCTGCGGCGGCGCGACCTTCACCGTGTCGGACTTCAACTGCTCCGGCAGCTCCGACGACCTCCGGGTCTACGTGCGCATCGACAAGCCGAGCCAGGACGAGTGCGTCGAGTACGGCCTCGTCGCCCACAACTGACCCGGCCGCGGCGCGTGGGCTGTCCCATGACAGCCCAGAACCAACACCTGTCCCGAGGGCCATCCGGGGCGCAGCTCGGCTCGCGCTCCAGCTGCCCCGAAGGTCACGTCACTGCGGCGCGCCGTCCGGCGCCTGCGCCGACACTGTGATCGGCCGCCCCGCCATCACCCCGAAGAACGTCACCAGCAGCGCGACTGTCCCATAGGACAGCCCGAGCACCACCCCCGCGTCGACGATCCCGCGCCACGGCTGGTCGAGCCCGCGGACCAGGGTGACGAGCGCGGTCACCCCGATCACCAGGCCCCACGACAGGATCAGCCGCTTGCGGGTGGCGTAGAACAGCCCCATGCAGAACAGCGGCGCCAGCACCACGTGCAGCGGCCGCGGATAGCGAGCCACGTAGAACGCCCGCGCCACCGCCCGCGGCACGAACGCCTTCTGGAACCCCTTGTAGCCCTCGGCGTACAGGTTGAACAGCGACCAGCCGACATACAGCGCCCACTGCAGCGGCGTCATCCCGGTCGTCAATGGTTCGACCGCCAGCGGCGTCAGGCGGACGATGGCACTCACCAACAGCGCGACCACCCCGAGCATGCCCCACACCGCGATCAGCACGGCCGCGGGCGTACGGGGCGGGAACAGGCGGACCATCGCGCTCGTCATGGGCGCGCGAATGTACCCCGCCGCCGCGGCCCTGACGACCCGTGCGACCGAGCGAAGCGCCGCCGCGGAGGTGATTTTGCCACGGGCGCGATTTCGCCCGCCGGCCTCCGACACCCCCGAGCCGCGAGCTCGCGCCGCCGCGAGCGACCTCGTTCACCAACCGCGCCGATCTGTTCTTTCGGACAGATCGGCCCGGGCCAGTTCGCCCTCACCCCATCGACCTGTCCGATCGGACATCCCCATCGTCTCACCGCAGGCCGCGACCTCCCGCCCCCGTTCGTGTCCCCGACCTGTCCCTTCCGACATCCCAACCGCTGCCGATAAAACCTGTCCTTCGGGACATTAACGGTCCTCCCGCAGGGCGCCTCCGACCCGCTTGCGCATCGCCACGCAGCGCTGCGGCGGCCGCTTGCCGCTCTGGCGGGCGTCGCGGCGCCAGCCCAGTCGCTCGTAGAACCCGACCGCGTTGAGCGTCGCCCACAGCCGCAGCTCCACCATCCCGAACGCTCGCGCCACTCGCTCGAGGCGCTGCATCAACCGCAGCCCGAGGCCGCCGCCCTTCGCGTCCGGGCGGACGTACAGCGCCCGGACCTCGCGCGTCGCCAGGCGAACCGCCGCGAACGCCACCACCTCGCCTGCTCGCTCGGCCACGAACACCGTCGACGAGCGCAGCATCCGCTCGTACAGCCCCGAGTTCGGCGCGAGCCACTGGTCGATCGCCTGCGGCGAATAGTGCCCGGCGCACAGATGGCGCACCGACGCAGTATGGACCGTGGCGATCGCGGCGAGATCTGCAGGCCGCGCCAGCCGGATCGACGGCGCCCGCACTGCATGAGTGTACACTCGGCCCAGGAGTAATTCGCACCATGCAGCACCACCGCCTCCGCGCGCTCGGCGTGGCCGGATCGATCTTCGCCGCGTGCGGACCCGGGGCCGCGGGCGAAGCCGAGCCCGCGCCTGCTCCTGCTCCGATCGCCGCGCTGCCGCCCGTCGAGGCCAAACCTGCCCCGCCCCCGCCCGCTCCGCCGGTCGGCCCCGGCCGGCTCGACGCCGAGCTCATACGCGCGGCCGGCTCCGCGCACGGCGTCGACAAGATCAAGCTCGAGGTCGAGGCGGATGGTTCGGTGCGCTACCTGTCCGTCTATCACCAGGACGTCGCGGCCGTGCCCGAGCCGGTGCGCAAGCAGCTCGACGCGACCTACCCCGGCGCCCGGCTGCTGCGCTACGAGCTCGAGCACGTGGTCCCGCACGGCCGCCTGCACGAGATCGAGGTCCAGACCGCCGACGAGCAGCAGTGCGAGCTGAGCGCCAAGGCCGACGGCGGCATCGTCTACACCCAGTGCCACATCGATCCCAAGGCCTTGCCCGAGCCCGTGCGCGTCGCCTTCGACAGGGCTCATCCGGGCGCCGTCATCAAGGAGGTCGAGAAGAAGACCCTGACCGGCGCTGGCGAGGAGTACGAGATCGAGTTCGAGGCCGGCGGGCGCCTGCACGAGCTCTACTTCAAGCCGGACGGCGCCGTGATCCGCCACGAGCTCGTCATCCCCGCCGTCATCGAGATCCCCGCCTAGCCGCTCGGACATGCCCGAACGGACAGGTCCGTGACCACGCGCGACCGCTTCGCTCGCGCGATGGTCCCGCCGGACAACCGATAGCTGGACCAAAGCGAGCGCGCCGCCGCGGGGAGACCCCGGGGCGGCGCACTGGCTCAATTTTCGACGAAGGACTCAGTCGTCGCCGTAGTCGTCGTCGCGCCGACGACCACCACGACCGCCGCCGCCGCCGCCGCCGCCGCGACCACCGCCGCCGCCGCCGCCGCCGCCGCGACCACCGCCGCCGCCGCCGCCGCCGCCGCGACCACCGCCGCCGCCGAAGCCACCGCCGCCGCCGCCGAAGCCACCGCCGCCGCCGCGACCACCGCCGCCGCCGCCGCCGAAGTCACGACCGCCGCCGCCGCCACCACCGCGGGGAGCACCGCCCCCGCCCTGGAAGCCGCCCGACGGGGCGCGCTCGACGAAGGGACGCGAGGGCCGATCGCTGCGGGCGCGCTCGACCGCGGCGTCGCAGCGGATGGTCCGCCCGTCGAGCACCGCGCCGTTCATCGCCTCGAGCGCGGCACGACCGGCCGCCTCATCGGCGAACGTCACGAACCCGAAACCACGGCTGCGCATGGTCTCCTTGTCCTTGACGACGATCGCCTCGTCGACCTTACCGAAGGGTTCAAAGGCCGCGCGCAGGCTCTCGTCGCCCGTCGCCCACGCCAGTCCACCGACGAAAATTTTCACTTCTGTCTCTCTCCTATTCTCTCTTCACTGCACGCCACGTCGGCCGTGGCTCGCGGCGCCCTGAGCGGGACCGCGTCGTTGCGACACTCCACAAGCGACACGCCGGACGCACACGCGCGTCGCGACCGGAGCGAGGCCGGCTGCGACCCGACGGGCTCCGTGAGTGCCGATTGAGGTCATGACCACAAGCAGGATCCGCCGACCGCCCGGGACCTGTCAACCTCCGCGAGCCCTGCCCGCGGCGATTTCACCTCACGCGGCCCTGGCCTGGAATTCGCCGCACCCCGGAATTTCGCGGCCCGGGCGGCCATGCCGCGCCCTCCTTCATGATCCCGCGGATCGCCTCGCGGCCGGCACGCGACGCGATGGGCGTGTTCTCCCCCACAATTGCCGCGCCGGCGGCCCGGGCGGAGGTAAAGTCCCCGCCCGTGCCCATCGCAAGCCTGCGCCAGGTCGAAAAGAGCTACGGCGTGCGCCGCGTCCTCGCCGGCGTCAACCTCACGCTGATGACCGGCGAGCGCGTCGGGCTGGTCGGCAACAACGGTTCGGGCAAAACCACGCTGGCCCGGATCCTGGCCGGCCTGGACGCCCCGGACGCCGGTGAGGTCGTCCTCCGGCGCGACGCCGCGATCGCGTACCTCGAGCAGGAGCCGCGCCTCCCACCCGGCCTCACCGCCCTCGAAGCCGTCCTCAGCGGCCTCGGCCAGTGGTCTGCCGCCCGCGCCCGCTACGACGCCGCCACCGCGCGCCTCGAGCAGGCCAGCGACGCGGCCGCGGTCGACGTCCTGGTGACCGAGCAGGCGGCCGCCGCCGCGGAGATCGAGCGCTGCGGAGGTTGGTCGCGGGCGGCCGAGGCCGAGTCGTACCTCGCACGCCTCGGGGTCCGCGATCCCACGGCCCTGACCGATCGCCTCAGCGGCGGCGAGCGCCGACGGGTCGCCCTCGCGACCTTGCTCGCGCGCCAGCCCGACCTCGCGGTCCTCGACGAGCCGACCAACCATCTCGACGTCTCCGCCATCGAGTGGCTCGAGCGTCACCTCGCCGAGAACTATGTCGGCACTGTCCTCCTCATCACCCACGATCGCTACATCCTCGACCGCGTGTGCACGCGGACCTTCGAGGTCGATCGCGGCAGCGTCTACGCCTACGACGGGGGCTTCGGCGCCTACCTCGAGGCCAAGGCCGAGCGCATGGCCCACGCCCAGCGCACCGAGGCCAACCGGCAAAACTTCCTCCGCCGCGAGCTCGAGTGGTTGCGGCGTCAGCCCAAGGCGCGGACCACCAAGCAGACCGCGCGGGTCAACCGCGCCGAGGCCGAGCTGGCCAAGTCCGGCCCGCCGCGCGACCGTCGGGTCGAGCTGTCCCTCGAGGCAGCTCGCAGCGGCAAGACGATCCTCGAGCTGCGCGGCGTCACCCTCGAGCTCAGCCGCGTGCTCGTCCGCGACTTCACCCTCGCCCTCAATCAGGGCGAGCGCATCGGCGTCGTCGGCCCCAACGGCAGCGGCAAGACCACCCTGCTGCGCTCGATCGTCGGCGACCTGCTCCCGAGCGCCGGCGAGGTCGTCCGCGGCAAGCACACCGCGGTCGCCTACCTCGACCAGAACCGCTCCGGCCTCGACGACGACCGCACCGTCTACGACAACATCGCCGAGCGTCGCCGCGGCCTCGACCTCGGCGGCGGCCACCCGCTCGACATCGCCCGCTACCTCGAGCGCTTCCTGTTCGACACCAGCACCTACGCCCAGAAGGTCGGCTCCCTGTCGGGCGGCGAGCGGGCCCGCGTCGCCCTCGCCGTCCTGCTGTCGGGCGCCTCCAACCTCGTCCTCCTCGACGAGCCGACCAACGACCTCGACGTCGCCACCCTCGGCGCTGTCGAGGAGATGCTGCTCGAGTTCACCGGCGCCGCGATCATCGTCACCCACGATCGTTGGTTCCTCGACCGCGTCGCCACCTCGATCCTCGCCTTCGAGGGCGACGGCAAGGTCGTGCGCCACCACGGCAACTACAGCGACTACCTCGAGCGCCTGGCCGAGATCGAAGCGGCCCCTGAACCACAGCCCACCGCACGGCCCGCGCCCGCCAAGGTCGCCGCGCCCGTAGCGAAGCGCGGCCTCAGCTCGAGCGAGAAGCGCGAGCTCCAGGGGCTCCTCGGCAAGATCGAAGCGGCCGAGGGCGAGGTCGGCGAGCTCGAGGCCAAGCTCGGCGATCCGGCCGTCTACGGCACCGGCAAGGATCAGGTCGCGGAGCTGGTGCGCCAGCTCGACGCGGCCCGCCAGCGCGCCGCCGCCCTCGTCACGCGCTGGGAGGACCTCGAGCAGCGGAGCGCGGACGCCGGGGCCTGACGTCGCGGCGCGGCCGGCGTCTCGCGCCGCCCGGGCACGTTATGGGCTTGGGAGTCCGCGCAACTGCTTCTATCCTGCCCTCGTGCCCCGCCTCGCTCCCGTCGCGCCGCTCGTCCTCGTCCTCGACCTCGTCCTCGCCGGCAGCGCCCACGCCGGGCCGGTCCAGTTCGTCGAGCAGCGACGGAACTTCATGGTGTTCGACGACGACGGCACCGTCGAGCACGCCAACTGGTTCTCGCGCGACGGCTTCTACGCCGGCTACTACCCGCTCGAGGACGGCTTCCTCGCCGCGCACCCTGACGACGCCCAGTTCATCGTCGTCTACTCCACCTTCGATCTCGTCCAGGGCGTCGGCGCCTTTTATCAGTCGCTCGCCAACGACGTCGCCGGCATCGGCTACAGCCACGCCGCCGACTTCGATCCGGTGATCCCCGCCGAGTTCTTCGACGACACGCCGAACAGCCAGTTCATCGGCATGCTGCACATGAACAACTGGCGGAAGTTCATCAAGCTCGGCACCCAGGAGATCGACGACTGGTGGATCTCGCTCGTGTTCGGCCAGGAGCTCGGCCACGCCTGGCTCGCCTTCCCGCACGTCGCCGGCGCCGACGCCAAGCTGCTGCTCGGGCGCTCGCAGGCCCACTGGAACTTCTACATGCACACGGGCGGCTCGCCGGTCGAGGGCCACCGCTGGACCGACAACGGCGACGGCAGCTTCACCGCCGCCAAGCTCGATCAGTTCGAGTTCAGCGACCTCGATCTCTACCTCATGGGTCTCCTGGATCCCTCCGAGGTCAAGCCGTGGTTCGTGATCGACGACCCGCACGACTGCTTCGACTCCAACCTCCCCGACCAGGCCTGTCCCGAGCCCAACGCCTTCCTTTTTAAGGCCGACAGCTTCACCGTCCGCGGCACCCGGCGCGACATCACCATCGACGAAGTCATCCAGACCGAAGGCGAACGCGTCCCCGCCTACCCCGACGCCCCCAACGAGTTCGGCATCTCCTTCGTCCTCGTCAAGCGCCCCGGCGAGGTCCTGTGCGAGGAGGAGTACCTCCTCATCGACGAGATCGTCGATCGCTCGATCGACATGTGGGTCGGCCAGACCCGCGGCCGCGCCAACATCCTCAACCGCACCGCCAGCGCCGACCCGATCCGCCCCGGCGTGTTCTGCGAGGCCGGCACCAGCACCGGCGGCGACGACACCGGCACCGACCCCACGAACCCCGACCCCACCGGTCCGACCGACCCCACCACTGTCGGCCCCGGCACCACCGACCCCACCACCTCAACCGGCAGCAGCACCAGCAGCGACGACAGCAGCGACAGCGCCACCGCCGGCACCGACACCACCAGCGGCTGCGGCTGCCGCTCCCCCGTCGAACCCGCCCCTGCTCTCGCCCTGCTCCTCACCCTCGCCGGCCTGCGACGCCGCCGCGCCCGCGCCTGACCCAAAAGCCAGCCTCGGCGCCCACGCCGACCTCCCGCCCCGACGTCTCCACGGCGCTCGTGAGCGAGAAGCTCTCACCCGTCGTGACGCCGTGCACTCGAGCGAGCCCACCGCGCGGCGTGAGCTTCGTCCTCGGTTTGCTCGAACAGGGAGCGCGTCCGAGAAGCTCTCACCCGTCGTGACGCCGTGCACTCGAGCGAGCCCACAGCGCGGCGTGAACGCCGTCCTCGGTTTGCTCGAACAGGGAGCGCGTCCGAGAAGCTCGACGCTCACACCGCCGCGGACCGCCGAGCCTCTCCGCGCATCGAGACACGGCGCAGGACCCCCGCGAGAAAGCGTCTGTTCGGCGGCCAGCCCTGGCCGTCGAACAGGCGCCGACACACCTGTCCCGGAGGACATCCCAGCCGAAGCCCGGGCGCCGGGTCGGCCTCTCACGGCTGCAGCCGTGCAGGGGTTCGGGGAAGGGTCGGCGACGAATACGAGGCAGGATGGCCGCGAGGAACGAGCGTCCATCCAGACGCTGAACTCGTCGCCGACCCTTCCCCGGACCCCCCGCGAGGCGCAGTCGGCAATTCGCGAAGCCCCCGCCCTCGCCGACCGGCTCATCGAGCAAAAGAACGAACATGGCCCAAAGACCATGTCCATCCAGCTGGCTCCTATATCCATCCACCGGAGCGCCAGCACGGCGCCCCACCTGACCCGAAGGTCAGATCGCCATCAGCACCGGCACCGGGTGCATGTGGAACGCCCCCGGGACCGGGCAAGCGCCCACGCGCGCCGCGCGTCGCGCCGCGAAGTGCATGATCGTCGAGCGAAGCACCTCGCCGGTCGGCTGCATCAGCGTCGCCACGTACTGGTAGCCGATGTCTTCGAAATCATCTTCCGGTTCGGAGTGGCACAGGTATCCGCGGCGATCGAGCCAGAGCGTGCGATGGCCGTGGTACTGCGCGAGTTCATCGACGAGGCGAGCGACCTGCGGTTCGAGCGACACCATGGGTGCAGCCTTTACACACCTCGATCGCCGCCGCAAAAAATCGGCGCGCCGCGATCACAGACTGGCGATCGCGCGCGCCATGATGCGAGCCGCCTCGAGCATGAGCGGCCCTGGTCGACCCGAGTAGCGTTCGTCGAGGCGGACCACTCGACCGGCGCGAGCCGCTCGCAGTTCCTCGAGCCCCGGGCGACGGATCAAGTTGTCCGGGTCCAGCTTCTCCACCGCCACGCCGCACCACGACACGAAGCAGATATCCGGGTCGGCAGCCACCAGCTCCGCCGCCGTGATCTCCACGCTCGCGCCCGGGCGATCGGCGAACACATTGATCCCCCCCGCCAGCTCGATGAGGTTGTTGCTGAAGCACGCCGCCCCCGGCGTGAACATCGGCCGCGGCCACCACTCGAGATAGACCCTCGCCGCGCGCGGCGGCCGGGCCTCGCGCAGCGCCGCCGCCTCCGCCTCCATCGCCGCCACCACTGCTTCGGCGCGGTCTGGCACCGCCAGGTCCGCCCCCGCCAGCCGCACCTCCGCCATCACGTCGGCCACCGAGCGCGGCGCCAGCACCCGCTGCGGCACCCCTCGCGCGCGCAGCCCGGTGACGATCCGCTCCATCCCCGGCACCGAGAGCGAGCTGAACACAAGGTCAGGTCGTAGCTCGGCCACGCGGTCCAGATCCGGCCCGAGGTCCGGGCCCAGCCGCTCGCAGTTCGCCGTCTCCGGCGGCGAGTCCGACGAGTCCTCGCACGCGATCACGCGCTCGAAGCAGCCCAGGCTCGCCACCAGCTCGGCGTTCGAGGGCGCCAGCGTGATGACCTTACGGACAGCCTCGCTCGCACGGGAACCGAGATCCGACAAATTGAATCGTTCCGAGGCGATGAGCCTGCCTGCTTCATCCACTGCTTGAAGCTGCCGGGAGCCCCGCGCCGCCAGCCAGGCGCGGGCCGCGTGGAGCAGGTCCGGGTCCGCCTCGACCGCGGCCCGGGGCAGCGTCTGCCGACCCAGCGAGAACACCGCGACTTGCGCGGCCCCGCCGTCACGCGGCCGCAGCTCGAACGCCTGCACCCCTTCTTCGGCCGCGTGTGGCGGCGGCACCGACGGCGCCCGGACGGCCACGAAACAGCGCGTCTCCCACTGATGCTCCGGCTTTCGCACGGTCGGGAGACTGGCCGCTGGATCCAGAAACGGCAAGGGTCGCTGCCGCAACCGGCAAAGTTTTTGCCGTTTTTGCGGCGCCTGATCCGACTTCGGTTAGAGTGCCGGCACACAGGAGGACCTCTATGGAGATCTCGATCAAGGACGCCGCCGATCTGCTCGGCAAGAGCGAGCGCACCGTGCGGCACATGGCCCAGACTGGGCGCCTGCCCGCCCGCCGCGTCGGCTCGCGCTGGCTCATCGACCGCGACGACCTCATGTCGGGCAAGTACAGCGGCCACGGCGACGACGAGGTCGCGGCCGAGGGCGCCGAGGCCGAGGCCGAGGCCCAGGCGACCGACGCCCAGGAGGACCACTTCGACGACGGCGACAGCGACGCCGAGGTCTCGGCCAAGCGCCCGCGGCTCCGCTTCGACCGCGCCTTGCCGCCGGGCACCCCCTCGGTGCGCGCCCTCGACAGCTTCCACATCGCGGCCGACCTGCTGGCCGAGCTCGGCGAGCTCCGCCGCGACCTCCGCGACGCCCCCCACCTCCGCGACGCCGAGCAGAACCTGCGCGGCTTCATCCAGGCGCTGGCCGACGGCATCCACGCCGACCTCGGCGACCAGCCCGAGCGGTTCCGGGCCGCCCGCACCCAGGTGTGCGCCGCCCTGACCGACCTCATCCACTTCAACGTCACCCACGACAAGCCCGACCTGACCCCGCTCGTCGATCGCGTCGAGCACGAGCTGCTCGGCTCGCTGCAGGTCCTGATCGGCAGCGCCGCCGAGCGCTCGAGCTGGCGCTACCGCGTGCGCGGCCTGGCCGAGCGGACCGCAGCCCGCGTGTTCTCGCGCCTGCGCGGGATCGCCGGCGAGGGCCGCGTCGGCTCCCGCCTGGCCGCCCTCGAGGAGCGCTTCTTCGGCGGCACCCCGGCGGTCTCGGTCAACTGAACGGCGTCCGCGCGGATGTGCGATCGGCCAGGTCCTTCGGGACATGTCCGATCGCACATGCATTTAAAGCCAGGCCCAGCGGGCGCAGCGCGCGCGATACGACCTTTTGACTTGTTCGCCCGCCGGACCCGGATCACAACTCCCGGCGGAGGAATCCCCATGCGAACCCCGCCTCCCCGCCTCATCGTCTGGATCGTGGCGGTCTCCTGGATCGGCGGCTGTACGCCCGGCCCCGGGCCCACCGATCCGGACGGCCCCATCATCCACACCCCCGAACCGAAGTCGGCCGCCCAGCTGCCGGCCCGCCGCCTGGCCGCGCTCGGCGACGCCGCCCTGCTGCCGGCCCCGCAGTGTCACGCGTGCGGCGACACCGAGTGCGCCCGCGTCGACAACGACGACGTCTGCCTGGTCCAGTGCAGCGGCTCCGGCGTGCGCCGCTGGGACCTCGGCCTGCTCGACAACGGCGCCTGTGACCCGGCCGCGCACAACTTCTGCGAGGCCAACGGCCTCGGCCGCGTGCTCGATTTCTGCTGGGGCGGCTACTCGTGACCCGCGCCTGAGACCGCGAGTCGCTCACGCCCTTCTGCCCGCGAGCGCGCGCGAGCGGCACCCCGCCTTCGCAGATGCCGTATCCCGACGGCGATGCTCCGGCCTGCTCTCCTCGCCCGGCGAGCTGCCTCTCGGGACATGTGATTCGCTCACAGCGTGAGCGAGCGGCACCGACCTTCGTCGATGCCGCTCTCGGCCGTCGCCTCTCAGCTGATCTTCTCGCCCGGCAGGCTGCGCGGGTCGAGCTCGAGCACCGTGATCGCGTCGTCCTTCGCTCCCGACGCGAGCACCATGCCCTCGCTGACGCCGAACCGCATCTTGCGCGGCTTCAGGTTGGCGAACACCACCACGTGCTTGCCGACCATCTGCTCCGGCGCGTACGACGGGGCGATGCCGCTGAAGATGTTGCGCTGACCGAGCGGCCCGAGGTCGATCGTCAGCTGCAGCAGCTTGTCGGAGCCCTTCACGCGCGCCGCCGCCAGCACCTTGCCGACGCGGAGGTCGACCGGCGAGAACGCCTCGATGCTGGACTCGGCCGCCAGCGGCTCGACCGTGTACGCCGGGGTCTCCGGAGCGGCCGGGGCCGCGCCGCCCATCGTCTCCTTGCTGGCCTCGATGATCGCCTCGAGCGTCTTGGGGTCGATGCGCTCCGCCAGCGTCACGTACGCCCCCATCACCAGCCCCTCCGGCAGCGGCTCGATCGCGTTGACGAAGTCGAGCGGCGCCGGCAGCTGCAGGCCCTCCTCCATCACCGCCGCCCACTTCGGCAGCACCGGCTTGAGGATCGCCGCGATCACCTTGCTCGCCCACATGCCCGCGGTGCAGACCGCCCGCGCGCGCTCGGGGTCCTTGGCGATCACCTTCCACGGCTCCTGCACCGTGATGTAGCCGTTGAACTCCTCGGCGATCTCGATCGCCAGGCGCAGCGCCTTGGCCGACTCGAACTCGGCGAACAGCCCCGGCACCTGGGCCAGGCGCTCGCGGGCCCGCTCGATCAGCGGCAGCGCGTCGTCGGGGATCGGGCCGAGCTTGCCTTCGAGCCGACCGACGATGAACTTGTGACAGCGGCTGGCGACGTTGGCCGCCTTGTCGACCAGGTCGGCGTTCACGCGGGCGCGGAAGTCCGCCATGTCGAGGTTGATGTCGTCCTGCTCCGGCCCGAGCTTGGCCGCGAAGTAGTAGCGGAGGTAGTCGGCCGGCAGGTGGTCGAGGTACGTGCGGGCCAGGATGAACGTCCCGCGGGCCTTCGACATCTTCTCGCCGTTGACCGTCAGCCACCCGTGCACGTTGATCCGCGTCGGCGTGGTGTAGCCGGCCGCGTGCAGCATCGCCGGCCAGAACAGCGTGTGGAAGTAGACGATGTCCTTGCCGATGACGTGGACGATCTCGGTATCCTGGCTCTGATCGGCGTGCCAGTACGACGCGAACGCGGCCCGCTCGGGGTGCTCGTCGCACCACTTCTGGGTCGCGCCGATGTAGCCGACCGGCGCGTCGAACCACACGTAGAAGAACTTCTTGCCCTCGTAGCCGGGGATCGAGAACCCGAAGTAGGGCGCGTCGCGCGAGATGTCCCAGTCGCGCAGGCCGTCGTCGACCCACCGCATCACGTAGTTGCGGACCGCCGGCTGCAGCTTGGTGGCATTGAGCCACTCGCGCAGGAAGCCCTCGAAGCGGCCGAGCGACACGAACAGGTGCTCCGAGTCGCGCAGCTCCGGGGTCGTCCCGCAGATCGCACAGTGCGGCTCCTTGAGCTCGGTCGGGTTGTACGTGTGGCCACACTTCTCGCAGACGTCGCCGTACTGGTCGGCCGAGCTGCAGTACGGGCACGTCCCCTTGACGAACCGGTCCGGCAGGAACATCTGGTCTTTGGGACAGTAGAGCTGCCGGGTGCTGCGCTTCTCGATCTGCCCGGCGGCCTGCATCTTCTCGTAGATGAACTCGGCGTGCTTGCGGGTCTCGTCCGAGTGCGTGGTGTAGAAGATGTCGGGCTCGATGCCGAAGTCGCGATAGACCTGCTCGTGCTCGGCGTGCATGCGCGTCACCAGCTCGGCCGGGTCGATGCCCTCACGCCGGGCCCGCAGCTCGATCGGCGTGCCGTGGGTGTCGACCGCCCACATGAAGATCACGTCCTCGCCGGCGAGCCGGCGCGCCCGCACGTGGACGTCGGTCTGGATGTACTCGAGCAGGTGCCCGAGGTGGGGCGAACCGTTGGCGTACGGGAGGGCGGCGGTGACGAGGACGCGACGCGGCATCGCGGCGCCTATAGCACGCTTCGCCCGCTTTCGGCGAGGACAGCCGCGCAGCGGCCCCCTGATGGCTTCAGGAGCCCGCCGCCTCCGCGCTCAGCGTCTCGCGGACGGCCGAGATCTGGGCCTCCAGGCCCTCGAGCTGCTCGAGCAGGCCCTTCGCGGTGGTGCAGCGGCGCTCCATCTGCGCCACCAGGTCGCCGACCTGATTCGAGAGCACCTGGATCAGCTCGGGGAACAGGTCGACGGCGGCGTGTCGGAGCACGCGCGGCGCCTGCAGCAGCGGGATCACGTTGCCCGGCGTCTCCGAGGCCAGCGCGATCTTCGACTCGAGGATCTTCACCGTCTTGATGACGAGGTGGTACTCGCCCTGGACGCGGAGGTAGCCGAGGAACCCGAGCTCGATCACTCGCTTGCCGTCGCGGCCGATCGACATCGACTCCTGCAGCGGCCGCGGGTGCACGTAGTCCATCCCGATCATCAACCGACCGAGCGCCTTGTCGATCGCCGAGATCAACGCGTTGAGCTGGTCGGATCCCTCGTTGAGCCGCTGCGCGGCCTGCCCGAGCTGGTTCAGCCTCTCGTTCATCACATCCCCTCGTGTCTGCCCGTCAGGGCGAAGGTCCCGGCTCCCGCCGGAGTGGCTCGCGCCACCACGCTGACGGTACCGCTGCCGTGGTCGCGGCGACAAGCAGCCGCCGTCGCCTCCGTCTGCGCGGGCCTGCGCCCGCGGGCCGGTTCCGCGCCGGCAGCCCTGCGCCGCCGCCGCGGAGCTTCGTTCGGCGCTCTCAGCGACCGGCCAACATCACACTCTCCCCCACCGTCGGCTGCCGCAGCGCCACGAACTCGCGCCCGTCCCAGGTCGCGAAGCAGACGCTGTGGTGCTCCGGATCGGCCGCGAATTCGAAGCGCACCTGCGACGGGTAGCCGTCGCGCGTGACGGCCAGGACCTCGGCGCGGAACGCCAGCGTCGTCACCGCCTCGCCCGGCCGCAGCCGCGCCGTCGGGCTGCGGAAGAACGCCGCCGTCGCATCGCGCAGCAGCCCCTCCGGTTGCTCGAGCACGAACGTGCGCGGCCCCGTGCGCGTCCACCTCGACGGCGCCTCGCTGCTGCTCAGCACGAACGAGAACCGCGGCACCGACAGCCCGACCTGCCCGCGCGCGAGCGGCAGCATCGCCGCTTGCAGCGTCGTCGGCGCCTGCACCACCAGCAGCGTCTGATGCCCGAGCGCCTCGTTCGCCAGCGTCGGCGCCAGCGGCAGCGCCGAACCACCGAAGCTCAGCCCCTCCTGCCCGGCGAACGCGACCATCAACGCCACCGGCGCGAGCGCCACGTGCACCGCCGCCAGCATCAGCGCCACCGCACGCAGCGTCCGCCGGGCCGAGCGCGCGAACTCCATGATCACCAGCGCCAGCCACAGCGCCCCCGGCACGCTCGCCAGCAGCAGCAAGCGCTCGTCCGCCGGCGCCGCGGCGATCGGCACCAGCGCCAGCAAGAACGCCAGCGCCGCGAACCTCAGCCGCGGATCGGTCCTGCCCCCGAGGACATGTCGCAAGAGCCAGATAAAAACCACCGCCCCGCACAGCTGCAGCGGCCAGGCCTCGGGCGTCGGGCTGCCCCACACGCGCCACACCAGCGGCATCGGCAGCGCCAGCGCGGCGGCGATCAGGTAGGCCACGCGCCCCGGCAGCGCCGCCAGGAACGGCCACGGATCGCCCAGCGGATCGAGGTACGCCCCCGAGCCGCGCGCGCCGAAGCCCAGCGCCCCGTACGCGAGCACGTAGCTCGCGACCAGCACGAGAGCGGGCGCCGCCGCGAGCAGCCCGCGCCGGCGCCCGCCCCGATCCAGTGTCCACGCGTACGCGATCACCAGCGCCAGCCCCGTCACCGCGACCTCCGCCGCCAGCAGCGCCGCCAGCAACCACGCCAGCCCGACGAACAACCACCGCGTTCGGCCCGCCTCGCGCCAGCGCAGGTGCGCCAGCACGCTCGCTACCATCAACAGCGCCGCGATCACGGCGTTGCGCTGCGCGATCCAGGCGACCGGCGCCGCGTGCGTCGGATCGACGAGGAAGATCATCGCCGCCAGCGCCGCGATCCCCTGCCCCTCCGGCCCGACGATCCGGCGATACAGCCGCAGCACCAGCGCGCACAGCAGCGCGTAGAGCACGAGCCCGTGCAGGTGCATCGACCACGGCGTGCGCGGCCACGCGATCGCGTCGACGTAGGCGTCGGCGCTGGCGAGCGGGCGGAAGAACACGATGCGCAGCTCGGGATCCGTCCACCACGGCACGCGCCCCGCCGTGCGCTGACCGACCAGCAGCTCGCGCGACGGCGTCACCAGGTGGAACAGCGCCCACCACGGCTTGTCGCGCTCGCCGCCCGCCAGCTTGGCCTGCATGAACGCCTGCTGCGCGACATCGTCGAGCACCAGCCCGCCGCCCAGCGTCGGCGAGTACAGCACCAGCGCGGCCGCGAACAACCCTGCGCCCAGCCGGCGCCGCGCGGCCAACCACGCCAGCGTCTGCGCGATCGCGGTGGGCTCCATCGCCGCGCGATCAGAAATCGATGTTGTCCTCGACGCGCAGGTCGACCGTGTTCTGCCAGCGCGGCAGCGAACCGCCGTACATCAGCGCGTACGCGGCCTGCACCTCGAGCACGCGGCGGGTGTAATTGGCCGTCTCGCGGAACGGGATCTCGGCGATGAACACATCGAGCTCGAGCGGCGCCGACGCGCCCTTGGCCGCCAGCCAGCGGGCGACGTTGAACGGCCCGCCGTTGTAGCTCGCGTAAGCCAGCGCGGCCTGGCCGTGGAACTTGTGCA
This sequence comes from Nannocystis bainbridge, assembly GCF_028368995.1. Classification (GTDB taxonomy): domain Bacteria; phylum Myxococcota_A; class Polyangia; order Nannocystales; family Nannocystaceae; genus Nannocystis; species Nannocystis bainbridge. The sequence goes on along the minus strand of NZ_JAQNDL010000002.1, from coordinate 840,895 downwards.
GCAGCTCGGCGAAGTAATAGGCCGACAGGCGCACGTTGTGCTCCTCTTCGAACAGCGCGTCGACGTCGAACGACTCGCCGAGGCGCGCCGCCAGCTGCTGGCCGGTCCACGGCATGATCTGGATCGCCCCGCGCGCGCCCGACGACGACACCACGTGCCGGCGGAACCGCGACTCGGTGTACATCAGCGCCCACAGGTGCGTCGGGTCGAAGTCGCGGGCCGAGGCCTCGCGCTCGACCGTGGTGCGGAACGCCCGCGGGTGCCAGCGCGCCTTGTACGAGCCGGCCGAGCTCGGCATCAAGCGGCTGCGGCGGTACGGCTCGTCGAGCGCCCACGTCAGCGCGAACAGCCCCTCGCGCAGCGTCTCGCCCGCCCCGCGCTCACGCACCAGCTTGCGCGCGTCCTTCGGCAGGCCGAGGCGCGGCTGCTTCCACGTCGATTTCCAGCTGAGCCCCACCACCAGGTCTTCGTGGCGCGGGATCCAGCCGCCGCGATCGAGCCCGTAGAGCGCCTCGAAAGCGTCGACCGCCACCCGCAGCTCGCGGCGCGACTCCTCGAGCAGCCCGGCGGCGTGCAGCGCCGCGCCGCGGGCCAGGGCCGGGAACGCCCAGCCGAACTCGTCCGCCAGCGCCGCGAACGTCGTCTGTGACGCCGCGAAGTCGGGCGCCTCGTTCGCCTCCGCCGGCACCGGCGACAACGCCGGCGGCGGGCCCGGATCGGCGCCGATGTCGAGCAGTCGCTGGCGCGCCTGCAGCCCGTAGTAACCGAGCGGATCTTCGCCGACGATCTGCCGCAACAGCCGCTCGCCCTCGCCGCGATCGCCGACCGCTTCGTCCGCGCCGTCGGTCGTCGTCTTCGCGGCCGCGCCGGCGGCCAGCAGCGCGCGGGCGCGGAAGTACCGGGCCGCGCGCGCCTGATCGGCCGGGAGTCGCCGCTCCGCGCTGGCGAACGTGGTCGCCGCCGCGTCGAACTGGCCCAGCCGGAAATCGAGCCACGCGTCGAGCCACAGCCCCTCGCCGCGCTGGCGCTCCTTCGCCGGCGTGCGCCCCAGCAGGTCGCGCGCCCGCTCGTAGCGGCCGCCGCGGACCGCCTGCCGGATCGCCTCCCACAGCGCCGCCCGCCCGGCCCCGCCCTTGCGACCGGCCAGCTCGGTCCAGATCGTCAGCGCCTCGTCGTAGCGGCCGGCCTTGTCGAGGCAGCGCAGCAGGTCGCCGCGGAGCTCCGTCGAAGCTGACCTTTTGTACAGGACCGAAAGGTCATCCGCGCACGCGCCGTAGTCGTGGGCCCGCGAGGCGGTCGCGGCGCGCGAGCGCAACGCGACCTCTCGGACATGTCCCGGAGTTTTGGAATCTTCGACCAGGTCCGTCAGCACCTGGCGCGACAGCGTCATGTCGCGCGCGCGCCGGGCCGCGGCCGCGCGCCCCAGCTGCTCGGCCGCGCTGTAGTGGACCGGCCGCCCGAGCCTGGCCAGCTCCGCCTCGGCGCCGGGCGCCGCCTCGGTGCCCGCGCGGTCGATGGCCACCGCGCGCAGCGCCCGGACCGCGTCGGCGGTCTTGCCCTCGCGCGCGAGGGTCTGCGCGCGCAACAGCTCGAGCCCCGGTGCGTCGGGGTGGCCGGGGTAATCGCGCAGCACCTCGGTCAGCGCCTTGACCGCGCGGCGAGCCGCCGCCTGGCCCTCGATCGCCGCCATCGCCCGCGCTCGCGCCACCCGCATCGGCGCCGCGTTGCGCACCGGCTCGTGGTCGATCGCCCGGTCCCACGCCGCCACCGCCTGCTTGCGCAGCCTGTCAGCCTCCGCGCCCGCGGTCGTCGCCGCCGCCTCGACCAGCGCCTGCGCGTACTCGTGAAGCACCGCCTCGTGCGGCCACGACTTCGCCGGTCGTCGCTCCGCCGCCAGCCCGGCCAGCGCCTGCACGGCCTCTCGCGGGCGCCCGAGCTCGCGCGCGGCGCGGGCCCTCGTCAGCTGCTGCGCGGCCGCCTGCGGCGAACCTGCCGGCGCCGACTCCTGCGCCAGGCGGGCCAGCGCCGCCTCCGGCTCGCCGCGGGCCAGCAGCGCCGCGGCCGACAGCTCCGCCGGTGCGCGCCGGGGTGCAGCCTCCACGGGCGCTGTCGACGACGTGGCGGCGATCGGCGGGCGAGCGCTGAGCGGGATCTGGTTGACCCCTCGATGCACGCGCTCGGCTTCGGGGGTGAGGGCCGCGGGGCGACAGGCGAACAGCGCTACGGTCGCCGTGCACAGCGTCAGGGCGGACATCCGCTTCCGGTGGCTCACCTGCGCCATGGTCTCCTCTGCTCCGAAACTAGCACAGCCGCCGAGGTGCGCCGAGAAACCGGGCCGCGGTCCCGCCGGCCGCGCCTGTCCCCGGGGACCGATCGACGCGCGGCCGCTCCGACGTCGCGGCGATCCCGTCGGCGTGGACCGTTCAGCACCGCGTGCGATCGGCGCGATCGCGGCCCGCCTCGGCCCGGGCACCCGCGCGCCGCTCGGCCCGCGACGGGCGCGGCGCGGCAAGTGACAGTGGGCGCGCGCGACATGACCTTACAGACATGTCCGAAAGTCTCCCACGCGAGTCACCTCCGGTCCGCCTCCGAGCGATTCACCGTAGTTCACGCGCACGCGGTCGAAATCGCCGTACTGGAGCACCTCGGGCGAAATCGTGGTCGTCCATGTGCAGACCCGAAAATGCTCCCGGACCCGAAAATGCTCCGGGCGATAATGTGGCGACTGCTGTGCTCGCTTTTTGAGTTTGACAAGCACCGGTGACACGGACAAGAATGAAAGCGTCGGTCGGTCCTCCTCTCTGCACCCCGGTGCACGGCTTCCGGCCGCGATTCAAGCCCGAGCATCTCGGTCTTGATAAGCCGGCAGCCTTCGGCCTTCACGGGTCGAAGTCACCGTGGTGAGAGGAGGCCCGATCGAATTCGAGGTGTGTGTTGTTGAGGCGTGAGCGGGCACGGATGAGGACCGTGCCCGCTCTTTTGGTTCTCGCTGTTTTTGTGCCTACATCGAGCGCCGCGCCCTCGCCTCCAGCTCGTCGCCGCAGCGGTCTGCACCGCGCAGACCGCCGGGCGAGCCCGCTCACGGGGCCTTGAGCGTCAAGCTGTAATCGCCCGCGCCGCTGACCGACACCACCTGCCACGTGTAGTAGCCGGCGGCCCCGTTGTACTTGATCGACTCCTCGCTGGTCGGGCCCTCCGACTTGGCGACCTTGGCCCAGGCCGAGCCGTTCCACTTGTAGAGGTAGAGGTCGAAGTTGGCCGCGTCCGCGCCGGCCAGGCAACCGGTGTGCGCCCCGGTCTTGGTCGTGGAGTAATACGAGCCGTTCGGCTGGAACTGCTCCTCGCCGGTGCCGCTCAGGTTGCCCGCGAAGGGCGTGCCCGAACAGTCCTGACCGCCGCCGCCACCACCGCCGCCATTGGGGGCACCCGGCACGCCGACCGCCGTCCACGCCGCGTGCACCGCTGCCACCTCGTCGGCCCCGTAGAGCTCGGTGGCGGCCTGAGCCGTCGCGTTACGGGCGTCCTGGAACGTCGCGTTGCTGTTGAGGTAGTTCGTCAGCGCGCGGTAGAAGATCTGCCCCGCCTTGTCGATGCCGAGCGCCGGCACCTGCGTGCTCGTCTTGTTGCGCGGGTGCTTGCCCCCCTGCGACAGCAGGTAGAACGCCAGGTTGGCGATGCCCGAGTTGATGTGGACGCCCCCGTTGTCCGCCTTGCCGGTGTAGCGCTCCGGGTAATAATCATAGGACTGCCCGTCCTTGGTCGGATTGGCCATGTAGCGCATCGCGTCATTGGCCACACCCGGGGTCCAACAGGTCTCGGCGAGCAGCCAAGTCTTCGCGGTCACGCCGTTCTGGTGGGCGTCGGCGGCCGCGGCCATGATGTCCGACATCGCCTCGTTGAGCGCGCCCGACTGGTTCTGATAGACGAGGCTGGCCTCGTACTGCGTGACCGCGTGGGTCAGCTCGTGCACGACCACGTCCATGTCCTGCGCGAACGGGCTGGCGTAGTAGCCGTCGCCGTCGCCGTAGACCATCTGCTGGCCGTTCCAGAACGCGTTGACGTAGTTCTTCGAGTAGTGGACCGTCGAGTGGATGGTCGCGCCGCTGCCGTTGAAGCTGTCGCGGCCGAACTTGGCGGCGAAGAAGTCGTAGGTGATGCCCGAGAAGTCGTACGCGGCCTTGGCCACCGGATCGTTGGTGGTGCCGCCCTCGCTGACGGCGAGCGCGCCCGGCAGCTTGGTCCCCGACTTGGCGTCGTAGACCTTGCGGTTGCGGGCGTGGTGGATCTGCGGGTGGCGGGCCACCAGCTCGCCGGAGGCCGCGTCGGCGAACACGAGGTCGCGCTGCGGCCCCTCCTCGTCCTCGTACGCGATGACCCCTTGCCAGGCCAGGCGCGGCCCGGTCTCGGTCACCACGTAGACGAGCTCGGGCGCCTCGAGGCTGACCCACGCGTCGCTCAGCGTATCGGCGACGGCGGCGATGGTCGCCTCGGGCTCGAGCGCCGGATCGATCGGCAGCGCCTCGCCGGGCACGAAGCGACCGGTGACCGCGTGGACCTGACCGCTGGCCGCATCGGCGTGCACGGTCAGCTCGCCGCCGACCACCGGCAGGTCGTAGAGGAACTGCTGGAAGCGGACATGGACCACTCCGAGCGCGTCGGTGTGGTGCCGGACCGCCTCGAGATCGGCCGCGTCGGTGAGGCGGAACACGGGCGCCATGCCGGCCAGCCAGCCGCGGGCGGACTCTCGCACGTCGCCGTTGCCGGCCAGCCGCCCGAGGTCGCCAGCGAGGAACCGCGGCACGCCGGCCTCGTCGGCCTCGACCCGGTCGACCCGCGGCAGGGCCCCGATCGCCTGGCTCTGCGACCACACGAACGTCGCCACCTGCCCCGCCGACGTCGCGGCCTTGACCATGTCGCCGTCGAGCTCGAACGCGAAGTCAAATTCCGCCCCGGCCGTGCGCACGCCCCAGCGCTCGCCGTGGCGCACCAGCAGGTCCTGCACCAGCGCCGGGCGCTCGTCGCCGCTGCGCACCGCCACGCGGGTGAAGTCGATCGGGCCGTCGGTCATCGCGAAACGAACTGTCCCTTCAGACAGGTCGAGCTCGAGCACCTCGCCGGGGCCGAGCCCTGTCAGGTCTTCGGCGGTGACGGTGCGAAGCTCGGCTTCGGCGGCGATTCCCGCCTCTTGGCAGGCAGACAGCAGACAGGTGGAGACAGCAGAGACGATGATGCGACGCGCGGACATGAGACCCCCTGGGGCCATCGGACAGGCTCGAAAGAACCTGGCCGAACGACCATGGTGAAAAGGACATTGCCGGAGAGGCAGCCTCAGGTCAGCTCACCTGAGACCGCATCACCATAATCGTCGCGCCTTGCGCAGCGCAACCAATCACGCACCCCGCGATCACGGGTTTCTGCGACGAGACGGCGAGCACGGAGGTGCCGCACGGCCGCACTTCACGCCGACGACGATGAAAGCCCGATTCCAAATTTTCCGCCGTGTGGACCGGCTTTGCGGCCAACTGCGGCGATCGTCACAATCGGCGTTCGTGGCGCCGACAAGAAAAATGTAGATCAAATTACATAAACTTCGACGATTGATAGGACCGAGCGACACGGCAATGCCGGATCAATCCACCGCGCTCACAGGTCTGAGCGCAGAGGAGATCTCTGTCACCCTGTGCCGGCGCTTCCTCCGCCATTGGCCTCGGAGACCGGCGCGCGACGCGACCACAGCCAAAATACGGGCACTCCGGACAAAACGACGGCACAGTCGAGGATGAACGCTCGCGGCTGCGAGACCGCATAGTTGCCGAGCAGGAACACCGAGGCGGCCAGGAACAGCAGCGGCACCCACGGATAGCCGAATGTCCGGTACGGCCGCGGCAGGTCGGGGCGCTTCCGCCGCAGGACGAACACGGCGGCCACGCTGAGGGCATAAAACGGCCAGATCCCGATCACGAACTGACCGGCCAGCTCGGCGAAGCTGCGCACCGAGACGAACACGATCCCGAGCGCCGCGCCGAGCACGATGCTGGCCGAGGGCGTGCCGTGGCGCGGGTGGACCTGGGCCAGGCGGCGGAAGAACAGCCCGTCCTCCGCCATCGCGTAGAACACCCGCGGCCCCGTCATCATCGACCCGTTGAGGGTCCCGAAGGTGCTGATCATGACGGCGGCGGCGACCAGAGTGGTGCCGAACGGGCCGATTAGCGCCGCGGCGACGTCCGCGGCCACGAGCGGGGCCCCGGCCATCTGCTCGAGCGGGATCACCCGCAGGTACACGAGGTTGGCCGCCAGATACAGCGCGACCACCGCGGCGGTGCCGAGGATGAACACGCGCGGCAGCGCGCGTTGTGGATCGCGGACCTCGCCGCTGACGAACCCGACGTCGCACCAGCCGTCGTAGGCCCAGAGGATGGCGACCATCGCCAGCACGAACGCCCCCTCGCCCGCCGGCGCCGCGACCGCGGGCACTGCCGTGGACGCCTCCGGCGAAAGCAGGAGCCCGAGCGCGACCAGCCCGAGCAGCGCCGCGACCTTCAGCGCGGTGCTGACGTTCTGCACCACCGCCCCGAACTCGACCCCGCGGCGGTTGATCGCGGCCACCGTGGCGATCATCGCCACCGCCACCACCTGCGCGCGCGACAGCGGCCCCAGCAGCGGCTCCGCGCCGGCCACCCCGAACACGCGCAGCAGGTACTCGGCCGAGGTCACCGCGATCGCGCCGTACGCGGCCGGGCGCAGGATGAGCAGCTCGGCCCAGCCGAACAGGAAGGCCGGCAGCTTGCCGAAGGCCTCGCGCAGGTAGACGTAGACGCCTCCGCTGCGGGGATAAAGGATGGCCAGCTCGGCGACCGTCAGCGCCCCGGCCAGCGCGACCACGCCCCCGGCGACCCACGCGGCCATGAAAAGGCCCATGTCGTCGATGTGGCCGGCGATCTCCGCCGGGGTCCGGAAGATCCCGCTGCCGATCGTCGACCCGACCAGCACGGCGACGGTGCTGGCGAGTCCGAGCTTGCGAGGCAACCGCTCGCCCCAGGGGTCAGGGGCCTGCATGGGCGACAGATAGCGCAGTTCGGCGCGGCGCAGAAGTTCCTCGCGCGGGTCCGGCCGGGGGCGCGCAGCCGCGTTCGCGGTGAGGCTGTCTCTCGGGACATATCGCGAGGGGCGCGGATTCGTCGCCGCGACGGAGCGCGGCGCGGGGGTGATGGGCTGTCCTCATGGACATGTCTCTCGCGCCAGATGATGCTCGCCGCCCTGCCCGCTCGCGCCGTGAAACGCCGAAGGCCCGGCGTGGCCGGGCCTCCTGGCTTTCGAGACAGGCTGTCCTTCAGGACAGCTTTCGATCAACCCGGCTCGAGCACGAACGGGTACGAGACGATGACCGAACCGCCGCCTTCGGGCTTGGGGAAGGTCCAGCGCTTGACCGCCTGGGCGATGCAGGAGCCGACGGCCGGGTCCTTCAACGTGCTCTCCTGGACCACCGCCGTGGGCACCTTGCCGGTGCCGCCGATGGTGAACTGGACGGCGACGCGGCCCTTGGCGTTGGGGTCACGCGCGAGGGCCTGGTTGTAGCAGTAGCGGACCTCGTTGATGTGCGCGCGGACGATGCGGCGAATGATGTCCTTGTCGAGCGCGCCCTGGACCTCGGCCTTGGCCTGACGGACCGTCGGCACGCGGGTGCCGCGGCCGCCGAAGCCGGCGCCTGCGCCACGACCGTAGCCGGAGCCCGTGCCGCCGCCGCCGCCCTTGCCGATGAGGCCCGTGTTGCCGAGGCCGATCGTGCCCTCGCCGGTGCCGCCGCCGCCGCGGCCGGTGCCGACCAGGCCGAGGCCGCCGACGCCGTACGCTTCGCCGACCTCGGTGCCGGTGAGGCCGCCCCACACGTCCGCGTCGTCGTTGCCGACCGCGAACGCGCCGCCGTACGGCGAGGCGAGGAAGTGGCCGCTCTCGGCGCTCATGACCCCGAGGATGCCGGCCTGGCGCGCGGCCATGTCGGGGTCGAAGTTACGGGCCATCTGCGGGATGGCGTCCTTGGGGCCCTTCATGGCGTAGAGGCCCGACTTGCTCTTCGAGGTGGGCTTGCCCATCTTGCCCTCCTCGCCCTTGTGACGCTGACCGGTGCCGCCGGCCTCGTCGTCGGAGTTCTCCATGTCCTCCGGCGGCGGCTCCTCCTCCTCCGGCGGCTTGTCGGGCTGGTTGAGGTAACCGACGAAGCGGTTCTCTTCCATCATCTCGTCGAGGCTGAGGTTGCCGGCCTCGTTGGGGATCAGGTGCGTGAGCACCAGCAGGCTGCCGATGACCACGAACGAGGCGCCGTTGTAGATCCAGAACGGCTTGTCGGTCTCGCTGCCGCCCTTGATCACCGCGCCCGGCGCGACCGAGTTCACGTAAAAGGTGACGTCCTGGTACTTGACCCGCGCCGTCGCTCCGGGCGGCAGCGGGAAGCTGAACGACGAGCCCTGCGCGCCCGCGCGACCGGTGGCGACCAGCTGCTGCAGCGTGATCGTCTGGCCGTCGAAGGTGACCTCACCGCTCATGTTCTGGGTGAAGTTGAGCGCGAACTCGTGGTCGCTGCCGCGGACCAGCGGGAAGCCGTTGGGCTCGGGCAGGCCGGCCGGCGGCACGTGGAACGACGCGCCGTGACCCTCGCCGATCGTGAAGTTCTTGTTGACGTAGTCGCCGGTGCGGATGAGGCCCATGCTGAACGGCACGAGGCCCGCGATCGCCAGCAGCATGCCGATCGCCGCCAGACCGTTTCCGGGCGGGGTCGGGCGCGGCGTGCCCTGCTCGATCGAATCCTGGACCTTCTTGCCGTAGCCGGGCCAGTCCGCGTTCACGTCGCTGAAGAACACCGCCGCGCCAGCGACCAGCATCGCCCCGCCGATGGCGAGGAAGATCGGCGCCTGCGACTTGCGGTTGCGCAGCTGACCGACGTGCTGCACGTCGAGCACCGTCGTGCCGTACATCGCCACGACCTCGGCCACGCGCGAGCCGCCCTGATTCTCGACCTCGCTGAGGTCGATCTGGATCGGCGCCCGCGTCGCCATCGGCGCGGCCATCGGCGCCGCGGCGACCGCCACAGCCACGGGCGCGGCCACCTGCGACGGGGCCGGCGCGACCGCGGCCTGCTGCCGGACGAAGCCGACCTCGAGCCGGTAGGGCCCGAAGTTCAAGGCGTCGCCATCGTGCAGCACCGCGTTCTTGTCGATCCGCTGGCCGTTGAGCACGGTGCCCGCCGCGCTCCCGAGATCGATCACCCGCACCTCTTCGCCGGACACCTCGATCACGGCGTGCATGCGGGCCACAGCCTCGTCATCGAGACAGAGGTGGCTACTCTTCAGTTTTCCAATTTTGATAACGTCTTGCGTCAGCGTCTGCGTGTCGACGAGCTGATCGCCGTAAAACACCTTGATGGCGAGCGTCCTGGTCGTAGTCATCGTCCTTGCCCCGGTCGTGTGGCGGCTCGGACACGGGCTCCTGGGGCTTGTTCCCGCGGCCCGCGAGCTTTTTTCGCGCCCGCGCGGGCCGTCTGCGCCGGCGCACGTCGGTGCGCGGACCCGAACCTCGCCCGCGTCCGCGGCTCGCGGCCGGTCGTGACGGCTTCGTGTTACCGTGGCTCAAGGCGCCGATCCGTGCCCGGTGCGAGCGCCTGCGGTCCCTCTCACGCCTCCGCCCCGGCATGACCTCCGATCCCGCGCCCCCCTCACCGTCCGGCCCGAGCCCGATCCTCACCCTGCGGATCAGCGTCCGCGGGCTATATGACAGCTGGACGCATTGCCAGCGGCTGGCCGATTACATCGCGCGCTTCGTCGCCTCCGATCGCTTCGACCCCGAGCAGCTGACCACGCGCCTCTCGACCTATCTCAACGAGGTGCTCGAGTACGTGTTCCGCGCCCGCCCGAGCGAGGGCGAGATCGTGGTCGAGGTCGGGCGCACCGACGAGCACGTGATCGCTGAGCTGACGATGCCGACCGACGAGGCGCTGGCCCGGCGGCTGCGGGTCGACCTCGGGCTGGCCGAGCCGACCGACGCGCGCGCCCGCTACGAGGCCGAGTTCGAGTCGATGATCCTGCGCCCGCCGGCCGAGGTCGGGCTGCTCGAGCTGGTCGCGCTGCACGGCGTCGGGCTCGCGCTGCGCGAGGGTGAAGGCACCGGCGTCATCGTCCTGACCGTCCCGCACGAGTGAGCCGAGCCGGCCATGGAGCACGAGCGACCGTTCACGATCCGCTTCAGCGAGAACGACCAGGAGGTCGCGCTCGAGGGCTCTCTGCGCCCCGCCGGCGCCGAGGACTTCGCGCCGGTGCGGGCCCGCCTCGACCACGCCGCCGACGCCGTGCGAGGCGTCCTCTACCTCAACTTCAAGCGCCTGCGTTACCTCAACCACGCCGGCTTCCTCGAGCTCGCGCGCTTCATCGCCGCCTGCGCCGAGCGTCACCCCGCGCTCAAGCTCAAGCTCGTCATCTCGAGCGTGGTCCCGTGGGCGCCGCTGCGGTTCGGCTTCCTCGGCGCGCGCTTCGGCAACACCATCGTCGAGCAGTACGACAAGGCGTTTTATCCCGGCCAGGGCGTGATCGAGAACGATCAGCTGGTGCCGGTGCTGCGGACCCAGACCAACATCGTGTGGTCGCACGAGCGCGAGCTGCTGCGCCAGCACGGCCTCGGCAAGCACATGCGGATCGCCGACATCTGCTGCGGGATCGGCGACTTCGCGGTGCTCGTCTACAAGGAGTTCGAGCCCACCTACATCGTCGGCGTCGACCACTCGCGCCCGTTCTTGCAGTACGCGCAGCAGATCGCCCGCGACTTCGGCATCACCGACATCGAGTACCAGTTCGGCGACGCGACCCACCTGTTCTTGCCGTCGAACAGCTTCGACTTCGTCACCTCGCGCCTGGCCCTGCAGATCTTCAACGATCCGTCGAGCATCCTGCGCGAGCTGCTGCGGATCTGTAAGCCCGGCGGTCGCGTCTACCTGACCAACGAGATGTCGGCGCACAACTACGGCTACCCGCGCCACGAGTCGGTCACGTGGACCTACCAGCAGGCCGTGAAGATCGCCCAGAGCCTCGGCATGGACATGAACTTCGGGCCGAAGATGTTCTCGCTGCTCACCGACATGGGCTTCGAGGACGTGCGCATGGAGCAGATCCCGATCACCAACAACAACACCGCGATCGACGACTTCGCGCGGGTGATCGAGAGCTGGGAGGAGTACGTCACCGGCGAGCTGTCGACCGCCACGCAGCAGCCGCCCGAGGTCGTCGAGCGCCTGCGCATGGGCTTCCGCGATCACGTGTACGCGATCCGCAGCCGCCGCGGCTTCGCCACCTGGCCGATCTACGTCGCCTCCGGCCGCAAACCCGGACGCTGACGCGCCTCGTCTCGCCTCGTCCTCGACCGCATGGCCACCACGGGCTCCAGGTTCCGCACCAAGTTCGTCCTCGTCGCTGGGGTCGGGCTGGTCATCGGGCTGACGCTCGCCGCGCTGGCCTCGCTGCGCGGCATCAGCTCGCTCGGCAGCGACGCCTCGGAGGAGATCCGCAAGGGCCTCGAGCGCGCCAGTCGCGAGTACCTCACCAACCACCTCGAGGACACCGCGCAGCGCGTCGAATTTCTCCGCGGCCGCGCCGGCGCCGAGCTCGGCGTGCTCGCGGCGGTGACCCAGACGCTCATCGATCAACAGGCCGCGCTCGCGCCGCTGACCGCCGCGGCCGCCGCGGCCGGCCCGCTGCGCGACGCCCTCGTCTACGATGCGCGCGGCGAGTGGTCGCAGACCCCCGCGGGCGAGCCGACGGCCGTGGCCGTGTGGGGCTACCTGCACGCGCCTGCTGCTCCGAATCAACCTGGCCTTCGGGACATCAAGCCTGAGGTCCGCGCCGCCGTCGCGCAGACCGCCCTGCTCGACCTGCTGTTGCCCGCGCAGCTGCAGCACGGGGCCGAGAAGCAGGCCATGTACTTCATCGGCCCCGAGGGCGCCGAGTACCTGCGGATCGCCCCCTACGCCGACGCCGCCGGCCACGCCGACCAGCTCTACCCCGGCCACAACAACAGCCCGTTCTGGGGCTTCTACTTCCCCGGCATCGTCGACGGCTGGAAGCGCTGGCTCGCCGATCCCGCGCGCATGCGCGAGCCCGCGACGCAGCTGACCGGCACCGCGCCGTACACCGACGCCGGCGGCAGCGGTGCGATCATGACCCTGTTCCAGCCGGTGTGGGACGCCACGCGCACGCGCTTCGCCGGGGCCGTCGGCGTCGACGTCACGCTCGGCCAGCTGATCCGCTACGTCCAGGATCTGCGGCTCGCCGGCTCGGGCTTCGCCTTCCTCGCCCAGGACAACGGCAACGTGTTCGCCGTGCGCGACGACGGCCAAAACATCCTCGGCCTGCAGGAGGTCCGCGGCGCCTCGGGCGGCGGCGTCGACATCTTCCAGCGGTTCCTGCACCAGTCGCGCGACCCGGCGATCCGGGCCCTCGCGCTGCCCAGCGGCGACGCCGTCGACTACCGCGACCCGGTCGCGATCGGCGGCCAGGACTACGTGGTCGTGCTCAAGCGGCTGGCCCCGTTCAACGCCTGGTCGGGCTCGGCCGACATCGTGCCCGAGCGCTGGACTCTCGGCTTCGTCGTCCCCGCCGCCGAGATCTACGCCTCGCTGCACAAGGCGCGAGACACCATCGCCGCCAGCAGCCGCGGGATCCTCTTCAACCAGATCGCCATCACCCTCTTCGCCCTCGCGGTGGTGATGTTGGGGATCTTCCTGGTCTCGCGGCGCATGACCGGCGCGCTGGTCGACCTCGCCGCCGGCGCCGGCAAGATCGCGCAAAAGGACTACGAGGTCCGCGTCGACGTGCGCAGCGACGACGAGTTCGGCGCCCTCGGCCGCGCCTTCAACCAGATGGCCGCCGAGATCCGCGCGAATACGCACGACCTCGAGCGCCTGGTCGAGCAGCGCACCGCCCAGCTGCAGCGGGCCTCCCGCGAGATCATGGCGCTCAACGAGCGGCTCGCGCAGGAGAACCTGCGGCTCGGCGCCGAGCTCGACGTCGCCCGCCGGCTGCAGCTCATGGTCCTGCCGCCCGAGCGCGAGCTGGCCGAGATCGAGGGCCTCGACGTCGCCGGCTACATGCGCCCCGCGGACGAGGTGGGCGGCGATTACTACGACGTCCTGCGCGCCGGCGACGGCGTCAAGATCGGCATCGGCGACGTCACGGGCCACGGGCTCGAGAGCGGCGTGCTGATGCTGATGATCCAGACGGCCGTGCGCACGCTGCAGGCCGCCGAGGAGCGCGACGCGGCGCGCTTCCTCAACATCGTCAACAAGGTCCTCTACCAGAACATCCAGCGGGTCGGCCTCGACCGCACCGCCACGCTCGTCCTCCTCGACTACGCGCAGGGGGTGCTCCGCCTCACCGGGCAGCACGAAGAGGCGGTGGTGGTCCGCCAGGACGGCTCGATCGAGCGCATCGACACGATCGACCTGGGCATGCCCGTGGGCATCGAGGTCGACATCGCCGCCTTCATCGCCCGCACCGAGGTGCGCCTGTCGCCGGGCGATGTCGTCGTCCTGTACACTGACGGCATAACCGAGGCGGAGGACATCCACGGCGAGCAGTACGGCATCGACCGCCTGTGCGAGGTCGTGCGCCGGGCCCACGAGCGGCCGGCGACGGACATCAAGCAGGCGATCGTCGACGACGTCATGCGCTTCATCGGCGCGCAGAAGGTCTTCGACGACATCACGACGGTGGTGATCAAGCGGCGCTGAGGCGCACGAGGCGGACGGAGAGTATGGACGGCATCATCGGCGAGTACAGGGAGCCCACGGACGCAGGACCGCGCGTCACGCTCGTGTTCTACCCGGGGGCGTTCCCGGTCAGATGGAACCAGTGCAGCGTCGCGGCCGACTTCTTCGCCGAGTACTTCGTCGAGGTCAGCGAGAGCGAGCTGACCGAGGAGGCCGAGCGGCGCGACTTCATCGGCAGCGTCGGCTACGTGCTCAACGAGCTGATCGAGAACGCGGTCAAGTTCTGCGCCGGCGGCACCGTCGTCATCGAGGCCGGCGTCGAGACCGGCGAGTTCGTGGTCGTCGTCAGCAACCAGATCGCCACCACCACGGTCGACGGCCTGCGGGTCAAGTTCGCCGAGCTGCTCGACGGCGATCCCGCCGACCTGCTGATGCAGCGCGTCGAAGAGAACGCCGCCAACCCCGAGCTCACGACCTCGGGCCTGGGATTTCTCACCATGCTCTCGGACTACAAGGCCCGGCTCGGCTGGCGCTTCGACCCCGCGCCTGGCAATCCTGACAACGCGCTCCTCAAGACCACCGCCCGCCTACAGGTGAAATCGGCATGACGGACACGACAACGCGACCCACCGGGTCGGAAACCGACATCAAAGGCCCCGGCTACCGCGTGTGGTTCGACCTGCCCGCGCGCACGCTCCACTTCGAGGGCGTGCTCCGCCTCAGCACCAGCGAGTACAAGCCGATCGAGGACCTGCTCGACGGCGTGCTCCAGGCCAGCCCGACGCTCGCCCTGCGCATGACCGAGCTGCAGTTCCTCAACAGCTCGGGCATCAACATGCTCTACAAGTTCGCCATCGCCGCGCGCAAGAAGGGCGAGACGGAGATCAAGGTCCACGGCTCGTCGACCATCCCGTGGCAGGGCAAGTCGCTGCCCAACCTCAAGAAGTTCCTGCCCGCGATCGTGATCGCGCTCGACTGAGCCGGCCGCCCGCATGCTCACGGACGATGCGCGCTGGCGGCGAGCCCTCGCCGACCCCGAGGCCGCGGCCGAGCTCCTGGCCGACCCGGCCGCCCGCGCCGCGTTCGTGGCCGCCGCGGCCGCGCTGCAGGCCGAGCACGACGACCTGGTGCTGCTGCACGACTCGACGCTCGAGCACGCCAACGAGATCGAGGAGCAGCTGGCCGTCAAGATCGAGCAGGTCGAGGCCCTGGTGGTCGAGCTCGAGCTGCGCAACACCTTCATCCGCCAGATGTTCGGCCGCCACGTCACCGACGAGGTCGTCAACACGCTGCTCGCCTCGCCCGAGGGCCGCCAGCTCGGCGGCGAGCGGCGCACGCTGACGATCCTGATCTCCGACCTGCGCGGCTTCTCGACCCTGTGCGAGGGCCTCGGCCCCGAGCAGGTGGTGGCGATCCTCAACATCTACCTCGGCGCCATGGCCGACGTGATCGGCGAGTACCGCGGCTCGATCAACGAGTTCATCGGCGACGCCATCCTCGCGGTGTTCGGCGCCCCGGTGCCGCAGGACGACCACCCCGAGCGCGCGGTCGCCTGCGCGATCGCCATGCAGCGGGCCATGGGCGAGGTCAACGCCGCCCTGGCCGCGCACGGCCTGCCCGCGCTCGAGATGGGCATCGGCGTCCACACCGGCGAGGTCGTGGTCGGCAACATCGGCTCCAACCGCCGCGCCAAGTACGGCGTGGTCGGCCGCCACGTCAACCTGACGTCGCGCATCGAGAGCTACACCGTCGGCGGTCAGGTGCTGATCTCGGAGTCCGCCGCGCGGGCCCTCGGCGATCGCCTGCGCACCCGCGGCTGCTTCGAGGTCCGGCCCAAGGGCGTGCGCGAGCCGATCACGATCCACGACGTCACCGGCGTCGACGGCCCGTTCGCCATCCACATGGCCGAAGAGACAGCCGAGTGGCGGATCCTGGCCCAGCCGCAGCCGCTGGTGTTCACCGCGCTCGAGGGCAAGGACACCGGCGGTCAGGAGGTCCCGGCCCTGCTGGTCGCCCACGACGAGCGCCACAACGCCGAGCTGCAGGTGTCCGCCCCGCTGCCGCTGCGCGCCGACCTCAAGCTGGTGCTCGCGGCCCTGCCCGGCGTCGACGCCTACGCCAAGGTCGTCGCCGCCAGCCCCGGCCGCGCGGTGGTCCGCTTCACTGCCCTGCCGCGCGCGCTGACCGAGCTGCTCGACGCCCTGCCCGCGCGCGCGTGAGGCCAAGACGCGCTGCCCGGAGGGGCGACCGCGTCCACGGCACGGGCGCCGCGTTTCACGATGGCTTGAAAGACATGCCCGTTCAGACATGTCGTGACGCACATGACACATCGACCATGTCGCTGCAGACATGCCCCCAGGGACATGTCCTCGAGCACCGCCTCCGCTCAGCGGCGGCGG
Organism: Nannocystis bainbridge; assembly: GCF_028368995.1. Lineage (GTDB taxonomy): Bacteria > Myxococcota_A > Polyangia > Nannocystales > Nannocystaceae > Nannocystis > Nannocystis bainbridge. The sequence goes on along the minus strand of NZ_JAQNDL010000002.1, from coordinate 824,752 downwards.
GCCACCACGGTCGCGTGCATGTCGCTGCCGTCGAGCGCGTCGTCGAGCGGCTCGTCGATGTCGATGATCACGCTCTCGCCGCCCGAGGTCGTCGGCGCGCTGACCGTCACGGCCGGGCGCGGCGGGGCCGAGCGCGGCGCGCCCTCGGCCCGCGGCGTGCGGCCCTCGACGCCGGCGAAGCGGGCCGCCAGGGTGCGCACGAAAGCGCCCATCCACGGCTTCATCGAGGTCAGCTCCTCCTCGATCAGGTCGCTGGTGATCTTCGTCAGCGTCGCCTCCTCGACCACCAGCACGCTGGCGGTCCGGCGTGACGCCGCGAAGATCGAGGTCTCGCCGAACACGTCGCCGGGCCCGAGCCAGCGCAGCGACACGTGGTGCCCGGCCTCGATCTTGTAGACCTCGAGCCTGCCGGCCAGGACGATGTAGGCCGCGTCGCCGATCTCGCCCTCGCGGATCACGTGCTCGCCGGCGGCGAAGCGGACCGTCTGGAAGCTGCCGCTGCCGCGCAGCAGCCGGACGATGTCGGCCTGCAGCGCCGCCACGCTCGGGTAGCGGTCGTCGGGATCGCGGCGCAGCGCCCGGGTCACGATGCGCACCAGCTCGCGCGGGAACGGCACCGACACGTGTGTGTCGGGCGGGGCGAACTTGGCCTCGCGGGCCATGATCAGCGCGTCCATGGCGGTGCGCGCGGTGTACGGCGGCCGGCCCGCCATCATCTCGTAGAGCAGCGCCCCCATCGAGAACACGTCGGCGCGCTCGTCGAGCGGCTGGCTGTTGGCCTGCTCGGGCGACATGTACGAAGGCGTGCCGAACACCAGCCCGTCGGTCTCCGACGGCGGCAGCGGCGGCAGGGCGTCGCGGACCCACTGGGCCTCGTCGTCACCGGACCGAAGCGGCAGCAGCTGCGCCCCGCCCCAGTCCATCAGGTAGACCTGGCCGTAGGCGCCGACCATCACGTTGGCCGACTTGATGTCGCAGTGGATCACCCCGCGGCTGTGCGCGAACGACAGCGCGTCGCACACCTTGACGAAGATCTCGAGGCGGTGGAACAGCCGCTCGTGGTCGGTCGCCGCCTCGCCGCCGATCAGCGCCTTGAGGCTCTGGCCCTCGACCAGCTTCATCGTGAAGTACAGCTGACCCTGCTCGTCGCGCCCGAGCTCGTGGATCGGCACGATGTTGGGGTGGTCGAGCTGGCCGGTCACCTGGGCCTCGCGCAAGAACCCGTGCACCAGGATCAGGTGCTCGTAGGTCTTGGCGTGCATGGTCTTGGCGGCCATCCGCCGCTGCAGCACCTCGTCGAACGCCAGCCGCACCGCGCCCATGCCTCCGCGCGCCAGCTCGGCGCCGAACGACAGCCGCTGGATCCGGTCCGGCAGCGCCGCCTTGATCAGGGCCTCGAGCCGCTCCTCATAGGAGAGCGGCGAGTCGCGGTCGAACAGCCGCTCGAGCGCGGCGCTGGACGAGCCTCCGGGGCGGCGAACGGACATGCGGGGCCACCATACAATGCCGCGTCGGCGGTGGTACACCGTGGAGCCGCATGGACCTGCGCGCCGCCCTCGTCACGCTCCGCCTGCGCCATCCGTTCGGCCTGTCGCGCGGCACCGTGAGCGAACTACCGAGCTTGCTCGTGCGCCTCGACCCGGAGGGTCCCGGATGCCGCTTGCCCGAAGGCCCCGATCGCCGCGGCCTCGGCGAGGCCTCGCCCGTGCGCTACCTCGGTCAGTCGGCGGCCGCCGCTGCGCCGCTGGCGGCCGCGATCGCGGCCGAGCTGGCGCCGGCGATCCTCCTCGACCCGCGCGCGATCGCGGCCGCCGGCGCGCGCATGCGCGAGCTCGCCCCCGACCACTCCGCCGCCCGCTGCGCCGTCGACACCGCCCTGTGGGACGCGGCCGCCCGCGCCGCGGACCGCCCCCTGCCCGACCTCCTGGCCGATCCCGACGTGCTCGATCGGGCAGGTCTCGAACGACATGTCCTTTCGGCCACATCGGGCGCGACCGTCACCTCTTACACGATCGCGCTCGACGAGCTCGACGCGATGGCCGCCCGCGCGGCCGCGGCCGCGCACCTGCCGGTGCTCAAGATCAAGCTCGGCAAGGGCCGCGATTTCGACCGTGCGGCGCTGCGAGCGGTCGCCGCCGCCGCCCCGCGGGCGCGCCTGCGGATCGACGCCAACGGCGGCTGGACCGCGGACGACGTGCGCGCCCTGCTCCCGCTGCTCGTCGATCTCGGGGTCGAGCAGCTCGAGCAGCCGCTGCCTGCGGGTCGGCCTGACCTCCTCGCGGCGCTCGCGCGCGACATCCCCCTGCCGATCTACGCCGACGAGGACGTGCAGGGGCCGGGCGACGTGGCGGCCCTGCGCGGCCGGGTCGCCGGGATCAACGTCAAGTTGATGAAGTGCGGCGGGATCTCGCCGGCGCTGGCGACGATCGCCGCGGCCCGGGAGGCCGGCCTGCGGGTGCTCGTCGGCTGCATGATCGAGACCCGCGTCGGGCTCGCGGCTGGCGCCGCCCTGGCCCGCCTCGCCGACGAGGCCGACCTCGACGCCCACATGCTCACGCGGGACGATCCGATGCCGCCGGGGAGCCAGGTGCGGCTCGCGCCCGAACTACCGCGGCTTTGCGGCCCCGGCCTCGGCGTCCCGCCCGGGGCCTTGCCTACGGACGGCGACCTCGGGCCCGCCCGCGTGGCATAATCCATACTCTGCCCTTGAAGTCCGACGAGCCCCAGGCCCGCGCCTCGCTGCCGGTGACGCCACCTGTCCCTGAGGACATCCTGCCGCGTACGCTCGGCCGCTACGAGCTGGTGCGACGGGTCGGCTCCGGCAGCATGGGTATCGTCTACGCCGCGATCGAGCGCGACAGCGGCCGCACCGTCGCGGTCAAGACCCTGCACCAGCTCGACCCCGGCGCGCTGTTCCGCCTCAAGAACGAGTTCCGCAGCGCCGCCGGCCTGTCGCACCCGAACCTCGTCAGCCTCCATCAGCTGATCTCGCACGACGACGAGTGGTTCATCACCATGGAGTTCGTCGACGGCGTCAGCTTCGTCGACTATGTCCGTGAGGGCATGTCCGAAAGGCCAGATGCAGCGCCGCCGCCCGAGCGCATGCGCCCGGCCCTGCTGCAGCTCGCCGCCGGCGTCAGCGCCCTGCACGCCGCCGGCAAGCTGCACCGCGACCTCAAGTCGTCGAACGTGCTGGTCAGCGGCGACGGTCGCGTCGCCATCCTCGACTTCGGCCTCGCCGCCGACGACGTCGGCGAGGGCGGCGAGGACGGCCTGCTCGGCACCCCGGCGACGATGGCCCCCGAGCAAGCCGCCGGCAACCCGGCTTCGTCCGCGAGCGACTGGTACGCCATCGGCGTCATGCTCTACGAGGCGCTCACCGGCCGCCTGCCCTTCAGCGGCCCGCCGCTGAAGATCCTGCACGCCAAGCAGCACGAGGACCCGACCCCGCCGCAGCAGCTCGCGCCCGACGTCGACCTCGAGCTGGCCGCGCTGTGCATGGGCCTCCTGCAGCGCGACCCGGCCGCGCGGCTCGGCGGCGCCGACATCCGCGAGGCGCTCGGCGAGGCCCCGCTCGGCCCGACCGACTCCGGCGCCCGCTTCGTCGGCCGCGACGACCTGCTGTCGGCCATGCGCGACGCCTTCCAGCTCGCGGTCGCCGGCTCGCCGGTGTGCGTGTACGTCCGCGGCCGCTCGGGCATCGGCAAGACCGCCGTCATCGATCGCTTCATCGCCGAGCTGCGCCGCACCGACCGCGCCTTTGTCCTGCAGGGCCGCTGCTACGAGCGCGAGAGCGTGCCCTACAAGGCGTTCGACAGCGTGCTCGACGCGCTCGCGCAGCACCTCCGCCACCTCCCGCCCGAGGAGGCCGCGGCCCTGTTGCCGCGCGAGATCCACGAGCTCACGCGGCTGTTCCCCGTGCTCGCGCGCGCGGCCGTGGTCGCCGACCTGCCGCAGCGCAACTTCGTCGCCCCCGACCCGCAGGAGGCTCGTCGTCGCGCCTTCCGCGGGCTCAAGGAGCTGCTGGCACGGATCGCCGATCGCCGCCCGCTGGTGCTGCGCATCGCCGACCTGCAGTGGGGCGACGAGGACAGCGCGCGCCTGCTCGTCGAGCTGCTGTCGCCCCCCGATCCGCCGGCGATGCTGTTCATCGGCTCCTACCGCATCGACGAGGACGACGCGCCGATGCTCCGCGAGCTGCGGCGGCTCGGCGCGCGGCCCGAGCTCAAGGCGCTGGTGCGCGACCTCCTGGTCGAGCCGCTGTCGCCCGATCAGGCCGAGGAGCTCGCGCTGTCCCGGCTCGGTCGCGACAGCGACAGCGCCCGCGCCGAGGCGCGCCGGATCGCCGCCGAGTCGGGCGGCAACCCGCTGTTCGTCGAGGAGCTCGCGCGCCACATCGCCGGTCATCGCGGCTCCGCGCCGGCCGAGGTCTCGCTCGACGCCGTCGTGCGCACGCGCCTCGCCGGCTTGCGCGCGGCCGGTCGCAGCTTGCTCGAGATCGTCGCCGTCGCCGGGCGGCCGATCCCGCCGAGCCTCGCCTTCACCGCCTCGGGCGTCACCGATCGCGCGGTCCTCGGCGAGCTGCAGGCGCAGCACCTGCTGCGCACCCTCGCCAGCCGCAGCGGCGACACCATCGAGTGCTACCACGACCGGATCCGTGACACCGTGCTCGCGCAGCTCGGCGGCGATCGACTGGCGCAGCTGCACCGCACCCTCGCCGACGCGCTCGCCCAGGCCGCCGACGATCCCGAGCTGTTGGCGCACCACCTCCACGCCGCCGGCGCCCTGAAGGAGGCCCACACCGCCGCCGTCGCCGCCGCCGAGCGAGCCGCCGCCACGCTCGCGTTCCAGCGCGCCGCCCAGCTGTACGGCCGCGCGCTCGCGTGGGCCGATGACCTGGCCGACGACGAGCGCCGGGCCTTGCTGCGCCGCCGCGCCGACGCGCTCGCGCTCGCCGGTCGCAGCGCCGAGGCCGCCCCCGTCTACGCCAGCGCCGCCGAGGGCGCCACCGCGGCCGAGTCGCTCGAGCTGCGCCGCCGCGCCGGCGAGCAGTTCCTCGTCAGCGGCAACATCGATCAGGGCGTGCGGATGCTGCGGCCCGCGCTCGTCGAGGTCGACCTCGGTTACCCGGCCACGCCCGGCCGCGCCAACATGTCGATCATCACCCGCTCGACGCAGCTCAGCTTGCGCGGCCTCGGCTTCGTCGGCGTGCGCGAGGAGCAGGTCCCGCCGGCCGACCTGCTGCGCCTCGACGTGTGCCTGTCGGCGGCCGTCGGCCTCGCCTTCGTCGACCCGATCCGCGGCTACAGCTTCTTCCAGCGCGGCCTGCTCCTGGCCCTTCAGACAGGTGAGCCCCACCGGATCGCCCGCGCCCTCGCCGGCGTCGGCGCCATGGTGATGAGCCGCGGCACCGCCAACGCCGTCGGCCGCGGCACCACCCTCCTCAAGGAGGCGCGCAAGCTCGCCGACCAGCTCACGGACGCGCGCCTCGTGGCCCTGTGCGAGATCATCGACGCCATCGCCGACGTCTCGCTCGGCCGCTGGCGCCGCGCGCTCGAGCACAACGAGCAGGGCGCCCAGGTCCTGCTCGACCGCTGCGTCGGCGTCGGCTGGGAGCTCGACCTCGCCCGCATGAGCTCGATGGGCGGGCTGTTCATGCTCGGCGAGCTGTCCGAGCTCGGCCACCGCGCCCACGCCTGGCTGCGCGAGGCCGAGGACGCCGGCGATCTTTGCGGCGAGGTCTGGTCGGCCCTCTACAGCGCCTATGCCCTGCTCGCCGCCGACGACATCACCAGCGCCCGCGATCGCGTGCGCGGGGCGATGCGTCGCTGGTCGAAGGACGGCTTCCACTTCCAGCACATGCTCGCGCTGCTGCTCGAGACCTCGTGCGACCTCTACCAGGGCCAGGGCGGGTCCGCGTGGCAGCGCCTCGCCGAGAACTGGGTCGCCGTCGAGAACTCGTACATCCTCGGCTGGCAGGGCCAGCGGATCCTCTTCCTCCACGCGCGGGGCCTCGCCGCCGTCGCCGCCGCCCGCGAGCAGCCGCACAACGCCGGCGTGTTGCTCGCCGCCGCCGAACGCGACGCCGCCCAGCTCGAGGAGGACCGCGCGCTGCGCCACGACTCGGTCGCCATGGCCGCGCTGATCCGGGCCGGCATCGCCACGCAGAACGGCGACATCCCGCAGGCGCTGGTCCGCCTCGAGGCCGCCGCCGCCAGCTTCGACACCGCCGACATGCGCCTGCACGCCGCCTGCGCCCGCCGCCGCCGCGGGGAGCTGCTCGGCCCCACCGGCGCGCCGCTGATCGCCCAGGCCGATCAGGTCCTCGAGTCGCAGGCGATCCTCCGCCCCGCGCAGTGGAGCGCCATGTTCAACGGCAGCGCGCCCACCTGAAGCGCGCCCGCGGCCGACCGGCGTGACCGCCGCGGGCCGACCGGCGTGAGCCCCGCACCGCCGCCGCGCGCGTGCCTGCCTGCCCCTCCGACGCGCGTGACCTCGCGCCCGCGGGGCCCGCCTTGCCGCGCGCGACAGTGCGCCACTATCCTGCGCGCGCTCGCCATGGATCTCACGCTCGGCACTCCTCTCTCTCCTTCGTCCACGCGGCTGCTCCTGCTCGGCTCGGGCGAACTCGGCCGCGAGGTTGCGATCGAAGCCATGCGCCTCGGCGTCGAGGTCGTCGCTTGCGATCGCTACGCCAACGCCCCGGCGATGCAGGTCGCCCACCGCAGCCACGTGTTCGACATGCAGGACCGCGACGCCGTGCGGGCCGTCGTCGCCCGCGAGAAGCCCCACTACATCGTCCCCGAGATCGAGGCCATCGCCACCGACGCGCTCGTCGAGCTCGAGAGCGAGGGCTGGAGCGTCATCCCGACCGCGCGCGCCGCCCGGCTCACCATGGACCGCGAGGGCATCCGCCGCCTCGCCGCCGAGACGCTCGGCCTGCCGACCAGCCCCTACGCCTTCGCCGACACCCACAAAGAGGTCGAAGCCGCCGTCGAGCGCCTCGGCCTCCCGTGCGTCATCAAGCCGGTGATGTCGAGCTCGGGCAAGGGTCAGAGCACCGTGCGCACCGCCGCCGACGTCGCCACCGCCTGGGAGTACGCGCTGTCGGGCGCCCGTGGTCGCTCGGCCCGCGTCATCGTCGAGGGCTTCGTCCCCTTCGACTACGAGATCACGCTGCTGACGATCCGCACCCGGCACGAGGGCACCCTGTTCTGCCCGCCGATCGGCCACCGCCAGGAGCGCGGCGACTACATGGAGTCGTGGCAGCCGCACGCGATGGCCCCGAAGGCCCTCGCGCGGGCCCAGGAGATCGCCGCCGCGGTCACCGAGGCGCTCGGCGGCGCCGGCCTGTTCGGCGTCGAGCTGTTCGTCGTCGGCGACGAGGTCATCTTCAGCGAGGTCAGCCCGCGCCCGCACGACACCGGCATGGTCACCATGATCACGCAGGACCAGAGCGAGTTCGAGCTGCACGTGCGCGCGATCCTCGGCCTCCCGATCGGCGAGGTCATCCTCCGCGCGCCCGGGGCCTCCGCCGTGGTCCTCGCCGACCGCCCCGGCACCAACCCGCGCTTTACCGGCGTCGGCAAGGCCCTCGCCGACCCGCGCACCAAGATCCGCCTGTTCAGCAAGCCGGACACCCGCAAGTACCGGCGCATGGGCGTCGTCCTGGCCTACGGCGACGACGTCGCCGAGTGCCGCGCCCGCGCCGAGGCGGCCGCCGCCGAGATCCGCGTGGTCGTCGACGCCGGCTGACCGCCGCTGCGGGACATGTCGCCCCCGACATGTCCGTTTAGGCATGTCCTCTGCGACATGTCGCTTGCGACATGACCCTGACGCCATGCCCTGAGGGACATGTAGCGTGCCGCCCCCACGCGTCGTCGCGCTCGCTCCCGGCGATGGCCGGCTCGCCTCACCCGTCGAACAGCTCGAGCAGCGTGCGCAGCCCCGGCGACCCTGGTGCCTGCGGCTTCTCGGCCAGCGCTCGCCGGATCTCGAGGTGGGCCGCCGGCAGGATCGCTCGCAGCCGCTCGAGCGCCTGCGCCTCGCCGCGCTGGGCCGCCGCCACCTGCGCCCGCACCTGCTCGCGCCCGGCCGGCGTCAGCCGCGGCCCGACGTCCCACGCCGACGCGACAGCGCCTGCCCCGAGGGACATGTCCCCGAGTTCATCGTGGCGCAGCTTCGCCGGCCGCCCGGCCCACAGCGCGTCGAGCCGCCGCAGCTCGAACCGCTGCCCCGGCTGCAGACGCTCGGCCCGGCCGGCGCGCAGCAGCGTCACCTCGCCGTCCGTGGCCGTCAGCGTCAGCGTCGCCTCGCTCGCCCACGTGCCCGCGTCGCTGCCCGGATAGTGGCTCCTCGCCGCCCCGAGCAACCCCTTCGGCACCCGCAGCCCTGAATGTCCGACCGGCGGCGCCGCCTTGCTGCGCCACGCCGTGAACTCGATCGGCCCCGTCTCGAACTGCCCCTTCAGCAGCGCCTCGCAGGCCCGCAGGTGCCGCTCGAGCCGCCCCAGCAGCTCGGCCCGCTCGCGCGCCCCCGCCGGCAGCGGCGCCGCCCGACGCCACACGTATCCGGCCAGCCCCGCGTGCAGCAGCGGCAGCGCCTCCATCGTCGTCAGCAGCGCCTGCAGCTCCGCGATCGTCTCGCTGCCGCCAGCCTTGCGAATCTCCACGTGAGCTCGCCAGCGCGTACGGAACGCCTCGCCCTCCGCGCCGCCCGCCGCGTCGGCCAGCGCCTCGAGCGCGGACGCGACCTGCAGCCACCTCGGGTCCTGCGCCGGCGTCGCCTCGGGCATCGGCACCAGCGCCAGCGCCAGCCGCTTGCCCGGCCCCGCGTCGAACCCGTCGCCGGCGACCAGCCGGGCCCAGCGGCCCAGCGCCGCCTCGTCGGCCAGCGGGAACGCGTCCGCCTCGAGCTGCGGCGCCGGCCCGGGCTCCTCGCCTGCCTCTTTGGACATGCCCCTGGAGCCCTGTCCCGAAGGACCTGCCCCATCCGACATGTCCTCGGAGCCCGCCGCCGGCCGCCGCTCGGCCGCCTGCCCGCCCGGCTCCTCGCGCCCGCGCAGCCGGTCGGCGCAGCCCTGGACGAACACCACCAGCAGCGCCAGCAGCCGGATCGCCGGCGCCGCCGTGCTCGAGAGCAGCGCCACCTGGCCGCTGCGCCAGCGCAGCACCACCGCCGCCGCCAGCGCCAGCGCGACCGCGAACCCGCCCAGATCGAGCCACCAGCGCCTCACACGGCCTCCTTGCGGCAGGCCCCGAACGCCTGCTCGCGGCACGGGTTGCCGTTGCGGGCCTGCAGCCAGCACTCGTGGCCGTCGGAGCACTCGCCGTGGCCGGCGCTGCGGAAGCGCCGGAAGCCGCGGGTCCAGATGTCGCGCAGCGGCCGGTCGCGCACGTTCCCCTCCGACTCGCGCAGGTCGGTGGTGGTGCACGGCAGCACCTCGCCGGTCGCCCCGATGACGCAGGAGATCCGGCCCGCGCCGCACAGGAACGGCTGGTCGCGATAGAAGCGATCGTCGGCGCCGGCGCTGCCCCACTCGTTGCACAGCTCGACGTGGAACAGCCCGCGCTTGCGGCGGGCGAACGCCGCCACCCGCTGCAGCTGCTCCGGTGTCGGGCACAGCGCCGTGTGCTCGGCCCCGCGGCCCTCGGGCGCGAACAGGTGCAGCCCCCACGAGTCGGCCCCCGAGGCGGCGACGAGCGGGAACAGGTCGGCCAGGCGGTCGGCGTTCTCGCGCGTCACCGTCGTGCCCGCCACCACCTCCGGGCAGCCGCACTCCTTGAGCGTGCGGATGGCCGCCAGCGCCGCCGCGTGGCTGCCCTGACGCCCGCGGAACAGGTCGTGCTGCCGCGCCTCGCCGTCGAGGCTGATCGCCGCCAGCGTCGGCGGGTGGCGCTCGAACATCGACCTGAACTTGGGGACATGTCCGCCGTGCGTGTGCATGGCCCACTCGAGCCCCTGCGCCCGCGCGTGCGCCACGATCTCGGCGATGTCGCGGCGCAGCAGCAGCTCGCCGCCGGCGATCACGAACGTCGGCTTGCCGAGCGCCACCAGCTCGTCGACCACCAGGCGGATGGCCTCCTGCGTCGTCAGCTCGCCTTCGGCCCGCTTGCCCGCGCCGGAGTAGCAGTGCGGACAGCGGAGGTCGCACATCGCCGTCGCGATCCACTGCACCGCGACCGGCCTTCGCACGAGGCGGAGCGCGTGCAGCAGCCGCGTCTCGGTCTCCCACACTTCGGGCGCGGCGCGAGCGTAAAGACGGTGGAGCAGGCCCATGCCTGCCAGGATAGCCTCAGGCCGCCGCGCGTGCGCGGGCGTGGGCGATCGCGCGGAAGCTCGGGTCGTCGCGGCGGAACGCCAGCGTCGCCACGAGCGCCAGCGCCCACAGCACCGCGATGTGGAGGAACATCGTCTCGCCGCCGTAGTGCTTGAATAGGTAGCCCGACATCAGCGGCCCCGCCAGCGTGCCGAGCCCGTACGAGCCGTTCAGCAGCGCGTTGCTGCGGCTGAAGTCGCGCGGGTCGACGATGAGGCTCTGCAACGCCAGGCTCATCGGCCAGATCGGCGCCAGCGATCCGCCCGCCAGCAGCACCGCCACCGCCACCAGCCCGAACGTCGGCAGGTAGACCAGCGACGCCGTCAGCACCACGCCGAGCGCCACCAGCGAGCGAACCGTCTTCAGGTGACCGTAGCGATCGCCGAGGCGGCCGACGAACACCACGCTCGCAGCCATGCCGATCGAGAAGCTCGCCACCAGCAGGCTGGTGTCCTCTTTCGGCACGTGCCGGACCTCGATCAGGAACAGCGGCAGGAACAGCACCAGCGACGCCTGGAAGTAGCCGTAACAGAACGTCGGGATGCAGGCGGTCTTGATCTTCCAGTACAGCGAGAGGATCGGCGGCCGGGCCTCTTCGACCGCGGGCTTGCTCGGCTGCTCGGCCGGCGGGTGGCCGTGGTCGCCCCCGTGGTCGCTGCCCGTGATCGGCTGGATGTCGCGGTCGAGGAACACGAAGGCGATGAGCGCCGCCAGCGACGCGAACAGCCCGGCGGCCACGAACACCATCTGCATCGGGTAGAGCAGCATCACCGCCCAGCCGAACACCGCGCCGATGCCGTAACCGGTCGCCATCGAGATGGTGTAGAGGCTGGTGATGAGCCCGCGGTGCGCCGTCGTCGTGCGCATCAGCAGGATCGTCTCGAGGCTGACCCACACGCCGACCGAGAACGCCCCGTCGATCCCACGCGCCGTCGCCAGCCCGCCGAAGGTCAGCAAGAACGGGAAGATCGCCGTCGCCCCCGCGTACACCAGCAGCGCCGCCGAAAGCATCGTGCGCGGCGACAGCCGCTTGATCAGCAGCCCCATCGGCACGCTGAACGCCGCGATGCCGAGCGAGAAGAAGATCGCCAGCTCACCGATCGTGAGCTCGTCGATCCCGCGCTCCTTGTTCAGGTACACGGCCACGACCGCCGTCACCATCCCGTACGCCGTTCCGGTCATCGCGCACACGACGTACGCAGCGCGGATGTTCGAGTCGCGCAGCTCCGTGTGCCAGAGCTGTTGCAGCTCGTTGCGGACCTTGGACCACTGCCCGGCGGGCGTCGGGGGCGAGACCGTCGTCGTCATCGTGGGGGTTGGCGATGATCGGGCTCGGGCCGGCGAAAAACCAGTGCCATCACGCGTGATGTTGCGTGATTCTGCGCGGCATCGCGCTCATTCCTTGTCGCGGAACGTATCGCCCTTGCAGTTCACGGTCACGTCGAGCGGCAGCATCGCGGGATCCTCGATGCGCACGGCCGCGAAGGTCGAGCCTTTCAGGTCGAGCGCGAAGGGCACGGAAAGATCGCCCTCGATGTCACCGCAGTAGAACCCCTCGTCGATGATGGTGGCGATCATCCTCAGCGTCGCCTCGATGTCGGCGCCGGTCACCGGGTTGGCCATGCCGGTCACCTTCACCAGGCCGGCGTCGATGTCGAACTTGCCGTCGACGATCGGGATGTCCGTGTAACACAGCGGATCGCCGATGGGCTCGCGCGGCGCGTTGACCTTGCCCGCCATGAGGCTCAGCGGCTGCAGGCAGGCCGCGAGCAGCGTGTTGCCCATGTCGTCGACCGTCAGCGTATTGGTGGCGATGAACTGCAGCGGCAGATCGGGCGAGATGACGGTCGACACTGCCAGCAGGAAATCGCCGCTGATGTCGGCCTGGGCGGGCATCACGTCCGGGGGCGGCGGCGGCATGAAGTCGCGGTCGTCCTTGGTGTTGTCGAGGAACTCCTCGAACTTGGCCTCGGAGTCGGGGCACCCCCCCACGAGCGGGACCAGCAGCGACAGACCGAGGACGGAGAGCGATCGGGACATCCTGCGCATCACTCTGCCGTGCATTTTGTCCGCCGTAAAGCAGTGACCTCGGTGTAAAGTGGCGCCGGTTTGTCGTCGTACGAGGTCACCTTCATGTCGCTCGCCCGTCATGCGTCTCGCTCGCGCACCCTCTTCGCCTGTGGCCTCCTGACCGCCGCCTTCGTCGGCGCCAACGAGGCCCGCGCGTCCGGCCTCAGCACCGCGCGATTCGGCGGCGAGCACGGTCACGTCACCACCGACAACCCGACCGCGATCTACTACAACCCCGCGGGCATCGCGCTCAAGCCGGGCACGCGGATCTTCGTCGACGGCAGCTTCGCGGCCCGGTGGGTCAGCTACGACCGTCCGGAGTCCGCCATCAACAGCGACACCGGCACTCCCGAGGGGGCCACCGACGCCAACGCCGGCGTCGCCAAGCTCTCCAACTTCATCGCCGGTCCGTTCGCCGGCGCCAGCTCGGACTTCGGCACCAAGTTCTTCTCGGCCGGCGCCGCGGTCTACTTCCCGTTCGGCGGCCAGTCGACGTGGAAGCCCAACGAGAAGTACCGCGGCAGCCAGGACTACCCGGGCGCGGTCGACGGCGTGCAGCGCTGGCACACCATCGACGGCAAGTTGCGGTCGATGTACATCACCGGCGCCGTCGCCTTCAACATCGCCAAGATCGGCCTCTCGATCGGCCTCTCGGGCAGCGCCATCCGCAGCGAGATCGACACCATCCGGGCCCGCAACGCCGACGGCACCGACGACCTCGTGCTGTCCGACGGCTCCCTCAAAGAGGGCCGCAGCTGGCTCAAGGCCTCGGGCTGGCAGGGCAGCTTCGGCATCGGCGCGATCTGGAACTGGCGCGACAAGCTGTGGATCGGCGCCTCGTACACCAGCCGGCCCAACATCACCGGCAACATGACGCTGAAGGGCGATCTCAGCAACGCGCTCGGCACCGCCACCGTGGCCCCCGCGACGCCGATCGAGCTGCAGCAGCGCCTGCCCGACATCGTCCGCTTCGGCTTCCGCGTCCGCCCGGTCCCCAAGCTCGAGCTGCGCCTGTTCGGCGACTTCACCAACTGGAAGGTGCTGGACAAGCAGTGCGTCCTCGACGCCACCAAGGCCGATCGGCAGTGCGACTTCGCCAACGCCGACACCGCCCTCACCGACCCCGCGTCGTACGGCGGCGACGGCCCCGACGACGGCGTCAAGAACGTCACCCAGAACATCCCGCGCTTCTGGAAGCCGGCCGGCGGCGTCCGCTTCGGCGCCAGCTACTGGGTGATCGACGCCGTCGAGCTGTACGCCGGCCTCGGCTTCGACTCGACCGCCGTCCCGGTGCAGACGATCGAGCCCGCCCTGCTCGACTCCAACAAGATGACGTTCTCCCTCGGCGGCCGGTTCCGCCTGCATCAGCGCCTCCACCTCGGCCTGACCTTCACCGACATCGCCTACTTCAAGGTCGACACCAAGGGCCGCAGCGTCCTCAACAAGTTCCAGGCGCCGACCCGGGCCGCCAGCGCCGACGGCGTCTACAAGCAGAACATCTTCCTGACCAACCTGTACCTCGACGTGAACTTCTGAGGCCCTGCCCGAAGGGACATGTCCCCCAGGCCAGGTCGAAAAGCGCAGGTCATCAGGTAGCGTCGGCCGGGCGAGCGGCCCGACGGACTGCCGCGCTTGAGCGGACGACCGCGCTTCCCAGTGCATGTCCTTTACGGCATGTCCCTACAGACATGTCTCGCGCGAGCCCGCCCGCTTGTGTGAAAGGCCCTGCCCGCGATCCTCTCGCGCGCACGCCGGTCGCGGGAGCCCCTCGCCGCGCGAGACGAAGGTCACCGCCGTGCGCTCGCCCGCATCACGCTCAACCCTGGCGCGTCAGCGGGCCGAGCCGCCGCCAGGACCTCTCGTGACCGCCTGCTCGCCCTCGAATTTCGCCGCCCGCGGGTCTAGCCTTCTCGCATGACCCCACTCGACGAACTCGCGGCCCTGCTGCGTCCCGCCGGCGGCGGGCTCTTCCTGGTCTCGACCGGGCGGGCCGAGCAGCTGGCGATGCAGCGCCGGCTCTACGGCGTCGCCGACGAGGCCGGCGTCGCCGAGGCGTTCCGCCGCAACCTCGCCGCGATCGCGGGCGCGCGCGTCGTCCTGCTCGGCTGCCCCTCCGACGTCGGCGCCGGATTTCTGCGCGGCGCCAACGTCGGCCCGCAGGCGATCCGCAGCGGCCTGCTCGCCAGCGACGACGACTGGACCGCGCGGGCCGCCGCCGCCGGGGTGATCGACATCGGCGACGTGTTCGTCATCCCCCAGCTGCTCCACGACGACATGTTGAGCGCCGGGCAGCTGGCCGCCAGTCGGCGCGCGCTCTACGGCCACCTGCCCGAAGAGACAGCCGCCACCCTGCCCGTCTCGCCGCTGTCGATCGCCGAGCGCGCGCTCGACCTCGTCTACCAGCTCAACCCCGCCGTCGTCCCCGTGATCCTCGGCGGCGACCACTCCAACGCCTGGCCGGTCGCCGCCACCCTGGCCCGGCACCGCCGCGATCGCTGGGCCATCGTCCAGCCCGACGCGCACACCGACCTGCTGCCCGAGCGGCTCGGCATCAAGATCTGCTTCGCCACCTGGTCCTACCACGCCAACGAATTGCTCGGCCGCGACGGTCGGCTGGTGCAGGTCGGCGTCCGGGCCTCGCGGCACGATCGTCAGCACTGGGAGCGCAGCCTCGGCGTGCGCCAGTTCTGGGCCGAGGAGGTCAAGGCCGACCCCGCCGGCACGATCGTGGCCATCGTCGCCCACCTCAAGGGTCTCGGCGTCGGCTCGGTCTACTTCTCCAACGACATCGACGGCACCGACTCGATCTGGGCCGACGCCGCCGGCACGCCCGAGCCTGACGGCCTCGAGCCCGATTTCGTGGTCGAGCTGATCCGCGCCCTCGGCCGGGAGATCGGCCTGTGCGCCGCTGACGTCGTCGAGGTCGCCCCCCCGCTCGCCCGCGACGGCGGCAAGCAGACCGTGGCCCTGGCGGTCCGCTACCTGCGCGAGACCCTGGCCGCGATCGCCGGCCCGACCCTCGCGCCCTGAGGCCCCGGCGCGCCTGGCCGCGAGGGCAGATGGCCTCGGGCGACCTGCGCTTTCCGCCATGTCCCTGAGGACATCCGAAGCCCTGCTTCGACGGCGGTCGCGACATGTCCCTGAGGACATCCATCGCCGACTCTCCGTCGCCTCGACCTCGGCTGTCCCTCAGGACAACCGATCGACCTGTCCGCGAGGACAGCTCAGCCCGCGCGGCCCTGCTGCAGCTCGGCGATGCGCTTCTTCGCCACGTTGTTGCTGAAGTCCGAGCAGCAGTCCATGCGGATGTACGTCGACCACTCGTCGATCGCCTTCTGCGTGTCGCCCTTCGCCTCGTAGACCTGGGCCGCGCCGGCGTGGGCCGTCTTGTCGCCCTGGTACTTGATCATCCCCTTGGCGTAGGCCGTCAGCGCCTCGTCGAGCTTGCCCTGCTCGCGCAGCGCGTCGCCGAGCTCGCTGTACACGAACTTGACCGCCTCGTCGTTCTTGATGACCTCGCGGAACACCGCCTCGGCCTGCTCGAACTGCTTGGCCCGGCGCAGCGCCTGGCCCTGGTGGAGCCCGTAGTTGCCGTTGTCGGGGTCGAGCTGGGCCGCCTTGCCCCACGACGCCGCGGCCTCGGCGTCCTTGCCGCTCTTCTGCAGCGCCAGCGCCCGGGTCGCGTGGTAGTCGGGCACATCGCCCTTGGTGGCGATCGCCCGATCGACCAGCTCGAGCGCCTTGGGCACGTCTTTGTCGCCGAACAGCCGCACCTTGGCCTGCAGCGCCAGCGCCTCCGGGTTGCCCGGCTCGGCCTCCAGCACGCGCGTCAGCATGCCGTTGGCCTCCTCCCACTTCTCGTCGTTGACGCGCGCGGCCGCGTTGGCGAGGTCTTTCTTCATCTGGGCCGCCTGCTCGGCGGGGTCGACGGGCGGCGGGTTGTTGCACGCGGGTGCGAAGGCGGTGGTCAGGACGACGGTCAGGGCGCAGGCGAGACGAACCACAGAGAGGCCTCCGTCGACTTCGGTATCACGCGGCGGGCCGCCGGCACAAGGGCGGCCGGCCAGCCGTCCCTGTCCGGGCGCCCGGCAAGGGGCCGCCTGCGCCGGCGCATTCTCGGCGGTGGCCGTCCTGGCGCACGGATGATACGCTGGCCGCCTTCCGAGGCCGATGTCCGGACGCGACTCCCACTCCGAAGACCCACGCGGCCCCCGGCCGCTGCGCCCGCACGTCGCGCCGGCCGACGATCACGACGGCAGCCTCGATCTGGGCGCCGCGGTCGCCGATCCCGGCCTCTCCGGCCTGCTGCGCCGCGGGGTCAAGGCCGCGATCGCGCGCTGGGCCGTGCTCCGCCGGCCCGCCGCCGAATGGCCGCGCCCGCAGGACGAGGCGCGCCACGCCTGGGACGGCCGCCCGCATTTCGCCGAGGAGTTCGTGTTCGCCGGCGTGCAGTCCGAGCTCGGCGTGATCGCGCGGCTCGAGTGGTTGCCCGGCCGCGACGCCCACCGCGTCTGGCTCACCCTGCTCACGCCGACCGCGGTCTATAGCCTGCCCGGCGGCCAGGCCCTGCTGCGCGGCGACGGTGAGCGCGGCTGGTCGGTCGGCGGCCTCAGCTTCGACTGCGTCGAGCCCCTGCGCACCTGGACGCTGCGCTACCGCGGCGCCCTCGACGTCCACGATCCACGCGGCCGCCCCGTGCGCCCCGCCGGCGACGCCCCGGCCGAGTCGATCGAGGCCCGCCTCGACCTCACCTTCCTCGCCGGCCTCCTGCCCTTCGTGCCCGGCGCCGACGACGACCCCGACCTGCTCGCGCGCCAGCTCGGCGCCGCCGCCTGGGACACCCGCCTGCTCCGAGCCGTCCGGCGGCACCCGCTCCGCGGCTACGTCCAGGCCGGCGACCTCCACGGCACCGTCACGCTCGGCGGCGACCTGCGGGCCTTCGGCGGCGCCGCGATCCGCGTCCACAACTGGGGCGTGCGCGACTGGGGCGCCAGCGACGCCGCCATGCAGTGCTTCGCCGCCGTCGGCCCGCTGCGGACGTGGGTGCACACCGCTCGATTTCCGTGGGTGAGCCTGTCCGGCGGCTTCGTCCAGCGCCCCGGCGGCGTCGTCCCGATCCGCGACCTCGGCGTCACTCAGGAGCGCCGCCCCGGCCGCGCGCCCGCTCGCACCGGCCTCACCGTCGAGGCCCCCGGCGGCCCGCTCGCCCTCGAGGCCGAGACCGTCGCCGAGCTCCCGCTCGACATGGACGGCCGCGGCCACCTCGACATCGCCCTCGTGCGCGTGCGCGCCGGCGGCGAGCGCCCGCCCGCCCGCGGCGACGGCCCGCGCCTCGTCAGCGGCCCCGCGCGCCCCCACGAGGAGCCGCACGGCTGGGGCCTCTGCTTCAACCAACGCCGCCTGCTGCCGCGCCCGACTCCGCGCACGCCATGACGTGACTTCGGGGGCATGTCGCATGGGACATGTCCCCGGCGGCATGCTCTTGAGAACATGTCCGAGAGAGCATGTCCCGATGGACATGCTCTCTCGACTCGGTGCCGACGCCGCCTGAATCAGCGCGCGTCCAGGATCTCCGCCCGCCGAGGAGCCTCGCCCGCTCGCCCGGCGCCGCGACTCAGCCCGCCTGCTCGTCGAGCTCGTCCGTCATCGCCTCGGCCGTCTCGGCGTCGGCGGGCGCCTCGATGTCGGGCGCGTCGGTGCGGACGAAGCTCAGCGTGCCGAGCCCGCCGTAGCGGATCTCGCCGGTCAGCGCCGAGCTCTCGCGGTTGATCAGCGCCCACCCGCCGCCGCGGCCGCCGCGACCGTCCTGCCACTGGAACGTCACCAGGTTGCTCGGCAGCATCGCCCCGCCCTCGCCCGGCGTGGCCCGGATCTGGCGCAGGTTGCAGACGAAGCCGATGAGCCCGTCCTCGCTGGCGAAGCGGCCGTAGTAGCGATCGCTCGCCAGCCGCTGGATCGTCAGCGTGCCGAAGATGCCGGCGCTCTCGCCGACCCACTCGCCGGTGAAGTCGCTCGCCCCCTCCGGGTAGACCTCGCCCGACGGCGCCACCACATCGACCACGTCCATGTCCCGCGAGCCGTTGCGCTTGCAGCCGCCGGCGAGCGCGAGCAGGAGCGCGGCGCAGAGGAGGCGATGCATGAAGGGGATCGTGGATACCACGCGGCCCGATCCGACGTGATTCGGCACCGTCACGCCGGTGGCAAAAGTCACACCATCCTGCCACCCAGGGGCGCCGGAAACGCACGAGCGTCACGCCAACGACCTGACTACAATCCCGCCCGGCGATGGGCGCACCATTCACCACGATGTCCGCGCGGGCCTTCGGCCTCCTCGTCGGCATCGCTGTCGTTGGCGCCTCGCTGCCCGTCCGCGCTCAGAGCCCGAGCACCCCTGCCTCGGCGCCCGCTCCTGCGCCGACCTCCGAGCCCGCTCCCGCGCCTGCGCAGCCCGCGGGCAAGCAAGATCCCCCTGCCACGGAGCCGTCCCCGGCGACCCAGCCGGTCACCGCTCCGCCCGCGGATCCTACCGCTCCGCCGAACAACGTGTCCCAGGGCGCAGGTCTCGGCAGCACTGTCGCCACCACCGATCCCGAGGGCAAGCGGGCCAAGGCCGAGCTCGAGGGCACCGCCCTGCGCGACAAGCCGGCCGAGGGCGTGCCCGAGCGGCTGCCCCCGCTGCAGCGCGGCGGCTGGTGGGCCGTGTTCGGCGGCTTCGCCCTCGCCTCGACCGGCGGCGTGTTCGCCGGCCTGGCCGAGACCGAGGAGGACAAGGCCGCGCGGCTCATCGCCCAGATCGACCCCGAGACCGGCGCCTCCCTGCAGTACGCCGACGTCAAGGACGAGTACGACGACATCCTCGCCCGCGGCCGCCGCGACGCCATCCTCGCCCGCAGCTTCCTCGCCGCCGGCGGCGTCGTGCTGGCCGTCGGCATCAGCCTGTTCATCGCCGACCGCGTCAAGCGGCGGCCCACTCGCGTGCAAGCCAGCCTCGGCGGGCTGCAGGTGCGCTTCTGACATGGCCAAAGGGACAGGACCCATGCGCCATGTCGTAAAAGCCACGTTGGCCGGCCTCCTGTTCGGGTCGGCCGCCCTGGCCGCCTGCTTCAACGCCCCGAGCGACGCGGTGCAGTTCGCCTGCGACCCCGACGACGGCGGCGAGTGCCCGGGCGGCTACGAGTGCCGGATCGACGGCTGCTGCCACCGCGAAGACACGCCCGACGACGACTCGGTCGGCGCGTGCAAGCTCGGCGCCCCCGGCGCGAGCGGCGGCGGTCCCCCCGAACCGACCACCGGCACCAGCACCAGCGGCGACAGCACCGGCGACGACACCGACCCGACCGGCGCCACCACCATGACCGGCGCATCTTCCACTTCATGAGCGACCAATTCATGCGCGACGGGGCGGCTCCTCCGCCCCTGTCCTCGCGCGCGCGGGCAGCCTCACGGCGCCGCCGCGCCCGGGCCGCGCGACGACCGGCCCGCCCCAGCTTCACGGCCCACGGGCCTTAATTTTGCTTCACGGCCCACGGGCCACTTGCACGCGGGCACCTCTGGGCCCGATCTCGAGGAGCCCCGCCGGGGCTCTTGCTACGCGGCCCACCGGGCCGAAAACCGCGGGCCGGCGCGCCCGCAGCGACACGGGGACGAACGTGGGACTCAAGGACCTCTTCAGCAGCGCGGGTCGCAGCAAGAGCAAGCTCGACAAGCACATCAAGACCGTCCAGAACCAGTACGCGCAGTCGGCCGACCGCTACTACGCGATGGAGCAGCTGCTCGAGATGGCCGAGATCCCGGCGATCGTCGGCCTGATGAAGCGGTTCACGATGAACGCCAGCAAGAGCATCGAGGACGAGGAGGAGAAGGGCTGGCTTTACAAGCGCCTGCTCGGCCTCCCGCTCGCCACCGTGCTGCCGGCCGCCAAGGAGTTCTCGCTGCAGAGCGACAACATCGCGTGGGTGCTGCGCGTGGTCGAGGAGCTGGCCAACAAGGAGCAGGAGTGGGACATCCTCGACGCCCTGCTGGCCCACCACGCGCCGGGCTACGAGCGCGACCCCAGCGCCAAGCTGCAGCTGCTCACCCACCTGCAGGAGATCGACGACCCGCGGGTGCCTGACATCCTCGCCGGCTACCTCGAGGATCCGGACGAGGGTGTCCGCTTCTTCGCGGTCGAGGCCCTGCTCGACATCGGCGAGCCGCGCTCGCTCGATCCGCTGGTCGCTCGCATCGGCAACCCGGCCGAGGACTCGCTGCGCCTGCGCACCCGGGTCCTCACCGGCCTCGCGCGCCTCGGCTGGGACGTGAGCGCCCACCGCGACGTCATCAACCAGGCCATCGGCAACGACCACACCTTCGACGGCACCCACATCAAGGAGCGCTGACCTGCCATGCCGCGCCGCACCGACTTGCGCCGGATCGTCGTCCTCGGCTCGGGCCCGATCGTCATCGGTCAGGCCTGCGAATTCGACTACTCGGGCACCCAGGCCACCAAGGCCCTGCGTGAAGAGGGCTACGAGGTGGTCCTCATCAACTCGAACCCGGCGACGATCATGACCGACCCCGATCTCGCCGATCGGACCTACGTCGAGCCGCTGACCCCCGAGTTCCTCGAGCGCGTGCTCAAGGCCGAGCGGCCGCAGGCGGTGCTGCCGACGGTCGGCGGCCAGACCGCGCTGAACCTCGCCATCGAGGCCGGCAAGCGCGGGATCCTGGCCAAGTACGACGTCGAGCTGATCGGCGCCGACCTCGACGCCATCGAGCGTGCCGAGGACCGCGACAAGTTCAAGGCGTCGATGAAGAAGATCGGCCTCGACGTCCCGCGCAGCTTCTACTGCCACTCGGTGGCCGAGGCGTGGGCGGCGCTCGAGCAGCTCGGCTTCCCCACCATCATCCGCGCCAGCTTCACTCTCGGCGGCAGCGGGGCCGCCATCTCCTACAACCGCGAGGAGTTCGAGGCCCACGTCCAGCACGCCCTGGCCGAGAGCATGCGCGGCGAGATCCTCGTCGAGGAGTCGGTGCTCGGCTGGAAGGAGTACGAGCTCGAGGTCATGCGCGACGCGAAGGACAACTTCGTCGTCATCTGCTCGATCGAGAACCTCGACCCGATGGGCGTGCACACCGGCGACAGCATCACCATCGCCCCCGCGCAGACGCTGACCGACAAGGAGTACCAGCGCATGCGCGACGCGGCGCGCGCGGTCGTCACCGAGATCGGCGTGTCGACCGGCGGCTGCAACATCCAGTTCGCCGTCGATCCGAAGACCGGGCGCCAGATCGTCATCGAGATGAACCCCCGCGTCTCGCGCTCGTCGGCGCTGGCCTCCAAGGCCACCGGCTTCCCGATCGCCAAGTTCGCCGCCAAGCTGGCCGTCGGCTACACGCTCGACGAGCTGCAGAACGACATCACCCGCGCCACCCCGGCCAGCTTCGAGCCGAGCATCGACTACGTCGTCACCAAGATCCCGCGCTTCGCCTTCGAGAAGTTCGCCGGCACCGACGAGACACTGACGATCCAGATGAAGTCGGTCGGCGAGGTCATGGCGATCGGCCGCACCTTCCGCGAGTCGCTCGGCAAGGCCATGTGCGGCCTCGAGACCGGCACCCACGGCTTCGACCTCCCGCTCGAGGGCGAGGGCCTGGGCGCCGCCGAGGCCCCGCTCGGCCGGCCGCACCCGTTGCGCCTGTGGCACGTCGGCAACGCCCTGCGCGCCGGCGTCTCGGCCGAGCGCGTGCACGAGCTGACGCGCATCGACCCGTGGTTCCTGGCCCAGATCGAGGCCATCCTCGCCGTCGAGGCCGAGGTCCAGAGCGCCGCCCCCGGCCCGCTGGGCGCCCCGCTGTTGGCCCACGCCAAGCGCTCCGGCCTGTCGGACCGCCGCCTCGCCCAGATCCGCGGCGTGCCCGAGCGCGAGATCCGTGACGCCCGCCAGGCCGCCGGCCTGCGCCCCGTCTACAAGCGCATCGACACCTGCGCCGCCGAGTTCGCGGCCGGCACGCCCTACATGTACTCGAGCTACGAGGAGGAGGACGAGGCCGACGTCAGCGCGCGCAAGAAGGTCGTCATCCTCGGCGGCGGCCCCAACCGGATCGGCCAGGGCATCGAGTTCGACTACTGCTGCGTCCACGCCAGCTTCGCCCTGCGCGAGGCCGGCTACGAGACCATCATGGTCAACTGCAACCCCGAGACGGTCTCGACCGACTACGACACCAGCGACCGCCTGTACTTCGAGCCATTGACCGCGGAACATGTCCTCGAGGTCCTGGCCCATGAGTCAGCCCGCGGCGAGATCGTCGGCGTGCTGGTGCAGTTCGGCGGTCAGACCCCGCTGCGCCTGGCGGCCGAGATCGAGGGGGCCGGCTACAAGCTGCTCGGCACCTCGGCCGAGGCGATCGACCTCGCCGAGGACCGCGGCCGCTTCGGCGAGCTGCTGCAGCGCCTCGGCGTCCGTTGCCCGCGCTGGGGCGTCGCCCGCTCGCCCGACGAGGCGCGCGGGATCGCCGAGCGGATCGGCTTCCCGGTCCTGGTGCGCCCGAGCTACGTCCTCGGCGGCCGGGCCATGCGCGTCGTCTACGACCGCGCCGAGCTCGACGAGTACATGCGCACGGCCGTGCTGGCCTCGCCCGACCACCCGGTGCTGGTCGACGAGTTCCTCCACAACGCCGCCGAGTTCGACGTCGACGCCGTCGCCGACGGCAAGGACGTCGTCATCGCCGGGGTGATGGAGCACATCGAGGAGGCCGGCGTGCACTCGGGCGACTCCGGCTGCTCGCTGCCGCCGGTGCTGGCGCCGCCGGGCGTGCTCGCGGAGATCCGGCGCACCACCGTCGCCCTCGCGCGCGAGCTCGGCGTGGTCGGCCTGATGAACGTCCAGTTCGCCCGCCAGGGCGACGAGGTCTACGTGCTCGAGGTCAACCCTCGCGCCAGCCGCACCGTCCCGTTCGTCGCCAAGGCCACCGGCGTCCCGTTCGCCAAGATCGCCGCGCGCGTGGCCGCCGGCGAGCCGCTCGCCGCCATGGGCCTGCGCGAGCGCATGCCGGCCCAGGTCAGCGTCAAGGTCTCGGTGTTCCCCTTCCACAAGTTCCCGGGCGTCGACACCATCCTCGGCCCGGAGATGCGCAGCACCGGCGAGGTCATGGGCGTCGCCGCCGACTTCGGCGCCGCGTTCTACAAGGGCCTGCTGGCGGCCGGCGTGGTCCTGCCGCAGACGGGCCGGGTCTTCGTCAGCGTCCGCGACGACGACAAGGACCTCGTCATGCCGGTCGTCCGCCACCTCGTCGACCTCGGCTTCGGCATCGTCGCCACCCGCGGCACCGCCGTCGCCATCCGGGCCGCCGGCCTCGACTGCGAGCTCATCAACAAGGTCAAGGAGGGCCGCCCGCACATCGTTGACGCGCTGGTCAACGGCACCATCGCCATGGTCATCAACACCACTGTCGGCGCGCAGGCCATCCGCGACAGCTTCAGCATCCGCCGCACCTCCCTGATGCAGAAGATCCCGCACTTTACGACGATCTCCGCCGCCATGGCCGCGGCGCGCGCGATCCAGGCGGTGCGCAGCGGCGAAAAAACCCTCGTCGCTCGCACCCTGCAGGATTATCATCGAGAGACTGCGCCTCCGTCCGCGACTCAGGACACGCCATGACCGAGCAGAAGATCCCGATGACCCCCGCCGGCCACGCCAAGCTGCGCGCCGAGCTCAAGCAGATCAAGGAAGTCGATCGGCCCGAGAACGTCCGTGACATCGAGACCGCGCTCGGCCACGGCGACCTGCGAGAGAACGCCGAGTACCACGCCGCCAAGGAGCGCCAGGCCCAGCTCGACGGCCGCATGCGCTACCTCGAGTCGCGCATCGGCATGGCCCAGGTCATCGACCCCGAGACTGTCAAAGAAGACAAGGTCACGTTCGGCGCCACGGTGACGATGCACGACGTCGAGAACGACCAGAAGGTCGTCTACAGCATCGTCGGCGAGGACGAGTCCGACGCCACCCAGGGCAAGATCTCGCTCGGCGCCCCGATCGCCCGCGCCATGCTCGGCAAGCGCGTCGGCGAGGACGTCGTGGTCAAGCTGCCCAAGGGCGACCGCGAGTACGAGGTCATCCGCATCGAGTACAAGGCGATCACGTGACGCCGCTGCGCCCGCGCCCGACCTTCGCCACCGGCGTCATGCTGGCCATGCTGGCCGTGCTGGGCGCATGTCGGCCCAAGGCCGGCGACCCGTGCCGCTGCGGCAGCGACTGCGGCGTCGGCCTCGAGTGCTACGCCGAGGGCGAGAAGATCCTGACCGGCGACGTCTGCTTCAAGCCCGGCATCATCGGTCAGTGCGTCGTGTCCGAGAGCGTCGACACCGACTCCGCCGGCCCCGGCCTGCCCGACATGCCGATCCGCGACGACCTCCCGTCCAAGCGTGACCTCGCCGGCCCGGGCAGCAACAGCAACAGCGAGAGCGCCAGCGGCCCGACCGACGGCTCCGCGACCGCCTCGTCGATGACCGGCACCAGCGACAGCACGACGACGACCGACGGCACCGCCACCGACTCGACGACGACCGACGGCACCGCCACCGACACGACGACCACCTCGTCGACCACCGACACGACGACCACCTCGTCGACCACCGACTCGACCTCGACCTCGAGCACCTCGACCGACTCGACGACGACCACCACGGGCTCGACCACCGACTCGACCAGCTCGACCAGCTCCGGGAGCTCCTCCGGATGACGGAGGCCGAGGCCCACTGGCTGTGGCGCCTCGATGCGGATGCGTGGATGCGCTCCGCCCTGACCGAGCTCGAGGCGGGCGCTGACCACGTGGCCGCCCGCCGCACCGCCCTCACCCACGCCCGCCGGGCCGCCGGCATGGCCCTCAACGCCGTCCTGGTCGCCTGGGCCCGCGCCCAGGGCACCGCCGACGCTCTGGCGGCCGCCGAGTCGCGCTGGGGTCGCAGCTACGTCGACCACCTGCGGCTGCTCGGCGACTGCCGCCCCGAGGACCAGGCCCCGCTCGAACCACGCGCCGCCGAGGCCGCTCGCGCGCTCATGACCATCCCCGTGGCCGTCACCACCGGCCCCGCGGGCTCCGAGGCGCTCGTGCAGCTCCACCGCGGGCCCAACCAGGCCGCCCAGCAGGGCCTCGACCACGCCCGCACGGTCGTCCACGCCTGCGCGGCCGCCCTCGCCGACCTGCGCACCGCCGCCCAGTGACGGCCGCGCCTCGGCCGCGCTGGCGCGTGTGCCAGGCGCGCCCGAAGTCGCGCACCCGCCCCGCCCTCCGCGTCGCTGCCGCGCCTCCGAGGTGCCGCGCCTCCGAGGTGCCGCGCCTCCGGGACACCGCGCGAGCGAGCGACCGCGAAGACCGAAAGTGCACCTCTTCACGCGTCGACCTCGCGCGACTCGAAGCCCGCGAGGACGGACCTTCGCGTCCGCGAAATTCGCAGCGCACGATCCTCGTCCCGCGTCTGCGAACACCGACGTGCGCGTCCCTCTCGTGCGGCCCGCGCGTCGACCTCGCTACGCCGATGCGAGAAGTCGCTGTCCGCAGTTCACACCGCGCGAGGACTCGAGCGACCACCACCCTCGTCGTCGCATCCAGCCACTGTAGTGGTTACGGCTCGCCTCGATCGCTATGCACATCGCGTCGATCGCGATGCGGACAACAGTCCGACTCTCGCATGCGTTCCGTTCGCGACGCGAGCACGGACGATCGTCCGTCGGCTTCCTCCGCGTCACGTCGCTCGCTCGTCGCCATCTCATGCACGGCCGCGGACCGCGGACATCAGTCCGCGGCGCATCGACCTCGACCAGCATCGGTCCACGATCGGACCCGCCCTTCCGTCCGCGGCACGCATCAGGCCGGACGCACGAGCACCTGCTACTGTGAGCGCATGCTCGACGCCCACCCTCGCCGCCCCGGCGTCGCCGCCGCTCGCCTCGCGACTGTCCTCGCGTTCCTGTCCTTTGGAGCATGTCAGCGCGTCCCCTACGACGACGACGACAGCGCGGGCAACCAGGGCGACAGCGACAGTGACGGCGGAGACAGCGAGGGCCTGAGCGACAGCGATCCGACCACGGGCGTGTCCGAGCCGCCGCCGGACCTCACCCCGGTCTTCGACTGTGAACCGTCCGGCACCCCCGCATGTCCCGAAGGACAGAAGTGCACCGCCGTCAGCGAGGGCGGCCTGCAGAACCACTTCAAGTGCGTGCCCGACGACGGCGCGCTGCTCCCGCTCGAGGTGTGCACGCCCGCGCCCGAGAGCGGGCAGGACGCGTGCGGTGCCGGGACCGTGTGCCTCTCGCTGACCGACGGCGATCCGACCTCGGGCCTCTGTTTCCCGATCTGCCGCAACGACATCGACTGCGAGCCGGGCCTGTGCACCACCAGCCCGTTCAGCGGCACGACCTACTGCGCGGACAGCTGTGATCCGATCGTGGCCATCTGTCCGCCGGGACTCGGCTGTCGACAGGGCAAGGATCGATTCATCTGCGAGATGATGCTCGAGGTCGACATGGGCACCGAGGGCGCCAACTGCTCGGAGTTCACCGGTCGCGGCTGCGCGGCCACGTACGTGTGCATGCCGGGCGCGCTGGTGCCGAACTGCGGCTCGAGCAACTGCTGCACCTCGACCTGCGACACGAAAGAGGGCGACGCGCAGTGCGCATCGCCCTCCCTTTGCGAGCCCCTGTTCCCCGCCCCCGCCCCCGGCTTCGAGAGCAGCGGCGCCTGCTTCGTCCCCGCGTAGGCCCCTCAGGGCTTGAGACAGGCGACCATCGAAGCGATGAACTCGTCGACGAAGCTCTGCTCGTCCTTGCGGGGGAACGCCGGATGCCCCTCGTTGATGCGCCCCGACAGCAGCATCGTGCAGAGCCCGTGGAGAGACATCCAGATGCGGAAGGAGGCGAGCTGCAGGTCGACGTCACCGCGCCAGCAGCCGCGCGCCGTACCCTCCTCCAGCCAGCCCTGGAACGTCTTCAGCGGGCGCAGGAGGAGGTCGACCTCCTCGGCGTTGTGCTGCGACCAGTCGAGCTGCTCGTTCCCCATCATCACCGAGTACAGCCACTTGTGCGACTTTGCGAATTGCACATAGTTGCGGCCGGCGATGACGAGGCGCTCCGCCGGGTCGTCGGTCGCGGCTGCGGGCTCCAATACCTCGCTCTGCAGCAGTTCGGCGCCGTAGATCCGGATCTCGCGGAGAATCTTCGATTTACTCTCGAAGTGCTGATAGAGCGCGGTGGCGCTGACGCCGAGACGCGCCGCGATGCCGCGCATCGTCAGCCCTTCTTCGCCGCGTTCGCTCCCAATCTCGAGGCTGGTTTGAATGATTCCCTGTCGTAGGCCTGCTCGCTGAACACGTGACATTCCTCATGACTATCAGGTTTTTTGGCCTGACGGAACCTTGGATTTCGCGGGAAGCGCAACTTGGAACAAGGTTCGTAACCCCCAAAAATGACGTTCAGCGAAAAAAATGCCAGCCTCGACAGTGGGCAGATTTCCGCTGTTTTGTCGCCAGGTTACCTGAGTTCAACCTACATATCGGGCACCCCCTGATAACCCCGTCCTTGCCGGGTCATCAGTGAGATCTCTCCAGCCCCTTCAGAGAGCGCCCGAGGGGCGCCGGAAAGCGTTTCCGCGTGGCCACTTTCGAACCCGAGCTCCGACTCGCCCTCTCGCTCGCCCGTGAAGCCGGCGCGCTCGCCCTGGCTTATCAGACAGGTGGCGCCGACGTCATGCAGGCCCGGGACAAGCCCGACGACGCCGGGCCGGTCACGCGCGCGGACACCGAGATCAACACACGCCTGGTCGCTGCGCTGCGCGCGGCCTTCCCCGGCGACGCCGTCGTCGCCGAGGAGTCCGCCGACGACGCCGCTGCAGCCGCCGACGTCGCGCGCTGTTGGTACATCGATCCGATCGACGGCACCGCCGAGTACGCGCGCGGCGAGAAGTGCTGGGCGATTCAGATCGGCCTCTGCATCGGCGGCGAACCCGTCCTCGGCGTCGTGTATGAGGCGGGCGCCGGACGACTGTCCTGGGGCGTCTGCACGCACGACCGGCGCGAGGCGTTCGTGGTCGACGACAGCGGCGCGGCCGCGCCGCTGAAGGCCAGCGCTCGCCCGCTCACCGAGCTGCGACTCGTCAGCAGCCTGAGTCACGCCTCCCCGAAGACCCTCGAGGTCATGCGAGTCCTCGCCATCCCGCCCGAGCGCAACCTTCGCCTCGGCTCCGTCGGCGTGAAGGTCGGCGTCATCACGCGCGGCGACGCCGACCTCTACGTCCACCCGCGTAGCGGCACCAAGCTTTGGGACACCTGCGCGCCGTGGGCGCTGTTGCGGGCCGTCGGCGGCGCGCTCACCGATCTGTGGGGACACCCGCTGACCTACGATCCGCGGCGTCTCGGCCACGACAACGGCCTGGTCGCCTCGCACGGCGCGCACCACTCCGAGATCCTCGCGGCCATCCGCCCGCTCGTCGACGACTGGTACCGCTCGCCGCACGGCTGACCCGACGGACAGGGTGTCGCTGTCCTTGCGGACATGTGTCCTGGACCATGTCCATCCGGACAGGCCCGCACTCGCCGACCTCAGCGCGACTTTGCGATCACCACGATCGCCGCGATCACCGCCGCCACCAGCAGGACCGTCAGCACGATCTTGACCACGCTCCACGGCCGCTCGCCCGCGACCTCGCCGGTGCGCGCGTTGACGATGAAGCGGAACACCTTCTCCTTGTAGCGGAAGCTCGAGATCCACAGCGGCAGCAGCACGTGCTTGCACTTCACGTCCGCGTGGCGGACGTTCATCGATAGGATCTGCTGCACGTCGCCGCCGATGTCGCTGCGGATGGCCCCGCGGATCTCCGGCTGCATGCGCTCGTCGGCGATCTGGAACCCGTCCTCGAGCCCGATCTGGTAGCGCTCGGCGATGAAGCCGCTCAGGTAACCGGCCTCGAAGCCGCGCAGGTTGTCGAGGTCCCACGGCTCGAGCTTCTCGATGAGCGGCCGCGGCAGCGACGGCGACCCGCACACCAGCACGTCGTCGAAGCCGACATGCACGGTCCCGCTCGCCGGGCGCCAGCGCGTCTTCTGCACCTGCCGCGTCTGGCGGTTGCCCTGCGCGTCGTTGTACGACTCGGTCACGTAGTAGTGATCGCCGCGC
Source organism: Nannocystis bainbridge (assembly GCF_028368995.1). Classification (GTDB taxonomy): domain Bacteria; phylum Myxococcota_A; class Polyangia; order Nannocystales; family Nannocystaceae; genus Nannocystis; species Nannocystis bainbridge. Next base: position 795,217 of record NZ_JAQNDL010000002.1, on the reverse strand, counting down.
AGCCCCTTGTAGCGGGTCGTCGTCTGCGAGTCGTAGGTCCAGTACGGCAGGTACACCCCGTCGATGCCGTGGACCTGCGCCAGCCGCTTGAGGTCGTTCGGCGCGAACCACAGCTTGCGCACCCAGCTCGAGAACGCCTCGCGCGCCTTGGCGCCGTCGATGCCGAACGGCAGCAGCGACTCGGGCGGCACGATCTCGCCCAGCTCCTTCACGTCCATCACCACCGGCGCGCCGCAGAAGGCGCAGCGGCCGGCCTGGCCCGCCAGCATCGCCTGCGCCCCGCACCCCTCGCACTGGATGCTGTGCCCGCCCAGCGTCGACGCCGGCGCGCGCGACAGCCGGTGCAACATGTCCTGAAAGTCATGTTCCAGGACCGCCTTCTCGCCGCCGATCGTCTGCGTGTGACCGCAGTGGCTGCAGCGCAGGTGGTCCGATCCGGGCGAGTATTCGAGGGCCGAACCGCACTGCTCGCACGGGAACGTCAGCTTGCCCTCGCCGAGGGCCACGTTGGTTTCGGGGTCGCGCTCGGCCATCGGTCGCGAGTGTACCCGAGCGTCCCGGTCGCCCGCGACGGCCCCGACCGCGCCGCCCGCCGGTGCGCTATCGTGCCTCCATGACCCGTCTCTGGCCGGCCCTCGCCTCGCTCGCGTTGCTCGTCCCGCTCGCCCGGGCGAGCGCCGCCGAGACCGTCCAGGAGCTCAAGGGACAGGTCCCGATAGACAGCCTGGACCACTTCTTCGTCGCCTTCGAGGTCCCTGTCGGCACGCGCGAGATCGAGATCGCCCACGACGACCTCTCGGACGACAACATCCTCGACTGGGGCCTCGTCGACCCGCGCGGTGTGTTCCGCGGCTGGGGCGGCGGCAACGAAGAGAACGCCGTCATCGGCGAGGCCGCCGCCTCGCGCTCCTACGTGCCCGGCCCGCTCGCTGCAGGTACATGGAGCGTCGTCGTCGGCAAGGCCAAGCTCGCCGCGCCGCCCGGCGAGTACCTGATCACCGTCACCCTGCGTGACGCCCCGACCTCGCCCGCACAGCCCGAGCGCGCGCCCTATCAGCCTGCTGCTCTCGGCGGCGCGCCGCGCTGGTACGCCGGCGACTTTCACGTCCACTCGCGCGAGAGCGGCGACGCCTCGCCGAGCCTCGACGCCATCGCCGAGTTCGCGCGCGGCCGCGGCCTCGACTTCGTGGTCGTCACCGACCACAACACCACCACCCACCTCGATTTTTTCGCCGACGCCCAGGCGCGCCACCCCGACCTCCTGTTCGTCCCCGGCTGCGAGTTCACGACCTACGCCGGCCACATGAACGCCATCGGCGCGACCGCGTGGGTCGACCACAAGCTCGGCCAGCCCGGCGTCACCATCACCGCCGCCGCCGACGCCTACGATCAGCAGGGCGCCGTGCTGAGCGCCAACCACCCTGCGCTCGCGCTCGGCGACCTGTGCATCGGCTGCGCCTGGGAGCTGGACCTCGATCCTGCGCGCCTCGGCGCCGTCGAGATCGCCACCGGCGGCCTCGACAAGGCCGGCAAGTTCTTCACCGACGACGCCATGCGCTTCTGGGACGACCTCTGCGATCAGGGCCATCGCCCGGCCCCGATCGGCGGCAGCGACGATCACAAGGCCGGCCTCGAGCTCGGCGGCTTCGACAGCCCGATCGGCGACCCCACCACCCTCGTGTACGCCGACGCGCTCGCCGTCGACGCCATGCTTGCCGGCCTCCGCGCCGGCCGCACCATCGTCAAGCTGCAGGGCCCGGCCGACCCCATGCTCGAGCTGTCCTCCGGGACACATGTCCCCGGGGACAGCTTCGAATCGGCCGCCGCCACCTTCACCGTGCGGGTCACCGGCGCGCCCGCGGGCGCGAGCGTCCGCCTGGTCCGCGACCGCCAGCCGCAGGAGCCCGTGCCCGTCGTCGGCGATCCGTTCACCCACGCGTTCGTCGTCGAGCCGCCCGCCGCCGGCCACTCGCGCGTCCGCGCCGAGGTCCTCGTCGACGGCCAGCCACGCACCGTCACCAACCACCTGTGGCTCGCCCCGCTCTCGCCCGAATCGCCGACCACCGGCGACCCCACCACCGGCGCCGAGCCGCCCGCCAGCACCGGCGGGACCAGCGAGGGCAGCGACTCGGCCGGCGCGGGCCCGCCGGAGGGCGGCTGCGGCTGCCGCATCGACGCTCCGTTCGCGCCTGTCCTTATGGCCAGCCTGCTCGCCCTCCGTCGCCGTCGCCGCGCGAGCTCCTCTCATGTTCCTTGAGACATGTCCCTCCGACCACGTGACCCGCCTCCCCCGCCTCGCCCCGGCGGGGTAGACTCGCGCGCATGTCCACCGACCGCCGGCTCTCGACCCAGACACACGGCCATGTGCAGATGATCGGCCTCGACCGCGCCGCCAAGCGCAACGCCTTCGACCTGGCCATGCTGCGCCAGCTCGCCGAGGCCTTCACCGAATTCGAGGACGACCCGCAGCTGCGCTGCGCCGTCGTGTTCGCCCACGGCGACCACTTCACCGCCGGCCTCGACCTCGCCGAGGTCGGCCCCGCCGTCGCCCGCGGCGAGCTGCTGTTCCCGCCCGGCGCCGTCGACCCGCTCGGCCTCCACGGCCGCGTGCGCAGCAAGCCGGTCGTGCTGGCCGTCCAGGGCTTCTGCCTCACGCTCGGCATCGAGTTGATGCTGGCCGCCGACATCCGGATCGCCGCCAGCGACGCGCGCTTCGGCCAGATCGAGATCCGGCGCGGGATCTTCCCGTTCGGCGGCGCGACCTTGCGGCTGCCGCAGGTCGCCGGGTGGGGCAACGCCATGCGCTGGCTCCTCACCGGCGACAACTTCGACGCCGCCGAGGCGCTGCGGATCGGCCTGGTCCAGGAGGTCGTCGCGCCCGGCGAGCAGGTCCAGCGCGCCCTCGAGATCGCGACCACCATCGCCGCCCAGGCCCCGCTCGGCGTGCGCGCCACCCTCTCGACCGCCCGCACCACCGTCGAGCGCGGGCCCGAGGCCGCCCTCGCCACCATGATGGACGACGTCCGCGCGATCATGGGCTCGGACGACGCGCGCGAGGGCATGCAGTCGTTCGTCGAGCGCCGCGCCGCCCGCTTCTCCGGCACTTGAAAGGAGCGACCGGGCCGGCGACGCATTCGTCGCGCGCCGCCCCGCCCGCGGCTCCGGCACATGGCCTTTGAGACAGGTCTCGGCCGCGCCGCGAATCCCGAACCGCAGCGCGGCCGAGCCCGATCGCCCCGCCCGCGCGCCGGCCGGTTCCATGGCGAGCCGGGCGGACAGGGTTATACTCGCGCGACATCGGCGCGGCGACCGCGCCACGAAGGAGACGGCGATGAAGATCGATCTGGAGAAGTTCCTCGCGGCCACCATGCTGCTCGCCACCGCGACCACCCCGGCCTGCGGCAGCAAGGACGCCAAGAAAGTCGAGACCAAGGCCGACACCAAGACCGCGGCCCCTCCGCCTGCCCAGCCCCAGCCCACCCCCGCGCCGGTCGCTGCCCCGCCCGTCGCGCCCGAGGCCGCCCCGCCCGCGACCCCGCCCGTCGTCGAGGACAAGCCGGCCGGCGGCGCCGCCAAGCCCGACCCCGGCCCCGAGGAAGAGAAACCGTCCTGGTGAACTTTGGGGCATGTCCTTCACGACATGCCCGAAGGGACCTGCTCTTTTCGACATGCCCCACGAGTCAGCCGACTCGCGGGGCATTTTCTTGGCGAGGATGCGACCGCCGCGAGCGCGGTCGGGCGCTCCCCTGCCGCTCGGGCGCGCCTCGGCGGACATGACCCTTCGGCCATGTCCTGCGAGACAGCCCGCTCAGACCTGCGTGCCGCTGCCCGGCAGGCGCCGCTTGCCGAGCATGCCCGCCGCGTCGAACCACGCGTAGATGTCGCGCACGCTCTCCGCGAACGGCCGCACCGTGTAGCCGAGCGCGCGCTCGGCCTTGCCGTGGTCGAAGCGGGCGCCCGTCGAGAGCACCGACAGCGACTCGTGGGTGTAGAGCGGCTCCTGCCGCATCACCGCGCCGGCGACCCCGAAGAACGGCACCCCGACGCGGGCCAGCCAGATCGGCGTCACTAGCCGCGGCGGCTTCACCCCCGTGATCGCCTCGGCTGTCGCCCCGATGTCGCGCACGTGGACCGTGTGGCCGGTCAGCAGGTAGTTCTCGCCGTTCACGCCCTGGGTCTGGGCCGCCAGCATCCCGGCGACCACGTCGCGCACGTCGACGAAGTCGAACGCGCCGTCGACCAGGCTCGGCAGCGACCGCCGGTACAGCTGCAGGAACAGCCGGCCCATGCGCGACGGCCCGAAGTCGTACGGGCCGATCACCCCCGACGGGTGCACGATCACCGCGTCGAGGCCGCGGCCCATCACCTCGCGGAGCGCCCGCTCGCCGGCCGCCTTCGAGCGGTCGTAGGCGAAGTGGCCCGGCTCGTCGGGGACCCGCGGCCAGCGCTCGTCGACCTCCACGCCGCTCGTGCCCTCGCGGTAGAGGTCGAACGCGTGCACCGAGCTGCAGTGGATCAGGCGCCGCACGCCCGTCTCCAGCGCCGCCTCGGCGATCGAGCGCACGCCGTCGACGTTGACGGCGCGCACCAGGCCCCGCGGATCGCCCGAGATCGAGATCTGGGCCGCGAGGTGATAGACGACATCGACGCCCGCGGTCGCGCGGCGCGCCGCGTCTGGATCGCGCACGTCGCCAGGGACCCGCTCGACGTCGAGTCCTGCGAGCGCGCGCTGGGAATTGCGGACGAGCACGCGGACGCGCTCGCCGCGAGACAGCAACGTTCGGACTAAATTCGCGCCGATGTGACCCGCGGCGCCGGTGACGAGGACGGTCATGCGATCGGCGGGATGATACAGGCGCGCGGCATTGCGCCTCAAGCCCGGCACGACATCGATGCGACGCCGGGATAACCTGGACCCGCAGATGTCGCGCGCCGGCGGTGATCCCACCCCACCATCCTCTGGGCCGGACCCCGATCCCACGCTTGTCGGCGACCTTCCTCCGCGCCCCGACTTCGCCACCGACGCGACTCTGGCCGGAGATCTTTCGCCCACGGCGCGCGCCCCGGCCCGGCCGCCGGACCTCGATCGTTCGTCGCTGTCGCAGCGCGAGCGCGCGCTCCAGCTCACCCGCTACGTGCTCATGCGTCGCCTCGGCGCCGGCGGCATGGGCGTCGTCTACCTCGCCTACGATCCCAGCCTCGATCGCAAGGTCGCGATCAAGCTGCTGCGCGTCGCTCCCGGCGACGGTCCGGCCCACGCCGCCCACGCCCGCCTGCTGCGCGAGGCCCAGGCGCTGGCCCGGCTGTCGCACGGCAACGTCGTCGCCGTCCACGACGTCGGCTCGTACGACGCCGACGCGCTCACGACGATGAGGATCGGCCCGCGCCGCACCGATCCTGTCCCGAAGGCCAGATCACCGCACGCCGGCGGCGTGTTCCTGGTGATGGAGTACGTGCCCGGCATCACCCTCGCGCAGTGGCTCGACGATCGCGTCCGCGGCGTCCGCGAGATCGTCGAAGTGTTCCTCGCCGCCGGCCGCGGCCTCATCGCCGCCCACGCTGTCGGCGTCATCCACCGCGACTTCAAGCCCGGCAACGTCCTGGTCGGAGAGACAGGTCGGATCTGCGTGTTCGACTTCGGCCTGGCGCGGCCCGCCGGCGACGTCGAGGTGAACCCGGCCGGCGCCACCCCCGACCTCGACGCTCCGCTCGATCCGCTGTCCTCGTCGCTGGTGTCCGGCCCGCTCACCCGCGTAGGCACCGTGGTCGGCACCCCGGCGTACATGGCCCCCGAGCAGCGGGGCGGCGCCGCCATCGACGAGCGCGCCGATCAGTTCAGCTTCTGCGTCGCCCTCTACGAGGGCCTCTACGGCAACCGCCCGTTCAGCGGCGACAACCTGTTCGCCCTCGAGGCGGCCAAGTCCCAGGGCCGCCTCGATCCGCCGCGGCGCGCGATCCGGGTCCCGCCCGCGATCCACCGCGCCATCCTGCGCGGCCTCTCACCTGAACCCGGGGACAGGTGGCCCTCGATGCAGGCGCTGCTCGGCGCGCTCGAACGGCCGCTGCGGCGCGACCGTCGGCGCTGGGCCCTCGCCGGCGGCGGCGCGGCGCTGATCGCCGGCGCGATCGCCTTCGCCGTCCTTCCCGACGCCCCCGCCCTGTGCACCGGCGCCGCCGAGGCGCTCGCCCCGACCTGGAACCCGCAGCGGCGCGCCGGTCTCGACGCCGCCTTCGCCGCCACCGGCCTGCCCTACGCCCGCGACGCGGCCGCCCGCGCCGGCGCCCGCGTCGACGCCTGGGCCGAGGCGTGGATCGCCGGTCACACCGACGCGTGCGCGGCCGCCAACATCCGCGGCGAACAATCACATGACCTTTTGGACAGGCGCATGCACTGCCTCGAGGATCGCCGCCACGAGCTCGAGGCCTTGCTCGGCGTGCTCGTCGGAGCCGACGCCGACGCCGTCGAGCACGCCCACGACGCCGTCGAGGCCTTGCCCCCGCCCGCCCGCTGCGCCGACCTCGACGCCCTGCAGGCCGAGGTCGACGCGCCCGCGCCCGCGATCGTCGACGCCGTCCAGACCTTGCGCGACCAGCTCTCGGTCGCCACCGCCGAGGCGGCCGCCGGTCACCCGGGCGCCGGCCTGGCCCTGCTCGAGGCCACCGAGCAGCGCGCACGCGCCCTCGGCTACCGCCCGCTGCACACCCAGGTGCTGGCCGAGCTCGCCGAGCAATTGTTCGTCGCCAGCAAGTACGACGACGGCACCCGCGTATACGGCGAGGCCTACTGGGGCGCGCTCGCCGTCGGCCACGATCGCCTGGCCTTCGCCACCGCCAGCGCCTTCGCCGGCCGCCTCGCGCAGACCCTCGGCCACCCCGAAGACGCCCGGCCGTGGCTGCGCAACGCCGAGGCTCTTTACGAGCGCCTCGGACGTCCGCCCGGCCTCGGCGGCGACCTCGAGTTCCGCCGCGGCCAGATCGCCGAGGCGCGCCGCGAGTACGTCACCGCCATCGACCACTACCGCCGCTCGCTCGAGGGCGTGCCCGAGCGCTCGGCCGCCGCCGTCACCACCCGGCAGAACCTCGCCAACGTCCACATGAGCCTCGGCCAGCTCGGCCCGGCGCAGACGATCTTCGACGAGCTCCTGGCCCTGCGCCGCGACATCTACGGCGAGGCTCACCCGAGCAACGCCTTCTCGCTGGCCGACCTCGGCAACGTCGCCACCCTGCGCGGCGACTTCGACACCGCCGAGCAGCACCAGCGCGCCGCCCTGGCGATCCTCCGCGCCGCCCTGCCCCCGCGCCACGAGCGGCTCGCCTTCCCGCTCTCGGCCCTGGCCGACATCGCCGCCCAGCGCGGCGACTTCACCGCCGCGCTCGACGCCTTCGAGGAGGCGCGCGCGATCTGGGAGCACAACTTCGGCCCCGAGAGCACCCGCGTCGCCGCCATGCTCGAGCGACTCGCCTCGGTCCAGCTCGTGCGCGGCGAGCTCGGCCTGGCCGAGCAGCACGCCTCTCGCGCACTCGCTATCTGGAGCTCGGCTCAGAGCCCCGATCCACAGGGCACCGTACTGGCCCACCTCGCGCTGGCCCAGATCGAGCTGGCCCGCAACAACTATGCCGCCGCCCGCGACCACATCGACCTCGCCCTGCCGCTCGCGGCCACGGTGCTCGGCGAGGACAACCTCTATACCGCCGTCAGTCGGGCCATGCGGGCCGTCGCCCTCGCGGGCCTCGGCGACTTGACCGCGGCCGAGCGCGAGGCCGACGCCGCCGTCGCCGCGATCGAGCGCAACTACGGCGTCGACTCGCTGTGGATGTCGGAGGTCTTGACCCCCCGCGCCAAGGTGCGGCAGGGCCAGGCGCGCTTCGACGACGCGCGCCGCGACCTCGAGCGCAGCCTCGGCTTGCTCGACCCGCGCAACGCCCCGATCCAGCGCGCCCACGCCGAGTTCCAGCTGGCGCAGGTCCTCTGGGACAGCCGCGGAGACCGCGCTCGAGCACGGTCCCTCGCCGTCTCCGCGCAGACCCTGTTCCGCAAGGCAGGGGCGAAGCACTACCGGGCCGAGGTCGACGCCTGGCTCGAGCGCCACCCGAACTGATCGTCGCCTGTCCTTTCCGCCATGTGGCAATCGCCCTCCGGCGAGCACCGAGGTCCGCGGGCTGGCCACGGCGAACGATCGCCCCAGGAAGGCCACGTGGACCCACGTGTGCGCCGGATCGCAGGACGCCCGCTCGTTGCCCTTGCAACGACGTCACACAATTTCTCGCCGGCGTCGCTGGCGGATCGGCGATCGTCGTGGGAAGAATCAAAGCATGTTGTCGTGCTCTGGCCAGGTCTCCCGCGCGTGCCTCACGCTCGCGTGGCTCGTCCTCGCCGGCTGTTACAGCGGCCCGTCCGGTGCCGCTCCCGCGGATGAAACGCCGTCCTCGCCCCGACCACCGCCCGCCAGCCAGGGTCCGATCGGCGGCCCCGAGCTCGCGCCGCTCGAGCTCGACGCCCTCTCGCCCGACCCGGCCCCTGGCAGCGTCGAGTTCGACCTCCACGTCACCGGCGCCGGCTTCACTCGCTCCAGCGTCGTCGTCGTCGCCGGCCAGGCGCTACCCACCACCTTCGTCTCCGGCGGCGAGTTGCACGCCCGCAGCGGCCCGCGCAAGCGCGGCGACTACCCGGTGTTCGTGCGCCGCGACGACGAGGACTCGGCACCGCTGACCCTCGCCGTCGATCGCTCGGCCCCGCGGATCCTCGTGCCGGCCGAGGTCGGCGTCGACGAGGACACCGAGGTCGGTCTCGTCCTCGAAGTCGTCGACGTCGCCGACCCGGGCGCCCTGCGGGTCCACCTGCAGGGCCTGCCGCCGGGCGCCACCTGGGACGAGCCGACCCGCACCTTCCGCTTCACCCCCGACTTCACCCAGGGCGGCGACAGTTGGACCGTCACCGTGCTCGCCCACGACGGCGAGTCGCGCGTCGAGACCACCTTCGAGGTCGTCGTGCGCGACACCATCCAGCCGCCGTGGCCCGAGGTCGTCGACACCGAGTTCCTCGACGGCAGCGGCTACGTCCGTTACACCCTGTCCCAAAAGACAGATGATTACCTCGACAGCCCGGGCTACGCCGGCCGCGAGTTCGTCGCCAAGGTCATGGTCCCGCTCGACGTCCCGCCCGAGGGCGTGCCGGTGCGGATCGGCCTCCACGGCTTCGGCACCGCCAACCCCGGCGGCACTGGTTCGGCCAGCGAGATCCGGATCTCCCCGCACGACCCCGACAACACCTACTGGTGGGGCTACGCCGCGTCCTTGCCCGACGTCGACCCCACCGCCGGCGGCGCCGCCCCCGACTACACCGTGCGCCGCGTGCTCCACCTCGTCGAGTACGTGCTGCGTCACCACCCCGAGGCCGACCCCGAGCGCGTGCACGTCTTCGGCAGCTCGATGGGCGGCGCCGGGGCGATGCTGCTCGGCCTCCTGCGCGGGCGTCACTTCGCCTACGTCGACGCCCGCCTCGGCCAGGCGATCGCGCGCAACCACCGACCCTCGCGGATCACCCAATTGTCCAGCTGGTGGGGCGCCCCCGAGCTCGACCTCGACGGCGGCGGCGGCCTGTCGGCCTGGGATCACATGGACCTGACGCGCGCGCTCGCCGACTCGAGCGAGGCCCGCGACCAGTTCCTGTTCCTCAAGCACGGCAAGGACGACCCGACCATCCACTTCGGCGCCGCCGTGCTGCCGAGCCCGCGCACCGGCGAGAGCCTCTACGACGCGCTGCAGAGCCGCGGCGTCGGCCACTTCGCCATCTGGGACGAGGGCGGCCACGGCGTCGCCGATCCTGTCCTCGGGGACAGCTGGTGGACCGGCTCGTGGGCGCCGATCCACGGCGACGAGGCCACGCTGCGCCGCGACCGGGCGTTCCCCGCCTTTTCTTACTCGTCGCTCGACGACGACCCGGGCGTCGGCGCTGGCAACGGCAAGCAGGACTGGAGCGCCAGCAAGGGCTTCGCCGGCACGGTCGCGGTCGCCGGCGACACCGGCTGGGAGGGCGCCGTCGCTGGCGCGCTCGGCCGGTTCCTCCGCTGGGACGGCGCCTCGGTGGTCGACACCGTCGATCGCCTGCAGTTCGCCCTGCGCGTCCACGACGGCGACGGGGCCAACCCGCCCGCGCCCGGCTACCCGAGCGAGGGTGACCGCGTGATGGCCGATCTGCCCGCGTTCGTCGATGTCACCCCGCGCCGCACCCAGGCGTTCCGCTGCCGCCCCGGTGAGCGCGTCGCCTGGTCGTTCGGTCAGGACCACGGCGAAGTCGTCGCCGGCCCCGACGGCAGCGTGACGATCCCCGCCCTGCCCCTGACCGACACCTGGCAGTTCCTGGTGCTGCGGCGCACGATCGCCGTGATCGCCGCCTCGCACTGACCTGCACTCGCGGGCACGCCCCTTCCGACAATTTTTAAAAGGCATGTCCGTTGCGTCATGCCCGATCGGACACCCGTCGATCGGCCCGGCCCGACCGGTTCCCAATCATGTCCCTCGGATATGCCCGATCGGACACCGTCGATCGGCCCGGCCCGACCGGTTCATAAGCATGTCCCCTGGGACATGCCCGATCGGACACCCATCAATCGGCCCGGCCCGACCGGTTTCCACGCATGTCCCCCGGGACATGCCCTGAAAGCCACGTACGTTCGCCATGCCCGAACGCGCTCCCACCGGCCGTGACCGCGGCATCGCAGCCCGCTTCGTCCTGCATGATGACGAGCGCCCTCGCTGCGCCTCACGGCCTCACCCCTTGCACGCATCGACGCAAGTGCGCGGCCATGCTCGCCTCGAGGAGCCGCCGGCGCCGGCTTGCGCGACGACTCGACGAAAGCCCACCGCTGCGGTAGATGCGTCCGATGGGCCGGTCGCAGCTGCTCTCCGCTGGCCTGACCGCCGCGCTGACCTGCGGCGAGCCGACCGCTCCGGATGCGCCCGCCGACCTCCCTCCCGGCGTCGAGCCAGCGCCCGTCCCCGGCGCCCCGGCGCGCCCGTCCGTGCACCGCGAGCCCGTCGACCCCCGCGACGCTGACTTGCTCACGCGCTGGCCCTCGCTCGCCCACTACCCGCGCGTCCCGCCCGCGCTCGCAGCGGCCCTGCGCGCGCGCGACCCCGCCGGCGTCTTCCGCGGCCTCGAACTCGCCTTCGAGCCGGATCGCTGGGCCGAGATCGACGCCTGGGAGCGCCTCGGGCACATCCGCCTCGGCGAGCCCGCGGGCTTCTGCCGCACCGACGCCGGTCGCCCCATCAAGCTGTCCCCGGGGACATACGACCTCGGCTGCCTCGGCGGCTTCCTCGAGGGCGTGCGCCTGTTGTGGCTGCCGCGGCTCGAGCTCGCCGACCTCGTCCCCTGCGATCCGCCCGGCGGCTTCGAGTCGTGCCAGGACGGCGCCCACGCCGGCCGCGCCGCCCTCCTCCAGATCGCAGCGCGCCTGCCCGCCGGCGCCCTCCCACGCGGCCTCGACCTGCTCGACCTTCGCCTCGATAGCCTCGGCGCCGCCGGCCTGCTCGCCGCCCTCGCAGCCGACGCCCTTCATCTCTGCAGCGTCTCGCACCGCGCCCGTGCCCGCGGTGGCGAGCGCATGTACCATCACATGATGATCGTCGACCCCGCCCGCGATCGCCTCGGCCGCGTGCGCGTGTTCGACACCACCGGGGCCGCCGGCGTCGCCTCGCGGCCCATGCGACCGGAGCGCCTCCACGGCTACGTGCGCCGCCTCCTGGCCGCCCACGCCGGCTTCCGCTACGCCCCCGACTCGGCCCAGCTCACCTGCCTGGCCGTGCGCCCGCCCGCCGCGACCATCACAGGTCCATGAGGACATGTCGCATGGCACATGTGCGAAAGACCATCCTCCGCCTTCTCGCCCTGCTGTGCACCTGGGGCCTGGTGCACCTGCTCGTCCTGAGCGTCGACGGCTGCACCGACGAGGGCCGCCCCGCCGACGTCGCCGTCGTGCTCGGCAACCACGTCAGCCCCGCCGGCGAGCCCGCGCGCCGCCTACAGCTGCGCCTCGATCGCGCCGCCGAGCTCTACGCCGCCGGCCTGGTCCCGCGGCTCATCGTCAGCGGCGGCCAGGACCCCGGCAGCCCGCACGAGGCCGACGTCATGCGCGACTACCTGGTGGCCCGCGGCGTCCCGGCCGAGCGCATCGCCGTCGACCGCGGCGGCGTCAACACCCACGCCACCGCCCGCTTCGTCGCCGCCGACCTGCGCGCCCGCGGCGAGCGCTCCGCCATCGCCGTCAGCCAGTACTACCACCTCACCCGCACCAAGCTGGCCCTGCGTCGCTTCGGCGTCGAGGCCACCGCCGCCCACGCCGAGCTCGACCTCGAGCTGCGCGAGCCGTGGTCGCTGCTACGCGAGGTCGTCGGCTTTTACGCCTACCTGTTCAAGGACTACCGCCGCGATTGAACGGGCGCTCGGGTCCGGGCGCCGGCGCAGGCGCCTGATCGAGCCCGCGAGGCGTCGCACACCTCGGGCACGCTCGTCGCCCGCGTTCTCACTCGGCGCGCCCGGCGGCCCCTGCTCGTCGCTACCCGCCCCCAAGCGACGCGGCCTGAACTCGAGGACATGTCCTCGACGACATTGCCCGACGGGCATGCCCCTTCGGACATGCCCGATCAGCCATCCCACCGCTCAGAAGTCTTCGAGCCCTTGTCCGAGCTCGACCCCGAGCGCCTCGAGCGCGGCGGCCGGGCACGGCGTGCCGAAGCGCGACTCGTAGCGCTCGGCGAACTCCGCGTTGGCGACCAGCGCCTGGCCGTCGGCCTGCAGCTCGGGGAGCAGCCCGCGGACCGCGAACACCTCGATCTCGCCGACGCTGCGGGTCACCGTCGTCTGCATGAACTCGAGCGCGAAGAACGGCTCGATCAGCTGGCGGACGGCCCCCGACACGCACACCGAGTCGGGCTGGCCGATGCGCTCGACGTGGCTGGCGACGCTGACCGTGTCGCCCCACAGGTCGTAGACCGGCTTCTTCGAGCCGAGCACGCCGGAGATGCAGGGCCCCGAGTGGAGGCCGATGCGGAAGCTCCAGTCCCACTCGTCGACCATCGGTGTCAGCCCCGACGCGACCACCTGGGCGCAGCGCAGCGCCGCGAACGTCGCGTCGACCGCGTGGGACAGGCGGCGCTGGGGGATCCCCGACACCGCCACGTAGGTGTCGCCGGCCGTGCGCAGCTTCTCGACCACGAACGCCGAGGTGATCTGGTCGAAGGCCGAGAAGAAGAAATCGAGCTGCTTGAGGCAGGTGACCGGGTCGACGCGGGCGGCCAGGCGCGAGAACTGGACCGCGTCGATGAACATCACCGTCGCCTCGCGGTACGCCTTGGGCTGGAGCCGCTCGCCCAGCGGCGCCGCCGCCTCACGCGGCAGGACCGCCAGCGCCAGGCTCTTGTCGAGCAGCGTCGCGCTCGCCAGCTGCGACGCCAGCGCCCGCGCCGGGCGGATCGCCACCCCGACCGCCAGCACCGCGTCGGATGGCTCCAAGGACAGGTCCCATACGACAGGTCCTTCGGGCCATGGCTCTGCGGGCACCGCCTTGCCGCCGCTCTCGACCAGGCCGCGCAGCGACTCCGGCGACGCCGCGCCGAACAGCGCGCCGAGGCCGGGCGCCCCGGTCCGCGCGGCCAGCCAGCGGGCCGCGGCGGGCGACGCCGCGGTCACGCGACCTTCGGCGTCCACGCGCAGCGCGATCGATTCGACCAGCTCGAGGAGGGCCACCATGTCAGAACTCTCGCACGTCCTCGAAGGTCGTGCGGGCGGCGATGGTCTCTTCGTCGAGGTTGAGCAGGATCGGCAGCGTCTCCTGCTGCCAGTCGTCCTCCTGCAGGCGGCGGACCAGCACCGGCCCGGGCAGCAGCAGGTAGACCAGCTCGACGATGTCCATGATCACGTAGAAGCCGTTGGAGTTGCAGAACTCGAGCTCGGTGAAGTCGAGCACGCTGCGTTGGACCTCGCGCTTGGGCAAGATCTCGCGCAGGTCCTGCAGCAGGGCCGACAGATAGCGATAGGGGTTGTCGATGCGGACCACGCCCGAGAACGTGAGGGAGAAGTTCCCCTCGTCCTCGCGTGCGACGCAGTGGAACACACTGACGCCGCCGTCCATGATCTCGCCGTAGGTGAGGACGTTCATTGCGCACCTCGCAAAGGAAATACCGCCTGCATCGTGAGCTGCTCGCCGGAGTAAGTCGCGGACAGGCGGAAGCGGTTCTCGGACACCAGGCGGATGAGGCCGAGCCCGCCGCGCAGCCGCTGCATGCGGCGGGCGCGGAGCGTGTCGGCGAACAGGCGCTTGGGATCGGTCGAGGTCGTCAGCTGCTCGACGCGATCTTTGACGTCCTGGAACTGCTCCGGCGTCGCCTTGTTGGTGACCTGGACCTGCAGCGCGTCGCCGTCGATGCGCAGGTCGACGCGCATCTGGCTGGCCGGATCGTTGACGTTGTCGATCACGTTCTGGACCAGCTCGGTGATCACCACGTTGGCCTTCTTGCACAGCGCCTGCGGGTAGAACACCGTCAGCATCGCCAGCAGCGACTCGCCGACGGTCGCCGCCAGGTTGCCGCCGACGTCGCCCATGGGCGCGACCGTCAGCGTCAGGCCGACGCTGGTCGTGATCGGTTCGTCGTCGAGCTCGTGGTCGTTCACGCGGCCCGCCTCCGGAGCACGATGAGGGTGATGTCGTCGGCGTCGACGCGACGGAACTGACCGTAGTCGTCGAGGCAGCGCTGCAGGATCTCGTTGGCCGGCAAGTCGGCGTTGGCGCGCACCAGCTCGTGCAGGCGGCGGGTGCTGTAGTCGGCGCCGGTGCTGTCCTGAGCCTCGACCAGACCGTCAGTGTACAGCGCCAGCACGTCACCTGTCTCGAAGGGCAGCTCGTACTCGCTGTAGGCGCGGCGGCGCAGGCCGATGAACGGGTCGCCCTTGTTGAACGTGTGGACCTGGTCGCCGCGGACCAGCACGCCGTAGCCGCCGCCGCACACGTAGCGGAACGTGCGCTCGCCGAACGCGACGAAGTTGACGGTCGCGTAGCGGCGGACCTCGCGGAGGAACCCGACGGTGGCGTTGTTGAGGTACTCGACGATGTCGCGCGGGCGCGACACCTGCTCCATCGTCTGGACCAACTGGGCCTTGAGGTAGGCCATGATCAGCGCCGCCGACACCCCGTGGCCGGAGATGTCGAACACGCCGATCGCGTGGCAGCCGTCGCGGAGGCGGTAGAAGTCGTAGTAGTCGCCGCCGACCTCGGTCATCTGCTTGTGGTAGACCGAGAACTCGAAGCGCGCGAGCATCTCCGGGTGGTCCTTGGGCAGCAGCGCGTGCTGGACCTGCTGGGCGATCTCGAGGTCCTGGCGGATGGTCTGGTAGGCGCGGGCCAGCTCGCGCTCCTGCTCGTCGAGCCGCTCGTACGCGGTCCGCAGGTTGTCGTTGGTCGCCTGCCAGTACGCGGTGTCGCGCTCGACGCCCTTGAGCAGGCCCTTGTACATCCAGAACAGTCGGCGCATGTCCTCGCGCGACAGCTCGGACAGGCGATCGGGATCTCGTCCCTGGAGGATCTCGTCGAGCGTCATCTCAGTGGAACTCCACCACGAGCCGGTTGGGATCGCCGTCGTTGGTCACGTCGACGTAGTAGAGGTCGCCGGGCGCCATCACCCCGCCGATCAGCACCCCGCGCTCGATCGTCTTGTCGAACGGCGTCGACGAGCGGATGACCGCGTGGCCGCGCTCGGCGTCGAAGTCCTCGAGGTCGAACGAGCCGACCATCCCGCGCGGGCCGCGGATCACGCTGGCGATGCCGTGGCTACCTGTCTGAAAGTGCAGGAAGTCGGCGCCGCGGTGGATGAGCGCCTTGCCGGGGCCACGGTGGTACCACAGCGTCATCATCTCGATGCCGAGCTTGAGCCGGATCGGCTCGACGTTGGCGTACGACTCGCCGACCATCTGCTCGATCTCCATCCACTTGGCGAGCGGGAACCACCGACCCATGTCGATGTCGGCGAGCAGCGCGGTGGCCCGGCGCCCAGCGACGATGTTGAGGTTGACGCACGCCTGGGCGAAGCCGGCCATCAACGCCCCGTGGACCACCGGCTCGCTCGGCTCGGACCCGTCGCTCATCCCGCCTCCCCCGCGAACGCGAACACGGCGATGATCGGCACGCTGCGGTAGGACAGCCGCACGAGCCCGGAGCTGACCGACGAGCGGCAGTACTCCGGCAGGTCGACGTCGAGCTCGATCTCCGGGTACGGCACGAAGCCCGACTTCTTCAGCCGCAGCAGCCACGACTCGAGCGTCTCGTGGCGCTCGCAGCGGAAGGCGTCGCTGGTGCCGAGGATGTCGCGGACCTCGCGGCCGAAGAAGCCTTCCTTGATGGCGAACTTCTCGTCGGGCGACGCGTCGCTGCGGTCGACCAGGTCGAACACGGTCGCGAAGTGCTGCCAGCAGTGGTGCATGCGCCGGGTCAGGTGCTCGGTGTCGTGGTCCGAGCTCGGCTCGACCAGCGTGAACACCCGCGGCTTCAGGGCCCGCAGCCGCCGCAGCAGTCGAGTGCGCGCGTCGCTGTCGGGGCCCGTGGTGTGGTGCAGCGTGTAGGCCGCGTTGATCGACAAGCTCCCCTCGGCGAGCGCCTCGAAGTGCGCGTAGTCGGCATCCTCGCAGACCTCGATCAGCTTGACCAGCGGGTAGATCTCGATGTCGAACGGCAGCTCGGCGCGGACCTCGTCGATCGCCGCCACGCCCTCGGTCAACGCCGTGCGGTTGGGGTCGAGCGCGATCACGCGGATGCGCTCGATCTTCCCCGGGTCGCGCGCGAGCGCCCGCAGCAGCGCGACCACCTGCAAGCCCTTGCCGATCCCGATCTCGAGCAGCGTCGGCGTGCTCGACTGCCGCATCGCGTGGACCAGATACTGGTTGGCGAGCGCATAGCCCTGCGGCACGGCCGGGATCGCCCGCTGCAGCAGCGTGAACAGATCGATCTGCGGCCGCTTCTCGACTTGCAGGTACAAGTTCCGCCCGGACAGCAGGTTACGGTCGATCCGTCGCAGCAGCGACTCGGCGACGATGTGGGACAAGAGCGCGTCGCTCGGGACATCGACGTCGAGAGCGTCGAGGAGCTGGCTCGCTATCACCGTCTTGGCGACCTCCTCGCGATGCCGGCGAATGTCCTGGCACGCGGCCAAAATCAGCTTGTAGCGGTCCTCGTAGAGCATGCGCCGCAGACTGAAGGTCACACAGGGGATCCGCCTTGGCAAGCCGATGCCCACCCGATCATGGCCGAGAAGATTATCTCGGCCCTGGCGCGGAAACGCGCTGTGCTGTCCTTCGTAGGTCCCGTCGGGTCCTGTCTCGAAGACCACCCGGAGGCGTTACCGGACCGCGGGCCACTGCGCAGGTCGCGTGCGCGCACGACCGTGGCACGAGGCGGACTGCATCTTGGGACATGGTCGGAGAACCATGACGCAAGCGAGCGAAGCGGGCGCGAGTGTCGAGCGGTCGGGTGCCGTGTCACGCGGCGGCGGCGCCGTCGCTCATGCGAACCTCTGCAGTCGCGCCGCGGAGCGATCGCAGCTCGAGCCCGACCTCGAAGCTCAACGCCGTCGCGCCGACGCGGCCGCGCTGACTCTCGCGGTGCACCTCCACGGCCAGCGTCACGTGCGTGGCGTTCGGGACTCTGCCGCTGCGGAAGCGCACCGTAGCGATCGCAGTCAGCGGCTCCCCCACCAGCATCTCACCGAAGCGACGCACGCGGCTGATGCTGCGCAGCGTCAGCGCGACCTCGCGGAACGGCTCGCTGTGGGCCAGGGCCGACAGCGCTCGGCCGAGCACGACCGGCAGCGGACAAAGCCTTCCCCACGGCTGCGGCGCGCCGCCGCCGGATACGCTGCCGGTCGACAGCGTCTCCTCGCCGCAACCCACCACCTGCCCCAAGAAGCTGGACTCCACGTGCGCGGTCAGATCGACCGGCTTCACCGTGAACGTGGAAGTCGTCAAGACACTTCCGACGCTGAGAGATCCGAGATCGTGTACGAGCATGACGCGGCCTCCTTGGAATTAGCGTGCCGCCCACCGCCGCGATTTGCACGTCAGATCAGGCTCAGCGGCGATGTGTGCCTGTTCCTCCGCCGTGGATCGCGAGCACGACCGCGGATCCGGCGAATTTCCCAGCCTCGCTGGCGATCGGCGGCTTCGTGGCCCGCTTGCATCGCCCGGCGAAATGATCTTCACACGCCTCTGACGCTGCGAAATCGACGCGATCTCCAGCACGATCTCTTGCGCGTGCAACAACGGAGGCGATGCGTACGACCTCTCCGTGTGCTACTCGACTTCTTCTCACCGCCCGTTTGTCTCGCCTGTCGTCATCTCCTGCGGGCCCCGGTCTCAGGGGGCGTGCCGCCCCTGTGCAGCCGCTGCGCCCCCGAGCTCGCGCGGCTCGAACCATCCGCGCGGCGCCTCGGCGACATCGAGGCCTGCTTCCTTTATGAAGGCCCGCTGGCGGTCGCCGTCCGCCGCCTCAAGTACGGCGGCGAGCTCGAGCTCGCCGGGCCGCTGGGCCGGCTCCTGGCCCACGCGCCGGTGTGGCGCGAGGGTTGGGATCTCGTCGCGCCGGTCCCCCTGCACTGGCGCCGCGCGTGCGCTCGCGGCTACAACCAGGCGGCCCTGCTCGCGCGCTGGGCGGCGCGGGAGCACCCCCAGGGTGCTGGCGTGGCGCCGCGGCTGCTGCAGCGCTTGCGTGCGACCCTGCCGCAGACCGAGCTCGACGGTGCCGCGCGCCGCGACAACCTCGGCGGGGCGATCGCCGTCCGGCCCGGGCGCTCGCTCGCCGGCCGGAGGGTGCTCGTGGTCGACGACGTGACCACCACCGGCACCACCCTGAACGCCTGTCTCCGCGCTGTGCGGGCCGCAGGGGCCGCTCGCGCCGCCGGACTTGCCCTCCTGCGATCCGCTTTGTAGCTTTCCACCCCCGCCGTGAAGAAGACCGACAAGACCGCGACGAAGGACGGCCACCTCTTCGTTCAAAACCGCCGTGCCACCTTTGAGTACGAGGTCCTCGAGCGCTACGAGGCCGGCCTCATGCTCATGGGCAGCGAGGTCAAGTCGATCCGCGACGGCCGCGTCAGCCTCGGCGAGTCGTACTGCCAGTTCCAGGGCGACCAGCTGTTCCTCTATCAATCGCACATCGGCGAGTACACGCAGGCGCACGACCGCAACCACCTGCCGCTGCGCCCGCGCAAGCTACTGCTGCACCGCAAGGAGCTCGAGCACCTGGCCGAGTCCGTCGACAAGGCCGGGCTCACGCTGATCCCGCTGTCGATGGTCGCTCGCAACGGCCGGATCAAGCTCGAGCTGGCGCTGTGCCGCGGCAAGAAGACCTACGACAAGCGCGCCTCGATCAAGGAGCGCGAGCAGAAGCGTGAGATCGATCGGGCCATTCGGGAGCGGACGTGAGCGGTCGGGGCTCCGACGGACCTGTCCCATCGGACACCCTCGCGGCCCTCGACCGCGCCCGTGACGAGCCCGCCCCGCACCTCTGGCTCGTGCCCTCCGCCCCGCCCGACGTCGGCGACGCCGCCGAGGCCCTGCGCGAGCTCGACGACCTGCTCGCCCGTGACGCGCCGGACGACCTCGCGGTCGCTCGCCTCGTCGCCCTGGGCCCGCGCGCCCCCGGCCGCCTGCGGGCCGTCGTCGCCGCCCTGGCGGCCGCCGGCACGCCCGCCGCGACCGCCGGCCTCCTGACCCTGCCCCAGGTCCCGGGCGCGCTCGAGGCGGTCGCTCGCGCCCTCGCCCGCGGCCTCACCCGCGCCCTCCCCGGCTCCGCCGCCGCGCCGGTGTTCTTCGCCCTCGACTTCCGCGGCTCGCGGGCGCGACCGTTCCCCGACCTGCTGCGCCGCGCCCAGCTCGTCGCCGCCGATCCGAGCGGCGCGCTGCGGCTCGACGTCCTCCGCGTCGACGGCAAGCCCGCTTACCGCCTGTCCTTTTGGCCAGACACGCTCCCGCCCCGCCCGCGCGCCGCCCTCGCCCGCGCCTGCGCCGGCGACCTCGCGCTGCTGCACGGCCGCCTCGCCCGCCTCCGCGGCGCCCGCCTGTGGCTGAACGGCTTCTGCTTCGCCGACGACGGCCCGGTCTCGGTCGCCGCCCAGGGCCACCTGCTCGCCGCGTGGATGGCATGGTCCCAGGGACATGCTCCATGAGACATGACCCGAAGGACACCCGGTTCGCCGCGCGGATGACAGGGTCCGAGGGACATGCTCCATGAGACATGACCCGAAGGACACCCCCTTCGCGCGCGCCCGGCAGCGCCTGCGCGAGGCGCTGCAGGCCGGCGCGCGCGGCCTCGGGCTGCGCGCCGTCGACGAGGCGCGGGCGGTGCGGCTGTGCGAGGACGTCGGCGATCGGCTCGACTGGCCGGTGCACACCTGGAGCGCGGCCGGCGGGCGCGACGGCCTCGGCGCCCCCGAGCCGCTGGTCGAGCTCCTGCGCGGCCTCCTGCGCGACCCCGACCCCGGCCTGTGGGTGCTCCTCGATCCGCCCCCGCTCGACCCCGTCGCCCTGCGGGCCCTCCGCGAGCTCGCCCAGCGCAGCGTCGGCCCGGCCGTCGTCGTCGTCGGGGAGCTCGCCGGCGCCGTCGTCGCCATCCCCGAGCTCGAGCTCGTCGAGCTCGAGCTGCCCGACGCCGACGAGCTCGCCGGCCTCGCCGCCGACCTCGCCGACGAGCTGCGGATCGCCGGCCGTCCTGGCCCCGCGATCGCGCTCGCGAGCCGGGCCCCGCTGCTGGCCCACGCCGCGCTCGGCCTGTCCGAGCACCAGGCGCGGCGCCTGCTGCGACGCGCGGCCCACGTCGCCGACGACCCCGGCGCGCTCGCCGAGCTGTCCGCGGGCAAGGCCGAGCTGCTGCGACGCGGAGGTCTGCTCGAGCGCGTCGAACCTGTCGCTTCGGACATGCTCGGCGGGCTCGCGCAGCTCAAGCAGTGGCTGGCCCGCCGCGCCCTCGCGCTCCGCCCCGAGGCCCGCGCCGCCGGCATCCCCGACCCGCGCGGCGTCCTGCTGGTCGGCGTGCAGGGCTGCGGCAAGAGCCTGGCCGCCCGCGTCTGCGCCCACGCGCTCGGCCTCGGCCTGCTGCGCCTCGAGCCCGGGCGGCTCTACGGCGGCACCCTCGGCGAGAGCGAGGCCAACCTGCGCCGCGTCACCGATACGGTCGAGCGCATCGCCCCGGTCGCCCTGTGGATCGACGAGCTCGACAAGGGCCTGGCCGGCAGCGACGGTGGTGCCAGCGACGCGGGCACCGCGGCGCGCGTGCTCGGCGGGCTGCTCACGTGGCTGCAGGAGCGCCGGCGGCCGGTGTTCGTGGTCGCCACGGCCAACCAGGTCACGCGATTGCCGCCCGAGCTGACCCGTCGCGGGCGGCTCGACGAGATCTTCTTTGTCGATGTGCCGGACGCGGACGAACGCGCCGCCATCGCGGAGATCCATCTCGAACATGCGCCGCGCTCGCACATGGGCGCCGCCCCGGTGCTCGCTGATCCGTTGCCCGACCTGGTCGACCTCGTACGCGCGGCCGACGGACTGTCCGGCGCCGAGATCGAGGGCGCGATCGTGGAAGCTCGGCTCGACGCGTTCGCCGAGTCGCGACCCCTCGCGCGCCACGACCTCGCTCGCGCGCTCTCCGCGACGATCCCGCTCAGTCACAGCCGTGCCGGCGAAATCGCGGCCCTGCGGGCATGGGCGACCGCTGCGGCCCGGCGGGCCTGAGGGACCTGTCTTTTAGTTCCAATTTCATGCGTGACCCATGGTCACGCAATGTGTGCACAAAGCCTGCAATCGCCCGACGTGAACCGGTGAACGGTGGTGCGCGGAGCGTGTTGTTGAACACAATTCAAGCGAGCACGATGTCGCGAGCGAACGTGACTCGCACCGCCAAACCTGCTGCGAGGCTTGTGGGAATTTTCGCGCCAGGGTCCCACCCGACCTGCGGGCTCCAGGTGCGTGACACTGTGATCACGGCTATGGGATACTGTACGAGCGCTCATTATGACCGTGCAGCCGCCGACCATTCCCCTGTCTCAAGGAACAGGACCCGCGGACCAGCCCTCGTCGCCGGCGCGGGTCCTCCTCGTCGACGATCACCCGATCTTCCGCCTCGGCCTCGCGCAGCTCCTCGGAGCCGAGGCCGATCTCGAGATCGTCGGTGAGGCCGAGGACGCCGAGGCCGCCCTGACCATCCTGCGCGAGAAGCCCGTCGACCTCGCGGTCGTCGACCTCTCGCTCAAGACCGGCAGCGGCATCGACCTGATCAAGCAGATCCGCGCCGCCTGGCCCGAGCTCAAGCTGCTGGTGCTGTCGATGCACGACGAGCAGCTGTTCGGCGAGCGGGTCCTGCGGGCCGGCGCGCACGGCTACCTGATGAAGCACGTGCCGGCCGAGCGGATCGTCGGCGCCATCCGCAAGTCGCTGAAGGGCGAGCTGGCGGTGAGCGAGCAGCTGGCCGAGACGATGCTGAACGCCATGGTCTCCCGCCCGCGCGCCGGCACCGGCATCGAGAACCTCAGCGACCGCGAGCTCGAGGTGTTCGAGCTGCTCGGCCGCGGGCACGACACCCGCAACATCGCCGAGTCGCTCAAGATCTCGATCAAGACCGTCGAGACCCACCAGTCCAACCTCAAGCTCAAGCTCGGGGCCCACAGCGCGCACCAGCTGCGCCGCCTCGCCGTCCTGTGGGCGACCGAGGGCCTCGCCGGCCAGCCCGCCGCCCCGCCCCGCCCCTGAGCCGCCCTGCGCGGCCCTGAGCGCGCCCCTGCCCGGGTTCGGGCGCGCGCGTCGGGCGAGAATTTGCAAGGCTGGCCCGCTCAGGTCAGCCTCCCGTCGTGGCCCGCGCCCGCAACCTCGCCCAGCAGCAGCTCGAGCTGCCCGCGCTGGACGAGCCGACCGACGTCGCCGACCTGCCCCCGCCGACGTCCGCGACGGTCTGCGCGCGCTGCGGCTGGCTCGTGCTCGACGCCGAGGCGACCTGTCCTTTGTGTCATGCCCCGAAGGACAGCCAGCCATGAGCCGCTACGTCCGCCTCGACCTCGGCGCCCGCGAGCTGGCGCGGGCTGACCTGGAGGCCGCGCTGGCCGAGTTGGGCCTCCGCGCCGAAGTCGCCGAGATCCCCGGCGGCCTCATGCTCGAGGGCAACTTCGAGTGCGCCGGCGAGCCGGTCGACCTGCGCCTGCCTGCCGGCACGCTGGCGGCCGTCGGCGACTTCGGCCTGCGCGCCGCCGGCCCCACCTTCGTGCTCGTGTGCGGCGAGCACGATCGCGCCGTCCTCGCCGAGCGCCTGGTGGCCCCGCTCACCCAGGCGCTCGCCGCCGCCCGGGTCCGCGCCGCGGCGGCAGCCGCCGGTCTCACCGTCGACACCACCCAGGCCGTCGACGGTACGCTGCGGCTACGCGTCCGCGGGCCGGCGTAACACTCGCCGCCGGCCCGCGTTGCCCGAGCAGGAAGGTCCCACGATGCCCGCCTCGCGCCCGCTGCCTCCCGCCGCCCTCGCCGCCATGAACCGGCGCGATTTCCTGTCCCGCGCCGCCAGTGGCACCGTCGTCGCAGCCATGGGCGGCGGCATGCTGTGGGTGCTCAGCGACCGCCTCACGGGCGAGGCCAAGGCCATGACCCTCGCCGACGGTCGCCCGCGCCTCCCGCCGGGCCAGCGCGTGCTCGAGGCGCTGCGGCCCATGGGCGGCGTCCCTGGCTCGCCGAGCCCCGCCGACGTCAAGATCAAGATCTACGGCGAGGTCGACAAGCCGTTCGAGCTCGACTGGAACGGCCTGCTCGCCGAGCCGCAGACCGAGATCGAAGCCGACGTCCACTGCGTCACCGGCTGGTCGCTGCTCGGCGCCGCGTGGAAGGGCGTGCGCGTCAGTCACCTGGCCGAAAAGGCTGGTCTCAAGAAGACCGCGCGCCACGTGGTGTTCGAGGGCGCCCACGGCTACACCGCCAACGTCCTGCTGGGCGAGGCGCTCGCGCCCGACGTCCTGGTCGCCCACCGCCACGCCGGCAAGCCGCTCGCGCGCCCGCACGGCAGCCCGGTGCGGGCGATGGTCCCCGGCCTCTACTTCTGGAAGAGCACCAAGTGGCTGACCGGCATCAAGTTCGTCGCCCGCGACGAGCCCGGCTACTGGGAGACCCGCGGCTACCACAACCACGCTGACCCGTGGAAGGAAGAGCGCTATGCCTGAGCCCGAGCGCCGGCGTCCGGCTCGCTGGCGGCCGTGGCTGCGCGCCCTCCACCGCGACATCGGCTACGTCGCCGTCGGCCTGACCTTCGTCTATGCGCTGTCGGGCCTCGCGGTCAATCACATCGCCGACTGGGACCCCAACTTCCACAACTACGAGGCCCGCCACCAGGTCGCCGTGCCGCTGCCCGAGGACGACCGCGCCGCCGCCGACACGGTGCTCGCCGCGCTCGCCATCACCGTGCCGCCGACCGAGGTCTACCGCAGCGACGCGCGCGAGCTCTCGATCCTCCTCGACGGCAGCACCCTCCACGTCGACCTCGACAGCGGCGTCGTCGCCGAGGACGGCCAGCGCCCCCGCCTGCTGCTGCGGATCGCCAACTGGCTCCACCTCAACCGCGGCAAGCAGGCCTGGACCTTCGTCGCCGACAGCTACGCGGTGTTCCTGCTGTTCCTCGCCGCCTCGGGGATGTTCATGCTGCCCGGCCGCAAGGGCCTGCTCGGTCGCGGCGGCCTGCTGGTCCTGCTCGGGATCGCCGTCCCCGTGGTCTACGTGACCCTGTCCGGCGGGCCATGACCTTCAGGACATGCTCGCAAGCGCATGTCCGAACGAACATGGCCGATCGGGCATAAACAAAAGGGCATGCCCCTTCGGACATGCCCCCGCGTTCTCGTGCGCCCTGCGCCCTACGCCTGCAGCCGCTCGCGCAGGAACGACAGCGTCCGCTGCAGCGCCTGCTCGGTCGGGTGGCCGGTCTCGCGCACCAGGTCGACCGTCAGCACGCTGTGGGCCGACGACTTGATGCCGTGGGCGTTGCCCGGGCCCGAGTCGATCTCGATCGCCTCGAAGCCCTCCTTGAGCTCGCGCTTCAGCGTCTCGAACCGCTCGCGCGGGACCTTGCCGTCGTGGGTGAAGCACAGGCCGAGCACCTTGAGGCCCTCGTCCTTGACCCGGCGCTTGACCGTCGCCAGCTCGTCCGGCGCGATCGCCAGCTGGCCGCGGCGAGCCTTGCCGACCGGCAGCGGCAGCGCCGGCTGCGACAGCACCGGCGCCATCAGCGACGGCTCGACCGCCATCGACAGCGCGAAGTTGCCGGTGAGGCACATGCCGATCGCGCCGACGCCCTTGCCGCCGAGCTCCTTGTGCAGCGCGCGAGCCAGGCCGCGCAGCCAGTGGGTGATCGGGCTCGACTCGTGGCCGGCGAGCAGCTTGAACTCTTTGCTCACGCACAGCTTGAGCATCGTGCTGGCGAGGTAGCCGCCGGACACCGGCTTCATCGGCTCGCCGAACAGGTCGGGCAGGACCACGGTGAAGCCCGCGTCGGCCACCAGGTTGGCGAACGCGACCACCGCCTCGTGGATGCCAGGGACCTCGGTGATGATGATGACCCCGGGCCCTTGCCCGCGCCGATAGACCGTCTTGGTGACGCCCTCGTGGGTGAACTCCGATGCGCTGTAGCCCTGGATCGACATCGCGGCGAGTGTATCAGCCTTCGGGCCGGGGCGAGCTTGTCAAATCGCGCAGAGGCGTGCGAGGCTCGGCGCCGCCGTGTCCTACGAGCTCTTCCTGGTCCTCCACATCTTCGGCATCGTCCTCCTCTTTATGGGCCTCGGCGGCCTCGCGTTTCATGGCATCGCCGGTGGCACGCGTGAGACCAACCCCGCGCGCGGCCTGGTCTCCGCCACGCACGGCGTCGGAACATTGCTCATCGTCGCCGCCGGCTTCGGCATGCTCGGCGTGAAGTACGGCGGCGCCATGCCCGGCTGGGTCCACCCCAAGCTGCTCGCGTGGATCTGCCTCGCGGCCGCCCCGGCGCTGCTCGCCCGCAAGCCCGGAGCCGGTCGCGTCCTCTGGATCGTCGCGCCGCTGCTCGGCCTGCTCGCCGCGTACTTCGGCCTCAATCACAAGTAGCCGCGCCGCGAGACCATCGCGTCGCGTGGGCCCGCAACGATCGGGCGGGCGGCGCCCACCCGCCGTCGTGCATGTCGGGCCCGAGCAGCACGAGCTCAGGCCCGCCCACTCTCCACCCGCGGACCACCGCACCGGATGGATCGCCGAGCCTCTCCGCGTCGCCTGTACCCAGGACCAGGTCGCTAAGCGCCAGCGCTCGGCCCACACGTCTCCGCCAAGTGCCGGCCCCGCGGATCTTCCTGCAAGAGGTCCCGCTCCGCCCGGAGCCGCGAGCGACGGTGCTTCACCACAGCGCTCGCCACAGCGTCCCCGAGTTGCTCGCCGTCATCCGACGACCGGAGACCGTGCTGCGGATCTTGCTCGGCACCCTCGACGGCGACGCCTGGCGATCCTGCCCGGTCGCCCGTGGGACGACGACAACGACCGCACGATCGGCGTCGTCACCCGCGGCCTGCGCCACGACGGACCTGTCCCTTCGACCAGCCTGATTTCGGCGGCGACCTCGACGTGGGGCCGCACCCCCCGAGCGATTCCGCGGACCACCAGCGTGGGCCCTCCGCGGTGCTACCCTCGCCCGCGTGTTTGGCTCGCTCCCGCCGCCGCCGCGGCGCTACTTGCCCGCCGGCGTGCGCCTCGATCGGCTCGCCGACCTCGAGGCATGCTACGGCGAGCTCGGCGAGCGACCCCTGCCGCTCGACGACCCGTGGACTCTGGGGCAGTGGCTGCGCGACTGGTCCGAGCTCGAGAGTCACCTCGCCGAGGTCCAGGCGCGGCGGCAGATCGAGACCAGCTGCAGCGCCGACGACCTCGAGGCCGCGCGCGCCTGGCACGTCCACGTCGACGTCCTCGGTCCTGCCTGCGAGCCGCTGCGCCACGCCCTCGCACAACGACTTGCCGCTCATCCGGCCGCCGCGCGCCTGCCTCCCGGCCACGCCTGCGCCCTCGCCGTCCTGCGCAACCGCGCCGACCTCTACCGCCCCGCCCTGGTCCCGCTCGAGGCCGCCGAGCTGCACCTGTGCGCCGCCTATGGCCAGCTGCGCGCTGGCATGCGCTTCCACTGGGACGGCGCCGACGTCCCGCTGGCCCGGGTCGAGCGCGGCGAGGACGAACCCGACCGGGATCGCCGCGAGGCCGCCTGGCGCACCGTCGCCGCCGGTTTTCGCGCCGTGAAGCCCGAGCTCGATCACCTGTTCGACCGCCTCCTCGACAACCGCACCGCCCAGGCCGCCGCCGCCGAGCTGCCCGACTACCGCGCCTATCGCTTCCGCCGCCTCGACCGCCTCGCCTACGGCCCCGCCGACTGCCTCGCCCTTCACGACGCCATCGCCGCCGAGTTCGGCCCGCTCGCCGCTCGGGTCCTCCGCCGCCGCGCCGCCTCGCTCGGCCTCGCCGGCCTGCGCCCGTGGGACCTCGCCGTCATGACCGGCGGCCCGCTCGCCCCCTTCACCCGCGAGGAAGAGCTCGTCGCCGGCTGCGCTCGCGCCTTCGAGGCCGTCGACCCCGAGTTCGCCCGCCAGTTCTCCCGCCTCGCCGAACATGGCCTTTTGGACATGATGTCAAGGCCAGGCAAGGCCGTCGGCGCCTTCCAGGTCCACCTCCACGCCAGCGGCCTCCCGTTCGTGTTCGCCGGCGCCGTCGGCCGCCACGAGGACCTGCTCACCGTCCTCCACGAGGGCGGCCACGCCTTCCACGCCCTCGCCTGCGCCGCCGACCCGCTGATCTGGAACCGCCGCCCGCCGATCGAATTCTGCGAGGTCGCCGGCATGGGCATGGAGCTGCTCGCCGCCCCTCACCTGCGCGCCTTTTACGACGCCGACACCTGCGCCCTCGCGGCCCGCCACCAGCTCGAACAGCTCGTCCTGTTCCTCCCGCTCGCCGCCGCCATCGACGCCTTCCAGCACTGGGTCTATACCCACCCCGACGCCGCCCGCGATCGCCGGGCCCGCGACGCCGCCTGGCGAGCGCAGCACGAGCGCCTGTGCCCCGGCGTCGACTGGAGCGGCCTCGAGGCCGACCGCGCTGCCCTGTGGCAGCGCCGCCTTCACGTGTTCGAGCTGCCCTTTTATTACATCGAGTACGCGATCGCCGGCCTCGGCGCCGTCCAGCTGCACCGCCGCGCCCTCGCCGAGCCCGCCGCCGCCGTCGCCGACCTCCGCCGCGCCCTCGGCCTCGGCGCCCGCGCCCGCCTGCCCGACCTGTTCGCCGCCGCCGGCCTGCAGTTCGGCACCGACCGCGGCACCGTGAGCCGGACCGCCGCCGCCTGCCGCGAGCTCCTCGACCTCTGACCGGCTCC
Source organism: Nannocystis bainbridge (assembly GCF_028368995.1). Lineage (GTDB taxonomy): Bacteria > Myxococcota_A > Polyangia > Nannocystales > Nannocystaceae > Nannocystis > Nannocystis bainbridge. Next base: position 766,787 of record NZ_JAQNDL010000002.1, on the reverse strand, counting down.
GTCACGGATGCCCCAAAGGACATGCCTCCATGAGCATGTTCTCAAAGACATGGCCCATTCGACATGCCCGATGCGACATGTCCCATTCGCCACTCCCGATACACGGCCGCGCCCGTCATGCGGGGACCGGTCCCGCCACTTCGCGCGCTCGACTGCCGTCCACCGACCCCTGCGGCCCTTCGAACTTCCCCGCAAACGACCCACCTACGAGCAATTCCCGCCTCCCGATGCAGAGCGAGCGCCCCGCCCCCCGCTCGTAAGTCCCGTCACGACCCGCTCGAACCTGCCGCGCATCTCCCCTTTTAAAAGTCCCACGAGTCATGTCTTCGGGGACAGGCGGGGATCGCCGGCCCGCGCGCCCGGTCGGCCACCTCTTGCGTCGCTCGCCCGCGCTCGCGCATCCTCTCGCCATGTCGCTCCGCGCCTCGTGGCTCCTCCTCGCCTTCGCGCTCGCCTGCCGGTCCGAGCCGACCACCGCACCCGAGCCCGCGAACACCCCCGAGGGCACCGCCGCCCGCAGCGCCCTGCGCGAGCCCCCGCCCGTCGACCTCGAGCGCCTGCGCGGCCACCTCGCCTTCCTCGCCGACGACGCCCAGGAGGGCCGCCCGCCCGGCACCGCCGCCGACCAGCGGGTCGAGGCGCACATCGAGCAGGCCCTCCGTCAGCTCGGCCTTCAACCTGGCTTTGGGGACAGCTTCCGCCAGAGCTTCGAGTTCACCGACGGCGTCACCCTCCGCGCCGGCGAGCAGAGCGCCCTCCAGCTCGGCGGCAAGCCCATCCTCCACACCCTCGTCCCGTTCTCCGCCGACTCCGCCGCGCCCGTCAGCGCCAAGATCGTCTACGTCGGTCACGGCATCCCCGGCGACACCCCCGACAGCGGCGACTACGCCAAGATCCTCGACAAGGTGAAGGGCGCCATCGTCGTCGCGCGCAGCGGCGCCCCGGACGACCCGCACCTCGATCCGGCCAAGACCCGCGTGCAATCGAAGGTCATCGCCGCCCGCGATCGCGGCGCCGTCGGCTTCGTCCTGTGGGAACCCGACGCCACCGCGCCCTACCCCAACCATGGCGAGGCCAACGACCTCCAGCTGCCCGCGCTCGCCGTCTCGGCCGCCGGCACCCCCGACCTCCTCAAGGCCTTCGGCAAGAAGGGCCCCGTCACCGCCGAGAACCCGCACGGCGGCCTCAAGGTCGGCGCCGTCGGCCGGGGTTCGCTGCACAGCCCCGTCCAGCGCGTCACCGCCACCACCGCCAACGTCGCCGGCCTGCTCCAAGGGACAGGTCGCAAGCGGATCGTCCTCGGCGCGCACATGGACCACCTCGGCCACGGCACCAACTCCTCGCTCGCCCCCGGCGTCGACTCCATCCACAACGGCGCCGACGACAACGCCTCCGGCGTCGCCGCCCTCCTCGGCGTCGCCGCGGCGCTCGCCCAGCTCCCGCCCGAGGCCCGCCCCTTCGACATCCAGTTCGTCGCCTTCGCCGCCGAGGAGATGGGCCTGCTCGGCAGCAAGCGCGTCGTCGAGTCGCTCTCGCCCGAGGCGCGCCAGGACATCGTCGCCATGCTCAACTTCGACATGGTCGGACGCGTGCGCGACAACACCGTCGTCGTCGTCGGCACCGGCACCAGCAGCGTTTGGCCCGGCCTGCTCGAGCGGGCCAAGGTCGACCCGCGGGACGCCGCGCGCACCCTCGTCCTCAAGCCCAGCGAGGACGGCTTCGGCGCCTCCGACCAGGCCAGCTACTACGCCGCCGACATCCCCGTCCTCCACTTCTTCAGCGGCGCCCACGACGACTACCACCGGCCGACCGACGACTTCGAGAAGATCAACCTCGAGGGTGCCACCGCGATCGCCGACCTCAGCGTCCGCCTCGTCGCCTTGATGTTGCGCGAGCAGCCCGTCCTCGACTTCAAGAAGATCGCCGCCGCGGCCCCGCGCGCCGGCGGCTTCCGCGTCTCGCTCGGCACCGTCCCCGACTACGCCGCCAACGCCGACGGCATGAAGCTGTCCGGCGTCCGCCCGCAGAGCCCCGCCGAGGCCGCCGGGCTCAAGGCAGGCGACGTCATCGTCCAGATCGGCAAGCGCGAGATCCACAACATCGACGACTACATGGCCAGCTTCGCCGAGCTGCAGCCGGCCGTCGCTGTGCCGATCGTCGTCGTGCGCGAGGGCGCCAGGGTCGAGCTCTCGATCACGCCGGCGGCCCCCACGCGTCGGTAGTCTTCGGGTCCGATTCGTGTTCGGTCGGTCGTCCGACCGTGGCGCGATCTCGCGCGGGTCGCGGTGAATCACGGCGGGGCGCGAGATCAGCGTTCATCGGGAGCTCCGCCGCCGTTGCTCCGATGCCTGTGCGGCTGGTATATGCAGCGCGGACCTCCTAGGGGGAAAGATCTCGCACATGTCACGTCGCAACAAGATCACGATCGTGGGAGCCGGCAACGTCGGGGCGACGGCCGCGCACTGGGCCGCCCAGAAGCACCTCGGCGACATCGTCCTCGTCGACATCGCCCAGGGCGTGCCGCAGGGCAAGGCGCTCGACCTCGCCGAGGCCTCGCCGGTCATGGGCTTCGACCTCAAGATCGTCGGCACCAATGGTTACGACGAGACCGCGGACAGCGACGTCGTCGTCATCACCGCCGGCGTCCCGCGCAAGAAGGACCCGGTCACCGGCAAGTTCACCAGCCGCGACGAGCTCGTCGAGATCAACCGCAAGATCGTCGGCGGCGTGACCCGCGAGATCGCCAGCCGCTCGCCGAACGCGGTGCTGATCTGCGTCTCGAACCCGCTCGACGCCATGTGCCACGTCATGCACGCCGAGTCGGGCTTCCCCAAGGAGCGCGTGATCGGCATGGCCGGCGTGCTCGACACGGCGCGTTACAAGTACTTCCTCTCCGAGGCGCTGAACGTCAGCGTCGACGACATCCACGGCATGGTCCTCGGCGGCCACGGCGACACCATGGTCCCGCTGCCGAGCCACACCTCGGTCGCCGGCATCCCGCTGACCGAGCTGCTGCCGCAGGACAAGATCGACGCCATCATCCAGCGCACCCGCGGCGGCGGCGGCGAGATCGTCGGACTGCTCGGTTACTCCGGCTACTACGCGCCCGCGGCCGCCACGGTGGCGATGGTCGAGTCGATCGTCCGCGACCGCAAGCGCGTGCTCCCGTGCGCCGCCCTGCTCGGCGGCGAGTACGGCTACAAGGACCTGTTCATCGGCGTCCCCTGCGTCCTCGGCAAGGGCGGCGTCGAGAAGATCATCGAGATGAAGCTCGGCGACAAGGAGAAGGGCATGCTCGAGGTCTCGGCCAACGCCGTGCGCGAGCTGGTGGCCCTCCTGCCCTACGGGAAAGGCCAGGCGACCTGATGAAGATCCATGAATACCAGGGCAAGGAGCTGCTGCGCGGCCTCGGCGTGCCGGTGCCGCAGGGCAGCGTCGCCTTCACTCCCGGCGAGGTCAAGCTCGTCGCGGCCGACCTGATCAAGCGCACCGGCAACCCGGTCGTCGTCGTCAAGTCGCAGATCCACGCCGGCGGGCGCGGCAAGGGCCGCTTCATCGAGCAGCCCGAGGTCGGCGGCGTCAAGGTCGTCAAGTCGGCCGAGGACGCGGCGCAGTTCGCCGAGAAGATGCTCGGCAACACCCTCGTGACCATCCAGACCGGTCCCGAGGGCAAGCGGGTCCAGCGCGTGCTCGTCGAGCAGGGCATGAACATCGCCCGTGAGCTCTACATCGCCATCACCCTCGATCGCGCCACCGGTCGCAACACCGTCATGGCCTCGACCGAGGGCGGCATGGACATCGAGGAGGTCGCCGCGCACACGCCGGAGAAGATCCTCAAGGAGTCCATCGACCCGGCCGTCGGGCTGCAGGCGTTCCAGGCGCGCAAGCTGGCCTACGCGCTCGGCCTCGTCGACCCGGTCGCCCCGCGCTTCACCAAGTTCTTGCTCGCGCTCGCGGCCGCCTACGACCGCCTCGACTGCGCCCTGCTCGAGGTCAACCCGCTGGTCATCACCGGCGACGACCAGGTGCTCGCGCTCGACGCCAAGGTCTCGTTCGACGACAACGCGACCTACCGCCACAAGGACCTCGAGGAGCTGCGCGATCCCAACGAAGAGGACGCCAGCGAGCTCGAGGCCAAGCAGTGGGACCTCAGCTACGTCAAGCTCGACGGCAACATCGGCTGCATGGTCAACGGCGCCGGCCTGGCGATGGCGACCATGGACATCATCCAGTACGTCGGCGCCAAGCCGGCCAACTTCCTCGACGTCGGCGGCGGCGCGACGGCCGAGCGCGTCACCGCGGCGTTCAAGATCATCACCCGCGATCCGAACGTGCGCGGCATCCTCGTCAACATCTTCGGCGGCATCATGAAGTGCGACACGATCGCCACCGGCGTGATCGCGGCCGTCAAGGAAGTCGGCCTCCAGGTCCCGCTGGTCGTCCGCCTCGAGGGCACCAACGTCGAGCTCGGCAAGAAGATGCTCGACGAGAGCGGCCTTGCGATCACCACCGCCAGCAGCCTGCGCGACGCAGCCACCAAGATCGTGGAGATGGTCAAGCCATGAGCGTCCTCGTCGACAAGAACACCCGTCTCATCGTCCAGGGCATCACCGGCAAGGTCGGCCTGTTCCACGCCGAGCAGTCGCTCGCCTACGGCACTCAGGTCGTCGGCGGCGTCACGCCCGGCAAGGGCGGCGAGACCGTGCTGAACGGCCGTGTCCCGGTGTTTCACACCGTGCGCGACGCCGTCGAGAAGACCGGCGCCAACGCCAGCGTCATCTTCGTGCCGCCGCCGTTCGCCGCCGACGCGATCATGGAGGCCGCGGACGCCGGCGTCGCGCTGATCGTCTGCATCACCGAGGGCATCCCGGTGGCCGACATGGTCAAGGCCAAGCGGTTCTTGCAGGACAAGACCGGCTCGCGCCTGCTCGGCCCCAACTGCCCCGGCATCATCACGCCCAAGCAGTGCCGGATCGGCATCATGCCCGGTTACATCCACACCCCCGGCCGCGTCGGCGTCGTCTCGCGCTCCGGCACCCTCACCTACGAGGCCGTGCATCAGCTGACCACGCTCGGCCTCGGCCAGAGCACCGCGATCGGCATCGGCGGCGATCCGGTCAACGGCACCAACTTCGTCGACTGCCTCCAGTTGTTCCAGGATGACCCGGAGACCGAGGGCATCATCATGATCGGCGAGATCGGTGGCTCGGCAGAAGAGGACGGCGCCGCCTTCATCCGCGAGCACGTCAAGAAGCCGGTGGTCGGCTTCATCGCTGGTGTCACCGCCCCGCCGGGCAAGCGCATGGGCCACGCCGGCGCCATCATCTCGGGCGGCAAGGGCACCGCCGAGGCCAAGCTGGACGCGCTGCGCGAGGCTGGCGTGGCGATCGCCGAGACGCCCTCCGACCTCGGCTCGACCATGGCCCGCGTGCTCGGGGCCAAGACGCGCACCTGAGCTGCGATCACGCGCGCAAGGGCCCGCGATGTCCTCGTGACATCCGGGCCCTTCGTTTTGGGTCGGCGCGGAGTTGCGCTCCGATCGTCGTTTCGCGTCGATGCTTCAAGCAGGCGCGGCAATCACGCTTGCAATCGCGCACTGCCCGGCCTAACGTTCGGTTATGCGCAGATTAGGATGGATGCTGGCGCTCGCGGCCTGCACGCCGACGCAGAACAACAACCCCACCGCGGAGCCGACGTCGACCACCGGTTCGACCACCGAAGACGAAGGCACCGGGATCCAGACCGTCACCGGGCATCCGACCACCGAGACCGACGGCACTGCGTCCAGCGATCCGAGCGAGGGCACCAGCAACACCTCGCAGGGCCCGACCAGCGAGCCCACCTCCTCCACGACCGATCCGGCCCACGAGTGCGGCAACGGTGTGCTCGAGGGCAGCGAGGCCTGCGACGACGGCAACACCAATGACTTCGACAGCTGCACCTCGCTGTGCCGCCTGCCCGAGTGCGGCGACGGCATCCAGCACGAGGGCGAGGACTGCGACGACGGCAACCGCGAGAACACCGACAGCTGTACTGCCGAGTGTCTGCTGCCCGTGTGCGGCGACGGCTGGACCCAGCCTGGCGAGGAGTGCGACGACGCCAACGACGAGGACGAAGACGCGTGCCTCGAGGGTTGTGTCGCCGCGGTGTGCGGCGACGGCATCCTCTGGGAGGGCGTCGAGGTCTGCGACGACGGCTTCAACGACAACGACTACAACGGCTGCGCCCCCGGCTGCAGCAAGCTCGGCCCGCACTGCGGCGACGGGACCGTCGACAAGGTCGACATCAACAACCCCAAGGGCTTCGAGTTCTGCGACGGCGCCGCCCCGTTCATGGGCGTCGGCTGCACCGAGGACTGCATCTTCGACTTCTCGCAGGTCACGCAGCTGTACTGCGCCGGCACCTGCTCGTGGGGCGGCCCGTCCGGCTGCGACCAGGCCGACGCCGACGCGTTCTGCAAGCTGCGCACCGGCAACCCGACCGCCAAGGCCACCGCGTTTACGCTGGGGGCCTCGACCGACGCCGGCGGCTTCCCGTGCTCGAACCCCGCCGTCGCCATCGAGCTCGACGGCGCGGACCCGCGGATCGCCCTCGGCCCGCTCGCCGACTTCGGCATCGCCAAGTCGGTCTACTACCAGGTGACCAAGATCAAGAGCTCGCACGGCGGCAACGCGACCTCGACCATCCTCGGCAGCACGCTGAAGTGCTCGCCTTAGCCCGGCGCGCGGTCCGGCCCGCAGCGTCCTGGACCGCGCAGAACCTCGCTCGCCGCGGCTTCTCGCGTGCGACTTGCTTCAGGACCCGGCCCGCCTGAGACTTCTTCGCGCCGGATGGGACCGTTCCGCCTCGAGACTATCACCAGCCGCGACGTCCGGGACCGCCTCGAACGTCTCGAGCTCCCGTTCAATCAATACGGCATGGACCCCTTCGGGATCTCGAAGAAGCACCTCGGCGTCTTCTATTCGATGCTCGAGGTGTTCTACAAGACGTACTTCCGCGTCAAGTGCTTCGGCATCGACAACGTGCCCGAGCGCGGCGGTGCCATGCTGGTCGGCAACCATTCCGGCGGCCTCCCGGTCGACGGCGGCATGGTGCTCGCCTCGCTGTTCTTCGCCCGCGAGCTCCCGCGCCACGCCACCGGCATGGTCGAGAAGTTCGCCGGCAACTGGCCGTTCGTCTCGGAGTGGTTCTCGCGCGTCGGCCAGCTGCCCGGCCTGCCCGAGCACGCCCTGCGCCTGCTGCAGGACGGCCGCTTGCTGATGGTCTTCCCCGAGGGCGCGCGCGGCACCGGCAAGCTGTTCAAGGACCGCTACCGCCTGGTCCAGTTCGGCACCGGCTTCATGCGGATCGCCCTGCAGACCGGCGCGCCGATCGTCCCCTTCGCCTTCATCGGCGGCGAAGAAGCGCTGCCCACCGTCTACCACGCCAAGACTCTGGCCAAGCTCGTCGGCGCCCCTTACTGGCCGGTCCCGCCCTACCTCGTGCCGTTCCCGCTGCCGCTCGGCTGCGAGATTCACTACGGCAAGCCGATGCACTTCCCCGGCACCGGCCGCGAGCCTGACGAGGTCATCGAGGGCTACGTCGAGCAGGTCAAGAGCGTCGTCGAGCTGCTGGTCCTCCGCGGCTGCGCGCTCCACCGCCAGCGCGCCGACGGGACCTTCGCACAGGAACCAAAGGACAGCCCGTCCGACGACCTCGCCGACGCCCCCTCGACCTCCGAGCCGACCGACTCCGAACCATGAAGATCCTGATCACCGGCATCAACGGCGCCCACGCGCGCATGGTCGCCCTGCGCCTGCGGGCCCGCGGCGACGAGATCCTCGGCATCGACCGGCGCCCCTGGCCCGACGCGCCCGAGGGCGTGCACGTGTTCCAGACCGACGTGCGCAAGCGGCCGGCCGCCGACGTGTTCCGCCAGCACCGGCCCGACGTCGTCATCCACATGGCGACCATCACCCACTTCACCGCCAGCGCCGAGGAGCGGCTGCGCATCAACCTCCACGGCACGCGGCTCGTGTTCGAGTACTGCCACGAGTTCGGCGTCAAGCAGGCCGTGTTCGTCGGTCGCCACACGATCTACGGCGCCGCCCCCGACGCCCCGCTGTACCGCACCGAGGAGGAGCCGCCGCTGGCCGTCTCCACCTTCCCCGAGCTGGCCGACCTCGTCGCCGCCGACCTGTTCGCCGCCGCCGCGCTGTGGCGCTGGCCCGGGCTCAAGACCGCCGTCCTGCGCATGGTCTACATGCTCGGCCCGACCCACCGCGGCACCCTCGCCAGCTTCCTCGCCGGGCCGCGCGTGCCGACGATCCTCGGCTTCGACCCGCTCTACCACTTCATGCACGACGAGGACGGCGTCGAGGCGATCGTCCGCGCCGTCGATCATCAGCTGAACGGCATCTACAACGTCGCCGGCCCGCCGCCCGTCCCGCTCTCGACGCTGGCCCGCGGCACCGGCCGTCAGCCGATCCCGATCCCCGAGCCGCTCTTCAAGTACAGCGCCGGCCGCTTCGGCCTGCCCTACCTGCCGCCCGGCGCCGTCGCCCACATCAAGCACCCGATCGTCGTCGACGCCACCGCCTTCCGCCGGGCCACCAACTTCGAGCACAAGCACGACGCCCACGCCGTCATGGTCAGCTTCCGCGAGTCCTGAAGGACATGTCGTGACGGGCATGTCGTGACGGGCATGTCCCTTCAGGCATGCCCCTTCGGACATGTCCTTCACGACCCGCGGTAGGTCCCGGGTCGGTAGCGCAGCAGCGCCACCTCGAACGCCTCGAAGTGCTCGGCCAGCAGCTCGACCCGGCGGATCAACGCCGCCAGCTCGACCGGCGCCAGCCGCGGCCCGCGAGCCGTCGTCCGCTCCCCTGTCGCCGGGGACAGGTCCACCGGGCCGGCGTCGAGCGCCTCGCCGAGCAGCACCGCCTCGATGTCGCCGGTGGAGATCCCGACATGCGCGACCAGCTCGCGCTCCTCCGGCCCGAGCTCGCGCACGCTGCGGATCCAGCTCCACACCCACGCGTCGATCGCCTCGTCGGCCGGATCGGCGGCCTCGACCGCGAGCCGTAGCGCACGTGTCTCTCGGGCCAGCTCGGCCACGCGGGGCGGCAGGTGGTCGAGGGCCAGCGCCGCGTCGGCGCCCGCCAGCGCTTGCCGCTCCATCAACGGCAGCGGGCGAGCGAGCACCCCCGAGAACGACGCGAACGCGATCGTCCCCAGCGTGGTGGCGAAAAACACCAGCTCGAGCGGGTCAAACACGCCACGGATGAGCGCGGTGACGAAGACCGCGATCGTCGAGATTAGCGCCCAGATCGCCAGGATCTTGGCGCGTCGGCGCCGCTCGAGCCGACGCGTCTCGATCGCTGCGGCGAGCCGCTGGTGTCGAGCCGTGCGCGTCTGCGCACGAATGGTCAGCGCAGCTTCGTCGCCTCGATCACCTGGCACCGACCGCAGCGTAGATCACACTCGCGTCGGCGGCAGCGTCCTGGGTGCCATGCCCCCCCGGAGCTTCTCCGAGGAACCCCGAACTTCCGCGCCCGCCGCAAGACACGTTAGAATCACCGCGCGCGCCCCGGTCTACGGAGCGTGCCTCATCCCTCGCTCGCAGGAGTCCCCATGACCCAGGCCACCTCCTCGGACCGTCCCCTGCCTGTCACCTCTGGTCGTCGCCGACGTCGTTTCGGCCTCGCCACCGCGGCGCTCGGCGCCGCGCTCCTCGGCAGCACGGTCGCCCCCACGGACGCTGAAGCGGCCGTGCCCCGCGTGCTCCGACCGGGCACCCGGCCCATGCAGTTCCTGTTCGGTATCGGCCCCTCGTGGGGCATCGGCGGCTCGTCGCACTACTACGACTCCGGCTACTACGGCCCCGGCTGTGGCGCCCCCGGCTTCCCCTGTCGCTACGGCGGCTTCGGCTACTGGGGCGCGTTCAAGCTGACGCAGGAGTTCAGCGGCCACTTCAGCGGCAACGCCTCCGGCCCGGCGCTCGGCATCCTCCTCAACGAGGAGTTCGGCTACCGCCGCTTCGGCTTCGTCGTCGCGCCCAAGTTCACCTACGACATCCAGGTCAAGCGCGACCTCGGCCTGTACATCTCGCCGAACATCTCGCTCGGCTACCATCTGCTGTCGGACCGCTGGAACTACTACAACGGCGCCTACTACCACTACACCAACCACGCCGCGAACCTGCAGTTCGGCGTCGGCGTCAAGCTCATGCTCGACGACCGCTGGATCGTGTGGCTGCAGTTCCCGCAGTTCGACATGAGCTTCGGCCCGCGCTACGGCTACGGCTGTGGGGCCGCTCCCGGCGCGTGTCCGGCGTTCTTCATCGCCCGCCTGAACCTCCTGCTCGGCGGCGGCGTATCGTTCTGAGCGAGCCGCGCGTGCCCACCGGCGCGTCCCCGATCGCCCGCCCGATCGCCGTCGTCGGCGCCGGTTTCCTCGGCGCCCCCGTGGCCGCCGCGCTCGCGGACCCGGCGGGCGTCGGCGGCTCACCTGTCCTTGCGACCTCGCGCTCCGGGACATGGCCCAACGGACATGTCCCCGAGGGCATCCAGGTCCGCCCGCTCGACGTCGCCGCGCTCGCCCCCGCCGACATCGCCGCGACCCTCGCCGGCGCGCGCGCGCTGGTCGTCTGCTACGCCCCCGGCAAGCAGCAGGACCGCCGCGAGCTCTACGTCGAGGGCACCCGCCGCCTGCTCGCGGCAGCGGTGATGCTGCGACCGACGCGCCTCGTCTACGTCTCCTCGACCTCGGCCCTGCCCGACCGCGACGCCTGGCTCGACGACGACTGCGCCGACTGGCCCGACGAGCCGCGCGGCCGGGTCCAGCGCGAGGCCGAGGAGCTCGTGCGCGACACCTGCACCCGCCACGACCTGCCGTGGACGATCCTCCGCCTCGCCGGCCTCTATGGTCCGGGCCGCGAGCTGTTCCGCCTGTACCGCGGCGCTGGCGAGGACGCCGTCCTCCCCGGCGACGGCATGCAGCCGACCAACCTCGTCCACCGGGACGACGCCGTGCAGGCGGTCCTCGCTGCCCTGGCCCTGGAGCCCGAGCAGCGCGGGGTCGTCAACGTCGTCGACGACGACCACACGCCGCGGCGCGAGATCTTCGCCCGCCTGGCCGCCCTCGCTGGCCGACCGCCGCCGCGGTGGGAGCGACCGCCGGGTCCGGCCGCGGTCGGCAAGCGGGTCGCCAACGCGCGCCTGAAGACGCTCCTGCGGGTGACCCTCCTGCATCCCTCTCACACCCCGGAGAACCCCTGAGCTTGCGTGCCCTCGCCGGGTGATTAAACCCCTGAGCACGCCATGAACGTCGCCGCCGCCGTCACCCACCTCCTTCCTCTTCCGGCCGGCGGCGGCATCGCCGCTCCTCTCGACGTGGTGGAGCTCCAGACCGAACTCGACGTCCTCGCCGACGAGGCCCTGCGCGCGCGCCGCCAGGGCCTTTCTTTATTGTCGGCGGTCCGCGACCCGCGTTTCCCGGCCCTCCATGGCTTCCACCAGGGCCTGCGCGACGCCCTCTTCCTAGAGATCCCCGAAGAGCTCGAGCCGTGGGCGCGGCTGGCGGCCAACGGCGCCGGCAACCCGCCGCTGCAGCACATGCTCTTCGATTTCGCCCGCGGCAGCGACGACGACCGGCGCAGCGCCCTCCAGGCCGCGCTCGCCGAGCTGCTGGTGTTCGAGGCCATCCGCCTGCGCCTGTTCGTCACCGCGTTCCGCGGCGAGGAGTTCGAGGTCGTCGGCGGCGAGGAGTCCGACATCGACGCGATCGCCTACGCCGAGGTCGCCACGCTGCTGCATCACCCCGACCTCGCCGACCCCGAGGTCCGCCCGCTGACCGTCCTGCTCGCGTCGGCGTCGGTCTCGCTGGCCCGCGACGCCCAGTCACGCGCCGAGGAGCTGCGCGACACCGGCGAGGACACCCGCGAGGAGCTGCGCATGCGCGCCCGCCTCCGCGCCGCCCTCCGCGAGCTCCGCCTCCCCGAGGCCGTCCTGCTGGAGAACGCCCTCGCCGCGCTGCTCGGCGAGGAGCGGCGCGAGCTCGCCGACCTGCAGGCCGAGCGCCCCCTGGCCCTCGACGGCATGACGCGCCAGGCCATGGACCAACGCGTCTCTCGCGGCCGCCGTGCGCTCGCCCACCCGCGCTCGACCTGGCCGCGCCGCCGCCGTCCCGCCCTGTTCGACCTGCTCCAGCGCGCCTGAGATCGTTCGCCGCAGCGTCAGAGCCGGAATCACCCGCCCTGAAGATCCGGCGACTCCGGTCACGGCGAGCGATCGAGGCCTAAACCTGGAGGCCGTAGCGGCCCCGAGATCCGACCTCGACCCCAGGACGCGGCGAAGCGACGTCGCCGCCGCATCGGCCGGTCGAAGTCTCTGTCCTCACGATCCATCCATCGAGGCGCGCTCCTCGGTGCGATCGACCAGGCTGCGACCCCTCTCGAATTCCTCGGTCGCGGCGGCCGCGAGGTCCGCCCGGCGGCTCCAGGCCGTCGTGCCGGGACGAGGTCGACATCACGGCCCGCGCCTCGCTAACGGCTTCACGGGGCGCGCGGGCCTGGTATGCTCCGCGCCCGCCATGGCCGCCCCACCCGAACCCACACGCGGATCGCGGATCGCCCTCGCAGCGGTCATCGCCGGTCTCAGCCTCGGTCTCGACCTTTGGAGCAAGGCGTGGGTGTGGAACAACCTGCGTGACCAGGCGGCAGTGAAGGTCAGCGACAAGCTGCTGCACTTCGATTTCGCCTGCAATCCCGGCTCGGCCTTCGGGTTCCTCAACAGCGTCGACTGGGCGCGCTACTTCTTCATCGTCGTCACCCTGGCCGCCGTCGGTTACCTCGTCCACCTCGCGCGGACCTTGCCGACCACCAGCCGCGCCGCCTTCGTCGCCATCGGCCTCATCGCTGGCGGCGCCCTCGGCAACCTCCACGACCGCCTCGTGCGGGTCTACGCCGGCGACTACTGCGTCGTCGACTTCATCGTCGTCTACCTGTGGGGCGGCAAGACCTGGCCGGCCTTCAACATCGCTGACGCCGTCCTCGTCGCCGGCGTGCTCCTGTTCCTGCTCGTGCTCCCGCGCACCGATGCGCCCCCCGACGCCCGCCCTGCCGCGTGAGCGCGGCCCGAGCGATCGTCCTGGCGCGCCTCGAAGCCGCCGCTGCATGAGCGCCCAGCCGCGCCGCCGTCCCCGGCAGCGCTGCGGCGCTCATCTTCGTGGGTCCGCGCGAGCCCACCGATCGCCGTAAAACACCGCCGGCGCCAGCGGCGGCCGCGCTTGCTCGCCCGGTTGCCTCGGGTACACTGGCCGGGCTTTCGGCCCTACATGAGCGACACGCCAGCTTCGAAGTCCGCCCGGCTCCGGGCGATCCTCGTCACCGCGTCGGCAGCCGCGGTGTTCCTGATCCTCGACCTCGTGACCAAGAGCTGGGCCTGGAACAACCTCCGGCCGCCGAACAAGGCGATCGCCGCGATCGGCAACTGGTTCCACTGGTCCTACAGCTTCAACACGGGCTCCGCTTTCGGCTTCATGCGCGGCCAGGACTTCTCGCGCCCCGTGTTCATCGTCGTCACCTTGGTGACGGTCGTCTACATGGCCGCCCTGGTCCGCAAGCTGCCGACCGACCGCCTCTACGGCTTCTTCGCCATCGGCAGCATCATCGGCGGCGCCCTCGGCAACATGCACGACCGCCTGCTGCGCCAGGACACCGACCACCTCGGCGACCTCCACTACGGCGTGGTCGACTTCATCCGCGTCTGCGCCCCGTGGAGCCCCCGCGGTTACTGTTGGCCCAACTTCAACGTGGCCGACGTCGCCCTCGTCGTCGGCGTGGCGCTGCTCATCCCTTACTTGATGTTTCATGCGCAACCGCCTGAAACATCCGAGAATTCTCCCAAGCCAGAGTCCACCGGCTGAGCATCGCCACGAAGGCGCCTCCCGGCCTTTGCCCACGACCGATCAGCCGCGCCGCACCGGCTTCGACAGCGCCAGCCCCAGGGCCCCAAACCGCGGCTTGAAGGCCCCTGCGAGCTGCGTGGGGCTCTGCCGCGGTGAAGCCTCGCACTGGCGGCTGCCGGTCGCTGGACCGGCAGCGAAAGCCTCAGCAGCCCCCGAGCAGCCCTCGAGGCCCCAGGGACTCAGCTCGGAGCCGCCGCGAGCGTGGTGCTCTCTACCCGACCCGCCTGTACGAGCTGTGAGCGGCTCCTGCCACGATTGACGTCGGGGAGCCCCACCGAGCCCCCAAGCCTGCGAAACGCCCCAGGGGCGCCGGAGCGTGGGCTACGCCCCTCCCGCCCCCCTGCTCCCGAACAGCCTGCCTGCCCAGCCTCTCGCAGGTCAGGGCACATCGAGCACCGCGTAGGGGCTCACTCCCGCTCGAACGCCCGCATCTTGGCCCAGCACTCGCGGCGTTCGGCCTCCGGGTCGGAGTCGATCACGATCCCCCCGCCGCTCTGCAGCCACAGCCCGGCCGCGTCGGCCACCCCCGTGCGGATCGGGATGCTGCAGCGCAGCCCGTCGGGCGTCAGCGCCACGATCGCCCCGCAGTAGATCCCACGGACCCGCTGCTCGAGCCGCTCGATATGCTCGACCGTCCGCCGCTTCGGCGCCCCGGTCACGCTCCCGCCGGGGAACACCGCGGCGATCACCTCCGCGAGCGACCAGTCCGGCCGCAGCGTGCAGCGGACCTCCGACACCAGGTGGTGCACCGTCGGCAGCGTCACCAGCTCCGGGCGGGCCGGCGCCCGGACCGAACCGGGGCGCGCAAGCCGGCCGAGATCGCTGCGAACTAAGTCAACGATCATCACGTGTTCGGCCAGATCTTTGGTGCTCTGCTTCAACGCTTCCTGGGCCGCCCGGTCGCGCTCCGGATCGGAGCCTCGTGGGCGCGTCCCCTTGATCGGCCACGACCGCGCCAGGTCGCCGCCGTCCTCCCCCGCCCCCAGTTCGATCGCCAGCAGCGTCTCCGGCGAGTTGGAGATCACCCAGCGCCCACACGGCCGCCCGGTCTCGACCGCCAGCAGCGCCCCCATGCTCGCCGGCGTCGCCGCCTGTAGCGCCGCGTACACGGCCGCCGCCCTGGCCGCCAGCGGCCGACCGGCCCATTCCGGCAACCACTCCGCCACGAACGGCTGCGTCAGGTTGATCTGGTACGTCTCCCCCGCGGCGATGAACGCCTGCGCCTGACGCACCCGCGCCCGATAGTCGTCGGCGGCGACCTGCGCCTCCACCGGGCCGAGCGGCCACGACTGTCCCGAAGGCCAGGACCCCCGCTCCAGCCGCGCCATCAACGCTGCCCCGGCACGCGGATCCCCGACGATCCGCTCACGCTCCCCCAGCTCGAGCGCCGCTCGATAGCGCCGCAGCACCAGCCCGGGGAGGGTCGCCGCGACCGGCGGCCGGCCGAGCAGCGCCGCCGTGCCGACCTCGTACGTCAGCCAGCCGAACCACGGGAACTCCGGTTCGGCGCGCCACAGCGCCTCGACGGCCGCCAACCCTTCGAGGTCGTCGGCCACGATCTCGATGTCGGGCTCGAGCGCCACGAACCCGCGCCCATCGCCGCCGTCGAGCCACACCAGCGCCCCACCCGGCTCCGACGCGGCCAGGGCCGCGATCTGGCGAGCCCGGCTCACTCGGCGTTCTTCTGCGCCAGCGCCTCGCGGAAGCCGAACGTGTAGTCGACCGCGCTCTTGATCGACACGAACACCGACAGCCCGAGCAGCACCAGGCCGATGCGATGGAAGTCGAGCGCCTCCTCGACCCCTGGCAGGCGGTAGCGGAAGTGCATCAGCAGGAACGAGATGCCCGTCAGCTGGAACGCCGTCTTGGCCTTCCCGCCGGCGCTGGCCGCGATGATGATGTTCTCCGAGCTGGCCAGCGAGCGCAGCCCGTTGATGTAGAACTCGCGGGTCAGCAGCAGCACCACCAGCCACGCCGGTGCGCGGTCATCCATCACCAGATAGATGAGCACCGCCGAGACCATGATCTTGTCGGCGAGCGGGTCGACGAACTTGCCGAACACCGTCACCAGGCCGGCTCGGCGCGCCAGCCAGCCGTCGATGAGATCGAGCAGCGACGCGACGGTGAACAGCAGCGACGCGAGCACGCAGCGCCACGGATCGGTCTTGTCGATCAGCATGAGCACCGGCGGGATGAGGAACACCCGGCCGATGGTGATCATGTTGGGGAGATTCAGGATCTCCCGGCGGAAGCCTTCATACCTCTTCACAAAAGCCGCGGGAGCCTACCGCGAAGCGCGGTCCAGGTCCAAGGACAAGACGCGCGGCCCGGCGAAATCGCCGCGGCTCACGGCCCGGCGATCGCCCGCGCGGGGCTCGCCCCGCCGGCCCCGTCCTGCAGCAGCCGCTCGTACGCGTAAAACCGGCGCAGGACCGCCTTCACGTACGCACGCACCCCCGCGTGAGGCGGTACGCCGCCGTACTTCTGCACCGCCCCGGCCCCCGAGAAATACCCGGCCGCCACCAGCACCATGTCGCCGCCGAACCGATTGGCCAGCAGCCGCAGGAACTTGGCCCCCCCGTAGATGCTCTGCCGCGGGTCGAACGGCTGCTGGACCCCGAGGAACCGCGCCGTCGACGGCATCAGCTGCGTCAGCCCCATCGCCCCGGTGCTGCTGACCGCGCCCGGGTGGTAGTTGCTCTCGGTGTGAATCACCGCGCGCACCAGCGACTCCGGCAGCTGATACAGCCGCGCCGCCCCACGGATGTGCGTCTCCCACCGGCGCGAGCGCTCGTCGGCCAGCGCCTCGGCGACCTCGACCTGCAGATCGCGGCGGGGCGCCCCCGTCTCTGCCTCGGACGCGGCCGTCTTCGGCGCCCCCGCTTCGCCGCCGCTGCCGGGCATGTCCTCGGCCTCGCGGCGGCTGCCCGCGCCGACAGCGCGAACCGGCGTCACGTGGACCACCCCCTGCGCGTCCGTGTAGCGGCGGTAGGTCGGCTCGGCCGCTCGCGCCGAGCTCGCGGCCGACGCGATCACGATCGCCGCCAGCACCGCCAGTCCGGCTCTCAGGGGCGACAGGGGCCGATCCGCTCCCACAGGTCCAGCCTATCGCCGCCGCCGACCCTTGTCGACCGGCCCCGCCGCTCTGCTACTTTCGCGGCACGACCATGACTGCGGGCACGCCGATCCACCACGCGCGCTACCTCGTGCTCGGCAGCGGGCTCGCGGGCCTCTACTTCGCCCTCGAGGTCGCTGACCGCGGTCCGGTGGTGATCCTCACCAAGCACCGCGCCGAGTCGAGCAACACCCGCTGGGCCCAGGGCGGGATCTCGGCCGTGTTCTCCGGCGACGACTCGCTCGAGGAGCACATCGAGGACACGCTGACCGTCGGCGCCGGCCTCTGCAACCGCGACATGGTCACCTACGCCGTCCAGCGCGGCCCGGCCCTCGTCCGCCGCCTCGCCGAGCGCTACGGCGTCCACTTCGATCGCGTCGGCGGCGACGAGCACGCCCCGTTCGAGCTCGGGCGCGAGGGCGGGCACTCGCGCCGGCGCGTCGTGCATCACCGCGACACCACCGGCCACGAGATCGAGCGCGCCCTGCTGGCCGCCGCGCACGCCCACCCCAACATCACCATCCACGAGCACCACACCGTCATCGACCTCCTCAGCTGGACCAAGGTCGACGGCAGCCGCGGGTGCTTCGGCGTCTATGCCCTCAACAGCGCCGCCGATCGGGTCGAGGCCTTTGTCGCCCCGATCACCGTCCTCGCCACCGGCGGCGCCGGCCGGGTCTACCGCTACACCACCAACCCCGCGGTCGCCACCGCCGACGGGGTAGCGATCGCGTACCGGATCGGCGCCCCGGTCGCCAACCTCGAGTTCATGCAGTTCCACCCGACCTGCCTGCACCACCCGGACGCCAACACCTTCCTTATTTCCGAGGCGCTGCGCGGCGAGGGCGGCATCCTGCGGCGGGCCGACAGCAGTGACCTCATGGCCGAGCGCCACCCCATGGGTTCGCTCGCCCCGCGCGACGTCGTCGCCCGTGAGATCGACGCCGAGCTCAAGCGGTCGGGTGAGCGCTGCGTGTTCCTCGACATGACGCACCTCGATCCCGACTACGTGGTCAGCCGCTTCCCGGCGATCCACGCTCGCTGCATGTCGGTCGGCATCGACATGCGCAAGGACCCCATCCCCGTGGTCCCCGCGGCCCATTACATGTGCGGCGGCATCGTCGTCGATCGCCACGGCCGCACCGACGTCCCCGGCCTGATGGCGATCGGCGAGGTCGCCATGAGCGGCCTCCACGGCGCCTGCCGCCTCGCGTCCAACAGCTTGCTCGAAGCCGTGGTCCTGGCCGACGGCGCGGCGCAGGCCTGCGACGATTTCGGTCGCGGCCCGCCGGACCACGTCAGCCCGTGGAACGAGGGCGCCGCGCGCGACTCCGACGAGGCCGTCATGGTCTCGGCCAACTGGGAGGAGGTTCGCGCCGCCATGTGGAACTTCGTCGGCATCGTGCGCTCGGACAAGCGACTCGAGCGCGGGCGCCGGCGGCTCGACCTCATCCGCGAGGAGATCCTCGAGTACTACTGGAAGTTCCGCGTCACCCGCGACGTGCTCGAGCTGCGCAACATCTCCCTCGTCGGCAGCCTCATCATCGAGTGCGCCCGCCAGCGCAAGGAGTCGCGCGGCCTCCACTACACCATCGACTACCCCGCGATGCGCGACGACCTCGCCCACGACATCATCCTCGACAAGCGCAGCGGGCCCAAGGCCTGAGCCGACCTGGCCTTTCCGACAGGAAGCTCCCCAGCCCGTGCCCTCGCCCCGCAACGCCTCCAGCGTCCGTCGCTCCTCCGTCGCGATCGGCGCCGTGCCCTCCGGCGCGCTTCGTTCGACGCTTCGCCGCGCGGCGCCTCTGCTGCTCGCCGCGATGCTGCTCGCCTGTCGCGGCGGTGGCGGCGCGCGCAGCCCCGAGGCCTTGCGCGAGGCCTATGCCCGCGCCCTGGCCGCCGACGATCCAGCAGCGGCCTACGCTCTGCTCAGCCCCGAGCTTCGCGCTGCCACCTCCAAAGCGGCGTTCGCCGCGCGCTGGAAGGCGCAGGCTGGTGAGCGCTCCGCCGCCAGGGCCGCCATCGAGACCTTGCCGCCCGCGCTTGAGGCACCGCTGCGCGGGGGCGAGACCGTCCACGACGGCGCCGCCCTCGCGTGGGCGTTCGTGGGCGGCCGGTACCAGGTCGTGTCCGGGCTGCCGGGCCTGCCGGACCTCTCGACCCCAGCGAGCGCGATTCGGGCCTTTCTGGCGGCCGTACGGCGGGCCGATCTCGGCGCGCTTTCCGCGCTGCTCGCGGACGATCTCTCTTCGCGCCTCCGGGACGACTGGAATCGGCGTGCGGACCTGCTGGAGCAACTCCTGAAGCAACCGGGCTCCATCGAGTACACGCCCGGGATGGAGCGTGCGATCCTGCGCTACGAGCCCGGGAGGGCCCTGACGCTCGAGCAGACTCCTCAGGGATGGCGGATCGTGGCCCTGCAGTGAGATATGCCAGGTTCACGCCGTTCTTTTCACTGGACGCGCCTTGGCCCGCTGCTATCTACTTTGCCCGACAGGCGGGCAAACCCGCTCGTCCGTGGTGGCGACAGTCGTTGCCACCCGCAGTAGCCACCTGACGCGCCGGCTCCAGCGATGCCGGCAAGTGGCCGACCGGTGTCCGGGCGGCCGTCCGCGTTTTCGACCCCCCTTGGCTTGTCGCTGCTTCTTCGCCCTTTCCGCCGCGCCATCCACACGCCGCGCCGTCACCCGCAGGACTGCCCCAATCGGCCCCCTGGGCCTTTTTTCCGCTTAAAGGCACCTGCATCGACGCCGAGCTGGCCTGCACCGGGCCCACTGTCCCGAACTACCCTGAAGATGGGGGATTTTGTCCCCCACCCTGCGCGCCGACCAGTCGGCGGCACAAGAGGTGCAGAGGGGCGCGCGCAAACGCCTGGAGACGAACTGCCGATGCAACCCCGATTCAACGTTGGTGAGAAGGCCGTTTACCCGACTCACGGTGTCGCCGAGGTCATGGCCCTCGAGACGAAAATCATCGAGTCGCGCCCGTTCCAGTTCTATCACCTGCGCGTCTTCGGCTCCGGGCTGAAGATCATCGTGCCGGTCGCCAAGGCCGAAGAGAACGGCATGCGGGCGCTGGCGGACGGCGAGATGATCGACGAGCTGTACGATCTGCTGCGCGACCACGAGGTCCCCTGCGATCGCCAGACCTGGAACCGGCGCTACCGCGGCTTCATGGAGAAGATCCGCACCGGTTCGCTGTTCGAGGTCGGCGAGGTCTACCGCGACCTGAGCCTGCTCAAGCACACCAAGAACCTCTCGCACGGCGAGCGGCAGATGCTGCAGACCGCCCGGAACCTGGTCATCCGCGAGCTCTCGACCGTCCGCAACGAGCCCGAGTCCGCGATCGCCGCTGAGCTGGACTCGATGCTGCAGGCTTGAGTAAGGTCCGCGCGTGGCCACCGACATCAACGAGTCCGTCGAGATCCAGATCTCGACCTTGCCCTGGGAGCAGATCGCGGTCGACGCCTTTGTGTGTCCGACCAACTCCGAGGGCGTGATGAGTCACTTCCCGGCCAACAAGATCCGCGACCTCGCCGGTCGCGAGATCGAGGTCATGGTGAAGGAGCACACCCCGCTGGCGATCGGCGCCGCGTTCGTCACGCCGGCGGGCCGGATGAAGGCCAAGTACCTCATCCACGTGCCCAACACCGATCGCCCCGGCGGTCGCGTCCAGGTCGAGGATGTCCTGCGCGCCACCGCGGCGGTGCTGGTCGCTTGCAAGGTCAAGGGCTTCACGAGCGTCGCCGTCCCGCTGATGGGGGCGTTCGAGCTCGGGATCCCGGCCGAAGAGGCCGCGCGGGCGATCCACAGCGAGCTCAAGGTGTACCGCGGCGAACGCCCGCTGCGCGCCTTCCTCATGGCCAAGGACGCCGACGACGTCGAGGTGTTCGAGCTCGCCATGGAAGGGAACATCCCGTAGATGGGACCCCTGCTCGACTATCTGCCGCTCGTCGCAGCCGTCGGGCTCGTCGTTGTCCTCGCGGGTCTCGTCCGCGCCCACGCCAAGCAGCAAGCCGCGCCGGGGTCCGATGCGGGCGAGGGTCTGGTCCGGCTGCGTCCGCGTCAGCCCGTCGACACCGGCGGTCTGCTGGCGCTGGCCGGCCTCGGCTTCGCCCTCGCGCTGGCCCTGGTCCTGTTCGCGCCGACCGCCGCGGTCTGCCTGTCCAGTACGACATGTCCCGAAGGACCTGCTCTCTGGGTCAGCGCCGCCGGCCTCGGTCTGCTCGGCCTGGCGACCGCGATCGCCTGGCCCTCGCTGACCCGCGCACCATGAGCCGCCCGCGCGCCGCTGCCTCGCCTACGCCCGCGTCGGCGAGCCGCGGCGACGATATGCTCGTGCTCATGATGCCGCAGGTCGAGATCGAGGCGAGCCTCGGTGGCGTCGCGCTCGAATTGCCTCGCGGTATCGACGAGCTCGCAGTGCATCGCGGTGGCGTCGAGCTCGCAGTGCATCGCGGTCTCGTCGTGTCCGAGGCGCATCGCGGCCTCGACGAGCTCGCAGTGCATCGCGGTGTCATCGAGCCCGAAGTGCATCGCGGTGTCGACAACAACACTGCACGCACGCTCGTCATGGAGTCCGCGCTCGACATGACCCTCACCGCCGCGACCGACAACTTCGCGGCGACCCACGCGTCCGCGCTCGCCAGGAAGATCAACCTCGCCCCGTCTGCGCTCGCCATGACGTGCGCACCGACGAGACCCGACGCAGGTACCGTGCCCCCCATCGGCGAGCACGACTCCTCGCCGCGCATCGTCTCGTCGCCGTCGCGTGGCGCCACGCGTGCCCTTCCCTGCCTCGCCCTCCTCGCGCTCACGCTCGGCTGCGGCACCCCGCTCGCCGGCGTGCGCGCCGAGCCCGGGTCGCTCGTGTTCACTCCCGCCGCCGAGCGACTCGAGCTGCGCCTCGTGAATCACGGCGAGGCGACCGTGCCGCTGTCGCGGATCCGGTTCGACACGCGCACGCCCGACTGGGGCGCCTTCGCCATCGAGAACCGCGAGTACCCGCGGGAGATCGCTGCCGGCGGGGCCGTGAGCCTGCGCCTCCGCGTCGACCGCGATCACTTCACCCGCGGCGGCGCGGCTCGCTCCGGCAGCGCCCGCCTCCTCTTCGCAGCGGGTGAGGCGCCCCAGATCGTCGAGCTCCGCTACGAGCAGCCCGACCTCGCAGGCGATCTACGCCGCACCGCGCTTCGTACCGGGTTGCTGCTCGCGCTCGTCGCGCTGGGGTGGTTCTCGACGCGGCGTACGCGGTTCGCCTGGACCTCATGGCTGCCGCTGATCGCCGTCGTCGCGCTGTTCCCGTTCGGTCCGGGGTTATGCCTCGACGCTGTCGGTCGCAGCCTCTCCGCGGCGGACGTCGAGCAGTGCGCCGTCGGGCGGGGCGGTGTCCCGCTGTCGCTGATGGCCGTGGGCGAGGGCTGGCTCGTCTACCTCGTGGCCCTCGTGCTCGCGGGTCTCGCTCGCCTCGCCGAGCGGACCGCGGTGGCGCGTCGGCTCGCGTCGCGCGACCTCGCCCTCGCCGCCGCATTCGCCGGCCCTTTGCTGGCCTTTGGCACCCTCGATCCACGGCATCTCGTGGGGGAGCAAGCGACGGCCCTCGTCGGCAGCGCTGCGATCCCCCCCGCCTGGGGAATTTTCGTGCAACCGATCGCCGCAGCCGTCGCGCTCGCGGTCGCCGCCGCGCCGCCGTCGACACGACTCGAGCGCTGGGCCTTCGCCGCTGCGTTCGTCGCCTGTTTCCTCGGCGGTGGTCTGCCCGCCGCGACGCTGACGGGCAGCAGCCACGGCGTGGTGCTGTTCATCAGCGCAGTCGTGGCGACGGCGAAGATCGCTGCCGTCGTATGGCTCGTGCAGCGGCTTCACGCGGCGGTCACCGGCTCGCGTGCGCGCGCTGCTCTCAACTTTCTCGAGCGAACCGCGATGCCTTTGGCGATCGCGAATTTGCTGATGACGTCGGCCTACGCCCTGCTGCGGTGATGCCAGACGCGAGACAGACTCGACCGGCAGGTCCCGAGGGATCGGTGCGGCGCTGCGCACTCAGCGCGCTGCGTGCCCGGCGTCTCCAACGTAGCTTTCTTCTGAAGCTGGTGTTAGCGTGGCGGGCGAAAAGCCTTGACCGCAGGCTTGCCCGGCGAGCGCGGATGCTAGTTCGGACGCCAAACCTCGTAATCCGAGTGAGACGGGACACACGCGATGCCGTTACGGCCCCACGAACCTGGGCTGAGATGGCGTCGCCGCAGGCTCGCGTGAAGAACCTGTCCCAAAGATATGAGCAGGCGCGGTATTGTACCCAGACCAACACCGGCGGGAGCTGTCCCGCCGATCGCGGTCGCGGCCCACGTGGGCCACGGGGAGGCGAATAATGGCAACCACGATCGCCCAGATCGGTGGATTTGAACTTTGGGACATCCTGCAACTTGCGCAGACATCGCGCATGTCGATCAAGCTGTCCGTCGAGTCGCCGCATGGCGTCGGCGCGATGTTTTTCCAGGGCGGCAACCTCGTCCACGCCGAGACCGGCGCGGCCCAGGGTGACGACGCCGTCAACACGATCCTCGATTGGCGCGAAGGCAGCGTCTCGTCGTCGCAGTTGCCGGAGAACTGCCCGCAGACGGTGCGACACACTTCGATCGTCGCGCTGTTGATGGATCGGGCGCGGCAACGCGACGAGGCTTCGCGCAACGAGCCGCCGCCGCGTCACGACCCGCCGCCACGCGAACCACCGGCTCGCCACGAGCCGCGGTCCGCGACGCCGCCCTCCCCTCCGCCGGTGCCTGTGATCGAGAAGCCGCAGCGAGCTGCGCCGGTCACCGTCCCGCCACTTCCGCCGCTGCCCCTCTCTACACCGACGCCGGCCTACGCGGCCGCCCCCAACGTTGCAGCGCGCGACAAGGAGCTGTCAGACATGGACCTCAAGGTCGTGAAGGCCATCCTCGAGGAGCTGGACGACCACCTGATGGGCGGCCTCATCAGCGTCGACATCATCAGCAAAGCCTCGGGCATGTCGCTCGCGGGCATCAACTCGGCGCCCAAGGCCTGCGCCATGTTCAACCGTCTGTCCGAGCAGCTGCACACGGCGCTGACCCGCTCGGAGGACGCCCTCGCCAAGGGCATCAACAAGTTCATCATCGAGGGCGACAACGGCCTCCTGATCTTCGTCATCGAGCTCGACGATCGCCACCGCTGGGCGATCCTCGTCGACGGCGTCAAGGCTCAGCTCGGGTGGGTGTTCGTCATCATCCCCGAGCTCCAGCCCCGCCTCATCGCCGCGCTGAAGAACCGCTGACCCGGCTGTTCTGAGGGACATGTTCTGACGAACATGTCCCTTTGCGCCTGCTTCAAAGCACCTGCCCCCGCGAACCTGGCCGATCGGACAGCCCCGTGGTCTACATCAGCAAGGTCTACACCAAGTTCGGCGACCGCGGCGACACCATGCTCGCCAGCGGTGACACCGTGGGCAAGGACGCCCCGCGGGTCGCCGCCTATGGCGAAGTCGACGAGCTCAACGCCGTGATCGGCGTGCTGCGCGTCGAGGTCGCCCGCACCGAGCCCGGCGAGCGCCGCGACTTCCTGGCGGCGCTCGACGCCCAGCTCGGGCAGATCCAGCAGGAGCTGTTCGACCTCGGCGCCGAGCTGGCGACGCCGGGCGCGACCGAGGGCAAGGCGCCGCTGCGCGTCGAAGAGGCCGACGTGACGCGCCTCGAGCACGAGCTCGACGCGTGGAACGCCGACCTCCCGCCGCTGCGCAGCTTCATCCTGCCGGGCGGCGGGCCGCTCGGCGCCCACGCCCACCTCGCGCGCACCGTGTGTCGCCGCGCCGAGCGCACCGTGGTCGCGCTGAGCCGCGTCGAGCCGGTCCGCGGCGAGGCCGTCCGCTACATCAATCGCCTCAGCGACTACTTCTTCGTCGTCGCCCGCGCCGCGGCCCACGCCTTCGCCGTGCCCGAGGTGCTGTGGGATACGCACCGCCGGAGCCCCGCCCCGTGATGCCGCCGCTGCTCAAGTTCCGCTACGAGTATCCGCCCGGCGAGGCCCACTTCCTCGAGGCGCCATCGGCCGAGGCCGCGGTGCTGTTCCTGCGCCGCACGTACCCGCACAACCCCGTCGACGTGCTGCCGACCCTGCGCGAGATCTCGCGCTGGCCCGCGTTCTGGAAGACGCTCGACGGCCAGGGGCTCGTTCTCCCCGACAACGTCAAGCCGCGTTCCTGAGCGGTTTTCGGCGGCGCCGGGGCTCGCTTGACAGCGCCCGGAGCCCCGCCCACCCTCCGGGGCGATGGCTGACGACGATCCGATCACCGAGGGCATCCTCGATCGCCACCTCCATCGGCCGCTCGCAGCGTGGGTGCTCGCGCGGGTGCGACCGGCGCCGAGCGTCGAGCTGCTGACCCTCGCCGGACTCGTGGTCGGCCTCACCGGCGCCGTCGCCGTGCTGCTGGCCGCGCCGCACGGCGTGGACTGGATCTTCCCCGCCTGGCTGCTGTTCGCGTTCACCGTCGCCAGCCGCGGCCGCCGGCTCGTGGCCGGTGCCGCCGAGGTCGAGGCCGGCACGCTCGAGTTTGCGGTCGGCGCGGCCTTTTGGCTCGCGCTGACGACTCGTACCGCGCCCGCCAACCCATGGACCTGTACGCTCGCGTCGCTGGCGGTGGTCAGCGCGCTGATCCAGGTCGGCCTCCACGCCGAGCTGCGCCGTCGCTTCCGCGACCTCACCGGCGCCGTCGGCGACGACGCGCCGGCCTCGCAGGTCCGCGGCCCCGCGGTGTTCCACGACATCGCCGCCGCCCTGCTCGGGCCGAAGCACAGCGGACCGCTCCCGGCGCCGGGCGCCGCTCGCTCGCTGCTGGCCGGACCGATGCGCATGGCGGCCCTGCTCGGCCACGACACCCACCTCGCGCTCCTCTACGTCGCCACGGCGTGCGCGGCGATCCGCCTCGACCTGTCCTTCTGGACAGTCGCCCTCGCGGTCGCGCTCGGCCTCAACGCGTGGGGCCTGCTCGTGGTGTCGGCCTGGCGCCGCGCCGAGGCGCTGGTCCGCCGCCTGCCGCCGGCCTGAGGTCGCACCGTTTCACCTGTCCCGAAGGACAGGCACGCATCACCGCAGCGCCAGCGCGCCCCGACCCCGTCGGGATCACGACGTTGACCCGCGCGGCTCGAGCGACGGACAGCCCCGCCCGCTCGTCGAGCGTCCCAGACGCAGCGAGCCGAGACACGCCGCGAAGCGCTCGGCGTCACGACGCTCGAGCGCGACGCAGCGCGTCCGGGTTCCGCGACGACGAGCGCGCCCGGGCTGCGGCATGCGCAGCGCGGGCGCGAAGGTCTGGCTGGTCGGACATGTCCCCCCAGGACCCTGGCCCCGGGGACATGCACCGCCGCGGTTCAGGACGCGGCGGCCTGCTTCTCTTGCAGGGTCTTGTGCAGCAGGTCGACGAGTTCGTCGATGTTGGTGAGCCTGTTGAGCTCGGCGCGGGGGATCTTCACCTTGAGCTCGCGCATGCTGCAGGAGACGACCTCGACGATGTCGAGGCTGTTGGCGCCGAGGTCTTTCATCGACTTCGCGGGGTCGACTTGGGCCACATCGATCCCTTCGACGGTGTCCACGAGGTGGCGCTTGACGACGGCCAAGACATCATCGCGGGTGCTCATTCTCGGTTCTCCTTGGTGGGCGCGGTGCAGGTTGCCCGCAGCGAATCTCGCAGGAAGCGAAGGTCAAAAATTCAGCCCGTGACGCTCGCGCGCCGAAAACAGGCGAACGACGTTGTCGGCGAAACCGAGGCCCCTGTCCAGTAGCAGAATCTGCCCCTTGACCCCGTCCATGAGGCCGCTGCAAAGAGCAAGCGCCGCGGCCGCGACCTCGTCTGGCTGGATGAACCAGCCTTCCGAGTAGTACTTCTTGCAGAACGGGACGAACTCGGGCCCGAAGGTCGCCTCCAGCGATGCAGTCTCGACCGGGTTCGCGCGCAGGATGTTGATGCGAACATCCTCACTGAGCAGATCTGCCGTGAGGTAGCGACAGAAGGTCTCCATCACGGTCTTGCTCGCGGCCACGAAGTCGTAGCCCGGCAGGAAGTACTCGGGCCCGCGCGACGACATTCCCACCGCGTAGCGCGGCCAGCGGCCGAAGGTCTCGTGGATGGCCTGCAGGTAGCCGACGAACGGCCACGCGCTGTACCCGAGGCTGCGCAGGAAGCTCTTCTTGTCGAGGTCCTCGTGCGACTTGCTGACGTGGGCGAACGACACGTTGCTGATGAGGGCGAACACCGCGTCGTGGTCGCGCTTCACCTGCTGCATCAGCGCCTCGGTGTCCTCGTCCTGCGACGCGTCGGCCTCGACGATCGTCGGCGCCGGCGCGCCCGCGGCCTCGAATTGGGCCCGCAGCTCGTCCTCGTCGGCCGAGCCCCAGCGGTGCGTCAGATAGACGTGCGCGCCGTGCTTGCCGAACAGGAGGCCGGTCGCCAGCCCGATGCCGGCCGTGCCGCCGGTGACGATGACGGCCTTGCCCTTGAGATCGTTGCGGAGGATCACGCCGGAGCTCCTTCTTTGTCGCTGCCGCCGACGAGCCGCGGCCCGAGCGTGGCGACGTTGTCGACGAACGCGGCCCCGCGGTCGAGCGTCAGCACCTGCCCGCCCATCGCGTCGAACAGCCCGCTGCACAGCGCCAGCGTGGTGTCGGCGACCTCGTCGACGGTGCACGCGAACTCGGGGAACTTGCCGGCCAGCTCGCGCTGCTGGGCGGCGAACATCTGCTCGTAGCTCTCGGTCATGACCTGGCGGGTGCGCAAGGCGTTGACGATGCAGCCTTGCTCGTAGAGGTGCGTGCTCATGTAGCGCACGAACGTCTCGAGCACCGCCTTGGCCACCGCCACGAAGTCGTAGCCCGGGTAGTGGGTGTCGGGCCCGTCGGACGACATCGCCAGCGCGTAGCGGGGGTAGCGGCCGAACGCGGCGTGCAGCGCCTGCAGGTAGCCGACGAACGGCCAGCTCGAGTACTCGAGGCTCTTGTACAGCGCGCGCCGGGTGTGCTTCTCCGGGCCGTCGCCGCGCTGGACCACGCAGACGTTGCTGATGAACGCCCACACGCCGTCGCACTCCTCCTTGAGCCGCGCGGTCAGCCTGTCGGTGTCCTCTTCGCGCGACGCGTCGGCCTCGAGCACCAGCGGCGCCGGGGCGCCCACGGCGGTGAAGCGGGCCTTGATGTCGTTCTCGTCGGCCGAGCCCCAGCGGTGCGTCAGCACCGTGCGCGCGCCCTGGCGCCCGAACGCGAGCCCGCACGCGAGGCCGATGCCGCGCGTCCCGCCCGTGATCAAGACGACCCTGTCCTTGAAGTCATTGAGCAAGCGTCATCCTCCCTGGCCTGGCCCGTAGTTGGTGCGGATCCGCGCCACCGTCTCCGGGTCGGCGAAGCATACCTCGTGCATCATCGACTCGACCGTGCGCGCCTCTTCGAACGCGCGCCGGCGCGGCAACGCCAGCGCACGCTTGAGCAACAGCAGCGCAGCCCGCGGCTTGTCGGCGATCCGGGCCGCGATGTCGAGCGCCCGCGGCAGCACCTCGGCGCGCGGCACGACCGCGTTGATCTGGCCGCGCCCCGCCAGCTGCTCGCCGCGGAAGTACTGGCCACCCAGCAGCATCTCGGCGCCGACATACTCGCCGAACGCGAACTGCACCAGCCGCGTCGCGCCCATCCCCGGCGTGAACCCGAGGTCCATGAAATTGAGGCCGTAGCGGCTCTCGCGGGCCATCACGACCATGTCGCAGGCGAGCCCGAACACCAGCCCGCCGCCGACCGCGGGGCCCGCCATCGCGGCGATCGTCGGCACCGGCACCTCGAGCAGCGCGCGCGTCAGCAGGAGGTCGTACGGGGCGATCGTGCCGTCGGCGAGGCCGAGCAGGACGTCGCGGTCGCCGCCGGCGGAGAACACCTCCGGCAGGCCCGCGATCACGCACGCGCGCACGTCGGCGCGCCGCCCGAGGTCCTCCAGCGCCCGCGTCAGCGCGGCCGCGAAGGCCCGGCTGAACGCGTTCTTGCCGGCGGCGTCTCGCATCGTCAGCACCGCCACGCCGTCGCGCTCGAGCGTCACCTCGACGAGGCTGTCCGTAGGGACATGCGCGTTCATTCCTGTCCTTTCAGCCTGGCGAACCACGGCGGCGCCTGCCCGTCGGCCAGCAGGGCCGCCAGCGCC
The DNA here is from genome assembly GCF_028368995.1 of Nannocystis bainbridge. Lineage (GTDB taxonomy): Bacteria > Myxococcota_A > Polyangia > Nannocystales > Nannocystaceae > Nannocystis > Nannocystis bainbridge. The sequence continues at coordinate 737,545 of NZ_JAQNDL010000002.1, read as the reverse complement.
GCGCGCAGCTCGGGGTCCTCGAGGTCGGCCGCGGTCTGGGCCACCCCGCCCTGCCCCGCCGGCCCGGTGATGCGCTTGAGGGTCGCCACCGCCTGCGGCCGCGCCCGCAAGAGCGATCGCAGGAGCCCGCGCAGGGCCGCGTCGGGATCGTCGGTGACGACGTCGACGAGGCCCCACGGCTCGGCCTGGGCCGCCGACACCAGCTCACCGGTGAGCGCTAACCTCCGGATCCGCCGCGCGCCGATCCGGGCCTCGAGGGCCGGCAAGATGACCGCCGGCACCAGCCCGTAGCGCAGCTCCGGCAGCGCGAACGTGGCCGTCTTTGCCGCCACCACCAGATCGCAGGCGGCCGCCAGACCGACGCCGCCGCCGCTGGCCGGGCCGCCGACCACCGCGATCGTCACCACCGGCGCGCTCGCCAGCAGCTCGAGGCAGCCGGCGAACCGCTCCATCGCCGCCCGCATCTGCGCCGGCGGGGTCTTCAGCGCCGCCGCCAGGTCCATGCCTGCGCAGAACTCCGGGCCCTCGCTGGCGATCACCAGCGCGCGCGCCGGGAAGGTGACCGCGCGCTCGACCGCCTCGGCCAGCGCGGCGATCCCGTCGGTGTCCAAAGCGACATGTCCTCCAGGACCTGTCCTGAGGAACAGTCGCCGGATCAGCTCGCCCTCTTCGCAGCGGACGCGCATCGGCTCAGATCTCCGCAGGATGGTGGCGGGGGGACGAGCGATCCGTCCGCGCGTCGCCGAAGGGCGGCGCGGGCGGTGTGACGGGGCACGTGCGCAGCATGGATCGGTCCCTCAGGACAGGCGGTACTCCCGCTGGAAGCCGCGCACCGCGTCGAGCACGAGGCGGCCCTTGCCGGCGTAGGCGCGCTCGTACAGCCCGCGCAGGCCCGACTGGTCGACCTCGTAGTCGCTCTGGTCGATGTAGCCGGCGCGCTGGTGCTCGAGATCCTCGTACTCGGCGATCGTCAGCGGCATCCGGCGATCGAGGCCGGCGGCGAGCTGCTGGCTGGCGACCTGCTCGCGCGCGCGCTCGCCGACGGTCGTGCGGTAGAACTCGGCGCACGAGCCCGAGCCGTAGGAGAACACCGAGACCTTGTCACCGGCGCGCAGCTCGGGGTCGGCGTCGAGGAGGCCGAGCATGGCGATGAAGGTCGCCGAGGTGTACGTGCCGCCGAAGCGCGAGTTGTAGCGCAGCGCCTGCTTCGACTTGCGCTCGAAGTGGGCCCTGGCCTCGCGCAGCGCCATCTCGTGCGGGCCGCGGCGCAGCAGCGCCCGGTGGGCGCGGAAGGTCATGCCGCCGAACGGCACGTGATAGATGTGGCGGGCGAACTCGGCGTCGTAGTCGACCATGCCCGAGCGGGCGACGAAGTGGTCGTACGCGCCCTCGAGCGCGTCGAGGTAGCCGTACAGGCTGGTGTCCGCGTGGCCGACTTCCTTGGTCGAAGTCGGCCGGTAGGTGTCGAAGATCTCCTGCGTCCAGTAGCCGCAGGTGTCGAGGTCGATCTCGAGCACGTCCGGCTGGGCGCTGACCAGCATCGCCGACGCCGCCGCGCCGAGCACGTACTCCCACGGCTGGCCGAGGTGCACGCGGCTCTGATCGGTGCAGACCACCAGCGCCTTCTTGCCGGGCGCCGCGCCCGACGCGACCCAGTGGGCCGCCATCATCAGCCCGCCGGTGCCGCCGTAGCAGGCGTGCTTGGTCTCGAAGTTGCGGCAGTTCGCGGTGAGGCCGCAGTAGCGCTGCACGTAGGTCGAGATCGGCTTGCCGAAGTCGACCGACGACTCGGTGCCGACGATCACGAGCTCGATGTCCTTGCGGTCCTCGGGCGTGACGATCTGCAGCGCGGCGTTCACCGCCATCGTCACCGGATCCTCCCACGTGGGGTTGAGCGAGCGCTCGCGGACCCACAGCTCGTCGAGCGGGTGGCGCGGATCGTGATCACGCGCCTCTGCGAGCAGCTTCATGTCGAGCGAGAGCGTGCACGGGTAGGCCGTGATCCGCTCGATGCCGACGCGCGGCCGGTGGTGCGCCATCGCCGTCCTCCCCTCAGTACGTCCAGTCGAGGCCGCCGGTGACGGGCACGACCTGACCGTTGATGAAGCTGCCGCCCGTGGCCAAAAACAGCACCGCCGCGGCCAGCTCGGCCAGCGTGCCCATGCGGCCCTTCGGCATCGGGCAGTACTGCTGCCAGTAGTCCTTGGCGGCCTGCGGCATCGTCTCGCGCGTCATGTCGGTGTCGAAGAAGCCCGGCACGACCACGTTGGCGGTGATGCCCTTGCGCCCGTACTCCTTGGCGAGCGCCTGGGTGAAGCCGTGCAGGCCGGCCTTGCTGGCGGCGTAGTTGGCCTGCCCGGCCGCGCCGTTGTGCTGGATCGACGAGATGTTGACGATCCGGCCGAACCGCGCCGCCAGCATCGACGGCAGGAACGCCCGCACGACGTAGAACGGCCCGTGCAGGTTGGTCGCCAGCACGTCGTGCCACTCCTCGTCGGACATGGACACCACGAGATTGGCGCGGTTGATGCCGGCGCAGTTGACGATCACCTCGATGCTGTCGAAGTCGTCGAGCACCGCGTCGGCGACCTCGCCGACCTTGTCGGAGCGGCTCACGTCGAGCGCGTAGCCCTTGCACCTGGCGCCCGGTCGGATCGCCGCCGCCTCGGCCTCGATCTTGCGCGCGGCCTCGTCGTTGCTGCGGTACGCGAACGCCACGTCGTGGCCGGCGCGCACCGCCTCGAGCACGATCCCCGCGCCGATCCCCCGCGAACCCCCGGTGACGAAGAAGTTCATGGCGCGGCTCACAGGGCGTTCGGATCCCACCGACGGTACAGCGCGCAGCAATTGAGGCCGCCGAAGCCGAACGAGTTCTTGACCATGAGCTCGATGCGATGCTCGACGGCCTGGTTGGCGCACACGTCGACGTCGACCTCGGGGTCGAGCTGGTCGATGTTGATCGACGGGTGCAGCACCCCGCCGCGCATCTGCAGCATCGCCGCGACGGTCTCGACCGCCGGCGCCGACCAGCAGGTGTGGCCGAGCATCGACTTCGGCGCGTTGATCTTGAGCTTCTTGGCGTGGGCGCCGAACACCTTGCGGATCGCGTTGAGCTCGGACAGGTCGCCGAGCGGCGTGCTGGTCGCGTGGGCGCTGACGAAATCGATCTCGTCGGGCCGCACCTGCGCGCGCCGCAGCAGCCGCTCGATCGTGCGCGCCTGGCCCTCGGTCGATGGCGACGGCAAGTGGCAGCCGTCGGAGCTCGAGGTGCAGCCGAGCACCTCGGCGTAGATCGTCGCCCCGCGCTTCAGCGCGTGGCCGAGCTCCTCGAGCACCAGCGCGCCGGCGCCGTGCGACGGCACGAAGCCCTCGCGCCGCGAGTCGTACGGCCGGCTGGCCAGCTCGGGCGTGTCGTTGAAGCTCTCGAAGGTGATGGCGCCGAGCAGCGCCATCGCGTGCACGCCCATCTGCGAGAAGTCGAGCACCGCGCCGACCACCATCGCCATGTCGTGGTCGTGGTGGCGGATCTCGTCGATCGCGTTGCGCAGGGCCACGTTGGCGCTGGCGCACGCGCCTCCGAGCGTATAGCAGGCGCCCTTCCAGCCCAGCATCTCGCTCACCGAACCGGCGTGGTCGGTGTCGAGCATGTGCAGCGCCGCCATCGAGTCGATGTAGTCGGGGTCTTCCGTCTGGAAGGTGACGTAGTTGTCGGCGAAGTAGCGCTCGTTGAGGTTGTGACCGCCGACCAGCACCGCGCAGCGGGTCGGGTCCGCGACCTCGACCATGCCGGCATCGCGCCAGGCATCGGCCGCGCACAGCACCGACAGCGACGTCGAGAACGGCGCCTTGTTGCACAGCTGGCGGGCCCGCTTGTGCACCTCGGCCGGAAGCACGCCGCGCATGCGCTCGAGCTTGGCCTTGACGTCGTACTGCGAGAGATCGCCGCCGATCTTCGAGTAGACGCCTTCGTTGTTGTGCCACTTCCAGCGCGTGATCGCCGACTTGCCGGCCACGAGGTTGGCGTAGAACGTGTCGAGATCGTCGCCGAGCGGCGTGTTGATGCCGAGGCCGGTGATGACCACGCGGCGGGGCGATTGTGCCTGCGATGAGACCATGCGTGCTCTTCTGGGGGGATCAGTCCATCAAGTAGACCTCGAACACCGCGAGGGCCTGGACCTCCTCGCCGCGGAGGGCTTGGCCGACGCAGGTCGAGACGTAGTCGCTGTGCTCGAGGGAGCGGGCGAGCAGCGTCAGCCGCTCGCCCGGGCGGACGCCGCCCTGAAACAGGGCGTGGTGGACCTTGAGCAGCCGCAGGCGCGCGGGCGTGTCCGCGGCGTCGATGCTGGCTGTCCCTTTGGCCATGAGGTGGAGGAGACAGATCCCGAGCTGCCCGATCGCCTCGACCAGCAGCACGCCCGGGTACACCGGGTCGCCGGGGAAGTGACCGGCGAACACCGGGTCGGCGGCGTCGATCGTCCGCGCGCCGCGGATCATGCCCGGCGCCTCAGGCGTGCGCGGCAGCTCGACGGCGTCGATCGCGTCGACGAACAGGAACGGATCGCGGTGCGGCAGCATGCGCTCGATCGCAGCCCGCCCGAACTCGACCCGCGTGCTGGCCTCTCCGGGCACGAACACGGGCCGGCGGCGGTGCTGCTTGACCAGCGCGTCGAGGCCGCTCAGCTGGTCCACGACGCCTCCCGGGCCTTGTCCTTGCGGGTCGTCGGCGGCAGGTGCTGGCGCAGCGCCGCGAGCACGCCGGCGAGGTGCTCGGCGACGTCGTCGCGGCTGTCGGTCGCGTACTTGGGCCGCGTCGACCACTTGCGGTCGAGCAGGTTGTGCAGCACCTGGCGCGGGCCGACCTCGACGAACACCGCGCCCGGGTGACGCTCGGCCACGCGGTCGATCGACTTGCGCCACAGCACCGGCGTGTGCACGTGCGCCGCCAGCAGCTCGACGAAGTCGGCGGGCGTCGGCGTCGGCACGAGCTCGCCGCGGCGGTTGGGAAGATACGGCAGCCGCGGCGCCTTGAAGCGCGCGCGCTGCAGGTACGGCCGCATGGCCGCGCCGACCGGCTCGAACAGCGACGAGTGCATCGGCACCTGGCGCTCGATGATCGTCGGCACCACGTAATGCTCGTCCTCAAGCAGCGCGACCGCGGCCTCGACCGCGGCGGCCTCGCCCGACAGCACGTGCTGCTTCGGCGAGTTGAGGTTGACGATCTCGAGCACCCCGAGGCCCTGGCCGCGGATCTGCTCGACGACCTCTTCGAGCGTCTCGAGGTCGAGCGGCTGGACCGAGGCCATCATGCCGCGCGGGCCGGCGTCGTAGGCCTCGCCGCGGGCCTGGACCAGGCGCAGCGCCTCCGGCAGCTCGAGCGCGCCGATGTGCACGAGGTGGTTGTACTCGCCGAGCGACAGCCCCAGCGACAGCTCGGCGTCGACGCCCTCGGCCTGCAGCGCGCTGAGCATCATGTGGTTGGCGACGAACACGCCGACCTGGACGTCGACGTTGCGGTCGAACGCGGTCGGGTTGTCCTCGCTGGTGTGGGCGCCGAGATCGCGGCCGAGCACGTCGCTGCAGACCGCCAGCACCTCGGCCGCGCGGCGATGCAGCCGGGCCAGCTTGCCGAGCATCCCCGGGTAGCGCGAGCTCTGCCCTGGGAACATGAACACCAGCGTCGTCATCGTCGTGCCCCCTCCCCTGTCCCGCTCACTCGACCGCCTCGTCGACGCGGCCGCGGATGATCGTATCCTCGAGGATCTCGAGCGCGCGGTCGAGATCGGCGCGCGTATGCGCGGCCGTGATCGCGACGCGGAAGCGCAGCCCGTCCTCGGGCACCGAGGGGTAGTCGACCGGCGCGAGGAACAGCCCGCGGCGGTGCAGCGTGCGCGTCAACTCATACAGCCGGCGGCGATCCGATCCGACCATGATCGGCACCACCTGACTCGAGCCATGCCCGAGGTCGAGGCCGATCTGCAGCGCCTTCTCGCGGAAGTAGCGGGTGTTGGCCCACAGCGTCTCGCGCAGCGAATTGTCGCGGGTCGCCACCTCGAGCGCCTTGCGCAGCCCGGCCACCACCGACGGCGGCAGCGCGCAGCTGAAGCCGTAGGCGTTGATGTAGTAGCGCATGTAGTGCAGCAGCGAGCGCGGCCCGACGGTGAAGCCGCCGCAGCCGGCGAACGCCTTGCTGAAGGTCGCGAACTGCAGGCCGATCGACTTCTCGGCGCCGTAGTGCTCGACGACCCCGCGGCCGTTCGCGCCGTACACGAGGATCGAGTGGGCCTCGTCGATCAGCACGCCGACGCCGTGCTTCTCGGCCACCGGCAGGAGCTTCGGCAGATCGGCGGTGTCGCCGTCCATCGAGTACACGCCCTCGACCACCACCAGCCGGCGCTGACCCTCGCTGTCCTTCAGCGCCTGGTCCAGCGAGTCGGGATCGTTGTGGTCGAAGAACACCAGCTTGGCGCGCGCCAGCTTGGCGCCGTCGATCGAGCAAAGGTGCGTCTTGGCGTCGAGGATCGCCACGTCGCCCTTGCGCAGCACGCCCGCCAGCGTGCCCATGCCGCCGGCGAAGCCGCTGTTGAAGAGGATGCAGTCCTCCTGGCCGAGGAACGCCGCGAGCTCCTGCTCGAGCCCGCGGTGCAGGTCCGACAGGCCCGACAGCAGCGGCGAGCCGCACGCGCCGGTGCCGTAGGTGCGCAGGGCCTCCTGCGCCGCCTCGACGACCTCCGGGTGGGTCGCCAGCCCGAGGTAGTTGTACGAGCTGAGGTTGATGACGTCGCTGCGAACCCCGGCGCGCTCGATGGCCATGCGCGGTGCGACGGCCCCCAGCATGTGGGGTTCGTACATCGACATCGCCCACGAGCCGGCCTCGGCCCACTGCACGAAGCCCTCGGGCGGACAGAGCGGATCGTCGCTGTCCGAGAAGTAGAAGTCGGCCAAACTGTGCTCGGCTTCGCGGCCCATTACGGTACTCCCCGGCATATCGAGGCCCGGGCGTAGTTACAGCGAAAGTATCGCGGCTGTCACGGAAATTTTGTTCTTCATCGCATGCGGATCCACGTGCAGCGCGCGCTGATGCGTAGCTTCACGTGTTGCAGATTGCGACGCGCTGGCCTTATCGCCGAACTATTTAAACCGATGCATAAAATGATGCGCCGTGAGGCGCCCGCATGCGGCTGCATCGGCCGCTGGTAGTTAATCTCGAGTGCAACAATCTCGGTGACCTGCCACCGACCTCGACGGCCGGTTCGCGCTCGCGCTCGCGTGTGGACTGCGAAATGCGTCGCACACTGGCTGAATGTCACGCGGACACAAGACCGCGATCGAGGCTTCGCGAGTGCGACGTCACAGCCTTGACGGAAGCGGCGCGCGCCCGGTAATCCCCCCGCATCGTGCCCACGAAGGTCGTCGTCACCGGGGCCAACGGGTTCATCGGCAGCCACCTCGTCGATCGCTTGCTCGCGGGCGGCGACGCGGTGCGAGCGATGGTCCGCGCCAGCGCCAACCTCGACAACCTCGCCGACGCGCTCGCGCGGACAGACGCGCGACCCGAGCTCGTGCGCGCCTCGCTGACGGACGTCGAAGCCATGGCCGCCGCGTTCGACGGCGCCGAGGTCGTCTATCACGTGGCCGGTCTGACCGCCGCGTTCACGCGCGAGCAGTTCGCGCTGGCGAACGCCGCCGGGGTCGACAACGTGCTCGCGGCGATCCGTCAGGCCCCACGACGGCCGCGGCGGCTCGTCTACGTCTCCTCGCTGATGGCCGCCGGCCCCTCGCACCCCGAGGTCGCGCGGCGCGAGCACCACGCCCCGCGCGTCGGCTACACGCTCTACGGCGACAGCAAGCTCGACGGCGAGCGGCTGATCTTCGCGGCCGCGCGCGCCGGCGACGTCGAGGCCGTGATCGTGCGTCCGCCCGCCGTCTACGGCCCGCGCGACCTCGACATGCTGCAGATGATCCGCTCCGCCAAGTTCGGGGTGATCGCCCAGCCCGGCATGCGATCCACGTGGATGTCCTTCATCCACGCCTTCGACCTCGTCGACGGCATCGCCCGCGCCGGCGCTCGCGGCATCCCGATCCCCCGCCAGGGCGACCACGTGCTCGCCGATCACGGCAGCCCCTTCGACCATGTCCCCGAGGACAGCTCGCACCCCACCGGCGCCGGCATCTACTACCTGACCGACGGCCAGCGCAGCACCGTCGTCGACTTCGGGCGGGCCGCCGCCGCCGCGCTCGGTCGCCGCGCCCTCGCCCTGCCGATGCCGCAGGTCGCCGTGTGGACCGTCGCCGGCATCAACCACGCCATCGGTCGCCTGCGCGGCAAGGCCCCCGCGCTGACCCTCGACAAGGCGCGCGGCAGCATGGCTCCCGGCTGGTGGTGCGACGACAGCCGGGCCGTGCGCGAGCTCGAGTACGCGCCGCAGTGGCCGCTCGCCAAGGGCCTCGAGCACACCGTCGCCTGGGCGCGCTCCGTCGGTCGCCTCTGAGCCCCGACCTGCGCGTCGATCACGAAGGGGCGCGCTCTCGCCGAGCGACCTCACCGACGCGCGTCACCGCGAAACTCGAGCACCGAGCCCCCTCACCGACGCGCGTCACGGCCCGCGTTCGACCGCGAGGCGTATCTGGCTCCCACGCTCGCGGTGGTTCCGCAGGGACTTGCGCACCTCGGCGGGCCGGCGCCGACCAGCCGCCTGGACCGCGCGCGTGCGGGCGTTTCGCGGCCCTCGGTTCGACCTCATGCCGGACGTGGAGTAAGACCAGCGCGACATGCTCCGCCCCTCGGTCGCCGACATCGCCTTCGACGCTGCTCTCTTCGATCAGCTGCGCAGCGCCCTCGCCCGCGGCGAGCTCAGCCCCACGCGCGCTCGCCTGCCTGCCCCGCCGCGCCCGCTCGGCGACGACGCCTTGCTCGACCTCGACGAGCCTCACGCCCGCCCTGCCAGGCGGGCCCGCGGCGAGGCAGCTCTGGCTGCGCGCAAGGTCGCCGCCCTGATCTTGAACGGCGGCATGGCCACGAGGTTCGGCGGCGTCGTCAAGGGCGTCGTCCCCGTCTTGCCCGACCGGCCCGACCTCTCCTTCCTCGCCGTCAAGCTCGCTGGTGTCCGCGCCGCTGGTGTCCCCGCGGTCGTCATGCACAGCTTCGCCACCGCTGCCGCCTCCCGCGATCACCTCGCCACCCTTGGTTGGTCGGGCATCCCCGAGCGTGATCGTCACGAGTTCTTGCAGTCGCTCATGCCGCGCGTCCTCCCCGACGGCACTCCGCTCGTCACCCTGCCCGGCGCCGACCTCTTGCCGGACACCACCGTCTACGCCGCCCCTGGCCACGGCGACACCCTGCGGCGCGTCCGCGACAGCGGCATCGTCGCCGAGCTGCGGGCCCGCGGCGTCGAGCACCTCCTCGTCTCCAACGTCGACAACCTCGGCGCCTCCCTCGACCCCACCGTCCTCGGTGCTCACCTCGAAGCCGTCGAAGGCGGCGCCGAGCTCAGCGTCGAGGTCGTCGCTCGCGCCCCCGAGGACGCTGGCGGCTGCGTCGCCGACCTCGACGGCCGTGCCACCATCATCGAGTCCTTCCGCCTCCCTCCCGGCACCTCTCTCGCCCAGTACCCGCACTTCAACACCAACACCCTGTGGATCTCCCTCGCCGCGCTCGAGCGCCCCTACCCCCTCACCTGGTTCCCCGTCGAGCGCGCCGTCGAGTGGCCCGGCCGTGACGACCTCGCCGTCATCCAGTTCGAACAGCTCATCGGCCAGATCACCGAATTCGCCCGCACCGCCTGCCTGCGAGTCGACCGCGCCCGCTTCCTCCCGATCAAGACCCGCGACGACCTCGCCGCCGCCCGCCCCGCGATGACCGCCATCGTCAAGAGCGTCGGCCTCGATCCCGGCTGATCGTCCACGACTCACCCGAGGACATGCTCTTTTGAGCATGCTCTTTCCACCATGTCCTCGCAGACATGTCCCTTGGAACATTCTCCAAAGGACATGTACATGAGGCCACCTCTCACAGCGAGCGCAGCCGGCGAGCGCCCCTCCCCGACGTAGCGCGACGAGCCCCCACGCCGCTGATGGGCTCCGCAACGCGGACGGGCCTCTGCATCGCGGACGCGTATCGCAGCGAAGTTGAGCCCCGCAACCGACGATCTCTCGCGAACGAGCCCCGCCACCGGAGGTCCGCCGCGACGCAGACGACCCTCGCGTCGCGCAGGCCCGTCGCGCCTCGACGAGCGCCGGATAGTTCGCCCAGAGGTCCGCGGGATGGCCGGCCGGCCCCGGCCGGCCATCCCACGGAAAGCCACACCGCGGAGTCCAGGCCCCACGTCGAAGCCGACGACCGGCGCTCGAGCCACCCACGAGGCCAGCCGTGCAGCGGTCGGGGACGCGGGTCGGCGCCCATCCGCAGCGAGATGCGCCCGACGAAGGAGGGAGCATCCGCGAGGACTGGGCGCCGACCCGCGTCCCTGACCGCCCGCGAGGCGGCACCGGCAGTTCGCGAACCCAGCCGCTCTGCAGCGCTCCGACCGACCTCAGCCCACCGAGCAAGCGAACAGCCCCGCCGAGCACGAGCCCAGCCGCCCCCGACGCTGCTATAAAGCGCCCCGACATGGCCGACCCACTCGACCACTACCTCACCTGGCGCCTTTACCGTGGCGAACTCGACATCGAGCTCGACTTCGCCGACGCCCAGCTCGACGAGCCCGCCTTGACCGCCAATGCCGCGCGGCTGGAGGCTGCGCTCGACGCTCTTCACCGGATCGAGGGCGGCGCCGTCGCCAACGTCGACGAGGGGCGCATGGTCGGCCACTACTGGCTCCGCGACCCCGAGCGCGCCCCCGATCCCGCGCTCTCCCAGGCCATCCAGGCCAGCTGGAACCAGATCGAAGCCTTCGCCGAGGGCGTGCGCGGCGGCCAGATCCTCGCCGACGACGGCCGCCCGTTCACCGGCGCCATCCTCGTCGGGATCGGCGGCAGCGCTCTCGGCCCGCAGCTGCTCGAGGCTGCCCTCACCGCGCGCGACAGCGGCCCCGGCTTCAGCCTGCGCGTGCTCGACAACACCGATCCCGCCGGCATCGCCGACCTGCTCGCAGAGACAGGTACGCTCGCGCAGACCCTGATCCTCGTCGTCTCCAAGTCGGGCTCCACCGTCGAGACGCGTAACGGCATGCTCGAGCTGCGGGCCGCTTGCGCCCGCCAGGCCATCGAATTCCCGAAGCGGGCGATCGCCATCACCAGCGAGGGCAGCACCCTCGATCAGCTCGCCGAGCGCGAGGGCTGGCTCGCCCGCTTCCCGATGTGGGACTGGGTCGGCGGCCGCACCAGCGTCCTCTCGCCCGTCGGCCTCCTGCCCGCCGCCTTGCTCGGCCACGACTGGCGCGCCCTCCTGCGCGGCGCCGCGGCCATGGACCAGTGGGGCCGCGTGCGCCCGGCGCGGCGCAACCCCGCCGCCCTGCTGGCCTGGATGTGGCATCAGCAGGGCTCCGGACATGGCCTTCGGGACATGGTCATTTTGCCATACAAGGATCGCCTGTCGCTGATGTCGCGCTACCTGCAGCAGCTCGTGATGGAGTCGCTCGGCAAGCGCCTCGATCGCCAGGGGCGCGAGGTGTGGCAGGGCCTCGCCGTCTACGGCAACAAGGGCTCGACCGACCAGCACGCCTACGTGCAGCAGCTGCGCGACGGCCTCCACAACTTCTTCGCCGTGTTCGTGCGGGTGCTCCGCGATCTCGACGGCCCGGCCAACGGCCCCGGCGCCGTCGAGGTCGAGCCGCAGGTGAGCTCGGGCGACTGCCTCGACGGCTTCTATCAGGGCACCCGCGCCGCCCTCGCCGAGCGCGGTCGGGCCAGCGCGACGATCGTCCTGCGCGAGGTCAGCGCGACCTCGGTCGGCGCCTTGATCGCGCTGTTCGAGCGCGCCGTCGGGATCTACGCCGAGCTCATCGACGTCAACGCGTACCACCAGCCCGGCGTCGAGGCCGGCAAAAAGGCCGCCCAGGGCGTGCTCGTGCTGCAGACGGCGGTGCTGGCGGCGCTGCCCGGCTCCGGAGGCAAGACCTGCCGCGAGCTCGCCGACGCGCTCGGCACCGACCCGGTGGCCGTGTGGCAAGTGCTGCGACACCTCGCCAGCAACGGGCGCGTGAGCGTCGACAGCCTCGTCGATCCGGCGACGGCTCAGTTCGCGCGCGCGACCTGACGCGCCGAGACGTCGCGGGCGCGAGCGAGTATCCTCCCGCGCCCATGGCCCCGGTCCCTGGACTCCGCGCGCTCATCACCCTCGCCTGGCCGATCGTGCTCGCACGTTCGGCGCAGTCGGTGATCAGCTTCAGCGACGCCGCGATGGTCGCCCCGCTCGGCGACGACGCGCTCGCGGCGGCCACCACCGGGGCCATGAACGCGCTCGGGATCCTCATCCTGCCGATGGGCATCACGTTCATCGTCCAGAGCTACGCGGCCCAGCTCGCCGGTCAGGGCGACCTCGCCAGCGCCCGCCGCTACGCCTGGTACGGCCTGGCGCTGGCCGGCCTGGCGATGCTCGCCGCCCTGCCCATCATCCCCGCGATCGCGCCGGTCCTCGCGCTCACCGGCCACGCGCCGGCGGTGCGCGAGGTGATGGGCGAGTACATGGCGATCCGCATGCTCAGCACCGGCGTGGTCGTCGGCACCGAGGCGCTCGGCAACTGGTTCGCCGGCCTCGGCGACACCCGGGTGGCCATGCGCGCCAGCCTGACGGCGATGGTCGTCAACCTCGCCCTCAACTGGGTGCTGATCTACGGCAACCTCGGCGCCCCCGCGCTCGGGGTCCAGGGCGCCGCGTGGGCCAGCGTGCTCGCCAGCGTCGCCGGCTTCGCCGTCTGCTGCCACGCGTTCTGGCGCGCGCGCCACCAGCGGACCATCGACCCCGCGACCGTCGGCCCCGTCGAGCACCCCGTACCTGTCCTTTCGGACAGACAGGACGGCCGCCTGGGCGTCCGCGAGTTCGCGCGGATGATGCGGTTCGGCCTGCCCAACGGCCTCAACTGGTTCCTCGAGTTCGCCGCCTTTTTGATCTTCATCAACCTCGTGGTCGCCGAGCTCGGGACCGTCGCGGTCGCGGCGCTGATGGCGGTGACGGCCGTCAACTCGGTCTCGTTCATGCCGGCGTTCGGGCTCGGCTCGGCCGGCGCGGTGCTGGTCGGCCAGGCGATCGGCGCCGGCCACCACGACCACGTGCCGCGGATCGTGCTGCGCACCTTCGCGGTCGCGGCGTCCTGGCAAGGCGTGGTCGGCCTGCTCTACTTCGCCATCCCGGTGCCGCTGATGATGGTGTTCGCGCGCGACGAGGTCGAGTCGTCGCGCGCGGTCGTCGAGCTCGGGGCCCAGCTGCTGGCGATCAGCGCGGTGTGGCAGCTGCTCGACGCCACCGTCATCACCGTGAACGAGGCCCTGCGCGCCGCCGGCGACACCGCCTGGCCGCTGGTGCTGCGGATCTCCCTCGCCTGGGTGATCTGGCTGCCGCTGGCCTGGCTGACCGTGTTCACCTGGGACGGCGGCGCCGCGGCCGCGACGTGGAGCATGGTGGTGTACATGGTGGCGCTGGCGGCGGCGATGGTGCTGCGCTTCCGCTCCGGCGCCTGGCGCCGCATCGACCTCACCGGCCGCGGCACGGCGGCGTAACGCCGTCTAGCGAGGCATGTCGCTCCGGACATGTCCTCTCAGGCATGTCCATCGGTGCATGTCCGCGAGAGCATGACCCATCGGACATGCTCTCCCGGACATGTCCCGGAGCTCCAGCCTCAGTGGCACTGCAGGGACCCGCGCGCCTGCGACCAGTCGTGGGCGGCCAGGGCGTCGGCGGGGAGCCAGAAATAGAAAAAGCCGCCGTCCTGGTTGAGCAGCGGGCCGCCGTGCTCCTGGGCGTCGATCTGCAGCAGCAGCCGCCAGCGCAGCGATCGCCGGCGGACCTGCAGCGCCTCGTGGGAACCGTCCTCCCAGCCGTCCCAGCCCTGCGGGCGGGTATCGATCTCGACGTCGAGGTACGGGTCCCCCTGGATCGCCGACGGGTGCCCGAGCAGGCGGTGGGTCGGCCGCTCGAATGCGTCGAGCTGCTCGGACTCGGCGATGAAGCACGCGAGCGGGTTGAACGGGACGAGCTCGCCCCCCTCGCCCTGCTGCCGCTGACGATGGCCCTCGAGGATGCGCGCCTCGGGCAACAGCGCCTCGTAGAAGAAGTGGCTGTCGACGCCCGGGTACTGCAGCTCGTCCGCGGTGTCGATGTCGTACGCGGCGAGCCGCTCGACGGCCGCGGGGGCCGGGCGGTGCACCAGCGTATCGAGGTCGGTGAGATGGAGCACCCGCACGGGGTGGCCGCGCACGCCGTCGGGGGGGCTCGGGGCGTAAAAGAAGCTCAGGAGGCCGCTCGCGGGCAGCTCGCTGGCGGCGTCGCGGCGCGCCAGCCCGGCGAGGTCGAACTGGGCGACGAAGGTCAACGGTACGCCGTCGACCTCGGGCCACGGCATTTCGGGCGGCAGGTCGGGGTCGCCACCCAGGCGCGTCTGGCCGGTTGGACAGGTCGCATCGTCGACGGCGTCGGTGTTCTCGGTGTCGTCGATGTCCTCGTCATCCTCGTCGTCGTATTCGTCCTCCCCTTCGACGCGGGACAGGTGCAGGCGGATCGACGGGCGGGCCATGGCGCGCACCTCGGCGACGTGCTCGGCGAGACCGAGCGGCTCCAGCCGCTCACGCCACTCGGCCTCACCCGCGGCCGCCTGCATCGCGGCGAGGCGGACCGGATCGCGCAGCGCCGCGGCAAATTCGTCGGCCCGCTGCAGCCCGGCGTCGGTGAGCACGGCCTCGTACACGAACAGATCGGAGGGCATCAGCGTGTCCGACTCCTCGACGTGCCCGAGGATCGCGGGCATCGCCCGCAGGTGCCCCTCGACGAACGCCAGCCAGCGCTCGGGCGGGTGCTCCCGGTCGTCGCCGATGCACACCTCCTGCGCTTTGATGTCGAGCGGCACGACGCCGTCGTCCGGGTCGAACGTCGTCAGCCGCAACGCGACGACCGGGTACCCCGCCTCGTTGCGCCACACCGGCGGCTCAACCTCGGAGGCGAACGCGACCTCGACGGACCCGGCGCGCAGCGGGAGGTGACGGCGGAACAGCTCGAGCAACCGGTCGATGTCGACGCTCACCGGGGCATGATACGGCGGCCGGCCTCGCTGCGCACAGATCGGCGCAGCGTGAAGACGCGGTGGTTCTCGAAAGGCCGCCAGGAAGTCGACGGGCCATGAGGAAATCGCAGGGCCCCGCGGCCGCTCGGCCCAGCGAGTCATCACGACGCGCGACACGGCAGCTCGCATGCAAGCCGATCCGCAGGGCGAAGCTCACCGAGATCGCCGCGTTCGCCGAACGTCTCGCCACATCGACGAGAGACGCCCGCGACCGAAATTGGCCCCCAGCGCACGCCCGCGAGCCGAGGCTAGCGCGGCCGTGCTCGCACTTGCGGAGGCCGAGCGCCCCGCTCCACCGCGATTGCGACCGGCCGACTCTCGCTGCGAGCGCCAAGTGCCGGTCGCAAGCACCCCTCTCGCTCGAACCGAGCACTGGGCGAGGAACATGTCGCAATAAGCATGCCCTTCAAGACATGGCTGATAAAACATGCCCATTCGAACATGCCCGCCAGGACATGCCCCTCGGAACATGTCCTCTCTTTAATATGGAACCGCTACTGCCCCGACGCGCGGGTGAACGCCGCGAGCAGTTCAGCGGCCGCGTGGTCGGGGCTGACGCGGCCGGCGCGGACACCGGCCTCGAGCGCCGGCCTGCGGGCCAGCACCTCGGGGTCGGCGGCGAAACGGCGCATCAGCTCGGCCTCGATCGCTCGCCACAGCCAGTAGACCTGCTGCGCCTCCCGCTGGGCCTGCCACGCCGGCCCGGCCTGGAGGGCCTCGCGGTGGCGCTCGACCGTCTGCCACAGCGCGGCGAGGCCGGCGCCGGTGACCGACGACGTCGTGACGACCGGCACCGACCAGCCGGCGTGCTTCGGCCGGATGAGGCGCATCGCCAGGGCGTACTCGGCGCGGGCGCGCCCGGCCGCGGCGAGGTTGTCGCCGTCGGCCTTGGTGATGGCGAGGATGTCGGCGAGCTCGAGGATCCCGCGCTTGATGCCCTGCAGCTCGTCGCCGGCGCCGGCGAGCATGAGGACGAGGAAGCAGTCGACCAGCTGCGCGACCATCACCTCGGACTGGCCGACGCCGACGGTCTCGACCAGCACGACGTCGAAGCCCGCGGCCTCGCACAGCAGCACCGTCTCGCGGGTGTGGCGAGCGACGCCGCCGAGCTCGCCGAGCGACGGCGACGGGCGGATGAAGGCCCGCGGCTCGCGGGCCAGCTCCTGCATGCGCGTCTTGTCGCCGAGGATGCTGCCGCCGCTGCGCACCGAGCTCGGATCGACCGCGAGCACGGCGACGCGGCGGCCGAGCTCGCGCACCAGATGCAGGCCGAGCGCCTCGATCAGCGTGCTCTTGCCGGCCCCCGGGCTGCCGGTGATGCCGACTCGCAGCGCCCCGCCGGTCCGCAGATCTTCCGTCTGCAGCGCCGACACCAGCGCGCGCGCCAGCTCCTGGTCGTCAGCCCGCTGACTCTCGACCAGCGTGATCGCCCGCGCCAGCACTGCTCGATCGCCGGCTCGCACCCCCGCCGCGTACGCCTCGACGCTGAGCCGCCCTCGTGCCATCGCCACCGGCACCATACCCGCTGGCCGGGCGGCGCGACAAGCATCGCCGCCGCCTGTCCCGAGGGACCTGTCCCGAAAGACACTACCAGCGATCCGAGCGCGTGATGCGCCAGGCAGCGTTCAGCCCACGGAACCGGGGGAAAGCGCGACGCCGACGCAAACAGGCGCCGGCGCTCGCGAGGCGAAAAGCTCGATCGGCGGCTCGCGCGTCAGGGCGCGGCCGACGCCTGAGCGTGGGCAGCACGGCTGGTCGGGCGGCTGTAGAACAGGGTGATGGTCAGGCAGTGGAACTCGCTGTCGGAGCTCTGGGTGACCACCTTGTCGACGATCTCGACGCCCGGATTGGCCTCGAGCCACTCGTTGATGCGATCGCTGATCTGCTCGCGCTCCCAAGCCTTGGTCGCCGAGAACACCTTGACTCCCGTAAATGCCACCATGTGCCTCTCCCTCTTGCAGCGCCCGGGGGATGATGCGCGGCCAACCCCTCATGGGTCGCCGTCGCCGGAGGCGCCGCCCAGATCTGGCCCCGAGGTATGGCAGAGGCGGCAAGGCGAATAAAGTTAAAAAGTGCGCACAGGCCCGCGGGCCGCAGGCCACTGCCAGCTATTGCCGTTTTTGTAATTGAGCATGCAATTTGATCCGTCGCTATTGCGATGAACTCGCCTATATTGCCGCGCGATGCGTGAGACAGCAGAGACGACCGCCGAACCGTGGGCGACGCTTTTGGTCCAGCTCCGCGGCCGGTCCGACGAAGACGCCGGGGGCATCGAGCTCGGCGAAGTGGCGGAGGCTTCGGAGCGGCTCGAGGCGCTGGCGACACTCATCGCCGAGGACCCGCGGGCCGCCGGGGTCGAGACGCGCGACACCTCGACGCTCGGCAGTCGCTGCGAGATCCCCGAGCTCACCATTTACACCACGCCCGACGGCCTCGAAGGCCTCGTCACCGAGGTCGAGCGGCTCGCGGCGCAGCTGCACCTGCCGCTGCGCCTGACCCCGGCCGTGCGCACCGACGACGACTGGCGCGACACGTGGAAGCAGTTCTACGCGCCGCTGGTGTTCTCGGCCGCGACGACGACGCTGCTGGTGCGGCCGTCGTGGATCGATCGTCGGCCCGGCGACCCGGAGCTCGAGTTGGTCCTCGACCCCGGCCGCGCCTTTGGCACTGGCCAGCACGAGACCACGCGGCTGTGCCTCGAGCTGCTGGTCGCGCTGTCGGAGGCGGGCGCTCGCCCGAGCCGCGTGCTCGACCTCGGCTGCGGCTCCGGCATCCTCGCCCTCGCGGCGGCGCGGCTGTTCCCGCAGGCCGCGGTGGTCGCCGCCGACAACGACCCCGACGCGGCCGACACCACCGCCGAGAACGCCGCCGAGAACGCGCTCGAGGACCGGCTCGAGATCCGGGCCGTCACCGTGCTCGAGCTCGAGGGCGGCTTCGATCTGATCCTCGCCAACATCCGCCCCGGCGTGCTGATCCCGATCGCCGGCGACGTCGCGCGCCGCCTCGCCTCGGGCGGCGCCGTGGTCCTGAGCGGCGTGCTCGGCGAAGAGGCCGAGGAAGTGCTCGCGGCCTACGCCGCCGCCGGCCTGACCCTGATCGATCGCCGCGACCTCGCCGAGTGGTGCGCGCTGGTCCTGCGGGCCGCCGGATGAGCACACGCGTGTTCGTCGGCGCGCCGGCCGATCCGGCGCGCGTCGCCCTCGACGCCGCCGAGTCGCACTACCTTCGCCGGGTCCGCCGCGTCGGCGACGGCGCGCACGTCGAGGCGATCGACGACCACGGCGCGCTGTGGCTGGCCGAGGTCGTCGGCGGCGACGCGCGCGGCACCACCGTGAAGTTGCTCGAGCAACGAACCGTGCCGGCGCCGCCGCGCGAGATCGTGGTCTTGCTCGGCATGCCCGAGCCGGCCACGGTGCTGGACCTGCTGCCGGGGCTGTGCGAGGTCGGCGTCGCCGAGGTCGTGCTGGTCCGCTGCGCCCGCAGTCAGGGCGCGGCGCCCGGCGGCGAACGGATCGCGCGGGTGTTGCGAGCGGCGCAGCGGCAGTGCGGCAGGCCGCGAGCCCCCGCGATCTCGGGCCCCGTCGATCTCCGCGAGGCCACCGCCCGGCGCGCCGACCTCCCGGGCGTGTTCGCGTGGGAGGAATTGCGCGCGACATCGAGCGACGCGCCGGCGGCCGTCACGGGCGCGCGCGTGTGCGTCGGACCCGAGGGTGGTTTTACCCCCGAGGAGGCTGCGCTGCTGCGCGCAGCGGGCTTCCGCGCCATCGGCCTCGGGCCCTACACGCTGCGGACCGAGACGGCGGCGCTGGTCGCTGTCGCTCGCGTCATGTTCGCCTGAGCGCCCGCCCAGACCCGGCCCGGGCCGCGCGGGGACCGGCCGGGAGGCCCGGGGCCGTGTTATGGTGCGCGCCCATGGCGTTTTGGTCTCGCAAGGAGCGCCCCGCCCCGTGTCCGAGCTGCGACGCGGCGCTGGACATCGGCCTCGTCAATGACGGGCGACCGACGTGCCCCGCGTGCGGGCAAGCGCTGGTGCCGGTGCGCGTCGCCGGCTTCTGGCGCCGCTTCGCCGCCGCGGTGGTCGACGCCGCGATCTTGCTGGTCACCGCGGGCCCGCTGCACCTCGGCCTGCAGCGCGTGCTCGGCGAGGCGAGCCCGGTGCGCGGCGGCTTCTCGTGGGCCGGCCTGTTGCAGCTCCTCACCGTCGAGCCGCTCGAGATCCTCGTGTGGCTCGCGCCCCTGCTGGTGATGGTCGCGATTTACTTCGTGCTGTTCATCGCCCTGTCCGGGAGGACACCCGGGCAGAAGCTCACGGGCATCCGCGTGGTCCACCGCGCCGGCGGCAAGGTCGGTCCGGTGCGCGCCACCGTGCGATTCGCGGGCACCGCCGTCGGCCTGGTGCCCGGCGGCCTCGGCTCGCTGTGGATGGTCTTCGACCGCGAGAAGCGGGCCTTCCACGACTATCTGACGGGCACCTACGTCGTGAGGGAACAGTGAGCCTCCTCCTGCGCCACCTCGAAGCCAACGGTCCGCTGTCGCGCGCCGATCTCGAGGCCGCGACCCGGCGGCAGCAACAAGCCGGCGGCAGTCTCGACACCGCGATCCTCGAGCTCGGGCTGATGACCCCGGTGCAGCTCGATCACCTGCTGCAGAGCGCGTGCGGCCTCCCGGGCGCGCCGGTGCGGCTGCTCGAGCGCGGGCCGGCCCGCCCGTGGGAGCACGTCCCGCGCGACCTGGTCGACATCGGCTGGGCCATGCCGCTCGTGCAGGAGGACGGTCGCCTGATCGTCGCCGTCCACCCCGACCTGCCCGACGCCAAGCTCGGCCAGCTTTATCGCATGGTCCGCGGCTTCTACCCGGTGGTCGCGCCCGAGTGCTGCCTGGCCAAGATCGCGGCCGAGCGGACCGGCTCGATCCTCGCGCCCCGCTACGCGCTGATCCTGCTCGACTATCTCGAGGCGATGCGCACCTCCTCGCTCACGATCAGCCTCGTCCCCACCCACGGGCCGGCGAGCGAGCTGACGAGTGCACATGTCCTTGAGGACAGGCAGGCCGAGCGCGGGGACGCAGCCGCCGCCAAGCCGGCGGGCGTCGAATCGCCTGGCTCTTCGGTCCGGTCCGTCGCCGATGCGCCGACGGCCGGAGAACCTGTCCCCGCGGACAGCTCGACGGGCGCCGGGGCTGCGACGCCCGACTTGTCGACGAGCGACGAGCGGCCTGTCTCTTCGGACATGGCCGAGGATGAGGTCGCGCCGGGTGAGATCGGTGGCTCCGACGACGCGAGCGCGACGGACGAGTCCGCGAACGCCTCCGGGGCCCGCGACGCTCACGAGGCGACGGCGCCTGTCCTTGCGGACAGCCCCGCCGACGCCTCGGCCCAATCGCCTGTCCTTGCGGACAGCCCCGCCGAGGCCTCGCCCGAAGCGCCTGTCCTTGCGGACAGCCCCGCCGACGCCTCGCCCGAAGCGCCTGTCCTTGCGGACAACCCCGCCGACACCTCGGCCGGAGCGACGCCCGAACTCCGCGCCGCGGATGCGCCTGTCCCAGCGGACAGGCCGCGCGACGCCGCCGATGCACGTGCGCTCGGCGCGACCCAGGACGCCGCGGCGCCGCTGACCGAGGCGCGAGGGACCGACGTACCTGTCCCCGCGGACAGGCAAAACGCCGGCCCCCGACCGGCCGCGATGTCCGGTCCGACCACCGCCGCCCGCGCCTCCGGGCTCGCCGGGAGCCCTGCTACCAGTGGTTCCGCGACGGCCGCTTCGCCCCGCCCTGCGGACGCGGGCTCGCTGCGCGGAGCCGGCAACGGCGCGACCGCGCGCGACGAGTCGCTCGCGCCTGTCCCCGAGGACATCTCCGTCGATTCGTCGCGTCCTGCCGCCGAAGGCTCGACGGCCCGGGTCGATCTGCCTCAGCCTGTCCCCGCGACCTCGCCGTCCGCGGCCGGCGAGCCGTCGGGTTCGGCACCTGCCTCTCCGGACAGGTCCTCGGACCTCGCCGCAGCTGTCCCCGAGGACAGGCCCGCCGCGACCATCCCCGACGCGCGCCCCGCGAACAAGGGCGAGCCCAGCGCCCTCACCGAGGCGTTCGCAGCCGACGCGGCCCGGGCCTCACGGCACGCGCAGCAGCCTGGCCTCGAGGACAGCCTCACCGACGACCCCGCCCCCACCCCCGCTGCCAGCCGTCAGACGGCCGCCTACGACAGCGCGCCCGAGACCGATTCGGCGAGCATCACCGCGAACCCCGCCCCGCAACCGTCGCCGACCCGGCCGTCGAGCTTCGACCCCGTGCCCGTCGCCCCTGACGCGCCGCTCGTTCCCCCGCGTGGGTTCGACGACGGCGGCGGCTCGTTCGCCGGGATGGCGATCGCCCCCGATACGCCGCTCATCATCCTCCCGCCGGCGCCCACGACCCGGCCCACGCCCCGCGCGAGGGACTCCTCCGGTCTCGCGGACCGCCGCACCCTGGTCGGCATCCCCGTCGGCGCCGCCACCACGCCGCCCGACAACCTCGCTCCCGGCGCGAACGACAGCGCCACTCGCCCGTCGGAAGCCGCTCCGCCTGTCTCTTCGACCAGCTCTCCCGCACCGGCGAGCTCGGCCTCACCTGTCTCTTCGACCAGCTCCACCGCGCTGGAAGAAGCTCCGCCTGTCGCTTCGGCCAGCTCTCCCGCGCCGGCGGGCTCGGCCTTACCTGTCTCTTCGGCCAGATCCAACGAGCCGGCGGACGCCGCACCTGTCCCTTCGACCAGCGCTTCCGAAGCCGCGGTCGTCGGCGCCGACGAGGCGTTGATCGAGTCCTCGACCAAGAAGCCCCCGGCCCTCCCGCAGGCGATGGTCATGACCCTGGCCCAGCGGCTCGACGCCGCCCGGGCCGCGCTGGCGACCGCGCGCGAGCGCGACCGGATCACCGAGGCGCTGGTCAAGGCCGCCTCGCTGGTCGCCCCGCGCGTGGCCCTGTTCGGCGTCAAGCGCGAGGGCCTGCGCGTGCTGGCGGCCCCCGGCAGCGCGCTCAGGCTGTCCGAGGGCCTCGTCATCCCGCTGCCCGAGGGCGGCCTGCTCGATCGCGCGGTGTCCGGCCAGGGCCCGCTGCACCTCCTGATCGAGCCGAGCCTGTCGTTCGCCGTCGGCCAGCCGCTCGGGATCCCCTGCATCTTCGAGCCGGTGCTCGCCGGCGGTCGCACGGTCCTGATGCTCTACGTCGACCGCGCCGGCGTCGCCTTCGATCCGCGCGAGCGCACCGTCCTGCGCGAGCTGTGCGACACCGCCCGCCAGAGCCTCGAGGCCCTGCTGCGTCTGCTCGGCTGGGTGGTGCCCGGCGGCACCGTCGGCGCCGGAGCAGCCGACCGCGCGCGCCCGTCCGTCCGCCCGCACCCGATCGTCAGCGAAGACGAGGCCGACGCGCCGGCCGCCGTGCCACCTGTCCCCGAGGACATCCCGGAGCCCGAGCCCGAGCCCGCGGTCGCCGCCGCAGCGCCGGAGACTCCGGACGAGCCGCCGCCTAGCCCCGCCCGGCTGACCGATGAACCTGGCTTCGGGGACAGCAGCAGCGCGGCCAGCCGCTCGCGCGGGCGCAGCAGCGGCAGCAGCAGCAGCAGCAGCAGCAGCCGTGGCCGCGGCATCATCACCCTGAAGAACCCGATCCGCCGCGACGATCCGTCGACCGTCACCCCGCTGCCGGTCCGCGCCGAGAGCTCCGCGGTGGTGCGGGCCCAGCCGAGCGCCGACGAGCCCGAACCGAGCGCGGACGAGCAGGACTACGAAGACCTCACCGACGATCACGAGGCCGACAGCCCGCCCCCGCGGCGCGACGGCCCCGGCCTCGGCCTGGCGCCGGTGCCGGTGCCGCTCGGCCCCGAGAACGGCCCCGACAGCCCGCTCGTGGCTCGCTTCGCGGCGATGTTCACGCGCCCGCCGGTCCCGACCGTCACCATCGACCTGACCGATCGGCCAGGCACCTTCGGACATGGTCGTTCGGACACCTCCGGGCCGCCCGCGGCTGCCCGGGCCGACATGCCCGGCTGGATCGCCACCGCCGAGCCCTCGGGCATCGAGGATCCGCTGCCGGTCGCCAGCGCGCTGCGGTCCGCCGCCGACGCCCGGGTCGATCACGACCCGGCCTCGACGCTGCCCGGCGCGCCGCGGGTGATGCTCGACGAGACCGCGCGGGGCGGCCTGCCCGACCCCGAGTTCGACGATTGGCCGCGCGCCGCCTCCGACACGCCGACGATCCTCGACCTCTCGCCGCCGCTGACGCACGCGCCGCTGTTGGTCGAGAGCCTCGCCGCGCCCGACGCCAAGACCGTGCTCGACATCCCGCCGCTGGTCGAACCGGGCGCATCCGGGCCGCTGATCCCCAACCTCGTCGCGCCGCCCGGCACCCCCGGGGCCGTGAGGCGCCGCCGTCCCGCCGAGCCGAGCGCGGAGGAGCCGGTGCTGGTGATCCCGAAGACGCTGCGGCGCTCGAGCGGCCTCACCGCCACGCCGCACCCGATGGCCCGGCGCAGCGGCCCCGACGAGCTCGAGGGCGGCCCGACGCTGTCGATGCCGACCACCCTGATCGGCCCGCGCAGCGGCCGGCGCCGCGCCAAGCACGAGCCGCGCCCGGAGGCCTCGTCCGACGTCCTGACCATGCCGCGGCTGGTGCGCGAGGCCGACGACGTCCCGGCCGCCTCCTCCAGCACTTCCGGTCATGTCCCCGAGGACATGTCCTCCGAGACCGGTCCCGAAGGGCATGTCGCGGAGGACACCCCCCGCGACGACGCGACCGAGGCCGCCGCGACCGCGTCTGCAGCCGCCGCGCCGCCGACCGACGCGGCGCCCGCCGACAGGCCGGCCGAAGCGGGCCCGACGACGGCGCTCGACGAGCGCGAGATCGACGCCGTGCTCGAGGCCTTCCTGCAGAACCCGGCCGAATGGACCAGCGTCTCGCGCCTGCGGGCGCTCGACGAGCGCGGCCTGGCTCGCCTCGCCGCGCGCTTCCCCGGCCCCATCGACCTCGCCAACGCGACCACCTTCCCGCCGCCGAGCGCCCACGGCCCGCTGCTGCGCGCCTGCGTCGAGCTCGGGCACGCCGTCAGCCCCCACGTGCTGGCGCTGTTCGCCAGCGTGCGGCCGCAGATCCGCTTCTACGCCGCGTTCCTGTTCCAGGAGCTGCGCGACCCGCGGTGCCTGCGGCCGCTCGCCGAGCTGGCGTTCGACCCCGACCCCGACGTGCGCCTGATCGCCACCCGCGTGCTCGAGTCGTACAGCCGCGTGCCCGACTTCGCCGCCGTGGCCGCGGAGATCCGCGGCGATCTCGAGAGCGAGGACCACGACCGGCAGCTGCTCGCGGTCGAGGCCGCCGGCACCTTGCGCGACACCCTGGCCGTGCCGCGCCTCATCGACCTGCTGGCCGTGCGCGACAAGCACGTCCGCGAGGCCGCGCTCGAGGCGCTGTGCTCGATCACCGCCAAGCACCACGGCTACCGCGCCCAGCGCTGGCGGGCCTGGTACGCCGAGCACGGCCAGGAGCCGCGCATCGAGTGGGTCATCGACGGCCTGCGTCACCGCGACGAGGCCGTGCGCCGGTGGGCCGCCGACGAGCTGGCGCGGATCACCGGCCAGCGGATCCCGTTCCCCGCCGAGGGCGACCGCCGCAGCCGGGACCTGGCGCTGCGCGCCTGGCAGGCCTGGTGGGACAGCAACCGCGAGGACTTCACCACCGGTCCGTGAGGACATGTCGCTGCGGCCATGTCTTTGAGGACATGGCCGTGAGGGCATGACCCGCAGGCCAGGTGCGAGGGCCGGTGCGAGGGCCGCCTCGCCCCGCGGACGCTCGGGCGGAGGAGCCGTGACCGCGGTCGCGGGCCGGGTCCGCGGCGGGCTCGGCGAAGCATGAGCCAAAGGCCATGCCCATAAAAACATGCCCTCGAGGACATGTACGAAAGGGCATGGCCGCGAGGCCATGCCCTTCCCACCCGCAGCGACGCGACCTCAGAGTCCGGCGGGCACCTTCACCTTGCCGGTCTTCGGAGCGACCCGGCCCATCCTCGCGGTCGGCGGCGGCGGCGGCGGGATGTCGGCGACCACGTCGCCCATCAGCGGCTCCGCGGGGGGCGGCGGCGCGGGCGGCTGGAGCGCTTCCGGGGCGACCGCCTGGCCCATCAGCATCGACGGCGGCGGGTCCGGCGGCGGCGGGGCGAAGGCCTGCGGGTCGCACGGCTCCTTCGCGTCGGGCGTCGCCTCGCCCATCTTCACGTGCTCGGGCGGCGCCACCTTGCCCATCAGCTCCTCACCGGGCGGCGGCGGCGGCGGGTCCATCGCCACGGGCGCGGCGCCCATCGTCGGCATCG
This sequence comes from Nannocystis bainbridge, assembly GCF_028368995.1. GTDB lineage: Bacteria > Myxococcota_A > Polyangia > Nannocystales > Nannocystaceae > Nannocystis > Nannocystis bainbridge. The sequence goes on along the minus strand of NZ_JAQNDL010000002.1, from coordinate 712,006 downwards.
GCGGCGGCGGCTCGGGCGGCGGCGCCACGGGCGGACGGATCTGGGCCCCGATGTCGACGACGTTGCGGCACACCTCGTGGCTCGCGGGGAAGTGCATCGTCGTGAACGGCCCGGTCTGGACCTCGCAGCCGCCCTCGGGCGACGGCCTGGCGTCGCGGGCCATCGCCTCGATGGCGATGTCGCCGAGGTCCTGGATCGGCGGGCCGTCGCCGTGCGGGGCGCAGGCGGCCAGCATCATCGCTGCAAAGGCGGTCCGCACCGGACGCAGGCGAGACAGCGGAACGGTGTCGCGGAACGCGATCTGGCCGTCCTCTTGGTTCGAGTAGCGGACGCACAGGTGCTGGCCCTTGTGCTCCGTCAGGAGATCGGTGGCGGCCTGCCGGGACATCGCCGAGAGGTTGTGCACGTGCTTGGCGCAGACATCGCAGAAGCGGCGCGCTTCGTCGCCGTGCATGGCGTCCCACGACTCGTGGCAGGGGCTCTTGATCTCGACGTTGCGGCTGTGCATGGCGGCGGGACAACGCGCCTTGTCAGGGCCGGGTCTCGGCGAGAGGCCGGCGAGAGCGCGTCGTGAGACCAGCGTATCCGTGGTGCAGGAAGCTTGGTATAGGGCCGGCGTGCCCCACGTCCCTGCCCTCCTCGCGCGACTGCGCGACGAGCCGCGCTACCTCGCCGCGCTCGCAGCGCTGCTGGTCGACGAGGTCCTCGCGGCGCCCGCACGTCGCTTCGTCGATCCCGTCCGGCTGACCCCGCTGATCGTCACCGGCCTGCAGGCCGCCGCCGCCGCGCCCGGCCACGCGTCATGGCTCGAGCAGCGCCTCCGCGACGCGCTCGGGCGGATCCGTCCGCGCCAGGGCAGCGTGCGCGCGCGGCTGCCCGGCGAGCTGGTGCCGCTGCTCCGCAGCGTCGTCCGCAGGCCCTACACGCCGAGCCGCGCGCTCGTGCGGGCCGTCGTCGATCAGGCGACCGTGCGCGACCTGTCGCGCACGATCCTCCACACCACCCTGCTCGACTTCGCAAAGAAGGTCGGCTCGATCTTCCCGGACACCAGCAAGATCCCGGGCGCCGGCGTGACCTCCAAGCTGTTCGGCGTCGCCAAGGGCGTCGCCTCCGCGGTCGGCCTCGACGCCTCGGTCGAGGACCGCGTGCGCGGCTTCGTCGACGGCGCGGTCGGTCGCGTGATCGACATGATCGTCGATCGCGTCAGCGACCCCAGGCACGCCAGCGAGGGCGCGGCCTTTCGCGGCGATGTCCTGGCCTCGCTGCTCGACCTGCCGGAGTCGGCGCTGCATGCCGAGCTGCTCAAGCTCGACCCTGCCGTGGTCGCCCGCGATCTCCACGCCGCGCTGGTCGCCGTCGCCGCGTGGGACCGCCTGCCCGCCGAGATCGAGGCCGTGTTGAACGAGGTCGTCGCCGGGCTCGGCGACGCCACCGTGGGCGAGCTGCTGGCGGGCTCGGGCGAGATCGAGGCCTGGCGCGGCGCCGTCGAGGCCGAGCTGCGCTACCACCTCGGCCACGGGCTCACCGGCCCGCGCTTCGCCGGCTGGCTCGAGCACCTGGTCGCCGGGACATTGCCGGAAGAGCAGGTCACTTAAAAACCGCTCGGCCGGCTGTTTCTTGGCCGGTGGACATGCTCGAAAGAGCATGTCCTTACGGACAGACCCAGACGACAGCTCGGCCGGCTGATCCCTGGCCGCGGGACATGCTCGAAAGAGCATGTCCTTACAGACAGACTCCGAACGAGCATCTGGTCACCGGACCTCGAAGCGCGCTCGCCCTGGTCAGCGCGAGCGAGAACATGGCTTCCGAGACATGCCTTGAAGAACATGTCGATTCAGACAGCTGCCTCGATCATCCCCACGCGCTCAGGGGCCCGACAGCGGCGTGAACGTGCAGCTGTCGGAGCCGTCGCAGCAGCGGGTCTGCGGCGGGCCCGTGAGCGGCTCGAAGCGGCAGCCGACGCCGTCCTCGCCGCGGCAGCGGCCCTCGCCCTTGCCGGTGCAGCGGACCGGCGCGGCACCGGGGCACTCGGCGCTGGCCGAGCACGAGCCGCCCGCGTCCTCGGGGGCGGCCGCGCGGAGGCTGTCCTCCGGGACAGGTTGAGGCGGAGGCCCCGAGCCGGCGCAGGCGACGAGGAGCAGGGCGAACCCGGCGAGCCCGGGCGTGAGGCGGTGCATCCCTCCTTTTTGCCACGCCGCCTGGCTCGCCGACAACGCGTCACGGCCCCGCGGCCTGGGCGACCTCGCCGAGCGGGCGGGCGCGGCCGATCGCCGGATCGGCCGCGGCCAGCTCCTCGTACGCCTCGGGGTTGGCCGGCTTGAGCACCCCGCCGGGCGCCTCGGCCGTGCCGACCAGCTCGCGGATGCCGCGGACCGACCCGTAGTAGTTGCCGTCATTGTGGTCCTCGTCGCTGTTGCAGCGGCGGATCAGCGAGCGGGACAGCCGCGGCAGGTGCAGCATGTCGAGCGCCATCTCCCACAGCCCGTCGATGAAGTTCTGATCAGCGGGGAACTCGAGCAGCCCCGCGAGCAGCAGCAGCAGGCCGGCGCGCTGGCCCAGGGGCGTGTCGAGCGGCGTGGTGTCGGCCAGGTAGCCGAGGTCGATCGCCCGCCACCACGCCTCGGCGGCCACGAGCAGGCGCTTGAGCTCCTGCGCGCTGTGGCTGAGGTGGCTGTGGAACAGCACGTCGGCCGTGAGCGCGTCGCCGGCCGGCTCGCGCACGTAGCGGACCACCGCCGGCAGCCGCCCGAGCTCGCCGCGCGGGCCCTTGCCGGCCGGCACGTCGCGCGGTGGTTCGGCGCCGCTGAAGAAGCCGCCGGCCCGGAACGCGTACAGGAGCTCGGCCTGCCCGGGCAAGCTGTCCCAAAGTTCAGAGTACTGCGTGACTCGATTGAGGCTGCCGGCGGCCCACCCGAGCCCGCGCGCCGCCTCGCCGCCGATCTGCGACGGCGACGCCCCGGGGTCGCGCGGGATCGCCGAGTCCTTGAGGCTCTCGGCGATCTCGACCAGCCGGAAGTCGAGGAAGCCGTCGTAATAGTCGGCCTTGCCGTCGCGGTTGATGTCCTGGTAACGCGCCACCACCAGCGGGTGGGCCGGGCCGATGAACTGCACGAAGTCGGGCGTGCGGCTCTGGCGGTGGTGCCACTGGGCCTTGCGGATCCGCCGGTCGATCGCGGCGAAGTCCTCCTCCTCCGCGAGGCCGCGCAGGATCGCCACGAAGCAGTCGATGCCCTCGGACGCCACCACCTTGTCGCCCTCGCCGGTGCGGAAGTAGGTCGAGTCCCAGCTCGAGAAGATGTCGGCGTCGGGGAACATGCGGGCGATGGCGAACCGCGTGGTCAGCCCGGCGCACTGGCAGTTCATCATCAGCTTGTAGCCGACCTGCGGGGTCTGGATCGCCGACGCGCGCATGTCGTAGGCGCCGAGGTTGGCGTGGCGGCTGACCAGCAGGCCGGTGAAGAACTCCTGCGACATCTCGAAGTTCTCGTCGCGCGGCGCGGCCGAGCGGGCGAACACCATGAACTCGCGCCCGCCCTTGCCGACGAACGGCGCCCGCAGGACCACGTAGCCGTCGCCCCACGGGTTCGGCGACGCGGGCGTGCCCTCGGGCGCGGCCACCTTGGTGAAGCCGAACTTGGTCTGCAGCAGCTCGACCTCGCCGGGGAAGAACTCGGGCGCCGAGGCCAGCGCGAACCGCCACGGCCCGGTCAGCGCGGCGTACGGCGGGGCCTGCCGCGACAGCGAGCGCAGCAGCGCCTGCGCGCGCGCCTGTTGTTCGGGGCGCAGGGCCGGGCCGCGCAGCGACAGCAGCGAGATGGCGTGCGCCCGCAGCTCGCCGCGTCCGCCAGGACCGGTCTCCTCGTCGATCAGCCGGAAGATGCGTTCGGCCGCAGCGTCGGCGGCCGCGCGGAATTCGGGATCCTTGAGCACGGTGGCGACCACGTGCGACAGCACCGTCAGCGCGGCCGAGCGCAGCTGCACGGCGTCGTCGACCGCCGCGTTCGGCCCGCTCGCGGCGGCCTCCGTCAACACGCCATCGACCTGCCGCAGCAGCGCCCTGGCCTGCGTCGGCGTCAATCGCTCGGTGCGCAGCGGCTCGTCGGGGAAGAACGCGCTCGGCGGGAACAGGCACTCGAAGCTCGAGGTCCGCCGCGACGAGATCCAGCGCGCGGCGGCGACGAACACCGGCAGCGACGACATGTCCTTCGGGGCAGGTCCGTCGGCGTCCGCGGCCAGCTCGCCGCTGCTCAGGAGGAACAGCGGGGCTGCGCCGTGGATGCCAGCGGTGAGGTCGAGCGCCGCAGCCTTCGGCTCTGACCTGTCCTGAAGGCCATGTCCCGCGAGGCCGGCGAGGCGCTGGCGGACGGCCCGACGCCCGGGGAAATCGAGCAGGAGCTTCTGCCCGACGGTCGCGCGCAGCAGCGCCTTGTCGGCCGCCGCGGGCTCGGCGACGAGGGCCACGTGGTAGTCGCGCTCGCCGGTGAGGTGGACCTGCACGCCCGCCCCGCTGCGCGACCGCTCGAAGCTGCGGGTGGCCGTGCTGCCCGATTTGACCAGGACCGCGGCGAACCGCGTAGCCCTGGCGCCGCGCCCGATCCGTATCTCGATCTCTTTCATCGCGCCCTCCGACGGATCGAAGGTAGCACGCGGCCACGACCCCCCTCGCAGGCGCGGTCCCACGCGCGCGGGCGCGGCGGATCGGTGAAATTCGAACCTGTCTCTTCAGCCAGCCGACCACCGCGGCGAACCATGATCGCCCGCGGTGGTTCGACGTTCCGCGGGCCTACTTCACCGCGCTGCGGTGCGCGTGCGGTTCTGGCAGCGCGGGAGGCATCCCCGTCTGCGGAGCGCCGCGGTACTCGTTGAGGCGGTACTGGATCTTGCGCGGCGAGATCCCGAGGATCTTGGCCGCCTTGCTGGTGCTGCCGCCGACGTGCTCGAGCGTCCGCAGGATCGCGTAGCGCTCGATCTCTCGCAGCGACGCGCCCGGAATCACCGGCGCCGCGTCGTCACCACGCATCTTCGACATCAGCTCGCGCGGCAGGTCGCGCGGCTCGATCTCCGCCCCGCGCGCCAGCACCACCGCTCGCTCGACGCTGTTCTCGAGCTGGCGGATGTTGCCGGACCAATCGCAGCCGAGCAGCACGCCGAGCGCCCGCTCGCTGAAGCCGATCACCGGGCGATGGGCCTGGGCCGCAAACTGCCGCAGGAAATACATCGCCAGCAGCGGCACGTCGTCCCGGCGCTCGCGCAGCGACGCCATGCGCAGGCTGACGACGTTGAGGCGGTAGTACAGGTCTTCGCGCAGCTTGCTGCCCCGGGCCGCGCCGAGCTCCTGACTGGTCGCCGCGATCACGCGGACATCGGCCTGCAGCGGCTCGCTGTCGCCGACGCGGCAGAACGTGCGGTCCTGCAGGAAGCGCAGCAGCGCCGCCTGCACGCCTGCCGGCAGCTCGTCGACGTCGGCGAGGAAGAGCGTGCCGCCGTCGGCCTCGACCAGCCTGCCCTCGCGCAGCACGGCTCCGCCTTCGCGCACGCCGAACAGCTCGCGGGCGCACGCCTCGTCGGTGAAGCCGCTGCACTGCAGACTGACGAACGGGCCGCGGCGACCGCTCCACTGGTGGATCAGGCGCGCGAGGTGCTGTTTGCCCGTGCCGCGTTCGCCGGTGACGAGCACCGACACCGGCGAGTCGGCGACCTGGCGGGCCAGGCCGAGGAGGTCGCGGAACACCTTCGACTGGCCGATGACGCCGGCGCGCATATCGGCGCGCTGACTCGCCAGCGCCGAGCGCAGCTGCCGGGCCTCGCGTTGCAGCGCCCGGTGACGCAGCACCCGCTGCAGCCCGATCAGCAGCTGCGGCAGATCGACCGGCTTGCCGAGGTAATCGTCGGCGCCGAGGTGGAGCGCCTCGACGGCGCCCTCGACCGAGCCAAAAGCCGTCATCACGACGACCGCGACGTCAGGGTAGATTTCACGGAGCTTGGTTATGAGCTCGAGGCCAGTGAGGCCGGGCATCTTGACGTCGGTGATGACGACGTCGGGCTCCCACTGGTCGACGCGTCCGAGCGCCTTGTAACCATCGGCGGCGGACTGGACTTCATAACCTTCCTCGCGCAGCAGCTCGCTGAGTGCAGACCGTGCGCTTGACTCGTCGTCAACCACCAGAATTCGGGTCGGCTTGGGCTCTTCAAAGTTCGTCATAGGCGGTACCTCCGCGGGGCTTCGCCTACTCTGCGGGCGGAAGATGCGCGGGTGTAATGCATACTTTGCGCGCAGGCGCAAACCCGCAGACCCCCTCAGGAACCTTTCTCTTTTGGTTGAGAGAGGTTCCCGATTGGCACGAGAGCTGCTTTTTGACGACGTTCAGCCTGTGGGCGCGTCCGTCGACGGCGGCGCTTCGCCTTCGCGCGACGGTTCGGCCGGCATCTGGCCATCGGGCTGAGCTTCAGGCTGGCCCTGACCATCACCCTGGCCCTGACCCTGACCACCTTCGGGCTGCACCTCTTCCATCGCCGGCGGTAGCGGCGGCGGCGGCTCTGGCGGACGCTCCTCCTGCCGCTGCTCGGGCTCGGGCTCGGGCGGCGGCTGCTGGGTCGAAGGCATCGACGGCGGCTCGGCCTGACGCATCTCGGTGTCGGGCGCCTTCTCCGGCTCGCGGTCGGTCCCGCCGGTGTCCCCGCCGATGTTCGGCAGCTCCGGCCCCTGGTTGCGCTCGAGCGCGTCCTTCTCGTCGGTCTTCTTCGAAGTGGACGAGCGAGACTTGGTGCGCGACTTCCTGGCCGCGTCGCGCTCGGCGTTCTTCTGCCGCCGCTCGAGCATGCGCTCCTCGGCGGTCTTGCTCTTGATGCCCATGAAGCGCGGCTTGCCGACGGTGCCGCGCAGCTTGAAGCCGAGCCAGCCGTCGTCGGGCGGATCCATCTTCGACGACGGGCCCGCGGTCTGGACCGCGAAGCGCAGCGTCTCGCTCTTGTCCTGCAGCGCCTGCGTCACCAGCAGCTTCATCTGGAACGCGAACTCGGACTTCGAGAACGGATCCTTGAGCGGCATGTCGCCGGTGAGCTCGAGCTCGATGTCGGCGCTCTTGGTCTTGAAGTCCTCGACGGTGGCCCGGCCCTCCGAGACCTTCAGCTTGCCGATCAGGGTGCCGAGGTCGATCTCGGGGATCGTGATGCCCTTGGCGGTGATGCCCGACGAGCCGGGGATGAACAGCAGCTCCTCGCCGTCGCCGATCGAGCACGAGGCGCACTCGAGCGCGATCGTCCCCTCGGCCTTCTCGAACAGGTTCTCCGGCATCGTCATGTCGACGTGCAGGGCGAACAGGCCGCGCAGCGGGGCGCCGAGCGCCTGCTGCAGCTTGGGCACCGAGCCGAGCGGCAACTCGGTGACCTCGATCTTGATGCTCGACTCGCTGTCGCTGCGCGCGTACTCGGCGTGGATCGGCGCCTCGTCGAGCACGGTGTCGACCTCGACGTCGATGTTGCCGAGCAGCAAGTACTTGAGCACCGAGAAGTCGACGTCGACGGCGTCGAGCACCAGCTGGTGCGGGATCTGGCCCGGGTGCGACGGCGCGTACGTCCACGTCACGTTGTGGAGCGTCGCGCTGCCCCACGGGCGCACCGACATGTCCTCGATGTCGATGAGGTAGCCGGCCTTGCGCGCCTGCTGACCGATCCGCCAGGCGATGCCGCGGGTCGGGAGGCTCAGCCACACGAAGGCGAAGAACACGAACACGGCCAGGAACACCCAGCCGGCCGAGCTGCGGAGGCGCCGCGAGAACAGGCGCATGCGGTCGCCGAAGCCGCCGATCGGGGTGGGCTGGGCGATCATGGTGCCGCTCGGCGGGGGCCCGGGCAGGTCGCCGCCGCGACGGAGACTGGTGAGGCTGGGCAGGCGGATCTTCACGACTCGCCCTCCTCGACGGTCGGCGCCGCGGCCGGCTCGTCCTGCTTCTGCAGCTCCCACGTGGCCAGCTCGACCTCGGCGTTGAGGCGGTCCTCGAGCGCCGACGGCGAGCGCAGCATCAGCCGCTCGACGAACAGGATGTTGCCCGGCTGGCCCTCGATCTTGGCGAGGAAGTTGAGCAGCTCCTCGAGGGCGACGTTGCGGACCTCGAACGCGACCACGCGCTTGGTCAGGCCCTTGTCGTCGACGGCGACCGCCTGGCGCTCCTCTTCACCGCGCAGGGTGCCGGTGACGAGGTCCTTCTGCGCCTCCTCGAGCAGGATGGAGAACACGATCGGCTGGGCGTTGGCGATCCTCGCCTCGCGCGCCTCTTTCTCCTTCTTCTTGGTGTCGTACGCGGTGCCCTTGGTGCGGACCAGCACCAGGCCCTCGCGCAGATCGGCGATCTCGGCGCGGGCGGTGTCGAACGAGCTCTTGCGCATCATGTAGAGCACGCCGACCGCGGTGACGAAGAACACCAGCATGAGCACGCCGAGCAGCGCCCGCTCGCGCGGGTTGAAGCGGGACATGAACCCGAACAGGGTGGAATCGATGGCGCTCACGACTCGGTCTCCGTGCTGCTGTAGCAGTCGTGCTCGATGTTGGGGTCGAACACCTTCTTGGTGCCCTCGTCGCGCACCTTGCCGACCTGGAACGGGATGACGCAGGGCAGCGCCTGCAGCAGCTTGTTCTTGAACCGCTCCTGCGCCGACGAGCGCGTGGCCGAGGCGCGGAACTGGATCGCGCGCGGCCGGATCTCGATCAGCGACAGCACGAACTCGTCGTCCCACGCGATGCCCGAGGCCGGGTCGACCGAGGGCAGCTGGACCGGAGCCGTCGGCGTCGTCGCCGGCGAGCTGTCGTCGGAGACGACGCCGCCCTCGCCCTCCACCACCGGCAGCGGCGTCGGCGGCGGCTTGGCGCCGCTCGGCGTGGCCGCCTTGACGAAGCCCGCGAGCACGTCGAGCGCGCCGCGCTGCGGGATCAGCTTGGTGATGTCGCGGCCGTCGACGGCGTTGAGGCGGTCCTCGATCTCGGCCTTCGAGGTGAGCGTCTCGCCGAACACCTTGTTGCTGGCCTCGCCGAGCTCCTCCTCGTAGGCCATGCGCTCCGCCTCGAGCGCGCTCATGCCGACCACGGTGTCGACCACGCCGAACGCCAGGATCGCGAACCCGAGCGCGGCGACGGTGGCGATGCGCTCGGCGATCCAGCTGCCGTCGCCGCCGCGCTGGACGGCGGCGTCCTTGTGCAGCTGGATGAGCGGCCGGCGGGCGCAGCCGACGGCGCCGCCGAGCGCGGCCGACATGGCCGTCCAGTCATGTCCCGCGAGACCTTTGAGGCCGAGGCTCTCGCGCGGACGGGCGCGCTCGGTCGGCAGCCCGAGCTGCTCGGCCAGGTAGGCGTCGAGGCCGCGCAGGTTGGCGCCGCCGCCGGACAGCCGCAGCTGCACCACCTCGGCCGCGAACTCGGCCCGCAGCCACATCCGCGTGTGCTCGATCTCCCGCACCACCGGCTCGAGCGCGCGGGCCACGAGCGTCGCCGACTCCATCTGCTCGGCCGTCAGGTCGCCCTGGCCGCGGTGCGGCAGGAAGGCGTTGTCGCGCTTGGCGGCCTCGGCCTCGGCGTCGCTGAGCTGGTAGCGCTGCTGCAGCGCGCGCGTGACGTGAACGCCGCCGCGGCGGAGCATGCGGGCGGCGACCGGGCCCTTGGCGCCGAACGCCACCAGGTCGGTGGTCGCGTGGCCGATGTCGAGGCCGAGCACCACCGGCGTGCGCGCCTCGGCCGGCGCGCCCTTGGCCGCCTCGGGCAGGTCGGCGGTGAGCACCTGCGCGGTCGCCAGGACGTCGACGGTGATCAGCTTGACGTCGATCGTCGCGGCCTTGAACGCGGCCTGGACCTGGTCGATCGCCGAGCGGCGGACCGCGACCGCGAGCGCTTGACCGCCGCCGCCGGCGACGGTCGCGGGCACGTGGTCGAGCTCGAGGTTCTCGAGCGGGACCGGGAACTGGCCCTCGGCCTCGAACGCGATCGCCTGGGCGATCCGGCGCGGGTCGCTGAACGGGAACTTGAACACGCGGTAGGCCGCGAAGCTGCCCGGCAGCACCACGCCGATCGGGTAGTGGTTCCAGCCGCGGCGGCGCAGCACGGCGATGCCGATGTCGAGCGCGGCCGCCAGCGACGTGTCGCCCTGCGGCGTGAGCGTCACCGGCTCGACGACCGTCTCGAGCACCTGGATGGTGCGCAGGCCGGCGTTGATGAGCACGGCCTTGACTTCGGAGGTGCCGAGGTCGAGTCCTACGTACTTCTGAGCCACGGGCGGCAGTCCTTGCGGTTGAAGTTGGGAGCCATGGGAGTCAGTCCTCGCGCAGGTAGAGCCACGCGCCGGTGCCCTTCGCGCCCTCGCTGCGGACGAATTGCATGTCGTAGATGGCGGTGAGGCGCTTCTTGACCGCGCCGACCTCGGCGATGATCTCGATGCGATAGACCCGCTCGGGCGCGATGGTGGCGATGTCGCTGAGGCCGCCGAGCTGCTCGCCCGAGCCCTTGTCCTCTTCGCTGTTCTCGCGGATGTTCATGCCCTCGGGGATGCGCGGCAGGTTGGCCCGGTTCAGCGCCTGCGCGCTCGTGCCGCCGCCGCCGAGCGCGGCCATCGGGTTCATGAGCTTGTCGGGCTTCTCGACGAACTCCTTGAACGCCTTCATGTCGGAGAACAAGCTCATCGCCCGCGTGTCGACCACGTAGCGGGCCAGCGGCAGCGTCTTGATCAGGAAGTTCTCGCCCTCGGTCTTCCACTTGTCCTCTTCGGTGACCGAGTGGCGCAGCACCAGCGCGATCTGGTCGGCGCTGGCGAAGTTGAGGTTGACCTTGCAGGCGCCGTAGACGGTGATGTCGGCGGCGATCGCCGACATCAGGTCGTCGTCGACGCCCTGGACCAGGTGCAGCTCCTCGACGCTGTCGATCCGGGAGTTGCGCGGCTGGTACGGGTCGAAGATCTCGGTGTAGCGGTAGCGCTCCTGCGTCGACGACGAGGCCAGCTTGACCATGTCCCACGACTTGTTGTCCTCGTCGATGTAGTCGACGATCGCCTTGATGACGTCGGCCCGGGTGTAGCGCTGACCGTCGGCCTTCTCCTCGTCGAACAGCGGGTCGTAGAGGGTCGGCATCAGCATCGCCTCGAGCGTCTCGACGGTGCGCGCCTGCGAGTTGTCCTTGCCCTGCCCCGACGACGCCAGGCAGTTGACGTTGAGCTTGCCGCTCTCGGCCTCGACCCGGATCTCGAAGCCGCCGTGGTCGATGGCGAGGTCCTTGAAGGTCGAGTTGTCGAGGCCGACCAGCCCGGAGATGGCCTCGTGGCCGTCCTTCGAGCCGAACGCCGACATCAGGTACGGCGCGACCTGGGTGATGTCCCAGGTGCCGAGCATCTGCCGGAACTGCTTCTGGTTGAACACCATGCGCTGCAGCTCGAACAGCAGCAGCGACAGGCGCATCCCGCCGCGGGTCAGGTTGCGCGCCGAGATCTCGTCGCGCAGGTTGATCGCGGCCTGCCAGTCGACGCGCGTGGTGTAGCTGAACGAGGCGGTGAACGGCAGCAGCACCGCGATGCAGGCCAGGACCATCAGCAGGGCGATGCCGTGCTCCTTGCCGCCGCCGCGTCGACGCGCCACGCCGGACCTGACCTTACGGACATGTCTCTCGGGCGGGGTGTTGTCGGCGTCGACGGTCACGGCGGGGGGCCTTTCAGCGGGAGAAGTCGATGCGCTCCTGCATCGGGATGAGGGTCTGGGTGACGTACTTGACCTCTTTGCCGAGGTCCGCGTCCCACACGCCGAGCGTGATCTTGACGCGCTCGGGCAGGCGGTTGGGCTGCATGTCCTGCTTCATCGTCCGCCACTCGTCGCGCCACTCGATGCGCTTCACGTCCCAGTACTTGACGTCGAACGACTTGATGTCCTCGCAGAACACGTAGGCCGGGAAGAACTCCTCCATCTTCTCCGGGCGGTCGCCCATCAGCCGCCGCGACTCCCGCTTGTACAGGTGGGTGCGGTTGGCGTCGTTCGGGTCCTTGTAGAGGAAGTACTGGATCACCGACTGGTCGCTCTCGTTGGCGTCCTTGCGCATGCGGACGTGGGCGAACGCCGAGAACGTGAGGCTGTCGGAGTAGAACTGGTCGCGGCCCTCGAACAGCGTGAAGTGCAGGTCCTCGACCGGCGGCCGGTTGTGCGACAGGTACGCCAGCGAGATCTCGGTGCCCATGCGCGCCAGGCAGTTGCGCAGCACCGCGTACTTCTGCTGGGTCTTCTCGGCGGTGCGCATGCTCTGCGCGGTGGTGCTGAAGCTGGCGTAGACCGAGGCGGTCATCATCGTCATCATCGTCACCGCGACGAGGATCTCGACCAGCGACAGGCCGCGTTGACGGGCTGTCCGCGAGGACATGTTCGAAGCGCCAGGAACGAAGGTGCTCATCGCCGCCCGCCTCCCATGCCCATGTTGGAGCCCGTGGCGCCGCCCGCCGGCTGCCGGCCCGCGCCGCCGCCGGTCGAAGGCGTGCCGGTGCCGCTGCCGGCGCCGCCGCTGCCGCCCTGCGGCTTGTCGTCGCCGAGGTCGCCCTCCTTCGCCTCGCCGCCGAGGCCGGGCAGCTGCTTGAGCTTCTCCGGGTCGGCCCAGAAGGTGTTGACGACGAACTCCTCGTCGAGGTTGCCGTTCTTCCACTTGACGGTGCACTTGACCTTGCGGATCGAGCGCTCGATGGCCTGCTTGACCGGGGTCCAGACCATGCCGAGCGCCGTGAACGCCTGATCGGCGGCGCTGCGGTAGTACATGCTGCTCTCGCCGCGGTTGGCCCGGTCGGTGTCGTCCTTGGCCGCGCGCAGCTCGGTGAACTCGGGCAGCTTGAGGAAGTCGACGATGCACTTGTACTTGACGTCAGGCCAGCCCTGGTCGGCGAAGGTGCCCTCGTAGAACTTGTCCTCGAGCACCCAGCCGCCCTCCTTGCGGACGATGTACTCGGTCTCGATCAGCTGGTAGTCGGCCAGGAACGCGACCGAGGTGATGGTCTGCGCGTAGCGGGTGGCGCGCAGGCTGGCCATCTGCGACGTCAGCATCGAGGTCAGCGACAGCGACAGCACGGCCATGGCGATCATGACCTCGAGCAGGGTGAAGCCGGCGGCGGCGTAGCGCTGCTCGGGCGGGCGCAGGCGCGGACGAGGGGTGCGGGGCGCGGTCATGTCAGAACGCCCTCCGGTTCATCCTCTTGCCGAGGTCGTCGCGGATGGTGGTCGGATCGTCGGGCAGCGCCAGGTCGACGTGGCCCTCCTTGATCTCGACGCGGCCGGTCAGCGGCTTGACGATGATCGTGAACTCGTTCTCCGGGTTGGCGACCTCTTGCACGTGGATGTGCGCCTGCTGGGTGTGGCCCTGCGGGAAGAAGAACAGGCTCGCCTCGCCCTTGGTGATCGGCTTGAGGTCCTCGGCGGTGCGTACGGCGATGACCTTGACCTCGGGCGGGAACTTGAACGGCTTGCGCAGCTCCGACAGGCTGTTGTCGTCCTCGAAGGCGCCGAAGATCGGCGGCTTGCGCCGCGGGACCTTCTTCGGCGGGGTGATGTACTTGTCGAGCGAGCCGGCCGACGCCGGGGTGCTCGGCTTGGCCGCGCCGGCCGCCGCGGGCTGCCCGGGGGCTGCGGGCGTGCCCGCCTTGGTCGGCTGCCCCGGCGTACCTGGCCCTTGAGACACGTTCGCCATCGGCTGGCCGAGCGGGCCCATGGTCTGGCCGGGCTTGCCGACCGGCGCGCCCTTGACCGCGTCGAGCACCCGCGCCTGCAGCGAGCGGTTGTAGTTCTCCTCGGCCCGCTTGTCCCGCTCCTCGCGCTCCTTCACCTTGCCCGGGTCGACCATCACGATGCGCCCGTAGCGATCGGTGGCCGGCAGGTACATGCGGTCGTCGCCGCGCTGCATGGTGAAGCTGTTCTTGTCGATGTCGATGAGGAGCCGGTAGTAGGTGCCGGTGACGCGGGCCTTGTTGTAGGCGAAGCGGATCGTGTTGGCGAGCTGGTTGGTGACGCGGGCCACCTGCGCCTGCTTGCTGGCGCCGAGGCCCGTGATCACGGAGCCGATCAGCAGCGCGAGGATCCCCATGACCACGAGGACCTCGATCAGCGTGAAGCCGAGGCTCCCTCGCCGCCGACGCGCTGCTGTGATGGGGCTCCGCACGGTCATGACGGTCCTCGCGGCGAGAGAGCGAACGGGCTAGCGCCCGCTCACTTCTTCTCCTCCTTGGCGGCCTCGATCTCCTTGAGGTCCTCCCAGCTGTTGACGTCGTCGCCGCCCGCCGGCTTCTTGTCGGGGCCGTTGGAGGTGACGTCGACCGGACCGTGCTGGCCGGGGCAGACCAGGATGTACTCCTCGCCCCACGGGTCCTTCTTGACGCGCGCCGTGACGCCGGCGGCCTTGAGGTCCGCCATGGTCTTCGGGCACTTGTCGTTCTTCTGCAGCATGTACTGCTCGCTGAGCTTCTGGATCTCGACCACCTCGTTGTAGGCGATCTTGACCTTGGAGTCCGAGAGCGCGTTGAAGGCGACGACGCTGACGCCACCGACGATGAGGCCGATGATCGCCAGCACGACGAGGATCTCGATCAGCGTCATGCCGCGGCTGTTGCGGCGGCGGCGGATGGCCTGGCGGACGGTGTGAAGTTGCGGGTTCATGGGTGGTCTCTCCTGAGGTACTCGGGCTACTGCGCGGCCATTTCGTTGAGCATCATGATCGGCTGCATGATCGAGAACACGATGAAGCCGACGCTGCCGCCCATGAAGACGATCATGAGGGGCTCCAGCAGCGCGGTCATGCGCGTGAGGGCGGTGTTGACCTCGCGGTCGTAGGCGTTGGCGACGTCGGTCAGCATCTGCTCGAGCTGGCCGGAGCGCTCGCCGACCGCGATCATGTGCGTCACCAGGGCGGGGAACTCGCCGCTGCGCTTGAGCGCCGGGGCGATGCCCTCGCCCTCGCGGATGTTGTCGCGCGCGGTGGCGACGACCTTCTCGAGCACCCAGTTGCCGAGCAGCGCGCGCACGATGTCGAGCGCCGCGAGCAGTTGCACGCCGCTGGCGAGCATGGTCGCAAGTGTACGGGCGAACCGCGCGATGGCCAGCTTACGCGCGAGGTCGCCGACGATCGGCATCTTGAGCAAGATCGTGTCGCCGGTCGCGCGGCCGATGTCGGTCTTGCGCCAGCGGCGGAACAGCCAGACGAGGCCGAACATGCCGATCAAGATCATGACCCACCACGAGGCGATGAACTCGCTGAGCCAGATCAGGAACGCGGTGTTCCACGGCAGGTCCGCGTTCATGCCCTCGAACATCTCCGTGATCTGCGGGACCACGTTGAGCATCAGCATGGTGATGATGCCGCCCGACAGCACGGTCATGATCGCCGGGTAGATCATCGCCGAGGTGACCTTGCCCTTCAGCTCCTCCTGCTGATCCATGAAGTCGGCGATGCGCAGGAGCACGGTCTCGAGCGAGCCGGACGCCTCGCCCGCGCGGACCATGTTGATGAACAGCGGCTGGAACACGTCGGGGTAGCGGGCGCAGGCGTCGGCCAGCGAGCTGCCCTCGTTGACCTTGTTGGCGACGTCGCTGAGGATGCCCTTGAGCCGCCGGCTCTCGCTCTGCTCGGTGATCGCCGACAGCGACTCGGGCAGCGTGACGCCGGCGCACAGCAGCGTGGCCAGCAGCCGCGTCGTCCGCGAGACCGTCTTCTGCGACACGCGGTCGAACAGCGCCCCGAGGTCGACCTCGCGGCCCATGCCCGCGCCGCCCGCCGAGGCCACCTGCGCCGTGGTCTCGCTGACCGCGGTGAGGAAGATGCCGACGCGCTTGAGGTTGGCCTTGAGCGCGCCGACCGTGTCGGCCGACTCGACGCCCTTGACCGTCTTGCCGTCCTTGCGAAGGCCCGTATACGCGTACGCCGGCATGCTCGGTTACGACTCCACCGAGGTCGCGCGCAGGACCTCGTCGAGGGTGCTGATGCCGCAGACGACCTTGTGCGCGCCGTCGTCGCGGAGCGTGCGGAGGCCCTGGGCCAGCGCCGCCTGCTTGATCTGCATGGCGTCGGCGTTGCGGATCGCCAGCCGGCGCACCTCTTCGGTGACCATGAGGACCTCGTACACGCCGGTTCGCCCGGAGTAGCCGCTGCCCTGGCACTTGTCGCAGCCGACGGCGCGGTAGACGTGCCCGCGCGGCGGCAACCGCCGCGGCTCGGCCACGGACAAAGGCATGGCCTCGCCGTTCTCGTCGCGCACCGGCACCTTCAGCGCCTGCTCGCCGGCGTAGAAGGCGGCGGGGATGATGCCGATCTCCTCGAGCTCGGACGCGAGCGGCCGGTACGGCTCGCAGCAGTGCACGCACACGCGGCGGATCAGGCGCTGGGCCTGCAGCGCGACCAGCGACGAGGCGACCAGGAACGGCTGCACGCCCATGTCGACCAGGCGGGTGATGCCGGTGGCGGCGTCGTTGGTGTGGATGGTGCTGAGCACCAAGTGACCGGTGAGCGACGCCTGGATCGCGATCTCGGCGGTCTCGACGTCGCGGATCTCGCCGACCATGATGACGTCGGGGTCGTGACGCAGGAAGGAGCGCAGGCCGGCCGCGAAGGTCAGGTTGATCTTGCTCTGGACCTGGACCTGCGAGATGCCGGCGAGCTGGTACTCGACCGGATCCTCGACGGTGAGGATGTTGAGGTCGGGCGTGTTGATCTCGGTCAGCGCCGAGTAGAGCGTGGTCGTCTTGCCCGAGCCGGTCGGACCGGTGACGAGGAAGATGCCGTGCGGCCGGTTGATGACGTCGCGGATCATCCGCAGGTGGTCGGCCGCGATGCCGATGTTGTCGAGCTTGAGCGCGACGGCCGACTTGTCGAGGAGACGGACGGTGATGCGCTCGCCGTGCGCGGTGGGCACGGTGGCGACGCGCATGTCGACCTCCTTGCCGGCGATCTTGCGGCGGATACGACCGTCCTGCGGCAGCCGCTTCTCGGCGATGTTGAGGCCGGCCATGATCTTGACGCGGGCGATGACCGAGGGAAGGTGGGCCTTGGGGGCCCGCTTGACCTCGTGCAGCACGCCGTCGACGCGGTTGCGGACGATGATCTCCTTGTCGCCCGGCTCGATGTGGATGTCGCTGGCCTTCTCCTTCGAGGCGTTGAAGATCAGGCTGTTGACGAAGCGGATGATCGGCGCGTCCTCGGCCGAGGCGTGCAGGATGTCCTCGTCCTCCTCCTCGTACTCGGCGTCCTTCTTCTCGAGGTCGACGTCCTTGGTCCGCCGCGCGTAGGTGCGGTTGATCATCTCGAGGACGTTCGACTCGGGCATCAGCGTGACGTCGACGTCGGCCTCGTAGAGGGTGCCCAGGTCGTCGAGGTCGAGCAGCCGCAGCGGGTCGGCCGCGTAGACGCTGAGCACGCCGAGCTCGCGGTCGAGGCGGTACGGCAGGACCTTGTTGGCGCGCGCGTACTGGATCGGCAGCTGCTCGACAAGCTCGTCCTGGATCTCGCCGATCTCGACGTTCTCGCGGGCAGGCAGGCCGAACTGGCGCGCCAGCCCACGCGCGAGGTCCCACTCGCTGCAGTGCTTGAGCCGCACCAGCGTCTCGCCGATCTTCTCGCCCTCGAGGTGCTGCGCCCGCAGGCCCTCGGCCAGCGCCTCGGCGGTGACGCAGCCCATCTCGATGAGGATCTCGCCGAGCGGGCGCGAGAGCGGACGGACCCCGAGCGGCGCGATCGTCGGGCCGGCGTTGCGTTCTGCGGTGGTCTTGAGGGCGGTGTCCATGGGCGTGTCCGACTTCAGGATAGCTTCAGGGCTCGCGGCGGATCACCGGCGCCGGATTCACCGTCGGGGTCGGCGACCCGCCGCCCCCGCCCTCGCCGCCGACGTTGTCGTCAGCCGCGGCCGAGCGCGGGCTCAGGCCGAGCTCGCCAGTGATGATCTCGCGCCGCATCTCTTCCTCGGCGCGACGCAGCAGCAGCTCCTCCTGCTCCATGCGCCGGGCCTCCTTGTCGATCGAGGCCAAGATGCCGGATTTCTTGCGGTAGTTGATGTTGCTCTTGAGCTCGCGCTTGCGGAAGTTGGTCTCGCGCTCGATGAATTCGAGCCGCTCCTTGTCGCGCCGCTCGTGGATCCGGCGCACGTCGTCGGGGCTGTCGATGATGTGCGGGACCATGACGAGGAGGAGGTTGATCTTCTCCTTCTCCTTGACGCGGTTCTTGAACAGCCAGCCCAGGAGCGGGATCGAACCGAGGCCGGGGACCTGCTTGACGTTCTCGCTCTCGCGGTCGCGGATGAGGCCGCCGAGCACGACCGGCTGACCGTCGCGGCCGACGATCTTGTCGAGCTTGATGCGCCGCTTGGTGGTGGTGACGCCGAGCACCGGGTCCTTCTCGGTGATGTCGCGGTCCTCGACCTCGACGTCCATCGTCACGTTGCGCTCGTCGTTGATGTACGGCTTGACCTTGATGCGCAGGGTGACGTCCTGGCGCTCGACCGACTGCAGCGGGACCAGGCCGGTGCCGCCGCCGCCACCTGCCCCGAAGGACAGGGCGCCCGGGGTCGGGACGTTGCGGCCGACCTCGATGGTGGCCTCCTGGTTATCGGCCGCGTACATGTGCGGCTCGCTGACGACGTTGACGTCGCTGTTGCTCTGCAGCGCCTGGATGACGGCGCCGAAGGCGGGCACGTCGCGGCCGGTGCCGAGGATGGTGCCCGAGTTGAGCAGCGGGGGGCCGATGAGGCCGAGAGTGAAGTTCTTCAGCGAGTCGGGCGAGAGCAGCAGCGAGTTGAGCGCGGGCGTCGGGGCGCTGCTCACCAGGCCGATCGCGGTGCCCTCGGTGCCACCGAGGCTGGTGCTGATCGGGTAGCCGAAGTGGCCGCCGGCGCCGGCGTCGGTCTGATGCTTGATGCTCACCTCGAGCATGTAGATCTCGATGTAGAGCTGGCGCCGCTCGCGGTCGAGCTTCTCGATCACGGGCTCGAGGTTCTTGTAGTCGCCCGCGGAGGCGATGATGACGAGCGAGCGCGTCGCAGGATCGGGCGTGACCTTGACGTCGCCCGAGAACAGGTCGGCGCTGACGGGGTTGCCCGCGGGCGGCTTCTGCCCGCCCTGCGCCGAGGCCTGGGCGGCCTGCTTGGCGCCGGTGGCCAGCTGCGAGAGCACCTGCGCGACCTCGGTGGCGTCGGCGTTCTTGAGCTTGTAGACGTGGATCCGGCCGCCGCCGCCGGGCAGCTTGACGTCGAGGCGCTCGATCAGCTTGCGGATGACGAAGTAGTCGGACTCGGTGGTGACGATGATGAGGGTGCTGCTGCGCTCGTCGACGATGACGCGGCTGATCGCCGAGTCCGTCGCGCCGCCGCCCCCGCCCCCGCCCCCGCTGGCCCGCCGACCGGCGCGGCCGGCCCCCGCGCCGCCGGTGCTGCCGCCGCCGCCGCCGCTGGCCTTGGACTCGCCGAAGATGTCGCGGATGATCTGCGCGACCTCCTCGGCGTTGGCGTACTGCAGCTGGTAGAAGAAGATCTTCTCGCTGCCCATCGGCTGATCGAGCTCGGCGACGAAGGTCTCGAGCCGCCGCACCATCGAGCCCTTGTCGGTGATGATGACGAGGTTACCGACCAGGTCGACGCTGCCCGACTTGCTCTTGAGCTGGCCGAGGACGTCGCTGATCTCCTTGCTGTTGCCGTGCTTGACGCGCAGCAGCTTGGTGACGAAGCGGTCGCTGTTGGGCGCGCTGGCGTCGTCGCCGTAGGTCGGCAGGGTGCGGTTCTTGGCGTCGGTGGTCTCGACGATCTTGAAGTACCGACCCGAGGGCTCGACGGTCAGGCCCATCGTCTCGAGCGCGGCGTAGAAGGCGGCGTACGCCTCCTCGGCCGTGACCGGCTCGGGCGACAGGATCGTCACCTTGCCGGACCGCACCTTGCGGTCCCAGATGAACTTCTGACACGTGATCGACATGATCCAGTTGACGAGATCCTCGAGCTCGGTCTCCTTCGGCAACGTGATCGTGAACTTGGCCCCGCGCGGGGTCTTCTTGCACGTGTTGAACGGGATCGGGCCGCCGCCGGGCGTACCGCCGCCTTCGTCGCCGATCAGCTCGCCGCCGCGGCTGCCGGTGGTCGGGTCCTGCGTGGACGCGGAGACGGAGGTCGGGCCGAGGGTGAGTGCGGCGAAACCGAGAGAGACGAGGCCCAAGGCATTCGGGCGGATCGGGGTGCTACGCGCGGTCATTGGATCGTGATGTCCTTGGTGATCGACTCGCCCTTGCGCTCAATCGTGACCTGGAGGTTGCTGGCGCTGCGCATCTTGGTCAAAAGGCCCATGACCTGGTCGACCGACTTCAGCTCGATGCCGTTGACCGAGGTGAGGAGGTCGCCGTTCTTCATGCCGAGCAGCTTGGGCAGGCTGCCCGGGCGGATCCCGTAGAACTTGAAGCCCTTGGTCTCGCCGTCCTTGATCGACGGCATCACCCGCGCCTGCTTGGTCAGCGCGGCGGGGTTGGCGAACAGGCTGTCGATGAACATGCGATCGACGGTGCACGAGTTCTCGCTCTCGCACTTGATCGCGTCCTCGGCCCCGGGCAGCGCGCCCGCGGCCGGCGGGGCGTCTTCCTTCTTTTCGGCCACCTGCAACGGCTTGGCCGAGGGCTTCGGCGGCTCGACGCCGAGCTCGATGTACTCGAGCGCGCCGCCGTTCTTGACGTGCACGAGGCTGCGCTCGACGCTGACGAGGTAGACGCCCGTACGGATGCGATCGCCGGGCCAGTAAGGGCCGACGCTGCCGTCCTCTTCGTCGCGGATGGTCGCCCACGAGTACTCGGGCATGTTGGTCTCCATCGTGGCGATGAGCCGCAGCGGCTGCGTGCACGGTCCCTCGCCCGGCTGCTTGCCGCCCGCGACCTGGGGCAGGTCGCCGGGGCCGAGGTCGGGCGTGATCACGGAGCCGCCGGGGCCGGTCTCGGGCGTGACGACCTTGGTGCAGGTCGGGCAGAACAGGTTGAGCGAGAGGATGGTCTGCGTGACCTTGTTGCGGTCGGCGGCGCTCGGCCCACGCGAGGGGCTCGACATCAACCGTGGGTTGATGATCGGCTTGTCCTCCTCGTCCTCTTCCTCGTCCTTGACGGCGCCGTCGGTGTCGGTGCCGCCGGTCGCCTCCACCTCGTCGCTCGGCGGATCGTAGATGTACGAGGTGCCGAGCCAGGTGGTGACCGCCGACGCGGCGAACGCAGCGGCGACGCTCAGGCCGAGCGCCTTGACGACCCAGAAGTGCTGCTTGAAGACGGCTTCCATCGCTCTCCGCTAGTGGATGACCTCGTCGCTCTCCGACTCGACGCGCGGCGCGGGCTCGGCAGGCTGCGCGCCGGACTCGAGCTTGCGGTAGATCGTGCGGGTGGCGATGCCGAGCAGGTCGGCGGCCAGCCGCTTGTCGCCGCGGGTGAACTTTAGCGTCTCCGTGATCATCCGGCGCTCGACCTCCTCCAGCGGGGTCCCGACCGAGAATGTGATCTGACGCCCATGGCCGGCCTGCGGGTCGCGCAGCTCGGGCGGGAGGTCGCTCTCGTCGACGAGGCCGCCGCGGCACAGCACGACCGCGCGCTCGACCGCGTTCTCCATCTCGCGCACGTTGCCGGGCCAGCCGTAGTTGCCCATGCGGTACAGCGCGGCCTCGGTGAAGCCCGACACCGGCTTGCCGTGCTTGCCGGCGAAGATGCGCAGGAAGTGATCCGCGAGCAGCGGGACGTCCTCGAGGCGATCGCGGAGCGGGGGCACGCGAATCGGGATGACGTTGATGCGATAGAAAAGATCCTCGCGGAAGCGCCCGGCCTTCACTTCCTCCGAGAGGTCGCGGTTGGTGGCGCAGATCAAGCGGACGTCGACCTTCGAGAGGCGCCCGCCGACCGGCTCGATCTCACCCTCCTGCAGCGCGCGCAGCAGCTTGACCTGGATGTGCAGCGGGATCTCGCCGATCTCGTCGAGGAACAGCGTGCCGGTGTGGGCCTCGAGGAAGCGGCCCTCGCGGGCCCGCACGGCGCCGGTGAAGGCGCCCTTCTCGTGGCCGAACAGCTCGCTCTCGAGGATCGACTCCGGCAGCGCGGCGCAGTTGGTCGGCACCAGCGCCCGGGCGGCGCGCGGGCTGTGCTGCTGGATGTAGCGGGCGAACAGCTCCTTGCCGGTGCCGCTCTCGCCGAGCAGCAGCACGGTCGCCGACGAGCCCGCGGCCTGGCGCGCCATGTCGAGGGCGGCCCGCAGCACCTGGCTGTTGCCGACGATCGGCCGGTTGGTCGCGGCGGCCAGCTGGGCCTTGAGCTCGCGGTTTTCGGCGACCAGCGCGTGCTTGTCGAGCGCCTTCTGCACGGCGGCGATGATCGCGGCGCGCTTGAGCGGCTTGGAGATGAAGTCGTAGGCGCCGAGCTTCATCGCCCCGACGGCGTTCTCGACGGTGCCGTAGGCGGTCATCATGATCACCTCGACCTCGGGCGTCAGCGCCTTGACCGCCTTGAGCAGGTCCTCGCCGGTCATGCCCGGCATGCGCAGGTCGGTGATCATCACCTGCACCGGGACGGTCCGCAGGATGTCGAGCGCCTGCTGTCCGCTCGAGGCTGTCCGAACGGCCATGTTCTCCTTGGCCAGCACCTTCTGCAGCGCGTCGAGGATGCTGGGCTCGTCGTCGACGACGAGGATGGTCGGGGTACGGGCGTTGCTGGTCATGGGCGCTCGAGTCGAAGCCGCGGTGTGCAATTCAGGGTCCCCGGCGAAAGACGAATGATTCTACGGCATCTCCTGGAGCCAGAACGGGTCTGTCACGCGCAATTGTCAGGCCGTCCGAGGCCGCTTGCCAAAATGGCAACCGCGCCTGGGCCGCGCGACGGTCGGCGCCTCAACCGCCGCCCCCCTGCCCCGGCTTGCGCGAGCGGCGAGCGGTCGGCCGGGCGGCGGGTTTGATGGCTGTCTCTCGGGACAGGTCGACGAGCGGCAGCTGGCGCGAGGATGATGGTGCTGTCTCGAGAGACAGGTCAATTTCGGGCGAGCGCGGGGCTGGCTTTTCGGACAGGTCGGTCGGCTTGGCGGCGGCACCGGCCGTGAAGTCGCGGACGCTGCGGATCGCCACCCGCCGCTTCTCGAACACGAGGAAGTACGAGTGGTTCTTACGCGCGTGGACCTGGACCTTGAGCCGGCTGACCCCGGGGCTGTTGGGGCGCACGAGCACGAACAGGTCCTTGCAGTAGAGACCGAGCGCCTCGCAGCCAGTGATCAGCTCGACGTGGGTAAGGCGCTGCTTGTTGGCGCTGACCTCGTCCTGGCACTTGACGATCAGGGTGCCGCCAGGCACGAGCACGCGCGCGGCTTCGCGGCAGGCCTTCTCGTAGAGGTCGACGACGGCGTCGTGCCACTTGGGCCCGGCCTCGGTGGCGGCGGCGGCCGAGTAGGCGCGGCGGAAGGCGGCGTGCGTGCCGGAGCCGGCCATGTGATCGACGCTGCGGCGGTACATGCCCTCCATGTAGGGCGGATCGAGCACGACGCAGTCGAGGCTGACGTCGGCGTACGGCAGGGCGCGACAGTCGACGCCGCTCGTCAACTTCGCGCCGGCGCGCGCGGGGACGTCGGGCTTGAGGGCGATGTCGCTGGCGAGCAACCGGTAGCGACCCTCGGGGACGCGGCGCCAGAACACGCCGAGGCCGTAGGTGACGTCGGCGACGGTGCCGCCGGGGCGGACGTGCAGGCCGAGGATCTGGGCGAACAGCTCGGCGTTGTCGCCGACGCGCGCGGACACGACGACGTCGGCGGTGGCCACCCCACCCTGCACGCGACGCGCAGACGGGCGCGGCTCGGCGGGCGCCGTTTTGTCCTTCACGCGGCGCGCGGCGGGGCGCGGCTCGACGGGCACCGTTTTATCCTTCACGCGGCGCGCGGCGGGACGCGGCTCGGCGCTGGCCGCCCTACCCTGCACGCGGCGCGCGGCGGGGCGCGGCTCGGCGGTGCGGGAGCGGGCGGCCATGGGGGGCGGACGGTACCCGATCTCGCGCCGGCTGGCCCGAAATGCGCGCGCCGGCGCGACCTGCTCGCGGCAGGCCGGCCGGCGCCGTCATAGTCGTGAATTCAGCGGCCCGAGACGGCCTCGTCCTGCTGCTGCTCGCGGAGCTGGGCCAGGAGGCGGTCGCCGCGGGTCGTGATCTCCTCGAACAGGGCGTTGCAGCGGGGCTCGGCGCGCTCCAGCCAGCGCTCGAGGATGCTGCGGCGTTCGGGATGCCGGCGCGACTGCTCGAGGAGGATCTCGACGATCGCGACGTCGGCCATCAGGCGCGTCAGCCGCTCGGCGTGCAGCATGGCGTAGGCGAAGTCGCGCTTGGGGTCCCAGTTCTGGAAGAACTCCTTGGACCACTCGGCGATCTTGTGCTTGCCGAGGCCGCGCAGCTTGTCGGCGGCGGTGCGCTGGATCAGGTGCTGCTGGGACGCGAGCGACAGCGAGACCAGGCGAGCGACCCGGCGCTCGAGGGCGTCGAGGGCCGAGAGGCTGCGCCAGCGGGCCTGGGCGACGCGGGTGAGGAAGCGCTGCGGGTTGCGCATGATGCTGCTCATCGCGTCCTTCATCGCCATGAGCGACTGGATCTGGCTGGTGCCCTCGTAGATCGGCAGGACCATGGCGTCGCGCAGCAGCTTCTCGGCCCCGTACTCGCGGACGTAGCCGGCGCCGCCGAGGATCTGGATGCACTTGCGCGCCATCTCGACGGCCTTCTCGCTGGCGATGTACTTGAGCAACGGGGTGAGCCGGCGGGCCCGGTTGGCGTGGCGCTTGGCCTGCTTGAGCACGCGCGCGCGCTCGAGGCTGTCGGCGTCGGTGTCGAGGGTGCCCTGCATCTTGGTGCGCTGGTGCAGCTCCTCGTGGTAGGCGCACTGCATGGCGAGCGCGCGCAAGCCGAGGATCTCGGTCTGCATCTCGTCGAGGAAGTCGGCGATCATCTCGTGGCGATCGATCGACTTGCCCATGCTGCGGCGCTCGGCCGCGTAGGCCTTGGCCTTGCGGTAGGCGGCCTCGCACAGGCCGATCGACTCGAAGCCGACGCCGACGCGGGCGTTGTTCATCAGCAGCAGCATGAGCTGGAAGCCCTCGCCGCGCTTGCCGAGCAGGCGCCCCGGCGCGCGCTCGAAGCTGACGGCGGCGGTGGCCGAGCCGTGGTGGCCGAGCTTCTCCTCGAGGCGGTCGATGACGGCGATCCGGCGCCGGGTCCCGTCGGGCATGTCCTCGTAGGCGGGGACGTGGAACAGCGACAGGCCGCCGAGGCCGGGCTTGTCGGGCTCGGTGCGGGCGATGACGATGTGGTGCTTGCCGTGGCCGGAGGTCAGGAAGATCTTCTGGCCGGTGATGAACCAGTTGCCCTCTTCGTCCTGCTCGGCGCGGGCCTGGAGCGCGGCCATGTCGCTGCCGGCGTCGGGCTCGGTGATGTCCATGCTGCCCCACGCGTCGCCGCGCAGGATCTCGGCGATCTCGGGCTGGAAGCGGGTGCCGGTGATGACGCGCTGCTCGCGGTCGAAGGTGGTCGAGCCCTCGTGCACCGAGTACAGAAGCAGCATCAGGGCGATGCCGCTGTAGAAGTTGTAGTGCGTCATGACGACGTTGTCGGCCCGCGCCATCAGCTCGCACACCATGAAGTGCACGACCGCCGGGCAGCCGATACCGCCGAGCTCGCGCGGCAGCGCCAGGCCGTGGAGGTCGAGGCCCTTGATCTGCTCGAACAGGGCGTCAGTCTCGGGCGCGAGGTGGCCCTCGCCGTCCTTCAGGGACACGCCCTTTTGATCGATGGCCATCGACCGCGGCGCGACCTGCTCGGCCGCGAACTCGCCGACCATGCCGAGGATGTCGCGATAGGCCGAGCGCGCCTCGTCGAGCGACGCGTAGCCGCCCGGGACGCGGAAGTCCTGCTCGACGAGCCCGACGATCGGGGCCCAGTCGAGCCCGCGATCCATGTAGAACTGGAGGTCTTCGTTGTCGTCGAAGTAGTTGGCCACGAAACGACACTAGCCGAGGCCGATATGCTGAGCAAGCTCAGGAAAAGTTGGTGCAGGCGACGGCCTGGAGGCGGTTTGGGCCGATGCAGCCAGCGCGCGAGGGGCGCCGCTCGGTCGAATGTCCGGACCGCGGAGGGCGTCGCGCCGGCGTGATAAAAGGAGGACCGTGAGCCGAGCCAAGGGCATGCGGAGCCGCGAGCACGAGTCGTTTCGTCGGGAGGCGACGTTTCACGCGGCGCCCCACGCGCTGACGGAGGCGGTGCTCGATGCGGACCGCGAGGCCGTCGCGCGCCGCGAAGAGGTGGCGCCCGGGGTGCATGTACTCCACGGGGTGATGTCGCCGAAGGAGTGCAAGCGGTTGATCGCGGCGGCCGAGGCGATCGGCTTCACGCACGCGGGCCTGGCGATCGGCGACGACACCTACCGCGTCAACCTGGCGGCGCGCAACAACCTGCGGGTGGTGTTCGACGCGCCGGCGCTGGCCGACGGGCTGTGGCAGCGGATCCGCGGGGTCGCGGGTCCGCAGCACGAGGGCGCGCCGGTGCGGGGGCTTAACTTTCGCTTCCGCGTGTATCGCTACGAGGTCGGGATGCGGTTCTCGCCGCACGTCGACGTCCGCACGGTGGTGCCGCTCGGCGAGACGCGCGAGTCGCTGGTCATCTTCTTGAACGCGGAGTTCGAGGGCGGCGAGACGCGGTTCTTCGAGGAGAAGGACAAGTCGCAGCGGCGCGGTCAGGGCCGCGGACGCAAGTTCGACAACAAGGTGAGGTTCGCGCTCAAGCCCGCCGTCGGCGGGGCGGTGGTGTTCGATCACCTGCTGCTCCACGAGGGCGCCGAGGTGACGGCCGGGGTGAAGTATGCGGTCCGCTCGGACCTGATCTACGGGCCGCGGTAGTCGAGAAATCGAAGCGGCGGTCGATGGCTTGACCTGACCGCAAGGACATGTGATCGCGCGGGGCTCGTAGCTCGGCAGCTCGACCACGTAGCGCGGGGTCGAACATGTCCGAAGAGACATGGGACGTCCGAGGTCGCTCACCACAGCGAGGAGGCGTCACGCAGTGTCTTTTTGGACATGTCTCAATGACCAGGACATCGTGAACGGAATCGGGGGCTGCGAGCGACGGGTTCACGCCCGCGCCCCCGGTTGCCGGGCTCGCCCCGGCGCGTGTACGATCGGGTGATGCGCTTGTCTTCGCCGCTCTTCTTCACTTCGGTCGCGCGCTGGTCCGCGGCCGCGCTCCTCCTGCTCGCCCCTGCCGCGAGCCACACCGCCCGGGCTGACGCGGTGTCCGAGCCGCCGAGCTGCCCCGAAGGTTCGAGCCCCAACGGCTGCCACGGCGGGGAGTACTGCGATCCCGACGTGTGCATCGAGAGCTCCGCCTGTTCCGAGGGCAAGGTCTGCAAGGAGATCCAGGGCTGCCTCGATACGGTCAGCTGCAGCGGCGGGTGGTCCGACACCGGCAGCGGCTCGTCGGAGGACAATCTGCTCGGGCTGTGCGGCGAGGGCGGCACCTGTGCCAAGGGCTCGTGCCGCGCGATCAAACTGTGCGTCGCCGAGACCGCCGCGACCTCGACGGGCGACACGGCGGGCACTTCGGCGGGCAGCGACTCGGACGCGTCGGCGGGCAGCGGCTCCGGGAGCGAGAGCGACGGGACGACGCCGAAGAAGGAGCTCGGGTGCGGCAGTTGCCGCGCGGGCGACGACAGCGCGCCGGCGCTGCTGGGCCTGGGCGTGCTCGGCCTGGCGATCCGCCGCTCGCGCCGGCGCCGCTGATCGGCGGCCGCGCCTCGGGTCAGGCCCGAATCGCAGGGGCAGACCGGGCGCCATGTTGCACTGCGAAAGCACTGCGTGCCCTGCCCGGTCGCGGCGCCCGAAGCGACCTGTCCTTGACGCCAGGTGCTAGCTTGCGCGGGTTCGCGCGTCGCGCCCGCGTCGACAAGCGCGGGCCCATTTGCGACCCTGCATGCTGCCATCATGCCGATCGAACAGCAGCTCGTCCCCACGTCGCGCCTCCGCGTCCACACCCGTATCGCCGGTCCGGTCGACGCGCCGCCGATCGTGCTCGTCCACGGCAACGTGTCGACGGGGGCGTTCTTCGAGCCGCTGATGGAGGCCCTGTCCGATCGCTTCCGCGTGATCGCGCCGGACATGCGCGGGTTCGGCGACACCGAGCCGGCGCCGATCGACGCGACCCGCGGGGTCCGCGATTTCGCCGACGATCTGCGCTCGCTGATGGACGCGCTCGACCTGTCCTCGCGGCCAGTCCTCTTCGTCGGCTGGTCGGCGGGCGGCGGCGTGATCATGCAGTACGCGATCGACCACGCCGAACACGTGGCCGGCCTGGTGCTCGAGAACCCGATGTCGCCGTTCGGCTTCGGCGGCACCAAGGATGTCCGCGGCACCGCGTATACCGACGATTTTGCGGGCTCGGGCGGCGGCACGGCCAACCCCGAGTTCGCGCGCCTGATCAAGGCCGGCGACCGCGGCAACGACAGTCAGGTGTCGCCGCGCAACGTGATGAACGCGTTCTACTTCAAGCCCCCGTTCCGGGTCGCGCCGGCGCTCGAGGACGCGTTCGTGGCGGCGATGCTGAAGACGCAGACAGGCGACGACCACTACCCCGGCGACACGACGGCCTCGACGAACTGGCCGGGGGTCGCCCCGGGCACGCGCGGCATGAACAACGCGATCTCGGCCAAGTACGTCGACCTTTCGGGCTTCGCCGCGATCGATCCGCGGCCGCCGGTGCTGTGGATCCGCGGCGCCGACGACCAGATCGTCAGCGACACCTCGCTGTTCGACTTCGGCTTCCTCGGCAAGCTCGGCGCGGTGCCGGGCTGGCCGGGCGACGAGGTCGCGCCGCCGCAGCCGATGGTCGGCCAGCTGCGCGGGGTGCTCGACCGCTACGCGACCGCCGGCGGCCAAGTCCGCGAAGAGGTGTTCGCCGAATGCGGGCACTCGCCGCACATCGAGCAGGCGGAGCGCTTCCTTGCGGCGGTGCGAAATTTCGCAGAAACGGCGTTCTAAGCCGATATCTACTCCCGCGCGCGCTGTCGAGGTGGGAGCGAATGGGCTAAATTGCTGCACATGCGAACACGCCGTCCCTGCGCCGTCCTCACCCTCCTCCTCGCCTGCACGCCGCAAGACGGCGGCGACACCGACGCTGCGACCGCGGCGGTGACCGACAGCTCGCCGGGCACCGACACGAGCGAGGCGACCGGCACGGTGACGACGGGGCCGACGGCGACCAGCGAAGAGCCGCCGACCGGGACGACGAGCGCGCCGACCTCGAGCACTTCGGTGTCGACGACGACGGAGGACCCGACCTCGACGACGGACCCCACGGGCGAGACCACCGGCGATCCGCTGCACCGCCTCGTGCTCGAGGACACCTTCGAGGACAAGATCCTGAACGGGTGGGTCCGCGTCGAGCGGTGGTTCGATCCCGACCCGTTCTTCATTCAGGAGGACCGGTTCGACCTCGACCAGCGGGCCCACCAGAACGGGCAGCGGCTCGAGTTCTTCGGCAACGACCCGGTGCCGCACAGCGGCCGGTTCTTGCTGTACTACGCGCCCGGCTGGAACAACGGCGCCAAGTCGACGGTGCTGCTGGCCCACGGGGCCAACGACCAGGCCGACCGCGCGTGGGCCAACCCGGGCGAGAGCGGCGATTTCGGCTGCGGGCAGTCGACGTGCCCCGACATCGGCCTGATGCAGGAGCTGGCGGCGGCGGGTCACCGCGTGTTCGCGGTGTCGCACGCGCACAGCCAGGGCGACAACGTGTTCTGGGCCCTGCAGATCGCGTGGGCGATCGACATCATCCGCGAGCGCACCGGGGTCGACAAGGTCGACGTGATCGGGTGGAGCAAGGGCGTGATGTCGTCGCGCATGTACGCGTCGGGTCTGACCGGCGGCAAGCTCGAGTACCGCGACGACATCGACAAGCTGATCCTGATCGGCGGGCCCAACCTCGGCTTCGACTACATCTTCCGCTACGGCACGGCCCACAACGCCGGCGTGTACGCCGACTTCGGCGGCAAGATCCACGCGCCCGGGCCGCACGACGAGCTGCTGATCTTCGGGCTGTGGGAGGACCGCTCGGAGTACGCGATCTACAAGTCGGCCGCCGGCGACAACTACCGCGGGCAGCTGCAGATGCTCGCGGCGTGGGACGACGTGTACCCGCTGACCGGCACGGCCAACAACGGGCTGATGCAGTGGATCGTCGGCGACAGCGAGTCGACCTACTACGGCGAGGGTCAGTACAAGGGCGTGTACGCCCGCGGCAAGGGCATCGACTACGCGATCGCGCAGGGCTCGGTGATCGACGACATGATCGACGCCGGGATCCCGGCGTCGATCCAGACGCACCTGCTGTGCGGCGACCTCGATCTCAAGGACAACAACGTGCTGATCCCGGGCATCCCCAACGAGATCGCCGGGCCCAGCGACGGCGTGGTGCTCGTCGACAGCTGCGCGGCGACCGACGGCATCGGCACGCTCACCGACTCGGCTGTCCTTCCGGACATCAACCACCTCAAGCTGGGCTGGCACGCGACGGCGGCCGCCCAGATCTCGACGTGGCTGGCGCAGTGATGCGCGGCGCCGTCAGGCTGGCGGCAGCGGCTCGCTGTGCTCGGCCAGCCAGGCGGCGATCTTCGGCCAGATGACCTTGGGCCCCTTGCTCGAGGTCGAGAGGCCGATGTGCCCGACCGGGAAGCGCTGCAGCGTCTTGTCGGTCGAGCCGACGGCGCCGAGCAGCGCCTCGGACGAGGGCGGCGGGGCGATGGTGTCGTTGTCGGCGACGAGCACGAGCAGCGGGCCCTCGATCTGGCGCAGGTCGACGCGGCGGCCGCCGACGATCATGCGGCCCTCGAAGAAGTTGTTCTCCTGGTAGCAGTCGCGGATGTACTGCCGATACACCTCGCCCGGGAACGGCACGTTGTCGGCGGCCCAGTGCTCCATGGCGAGGAAGTTGGTGACGAACTCGCGGTCGTCGAGGCGGCGGAACACCTCGAACCACTTCGAGATCCGCTGGACCGGGGCCATCATCGAGAAGCCCGACTCCATCAGGTCGATCGGGACGTTGCCGTAGGCGTCGACCATGGCGTCGACGTCGAAGAACTCCGGGTCGGTCCAGGTGGTGAAGATGCCGCCGTGCTTGAAGTCGACCGGGGTGGCCTGGGCGACGAAGTTGCGCACGCCGTTCGGGTGGAGCGCGGCGGCGGCGAGGGCCATCGTGCCGCCCATGCAGTAGCCGTACATCGTCAGGTCGTCGCAACCCGACAGCTTGAAGATCCACCGCTTGGCCGCCTCGACGAAGCCGCCGAGCAGGTCGTCCCAGGTCATGTCCTGCTCGACCGGGCCGGGCGTGCCCCAGTCGATGGCGTAGACGTCGAAGCCCTGCTGGGTCATGAACTCGATCAGGCTGCGACCCGGCAGGAAATCGAGGATGTAGTAGCGGTTGATCAGCGAGTAGACGAACAGGATCGGGGTGCGAAACCGACGCACGGCCGGCTCGAAGCGGATGAGCTTCATGCCGCCGCGCGCGTAGACGACCCGCTTCGGGGTCGAATTGACGGGCGGGTCGCCGAGGCCGGTGGCGCGCTTGACCAGCGGGGCGAGGTACCGCGTCGGGCTGATCGCGCGGTCACGCAGCGCCCGCTGCCAGGCGCCGCCGATCGTGGCTGTCCCTTCGGCCATGTCGGCGAGCTTGCGCGCGGCGCCCTTGACCCGCGAGAACGGTCCGCCGTCGCCCGCGGTCACGCGGCCCCCCGCGTCGAGCGAGCCAGCTCGGCCTGCAGCTTGCCCAGCAGCTCGAGCGCGAGCTCGAGCTGGCTGGTGGTGATCTCGAGCCGGTCCTCGGCGCGCCGCAGCTGGGCCCGCACCTCGTCGAGGTCGCCGAGCGTGGGCACGCGCCAGAAGTGCAGGACCTCCTCGGTGAGGTCGACGAGGTCGCGGTGGAGGTGGAACATCTTTTGTAGCCCGCGGCCGGCCAGCCGCAGATAGCGCGGGCTGGTGGCGAGGCGGGTCATGACGCCGGTCGAGGCGCCCTCGAAGCGCATCCACCACTTGCCGGGGCCGCTCTTCGGATCGGTGAGGTAGCCGACGAGCCGGAGGACCCGGGCGGTGAGGTTCTGGGGGGCTGTCTCTTGGGACATGGCGGAAGGGTCCTATGCGGAGGTGGAGAGCATGACCCGCAGCTCGCGCTTGAGGATCTTGCCGGCCGGCGAGAGCGGGAGGGCGTCGAGGAAGACGACCGACTTGGGGATCTTGTAGCGGGCGAGGTGGTCGCGGCAGCGCTGCAGCAGCTCGGCCTCGCTGGCGCTGGCGCCAGGGCGCAGGGCGACGACGGCCTTGCCGACCTCGCCCCACTGCGGATCGGGGATGCTGATGACGGCGCACTGGGCGACGGCGGGGTGCTCGTAGAGGATCTTCTCGATCTCGACCGGGTAGACGTTCTCGCCGCCCGAGATGAACATGTCCTTCTTGCGGTCGACGATGAAGTAGAAGCCCTCGGCGTCGCGGCGCGCGAGGTCGCCGGTGTGGAAGAAGCCGGCCTCGTCGAAGTGCGGGGCTTCGACGCCGAAGTAGCCGGAGCAGGCGGCCGGGCCCTTGAGCACGAGCTCGCCGACCTCGCCGTCGGCGACCGGGACGTTGTCGTCGTCGACGATCCGGGCGTCGACGAAGTAGTTGGGCCGGCCGATGCTGCCGGCCTTGTGCTCGGCGAACTCGGGCGCGAGCGAGAAGGCGCCGGGGCCGAACTCGGTCATGCCGAAGCCCTGCTTGAAGGCGACCTTGTGCACCGCACAAAAGGCGCGGATGAGCGGCACCGGCAGCGGGGCGCCGCCGCTGGTGAGGAAGCGGACGCTGGCGAACGAGGTCGCGGCGAAGCGCGGCGAGTCGAGCATCATCTGGTACTGGGTCGGGACGCAGAACAGCGCGGTGACCTTGTACTGCTCGATGAGCGCGAGCATGTCGTCGGCGGTCCACTTCTTCATGATCACGACGGTGCCGCCCAGGGTGAGCAGCGGGACCGTGTAGACGAACAGGCCGCCGGTGTGGAACATCGGCGTGTGGGTGATCGTGACGTCGCCGCGCTGGATCTCGTGGACCATCGTGTTGAGTGTGTTCCACGCGATCTGGCGGTACGAGATCCGCGCGGCCTTGGGCGCGCCGGTGGTGCCGCCGGTGAACAGCAGGCAGGCGATGTCCTCGAGGTCGACGGCGGGGTTCTCGATCGGCTCGGCGGGGCTGGCGAGCAGCGCGGCGTAGGCGGTGCTGCCGGCCACGGGCTCGCCTTCGAGGTGGACGAGCTCGGCGATCGCGGTGTGCGGGTGGAGCTCGGCGGCGGCGGTGGCGAACTCGGGGCCGAACACGAGGACCTTCGGTGCGACGGGGAGGATGACCTCGACGAGCTCGCGCCAGGGACTGCGCCAGTTGAGCGGGACGAAGATCGCGCCGAGCTTGGCGCAGGCGAAGAAGACGTCGAGGACCTCGACGCCGCTGTGAGCGAGCAAGGCGACCCGGTCGCCCCGCACGACGCCGCGGCCGCGCAACCACCCGGCGACGGCGTCGGCGCGCCGGTTGAGCGCGGCGTAGGTGAAGCGGCCGGCGTCGCCCTTGGCGATGTCGACCACGGCGAGGTTGTCGGGCCAGTACTGGGCTCCGCGTCGCATCCAGTCGCCGATGAACATGCTCTGCTCCTCCGTCTGCGAGGCTACCCGAAGCCCCGGCCGTGCTGCACGTGCGAAAAGGCGGGGCCGGCCGCTATGGCCGTCGGGGAGGCAGAGACAGTCGAGTCAGCGGTCGCGAATTGTGCGGCGCACAAATGGATCAGGAGGCGGGCCGCCTGCCCTTGCGGGCGGGCCGGCTGTCCTCGACGGTCTTGCGCAGGTCGGCGAGCTCACGCCTCAACGCGGCGAGCTCGTCACCCATGCCGGCGGGCTCGGGGGGAGGCTCGTCCGGGAACGGCGGAGGCGTCGGGTCGCCGGCGGTCGGCGCCGCGCCGCCGAACCACCGCTTGAGGATGCCCGGCATGGCGAGATCGGCGAGCGGGTTCCACGGGACCACCGCCCGCGCTCCGCCCTTGAGCTGCAGGTAGACCTCGAGGGCCCAGGCGATGTAGCGGCCGAAGAACTCGGCGAGCGCGTCGTCCCGCATGCGCACGAGCTGCTTGAGCAAAGTGACGGGGAGCAGCCGGGCCGCGCCGCGGCTCTCGAGGATGATCTGGGCGAGGGTGACCTGAGTGAGGTCCTGGCCGCTCTTGGCGTCGACGACCTTGAGGTCCTCGCCCATGCGCACGCGCTCGGCGATCTCCTCGAGGGTGACGTAGCGGCTCCCCTCGGTGTCGTAGAGCCGACGGTTGCCGTACTTCTTGACCTGCAGCATGGGGCGACCGGGACGGTAGCCCAGGTGGTGCGGGAGGTGTGAGGGCGAATTTGCTCGTTCGCGGCGGATCGCCGGCCCGGTCGCGGGCTGTCAGGGCGCGGGCACCGGAGCGAAAGGGCTGTCTCTACGGACATGTCGCCGGGGTCAGCTTGCAGTCCGTGAACCAGGTGGTCACGTCGCGGCACTCGGGGCCGGGGGCGTCGGCGCCGGCGCAGGCGAGGAAGGCGGCGCGGTCGCGCAGGGAGCACAGGCGCGGCAGCTCCCACTTACGATCGCGGCAGCTCTGGTCGCGCGGGTCGCAGGTGCTGCGCATCCAGGTGGCGGTGCCGTCGCCGCGCAGGAAGACGCGATCGTCGAGGCTGCGGTCGGGGCTGACGACGCGCAGGCTGGCTGCGGCCGCGGCGGCGAGGGTCTGGTAGAGGCAGGCGTCGCCCTCGACTTCGTCGTCGCAGGGGCGCGGGGTGCCGCAGGCGTCGAGGAGGACTAGGGCGAGGTCGCCGGGGCAACGGCCGGCCGCGCACACGCAGGCGCACTCGGGCGGGTCGTCGGGGCCGAGGCCGCACTCGGTCCAGCCGGCGGGATGCTCGGGGCCGCGGACTTCGCCGGCCTTGCGACCGACGCGGCGGACGTGGACCTCGTCGCCGAGGCGCTTGTAGAAAGCGGAGTCGTAGTCGTCGTCGCCGGTCGAGGCGCTTGCGGAGGCGCAGGCGCCGGTGGGCGCGAGGGCGCACGTGGAGCGCTCGGCGAGCCGCTCGGTGGCGAACCAGATGCAACCGGCCGCGTCGCAGTCAGCCTCGACGGCGTGCGATTCGCACGGCTGGACGGCGGTGGGCGCGGGCTCGGGGGCGAGGTCGGGCGGCGGGACGAGGAGCGCGCCCGAGGTGGTGGTGGCGGGCAGGCTGGTGACGGCGTCGCCGGTGCTCGAACCACTCGCGAGGCCGGTGGTGCTGCCCTCCCCGCTGGTGGCGACGGTGCTGCCGCCGTCGCCGTCGGTGCCGCGCACGGGCGCGTCCGAACGGCCAGGGCTACACCCGGTCGTCACCAGCCACGAGAAGAGATAGACGACGCCCGCAGAGAGGGCGCCCAAACCAAACCGCACAGCATCATGCTGCCAGAGCGCGCCGACGAGATCAAGGAACCGCCGCGCAGGCGGTCCGTGCGCGGGGCCTTGCGAGGTGAACGAGACCACGCGGATGTGGGCGAGCGTCGCCCGTGTACGAAGCTGCCGAGCAGGTGATGCGCGACACAGCGGTCCCGAGCCGCGCTGCATGTGCGGGACCCGGAGGCGAGCGTGACGATGCGGTCGCGGGCGTCGGCGGGCCTTCGACGGACACCGGCGGCGAGGCTGGATGTTGATGCGCGGAGGCGTCTGTCCGCGGCGTCGACACGGTGTCGACATGGCCATCGGGACAGAGGTCGAAAGTTGGCGGCGCGCCGGAAGCGACGACTCCAAGTGGCGACCTTCGGGCTGCGTTCAGGCGGCCCTCGACGCCGTGCGGCGCCCCGTTCGCAGCGCCCGTGGGCTGGCCCGATCGCGGACGCTGGCTTCGGCGGCGGTGTGGGCGACTATCGGTCGCCCCCTGGCAATGCGGGGCGGCCTGACCTTCTTGCGGCGCTGCTACGTGTTTCGATGGGTCGGTTCGATCGCGGATGATGCAGCGCGGAGTCCGACCGATTGCTGGAGTCGAATGGCGAAGTGTGATGCGCCGATCGGCGCGGAGGTGCGGGCGCCAGAGTAGGCTGTCCCATGGGCCATGCGGCGCGGCTCGCCGCGTGATGCGAGGGCGCGGGAAGATCCCGGTGCTGAACGGGGCCCACTCGGACCGGCGGGCGCGTCCGTCATCGCCTCGCTCGTCGAGCTACGACGCGCCGGCTTGCGGCCCTTGCAGCGCCACGGACGCTAGCCCACCGAGCGCTGCGGCTCGCGTGCGCGCAGGTGCAGGCGAGCAGAGCTGCGCCTGGGCAGAGCGAGCGCGGCCCGGCTCGACGCGGCGACGTATCGCCCTCCCCTGCCCCGCAGGCCGCGGCCGCATCGCCCCGACGAGCTCTTTAAAACATGTCCAATCGAGCATGTTCTTTTGAACATGACCCGAATTTTCCCGCGAGTAAATGTGTCCACTCGGACATGTCCTCGGAGACATGCCTCTTCGTGCAGCTCGCCGGAGCGCGAGCGAGCTCAGCGCAGGCCGGGGATGATGCGGAGGTCGGTGAGGAAGCGGGCGAGCTCGCGGATGTAGTCGCGGCGGCCCAGCTGCAAAAAGTGGCCGCCGGTGAAGCTGAAGCGGCGCGGGCGCTGCCAGTGGTGCCACAGCACGTCGGCGTGGGCCTCGGTGACGAGGGCGTCGCCGCGGGCCGTGACGACGAGGCGGCGCTCCCACGGGACCTTGGGCGCGTACGAGAGGGGGCTGTGGAGGGCCCACGCGCTGTGGAAGCGCTCGCGGGTCATGCCGATCGCCTCGGCCTGCCGGCGGAACGGGTCGCCCTCGCCGTGATCCCACAGGAGGTGCGCGAACGAGGCGGGGGCCATGATCGGGACGACGAACGCCAGCCGCGGATCGATCGAGGCGATGAGGGCGGAGGTGTAGCCGCCGAGGCTCGAGCCCATCATGCCGAGCGGCGCGGGGCTGTGGCGCAGGATGGCGGTGATGGCGGCGCGCACGTCCTGAGCGGTCTGGATGAAGGCCTCGTTGGTGCGCACGAGGTCGGTCGAGGGGAACAGCTCGCCGGAGAAGCGCGCGGCGGTCGGCTTGCGCGCGCTGTGATAGGGCTGGACGTAGAAGTAGACGTCGAGGCCGAGGTCCCGGTAAAGGGTGGCGACGTTGAACTCGATCTCGTGAAGGCGGCGGTGACCGACGCACCAGCCGTGCGCGAGCAGGATCGAGGCGGGAGCGGGCCGGTCGTGCTGCCATGCGTGCAGGTGCACGGTGCCGACGCGGTCGTAGCCGGCGTACTCGCGGGCGTAGTCAGGGTCGCGCGGGCGGTACGGCGAGGCGAAGGTAAAGTGGGTGGCGCGGCCGTCGGCGAGGCGACGCACGCTCTGCGGCGCGAGCGGCGGGGGCGCGGGCGGCGGCGCGAGCAGGCGATCGGGCTCGGCGAGCACGGCAGGATCGGTGTACTGCGCGACGGACTCGAGGCGACGCTCGAGCTCGGCGCGGGCGATCCGGTCGAGCTCGTTGCGCTGCATGAGGACGCGGCGGAGGCCGTGTCGCATGACGCGATCGAAGCGGGCGCAGGCGTGGTCGGCGAGGGCGCTGAGCATGCGGGTCGAGTTTTTGTTGTAGGCGCGCGGGCGGCGTTTGAGAAGCAAAAACCGGCCTTGCGCGGCGGGCCGAGCCGGTGCGAGGCTGGCTGCGCATGCAGGTGGCCGTGGCCGGAGCGAGCGGGTTCATCGGACAGGCGACCGTGCACGCGCTGCTGCAGGCCGGTCATGCCGTGGTGGGGCTGTCGCGGGGCCGTCGCGGCCGCTTCGAACGGCCGGGGCTGACCTGGCGCGACGCGGACGCGAGCCGCGGCGGGCCCGAGCTGGCGGCGGCGCTGGCAGGCTGTGAGGCGGTCGTCAACCTGGTGGGGATCAAGCGGACCGAGCAAGGGCAGACGTTCGCGTCGGCGCACGAGGCAGCCGTGACGGCGTTGACGACGGCGATGCAGACGGCGGGCATCCGGCGGCTGATCCATGTCAGCGTGGCAGGTCCGCAGCAGGAGCCCGCCTCGCCGACGCCGTACCTGGCGAGCAAGCGTGCGGGTGAACGTTTGGTCATGTCCTCGGGGACAGATTGGACGATCCTCCGCCCGGGGCCGGTGGCGGGGCCGGGCGACGATTTCGTGAACAACCTGGCGGCGACGCTGCGACACGCGGGGGTGTTCCCGGCCCCTGACGGCGGGCACGCGCCGCTGCAGCCGGTGCTGGTGGAGGACGTGGCGCGGGCGGTCGCGGCGGCGCTGGAGCGGCCGGCGGCGATCGGGCGCTGCTACGACGTTGTAGGGCCGGAGGTGCTGACGCTGCGCGCGGTGGTGCAGCGAGTGGCCGACGCGCTGGGGCTGCCGGTGACGCTCATCCCCTGCCCTGCGCCGCTGCTGGCAGTCGCGGTGGCGGGGCTCGAGAAGCTGCCGGCTCCGCTGCTGACGCGCTCGCAGCTCGGGCTGCTGACGCACGGCCTGGTCGGCGATCCGGGGCCGGCGGCGGCCGAGCTGGGGGTGGTGACGCAGCCGCTGACGGAGGCCCGGATCGTGGAGCTGGCGGCGGGGGTCGAACCGTGGCTGGGGCTGTCGCTGCGGCTGCGACGTGGCGATGAGGACATGTTCTTCAAGACATGTTCCAAAGGCGCTGTCCACCTGGCCTGGCTGGTGCCGCTGGCGGTGGGGCTGATCTGGGCGCTCGGGTCGCTGACGCCGCACGTGTGGTGGCGGATGCTGGCGGCCAACGTGGTGCTGGTGCCGCTGTGCCTGGCGCTGGTGCGGCTGCCGTGGCGGGAGCTGTGGCGGCCGAGCCTGCGCGGGCTGGCCCGGGGGATCGTCGCCGCGGCGGCGCTGCTGGTGGCCGGGTGGATCGGGAGCCAGGTGCTGTTCGCGGTGACGCCGGAGGCGCGGGTCCAGGTGGCCGCGGTGTACGGCTGGGTCTACCTGCTTCCGGCCGGCGCGGCGGCGGTGCTGCTGCCGCTGATCGCGGCGGCGGAGGAGGTGGTGTGGCGCGGGGCGGTGGCGTTCGCGGTGGCGTCGCGCGCGGGCCCGTGGTGGGGCGCGGCGGCGTCGGCGGCCGCGTTCGCGGTGGCCCACGTGAGCCTCGGGGTGCCAGCGTTGGTGGTGGCGGCCGCGGGCGCGGGGTTCTTCTGGGCCTGGCTCGGGCTCAAGACCCGCAGCCTGTTCGCGGTGCTGGTCTGCCACGTGGTGTGGGACGCGTGCGTGGTGGTGCTGCGGCTGTACTGAGCGGGTGTTCTTGGGGACATGTCTGAAGGGACATCTCGTGAGAATGTCCCTCGCGTCCTGTCTTTCGTTCCTATCAGGGGGCACGCGTCGGGGGCGCTTGCGGACGCGACCCGCGCGCTGCTATGGAGGTTGCGCTGCCCGTCATGACCTGGAATCCGCTCCCCTCGGCCCCGATCGTCCACCTGCCCCCTGCCCCGCGCGCGCCTTCGCTGCGGATCTTCGCCGGCAAGCCGCACGCGCTGGCGTTCCTCGCCGACGGGTCGCTGGTGGTCGGCGGCAGCCACGGGATCACGCTGCACGATCCGTCGGCACCGTCACCGCCGCGGGCGAGCGTCGCTGTGGTCGGCGTGGCGTGGATGGTCGCGCACCCTGACGGCGAATCGGTGCTGGCGTGGGCCCACGGCGCGAGCGGTCGCGTCGTCGCGCGGGTGTGGCCGGCGACCGGACGCGTGGTCGAGCTGCTGGCGAGCGAACCATTCGGCGAGCACTTCTGCGGCGCCGTCTCACCCGACGGCGCGCAGCTGGTGTGGCGGCGCGAGGGCCCGTCTCCGGCGCTGTGCTTCGTCGACGCGGCGACGGGGGCGCCCCTCCGCGAGGTGGCGCTGCCGCCGGAGGTCGCGGAGGCGCTGTGGCTGGCGGTGCGTCCCGACGGGGTGGTGTACCTGCGGGGCGACGCGATGGTGGCGGTCCATCCCGACGGGCGGCTCGAGGCGCTCGACGACGCGCCGTTCTTCGGCGCCTTCAAGCCGTTCTTCGCCGACGCCCGCGGGATGGTGGGTAAGAGCGGCGAGCGGGTCGCGTTCGTCGACGGCGCGATCGTGCGGCAGGGCGACCTGCCCCGCCGAGCCGACGGCGGGTCGATCGCGTACGACCGCAGCCGGATCGCCCTCCACGCCATCCAGGGCGCGGTGCAGGTGTGGGACGTCGCCGAGCAGCGGGTGGTCTTCAGCGTCGAGCTGGAGAGCGCCACCGGGCAGATGTCGGGCTGGGCCGGCCAGGCTGCGGCCGCAAGCGCGGGCCACGTCGCGGCCATCGATCACGCGACCGCGACGGTGAGGATCTGGCGCGTCGATCGGCCGGAGCAGCCGCTCGCTACGATCACCGGCTACAGCCCCGGCGCGCAGCGACTGTTCGTCCACGGCGAGAGGTTGACGCTGCAGTCGTGTCAGCCGGCCAACTCGAGGCCGTCGGTGGTGAAGCTCGAGCTCGGCAGCGGCGCGCGGAAGCTGCTGGACGTGCGCGAGGTCCACGACATCGCCACGACCGCCGACGGGCAGCGCCTGCTGGTGTTCCACGAGTCCTACCCGCTCCAGCCGCTGAAGGTGACCCAGTTCGACGCCGCCGGCCAACCGGGCGAGTTGCTCGAGGTCCAGCGCCGCGCCGGCGAGCTGGCGCTGGCGCCCGACGGCCGGACCTGGGGCGTGACTTCGTCCAACTACCCGGCGTCGCGGATGACGGAGCCGACGGCACAGGCCCAGTGGCGCGCGTTCGGAGCGACGAAATGGGCCAAGAACCTCAAGTTGCCCGGCCGCTTCCCTCGCATCGCCCTGTGCGACTCCGCGGCGGCGGTGGCCGTCGGCGCCGCGCTGGTGGTGGTGGGTCTTGCCAAGGGCAAGCCGCTGCAGTCGCTGACGCTGCCGACGAACGCCTTGAGCGTGGCGATCAGCCGCGACGGCGCGCACGTGGGCGTGATCGGCGTCGATCGCCCGCGGCTCGTCGACGTGGCCGCGGGGACGACCGTCGAACTGGCGGCCGAGCTGGACGGCGAGCCGGAATTCCACCGCTGCCTCTGCTTCGACGACGCGGGGCGCTGGCTGTTCGTCGGCCACCCCGCCGGGCCGATCGTGCAGCACCGGGTCGCCGACGGGGCGACGGTGGCGACGCTGCGCTTTCACACCGACGCGGTGCGGGCGCTGACGTGGGCCGACGGGGCGCTGTGGAGCAGCTCGGAGGACGGCACGATCGTCCGCTGGGGCGAGCTCGGCTGAGACGACATGGTCGACGAGGCATGCTCGATCGAGCATGTCCATACAGGCATGACCTTTGGGGCATGACCTTCGGTACATGTCTCCAAGACGACGATCGATAGATCGCCGCGGTCGGTGACCGCGCGGAGCGGCGCGGCGCGGGCCGGTCAGCGGCCGGAGAGAAAGCCGAGGCGCTGGAACAGCGGCTCGGGGGTGTGGCGGACGACGAACAGGATCGGGCGCCAGTACCACGGGACGAAGGCGACGACGGCCCGGCGAGCGATGGCGCGATCGATGTCGCGGGCGGCCCGCTGCGGGGTGGCGAACAGGGCGTTCCGGGGGTGGCCGACGGTCATGGGGGTGTCGACCGGGCCGAGCTTGAGGGTGGTGACGGTGACGCCCGCGGGGTAGAGGCGGCTGCGCAGCCCCTGCAGGTACACGTGCAGGGCGCCCTTGGCGGCCCCGTAGGTGTAGTTGCGCGGGCGGCCGCGCTCGCCGGCGACGGAGGTGATGACGGCGAGCGTACCGCTGCGCTGGCGCTCGAGCACGTTCGCCAGCGGGACCAGCAGAGCGACGACCGAGAGGAAGTTGGTCTGGACGATGCGCGCGGCCTCGGCGACGTCGTGCTCGCTGCGCTGCTGATCGCCGAGGTCGCCGTGGGCGACGAGGACGACGTCGACGCGGCCGCCGAGCGCGGCGACAGCCTCGTGCGCGAGGGCCTCGGCGCGCGCGAGGTCGGTGAAATCGCCCGCGGCGGTGGTGACCTCGGCGGCGCCGCAGCGGGCGGCCACGGCCGCGAGCTTGTCGGAGTCACGCCCGACCAGGTGGAGCCGATCGCCGCGCGCGGCCCAGCGCGCGCACACCTCGGCGGCGATGGCAGAGGTGGCCCCGAAGACGATGGCGTGGCGCATGCGCGGAACGTAGCGCGCCCGCGTGGCCAGGCGCCAGCGGCGATGGTGGCGCGCCGGACGTCAGCGCTTCGGCGCGACCGCGGGCGGCACGTTCTCGGTGCGCCAGGCCGTCGCCTCGTTCAGGTCGAGCGAGCCGGCCTGGCCGAGCGAGGTGAAGGTGGCGACGGCCTGATCGATGAGGGCGCGGGCGCGGCCGCGGTCGCGGTCCGACAGCCACAGCGCGCGGGCCAGGCCGTACTCGGCGCGGCCGCGCAGGAGGGCGTGCACGTCGGTGCCGGCGCGGATCGCCAGGGCGCGCTCGAACGCGGGGATGGCGGTGGCGTAGTCGCGGGCGTGCAGGCCCCACTCGCCGAGGCCGAGCAGCGAGCGCGCGACCTCGGCGTGGCCCTCGCCGAGGACGCGGCGGCGGATCGCCAGCGAGCGGTCGATGGCCAGGCGCGAGGGGCCGAGCTGGCCGGCCTCGAGGTAGGACGCGCCGAGGTTGTCGAGCTGGGTGCACAGCTCGATGTGGTCGGGGCCGTGGCGGCGCTCGAGCGTGCGCACGACGGCCTCGAAGGCGGCGACGGCGTCGACGGGGCGGCGCGCGCGGGCCAGCGCGGCGGCGATGTTGCCCTGCAGCACGACCACCAGCGGGTCGTCCTCGCCGCGGGTGCGGAGGATGATGTCGAGGCCGCGGCGCCAGGTCGCGAGGGCGGCGTCGAAGTCGGTGAGCGCGAAGTAGAGGTTGCCCTCGAAGCGCAGGGCGGCGGCGACCTCGGGGTGCTCGGGGCCGTAGAGGCGCTCGAGGCGGGCGCGGCTGTCCGGAAGGACAGCCTTGGAGCGAGCGAACTCCTGGCGGGCCCACAGCGCGGTGCCGAACCACTGGCGCGCGCGCGCGGTGGCGGGGTTGTCGGGGCCGTGGAGGGCGTCGTAGGCGGCGACGCTGCGCTCGATGGCGGCCTCGGACTCGGCGTAGCGCCCGAGCGACCACAGCAGCTTGCTGCGCGCGAGATCGAGGAAAGCGGCGGCGCCGTCGTCGGGCGCGCGGGCCTGGGCGGCGGCGGCGATCTCGAGCCAGACCTGGGCGTGGTCGAGGCGGCCGAGGGTGTTGAGGGTCTCGACGAGCGCGGCGGCGGCGTCGCGGGCGACCGCGTCCTGGTGGCTGGCGGTGGCGGTGGTGAAGGCGGCGCGCAGGCTGGTCTCGGCCTCGCCGTCGCGCTGCACGAGCGCGAGCAAGCGGCCGCGCGCGAGCTGGGCCTCGGCGACGGCCGGGGCGTAGGCGGTGGCCTCGGCGGCGGCGACGGCCTGCTCGGCGCCGAGCCGGCCGGCCTCGTAGCGGCCGGTGTGCTCGAGCGCGGCGACGTTGGCGAGCGCGCGGCGGACGTTGTCGACGGCCAGCGCGGTGGCCGGATCGGCCGGCGGCGCGACCTCGGCGGTCAGCAGCGCGACGTCGGCGCAGCGCTCGATCGGCGGCAGCGCGGCCACGGCGTCGACGGCCCGCTCGACCACGCCGGCG
This sequence comes from Nannocystis bainbridge, assembly GCF_028368995.1. Classification (GTDB taxonomy): domain Bacteria; phylum Myxococcota_A; class Polyangia; order Nannocystales; family Nannocystaceae; genus Nannocystis; species Nannocystis bainbridge. The sequence continues at coordinate 668,336 of NZ_JAQNDL010000002.1, read as the reverse complement.
TCGGCGGCCACCAGCAGGTCGGTGACGGCCCTGACCTCATGGACATGGCGCGAAAGACAGGCCATGCGCAGGTCGAGCAGGTGCTCGGACTGCTCGCCGCGGGCGTGGGCCTCGCAGGCGTGGCGGTGCATGGCCACGATCGCGTCGGCGCGGGCGTCGAGGCGGCCGGCGACCTGCGTCCACGCCTCGTCGGCGAACCCGACCCCGGCGGCCTCGAAGGCGTCGGCGGCGGCGTCGCGGCGGGCCGGGTCCCACACGCCGACGAGCCGGGCCTCGGCGCCGAGGCAGCGGCCCTCGTCCTGGAAGCTCCACGCGGCCGCGGCCAGGCCGATCACGGCGCCGAGCCCGAGCCCGAGCACCGCATGGCGGGCGCGCACCTGCGGGCCGGCGAGGTCGGCCAGCAGCGCGTCCATGCTGGGATAGCGGCCGTCGGGGACCCGCGCGAGGCCCCGCGCGAGCACCCGGTAGAGCCGCTTGCCGATCCGCGGGCCGACGTGCACGCGCTCGGGCAGATCGGCGACCAGGACCTGGTCGCGCAGCTCGTCGACGCTGTCGCCGGTGAACGGCCGGGCGCCGACCAGCGCCTCCCACAGCGCGACGCAGAAGCTGAACTGATCGGTGCGGGCGTCGACCTGCTCGCCGAGCCACTGCTCGGGGGCCATGTACGCCGGCGTGCCGGCGAGCACGCCGGTGCGCTCGACGCCGACGCCGGCCAGCTCCTCGCTGGTGGGCCGCTCGGCCTGCTCGGCGAGCGCGGCCAGGCCGAAATCGACCACGCGCACGCGGCCTTCGAGGTCGACGAGCACGTTGCCGGGCTTGAAGTCGCGGTGCGTGAGGCCGACGCGGTGGGCCGCCGCCAGCCCGCGCCCGGCCTCGGCGAACACCGCGAGGATCTCCTGCTGCGTGCGCGCGCGGTCGGCCAGCCACGCCGAGAGCGTGACGCCGCGGACGAACTCCATGGCGATGAACAGCTCGTCGCCGAGCGCCCCGGCCTCGTAGACCTGGACCACGTTGGGGTGCGACAGGCGGGCCAGCGCCTGCGCCTCGCGCAGCAGGCGGGCCTGCAGGCGCCCGTCCTGGCGGTTGTGCGAGCGCAGCACCTTGATGGCGACGCGGCGCTCGAGCACCTCGTCGTAGCCCGACAGGACCACGCCCATGCCGCCCTCGCCGAGCTCGCTCAGGATCGCGTAGCGACCGATCCGCCGCGACTGCCGGAGCAGCGAGTCGTCGAGCGCGATCGCGGCGCGCAGGCTGACGCCGGCGCTCACGTGCGGCGTGCTGTCCTTGCGGACAGGTGCTGCAAGGACCGTCTTCTCGATCGGGCTGGCGCCGGCGCGGGCGGTGACGTCCAGCGCCGGCGACTTCGCGTCGGTGGTCGCGAGCAGGTCCGGGCCGGAGGGCCCGGAGCACACGTCGTCGGGCGAGCGGGCTCCCACCGCCGACCACGGTACACGACCTATGGCCCTCGATCGAGGACGCTATCGCGCACGGGCGCGCATGCCCCACTCCGCCGTGCGCCGGGCCACGCGCGGCCCGGGGACCGCGCCGCCGCGGCCGCGCGCAAGATGTCTTTTCAGACAGGTCGAACGCAAGACAGACGACCGCCCGGGCAGGTCGCCAGATCTGCCCGGGCGGTCTGGTGGGTGAGGATTACTTGCAGGCCTTGGTGATACCGACCTTGAGCTGGCAGACGGCGTCGGCGTAGGCGGCGGTGAACACGTCGCGGCGGACGCCGGTCTGGCTCTTGCCGAGATCGTCGAGATCTGGGCTCAGCTGCCCGAGCTTCTCGCGCAGGGTCGTCTCGGTGGTCCACAGCTCGGCGGCGGCGCGGCGGATCTCGACGTCCTCGTCGAAGGCGTTGAACGCGGTGACGATCGGCTCCTTGTCGCCGCCGATCGGGACGCCCGCGGCCTTGACCGCGAGGTTGAAGCGGTCGGCGTCGAGCGCGAGCAGGCCGTTGTAGTCGTCGCGCTGCGGATACAGGGCGCGGATGGCGTCGAGCTCGTTGTCGTCGAAGTCGCCCTCGCCGAGGTTCGCGTCGACCTCCCAGCGCAGGTCGTCCTCCTTGTTGATCATGCCGACGCTGTGGCAGCCCATGCACGACTTGCCGTTGCGGACCACCCCGTCCGGAGCGTTCTTGTCCTGCACGATCTGGATCGGCGCGTCGTCGATGCGGAAGCCGACGGCATCGACGATCATGTAGCCCTGGAGGCCGTTCGGCAGGCTGTAGATGATCTCGCTGCCGTCCTCGACGAAGTTGAACGGGTCGACGAACACGTTGGCGTCGCCGGCGTTGCTCTGGAAGTCGTAGCTGATCCAGTAGACGCGGTTGCTGGCGTTCGGGAAGTCGTGACGCTCGATCACGCGGTGGTTCTCGGACACGCCCGACTCGTGGAACGCGGCGCGCGCGACCCGGTTCGGGTTGGTCTCGACCTCCTCGGTGACGTTGGCGTCGACGTCGATGCCGAAGCTCTGCTCGAGCTCGAAGCGGGTCGCCGGGATGCGCAGGATGTCGTGGTAGAGCGGCGGCTGGGCCGACACCTCGACGAACGCGTCGGCCTGCAGCAGGAAGAAGCTGGTGTTGGTGGCCTGCTTCACGTCCTCGGCGCTGTCGCCGATGAACTCGATCGCGTACGGGTCCTTGTTGGCGATGAGCTCCCAGGTGTCGCGGAACTCCTCGACGAAGGTGTTCGACACCGGGTCGAGCACGCGGCCCGGCGCGTCCCAGTCGTAGTCGCGGATGTCGATGCGGAAGACCAGCTTGTCCTTGTCGATCGGGACCGGCGCCACGACCTTGATCTCGTTCGACAGGCTGTTGGCCAGCTTCGACAGCGCGTGGCGGTAGACCTCGATCTGGTCGTCGCACCAGCCGTAGTTGTAGAGGTGGACCAGGCTGAAGTAGCGGATGAAGGGCCGCGCGTCCGCCGAGATCTCCTGCGTGTTGAGGAGGTCGTTGCGGATCAGGTCGATCACCTGCGTGCGCGTCATCCACGGGTTCGCGTCACACCCGGTCACGCCGGCACACTCGCCGATCCACTGCTCGACCGCGCGGATGTCGTCCTCGGTCGGCCGCGGCTCCTGACCCTCGGGGGGCATCGGCGCCATGGTGGCGGCCATGCGGCGGTAGATCGCCGAGTTGTTCGGCTCGCCCGGCACGACCTTGCCGTTCGAGATCAGCGCGTCGAGGTTGGTGATGTAGTTGATGCTGCCGAGCGCCGCGCTGTCGGCCCCGTGACACTGCTTGCAGTTCTTGTCGAGGATGTTGACGGTCTGCGCCGACAGCTCGCCGCAGTTGGCCGTGCCCTGCTCGCCGTCGTTGCCGGTGCTGCTGCCGCCCTCGGTGCCGCCCGCACTGGTGCCGCCGCTGGTGCCCTCGGTCTCGTCGCCGCTGTCGTTGCCGGGCAGGACGACGGTCTTGCAAGCGCCGCCGGCCAGCAGCGCGAGCGCGGCGGCGGTGACGAGCGGGATCGATGAAGAGAATCGCTGAGACATGGTCGTAGGTGCTCCTGAAAGAAGTGGCCCGTAGGACAGGTGGGGATCGCGGGGCCCGGGCCAGGGCGACGATCGCGGCCCTCAGGCCGGGGGGTCAGAAGCGAGCGGACAGGAACAGGCCGCCGAACGTCGGCGAGACGGCGGGCGCGACGCGGAGGCGCGCCAATTGCTCCTGGCGCGCCTTCTTGAAGTCGGTGGCGCCGAGCGCCACCAGAGTGACGCCGAGCGCGACGCCGAGGACGCCCGCGACCGCGCCCGCGGCGATCATGGTGTCGCCCTGCTTCTTCTGCGCCTCGAGCGGGGCGAGGTACTCGGGGTTGCCATCGGCCTTGGGCAGCTCGCGGTCGGCCGACTTGCTGAGGTAGATGCCGCCGCCCATGACGCCGAGCGCCGCGAGGCCGCCGGCGAGGAAGATCGAGCCGGCGATCAGCTCGCCGCGGGCGTTGCGACGGACCGGGTTGGTGCGCCGCACGAGGTCCGGCAGCGCGCCATCGGCGGCGCCGCGCAGCTCGACGCTCCACGCGTGCATGGTCTCGAGGTCGTCCGGGTTGACGCGCAGGCCGTCGACGGCCCCGCCGCTGTTGGCGGCGAGCAGCGCGTCGGCGCGGTCGATGTGGCGCAGGCTGGCCTCCCACTCGGCCTTGGCCTGATCGGCGCTGCGCTTGCGCGCGAGCTTCTGCCGGGCGTCGGCGGCCGCGAGGTGCAGCACCGGATCGCGCAGCGCCTCGGCGCCGCCCGCGAGCAGGCCGACGGCCCCCTCGAGGTTGCCGGCGTCGGACAGCTGCTGCGCCTGATCTTGCAGCGGCGCGCGCTCGGCTTCGGCCTTTTCGACCTGAGCCTTGATCATCGCCTCGCGCGGCTGGGCCTTGGGGGCCTTCTTCTTGCCGCTGCTCTTGCTGCGCTTGGCCGGCTCGGGCGAGTCGTCGAGGACGACGGTGTCGCCGTCCGCCGACGCGGCCGATTCAGTCTTCCATCCGCTCGAGGATTCCCCAGGCTGGGCGGCCCACGCGGGCGCCGGAACCACCAGGGACAATGCGATCCCCACCTTCAGGAGCGAACGGCGCCCCTGCGATCGTACTGTCGACATGTGCTCTCCTTAGAGGGCCGCGGCCGCGAAGCGCGACGCGCGGCGACGATGCTGTCCAACAGGCCGGCCTTGCATGCACATGCAAGGCTGGCGACGGCCTGACGGACCGCGAGGAATAGATGTGGCCATCCTGGCCTGAGAGACAGCCTCCGTGGCAGAGCACCATCCGTGGCGCATGGGCGGGATCACCGCGACGACCGCGAGACCCGACCTGTCCCTCGAGTAACGAGGCCCGCCCGATCGATCACCGTCACCGACAAAAAATTCTCGAAAGCGTCGTAACAGATGTATGACCAGCGGTTTGCCGCCGACCGCGCGCGGCTGCCCCGGTCGAGGCCGGACCTGGGGGCCGCGGGCCGCCATGCGATCGCCTATGCGCATTGCGGCTCGCGGTGAGCCTCATTCGATCATTTAGTAATCCACATTACCAAATGATCGCTCGCAAGCCGCGGCTCCTGCGTCGGCGATGTCCTGCGATTCACCGAGATGACGCCGGCGATCCGCAGGCTGCAGGCAGGCGCGCGTGGCGTCGGCGATGCGCGCGCGCAGGCCCTCGCCCGGGCGCGGCCAGACGACGACGCGGCCGTCGCCGCCCGCCGAGGCGAAGCGGTCACCGGCGGTGTCGAACGCCAGGGCATGAATGCCGCCGCCGTGGCCCACGAGCAGCTCGGGCCCGCCCTCGCTCTGCAGCGACCAGTGGAGCAGCCCGCCGTCGGCCGCGCCGGCGACGATCCAGCGATCGCGCGGGTCCCAGGCGACGCTCGTCAGCGCCGCCGCGGCCCGCCCCAGCTCGGTACGCACGCCAGTGGCCGCGGCGATGCGCACCAGCGCCCGATTGTCGCCGACGATCGCCAGGGCGTCGCCGGCGGGGCTCCACGCCAGCCCGCGCAGCGGCTGGCCGAGCTCGATGAACACGGTCTGCTCGGTGCGCACGAGCACGTAGCCGGACGCGGTGACGGCCGCCAGTCGATCGTCGACCGGCGACCAGGCCAGCGCGGCGATGGCCCCGCGGCCCTGCGGCGCGCGGGTCGGATCGGCCATGTCCTTGAAGTCATGTCCTGAAGGCCAGATGAAGAACGCGCCGTCGCTGCCGCCGGCGGCCAGGCGCGAGGACCGAGGATCCCAGGCCAGCGCGGGTAGCGGGCGGCGGTCGACGCTGGCCCGCCGCGGCTCGCCCTCGCCGCGGGGGATCCACGTGATCGCGCCGCCGTCGTCGGCGACCGCCAGCTCCTGACCGTCGCCGCGCCAGGCCAGCGCCAGCGCGGTGCCGGCGTGGTCGCGCCGGCGCACCGGCCCGCCGTCGGTCGGCAGCAGCCACACGCTGCGCGCCCCGGCGGCCGCCAGCGCGGTGCCGTCGGGGCTCCAGGCGAGCGCGTGCACGACCGCGCCGAGGTCGTGCTCGCGCACCGCCGCCGGGCTGAGCCGCCACACCCGCGCGCTGCCGTCGTCGCTGCCGGTGATCAGGCGGACACCGCCGGGCGCGAACGCCAGCGCCCGAACCGGCCCGGTGTGACCACGCAGCACGAAGGGCCGCCCGACCCCGCCGATCCGCCACACCCGCGCGCTGCCGTCGTCGCTGCCGCTGGCGAACCAACCTGTCCCGAGAGCCAGGCCGGTGACGCCGCCGTCGCCGACCACCGCCGCTATCCGCCGCGCCGCGCCGTCGATACGCCACACCTCGACCCCGCCGTCGTCGCGGCCGATCGCGAGGTGCCGCCCGCCGCGGTCCCACGCCAGCGCGCCGACGGCCGCGCCGCGCTCGCCGACGGCGATCGGGCGCCCCCCGGCGATCCGCCACACTTCGCCGCGCGGGCCGGCCGCGGCGATTTCCTGGCCGTCGGGGCTCCAGGCGACCGCCGCGAGCGGGCCGACGACGCCGCGCAGGGCCGTCACGCGCTCGCCGGCGACCAGCGACACGCCGCCGCGAGCGTCGACCCGCAGCTCCTCGCCCGCAGGGCCGCGGCGCGGGTCGGCGCCGAAGCTGCCCGCGCCGGGGGTCGGCGGCCCGCCGGCGATCGCGAACCGACGCACGTGCCCGGAGGCGTCGACGGTCTCGACCGCGCCGCGCAGCTCCGCCGGCGGTGTTCTCGAGCTGTCCTGCGGGACAGGCGACGCCAAACTGTCCCCCGGGACAGGTGAGCCGACGCCGCTCGCCAGCACCGCCGCTCCGCTCGCTCGCGACATGTCCCGAAGGACAGTCTTTTCGATCGGCTCACGCGCGCGTGAACTGTCCGAAAGGCCAGCCGTACCGCTCACTCGTGACCTGTCCCCGAGGACAGCCATGTCGTGCGGCATCGACCCGCTCCCAAGGAGCGCCGCCTCGCCGCCCGACCTGTCCCGGAGGACAGCCCCGCCGCTGCCCGCACGGACAGAACCGCTCGCCAGCACCGCCGCGCTCGCGGACCCTGCCGGCGCGCCATGCGACCTGTCCCTCGGGACAGCCTCGCTCGCCGCCCCCGGCACCGCGCCCCTGTCCCCCGGGACAGCCTCGATCCAGCGCACCGCCACCACCGGCCCGTCGTGGCCGCGCAGGATCGCCGCGCTGATCGGCTCCGCCAGCACCCGCTGGGCCAGCGCTCCGGGATCGTCGAGCTCGCGCAGCAGCAGCGCCGCCGTCGTCGGATCGCGGGGCAGCAGCGACAGCGCGGCGTCGCGGACCCGCAGCGCGTGGGCCTGGCGTTCGGCGGCCGCGCGCTCGGTCGCCAGCGCGTCGGCCTGCGCCTCGTCGGGCGCGCTCGCGAGCGGCCCCGGCTCTGGCCCCTCCGCCACCGCATCGCCCGTCTCCGGCTGCGCCAGCGACACGCCGAGCGCCACCAGCCCCGCGGCCGCGAGCGTCACTCCGCCCGCCAGCAGCCACGGCCGCGCCCGCCCGTCCTCGGGCCCGCCGACGAACCGGCGCGGCGCCTGCAAGGCCGCCAGCAGGTCGTCCATGCCCGGCCAGCGCGCATCTGGCTTTTCGGACAGGCCGCGAAAGATCGCGCGGCGGATGCGCAAAGGGACGCGACTTTCCCGCGGAATGGGCGCGATCTCGACCTGACCGAAGCGCGGAACCGAGCCGAACGGCCGCAGACCGAACAAACCTTCGAACAGCGCCACGCAGAAGCTGAATTGGTCGGAGCGCGGCTCCGCGTTGCCGGTGCGCTGCTGCTCGGGGGCCATGTACGCCGGCGTGCCGAGGATGCTGCCGGTGCGGGTCAGCGGCATCAGCTCGTCGTCGAGCGCCTCGCCGGCATCGAGCGCGCACGTCAGCCCGAAGTCGAGGACGCGGGCGCGGTCGCGGTGGTCGACGAGCACGTTCTCGGGCTTGAAGTCGCGGTGCAGCAGCCCCGCGTGGTGGGCCGCCGCCAGCGCCCGCCCCGCTTGCAGGTACACCGTCAGCACCGCCTGCCAGGCCCGCGGGCGCTCGCGCAGCCACGCGTCGAGGGTCACCCCCTCGATCAGCTCCATGGCGATGTAGATCTGGTCGCCCCACGCGCCGACCTCGTAGATCCGCACCACGTGATCGTGCTCGAGGCGGGCCATCGCCCGGGCCTCGCGCAGCAGTCGAGCGCGGCCTTGCTCGTCGCCCTGCAGGTGCGGGTGCAGCAGCTTGATGGCGACCCGGCGATTGAGCTGGGCGTCGACGGCCGCATAGACGACGCCCATGGCCCCCGACCCCAGCCGGCGCTCGACATGGAACCTGCCGATCATGGTGGGCGCGGCCGGCTCGCCGAACAGCCGGCCCATCACGCGCGCATGGAGACGATGGACGTCGACGTCGGCCCACGTGCCCGCACCTGCACCGCGGGCGGCCTTCGTGTCGGGCGGCGTGTCGGGCGGCGTCGACATCGTCGGAGGGGCGGAGAAGATAACAGGCGACGCGGCCCCGCGGGCGGCGCAGGTCGAGGTAAGATCGAGGCGCCATGGACCCCGACTGGGAACTGCTCTCGGCCTGGCGGGCCGGCGACCGCGGCGCGGGGGAGCGGCTGGTGAAGCGACACTTCGGCGCGATCGCCCGCTTCTTCCGCAACAAGGTCTCGAGCGAGCACGACGCCGCCGACCTCGTCAGTCAGACCTTCCTCGAGTGTACCAAGGCGAAGGACGGCTTCCGCGGCGAGACCAGCTTCAAGCGGTTCGTCTTCGCCATCGCCCTCAACGTCCTCCGGCTCTACATCCGCACCAAGCACAAGCGCCAGGGCGAGGCGCTCGACTTCGGGGCGCTGTGCGTCAAGGACCTGTCGCCGTCGTCGATGAGCTCGATCGTCATGCGCCGGCGCGAGGCCCAATTGCTGGTGCTGGCGCTGCGAGAGATCCCGCTCGACCAGCAAATCGTGCTCGAGCTCAACATCTTCGAGGGCCTCTCGGGGCGCGAGATCAGCGAGCTGCTCAGCGTGCCCGAGGGCACCGTGCGCGGGCGCCTGCGGCTCGGCAAGGACCAGCTGCGGGCCCGCCTCGCCGAGCTGGCCCGCTCGCCGGCCGAGCTCCAGGCCACCCTCACCGACCTCGAGGGCTGGGCCGCCAGCATCCGCCGCGCCCTCGACCGCGACGACGGCGACCCGGCCGCGACCGGCTCGTGAGCGCGCGCGTCGGCGCGAGCGCCGGCGCGGCGGCCTCCCGCGCCCGATCGCCGCGCTATAGTCGGGCCCCCCGAGGTCCCCCGAGATGAACGCCACCGGCACCCTCAGCCGCGCGACCCAGATCGTCTATCGCGTCGGCTCCCGTCACTCGAGCGAGGTCGACACGCTGACGCTCGAGCCCGACGGTCGGGCCACGTGGAGCTCGCAGGGTCGGCAGTGCGAGGTCCAGCTGCCACCCGACGTCTACGGCGACATCCTCGGCCGCCTCGCGCAGTACGGCTTCAAGGCCGCGACCGGCCTGCACGGCGACGCCATGGCCGACTACCAGCACGAGATCGAGGTGCTCGAGGGGCCGAAGAAGAAGTCGCGCTGCACCTTGCGGCTCGGCCACGAGTTCGGCACCTACCTCGGCGACGCGCCGATCGGCATGAAGGAGGTCGTCGCCCTGCTCGACCGCCTCGCCAGCCGCGTCGAGTCCGGCGCCGACCTGTCCGAGTCGGCCGACGCGCTGATGGGCGCCCTGCTGCGCAACATCGACTTCCCTTACGTCAACCCGCACGGCGAGCCCGGCGCGTTCCAGCTGATCGATCCGCGCGGCCAGGTGCTGGCCGCCTCGGCGCTGCGGTTCGCCCTGCCCCACGCCAGCGGCCTGCTGCCGGTCCGCGACGGCGACCGCTTCGGCTTCGTCCGCCCGGACGGCGAGGTCGCGCTCGCCCCGGCCTACGCGCTCACGCTCGGCTTCAGCGAGGGCCTCGCCGCCGTCAAGCTCGACGGCGGCTGGGGCTTCATCGACGTCCGCGGCGAGCTCGTCATCCCGGCCCGCTTCGTCGCCGCCGCCAGCTTCGCCGACGGCCTCGCCTGCGTGCAGCTCGGCGATCACACCGGCTACTGCGACCGCGCCGGCGAGTTCGTCGCCGCCCCGCCGCAGGCCTCGCAGCTCGGCCGGTTCGCCGAGGGCCGGGCCCCGTTCCGCGCCCTGTCGCGCATGGGCGTGCCCGCGTGGGGCTACATCGATCGCGCCGGCCAGGTCGTCGTGCCCGCCGGCTTCGACTACGCCGGCGAGTTCTGCGAGGGCCTCGCCTGCGTCCAGCAGGACGACCTGTTCGGCTTCATCGACACCAGCGGCGCCTGGGCCATCGAGCCGCGCTTCACCGACGCCGGTGATTTTCACGACGGCCTCGCCGCCGTCGGCGACAGCGGCCAGTACGGCTACAGCGATCGCAGCGGCACCGCCGTGATCGACTACCGCTTCCTCCGCGCCGGCAACTTCGCCGAGGGCCTGGCCCCGGTCGGCGTCGGCGCCAAGACGGGCTTCATCGACCGCGAGGGCCGCATGGTCATCGACCCGCGCTTCGACCTGGCCCAGAGCTTCAGCGAGGGCCTCGCCGCCGTGCGCGTCGATCACCGCTGGGGCTTCATCGACCGCAGCGGCCGCATCGTCATCGAGCCCATCTACGAGGGCGCCGGCCCGTTCGGCGACGGCGTCGCCTGCGTGCGCAAGTTCGCCGACCCGCGCCCCGTGGTCCATACCGGCTCGCGGAAGGTCATCATCAACATGAGCAAAAAACCATGAGCGACGCCCCCGACCCGCTGGCGCGACTCGGCTGGGACGAGCACGCCGCCGGCGCCTGGGCGGCCCACCGCGGCGACGGCAACCTGCCCGGTCGCGTCGCCGCCGAGCACCGCGGCGGCTACGTCGTGCTCGCCGCCGCCGGCGAGTTTCGCGGCGAGCTGGCCGGCAGGCTGCGCAAGGCCGCGGCCAAGGACGCCATGCAGAAGCCGGCTGTCGGCGACTGGGTCGCGCTCGACATCCACGCCGCGCTCGGCACCGCCACCATCCACACCGTCCTGCCGCGCAAGACCGTGCTCACCCGCCGCGCCGCCGGCCGTGGCGCCGCCGCCCCGCAGATCGTCGCCGCCGACGTCGACAGCGTCTTCATCGTCCACCCGCTCGACCAGGCCCCCAACCTGCGCCGGCTCGAGCGCTACCTCGCCATCACCCTCGCCAGCGGCGCCGCCCCCGTGCTCGCCCTGACGAAGGCCGATCTGGTCGAGACCGCCGAACCTGTGCTTTCAGCCATCCGCCCGCTGCTCGCCCGCGTCGCTGGCGAGCGCCCGGTCCCGATCCACGTCCTCTCGAGCGTCAGCGGCCAGGGCCTCGACGAGCTCGACGCCTACATCGCCCGCCCGCAGACCACCGCCCTGATCGGCGCCTCGGGCGTCGGCAAGAGCACGCTCATCAACCGCTGGCTCGGCGAGGAGCGGCTCCTCACCGGCGAGCTGCGCGACGACGGCAAGGGCCGCCACACCACCACCCACCGCGAGCTGCTGGTGTTGCCACGCGGCGGCCTCGTCATCGACACCCCCGGCATGCGCGAGCTCGGGCTGTGGAACGCCGACGAGAGCGTGCCCGAGGCCTTCGCCGACATCGCCGCGGTCGCCGAGAACTGCCGCTTCCGCGACTGCACCCACGCCCACGAGCCCGGCTGCGCCGTGGTCGCCGCCGCCGCCGCCGGCACGATCGAGCCCGAGCGCCTCGACAGCTACCGCAAGCTGGTCGCCGAGCTCGCCTCGCTGGCCAAGGACCGCGAGACCGCCGCGCGAAACCGCGCCCGCAAGGCCGACCACCGGTCTCTGCGCGCCTTTTACAGGGACCCGCGCAGCCGCGGCCAGGGCGACTGATTTCGCCGCGACCCCGGCAACTCGGCCGAGCCCCGCCCGCGTCGCCAGCGATCGCCGCGCCGCTTTACAGCCACCGCGTTCAGCGATGAACTGAAGGCCCCACGCGGCCCGGAAATGTCGGTCCGGCCCGCCGGGTTGTGCCGGAACCCCGTCCATGCGCCCGCGCTCCTCGCTCAGCTCCCGTCTCGTGCGCGCGAGCGCGGTCGTGCTGGGCCTGGCCGTCGCGCCCGCGCTGCACGCCGCCCCGGCCAAGCTCCCGCCCGACATCCCGCGGCCCTCCGTCGACCTCGAGCCCGACAGCGCCGGCCGCCTCAAGCACCGCGGCGACGGCTTCACCGCCGTCATCTACCCCGACGGTTCGGTCGAGTTCCGCGACCACGGCGGCACCGCCGACATCAACTTCCTCGGCCTCGACCTGTGGCGCCGTCGCCTCCGCGAGCCCGAGCCCGAGCGTCACCCGCCGTGGTTCATGGGCGTGATCGACGAGGCCGTGTACCCGCGCCGCGCCGCCCCGTTCGGCGCCGCCCCGATCCTCGCCGGCTTCGGCGCCCGCTTCGGCGGCCTCGCCGACGGCCGCCGCAAGAACCGCCACAAGAGCGCCAAGCAGGCGTTCATGATCGCCACCGAGCAGCTGCGCTTCCACCTCGCCAACGCCTGGTACCGGCAGCGCCTGCGCAGCGAGCTCGCCGACCTCGGCGGCCAGCTCACCGAGGTGTGGCGCGACGCCAAGCTGCCGCTCGCCGAGCGCAAGCGGCGGATCTTCGAGCGCTGGGAGGAGTGCGAGGACCCGACCACCAACCGCCGCACCGAGGTCGATCGCATGCGCCTCGAGGTCGCCCGCACCGCCCGCGCCAAGATCGAGGCCTTCGTCCGCCAGGTCGCGCCGTACGGCACCCCGCAGGCGTTCACCGACGCGGAGCTGGAGCGCCTCAACGCCGGCCGCGCCGGCAAGACCCGCTTCCGCCCCTACGACGCGCCCGTGCTGCCGGAGGACGTCAGCGCCGAGACCGAGCTCGGCACCGCCGCCACGACCCCGCAGGCCCCTCCCGAACCGCCCCCGCCCGACCCTTCGCCCAAGCCCGCCCCGATCGGCCCCGACCCCGGCCCCGGCATCTCGCGCCCGCGCTGAGGCCGTCGCGCCGCGGGACATGTCCGCGGAGACATGTCTATCGAGACATGTCGATCCAGACATGTCGAATAGAGCATGTCAATCGGGACATCTCTCGCGCTGCATGGCTCGTAACAGCGCATGGCCGCGCACGCTCCACCAGGCCCAACATGTCCATTCAGGAATGTCGATCAGGACATGTCGAATCGAGCATGTGGATCGGGACATGTCTCTCGCGCCACATGCCTCGTGCCGGAGCATGACGCGCCCGCTTCACCAGGTCCAACATGTCCCCCCTGACATCCCGCCTCTGGCCCGACCGACATGTCCCAAAGCCCATGTCCCTCCCGCCATGGCCCATGCATCACCCTCGGCGATCGCCCCACGCCAGCCCGGCCGAGCCCGCCCGCCGCCATCCGCGCGGCTCCGGGCGCGCGCCTCGCCGGCCCGCCTGCGCCCCCGCGGCCGCCCTCGGGGCTGGGCGCCGCCGGCGTGCGTGCTATCCCGTCGCGCGACGGAATGCGCCGCCGGCCCTCGCCGTTGTCGCCCCGCTCCGCACCCTCCCATGAGCGTCCGCATCGACCTCCTCGTCACCCTCGGCCTGTCCGCCTTCGCCTGCTCCGCGCCCGCGGCGACGCCCGCGCCCGCGCCCGCGAAGGCCGAGCCGCCTGCCGCAACGCCCTTACCGCCGCCGCCGCCGGCCCAGGACGACGCCGCCCTCGCCGATCGCCTCGGCGACGCCAACACCCCGCCCGAGCTGCTCGAGCGGGGCGCCGCCGCCAAGATCTGGGCCGAGCACGCCATCGATCGCGGCATCAACCCCTTCTACTTGCGCGGCGATTTCGACGGCGACGCCGCGCCCGACTACCTCGTCAGCGTCGTGCCCAAGCTCGGCGCCGGCGCGCTGCCGCGGCTGGTCGTGCTGCGCGGCGGCGGGCGCCCGGCCGTCTGGCTCGACGACGACGCCAAGGCCGGCCTCACCCTGCCCGCGCGCGACGCCTGGTACGTCCACGACCGCGGCACCTCCGTGCCCGGCGGGCCCGGCGGCAAGCCGCCCGCGCTCCAGGGCGACGGCATCGTCATGATGAAGCTCGAGTCCTCGAGCGCGCTCCTCTACTGGGACGGCGCGCGCTTTCGCAGCCACTGGCTGAGCGACTGAGCCGGGATCGTCTACTTCGATCCGTCCTGGCGATCGAACTCGAGGCTGAGCGAGTTGATGCAATAACGCAGACGTGTCGGCTGCGGACCATCGGGGAACACGTGCCCCAGGTGACCGCCGCAGCGGCGACACACGACCTCGACGCGGCGCATCCCGTGGCTGGTGTCGGCCCGCTCCTCGATCGCCTCGCGGTCGACCGCGTCGAAGAAGCTCGGCCAGCCGCAGCCCGAGTCGAACTTGGTGGTCGCGTCGAACAGCAGCGCCCCGCAGCCGGCGCAGCGGTACTTGCCCGGCGCCTTCTCGTCCCAGTACGCGCCCGTGAACGCGCGCTCGGTCCCCGCCTGGCGCAGCACCCGGTACTGCTCCGGGGTCAGCGTCGCTTGCCACTCCGCGTCGGTCTTGGTCACCTCTCGGTCGGACATGCGCCGACCATAGCGCGTCCGTGGCCGCGGGGCCGCGTCGCTGGCCCTCGGGCGGCTCCGGGCGGGGCCTCGGGCCCCCCGCGGATTCCGCGTTGCAAGCCCTCTGGCCGGCTTTTACCGTGGCTTCCGAGGAGGCGACGGAGTGTCACGACACCTACCACGATACCTGGCCGCGCTGGCCCTGATCGCGCCCGCGATCGCCTGCGGCGGCGGCGGCGGCGGCGGCACCGATGGTCCCACCGCCGGCACGGAGAACCCCGGTCCGAGCGAGGGTTCTGCCGGCACCGACACCAGCGATCCGACCGAGGGTGGCACCGACACCAGCGCCGATCCGACTGACGGCGGCGAGCCCGTCAAGTGCGACGAAGGCCCGCAGCCGGGGCCGATGCCGCGGCTCGTGCGGCTCACCCACCAGCAGTACGACCTCACCGTCGCCGACCTCCTGAAGTTGAACCTCGACCCGCTGCCCTCGGCCGAGTTCCTCGCCGATCCCGCGGTCGCTGGCTTCGACAACAACGCCGCGCAGATGGTCGTCAAGGACCGCCTCGGTCGCGACTACCGCCGCGCCGCCGAGCGCCTCGCCGCCGAGGCCGTCGCGCCCGCGGCCCTCGCCGCCATCTTGCCGTGCCAGCCCGAGGGTGACGGCTCGCAGTGCGCCGCCCAGTTCGTCGCCGAGTTCGGCCGCCGCGCCTTCCGTCGCCCGCTCACGCCCGCCGAGCAGACCACCTACAGCGGCCTGTTCACCCAGGGCCCCGGCCTCTACCCCGAGGGCACCGCGTTCGAGCAGGGCATTCGCTTCATCATCGAGGCCATGCTGCAGTCGGGTCATTTCCTCTACCGCGTCGAGCTGAGCGACAGCGCCGACAGCGACCAGGTCATCCCGCTCGGCGGCTACGAGCTCGCCTCGCGCCTCTCCTACTTGTTGTGGGGCAGCATGCCCGACGACCTCCTGCTCACCGCCGCCGGGGCCGGCGAGCTCGACACGCCCGAGGGCGTCGAGGCGCACGCCCGCCGCCTCCTCGACAGCCCCAAGGCCGAGGCTCCCGTCGCCGATTTCCATCGTCAGTGGCTCGAGCTCGACAAGGTCGACAACCTCCAGAAAAACGGCGACCTCTACCCCGAGTTCAACAAGGCCCTCGCCGGCGCCATGCGCGAGGAGACCCAGCGGTTCGTGCGGCACGTCGTGTTCGAGCTCGAGGGCGACTACGCCGCTTTGCTCACCGCCCCCGTCACCTTCGTCAACGCCGAGCTCGCCGCCCTCTACGGCCTCGAGGGCCAGTACGGCGCCGAGTTCACCGAGGCCGCCCTCGACCCGCAGAAGCGCGCCGGCATCCTCACCCAGCCCAGCTTCCTCGCCACCCACGCCTACCAGAGCTCGTCCTCGCCGATCTTCCGCGGCGCCTTCATGCAGAAGCAGATCCTCTGCACCCCGCCCCCGCCCCCGCCCGGCGGCATCGACCCCAACCTGCCCGCGCCGAGCGACGACATCGTCACCACCCGCGACCAGGTCGAGGCCCACACCGAGCAGGATCCGTACTGCGCCGGCTGTCACAAGAGCGTCATCAACCCGCCCGGCTTCGCCTTCGAGCACTACGACGCGCTCGGCAAGTGGCGCGACCTCGACAACGGCGCTCCTGTCGACGCCAGCGGCGAGTCCGTCTCCGGCGCGTGGGTGTTCGCGTTCACCGACGCCGTCGACATGGTCGGCCAGATCGGCGAGTCCGCCAACGGCACCCGCTGCTACCTCACCAACTGGTTCCGCTACGGCTACGGCCGCGACGTCGCCCCGATCGATCGTTGCACGATCGACGCCCTCGACGCCGAGCTCGCCGCCTCCGGCTACAACATCAAGGAGCTGCTGGTGTCCCTCACCCTGACCCGAACCTTCCGCTTCCGCGCGGTGGAGGAGTGATGACCATGAGACGGCGCAACTTCCTGCGTGGCGCGTGCGGCGTCGCGGTCGCCCTGCCCTTCCTCGAGTCGCTGGGCTGGCGGCGCTTCATCAAGACCGCCCGCGCCGCCGATCCGGGCGGCAAGCGGCTGGTCGTGTTCTTCATGTGCAACGGCGTCAACATGGAGACCTTCTTCCCCGCCGCCGCCGGCCCGCTGACCGCGGCCTCGCTGATGGGCACCAGCCTCGAGCCGATCGCCGACTACGCGAGCAAGCTGCTCATCCCTCGCGGCATGCACATGGTGCCCAAGGGTTGGGGCCAGGACGCCGACACCCCCGGGGACGATCACGCCAAGGGCATGGGCCACAAGCTCACCGCCGAGGCCCTCGATCCCGGCACCCTCTACGCGCGCGGCATCTCGGTCGACCAGTTCGCGGCCCAGAAGCTCAACGCGGACGGCGGCCCGGCCATGACGCTCTCGGTCGGCTGGCGCCACAGCAACTGGCTCGGCCACATCTCGTACTCCGGCAACAACACCCCCGTCACGCCCGAGGGCAACCCGTGGTTGACCTACCAGGACCTCATGGGTTTGGGCGGCCTCGACGAGATGGTCAAGATGCAGATCGCCGCGCGCCGCCAGAGCGTGCTCGATCTGGTCGAGGACGAGTTCAAGTCGCTCAAGGCCAAGAACCTCAGCCAGGCCGACGCGCAGAAGCTCGAGATGCACGCCGACTCGATCCGCGACCTCGAGGTCGGCATGGTCGGCAACGGCCTCATCGAGTGCGCCCTCGACCCGGCGCGCGCCGCCGAGATCGAGGCCATCGACCCTGACTCCGTCATGGAGGACTGGCAGTTCAAGACCATCGGCCTGATGCAGCTCGACATCCTCGCCATGGCGATCGCCTGCGGGGCCACCAGCGCCGGCAGCATCCAGTGGGGCTCCGGCTCGGGCGGCCCGATCTACAAGTGGGACGGCATGAACCACGAGTTCAACCACCACAAGCTGTCGCACGGCAACACCAAGGACGACAACTCGGGCGAAGAGGTCGCCGGCTATCACGAGATGCTGACCCAGATCGATCGCTGGCACGCCGAGCAGTACCGCCACCTGCTCGACCGCCTCGCTTCGTACAGCGAGGGTGACGGCACCGTGCTCGACAATAGCGCCGTCGTCTGGTTCAACGAGCTGTCCGACGGCAAGGACCACTCGTACCTCGACCTCCCGGTCGTGATCGCCGGCGGCGCCGGTGGCTACCTCAAGCAGGGCCACTACATCGACCTCATCAACGGCCAGGACCCGTGGGTCCAGACCCACCCGCACAACCGCCTGCTCATCACCCTGCTCAACGCCGTCGGCTGCACCGACAATGGCGCCCCGATCACCCAGTTCGGCCGCGCTGGCCTCGAGCAAGGCGAGTTCGCCGAGCTCCTGGCCTGAGAGACAGGTTGATTCGGCCACCTCGAGGACCCGCGCGCTCCGGCCCGCGGGTCCTCGCGCGTCTGTGACACGCACGGGCCCACGACTGGCGCCCCGGCGCGGCCTCGCCCATGCTGCCCGCGGAGACCCGACCATGCCCAAGACCTACCGCGGCAGCTGCCACTGCGGCGCCATTCGCTTCGACGCCGACATCGACCTCGGCGCCGGGATCCGCCGCTGCAACTGCAGCTTCTGCTTGAAGCTCGGCTACCGCAAGGCGCTCATCCCCTACGAAGCCCTGCGCATCACCGCCGGCCGCGAAGTCATGAAGGACTACCAGCCGACGCCCCTGCACTGGCCGCCCGGCGACATCAACCACTATCACTGCGGCACCTGCGGCGCGCACGTGTTCTCGCGCGGCTACCTCGAGAAGGAGATGGGCGGCGACTTCTGGGCGGTCAACGTCGCCTGCCTCGACGACGCCAGCGAGGTGGAGCTGGCGGCAGCGCCGATCATCTACGAGGACGGCAAGCGCGACCGCCAGGACCGCCCGCCTGAGATCACCGCGTATCTGTGAACGCCCTCACCCGAGCTGGAACACGTCGAGCGCGGCCAGCGGCGCCTCGTCGGCGATCACGGCTGCCAGCGCCTCCAGCAGCTCCGGCCGCGGATGCCCGTCGCTTCGCGCCCGCGCCACGTTCGCACGCAGGTCCCAGCCCGGCGAGCGCACCCCGTCTTCCAGCATTGCGAGCAGCTGCGTCATCGCGTCGGGGCACAGCTCGGGCGCGTGCGCCAGCGCGTAGAAGCACAGCTCGCAGCGCAGCGCCGAACCGGCCTCCGACCCCGCCAGCGCTCGCCCCAGCAGCGCGCGACCATCCTCCGCCCGCCCCTCCGCCAGCAGCAACCGGGCGAAGTTGCCGAGCAAGTTCGCATCGTCCGGCTCCACCGCCAGCGCCCGGCGGTACAGCGCCTCCGCGCCGGCCGAATCGGCGAACGCACTGATGCGAAAGTTCGCGTAGTTGCCGAGGTGATGCGCGTCCTCCGGCGCCCGCGCGATCGTCTCGCGATAACACGCGTCGGCGCGCGCCCGATCGCCGCGCACCAGCGCCAGGAAGTTGGCGAAGTTGCCGCGATGATCCGCGTCCTCGTCGTCGGCCGCCAGCGCCCGTTGATAGTAGTCCTCGGCCAGGTCGTGCTCGCCGCACACGTCGCTGAGCAGCGCCGCGAAGTTGCCGAGCATGTCCGCGTGGTCCGGCACTTCTTTCAAAAATTGCTCGTAGAACCCGCGCGCCAACGCATTGCCGGCCCGGTGCAGCGCCGTCGCGAAGCTCGCATGCACCGGCGAATCGGCCGGCAGCGCCTGGACCAGCGCCGCGAACACCGGATCGCTCGCGGCATCGGGCGTCGCGTGCTCGCGCAGCCACCCCAGCGTGCTCGTCAACGACGCACCCTCCGGCTCCACCACCTTCGCCACCCGCACCAGCGACAGCACCCGCGACCACGCCCCCTCGGCGATCGCCGCCGCCATCGCCCGCAGGATCGTCCCCACCTCGAAGCCCGCCTCGCGCAGCACCAGCCGCGCCAGCTCGACGTGCCCTGCCAGCACCGGCCCGCGCTCGCTCGCCCGCTCGTCCAGCGACACCCGGGGGTGCTGCCCGAATGCCAGCGACAGCTCGATCCCTGCCTCGCGCGCCGCCGCCTCGCGCGCCGCCGTCAACTCGTCCTCGCCGAGCGGCAGCAGGCTGCCCACCACCCGCGTCGCCAGCCCGGCCGCCTCGCACCGCCGCACCAGCTCGGCCGTGCCCGCCACGTGCTGGCGATTCAGCGCCGTAAAAAGCACCACTCGCTCGGCCAGCGCCCGCAGCGCCCGCTCGGTCGCCCGCGACGAGCCCGCTCCGACGTCGACGAGCACCATATCGACATCGTCGACAGCCGCAATGCTCCGCCGCAACTCGCCCCACGCGGCCGCCTGCTCGCTCGCCGTCCACGCATCGAGCCGATCCCAGTACGCCGCATCGAGCCGCCCCGCCGGCAGCACCCGCAACCCCTCCGCGATCGTCAGCCACACCGCATCGGCCCCCGCCTCGACGATCCCCTCGCCCTGCGCCTCCACGAGCCGCGTCAGCCCCGGCGACTCGAGGTCCAGGTCGACGAGCAGCACCCGCAGCCCCTGCGCCGCCAGCACGCGTCCGACGCCCCACACCGCCAGCGTGCGGCCCACCCCGCCATGAGCCGAGCCAAAGGCGAAAAACGACGGCGTCCGCATGCGCGAGTCTTACCGCGCACGCCCCCGCCCACGCACGCCCCTGCCCGGCGCCGCCACGTGCGTTTCCGGTCACCCACGCCGCGCACATGCCCCCGAGAACATGTCGCAAGAGACATCTTTAGAAGCTCTCGCCTATCTCGGTCGCCCGGTGCCCAGTCCCTCGGCCCGCAACGACATCCGACACTCGATCATCCGACACACGGATCATGACATGCCCAATAAAACATGTCTCAAGGACCACCTGACGCGCAATCGTCTCCGTATCCCTCAGCCCTGATCACAAATGCCGCGAGTTACTCGCGCCTATCAACGATGCCAAGCACCAACGAGCTGCGCCTCACTTTGCGCAACGACCGAGACCCTCTGGGACTCGTCACATGTCCCTCAGGACACATGAAAATCTCGCCTCGCACGCCAGCCTCAGCGTCAGCGCCACCGCCAGCGATGCCTCTCAGGACCTCGCCGACGCTCGCATCGCCACCCGCGCCCGCCGATCCTCTCGCGCCCACCCTGCCAGCGCCCCCAGCAGCCCCAGCGCCATCAGCGGCCACAGGGGAGCCAGCGGATTGCGCCGGGCCTGGCGGTCCGCCCACCGCCCCGGCCGCTCCCACGCGAACTTCAGCGAACCTTCCGGCGCCGGCGGCAGCCCGTGGCGTGCCCGCACCGCCGGCGCCAGCTGGGCGAACGGCTCCTCCGCGCACGTCACCTGCGTCAGCGGCTTCACCTTGTGATGCGCCGCGAAGTGCTCGCGCGGATCGCTGCCTGGCGGCGTCAACGGCCCGAGCACCATCTCGAGCAGCACCTCGCGCGGCGCCTCCCCGCCGTGCTCGAGCGCCCAGCGGCGGCACAGGTACCGCGCGTGCCGCGGCATCAGCGTCTTGCGCTGTCCCAGCACGTTGTCGCCGATCTTCCGCCAGCGGTCGTGCCACGGGGCCGGCCGCGGCAGGTCGTCCGCGCGCTGCGGCTCCGTCCCGAACCGGTGCTGGACCCCCGCCGCGTCGACCACCGTCGCCCGCAGCATCGCCTGATCGCGCGGCGGATTGGGCGCGAACATCGACCACACCTGGCTCGTGAAGCTCAGCTCGATCCACGGCCCCAACAGCGTCCGCGTCGAGTCGCGCCACGGCAGGCTGTGCCACGCCGGCAGCTGCCACACCAGCAGCGCCACCACGTGGTACGCGACCAGTCCCCCGGCCGCCAGCCGCCCCGCCGGCCCGTGCGCCCACGGCTCGACCAGCGCCATCGTCTTGCCGCGATCGCGCCGCGCGATCCGCCAGCCGATGATCGTCAGACCTGTCCCTGCGGCCAGCCACGCCGCGTGCCACGCCCCGGCCCCCCACCCGGAGATCAGCGCCCCGGCCCCGCCCGCCAAAATCAGCCCCCCCGCCGCCGCGATCGCCCACCCCGGCAGCGCCGCCGCGTCGCGGTGCAGGTGCGGCAGTGACCCATCCTCGACGGCTGTCTCTTTGACCAGGTTCTCGGGGACAGGCAGCCCGCGCCGCGCCAGCCAGCCCGCCGCGCGCCGCAGCGTCGCCACCGCCCACGGGCCCGCGCCGCAGACCAGGTACACCGCGATCGTCGCCGGCGCGAACGCCCCCACTGCCAGCAACACGTGGTTGCCGAGGTGGAACAGCGCCCCGAACCCCAGCCACCACTTCGGCGCCAGCGGACCGTCGGCCAGCCGCCGCACCGCCGCCCCCGCCCGCGGCCCCGCGATCGCCACCGCCGCGGCCAGCACCGCCAGCACCGCCAGCATCGCCGCTCGCTCCGCCGCCCCCGGCGTATCTGGCTTTTCGACCAGGTCCCCCGGGACAGCCGCGGCGATCGCCGCCGCCGTCGCCAGCCCGCCCCAGCACACCCGGGCCAGCGCCGCCGCCGTCCCCTGCAGCGCCGGCGCCCCGCAGCGCCCGAGCGCCCGCGCGGCCAGCCCGACCAGCACCAGCGGGAACAGCCGCTCCCACCACAGCACCCCCCAGCTCGCCAGTCGCAGCGGCCACGGCCCAGTCATGGCGATCGCGGCCGACAGGTCCCAGCGCACGAACGTGTCGCGCAGCAGCGTCATCTGCAGCACGTCGCCGGTCTGCCACGCCACCCCCGCCTTGGCCCACCCGTTGGCCGCGTAGCACAGCGCCAGCTGCCCGGCCATCAGCGCCTGCGGCCACGCCGGCACCCGCCGATAGATCGCCGCCAGCCCCTGCGGCGCCTCTGTCGACGGCCTCGCGCCCGCCCCCGCACCTGTCCCCGAGGTCATGCTCAAAAGGCCATGTCGTCGCAATGCCCGGCAGCGCCGCCAGTTGTCGACGCTGTAGGCCGCCCCGCTGCGCGCCCACAGCAGCAGGAACAGGAACGCGCAGAACACCTGCTCTCCGCCCCAGTGGGCGTCGCCGCGGCGCAGCAGCCCGGCGTACAGCAGCCACGTCGCGCACGCGCTGAACCGGGTGCGAAACCCCAGCGTCAGCGCCAGCGCGGCCGCCATCAACAGCCCGAAGTGGACGCCGACCGCCGCCGGGCTGTCGACGAAATAAAGCGGCGACCACCGCCCGCTGATCACGAACTCGAGCGCCGCCCTCGCGTCCTGCGGGCCGGCCGGCTCGCGCACGCCGTCGCCGAACCCGACCAGCGCCGCGCGCCCCATCACCTCCGGCACCGCTGCCCGCGGCAGCAGCCCCTCGTCCGAGAACAAATAGGTGGCCAGCGGCGCGACTTCGAACAAGTTCACCAGCAGGCAGCAGCCGAACGCGATTCGCAGCAGCGCCAGCGGCCGTGGGTCGACGCCGCGCAGCAGCACGCGGCGCAGCCCTTCGTGGTGCAGCGCGACCAGGCCGACCAGGCTCGCGGCCATCGTCGCGAGCGCCACCGCGAGTGCGACAGACACCCCGGCAATGTACTTGAGCCGCGGCCGTCACGGCGGATTTTATGGCCGCGCGCGGCCCCAGTCTGCTAAGGTCCGGGCATGTCTTCGCTTATCGACTGCCCTGATTGTGCCTGTTTGTTCCGCGCCGCCGACGCGACCTGCCCGTTCTGCGGCCACGTCCAGCGCCACTCGCTCGGCTCGACCTGGGCCGCCGTCGCCTTCACTGCCAGCCTCGGGGTCCTCGGCGCCGCCTGCCAGGTCGACCGCGACCTCGGCGACGAGACGGCCACCGCCAGCGACACCGCCGATAACGGTGACACCGTGGCCGACACCTCGATGGTGTCCGATTCGTCCAACCCGGGCGGCGACACCGTCGACCCGACGATCACCACCTCGAGCGACGGCGCCACCTATGCCGGCCCCGACGAGGATTGGACCACCTGGGGCGACTCGACCACGACCACCGGCGACGACACGTCGACCACGTCGACCACCTCCACCGGCTCGACGTCGACCACCACCAACAGCACCAACGACTCGTCCGACGCCAGCACCTACGCCGGCCCCGACGAGGAGTGGGACACGTCCGACTGGACCACCAGCGAGGATACGGCCGACGCCAGCACCTACGCCGGCGCGGACGAGCCCTGGGACGATAGCAAGTAACAGGCCTGTAGCGAATGCACGCCCCGGCCGCATGCCCGCACGCTGCGTGCGCCATGCGGCCGTGCCATCAAATGGTATGTCCGAAAGGACATGCCCTTAAAGACACTACCGAAAGGACATGACGCAAGGACATGTCCTTTCATTCGCGGCCGATCCACCGATCGCGCGGCCTCGCAATCATCCACCCGAGAAGCATGCCGCGATGCGACACGGCCTCGCCCCGGCAGCATGGCCGACGCGGCCACGTTCGCCGCGCGCCGCGGCCGCGCGGACACCTCAAAGCGTGACCGTGCGCCCCGCCCCGTACGGCTCTTCAAGCCGCGACACCCGCGGCTCCTCGATGGCGACCGGCCCGTGCTGCTCGCGCAGCGCCGGATCGGCGTGCTCGCGGATCACCCGGAACAGCCCGTTGTCGAACGACTTGCCGCCGGCGCCGCGGACCTGCTCGATGCGCTCGCGCAGCCCGGCGCGATCCATCATCACCGCGCGGTGGTGGCAGAACGGGTTGTTGCCCGGCCGGCCCAGCAGCGGCTCGGCGGCGGCGGTGCAGCCGGCCATGCACGTCTCGGCGTAGTAGCACTCGCGGCAATAGCCCCACAGGTCGTCGATCGTGCGCGCGCGGATGTAGCCGAGCTGATACGACTCCTCCCACACCTTCTTGACCCCGTGCACGCGCCAGTTGCCGCCGATGTTGGTGCCGCCGCCGAGGCTCGGGCAGTTCTTGATCCCTCCGTCGCTCTCGATGCCCATCACCGACACCCCCGCCGTGCAGCCGCGCCAGTGCTTGCGCTGCGACTGCCGCAGTCGCCGCTCGAGCGGGCCGAAGTAGCCGAGGTTGTTGCCGGGCCACAGCCGGACCTTGCGCGCCTCGCAGCGGTCGAGCACCTGATCGAGCGTGGCGAAGATGTCGATGAACATGTGTGGCTGCAGCAGGATCTCCGGGTGATCGGCCGCGTTGCCGTGCGGCACCGTGATCTGCAGCTGCCACGAATGGATGCCCTCGTCGGCCAGCAGCTCGAACAGCGGCAGCAGCTCGTGGCGGGTCAGCGCGTTGATCTGGGTGTTGCTGGCGATCTTGCCGCCGGCCGCCCGCATCCGCCGCATCGCCGCGAACGCCCGCTGCCAGCTGCCGTTCACCCCGCGCAGGCGATCGTGGGTCGCCTCGAGCCCGTCGATCGAGAAGGTCACGCTGCCGATGCCGGCCTCGATCATCGCCGCCGCCCGCTCCTCGCTGAGGTTGAGGCCCCCGGTCGTCATCGTGCACGCCATCCCGGCCTCGCGGATGGCCCGGATGATGAGGATGAAGTCGTTGCGCAGGTACGCCTCGCCGCCGATCAGCACCACCTCGCCACAGCCGAGGTCCGCCAGCTCGCGCACCACCTTCAGGCACTCCTCGGTCGACAGCTCGTCGGGCCGCTTGTGGCCCGCCCGCGGCCCGCAATGCGCACAGTGCTGATCGCACGCCAGCGTCAGCTCCCACACCGCCCAGCGCGGCGCCCGGGCCTCGCGCCGATCGTCGTGGCTCAGCCAGCGGTTGGCCGGCACCGGCAACGAGGCGACCACGGGCAGACGACGGCGCACATCATTTAAGCTCATGGCAAAAGGCTAACACGCGGGTCGCACCGAGGCTCGCGCGGGCCCGAGCCGGCGCCCGTGCGCGAGGCCGAAGCCTCACGACGTCGTTGACCCGGGTCGCCGCGTCACCGCGACATCGCTGCCCCGGTCGCCGCGCCCCACGACGGAGCACGGCGTCCGGGACGGTGTTCACGCCTTGTCCGACTCGCTCGCCACAGCCGGCAGCAGCCGCGCCAGCGGTGAGCCGCGCAGCAATCGACCGAGCACCTCGGCCACGCTCTCGCCGCCGAGGATCGCCAGCGGGGCCATCGACTCCGCCATCTTCTCCGCCAGCGCCCGATCGCCGAACGCCTGCAGCGCCGCGATCAGGTCGGGCGAGACCGCCCGCGCCTTCTCGACCACCGCCGCGACCTCGGCCTGCAGCTCGCGCAGCCGCTGGTCGAGCTGTTGCTGCTCGATCGTCAGCTCGAGCGTCGAAGTCGCCTGGCGCCGCCCGAGCTCGGCCGCGTGGATCGCCGCGAGCCGCTCCTGCTCGGCGAGCAGCGCCTGCTGCTGGCGCTCGTGCAGGTCGAGCTTGGCGGCCAGCTCGGCCAGCTGATAGCGCTGCTGCTGCTCGCCCTCGCGGGTGCGCAGCCCGATCGCCTGCTGCAGCGTCGCCGACTTGGCCTCCGCGACCTGCTGCGTGACGGCCTCGGTCTGGCGCACCATGTCGAGCCGGCGCTGCTCGGCCGCCAGCGACAGCGTCTGCTGGACCGCGGCGTGCTGCGCCTGGACCAGCAGATCGGCGATCGCGTCGTCGCCGATCTGGACCTCGAGCACCTCGACGTCGTACACGCGCATCCCGTTCTCCTCGAAGCGCCGGCCCGGCCGCTTGCCGTCCTCGCCGGCCGTCCCGAGGATCACGTCGCGCAGCATCGCCACCGAGTCGGCGTAGAACTGCTCGATGCCGTGGCGCTTGACCGCCGCGCGGATCAGCGAGCGCAGGTGGTCGGTCAGGAACTTGACGTAATTCTCGACCTCGAACCACTTGTTCGGGTCGCCCTCGAAGTTGACGCGGTAGCTGAGCTGCAGCTGCACGCGCACGAGGTCGCGGGTCTCGACCTCGACCCGGTCGGACACGTTGTTGTTGAGCACCCGCAGGTAGACCGTCTTGAACAGGTTGTGCTCGGTCTTCGGCGTGCCCGTCGAAAGCTCGAGCACCTGCAGCGTCTCGTCGTACTCGAGCAGGTGCGTGTGCGGCCCGGTCACGACCTTGCGCTCGCCGGTCTTCGAGACCACCAGCACCGCGTAGCCGGTCCACACGTCGATGGCGACCGCGCCCTCGTAGCGGGTGTCGAGCACGATCGTGCGCGGCCCGGTGAAGGTCTGGCTGCGCGTGAAGTCGTCGCCGGCGAACTCCGACGGCGGCGGCGGAGGCGGCGGCGCGGGCGGGCCACCGGGGGCCTGGGCGGCCTTGGGCGCCGCCGAGGCGCGCGCGGTCTGGACCGGCACCGACGCGACCGCGGCGAACTCGGCGGCGATCTGCGGCGCGTTCTGCTGGGCCATGCGGCGGTTGTAGTCGTAGGCCTCGCGGTTGCCGGGGAACCACAGCGAGACGGTCTTCGGATCGAGCACGCGCCGGATGATCAGCTCGGACCGCGGATCGGGCAGGTAGATCGCGGGCCCGCGCTTCAGCGTGATCGAGCCCTTGTTGCGGTCGAGCACGTAGCGCGCCTCGCCGGCCGGGATGGCGACCGCGTAGTGTCGCTCCTGATCGCCGTACTTGATGATCGCGTGCTCGGTCCGCGGCAGGTAGATCATCGTGTCCTTGCCGGTGATGAACAGCTCGTCACCGACCTTGTAGCGGACCCCGTTCTCCTCGTAAGGCGCGATGACCTTGATGTAGAGGCCGGTGTTCTCGTTGAGCTCGATCGCGCGGAACTTGCGAGCGCCCCGCATCGCCACGAACGTCTCGGTCGGCTGCGGAAACACCACCGCAGGCCCCTGGATGTAGCGCTTGTT
This sequence comes from Nannocystis bainbridge, assembly GCF_028368995.1. Lineage (GTDB taxonomy): Bacteria > Myxococcota_A > Polyangia > Nannocystales > Nannocystaceae > Nannocystis > Nannocystis bainbridge. Next base: position 641,159 of record NZ_JAQNDL010000002.1, on the reverse strand, counting down.
GCCGTTCTCGTCGAGCAGGATGCAGTACTCCAGCCGCTCGAGCGTGATCGCCTCGCGCACGTAGTTGCCCTCGACGTCGGGCACGACCTCGACGCCGGTCGGCGGGATGTAGAACGCGACCTCGGTGCCGCGGATGATCAGCAGCGTGCCCATCGTCAGGTCCGACGGCCGCTGCACCTTCCCCTCTTCGCCCTCCTCGCCGGCCGCCTCGGGCCGCATGCGCAGCACCGCGTTCTTCCAGTTGGTCTTGGCGCCCTCCTCGTCGTACACGCGCACCAGCAGGTATTGATTGGAGCGCAGGTGGTGGCCCTGGATGACCCGCACCATCTGCCCCGGCCACAGCGCGAACGAGGTCGGCCCGGGGATGTTGACCTTGCGACCGGTGTCGAGCGACGGCAAGTTGTTGAGCGCGCCGGTCCGCGGGTGGCTCTTGTCGGTCGCCGGGTTCTTCAGCGACAGGTACCAGCCCTCGGGCGCGATCGACAGCGACTGGATCGCGCCGTCGAGCTGGCGCCGCTCGAACCGCTTGCTGCCGGCGTCGAACACCACGGGGGCGTCGGTGTTGGCGAGGCTCGTCTTGTGCGGCCCGACGTAGACGTTGATGTTGCCCTTCGTCTCGTCCAGGATGAAGGCGAACTCGTTCGGTGCGAGGACAAGGTCTCGTTCACGGCCTCGGTCGTTCATGGGGCTCCTGTCGCGACGGCGAAGTCGCGGGCCCCGAGAATACGAGCCGATGCAGCGCGACGGCAGCCCCGCGGCCGCGCCTCACGATCGCGCAGGCGCGCTCACGCGCGCGAGACGAGGTCGAAGCCGAGGCGCACGCGCGCGGCGTAGCTGTCCCAGAATTCCCGCTCCTCGCGCGAGCCCGCGTCGGCGCGCTCGAACCGGGCCCGCCACTCGGCCACGCGCGCCGGTGCGGGCTTCCACAGCCCGGCGTCGACCAGCTCGACGATCACGCCGAGCGCCGCGAAGTCGCCCGCGGCCTCGTAAAGATCGCCGTCGTCGGCGCCATCGAGGACCTCGCCCGCGCGCTCGCCGAGCGCGTCAATGCCCGCCTGCCCGCCGGGCACGCGCAGCAGCGCGTCGAACCGCGTCCCGTTGTTGTAGCCGCCGAGCGCCGCCTTCGCGGCCGCGCTGCGCGAGCGCACCGCGAGCCCGCCCTCGAGATCGCGCGCGAGCCCGGCCAGCACCTCGCGCGCGTCGGCCGGCAGCGCCTCGCCGTGGGCCAGCGCGGCCTCCACGTGGCCCGCCCCGCGCAGCTTCAACACCACCGGCTGCAGCCACGCCACCAGGCCGATGCCCACCACCAACTCGCTCGGTGGGGCGTCGAGCGCTGGCAGCTTCACGAGCCTGCCGACGAGGTCGAGCGCGGAGTCATTGTCGTAGAGGCCGTCGTCCCAGGTGCCCATGGCCGCGACGGTAGGCCGGCGCACGCGCGCGCGCAAGCGAGGTAGAGTCGCGCCGATGTCCGCGACGATCTCCGATCTCCTCGATCCCGCCGGCGCCGCCCGCTGCGTGCTGTGGCGCGACCCGCCGTCCGGCCTGAGCGCCGTGCTGGTGATCGACGACCTGTCCCTCGGGCCAGCTGCCGGCGGGATCCGGACCCGCGCCTACCCCGACGCCGCGGCGATGATCTCCGAGGCCGCGGCCCTCGCCCGGGCCATGACCCGCAAGTGCGCGCTCGCGGGCCTCGACGCCGGCGGGGCCAAGGCCGTCGTCCTCGATCACCCCGGCCTCGACCGCCCCGCGGCCTTCCGCGCGCTCGGCCGCCGCGTCGCCGAGCTCGGCGGGCTGTTCCGCACCGCCGGCGACCTCGGCACCACGCCCGCCGACCTCGCGGCGATGGCCGAGACCTGCCCCTACGTGCACACCGACGACCGCGGCCTCGCCGACGCCGTGGCCCGCGGCGTCATCGCCTGCGTCCGCGCCTGCGCCCGCGCCCGCGGTCGCGGCCTCGGCGGCCTGCGGGTCGCCGTGCAGGGCTGCGGCGCGATCGGCTCGGCGGTCGCGCGCGCCCTCGCGGCCGAGGGCGCCTTCCTCCTGATCGCCGACGTCGACCCGCGGCGCGCCCATGACCTGGCCGAAGCGACAGGTTCTCACGTACATGACCCGAAGGACATCTTGTTGGCGCCCGTCGACGTGCTGGTCCCGTGCGCCGTCGGCGGGGTCGTCACCGCCGAGGTCGCGGCGGCCATGTCGGCCTGGGCGCTGTGCGGCGCCGCCAACAACGTGCTCGCCGCCCCCGACGTCGCCGAGGCCCTGCGATCGCGCGGCGTCTTGCACGTGCCCGACGTGGTCGCCTCGGCCGGCGCGGTGATCGAAGGCATCGGCCGCTCGGTGATGCAGCTCGCCGACCGCGAGCCGCTGATCGCCGCGCTCGGGACCACCGCCGGCGAGCTGCTGGCCGAGAGCGTCGCGACGGGCCGCACCACCGAGGCGCTGGCCGGGCGCCGCGCCGCCGCCCGCATCGCCGCCGCGCAGCGCCCGTGACCTCCGGGACATGTCCTCGTCGACATGTCCAAAAAGCCATTGATGGCTGTGCCAGGAGAGGAGCGCGGCCCCCAGGTGGGGACCGGCGCGGACCTCCGCGCGCTCGACGGTCGAGACGGGTCAATGACCACAGTCGCGGCGAGGCGCCGATCTTTCGCAGCAGGTGCCGCGGCCGCCGCGCCGCGAACGTCGTCAACTATCGCGCGACCGGGAATATGCGCAGTCGGTCCGCTATGCTGAACCGCGTATGCCCGAGTCCGAGGGAGCTGCCTGCACTCCACACGACCTCGCCGCGCTGATCGACAGCTTGCCGGGTATGGTCTATCGCTGCCGGGCCGATCGCGCCTGGACGCTCGACTTCGTCAGCGCCGGCGCCCTCGAGCTCACCGGCTTTCGCCCGGACGAATTGCTGGCCGGCGAGCGCCGCGCCTACGCCGATCTCATCCTGCCCATGGATCGCCGCGCGGTCGAGGCGGCCGTCGAGTCGGCCGTGGCCGCCGGCCAGTCGTTCACCGTCGAGTACCGGATCCGCGATCGCGCCGGCCGCACCAAGCACGTGTGGGAGCGCGGTCGGCTGCTGCGCGGCGAGGGCAGCGGCGCCCTGCTCGAGGGCTTCGTCACCGACATCACGCCGCTGCGGCGGGCCGAGCACGACCTGCGCGAGCGGGTCAAAGAGATCGAGGTGCTCTACGAGGTCTCGTCGATCGTGAGCGACGACCTCACGCTCGACGAGGCGCTGTGGCAGATCGCCGAGCGGATCCCGCGCGGCTACACCTACCCGCCGGAGGTCGCGGCCCAGATCCAGCTCGGCGAGCGGCTCTACAGCTCGCCGCGGTTCGCCGCCGATCGCTGCCGCCAGACCGCACCGATCCGCGTCGGCGACCGACTCGCGGGTGTGCTCGAGGTGTGCCGGATCGCCGACTCCTCCGTCCCGTGCGCCCGCTATTTCTTGCGCGAGGAGCAGGAGCTGCTCGACGCCGTCGCCGGCCGGATCGGCGCCCTGGTCGAGCGAGCCGACATCGTCGAGGCGCTGCGGACCAGCGAGATCCACGCCCGCGAGCTCTACGAGCACCTGCCGATCGCCACCGTCGTATGGCAGCAGCGCGGCGACGCCTTCGTGCTCGTCGCTCACAACCGCTCCGCCTTCATCCTCAGCGACGGCCACGTGCCCGCGTGGGTCGGCCGCGAGCTCGTCGAGCTGCTGCCCGACCGCCCCGAGCTCGTCGACGCCATGCGGACCTGCGCCGCCACCGAGTCGGCCCTGCGCCGCGAGGTCGAGGTCCCCACGTCCGCCGGCCTGCCCGCGATCTACGTCGTCTCGCTCGGCTTCATCCCGCCCGACCTCGTGCTCACCCACGTCGTCGAGGTCACCCGCGAGCGCCAGCTCGAGCGGCGCTTCCAGGAGGCGCAAAAGATGGAGGTGCTCGGGCGCATGGCCGCCGGCGTCGCCCACGACTTCAACAACCTCCTCACCGTGATCCTCAGCTACACCGGCATGCTCGAGAAGAGCATCACCGCCGACGCGGCCAGCGGCGACGTCGCCGACCTCGGCGAGATCCGCAAGGCCGGCGAGCGGGCCGCCGCGCTCACGCAGCAGCTCCTGGGCTTCGGCCGGCGCGACATCGTCGCCCCCGAGGTCATCGACCTCGGCGCCAAGGTCCGCGAGCTCCGCGGCATGCTCGTCCGCCTGCTCGGCGAGGAGCGCAGCCTGACGGTCTCGCTGGCCGGCGCGCCGTGCCCGGTGCGGATCGGTCCCGGTCACATCGATCAGTTGCTCGTCAACCTCGTCATCAACGCCCGCGACGCCACCCGCGCCGGCGGCCGCATCGTCATCACCACCGCCACGCTCGCGGCCGGCGACGACGACGGTCACTACCTCGATCTGCCGCCCGGTCCGCGCGTCGTCATGACCGTGCGCGACGACGGCAGCGGCATGGACGAGGCGACACGGGCGCGGATCTTCGAGCCGTTCTTCACCACCAAGCCGCCCGGCTTCGGCACCGGCATGGGGCTGGCGATCGTCTACGGCATCATCCGTCAAGCCGGCGGCGCGATCGTCGTCGACAGCCACCCGGGCCGCGGCACGAGCTTCCGCATCTACTTCCCGCGCGACCAGGAGCCGCTGCCGCGCCGTCACCCGCCGGCGCCCGCTCCGCTGCCGCGCGAGCCGGGCGGCGAGCTCATCCTGCTGGTCGAAGACAGCGAGCCGGTGCGACGCCTCGTGCTGCGCGTGCTCGGGGCGGCCGGCTATCGCGTGCTCACGGCCGTCGACGCGGCCGAGGCCCTGCTGCTGTGCGAGCGCAACGGCGGCGCGATCGACCTGCTCGTCACCGACCTGGTGATGCCGTGGACCACCGGCGTCAACCTGGCCCAGCGACTCGCCGCCCGCTGCCCCGAGCTGCGCGTGCTGTTCACCAGCGGCTCGCCCGAGCGCGCGGTGCAGGCCGCCGCCGAGCTCGAGGTCGGCGCCAGCTTCATCGCCAAGCCGTTCACCGGCGACGCCCTCGTCGCCCTGGTGCGGCGGATCCTCGACGGCGCGCCCACGGCCGCGTGAACGCGAGCGGCCGACCGCTGAGTCGCAGCGAGCTCGACGCACGGGACATGTCCTCTCGAACATGTCCCGAGCGTTCATGACCGCGAGCGAGCGAGCGAGCGACCACGGACATTCCCTTCAGGACATGTCCTTGAGGTCATTCTCGTGACCCGCCTCGAAGCGGCGCGACCGCCGGCGCTCGTGCGGGCGGCGGACGGCAGCAGCCGCGGCTTGTCGCCGCGCGCGACCTGATTACTCTTTGCGCGGACTCGAAAGGAACACGATGACATTCTCCCTGACAGACACAGTGCGCGACGCGCTGACCTCCGGCGGCATCGTCCATGGAGCGGCGTCCGCCCTCGGGATCTCGGCCGCGTCGGCCTCGAAGGCCATGGGGGCCGCGGGCTCGGCCATGCTGGCGGCGCTGACCAACAAGGCCCGCGATCCGCTGGCGCTCGGCGAAGTCTTCGACATGGTCCAGGACCCCGCGCTCGGCAGCGCCGCGCTCGACGATCCCGCCCGTCTGCTCGGCGGCACCGCCGAGGCCGTGCGCGCCCGCGAGCTCGGCACCCACGCGATCTCGACGCTGTTCGGCGGGCGCACCGACGACATCATCGCCGCGCTCGCGCGTCACGCCGACGTCGGCACCACCGCGGCCGCGTCGCTGATGGGCCTGGCGGCGCCGCTGGTGCTGCGGGCGCTCGGCGGTCTGGTGCGCGGCGGCGGCGTCACCGTCGCCTCGCTCGGCCAGACGCTGCTCGGTCACCAGAGCGAGATCATGAACGCCGTGCCCGCGCCGCTGGCCAACATCGTCGGCCGGGCCCAGATCTACGACGTCGTCCGCGAGGGCCAGGCGCACCTGCCCCACCTCGCGCACCCGTCTGTCCTCGCGGCCAAGCGACCGCCCTGGTGGGCGATCCCGCTGGCCCTGCTGCCGCTGGCGCTGCTCGCCTGGTGGTTCCTCGGCGACCGCCGACCCGAGAAGCAGCTCGACACGACCGCCGCGCGCCACGAGACCCCGGCGGCCGTCGCCACGCGCACCCCTCCGCCCGCGAGCAAGCCCGCACCCGCCAGGCCGCCCGCGCCCGCGACCGCCCCCGCGACCTCCCCGACACCCGGGACCCCGTCCCCCGCGACCGCGCCGACCCAGGCCGCGGCGCCGATGAAGTCGGTCCACGTGGCCGAGGTCAACCGCGAGCTGCGGTTCGCCGACACCGGCATCGAGGCCAAGCTGCTGGCGTTCCTGCGCGACAGGGGCGCCAAGGCCGACGACAAGACCTGGTTCGAGTTCGACCGCCTCGTGTTCGACACCAACAAGCAGACGCTGGCCGCGAGCTCGCACGAGCAGCTCGAGAACCTGGCCGCGATCCTCAACGCCTACCCCGCCATCCACGTCAAGATCGGCGGGTACACCGACAACACCGGCAACCCCGAGGCGAACCTCAAGCTGTCGCAGGAGCGCGCCGACAACGTCAAGAAGGCGCTGGTCGAGCGCGGCGTGCCCGGCGACCACATCGAGACCGAGGGCTACGGCGAGCAGCACCCGGTGGCCGCCAACGACACCGAGCAGGGCCGGGCCCACAACCGCCGGATCGCCCTGCGCGTGCTGCCGCCCAAGTCGTGAGCCCCGGAGCGCCCGCCCTGACGCATGTTCAATCGGACATGTTCTTATGAACATGTCCTCGACGATTCGACGACAGACGCATAAGGACATGTTCAAACAAACATGTCCAATGAGACATTTTCGTCAGCGCTGGTCGTCGATCACCTTGATCGGACCGAGCCCGAGCGGCTCGACCTGGGCGCGGATCGCCGCGGGGTCTCCGACCAGCACCACCTGCAGCTCGGCAGGCGCGAACCACCGCGCCAGCGCCTGTTCGAGGTCGTCGTCGCGGACGGCGCCGAGCCGGCGCAGCTCGGCCGCCAGCGCGCCTTCGGGCCGGCCCCCCGCCGGCACTCGCGCCACCGCCTCGACCACCGCCGCCAGCCGCTGGTGCTCGAGCATGCGTTCGACCTGGAACGCGCGGCCGAGCAGGCGCAGCACGTCGCCGCTCAGGAACCGGCCCTGCAGCGCGTGCAGCTGCGAGAACATCGCCTTCAGCGACGCGCCGGTGGCGGCCGCGTCGACCTGGGTCTCGATGGTCAGCAGACCGCCGCCGCGGGCCGGCGCGTGACCGACCGCCACGCTGTACGTGTCGCCGCGATCGCGCCGCAGCACCTCGCGCAGGGCCGAGCCGACCACCGCCGAGGCCAGCTCCAGCGCCAGCGCGTCGGCGTCGCCGGGGATCGCCCGGCCGACCACGATCGCCGTCTGCGCCAGCCCGACCCGCGGCACCACCAGCACCTCGCCGCGCGGCTCGACGGGCCCAGGCGCAGGCCAGCGCGGCGCCGACACTGTCTGCCAGCCCGCCAGCGCGTCCGCGGCCGCCCTCTGCAATTCGGCCCGCGGCGCCGCGCCCACCACCACCAGCGTCGGCCGGTCCCCGCCCAGCCACTGCTGCTGTGCCTTTCGCACATGTTCGATCGACCAGCTCTCGACCCTGTGCGATTGGCCCAGCGCATCGAGCCCGGGCGCCAGCCTGCGCGTCAGCACATGACGCCCACGCGCGGCAGGATCGCCGTCGCGCCGCTGCAGGGCCGCGAGTCGCTCGCGTCGCAGCTGCGCGACGTCCTCCTCCGTAATTTCGGCCCCGCGCACCGCCCCCGTCACGATCGCCAGCGCCTCGCGCCACCGCGTCGCCTCGACCTCGACGCACAGCAGCGCCGCGTCGCCGAGCCACACCACCTCGATCGCCCCGCCGAGCTCGCCGAGCGCGTCCTCGACCGCGCGATCGGGCCCGCGCGCCAGCAGCTCGAGCGTGAAGCTGGCCAGCGGCGCGTCGACCTCCGGACCTGTCCGCAAGACCAGGCCGATCGCCGTCGTCGGGCCCGCCCGCCGCACCTGAAGCAGCGACGGCCCGAGCTGCTCGATCCGCGGCGCCACCACCGACGGCGCCGTCGTCGGCAGCGGCGGCCCCGAGTCTCGCCACGACTGATTGCCCGCGCACGCGCTCACCAGCCCCAGCGCCAACCACCACGCTCGCGGCCCTCGCATCGCCTCACGAGCCGCTCGCACGGGTCCGTCTCCGCCGCGCCTCGGCCCAGCAACCTTCGCGCCGTCTTTCGCGGCGTCGCCCGCACGCGACGACCCGCCGCTGCCTCTCGCGGTCTTCATCGCTCGCCCTCCGCCAGCACTGCCACACGCGCGTCGGGCCGCAGCACCTCGCGCGCGAACCGGGCCACCGCCGCGGGCGTCACCGCCGACCACTCCGCGACATCTTGCGAACCACCGAGCGGCTTGCCGGCCGCCGCCTCGCTCGCCAGCAGCTCCGCGCGGTCCTGCAGATCCTGCTGCGCGCTGCGATGCGCTCGCGCGATCCGCAGCCGCGCGCGACGCACCGCGGCCTCGTCCAGCGCCCCCGCGGCCACGCGTCCCAGCACCCGATCGACCTCCGCCAGCAGCCGCGTCGGATCGCCGCCGACGCGCCCGAGCGCCCGCACGAAGAACACCGACTGGTTCGGCAAGCTGCGCTGGACCGCCTGGAATTCGGCCGTCTCCGTCGGCACCCCGGACCGTGCCAGCCGGGCGAATCCACCGCGCTCCAGCGCCTCCGCCAGCACATCGGCGGCCGCGTCACCGTCGGCGTCGAGCGCTGGCGATGGCCACGCCAGCAGCACCGCCGGTGCAGCGCCCACCGGTCGCTCGGCGCTCAATCGCAGCTCGCTCGTTCGGGTCACTATCGGCACCGCGCGGGCCGGCGGTCGCGGCGTCGCTGGCAGGTTGCCGAATTGACGCTCGATCCACCCCGGCGTCTCGGCCGGCAGATCGCCGACCATCACCAGCGTCGCGTTGCCCGGGTGCATCCACTCGCCCACGAACGCGTCGACATCGGCGATCGTCGCCGCCGCCAGCTCCTCCGCGGTGCCGATGATCGCCGCGTGGTACGGGTGCCCCGCAGGGAACAACGCCGCCAGCGCCTGGATCTCGAGCCGCGCCAGCGGATCTTGCTCGGCCCGCTCGCGTCGCTCGTTGACCACGATCCGCCGCACGTTGGCCAGCGTCGGCGCCCCGTGTTGCCCGCGCACGAAGCCCAGGCGATCGGCCTCGAACCACAGCACGTGTTCGGTCGCCTGCGCCGGCGCCGTGTAGTAGTACTCCGTCGCGTAGAACCCGGTCTCCGCGTTGTTGGCGTGGGCCGACAGCATGTACTCGAGCGTCTCGCGGCGCTCGCGGTCGACGTGCCGCGAGCCCTCGTGGGCCACGTGCTCGACCACGTGGGCCAGCCCGCCGAGACCGCGCGGATCGTCGACGCTGCCGGCGTGGATCCGCAGCCGCACCGCCACCAGCGGCGCCCGCCGATCGTGGCGCAGGATCACCTCGAGCCCGTTGCTCAGCCAGTAGTGCGCGTCCTGGCCCGGCGTCACGATCGGGGCGGCGAGCAGCGCGAGCACGGCGGCGAGCATCGTGCCAACGTAGCGTACGCTCGCCACGCGGCGCCGCGGTCGCCGATCGGACCCGGCGACCCTTCTTCACCCGCGGGCCGCGTCGCTCACATCGCGCGTGGCCGGCACACCAGCAGCGTGTGACTGACCCCGAGCTCGTCGTACTCGCGCTCGACCTCGAGGCCGGCCGCGTGCACGCACGCGAGGAACGTCGTCGAGCGGTACATCTGGCTGGTGCCGTTGGCGATCGCCGTGAAGTACAGCGAAGTCATCTGCAGGCAGAAGCTGGCGGCCTCGAAGCGCTGACGGTCCCAGAACGCCTCGAGGATGTAGATCTTGCAATTGGGCCCGGCCGCCGCCACGCAGCGGCGCAGGATCGACACGATCTCGGCCTCCGAGAAGCAGTCGAGGAACTGGCTCATCCAGATCGCGTCGAACTCGCCCGGGATCGCCGTGGCGTCGTCGAGCAGGTCCGCCTCGTGGAAGCGCGCCCGCGCCAGCAGCCCCGCCGCGCGCAGGTTCTGCTCCGCGTTGCGCAGCTGCCCCGGCAGGTCCATCAGCGTCACCTCGACGTCGGGGTCGTGCTTCATGCACGCGGTCGCCCACTTGCCCGTGTTGCCGCCGATGTCGAGCAGCCGCTTCGGCTTGCCTGCGAACACCAGCGGCAGCGCCGCGCCGAACGCCCCGTCGGAGTAGTAGTGGTCGAACTGGAACCACGACTTGCGCACCGACTCCGGCAGCTGCGACAGCCCGGCGTACACCGTCGGCCACTCGCCGAACACCTTCAGCCCCTCCGGCTTGCCCGACGCCACCGCCGCGTCGAGCCCCGCGATCCCGTGGTAGTTCACGTCGCGCGTGAAGTCGAAGTTGGCGCGCGTCATCGCATCGTGCTGCACGTACACGCCGGTCTTGGTGATGCGATAGCGGCCCTCGACCTCGGTCACGAGCCCGATCCCCAGCCCCGCCTCGAGCACCACCCGCGTCCCGTAGATCGGCAGCTCCGCCGCCGCCGCGACCTCCTCGAGCGTGAGCCCGTCCCGACTGCGTTCGATGGCGAAGAGGATCCCGCGGTCGCGCAGCACGCGGGCGGCCTGAAACACGAACGGAGCGAACGCGATCCACTGCGCGCGCTCCAGCGCCTCGAGCGCGGTGATGGGCTTGGGGACGTTGACGGTCATGCCGGCGGCCCAGACTTTCGCTCACCCCGGCCCCGCCGACGAGTGGCACAGTCCGGCGAAAACAGCGCGCGTTTTCGCCCAACGCCCCGAGCCAGACCCGCGGCTACGGCCCCCCAGGCCAGTTTACAAGAGTGGCAGGCGGAACGAGCGCCGCGCCTGACCAAGACGCAAGACGCGATCTCCTCGGCACGACCACGGTCGCAGGCGTCGGGGATCCACTGCAGATCCTCCAGCTCGCCACACGCTCGCCAAGTCGGGACGACGTGCTGGCATGGAGACGAGCGCAGCGAAATTGTCTCGCAGCAATTGCGGGCGCATCGGCGTAACGCAGATCGTCGGCGGTCTCACGGCTCCCCGCGGTGGAGCGCAGCCGCGTCTGCTCGCCTTGCTACGAGCGAATGCTGTCACCGCTCCACGGCTGCTCCCCGCGCCCTCGACCATTTGCGGAAATAGTAGGCACGAGTCGCCGCATACTCCGGGGCCTCGCCTGCAGGCGACTCCAGGAGCACGATCTGTCGCTGGAGCTCTGCCGTTGACCGCTCGCGCCGCGCGATCCATCCGCGGAGGGCGTCCAGCACCGCCCGCCGGGCCCGGACCAGGCGATCGTCGTTGAGACCGAGCGTACGCGTGTCGGCACGCGCCCGCTCGTCGTCGGCGACCACCTCGCCCGAGCCGGTGTAGCGCAGGAACTGCCGCGGATCGGGCCCCAGCCCGCGCGCAGGATGAAGGAACAGCCGGGTCTCCTGCTTCGCCGCGTCGCAGGTCACACGATCGGCGCACGAGCCGACGAGGTTGTTCCACTGGAACACACCTCCGCCGCGCTCGCGCGGGTGCCAGTGATCGATGCGCATGTCGGCCTCGGTCGCCTTCACTCGCCGCTGACAGTACGCGCAGAGCGACCCCTGGTCACGCACGAGCGCATCCCGCATCGATTGCTTCTGGTCGCCGTACACGCTGTCCCAGTCGGCCCCCGGCGTGGCGGCCAGCGTGGTGAGACAGGACGGCGCGCTCCCCTTTGGGGCCGAGATCATAGATTCCTCTCGAGATCGATCGCGGTTCGAGCCCGCACGATGTCAGGGTCGTCCGGACCGAGGTCCTCCTGCAACTTCTCCCGCAACGCTTCGGCCTCGTCGAACGCGCCGCGATCGATGAGGTCGAACAGCCGCCGGATGTCGTCGCGCGTCTCGACGGGCCGCTCGGGGACGCCAAACACGTCCTCGAGCAGGCTGTTGGAGTCACGTCCGTGCGTATGCTCGACGGTGCCCACGCTGCCGTCCGGATGGAGCACGCGGATCCACGCCGGCTCGGCCGTGGACAGCACTTGCGGCGAGTGGGTCGTGGCGATGAACTGGATCTTCGGGAAGACCCGCCGCAAGTTCGGCAGCACGCTCCGCTGCCAGCTCGGGTGCAGGTGAAGATCGAGCTCGTCGATCAGCACCACGCCTGCGGTCTCCTTGGCCGCATCTACCCCGTGATGAGGATTGAGCCGCGCGGCGCGCCAGGCGATGTCGCCGACGAGCGCCAGCAAGTTGCGGTACCCGTCCGACAACATGCGGAAGGGCAGCGTTCGCCCGTCCTTGAAGTCGACCCGAAGCTCCTCGTGGTTTACGGAATAGTAGAACCGCTTTGCCCCTTCCACACAATCGGTAACTGCGTTTGCAACTACCTCGAGCAGCGGTTCTCGTACCGACCTGATTTCCTGGCCGCTTTCCACGGCGAGACCGATCTCCTGCAGGCGGACGGATTCCCGCCACGACATCCAGCTCTGAAGAAGCTGATGGTTAACAGCCGCGCGCAGACAATCACGGTAGCCATCGAACACGCTTTGCAACCTCAGGTTTCCCTGCACATCGCTCGTTTGCCACAGTCTACCGGTGCAGTAGTAAGCGAAGAGCGGCAGTTCTTCCTGCGCTCCTGCACTGACCGATTCGACAGTGCGATACCCTTCCGACAGGAGGGAACTGTTTACAAAATCTGTGCCGTCCAACGACACGCGTTCAAGGTGCGATTCACCCTCTCTTCCAGAGATGGTTCCATGGACGACCACGGGCCCCGCAACCTCAAGGCTCGGGACCCCCTTGATGATCCGCCGGACTAGCCGCCGGTCGTCGGGCTCGAGCCTCCCCCCATCCAATCGACCGGCCACAGCACGCATCCACATCGATAGCAGCGCCGCGATCGCATCAAGTACACTGGTCTTGCCAGATCCGTTGATCCCCACGAACAGTGTGCACTCGGGGTTGAGCTCACACTTGAGCGTCTCGAAGCCGCGGAAGTTCGTGAGCTCGATGTCGCGGATCTGCACCGCTCTTCCGTACCACGTCGGCATCCTGGCGGCCAGGCACCGCCGCCCGTCTCGCACCTTCAAGAAGGACGTTTCGGTAGCGACGAGCAGCCTTCCTTGAACTCGCTCTTGGGCGCTCCCTCGCAGGATTTCGGCCTACCGACGAGCAGGCTCTTGCAGAGCAGCCGCCGCCCGCTCTGCGCGGGCGGCGGCATCCGCCATCACACCGGCGGCGCGCAGTCCCTCGCGATCTGCGCCACCGCTTGCATGCGCGGCAGCACCTGCTGCGCCGCCCCGACCCTCAGCGTCAGCGATTCGCTGCTCGCCTCGCGCGCCCCGATCACCGCGATCATCGGCACCCCGTGCGCGTGGGCTTCTGCCACCCGGCGGGCCAGCGTCTCGCGGCGGTCGTCCAGCTCCGCGCGGATCCCCGCCGCCGCCATCTCCGCCACCGCCGCCGCCGCCGCCGCCTGTTGCTCCGGACCGACCGGCGCCACCACCACCTGCACCGGCGCCAGCCAGGCTGGCAGCGACCCTGCGTGTTGCTCGAGCACGATCGCCAGGAACCGCTCGAGGCTGCCGTAGATCGCCCGGTGCAGCATCGCCGGCCGGCGGCGCTGGCCTGCCTCGTCGATGTAGTGCAGCCCGAACCGCTCTGGCAGGTTGAAGTCGAGCTGGATCGTCCCGCATTGCCACGATCGGCCCAGGCGGTCGCGCAGCGAGAACTCGAGCTTCGGCCCGTAGAACGCGCCCTCGCCTGGCTGCACATTGAACTCCAGCCCCGCCTCGCGGGCTGCCGCCGCCAGCTGCGCCTCTGCGCGGTCCCACAGCGCATCGTCGCCGACCCGCTCCGGCGGGCGCGTCGAGAGCCCCACCGCGAATTCGTCGAATCCGAAGCCCGCATAGAACTGGCGGGCGCCCTGGCAGAAGCGCACGATCTCGGCCGCGATCTGGTCCTCCGCGCAGAACACGTGCCCGTCGTCCTGCGTGAACTGCCGCAGCCGGAACAGCCCGTGCAGCGTCCCGCTCGGCTCGTCGCGGTGGCACAGCCCGAACTCGCACAGGCGAAGCGGCAGGTCGCGGTACGAGAGCGCCTGGCGCTGCGCGATCTGGATGTGGCCCGGGCAGCTCACCGGCTTCAGCGCCGCCCCGCAGCCCTCGTCCGCGACTGCGAACATTCCCTGGCGGAAATGCTGCCAGTGGCCGCTCTTCTCCCAGATCGGCTGTCGCAGCAATTGCGGCGTGCGCACCTCTTGATAGCCATCGGCGCGGGCGCGGCGGCGGGCCGCGTCTTCGAGCGCGCGGGCGAGGACCAGCCCGCGGGGGTGCCAGAACACCATCGCCGGCGCCTCTTCCTGCAGATGAAACAGGCCGAGGCGCGGACCGAGGGCGCGGTGATCGTGGGCGTCGAGGACGGAATGGGGGCTGTGTTCGTGGCTCATGACGGCGTTCTCCGGGTCGAAAGGGCCGACCGGACGGAGCGACGCCACCAGGCGCGCCAAAGCCCCGCCGGTTCGGGCGGGGCTTCGCAGGACGTGACGAGAAGGCTCTCAGCGCACGCGCACGCGACCGACCCCACCCGAAAGGGTGGTCGTGGTAGTCGCGGTGGTGGCGCGCCGGAGCATCGATTTGGGGATACACGCGGTCCGGTGGGCGGTCAAGGCGAAGGCCCGTGCGGAACCTCCGAGGTGCAGACCCGTGAATGCCGACGCCCGCGCCGCTTGCGATTGCGATCACAGCGCGAGGCCGCGGCTTATCGACGACCTGTCCCTTCGGACATCCATCGCTCGCCCGCCGCGGACCTGTCTCTTCGGCCAGATGACATCGACGCGGCTCGAACCCGGCATCACCCGCGCCTTCGAGCCCCGCGCCACCTGTCCCTTCGACCAGCACGCCCCGCGGGCGATCGCGCCCGTCCGCGCGCGGTCCTTCTCACCGCCGCGCGGAGCTGGGCCTCGCGCACACGCCCCGACCATCGACGCGGGTCCCGCCCGCTTCCGGCCGTCGCCCCCCTGTCGTATCACTGCGCCATGTCCACCTCAGGCTCCGCGCCGGCCCGGCGCCGCGCGATCGTGGTCGGCGGCGGCATCGCCGGCCTCCTCGCCGCCCGCGTGCTCACGCGTCACTTCGAGCGCGTCACCATCCTCGACCGCGACCTCTTGCCGGCCGGGCCCGACCCGCGCGCCGGCGCCCCGCAGAGCCACCACGTGCACGTCCTCCTGACCCGCGGCTGGCGGATCATGAGCGAGCTGTTCCCCGACCTCGGCCCGGCCCTCGCCGCCGCCGGCGCCCACGAGATCGACTGGCTCGACGACGTCGCCTGGCACACCCCGTTCGGCGAGGCCCCGCGCGTGCCCTCGCAGCTGCGCTCGCGCGCCTGCACCCGCGGTTTGCTCGAGTACCTCGCGCGCGAGGCCCTGATCGCCGACGCCCGCGTGCGCGTCCATTCGGGCGTCGAGGTCACCGGCCTGCAGGCGCAGGGCGAGCGCATCGTCGGCGTCCAGGTCCACCGCCGCAGCGGCGCCCCCGAGCTCGCCGACGACGACCTGCGGGCCGACCTCGTCGTCGACGCCAGCGGCCGCGCCTCGAAGGCCCCGACCTGGCTGGCCGCGCTCGGCTACCCCGAGCCGCCCGAGACCGTCATCGACGCCCAGCTCGGCTACGCCACCCGGCTCTACGAGCTGACCGCGCGGCCCGACTGGAAGGTCCTCTACGCCATGGGCAAGCCGGGCAAGAACCCGCGCGGCGGCGTCGTCTATCCGGTCGAGGGCGGCCGCCACATCGTCACCCTCGTCGGCTACGGCGGCACCTTCCCGCCCGTCGACGAGGCCGGCTTCCTCGAGTTCGCCGGCGCGCTCGAGACCCCGGCCCTGCGCGACGCCCTCGTCGGCGCGGTCCCGTGCTCGGCGATCCACGGCTACCGCAAGACCGAGAACCGCCTGCGTCACTACGAGAAGCTGCGCCGCTGGCCCGCCGGCCTGGTCGTGCTCGGCGACGCCGCCTGCGCCCTCAACCCCGTCTACGGCCAGGGCATGAGCGTCGCCGCCGTCGCCGCCACCGTGCTCGACGCCGCCCTGCGCGCGCGCCCGGAGCAGCCGCTCGGCCTGCGCTTCCAGAAGCGCCTCGCCGCCGGCAACCTGGCCGCCTTCATGACCGCCAGCAGCGACGACCTGCGCTGGCCCGGCACCACCGGCAAGGTCTCGCCCGGCCTCAAGCTCATGCACCGCCTCGTCGACCGGATCTTCGCCGCGGCGACCCGCTCGCCCGAGATCCACCTGCGCCTGGTCGAGGTGCTGCACCTGATGCGCCCGAGCCACGCCCTGTTCCACCCGAGCGTCCTGCGCCGGGCCCTGCTGCGCCGCTGAGCATGTCCCCGGGGACATGCCCGTTTCGGCATGTCTATGAAGACATGTCCTTCAAGGCATGCCCGCGAGGACATGCCCACGAGGACATGCCCCGCTCTTACGGCGAGCTCCGGACTCCCCGCCGCGTCCGCGCCCTCGACCTGTCCTTCGGGCCATCTCTTCACTCTCGCCGCAACAGCAGCGCCGAGAAGTTCTGGCCGATCCCCAGCCCCAGCACCACCACGTGGCGGCAGCGCAGCGTGCGGGCGTGCAGCGACAGCACGATCGCCGACGTCGCCAGCGTGCAGTTGCCGAGCGTCTCGACCACGCTCGGCAGCTCGCCCGGCCCGAGCTGCTGCTGCCAGGCCGCCAGCGCCGGCTGATTCGGCTGATGGGTCACGAGCGCGACCTCGGCCGGCACGAGCCCGTGACGCGCCAGCAAGGCGCCCCACAGCCGCGCCGGCGCGGCCGTCGAAAGCTCGGCGTACACGCGGCGGGCCGCCGCCTCGAACACGAACGTCGGCCGCGGCCCTGCGCCCGGCTCGGCGTGCCGCGGCGCCCGCAATTGCACCGTCATCGCCGCGTGCAGCGCCCCGTGCGTCTCGCCGATCTCGTCGACGAAGCGCAGCGATCCGCCGCGGCCGACCACCACCGCCCCGGCCCCGTCGCCGACCCCGAACGCGCCCGCGTCGCCGTAGTCGACCACGCGGCTCCAGCCGGCCGCCACCACCACCAGCGCCCGCTCGCAGCGGCCGGCCGCCACCGCCTCACACGCGCTCGTCAGCGCGACCACGAAGTTGACGAACTCGCCGCCGATCGGCACCACCGTCGCGTCGCTGCGCAGCCCGAGCTCGGCGTGCAGCGCGAACAGCCCGCTCGGCAGCAGGTGCTCCGACGGCGACACCGCGCCGTACAGGCGATCGATCGCCCCCGCCGCCACGCCCGCGTCCGCCAGCGCGGCCCGGGCCGCGCGCACCCCGAGCGTCTCGACGCGCTCGCCCGCGGCCAGCACCCGGCGCTCGCGGAACCCGGTGAACGGCCCCGCCGGCGGCAGCGCGGCGAACAGCGGATCGTCGTTGTGACGGATGCAGTCCGGCAGCGCGTGGCCGAAGCCGAGGATCCCGACCTCGCCGATCACGCCGCACCTGCCGGGCCGAGCGCGCGCGCCGTGCCGAAGAACTCTGCCACCGCGCTGGCGCGGCGGGCCAGCGTCGGCGCCATCACCGTCGGGTCGACGCGCACGTTGATCACCGTCGGCCGCGATCCCGCCAGCGCCTCGCGCAGCGCCGACCGCAGTGATTTCACGTCCTCGACCTCGACCCCGACCGCCCCGAACCCACGCGCCACCATCGCCGCGTCGATCCGGTGACGGAACCCGTAGAAGCCCGCGTCGCCGCCGAACGCCAGCTGCTCGCCCTGCTGGATCATCCCGTGACCCGCGTTGTCGAGCACCACCCACGTCACCGGCAGCCCGAGCTCGACCGCGGTGTGGACCTCGAAGCCGTGCATCGCGAACGCGGCGTCGCCGGTCAGCACCACCACCCGCTGCCCCGGGGCCGCCAGCGCCCCGCCGATCGCCCCTGCCACCGCGCTGCCCATCGCCGCCAATCCCATGTCGATGAAGTACGTGCCCGGCCGCCGCGCCTCGAAGTGATGGCCGGCCCACAGGCTCGAATTGCCGGTGTCGACGAACAGCAGCCCGTCATCGGGCAGCGCCGCGCGCAGCTCGGTGATCACCCGCGGCGGCGAGAGCGGCGACGCCTCCGCGCTGCGCTGCTCCGGCTGCTCCCACCGCGGCACCTCGCGCTTCAGCTTCGCCACCGCCTCCGACGCCGGCCGCGACGGACCCCCCGGCAGCGCCGCCGTGATCGCCTCCACGGTCGCGCGCGCGTCACCGACCAGGCCGAGCGTCACCGGGTAGTTCTTGCCGATCTGCAGCGGATCGACGTCGACCTGCACGAACGCCACCGGCGCGCGCAGCCGCTGACTCCACGCGCTCGACGCGAACTCGCCGAGGCTCGAGCCGATCACCAGGATCACGTCGTCGTCCTCGAGCCAGCGGTCCGCTCGCGTGTGGCCGCCCATCCCGAACACGCCGAGCGACAGCGGGTGATCCTCGGGGAACACCGACTTGCCCTTCGGCGACGTCACCACCGGCGCCTGCAGCCGCTCTGCCAGCCGCCGCAGCGCCGGCTCGGCTCTCGCCAGCGCGACCCCGTGGCCGGCGAACAGCGTCGGCCTGCGCGCGCCTGCCAGCAGCCGCGCCGCGTGCTCGACGTCCTCGGCCCGCGCCACCGACACGCACGGCGGGCGGTAGCTGCCCGGCTCGCGCACCTCGTACGGCACCTTCACCCGCGCCAGGTCGGCCGGGATGTTGAGGTGGACCGGCCCAGGGCGGCCCGTCGTCGCCGTGCGCAGCGCGTGCCGCAGCAGCCGCATCCCCATCTGCGCCGTCACCACCATCGTCGAAAGCTTCGTCACCGGCCGCAGGATCTCGACCACGTCGACCCCGTGCCACGTGCTCTCCTGGATCGCCCCCAGCCCGAACATCCCCGTCGCCACTTGCCCCGTCAGGTAGAGGACCGGCAGCGAGTCCGCGTGCGCCGAGGCCACCCCCGTCAGCGCATTGGTCGCCCCCGGCCCCGAGGTCACGCAGCAGACCGCCGGCTCGCCGCGGACCCGCGCGTACGCGTTGGCCATGAACGCCGCGCCCGCCTCGTGCCGCGCCAGCACGAAGCGCATGCGTCCGCGGGCCTTGAGCGCCTCGAACAGCGCGCTGAGCGGCCCGCCCGGCACCCCGAAGACGTGCGTGATCCCCTCGAGCTCGAGCTGCTCCAGGAGCTGGTGAATGAGCGGTGCGTCGGACGACATCGAAGGGTCGGTGACTTTGGACCCGCGATCAATTGGCCCGCGCGTCCGCTCGCCGCGTGAGCCCGATCGCTAGCTGTCCTTTTAGCCAGATGATTCCGCTACAGCCGCGCCTCGACCTCGACCACCTCGGGCGGCGTCGCCGTCTGCAGGAACGCCTGCGCCTCCGCGTTGCCGCGCAGGTGGTGGTCGAAGAACGCGACCGCGTAGCTCGCCACGATCGCCCGCGCCTCGACCGGCGCCAGGTACACGAACTCGCTGCCGTCGGTCTGGCGCGTGCCGGGCCCGCAGCCCGCGTCGAATTGCTCGGCCAGCCCGCAGATGTCGGTCGGGCCCCAGTGGCCGGTGTCCTTCATCCGCACCAGGTAGGTCGGCGTCGCCGCGGCGTCGAAGTTCGACTCGATCAGCTGGTTGCCGATCTTGCCGATGCTGTTGTCCTCGACCGCCAGCACGAACAGCTGCGGCTCGACGATCTCGGCCAGCTTGGTGCCGGAGAAGATCGGGTTCTGCACCGGCGCCGCGATCGGCAGCGCGGCCACGATCCGGTCGTCCTCCTGCGCCAGCCGCCCCGCCGTCGCCGCCCCGTAGCTGTGCCCCATCGCCCCGATCCGGGTCGCATCGATGGCCCCGCGGATCGCCTCCGGGACCGCCGAGTTGCCGGCGTCAAGCACCGCGTCGAGCACCGCGCGCTGGTCAGCCACGCGGACCTGCAGGAACGCCTCGTCGAGCGGCGCCTGCGGCTCGTCGAACAGGGTGTTGCCCGTGTGATCGGGCGCGACCACCACGAACCCGTGGCTAGCCAGGCGCTCGGCGATCGTGAACATCGAGAAGCGCACGCAGCCGTGGCAGTGCGAGAACATCACCAGCGGGTACGGCCCCGCGCCCGCCGACGCCGCCCCGCGGGCCGAGCGGGTCTGCTCGCGCACGCCGACCTGCCCGTGCTCCGACAGCTGGCCCAGCAGCGCCACCATCTCGTCGCGCTGCGGGCCCTCCGGCACGAACTCCGCGATCGGGTGCCCGGCCTCGGCGGCCGCCTGCGCCGACGCGTCGGCCGGGTACCACGCCTCCACGAGCAGCGTGCGATCGCCGGCGACCACCGAGAACGTCGCGTTGCCGACCGGCGCCGGCCCGGGCGCCTCGTAGTCCTGCTCGGCGCCGCCGCTGGTGGTGCCCGTGGCGTTCGGATCGAGCGTGTCGGTCCCCTCGCCGGTGGTCGGCACCCCGGAGCCTCCGGTCGTGCCGCCGGGCGCCGTCAGGTCGTCGAGCGTCGTCGAGCCGCTCTGCGAGTCCGAGCTGTCGGTGCCCCCGGCGCTCGGATCGGGGCCGGTGGTGGCCGCAGCGGTGCTGCAGGCGGCGAGGAGGAGAGTAAGCGAGGCGAAGCGGCGCATGCCGCCGTTTTACCCGACCTCGCGGCGCCCCGTGAGGCCCTCGCAGAACCGTTCGACCGCCGCCCCGATCTCTTCGTGGTGTTCGAACAGGCTGGTGTGCGTCCCTTCGGCCAGGCGGAGCAGCTGGCTGCCCGGGATCGCGCGATGCAGCGGCAGCCCCACCCGGAGCGCCGGCGCGAACACGTCGCGGTCGCCGGCCACCACCAGCGACGGCACCGCGATACGCGGCAGCAGGTCGGCCGCGCTGTGCCGCTGGGCCGCCAGCGCCATCGCCGCGAGCGTACCCGGGTCGAGCTCGCGCACGAAGTGGTCGATGAACAGCTGCACGTCGGCCGGCTCGGCCGCGGGGCCGACGAGCCCGAGCAGCCGGCCGAGCCGCCGACCGCCCGGCATGCCCACGATCCGGCGCAGCCCGCCGAACGCCACGCGAAAGCCCGGCCGCGACAGCCGGGCGATGAGCCCGTGCAGCGCCGGCCCGACCGGCCCGAGCGCCGTGTCGAACACCCGCCCCGACGACCCGAGCAGCAGCACCAGCCCGCGCACCCGCTGCGGCGCCGCGCGATAGATCTCGAGCGCCACCTGACAGCCCATCGAGAACCCCACCGGCACCGCGTCGGCCAGCCCCTCGGCGTCGAGGATCTGCAACGCGTCGCGCGCCAGCGCCGGGATCTCGACGCCCGCCGCCGACCGGGCCGGCTCGCTGCGCCCGTGGCCCTTGAGGTCCCACGTGATCACCGTGAACCGCCGGGCCCACCGCGGCACCAGATGGGTCCAGAAGAACCCCGAGGTCGTGATCCCATTGCAGAGCAGCAGCGCCGGCCCCTCGCCCTCGCGGCGGTAGACCACACGGGTGCCATCGGCGGCGAAGATGCAGCGATCGGGGGCGGACATGCGCGCCGCGAGGATGCCCCACGACCCCGGCAAAAGAAAACCCGCCGGCCGCGACAGAGGGGGGAAGCCGGGCCGGCGGGTCGAGTGGAGGTCTGTTTCAGCCGCAGGATCTACCGCCGCCGTCGCCCCGGCAGCCGGGATGGGCCGACGCTCGGGAGCACCCCCGACCCTCGACCTTCGAACACGCTCCGCACGGCCACCCCTGCGCTCTGTAGGCATGAAGCGCAGCAGGCGGGCACGCAAACCACGCTGTGTCCCCCGTCACCCGCGAGCTTTTGTCATGTCCTTCGAGACATGTCCGAAACACATCCTCGGCGACGCGCCCCGACCCACCCGCTCGAAACATGTCCCCATGGACATGTCCCCAAAGACACCATCATCCACCGCGATGACCCGATGCGCTCGCCGATCTCGACATGTCCTCTCGGACATCTCCATCGCCCCCACGCCTCGACGCCCGTCTTCCCTTCGGTCTCACCAGTAGATCTGCGCCGCCCCGTCTCCGCCGCGCGCCCCCGCCTCGCTCTCCACCGCGCTCGCCTCCCCGCTCGCGTGCGACGAACCGCCGCCGCCGCCCGCCCCGTACGCCCCGCCACCCCCGTACCAGCCGCCCCCGCCGCCGGCCACGTGGTAGCGGGCTGCCCCGCCGCCGAGCCCGAACACCCCCGCCTGCCCCGGCGCTGAACCTGCCTCGCCGCCCGCGAGCTGTCGGCCGCCACCGCCCGCGATCCAGGGCGCCTCGCCGACAGTCCCGTCCTCGCCCACCAGCCCGCCGCCGGCGCCGCCCGCCCCGTGGTCCGGAAAGCCGCACGAACCGCCGCCTCCGCCGCCGGCCACCAGCGCGCGATCGATCAAGCTCGCCCCGCCGATCCGGAAGTCCGATCCACCGCCGCCCCCGCCGGCCCACCGGCCCCCGCGCCCGCCGCCGTTCCAGCCCGGCGCGCCGTCGAGGCCGCCGCGCCCGCCCACGCGCACCAGCACCACCTCGCCCGGGCGGACCGGCACCTCGGCGCGCAGCCAGCCGCCGCGTCCGCCGTCCATCTGCAGGTCCGGCAGAGCAGACCCCTCGTCGGTCCCGCAGCGGCTCGGCCCGCCCTGCGCGCCCCACAGCTCGACCGTCAGCCTCGTCACGCACTCGGGCACCACGAACGTCTCGGGCGCCCCCGAGAATGCGAACCCGCGCCCGCCCGGCCGCGCGCAGGCCGGCTCCTCCCCCTCGAGCTCCGCGACCTCGCCCGCCGGGCAACCCAGCAGCGCCAGGGCCACCACCGCTCCGCGTCCGCGCCGCCTGGGACAATCCCTCACTCGCATCGCCACCCTGTCTTCAGGCATGCCCGGCGGCCCTCACCACGCAAACCACGGCCGTGCTGCGTATCACGCCCTCAAGAACATGTCCCGAATGACATGCTCACATCGACATGTCCCCGAGGACATTCTCTCCAAGACATGTCCATCGGGACATGCCCTCGAAGACATCCCGCCGCTCAGCCGATCTCGCCGCGTCGAGCCCGGCCGAACGCCACCCGGCGCAGCAGCAGATCGAGGATCAGCAGCGGCAGCGCCAGCGCCCACAGCACCTCCGGCCACACCGCGCGCTGGCGGGTCCCTTGTGGCGCCCCTGGCGTCGTCACCACCGCGTCGATCGGCCCCGCGTGCGAGCCTGAGGGCGCCAGCGTCGCCAGCCAGGCCGGGTCCGCGTCCAGCTGCTCGGGCGCCAGCTCGCTCGGGTACGGCACGCTCGCCTGCCCGGTCGCCTCGGCCACCAGGCGCGCCGGCGTCTGGCCGTCGTCGAACATCTGCGCCTTGATCAGCCGCTGCCCCGCGCGCACCCCGAGCACCGTCGCCTCGTAGCGGCCGGGCGCCGTCAGCTGGGTCGCCAGCTTGGTCGTATGGCCCTCGGAGCCGGGCGGCAGCGACGGGTCGATCACCTGCAGCTCGCCGCGCAGGTCGCTGACGAAGCCCGTGCTCGCGTCGATGTCGACCACCCCGCGGAAGCTGCCCTCGTCGGCGCCCGGCGTGATCCGCAGCGACGCCCCGCCGAGCGACGCGGCGCCCTGGCGCATCAGGTCGCGGGCCACCTGCGACCAGAACTTGGGGAACCCGTCCCAGCCGATCCAGCGATGGGCCCACCGCGGCTTCGCGTCCGACGCGAACGCGGCCGTGCGCCCGAGCCCGCGGCGGCCGCGGACCAGCAGCGGATCGCCGACGTGCGTGCGCAGCAGCAGCTCTGCCAGCGGCTTGGTCTTCAGCGGGATCACCCCCGCCAGCCCCGGCGCGCGGTCGAAGTCGATCCCTCGCAGCACCTGCGCGCTCTTGGCCACGCGCGCGAACAGGTCGCGCTCGACCACCGCGTTGCGCGTCACCTCGCGGGTCTCGCGGGAGAAGATCCGCGGCACGTCGGTGCCGTCCTGGCTGAAGTAGTAGCGGCCGCGCCCGCGCTCGGCCACGCGGGCCAGGAAGTCCTTGCCCGCGCCCGCGCCGACGCCGACCGCCGACACCGTGATCTCGGCGTCGCGCATGTCGGTGATCAGCGCCGACACCCCCGTCTCCGGCGACTGCCCGTCGGACAGCAGGATCACGTGCTTGACCAGCGCCTTGCTGCCCGCGAGCTGCATGTACGCCTCGCGCAGGGCCGGCAGCGCATTGGTCCCGCCGCCGGCGCTGAGCCTGCGGATGTCGCCGGCGATGCGGATGCGATTGG
Organism: Nannocystis bainbridge; assembly: GCF_028368995.1. Taxonomy (GTDB): domain Bacteria; phylum Myxococcota_A; class Polyangia; order Nannocystales; family Nannocystaceae; genus Nannocystis; species Nannocystis bainbridge. The sequence goes on along the minus strand of NZ_JAQNDL010000002.1, from coordinate 617,000 downwards.
CTGCCGGCTGCAGGCGGACCAGCGTCACCGGCCGCGAGTCGAACGCGATCACCCCGATCTCGTCGCCCGGGTCGAGCGTGCTGGCCGTCGAGCGAGCTGCCTCTTTGACCAGGTCGAGTCGGTCCTCGCTCGACATCGATCCGCTCTTGTCGATCACCAGCACCAGCGCCAGCGTCGGCTGCTCGCGCTGGCGCTCGCCCTCGAAGCGGACCGGCAGCACGTCCTCGAGCACGCTCCCGCCCCAGCCGCCGACCCCGAACGCGCTCTCGCCCCCGATCATCACGAAGCCGCCGCCGTCCTGGACCCACTTGGCGATCGCCTGCTGCTGCGCGCCCGACACGTGGCGCGACGGCACGTCCGACAGGATCACCAGGTCGAACGGCTGCAGCCCCTCGGCCGCCGCCGGGATCGCCGAAGCCGCCTCCGCGTCGACTTGCAGGTGGTCGGCCCGCAGCGCCCGCGCCAGCGCGCCGGACGGATCGCCCTCGCCGACCAGCAGCACCCGCGGTCGCCCGCGGACCTCGCCCACCGCCGCCGCGCGGTCGTTGTCGAGGCTGCGGTTGTCGGCCGCGTCGAGCTCGCCCGCGTCGAGCCGCGCCGCGATCACGATCGGCCCTGGCGCGTTGGCGCGGACCGGCACCTTGACCTGCTGCGGCCCGCCGCGCAGCGCCACGTCGACGCTCGGCGACAGCGCGTTCGGCACCCCGTCCTTGTCGACGTAGAGCTTCAGCGTGCGCGGCCCGCTGGCCCACACGTCGATCGCCGCCTCGAACGTCTGCCCGACCCGCAGCTCGCCCGGCAGGTGCACGCCCGCCACCAGCACGTCGCCGCGGGCCGCCGGCGCGGCCGTGCGGGTGTGCAGCGCGACCCCGCGGCGGAGCAGCCCCTCGGCCGCCGCGATCAGGTCGGTGCGCTCGGCCACGCTGGCCGCCCCGTCGCTGACCAGCACCACCCGGCCCTCGGTGTCCGGGTCGAGCAGCGCCTCGGCCAGCCGCAGCGCCCCCGCGTGATCGCTGGCCAGCCCGCCACCTGACTCTCGGGACAGCTCGATCTCACCTGTCTCTTCGGCCAGCGGCACCGCCTGCGCCCGGCTCGCGTAGGTCACGAGGCGCAGCCGCGTGCGGTCGTCGCGGTCGCCGGTCTCCGCCTTGACCAGCCCCACCACCTCGCGCGCCACCGCGGTGAACGCCGCCAGCTGCCCGTCGTCGACGCTCGCCGACACATCGACCGCCACCACCACCGTCTTGCCGCGTCGCGGCGCTTGCAGGCTCGGGGCCGCCAGCGCCAGCGCCAGCGCCAGCAGCAGCAGCACGCGCGCGCCGAGCTGCAGCGCGACCTGCCAGGCCGGCAGGTCGACCAGCGATCGCCGCGCGACCGCGACGAGGAACGGCAGCAGCGCGACCGGCATGAGCCACAGCACGGACGGGCGCGTCAGCACCAGCGTGCGGTCGCCGGCCTCGGACAACCTGGCCGCCAGCCACTCGGGCAGGGTGAACAAAAGGACAGGAACGTCGGGGCCGAAGCGATGCAGCGCCGCTGCCGCGGCGAGCCCGAGCGCGAGCCACAGCAGGGCCCAAGGGCGAGCTCCGGGGGACGAAGCGCGGGTCACGGTCGCACCGGGGCGCGCGGGCCGGGGGAGATTCGCATCGGCGAGGGTCCGGCAACCATAGCGCCCCGGGCCGCCTCGCAACAGCCGGCCCGCGCCCGCACGGCGTTCGCGGCGCGTCCGGGTTGCGCGGAACCGGCAGGGCGGTTAGGGTGCCGCCCTCCAGAGGGAAGCGCTGTGAAGCCGATCGAGATCTGTCAACACCTGGGCCAAGGCCACATCGACGCGTACTACGACGAGCTCTCCGGCAAGGAAGTCCGCGAAGTGCTCAAGGCCGGCGGCTGCAGCGTCAACGTCCCCCCGACCGCGTACACCCAGGCCGCCCGCCGCCGCGCGTGGCGCCGCCGCTTCGACGCCGAGCTCACGGGCGGCAACGACAACCTCGCGCTCGCGCTCCTGCTCGAGTGGCTGATGCGTCACCACCGCCAGATGCTGGTCGACTACCTCGATTTCCTCGGCGTCAAGCACACCATGGGCGAGACCGACGAGGATTTCTGCGTCACCAACCCGCCCGAGAAGCTGCGCGAGGGCGTCGCCGAGCTGCTCAAGAAGTACCCGCCGGCCCACGTCGCCAGCTACCTGCTGCTGATCGGCCACCTGCAGGACACGCCGGTGTTCGACCAGACCCCCGAGGTCCTCAAGGCCCTCGGCGTCGAGGACGCGGCCGCCGGCGAGTACATCGAGAAGCACAAGCAGACCTACAAGCCGCGCATGCGTCAGCAGGCCGCCTCCTGAGGTCCGCGTGGATCGCCTCGAGATGCTCCGACAGTTCGTGGCCCAGAAGCCAGGTGAGGCGTTCCCGCGCTACGGCCTGGCCATGGAGCTCAAGCGTCGCGGGCAGCTCGCCGAGGCGATCGCCGAGTTCCAGGAGCTCATCGCGCGCGTCCCCGGATACGTGCCCACCTACCTGATGGCCGGCAACACGTTCCTCGAGGCCGGCGATCCCGCGGGCGCGCGGGCGGTCCTCGACGCCGGCGTCGAGATCGCCCGCCAGGCCGGCGACTCGCACGCGCTCGGCGAGCTCGAGTCCGCTCGCGCCGGGCTGGAAGGTTGAAGGCCACGCCCGACCTCGCCCACGCCGCCGCGATCGACCTGGTGTTCGCCAGCCCGCGGCGGCTGCCGAAGCCGGCCAGCCTGCGCGGCCGCGTCGTCGTGCTCGACGTCGCCTTTGCGGCCGAGGGCATCGGCAGCGGCTTCGAGAAGATCACCGGCAAGTTCCTCCACGGCCTCGGCCCGCGCCTGGCCCGGTGGGTCGATCACCACGATCACGAGCGCCACGCGCAGTTCCGCGGTGACGCTCGCTTCGTGCTCCACACCAAGGCCGAGCACGGCGCCTGCCCCGAGATCATCACGCCGCAGATGGTCCAGGAGACAGGTCCGGTCGACACCATCGTCGCCCACTTCGACCTCGACGGCCTCTACTCCGCCGCCAAGTGGCTGCTCGGCGGCGTCGAGCCCTACCCCGGCGCCGACGCCGACGCCCGCGCCGTCGACACCCGCACCGGCGAAGTCGGCCCGATCGGCGCCCTCGTCGACAAGGCCCTGCGCGCCCACTACGAGGACACCGTCCTCCTGATCAAGATCGTGCGCTGGCTGGTCGCCGGTCGCCCGCGCGGCGCCGAGCAGGAGGCGATCGCCGCCGCCGCCGCCGACTTCGACGCCATGGCCGCCGAGGCCGCCGCGCTCGCCCGCGCCTACGTCGTCGAGGACGGCGTCGCGCTCGTGCGCGTGCCCGCGAACCCGCGCCCGTTCGACAAGACCGAGCTGCTGCTGCTCGGCCAGCAGCGCGCCACCATCGCCGTGGTCATCGACGGCCAGACCCTCAACATCGCCGCCGGCTTCGAGAGCGGCCTCGATTTCGTCACTCTGCTCGGCCTCGGCGGCGGCATGCCGACGCGCGTCAGCGTGCCCGCCTCGCGCCTCGACGACACCCTCGTCAAGCTGCGCGGTGCCCTGCGTCAGCGCGGCTAGACCTGTCCCTCGGGGCATGTCGCGTTTGACATGTCCCGGGAGCCATCCCGCCGCTCCGGACGGCCACCTGTCCCCGGACCGCGCTCCATCGACATGTCCCCGAGGACATGCCGCTCTCGGCGCCGCCCGGCCCCGGAGCGCGCGCCTTCGACCTGTCCCGAGAGACACATGGTTCTCCGGCCCGGTCACCTGTCCCAGACCCGTGATGCTTCGACATGTCCCGAGAGACACGTCCTTCTCGGAGCCCGGTCACCTGTCCCTGGAACGCGTTTCATCGACATGTCCCGAGAGACATCTCTGTCTCCAGGCCGGACCTGTCGCCGCTCGCCCGCAACGGGCGCTCACGCGCCCTGGCGCATGATCCCGCGCAGATCGTCGGCGCACGAGGTGTTGCAGGTCGAGGACGCAAATAGGACTCTTGCCCCCGCAATCCGACCCGCACCCACGGGTCACCCCCCAGGAGAATCACCATGTCGCACCGTCCCCGCCTGTCCCTGATCGCCGCCCTGTCGGCGCTCCTGCTCCCCGCCGTCGCCTTCGCCGACTCCAACGGAGTCGCCGGCAACGTCGAAGCCGTCACCCTCTACGAGAGCAGCAGCGACAACCACGCCATGTTCAACGGCTCGGTCACCCTCAAGGAGAAGACCGGACAGAAGCGCGACTACAAGTGGGGCGGCTCGCTGTGCCCTGGCCGCGACGTCAGCGCCAGCGGGATCAACCTGCTGTTCGAGGCCATGCGCGCCCGCAAGCAGGTCGAGGTGACCCCGACCTACAAGGCCGGCAACGGCGGCGAGCGCTGCCTGACCGGCTTCAAGCTCGAGAACCGCTGAGCCCCGGCGCCGCTCCCCCCGGCGCCGATCGTGCCAGCCTCTTCGGCCATGTCCCCAAGGACATGGCCGTTTTCACATGTCGCAACGAACATGCCCTTTGGGACATGCTCTTCGAGCACCGCGGTTCACGCCGCGCGGTGTCTCGGCCGCCTCGATAACGTCGGCGCGCCGCTGTCCCCGCCTCACAGCGGCTGCCACTGCAGCGTCTCGACCGCGATCTCGTAGCCGAACCACCCGTTGACCAGCTTCAGCCGGGCCGGCAGCGCGCCGTCCTTCATCCCGCCCTCGTAGGTCACCACGATCGTCCCGGCCGGCTTGCCGTCCTTGCGCTCGAAGCGGCGCTCGAGCAGCGCCCCGCCCTGCCACACCTCGGTCACCGCCTCCTCGCCGACCTCGCCCGCGTGGGTCCCGTCGGCCAGCGGCGCCCCCGGCAGCCCGAGGAACTGGACCCGATGCACGTCGAGCAGCATGAAGCGCGGCGGGAACGGCAGCTTGCCCTCCGGCGCGAACACGTCGACCTGCACCGCGGCGCCCTGCTGCTTGGCCACGAACGCCTTGGTCGAGAACGGCGTCAGCCCGATCAGCGTCAGCCCGTCGCCCTGCTTCTGCAGCACCACCTCGCCGCCGAACTCGCGCCCGCGGGCGGTCCCGCGCAGCCGCTGGCGGGCCATGAAGTCGGGCCCGGCCAGCGTCGTCGCCAGCGCCCCCGGGTAGTCGGCGTCCTTCAGCTCGGGCGGCGCGGCCGACCCGCTCGCCTGTCCCTTCGCGCAGGCCCCGATGAGCATGGCCCATAAGACATGCCCGATCGACCATGTCCGAAGATTCATCCCCGATCCTTCTCCTCGCCCGCGCCCGCCAGCACCAGCGCGGCCGGGGCCAGCACCAGGCTGAGCAGCACCCCGAGCCCGACCGTGACCCCGATCGCCTGCAGCGCCGGGCTCTGCGACATCGCCAGCAGGCCGAACGCCAGCACCGTCGAGAGGCACGCCAGCAGCACGCTGAGCACCGTCGCGTCGAAGCCGCCCGGGTCGCGCCGGCTCTCGGCCAGGAACACCCCGTAGTCGACGCCCATGCTGAGCACCAGCAGCAGCGCCACCACGTGGAGGATCCCGATCGTCACCCCCGACAGGGCCACCACCGCCAGCGCCGTCGCGGCCGCCAGCACCGCCGGGGTGAACGCCGCCAGCGCCAGCCCCAGCTTGCGGTAGCGGAGCCACACCATCGCCAGCACCGCGAACAGCCCGAACCCCACCAGCTCGAGCGTGCGCGCGCGGTAGCGGCCGAACGCCGCCTGCATCATGCCCTGCTGGTCGAAGTAGCGCACCTGCGGCAGATCGGCCAGGCGGGCCTGCAGCGCCGTCGCGTCGCCGACCCCGCGCAGCAGCGTCACGAGGGCCACCTCGCCGCCCTCGATCTCGGCCCGGAACGTGCGCGCCGCTTCGGCCAGCGGCGTCCCGACCAGGTCGGCCGGCCGCATCACGTCTGGCCCATGGGACATGTCCGCGAAGAACTTGGCGAACGAGCCGGCGCGGAAGCCCTCGGCCACGAACGCCGCGTCGAGCCGGGCCGGCAGGCTCGGGTCGGCCAGCGCCGTCGCGTTGTCTCGCTGCAGCGCCGTCGACCACACCAGCGCGTGCAGGCTGCGGAACGCCTCGATCTCGCCGGCCGCCTGGGCCGCGCGCAGGCGGACCGCGACCGCGTCGTTGCCGGCCAGCGCCGCCTCGTCGTCGGCCCCGAACGCGACCACGAACCGGCCGCCGTCCATCCGCGACACCCGCCCCCGCACCCGCTCGTCCTCGGCCAGCATGCCCGGGTCGAGCGCCGTCAGCAGCCGCACGTCGTCGGACCACTCGATCTGCGGCAGCCCGACCACGCACAGCCCCAGCGCCGCCGCCGGCAGCACCGCCACCGCCGAGCGTCGCCGTCGCATCGCCGCCACCATGCGCGCCAGCCCGGCCGCCGCCCGCCGCTGCAACCAACCTGGCTTTGGGGCCATGGGCAAAAGGTCAGGTAGCCAGTAGCGCGTCGCCAGGGCGGCCACCAGCACCCCGATCGAGGCGAACAGCGCCACCTCGCGCAGCCCCGGGAAGCTGGTCCACGCCAGCCCGGCGAAGCCCGCCACGGTCGTCAGCGCCCCGAGCAGCAGCCCCGGCCAGATCCGGCGCGCGCTCTCCCGCGGCCCGCCGCGCGGCGGGTCGAGCATGTGGTGGTTGAACAGGTGCACCGAGTAGTCGATGCACACGCCGATGAGCGTCGCCCCGAACGCCAGCGTCAACCCGTGGACCGCCCCGAACAGCGCCAGGCAGGCCGCCAGGGCCGCCGTCACCCCGGCCGCCAGCGGCGCCAGCGACAGCAGCACCAGCCGCGGCGAGCGGAACATCAGCAGGAACAGGGCGATGATGCCGACCAGCGAGACCGTCGAGATCCGGCCGATGTCGGCGCGCATGCTGGTCTCGGCGGCGAGGGCGAAGCGGGCCACGCCCGACTGCTCGAGCGCCAGGCGCCCGCCCGACTGCGCGTCGACCTCGGCGAACGCGGCCTCGATCGCCGCCTGCAGCGGCCCCTGCTCGGTGGCGTCGAACGGCGAGCCGCGGGTCGCCAGCATCACCAGCGCGTGCTGGTCCTCGGCCACGAAGTGCCCGTCGCGCAGCCCGACGCCGCCGCCCTGGGCCGCCTCGAGCCGGCGCAGCTGGGTCGGATAGGCCAGCAGCGGGTCGGCCGGCGCGATCTGCTTGATCACCCCCGAGGTCGGCAGACCGAGCTGGCGCCGCAGCTCGCGGGCCGCGGCGCGCAGGCCGTCGTCGGACAACCTGTCCTGAAGACCAGCCAACTCGTCGGCCAGGAGGTAGTGCCGGCGCGGATAGTAGAGGTTGTGGATCGCCTCGGCGTGCAGCTCGCCCGGCCCCGTGCGCAGCCACGCCACCTCGGGCCGGTTCTGCAGCCGATCGGCCAGCGCCCGCGCCCCGGCGATCGCCACGTCCGGCTCGCCGCGCTCGTCCGAGACCGACAGCACCAGCGTGCGCGTCAGCTCCGAGCTGGCCATCCCGCGCGACAGCGCCGCCAGCTTGGGGTCGGCGACGTCGGCCATGAACGCGGTGATGTCGGTGACCACCTGCAGGCGCAGGGCGCAGAACGCCGCCAGCCCGGCGACGATCGCCGCGCCGATCCCCGCCCGCCATGCGCTCGGCCTGTCTGATCGGGCAGGTTCCATGGAGCAGGTGCGGAAGGCCGCCTCAGCGGCTCGCCGGCGCGGCCGCGACCGGGGCCGGCTTCGGCGGCAGGCTGAACAGCGCCGTCAGCTCCTCGGTGGAGAACTTGCGGGTCGCGTCGACGGCCGAGAACGTGGTCACGGCCTCGTCGCCGCCGACCTCGACCACCCGCATCGACGCGATCACGACCCCGTCGCCGGCGATCTCGACCCGCTCGATCAGCTTGTCGAGCGGCGTCAGCTTCGGCTTCAGCTTCAGCGTCCAGCGCTGGCCCTCGGCCTGCAGGTCCATCGCGTACATGTTCGTCAGCGCCTCGCGGTCGCCGGCGAAGATCTTGATGAACGAGTCGATGAACAGCCGCACCATCGGGCTCTTGTCGAGCGCGATCTCCTCGCGGCCGGCGTCGTCGGCCAGCTTGAGCGCCGAGCCGTCGATCACCACCACCGAGCGCGCCGGCTTGGCCGTGTGGCGGGCCAGGCGCGGCTTCTTGCCGTTCGGCACGAAATAGATGGTGCCCTCGTTGACCAGCGGCGCCGCCAGCAGCGCCATCCGCTTCTCCTCGCGGAACGTCGCCTGCAGCCCGCTCATGCCGGCGAACTGGCCCAGCAGTTGGTCGAGCGTGATGCTGGTGACCAGCGGCGCCGCGACCGTCACCGGCAGCGGCTCGACCGCCTGGGCCTGGCCGAGCGGCGCGACCGCGGCGATCGTGACCGCCATGACCGTGAGGACATGTCTGAAAAGACCTGTCCGGAAGGACAGACGGGAGCGTGGGCTATACCAGCCGCTGGAGCAGAGCATCGGGCGTCTCCTGCAAGAGGCGACCATCCTGGTCGGTGGTGACGAGGATCGTCTGCCCGCGAGCCGAGCAGCGGTCGTCCTTGAGGTTGCGGATGCGATAGGCCACGACCAGGCGCGGCGCAACCGCGACGAACCACGCGTCGACGCGGGCGCGGTCGGCGTAGCGCAGCGGGTAGGTGTAGCGGCAGTGGCTGTCGACCAGCAGCAGGGCGTAACCCGCGCCGCGGATGTCGGCGACGTCGAGCCCGCGCGAGCGCATCAGCGCGGTCCGGCCGATCTCCATGTACTTGTAGTAGTGCCCGTGCCAGACGATGTTGAGGATGTCGACATCGTGGAACGGGACCTCGAACTCGACCGAGACCTCGTGAAGGCGGCTCACGGCAGCGCTCCGATCGGCAACGCGCCCGCGCGCATCAGCGTCAACACCGCGGCGATGTCGTGGTCCTGGCGGCGGTCGGCGTCGACCATCGGCACCACCCTGCGGACCGCCTCGTGGAGCGTGCGCGCCCGCGCGTGCACGTTGTGACCCGAGCGCAGGTCGACCGCCTGGCACATGGTGAGCAGCCCGATCGCGGCGACCGTCTCGGTCAGCTCGACGATCCGCAGGCAGTCGCGCGCCGCGATCGTGCCCATGCTCACCTTGTCCTGGTTGTGGCATTCGGTGCTGCGGCTGAAGACGCTGGCCGGCATCGTCAGCTTCAACGCCTCGGCCGCCAGCGCCGAGGTCGAGATCTGCATCGCCTTGAAGCCGTGATGCGCCGCGCGATCGGGGCCGGTGCGCGCGACCAGGTTGGCCGGCAGGCCCGCGTTCGTGTCGGGGTTGCAGACCAGCGCGACCTGGCGATCGACGAGGTCGGCGAGGTTGGCCACCGCCGTCTTCAGGGCGTCGAGCGCGAAGCAGGCGTGCCCGCCGTAGAAGTTGCCGCCGTGCAGCACCTCGCCGGTCTCCGGGTCGACCAGCGGGTTGTCGTTGGCGCCGACGATCTCGACCTCGAGCCACTGCCGGACCCAGGGTAGCGCGTCGACGAGGACCCCGATCACGTGCGGGGCGCAGCGGATCGAATAACGGTCCTGGATGCGCGCGGGGGCTGCGGGCCGCGGGAACTCGATATCCTCGCGGATCCACCCCGCCACGGCTCTCTGGCCCGGGTGCGGCTTGGCGGCGAAGATGCGGTCGTCGAAGTGAGCGGGGTTGCCGCCGAGCACGTCGCTGCCCATCGCCGTCAGCGCCGCGCACAGGCGCGCCAGCCGCTGCGCGCGGGCGACCGCCAGGCAACCGAGCCCGACCATGACGCTGGTCCCGTTCATCAGCGCCAGGCTCTCCTTGGGCTGCAGCGTCAGCTGCGGGATGCCGGCCGCGCGCAGGGCCTCGGCCGCCGGCGCCACCTGTCCCTTGAACCAGACCTCGCGCTCGCCGACCAGCGCCGCGACCACGTACGACAGCGGCGTCAGGTCGCCGCTGGCCCCGACCGAGCCCTCGGCGGGGATCCGCGGCAACAGGCGGTGCCTCAGCAAGTCGCACAGCCGCTCGAGCACCTCGACCCGCACGCCCGACCAGCCGCGCGCCAGCGCCACCAGCCGCACCGCGACCACCGCGGCCGCCTCGACCTCGTCGAGGATCCGCCCGGTGCCGCAGCCGTGGAAGCGCATCAGGTTGACCGGCATCGACGGCACGTGCTCGGCCGGCACCGCCGTCTCGCACGAGTCGCCGAACCCGGTCGTGACCCCGTACACGACCTCGCCCGCGGCCAGCCGCCGCGCCAGGTGATCGGCGCCGCGGGCCAACAGCGCCCGGTACTCCGGCGCGTCGTCGAGCGCCGGGAAGGCTGTCCCTTCGGCCAGCTGGATCACGTCGTCGAGGCCGAGCCCGGCGGGCCCCACCAGCAGCACGCGCGCGTTACTCACTCCGCCCTCCAGAACTCGTAGAAGTTGAACCAGTTGAGCGGCGCGAGGCGGCAGTAGTGCTCGAGGCGTTCGGCGTAGCGCTGGACATGGGCGGCGGTGGCGGCCTCGCGGCGGCCTCTGGGCAGTTCTAATTGTTCGGCGAAGGGCTCGCAATAAAGATCGTAGCGGTCGGGCCCGTGGTAAAGCCCGAAAGTCAAGTAAATCGGGCACTTTAGCAGCGCCGCGAGGGTGTACGGCCCGGTCGGGAAGCGCGCCGGAGCGCCCAGGAAGTCGGCCGTGCAGGTCTTGTCGTTGACCCCGACCCGGTCGCCGAGCACGGCCACCAGCTCGCCCCGCTCGATCGCCTCCTTCGCCGCCAGGATGTAGCTGGTGTCACGCGGGTCGATCGGGATCACGCGCACGTCGAAGTCGGCCCCGACGGTGCGCAAGAAATCGTTGATCATCTTCGCGTTCTGCCAGTACGCGAGGATGTGGATCGGCAGCCGCTTGTCGACGCTGCTGGCCCGCATCGCCTCGAACGAGCCGAGGTGCGCCCCGAGCAGCAGCGCCCCCTTGCCCTGCTGCTGCAGCGCCCGCAGGTGCTCGATGCCCGTGTGCGTCACGCGGAACCGCGAGGTCTCGCCGCGGACCAGGAACACGCGGTCGAGCGCGCAGCGGGCGAACGTGTAGATGTGGCGCCAGCTGGCCCAAAAGCCATGCGGCTGGCCGATCCGCCGCAGGTAGTCCTGCGAGGCCCGGCGCGCGGCCCCGGCGAACAGCGCGTAGTAGAACGTGATCACCGCCAGCAGCGCCCCCGCCCCGCGGCGCCCGAACACCCGGCAGAACAGCAGCGTCGCCCGGATCCCCAGCACCGTCCCGCGCTCGGGCCGGGTCATCCACGCCCGATCGCCGCCCGCGCCCGCGACGACCGCCGCCTGGCTCTCCCCACCGCCGCTCGCCACGACCATCGGCCCGCGCTCGCTCGCATCACCGGCCGCTGCCCCGCCGCCCGCGCCGACCATCGCCCCGCGCCCGTTCGCTCCGCCCGCGCCGGCCGCCGCTCCGCCGCTCGCGGCCTCGTCGCGGCTGTCCCCCGGGACATGTCCTTTCAAACCTGCCTGCTGCGCCATGGCCGATCGAACCTGTCCTCTCGGTCAGCGGCCGGCTGGCAGCGCCGGGCGGCGCAGGCGGCGGTAGAGGTCGAGCCACGGGCGCACCATCACCCGCTGGAACGACAGCCGGGTGTGCAGCCACGAGATCTTGACGTTGTCGCCGAACACCCGGAAGTGCGACACCCCGCCCTCGTCGCGGCCGATATAGCGGACCTTCGTCGGCAGGTTGATCACCGGCACCCCGGCCCACACCAGCCGCACCGCGATCTCGATGTCGAAGTCCATGCGGTCGCCGGTGCGCCCGAGCGCCAGCGCCGGCGTCAGCGGGTAGACCCGGAAGCCGCACATCGGGTCGGTGATGACGCCGCGCCCGGCCTCGAAGTCGGTCCAGAACAGGGTGATCTTGCGGGCGATGAGCCGGCCCTTCGGCGCCGAGGCGTCGTACACCGGGGCCCCCAGCACCAGCGCGTCCGGCCGCGCCTGCGCGGTCGCGAGGAAGCGCGGGATGTCCCCGAGGTCATGTTGCCCGTCGGCGTCGACCTGCAGCGCGTGGGTGTAGCCGAGCTCGTGGGCGAACTGGAACCCGGTCTTGACCGCCGCCCCCTTGCCGCCGTTTTGCGTCCGCCGGCGCACGTGCGCCAGCCCCTCGGCCCCGATCGCCTCGACCGCCGCCCGCCCCTCCGGGCCCGAGCCGTCGTCGATCACCACCACGGCGGGCAGGTGCGCCTTGACCCGCAGCACCACGTCGCGCACCGTCCGCGGGTTGTCGTAGGTCGGGATCAGCGCGCACGGCCGGAACGCGGCTGTCCCGGCGGACACGTCACCTGGCCCTCGGGCCATCTCGCGCTCGTCCGTCCCTCCGACCATATCAACCACCGCGCGCGTCGTACTCGAGCGCGCCCGCCGTGACCACCTCGCCCGCGCGCGCCAGCGAGAAGCGAACCTGCGTCCCGCGGACCTCGAGCCGCAGCACCAGCGCGTCGCCCGGCGCGATCGGCCGGGTGAACTTGAGCCGCGCCGCCCGCCGCAGCCGCCCCAGCTCCGGCCGCAGCGCCGCCACCTGCGGCACCACCAGCGCCGTCAGCTGCGCCACCCCCGGCAGCACCGGCCGCCCCTCGAAGTGCCCGCGGAAGAACGCCAGGTCGACCGGCACCCCGACCTCGACCTCGTGCACCGAAGCCTCGCCGTCGTCGCGCCGCACGTGCCCGCGCAGCGCGAACGCGCGGGTCTCACTCGATGTCCCGGAGGACATGTCCCTCGCGCCATCTCCTTCGGTCGCCGGCGTGCCCGCCGCGGCTGTCCCCGAGGACATGTCCTTCACGCCGCCTGCGGCCTCGTTGGCTGTCCCCGCGGACATGTCCCTCGCGCCACCTCGCCCGGCCGCCGTGCCTTCATTCTCCGCGCCCGCTGGCGCGTCGAGCCCGAGCAGCGCGTGCAGCTTGCGCCGCGTCAGCTTCCCGCTCGGCTCGCGCGGCAGCGCCGGCACCACCTTGATCCGCCGCGGCACCACCACCGGGTCGAACCACGGCAGCAGCGCCCGGCGCAGCTCCGCGACCAGCTCGCCGGCGTCGCGCCCGGCCTCGCGGCCCACGATCGCGGCCACCAGCTCGTGCCCGCGGGCCCCCGGCGACTCGACCGCCACCACCGCCGCGTCGGCCACCGCCGTCAGCGCCAGCAGCCGCTGCTCGACCTCGGCGACCGCCACCCGCTTGCCGGCGATCTTCACCACCCCGTCGAGCCGCCCGCGCAGGTGGAACCCGCCGCGCGCGTCGAGCTCGATCCGGTCCTCGCACGGGTACGGCACCGGCGCGTCCGGGGCCAGGAACGGCGAGCGCAGCAGCAGCCGCCCGTCGCTCGCTACCTCGGCCGCGACCCCCGGCAGCGGCGCCCAGGCTGTCTCCGGGGACATGTCCCCCGAGACATCCTCGTGCCGACGCCAGCCGATCCCGCCGGTCTCGGACGAGCCGTACACCTCGGTCACCTGCAGCCCGAGCCCCGTCAACAGCTCGTCCGCGGTCGCCCGCGGCAGCGGCGCGCCCGACGAGAACACCCGCGACAGCGGCGGCAGGTCGCCGCGCTGCAGCACCGTCAGCCCGCGCAGGTGCGCCGGCGTGCTGACCAGCACCGTCGCCGCCACCTGACGCGCCACGTGGGCCACCGTCTCGGCGTGCAGCGGCGTCTCGCGGGCGAACGCCGCCCCGGCGGCCAGCGGCGCCAGGATCCCGAACAGCAGCCCGTACAGGTGATACGGCGGCACCGTCGCCAGCGCCACCTCGCCGGCCCGCAGCGCGAACGTGGCCGCCAGCGTCTGCGCCTCGCCGAGCAGCTGCGCCGCCGTCTTGACGCACGGCTGGTGGTCGCCGGTGCTGCCCGAGGTGTACACCACCGCCAGCCGGCGGTCCGCCGCCAGCGCTTCGGGCCATGTCGGATCGGTCATGTCCCCGGGGACATGCTCCGGGAGCCACTCGCGGACGTCCTGCGCGTCAGCCAGGTCCGAGTCGTGCAGCAGCGCGACCACCGAGGCTCGCCCGGCCAGCGCGCGCACCGCCGCCGGCTGGGCGTTGGGCGGCAGCGCGACCGCGTGGCCGCGCAGCCACGCCGCCAGGGTCGTCACTGCCAGGTGGTAGCGATCGCCGCAGACCACCAGCACCTCGCTGCCCGCGGTCGCCGCCGGCAGCCTGGCAGCCACCGCTCGCGCGTCGCGCATCAGCTCGCCCGCCGTGCGCACGGCCTCGCCCACGGCGACCGGCGCCGCGGGATCGGTGTGGACGAGCGGGACGAAGGACCTCATGCGCGGAGCAAGCGGCGGAGCAGGCGGTCGGGCAGCCCGTCGCCGAAGCGACGGAACGTCACTTTGCGGACGATGAACTCGACGGTGAACATTACCCCGATCAGCAGGTACCCCAAAAGCCCGGTGTAGAGCATCCACCACGACGCCGGGGCCCACAGCGCCAGGCCGGCGCTGACCGCCGCGTTGGCGACGAAGAACCCGCACCAGATCTTGGTCCAGGTGCGGCAGTACGCCGGCCCGCCCGGCGGCAGCTCGGGCTCCTGCAGGCGCGCGAACCGTTCGACCAGCGACACCGGCCCCCGCAGGCTGGCCGCGAAGTTGGCGAGCAGCCCGAGGTTGACCAGCACCGGCAGGGCCATGAACAGCCGCTGCTCGCCCGACAGCGCCGCCACGGCGAACAGCCCGAACAGCGACAGCGGCACCCGCAGCACCGGCCACAGGTCCTCGCGCCGGGCCTCGCGCAGGCGCAGCACCAGCCCCGGCAGCAGCGCGACCGCGAGCACCAGCGCCAGCGTGCGCGGGTTCCAGCGCGTCATGCCGAAGTAGACCACCAGCGGATAGCCGCCGATCACGATCGATCGCAGCACCGCCGGAATCCACCTCGGGACCCCCGCGGCTCGCCGCGGCTCGCCACCAGGGTCCGCCATGCCCGGCCTCAGCCCGCCGCCGCAGCGCGCTGTTCTTGGACGAAGCGGGCCAGGTTGGTCACGCTGGCGAAGATGTGCCGGTTCTGCGCGTCATCGGCCCGGGTCTTGACGCCGTACTTCTTGCCGATCGCCATCGCCAGCTCGAGCACGTCGATCGAGTCCAGACCCAGCCCCTCGACCAGCAGCGGCGCCTCGGGGTCGATGTCCTCGGGGGTCATGTCCTGCAGCATCAGGGCCTCGATGATGAGCTCCTTGATCTCGCGGACCAGCGCGTCGGGCGGGGCGGCATCTGTCATGGGGTCGGCGCATCCTACGGGGAACGCCCTGGAGACGACAAGCAGCAGTCATCGTCCTCCGTGGCCACCCGAGCCGCGTGCTCCAGGCCACGGACAGGGCGCAAGCTCACATCTTCGCCCCTTTTGGTATTGCGGCGGGTCCTGCGGCCTCTCGGTGCCTCGCCATGACGACAGCGAGCGGCCGCGGATCGCCATCGTCACGAGACCTGGCCGAACAGGCAGCCCCGGACTTCGTGTCCGCGATCACCGCCGCGGGCGGCAGCGCCATCGCGCGCGAGGTCGAGGACTGCGTCGCCGCCGGCCGCGCTCGAGCGGTCGGCCGCGTCGACACACCCGCAGGGCCAGAGCGCGGCGCGAAAATCCCGGCCGCGCTTCTACGGCGGGGTCACCGTGAGCGCCGGCGGCTGCGGGAATGGTGGCGCCGGCTGCTTGCAGAAACTGTTCGAACGCTCTTGAAGGATGGCCGGGTGCTTCTTCGAGTCGTTGACGGCCTTGCATGCAATGAGTTGCTCATCGCATTGCTGCTTGCCCTTTTTGCCGCTGAACTTCGCGTAACAAGCTTTCTTCTGCTCGATGCAGGCGTTCCAGCACGCGCTCGTGAGCTCCTCGGGCTTGTGGAGGTAGTCGACTCTGCAGACGGCGTCGGGCCAGTCGGTGCCCGGGCCGACGTAGAGCTTGAAGTGGTACCCGACGGCGTGCTTGCCCTTGTTGTCGTGGCATGACACGGCGGGCGGTCTCATTCCGCCCAGAGGGTACTGGGTGCCCGGGTTGGCCTTCGCCACGCTCGCGGATACCCCCGGCATGATGCAGAGGCTGCCGGGTTGGTTCCCCTGCGGCGCCTCCGCGGACGCCCTGGCGGGCTCCGGAGCGTGGAGGCGCGCTTCGGACCCGGCGTCGCGCTCCGGGCCCAGGTCGGAATCACGCCCCGGGAGCTGGCCGTAGGCCAGGGACGCAGCGAAGAGCGAGGCGGTCAGGATGGTCTTCATGCAAAGGGGATAGGTGAGCTGGCCGCCCGCCCGATCCAAAATTCTTCGATTTTTTTTCGCAGTCGCCGCGAAAGGCTCACCGCGCTCGCCGGCTCACGGCGGGATGATCACGCTGTCGTCGAGGTCCGTCTTCATCAGCACCACGCGGTACGGGTTCCACGTCGAGAGGTTCCAGTAGATCGTCGCCGTGTCGATGGCCATGCCGCTCGCGGTGAACGTGTCGAGGATGTTGATCCCGTACTCGACCCCGAGGTCCCCGTTCGGATCCGCCGACTCCGCGGGGCACGCTTCGAACGCACCCGGTCGATACGGATCGGTCGGCGTGCAGGACATCCCGACGCTCTCTTCGTCGTACATGAACCCGCCCGGGCAATCGTAGGCCCCGTCGTCGACCGCGTGCCAGATCAGGTCCGCCTCGCTCCACGGACCCCACGGGTGCGGCGCCGTGCGCATGTACACCCCCGTCGTCGGCGTCGACGCCGTGCCCGGCCACCGCCCGCTGTAAAGCAGCACCCACTTCTGGATCGCCGGCACATACGCCACCGACGAGTGAAGCACCGGATCGACATCCTCCAGCGCGATCACCGGCACCGCGTCCGTCTGCGTCGACGACCACGTCGGCACCGACCCGCTCATCCCCGCGAAGTAACGCGGCGTCCAATTGATGGTCGTGCCCGGCCCGTTCAGCGTGCTCAGCGGGTGATGCAGCAGGTAAAGATCCGCCGTGCCCGTGCCCGCGGCCGCGAACCCCGGTCGCCCCCACACCAGCAGCTCGTCCGGCTCCTCGCCGGGCTCGTAGTCGTTGTTGTCCGGATCTCGCTCGTCGAGCGCCCCGATCGCGCGGCTGGTCGGGTTGACGAACTTGTTGGTCGGCCACTCGTGGCCGACGTTGAACACCGTCGGGTTCGACGATGTCGCCGACGCGATCTTGACGCGAAACGCCAGCGTCCCGAACCCCGCCTGCGAGCTCGTCGCGTCGCCGCACAGACCGCCCACGCAGGTCAGGCCCTCCGGGCACACCGGCGCCGCCAGGCACGTCTGCGCGTCGCCGGTGAACATCCCGTATAGTTGGCGCCCATCGCTGAAGCCCGTCAGCGGCGTGCGCAGCGGCCCCATGTTCTGCAGCACGCCCGACTGCCACACCTCGATCGGCAGCGGCACGTCGGCGAGGTCGGTCGGGAACACCAGGTCGAGGCAATCCTCCGGGTCGTCGTCCTCCGCGAGGTCGATGAACGCCAGCGAATCGTCGGTGAAGCTCGGCGGCTCGCAAATGAAGTCCTCCTCGATCCACGTGTCGCCGAACAGCATCACCACGCTGTCGTCGTGGCGGAACGAGAACCCGAGGTCGGTGCCGAACAGCCGCAGGTCCGGCTGATGCGCCGACGTCGGATCGGTCCCGTTGTGATAGTCCTTTCCGACCAGTAGACAGACCAATTCGGTGTCGGTCTGCACGGCCCAGGCGGGACTCGAGAACAGACACGACGCGATCACCAGGGCGGGCGCAAACAGTCGAGGCATTTTCTCACCTCTATCACGCCCGCGTCGGCCGCGGCTGGTCCATCCGCGCTCAGGACCGCCCGGCCCGCAGGCCGGGCGTTCGGTCGCTCGCGCCTGCTCGGCGCCTTCATGCGCTAATCCGCGGCCTGAGGCGTGGGGCTGCCTTCCCTGAGCAGGACGTCCCGGCTCGCCAGGTGATCGAGGATCGACTCGACGACTTTGCGGGCGGTGTCTTGCTCGACGCCCGCGCGGAGGGCCGTCTGAACGAGTTCGTCGGTGATCTGAGCGTTGACTGCGGTCGGAAATGCCATCGCCTCGCACGATAATCCGATTTGTCTGCGAAGACCAGCGCAGCGGATCCGAGCCCTCATTCTCCGCGACCCTGGCGAGGGCTCACCGGCGCCCTTACCCGACCCTTCCCGGCAACCTGACAGCCCGCTCCGCGCGGCCATGCTCTCGCCATGCTCGTCACGATTTTTTGCTCGGACTTGCCCTGGCAGCTCGCTTGCGCGACGAATCGAGGTCGGGTGCCCTCGGGCTTCCGCGCGCACGCCTGCCCCGGACGAGCACCTCTACCGATTCGACACCACGGATTCCCCCACCGCGAACACGAGCACCTCCACCGATTCGGGCACCATGGATTCCACCGTCATGGGCGCCACGACCACAGACTCTGGTGATTCCGTGTCTGCCGGCGGCAGCACCACCGGCAGTGTCGTTTACGGAATGCGCTGATCTGCGAGCTCGCCCGCGAATGTTCGACGCCTGGCTCATCGGACAGCTCGACTTCACCGGCCGGCTCGCGGTCGCTACCGTGCGGCGGACCGCCGCCGAAGCATCGGAGCAGGCAAAGCTCGTCGCGCTCGGCCTGCCCTCGCCGCGCGCCGTACAGTTGTGGGCCGGCCTCGACACCGCCTTGAGTTCGCAGCCCGCGTGAACCGGAACGATCCCTCGTGCGGCTCAGCGCGGGGCGAGCGACACCCCGCAGCGCCGCGCGCCATCGCATCGACGGCGCGCCGGCGTCCTCGACGGGCGCGCTCAGGTCCCGAGGACCGAGCCGCCGTCGACGCTGAGGACCGCGCCGTTGATGAAGCTCGACTTCTCGTCGGCGAGGAAGGCGAAGGCCCGGGCGATGTCGTCCGGCTGACCCGCGCGGCCGACCGGGGTGTGGTCGATCATCGACTGCAGGACCTTCTCCGGCATGCTCTGCACCATCGCCGTAGCGATGAAACCCGGCGCGATCGCGTTGGCGGTGATGCCGTAGCGGCCGAGCTCGCGCGCCCACACGCGCGTCATGCCGATCACGCCGGCCTTGGCCGCGACGTAGTTGGTCTGGCCGAAGTTGCCGTACAGCGCCACCACCGAGCTGGTGCTCACAATCCGGCCGTACTTCTGCGCGATCATCGTCGGCACGACCGCCTGGGTGCAGTTGAACACGCCCTTGAGGCAGACATCGAGGACGAACTGGAATTGCTCGGCGCTCATCTGGCCGACGACCTGGCCGTCCTTGACCTTGACCAGCTGGCCGTCGCGCACGACGCCGGCGTTGTTGATCAGGACGTCGATCCGGCCGAACCGCTCGACCACCGCGGCGGCCCCGGCGGCGCAGTCCTCCGGCTTGCTGACGTCGACCTTGCGCGCGATGGCGACGCCGCCCGCGGCCGTGATCGCGGAGACGACCTCCTCGGTTGCCTGTTCGGCCAGGTCCCACACGGCGACGGCATAGCCGGCCTCGGCGAGCATGAGGGCAGTGGCCCGGCCGATGCCGTTGCCGCCGCCGGTGACGATGGCGATCCGCGGTGAATTGGTGCTTGTCATGGGGCGGCGAGCGTACCGAGAGGCCGCGAGGGTCGCCTGCACCAAAGGCCAGCCCGAGAGCGTGAGGTTGCGCGGGGCTGCGCTCGCAGGCGGCCACCCAAAGCCCGCCTGCCCACCTCGCGTCCGCGGCGCGGGCATGCAGCCCGGGCGCGGTGGGGCTATCCCCGTGGGGCTCTGGTGATCGCGCGGGGCCGGCTCGGCGGGGCGCGACGAGCGGCGGACGGAGCGCATCACCTCCGACAGGAAGGCGGTCGCGGACGCTCGGGCGCGGCGGGTTCGGTGCGCAGGTCGAACTCTGCGGCGATCCGCGAGCCCGCGTCCGCCGGTGCGAACCGCCAGCGCAGCGCGACCTCGCGGACGCAGCCGGCGATCGCATCGAGCCCGTCGCTCGCGGCCGTGAGCACGCGTCCGTCGGCGCCGATGTCGATTCGCAAGCGCAGCCGTCCGGCGAGCTCCGGCTGCTCCTCCATGGCCGCGAGTTGACAATCGCGGAGGCTGTCGGCGCGCCCGCGGAAGCTCGACGAGGCCGCGCCGTGGGACAGTGCGCCCTCGGCCTCGAGCGACCGCAAGCGCGCGACGGGCCGACGACCGTGCCGCGTCGAAGAGGGAGGCGACGGCTCGACTCCGCGAGGGCAGCCGAGCCCGCCGGCGCCGTAGACCTCGCCGACCGGCGTGCCTTCGACGTCGCCCCAGACGTCGTACTCGTCGCGCGCGGGCGGCTCGGGTGGGTCCAACCTCACGACCTTGCCGTGACGCTCCGGCTCTGCTTCGGCAGCCGCGGCGCCATCAGCGTTCACGTCGTCGACATCGACGCGCGGCTCGATCGGGCGGCTCTCCGACGCGACCACGGGCGGACGGCTCACGGTCGGCCGCGTGCACGCACCGCAGCCGGCGAGGATCGTCGCGCACCTCGAGAGGTGGACCCATCGCCGCCGCATCCTCGATGAGGGTGCCACAAGCCGGCGGACGCGTCAGCGCACCAATGCAATGCCGGCGCGATTCGTGACCCCGGGCGCCTTCGCACAATCCGCGGATCGCAGTACCCTCGGTCCGTGGACGAGCCGACCCCGATCCGCCGCGAGCACGATTCCCCGTTCCTGTACCTCGAAGTCCAGCCGACCCCGGGACGGGCCCCGCGGCTCGACCTGGAACTCGCCACCACTCACGCCGCGCTCGACTCGTATTCGTCGCAGCACGCACCGACCGGTCTGCTCGCCCACCGGATCCGCCGCGGCGACCTCGGTGCGCTCGACGACCTCGTGCGCGCCCTCGTCACCGTCGCGCCCGACGAGGCGCGCGACGTCGGGTATGTGTACGGTTCGATCGTCGCCGAGCTCCTGCGCGAGCCGCCTCTGCTCGCCCCGCTCTCCGCCTGGCTCGCGCGCTGCCTCGCGGACGACGGAATTCCCCCCGGCGTACGCACGGGCCTCGCAAAGGCCATCGCGAGCGAGCCGCGGATCCCGCCGGAACCCACCCTCGACGCCCTGTTCGCGTCACGGCTCGTCGACGACCCGACCTGCGCCGCTTACTTCGGCGGCTCGCAGCGCTCGCTGGAGCGCCTCCCGCTCGCCCGCATGATCGCAGTCGCAAACGCGGCCCTCCCCGGCGACTGGAACCCCGCGCTGGCGGCCGCCGCCCGCGCGCTCGGCCGGCTGGCGCGCCCCGCCGTCACCGCCGAGCTGCAGGCGATGCTCGAGGTCGTGCGTGACGACGACAACCGCCGGTGCCTGCTCGACGCGCTGGCGAGACACACCGCGCCGCCCGCGAGCGGCGCGGACGACGACGATTACGACGCGCCGCCTCCGAGTGACTCCGGCGTGCCCATCGGCCAGGGTCTCGTCTTCGACACCGAGACCGACGCCTGGCCCAACCGCCACGATCACCTGCTGCGCCGGCTCGCCGACCTCGTCGCGCCGGCGCTCGACGAAGTCTTGTTCGAAGAGGTCTCCCATGTCGAGTCGGACGACGACGACGACGACGACGACGCGGATCCCGATCAGCTGCGCGACGCCTATCGCCTGCGAGCGTTCCTGCCCGACTGCACATTCGAGATCGTCGCCGGCGACCGGTCGGACTGGCTCGACGTGCCCGCCGTGATCGGCCTGCTCAACACTCTGTGCGAGGCCCTCGATCTCGAAGTTCGGTTCGTCGCGCTCCCCACCGATTCCCAGGACGCTCACGTCATCGCCGCCCCCGCGCACACGATCCTCCGCGCCCTCGCCGACGGCTCGCTCGTGCTCGCCGAGGGCGACGCCGCCGCCGCCGCCTCCGGTCGCGCGTACGAACACGCCGCGCTCGATGCGATCCAGGCGCGCCGTCGCTGAGCGAGCAGCCGCTCGAAGCAGGTGCACGAGCATTGCTCGGCGGCGAGGCCGGCGTCGCGTCCCTCGTCGAGGGGCTCGCCGGCCGCCTCGCAGATCTGACCCGCCCCAGCGAGCGGACTGAGGTCCGGACAGGTGACTGCCGGGACGTCCGCCGCTGGCACATCCGCCACCGGACGAGAGCATCCCCGAGAAGGACTGTCAGTCGCTGATCGATCACACCCGGTCGTCCGCGCGGGGGAGCCTGACGACATCGCTCGCCTTTGTCGCTTCTTGGCTGACGACAAGTCGACTTTCATCCGCGGCGCCATCTCGAGCGTCGACGTCGGCGCGGTCATCGGCAGCCGAACCGCTGCACGCCGTCTTGCTCGGGCCTCACTGGCGGCGAACGGCGTCCGCGACGGCGCGCGCGGCGCTGAACAGCCTCCGCCACGGCAGGCCCTCACCCTGCCCGCGCGGACCTCGGGCCGCGCGCGGCATTTTGTCCCTTCGTTGCAGCAGCAGCGCGAAAAGACTAGCGTAACGGGCGATGCACGACGACGGCGCGCGCTGGCTACCCAAGTTTCTCGCGGACAGCGGCTACCGCCACGCGACGTATACCCATCAGTGGACCGAGGTGCTGATCTGGCGCGACACGGAGCGCTGGCTCGGCCGCGGCTCCGACCGCGACAGCGCCCTCGAAGACGCGCTGACGCAGATGTTCCCCTCGGCCGCCGCGCGTCAGCTGTTCGATCGCTTCCGCGACGGCCTCGCCCAGGAGCCAGCCCGTCCGCAGCCCGCGCCGGTCAGCGCCCCCGTATCCGCCGAAGTTATCCCGCCCCCTCCGCCCACGCCCACGCCCACGCCCACGCCCGCCCCCGCGCCCGAGCCCGAGCTGCCGCGCAGCCCGATCGTCGGACGGATCCAGCTGCCGACCTATCCCGCGGCCGCGGTCGCCGAGGCGCGCGAGACCCTCGAAGAGATCCTCAAGGACATCCAGGACATGCGGCCCGACTTCGCGCTGATGTCCCCGCGCTATCAAAAGGTCTACATGCTGGCCTGGATCTCGCGCGCGCGCAGCTTCGACGAGCAGTTCCAGGGCGAGCACAAGATCACCGTGCTGGTGCGGCGGATCGCCCACGAGCTGACCAACCTCAGCAAGACCTTGTGGCCCGGCTCGGTCCAGGCGCTGCAGATGAATGCCGTGCCCGCGTGTGTGGTCGCCGAGCTCGGGCTCAAGACCTTGCACGCGCCCAAGACCTGGGCCGAGGCCCACGAGTTCGTGCAGAACCACCGCGAGCGGGCGATGACCAGCGAGGTTCCCGTCGACGACTACGGCTGGGCCGACCGCCCGCGCAAGGCCCCGCCGGGCCCGCCGCGGACCCTCCTGCGCGAGGCCCAGCGCGCCGTCGAGGCCATCGCCGGCAACGTCACCGACCCGCCGCCGCGGCACCTCACCACGCCGCCCGAGGAGCTCCCCAACGACCAGCTCGACGCGCTCGTCAAGCACGCCCAGGCGCTGCGCGACATCCGGCGCTTTATCGCCGCCGAGGAGCCCGAGACCTGGGGCGCCGTGATGGGCCGCCTGCGCTGGCTCGCGGGGCGCCTCGGCGAGCGCCTGCCGCAATTGCGGCGCTGGCTCGACCCCGACTTCATCCCGCCGCCCGAGCGCGCCAAGACCGGCCCCTCGGCCGACCAGGTGCGCCAGCAACAGGCCGCCGTGCGAGCGGAGCGCGACGCCCTCGCCGGCGTCGACGGCTTCGACGACGAGACCTTGCTGGCCTTCCTGGGCCGGGCCTTCGACGCCCACAACACCCCCGAGGTCGCGTCGCTGATCCAGCCGATCCGCCCGCGCATCGACGCCCTGCGGCCCGACCTGTTCGAGGACCGCCGCATGCGCCGCCGCCTCACCGGCCTGCAAGACGTGCTCAAGCGCGGCGAGCTCGGCGTGCTGCCGACCGACAGCGACCACGACACCGAGGAAGAGAACGACGACGTCGACGATCCGGGCGCGCACCTGGTGGCCCAGGTCCGACCCAAGGTCGAGGGCAAGCGGGTCCTGTTCGTCAGCAACCGCGAGGACCCGGACCTCAAGTCCAAGCTCGAGGAGTCGCTCGGCCTCGACATCACCTGGTGCGACGGCAACGCCCGCAAGGTCCAGGCCCAGTGCGAGAGCATCTCGCGCCACAGCTACGACTACGTGCTGATCGCCACCGGCTTCCAGGCCCACAACATCGACGGCATCCTCGCCCGCGCCGCCCGGGCCAGCACGATCCCCTACGTCCGCGTGTTCAAGGGCCGCCCCCTCGCCGTCGCCCGCGCCCTCGCCCGCACCCTCGGCGTCGCCTCCGCCGCGTGAACGCCCGCGCCCGCGCCGCCTGAGCCCGCAGCGCGAGGTCATGCCAACACCGGCTCGCCTGCGCCTCGTAGGACGGGTAGCGAGACGGCTGCATGCTCGCTACCTGTCCGCACGAACATGTCCCATGGGCCATCCGGCTCGACCTCGCAATTCGGCGCGACCACGACCCACCGCGTGGCGTCACCCAACACAACCCGCGTGAACGCCCCGATCATCATCCGCGAGCCAGCATGTGACCTGCCCCAAGAGTCAGGTACGGCGGCCCTCGAGAGCCACCGTACTTCGCTCGCCTGTACGAGATGAGCCACGGCCCAGGCGCGCCGTCGCGCTCGCTCGCGCTTGGAGCAGATCTGTGTGCCCCGTGCCACATCTCCGCGAACTTTACTTCCGTGTTCACTCGCGCCCGCATCGACGCCAGCGCCTGCAGGCCAGGCGTTCCGCGACCTTTGCCGATCCATGTCAAGCCGGCTTGACACGGCCGGCGTGTCGCGTATCTTTGACATGATGTCAAGCCAAGCTGTCACCCGCGAGCCTCGCCCGGGCGCCTCGTTCGAGGAGCGCAGCGTCTGGATCCAGCTCGTCGGCGTCGCCCTCGCCCTGGGTGCCTACTTCGTCGTCGCCGGCTGGATGCTCGCCAGCGGCATCACGATCTTGCCCGCCTTCGCCGGCGTGTTCGTCGTCGCCGTCGTCCTCCTGGTCGCGATCCTCGTCGGCGGCCACCTCGTCGCCGCGCTCGTCGGTCGTCCCGAGCCGGCCGACGTCCGCGACCACGAGATCGAGTGGCGCGCCGAGAGCCGCACCGGCTGGATCCTCGCCACCGGCGTCATCGGGGCCATCGGCGCCCTCGTCGTCGCCGTCGAGCCGGTGTGGGTCGCGCACCTGCTGCTGCTCTCGCTGTACCTCTCGGAGCTGGCCCGCCTCGGCTTGCAGCTCGTCTACTACCGGCGCGGGATCTAGCCGTGGAGCCCGCGCGCGGCAGCGTCAAAAACCGGATCCGCCAGCTCCGCTTCGAGCGCGGCGAGATGACCCAGCAGGAGCTGGCCGAGCGGATCGGCGTCAGTCGTCAGACCGTCAACGCCATCGAGGGCGGCAAGTATGCCCCCTCGCTCGAGGTCGCGTTCCGGATCGCCCTCGTGTTCGCCGTCCCGCTCGAGGCCGTGTTCCAGTTCGACCCCGACGCCCGGTGACTGTCCCTGCGAACAGCCAGCCTGTCCTTTTGGACATCACTGGACCACGATCGTCACCTCGAACGGCCCGCTCTTGCGCGTGCCGGTGAACGTCCAGCGGTCGAGCGTGCGCAGCTGCGTATAGGCGCGCAGCATCGCCTCCATGTCATGGACCTCCTGCCCCCCCACCGTGCGCACCAGGTCCCCATTTTTAAACCCCACCAGGGCCAGCGGCGACTCGGGACGGATCGCGAACAGCTTGAAGCCGACCGAATTGCCCGCTTCGATCGCCGGGATCACGCGCGCCATCCGGACCACCGCCTCCGGCCTGGCCAGGAACGCCTCGATCTCGCCCCGCTTCACCACGCACACCCCGTCGGTGCAGATCGGCGTCAGCGTCGCCTCTCCCGCGGGCGGCGGCTCGCCCGCCGGCGGGGCCTCGGCGGGCGGCGCACCGTCGGTCTCCACCGGCCTGGCCCGCTCCGTCTCGCACGCTGCGCGGGCCGCCCGGACCTTGTCGAGCTCGACCGTCAGCGCCTCGATCTCGAGCCCGCGGTCTCGCAGCCGCGTCGACATCGCCGCCAGCTCTTCCCGCGCCGCCTCCAGCTCTCTCTGCGCTTTCGGGTCGCACCCGCCCAGCAGCAGCCCCAGCAAGATCCACGCGTCGGCCCGTCGTCCTGGCATCGCGCCCATTGAACACGCCCGCCCGCGCCACGACAAGCGCTACAGTCCTCGCGCGTGACCTTGCCCGCCGAGCCTCGTGAACCGCTGCTGCTGGCCCTGCGCCGCACCGACCCGCTCGCCTTCCGCCGCGAGGTCCGGGCCGTGCTCGCCGCCCAGGCCAGCGTGAGCGCCGGCGCCCGCGCCCTCGGCCTGCGCGAGGCGACCCTGCGCGACCTCCTGGCCGACGACCCCGAGCTGTCCCGCGGCCTCGATCTCGACGACTGGCCCTGAGGACATGTCCTGAGGGACATGCTTGTCCGCGCGCCACCACGGACTCGCCGGCCCGTGCATGTCTTGAGGGACATGTCCTCCGGGACATCCCACGCCGGTGACTATTGACAATGTCCCCAAGAGCATGTCCTCCGGGACATCCCGCGCTCTCACCAGCGTCGCCGCGTCTCATCCCGAAGGACATGTCCTTCGGGACATCCCATGCCCCCGTCCGCACCGCGCCCCGCCTGTCCCGAAGGACAGGCCCCTCACCCTGGCCTCTCAGCCCTTGCGCCGGCGCGCCCGGACCACGCAGCGCGCCGCCCATTGCGGGCGGAACAGCGTCCGGGCCAATGCCCACACCCCGTCTGTCGTCACCGCCCCCACCCGCTGCGGGTACGCGAACGCCCGCGCGCGCGGCAGCCCGTAGACCTCGGACAGCGCCAGCAGCGACGCCATCCGGCTGCGGCGCTGCTGCCCCAGCTCGAACTGGCCGACCAGCCACGCCTTGGCGCGCTCGACCTCCGCCGCCGTCGGCGGCTCTCGCATCGCGCGCTCGACCTCCGCCGCGATCGCGGCCAGCGCCTTCGGCAGCTTGTCCTGGCTCGTCGACGCGTGGATCGCCACGTGGCCGGCGTCGAGGCCCTCGACGCTGCTCATCGACACCTCGTACACCAGCCCCTGGACCTCGCGCAGCGCCGTGAACAGCCGCCCGGTCTGCCCGCCGAGCACCGCGCTGAGCACGTCGAGCGTCGGCTCGCGCGGATCGCCGACAGCGATCCCCGGCCACCCGAGGGCGATGTGGGCCTGCTCGCGGTCCTGGAAGATCTCGCGCTCGCGCGGCCCGGTCGGCGCGCCGAACTTCTTGAGCGCACCTGGCCCCGAGGACAGCCTGTCCTGAAGGCCAGCCTCGCGCAGCGCCGCCTCGACCTGGGCCGCCGCCGCCGCCACGTCGATGTCGCCGGCCAGGGCCAGCACCGCCTGCCCGATCGGGTAGTCGCGGCGCCACAGCCCGCGCAGCTTGGCCGGCGTCAGCGCCCGCAGCCCCGCCGGCGTCCCGCGGCCCGGGCGGCTGAACGGGTGCTCGCCGTAGAGGATCGCGGCCAGCCCGCGGCTGGCCACCTGGCCCGGATCGTCGACCTCGGACGCCAGGTCTTGCAGCGCCACCCGGCGCTCCTCCTCGAGCTCCTCGGCCGCGAACTTCGGCGTCGTCGCGCAATCGAGCGCGTGCCCGAGCACCGCCGGGAAGTGGCGCGCCAGGCACTCGAAATGCAGGCCCAGACTGTTGCGGCCGGCGAACCCGTCGAGCCCCGCCGCCATGCCGTCGATCGCCTGGCTCAGCGCCTCGCCGCTGGTGCGCGCGTTGCCGCGGGTCAGCAGCGCCGCGATCTGCGAGTTCGCCCCGGCCAGCGCCGCCGGCTCGCGCCGCAGCCCGCCCGGCCAGATCAGCCAGCCCGCCGCCACCGGCACCGCCGGCTCGACCCGCGCCAGCAGGCGCAGCCCGCTCGACAGCGTCACCGTCTCGATCCCGTCGCTGGCCCGCTTCGGCGTCACCCCGCCGCGCGCCCGCGCCGGCGCCGGCTTCAGCGCCTCGCTCACGGCGGCCTTCAGGGATTTGGCCGTCGCTACATCCACCTCCGCGCGCGGCAGCTCGAGGCTGACGCACGCGCGCGCCGGGTCGAGCCAGCGCGCGCAGGCCGAGCGGACCGCCTCGGGGGTCAGCGCCGCCAGGGCCGCGTAGTACTCGCGCTCGCGGGCCAGATCGCCGAACAGCGTCGCGCAGGCCCCGAGCGCGTGCGCCTGGCCCTGCACCGTCTCGCGCCGATAGACCAGGTCGCTCTCGAGGATCGCCTTGGCCCGCGCCAGCTCCTCCGCCGACACCGCCGCGTCCGCCAGCCGCCGCACCTGGGCCAGCACCGCCGTCACCGCCGCCGTCGTCTGCTTCGCGGTCGTGCGCGCCGACACCATCACCGTCCCGCCGTGGCGCAGCGAGTCGCAGTGGGCCTGGATGTCCGAGACGACCTGGTCTTTGCGCCGAGTCTCGGCGACCAGGCGCGACGACTCGCCGTTGCCGAGCACCACTGACGCCGCGTCGATCGCCGCCGCCTCCGCCGCCCCGGCCTCCGGCGCCGGCCAGGCCAGCAGCGCGTAGGTCTCCTGGACCTCGGCCCGGCGCAGCGTCACCCCCGGCTTGACCCCCGGCTCGCCCGCCGACGCGCGCGCCTTGGCTGCCGGCACCGCCCCGACGATCGCCCGCGCCACCTTGCGCAGCGCCGCCACGTCGACCGGCCCGACCGCCACCAGCGTCAGCCGCTCACCCGCGTAAGCCCGCCGGTGATACCCACGCAGCCGCGCCGCCGTGTGCCCCGCGACCTCCGCCTCGAGCCCCAGCACCGGCCGCGCGTACGCGTGCGCCCCGTACACCCGCGACAGCGCCGCCTGCGTCACCCGCTGGCCCGGATCGTCGTCGTACTGCTTGATCTCCTCGATCACCACCTCGCGCTCCTGCGCCAGCGTGGCCGGGTCCAGCGTCGGGAACAGCGCCGCCGCCGAGATGATCGCCGCCGCCTCGGCCGCGCGGGCCGCCGGCGCCGTCACGTGCACCACCGTCTCGTCGTGGCTGGTGAACGCGTTGATGTCGCCGCCGAGCGCCTCGATCGCCCCCGCCAGGTCGAGCGCCTCCTCGGCGCGCCGCAGCCCGGCCGCGGCCAGGCGCGCGCGGATGCTCTTTGGGCCATGTCCCAAAGCACATGGCTTGAAGAGCATGTGCTCGAGCAGGTGGGCGCAGCCGTGCTCGTCCGGGCGCTCGGCCGCCGTGCCCGAGCCGACCCATAGCTGCACCGCCGCCGGCCCGGAGCCGGTCGGGCGGCCCGGCAGGATCAGCAGGCGGGCGCCGTTGGCCAGCCGCTCGTCGACGAGCGGCGCGAAGGAAGTGGCGGCCCCCGGAAGGGCGAGGCCGCGGGGCGAGGGAGGCGAGACGGGCAGATCGGGCACGGTAAAGCTCGCCGCCCGCGGTCGCGCGCGGCGCCTCCTCATACCGCGACTCGCCGCCGCGCGCATCCTCGCCCGCGCGTCCGGCGGACCCAGCCGCAAGCGCCCCAGACACCGCCAAAACGGCCCGGAGCCGCCGTTCCGCGCCCGAGCGCGGGCCCCGACTGCCGCGCCCTCGGCCCGCATTCCCGGGCCCTGACCTTCGTTCCGCCGATCTCGCCCGCACCGGCCCCCGCCCCCGGTCGTGTTTTTTTGAACCTGACCCCGCTCTCGCCGCGCCGTCCCGAACGACCGCCCTCGCTCGCCCATGGCCTCCGCGCCCGGTCGAGGTTTCCAAAACATCGCTCTCGCCGCGCCGTCCCGAACGACCGCTCTCGCTCGCCCATGGCGACAGCGACCCGATGGCCCGCGCACCCGGGAGCGGGGCCCGTGAAGCCCATGCGGGTCTGCCGGTCGCGCGGACGCATGCACTCCCTCGTCCCTGCTCGTTCACCGCCTCGGCCTGGCCCGTGCTCGCGTACTCGACATCATGCGCCGGCGACTCGACCGACCGCGACTGCACCTCACCGAGCCATCTCCCCGCGTCGCTGCATCCTGACGATCTCGTCACCTTGCCTCGCCGTGGTCGATCCCGGACCTCGCGCACGCGACATCTGCCGCGCTCGACCAGCCCGCCGCCTCGTCGGCCGCGCCGCGCCCGTCTGCGCGCCCACGCTCGCGTCCGCCGGACAGGCCCCGCCCCCGCGTTCTGCGGTATCGTCGCGCCGTGCTCTCTCCGACCCTCGCGTTGCGCTGCCCGCACTGTCAGCACGCGCTCTCGCTCGACGACATCCGCGGCGCCGCTGACTGCCCCGCGTGCGCTCGATCGCATGGGCTGCCGCCGGCCGTCGCCGACGCCCTCGCCCTCTACGAGCGGGCCATCCAGCAGGCCGTGCGCGACCTGGTCCAGGGGTCACCTGTCCCCAAAGACAGCCCTGATCCCGACCTCGAGTTCGCCGCGCCGGTCCGCGTGCGCCACCAGCCCGGGCTCGCCGCCAGCCTGCTCGCCGCGCCCGTCCCGCCGACCACCCTGCTCTCGATCGGCCCCGCCCCCGCCCCTGCCGACCCCGCCCCGGTGCGACCTGTCCTCAAGGACATCGACCTCGCCGGCGAAGCCCCGCCCCACCCCGGCGACACCCTGCAGGGCCCGGCCGCCGCCGTCCAGCCCGGCTCACGCCCCGGCCGCCCGCCCGGCCCCCGGCCCGCCGCCGCCGAGCACGCCGTCCGCGAACGTGCTGCCGCCGACGCACCTGTCCCCGAGGACATCTCACATGTCCCCGCGGACATCTCACATGTCCCCGCAGACAGCTCGTATTCACCTGTCCTCGTGGACATCTCACCTGTCCCCGCGGACATCCAACCTGTCCCCGCGGACATCCCCATCGCCGCGCAGACCCTGCCCGCCGGCCTCCCGCCCCCACCTGTCCCTGCGGACATCTCCGGCCCCGACACCGATCCCGATCCCGCCGCCCGCCTCGACCCCGCCGTCCTGTCCGGCCCGCTGCCCGCGCCCGCCGACGCACCTGTCTTCGGGGCCAGCCTCGCGCGCGACCCGACCGCTCGCACCAGCGCCAGCGACACCCTCCCCGGCGCCGCGATCAACCCCTCGAACTCCTCGCTGCTCTCCATCCTCTACAACCGCCCTGGCGCCAGCCAGAGCGCGCCCGCCCAGACCGCGGCGCTCGCCCCTCCGCCCGGCGGCCTGGCCGAGGCCCCGCTGCTCGTCGCCGCCGTGCGCGAGCCTGCCGACGGCCAGCCCGCCGTCGCCACCCACGCCCTCTTCGCCGCCGTCCGCTCGATCCTCCCCGACCGGCCCGACGCCGCCGAACCCGAGCCCGAGGGGCGGATCCCCGCCAGCGCCCTCGCCGTGGCCCGCCGCGCCCTCCTGGCCCGCCACGCCGACGAGCGGCGCCAGCAGCAGGTCCAGGGCGGCGGCCTCGGCCTGCTGTTCGTCGCCATCGTCTGCGGCGGCCTGCTGCTGTTCGGCCTGTGGTACCTCGCCGCGGCGATCGCCGTGCTTGCGATCTTCCTGCGCCTGCGTCGTGAGGAGCGCGGCGAGCGGTTCGGCGCCGAGGTCCAGCGCCTCGGCGACGCCCTCGGCGGCCAGCGCCTGCCCAGCTACGACGCCATCGCCGCGTGGTTCGACGGCCTGTGGCCCGCGCCTGTCAGCCCCGAGGCCATGTGGACCAGCCACCTCCACGGCGCCGTGCGCTGCGACGTCAGCGGCTACCCCGCTCTGGTCGACGTTCACCTGAACGAAAAGACAGCCGGCGGCGTCGTCTACCCCCCGCGGATCACCGCCTACCTCGCCGCCATCTGGCCCGGCCGCGTGCCCTCCCTGCGCATCACCGCCACCGACCTCTCGCCCTCGGCCCAGGCTCGCCTCACCCGCCTGCGCAAGGCCGGCTACACCGTGGTCGCCGATCCCCACGGCGGCCTCGTCATGCGCGCCAGCGAGACCATCGCCCAGGCCGCGCGGACCGACATCACCCGCCTGCCCGCCCTGCAGGTCCCCATCGGCGAGCTCGCCGACCTCGCCCGCGACCTCGGGGCCGAGCCCGTGCCCGCGCCGTGAACTCGCCCTCGCGGCGCCTCCCCGGCCCGCGTGACGCCGTCCACCGAACCGCCGCGAGAGCTCGCCCAGCCCGCGCACCGCCGCCACGCGCTCGCCTCCGGTTATCCTCGGCCGGGAGGACAACGCCGCATGCAATCGTTGCGAGACAGGGTCGCGCTGATCATCGGGGGCAATTCGGGCATCGGCAAGGCGACCGCCTTCGCCTTCGCCGACGCCGGGGCCAAAGTCGTGATCGCCGCCCGGCGCCGGGCCGAGGGCGAGGAGGTCGCCGAGCAGCTGCGGGCCCGCGGCGCGGCCGCGATGTTCATCACCCTCGACGTCACCGTCGAGCAAGACATCGTCGCCGGCGTCGCCGCCACCGTCGCCGCCTATGGTCGGCTCGACTGCGCCGTCAACTCGGCCGGCGTCTGCGAGGACTTCGGCCCCGTCACCGACGTCGACGGCGACGCCTTCGATCGCATGATGGCCGTCAACGTCCGCGGCACCCTGCTCGGCATGAAGCACCAGCTGCGGCAGATGGTCGCCCAGGGCGGCGGCGGCAGCATCGTCAACGTCGCCTCGATCCTCTCGCACGTCGGCACCCCCACCGGCTCCGCCTACGTCGCCACCAAGCACGCCGTGCTCGGCATCACCCGCTCGGCCGCCCTCGGCCACGCCAGGCAGAACATCCGCGTCAACTGCGTCGCCCCCACCGCCATCACCGGCACGCCGATGGTCGACAGCGCCCTCGCTCACTTCCCCGCCGTGATGGAGCCCGTGATCGCCGCCATCCCGATGGGCCGCCCCGGCCGCGCCGACGAGGTCGGCCGCGCCATCGCCTGGCTGTCCAGCGACGACGCCTCGTTCATCACCGGCCACTCGCTCGCGCTCGACGGCGCCCAGCTGTCGGCCTGAGCGAGGCTGCCCCGAAGAGCATGTCCTTGTGGACATGCTCTCCACGACATGTCATTCACGATATGTCATTGTAGGCATGTCCCATGAGACATGTCGTTCACTCGCTGCCCTGCCAGGCGAACACCTGCAGCTCGGTCGGGTAGTACAGCTCGACCCCCGCGTCGCGCGCCGGCCTCGCTTCATCGATCGTGGCGTCCAGCACCGCCCGCAGCTCGTCCTCCGGCGCGAGCGGCTCGATCCGGATCTTCGTCGCCCAGCCCGGCCCGGCGATCTCGCCCTCGACGAGCCCCTCCCAGCGGACCCGCCAGCGTCCTTTCAGCGACCAGTCGACGCGGCGGAGCACCGCCACGCAGCGGTCGGCGGCGTAGCTGGCCGCGCGGAACTCGGTCTTGTTCGACGCCGCCGCCCCGATGCAATTGGTCCACACGCACAGATAGGCGCGGAAGTCGTGCTCGTAGCGGATCCGGGTCAGCAGCGCCTCTGGCTGGCCCGGGTAGTGGACGAAGAACTCGGTCGCCGGGGCGTCGAGCGCCTCGACCCGGAGCTCCAACCCGTGGGCGTTCCAGACCTCCTCGAACTTGCTGTTCCCCAGCACCGAGTCGGCGCCGCCCTGGCCCATGAGGCCCGTGTCCAGGATCGGCGTGTCGACCCCGACGTCCTGCTCGAGCGCGATAGCGACGTCGGCGCCGACGAAGTAGCTGTCCCCTGCGTCGGCGCCGGGCATGAACGGGCGCAGGATCGACGCGCCCTCCTTGTTGTGCACGTGGCCCAGCTCGATCTGCCGCCCGCCCTCGTAGCGCGAGCGCACCAGCACGTGGGTCAAGTTCTGCACCCACCCTGCCGCCACCTGATCGAGGCCGCGACGCCCCCTCGGCCCGCCGCTGATCAGGCGCACCTTGCCGCGCAGGCGCACGCACGGCTGGGCCCCGAAGTCACCGCTCTTGATCCGCACGATCTGCGGCTGCCCAAACTCGCGGGCCATCGCGTTGTCGATCGAATCCCCGTCGATCTCGTGCGGTCGGGCTATCTCCACCCCCGCCCGCGACCGCTCGTCCTCGCCGTCGCCGTCGGGCTGCAGCGTCGCAGCCACCATCACGAGGTTGAGGACCGCCAGCGGTCGTCCGCCGAGCAGCGCCCGCACGTGGAACGAACCGGTCGCCCCGTCGCCGAACGTACAGCGCAGGCCCCCCGGGTTGAGCACCGGCGGCGCCTCGTCGATGGTGTCGTCGGCCGCGCGCGCGATGTCCCACGCGACGGCCGGCGCCAGCTCGGCCGGCGCGATCGCCAGATCGACGCGGACCTGCGAGTCCCCGAGCGACCCGCGGATCAGCACCAGCGGCGGGTTCTTGTCGAAGTCCGTCGTGGCGTACGGATGCGTCGCCCGGATCTTCGCCAGCCGCGACGCGCCCATCCGCGCCGCGTCGAACACCTGATCGTCGGTGGTCGCCCGCCGCCGCTCACCGTCGCGGGCGATCAGCAATTGATTCGCGCCCACCGTCACCGGCCGCAGCGAGACCGTTCGCTCGGTGCGGGCCCGCGTCGCCGGCACCGTGGCCGTCAGCGTCACGTCCACCACCGTCAGCCTCGCGCTGGCCAGCTCGAGCTGCTTGCCCTCCCAGCGCAGCTCCACGCTGGCGTCGCGGGCGGCCCCGCTGACCGCCGCGCCGGCCAGCCAGAACGACGCGCGGCCCCTGGCGTCGAAGCGCTCGTCGGGGATCACGTACTCCCACGCGACATCGTCGCCGCGCCGCCGCTCGGCCCCCAGCTTCGCCTCGCCCGGCGTGGCCCGCTCGGCCGCGAACAGATCGACCTTGCCGCCCCGCAGCCGCAGCCGCAGCCGCCGCGTGGCCCCGTGCGGGCGATGCACGGTGACGAGGGTCCGGGGTCGACGCGCGTCCTCGTGATCGAGCAGCACGACGGCGCCGGGAGCGAGCCGATCGGCGGCCGACAGCGGCTGCGGCACCGCCGGCGGCTCGTGGACCGGCGCGTACACGTCGAGCGCGGCGCGCGTGCTCCCGAGCTCGACGCGGGCCACGTCGGGGCTCAAGAGGTGCGTGTCGGAGCGTAGCTGCAGCCCCAACTCCGCCCCCTGGGGCTCGCCCTCCATGTACAGCACCACGCCCTCGGCGCTGCCGAGGTCGCGCCCGCGCAGCGTGTGGCCGGCGAACACGTCGAGCGGCGCATCGCCGTCGGCGGTCGCGAAGAACCGCACCCGCAGCGTCGAGCAGGTGAACACGCCGGTCCCCTCGAACGCCCAGCGCGACCGCAGCGTCACTGGCACGCGACCGTCGCCCGTCGCGGGCAAGTGTACCCCCTCCACGACCTGCGTCCCCAGCGGCAGCGCGATGGTGCAGGTGAGCGGCCACTGGCGCGCGTGGATGCTGGCGTGCAGCACCTCGTCGCCGTCGAACACACCGACCCCGATCAGCACCCGCACCGGCCCCACGCGATGGACCGGCGCCAGCGTGTCGCGGCTGACCACCCGCAGATACGCGATCCTGGCCCCCGCGACGGTCCGCAGGATCTTCCGCCGGATCGACGCCAGGAGCCGCACCGGCGCCACCTCGTGCCGCTGCACCGCCCGCCGCGCCCTGTGCAGCGCCTCGATCAACCCGAAATGGTCGTACCGCTGGTGAAACGCCTCGTCGGTCGCCTCGGCCACCGTCTCGTTCGCGCCGATGTCCCACCGCCGCGGCGCCCCCATCGCCAGCGTCGTCGCCTTCTCCACCGCCTCGGCGATCGTCAGGTAGTAGCGCTCGTAGAACCGCACCCCCGCCGACATCAACGCCGCGTGGAACAGGTTCGCGCCCTCGCGGGGGAACTCCGGCGCCGCGATCCCCTTGTCGAGGCACATCTCCCGCAGCCGCGGCTGGCTCGAAGCGATGCTGCAGGTCGACGTGTCGAACTCGTACGTCATGTACTCGTCGGGGATCCCCAGCATGTGCCCGAATTCGTGGACGAGCGCGCAGTAGGCCGTCCGCCCGACCATCACCTGCGAGTACTCGGCGTCGTCGGTGTAACCGATCTCGATCTCGACGCCGCCCTGCTCGCGGATCTGACCGTCCTTCGCCTGCACCACGTAGCCGCGCCCCGCGACCATCTGCCGCGCCGTCGCCCCCTCGGGGTACGCTGGCGCCGCCAGCCCGCCCTCGCGGCGCAAGTACGCCGACACGTGCGCCGCGCGCTCCCGGTCGTGGTGCTGTCGCCGCAGCAGCTTGCTGCGCTCGCTCCGCTTCATGCAGCCGGTCACGAACACCGGCACGTCGGTGTTGAGCTCGCCGCGGATCGCGTTGAGCACCGTCACCAGGCGGTCGAGCGCGACCCGGTGCGTCGCCGGATCGAGCTCCTCGACCCTGGACGCGAACGGCAGCACGATCCGCGGCCGCGCGTCGGGCCTGCCTTCATCGAGCACCTCGATGCGAGCCCCGGTCGCGGCGAAGCCCGCGTCCTCGCGCAGCGCTTCGAGCACGCTCCGCTGCGCCCGTTGCAGGTCCTCGCGGATCGTCGGACTGCTGAGCATCATGCTCGCTTGATCCTCGTCGAAGGCCGAGGGCGCGAACAGATTCACGCTCGCGCTGAGCGGGTGGAGCATCAGCCCCGAGCGCCCGATCCCGTCGCGGAACCACGCGAAGAAGTGGAGCGAGTCCCGGTCCATGCGGCGCACCAGCGCCGGTTCGACGCTGAGCGGGTTGTCCGTGCCCTCCATCGCGGGCAGGTCCTGGACGTGCCGCCCGCTCAAGACGATGACCGGCGCGGCCCGGACCCCGTCGCAGCTCAGATCGTAGTGCCCGCTCCAGTCGGCGTGGATCCGTCGCGGATAATTGGCGACGATCTCCGCCTTGCGACCCGGATCCCACGCCGCCTCGACCGGCGTCACCGGCAGGAACGCGAACATCGCGTCGATGAACACGTCGAGCCGCGCCCGCGCCGGATCGAAGCGGACGCCGAAGCAGCCGAACTCGGTGCTCGGCACGTAGCTCAGCAGCGCGTACTTGTGTTGATACGGGACGTCGAAGTACGTCCACGCCTGCCGCTTCGCCACCACCGCGCCGGTCTTGCTGAAGATCGTCAGCTTGAGCTTGTACGGCGATTCGCCGGCGCGGACCCGGCCGTCTGCCGGCGCCCCGCCGGCGAAGCTGCCCGTCCACGCGAGCCCGCCCTCGACCGTGCTGCCGTCGCTGCGCTCGCCCCCGGGCGAGGTTCGGAGCTCCTCCGCCGACAGCGCGCGCGACCACACCGGCTCGGCGCGACCGGCCACGAACAGCTCGAGCACCCCGCGCCGCAGCGGCTTCGCGTGACGGATCCGCCAGCGGATCGACTGCGGCGCCGGATCGTCGACCCGGAACGCGAACCGCTGATCCTCCGCCGGCGCGGCGTGATCGACGTCGGCGGGGTAGCGGTACGCCCGCGAGCGCTGCCCGTCCGCGTCCTCGAGGTAGAGCGCCTCCAGCTGCAGGCGCGAGCGCGCGTGCGTCGAGCGGACCTCCGCCGCGTGCTCGCTGCGCGGCACGTCGTGCACGTTCGACGACTCGGGCACTGGCGGCACCGGCCGCAGATCGACGAACCCCGCGTAGTCGATCGCCGGCGGCAGCCACGGCGCGCGCGCGACCACCACGTCGATCTCCTCGGCGACCGGCTCACCCGGCTCGTCCTCCTCCGCGACGTCGTCGACGATCTCGTCCGGCGCATCGTCCAACAGCACCGGCGGCGGCTCACCCGGCTCGTCCTCCTCCGCGACGTCGTCGACGATCTCGCCCGGCGCCTCGTCCAACAGCACCGGCGGCGGCTCACCGGAGCTCTCGCGCGGCGCCTCGCCCCGCGCCTCATCCTCGAGCGCGCCGTCGTCGTCCTCGTCGTCCTCGACGAACATCGGCTTGAAGTGATCGAGCAGCGCCCGGCGCAGCCGCTCCGCCGCGTCGTTGGAGACCCCGCCCGTGATCGCCCGGCGGACGTTGGCGGGCGCGCCGTCGGTCCCGGCGATCGCCGCCAGCATCAGCGCCACCATCGGCCCGCAATTGTTGCTCCCCGACTGCTGCTTCGGCACCCACGCCGCGTGCGTGATCCGCCCCCCACCGCCGACCAGCGCCTCGGCCTGGGCGTTGTTGTGATTCCGGTTGGCCGTATCGAGGTGCAGCAATTCGCCCGTGTGGCGATCGAGCACCAGCAAGCTGTAGTGACCGTGGCAAAGCACGCGACAGGTCAGCCGCGGCGCAGCGTGATCGTCGACGTCGAGCGCGCCGTCCGGCA
The DNA here is from genome assembly GCF_028368995.1 of Nannocystis bainbridge. Lineage (GTDB taxonomy): Bacteria > Myxococcota_A > Polyangia > Nannocystales > Nannocystaceae > Nannocystis > Nannocystis bainbridge. The sequence continues at coordinate 579,051 of NZ_JAQNDL010000002.1, read as the reverse complement.
CCGGAAGGATCGGCCGGACCCACGTCACGCGATCCTGCTTGACCCCCAAGAAATCCTCGACCGCGTAGGCCACGAGGTCCTCCGACAGCGCCCGTCCGGGCGTGCGCAGATCGTCGAGGTCGCTCCAGGTCAGCCGGCCAGCGGTCTGGCGCGGGACCTCACGCTTATCGATCGTGTCGACCCACCGCGTCATGTGTCACCTGTCCTAAGAGCCATGGTGCGCCGACAGCCGCGCGCGCGTCTCGTCGTCGACGATCCCGCTCGGCGCCAGCCCCTGCTCGACCTGGAAGTTGCGCAGCGCCGCCGCCGTCTGCGGCCCGAGCGGCCCGGTCTCGCCGCCGCACGAGTGGCCGAAGTTCTCGAGCCGCGCGCGCACGCCGTCGTCCTGATCGGGCGGCAGCAGCCGGCCGAGGTTGAACGTGTACTCGACGGCCTCCGGCCCGACGCCGAGGATCACCCGCGCCTGCCGGGCCGCCGGCGAGATCGGCACCGACAGCCGGCCCTCCCCGTCGGTCACCCCCTCGAAGCGCGCCCCGTCGACCAGCAGCACGTACGGCGTGTCCGCGCACGGCTCCTCGTCCTCGACGAACCCCAGGTTGAGCCGGGCCGGCACGCCGCGGCGCCGAAACAGGGTCCGCTGATCGGTCGGGCACCCGACGCCCTTGTCACGCCGATCGGGGATCACCACCACGTCGCCGGGCACCAGCAAGTTGGGCTCCCGCCGCGCGCTCCGCAGCCCCGCGTTGGCGCCCGCGTTCCACACCGTCGCGCTGAAGAAGCCGTGCTCATAGGCGATGCTGGACAGGCAATCTCCCGGCTCGACCTTGCGCTGCTTCGGCATGACAGGCGACCGTCACGGTTACTCCCCTCTGGCGAGCGCCGTCAATGCTGCGTTCCGCTCGCCTCGCGCGTGATTGCGCGGACCGTATCGTGGGTGCGCGCATTCGGGCGCGCTTTCGAATGACGACACCCGCTTCACGGGAATCGGCCCACCCCGAACTCGGGCCCACCGATACCAATCATCGACCTCGCTACGACCGGCGCTTCCGCGGCCCCCGGGCGGACTCACGCACCGCGCGACTCGCACGACCTGGGCCACGCCCGTCGTCTGCGGAGTCGTCGTCATCGCAGCCGCAGCTCGAGCCGCGAATCCGTCGCCCTCGCCGGTTTCTCCCGAGCTCGCCCTGGGCCCCACGCCCGTCGTCTGCGGCGTGGTCATCATCGCAGCCGCGGCTCGAGCCACGACTCTGACGCCCTCGCCGGTTTCTCCACCAGTTCGCCGTGAACTCCACGCAACGGGCCGTCCGCGGGCGTCGTCATCCTCGCGCCGCGAGGCCCTGCTCCATCACGTTCGCCAGTGACTCCGACAGCTCGACCTCGGCCCGCGTCATCCGCGGGCGTCCGCGTCATTGCGGCTGCAGCTCGCGCAGTCGCGCCTCCAGGCCCGCCTTCAGCTCCGGCTCGGTCACCTTCGCCAGCTGCTTCTCCAGCAGCTTGACCTGCGCCACGCGCAGCGCATCGTCCGGCGGCGTCGCGATATCGGGCTGCACGCCCACGCCCTCCCAGTTCGTCTTCGTGATCGGGCTTATCGCCCGCCCCGTCGGCACGAACGCCGAGAAGTGCGCGCCGAGGCGGACCATCTCGCCCGGGTTCGCCCCGCCCCACGTCACCTCGCCGACGATCGTCGCGCGCCGCAGGTTCTGCAGGTTGTACGCGAACTCCTCCGCCGCCGAGCCCGTCTGCTTGCTCGTCAGCACATAGACCTCGCGGCCCGTGTACGCCTTGCCCGGCACCGGTGACGTCCAGAACTGGTGCGTCTCGTCGGCTGGCCGAAAGTACAGGTCGTTCAGGTGCACCCGATCGGCGAACAGATAGCTGCAGAGGTACGCCACCACCGACGGGTCGCCGCCGCCGTTGCGACGGATGTCGATGATGAGCGCGTCCGTATCCTGCAGGAACGCCATCGCCGCCGCCGCCGCCTCGAATCCGCGGCCGGGGAACCCGAACCCGCGCACCTCGAGATAGCCGAGGTTGCCCGGCAGCCGCTCGACCTTCTCGAACCCGCCGTTCATGCGCCGGCTGAACACCTCGAAGCGGGCCTGCTCCTCCGGCGACAGCGTGTCCCCGCCCTGCATCGGCGGCAGCGTCTCCTTGCTGAAGCGGATGTTGAAGTGCGCGTCGCGCAGCACCGCGTTCACGTGATCGGTCAACGTCGTCGCCAGCGCGTGCCCCGTCGTCAGCTTGTCGTACTCGCCGCGCTTGTGGCGGGCCCGGATCGACTTCACCACCTCGTTCGCCTTGGCCGGGAACACGTACTTCGCAGTCAGCTCGCGCGCGATCGCCTCGATCGCCTCGTCGCGCTCGGCCGCCGTGATCGGCCCATCCGGCCCCCGCGGCGGCGGCGTCACCGGCACCGCCATCTGCGGCCCCGCAGGTGACGGTGGCGCCGGCGCAGCCGCTGCCGCCGAAGCACAGCCGAGCAACGTGGACACGGACAACCACCCGAGAATCACCGTCGACAATCGCATCTTCACCTCCGTCGCCTTTCGTCACCCCGCCCGCTCGCGGCCCCGACCCTTCACCCGCGCCGCGACCTTCGCCGCAGTCTTCGTCGTCGCGGCGAGCTTCCTCGTCGCCGCAGGTTCCGTCGTCGAAGTCGTCCCCTTCGCCGCAGGCTTCTTCGTCGCCGCGGCCTTCGTCGTCGCCGCAGGCTTCTTCGTCGCCGCAGTCGTCGCCGCTGCCTTCGTCGTCACCGCAGTCTTCGCCGCTGCCTTCGTCGTCGCCGCTGTCGTCGCCGCTGCCTTCGTCTGCGCCGCGCCCTTCGTCTGCGCCGCGCCCTTCGTCTGCGCCGCGCTCTTCGTCCCTGCCCCCGCGTGCAGCCCCGCCGGCGTCATCACGCTCCGCAGCAGCAGCGCCGCCATGCGCCGGACCTCCACCTCGATCTTCGCTCGCTCCCCGAGCTCGACCACGCTCAGGCTGTACGGCAGGAACGCGTTCGTCGCCTTTACCAGCGACGAGGCCGTCGCCGCCGCGTCGTCGAGCTCGAACCGCCCGCACGCCCGCCCGGCCGCCAGCACCTCCGCCACCAGCGCCACCTCGCGCGCCATGTGGGCTGTCCTTCGGGCCATGTATGCCGGCCGCACCGCCTCGAACAGCTCGTCCAGGCTCTGACGATACGCGCTCACGCTGTCGAACCGCCGCAGCACCCGCTCGACCAGCACCGCGCGCAGCACCTCGGCCGGGTCGCCGCCCCTGCTCGCCAGCGCCGTCAGCCGCGCGAACGTCTGCGCCACCACCCGGTCGATCGACGACAGCCCGACCTCGATCTTGCTCGGGAAGTACATGTAGATCGTGCGCCGGCTGACCCCCGCCTCGGCCGCGATGTCGTCCATCGTCACCTCGCGGAAGCCCCGGCTCGTCAGCAGCCGATCGGTCGCGTCGAGGATCGCCTCCCGCGTCTCGCCGTTGCCCCGCGCCCCGTCCACCGTCACACGGTTGCACACCGCGGCACATTTGTGCAAGCCGCCATTGCACACATCGCCATGTTTGTGCAGCGAGCGGCCACGACCCCCCACGGCCGCCCGCGCCCCCTCCGTCGCCTCCGTGGGCCGACCTCCGCCTCGCGTGCGACCCGGCCGCTCACGCCCGCTTCGGCGGCTTGTACCCTGACACGATCGTCCGCTTGCGCCCCTCGAGCCTGTCCAGCTGCGACTCCAGGCCCTCGCGGCGGGCGTACGCGCGGGCGAGGATCAGCGCCACGTACTCGCCGAGCGAGTCGGCCGCGATCGTCCCCACCAGCGTCTGGTCGTGGCGAAAGCGGATCACCGGCGCCGTCCCGGCCGCCGACTTCGCCCCCGTCGCCAGGAAGAACAGGTCGCCGGACGGATCGGTACCGAGCGGGATCGCCTTCTTCCCCGGATCGAAGCCACGCACGTCGTATTGCCCGCGGCCCATTTCGGCCTCGTCCGCGTCTTCCTCGTGCTCCTCGAGCATCTCCGCCAATTCCCCGATCAGCGCCCGCATGCGCGCCGGCGGCCCGAGGTCGCGGTTGCCGAGCTTCGCGTGCGTGCCCAGCAATTGCGTCAGCGCCTTCGGCAGCCGCGGCTTCACCTGCTTCGCCAGCGCCTCGATCTCGCGCGGCCTCGCCGGACCCTTCGCCTCCACGTCGGCCGCCGACAGCCCCCACGTGCCCATCAGCGCCAGCGCCTCCGCCACCGTCTGCGGCAGCTGCTTCGGCAGCGTCGCCAGACGGATCGCCGGCGCCATCGACTTCGGGATGATCTTCGCCCGCAGCAGCAGCGCCCGCAGCCGGTCCGCCCCCGAGCCCGAGATCGTCGCCGTCCCTGCCACCAGCCCCCGCAGCGCCGCCGCGGCCCCCGGCTCGACCTCGCCCGGCCGCAGCGCGTTCGCCTCCGTCAGCACCCGGAACAGCAGCCACATGCGCTCGTCGTTCCATTCGAGCCCCAGCAACCCCGCCGCGACCGCCTCACCGTCGGTGTACGCCAGCAATCGTGCCACCGCTTCGCTCGCCAGCTTGAACCCCACCTCGTTACCCGGGTTGTACTCGCCGAGCGCCTCGATCGTCGCCCGCGACGTCGATCGCAGCCCGCGGTCCAGCAGCGCCAGCAGCAGCGGGATCGCCGACGGCCCGAGCATCGTCGCCGGCGCGAACCGATGCGGCACCCCCAGCGTCTCCGGGTGGGCCGCGATCGCCCGCAAAAACGGCCCCGCGAGCCGCTCCAGCGGCGCCCGGCCTGCTCCCTCGACCTTGAGGAACGCGTCGAACGTCATGTACGCCACGCTGCCCGGCCGCGGCCAGCCCTCGCGGCACGGAGGCGCCTTCGCCAGCGCCTCCAGCTCGTCCGCCAGCCGCTCCGCCGCCGCCGCGTCCCCGCCCGCCGCGCTCGCAACCGCCGTCGTCAACCGTGCCTCGAGCTCCGCGTACGTCTCGGTCTGCATGCCAGAGACGCAATCTACCGCGACGCGTGCGCCCGCCGCCAGCCGCGCGCGATCGACGCAAACATCGTGCTTCGCCCGCGAATCCCCCGAGCCGCCACTCCTCGCCGCGGACCGCATGGGTTCACCTGTCCCGAAGACCATCTCGCGGCTGCCCGGTCCCGCCGCGACCGGGCATACTCGGCCGACCCGCGATGCCGCGCCGCCTGCTCTCCGCCCTGCTCGTGGTCTTGACCGCCTCGCCGGCCGCCGCCCACCCGCTCGTCCCCGCCCGGACCGCGCTGGCCCCGACTCGCGAGTCACTCGGCGCCTGGCAGCCCACCGGTCCCTCCGCACATGTCTCCCCAGACATGTCCGCCAAGTCCGCCGCACCGACCGGTCCTTCCGTACATGTCCCCGAAGACATGTCCGAAACGACCACCACACCCACCGGCCCCTCCGAACATGTCCCCGAAGACATGTCCGACAGCGCAGCCCCCGACGCTCCGCCCACCGCCGACACGCCCGCGGGCATCGTCCCCGCCGCCGCTCCCCCGCTCCCGCCCCCTCCTCCATCACTCCCGCCGCACCTCATGCGCCTGCGGCCCGCCGTCGACGTCCCCGTCATCACCCTCGGCCTCGTCACCGCCATCGGCATCGATCTCGCCGCTCGCGACATGCGCTGGCCCGGCTGCAGCGCCTGCGATCGCAGCCACATCAACGCCCTCGACCGGCGCGTCCTCGGCAATCAGAACCTCGCCGCCGCCCACGCCTCCGACGCCCTCCTCTACGGCGCCATCGCCATCCCCGTGCTCGCCGACCTCGCCGACACCCTCGTCACCGGCCGGCGCGCCCCCGGCTCCTACCGGCACGCCGCGGCCGGTTGGGCCCGCGACGTCGTCGTCCTGTTCGAGGTCCTCACCGTCAACGTCGGCCTCAACAACCTCGTCAAGCTCGCCGTCCGGCGCCCGCGGCCCTACAGCTACGAGCCCGAGAGCGAGCTCGGCGACGTCAACGCCGAGGAGGCCCGCCTGTCCTTTTATTCAGGTCACACCTCGACCGCCTTCGCCATGATGAGCGCCTGGGCCACCATCTTCACTCTGCGCCACCCGCGGGCCCGCGCCGCCGTCCCCCTGTGGCTGGGCGCGATGGGCCTCGCCGCCGCCACCGCCGTCCTGCGCGTCGAGGCCGGCAAACACTTCTGGACCGACGTCCTGTTCGGCTCCCTCGCCGGCACCGCCATCGGCACCCTCATCCCCCTGCTCCACCGCAACGACCGCGCCCGTCGCTTCTCCGCCGGCATGAACCCCACCCCGCGCGGCGCCCTCGTCAGCCTCACCGGCCGCTTCTGAACCTCTCGCGCCTGCGCGGCACGAAGGCTGCCGCGCCGGCATCGTTCATTCACACGTGGGCGGGGCGTCGGGTGGGGCGCTGGCCTCCGTCTCCTGCAGGTTCGGGGCGCAGAGACCGAAGCCCTCGGGGGTGCAGGTCATCGTCCAGAAGCCCTCGACCCCGCTCGGGCCCTTCCGGCAGACCGCCTTCGCGTTCAGCTTGCATATCGTGAACGGGCGGCACCCGAGATACACGGAGGCCGCGCCATCGGGCGCGCACCACGTGTCGTCCGTGCACGTCATCGGCACCCCGTAGAGGGCCGTGCACTGGCTCTCGACAGCGAGACAGCCCGCCTCGTCCGCCGCTGCGAAGCACCCGTCGGGATCCTCGACCTCGAACTCGTCCGACGGCCCGACGACCAACTCGCAGGCCATCGGGCCGCTGGTGCTCGAACCCGCCTCGGTCGAGCTCGCGCTCGCCTCGGTGGTCCCGCCGCTGGTCGGGCCGTCGTCGCCGGTGGTGCTCGTCGAGCTCGCCGAGCTCGCCGTGTCCGTGGTCTTGCCGTCGCCCTTGTCGCACGCCAGCAGGGCCTGCACGCATATCCCCAGGATCGCCATCGCAGCTCTCATCGGATCACCTCTCGATGCCCGGCACCGTCCAAGCTCTTCGCTTCGGCCGACCTCCCGACCGGCCAGGGCAGCGCCCGAGAGGCCGCAGATCGTCGAAGGATGACCGCCTGAAGAGACACGCTCCCCGGCATCTTCCCAGGTCTCCCCGCCCGCGTCCATCGAGCCGCCCCGGCACGCCTGCGGTCGACGGCGCGCCCTGGCTCCGCTTTTTAAGCCTCAGCCCGGCAGCACGCAGCTCCCCACATCCTCGAACTGCGGCGACGGCTCGCTGCTCGCCGCCTCGCAACACGGACTGCATTCCGCCCCTCATCCCCCTGGTCGAATCACGGCAGGCCGCAGCGTCCGACGTCCTCGAGCCCGGCGGGCGCCTGGCCCATCTCGTAGTACGGCAGGCAGACCTGGCCGACGCCGGGGCAATCGGGGGTATCGAGGTCGCACAGCGGGGTGCAGCAGTTCGTGTCGGGGGCGCACTCGACGGCGGCCGCCTCCGACTCGCTGCACAGCAGGCCGGCGGCGCAATCGGCCTTGTCGCACGCCTCGAAGGCGGCGCCGAGCGAGGCGTCGGGGGTGCAGGCGAACAGCGCGGGGGTGAGCGCGCTCGGGTGGCAGTGATGTCCTTCGGGACAGGTCAGCGCGAAGGGGTCGCAGGTCGGCAGGCACAGCGGGGCGTCGAGGCCGTCGTGGACGAGCACGCAGGCGGTGCCGGGGACATGCGAGCAATCGGGGGCCACGGGGGAACCGTGGCACAGGCTGACGCAGGTGCCGATCAAGGTCTCGGGATCGATGAACCAGCAGGTGGTGCCGAGCTCGCAATCATTGCGGCCGCTCAGCGGATGACCCTCCGATTCGCAGATGCCGCCGAGCGGCACCGGCTGGTCGGGCAGCTCGTGGCAGACTGTTCTGGTGAAGACGCCGCAGCCGCCCCCCGAAGGCGCGCACTTGTCGTCAGAGGGGCAATTCTGCGTCCATGGGTCGCAGGAGCTGGCGGCGGCTCTGGGACAGCCTCCGCCGCCGAGGTCGGGAGGCGTGATGAAGGGAGTACCGGTGGCGCCGGTCGAATCGCCGCTGTCGCTCGTGGTGGGACTCGCGGTGGTAGGGTTCGGCGCGGTGGAGCCGGCGGTCGTCGAAGTACCGCCGGTCGTCGAGGTGGTCTCGACGACCGTGGTATCGCCGGTGGTGCTCCCCGGCTCGGCAGTGCTCGCCGAGTCAGTGGCGTCGGTCGTCTCGGCAGCCGGTTTGGGGCCGCAAGCGCAGGCGAAGGCGAGAGAGAACCACACGATTCGGCGGCGAGACGGCGAGGCCATGACGACGAAATACCACAAAACAGCGAGGCTGTTCCGCCGCGCAAGTTCGCCCTTCCACAGTCGGGACCTCAGCCCGGCAGCACGCAGATCCCCACATCCTCGAACTGCGGCAACGGCTCGCTGCCCGCCGCCTCGTAAAACGACGTGCACACCGCCCCCTCGCCCGTGCACTGCGGATCTTTCAAGTCGCAGAACGGCAGGCAGCACCCGATCGCATCCTGTTCACATTCCAGGGCGCTGCCCGGCCCCCAGCACAGCAGCCCCGGATCGCACGCGTTGGTGAATTCGCAGGGGTCGAACACCTGGCCCTCCTCCGCTGAATACTCCGCCTGGCACACGAAATCCTGGCCGCCATTGGCCCAGTTCGGCAAGCAGCCCTGCCCCTCCGCGCAATCTTGCAGCAGCGGGTCGCAGCCTTGCAGACACACGTGCGCCACCCCCGGGACCCAAAACACGCATACATCGTCCGACCCGGGACAGCCGTGATCGTCCTCGCTACCCCGGCACAGCGCCACGCACTGCCCCGAGTTGTCGGCCGGGTCGACGTCCCAGCACGCGAGCCCGTGATCACAATCATCGACCCCGCTCCACCAGCCGTCCTCGACCTTGCATGGATCTCCGAGCGAGCCCGGGTTCGCCGCCACCGGCGTGCACTTCGTGCCCGTGAACGCCCCCTCGCCCTCCGGCGCGAACGCCATGCACTTGTGCCCCTCCGGGCAGTCCTGCAGCCACGGATCGCACTGCCCGAGCTCCTCGCCGCCGCTGCTGGTCGGCGCCGCGCCCGTCTCGGTGGACTCGCCCGTCGGGCCCGCCGTCGTCGGCGCGCCTGTGCTCGTCGCATCATCCGTCGTCGACGGCGCCGCCTCCGTCGCGGAGTTCGAAGCTTCGGAGCAGCCGGCGACCAGCGCGCCGGACATCACAGAGAACCACAGAATATATCGCTGCATGATCGTCGCGCCGTTCTTGTCCGGCACGTTCGGGAATCATTGGCCTGCGGACCCCGAAGCTCGCTCCTCGACGACCGACCGCGAGCCGCCCCCTCACGCCGCGCTCGCTGCTTCGCACGAAACAAATCACCACGCCCCGTTCGCGCACCGCTCGGACATCCGCGCCCGCGGACGCGCTGCACACCACGCACCGCCCCGCGACCCACGCCAATATTCTCTCCGGCAAACAGCGAATCACTACAGCCACCGTGAACGACTACCAACATTCTCAACCTCCCCATTCGCCGCCCCTCACGTTCACCCCCTACTCACATTCAAGGCCCGCCTGTTCCGCCGCCGCCTTCAACTCTCCACATTCCCCGCGATCGTCTCCCCGCCGGCGAACGCACGCCGCGGCGAGGACTCCCAGATGGCGGCTGTTCGGCGGCCAGCCCTGGCCGTCGAACAGCCGCCCTCCGGCCCCCGCCCCTCCGAGATCGCCAGCGGAGCCGGGACCGGCGCGCGGGCCTCTCACGGCTGCAGCCGTGCCGGGGGTCCGGGGAAGGGTCGACGTCGAATACGAGGCGGGATGGGCGTGAGGCACGAACGCCCATCCAGCCGCTGAACTCGACGACGATCCTTCCCCGGACCCCCAGCGAGGCGCCGCCGGCAATTCGCGAAGCCACAACCGCGACCCTCCTCGCGCGGAACCGCCCCGGCCTTGAGGCTCCCCGCCCCCATCACCGACCTCTCCGAGCGCCGCCTGCGCCCCGCGCTGTTCACGGTCACCTGTCCGCCCGCAAACCACACGCCTGCGCGGCCGTGGTATTTTGGGCGGCCCCGCTCGCGGCACCAAGCCCATGCCCGAAACTGCCGTCGCGCCCAAGCGCCAGCCCTCGCCTCACGATCTGCCTTGCCCGTTGCCGCCGGTGGCTCCTGGAGAGCCGCCCGAGCTGACGGCGTTTCGCGCCAAGCCCAGCGACGACGCCTTCTTGAAGCTGCGGCGGGCCTTCCGCGAGGCCGAGAACTGGAGCGGCCTCGCCACCCTGCTCGTCGTCCACGCCGCCGCCATCACTGGCCCGCCCAAGGTCGCCGAGCTCTGTGTCCAGGCCTTCGAGCTGTGGAACGACCGCGTCAAGGACAAGGCCCAGGCCGCCTACGCCCTCGTGCGCGCCCTCCAGGCCGAGCCGCACAACAACCGCGCCTACGAGCAGTTGCGCAAGGTCTACGGCGAGCTCGGCAGCCTCGACGAGCTCGCCACCCTCCTCAAGTTTCGCCTCGATCATCTGCGGCGGCACGATCGCGCCGCCGTCCCGGGCGCGCTCGTCGAGCTCGGCAAGGTCGACGAGCAGCGGTGCCAGGTCGACGAGGCGATCGCTTGCTACAGAGCCGCGCTCGAGATCAACCATGGCGAGCGCGACGCCAGCGACCAGCTCATTCGCCTCCATCTCCAGGCCGGCGCCTGGCTGCGCGTCATCGATCTGATCAACGTCGAGCTCGCGCGCACCGACAGCGTCCGCGAGCGCGACCGCTTCGCCTCCCTCCATCTCCGGCTCGCCCGCATCGAGGCCGAGCAGCTCGAGAACATCCCCTCCGCGGCCCTCCACCTCCAGGCCGCGCTCAAGGCCAACCCTGACGACGTCGCCGCCCTGCGGGCCTTCGGCGCCCTCTACCTCGGCAGCGGCAAGGCCAGCGACGAGGGCCTGCAAAAGGCCGCCGACGTGTTCTTCCGCGCCGCCAAGCTGGCGCGCAGCCAGGGCGACGAAAAGATCGCCTACAGCCTCCTGCGTCGGGCCATGAGCCTGCGCCCCGATCACCACGAGGCCGGCAACGCGCTGGCCGAGCTGCTGATGGCGCAGGAGAAGTGGATGGAGCTCGACGACCTCTACGGGGCGTGGATCGGCTACGTCACCGAGGCCGACAGCTACGGCCTGTGGCTCTCGCGCGGCGAGCTGCTCGAGACTCGCCTCGCCCGTCGCGAAGAGGCGCGCGCCTGCTACGAGCAGGCCTCGCGGCTCGAGCGGCCTGGCGGCGACGCGTGGTTGCGGCTCGAGGCGCTGCTCGTCGAGCTCGGCGACAACCACGGCCTCGTCGGCCTCTACGAGCGCTGGTCCGAGCAGGACCCTGGCGGCCTGCCGACCGACAAGCTGCTGTGGGCCGCCCGCGTCGCCCGCGAGGACCTCGGCGACGAGGAGCGGGCCGCCGTCAGCTTCTACCGCGTGCTCGAGCGCGAGCCCTTCAACCACGAGGCGTTCGAGGGCTACAAGGAGCACTGGCGGCGCAAGAACAACTGGTCGCACCTGGCCGGCCTCATCCTCTACCAGGTCGATCAAGCGCTGCAGATGGGCGGCGGCGCCGACAGCCCGCTGGCGCGCAGCGAGTTCGCCGAGCACTTCGTCGAGCTCGCCGAGATCTACGAGCGCCGCCTCGGCGACCTCGCCGGGGCCCTCGACGCCTGGAACCGGCTCGCTCTCGCCTACCCCAACGACTGGCGCCCGCGCGACCAGATCGCGCGCATCGACAAGCGCGCGCGCATGCTCGACGCCAACCTCGCCACCCTCGAGGCCGAGCTGCAGCGCACCGTCGATCCGCAGCGCCGCTTCGAGGTCCTGCGCCGGCTGTCGCAGGCCCACCGCGAGCGCATGACCGACCCGCAGCGCACCATCGTCCTGCTGCAGGAGATGCTGGCGCTCGCGCCCGGCCACGAGGGGGCCCTGCGCGCGCTCGCCGAGATGTACGAGAGGACAGGTGCTTACGACCAGGTCATCGACCTGCTGCGGCGCCAGCACGACGTCACCCGCAGCATCTCGCAGCGCGTGGTCCTGCTGCGGCGCATGGCCGAGCTGTGGCAGCACGAGCTGCACAGCCCGCGCGAAGCGCTGTGGGCCTGCGAGCAGATCCTCGGCTACAGCCCCTCCGACATCGACGCCGTGCACCGCATGCAGGGCCTGTCGGCCGAGCTCGGTGACGCCGGCGGCGAGCACGAAGCCCTGTCGCGCGAGCTCGGCCTGGTCGGCGAGCCGGCCCAGCGGACCCGCATCATCCGCCGCATGGCCGACGTCGCCGACCGCAAGCTGCAGGACCCGCAGCGCTCGGCCCAGGCGTGGACGCAGCTGCAGGCCGGCGACCCGCACAACCTCGAGGTCACCGACAAGCTGATCGCCGCCTACGAGGCGCTCGGCAACCGCGAGGAGCTGGCCAACTTGCTCGGCAAGGCCGCCAGTTCGGCCCGCACCCCGCCGATCCGCCAGCTCGACTACCTCATGCGCCTGGGCCACGTCGCCGAGTCGTCGCTCGGCGACGCCGACCTGGCCTGCTCGGCCTTCGAGCGCGCGCTCCGGATCCACCGCGACCACCGCGGCGCGACCGAGGCGCTGACCCGCCTCTACCGCAACCTCGGCAGCTGGCACGGTCTGGCCGCCTCGCTCGGCACCCTGCAGGAGATGGCCGACAGCGACGAGGAGGCGCTCGGCATCGGCTGGGAGCGCGCCGAGGTGCTGGCCGACCGGCTCGACAACCCGGCCGCCGCCATCCGCGTGCTCGAGCAGCTCGCGTCGACCACCGCCATCGGCAACCGCGACGTCGCCCTCAAGCTGCTCGAGCTGTACGAGCGCGCCGGCCAGTTCGACCGCCTGATCCGCCACGCCGAGGTGCTGCTGCTGTCGGCGCTCGAGACCGAGGAGCGGCGCGAGCTGTTCTCGCTGATCGCCCGCACCTACGTCGTCAACCTCGGCGCCCCGCACAAGGCCACCGCCGCGTTCCAGCGGTTCATGCGCGAGGAGCCCGACGACGGCGAGGGCCTCAAGGTCCTCGGCGAGCTGCAGGCGCTGGCCGGCGATCACCAGGCCACCCTCGACACTCTCGGCAAGCGGCTCGAGAGCCTCACCGACGCCGCCCAGCAGGTCGTCACCCTCGAGCAGATGGCCGAGGTGTGCGAGTTCGGGCTCGGCCACGCCAAGCGGGCGCTCGCGCTGCTCGGGCGGGCCCTCGGCATCGCCCCCGGCAGCCGCGACCTCAAGACCAAGATCGAGGCGTTCGCCGAGCGCCACGGCATGTACAAGGACCTGCTCGTCGTCTACGGCGAGCGCTTCACCGAGATGAGCGCGCGCGCCGAGAGCCGCGGCCAGATCGACCTGTGCCTCGGCGCCTCCGCCACCGCCGAGAAGAAGATCGGCGACCCCGACCTCGCCTTCGCCTGGGGCCGCAAGGCCTACTTCGTGGCCCTGCGCGCCGGCCTCGACGCCGGCGCCGTGCAAGCTCGCCTCGAGGGTCTGGCCCAGGCCCACGGCCTGTGGCCGCAGATGCTCGACGTCAGCGAGCAGGAGCTGGCCTTCCAGGAGAAGACCCCCAACTACGGCGACTTCGGCACCATCACCCTGCTGATCTCGGCCGCCGAGATCGCCCGCGAGCGCCTCGGCGACCCCGCGCGCGCGATCGGCTACCTGCAGCGCGCCTACAAGCTGCGGCCCGACGACGAGGACCTCGGGCGCCAGATCGAGGCCCTCGGCGAACAGCATCAGATGTGGCAGGCGCTGGTCGACCTGCAAGAGGCCAAGCTCGCCCGCGCCCGGACCGGCCTCGGCCGCTTCGACGCCTGCGCCGCGATCGCCAAGATCTACGAGCGCCACCTCCACGATCCGAAGCGCGCCTTCCAGTGGTTGCGCCGCGCCGAGACCGACCTGCGCCCGGCCGACCCCTCGCTCGCCGAGGAGGCCGCCGGCCTGATGACCGAGCTGGCCCAGCGCCATCAACTGTGGCCCGAGCTCGCCGATCATCACCGCGGCCTCGCGCTCGCCAAGCTGCAGCGCAACGAACGCGGCGGCCTCAATCAGCTCAAGGACTCGGCCCGCATCGACTACGAGAAGCGCCAGGATCCGCTGGCCTCGCTGCGCACCCTGCGGCTCGGCGTCGCTTACGATCGCGACGGCACCGCGCTGATGCCCGCGATCGAGGCGATGGCCGCCAAGGTCGACGAGAACAAGAGCCCCGACACCCCGCCGACCGGCGCCCTGACCCTGCTCTCGGTCACCCAGCAGATCATCGGCCAGACCGTCGATCCCGCGCTCAAGCTGCAATTGCTCAAGCGCCGCGCCGAGCTGCGCGCCGGCCTCGGCGACACCGCCGGCGCGATCGCCGAGTGGCTGCGGGCCCTCGCGCTCCACCCCGGCCACGAGGAGGCCCGCTTCGAGCTCGACCGCCTGGCCGAGCGCGACAACCTGTGGCACCTGCTCCTGCTCGCGCCCGCGAGCGAGCTGCACTTCGGGACCGGCAAGGCCCAGCAGGGCAAGCTGCTGACCCAGATCGCCGAGCTCTACGAGAACTGCCTCGGCCGGCCCGAGTACGCGCTGCGGGCCCGGATCGCCGCCTGGAAGCTGCAGGGCGACCTGCCCCCCGAGACAGGTGAGCTCGGGCCCGCGCACGCCAAGATGTGGCACCTCGCCGGCCTGACCGGCACCTACACCAGCCCGCCGCAGGCCCGCGATCCGCTGCTGTGGCCGCAGATCGCCCCACCCGAGCTGGCCGACCGCGACCAGTGGCGCAAGCTCGGCCTCGACCCCGACACGCTCGCCCCGCGCATGGCCGTCAAGGCCCGCAAGAAAGAGGAGTCGAGCGTGATGGAGCTCGACGACCTCGAGGAGCTGTCGCGCCCGACCGCCGAGATCCAGCTGTCCGAGCTCGAGCCGCTCGAGGAGCTGCGGCGCGGCGGCGGCAAGGAGGTCGTCGCCCGCCCCGGCAAGACCTTCCGCAGCGAGACGCACACCAACATCGTCGACCTCGCCGACCTCGAGCCCGTCGAGCTGTCGGCCACCGCGATCAAGGTCCGCGCCCCGCGGCCGAGCCGCGGCGAGACCGACATCGTCGACATCGCCGAGCTCGAGCCGCTCGAGGCCTCGGGCTCGGTCAGCGTGCGCGCGGCCGGCCTGCCGCGGCAAGAGTCCGGCGTGTTCGACCTCGCCGACTTCGAGCCGATCGAGGACAGCCTGGTCGGTCCGGCGCCGAAGCGCCCGAGCGCCGAGGTGTCCGGCGTGCTCGACCTCGACGAGATGCTCGAGCTCGACGACGACGCCCCGCGGCCTGTGTCTCACAAGCGCTCGCTGCCGCGGCCCGCCGCCAAGCCGCGGGGGCCGACCCCGCCGCGCCCGCCGGGCGGCAAGCCGCTCGCCAAGGCCCCGCCGCCGACCCGCCGGCCCGCCGCCCCGCCGCCGCCGTCGCGCCCGCCCGAACCTGTCCCCGCGGCCAGCTTGCCCCCGCCGCCGCCGGTCGCCAGCCGCGAGCTCATCGACGCCGTCACCGCCGGCCTGCCGGCCCTGCCCGAGCTCGAGGCCCCGGTCGTGCCGGTCCGCCCCGCCGCCAGCAGCGCCTGGCACGAGCTCGCCCACGCCTACGCCTCGGTGGTCCCCGCCAGCAAGTCCGAGCGCGCCGGCCTGCAGCGCCTGCTCGCCCGCCTGTGGGACGAGGGCGCCGGCCGGCCCGACGCCGCGCTCGAGCGCTACGAAGAGGCCCTGGCCCTGGTGCCCGACGACGCGGCCGCGCTCACCGGCCTCGTCCACATGGCCGAACGGACAGCCGACCCCGAGCGCCTGATCGCCGCGCTCTCGCGCCTGCTGTCCGACCTCACCCTGCCCGAGCACATCGTCGCCTATCACTCGCGCCTCGCCGACCTGTACGAACAGACAGGTCAGCCCGAGCGCGCCGAGGAGCAGTACCGCGGCGTGCTCGCGGTCTCGCCGAAGCACCTCGGCGCGCTGCGCAGCCTGGCCGCGCTGCACGCCAAGACCGGGCGCGAGCGCGAGGCCGCCGAGGCCTCGGCGCGGCTCTACGACGTCGAGGCCGACGGCCTCCCGCTCGCGGAGCGGATCCCCCGCGTCCTCCAGCTCGCGCGCGACCTCGCCTACCGGGCCGACCGCTCGCTCGAGGCCATCCGTCGGCTCGAGGCCCTGGTCAAAGAGACCCCGGAGACCGCCGACGTCCACGCCGAGCTGATCGAGATCCTCCAGCGCGAGGGCCTGTGGGTCCGCGCGGTCGAGGCCCTGCGCACCGCCGCCGAGGTGGTGCCCAACCCCGACGCGCGCGTGCGCTGCCTGGCCCGCGCCGCCACCCTCACCGAGGAGCGCCTCGGCCAGCTCGACGCCGCGATCGCCGGCTGGTCCGAGGTCCTCGACCACAACCCCGGCGACCCCGACGCGCTGGCGCGCCTGCAGAGCCTCTACCTGCGCAGCGAGCAGTACGCCAAGCTGCTGCCGATCCTCGACCGCCGCCTGGCCCAGGTCGGCCCCGGCGACCGCGACGCTCGCATCGCCCTCCTGGTCGTCAAGGCGCGGGCCCTGCAAGAGGGCCAGGGCGACGAGACCGCCGCGCTCGAGACGCTCGAGACGCTGGCCGCCGAGGCCCCCGAGAACGACGACGTCGTGCTCGGCCTGTCCCGCCTCTACCGCAAGGGCGGGCGCATGGACGACGGCATCGAGATGCTGCGCCGGCGCCTGGCCGAGATCGTCAGCGACATGGAGGTGCGCAACGAGCCGCTCGCGGAGGAGCCGCTGCCGTTCGACATCCCCGAGCCGGTCTCGCCGGCGCTGGCGGCCCGCCGGGTGCGGATCGCCGAGGCGCTGGCGACCGCCCTGGCCGAAGAGGCAGGTGACCCCCGCGGCGCGCTCGAGACCCTCGACGAGGCCCTCGCCGACGCCCCGCCGGAGGCCGCCCTCGGCCTGCAGCAGCGCCGCGTCGCGCTCGCGCGGGCCCTCGGCGACGACCGGGCCCTCACCGTCAGCCTCGCCGCCGTCGGCGAGCCCGACGGCATCCTCGAGGCCGCCGCGATCGCCCGCGACCGCCTTCACGAGCCCGAGCTGGCCGCCCAGCTGTTCACCCGCGTGCTCGCCGAGCTGGCCCCCGGCGCCCCGCAGCGCAGCCGCCGGCTGTCGCAGGCGATCGAGGGCCTGGTCGGCCTGCGCCTGGCCGCCGGCGACCTCGACGGCGCCGACGCCCTGCTCGACGCCCAGCTGGCCCAGATCGACGACCCCGAGATCCGGGCCCGGATCCTCACCGAGAGCGGCCGCGCCCTCCTGCGCGGCGGCCAGGAGTTCGCCCGCGCCCGCCAGCGCTTCGAGGCGGCCCTCGCCGCCGACCCCGACCACGCGCCCGCGCGCCTGGCCCTCGGCGCCGCCCTCATCGACGCCGGCCTGCACGCCGAGGCCGAGGCCACGCTCGAGGCCGCGGTCGAGGCGTTCGGCCTGACCCGCGACCAGCCGCGCCTGGTCGAGGGCCTGCTGATGCTGGCGCGCCTGTTCGAGCAGACCGACCGCGCCAACGAGGCCTACCGCCGGCTCTCGATGGCCCTGCGCCACGTCCCCGACGACCTCGAGATCCGCGCCGGCATGGCCCACAACCGCGCCGCCGCCGGTCGTTACCGCGACGCCGTGGCCGCCCTCGAGCCGGTCGAGCAGCGCCTCGCCGCCGGCACCCCGGTCGCGCCCGAGCGGGCTTCGGTGGTCGCCGATCTGCTGATCCTCGCCGCCGAGTGCGACGCCAAGCAGAACGCCCCCACCGACCGCCTGGCGGCCCGCTACGCCCGCGCGCTCGAGCTGGCCCCCCGCCACCGCAAGGCCCGCGCCGCCCTGGCCCAGCTGGCCCAGGAGTCGGGCCGGCTGGTCGACGCCGCCGACCACACCCTCGCGCTCGCCGACCTCGAGCAGGACCCCGAGGCCCGCGGCCGGGCCCTGCTCGCCGCCGGCATGCTGTTCCACGAGGCCGCCGGGGCCGCCGCCGAGTCCGGCGAAGAGACGGTCGTCAGCGCCTCGGCGCAGAAGATCCTCGGCGCCGCCTTCGAGGCGGTCCAGGCCGGCCTCGCGCTGATCCAGCACATCCCGCACCCGGTGCTCGACCGCCGCCAGCTCGAGGCCGCCTTCTGGACCGCCGTCACCCGCAACGCCGGCATCGCCCTCGGCTGCCTCGACCGCCTGCTCCACCACCCCGACCTGCGCGACGCCAAGCGCGTCGGCTTCCTGCTCGAGGGCGTCAAGATCGCCCTCCAGCGCGGCGAGCCCGGCGACCCCGCGCGCGCGCTCGCCTACGCCCGCGCCGCCGCCCCGCTGCTGCCCGACGCCGCCGCCCCGATCCACGGCCTCGTCGACGCCCTGCGGGCCACCGGTGCGGTCGACGAGATCGAGCCGGCGGTGCGCGCCTACCTGGCCCGCGAGAGCGTCCAGAAGCCGCCTGGTGACCCACGCGAGGCCCGCGATCGCCAGCGCCTGCTGGTCCGTCTGGCCGATCTCGTGGTCCAGGCCGAGCCATCGCCTGACCCGAAGGACAGCCGCCCCGCGCAGGCGATCCGGCTGCTCGAGCGGGCCGCCGAGCTCGACCCGACCGGCCTCGGCCTGGCCCCGCGGCGCCAGCTCGCCAAGCTCTACGCCGACGAGAAGATCCAGGGCCCGCAGGTGCGCACCAACTCCGACGCCCTGCTGCACCTCGATCCGCTCGACGAGGCCAGCCTGGCCGCCCTGGCCCGCCACTGCGCCGAGGCCGGCGAGGAGCACCGCGCCCACGCCATCCATCAGCTGCTGCGCATCGTCAGCCCCGGCCACGCCGAGGCCGGCGCCTTCCTCACCAGCCACGAGCTGCTGTCGGTCCGCGGCGGCAAGCTCGACCCGGCCACCGTCGTCGAGCCGGCCCCCGCCGACGCCGGCGTGGTCCCGGCCATGACCGCGCTGTGGGAGGGCGCCGCCGAGCTGCTGGCCGAGGAGCTGCCGCGCCCGCAGTTCAACGAGGCCGCCTGGATCGAGGCCGAGACCGACAAGGACACCCTGCTGTGGAAGGTCTGGACCGAGCTCGGGACCCAGATGGCCGCCCAGGGCGTGCGCCTCGCCGATGTCGGCCTGCTCCCCGAGATGCACGTCGAGGGCGGCTGGACCAGCGTCTCGTGCGTGCACTCGCCGGTGATCCTCGTCGGCCCGGCCGCCCGCGCCGAGACCACCGCGCCGCGCCTGCGCTTCGCCCTCGGCCGCGCGCTGTTCTTCACCCGCCCGGCCGCGATCCTGGTCGCCGGCCTGCCGCGGCCGTTGTTCGCCGGGGTCCTCGCGGCCGCGCTGCAGGCGTTCCACCCGCGCCACACCCGGCGCGTGCGCACCCGCGACGAGGCCGACCTGGCCACGCGGCTCGGCCAGACCCTCGCGCGCAAGCTGCCGATCCGGCTGGCGCGCCAGCTCAGCGGCCAGTTCAAGGAGCGCGAGCAGGAGGGCTTCGACAGCCGCGACTGGCGCGCGTGGGTCCAGCGCTCCGGCGACCGCGTCGGCCTGTGCCTGTCGCGCAACCTCGGCGCCGCGCTCGACATCCTCGGCCTGCCCCAAGAGCCAGGTGAACGCAGCGCCGCCCTCAAGGCCCGCGCCGCCCACGACGCCGACCTGCGCGACCTGCTGGTGTTCGCCGTCAGCCCGGCCTACGTCGGGGCCCGGCGCGCCCTCGGCTTCGAAGTCAAATCGCGCTGACGCGGCTCCGAGGCCGCCGACGAGGCCGCGCGCCCCCCCAGGGCCCGCGGCCTCGTCGTATGTGCAGCCCACGACTTCGAGTTCGCCCGAACCCACCCCCGGCCCGGTCGCAGTCACCCCACGTCATCGCCGCGGCCTGTCTTTTGAATCAGCTCGCCGCCCCCGCGCGCGCCGGCGCCTCTTGCGGCCCAGGCTGAATCGTGGACAAATCCTGGCGCCCATGCCCATCGCGTCGCGCCTCTGGATCTCGCTGCCCCTGTTGAGCGTCACGGCCCTGCCTGCGTGCCTCGACCCCAACGCCAACACCGAGACCGAGTCGAACGCGACCTCGGACATCGGCACGACCGACATCGGGACCACCCAGCCGCCGCCCCAGACCACCAGCTCCACCACTGACGACCCGACCGCGGGCCCGACCTCCACCACCGCCGGGCCCGCCTGCGGCGACGGCTTCGTCGACCCCGGCGAGCAGTGCGACCTCGGGCCCGCCAACGCCGACGACGGCGACTGCACCACCGCCTGCCTCAACGCCACCTGCGGCGACGGCCTCGTCAACAAGGCCGCCGAGGAGTGCGACCTCGGCCCCGACAACGCCGACGACGGCGCCTGCACGACCGAGTGCCGCGTCCCCGCCTGCGGCGACGGTGTCCTCAACGGCGGCGAGGTCTGCGACGACGGCGTCAACGACGGCAGCTACGGCGGCTGCCTCGCCGACTGCAGCGCCGCCGGCCCCGGCTGCGGCGACGGCGTGGTCGAGCCCGAGCTCGAGGACTGCGAGGACGGCCCCGACTGCCTGCCCTCGTGCCAGTACGCCCACAGCTGCCGCGAGTGGCAGGAGGCCGACCCCGCGGCCGTCAGCGGCATCTTCAGCGTGCGCCGCGAGGGCGTCGCCGACTCGATCCAGGTCTGGTGCGCCCTCGACGAGGCCACCGACGGCGGCGGCTACACCTTCCTCAAGGTCGACGTCGCCGCCGGCATGAACCCCAGCCCCGCCACCGCCACCAAGGCCGAGACCACCTGCAACGAGTGGGGCATGCAGCTGTTCACCCCGCGCAGCCCGGCCCACCTCGAAGCCGCCTGGCAGGTCGTCACCGGCGAGGACCTCGAACCCGTCGGCGGCGGGGCGGTGAAGAGCGGCGCCGACTACTTGCAGATTCTGGGGATCTATCCGGTCACCGCGGGGCAGAGCTGCGTCGACGCGCCGCTCAACGGGCTCGACTGTCCCGAGTGGCGCGCCGGCGACGACGAGGCCTGGTACGTCAGCGACGTCGCCGTCGGCAGCGGCGAGCCCGACGAGCTCGGCGCGTGCGAGGGCTGCTCGATGCTCTACCAGTGGAACCAGGACGGCAGCGTGAAGAGCTACAAGGCCCTGCCCGCGCCTGGCGGCTACAGCTTCCGCTTCCTGTGCGACACGGGCGATAAATTGCCCTGACGCGCGCGGCGGGTTGTGTCATTTTTTTCGCCATGGCTCGCTTACCTCGCAAAATCGCCCTCCTGGCCCTCCTGGCGCTCTCGCCGGCCTGCGTCTTCACGAGCGGCAACACCACGACCAGCACCGACTCCGACACCGGCCAGTTCGTGTGCGACGATCCCAACGCGTACCTCGACGGCGAGGACTGCTACTGCAACGACGGCTTCGAGTACTGCACCGACGACCCCGACGACCTGTCGTGCTGTCCCGTCGCGGACACCACCTCGTCGCCGAGCGTCGGCACCACCACCGTCGAGCCGACCTCGACCAGCGAGCCGACCACCACCACCACCGACTCGACCGACACCGACTCGACCACGATCCCGGCCACCTCCTCCACGAGCACCACGGACGAGACGGCGAGCACCACCGAGACCAGCGACACCAGCGAGAGCACCACCACCGGCGTCGAGGAGTGTCGCGGCGAGCAGCCGCCGCCCGACAGCTGCAAAAACGGCCAGTTCTGGTGCACGATGACCGAGGCCTGCGGCCCCGAGGGCAGCCAGATCTACCGCTGCGACGGCGACACCTGGGTCCTCGAGCCCAACCTCGCCAAGGACAGCTGCAACTTCGACGGCTACGACTTCGCCTACGGCTGCATCGACAACGGCAAGTCGGTCGAGTTCATCTGCGGCGATGGCCCCGGCACCGCCTGCGAGAACAGCGACCCGGCCTCCTGCGCCGACGAGGTCAACCTCAACACCTGCATCTACGGCAAGCTGGCCGAGTTCGACTGCTTCATCCAGTGCACCGAGGTCGGCGACGACATGATGGCCCTCTACGACCACGGCTTCTGCGGCGAAGAGATGGGCACGTCCGCCTGCCTCTGCTGCGACATGGGCGAGCCCGGCTGCCCGGTCTGAGCGGAGCCCTCGCGGGCCGCCCCTCGAGCCGCGGGCGGCCGCGCACGGCCGGGGAGACAGAGCCCTGTCTCTTCGGTCAGTGAGCCCAGCAGTACCACCTGTCTCTTCAGGCAGGTACACGAGAGACGGCGGGACCACGCTTCGCATGGCACAGCGATGCCCGGGTGGGCATCGATGAAAGTCCAGGATGCCCAGGCTGCGCTCGTCAGCCATGCGGCTCATCGCTTTCGCGGGCCCTTTCCTTCGGCGGTCACGCTGCGAGCCACGCTCGAGGCGAGCGTCGTTGGCGGCGGGATCGATCCACTACCCCACAACGCCGCCGTCCTGGCTATGCCAAGCTCAGCATGCTGAGCAGGACTTCGCGGCTCGTGAGGCCCGGCTCGATGCTCACCTTGCTCCCGCCTCTGAACGCGATGGAGGTCGGGACGGATTTGACCCCGTTCTTCTGAGTGGTCTCGGGGGCACCGTCGATGTCCAGGATGCCCACCTTGACCTTGCCCTGGTAGTCGTCCGCGATCTTCTCGACGATCGGCAAGAGCTCGCTACAGCGCCCGGCCCAGGTCGCCGTGAATACCACCAACACAGGCACGAACCAGGACGCCTGGACGACCTCCTGCTCGAAATTCTGCTCCGTGAACGTGAGTACATTCGAGCTCGACATCTCTTTGTCCTGAACCTGGAGTGAGAAAGGTATCCGTTGCGAGCTTGGCGAGCAAGCGAGCCTTCCACTCGAAGTGGCAGTCGCATGCCCGCGACCGGGCTCGACGCGCGTGAAACCTGCCGTCAGTCGTCCCGGCTCGACCCGTCCGCCTCGAGCAGGAACCGCCGGGGCGTCATGCCGGCTGTGCCGCTCACGATCTCGACGCTCGGACAGCCTCAGCCCGACCATCCGGATTACCTGCCTCTTCGGACAGGTAAACCAGCCGAACGCCCGCCGACCACACCTGAACTTTGAGACAGCTCTTGCGCCGGGCCCCTGGCGAATCCTTGTTCCGCTAGCGCGAACCCGCGCCGAGAATTTATAGTTGCGCTCGCCTTGAAAGCCAACGAAACTGACAAAGATGGACCGCCCGTCTTTGCTCCGCGCGTTATCGAGCTCACTGGTCCTCCTTCTGGTCGCCTGCTCCCAGGCCCCGGCCACCGAGAGCGACACGGCGGACACCACCGAGCCGCAGGCCGTCTCCACCAGCAGCAGCTCGGACGCGACGACCGGCACGAGCGACGACTCGACCACCGACGATTCGTCGACCGGCGGCGCCGAACATCCGTGCGCCATGTGTGGCCCTGACGAGTTCTGCCAGTGGGTCGGGGCCGACGACGCCTGCGTCGGCTATCCCGAGGTCCAGTGCGTACCGCTGCCTCCTGGCTGCGATCGCCACACCATCTGCAGCCTCGACTGCGTCCACCAGATCTGCGGCGGCTATCAGTGCGGCTACGCCGATCCCTGCGAGTTCGGCGACGCCGTGCTCTGCGCCCAGAACAACCGCTGCGACCCCTGGGATCCCGACGCCTGCCGCACCGAGGGCACCACCTGCTTGCCGGTCTCGCGCGACGACGACCCCTTCGCCGACCGGTGGTCGTGCGTGCCCGTCCCGGCCCCCGGCGTCCCCGTCGGCGAGCCCTGCACCGTCACCTCCGACGGCTCGTGGTCGTGGGGCGACTGCGCCCCGGGAGCCGTGTGCAGCCGCGTCGACGCCGACACCGCGCAGGGCATCTGCACCGCGCGCTGCACCGGCAGCCCCGACGCGCCCGAATGCGCCGACCCGGCCACCCATTGCCAGGTCTGGGGCGACGACGAGCTCGAGATCCACCTGTGCGAGCCGACCTGCGATCCGCTCGCCGGCCCCGCAGCCTGTCCTATGGGACAGGTCTGTGTCGGCCTCGACCCGGTCTGCGTCCCAGACATCTCGGGCGACGGCGGCGCCTACACCGAGGTCTGCTCCGCCACGAACGACTGCGATCCCGGCCACCTGTGCGTCTCCACCGAATACGTCCCCACCTGCAATCCCGCCGACCCGTCCTGCTGCACCCCGTACTGCGACCTATCCCAGCCCGCCTGCCCGCCCGAGCTGATGTGCCTCTCCCCTTACGCCGACGGCGAGGCCCCGCCCGACCTCGAAAATTTCGGCCACTGCCTGGTCCCGCTCTGACAGCCGGCGCGGGCGCAGCCAGACGTCTTACCGCACCCGCCGAGAGGCGCTGCAGCTCCGCGCCGTCGACCGCACCCGACGCGTCGCCGAAACTCCCGCCGCTCGTCACCGCGGTCCCTTCGGCCTAACATGCCGCCATGAAGCTTGATCTTTACAGACTGGCAGCCTTCTTCGGGCTCGTGTTCGCGGCGTGCGGTGAAAAAGAGCAGGCGACCGAGAGCGCCTCGGATTCCATCACCGCGACGGACGGTCCCTCGACCTCCGGCGATACCGGCACGCCCACGACCGACGCCGATCCCACCAGCACCGCGGGCACCACCGACACCCCGGCCGAGTGCGGCGCCTCGACGCTCCCCGCCGGACCGGAGGTCACGCTCACCCTGCGCAACGGCGGCATGACCCCGCTGTTTTTCCAGCCCGACGACGGCTGCGGCAATCGTCCGTTCGTGGTCCTCGCGGCGGCCGACGCCGGGCTTTTGCGGGTCGATGCCCTGGCCTGTGAGACCTGCGCCGGCATGCAGTCCTCGTGCGGCTGCAGCGACGGCTGCGGCTCCGCCGAGGTCGTGCGGCTCGAGCCGGGCGGCCGATTCGACCTCGTGTGGACCGGCAATCACTTCGTCGAATTCGCGGTCCCCGCCGCCTGCGCGGGCGAATTCTGCGACAACACGTCCTGCCTCGAGGAGCAGCAGGTCGCGCCCGGGCTCCTGGGCCTCGAGGCGTTCGCCAGCGACACCCTGATCGAGTGCGGCGACTGCTCCTGCGCGGCCAACGAAGACGGCTGGTGCGAGCTCACGGGCACGCTGTCCGGCACGGGGCGGGTCGCCGAGGCCATGCTCGATTTCCCGGGCACGACTGCGATCGAGCTCGTGTTCCCCTGATCTGCCAGGCCATCCGAGAGGTCGCGGGCCGTGCTCGAGAGTCCGCCTGCCTGCGGTCCTGCTCACGACATCGCGTCATGAGCCGTGCTCGGGAGTCTGCCTGCCCGCGGTCCTGCTCACGACATCGGGTCAAGAGCCGAACTAGCGGAGCACGCGCCCCCGATACCTCGCCTCACGACCCGTCGCCGCCGCGAAGCCTCAGCGCCGCGCGAGCAGCTCGGCGTGGTGGCGCAGGTGCTCGCCGACCAGCGTCGCCACGAAGAAATACCCGTGGTCGTAGCCGGCGTGCCGGTGCACCGTCACCGGCTGGCCGGCCCGCTCGCACGCCGCCGCGAACACCTCCGGCCGCAGCTGCTCGCCGAGGAACTTGTCCGCCTCGCCTTGATCGACGCGGATCGGGTCCTTGCGCGTGAGCCCGTCCTCGACCAGCGCCGTCGCGTCGTACGGGCGCCACCGCTGCGCCTCCGGCCCCAGATACGCCGAGAACGCCTTGATCCCCCACGGCACTTGCGACGGCGTGGCGATCGGCGCCAGCGCCGACACCGACCCGAACGTCGCCTGCTCGCGTAGCCCCGCCACCAGCGCCCCGTGCCCGCCCATCGAGTGGCCCATGATCCCGAGCGCCCCGGCGCGGAGCGGGAAGTTGCCGGCGATCAGGCCCGGCAGCTCCGTCGCCACGTACGAGTACATGCGGAAATGCGGCTCCCACGGCGACTCCGTCGCGTCGACGTAAAACCCGGCCCCCTGGCCCAGGTCATACGCGGGATCGTCGGCCACGCCCGGCCCGCGCGGGCTCGTGTCGGGCGCCACCAGGATCAGCCCCAGCTCGGCCGCGTAGCGCTGGGCGCCCGCCTTGACCGTGAAGTTCTCCTCGGTGCACGACAGCCCCGACAGGAAGATCACCGCCGGCAGCGCGCGCGAGCGGCCCTGCTCCGGCACGAACACCGACAGGCGCATCTCCGTCCCGGTCGATGTCGAAGCGTGGCTGTAGGTCCCCTGTACGCCGCCGAAGCAGCGGCTCTCGCTGATCGTCCGCAGATCCATCACCCGCGACCCTAGCACCGGGCGGCCCCGCGCGGTAGCCCGCCGCGAGCGCCGCGGCCCGCCCGCTGCTGCCGAGCCTGCTCACCGCGACAGAGGTGCCCCCGCACCTGTCCCCGAGGACATGCTCCGAGGACATGCTCCGAGGACATGCTCCGAGGACATGCTCCGAGGACATGCTCCGAGGACATGCTCCGAGGACATGCTCCGAGGACATGCTCCGAGGACATGCTCCGAGGACATGCTCCGAGGACATGCTCCGAGGACATGCTCCGAGGACATGCCCCCGAGGACATGCCCTCGGGCACCTGCCCTCAAGAACATGCCCGCCAGGACATGCCCTCTCGCACCTGTCCGCGGGGACAGGCCCTAGAACCGCCCGGTGAGCCCGAGCCCGCCGCCGCCGGGCGTGAACGCCGGGAACACCGACAGCACTGACGCCCGCTCGCGGTTGATCCGGCGGTGCTTGGCCAGCTTGACCGACGCCATGACGATGAGGCCGAGGCCGGCCACGGCCAGGAACACCCCCGCGGCCGTCGCCAGGTCGCCGCGGACCTTCGGGGCCAGCTCGATCTGCGTCGTCCCCGACGTCGGGGCGCCGTCGGTCCCGTCGGTCCCGTCGGTCCCGTCGGTCCCCGTGTCGTCGGTGCCGCCGGTGTCGGTCTCGTCGCGGAAGCGGATGAGCTGCGACTCGAGCGCGTCCGCGTCCGTCTCCTTGAACTTCGGGTTGGTGCGGGCCCAGTAGGCCAGCGTCACGCCGCCGCCGATCAGCGCCACGCCGACCGCGAACGACGCCCCCATCCACGCCGGCGCCGACGGCTGCGTGATCGCCCGGTTGTACGGCCGGCCGCCCGGCGCCGTGTCGATCTCGGGCGGGATCTTCTTGATCTTCGGCTGCACCTCTTCGATGCGCTTGATCAGCTCCTCGAGGCGCTTGCGGGCGTCCATCGTCTCCGGGTAGCGCTCGCAGGCGGTCCCGTAGCGCTTCTTGCAGGCGCGCAGGTAGTCCGCGATGATGACCTGCCCGCGCTTGAGCATGTCGACGTCGCCGGACTCGACGAACAGCTGCTCGTAGGCGGTGACCGCGTTGAGCAGGATCGCCGAGCGGACCGAGTGGTTCGACTCGTTCTCCGACAGCACGTCGAGCGCCTTGACCCACATGCGGGCGGCCTCGCGGTAGTTGCCCTCGTCGAAGCGGGCCGACGCCTCGGCGTCGAATTGCAGGGCCAGCGTGTCGGAGCCGACATTGGGCTTGCGCGACATCGAGAGGCCCGAGCCGGTCTTCGGGCCCGCGCCGGACGTCGCGCGGGCGCCGGCCGCGACCTGGCCCTCTTCGAGCGCGTCGTCGGGGATCGCCTCGTCGCCGGCGTCCGGCATGTCGGCGTCGATCGGCCGGCTCGAGCTGGCGGTGCCGGCCGGCGCGTCTTGGGTCTTCGCTGGCGCGGCGGCCACGGGCGGCGCCATCAGCGAGGCTGCGAGCACGACGCACAGGCCGTGGAGCGGACGACGCGAGAACTGCATGGACTCCGTGAGGATGACGCGACCCCCCCGGCTCGCGCAAGTCCCCGCCGACAGCGTCAAAAAGCCCCTCCGAGGCCGCTCCGGCGCCATTTGGGCACGACCTCCGGTCAAGTTGACACGCCCGGCTGTCAACCTGGCGCTGCGCGCCCGCGCGCCCCCCGGTTTGCGCCGAAAACTCGCCTCGCGCGCGCACCTGTGCGAGGGCCCTGGGCGTGACCCCCAACGAGACCGCGGCCCCCGACCCGGGATGCGACCTCGTCGCCGACCCCGAGGAGGGTTCGCCGTCGCTCGTCGCGGACGCGGGCGAGGAGCGGCGGGCCATGGACCCCTGGCTGTTCTTCGCCGCCATGTCGCTGGCCTGCCTCGGCCTCGTCATGGTCTACAGCGCCAGCGTCTACACCGCGCGGGTGCGCTACCACGACTGGGAGTATTTCCTCGGCCGCCAGAGCGTGCTGTTCGCGCTCGGCACCGGCGTCATGGTCCTCACGTCGCGGCTCGACTACCGGATCTTCCGCCGCTTCGCCCCGCACCTGATGGGCATCGGCCTCATGGGCCTGCTGCTCGTGCTCGCCGTCGGCGACGAGGTCAACGGCGCCCGCCGGTGGATCCGCGCCCCCGGCATCAACATCCAGCCGAGCGAGCTCGCCAAGGTGTTCCTGGCGATGTTCCTCTCGGCCATGCTGGCCCGCCAGGGCGAGCGCGTGCGCCGCTTCAAGGCCGGCTTCCTCCCGCCGCTCCTGATCGCCTCGCTGACCATGGTCCTGGTCCTGCTCGAGAAGGACCTCGGCACCACGATCCTCCTCGGCGCCGTGACGCTCACCGCGCTGTTCGTCGCCGGCACGCGGATCACCTACGTGGTCGCCGCCATGATGCTGGCCGCGCCGCTGGCCTGGTCGCAGATCGTCGGCGTCGGCTTCCGCAAGGGCCGCCTGCTCGACTTCCTCTCGGGCGAGCAGTCGTACCAGATCCAGCAGTCGCTGATCGCCGTCGGCTCGGGCGGCACATGGGGCCTCGGGCTCGGCGCCGGCCGGCAGAAGCTCGGGTTTTTGCCCGAGAACCACACCGACTTCATCCTCGCCAGCATCGCCGAGGAGCTCGGCCTGGTCGGCGTGTGGACCGTGATCGGCCTGTTCTGCCTGCTGGTCTGGCGCGGGCTCGTGGCCGCCCGCGGCGCCCCCGACCGCTTCGGCACCTACCTCGCCGTCGCCCTGTCGGCCCTGTTCGGCTTCCAGGCCCTGATCAACATCTCGGTCGTCCTCGACGTGATCCCGGCCAAGGGCATCACCCTGCCGTTCCTGTCGTACGGCGGCTCCTCGCTGCTCGTCAGCATGGGCGCGACCGGGATCCTGCTCTCGATCTCCCGCCGCCCGCGCCCGTGGCGGATCAGCGACCAGCGCAGCCGCGCCCCCGCGGCCGAGCGCCCGGCGCGGACCGACCGGCGCCAGCGCTCCGCCGAGCCGCCGCGCCGCGCCTGGTGGCCGTGGAAGCGCGCCGCCACCGTCACCGCCGGCCCTCGCCGCAACGCCCGCGTCGCGCGCTCCTGAGCCGCCGCCGAGCGGGCGCACGCCCGCTGCGCGTCGCCCGAACCGCGAGTCGCTGGCGAGCGCCGGGGAAATCGCCAATACTCGCGCGCACGTGCCCCTGCGCGCCCTGCCCGAAGCGCTGACCTACCACGTCGACCTCGCGCCCCCCGAGGTCCTGGCGCGGCTCCGCGGCGACGCCAACATCCAGGTGCTCGAGGGCTTCCCGGCCCGCAGCCGCAGCCGCCGCCGGTTCCTCGCCGAGCTCGGCGCGCGCAAGTTCCGCGTGTGCCAGAACGTCACCGCCGGCGTGGTCGACACCGGCCCGGCCATCATGCGCCGCATGACCCTCGAGGCCGAGCTCGTGCCGATGCCCCAGGGGACCGCCGTGCAGTGTCGCTTCACCCGCGGCCCGTTCGCCCGCCAGGCCAGCTTCTGGATCATGTGGGCCACCAGCCTGGCCTGGCTCGGCCTCACCGGCCTCACCGGCCCCAAGCTGGGCCTCGTGGCCATGTTCATGGCCCTCACCATCCCGGCCTTCTTCTACGACCTCGCGCGCGCCCGCGGCACCGACGAGGAGCGCATCGAGCTGCTCAACCTGATGGAGCACCTCCTCGGCCCCTCGCTGGTCGGCGACAACCCGCTGGAGAACACCCCCTACCGCCGCCCCCGCCGCCTGCCGCAGGCGACCAGCTAGAGGGCCGCCGCAGCGGCTCCGGGCCCACATGTCCTTCGGGACAGCTGGCCCGCGAGTGAGGAGCACGACCCGAGCGTCCGCGCGAAGCCTCACCGCGCACAGGGCTCCGACGCGTGACGTGAAGCCTCCGCGCGGAGCTCGGCATCCGTCCTCGACCCGGCTCGGTGCGGCCACGCGCTCCGCCTCGTCACGCTCACTCCCCGCGCCGAACGTCGACCCACGTCATCCGTCGCCGGTATCGCGTCGGCGCGCGTCACCGCGGGCCGCCGCGCCGCGCCGCGCCGCGCCTCGACACCCGTGGCGCGCGCGGCTAGCTTTGCCGGGCCATGTTCCGCGTCGTCGTCGCGTCGTTCGTCCTCGCCGTCTCCGGCTGCATCTTCTTCCCGCCTGCCGGCGACACCGACAGCGACAGCGGCACCGGCGGCCCGGTGGGCGTCGACCTCTTCATCGCCGTGGGCGACGCCGGCGCCATCGTGCGCTCCGCCAACGGCGCCCAGTGGACCATCTCCACCTCCGGCATCACCACCGCCCTCAACGACGTCGCCTACGGCGCCGAGATGTACGTCGCCGTCGGCCAGGCCGGCAAGATCCTCCACTCCGACGACGGCGTCGAGTGGAGCGCCTCCTCGAGCCCCTCCTCGCGCGACCTCTACGCCGTGCGCTGGCACGGCACCCGCTTCATCGCAGTCGGCGGCGACTACAGCGCCGGCGCCGAGACGCTCCAGTCCGACGACGGCATCACCTGGACCCGGCCTGACCTGCCCGCGCCCAAGCACATGCTCATCGACCTCGCCGGCGACGGCGTCACCCTCGTCGCCATCGGCAACTACCAGGCCGACGCCATGAACTTCGGCGCCTTCAACTGGCAGGACGGCGTCGGCTGGGTCCAGCGCATCGACGGCAGCCCGACCGGCGATCGCTACGGCGCGCTCGGCCACGGTGCCCCCAATTTCGCCATGCTCGGCCCGATCAAGTCCGCCTATTCGGGCGACGGCCTGAACTGGAATTACACCCCGCTCTTCAACCTCGCCGCCGACCCGCGCGGCATCACCTACGGCCCCGGCGGCTGGATCTCCGTCGGCGGCGGCGGCCAGATCCTCGCCTCCACCGACGCCATCACCTGGGTCGCCCGGCCCTCGCCATTTTTGACCAACCTGAACGACGTCGCCAGCGACGGCCAGCGCCACGTCGCCGTCGGCGTCGGCGGCAACATCGCCTACAGCCCCGACGGCCTCACCTGGACCGGCGTCACTCCGCCGCTCACCGCCGAGCTGCGAGGCGTCGCCCACACCCGGCAATAGCCGCGCCCCCGGACGGCGACAGCCGCGTGCCGTCGCCTTCATCGCGCCGAGCGAATCGCCCGTTGCATGGAATTGCGGACCGAGGGCCCCGAGCGAGTCGCGAGCAGACCGAGCGGGCCGCGAGGCGCCATGCATGACGACGACTGCGCTCGAAGATGGAGACCCGCAAACGACGAAGTGCGGCGCATGTACTGCACCCTCCGACTTCCGCGGGCCTCGACCGCGGCCCGAACTCGAATACGTGCATGCCTGGTGATTGCATGCAGCTCGGCGGCGTGTGCGAGCATTGAGCCGGCTGCTGCGAGGGCATGGGCGATGCGACCTCCGCGCCCCTCTCGGGCAGAGCCCGCTCGTCGCGCTTTCGCCACCGCATCTGCGTTTAGAATGACCAGGGCGGCGCCTGTCGAAGGCACTGTCGCTCGAGGTCCCCCATGACAAAGCCCTTCCTGTGCGCACTGATCGTCGCCGCCACCTCCTCCTCTTTCGCGTGCGACGCCGTCATCGCGGCGAAGTCCAAGGGTGAACCCGTCTCGGAGCAGGCCGACGAGCCCGCAGCGGTCGCGGCCGTCGATGTGCAGGCGAACGTCGAGGCCCAGATCAAGCCCGAGGCGCTCGACCTCGAGACCATCAACTTTTTGATCAAGAAGGGTAAGGTCAAGGACGCCGAGGTGCTGGAGAAGCAGCTCAACAATCCCAAGGAGAAGCTGCACAGCATCGACATCGACGGCGACGGCAAGCTCGACAAGATCCAGATCGTCGAGGTCAAGAAGCCGAACGACGAGATCGTGTTCGAGCTGCACGTGATCCCGTCGTCGAAGGAGGAGAAGGACAACGCCCTGATCGTCGCCTTCATCGACTTCGCGCCGGACAAGACGACGAACACCCTGGTGGTCAAGGCGACCTACGCGCCCTGCGTCATCGGCCACGACACGATCGTGTACGACTACGACGTCCCGATCGTCGTCCAGAACGACACGATCGTGGTCACGGGCGGTCCGGCGTTCTACGGCTGGCTGTTCGCGGTCCGCCCGGTCTATGTCGGCGTCATCGTCATCGATGTCCCGACCGTGCATATCCACAAGCACAAGCATAAGCACAAGGGCAAGCACAAGCACAAGGGCAAGGGCAAGTGGCACTGGTGACAGCTCACCCCTACACCGAGCTCGCCCGCGGCCGCGATCAAGCTGCCGAGCTGGCACCCCTGCGGCTGCCAGGACCGCCGCGTTCGCTCGCTAACAACTCGCACTGACCTGGCGGAGGCGCCTCGATCGGCCGCACGCCGTAGTTGTCGAGCGACGTCGCGTTGCTGGACGGCACGGTCGTCGGCCCGCAGAAGACGTCGCGCAGGTACGCTCCGGCCTGGCCGGTGATGCTCGTGGTCCCGAACACGCGCGAGAAGCTGATCCCGAAGTCGTTGCCCGGTACACTGCGACGGTGCGCGGGCCGTTCATCGCCGGGCCGTTTTACGACGCCGTGATGTTCATCGGTGCGCCGCTGCTGGCGCTGGGCCTCGGGATAACGATCTCCGGCACGCCGCTCGCCGACGAAGAGCTCGAGCTGTGGGGCCGGCACGGCACCGTGACGAGCATCTTCATCGGCAGTTTTATCTTCGCGCACCTGGGGCTCGTGTTCGTGCGCAGTCACCTGAACCGGCAGATCTTCGCTCGCCACCCGCGCCGCTTCGTCGCCGTGCCGTTCGTACTGTTGTTCCTGCTGTGCGCGTCCGACTGGCTGCTGGCGACGGCGATCGTGCTGACGGTCTGGTGGGATGTCGTGCATTCGAGCCTGCAGACCTTCGGGCTCGGACGCATCTACGACGCGCGTCGCGGCAACCCGCCTGACGCCGGCCGCCGCCTCGACCTCGGCTTGAACCTGCTGCTGTACGTCGGTCCGATCCTCGCCGGCGCGACGCTGCTCGATCACCTCGAGCCGTTCGCCGCGTTCGAGCACGTCGGCGCCACGGCCGTGCGCGAGATCCCCATCTTCGCCGAGGCACACCAGGCCTCGTGGGCGCCCGCGCTGCTCTTCGGCGGCGCGCTCTACCTGCTCGTCTACGTGCTCGCCTACGTGCGACTGCACCGCCGCGGCTACCAGGTCTCGCCGCAGAAGGTCGCCCTGCTGGTGTTCACCGGCGCCTGCTCGCTCTACACCTGGGGCTTCAACAGCTTCGGCGAGGCGTTCTTCATCATGAACTTCTTCCACGCCTGGCAGTACTTCGGCCTGGTGTGGTGGAGCGAGCGGGGCAACCTGCGCGAGCGCCTGGGCCTCGCTCGTGCGCGCTGGGGCGGCGCCGTCGCGCTGGCGGCGATGCTGCTCGCTGCGGGCGCCTACGGGGTGTGGGCCGAGCTGGTGGACTCGAGCGAGCAACGCGTCGCGCTGAGCGTGACGCTGGTCGTGTCGCTCATGCACTTCTGGTACGACGGCTTCATCTGGTCGGTGCGTCGTAGCGAGGTATGACCGCGATCTGACGGCCCTGCAGGCGGCCCAGGAGCGCCGAGGCGAAGGCCGTCAAGCCGACGAACTCGAGCGTCTCCTCGCACCAGTCGATGAGCGCGTAGCCGAAGCTGTCGTCGCCGTAGCGCTCGGTCCACCAGCCGAGCGGCAACTCGAACAGCACCGCGCCGGTGACATAGATGGCGCCGGCGAGGACGAAGCGGCGGGCTGTCTCAGGGGCCAGGCGTCGCACGAAGCCGAGGAATGCGACGCCCAGCGCCGCCACCAGCGCGCCGGCGGGGATGACCCAGTCGAAGTAGAGGATGCCGCCGACGTCGAACTGGCCGCTGAGCCGCTCGTGAAGGCCGACGGCCTCGTCGACCGAGATCACCAGGAAGCCGAACGCGAGCAGACGCCAGTAGAAGCGGTCGCTCGCCTCGCCGGCGGCGATCCAGGCCAAGAGCCCGGCGCACAGGAGCGGCAGGACGCTGGCGTACCACGACGGCATGTTGCCCTCGTAGCTCAGCGACCACAGCGAGATCATCGCGCCTCGCGCTCCGGCGAGGTGCCGCAGCAGCTCCACGACCAGGCCCGCGAGGCTGAACGCTCCGGCCGTGCTGACGAGAACGCGCCTGGCGGTCGACGCCTGAAATCCAGTCGTGAGGTCCGACAGACGATTGCCCCCGCGCGGGTGACGATACCTCACGGCCGGCCGGGGGCGCGGCGACGCCAGCGCCGCTCATCTCTTGCCGCAGCACCGCGCGCGCTCACGCTCGTCCACCGTCTCTCGACGTAGCCCTCGCGCTCCCTCGCCTGCCCGGGCATCCTCGACGACGAGGAGTCCCAGGCGATGCGAAGCGACGCGGCGGCGATCATCATCCTCACGGCGCTCGCGGGCGCGTGTCTCAGCGACGATCCGACTGGCCCGGTGACCGACACCGCCACCTCGGCCGGTTCCACCACCGACGTCGTCCCCACCACCGGCGCCGCCGTCTGCCCCGACAGCTGTCCCTGGCCGGGCCTCTGCCAGGAGGTCACCTGTGACGGCGACGTCTGCGGCGTCGCCGAATTGCCCGCGGGCAGCGTCTGGCCCAGCGCCTCCGGTGACTGTCAGCAGAACGTGTGCGACGGCCAGGGCGGCCTCCAGACCGAGATCGCCGACGATCCGCCGCACCAGGTCAAGGGCGACTGTCGGCGGTTCATCTGCGACGCCGGCGTCGCCGGCGTCGAGCCCGACCCCACCGACCTCCCCGACGACGACAACGACTGCACCGACGACACCTGCGAGGGCGACGTCCCCACGCACACGCCCCGGGCCATGCACACCGCCTGCGGCCCCGGCCTCGCCCAGTATTGCCACACCGACGGCGCCTGCCGCCCCTGCAAGCAGGTCACCGACGCCTGCGAGGACTACGGCCAGGAGCCGCACGAGAACCAGGAGACCGCGCAGAACCTCGGCACCATCTCCGACGACGACAAGGACGGCTCCTTCGTGTGCGCCACCATCAAGGGCAAAAACGACGTCGACTGGTACACCTTCGCCGGCGACGACGCCTTCCTCAACTACGTCGATCCCGTGCGCAGCCTGGTCCAGCAGAACGGCAGCGGCGGCCGCGTCTGCGTCTACCTGCAATGCAACAGCGGCGGCACCTCGATCAACTGCAGCGGCGCCACCCCCGACACCGCCCCCCTGGGCCAGAAGGGCTGCTGCAGCACCACCTCCGTCGCCCCCAAGCTCGACTGCGACGGCCTCGACGACAGCGCCAAGATTTGGATCCGCGTCGACACCCCGGACAGCCTCGCCTGCGTCCCCTATCAGCTCGACTATCACTTCTAGGCCCGACGATCGACATGTCCCATGAGACAGCATGTCCAGAAGGCCAGGTCTTCCCGCTCGCCTCAACCTGTCCAAAAAGCCATGATCCCACGCCGAGGTCCTCACGGCGCGATCACCCGGATCGGCCCCGATCGGCCGTTTAAAAGGCCCGGCGGCCGCACGCGCAATCGCGACCTTCGAGGCTGCACGCCCCCACGCACGATGGCCGCGCGCGGCTGAGTCCGGTGACCTGGCGCCCTGTCGCCCGCGCCTGGGCGCGCAGCCCCCCGTCGCCGTCCTGCCAGGCGACAGCCCCTCGCAGGCGCGCTCGTGCGCGGCGACTTGCGGCACCATCCTTCTTCATGTCGCAGCGAGACCCCCGCCTCTTGTTCGTCTGCGTCGCCCTGGTCGCTTGCGACACCACGGCGGCGCCCTCGGAGCCCGCCCCGCTCGCCACCGTCGCCGCCCCGGCCGCCATCCCCACCGCGCCGCCGACCCCCACGCCGGCCGCCGACAGGACCGTGCTCGCCGCCGAGGCCCCGCCCTCCGAGCCGGTCAAGCCCGCGCCTGCGCCGGTCGTCAAGGGCCACAACGCCGAGCTCAAGCAGGCTCTCGGTCGCAGCATCAACGAGCTCACCATCGACCTCCAGCGCAAGCTCGCCAAGCAGCCCGGCAACCTGCTCTTCTCGGGCATGAGCGTCTCGGTCGCCCTGGCGATGTTGCACGCCGGCGCCAGCGGGGCCACCGAGCGCGAACTGGCCGACGTCCTCCACCTCGACGGCCTGACCGGCGATGTCCACACCGCCCTGGCCCACCTCGCCGCTCGCTGGAATCACCCCAGCGCTCACGTCAGCCTCGTCACCGCCAGCCGGGTGTTCGGCGATCGCAGCCACGACTTCAAGCCCGAGTACCTCGACCTCACCCGCAAGGTCTTCGCATCGCCGCTCGGCACGCTCGACTTCGCCGGCGACCTCGTCGGCGCGCGCGATCACATCAACGGCTGGGCCCGCGAGGAGACCGACGCCGCGATCGACCAGATCCTCAGCCCCGAGGCCCTGACCGCCGCCACCCGCCTGCTCGTCACCGACGTCGCCGCCTTCAAGGCCGACTGGCTCGAGCCCTTCGACCCGAAGGCGACCGAGCCGGTGCTGTTCTACGGCCACCAACGCAAGGAGCCGGTGCCGATGATGCGCAGCGTCCAGCGCCTCTCCACCACTTTGGGCCTGGCCGGCAAGCTGCGCTTGCTCGAGCTGCCGTACCGGGGCGGCGAGTACAGCATGATCATCCTCCTGCCCTCGACCCGCGGCGGCCTCGAGGACGTCGAGAAGGGCTTCGACTACGAGCGGCTGCAGGGCTGGATCGACGCCGCCAAGCCGGCCCCGATCGACCTCCAAATGCCGCGCTTCAGCCTCGACAGCACCCTCGACCTGGCCCCGGTGGTCGCCAAGCTCGGGGCCGCGCGGGTGTTCGACGCCCGCCGCGCGGAGCTCGACGCGATGGCCAGCGAGAAGAAGCTGGCGCTCGAAGCCGTGCACCACCGGGCGCGCCTCACCGTCGAGGAGCGCGGCGCCGACGGCTCGCCGCCCAGCGCGATCGAGATCGCCGTGGGCGGCGCACCGACCAGCCCGACCCCGTTCCTGGTCGACCGCCCGTTCCTGTTCTACATCCGCGACGTGCGGAGCGGCGTGCTGCTGTTCTACGGCCGCGTCACCGATCCTGCGTGACGCCCGTCGTCGCGCCCGCGACCCGCGGCGGCGGCCCCAAGAGCTCCAAGGGCCAGCACGACCTGCTCCTCGGCTCGTTCTCGCCGCGAGCGTCGAATGTCCCGAAGGACATGCCCTCGAAACCATGTCGATTCGGACATGCTCGAATAAGCATGTCCGAATCGCCATGTCATCCGCGTCGTCCGTCGCCGACGAGCCTCGGCGCTCAGAGCTCCAGGACCAGCACCAGCGAGCTCGGGTGGCCGAAGCCGCCCTGCTTGATGCCCACCGCGATCCAAGGCTCGCTCGGGTGGGCGGCCAGCGACCTCGGCGTGCCCGGAGCCGGCAGCGTCCACGCCCCGAGCTGCTGCGCGCCCTGCCACAGCCGCAGCCGCCCGCCCGCGTCGACGCTGACCCACCGCGTCTCGTCGTGCAGCGTGCAGAT
Source organism: Nannocystis bainbridge (assembly GCF_028368995.1). Classification (GTDB taxonomy): domain Bacteria; phylum Myxococcota_A; class Polyangia; order Nannocystales; family Nannocystaceae; genus Nannocystis; species Nannocystis bainbridge. The sequence continues at coordinate 541,608 of NZ_JAQNDL010000002.1, read as the reverse complement.
CGCCACCACGCTGTCGCGGGTGTACGTCGCCCACGCCAACGCCGCCACAGCCTCCTGCACCTTCGGCGTCGTCGGCAGCGCCGGCTCGATGTTCGCGAGCGGCGCGCCCGGGACCGCCAGCCGCTCCTGTCGCAGCGTCTCGGCCCACGACCAGCGATCGAGCTCGCCCCGCAGGCCGCCGGTCAGAAACCCGTCCTCGCCCGGCAGCGCCGCGATCGCCGTCACCCGCGGACAACCTTCGATGGGGATGGTCTCGCACGGCCCCTCGCCGGCGAGCGGCGCCGAGATCAATCCCTCTGCGGCTCTCCCCGACTCGCGCAACCCGCTGTCCGCGCGCCACTCGGCCAGCGCGAGCGAGCCGCCGCCGCCGGTGAGCGCCCGCCCGCGCCGCACCACCACGCGGCTGTGCGTGAGGTGATGCCGGCGATCGTCGGCGCGGCAGGCGAAGCGCGGCGAGAACCGCCGCACGGCGATGCACTGCTCGACCGAGCTCGCCCAGTGGCGCACGATCGTCGATTCGCCCGCCATCATCGCCCCCGTCGCGCAGGGGTCTCCCATCCTCCGCTGTCCGGCGGGCTCGAACGCGGCCGCGCGGCCGATCGACAGCCCGTCGACGGCGAACAGGATCGTCGGACCCGGCCCCAAGCTCGATCCACGGGTCACCGCCACCAGGTAGCGATCGTCGGCCGAAAAATAGACACCGGCGACCGACGGCGGCCCGTAGCCGCGCTGCGGCCCCATCGGCGTGACCGCCACCTCCCCGCTGTCGAGGCGCGCGAGCGAGATCCCACCCTCCCCGTACCAGGCCCCGCCCCCGACCGCGAGCCGCGTCCCGTCGTTGGCGAACATCAGCGAATAGGGCGCCCACGGGGTGCGAATGGCGTGCAGGACTCGCATCACGACCTCTCGCTCAAGATGCCACGGACGCGCAATCGCGGCCAGCGAACCTCGGTAGAGCGAGGTGGGCCGAACCGCGCGCCGATGCACCGGCGGAGCGCTCGAAGCCCGGCGGGACGAGGCACATGTCCTTCAGGACAGACTCGCCGTCACTCCGGCGCCGCGATCCACAGCGCCACGTTGCGCTGATCGGGCCCGGTGCCGCGGCCGTCGTTCTCCCAGCCCGACGTGAAGTCGGCGATCGCCAGCGTCCGGCCCATCTCGGCCACCGGATCGTCGTCGGTGATCATGTCGAACGCGCGGGCCTGGATCGTCAGCGCGCCGTTGTCCTGATCCCACACCTCGAGCACCCGCATCTGCGACGGGAAATCGTTGAGCGACGGCGTCACCATCTCCCAGTACGCGTGGCCCCCGGCCGGCTGCATCGCCTCGACCATCAGCCGGTGCGTGTGCGCGGCAAGGTGCAGGATCACGTTGTCGTAGCTGCCGAGGAACTCCTGCCATTGCACCGCCGTCAGCGCGTCGTCGTACTTGGTGCCGATGCCGAACTCCTGGCCGTCGCCGAGGCTGCCCGAGCGGTGGTGCGACGTCACGATCACCCACTTGTCGTCGGCCACCGCCTGGTCGAGCGTCGGCCCGATGATCGCCTCGAGGTCGACCGCCCGGATCAGCCCCTGGCTCGATCCCTTCAGCGACGACGTGTTGAGGACGAAGAAGCGCAGCGGCGTGCCCGCGACGTCGAAGGTGTAAAACGCCCGCCCGAGCTCGACCGCCGCCGCGTCGAGCCCGTGGCCGTCGCCGTCGCCCGCGACCCACGCGACCTGCTCCGGCTCGGTGAGGAACGCCCGCGCCGGGTCGGCCGGCACCATGCCCTTGACGATCGGCGCCCCCGGCTGCCCGTAATCCCGGGTCCCTCCGACCGACGCGTCGCCGATCGGCTCGCTGAAGTCGAGGATCCCAAACGTGCCCTGGCGCAGCACGTCATGATTGCCGGCCACCCACCGCCACGGCACGTCGAGGCCCACCGGCGCGAACCGGTCCTTCGGATCGTTGTCGGGCCCCGGCAGCGGATCGTCGTCGATCGCCGAGTCGCACTCGACCGCCGGCGCCCCGTTCAAGATCCCAAGGAACCACTCGAGCTCATTGGTCTGGGCGTTGTCGGTGTTGTCACCGCCGAGCAGCACGAAGTCGAGCGGGTCGTCGACGTGCAGGGCGTTGATCGTGCGCACCCCCGCGTTGAGCATGCGGCACACGTGGCCCTCCTGCGGCCGAAACGCGCCGCCCGAGACCTCGTCGAACGAGGCCAGCCGCGCCGGCGACTCGTCGTCCGCGAGCTGGGTGTCGGCCAGATGGACGAAGCGCACCAGCAGCTTCGGCGCCGCGCCCGGCGTCGGCGGCTCCGCGTCGTCGAGCGTGCGCGGCAGCACCGGCTCGCCCGCCGCGAGCATGACGTCGCCGTAGCCCTCGGCCAGCGCGGTCGCCACGTCGGCCGGCAGCCGCAGGTCGAGCAGCTTGTCCTCGTCGACCGGGTGCGTCGGCACGCGCACCACCTCGTCGGTCAGCGGCACCGGCCCCTCGAGCGGCGCCAGCGGCTCGGGCAGCGGCTCGCTGGTGCTGGTGGTGCTGTCGTCGCCCGTGGTGCCGGTGGTAGTCGGATCGGGCAGCTCGCCGCTCGAAGTCGTGGTGGTGCCCGTCGGCGCCGTCGTGCCGGTCGCCTCGCTGCCGCTGCTGGCGTCGTCGGTCCCGCCGGCCGTGGGCGGGCTACAAGCGGCGAACAAGACGAGGACCGGGGCGAGGCGGCGCGCGGACATACAACCCCCACCATACACAAGCCGGCGCCCCAGCGGACGCAGCCATCACCGCCGTCACCATCCGCAGGTCACATGCGCGCAAACGTCGCTCAAACGCGGGCATCGCCGGGCCCGCGAATGCACGTCCCCACCGCAGCGACGCGGGCCAGCGTTCCATGGTGGGTCTGCACACGGTGCGGCGGCCTTACATGACGCCAGGATGAGATGGCGCCGGCAGGATTCTGCCTTTCACGCCCGCGCTATGGCGCAAGCGGAGGGAACCATTCTCTCACGTTGACCTTCAGGGCCGTCTCGCAAGCGATCGCGCCCAGGATCCGGCGCAGGCCGCCCGCATCGGCGGCGCCCATGCGAAACGTGTGAATATCGGTCTCGAGACCGGGAGTGGCGCGAGTCACCACGGCCCCTCGCGGTCCGCGAAACAAGCCGCAATGCGAGCCGGTCGCAATCGGGCTGGCGAAGCCGAGGTTGGTCAGGACGGGCACGAGGCGCGCCAGGACATCGCCTTCGGGATCATAGAAGTTGCCGACGCAACGTTGCCCGAGCTCCTCGACGTGCAGCGCCAGGACATTTCCCCACGCGAACATCTCTCGCAGGGTCTCGAACTGATGGTGAAATTCGCCGCCGAGCACGTGGTTCTTGGTCACGCGAGCATCGTCCCGTGCAAGGCAATCGAGATCGTAGAACACGTGCAGGGGCATCATCTCGTCCCCCTCATGGCCAATCATCAGGAACCGCGAATCCGGATGAACAAGCCGTTTGGAATAGGCAGCGAGCACCGCCTTGGCCGTGAAGTCGATCGTCGGATACTCGAAGGGGCCCATATGGCCTCCCATGCGCAGCAAGAACCAGCGATAGAACCGCGGCAAGGGCCGACCGGCGAGCGCCTCGATATGTTCCACCTCGCCTTCCGTCGCCCCGACCACCTGCGCTTCGAAGTCAGGCACGAGGCTGCGGTACAGCGCTTCCATCTCCGGCTCTAGCTCTTGTGTTCGCATTCCGCCTTACCTCCCGCGCAGAGCAGCAACGGCACGAGCAGCTCGCATGCCCCGCAGGGCGGCACCGTGTCGCCGTGCTTGAACTTTGCGACGACCTCCATACGCGCGCCGCCGCGAGCATCCACATACCGGATCGGCGCCTGCGTCTTGCTCTTCCTGCTGCTGTACCACTTCTCCGTCATCGCCGCCGCCAGGGCGCCGTCGTCCATCAGCAACAGGAGCGTCTTCTGCGCTGCGCAAGTGCCGGGCGGGTAAGCGGCTGGCCCCGACCGCTGCCTGTCACTCTCTGCAGCGCGCTGACTGGCATCCTCCCAGGTCTCGCGAAAGAGCGGCGAGTTCCCGAGGTGCGCGCCGATCCGCTCCCGCACCGTCTTGAGAGACTCCAGATAGGCCCTGTCGAGCACCGGCCTTCCGTGGCGATACGACAGCGTCACGTCCGCCGGGTGCTTCATCCCCTCGGCTGCCTTGCAGAACTCGATGGTCGTCGCCGCCGACTGGTCCGCGTATTTCTTCCCGCATTTGCACGCCACGATTCCGAGCATCGTGCTCACGGGCAGCTTGTCGTCCGGGCCTCGCGCCTCCACCTCGTCGATGATCGGCCGGACCTCCGCCTCGAATCTCGCAGCCAGCCCCCCTGCGTCGAGCTTCGTCTGCGGCGACTCGCTCAGCTCTCCGTGGCTCTTCTCGCAGATCGGGCACGGCCCGGCTTCCACCGCTGTCACCATCCCGCTGGTTTGGATCACCCCGAGCAGCGTCGCCGCGTTCGCGGGCGTCCCGCTCGGTCCGCAGTTGTTGAGCATCGGGTCGCTCAGCAGCTGCACGTTCTTGCCCTCGATCTTGACGTCCATCGATCCGGGCCCGACGAACTTCGTCGGCCCGTGCGTGTTGTTCGACACGATCCCGCCGCCGGTCGCCTTGCTCGCCATGTCGCCGGTCGAGCCGAAGCTCGCGCCCTTGATCGCCACCTTCTTGCCGGCGATCCGGACCTGCTGCGAATAACCCTTCGGCGAGTCGCCGCTCTTGCCGATGTTGGGCAGCGGCGTCGGCACGAACGGCGCCGGCGGCCCGGGCATCTTGCACACGTTCGGCACCGTCGCGGCGGCCACGCCGCTGCTGCCCGCGGTCACCGGCGTCTTGGGAGGGTTGACGGACACGCTCACGATGTCGCTCCTTCGGCCTCGCGCGCGCGCTCGCTCGCGCAGGAGAGCCGTCATCATAGCCGCGAGCCCCCGGCCGCGCACCGGCCCACGCGCCGCTCCCCTGCGCCCTCGGGCAAAGCTCCCTGGCTGGACGTTCGCCACCGACGCGAACGGGGGGCTCACTGGCCCATCGCTTCGAGGTCGAAGGCCCCGCGCGCCTCACCGCGGCCCGTCGGTCGGCCGCGTGCCGTACAGCTGGAAGCTCGGGATCGGCGGCCGCTTCGGCGGGCTGCGGATCTGCGTCGACGGCTCTGGATCCGCATCGTCGCCGCTGAACGTGATCACCTGCGCGCTCGCATGCTCCGACCCCGGCCCAGCGGCCTCGACCTCCGGCGCTGGCGCAGCGGCCTCGACCTCCGCCGGCTGCGGCTGCTCTGCCAGCCCGGGCGTCTCTGCCACCTCTCTGCCGCGGGCGTGGCCGCAGGCGATCGAGACCAGGACGAGGGCGAGCAGCGCGCGGACGGGCATGCCCTTGCGAACGCCCCGCCACCCGCGAAGTTTCGCACGGCCACGCGCGCGGGAGCCGCCCGCTTCGCGGCTCGCCGCCACAACCACTTCACCTCGCGTCGTTCGGGAGCCCCAATCACAAGCCCCCAAGGACATGCCCTTTACGACATGTCCTTCGGGACTCGTCCTCACACCGCCCGCAGCGGCGCATGGAACCGCGCCACCCGGTCGAGGATCTCCTCGAAGCCCAGGTGCTGCGACGGCGACGCCGGCACGTAGTGCAGCAGCCCCGTCGAAGGATCGTGCTCGAGCGCCAGCAGGTTGACCTCGCCGTGCTCGTTGAGCAGGAACGCCGCCCCGGCCGCCAGGTCGTGATAGAGCTCCATGCTCTCCGCCTGCATCGGCCGCGTCGGCGTCGCGTGTTCGACGTTGGCCAGCGGGAACGCCCGGCGCGGCGGCACGGCCGGCATGGCCAAAAAGCGCCCCGCAGGCGCCCCGCGCAGCCGCGTCTCGCCGGCCACCGCCTGCCCGCTGAAGAAGCCGCGCAGGTAATCGTTGGTGAACGTCGCCCCGTCCGGATCGATGCGGTCGCGCACCGCCAGGAACTGCTCGAGTCGGCTCGGCTCCGCCCCGGTCTTCGCCGCCAGGATCGTGTGCACGTATTCGTCGATGCCCGGCACGCTCCCCAGGTACTTGCCCCAATTGGGCAGGCCGCCCCACTTCTTCCAGCCGAGCCCGTGCGCCGGCTTGTAGAACTCGCGGTTGAACGCCAGGTAGTGGTCGGTCAGATCGCCGTGCGAGTAGCTGAGGTACTCGAAGTAGCAGGTGTGCTGCGACGAGCCGGCCGGCGCGAACGCGGGCGACAGCGTCGCCTGGCTGTTGCGGACGAACCGCGCGTGGGCGTTGAGGTTGATCGGGTACTCGGCGTCGCCCTCGCTGCCGCTGCGCCACGCCTCCATGCGATCGACCAACTGATAGAACGCCGCAACCACGTCGGCGAAGCCCTGCGCCCCGTCCATCGGCAGCGTGAACTCGAGGTCGAGGAAGCTGCGGAAGTAGTGTTTCTGATACAGGAACGCGTCGGGCGGGCTCAGCACGACCGGGTCGCTGAAGTGGTTCTTCCACTTCATCGTGTGCAGCGCGAAGTTCGACATCGCCGGCACCACCCGCGGCAGGCGATCGATGACGGGGCCGATCGCCCCACCGGCCAGGGCCAACACCCCGAATGCGTCGTTCCACAGATCGACGAAGGTCGCGTCGCCGCTGACCGGCTCGCTCGTGCGGTCGAGCATCATCACCCACAGCGTGTCCTGCTCCGGCCCCGCGGGCACCGGGGTGAGCCCCTTCATCGTATAATTATTGTAGGGGAACCAAAAAATCTCGACGTAATCGTGGCCCTCGATCAGGCGCTGCAGCTTGGATGGATCGGCGCGGTCGAACACGTCGGTCACCGGCACGAACGCGTTCGAGACGCGCAGGTTGAACGGCTCGGCCGGCAGCTGGAACACGATGCGCGCCAGCACCCCGAGCGCGCCCTGGTTCACGCGCACGACGTTCATCAGCGCGGCCGGATCGAGCCCCAGCGCCTCGAACCCCGGCGGGCTCGAATCGGCGGTGAAGCTGAGCACGCTGCCGTCAGGCCCCACCACGTCGAGGCCGTAGACCAGCTCGGCGATGGTCGGCTCGGACCAGCCGGTGCCGTGGCAGCCGTTGGCCACGAAGCCGCTGAGGGTGATGTCGGGCGCCGGACCCTGGGTCGGCAGCGGCGCGCCGAGCTGCTGCGCCAACCTTGCGAAATCGCCCTGGCACATGCCGGCGGGCACGCTGATCCGCCGATACGTGCGACCGTCGGCGCCGGTCACCGTCGAATGAAAGATCTCGAGGCAATTGCCGGTCCCCGACCCGCCGCACACGTGCTCGTCGTTGGGGGCCAGCAGGCTGGTGTTCACCGAGGTATCGGCGGTCACGATCGCCGGGTTCCACGAGTGGCCGCTGCCGCGCGCGCGCACCTGCTTGCGCGCGGCGTGGGCCGCTCGCACGAGCTCGCGCAGCTCCACGAGGCAGCGCGGCGACGCGGCCGTCGCGGGCGTGAAGCTGATCGTCTCCGACCAGTTGCTCTGGGTCGTGTCGCGCGAGGCGGCGGCCGCGGGCGCGAGGTCGATGTCGTTGCCGGTGCGATCGTCGGTCATGGCATTTCCTCCCTTTGGATGGCTCAGAAGCCTGGCCGCCATACGGTGCGCGGCTCGTTGCTGATCGCCCGCGCGGCCAGCATGCCCGAGGCGGTCGCTGCCTCGACGCAGCCGCAGTTGAGATCGGTGCGCGTCCAGTCGCCGCACAGCAGCAGGCCCTTGACGCCCGACTCGGCCTGGCCGAGGCGCAGCCCGATCGAGCCCGGCTGGCTCAGGACGTACAGGTTCGAAGGCTCGACGTCGGCGATCAAATGCTGCCACTCGAGCCGCGCGGCGCCGATGAGCGGCTCACCCTCGACCACGAGATCGTCGAGGAACCCGCCGAAGCTGTCCGGCGTGCTGCTGCCGTCATAGAACTCGGCGTAATGATCGCCGAGCCACTGCGTGACCTTGGCGACCCATTGCGCCTGGATCCGCCGCGGATATTCGGGCCCGCACTCGGGCGGCAGCGGCGGCTTGCCGGCCACCGAGGCCCCGGTGAAGTACGAGAGCAGGTGCGGCCCCGGGGCCTGCCACTCCTCGTGGGCGATGAGCGGCGTAAAATCGCCGTAGCTCGGCTCGGGCTGGGCGAAGCAGGTAAGGAGGCCGCGCGGCGCCCCGGCGATCAGCGCCCCCGCGTTGGGCTTGAGCCACAGCTGGAACGACATCGTCTGCGTCACGGCGATGCCGTCGATCATCCGCTTCCACGCCGGATCGGCGTCGGACCGCGTGGGCCGGGTCAGCGGCGAGTCGATCAGCGGCAACGCGCCGAGCGGGACCCCGAGCACGCACAGGTCGAACCCCTCGCCGCGCTCGAGCTGGACCGGCGTGGCCCGGGTGTTGCGACCGGCCTGCCACGAATCATAGAAGTCGATGTTGTGCTCGCGGTACCAGTCGCCGTCGACGAGCTGCGACCAGTCCGGATCGAGCGGCCAGTCGTGGAGCTCGGGCGGGTTGTTGGCGAGGTCGGGGATGACGAGCGGCTGATACGCCGCGGGCCCTCCCTTGACCTCGGCCTGTCGCTGCAGGTGCACGCGCACCAGCTCGCGCTGCTCGCCGCTGCCTGCGAGCTCGAGGCCGGTGACGGTGTGGAAGAACCGGACCTCGGCGCCCAGGCGCTGCAGCGCCAGGTAGTACGGGGTCATCATCGTCTGCGCGCAGCTGTACTCGAAGCGGTAGGCCGGCGCGCCGCGGTAGCCGAGGCTCTCGAGCAAGAACCACCGCGTGGCCACGCCGGCGGCCAGGTTGGCCGGGCGCACGGCGGTGTCGAGCAGCTTGCAGGCGTCCTTGGCCGGGTCGGCGTCCTGGTGCGAGAACAGGGTCTCGTAGACCTGATCGATGACGGCCCACGACTCGCCGGCGGCCTCGTGCAGGCCGTTGGCCTTGAGCCAGTCGCGGAAGTCCGAGCCGTCGAGCTCCGACAGGTTCTTCACCGGGTTCTTGAGCAGGCCGACGGCGATCGTCAGCATCGTGTCGGCGCCGGTCCACAAGAACCACAGGTACGTCGGCAGCGAAGGCGTGGCGCGGACCCGATTGGCGAGGTTGTCGCGCACCTTCTCGACCTCGGCGGCGATGAAGTCGTCGATGCCGCCGAGGTCGGCCTCGTAGATGTCCTCCGCGGCGCGCACGACCAGCCCGACGATCGCGCTGCGCAGCCGCTGCAGCACCGAGGCGTGCGCGTCCATGCCGTCGGCGAGGCCGGCGTGCGCGTCGGCCATCGCCGAGAAATGTTCGAGGGCCCGCCGCGCCAGCGCCTCGACGGCCATCAGCAGCGCGTGCCCGCCGGTCGACGAGGCCGTCGGCGAAGGCGTCGGCGCCACCGCCGAGGGGCTCGGCAGCGGACAGTACGACCATTCACCGCGGTGATGCACCATCAGGCCGTTGTGGTGCTCGGCGTAGAAGGCGTTCTGGTACAGCGCCTCGCCGACCTCGGGGCTGGCGAAGCCGTCGTGATAGGCGTCCTGCACCGCCGTGAAGGCGTTGTGATAGAAGCCGAGGAACGCGTGCAGGCCGTGCTCCTCGACCCGCCAGGCCTTGTCCGGGTTGCGCCACGACTGGCACTTGCCGCCGAGGCGATAGCCGGTGGTGTAGAGCGTGACCTGGTAGCGATCGGTCTGGCGCGCGAGGTACAGCGCGGCGACGCAGGCCGAGGGCCCGCCGCCGAACACCGCGACCCTGAGCTTGCGGGCGGCCGGCGGCCGCGGATAGCTGGCGTCGGCGCACGAGCCGGGCAGCGAGATGGCCTGCGGGCAGCGGATCCTGAACGCGCCCAGCTCCGCGTCGAGCAGGCTCGGCACGTGGTAGGTGCCCGGCGGGATGCCCGGCGGCGTCAACGAGGCGCCGATCGTGATCGTCGCCGCCAGCGGCTGGATCGTCGCGCCCGCCTTGTCGGCCTCGAGGGTGTTGTTGGCGGCCAAAAACGGGCCGGCGATCTTCGAGTCGAAGGAGTTGCGATCGACGATGTGCAGCGCCTGCGAGATGGTCGGCTGCTCGAACAATTGGCGGACGATGAGGAAGTTCTTGAAGTCGGCCGACGACTTCGGGCCCACGCCCGGGATCTCGGTGAACTCGCCGATCGCCGCCGGCGAGCTGCCGTCCTTCGGCGTGACGGTGAACCGCACCGTCGGGGCGCCGTCGCCGACGACGTCGAGCGTGCCCATCTGCTTCTCCCACCCATACATGTGCACGCCGAGCTCGCACGGGGCCAGCTCATTGAGATAGAGCCGCGGCATGTAGACGAACGGGCCGGGATAGGTGGCCTTCGGATCCGCGATCTGCACCCACGGCACGCCGATCAGCAGCTCATGGTAATCCATGGTGCCGAACCACGCGGGGAAGTTCTCGTGCGAGAAGAACAGATAGACCGGGTGATACTCGGCCGGCACGACCGGCTGCGGCGCCAGCTCGAGCCCCGCGGGCAACAATCGCCGCACCGTCGCCGCCGGCAATACGAGCACCGCGACGCGCGCGTCGAGGGTGCCCTCGGCCTGATAGCCGCTCAGCGTGCCCGGGGCGCCCGTCGGGTGATTGAAGAGCGAGGCCAGCTCGCCGCTGAGGGCGGCGGCCCGCGCGTGGGCGTCGGTGCCGCCCGAGTTTCGAGAAAGCGCAATGGCTAGTTCACGCGCACGCGAGAGGTCCTGCATCGCACAGCTCCTGATTGTGGTGGGGTCTAGGTGTGCCGGTCGAAGCCCGGCGCGATCATGTCGGTGAAGCGATCGGGGCGCAGGATCTGCTGCTCGGCCATCCAGGCGTCGGCGGCCTGCTGCTGGGCGCGACCCTCGTCGCCGCCGAGCAGCGCCGCCAGCCGGCGCCGGCACGCCGCGAGGTCGCTGGCCATGTTCAGGCGCTCGAACACGGCGACGGTGCGGCGCAGCTCGGTGGCCGCGAGCTCGAGCTTGCCCTCGAGCGCGGCGACGCTGGCGAGCGTGAGGTGGCCGTAGGCGTCCGCCATCGGCAGCGGCACGCGGAAGCACTGCTTGGCGGCCGCGCGGGCGATCTTCAGCAGCGGCTCCGGGTCCCGCGAGCGCGCGGCCAGGGCCAGCGCATTGGCGGCGCGCGAGCGGTAGAACTCGGCCTTCACGTACGGCACGCGGAAGAACGGGAACTTCTCGACGATCGCCGAGTCGGCCTGGTTCTGCCGCCACGCCTCCTCGGCCAGGCCGCGGTAGCGCAGCAGCTCGGTCTGCTTCGACGCGCAGTTGAAGAAATGCGCCTCGAATTTCTTGGGTGCGTTGCGACGGTACAGCTCGAGCTGCTCGTGAGCGGCGTCGGCCTGATCTTGCGCGAGGTGGACGTGGTTGCCGAGCACGCCGCGAGCGAAGCCCTCGACGTACGGGTTGGGCCGCTCGGCGCACTCGCGCAGCAGCCGGAACGCGACGTCGCCGAGCTCGCCGATCCGGCCGAGGTACAGCAGGACCATCATGCGATGCGCGTCCATCTGCGCGATCTCGTCCATCACGCCGGTGCACTGCTCGCGCAGGATGGCGATGCCGCGCTCGTACGAGGCCATCGCCGGCTCGAATCGACACAGCATCTGATGCGCGCCCGCCCGGTACTGTGCCAGCATTCCCAGCACGTACGGGCTGGCCTGGATCGGCGCCGAGGCCTCGAGGCTGTCGAAGATCGCGGTCGCGGCCGCGTCGGCGGCCCCGCCCTCCATCAAGGCCCGCAGGTAGGCCTCGTAGCCGATCGCCCGCGCGGCCCGCAGCGGATCGCCGCTCGCCAGCGCCAGCCGCAAGTGGCGGGCGTGGAACAGCGTCGAGCTGATGCCGTCGCTGTAGAGCAGGCCGCGCGTGGCCGTCCAGCAGACGTCGAGGCGCTGGGCGTCGCGCTCCGACAGGCGCGGACCGCCGGGCGGCGGCAGCACCAGCTTGCGGGTGGCGAGCAGCGCCCGCTGGCCGAGCAGCGCGACGATCGTCGAGGCGGTCCCGCGCGGCAGCGACAGGCCGACGCGCGGCAGCAATTCCTCGAGCACCGCGCGGCCCTCGTCGTGGTGCCCCGTCGAGAGGAAATGCGCGGTCGCCAGGCGCAACCACTCGGTCCGCTGGGCCTCGCTGGCGGAGGTGTCGTCGGCGTGGGCGGCGTCGGTGTAGACGCGCGCCGCGGCGTGCAGGCGCCCGGCGTTGGCCAGCGCTTCGGCCAGGTGCGCGCGCGTGTGCGTGGCCGTGGCGGCGTCGATGCCCCCGATCGACAGCGCGGCCCGGAACAGCTCGGCCGCCTGATCGAAGGCCAGCGCGCGGGCGGCCTCCAGCGCGGCCGCGAGGGTGAATTGCGTCGCGCGCTCGGTGTCGTTGGCGGCGCGGAAGTGGTGCGCCAGGGTGGCCGTGTCGGCCGCGCCGCTGCTCAGCAGCGCCTCGCCGATCGCCAGGTGGATCGCCGCCAGCTCGGAGCCCTGCGACTCGGCGGCCTCCTGCGCCGCGGCCTCGCGCACGCGATCGTGGTAGGTCTCGAGCACGTCGTCCTGCGACGCGTCGGCGATGCGGATCAAATGCTCGGCGCGCAGGCGGGCCAGCGTGCCGCGATCGACCGGGCCGGCCGCGGCGGCGACGATGTCGACCGCGAGCGTGCGCGGCAGCCGACCGCCGGCGACCGCGAGCACCTCGACCAGCCGCTTGGCCGACGGCGGCAGCCGCTGCAGGTGCGCGCGCAGCAGGCTGTCGAGGCTGAGGCCGGCCTCGTCGAGGCCGCCGTGGGCGAGCGCGTGGCGGACCAGCTCGCCGATGAAGAACGGGCTGCCACCGGCCTCGCGGGCGATCCGCGCGGCCACCGGATCGTCGACCGGCCCGCCGAGCAGGCGTGCGGCCAGAGCCAGCGACTGCTCGTCCGACAGCGGCCCGACCAATACCCGGCGCAGGCCGATGAACTCGGCCGCCTCGAGCGCCTTCCACAGGTGTGACAGCGGCGCGCGCGTGGTCTCGGTGCCCTCGCGGTGGCTGCCGAGCAGCGTGATCGGCGGCGGGTGCTTGCGCAGCAGGATCGACTCGAGCAGCAGCACGCTGTCGAGGTCGGCCCACTGCAGGTCGTCGAGCGCCAGCACCACCGGCCGGCGCGTGGCGATCCGCGTCAACAATGCGGCCAGCGAATCGGCGGCGCGGCGGCGGATCTCGATCGGATCGCAGCCCTCGAGCCACGCGTCGTCGAGATCGCGGATCGCCGGCACCGTGCGCAAGATCGGGAACAGGCGGGCCAGCGCCGCCAGATCGTCGGGGCGGGCGATCGCGGTCGCGTCGGCGTCGGTGTTGCAGAGGTAGAGGCTGAGCGCGTCGATCGCCGAGTCGAGCGCCTTGAACGGGATCGACTCGCGCTCCGAGCAGCTGCCGGTGAACGCGACCACCGCGTCCTCGCGGCGGGCCACGTCGAGCACGTGCTCGACCAGCGTGGTCTTGCCGAAGCCCGACGGCCCGCTGACGAACACCGCGTTGGTGCGGCCGGTCTGCGCCAGTTGATCGCGCAGCAGCCGGGCCTCGTGCTCGCGCCCGAGCAGCCCCTGGACCGTGAGCTCGATCGCAACCAGATCGCCGCGACCGAGCCGCACCAGCACGTCGCCGGCGCTCGGCCGCGCCGCGGGCTCGCGCGCCAGCAGGTCGAGGCACAGCTGCGCCAGGTGCGGCGGCACGCCGGCGCGCCGCGGCAGCGTCGGCGGCTCCATCAGCTTGCGCTCGAACACCTCGACCAGCGTGCGCCCGGCGTGGCGCGACTCGCCGTGCAGGCACTCCCACAGCACCTCGCCGGCGGCGTACCAGTCGGCGGCCGGGCCGGCGTCGTCGGAGCGGATCACCTGCTCCGGCGCCATGTAGAGCGGCGTCCCGAGCAGCGCGTGGTTCTCGCCGACGCTGTCGAACGAGGCGACCCGGCTCTCGCGCACGAGGCCGAGGTCGAGCACCACCACGCGGCCGGTCGGCGTGATCATCACGTTCGACGGCTTGATGTCGCGGTGGACCAGGCCATGGCGATGCACGCACGACAGCCCGCACGCCAGGCCGACCATCGCGTCCTGCAATCGTCGCAGCGCCGGCTCGTCGAGCGCGCCCTCGGCCAGCTCGTCGCGCACCGCGGACACGAAGTGGGCCCCACGCAGCAGCTCCATCGTGAAGAACGCCAGGCCCTGGCCGCCGCCGTCGTCGACGTGGACGAGGTCGTAGAGCGCGACGATGTTCGGGTGGACCACCGCCGACAGCGAGCGAAACTCCCGCTTGAACCGGTAGAGCCGCTCGGGGCTGGTGCCGCGAATGATCTTCAGCGCCACCGTGGTGCCGTCGGGCGCGCGCGCCTCGAACACCTGGCCCATGCCGCCCATCCCGAGCGGCCGCACCAGCTCGTGGCGGCCGATGTTCATCGGCATCGACCGCGCGTCGAACACGCTCGACGCGTCCTGTGACGACGTCGAGTCGAGGTGCGCGGGCATCCGCGCCCGGCCGGTCGAGGGGCCGCCGGTCATGCCCGCGCTCGGGCCGTCGACGGTGTCGGAGTCGACGGTCGCCTCAAGGCCCATGTCGCGGCGGCCCGCCACGCCGCCGGCGCGTTCGCCCGCCTTGGGCCCGGGCGATCCGCCGCCGTGGACTGCCATGCGGCCCCATGCGTACCTCACCGGCCCCGGCGGCGTCAACGCCCGCGCCCTGGGTAGATCGGCGCTGACCTGCGGGGACGCAGGCGTCTGCCGTCACGCCCGACGACGAGAATCTCCGGCGCGTGGCGCGTGGAGGCACGGACGAACTCGACGACGCGCCCGGCCCTCGCCGCCATGCGCTCGATCGTGCGCGCCCGTGCGGCCCCTGTCCGCGCGCCCGCGGCGGGCCGTCAATCATCGCAGTGCGTGCCGCCTCCCCTCGCATTGTCGCTCGCATCATTCATCGTCGAATTATGCGAAGGTCGCTTGACGCCCCGGCGACCCCATGATACATCGTCCGTATGTTGCCTCGTCGCACCGACCGGACCCGGAGTCCTCGATCCGTCAGCGGATTCGGGCGCTCCAGTTCGAGTTCACGCTAGCGTGGGCGCCTACGGGCGTTCACGCACCAGCGGCTCCGGAGGCGGCGCAAGGGCTCTACGCGGGGTTTCGCGGGCCAGGTCGGTCCTCATGCGATTGCGCATGAGCGGGCGACAGGGTCACGCCAAACACTCGTGGAAGTCCGCACCTGTGTGATTTGCGAATCGCACGGGCTGCGCTCGAATCGCCGCACCGGCTCGCGCGATATGGAAGGATGGCCGAGAGGCAAGGCTCCGGGGTGCTAACCCGTGGACGGGCCTGAAAACCCGCGCGCGTTCGATCCGCGCTCCTTCCGTCATTTCAGCGCGAGCCAGCGGCGCCCATTGTCCATTGCGGAGCGGTCGTCCAGCGGCTTAGGACACCAGCCTGGAAAGCTGGAGGGCGCAAGCCTGCGGGGGTTCGAATCCCTCCCGCTCCGCACACCTGGAAGAGCGGCCATTTGGTTTGGCAAACGGTCCCGAAAACCGTCGCGGGTGACACCGTAGCAGGTTCGATTCCTGTCTCTTCCGTCGAATGTCAGCACCACTCATTGTCGCGCGCCGGTCACTGGCTGGCCGCGAACAGCTCCTGCACGAACGCCGGCGGCTCCGGCTGCGTCTTCCAGTCGACCTGGTTGCGCCCGCGCGTCCAGTCCCAGCGGTACAGCCACGACACCCCGCCCTTGCCGACGAAGCGGTCGGCCTCCTGGTACGCCGGGTCTTTCAGCGCCTCCTCCAGCGTGATGAAGCGATAGTCGCGGCGTCGATAGATCGCCACCACCTCGTCGAAGTGCGCCGCGTTGATCTCGTTGGCGTGCAGCAGCAGCACGTGGCGGATCGGCCGGCCGAACAGCGCCTCGGTCGCGCGCTCGTGGAACTCCAGCGCGGCCTCCATCGACGCCACGTACGCCGCCCCGACCCGGGCCATCGTCTCCTCGTCGCCGCGCGTCTTCGCGTCGGTATAGACGAAGTTGTAGAGCCAGTCCGCGTTGTCGACCGTCACCGGCGCGACCGTGTAGCCGCGTTCGGCGAGGAAGCGATCGATCTCCGCGCGGATCTCGAGCGACGTGCCCGTGTGCAGGTACGGGTGCCGGAACCACCGCAGCCCCAGCCCGAGCGTCGCGTTGAGCGCCCGGATGTCCGGCTCGCCGCGCACGATGTCGGCCTCGTACTCGTTCACCGGCGTCGCGTGCAGCGACGGGTGCGAGAACGTGTGGTTGCCGAGCTCGATGCCGGCGTCCGTCCACAGCTTCAAGATCTTCAGGCGCTCCGTCTTCGCCGGCCCGTCCTCCAGCTTGGACCCGTTGACGAACCCGACCACCGGCACCGCGCCCGCCTGGAAGTGCCCCAGCAGCGCGCGCGTCATCGCCTCGGTGCGTACCAGCTCGAGGTCGCGGCCGCCGATGATCAGGTCGTCGAACGTCACGGCCACCGCCGGCGTGTCCTTCGCCGCGGGCGTCGTCTTCGCCGCGCTCGTCGGCGCCGTCACCGGCGCTTTGCTGGGCGTGCACGCGATCACGAGGGTGAGCAGGACGACGACACGCGGACGCTTCGGCACCACGCGACAGTACCAGGCCGCGCGCGCGCCGGTGAGACGCCGTGCACGTCGCTCGCGTGCCGTTCGTGGCGTCGGCGGTCAAGAACAGCGCATGCAGCTTCGCCTCGTCTCGGTCGCCCTCTCGTCGTCGTCGCTCGTGTGCGCTTGCGTGGGCGAGGGCGGCGGCGACGGGGCCAGCGCGACCGCCCCCCTCGGGATCACCACCGTCATGCACGCCGGGGTCGGCACGACTTTGCAAGATCTGTTGCCGACCGGCGGCGACGACACCAGCACCGGCGATCGGCCCGGCGGCCCCACCGACGCCCTCAAGCTCGACCTCGGGGTCGCCGCCGACTTCGGCAGCTCGCTCGAGGTCGGCTGCGAGACCATCGACGTCCTGTTCGTCGTCGACATCTCGGCCTCGATGAACGAGGAGAAGGCCAACCTCGACGCCAACTTCCCCGACTTCGTCGCCGTGCTCGACGCCTACGTCGGCGACAGCCAGACCGCGGCCCTCGGCTACCGCCTCGGCGTCACCAACTCCTCGATCGTCGCCAACAAGGACGGCAAGTCGACCATGGGCCTCGACGGCGCCCTGTTCGACGGCGACAACCAGTTCGACGACGACTGCGACATGGACGGCAAGCTGTGGATCGACGGCCCCGCGCCGGGCGTCTCTGCCACCTTCAGCTGCCTCGCTACCGACCCGAGATCGAGTTGCAACCTGTGCACCGACCTCGGGCGCGAGCGGCCGCTCGACGCCATCGAGATGTTCCTCGCCAAGGCCGCGCTCGGCGGCGCCAACGACGGCTTCTACCGCGGCGAGGCCTCGCTGCTGGTGATCGTCCTCTTGACCGACGAGGACGACGACCTCGCCAACACCACCACCACGCCGGCCGCGACCCGGGCCGCGCTCGACGCGTTCGTCGGCGGCGACCAGCGCTACGTCGTCGTCACCATCGCCGGCCCGCAGGCGGCCGCCTGCGACTCGGTGTTCGGCAGCGCCGACCCGGCCCCGACCCTGCACGACTTCACGTCCATGGCCGCCAACGGCCTGATGGGCGACATCTGCCAGGGCGACCTGGCCCAGGCCCTCGACCAGGCCCTCACCCTCATCCAGCTGTCGTGCGACACCCTCCCGCCGCCGGTCGGCTGAGCCGCACCCACCTGCGAGAAGCTGCAAAGGACATGTCCCCGCGAACATGACTGAAAAGTCATGCTCCCCGGGACAGCAGCGCTCCGCCCCGCCGGACGCGAGGTCCAGTCGCCGCACAGAGATCGCCGGCTCGCGCGCCACGACGTCACCGACGGCGGCGCCGCGCGACGAGCCTCACGACGCGCCCGTGATCCCGCCGCCCGCGCCCGACCCCGGGCGCCGCATCGGCGCTGCGAGGCGACCGGGGCGGCGCCGCCGGAGGTCGCTCGCGCCGCCGCAGCGTCGGCGCGGAAGCGAGCCCTCACGTCGCAGTGTCTGTCGCCCGCGCGGCAAGGCACACTGGGCCCCACATGGCCGCCGGCGACTACGAGCTCGCGGAGCAGCTGCACGACGGGCGCACCTCGCAGGTGTTCCGCGGCTTCCGCCGTCGCGACGGCGCGCGCGCGATCCTCAAGGCCCTGCGGCGCGAGTTCAGCGACGGCCCCGGCGTCGCCCGGCTGCAGCGCGAGGCCGAGCTGCTGCGCCGCTGCGCCGGCCCGGCCGTGCCCGAGGTCCTCGCGCTCGAGCGCTGGGACGGCTGCCCGGTGCTGGTCCTGCGCGACATCGGCGGCGCCTCGCTGCACCGGTTCCGCCAGGGGCGCGCGCTGTCGCTGGTGGCCCGGCTCGACCTCGCGCTCGAGATCTGCGGCGCGCTCGCGCGGGTCCACGCCGCCGGCGTCGTCCACCGCGACCTCAAGCCGGCCAACATCATCGTCCACGGCGACGGCGAGCGCGTGCAGCTGATCGACTTCGCCGCCGCGGCCGCCGGCGAGGGCACGCTGCAGTACATGTCGCCGGAGCAGACCGGCCGCACCGGCCGCGACGTCGACCCGCGCAGCGACTACTACGCGCTCGGCGTCACCCTCTACGAGCTGTTCACCGGCCGCCTGCCGTTCGCCAGCGACGACCCGCTCGAGCTGGTCCACGCCCACCTCGCGCGCGTGCCCGCGGCCCCGGTCGCGCTCGCACCTGACCTCGGGGACACGTTGTCCGGGGTCATCCTCCACCTGCTCGAGAAGAGCCCCGAGGCCCGCTACCAGAGCCTCGAGGGCCTGCGCCACGACCTCGCCCGCTGCCGCGACGCGTTCGCCCGCGGCGAGCTGCCGCGCTTCGAGCCGGCCGCGCGCGACCGCCCGCCGGGCCTGCAGCTGCCCGCGACCCTGTTCGACCGCGAGCGCGAGCTGGCCGCCCTGCTGTCCCTTTGGACAGCCGTGCGCGCCGGCGCCCGCGGCCTCGCGCTGGTCGCCGGGCCCTCGGGCGCCGGCAAGTCGGCGCTGCTGCGGGCCTTCGCCGGGGCCGTGCGCGAGGCCGGCGGCGTGTTCGTCAGCGGGCGCTTCGAGCAGGTCGAGAAAGCCACCCCGTACGCCGGCCTGCTGGCCGCCCTCGACCAACTGCTGCGCCGCGCCCTCGCCGAACCCGACGAGCGCCTCGCGGCCGTGCGCGCCGCCCTCGAGGCCGCTCTCGGCGAAGGCGCAGCCGGCCTCGCCGACGTCCTGCCCGCGCTCGCCCTGGTGATCGGCGCCCGCCCGCGCCCGACCGTCGCCGTGCCCGCCGAGGCCGCGGGCCGCTTCCACGCCGCCGTCACCCGCCTCGTGCGCGTGTTCGCCGGCCCGCACGCCCCGCTCGTGATCGCCGTCGACGACCTGCAGTGGGCCGACGCCGCCAGCCTGCGCCTCTACGACGAGCTCGCGCGCGAGCCCGACCTCGATCACCTGCTGCTGGTCGGCAGCTACCGCGACGACGAGCTGGCCGCCGCCCACCCGCTGCGCAGCCTCGCCGCCGACGTGCGCGTCCGCCTCGGACCGCTCGCCCCCGCCGAGGTCCAGCGCCTGATCGGCGACACGCTCGCCTGGCCCGAAGGACAGGCCGCCGAGCTGGCCGCGGTCGTCGCCGCCACCACCGACAACAACCCGCTGTTCGTGCGCGCCTACCTGCGCTGGCTGTTCGACCAGGGCCTCCTGGTGTGGTCGCCCGAGCGCGACGGCTGGGCCTGGGACGCCGCCGCCACCGCCCGCGCGGCCCCCGACGCCGACATCGTCGCGCTCATGACCCGCCGCCTCGCCGCCCTCGGCCCCGACGTCCGCGGCGCGCTGCAGGCCGCCGCCTGCGTCGGCGCGCGCTTCGACGCCGGCCGCCTCGCCGGCCTGCTCGGCCGCGAGCCCGCGGACGTGACCGCCGCGCTGACCCAGGCGATCGAGCGCGGCCTCGTGCTCGCCGTCGACGTCGATGTCTACGAGTTCGTGCACGACCGCGTGCAGCAGGCCGCCTACGCCGGCCTCGCCGCCGACGAGCGCCAGCGCCTCCACCTCGAGCTCGGCCGCGGCCTGCTGCGCGGCGCCACGTCGGCTGTCCTCGAGGACATGTTATTCGAGATCGTCGGCCACCTCAACCTCGCCGCCGAGCGGATCGAGGACCCCGCCGAGCGCCTGCGCCTGGCCGAGCTCGACCTCGCCGCCGGCCGCAAGGCCATGCGCGCCGCCGCCTTCACCACCGCGGTGCAGCTGCTGCGCCAGGGCCTGGCGCTGCTGCCCGAGCACGCGTGGGAGACCCGCTACGACCTCGCCTTCGCGCTCGCCCGCGACTGCATGGAGTGCGAGCACTTCGCCGGCGACCCCGACGCCGCCGCCGCCCGCTTCGCCCCGCTGCTGGCCCGCGCCCGCGACGACGTCGACCGCGCCGGCGTCCACGACCTCAAGGTCGCGCTCGAGACCGATCGCGGCCACATCCACGCCGCGCTGGCGGCCGGGCGCGCCGGCCTGGCGCTGCTCGGCGTCCACGTCCCCGCCAACGCCTCGCGCCTGGCGATCCTGCGCGAGCTCGCGGCCATCCGCTGGCTGCGCGGCCGCACCTCGCTGCGCGACCTGGCCGCGCTGCCCGCCGTCCGCGACCCGCGGATCGGCTGCGCCCTGCGGCTGCTTTGCACGATCTGCGTCTCGGCCTACCACCACCAGCCCGACCTCGCGCTGCTCTACGGCCTGCGGGCCCTCGCGCTCGCGCTGCGCCACGGCGTCAACGGCGAGTCCGCCATCGCCGTCGCCCTCTACGCCTTCGGGCACGTGCACATGTTCGACGACGCCGCCGGCGCGCGGGCCCTGCACGCCGTCGCCTATGCGCTCGCCGATCGCTTCCCCGACCCGCGCCTCGGCCCCCAGCTCGCCAACTACTGCGGCGTCTACGTCGCCTCCTGGCTCGATCCGGTCGCCATCATCGTCCCGCGGCTCGAGCGCGAGCTGCAGCACGCCAGCCGGATCGGCGCCTCGTCGATGGCGCTCTACATCTCCGCCGGGGTCATGCACGCCCGCTGGCTCGGCGTCGGCGACATCGATCAACTCCTGGCCAGCGCCCGCGCCCACGCCCCGATCGGCGTCGGCATGCCCGGCTTCGATCAGCGCCACTGGCACCTCCTGTTCGAGCGCATGGCCCTGGCCCTGCGCGGCGAGACCGACGGCCCGACCACGCTCGAGGGCCCCGACTTCGACGAAGACGCCCTCGTCGACGAGCTCGGCCCGCACAGCCGCGCCCTCGCCTCCGCCTACCACCTGATCAAGCTCGCCCTCCTCTACCACCACGGCGCCATCGATCAGGCCCTCGTCCTCTCCAAGCGGCTGCGCTGGGCTCGCGCCGAGGGCACCTTGCTGCTCGTCGATCAGATCACCCTGCCGCTGCTGGTGCTCACCGCTCGCGGCCAGCCGCTGGCCCGCAAGGCCCGCCAGCGGGCCCAGGCCTGGCTCGGGCACCTGCGCCGCTGGGCCGCCCTGTGCCCCGCCAACATCGAGGGTCGGCTGTTCCTCGTCGAGGCCGAGCTGGCCCGCTGCCGCGGCGACCACGACCAGGCCGCCCTCCTCTACCCGCGCGCCGTCGAGGCCGCCCGCCGCGCCGGTCACCTGCGGATCGAGGCCCTCGCGCTCGAGCGAGCCGGCCGCCACGCCCGCGCCCGCGAATCACATGTCCTTTCGCACATGTACCTCGGGGCAGCCGCCGCGACCTACGACCGCTGGGGCGCCCCGGCCCTGTCTGCCCGCCTGCGCGCCGAGTTCCCCGGCCTCGCCGCGCCCGCGCCCGCCCCGGTGCCCGCGCCGACCCCCGCCGACGCCCCGCCGCCGAGCGCCGGCGCCGAGGCGATCGACGTCGCCGCGCTCCTCCGCAGCACCCGGGCGATCACCGGCGAGTTGGTCCTCGACCGCTTGCTGCGCGCTCGTCCGCACCGTGCTCGAGGTCGCCGGCGCCCGCCGCTGCTTCGTCCTGCTGAACGGCGACGGCGGCCTGCAGATCGCCGCCGCCGCCGACGTCGCCCGCGAGCGGCTCGACGTCTTGCAATCTCGGGCCATGTCCGAAGAGCCAGGTCTACCGCAGTCGCTGGTCCACTTCGTCGCTCGCACCCGCCGCGACGTCGTCCTCGGCGACGTCGCCGTCGACCACGACTTCGCCGGCGACCCCGCATTGGCCGGCGTGCGCTCGGTCCTGTGCGCGCCGATCCTCGGCCACGGCGAGCTGCTCGGCGTCCTCTACCTCGACAACGACCTCGCCCCGCACACCTTCGGCAGCGGCCGGCTCGCGCTGCTGCGCCACCTCGCCGCCCAGATCGCCACCTCGATCGACAACGCCCGCCTCTACGAGGACCTGGCCCGCGCCCGCGACGCGGCCGTGCGCGCCGATCGGCTCAAGACCCGCTTCCTTCTCAACATGAGCCACGAGCTGCGGACCCCGCTCAACGCCGTGGTCGGCTACGCCGAGCTGATCCGCGAGTCGGCGGCCGAGGGCGACCTGGCGGCGATCGACGGCGACACCGAGCGAATCCGGCGGGCCGCCGCGCGCCTGGTCCGCACGCTGACGCATATCCTCGAGCTGTCGCGCGTCGAGGCCGACGTCGTCCAGCCCGCGCGCGTCCCCGTCGACGTCGCAACGCTGGTGCGCGAGGCCGTGGCCCACTGCGAGCTCGAGGCCCGCGCGCGCGGCGACGCGCTCACGCTCGCGCCCTTGCCGACGGCCTTCGTCTGCCTGACCGATCCCGCGATGCTCGCCCACTGTGTGCACACCCTCGTCGACAACGCGGTCCGCTTCACCGACCGCGGCCGCGTCGAGGTCCGCCTCGCCGCGATCGCCGTGCACGACCTCCCGTGGCTCGAGCTGCGGGTCGCCGACACCGGCGTCGGCATCGCGGCCGCCGACCTGCCGCGCCTGTTCGTCGCCTTCCAGCCGCTCGACGACGGGCCCACGCGCTCCCACGAAGGCAGCGGCGTCAGCCTCGCGCTGGCCCATCGGTTCGCCCGCCTGCTCGGCGGCGACATCGAAGTCACCAGCGCCCCCGGGCGCGGCTCGACCTTCGTCCTGCGCGTCCCGGCCCCGCGCATGTGATGCCCGCGTCCACGCTCCTCGCGCCGGTGATGCCCGATCCCTCTGTCCTGCATCCGCCCCGCGGGTGACGCCCGCGCCCTCGCGCCTCCCAGCCTCGCGCCCGTGATGCCTGCGCCCACTCCCTGCGACCCTGGGACCGGCGCTCCCTGGGCCTGGCGCGCGTCGACGTCGCCTCGACAACCCGGGGCGCCTCCGGCATCCTCGGCCGGGCATGGTCTTGCGTGGTCGTCTGCGGCCCCCGGACAGCGCCGGCGGTCGGCCCCGCGAGTACGCGCGGCCGCGCGCGTGGGCCATGCTCGGCCTCCTCGCCGCGACCGGCCTCGGCTGCAAGCCCGAGCAGGCGGTCCCCGACCGACCTGTCCCTGCGGACATCCCCGCCTCCAGCCTCACCGTCTACAAGTTCGCGCGCGTCGTCACCGCCCCGCACCAGGTCGTCGAGGGCGGCGCCGTCGTCGTCGAGGGCAAGCGCTTCCACAGCGTGCTCGCGGCCGGCGAGCCGCTGCCGGCCGGCGCCCGCGTCGTCGACCACGGCCGCTACACCGCGATCCCCGGCCTCATCGACGCCCACACGCACATCACCTTCTGCTGGGATCCCGCGTGGGGCGAGCGCGCCCCGAACGACCCGTTCCAGATCTCCCAGCCCAAGGACCGCCTCGTCCCGCTGGTCGAGGCCAACGGCCGCACCCTGCTCTCGCTCGGCGTCACCACCATCCGCGACCTCGGCTCCGACAATCACCTCGACCTCGAGACCGCCGCGCGCATCGAGGCCGGCGAGCTCGTCGGCCCGCGGATCTTCGGCGCCGCCGATGGCGTGTGGTCGTCGCGGCTCACGCCCACGGAGTCGACACGCCCCGGCCAGGCCGACGGCACCGAGCAGGTCGCCGCCACCGTGCGGCGGGAGATCGCCGCCGGCGTCAAGGTCGTCAAGCTGTGGGCCTCGACCGGCAGCGACGACGACCTCACCGGCGAGCGCACCTACTCCTTCGACGAGATCAAGACCGCCGTCGACATCGCCCACGCCCACGGCATCCCCGTCGCCGTGCACGACACCCTCGGCACCGTCACCCCCGACATCGTGCGCGCCGGCGCCGACAGCGTCGAGCACCCGCGCACGCTCTCGCCCGAGACCCTCGCCGCCATGCGCGAGCGCGGCGTCGCCTACGTGCCGACCATCCATCACAACCGCTACTACCGCGACAACATCGAGCGCTTCGGCTTCTCCCCCGACAAGCGGGCCGCCTTCGACGCATTCATCGCCGACAACGTCGCCACCGCCCGGGCCGCCCACGCCGCCGGCGTCACCATCGTCATGGGCTCCGACGCCGTCTACACCGCCTTCAGCGAGAGCACCCGCGAGCTCGACGTGTTCGTCCACGACGTCGGCATGACGCCGATGGAGGCGCTCGCCACCGCCACCACCGACGCCGCCAAGCTGCTGCGAGCCGACGACCGCATCGGCGCGATCCGCCCCGAGTTCCTGGCCGATTTCGTGGTGATCGACGGCGACCTGTCGCAGATCGAGCACATCCACAACGTGGTCGCGGTGGTCAAAGAAGGCGCCGTGGTGTTCGAGAAGCCGTCCGCCGGGCCGAACTAGCCCACAACGTGGTCGCGGGTCGTCAAAGAAGGCGCCGTGGTGTTCGAGAAGCCGTCCGCTGGGCCGAACTAGCGGCCCGCGCCGTGGCTGCCCGCCGAGGTCAGCGCCTGTACCCCGGCACATGAACCCGAGGACATGTCCCTTCGTACCTGCGCTTATGCGCATAAACCCGAGGACATGTCCCTTCATGCATGTCTCACGAGACAGACGGCGTCTAGGGCAGCGGCGCGTTCTCCGGGGCCGGCTCGTCGCCGAGGGCGTAGTCCGGCGGCGGCGTCCACACGAACTCGCGCCCGTCCGCGTACTTCACCCGGTACGGCGCCGTGCCGTCGCGCCCGAGCGCCTCGATGATGTCGCCCTCCTCGCCTGAAGGGGTCGTGACTCGCGTGCCTACCGGGACTTTGAGGGGCTGCGTCATGAAGCTGGATCTCCTTCGGATTCGCCGGCTCGCCAGGCGAACCGTGCTCTTCCTATCTGTCGACGACCACCGCCCTCGGCAAGCGACCCGCGCCCTGGTTTCGCCGCGCCGGCGACAAACCGCCGCCGAGGCCGCCAGCAGGGCGCCCGCGCGGCGCCGAGCGAGCTCGACCGCAGCCACGCGCGCTGATTGCGACGCGTGACCTCCCCGCCGACGGAGGCATTGCGACACACCCGCGGGGACCGCGACCCGATCAGCCGCGGCTCACCGCCCGGCCCGCGCCACCAGCCGCCGCAGCGCCTCGTCGTCGAGCCCCTCGAGCGCGAGCACGGCCAGGTACGGATCGTCGCCGGGCAGCTGCAACCACCGCGCGAACGCCGGCTCGGTCTTCATGCCCTCGCGCTTCCATCGCGTGATCGTCGCTACCGCCGCCTCACCCGCCAGCGCCAACACCCGCGCCTCGACCTGCAGGTGACGCCAGCCGTGCTGCTGCGCCACCGGCTGCGGCTGCCCGAACAGCTCGACCGGGAACTCCTCGGCCGTGAAGCGCACGATCGTCGACGACACCCCGCGCACTTCGGCTTGCGATGTCTTGAACCCGGGCCACGCCGCGTAGACCGAGCACGCGGCCACGAACGCCCCCGGATCGTGCACCTCGCACAGCACGTCGAGGTCGCTCGCCTCGGTATGGATCGGCAGCGGCAACGTGCCCGCCAGCGCCGGGCGAAACGCCGCCAGCCGCTCGAAGATCGCCAGCGACCGCAGCACCGCGTACGCCCGCTGCTGCCGCGGCCCACCGGTCCGCAGCCCCTCGAGATCGATCCGAGCACCGAGCATGCGCGGCGAGCATAGCCCAGCGCTCCTGATTCGTCCTGTGCTCACGGCAACCGGCCGACATGACCCGAGAGACATCTCGAATCTTCGGCCGGTCGAGCATCCGCATTCCGATCGGGCTCATCCTCCGCCTCGTCCCGATCGAGTCATGCATGACTCCGCCTCACCCCGCCGCGCGCTTCCCGAGCGCCTGCGTCACGAACGCCACGAACGTCCGCTCCAATCGGCTCGGCACCCGGTCGAGCAGGCGGACCAGCGAGATCCGGTTCGTCAGCGCTCGCTTGCGCGTCGTCACTGCCACCAGCTCGCCCTCTGCCAGCGCCCGCGCCACCGTGTGGGCCGGCACCACCCCGAAGCCCATCCCGTGGCTCGTCGCGGCGATCACCGCCTGCACGCTCTCCACCGCCAGCGTCGGCTCGAGCCGCGGCGGCACCCGCCCGAAGTGGTGGCGGAACCACCCGCGCACCGCCGGCGCGCTCGGGTGGTAGTCGACGAAGCGCAGCCGCGACAACTTTGTGAACGCCCCGCTGCCCTGCAGCGCCGCCGCCTCGACCTCCGCGCTCGCCACCAGCACCAGCGCCTCCTCCATCACCTCCGCCACCTCGAAGCCCGCCAGTCGGCGCTCCGAAGCGCCTGTCCCTTCGAACAAGTCCGCGAAACCCAGGTCGAGCCGGCCCTCCTCGAGCAGCGGCACGATCTCCGACGGGTGGCCCAGGCGCAGCGAGAAGCGCGCCCCCGGGTGTGCGCGGGCGAACCTCGCCAGCACCTCCGGCAGCCGATGCGACCCGAACTCCACCGGCGCCCCGATCTGCAGCGTCCCTGCCAGCTCGTGGCGCGCCCGGTGGATCTGCCCGACCCCCTCCTGCAGCCCCGCGACGAACGGCGCGACCACGGCGAACAGCGCCTCGCCTGCCGCCGTCGGCACGATCGCGCGGTGGCGGCGGACGAACAGCTGCGCCTTCAGCTCGTCCTCGAGCTTGGCCAGGCTCTGGCTCACCGCCGACTGCGTCACGTGCAGCGCCGCCGCGGCCGCGCTGACGCTGCGTGCCTCGTGGACGTGGAAGAACACCCGCAGGCGGTTGAAGTCCGGCAGCATTAGCTCGACTTATACCATCTCGAAAAAACCCGAACGTGACTGATGCATCGCCCTCCCGCATCTTCGCTGGCAGGAGGCCCCGCGCACCGCGGGGACCGGGACATGACGACCACCACGAGAGACATCAGCGACGACACCCTGGCCCCGCGTGGGCGTGACAAGATCGACTGGGCCGAGCGGGCCATGCCCGTGCTCGCCGCCGTGCGCGAGCGGTTCGCCCGCGAGCGCCCGCTCGCGGGCGTGCGCGTCGCGGCCTGCCTACACGTCACCGCCGAGACCGCCGCGCTCGTGCGCACCCTCCAGGCCGGCGGCGCCGACCTGCGCCTGTGCGCCAGCAACCCGCTCAGCACCCAGGACGACGTCGCCGCCTCGCTCGCGCTCGACGACGGCATCGCCGTCTACGCCCGCGCCGGCGAGGATCGCCCGACCTACTTCGCGCACCTGGCCGCGGCGCTGGCCCACCGGCCGCAGCTCGTCATGGACGACGGAGCCGACCTCGCCACGCTCGTGCACACCCGCCACGCCGCGCTCGGCGACGCCATCGTCGGCGGCACCGAGGAGACCACCAGCGGCGTCACCCGCCTGCGCGCGATGGCCCGCGACGGCGCCCTGCGCTACCCCGTGATCGCCGTCAACGACGCCGCCACCAAGCACATGTTCGACAACCGCCACGGCACCGGCCAGAGCACCATCGACGGCATCCTGCGCGCCACCAACCGCCTGCTCGCCGGCGCCTGCTTCGTCGTCTGCGGCTACGGCTGGTGCGGCCGCGGCCTGGCTGCGCGCGCCGCCGGCATGGGCGCGCGCGTCATCGTCACCGAGGTCGACCCGCTGCGCGCGCTCGAGGCGACCATGGACGGCTTCCAGGTGCTGCCGATCGCCCACGCTGCCGCCGTCGGCGACATCTTCTGCACCGTCACCGGCAACCGCGACGTCATCGGCGGCCCCGAGTTCGCGGCCATGAAGGACGGCGCCGTGATCGCCAACGCCGGCCACTTCGACGTCGAGATCGACCTCGCCGCGCTGGCCGCCGCGGCCCCACAGCAGCGGCGGATCCGCCCGTCCCTCGACGAATTCGTGCGCCCCGACGGCCGCCGGATCTACCTGCTCGCCGAGGGCCGCCTCGTCAACCTCGCCGCCGCCGAGGGCCACCCCGCCGCGGTCATGGACCTCAGCTTCGCCGACCAGGCGCTCGCCGCCGAGTACGTGCTGCAGTCCGGCCGCGCGCTCGCCCCCGACGTGCACACCCTCCCGCACGCGCTCGACGAACAGGTCGCGCGCCTCAAGCTGCGCGCGCTCGGGGTCGAGTTCGACGTCCTGAGCGACGCGCAGCGCGACTACCTCGCCGGCTGGCGCTCCGGCACCTGATCACGCGGCCGGCGAACGACGCCGCCCACCTCCGCCGATCGCTCCACCCTCCGATCCGGCATTCACCACACCGCGAGGACTTCGGCCTCGCGGGCGCGCGCCCGATCGCCCGCTCAGCGCGGGGCCTCGGCCGTGCGCACCGAATATTCGGTCCCGGAGCGGAGCGGCATCGTGATCGTCTGGAAGCCGTTCCGGGGGTCTCGCAGGTAGGCGTGGTATTCGCGGTAGTTGCCGCGAAAGTGACCGACGTTGTCCGTCAGGACCACCGCCCCCGGGCGAATGTGCGGCGCGACCAGCCTGAGGATGTCGAGCGCGAGCATCGGGAACCCGTCGTTGAGGAAGAAATCGACCTCGCCGTCGATCGACCGCAGCGTCTCGTTGGCGTCGCCCTCGCGGATCTCGACATATTCCGTGAGCCCCGCCTCCGCGACGTGCTCGCGGGCCCGCTGCGCCTTCGCCGGCACCATCTCGGTGCCGATCACCTTGCCCCCGCCGTTGTCGCGGACCGCGGCCGCCAGCCAGATCGTCGAGACCCCGAACGAAGTCCCGAATTCGACGACCTGACGGGCCCGGAGCGCCCGCACCTGCAAATAGCAGAAGGCCGCCTGATCGCGGTCGAGGGCGATGAACTTGTCCGCGTAAAACCCGAGGTGCTCGTCCTTGAAATCGATCCGCTGACCCAGGAGCAGCCGCGGCAGCACCGGCAGGTACTGTAATAGGAGCCGCGGCATCTGCCGGTCCGCCTCGGCGTGAAGCCGCTGGAGGACGCGCGCGGTCCGACTGTCGAGCAGGTCGAAGGCTGCGTGGCTCATGCTTCCACTTCTTTCGTGCGCATGATTATTTGATAACGAATTTCAATATCACCGTCAAGGCGCGAATTTCGCCCCACAGCCGCCTCCGCAGCTCGATTCCGCGCCCGACCTCACCCTGCCGCGCCGCCCTCGTGCGAGTACACGGCGCTGCTGATTTACGCCTCGCTGCCGCGTCACGAAATCACATGACCCGAGCCGCCCGCGGCTTCGCCTCACCTCAAAGCGAGTCCCATGAAATTGCGCAGTCAGATCCACGGCGGATTGACGTGACAGCCGCCGCAGATCCGGTGCTCGTGACGGCGCTCCTCGCGGTGACGCTCGCGCAACCCCGCGTAGGCGGGCCCGTGGAAGATCTGGCGCAGCGTCTGAGCATTCGCGTCGCCGAGGATCAGCTCGCGCAGCGCCGCGTCCTCGCTGCACGGCGACACCCGCCCGTCGGCGTACACATACATCTTGCGCCACGGCGCCGGGCACGGCATCTGCGGCCCCGCGTCATCCACCACCGGCAGGTGCCCGCGCACCGGCACCGACCGGTCCGTCTGCTGCGCCTCACCGGGCCAGCCGGCCCTGACCCGATCGACGCGCGGCCGCCAGTAGCGCACGAACTCGGGCAGCTCGTCCTCGGCCAGCGTCACGCACGACACCGTCACCTGCGGCACCTCGCCCACGTGGGCCCGCCGCAGCGCCAGGAACTGCTCGATGTTGGCGTGCACGAGGTCGCGCGGCCGCGGCGGCATCGTGGCCTCGTGGACCGGCTTCGAGCGCCCTTGGACGCTGAATTCGACCTCCGCCCAGCCGCCGAGCTCGAGCATCGTCGCCGCCAGCGCGGGCGTCAGCATGCTCGCGTCGGAGGAGAATCGGTACGTCATCCCCGCCATGCGCACGTACTGCAGCCGCTCGATCCAGCGCGCGTCGATCATCGGCTCGCCGTGGATGCTGAGGCCCACCGAATCGACGCCCCACGCCGACGCCTCGTCGACCAGGCGGCGGAACAGGTCCATCGCCATCACCTCCGCCATCGTGCTGGGGTCGCACCGCGCGCCGCGGCCTTTGCCCAGCGAGACCGTCTCGAGCCACAGCAGCGGCGGCGCCCCGGCCTGCACCGCCGCCTCGGCCCCCGCCACGCGCTGGTGGACGAAGCGGCGGAACACGGGAGTCCGCTGCAGCCGCGGCGAGCGATAGACCTGCTCCGCCAGCGCCACCGCCGTCGGCGAGCGCGCCACCATCCGCCGGGCCCGCGCCAGCAGACCGTCCGCAGGTGCGACCCCCGTCATGACCGCACCTCCGCGCCGCCGCGGCGAATGTCGTCACATGGCCCTCGAGACATCTCCATAAAATCCTCCGCGACGCCCGCCGCCGATCGCTCCGCCGACCCGCGCTCGCGCCCCTGATCGTTGCAGTGGCCGGGGCGCGGGTCGTCCGTCTCCGCAGGGCGTGTCGGCGATCACGGGCGCGCCGCGTGGCCAGCCCGACATCCGTCCGTCTCCGGAACTGCGACGCTTCGTGCATGGCCACCCGCCGGGCCGCCCGTCACCGCCGCGATCGACGACGAGGCAGCTCGGCGCCTGCCGTCACAGCAGCGGGCACTGGGCGGCCGGGTTCGTAGCGACCTCGCACGTCGCCTCGATCGTCACGCCCAGCGGCGCCGGCGCCGAGCGCAGGAGCAAGAACTCGAGGTTCCAGCCCTGGTCGACGCACACGCTCGACATGTCGTCAATGGGGCTCGGCGTGCTGCCGTCCGGGTCGAGCAATGGGGCGAAGCAGGCCGTCACCCCGGCGGGCACGACCCAGTTGTCGTCGAGCGACTCGCACGGGAGCAGCCCCACGCGGGTCTGGGCCGCGTCATCGACCTCGAACACCTCACAGAGCGGATCGAGCACCGCCGTATTGGGATCGACGTCGGCGACGCACAGCGGCATGCAGGCCGGGCGGATCTGGTCGGCGATCCGCGACGCGATCGCGGCCAGCGCGGCGCTGTAGTCGTCCTCGCAGATCGAGAAGATGTCGCGCCCGTCGCCGACCGCGAACGCCTCGGCGACCTCGCGCTCGCGCACCGGCGGGACCGAGCCGAGCGCGTCGCCGTCGACGCAGCCGAAGCCGATGCCGAAGCTGTTCTGGACCTCGGGGTCGGCCGCGTCCGCGTACACGATCTCGGCCTGGTGCGACTCGTAGCCGGGCGGCACCCCGGCGATCATCATCATCCGCACCTCGGCCAGCGGGTCGAGCTTGCGCTTGTCGTCCTCGATCGCCTGCAAGAACGCGACGTACTGCGTCACCGATGGCAGCACCGCCGCCTCGTCGGCCACCCCGACCGCACCCGTGATGTCGTGGTTGTCCGCCGCGCAGCCCGCGAACACCGGCCCGGGCCCGTCGCAGCGCACGCCAGCGTTCCAGCACAGGGCGCTCGTCGGCACCACTCCGTCGGGGTCCTCCCAGAACACCTTGTTGGTGGTGAAGATCTCGTCGACCTGGCGCGAGCAGTCGGTCTCGTCGCTGAACACCACCACCGTCAGGCTCGCCTGCGGGCGCAAGAACCCGAAGTTGCTCGGCGAGCCCGCGTCGGTGGTCCGCGCGATCGCCCGGAACATCGAGTCGAGGTGCGACTCGAAGCCGCAGCCCGTCACCCCCTGCGGCATGAAGCACTGCAGCGCCTGCGCCGGCGTCACCCCGTCGGGCAGGTTGGTGTGCAGGCCGTCGACCTCGACCCACTTGCGCGGCGCCAGCTCGCCGCCCGACGCGTGGGTGGCCGTGGGCTTGATCGGCAGCTGCGCGTCGCCGAGCTCGCACGTCGCGGTGCACGCGGCCGACACGTCTTCGAGCACCCCTGGCACCTCGAACTCGCCGGCCGCCACGCGCTCGAGGCAGCTCGTGAGCACCAGCTCGCCGTGCTCCGGGCCGGTGGACGCCTCGGCGCAGCGCGGGTTGCCGTCGTCGGTGGTGGTGATGCCGATGCGGTAGCGCAGGCTGCCGAGCGCGTCGACGAACGCCGGCATGGCCGCGGCCAGCTTGGCCTGCCGGGTCGCCATCGACACCGAGTTGTCGATCACGAACAGGATGTCGGCGTCGTTGCTGCCGGCGATCAGCACCGTCTGCGCCGGCTCGGGCCCGTCCGTCGTGCCCTCGCTGTCCGACGTCGGCCCGTCGGTCGGATCGGTCGTCGTCGGAGCGACCGTCGTCGGAGCGGTCGTCGCCGGATCCGTCATCGACCCGTCCGTCATCGTCCCGGCGGTCGCGGGCCCCCCCGTGTCGCCGTCGCTGTCCGTGTCACCGCCAGGGTCGCGCTCGGTGCAGCCCGGGGCCGCCGCCATCGCCATCCACAAGCCAAATTTCCGCGGGGAGCCAAGCCAAAAATAGTTTCGCATCTTCCGAGCATAGCCCATGACTCGCCCATCGCGCGCCGCGATCGCACGCCGCCCGTGGACCCAGGAGGCGCGCGTCCGTGCTGCACCGCCCATGTCTCTTGGGACATGTCGAAACAGTCATGTCCACCAGGAACCACGTTCACGCGGCCCCGACTCCGAAGAATGACATGTCCCCAAGGACATGTCCATTTCGCCAGCCGATCGCCTCAGATCGAGCGCGCCACGCGAAATCCGAGGTCGTCGACGCGGAAGGTCGGGTGGCTCTTGCGCCGGCACGAGGCCCGCAGGCCGCGCGGGCGGTCGTTCCAGCCCCCGCCGCGGAACACCCGATACGGCCCGTAGACCTTCGGATCGTAGACGTCCCAGCACCACTCCCAGGCGTTGCCGATCGTGTCGAAGAAGCCCCACGCGTTGGGCTCGCGGGTCGCCACCTCGTGCGGCGCGCCGCCCGAGTTGTCGCGGTGCCACGCGATCGCGTCGAGCTCGCCATAGCGCTCGCCCGTCGTCCCAGCCCGGCACGCGTACTCCCACTCCGCCTCCGACGGCAGGCGGTAGCCGCCCGCCGCCGGGTCGCACGTCACGTCGCGCGCCTCCGGGTCGCCGCCGATCGCGTAGCACGGCCGCAGCCCCGCCTGCAGCGACAGCGCGTTGCAGAACCGGACCGCGTCGTTCCACGACACCTCGGTCACCGGCGTGCGCGGCCCCGCAGGCGACGGCGGCGCCTCGCCGTGCACCGCCGCGTACAGCTCGCGGGTCACCGGCACCGCCGCCAGGCGAAACGCCGCCACCGCGACGCTCCAGTTCGTCTTCGAGCCCTCGTCGCGCAGGGTCACCGACGCCGCCGGCAGCGCGATCATCCGCGCCTCGAGTTCGTCAAGCAGCGTCGATGCGATCGTCATGGCGGGCGGGCGAGCCCTGGTTCCTACCGACCGCGCCGCGCCCTGTCAATGCGACCTCAGCCCACCGGCTCGGTCACCGGACCGGTCGCGTCGCCGCAGTGCCACTGGAAGTTGTCGACCAGCACGAAGCTGTCCCAGTTGACGTCGTCGAGGTCGAAGATCGCCAGCACCAGCTCGATCGTCTCGCCCGGCACCACGTCGGCCGTGGTCGTCAACCACTTGGTGCCGGCGCTGTAGCGCATGCAAGTGCCGGCGAATTCCGGCAGGTCGCCGCCGTCGTCGTAGAGCTCGAGGAACGCCGCGTTGAGCGACAGCGCCTTGCCCTGGGCGTCGAACGAGATGTTGCCGGTCCAGTGCTCCGACTCGAGCCAGCCGATGAACATGTCGTTATACGGCTGGTCCTGCCAGATCGGGTACTCCTTGGTGAAGAACGCCAGATCGAAGCTGAACGACTCCGCCCCGTCCGGCACCACCGCGGTGAAGCGCAGCTCCTGATAGTCGTACTTGAAGCCGCTCTGGTCGAACTGGTTCTTGACCGTCTTCGAGCAGTCGCCGGTGCCGACCAGCGACGGGTCGCTCAGGCAGTCGCCCTGGACCGGCTGCTTGGTGATCGGCGGCGGGAACTTGGTCGTGTCCATGCCGTCGCCCGGCGAGAACCACGAGTTGCAGTGATACGACACGTCGCCCGCGTCGGCCGGCGCGTCGTGCATCTCCGCCAGGTCGCCGGTGCTGAGCACGAGGAAGCTGTCGCCCTCGCGCGGCGTGAACGTGTCCGCCTGGCCCCACTGCGAGATCACCCGCAGCCCGTCCGGGTGGCCGTCGAAGCCGCCCGTGACCGCCAGCTCGCCGGGGCAGTTGAGCCCGATCGCCTGCAGCGGATCGCCGTCGACCGCGTCGCAGGCGACGTGCTGCTGCGCCGCGCACTCGCTCGGGCCGCCGAAATCCGGCATGCCGAGGTCGAGCGCCGGACCGCCCGTCGCGGTGCTCGTCGAGGTCGCCGCGCCCGTGCTGTCGTCGACGCTCGTCGCGCTCGCCTCGCCCGACGACGTCGGCGTCCCGCCGGTGGTCGGCTCGCCTGACGTCGTCGTCGTCAGCGAGGTCGCCCCCGTCACCCCCGTCGCGCTCGTGTCCGCGCCGCTGCCCACGTCGCCGCACGCCAACACCTGCACCGCCACGGAGGCCCCCAGCAGTCCCTGCCAAGCCGAAGATCGCATCGGTCCGCACCGTATCACGCCCCGCCAGCCCTCGCGCGCCCGCGCGCCGCGAGCACGGATGCCTCAAGTCACTCGCGGCCCGCCTGCCGCACCGACTCGCCTGTCCGCGCATGCATGACGCGCCGAGGCGGTACACTCGCCTGCACGTGACCGCCACGCCTGCACCCTCTCGCCTGCGTCGGCGGCTCCTCGTCGGCCTCGTCCTCGTGCTGCTGGCCGCGCTGGTGTTCGCGGCCGGCTGGATCCTCCCGACCGCGACCGGCTACGTGGCCAAGAACGCCTGCTCGGCCGTGTTCGTCGCCGGCCGCGATCCCGACCGCGTCGGCGCCGAGGACCTCGCGCCGCAGTGGTACGTGTCCTTCACCGTCGACCGCGAGCGCCGGCGCGTCCACGCCAGCGTGCTCGGGCTGGCCGGGCGCACCGCCGTCCACCGCGACGGCCTCGGCTGCGCCCTCGCCATCGGCGTCGAGCCCGACGCCCTGCAGGCCCAGACCCTCGCCGTGACTCACGCTGCGGCCGCGGACGCGCCGTGGCCCGCCGGCGAGGGCGAGCGGATCGCCGCCGATCCACCCGGCCTCGATCGCGCCGCGCTCGACGCGGCCGTCGCCGCCGCCTTCACCGAGCCGAACCCCGAAGCGCTGCGTCGCACCCGCGCCGTCGTCGTCGTGCACGGCGGGGCCATCGTCGCCGAGCGCTACGCCGACGGCTTCGACCGCGACACCCGTCACCTCGGCTGGTCGATGGCCAAGAGCATCACCGGCGCGCTGGTCGGGATCCTCGTCGGCCGCGGCCTGCTCGCCCGCGAAGCGCCCGCGCCGGTGCCCGCGTGGGCCGGCGACGCCCGCCGCGCGATCACCCTCGATCAGCTGCTGCGCATGAGCAGCGGCCTGCAATTCGAGGAGCGCTACGGCCCGCTCGCCGACGCCACCCACATGCTGTTCGAGGTCACCAACGCCGCCGACGTCGCCCTCGCGCGCCCGCTCGCGCGCGACCCCGACACCGCGTTCGCCTACTCGAGCGGCACCAGCAACATCCTCAGCTGGATCGTGCGTAACCAGTTCGCCGCGCTGGCGGACTACCACCGCTTCCCCCACGAGGCCCTGTTTGCGCCGATCGGCATGCGCTCGGCCGTGTTCGAGACCGACGCCGCCGGCACTTTCCTCGGGTCCTCGTTCGTGCACGCGACCGCGCGCGACTGGGCCCGCTTCGGCCTGCTGTACCTGCGCGACGGCGTGTGGGACGGCGCGCGGATCCTGCCCGAGGGCTGGGTCGCGTACAGCCGCACGCCGACCCGCACCGGCCCCGGCGACTACGCGGCCCACTTCTGGGCCAACGCCCCCGACCCGGCCGACCCGGCCAAGCGCCGCCTGCCGCACGTGCCCGCCGACGCCTTCCAGGCCTCCGGCTTCCAGGGCCAGGCCGTGCTGGTCGTGCCCTCGCGCGACGCCGTGATCGTCCGCCTCGGCATGACCCACGACCGCGCCGCGTGGGACCTCGACGGCTTCGCCGCGTCGGTGCTCGCCGCCCTCCCGCCGGCCTGAGCGGAGCGCCGAGACGCGGGGCGCAGGGCGTCACGCGGAGACGCGCCGAGACGAGACCAGGCGGCGGCACCGTCGGTCGCGCGCGAGCCGCACTTCGACATGTCCATCAGGACATGCTCCATAGAGCATGTCGTCGAGGTCATTCCCGTTCGGACATGTCCTCTGCGACATGTCCCCGGCGATCAGCCGCCGCGCGGCAGGTTGACCTCCTGCTCCAGCACCCAGCGCCCGCCGCGGCACCACAGCGCCTCGCTGTGGCCGCCCGGCTCGCCCCACGACAGCACGCAGTACCCGTCGCCCTCGCGGCACGGCGCGCCGGACTTCGGCGTCGGCTCGCAGCGACCGTCGACGCCTCGCTGCTGCGCCGGCGGCCCCTCGCCGCTCGCGGCCTCGCCCGCGGTCGACACCGTATCCGGGATCGTGGCCGCCGGGTCCACCGACCTCGTCGCCCCCGCCGCGTCCACGCTCCCCGCCGCCTCGCCACCCGGCCGGCTCGGCGCCGGTTCGCCGCGCCCGCAGCCGCCCAGCAGCAACCCGACGATCACGACCACCGACCTCACAGGTCCTCCAGCGCCACGC
Source organism: Nannocystis bainbridge (assembly GCF_028368995.1). GTDB lineage: Bacteria > Myxococcota_A > Polyangia > Nannocystales > Nannocystaceae > Nannocystis > Nannocystis bainbridge. The sequence goes on along the minus strand of NZ_JAQNDL010000002.1, from coordinate 504,820 downwards.
TCGTGCACTCCGGCGGGGCCGTCACCGGGTTGCAGCGGGCCGGGTTGCCGTCGGCGAAATCGAGGAAATACCCCATCCCGTCGACGGGCGCCGGGAAGTCGTCCTTGAGCATGTGGATCCCCGCGGCCCTGGCGAGCTCCGCCTTGGCCGCGCACGCGGCGTCAGCGTCGCCCGCCCCGCATACGTTGGTGGCGATCAGCATCGACGCCGCATGGGCCGCCGCGATCGGCCCGTCCTGATCGACCCCGAGCTTGGCGATCGCAGCCCACCCGGCCGAGAACTGATTCGGCGTCGCCCGGGCGAACATCGCCCGCCCGGCCAGCGACGTGAACCCGTCGGTGTAATTCTCCGCGTGGCCGTCCTCGACGTTGAGCAGCACCATCAGCACCTGCCCGCGCAGCTGCCCCAGCGTCGGCCAGCCGTCGGCCTCGAGCGCCGCCCGCACGCTCGGGTGCCCGGCCTGCAGGTCGTCGGGCGTGAACAGCTGCTCGGGCGGCAGAACCTCGCGGATGGTGTCGTCGAGCGCGTCGAGGTCCGACGCGCCGATCGGCAGCCCGCCGGTCGAGTCCTTGATCTCGATCCACACCACGATCGGCAGGTGGCCCGGGTGCGCCAGCGACCAGTCGCGCACGATGCCGAGGCACTCCGGGATGTCGGTGCAGGTCGCGGACGAGTCGATCACGGTGATGTGATAGACCTCGAACTCGCCGATGCCCTTGTGGACGTCGAGCTCGAAGGCCCGCACGCCCTGCTGGCCGAGCTGGATGTCGAGCGGGGCGTGGCTGTACTCGTGGCTCGGATCGAACGGCAGCAGCGGCTCGACGTGATAGCTGTTGTGGGTGCCCTTGACCTGCACGTGCTGCAGGGTGAGCAGGTCGTCGAGCGAGTCGCCGTCGGTGGTGTCGCCGTCGGTGGTGTCGCCGGTGGTCGTGGTCGTGGACGTGCTCGTGCTCGTGCTCGTGCTCGTCGAGGTCAGCGCCTCGGTGGTCGTGGTCTCCGCGGTGGTCGTGCCGGTCGTCGAGGAGGTCTCGCCGCCGGTGCCGCTGCCCGACGTCGGCGCCACGGAAGTCGTGGGCGCCTCGCCCGTCGTGCCCGTGCTGCTCGTGCTCCCCGGGCCCGTGCCGGTCGAGGTCCCCGTCTCGCTCGCCCCGCCCGGGCTCGGCTCGCCGCACGCCGGCAGCCCCAGCACCCCGCACAACACCCCGCACAGCAGCCCGTTCCCGCGCATGCGAGCATCCTCGCACGCGCCCCGCCTCGCTGTCACGATCGGTCGCCGCGGCTCGCACGACCCCGAGTTCGCCGACGCCCCGCCGCCCGAACCCGCGACCTCGAACTCGGCCCACGACCGCCACCGCCCGCGATTGTCCCCTCCGCTTTCGGGTTCGCTCGCCCCGATGCGCCCGCGCGTGCCATGCTGGCCCCGGGCCCGCATGCACCCGCAGCCTCTCCCCGTCGTCCGCGCCTTTGTCCGCGACCAGGACCCGGCCTTCTACGGCCGCTATCGCCTGTGGTTCCAGCAGGTCACGCCGTGGCTCGACGACTACCGGGCCCTGATCCCCGTGCGAGCGGGCGCCACCGCCGAGCTCGACGCCGCGATCGAGGCCCTGCCGGCGCAGCACTGGCCGCTCCGACGCATCAACCGCGACGCCCACGCGTGGGGGTGGTCGCTCGACCACGGCGAGCCCGGTCAGGACCTGCTGTCGCTCGAGCTGCTGTCGGACGTCTGCTACATCGACGCGCGCAACCTCCACTGGGCGCTCGATCGCCTGGCCGTGCACCTCGCGGACGCGCGCCTGTTCGTGCGCTCGACCGGCGACGGCGACGACCGCTGGCTCGACGAGTACACCCTCGCCGAGGGCTGCGCCGAGGTCCGGCGCTGGCGCTGCCCCGAGCCCGACTGGCCGGGCGTGTTCGCCGTCTACGAGGCGCTCGTGCGCGAGCGGCCCGACGACGCCGAGCTGCGCCGCTTCGTCGCCTTCGCCCACCGCGAGCGCGCCGCCGCCCTCGGCCGCGACGTCCGCCGCGTCCGCGAGCACCTGGCCCGCGCCGCCGCGCTCGACGAGGCATGACCTCCGGGACATGCCCCGCGAGACATGCCCTCGAGGACATGACTCATCAGGCATGCCCCAAGCATCATGCGGCCCGGCCGCGCGAGCGCCAGATCACCGCGTCGACCACGTAATGGTGAAAGTTGACAGTCTGATGGCACACCAGCACCAGCGGCAGCACCTCCCACGTCATCCGCCCCGTCGCCTGCCCGAGCGCGAAGTAGAAGGCCGACGACAGCGCCAGGCACACCAGCACATAGCGCAGCACCTGGTCGGGCTGGCACAGGCGCGACAGGAACGGCCGGCGCGGGTCGATCCCGCCGCGGAACCGGCGGGCGTTCATCGCCCACACGAACAGCAGGTACTGCGCGTTGTGCCAGATATTGATGAAGAGCCAGCCGAGGGTGATCTCGCGGACCACGAGGTAGCTGACCGCCGTGATCACCACGTGCGACAGCACGAACAGCGCGTGCCCGGTGCTGCGCGGCCGGCCGGCGCCGGCAGCTCGCACGTGCCGGACCGTCCACAGCGCCAGCGCCCCGACGGCCAGCGCCCCGGCGACGATCACCAGCAACCGCGGCGCCGGCGGCATCCAGATCGGCCCGCCGTAGAACAGCCGCGGCTCCTGGTGCGCGCGGTGCAGCAGGCCCCACAGCGGCCAGGCGAACACCACCAGATCACTGAGCCGATCACCCCCCGGATCGGCCCCTGCATGGCGGTGATAGGCGCGGGCGATCCCGTAGCTCTGGCGGGTATAGTGCCACGATTGCCAATAGAAGTAGATCGTGTTGAGCGCGAGCACTCCGCCGAGCGCCACCGCCCCGGCCGTGCCCGCGAACACCAGCAGCGGCAGCCCGAACAGCAAGAATCCGTGGGCGCGCGCCGCCTGGCGATCGAACGCGATGCGCGTGAAGGTCGAGGCCGCGTGCGGGTAGGCCAGCAGCCAGAAGTCGAGGGCGAGCACCGCGGCGAACAGCGCCGGCGAGGCGCACGCCGCCCCGCCGAGCACCAGCGCCAGCGCCAGCACGCCGACGATCAGCGAAAGATCGAAGCGCGGCCCGCGGAGCCAGTCGGCAGATCCGTGGGGCTCGTGCGCAGGCTCCCGCATCCCGCTCAGGTCGGCGGCGGCAGGTGGGGCCGCGGGACCGGCTGCGGCTCGGGGTCGGTCCTGGGCTGCGGCTCCGGCTGCGGCTCCGGCTGCGGCACGGGCTGCGGCCGCGGCTCGACCCTGGCGTCGGGCGGCGGGGCGTAGGGCTGGTCGCCGGGCTGTTTGGGCGCAGCTTCCTTCTCGCCGGTCTTCGGCGCCGGGGCGGTGCCGGTGCAGCCGGCCGCCGCGAGCGAGAGCACCAGAGCCGCGAGCGCCAGCGGCGTGCGACGGGACGGGAGTGCGGTGGCGGGTGGTTCGGGCGGCTTCGACATCGACCTCACGCTACCACGCCGCCGCCCCGGCCACACCGCGCGCGGCCGCTCTGTCCCGGAGGACATGCCTGAAACGACATGTCCTCATGGACAAGTCCGTGGAGACATGCCCTTTGCGGCATGTCCTCATGGACATGTCCTTTCGGCTCCCGCCCGCGCTCACGTCACCGGCGGCGGGTGGTCCTCTGGACGGGGCACGATCGGATCCGGCTGCGGCTCGGGCTCGGGCTGCGGCGCGGGGCCCGGGTCCTGCGCGGGGCGGGGCTCGGCCGCCTGGATCGGCTTGCTGCCGCCGGTCTGGGCGCAGCTCTCGAGGGCGAGCAGGGCGGCGCCGCCGAGGAGGACCATCACGGCGGCCGCGGCGACGCCCCGCGAGGCCAGCCGCTGCATCGGGTCGGACGTGGGCATGTTCGCCAGGCTAACACGCCGGCCGGCCCCGAGGCGCGCGCCGGGCGACCCGCCTGGGCCGCGCGATCCCGGGCGCAGCGGCCGATCTGCGGGGGCCCTCCTGCCGCGGCCCGGGCGGGCGTATAGTGTCCCGCCTCGATGATCTTGTCCGAGCTCATCCCGCGCGTCACGGCCCAGTTCCGCATGCTCGCGGCCGGACTCGCGCTCGACCCGGCGACGCTCACGGTGCGTCACGTGGCAGAGCGGGCCGCCGCCTCGCGGGCCTCGTTCTCGATCGCCGACGCCGGCGCGCGCTTCGACCTCGAGCTCGCCGCCGACCCGGCCGGCCACGCGGCCCTGCGCCGCTGGCACGACCTCGGCGCGACGCTGGCCACCCGCTACCACGCGCCGCGGATCTGCGGCTGGCTCGAGATCGTCGACACGCCGTACGCCGGGCTGCTGCGCGAGCACGTCGACGGCGTGGTCGTGCGCGACCTGTCCGAAGCGCCAGATCTGGCCCGGGTCCTCACCACCATGATCGGCCGCTTGCACGCCGACCGCGACCTCGCCTCGCGCCTGCCCGGGCCGGCGCCGACCTGCTGCGAGGCCTACCTCGTCGACCAGTTCGTCCGCTGCACCGCGTCCCTGCGGGCCGCTCGCGCCGCCGGCCCGGCCTTTGTCGACACCGCCACGCTCGCCTGGCTGGCCGCCGAGGTCGACCGCGTGACCGCCCAGGTGCGCGCCTCGAACTCGTTCGCCGTGCCGGCCGACCTGCCGGTCCACGGCGCCCTGCTGCGGCCCGGCAACCTGTGCGTGACGCCGGCGGGGGCGTGGTACGTGCTCGGCTGGGACGCGCTGCGCCTCGGCGATCCGGCGCTCGACCTGGCCGCGCTGCCGCCGGTGACCGTGACCATCGATCCACGAGCCGACACGATGCAGGCCACGCGGGCGATCCGCGAGCCGTGGCTGTCCGACCGGATCGCCCTGCTGCGTCGCGCTCGCAGCCTGGCCGCGGCCATCGATCCGCTGGCCGACTGGCTGGCCGCCGCCGCCTGGGACGAGCCGCGCGAGCGGGCCCAGGCCCGGGCCGAGCGCGCGCACGCGGCGGCGCTGCTGTCGTACCGCCAGGACCACCCGTGAACCGGCCCGCGCCGCCGGCCGCCAGCGACCTGCCCGCGATCGACAGCCTGCGCTGCTTCGTCGCCGCCGCCGAGCACCTGAACTTCAGGACAGCCGCCCGCGCGCTCGCCCTGACCCCCGCCGCCGTCGGTCAGCGGATCCGCCTGCTCGAGCAGCAGCTCGGCGCGAGCCTGTTCGTCCGCACCACCCGCTCGGTGCGCCTCACCGACGCCGGCCTGTCGCTGCTGCCGCGCGCGCGCGCCTGCCTCGGCGAGGCGGCCGCGTGCGTCCGCGTGGTCCGCGGCGAGGACGACCCGCCGCCGATCGAGCTCACCCTCGGCACCCGCTTCGAGCTCGGCATGTCGTGGATCGTCCCCACCCTGCCGCAGCTGCGCGCCGCCCTGCCGCGGGTGACGATGCACCTGTTCTTCGGGTCAGGTCAGGAGATCGTCGACCGCCTGCGCAGCGGCCTGGTCGACTGCGCCGTCACCTCGGCCAAGCTCGAGGACAGCCGCCTGCTGGCCGAGCGCCTGCACGAGGAGCGCTACGCGTTCGTCGGCGCGCCCGAGCTGCTCGACCGCCTGCCGCTGACCCGCCCCGAGGACGTCCCGCGCCACGTCCTGCTCGACATCGACGCCCGCACGCCCCTTTTCCACTACTTCAGCGGCGCCCCCGCGGCCCCGGCCCTGCCCCGCTTCGGCGGCCACCGCTGGCTCGGCCTCGGCGCCGCCGTCAAGGTCCAGGTGCTCGCCGGCGAGGGCGTCGCCGTGCTGCCGCTCTACCTGATCGAGGCCGAGCTGCGAGCCGGCCGCCTGCGCCGCCTGTTCCCCGGCGTCGCCCTGCTGATCGACTACTTCCGCCTGCTGTACCGCGACCACGACCCCCGCCAGGCGGTCTACCGCGCCCTGGCCGGCGAGCTGGCGCGCACGCCGATCGCCTGACGAAGCGGCATGTCCTCGCGGACATGTCGATACGGACATGCTCCCGAGGACATGCCCGATCGGGCATGTCCATGAAGGTGACCGCGACGGCCGTCCAGCGCGCGCTGAACCACGAGAGGACATGCCCTTTACGACATGTCCATTCGCACACCTTCTGCGCCGACATGTCCGCTGCAGCACGAACGGACATGCCCTTTACGACATGTCCATTCGCCACCTTCTGCGAGGACATGTCCGCTGAACCACGAAAGGACATGCCCGTCACGACATGTCCCTTCGCGCACCTTCAGCGACGACATGTCCGCCGCGACACGTCGACTCGCCCCCTCGATCGCCGCGCTCAGGCGGTCATGCGGGCCCGCGGGTCGACCTTCTGCGCGCTCGCCCAGGCGCCGAGCTCCTGCGCCGCGCGCCACGCCGACAGAGCCGGCAGCCCCGACGCCTCCAGGCCCGGCACGATGACCTCGTTCACCGTGGCGAAGAACAGCCGGCGGGCCGCGTGGCCGTCGCACACCCCGACCGCCTCCGCCGCGCTCGACGGGCTCGGGCGGGCCGGCAAGTGCGACAGCTCGTGGGTCGCCAGGTCGTCGAGCGCGATCACCAGGTAGTCGCCGAGGCGCTCGCGCAGGGTCGGCGACAGCGAGGGCGCGTACTCCTCGACCAGCCGCCAGCCGAACCGCGCGTGCCCGACCTCGTCGGCGAGGATCTCCGCCAGCAGCCGCTGCAGCGCCGGCGGCCCGGCCGCGCGCCGCTCGGCGTCGATCAGCGCCACCGCCACCGTCTCGCTCAGGCACGACACGCTGATCACGTTGCGCAGCACCGCCTCGATCGCGTCCGCGTCCTCGTGCTCGGGCACCGGCGGCAGGGCCGGCAGCGCGACCACCGGATCGCCGCCGAGCACCTCGACGACCGCGGCGCAGCGATCGGCGTGGCGCCACTCCTCGGCGACCATCGCCCCGACGCGGGCCGGGCGATCGCCGCGCACGCCCGCGCGCTCGAGCTGGCGCGCCAGCGTCGAGAACACGCGGGCCGAGACGTGCTCGTTGAGCATGCGCCCGCGCCAGGTGAGGATCGCCGACTGACGATCGAATTCGTCGAGGCCCGCCAGCGCGCCAGCGCCGAGCCGCAGGTCGGCGCGGTCGGCCGCGCCGCGCAGATCGAGGCTTGTCATACGAACCTCCCGCGGGCCGCCCGCGCCCGCTGCAGGCGATCGTGCCCCGCGGCCGGCGGCGCCGGCGGACCCCACGGGGTGCACTGCGGCTGCGGCCGCCAGTCCTGGGCCTCGCAGCACCGGAAATCGATCTCGCCGGAGCGCCGATCGACGCAGTCGTCGAGCTCGCCGGTGCTGGTGCCGGTGTCGGTATCAGTGCCGGTCGTATCGCCGGTGGTCTCGCCGGTGGTCTCGCCGGTCTCGCTGGTGCCCGAGCTCGTCGAGGTGGTGGTGGCGAAGGTCGTGGCGTCGGTCAGCAGCGTGTCGGCGCCGGTGGTGGTGCTCGCCTCGCCGCTGGTCGTCGCCGTCGTGGTCGCCTCCCCCGTCGAAGCGTCGTCGCCGGTCGCGCTCGCGCCAGCGCTCGTGGTCGCCAGCGTGGCCGCGTCGGCCCCGGTGGTGGCCGTCGAACCATCGCTCGCGCCGTCGCTGCCCTCGCCCAGGCCGGGCCCGCAGGCGGCGACCAGCGTCAACATCAGCCCGAACCGCAGCCGCGGCCGTCCGACCAACCCCGCCGCGGTCCTCAGGGCGTGCTCGTGATGAGATGTCTTTAAGGTCATGTCCAAAACCATCCTCCCACCTCGACGATGACGCGGCCGCGAGGCAGAAGGAAGCGATCTTGCATTGGCTGCGCTGTAAACCGGGAGTTTACAATGAGGCCGGGCGCGGCCCCGCGAGCGGCCCGCAAATCGACATGTCCCTCGAGACAGGTTTTCGAAGGCCCGCGATGATCTTCGCCGCGCATCACCACCGGTGATCACCGAGCCGCGACAAGCCCGCGTCGGCCGCTCGGCGCCTCGCGCCGCGAAGATCCGGCACGCCTCGACTTGTCCCTCGAGAAAGGGCCCCGAAGGCCCGCGATCGACGCCCGCGACCTTGGGCCGCGAGCGCGCGTCTCTCACCGCGATCGCCCGTTCGCTCGCGCGGCCTCGCCGGCCCTCACGGCAGCTCGGCCACGAGGCGGGGCAGCACGTCCGCGGCGGGTCCGCCGAGCACCAGGCGATCGACGTGGAGCGCCATGCTGTTGCGCCACCCGAGCAGCGTCACCAGGCCGGTCGGGCTGAACTGCGCCGAGGCCGGCAGCACCGTGATCTCGCCCGGGTACGCGGCGTTGCGCAGCTCGGCCACGTACTTGTCGCCCTGGGCGTAGATCAGCACGTCGAGCGTGTTCTCGGTGCCGCGGTCGAGCGGGAAGGTCGCCTCGGCGTGCTCCTGCCACTCGGCCTCGTCGATGCGGGTGCGGAACACCAGCCGCGCGTCTGCGGTGAGCAGCCCCAGCGACATCGCCCCGCTCTCGAACGCGGCGTCGGCCGGCACGCGCGACGTGATCTCGAACATCTCCTCGTCCGGGACGGCGATCATCGGCGGCGTCAGGCGGATGCGCGCGCACAGCAGCGCGTCGCCGTAGGTCTCCTTCGACCAGGTCGGGCTGTAGTTGTCCCACCAGTCGTCCGTCATCGGGTGCGGGCCGAAATTCAGCGAGCCACCTGCCACCGTCGGCGCCGCCCAGGTGCCGTTCCAGTGAGCCTCGTACTGCGCCGGATCGTCGAACTCCTCGACGTAGGGCGGGACCGCGAACAGCTCGGGCGGACAGCCGGTGAAGCAGTTCAGCAGCGGCCCCTCGCTGTCGGGCCCGCACGGATCGACGCCGGTCTCGCCGGTCTCGCCGGTCTCGCTCGTCTCGCCGGTCTCGCTCGTCACGCCGGTCTCGCTCGTCTCGCCGGTCGTGGCGACCGTGGTGTCGGTCTCCGTGGTCGTGTCAGTGGCCAGGCTGGTCGCCATCGGACCGGTGTCCGTCGAGGTGCCGGGCGTCGTGCCTTCGGTGCCTTCCGTCGTCGCGGGCGAGGTCGAGGTCGGGACGGAGGTGTCCGCCGACGTCGCCGTCGATTCGGTCCCCCCGGTCGGATCGCCGCCGGAGGTGTCACCGGAGGTCTCGGAGTCCGCGGCCGAAGCCCCGGTCGCGCTGGTGATCTGCGGATCTTCGCCGCAAGCCGCTGCGATCAGCACTGCGCAAAAGAGAGAGGAAGGGCGGGCCGTCGTTCGAAAAGATGAGAAGGACATGTTCGCTCGTCCGGGTGCTTGCGCCCGGTCCGACAGGAGGACGGGGGTCGCTCCGGCGTTTTGCGGATTTTTTTCGAGCCCGTGCGCGGCCGATTGTCCGGCGTCGCGGCGGCGGTCGACCTCCGCGCCGGAGGTCCGGCATCCCCCGGTGATTTGTCGCCGGGGCTCGCCGGAGGGTCTCGGCGATCCTCCCGCGAAGGCTTAGGATCGCGGCCATGCGCCCGGCCACGCGCCTGCTGTCGCTGCTCGACGGGCAGCGCGACCACGACGCGGAGGCCGTCGAGCGGCTGCTCGTCGCGGCCCTCGCGGACGCCGACCGCCGCTGGCCAGGCGTCGCCGTCGACGCGGAGGCTTACGCGGCCTGGGTCGCCGCGCGCTTGCCCGCGGGCCCCGAGCCGGTCGAGGCCGCGCTCGCGGGCCTGCGCCTCGCGGAGCTGGCCCTCACGTGTGCGTGCGCCGGCGGCTCGACGGCGGCGATCGCCGCGTTCGACGCCGAGTTCATCGCCCGCGACCGCCGGACCACCGACGATCAGAAGCAGCTGCTGCGCCAGAAGTTGTTCCTGGCCCAGGGCGACACGCCGGCCCGGATCGCGCGCTACGGCGGGCGCGGCGAGCTCGGCCGCTGGGTCCGCACGGTCGCCACGCGCATCGTCATCGACGGCGCGCGGCCGGAGCGGGAGCAGCCCACGGACGACGACCTGCTCGACGCGCTCAGCGTCGATCCGGGGCACAGCCCGGAGCTGGCGCAGCTCAAGCAGGACGCCCGCAAGATCGTGCAGGCGGCCCTCAACGGGGCGATCGCGGCCCTGCCGGCGCGCGACCGCATGCTCTTGCTCCAGTATCACCTCGACGGCGTCGGGGTCGTCGAGCTCGGCCGCCTCTACGACGTGGCGCCGTCGACCATCAGCCGCAGCCTGGCGCGGATCCGCGGCGGCCTGCTGGCGCAGGTGCGGCGGTCGTTGATGTCCCATCACAAGCTGTGGGGCGACGAGCTCGAGCGGCTCCTCGAGTTCGCCCAGAGCCAGCTCAGCGTCGGCGTCATCGATCGCACCTGAGCCGGCGCCGGTGCGCGCAGTGACGGCGCTCCGGTCCTCGGTGACGACGACCGGCGCGGGGCCTCGCGGCTGTGGACACGCTCGCCCGGCCGCCCTATCTCTTGCCGGCGATGGTCTGTCCGCAAGAGAACACCATCACCGAGTTCGTCGCGGGGCTGCTCGGGCCGGAGGAGAGCGGCCGCGTCGAGGCCCACGCGGCCGGCTGTGGCGCGTGTCGCCGGCTGCTGTCCGCGCTCGCGAAGAGCACCTCGTCGGCGTCCGCCACCGATGCCGCCGACGCCGACGCCGCGTCGCCGCGGCTGCTCCTGCGCGGCGCCCTCGTCGGCCGCTACGTCGTCCTGGAGACGCTCGGCGTCGGCGGCACCGGCGTCGTCTATGCCGCCTACGATCCGGAGCTGAGCCGCAAGGTCGCGCTCAAGCTGCTGCGCAGCGCCGCGTTCGCCCGCTCGCACGAGCTGCGCGGTCGCTTGATGCGCGAGGCCCAGGCGCTCGCGCGGCTGTCCCATCCCAACGTGGTCGCCGTGTACGACGTCGGCACCTTCGGGGCCAGCGTCTTCATCGCCATGGAGCTGATCGACGGCGTCACTCTCGGCGCCTGGCTGGCGCAGCGGCAGCACCCGTGGCGCGCCGTCGTCGAGGTGTTCAAGCAGGTCGGCCGCGGCCTGGCGGCGGCCCACGCCGAGGGGCTCATCCACCGCGACTTCAAGCCGGCCAACGTGCTCGTCGGCCGCGACGGGCGCGTCTGCGTGGTCGATTTCGGCCTGGTCCGCTCGAGCGCCGCGCGGACCGAGCCCGAGGTCGAGGTCGCCGCGGAGCTCGCCGGGCCGGGCCACACGATCACCCAGGCGGGCGCGTTCCTCGGGACCCCCGCCTTCATGGCGCCGGAGCAGTTCGAGCGCAGCGTGGTCGATGCCAGCGCCGATCAGTTCAGCTTCTGCGTCGCCCTGTTCGCCGCGCTGTACCAGCGGCGCCCGTTCTCGATCAACACCCGCGAGGTCCTGCGCGCCGAGGCCCAGCGCGGCAAGCTGCCCGCGTTGCCCGGCGATCCGCCGGTGCCCGCGTTCGTCCGCCGGGTCCTGGAACGCGGCCTCCGCCTGGCCCCGGAGGAGCGGTTCCCGTCGATGGACGCCCTGCTCGACGCGCTGTCCCGCGACCCGCGGCAGACCTGGCGGCGCGGCGCGTTCGTCGGGCTCGGCGCGGTCGCTCTCGGGCTCTCGGTCGTCGCCGCGACGCGCCTCGCCGGCGAGCCGGCGCCGCTGTGTCAGGGCAGCGCGGCCAGGTTCGCCGCGGTGTGGAGCGAGCCGGCGCGCCAGGCGATCCACGAGCGCTTCGCGGCCAGCGGCCTGGCCCACGCCGAGGACGACTGGCACACCGTCGCGCGCACGCTCGACGCCTACGAGCGCGCGTGGTCGGCCATGCACACCGAGGCGTGCGAGGCCACCCGCGTGCGCGGGGAACAATCGGACGAATTGTTGTCGCTGCGCATGCTCTGCCTCGATCGCCGCCTCACAGAGGTGCGGACGTTGACGGCCCTGCTCGGCACCGCCGACGCCGACGGGGTCACCAAGGCCGTCGACGCCGCCTTCCAGCTGCCGAGCATCACCGCCTGCGCCAACCTCGAGGCGCTGCGCCTGCCCGTGCGGGCCCCCGAAGGCACCCAGCAGGCCGCCGAGGCGCGCGCCATCGAGGCCGTGCTGGCCCAGGCCAAGTTCCTGGCCTCGCTCGGGCGCCACCAGGAGGGGCTCGTCGAGGCCACGCGGGCGGTCACGCGGGCGCGCGCGCTCGGCCACCCCTCGACCGAGGCCGAGGCGCTCGAGACTCTCGGCTCCGTGCAGCTGCAGGCCGTCGATCCCGCGGCGGCGCAGGCCACGTTGCGCGCGGCCTATGCGGCGGCCCAGGCCGGCCGCCACGATCGCACGGCCGCGCGCGCGGCCATCGATCTGGTGTTCGTGGTCGGCTCGCAGCTGTTCCAGCTCGAGGCCGGCCGCGAGTGGGCCTTCCACGCCGAGGCCGCGCTCGCGCGCTGGGGCGCCGACCCGGAGCTCGAAGGGGCGCTGCACGCCAACCTCGGCAGCCTGCGCTACAATGACGGCGATTTCGCCGGCGCGCGGGCCGAGTACGCGGCGGCGCTGGCCGCCCGCGAGCAGGGGCTCGGCGCGGAGCACCGCCAGACCGCGCAGTCGCTCGAGCTCCTTGCCATGGCCGCCAGCGCCGAGGGCGACGCCGCGGCGGCCCGCGACTACCTGGCGCGCGCGACGGCGCTGTCGCTGCGGCTGTTCGGCGCCAAACACCCGGCCCACGGCGCGCTGCTGGTGCGGGTCGGAAATCAGTCGATGCTCGAGGATCGCGCCGCCGAGGCCGAGGCGTCGTTCGCCGAGGCGCTCGCCATCGTCGAGGCAGCGCGCGGGCCGGACCACCCGCAGGTCGCGCTCATCCTCGAGCATCACAGCAGCGCGCTGCGCCGACTGGGCCGGCTGCACGAGGCCGTCGACGCGGCGAAGCGAGCGCACCGCATCTTCGCCGCCACCGCGGGGGCCGGCCCGCTCGCGGCCGACGCCCTGTCGGCGCTCGGCAACGCCGAGAGCGAGCTCGGGAACTTCGCAGCGGCCCTCGCCGCCCACGAGCAGGCGCGCGCGCTCTACGAGGAGGTGTTCGGCGCGGACCACGAGCAGATCGGCAACGCGCTCGAGAACCTCGGCAACGTGTTCCTGCGCAGCGGCGACTTCGCGGCCGCGCTGGACCACCACGAGCGAGCGCTCGCCCTCAAAGAGAGGGCCCACGGCGCGGAATTCATCGACAACGCGTTCGCGCTCGCGGGCATCGGTGAGGCGCACGTCATGCGCGGCGCGCCGGCGACGGCGATCCCACCGCTCGAGCGGGCGCAGGCGCTGCTCGAGCGGCACCAGGTGCTGCCTTCGCTGCTGGCGAAGGTGCGCTTCCTGCTGGCGCGCGCCCTGGCCGACACCGACCAGCGCCAGGACGAGGCGCTGCGCCTGGCCACGAGCGCCGCGCAGGGCTTCCGCGCGCTCGCCACCCCGGCCGGCGACGCCGACGCCGCACGCGTCGCGGCCTGGCTGGCGGATCACGGCGGCTGATCCCATCCTTCGCCACGCACGATATGTCGGCAGCGCATACGGGTGCGACTGTCGATATCGATATCGCTGTCACCGATAAAATCACGACACCGCGAATCATCGTATCGCCGACAATCGACACGGCTCATTCGCCGGCGCCCTCCCACGAATCGCGCAGGACAATCGAGGACACCAGGCCCCACGAGGGTATCCACCCGTGAACTGCGGAGGCACCTGCTCCCTCGCGGAACCGCTCGGATGACTCGCGGTCATGACACGCCATTCGCGGCGCCGCGCATCGAGGCAGCCGGTATGCGTCCGCCCGCTCGTGAAACTCGCGGACCGAGCGGCGACGGTCACGACCTCGCCGCTCGCCGCGCGCCCTCACAGGTTCGAATCGTAGTTGCGATCGTAGACCCGCAGGTTCAGCGCGTCATTCTCATCGGTGTAGAGGAGCGTGACGTGCCCGACCGAATCGTTCGCCCGCATGACGGCGAGCGCCGTCGTCTCGCGGCCGAGGCGGGTGCCGCTGCGGCGGAGCTGGCCGTCGCTCGCGACCTGCCAGCTGATCAGGCGCGCGTGGTCGGTGGAGTCGACGACGGCCGTCAGGAAATCGCCATTGCCCCCGTGGGTGCCCGAGTGCGCGCTGACGGTGCCGTCGGTCGAGATCGTCTCGTTGTGCACGATCGTGCCGGCGACATCGACCTCCCACGTATCGAGGCGCAGCACCCCGCTGGCGAGCTGCACGCTGGTCACGACTTGTTCGCCGAGGCCGACCGGGACCGTGTCGATGTCGACCGCGGTCGCCAGCACGCCGGACGCGAAGTCGTCGGCCGCGAACACCCCGCCGCCGGTCGGCACGTCGAAGCTGCGCACGATCAGCTCGCCGTTCGACTGCTTGAGCTCCGCCGTCACCACGCCCTGGAACTCGACCTGGACGCTCGTGATCGCCATGTCGCGGATCGCCCCGCCGCTGCCCTCGTCGACCTCCTTGGTGAGGTTCAGCGAGATGTCGGAGGTGTAGTCGATCACCTCGAGGTTGCCGCTGCCGTCCCGGACCGCCACCACCACGCCCATGTGCGTCGGCGACTTCACCGCCGCGACCTGGCTGACCGCGCCGCCGTCCTCTTCCTGGCCGGTCAGGCGCGTGATGTTGCCGCTGCTGTCGACGTCGTACGGGATGAGCTTCAGGTCGCCGTTGGAGCCGCGGATCACCGCGATCACGTCGCGCGAGCTCATCGGCCCGGCGAGCGCGACGTCCAGGACGGCGCCCTCTTCGCGCAGGTCCTGGTCGGTCACCACGCCGGCGGTCGACACCGTCCACGTGCGGATGTCGAGGTTGCCCGTGGCGTCCTGGTAGGCCCCGACGCCGCCGGCCCCATACGAGTACAGGTGCAGGTTCGAGGCGTCGTGGCCGTACGCGAGCGGGCTGAAGGCCCAGCCGACCGGGTCCGGCCAGACGAGCAGGCTGACCCCGTCGACGACCTCGTGGCCGTCCATCTGCGTCCAGGTGGAAGTCGGCGCCACGCCCGGCGTGCGGCTCTGCCGGTAGCCCTCGAACCACTCGATCGGCTCCGAATCGCCCTCACAAGGATTGTCGGAGCCGTCGAACGCGAACGGCTTCCAGTGCACGTGGGTGTGCGGCCCGGTCGAGTTGCCGTTGTGGCCCAGCCTGCCCACGAGATCGCCCTTGAACACCAGCGGATACGGCTGGCCGGGGTTCTGGATGTCGAGGCGGAACTCGTCGCGGATCGCGTCCATGCCCGAGATGCTGCAAGAGCCCGCGTTGGCGACCGGCGGCGTCGAGGCGTTGGGGCACAGTCCGGGCGGGATCGAGTCCTCTTGCAGGTGCGCGAGGGTGACGGCGTGATCGCCGTCGGCCCCGACGATCATGATGAAGTTGCCGCCCTCGTTGAGGCCCGCCGGACAGTTCCCGCCGGGGCACTGATTGACGGTCGGATCCTGGCTGTCCGGGTGATTGTGGAAGCACGCGACCACGAAGCCGTCCTCCGGGGCGAACAGCGCGGTGCCGAACGCCGCGTGATCGTCGACGGTCAGCGGCGAGGTCGCGTCGGCCCTCCAGATCGAATACTGACCGGCGCTCGCGTCCCAGCGCAGCGCCGAGAAGTCGATCGCGTTGGTCGTGAAGGCGTGGCCGGACGTGGTGATATAGGTGTCGGGGGGAAGCGCCTCCCCGCGGGTCGGCCACACCAGCGGCTCGGCCTGGACCACTGTGGGTCCCATCATTACGAAGAGGATGGCGAAAGAAACACTTCGGGCAGTGACAATGCGCGGACTCATGGCGGACTCCTCCAAGGGGCGTGTGACGGGGCCCGAGTCGAGCAGACACGCGGCCATCACCGTCCGAGGCTTAGTGATGGGACTCCGCGGGGTGGTTCGTGGGCCCTCGATTTTTTTTCTCGCCCGCGCTCGCGGTGGCCCTGGGCCGGCGCAGACCTCGTGACCCGCCGACCGCGCGCTCCCGAAGTCCCTGACGCCCTTCGCGGGCCGGCCTCGCACGGGCTCCCGCGGTCCTTCTGGCCCGCCGCCGCCTGCGGTATCCTCGGCCGCATGCAGGGGCACCGTCCCACCCTCCTCGCCGGCTGCCTCGCGCTCGTCGCGTGCGCCGGCGAACTGCGCGAGCCGGGCCCGACCGCGACGCCGCCGACCTCCACCGCCGCCGTCGCCACCCCCGAAGCCGCCGCCAGCGAGCCGGCCCCGGCGCCCGCGACCACCCGCCGCGAACGCCGTCGCCGCGAGCGCGGCCCGACCGACGGCAACTTCGTGTTCTCGCACTTCAGCGCCGGCGTGTTCAGCACCATCATCATCCAGCCGGCGACCTACTTCGTCGCCACCCGCGTCGGCGAGACCGGCCACGGCCTCGGCCCGGCGATCGGCGCCCTGATGCTCGGCGCCTTCTTGCCGCCGATCCTCAACTACACCGTGCAGTGGGCGGTCGGGCGGACCATCGCGCCGGGCCGCGATCGCTTCTGGCCCGGCTTCCTCGTCAACCAGATCTCGCACCTCGGCATCTTCATCGGCGCGGTCGTCGGCGGCGCCGACTTCCGCAACCTCGGCCACGCCACCGCGATCGTGCTCGGCGAGGCGTTCCTCAACAGCGGCCTGGCGACGATCACCGCCGAGCTGACCCGGCGGCCGCGCAACCCGACCCCGACCGCCGCGAACGAGATGATCGTCCCGGTCCTGGAGTTCAAGTTCTGATGCAGCGGCTGGTCCTTTCCTGTTGCACCGTCGCGTCGCTGCTCGTCGCCCGCGAGGCCGCCGCGGCCTGTCCCACCGGCGTCACCTGGCCCGCGGCCGACTGGCCCGAGGCGCTCGTCCGCGGTCCCACGGCCGACGCCGCCGACGACTACCTCTTCACGCTCACCGGCCGCGACGAAGATCGCAAGGGCATCCGCACCGACGGCGTCGTCATCGTCCACCGCGGCCGCATCGTCTACGAGCGCTACGCTCGCGGCTACGCCCGGCACAACCGCCACCTCGCCTGGTCGGTGTCCAAGAGCTTCCTCAACGCGATGGTCGGCGTCGGCGTCGGCCGCGGCGCGCTCACCGTCGACGACTCGATCTGCGATCATTACGACCCGGGCCCGGAGCTGTGCGACGTCACTGTCGGCGACCTGCTCGACTGGGGCTCCGGGATCGACTGGAACGAGGGCTACGAGGACGACCCTTATTATTTGTCGTCGGTGATCGCCATGCTTTACGGCATCGGCTCCGGCGACATGGCCGCCTTCGTGGCTTCGCAGGGCCTCGCCGAGACGCCCGGCACCGTCTATCGCTACAGCTCCGGCGACTCCGTGCTGCTGTCCGCCGTGCTCGCCAGCGCCCTCGGCCCCGGCCTCGCCGGCGATTATCCGTGGGAGTTCGTGTTCGACCCGATCGGCATGACCAGCGCGATGTTCGAGCGCGACCTGGCCGGCACCTACGTCGGCTCGTCCTACGTCTACGCGACCCCGCGCGACCTGGCCCGCTTCGGCTATCTGGCCCTGCGCGAGGGCTGCTGGGCCGGTGAGCAGCTGCTGCCCGAGGGCTGGATCGCCGCCAGCACCCAGCCGAACCCCTCGTTTCAGGTCGGCGAGTCCTATGATCATTTCCTGCGCGACGGCGACGCCGTGCCCGGGCGCCACTGGTGGCTCAACCTGCCGGTCCCCGACCTCGCGCACGAGCGCCGCTGGCCGGCCGCGCCGCCCGACACCTTCGCCGGGCTCGGTCACTGGGGTCAGACGATCTTCGTCATCCCCTCCGCCGACCTCGTCCTCGTGCGCACCGCCGACGACCGCGAGGCGGGCTTCGACCAGAACCGCTACCTCGAGCTCGCCCTCGCCCTCGCCGCCGAGGACTCGCCATGATCCGCCGCGCCCTGCTCGCCAGCACCCTCGCCCTCGCCGCCTGCAACGCCGAGGCCTACGACAACAACGACGCCGAGCTCGCCGTGCGCCAGAAGGCCAAGGAGATGTGCTCCTGCCTGTTCGTGATGGAGCTGAGCGAGCAAGAGTGCGCCGCCTGGACCCGCGTCTCGCCGAACGTCGCCAGAGCCACGATCGACCGCGAGAACAAGCGCGTGCACGCGGTCGCCCTCGGCTTCTGGGCCGCCGACGCCCGCTTCGACGGCCGCCACGGCTGCGTCCACGACTGACCGCAGCGTCGCAAGATAGGCGCGTCATCACGGCGAGCCGTCGCGCGGACGCGAAGGCTCGCGGCGCTCCTCCAGCGCCGTCCATCGATGGATATTGCGAGCCTCCGCATCTCGCCCTTTGCATGCGGCCTCCGCGAGCGGGAGCCTCACGCTCGCCGGCTACGGCAGCGCCAGCGTGTCCAGGCGGATCACGCGGATGTACGAGTCCACGTCGTCGCGCAGGCGCAGCGCCAGCGCGAGGTCACGATCAAAAGCTTCGAGCGTCACCGCGCTGAGGCGAGGGCCGCCCTGAGGCGGTCCCGAGGGGACGACGTCGGCGACCGGCAGGACCAGGACCTCGGTCGGCGCGCCGGCGCCGAGCGGCACGCGGGCGAGGTGCAGCACCCCGGTGGTCGCATCGCTGTCCACCTGGCCCACGCAGAAATAATCGCCTTCGATCTGCCCCAGCTCGTAGTGGGACGCGACATCGCGATGCGTCACCACCCACGCGAGCCAGCCGACGCCGTCGGCGGTGCGCGCGAACGAGAACGCCTCGGGCTGCATGCCGACACTATCGTCCTGACACGGGCCCGGGCACGTGGCGTCCGGCCCGTCGGCGTCGATCGATCCACAGGGGTTGCCGACCGGCGCCGTGCCGGCGATCCCCGCCGCGCCGCCGTTCGGTCCCCACGCCACCTCGAGCGCGTCGCCGAGCTGCAGCGCCGCCGCGATCGTCGGACCGACGGGGGCAGAGGCGGCCTGGTAGCGCACGGTCAGCGGCAAGCTCGATCCGAGCGGCACCGCCTCGCCGTCGACGAGCGCATGCAGATGATCGTCGGCGACGCCGAGCGCGATCTCCTGGTCGTCGGGCCCGAGCACGAAGCGCGCCCACGACCCCGCCGAGGCGATGTCATGGGTCGTCCACGTCTCGCCCTCGCGCACGGCCGCGGCGTAGTCGGCGTTCTTCGGCCCGTCGAAGAACACGTGCGGGCGGCCCGCGCTGTCGACCTTGACGTCGAAGGCCGGCACGTACTGCTCGCCGTCGGTGACGAGCGTGTCGGTCCAGGACCCTCCGACCAGCCCGAGGTGGCGCAGCCCGTCCGTGTAGTTCGGGATCGCCGTGGCATCGACGACGATGTGCGGCGCCCCGTCGGGGCCCAGGGTCATCTGGAATTGCTTGCCCGGGTAAGCATCGATCACGCCGCCGATCGATTCGGCGCCGTCGGCGTCGGCGCGGAACAGCAGCGCCTCGTTCCAGCTCGCGGTCACCAGCCAGGTCGCGTCGGGGGCCGCGGCGACGCCCATCCCGGGCACCCCGAGCCCGCCGTCCTGACAGCGGATCTCGAGGTCGACCGTGATGGCACAATCCGGCTCGCGGCAGGCGGCGGCGTGATCGCCCTGGACGACGTCGCACAGGCCGGGCTCACCCGTGGTCGTGCTCGCCTCGGTCGTGCTCGTCAGCGTGGTGGGCTCGCCGGTCGTGCTCGTCGCCTCGCCGGTGGTCGGCTGCACGCCGGTCGAGGTCGGCTCGCCGGTCGTGGTCGAGCCAGCGCTGGCATCGGTGCTGCTGCTCCCGGTGGAGTCGCCTGCGATCGGGCCGCACGCGGCCAGCGCGAGCACGCAGGAGAACGCAATCAATTCGTCACGAAACATCCGGCGAGCCTATCCGATCGCCATGAGCCGGGCCGCGGCGCGCCTCGCCCGTAGCGCTTAAACAATCGCCGCGAGCTCTTAAATGTTCGCGGCTCCGCTTAAGGCAGTCGCCTCGAAATTCCGCAGAGAGGACCGGTCGCGCATCACTCGATCTCGATGCGTCCGAATCACTGCTCGAGCACGCACGGGCTCGCCGAAGTCAGCGCATAGCCCTCGCGGCTGCTGACGAGGACCGCGCGCAGCCCGAGGTTGCGCAGGGTCGACAGCGCGACGTGCACGCGATTGGTCCCGGCGCTGTCGCCGACGCGCTCGCCGGGCCAACCGGCGGCCAGCAGCTCCTCGAGCGCGAGCGCCTCGCCGGGCGCCTCGATCCGCTTGCGAGCCAGCGCCAGGACGATCCGCTGCAGCGGCACCCGGCGACGCAGATCGACGTCCACCGCGGCGCCCGGCAGGCGCAACGCCTGGCCGCCGGCGCGCACGATCAGCGGCGCTCCCGGCGGCTCGCCGTGCGCCACGCTGGCGAGCGCGACCCGCAGCGCGAAGCGAGAGTCGTCGCTCGGGTACGCCTCGGCCAGCGCGCGCGCCTCCTCGAACAGCCCCGCACGGGCCGCCGGGGCGGCGGTCGTCATGCGCACGTGGAGCCCGTGGATCGCCACCGTGGCCGTCAGCGCGCCCTCGGAGCGACACGCCGCGGCGGCCCGCTCGGCGGCGGTGAGACAGCGACGCGCCGCCTCGACCTCGCCGGCGAGCGCGAACACCGTCGCGCGACAGCTCTCGGTCAGCGCCTGGTAGCGGGGGATCTCGAGCTCGTGGAACATCCTCAGCGCGCGCTCGAGCAACCGCGCCGCGTCGTCACGCTGGCCGCGCTCGAGGTGCGCGCCCGCGAAGTAATAGAGCGCGCTGGCCTCGAGGTGGAGGTTGCCGCTGACGCGGATCAGCGCGAGCGCGCGGACGTAGTGGTCGAACGCGGCGTCGAGGTCGCCCCGCTCCTGCAGCAGGATCGCGCGGACGTACGACAGCGCGCCGCGGGCGTGCCGTGGATCGCTCGCCTCGACCCGCGCGAGCCCTTCGTCGTAGCGCGCCAGCGCCTCCTCGTGACGGCCGCGGAACCACGCGATCACCCCCGCCTCGTAGAGCACCAGCGGCAGCTCCTCGCAGTGTTCGGCCGCGCGGTGCAGCGCCAGCGCGCGATCGATCTCCTGCTCCGCGCGATCGAGCTGGCCCTCGCGCCGGTACGCGTGGGCCAGGCGCGTGCGGATCTCGGCCTCGCGCAGCGGCGCCAGCGGATCGTCCGGCGCGCGGACCAGGCACGCCAGCGCGGCCGCGAAGTGCTCGCGCGCCTCCGCGGTGGCGCCGTCGATCTCGACCAGCTCGCCCAGCAGCATCCGCCCGAGCGCCTCCTGCGACGGATCGACGGCCGAGCGCGCCAGCGCGGTCCCCTCCACGAAGTCCGCGCGCGCCTCCTGCCCGGCCCCGAGCAGGCGGTGCGCCCGACCTCGCGCGAGCACGGCCGCGGCGAGGTCCGCCGGCGCGGCCGTGGCCCCGGCTCTGGCGATCGCCGCGTCGAGCAAGCGCAGCGCGTGCCCGACCATGCCGCGGCGCATCGACGGCCGGTGAGCCGCGCACGCCAGGACGAGCGCCCGCTCGGCGGCCTCGGCATCGCTGCTCGCTAGCGCGTGAGCGTGCGCCGCGACCAGGTTGTCGAGCTCGAGGTCGAGCCGCGCCGCCGCTGGCCCGCCACCGACCGCGGGCGCCGCGAGCGTGCGCGCGAGCCCGGCGTACACGCTCGCGTGGCGTCCGGCGAGCCGCGCCGCCAGCTCGGGCATCGCCGACAGGCGCGCCGCCGCGAACTCGCGGATCGTCTCGAACAGCGAGAACCGCAGCTCGCCCTCGAGCTCGAGCCGGGGCGTCGCGCGCACCAGCGAGCGCAGGCACAGCGACTCGAGCCGCGGCAGCACCGGCCCCACGTCCTCGGCGAGCACCGCCTCGGCGGTCGCGAGCGTGAAGCCGCCGGCGAAGATCGTGCACCCCGCGAGGCAGTCCTGCTCGCCGGCCTCGAGCTGATCCCAGGTCTCGGCGATGACCCGGCGCATCGAAGCGTGGCGTCCGCTCTCGCCGTGGCGCACCAGCAGCGCCAGCCGATCGACCAGGCGGTCGCGCAGCTGGATCACCGACAGCACCGTCACGCGCGCCGCCGCCAGCTCGATCGCCAGCGGGATCCCCTCGAGGCGCCGAACCACCTCGGCGATCGCCGACAGATCCTCCGGTCGCAGCACCAGATCGGGGCGGAGCTGGCGCGCGCGGCGGACGAACAGCTCGACCGACTCCACCGCAGCCAGCTCCGCCGGCTCGCGCAGCTCCGGCGGCGGCAACTCGAGTGGTTGCAGCGGCCACAGGTGCTCGCCATCGACGCCGAGCGCCACCCGCGAAGTGACGACGAACCGCGCCCGCGCGGCCGCCCGCAGCCACGCGCCGAGCGTCACCGCGGCCACCTCGGCGAGCTGCTCGAAGTTGTCGAGCACGATCAGGATCCGCCCGCACCGCGCCAGCGCGGCCCCGAGTTGCTCGACCAGCGCGGCCTCGTCCGCTGTGATTTGCAGGCCGAGCGCCGACGCGACCGCCGAGCAGCACCCCGCCCGGCCGCGGACCCCCGTGAGATCGCAGAACCACACCCCGCCGGCTCCCGGCGCCGCGTAGCTGCTGGCCTGCGCCTTCGCGAAGCGCTGGGCCAGGCGGGTCTTGCCCATCCCGCCGAGCCCGGTGATCGTCACGAGCCGCGCCCCGTCCTCGAAGCGATCGGCGATCGCCTCGAGATCGGCGGCGCGGCCGACGAACGACGAGGCGGCGACCGGCAGAGCATCCACGCGCCCGCTGGCTCCTCGACGATCGTCCGGCGCGGCCATCCCGGCCGGGAGCATACCCCCGGCCGCGGCCCTCAGGGCTCGCAGGCGACCGGCTGCGGCTTCACGGCCACCACGTTGGTGTTGGCGCTGATCCCGAAGTCGATCAGCCCCGTCACCGTCTGCGTGGCGAGGTCGATCTCGTAGACCCCGTCGTTGCCGGGGATGTCGCCGGTCGGCACGTACGCGCGCGCGTCATCGAGGCTAATCTCGACGTCGCGCGGGTCGGCGCCGGCCGGCAGCGCCAGGCTCGTGCTCGTCAACGAGGCGGTGTCGATGAAGTGCACGGTCGCGTCGTCCTCGCACGCGACCACCACCAGCGCCCCGTCCGACGTGATGTCGATGCCCCACGGGTCGTTGCCGACCGACACCGTCCCCTGCACCTCGAGCGTGGCGACGTCGAGCACGTGCACGACATCGAGCCCGCGGTCGGTCACGTAGAGGGTCGAGCCGGACGGGTCGATGCGCAGGTCCCACAGCGAATCGCCGAGCGGCTTGCTGGCCATCGTCTCCGTGACCGGGTCGAAGCGGATCAGGTTGCTCTCGTACCAGTCGACCAGGTGGACGGCGCCGGTGCACGGATCGAGCGCCCCCTTGCCGCCCTCCATCCCGGCCGGCACGGCGATCGCTCCGATCACCGAGTAGCTGGCCGTGTCGATCAACACCAGCGCGTCGCTGTCGCGCGAGCTGACGTACGCGCGCGAGCCGTCCTGGTTGAAGAGCACGTCGACCGCATACTCGCCCACCCCGGTCAGGCTGATCTGCTGCGACAGCAGGCCGGTCGCGGTGTCGAGCACCTTGACGCCGTCGCCGACCGCGCCGACGACCCACACCTCCGCGCCGTCGGGCTTGATGGTCGCGTCGTACGGATAGCTGGCGTGCGGCAGCAGGCTGACCGGCGCGCCGACGACCTGCTTGGTCTGCGGGTCGAAGATCACCAGCGAGTTGTTGCCCGACATCCCCGCGTAGCCGAAGCCCTCCTCGACCGGCCCGCCCGTCTCGCCCTCGGTCGTCGAGCTCTCGCCGGTGTCGGTGCTCGTCGTCGTCGTCGTCGTCGTCGTCTCGCCGGTCGTCGTCGTCGTCTCGCCCGTCGTCGTCGTCGTCTCGCCCGTCGTCGTCGTCTCGCCCGTCGTCGTCGTCTCACTCGTCGTCGTCGTCTCGCTCGTCGTCGTCGACTCGCTCGTCGTCGTCTCCCCGGTCGTCGTCGTCGTCGTCTCGCTCGTCGACTCGGTCGCCGACACCTGCCCCGTGGTCGGATCGGTGGTGCCCGTCGTCGTCGTGCCGGTCATCCCGGTCGTGGTCGTGCCGGGTTCGGTCGGCGTGACATCCTGGGTGGTCGCCTCGACCCCGGTCGTCGAGCCGGTCGTCGTCGAGGAGGCACTGTCGCTGTCGGTGACGACGACCGTATCGTCGCCGCAGGCCGCCGCGAGGGCGACCGAGAGGATGAGATTTCGCTGAATGCGCATGGACTACCTTTGAGGCCGCGAGCATAGGTCGCCCGCGCGAGCGATGGCGAGGCATCCCGCGCTCGCGCGACGCGCGACAACCTTCGCAAACCCACCTCGGGGAGCCGACCAGGACGACCCGCGAGGGCCCTGCGCAGCCGGCGTAGATGCCACCCGGACCGCGGCGAAGCGACCGGGCAACGCATGGGGGCGCGTGCCGTCGCTCCACGCCCCCATGCCTCATCGACGAAATCGATCGCATGAACTGGAAGCGGGCGCATCCCGCGAACGAACCTTCGGACATGTCCTGAAGGTCCTGTCTTCGAAGCATTGTACTTTAAGGCATGTCCTCGATGACATGTCCCAAGAGCAACCCCATTCACGGGCCAGCGTTCCGGCGCGCCATCTCGAGCCCGACGGCATGCAGCCGCTGTCGCAGCCCCGCCGGCTCGATCACCTCCACCCCGCCGCCGAGGCCGCTCAGCTGATCGGCCGCCACCTCCTCGCCCTCGAGCATCAGCTCGAGCTCGATCCACCCCTGCGCGTCGGCCGGGCCCGCCTCGGCCAGCAGGCGGCGCACCACCTCATGCGGCACCACCCGCGGCAGCGCTCGCTGGGCGGCCGGCGACAGGCGGAGGCGGCAGCGATACACCAGCAGCGACAGATCGAAGGCCGCCGACGACGCCGCCCACCAGGCCGCCAGGTCGAACTGCTGCGGCCGCGCGAACGTCTCGGCCAGCACCTCCGCGTGATCGATCCGCCCCACCCGGTACGTGCGCACCTCGCCGCGCGCGCGCGCCACCAGGTACCAGATGCCGGCCTTGAGCACGAGCCCGAGCGGCTCGACGCGGCGGCTGCCCGGGCGTCCGCCGTGGCGCAGCTCGAGCGCGCGGCTCTCCCACACCGCGGTCGCGACCATCGGCAGCGCGGGCAGCGGCTCCGGCCGCGAGAACCACGCCGGCGCGTCGAGCAGGAAGCGCTCGCGGATCCGTCCCGCCCGATCGCGCAGCTCTGCCGGCAGCGTGGCGTCGACCTTGGCCCGCGCCGACAGGGCCACCGCGCCGAGCCCGAGATCGGTGACCGCCTGCGGCGCGCCCGACAGGAACAGCACGCTCGCCTCCTCCGCCGTCAGCCCGTCGAGCCGCGTGCGCCAGCCCTCGACCAGGCGCACGCCCCCGTGCGGCCCCGGCTCGGTCCACAGCGGAAAGCCCGCGGCCACCAGCGCCGCGACGTCGCGGTAGAGCGTGCGCACCGACACCTCGAGCTCCGCCGCCAGCTCGGCCGCGGTGGCCCGTTGACGCCGCTGCAGCACCAGCAAGAGGGCCAGGAGTCGGCTCGAGCGCACGCCTGCATCTTGCCGGAAAATCACTGACAGGTCCTGTCAGGGTTCGCGGTCATGCTCGCCGCATGACACGAACCCAGTACTACGTGGCGGCCAGCCTCGACGGCTTCATCGCCGACGCCGACGGCCGCCTGCAATGGCTGTTTCAGTTCAACGACGTCGAGGGCCTCGACGCCCACTACAAGGCCTTCCTCGCCGGCGTCGGCGCGCTGGCGATGGGCGCCGCGACCTACGAGTTCATCCTCGCCGAGGGCTTCGAGGTCTGGCCGTACGCCGGCATGCCGACCTGGGTGTTCACCCACCGCGCGCTGCCGACCGTGCCGGGCGCCGACATCCGCTTCACCGCCGACGACCTCGCCGCGGTCCACCCCAACATGGTCCGCGCCGCCGCGGGCAAGCACGTCTGGCTGGTCGGCGGCGGCCACCTGGCGGCCCAGTTCGCCCGCCACGGCCTGATCGACGAGATCGTGCTCAGCGTGATCCCGGTGGTCCTCGGCGCCGGCGCCCCGCTGCTGCCCGCCGCCCTGCCGGGCCCGCTCGAGCTCACCGCCGTGACCCGCTTCCCGCGCGGGCTGATCGAGCTGCGTTACACCGTCCCGCCCAAGTCATGAGCGTCGGCGGCTCGAGTCGCACGGCGACCTCGTGATCTCGAGCCCCACCGCGTGACGCAGTCGAGCACGGGCGCTCCTTATGCTCACCCAAGATGCTGTCTCTAAGGACATGTCCTCATAGACAGCTAACAGCCACACCACGCGCCATTTCACACCTGTCCCGAAAGCCATCTCGCGCCCGCGGCGCCCGCGTGGAACTGCACGTTGCCCGGCTGCAGGCGCCCCGCTATCGTCCTCGCCGTGGCGCACGAGCCGAGCCGACCGAGTCCAGCCCCCTCCGCCGAGCTGCTGCGGCTGGCCGAGGAAGGCGCGCACAACCTCCAGCGCGCCGATCAAGACCAGCAGGCCGTGGCCGAGCGTCACCTCCGCGTCGCTCTCGGCGCCCACTACGGCAGCGACCGCAAGCGCGGGAACTACCTCCCCATCGTCGCCGGCGGCGGCCTGATATCGACCAGGTCGAGCTGACGCGTCCGGTCTGATCAGCGGCGCAGCCGCACGACCAGGAAGTCCGTCTCGCCCCGGCCGACCAGCGGCCCCGCGCCGAGGTCGATGTCGACCCCCGCCGACACGCCGAGCAGCACCGCCGCATCGCCCGACGGCGTCGAGTAGGCGCGCGCGAACTGATCGGTCGTCCACTCCCAGGTCGTCTCCTGGCCGACCCGCGCGCGCATCGTGAACGCCTCTTCGGTGAAGGCGGTCATCAGCAGCGCATCGGCCGCGTCGAACGTGAGGTCGATGATGTCGTCGTCGCCCATGGTGCCGACGTGCTGCGACGCCTGCACCGCCCCGGCCGGATCGAGCTGCGCCAGCACGGCGTCGTAGAGGGTCCCGTGGGCGTCGGGGATCTGCTCCGGGAACACGTTGGTGTACTTGTCCGCGCCGATCTCGATCTCCTCGAGGAAGATGCCCCCGAGCGTGATCCCGCCGGCCGAGTCGGCCGCGATCGCGGTCCCGTACTGCAGGCCCCAGTCGCCGACCTGCTGGCTCCACACGTGCTCGCCGGCCGCGCTGTACTTGGCGACCAGCATGTCGTCCTGGAAGTCCGTCGACAGCGTGCCGCCGCCGAGGTCGACCTTGCCCTGGAACGCGCCCACCACCACGACCTCGCCCGCCGGCGCGAACGCCAGCGCCCGCCCGCGCGCCGTGGCGTCGCCCGTGCTGCCGAATTGCCGCGCCCACTGCAGCTCGCCCGCGGCGTCGTACGTGACGACGAAGCCGTCGTACAGCTCGGGCGCCATGACCGGCCCGCCGCCGAAATCGGCGCCGTGGCGGAGATCGCCGGTGACCGCGAGCGTGCCCGCCCCGTCGCACGCCATCGCGGAGAACGTCACGTGCCCGTCGTCATTCACCGCCGGCACCGCGCGGCTCCAGCGGTGCTGGCCCTCGGCGTCGAACGACGCGAGGAACGCCCCGCCGATCGGCCCGCCGCCGAGATCGAGCGACTCCCCCTCGGCCCAGCCGTGGATCGCTACGCCGCCGC
This sequence comes from Nannocystis bainbridge, assembly GCF_028368995.1. Taxonomy (GTDB): domain Bacteria; phylum Myxococcota_A; class Polyangia; order Nannocystales; family Nannocystaceae; genus Nannocystis; species Nannocystis bainbridge. Next base: position 477,442 of record NZ_JAQNDL010000002.1, on the reverse strand, counting down.
CGCACGCGACCAGGCCGTACACGCTCTGGTCCCCGGGTCCGGTGAAGTGACGCACCCACTGCGGCTCGCCCGCGCTCGACAGCTTGATCAGCAGGATGTCGGACAGCTCGCCGGGCGTCACCGTGACCTCGCCGATCAGCAGCGGCGACGACCCCTCGAGCACGCGCAGCTCGATCCCGACGTAGATCGCCCCGGCGGCGTCGGTGGCGATCCCCGTGATGCGCTCGTCCTGTAGACCGCCGCAGCGCAGGTACCAGTCCACAGGCCCGTCGGCCGGTCCCGCCAGCCGCTCACAGCCGACCGGCTCGCCCGGCTCACCCGTCGTGCCCGCCTCGGTGGTCGTCTCGTCGACCGTGGTCGTGCCCGGCGTCGTGGTCGTCGGCGCCTCCGTGCTCGGCTCGCCCGTCGTCGATGTGGTCGACGTCGAGGTCGGCTCCCCCTCGCTGCCGCTCTCGCTGTCGGACGGTTCGCCGGGCCCGCAGGCGGCCAGCAGCGACGTGAAGAGGACCAGGGGCGCGCGAAGCGTGGAAGTCATGAGAATGGCGCGAGGGTAACAAAGTCTCCGCGGCAGGCGACGATCGCAATCGCGCCCGACATCCCATGCCATGTCTCTTCGGACATGTTCTTTCAGCCGGCGCATCGACTTCGCCATCAACCTGTCCCAAGGGACATCCCCCTCGCGGCCTCGCGCCCGCAGGTCGCTCCACCGCGTGTGCGGACCGCAGACCCCTGCCTCGCGCGCTCCAGCGCCTCCGTGCGCGCGGGCTTGCGACGCTCGTGATTTCTGCCCGCGTTGACGGCCGCGTGCGCTCGGCGCTACGTTGCCGGAGCGTCCGCCCTCGCTCCGCGATCGCGCGCGCCCGGAGGTCCATGAGACGCGGCGACTCCTACGTATTCGGCGCTCTGCTCGCGGCGCTGCTCGGCGCCTCGGCCTGTTATCAGGGCGTCAGCGCCAACGCCGACGGCAGCGCCGGCACCACCACGCTCGCCACCACCGGCGACCTCACCGGCGACCCCGCCCCGACCACCAGCGACAGCGACAGCGACGGCGACGCGCCCGACGCCCCGCAGGCCGTCCCCGGCCCGACCCTGCGGCGCCTCACCGCCGCCGAGTTCACCCACGCCGTGCAGGATCTGCTCGGCCCCGTCAGCATCGGCGCCGTCGAGGCCGACTCGTCGCAGGACGGCTTCTTCGCCGTCGGGGCCGCGCGCGTCGCCCTCTCGCCGGCCGGCGTCGCCAAGTACGAGCAGGCGATCGGCGACGCCACCGCCCAGGCCTTCAGCGACCCCGCGCGCGTCGCCCAGATCTTGCGCTGCGTCCCGACCCAGCTCGACGACGTGCCGTGCATGCGCGACGCCCTCGCCACCTTCGGCCGCCGCGCCTGGCGACGCCCGCTCACCAGCGTCGAGCTCGATCGCTACCTCGGCATCGCCGCCGCGATCGGCGGCGAGACCGGCGACGTCGTCGTCGGCCTGCGCCACGCCGTGTGGGCCCTGCTGCAGGCCCCGCATTTCCTCTACCGCGTCGAGCTCGGCCTGCCCTCGCCCGACGACGGCGGCCGGCTCAAGTTCACCGCCTGGGAGATGGCCTCGCGCCTGGCCTTCACCCTGTGGAACACCGTGCCCGACGAGGCCCTGCTCGACGCCGCCGAGGCCGACCTGCTCGCCGACAGCGCCGGCGTCCACGCCCAGGCCGTGCGCATGCTCGCCGACCCGCGCGCGCGACAGGGCGTGCACAACTTCATCACCGAGCTCTACGGCCTCTGGGCCCTCGGCGAGAAGGTCAAAGACGACACCCTCTTCCCCGAGTGGACCCCGACCCTCAAGGCCGTCATGCGCGACGAGCTGCTCGCCCGCGTCGAGGACGTCGTGTTCGATCAACCGGCCGATTTCTTCAGCCTCTACGACGGGCAAAAAGTGTTCGTCAACAACGAGCTGGCCAAGATCTACGGCCTCGACGAGGTCCAGCCCGACGGCTTCCGCGCCGCCATGCTCCCGCCCGATAGCCCGCGCCGCGGCCTCATCGGCAGCGCCCTCGTGCTCGCCATGAACTCGCTGCCGGCCCGCACCTCCGCCACCGAGCGCGGCCAGTTCATCGCCGAGTCGCTGCTGTGCCGCACCGTCCCGCCGCCGCCCCCCACCGTCGACACCAACCTCGACGACGGCGAGATGCAGGACCCCGGCCCCAAGACCTTGCGCGAGAAGCTCGAGCCCCACCGCGCCGACCCGGCCTGCTCCGGCTGTCACAACATCACCGACCCGCTCGGCCTCGCGCTCGAGCACTTCGACACCGTCGGCCGCTGGCGCCCCACCGATCAGGGCCTCACCATCGACGCCAGCGGCGAGCTCGACGGCCAGTACTTCGCCGACGGCAGCGAGCTCGCGCTGCTCCTGCGCGAGCACCCGGTCGTCGCCAACTGCCTCGTGCGCAAGCTCTACACCTACGCCGGCGGCCGCCTGCCGCTGCCGCGCGAGACCGACACCGTCGCCGAGATCGAGGACGAGCTGGCCCTGTCCGGCAACCGCTTCGACCGCTTGCTCGTCGCCCTCGTCACCCACGATGATTTCCGCTTCGCCCACCCTGCGGGCACCGTCGTCGCCGGCGACGACAGCGAAGGAGACAAGCCATGAGCCGCCCCATCCCGCGCCGCACCGTCCTCCGGGGCATGCTCGCCGGCGTCGCCGTGGCCGTGCCGCTGCCCCGCCTCGCCGCCATGCTCGACGGCAACGGCACCGCTTACGCCGACGCCACCCCGCTGCTGCCGCGCTACCTGACCTGGTTCTTCGGCAACGGCGCCGACCCGACCCAATGGGTCCCGGCCGCTGTCGGCCAGGGCGCCGCGTGGAGCCTCAGCCCCTCGCTCATGCCGCTCGCCGAGTTCAAGCCGTGGCTGTCGGTGCTGTCCGGCTACGACGTCAAGATCCCCGCGCTCTACGCCCACAAGTCCGCCCCTGCCGCCGTGCTCACCGGCGCCCAGGCGGCCATGAACGGCGACGTCACCGCGCCCTCGATCGACCAGCGGATCGCCGCCCTGATCAACAAGGACACCGCCTTCCCCAGCGGCCTCCACGTCGGCATCAGCAACGTCACCGGCGCCGGCGCGCTCGACTTCAACATCTCCTTCAACGGCCCCAACGCCCCCAACCCGCCCAACTACAGCCCCGCCCACCTGTTCGCCACCCTGCTCTCGCTCTCCGGCGCCCAGGAGCCCGACCCTTCGCTGTTCCGCCGCAAGAGCCTGCTCGACGCCGTCGCCGAGGAGACCCGGGCGCTGCAGCACCAACTCGGCGCCGAGGACCGGCTCCGCCTCGACCGCCACCTCGACGGCATCGCCGAGCTGCAGACCCAGATCGACGCCACCATCACCTCCGCCGACTGCGGCACCCCGATCGACCCCGACGTCGCCTACCCCGATCGCGGCGAGGACGGCTCGATCTCCCTCGACCGCTGCCGCGCCTTCGCCGACCTGCTCGCCTTCGCCTTCTCGTGCGAGCTGACCCGCGTGGCCTCCTTCGTGTTCTCGTGCGCCGCCTGCCACGCCCCCTACACCGAGGCCGGCCTCGGCAGCGTCACCTTCCACGAGGACTTCGGCCACCGCCTCAGCCCCATGGGCATCGACTACGCCACCGGCGGCTTCCACACCGGCGTCGCCTACGCCATGTCCGGCCTCGCCGAGCTGCTGAAGCGCCTCCGCGACACCCCCGACGCCACCGGCAACCTGCTCGACAACACCGCCGTCTACACCACCTCGTGCGTCGGCCAGCCGTGGGACCACCGCATGGACGACTTCCCGCTGCTGGTCGTCGGCAAGGCCGGCGGCCTGCTGCGCGGCGACATCCACCACCGCGCCGCCGGCGACAACGCCAGCAAGGTCCCGTTCACCCTGCTCAAGCTGTTCGGCAGCCCCGACCCCTCGTTCGGCGCCGACGAAGGCCTCGTCAGCCAGACGATCCCCGAGCTGCTGGCGTGAGACGTAGGCTGTCCTTCGGGACAGATCGATGGATAGTGCCGGCACGGTGTGCCGCGGGTCTCATCGGAATACGTGTCCTTCGGGACAGGCTCTCCCGCTGGGCCTCGTCACGCCCGCGGTGGAATCATCGCACCTATCACATCACCAATGTGATACGCTTGTCCTGAAACCGCCCTTCGCGGCCGTGCACAGGACATTGTGCACTTTCGGACAGGTCTTAAGTCGCTCTAGCTTGGCTCGAATTTGTCTCGAAAACTAGGGGTAGGAAGGTAGGGGTTCATGATCACTGCTGCGTTCGTGCGCGAGTGCAAGCCTCGCGCGACGATGTACGAAGTCACCTGCGAAGCGCTCCCGGGCTTCATCTTGCGGGTTCTGCCTACGGGGAAGAAAGTCGCGCTGGTTCGATACCGCTTGGACGGCAAGGACCACCGGGAGAAAGATCGGACTGCTCGGGTCCGCACTGTCCATTGACGAGGCGCGGCGGCGTGCCGCTGTCCTGCTCACTAACGCGGCCGTCAGCGCGAGCGCCGATGAACAATCCGGCCAGCAAGCCGCGGACAAGGCCGCTCGACTGGAACAGCCGGAATCGCGGCCATCCCAGATCACGACGGTCCGCGAGCTGGTGGAGCGCTTCATCCGTGACTACGTCGACGTGCACCTTAAGCCTGGTTCAGCGGTGAACTACAAGGAACACCTCGAGACGGTGATCCTGCCGACGATCGGAGATCGCGACTTCCGCACCGTGAAGAAGGCCGAGATCGCGGCGCTGCACGCCAAGCTCAAGAAAGTGCGGGGCCCTTCCGTCGCGAACTACGTCCTGTGCGTGATCGGTAGTCTCTACACGCGCATCATCGAAGACTGGGAGCTCGCCGAGCTGCGGAACCCGGCGCACAAGGTCAAGCGCTTCGCCATTCCGGAGCGCGAGCGCTTCCTGACCCCCGAGGAGCGCCAGCGCGTGCACGCGGTGATCCTCGTCGGGCTCAAGATCCCCGCCGGACGCAAGGGGCACGTCAAGCTCGTGAGCGTCTGGGCGATCGACCTGCTCGCGCTCACTGGCCGACGTCGCGACGAGATCCTGACGCTCACGTGGGCCATGGTCGACTTCCAACACTCGCTCCTGAACATCCCCGACACCAAGACGGGACAGCTCAAGGTGCCCGTGTCTGCCCGCGTGCTCGCGCTCCTGAAGCACATTCACGACCAGGCGGGCAACCCGAGCACGGGGTACGTGCTGCGTACCCCGAACGGCAAGCGCCTCCGGGGCATCAATCGCACGTGGGAGAACATCCGCGCCGCCGCCGGGATCCCCGATGTCCGGCTGCACGACCTCCGGCACTCCTTCGCCAGCGACGCGATCATGAGCGGCGCATCGCTCAGCACGGTCGGCAAGTTGCTGGGCCACAAGCAGGAGCGAACCACGAAGCGCTACACGCACCTCGCGGATGACTACCTCCGTCAGGCGCTCGAGACGGCCACGGACCGGATCGTGGAGGCGGTGCAGCCGATCGTCGCGCTCCCGCCGGCGCCGTTCGAGCCGATGCGCGACGCGCAGTGGAAGGCGATCGAGGCGATGGTCGAGAGCACGCGCGGCCGCTGCGGCGGCCCCCGGATCGACCTCCGCCGCACGGTGGACGCGGTCCGCTGAGTCCTGCACACCGGCGCGAAGTGGAGCGAGATCCCCGCGGAGTATGGCGCCTCGACCACGTGCTGGCGCTGGTATGAGCGCTGGTGCAGCGATGGCACGTGGCAGCAGATCGCCGCGGCCCTGGATCTCCCGCCGGCCGAGATCGGGCGCGAGCCGGGCCACCGGCCCCCGCGGGCCAAGTCGCACCGCAACGCGACGCCGATCGACGTCACGGCGGTCGAGGCGGCAGCCCCGGTCTAGCCGTTCGTGTATCCGCCGCGCTCCTGTGACTACGTGTCGGGGGGGGGCGCGGCCCCGGAGGGCCGTGCACGAGCGTCGTGCACGCCACCGTCGCGCGTCCAGGACGAAGGCAATCTGGGCGGGCGGCCGCTCGGTGCCGCGGCAAAGCCGCATAGGGCCGCGCCGGACAAGCGCAAAACAAACGCACGCGGCGGCCACAGAAAGCTTCGGAACACCCAGGCACCGAATGCTTGGGGCAATACTCCCAAAATATGCTGCACGAGTTCATCGTCACCCACCGAGAGGAGATCCTCGAGCGCTCGTGCTTGAAGATCGCCGCGCGCTCAGTTCCGATTCCCACGATGGCCGAGATGGGGAACGGACTGCCCTTTTTCCTGGACCAACTCGTCACGATCTTGCGCACCGAGAAGGGCGAGCGCGCGGCGGGTCACCACGACGTCATCGCCAGCGCGGCCGTCCATGGGCGGGAACTGCTACAAATGGGACTGACCGTCGGCCAAGTCGTCCACGACTATGGCAGCATCTGCCAGAGCGTCACGGAGTTGGCGGATGAGCGTGGTGTCGCCATCACCGCCGAAGAGTTCCAGACGTTCAACCGCTGCCTCGACGACGCCATCGCGCAGGCCGTGACCGAGTACGAGCACCAGCGCGACTCGACCAGCGGTCCCAGTGTGGAGCACCTTGGATTCCTGGCGCACGAGATGCGCAACCTGCTCACCACCGCGATGCTGACGTTCGAAGCTCTCATGCACGGCCGCGTCGGGATCCAGGGGAGCACCGGCACCTTGCTCGGACGCAGCCTGCGACGAATGCGAAATCTCATCGATCGCACGCTCGCCGAGGTTCGCCTTGGTGCCGGAATCGGGACGACGGAGCGCGTGCGCGTCGCAGAATTGATCGAGGAGATCGAGGTCGTCGCCACGATCGAGGCCAAGGAACACGACATCAAGCTCTCGGTCGATCCCGGCGCATGCGACGTCGTGGTCGAGGCCGACCACCAGATCCTCGCTTCTGTCGTCGCTAACCTGGTTCAGAACGCGTTCAAGTTCACCCGCCCCCACGGTCACATCACGGTCTGCGCCCGTGCGACGGACGAACGGGTGCTGATCGACGTCCAGGACGAGTGCGGCGGACTGCCGCCGGGGGCCGTCGAGGACATGTTCCGACCGTTCGAAAAGCGATCCGCCAACAAGGCCGGGCTGGGGCTCGGACTCGCTATCAGTCTGAAGGGCGTTCAGGCATGCGGCGGCGCAATCCATGTGCGCGACGTGCCCGGCACGGGGTGCGTGTTCACGGTTGATCTACCGCGCGCGCCAGCCTGACCGCGACCCTCGCCTTACGGCCACGGATCGGATCGTCCGGTGTGTAGGACCCAGCGGACCGCGTCGTGGCAGCAGATCGCGGCGGCCCTGGAGCTCTCGACGGGCGAGCTAGGGCGCGAGCCGAGTCACCGGCCGCCGCGGGCCAAGTCAAGACGCGCTCTTGAGCACTCACTCGAGCGGGAGGCGGACACGCCAAAAAACTCTGCCCCGTCGCGCTGAGCAACAGCTCCGTGTCGCTGCACGTCGAGTAACAGCTTCGCCCCAACGTCCAGGACAAACTCGCCCCGCCGACCCCGTGCTCGCGCCGAGCAACACCTGACGCGGCGAGCAGTACTCGGCGCCAAACAAAAGAGCGGGGCCTTCCGCGGAAGACCTCGCTCTCCTGGTGGCTGCGCCTGCTACTTTGATGGAGGGTTGTTGCCTCTGCCCCCACCCGAGGGGTTCCCCGTGGTGCTCGGCCAATTGCCGCCGCCCTTGGTCCCGCTACCGCCACCGCCCTTGGTCCCGCTACCGCCACCGCCCTTGGTCCCGCTACCGCCACCGCCCTTGCTGCCGCCGCCTTTGCTCATGTTGTGTCCTTTCGCCGGGTTGAGCCGCGACCGTAAGGCTGGATCCGTGAGCCCGCAAGTGGGCGTCGGAACACGGCGAGCCGCGAGGCCGAGCTGAGAAACAGCCACGCACGCAAAGCCTGCGCGCCAGCAACATCTGCGTGCCGAGCAACACCGCCAGCGTCGCCGGCCACGTCGGCCCCGCCTCAGTGCGCCTTCGGCCAACGGCGTTCATTGAAGCATCGGCGCCCGAGAACGGCGTAATGCACGAGATGGTGGCGGCATTACTGGCAGCCGTGTTAGTGGCGTGACATGGCAAATCAAGAAAAGAAGCGCGGCATCGGCTTCTACCTTCTCGTTGGCGTCGGCGCGCTGTTCGTAATTTCGATCATCAGCAGGGACAAGAACACCTCGCCGACGACTTCGACGTCCGCAGCGTCCGCCGCAAGACCTTCTTCAGCCCCTGAGCCTCCTAAAGCGCCGCAGATCGATGCGCGCGTCACAGCTCGCGAACTGTTCGAGGCGTACGAAAAGAACGAAATCGCGGCCGACAACCGTTTCAAGGACAAGCTCCTGGAAGTGAGCGGGAAGGTCGACAACGTCGGGAAGGACCTTCTCGACACCCCGTACGTGGCCCTGTCGACCGGCGGGAAGTTTGACATCTTGGGTGTTCAGGCCTTTTTCGACGATGCGTCCTTGCCCAAATTGGCCAATCTCTCGAAGGGACAAGACGTTACCGTGGCCTGCCGCTGCGACGGCAAGTTCGGCAATGTGATGTTGAAGGAATGCACGCTCAAGTAGGCTAACACTCGGCGCTCTACCCCAAGACCTCTTCCTCTGCGGCGCCTGCGACCGCTACGTCAAGACAACGTCCTGGGCGCTCACTCGAGCGGGAGGCGGACACGCACGCGCCCGGCGATCTCGCTCACCGGGAAGCGCACACGCTCGAGTGCATCGCGGGCGCAGGCGTGCCAGGGGTAGCGCGGATCATCGGGAGCCGGCGCGCGGGCGTTGAGCGTGACCACGGCGCCCTTGCCCCGAACGACGTCGAGGTCGGCCGTAATGGCGCCGGGAACATCCTTGCAAACGCGCAGCGCTTGCAGGGCGCCTTGTGCTGCGGTGGTGGCTTCTGCCGTCGTCACCGCGCCACGCGGCGACGGCTGTGTGCGGCGCTGCGGCGGTGTTCGCTTGCCGGTCGTGTCGGTCGTCTGGGCTGGTTTCGGCAACGTCCCCTCGTGCGACGACTTCATCGGCGCGACCTCGGCGGTCGCTGGCTTGGCCGGCCCGTCGCCGGTCGAAGTGCGCGGCTTCTCTTCCGTGCTGGGCGGCAGCATCGCCAGCGGCGTCGCCAGCCCCGCCTCTGCCACATCGCCCGGTGCGGTCACGCGTCCCACGACGACGCCAACCGCGATCGCAAACATCAGCGCGAGGAGCCCCCACATGCCGCCGCGCTGGGCGATGCGAGTCACGCCCGACGTGCCGATCGGTAGGTCGACGGGCGGCGCTTCTGCAGCGGCGGTGGCCGCTTGCGAAGGTGTTGGCCCTTCGACCGCGGCAGCGCTCACAACGGGTGTGCTCTCCGGCGTCGCGCTCGAAACGGTCGGCCCGATCGGGACGATCGGCGCGGCCGCTGCGGCTTCCTGCTCGGCCTCGGCTTCCTCGCGCTTGACGGCTTCAAGCTCCTCCTCTTCCGCCGCGAGCGCTTCCTCCACGGCGCGCAGCGCGGGCCGGCCGCTCGGGCTCGGGTTCACCATGGCGATGAGCAAAGACTCGAGGCCGGGCGGGCACTCGGGACACACCTTGCGCGCCGGTACGGGCTCGCTGCCGCCGGGCGGGAACGGGCGCAAGCCCGTGAGCAGGCGATACAGCAACAGGCCCAGCGCGAACACGTCGCTCGCCACGGTGAACGCCCCACCGCTGCGAACCTCCGGCGCCGCGTAGTCCATGTTTCGGAGCGGCTTTTCGCTCTTGGGCTCCACGCGCGCCTCCGGCGGCGTCGCCCACCGCTCCGTCAGGTGGGCGTAGAACGCGGGTGACACCTGCGCGTGGTCGAAGTCGAAGATCCACGCCTGCGGCTTTTCTCCGCGTGCTATCAAGACGTTTCCCGGGTGCAGGTCGCGATACACGACGTCGACCCCATGCACGGCCATGAGTGCGCTCGCTAGCTGGCGGCCGACCGCGATTACCTCGTCGGGGCGCAGGTGCTTGTCGGGCCCCGCGACGTCCGTCGCCGGCGAGCCGGGGCACAGCTCCGTGATCGTGAACGCCTCTCGGCCCTCGATCCCGTAGTGGTGGATCTGCGGGATGTTCGGGTGCCGCAGCGCGGACAGGATCTTCGCCGCGCGGTGAAAGCGAATCGCGTCGTCCTCGCTCGGCTTCGCGTCGCGCAGCACCTTGAGCGCGACCTCGCGTGACAGCCAACGATCGGAGGCGCGGAAAGCCACCGCGCTCGCGCCGACGCCGAGGACCTCCAATCGGTCGAAGCTTCCGCCGAACAGGTGTTCTCGGCGCGGCGTCTTCGGGTGCGCGGCGAGGATCGCCTCGAGTCCGCGGCGGAGGTGATCGGCGGACGGTAGCCGATGACTCACCTCGGGCTCGAGCGCCGAGCAGAGAAGTCGCGAAAGGTCTTCTGGCGCCTCGCCGCTGGGGTTCACCTCGTGGATCGGCCGGAGCCCCGCCAGCTTCGGCAGGAGCTGTGTGCAGAGCTGGTAGAGCGTGGCGCCGAGCAGGTACACGTCCAGGAGCGGATTTGCGTCGCAGAGCCCCGCCTCCGGCGGCAGGTAGTCGGGAGTGCCGATCGCCCGACCGAGCTGGGTCTTGTGGCGGATCACGGGCGGGGTAAAGCGCGCGTCCTGGGCCTCGTGGAACGGAACCCCGACGCTCGCCAGGCCGAGGTCGATCAGCTTCGCCGCGCTGCGATCGGCATCTCTCGTCAGGATGATGTTGTCGGGCTTGACGTCGCGGTGGATCACGCCGACGCGATGCAAGGCGTGCAACGCGTCGGCGATCTGAATGCCGATCTCGGCCACTTCACGCCACGGGAGCGGGCCGAGAGCGAGGCGCTGTGACGAGGTCTCGCCGTCGAGGTGCTCGAGCGCGATGTAGGGCTGTTCGTCGGCCGTGTGACCGAACGCGATCGCGCGCACGATGTTCTCGTGCCGAATGTTGCTCAGGATCTCCGCCTCGACCGCAAACCGGCGGTGCGCCTCCGGGCTGCACGCGCGCAGGAGCTTGATCGCTACGTAGCACTTGCGCGTGAGATCCTTGGCCAGGAACACGTGGGCCATGCCGCCCTTCGCCAGCCGCCGGACGATCTTGTAGCGCCCGTCGAGCAGCTCGCCGATGAAATCGGCGCCGACTTCCTTGTAGATGGGCCACGTCGGCCTGGGCCCGGAGCGTGGGGTGAGGGGGCTGTCCATCGTCGCCAAGAGTGCCACAGCCCCAGGCGAGAAAGACCGCCTAAATGCCTTTCCTGCCATTTTCAGGCCCGTTTCGTCCCACACCCGACCGCGCTTCACCCCCTCGTTCCGCCGCGATCCTCCCCCTTTCAACCCACGCCGGGAGCACGTTCGGCCGGCGTGGTGGTACAACGAACCCATGCCCGCGCGCGCCGCCTTGCTCTCCCTCGTCCTTGCGGGGCCCACCCTGGCGGCGCCGCCGCTGTCGCCCACGGCCAGCAACGCCGAGATCAACGACGAGATCACGGCGGCCGACCCGACGATCACCACCGACAACCTCGCGCCGCTCGAGCGGCTCATCACCGCTGCCGAGTTGGTGGAGTCGAGACTCGCGGACACGTCCGACGTCAAGGACCTCGGCGATCTGCTCACGCTCGCCGTGACCGCCCGCCGCGTCGCGTACCAGCGCACGAACGACGCTGCGCACCTGTGCCAACTACTCGCCACCGCGGAGCGGGTCCTCGCGCGCACGGACACCCCGCCGCCCGAGGCGACGGACTTCCGCGACGAAGCGCGCGCCGGCCTCGCCTCGCACGCTGAAGCGGCCGCACGCGGTGACGCGCGCTTCGTCGCGCCCCCTTGCGTGCAGCCGACATCCGAGCCGAAGCCCGGCCCCGTGGCGGAACCCGAGCAGGCGCGCGAACCTTCGCCCGCGATGACAGCGCCGACGACGGGCCGCACGCCTCCGCGCGCCAACGGCCTGACGATCGCCGGCGGGGTCCTGCTTGGCACGGCCGCCCTCGCCGCCCTCGCCATCATCCCCGTGCAGGTCCGCCGCGCCGGGGCGTTCAATGACCTCGAGACGTTGATCGCCGAGATTGAACAGGCGGGCCATCGGACCCCGGAGCAGGCGCAGCGCATGAGCGACCTCGGATCCGTGGGGACGTGGACGCGGGGCGCCAAGATCGGCCTCGCAATCTCGGCGGCGGTGCTCGGGGCTGTGGGCGTCGGCATGGTCGCCCGCGGCAAGCTGCGCCCGACGACGGACCGGGCCCGCGTTGCGCCCTACGGGGGGCCCCAGGGCGCCGGCCTTTCGATTTTCGGGCGCTTCTAGGGTCTACTCCCTTGGGAGAAATGAAACGTCGTCAACGCGCCTGACGTGGCGCCTCGACTTCGCGCGCGGACCCGCGCGTGGTACCCTCGCAACGATGGTCCGCCGCAGCCTCCTGTCCGCCGTCATCCTCGCTGCCTGCGCGGGAGACTTCGATCAGCTCCTGCAGCAAGGGGGGGCGTACCCGATCAGCGACGGGACCAGCGGATCGACCGCCGACGATCCGAGCCCGGCGAGCACGACGGCCAGCACCGCAGACGCGAGCGCGACGATCGGTGAGGCGACGTCGGTGAGCGCGTCGGCGACCGACGGCGGGACAGAGAGCGACGGCGCGACCGGCACCACCACCGACGACGGAAAGGCCCTGCCGGTCAACGTGGAGGTGTTCCTGACGCCGACGTCGGTGGACAAGGTCGGCGAGGTGCAGGTCGCGGTGTGGACGTCGCGCCCGGTGGCGGCGATCGACGTGTTCGACGGCGACGTGCCCCTCGCGCTCGGCGCGACGCCGGGGGATCCGGTCTGCGTGTTCGAGGTGACGTCGGACAACGTCCCCGGCGACGGCACGCACACGATCCGCGCTGTCGCGCATGCCGCCGACGGCGTGAGCGGGCAAGCCGAGAAGGACTTGACGATCGACGTCGCGCCCGGCGGCACCGACGTCTGGCCGCCCTACGTGCAGGCCGGGCCGATCAACGGCTTCACGAGCGCGACGCTACTCGACGACGCGGCGATCGCCGCCGCGGGCTTCTATGAGACCCAACAGGGGCTCGAGGCGATCGCGGTCAAGATCGACGGCGCCACGGGCAAGCTCGAGGCGGGGCCGGTCGCGCTCGGTAAGGTCGCGCTCGCGTCCGCGGGGAGCGGACCGGCGATCGCTGCCAGCGACGACGGCGCGGTGTTCGTCGCGTCCACGCAACTCGGGCCGACGTGGGCGGTGTCCAAGGTGTGGCTCGACGATCCGTTGTCGTTCGAGTGGAAGGCGACGGGCGACCCCAAGACTAAAGCGCTCGCGGTCACGGTCGCGGGTCCCTTCGTGATCGTCGTCGGCGGGATCGAGATATCGCCGGGCACGCATGACCTCCGGGTCTGGTGGCTGGCCGCGGAGGACGGAGCGCTGCTCCACGAGGCGCCCTTCGCCGCATCTCTCGCCGATGACCCTCCGAACGACCTGGACGAGATCGGCCGCGGCGTGGCCATCGTCGACGATGAAGTCATCGTCGTTGGCGAGCGCCTGATCAAGGGCGGAGACACGAAGATCTATCGGCGTGCGGTCGTGCTGCGGTACTCGCTCGCGGGAGAGCCCCTCGACGAGTGGACCTCGCCCGGCGAGCTACTGACGGAGGACGGCGCGATGGGGGTCACGCCGCTCCGGGGGGGCGGGTTCGTGACCGTTGGCTGGGGCCGCAACAAGGGCACGATCCGTCAGGTGCTCACGCGCTGGTTCTCGGCCGCGGGCGAGGCCGGACCCGTGCGAGTCGAGCCCACGCCAGGAAGCGACGCGATTGGTTACGCGATCGGCGAGGATCGCGAGGGCAAGATCATCATCGCCGGCTCGCGCAAGCAGCCGGCCACCGACATGGACGCGTGGATCTTCGCCATCCCTGGCCCGCTCGGCGCGCACGTCTGGGACGTCGTCCGCGATGGGCCGGGCCACGGACCTGACGACGCCCCGGGGCTGGCCATCGGTCCGTGGGGTCATGTTTCGATCGCGGGAAGCGAGTTCGCGGAGCTGCAGCCGCGAGCGTTCGCGCTGCGGCTCTACCCGTAGACGCTCACTGCGGCACGAATACGTCGCACTGCGCCTTGATCTTCGCCGCCGCGTCGGCGAAGTACCCATCGTAGCTGTCGACGCACATCGACCCGAACACCGAATGCGGGAGGAGCTGCGTCCACGTGCGAAGCCTGTGCTCGCCGCCAGGTTCGTAGCCACAGAGGCTGTCCGGATCGTCGATATCGTTAGCGATCACGAGGAGCACCACCGCGTCCGCGTCGCCTCCCTTGGCCCCGACCAGCGCGTCGGCCCAGTCCTTGGGCGTGCCCTCGCTTAGCTCGTCCCACACGTCATCGATGGCGACGACCACGAGGAGCGCGTCCTCGCGGAGAAAGCCCGCGTTGCAACCGGCCGGGGCGTTGATCTCGTCCTTCAGTGCGCTGACGGCGGCCTCAGCGACCACCCCGGCGCCGCTGGTGCCGACCGACCCGACGCAAGTGAAGGCGCCGGTCAAATCGGGCTGACCGGCGGTGATGTAGCGGTGGCCGCCAGCGAGGTCGCACCGCTCGTTGCTCGCGTCCCACCCGGCAGAGAACGTGATCCCTGCGCCTTTCACCGTGTCGCAGGGCTCAAGTACCGCCCCGCATGGGTAGTCCTCCGGCCCTGTCGGGCAGGTGTCGACGCAGTCGGCCTCGCAGCCCGGGATCCCCCACGGAGGGCCATACTGGCGCGGCACGAGGATGTGATAGTCGAAGCCGGCGAACGCAGTCTCGAGCGTATCGACGAAGCCGGGAAAGCTCGCCTTGAGCGCCTCTTGCTGGTTCTCCATCGTCCATGAGGAGCTGATCGAGAACACCAGATCGACCTTGCCCATGCAGCCCGGCGGCGGCTTGTCGCCGCCGTCCGGCGGCGTACCGCCGTCGGGGATGCCGGAGCCCGCCGAGCTGGTGGAGCTGTTCGACGCCGCGGCCGAGTCCTCCGCCGAGCTGGTGGACGTCGACGTCGACGTCGACGTCGACGCGTCACCGCTCGAGCTTGTGCCCTGCGGCGCGGTCGTGATGCTCGAGCCGAATCCTGGCCCTGGCCCTTCGCCGTTGTTGCAGGCGGCGAGAGCGGCGAGAGCGGCGAGCGCGAGACGGCGCATGATGTCCAGGCTAGCGCGTACGGCGGGCGATGTCACCCGCCGGGGGTAAAGCTCCGCGGCAACCTGCACGGCGCCCTGTCGATCTAACGCGGTACACCATCGGCCGCGCGTCCCTCCGCGCGTGGCGCCGTGATAGCCGATGTCGTGGAGGAGCCCGCCCAACATCGCGGCGTGGCGGCCTCGGCCCTGAACCATGCGGAGGAAGAGAACCATGATCGCACTCGCCACCTTGAACAAGATCCTCGAGCGCAGCCTCGCCGCGGCCAAAAAGCCCGACGACTCCCGTTCGGAACGCCTCGCCGCGCACAAGCGGAGCCGCTTCGCCGCGCTCACGCCCGACAGCTTCGCGGACGTGACACAAACCCGTATCCTCGATAGCTACCGCTTCATCACCGCCCATGTCGCGCTCCCCTGCCCGATTCACGGCGAGCCGCTGACTGACGAACAGCTCGGGCAAGGGCTCGGTGATCTGGCGATCGAGACCGAGAAGTCGGCGGTCTGGTTCCTTGTGGTCGTCGTGATCGCCGCCGCTGCGCTGGTGGACGGATGCAGTTGTCCCTCCGGGCACTCCGGCGGCGCCCCGAACAACCCAGGGACGCAGCCGCCCGGTGGCGGCAAGCCCTGATAGACTCGTGTCGGCATGGACGCGCCGACGCCACCGCAGCGCCCCTCGCAGAAGCGGGGGGCGCTTGTCGTCGCCACGATCCTCGCCGACTTCGCGTGGGTAGCGACGCACATCCCGGCCCTCGGGGCACTCGGCCTCGTCGATGGCGAAGCCGGGTTCTACGCCGGCTACCAAGCCGGCCGCTGTCTGATCGCGGGTGTCGCCCTCGCGTGGGCGCTCCGCTCCGGCTGGTTCAGTGCGCCCGAGCTCGGGCTTGCCGTGGCGCGCCACGGGCCGGCGCTGCGCTGGCTCGCCAAGGCCGCGGCCGTAGCGATCTTCGCAGCGGCGCTAGTGCTGGTGCTCGGGCGGCTCGTACTCCCGAGTCTTGTGTGCGAGCTGAGCGAGCGGGCACTATGGGCCCCGGTGGTCTATCCGTGGCCCGTGTTCGTGCGAGACACGATCTGCATGGTCCTGCTCGCGCCGCTCTACGAGGAGATCATGTATCGCGCTATCCTGCTCTCCGCACTCCGCGAGCGGTTCAAGGACTCACACGCGCTGGTGATCGGCGGCGGCGTGTTCGTGGTCCTGCACTACCTCTACGGCTACGGCTGGAACACGGGCTATCTCCTCGTCGCCTTGGCGCTCGGCTGGGTCTTTCTCCGCACCGGATCGATCCTCCCCGGCATCCTGCTCCACGCCGCGAACAACCTGTGGTTCACCGCAAGCTCGCACGGCCGATACGTGCTCGGCGACGCCGCGATCCTCGACTGGCTCTGCGGGCGGTGAGCGGCACGGCGCCCTGGGGCGGGCTGTCCCTGGCACGACGGCCCGCCGACCCGCGGCCCCGAGGCTTGGCGCGGGAGGGCGTCCAGGCCCTCGGCGACCTGACGCCATGCCGCCGCAATCGCGCGCTATCAGAGGATCGGGGACACAAAGCACGACTTCCCCAATCGAGTCACCTCGTACTCGCCGTTCTCCGCCCCCTCCGCGAAGGTCTCGAGCCAATCGAGCAGCGAGCCTGAGATTGCGTACAACTGCGGATAGTCGGGACTCGAGCCGAAGAGGCGTCCCGTAAGGGCACAAATCACCCATACGTCCCATCGGCCGATCTTGCCGATCGTCAACCATTCGTCCGACGCGAGCTCCTCTTCCGTCACCTCGACGAGGTCGTCGGGCGCATCACGGAGCGTCGGGAGCGTCGACAAGAAATCGTGGCGCACGCTCGCCGCCCTCGCAGGGCTGAGAAGGTCGTGGGAATTCAGAAACGGATGTGTCTTCTCCAGGTTCTGACCGCCGTGAAGCAACCAGAGCTCACGCAAATCATCGGGTACCGCGAAACCGAGGGCTTTCGCGCACGAAGCAATTTCTTCGTCGGACGTTGGTGGTGCGAGGTTGTCGACAATGTCCTCGGCGTTGTTGGAGCGCATCCACGCTTTGATCCGCCCGAGGGCTGTCCTCATTCGTTCAGCACGAGCGGTCCGGCTAGCGTCCGTCGTTTCCTTGACCTGCATTTCCCGGGGCTTCCTGGTCGCGGACTTCTTGGTCGCGGGCTTCCTGGTCGCGGGCTTCTTGGTCACGGGCTTCTGGGTCACGGGCTTCTGGGTCGTGGACTGGCCTGGTCGTGGACTGGCCTGGAGAGCGGTCGGAGCCCTCTATAAGCGCCGCCACGAGAGCGGCGCAAGAGATGCGAATGAGATCCGTGCGTCAGTCATGATTTCAGCCGTGCGCGTGAGGCCGGCGTGGCCGCGCTCGAGGGGCCCGTGGATCACGACCAGGCCGTCGACACCGCCCCGAGGACGACCTCCGCGCGTTCGCGCTGGCGAGCGGGCCGCCCGGGCGGGTGATGACGGCGCGCGGCGGGGCCGGCAAGAGCGAGCTGGTGTGGACGAGGCGGACGACGGCGAGGACGAGGAACCGTCGACGGGATTGCAGGAGCGCATCCTCGACGCCGTGTTCGACGCCCTGCCGGCCGGGCCTTCTGGCTGCTGGTGACGCTGACGTTCCCGGCAGAGCTCGATGACGTGATCGGCCTGTCGGGCCCGCCGCTCGGGCTGCGCCGGCGGGCCGTCGTGGTGATCTGGGCTCGCCGACCCGATCCCTCGGCGAAGAGGCGCGCGGGATCGCCGGCCCGTTGACGGTCCGGTGCGACGGCTTCACTGGGACGCAGCGTCGGTGCGAGGGTTCGATGTCGGGGTCGATCACCGCGTCGGAGAAGTCCGGCCGGGCCGCGACGCGGGGCTTTTCACGCCGCGGCCGTCGCGGTACTGCAAGGTCATGCCGCGCGCCTTCGACCCCGGGCAACGACGCGACGCGTTCGCCAGGTACGACGGCCTCGCCCACGCGCGCGAGCTCGCCGGGCAACCGCTCGACCCGGGGTTCTGGAGCTTTATGCTCGGTGATGTTGCCCTCGCGCACATCATCGGACTCGGGGACGACCCGCGGGCGGTCGAGCTGCTGGCCATGGTTCGGCGTGTGCTCGCGGCGGCGTTCTCGAGCGACGTCGCTATCACGACGCTGACCGCGTCGCTCGGTCCGTTCCATGTCTCGCAGGGGCTCCGCACCCTCGCGCTGGCCGAATGGATCGCCACCAGCGAGCCGCAGGTGCTCTGGTTCGAGCGGGCGCTCACCGCCCAGGCGCGCTGCTTCGCCGTCACCACGGCGCGTAAGAAGCCATCGCTGCAGTTTAACGTCTTCCCAGTAATCGAGCTGGCCTGCGCCGCCCGGAAGTTCGAGCAGGCTCGGGCGTTCCTCACCAGGATCTTGCCGGACAAGAAATTCGAGCCGACCCGGGCGTGCACGGTCGCCGAGCTGACCCTCGCCCTCGCTGACGGTGCGCCGGATCCGGTGGGGCTCGCCGAGCGCTTCCTGCGGGCCAACCTCTCGACGGCGCTCGAGGGCGGGTGCTACGAGCACGCCGCGATGTGCCTCCACCTCGCCAGCGTCGCGGGCCTCCCGGGCACGGCGCGGGCGCTGCTCGCCGGCGCCACCAAATACGTCAACTACCTGGCGCCCGCTCCGGCGCGAGCGCCGGCGAAGCGAGCCGCCCGCGCGGCCCCGAAGCATGCGCCGCCGCCCGCCCCGACGCACCCGCGGACGCCACGGGTGATCGCGTCGTCCGAGGGCTACGCGCAGGCGCTCGCGCAGGCGCTCGGGCAGAGCACCGCGCCGCGCGAGCCGCTGTGGAAGCAGACGGCCGACGGTTGGGCGGTGCGTGCAGGAGGGTTCGAGTTGCCGGCGGACCGGGCGGTCCTCGAGGCGCGGGCGCCCGACCTGATCGAGCTCGCCAGCGGTCACATGCCCTTGTCTGCGAAGCAGTTGCCGAGGTTGCTGCGCGCGACGCTCGACGGCGCGGGGCTGTCCGCGCTGGCCCGCACGGACGAGCCGGTCGCGCTCGAGGTGGCGTTCGCCCACGAAGTGGACAACTGGTGGGAAGGGCGCAGGGTCCAGTCGCCTCCGAGGCTGGCACGCAAGGCGTGGGCCGACGCGCTGGCGGTCCACGCCCTGACGCGGCTGCGCGCCCTCTCGTTCGACGCGACGGAGACCGACAAGGACCGCCTGGCGCGGGGGAGCCGGCCGTACGAGCCGGCGCCCGCCTGGTTCTGGGCGTCGCGGCTGGCGGCGCAGCTCGAGGCGGTGGAGGTGCTGGCCAGTCCGCACGACCTCGCGGTGTGGCTGCCGGTGCTCGACGCGCTGCCTCGACTGCGAGAAGTCATCCTGCACTTTCACCTCGAGGGAGCGATCGCTCACCTGTGGTTCGAGCGCCGGGATGGCCGTCTACGCGGGTTGCTGCAGAGCTTCAAGGCCCCGACGTCGGCGCCCTGGGACACGTTGCTGGAGGTCGCGCTGACGCGCCCGTTCACCGAACGGCTCGACGAGATCAACGTCGCGGTCGAGGCGACCGTGGCGGACGAGGCGGCGATCCGCGGCGTGGTCGGGCGGCACGCCGCGGTGGGTGAGGTGCGGCTGGGTGCGACGCTCCGCGAGCTCTGAGCGCTCCGCCGGTGCCACGCGACAACTCGCGTGGCCGGCGGGGAGACTTCCCCTGCCTCGATGCGGTAGTGATCGCATGGTGAGTTGATGTGTATCCTGGGTCGCGGCCTCAACCGACACGACGACCACCGGCACCACCACGAGCACGGCCACCAGCGACGATTCCACCGCCGCGAACCGCCCGGCTCCCTGTGCAACGGCCAGCAGGATCAGTGCGACATGATGGGCCTGTGCGTCGATTGTGTCGACAACGGCGGCTGCAGCGAATGCTGCTACTGCGCCGGCGGGATCTGCATCCCCGGCTGAGAAGGTTCGCCGATCCCGGCGCTCAGGCCCCGGCCTCGAGCTCGGCGATGAACCCCAGCAGCTCGGCCTCGCACTCGAGCCGCGACGCCTCGATCACCTCGCTCGACGGCTCGGCCGCCAGATCGAGCCTCTCGAGCCATTCGTTGCACACGCCCGGATCGTCGGACTACCCGAACCCCGGCCCGTCGGCCCGCGCCTCGCGCACGCCCGCGACTCGGCCACCTCGTCCTCATCGAGCGCGAGGTGCTTGACCACACCGCCGAGCGCGAGCAACTGGTCGCGCTTCGAGCGCCTACGGGTGGCCGGTCGCGCCGAAGCGCGCCATCTCATGCATCCCGTCGGTACCCCTGCGCCGGGTTGCGCAGCGCCCCGGTGATGCCGCCCACGACCTCGCCCACGCGCGTGGTCCAGCCGAGGCCGCGGAGCTTGCCGGCGTCGGTCGCCGCGTCCATCGCCAGGAAGCCCGCGATCGGTCCGAGCCCGGCCTGCGCCTCCGCGAGGGGCCACGAGCCGAGCGGCACGCCGGCAGCCTCCGCGATCGCGGCGAACAGCGTCGCCATCGCCACCGGCTCGCTCTCGGCGGCATGAAACACCCCGCGCGCGTCGCCCTCGAGCAGCAGCGCATAGCCGACCGCCAGATCGCGCACGTGCACGGTCGACCAGCGCGCCGCGCCGTCGTCGATGTAGCGAGCCACCCCGGCCTGCCGCGCCGCCTTCACGAGCCCGGCCGGCGGACCGGCGCCGTCGCCGTACACCATCGGCGCACGCACGAGGACCCCGCGCACCCGCGGCTCCGCGAGGACCCGCTGCTCCGCCGCCGCGAGCCACGCCAGCGGACCGTCCGGCGGCGCATTGTCGTCCTCGGCGATCGGCACGCGCGACGAGCGGGTACACGGCGCCGCCGACGTCGACACGAACACGCCGCCCGCCAGCGCACCCAGCATCGCGGTGACCGCCGCCGCGTCGACAACCGGACGATCCATGCCCGTCGTCGCCGCGGTGTGAACGACCGCGCCCGCGGCCCCCGCCGCTCCCGCGAGGACGTCGAGATCGGCGAGCGCCCCGACCACCGGCTCGGCGCCGGCAGCTCGAACTCTGGCGATCGCAGCGTCGTCGCGGGCCAGGCCGCGGACGCGATGGCCACGCGCGACGAGAGTACGGGTGACGGCGCCGCCGATGAAGCCGCTCGCGCCGGTGACGAAGATATCCATGAGCTCCTCCTGTGCGAGCGTTGTAGAGTTCCGGGTCCGGACGCGCTATGAGTCGCCGTCCACTTATCTTTCGCGATCGTCCATGACCGACGTCCTGACCACGCTGCTTCGCCACGTCCGGATCGAGACCACTCAGTTCGGGCGAATCGAGCTCGGTGCGCCGTGGGGCGCCCGGATCGGGCCGCGCGACACCGTCGACCTGCACCACGTCCTCGACGGCGTCGTCTGGCTCGAGCACGGCGGCGTGCAGCAGCGCATCGATCGCGGCGACCTGCTGCTCCTCCCGCACGGCACGCCCCACTGCCTGCGGTCTGCCCCCGGCGCCGCCGTCGTCGCGCAATCTCGAATCCCCACTCCCGCATTGTCGGTGCGGCGCCGTCTCGGCGGCCCCGGTGCCGTGACCGTCGTGCTGTGCGCCTCGATTGCGCTCGCCGGGGCCGGCCGGGCCCTCCTGCTGCGCGCGCTGCCCGAGGTCGTGCATCTGCGCGCCGACGACCGCGAGGCCGTGCCCGGCCTCGCGCGCCTCCTCGACGGCATCCGCGACGAGGTGCGCGCCCGTCGACCGGGCGCGCCGCTGTTCGCCGCCCGCTTCGCCGAACTCCTGCTGCTCGCCTGCGTCCGCGAGGCGCTCGCGCGCCGCGAAGCCGGCGGCGACGAACGCATCGCCCGCGCGCTGCAGGCCCTGTATCGCTCGCCCGCTCGCCGCTGGACCGTCGCCGCCCTCGCACGCGTCGCCGGCATGAGCCGCTCGGGCTTCGCCGCCGCCTTCCACACCGACCTCGGCGAAGCCCCGCTGCAACACCTCCGTCGCTGGCGCATCGAGCTGGCGAAGGAGGCGATGCGCGCCCGACCCACCCACGCCCTCGCCGAGGTCGCCGCCGACATCGGCTACCGCAGCGAGGCCGCCTTCAACGTCGCCTTCCGCCGCGAAGTCGGCGTATCACCGGGAGCGTGGCGCTCGCAGCAATCGCGCCAGCGCGAATGAGCCGGTGCGCCAGCAACAACAACCCTGCCATCAGGTCGATCGGCGACGCCGACAACAAACACGCGTACCCGAGCCGGGTCATGTCCGTCGCCACGAGCGCGTGCGTGGAGCTCGGCGAACGTCCGCGACGCCACGCTCGCCGCGCGCCTGTCAGGCCTGGATGCACAGCGCGGCGTCTTCAGTACTGCCGGACCAGCACTTGCTGTCGTCGCCGAAGCCCTCCTGGGCCGCGGGCAAGCCGGTGGGCTGGGCGACCGACACGCACTCGATGTAGCGCTCGCAGATCTCCTGGCCATCGGTCTCCAGCTCTGGGCGGTCCGAACGGTCCGGACCGAGGTGAGGAGGGCCGCGTGACGGCCGCTCGTCGGCACGACGCGAAGGCCCGCCGGGTGAACCCTGGCGGGCCTTCTCGCGTCGCTACGCGGCACGCTTGACCGCGCGCCCGCTCACCGCCAGCGGCAGCAGGCAGGCGTGTTCGTCGGTGCCGTACGGAACGAAGCGCCTCCAATAGGCGTGACGGCGTTGTAGTCGCGCCGCGGACGCGTGTCGACCGCTGGGCCAGGAAACGCGGATCGTCCGCAGCGCTACGCGTCCGCGACCCGGATCGAGACCTTGATCGCGCTCCCCTCGATGGATTGGACGAAGGCCGCCCTGGGACCGCCGGCGATGCCGTCCTGGTCGTCGAACCTCGCCTTGTACGTGCAGACATCGAAATTGACGACGTCGAGCCCGCCCTGCGGGTTGCCCTCGTCGTAGCGGAGCGTGTTGTAGCCGTTGTTGTCGCAGTTCGGCGCGTTCAGATCGTCGGAGCTGGCGCCGTTGTTGAGATCGATCATCTGCACGACGGCATTGTTGTAATAAAATTTGGCCAGATTGCCGTTGTACTGGATGCCGACCACGATCTGCTGTCCGGGGTTGAGGTTGATGACGCCCGGGTCGCCGGCGTCCTTGAGCCGGATCTTCACCGGCAGGACGTTGTAGTTGTTGTTGAAAACGATGTACTGGTTGATCGAGCTACGGGAGAAAGTCGGATCACTCATGTGGATACTCCTATCGCGAATAGATGGTCGCACAGTCGGGGGCTCGAAGGCAAACGCCAATTAGTGCTAAGTGGCGGGGGGCGCCGTCCACAGGCTCCGCTTCGCCTTGATTGCACGGCTCCATTCTCCCGTAGCGCGCGACCGATCGTCGCTCGGAATCGCGGCTCAGTACGAGCACGTGCAGCGGCGTGGTGCCGTCGTATTCATCGTCGTCGTATTCATCGAACCATGTTCGAGCGGTGTTCGCATGCCACTCACGAGCCTGCGAGCCCGAACTGCGGGCGATGCTGGAGGCCTGCTCCCTCCGTCACAGCGACGCCGGTTGGCTCGACCTGGACTCCTGCTTCATCGATGACCTCTGTCCCGAAGGCCTCCGACGCGTCGAGTGTGACGCCTCCTCGTGTGTTGCACCTTCAAGGGCTCGGGACTGCTGCTGTCGATGCTCGACAAGAATGTCGAGCCGGGTTTCCTCGGCGGCCACGCGGTACGGATCGCGCGCACCGCTTTCGGTTAGCGCCGGAGCGCTCGGCGGCGACTTGTTTGTCTGGATCGACCCCGCGGAATTGGTGGACGACAGCAGCGACCGCGCTCCGTCCTGCGGCCGGCCAGCCCCATCCCGCTTGTAGGAAATTAGACCGTCGTTATGGCGCGACCACGCGCCGCCGCTTCGTTCGTGCTTGACTTCTCAATGGGGCATGCGGCAGTGTCCCGCTGTGGTGGACCCGAGGGACTTTGTCGTCGTCGAGGCCGCCGCATACAACAAACAACAGAGGTAGAACCATGAATGCCAAAATCGAGAATGCGAGCGCGCGAACCAGCGATGTCCGTCCGTTCACCGAGGTCGCCGCGGTATATGCAGGCTACGACAGCGTAAACGACAACGGCAGGGTCACGAGGGCCGTCGAGGGTACGCCGCCGGTGGTTCATGGCGGTTCAGGCTCATCGCGCATCTCCGTCTGTCTGTCCATCGAGCAGGTGTACCAGGAGCTCGGAATCGGCTGGTCGCTGGGGGCCGGCATCCCGGGGGTCGGAAGCGCCAGCCGCAAGTCCGAGTTCGTCCACTCGCTCAAGATCACGACCTACAGCCTGACGATCGTGGTCTATTCAAAACACGTCGAAAAGACGGAGACGGCAGCCGAGGCCCACCTGATGTCCACCGTCCAGCCGCCCAGGGACGACCAGGCGCTCCGGGAGTTCTTCTCCGCCTACGGGGACTCCTTCATCACGTCGCTGACCACCGGCAGCGAGTACTACGGCACGTACGTGCTCTACGCGCAGACCGAGGTGGAGCAGCGCGGCTTCGAGAACGAGCTGAAGGCCAAGGGAATCTACAGCGGGGTGACGCTTTCGGCCTCGCTGCAGACCGCGCTGAACGAGGCGATGAGGTCGTTCTCCGTGACCATCCGGTTCGATCAGGAGGTCGCCGGGATCGCCAATCCCAGCCTGCCTGCCGCCACCGAGATGATCAGCTACGCGCTCAACTTCCCGTCGATTCCGGTCAGCGCCCCGGTGATCCTCGGCTACGAATACGACGGCTACGAGCACCTGCCCGAGATCGGCACGTCCTTCAGCCCCATCGCGGAAAACCGGCGTTACTTCATCGGCGACAAGGCCATCCCCGGCCTCAACAGCAAGGAGGCCGAGGTGCAGGCGCTCGATGATCAGCTCCTCTGGTTACAGGAGACCTACAGCTTCTACGGCGGTTACACCGACGCCAAGGTCAACGAGGTGAAGGTTATCAGCGGTCAAGATCTGGCTGCGATCCACTCCCAGAAGAGCGAGTACTCGCGCGATCCCATCCAGTCCTTCACGGAGCCTCCGCTGCCATCGCTCACGAAGGGGACGCCGGCGCTCAGCTTCTCGTGGGCGGCGACCGCTCAAGCGGGCAGCACGGGGGGGAACCCGTACGATGACGTGCCCTCTCCCTCGGACCACATCTCGAAGCGCACGCGCATCAGCCACATCAAGATGAGGATGGGGGATCGCATCGACAAGCTGACGACGACCTACCAGGACCAGAACGGGGATACGGTGAAGGCGCACGGCGGGAGCGGAGGCAGAGAGGACCGCTCGCTCACGGTGGGAGCCGGGCAGTTCGTCACCCGATGCACGGGCAAGTACAACAAGAAGATGGACTCGATGACCTTCACGATCACCGGCGGCGCCTCGGTGAGCGCCGGGGGCTCGAGCGGCGACAAGACCTTCGATATGGCACCACCGGCCGGCAGCTTCGTGCTGGGTTTCCGGGGAAGGAGCGGCAGCGAGTACGACGCGATCCAACTCGTCTATGCCAACTTCAATCCGGCCGTGTGGTCCACCTGACGGGCTCGGGCCGCGACGGATCGTGCCCACGGTGAAGCTCGCGGGCGACATGGAGAGCGGGACGCCTTCGACCGAGCGATCGCCGGATCGCAAGGCTCGATCGCCGTCCCGCACGGATAGTCCTCCGGCCCGGTCGGGCAGGTGTCGACGCAGCCCTTGCAGCTCGGGATCCCCCACACGCCCCTACCCTGCGTCGGCACGAAGATGTGGTAGTCGCCGGCGACGCGGAGGCATGCCTGTACCGCTGAGAGTCGCCGGTCGCCATGCCGCCGTCGGGCCGCTGCCGCAGAACACGGCGTGTGGTAGAGGTCGTCGCGAAAGAGGGAGCCCCCCACCATGATCGAAGCCACCTGCCATTGCGGCGCCGTGCGGATGGAGATCGACCATACGCCCGAGATCTTGACCGACTGCAATTGTTCGCTGTGCCGCCGGCTGGGTGGGCTGTGGGCGTATTATCGTCCGGAGCAAGTGCGGCGAGTATCCGGCGCGACGATCGCCTACGTGCAGGGTGATCGAACCCTCGAGACCCACCATTGCCCGATCTGCGGCTGCACCACGCACTGGCAAAGCCTCGACGCGACGTCCGAGCGCATGGGCGTGAACGTGCGAATGATGCCGCCGCAGGTGTTGGCCGGCGTACGGGTCCGCAAGCTGGACGGCGCGGACACCTGGGAGGTGCTCGGCGAGTATCACTTCCTGCTCGGCGCGTGAGGTGCTGGGGGGACGACACGCGCTCATGGCGCTTGCCGGCCCGGTCGCGCTTGCGATTCCGGCTGGGAGTGGACCGGCGCAGGTGCTACACCCGGACGCGTGAGCCCGCCCACCCGGCTCGTCGCCCGCAACGAGCGGCTGCGCGAGTACTGGCCGACCCTGCCCGAGGTGATCCGCGAGCATGAGACCGGATTGCTGCAGGCCGACCTGCAGGCGCTGTTCGGCTCGCCGGAGACCCCGCCCAACCCGCGCAGCCGTCGCCTGCGCGACCTCCTGCGCGCGGCGGCGGCCCGCGACGCTCGGGGCGAGCTCTCCGCGCTGCTGCTGGCGACGGGGTTCACCGCAGGGCCGAGCGACGACCCGCGGAGCGACGACAGCAACTGAGCGCCGCAGTCCGCAGCCGCTGTTCTGTCGTCGACGTCCTGACGTAGCCGACTGCAACGGTTGGATCGCCTCGTTTCACAGGACCTCGAGATGACCGGTGAGGATGCGATGGTGCTCCGCGAGCTGCCGCTGGTGCTCGTCCAGGCGGCGTTCGTGCGTATCGAGCCGCTGGTCCTGGGAGACGTCGCTCGCCGTGTCGGCGTGCACCGCTGCCGTCAGCTCCTGCAGCCGGACGTCGAGCGGTCGCATGGCTGTGCGAGCGAGCGCGGCGACCGCCAGAGCATGATCGCCACGACCACGAGGGCGCCGAGGTCTTCGTCACGACGGTCACGAGCGTCGGCCGCAGCATCGCCGACCGCGGCCCTCCCGCGCCCCGCCCGAGAGCGCCGGCTCCTTCTACCGCGCAGCCCTCGTACGCGCCGCCAGGTCGACGAACCCAGTCAGGCTGTCCTCCGGGCCCTCGGCGATGAACCTCATCGCCTTGGCCAGTAGGTAGAGTTCGGCCGGTTCATCGCCGATCGTGCATGCGAACGCGAACGGGACCACGCCGGCGGCGTCCTGCCGGATCCACCGCCCGCCGGCGGCCGCGCGCAGCGTCTCGCCCGCATATGCGCCGAGGTCGAACACGGCCTTCCAGTAGGTCGCCTCGTCGGCCTCCTGGGCATCGGCCAGCGCCTGCTCGAGCTGCTCGAGGCCGTCGCGTGAGAAGCCCAGATCGCGCTCGGCCGCGACCTTGCGGGCGATCCGGGCGAAGAAGTGTTCGGCGAGGTCGGCGGGCGCGCGCAGGGGCCCGTCGAAGGGCACCACCTCGCTCGCATGAATCACGTGCCCGCCGCCGGAGACCACCGCCTCGCGTACCGGATCGGGCGGCAGCTCCGCGAATAGGTATTGGACCCCAGGGCGGCTCTCCGGCCGCGACATCCGCAACGGATTCATCGTACGAACCAGTGCGAACAACGCCGAGTAATCGACCTCCTGCTCGATCTCGGCGGCCGGACGTTCGTCCTTTTGTACGAACCAGGTCCTACCTTCGTTCGTCACGAATCTCCCGTCAGCCGACTTCAACGATGCGTACATGACTGCTCCCGGCCCGAGGCCTGTCCTCCGGTCCAACCTACCGCGCCAGCGAGCGCGCGGTCCACGGGCAGCAGCGAACGGACGCTCCGTTCCGGACGGGATTCGAAGCGCCCGCGTAGATCCTTCGGAAATCCACTCTTCTGCTCTGATAAGAGTGATCTGCGGAGTAGCCGCCGGCAAATATGTGGAGCGCTCTCGACCTCTAGGTCGAAAGGAATCCACGCGCGTGGCGAGTCTGCTCTGGTGCAGGAGCCCCGCGCGGCAGCGGCTGTGCACGAGCGTCGTCGGCTTGCCAGGCTCAGGCATTGCGGGCGCTGCGCTCGGGCTGGTTCGATGCGCCCGAGCTCGGCCTTGCCGTGGCGCGGCACGGGCGGGGGCTGCGTCGGCTCGCCAAGGTCGCGGCCGGCCGTGCGCTCCTTATCCTTTCGAGCGCGTCGGTTTCCTGCCCTTCCTCCTTTCCAGCTTTTCGCATATGCAATCCACCAGGTCGCATACCGAAAGTATTTCACGCGTGTCGGGGTCGTCGAGCCGGGTCATGACGACTCCGAACGCTGGCTCGATCATGAAGAAGAGCAGAAGCTGCTCCGCCTGGCCGATCTCGAGCTGCTTTAGCGTCGTCTCCCTCGTGATCTTCCTCGACGTGGGGACGAAGTCTTCTCGCAGGATGGCGATGACCTTCTTCTCGACGTTCTTCGGGTCGACTGCCCCGGTCGGGACACCTCGCTTCAGCGAAGTCTTCACGAGGCTCACCAGGTCGGCATAGGTGTGGACCTTTCGGGCGTTGCTCCCTGACAGTCGGAGCTCGCAATCGAAGCCAACGACGATGGCATCCAAGAGCGACTTCAGCGCGCTTCTGTCGAGGCCGAGGTCCTTCGCCAGGTTGGTCTCGAGGGTGAGATCCTCGGCTCTCAGCTCTTTGTCGGCGTACTCATCCATCAGGTACTGGATGACGATTTCGAACAACTGCTTTTCGACGTCGCGCACACGCCCTCCATCTCCTCGGGCGATCTGGTCGATCGTCACGTGAGCAGATCGATCACGCCCGGGACCAGCGTGCGGGCCACTCGAGGATCTTCTCGTCGAGCGGTTGGCCGTCGAGGAGCACGGTGCCGTCGGGCTTGTAGACCCATTTGTTGCCGCGGAACTTGGCGACGTAGTCGGCGCCCGACCTGGTCCATGTGATGTAGAGGGTGGCGGGACCGGCCGGGATCGGCTTGCCGCCGGCCTCGGCGACGAGCGCGTCGTAGACGCGCCGGGCCTCGGCGGCGACCTGCGGGTCGCTGTGCTCGCGCAGCTTGCCGACCTTCTGCCAGTAGTAGCAGTGGTCGTCGCCGCGGCCGATCCACCCGGCGCCGCGGATGGCGAACAGCAGCTCCTTCGCCGGCTTCGCGGGGTCGAGCATGTCTCCGAGCTGGTAGGAGATCGTCGAGACGTAGGCGTTGCCGTTGACGATGTCGTCGAGGATGCTCGCGCACGCGTCCACGGGCGCCTCGATCTCGAGCTTGCGCAGGCCGAGCTCGGGCTCGTAGGTGTAGTGCACCACCCCCGCGCCGGCGTCCCACGACGCCGAGGTCGGCTCGCCGCTCTTCTCCTCGAGGATCTTGAACCCGGTGCGCGCGAGCGAGGCCGCGAGGCTCTCGAAGCTGGTCGTGGGGTTGACGATGAGGTGGCGCTTCGGCTGCTTGACCGGGGTCGGACGAGCCGGCGCCTCGTCCGCGTCCGGCGGCGATCGATCCGCGGACTTCCGCGACGAGAGGGCGATCAGGCCGAGGAGCACGGCGACGGCGAGCGCGATTCCGACGTAGAGCATGCTCGCCCATACACCATCGCCCGGGCACCCACCAGCGGTCGCGCCTGTTTCCGGGATCAGGTCGACGGCCGCCCCCGGGGCGCGGTCAGCAGGCGAACGACGACACCTGGCCCGCCGTGGTGGCCTGCGACGACCTGCTTCGTGAACCAGTGCCCCGAGCTCCCGCCCAGCGTGGCGCCGATCGAGGGGCAGGCGGTCGCGCGGGCGACCTCTCGCTTCGGCGGCCTCCGTGCCGAGGGGAGTCAGGACGCTCGCAGTCGCTGACGTGATACCGTCGGCGGTGGTGCCCCGCGCTGCGCGCTCGTCGTTCGCCTCGCTCGCTATGGTGCTCTCGGCCTGCACCCGTCCGCCGGAGCACGCGCCCGAACGACCGGAGCATCGGCCGGAGGCGGCGACTGCACCTGCGCCTGCGCCTGCCGCCGAGTTGGAGCCTGCTGCTGCGGCGCCACGCCATTGTACGGTCCCCGCCGGCGCGGGGGACGAGCAGCGCGCCCTCGCGGCCTGGCTGGCGCGTAACCCGGCACCCGAGGGGTTCACCTGCCCGCCGGCGCTGCGCGTAGTTCAGCGCGAGCCGTGGCACGTCTCCGACTTCGAGCTCGTGCCCGGAGTGACCGACGATGTCGCCAGCCCGACGCGACGCACCGTCCTCGGCGGGCGCGTGTTTTTCGGGGGCATCGATCCGGCGTCCGGCGACTCGCTGACGGCGTCGCTCGCCCGCCTCGACGAGGCGAGCTGGGCCGCGGTGAAGCAGCGGCTCGCCGACACCGCCGAGGGGGACGTCGATCCCGATTTCGAGGAGGATGAGCGGCGCCTCGACGGTCCGTGGCGCGGCCTGAACTTCGCGGCCCGCCCGGCAGCGACCGCCCGCAAGCTGAGCGCGTGGCTCGCCGAACTGCCCGCCGGAAGTTCGGTAGAGAGCTACCCGATCGGCTGGGACATCGTCATCGGCGACGAGGAGTTGGCGACGCTGCCGCGGCTCGTCCACGTGCGTAACGCGACGGTGAGCGTGCTGTGCGTCGAGGCCGCGTCGAAGCGCGGCTGCTGGTCGACATCGCCGGTCGAAATCGACGAGGCCATGCCGGGCCTGCGTGTCGGCAAGGACGACGAATCCCGGGACGACGAAAACGGCGAATCCGCAGACGATCGGGCCGACGCGTTCGCGCCGATGGAGATGACCGTATGGACAGGTCACCGGCTCGAGGTATGGGCTCTCGACGCCGCGGGCCGCTGGACGGTCGTCGGCAGTGCGAACAGCCGGCGCGGACGCCCGCGACCGCTCGTCGGCGACCGGCGGTTCGAGCCCGCCACGCTCGCGCCGTTCCGCGGCGAGTTCGCGGCGCTGTGGGTCCGCTCG
Source organism: Nannocystis bainbridge (assembly GCF_028368995.1). Lineage (GTDB taxonomy): Bacteria > Myxococcota_A > Polyangia > Nannocystales > Nannocystaceae > Nannocystis > Nannocystis bainbridge. The sequence continues at coordinate 446,558 of NZ_JAQNDL010000002.1, read as the reverse complement.
CTGACGGCCGAGTGGATCGTCGCGGGCGAGTACGGCGACGGCTCGCAAGGCCAAGTACCCGATGCGACATGGATCTTCCGCCGGCTCCCGTCCGGCTGGCAGTTCAGCGCGCTCGACGGCGACGATGTCCGCGATCACTTGATATGGCCCGACGGACAGATGGTCGGTCTCGTGCTCGGCTCGCACGAGCGCCCAGGCGGCGACGGCCTCGCCTACGCCGACGGCCGGCTGACGATCTTCGTCGCCGAGGGCGAGGGGCTACGCCCCGCCGGCCGGCTGCCGCTGCCGGTGCGAGGCATGGCGATGCTGCGCAGCGAGGGCGGCTGGGAGTACGAGTATTCGCTCGCGCCCAGACCGCCGCGCTGCCTCGCCGTCAATCTCGTGCGCAGCCTCTCCTGGCAGACCAGCGACTTCGGGCGCACCCGGCGGAAATCTCCACTGCGCCTGCCGATGGCGAGCCTGAAGGGTTCGTGGAGCCTCGGCCCCGAGGGGCTCGCACCAGGCTGCTGACACGGCCTCGGCTTCACGCTCGAGTGCCGAGCCGTCGCCGCGCAGCGGGAACTCCGGGCGGCCGTGCTGCAGCGCAGGCAGGCGGCCGTCGAGCAGCGCGCGGTCGAGCCGCTCCCACGTGCGCACGACCTCGCCGTCGCCCGCGAGGCGGCCGAGGGGGCAACCGCTGCGGCGGAACGGCCCTGCGCTAGAAGAAGCGGAACACGCAGCGAGTGCGTTGTGAAGCGTTCCCGTTCAGTCGGTGCATCGCAGCTGCGATCGCTTCGAGCTCCCCCGCAGGATGACCTTGACGCCCCTGATAGGCTTTGCAGACCTCGTCGAGCTCCGCTGCCCACAGCCAGGTCGCGCCGGTCCAGGCGTTCGCGCCGTCGACCGAGCGCGGCGGAATCAACGCATCGCCAGGACCGTCGCGATCCGGGCAGTTTCGAGACGACCTCTCGTATACGGGCCCGTAGGAAGGTCTAGCTCCACGAGGACACCACATCACCAACTATCTCGCGCAGAGCAGCGTCGTAGCCATTCACAGGCACTCCTACGTGGCCTTCCCAGTGGAACGGTTCCAGATGCGCTAACGAGCCGACGAGCCGACTGTCGCTCACTCAGGGGCTCGGGGACAAGGGCGTGAGCTGCTGCGGCTTCCCGCCTTTCGAACCGTGACCGGGTCGCCGGCGGCAACGGGATCCGCCTCCCCGGAAGCGACAGCGCCGCGACCTGTCCATAAAGACATGTCGCGGCGCTCCCATCGGCGACGCGCTTGCGCGCCGGCGATCCCGCCGCCACCGCCACGGGCACGGTGACGGGCGGCGAGCCAGGTCTCAGCAGTCAACGCACGGGCTGTTGTAGTACGTCCACGAGCCCCAGGCCCCGTTCTGACACGTGCGGTAATAGCGGTTGTACTTCTGGCCCGGGTACGCGTTGTTGATCAGGCACCCGCCGCAGATGCCGCTCGGGCTGTCCTGCCACTGCACCTGACCGGTGAAGCAGGTGGCCGCGCTCGGGTCGCCCGCGTCGGCGACCTCGAGGCTCGGGTCGAGCGAGATGCCCTCGGCGTCCTCGTCGGCCGGGGCGTCGCGCAGGGCGCTCGGCGGCGGGGGTACGTCCTCCTCGGCGAGATGCTCGACGCGGACGCTCTCGGCGTCGAGGTCCGCGACGTCGCAGGCGACGAGGGGCAGGAGTGTGAACAGGCAGGCGGTCTTCAGGAGGGTATGGAAGCGCATGAGTTTCCTCGGGTGTGCCGACTCGGAATGCACCGACCGTGCCACCCCAGTGCACGCGATGTCGTGGCCCCGGCCGCGCGTCTGTGGCTCCGCGGTCCACACGCGGCGGACGGGTGTGGCTCCGCCGTCCACAGCCGCGCGGTCGCTCGCTGCGACCGCGCGCCTCGTCGGCGGTGAGCGAACGGCCGGCGCCTGCGGCTCGCCCGGCGATCCGGCCCTTCGTCGCCTGAACTTCTGCGCTCTGACGATGCCGGCGTGTGACGACGCCGGCTCGGAGTGCGTGCCCTGGTTCGAGGACGGACAACCCGACGACCGCGGAGAAGGTGGAGCTCGCGCGCCGCGGGTCACTCGGCGAGCGCGCGCTCGTAAGCCTGGCGATCGAAGACGAACGGTCCGAGGTCGTAGACCCAGTCGCGGTGGACCCGTGTCGACGAAGCGTGACGGCCACTACGCGGTGCATCTGCGAGGTCTGACGCGCGATCGGCAGCCGGCTGTCGCGGTTCTTTCGGGCTGCAGGCTCACGTTCACCCGCACGCCGCCGCGAGCGTCAGCCGGTGCAGCCCGACCAGCTCCGCGCGGTCGAGCGTCGCGCTGATGTAGCCGCCCGCCAGCACGAACGCGACCGCGGTCCCGCGTCGGCGGCACCACTCGAACACCAGGCGCTCGCGCGCGGCCAGCACCTCCGCGGTGATGCCCGCCAGCGCCCCGTCGCCGCTGCGCTCGTGGAGGTCCATCCCCGCGTTGTAGATGCACAACGAGAACCGCGGCGCCGCGCTCTCGAGCGCCGCCAGCCGCTCCTGCACCGTCGGCAAGTAATCGTCGGCCCGGCGCACCAGGTCGAGCGTCCACCGCTCCGACGCCTCGTACGCGTCGTAATCGTCGACCGACACGTCGACCTGCCACACCCGCGGGTCGTCGGCCAGGAGCGAGTGCGTCCCGCCGCCGCAGTGCGCGTCGAGGTCGAGCACCAGCACCTCCCCCGCCCCGGCCTGCAGCCCCGCGCGGGCCGCCAGCGCCAGCCCGTTGAACGTGCAGTTGCCGGCCCCGTGGCGGCGCCGCGCGTGGTGAAGCCCGCTCGACAACGACCCCGCAGTACCCTCGACCAACGCCGCCCGCGCCGCCGCCACCGCCCCGCCGTTCGACGCCCGCACCATCGCCCAAAGCGCGGGGTCCCAGGCGAAGCCCTGCGACTCGGCCAGCTCGCGCGGCTCCCCGCAGCGGACCGCCTCGACGTACTCGGGATCGTGCACCTCGCCCAGCCCGGCCGCAGTCAGCGGCTCCGGCGCCCGCACCTCGATCCCGGCGATCGGCGCCGCAGCCAGCGACTCGTACACCCACGACGCCTTGCGCGTGGTGTCGAACTCGTGGCGAGCCAGGACGTAGTCCGGGCTGAAGTACACCGGGACGCGAAACGACATGGCACCAGCCTACCATGAGCGCCCGGCCCCCAGGGGGTGTCTGCGCTGGCCCGGGGCTCCGGATGCGCAGCTGCCCGCGAGACCCCCTCGCCTCTCCGCTCAGTGCGCGGTGAAGCCCCCGTCGACCGGCAAGCCGACGCCGATCACGAAGCTCGCGCCCGGGCTGCACAGCCACAGCACGGCGGCCGCGACCTCCTCGGCCCGACCGAGCCGCCCAATCGACTGCTGCTTCATGATCTCGGCCATCGCGTCCGACTGACCCTTCAGCATGTCCTGCACCATCGGCGTGTCGATGGTGCCGGGGCAGACGGCGTTGATGCGGATGCCGCGCGGCGCATATTCGACGCCTGCGCTCTTGGTCATGCCCAACACGGCGTGCTTGGTGCCGTGGTAGGCCGCGCGCTCGGGCAGGCCGACCAATCCACCGAGCGACGAGCAGTTGACGATGGCGCCCGACCCTTGCGCACGCATGACGCGCAGCTCGTGCTTCATGCACGCCCATACGCCGAACTGGTTGACCGCCGTGACGCGATGGAAGTTCTCGGCCGATTCGTCGGCGACATCGCTCGGCGGCACCTGGATGCCGGCATTGTTGAACGCCATGTCGAGCCGGCCGTATTCGGCGACCGCCCGCTCGATCGCGGCGGCGACTTGCGCCTCGTCGGTGACGTCGCAGCGCACGCCGATGGCGACGCCGCCTTCCTCGACGATCTTCGCCGCTTCCCTGACTGCGAGTTCGCCTTCGCGGTCGGCCAGCACCACGGACGCGCCGCTCTTTGCGAAGGCGCGGGCCGTGGCGAGCCCCATTCCCATCGCCGCGCCGGTCACGAAGGCCACCTGGCCCTTGAAGTCATACGTTGGATTCATGTCTCGTCTCTCCATGCTTTTTGATGGCGAAGCGCGACCAGTGAGAGCTCCTCGCGGACCCCTGATCACTCCGAGACGCCCGGAATGGGGTCCTTCGCCGCCGCTCCTGGACGCGCTCAGCGGTTGGTCATGCGTTGCAGGTGCTCGGGATAGCGCGCCCCCTGCACCGTCAGCTTCGCGGCCGCGCCGTCGATCTCGCGGAGATCGTCGGGCGTCAGCGTGACGTGGGCGGCGCCGACGTTCTCCTCGAGGCGGGTCAGCTTCGTCGTCCCCGGGATCGGCACGATCCACGACTTCTGTGCGAGCAGCCACGCGAGCGCGATCTGAGCCGGGGTCGCCCGCTTGCGCGCCGCGACCGCGCCGAGCAGGTCGACGAACGCCTGGTTCGCCTTGCGAGCCTCCGGGGTGAAGCGCGGGAGGATGTTGCGGAAGTCGCTGCGGTCGAAGTTGGTGGACTCGTCCATCTTGCCGGTCAAGAACCCCTTGCCCAGCGGGCTGAACGGCACGAAGCCGATGCCGAGCTCCTCGCACGCCGGCAACACCTCTGCCTCCGGCTCCCGCGTCCACAGCGAGTATTCGCTCTGGACGGCCACCACCGGCTGGACCGCGTGGGCCCGGCGGATCGTCTGTGCGCCCGCCTCCGAGAGACCGAAGTGCTTGACCTTACCTTGCTGAATCAACGCCTTCACCGCCCCGGCGACGTCCTCGATCGGCACCTCCGGGTCGACGCGATGCTGGTAGAACAGGTCGATCGCGTCGACCTTGAGCCGCCGGAGCGAGGCCTCGACGACCTCCTGGATGTGCTCCGGCCGGCTGTCGAGCAGACTCCATCGCGCCTCGCCTTCCCCGGCCGGCTTGAATCCGAACTTGGTGGCGATCACCACCTGACCGCGGAACGGCGCGAGGGCCTCGCCGACGAGCTCCTCGTTGACGAACGGGCCGTAGACCTCGGCAGTGTCGAAGAACGTCACGCCGAGCTCGACGGCCCGGCGGATCAGCCCGATCATCGCTTGCCTGTCCGCCGCCGGCCCGTAGCCGAAGCTCATGCCCATGCAGCCGAGGCCGATGGCCGACACCGTGAGGTCGCTGTTACCGAGTCTTCGTGTCTGCATCTCGTACTCCTTCGTGGGGAAGCTCCCCGTTTGCTCGTTCGGTCGCCGCGAGCGCCACGCACGTCACGGCGTCACCAGCACCTTGATCGCCTTGCGCTCGTCCATGGCGCGGTAGCCGTCCGGCACTCCGTCGAGGCCGACGATGCTGTCGAAGACGCGCCCGGGATCGATCTTGCCTTCGAGGACCTCGGGCAAGAGCTCGCGGATGTACGCGCGCACCGGAGCCGGGCCGCCGCCGACGATCGCGTTCTTGAAGAACATCGTGTCCGCGCCGGGGATCGCCGGGTAATGCGGGACGCCGACCCGCCCGATCGCGCCGCCGGGACGCACGACCGCGACGCAGGTCTTGATCGCCTCGCCGGTACCGACGCACTCGAGCACGGAGTGGGCGCCGTGCCCACCGGTCAGCTCGCGCACGCGGGCGACGCCTTCCTCGCCGCGCTCGGGGACGACGTCCGTGGCGCCGAACGCCCGCGCGAGCGCGATCCGGTCCTCGTGCCGGCCCATGAGGATGACCTGCTCCGCTCCGAGACGCTTCGCTGCAATGACACCGCAGAGACCCACGGCACCGTCGCCGACGACGACGACGCGGTGGCCCGGCGCGACGCGAGCGACGACCGCCGCGTGGTGGCCCGTGCCCATCACGTCGGAGAGCGTGAGCAGCCCCGGCAGCCGCGCGTCGCTCTCGGTGACATCGATCGCGTAGAGCGTCCCGTCGGCGAACGGGATCCGCAGCGCCTCGGCCTGCGCGCCGTTCATCCCGCCGTTGCCGACGAACCCGCCGTGCACGCAGGCCGTGGGCAGCCCTTCCCGGCAGAACGTGCACGTCCCGTCCGAGATCGCGAACGGCATGATGACGACCTGGCCGGGCTTCACGGTCCGGACGTCACGGCCGACCGCCTCGACGACGCCGATCGCCTCGTGACCCATGCTCTGCCCCGCGTCGCTCGGGGTCATGTCGTGGTAGGGCCAGAGGTCGCTGCCGCAGATGCAGGCCCGGACCACGCGAAGGATCGCGTCCGTCGGCTCGACGATCGACGGGTCGGGGACGTTCTCGACGCGGACGTCGCCGGCGCCGTACATGATAGTTGCACGCATGATGGCTCTGCTCCCTTTCGCGGTTGCGGTCAGCGCCCGTACTGCTCGTCGCGGGCTGACGCTCCCCGGGCGTACGCACCGTGTGTGCGCCGCTTGCCGGAGCGCGAAGAATCATGCGCCCGGTGCTCGCCTCGGACTAGGCGCCGCGCGGCCTACAGGCCGTCAAGCCCTGCTTGACAGTCGACCGGGGCCTACGAGCGGCCGGGCAGTGCGGGTCGTCCGCCGGGAAGCAAACTCATCCTGAGCGCCCCGAGCGGGCCTCTGCGGGCGCCTGCCGTCGTGAGGCGCCGACACGCCTTGCGTGCCCGACCCGCTCGCCGCGACATGGCTCGCCAGCCTCGACCGCGCTCCATTCGCTCGTTCCTTGACACGCCCGGACGGGACCTTCACACAAGGCACATCGTCGGCGGCCTCGCCCGTGCACGCGGCACCTTTCCCACAGCTCCAGACGTTCCTCGCCGTCGCGCGCCTGGGCAACTTCAGCAGCGCCGCGCGCGAGCTCGGCGTGTCCAGGTCCGCGGTCAGTCAGGCGGTGCAGCAGCTCGAGAAGCAGCTGCGCGTGGTGCTCCTGACCCGCACGACGCGCAGCGTGTCGCTGACGGACGCGGGGCGGCGCCTCGTCGAGGGTGCGGGTCCGGCGTTGAGCCAGGTGTTCGCGGCGCTCACCGAGGTCTCCGCGGGTCCGGGAGAGACGGTCGGGCGGCTTCGGCTGTCGGTCCCGCGAGCGGCCTACCCGCTCGTGATCGCCCCGGCGCTCCCTACCTTCCGCGAGCGCCATCCGCGGATCGAGGTCGAGGTCACCGTCGAGGACCGCTTCGTCGACATCGTCGCGGAAGGCTTCGACGCTGGCGTGCGACTCAGCGAGGCCATCGAGCGCGACATGGTGCAGGTGCGGCTCACCGACGCGTTCCGCTTCGTGGTCGTCGGGGCGCCGAGTTATCTCGCGCGCCACGGTACGCCCGCGCGCCCCGAGGATCTCCTGCAACACGAGTGCATCACCTTCCGCTCGCAGAGCACCGGAACGCTCTACGCGTGGGAATTGGAGCGTGGGCGCCGTAACTGGCGCATCCCGGTGCGAGGGGCCGTCGTCGCCAACGATAACCTGTTGACCGTGTCCATGGCTGAGCAGGGCCTGGGCCTGGCGTACGCGCTCGAGCCGATGATCCTCGAGCAGCTGGGCGCCGGGCGGCTGCAGCGGGTGCTCGAACCGTACGCGCCGACAGTACCCGGCTTCTACCTCTACTACCCCAGCCGCGCCCAGCGCTCCGGTCCTCTGCGTCTATTCGTCGAGACACTCAAAAAATCGGTCGTGCGCCCGGTATGAAGCGTCGCGCAGCCGGTCGTGGCGGTCTTACTGAAATTTCGGAGAGCTGCCTGACCGAAATTTCAGGCGCTCGGCGGCACCGGGGCCGAGCACTGGGCAAGCCGCCGACCGAGCCGGCACGCGAACGCTGCGCCTACGGGGAACACTTCCAGACCTGCCCCGAGTAGCCGAAGTCGCGGTTGTGGCGCCACTGGCTCGCCCTCGATCCAGAGGTTGACCTTCGCGTATAAAACGGTACGGATATTGCCCCTCCGTCCACTCGAGAACCTGGAGCGCTCCGCATGAAGTACACCGTATCGATCGAGCTCGCCCTGCCGCGGGAGAGGGCGGCCCAGCTGCTCGCAGACCCGGCACATCTGCCGAAGTGGCTACGGGGCCTGGTGCTGCACGAGCCGCTCCAAGGGGCGCACGGCCACGCCGGCACCACGTCGCGGGTCGTGCTGCAGATGGGCAACCAGAAGTTCGAGGGCACCGAGACCGTCACACGCCGGGAACCGGTGGACCTGCACGACATTCCGAGTGCGAGCGTCGTCCATTTCGAACGCGAGATCGTCGGCGGCGGCATGTGGAGCGCCGTACGCGACCGGCTGACCGAAGCCGGCCCGCAGACGACGCTCTGGGAGAGCGAGAGCGAGTACCGGTTCAGCGGCCTGATGATGCGAATGGTGGGACTCCTGATGCCCGGCGCCTTCCGCAAGCAGTCGCAGCAGCACATGCAGGACTTCAAGGCGTTCGCCGAGCGGGGCGAAGACGTCCGCGACGCGAAGGGCTGATCGGCGGGTCCCCGGCTCATCGAGGGTGTCCACCAAATCGGGCAGCTTCAGGGCGTCGCTCGTGGGTCCCGAGTCAATCGATCATGCAGCACCGAGAACATGGTCTACCACGGCGCAGACGCTCGATACCCTCGATCCGACCTCCCCGTGACTTCCAGGGCCACGAACTCTTGGGAGCAGACCGAGGGGAGCGCAGCCCCTGCGCGTCCAAAAGTTTACGGAGTTTACCCGCTGCACCGAGGACCTGAAGTCGGCTAGGTTCGCCGATAAGGATGCTTCTTTTGTGGCCTCGACCTCCCCAAATATTGCGTTGCACCGTATGCCAGGTAGCCTCGCACGTGCCAAAAACCATCTATCCTGTGGCACATACGCGAAGGACGTACAGGCGCATACAATGCCTATCAGCCCCTTTATCGGCGATGCTGCTGTCCGTCATGACGCTGGCCTGTACGCCGAGCGAATGGGACTCGGACGTCTCCGGCCACGGGCTTCAGGAGGCGGGCGAGGCGGGGACGGCGGAGACCGGGGGTATCTCGGAGTCGACGGGCACCGGCACCAACGGCGACGCCGTCGAACTCGAACCATGGTACGGCCCGTGGTACGCCCTCTCTGATCAGTTCCCGGTCAACGTTCCGGCGTCGTGGGAAAACGGCGGCAGCGCGTTCGGCTTCACGCGCTTCGAGCTACGTCCCGACGGGGCGACGCTCCGCACCGAGAGCTGCGCCTGGGGCCCGCATTCCTACGAGTATCGGCCGAGCGGGCCCGTCGACGGCGTGATCCTTTTGGAGCCGGCCGGTGGTTCGCACGAGTTCATGCCGCACGGCGGCATCGACCGACTCTTTATCGAGATAGGGCCCGATTGTGATTCGCTATACCTGAAGCAAGTCGGCAAGGACGACGCGGAGGTCGATTTTTTGACCGCGGCCGGCGAGCCGCTCCGTCGCGGCGAGCTTTGCCTCCAAAAATGCGCCGAGGCGGAGGGCGAGCAAGGGCTCATCTCCGACTGCGGCACCGCGGTCCCCTGGGGCTGCGAGGGGTAGCGGGGCGACGCCACGCTCCCGTCGTCCCGAGCGTTCCAGCACAGCCCTCACGCGACCGCGGACGACGAACGGGGGCGACGCACCCATGATGAGCGGGTGTCGGGCCGTCGAGCCAGCGTCGACAGCGATCACGGCAGGCGGGAGGAAGGCAGCCAGTGACGGCGGAGCCACGGTGCTGAGCGTGCGCCGCAGCGTGAACAGGCCATCGTCGCTTCTCCCACTGCGGTCCGTCCGGCTCGCAAGGGGGATCGCCCGAAGTAATGCGCTGACAAGCGACATCGCGCGGAGCCTCACGATCGTACGCTTCGACAGCCCATCTCTCCCCGTCGTCGGTGTGCAGACATTTCTGCGCCTGGTTTACACGTTTGAGGTTCAGATACGTACACGCCGTGCATCACAGATCGCACACCCTGAGCGCGCCGACAGCCTTCTCGTTCCATCCAGTCGAGTGGCTTTACCGTCGTCACTCATGATATCGCCCCACCGAATTCAAGTGATGCGAGATCGTATGCTGGGACAGGCACTCGACGTTCCAAGAGGATGCCGGTAACGGATCGAGCGGCGAACTGAGCAAAGGAACGGTCTTCGCCTGCGCAGCACTCGCCCGCGGCGATACGGGCCCTTCCGCGCGTGGCATGCCAAGAGACGGTTCCGGAGGGTATGCCATTGATCACCTCGCCACCTTCACCGGAGAATTCCTGCTCCATACTTTGAAGCGAGAGGAGCGTGAAATGGCGCAGAGGATCTCTGTCAAGCTGACCGGAACGCTGACTGACGACGAGAACTGGCCGTGGACCGATGAGACCGCGCCGGTCGCTCTCGAGGGCGCCGCCGTCGTCGGAGGCCCCGGTCAGGTGATCAGCTTGATCAATGTCGATTACCCGTGTGCGGGTGATGAAGTCCGGCTCGTCGTTCAGATTACAGGCGCTTTGCTCGGTGATGGGACAACCGTCCAGCTCGGCGCTACGTTTACTTTGCTCGAGGGCACCGACTGCACTACCACGGATCCCGAAGGTGAGCCGCTCCACATCACCCAGGACGTGCCGAACCTGGACTTCGCGAATGTGCCGGTAATCGTGCCGGGCGACGGAGCCGGAAGCTTCAGAGGACAACTGACGGTCGTGAACTTTCCCGTGGTGTAACGAAGGGCGCATGGACGGAGGCGTCCGCGTCGTCAAGATCTCCGTTCTCCTGGGACAGGGTTCCCGGCATCGTCTGCGATACAAGCCCTCGAATTCGGGCCCTTATAGGGGCCTGACTGGGCCTGCAGGCCATATCACCAAAACCCGTCTCGAAGCAGCGCTGCGTCTCGACCGCGGGTCACAGCGCCCGGAAGCTGGCGAGCGTCGCCTCGAACTCGGCGGGCTCGAGGTTCTCGGCGACGATCAAGTATATGCGCTCGGCGAACGTCGCCGTCACCAGCTCGACGCCGCCCGGGCCGCCCGTCCACGACAGGCGCTCGGCCGGGGCGCCGGCGAGCGTCGTCACCGTCTCGCGGGGCTCGCCGGCGTCCTGTGAGAACAGCTTGCGCATCGACTGCACGGAGAGCTTGCGCCCGTACTCAGCGGTCAGCGGGCCCTGACCGGAGTCGAGGACCATGACGAGGAAGGTCTGGAAGCCGCGGCGCCACTGCGCCATGTCGACTCCGTCACCGCCGTCGCCGAACTTCTCCTCGGCGAGTTCCCAGCCGGCCGGCACTCGCACGGCGAAGCCGCGGCGCTCGTCGACGTGCTCGCCGCCGTCCTGCCGCGACATCGGTAGCGCCGGCGCGAGCTCGAGGCCGGCGAACACCCGGCCCAGCTCGGCCTCGACCTGCCCGAGCTCGCTCGCAAACGCTTGCGTCGACAGCTCGATCGCCGCGTCGCCGTGGACGGCGGTCGCGATCGTGTACGCGACCTCGATCCCCTCGTGGGCGATCGTCACGCGCGCGAACCGGGCCGCGCCGCGCCCGAGCGCGAGGCCCTTCACGTGCGTAGCGACGCCGCCGCGCTCCGCGACGCGCTCCGCGTGCCACGCGTCCGGGTCGACGCCCGGGCGCTCGGCGACGACGAGGCCGCCCCACAGCCCGCTCGCCGGGTGCTCGAACTCCAGTACCTCGCGGTCGGGCGATTCGGGGTCGTCGCGGGCGATCAGGCGCCAGAAGCCCGGCGGCGCGCGCCAGACGACGCGCGCCGCGAAGTCGCGGAAGACCCCGCCGCGCAGGCTGTGCCGCGAGCCGATGTCGCTCTGAGGGTCTCCCAGCGCCGCCAGCTCCTCGCCCAGCGTGGCACGGGCGGTCGGGTCCACCAGCGCGACCGCGGCGAACGCCTCGTCGAGCCCGGCGCGCGCCGCTTCGCCCGGCGCGGGCGGATACGAGGCCGCGAATTGCAGCCCAAAGCCGTCAGCCACGCGGGTGCCGACCGCGTACTCGAGCCGATCGTCGGCGACGCGCAGGAGCGCGACCGGCTCGCCGGCGAGCTCGACCGTCCACGGGTCGAGGGGCGACGTCGTGCGATCGTCCATCCACATGCCGTGGATCCGCGTGCGGTAGGTCGCCGCGTCGCCGCGGAAGCGCTCGGGGACGACGACGAGCTGGGCGCCGAGCCCCTCCGTCTGGAGGCCGACCTCGGCGTCGGGGTTCATGCGCATCAGCTCGTCGCCGACGAGCAGCCGCCAGCCCGGCGGCGGCGCGACGCGCAGCCCCGACACCGCGCTCTCGAACACGCCGCCCCGGACGCGCCAGCCGGGCCCGCGCTGGTCGGCCGTCGCCACGACCGGCGGAGCGGATATCTCCCCGGGCAGCAGCGAGAAGGCGCGCAGCAACGGCTCGAGCGCCGGCAGTGACACCGCGTGCGCGAGTCCCGAGCCATAGATGCAGTAAGCGTGGTCCTGGCGCACGAAGCCGGTGTAGATCCAGCGGTAGGTGAGGCCGTCTTTCTCACCGACGTAGACGATCCGGCGCGCGTCCTGGCCGGCGAACGTCACGACCTCGCGCGACTCCAGCTCGACCCTGCCGTCGAGCAGCGTCGGCAGCAGCCTCTCGGCGTACGCGTCGACGGTCAGCCCAGGCGCGAACTTGACGAGGACGATCGCGGACACGCCCGAGGCGTGGCGAGCCCCGGCGACCGCGCTCGGGGCGAGCTGCCGCGCCTCGTCGCGCGACAGCATTGTCCAGCCCGCGCCGGGCCAGTCGATGCGGAAGCGGAAGTGCTCGTCGACGAGCGCCGCGGGGGCGGGCTCGCTGGCCGCGCTCACTGCCGACTCCGGCTGCTGGGGGTCCTTGCAGGCCGGCCCGCCGGCGAGGAGCGCCAGCGCGACGAGGAGAGAGCCACGGGGCGCGGGCCGAGCGAACATCGGCGCAGCGTATCATGACGTGCCGATCGCCCGGCCCCAGCGCCCGCACGCGCGAAGCTGCAGTCGGCCTCCCGCGCCGGGCTTGATGCACATGCCGACGATGAGCCCGTCGCGGTTCCCCATCAGCACGTGCTCGTGGACCCTGAGTCGCTCGCGGTTCTTCGTGAACGTCGTCGGGTGGGACGCGTCCTCCCTCATGTCCATGGCGAGAAACCAGCGGAACAGGAGATTGTGGTCGAGCTGCTCGCAGAACATCCGGTCACTCCGCAGCGAGTCCAGGACCATAAGCAGCGTCGCCTTGAGCATCCTCCAGCGGAGTTGGAATGAGCCGCGAGCGGAGGCGATCGAGAGCATCGATGCCGACCGCGAACACGACTCGTTGCTGCGATGTCCGAGCGCTGGCGCGCCAGCGACCGTGAGCTGCGGCGATTGACCATCAGCTTCGCCGCGTGCGAAGTAGGTCGACGATGCTCTGGCGCCCGGATACGTGTGCGATCTTCGTCCTCGTCGCGTTCGCTGCGTGCATGCGGCGACCGGCGCCGGAGCCCCCGCTGGTCCAGCCCGTCGACGAGCCGTTATGCGCGGCGAGCCTCAAGCTCGCGCACGCCTGCACCGGCGCACAATCCGAGCTCGTGATGTGCTCCGTGATCACCGCCTCCGCCGTGACCTCCGAGATCACCAACAACACCGACAGCGACCTCGTGTTCGCCACGGGCATGATGATCGTCGATGGGCGCGGCGAGGAGCTTGTCCCGGCGGTCCTCGGCCCCGAGGTCCGGGTACCCGGCCTGTCCACCGCTCGGCCGTGGCAGATCGCCATGCCGCGGCTGCCAGACGGGTACGTTGAAATCGTGGTCATGGTCCTCGGGACGAGCGCCGATGGCGGACACGAGCGCCTCACCACCAGCGCGGGCCAGCTCCGGGTGCGCGGCGGGCAGGTCGAGGTCCTCGACTTCCATACGTGGTACGAGGCGACGGGCTCCATGAACGTACACGAGGCCCTGCCCGGCCAACCGGACCCGGTGCCCGAGGGTCCGACCCCGAGCGAGCGGCTTTACGAGCAGCTGCGGGCGCAGCCCCGACGAGATCCCGTTCCTCACCAATGACGTCCATGCGCTCGTCCAATGCTTCAAGGGCGGCGCCCGCTTCGAGATCGACGAATCGATCCCCACATCAGTGACCTGCTCGACGTCAGCCACCCGTCCTACCCCCTCTGCGTGTTCGGGTCACGGCGGTCAGCGGGCCCGCGTACGGCGATGCAGCGCTTCGACGGCCTCCGGGTCGCGCACGGCCCAGGACATCAAGGCGATCAGGGTCGCCTGCTTGACGGCGGCACGCACCCCTGCGTCTAGCAGCACGCTCTGCGACGCTCCGCGGAATCGGGGGTCGGTGAGCTGCACGGCGACGGCGGCGACGAGGTCGTGGAGGCCGCGGTCGCCGCGGGCCTTCAGGAACCGGCGCACGCCCGCCGCGACGCCGAGGACGTGCTGGCCGCCCGCGCTCGGCCGGAGGTTGGCGAAGGCATGAATCTGCGGCGGCCGTCCGCGCGGCTCGGCGCGCCAGGCGAGGGCGACTTCGACGGCGATCGGACGCTCGCCGGTGCCGTAGGCGCCATGGTGGTGGGCAACACCGAAAGGCGAGGCCCCGACTTCGACACGCACGCGATCGGCGAGGTTCGCTACGCGGGGCTCGGCGAACGTCCACGACAGCGACACCGCGGGGAGGACGAACGCGAGGTCGGCGAGGCGCCGCGCCGCCTCGGCCCGCGGGACACGCGTGCACTGGAAGATGTGCGGATCGGGGCGGAAGCGGATCCGGGTACCCGACGACCGTGCGGCAGGGGCCACCCGCACGGGAGCGCGCTGCAAGCCGGCGGCATAGACCACGCTCGCCTGCTCGCCGGCGTGGACGGTGTCGATCTCGAGGGGGTCGCACAGGGCGACGGCGAGCGGCAGGTCGGAGCAGAGGAACGTGAGTTCGCCGCGGGTCCGGCCCGCGGGGACCTCGAGGAGGTCGACGAGCGCGGCCGCCGGGATGCCGGGGCCGTCGTCGGCGACAGTGATGTGGTCGTCGGCCTCGACGACGATGTCGATGCGGGTGCAGCGACCGCGCACGGCCAGCTCGACGGCACCGGCGAGGACGTCCAGCAGGAGGTGCAACGGGCCAGTCCCCTCGTCGGTCCCCCCGACGTACATGGCGGGCCGTTTGCGCACTACCTCGCGGAGCGAGAGGATCTGGACAGCGTCCGCGCAGTGTTCGTCGGTCACGGGCCCATGCTAACAGGTCCTGGACGGGCACGTGCTGTCCCGAGGGACAGGCGAGGACGAGACGGACGACGGACTGCGACGCTGTCGATCTCGCCGGTGACAGGCTCGACGCGATCGATCTCTTACTGCGACACGGTCGACCCTGACTGGAGCGTGCGAGGTCGAGCGCCGATGCCATGCTCGACACGCCGACCTCGTCCCGATGGCTGCTGAGCTGCCCGAACGCGAGTCCGAGTCGAGGTTGGCGCTGAATCACAGCAAGCCCGAGCGGCAATCATCGTAGTACGGGTTCACCCCGCCGAGCGCGACGATCACCCCGGTCTCACGCCCGTCTCACCGACTGGACCGCTCTTCATGGCGTCGTTCGCCGCCGGGGTCCGCCGGGGCCGAGAAGGCCAGGATCAGTTGCGCCAGCACCCTCGGTTGCTCGACGTTCGGAGCGTGGCCCGCGTCCGGGATGAGCCGGGTCTGGGACCCCGTGACCTTCGCGTAGGCTCGCAAAGCCTCGTGTGCGGCGTAGATCTGGTCCTGCTCGCCGAACACGGCGAGCAGCGGCACGCCGGCCTGCTCCAGACGCTCGTTCAACGGCGCCTCATGTGTAGCGCACTCACACGGTGGGCGCGGACCCGTCTCCGGCCGCTGGACGCCCCCCACCCTACTGTGCGCGCGCGTCTGACGATGCGGTGAGTCCGGATCCGGGAGATAATTTCGAGCCTGCATTCGTGTAATTCGGATGCAATTTCGGCCCGGCCCCGCCCTGTTAGGTTGCCGCGGCGAGGCCGAAGCACGATGACTCGTGCGGCCGCAAGTCCTGACAAATCACGAAAGCGCGCGCTTGTATGATGATTGTTCCCCATAAAACCCGCACACATGACACCGCGTGGTTCGAGGTCGACGCGATGGCCATCGTCTCCGAGCGGATGGCGGTGTTGTCATGAGCCTCGAACTACTGCGCGCGCTCGAGCCGGCGCGCTCGATGCAGACCGGGCCGGGGCCGCTGACCACCGTCGTCCGCGAGCTGTTGCGCCTCGACGCCGACGAGCTCGGTGGTTTGTTCGCCGACGCCGAGCGGCGCGACGCCTTGCTCCGGCTGACCGCGCAGGTGTGCGACAAGGCGGCGGGCGACCCGGGCTACGCGCTCGAGCTGCATCGGGTGCTGCACGCGCTCTACGACCTCCACCTGAAGATCCCCAAGCCCGGACGCGCACACCCGCAGTTCGCGGGCATCCTCGCCGACATCGCCGGGTTCGCGGAGCGGGCGTTCCTCGCGGACCTCGAGCGCTCCATCGACCTCTCGCCGCTGGACGACATGCCGCGCGAGCCAGGCGCGTTCCGCCGGTGGTTGACCCGGCTGATCCACGCCCACCCCGCCTACAAGCACCCGTACTACACCGATTTCCTGGCGCAGCGGGCCGGGCTCGCCGACCTGCGGCGGTTCTTCGTCGATGAGAGCACGATCGACGCGCGCCTCGACGACATCCTCGCGCTGTTGCAGCTCGGCACCAGCGGCGGGGTCAAGCTGGAGATCGGTCGCAACTTCTGGGACGAGATCGGCAACGGCACGCTCGCGGCGACCCACACCGTCCTGTTCACGCAGGCGCTCGCGGATGTCGGCATCGACGAAGCCGACCTCGACGGCGCCGCGTCGCTCGAATCGCTGGTGTGCGGCAACCTGTCCGTGCTGCTCGCCCTGCACCGCCGGCACTTCCACAAGGCCATCGGTTACTACGCGGTGACCGAGTATCTGGTTCCGGACCGGTTTCAACACATCGTCACCGGCTGGCGGCGCAATGGGCTGAGCGAGCAGGGCCTCGAGTACCACCGCCTGCACATCCGCATGGACGCGCAGCACGCGAGCGGCTGGCTCAATCAGGTGATCTCGCCGCTGGTCGAGGCTCCCGACGTCCGGCGCCCGGTCGCAATCGGAGCGCTGTACCGCCTGGAGACCTCGCACCGCTACCTCGAGGGCCTCGCCCGCGAGCCTCTGTCCGCCTGACCCCTGTCCGCACTCCTAAACGAGGGAACCATGATGCACATCAAGAGCACCATCGTCGCGGATATCCGCGACATCAAGCATGTCCCCGACCTGACGATCGCCGATGACGCCGACCTGCTCGGCGCGGCAGGCTTCGACTCGCTCGAGGTGATCGAGTTCCTCGCGCGCCTCGAGCGACGCTTCGGCCTGGCATTCGGCGGCGGCGCCGACGACTTCGCGGCGCTGCGCAGCCTCGACAGCCTCACGGCGTGGGTCCATGCGCGCGTCTGACCCCGCAGCGCTGGCGACCGACGCGATCGCAGCGCACGCGGCCGCCAGCCCCGAGCGCATCGCGCTCATCGACGACCGCGCCTCGGTCACCTACGGCGCGCTCGTCCGGCGGGCGCGCTCGTTCGCGGCGCGGCTCGGCGGCGGTCCGCTGGTGATCGTCGCCGACAAATCCATCGACGTCGTCACGGCGATGCTCGGCGCCTGGCTGGCCGGGGTCGTGACAGTGCCGCTCGACCCGTCGCTGCCGCCGGCCCGTCTCCGGCTCCTGCTCGGGCGCATCGCCCCGGGCGACGCCGTCGTGCGACCCGAGCTGCGAGCGCTGGTCGCCGACGCGGCGCCCGGGGTCGTCTGCGTCGCGGCCGACGCCGAGCTGACCGCGACGCTCGCCGAGGATGATGATGCGGCGCCTCGCCGTGGTCCCGAGCCAGAGCGCGACGCCTATTGCCTCTTCACCTCGGGCTCGACGGGCGCCCCGAAGGGCGTGCGGATCTCCCACGCCAACGTGGCCGCGTTCTTCCGCGACATCGTCGCGTACTACCCGGTCGAGGCCGGCGCGCGCTGCCTCAACACCGCGCCGCTGTTCTTCGACGTGTCGTTGCTCGAAATCTTCTTCCCGCTCGCCCAAGGCGCCACGGTGCGGCTCTACACCGCGCCGTTCTACTTGCCCGCACGATTGCTGGCACTGATCGACGAGCACGAGGTCGCGTACCTGTGCGCTGTCGCCCCATTGCCGCGGCGGATGATCGAGCCGGCGGCCGCGCCCGAGCGCCGCAGCCAGGCGGGCTGCGGCGTCGACCTCACGGTCCGTCCGGTGGGCCGCGGCGTGCCGACCAGCGCGTGGCACTTCGCCGCCAGCCTGAGCTTCGAGGCCCGCCAGCGCAGCATGATCTTCGAGCACAACTTCGGCGGGACCTGCAATGTGCTCGATCTGGCAGTGACCCTCGGCGTGCGACGATTCATCCACGTGCACCACGTCGTGTTCGGCGGCGGCGGCGAGCGCGACGGGGAGGCGCGCGACCAGGTCTCTCACGTGCTCGGGGAGATCGACCCTTCGCTCGTCCACCTGGCGAGCATGCCGTTCCGCAGCCCGGTCGCGCTGCACCGCTATGCGCTCCTGCTGCGCGAGTTCTTCGCCGAGAGCGCGAGCGGTCCGCCGCCCTCGATCACCGCGCCGACCCTGGTCATGACCGGCGCCGCAGACGAGGTCGCTCACCCGGCCGCAGCCGCGGCGATCGGCGCCGCGATCCCCCACGCATCGAGCCTCGTGCTGCCTGACGGCGACCACTACAGCATGTACTTCGATCCATCGATCGCGCAGACGATCCACGACTTCATCGCAGCCGCCCTTGAACGAGGTGGCCCGGCAGAAATCACCGCGAGGTCTGCCGCGTCGTGACGGGCAGCGCTGACAGGCCGCCCATCGCGCGAGCGCGCCGCCGCGCGCGAGGAACTTGTACCGTCACCGCAATTTCTCTCGCCTCGCCGGGTACTCCACGCTCGAGCGGAGAGCTTGATGACGCGATCGATCCTCGCCCTGCCTTTCCTTTTGTGCGCGACAGCCTGCCCCGGCGTTCCGGGCGATACAGGCGACACGACGGCGACGGACGCATCCTCGACGACCGAAGCTGACCCGACCACCGGCCCCGCGTGTCCGACAGAGTGCGAGGGGCCGGCGGTCGAATGGACGCACGTCCATGGCGGGGCCGCAGGGGGGCGCGACGAGGCGCGCGCGGTGGCGATCGACGCGCAAGGGCGGATCGTCGTGGTCGGGCTCGAGACGGACGCGGACGAGAACTTCGCCGGGCTCGTGCTGGTGCTCGCGCCCGACGGCACGGAGCTGTGGACGCGACGGTTCGCGGCGGCGCTGGAGCTCGACGCGGTGTTCAATGATGTCGTGGTCGGCGACGACGGGGCGATCTTCGTCGCGGGGTGGGACGCGTCGCGGCTGGGGGTCGTGCGCCGACTCGACCGCGACGGCAACGACGTGTGGGCATACTCGGTGCCGACGCCCGACGAGGAGAGCTCGAGCGTGACGGCGCTGGTGCTCGCGCACGAGGGCCTGTACTCGCTCGGCGAGGCGTTCAATGATTCGACGGGCACCCATATGGTGCTGCGACGGCACAACGTGGGCTCGGGAGCGCCGGTATGGGAGACGCCGGCGAAGGCCGAGGGATCGACGCGCGGGTACGGGCTCACGGAGGCGAACGGGCGGTTGATCGTCGCGGGCGCGGCGCTGCCTCCGGGCGAAGGGAAAGATCGGCCGCTGACGGCGGTGTTCGACGCGTCCGGGGCGCTGCAGTCGCTCGCGGTCGAGACGGGCACGTCGGGGGCATGGCACGCCGTGACGGCGATCGGCGAGGAAGGCGACGTCGTGTTGACTGGATGGCTGAGCCAGGGGAAATCGGCGCGCAGGATCGCGGCCGACGGGAGCGAGCGATGGACGCATCTGCTCGATACTTCGAATTACGGGTACGGCGGGCTCGGAGTGGCGGCCGACTTCGACGGGTCGGTGCTCGTGACCGGGTCGGTCGGCGACGGTCCGGCGCAAGAGGATCTTTACATGGCGCGGCTCGAGGGCGACGGAGCGGCGCGCTGGTCGGCACTGTACGACAACACGACACTCGGGTTCAGCGAGCGCGGCTACGACGTCGCGGTCGGGCCCGAGTTCTTCGTCGTCGTCGGGTTCGAGACGGTCGCCATCTCGGACACGGACCTGTGGATCCGTCGGTTCGTGTCGGGTTGAGCGCGGCGAGCAAGAAGTTCGCTGCCCCGCGCGGGACAGAGTCACCGACCGAACCGACCCGACCCCGAGCGCCTCACCTCTGGTTTTGCGCGAACGACCAAGCCCGTCAACATCGACCGATCGCCGATCGTGAGCCGCCACGCTCGCTCTTCATCGCTGCTTCTTCGTCACGAAGCTTCGCAAGGGCGCGAACTCGAGGACGACACGCCTCACCACGTCCGCCTGCGCCCGCGTGCCATCGCCCTCCTGCGCGAACAGCCCGGTGAGCGATGTCGCTCCCGAGTCGCTCGGCGCGTCCGATTTTCCCTCATATTTCCAATGATTTAAAAATTCAATCTCGACACTGTCATATAACACTGTCACCATCCTCCCCGTGACCGTCACCTGGACGATCCGCGAGCTCAGCCGCCAGGCCGAGCAGCGCCTGGCGAGCGAGGAGGCCCCCGCCAACGGCCAGGTGCGCGCTGTCCCTGACGAGCGCAGCATCCGTTACTACACGACACTCGGCCTCCTCGATCGCCCCGCGCTGCAGGGCCGCACCGCCCTCTATGGCCCGCGGCACCTCGCCCAGTTGATCGCCATCAAGCGCCTGCAAGCCGAGGGCAAGCCGCTCGCCGAGATCCAGCGCCTCCTCCCGACCCTCGACGACTCTGCGCTCACGCAGCTCTCGCAGGTCGAGCTGCGTCCCGCCCCGCGCTCCGCCGGTCGCCGCGACTTCTGGCGTGCCCCCGTCACCACGCTCGAGCCCGAAGCGCCGCCGCTTCCCGCCGCCCCCGCGCTCACGCCCACCCTCGAGCTCGAGCTCGCTCCTGGCGTCCGCCTCGGCTTCTCCGCCGCGCGCGACGCCACCGACGCCGACGCCGCGGCCCTGCTCGCCGCAGCCGCCCCGCTGCTCGCCGAGCTCGCCCGCCGCCGCCTCCTCACCCGCTCCGAACCCGACTGCTCCGACGACCCCGAACCTCCCGAGGACTCCCGATGATCCCCACGGCGCTCACCATCGACCCCACGCTCACCCAGCCACTCGACGAGCCCGCCTTCGGTCGCCTCGAGACCTCCCAGGGTCGCCTCCCGCTCGCCGCCCTGTCCGTCAATGCGCGGATCAGCGGCCTGCAGGTCGCCACCGAGATCCAGCAGACCTTCGTCAACAACACCGGCGCGGCGATCGAGGCCACGTACATCTTTCCGTTGCCCGATCGCGCCGCCGTTTACGCCTTTCGCATGCAGGTCCAGGGGCGGATCGTCGACGGCGTGATCGACGAGCGCGGCCGGGCCCGCGAGGTCTACGAGCAGGCCATCGCCGCCGGCCAGCGCGCCGCGATCGCCGAGGAAGATCGACCGGGCGTCTTCACCCTGCGCGTCGGCAACCTCGTGCCCGGCGACCACGCCGTCATCACCCTGCGCACCGTCGGTCCGCTGCCGATCGAGGACGGCGAGGTCACCTGGGCCTTCCCGCTGGTGGTCGCCCCGCGCTACATCCCCGGCGCCCCGCTCGGCGGCGAGCAGGCCGGCACCGGCCTCGCTGCCGACACCGATCGTGTCCCCGACGCCTCGCGGATCTCCCCGCCCGTCCTGCTGCCCGGGTTCGCCAGCCCCGTCCGACTCGCGCTCGCCGTCACTGTCGACGGCGCCGGTCTGCCCGTCTCGAACCTGCGCGCCAGCCTTCACGAGGTCTTCGCCGCGCCCGAGGCCGGCGGCTGGCGCCTCGAGCTGCGGCCCGGCGAGCGCCTCGACCGCGACTTCATCCTCCGCTGGACCCTCGGCGATGCAGCCCTGCACAGCGCCGCAGTGTGGGCCCCCGACGCCGACGGCGAGGGCGCCACCGCCGTCCTCACCATCGTCCCGCCCGTCGGCGCCGCCGCCCAGGGTCGCCCGCGCGACGTCGTGCTCGTCCTCGATCGCTCCGGCTCGATGGGCGGGTGGAAGATGGTCGCCGCGCGCCGGGCTGCCGCGCGCATCATCGACACTCTCGGCGCCCGCGACCGCTTCGCCGTGCTCGCCTTCGACAACACCGTCGAGTCGCCGCCGAGCCTCGGCGCCCAGCTCGCGACCGCCAGCGACCGCAACCGCTTCCGCGCCGTCGAGTACCTCGCCGGCCTCCAAGAGCGCGGCGGCACCGATCTCACCAGGCCGCTCGCGCTCGCCACCCGCATGCTCGCCGGCGACGACGACCGCGACCGCGTGCTCGTGCTCGTCACCGACGGCCAGGTCGGCAACGAGGACGAGATCCTGCGCGACCACGGCCCGCGCCTCGGCGACATCCGCGTCTTCACCCTCGGCATCGACAAGGCCGTCAACGCCGGCTTCCTGCGCCGCCTCGCGGCTCTCGGCGGCGGCGCCTGCGAGCTCGTCGAGAGCGAGGAGCGCCTCGACGAGGTCATGGCCAAGATCCACCGCCGGATCGCCACCCCTGTCCTCGTCGAAGTCAGCGTCGCTGGCGACGGCCTCGACCTCGCCACCCAGGCCCCGCACCGCCTGCCCGCCGTGTTCGCCGGCGCCCCGCTGGTCGTCCACGCCCGCTGGCACGGCCAGCCGCGCCCCGGCGCCACCCTCGAGCTGCGCGGCCGCTTGCCCGCCGGCACCGAGTACCACCAGCGCGTCCGCCTCGACCCTGCCCCGCCGGCCGCCGCGCTGGCGCAGTCGTGGGCCCGCGCGCACATCCGCGATCTCGAGGATCAGTACGCCGCCCGCACCGCCGATCCGTCGCGGCTCGAGCAAGCCATCGTCGCCGTCTCGCGGCGTCACCAGGTGCTCTCGCGCTTCACCGCCTTCGTCGCCGTCGACCGCGAAGTCGTCAACCCCGGCGGCAACCCGCGCACGGTCACCCAGCCCGTCGAGCGCCCGGCCGGATGGTCCCAGCCGCGGTTCGACGCCATGCCGATGGAACACGCCAGGCGCGGCGAGCCCAAGCTCGTCGGTGCGATCTCCATGAGCAGCAAGCGATCCGCCGCCCCTCCCCGTTCCGCCACGCTCTCGGCCCCGCCCCCTCCGGGCGCCCGCGCCCCCGCGCCCGCCTCGCCTCCACGCAGCCCTTCGCCCCCTCCGCCCAGGCAGGAGTCGCCCGAGGGCGCGACCGTCTCTGCGATCCCATACCTCGCGCGCCTGGGCGCCATCGTCCGCGACCTCGAGCGCGCCGTCGACACGGCGGCCGCGCAGCTGCCGATCGCGCGCCTGATCGAGCTGCTCGAGGACCTGCGCACCGTCGGCCTCGACGCCCTCGCCACCGCCCTCGCGCCGCTCGTCGATCGCTTGCGCGGGTCCCTCGGCGCCGACGACCTGCTGGCGCTCCTGAAGGAAGCCGTGGCCGCCCTGCGCAAGCTCGTCGAGGACAAGCGCAGCCCGCCGCCCCCGCCCGGCAAGCGCAAGGACTTCTGGCGCTGATCCGCGCCGTCAAACCGCGCCGTCCGCCGAAAAGGCGGCGCGGCTAACCTCGGCGCTCCACCCCGCGCTCCCCGGCAGCCCATCGCCATGACCACCGCCTCCGCCAAGAAATTCGTCCTGCTCGTCGGCCTCGACCCCGCCGTCGTCGACTTCAGCCAGTTCCCCGGCCTCGACGCTCCCAAGCTCGCCGCCGGCCTCCAGGCCTCGCTCGACGCCACCACCGCGGCCGGCTTCGACGCCGAGTGGTGCCTGATCACCGACCGCTGGCCCGAGGCCGAGCCCGTCCTGCGCGCCCGCCTCACTGCGCGTCCGCCTGCCGCCGTCATGATCGGCGCCGGCATCCGCACCCAGCCCGCCCACCTGCTGCTGTTCGAGCGGATCGTCAACCTCGTCCAGGCCGTCGCCCCGGGCGCCAGCCTGTGCTTCAGCACCTCCCCGGACTCCGCCGCCGACGCCGTCCTGCGATGGGTCCGGCCGTGACCCCGGCATGTCCATTCGGACATGCCTCATCAAACATGCCCGATTCGACATGCCCACATGAGCATGTCCTCTCGAGCATGTCCTAAAGACCACACGCCGCTCCTGACCCGGGGCCTGCGTTCGCCGCCTGAAGTTTCCTACAGCGGCCCGAGCGGCCGCAGCCCCAGCTGCATCGCCGCCACCTGATCGGCGCGGAACGGCGACCGGCGCAGCGACGAATCGCGCTGGCGCGAGCGGAACAGATCGACGATGAAGTTCATGCGGTCCGCCAGCGCCGCCCAGTCGGCCGCCGCGCTGCCCTGCGTCGTATCGGGCGTGCGGTCGACCTCCTCCAGCACCGCGCGCAGCTCCGGGTCCGTGATCTGCGTCAGCGCGGCCGGGAACATCCGCCCGTCGCGGGTCGCCGGCACATCGCGCCCCAGCGCCAGCGCCCCCTCCGGCAGCTCGATCGTCATCATCCACCGCGTCAGCAGCGACCGCGCCACCTCGCCGAGGCGCTCGCCCAGCGCCCGTCGCAGCGGCGCCGCGTCGGCCGTCACCAGCAGCGCCAGCGGGGCCGACAGCGCCCCCGCGATCGCCGGCTGCAACCGGATCTGCTCGTGATAACCCACCAGCGTGTTCGCCAGCAGGATCTGCTCCGCCCGCGCCTTCGCCTCGCCCGTCTCCGCCGCCGTCACATAGGCCGCGAACGCCCGCCGCAGCAGCGTCTGCCCGCCCTCGCGCGTCGCCCCCTCCGTCAGCCCCGCGAACGCCACCGCCGCCGCCGCGCGCCGCTGCCCGACCGGCCGCGCCAGCACCTCGACCAGCGCGCGGAACAGCGGCGCCAGCTCGGCGAACACCAGCAAGTTGCCGCGACCGATGCGCTCACGCACCTCCGCGTCGACCCGGCTCACCGCCCCACCCAGCCGCGCCAGCCGCAGCGCCTCGGCCACCGCCTCGCCGCGGATGAACCGCCCCGCGCTCTTCGAAGCCCACGTCCCGTACGCGCACCAGCTGACGTCCTCGCCGCCGAGGTGCCCCGCCAGCGCCACCTCGAGCCGGTGATACACGTACGTGATCCACAGGTTGCGCTGCGCTGGATCCGCCATCGCGCAGGTCTCGGCGATCATCGCCGCATCGGGCGGCGGATCGCAGGTCGGCGCGAGCAACGAAGAAAGACAGACGGACGACGACATGGCGAGCCTCTCTCGCGGACAGTGCCTCGCCTCCTCCGATCAATTGCGGCTCGTCCTGCACCGATCCCGGTGAGCCGAAGCCATGCCCAGGGCCCCGGCCGCCACGCGCCCGCGCGCCTCGTCCTGCGCGATCGGACCGCCCTCGGCCCATATGCCGCGCCGCTCCGCGACCTCGTCTCACTCCGCGCGGAAGCGACGCACCCACACGTTCGCCCCCTCGCCCGGCACCTGCTCGTCGCCCGCCAGCACCACGAAGCCCGGCCCGAACGCCGCCGCCGAGCCGTGGTCGTCCAGCCCGACTCCGCGGTTCGCGTTCACATGCGTCCAGCGCGTCTCGCCGAGCCCCGACAGGCGCGCTCCGAAGATCTCGAGGTCTCCGCTCGCGCTCGTCACCGCCCCGGCCACGAACACCTCCTCGCCTGCGCCCACCGCCACCCCGCGGCCCGTATCGAAGCCTGCCACCTGATCGATCGACTGCGTCCAGCGCACCAGCTCACCCGCCGCGATTCGGCGCACCGCCACGTCGAAGCCTGCGCCCGGCCGGGCCTCGAGCCGCCCCGTCACCACCACCTCGCCCTCGCTGCCGATCGCCACCGCGTCCGTCCACGCCCCTGCGTGCTCCGCCTCGACCGTCGACGCCATCAGCGTCCCGTCGTGCCCCACGCGGACCAGCAGCGGGTGCAGCACCCCGTCGAGCTCCGCCGCCCCCGCTGCCAACATCTCCACCCCCGCCGCCGCGATCCCGCCCGCGTATGCGTCGCCCGTCCCTGCCGCCGCCAGCGTCTTCCACGTCGCCGCTCCGCTCCCCGGATCGTGGCGACGGATCGCCAACCGCACCGGGTACCCCGCCTCCGACCCCGTCGAATAGATCGCCCCGTCGGCCACCGCCAGCCCCGCGACCCCGCTCGCCCCGGCCCCTGCCGCCGGCTCGCTGAACTTCCACAGGTCCGCCCCCTCGCCCGTGAACGCCCGGATCATCGGCGATCGCAGCCCCGGGCTCAGCTCCTCGTGGCCGGCCGCGAACACCTGCCCCGCCGCGTCGACCACCACCTCGGCGAACGCATCGTCGAAGCCCGCCGCGTCGATCGTCTTGCGCCACAGCTCGTGGCCTTCCGGCGCCAGCGCCACGATCCACGCGTCGCGCGACTGCACCACCTCCGCCCCGACCACGAACACCCGGCCGGTCCCGTCGATCGCCACCCCGCTGGCGACGTCGTCCTGGCCGGCCCCGCCGTTGTGCGTGTACGTCCACTCCACCGCCGCGATCGGCGAACAGCTCGCGTCGCAGCCGTCGTCGGCCTCGAGGTTGCCGTCGTCGCACGCCTCGCCGGCATCGAGCACCCCGTCGCCGCACGCCGCCCCCGAGCCCGTCGAGAACGTCACCGGCAGCTGCGTCCCGCCCGGCTCGCCGGTGCCCTCGCTGCTGCTGCCCTCGACCTCCGTCTCGCCCGCCAGCGTGTAGCCCGGCGCCGACGTCTCGTTGCACGCCACCAGCGCCGAGAGACATGTCCCGAGAGTCATGCGAGCCAGCGCGCGCGCCACGATCCGAAGGGTCGCACAACCTGGCCTGTTTCGCCGTGGACCCGCCGTGAGCCGCCTCGACGCCGCTCGCCGGTGGTGCGAGACGGAACCCTGCATGTCCGGCTATCGTCCCCTCATGCGCGCCGGTCCGCCGATCCTCGCTCTCGTCCTGGTGGCCGGACTCGGCTGCGGGCACGCCCCCGTCGCCGACGCGCTGGCGCCGCTGTGCGGGACCTGGCGCCACCAGGGCCGTCACATCGTCACCGAGAGCTGGCGGCCGATGCGAGGCGGCCTTCGTGGTCGCAGCACCACCACCCAGCCGGGCGGCAAGCTCGTCGAGCTCGAGCTCATGACCCTCACCGTCCTCCGCAGCGGCCTCACCGAGTATCACGCCGAGCCCTCCGGCCAGGAGCCGACCATCTTCCTCGAGCGCCGCGATCCCGCGGTCGTCGCCGCGCCGGGCGAGCGGGTGTGGACTTGGGTCAACCCCGATCACGACTTCCCGCGCCGGATCGTCTACCGCCTCGCCGGTGATCGCCTCACCGCCAGCGTCTCCAACCCTGACGGCGACGTCGGCCAGCGGATCGGCCACACCTGGCAGTACCGGCGCACCGGCACCTGCGCGCCCTGACGTCCTCCGGCAGCGACTTCCAATTCCTCGTCCCACCGCCCCCAGCGGCCCCCCAGCGGCGTGCGACGTGCGCGTTTGCACCGGACGCGGACCTCGATCACGCTCCCGGCCATGACCCGGACCGCATTCACCCTCGCCACGCTCCCGCTGCTGCTCCTGGGGGCGCCCGGCTGCACGACGGACGAGGAGCCCTCGCCCGACGCCACGGCCACCCTGACCGCGCTGATGAGCAGCGGCGTGAACGGCACCGTCAACTTCACCCAGCTCGCCGACGGCAAGATCAAGGTCGAGGCCGACATTACTGGCCTCTCGCCTGGCAAGCACGGCATGCACGTCCACGAGTTCGGCGACTGCACCTCGCCCGACGGCGAGTCGGCCGGCGGTCACTTCAACCCTGACAAGGTCGACCACGGCGCGCCCGGGTCCGGCGCCCACCACCCGGGCGACTTCGGCAACCTCGACGCCGGCGCCGACGGCCACGCCAAGCTGACGCTGACCATGGACCCGGCCCACTTCTCGATCGCCAGCGGCACCTACAACGTCCTCGGCCGCGCGATCATCGTCCACGAGAAGGTCGACGATTTCGGCCAGCCCACCGGCAACGCCGGCGGCCGCCTCGCCTGCGGCATCATCACCTCGACCTCGGGCGACACCACCCCGGTCAAGAACCCCAACCCCCCGGGCGCGTGAGCCCGCACGCGGTCGTCGGTGCATCACCGGCGCCCGCCCGCGCGCTCCCGCCTATCTCTTCGGACATGTCCCGAAGGCCCGCTCATATGCCGGCCTTCGCAGTGTCATGAGCCTCGCGCCCGCCTTACCGCCTGCCTCTACAGACATGTCCCGAAGGCCCGATCCAGCGCGGGCCTTCGCAGCGACGTGAGCCAGGCGTCAGCGTTCGCTCACGCCTGACTCTTCGGACATGTCCCGAAGGCCCGCGGCGGCCGGCGCCCTTCGCATCGACGTGAGCCCTACGGCGACGGAATGCCGCAGAACCCGACGTTCTCGAGCCCTGGCGGCGCCTGTCCCATCTCGGACCACGCCAGACACTCCTGCCCCTGCCCCGGGCAGGTGTTCGCCGTCGAGACGTCGCAGAACGGCAAACAACAGCCGGGCGCCTGCGGGTCGCACTCCGTCGCCAGCTCGACCGGTGCGCACACCAGGCCCGGGTCGCAGGCGTTCTGGAACTCGCAGGCGTCGAAGACCTGACCTTCCTCGCCGCTCGCGTCGAGGACGCAGAGGAACCTGTCCGGGTTTTGTGGATTGGGGAGGCAGAGATCGCCGTCCGGACAGTCCTGGGCCAGCGGATCGCAGCTCGGCAGGCACAGGACCAGGGTGTCGCCCGCCGTGACCGTGCAGTCCGTGTTCGGGATCGGGCACATCGGCTCGTTCGGCGTGCCCGTGCACATCGCCAGGCACGTGCCCATCCCGGTGTCCTCGTCGACGTCCCAGCACTGCAGCCCGTCGTCGCAGGTGTCCTTCCCGCTCACTGCGCTGTCGATGACCGTGCACGGCTCGTCGAGGCCGGCCGGGTCGGGCACGAGCGGAAAACAACCCCAGCGATTCCAGGCCGACCCGCCGTCGTCCGCGAACGGCATGCATTTCTGTCCCTCGGGACAGATCCGCTCCCACGGATCGCACTCGTCCTCGCCCATGTCGAACTGGATCACGAACGTCCCGCTGTCGTCCGTGCCGCTGACCGTGGCGACCCCCGTGGAGGTCTCGCTGACCACGCCGGTCGTCGGCCCGTCCGGCCCCGTGGTAGCGGCGGCGCTCGTGCCCGTCGTCCCCGTGCCGGGCGTCGTCGTCCCCGTGCTCGTCGTCGCCTCCGTGGCGGTCTCGCCGGGCTCGAGGGGCCGCAGCGAGCAGCCGGTGACGTGAAGGATGCACCAGGCCCCGACGCCCAGCGTGGAACGAAAAGCTGCCATCTCGCCGCTCACCATGCCCTATTTTTCGACCGAAACAAACAATTAACCAGCTCGCTTCGATAGCTTCACGCACAGTGCGCATTTCGCAACCCTGCATCGCACGCGGCCTCCAGACCCCTGTCACTCTCCGAGCGCCCCGCAACCCCATGTCTCTCGAGACATGTCCCGAAGACCATCCCCTGCGCGCCCCTGCCCTCGCACCTGACCCGCTCCGTCCGGGCCGCGCTGGAGCCCCGCTCACCGCGGCGATATCCTCGACGCCCCCCCGCCATGGCCGTCCGGATCCAGTTCACCACCCTCCTGATTCGCATCGATCGCCTGCTCGCCGTCGACCCTGACGGCGTCGCCGCCATCACCTCGCGCTGGTCGCCGTCCTGGCGCGACGAGCACCTGCTCGCCGTCGCCTTCATGGACATGGGCGCCCGTGACCTCGCCGCCGAGCTCGAGGGCAAGGGCCTCGTCCTGCGCGACACCTCCACCGGCGAGCGCGTGTGGCGGGACATCGCCGTCGTCGACTACTACGACGGCCCCACCTTGCCGTGCGCCTGGCTCGAGCACGACCCCGCCGAGCACGTCGCCTGGCTCGCCGGCACCGTGCCCGGCCCGATCGCCGGCCCCGCCCACGCGCACGAGGAGGCCCCCCTGCGCTTCTCCCCGGACCAGTTCCAGAAGCTCCTGCAGACCCAGCACCCCACGGCTGCTCCCCCGGCCGAGCCCACCAAGCCGACCCGACCGGGCCGCACTCGCCCTGGCGAGCACGAGGCCGCCCTGCTCCCGTTCGTC
The DNA here is from genome assembly GCF_028368995.1 of Nannocystis bainbridge. Taxonomy (GTDB): domain Bacteria; phylum Myxococcota_A; class Polyangia; order Nannocystales; family Nannocystaceae; genus Nannocystis; species Nannocystis bainbridge. Next base: position 416,697 of record NZ_JAQNDL010000002.1, on the reverse strand, counting down.
CAGCAGATCGCCGCCGAGCTGCTGAACATCATCCCGCACAGCGCCAAGATCGAAGCCATCGTCCTCATCGCCCACTTTCCGCGCCCCGGCGAGGTCGTCAAGGCCGGCCGCGTCCTGCACGAGATCGACGGCGAGCTGCGGTCCATGTCGCTCCCGCCGCTCACCCAGGCGGCGCGCGGCCTGCTCGAGCATGTCTCGCGCCACCCCAGCGGCACCCCCCTCACCGCCATCGAGATCAGGATCGCCGGCGACGGCCGCGTCACCACCGAGTTCGGCATCGCCCCGCCCAGGTCCGCCGAAGCGCTCGAGGATCAGCTGGCCCGCACCTTCGGCAGCATCCCCACCGCCCGCGCCCCGCGTGCCCCCGCCCCGCAGGGCTTCTTCGGCAAGCTCAAGGCCATGTTCGGCGCCGGCCCCCGGGTCACGCTCCACCCGCAGCCGACCCTCCAGCACATCCCCCCGAGAGATCCGCTATCCATCCTCCTCGACCCGCTGGACGGCATCCACGAGCACTGGGACGACTTGCCGCCGGCCGCCGCCGCCCAGCCCAGGCCCGCCGGCGGCGCCCCGATCTTCGACCTCGGCGCCCTCCACGAGCTCGAGGCCCAGCGGGTCGCCGGCACCCCGATCTCGCCCGCCTTCACCCCGTCCGGCCCGCGGCTGGAGGTCCCCGCCCACGAGGGCCTGCTGGTCGCCGAGGCCCACGGCTTCCGCCGCATCGCCCTCGCCGAGTTCCACCGCGAGCGGCCCGACCTGCGCTTCGAGCCCGCCGCTGAGCGCCTCGTCCGCGACCTCGGCCCACTCGGCCAGCTCCACTTCACCGCCTGGAACGGCAACCTCAACCGCGCCGACCTCCACGTCACCGGCCTCGCCAGCCTCGACGGGCTGCTCGCGCGCGTCCAGCCCGTCCTGGTCGCCCTCGGCGGCCTCGGCCCCGTCTCGAGCGCGCTCGGCTCCCGCAGCCCCGCCGGCGTGCGCGAGCCCGTCCCCGTCACCTACGACGAGCTGCGCCGCTACCTCGTCCCCGATTCGCCCTACGGCTCCAAGGTGTTCCCGTGCTGGCTGCTCGGCGCCCCGCCGCACACCAGAGTCAGCCTCGACCTCAGCTGCAGCCTCCCCGACGGCAAGCCCGCCTTCGGCTACCTCGTCACGATCGCGCACATCTGACCGAAGGGGCATGCCCGAACGCGCATGTTCGATGGAACATGCCCCATCGAACATTCCCTGTTCGCCATGTCCCAAGAGCCATGCGCACCGGCACGACGCGACCTGTCGGCTCTGCTTCGTCGGCCATGTCGCGGTCGAACCAGCCGCAGACCGAGCCTGTCCCGCCGGCCACGCGAGTCGAGCCGGCGGCGCGCACGCATGACCCATCGGACATGTCCCATGGGCCACACTGCCTCCTCGGCCGCGCCCCAGCCCCGGCCCCGGGCGCCGCGCCCCGGCCGTCCCGCCCGCCCAGCGGCCCCCGGGCGCCCCGCAGCCCCGCCTTGACCGTCGCCCTCGCCCTCGCTAGCGTGCCTGGAACGATGATCCGCGGTCTCGCCGTCACCTTCACGAGCCTCGCCTTTTTCACCGCCTGCAACGGCGGCGGCCCGGCCGCGACCGACGCGAGCACCACGACCGGCACCGGCACCGGCGCCACCACCGACACGCCGACCACCACCGACGCCCCGACCACCACCGGCGGCCCCGACCTCCCGACCCTGCACGGCGTCGCCGACCTCCACCTCCACATGTTCGCCGAGGAGGCCTTCGGCGGCGGCTGGTTCCACGGCAGCCACGCCGGCCCTGGCGACGTCGCCCTCGCCCCTTGCGACGGCGGCGACCCCGGCGACCACGCTCGCCTCAAGGACGACCTCGCCCCCTTGCTCGGCGAGTGCGAGGGCATGAGCCTCGCCGACCTCGCCAAGCTCGTCCCGCTCGTCTCCGTCATCGCCGCGCCTGGCGGCGGCGAGGTCGTCAGCGAGTTCGTCAGCCAGATCCCCGGCTCCACCGGCGACACCGGCGAGCACAAGGCCCGCGTCGACGGCTGGCCCGGCTTTCAGGGCTGGCCGCGCTGGGACGCCATCGCCCACCAGCAGGTCTGGGAGGAGCACCTCCACGCCGCCTACATGGCCGGCCTGCGGCTCGAGGTCGTCTCGGCCGTCTCCAACGACTGGCTGTGCCGCGCCATCGCCGAGGAGAACCTCGAGCGCCCGCAGTGCGACGAGATGGAGGACGTGAAGGTCCAGCTCGAGCTGGCCCACCAATTCGTCGAGACCCATGATTGGGCCGAGATCGCATTGACCGCCGCCGACGCCCGCCGGATCGTCGGCGAGGATCGGCTCGCCCTCGTGCTCAGCGTCGAGGCCTCGCACCTCATGCAGCAGGGCGACTGGAAGCCGCAGCTCGACGAGCTCTACGCCCTCGGCGTGCGCACCCTCCAGCCCGTCCACCAGCTCGACAACCGCTTCGGCGGCGCCGCCCCGCACAACAACATCTTCCACATCGCCCAGTACGCCGAGAACTGTCACATCGACATGGACTGCGGCATCACCCAGGGCGGCGTCACCCTCGGCTTCGACGTCGACGCCGATTGTCGCAACACCCTCGGCCTCACCGCCGAGGGCGAGCAGCTCGCCAATGCCATGATGGACCTCGGCATGCTCGTCGACGCCGCCCACCTGTCGGAGAAGGGCGTGCGCGACCTGCACGCCCTCGCGGTCGCCCGCGACTACTACCCCTTCTACGTCTCGCACGGCCACTTCCGCGAGATGCTCCCGGCCGACAAGGCGCGCGAGGAGAAGACCACCCCCGTGTGGATCGTCGAGCACCTGCGCGAGGTCGGCGGGATCTTCGGCATCCGCACCGGCCACGAAGAGGTCAACACCTACGAGCCCTCCGACGTCGCCAACACCTGCCACGGCTCGAGCCGCTCGTTCGCGCAGTCCTATGATTTCGCCCGCCTCGGCCTCAAGGTCGCCGTCGCTCTCGGCTCCGACCTCAACGGCTTCATCCAGCAGGTCCGCCCGCGCTTCGGCGTCGACGCCTGCTCCGCCTCGTTCCCGACCGAGGCCCGCTGTCAGGCCCGCGACGAGCTCGCCGGCGGCCCCGCCCCGCTCGGCACCGGCTTCGACGAGGCCGGCCTCGGCCACATCGGCCTGCTCCCCGACCTGCTCGCCGACCTCGACCAGCTCGGCACCGACACCACCCCGCTGCGCGACTCGGCCGACGCCTTCGTGCGCATGTGGGAGCGCGCCGAGGCCCCGCGCTCCGGCCCCGCCGACCCCGCAGGCGACCTCGATGCCAGCGGCATCGTCGCCCTCCCGCCGCACGCCCAGCGCGAGGCCGAGTTCCCCGAGGAGTGCGGCGACTCCTACTGCGAGGCCTCGCTGAAGGCCGGCGAAGCCTGCCGCTTCGACGCCGAGTGCGTCAGCGGCACCTGCACCGGCGCCGGCGACTGCGGCGCGCCCAAGGGCACCTGCGCCTGAGCCTCGCGCCGCGCCGCGTCGTCAGTCGAGGAACCGGAACACATCCGGGTCACGCGGCAGGAACCGCACCTTGCGGACCGACCCGACCTGCAGGCGCGGCGCTTCCATCGAAGTGACCACCAGCGTCGTCTCGGCCCGGACCGGCGGGCCCCCGCTCTCGGGCTCGATCTCGAAGCGGAACCGCACCCGCGGCCTGCCGTTCTGCGCCGAGCCCGTGTCCTCGTAGGACAGCACGCGCGCCGTGCCGATCACCCCCTCCTGCTGCAGGAGCGCGACCTCCTTGCGATCGAGCTGGTCGACCACGCACCAGCCCACGCCGACCGCCAGGAACGCCGCACCGACGATGGAGAACGCGAGCTTGGGGTTAGTGCGGGCCATGCCCCGAGCATGCCACGGCCCCCGGTGCGCGGGCCCCGGCATCGGTCGCTCGGCGCGGAGGACCGCGCGACGCGGCCTCGACGCGAGCCCGATTCGCCCACGATCGCGCCCACCAGCCAGCGAAACGCGAAGGTGAGGGCGCGAGAACCTCGGCTCACGTCGCCGGCCCTCGCGCGATCGAGCCCCCGTGTCCCCGGCGAATCGTCGATCCCGCCACGCCCCCATCATCGCGCCCGCAATGACCACCTGTCCCTTCGGACATCCCGGTGGCATTCTCCCGGATCGCCGCGCGCGCATCCGCCCCGCGCCAACAAATTCCGCCGCCCTCCAAGACGACCGCTTGACGAAACGGAACGATTGATACACATATCTCTCGTGTCATCCCAAGCGTCCGTCACCCTCCCGGAGCTGCTCGAAGTCGCGCGGCGGCTGCTCGACGAGGCTGGGCCTGAAGCGCTCACCATGGACCGTTTGGCCGAGGCTGCCGGCATTTCTCGCAGTTCGGCCTACCGCCTCGTCGGCAGCCGCGAGGCCCTCGTCCAGCAGCTCGCCGCCGCGGGGGTCGACGCCCCCACGCGCGGAGACGCGCGCGAGAAGGTCCTCGCCGCCGCCCGCGACGTCTTCGCCCGGCAGGGCCTCGAGGGCGCCACCATCGAGGCCATCGCCGAGGCCGCCGGCGTCGGCACGGCCACCGTCTACCGCCAATTCGGCGACAAGAAGAACCTCCTCCGCGAGTTCGGCCGCAGTATGCACATTCGCCAGGTCGTGTGGAGCACCGCCCGCGAGCCCTCCGGCGACCTCGCCCTCGACCTCGAACGCATGGCCCTCGCCGCCCTGCAGCAGATGCGCGGCGACCAGGCCCTCATGCGCCTCATCCTCGTCGAGCGGCTGCGCGGCAGCAGCACCCTCGGCGAGCTCGCCGACGCCCCCGAGCGCTCGATCCACGGCCTCGCCGCCCTGATGCGCCGCTACGTCGAATCCGGCCACCTCGTCGACGACGACCCCTACCGGCTCGCACGCGCCTTCCAGGGCATGCTGCTGGGCTTCGGCATCCTCGACGGACTGTGGGGATTGCCCGGCGACGGCGACCCCGAGCGCGACGCCCGGACCATCGTCGCATTCTTCCTCCACGGCGTGAAACGAGGTGCTCCGTGACCCTGATCCTGCCATTCTCCGCCATCGGCCCCGACGACCTCGCGCGCGTCGGCGGCAAGGGACAAAACCTCGGCGCCCTCACCCGCGCCGGCTTCCCCGTCCCGCCGGGCTTTTGCGTCACCACGGCCGCCTATCACCATTTCGTGGCCGGCTGCCCCGAATTCGCGCAATGGCTCGACCGGCTCGACGCCCTCGGCCCCGACGACGTCGCTGGCGCGCGCGAGCTCGGGGCCGGTGTGCGTGACGCTCTGCTCGCCGTCCCGCTCCCGCCCGCGCTGATCGCCGATCTCGCCGCCGCCCACCGCGAGCTCGGCCGCGAGCACGCCTACGCCGTGCGCTCCTCCGCCACCGCCGAGGACCTGCCGGGCGCCTCGTTCGCCGGCCAGCAGGACACCTATCTCAACATCCGCGGCGGCGACGAATTGTCGGCCGCGGTCCGGCGCTGCTTCGCCAGCCTGTTCACCGACCGCGCGATCCTCTACCGCGCGCGCAACGGCTTCGGCCACCGCCACGTCGCCCTCGCCGTCGTCGTCCAGCGCATGGTCGTGCCCGACGCCAGCGGGATCCTCTTCACCGCCGACCCCGTCACCGGTCACCGCGGCACCCTCACCATCGACGCCGGCTATGGCCTCGGCGAGGCGCTCGTCAGCGGCCTCGTCACCGCCGACCTCTACCGCGTCGATCGCCGCACCGGCGCGCTCAAGGAGCTGCGTATCGGCGACAAACACGTCGCCATCCGCGCCGTGCCCGGCGGCGGCACCGTCACCGAAGATGTCCCCGAGGACAGGCGTCGCGCTCGCGTCCTCGACGACGCCGCCGTCGCCGCCCTGACCGACCTCGGCGCCCGCGTCGAGGCCCACTACGGCGGCGTCCCCCAGGACCTCGAGTGGTGCCTCGTCGAAGGCCGGCTGTGGCTGGTCCAGGCGCGCCCGATCACCTCGCTCTATCCCTTGCCCGCGCCCGGCCCCGACGACGGCGCCGTGCACCTCTACCTCAGCTTCGGCCACGCGCAGAACATGATCGATCCGATCACGCCGATGGGCCGCGACCTGTGGCGCGCGGTGTTCCCGTTCGGCAAGACCCGCCTCGACGAGCTGCCGCATGGCGCGGCGACGATGGTCGACGCCGGCAGCCGGATCTTCATCGACTTCACGCCCGCGCTGCGCCTGGGGCCGACGCGCCGCCTGGCCTTCCGGATCTTGCGCGCGGTCTACCCCGAGGTGGCGGCGCGCCTTGCCACATTGGTGGATCGCCCGGAGATCCAGGCCGCCGCCAAGCCGCGCCCCGCCGCGCTGGGGCTGGCCGCGCGCATGATGTGGGGCGTCCCGTTCGAGCTCGCGTGGCTGCTGCTGGGCGCGCGCCTCGAGGATCAGGCCGCCTGGGCCGATCGGCTCGTCGCCGCGTGGGTCGCCAGCTTCCGCGCCGCCGTCGAATCTCAGCCGCCCGGCGCCGCCCGCCTGCGCGCCGCCCGGCACCAGCTCACCGGCGTCTTTCAGGTCATGCCGAAGATCGCCCCGCGCCTCGCCGCCGGCCTGCTCAGCCTCGGTCGTCTGCGCCGTCGCTTCGCCGACACCCCGCACGCCGCCGACGTCGAGCTCCTCCAGCGCGGCCTCGTCGGCAACGTCACCACCGAGATGGACCTCCGCGTCGGCGACCTCGCCGACCTCGTGCGCCTTCACCCCGACCTGCGCGCCGCTCTCGAGCACGTGCGCCCCGGCCAGCTCGAGCGCCTGCGCGACCTGCCCGGCGGCCCCGCCTTCGTCGACGCGCTCGCGGCCTTCCTCGTCCGCTTCGGCATGCGCGGCCAGGCCGAGATCGACATCGGCCGCCCGCGCTGGGCCGACGATCCCGCGCTCTTGCTCACCAGCATCCGCGGCATGGCGGCCCACGGCGACGCGCCCGGCCAGCACCGCCGCCACTTCGCCGGCCTGCAGGCCGAGGCCGAGGCCGCCGCCGCGCGCCTCGTCGCCGCTGCACCTGTCCTCGCGCGCGGGTGGGTCCGCCGCCAGGTCGAGTGCGTGCGCTACTGCCTCGGCCTGCGCGAGCACCCCAAGTACCTGTTCGTCCAGTGCTTCGAGCTCGTGCGCCGCACCATCCTCGCCGCCGCCGACCCGCTCGTGCGCGACGGTCGACTCGCGGCCCCCGGCGACGTGTGGTTCCTGACCTACGACGAGCTGCTCGAGCTCGTCGCCGATCCGCACGCCTTCGACCCGCGCCCGCGCATCGCCGAGCGCCGCGCCGACTACGAGCATTCGCGGCACCTCACCGTCCCGCTCGTCGTCACCAGCGAGGGCGAGGTCCCCGCCCGACCTGTCCCGAAGGACCTGCCCGAAGGGGCACTCGCCGGCCTCGGCGCCAGCGCCGGCGTCGTCGAGGGCATCGCCCACGTCGTCCTCGATCCCGCCGCCCAGGTCCTGCGCGCCGGCGAGATCCTCGTCGCCCCCTACACCGATCCCGGCTGGACCCCCCTGTTCGTCCACGCCGCCGGCCTCGTGTGCGACGTCGGCGGCATGATGACCCACGGCTCCGTCATCGCCCGCGAGTACGGCATCCCCGCCGTCGTCGGCGTCGGCGACGGCACCAAGCGCCTCAAGTCCGGCCAGCGCCTGCGCGTCGACGGCAGCCGCGGCATCGTCGAGGTCCTCGCGGAGCCCGGCCCATGAAGCTCGCCCTCCTCCTCCTCGCCGCCGCCCTGCTGATCCTCGGCCTGCTCGCCGCCGTCCAGGGCGTGTTCGTCGACGGCCTCCAGCGATCCGGCCGCACCTTCCTGACGATGATGCCGATCCTCGTCGTCGCCTTCTTGCTCGCCGGCATGGCCGAGGCCCTCCTCCCCGCCGATTTCGTCGAGCGCTGGCTCAGCGACGCCGCCGGCCCGCGCGGCCACCTCCTCGCCTGGATCGCCGGCGCCCTCACCCCCGGCGGCGGCCTCCTCGGCATGCCCCTCGCCGCCGGCCTGCTCAAGGCCGGCGCGGGCGTCGGCGTGCTCGTCACCTACCTCACCAGCATGGCCCTCCTGCCCATCCTCCGCCTGCCGATGGAAGTAGGCATCTACGGCGCCCGCCTCGCCGCCCTGCGCGTCGCCGCAAGCTGCCTGCTCCCCTTCGCCGCCGGCGCCACCGCCCAGCTCATCGTCCGCCTGATCCGCGCATGACATTGCTCTCAGGACATGTTCAAAACGACATGTCCCATGACTCATGCCCATGAGGACATGTCCCATCGGCAATCCCGCTCACGGTCCTCTGCCTCGCCTCTGCTTCGCCACTCAGGCCCGAGCCGTGCGACCATCGCGCCCCTCGCCCTCGACCCGCATCAAAGGCCCGCTTCGCGCCTCGCTCGACGCGCGCTACCTCTCGCACCGCCTGTCCCAAAGGCCACCTCACCGCCCCGCCCCCTCCGCGATCGCCGGCCCATGCGCGCGCAGCCTCGCGCTCCACCGCCGCCGACATCCTGCAGTACCATCCCCGCGATGCACCGCCTCCCCGCGCTTCTCCTGTGCGCTCCTCTCCTCGCCTGCGGCGACAGCGGCCGGCCCCAGGACACCGCCAACGCCACCCTCACCACCAGCGGTCCTGCCCCCACCACGCTCGGCACCACCGACGGCGCCGCCACTGACGGCACCTCCACCGGCGAGCCGACCACCACCTCCACCACCGGCCTGCCCAAGCTCGACCTCGGCCAGCAGCCTGACCAGGGCGACATGGCCACCACCGGCGACTGTGCCGCCCAGATGCTCGAGCCGCAGGTCCAGTCGATCGGCGTCGACGTCGTCGTCGTCGTCGACACCTCCAACTCCATGCAGGCTGCCATCGCCGCCGTCGAGGCCAGCATCAACCAGGACTTCGCCGCCATCCTCGGCGCCAGCGACATCGACTATCGCGTCATCGTCATGGGCGACTGGCCGCCTGGCGAGCAGCTCGACATCTGCATCAGCGCCCCGCTGTCCGGCACCGACTGCAACCCTCCCCCCACCGTCCCTGCCGTCACCGAGCGCTACAAGCATTACGACGCCATCACCGGCTCCGGCGCCTTCCTCGACAACATCCTCGCCTGGTACACCACCCCCGACCCGCACGGCCTCGCCCCTGGCGGCTTCCGCGACTTCCTGCGCGACGGCACCCGCAAGGTCATCCTCGCCATGACCGACGCCACCAGCGCCTCGAACGCCGAGGCTGACGGCGACGCCTTCGACGCCGCCCTGCTCGCCCTCGATCCTCCGCATTTCGGCACCCCTGGCGCGCGCGACTACGTCTTCCACGCCATCGTCACCATGCCCGCCAACAGCCCCGCCGACGCCCCCTGGCTGCCGGTGGACCCGCTCCAGGGCGAGGGCGAATCGATCCAGCGCGTCAGCGTCGTCAGCGGTGGTTGGCGGTTCCCGCTGTCGCAGACCGACTCCTTCGACGTCCTCTTCCAGGAGATCGCCAAGGACGTCGTCGAGACCACCCCGATCGCCTGCGCCTTCCCGATCCCCGACCCGCCCATGGGCACCATCGATCCCGACACCATCCAGATCGACTACCAGGTCGGCGGCCTCCCGCCCGCCAAGGCCTTCCATCAGGTCATCGACCTCGCCGCCTGTGAGGCCGAAGCCTTTTACATCGAGAACGCCACCGTCATCCTCTGCCCTGCCGCCTGCGCCGAGGTCCAGGCCGACGCCGGCGCCAAGCTCGACGTCCGCTACGGCTGCGACGTCGGCTTCGATCCCGCCGGCTGAGCCGCCGGACGCCTACGCATGGCCGATCGCACAGGTGCCTAAAGACATGTTCTGATAGGCATGATCGATCGGGCATGCCCCACAGGCCAGGCGCGATGTCTTCGATCTCGCGGACCCTCCGCCACGCTGGAAGCCCACCGAGCCTGCGACCTCGCTTCGATCTCGCGGGCCCTCCGCCGCGCTCGAAGCCCACCGCTGCGACCCTCGGCCTCGCACGGAGCCTCCACCCCAGCTACGGCTGCGCCGTCGGCTGCGACTCCGGCGGAGCCTCCGCGGGGGCCTCTTCCGGCCCCTCGGCTGCGGTCTCCGCTGCCAATTGGCGCCACACCGCCGGCACCGCGGTCTCGAGGAACACCGGGAACCGGTAATCCTGGTAGCGGCGCTCCAGCTCCGCCCGCACCCGCTGAATCGCGGCAGGCTCCGGCGGCATCGTCGGCTTCTCCGCCGCCACCAGCGACACCACCGTTTGAAGGTACTCGCGCTGATTCGTCACCAGCTCGGCCCCGCCCGAGCGGCCGCGGCCCGGGTGCACCGACCGCGCCCCCATCGCCTCGATCTCCGTCAACCGCTGCAGCCACCCCGCCGTCTCCCCGAGATCGAGCCACGCGTGGGCCTTGTTCGCCACCAGATCGCCGACGAACACGTGGTCCTCCCATTCGATCACCACGTGCGCCGCGCTGCAGCCCGGCCCGAGCACATGCGCCTTCAGCTCGAGGCCTGCCAGCTTCAGCGTCGTCGTCGCCGCCCCGAAGCTGCGCGGCTGCGGCGTCGCTGTCGGCCAGTCGGGCGCATAGCGCTCCGCGAACACCTCCGAGCGCCTGGCGAACACCTCCGGGATCAGCCCCAGCACCTGCTCCGAAGTCCACACCTCGATCCCGCGGGCCTGGAACGTCGCCGTCCCGTTGAACTTGTCCGGGTTCGGGTGCAGCACGATCGCCGCCACCACCTTCTTGCGGGTCACTCGCTCTGCCGCCGCGATCACCTCGGCCGCGATCGAGGGCAGGAACTGCACATCGATCACCACCACTCCCTCGGGCCCCTCGATCCAGAAGCTCGAAGTATCGAACGACCAGCCCGACGAGATGTATTGCCCGATCCGCTTGTCTGCCAGCGGCACCTCCACCCGCCCCGTCATCGGCGTCGACGAGTGGCTCACGCACGCGGCCGCGGACAGGGCGAGCGACGCGGCGGTGACGAGCTGGAGCGCGCGGGCGAACATCGGCTGCGAGGCTAGTGCGCCGCCCAGGCCCTGTCCACCGGCCGCGCCCCGGGCGCGCCTGGCCCGGGCATCCCCGGGGGCCGCGCGCAGCCTGGCGTGGTATGTGATCGTGGGCCGGCCCAGGCCGCGCGGGAGTCCCATGCGACATGTCTTCAAGTACAGCTTCACCCTCTCGACCCTCGTCCTCGCCGCCTCCGCCTGCGGCGACTCCGGCGCTGTCCAGGGCAGCTCGGCCACCAGCCCGTCCACCCTCGGCGGCCTGACCACCACCGGCACCACCGAGCCTGCCACCAGCGAGACCGGCACCACCGCGCCCGACACCACCGGCACCGTCGCCACTGCCGAGCCCACCACCCTCGGCCCCACCACCGGCCCCGTCGATCCGTCGACCACCACCACCACCACCGACACGACCACGACTTCCACCACCACGACCACCGAGACCACCACCACCGGCACCACCACCACCACCGGCGAGCGGCCGCCCGAGTGTACCTCCCTGCTCACGGCCACCGTGCGCGACTTCAAGGAGAATCACCCGGACTTCGAGAGCTACGGCGGCACCGTCGACGGCCTCGTCCAGATCGACCTCGGCCCCGACCACAAGCCGGTCTACGCCCACGGCGGCAGCACCTCCGTCACCACCGGGCCGACGGAGTTCGCCCAGTGGTACAACGACGTCGCCGACGTCAACCAATCGTTCGAGATCCAGATCGAGCTGACCGAGGTCATGCCCGGTCAGTACACCTATCAGAACAACAACTTCTTCCCGGTCGACGACCAGGGCTGGGGCAACCAGGGCAACAACCACAACTTCCACTTCACCACCGAGATCCACACCCAGTTCACCTATTCGGGCGGCGAAGTGTTCACATTCACCGGTGACGACGACCTGTGGCTGTTCATCAACGGCAAGCTCGCCATCGACCTCGGCGGCGTCCACGGGGCCCTCACCGAGAGCATCGACCTCGACGGCAACGCCGGCTTCTTCGGCATCCAGCTGAACGGCACCTACTCGATGGACATCTTCCACGCCGAGCGCCACACCACCCAGTCGAACTTCCGCATCGACACCAGCATCCAGTGCTTCGTCATCCCCGGCTGACGCGAAACTCTACGACCGCCGCACGCCCTCGCGCCGCTTCGCCGGGCCGACGGGCTTCGCGGCCGCGCGCATCAGCTCGGCCGTGAACTCGAGGAACACGCGCACCTTCGGCAGCTGCGCCTTCTCCTTCGCGTAGAGCGCGGTGACCGGCACCTCCTGCTGCTGCTCGGCGCGCAGGACCGCCTCGAACGTCCCGCGCCCGAGCTCGTCGCGCACGACGTGCTCGAACACCTGCACGATGCCCTGGCTCGCGCGCGCCGCGTCGAGCAGCGCCCCGATGCCGTTCGAGTAGAGCCGCCCCGTCGGCGGCAGCGCCAGCTCGCCGTCCTCGTGGCGGAGCTTCCACGCGAGAGGCATCGCGCCGACCAGGAACCCGAGCGTATCGTGCTGGCGCAGGTCCTCGACGGTGCTCGGCCGACCCCGGCGCGCGAAGTAAGCCGGCGTCCCGACGATCACCAGCGGCATCGCCCCCAGGTGCTTGCAATGCAGCTCGCTCTCCCGCAGCTTCGCCATTCGCAAGACCACGTCGATCCCCTCGGCGATCGGATCGACGAGGTGATCGCGGAGGCTGAGATCGACGGACAGCTCGGGATACGCCGCCAGGAAGCGCCCGATCGCCGGGCCGAGCACGTAGCTCCCGAACATCGAGGGCGCGTCGACGCGGAGCCTCCCGCGGGGTGCGCTCCGCGTGCTGGCGACCGCCCTGTCGGCCTCCTCGAGCTCGCGCAGGATACGGGTGCAGCGCTCGAAGTAGACGGCGCCGTCGGCGGTGAGCCCGACGCTGCGGGTGGTCCGCTCCAGCAGGCGCACGCCGAGGCGCCCCTCGAGCCGCGCGACCGCTCGGCTGACCCCGGACGCGGTGAGGCCCATCGTCCGCGCGGCGAGCGTGAAGCTCCGCTTCTCGACCACGCGGACGAACACGCCGATCTCGCTGAGCGGATCCATCACCCGAGTCTCCGCCAATTGTTGACCGGCGAGCAACAGAGTCGTGCGCCGATCGCCCTTCCTCGTCGCGTCGCGGCGGCCTAAGACTCCACGCATGCACGACAAGGTCCATCAGGCAGGGGTCACCGAGCGCGTCGCGCTCGTCACCGGCGCGAACAAGGGCATCGGCCTCGAGATCGCCCGCCAGCTCGCGCGAGCCGGCGTCATCGTCCTCCTCGGCGCGCGCGACCGCGGACGGGCGAGCGCAGCGGTGCACGCTCTGGCGCAGCAGGGGCTGACCGCCCAGGCGGTCCAGCTCGACCTCGAGGACGAGGCCAGCATCGCGGCCGCCGCCGCCTCGATCGCCGCCGAGCACGGCCGGCTCGACATCCTCGTCAACAACGCCGGCATCGTCGACGCCGAGGACGGCCCGCCCAGCGCCGCCTCGATCGCCGCCGTGCGCAAGATCGTCAATACCAACTTCGTCGGCACCCTGGCGGTCACGCAGGCGATGCTGCCGCTGCTGCGCCGCTCGCCGGCCGCGCGGATCGTCAACCTCTCGAGCTCTCTCGGTTCGCTGACGCTGAACGGCGATCCTTCGTCGCCTTATTATTCGGCGCGGCTCATCGGCTACAACGCCAGCAAGGCGGCCCTCAACATGCTCACCGTCCAGCTCGCCGAGGAGCTGCGGGACACGCCGATCGTCGTGACCTCGGTGAGCCCGGGCTACGTGAAGACGGATCTGACCGGGCACCAGGGTTTCCTGACCGCCGAGGACGGCGCGAGGCTGCCGGTCCAGCACGCGCTGCGCGGCGCCGACGCCGTCTCCGGTCGGTTCGTGGAAGCGAGCGGCGATACCCCCTGGTGAGCATCAGTCCCCGTCACCCCCACGCGAGCTAGCGTCCTGCTGCCGCGATCCAGCTGCCGCGTCCTCGTGCGTTCGCTTGCGAAGCGTGGCCTCGCAGCGAGCCGCGCGCGACGATGTCGTGCATCGACGCACCGCGTCGGCGACGCCGACACCACGGCGCTCGGCCCCGCGCTCTCGTTTCGAGATCCGGAACAAGCGCTCCTCGATGCACTCGGCCGTGAGCGACCAGCTCCCACCGCACCGGCCCCTTGCTACCGCCGTGTCACCACCCCGGCGAATCCACGGACATGTCTCGAAAGACAGCTCCTCCTCCGCGGCCCGCTCTGCGCACGCGGGCCGGGTGGTCTCGCCCCGCACCTCCGCCACGTCACCGTGCACCCGCCTGCACGACGCCAGCGTCGGCGCCGCCGTCCTCGTGCCGATCGACGCGGCTCCCCGGCCAGCGATCCGTTCGCGTACCATCCCGCCATGAAACTGTTTGTATGGGGGAGCAGGGGCGCCTTTGCCACGGTCCTCGTCGCGGCGGGGTGCGGAGACAGCGGCGTCGCGGTCACCACCGACACGGCCACGGCCGGCACGGACACGCAGGCGACGACCGGCGGTGAAAGCAGCGGCGAACCGGCGCCGACCACCGGCGTGCCGACCACCGGCGACAGCACGCTCGGCACCGGCAACGCCAGCGACTCGACCACCACCACCGGCGACACCACCACCACCTCGACCTCGACCTCGACCAGCACCACCGAAACCGGCACCACCTCGGTCGACACCACCACCACCACGGATGGCACCACCGGCCCCGCCCCCTTCTGCGGCGACGGCGAGGTCGACGACGGCGAGGCCTGCGACGCTGGCCCGGCCAACGCCGACGACGGCAACTGCACCCTCGCCTGCGCCCTCGCCGAGTGCGGCGACGGCCTGGTCCAGGCCGGCGTCGAGGCCTGCGACGACGCCAACGACGACGACGACGACGCCTGCACCAACAACTGCGCCCTCGCGACCTGCGGCGACGGGGCGGTCCAGGTCGGCGAAGCCTGCGACGACGCCAACGCCGACGACACCGACGCCTGCCTCTCCACCTGTCTGGCCGCCAGCTGCGGCGACGGCCACGTGCGCGACGGCGTCGAGGCCTGCGACGACGCCAACGCCGACGACACCGACGCTTGCCTCACCACCTGCGAGCTCGCCAAGTGCGGCGACGGCCACGTCCAGGACGGCGTCGAGGTCTGCGACGACGGCAACGCCGCGCAGACCGACGCCTGCCTGACGGACTGCATCGCCGCTAGCTGCGGCGACGGCCACGTGCAAGCCGGCGTCGAGCAGTGCGACGACGCCGACGCCGACGAAGGCGACGGCTGCACCAGCGTCTGCACCGTGCCGGAGACCTGCCAGCAGCTGCACGCCAGCCTCCCCCAGGCCCCGAGCGGCGTCTACCTCGTCGACCCCGACGGCGTCGGTCCGCAGCCGGCGCAATCCGTCTTCTGCGACATGCTCACCGCCGGCGGCGGCTGGACCGTGCTCGAGCGCAGCCCGCTCGGCGCCCAGACCATCGGCAAGGCCCTCTACAACGACCTGCCCGTCAATCCGGCCGACCCCGCCAACGCCCGCCACCGCCTGTCCAAGGCCCAGATGACGACCTGGCGCGACCTCGCGACCGACATGCGCATCGACTGCCGCGGCGACGACTACCTGCTCACCGCCGCCACCAACCTCTTCAACGGCCAGGGCGGCCCCAACAGTTGCTTCAACTGGACCAAGGTGCTCTACAAGGAGGCCCGCCTCAAGGGCAACTTCGTCCAGAACAAGACCATCTGCACCTGGCACGTCGGCACCTCCGAGGGCTGCGCCGGCGCCTGGCACATCGACGAGATCGCCCAGGACCAGTACGGCTGCGGCCTCGCCAACTACCCGTGGAAGGGCGCCGCGGTGGTCTCCCCCTCCGCCGACACCTTCGCCTCCGACCCCAACACCCTCGACGCCGTCGTCCCGATCCACGACTGCCACAAGCCCGGCGCCGCCCGGTGGGTCATGGTCCGCTGATCCGAGAGGTCTCTCGGGACATGTCCGAAGCGACAGCTCCGAACCTGCGGCTCTGGCTCGACGACGAGCGCCCGGCCCCGCCCGGCTGGCTGCCGGTGCGCTGGCCCGACGAGGTCGTGGCCCTGCTGCAGACCGGCGCCGTCGCCGAGCTCAGCCTCGATCACGACCTCGGCGACGACGCGCGCGGCACCGGCTATGACGTCGTCCGCTGGATCGAGGAGGCCGTCGCCACCCGCGGCTTCGTCCCGCCCGCCCTCGCCGTGCACTCCGCAAACACCGCCGCTCGCGCGCGCATGGAGGCCGGCATCGCCGCGATCGCCCGCCTCCTGCGCGCCCGCGAGGCGGCGCACGACGCGTCCTGACGGCCCGTGCCTCGCCGTGGGCGCCCGCCCGCCCACCGGGCGGCCACGGGGCGGCGCACGACGCGTCCTGACGGCCCGTGCCTCGCCTCGGCTCCGCGACGTGCGTCGCCGGCAGCGAGCCCGGCGATCGGCGCAGGCTGTCGCGGCGAACGAACTCTGCCGCGCGCGCCGGCCCCCCGCGGGGTGGTGCGCTGAATCAGCGCCCCCTGTCCCACCATTGTCCGCTTCGCGACATTTCAGCGTCGACCGCGAATACCGGGGAATAACGGCGACGTCGCGGCGATGTCGCACGATTTGCGGGCCACGCACGCTCCGCCGCGATCGATCACCGGCGGCGCGTGGCTCTTACCGACCCTCGCTCGCCGCCGCCGCGCTCGCGCGAAGCCCTATACGATCGCGCCCGCGGCCCCCGGGCCGAATGGCGCGACCGCGCCTGACGGCGACGCGCCCCGACGTCGGCGCTCCCCCGATCTCTTTAATAAGGTAGATCGCGGCCGCCGCCAGAACGCCGTGCACACGCCGGTCGTCGCGTCCGCGTCGGCCGGCCCGGATAGGCCCTGTGCATTCGTGCCCCTCGCGCCGCGCGCCGCCGCGAATACGAGCCGCGCAACAATGGCCATTGCCGGCCCGCGGGCCGCGGTCAGGCCCGCGCCGCTCGGCGGATTCGACCTTCCACCACTGTCACGATGACGCGCACTCTGCCGTGACAGCGGCGGCGGGTGGATGACGAAGCGCAGCCGGGAATCATCGCTCGCCCGGAATCGCCAGACACACCATGGATGACACGCCAACGCCGTTATCGGCGGCTGGAACGCGTATCATCGGCGCATGACAGTTCGGGATTCACCCAATCGCGCGACCTGACGAAAGCGCGGTCTACCGCCCGCTCCGCGCGTTCGAGCGCCCAATCCACAGTCATCAATTCACCCTTCATTTAATGCTTCGTCTCCCCGAATTGTCTTGACCCTCCGCCACGCTGGAGCGTAACCTCCGCCAGCTCGAATCGCGGTGCGCCGACCCGGCCCGTGTACGAGCGAGATTGGAAGCGGCAGCGGAGCTGTCGGTGAAAAGGATAGTCATGTCGATCGCAGGAAAGCCCGGTAATGATCAGCAGACGAGCCTCTCGACGGCGGCCGCGCGGCAGCTGGCCACGACGACGAAGTCCCCGCCCCAGATGCAGGGCATCTCGTCCCGCTGGCTGCTCAAGTTGCTGCCGTGGGTCCACGTCAACGGCGTGTTCCGCCTCAACCGCCGCCTGAGCTACGCCGTCGGCGACGGCCGCGTCACCTTCTACAACACGGGCGCCAAGATCCAGGTCGTCCCGCTCGAGCTGACCGAATTGCCGCTGTTCCGCGGCTACGAGGACCTCGAGGTGCTGAGCGTGCTCGCCGGCCGCTTCGTGCAGAAGGAGTTCAAGGCGGGCGACGTCTTGACGCAGAAGGGCAACGAGGCCAACGAGATGGTCCTCATCGCCCACGGCAAGGTCAACAAGATCGGCACCGGCAAGTACGGCGACGAGGCGGTCCTCGAGACCCTGGCCGACGGCGACCATTACTCGTACCAGGCGATCCTCGAGTCGCAGGACTACTGGGACTTCACCGCCAAGGCCGTGACCGCCGGCAGCATCCTCACGCTGTCGCAGAGCTCGTTCGAGGAGCTCGTGAATCAGTTCCCGACGCTCAAGCGGCACGTCGACGAGTTCAAGGCCCGCGCGCAGAAGAAGCAGGACAACACCGGCCAGGCCGCGATCGAGGTCGCCTCCGGCCACACGGGCGAGCCGGTGCTGCCCGGCACCTTCGTCGACTACGAGACCTCGCCGCGGGAGTTCGAGCTCAGCGTCGCCCAGACGGTGCTGCAGGTCCACACCCGCGTGGCCGACCTCTTCAACGAGCCGATGAACCAGACGCAGGAGCAGCTGCGCCTGACCGTCGAGGCGCTGAAGGAGCGCCAGGAGCACGAGCTCATCAACAACCCCGAGTTCGGCCTGCTCCACAACGCCGACCTCAAGCAGCGCATCCACACCCGCAGCGGCCCGCCGACGCCGGACGACATGGACAACCTGCTGGCGCTCGTGTGGAAGGAGCCGGCCTTCTTCCTCGCCCACCCGCGGACCATCGCGGCGTTCGGCCACGAGTGCAACCGCGCCGGCATCTACCCCACGCCGGTCGAGCTGGGCGGCCATCACGTCCCGTCGTGGCGCGGCGTGCCGATCTTCCCCTGCAACAAGATCCCGATCTCGGACACGCGCACCACCTCGGTCCTGCTGATGCGCGTCGGCGAGAAGAACCAGGGCGTGATCGGCCTGCAGCACAAAGGCATCCCCGACGAGATCGAGCCGAGCCTGTCGGTGCGCTTCATGGGCATCAACGAGAAGGCCGTCATCTCCTACCTCGTCAGCCTCTACTACTCGGCCGCCGTCCAGATCCCGGACGCGCTCGGCATCCTCGAGAGCGTCGAGATCGGCCGCGCCGACTGACGATCGCCGTGCATCCCGCGGCGCTCCGATCCTCCGGTGTGGATCGGAGCGCCGCATCCTTGAGCCCCGCATAGAGGTGAAATCATGTCGATCTTCGAGAAGTCCGGGCGTGACGACGGGCAGCTGACGAGCCTCGGGACCCTGGCCGCGCGCCAGCTGGCGACGACCACCAAGACCGAGCCGCAGAACCAGGGCCGCACGCCGCGGTGGCTGCTGCGCTCGCTGCCCTGGGTCGACGTCACCGGCGGCACCTTCCGCGTCAACCGCCGCATGAACGTCGCTGTCGGCGACGGGCGCATCGAGTTTACCAACATCGGCGCGCGCGCTCAGGTCGTCCCGGCCGAGCTGGGCGAGCTGCCGCTGCTGCGCGGGTTCGACGACGACGAGGTCCTGTCGCACCTGGCCAGCCGCTTCGTGCAGGCCGAGTTCAAGCCCGGGCAAGCGATCGCCGAGCGCGGCAAACCGGCGGATCACGTCTACTTGCTGGTCCACGGCAAGGCCAACAAGCTCGGCCGCGGCGCCTACGGCGAGGAGGTCCTGCTCGAAGTCATCGCCGACGGCGCGCACTTCGGCGACCAGGCGCTCGTCGAGGACGACGACGCCTGGGACTACACGGTCAAGGCGGTCACGCCGTGCACCGTGCTGGCGCTGCCGCAGCAGGTGTTCGAGGAGCTGATCGGCCGCTCGCCCAAGCTGCGGGCCCACGTCGAGCGCTTCAAGGAGCTGCTGAAGACCCCGCAGGACAAGCACGGTCAGGCCGCCATTCGCTTGACCGCCGGCCACCACGGCGAGGTCACCCTGCCGGGCACCTTCGTCGACTACGAGGCCACGCCCCGCGAGTACGAGCTCAGCCTGGCCCAGACCATCCTGCAGCTCCACACGCGCGTGTCGGACCTCTTCAACGAGCCGATGGACCAGCTCGAGGAGCAGCTGCGCCTCACCATCGACGCCCTGCGCGAGCGGCAGGAGCACGAGCTCGTCAACAACCTCGACTTCGGCCTGCTCCACAACGCCGACTACAAGCAGCGGATCAGCACCCGCAGCGGCCCGCCGACGCCCGACGACATGGACGAGCTGCTGTGCCGCCGGCGCAAGACCAAATTCTTCCTCGCCCACCCGCGCACCATCGCCGCCTTCCGCCGCGAGTGCACCCGTCGGCGGCTCGACCCGCCCAACGTCGAATACGAGGGGTCGATCGTCGCCGGCTGGCGCGGCGTACCGATCTTGCCGTGCGACAAGATCCCGATCTCCGCGACGCAGACCAGCTCGATCCTCGCCATGCGGGTCGGGCAGGACAACCAGGGCGTCATCGGCCTCTACCGCAGCGGCCTCCCCGACGAGCGTGAGCCCGGCCTGTCCGTGCGCCGCATGGACACCAACGAGAAGGCCGTCGGCCGCTACCTCGTCAGCACCTATTACTCCGCGGCCGTCCTGATCCCGGACGCGCTCGGCATCCTTGAAAACATCGAGATCGGGCGCTGAGCGCCCTCGCCGAGGCAGGCGCCGTCTCGGGGCGCCTCGTCACAGCGCAACGAAAGAGAAACAGACGATCATGAATACGCCCATTCAGGCTCCCACCGTCCTGCGCAGCGAATACCAGAAGTCGGTCGCCAACTACTGGAACACCAACCAGAACGACCCCGTCAATCTGCTGCTCGGCCACGTCGACGGCTATTATCACCACCACTACGGGATCGGCCCCGTCAACTGGAAGGTGCTCGAGGAGCCCGAGGCCAAGCGCGACGACAGCATCATCCGCGAGCTGCACCGGCTCGAGCACGCCCAGGCCGAGTACCTGCTCGGCAAGCTCGGCCCGATCACCAAGGACAGCCGCCTGCTCGACGCCGGCTCCGGCCGCGGCGGCACCAGCCTGATGGCCCACGAGCGGTTCGGCTGCCAGGTCGACGGCGTCTCCATCTCCGAGTATCAGGTCGGGTTCGCCAACGAGCAGGCCGCCAAGCGCGGGCTCGGCGACAAGCTGAAGTACCACTTCCGCAACATGCTCGACACCGGCATCGACACCGGCTCGATCGACGCCATCTGGACCAACGAGACCACGATGTACGTCGACCTGTTCAAGCTGTACGCCGAGTTCTCGCGGCTGCTGAAGGACGGCGGGCGCTACGTCTGCATCACCGGCTGCTACAACGACATCACCGGCGGCCGCTCGCGCGCCGTCAGCGAGATCGACGCCAAGTACATCTGCAACATCCACCCGCGCAGCGACTACTTCAAGGCGATGGCCGCCAACAACCTGGTGCCGATCGAGGTCACCGACCTGACCCCCGACACCATCCCGTACTGGGAGCTGCGGACCCACGCGTCGGTCGCCACCGGCGTCGAGGACCCGTTCCTGCGCGCCTACAAGGAGGGCAGCTTCCACTACCTCCTGATCGTCGCGGACCGGATCGTCCGCTGACATGACGGCGTCGCCGGTCGGTATGCACATACCGGCCGGCGACCTTCTTTTGCCACGCGAGCGAGCGATGACCGAGGCCAAGCGCATGACGGACCCGAACGACGTAACCGCCCTCTTCGCCGGCCCGAGCGGCCTCGGCACCTCCGCCGCTCGCCTCGCGCAATTGCTGACTCGCGCCCGCGCCGGCGACCTCGACCCGCCGGCGCCGCAGCCGAGCCTCGATCCCGCGTACGCCTGGCGGCCGTGGGGCGACGGCACCGGCTCGCCGCTGTATTGCCCGATCACCGAGCGTTTGAACGAGCCGCTCGCCGACGTGGTCGACGAGCGCCTGGCGGCGTGGGCCAGCGAGTGCGGCTTCGACGACGACGAGGTCGTCAAGATCCGCAAGACCCGGTTCGGCCGGCTGGTCATGCTCACGCACCCCGACTGCGACGATCCCGAGCGGCTGCTGATCGGCGCCAAGCTGAACGCCGCGTGGTGGGCCGCCGACGACTACTACGCCGACGACAGCGCGCTCGGGGCCGTGCCCGAGCAGCTTCCGCCGCGCCTCGTGCTGGCGATGGCCGCCATGGATCCGCTGCCGCGCGCCGGCGAGTTCAGCGTCCCGCTGCAGCAGGCCATCGACGACGAGCGGGTGCTCGTGGCCCTGCGCTCGGGCCTCGAGCACATGGGCCGCCACGCCAGCCACGAGCAGGTCCAGCGCACCTGCTACGCGACCTTCGCCATGTTCGTGTCGTGGAGCGCCTACGCGGCCTGGCGGCACACCGGCGAGTACCCGCCGGCCTGGAAGTACCTGGCCGCGCGCCAGCACGACAGCTTTTACACCTCGATGACGCTGTGCGACGTCATCGGCGGTTATCGATTGCCGGCCGACCTCTTCTACGACGCGCGGGTCCGTCGCGCCGCGTTCCTGGCCGGCACCGCGGTCGTCCTCGTCAACGACCTCTACTCGGTCGCCAAGGACCTCGAGGACGAGAAGCCGCCGTGCAACATGGTCCTGCAGGTCGCCGCCGATCGCGGCTGCTCCCTCGACGAGGCCACCGAGGTCACCGTCCAGCTCCACAACGAACTCGTGCGCGACTTCGAGGCCGCCCACCGCAGCATGCAGGGCGTCCCGTCCTTCGAGCTGCAGCGGTTCTTGCGCGGCCTGCGAGGGTGGATGGGCGGCGCGTTCGAGTGGCACGACAGCAACCCGCGCTACAAGACCGGCCGCAAGAAGTAACCCGCCGCGAGTGAGGATCACGACGCCGCGCCGCCGCGCCGGGCCGTGCGCGCCGCTCTCCCGCGCGTCCACGGCTGGGCTCGCCGGCGCCGCTGCTTGCATGTGCAGCCAACTCGGCCACATTCAGGCGTGACCGGCGATCCGCTCGCTTTCCTCCACCCGGCCGCCCGCGCGTGGTTCGAGGCCTGTTTCGACGCCCCGACGTCGGCGCAGGTCGCAGGGTGGCCGGCGATCGAGGCCGGCGCCTCGACGCTGCTGCTGGCGCCGACCGGCTCGGGCAAGACGCTGGCCGCGTTCCTCGGCGCCATCAACCGCGTCATGTTCGCCCCCGTGCCGGCGCCGGCGGAGCGCTGCCGCGTCATCTACGTCTCGCCGATCAAGGCGCTCGGCGTCGACGTCGAGCAGAACCTGCGCTCGCCGCTGGCCGGCATCGCCGCGACCGCCGCGCGCCTGAACATGACGGTGCACACGCCGACAGTGGCGATCCGCAGCGGCGACACCCCGCAAAAGGCGCGGGCGTACATGCAGCGCCACCCGCCCGACATCCTCATCACCACCCCCGAATCGCTGTACATGCTGCTGACCAGCGAGTCGCGGGCGATGCTGCGATCGGTCGACACCGTGATCGTCGACGAGATCCACAGCCTCGTCGCCAGCAAGCGCGGGACCCACCTCGCGCTCTCGCTCGAGCGGCTCGAGTGGCTGCGCGCCGGGGCCAGGCCGCTGCAGCGGATCGGCCTGTCGGCGACCCAGCGCCCGCTCACCGAGGTGGCGCGGTTCCTCGGCGGCTCGCTCGTCGACGGCGACGCGGTGTCGTCGCGGCCGGTCACGATCATCGACGCCGGCCAGGTCAAGCCGCTCGAGCTGCGCATCGAGCTGCCGGTCGCCGCGGCCGCCGCCGAAACCGCGCCGGCGCCGACCGAGGAAGTGCCGCCGGCCGCCAACGAGGGCCCGACGGCGATCTCGGGGGTGCAGCGTGAGGCCTGGCCGGGGCTGCACGCGCGCCTGGTCGCGCTGATCCGGGCCCACCGCTCGACGATGCTGTTCGTCAACAGCCGCCGCCTCGCCGAGCGCCTGGCCGCGGCCCTCAACGAGCTCGCCGGCCAGCCGCTGGCGCTGGCCCACCACGGCTCGATGGCCAAGGACGTGCGCGCCGGGGTCGAGGAGCAGCTCAAGCGCGGCACCTTGCCGGCGATCGTCGCCACCTCGTCGCTCGAGCTCGGCATCGACATGGGCGCGGTCGACCTGGTGATCCAGCTGGCCTCGCCGCCGTCGATCGCGGCCGGCATGCAGCGCGTCGGCCGGGCCAACCACCACGTCGGCGGGCGCTCGCGCGGCGTCATCATCCCCAAGTTCCGCGGCGACCTGCTGCCGTGCGCCGCCGCGGCCCAGGCCATGCTCGCCGGCGCGGTCGAGTCGTCGCGATACCCGCGCAACCCGCTCGACATCCTGGCCCAGCAGGTCGTCGCGACCGTGGCGATGGACGACTGGGCCGCCGAAGATCTGTACGACAAGCTGCGCGCCGCCGCCCCCTACTCCGAGCTGCCGCGCGACGCCTTCGAGGGCGTGCTCGACATGCTGAGCGGCCGCTACCCGAGCGAGGACTTCGCCTACCTGCGCCCGCGCGTCAACTACGACCGCGTCACCGGCCAGCTGACGGCCCGCCACGGCGCGCGCCGGGTCGCCATCGGCAACGCCGGCAGCATCCCCGATCGCGGCCTGTTCGGCGTGTTCCTGGCCGGCAACGCGGCCACCAGCCGCCGCGTCGGCGAGCTCGACGAGGAGATGGTGTTCGAGTCGCGGATCGGCGACGTGTTCGTGCTCGGCGCCTCGTCGTGGCGCATCGAAGAGATCACCCACGACCGCGTGTTGGTCTCGCCGGCCCCGGGCGAGCCCGGCAAGCTGCCGTTCTGGCGCGGCGACGGTCCGGGTCGGCCGCTCGAGTTCGGCCAGGCGATCGGCGCCCTGGTCCGCGAGCTCGGGGCCCTGCCCGACGCCGAGGCCGCGACCAAGCTGGCCGAGCAGCACTGCCTCGACCAGCCCGCCGCCGACAGCCTCCTGCAGTACGTGCGCGAGGAGCAGGAGGCCGCCAAGGCCCTGCCCACCGATCGCACCATCGTCGTCGAGCGCTTCCGCGACGAGATCGGCGACTGGCGCGTCTGCATCCTCTCGCCGTTCGGCGCCGCCGTGCACGCCCCGTGGGCGATGGCGGTCCGCGGCATCCTGCTCGAGCGCTACGCCACCGAGCTCGACGTCGTCTGGTCCGACGACGGCATCGTGTTCCGCCTGCCCGAGGCCGAGCACGTGCCCGACCCGTCGCAGTTCTTCCCGCGCGCCGACGAGGTCGAGGACCGCGTGGTCGCGCGGCTCGCCGAGACCTCGCTGTTCGCCACCCGCTTCCGCGAGAACGCCGGCCGCGCGCTGCTGCTGGTCAAGCGCCGGCCCGGCCAGCGCACCCCGCTGTGGGCCATGCGTCGCAAGTCAGCCGACCTGCTGGCCGCCGCCTCGCGCTTCCGCGACTTCCCGGTGGTGCTCGAGACCTACCGCGAGTGCCTGCAGGACGTGTTCGACCTGCCCGGCTGCGTCGACGTGCTGCGGCGCGTCGAGCAGCGCGCGATCAAGATCGTCGACGTCGAGACGCGCAGCCCGAGCCCGTTCGCCGCCGCGCTGCTGTTCACCTACGTCGGCAACTTCATGTACGAGGGCGACGCGCCGCTGGCCGAGCGCCGCGCCCAGGCGCTGACGATCGACCACGCTCGCCTCAAGGCCCTGCTCGGCGAGGCCGCGCTGCGCGACCTGCTCGACGCCGACGCGATCGCCGAGCTCGAGGCGACGCTGCAGCGACGCGCCCGCAAGCTCAACCACCTCGACGAGGTCCACGACCTCCTGCTCGCGCTCGGCGATCAGGACCGCGACGACGTGGTCGCGCGCGCCGGCGTCGGCGAAGAAGAGGTCGATCGCTGGCTGGCCGAGCTCACCCACACCCGCCGGATCGTGCGCGTCAAGCTCGGCGGCCGCTGGCGCTACATCGCCGCCGAGGACGCCGGCCGCTACCGCGACGCGCTCGGCGTGGTCTCGCCGCCCGGGCTGCCCGCAGTGTTCCTGGCCGCGGTCGAGGACCCACTGGCCGACCTCGTGGCCCGCCACGCCCGCACCCACGGCCCGTTCCGCGCCGAGTGGCTGGCCCAGCGGTTCGCCATCGGCACCGCCCTCGTCGTCGGCGCCCTGCGCCGGCTCGCCGCCCGCGGCAAGGTCGTCGAGGGCGAGTTCATCCCCGGCGGCGCCGGCCTCGAGTGGTGCGACGACGAGGTCCTGCGCCGGCTCAAGCGCATGTCGCTGGCCCGCCTGCGCGAGGAGGTCGAGCCGGTCGAGCAGGCGGTGCTCGGCCGTTTCCTGCTCGCGTGGCAGGGCATCGGCGGCGAGCGCGAGGGCCCCGAGGCGGTGCTGCAGACGATCGAGCAATTGCAGGGCGTGCCGGTCCCGGCCTCGGTGCTCGAGGGCGAGGTCCTGCCGGCGCGGGTCGCCAACTACCGCGCGACCGACCTCGACGTGCTCTGCGGCGCCGGCGACGTCGTCTGGCGCGGCGTGCGGCCGCTCGGCCAGGCCGACGGCTACGTCGCCCTCTACCTCGCCGACGACGCCGCCCTGCTCGCCCCCGATCCGACCCCGGCCGAGGGCGCCCTCGCCGGTCGCGTGCGTGAGGCCCTGCAGGCCCGCGGCGCCTCGTTCTTCGCCGAGTTGGCGACGCTGGTCCAGGCCCCCGCCGACGAGCTCCTGGAGGCCCTGTGGGACCTCGTGTGGGCCGGCGAGGTCACCAACGACACCCTCACCTGCCTGCGCAGCCGGCTCGCCGGCGGCGATCGGGGCCCGCGACCGCTGCGCTTCGGCGTCGACGGTCGCGGCCGCCGCAGCGGCCCGCCCGGCAGCGAAGGTCGCTGGTCGCTGATCGGCCCGCGCCCCGCCGAAGAGACCGATCGCCGGGCCGCCCGCGCCCGCCAGCTGCTGGCCCGCCACGGCGTGCTCACCCGCGAGGCCGTGGCCGCCGAGGACATGGAGGGCGGCTTCGCGGCCGTCTACCCGGTCCTCAAGGCCATGGAGGAGGCCGGCCGGGTCCGCCGCGGCTACTTCGTCGCCGGCCTCGGCGCCGTCCAGTTCGCCCTGCCCGGCGCCGAGGATCGCCTGCGCGACGTGCGAGAGACCGACGAGGACGCCCCGCTCACCGTCCTGATCGCCGCCACCGATCCCGCCAACCCGTACGGAGCCGCGCTGCCGTGGCCGGATGTCCCCGAGGCCAGGTTCGAGCGGGCCGCCGGCGCCCGCGTGGTCCTGCGTGACGGCCGGCTCGTCGGCTTCCTCGGCCGCGGCGGCCGCAACCTCGTCACCCACTTGCCCGACGCCGAGCCGGAGCGCGGCCGGGCCGTCGCCGCCCTCGCCGAGGCCCTCGCCCTCCTGCCCGAGGTCACCGGCCAGCGCTACGTCCTGCTCGAGCAGATCGACGGCCAGGTCGCCCCCGCCTCGCCGCTCGCTACGGCTTTGACCGCCGCCGGCTTCCGCCCCACCCACGACTCCCTGTTGCTGCGCCGCGACGAGCCGCGCCTCGGCGCGAGGAGGCGCTGACCCGTGCCCGAGGGCGACACACTCTTCAAGGTCGCGGCCCGCCTGCAGGTCATGGTCGGCCAGACCGTCACCCGCTTCGAATCGGTGATCCCCGAGGTCGCGCCCGTCGGCCGCACGCTCACAACCATCGAGGCCCGCGGCAAGAACCTGCTCATCTGGTTCGACGCCACCCACGCGCTCTACACCCATTTGCGCATGGAGGGCAGCTGGCACCTCTATCGCCCGCAGGTCGCGTGGCGCAAGCCCGCCACCGCCGCCCGCGCCGTCGTCGGCACCGCCGAATGGCTCGCCGTCTGCTTCTACGCCCCCGTCGTCGAGTGGCTCAGCGCCTGGGAGGTCGAGCACCACCCCGTGCTGTCCGCGCTCGGCCCCGACCTGCTCGGCCCCGACGATCCTGACCAGACCGTCGCGCTCGCCCTCGAGCGCCTGCGCAACGACCCCAAGCGCCCGCTCGGCGAGGCCATGCTCGACCAGCGCCTCGTCGCCGGCCTCGGCAACGTCTACAAGAGCGAGCTGCTGTTCATGGAGCGCCTCGACCCGTTCAAGCCCGTCGGCGAGTACGACGATCCGACCCTTCGACGATTGCTGGAAGCCGGCCGCAAATGGATGCGCCGCAACCTCGGCGCCGGCCCGCGCAAGACCCGATGGGACAGCGGCGGCGCCAACACCTGGGTCTACAACCGCTCGGGCGAGCTGTGCCCCCGCTGCAACACCCCGATCGCCATGCGCCGCCAGGGCACCCTCGGCCGCACCACCTATTATTGCCCGCGCTGCCAGGGCGTCGGCAACAATGCGTCGACGACGACGTCGACCCCCGCCGCCCCGCCCCGCGGCCGCGTCCTCGTCCGCGGCCCAGCCCGCTGAAACCCCGGCCCGCGCGGCGCTGGTCGAGGCCCGCGCGGCCACGGCCCGGGTGGCCGGCAGCGCCGCCGCAGTCGCCGAGCTCGACGCCCGGCTCGCGGCGCTGGGCGCGCACGCCGACGCGAAAAAAAATCGTATCGCGGTCTGATCAAAACGGAGGGGCCCGCGACTCCCCAGGCAAGGCGGCGCGCGGCGGATGAATCACCGCAGCGCCGAACAGGAGCGCACCATGTCCAACACCGTACTGACCGCGATCTTCACCAACTACTCCTCGACCCAGTGGCAACGCGACGTGATGGGGTGGCAGACCCAGGCAGGCGTGGCCGGCATCAGCCAGCAGCCGCCGACCTCGCTGCAGGCCTATGCGGGCTCGGGCGTCCTCCAATACCAGCAAGACCTGGGCGGCTCGATCGCCGACGGCGACGCCGGGATCTGGTGCTGCTGGAACAACGGCAGCCAGCGGTTCGGCATCAAGCTGTGGGCGGGGATGCAGGTCATCGGCATGGGCGACCGGCCCTACTGGTACCACATGAACGATTCGTCGCTGGACAACAGCAACATCAATTGGGTGCAGCTCTCCGACCCCTCGGACAACTACACCTGGCCGTCGAGCCTCGGCTTCAAGATCACCGCCGTGCCGACCTCGTCGCACTCCAGCCTGTCGGTGACCGTCACCATCCAGGACGCCTGAGGAGATACCATGCCTGCTCTGCTGATTCAGATCATCGACAACCAGTGGGTCGCCGAGGTCGCGAATACCAATATTCGCTACAACTTCCTCGGCGCCAACCTCGGGTCCCAGACCCAGCACGTGCAGTACCTCGCCGGCAACATGGCCTACAACGGCGAGGACATGGCCGAGTTCAACCGCCTGCTCCCCAACGCGCTCGACCTCGACGGCGTCGCGGCGGACGTGGTGACGCAGCAGCTCTACGCCGGGACCGACATGATCAACTACGCGGGCCGGATCGTCTACAGCGCGGTCGGCGACGAGATGCTGATCGACGATCTGGTCGAGGCCGGCGAGGCGCTGTGCATCGCGCTCGGCATGTTCCCGGCCGCGCTCGCGCGTCCGTCGTCCGGCGCGCGCGCGACGGGATAGCCGCCGGCCTCGCACCGCGCCCCATCAGGGCATCACGGCGCAGAGGCCGACGTCCTCGAGGCCGGGCGGCTCGTGACCCGCCTCGTACCAGGCGACGCACGCCAGGCCCTGGCCGGGGCAGGTGTTCGGCTCGGTGAGGTCGCAGAACGGCAGGCAAACCCGGCCAAGAAATGATCGAGGCGCCGGGCACGGCGGCCGACCGCTGTGTCGGCGCAGGCCGACCTCGTGGTCCCGCCAGCGAGGCGCCCGTCGATTCGCATTGCTGTCACGTGTGGTGACGTACGATTCGTCATCCTGGTCGGCGTCATCGAGGGCCTCCGTAGGCCCCGCAGCAAGCACCCGATCGAGCGACGGATCCAGTCGTCGGCGACGCGCCGATACGCGGACGAAGGGGCGACACGACACACCCGCCGCGCCCCGGCGCGAGGAGGCGCTGACCCGTGCCCGAGGGCGACACCCTCTTCAAGGTCGCGGCCCGCCTGCAGGTCATGGTCGGCCAGACCGTCACCCGCTTCGAATCGGTGATCCCCGAGGTCGCGCCCGTCGGCCGCACGCTCACCACCATCGAGGCCCGCAAATGGATGCGCCGCAACCTCGGCGCCGGCCCGCGCAAGACCCGATGGGACAGCGGCGGCGCCAACGCCTGGGTCTACAACCGCTCGGGCGAGCTTTGCCCCCGCTGCAACACCCCGATCGCCATGCGCCGCCAGGGCACCCTCGGCCGCACCACCTATTATTGCCCGCGCTGCCAGGGCGTCGGCAACAATGCGTCGACGACGACGTCGACCCCCGCCGCCCCGCCCCGCGGCCGCGTCCTCGTCCGCGGCCCAGCCCGCTGAACACTACCGCGCCCACCGGCCTCGTCGACGGCGCCCTCGCGTAGCTCCCGTTGATCCCCGGATCGGCTTGCCGCTCGCCCCGACCCGCACCACGGTTCTCTCCCCGGAGGAAGAGCACCCATGAGCAACAACGGTCCGAACCAAAATCAGCCCAATGACGCCAATCAGGGCCCCGACATCAGCCGGCCCAGCGACGCCAATCAAGGCATCGGCGGCAACCCGTCCGGCGGCGACCAGGGCAACGACCAACTCACGAATACAAATCCGCGGACCGGCGGCAGTCAGCCCAGCGACGCCAACCAGCAGGTCGGCGGCAACCAGGCCAACGCCGGCAACCAGGGCGGCGGCAACCAGGGCGGCGGCAAACAGGGCGGCGGTACTCAGGGTGGCGGCGGCAAACAGGGCGGCGGCGGCAACGAGTCGGGAGGCGGTCGCGACAACAACCCGCCCGCGAAGAAGTGATCGGCCAGATGGCGAGCGAGTGTCCCATGGGGCCCCATGGGGCCCTCGCTCGCGGTCCATCGCGCGGTGCCGCGACTTTATTCGACAATTTTGCGGCACGTCGGTTGCTCAACCAGCCACGAGTCTGACGCACCGACGATCGCTCGCGGATAGGCCGCTCGCATCGTCGTGCATCTCGTGAATGGACCAACCAATGACGATGCAATCGATTGTTTCGCGGATGATGACCAAGGTGGCTGTGGGTGCGCTGGTGCTGGCGCCCGCGTGTGACCCGGACACGGCGCCGGAGAGCAACAATGAGGTGGTGTTCGACGCCGACGACGCGCCGGTGTCGGACGAGCCGATCGGCACCGTGCTGGCCTCGATCGAGGGGGCCCAGGGGGCGCGGCTCACCTTCCTCGACCTCGAGGATGGCATCGCGGTGTTGGAGACCCGCAGCGCGCGGCAACCGTCGGCGCTGATCAAGGTCCAGGCCGAGGACCCGACCCCGCTCGAGATCTACCTCGCCGCCGAGGGCGACGAGCCGGCCGTGCTCGCGCGCCTGACCCTGCACCACGACGAGGTCGCCAAGCAGCCGCCGCGGCCCCTGAAGGCCAACCCGCGGGTGACGATGTCGCCGGAGGACCTCAGCGAGGAGGGCTTCCACCCGATCGGCGGCTACTGCACTGCCACCAATTGGGTCAACTCGTGGCACGCCGACCTGAACCCCCTCAGCCAGTACGACGCCGCCGACCACTACGTGCAGGAGTACCTCGCGTCGCCGCTGTACTTCGCCCCGGGGTCCAGCCCCAACACCAAGACCTGGATCGGCGGTTGCGTCGCCGATCACAACGGCAGCGAAGACGTCGACGACAAGTGGCTGCGCATCGAGAAGCTGCAAAGCGGCGTGTGGAGCACCGTGGAGACCCACTTCCTCGACGCCGCCCCGAACTCGCAGCAGGACGCCTACACCTTCTACGCGTACCACCCCGGCGGCGCGCGCTACCGCGGCCGGCTGTCGAACTTCGTCAACAACGACCCGCCGGTCGACCCTGACTACGGCTGGGGCCTGGCCTGGACCCCGTACACGATCATCAACCCCTGACGCGAGCCCCGACGTACTCTGTACGTTGCCCTTGCGACATGCTCCAAAAGACATGTCGCAAGGGCGCCGCGCGCTGGTGTTCGCGCGCGGCGTCCCGCCGAGTCCCTACGACCTGCCGCTTGCGTCGCCAGCCCGCAGACCTGGCGTCGACGACCGAGGCGCCCGTCGATTCGCATTGCTTCCAAGCACGGCGAGTTCGTACGATTGCCCGTCACTCATGGTCAGTGTCATCGAGGGCGTCCTTAGGCCCCGCAGCAAGCACCCGACCCAGCGACGAATCCAGTCGACGGCGGCGCGCAGATACGCGGACCAGCGTGGTAAGGCCAAGGATGCCCAACACGCCCAGCGCCTTCGTCCACCAGCCCGGGTAGAAGATGAAGAGTAGGAACGTCAGCCGCTGCAGCAGATGTACGGTGTCCCGCGAAGTCACCTGTTCTGCGCCCCTGACACGCCCTTCCATGCCTCCGCCGTCCGCCGCCGGGTGCGCTCGCGTCCGAATCAGCCGCCGCCCTGTACCACCACGGTGAGCCATCGAACCCGAGCCAGCAGGCGGGGCCTGCGACCGCGACCCGGTGCACCCGTGGCCAGACCGAGCTCCCGCAGCTCGAACCCCGCGGCTCGCGCTCGGCACGCGCAGCACCCCATCGCACCACCAAACGCCGGCCCATATTCCGCGCTGGGCTCCGCGCGCCTCACGCCAACCGCATCCTGTCACCGCTGAAAGCCTGACCCGTGCCGCCCAGACTGCCGCCGGCGAGCGAATCCCGGACAGTGTTTGCTCGCCTCGGATTTCTCGCCACGTCTCTCACCGGACCCAGGCGCGACAGGCCACGGACCGACATGACCCAGCGACTCCATCCCGCGAAAAAGCCCGTCGATCTCCCCCCGCGCGCCTCCCTCACCGTCCTCCCGCGATCGTGACAGCGAGGCCTGCCATGCGCGTCCGACCTGGCAATGCCTATCCGCTCGGAGCGACCTGGGACGGTCGCACCGGCGTCAATTTTGCCCTCTACAGCGAGCACGCCTCGCGCGTCGAGCTCGTCCTCGTCGACGACCAGGGCGGCGAGCAGCGCGTCCCCTTGCGCGAGCGCACCGCCTTTGTCTGGCACGCCTTTGTCGAGGGCGTCGGTCCGGGCCAGCTCTACGGTTACCACGTCTACGGCCCCTGGGCCCCCGAGGAGGGCCTGCGCTTCAACCCGCGCAACCTCCTCACCGACCCGTACGCCAAGGCCTTCAGCGGCGTCACCCGCTGGGAGGACGGCACCTTCTCCTACGACATCGCCAGCGACAACCCTGACCGCGACTTGCTCGCCAACCCGCGCGAGAGCTACGGCGTCCCGCTGGCCGTCGTCATCGATCCCGGCTTCGACTGGCAGGACGACGCGCGCCCGCACGTCCCGCTGCACAAGACCATCATCTACGAGACCCACGTCAAGGGGCTCACCATGCGCCACCCCGAGGTCCCGCCCGAGCTGCGCGGCACCTACCTCGGCGTCGCCAGCCCGCCGATCGTGCGGCATCTGACCCAGCTCGGCGTCACCGCCGTCGAGCTGCTGCCGGTCCATCAATTCGTCGACGACAAGTTCTTGCTCGACCGCGGCCTGCGCAATTACTGGGGCTACAACACCATCGGCTTCTTCGCCCCCGACGTGCGCTACCGCAGCGGCGCGCAGGTCGCCGCCGAGGTCCAGCAATTCAAGGAGATGGTGCGCGCATTGCACCGGGCCGGCATCGAGGTCATCCTCGACGTCGTCTACAACCATACCGCCGAGGGCAACCACCTCGGCCCGACCTTCAGCTTCCGCGGCATCGACAACCCCACCTATTACCGGCTCGTGCCCGGCGACCCGCGCTACTACTACGATTACACCGGCACCGGCAACAGCCTCAACGTCCGCCACCCGCAGACCTTGCAGCTCATCATGGACTCGCTGCGCTACTGGGTGCTCGAGATGCACGTCGACGGGTTCCGCTTCGACCTCGCCGCCACCCTCGCGCGCGGCCTCTACGAGGTCGACCAGCTGTCGTCCTTCTTCACCATCATCCACCAGGACCCGGTCATCAGCCAGGTCAAGCTGATCGCCGAGCCGTGGGACCTCGGCGAGGGCGGCTATCACGTCGGCAACTTCCCGGTCCGCTGGGCCGAGTGGAACGGCAAGTACCGCGACACCATGCGCGCCTTCTGGCGCGGCGACGGCGGCGTCGCCGGCGACCTCGGCTATCGCCTCTCGGGCAGCAGCGACCTCTACCAAAACGACGGCCGCCGCCCCTACTCGAGCGTCAACTTCGTCACCGCCCACGACGGCTTCACCCTCGCCGACCTCGTCGCCTACGATCACAAGCACAACGAGGCCAACCGCGAGGACAACCGCGACGGCAGCGATCACGACCTGTCGTGGAATTGCGGCGCCGAGGGCCCGACCGACGACCCGCGGGTGCTCGCGCTGCGGCGCCGGCAGCAGCGGAACTTCCTGGCCACCTTGCTGCTGTCGCAGGGCACGCCGATGATCGCCGGCGGCGACGAGATCGGCCGCACCCAGGGCGGCAACAACAACGCCTATTGCCAGGACAACGAGATCAGCTGGTACGACTGGGACCTCGACGACGACCGGCGGGCCCTGCTGCGATTCGTCCAGCGGACCATCCGGATCTACCACGAGCACCCCGCCCTCCAGCGGTCCAAGTTCTTCAAGGGCCGCAAGATCCGCGGCAGCGACGTCCATGACATCCTGTGGCTCCGGCCGGACGGCGAGGGCCTGTCCGACGACGACTGGCAGAGCCCGACCACCCAGAGCCTCGGCATGTTCCTCGCCGGCCGCGGCGTCGACGACGTCGACGACGACGGCGAGCCGATCCGCGACGATGACCTCCTGCTGGTCCTCAACGGCGGCCAGGATCCCGTCGAGTTCGTGCTGCCGTCGCTGCACGCCACCTGGGAGCGCCTCCTCGACACCGCCGACGACGACGCTCGCGGCGTGATCGCCGGCGGCGACCTGGCCCGGCTCCCGCCCAGGACCCTGCTCCTGCTGCGCGGCGTCGACCCGGAGCCGCCGCGCGACACATGACCCTTTCGCCATGTCCCACGGCACATGACCCTTTCGCCATGTCCGATCGCGGACCCCGAGCTGCCCCATGACCCATGATCCTTCCGCCCTGTCCGACCTCGGCGCCGCGCTCGTCGACGGCGGCGTCCGCTTCCGCGTGTGGACCACCCGCGCGACCGAAGTCGCCGTCGTCCTCTACGACCGGGCCGACGACGGCTCGCCCGTCGCCCGCGAGGCCCGCCCGCTCGAGCCGCGCGGCGACGGCCTGTTCGAGGCCTTCTACGACCTCCCCGAGGGCACCCTCTACCGCTTCAAGCTGGGCGACGCCGAGGTCCCCGACCCCTACGCGCGCGCCCTCCCGTTCGGCCTCCACGGCCCCGCCGAGGTCGTGCGCGGTCATTACCAGCCGCGCGCCACCGACTGGCGCCCGCGGCCGCTGGCCGACTGCGTCCTCTACGAGCTCCACATCGGCACCTTCACCCCCGAGGGCACCTTCGCCGCCGCTGCTGCCAGGCTGCCGCTGCTCGCCGAGCTCGGCATCACCGCGATCGAGCTGATGCCGCTGTCGAGCTTCCCCGGCGCGCGCGGCTGGGGCTACGACGGCGTCGCCCACTTCGCGCCGTACGCCGGCTACGGCCCGGCCGACGACCTGCGCGCCCTCGTCGAAGTCGCCCACGGCCTCGGCATGAACGTCCTCCTCGACGTCGTCTACAACCACTTCGGCCCCGAGGGTAACTACCTCTCGAGCTACGCCCCCGAGTACTTCGCCCACGACGTCCAGACCCCCTGGGGCGACGCCCTCAACTTCGCCACCCCGGCGATGCGGCGGCTCGTCCTCGACAACGTCCGCTACTGGCTCACCGAGTTCGGCTTCGACGGCCTGCGCCTCGACGCCACCCACGCCATGGTCGATCCGACCGAGCGCCCGATCCTCGCCGAGCTCACCGCCGACGTCCGCGGCGCCCCCGACCACCGGATCCTCATCGCCGAGGACGAGACCAACGATCCCGCCATCGTCCTCGGCGTCGGCCTCGACGCCATCTGGGCCGATGATTTCCACCACAGCCTCCACGTCGTCCTCACCGGCGAGCGCGACGGCTACTACGGCGCCTTCGAGCCCAGCGTCCAGGACCTCGCCCGCTGCATCGAGCGCGGCTTCCTCTACGAGGGTCAGGCCTGGCCGCCGTCCGGCAAGCCGCGCGGCGCCGACGCCAGCGGCCTGCCCGCGCCCGCCTTCGTCTACTGCCTGCAGAACCATGACCAGGTCGGCAACCGGGCCCTCGGCGAGCGCCTTCACCACCTCACGAGCCTCGACAAGTACTGCGCCGCCTCGGCCCTGCTGCTGTTCTTGCCGATGACCCCCTTGCTGTGGATGGGCCAGGAGTGGGCCGCCAGCGCCCCCTGGCTGTTCTTCACCGATCACCCGCAGGAGCTCGGCGAGAAGGTCACCGCCGGTCGCCGCGCCGAGTTCCAGCTGTTCGCCGCCTTCCACGATCCCGAGCAGCAGGCCAAGATCCCCGACCCGCAGGACCCCGCCACCTTCGAGCGCTCGCGCCTCGACTGGTCCGAGCGCGACGCCGGCGAGCACGCCGGCGTGCTCGCCCTCTACCGCGCCCTGCTGCACCTGCGCCGCGACGATCCGACCCTCCGCCAACAGGACCGATCGAACATGTCCGTCGGGACAGTCGGAGACCACGTCCTGTGGGTCTTGCGACGCGGCCCCGCTGGCGACCGCGTGCTCGTCATCGACTTCGGCCCCGAACCGCAGGCCCACCCGCCGGGCCCGCCGCCCGGCCGCGAGTGGCAGCTCTTGCTCACCAGCGGCGGCGAGGTCCACCCCGACCTGCCGCCTGCGCGCGCGGCCATCTACGGCGCCAGCGGAGACGCGACGTGACGGTCCCCGCCTCGACCTATCGCCTGCAGCTGCACGGCGAGTTCGGCTTCGGCGCCGCCGCGGCGATCACCGACTACCTCGACGCCCTCGGCGTCGACGCCGTCTACACCTCGCCGTACCTGCACGCCGAGCGCGGCAGCACCCACGGCTACAACATCGTCGACCACACCCGCCTCGGCCCCGAGCTCGGTGACGAGGCCGCCTACGACGCCTGGACCGACGACCTCAAGGCCCGCGGCCTCGGCCACGTGCTCGACTTCGTGCCCAACCACATGGGCATCGGCAGCGGCGAGAACCGCCTGTGGAACGACGTGCTCGAGAGCGGCGAGGCCTCGCTGTGCGAGGGCTGGTTCGACATCGAGTGGGCGCCGCCGAAGATCGGCATGGCCGGCAAGCTGCTCCTGCCGATCCTCGGGCGTCAGTTCGGCGAGGCGCTCGAGGCCGGCGAGCTCGCGGTCGTGCGCGACGGCGGCAGCTTCTTCGTCGCCTACTACGAGCGCCGCCTCCCGGTCGCCGTCAAGTCGCTCGCCCTCGTCCTCCGCCCCGCGCTCGCTCGCCTCGAGCTGCCGGCCGACGACCCCTCGCTGGCCGAGCTCCACAGCATCTCCACCGCCATCGAGCACCTGCCCGGCGAGGCCAGCACTCCGCCCGCCGCGCGCGAAGATCGGGCCCGCGAAAAAGAGGTCATCAAGCGCCGCCTCGGCGCCCTGCTCGCCGACTCCGAGGTCATCGCCGCCGCCGTCGACGCCACCCTCGCCGAGCTCGCCGGCGCACCCGGCGACCCGCGCAGCTTCGACGCCCTCGAGGCGTTCCTCGGCGAGCAGGTCTACCGCCTCAGCTTCTGGCGCGTCGCCACCGAGGAGATCAACTACCGCCGCTTCTTCGACGTGAACGAGCTCGCCGCCGTCAAGATGGAGGACCCCGCCGTCTTCGCCGCCGCGCACGCGCTCGTCCTGCGCAAGATCGCCGAGGGCCGGATCACCGGCCTCCGCCTCGATCACACCGACGGCCTCTACGATCCCGCCGCCTACTTCGAGGCCCTGCAGGCCGAGGCCCGCGCCCACGCCCCCGAAGGCGGCGCCCCGCCCTGGCTCGTGATCGAGAAGATCTTGGAGCCCGGCGAGCAGCTCCCGTCGCACTGGCAGGTCGACGGCACCACCGGCTACGATTTCCTCGGCGTCGTCAACGGCCTGTGGATCCGCCCCGACGCCGGGCCCAAGCTCACCAACTTCTATCACCGCTTCATCGCCACCGAGCGCGACTACGACGCCGTCGCCTACGCCTCGCGGATCGCCATCCTGCGCGCCAGCCTCTCGAGCGAGATCCACATGCTCGCCCACCGGCTCGAGCGCATCGCCCAGACCCGCCGGCGCTCCCGCGACTTCACCCGCGCCAGCCTCACCACCGCGATCGTCGAGACCATCGCCGCCTTCCCGGTCTACCGCACCTACGTGCGGCCCGACGGCACCCGCACCGCCAGCGACGACGCCTGCATCGACCGCGCTCTGCGACGGGCCCGGCGCCGCCGCCCCGACGTCGACCCCAGCGTGTTCGAGTTCTTGCGCGACCTGCTGATGCTGCATCACCTGCCCGAAGAGCCAGGTGAACGCGCCGAGCAGGTGCGCTTCGCCATGCGCTTCGCCCAGCTCACCGGCCCCGTGATCGCCAAGGGCGTCGAGGACACCGCGCTCTACCGCTACAACCGCCTGGTCTGCCTCAACGAGGTCGGCTGCGACCCGGCGATCTTCGGCGCCGGCACCGACGTCTTCCACGCCCACAACCGGCGCCAGCGGCAGCGGTTCCCGCGGACCATGACCACCACCGCCACCCACGACACCAAGCGCGGCGAGGACGTGCGCGCGCGGCTGGCCGTGCTGTCGGAGCTGCCCGACGAGTGGCGGCGCGCCGTCTCGGCCTGGAGTCGCCTGGCGCGGCCGCACAAGACCGAGGTCGACGACGCGCTCGCGCCCAGCCGCAACGACGCCTACCTGTTCTATCAGACCGTCGTCGGCGCCCTCCCGCTGGACGAGCTCGGCGACGGCGACAGCGTCCCGCCCGGCTTCGTCGATCGCGTCGGCGCCTACATGGAAAAGGCCACCCGCGAGGCCAAGGAGCACACCTCGTGGATCGCCGGCAACCCCGCCTACGAGGCCGCGCTGCAGCGGTTCGTGCGCGAGATGCTGGCCCACCCCGGCTTCGTCGGCCCGGCCGCCGCGCTGGCGCGCAAGCTCTCGACCCACGGCGCCGTCAACAGCCTCGCCCAGCTGTGCCTGCGGCTCGCCTCGCCCGGCGTGCCCGACACCTACCAGGGCGGCGAGCTGTGGGACTTCTCGCTGGTCGACCCCGACAACCGCCGGCCCGTCGACTACGAGCGGCGCCGCGGGGCGCTCGCCGACATCCGGGCCCAGGCCGCCGATCCCGCCGCCCGCGCCCGCGATCTGCTGGCCAGCTACCTCGACGGCCGGATCAAGCTCATGGTCCTGCACCTCGGCCTGACCCACCGCCGCCAGCACCGCGCCCTCTACCTCGAGGGCAGCTACGCCCCGATCGCCGGCGGCAGGCACGTCGTCGCCTTCCGCCGCGCCCACGGCGACCAGGAGCTCGTCTGCGTGGTCCCCCGGCTCGCCTACACGATGACCGGTGGTCGCCACCCGTGGCCGCTGGGCGCCGCCTGGGGCGACCAGGCGCTGGCTCTCGGCCGGGCCGGGACCTGGCGCGACCTGCTGACTGGCGCCGAGCACCGCGGCGCGGCCCTGCCGCTGGCCGAGGTGTTCGCCGACCTGCCCGTC
Organism: Nannocystis bainbridge; assembly: GCF_028368995.1. Taxonomy (GTDB): domain Bacteria; phylum Myxococcota_A; class Polyangia; order Nannocystales; family Nannocystaceae; genus Nannocystis; species Nannocystis bainbridge. Next base: position 377,650 of record NZ_JAQNDL010000002.1, on the reverse strand, counting down.
TCGCTGCTGGTCCGCGAGCCCTGACGCGCCGATGCCTGTCGCCGGCGCCGTGGTTGCTGTACAAACGCGCAGGAAGCAAGGAAGCACCGCATCATGGCGAAAGACACGACCGACCAAACGGACAGCGGCGAAGGCGACGCGCGCCGATGGGTCGCCAGCGGCTTCACGGCCCAGGTGATCAAGAACGAGGACGACGACGGCTGGGCCGTGACGATGACCCGCGACGGCGACGCCGAGCCGGTCCTCACCAGCCCGTGGACCATGGGGCGTGACAAGAAGAACCCCAAGCCGCTCAACCACACCGACTTCAAGACCCTGCTCAAGGGCGCCCTCGACGTCGTCACCCGCCACGAGGCCCACGCCCGGGCCCAGCGCCACCGCAGCGTCACCGTCGTCGACGCCGAGGGCGCCTCGATCCGCGTCGACCTCGACATCGCCCCCGACGAGGACGACCCGCACGCGATGCTCACCGCGTGGGACCCGATCGGCGAGAAGCTGGCCGAGCGCCGCGTCGCCCCCAGCTTCAAGCTCAGCAGCGCCACCGCCAGCCGCTGGATCGCCAGCGGCTTCGGCGACGCGTGACCCGCCGGTTCGCCCCGGGCCGCGCCGGGCGAATGCGACGACTCGGCGCCCCGGCGACGACCGCCGGTCCGACGAATGAGCCGGGTCGCGCCCGGCTCATTCGCCGAACACGCACGCCAGCCCGTCGCGCGTCAGCAGCGTGCGGTCCACCGATTGACCGGTCGCCCAGGTCAGCGTGATCGCGGCCACCTGCGCGTACGCCCCGTCCTGCCACGGCCGCAGCTCCGCCCCGTTCGCGTCGCGCGTCCGCACCGAGTACGTCGGCGCCCAGCCCGAGTGGAACGCCCGATTCGCCCGGCACAGCGCCGCCGTCTCCGCCTCCGCCGTCTCCGCCCCCGCGATCGAGCGCGCCAGCCCGGCCACCACCGCGTACGGGTAAGCGAAGTAGCCCGTCACCGCCAGCGCCACCACGATTGCGATCACGAGCCAGCGCGCGCGGGGACGAGCCATCGATCGCCATGGTAATCGATCTGGCCGCGCGGGTTTGGCATCACCCTGCACGAATCACACGAGCGCGCGTTTGTCCCGGCAACATCGGCGTTCTGCGCGGGTTATAGGCCAGCCATGCCCTGGACTCGCTGGCTGCGCCTCACCCCCCTCGTCCTCGCCGCGTGCCCTGGCGACCCTGTCGCTGCCACCGACACCGACCCCGCCGACACCACCGCGCAGGCCGGGACCGCGAGCGAATCGACCACCGCGATCGCGCCCACCACCGGCGCGGGCAGCGAGACCACCACCGAGTCCACCACCTCCACGGGCGAACCCACCACCGCCGTCGACCCGACCACCAGCACCACCCAGGGCACAACAACCACCACCACGGAGACCACCACGACCTCCGTCACCACCGACTCCACCACGACCACCGACGCCACCGACACCGGCGTCGTCGGCGAATGTGTCCCCGGGGACATGCAGGACTGCTACAGCGGCCCTGACGGCACCCTCGACGTCGGCGAGTGCCACGGCGGCCAGAAGACCTGCGGCCCTGAGCAGCTGTGGGGACCCTGCCTCGGCGAGGTCGTCCCGGCCCGCGACACCTGCGAAGCGCCCGGCGACGAGAGCTGCGACGGCCTCGACCCGTGCCAGGGCGACGGCGCATACGCCTGGGGCCTCACCTTCGGCGAGGCCGGCAACGACGAGGGCGACAGGGTCGCCTTTGACGGCGAAGGCAACCTCGTGCTCGCCGCGTGGAGCAACGGCGACGTCGACTTCGGCGGCGGCCCGCTGGTCCACGCCGGCTACGACGTCTTGCTCGCCAAGTTCGCCCCCGACGGCGCCCTCCTGTGGGCCAAGCGCTTCGGCGACGGCGATTACCAGGGCGGTCCCGAATACGGCCTCGCCATCGCCGGCGACGGCGACATCGTCCTCGGCGGCGTCTTCCACGGCGACCTCGATTTCGGCGGCGGCCCGCTCAAAAATCCCACCGCCCAGGCCGACCTGTTCCTCGCCCGCCTCGACGGCGACGGCCAGCACCAGTGGAGCCATTCGTTCCATTCCGGCGACGACGCCACCATCGTCGATCTGGCGATCGATCCGTCCGGCGACATCCTGCTCACCGGCGCCTTCGTCGGCTCGCTCGCTCTCGGCGGTCCGACCCTCCTCGGCGCCGGCGCCAACGACCTGTTCGTCGCCAAGTTCACCGGCGCCGGCGCGCACGCGTGGAGCCGCGGCTTCGGCGACCCGCAGTGGCAGATCGGCATGGGCATCGGCGCCGACGCGGCCGGCGACATCTACGTCACCGGCGGCATGCGCGGCAGCTTCGATCCCGGCACCGGCCCGCTCGTCAGCGCGGGCCTCGAGGACATCTTCCTCATCAAGTTCGACCCGTCCGGGGCCGCCAAGTGGGGCAAGCGCTGGGGCGACGTCGGCAGCCAGGCCATCCGCGGCCTCGCGGTCGACAGCAAGGGCCGCGTCAGCCTCACCGGTGGCACGAGCGGCGTCCTCGACTTCGGCGGCGGGCCGCTGGAGGGCCCCAACGTCGTCAGCTACCTGGCCCAGTTCGACGGCGACGGCGCCCATCTGTGGAGCCGCGAGCTGTGCGAGGGCGGCTCGATCGCCGAGCACGTCGCCGTCGACGGCCTCGACAACCTCGCCGTCATCGGCACCTTTTACAATTCCTGCGACCTCGGCGGCGGCCCGCTGATGGCCCTCGACAACCGCGACGTGTTCGTCGCCAAGTTTGGCCCGCTCGGCCAGCACGGGTGGAGCAAGCGGCTCGGCGGCCCGCAGGAGCAGCGCGACACCCACGTCGCCGCCGCCGACGCCGGCTCGGTCGCCGCCACCGGTCATTTTAATAACGGCATCGACCTCGGCGCCGGCAACCAGCCCAGCCACGGCGGCCGCGACGGCTACGTCGTCGTGCTCGACCCGTGATCCTCGCGTTCGTCGTGCGCGTGCTCCTGGGACCCCGCGACGGCCGTCGCTCGCCCGTGCCCCCACAGCCGCGCCACCCTCCCGTGTTCGGCCCACGCCGGGGGGAGTTCACGCCGCGCAAGATCCAGCCCTCGCCGCGCTCGCCGAGACAGCCGTCCGGCCGCGCTGGCGACAATGACAGCACCGCAACAATGACGGCACCGCAACAATGACGGCACCGCAACAATGACAGCGGGCCTCGGACTTTCTCTGCTGTCATCATTGCACCCCGGGCGGACGACCCCGCGAGCACGAGCGCGTCCTCCGCCTCGGCGACGGATTCGTCGTACTTGTTTTCGGCTGCTCGTCTCCGCCCTGCGCGCCGACCTGCGCTCGCTCACGAAAAAATTCGCCGAGCCGTCCGCCCTTGTGCCGTCCTGGGGCGCGCCGCGGCGGAGGCGCGGGCGCTCAGGCAACCACTTCGAGGGGCAGCTCGGCGCGCGGGTCGACGCCGGCGATCGACACCTCGGCGAGCAGCGCGTAGGCCCGCGGCCCCTGGCTCGGCTCGATCGTCGCGGGCAGCGGCAGCGTGAACTCTCGCGTGACTCGCTCGCCGATGCGCAGCACCGGCGGGTCGAGCGGCAGCTCGGCGGCGGCCAGGCTCCGCTCGCTCACCCGGTCCGGCGGCGCCGCGGCGCTCGGCACCTTGTGCGTGAGGTGCTGCTCGTCGAAGCGGAGCATCACGCGCTCGACCGGCACCTCGTACTCTCCGCCCTGCAGCACCAGGGTGCCACGGAGGACCTCCCCCGCGCGCACCGGACCCACGACGCCCTCGATGGCGATGGTGGGCGTACCAATCCCTACCGCGCTCTTCAATCGGTGGATGAAATTCATCGTCTCGCGACTATACTACGAGCGCAAGAAGGAGCGAGTGCTCCCGCCAATGGTGGCACCCCGCCTGCGCGCTCCGGAATAGCTTCTCCGCTTTCTCCAAACGCGAAACGATGCTGACGCTCTACCGCCCCGAATCGATCTTCTCGCCCCGGCACATCCCGAGCTGGCTGCTTTTTACCTTCGCCGCCGGCGCCGTGAACGCCGCGGCGCTGCTCGCCTGCCAGACCTACGTGACACACGTGACAGGAACCGTCACGCGCCTGGGTATGGAAGTCGTGCACCTGATGCCGCTCCTCGACTTCGCGCTGGTGCTGAGCTGCTTCATCGGCGGGGCGATGCTCTCGGGCCTGCTCATCAACGGCCGGGCGCACCAGAACAAGCGGCCGCGGTTCAGCGTGCCGCTGTGGATCTCCTTCTCCCTGGTCCTGTTCACCGCGATCGCCGGGCATTTCGGGCTGCTCGGGGTGTTCGGCGGGCCCGTCATCGTCCCGGCCGACTTCATCCTGCTGTCGATCCTCAGCTTCGCCATGGGCCTGCAGAACGCCGCCATCGCTACCAGCACCGGCCTGCTCGTCCGCACCACCCACCTCACCGGCCCCGCCACCGACCTCGGCATCCACCTGGCCGAGTTGATGTTCAGCAAGGACGAAGCGCTCGCGCTGGCCAAGCGCCACGCGGCCCTGCGCGCCGGCAAGATCGCCGCCTTCGCCGCTGGCGCCGCCGTGACCGTCCCGATCGCCCACCGCGTCGAGTTCCTGGTGTTCCTGATGCCCGCGTCGCTGATGCTGCTGGCGATCATCCTCAGCTTCTTGCCCGAGAACATGCGCCAGGAGGCCCGCGCCCGCATCGAAGAGATGCGCCACGCCTCCCGCCAGCGCACCGGCGCCGACGTCCCCGGCCCCGTGCCCGCCGAGTGAACGGCCCGGGCATTCATGCCACATGTCTCCGGAGACATGTGGCATGATTCCATCGCCCGTCATCGGCGGTGGATCGCCCCGCCCTTCATGACGAAGCGGACCTGCCGGACCGCCGAGATCGTGCGGGTCGGGTCGCCCTCGACGGCCACCAGGTCGGCGAGCAGCCCGACCTTGACCTGGCCGATGCTGTCGGCCATGTGAAGCATCCGCGCGTTGACCGACGTGGCCGCGCGCAGGGCCTGGATCGGCTTCATCCCGTAGTCGACCATGAGCTCGAGCTCGCGCGCGTTGTCGCCGTGGCGGAACACCCCGACGTCGCTGCCGAAGCAGATCGGCACCCCGGCGGTCAGCGCCGCGCGGAAGCTGGCCCGCTTGTCGCGGATCGCCTGCGGCTCGGGCCCGACGCCCGGCTTCCAGCCGGCGTACTGCTGGACCGCGTCGGTGGCCGCCAGCGTCGGGCACAGGTAGACCCCGCGCTTCGCCATCAGCTTGAACACCTCCGCGGTCCCGCCGTCGCCGTGCTCGATCGTCTCCGCCCCGGCCAGCACCGCCCGCTTCATGCCCTCCGGCGTGCTCGCGTGGACCACCACCGGCCGCCGGCCGTCGCGCGCCGTCGCCACGATCCGCTGCATCTCCGCCAATGAGAACGTCGGCAGCGCCTCGCCCTTCGGCCCCCACGCGTAATCGCCGTACACCTTGATCCAATCGGCCCCGCGGGCGATCTGGCCGCGCACCACCCGGACCAGGTCCTCGCCGTCGGCCTCCTCCGCGCCCTGCGGCACGTGCCACGCCGGCGCGAAGCCCCGCGGCGCGTAGGTCCCGGTGGCGACGATCGCCCGCGTCGTCGTCACCACCCGCGGCCCGGGGATGATGCCCTGCCGGATCGCCTGCTTGAGCCCCACGTCGGCCTCCGCCGCGCCCTCGGTGCCGAGGTCGCGCACCGTCGTGAACCCGGCCAGCAGCGCATCGCGGGCGTGGTTGGTGGCCCGGGCCACGCGCACCGTCAGCGGCTCGCGCAGCACCTGGTCGTTCCACGACGTCTCGTCATACGGGTGCAGCAGCAGGTGCGAGTGGCCCTCGATGAGCCCGGGCAGCAGCGTGGTGTTCGCCAGCTCGATCGGCTCCGCGTCGGCCGGCACGCCGACCTGCGCCGCCGGCCCGACCGCCGCGATCCGCTCGCCGCGGACCAGCACGACCCAGCCCTCGCGCGCCGCCTCGCCGTCGAACACCCGCGCCGGCCGCAGCAAGTACGCCTTATCGGGCACCGGCGCCGGCGCGGCGGCCGAGGCGGCAGGCTGTCCCCAAAGACATGTGATGGCGAGCGCGAGGGCGGCGAGGGCGGCGAGGCGGCGCATGGCGGTCCCGTGGATCGTAAGCCGATCGCCGCGCCTCGTCTCCCGCTCGCGCCCCCGGCCGCGCCGGGCCACGGCCAGGCCGCCCCCGACCGTCGCTCCGCGGCCCCCGCCTCCCCGCGCCCCCAGCCGATGCGCAGGACCTCGATGATAGGATGGCCGGCGCCCCCCCATGTCGACCGCCACTTACTCCGTCAAAGTCGCCGCGCTCAAGGGCGCCGAGATCAAGCTGACCGTGCGCTCGCTCGAGAAGGACGTCGTCTCCTTCTGCCCGATCTTCGCCCTGCGGCTGCTCGACGGCCTCGGCGCCGCCGGCCCGATCGCCCGCGCCAACGACCAGGATCCCCACGCGACCGCCGGCGAGCTCCACGACTACGTGGCCGAGTGCCTGGTGTCGGCGCGCAGCACCGTCCCCAAGGCCAGCGCCACCTTCACCCTCGTGGTCCGCGACGCTGCCTGGCTGCAGGGGATCAAGAAGGGCGACGGCCGCGACACCGCCGCCTATCCCGCGCCGATGCGGCGGATGGGCGCCGCCTTCGTCGCCGACGATGCCCAGGTCGTGGTCGCCCGCGACAGCGGCGCGATCGAGGCCTACGAGGTCGCGCAGAAGCGCGGCCGCGCCAGCGTGGGCAAGCCGACCTGGGCCGCGCAGCACCTCGGCCTGCGCGCGTTCACGGCGCTCGCGGAGGACGTGCTCGTCACCCTCGGTCGCGCCGAGCTGCGCGCCCATCGCGACGGCGAGCCGATCGCCGACCTGTCCTTCGAGACAGGCGTTCAGGCGACCGCGCTCGCGGCCGCCGGCGCGCGGGCGCTGATCGGCTTCGACGACGGCAGCGTCGCCGCCTGGCAGCCCGGCAAGGACGCCGCGCTGGTGCCCCTCGGTCGCGTCGAAGGCCCGGTGGTCGGCCTCGCGGCGGTCGGCGAGGACGCGATCGCGGTCGCCACCGCCGGCGCGGTCGCGGTGCTGCGCGCGGGCGCGGTCGCCTCGACCCTGCCGTCGACCGACGGCCCGATCACCGCGATCGCGCCAGGCCTCGCCGCCGGTCAGTTCGTGTTCGGCACTGCCGCCGGCGAGGTGGTGTGGGCCGACGTGGAAGGCACGATCGCGCGCAAGCTGCAGACGCGGATCCAGCAAGACTGCGCGGTCGGCATGATGCACCGCGACGCCAGCGGCACGCTGGCCGCGCTCGCGCGCCGCGGCGGCCAGCTGTTCGTGGCCACGCTCGAGCCCGAGGGCCTGCGCTTCGCCGGCCCGATCGCCGAGGTCGATCAGATCAGCTCCGCCGGCGCCTCCGACGGCCTGATCGCCCGCGTCCACGAGGACCAGGTGCTCCACCTCGGCCACGACGGCGCGGTCCGGTTCCGCCAGACCCTGCCGAAGGGCGCGGTCCGGGCCGCGCACATGTCCCCGCCGCTGTACGAGCCTCAGGTCACGCGCGACGGCAGCGGCCTGATCCTCGGCTTCACCGAAGTCGAGAAGGGCGTCGCCCTGCGCTCGCCCGCCGGCGTCGAGCTGGCCCGCGGCATCGATTGGGGCGCCTCGCACGCGTTCAGCGGCGCCGTCCCGCTCGGCCGCGACGCCGCGCTGGCGTGGTTCAACAACGACGACGCCTTCCGCCTGACCGCCGCCGGGGCCGAGCAGTTGGCGATCCGGATCCACCACGCCGCGCCGATCGAGCGCACCGGCGGCGTGTTCGCGCTGCTGCGCGAGGAGGACCGCAGCGGCCGGCTGGTCGAGCTCGACGCCGAGGGCCGCGAGCTCGCCCAGCTCGGCGTGGTCTCGTCCGATGATTTCCTCAGCTCGGGCAACCTGCTGGCCAGCGACGACGGCTCGCTGTTCAAGGCCGACGTCTACGACTCGCAGCGCGGGCGCCACGTGTCGCGCTGCTGGCTGCGCGAGGGCGCGGGCTTCCGCGAGGTCGCGGCCCCGTGGGGCGAGTACGAGTCGCCGCGCTTCTCGGCCGACGGCCAGCGGGTCGCCTGGACCGCCCGCAAGGACGACGCGCTGGTCCTCCACGACATCCGCGCCGGCCGCGAGCTGGCCCGCAGGACCCTGAAGAACGCCTGGCTGTTCGAGTTCGACGGCGCCGGCCGCCTGGTGGTCGAGAGCGACGACCGTCACCTGTGGTTCGACGCCGAGGGCCGCCCCTGCGGCGAGCAGACCCTGCCCGCCGGCGAGGTCGTGCAACCGCCCGTGACCCACTTGCTGGCCACCGGCAGCGAGCGCGGCGTGGTCGTCGTCACCCCGCTGCACGCGTTCGTGCTCGCCGCCGAGGGCGACCCGCAGCCGCTCCCCGACGCCGCGCCGCTGGCGGCCACCGGCAAGCTGGTGGCCTACGACCACCGCTGGCCGCTGGCGCTCGCCGACCTGGGCTGACATCTGACTCTCGGGACATGCCCGAATGGGCATGCCCACAAGAGCATGCCCTCAAGGACATGTCCTGGCGAGCATGCTCTTACGAACACATCACGCCGGCGACCCCGGGCGCCCGCCCCTCCGGGCACCGCGCCCGGCCCTGCGCCTCACGGCGTGAGGCACCACAGCGTCGAGCGGTCGATGCCCGCCTTGTACGCCACGTAGCCGGCGACCTGCGGCGCCTCGCACTGCGACTGCGCCGGCAGGAACGGCAGGCACGTCGACACCAGCGGGCCGTCGTTGCCGTCGTCGTCGTAGCAGTGCCCCGGCCGGCCCTCGCCGCCGCAGTACAGCGCCGCCGGGTTGTCGACGCACGGCTCGCCGAGCGGCGCCGGGTCGATGCCGCTGTTCTGCAGCAGCGCCTCGGGCAGGCACATGTTGTAGCCGCCGCCGCAGTGGGTGCCCGCGGGACAGCCCGGCGCGTCGGACAGCACGTCACAGACCTGGCCGCACTCGTGGCCGTCGCCGAAATCGACGCAGCGCAGGCCGAGCCCGCAGTCCGAGTCCCAGCCGTTGGGGTCGACCAGAGCGCACGTCTCACCCTCGACCTTGGCCCCGCCGGTCACGCACACGCCGTCGCTGCCGATCGCGTTGACCGGCATGCAGAACTGCTCCGCAGCGCACGCATCGTCGGTGAACGGGGCGCAGCCGCTGGGCCGCCGCACGTCGTACTCGGCCTCCTCGATCCAGTAGCAGGCCCCGCCCATCACCGGCTCGAGCAGGTCGCCGACCTTCACCATCTCGCGCAGCTCGACGTGGCGCACGCGGCCGTGGGTCTGGTGCGGCGTCACCAGGTCGAAGATCTCGAGCTCGCCGGCGACGGCCGTGAACACCTTGGTGTAGGCGTTCATCGCCAGGTCCTCCTGGTAGACCACGGCGGCGTTGCTGATCGGCACGTAAAGCTGGACGTTGTTGGGGACCGCATGGTTGGGGTCCGGATCCAGCGCGTGCACGCCGACGCCGAGGTCGCCGTCGAAGAGGATCCGCAGCAGGTCGAACAGCGCCGGATCGGCGGTGATGCTGGCCTGCCCCGCGGGCGTGCGCACGAGCGGCACCGGCCCGGCGCTCTCGAGCTGGTGCTCCTGCTGGCTCAGCAGCTCGACGCCGAAGATCGGCAGCTCCTCGCAGTCCTCGGGCTTGATCGGCCCGCCGGTCGTGGTGTCCTCGGTGGTCGTCTCGCCGGTCGTGGTGTCGGTCGTGTCGGTCCCGGTGGTGGTGGTCTCCTCCACCACGCCGGTCGTGGTCGTCGTCTCGGCGCTGGTGGTGTCGACCGTGGTCGCCTCGGTCGTGGTGGTGTCGACCGTCGTCGCCTCGGTCGTGGTCGTCGTCTCGTCCTCCGTCGTGCTGGTCGGCCCGGCGGTGGTCGGGTCGATCGTCGTCGAGGTCGTCAGGCCGCCGGTCTCGCTCGGGTCGACGGTGGTGGGACCCGCCGTCTCCGTGCCCGCATCGGTGCCGGTGTCGGTGCCGGTCTCGGTCTCGGTCCCGGTCGAGGTGCCGGAGTCGGCCGGGCAACCCAGCGCGACCAGCGAGGCGCTGAATGTAAACAGGGCGCCGGCCGAGAGGCGCGGCAGGGCGTATGTCGAGATGGCCTTAATCATGCGCGGTCCATATCCGTCAACCGTGGCCATTTGGCAATGGCGGCCCCCGGGAATTTCGCCGGCGCGAATGCAAGCACCCGCGCCACGGGCCGCGCAGCGGCCGAACCGGGGCCTTTGCGCGGGCCCGCCCCGCCCCGCCCGTATGGCCGGGTCGTACGATTGCCCATTGGGAGCAGCGCGCCGCCCGGCGGCTGACAGGGTGATACCCCGACCGTCGCTATGGGCGAGCGCCCCGCTGCGCCGGCGTTGCGGTCGACCCCGCCATTGACCGGAGTTCACGCACGGGCCCCTCGCCGGCCTCATGCGAGGCCGGGCCCAATGCAGCGAGTCGCCGCGCGAACGCCCGATCGATCGATCGCGCGCCCCGGCGGTCACATCCCGAGAGCGACCGCGCTGGCCTCGACGGTCGCGCGCGTCACCGCGGCCGCGAACTCGAGGTCGAGGTTGGCGACCTCGTCCTCGCCGGCCATGCAATGATAATTGGCGTAGCGGAACTCGCTGGTGTCGGTGAGGAACACCGCCGGATAGCCCGCGTCCCAGAACGGGGCGTGATCGGAGCGCCGCAGGTCGGCGAACAGGTCCGACGACTCCTGGCCGGCGGGCAGCTCGATGAGCGCGCGGCGCAGGCCGATGCGGTCGGCCGCCGCCGCGTAGGCGGTCGCGTGGGCGTTGGCCTTGGCGCTGCTGATGATGGCGATGAAGTCGCCGCGGAACTGGTTGGCCTCGAGCTCGGCGTAGGCCTCGGCGAACACCAGCCCGAAGCCGGTGGGCACCGTCTGGCTGTTCTCGGCGGTCGAGGTGTAGCCGATCATGTCGAAGTTGAAGTCGACGACGATCTCGTCGCCCGCCGTCTTGGCGGCCGCCACGTAGGCCTCCGAGCCGATGAGCCCGTCCTCCTCCTCGTCCCAGCAGGCGATGTGGACCGTGCGGTCGAACTCGACCTTGGCCAGGAGCCGCGCGATCTCGAGGGTCGCCGCCACGCCGCTGGCGTTGTCGTCGGCGCCGCGACAATTCGAGATGTGATCGTAGTGGGCGGCCACCAGCACGATCTGCTCCGGGTTCACCGTGCCGAGCCGCCGGCCGACCACGTTGACGCCGCTGCCGTAGTCCATCAGCTGGACCTGATAGCCGAGCTCGCTCAGCCGTTCGGCGCACAGGTCCTGGACCGCCTTCCAGTGCGGCGTGCCCGGGGTGCGGATGTCGGCGATGAATTTCAGATCCTCGGCGTACGCGACCGGGTCAGAGCAATCGGCCAGCGCCTGCGGCGAGGCGACGCACGGGTCGAGCTCGCCGGTGGTCGGCTCCGCGGTCGTCGTCGCTTCCGCGGTGGTGGTCCCGGTCGGGGCGGCCGTCGAGGCGTCGGTCGTCGAGGTCGAGTTCGCCGTCGTCGCGGCCGTGAGCGAGTCGCCCGCGCCGGGCTGCCCGCAGCCGAGTCCACACACGAGCACCAAGCAGGAGGTCCGCCGCAGGTCGAGGGTCATCGTGCGGCCAGCCTACCACGACGCCGCGCGGGCCTGTTCGCGGACCGGCCGGGCCCCGAGACCGCCGCGTGGACGTGCTAGCTTCGCGCCGTGCTCCGCGACCTCGAGGAATTCCGCCGGCTGTTTCGCCTCACGATCCCCGTGACCGAGCACGCCGCGTACTACCTCGACACCCTCGCGCGCTCGCCCGAGTACGAGGACCTGCCGGCGCTCGCCCTGCGCTTCGCCGCGTTCGAGGACCGCCTGGCCGCGCGCGGCCAGTCGGTCGGCGAATACCGCCAGCAGCAGCTGGTCGCCCTGCGCGACGCCCTCGGCAAGACGCCCGCCTTCCGCCGCATGTGCGCCGCCCCGGTCGGTCCCAGCCCGCCGACGCGCAGCCGCCTGTCCGAACAGGCAGGTGCGTGGCTGGTCTCGTTCGACCTGCGCGAGGCCAACTTCAGCGTGCTCAAGCTCCACGACGACGAGCGCACGCTGGGCGACGGCACCTGGGCCGAGTTCTGCGCCGCCCGCGGCGTCGACCCGGTGCTCGCCGAGTCCAAGGCGTTCCGCCAGACCGTGTTCGGCTACCTCGAGCCGAAGAAGGCCCAGCGCCTGCAGCACGGGCTGACGGCCGCCCTCGCCGACGAGCTGCGGCGCGGCGGCCTCGAGGAGCGGGCGATCGCCACCATCTCGCACGACGAGCTGATCCTCGGCTTCCCCGGCGACGATTTCGGCCTGGCCCAGCTGCGGGCCCTGCTGGCCGGCATCGCCCCGGCTTCGCGCCGCCCGGCCCTGCGCGCGAGCGTGTTCCGCAGCACCGCGCTCGAGCCGGGGGTCGAGCTGCGCAGCTTCTACACGCTCGCCGACGACGCCGCGCCGGCGCTGCGCCACCGCGCCCTGGTCGGCGTGCCCGGCAACCTGTTCTACGTCTACTTCAAGCGCCACGTGCTGGCGGCCCCGCTCGATCGCCGCGACCTCTACTTCCGCGTCGAGCAGCGCCTGGCCCAATGGGTCGTCGACGAGCTGCCCCCGGCCCCCTGATCCACGATGTTTCGACTGCTATGATTGGCCGCCGGCCCGCGCTCGCCGCCACCGAACCGCGATCTTTCGCCCTGCCCTTGCGCCGGCCCACGACAGTGGTCTAGTCCCTTCGCGTGCCCCCCGACACCCATCGCGCCATCCACGCCGTATGGCGCCTCGAGTCGGCCAGGCTGATCGCCGGGCTCACCCGCTACGTCCGCGACCTCGGCATCGCCGAAGAGCTGGCCCAGGACGCGCTGGTCGCCGCGCTCGAGCAATGGCCGAGCGCCGGCGTGCCCAACAACCCCGGCGCGTGGCTGATGACCGCCGCCAAGCACCGCGCCATCGATCACCTGCGCCGCGTCGAGCGACACGGCCGCAAGCACGTCGAGCTCGGCCACGTCCTCGACGTCCAGCAGGACGCGCCCGCGGCCGTCCTCGACGCCGCGCTCGACGACGACGTCGGCGACGACCTGCTGCGCCTGGTGTTCACCTCGTGTCACCCGGCGCTGTCGAGCGAGGCCCGCGTGGCGCTGACGCTGCGCCTGCTCGGCGGCCTCACGACGCAGGAGATCGCGCGCGCCTATCTGGTGCCGGAGCCGACGATCGCCCAGCGGATCGTGCGGGCCAAGCGGACCCTCGCCGACGCCGACGTGCCGTTCGAGGTCCCGCGCGGGCCGGCTTTGGCGGCCCGCCTGTCCTCGGTGCTCGAGGTCCTGTACCTCATCTTCAACGAGGGCTACTCGGCCACCTCCGGCGACGACTGGATGCGGCCGGCGCTGTGCGAGGAGGCGCTGCGGCTCGGCCGGATCGTCGCCGGGCTGATGCCGGACGAGTCCGAGGTCCACGGCCTGGTCGCGCTGATGGAGATCCAGGCCTCACGCGCGCGGGCGCGGGTCGGCCCCGGCGGCCAGCCGGTGCTGCTGGCCGAGCAGAACCGTGGCCTTTGGGACAGGTTGCTGATCCGCCGCGGCCTGGCCGCGCTCGAGCGCATCGACGCGCTCGGCGGCGCCCGCGGCCCCTACGCGATCCAGGCCGCCATCGCCGCCTGCCACGCCCGCGCCCTCACCCCCGAGGCGACCGACTGGGCCAAGATCGCCGCGCTCTACGGGACTCTTTATCAGTTGTCGCCGTCGCCGGTGGTCGAGCTCAACCGCGCCGTCGCCGTCGCCATGGCCGAGGGCCCGGCCGCCGGCCTGGCCATCGTCGACACCCTCGTCGACGAGCCGGCCCTGGCCCGCTATCACCTGCTGCCGGGCGTGCGCGGCGATTTTCTCTTCAAGCTCGGCCGCTTCGCCGAGGCTCGCGCCGAGCTCGAGCGCGCCGCATCCTTGACCCGCAACGCCCGCGAACGCGACCTCCTGCGCGACCGCGTGGCCGCCTGCGACCGCGCCCTCGCCGGCGAATCGAAGTGACCGGCGAATCCTCGCACCGCGCGGCGAATCACAGCACCGGGGCGCGCATCATCACCGACCTCGACCCGGTCCATTCACCACCGGCGCGATCCGCAGCTGACGCAGCGCCAGCGCGTGGCTGATGCCGTCCTGCAGCGAGCGCATCGTCTTGAGGCTCGCCAGATCGACCCCGAGGTCGACGATCGTCTGCGCCACCCCGGGCGACAGCCCCACCAGCAGCAACTGCGCCCCGAGCAGCCGCACCGCCTGGCTGGTGCGGATCACCAGCTCGGCCGCCTCGGCGTCGAACAGCGGCACCCCCGAGATGTCGACGATCACCACGCTCGCACGCGCCTCACCGATCGCGTTCAGCAGCCGCTCCGTCAGCATCTGCGCCCGCTGGGCGTCGAACATCCCGACCAGCGGCACCACCAGGATGCCCTCGTGGACCGGCGCCACCGGCGTCGAGGCCTGGCGAATGACCTCGAGCAGCCGCGTCTTCTCGGCGAAGGCCGCCTTGAGCTCCTCGAGCTGCGACTCGAGCTGACGCACCTCCAGCCGCGCCGCCTGCTCCTGGAACGTCTGCTCGCGCTGGGCCACGAACCGCATCGCCCCGACCAGCACCAGCTGAAACAGCCAGTCCTCGACCCGCTGGCGCTCCCCCGGCTCGGCCCCGCTCGCCGCCGCCAGCACCAGGGACCGCAGCGAGGTCGCCAGGTGCCGCAGGTCGGCGTAGGCCAGCGCCCCCGAGAATCGCTGCACCAGCGCCAGCATCGCCTCGCGCCCGGCCGCGTCCTTGCCACTGGCCGCGTCGGCGATCAGCGCCGCGATCAAGCCCTCCGCGATCGCCGTGCAAGTCGCCTCGCCCGCGCTGCGGAACACGCTGCCCGCGCGCCCTGCCAGCCGCTCCGCCAGCTGCGAAGCCAGGCCTGCTCGCTCGTGTTCGATCCACGCAAAAGCCGCTTGCATCGCCGACCGCCTCAGAAGCTCACCAGATACGTGCACGACGAGCCCCCCTCGTCCATGCACCCGCCTGCCCCGTGCTCGACCAGCGCCGCCGCGCCGACCCGCGAGCAACAGCCCTCGATGATGCCGATGTTGAGCGGGCACGGGCCGAGCGTGCTCCACACCAGCCGCGCGCTGTCGTCGTCGTCGAACTCGCAGGTGATCCCGCCGAGGTCGGCGCCGCCGCGCACGTTGAGGCGATAGGCCGCGTCGAGGCCCATCAGCAGGCGCTTCACGTCGTCGAGGCCGGGCGGGAACGGGGCCGTCTCGATCATCTTCTTGCCGACCGCGATCATCGCCCCGCGGCCGATCTTCTCGTAGATGGCGAAGTACACTTCGATCGCCCAGTTGATGTCGTACCAGCGCTTGGGGTCGATGCTGTCGACCCCGGCGTCCTGCAGCACCTTGTGCACGAGCGCCTCGGAGTGGCCCAGCCCGAGCAAGAATGAATAGAGCGCGGCGCCGTTGTACTGTCCGCCCGATCTGCTGGTTCGCACGAGTCCTCCGACCGCTGGACATCTCCGCGCGACCGGCAGGACCTCGGAGCTACGAGGACCGCGCGCACGAGCTACCACGTGTACCGCGAACGACGCGCTTTTGTCCAGCTCGCTGGAATTACGGCCCTGAAATGCGCGCACCCGGCCGCTCGGGACCGCGAATCGTCCGCCGACCCTGCCGCGACGTCACAGGAATGCGCGGCTCCCCGACCATCGAGCCCAGCCGCGCGAAAGCCCGGCGAGAACGCGTTTCACCGCCCGCTGCGTGGTCGCATGTGCCGAAGCGACACACCCGCCCCCCACGTCCGGCGAACCGAGAATCCGGCTCTCTTCGCGCCTCGCCGGTGCCCCGCGATCCGGCGCTTCACGCGGCGCCCTATGGCCATTCATGGACTGCCATGATTCCCTGGCGCGTCACGTCAGCTCCGCCTCGGCGATCAGCAGCGCCATCAGCTCGGCCGCCGGCAGCGGGCGGCCCAGCGGCGCCCCCTGCCCTGCCCACATTTGCATGATCTCGGTCCGGCCCTGCGCCGCCGCGGCCGCGCGGATGTCTCGCGTCAACCCTTGCTGCTGCGGGAACGGGGCCGCCTCGACGGCCGCGAACGCGTCGCTGAAGCGATTGCGGATCCCACGAGCCGGCCTGCCGCTGAACGCTCGCGTCACCACCGTGCGAGCGGCCGTCGCCAGCGCCGCGCGGTGGGCCGCGCCGGTGCCTGCCTCCGGGCACGTCATGAACGCGGTGCCGAGCTGCACCCCGGCCGCGCCGAGCCCGAGCATCGCCCGGATCGCCCGACCGTCCATGATCCCGCCCGCCGCGATCACTGGCACCTGCACCCGCGCCGCGATCTGGGGCACCAGCGTGATCGTCCCGACCAGCGCGTCCGTGAACGAGCCGAGGAACGTCCCGCGGTGCCCGCCCGCCTCCGAGCCCTGGGCGCACACCGCATCGACCCCCAGCGACGCCAGCAGCTCCGCCTCCTCGACCGTCGTCGCCGTCCCGATCACCGCGATCGATCGCGCCTGCAGGGCCTCGATCTGGGCCCGCGTCGGCGCCCCGAACGTGAAGCTGAACGCCGCCGGTCGGACCCGCAGCACCGCCTCCAGCTGCTCCGCGAACTCCGGCGCCGGGCGCCCCGGCGGCGCCTCGGCGGGCAGCCCGAGCTCGCGGCGGAACCCGGCGAGGATCGGCGACACGCGCGCCGCCGCGGCCGGCTCGTCGGGTGCGTCGGCGCGGACGAACAGGTTGAGCGCGAACGGCTGCGTCGTCAGCGAGCGCAGCTTCGTCGCCGCCGCCTCGATCTCGCGCGCCGTCATGTACGCGCAGCCGAGCGAGCCGAGCCCGCCCGCGTTCGTCACTGCCGCTGCCAGCTCCGGCGTGTCGGGTCCGCCGGCCATCGGCGCCTGCACGATCGGCCACCTCGACGGCAACGCCTGCGCTCGTCCGTGCGTCATCGCCGGTCATCATGCCTCAGCATCGGGCGCACGCCCACGGCGAACTCCTCCGTCCTCCCTGTGACCGGTGCGATTCGGGCCTGCGCCCGCCGCATCGCGTAAGGTGAGCCCGTGGTCTCGTTCTCCGTCCTCGACCTCGCACCGATCGCCCAGGGCACCGACGCCGGCACCGCCCTGCGCAGCACGCTCGAACTCGCCCGGCACGCCGAGAAGCTCGGCTATCACCGCTTCTGGCTGGCCGAGCACCACAACATGCCCGGCATCGCCAGCGCCGCGACCGCGGTGGTCATCGGCCACGTCGCCGGTGGCACCAACACCATCCGCGTCGGCGCCGGCGGCATCATGCTGCCCAACCATGCCCCGCTGATCATCGCCGAGCAGTTCGGCACCCTCGACGCCCTGTTCCCCGGCCGCGTCGACCTCGGCCTCGGCCGCGCCCCCGGCACCGACATGCGGACCACACGCGCCCTGCGGCGCAACCTCGCCGGCGACGTCGACAACTTCCCCGACGACGTCGCCGAGCTGATGGGCTACTTCCGGCCGGTCGTCCCCGGTCAAGCCGTGCAGGCCGTCCCGGGCGCCGGCGCCGACATCGAGGTCTGGCTGCTCGGCTCGAGCCTCTACGGCGCCCAGCTGGCCGGCATGCTCGGCCTGCCGTACGCGTTCGCCTCGCACTTCGCCCCGGCCGCGCTGATGCGGGCGATCGACGTCTACCGCCAGCATTTCCGCCCGAGCGAGCGGCTCGAGCGGCCGCACCTCATGGTCGCCGCCAACGTCATCGCCGCCGACACCGACGCCGAGGCGCGGCGCCTGCTCAGCTCTCTGCAGCAGATGTTCGTCTCGCTGCGGACCGGTCGGCCGGGCCTGCTGCCGCCGCCGATCGAGGGCTACGACGCCCGCCTCGCCCCGCACGAGCGCGCCATCCTCGACGACGTCCTGTCGTGCTCGTTCATCGGCGCCGCCGACACGGTCCACGCCGGCCTGCAGGCCTTCCTCGCCCGCACCGGCGCCGACGAGCTCATCATCACCGCGCAGATCTTCGACCCCGTCGCCCGCCTGCGCTCCTACGAGATCGCCGCCGAAGTCCGCGACCGCCTGCACAAGGCCGCCCGCTGAACTCTCTGCGCGTCGCCGACGACCCTGACCTCGGCCACACTCGCTCATCACCATGCCCACCGCCGATCTCTACGAGCTCTACTACTGGCCCGGCATCCCCGGCCGCGGCGAGTTCGTCCGCCTCGTCTGCGAGGACGCCGGCGCGCCCTACCTCGACGTCGCCCGCCGGCCCGCCTCCGAGGGCGGCGGCGAGGCGGCCATCGTGCGCGCCCTCGAGTCGTTGCCCGGCCTGCCCGCCTTCGCCCCGCCGATCCTCCGCGCCGGCGACCTCGTGATCGCCCAGACCGCCAACATCTGCGGCTTCCTCGGCGATCGTCACGACCTGTCCCCGGGGACAGATGGCGGCCGCGCCGAGGCCATGCAGCTGCAACTGACGATCAGCGACCTCGTCGCCGAGGCCCACGACACCCACCACCCGATCTCGAGCGCGCAATACTACGAGGACCAGCGCGACGCCGCCGCGCTGCGAGCCGCCGCCTTCCGCGACGCCCGGCTGCCCAAGTTCCTGGCCTACTTCGACCGCGTGCTGCAGCGCAGCGGCGGCCCGTGGCTGCTCGGCGAGGCCTGCTGCCACGCCGACCTGTCGCTGCTGCAGGCCCTGCTCGGCCTCGAGTACGCCTTCCCCCACGCGTTCGCCCGCCACGCCCGCGGCACGCCCGCGCTGCTGCGCCTGGGCGACCGCGTGGCCGCCCGCCCGCGCATCGCCGCGTACCTGGCCTCCCCGCGGCGCCTGGCCTTCAACGAGCACGGCATCTTCCGCCGCTACCCCGATCTCGACCCCTCCTGAGGCCCGATCCCGAGGTTACCTTCAGGACATGTCCCTGAGGACATCTCACCGCTCGGCCGCTCGCCCCGCCGTCACGCCCCGATCCCGCAGCACGACAGCGCCTTGGCCTCGAGCCCCGCGATGTCGCTGCAGACCTGCTCGGGAGCACACTCGCCGAACTTGACCCCCGCCTCGAGGCACTCGCAAGCCGCCTCGGTGCAGCGCATCATCATCTCCGGCTCGCCGGCGCACTTGCGCGTGTACTCGCAATTCTCCGAGCCGTCGCCCCCGCCGGTGAGCTCGCAAGAATCGCCGAAGCCGCACACCTCCTCCTGCGCCTTGCCCTCGTCGGTGCACGGTCCGACCTTGCCCTGCTCGAGGTCATCGAGCTGCGCGCAGGTCAGCTCCGCGTGACACTCGTACGTCGCCACCACCGCGACCCGGCACTCGCCATCCAGCTCCACCAGCTCCGCCTCGCAGTCCTGCGGGCACGTCGCGGCCTCCTCCGGCGTCAGCCCGATGCACGCGACCAGCAGCGCGCAGTACTTCTCGCAGGTCGTCGGCCCCGGCTCTCCGGTGCTCGTGCTCGTCTCGCCGGGGCCCGTCGCGTCGCCGTCGCTCGTGCTCGTCGCGCCGGGCTCGGTCGCCTCGCCGGTGCTCGTCGCCGTCGATCCCGAGGTCGTCGGCCCCGTCGCTCCGTCGCTCGTCGACGCCGATTCGCCGCCCGTCGCCGTCGGATCGGTGCCGCCTTCGGTGTCGTTCTTCTCGCCCGGACAGCCCGCCAGGGCGCATGTCATCAAGATCATTCCAAAGTTGTGAAACTGCATGTCCTCTCCCTTTACGATGACCAGGCCGGCAGGCACGACATTGCCACGATTTCGCGCACACGACCGCCCCACCGCCTTTGGTTCGTCGGGCGGAACCGACCTCGCTCCCCGCGTATTCCGCGGTCCACGGACCTCGGCTATCCTGCGAGCATGGTCTGGGGCGGAGCCACAGTCGACGCCATCGCCCGCCTCAAGCGCGAGCAGGCCGTCATCGCCAGCAAGCGCAGCTCGATCCGCCCGCATCAATTGGGCGCAGGCTCGCCGAAGGAATCGTTCGACTGCATGTTCCTGTGCGACGTCTGCGGTTACCTCTGCGACACCGATCCGGCCTGCCCCTCGTGCGGGCGCACGGCCTGGATCGACCTCGACTATTGGCACGTCGCCGAGGCCCTGCGCGAGCGCGAGGAGGAGGAGCGTCGGCACCCGCCCGACCGCCTCAAGTGGCAGGTCCGTCTCGCGTCCGTTGCGGCCGGCGCGGCGATCGGCATCGGCTGCGCCGGCGGCCTCGCGCTGGCCGGTCTCGTCGCGCTCGGCTGGCCGTCGCTGCTCGGCCTCGGCGGCGGCGCCACGGCCCTGGCCCATCGCCTCGGCCGGCGCCGGATCGGCCGCGCGTTGATGCTGCGCGGCAGCAGCCGACCCACGCGCTGGCACATGCCGCTGCCGCTGGTCGCCGCCGAGGCCGTCGTGGCCGCGCGCGCCGTCGGCCAGCCGCAGCCCCGCGGCCCGCTGCTCGCCGCCCCGTTCTCCGGCCGCCCGTGCCTCGGCTACGAGCTCGGCGTCCTGTTCGACGCGCCCGGCGACGCCTGGCCGCCGATCTGGGTCCTCCGCGAGATGCGTTCGAGCGCGTTCGACATCGACGGTCGCCACGTCGAGGCCGACGCCGTCACCCTCGGCCTGCCGCTCACCGCCGTCACCCGGCCCGCCATGACCGAGAGCGCCCGCCAGCGCTTCCTCCGCCAGCGCGGCCTGTTCCTCGCCGACGGCCAGTTCGAGCTGTTCGAGGCGATCGTCGAGCCCGGCGCGGCCTACGAGGTGCAGTGGCCGTCGGCGCCAGCCGGGGTCCCGCCCGTGATTCACGCGACCACGGGCGTCGCGCCACGCGGCGCCTATCGCTGAACCTGGGCTTTTTTATAGACATGTCCACCCGGACATGTGCTCTCGCGCATGCCCGGGATGGCGGGCGAGGATCACTAGCGAGATTGCGCGGCCCTTCGCCCCTTAACATGTCTATGCGGACATGTCCTCTCGACCATGCTCGCGATAGAGGAGAATGCTCCGTCCGCGAGAGATTGCGCGAACCATCGACATTTCACATGTCCATTCGGACATGTCCTCTCGCCCATGCCCGAGATGGCGGACGATGGTCGCGAGCGAGATCGCGCAGACTCTCGCCCATTCACATGTCCATTCGGACATGTCCTCTCGCGCATGGCCGCGATGGCAGACGATGCTCCGTCAGCGAGCGAGATTGCGCGGACTTTTTCGACCCTTCGCCGGCTCGTTCACGCACCGCGCCGCCCGCGAAGCCCGCGCAGGCGTGCGCTGCGGCCCCCTCACGCCGCCCTGAGTGACGCAGGCCCACGCTCGCGTCGACCGCCAAGAATCACCGCACACCGCGTTCCCCCGCGCGGACCGTCCGGGCCGCCGTTGCCGGCCGAGCTCGCAGTGATAGCTTTCGAGGTCGCCGCCGCGCACGGTCGCGACCGGCGATTCTTCTTCTCGCAAAGAGGGGACCTCGTGCCGCCGAAGCCACCGCCCAATTACGTCGTCCAGCCGACGCCCTCGGCCTATTTCATCTCGCGGGGCAACGGCTCGGAGGAGATGAATTTCGGCGCCGCGCCCGAATACGGCGACCTCGTCCCCAACGATCGCATGTACATCCACAGCCGCGCCGCCCCGCCCCCGATCGACCTCACCACCTGGCGCCTCCACGTCGCCGGCAGCGCCGTCGCCAAGCCGCGCGCCTTCACCTACGACGAACTGCTCGCGTTCCCGGCCGTCACCTGCCGCCGCGTCCTCGACTGCGGCGTCAACTGCCGCGCATTCTTCCCCCGGGTCTCGCCGTACCAGAGCATCAAGTGGTTGCCCACCGGGTGGACACAATGGCACTTCGGCGCCGTCGGGGCGACCGAGTGGACGGGCGTGCGGGTCAAGGACCTCCTCGACGCCGTCGGGCTCGGCCCGGCCGCCAACGCGCAGTTCACCAGCCTCGACGCCGTGGCCACCGAGGCCGGCGATCTGCCGTATTCGCAGGTGATCGCCATCGACAAGGTCCTGGCGGACGACACCCTGCTCGCGTATCGCATGCGCGACGAGCCGCTGCCGATCGATCACGGCTATCCCCTGCGCGCGATCTTCTCCGGCTGGGGTGCCAACTCTGCGGTCAAGTGGCTCGGCCGGATCGAGGTCTCGCAGGAGCCGCTGCCGCTCACCCACTTTCAGCGCAATCAGGTGCTCGCGGGCCCCGATTACGCCGAGCCGATCCTGGCCACGGTGGGCCCCGTGCGCAGCGCGTTCGAGCTGGCCGAGGACATCACCCTCGGCCCCGGCGATCGGACCCTCCACGGGCGCGCGTGGTCGGGCGCCGGGGCGATCGAGCAGGTCGAGGTCCGGATCGATCGCCAGGTCGCGCAGGACCGGTGGGCCCCGATCTGGGAGCCCGGGTGGCGGTCGGCCAAGCTCCTTCACGCGCCGGAGCCGATGATGTGGGTCCGCTTCGAGGTGACGTGGAAGGACGCCGAGCCCGGACGCTACCGCCTGATGGCGCGGGCCAGCGACGACGCCGGTCGCGTCCAGCCGCGGCCGGAGGCGATGGTCTGGAATCAACACGCCGTCGGCTACAACGGCCACGCCCCGCTCGAGCTGTCGGTCCTGCCGCAGTCCAACATGCCGTAGCGATCCACGAATCGCCCGCACCGTCGGGTCAGCCTGCCGTGAGTCGCAGGGAGCGAGCCGGCCGTCCATGGCCAACCGGCTGCGCGCCGCTTTGCGGCCCGCCCCCGGCCTCGTACCCTTGCGACAGGCCATGCCCACCCGTCGCCGCTTCCTCGCGCTCTCCGCCGCCCTGTCGGCTGCTGCCTGCGGCCCGCGGCCGGCCGTCGTCGCCCCCGACAGTCCTGCCCGCCCGCTCGACCTGCTCGTCCTCGGCGGCACCGGCTTCATCGGCCCGCACCTGGTCCGCCACGCCGTCGCCCGCGGCCATCGTGTCACGATCTTCACCCGCGGCCGCCGACAAGCCGAGCTGCCCGCCGGCGTCGAGCGCCTCACCGGCGACCGCGACGGCCAGCTCGAAGCCCTCGTCGGCCGGCGCTGGGACATCGTCGTCGACGACTCCGCCACCCGCCCCGAGTGGGTCCGGCAGTCCGCGCAATTGCTCAAGGACCAGGTCGGCCGCTATCTCTATACCTCCTCGACCGGCGTCTACTACCCCTATTTGCGAGCGGGCGCCGACGAGGCCTGGCCCGTGCGCCTCGAGGCCACCGATCCCGCCGACGGCTCCGAGGCCTACGGGGTCGCCAAGGCTCGCAGCGAGCGCGAGGTCCTGCAGGCCTTCGGCGAGCGCGGCCTCGTCGTCCGCCCGACCTACATCGTCGGCCCCGGCGACACCACCGATCGCTTCCCCTACTGGCCGGTCCGGCTGCAGCGCGGCGGCGACGTGCTCGCCCCCGGGCGCCCGGGCGATCCGGTCCAGCTGATCGACGTCCGCGACCTCGCCGAATTCATGCTGCGTCTGCTCGAGGACGGCCGCAGCGGGATCTACAACGCCGTCGGCCCGCGCGAGCCGATGACCATGCCGCAGTTCCTCGCGGCCGCGCAGGCGGCGGTCAACCCCGAAGCCCGCCTGGTGTGGGTCGACGACTACGCGTTCCTCGAGGCCCACGGCATCTCGGATGCTGTCCCCTGGGTCATGTTGAAGGGCAACGACCTCGGCCACATGTCGACGCGCAACGCCAGGGCCGTGGCCGCCGGCCTGCGGTTCCGCCCGCTCGCCGAGACCGTGCGCGACACCCTCGCCTGGTGGCCGACCGTCCCAGCCGAGCGCCGCGACGCCCCGGAGTTCGCCATCACCCCGGAGCAGGAGGCGAAGGCCCTGGCCGACTGGCGCGCCCGCGGCTGATCGCCTCGACCTCGGCGCAGGGTGATCGAAGACATGCTCTAAAGAACATGTCCCTCGCGCCATCTCGCGACACCCACCGCCCGCATCACCGCCTATGTGTCTTTCGGGCCATGTCCCTCCCGCGGCACCAGGGTGATCCGCTCGAGCTGCAGCTCGTCGCGGTGGGCCGCCAGGAAGCGGACCAGGCGATCGAACCGGCGGTGATCGCCGCCCTGGCGCGTCCACGGCACCTCCACCCGCAGCCGCCTCGGCCCAGTCCACGCCAGGCGTGCCTCGGGCTCGACCACCCGCACCGCCTCCGCCGCCAGCTCGTGAGCGCGCCGCAGCACCAGCTCGACGCGCCCGAACCACACCGCGCCGTGAAGCTGCCAGTGCTTCAGATCGCCGACCGGCACCCGGTAGCGGCCGATCCGCCCGCGCAGCCAGCGATCCGCCGGCGGCTCGCGGCCCTGCGCGCTGCGGACCAGCGCCAGCACGTTCCACAGCAGCAGCGCCGCGAACACCTGCGGCACCATCGCCACCGCGCACACCAGCCCGGTGAACATCCCGGCCATGCGCGCCGCGGCCCACAGCTCGTGCGGCGGCCCCGGCTCCGACCAGGCCGGCAGCCCCTCCCGCAGCGCCCGCTCGAGCGCCGTCTCGGCGAAGCTGCGATACGACTCGCGGGCGATCCGGGGCTGTGCTTCGAGCGCGCGCATCGAGCCGTCCTCGATGCTAGCAGCCGCGTCGAGGTCGCGCACGCGGACCGCCGCGAGCGGACAGCCGGACCGCCGCTCACGTCAGCAGGTCGCTGGCCGCGATCGGAGCGATGACCCGCTCGCGGAACAGCGCGTAGCACACGCTGCCCGCCGGCAGCTCCACGTCGCCGTGCAGCAGCGCCGCGAACACCGGCGCTCCCTCGGCCGCGGGCAGCTCCGCCGGGCTCGCCCCCTCACCGGCGCGGAGCCGCCGCAAGAACGCCTCCGCCGATTCATCGGCCCCACGCTCGAACCCACGCAGCCCGTCTGGCCCACGCACCACCACCCGCTGGCCGCGGGCCGCCGCGTGCAGCAGCGCCAGCTCGTACATCGAGATCCGGGCCCCGCTGGCGAAGTAGCCGATCATCTCCGGGCAGATCTTCGTGATCGCCTTGTTCGAGGTCTCCACGTTGTTGAACTCGAATTCACCGGTCGTGTACACGTCGAGCCAGTGCATCGTCGACTCGGCGACATCGAGCACCAGCGGCATGAACACCCCGTTTTCGCCCTGCAGATCGAACTTGAGCTCGACCTTGCGGACGTCGAATTGCCGGCCGCCGAGGTCCGTGCGCAGCATCATCCCGGCCCACGCCCGCTCGAGCTTCGAGAACGGCATGCCAGCGTAGTTGTTGACCACCATCACCGCGTAGCGGATGCCCTGGGCCCGGGCGCGCTCGCGGTGCACGTCGACGAACTCGGCCGCGCCGTCGGGGTACGGCGCGTCGCGCAGGTCGCCCGAGCTCTGCGCGATCGGCCGCTTGTCGGCCCCGTCGAATCGCAATTGATAATAGGAGCACACCCCGACGTAGGCCCATTGCTCGTCGTAAAAGGCGACCGAGAGGTCGATATCGGTGGAGTCGCCGACCTCCGGCTGACACCAGTGGAGGAACAGGCGCACCACTTCGCCGGCCGGCAGCGCCACCTTCGTACCGCGCGACAGCGACACCGCGGCGCGGCTGGCCGTGCGCTCGTTGAACGGCACGATCACGTCGCGCAGCCCCTCGTCGAGCACGCAGGTGGCGAACTTCGGCTTGTCGGCCAGGCGGCGCAGCAGCTCGCGCTCGACCACCTGCCCGGCCGCGGCGATCGCCTGCGGGGCCAGCGTGGGCCGGACGTCCGGCGCCGAGACCCCCTTCGCCACCTGTCCCTTGGGCCAGAACAGCCGCACCGCCGCCGGCCGCCCGCGCGTCGGCAGGTGGCCGTGCAACGTCAGCAGCAGCGGGTTCGCCAGCCGCGGCGCCGCCGCGACGAACGCCGAGATCACCACGTCCTGCGCCGCCGCGTCGGCGCCCGCGATCCGCAGCGCGTGGTCGAAGCGGCGCCCGAGCTCGCCCGGTCGCTGCCGCAGCTTCTCGATCATCGCCGGCGCGTCGCCGGCCCGCGCCGCCGCCTCGATCGCCGCGTGGAAGCCGATGAACCGCGGCGCCGGCGTGCCGTCGGGCGCCTTCTTGCGCACCACCGCGAACGCGCGCGCCACCTGCGGGAACTGCTCGGCGAACTCGTGCGGATGCAGGAACTTGCCGACCCACTGCCAGTACGAGCGGTGGCGCAGCATGTCCTCGACCAGCCCGTCGGGGTGCATCGCCTCGAGGTGGGCCAGCAGCGCCCGCCGCAGCGGCCGGCGCAGCGGCCCCACCTTGAAGCGGTACGCGTGGATCGGCACCGACACCGTCTCCGCCTTGGGCAGTCGCCGGCCGCCGGCGAAGATCTTCTCGATCCGGGCGGCCAGCCCGCTGGGTTCGGCCGCGCCCTCCTTCGGCCGCGCCACCAGCCGCTTCACGGTCGCGCCCTGCAACGACGGATCGGCGCCCGAATAAACCGCCAGCGTGCGCAGCACGTCGGTCGCCGTCGCCAGGTGCGCCTGTGCCATCGCGAACGTGGCCGGCGCGTTGCACTTGCGCAGCAGCGCCCCGAAGATCCGCGCCACGTTCTCACGCACCGCGATCTTGTCCGGCAGCCACGCCAGCACCTGCTCGGCGAAATCGTCGACAATCGCTCCGAGGTCCGTCGCGTCGACCGGCGACATCACCTGCGTGCGCGCGCAGAACGACTCGAACAGCTCTCGCGCCGCGGCCGGCAGGTCCTCGCCGAGGTCGAGCAGCTTGAAGCGGACCTTCTCCTTCGGCAGGCTGCGCGCCAGGAACAGCCCCGGCTTGAAGAACGGCGAGCTGCGGTCGACGTGGTGCTCGCACACCGGGCACGCGCTGTAGTTGGCGCCGTCGAAGCAGTGGTCGCACACCACGTGCAGGCACGGGCTCAGCACGTGGGTCGTGCCGACGCGGCGGCAGAACACGCACGGCTGGCCCTCGGTCTGCAGGAAGTGACACAGCACCTTGTGCAGGTAGACGTCGCGCGTGTCCTTCGGGACATCCTCGGGGAAGCGGCGGAACAGCGGCGTGTAGGGGACATTGCCGCCGAACTGGGCCGCCAGCGCGCCGGCGACCAGGCGCGGGTGCGGCGCGAGCTCCTCGGGCGTCAGCGTCGCCAGCCGCTGCCGCAGCCGCACCGAGATCACGTACCCGAGCTGCGCCAGCTCGAGCTCGATCGCCTGCAGGTGCCGCTCGCTCGCGGTCGCCGCGCCCGGCGCCACGAACACCAGCCCCTGGCGGCGCAGGAGCGCCTCGCGCGTGGCGGTGTGCGTGACTCCCATGGGCGGCGGAGAAAAGGTGGAGGTAAGCGCCCGAGCTGGTTTCTAGAATGAGTGAGAAGGAAGCCCGGACTAAGCCTCCATCGCCAGCGTAGGCCCGCCCGCGCGTCGGCGTCAAGCCGCGCGGCCGCTCGCCCCGCCTCCCGCGTCGCGCGATCCTTTGCTACCAACGACGTGATGCCGCGAAAGCGCGCCCGAACGATCCTCGCCTGGAGCGGCGGCAAAGACTCCGCGTGGGCCAGCGTCGTGCTCGCGCGCGACCCTGCGGTCGAGCTCGTCGGTCTGCTCACCACCACGCGCGAGGACGACGCCCGGGTCGTCATGCACCGCACTCCGCGCGAAGTCTTGCTGGCCCAGGCCGACGCGCTCGGCCTGCCGCTGTGGCAGGTCGCGCTGCCCGACCCGTGCCCCAACGCCGTCTACCAGGCCCGGATGAGCGCGGTGATCGAGCGCGCCCGCGCCGAGCAGATCGACGCGATCGCGTTCGGCGACCTGTTCCTGGCCGACATCCGGGCTTACCGAGAGGACATGCTCCGAGGGACAGGTTTGCGCGCCGTCTTCCCGCTGTGGGGCCAGGACACCGGTGAACTCGCGCGGGCGATGATCGCCGGTGGCCTGCGAGCGACCCTCGTCGCCGTCGACCTCGCGCGCATGGGGGCCGAATGGCTCGGTCGCAGCTTCGACAGCACCCTGCTGTCCGGTCTGCCGGCCGCCGTCGATCCCTGCGGCGAGCACGGCGAGTTCCACACCCTCGTCACCGACCTGCCCGGCTTCGCCCGCCCGCTCGCGCTGCGCAGCGGCGCCGTGTTCGAGCGCGACGGCCACGCCTTCCTCGACGTCGCCCTCGATCGGGGCGCTTGACGAACCTGGCCTCCGGGACATGCTGCGACACTCACCCGCCGTCGCGGCGATGACACCTGTCCTCCGGGCCACCCCACCGGCGCCCGAATCTATCCCCTGTCCTCCGGGTCAGATCGGACCTCGACCTTAACATGTCCATCGGGACATGTCGCCGCCCAACCTCACGCTTCGCAAACACACACATGTCCCTTAGGACATGTCACAGAAGCAGCTCACGCCATCGCCTTGCTCGGCGACTGGGCGAGGATCCGTTTGGCCAGCCAGCTGTCGTGCCCCGGCGCGATCGCGGCGATCGTCTCCGGGCGCAGGCCGAGCTGCTCGCGCGCCTCTGCCAGCGGCACCGCCATCAGGTCTTCGAGCCGCGCCTCGAGCATCGGCGGCGTCTCCCGGGCCATGCGCAGGCCGACGCGGACGTTGTGAACGATCCCCGCCACGTGCAGCGGCATCAGCAGCCCATACACCGCCGCGCTGGTCCACAGCAGCGCGCGCGACGAGCCGAAGCCCTGCCCGATCATGAACGCGAACACCCCGATCTCGCCGGCCGGCGTGGTCGGGAACCCGGTCAGCACGTGGACCAGGTCGTGCGTGGTCGTGTAGCGCAGCGCCAGCGGGTTGTCGGCCAGGCGCGCCTTCATCTCGTCGCTGATCACCAGCGGCTCGAGCTTGTTGCGGTCGAGCTGGTGGGCGAGCGCGCGGCCGACCGTGCCCTCGGGCAGCGCCCGCAGCCTGGCCAGGTCGACCTCGAGGCTGGGCGTCGGCAGCGTGTGAAGGCGGTGATTGCCGGCGTGCTTCGACCCCGCCAGGTACGAGAACTTGAGCGCCGCGATGTCGCCGATCGATCGGCCCTCGCGCTGCATGCGGCTGAGCTCGCGGATCTGACTCCACTTCATGGCCATGACTCCTGGGGCCCTGCGCGGTGCGCGGAGCAGGCGCGCGGATTCGCGCCGACATCGGCTCCAAACGACTCCCCGGCGGGCTTGAGACCAATATTGACTAAATGACCTGATTTGTCAAACTGGTCATACATGAATTTCGAGACCCTCGCCGAGATGCGCGCCGCCCTCGCGGAAGCGGTGGGTGACGTCGACCCCGAGAGCAGCAGGGGCAAGAAGCGCCTCAAGATCCTCGAGGCCGCGATCGCGCTGTTCGTCACCCACGGCTATCGCAAGACCAGCATCGACGACATCGCGCGCGCCGCCGGCATCGCCAAGGGCACCGTCTACCTCTCCTTCGCCACCAAGCTCGACGTCCTCTACGTCGCCTGCGCGCTCGAGAAGCTGCGGTTGTTCGCCGTGCTCGACGGCTTCGACGCGCCGGACCTGGCCCCGCGTGATCGCCTGCGGCAGTGGGTGCGCGCCTCGATCCTCATGGTCGCCGCCTCGCCGCTGCTGACCCGCGCCTCTGCCAGCGATCCCGACATGCTCGCCGCCCTGATCGAGGCCATGCCCGAGCGCTTCGCGGCGGCGATGGCCGACGCCGGCGGCTTCATCGGTCACCTCCTCGACGCCGCCGTCGCCCCGGCGACCTGGACCGCCGAGGAGCGCCACGCTCGCTTCGTCGTCCTGCAGGCGCTCACCCGCTTCGCCCCGCTCGTGCGCGACGACCCGCTGCGCCAGGGCCTGAGCGTCGAGCAGTTCGCCGATGTGCTCGCCGACATCGTCGTCGACGGCGTGCGCGTCCCCGATCGCTCGCAGGCCTGACGCCGCCCTCAACGCCCTCGCCGCAGCACCAGCCCCGCGCCCAGCGCCACCAGCAAGCACGCCCCGCCGTACCACAGCCGGCTGTCCCACCAGCCAGGCGACGGCTGCGCCCGCGCCGGCTCGATCTGCCCGGGTCCCGCGACCGGCCCCGGGCTCGCGCTCGCCTTCACGGCGGGCCCACTCGCGACCGCCGGTCCCGCCGCGGCCTTCGTATCGAGGCTGTCCTTTTCAACATGTCCTTCAGGACCTGTCGTATCCGCCACCTGGGCCAGCGACCCCGCGAACCACGGCTGCTCCTCGACCAGATCGAGCTCGTCGTGCGGCTCGACCGCGAGCAGCGCCTCGCGCGACAGCTTGCGCGGGTCCTCGCGCCGCACACGGCCGTTCTTCTTCGTCGTCCACGCCCACTCGGTCGCCTCGATCTTCAGCACCCCGTCGACCAGTCGCGCCGCGTACGACACCACCCGCGAGCGCGGAGCCCCCGGCGATTTCTTCAGCCCCGCCATCGCCAGCGGCACCCCGGTCCGCAGCACCGCGGGGTCGCGCGAGAACAGCCGCCAGCGGCCCCCGTCGGACAGCTCCTCGAGCCGTGCGATCGCCCCGTCCTGCTCGGGGAAGGCCGCGCGCGGCAGGCCGAAGAAATAGCAGAGGTTGTACGGCCCCTCGTAATTGCTGAGGCTCGCGAACGCCGCGCCCTCGCGGACCACGTGGTAACCGCGACCCTCTTCCTCCTCCGGCGATCCCTCGATCTTCGCGTCCGGGTCGCTCGCCAGCGCCTTCTCCAACCGCGTGATCGCGCCGCCCAGCACGCACGGGTACGGATACACCACGAGCATCACGTCACCGAGCGCATCGACCCCGCGCACCACGATCTCGGTCGGCACCTCCACGAGGCTCTCGTCGTCGTAGATCACCGCGTCCGCGGCCGCCTCCGGGCTCGTGCCCAGCAGCGCCACGCCCATCGCCACGATCGCCGCCCGCGCGCCTCGTCCCGTCACGACGGCGACGATACCCGCGCGCGGGCCGGCGATCGACCCACATGTCTCTCGGGACATCTCCCGGGCGCGCCTACGCGCGCACCGCCGTCACCTCGAGCAGCACTGGCTGGCCGCGGCGGCGGGCCAGCTTCGCGCTGGCGGCCGGATCGGCGTACCAGTCGGTCGCCGACACCAGCGTCCAGTCGTCGCCCATCGCCGCCTGGATCGCCGCGACGTCGTGCAGGTAGCTCGGCAGGAACAGGTCCTCGCCCTCGTGCTGAAAGTGCGCGCGCCCGCCGTCGGCCCGCCAGCGCGGGTGGATCTCGAAGATGTGCAGCCAGCCGCCCGATCGCACCGCCCGCGCCGCCGAGGCCAGCAGCGGCGCCACGTCCTCGGCGTGCTCGAGCACGAGGCTCAGCAGCGCCCCGTCGAAATCGCCCAGCTCCAGCGCCTCGGCCGCGTCGCGCTCGACGAAGCGCGCCCGCGGGTCGGGCACGCGCCGCGCCGCCTCGGCCAGCATCCCCGGCGACACGTCGACGCCGACGTACGCCTCGAACCCGCGCTCGAGCAGGAACGGCGCGTTGCGCCCCGTCCCGCATCCGAGCTCCAGCACGCGGCGCCCCGTCGGGTGCCAGCGCCGCATCGCCACTGCCGTCATCGCAACCAGCGGGTTGTCGATGCGGTCGTACGTGGACGCCCACAAATCATAGCCTCGAACGACGTCGGTGGTCTTCATGTGTCCTCCCTCGGGGTTACCCGGTCGCGCAGCGGCGATTGGGGGCACTTTGCGTCCGCCAGACGTGCTCACGGTATAGTCAATCCGACCCGCCCTCGCAACGTCCGCCGGCGGCGCGGCCCGACGCCGGAGCCCGTGCGCCCTGTCACGCGTGCCGGACCCGCGCGGTGAATCCTCGGCTTCGAAGGACATGTCCCGCAGGACATGTCCCCAGCTCCTGCCAATCGCCTCTATGTCCTTTCGGACAGCTCCGGGTCGCCCCGCATTCCGGGCCCCACAGACCTGTCCTTGCGGACATCCGACGACCGGCTCACATCGGGATCGGCACCAGCTCCGCCGCGAAGCGGAAGATCAAGTACTGGTGATCGGGGTTGCCGTTGCCGCCCGGCCACATGAACGGGCTCTGCGGCGGCTGCACGTTGCCCCAGTCGAACCACATCCATTTCGCCTCGGCCGGCATGTCCATCGGACACACCAGCGGGAACTCGTTGCCCACCATCGGCCCGCCGTTGTACGGCGTCGTGTTGTCCTCGCCGAACGCCACCGCGCCGTACTGGGTCCCGACCTCGTCGACCCAGCCGACGCTGGTCGTGTTGGGATCGAGCACGCCCTGGTTACACTTGACGATGTGATCGTTGATGACCTGCAGGCTCGGCCCGCCGCTGCCCGGCTGGTAGTCGACCCCGGTCGCGCACACCTCCCAGCCCTTCGTGCCGGTGAACACGTCCTCGCCGAACACCCCGCCGCCGTCCTTGCGGCGGAACCGGGCCAGCACGCCCTGCGTCACCGACGAGTCGGCCCAGGCGATGATGTAGAGGAAGCTGGCGCTGTCGGCCTCCGCGGCCGGCACCACGTACTTCTCGGGCCCCTCGCCGCAGTTGAAGATCTGCCCGGCGGTGGTGTTCTCGATCCCGCCCCAGTACATCGAGATGTTGTCGTCGGTGCCGTACGCGAACCCGTAGGCGTTGTCGGCCGTGATCACGATCTCGATGTCGCTGGCCGGCTCGCCGGTCGTCTCGGTCGTCTCGCCGCCGGTGGTCGTCGTCGAGCTCGTGGTCTCGGACGCGGCGGTCGAGGTGTCGTCGGTCGTCGAGGTCGTGGTCCCCGGCTCGCTGGTGCTCGTCGTCGTGTCCGAGGTCGTGGTGTCGACCCCCTGCGTCGTCGTCGAGGTCCCCTCGGTCGTCGTCACCCCGGTGCCCTCGGTCCCGACCGTGCTGGTGCCGCCGGTCGGATCGTCGGTCGACTGCGTCGTCGTCGTCGGCCCCACGTTGCCGGTGGTCGGATCGGTCGCGGTCCCGGTCCCGGTCGAGGTCTCGGTCGCCGACGCGCTGCCGGGGTTGCCCGAATCCGGACATCCGCCGGCGAGCAGCGACATCACGGCCACGGGCAAATACGATTGAACAATTTTCAAGGAGCAGATTCTCAACATGGCGTCACCTTACCGCACCGCACCAACACGGCGGTGATGGATCGCCGCGGCGCCGCCGAGCCGCGCTCGCGCGGGCACGATCGCGCCGACCGGCGCCCGGGCCGAACGCCTCCGAGCCGCCCCGATTCGGCCGCCCGGCCGTCCCTCCGGCCGCGCCGCGCCGCGCTCGCCGCGGGGACATCCACGGGTCTCCCGCGCAGACGACGGCGCGAGGGCCTCCATGTCGGACGCACGAATGACGGCAGCCCGATCCGCAATCATGCGAATCGGGCTGCCGTCATCCTGGTCACGGGCGCGGCCCGGACCGCGAGTGACGCGCGGTCCGGCGAGCCGCCCGCGTCAGATCCCGCCGCCGGCCAGCTGCATCAGCTGCTCGACCTCGCTGTAGCGGACCGCGCCCGCCACCGTCGTGTCCTTCTTCGCCATCGGCCGCCACACGAAGTCGGGGTGGCGGCGCTTCGACGCCCCGACCCACTCGCCGCCGATGATGTCGCCGCCGCCGTCGAGCTCGATGATGTAGTCGTAGACCTCGGTGAACGTGAACGTCGCCACGTTGTCGACCAGCTGCTGGTTGAAGCCGGGGCCCGCCTCGTTGATCCAGTAGACCTCGGTGCGGACGCGCCGCAGCTCGACCGCGTGCGGGTTGAAGCGGTACTTCGAGCCGCCGCCGCTGATCATGTCGTTCGCCGTCGCCGCCGAGACCTCCTGATCGCGCGTCACCTTGTAGCCGATCACCGGGTGGTTCCACACCTCGCGGTCGTAGGTCCGGTCAAACACGAACGACTCGCCGCGGACCCCGAGCAGGTTGGCCAGCGCGACGTGGAAGCTGCCCGCGTTGGTGTCGCGGCACGCCTGGCTCTTGAGGCTGCCCTTGGAGTTGCAGCGCAGCGACATGAAGCGGACCGACAGCCCCTCGGTGTAGACCAGGCTGATGAGCGCCTTGAGGTCCGAGATCTCGAAGCGCACCCCGTTGAACGAGATGCCCTGCTTGGGCTCGCGCTCCATGATCGCCGCCGGCGCCCACGCGTGACAGATGCCCATCCACGTCTCGATGCAGCGGCCGCGCGACTCGCCGCGCCGGCGCCCGCACATGCGGCCGTTCACGTTGCCGCAGTCGGAGTCGTACCTGCACGCCCGGGTGCCGCCGATGCTGCCGACGCCGAAGCGGTTGGAGATGACCGTCCCGACCCCCGCGCGGCCGAACGCGGCCCCGTACTTCTCCGCTGGCGAGCGGACCTTCGCGCCGGCCCAGCGGTAGTTGATGCTGTCGTTGTAGGTCGGCCAGTAATAGCCCGGCCACGGCACGCGCTGCGCCCAGCCCGTGGTCGGCAGCTCGTGGAACCCATAGTTGAAGTCCTTGCTGAGGAGGCGCGGGTCATCCGCCTTGGACCAACCCTCGCGGTACAGCAGCGCCTCCTCCTGCTCCTCGGTGAGCGCCGGCTCGTCCTCGTCGGCGGTGACCTCGTCGAGCTCGTCGACCGGCTCGTCGCAGGCGATCAGCGGCGAAAACGGCGCGGCGAGCATCAACGCGGCGCGGAGAGTGAGGCGGCCCGCGAGACGGCTCGCGGAGAAAGAGGATAGAATCGTGAATGACATGAGACACCTCGAAATGGTCTGACCGATTCGCACGTTCTCCGTCGTCGTCAGCGGCAGGATCGCCGCTGGGTCCTCGGGAGCGACATCGAGGCGGCGTGGTCGTCACGCGGCGTCAAGCGCCTGCCTCGCATGATTCTCCTCTCGTCTCGTGGCGCGGAGAGGGCCGCCGGAGCGGTCCCCTGCGTGAGCGCGATTCACAGGACCGATCCATCGGTCCGGACAATGACGGCAGTGCGACGGTGGCGGAATCGACTCGCCGAGACGACAGGCGAGCGCGACGCAGCAAGAGCCGCACGGAGGAGACCGGCGGGCGATCCATCGAGTCGAGGTCAGCGTGACGGGTCGCCGGTTGTGGAATCGAGGCCGCGGGAGATGTCTGCCGCGGGGGTCGTGCGAGTCCGAAGGGGCGCTCGATCTGCCGCTCGGGCGCTGCGCCGGCTGTGGCGCGGGGACTCGCGGGTTTCAGCGGATCACGGGCGGCGAACGCTTCGCCGCCCGCAGCGGAGCGCTCGAGAGACCCTCGAGCGCTCCGCTCGCGGCGGGTCCCCGGCGATCGTCGAGCGATCGTCCGGGCGACCCGCCGAGGTCGGCTCACTTGCCGACGTGCTTGCCGACGCCCTTACCGACGCCCTGCGTCTGGTCGAGCACCAGCATCGCGCACTCCGAGCCGAGCACGTAGATCAGCTCCTGATCGTACTGGCCCGGGGTGACCGGCGTCGGCTCCTTGCCGAAGCCCTGGTTGTAGCCGGGCTTGCCCCAGCGCTTGCCGTAGCCCGGCTTGCCGATGGTCTGGTCCTTGCCGAAGCCCTGGCCGACGTCCTTGCCGAAGCCCTGCCCGACGTCCTTGCCGAAGCCCTGGTCGACGTCCTTGCCGAAGCCCTGGTCGACGTCCTTGCCGAAGCCCTGGTCGACGTCCTTGCCGAAGCCCTGGTCGACATCCTTGCCGAAGCCCTGGTCGTAGCCCTGCTGGCCGTAGCCCTGGTTACCCCAGCGCTTGCCGAAGCCCGGCTTGCCGATCGTCTGACCCATGTCCTTGCCGATCGTCTGACCCAGGTCCTGCTCGAGCTCCTGCAGGATGTCCTGCTCGAGCTCGTGCTCGAGCTTGCCGACGTTCTTGCCGACGTCCTTGCCGATCGTCTGGTCGAGGTCCTGCTCCAGATCCTGCAGGATGTCCTGCTCGAGCTCCTGCTCGAGCTTGCCGACGTTCTTGCCGATGTTCTGGTCCAGGTCCTGGACGATGTCCTGCTCGAGCTCCTGGATGATGTCCTGCTCGACCATCTTGCCGATGTTCTGGTCGAGGTCCTGCTCGAGCTCCTGCAGCAGCTCCTGCTCGATCTTGCCGACGTCCTTGCCGAAGCCCTGGCCCATGTCCTTGCCGAAGCCTTGGCCGACGTTCTGGTCCGGCGTCAGGTCAACGCCCGGCCCGGTGGGTTTGCCCGGCATCACGCCCTGGTGCTGGTCGAAGCCCTGGCTGCCGCCCCAGCGCTCACACACCGCCACGCCCGCGTCGACGCACGAGCTGCGGCAGGACCGATTGGCGTCTTCGGAGTCCGCCGCCACGTCGCACGCGGCGAGGCACTCCTCCTCGTCGAGGATCGTGCACGAACGGTTCTGGGTCAGCTGCTCCACGTCGGCCAAGCAGGTCTCGAGCTCGAGCAATTCGTTCTGACCGTAGCCCTGATGACTACCGCCCCACCGGGCTTCGTCCGCGGCCGTCGCCGTGACGGGCAGCGAAAACGCGAGCGCGGGGAACAATACAAGAATGGTACGCAACATGGGAGGGTTCCTTTCTCTGACTCGAAAGCAGCCGGCGGGGCAATCCCGCCTGAGCTCTTCCGGTCGAACTATTGGTTGGTAGTCCCGGGTAGGCAAAGCTGCGGTGTGGCGAAGCGCAAAGGATGATACCGACCATTGCCGCAAGGACGCCCTCCTGCCCCCCTCCCAGCCACGAATTCGCGGGAATTGCCTGGACCCCGCGGCCCCGGCGGGGCGCGCGGAGAACCGCCCGAACGAGCATTGATTCGGCCGCTGCGACCGCCTCGCCGACTGCCATCAATGCCGTTCGCCAGCCCGCGATCGTCGCCCGCGCCGGAGCCGTCAGCGCCGAATCCCGCGTCGCCCTGCGAATGAGACAGTCGTTCATAGCCGAAACGGATCTGCCAGTCGACCCTGAGAACATTCGGCCACCCACCAATCCCGAAATGACACGACATCGACCGATCCACCCACATGCACCCGAGGTCATGTCCCCAAAGACATGACTCTGGGACCACGTGCGACGAAGCAGCGGCGCGCCCCTGAAATAACGACATTGAACGCGCCGTCCATATGACCCCGAGGGCATGTCCCCAAAGACATGCATTTGGGACCACGCGCGACGAAGCAGCGGCGCGCGCCTGGATCGCCCAGGCGCGCACCGCTGCGCCCGCGGCTCAGCGCCCGCCAGCGCCGCGACGCGAGCTTCGCCCTCACGTCCACGCAGGGCCACCAACTCGCCCCGCCCGCATCGGCGCAGCGGCAGCCCTTGCGCCCGGATCTCGCCGCCAGTTGCCCCGCCCGTGTGCTGTCGCCCTGCGGCCTCGGGGCCCATGCAGGCGTCGCGCCCACCATCGCTCGCGCGCGCGGCCAGACAGCCGCAACAATCGCTCGTCGATATCACCGTTCAGCGGCGCAGCCCACGCGACCCATAAGATGCCTGCCGATGGAGCCACGGTTGGCCCGCATGGGGCGCTCCACGGCCCGCGGTCGTGGTACCGTGCTCACCTCGCCCTTCGCCGGACTTAGTTTTAATAATGATGCCGTCCCTGCTTCCGTCCCGCCTCCTCATGCTCCTCGCTGCGCTCGGCGTGCTCGCCTGCGACGACACCTGCCCCGAAGAACATGTCCCATCGGCCACCCTCTCCTACGCCTGCGGACCGACCGCGATCGGCGGCGTCCCGCTCGCCAACGGCAGCTTCGAGGCCCGCCCCGATCCGCTGGCCGGATGGAGCCTGCTCGACGCCGACGGCACCGCCCGCGAGCTCCTGCCCGGCCTCGACGGCTGCGCTGCGATCGCCCTCTCTGCCCCGCCGGACGGCTTCCCGCGCGACGCTCGGCTCACCCGGCTCGTCCCCACCGACGACCTCCGCGGCCAGCGCGTGCGCCTGTTCGCCTATGCCCGCGTCGAGCGGCAGACCGGCGCCTCGCCTGTTCTCGAGCTGCGCGCCCGCGTCGGCGAGCACCAGCGCGTCGTCGACGGCGCCGCGATCCGCCTCGACGACCACCGCTGGGCCCTGCGCGACCTCGTGTTCGACGTCCCCGTCGACGCCGACCACCTCGATCTCACCGTCCGCCTCGGCGGCGCAACGCGCGTCGAGCTCGACGGCGTCACCCTCGAGCGCGTGGGCCCGGCCTGCCCCGGCTGCGAACCGCCGGCTCCGCTCACCGCCCGCGAGCTCGACAACCTGCTCGCTTACACCTGGCTCTTGCGACATGTCCGATCGTTTTATCCCGGCGACGAGGCCGGGGGCGCCCGCTGGAACCGGCTCGCGCTCGCCGGCGTCCAGGCGGCGCTGCGCGCCGAGAGTCCGGCCGCCCTGGCCGCCGCGCTCGAGCGGGCCTTCCAGCCGCGGGCCCCGCTGCTGCGCGTCGGCCTCGGCGCCCCCGACCTCACGCCCATCGCCCGCCCCGACGCGGCCGAGCGCGCGCTCGTGTGGCGTCACGGGCCCACCAGCGAGCGCGTCGATCGCAGCTGGCTCCTCGAACATGTCCCCGAGGACACCCCCGTCCCCGACCCCGCCGTCCGCCACCCGATCGCGCTCGGCCGCGGCCTCGTCGCGACCATGCCGTTCGCCGTGTGGGCCGCCGCCGCCAGCTTGCCCCCGCCGTCGCGCCCCGACCTGCCGCTGGCCCGGCCGCCCGAGTTCAGCCCCGACCTCGCCGACCGCCTGACCCGCCTGACCGCGATCGCCCTGCTCGGCGCGCACATGACCCAGTTCTCGCCCCACGTGGCCCGAAGCAGCGCCGCCTGGGAACATGTCCTACGGGACAGCTTCTCCCGCGCCGCCGTCGCCCGCGATCGCTTCGGGCTGCGCGAGGTCGTCTGGCAGCTCCTCGCCGCCGTCGGCGACACCGCCGGCCAGGTCCACGTCGACAACGACGTCGAGCTCGGCCACCGCCTGGCCCTGCGCTGGACCTGGCTCGAAGGACAGGTCGTCATCACCGCCGTCGATCCCGCGCGCGCCCCCGATCTGCGCGTCGGCGACGTCGTCCTCGCCCTCGACGGCGTCGCCATCGCCGAGACCCTGGCGGACGCCCGCGCCACCGCCCCCGGCGCCAGCGAGCAGCGGCGCACGCTGTGGGCGCTGTCGCGGCTGGCTCGCGGCCAGACCGGCGTGCCGCGTCAGCTCGTGGTCCGCGGCGTCGACGGCACGGCGCGCGAGGTCGCCGTCGCCACCGTCCCGGTCGCCCTCGCGCCGCAGCTCCACGTCGGCCCCGGGGTCCGCGAGCTCGCCCCCGGCGTGCTTTACCTCGACCTGTCCGGGCTCGAACTCGCCGACCTCCCCGCCGCGCGCCTCGCCCGTGCCGACGCCGCGGTCCTCGATCTCCGCGGTGGGGTCGGCGATCCGCTCGCCCGTCACCTGCTCGCGCCGCAGACCGTCGTCGACCGCCACACCACCTGGCCCGGGGGCCAGCACGCGTGGGACGAGCTGCGCCAGCTGTCCCACGCCGACCCGCCGGCCTGGCCTGCCCGCCTCGCCATCCTCGTCGACGCCGGCGCGACGCGGAACGTCGAGCCGGTGGCCGACGCCCTGCGCGCGCGCCACGGCGCCCTGCTCGTCGGCAGCGACACGGCCGGCGGCAGCTTCGACGGGCAGCCGTTCCGCCTGCCGGGCGGCCTGGTCGTCAGCTTCACCCGCGCTGCCCAGGCGCGCGCCAGCGGCGGCGATCCCTACACCCCGCTCACGCCCGACGTGGCCGTCTCTTCCACCATCGCCGGCGTGCGCGCCGGCCGTGACGAGGTCCTGGGGCGCGCCCTCGCCGAGCTGCAGCGACCGCGCTGAACGCCGGCTCCGCGCGCCGGGCCGCGCCGACGCTGTCCCCTGGGACATGCCCTCATAAGCATGTCCCGCAGGACATTGCCGATTCGACATGTCTCCTCAGACATGTCCTTCACCGCCCTCGCCGGCCTCGTGCTCCCAGCGCACCAGCGGCCGCCCGCGCAGCGGCAGCCGCGTCCCCGTGTTCTCGCACTGCGGGCAGCGGAGCAGCTCCGGCGTCGGCAGCGGCGCGCACGCGCTCGCCCGCCCGCCCGTCACCTGCACTTCAGGACAGCCGCAGCGCGGGCACGCCAGCCCCGCGCTCACGCCGGCCCCGCGCGCTTGCGCAGGCGCTCGCGCAGCTCGGCCGGCACCGACTCGTGGCGCCGCGGATCGGTCAGCGGCCGCACCAGGTCCTCCGGCGCGATCAGCCACGGCGGCTCGGGCACCTCGTCGAGCTCGTAGAACCCGCCGCAGAAGCACGCGTGCGGGCACGACGCGCACACCGGCTTGCGGACCCGGCGCTCGGCCAGGTACTGCGCCAGGTTGACCGTCTCGTTGTTGACGAACGCCATGTGGCGCTCGAGCTTGCCGAGGTCGCCCTGCAGCAGCGCCTCGTGCCCGGGCAGGAAGCAGAACGGCAGGTTGATCACCTGCAGCTTCATCCGGTCCTGCCACGCCTCGATCACCGCCCGCAGGCTGTCCGCCGCGCGCGCCGTGTCGGGCGCCAGCATCGCCGTCGCCCGCCCGAACGGCGTCAGGAACTGGTAGTTCACCCAGCGCAGCCCGAGCGACCACGCCAGCGCCGTGATGGCATCGAGCTGCCCCTCGTTGTGCTTCGTGATCGTCACGTTGAGGCCGAGCTCGACCCCGCGCGGCGCCAGGCGGACCGCGTGGCGCACCCCCGCCAGCGTCTGCTCGAAGGCCTCCGCGACCCCGACGTTCTGCGCGTGCGTGCGGGCGTCGGCCCCGTGCACGCTGAACAGCAGCGACGACAGCCCCGAGTTGACGAGGCGGGCCGCGAACGCCTCGTACGCGCACAGCCGCCCGTTCGTCGTCACGTTGATGGCCCGGTAGCCGAGCGCGCGCGCGTGACGGATGAGGCCCAGCAGATCGGGGTGCAGCGTCGGCTCGCCGCCGTCGATGTCGAGCAGCTCGACCCCCTGCTTGCGGTAGTGGCTCAGCTGCTCGCGCAGGCGCTCGCCGTCGCCGTGCAGCTGCGACCGCGTCCCGACCGCGCAGAAGCTGCAATGGTTGTTGCACGCGTAGGTCGCGTTCATCACCAGCTTCTGCGGCCCCTGCGACGCCCGCAGCCGCTGCTCGAACGTCCAGCGGAACTTCTCGAGCAGCGCCGCCGGCACCGTCGCCCCGGTCGGCGCCCGCTGGAACCGCGGCCCCCAGTCGTGATCGGCCGGCGGCGGCGCCAGCGGCAGCGCGCGGGCCAGCCGCGTGCCCGGCAGCGGGGTCGCGAACTGCACCGCCGGCCACGCCTTGAACCTGTCCCAGAGATCCAGCGCGAAGCTCAGCGTCGCGTTGATCTCCGCCGCCGACTCGCCCGGCTGGCCGATGATGTAGTGGATCATCAGCGGCACTCCGGCGGCCGCCGCCGACTCGGCCGCGCGCACGATCGCCGCCAGGTCGAGCCGCTTGCCGACCACCTCGTCGACCACCCGCTGCACCCCGCTCTCGGCGCTCACGCTCAGCGTCGTGATCCGCCCGCGCATCGCCTGCAAGTGGCGCGGCTCGAGGTAATCGGCGCGCAGCCCGTTCGGCAGCTCGAAGCCCAGCCCGAGCGCCCCGATGGCCTCCAGGACATGATCGAAGTGGGCCGGGTGCACGTTGATCAGCTCGTCGAGGATGAACACCCGCTCGGCCGCGTGCTCCTGCGCCAGCGCCGTCAGCATCCGCCGCAGCCCGGCCGGGTCGTGGCGCCGCTGCGTCTTCGGCCGGCCCGGTTCCACGTCGGGGTTCGAGCTGCAGTGCGCGCACTGGAACGGACAGCCGCGGCTCGTCACCGCCGGCAGCGTGCGCCCGCCGATGGGGAACGCCCAGCCGCCGCGCCCGAGCCCGCGGACCACCGCCGCGCGGAACTCGTGGTACGCCTCGAGGTTGACTTTGGACCATGCCGGAACGGGCATGTCCTCGAGGACAGGTTGCTCGCCCCGGTGCACGCCGCGCGGCCCCGGCCCGCCGGCCAAGAACGCCTGCAGCAGCGCCGGCACCGTCACCTCGGCCTCGAACTGCACGTACGCGTCCGCCTCCGGGTAGCTGGCGAGCAGCTGCGGCGCCGCCACGTAGTGCTGCCCCGACTGGTAGCAGTCGGCCAGCACGATCGGCACCGCCGCCCCGTGGCGCGCGCGCAGGCCCGCGAGCAGCTCGCCGAGCAGATCGTCGCGCGCCGGCGGCCGGTGAAACGGCGTGACCGCGACCACGACCGCCGCGACGTCCCGTGCACAGGCAGCCAGCGTCGCCGCCACCGTCGCCCCCAGGTGCGCCCGCCCGTCGCTGCGCCAGTGCATCGACGACGCCGCGTGCCGCACCTCGCCCGCTCGCTCGCTCTCCGTCGCTTGCGACTCGCCCGCCGCGGACCTCACGGTCTCCGGCCCTCGCGGCTCGCTCGCCCCCACGTCCTCCGCGCCGCGCAGCCCCTCGCGCTGCTCCGGCAGCGCGTACGCATCCACCAGGTCGCACGCGATCCCACGGGCCTCGAGCACCGCCGCCAGCTGCACCGCCCCGAGGTCGACGAAGTACGGGTAATCGATGAAGTCCCGCGCCACCGACACGGGCGGATGGACGACGAGGACGCGGCCGGGGCGCACGGCTGGCGACGTTAGCACGCTTGCGGCCTGCGCGGGGCGCCGGGTACGATTGGCCCGGAATGGACGCTCTCCCCGCCACCGCCGTGCAGCACGAAGAGGCCGCGCACGAGCGGCGCAACTGGGTGCGGCTGACGTTCGACTGCAACGACCGCTGCGTGTTCTGCCTCGACGCCCACACGCACGACGGCACCAACCGCGACCGCGACGAGATCAAGGCCCAGATCCTCGACGGACGCCGGCGCGGCGCCACTCGCCTGATCCTCTCCGGCGGCGAGCCCACCATCCACCCCAACTTCGTCGATTTCGTGCGCCTCGGCCGGCGCGCCGGCTATCGCAAGATCCAGACCGTCACCAACGGCCGCATGTTCGCCTATCCGGCCTTCTTGCGGGCCGCCCTCGACGCCGGCCTCAGCGAGATCACGTTCTCGATCCACGGCCCCAACGCCCGGATCCACGACGCCCTCGTCGGCACCAAGGGCGCCTTCGACGAGGAGGTCAAGGGGCTCCAGGGCGCGCTCGCCGACGGTCGCCCCGTCGTCAACATCGACGTCTGCGTCAACCGCGGCAACGTCAAGCAGCTGCCCGAGCTCATGGCCACCTTCACCGCCATGGGCGTGCGCGAGTTCGACTTGCTGCACGTCATCCCGTTCGGCCGCGCCTACAGCGAGGGCCGCGAGGTCCTCTTCTACGACCTCGAGGCCATGCGCCCCTACCTGCTCGAGGCCTTCGCTTACGCACGCCGGCCCGGCGTCCACGTCTGGCTCAACCGATTTCCGCCGCAGCACCTCGAGGGCTTCGAGGACCTGATCCAGGACCCGCACAAGCTGATCGAAGAGGTCCGCGGGCGCAAGGAGGAGTACGCGCTGCTGCTCGAGCACGACATCCCGCTCGACTGCCGAGCCCCCGAGCGCTGCAAGCACTGCTACCTCGAGCCGCTGTGCGACCACCTCGACGAGGTCCGCGCCGCCCTCGCCGGCCAGCGCTTCGAGGTCCTGCGGATCGACGCCGGCGCCGAGCATCACGCCCCCGTCGCCTACGGCGGCGACCCGGCCAGCCGCCAGCACGCCGCCGCCCGCCTGCACCGCGTGCTCGCCGAGCGGGCCCTGGCCGCCGGCCTCTCGGGACATGTCCCCGAGGACAGCTTTGAAGACGGGTTTTCAGGACATGTCCCCGAGGACAGCCTCGACGCGTGGGCCGGCACCGCCGACGAGGCCGCCGCCGGCATGGCCGAGGCCCGCGACGCGCGGCGCGTCGAGCTCCCGGACCCGCGCGCGACCGACCGCGGCCCAGGCGCCCTCGCCGTCATGGACCACGATACGACGTCGACAAGTCCTTCGGGACATGTCCCTCCCGCCATCTCGTCGCCGGTCCTGGACACCACCAGTCCCTCGGGACATGTCCCTCCCGCCATCTCGTCGCCGGCCCCCGTCACCACCGGTCCCGCGGGACATGTCCCTCCCGCCATCTCGTCGCCGGCCCCCGTCACCACCAGTCTCTCGGGACATGTCCTTCCCGCCACCCGGCCGGGCGTCACCGCGAACCCGCCGCCCCGCCGCTTCCGCCTCCCGCTGCTCGGCGCCGGCGCGTCGCAGCCACCCGCGCGCCCGCGCCTCGACGCCCGCGCCCTCGCGGCGGCGGCCCGGCCCCGCGCGCTGTGGCTGGTCGCGCCCGACCTCGCGGCCGCCGAGGCCCTCGCCGCCGACTACCCCGAAGTCCCCGAGCTCGAGCTCGAGCTCGCCGACCCCGCGGCCCTGAT
This sequence comes from Nannocystis bainbridge, assembly GCF_028368995.1. Classification (GTDB taxonomy): domain Bacteria; phylum Myxococcota_A; class Polyangia; order Nannocystales; family Nannocystaceae; genus Nannocystis; species Nannocystis bainbridge. Next base: position 333,606 of record NZ_JAQNDL010000002.1, on the reverse strand, counting down.
CGCCCGGCTCTCGCACATGTCCTCCACGACAGGTCCCGAAGGCCAGCCATCGATCGCCGGCAAGCGCCTGGTCCGCGTCGTCGTCGCCGACCCTGCCGCCGCCGCCGCGCTGCTCGACCTCCCCCTCGACCTCGAAGTCGTGCTCCTGCTGTCGCGCGCCGCCGAGGCCTGGCTGCTCGCCCTGGAGGCTGCCCCGCCGCGCCTGGTCCTGCGCCAGCCCGCGCGCGAGCGCCTCACCGAGTCGGCCGAGCTCGACCTCGACCTCCCGGCCTTCTTCGCCGCCCTCCGGCCCCCGGTGCCCGTCGAGGCCGTCCCCGCGTGCATCGCCGGCCGGCCGCCGCGCGAGCGCCCGCCGGTGTTCGACGCCGCCCAGCTCGGCCCCGACGGCGGCCTCGAGATCTTCCGCTACGCCCGCCGCTTCATCGACGACGGCTTCCACGTCAAGAGCCTGCGCTGCAAGACATGCTCTCATGAACATGTCTGTAAGGGCATGCACATCAACTACGTGCGCGCCCACGGGTTCGCGGCCATGCAACCTGTCCCTTGAGCCATGCGCTCGCCGGCCGCCCACCTCGCGCCCGCGACGACGACCGGGGCGACGCCGAGCCCACACTCGCCTCGCGTGATCGCCAGAGCGGTCCGTTCGCCCGGGATTCGATGCGAACCATCGCTCCCGCGGCCCCCTGTCGCTCGCCCGCGCTCGACGCAGTTCGATCGGCCGCGGCCCTCCGCCTTGACGTCATCTCCTGCGCCGGGGACTCGCAGGAGCGGCAGCCGGTGAACCGCACGGCGAGCCCGCAGCTGGCGCTGCGCCTTCAGGCCGCGCTCGACGCCGGCGACCTCGAAGCCGACGAGCCGCGCCTCGGCGCCCGCGGTGCCCTGCTGCGGGCCGTCGCCCTGGCTCGTCACGGCCAGCTCGCCCGCGCCCGCGCGGCCGCCGAAGCTGCCCTGGGGGACAGGCCCGACGACGCCGCCGTCGCCCTCGCCGCCGCCGCGATCTTGCGGGCCACGCACGACTATCAGCGCAGCCTCGACGCCCTCGCCGCCGCCGCCCGAGCCGCACCCGCGGCCACCCGCGCCGCGGCCACCCGCGCTGTCGGCTACGCCAGCGCGCTCGGCTGGGAGCGCGAGGTCGCGGCCGCGATCGCGGTCGGCCGCGCCGCCGATCCGACCGACCCGACCTGGGACGCCTTCGAGGCGCAGATGCACCTGCGCGGCGGCGACCTCGAGCTCGCCATCGTCGCCGCCCGCCGCGGCCTGCAGCGCGCCCCCGACTCGGCCAAGCTGCGCATGGAGCTGGCGACCGCCCTGGCCCGCGCCGGGCACGATCACGCCTGCGGCGTCGAGCTGGCCGCCGCCCTGCGCCTCGCCCCGGCGGGCGACGCTGCCTTCTACCGCCGCGCCGCAATGTTCGCCCTGCTCGAGACCGGCGACTTCAGAGGCGCCGCCCGTCACGGCGAGGCCGCTCTGGCGCTGCAGCCCGACGACCCGCCCGTCGCCCTCGCGCTCGCCGACATGTCCCTGTGGACAGGCGATCGCCAGGCCGCCCTGGCCCGCGCCGAAGCCATCCCTGGCGCTCGCGGTCGCGCTGGCGCGTGCAGGATCCGCGGCCAGCTCCTGCTCGCGGACGGCCACCACGACCCCGCCCTCCGCGAGCTCGAGCTCGCCTGCCAGGTCCCCGATCCGGCCGCCGAGCTGTCGCGCGCCGAGGCGCTGATCTGCCGCGGCGCCTGGGACCCTGCCCACGCCGCGCTGACCCGCGCCACCGCGATCGGCGATGGTTACCTGTTCGTCGCCTGGATGCTGCGCTTCCTCGCCGCTGCCGGCGAGCGCCCCGCCCCCGACGCCCCCGTCAACCTGCGGCAGATCGAGGAGTTCGCCGAGGCCCTCGCCGAGGTCTCCCCGCTCGCCCCCGCCGCCCTCGCCGCCGACCGCCAGGGCCCGCTGGTCGACGCCACCCGCGACGCCCTCGCGCGCATGGGCTGCAACCGCTCGCCGTTCGCTACCTGGCACGACGGACATGTCCTCAAGCGCCTGTCCACACGGACAGGTGTGCGCCACGCCTCGCGCCACGCCTTGCAGACGATCCGCAGCGCCCACCCGGCCCGCGCGCTCGCCCTGCTCGACGCCGCCTGCGCCCGCTGGCCGCGCTCCTCCCTGCCGCTGGCCCACCGCGGCGAGCTGCGGATGTGGCTCGGCGACGACGCCGGCGCCCGCGCCGACCTCGAGGCTTCGATCGCCCTCAACCCGCGCACCCGCTGGGCCTACGTCGGCCTCACCCTCCTGTCCCAGCGGACAGGCGACCCCGCTGGCGCCCTCGCCGTCTCCGCCGCCGGCATCGCCCAGATGCGCGGCACCGTCGGCCCGGCCGTCTACGCCCACCGCGCCGGCGCCCGCGCGGCCACCGGCGACCTCGCAGGCGCCCTCGTGGACCTCCAGCACGCCGTCACCAGCCACCCGGCCCGCACCGGCGCGTGGGTCGAGCTCGGCCTGGTACACGCCGCCGCCGGCGACTCGGCCGGCCTCGCCCGCGCCTTCGACCACCTGCGCGCCCACGCCCCCGGCCTCGTGTCCGACGCCGCCGCCGCCGTCGCATTACCTGCCTGGGGAGACATGTCCTTCACACCATGTCCCGAGGACCAGACGACCATCCTCGCCGAAGCCCTGGCCATGCTCCGCGGCAACCGCTCCTCGACCTGCGTCACCTACGTCACCCGCCAGGACCAGCTCCGCACCGTCCCGCACGGCCCCGCGGCCGCGCACCCGCGCGCCCGCGTCGACGCCGACCTCACGGCCGTGCGCGCCATGCTCCTGCGCTCCCTCGGCGCGCGCTGACGGCGATCACACGCTCGGACGAATCGCGTCGAAGTCGATCGGCGGCGGCGCGTCGCGGAGACCCGCGAGGAAATCGTCGAGCAGCCCGCGCCGCGGCCCCAGCGGATCGCCGTCCGGGTCGTAGCCCGGGAACGTCCCCAGCTCCAGCGCCGCCCCGTCCGGCGCCGCTCCGAGCCGCTGCAGCGACGCCAGATCGGCGCGAGAGAACGCGATCACCTTCGCCCCCGCGAACACCCGCGCGGGCGATCGCAGCAGCAGCTCGGGCGTCTTGCGCGGCGCCCGGCCGAGCAGGCGGAGGTTCGCCGCGATCTGCGGCCCCGCCACGATCGGCACGTGCGGCTCGCCCCAAAATCCACGCGCCCTCTCGGGCTCCGGATTCGTCGCTCGAAAGCGCCGCCAGCGATCGAGGATCCACTCTGGATTGGTCCCACGCGTCCAGTTGCCGCCCTTGCACACCCCTTCGACGGTCGGTCGACTGACGGCGATGTTCCAGTTGCAGATCGTCGCATCCTCGTCGGTGAGCGGCGCGGTCGGCACGACGAGCATCGCGTGCGGACATGGCGGCACGCGCGACGGCTGCAGCTGCGCCCCGAGGATCGGCAATTCGGCCGGTGTCGTGCCCTGCCGCGGCAGATAGAAGTGGACGAACCGCGAGAAGCCGAGCAGGCGATCGAGGTCGCCGGTGGTGCGACGAATCGCTCCGAGCGCGCCGAGGTCGTCCTTGCCGTGCAGCGCCCCGAGCCGCCAGATCGAGCGCGCAGCCGTCAGCGGGAAGACGTGATAGGCGAACGGGTGGGTCGAAGAGAATGAGGCCATGCGTGCGGCGCCGCCGAGCGACGGCCGAGACCGCGAGGATAGCAAAACGACAGCGCGCCGGGCGCTACGACAAAACCACCCTCGCCTCGCTCGGTTGCAGCGGTGCGCGCTTCGCTCCATACTCGGTCCATGGATGCTTCCGAGCCGATCGTCATCTACCGGAGCTCCAATCGCGACGGAGCGACCTTCGCCCTCGAACCCGGCTCGTTGACCCGCCTGCGTTCCGAGTTCGGCGAGGCGCTCCATCCGCGGAGCCGTGTGTTCATCGCTCACGAGACTCGCGACGATCACGAGCGGGTCCAGGCCTCGATCGCCGAGCAGATCGTCATGCTCTTGACCGGCCTGTCGGAGAGCCGCCTGGAGAAGCTGGGGCGCGTCGTCTTCCGCGATCCGGTCAGCGACCGGGACCTGCCGCGGTCGGCCGCGTAGCTCACGTCCCCCCGGTCCTCGCGGTCCCCGGACCGTCGACGACGACCGGCAAATCGGCCGGCCAGGCGTCCAGGTAGCGGTCCAGCACCGCCTCCCAGCCGGACGCGGAGCTGCCCTGGATCGTGACAGTGAGCCCGAGCGCGTCAGTCCTCGCCTGCCCGTCCGTGAGCGCGGGACGGCCCGCACCCGCTCGCGGCGAGACGGTCCTCCCGTTGCGAATCGCCAGCAGCTCCGGGCGCGGTATCAGCAAGAATCGCCAAGACCGCGGGTATCGCACGAGAAACATGTAATAGAGCTCGATCGGCTGGGCCGTCCGCAGCTGCGCGCGCGACAGGTTGAATGTGGCCTCCCACGTGTTTGCCTCCGCGGAGAGTGGCTTCGCCTCCGTCGACTTCACCTGGACCCGCCGGATCGTCTTGTCCCGGTCGTCGATCACGAACACGTCGTCGCCCAGGTCGATGACCGGCACCGCCACGTTCCAGCCGCGGAGCAGCAGCTCCGACATCGCGTAAAACTCCCCGGCTCGCCCGAAATGCGTCGTCTTGTCGACCATCGTTCGCACGCCAGCATGTCACGTCGGTGGCCGTCAGGCACGTCGCGCTCGGACGGCACCCAGCATCGTGTCGAGGCTGTCCCGAAGGCCAGCCTCTCGTCTGGGCTTTCGCCGTCGAGCATCATCGGCCGCACGACGCCCACGCTGTCACATTCGCGGCGCAGCGTCCGCCCCGCCATCCCGCGAATTCTCGCCCCGCGCCTCCTCCCACGGCATCTTCACCATCCGCTGCCCCGCGCTCACGGGCGGCCGGCCCCTCGGTTATAGTCGCGCCCGCATGCCGACCTCGCCTCGCGTCTGCCTCTTCCTCCTCGCCGCTGCTGCTTGCGACGCACCGCCGCCGAAGGACGCCCCCAAGGTCGCCCCCATCGCGGCCAAGCACGCCCAGCCGGCCGACAAGGCCGATGCTCCGCCCACTGACGGCAAGCCGCGCGAAGGCAAATCCGACGCCCCGCCGGTCCTCGTCCCTGGCGACCCGTCGCCCGACGACGACATCGTCAGCATGCCTGACAGCTTGCTCGCCGAGAACATCCCGCCGATCCCGCGGGCGATCGCCGACGGCGTCGGCACCTACTCCGAGGCGCGCTCGGCCGTCGCCTTGAAGTGGCACCCGAAGGATCACTCGCTGCTGATCCGGACTCGCTTCGCCGACACCGACCAGATCCACGAGGTCAAGCTGGCCGGCGGCGATCGGCGCCAGCTGACCTTCTTCCCCGACCGCGTCGGCGCGGCCACCTATCCGCCGGTCGGCGACGGCAGCTTCTTCGTGCTCTCGAAGGACATCGGCGGCAACGAGTTCGCGCAGAACTGGCGCTTCGATCGCGCCGACGGCAAGCTCACCCTGCTCACCGACGGCGCCTCGAAGAACAGCCTCGGCCCGTGGACCCGCGACGGCGAGAAGTTCGCCTACACCTCGACCCGGCGCAACAAGAAGGACACCGACTTCTACGTCGTCGACCCGCGCGACCCGAGCACCGACAAGCTGGTCGCCGAGGTCGAGGGCGGCGGCTGGGATCCCGAAGACTTCTCCGTCGACGGCAACCTGCTGTTGGCGAGCGAGAACCTCTCGGTCAACGAGACCTATCTGTGGCTGTTCGACCTCGCCACCGGCCAGCGCACCAAGCTGACCGAAAAGACAGGTGACATCCCCGTCGCCTGGTCGGGCGCCGCCTTCACCGCCGACGGCAAGGGCGTCATCACCACCACCGACGGCAAGGGCGAGTTCCGCGAGCTCGTCACCCTCGACCTCGCCAGCAAGCAGACCACCCCGCTCGGCCCGCCCGTGCCGTGGGACGTCGATTTCTTCGCCATCAGCAAGGACCGCAAGCAGCTCGCCTCGGTCGTCAACGAGGGCGGCGTCGATCGCCTGCGCCTGCACGACCTGCCGAGCGGGCGCGAGCGACCGATCAAGACCCGCCTGCCGGCCGGCGCGATCGGCAGCCTCACCTTCCACGCCGACGGCAAGCTGCTGGCCTTCACCCTGTCGTCCGCGCGCTCGCCGGCCGACACCTACGTGCTCGACGTGCGCTCCGGCGAGATCGAGCGCTGGACCGAGAGCGAGGTCGGCACCCTCAATCCCACCACTTTCAGCGAGCCCGAGCTCGTCACCTGGAAGAGCTTCGACGGGCGCGACATCCCCGGCTTCTACTACAAGCCGGCGGCGCGGTTCACCGGCCCGCGCCCCGTCGTCGTCATCGTCCACGGCGGCCCCGAGGGTCAGTCGCAGAGCGGCTTCATCGCCCGCAACAACTACTACCTCAACGAGCTCGGCGTCGCCCTGCTCTACCCCAACGTGCGCGGCTCGACCGGCTACGGCAAGACCTACGTGCGGCTCGACAACGGCGCCCAGCGCGAGGACTCGGTCAAGGACCTCGGCGCCGCGCTCGACTGGATCGCCGGCCGGGCCGAGCTCGACGCCGAGCGCGTCATGATCATGGGCGGCTCCTACGGCGGTTACATGACCCTCGCCGCCTCGGTCCACTTCGCCGACCGGATCCGCTGCGCCGTCGACATCGTCGGCATCAGCAACTTCGTCACCTTCCTCGAGAACACCGAGGCCTACCGCCGCGACCTCCGCCGCGTCGAGTACGGCGACGAGCGCGACCCCGAGCTGCGCAAGAAGCTGCTCGAGATCTCGCCGCTCACCCGCGCCGCCGAGATCAAGAAGCCGCTGTTCGTCATCCAGGGCAAGAACGACCCGCGCGTGCCGGCCAGCGAGGCCCACCAGATCGTCGCCACGCTCAAGCGGGGCGGCACGCCGGTGTGGTACCTCGAGGGCAAGGACGAGGGCCACGGCTTCCAGAAGAAGCGCAACCAGGACTACCAGATGTACGCGACGATCCTGTTCATGAAGAACTACCTGCTCGACGGCATGGCCGAGTGAACAGCGCCGCCCTCGCCGGGCGCGTCCGGACACAATCCCGGAATTGATGGGACATGACCCGAAGGTCATGTCCTATCATTGCGCCCTGGCCCCGCTCTCCGATCTGTCCTTCAGGACAGCTTGACCGCCGTCACACGCACTGGTTGTTCTCGCAGCTCGAGAGGTCCATGCAGTCCTTGGTGAACTCGCACGGGTCGAACTCGCTGCCGTCGTAGCAGGCCCCGTACACGCAGTGCGTCGCGCTCTCGGAGCAATCGGTGTCCGTCTTGCACGCGTCGCCCTCGCTGCCGTCGTAGCACACGCCCATGATGCAGCGCGGCGCCGCGGCGCTGCACTCGCCGTGGAACTCGCACGGGTCGCCCTCGCTGCCGTCGTGGCACTCGCCGAACACGCAGAACTGCGCCGTCGCCGGGCAGTTGGCGTTGAACATGCACGGCTGGCCCTCGGTCTCGGCTGGCGGCGGGCCGGTCGTCTCGCCCGTCGTGGTGGTCGTGCTCGTATCGCCGGTCGTGGTCGTGCTCGTGGTCGTCGTGGTCTCCGCCTCGGTCGTGGTCGAAGCGACGGTCGTGCCGGTCGGGTCCACGATCGGCACCATCGGCCCTGGCCCGGCGTCGCCGTCGGTGGCGGCCACGCCTTGTTTCTCCTTTTCACCACAGGACGCCGCGAGCGCCACGGCGAGGTACAGGACGACGTTGGGACGCATGATCGATCACCAAGATGGCGGCGGTCGGACGACCGGCACCTCAATTTCCGTTGATGTCACACGAACCGCGTTCGTCGGCCGGGTCCCGCCAAACGGCCATCTGCGCGTGATTTCTGGAAAAGCGGGCCGCGCCCCTGGGCGGCGGCGCGCCGTGATCGCGGCCACCTGCGCGGCCGCCCGCGCCTCGGCCCTGCGCTCGCCTCCGCCGTCCGCAGGCCGTGCGTGCGGCCGCGACGTGCTCGGCTGCCGCCGCGCTGCTGCCGGCCGACCTCGGATTTACCCCCGCGCGTCGCGGCGCGCACGACCCGGGCGAGGCGCCCGCCAGGCCTCGTACATGCCCCAGAGGACATGTCTATCAGGACATGTCCTCTCGAGCAGCCACTCTCCGGCTCGCGCAGGTCCGTCAGCCCTGGCCCGACGAGAACGCCTGGGCCGCGCGGAGGTTTTCCTCTGCCGCGCGCGTGCGCATCGTGACCGCGTCGATCAGCGTCTCGTCGCGCCGCGCCGTGTCGATCCAGAACCGGCTGGGGTCCTTCGGGTCGTAGAGCACGCTGAGGATCTTTCCGGGCGTCAGCTCGGCCAGCTCCTCGGTGATGATCGGGACGAACGCCTCGGCCTCGACCTCACCGCCGCCGATCGGCAGCAAGCGGGCCCGGATCCGCATCGGTCGCCGCTCCTCGCGGACGTACACGTGGATCAGCCGCCCGGACGTCATCCGCTTGCTCTCCGTCGCCGCCCGGATCACCGGCGGCTCTCCGGTCGGCACGGCCTCCTCGACGCGCGCCTTGCAGAGCAGCCACGACGCCAGCGCCTCGCGGTGGAGCTTGCCCGCGGGCGACCGGTCCCACGCGTCGATCGCGGTCGTCCGCTGGTAGTGCAGGTTCAAGAAGAACCAGACTCCTCCGGCGGCGAAGAGCAACCAAATGAGCGTCAACCAGACGGGCATGCGGCCGTCGTACCGCCGAACGCCCTCGCGGTCCAGCGCGACCTCGAAGCGGCGCGCGTCGCCGCTCGCTGCGGCGCACAGCCGCGCGGGGCGGGCCGCGCCGTCACTCGCCGGCGAAATCGGCCGCCGAGCGCACGCACTCGACCGCGACCGCCGCGACCTGCGGCATCGCCAGCGGCCGCTTCGTCACCTTCACGCGCACCTGCACGGGCGGGTACAAACGCACCACCTCGCGCGCGAGGTCGACGGCGAGCGCCTCGATCAGCGCGTAGCGCCGGCCGGCCACGTGGCGCTCGAGCTGCTGCACGAGCTCGAAGTAGTCGACGAGGCCGGTGAACTCGTCGCGCGCCGGGCCGCGGCCGAAGTCGCACGCGATCGCCAGGTCGACGCTCACGGTCTGGGTGATGTCGAGCTCGGCCGTGTGGAAGCCGATCCCGACAGTCAGCTGGAGGCCGTGGCAGTGGACCGTGTCGTGCATGCTGCGCCGCCCGCGAAGCTACCACGCGCGGCGCGAACGGGCAGCGCGCGCGAGCCTCAGCGCAGCCGGTGCTCGAGCCGCTGCGCCGTGTCCTCGAGGACAGCCCGGTGCTCGGCCGGCACGAACTCGATCTGGCGCCGCAGGTACGGCAGCAGCTCCGAGTTGGGCAGCTCGCTGATGGCGGTGCTGGCGACCTTGACGAACGGCTGCTCGCCCTCGCGGAGGCGGTCGCACAGGAAGTCCAGGGCCTCGACGCTGCCGATCTTGCCGATCGCGGCCAGCGCGGCCTTGCGAGCGGCCTCGGGGTCGGGCAGGTCGCGGGCCTCGAAGATCCGGCGCAGCGGCTCGAACGCGTGCGGGAACACCAGCCGCTCGACCGACGCCGCCGCCGCCTTGCGGACCGGCGCGCTCGGGTCGCGCAGCGCCTGCGACACCAGGCCGAAGCTGCGCTTGAACCGGAGCGCCCCCATCGCCGCCGCCACCGACTCGCGCAGCGACGCGTCGCCCTGGCGGTACATCGCCTCGAGCCCGGCGATCACCGGATAGGCGCGGACCACCGCCAGGCTCTTGACGATCTCGAGCGGCGGCACCGCCTGCCCGCGGCGCTCGAGCTCGAGCACCAGCAGCAGCGCGTGGCGGCGCACGTAGTCGGGGAAGCGGCGGTCGGCCATCACGCCCGCGGCCACCAGCGCCGGGTCGCCGCCGAGCTCCCACTCGGCCAGGTCGACGTACCAGACCTCCTCGTAGTCGGGCAGCTGGCGCAGGAACTCGGGCACCGGCATCGGCCGCGGCGCGTCCTGGGGCTGGTCGCCGAGGCGACGGATCAGGCGCAGCGCTCGCTCGCGGTTCTTGGCCGGCAGGTCGAGCGTCGTGACCTTGCGGTAGGCCTCGGCGACCTGACGGAACGCCCGCACCGACGCGAACGCCTCGGCCGCGGCCAGGCACGCGTTCTCGATGATCTGCGGCGGGTGCCCGGCGGCCAGCGCCTCGGTCGCCGCCTTGATCCACGCCTCGGCGCTGCGCCAGCGCAGGTCGTCGGCGTACGGCAGCCCCGAGCGCGTGCAGTAGTCGGCGGCCTCGCGCAGGATCGACGCCACCGCGTGGAACTCGCCGGCCTCGCGGGCCATGGCGATGAACGTCTCGTAGAGGCGCAGCGCGTCGAGCTTGAGCCCGTCGTCGCGGAGGATCCGGACGCTGTTGAGGTAGCCCTCGGCGACGTTCTCGAACGCCCGCGTCTCCGAGCCGAGGCGCGCGATCAGCTGGTAGCAGTCGAACGCGCGCTCGCGCAGGCCCTCGCTCTCGAACGCGTCGGCGACCTCCTCGACGCTGGTGGTCGCGTCGGCGATGGCCTGGCGGGCCCGCTCGTGGCCGAGGCGGCGCAGGCACAGCGCGTAGTTGATCTTCATCAGCGCGCGCTCGTAGTCGCGGTCGACCAGCGCGTCGCCGGCCAGCATGCGGGCCCACAGCTGCGAGGCCGCCGCGTCGTCGCCGGCGCGCTCGAGGGCGATCGCGCGGTGCACCGGCATCCCGCCGAGCTCGAACCACGAGGCCGCCGGCCGGTGCTGACCGGCGCGCGACAGATAGATCGCGTACAGCCGCACCGTGCGGATCGCGTCGGCGTCGCCGGCCTGGGCCCGCTGCGCGTACAGCCGCATGATGTCGGGCCCCGGCATCTCGCGCGCGCCGAGGTACGACAGGCAGGCCATGCCCTCGCCCCAGTTGCCGGTGGCCCGCAGCGAGTCGACGTAGGCCCGCAGCCACTCCTCGTACTCGAAGTCGATGCGGTCGACGACCTGGACCAGCTGGCGCAGGTAGATCTGGGCGTCGGCGTGACGCCCGGCCCGCAGCGCCCCCTCGGCGCGGATCCACAGCACGTTGGTGTCGATCACCGCCGCCTCCGCCCCTGTCCCTTCGGACCTGTCCCCACGGACATGGTCTTTGCGCCACCCGTGTTGCGGCGCACCGGCTGGGCCTGGCGCTGGCCGGCCTCGACGTCGCTGATGATCTGGCGGGCGCGCTGGGCCCGGCGGCCGTGGCTGATCGCCTGGTCGTCGATCACGTGCACGCGGTAGAACAGGTCGAGGTAGCCGAGGTCGAGCACGCCCGAGCTCGGGAGGATGAACACCCCGTAGATCGGCGCGCGCGCGGCCAGGGCGGCCACGTCGTCGGGCGGCAGCTGGCACTCGCCGTGCGTCAGCAGGTAGACCAGCGCCTTGCCGCCGCCGCCGCCGCCCGAGCGGCGCGGGGCCGACAGCTCGGCGTTGATCTGGCGGATCACGCGGGCGTAGTTGCGGCCGTGCTCGGCGCGGAACTGCAGCACGTACGGCACCTCGGCGTGGCCCTGCGCGCCGACCTTGACGCCCTCGTACAGGCGGCTGTCGAAGAACCGCAGGATCACGTGCTCGCCGAGCAGCGCCAGCCGCTTGCACAGCGCCAGCGCCAGCCCGCGGGCGAACACCTCCCGCACCCCGCGCATCGACGCCGAGCCGTCGACCAGCACGTAGTGGGTGCGGTGCTCGGTCTCCACCTGCTTCTCGTGGGTGAAGTAGAACAGCTCGTCGTCGATGAACTTCTGCTCGAAGATGTCCTCGTCGTACGCCAGCTGCGACAGCTCGAGGTCGTCGACCCCGCCGAAGCGCTCGATCGACGCGTAGCCGTCGATCGAGAACGCCTGCTGCCCGGCCTCGCGCTTGACCTCGAGGATCGACGGCAAGAGCTCCATCGAGAAGTCGATCACGTCGGCCAGCGCCGGGCTGACCATCACGTTGTAGAGGTCGGCCAGGTCGACGCCCGCGGCCGCCTCGCCGGGCCCGCCGCGGAACAGCCCGAACAGCCGCAGCGCGTCGACGTCGATCTGCTCGACCGCCAGCAGCGGCAACAGCCGGTGCGTCGTCAGCGTCTGCAGCCACGCGATCGTCTGCCGCTGGTCGTAGCGGGTGTACGCCGAGCTCGGCTCGACCTTGGCGTAGTGGACCGCGTCGACCGGCAGCTCGATCGGCCGCAGCACCCGCACGTCGTCGGGCAGCTGCGGGACCACCGGCGCGAACACCCGCGCCAGGACCACGCCGATCATCTGGTCGCGGTGCTTCCAGCCGGCCTGCGCGCGCACCAGGTCGCTCTCGCTGAGCTCGACCAACAGCCCGCGCCAGGCCTCGCACAGCTCCGACTCGGCGATGCCCTTGACCACCGGCCCCGGGCCGCCCAGGCCCGTGATCAGGCACCCCAGGTCGTGCAGCACCACCAGCGGCGCCGCCACGCCGAGGCGCGCCAGGATGCCCTGCCACACCAGCGCCCGCATCATCGCCAGCGCCCCGGCGCCATCGATCTGCGACAGCGCCAGGCTGCCGACCTGGCGCTCGAGCTCGGCCACGTTCGGGGCCACCCGCGGCGCCTGGGCCGGCGCGCCCGCCGAGGACCGCGACGTCCGCGGCGGCGCCGGCTGAGGCGGCGACGCGCGCGGCGGGACCGGGGGCTTGCGGACGTCGGCCATGGGCACTCGCTCAGGCGAACCGGCTCGACGCGAACATCGTCTCGAGCAGCTTGTCGACCTCGCCGACCATGCGCTGGGCCGTCGGGCTGTCCTGCATGCGCAGCAGCGCCGCCTTGATGTCGCCGAGGTTGCGCAGCTGGCTGAACAGCTGCATGTCCGACAGCACCTGGCTGCCGGTGAGCGTCTCGCGGATGACCCGCAGCTCCTCGAGCAGGTCTTGCAGGCTGGTCGGCGTGGCGCCGATCCGGCCGTGGTCCGGGTGCGACTCGTACCAGCGGTCGAGCACCGGGCCGACGATCTCCTGGAGAATCTCCTCCTGCTCCGGCGTGTTCCACACGTGGCGGAGGATGAACAGGTCGGCGTCGGTGACGTGGTCGCGGCCGTCGAACAGCGCCGAGCTGGCGAACACCTTGAGCAGCTTGACCACGCGGCGGTCGGACAGGCCGATGCCCTCCGAGCGGATCTGGAACACCATGCCCTTGAAGGTGGTGAGGAACTCCTCGCTCATCTTCACGTGCTGGCTGAAGTCGCGCTGGATCGACAGCAGCTCGGCCGCGGTCGCCACCTTGCGCCCGACCTGCACGTCGGCCATCTGCTGCACCTCGAGCTGGATGCCCTTCTGCAGCAGGCCGCGGAAGTGATAGCTGTCGAGGTAGTCGCAGCGCACGCGCAGCAGGAAGCGGTCGAAGATCGCCGACAGCGCCTCGTCGGTCGGGACCTCGTTGCTGGCCGCGAACAGCGAGATGAGCGGCACCCGCACCGTGCTGGTGCCGTGGGTGAAGCGGCGCGCGTTGACCAGCGTGAGCAGGCTGTTGAGGATCGCGCTGTTGGCCTTGAAGATCTCGTCGAGGAACACGACCTCGGCCTCGGGCAGCATGTTCTCGATGCGCCGGCGGTACGTGCCCTGGCGGAACGCCTGGATGTCGACCGGGCCGAAGATCTCGTTGGGCTCGGTGAAGCGGGTCAGCAGGTAGTCGAAGAAGCGGGCGTCGATCACCTGCGCGAACGCGCGGACGATCGCGCTCTTGGCGGTGCCGGGCGGCCCGACCATCACCATGTGTTCGCCGGCCAGGGCCGAGATGAAGAGGAGACGGATGATCTCCTCCTTGCCGAGGAACTGCTGCTCGAGCTGGCGCGCCCCGTCCTGCAGGCGGCGGGCGAGGTCGCTGATCGAGGGAGGGGCCGGGGTGGTGCTCATGGCTCTGTTTCGGCTTTTACGACGCGCGGGACGAGCGTCGCCAGGAGATTTTCGACGACCGAGCGCGGGATGAGCTCGCCGAGATGATCGATATACTCGATCCAGCGCCGCTCCACTTGCGCGTCGAAGCCGAGGCCTTCGGCCGCGCCGCCGAGCGGAGAGCCGAGGACCTCGCCCAGCGCGGGCAGCAGCAGCGGCAGGGCCAGGAACATCTGCACCGGGCGGTCGCGGCTGGTGGGCGCGACGCCGAGCCGGGCGCCCAGCTCGAGCACGCGGAGGAAATGGACGTGGATGAGGGCGGCGACCAGGGCCGCGACGTCCTCGGGCCCGGCGGTGTCGACGGGCGCCGGCAGGGCCAGCATCGGCCGGCCCGCGGACGCCGCGCCCGTGGCCCCCGAGCTCGGCGTCGGCCCCGACAGCGGGCGGCCGGTCAGCGAGAACAGCAGCGAGCCGAGCACGGTCCCGCCGATCTCGATCCAGTGCCGCGACGACGCCCACGCGTGGCAGACCGCGCGGGCGAACGCGCGGTGGCGCAGGAAGCTCGCGCCTTCGAGCGGGCTGTAGCCGGGCGGGGCCATGAGCGGCCGCAGCAGGCACGTCACGGGGCTGGCCCAAAGGACATCTTGTTGCAGCGCCGACACCTCGGCCACGTGCGCGGTCGACCACCAGGTCACCGTCTCCTCGCGCACCGACAGCGCGCCGGGGACCGTCCAGCGCAGGCGCCGACGCGGGATCTCCTGACCGACGAAGCGCAGCTCGCCCTCGGCCCCGCTCAGGATCTGATCGCGGCGCGCCAGCTCCAAGAAGGCCCCCACCGCCGCGTGGTTGGCCAGCGCCGCCGAGAAGCCCTCGGGCCGGCTGAACAGCAGCCAGTAGCGGGCGGCCGACTCGACCCGGCGCCACGTCGCCTGGCGCGCCCACACGCGGCTGCGGTCGGGGTGGTCGAGCACGAGCAGGTTGTAGAGCGCCACCCACAGCGCCAGCTCCTCGGCCCCGGGCTCCTGCAGGTCGGGCTCGGCCACCAGCTGCTGCGCGCGCTGCAGCCGGAGCGCCGCGACCTCGCCGCTGCGCAGCGTCGCCAGCCCGCCGGTCATCGCCCGGAAGTCGGCCGGCCGCACCGGCGCGGCCACGTGCACCGTCCCGCCGCCGAGCAGCGGCGCCACGAAGCGGGCACAGAACTCGCCGAGGTCCCGGGTCACGACTCTCGCCCCGGCGGCAGCTCCGGCGTCTCGCTCGGCTCCTCGACCGCGACGGCTCGCCCGCCGCGGCCCGCCTCGCCGAAGCCCCACAGCGCGAAGCGCCCGAGCCGCTCGTTCTGCAGCGTCGCCGGGCCCGAAGTCGGCGTCTCCGACGGGCTCGCCTCGATCACCGCCAGCTCGAGCCGGCTCATCATCGCCGCGTCGAGCGGCGCCAGGTGATCGGGCCGCAGGCGCAGCGGGCTCTGTTCGGTGCCGAGGAACAGCGCGTGGTCGGCCGCCTCGAGCCCCAGCAGCTCGCGCACCAGCTGCGGGCGCACGTGCGGCCACAGCTCGAACCCGTCGGGCACCAGCACCCCCGGCGCGACCTCGACGATGCGCATCCCCAGCGGGATGATCGCCGCCGCCCCGACCCCTGCCGCCAGCCCGGCCGCGCCGCCGAGCGACGACCCGGTCAGCACCAGCATCCCTTGAGGCAGCACCGCCAGCCGGGCCGCCGCCAGCGCCATCGGCGGGATCAGGTAGATGAGGCGCCGCAGCAGGCCCGCCTGCTCCCAGCGGATCAGCGCCCCCCGCGGCTCGCGGATCGACGCCGTCGGCCGCAGCCGCAGCTCGACCTTGAGGGCCTGCACCGCGGTCCCGCGGGCGTCGCCCGGCTCGTGGACCCGCGCCGCCGTCTCGCTGCGCACCAGGTGGGCCCCGTCGATGAATTGCGGCGCCCCGTCGAGCCGCTCGACCCGGCCGACGCGCCCGCGGAACAGGTACATCTCGTCGCCCGGCAGGCACGAAGACGCCGACGCCAGGTGGATCGGGTGGCGGTACCCGATCTCGACCGCCGCCCGCTGCGACACCGGCGCCAGCAGCTCGACCCCCGGGATCCCGTGCAGCACGTCGAGCACCTGCCCGCTCGGCTGGCGCAGCCGCACCAGCAGGCTGGCCCGGCGCTCGCCGGCGAGGGCCACGCGGACCCCCGCGAGCGGCACCTGGTTGCTCCACAGGTAGCTCAGGACCCTGTCCGAAAGGCCAGGTGCCACCAGCACCAGGGCGATCTCGTGCAGCCCGCACAGCTGCGGGTCGGAGGCGATGCCGGCCAGCGGCAGCGGGATCTGGCGCAGCGACAGGCGCTGGATCAGCTCGACCGGGTCGAGCCGATCGAGGGCGCGGTAGCGCGCCGCGACGTCGAAATCGACCACCAGCACCTCTTCAGGGCTCGCGGCCGTGGTCGTACTGCCCGCGAGGTCGTAGCCGAACGGGGCCATGCGGTCGCGGTAGCGGACGAACACGGTGCCGCTGCCGGTGAACAGCTGGCCGTGGACCGCCAGCGACAGCCGGCCCAGGCGATCGAGCGCGTAGCTGTCGGTGCCGGCGCAGCGCATCAGCAGCGCATGACCGCCGCCCTCGCGGCGGGCCCGCTCGATCGTCATCGTCGGGATCAGCTCGTCGAGGCTGCACTCCTCGCTGTACGCGCCGAGGAACGCCACCAGGCGGTCGAGCGACGGGAACGCCACCAGCGTCTCGCGCCCGCACGCCACCCCGCGAGCGTCCGGCGCCAGACCCTGGAGATGAAAGCGCGTCTGGCCGGCGGCGATCGGCTCGAGCAGGGCGGGCATCGGGACCGGCAGTGTAGCCGCTCCCCTGCGGGCCATCTACGGCCTCGACTCCCGGCCTGGCCTGGCGCGCGCGAAAGCCTCGCTGCCGGGCGCCGCGGGCCCGCAGACGGCGCCCTGCGGCGTCCGGGTCCCGGCGTGTTAGCATGGGCGCTGCTTGTCCCGCCCGAGCAAGCCGCGTCCGCCGCCCCCACCCCCGCCGCCTGCCCTGCGTCCGCCCTCCGCCGCGCTCGACACGCCGGCCCGCCCTGGCGACGGCCTCACCCGCGCGCGGGCCCTCGAGCACACCGGCGACCACGCCCGCGCCGCCGCCCTGCGCCTCGAGTACGCCCATACTTTGTGCGGCACGGCCCAGCGGATCGCCCTCCTGCGCGAAGGCGCCGCCCGCCACTCCGGCGCCACCGAAGAGGGCCGCAGCCTCCACCAGGCGCTGGCCGAGACCCTCCTGCGCCACGCCGAGTTCATGGAAGACGGCGCCCCCCGGCGCGCCATCCTCATGGAGGCCGCCCGCGCGCTCGAGGAGGCCGACCAGGGCGCCATCGCCGGCGAGATCTACGAGCGCCTCCACATGTTGCGGCGGGCCGCCGTCGCCTACGAGCGGGCCGGCGCCGTCACCCAGCTCGAGTACGTGCTCGGCCTCATCGACCGCATCGAGCACGCCGAGGCCGAACTCCAGCGCGCCAGCGACGAGATCGACGCCGCCCTGCGCGAGGGTCGGCGGTTCTTCGCCCACGGCCTGCTGCAGGAGCACCTTCACGACGCCCGCACCGCCCGCGGCCCGCTCGCCCACAGCGGCACCCCGTTGCTGCGGGCCGCCCTCGCCCGCGTCCACGCCGACCTCGCCGTCGCCCTCCCGCGCGGCCAGCGGCTCGACCTGCGCTGGGGCTCCGGCCAGGCCACCCGCGTCGTCCTGCGCACCGACCTGCGGCTCGGTCGCTCGCCCGACGTCGAGCTCAGCCTCGGCGGCGTCAGCCTCTCGCGCGAGCACGCCGCCCTCCGCCTCGAGGCCATCGCCGCCGCCGCTGCCAGCGAGGCCGGCCTCGACGAGGTCGAGCTCGCGGTCGCCCTCGTCGACCTCGGCTCACGCTCCGGCACCTTCTGGCGCGGCGAGGCCCTCGCCCCTGGCGAGCCGCTCGCCCTCGAGGGCCCCGGCGAGCTCGCCCTCGGCCTGGCCGCCGCCCGCCTCGAGGTCCACCCGCTCCCGCGCGAGCGCGCCGAGCTCGGCGCGCTCCTGCGCCCGCTCGCCCCCGGCCTCGTCGCCCCCTGGACCCTCTACCTGCCCGGCGGCGGCCCGCTGTGGCTCGCCCCCGACCGCCCGATCCCCGCCGTGCTCGAGCTGCGCCCGCCCTTCATCGCCGTGCGGATCGCCCCCGGCGTGCGCGCCCAGCTCGGCCAGGAGCCCCTCGGCACCGGCGCCACCGTCGAGCTCCTCCACGGCGACCGCCTCCACCTCGACCTCCCCGACGGCCGCCTTACCCTCGAGATCGCCATGACCTGACCGGTGTCCCCGAGGACATGTCCCCGAGGACATTTCCCAACGGCCATATCCATAAGGACATGCCCCGAAGAACCTGTCCCCGAGTACATTCCCCAAAGAACCCATCTCTTCGACCCTGTCATCAGCCCCCGCGACCTGTCCCTCCGGCCCCCTCCCCCGTCCCCATGCCGATCGAGCCCCTCCGCGGTGACATCCGCGTCGATCCAGCCCTCGACCATCAGCTGCGGGCCGTGCTCGCGCGCCTCTCCGAGGGCGCCGAGCTGCCGCGCGAGCTGCCGGGCATCGCCGCCCTCTCGCGCCGCCTCGTCGAGGGCGCCCCGGCCCCCGAGATCGATCGCCAGCTCCGCGACCTCAGCCACGCCGGCTACGTCCGCGGCGCCCTCGTCAGCCTCGCCGCCCACCTGCGCCTGCGCCCGCGGCCCGAGCTCGTCCTCGTGCTCGCGCGCGAGCTGTGCGACGCCCTCGCGCCTGACCTCGGCGTCGAGCTCGCCCGCGCCGCCCTCGCCTTGCCCGAGGTCGAGGACAGCCGCTGGCAGCCCACCGGCGCCTACGTGGCCGCCAACCTGCTGCTCGGCGACACCCTGCTCGACCGCGGCGACCCGCTCGGCGCCCTGCGCCACTTCGAGGCCCTGCTCGCCGTCGACATCGACCACGCCCGCGCCCTGCGCGGCTGGAGCACCGCCCAGCGCCGTCTCGGCCGCGGCGGTGCCCACGCCAGCCGCGGCCTCGCCTTGCTCGAGGGCCTCGACGCCACCGAGCTTGTCGCCGGCCTCGGCGTCGACCGCTACGAGCTCGGCCGCCCGCTCGGCCGCGGCCGCCACGCCGTCGTCTACCAGGCCTTCGACCGCCGCGTCGGCCGCGACGTCGCCATCAAGCGCCTGGTCGCCGAGGGCAGCGACGGCCGCCTCGTCGGCGCCCGCTTCTTCGCCGAGGCCCGCACCCTCGCCCGCGTGCGCAGCCCCCACGTCGTCGCCCTCCTCGACGTCCAGCCCGCCCACCGCTTCGTCGCCCTCGGCCTGTGCCGCGGCGGCAACCTGCGCGTCGCCGTGCGCAAGCGCCTGCTCGGCCCCGCTGACCTGCCGCGGGTCGGCGCCCAGATCGTCAGCGCGCTCAGGGCCGTGCACGCCGCCGGCGCCGTCCACCGCGACATCAAGCCCGCCAACATCCTCGTCCGCGAGGCCCGCGAGGGCTCGCCCGTCGCCCTCGCCGACTTCGGCCTCGCCCTCGCCGACCCACGCTCGGGCAGCGGCCACGCCGGCACCCTGCGCTACCTCGCCCCCGAGCTGCGCAGCCCCGGCCCCGCCGCCCGCGCCACCCCGGCCACCGACCTGTTCAGCGCCGGCGTCGTCCTGCTCGAGCTGGCCCTCCACCCGCAGCCGCTGCCCGCCGTGTTCGACCAGATCGGCGCCGCCGCCCTCGACCCGGAACAGCACGTCCCGCACGGCCTGCCCGACGGCTGGTCCGACCGCCTGATCCGCATGCTCGGCCCCGACCCCGCGGCCCGCGCCTGACCTGGCGCTTCGCACATGTCCCTTTCGACCTTGCCTATCGGACCTGTCCCTCTCGCCATGCGCCGCCTCGCCCCCCTCGCCCTGCTCTTGCTCGCCTGCGAGGAGCTGCCCCGCACCTACAGCAGCGCCGGCCCCGCCCAGCTCCTGTTCGCCGACCGCTTCGACGGCCCCGAGCTCGGCGACTCCTGGAAATCGACCGGCCCCGGCGCTCGCATCGAGGCTGGCGAGCTCGTCATCGAGGGCCTGCGCAACCACCCGCTCTGGCTGACCCTCCCGCTGCCCGACAACGTGCGCATCGAGTTCGACGCCCGCGCCGCCACCGACGAGGGTGACATCAAGATCGAGCTCGCCGGCGACGGCAAGAGCTTCGCCCGCAGCGCCAGCTACACCGCCACTGGTTACGTCGTCATCTTCGGCGGCTGGAACAACACCACCAGCGCCATCGTCCGCCGCGACGAGCACGGCGGCGATCGCAAGACCACCCAGGCGCTCAAGGTCGAGGCCGGCAAGCGCTACCACTTCGCCGTCACCCGCCGCGACGGCGGCATCACCTGGGAGCTCGACGGCCAGGAGGCCCTCCGCTACGACGACCCCGAGCCGCTCAGCGGCCCCGCCCAGCGCCACTTCGCCTTCGGCGGCTGGGAGGCCCGGGTGTTCTTCGACAACCTCGAAGTCTTCGCCCTGTGACGCCGCGCGGCTGGGCCTCCGCCGCGCCTCGCCTCACTCCGCCTCGAACCCGACCTCGTCCACGTAGCACCAGAACCACCGCTCACCCGGCTCGAGCGAGCGCACGATCGCGTGCTGCGTCTGCTGAAAATGCGCCGTCGCGTGCTTGTTCTTCGACGAATCGCAGCAGCCGACCTTCCCGCAGGACATGCAAAGGCGCAGGTGCACCCATTCGTCGCCGAGCTTCAGGCACTCCTCGCAGCCGCGGGTGTGCGGGCGGACATCGTGGATTTGGTCGAGGTGGTCACAAGTCTCGTTCGCCATGATCGATCTCCGTTTTTGCCCTGCCTGTCTCACTCTGCCAGCGCGCGGTGGACCATCTGCACGCAGATCGAGCCCTCGCCGACCGCCGACGCCACGCGCTTGACGTTGCCCGAGCGCACATCGCCGACCGCGAACACGTTGGGCAGGCTCGTCTCGAGCAGGTACGGAGCGCGTCGCCACGGCCGCGGGGCCAGCTCCTCCGCCGTCACGTCCGGCCCGGTCTTGACGAACCCCGCCGGGTCCAGCGCCACGCAGCCCTCGAGCCAGCCCGTGTTCGGGCGCGCGCCCGCCATCGAGAACACGTGGCGGATCGGGCGCGTCTCGCTCGTCCCGTCCTTGCGGTTGACCCACCGCACCTGCTGCAGGCTCGTCTCGCCGGTCATCTCGACGATCTCCGTGAACGGCCGCAGCGTGATCTTCGGGTGCTCCTCGATCCGGCGGATCAGGTAGCGCGACATGCTGTCGGCCAGCCCGCTCGAGCGCACCAGCACGTGCACGTGGCGCACCGTCTCGGCCAGGAACACCGCCGCCTGCCCGGCCGAGTTGCCGCCGCCGACCACGATCACCTCCTCGCCCGAGCACAGCTGCGCCTCCATCTGCGTCGCCCCGTAGTAGACCCCGTCGCCCTCGAAGCGGCTCAGGTCCGGCACCCCGAGCCGGCGGTACTGCGCCCCGGTCGCCAGGATGATCGCCCGCGCCTGCACCGAGCCCTGCCCCTCCAGCTCCACCACGTACGGCGTGCGCGAGCAGTCGAGCCGCACCGCCGACATCGCCACCGCCACGTGGGCCCCGAACTTCTGCGCCTGCGTCAGCGCCCGCCCGGCCAGCGCCTGTCCCGAAATACCTGTCGGAAAGCCCAGGTAGTTCTCGATCTTCGACGACGAGCCCGCCTGCCCGCCCGGCGCGTTGCGCTCGATCACCAGCACGTCGAGCCCCTCCGACGCCGCGTACACCGCCGCCGCCAGCCCCGCCGGCCCGGCCCCGATCACCACCACGTCGCGCAGCACGCTGCGATCGACGTCCGCGTTGAAGCCGAGGCAGCGCGCCACCTCCTCCGTCGTCGGGTTCCGCAGCACCTGATTGCCGCGGCAGATGATCACCGGCACCTCGTCGACCGCCACCTGGAACTGCTCGAGCAGCCCCGCGACGTCCGCGTCGCGCTCGACGTCGATGTACGAGAACGGGTGGCCGTTGCGCGTCAGGAACTCCTTCAACCGCAGCGTCGCCGGCGAGTGCACCGACCCGACCAGCACCGCGTCGCTGGCGTTGTGGGCGATCAGGCTGACGCGGCGGAGGATGAACGCGCGCATCAACAGCTCGCCGACCTCCGCCTCGACCTGGACGATGTGGCGCAGCCCCTCCCGATCGATCTCCAGCACCTCGCCCGGCGCCCCGACCCGCGCGCGCACCAGGCTCGGGCGCCCGGTCAGCATGTTGATCTCGCCGGTGAACTGGCCCGCCTCGTGGATCACCACCGGGTGCTCGACCCCGTCGTAGCCCGGCTGCACCACCTCGAGCGTGCCCGACAGGATCACGAAGAAATTGGTGCCCGTCTCGCCGTGCTCGAACACGATCTCGCCGGCCCGCATCGGGCGGCGGCGGCCGTAGCGACACAGCCGGTGCTGTTGCGCCTCGGTGAGCCGCGGGAAGGTCGCCTCGCGCCGCTGGGCCGACGGATCGTTGGGGAGGGTCGTCATGCGCCGCGCAGCATACCGCGAACGCGCGGCCTCGCCCGGGCCGCGGCGCTCGACGCACGCGCCGGCGGACCCGACCTTGGTCGGGGTTCGCCGCCGCCCTGCGGCCCTTCCGCCCTCCCGCGCGCGCTTGAAAGCTCGCGCTCGCCGCCTTAGCCTGCCGGCGCCCGCATGAAGCTCTGGGCCCTCAGCGATCTCCACGTCGGTCACCGCCGCAACCGCGAGCTGCTCGTCCACCTGTCCCCAAAGCCAGATGACTGGCTCATCGTCGGCGGCGACATCGGCGAGACCGGCGATCACATGCAGTGGGCCTTCGACCTGCTGCAGCCGCGGTTCGCCCGGCTGTTGTGGGTGCCCGGCAACCACGAGCTGTGGACCTCCGAGGAGCGGGGCGTCCGCCTCGGCGGCGCCGACAAGCTGGCCGCGCTCGGCGAGCTGTGCCGCGCGCGCGGCGTCGTCGGCGTCGACGACGAGTGGCCCGTGTGGCCCGGCGACGGCGGCCCGCACACCATCGCCTTGCTCGCGCTGCTCTACGACTACGGCTTCGCCCCGCCCGGCCTCGACCGCGCCGGCGCGATCGCCTGGGCCGCCGAGGACGGCGTCGTCGCCGCCGACGAATCGCGCCTCGATCCCGCCCCGTTCCCCGACATCGCCGCCTGGTCCGCCGCGCGCGTGAGCACGGCCGCCGCGCGGCTCGAGCGATCGCAGGCGCACCCGACCGTCCTCGTCAATCACTGGCCGCTGCGCGACGACCTCATCTTCATCCCGCGCGTGCCGCGGTACCGCCCGTGGTGCGGCACGCTCGCCACGCACGACTGGCACCGCCGCTACGGCGCGCGCGTGGTCGTCAGCGGCCACCTTCACACCCGGCGCACCGACTGGATCGACGGCGTGCGCTTCGAGGAGTGCTCGCTCGGCTACCCGCGCGAGCAACGGTCCGGCATGCTCGCCGACGCGTACCTGCGCCAGATCTTGCCCGAGCCGACGGTCTTGCACCACGCGCCGCGCTGAAAGCAAGCCGTCCCGCGTATGAGCGCCCGCAATTCGCCGCGCTCGCGCCAGCGTTGCCGCCCCTCCGCCGCGCGGGGTATCCTGCGCGCATGAGCCAGGCGGAGGTTTACGCCGAGTTCCTGCGCGCCGAGGGCTTCCGGCCCGTCGCCGACGACGCCGGCGACCTCGTGTTCAAGTGCGAGGGCCGCTTCTACTGCCTCACCGTCGACGACGACGACCCGCTGTACTTCCGCCTGGTGTTCCCCAACTTCTGGGGCCTCGAGAGCGAGGCCGAGCGCCACTGGGCGCGGATCGCCGCTGCCGAGGTGACCGCCGAGTTCAAGGTCGTCAAGCTCTACCCGCAGCACGACGACATGCAGGCCGCCGCCGAGCTGTTCCTCGCCGCCGAGGGCGACTTCCGCCTCGTGTTCGAGCGCTGCGTCGCCGCCCTCCAGGGCGCGGTCCGCCGCTTCTGCGAGCTGATGGACCGCGGCCCGCGGCTGCGCCTGGTCGAAGAGACCTAACGCATCCGCGCCCACGCCTCGTCCTGCTACCCTCCGCGCCACCCGTGACGCTCCTCGATCGCCTCCGCCGCCTCCGCGACGACCGCCGCTGGCGCCAGCAGTACCCCGACTTCGAACCTGGCTTTCGCGCCATCCACGACCGCGCCCGGCCGTACACCATGACCTCGACCGAGCGCATGTACGCGCTCTACCAGGCCGTGCGTCACGTCCACCGCGCCGGCATCGCCGGCGATTTCGTCGAGTGCGGCGTGTGGAAGGGCGGCAGCGCCATGGTCGCCGCTCTCGGCTTCCAGGAGCTCGGCGAGCGCGAGCGTCACCTCTACCTCTACGACACCTACGAGGGCATGAGCGAGCCGACCGCCCGCGACGTCTCGTTCAAGGATCAGAGCCCGCTCGGCGACTGGGACAAGATCAAGGGCACCGACCACAAGGTCTTCTGCGCCAACAGCCTCGCCGACGCCACCGCCAGCCTCGCCACCACCGGCTACCCGCAGGCGCACGTGCATTTCGTCAAGGGCAAGGTCGAGGACACCATCCCCGCCACCATCCCCGACGCCATCGCCATCCTCCGCCTCGACACCGACTGGTTCGAGTCGACCCGCCACGAGCTCGAGCACCTCTACCCCCGCCTCGCCCGCGGCGGCGTCCTCATCGTCGACGACTACGGCCACTGGCGCGGCGCTCGCGAGGCCGTCGACGGCTACTTCGCCGCGCACGGCGGGGCCCCGCTGCTCCACCGCATCGACTACACCGGCCGGATCGCCGTCAAGCCGTGACGGCCTGACCTTTGCGGCATGTCCTGTGCGACATGCCGCAAAGGCCCTGTCCCCGCGAGCATGTCCCTTGGACCATGCCGCATGGGGCCGCCTTCGTCGCCCCGCATCGCCGCCCTTTCCGGACACGCTCTACCGAGCATGTCCGCAAGGACATCCCCGCAGGCGCGCTCAGGCCCGCATGCAGGCCCGGCTCACCGCCGCCAGCGCAGCTGCAGCTCGAGCTCTTCCTCGTCGCCGGACACCTCGTGCTCGATCGACAGCGCCGCGTCGCGCGGCACGTTGAAGCGGGCCCCTGCCACCTGGATCCGGAACGCCTCTCCGCGCTCGATCGCGTCGGCAAGGCGGCGCAGGGTCTCGACGAAGGTCTCGGGGCTGCAGTTGCGTTCGACGTCGCGGTCGGCCATCGCCGCCACGATAGACCATCGCGCGCCCCGCAGGCGCCGCATCCACGGGGCGAGCAAGCGCGGCCCCTCGCCTCAATCGAGCCCGCGCTTGCCCGGTGACCAGTACGCCTTCACTTTTTGCCGCCCGTGCGGCGGCGGGTCGGCCTTGAGCGCGGCCCGCAGCGACTGGATCGATCGCGCGTTCCCGCAGAGCACCAGGTCGGCGCCTGCGTGGCGGGCCAGCGCCGCGCGAACCTGCCGCTCGACCTCCGCCAGGTGATCGGCCCCGCGTCGGACCAGCGCGTGCGGCCCCACGTCGAGCTCGGCCAGCACCGCCTCCGACTCCGCCGGGTCCGTCACCTCGAACACGAACGCCAGCGGCGCCGCGGCCCCGCGCAGCTCCCGGAGCGCGCGCGCGGCCGCGAACGAAGTCTCGTCGCCGAACAGCACCACCGACGACCCCAGCGACGCGAACGGCAGCGACCCGCGCGGCCCGAACACCCGCACCCGCGCGCCCACGGCCGCCTCGCGGCCCCACCGCGCCCCTGGCTCCTCGCCGTGCAGATACACCAGCAGCGACACCGCCCCCTGCTCCGGGCGATGCGAAAACGGCGTGTACGTGCGCGGCCCCGTGCCGGAGATCATCACCTGCACCTTGTCGCCGGCGCCGTGGGGCTTGCGCAGCGCCTCGCCCGACAGGTCGAGCCGGCGGAAATGCTGCGACACCTGGCGCACCCCGGCGATCGTCCATTCGTCGCAGAACAACTTCGCGACCGCCTCGCTCAGCATTGCCGTCACCGATGCCATGATTCACCTCCTCCGCAGCCGCCGCGACGCCACGCCCTGTCCCGCCACGCCGTGACCCGATCGGCTTCGACCTTGACCGCGAGAGGTTGGCAAAGAGCGACATCACGACGAATCGCAGCTGCGAGCCTCGAGCATGAAAGACCGCGCCGCCCGGCGCAATCGAACTTTCCACACGCCCGACCGACGACCTGACCCTTCGACCAGGTCCAAAACCACCCGATCTTCACCCACGCCCGCTGCACGCGAAAGGTTCACGCCGCTCGCACGCAATTTCAAGCGACAACCCATCCGCCTCCCGGCAGCGCGCGTACGATTCACGAGACCCGCACGCCGCCCCCGGGCCCATGTGCGAGACACGAGCAGCTCCGCACGCCGCCCCGGGCCCACGTGCGAGACACGAGCTGCTCCGCACGCCGCCCCCGGGCCCACGTGCAAGACACGAGCAGCGCCGCACGCTGCACCTTCGCCTCGCCGCTCGAGCTCCGCGCAGGCCATCACTCGCGGGACGTCGCATCGCTCTTCATCCCTCTTCGCGCGCCGATCTCCGCCTGCCCCTCGCACCGGCGCCACCCGGTCTCCCTCGCCGTGCGCAAGCCCGCCCGCCGCGCTCCTCGGCAAACCCGCCGCAGGGCGGCTGCAGCCCCCGACCCGTGCCTCTGCGCTCCCACGCGCCCCTCGGCGGGCCTCCGCGACCCGATGGCGTCCGCGCCCCCGCTCGCGTTACCGTGGCCGCCATGGGCCGCCGCCTCGCGCTCCTCCTCCTGCCTGTCCTCGCCTGCTCCACCGCCGCCGACAGCGGCGCCATGAGCTCGGCCGGCGTCACGGATGCCTCCGGGAACATGTCCTCGAGCACAGGTCCCGAAGGCCAGACCACAGGTCCCGCGCCGACCACCACCGACGCCCCGGGCACCACCACCGGCACCGATCCGGGCCCCACTACCGGCACCGATCCAGGCACCACCACCGAAGCCCCGCCCGCGGGCCCGTGCGGTCAGCCCCCGCCGTTCACCGGCCTCATGGCCCAGACCATCGACGCCGCCGGCATGCAGCGCGACTACGACCTCGTCGTCCCCGAGGGCTACGACCCCGACGTCGCCTATCCGCTGGTGTTCGCCTGGCACGGCCGCGGCGGCAACGGCGAGCTCGCGCGCCTCTATTTCAAAGTCGAGGAGGCCAGCGCCGGCCAGGCCGTCTTCGTCTACCCTGACGGCCTCCCGCTCGCCGACATGAACAATCAGACCGGCTGGGACCTCGATCCCGCCAACGAAGACGTCGCCCTCTTCGACGCCATCCTCGCCGACGTCAGCGCCCGCCTCTGCATCGATCCGGCCCGCGTCTTCAGCACCGGCCACAGCTTCGGCGGCTACATGTCCAACACCCTCGGCTGCGCCCGCGCCGGCATCGTCCGCGCCATCGCCCCCGTCGCCGGCGGCGGCCCCTTCGGCGCCTGCAGCGGCCAGGTCGCCGCCTGGCTGGCCCACGGCACCGGCGACACCACCGTCCCGCTCTCGCAAGGCGAGGGCGCGCGCGACCACTGGCTGGCCGCCAACACCTGCGGCGAAGCCACCGCCCCCGTCGATCCCGCCCCGTGCGTCGCCTACGACGATTGTGCGTCCGGCTTCCCCGTGCATTGGTGCCAGCACGACGAGCCCGACCTCGGCGGCCACGGCTGGCCCGACTGGGCCGGCCCCGCGATCTGGGACTTCTTCGCCGCGCTTTGATCGGCGCCTGACATCCCCAAGAGTCCGCACTCGCCCCGGCCATTCACCGGGGTCGAGCGACAATCGACATAGGACTCTCGGGACATGTCCCAAGAGACCTATGTCAATCTTCGTGCGAGCGCCTTGAGCAGCGCCCGTCGGCCCGCTATCGTCGCCGCCTTGGCCGCTCGCGCGCACCTCGTCCTGCTCGTCGCGCTGCTGACCGCCTGTGACGGTCGCCGGGCCCCGCCCGCACGCGAGCCCGCGATCACCTGGCTGCCGCGCGAGGACGAGTGCGCCGCCTGTCACGCCGAAGTCGCCGACGCCTGGGCCCGCTCGCGGCACCACGCCGCCTTCACCAACGACGAATTTCAGCGCTCCTACGCCCGCGAGCCGACCCCCTTCTGCCGCGACTGTCACGCCCCTGCGCGCCCCCGCATGCCCGCCGCCGACGCCGAGCTGCTCGGCGTCGGCTGCCTCGACTGTCACGGCGGCCCCGGGACGATCGTCACCGCGGCCATCCGCGCCGGCAGCGACGCCCCGCACGTCCTGCGCCGCGATCCTGCCTTCCCCACCCGCGCCTGCGCCCCCTGCCACGAGTTCGATTTCCCCGACGGCAGCGCCCAGGCCCGCGGCACCATGATGCAGACCACCATGCGCGAGCACCAGCGCTCGCCGCACGCCGATCGCAGCTGCGCCGACTGTCACATGCCGGCCGCCGCCCACGATTTCGCCTCCACCCGCGATCCGGCGGCCATGCAGCGCGCGCTCGAGGTCGTCGCGCGGCGCGACGGCGACGCCCTCGAGCTCGAGCTGCGCACCCGCGACGTCGGCCACGCCTTCCCCACCGGCGACCTGTTCCGCCGCCTCGCCGTGCACGCCGCCCTCGTCGGCCCCGACGGCCGCGAGCTCGCCCGCGACGTCCGCTACCTCGCGCGCCACTTCGTCCCCCGGCATCACCTCGACGGCCGCCTGCGCCACGCCGCGTCCCTCCCGGTCGTCGACGACCGGATCCACGGGGCCGCCGGCGTGCGCCTGGAACTGCATCCCGGCGAAGCTTCCCCCGCCGCGCTGGTGTGGCACATCGACCTCGAACGCGTCGACGCGCGCGATCCCGATCGCCCCGAAGCCTCGACGATCGCTGATACCATTCGCCTCGCCGAGGGGCGTCTGCCACCCATCACGCCTGCGAGCTCGCCATGACGACGACCGACCGTGCCACCATCCTCTCCGCGTCGCTCGCCGCCGTCCTCGGCGTCGCCGCCTGCACCGCGAATCCTCCTGCCGACGCCCGCAAGACCGCCGACGTCGCGCCCACGCCCGCCGCCCCCGCCGCTCCTCCTGCGCCCGCCGCCCCGGCGACCGCGCCTGCGCCCGCGCCCACGCCCGCTCCTGCCGCGCCCACGCCCGCTCCTGCCGCGCCCACGCCCGCCCCTGCCGCGCCCACGCCCGAGACGCCGCCCGCGAGCGACGCCCCTCCTGGCGCGCCTGCCTTGCCCTCGCTCGCCGATCCCGAGCCCGACGCCGATCCATCTGCCGTCCCCTCGGCCGACCCCTCGGCCCCGACCGGCCCGGCCGCCCTCGTCGCCGCGCCGATCGCCGCGACCGAGCACACCGTCGCCTGGCGCACCGTCGTCACCCCCGCCGCACCCGTGACCGGCGGCTTCCGCTACTTCGCCACCGGCGTGCTCGCCGGCGAGGCGCCGAAGTTCTTCACCCTCGACCCCACCGGCGCCTGGACCCCCGCCGGGATCACGGGCGCGGCGTGGCCAATGAGCGGTCATTGGCCCGACGAGGCGTGGGCCGTCGAGTTCAGCCAATTAGGCGACCGCGCCGACATCGGGCGCATGCGACTGCATCGATGGCGCGGTGGGAGTCGGTGGGTCCCGCAAGATCTCGACCTCGATCAATGGGTCATGACCGACCGGCTCGGCCCCGTGCGCAAGAGCTGGAACGTCGGCTTCCTCGCCGTCCTCGACGACAAGCTCGTGCGCGTCGCAGGCAACGGCCTCGCCGACCCGTCGCTGCCGGAGGTGCACGGGCACCTGCGCGACCTCGTCGAGAGCAAGGCCGGCGACCTCTTCGCCCTCTCGAAGCACGACGAATATCGGGTCCAGATCGCCTGCGCCGACGCTGCCTGCGTCCAGACCCACAGCACCCCGCTGCCGCCGGGCAGCTGGGAATGGCTGCAGAGCATCCCGCGCCAGAAGCACGGCGTCTCGATCACCTTGCGCGACCACCCGAACACCAACCACTTGCTGCATTACGAGACCGGCGGCTGGAAGCTCGAGGTCCTCCCCGCGGGCCCGCAATTCGCCGGCATCTGGCCCACCAGCGACGGCGGCATGTGGGCCCAGACCGAGACCGGCCTGCTCCACCGCGACCCCGCCGGCGCCTGGCGCAGCGTCGCCTTGCCGGCCGGCTTTCAGCCCAGCGGCCCCGTGTTCGCGGCCATGCTCGGCAACATGAGCGAGCTCGTGATCCTCGGCGTCCACAACGGCGCCCAGAGCGTCCTCGCCACGCCCGCCAGGGCGCAGCCCGCCGGCTGACCCGCGCCCGGGAGCGGCCGACTCGCATCATCTCCGCGCGGCCGCTTGAAGCAGACCACGCCCTGCGACAGCACCACCCGCTCCCAGCCCTCGCTGGCCGCCCGGGCCACGTCGTCGTCGATTCCGCGGACCATCGAGCTCGGGCCCAGGCACATGGGCTCGAGCCTCCGCCGCTCGCGGCTCCCGAAGCCTCCTTCGCCCCGACCTCGACACGGCGCCCACCTCGCTCGCCCGGACGCAGCGAGGCCGGCGTCGGCGCCTTCGAGCGGCGCCGAATTCGCGTCCTGCCGCTCCGTGGACGCGTCCCGCCCGCCCGACGGCGTCTCACGGGCCGGGCGCCTCCCGCTGCGGACAGGCCTCTGCGCCCGCTCCTGCCGCATCTGGCGCGCGCCCGCCCGGCGTGCTAGGAGGCCCCGCCATGAGCGAGGAGCGCCGGCGCGTCCTGAACAACCTCGACCGCATCGAGGACCGCCTGCGCGACGCTCCCGAAGGTCTCCACGACGTCGGCGGCCCCGCCAGCGAGCAGGCCCTCGCGGCCTCCGGCATCGATCCCGACCTCGCCCTGCTGTGGGGCACCTACGACGGCCTCGATCTCGCAGGCGGCGAGGCTCGCCTCTACCCGCTCGCCGACCACGCCGGCGCCACCGAGGCCGCCGCCGAGGACGGCCGGTTGCGCCCCGGCGACCGCGTCATCGGCGAGCGCGGGCGCGACCTCCTGGTCCTCGTCGCCGACCCGCACGCCGAGGGCGCCGACGTCGTGCTCGTCGAGGAGGACGGCGAGCGTCTGCCGTGCGCCTCCTCGATCGACCGTTTGGTCCTGGCCCTGCTCGGCGAGTTCTCGGTCCTGTTCGACGAGGACGGCGAGTACCAGTCCGACCTGTTCGGCGACGACGGTGAGCTCACCCCCGCGGCCGAGCGCCGGCTGCTGCGCCGCCACCTCGACCTCGACCCCGACGCCCCGCTGGCCCGGTTCCGCCTGGCCCAGTCGCTGCGCCGCGCCGGCGAGCTGCGCGGCGCGGCCCAGGAGCTGCGCCAGCTGCTGCGCCGCGCCCCCGAGTTCGTGTGGGGCCACCTCGAGCTCGGCCGCGTCCGCCAGGGCGAGGGCAAGCTCGGCGACGCCGTCGCCGCCTTCCGCAAGGCCGCCGAGCGGGCCACCGAGCCCGGCCTGCGCGCCCACTGCCTGGCGCTCGCCTGCCTCGCCCTCTCGGGCAAGTCCGAAAGGCCAGGTCCTTCGGGACAGGCTCCTAAGGACATGTCCGAAGCGCCCGGTCCTTCGGAGCAGGCCCCGAAGGACATGCCCGAAAAGCCAGGTCTCTCGCGCCAGGACGCCAAGGCCGACGCCGAGCGAGCCGCCCTCGCCGCCGCCGCCCTGACCCACAACCCGATGTTCGCCGCCGCCCAGGAGGCCGCCGTGCGCGACGCGCTGGAGCGCGAGGACGCGGCCGCCGCCGCCGAGCAGCTCGCCCTCGGCCTCGCGGTCGTGCCCGGCCACCTCGGCCTGCTGACCCTGCGCCCGGCCGTGGCCGAGCTCGCGGCGCGTGCCCCCGAGACCGCCGAGATCGACGACGACGAGGCCGACGACCCGGACGCCGACGTCGACCCGGCCCTGCGCGAGGACGACGCCGAGCGCGTGGCCGCTAGAGCGGCCCCAGAGCCTGATACTGGCTCGGCGTCATCCCCATATGGCGGGCAAAAGCCCGCGAGAAGCTCGGGTGATCGGCGAAGCCGGCGCCCAGCGCGATCTCGAGGATAGAGCGCCGCGAGGTCCGCAGCTCGCGGGCCGCCTGGCACAGCCGGAGCGTGCGCAGATAGGCCCCCGGCGTCATCCCGACCACCTGCGCGAACTGGCGCAGGAAGTGGTACTTCGACAGCTCGGCCACGCCCGCCAGCTCGTCGAGCGACAGCGTGGTCGGGTCGATGCGCGGGTCGAGGCTGCGGATGAAGTCGACGACGCGGGCGATCTTGCGGTGGGCGACGCGGTTGGTCGAGCGCCGCAGCGGCTCGCGCAGGTTGGAGAACTCGGTGAACGCGTGGCTGACCACCGTCTGCAGCGCGGCCTCGACCTCGAGCGTGCGGCCCGGCGCGTCCTCGCTGCGCACCAGGTCGTGCAGCGCCGTGATGGCCGCCACCAGCTCGACGCGGCCGCTCACGCGCACGCTGGTGAACTCGGGCGCGCAGCGCGGCCCGGCGGCGTCCTCGACCAGGCCGAGCGCCAGCCGACGGTCGACGTACAGCGTGATGTAGTCGACGTCGCTGCTGCCGCGGGTGTTGCCGGTGTGGACCTGCTGCGGGTTCATCAGCACCACGTCGCCGGGCTCGAAGCTGAACAGCCGACCGGCCACGTGACACTCCTCGTGCCCGGCCAGCTGGGCGCAGATGAGGTACTCGTCGTGGAAATGCGGCGTGAGCGGGCGGCTCCCGTGCGCGCCTGTGGCGTGGTAGAGCGTGAAGCCCCGCCCGCCGAAAAACGCCGTGTGAAGATCGGCCCGGGCCATGGAGCGAGCCTACCCCCGCGCCGACGTGCGGTCCACCACCTCGGGCCCCGCCGACGGGCCCAGGCGCGTGAATCGGCCCACGCGTGAGGGCGGCCTCGCCGCCCGCCGCACGGGCGGCACAGCGAGCCCAAGGCCGCGGCGATACACTTCGACCCGTGTCTATTGAACCGGATTCAGGCCGCGAACTCGATCTCAACGCCCGGCTCGACGCCCTCGAGTCGAGCCAACGGTCCGAGGCGCCGCGCCCGCGGGCGATCTTCGAGCGCGAGACGAGGCGCGTACGGATCCCGCCCGGCGGCGAGCTGCCGGAGTCGGCGGCCCTGCTCGAGCGCTTCTACGGCGGCGGCTTCACCGTCCGCGAGAAGAAGCCGATGGTCGTCGACACCCGCCGCAGCTCGGGCCCCTACATGGTCTCGGTCGACGCCCGGCCGCTCACCTTGCTCGACGCCTGCTCACAGATCGCCACCCTGACGCACGGCTTCTATCACCCGGGCATCGTCAAGGCGCTCTACACCGGCCGCTTCGACCACTGCCTGTGGAGCAACCCCGACACCACGGTGCACCACGTGCCCGAGCTGGCCGCCTACGAGGAGGCGCTCGAGCGGCTGGCCCCGCCCGCGCTCGACCACGTCAGCTTCGTCTGCGCCGGCGGTGCCGAGGCCAACGAGAAGGCGCTGCGCATCGCTCGCCTGCACGCCCCGCCGCCGGTCGACGGCCCGCGCCGGCGCGTGCTCGCCTTCCGCGACGGCTTCCACGGCCGCACCCTCGCCACCCTCGCCGCCACCTGGAACCCGGACAAGCGCGCCCCCTTCGAGTTCGAGGGCTACGAGGCCGTGTTCAGCCACGCCGACCTCGACGAGGTCGAGCGCCTGCTCGACGCTCGCGGTCACGAGATCTACGCCATCGTCGTCGAGCCGATGCAGGCCGAGGGCGGTGATGTCTACCTGCGCCGCGAGTTCTTGCTCGGCCTGTGCAAGCTGGCCCGCGCGCGCAAGCTGCCGCTGGTCGTCGACGAGGTCCAGACCGGCTTCGCCACCGGCGGCCCGTTCTTCTGGTGGACCCGCCTCGGCCTCGGCGGCGACGAGGCCACCGCGCCCGACATCCTGACCTGCGCCAAGAAGGCCGGCCTCGGCGTCGTCCTGTCGCGCTGGCCCGACCCCGAGAGCAACCAGGTCCACGTCGCCTCGGCCCTGCGCGGCCTCATCCAGCTCGAGACCTCGCGCGACCAGACCTACCTCGAGAGCCTGCTGCGCCCGCGCGCCGAGGCGCTCGCCGCCGCCTTCCCCGGCCTCGTCGGCGACGTCCGCCTCGCCGGCACCGCCCTCGCCTTCGACCTGCCCGACACCGCCGCTCAGACCGCCTTCATCGACCAGCGCTACCAGCGGGGCCTCATGACCTACCCCGCCGGCGAGCGCACGATCCGGTTCCGCTTCAGCGCCGGCTGGGACGAGCGCGTCGTCGACGACCTGTTCAAGCGGATCCACGAGTCGCTCGCGCGCCTGTCCGACAAGACAGCCAAGGATTGGGTCCCCGAGGGTCAGACCGCCGACAGCGACCCGGCCGTGATCGTGCGCCCGATCGAGGAGCGCGACTGGCCGCAGATCATGGTCATCGAGAACACCAGCTACGAGCCCGCGCGCCGCGACAGCGAGGCCTACCTGCGCCGCGCCGCCGCCACCGGCCTCGGCCTGTGCGCCGTCGACACCGCCAGCGGCTCGATCCTCGGCTTCTGCTTCGGCGGCCCGCTCGAGGGCTTCCGCGGCGTCTCGGGCGCCAGCCAGGACGAGCGCCTCGGCCTCGGCGACACCTTCTACTCGGCCGACGTCACCGTCGCCGAGGCCGCGCGGGCCCGCGGCGTCGGTCGCCTGCTCAAGCGCGCCCAGGTCCAGTGGGCCAAGGTCCACGGCTTCTCCTACGTCTCGGGCCGCAACCGCGTCGGCACCACCGACGCCATGGCCGGCCTCAACCGCTCGTACGGCGCCTTCCCGGTGGTCCGCCTGACGCACCAGTACGAGGGCAACGCGCTGGCCGACTACTACCGGATCCCGCTGGTCCCGCCGCCGGTCCCGCGCGCGCCGAACGACGAGGGCATCCTCGACCTCGCCAGCGGCCTGCAGCAGCCGTTCGGGGCCACGCCGGCGTTCATGGCCGGCCACGAGCTGGTCGGCCCGACCGCCAGCCGCATCAACCTCAGCAACTACGCCACCGTCGACACCGTCCACTACAGCGAGCACCTGCGCCTGCTCGCCCCGCGCGGCACCGGCCACATGTACTTCACCTCGTCGCGCGACGAGACCGTCGACAAGGCGCTGCGCTGCCTCCGCCTCAGCCGCCCGCAGGGCCAGCTCGCGGTCGGCCTGCAGGGCGGCTACCTCGGCCACGTCACCGCCGCCGCGCGCAGCCTGTCCGACCCGGCCGGCTTCGGCGACGGCCTGGCCCTGTTCGAGTTCCCGCGCCTGCCTCACCCCGAGGACGACCCCGCCGGCTTCGAAGCTGGCCTCAAGGACCTGGTCGAAAGGCAAGGTGCCGACAAGATCCTCGGCCTGTTCGTCGAGGTCGTCGGCGAGCGCTCGGGCCGGGTCCTCGCCGGCGAGCCCGCGCGCGTGCTGGCGGCCGCCTGCCGCGCCCACGACATCCCGCTCGTGCTCGTCGAGGCCGCCAGCGGCTGCTACCGCACCGGCGGCGCCGCCTGGGGCGTCGACACCCTGCCCACCGACGTCGTGCCCGACATGGTGCTCTGGTACCCCGGCGGCCAGATCGGCCACATCTTCGTCGGCGACCGCTACTTCATCAAGAAGCCGCTGGTCCTGATCTCGACCTGGGACGGCGACGAGCTGTCGGCGATCCGCGCCCACGAGCACCTGCGGGCCGCCCGGCGGCTCGACCTCGCCGAGTCGATCGCCGCCCTCGACGAGCTGCTGCAGCACGACGTCCTGCCCGCCTGCCCCGGCGCGCGGCTCGGCGGCGTCGGCCTCTACCGCACCATCACCTTCCCCAGCGTCGCCGTCGCCGAGGCCGTCGACCAGGCCTGCCTGCACCGCGGCCTCTACCTCGGCAACGGCCTGCCCGACACCCTCGTGTTCGCCCCGCCGCTCACCATCTCGCCCGCCACCATCACCGGCGACCTGCGCCGCCGCGTGCTGGCCGCCATCGACGAGGCCCGGAGCCCCGCGTGACCGACTCCTTCGCACCGTTCCTGTTCGATCAAGACGACCCGGCCGCCCGCGGCGAGGCCCACGGCGAGCTGTGGCGGGCCGAGATCCGCGAGCTCGTCGAGATCCGCGCCGCGCTCGCGCTCAAGAAGGGCTCGTTCTCCGGCCGCGCCCAGCTCGACGACGTCGCCCGGCTCCACCTCCCGCTGCTCGACAACTTCTCGGCGCCGCTGGCCGCCGAGCTGCGGGGCATCGCCCGCGGCGCCGCCGTCACCCCCGAGGCGGTCGTCATCCTCAACCACTACACCGACCTGCGCGACGTCCCGCCGAGCGTGCTCGAAGGGACATGTCCGGAAGACCCTGTCGTTTCGGACACCTTCCACGCCCTCAACACCAACGACGACGACGACGATCCGGGCGGCTGCACCGCCGTCTACTTGCCCGGCCACGACGCCCCGGTGCTCGGCCAGACCTGGGACATGCACGGCACCGCCGAGCCCTACGTGCGCGCCATCCGCATCAAGCCCAGGCGCGGCGACGACGAGGTCGTCTGCTTCACCCTGACCGGCTGCCTCGGCATGACCGGCGTCAGCGCCAGCGGCCTCGCCGTCACCATCAACAACCTGTCCAGCACCGACGGTCAGGTCGGCGTGGTCTGGCCCGCGCTCGTGCGCGCCATGCTGGCCTGCGCCAGCGCCCGCGAGGCCCGCGACCTGCTGCTGCGCACCCGCCTGTCCTCGGGTCACCACTACATGATCGCCGACGGCCGCGAGTTCTTCGGCGTCGAGACCTCCGGCAAGCTCAAGGTCGTCACCCAGGTCGGCGCCCGCGCGGCCCACCTCCACACCAACCATTGCTTCGACCCGATCCTGCGCCAGCACGAAGCTGTCCCGAAGGCCAGCACCTCGTTCCGCCGCATGGAGCTGGCCACCACCCTCTA
Source organism: Nannocystis bainbridge (assembly GCF_028368995.1). Lineage (GTDB taxonomy): Bacteria > Myxococcota_A > Polyangia > Nannocystales > Nannocystaceae > Nannocystis > Nannocystis bainbridge. Next base: position 296,963 of record NZ_JAQNDL010000002.1, on the reverse strand, counting down.
CGTCCAGCAGCGCCCGCAGGACGCCCGCGCCCTGTGGACCATGCTGTCGAGCCACGACGGCTTCCCCCGCTCGGTCTGCTCGCACATCGACGACGGCGGCGGCGATCCGTCCGCCTCCAAGACCTGCGGCCGCATGATCATCGACCTCTCCCGCGGCCAGGTCCTGGTCGGCCGCGGCTGCGGCCAGACCGAGCCGTTCACCGTGGTCCAGCTCGATCGCTGGCGCGGAGGACATGTCCCATGAGCCATATCTTCTACACCTGGTCCGCCCAGCGAAACGCCCACCCGCTCACCGTCGACGCCGCCGAGGGCGCCCGCTTCCGCACCCGCGAGCACGGCTGGTTGTGGGACCTCGAGAGCCAGACCTACAACGTCAACGCCGGCCACGGCGTGCGCCACATTCAGGAGCGGATGATCGCCCAGATCCGCGAGCTCCCGGTCGCCGGGCCCAACATGCGCCTCGAGGTCCGCGAGCAGCTCACCGCCGCGCTGGCCGAGCGCACCGGCCTCGCCCGGGCCTTCCTCGCCTCCGGCGGCGCCGAGGCGGTCGAGAACGCGATCAAGATCGCCCGCCTCTACACCGGCCGCAGCAAGATCGTCACGCGCCGCCGCAGCTACCACGGCGCCACCCTGGCGACGCTCGGCATCGCCGGCGACCCGCGCCGCGCCCCGTTCGCCGCCGACCTCGCGCCCGCGATCCACATCGACGACCCGTACCCCGCGCCCGCCGGCGAGCCCTCGGCGTGGGCCCAGAGCCTGCACGAGGTCGTCGAGCGCGAGGGCCCCGAGACCATCGCCGCGATCGTGCTCGAGGGCTTCACCGGCACCAACGGCATGCAGCCCCCGCCGCCCGACTTCTGGCCCGCGGTGCGCTCGGTGTGCGACCGCCACGGCATCCTGCTCGTCGACGACGAGATCTTCAGCGGCTTCGGCCGCACCGGCCGGTGGTTCGCGCGCGAGCACTGGGGCGTGCAGCCCGACCTCATGGTGCTCGGCAAGGGCCTCACCAGCGGCTACGCCCCGCTGTCCGCAGTCATGGCCTCCGCGAAGGTCGCCGCTCACTTCGACGACCACAAGTTATGGTGCGGCGTCACCCACTACGCCCACCCGGTCGGCTGCGCGGCCGCTCTCGGCGCGCTCGAGGTCTACGCCGAGCAGCGCCTGCCCGAGAACGCCGACCAGGTCGGTGGCGTGTTCGCGGAGCGCTTTCAGGACATGTCCCAAAAGCCATCCCTGCGCGGCGCCGTCCGCGACAGCCGCGGCCTCGGCCTGATGCGCTGCCTCGAGCTCGACCGCCCCGCCGCCCCGCTGGCCGCTCGCCTGCTCGAGCGCGGCGCCTACGTCCCGTACCGCGACAATCTTTTATTCATCTGCCCGCCGCTGTGCCTCACCGTGGAAGAGGCGCACACCGTCGCCGACCTGCTGGCCGACGTCGTTGCAGAAAGCAGCACTTTCCCGCGGGCCTGAAGGCCCGTCCGGGGCCCGGTTTCACGCGAACGACGTGCAGAGGCCGTGAGCTCGCCAAACAGCGCGCACTGATCCGTCGCGCCCGCACGGGCAGCTATCCGATCGTGGTCACCCCACGGGCCGCGCGGCGCGCCGCGCTCGCGCCCGCTCGCCGGTGATCGCAGCCGCGTCACCCGACGACCGCAGCGCGACGTGTTCGCGCCGCCGCGTGGTGATCGCACCCCATGTCCTCGCGGACATCCCGATCGGAAGCACCACCATGGCCTCCACCGTCGCCCTCGCCCTCTCCGTCGTCCTCGCCGCCCAGCCCGAGGCCCCCGCGCCCGAAGGCCCCGCGCCCGCCGCCAGCGTGGACGCCCCCGCCCCTGCCTCTGCCCGCCCGCCCGAGCCGCGCTGGCGCGGCACCGGCCTGCTCGCCACCGCCGGCGTGCTCGGCGGCATCGGCTTCGGCGCCAACCTCGGGCGCGTCGTCGCGGCCAGCCGCCTGTGCCGCGACCTCAGCTACGACAACGAGGCCATGAGCGTCGCCGGCTTCGACCAGTGCATCAACGGCAGCGCCGCGCTCGGCATCCTCGCCCCGATCGGCCTGCTCTCCAACACCGCCGCCTTCGCCTTCGCCGCCGGCGGCGGCTCGATGCGCGGCCGCTGGGACGCCCACCGCACCGCCTTCTCCGGCGAGCGCAAGCAGAACGCCGCCCTGCAGATCGGCCTCGGCGCCGGCATCATGACCGCCGGCATCGTCACCTACCTCGGCGTCCGGATCGCCTCGTTCGCCGACGTCCTCGGCTTCGCCACCTGCAACGAGCGCAGCCCGATCCTCGACATGACCGGCGGCGACCTCGGCGGCCCCGAGGTCGTCGAGGGCAACGTCCCCGGCTTCCGCCAGTGCATGGGCCGGCGCATGAGCGGCTACCTCGCGGGCATCGGCATCGGCCAGGCGATGGGCGTCGTCGGCGTCGGCCTCCTGACCCACGGCGTCGCCTACGGCCGCAACCTCAAGCTGATGCGCTACATCACCCACAACCAGGTCCGCCTGCAGCCGACCCTCAGCTTCAATTACGCCGGTCTGACGCTGTCCGGCCGCTTCTGAGGCCCGGCGCAGCGAATCACGGGTGCTCGCCGGGCGCCCGCGAGTCGTCGCGCTGCACCTCCGTTCGCCGTTCACCCGCGACCTGCGTCGCGCCCGGCCGCTGCTCGCGGGCACCCGCGACCTTCATTTCACCCGTCCTCGACGTCCCGGATTCACGCTTTTGCGGCCGGGCCTCCGCTCGCTCGCGCGGCCGGGCTCGCTGTCCGCATCCCCGCCGCGACTCGAGCGATCGAGCCCGCCGCGGTGCTACTTTCCGGCCATGCGAGCCGTTCAGTTCTCCCGCTTTGGCGCCCCCGACGAGGTCGCCGAGGTCGTCGACCTCCCCGCACCTCCACCGCCCGGGCCCGGGCAGGCCGCCGTCGCCATGCTGGCCGCGCCGATCAACCCGGCCGACCTGCTCAACCTGCGCGGACAGTACGGCATCGTCCCCACCTTGCCGGCGATCGGCGGCCTCGAGGGCGTCGGGGTCGTCACCGCGGTCGGCTCCGGCGTCGACAACATCCGCGTCGGCGACCGCGTCCTGCTCGGCGGCGGCACCTGGCGCGAGCACCACGTGCTCGCCGCCTCCGGCCTGTTCGCCCTCCCGGCCGGCATCGCCGACGAGCAGCTGGCCATGCTCACCGTCAACCCGCTGACCGCCCGCGCCCTCGTCCACGAGGCCCAGCTGCAGCCCGGCCAGTGGGTCCTCAAGAACGCCGCCAACTCGGGGGTCGGCCGCGCCTTCTTCACCCTCGCCAAAAAGGCCGGCGCGCGCGGGATCGCCGTCGTGCGTCGACCTGGCCTCGAGGACACCTTGAAGAGCTGGGGCGCCGAGGTCGTGCTCGTCGACGGCCCCGACCTCGCCGAGCGCGTCAAGGCCGTCGTCGGCGACGGCAGCCTGCGCTTCGCCGTCGACGCCATCGGCGGCGCCGCGACCGGTCGCCTCGGCTCGTCCGTCAGCCCCGGCGGCGTCGTCGTCAACTACGGCCTGCTGTCCGGCGAGGCCTGCCAGCTCTCGGGCGTCGACCTGGTGTTCCGCGGCGTCACCCTGCGCGGCTTCTGGCTGGTCGAGTGGTTCCGCAACACCCCGCGCGAGGGCGTCGCCAAGGCCTTCGGCGAGCTGCTCGGCCTGCTCGCAACCGGCGAGCTGACCACCCCGATCGAGGCCACCTACCCGCTGGACCGCATCGGCGAGGCCCTGCGCCACGCCGAGAAGCAGCAGCGCGGCGGCAAGGTCCTGGTCGTCGCCAAGCCCTGAGCGCGCGGGAGAGCGTGTCCTTGTGGACATGCCCTTCCAGACAGGTCCTCGCGGCCACCGCCGCGAAGGGCCTGTTCTTTCGTAATGACATGCCCTTCCGGACATGTCCTCACAGCCATGTCTCGCTGAGCATGCCCCAAAGGACATGTCCCTAACGACAGTCCACGTCCTGACTCGTCGGTGCCCGCGACCGTCCCGGCTCGGGCCACTCGCCCCGCCTTCGCCGACTCGTGCCGACCATCCCGGGCGCGGCCCGATCTCGCCGCCAGCGGGCTCCTGCGGCCCCTCAGCCCCGTCGCCCCCCCGTTGCGCGCCGTCGCGCCCCGTGATACGCGGCATGCGCATGATCGCCTTCGATAGCGCCGGTCGCAACCTCGTGCTCGCCGACGACGCCGAGCTCCTCGTCCACGACGGTCCGAGCGAGGGCCCGCGCTGGCGGCGAGACTGCAAGTCCCCGCTGGTGGCAGTCGGCGCCACCCCCGACGCCGTCATCAGCGTCGACGAGGACGGCCAGGCCGTGTGGCACGACCCGCAGCGCGACGAGCAGCGGGCCACCGCCGAGGCCGGCGACATCGCCCGCGACGCCGCCGTCTCGCCGGCGGGGCATGTGCTCGTTGCAACCGCGGACGGCGTCGTCGAGCTGACCCAGAGCGGCCCGGGACGACGGCACGCCTGGCCGGGCGCCGCCGTGGTCGCGTGGGGCGTGAGCGGTCAGTTCCTCGTCGCCGACGAGCAAGGCAAGGTCGGCGTGTTCGGCCCCGACGGCCTGCTGTTCGACGTCGAGGTCGGCGCGCCGGTGGTGGCCGCCGCCTGGAACGCGCGCGGCTTCTGGGTCGTCGCCCTCGCCAACAAGCTCCTGCGCGTCGAGAGCGGCGCCGTCCACCACCTCACCGGCGGCCCGGCCGACACGCCGATCCGCGCGATCGCCTGCTCGCTCGGCGGCGACGCGATCGCCATGGTCCTCGGCGAGAGCCTCGTGATCGTGCTGTCGTGGCCGGGGCGCGACAACATCGGCCAGCTCCGCTACATGGACCGCGCCGTCACCGGGGTGCAGTTCGGGCCCGAGCCCTGGCTCGCGGTCGGCCTCGACGGCGGCGACGGCAACAAGTTCGACCTGAGCAACGGCAACCTCAACCGCACCGACACCCACCCGGGACGCGAGCACCGGCGGTGGATGGTCAACGTCTCCGTCAACCCGCCCACCGCCGCGCAGTCCGAGCCGGCCGTGGCCCCGCCCGCCGCCGTCGCCCAGCCCGCCAAGACCAGCAAGGTCCCGTCCTTCCTGACGCTGTTCGTGATCTTCGCAATCGTGTGGGTGATCCTCCGCATGGCGCTGTGAGCGGGCCGGGCGTCCGTTGACGCCGCAGATTTTCATGGGCTCGCTGCCTATCGAAGCACCGATATGCAGCGACTCGCGAGTCCCATGAATCCTGCCGTCACGCGAGTCCCATGAATCCTGCCGTCACGACGAGCGCACGAGTCCCGTGATTTCTGCTGTCGCGGAGCGCGCGACGGCTCGCTCCGCCGCGCTCCGCTCGAGGTCCGTCGTCGAGTCCGATGCTCACTGCGGCTCGAAGCGCGTCGTGATCCGCTCGCCGTTCGAGAGCTGGCACTCACCGGTGCCGCCGCCCTTGATCCCGCGGTCCGGGTCCTCGAGCGTGAAGCGACAGCGCATCTTCGTCCCGCGGTCGCCCTCGAGCGTGGCCACCACCTTGCCGGTGTTGCGGGTGATGAACTCCTCGACGCTATCGTAGTAGGGCCAGGTGCCGCCCCAGTACCAGTTCGAGCCCATCCACGGATCGGCGTACCACGCCCCATAGAGATCGCCGTACTCGTCGACCGTCGCCGTCTTCGTGATCTCGTGATAGCGGCCCTCGAACGCCTCGCCACCGGGCAGTTGGGTCTTGATCCGGCCCGACAGCGAATCGGTGCCCGAGGTCCACTGGAACGCGACCCGCTCGTGCGTCGCCGCCGGCGCCGGCGCCCCCTTCTCCGCGCCCGAGCTCGCCCCACCCGGCTCGGGCGGGGCCGTGTCGGGATTCGTCACCTCGCCGCCGAAGCTCCCGCGGGAGCAGGCGGACATGAGGAGCAGCAGGAGCCATCGAGAGGCGCGTGGGCTCGCAGCGTGGCGGAAGGTTCGTCGGTTCATGGCCGCGAGAGATTGCCCGCCTCGCCGCCCCTGCAGCCGAACGGCCGCGCCCGCGCTGCGAACGCCGGCCCTGCTCCCGCTCTCGCGCCCCTTCGCGCCCGCACGCCGTGACCCGCGGCACCTCCCGCCATCCGAACGCCCGGCCCCGGCGCAGTCTCCGCCTGTCCCTCCGGCCAGCTCGCAGCAATCCGCCCGAGCGGTCCGAAAATTTGGGCGCCAGAGGTAATGGTGGAACGCCTCATCCGCACCGCCTGCCCCGAGGCCATGTCATGACATTTCATCCGCGCAGCATCGCCACCCCAGGCGCGCGAATCATTCCATGCGTCCGGGCAGCCCAGTCTCGCTCGATGCAGCATGACCTCGCGCCAGTGCGCCGCTTCAGGCCATCCACCGCCCTCGAACGATCGTCAAAAGCCGATCGTCGCCCCAGATTGCGCAAGAATCCGCCCCTCCTGGCGGTGACCGGGCATCGAGCGACCGTATACCGAAGAGCCATGCCGCGCGGCAGCGCTCGCCCCGCGAAGCCGCGGCCCGACGCGGGTCACGGCGCTGGGCGCCGACGGCCGCGTCTACGACCTCGTGCTGCTCGACGAGCCCGAGCTCGAGGCCTGGAGCGCGCCGTGGGCGCGCAGGCTCGCCGACGGCGAGCGCCGCGTCATCGTCGGCGACGGCGGCCGCATGGCCCGGGTCCCCGGATATTGCGACTGACGCCGCGACCTCAGGGCCGCACGCCCGGCCGCGCCCCGTCATCCTCGGCCGAGCGCGCCTCGCAGGCCGTCACCATCGTCGCCAGCACCAGCGCCGCCGCGATGAACCGCGGCACGCCCCAGCGCAGCGGACGGGGCGCGCCGCTGCGGATCCGCCTGGCGTCGAGCACCCCGCGCACGCGCGCCCGCAGCCCGCCGGCGGCGACCCGCCCGGCCCGCTCGAGCTGCGCCCGCGCCACCGCCACCAGCTGCGCCGCGTAGCTCGAGCACGCGATCCCCGTGTGCAGCGCGGCGTCGTCGGCCGCGTCCTCGGCGTGGGCTCGCAGCCGCCGCAGCGCCCACCAGGCCAGCGGATTCGGCCAGTACACCGCCCGCGCCAGCCCGCCCGCCAGCGCCACCATGGCGTCGGCGCGGGCCACGTGGGCCAGCTCGTGGGCCAGCAGCGCCCGTCGCTCGGCCGCCGGCGCGCCCAGCATCACCACCGGCACCAGCACGATCGGTCGCACCAGCCCGACCACCATCGGCGTGCGCGCCGACTCGCACGCGCGCAGCTCGGCCCGCGGACCGCCGACCTCCCGCGCCGTCGCCTGCCACGGCCCGTCGGCGATCGGCCTGGCCCGCCGCGCTCGCCTGCGCGCCAGCCTCTGACCCCGCACCAGCCGCGCCAGCAACAGCCCCGCCCCGATCGCCCACGCCACCAGCCACGCCGTCGCCGCGACCTCGGGCAACCGCAGCTCCGACGTCGGCAAGGCCAGCCGCGGCAGCGGCAGCACCAGCGCCACCGCGATCGCCAGGGCCCAGATCTGCCGGCGCACCGCCGCGCTGCGCCCGCGGGCGCACATGTCCAAAAGGCCAGCCGAGGCGAACACCAGCGCCCCCACCAGCTGCAGCGCCCCCAGCCAAGCCGCCGCCGCCGCGATCATCTCAGCGGCCCTCCTTGCGCGCCTGCTCGATCATCGCCCCCAGCTCGTCGAGCTCCGCCCGCGACAGCTCGCGCCCGTCGAGGTCGAGCAACGCCGCCACCGCGTCGCTCGCCGACCCGCCGAAGAACGTGTCGACCACGTGCGCCAGCGCCGACGTGGCCACCCGCGCGCGCGCGCGCGTCGGCGCGTACACGTACGTCGGCCCGTCCTGCGTGTGCCGCAGGTGGCCCTTGTCCTCGAGCACCTTCACCAGCGCGCGCACTGCCGAATACGTCGGCGGGTCGGGCAGCGCGTCGAGCACGTCGCGGATGGTCGCCTGCCCGCGCCGGTAGACGATGTCCATGATCTGTCGCTCACGCCGACTCAGCGGATCGAGGTCGGGCTTGCGTCGCGGCATCCCTTGTGCTGTTTTTCTAGCACGATGCTAAAAAACCAGCAAGTCCCCGCCAGCCCGCGCCTGTGGGCCCTGCTCGCCGTCTCCGGCGCCGGCGCGCTCGCCCTCGACCTGGGCACCAAGCAGTGGGTGTGGGACAGCTTGCGCCCGACCGGCCGCGTCGTAGTCGTCCTCGATCCGTGGCTCGAGCTCGCCTTCGCCTACAACCGGGGCAGCGCCTTCGGCCTCGTGCGTCGGCTCGACTACCCCTTCGTCTTGCTCGCCGTCACCGTGGCGATGATCGCCTGGATCGTCCTCACCACCCGCGCCCCCCACGGCACGCGCCTGCGCTTCGTCGCCGGCGGCCTCGTCGCCGGCGGCGCGCTCGGCAACGTCTATGATCGCCTGTTCCGCGTCGACGCGCTCGGCCACCACGGCGTGGTCGACTTCATCAAGCTCAACTACCCCTGGGGCGGCAGCTGGCCCAGCTTTAACATTGCCGACGCCGCGCTGGTGATCGGCGTGATCCTGCTGGTCTGGGACCTGCGCACCCGCAAGCCGCCCGCAGCCGCGTCGCCCGGGTGACGCGACGAACCTGTCCCTTCGGCCATCCCGTTACCGCCGAGCGACCGGCAGCGCGTCATCCGCCCGCGGAGCTCGCCTGTCCCTTCGAACAGCATCGAATCACATGTCTCTTCGGACAGCCGCTTCCTGGGCCACGAACGCCGCCGCGCGCGCCCTCGCGTTCGCGCGCAGGTCCAGCCAGAACAGCCCGTACTCGATCGCATGATAGTTGCCGGCCCCGAGCGCGTGGTCGAGCAGGCGGCTCATGAAGTCGCGCGGCACCGACCCGCTCAGCTCCACGTACAGCGTGCCCGCCTCGCAGCGCGCCGACGCGAACCCGGGCCGCGGCGTCGGCCTCGCTCCGCTGCTGTCCCAAAAGACAGCCCCGAGCCCGCCGCTCGCCTGCGCCGCGTCCGTGGTCCACGTCAGCGGATTGACGCACACCCGCGTCCGCGGCGGCGCGCCTGCCGGCGGCGGCGGGTTCTCCACGAACTCGATGCCTGGCCGGTAGCCCAGGCTGCGCGCGTTGAAGCCGACCACGCAGCCCGTCTGCGCCGGCGACTCGCACACCGGCAGGTCACCGAGCGCTTCGACCGTGACAGGTCCGCCGAGCAGGTACGCCGCCACCAGCTGCTGCCGCAGCGGCCCGGGCGCGATCACCTCGCGCAGCAGGCGGAGCCCGACGAACGAGCCCTGGCTGTGCGCCGCCAGGATGAACGGCCGCCCGTGGTTGTCGTGCTCGAGGTAGTGGCGGAACGCCGCGATCGCGTCGTCGCCGGCCAGCCCGATCGCCGCCGCCCCGTCGGCGCTCGCGGTCGTGAAGGCCGTCATGTTGGCCTGGCGGTAGCGCGGCGCGAACACCCGGCAGCAGCCCGAAAACAGGCTCGCCTGGATCCGCGTCGCCCCCTGGTCCGTCGCCACGTTGACGGTCGCGTCATCGAGGCCGGCGTTCCATGCATTGCCGAGGAACGACGTCGGGTGGAGGTAGAACACGTCGACCTCCGGGTCCGCCGCGATCGCCACGCCCTCGACCTCCGCGTCGGCCGCGTCGACCGTCTCGGGCCGGGCGCTCCACGCCGCGGGCTGGTCGTAGTCGGGCGCCGGCGGCACGTTCGCGCGGTCGAACGGGACCCTCGGAGCCGCCACCGCCAGCACGAGGTCGCCGAGGTACACCCAGCCGATCGCCAGCGTCACCAGCAGCAGCGCGATCAACCCCACCAGCGCACGCCGCAACCACTTCACCGCGCCGCCCTCACGCGTCGCGTCACCACGCCGCTCAGGCCCCCTGTGCGAGCGCCTGCGCCAGCGCTTGCGCCAACGCCTGCGGCGCTCCGGGCCGGACCAGGGCGGTCTCGGGATACAGGTCGCGCATCAGCTCGGGGATCCCGCCCACGGCCGTCGCCACCACCGGCAGCCCGTAGCGCTTGGCCTCGGCGATCACCAGCGGCGCCCCCTCGGACAGCCCGCCGATCTCGCGCGACGGCACGCACAGCAGCGCAGCTCGCCGGTACAGCGCCTCCTTGGCCGCGCCCTCGACGAACCCGTGGAAGCGCGCGTCGAGCCGCAGCCCTTCCGCCATGCCTTGCAGTCGGCGCCGCTCCGGCCCGTCGCCGGCGATCGCCAGGCGCGGCCGCCGGGGCATCAGCGCCGCCGCCCGCAGCAGATCGTCGACGCCCTTCTGCTTGATCAGGCGCCCGAGGAACAGCACCTCGTCGCCTGCGCGTTCGGACATGTCCTGATAGACATGTGCGTTGGAACCTGCCCCATCGGCCACGCTGCCGACCATCGTCTCGATGCGCAGCGGCGGCGGACCCGGCCAGGCCGCGGCCACCCGGGCCAGCTTCTCGGCCGACGGCAGGGCGACGCTCTCGGCCTGCCCCAGCGCCGTCAGGGCCGCCTCGCGCAGCGGTCCGGGCAGGCGCAGCAGCAGGTCGACATCGGTGCCGTGGCCGTACAGCTCGCACGGCACCCGGGCCGCGCGGGCCGCCTCGGCCGCCAGCCAGCCGCACGGCAGCAGCATGTGGGCCGCGACCTTGTCGGGGCGAAACGCCCGGATCTCGCGCTGCAGCGCCCGCTGCAGCGCGGCCACGAACGGCAGCACCAGCAGCGCCCGCCACGGCCGATCGCGGATGTTCTCGAGGATGCCGAACTGGCCGGTCAGCGACGACATGCCGGTCGGCGCGTAGGCGAAGCGGACCACCTCGCACGGCGACGGCAGCGCGCCGCGGACCCACGCCGTCCGCGGCACCAGAAATCTGACCGTGTCGCCGGCCGCCGCGCGCGCCTCCCAGTGACGCAGGATGAAGCGGCCGCGCGGATCGCCGGCCCATTGCGGGAAGGTCGTCGTGACGACCAGGACCCTCACAACTTCTCCGCCACAAACACGTAGAACCCGGCCAGCGCGGCCAGCGGGCTCTCCATCAGCGCCCACTCGACGCGGTCGTGGACCCTGCCGATCACGGGCAGGCGGCAGACCACCGGGTGCGGCGTCGTGATGCGGATGCCGGCGCGGCCGACCACGCGGGTGCCCGCGGGCAGCACGTCCGCGGCCTCGGCCGGGCTGAGGAAGCGGGTCGAGATCGCCGCCTCGTCGAAGCTGTGCGACGTCTTGCGCGGGCCCCACAGCCGCTTGATCAGGTACCGCAGCGAGTTGCGGTTGTAGATGTCGAACACCATGTGCCCGCCGGGCCGGGTCACGCGCGCCATCTCCTGCAGGCAGCGCTCCCAGCCGGGGATGTGCGCCAACACCTTGAAGGAGTAGGTCACGTCGAAGCTGGCGTCGGCGAACGGCAGGTCGGTCGCGCTGCCCTCCTGGACGTCGAGCCCGCGGCTGCGCGCGTGCTCCAGCATGCCCGGCGACAGGTCGACGCCCTTGGCCGAGCGGGCGACCGACGCCACCCGCTGGAGGATGAGCCCCGTGCCGCAGCCGACCTCCAGCGCGTCCTTCCCGGCGGCGTAGCGGCTGACGATCGCCGCCGCCTGGTCGTCGATGAGCTTGTGGTATCCGCGATCGCGGCCGTCGTCGTAGCCGGCAGAGAAAGCGTCGTAATAGTTACGGTTCTGTGAAGTATCGGCGGTCGCCGCCATGGCCGGCACCATAGCCGCGGCCCTGGCGTGCGTCCAGGCACTCCCGGGGCGTTGACATTGAAAACCACTTTCAGTATCCCAAATTTCGATCGCCATCGCCCCTCGCGCTGGCGCGCCTCACGGACTGGAAGCCCCCGCATGCGCCGCTCGCTCCTCGCCCTCTGTCTCCTCCCCGCCTGCACCACCACCGCCGACACCGGCTGGGACGACGCGTCCTTCCGCGAGGAAGCGCAGAACGTGGTCGATCGCTACGCCGAGCTGGTCTCCGCCGCCTACGAGAAGTCGAGCCGCGGCGCCGAGCAGATGGACAGCGCCCTGCAGGCGTTCGTCGGCGATCCCTCGGCCGAGACGCTCGCGGCCACCAAGACCGCCTGGCTCGGCGCCCGCGACCAGTACGGCCTCACCGAGGTGTTCCGCTTCTACAACGGCCCGATCGACGCCGCCCCGGACGAGCTCGAGGGCCGCATCAACGCCTGGCCGATGGACGAGGCGTACATCGACTACGTCGAGGGCCAGGCCGACGCCGGCATCATCAACGACCTCGCCGGCTACCCCGACATCACCCGCGACGTGCTGATCGAGCGCAACGGCGCCGAGGGCGAGGACAGCATCTCGACCGGCTGGCACGCGATCGAGTTCCTGCTGTGGGGCCAGGACCTGAGCGCCGACGGCCCGGGCGCGCGCCCGTGGACCGACTTCGTCGACGCGCCCGAGGGCACCGCCGCCAACCAGGAGCGCCGCCGCGACTACCTCACCTTGACGAGCGAGCTGCTGCTCGACGATCTGGCGCGCGTCGCCGACGCCTGGTCCGAAGGACAGGCCAACTACCGCGCCGAGTTCGTCGCCCAGGACCCCAAGGAAGCGATCGGCAAGGTCCTGCTCGGCATGGCCAGCCTCAGCGGCGCCGAGCTCGCCGGCGAGCGCATGACCGTCGCCTACGACACCCGCGAGCAGGAGGACGAGCACTCCTGCTTCAGCGACAACACCCACAAGGACATCCTGGCCAACATCCAGGGCATCGACGACGTGTACCACGGCCGCATCGACGGGCAGGCGGGCGCCGGTCTCTCGAGCCTGGTCGCCCGCCTCGACGCCGACGTCGACGCCAACGCCACCGCCAAGCTCCAGGCCGCGGTCGCCGCCGTCAAGGCCATCCCGGCCCCGTTCGACAACGCCATCCAGGCCGCCGACGGCAGCCCGGAGCGCGCCGCGGTCAAGGCCGCGATCGACAGCCTCAAGGAGGCGACCGAGGCGCTGGTCCAGGTCGCGGGTGTGCTCGAGATCGAGCTCAACTTGGAGTAGACTGGGTCGTGCGCCGCCTGCCTGTCTTTTTGGCCCTGTTCTTCGGGGCATCCTGTGAAGACCTCGCCCCGGCGCTCGAGCCGGGCGAGGAGCTGGCCGGCGGCGACACCACCATCCGCGACGAGAGCCCCAACGCGTTCTCGTACAGCGCCCGCAACATGACCTTCGAGCGGCGCCAGCGGTTCGTGGTCGGCAACTCGTTCTTCAACAAGAACTGGGTCATCGCCCCGGCCTCGACCACCGGGCGCGACGGCCTCGGCCCGACCTTCAACGCCCGCTCGTGCTCGGCCTGCCACTTCAAGGACGGCCGCGGCCGCCCGCCCGAGGCCGACGAGCCGTTCACCAGCATGCTGCTGCGCCTCTCGATCCCCGGCGAGGGCCTGCACGGCGGCCCGCGCGATGTGCCCGGCTACGGCGACCAGCTGCAGCCGAACGCCATCGACGGGGTCGCGCCCGAAGCTGTCCCGAAGGTCACGTGGGTCGAGCGCCCGGGCGCCTTCGCCGACGGCGAGGCGTACAGCCTGCGCGTCCCGACCTACACCCTCGAGGACCCGGCCTACGGCCCGCTGCCGGCCGACCTTTTCATCTCGCCGCGCGTCGCCCCGGTGATGATCGGCATGGGCCTGCTCGAGGCCATCCCCGAGGCCGACATCGTCGCCCGCGAGGACCCACGCGACGCCGACGGCGACGGCATCTCCGGCCGCGCCAACTACGTGTGGGACCTGGCCGCCGACGCCGCCGTGCTCGGCCGGTTCGGCTGGAAGGCCAACCAGTCGACCATCGCCCAGCAGACGGCCGGCGCCTTCCTCGGCGACATGGGCCTGACGACCGAGATGTTCCCGCTCGAGAACTGTCCCGAAGGCCAGCCCGAGTGCGCCGCGGCCCCGCACGGCGGCCAGCCCGAGGTCACGGCCGACCTGCTCGAAGACGTCGTCTTCTACACCGCGACCCTCGCCGTCCCCGCTCGCCGCGGCGCCGACGCGCCCGAGGTCCTGCGCGGCAAGGGGCTGTTCGCGGCGGCCGGCTGCGTCGACTGCCACGTCCCGCGCCACATCACCGCCGCCGACGCCGCCATCGACGAGGTCCGGGGCCAGACGATCTGGCCGTACACCGACCTCCTGCTGCACGACATGGGCGACGGGCTCGGCGACGGCCGCCGCGACTACCTGGCCGACGGCAACGAGTGGCGGACCCCGCCGCTGTGGGGCATCGGCCTGGTCGAGACGGTCAACCGCCACACCAGCTTCCTCCACGACGGCCGCGCCCGCTCGCTGATGGAGGCGGTGCTGTGGCACGGCGGCGAGGCCGAGCCCGCGCGCGAGGCCGTGCGGAGCTTCTCCGCCGACGAGCGCGCCGACCTGATCGCCTTCCTGGAGTCGCTGTGACCGCCGCGGGCGCCCCGCCTGCCCCTTCGCACATGTCCCCGAGGCCCGGCGCGAAAGGACATGTCCGCGAGGACATGCCTCAAAGCACCCGCGCTGTCGTCGGCGCCCCGCCGGCGCGCTCGCCGTCTGGCCGCTCTCGCCCTGTCCTCTCGGCCATGCTCTTCGGGGCAGGTGCCGGCACGCTCCCCCGTCCCTCGAGGTCCCGATGATCCGCGCCGGTCTCTCTCGCCCTGTCCTCTCGGCCATGCTCTTCGGAGCAGGTGCCGGCATGCTCGCCGGCCTCGCCTGCGGCGGCGGCAGCGGCGACGACGCTCGCCCGGCCGTGCTGGCCCACATCGGCCACGACGTCGCGGCCCCCGCCTTCGCGACCCTGCACGAGCGGGCCGGGGCGCTGGTCGCCGCCCTTGAGCCGCTGTGCGCCGGCCCCGACGCCACCACCCTCGCGGCCGCCCAGGCCGCCTGGTCGGAGGAGCGCGACGCCTGGTCGCGCGTGCTCCCGTTCGGCTTCGGCCCGCTGCCGCCCGAGCTCAACGCCCTCGACTTCTGGCCCGTGCGCGTCGACACCGTCGAGACCGCGGTCGCCGGCGCCCCCGCGGCCGCCGACGCCGGCTACCTCGGCGGCCTCGGCGTCAGCGCCAAGGGCATGCCCGCGCTCGAGTACCTGCTGTGGGGCGAGGACCCGGGCGCCGCCCTGACCGCCTTCCAGAGCGAGGACGGCGCGCGCCGCTGCGGCTACGCCCGGGCCCTCGCCGTCGACATCGAGGCCCGCACCGACGCCCTCGCCACCGCCTGGGCCAGCGAGTACGCCGATGCCCTCGCCACCGCCGGCACCGGCAGCGCCGCCTACCCCTCGCTCAAGGCCGGCGTCGACGAGGTCATCAACAAGTCGATCGACGCCTGCCTCACCATGGTCAAGGGCAAGCTCGACAACCCGCTCGGCAACCTCTCCGGCGCCGCCGAGGACCCGAGCCTGATGGAGTCGCGCTTCTCCGGCCGCACCCGCGCCGACCTGCAGGCCAACCTCGCCGGCGTGTGGGCCGTCTACCACGGCGCCGATCTGGACGCGCCCGCGGCCGGCATCTCGGTCCTCGTCGCCGCCCTCGATCCGGCCCTCGACGAGCGCGTGCGGGCCCAGTACGCCCGCACCGTCGAGGTCCTCGTCGCCGTCCCCGAGCCCCTGACGGAGGCGCTCGTCGCCGACCGCACCGCCGTCCAGCTGGCCCGCGACGAGCTCGACACGTTCCGTCGCCTGCTCAAGCTCGACGTCGCCAGCACCCTCGGCGTCACCCTCGCCCTCAGCGACAACGACGGCGACTGACCCGAGCGAAATGCCCGACCGCGCCCCCCCGGACCGCAGCCCGCCCGCGGTCGGCCGGCCGCACGATGAACATGTCCCCTGCGACATGTCGCTTCGGACAGATGACGAGCAGGACGCGCCGGTAGAACGTGTCCCAATAGACATGTCGATTCGGGCAGATGATGGCCATGGCGCCCTCAGCCGCCTCCTGCGCGCCCTGCTCGCCCCGGTCGACGCCGCCGGCCTCCACGCGTTCCGGATCGCCTTTGGCCTGCTGATGTTCGCCGGCACGGTCCGCTTCGCCGCGCGCGGGTGGATCCACCAGCTGTACGTCGACCCGACCTTCCACTTCCACTACTGGGGCTTCGGCTGGCTCGCACCGCTGCCCGAGGCCGGCATGATCGCCGTGTTCGTCGCCCTCGGCGCGCTGTCGCTGCTCGTCGCCGCGGGCGTGTGCTACCGGCCCGCGATCGCCCTGTTCTTCGTCCTCTTCACCTACGTCGAACTGCTCGACAAGGCGACCTACCTCAACCACTACTACTTCGTCAGCGTCGTCGCCCTGCTGATGATCGTGCTCCCGCTCGGCCGTCGCGTCGCCGTCGCCCCGGCCTGGGCGTTGTGGGCGCTGCGGCTGCAGGTCGGGCTGGTCTACTTCTTCGCCGGGCTGGCCAAGCTGCGCCCCGACTGGCTGCTGCACGCCCAGCCGCTGCGGCTGTGGCTGGCCGCGCGCGCCGACTTCCCGCTGATCGGCGGGCTCTTGCGCCGGCCCGAGGCCGCCCACCTCATGAGCTGGGGCGGCGCCGCCTTCGACCTCTCGGTCCCGTTCCTGCTGCTGCACCCGCGCACGCGCCCGTTCGCCTACGCCGGCGTGCTCGTGTTCCACGGCCTCACCGGCGCCCTGTTCCCCGCGATCGGCATGTTCCCGTGGCTCATGGCCGCCGCCGCCCTGGTGTTCTTCCCGCCCGACTGGCCGCGGCGGCTGTGGTGTCGCCTGTCCCCGAGGACATGCCCCATGGCACCTGTCCTATCCGCCAGCTCGTTCCCGGCCCGGCCGCTGCTGCTCGGCCTGCTCGCGCTCCACTTCGCCGTGCAGCTCACCCTGCCGCTGCGCCGCTTCGCCTACCCCGGCGACACCGCCTGGACCGAGGAGGGCTATCGCTTCGCCTGGCAGGTCATGCTGGTCGAGAAGGTCGGCAGCGTCGTCTACCGCGTGCGCGACCCCGTCAGCGGCCGCCAGCGCCTCGTCGATCCGGAGCCGACCCTGACCGCCCAGCAGGCCAAGCAGATGGCCTTCCAGCCCGACATGGTCCTCGAGTACGCGCACCACATCGCGGCCGAGAACCCCGGCGCCGAGGTCCGCGCCGACGTGTTCGTCACCTACAACGGCCGCCCCGCCGCGCGCCTCGTCGACCCCGACGTCGACCTCGCGCGCGAGGTCGACGGCCTGGGCCCTCGCCCGTGGATCTTGCCGGCCCCGCCGCGCCCCTGAGCGCCGCGAGCGACGAGCCCGCGCGCGCGACCCACGCGAGCGCGTCAACTCGACCTGCCCGCAGGCGCGGTAACGCCGACCGACCCTGACCCAAGGGCCAGCCCTCGCGCCCCGCCTCGATCGCCGGCCTGACGTGGTCTTTTCGCCAGGCACGCCTCCCGGCCTGACCTCCGCATGGTCGTCCGCGAGCCCATCGACGCCGCGGACGGCCGCGCGAGGCGAACCGCGCGATCGGCCTCCGAGCGGCGTTTTGAGCGGTGCCGCGGCCATCTTCGCTGCGTCGACCCGACCTCGTGCGGGCGGAGGTCCGTGCGGGTGAAGCCCGATCGGGCCGCTTCTTCCGCACTGTTCGGCCCGCGTAGTATCCTCGGCCCCGTGCCAGCCGTTCGTCTCCGCGCCGTCCTCACCGTCGCCGTCGCCGCCGGGTCCGCGTTCGCGTGCGACCGCTCTCCGCCCCGCGCGCCGGCCACGAGCGACCCCGCGCCCGTCTCGGACGATCCCGCGCTCCCGCCCGGCAGCCCCGCCTACAGCGCCCCGATCTGCAGCCACGAGCAGCTCCTCGCCGGCCTCGAGCCGACCCACACCAACGTGCGCTTCGAGCACGCCCTGCTGCGCGAGACCGTGCTGAAGCAGACCGACACCGGCGTCCGCTTCCAGCAGTCGCAGACCCTCGCCAGCGTCGGCCTCGCCTGTCAGACCGTCGCCGACGTGCCCGCCTGCGCCCGCCTGCTCGCCAGCACCGTCGCCAGCACCTCGCTGTTCCCCGGCTCCGACCCGCAGGTGGCCCGCTACCTCGTGCTGCAGTCCGGCGCCAACGTGCGCCCGGTCGCCACCCGGTCGCAGTTGCTCACGCTGCTCGGCGCCATCGACACCCCCGGCGAGGCCCGCCTGCTCGCCGCCCTGCTCGGCGTCCAGCCGCTGTGCGGCGACGACAGCGTGCGCACCATCGACGGCGGCTACCGCGTCATCAGCAAGCGCAGCCAGCCCCAGTGCACCAACCAGTACGACGGCGTGGTGGTCGACGTGGTCCGCGGCCAGGCCACGGTGGTCTCCACCGTCGACCTGCGCGACCGCACCCTGACCTGCACGACCGCGGCCACGCCCTGAGCCCACCTCACCTGTCCCTCGGGACAGGCGCTCAACCTCGCTCACAGCGCCGGCGCGCGCTCCGTCACATGTCCATCGGGACAGGCGCTTGACCTCGCGCGCAGCACCGGAACCTGTCTCTCGGGACATAAGCGCGCCCTCGCGCCCGGCGCGACCGGCGGAGACCGATCCGGCGACCACTCGCGGCCGACGCTTCGCCCGCCACGACCGGCAGCACAGCGCGCCGGTGTCGCCCGCCACGTCCGCCGTCAGGTCCGGCTCGACCCCCACGCGCCGGCGCTAACTTTCGAGGCATGAAGCCTCGAACGCGGCTCGCGGGCGCGCTCCTGCTGTGCGCCTGTCCCAACGAACAGGCGAGCACGGGCGCCACGGCCTCGGCCACCGAAGCGACCACCACCGACACCGACGCGTCCGACGCGACCACCACCGCCGCCACCACCACCCCGGTGACGATCCCCGCGTGCGAGAAGCAGGCCATCGCCACCCAGGCGGCCGCCGACCTGCGCTGTCCGTGCGAGGTCGAGGCGGGCGCCTACCCTGACGTCGGCGGCTGCGTCGCCGACCTCGTCGCCACCGCCAACACCTCGTGCGTCTGCGACCTCGAGGCCGACCCACTGCACGCGCCCTACGTCGCCTGCCTCGCCGACGCAGCCGTCGGCTATCAGGGCTGCCTCGAGCCGCTCGGCTGCGCCCAGGAGGACGCCTACTTCACCTGCAACGGCCAGTACGCCGACGCCGTCGCCGCCTGTGACAAGGCCGCCAAGGCCAGCGTCGGCGCCCTCACGATCCAGTGCAACGGCGGCCCCGCGTTCGCGTGCAGCGGCGGCGGCACGATCTCGGCCCAGTACGTGTGCGACGGCCAACCTGACTGCAAGGACATGTCCGACGAGGCCGAGGCGACCTGCGTGTTCGTGTGCGAAGACGGCCAGCAGATCCCCGCGTTCGACCGCTGCGACGGCACGCCCGACTGCGATGACGCGTCCGACGAGGCCACGGCCCTCTGCTACTTCGCGTGCGACGACGGCCTCGAGGTCCCGGCGAACTGGGTCTGCGACGGCCACGTCGACTGCGTCGACGAGACCGACGAAGCGGCCTGTCCTTGACGCCCACGCCGCATCGCCCGCTGGCGAGCCCGCCGCAGGCGACCCCGCCGGACCCGGCCCGCCCCGCTTCCCCTGTCGGCGGCCGCGGGCCATGCTCGCCCTCGTGCTCGCCTCGCTCTCCTCGCGCCTCGCCCGCGCCGCGCGCGTGAGCCTCGGCGCCGGCCTCGCCATCGCTGTCTGTTCGGGCATGGCCTTTTGGACAGCCTTGCCGTGGGTGTTCCCCTCGCTCGGCCCGACCGCCTTCCTCGCCTTCGTCGCCCCCACCGCGCCCGCCAACCATCCGCGCCGCGTGCTCGTCGCGCACGGCGTCGCCGTCCTCAGCGGCGCCGCGGCGCTGCACCTGTTCGGCGTCACCGACGTCCCGGCCGTGCTCACGCGCCTCGATCTCGCCCACCTCGGCGCCGTCACCTTCGCCCTCGCCGCCACCGGCGGCCTCACCGTCCTGCTCGACGCCGAGCACGCCCCGGCCGGCGCCACCACCCTCATCGTCGCCCTCGGCCTGATCCGCGACCCACGCGACCTCGCCCTCGTCGAGGCCGCCGTGCTCGTGCTCGTGCTCGTGTGCGCCGGCCTGCGCCGCCTCGGCCTCGCCCAGCCGGCCCCGCCCCAGACATGTCCTTAGAGACATGTCGCGATGCTGACCGCGTCGCCGGCTGTCACCCCCTCCGGGGCCTCGTGACTCATCCTCTCCGAGGCGCCCACGGACGCTCGAGCTGTCCCGGTGCTGCGGGTCGCGCCCGGCCGACCTCGCGGGCAGCCAGCAGTGGAGCAAGCTGAACGCCATATGACCCCGGCGGCAGCGGGCTGCGCAAGCCGCTGCCTCCCGACCCGCGCGACGCGTCGGCCAGCGGATCGCCCAGGGCTGCCCGCCGTGAAGCCTGTCGCCCCGCGGCCCGCTCCCCTCGCCGTGTCGCCGCGGCCGCCCCCGTCGCTCGCGTTCGTCGTCGCTTTGCATCGTGTTCGGCGCGCGGCCCCGGCGTCTGCGCGTGCGCAAGCGCTCGCCTCGTCGCTTGCCGCGCGGGCGCGGGCTTGTCTACACCTTCGGAGCGATGACCCGCGCCGCGCTCGTCCTCGGCCTCGCCCTGTGCGCCTGCAAGGAGCCCACCGGCGCCAACACGGGCGGGCTCGTCGTCGTCTCCGACACCTCGCCGACCGAGTTCGGCGACCCACCCGAGTGCGACGGCACCACCGGCGGCACCACCGGCACGGGCGGCGCCACCGACACGACCGGCGACGACCCGACCGGCACTTCCGGACAGGTCCCTCGAGACATGTCCGAAGGGGAAGCCTTCTGCGCCGCCCTGACCTCCGCCCCCGCCTGCGACGGCGTCGCCCACGGCGGCGGCGAGTGCCGCTGGATGGACGTCGTCCCCGTCTACCCCGGCACCTGCGACGTCACCCAACTGTTCCGCACCTGCGTGTTCGTGCCTGGCGAGCCCAAGTGCCCGGTCCCGACCTCGTGCGACCAGATCGGCCTCGGCGTGTTCGGCCGCCGCGGCTGTGACGGCGCCGTCGAGCTGATCATGGCCGGCCCCAGCGAGGGCCTGTGCGGCACCCCGGCCGGCTGGCCGCTGTGCGCCGGCGACGATCCGCCGCCCGAGTGCACCTGCGCCTGCTCGTGAGCCGCGCCCGCGGCTCGTCGGTCACGAGCCGCGCGCGTGTCGCTCACGGAGGCGGCGCGGCCGGCTCCTCGGCCTTCTTCTTCGCCTTCGGGGCCGGGGCCGGGGTCGACGCCGCTACCCCGCCCTTGTAGCGGGTCACCTTGATCGACGTGCGGTTGTTCTTGGCCCGCCCGGCGGCGGTCAGGTTCACCGCGATCGGGCTGTTGTCGCCGAAGCCGTTGGCGGTCACGCGATCGGGGCTCACGCCCTTGGCCAGCAGCGCGCTGCGGACCGCGTCGGCGCGCTCGCTGCTGCGCTGCTTCGGGTTGCCGCGGTCGTCGGTGTGGACCCCGATCTCGATCTCCTCGTACTCGGGGTGCGCGTTGAGGAACGCCGCCAGCTGCTCGACCAGCGGCGCGCTCTTGTCGTCGACCCCGTTGGCCGACGTGTACTTGATCGCCTTCTTGAGCCGCAGCTTCTTGCCCTTGCCGCTGACGAGCGGCGTGTCGACCGGCACCGCCCGGCGCAGCTGCTCCTTGACCGCCGTGAACTGCTCGCCCGGCTGCACGGTGAAGCGCAGCGACTTCTCCTCGAAGCCCGGCGCGCGGGCGATCGCGAAGTAATCACCCGCCGGCAGCTCGAGGCGGATGAGGCCGCCCTCGGTGCTCGTGAACGGCTCGTCGACCCCGTTGCCCGAGACCGACAGCGTCACCAGCACCGGCGCGCCTGCCTCGTCGGTGAACGCCCCGTCGAGGATCCCGACCGGCGGCGTGTTGGCGACGTCCATCGTGATCGTGATCTGCGTGTCCTCGCCGGCCTTGATGTCGGCGGTCGCGTCCTTCGTGGCCTTGTTGGCCAGCTCGACCTGGATCGCCACCTGGCCCTCGGGGAACCGGTAGCTGGTGAAGTTGCCGCCGTCGTCGGTCAGGATCGCGTTGCTGGCCGCGCCCGGGAATCGCACCTTGGCCCCCGCGACCGGCGCCCCGGTGTTGTCGAGCACCTGGCCGACCACGCGGCCCTCGACCACCGCCGGCGGCGGCAGCGGCTCGTTGGTGCTCGCCGCCGGCACCTCCTTGACCACCGGGTTGGGGTCGATCGACCAGCCGAGGCCGAGGATCACCTGCCACGGCGCCACCGGCGGCCCGTACTCGAAGTTGGGCGACACCATGCCGATGTCGACCGCCGCGTCGAGGTGCAGCCCGGCGATCACGTTGGCGCGCAGGCCGACGGTGCCCCACAGGCTCGAGCGCGGCAGCGGCGACGGCGACGCGCCCTCCTGCTTGAACACCGCCATCTCCGCGGTGGCGACGTCCCACGCGAGCTCGACGATCGGGTCGAGGCCGAACTTGCCCTCTTTGCCGAGGCGGACCGGGAAGTCGAGGCCGTAGCGCATGCGCACGCGGCTCGGCGCCACGCCGAGGGCGAAGCGCGACACCTCGCGGCTGGTCGGGTCGGTGAACTTGCCGAAATCGATCAGCTTGCTCGAGTTGTCGAGCAACCACCCGATGTTGGTCGAGAACCGCACCGGCACCTGCTTCTGCGTCAGGTAGCGGACATCGAGGGTGAACAGGAAATCGATGTTGAAGTTGACCTTGTCGGTGAGCAGCCGGCTCGTGCCCGACAGCAGGCCGATGCCCATCTGACCGCCGAGGCCGATCGCGCCGCCCTTGACGAACCGGTGCGCGCCCTTGATGCCGAAATCGAGGTCGCCGAGCGCGAACTGATTGACCTGGTCCTGCCGGCCCGGCTGCGCGCGAGCGTTGCGCGACGCCTGGCTGTGCACCGCCAGGAACACCTCGCCCCACTTGAACGGGCTGTAGCCGATGTTGACCGTGCCGCGCACCCGGCCCTGCTCGTCGGGCCCGTGCTCGCTGCTGTCGTAGATGAAGCCTTCCTTGCGGAAGAAATCGGTGTGCAGGCGGACGCGGACCGTGTGCCGGCCGCCGACGTCGGCCAGCGTGGTGTGATAGAGGCCGAGGCCGCCGCGTAGGCTGTTGACCGCCGGTTCGCGGCGCCCCTGGACCATGCCCGGCTGCTTGTCGCTGACCGACTTCGGCGGCGTCGGGGCCGGCACCTCCGCCTCGGGCCCGGGCGCCGGCGCCTCGCTCGTATTGATACTTCCGGACATGTCCCCGGAGACAGCCCCACTCGCCTCGCCCCCGGCCGTCCCCGCGGGCGGAGGCGCCGCGCCTGGATCGCCGGCCGGCAGCGCCGGCGGGGCATCGGCGGGCGGCGTCTCGCTGGCAGGAGGCGTCGTCGCGTCCGCGGGGAGCGGAGGCGGCTCTGCCGCGGCGGCGCGGAGGGGCAGGCCCACAAAGATCCCCGAGAGCGCAAACAGCGAGGCGCGTCGCATGCGGGAAGCGTCCTCCAAACGCGGCACACCTGTCAAACCTTTGTGGCGGACCGCCCCCGGGCGTGCGGACGCGAGCACCGGAATTTGGCCGGTGCACCACCAACTATTTTTCGACGTGCCGCCAAACTGCGACGGAAAGCGACAAACGCGGCGATTGCTGACCGAGGCCCTGCGGCGTGCGATCATGAAGTCATGGCCAACGCATATCTCCCGGGCCGCGCAGCGCGGCTCACAGCCCTGTCTCTTGGACCCTGGCTCCTGATCGGCTGCCCCTCGGACGGCACAACCACCAGTCAATCCGGCACGGACAGCGATCCGACCTCGACGACCACTTCGGGCACGACCGATCCGGAAATCACCACCACCACCGGCGAGCCGACCACCGTCGCGCCGACCACCGGCGAGCCGACGACTTCGACCACCGAACCTGCCCCCGCCGTCTGCGGCGACGGCGTCGTCGCCGACAGCGAGGTCTGCGACGACGGCAACGACGAGCCCGACGACGGCTGCGACAAGAGCTGCCAGAAGACCGCCGCCGTGCTGTGGACCTACACCCACAGCGGCGCGGCCGGCGAGTTCGACACCATCAACGCCATCGCCATCGACCCCACCGGCAAGATCATCCTCGCCGGCATCGAGGGCGTCGCGCCGAACGACAGCGACATGCTGCTCATCGCCCTCGACCCCGACGGCACCGAGCTGTGGAAGAAGACCTACCCCGACGCCAACGGGCTGCCGAACTTCTTCAGCTCCGTGGCGCTCGGCGACGACGGCACCATCTACGCCGCCGGCACCGAACAAGTGATGAAGGACGTGAACGCCCCGGTGGTGCGCTCGTTCGACCCCGACGGCAACGAGGGCTGGACGTTCATCGAGCCGCCCGCCGACATGCTGGGCGGTACGATCTCCGGCCTCCTGCTCGAAGGCGGCAAGCTCTACTCCACCGGCGCCGAGAGCCTGAGCGACAAGTCGGCGCAGTTGGTCGTGCGCCGCCACGACCTCGCCACCGGCGAGGCCGACTGGAAAGCGGGGACGCAGGCGGACTTCGCGTACGCGAGCGGCAACGCCATCGTCAAGACGGAGGGCGGCGTGCTCGTCGCGGGGCTCGTTCAGGATGAGGATTACCAGACCCGGCCCCTGCTCGTGGTCGTCGACGACGGCGGCGCCATCGTCAGCGCCGAGGTCGAGGATCATCCCGGGGGCGCCTGGTACGACGCCGAGGCCATCGGCGCCGCCGGCGACATCGCCCTCATCGGTCGCCGGCGGCCCGAGGGCGTCACCGGCTACGACTTCGGCCTGCGGCGCGTCGGCCCCGACCTGGCCGAGCAATGGACCGACATCTACGACCACGAATTCTTGTACGGCACCGGCAACGGCGTGGCCGTCGGCCCGGACGAGCGCATCTTCGCCTCCGGCTTCCACGTCGCCCCGAAGCAGTTCAACGACGTCTTCGGCGCCCTCTACGCCGGCGACGGCACGCGGCAATGGACGCACATCTACAACAACGACGACATCGACCTCTACGACGAGGGTCGGGACGCCGCCTGGGGCCCCGACTTCCTGGTCCTGTCCGGCCAAGTGAACGTGCTCGGCGAGGACGGCAACGTCTGGGTGCGGGCCTTCAAGGCGGACTGATCCCGCCCCTTGCCGTATAATCCGGAACTCCCCGTCTGGCGGGCCGGGGCGCCGAATTCCCGGCCGACGCCCGGCGCTTGTTCCGCCGCACACTGCCCGGGTAAAGTCACACCATGGCCAAAGAGCTCGCGTACAACGCCACCCTCGCCGAGCGCGAGGACCTCACCCCCGCCCTCGCGGTGTTCCGGATCCGTCCCGACGAAGCGCTGCCCGGTGAGGGTTCGTGGTTCGTGCCCGGGCAGTACCTCACGATCGGTCTCAACAACACCGAGAAGCCCGAGCTCGGCGGCGTCCGGCGCCCGATGTCGATCGCCTCGGCGCCCGAGCGGCGCGACCTCGTCGAGTTCTACATCCGCTTCGTCGACAAGCCGGAGTCGGACAACCCGCTGACGCACCTGCTGTGGAAGGCCCGCGCCGGCGACCGCATGTTCCTGCGTTCGCACCCGGTCGGCAAGTTCACGGTCGAGGACACCATGGGCCACGACGCCCGCGTCAAGGTCTGCGTGGCCGCCGGCACCGGCCTGGCGCCGTTTTTGTCGATGGTGCGCAGCAAGGTCAACCAGGACCCGGCGGTGCGGCTGGACGACTGGGCCATCATCCACGGCGCCAGCTACAGCAAGGACCTCGGCTACCGCGACGAGCTCGAGGAGCTGGCCCGGCGCAACGGCCTGCGCTACTTGCCGACGGTCAGCCGGCCGCAGCAGGAGACCAGTTGGAGCGGCCACGTCGGCCGGGCCGAGGACTTCTTTCTGGCCGACCGTCTGTCTGTCCTCGAGGACAGCCTCGGCCTCGGCCGCGGCGGCTTCCGCCCCGACCGCGTCGGCATCCTGATCTGCGGCCTCCAGGGCACCATCGGCGCCACCATCGAGCGCCTGCTCCACCGCGGCTTCGTGCCCGACAACCGCAAGATCCGCCGCGCCCTCGAGATCCCCGAGGACCTGCGCGCCCACACCTTCTACGAGGCCTACGACACCGTCCCGCCGATCGACCTCAACGACGAGGGCCGCGTCGGCGCGCTGCGCACCACCTTCCACGGCGCCGGCCGCTGAGCCGCCGCCGCCGATCGCGGCGCCACAATAAACAATGGCCCGAAGGACATGTCCTTCGGGCCATTATTATGACTCGCCTGCTTCGCCTATTCGCCGGCCGCCGGCGCGACCGAGGCCGGGCGCCGGAGCGCGCGCAGCAGCGTCCACGGCACGGCGACGGTCAGCAGCGCCTGGACCAGGCCGAGCAGCGGGCTGAGCGCGGTGAACCCGAACACGTGGGCGTCGCGCCACAGCAGCTCCTCGCCGGGGCGGGCCCACATGATCATGTGGCCGAACGCGACCGCCAGCATCGCCGCGCACACCCCGGCCCACGCCCGCGACGCGAACGTCATCGGCGCGACGGCCACGCGCAGGGCCAGCAGCGCGGCGACCCCGAGGAACCAGCCGGCGTAGAGCAGCGCGACCGGGTTCCACAGCAGCCACATCGACCCCTCCGTCAGCAGCATCCCGGCCAGCAGCAGGTAGAGGCCCGCCCAGCCGACGAACTCGCCGACCAGCGCCGCCACCGGCGTGCGCCGCAGCGCCGGCGGCACGTCGCCGGTCGGGGCCCGCATCATCAGCAGGATCGCCAGCGGGATCGTCAGCAGGCCGAGGTTGAGCAGGTAGAACTCCTCCGCGCGCCACGGGTGCGGCGGGTTGGCGGTCGTCACCAGCACCATCGCCACGATCGCGCCGACCAGCGCCTCGCCGCGGCGCAGCGACACCAGCGAGGTGTTGCCGACCCGGCGCGCCAGGGCCCGCAGGCCGAGGAACGCAAACGTCAGCATGCCCGCGGCGCCGATCACCACCGGCGCGGTGGTGTCGAGCGACGCGCCGAAGCCCCGCGAGGCCTCGCCGAGCCCGAACGCCTGCGCCAGCGAGTGGCTGGCCGCCGCCTGCGGCAGCAGGGCCAGCGTACCGGCTGTCCTTTCAGACAGCTCGGCCGCCAGCGCCACCCCGACCCCGCCGAGCACGCCGAGGATCGCCGCCAGCCCGCCGCCGACCAGCCCGGGCGAGCGGACCTTGCCGAGCGCGAGCCCGGCGAGCTGCCCGAGCATGACGAGGAACGCCCCGCCCGCGAGCACCACCGCGACGAACGCCAGCGCCGCGCCGAGGTGACCGACCGCCGCCGCCGCCGCGAGCATGAGCAGCAGCTGCGGCGCCGCCAGCACGCCGACCACCGCCAGCGGCCCCGCGGTCAGCCCGATCGCCAGCTCATGGGCCCGCAGCGCGCTGCCGGCCAGCGGCTGCAGCGTGTTCTCGTGGGTCTCCTGGGCCATCTGCGTGCCCGCCAGCACCGGCGCGGCCAGCAGCAGCAGCAGCAGCAGCGCCCCGCCGGCCAGCACGCCCGTCAGCTTCAGCGCGTCGGACGGCGGCAGCGGCGAGGCATACTCCTCGATGCGCGGCGACATCCCGCGATCGACCACCACCTGCAGGATCGCCACCTCGTCGGCGTCGTACCAGTTGTAGTCCGGGAGGCCGTGGAGGCCGGTGGTCAGGAGCGGGTACTTCGACCAGGCCTCGTAGGCCAGGCGGGCCTCCTGCTGCAGCTTGCGGTGGGTCCGCGGCGCGTCGCCGTGGGCCGCCCGCACGAGCCGGGTCTCGGCGGCGTCGAGCGCGTTGTTGACGCGGAAGGCGACCTCGTCGTAGCCCGTCTCGCCGCCGGCGAACCGCTTGGCGACCTCGCGCCGCAGCTGCGCCGCCTCCTCCGCCGAGTCGGCGATCAGCATGAAGCCGGCCTCCTCCTGGCGGTAGCGGGACTGCTCGAGCTCGAGCGCGACCCGCAGCTCGCGCTCGAACTCACCTGTCCCGAGAGTCAGCCAGGTACCGAGCACCGCCGACAGCGCGGCGAGCAGCACGGACAGCCCGAACAGGCGGCGGCCGCGAGGGCCGCGGAGGGCCCGGGCGACGAACGGCCGGGCGGCGGAGCGGATCGAGAGGGGGCGAGACATGGCGGGCTCCTGGCTAGTTGACGCGGTCTTCGGACAGGCGGTTGTAAACGTCTTCGAGGCGGCTGCGCACGCGGCTGCAGGTGACGACGCGGACGCCCGCGGCCACCAGCGCGGCCAGGGCGTCGGCCATGCGGTCCTCGCCGCCGGGGATCTGGGCGGTGAGGGTCTCGCAGCCGTCCTCGAACCCGCTGGCCTCGACCAGGCCGCGGTGCTCGATCAACAGCTCGCGCGCGCGCTCGCTGCCGGGCCCGCCCTCGCGCGTCGGCGGCAGGATGCGCAGCTCGTAGACGAACCGGCGCACCTCGTAGCGCTCGATGATGTCGCCGACGTCGCCCGCGACCACCAGCTTGCCCTGCTGCAGGATCGCCAGTTGATCGCAAAGGTCGTCGAGCTCGCGCAGGATGTGCGACGAGATCAGCACCGTCGTCCCGCGCTCGCGCGTGCGTTGCAGGATCGCCCGCAGGTCGCTGCGCCCGCGCGGGTCGAGGCCGTCGGCCGGCTCGTCGAGGATCAGGAGCCGCGGCCGGTGCAGCAGGCAGCGGGCGATCAGCAGCCGCTGGCGCATGCCCTTCGACAGCGAGCCGGCCGGCGCGTCGCGCTTGTCGACCAGGTCGAAGGTCACCAGCATGTCCTCGACCGCGGCGCCCAGCTCCTTGTCGGGGATGCGGAAGCACTCGCCGAAGAAGCGCAGGTACTCGGCCGGGCTCATGTGCTTGTAGAGCGGGTTGCCGTCGCCGAGGAAGCCGATCGCCCGCCGCAGGTCGGCGTCGTCGATCTCCGGGGCCCGGCCGTCGAACCGGATCTCGCCCTCGGTCGGCCGCATCACCGTGGCCAGCATGCGCAAGGTGGTCGACTTGCCGGCGCCGTTGGGGCCGATGAGGCCGCAGATCGATCCGCTGGGGACCGTGAGGTCGAGGCCGCGGATCGCCCAGCGGTCGCCGTCGTAGGTCTTGCCGAGGTTCCGCAGGTCGATGCGCATGCTGTCCGCGCGACGAACGCCGCCACGCCTGAGGATATTTCACCGCATCCGCGATTCTTCGTCGAGCGTCCGCGGCCGTGCGCACCTGTCCCTTGGGACATCTTACCTCCAGGCCGCCGCCGGGCGGCTGGCCTCGCGTCCTCGCGCCGCCGTCGCATCCCGCCGCGGGCCCGGCCCCGGTCCGGCCCTGCCGCCCGATCGCCGCCCGCGTCCCCGCCCGTGCCCGCCCCGGACCCCGCCGCCCCGGCCCGCTCGGACTTGCGTCACAGGCCGCTGCGGGGCCCCGGCGGCCTGGTATGCTGCGCCCCATGCGACGCCCGCTCATCGCCGCGCTCATCCTCGCCGCCTGCGGTCCCACGGCCCCTGCGCCCACCGAGGTCGCCAAGAGCGCCCCCGCCGAGGCCGCCAAGGCCCCCACGCCGAGCCCGGCGCCGACGCCCGAGGCCGCCCCTGCGCCGGCCGAGAAGCTGACGATCGCCAAGGAGCCGCCGCTCACGCCCGAAGAGATCGCGCTGATCGAAGCGGACACCAAGAACTTCACGCCCGAGCAGCACCGCGCGCGGGCCCACGCGCTGCGCCGGAAGATCCTGCAGAACCCCGACAGCCCGCAGGCGCAGCAGCTCGAGCAGCTCCGCCGCGACGTCGAGGCCGGCACGGTCAAGCCCGAGCTCCCGCCCAAGTCCGGCGACGCCCCCGGCAAGGGCCTCACGCTCCACGCCCCGGCCGCGTCCAGCCCGCCCGCCCCCGCGACCCCGCCGGCGCCGTGAGCCGCGCCGGCGCATGGCTGTCCCTCGGGCCAGGCCCGCGCCGACCGTGCACGCATGTCCTCCGGGCCATGCGCGCCCGGGTGTCGCTCCGACCCGTCGCTCTCGCGTGTCCTGTCAGCCATGCCCCTTCGGACATGCCTCTCCGGACATGCATGAACCGCCATGGTCCATCGAACATGTCCTCACGCACATGTCTTTTCCGCCATGAACCTTCGACCCGCCGCTCCGGAGCCCGCCCATGAGTGACGAGGCGCGCGTCCTCGAGGCCGAGCTCGCGCCGGGCCTGCTGCGCTGGACGATCAGCCACCCGCGCAAGCGCAACGCCCTCACCCCGGCGATGCTCGCCACCCTCGAGGCGCGCGCCCGGGCCCTGCGCGGCGAGGTCGTGCTGCTCGACGCCACCCCGGGCCCGTGCTTCTGCGCCGGCTACGACCTCGACGCCTTGCCCGAAGGACAGCTCGACGCCCCGGCCGCCAGCGCCCCCGACGCCCCGCTGATCACCGCCTCCGCCGCGCTCCAGACCTGCGACGCGCTCTTGATCGCCGTCGTGCACGGCGAGGTGTTCGGCGCCGGCGTCGAGCTGATCGCCGCCTGCGACCTGCGCCTCGCTGCCCACGGCGTGCGCTTCACCGTCCCGGCCGCGCGCCTCGGCGTCGTCTACCACGCGGCCGGCGTGGTCCTGCTGCGGCGCGTGTTCGGCCCGGCGCTCGCGCGGCGGATGCTGCTCGCGGCCGAGCCGATCGGCGCCGAGGAGGCGCATCGGGCCGGCGCCCTCGCCTCGCTGCACCCGGCCGACGCGCTCGCCCGCGCCGGCGAGGAGTTCGCCGCGCGGCTGCGTCAGGGCGCGCCGCACAGCCTGAGGGCCCACCGCGAGCTGCTGCGCGCGCTCGACCGCGGCGGTCCGACGGGCGAAGAGCTGGCCGCGCACGAGCAGGCCCGCCGCGTCGCTTACACCAGCGAGGACTTCCGCGAGGGCCGGGCCGCCGCGCGCGAGCGTCGTTCGCCCCGCTTTCGCGGCGGCTGAGGCGCCCCGCGGCAATTGTTTGTTATCTTCCGCGGCCTCATGTCCGTCAAAGACCAGATCGAAGCCAAGCTCCGCGAGGCCCGCCTCGCCCGCGACGAGGCGACCAAGAACGTCATCGGCATGCTCAAGAGCAAGGCCCTGCTCGAGCTCAAGTCGGGCTCCGGCGCCGAGGACAACGACGCGCTGTGGCTCGACACCATCAAGTCGTACGCCAAGCAGCTCAAGAAGACGATCGGCGAGTACGAGAAGCTGGGCGACCGCGGCCAGCAGCTGCTCTCCGAGGCCCAGTTCGAGCTCGGCTTCTGCGAGCAGTTCATGCCGAGCCGGCTCGACGAGGCCGCCACCGAGGCGCTCGTCCGCGAGGCCGCGACCGCCAACAACATCACCGATCCCAAGCAGGTCGGTAAGCTGGTCGGCGCGGTGATGAAGACGCACAAGGACCAGGTCGACTCCGACCTGCTCAAGCAAGTCGCCACCCGCGTGCTCGCCGGCGGCTGAGCGGCCGCTCCACGGCGAGCCCCCACGCTCGCGCCCGCACGCACGCACGAAGCCCGCGCATCCTCGTGGAAGCGCGGGCTGCTGTTGTTGCCGCGCTCGCGCCCGCACGCACGAAGCCCGCGCATCCTCTCGGAGGCGCGGGCTGCTCTCGTCGCCGCGCTCGCGCCCGGACGCACGAAGCCCGCGCATCCTCGGGGAAGCGCGGGCTGCTCTGGTCGCGGGGCTCGCTCAGCCGGCGTCGACCTTGGTCCAGAACAGCGCGTCCGAGTAGGTCGTCAGGCTGACGTCGCTCGGGCAGGCCGGCAGCGTCTGGCCGTTGCACTGCACCTGCGGCGCCGAGTAGGTCGAGCTGCGGGGCGTATTGATGCAGCGGACGCCGGTGCGGCCCCACACCGCCTCGTTCGGATCGCCCGTGTGGAGGAAGGTGTTGATGTTGTAGCGGTCCTTCACCTGCATGCTGGTCCCGGTCTGCGTGAACGAGTGGCCGGTGAAGCAGTAGTCGGCGCGGATCATGCGGGTGGCGACCTCGAACTCCTCGAGCGTGCGCTCCCACGGCCGGTAACCCCAGGTCACCGCCTTGCCGATCGCGCCCGAGGTACACGCCAGGTACAGCGTGTTGCTGCGCTTGGTCATCTTGCCAGTGACCTCGTCGACCGCGAGGTCCTTGATCGGCACCATCGTCGTCGCGCCCGACGCGTCCGGGCTACAGACCGGCACGACGTTGTCGTCGGCGTCGTAGGTCTCGAACACGTAGCGCGCCTCCTTCGTCGAGATCTGCTGGACCGCGGTGATCCAGATCTCGACCGGCACCGCCGCCTCGTCGTCGGCGTCGTGGTCGCCGTCGCCGTCGGTGTCCGCGTTGAACAGCGTCAACTGCCAGCGCGACCCGATCAGGTCGGCGCCCTTGTAGACCTTGCTCCCGACCTTCGCCTCGAGCGTCCCGTCCTTCACCGACCCGTTGGTGATGTCGAGCCACACGTTGCCCGGCCGGAGCAGCTGGGCGCCGGTGAACTGCGCGCCGGCGTGCACCTGGCCCGACAGGTCGAGCTCCGAGAACGCCGTGGTCCCGATGGTGCTCGTGTTCAGCCACACGCCGCCCGAGGCCCCGCTCCCGGGCCGCGGGAGGACAGCGCCGAGGTCCGCGTCCGCGGCATCCACCGCGCCGACATCATCACAGCCAGCGCCCATGCCCATGCCCAGGATCGTGAAAAGAACAAGGTTGCGGACGTTCATCGGGGGTTCTCCAGCTCGGGTTCTGGCTTGTGCATGTGGCGTCCCCGAAGCCCGTCCAGCGAAAATCTGGGTCCCAGCTCCACATTTTTTCAAACTAAACAATCAAACATTTTTTCATTATTAAAGTATGAATAGTTAGATTATGTTTGAGACTATTTTCTATTTAGCTCCTGAAAGTCCACATTGATTTGTTAGAAAATAACCAGCGCAAATTCGCCCGCCTAAATACACTGTAAATCACAAGTAAATATTCGCGGTTCGAGCTCGCCTCTTCTATTCTCCAGAGGCGCCCCCGTGGGTGCCTGCCGCTCATGGCGAAGCCGACCGCGCTGGACAAAACGACGCCTACCGCTCAAGTCACCGAGGTGGCCGCCGCCGCTTCCCCATCTCTCGCTCCGTCCGGGAGAGGACCGTTCGCGGCGACCCTGCGGATGGACGAGGCGCTGACCCGCGAGCCGCCGCCCTCGACCGCACCCGCCCCTGCGGCCGCCCCTGCGGTCGCCACCACCCATCCCTCGCTGCTGGCCCACATCGGCCGCTTCACCATCCTCGAGCGCCTGGGCGAGGGGGCGATGGGCATCGTCTATGCCGCCTACGACGACCAGCTCGACCGCAAGGTCGCCGTCAAGGTCCTGCGCAACGACACCGCCCGCCGCGAGCCGCTGGCCCGCGAACGCATGCTGCGCGAGGCCCAGGCGATGGCCCGCGTCTCGCACCCCAACATCGTCACCGTCCATGAGGTCGGCGATCACGACGGCGAGGTGTTCATCGCCATGGAGTTCGTGCGCGGGCAGAACCTCGCCCAGTGGCTCAAGGTCGCCCGCCCGTGGCGCGCCCGCGTCGAGACCCTGCTGCAGGCCGGCCGCGGCCTCGCAACCGCCCACGCCGCCGGCCTGGTCCACCGCGACTTCAAGCCGGCCAACGTGATCGTCGGCGAAGACGGCGTGGCCAAGGTGCTCGACTTCGGCCTCGCCCGCGCTGTCGACCGCGAGCCGCTGGCCGAGGACGCGCCGGTGCTGCGCAGCACCCTGACGAGCTCGCTCGACCACCAGCTCACGCACACCGGCGTGGTCGTCGGCACGCCGATGTACATGGCCCCCGAGCAGCACATGGGTCAGCCGGCGACCGAGAAGAGCGACCAGTTCAGCTTCTGCGTCAGCCTCTACGAGGCGCTCTACGACGCGCCGCCGTTCGACTGCACCAGCCTGCTCGCGCTCACCGACGCCGTCACCCGCGGCGCGATCCGGGACCCGCCGCCCGGCCACCACGTCCCCGCGGCCCTGCTGCAGATCATCACCCGCGGCCTCGCCGTCGATCCGGCCCGTCGCTTCCCCTCGATGCCCGCCCTGCTGGCGGCCCTCGAGCGGACCCTCGAGCGCCGCCGCGCCCCGTGGTTCATGACCGCCGGGCTCGCCGGGGTCATGGCCGCCGCCGGCATCACCGCCGCCTCGATGCAGTCGTTCGGCGACACCTGCGAGGGCGCCGGCAACGAGCTCGTCGGTGTGTGGGACTCGGTCGCCGCCGCGGCCGCGCGCGAGGGCCTGCGGCGCACCGGCGTGCCGTTCGCCGAGGACACCTGGACCCGCGTCAAAGTCCGCCTCGACGCCTACGCCGGCGAGCTCGTCGGCATGCGGGTCGACGCCTGTCAGGCCCATCAACAGGGCCGCGCCTCGACGCACCTGTTCGACCTGCGCACCGCGTGCCTCGACCAGCGGCACAAGAGCCTGGCCGCGTTCGTGGCGATCCTCCAGCGCGCCGACGCCGAGGTGGTCGGCAACGCCGGTGCCGCGGCCGCCAACCTGCCCCCGCTGGCCGCCTGCGACGACACCCGGGCCCTCACCTCCGCCGTCCCGCCGCCCGACGATCCCAACAGCGCCGCCCGCGTCGCCGCCGTGCGCGGGATCCTGGCCGAGGCTCAGGCGCACGAGCTCGCCGGCCAGATCACCGAGGGCCTCAAGCTCGTCGAGGGCCTCGAGCTCGGCGGGCTCGACTACCCGCCGCTGGTCGCCGAGATCGGCCTGCGCCACGGCAGCCTGCTCAGCGAGGCCGGCCGCCACTCCGACGCCTTGCGCGAGCTCACCAGCGCCCTGCAGACCGCGCTCGCGTGCGGCCACGACGTCGTCGCCGCGACCATCGCCACCCGCCGCGATTTCGTCCGCGCCGGGCGCCTGCAGCAGAGCCACGAGGTGCTGGCCGACGCGCCGCTGATCGACGGCCTGGTCGCGCGCGTCGGCTCGACCCGCGAGGGTCGCGAGCTGCGCGGCGACCACCTCAACAACCTCGGCATCGCCCACGCGGTGCTGGCCGAGATGCAGGCCGCCGGCGAGTACTTCGTCGCCTCGATCGACGCGCGCCGGGCCGTGCTCGGCGAGGAGCACCCGCAGGTCGTCTACGCGCTCGGCAACCTCGGGCTGGCCCTGCTCAGCAGCGACGACAGCCTCGGCGGCGTCGAGCGCCTGCGCGCCGCCTTCGCCGCGGCCGAGACCAGCCTCGGGCCCAAGCACCCGCACATCGCCCTGCTGGCGATCAACCTCGGCATCG
The DNA here is from genome assembly GCF_028368995.1 of Nannocystis bainbridge. Classification (GTDB taxonomy): domain Bacteria; phylum Myxococcota_A; class Polyangia; order Nannocystales; family Nannocystaceae; genus Nannocystis; species Nannocystis bainbridge. The sequence goes on along the minus strand of NZ_JAQNDL010000002.1, from coordinate 262,072 downwards.
GCCTCACCGCGCTGCACCGCTTCGCCGAGGCCGAGAGCTACTTCCAGCGCGCGCTGGCGCTGCAGAGCGAGCTGCTCGGGCCCGACGCCGCCGACCTGCGCTGGGTGCTGACCGCCATCGGCGACCTGGCCGTCGACCAGCGCCGCTGCAAGGAGGCCGACGCCAGCTACCGCCGCGCCCTGCAGGTGATCGGCGCCGACGAGACCTCGGTCGACGGCGCCGCCTTCGTGCCGGTGCTCGGCCTCGGCAAGGCCGCGACTTGCCGCGACGACCTCACCGCCGCCGCCGCTCATTTTCAGCGCGCGCGCACGATCGCCGAGCGCAACTTCGGCCCCGACGAGCCGCGCACCGCCGAGGTCGACGACCGCGAGGGCGACATGCTGCTGCGCGCCGGCGACATCGAAGCGGCCCTCGGCCAGTACCTCCGTGGCCTCGAGATCCGCAAGGCCCGCCTGCCCCCCGGCGCCCCGCAGCTGGCCGAGTCGCTGCGCCGGATCGCCGAGGTCCATCGGCTCGCCGGCCGCCTCGACGAGGCCGCGAACATGCTGCAGCAGGCCCAGACCCTGCGCGAGCGCGGGCCGATGATCGACGGCCCCGAGGCGGCGCTGATCCGCCTCCGCCTCGGCGACCTGGCCCTCGCCCGCAACGACCCCGCCGGCGCCCGCGGCCACTACGAGCGCGCGATCGCCATCTTCACCGCGACCGGCGACGAGAACACTCTGGAGCTGGCCCAGGCCCGCTTCGGCCTGGCCCGCGCCCGCACCACCGAGACCGCCAGCCTCTCGCTCGAGGACCGCAACCTGGCCCAGCAAGGCCTGATGACCCTGACGACCCTCGGCCCAGCCTACAAGCGCGAGCAGGACGAGATCCGCGGGTGGCTGGCCGGCCAGCCGGCCAAGTAAAGCGGCCACTCGTAGGTGCCCGTTCGGCCATGTCCTTCCGGACATGACTCCGAGGACACGTCCTCGAGGGCATGTCCTCGAGGCCATGTCCTTGGGGGCATGTCCCATACGTCATGTCGATGCGACCGCCGCGACCCGGACGCGCTCGCGGCAGCAACGGTCGTCGTCCCGCTGCGACGGTGGGTCGTCTGCCGGCCCGGCGTGCCGCCCGGACGGCCCGAACTCCGCCGCGACTTGTCGCCGCGGCCGGGCTGCCTGCGAGCTGCGCCTTATCGGCCCGACGCCGAGGCGCCGCCGGAACGCTGCGTCCTCCGGCGCCGCCGCAGCCCGAGCGCCGCCACCAGCATCACCAGCGCGCCTCGACCGTCGCCGCGAGGATCGCCGACGCACCCGCAACCCTCTTCGGCCCCATCAGCCGGCGTCCCGCCGTCGCTCGCGCTCGCCGGCCCCGAGCTCGCCTCGCCCGCGCCGCCGCCCGTCGTCTCCTCGCCCGAGCTCGTCGGCGCCTCGCCCGAGCTCGTCGTCGAAGTCCCGCTCTCCTCGCCCGACGTCGAGGTCGTCCCCTCCTCGCCGCCGGTCGTCGGCTCGGGCTGCTCGCTCTCAGGCGCGTGGACCAGCGCCAGGTAGGCCCGCGTCGCCCCGTCCACGGACGGGTCCCACGCGATCAGATCGACCGAGCCGCTGCCGTCGACATCGGCGAGCAAGAACCGGTTGGCCGAGGACTCGCTCGGCCCGGCGTTGACCATCGTCGGGTGCGGATCGAACCCGTCCGCATGCCCGTAGTAGAGCTGCGGGCGCCCCTCGCGGAACGAGGCGCGCCAGAACAGCTTGTCGGCGTGGCCGTCGCCGTCGACGTCGCCGTAGAAGAACCGCGACGCCGCCACGCCGCTGGTCCCGGCCGCGTGCTCGCTGTGGAACGTGAAAGTCCCGTCGCCGTCGCCGGCGAACACGCGCGTGCGGCCCTCGTTCGCCTCCGGGTCCCACACGATCTTGTCGGCCAGCCAGTCGCCCGTCAGGTCGGCGAAGCCCAGCTGCGCGTCGGGGTTCTGACTGATGCCGGCGTCGTCGCCGAGAACCTCGTCGGCGAACTGCCCGTCGCAGCGCGACAGCGCCGCGCGCGTCTGCCCGTCACCGCCCGGATCCCAGGCGATCCGGTCGGCGCACGCGTCGGCGTCGAGCCGCGCGAACGTCAGCCGCGTCCCCGCCTGCGCGCTGCCGTCGTTGGAAGTCGCCGCCGCCGCGAACGTCCCATCGCACTGCGAGCGGGCGATCCGCGTGCGCCCGGCCTCGACCGCCGGGCTCCAGTCGATGCGATCGGCGCAGCCGTCACCGTCGACATCGGCGAACGACAGGGTCGTTTCGGCGGTCGCGCTCGCGCCGGCGATCGCCGCGCCGAAGTTGGCCGCGCCGTCGTTGAGGTGCACGCGCACCCCTCCCTGCGCCGGATCCCACCCGATCTTGTCCGCCGCCCCGTCGCCGTTCACGTCCGCGAAATAAAGCCGCGCGCCCTCGCCGTCGCCGCGATCGTCGCTCCGCGGCGCCGGGGCGAACGGCGCCGTGCGGATCGTCGCCAGCACCGCGAAATGGTCCGACGGCGAGATGCCACCGTACTCGCTGCGATCGATGCTCGGGTGATACGCGGTCGCGTCCTCGACGCTGGTGAAGACGTAGTCGAGCCGCGTGTACGAGCTGCTCGGCGCCTTCCACGAGCTGTTGAAGGTCGCGGTGTCCTCGGAGGTCGTGCCCGAGTAGCGCGCCGACCGAGCGAGCGCGTAGCCGGCCTGCGGCGCCTCGAGCAGCGGCACGATGTCGTCGTCGTCGCCCGCGCCCTGGCGCTGCGGATCGGAGTTGAGGTCGCCGATGAGGACGACGGTCAGCCCCTGCCCCTGCGCCGCCACGAGGGCGTGGAGCGCCTCGGCGGCGGCATTACGCGCCAGCCAGCAACCTGCCCCGTGAGCCACGTGGGCGTTGACGATCAGATACCCGCGGCCCGAAACCAGATCGCGCAGCTTGACCCACGCGGCCGTCCTCCCGCTGGCGTTCGGGTGACACGCGTGATCCTCGGCGTACGGGTTCGGGATGCCGATGTTGCCCTGCCCGTCCTCGGGCGGATCGATCAGCCGCTCGAAGCGACCGCGGCGAAAGAAGATGATCTTGGGGCTGCCGTTGGGCGGATGAAAGCGATCGTGAGTGGCATCGAAGGCAGCCACCAGGTCGCCCTGAATCACCGGATCGCTCGCCTCCTGCACGCCGAACACGTCCGGGCCGTTGCCCTCGATCAGCGCCATCACGCCGGGGCTGCGCTCGCTCCAGGCATAGTCGCCGGGATCCTCGTCGGTGATCTTGCGGACGTTGTAGGTCATGACGCGGAACGGCTCGTGCAGCGGAGGTCCGGCCGCGGCGGCGATGTCGGCGGAGGAAGTCGCCAGCGCGAAGACGAGGAAGCGAAGACCACGAGACGGTTGCCGCACACGCCGACGATAACCCGTGAGCCCCCGCTCCGCCGCCTCTGCATCCGCCGCCCGGTGCCCGCCGAGACGCGGACGACTGCGCCTGCCCTCGCCCTCGCTGCGCCGCCTCAGCGTGGCCGAAGACCCGCGCGACCGCCGAGACGCGGACGACTGCGCCTGCCCTCGCCCTCGCTGCGCCGCCTCAGCGTGGCCGAAGACCCGCGCGACCGCCGAGACGCGGACGACTGCGCCTGCCCTCGCCCTCGCTGCGCCGCCTCAGCGTGGCCGAAGACCCGCGCGACCGCCGAGACGCGGACGACTGCGCCTGCCCTCGCCCTCGCTGCACCTTCACGCACCGCGTCGGCGCGACTGAGAGTTCGCGCAGTCCGACCGCGCCTCGCGGCGACCGCCGTCACGCGCTCCGTCCGCGCCGCTCAGGGCGCGCGCGACCCGGCCAATGTCGCCTTGACCCGTGCCACCGCCGTCAGCAGTTGGTCGAGCGTCGTCAGCCCCAGCGAGCGCAGCGCCGCCGGCAGGTCGGCGCCGAGCCAGCGGACCTCGCGCTCGTACCACTGCAGCAGCGCCTCGCGGGGCAGCCCCGACTCTGACCAGCCGACCTCGCCCGTCGCCGCCAGCTGCTCGCGCGCGCGCCCGAGCTCGCCGCGTCGCTGCAGCTCGAGGATCACCAGGCTGCGCACCGCCAGCGCCTGCTCGCGCCCGAGCGCGTCGACGATCGCCTCGGCCCGCAGCAGCGCCTGCGACCCCGCCAGATCGAGCCCCTGTTCTTTGAGCCATGTCCCCATGGCCAGCTTGTCCCGCAGCCCCAGGGCCCGGCGGATCCGCTCGGCGGCCGCGCTCATCCCCGCGCCGTCGACCTCGATCCCGCGGCGCTCCGCCTCCTGCAGCGCCAGCGCCAGCAGCAGCGCCCCGCGCCCGCGCTCCTCGCCGCCCGGCGACAGCAATCCGTGCAGCGCCAGCGCCTCGTCGCGCGGCGCGCTCGCCTCGCTGCGCGCCGTCGTGGCGATCATCGCCTCCCAGAAGCTGGTCGCCTCGAACTCGAATTTCGCCACGTGCGGCGGCATCGCCTCGCCGCCCGCCTCGGTCATCGCCCGCAGCAGCGCGATCGCGTCGTCGCGCTTGCGGTTGGGCCGGACCCGGCCGATCAGCGCCCGCAGCCCGACCAGCTCGTCCTCGTCGACGCCGAGCCCCGGCGCCGCCCGAAACAGCGCCGGCCACGAGCGGTCGGCGTAGAAGGTGGCCTTGGCGTGCGCGAGCAGCCGGCCCGCCGTCGCCGCCGAGATCGAGCCTGCCTTTTCGGCCATGTCGAGCCCGTGGCGCAGGTTGACCAGCGCCTCCGACAGCGGCCGGAAGCCCGACTCCGCCGCGCCGTGGGCCACGGCGACCTCGTCGTCGTCGGTCAGCTCGCCGCGCGCGAACGCCTCGAACACCGCGCCGACGCCCTCCATGCCGAACGGGTGCAGCTCGGCCGCCCGCAGCGCCCCCATGCTCGCGGCACCGAACACCCGCACCCCGCGCGACAGCGCGAACAGGAGCTCCTTGTGCCACACCGCCGGCACCGAGTTGAAAAGCCCGTCGACCAGCCCGATCGCCCGCGCGCCCTGCCGCGTCACCGCGTCATAGACATCGCCGAGCCGCGCCGGCGGCAAGAGGTTGGCCGTCGTGTGCAGCGACGCCTCGCCGCTCGTCAGCGTCGGCCCGAGGAACACGACAAGTCCGCTCATGCCGCCCTCCCGGCGGTACCATCCATGGTCTTTCGGACATGTCCGCATCGACATGTCCATTCGCGCATGGAAATAACATGTCCCTCAAGACATGTCCCTTCGAGCCTCCGCGCCTCCGCGCACGACGCCTCCGCGGCCGGAACGGGCTGGCTGTCTCGCACCTGCGCAGGCTACCGCAAAACCGCCGCGACCGCCCGCCCGGCTGCGAAGCCGCGGCCCCTCGGAGGCGGACGAGCCGCCCGTGCGAGCGCGCCGCGGTCGCTACTCACAGCGCCGCCGCGAGCTCCGCGATCCGCTCGCGCACCGCCTGCGGCGTCTCGCCGGCATACGGCGCCGAGCGCAGCAGGGTGCCCGGTCCGAGCGCGTCGCAGGCCCACACCGTCCCGTCGGCGGCGCGGACGATGGGCGGGTTCGTCGAGGCGCCGAGCTCCGTGTTCGGCGTCAGCGGCGACCCCTCGCCCGCCGCGAAGTCGATCATCGACGGTCCGCCGCGGAAATCGAGCCCGAGCGCCCCGGTCTCGCTGCGCATGGCGAACTTCGCCAGCTCCGGCGTGGCGATCCGCCGCGTCGCGCCGTCGGCGGCGACCTGCATCAGCGACTCGTGGCGGTCGGTCAGCACCAGCGACGCGCCCGACGGCGTGAACGCGACCCGGTTGCGCGGCCGCCCGGGGCTGTCCTTCAGGACATGTCGCGCGACCGCTCGCGGCGGCCCGGTCACGTCCCAGCGCGTCAGCTCGAGCGCGCCGTCGACCGGCTTCAGCACCGCCAGCTGAGCGCTGTCGGGGCTCCACGCCAGCGCCCCGGCGTTCAGCGCGGCGGGCTCCAGCGGGCTCGCCTCCTTCACCACCGGCGTCACCTCGCCGCTAGCGATGGCCAGCAGCTCGACACCCAGCGCGCTGCGCACCGCCACCCGCTCTCCGGACGGGCTCGCCTCGAGCTCGAACACCTTGCCCGCCGCCGTGAAGTGCTGCGCCCGCTCGCCCGGCCCGCTCCAGATGGCGATCTCGGCGTTCTGCACCTGCGCCACCCCGCGCGGCAGCCCGAAGACGAAGCCCAGCAGCCGCTGCGGCCCGAGGCGCGCGCCGTGCTGCTCGTCCCACCAGCAGTTCCAGCCCTCCTCGCCGATCACCGCGACCTGGCCCGCGTCGTCGACGAACCCCAACAACCCGTACATCGCGTCCATGTCGTCGGCCGCCGGCGGCGGATCGGAGCAGCGGAAATTCACCGTCGTGCCCGTCGCCAGCTCGGTCCGGGTGAACTCGCCGCGAGCTCGATCCCACGGCGTCGTCGCGGCCCAGCGAGCCCCCGGCGCCAGCGCGCAGCCGGGTCCGCGCTTTTCGAGCGTCACCGCCGCCGCCGCCGGCCGGTGCACCCGCACCTCCTGGCGGTGCACCACCAGGAGCGCACCTTCGTGACCCCACCGCGGCAACCTGTCCTTCGGGACAGTCAAGAACGAGCGCAGCCCGCCCGTCCGCAGGTCGCCCACCGCCCACTCGTCACCGAGCGCCAGCGCGAAGCGCTCGCCGGTCGGGTCGACGAGGATGTGCGCCCCGAAGCCGCGGCGGCTCGACGGCACTTGCATCCGCCACGTGACCGCCCCGGTCGCCAGCGACTCGCGCCAAAGCACGTGATGCCCGTACTCCGGGCGCATGAACGCGGCCTCGCCGTCGCCGACCATCGTGCCCCAGTCCGCCTCGACCCGGCGCGCCGTGCCCGTCGCCAGGTCGACGACGTCGAGCTTGCCGTCGTCGTCGCCGTGCGGGTGCGCCAGCGCGAACCACCCGTCGCGCGAGATCTCGAACGGCCGACCGGCATACGCCAGCCGCGCCTCACTGCCGTCGCGCGGCCGGATCACCCGCATCGCTCCGCCGTCGGCCACGGCGATCACGGTCGCGTCGGCGGAGATCGCCGGCCACTGCCCGGGTGGCAGCGGGAACGCCTGCGGCGGCGCGCCCGGGCGCGACAGGTCCCACAGCCGCACCGTGATCGGGCTGGCCATGCCGCGCCCGTCCAGCCACGCGTGGGCCACCAGCGTGCGCCCGTCGGTGGTCAGCTTCCAGTGGTCGTGGCTGACCGGCTCACCACGCAGATCGATCGTCTGCGCCACGCCGTCGCCGAACACCTGCACCGAAGCCTCCCCGACGGCGGCCCACACCGGCGCGCGGTCGGCCACCAGCAGCGACCTGGCCACGCCCGGATCGAGCACCTGCTCACCTGTCCCCGCGGACATGTCCCAGCGCCACACCGCGCCGAGCTCGTCGCGCCCGATCACCCCCCCGCCCGCGAGCGGCAGCGCCTCGGCCAGCGGTCGCTCGGCCCGCAGCACCTGCGCCGGCAGCCCGCGCGCCGTCGCGGCCGCGGCCAGAAAACGCGCCTCGTGCCACGTCGCAGGCTCGTCGCCGCCGAGCTCCGCGAGCGCGCGGATCGTCGCCACCGGGTCGCGCGTCAACGCGGCGCGCGCCTCCGTCAGCCGCTTCGCGTCCTGCGCCCGCGTCACCTCGGCCCGCGCCGCCGCCACGTCGTCATCCTGCGCCACCGCCTCCGGCTGCGCCTCGGGGCTCGCCGACATGTAACCGACGCCCATCAACAAACCGAACCCCGAGGCGATCGCCGCGAAGGTTCGCCGGTCTCGCACCTTCGTGTCGGTCGTCTGTAGCGCGGCCAGCAGCGCCTCCATCGACGGCCAGCGCGCGGCCGGATCGGCCTGCAGTCCGCGCACCACCACGCGGTGCAGCCACGCGGGCGCCTCCTGACCGGACTTCGGCGGCCGCGGTCGACCCTCCGCCACCGCCTGCGCCAGCGCGCGCACGTCGGCGCCGGCGAACGGCCGCTGCCCGTACAGCGCCTCGAACAGCGCCGCGCAGAAGCTGAACTGATCCGTCTTCGGATCGCCGCGTCCGCCCGCGAACTGCTCGGCCGCCATGTACGCCGGCGTCCCCAGCACCGCGCCCGTCTGCGTCAGCAGCACGTCGGTCGGCTCGCCCGCCGCGGGCAACGCCGGCAGCGCCTCACCCTCGCCGCCGAAATGCGCCAGGCCGAAGTCGACCACCCGCACGCGCCCGTCGTCGCCGAGGATCACGTTGGCCGGCTTGAAGTCGCGGTGCACCACGCCCTGGCGGTGCGCCGCCGCCAGCCCCTCGCCGGCCTGGCGGAACACCGCCAGGACCTCGCGCCACGAGCGAGGCGCGGCCGCCAACCACTCGCGCAGCGTCGGTCCGGTGAGGAACTCCATCGCCACGAACACCTCGTCGTCGACCTCGCCGACCTGATACACGTGGACCACGTTGGGGTGCGACAGCCGGGCCAGCGCCCGCGCCTCTCGCAGCGTGCGCGCCCGACCTTGCGGCAGTCGCAGCGCCGCCCCGCGCAGCAGCTTGAGCGCCACCTTGCGCTGCAGCGCGTCGTCGTAGGCCGCGTACACGACCCCCATCCCGCCCTCGCCGAGGCGCCTCAGCACCTGGTACTGCCCGATCGTCGGCGCCTCGCCCGCGCCCGCGAACAGCGACGCGCGGATCATCGCCTTGGTCCGCCGCTGGGCCGCGTCGCCGAGCACCTCCGGGCGCAGCCCCGGCGTCTCCAGCGTGTCGCCGTCGAGCGAGGCCTCGGCCTCGAGTCGATCGGGGTGGGTCTCGTCGACATCGACGAGCTTCATGACGGACTCCTGGACCTTGGCTTCGGACATGCGGGGGCGCTCCTGTCCGCAGTGGTTCCAACCCGCCGGTTCCGGATCACCAAAATCGTCGCGCCCCGCACCCGAACGCCCGCGTGCCAGACTTTCGATTTCGGATCACGAAAATCATCGCTGCCCGCGCCCGAAGGCCCGCACGTGTTCCGCCTCGCCGAGGTCGGCTCGCATGGCGCATCGCGGCCCGGCTGCGCGCGACCGGGCCCGCACGCGCACCGCTCCGCCGGCCCCCGAACCCGCAACCGTCACTCCTCGCGCGGGTCCGCCGGCAGGCCCGCCTGGGCCCGCAGCGCCCCCGCCCAGGTATCGATCCCCATCAGCGTGCTCGTCGCAAGATCGGGGGTCCTGGCCAGCGTCTCGATCGCCTCGCGCAGCAGCGCGCGCCCGCGTCGCAGCCGCGACTTCACCGTGCCCTCGGGGATCTCGAGCGCCGCCGCCATCTCGACGGTGGTGAGCTGCTCCCAGTAGAGCAGCTCGAGCACGACCTGGCAGTCGACGGGGATCCGTCGCAACCCGGCGAGCAGCAGCTTGAGCTCCTCGCCCTCGACCAGGACCTGGCTCGGCGACGGGTCCATCGCCGCGACCGAGACCTCCTCGAGGTCGATCCTGTCCCCCTTGCGATCGCGGTAGTGACGGCACAGCTGGCGGTAGGCGATGGCGAACAGGAAGCTGCGGAAGCTGCCCTCGCCGCGGAACCGCGGCACCGCCTCGACGCAAGCCAGGAAGGTCTGCTGGATCAGCTCCGGCCCCGCCTCCGTCTTGTTGAAGAAGAAGCGCGCCACCGGCTCGTAGTAGCGCTCGAACAGCTGCTCCCCGGCCCGCCGCTCGCCCGCGCGCCAGGCCGTCAGCAGCTGCTCGTCGCTGCGGATCGAAGTCACGCCGACAAGGTACCCGCTCCGCCGCCGCCGCGCACGCGCCGAAGCGCCCCGCCAGAGTCGCGTCCGCAGCGGCCCCGGCGATCGGGGCTCGCGCGACCGGCCTCCCGTCGCTCCGGCCCCGCGATCGCCCGGCGCTCGCGGTTTGTCCTGCACCCGAGCGGCCAGCTCCGTCGTCCTGTTATCTGTCCTTTCAACCATGTCCCGATGGACACCTGATTGCGACCGCCAGTCGCCCGAATCACATGTCTCTTCGAACATATCCCTCGAGACATGCCCGACCCCGCCTTCGAACATGTCCCTCGAGACACATGCTCGCGCCCACCGCAATTTTAAAAGACATGTCCTTTCGGACATGCTCTCAGCGGCCCGCTCGCGCCAGCGCTCGCGACCCCGGGGCCATGCCCGCGAACCTGCCCTCGAGGCCTGGTACCACCACCCGCGCCACCGGCACCCCGATCTCGGCCCGCGTCAGATCGACCACCACCGCCGCCGGGCAGCCCGCCGCGCGCACGCGGGCGAGCAGCAGCTCGAGGTCGCCGTCGAAGCTGTCGGTCGCCAGGCTCGGGCCGAGCGCACGCCGCGGACGCGCCCGGGTCAGCGCCGCGGCCTCGTCGGCGCTGGCCTGCGGATCGGTGAACGCCTCGTATGTCTTGAGGGACAGGTCGTCACGGCTGCCGGCGATCAGCGTCAGCCGGCTCTGGACCGCCTCGGTCAGCGCGCGCAGCAGCGCGACCGCCGGATCGAGGTGGGCCCCGTAGCCGCCGCAGGCCCCGCGCGCGGCCCAGCGCGGCGCCCCGGGGCGGTCGACGATCCGGCAGGCGTAGCTCGGCACGCCGAGGTCGGAGGTGACCTCGACGGCGCCGACCACCAGCTCCGCCGCCGCCAGGCGCGCCAGCACCTCGCGGCAGCTCGGGTCGGTCACCACCTCGAGGTCGACGCGGCGCGCGTCGTCGATCTCGAGCGGCGCCAGGGCCGTCGCGTCGCGCTCGATCAGCTCACACAGCGCGTGCACCACCGCCTCGAGCAGGTGATTGCCGGACGCCAGGCCGCTGGTGCTCTCGATGAACGGCGGCAGCGGCTCGCGTGGGTCGCGCACGAAATCGACGCTCACGCACGCGTGCGGCACCCACGTCGGCCGCTGCGCCAGCAGGTCCCAGCCGAGGCACCACAGCAGCGGCAGGTCTTCGCGCACCTCGGCGCCCTCGCGGCGCGGCAGCCCGTGCAGGTCGACGACCGCCTCGCCCTCGCGCCGCAGCGCCGCCGCTCGCTCCCACCGCAGCGGCGCCGCCACCCGCTCGCCGTGCCAGCCCTCGATCGCCTCCATCAGCGCCGACGCGGCCGCGGCGTCGCGGTCGGCCCCCTTGCCCTGTGACACGCTGACCGAGCGCGCGTTGGGGCGCACCGCCTGGACCACCGGCACGCCGACGACGTCGAGCCCGGTGACGTCGGCGAGCCGGGTGATCCCGAGCCGCGGCATCAGCGGGCCGAACGCCGCCAGCGTCGCGGCCGGGCTGCGCGTGCGGTGCGTCCCGGCCGTGTGGCCCTTGGGCGCGGCGAGGTCGTGGTCGCCGATCCTTACGGGCATGTCCCTTGGTTCCTGTCCTCTCGAACCTGTGCTTGGAGACCTGTCCGAAAAGACACGGGCGACGGGCGAGCAGCCCGTCGCCCGGCGCGGCTCAGGAGGCGGCCTGGATCTCCCGGATCTTGTTGCCGAGATCCGGGTGCTCCGGGTCCTCCTCGAGGCCGCGGCGCAGCATCGACAGCGCCTTCGACGTCTCCTTCAGCCCCAGGTGCGCGTTGGCGAGGCGGAGGTAGATGTCGCCGCGGCGGACCATGCCCGACTGGTCGACGTTCTGCAGCAGCATCGCGCGGGCCAGCTTGAGCGAGTCGTCCCACGCGTTCTGGTGGGCGTAGACGTCGGTGAGCAGCACCATCGTCTCGGCGTTGGTGGTGTCGATCTTGTAGGCGTCCTTGAGCTTGTCGAGGGCGGCCTTCATGTCCGGCGTCTCGCTGGCCAGGGCGATCCGGGCCATGCGCGTCTGGTAGTGCGCGAGCAGCTTGGTCTTCTTCGGCTGCGCCGACGCGACCTGCACCAGCCACGCGTACATGCCGCTCGCGTCCTCGAAGCGGCCGCTGACGAACAGCGCGTCGGCGATCCGGCGGTTGATCTCGATGTCGTCCTGGACGACCTCGTAGACCGGCGCCAGCGCGCGCAGGGCCTCCTCGACGTCGCCGACCTTCTCGACCAGGAGGTCGACGCGCTCGATGATCAGCTTGCGCTGCTCGTCGCCCTCCGCGAGGCTGGCGAGCAGCGCCAGCAGGTACGCGACCTGCTCCCAGTAGCCCTCCTTGCGGCTGAGCTCGAGCAGGGTGCGGGCCGCCTCGACGTTGGCCGGGTGCAGGTGGAGCGCCATCTCGAGGTGCTCGCGCGTCTTCTCCGGCGTGCCGGCCAGCCGCGCCAGGCGCAGCTGCAGATCGGCGCCGACCGTGCCTTGCGGCTGGAGGCCGGCGGCGCGCTGCAGCAGCTCCTGCATCGCCTCTTCGTTGCCCTGCTGCTCCTCGACCGCGGCCAGGGCCATCAGCGCCGGCACCGAGTTGGGGTCGGTCTGCAGCAGCTCCTCGAGCAGGGCGCGCGCCTTCTCGGCCTCGCCGAGGCGCTCCGAGTAAAGCTCGGCCAGCCGCAGGCCGACCTCGCGCCGCTGATCGACGCCGCCGACCTCGCGCAGGACCGCGAGGAACTGCTCGAGCAGGTGGGACAGGTCCTCCCACTTCTCGGCGCCCTCGTACAGCCGCCACAGCGCGACCAGGCTCGGCGTGTGCCGCGGCGCCTCGAGCAGCAGCCGCTGGTGGCGCTCGATCGCCTCGTCGACGTCGCCGAGCTTCTCCTCCGACAGCACCGCCATCTCCTCGAGCACCGGCACGCGCTGGCCCGCCTGCAGCAGGTCGAGCTTGCGCTCGAGCACGTCCCGGACCTCGCGCCAGTTGCCGAGCCGGCGCTGCAGGTTCTCGAGCTCCTGCATCGCCTGCAGGTCGTCGGGCCTGGCCCCGAGCATGTCGTTGTAGATCGTGACGGCGTCGTCGACCTTGCCGACCTCGACCTGCAGGTGCGCCAGCTTGAGCCGGAGGCCGCGGCGCTCGTTCTCGTCGGCGGTGATGCTGATCCGCTGATCGAGCGCGGCGATGAGACCAGGCTGATCCTGGGTCGCCTCGAGAAGTTGCAGCAGCCGCGCCCACGCCTGCTCGTGGCTCTGATCGAAGTCGAGCAGCGCCCGCAGGTCGATGATCGCCGTGATCGGGTCGGCCTGAGCCTCGGCGACGTTGGCGGCCTCCTGCAGCAGCGGGATCGACAGGTCGGGGTTGCTCGCCAGCGTCGCGTAGCGGACCAGCGAGTCGTGGAGGATCGGCAGATCGCCGGCCGCGCGCGAGGCCATGATCTGCAGCTCGAGCGCCTCGAGGTTGTCGGGGTTCTCGGCCAGCACCGGCGCCAGGGCGCGCAGGGCCGCGGTGTACTGCCGCAGGTCACGCAGCAGGATCTTGGTGGTCTCGATGCACAGCTGGCTGCACGAGCGCTGCTCCTCGCGGGCAGCGTCGATCGCCCCGGCCATGAACTGGACCGCCTTGATCAGCAGCTGCTTGTTGGCGGACAGCGCGACCACCCGCTCGATCGCCAGCGGGTGCGCCCCGTCGATCTGCAGCAGGTTGCCCCACGCCTCGAGCGCCTCGTCCGGCGAACCGCCGCCCTCGTCGACCAGGCGGCCGAGGTTCTCGAGCGCGGCGGCGCGGTCGGCCCCGGTCGCGCTCTGCAGGCGCAGCCGCGCCAGCTTGGCCAGGCCCGGCCGGTTGCCGGCCAGGTGGTACGAGTTCTCGAGCGGCTCGATGAGCCCTTGACCGACCTCGCCGCCGGTCTTCTGCAGCCGGTCGAGCACTCGCTCGAGCCCGGCCACGGCGCCGGCGAAGCCGGGTCGCTCGTCGAGCGCGTCGCGGTAGGCCTCGGTCGCGCCGGTCAGCTCGCCGGTGTCGAACTCGGCGTCGCCGAGCCGCACCAGGATGTCGGCGCGGCCGGACTGGCCGAGGGCCAGCTTGGCCGACTCGCGCAGGGCCCGGGCCAGCAGGCGCTTCTCACCGCCGGCGCGGGCCAGGCGCTCGATGTGCCGCGCGGTCGCCTCGTCGGCGATCCCCGCGTCGAGCATCGCCGCCAGCAGCCCGAGCGCGCGGGCGCGGTCGCCGAGGATCTCCTCGGCCACCCCGGCCGCGGCCTGGGCGACCAGCAGGCGCGCCGCCGGGTCGAGCGACTCGACCGCGGCCCGTCGCGCCAGCGACTCGACGTGCTCCTCGGCCCTGTCCAAAAGGACAGACAGGCGCGCCGTGTACTCGAGGACCGGCCGCATCTCGTCGGCGGCGACCCGGTCGAGCAGCAGGTTCGACGCCTCGAGGCTGCCTCGCGGGTCGTTGAGCCGCTCGTAGCGGATCCTCGCCAGTTGGCGCAGCGCCTCGGCGGCCTCGGACGGATCGTCGGTCAGCTCGGAGCGGGCCTTGTAGACCTCGGCGAGGTCGGCCCAGCGCCCGCTCTGCTCGAGCTGCGGGATGATCAGCGCCGCCGCGGCGTCGGAGCTGGCCTTGTCGCGGACCAGCCGCATCAGGTCGCCGATCGCCTCGGGGTGCCCCGGCGTCACCTGGAACACCGACTCGTAGTGAGCCATCGCCCCGACGGCGTCGCCGAGCGGGCCGATGTGCAGCCGCGCCACCTCGAGCAGCAGGACGACCCGGCGCTCGCGGCTCGGCGCGATCGCGGCGCGCTCGATGATGACGTCGCCCGCCTCGCGGTGACGGTCCTGCGCGAGCAGGCCCTGGGCCAGCATCGCCAGCGCCTCGTCGTCCTCGGGCGCGTCGAGCAGCAGCGCGCGCAGCGTCTCGATCTCGCTGTCGCGGTCGGACCGGGCCTCGCGGTGGATCCGCGCCAGCTCCTTGCGCAGCGCCGTGCGGGTCGCCGGATCGTCGGCCGAGTCGATCTGCTGGCCGATGATCGCTATCAGCAGGTCGTAGGCGCCGCGGGCCGCGTACAGCCGGCGCAGGCGGTTCATCGCGTCGGTGCTGCCCGGCTCGATGTCGAGGATCCGCTGCCACACGGCCTCGGCCGTCTCGGGCTGGCCGAGGCCCTCCTCGACCAGGCGCGCCAGGCGGCGCAGCAGGCCGATGCGATCCTCGTCGTCCTCGGCGACGGCGACCCGCCGCTCGAGCACCCCGCGCAGGCCCTCGAAGTCGGCCAGGCCCGCCAGCGCCTCGTCGAGGAGCGCGAGCACTTCTGGCTGATCGGGCATGACCTCGAGGGCATGTCGCAAAGTACGGGCGGCGCCGTCGAAGTCGCCGATGTCGATGGCGATCTGCGCGGCCTGCAGCTCGAGCGCGACCCGGCGGTCGGCGTCGGACTGCAGCGTCGCCGACTCGGCGGCCATCAGCAGCGCCTGGCGCAGCTCGTCGAGCCAGCCGTGGGCGCGGGCGATCTGCTGGATTTCGGCGTCGAGCGACTCGATCGCCCCCGCCGGACCCGGCTCGGCCAGCGCGCGCGCCAGCGTGCGGAACGCGTACGCCTGGCCCTGATCGAGGCCGCCGTAGTAGGCCGCGATCTCGCGGTAGATCTGGTGGCGCTGCGCCGGATCCTCCGTCTGCGTCAGCTGCCACTCGTCGACCGCGATGAGGCGCATGGTGTTGCCGGTGAGCTCGTAGATCGGCCGCAGCACCCCGAAGATGCGCACCCGCTGGCCCTCGTGGCCCTCGGCCATGCGCTCGAGCGAGCCGACCGCGCCGGCGTTGCCCGGCTGCTCGCTGAGCAGCAATTCGACGGTGTCGAGCGCCGCGTCGACGCTGCCGAGCTGCTGCTCCTGCAGGTCGGCGACGTTGAGCAGCACCACCTCGCGCTCGCCCGGCGACTCGGTGCGGACCAGCCGCTCGCGCAACAGCTCGATGAGGTCGTCCCAGCGCTCGCGCTGGGCGTAGACCCGCTCGAGCCGCGAGCGCGCCGCCTCGTGATCGGGCTGGGCTTCGAGCACGCGGCGGTAGGCGCGGATCGCCTGATCGGGGTCGTCGAGGATCCCGAGCGACAGCTCGGCCAGGCGCTGCAGCACCTCGAGCTGACGCTCCTCGTCGAGCGAGGTGTCGGCCTCGTGCCAGTAAGCCGCCGCCAGCTCGGCGTACATCTCGGCCTGCGTCAACGCCACCTCGAGCGCCGGGAACACCGTGCGATCGTCGGGGCGGGCCTCGATGAGCCGCTGGTACAGCGGCACCGCGCGGCGCGGCTGACCGAGCGCGACCGACCACAGCTCGGCCGCCTCGCGCACGATCGCCAGCGTCTCGTCGCCCTCGTCGCTCGCGTTGTCCTCGACGTACTTGGTGTAGAGGTTGGCGAGCTCCTCGACCCGGTTCAGCACGTGGGCCAGGCGGGCCAGCAGCTCGCGCACGCTGCCGTCGGTCGGCGCCTCGGCGAACGCGCGGCCGGCGGTGGTGAAGGCGCCCTCGGGCGTCTCCATCTGGTCCTCGTAGATCCGGGCGATCTTCAGGAGGATCGGGATGCGGGCGTGGGGGTCGTCGCCGGCCTCGAGCAGGCGTAGCTCCTGGATGTGGATCAGGCGCGGCCAGTCGCCGACGGCGGTGAAGACCGGCTCGAGCTGAGCGATGACCTGCGGGCGCAGGTCCTCGTCGGCCAGGTAGCGCGCGAGCTGCTCGGTGCCGACGACGTAGTCGGGGTCGGCCTTGAGCGCCTCGGCGAACTGCCGCAGGCCCTCGCTCAGGTCGCCGAGCTGCTCGCGGTAGAGCTGGGCCAGGCGCAGGTGGGTCTCGACCAGCTCGCGCCCCGACAGGCCCTCGAGCCGCCGGCGCAGGAACTCGGTCAGATCGGCCCAGCGCTCGGTCCGCTCGTACAGCGGCCCGAGCACCGCCTGCACCTCGTCGCCGCGCTGCGCGGTCGCGGATGTCTTTTGGTACAGGTCGATCGCGTCCTCGAGGCGGTCGAGCTTCGTGCGGTGCAGCTCCGCGGCGCGGATCAAGAAGGCGTCGCGCACCAGGTCGCTGTCGCTGCGCTGGGCCCGACGGACCAGCAGCTCGGCCAGCGCCGCGTAGTCGTTCTCCTCGACCAGCACCTGCTCGAGCGCCTCGGCGGCGGCGATGTCGACGGGGCTGGCCTCGAACAGGCGCTCGAAGGCCCGGCGGGCCGAGGCGTTGCGGCCGAGCACGCGGGCGATGTTGCCGATCGACGCGAGCATGCGGTGGGCCACCGCCGAGCTGCTGACGTTGTCGACGTGCTGCAGGTAAGCGTCGTGGACCGCCTCGTGGCGGCCGAGCTCGTTGCCGAGGCGATCGATGCGGTCGAGGACCTCGACGATCTCCTCCTGCTCGCCGGCCTCGGCCAGCGCGTCGATCAGCACCTCGAACGAGCGGCCCGGATCGGACAGCCGCTCCTCGTGGGTGCGCGCGACCTGCAAGAGCGCGAGCATGCGATGACGCCCGGCCGGCTGGTGCCGGGCCTGCCGCTCCTCGAGGTCGAGCAGCGCGCGCCAGTTCTGCTCCGACTCGTAGAGCGGATACAGCACCGCGATCACGCGGTCGCGGATCTCGTCGCGCGCGAGGTACTCGGTCAGGGTGGCGCGGGCCCGCTGGTCGCGCGGGTCGAGGCGCAGCACCTCTTCGAGCAGGTCGGTGGCGTCGGCGTAGCGGCCGAGCTTTTCGCCGACGACCTCGGCGGCGCGGCCGAGCAGCTCGGCCTTGCGCTCGTCGTCGGTGGCGAGGGCGATCAGACGGCGCAGCCCCTCCTCCGCGTCGGGCCAGCGCTCGAGCTCGAGGTTGAGGCGGACGATCGCGTCGAGCGCGGCCTGCGTCTCCTTGGGCGCGACGGCGAGGTCGACAATCCACTGGAACGCCTCGATCGCCTGGTGCGGATCGCTCAGGTGGTCGCGCTGGATCTCGCCGACCTTGCGCCACAGGCGGGCCTGCTCGAACGGGTCGTCGGTGCTCATCACGCGCTGACGCAGCACGCGACACAGCGACTCCCACTCGCCGCCATCGACGTAGATCCGCTCGAGGGCGTCGAGCGCCTGGAAGTTGCCCGGGTCGATGTCGAGGACCTCGACGTAGGTCGCCGCGGCGCCCTTCGGGTCCTCGAGCTTGTCGGCGTGCAGCTCCGCGATCTCGAGCAGGATCCGGACCTGCTCGGCGTCCTTGTCGATGTAGCGCAGCAGCCCGCGCAGGCCCTCGACCAGCGCCTTGGCGTCGCCCGCCGCGCGGTGCAGCCGCGTCAGCGCCAGCGTCGCCCGCTTGGCCAGGTCGACGTCGGCCGGCTCGAGCGCCAGCAGCTCGGCGTAGGCCGAGCGCGCGCCGTCGCGGTCGTCGAGGTGGGCGTCGAGCACCACCGCGATGCGCGACAGCAGCTCGATCTTCGAGTTGTTGTCGGGCAGCTTGGCCAGCGCCTGCTGCCACACCTCGACGAGCTCGCGCTGCTTCTCGAGCTCGACGCCGAGGCGCTGCAGCTCGGTGCGCGCGTCGGCGCGGCGCGGGTCGAGCAGGTACGCCTCGCGCACCGCCGCGAACGCGGCCTCGGAGTCGCCGAGCTCGTTCTCTTCGATGCGGGCGATCTCGAGGAGGAGGGCGGTCGCGGCGTCGGTCGAGCCGAGCTTCTCGGCCTGGGCCCGGCGCACGCGCAGCACCCTGACCTGCGCGCCGTGATCCTTGAGCGCGTCGTAGATCGGCTCGAGCAGGTTGGCGACCTGCAGCTGGACGTCGGGGTTGTCGAGCAGGCGCTCGAGCAGCCGGCGCGCGTGCTCGTGGCCCGGGTCGGCCGCGATCACTCCTTGCAGCAGCTCGACGGCGCCGTAGGCGTCGCCCAGCTTGTCCATGCGCAGCCCGGCGCGCCGGCTGGCCAGATCGTGGCGCTCGGCGTCGCTGTCGACGCGCTCGGCCCAGCGGCCGAGCAGCTCCTCGAGCGCGTAGTGATCGTCCTGGCGCTCGCTGAACTCGTACATGCCGGCCAGCGTGGCGACGGCGCCGAGGTCCTCCGGCACGAGGTCGAGCAGCTCCTCGGCGGTGCGGGTCGCTACCTCGCGGTCGTTCAGCACGTCGCGGGCGATGGCGATGATCCGCTCGAGCAGGCGCTTCTGCTCGCCGGCGTCGATGATGATGTCGGCGCGGCGGCGGTACAGCTTGAGCAGCTCGCCGTGGGCGTCGCGGCGGTTCAGCAGCTCGTCGAGCGCGTGGTAGGCGGCCTCGTGCGCCTCGTCGCGGTCGAGCAGCTCGGCGAACGCGACCTCGGCGTCGTCGAACTGCTGCAGGTCGTCGCGCAGCGCGACGGCCCGGGACTGCAGCAGGTCCTTGTAGAGCGCCTGCTGCTCCTTCGTCACCGCGCGGCCCTCGGCCTCGGCGGCCTCCTCGGCCCGGCGCATGTTCTGCAGGATCTGCCCATACGCGCCGGCGACCAGGTCCATGCGCTGCAGCTCGCGGCCGGTCCGCTCGACCTCGCCGCGCAGCTCCGCGTCCTCGGGGTTCATCACGAACAGCTCGCGACGGACCCGCAGCGCGTCGGCGCGACGGCCCTCCATCTGGCTGTACAGTGCGGCCAGGCTCGAGAGGCCGCTCGCCCGCGTGGCGGCGTCGGGCTCGGCCATGGTGATGACCTCCATCGCCTCGGCCTCGCGGCCGTGGTCGTGGATGCTGCGGTAGTACGGCAGCAGCCCGCGCATGATGGCGAGCGCGCTCGACGGGTCGGCGCGGCGCAGCACCTCGAGCGCGTCGATCGTCGGCAGGTGATCGGGCTCGACGGCGAGGATCTGCAGGAAGCCGGCGATCGCCTTTTGCGAGTCGAGCAGGCGGGTCGCGTGCAGCTGCGACAGCTCGAACAGCACCGGGATTTGCTCGCCGCGGAACTCGCCGGAGTCGAGCCGCCGCTGCAGCACCTCGGCCAGCTCGGCCCAGCGGCCGCGCGCGCGGTACAGCCGGGTCAGCGCGTCGAGGGCCTCGCCGTCGCCGGCGGCGATGCCGACGATCTCGCGGTAGGTCTCGATCGCGGCGTCGAGGTCGCCGACCTTGTGCTCCTGCAGCGCGCCGACGCGGCGCAGCAGCGGCAGGCGCACGTTGTTCTCGCGGGTCACCGACAGCCGGATGAGGAACACGCCGGCGAGGTCGGCCCAGCGCGACGTCGCGGTGTAGATCTCCTCGAGCGCCGCGTGGGCGACCTTGTTGGCCGGGTCGAGGTCGAGGATCTGGCGGAAGAACCGCTGCGCCTCGAGCGGCTCGCCGAGCCGCTCGCGGGCGATCGTCGCCAGCTTGTCGAGCAGCTCGAGCCGCTCGCCGTTGTCACAGTCGGCCGCGGCGATCCGGCGCTCGTAGATCGCGCTCAGCTCGGACCAACCATCGGCCCGCCCGGCCGCGGCCTCGAGCCCGGCGCGCAGCACCCCGTCGGTCGGCCGCAGCTCGTAGGCCCGCGCCGCCCACTGCAGCGCCAGCTTGGGGTCGCTCAGCTTCTGCAGGGCGATGTCGCGCATCACCGCGAGCAGCTCGAGGCGGTCGTCGTCGTCGCTCACGCCGGCCAGCAGCACCTCGTAGGTCGCCAGCATGCGGTGCCAGCTGCCCTGCTCGCGGTAGATCGGCAGCAGCTCGCGGGCCACCGCCAGGTCGCCCGGGCGCAGCGCCAGCACCCGCTCGAGCGCCTCCAGCCCGCGCTCGGCCGCGCCGAGGCGGCCCTGCGCGAGGCCGGCGATCCGCTGGTACAGCGCGATCCTCGGGTCCTCGTCGGTAAGCTGCTCGGCCGCGGCGTAGAGCACGTCGAGCACGTCACCGAGGCGACCCTGCGCGTCGTAGAGGGCGACCAGGTCGTCCCAGCGGCCGGCGGCGACGTAGGCCGCGCGCAGCGCCTCGCTGGCCTCGTGGTGGCTCGGATCGAGCCGCGCCACCGCGGCCCAGGTCTCGATCGCGGCCTCGGGCTGGCCGAGCCGATCGGCCTGCAAGTGGGCCAGGCGGCCCAGCAGCTCGACCTTGCGCACCGGCGCGGCGGCGGCGTCGATCTGGCGGCGGAGGATGTCGGTCGCCTCGGACCACCGGCCCTCGCGCTCGTAGAGGTCGATGAGCGCGACGAAGGCCTCCTCGACCTCGCCGTGCTGCGCCAGCACCTCGCGCCAGCCCGCGATCGCCTCTGCGCGGTCGTTCAGCTTGTCCTCGGCGATGCGCGCGAGGGCGATGCGCAGCTCGCAGGCCCGCTCGCCGCTGGCGCCCGCCAGCTCGTCCCTGCGCAGGTCGATGAGGGCGCGCCAGTCCTTGCGCAGCTCGTGGATGCGGGCCAGCGCGTCGCGGGTCTCACGGTCGTCGGGCCCGAGCCGCAGCGCCTCGTGGAGCGGCTCCATACCCTTGCTGGTGTTGTCGAGCTGGTCGACCCAGATGCTCGAGACCCGGCGCAGCATGTCGATCTGGCGCGGGACATCCTTCTCGGCGCGCGCGGCGTCCAGCAGGCGGCCGTAGACGGTGAGCAGGTCGTTCCACCGGCCCGACGCGCCGTAGGTGTCGGCCAGCGCCTTGATGGTGGCGGCGTGGCGCGGGTTGATCTCGAGGATCCGCTGCAGCATCGACAGCGCCATGGCGTCGAGGCGCAGCTGGTCGCGGTACAGCTCCGCGATCTCGAGCAGACGTCCGATCCGCTCGTCACGGTTTTCGGGCCGGTCCTGGACGCGGTCGAACTCTTCCTTCAACAGCTCGACCAGCGCCGTCCACTTCTGCCCCTCGCGGTACAGCCGCTCGAGCGCCTTGGCGGCCCGCGGGTCGTAGCCGTCCTCGCGCAGCACCGAGCGCCAGACCTCGATCGCGCGGTCGATGCTGCCGAGCTTCTTCTCGGCGAGGTCCGCCATCTCGTGGGCGAGCGCGAAGCGCTGGTCGGTGTCTTCCTTCTTCAGCGAGCGGCGCGCCTGCACCAGCACCTGCATGAGCTGGCTCGCGTCCGCGTCGGCGGAGAACATCTCGCGATAAAAGGCGAGGATCTGGGGATTGGCGGGCTCGTTGCGGCGGACCCGGCGGAAGTAAGGCTCGGCCTGGGTCGCCTGGTTCGACAGCCGCCACACCACCACGCCCGCGAGCAGGGCCACGTCGTTGCCGGCGCCCTCGCGCGGAGCTTTCTGCGCCGCCAGCTTGGCGACCTCGACGACCTCTTCGTTGCTGGCGCCGTCGAGGATCATGCGGCCGACGACCTTCGCGGCGGCGTCCCCGGAGCCGGGGTCCTGCTTGGCCTCGGCGCGCGCCGTCGCCAGGTCGACCGAAGCCAACGAGGCGGCGAGTTCACTGCGCCGTGCCGGGTCAGACGGTTGGGTCAGGAACTGAAACAGGACGGAGCGGAGTTCGGACATAGAAAGCCTCAAGGGGCGACGCCGCGGGGCGTCTGCCGTGCGAGCGGCATGCGAAGGCTGCCATAGGGTGGCGAAGATTTGCCTGCTTCGCTAGGTCCTAAAGCAGCCGGCCGCGAAATCGCGGGGCGACTCGGACTCCCCCGGATTCACCCGCCGTCCCGCTCGATCGGGACCTCGACCGGCGCCGGCGTACAGAGGGTCGCGAGCGCGACGGCAGCCGCCGCCGAGACGTTGAGCGACGCGACTCCGCCCGCGCCCGGAATGGTCGCGAGAAAATCACAGGAGTCACGCGTCAACCGGCGCAGCCCTGACCCCTCGCTGCCGAGCACCAGCACCAGCGCGTCCGGCATGCCGTCCGCGGCCAGTCGGCGCAGGTCCGCGCCGGCCTCGGCAACCGTGCCGACCACCCAGAAGCCGAGCTCCTTGGCCCGCGCCAGCGCGCGCGCCAGGTTCGTCACCTGCCCCAGCGGCAACCTCTCGGTCGCCCCCGCCGACGCCCGCACCACCGTCGGCGTCACCGCCACCGACCGGTCACGGGCCCAGAACACCCCAGTCGCGCCGAAGAATTCAGCGCTCCGCACGATCGCCCCGAGGTTGTGTGGATCTTGCACTCCATCGAGCGCAATCAACAGTTGTTTGGCACCTTTGGGTGGCTTGAGTTCGAGCAGCTCTTCAAGGTCCCAGGCGCGCGGCGGACGGGCGATCGCCACGACCCCCCGCGCCAGCTCGGGCGAGATCACCGCGGCGATCGCGTCCAGTGTACAGACATCGATCGTGACGCCGGACGGCGCGTGACGCCGCAGCTCGAGCTCGTGCCCGGGCAGCACGAGGATCCGCCTGACCCGCGCCGGGGCGCCGCGCAGCAGCTCGACGACGGCCCGCTCGCCGGGCACGAGGTAGTCGTCGCGCCCGAGCGAGGGCCTGTCGCCCGCACGCGCTCCAGGGCCCCGCTCCGGGCCCTCCGAACGGCCGCGCTGACCGTCACGCCCGCGCGGATCTGGCCGCCCGTGCTGGCCGTCGCGCGACCCGGGCTGCGGCCCGCGGCCACGCTCCGGCGAGCCCTGGGCCCCACGGCCACGCTCTGGCGAGCCCTGGGCCCCACGGCCACGCTCCGGCGAGCCTTGGGCTCCGTGCCCGCGCTCCGGCTGGGCTTCGGGTCGGGCGCGAGAGCCCCGACCGGCCTCTGCCGGTGCGCCATGAGGACCGCGCCGGCCCGGGCCGGACGGCGCGTCAGCGGCCCTGGGGGCGCTCCGCGGGAGTGAGCGAGACGGCCGATTCGGTCGCGACAAAGCGACCGCTTTCTACCCTGAGCACGGCCGCCGCGGGAGGGGGCGCCGCGTCGCCGCCGGCCCATGCCTGGGCGACCGCGCGGTAGACCAGCCACGCCTGGTCCGGCGGCCCCGAGCCCTCCATCGCCGTGTACGCCTCGGTGAAGCCGGCCGCCTCGGGCGTCTCCCAGCCCGCGGGCGCCACCAGGACGCCCTCCAGCACCTCGTGCCCGGCCCCGATCGCCTCGGGCGAGCAGCCCTCCGCGGTCGTCAGCACCGGCACCCCGGGCTGCTTGGCGCGCTCGACGACCACGCCGTCGCGGACCATCTGCCGGACCACCAGCTCGACCCGCCCGAGTTGGTCGGGGATCAGCACCGCCGCCGTCTTCAGGCTCGAGCGGACCGGGTCGAGGATCTTGCTGAAGCTTGTCGTGTTGGCCGGATAGTAGATTGTTTTCAGAGACTTCACCCCCATCTTCGGAAGTGATTTCTCGAAAGCCGCCACGGCGCGTTTGCCGTACGCGTTGTCGGGCGCGAGGATCACCGCAGTCGTGCGGTTCGCGCGGCCCACGGCCTGGGCGAGCGCGGCGGCGCGGGCCTCGATCGTCGGTGCGACCCCGACGACCTGACCTGCGCCCTCCCCCGGGACCACCAGCCGGGCCCGGCCGCCGCTGGCGGCGGCGACCTCGGCGGCGGCCTCGACGTTGCCGGGGCCGACCGGGCCGACCAGCACCGAGGCGCCCGAGGCGAGCAGCGCCGCGGCGGCCTGCTTGGCCTCGGCCGGGCTCGAGCCGGCATCCTCCCAAGCGACCTGCAGGCCGCGTCCGGCCGGCCCGGCCAATACCCGCACCGCCGCGGTCGCGGCCGCCAGCTGCACGTCGGCCAGCCCGGCGAACTTGCCCGAGCGCGGCAGCAGCAGCCCGATCCGCGGCGGCCCGCCGGCGCTCGCCGCCTGACAGCCGCCGACCCACGCCGGAGCGCCCGCCGGCGCGCTTCGACCGGCGCGCACCAGCAGGCACTGCGCGGCCGCGGTCCCGGCGGCCGTGCGCGCCGCCTCCTCGAGCGCGCTCGCGTCGAGGCCGCGCCACTGCTCGCGCATGCGAGCCTCGGCGAGCGCGGCCGCGGCGCTGCCGTCGGGCACGACCTCGCGCCACTGCGCGTAGGCCAGCGCCGCGCCTGCCCGGTCGCCGAGGCGCTCGCGCGCTCGCGCGGTCGCGGCGAGGAGATCTGGACCGCGGTCGCCGCGGGTCGCCGCGGCGATGGCCTGCAGGGCCGCTTGTGGATCCCCGACCTCGGCTTCGGCGAGCGCGCGGGTGCGACCGAGGTCCTCGGCCAGCTCGCGCTCGGGCGGAGCGAGATCGGTCCCCTTCGCACGGACCTTCGCCACGTCCTCGAGACCCGCGCGCGCCGAGGTCAGCGCCGCCGCGTAGTCTCCGCGCTCGAGGTTCGCGTCGGCCTTCAACTGTTGTGCGGCCAGCCGCAGGTTGAGCGGCGGGTCGCGGGCGAGCAGACGATCGGCCGCTTCGACGACCGCGGCCCCGCTCGGGTCCTTCTCGTGGGCGGCCTGCACGGCGTCCCATTCGCCCTGAAACGCCGGATCGACCTGGCCGGGATCGACGCTGCGCGTCGCCTGCCCCGCCGGACCGACCGCCTGCGATCCACGACAGGCGCCGAGCACGGCGACCATCACGGCGGTGTGAAGGAGCGCTCGCCCGAGCGAGCCTCCGCGCGGCTTGAGGACCCTCGGGCCCGGCGCACCCGGTCGCGAACGTGCGGGCAATCGGCTCATGGCCCGCGAGCATACGCCGGCCGCGTCGACGGGCCCAAGCAATCGGCCATGCGTCCGCGGCGACCTCGGCCGCGCGCGCGCCCCGTCCGAACCATGGCACGGCGTGCTATACGGAGCGGGCATGTCGATCGGCGACGGGGAAGACCTCGACGACTCCGGCTTCGGCGAGACCAGCCGTTACGCGGCCCATCTCGACCGTGGCTGGTCTCTGCTCGATCGCGCCGACTACGAGGCCGCGCGCCAGTCGGCGCTGCAGGCCCAGCGGATCCGCCCCGACGCGCCCGACGCCGCGGTGCTGCTCGGCGCGATCGCACTCGCCGAGGGCGACCCGGTCGAGAGCCTGCGCTGGTACGACCAGGCGATCGAGCTCGACCCCGACTACTTCGAGCCCTACGCCGCTGCCGCCCAGATCGCCCTGTTCGACCTCGGCGACTCCGCGCGCGCCCTGCAGTTCTGCGACGACGGCCTCGGCGTCGAGTCGGTCAGCGCCATCGACGCCCTCGACCTCGAGCTGCTCGGCGCCGAGTGCCTGGTCTCGCTCGGCCGCGACGAGGAGGCCCGCGCCCGCCTCGACGCGCTGCGCGAGCACCCGCTGTTCTCCGCGATCCTGAACGCGTCGCTCGAGGCCGGCGACATCGAGGCTGGCGAAGAGGACATGTCCTTGAGTTCATCCTCGACGCAGGCGTCCGACCTCGAGCTCGACGGCTCGGTCAAGCGTCGCCGCCGGCGTCCGGTGATCGTGCGCGAGGACAGCGAGGCGAAGGCCGGCGGCGACGGTGAAGCCGTCGACGCCGAGGAGGCCGCCGAGGCCGCCGAGGCCGCCGAGGCCGCCGAAGCCGCGGTGGCCGAGCTCGACGAGGACGAGGACGGCGAGCCGCTCGACGAAGAGGAGCGCGGCGCCCAGGTCCAGCGCGTGCTGCAGTTCATCCTGCGCATGTGCCGGCTGTGGCTCGACCTCGGCGTACCCGAGTCGGCCCTGCCGGCCCTGCGCGCCGCGGCCGAGCGGTTCCCCAACAACGGCGACGCCTGGCACCTGCTGAGCGAGGCCGAGTACGCCCGCGGTGACGCCCGCGCGGCCTGCCACGCGGCCCTGCGCGTGTACCGGCTCGACCAAAACCACGCGCCGCCGAAGTGGCTGCCGAGCCCGGCGCAGCTGCACCGCAAGGTGGTGCAGATCCTCAGCAACTGCCCCGACGAGACCCTGCGCGAGCTCGGCCAGCGCCGCGCCGCGCTGGTGCTGCTGGTCCACGAGGTACCGTCGCTCGAGCTGGTGCTCGAGGGCGTCGACCCGCGGATCAGCGCGCTCAGTCTGGCCACCCGCGGCGGCTCCGACGACGAGCCGCCCGAGCTGACCGGCCTCGCGATCTACCGCCGCAACCTGGTCCGCCTGGCCCGCTCGGCCGAGCAGTTCGACCACGAGCTGCGCTTCGCCGTGCTCGAGGAACTGGCCAACTTCTTCCAGCTCAGCGACGCCCGCCGCGACCGCCTCGGCCTGCCCCCGCTCGCCGCCGACGTCGACTTCGCCGACGACGAACCGCTGCCGCCGCCGCCGCCCGCGGTCGAAGAGGACGAGGCCACGGCCCCGCGTCGGCGCCGGCGCAAGAAGAAGCGCATGCACTCCTGAGCGCCGCGCCCGTCACGGGCCGCGCCGCCGTGAGCACCGATCCTGACGAGCGAGCTGCACCTGCTCGCTCCGGATCGGTGCTGTCGTCATCCGACGAGCTTCATGCGCATGGTGAGCTGCTCTCACCTACCGAGCATGCCGACGCATCCTCGATGCGAGCGCCCGCAGCATCGGAAGCGGACGACGCACGCGACGACATCGTCGCTCCTTCTCACTCACCGAGCATGACGACGCATCCTCGATGCGAGCGCCCGCCGCATCGGAGGAGGACGACGCCGTGATCGCTCCTTCTCAATCACCGAGCATGACGACGCATCTTCGATGCGAGCGCCCGCCGCATCGGAGGCGGAGGATGACGACGCATCCTCGATGCGAGCGCCCGCCGCATCAGAGGCGGAGGATGACGACGCATCCTCGATGCGAGCGCCCGCCGCATCGAAGGAGGACGACGCCGTGGTCGCTCCTTCTCGATCACCGAGCATGACGACGCATCCTCGATGCGAGCGCCCGCAGCATCGGAAGCGGACGACGCACGCGACAAGGTCGTCGTTCCTTCTCAATCACCGAGCATGACGACGCATCCTCGATGCGAGCGCCCGCCGCATCGGAGGAGAACGACGCCCTGATCGCTGCTTCTCAATCACCGAGCATAACGACGCATCCTCGATGCGAGCACACGCCGCATCGGAAGCGGACGATGCACGCGTGGGGATGTCGCTCTCAAGCACGTCGGCGCGTGCTCCATGCACGCGCACAATCTTGCAGGACGACGCGCACCGTAAGCGTCGCGTCGCTTGCGACGGCTTACGCCGCTCACCCGCTGAAGAAGCTCAGGGCCCGCCGAAGGCGTCGCTGAACTCGGCGATCGTCGACATCAACCCGCGCGGCACGTCGACGCCGTCGCGGGCCATCTCTCGCAGCGTGCGCTCGTAGTCCTCGAGGCCGGTGCCGGGGATCCGCGTGATGCGGTCGAGCGCGCCGCGGAGCTGCTCGATGATCTCGTCGGGCATCAGCCACCCGTGCACGGCGTGCAGGCGGAACACGCGGTCGAGCCACACGCCCGAGGATGACTTTTGGGCCAGGGCGATCAGGCACACCACGCACGACCTGGCCGTGGGGTGATCGACCGGCACGCTCGAGCCCATGAGCTGATTGGTCAGCGCGAGCGCGTAGCGCTCCGCCTCCTTGATCTTGCCCATGTTGAGGCTCTTCTGGACCAGCTGGCTGATGAGCGACGGGAACTGGGTCTCTTCGTGCGGGCCGATGGTCTTGCGCAGGCTGTCCATCGGATCGTCGACGGGCGCCTGGCTGCCGTCGCTGAGGATGGCGATGACCTCGCGGCCGATCTTCAGGTTGTCGCCGTGGACCAGCTGCGTCTTCACGCGACCCGGCAGGCGTTGGCCGTTGAGGAACGTGCCGTTGCTGCTGTCGAGGTCCTCGACCTGCAGGTCCGAGGCGGACACGTGCAGGCGCGCGTGGTAGCGCGAGGTCAGGTCGTCGTCGAGCGTGAAGAAGCAGTCGCTCATGCGCCCGACCAGGTGGGACCCAGTGGGGAGGGACAAGGTGCGCCCCCCGAACTTGATCTTGAACTGCGGCACCGCGGCGCCCATGGTAACGCAAGTGCCGGGGCGCCCCCAAGCCTCACCGCGCTGCTCCACGCCCCCAGGCCCCGCTGCGCGGGCGGCGGCAGTCCCGCCCCCTCACGCTCGCAGGACCCGCCGGGGTCGGCGTTCCTAGCGGACCAGGAACCGGACGTCGGGCTGGACCTGACCGCCGGCGAGGGTCACGCGCACGACCTGCCCGCGCGTCGTGCCGCCAGCGCTGTCGACCACGAACACGGTCGAGAGCTCGGGCGCGTTTACGACCCGCGTCGGCCCCGTCAGCGTCACGCTGGCCGTGACCACATTTGCGTCATAAGGCGCATAACCCGCCTTGGTCCCGAACGCTTCGCGGGCGCGACCCGGGATCCGCGATCGCTTGAACTCGGCGAACTCGGCCGGCCACAGCGCGTCGTCGGTGCCCGGGATCGGCGCCGCCAGATCGAGCAGGCTCGTCAGGTCGAGCACGAAGCTCATCATCGGGTTGCTGTAGCGGATCGCCGGCACCGGGCGCTGACCGTCCTCGGGCGGGCCGTACATGAAGAAGTGGTACAGCGCGCGAGCGGTGTCCTGGCTGCTCAGCGTCGCCGGGCGCGACACGTCGATGAAGCAGGGGTTCGGCGCCGCCCCGTCGGGCCGATTGCTCCCGGCCGGGCAGCTGGGGATCGGCCACAGCGAGTTCTGCCGCGAGTCCTGCTCGTCCTCGCCGAGGCGGATCCGGCTGGTGAGAAGGTTCGAGACCTCGGGATCTTCGTAGCACTCCCCCGAGTCCGGATCGGCCTTCACCTTCTGCGGCAGGAAGTCGTACGGCCCGCGCACGATGAAGCTGTTGCGCGCGAGCACCTGGTAGCGAATGAGCTCGCGGAAGCACTCGGGCCCGGGCAACGGCGTCAGCGAGCAGTCCTCGTCATCCCCGCACTGGCGCTTGCACAGGCCGTCGAGGCACAGCGGGAACTCGGACGACAGCGCCGCGCAGTCGGCGTGGGTGCTGCAACCGTTGTCGGGCTGCGCCGGGGCGCAGGACAGGCGGCCCTCGCACTCGACGAACCCGGGATCGCCGATGAACTCGTAGTCGGGCGAGCAGCACGGCAGCGCCCCGTCGGCGCCGCAGTTCGGCTCGTCAGACGCGCGCGCGCAGGTCGCCTCGTCGTCGACGACGTGACCGACCACGTAGTCGCCGCGGCACAGGCCCTCGCGCTCCACCTCGGTGACCGGCGTCGAAGCGGAGGTGCCCTCGCCGCGCATCATCACGAACGAGTCGAGCGGACGGTCGAGCACCTGCAGCCACAGCTCCTGCTGGAACGCCCGCGTGATCGCCCACTCGCGCCGCGCCGAGCCGCAGTCGTCGCGCAGGAACGGGCGACACATCTGCAGCAGCTCCTCGCGCGAAGTGCCGTACGAGACCTCCGACACGCACAGGCCCGGCGAGCCCGCCGGCGCCTGCGGATCGAGCAAGCAGTACTGACCGGCGCCGCACTCGGGGTCCTGGTTGCAGCCGAGGATGAACAGCTTGTCGCCGCCGAGCACGCCGCGCTCGCAGAACTGCGCGGTCTTGTCGACCAGGCGGGTGTCACCGGCGGTGGTGCTGAGGCAGGTGCCGCCGGCCCAGCCGGGCTCCTCGCACAGCAGCTGCCCGCTCGAGCTGGTGGTGCCCGGGATCTCGCCCTCCCAGAAGAGGTTCCACGTCCCGGTCACCCACGCCGAGTAGTCGCGCACCACGGCCCGGACGACGTCGTTCTCGTAGAGGCCGGACGCCATCACGTCGTCGTCCGCGTCGCTCTTGGCCAGGCGATCCTGCTCGCGCTCGGACACCGGCGGCGACAGGGCCGGACCGAGCTGCTCGCAGTAGCCCGTGACCTCGCCAGGGCTCTTCAAGCAGCGGCTGTCGTTGCAGTCGTTGTCGTCGTCGCAGCTCACGCGCGTCTCGTAGGCGCGATCGATCCGGCGCAGGCTCGGCGACAGCACGCGCGTCACCGTCGGATCGGAGATGCCGTTCGGCAGCAGGCGCTCGGGCGCCTTGTCGTCCATCCGCGGCAGCGACTCGATCGTGGTCGTCGGCTGCGTCGGGTCGACGTTGGGCCACAGCGAGTGCGGCGGGATCTGGGCGTCCATGATCCCGAGGTAGTCGTACGCGGTGGCGATCCGGCGATCGTCCTGGAACTGATCGAACACGCCGAAGACGAGGCGACCGAAGCTGGTCGAGGCCACGCCGACCACGCCCGGGCCGGTGAACGGCGACGAGATTTCGCGGCCCTCGGCGGTCGCCTCGGCCGTGTCGGCGCTGCTCGACGGGCAGCGATCGAAGCTGCCGCCGGCGGCCTCGACCTCGGACGAGCGGTACCACTTCTGGAACGTCCAGTCGGTGATGAGCGAGCCGTTGGGCCCGCGGATGCCCGGCCCGCGCGCGAACGGCCGCCGGTCCGGCGGATTTTCGCCGGGGAACTCGGCCGGGTGACACGCGGCGGCCGTCACCACCGTCGGGTCGACCTGCGTGTCGCACTCGCTGCCGAGCTCCGTGCGGTTGGGGCTGAAGTCGCGCCGCACCACGCGGGTCGAGCCGTCGCCCGCGATCACGTAGAGGAACTGATACGGCTCCGGCTCGAGGTTGTTGCCGCTCGCCATCAGCATCGGCGGCGTCGGCCGGATCGCCGAGATGCCCTGCGCCGCCGTCAACTCGAACTCGAGCGGATCGTCGGTCCAGGTCTTGTTGTCGAAGCGGAGCTCGTAGACGTTGTCGGACCCGAGCCCGCCGACGTACAGCGAGACGTCCTCGATGGCGAGGTCGGCGAGGTCGACGCAGGCGGTCGGATCGACCGGCGGGGTCACGAGCGCCATCGCCAGCGGGTACATGCCGTCGGGGTCGCCGGTCGGCGCGCTGGCCAGCGCGTCGGCGTAGTCGGGGTCCTCGAACTGCTCGGCGCAGTCGATCGGGCACGACGGATCGGCGCCGGTGTCGACCACCGTGATCGCGTCGTTCTTGGGGTCGCGCACGAACTGACGGCTCTGCAGGATCCGCTGGGTCCGCAAGTCGACCTCGGCGATCAGCTGGCACGACGGGAACGTGACGTACACGCTGCCCGGGTTGGCCGGGTCGCAGCCCTGCATCGGCTCGCCGGTGTTGCTCAGTTCGGGCGGCACCGCCAGCACCTGCCCGGGGCGGGCGCCGAGCGGCGTGCCGTCGGCGCGGCGCGGCGCCACCGTCGACACGTAGGCCGCCGGGTCCTCCTCGGGCGGCTCTTCGAAGGCGTACGAGGCCAGGCCGGTGACGTCGAGCACGCTCAGGTCGCAGCTGCCGAGGTTGCCCGAGACGGCGAAGCAGCCCGCCTGCAGGCCGGTCGTCACCGTCATGCTCGACGGCACCTCGCCGGCGCTGATGAGCTGGGGCCCCGGCGCGCCGATGTTCATGTCGATGACCGAGCCGGCGCAGCGGCTGAACATCGCGATGTCGTTGCGCTCGGAGTTGGCGACGAAGCCGACCAACCGCAGGTCGCCGCACACCGACTCGGACACCGCGTCGGAGCACAGGTCGAGCGACTGCGGCGTGAGCACCCCGTTCTCGTTGCGCACGCACGCGAGCGCCATGTCGAGCGGGCGGTCGAGCACGCGGTTGGGGACGACCTGGTTCTGGCGGTTGCCGCAGCTGGTCGCGCCCGCGGTGAGCACGACGAGCGCGGCGAGGGCCGAGAGGTTCACACGCGTGGTTGCGGGGCGGCGGGTCATCGGGCTAGCGCTTGTAGGGCGTTTGCAGGCCGACGCGAGCGATCTCGGCGAATCGCGTCGGGCGGTCGCGGGCGATGTCGATGACGCTGACGGTGGCGTCGAGGGTGTTGCCGACGTAGAGCAGCTGGCGCGCCTGGTCGACCACGATCGGGTGCGGGCCGGCGCCGGTGGCCACGTTGGCGACCACGCGGAAGCCGGACAGATCGATGATGAACACCTCGCTGGGCGTCGGGCACGACACCGCCGCGTACTCGTTGGCGCCGTCCTCGAACAGCGCCATGCGGCTCGGGCCGCTGCACAGCTCGACGAGGCCGGCCGACTCGTCGCGGGTCTCGCCGCGCTCGTCGACGCTGGTGTCGACGAACAGCAGCGCGCCGGGGCTGCTCTGGACCGCGAACAGGCGCCGGCCGTCGCGCGAGAAGGCGATGTCGCCCATCTGCCCCGAGCCCTGCGGCACCGTGAAGCCGACCGCCGACGTGAACCCCGCCGAGAAGATCTGCGGCGTGCACAGCAGCGCCCCCGGCTCGCCCGCTTGCACCGGCTCGGGCGCGTCGATCGGCTGGCCCTCCTGGTCGATCGGGTTGCCCTCGGCGTCGAGCCGCGGCGCGCCGATGCACACCTGGTTGGCGGTCGGCAGCGCCTCGTCCGGGGTCAGGCGGGCGAAGAACAGGCCGGTGCGGAAGCTGCTGTAGATCAGCGAGCGCCCGCAGTCGGTCGGCTCGCCGTCAGCGGTGACCGGCACCTTCGTCACGTTGGGCACCTGCGAGCTGCCGGGCACACATGGCCTTTCGGCCATCCCCCACCCGCCGCCGCCGAACGACTCGCCGATGAGGAACACCGAGCGCGCGTCGACGATGAGCGGCTTGGTCCCCGGCGGCACCGGCTCGGGCTCGGGCGGCGCGCCGGTGGTCGTCGAGGTGTCGCCCGCGCTCGTGGCGTCGGTCGTGCTCGAGGTGTCCGTCGTGCTCGAGGCGTCGGTCGTGCTCGACGTGTCGGTCGTGTCGCTGGTCGTCGAGGTGCTCGTGGTCGTCGACGTGCCGGTGGTCGTGTCGGGCTCGCCGGTGGTGTCGTCGGGGTTGGCCGGCAGCTGCCCGCCGACCGGGTACGCGAGGTCGATCAGCACCACCTCGGGCGTGGTCGCGAACGTCACGAACGCCCAGTTGCGCAGCTTCGACACCAGGATGTTCGACGGCTCCGGGCCGATGCGGCGGTTGTCGCCGTCGTCGAACGGGAAGCGCAGCGCGTGCGAGTCGTCGCCGGAGCGGGCGCAGCGTCCCGAGTCGAACAGGTCGGTCGTGCCCTGCCCGCACTCGAACGAGAGGTCGGTCGGCGCCAGCGGTCGCTCGGGATCGAAGGGCTTTGCGATGCCGCCGGTGAGCTCGACCCAGGTGATGCTCGGGTCGGCCTTCACCGTCGCCAGCAGCAGCGCCTCCTTGGCGCTGCGGCTCCACCCCGCCAGCGCGGTGATGAAGCTGCCCATGCGCACCGACAGCGGCTTGTCGGACTCGCCGTCGCCGTCGACGTCGACGCGGGCGATCACCTGCGTGTCCTCGCACTCGATCACCTGCGGACGGAACGCGGCGTGGCGACACGGCGTGTCGGCGTCGACGTCTTCGCCGATGTCCTGCACGGTCTCACGGATCCCGCACGGGTCGGTCTTGGCGGCGGCGCTGCAGGTGCCGTCGTCGACCTTGTAGAGGCAGAGGCTCGGGCAGTTCATCCACGCGTGGAAGAACCGATCGAGATCGACGGCGACCAGCGAGCCGGCGTTGTAGGCCAGGTTGCTGTTGGCGTTGGCGACGAACAACCACCGCGCCGGGTCGCCGTCGGCGACGCGCGGGTCGAGCGTCAGCGCCGCCGGGAAGTAGATCCCGGCCTCGGCGGCCGAGATGCCCTGATTGCGCCGCTCACAAGCGCCCAACGCGGCGAGCACGGCCAGCGCACACGCGAACGCAGACTTGGGGCGCGACATCGGCGGGACCCTAACACAGCCGCGCGGCACCTACACCCCCTCCGCGCCGGCGTCGCGCGGCAGCGCCGCGAAGAAGGCCTGCGCGTGCAGCGGGCGCCGCAGGTGTGAGCGGACGATCGACTGGATCGCGTCACGCACCGCCCGGCGCAGCGCCGGCGGGGCCGAGGCCAGCGCCGCCGGATCGCCGCCCGACTCGAGGTGGTGGATCGCCGCCAGCGCAGCGGTCGGCAGCCGCGGCGCCCCGCGCTCGTGCTCCAGGCACAGCACCCCGCCGCGCGGCCCGTCGAACGCCGCGCTGCCGTCGCCCTCGACCTCGACCTCGACCCCGCACACGCAGCAGCGCGTCAGCGCCGGCGACAGCCCCAGGCAGCGCAGCAGCGCCAGCTCGTACTGCCGCAGATGCAGCGCCTGCGGCGCCCCGGCGATGATCTGCTCGAGCGCCAGACACAGGGCCGCGAACAGCTCCGGGTCAGGGTGGCGCGCCAGCACCAGCTCGTCGGTCAGCTCGCAGAGGTAGGCCACATAGGCGAAGCGCGTCAGGTCGGCGCCGACCGGCGCGTGCGCGGCGGTCGCGTCGAAGCTCTCCAGCCGCAGCAGCGCCCCGCGCCCG
This sequence comes from Nannocystis bainbridge, assembly GCF_028368995.1. GTDB lineage: Bacteria > Myxococcota_A > Polyangia > Nannocystales > Nannocystaceae > Nannocystis > Nannocystis bainbridge. The sequence continues at coordinate 227,466 of NZ_JAQNDL010000002.1, read as the reverse complement.
CGAGCGATCGCCGCCACCCCGCGCATCCCCGGCGACAGCCCGCCGGCGAACCGCTTCTTCGAGTTGCGGGCCCGCGCCGCCGCCGTCTCGAGCTTGCCTTGCTCCGGCGTCAGCACGATCGCGATCAGGTCCGCCTCGCCGAGCGGGCGCGTGCGGAGGATGACCGCGGGCGTTGGTTGCGACTGCATGCGCGAGTTCGGGGACAACCGCCGCGGTCAGCCGGAGATTCCGAGCAGCACCGTCGCCAGCCAGAAGTAGAAGAGCAGGCCCAGGATGTCGACCGAGGTCGTCACGAACGGCCCCGTCGCCACCGCCGGGTCGATGTTGAGCCGGTTCATGAGCAGGGGCACGCTGGTGCCCACGGCCGCCGCGATCATCATGCTGCCCATCATCCCCAGGGTGATGACCGCGCCGAGGTGGACCGGATCGCTGCTGGTCGCGCCGACGAACGGCGCCGCGACCGCGATCCCGGTGCCGTAGAGCGCGCCGAGCGTCGCGCCGAGCCCCACCTCGCGGAGCACCAGCCGGCCGAGCCGATTGGTCTCGACGTAGCCGACCGCCAGGCCGCGAACGACGATCGTCGAGCTCTGCGTGCCGACGTTGCCGCCCATCCCGGCGACCACCGGCATGAACAGCGCCAGCGCCGGCACCGACTGCAGCGCCCCCTCGAAGCCCTGCAGCGACGCCGCCACCAGCAGCCCGCCCGCCGCCGCCGCCAGGAGCCAGGGCATGCGGGCGCGGAAGCTGGCCGAGAAGGTGCGGGTCTCGACCATCATCTGGCCCGCGCCCGCCATCTTCAGGATGTCCTCGGTCGCCTCTTCGCGGACGACGTCGAGGATGTCGTCGATCGTGATCACGCCGAGCAGCCGCCGCTGGTCGTCGACCACCGGGATGCCGACCAGGTCGTAGCGGCTCACCAGCTCGGCGACCTGCTCCTGATCTGTCTCGGCCGTCACGGACACCAGCTCGGTCGTCATCACCGCGTGAATCGGCATGTCCGGCTTGCTGCGCACCAGCTGACGCAGCCCGATCACCCCGACCAGGCGGTCGTGCTCGTCGACGACATAGAGGTAGTGGACGTGCTGCGGCAGGTCGTCCGCCGTCTGCACCATCCGGGTCGCCTCCGCGATCGTCACGTCGTGGTGGATCGAGAAGACCTCGGGCGACATGATGCCGCCCGCGGTGCGCTCGCCGTACGCCAGCAGCTCCTCGAGCGCATGCGCGTCCTCGTCGCCGTAGTGCGCCAGGATCTCGCGCAGCTTGCCCTCGTCGACGCGGCCCAGGATGTCGGCCGCGTCATCTTCCTGGATGTCGCCGAGCATCCCGGCCGCCTCTTCGGGCGCCCGCCTGCCGATCAGCTCCGCCGCCACCTCGTAGCGCATCGCCGCCAGCACCTGCGGCCGCCGCTCCGCGGGCAGCGCCTGGAACACCAGGTCCTGCTCGTGCGGCTCGAAGTTGTCGAGGTACGCCGCGATCTGTACGGCGTCCAGCCGCGCGAGCGCCCGCGCGACCCGCCGCGGATCGCCCGCATGGACCAGCCGCGCCAGATCGTTTTGGTTGAGCGCCGGCGTCATGCGGGGGCCACTATACGCAACCGTCCACGAGCAGGCGCCAATCCGTGCCCAAACCGCGTGTCACGGGTCTTCGCCACGATTTGACCGCCTTACGCCGGAGTTCACGCGACCGCAGCGTCGAGCGTCACTGCCTCTTCCTTAAGTAAGGAGGGGGCGCGACGACTCGAGGCATCAGGAGTGCGGCGGGGTCACCTGTCCGCCGGACAGCGCAAAGGCCGTCACCGCGATCACGGCGATCACCAGGCACACCGCGATCCACATCAGCGTGCGGCTCTGCGGGATCCGGTTGAGCGCGCGCAGCATGTCGAGCGACTGGACGCCGAAGCGATGGACCGCCTCGAACACCACGTTCGGGCCCGACTCTGCGGCAGCCACGGGGGCCGCTGCCAGCGCCGCCGGACGCGGGGCGGACTCCGTGGCCGGCTTCGACTTCGCACCCTCGGCGCGAGCCGGCCTGCGCGGGCCGCCGATCGCCTGGACCGGCGCCGACGCTCGATGATTGGCCGAGTGGGCCACGGGGCGCCGCGTCCCTCGCTGCGCGCCCGCCTTCTGGGCGTGCAGGTGGTCGTGGAGCAACCCGGCGACGGTGTCGGAGTCGAGGCTCAGCGAGCGCGCGCAGCAGCGGAAGAACCCGCGGACGAACACTGGCCCGGGCAACGCGCTGAACCGATCGTCCTCGAGCGCCTCGAGGCTGGGGCGAGGGATCTTGGTCTCGAGCGCGAGCTGCTCGACGCTTATCCCCCGGCGCTGTCGCGCCTCCCGGATGTAACGGCCCGGCGACGGCGGTCCCTCATGCACCTCGGCGCCCTCGGTGGGTTGGGTGCTGACGATCCGGAGGCGGCCCGTGGGAACTCGCATGCGCGCACATTCTGAGATCAAGCCGCGTTCGGCGGCAACCCCCCGGGCAAGCATTTTCACACCGATACCTACCTCCACGCGAGTTTTCGGCGCAATCGTCGCCAACGGTCCCAACAGGCGAATTCGTGCCTGTATACGCCTGCCCCCGTCGATTCTCGCGGCCTCCCAGGGTGTTTTTCCCGTCCTCGACAGGCGATCTCGCACTTGGCGTGCGTCACCCCGGCAGCGACCGAGCCGACGCTGCGAGAGTCCCACGGCGACCTCTGCAAAGCCCTCGTGATCGCCCCTCCGCCGCGTTCGGACTCTGCGCCGATGCATCGCCGCGCGGGGCGGTGTGCGCGTGGCCCCGCTGTGACGCGGACCCGTCGCCGTCGCACTGGTCCCTGCGCCCCCCCCTCGCTATGATCGGAACGTGGATAACGTAGCCCTGTTTGCGCTTGTGCACGGCAATCCGGACGGTCGTGGGGTGCCTGCGAGTTGGTTGGCCGGAGTGCTGTCGCGCTGCTGCGAGGGCCACGGCTTCATCGCCGACGACGGGCCTCCGGTCGACCCGGCGCTCGTGCGGGCCTGGAGCGTCGGCGGCGTGCAGGGCAGCGAGACCCTCGTGCAGTCGCGTCCCGTGGTCCGCGAGCTGCGCGCCGACTTCATCGCCGATTTCTTGCGTGCGCCGAGCCAGACCACCCTCGCCGCCCACGCCTTCGCGGCCTCGGGACCTGGCTCCGAGGACATCCCCGTGCCGCGCCTCGGCCTGGCCCGCTTCCAGCGCTGGCTCGGCGTGCGGGCCGAGGGCGCCCTGGCCGTCGCCGACGACCCCGGCGACGCCCTCCGCGACCGCCTCAAGGCCTCCCTGCCCGACTTCTTGCAGCGGGCCCTCACCCACTCGGGCGACCGCGAGTTGGTCGTGTTCGGCTTCCTCGCCGCCCTCCACGCCACCGGCGACCTGAACAAACCATACGTCGCCCCGCCGCAGATCCGCCGCGCCCTCGCCACCCTCGACGACATGCTCGGCCGTCCCGCCCGGCTCAACCTGTTCGTCTGCGACGGCCGCACCGTCGGCGTGATCCACCGCGGCGGCCGGCTGCTCGTGGCCGACGCCCCGGCCCCGGCCGGCTCGCGGCGGACCCTCGCCCACGGCCCCGAATCGCGGGTCCAGGCCTCCCTGCTGATCCACGACGATGGCCCGGCGGACCTGCCGCCCGCGCCCGAGGGCGCCGAGCTGCGCCGCCTGCCCGAGGGGATCTTCACGCTCCACGCGCGCCAGCCCGGCCAGGTCGAGCGCGACGAATAGCCGCTTTGGAGACGGCGCCGGACGCCGCCGGTATAAGGGCCGCCGCATGGCGGTTCATATCCTCCATCACGGCTGGTGCTTCGACGGCGCCGCCTCGGCCGCGCTGTTCGCCGCCTTCGATCGCCAGCGCCATGGCCCCCGCCCCTGCCGCCTGATCCCCAAGGATCACCGGCCTGGCGACCCCTACGACCCCGAAGACTTCGAGGCCGACGACGTCGCCAGCGTCGACTTTCGCTACAGCCAGGATCCGCGGCTCGCCTGGTACTTCGACCACCACGCCAGCGCCTTCCAGCTGCCCGGCGACCGCGAACATTTCCTCGCCGACACCAGCGGCCAGAAGTTCCACGACCCGACCGCAAGCAGCTGCGCCGGCTATCTGGCCCGCGTCGTGCGCGAGCGGTTCGCCTGCGACCTGTCGGCCCACGCGGAGTTGATCCGCTGGGCCGAGATCATCGACAGCGCCGCCTTCCCCGACCCGCGCATGCCGGTCGAGCTGACCGAACCGGCGCTGCTGCTGATGACCTTCGTCGAGAACAACCACGACCGCGAGCTCGGCGAGCGCTTCATCCACGACCTGCTCGTCTGCTCGCTCGCGGGCCTGGCCGCCGCCGACTACGTCCAGGCCCTCCTGCGCCCGCGGCTCGAGCAGAACCGCCACGACATCCGGCTGATCGGCGAGACCGCCGTGGTCGAGGGCGACGTCCTTCATTACAGCCTCATCGACCAGCCGGTCCGCGCTTACAACAAGTTCATCCCGTACTACCACCACCCGCGGATCCGCTACGTCGTCGCCCTCACCCGCGGCCCCGACCGCCGGATCAAGCTGACCGCCGGTTACAACCCCTGGCTCCCGCGCGACGCTCGCGAGCACAGCATGGCCGCGCTGCTCGAGCCGCACGGCGGCGGCGGCCACCCCTACGTCGCCGGCTGCACCTTCGCCGCCGACGACGAGGACCGCGCCGTCGCCGTCCAGCGCGCCATCACCGCCACGCTCCGCAGCAGCCGGCCCGCCGCCCCCCTCACGGCCGCGCGCGCGCATTCCGGCGCCTGAGCCCGCGGCCTCTGGTATCCCGTCGCCTGCGTGAGCGACCCGGACCGACCTGCCCTCGCGGCCATCCTCGTCCAGCTGCGCGGCCGCGTCGACGCCCACTTCGCCGCCGCCGAGGCGCGCACCCCCGCGGCCTTCGCCTGTCGCGCGGGCTGCGACAGCTGCTGTCACCACCGCTTCGGCGTCTACGCCGCCGAGGCCGAGCCCATCCGTCGCGCGCTGGCCGACCTGTCCGTCCGGACACCTGTCCTTCGGAACAGGGTCCGCGAGCAAGCCGACGACCCGGCTCACCAGCACCACTGCGCCCTCCTCGTAGATGGCGCCTGCGCCGTCTACGCCGAGCGCCCGCTGATCTGCCGCTCGCACGGCCTGCCGGTCGCCGTCGCCGACCCCACCCCGCGCGTCGACCACTGCCCCCTCAACTTCACCGCGGGCCCGCCGCCGCGGGAGAGCGTCTTGCGCCTCGACGCCGTCAATCAGCCGCTCGCCGTCCTGGCGACCCTCTGGGATCGTGCGGACGGTACCGGGGATCTCTCGCCCGTCCGCGTCGACCTCGCCGACCTCGCCCGCGAGCCCGATCCGGGGCCAATTCGCTGATTCAGGACCACCAGGCCCCGCCTGTCCCCTGTCTCGAGACCCTCTCTGCGCGATTTCGCCCCATGCCCAGATCCAAATCGACCGAGGGCCAACACAATTTCGTTGACGCGCCGACGCCAGAGAAGTACAAGGCAAGTCCTCGCTGCGGGGTGGAGCAGCCAGGTAGCTCGCCGGGCTCATAACCCGGAGGTCATGGGTTCAAATCCCGTCCCCGCTACTCTTGAAGGGCCCGTTCTCACGAACGGGCCCTTCTTTTTTTGTGCCGCGAAGCGGCCGCGCCCGCTGCGGCTGAGCGCGCCGAGGCTCGCCCTCCTGCACGCCGCGCGGCGAGCACGCGACGCCGCGGATCGCCCCTCGCGGGCGCCACGGATTTAGCAGCGCCGTCCCGCGAGATTGGGCCACACTCGATCCCGCGTGGCGATCGAGTTCTTCACCGCGACGCGGCAGATCGTCCTCGAGGTCGCCGACATCGTCGCCGCGGACGACGAGCTCCCGCCGACCCTGCTCGACGCCGTGCGAACGGCTCGCTTGCCGCTCGGCCAGAGCTGCCGCGGCGAGGGTGTCTGTCGCAGCTGCGCCGTCGAAGTCGAGGTCGGGCTCGCGGCCCTCTCGCAGCCGACCGCGATCGAGGCGCGATTCGGCTTCACGGGGCCGAGTCGCCTCGCCTGTCAAGTCGCGCTGCCTGCGACGGGCGAGCGGGTCCGGCTCCATCATCCTGCGTGGGGCCGCCCGGCCGCCGCGTCGGGGGGTGCAACTTCTGCCCCGCCGTCCGGCCCTGGTGGTGCCGCGGATGATAGGCTAGAGCCCTGAACCGTGGCCAACGCCGGGGTAACGGGCAGCGCATGGCAGCAGGAGGCCGATCTCCTCGCTGACGGGCGGGTGCGCCTCGAACGGCTGTGCAACTCCCGACGCTTCCGTCACCTCTTCCCTGGCGGACCGAGCCTCGCCCTCCTGCTCGACGCCTACCAGGACCTGGGGCGCCAGCGCCTCGTCGGCCGGATCGCCGCCGGCGACCTGCGCAGCGCACGCCGTACCTTGCGCAAGCAGCTGCGGCGACGCGTGCGAGAGGAGGCCGTCGAGCGCTCCTTGCGGCTCGCCTACCGGATCCCGCTGGCCCGCCCGCGGCCCTTCCGGGCCGAGCTGCCGCCGATCGTCGAGAAGGCGCTCGAGGCCGTCGACGACGACGTCGAGCCGCGGATCCGCGACCACGTGCTCGGCCGCGTCGACGGCGACGTCCCCGGCCCCGACGTCGATCCGCGGCTGCACCACGGCTTCGGCCAGCTGCGCGAGGCCCTGCTGTTCCACGCGCTCGCGCACCCTGACGAGATCGGCGCGCTGCACCCCCAGATCGTCCGCTTCGCCGCCTCGCCGCAGCCGGTCCGGCGCCAGAACCCGCTGCTGCGGTTCCTCCTGATCAAGCTGCCGATCTCGTTCGTCCTCGGCTTCCTCGGCCTCTTCAGCGTCGTCTACGTCGTCGCCTACTTCTTCGTCAACGACGCCACTCTCGGCCGGATCCTCACCGTCGTCATCGACAAGCAGGTCAACGGCCGGCTCGAGCTCGGCAGCGTCCATTGGGGCCCCGACCTCATCCTCGATCTCATCACGGGCCGTCCGCACCACGCCACCGTCACCGGCCTCAAGCTGTGGCGCGGCTACATGAAGCAGGACATGCCGGAGCCGGACACCGTCATCGCCGAGTGCGACGGCCCGATCGACGCCGAGATCATCCTGCACGAGATCATCCCGTGGAACCGCTTCCTCGTGCCGGCCGTGCTCGAGGTCCCGTGGGTCTTGCACTTCACCGACATCTGGACCGAAGCGCCGATGCGGCTCAACGTGTCCGAGATCAAGACCCATTACGGCGACGGCACCGAGGCCTGGATCGTCGACCTCGTCGAGGCTTTCGGGCCCGGCCCTGGACCTTACCCGGAGGTCCACACCCGCGCGCTGAGCATCCGCATCGACCACACCGACCTCGCCGAGCTCGCGCTCGACCTCGATTTCCGCGGCCAGACCGGCTGGCAGACCCAGCTCGCGCTCGAGGATGTCGGCGCCGTCCTCCTGTTCGAGGGTCAGCACCCCAAGGAGCCGCCGCCGCTCAAGAAGCCGCTGCAATTCGGCCTCAGCGCGCTCGCCACCACCGGCTTCGCGCGGATCACCGCGCTCGGCTACGAACTCCCGATCCAGAACCTCAAGCTCGAGGAGTTCGCCTCCGGCGGCGACGGCCCGCTCGGCGACATCCGGATCCGCGCCGAGGGCGAGATCGGCGGCTCGCACGGCATCCTGCGCGGGTGGTTGCGCGACATCTTCACCGCCGGCAAGCGCAGCGTCGACGTCACCGCCCTGTTCACCGACGCCGGCCCGATCGGTCGCCTCATCACCCGCGTCCACGGCCTCGCCGACCCGATGATCGACGCCTTCGGCGCCCCGGCGCAGCTGGCCTTCCGCGGCCCCTTCGACGACATCCGCATCGCCATCGCCGCCTCCGGCGTCGGCCTCAATTTCTTCACCGACCCGAACGTCGACTGGGCGATCAAGGACGCCGCCATCGACGCCACCCTCGGCCGCGACCCCGTGCCCGTCGCCTGGTCGCAGTACATCCCGGCCGGCGAGGAGCGGTGGATCCTCGACATCGCCCGCTTCGAAGGACATGTCCTCGGGGGCAGCTTCCACCTGCGCGAGCACGAGGCCCGCAACCACCTCGTGCTCGGCACCGGCCCCGAGCGGCGCATGCTGCTGACCGCGCAGACCGAGCTGCAAGGCATCGACCCCGGCGAGCTCGTGGCCGCCGGCGGCACCCGGGCGATGCTCGCCGGCACCGCTTCGGGCAAGCTCGACCTCCGCGAGTTCGCGCTCGAGCTCAGCGCCCCGGCCCCGACCAGCAGCGACGACACCGCGCCTGCCCCGGCCGCCACCCCGGCCGACGTCACCTACGCCCTCGCTCCCGCTGCGCCGCCGCCCAAGAAGTCGGGCAAGGCCACCCGGCCCAAGGCGCGAGGCGAGGCCGCCGAGCCGGTCGCCGACGCCCTCGCCTCGGCCGCCGCGAGCACTCCACCCGCCGAGGAGGCCTCGCCGCTCGACCGCATCGTGCTCGAGATCGGCGGCCTCAAGATCGAGCGCCGGCGCACCCATGACGGCTTGCCGCGACGGATCCGCATCGACGGCGGCGTCGTCCTCGACCGCGTCGAGGGCCTCGACCTCGCCGACCTGCTCGTCACCGTCGACGGCGCCAGCCTCAGCGTCGACGGCGGCCTCGACGCCAAGTTCGCCCACCTCAAGCCGACCGACATCAAGCTCAAGATCACCGACGGCAAGAGCTTCTTCGCCAGCCTCGGCATGAGCCCGTTCGTCGAGCGGCTGCAGGCCGGCCTCACCGTCCACGGCCCGCTCGGTCGCCCGAGCGGCCGCAACGGGTCGCTGCAATTGTCTGACGTCGGCCAGGGTCAGTTCGCGGTGCAGAACATCCGCGACGTCTCGCTCGGCCTGCGCGACGGCGTGCTCAGCCTCAAGAGCGAGCGGGCGACCGTGCTCGGCGGCGCCGGGGCGCTCGACGTCGACGTCGGCCTGTTCGACGGCAAGGGCGTCAGCAGCGATCCGACCCTGCGCGCCACCATCGACCTCACCGGCGTCGAGCTCGAGCGCGTCGCTGGCGACAGCGTCGCCGGCAAGGCCGACATCCGGCTCGAGGTCGGCGACGACGCCAAGCGCCCGGTCCCGCTCTCCAAATTCCAGGCCCGCGGCGCCGCCTCGGTGCCCGAGCTCAAGGTCGGCCACGGCGAGCTGCGCGACACCGAGGCCCGCTTCAGCCTCACCCGCGACGGCGTCAACATCGACGAGTTCGTGGCCCGCCAGCACCGCCGGCCCAGCCCCTCGGCCGCGCCCGACCTCACCGTCCCGGTCGGCTCCTTGACCGGCAAGGGCTCGGTCAGCTTCGACAGCGACCCGCAGCTCGACCTCAAGATCAGCGGCCGCCGCCTGCCGATCAGCACCTTCGCCGCGATCGCCGGCCTCACCGACCTGCCCGCCGGGGCCCAGATCGATCGCGGCACCGACCTCGAGATCACCGGCACGCTGACGCGCCCGAGCGTGCACGGCACCGTCGAGCTGACCGCCATCAACGCCGTCGGCATCCCGCTCGGCAGCGGCGAGCTGCAGCTCGACAGCAACGACCGCCCCGCCGGCGACGGCCTGGCCGCGCGGCGCGAGATCGTCGTCAAGGGCCGCTTCGGCGACGACGGCGGCCGCCGGCGCCGCGCCCCGTACGAGTGGGACGTCGACGCCATCGTCGCCATCGGCGAGAAGCCGCGCGGCAGCAAGGCCGGCCCGCCGTACGCCGCCGACCTCGCGGTCCACTTCGCCAACCTGCCGCTGCGCAACCTCCTCGGCGCCGCAGGCATCGAGCCCGGCGAGGGCCTGCACGGCCAGGCCGAGGGCCTGACGGTCACAGCCCGTACCTGTCCTCCGGGACAGCCGCTGATCACCTCGTGCCTGTGGCACGACGACCAGGGCGACCGCGACCTCAAGATCCTCGTCGAGCTCGATCGCCTGTGGGCCGCCGGTCGCTCGCCGAGCTCGGGCGTCGCCGCCGGCAGCAACCTGCCCGGCGACCCGTGCCGCGAGTCCGACTCGCTGTGCACCGCCAACCGCCTGGTCGCCACCCTGCAGGGCACGCGCCTCAGCCTGCGCGACGGCTGGGAGCTGCGCTCGGGCGGCGTCGCCGTCGGCAAGACCCTCACCGTGTCCGGCGACGTCGAGCTGTCGGCCTCGCCCGAGGCGCCGAAGAAGGACGAGAAGCGCGACTGCAGCGAGCCGCCCACCGCCGCGCGCACGCCCCCGGCCACCGGCGCCAGCGCCCGCGTCGCCGGCGAGCTCGACCTCGCCGGCCTCCACCCCTTCGTCGCCGGCACCGCCGTGTCCGGCATCGCCGGCAAGATCGGCCTCGACGTCAAGCTCGACGGCCACGTCAGCGACCCGATCATCACCGGCAGCTTCAGCGTCCCCGACCCGCAGAAGCCCGTCACCGCCAAGGCCGCCGGCACCACCTTCGCCGTGCCCAAGCTGTCGCTGCAGTGGGCCCAGGACGCCCTGCTCGCCTCGGGCGAGCTGTCGGTGCGCGGCCAGACCGTGCAGTTCGGCGACCTCAACGGCCACCGCACTTTCTACGTGCTCGGCGGCGAGTGCGGCGGCAGCTTCTCCGCCGCCGCGCGCGGCCGCCTCGACGGTCGGCTGCTGCGCGAGTTCCTGCCCGACACCTTCGCGGCCAGCTCGGGCGGCCTGCAGATCGCCGACGCCCACGCCGCCGGCCGCGTCGGCGACAGCCTCGATCTCAAGACCGTGCGCGCCCGCCTGCAGCCCGCGCCCGGCGGCCTGATGATGGAGCTCGCGGGCCTCGGCCTCGAGGCGATCGAGCTCGACAACGGCGTGATCGAGATCCAGCGCTGCAACGAGTCCGACCCGTGCCCGGGCAAGCAGGAAGGCTTCGCGGTGATCGTCGGCGGTCGCACGGCCGCGATCGACGACCTCGTCGCGCCCGAGGGCCACCTCGCGGCCCGCGTCGGCGACCGCGGCTCGCTGTCGCTGTGGGGCAACGTCGTGCTCGCGCCCGACTTCTCGCGCCTCGAGAGCAGCAGCCTGCGGGTCGACCTCGAGGAGGTGCAGTACAAGATGTTCGACAACTCGGGTCGCCCGCAGCTCTACGCGGCGATCTCGGGCAAGGGCATCGTCCTCGAGGGGCGCGACGTCCAGACCCTGCGCGGCGACGTGCAGGTCGCGCGCGGCCGCTGGGTGCGCGACGCGCAGCAGGGCGTCAAGGTGCTATCCTTCGCCGATCCGAGCTCCGCGCCGTCCGCTCCGCCGCCCGAGATCCTGCGCGACATGAACCTCGACCTCCGGCTCCGCACGACCACGCCATTCCGGGTCGACAACAACATCATGAAGGGCGTCGAGGGTCAGGTCTCGCTGGCGATCGGCGGCTCGATCGCCGACCTCGAGATGTCGGGCCGCGTCGACGTCACCGCCGGCGTGCTCGACGTCGCCATCCTCAACGGCGCCTACGACATCACCTTCGGCCGCGTCCTGCTCGAGAACAACCTGTCGTCGAGCAAGGTCGACGTCCGCGCCCAGCGGCAGGAGCCGGTCTACATCGAGAACCAGCCGCGGCAGATGTCGCTGATCCTCGGCGGCACCCTCGACGCCATCACCTTCCGCTGCGCCGTGCTCGGCGACACGCGCGCGCGCAGCCGGACCCAGCGCGAGTGTGTCGACTACGCCATCCTCGGCAGCGGCAACCGCGAGGTCGCCGACGCCAACGTCCGCCGCTACGGCTCCGGCGGCCTGCTCGGGCGCCCGCTCGGCCTGGTCGGCAACCTCACCGAGATCAACCTCAACCGCTACGTCGAGAAGTCGGTCCCGCGCCTCGCCCCCTACCTGCCGCAGGTCGGCGCCCAGCTCGGTCAGCTCGGCGTCGAGGTCAACGCCGAGACCCCGCGCCCGTGGTTCCGCACCGACTGGGGCAACATGACGATCGGCGCCGGCTACACCCGCGGCTACCCGGGCCTGCTCCTGCGCAACAGCTACGACTGGCGCGTCCGCTTCCGCCTGCTCGACTCCGCCGTCCTCGAGTTCCGCGACAACCGCCGCTCTTACTTCAACGAGCGCATCATCTTCGACCCTCTCCGCCAGCGTTCGCTCGAGCTGCGCCTTGAATACCAGCTTCCCAGCCTGCGCTGACCGCCGCCTCGCGCGCCTGCTCGCCGCCCTCGCGCTCGCGTGGACGAGCGCCGCGCCGGCGTGGGCCGCCGCGCCCCCGGGCCCGCCGCCCGGATCGCAGGCGCCGATCACCACCACGCCGGCCCCGAGCCCCGACGACTCCGGCGCGAGCCCCAAGGGGCCTGCCCCGAAGACCAGCAACGATGGGACAGGTCCCAAAGCACCTGCCCCCCACGACAGTAGCGAAGGGACAGGTCCCGAAGAACCTGCCCCCAAGGACAGCCGGACCCCGGTCGGCAAGCCGCAGGGCGTGAACGCGGGGCCGGCGGCCAAGCCCGACCAGCCGGCCCCGCCGGCCGCGCCGGTCGGCATCACCGACGTGCCGATCGAGTCCGCGCCCGCCCCCGACAAGGAGCTGCCACCGGAGGGCAGCGAGCTGGCCGCGCCGACCACCACCACCGAGGCGCCCGAGATCCAGGCCCCGAGCGTCGTCACCAGCGGCCCGACCTGCGCCCGCGTCGACGCCGGCGCCGACCCGTTCGGCCTCATCGACCGCGCGCTCGACAGCCTGCGCGACCGCGGCGGCTTCGAGGTCGGCACGCGCGAGCGCGGCACCACCCTGCGCGGCACCGCCTGCGTCGTCGACCTGCGCGGCAAGGACTACGCCCTCCTCTACTACCAGCTCGAGCTCACCGCCGAGGAGGGCAGCTACGTCATCGCCCTCGAGCCCAAGGGCGCCGGCGAGGTCGAGCTCAGCGTCCGCCCCGTGCTCGAGGGCGAGGACCCCGGCGTCGTGTTCGCCCGCATCGAGCGCTCGCGCGTCGTCGGCGACAAGTTCTTGCCCGGTGACGACGGCGTCCGCCTGCGCAAGATCTTGAACCTCGGCACCGGCTACCTGATCCCGGCCGCCATCTCCGCCCAGCTGCAGCAGCTCGGCTACCGGGCCCAGTTCGAGCCCGACGGCGCCAACCTGCTGTCGATCCGCGTCGAGCCGGGCCAGAGCATCCGCCGCGTGCGGGTCCGCGGCCACCTGCCGCTGTCGAAGACCGAGGTCCAGCGCGAGCTCAGCATCAACTCGCGCCCCGGCTCGCTGTCGCGAGGCAAGTGCGTCTCGCCGCGACAGCAGCGCAAGGAGCGGCCGTCCGTGTGCGAGCCGGGCGACGCCGCCTGCACCAAGTGGGAGGCCGACGAGATCGATCGGCTGAAGCGCTACCTCTACGACAAGGGCTACCTGCGCGGCAACGCCTCGCTCGGGCTCACGTGCGGGCGCGCCAGCGACGAGGTCGACCTCTACGTGTACCTCGACAAGGGCCCCGCCTTCCGCGTGCCGATGCGCCAGGTGAAGGTCGTCGGCAAGGTCTCCGAGGACGACAAGGGCTGGATCCGCCGCGCCTTCTGGCCGCGCGTCAAGGCCACCCCGTTCCCGGCCCGGATCACCCGCGAGCGCATCGAGGAGAGCCGCGAGCGCGTCGAGCGGCAGTTCGCCGAGCCGCGCGACGCCATCATCCGCCGCACCGCTACCTCGCGGCTCGCCCTGCCCTACCCGCAGGTCCAGGTCGGCACCAGCTACGACGACCTCAAGCCCGAGGACATCCCGAAGACCGGCAAGCTGCCGCTGACCGTCGACGTCGACCTCGGCCCCGGCGTCAAGACGTCCTTCATCGGCCGCCGCAGCTACTCCGAGCAGCGCCTGCGCAGCGAGCTGCAGCTGTTCTCGCGCCGGGAGGCCCCGAGCGCGCAGACGGCCCAGCGCGAGGCCGCCAACCTGCGCGGCTTCTATCAGGGCAAGGGCTTCCTGCTGGCCGAGATCGACGGCCGCTACGACGACTACGGCAACGCCCCCGGCGCCCTCACCTTCCAGATCAAGGAGGGCCCGGTCGTGCGCATGAAGAAGCTCGACCTCGTGGTCGGCCGCGGCGTCCCTCGCGGCGTGCGCGAGCGGCTCGAGCGCGAGTTCGCCGACGAGCGCGTGCTGCGGGCCCCCGGCACCTTCACCGAGGCCGCCGTCGTCGACCACCTCTCGGCCTTGCTCGCCAAGTTCGCCGACGCCGGCTACCTGTGCGCCCAGGCCGGCGTGCGCGTCGCCTTCTGGCCCGACGGCCTCGACAAGAAGGGCGAGTACGCCGACGTCGACGTCGAGACGATCCTGCGCCGCGACTCGTTCGCCGCCTGGGCCGTGCGCGACCTCGACCCCCGCGGCCTCGCGGCCCTGCGCAAGCAGTCGCGCGCCGAGCTCTACGTGCGCGTCAGCGTCGAGCCGGGCCCGCGCGTGTTCACCTCGCGCAAGCCCGAGGTCGTCCGCTACCTCGACGGCCCGGTCCCCGGCGACCGCGAGATCGAGGGCCAGCCGCACCACGACCGCGGCGAGTGGGGCGCGACCCGCATGCTCCGCGGCACCGCCCTGCGCCACAAGGGCGACGACCGCCCCGGCAACATCCCGCTCGCCACCTCGCTCGACCGCGACACCGAGCAGGGCATCGTCGACAACTACCGCAACGACGGCTTCCCGGTCGCCGACGCCGAGCTGCGCTGGCTTTACACCGACCCGCGCACCAAAGAGGTCAAACCTGTCCCGAACGCCAGGCGCCTCGTCGACCCCGAGATCGGCCTGTGCCAGGCGTACAAGAGCGGCTCCGCCGTCGAGGTCGAGGCCGAGATCAGCGTCTACGAGGGCCGCCCCGGCGTGTTCGGCGACACCGTCGTGCGCGGCAACTTCAAGACCCACAACTGGATCTTGCGGCGCCAGTTCGCCCACAAGACCGGCGGCGTGTACTCGCGGGCCAAGGCCGACGAGTCGCGCGCCAACGTCGACGGCCTCGACGTCGCCGAGAGCACCGAGCTCACCGCCTACCCGACCGGCTGCGACCTCGACGACGACCCCAACGAGCGCTGCGCCGTCCACCAGGTGCTCGAGATGCGCGAGTCGAAGGACGTCTCGGTCAAGCTGCAGGGCGGCGTCGGCCTGGCCACGCTCGACCCGTTCTACGTGTTCCTCCACCCGATCTTCCCCAACCTGTTCGGCACCGCCTGGGACTTCGACATCCTCGGCCACTACGGCTTCAACACCCAGCGCTTCTCGTCCAACGTGCCGTTCCTCGGCGACTGCGCCGGCCAGCCCTGCTACGAGCGCAGCGTCCGCGGCCGCCTGGCCCGCCCGCGGATCTTCGCCACCCCGCTCACGCTCGAGATCAACGGCCAGTACCAGCGCCGCGTCACCCCGGCGCGCGGACCTATCGAGCTCGCCGTCGGCAACATCACCCTCAGCTACAGCCGCAGCCGCGCGCTCCAGCTCTACGTCGGCTACCTGATCCAGAAGAGCAACATCTCGCAGGACATCTCCAAGCCGGCGTTCACCCCCGACACCGAGCTCGGCCTGCCCACCGTCGTCAACCGCCGCGACGCCATCGTCTCCGATCGCACCGGCGCGCTCACGGCCGGCTTCACCTACAACAACACCGAGAACCCCTCGAACCCCGACAAGGGCATCATCATCCAGGGCGACGTGCGCTTCGCCTCGCCCTACTTCGGCGGCCAGGACTGGTTCCTGCGCACCGACCTCGCGTTCCAGCACTTCATCCCGATCCCGCGCACGGCGAACCGCCTCAACTTCCGCTACGCCCTGCGCTACGGCCACGCCATCCCGCTGCCGAACCTGCCGGGCGGCTCGGGCGCGGCGGGCGTGCCCGAGATCTGGCGCTACTGGGGCGGCGGCACGGCCGACCTCGGCCTGCGCGGCATCTTCCCCGAGACGATGCTGGTCGACATCGAGGCGATCGACACCGGCGACGGCTTCAAGCGCCTGCACTACACCGCCCAGGGCGGCCACATCCGGGCCCTCGCCACCATCGCCCTGCAGGTCACCTCGCTCAACGATTTCCTCGGCGGCAAGATCCACCACTCGCTGTTCTTCGACTTCGGCATCCTGACCCAGCGCTGGTCGCAGGTGCAGCTGGCCCGCGATTTCCGCCGCAGCGTCGGCATCAACTTCGTCAAGTGGGACATCAAGCTGGTCACCCTGGCCCTCGGCTACGCGATCCTGCTGCCCAACTCGATCGCCCCCGGCAACGTCAAGCCGATCGACGACCGCAACGGCCGCTTCATCTTCGACGTCGGCATCACCTTCTGACCGTCGGGACATGCCCCGAAGGGCATGCTCCCTGCGACATGCCTCGAAGGCCATGCTCTCCACGACATGTCCTTCAGGACACATCTGTCAAGGCCGCCCCCTCGCGTACCCATGCGACCCACATTCTTTAAAAAGGCCCGGGTGACGCTCGCGCTCGGCGTGACCCTCGCCGCCTGTCGCCCGCAGCCGCCGCCGCCGCCCGCCGCCGATCCGGCCTTCGCCGCCGATCACGCCCGCTGGCACGCCGCGCGGATCGAGGCGCTGACGCAGCCGCAGGGCTGGCTCGCGCTCGCCGGGCTCTACTGGCTGCGGGACGGCGACTACCGGCTCGGCGCCGATCCGGGGGCCGACATCGTCTTCCCCGACGGCGCCCCTGCCGAGGTCGGCGTGCTCGCCCTCGCCGCCGGCCGCGTCCGCCTGCGCCTCGCCCCGGGCGTCGACGCTCGCCTGCGCGGCGAGGCCATCACCGACGTCTCGCTGCGCTCCGACATCGATCCATCGCAGCCCGCCGATCGCGTCGTGCTCGGCGATCGCTTCACCTTCCTGATCATCGCCCGCGGCGAGCGCCTCGGCCTGCGCCTCTACGACCTGCAGGCCCCCGAGCGGCGCGAGTTCGCCGGCATCGCCACGTTCGCCCTCGATCCGGCCTGGCAGGTCCACGCTCGCTTCGAGGCGCTGGCGAGCCCGCGGACCCTCGAGCATCCCACCGTGCTCGGCACCGTCCAGCCGGTCCAGGTCCCCGGCGTCGCCGTCTTCACGATCGCCGGCCAGGAGCATCGCCTCACCCCGATCCTCGAGCACGGCCCCGACGGCGACTCCTTGTTGTTCGTCTTCAGCGATCGCACCAGCGGCCGCGAGACCTACCACGGCGGCCGCTTCCTGCTCGCCGAGCTGCCGGTCGACGGCAGCGTCCTGCTCGACTTCAACCGCGCCCACAATCCCCCCTGCGCCTTCACGGCCTACGCCACCTGCCCTGTCCCGCTGGCCGAGAACCGTCTCCCGTTCGCCGTCCCCGCCGGCGAGAAGTCGCCCTGAAGCCGCGCCCACGCGCGTGGCCACCGTCACTCGCGGCGTCTTCTCTGACTGCCCGGCAACCTCGCTCGCGGTCCCGGGCATGACCGCGACGGAACGTCCGCGCCCCGGCCACCACGCGCACCGGAGCCCGCGTCCTGTCGTGCCCGTCACGCGCCCGGAGCTCATCCGCGACTCCGCGGAACCTCCGCGTAGTGCCCCGTCACGCTCCCGGAGCTCACCCGCGCGACTCCGCGGAGCCGCCGCGTCACGCCCATCACGCCCTCGGAGCTCACGCGCGCGACCTTTCGTGCTCGTGGGCCGACGGGCCCTGGACCCTCCGCGCACCGGGCTCGCGGGCCCGCAGTGCGCCGCGCACATCGGTCCGTTCGCGGACGCGACGGGCCATCCGCGCCCTGACTCGCTACCCTTGCAGCATGCCTCGCCTTGAACTCGCCCTATCCATGTTCGCCGCGCTCGCGGTCGCCTGCGCCGACGACACCACCGCCATGACCACCGGCGGCGACCCCTCGACCACCGCCAACGCGACCGGCCCTGACAACACCAGCGGGCCGACCACCGGGCCCGACGCCACCTCCGACGCGCCGACGACCACGCCCGAGCCGACCGGCGCCAGCACGGTCACCAGCACCTCCACCTCCACGGGCACCACCGGGCCGGGCACCACCACCACCGACGCCACCGGCACCACCACCACCGACGGCACCACCACCAGCACCTCCGAGCCCGGCACCACCGCCACCACCGACACCACCGACACCACCACCGGCGGAGGCGTGTGCGGCGTCGACGGCGACGACCTCGGCGCCGAGCTCGTGCAGCAGGGCAAGCCCGTCGCGTGCGGTCCGCTCGAGTTCACCGGCACCCGCATCAGCCCCGAGAAAGGCCCCCTGTGGCAGCTCGACGGCTGCGCCTGCGGTCAGAACTGCCTGATCCCCGACCCCTGGACCCTCAACGTCTCCGCCCCCGCCGCCTGGCTGCCGCTCATGCCGGCCTGCCCGCGGATCGTCGTCGACCGCGTCGAGGGCTTCGGCGGCTGTCAGTTCGCCGCCATCTCGGTGTGGGACCTCGGCGCGCCCGGCGAGCCCGCCGTCTACCACGCCGGCCGCGGCTTCACCCCGACCCAGGCCGCCGCCGGCGAGCTCACCGTCACCCCGCACAGCCTCGAGACCTGCGCTTGCGAGGGCTGCTGCCAGGACGCCGAGCTGTGGGAGCTGCAGTTCACCCTCGGCGGCGCCGACATCACGCTGAGCGAGGGCGAGAGCGCCCCGCTCGGCCCGCGCAACGCCATCAACTTCGAGTCGCACCGCAGCGGCCTGTGCGACGCCCCGCTCGAGGCCCACTGGGCGATCCGCAAGCCGGCCTGACCGCGCGCGCATGGCGTCGAGGACATGTTGATATGGACATGTCCTCGGCGACATAGCCCATGCGACATGTCCTCCGTGACATGTCCGTTCGGGTGCTCTTCCGAGCCCTCACGGCCCGGACGTTCGCGGTGGACAGGCGGGCGCGCGCCCGCCTATGCTCGCGGGCATGGTCCACCCCCTCGTCTTCGCCCTCGCCCTGCTCGCGCCGTCCGCCACCACCACGGGGGTCTTGAAGGCCGAGGACGAGCCGGCGTGGGGCACCTCGCCGACGATGGGCACGGTCAGCGACACCGTCGTGGACGAGGCCACGACCGGCACTGCGACTGACGGCACCGCCGGCGATGCCACCGGCGACACCGCCTCGATGCCGCCGGTCTACGAGCCGTGCGGCTGCAACAGCGGGGGCGAGGCGGGCGGCTGGGCCGCCCTCGCCCTGCTGTTTACTGCGGGATCACGGTGCCGACGCCGGCGCCCCACCACGCCACGCCCTTGTTGCCGAGCGGCGTGACGACCTTGGTCTGCGGGTCGATGCGGAACATCTGCCCGCTCGAGTCGAACGCCAGGATCAGCCCCTCCCAGCCGGCCAGCCCGTAGACGGCGGGGTTCTGGGGCAGCGTCGCCAGCTCGCTCTGGACCGCGCCGGTCTTCGGGTCGACCTGCACGATCACCGTGCCGGCGACGCCCTGCTTGTTGACCGCGCCGTAGGTGCCGACGTTCTCGATCGAGAACGCGTCGCCCGCCGAGGTGTAGCCGGCGCCGTACTGGCCGATCTGCTGGATGGCGAACATCCCGTTCTGCAGCGTCAGCTGGTACCACTGACCCGTGTTGGCGATGCCGACCAGCGCGTCCTTGTTGGGGTCGAGGATGCCCTTCGGGATCAGCGTCAGCCCGTTGAAGCTCTGCGGCAGGGTCCCGAGCTTGTACGCCTGGGCCGTCTGCGGGTTGATGACGTAGCCGCACCCGAACGTGACCGCGTACAGCACGCCCCAGCGATCGATCGCCACGTCGGTCACCGAGTGGTCGCAGTTGTCGTTGGAGAACTTGAAGTTGCTGACCATCGACACCGCGTACGGGTCGGTGACGTCGACGGTGTAGAGGTTGCCCGACGAGTGGGCGTAGATCTTGAACGGCGTCGTCACGCCCGGCAGGTTGCCGTCGTTGGCGAACGGGTCGTCTCCGTTGGGGATCCCGTCGCCGTCGAGGTCGCCGTCGCAGGCGTCGCCGAACGCGTCGTTGTCGGTGTTCTTCTGATCCTGGTTGGGGACCAGCGGGCAGTTGTCGACGTCGTCGGGGATGGTGTCGTTGTCGTCGTCGTCGTCGCAGGCGTCGCCCATGCCGTCGCCGTCGGTGTCTTCCTGCAGCGGGTTGGCGTCGTTCGGGCAGTTGTCGTCGACGTCGGGCACCATGTCGTCGTCGTCGTCGTCATCGTCGACCGGCTCGGTCGTCGAGGACGTCGTGCCGTCGGAGCTCTCACCCGTGGTGCTCGTGCCGTCGGTGGTGTCGACGGCGGTGGTGGCGGTGTCCGAGTCGGTGCCCGAGGTCGTCTGCGGGCCTTCGGTCGTGCCGGCCTCGGTCGTGCTGGTCACGCCCTCCGTCGCGGTCGCGTCGGTGGAGCCGAACGTGACGCCGT
This sequence comes from Nannocystis bainbridge, assembly GCF_028368995.1. Classification (GTDB taxonomy): domain Bacteria; phylum Myxococcota_A; class Polyangia; order Nannocystales; family Nannocystaceae; genus Nannocystis; species Nannocystis bainbridge. The sequence continues at coordinate 207,238 of NZ_JAQNDL010000002.1, read as the reverse complement.
CGTCGCTGGTCGTCGGCGAGGTCTCGCTGCTCCCGCCCGTCGGCACCGCCGTGTCCGAGCCGGTGCCCGGTTGGCCGGTCGAGTTGTTACCGCCCGAGTCGGCGTCGGTCAGCCCGTCGGTCGACCCGCCGGTGCCGCTCGCGGCCGTCGAACAGCCAGCCAGCGCGAATACGAGAGAACATGTGCCAAGAGACAGGTGACGAAAGCCAGAGCGAACAGCCATGGCCGCCACCCTATCGTATCGCCGACGTGAGAACCACTGTCGCCGCCGGAGCCGGCCGTGGAGACCTCCGCGCGGACGCGCCCCCTCGCCCGCGAGAGCCCCGGGCCCACCGCCGGCCCGGGTGGATCTCCCGATCCGGGCCTCCGCGATGGCGATGACGGCGGGTCAGCCCGCGGTGCAGCAGGCCGGGTGACCCTCGCTCCCGCACTGCGGATCGTCGGCCGGATCGACGCACAGGCCGCAGCATTTCGGGTGGCCCTCGGTGCCGCACAGCGGATCGACCTCGAGCGGCACGCAGCCCTTGCAGTCCCAGCGCCAGTGGTCGACCACCGTCACGGTCGCCTTGCTGCTGTCGCCCATGTCCATCAACGCGAACGCGAACGTGAAAGTCTCGCCGGGGACCACCTGGGCCTGGATCGTCACCCAGCCGGTGGTGCCGTGGGTCTCGAACCCGGTGCCCGCCAGCTCGGGCGCGTCGGCGACGTAGCCGGCGGTCTCCATCGCCTCTGCCAGCGACGTGACCGTGAACGGCTGACCGTCGAAGAACGTGACGTTGCCGGTGTACGCCTCGCTCGTCGACCAGCCGATGAACATGTCGTTGTAGGTGTCGCCGACGAACGCCGGGTACTCCGAGGAGAAGAACACCGCGTCGAACAAAAAGCCGTCGACCCCCGGCGGGACCTCGACCGTGAACGCGCCGGACAGCATGTCGTTCGGGTCGCCGTTGCCGAGCGTCCAGTTGGGCTCGATGCTGTCCGAGCAGTCGTGGACCCCGTCGCACCCGGCGAACGGGGTCCCGCCCTGGCCGTTGTCCGAGCCGACCAGGTGGCTCATCGGCGCTGGCAGGGCGTTCGGCTCGTCGGGGTTGAAGTTGTTGTCGTTGTCGAACTGCGGCACGGTCTCGACCAGCACGCCGTCGCCGTCGAGCTTCTCGACCCGGCCGGTGCTGAGGACCAAAAACTTCTCGCCCTCGCGCGGGCGGAACAGCAGCTCGCCCGGCGCATTCGGATCTTCGGCGGTGCCGAAGCCTCGCGCCGCTCGCCAGGCGATCGGCTGCGAGTTGAACACGGGGCTCGTGATCGGGATGGTGTTCTCCGCGGCGCCCGGACAACCGACGCCGATCGCGTGGAACGGATCGACGTCGTCGCCCTTGTCGCACACCAGCAAGATGCCGGGCGCCCCGCACTCCTCGGTCCCCGTCGTGCCGCTGCTGCCGTCCGTCGTCGAGGTCGAGGTCGTCTCGTCGGTCGTCTCGTCGGTCGTCATGCCGGCGGTCGGGACCACCGGCTCGCTCGTGCTCGTGCTCGTCGAACTCGAAGTCGAAGTCGAACTGGTCGAGGTCGAGGTCGTCGTCGTCGGAGCTTCGGTCGTCGGCGCCGTCGTCGAGTCGTCGCTCGTCACCGTCGTCCCTGTCCCGGTCGCGAACCCCGAGGCGCTGCCCTTCTCGTCGTCGCCGCACGCCCCCGCTCCAGCGGCGGCGAGCGACACGACGAACACGCGAGCGAGCGATAACGTAATGCGCATGCGGCCTAGCTTCGCGAATTCGCCGAGGCTCGCCCAGCCCTGCCTTGTCCCCCGGTGCAGCGCGCGCGTATCGTCGACGACGATGACTCGCTCGACCGCGCTCCTGTCGCCTGTCCTGCTCGTCAGCTTCACGCTCGCTTGCGGTGACTCCGCGGGGCCATCGGGCCTGTCGGTGGGCACGATCACGAGCGCGTCGGCGCTGACGGCCACCGACGCCGCGACGAGCGATTCCGGCAGCACGGGCGGAGCGACCACGACCGACAGCGCGACCACCGCTGCGCCGTGCGACCAGCTCACGCTGTGTCCACCGACCACGACGTCCGGCGAACCGACGAGCACCACGCTCACCACCACCAGCGACGGCACCACGCAGGGTCCGCTCACCACCAGCACCACCGACCCGAACTTGCCCGCCGATCCGTGCGACGGCCTCGGCGACGGTCCGCACTGCGGCGGCGAGCTCGGCGGTCTCGCCGATCACAACAGCCTCTACCAGTGCAGCGGCGGCCTCACCGGATCGGTCACGCCTTGCCCGGCCGGCTGCGAGGCCGGCGCGTGCAAGGCGATCGCGCAAGATCCGTGCGCCTCGGCCATGAGCGGCAACGGCCTCTACTGCGGCGGCACGCTCATGGGCGGCGACGCGGCCGTCCTCTACGACTGTCAGAACGGCGCCACCGCCAGTCAGACCGCGTGCAACGCCGGCTGCAAGGTCAACCCGCCCGGCGTCGCCGACGCGTGCAACCCCGAGAGCGATCCGTGCCAGGGCGCGATGAGCGGCGACGGTCTCTACTGCGGCCAGAGCTTGCCCGCGGGTGATGCGAACGATCTCTACGACTGCGCCGGCGGCAAGACGGTGAACAAGACCGTGTGCCCCGACGGCTGCCAGGTCAACGCGCCTGGCGTCGCCGACGCGTGCAAGGCGGTGCCGAACGGCGGCGAGTGCTGCTTGCAGGTCCCGCCGGGCGTGGTCACCCAGGGCTTCTCGGCCTGCGGCAACGGCGGCTCGCACTACGGCATCGACTACGGCGTCGCGCTCGGCACCCCGATCTACGCCGGCATCGGCGGCACCGTGGTCGGCCAGCAGACCGGCCTGCCCAACTGCTACGACATGGGCTGCACGATGCAGTGCTGGAATGCCTTCAACTACGTCAAGTTGAAGTCCGACTGCGGCGACCCGAACAACCCGGCCAACGACCTGTTCGTCTACTACCTCCACATCGAGGGACTCGGCCCCGGGATCCAGAACGGCAGCCACGTCGATCAGGGCCAGCTCGTCGCCTACAGCGGCAACTCCGGCTGCTCGTCGGCCCCGCACATCCACCTCGAGACCGTCAGCGTGCCCAAGGGTCAAGGCGCGACCCTCAACACCTGCACCTCGGAGAACCCCCACGGCAACTTCTGCCCGTGAGCGCGAGGCGTGCGCTTCGAACGGGCTGAGCCGCGATCTCGAGCGGGTGCGCTCGCGCGTGCGCGCCGCGGGATCGTCGCTGCGGTGCGTCGGCGCAGCGGTGCTGTGACCTGTCCCACGAGCCAGCTGGTCGAGCGCGGCGCCGGCCGGGTACACTGCGCGCGACGATGCTCGCGCTCCTCGTCCTCGCCGCCCTCGTGACCGCTGGTTCGCCGCTGCGGCGCGCGCTCGGGCTGTGCGTCGCCCTGCCCGCGTTCCTCGCCCCGTTCGCCGCCAGCACCCCGTTCTCCCGCGCGCTCCTGGCGGCGCTGGCGTTCTGGGGCTTCGCGCGCCTGATCGACCTCGCCCGCGAGCCGCGTGAGTTCAGCCCGCTGCGCCGGGTCGTGCACGTGCTGGCGATCGTCGACAGCCGCCGCTGCGAGTGGGTCCCGCCGCGCTTCGACCCCGCGGTGTGGTCGCGGACCGCGGCCGCGGCTGTCTTTATGTTCATGTCCTTGTGGACAGGCGTCGTCCTGGCCCCGCAGGTCGGCGGGCTGCCGCTGCGCTGGCTGGCCGGCTGCGCCTTCCTCTACGGCTTCGCCGAGACCGCCGCCGGCCTGCTCGAGGGCATCGGCCGCCTGCTCGGGGCCCGCGTGCCGCCGGTCCAGCGCCACCCGATCCTCGCCCGCAGCCTGCGCGACTTCTGGGGCGAGCGCTGGAACCTCGTGGTCAACCGCTGGCTCCGGCAGCACTGCTTCGTCCCGCTGGCGCGCCGCGGCCGCCCCGGCGCCGGCCTCGCGCTCGCCTTCGCCGTCAGCGTCGCCCTCCACACCTGGATCGTCGCCGCCGCGCTCGACCTCGACATGGTCGTGCGGACGGCCGCGTTCTTCTCGCTGCAGGGCTTGCTGCTGGCGGTCGAGGGCCCGCTGGGAGTGCGCCGCTGGCCGCTGCCGTTGGCGCGCGCGTGGGCCCTCGGCGGCACGATCCTGCCGTCGCCGCTGTTCACCGAACCGATGCTGCGGATCTTCGCCGAGCTGGTGACCTGAGCCCGGGCGCGGCAGTCGAGCACGCCACGCCGTCCGCGCGGACGGCGTGGCCGCGGCGCCGCACGAGGCCGAGTCCGGTCCGATCACCCGAGCGGACCCTGCCACCGCGGTACAACGGTTTCGCAGGCGGACCGCGTCGAAGTCGCATCGTCGCACGGCGCGCCGCGCTTCGACCGTCACCAAATCACTTGCCCGCCTCGCGCTGCCGACCATGCTCCCGACGCCGAGCCCCGGACGGGCGAATCACCGCCCTGTCCCGAGGGACATGTTCAGGAGAACGATCCATGACGACCCCGAATCAGAAGAACCCGCAGCAGCAGGACGACAACCGCCGCGACCGCGGTGTCGGCCAGACGCAGGACGATCGTCAGCGCAACCCGCAGCAGGGCGGCCGCCAGCAGCCCGACATGCCGGCCAGCACGCCGCGCACCGACCGGGACCAGCAGCAGCAGCAGCAGGACCCGAACCGTGGCCGCACCGGCGTGGGCCAGGACGTCGAGACGGATCAGCGCGATCCGATGCGCAAGGATCAGCAGAACCGCTGAGCCCCTGCAGTCCGAGTGACGGTGCCCGCGCCGGATCGACCTCGTCGAGGTCGATTCCGGCGCGTCGTCGCGTTCGGAGACGTCGATCGGTGTTGCTTCACGAAGATGGCGAGACGCGACGCCGCATTTCTTCAGATGCGAGGCATCGCGTGTCCGCGAGGATCGCCGTCGTGGCTGACAATGACGAGCTCACGGTAACGCCTCGAAGGGCCGCGCCTCGAAGTGCGAGGCGCATGCACTGGGCGCTCCGAAGCGATCAGAGCGTGTCGCCCTCGGACTCGCCGTCGCCCTGCGTGTCGCCCTCGGACTCGCCATCGCCCTGCGTGTCACCCTGCGACTCGCCATCGCCCTGCGTGTCGCCTTGCGACTCGCCGTCGCCTTGCGACTCGCCATCGCCCTGCGTGTCGCCTTGCGACTCGCCACCGTCGCCCTGCGTGTCGCCCTCCGACTCGCCGCCGTCGCCCTGCGTGTCGCCCTGCGACTCACCGCCATCACCCTGCGTGTCGCCCTCCGACTCGCCGCCATCACCCTGCGTGTCGCCTTGCGACTCACCGCCGTCGCCCTGCGTGTCGCCTTGCGACTCACCGCCGTCGCCCTGCGTGTCGCCATCGCCCTGCGACTCGCCGTCTCCCTGCGTGTCGCCATCGCCCTGCGTGTCGCCCTGCGATTCGCCATCGCCCTGCGTGTCGCCTTGCGACTCGCCGTCGCCCTGCGTGTCGCCTTGCGATTCACCGTCGCCCTGCGTCTCGCCTTGTGACTCGCCGTCGCCCTGCGTCTCGCCTTGCGACTCGCCGTCGCCTTGCGACTCATTGTCACCTTGCGACTCGCCATCGCCCTGCGACTCGCCATCGCCCTGCGACTCCCCGTCCCCGCCACCGTCGCCGTCCCCGCCACCCTCGCCGTCCCCGTCTCCCTCCTTGTCGTCATCGGCCTGGTCGTCGGCGTTCTTGCCGTTCAGGTCGATGTCACAGCCGAACAGGAACAGGGTCGTGGAAAGGGAAAGGATCGCGGTGCCGAGGATGCGCATGATGTTGGGTCTCCCGCCCCGAGTCCCCGCCGCGGCCGGCCTGTTACAGCCGCTGGTCAAAAAACTTTTCGCCCTCCCCACAGTGCGCTTTCGCGCCTGCGATTCCCTGTAACACCGCGGTGCGATCGGGTACCTGGGGGCTGAGTGGGTTCGCTCCTGCAACTGTTACGTCCGGGCTCCGCGCCGAGCGCCTCCGAAGCGGAGGACCGCGAGGCCGAGCTCCTTCATCGCGCCCGCGGCGGCGACATCGAAGCCTGGTCGCGCCTCTATCAGGAGCACTTCGACCGCGTGTTCCGCCACCTCGCCTACCTCACCGGCGACACCGCGGCCGCCGAGGACCTGGTCCAGGAGACCTTCGCGCGGGCCTTCGTCGGCCTGGCCCAGTTCGAGGGCCGCGGCGCCTTCGCCGGGTGGCTGCGGGGGATCGCCGTCAACATCGTGCGCAAGCACTGGCGCTCGCGCTACCGTGGCGACCAGGCCATGGATCGCCTCGAGGTCGTCAGCGCCCAGAGCAGCGTCGGCACCGACGCCGACCCCGAGGGCGCGCACCTCCGGCAGCGCCGCGCCGAGGTCTTGCTCGCCGTGCTCGACACCTTGCCCGCGCAGCTGCGCGAGGCGTTCGTGCTGTGCGACCTGCAGGACATGCCGGCGCCGCAGGCCGCCGCCGAGCTCGGCATCTCGCCCGGCAACCTCCGCGTGCGCGCCACCCGGGCGCGTGCGCGGATCCGCAGCGAGCTCGTGCGGCTCGGCTGGCTCACCGAGGACTCGGCCGACAAGGAGCGCGACCATGGCGACGCATGACGAAGACGGCACCCCGCCCGCGCTCGCGCCGTTCGCCCGCGACACCGCCGAGCACCTCGATCGCCTGGTCGCCAGGGCCCGACCCGCACCTGACTTTGCGGCCATGTTGGCCCGCGCCCGCGAGCTCGACCCCGCCGCCGTCCCGGCCGACGCGGTCGCGCGCGCCGGCGTCCTGCCGCCCGTGGTCCCGCTCGCGCCGGGCCACGGGCGCGGCGACGCCGGGGCGCTGGCGCCGTTCACCACCGCGCTGAAGGCCGAGCTCGACGGCAAGCTGGCCGAGCGGCGCCTGGCCAGCATCCCGCCGGCCCCCGTCCCCGGGCGCCGCCGCCTCGGCGTGGTGTTCGGCGTCGTCGCGGCCCTCGCCGCGGCCGTGCTGCTCGCCGTCGTCGGCCCCGATCTCGTGGCCGAGCGGGCCGGCGAGCGCGGCACCGCGGCGGCCCTCGACGGCGCGGGCGGGCGTCACGGCGAGGCGCGCTTCGGCGGCACCACCGAGGTCCACACCGACGGCGCCGCCGAGCGGGCCGCGGACCGGAATGACATGTCCCAAGAGACAGTCACGAATGTCCCCCAGGACATGCCCAAAACGACACGTGAAAGTGCCCCCGAGGACATGTCCCGAGGGACATCACCGACTGTCGACGTCCCGGACGAAACGCGCCCGCGCAAAGCCCTCGCCAAGGACGGCCCCCGCCGGCGCAAGTCGCAGGAGGACGCCGCGCCCGGATTGTCGCTCGAGGACGAGGCGCAACAGCTGTGGCAGAAGGGCGAGCTCGCGGCCGCCGAGCGCAAGTTCCGGGAGATCCTCGCCCTGCCCGGCGCCGGCGCGCGGGCCGAGCTGGCCTACGGCGATCTGTTCGCGCTGACCCGCCAGTTGCGCGGCGGCGACGGCCAGGCCGCCGCGTGGCGCGAGTACCTGGGCCGCTTCCCCGCCGGCCGCTTCGCCGACGACGCGCGCGCCGGTCTGTGCCGTCGCAGCCCCGCCGACGCCCGCGCTGCCTGCTGGCAGGACTATCTCGAGCACCACCCGACCGGCGCCCACCGCAAGCAAGCCGACGCCGCCCTCGCCGGCGGGGAGACGCCGTGACCCACGACGCCTGCGCGAGGCCGGCCCGCCCGGCGAGCCCGCTCCGCCCGGCCGCTCGAGCGCGCGAGGCGAGCGAGGTGAGCCTGCGCGACCTCGCCTGCGCGCCCCTCGAGCCGGCCACCACCGCGAGCTCCCCGAGCTCCCCGTGCCCGATGAACGCGCGCCGCAGCCTCGCCGCCGCCCCCCTCGATCCGGCCACCACCGCGAGCCCCCCGAGCCCGCTCCGCCGCCTCGCGCCCGCCCCCGTCCTCGACCTTCCAGGCGCGCTCCGCCGCCTCGCTGCCCTGACCCTGCTCCTCGGCGCTCCGGCTTGCCTCAAGGAGTACACCATCGGCGGCGCCGGCTCGACCGACGACAACCACAACGACAGCGATCACGACAGCGACGACACCTCGCACGACTCCGAGACCTGTCCCGAGGGCCAGGAAGGTTGCGGCGAGGACACCGCCTGTCCCGAAGGCCAGGAAGGTTGCGATCCGACCTGTTCGACCGCCTGCGGCGAGTCGCCGTGCCCCGAGGGCCAGGTCCAGTGCGGGGAGGGCTGCGTGGCCGCGGACGCCTGCTGCGACGGCACCTGCGACGCCCAGCGCGAGCGCTGCGACGGCGGCGAGTGTCGCTGCCGCGACGGCCTGGTCCGCTGCGGCGAGACCTGCGTCGACACCCGCAGCGACCCGCGCCACTGCGGCGAGTGCGACAACGACTGCGGCGACCAGGGCGTGTGCAACGCCAGCAAGTGCGCCGAGGGCTGCGGCGACGGCCGCGTCGACTGCGACGGCGCCTGCGTGGTGCTCGCCGAGGACCCGCTGCACTGCGACGACTGCGGCAGCGCGTGCCCCGGCGACGAGCTGTGCCTGGCGGGCGACTGCCGCCCGTTCGCCTACGCGGGCGCCTGCCTGACCTGCCCGTGCCCGTCGGCCTGCGCCGGCGACCTCGAAGTCTGCTGCGACTCCGCCTACCTCGGCGCGGCGGTGTGCGTCGACAACGGCTGCGGCTGAAACACGCTAGGCTCGCCCCGTGCTCCTCGCCTCGACATGCGCGCTCGTCACGGTGCTGGTCGCCCCCGCGGCCGAGCCGGGTGTCGCTTCGGGCATGTCCCCGGGGACAGGTGACGCGACAACCGGCGAGCCGCAAGAGTTCCGGGCCGCGCGGGCCGACATCCGCGGGTTCGACGAGGCCGCCGTGCTGGCGGCCCTGGCCCTGCGCCTGCCGCGGCTGCCGATCGAGCGCCACGGCGGCGCGGCCCCGACCGAGGCGCCGTACCTCTATCTCCAGCTCACCCGCGCCGCCGACGACCGCGGGACGATCCGCGTGATCACCTCCGACGGCCGCGCGTACGAGCGCAGCTTCGCGGTCGAGATCGGGCAAGAGGTCCGCGTGGTCGCCAGCACCGCCGCGAACCTGATCTTCGCCGTCGAGCAAGGCGCGGTGATCCCCGACCAGGAGGACGTGGCGATCCCACCGCCCGCAGCCGCTCCCGAGCTGGTGCCACCCGAGCCGGCCCCGCCGGAGCCGCCACCTCCCGAGCCGTCGCCGCCCCTCGACATGGCCGAAGAGACAGGCCCAAAAGCGCAGGTCCAAAAGGACATGTCCGATCGGCCACGCTGGGAGCTCGGCGTCGGCCTGCACGCCGCGGCGGTGCTCGGCCTCGGTCCGCCAGCGTACGGCGGCGCCCTGGGCGGCGGCGGCGGCGGGCTCGGCCTCGAGGTCCGCAGTCCGCGGGGCCTCGCCGCGGCGCTCGAGACCCGCGCGATCGGCCAGGCCGAGGCAGGGGTCGGCCTCGGCCGCCTGCGCGTGGCGATCGCGGCCGGCTACGCCCTGCGCCGCGGTCGGTTCGAGCTGCCGATCCTGGTCGGGCTGGCGATCGAGCCGTGGTGGGTCACGCGCGCGGGCGAGCGAGCGCCGCTGGCGGCGTCGGGCGACGACGACACGGTGGCCCGTCCGCCGCTGCTGGGCGGGTTCCTGCGGCTGTCGCCGGGCTGGCGGGCTCGGCCGTCGCCGCGGCTCGGCCTGCGCGTGGGCCCGCGGATCGAGCTCGGCGGCAGCTTCGGGATCGACGACCACGACGGGCCGCGGGTGGTCGGCCTGGCCGACGCGGTCGGCGTGCCCCGCTTCCGCGTCGGCGGCCTCGAGCTGTCGCTCGGGCTGGAGCTCGCGCTGCAGTTCGGGCTCGGGCCCCGCTGACGCCGCGGCGGCGTCGGGGTAAAACCGGCCCCCATGCGCCTCTTCGTGTCCCTGGCCCTCGCCGCGTCGCTCCTCGGCTGCGCCCACAAGCCGGCAGCCGGCCCGGTCTCCCTGCGCAGCGAGTCGGTCAAGGAGGACGCCGCCGACCTCCAGCTCGACCTCACCTACGAACCCAAGGGCCCGCGCCAGGTCGAGCTCGTGCTCAAGATGCGGGTCGCCGGCATCGTCGAGACCAACAAGCTGGTCGCCGAGATCTACATCAAGGGCTTCAACGTCGAGGGCGGCACGACCCGCTGGGACGGCTTCGTCCCGCCGCGCACGCCCCAGACCTTCCGCGTGCTGCTGTCGGTCGCCGAGGGCTTCGAGGAGGCCACGGCGACCGTGATGCTGTCGCGCTCGCAGGACAGCAACCAGCTGCTGCGCGAGGAGCTGACGTTCACGGTCGACGACGGGGGCGTGGTCCGCAAGCAGTGAGGCTGCCTGGCGTTTCGGGCATGTCCGAAAGGGCATGCCTGAAAGGCCCTGTGTCTTCGGACATGCCCTGAGCGCCAGGGGCTCAGGTCTCGACGGTGATCGTCTGGATCCCGACCAGGTCGCCGTCGACCGTCTCGCCGATCACGAACATGTCGATCGCGCCCGACAGCCAGTTGCCGGACTTCTCGCCGATCCGGAACATCTTCAGGTTCACGAGGTGGCCCTCCAGCACGTCCTGGATCGCCTGGTATTGCTCGGCGCGCTGGATCTCGTAGTCGGTCCACCAGTCCTGCGGCGTCGTCATGTCGAGGAAGATCTTGTCCCACGGCTTCTGCTCGATCGTCTGCTCCTCGAGCGGGGCCTCGCCGTTCTCGACCACGATCTGCGGGGCGAGCAGCTCCTTGAGGTTGTCGACGCCGATCGGCGCAGCGTCGGGCAGGCCGAACACGGTCCACGGGTAGTCGGACTCGCTGGTCCACAGCACGCCGTCGACGACCAGCTCGAGGGCGTCGATCGCCGCTTGGGCGTCGGGCCCGAGGCCCTCGTCGCCGGTGGTACCGCTGGTGGTCTCGCCGGTGTCGTCGGTGGTCGAGCCGGTGGTCGTGGTGGTCGTCTCGTCGCCGGTCGTCGTCTCGCCGGTCGTCGCCTCGCCGGTCGTCGTCTCGCCGGTCGTCGTCGTCGTCGTCTCGGCGTCCGTCGTGGTGTCGACCGGCGAGGTCGTGCCCTCGGAGGTGGTGCCGTCGCTGGTGCTCGTGTCGCTCGTGCTGGTCGGCGCGGCGGTGGTCGTCGGCGTGCCGGTGGTCGTCGTCGCGTCGGTCTCACCGGTGCCGGTGCCGCCCGTCGTGTCGTCGGTGGTCGCGGGCTCGCTCGGGCTGCAGGCGAGCAGGACGGCGACGGACAGCAGGAGCGCGGAGGAAGCGAAGCGTGCAGGCATGCGGGTCGTCTAGCGCGTCCTTCGGGCCCCGGGAAGCCCGCGCCGCTTTTGCTGCAGCCCCACGCGCCGCGTTCGCGCGTACACCCGCGATCGCGCGCGCACGCCCGTCCGTCGCCGCGGACCGCCCGCGCGTGAGCCGCGGCGCCGGACCACGGGCGGGCGACATCCCGGTGACGGGCGCGTCACCGACCCTGCTCGCGCGGGATGCACCGACCGGCGGCGCCCGGACGAAAACTCAGGACATGTTCATGACGACATGTCCATTCGCACATATCCAAACAGACATGTCCTGCGGCCCCACGCGACCGCTGCCGCAGAACCGCGACAGCACCTCTCGCAACCCGGGCGCCCGGGCCTGCAGAGCTCCCCGGCGAGCTGCTCGCTCGACCGGCGGCCGCACCACGAGCAGACCTGCGGCGACGATCGCGGCGTCACGATCGCGCGAGCGGACGACCTCGCAAACATCGGATTCGGCCTGTCCCATCGGACAGGTACGCTCCACCTCGGCGTCCCGCTCGCTCGGCCGGCCACCGCGCCCTCGCCGGCCGCTGGCTCAGCCGTTGACCTGGCTCATGCTCGCGGCCGGGTAGCGCTCGCCGGCCGCGGCCCCGCGCGGGGCGACGGCGTCGATCGCCTGCAGCTCCTCGGCGGTCAGCTCGAGGTCGACGGCGCCGATGTTCTCGGTCAGGCGCGCCTCGCTGCGGGTGCCGGGGATCGGGACCACGTGCTCGGCGCGCGCGAGCAGCCACGCGAGCGCGAGCTGGGCGGCGGTGACCTTGCGGGCCGCGGCGAGGCGCTCGACCTGGCGGACGAGGTCGAGGTTGCGCTGGAAGTTCTCGCCCTGGAACCGCGGCGAGTGGCGGCGATAGTCGTCCTGCGCGAGGTCGTCGACCGACTTGATCTGGCCGGTGAGGAAGCCGCGACCGAGCGGGCTGTAGGCGACGAAGGTGATGCCGAGCTCGGCGCACAGCCCGAGCAGCTCGTCCTCGGGATCGCGGCTCCACAGCGAGTACTCGGTCTGCAGCGCGGCGATCGGGTGGACCTTGGCGGCGCGCCGGATCGTCGCTGGCGCGGCCTCGCTGAGCCCGAGGTGGCGGACCTTGCCGGCCTTGACCAGGTCGGCCATCGCCCCGACGGTGTCCTCGATCGGGACCTCCGGATCGACGCGGTGCTGGTAGTAGAGGTCGATGACTTCGACGCCGAGTCGCTGGAGGCTGGCGTCGCACGCGGCCTTGACGTACTCGGGCTTGCCGGACACGCCGAGGAACTCGCCGTTCGGGCCGCGGCGAATGGCGAACTTGGTGGCGAGCACGACGTCGTCGCGGCGATCGTGGATGGCCTTGCCGACCAGCGCCTCGTTGGCGCCGCTGCCGTACATGTCGGCGGTGTCGAGGAAATTGAGGCCCTGGTCCAGCGCGCGGTGGATGACGGCGATCGAGCGCTGCTCGTCGGCGGGGCCGTAGAAGTCGGACATGCCCATGCAGCCGAGGCCGATGGCGGACAGGTCGATGCCGGAGGTGCCGAGCTTGCGTGTCTTCATGGCCTCCTGTGTATGCGACAGCCCCCGCGGCCGCCACGCCGACCGCTGCGCTTCTCTTGCCCGATCCTGCGAGACGCAGGCACGCACCAGCGAGGACGGGCGCGGCGCTACGCCGGCCCGATCCTGCGATCCGCGGGCCGCGCGAGCTAGGCGGGCTGCCCGGGCGCGGCGTGCAGACGGCGGGCGTACTCGGCCGGCGGGACGCCGAAGTAACTCTTGAAGTCGCGGGTGAAGTGCGAGGCGCTGGCGTAGCCGACCTGATCGGCGGCCTCGCCGGCTCGCGCGCCGCGGAGCAGCAGCGCGCGCGCCTCGTGCAGGCGGACGTGCTTGACGTAGCGCATCGGGCTGACGCGAGCGACGGCGCGGAAGCGGTGGGCGAAGTGGGACGGGCTCATGGCGGCGCGGCGGGCCAGCTCCTCGACGGTCAGGCGGTCGCTCGCGTGGGCGCGGATGAACGCCATCGACTCCTGGATCCGGGCCTCGTCGCCGCGACGCACGGCCCGGCGCAGCACCGCCGCCGCCTCGGAGCGCAGCAGGCGGAACACGATCTCCTCGACGATGAGCGGCGCCAGCACGGTCCGCTCGGCCGGATCGCCGACTGCCTCGAGCAAGCGACACAGGGCGCCGACGATCGGGGCGTCGAGCCGCGACACGTACGCGGGCGCCGGCTCGTCGCCGCCGCCGACTTCGCTGTCGGCCAGGGCGATCAGGGTGCGAGCGACGACATCGGGCGGCATGGCGACGCTGAGCGACAGGTACGGTCGCTCCGGGTCGGCCTCGATCACGGCGCTCTCGAACTCGCCCTCGCCGGTGAGCAGGAGGTAGTGGAGCGGATCGTAGGTGAGGGCCTGCGCGCCGAAGTTGGCGGTCTTGCGGCCCTGGACGACCACCAGCAGCGACAGCGTGAGCGCCTGCGACTTGCGCCCGCTGAACGGCCGATCGGCGCGCCAAAACCACAGGCCCGGGTACGGCGAGTCGGTCCGCCCCTCGCTCGTCGCGTGGCGCGCGACGAGGGCGAGCAGGTCGGGCTGTCCGCGCGGCGGCTGGTCCACGGCGAGCGCAGGATAAACCACCGACGGGCCGAGGCGCGAGGCGCGACCGCGGCGAGGCGGAGGACGCCTGGGCAGCGCAGGGAGACGCGGACACGCGGGCCACGCCGCCCGTCACGAGTCGCGCTTGCGTCCAGACGACGTCGGCTCGCCTTTTGAACATGTCCTTTCAAACATGCTCTTTCGGGCATGCCCTCCAACACATGCCCTTCGAGACATGCCCTTCGGGACATGCCCGCTCGGACAGCCTCACCCGTGGTGGTACGGGTGACCCGCCAGCAGGCTGCCGGCGCGGTAGAGCTGCTCGAGCAGGATCAGCCGGACCAGCCGGTGCGGCAGGGTCAGGCGAGACAGGGCCATCAGGCGGTCCGCCTGAGTGCGGTCGGTGACGGTGAAGCCGTCGGCGTCGCCGATGTAGAGCGCGACGTCGCGGGCGTCGCGGCGCCAGCGGTCGATCCACTGCGCCAGCTCGCGGGTGGCGATCTGTTCGCCGCGCTCGTCGAGCAGCACGCGCGCGCCCTCGTGGCGGGTCCAGTGGGCGCGGATAGCCGCCAGGTCGCGCACCTCGAGCGTCTCGACGGTGACGAACGGCTGCACGCGCCGAGCATAGTCGGCGCACAACGCGACGAGCGCGGTGTCCTTGAGCTTGCCGGCGGCGACGACGCTGATCTTCACGGGCGAACGCTCACTTGCGCCGCGGGGGCACGTCGGCCGGGGGCGCGTCGGCCGGGGGCGCGTCGGCCGGGGCCGCGTCGCTGTCCGGGTCCTCGGCCGCCAGCGCGTCGTCGTCCTCGTCGCCCTCGTCGCCCTCGTCGTAGGCGTACTCGCCCTCTTCGTCGGCGAAGTCGTCGGGCTCGTCGTACTCGGCGGCCTCGTCCTCGTCGCCCTCCTCGGGCTCCTCGTCCTCGGCGCCCTCGGGCAGCTCACCCGGCGCGTCGGCCAGCTCTTCCTCGTCCTCGAGCTCGCCCGGGAACGCGCCGAAGCTGCCGCCGCGGAACGGCGGCATGTCGGTCGGCGGCGTCAGGCCCTCGAGCGCCGAGGTGTCCATGACATCTTCAGGCAGCCCGAGCTCGACCCGCGGCGCGTCGCGCCACATGCTCTCGAGGTCGTAGTGCTTGCGCACCGGGTGGTAAAACACGTGGACCAGGAAATCGTCGTAATCGAGGAGGTCCCACAGGTGCTCCTCGAGGCCGTCGGTGCCGATCGGCGACCGCTGCTGGTCCTTGAGACCGGCCATGATCGCCTCGGTGATGCCGCCGACGTGGCGGTCGGATCGGCCGGACACGACCAGCGCCCAGTCGGTGTAACCGGCCACGTCGGTGAGCTGGAGGACGACGGGCGCAGCGGCCTTGGCGTCGACGGCGAGGTCGAGGGCGCGCTGGATGGCGGGCGGCAGGGCCGCGCGCGAGAGAGCAGGCTTCGTCACGCGTGGCCTTTTAGCGCGGGCGAGCGGCGCCGCAAAGGCCCCCGGTTCGGACGCGGGCGCGTCAGCTCACGCGGAGGCGCCCGCTCCCCCGCGGGAGCCGTGGCTTCGTGGCGGAGCCTCGCTCGCCCTCGGGCCCGCGCCCGCTCACGCCCGACCTCGCCGACGCGGTGCAGGCTCCTCGCGCCCTCGGGCCGCGCCCGCGTCACGCGAGCTCGCGCTCAGGTGCCGGCGAGGCCGTCGAGCAGCCGCCGTCGCTCGCTCTCGTAGCGGACCCGCTCGGGCAGCGGCAGGACGTGCTCGGGCGCCTGGAGCTCGAGCTCCGGGGTGCGAGCCGCGGTGCCGGTGAGGTGGGTCTCGCCGACCAGCGCTCGCTCGAGCTCGTCGCGGACGCCGTAGCCGACGCGGACCTCGGCCGACTGCCACAGCCCCGTGGCGCGCTCGATCGTCAGCGTGCCCTCGATCGCGGTGAGCTCGGCCTTCTCACGCCACTCCCGGCCAGGCGCCGCACCCGCGGGCACCGGCACGCGCGCGCCCGGCTCGGCCAGCGACAGCGTCACCCGCACCGTCTCGCCCTCGTCGGCCGCGGCCACGGCCAGCGCCGGCGCGGCCAGCTCGACCACGTCGTGCACGCTGCGCTGGGCCTCGTCGAGCCAGCGCTGGTGGAGGTCGGCGTCGAGCGGGCGCACGTGCCAGGCGCGGTGCATCAGCCGCGTGTAGGCCGTCTCGTCGATCACCACGAGCTCGCGGCCGCGGTGCTGATCGGTATGTTGGGACAGGTAGAAACGGACAGGTTCACCGGCCCCGGCGGCCCACTGCAGATCGAGCTCGTCGACGACCTTCTGCGCCAGCAGCACCGGCGTATCGACCGCGGGACGCACCGGCTCGACCGGCGTGAGGCTGAACTCCGCGGTGTACTTGAGGGTGTGGCGGCCGAGCAGCGCGCGGGCGACGGCGTGGCTCTGGCCGAGCACCGCCAGCAGGGTCGCCGGGCTCGGGGTCGCCAGCAGGGCGTCGACCCCGGCGCGGGCCTGCTCCTCCTGGCTCTTGTGCTCGGCCCCGGGGCGGGGCGGCAGGGCGGCGGGTTCGGCGACCGGCAGGTTGTCGTCGTCGTCGCCGCCGCAGGCGGGCCCGCCCGCGAGCACGAGCGCGAGGGCGAGGCCGCGGACCGGCCGGATCGAGGGCGCTGGCACGCGCGGAGGATAACAGGAACAAGCGCGGGCCGGATCGCGTAGGATCCGGGCCACCCGATGCTCGAGCCGCTGCTGATGTTCCAGGGCCCGGAGACCCTCGAATTGGTCGAGACCCATCCGGTCCTGGTGCAGGCCCTGATGGCCCCCTGGGCGCCGTGGTTGGCGTTTCTCTTCGGTTCGCTGTGGGGCAGCTTCGCCAACGTGGCGATCTGGCGCCTGCCGCGCGGACTGTCGGTCGTCCGTCCGGGCTCGGCCTGCCCCGCGTGCGAGCACCCGATCGCCTGGTACGACAACATCCCGATCCTCTCGTACCTGTTGCTGCGCGGGCGCTGCCGCCGCTGCGGCGAGCCGTTCGCCCTGCGCTACCTCGTCGTCGAGCTGCTCGGCGGCGTGCTCAGCTTCACGCTCTACCTGCAGTTCGTGCTGCGGCCGATGGTCCAGGGCGGCCCACCCGGCCTGCTCGCGTGGCTGCTGTGGTTCTGCTTCGGCCTCGGCCTGCTGATCGCCACGTACACCGACCTCGACGTGTGGATCATCCCCGACGAGGTCGTGCTGCCGATCGCCGGCCTCGGCCTGGTGGTCGCCGCGGCCAGCCCGGCCACGCTCGGCGTCGGCATCCTCGAGGCGGGCCTCGCGGCCGCGTGCGGTTACTTGCTGATCGCCGGGCTGCGCTGGGTCTACCTGCGCTTCCGCGGCATCGAGGCGCTCGGGCTCGGCGACGGCAAGCTGCTGTGCATGGTCGGCGCCTTCGCCGGCGCGCGCGGGCTGATGTGGACCCTCGCGGCCGGGGCGATCCAGGGCCTCCTCGTCGCCGTGCCGATGCTGCTGCTCGGGCGGGGCGTGGCCAACACCGCGCTCGCCGAGGTCCACGGCGACGACCCCGAGCTCGGCGACGAAGACCCGGACGACGGCGTGCTCGGGGCGCGCGTCCCGTTCGGGCCCTTCCTGGCGCTCGCGGCCTTCGAGTATATGTTCCTCCGCGAGCACATCGAAGGCCTGTGGGCCGCGCTCGTTTCGCCGTGATCGAATTTCTGACCGCCCCGATGGACGACGCGATCTTCCCGTTGCCGCAGCTGCAATGGGTCGCGCTCGAGATCTTGCCCAAGGCTGCGCGCGGCTACGCCGACGTCGCGGCCGAGCTGACGTTCGCGCTGCTGCTCGGACTCCTGCTGCGGTTCATCGTCTTGCCGCTGCTGGTCCGCGCCAGCGCCAAGAACGAGTGGGTCATCGACGACATCATCACGGCGCGCCTGCGCGACCGGGCTCTGCTGTGGGCGCTGCTCGGCGGCCTGCTCTCGGCGCTGCCCGACATGCCGTGGAAGGCCCGCTCGATCGCCTTCGGCGAGAAGGTCACGTTCGCGCTGCTGGCCCTGTCGGTGACGCTGACGCTGATGCGGATCGTGTCCGAGGTCGTCGGCCGCAATCAATCGCCGGCCGGCGGCGGCACGACCCTCATCAAGTACATCATCAACTCGGTGCTGCTGCTGCTCGGCGGCGGCGCGATCCTCGGCCTGTTCGGCGTGTCGGTGTTCCCGGCCCTGACGGCCCTCGGGGTCGGCGGCCTCGCGGTCGCGCTGGCCTTCCAGGACACGCTCGCCAACGTGTTCGCGGGCGTCAACCTGACCGCCTCGCGGCAGATCCGGGTCGGCGACTTCATCAGCGTCGACGCCAAGATGGAGGGCTTCGTCGCCGACATCGGCTGGCGCACCACGACCCTGCGCACGCTCGACGACCTGCTGATCTTCATCCCCAACAAGCGCCTCGGCGAGGCGATGATGACCAACTTCAGCCGGCCGGACCCGACCATGTGGATCGAGGTCCCGTTCCGCGTCGGCCTCGACGTCGACCCCGAGGCGCTCGAGGCGATCCTGCTCGACGAGGTCCGGAAGGCCCGCGAGGTCCTGCCCGGCCTGCGCGAGGTGGCCCCGGCCATGCGCCTGCGCGTCGGCGAGTGGTCGCTCGAGGTCCGCCTGTTCGTGCCGATCCAGAACTTCGTCGACCGCAACCCGCTGACCACCGCCATGGTCAAGCGCCTGCTGATCCGCCTGCGCCGCGAGGGCCTCGTGATCCCGCTGCCACAGCGGGTGGTCCACGTACCCTCCGCGACGGCCGACACCTCGACGACGTCCGCCGGGCCTCTGTCGGCGCCCTGATCGGCCGCTCAGTCCTCGCCCGGAGGACAGCCGTCCGCGGCGACCGTGAACCTCGGTCTGATCTGCGACACGACGTCCGGTCGAAAAACTTGCGTCGTCTCGCCTTCGCGACAGAATGCACGCAAAGCCCCTAAATGGGGGCTTGGAGCGACAAATTGGCTTCCCAACGTCTCCGCCTCGCGGACCCGTGATCGCCGTGATCCGAAAGGCCCGGTGGTGTCGCTCACTGGACGACCGGGAGCATTTCTCGTGTCGTGACCCGGACTCGCACGGGTTCGACCACGTCCTGGCCATCGATCCAGCCGAGGACAATTCGCCGGCGCTCCGGGCCCGAGGGCGCCGGTCTCGGGCGTCGGGGCGGACCCTCCCTCCCCACCTCCTCCCAGCATGAAGTTCCCAAGCGACGATCGATCACGGATGACGGCCGAGCTGGCGATCGAGGTGACGCTGCGTTATCCGTTGCCTTGGTTTTCACCCGGCGACCTCGGCCTGCAAGAGCTCCTGAGCCCGGGCCCGCGTCTGCTCGGCGGCTCCGGCTTCCGCGGCCTCGCGGTCGCCCGCCTCGGCGGCTGGCCGACGCTCGCCGCCGACCCGCAGCGCGCCGCCACGGCCCTGCGATTTTTGACCTTCTGGGCTCTCCTCGGCGAGGAGGTCGGCTTCCCCGAGGCCGAGCTGCTGGCGGCGGTGCGCGGCAGCGACGACCTGCCGACGAGCACCCCGGCGGCTCTGCGCGCGTGGTGGGAGGTGGCCCGGCGCTGCCGCACGGCGATGGGCCCGGCCTGGTGCGGCCGGCTGGCCGAGGACTTCGCCGACTGGCTCGACGCGGGCCGCTGCGAGGCGCACTGGCGCGCCAAGCTCGAGGCCGACGCGGCCTACCCGGCGCGCCAGGACCTGCTGCCGATCCGGGTCGCCAGCGTCGGCGTGGCCCCGGCCATCGATTTCCTCGAGTACGTCGGCGACTGTCCGCTGCCGCTGGCGGTCCGCAGCCACCCGGCCCACGCCGCGGTCCGCCGCTACGCCGCCCGCCTGGTCGCCGTCCAGGACGACCTGGTCGGCGTGGCCGAGGACCTGGCCTCGCACCGCCCCAACCTGCTCGGCTGCATGCTCTACAACGAGGGCCTGAGCCCGGCCGCCGCCGCCGCCGAGGTCGAGGCGCTGCACGACGAGAGCCTGTGTGGCCTGACCGGCGCGTCGCAGCTGCTGCGCGCCGAGTTCCCCCGCGTCGAGGCGGTGACCCGCTGGCTGCGCGCGGTCCAGACGCTGTGCCACGGGTTCGCCCGCTGGCACGCGACGTACCCGTACGACTGCCGCGTGACCCGCCTGCCCGCGGGCCCGGACCTGGCGATCGAGATCGAGTACGTCTGAGGCCGCCTGGGCTTTCGGACATGCCTGTTCAGGCATGTCCGAAGAGCCATGCTCGAAGCGACATGCCTCATCAAACATGTCCTTTCGGACATCTCGGTTTCATGAGCGAGCGCGCCAGGCGCCCGCGAGTCACTCGCACTTGCCGTGGATCAGCGGCGCGGCCTTCTTCTGGGTGACGATGTCCTGCGGATCGCCGTCGGCCGAGTAGTACCAGTCCTTCGTCGGCTTGCCGGTGTCGAGGTAGGCCCTGAGGTCGCGGGCCACCTCGGCGGGCGCGGCCCACTGCGTGTTGTGGCCGAGGTCGTCGACCTGCACCCCGTCGGGCGCGAGCGGGCGCTTGCCGTACTGCTTGAACCAGTACTCGAGCTTGCAGGCGTCGACCGCGACGTCGAGGGCGGCGCGCAGCGCCTGCTGGTCGGGGTCGTCGGGGAAGAAGCCGTCCTGGGTGGCCCACAGGATCAGCGTCGGCACGCTCAGGTCGTGCAGGCGGGTGGTGTTGTCGGTCTGCAGCAGCGCCCGGGCCGCGCCGATCCACGTGCCCATGCGCGTCGCCGCCGTCTCCGCCGCGATCGCGGCCAGGAACGCCGGGTCGGCCGCCGGGTCGACCACCCACGCGCCCTCGATCCACGCCTGCGCGTCGGCCTCGGCGTCGAGCGGATCGAGCTCGTACACGTCCTCCGGGAACTGCAGGCCCTGGGCCTCGAAGCCGGCCTTCCACGCGCCCTCGACCGGATCGGCGAGCACGTAGTCCTGCAGCACCACGTTGCCGGCCACGCCCGCCGCGGTGCCGATCAGGACCAGCTTGTCGACCCGCTGCGGGTGCGACAGGCCCAGCTCCTGGGCCACGAAGCTGCCCATCGAGTGGCCGACGATCGAGGCGCGGGCGATGCCCTTGGCGTCCATGAACGCGATCACGTCGGCGGCGAGCTCGGCCGGCGCGAAGCACTGCTCCGGCGCGGCCGCGCACGCTGACGCCGGCGGCATCGACGAGCCGCCGTGGCCGCGCTGGTCGAGCACGTACAGGCGATAGTCGTCGTCGAGCTCATGCAGCGCCAGCGCCGTCGGCATGAACGAGCGCGAGGTGTCGGTGTACCCGTGGAGGAAGATGACCGCGTCGCCGTCGGGATCGCCGAGCTCGTGGTAGGCCAGGTCGATGCCGGTCGAGAGCGCGAGGGTGTGCTCGACGGGGCTCGCTTCACCGTCCAGCAGGAAGCAACCGGGGGCGGCGACGGCCAGCGCTGCCCACAACGACGAATGACGGATCCGACAAAGCATGCGCACGCCCGGTCATAGGCCATGACCGCGGCGCTGGCAACGGCGGCGAGATTCAGGCCGCGGGTGACGGAAGGGTCCGCACGGCCGTGGCCAGCGCGACGCGCACGGCCTCGCGCGTGAAGGGCTCGGCGAGCGCGGCCACGAAGCCGCAGGGCGGCGCACCGTCGGCGATGGCGATCGCCACGGCGTGCGCCGGCGCCTCGGCGTCACCCTCGAGGATCCACACCACGCCGCGGCCCTCGCCCGCGATCGCGGGGTCGCTCGCGCGCTCGACCGCGAGGCCGAGGTTGCGCAGCGTCGCCACCAGGGCGTCACGCGACGGCGTCCTCGCGCCGACGATCCGCGCCTGCAGGCCCGCGAACGGCGAGATCTCGGCCGCCGGCGCCTGCTCGACCAGCGGCAGCTCGAACCAGAACAGCGAGCCCTCGCCCGCCTCGCTCTGATAGCCGATCGCGCCGCCCATCAGCTCGACCAGCCGCTTGCACACGCTGAGGCCGAGGCCAGTGCCGCCGTGACGGCGCGCGTATGAGCCGTCGACCTGCGTGAACAGCTGGAACATCCGCTCGCGCGCCTGCTCGGGGATTCCGATGCCGGTGTCTTCGACCTCGACGCGCAGCCGCGCGTCGCTCCGCCGCGCCCGCACCACCACGTCGCCGCGCGGCGTGAACTTGATGGCGTTGCCGACCAGGTTGAAAAGCACCTGCCGCATGCGCCCCGGGTCGCCGACGATCGCGGCCGGCAGCGCCGGCTCGACGACCACCGCCAGGTGCAGCCCGCGCGCCCGCGCCTGCGGCGTGAACAGGGTGACCACCGACTCGACGAGCCCCGCCGGGTCGAAGGTCGCGGTCGCCAGCTCGATCTGCCCGGCCTCGATGCGCGACAGGTCGAGGATGTCCTCGACGATCCGCAGCAAGTCGCGGCCGGCGCTGTCGATCGCCTCGGTGTAGCGGCACAGCTCCGGATCGGCCACGTCCTCGCGCAGCAGCTCGTTCATGCCGATGACGATGTTGAGCGGCGTACGCAGCTCGTGGCTCATCGTCGCCAGGAACTCCGACTTGAGCTGCGAGGCCCGCTGCGCCCCGTCGCGCGCGACCTCGGCCTCGTGATAGGCGGCGCCGAGCTGGCGGCCCATCTCGGCCACCGCGTGGGCGCTGGCGTCGAGTTCGGCGATCACGATCGGCGGCGGCTCGACCACGTACTCGCCGGCGCCGATCCGCCGCACCAGGCCGTCGATGGCGAGCAGCGGGGTGACGACCTCGGCGGAGATCTGGCGCGCGCGGCGGGCGATGAACCACAAAAACCCGCAATAGAACGCGATGAGGCCGCAGACCATCCAGCCGCCGATGCGGAACAAGCGGTCGCCGAGGCTGGTGACCTGGGCGTAGATGTCACGCTCGGGCGCGACGATCAGCAGCGTCCAGCCGGTCTGCGCCACCGTCGCCCAGGCGACCACGTGCGGGCCGTGCAGCTCGACCGCGGCCACGCCCTGCCGCGCGCCGCGGACCTCGCCCGCCAGCGGCGCGAGGTCGGGCCGCTTGAACAGGTTGAAGTCGTCGGGCTTGAACGTGTCCTGGCTGATGATCTCGGTGTACGAGTGCTCGGTCAGCTCGTGCAGGCCCCAGTCGGCCTCGCCCGCCGGCGGCAACGCCAGCAGCGAGCCGTCCTTGCCGACCAGCACGCCGTAGCCGCTCCACGGCAGCTGCAGCTCGAGCACCTCCCCGATGATCGTCTTGGTCGTGATGTCGAGGCCGACCACGCCCTCGAGGAACTCGTCTCGGTACACCGGGGCGATGCACGAGACCATCCAGCCCTGCCCCGCCGGATCGACGTACGCGTCGGTCCACACCGCCTCGCGCCCGGGGTTGTGACGCGCGTCCGCCTCGTAATAAAAATTGTACGAGGGGATGTCCATGCGCGTCCCGTACTGCGCCAGGCTGTCGACCCCCGGCAAGATCCGGTTCAGCGAGTCGAACGCGTTGAAGTACAGCTGGACGATCAGCGGATTGCTCGCCAGGATGTCGCGCATCACCGGCTCGAGCTGGGCCGTGCGCGCGACCTTGTCGAGCTCGGCCGGACCGATCGACGTCACCGCGCTGTAGTAGACCGAGCTGCCCGGCGCCCCCGTCTCGCTGTAAAGCGCGCCGTCCGGCGAGGTCCTGAGGCTCGCGCGCTGCTCGGGCGTCAGCGCGTACGGCCGCGTCAGCGCCTCTCGCGTCTGGCGGGCGTAGAGCGTCGCCATCTGCCGCACGCCGGCCAGCTGCCCGTCGATGATCGAGGCCTTGTACGCGGCGATTCGCGCCAGCTCGGCGTCGGCGATCTCGCGCACCGCCGCCAGGTTCTCGCGGGTGCCCGCGCCGTTCGCCAGCAAGTAGACGGCGATCAGCGCGATCTCGACGAGCAACAACGGGAGCAGCGCGACCCGCAAAAAGGCGCGCCAGACGTGCTGTCGGAGCAGCAGTGGCGGGCGGACGGACAAGTGCCCCTACGTATCACGATCCGTCGACGATGACCCCCGGCGTGGCCAGCGCTCCGACCGCTGCCGCCCGCAGGCTCGGAGCAGGCCCGATGAAGCCGCGTGCACCGGATTCACCGTACGCGGGATCCCAACGGCGGCGCCCAAATCTGGAGCACGACGCGACCCATCCGCGGACGCGTCACGCGCCGCGTCCACATCGGCGGTCGTGATCGTTTCGCGCGCATGGAGACCCCGCAGGACCTGCCGCGCCGGCACCCCGGCCGCGTCGAGGCCCGCGCGTCCCCGAGGCGATCGTCGCGGGTCGTACCGCCGCGCGAGCGTGACCTTCGGAACATGTCCTTAAGGACATTATTCGACGCCTCCAAAGACATGCCCTTAAAGACATGTCCTATCAAACATGCCTCTCTACATGTCCCATGAAGCATCCCGATCGCGCGGTCCCCTGCGAGCCACGGATGAGCCCCGTACCCGCCCCGACCCTCGACGCCTCGCGCCGCCGACGACCGGCCCGACGGTCGCGCCCCGCCCGGGCTGTGCTAGCCTTCGGCCACACGCTCGCCGGCCCCCGTCGGCGACCGAGCCACGGACAGGGGATTTCGATGAGCACGCCAGAACCGGCCCAGATCACGGTGTTCACGTTCAAGGACGGCCTGCTCGCGCGGCTCGCCCACGATCTGCGGCTGTCGCTGGGGCGCTTCGAGATCCGCCGCGATGGCACCGCGCTCAGCGGTCGCTTCTGGCCGGCCTCGCTGAAGGTCGACGGCGTCGTCGGCAAGGACGGCCGGGTCGACGTCGAGGGCCTCGGCGCCAGCGACAAGGCCAAGATCCAGCGCAACATCACCGACGAGATCTTGCTGACGGCGCAGCACCCGGAGGTCAGCTTCGCCGGCGCGCTCACCCCGGGCGGGGTCCTGGACGGCCGGCTGGTCATGCTCGGCAAGACCGTCCCGGTCCGCGCCCCCGTCCGCGTCGAAGGCGATCGCCTGCACGCCGAGTTCACCCTCGTGCCCTCGCAGTGGGGCATCGCGCCCTACAAGGCGCTGGCCGGCGCGATCAAGCTGCAGGACCGCCTGGTCGTCGCCCTCGACCTGCCCGCCGACCCGGACGCCGGCGGCGAGGCCACGCCCGATCCGTGCACCTGGAAGTCTCCGTGACCGCGCCCGCGTGAGCGGACGCCCCGCGGCGAAAGTCCGGCCGGGATTCGCCGGGGCCGCCGCGCTCGACGGCCTCCGGAGCGCCGCCACATTGCGACAGTCCGCGAAGGCTGCCCCATCGGGCATGCCCCTTCGACCATAAATAAAGGGACATGCTCTCACGAGCATGTCCCTTCCGACACCTTACGAGATCACTTCGCGCGGGCCTTGCGGGCCGCCTCGCTGATCTTGCGCTGCTCCTCGGCGTCGATCACCCCGTCGCGCAGCGCCTCGTCGACCGCGCTGCGCACGGCCGCGCCGGCGGCCCTGGCCGCCTCGCCCCGCCGGCGATCCCGGTCGGAGTGCTGCTCGGCCCGCTCGCGCGCCCGCTCGGCCCGCTCACGCGCTCGCTCGCCCCGCTCGCGCGCCCGCTCGCCCTGCTCGCGCGCCCGGTCCGCCTGCTCGCGGGCCCGATCCGCCTGCTCGCGCGCCCGCTGGACTCCCTGGAGCGAGGCTGCGACCCCGCGCTGGACGTCCGCCGCGATCTTCTCGAAATCGACCCCGGCCAGCTCGCGCTCGATCTGTTCGTCGAGGCCCTGGAGCTGCGCGTCGACCTGGGCGGCCAGCGCCTCGGCATGGGCCGCCAGCGCCTCCTCGTCGAAGCCCGAGACGTGGAACGCCCCCGGATGCACCGCCACGTGCGGCACCGCCAGCGCCATCACGTCGTGATCGTCGTCGTCGCAGTCGTCGTGGTCGTGCCCGATCACCACCTTGAAGCTCGGCGGCGTCGGCGGCGTCGGCGGCGTCGGCGGCCTGGGCGGCGTCGGCGGCGTCGGCGGTGCCACGTGCGAGACGTGCGAGACGTGCGAGACGTGCGAGACGTGCGACACCGGCACGTACACCGCCGGCGCCGCGTAGTACCCGCTCTTGGCCCGCAGCTTGGCCGCCTTCTTGGCGTGACGCTCGGCGCGGCGCAGCAGTCGCTTCTGCTTGCGCGTCAGCTCCTGCGACTGCTGGACGACGATGACCTCGTGCCCGTGCACCGCGTGATCGTGGGGCGTGCGCACGACCACGACCGGCGACTCGGGCACGTGCACGAACGCCAGCGAAGGCTGCGGCGCCGGCCCGTTGTCGGGCGCCGTCGGCCACTCCTGCGGCTCGTGCGGCCCGGTCGTCGCCGCGATCGACAGCCCCGGCGCGCCGAACGTCACCATCATCAGCAGCGCCGCCGCCAGGCCCACGCGCCAGCGGCGGGCCCACTGCCCGCGGTCGCGCAGGTGCACGTGCAGCAGCCGCTGCACCCGCCGCGCCAGCTGTGACGCGTGCCCCGCCATCGGGCTGGCGAACGTCGACATGTCCCGATGACCAGGCCACGCCGCGACCTCGGCCAGGCAGCGCGCCAGGTGCACCTCCGAGCCGGTGTGGCGCACCGCCCAGTCGTCGCACAGCTCCTCGGCCGCCTCCTGCATCCCGCGGCGGGCCACGCGATTGAGCGGCTGGAAGAACAGCACCGCCTCGACCACCGCCGCCAGCATCTGCCACGCCGGATCGCGGCGCAGCACGTGGGCCAGCTCGTGGGCCAACATCGCCTCCTGTTGCCGCGGCGCCAGCTCGCGCGCCTGCTCCGGCACCACGATCTCGCGGCCCGCCATGGCGATCGGCGAGGTGATCACGTCCGACATGCTGAGCTGCACGCTCGCGCCCGGGGCCCGCGCGGAGGCCAGGAGCCGCGTCAGCCGCTCGCGCAGCGGA
Organism: Nannocystis bainbridge; assembly: GCF_028368995.1. Classification (GTDB taxonomy): domain Bacteria; phylum Myxococcota_A; class Polyangia; order Nannocystales; family Nannocystaceae; genus Nannocystis; species Nannocystis bainbridge. Next base: position 180,653 of record NZ_JAQNDL010000002.1, on the reverse strand, counting down.
CCCGAGCCCAGCACCCGCCGGTCGGCGAGCCCGCGACGCATGCGACGGAACGACAGCCCGACCCGCCCGAGCGAGGCCGCAGCCCCGAACACGAACAGCCCCGCGAACGCCCACACCGCCGCGCTCACGCCCCCGACCGGCCCCGCGGTCGCCATCTGGAGCGGCGCCGGCGCGGCCATCGGCGGCTGCGGCGGCGCGACCGCCCACCCCGGCACGTCGACGAACAGCGGCGGCGCGGCGAACACCGCCGTCATGTCGTCGTCGCTGATCACCACCAGGTGCGACTCACAACCGACGCACGCGCGCGTGAACGGCAGCAGCAGCGTCGCTGGCTCCTCCACGAGCGGGGGCGGCGGCGCGGCGATCATCGGCGGGGCCGTGGTCGGCGCCTCGTTGGTAGCCACGTTGACGCGGCCGAACATCGGCTCGACCCCGAGCCCGGTCTGCAGCGTCGCCGTGAACAGCCCGCCGACCAGCGACATCTTCCACAGCAAGCTGCGGGTCAGCGCGTCGAGCGGCAAAAAGCGGCTGAACGCCCACACGCCGCCGATCATCACGGTGCTGTGGACGAAGTAGGTGCCGAGCCAGCTCACCGTCTTGTGAGCCGCAGGCGCGGCGAGACCGGCGAGGCCGGCAGGATCGATCGCAAGGTCAAGCATCGTCGTGTTCCTCAGCTTCACCGGATCGTTCCGCCAAACATTGTTGCAGGCGCGCGAGGTCGTCCGGATCGACGCCGCGGCCCTCGACGAGGTGACTGACCAGCAATGGCACGTCCCCGCCGAAGAAAAAATCAGTGACCCGACCGAGCATCGACCGCCGCACATCCGCCTCGCAGACGAGCGCGCGATAGATGAATTGCCGGCCCTCCGTTCGGTGGGCGAGGAGCCCCTTCTTCTCCAGCCGCGACAGCATCGTCGACACGGTGGTCGGCGCGAGCCCGAGGTCCCCCTCGGCCAGAACGGCGTGCACCTCGAGCGCCGTCGCCTCGCCGCGGCCCCACAAGATCCGCAGCAGGCCGAGCTGCGAGTCGCTGAGCTGGTGGTCCTCACCCATGAACGACAAGCGTAGTACTACAGGTGTAGTAAGGCGTCAAGCGAGAATCTGTGGCCCCTCGCGGCCTTCCAGAGCAGGTGGGCGGTTACGCTCCGACCTGCTCTTTCGGGCAGGTCGCGCTGTCGACGCGCATCCAGCGCAGCCCTCCGGCATCCCTCCTTTAATGCCGGATCGCCGCACGGACGAACGCACCAGTATGTCCCATTCGACATGTCTTCATCGACATGCTCCTAAGCACATTTCTTTTTAGACATGTCCTCGTGGACATGCCGCTACCTCGACATCGTCGGCTCACCTTCGTCGAGCTCGCGCTCTCGACCGCTCGACCCGTCCACGAACGCGAGCGAGCGGCAAACTTCGACCTCCGCGCGAAACCTTTCGCCGCCCTCGACCCGGCCCGATTGGTTTCACTGGCTCGGCTCGTTCGCCCACGCTTTCGACGTGCGGCTGCGAACGGCCGCTCCGCATCACCGCCGTGATCCTTCGTCGCTACCGACGCAGCTACTCCCGTGCGGCGCAGCGACGGGGGCCCGATGGCCCCGCGAATCGCGGCACCGCCTGGAATTATCATGACCTCACGATCCTACGTATCCACCCTCGCCCTGCTCCTCTTCACCGGCGCGTGCGGCGACGACGACGACGCCCCGGAGACCACCGACGCGACCGCCGAAGCATCGACCACCGACGCGGCGTCTTCCACGACCGAGACCGCGCCCACCACCACCGAAGCGCCCACCACCTCGACCACCGAGGACGGCGAGACTACCGGCGACGGCACCACCGGTGACACCACCACCGGCGACGCCACCACCGGCGACGCCACCACCGGGCCCGACACCACCACCGGCGAGGTCGATCCCGACGCCCTGAGCGCCTGCCAGGCCTACTGCGAGCGGTGGGAGGCGTGCGGCTTTCAGCCCGACCTCGCCGGCTGCATCGAAGGCTGCGCCGACAACCAGATCGGCCTCGCCGGCGCTTGCAAGCAGGCCAACCTCGAAGTCCTCGGCTGCTTCACCGCCCTCGGCTGCGAAGATCTGCTGGGCTCGATCGAGCAAGGCGGGCCGTGCAGCGAGCAGGAGGCCGCCGTGACCGACGTCTGCGCCGGGGACGAATGCTCGCAGAGCATGTCCACCAGCGACGACGCGTGCGAGTTGCAGATCGAGTGCATGGATGCGCCGCTGCGGCAGATGATCTGCGACGGCTCGACCTGCACCTGCCTCGAGGGCGGCGTGGAGCTCGGTGAGTGCGCCTCCGAGGACGTGTGCGCCACGGGCGACGCGGTGCTCGCCGAGGCCGCTCGCTGCTGCGGCTTCTGACGCCGGTTTTTTCGCATGTCGCCGGGCGCGCCCTCGCGCCCGGCGACGCGTCACCATGGCGCCATGACCCTCGCCGCGGCTGGCCTGCGCCCCCCTCGTGAAACCCTCGCCGGCCTGGCCGCAGGTGCATGCCTCGCCGTGGGGCTCACCGCCTGCCCCGCCGGCGACGCGGGCACCACCGACACACCGACGACCACGACCACCACCGCGACCGCTCCGCCCAGCACCAGCGCCGACACCACGACGACGACCAGCACGACCACCACCGCGGCTCCCACCACCACCAGCGACGGGCCCGATGCAACCACCACGGGCACTGCCACCACCGACACTTCAACAACGAGCACCACCGGGACCGAGCCGCCGCCGAACGTCGCGCTGACGCTCATCACCGACGACAACCGCGCCTACGTCGAGATGCACGGCGGCTGGGGCCCGCACCTGCGCGGCCTCATGCGCGCGCCCGACGGCAGCCTGTGGTTCCACGTCGACGCCGGCGAGGACGTGCTTCACAACCGCACCATCCGCTACTTCCGCCGCGGCCCCGACGAACCCGCGTGGAGCCTCGTCGCCGAGCAGCCGCACACCGACGGCGTGCAGCAGAACGCCGCCAGCATCCTCGTCGGCTCGATGCTCTACACCTACGGCGTCAACATTCAGCAGCAGTTCCTCGAGGAGTGCTATCTGGACACCGCCGATCCGGCGCTGCGGGCCTGCAACGCGGTGCTCGTCAGCGGCAATGTCTACACCACCCCGCCCTCCTCCAATTACGTCGGCGCCGCGGTGCTCGGCCCGGGCGCGCGGGTCGTGTGGTTTACCGTCGTCGGCGCGGGCGGCGGGCCCGGTCAATGGATCTACACGTACAATTACGGCGGCGGCTGGAACGGCCCGGTCCAGGTCGATCTCGGCGGCGCCAACGACCTCGGCTACGTGCACGCCATGGCCACGCCCGGCGGCGAATTGGCGCTGGTCGGCCAGACCTTCACCGGCAACTACCCCGACGGCAGCTACGCCGCGGTGGTCGCCGATGTCACCATGGGACAGGTCCCGAAGTACATGTCCTTGGAGCCACCCGATCCAGCCGCCCAGGTCCAGAGCGGCGCCGATCTGTTCCACGATCCGGCCGGCGACACCCACGTGCTGGCCTACTTCGACGACGTCGTCGCCTACTACCACCGCCCCGCCGGCGCCGCCTGGGACACCCACACCTCCCCGCTGCACGTGTTCGCCGACACCTACCGCGCCCGCTTCGCCCGGCCGGCCGGCGCTCCCCTGTGGCTGATCCGCGGCAGCCTCAGTGGCCAGGGCGTCGAGCTGTTGCGGGCCCCCGCGCCGGGCGGCCCGGTCGCGTGGGCGGACGCCGAGGTCCTCGAGGTCGCCAGCCCCGGCCCCGGCTTCGCCGCGCCCTCGGCCATCTACGTCGAATCTCCAACCTATCAGCAGGGCCAGGCCGGCGCGCTCGAGTTCGCGGTGTGCGGCCAGTACCAGGTCGGCGACCGATCGATCTGGCACGGCCGACTCGACTGACCGGACGGCCTCGCGCCATACAATGGCGAGGTCGCATGCCCACTCGCCCCCGAACCATCCTCCGCTCGGGCGTCCGCAGCCCTGCGCTGCTCGACCTGCTGCCGGTCGGCGAATCACTGGTCGCCGTCCACGCCTTCGTGCCGCACCACCGCGGCGGCGACGTCGTGCATCACCGACGCGACGGCGATCGCTGGCGCCGCCGCGTCGTGCGCGACGGCGACACCTATCACGGCGAGGTCCTCGCGCTCGCCCACGCCGCCGACGGCCGCTCGTTTGCGATCGTGTACTGGGACGAGCAGCAGCTCTGGATCGAGCGCTTCGGGCCCGCAGGCGAGCTGGAGCTCCGCGGCGCGCTCCCGCTGGAGTGGGATGACGAGGCCGGCTTGCCCGAGCTCGTCGCGCTCGCCGTCGACGCCACCGCGCCCCGCGTCCTCGCCTGCGTCAGCCCGGCGGCGGACGAGCGGAAGCCTCGCGGCGCGCGACGAAGGGCTGCCTCCGGCTCGCGGCTGTTCGAGGTCACGCCTGCCGGCGCGCGCGAGCTCCCGCTCGATGTCACCGCCGCGGCGCTGGCCCTCGTCGACGGCGCGCTGGTGATCTTCGGCGCGACCGGGGAGGCGCTCCTGCGCCCCGATCGCGGCGCCGAGGTCCGCTTCGATGACAAGCGCCTGGTCGCGCCGCGGATCTTCGCCGTCCGCGAGCGCGAGCTGCTCCTCGGCACCGCCGACGCGCTGGCGCTCGTGCGCCTCGGCGGCCGCACCCCCGCGATCACCTGGCTGTCCGTCCCGTTCGCGCCGCAGCACGCCTGCTTCGCCGCCAACGGCTGGGCGGCCGTGCGCGCCCGGTCACAGCTCGTCGAGGTCGTCGACGCGCAGGGTCGCCGGGTCGCGCGTCAGTTGCCGAAGCCCGCGGCTCGCGTCGCGCTCGCGGCCGGCGGCACGCTGCTCTGCGAGGGCGACGCCGGCGAATTGCGCGTGTGGACGCGGGACGAGTTCCGCGCCCTGCCGACCGTCGACGCGGCGGCGGTCGTCGGATCGCTGATCGCCGGCGAGCAACCCGAGGTGCCGGCGATCCTCGCCGAGCTCGCCCCGCAGGGCGCCGGCGGGCTCGCGGCGGAGCTCGAGCAATTGCTCGCCGCGGCCCGCAAGCAGAAGCGCGACTGGTGGTTCCTCGACCTCGCGCGCGAGCTCGCCGAACGCCGGGCCGCCGTCGCGCTGGCCCGCGGCGACACGGCCGACGCGGCCGTCGATCTGCTGTTCGCCGCCAGCGTCCACCGCGACGACGGCGAGGCCAAACGCCGCGCGGCCGTCCGCAAGCGGGCCGACGCGGCCATGGCGACCCTCCGCGCGACGCCCCGCGCCCCCGTCCGCGATCTCGCTTGCGAGCACCTCTTCGACCTGCTGGAGCGCACCCGCGAGCCTCGCATCATCCTCGCGTTCGGCCGCGCGCTCGCCGAATCGCCGGTCCTCGCCTCGCCGACCTTCCACCTCGCCTTCGGCGTGGTTGCGACGCTCGAGTGGCTCGACCAACTGCCCGTCCTCGAGGGGGCGCCCGCGAGCCGCATCGACGCCGCGCGCGAGCTCGCGGACGCAGCCCGCCGCTCCCTCGAGCGCAGCAGTGAGTCACTGCCCGCCGCGGCCCTCCCGCGGCTGTGGCTGGCGATGTTGCACCGCGCCGACGATCTCGAACCGTGGGCCGATCGCAAGCGAGCCCGCGAGCACGAGCAAGCCGTCAAGCGCTGCACCGAGCTGGGTCCCGCGCGTATCACCGCCTTCCTCGACGCCCAGGAGCTCGACGGGGGCGCGCGCTGGCATTTGCAGGCGAGCCTCTGGCGCGTCGGCCTCCCGGCCCGCCTCCGCGACGCTCCCCCAGCCTCGACCACGCACCCCTCGTGAGCAGCCGCGGGCGCCCACGGAGCGCCGGCAATCCGCGACTCCGCGGCGAGCCGCGGCCTCACGCGGTGAGCGTCCAGGGACGCTCACTCGCCTCCGAGCTCAGCGAGCGCGCGACGCCTTCGGCGTGCTCACGAACTCCGCCAGGTGCTTGCCGGTCAGCGTCGACTTCGCCGCCACCAGCGCGGCCGGCGTCCCCTCGAACACGATCTTGCCGCCCTCGTGGCCCGCGCCCGGCCCGAGATCGATGATCCAGTCCGCGTGGGCCATCACGGCCTGATGGTGCTCGATCACGATCACCGACTTGCCCGCGTCGACCAATCGATCGAGCAGCTTCAGCAATTGCTCGAGGTCCGCCAGGTGCAGCCCGGTGGTCGGCTCGTCGAGCACGTAGACCCCGCCCTCGGCGCCCATGTGCGTCGCCAGCTTGAGCCGCTGACGCTCGCCGCCCGACAGCGTCGTCAGCGGCTGGCCGAGCCGCAGATAGCCGAGCCCGACATCCGCCATGCGCTGCAGGATCGCGTGCGCCGCCGGCGTCTTCGCCTTGCCGGTGCCAAAGAAATTCACCGCCGCGTCGACCGGCAGATCGAGCACCTCGGCGATGTTGAGCCCGCCGAATTTGTAGTCGAGCACCGACGCCTGGAACCGCTTGCCCTCGCAGTCCTGACACACCGTCGACACCCCGGCCATCATCCCCAGATCGGTGTAGATCACCCCGGCGCCGTTGCAGGTCGGGCACGCGCCCTCGGAGTTGGCGCTGAACAGCGCCGGCTTGACCCCGTTGGCCTTGGCGAACGCCTTGCGGATCGGCTCGAGCAGATCGGTGTAGGTCGCCGGGTTGCTGCGGCGCGAGCCGTGAATCGGCGCTTGATCGACCGACACCACCCCTTCCTTGCCGCTGACCGAGCCGTGGATGAGCGAGCTCTTGCCCGAGCCGGCCACCCCGGTCACTACCACCAGCACGCCGAGCGGGATGTCGACGTCGACGTCCTTCAGGTTGTGCGAACGAGCCCCGCGCACCTTCAGCGCGCCCTTCGGCTTGCGCACCGCCGGCTTGAGCGCCGCGCGATCGCTCAGGTGCCGGCCGGTGAGCGTACCGCTGGCCCGCAGCTCCTCGAGCGTGCCCTCGAACACCACCTCGCCGCCCGCCGTGCCGGCGCCCGGGCCGAGGTCGACCACGTGATCGGCGATAGCGATCGCTTCCGGCTTGTGCTCGACCACCAGCACCGTGTTGCCCTTGTCGCGCAGCCGCAGCAGCAGCCCGTTCATCCGCTGGATGTCGTGCGGGTGCAGCCCGACCGTCGGCTCGTCGAACACGTAGGTCACGTCGGTGAGCGACGATCCGAGGTGACGGATCATCTTGGTGCGCTGCGCCTCGCCGCCCGACAGCGTGCCCGCCGGGCGGTCGAGGCTGAGGTAGCCGAGCCCGATCTCCACGAACGAGTCGAGCGTGTGCCGCAGCGACGCCAGCAGCGGCGCGACCGACGGCGCCTCCAGGCCGCGCACCCACGCCGCCAGATCGCTGATCTGCATCGAGCAGGCGTCGGCGATGTTGACGCCCTTGATCTTCGACGACCGCGCCGCCTCGTTGAGACGCGAGCCGCCGCAGTCCGGGCAGGCGCTGAAGGTCACCGCGCGCTCGACGAACGCGCGGATGTGCGGCTGCATCGCGTCGACGTCCTTGGTCAAAAACGACTTCTGGATCCGCGGGATGAGGCCCTCGTAGGTGAGGTTCATCTTCTCGATCTTGACCTTGGTCGGCTCCTTGTAGAGGAAATCGTGGCGCTCCTGCTTGGTGTACTTGCGGATCGGCTTGTCGGGGTCGAGGAAGCCCGAGGCGCCGAAGATGCGCACGTGCCAGCCGTCGACGTTGTAGCCGGGGATCGTCAGCGCCCCTTGGTTGAGCGACTTGCTCTCGTCGTAGAGCTGGGACAGGTCGATGTCGTTGACCGAGCCCATGCCCTCGCAGCGCGGGCACATGCCGCCGTTGACGCTGAAGACCTTCTTTTCGGCCTTGGCCCCGGGCTTGTCGACCGTGATCTCGCCGACCGCCCGCATCGACGGCACGTTGAACGAAAACGCGTTCGACGAGCCGATGTGCGGCTTGCCGAGCCGGCTGAACAGCACCCGCAGCATCGCGTTGGCGTCGGTCGCCGTGCCGACGGTCGAGCGGGAGTTGGCGCCCATGCGCTCCTGGTCGACGATGATCGCCGTCGTCAGCCCCTCGAGCACGTCGACCTCGGGCCGCGACTGCGACCCCATGAACCCCTGCAAAAAGGCGCTGTAGGTCTCGTTGATGAGCCGCTGCGACTCCGCGGCGATGGTGCCGAACACCAGCGACGACTTGCCCGAGCCCGACACGCCGGTGAACACGGTCAGCCGTCGCTTGGGGATCTCGACGCTCACGTCCTTGAGGTTGTTCTCGCGGGCCCCCTGGACCCGGATCCAGTCATGGCTATCGGCGGCGTGTCGATTGGATGCGGGCATGTTCGCGCTCATGAACGTCGAGTCTCAGGGGAGTGTCAAGTGCGGATTGACTTCGCAGGTCACCCGCGAGCCGCGGCGCCGCGTCCCTTGGCGAGGTACGGCAGCACAAACAGGTAGAGCCCGCTGATCATCAGCAGGATCAACGGAAACAGGGCCACGAGGCCGATCCAGACCGCCTGCGAGCCGACGCCCATGGCGATGATGTTGACGAGCACAGCCACCGTGAAGGCGATCGACAGCCAGCGATGGGTCTGCCGAATCCAGTTGTTCGTTCGCATTGCAACCTCCTTGTGAACACGCGTGAAGCGGAGTCACGACGAGGACCCGAGCGCCTCGCCGATCGACCCCAGTACATGGGCACGGGACGCGTGGACCACGAACATCGTGGCCCCCACGCCCGACCTTGATCATGTCATCGATGCGAGCCGCGGACGGCTCACGCGATCTTGTCGAGCAGCTCGACGAGCCTGCCGCCCATCATCTTCCAGCCGTAGCGGGCGCCGCCGAATTCCTGCTTCTGGTCCGACTTGAAGCCCGACTGCACCAGCGACAGCCGCGTCCCCGCGGTCGTCGGCGTGATCGTGAAGGTCACGACGGTGTCGAGGAACGGGACGCTCCACGTGTAGCTGATCTTGCGCTGGGCCTCGATCTCGACGAGCCGGCAGTTCACGGTGCCGTCCCAGCCGGGATAGGCCTGTGTCTTGAACGTGAACGCCGCCCCCGGCGCGAGCCGGAACCCGGTCACGGGCAAGAGCCACTCCGCGAGCAGCTCCGGGTCGGTGAGCGCGCGCCACACCTTCTCGGGCGGGTGCGCCAGGTCGAATTCGAAGGTGAGGGCTTCCGTCTGCGATGCTTCGGTCTTGTCGGTGAGACTCATGGCTCCATCCTCTTGAGGAGTTGATCGAGGCGATCGACGTGCTCCGTCCAGAAGGCACGGTAGTGTTCGATCCAGTCGATGAGAGGCTTCATGCCGCGCGGCTCGACCCGGTAGTAGACGCAACGCCCCTCGCGCCGGCCGTTGACCAGGCCGGCGTCCTTCAACGTGGCGAGGTGCTGCGACACCGCGGGCTGCGAGATGTCGAAGCGCGCGGTGAGGTCCTTCACCGCCGCCTCGCCCCGCGTGAGCGACTCGAAGATGGCCCGACGGCTGGGATCCGCCAGCGCCTGGAAAACCCTGTCCTCGAGCACGGCCGCGCTCTGCATGTCCAACTCATAAGCCAATGCTTATTAGTTGTCAAGCGCGCGAATCAGCTACTCCCCGGCCCCTCCGCACGTGCACGCCGGGGGCCCGCAGAAGCGGCCCACCACCTGCAGCAGGTCGTCGATGTCGATCGGCTTGCTCAACCCTTCGAGGCCCATCGCCGTCGCCTTCTCGGCCACGCCGTGATCGCCCGACACCACCACCACCGGCACCTCCGCGAGCTTCGGATCGCCGCGTTGCTCGGCGCGGAACTCGATCCCGTTCATCACCGGCATCATCAGGTCGAGCAGCACCAGGCAGGGGCGGACCCCGCTGCGCAGCGTCATCAACGCTTCGCGGCCGTTGCTCGCGGCCACCACCCGATAGCCCGACACCTCGAGCACCGTCTGCAGCGTCTCGCACACGTCCAGATCGTCGTCGACGACCAGCACCAGGCCGCCCGCTTGATCGCCGTCCGTCATGCCGCGAGGCCCCCCTCCGCCGCGCCCGGCGACCGCTCGCACGGCAGCTCGAGCGTGAAGGTCGAGCCCTCGCCCGGCGTGCTGGTGGCGCGCAGCGAGCCGCCGTGACCCTCGACGATCCTCCGGGCGATGTACAGCCCCAGCCCCAGTCCGCCGTAGTTCTGGGCCGACACGCCGCGTTCGAAGCGCTCGAAGATCCGCGGCATGCGGTCCGGTTCGATGCCGATCCCGTGGTCGCGGACCGTCACCCGCGCGACATCGTCGACCCGCTCGACCGCGATCTCGATCGGCGCGCCGGCCCCGAACTTGGCCGCGTTGGCCAAAATGTTGGAGATGACCTGCTCGATCCGCGAACGGTCCCAGCGGCCGATCACCGGCCCCTCGGCGCGGATCTTCGCGGCACTCCGGGCGCGCACCAGGTCGGGCTGGAACCGGGCCACGACCTCGCGCACCAGGCCGCACAGCTCGACCTCCGCCAGCGCCAGCGCCAGCTGCCAGGTCTCGATGCGCGAGACATCGAGGAGGTCGCCGATCAGACGGTTCATCCGCCCCGACTGCCGGATGGCCAGGTCGATCAGCTTGCCCGCCACCTGCGGATCGAGCGGCGTGCCGGCCGGCGTCCGCCTGGCGAGCGTCTGCAGCGCGAGCGTCAGCGATGTCATCGGCGTGCGCAGCTCGTGCGAGGCGACCGACAGGAACTCGTCGCGCAGCCGCAGCGCCGCCTGGGTCTGGCGATACAGCCGGGCGTTGTCGATCGCGATCGCCGCGCGCCGGGCCAGCTCGATCAGCAGCTCGAGGTCCGCGGGCGCGTAGCGGAAGCCCGGCCGAGCCGAGGCGAGCGTGATGGCGCCGACGATCCGCGAGCCCACCGTCAGCGGCGCGACGATCGCCGACTCGACCCCGAGCTCGCGCAGGATCCGGGCGTGGCCCGCGTCGACGCAGTAGCGCGTCAGCGTCTCCTCGCTCCTCTCGAGGCGGAGCGCCTCGCCGGTACGGATCGCGTGCGCGGACGGGTGCGGCGAATGCATGCCCGGCGGGTAGCGCGAGCGCAATTCGGCCAGCAGGGCCGCCTGCGCCGGATCGGCCGGCGGCCACGTCAAGCGGCGGATCGCGCCGTCCTCGACGACATCGATGACGCACCAGTCGGCGAACGATCGCACGCACATATCGGCCAATCGATGCAGCACCTCCTCGTGATCGAGCGACTCGCCGAGCAGCTTGCTCGCGTCGCCGAGGAACGTCGCGCGCCGCTGGTCCGCCTCGGCCGCCTGGCGGGCCGCCTGCTCCTGGGCCAGCAGCGTCGCGTTCTCCAGCGAGATGGCCGCCTGGGCCGCGAGCAGCTCCAGCACCGTCAGCTGCTCGCGGCGGAACGCGCTCGGGACCAGGCTGTTCTCGAGACAGAGGACATCCTGCACCGCCCCGCGGCGGCGGATGGGGAAGCACAGCAGCGAGCGCGGCTGCGCTTGCGCCACGTACTCGTCGCGGCCAAATCGACCCGGGTCGGCGCGCGCGTCGTCGAGGAGCACCTGCTCGCCGGTGCGGTGGACGTACTGCACGATCGACGACGGCACCACGCGACCCAGCTCGCCGGGGCCTCGCGGTCGCAGATCGGCGCGCATCCCTGACTCGTCGAGCGTCGCGCTCGCCGTCAGCGTCAGCTCGCCGTGCCGGACCGCGATCAGGTGGGCCGTACGCGCCCCGCTCTGCTCGAGCACCACCGCGAGCAGCCGGCGGAGCAGCTTCTCCTCCACCATCTCGCTGGAGATCGACTGCGACGCCTGGGCCACCGCCAGCAGATCGATGTGCTCCGCCGTGACCGTGTCGCCGAATCCGCCGCGGCGCTGGCCGACGTCGATCGCGCCCGGATCCTGCGCGTCGAGCTGGCGGACCTTGCCGTGCGCCCCCCACCGCGCGTAGCCGGCCCGGGCGGCCCGCAAGTGCGTCACCGCCAGCGCCGCCAGCCCGCGCTCGCGGTAGAAGCCGGCCAGCAGCTCGTCGCCGACCGCCTGATTGTTGACGAAGCCGTGCGCGCGCGCCCCCGCGATCGCGCGGTCGTAGCAAGCCAGCGCGTCGTGGTCCCGGCCCTCGAGTCGGGCGATCTCGGCGGCCACCAGCGCGTGCTTGTGGCCGAAGTTCTCCGGACCCGCTGCCGCCCACCCGGCCAGCTTCGCCTCGTGCCGCGCGAGCACCGTGAGCGCCTCCTGCTGCCGCTGCGGCGTCCCGCCCGACACCGAAGCCGCCAGCGCCAGCGCATAATAATACCAGTACTCCGGCTCCTGGATATGCGCCAGCGAGCACCACAGCAGCGGCGCCGCGCGATCGCCCGCCGCCAGCGCCCCCGCGTGGTCACCCCACAAGAACCGCGCCTGCAGCTTCTGGATGGCATACCAGCACGCGACCACCCGCCACGGCGAATCGTCGATCATCGCCTGATAGGCCACGTCGTCGAACGCCTCGTCGCCGAAGCTCGCCGGGCTCGACGTCCGCCCCTGGAGGTTGCGGACCAGCCGCTGGATCCCGATCAGCACCTGCGACGAGCCGGCGAACCTGGCGTCGCGCGTGAACTTCAGCCGCCGCTCCGTCTCGCGCTCGACCTGATCGAGCGGCTCGCCGAGGACCAGCAGGTCGGTCACGTAGTGATTGCAGCAGTAGCAGGCGAAGGTGAGGTCGCCGGTCTCGCGCGCCGACTGGAACGCGATCTCGAGGTAGCGGAGCGCGCCCCGCAGGTGTCGCGTCCAGAAGCGGATGCAATCGCCGAAGATAAAGTGAAGCTTGGCGCGGTACGCCATCACCCCGCTGCGCTCGGCCAGCGCGTACCCGAGCTCGCCGAAGCGATAGCCCGCGTGATAGCGGCCGAACGCCGGGCCCAGCACCATCCCGAAGTACGCGTAGCCGAGCGCGGAGCCGTCGCCGTTGCCGTGGCGGAGGCTGATCTCGACCATGCGGCAGTAACAGAGCGCCGGCAGATGGGGATCGGTGTTGAGCGTCGGCGCGAACAGCACCGCGAGGATCGCCAGCGCCGCGCGCATGTCCGGGTCCGTGAGCGGCGGCAGATCGATCAGGTCCTCGATCCGTCGCTCGCCCATGGCGTCCCAGATCGCCTGCACCTCGGCCAGCACCTGCGCCCGCGTCGGGTGCGGCGCCACCTCGACGCCGAGCAGTCGCAGGCCGTCGAGCCCGCGCTCGACCGCCGTGCGCAGCTCCTGCCGGCTGGTGAAAAGATCGACCTCCACCCGCCGGATCTCCGCCCGTTCGCCGCGCGTGCGGGCGCGCTCGAACAGCGCCGCGAATCGCTCCTCCGCCGCTTCGAATCGGCCCTGCAGGTACTCACATTCGGCCTGGCCGAACCCCAGCGCGAACGCCAGCGCGTGCTGCTCGGCCCACGCCTCCGGCCCGAGCAGCTCGATCCCCGCCGAGAAGTAGCGCACGGCCGCCGCGTAGGCGGTCGAGGCCCTCGCCTTGCGCCCGGCCGCCAGCTGGACCTCGGCGACCCGAACCCGCTCCTCCGCGCCGTCGAGCAGGTGCCCGCCGCGCTCGAAGTGACCGGCGACCTCGAACACCCGCGCCTCCAGCTGCTCGTGCGACAGGCGATCCAGCAGCAGCCGCCCGACCCGCAGGTGCACCGCCGCCCGCTCGTGCGCCGGCATGAGGGAGAACGCCGCCTCCTGCACCCGGTCGTGCGCGAACTTGTAGGCGTCGCCGTCGCGCAGCATCAGGCCCGCGCGGACCGCCGCCTTCAGGTCGCCCTGCACCGCCTCCGCGGACCGCCCGCCGAGCGCCGCGAGCAGCTCGACCTCGGTCACGCCGCCGAGGCACGCGGCGAGCTCGAGGGCCTCCTGCGCCGACGCGGACAGCTGCTGCAGGTTGCCCACCACCAGCTCGGCGACGTTGCTCGTCGAGGTCTTGGCGCGGATCCGCGGCAGGTCTCCGGACCATGTCCCCGAGGACAGGTCGAGCGCGACCAGCCCCTCCCGGTGCAGCATGCTCAGGAACTGCAAGGCGAAGAACGGGTTGCCGCCGGTCTTGTCGTGCACGAGCCGCGCCAGGTCCTCCGCCCCGCGCACGCGGCCGCCGAAGGTCGCGCTGACGATCGCTACGACGTTCTCTTCGGTCAGCGGAGCGAGCTCGATGACGCGGACCGGCACCTTCGCCGCTCGCACCTCGTCCAGCGCCGCCAGCAACGGGTGCCCGGTCGTCACCTCGTTGTCGCGGTACGCCGCGATCCACAAGAAGTGGTGCACGTCGGGGTGCGTGATCAGATCGACGAGCAGCGCGAGGCTGGCCGGATCGACCCACTGCAGGTCGTCGAGGAACAGCGCCACCGGATGCTCCCGGGCCGCGAACACCGCGACGAATTGTCGGAACACGCGGTGAAACCGGAGCTGCGCCTCCGTCCCCGACAGCTCCGACACCGGCGGCTGCTCGCCGACGATGAGCGCCAGCTCCGGGATGATGTCGACGCACAGCCGCGCGTTCAGCCCGAGCGCCGCCGTCAGTCGTGCGCGCCACTCGCCCACCCGCGCCTCCGGCTCGGCGAGGATGTCGTGAACCAGCCCGCGGAACGCCTGTGAGATCGTCGCGTACGGGATGCCGCGCTGGTACTGATCGAACTTGCCGGCGAGAAAATAGCCGCGCGCCTGCGCGATCGGCCGCCGCAGCCGGTGGACCAGCGACGACTTGCCGATCCCCGAATAACCCGACACGCACACCAGCCCCGGCGCGCCGGTCTCGAGCATCGCCTCGAACGCGCCGGTCAGGGCGGCCAGCTCGCGCTCGCGGCCGACCAGCTCCTGCGGCTCGGATGGCCGTTCGGACAGGTCATCTTCGCCGAGCGGGAACGCCTCGACGCGCCCGTGCTCCCGCCACTCGGCCAGGCACCGCTCGAGATCGCAACGGAGCCCGCGCGCGCTCTGGTAGCGGTCCTCCGCCACCTTGGCCAGCAGCTTGACCACGATCGCCGACACCGCCGCCGGCACCGCCGGCCGCAGCGACGCCGGCGGCGTCACCCGTCGCGCCAGGTGGCAGTGCACCCACTCGAGCGGATCGCGGGCGCGGAACGGTAGGCGCCCCGTCAGCATCCGATAGAACGTGACGCCCAGCGAATAAAGGTCGGTGCGGCAGTCGAGCGGGCGGTTCAGCCGCCCGGTCTGCTCGGGCGACATGTACGCCAGTGATTCGGTCGGGATCCCGGGGCTCTGCGCCGGCCGCGAGGCGTCCTGCAGCGTACCGGGGCTCCCCAGGTTGGCGAGCTTGACCTCGCCGCGCTCCGGATCGACCACGATGTTGTCCGGCCGGAGATCCATGTGGACCACGTCGCGCCGGTGCAGCGCCTCGACCGCGCCGGCGATGGCGATCGCCAGCGTCAGGAAGCGCTCGATCGCCAGCGGCTCTGTCGTCAGCAGCTGCTCGAGGAACACCCCGTCGAAGTGCTCGAGCACCAGCGCCGGCAGCCCGCGATAGGTGTCGAGCGCGATCGGCTTGACAGTGACCGCGAGGTCCAGCGCGCGCCCGAGCTCGTACTCCGCCCGCAGCCGCTCGAGCTCCCGCGCCGGACAGAGCCGCGGGTCGACCGTCTTGATGACCACCGCGCGATCGTCCTCGACTCGAACCGCGCGGTAGATGCAGGCGCCGGAGCTCTCGCGGAGCAGCCCGGTGACGAGGTACTTGGCTGGGTCCGCTGTCCCTGCGTCGCCCATGCGAGCAGCGTGGCGCGGCCGCGGATCGAAGGCCACCGGACCCGAGGAGACCCGCGGCTCGGTCCGTCAAGGCTCCGCTCGGGCTTCGCCTCCCGCCCGTCCGCGTGCTGCGCCGAAGGGCTCGTCGGGCCCGTGCACCGCCGAGCGGCCCGCCCGCGACCTTCGACGCCAGCCCTCGCACGCCGAACGCCCGGCGGCCCGGCGGCGGCGCCACCATCCGTGGTAGTCATGCGCATGGCGTTGACCGCGACGCTCTACAACCTGCACATCAACCTCTCGGACATCGACCGCGGCGTCTACGAGGACCTCGACCTGCGGATCGCCCGGCACCCGTCGGAGAGCCCGCGCTTCATGTGGACGCGGACGATCGCCTACTGCCTGAGCCACGCCGAGGGCATCGCGTTCAGCAAGGACGGCATCGCCTCGACCGACGACCCGCCGATCGCCATCCGCGATCCGACCGGCATCCTGCTCGAGTGGATCGACGTCGGCACCCCCGCCGCCGAGCGCCTCCACAAGGCCACCAAGGCCGCGCGCCAGGTCTCGCTGTTCACCGCCGCCTCGCTCACGCAATTGCGCCGCGACGCCGCCGGCGGCGCGATCCACAAGGCCGACACGATCGCCGTGTGGCTGCTCGAGCCCGCCTTCCTCGACGCCCTCGAGGCCCGGCTCGACCGCAAGGCCAAGCTCGAGCTCGTGCGCACCGACGGCCGGCTCTACGTCTCGATCGGCGGCGACACCGTCGAGGGCGCGATCACCCGCGACTCGCTGGTCACGGCCTGATCCGCGCAGCCGCAGGGCAGCGCCACGCGCGACAGATCGGCCGCACCGCGGACTGGGCCACGCCGGGCGAGGACGCGAGAAAGCGTCGATGCGCCGGCCAGACCTGGCCGTCGCATCGACGCCGACGTCCTGCTGCAAAGATCAGGCTCCCCATCGAAGCCGAACTCGGCGCGGCGGCTCCTCACGGCTGTAGCCGTGCCAGGGGTCCGGGGAAGGGGCGGACGCGAATTAGAGGCAGGACGGCGCGAGGAGCGAGCAGCCATCCTGCCGGTTAACTCGCGGCCGCCCCTTCCCCGGACCCCCCGCGAGGCGCAGTCGGCAATTCGCGGACCGACGCTCCAGCTCAGGTCAGGCTCGCGCGGGCGAAGTTTGTCAGTGCCGCGAACGTCTCGAACCGCTTCTGGATGGTCGCCTGGTCGAGGCCCTTGAGGCGGTCGTAGGAGAAGCCCTCGACGCAGAACGACGCCATCACCGAGCCGTAGATCATCGCGGTGCGCAGCGACGCGCCGTTCGGCTCGACGCCGGGGCGGGCCAGCCAGCCCATGAAGCCGCCGGCGAAGCTGTCGCCGGCGCCGGTCGGGTCGACCACGTCCTCGAGCGGCAGCGCCGGGGCCGAGAACATCTCGCCGTCGGCGTCGAACAGCAGCGCGCCGTACTCGCCGCGCTTGATGACGACGTTGCGCGGGCCGAGGGCCCGGATCGCGCGGGCCGCCTTGACGATGTTGTGCTCGCCGCTGAGCTGGCGGGCCTCCTCGTCGTTGAGCGTCAGCACGTCGACGTCCTTCAGCACCGCCTTGAGGTCGTCGTTGGCGATCGAGATCCACAGGTTCATGGTGTCGAGGCCGACCAGGCGCGGCCGCTGCATCTGCGCGAACACGTCGCTCTGCAGCCGCGGCTGGATGTTGGCCAGGAACAGGTACTCGCTGCCGCGGAACTCGGCCGGCAGGTTCGGCTGGAACTTCTCGAACACGTTGAGGTGCGTCTCGAGCGTGGTCCGGTCGTTCATGTTCTCGTGGTACTGGCCCTTCCAGCGGAAGGTCAGCCCGTCCTGCACGATCTCGAGGCCGGACACGTCGACGCCCGCGGCCTTGAGGTCGGCCACCGCGTAGTCGGGGAAGTCGCGCCCGACCACGCCCACCAGCCGCACCTGCGCCAGGTACGACGCCGCCATCGCGAAGAAGGTCGCCGACCCGCCGACGCTCTCCGGCCGCTCGGCGCGGGGCGTGATGATCCAGTCGATGGCGACGCTGCCGACGACGACGAGGTGGGGCTTTTGCACGGTCATGGCTCTCTCTTCGTTCCTGTTCGTTCAGACATGCCTGTAGGGACAGGCGCTGCGGGACATGGCCATCGGCGCATGTCCCACGGGACATCTCATTCGGACGGCGGCAGCACGTGGCCGGCGATCAGGTCGAGCCGCCTGCGCGCCTCGGCCGGAATGCGCGCCGGATCGGTGATCGTCGCGAACTGCAGCGCGCGCGGGTACGGCAGCTCGGCGGTGGCCTCGGGCAGCCCGGCCGCGAGGCGGCGGATGATCCGCCGCGACAGCGCCACGTTGGCCTTGACCACCGCGATCACGGCCTCGACGCTGACCTCGACCTCGTGCCAGCAGTCGTAGTCGGTGGCCAGCGCGACCACGGCGTAGGCGATCTCGGCCTCGCGGGCCAGCTTGGCCTCCGGCAGCGCAGTCATGCCGATCACGTGCGCGCCCCACGAGCGGTACAGGTTGGACTCGGCGCGGGTCGAGAAAGCCGGGCCCTCCATGACGATGCAGGTGCCGCCTTCGTGGACTCGCGCGCCCTCGGCCGCGGCCGCGCCGGCGACCCGCCGCGAGAAGCCGGGGTCGACCGGGTCGCCCATCTGCACGTGCGCGACCAGCCCGCCGCCGAAGAAGGTCTGGGCCCGACCGGCCGTGCGATCGATGAACTGATCGGCGATGACGACGTCGCCGGGGGCGATGTCCTCGCGCAGCGACCCGACCGCCGACACGCTGAGCAGGTGGGTCACGCCGAGCTGCTTGAAGCCGTGGACGTTGGCGCGGAAGTTGATCTCGGACGGCAGCAACAGGTGCCCGCGCCCGTGCCGCGGCAAGAACACCGCGCGCACCGGCGGCAGCCCGCCGTCCCGCGGCAGCAGCCCCACGGTGTAGGAGTCGGACGGTCGTCCGAACGGCGTCTCGAGCGCGATCTGCTCGACCTCCTGCAGCCCCTCGATCTCGTAGAGCCCCGAGCCACCGACCACTCCCAACACCAGACGATCACGGGCCTCGGGCGAAGCAGGATGCGGGGTCGACATCGGCGGCGAGGATACCGACGCCTACCCGACGCGCCAAGCGCCGTTGCGCGCGACCCCTCACGCACGTTACACACCGGACACGCCACCCGAGATCCATCACGACCGCCGCGGCTGCGTCGCTGCCGGTCACCCCGTCACCGCCGCGGCCGCGATGCACGCGCTCGCGGCCGGTGGCAACGCGTTCGACGCCGTGCTCGCGGCGCTGATGGCCGCCTGCGTCGCCGAGCCGGTGCTCGCCTCGCCCGGCGGCGGCGGCTTCATCCTCGCGCTCCCGGCCGGCCAGGAGCCGCGGCTCTACGACGCCTTCGTGCACACCCCGCGGGTGCGCCGGCCGCAGGCCGAGGCGTGCGCGCGCGAGGTGGTCACCGACTGGGGCACCGCGCAGCAGGCGTTCCACGTCGGGGTCGGCTGCGCCGCCACGCCGGGCCTCGTCGCCGGCATGTTCGCGGTCCACCGCGAGCTCGCGCGCCTGCCGATGCCCGTCATCACCGCCCCGGCCGTGCAGGCTGCCCGCGACGGCATCGCCGTGTCGCCGTTCATGGCGTACCTCATGACGCTGGTCGCGCCGATCTACCTCGAGCAGCCGGCCGCGCGCGCGATCTTCGGCGACCCCACGGCCACGCTGAGCGGCGCCCCGGCGCCGCCCAAGGCCGGCGCGCGCCTCTTCAATCCTGTCCTCGGGGACATGCTCGAGCAGCTCGCGCGCGAGGGCGAGGACCTGTTCTACCGCGGCGACGTCGCCGCCGCGATCGTCCGCCAGAACCGCGAGGCCGGCGGTCACCTCACCGCCGACGACCTCGCCGCCTACCGCGTCCAGGCCCGCGCCCCGCTGCGCCTGCGCTACCGCGACGCCACCCTGCTGACCAACCCGCCGCCGGCCGCCGGCGGGCTGATGATCGCCTTTGCCCTCGCCTTGCTCTCGGGACATGACCCGAAGGCCATGGGCTTTCAGACAGCCGAGCACGCGGCCCTGCTGGCCCGCGTCCAGGCCGAGACCGTGCGCGCCCGCGCGGCCGCCGGCCCGCCGCGCGAGGGCATCGAGGCGGTCTGGCTCGGCGGCGACCTGCTGGCGGCCCACGCCGCCGCCCTGGCCGGCCCGCTGCGCAGCCGCGGCACCACCCACATCAGCGTCATCGACGCCGCCGGCAACGCCGCTTCGGTGACCGTCAGCAACGGCGAGGGCTGCGGCGAGATCGTGCCCGGCACCGGCATGATGCTCAACAACATGCTCGGCGAGGACGACGTGAACCCGCCCGGCCCGCACGCCTGGCCGCTCGACCAGCGGCTGGCGTCGATGATGTCGCCGACCGCGATCGTCGGCGACGACGGCAGCCTGCTCGTGTGCGGCAGCGGCGGCTCCAAGCGGATCCGCACCGCCGTCCTGCAGGTCGTCTCCAACGTGCTCGACTTCGGCATGCCGCTGGCCGAGGCGATCGCCGCCCCGCGGATCCACGTCGAGGACGACCACGTCAGCTTCGAGGCCGGCTTCTCGCCCGCCGCCGCCGAGGCCCTCGCCGGCCTGTTCGCCCGCACCACCGCCTGGCCCGAGCTCAACATGTTCTTCGGCGGCGTGCACACCGTCCAGCGCACCCGGGACGGCCGCCTGGTCGGCTTCGGCGACCCCCGCCGCGACGGCGTCTGCCTCGGCGGCGAGTGAGCTGCCCGAACGGGCATGTCCGCCAGGACATGGCCGTTCAGACATGTCCGCCAGGACATGTCTGTTCAGACATGCCCGCCAGGGCATGCTCGATCGAGCATGTCCCTGTGAACAGCTCCGGCGCTCCCCGAAGGCCGCTCTACGCGATGGCGCCCGCGCTCCACGCGTGACGCGATGGCGCCGCCAGGCGTGACGCCCGCTGCTGTTCCTCTGGAACATGTCCCATCAGACATGCCCCTTCTGAGACATGTCCCCGCAGACATGCCCCTGGGGACATGCCCCTCCAGACATGCCCCTCCAGACCGCCTCAGAACGACCCGCGCAGGCTCAGCCCCGCGAACCCCGGCGCGAGCGCCGGCGCGAACGCGGTGTTCGCCCGCGAGCGGCGCTTCAGCCCGACGGCCAGCAGGGCCACGCCCGCGCCGAGCAGCAGCGGGGCCAGCACCACCCCGGCGACGCCCATCGCGTTGGCCGCCTTGCCGCGGTCCAGCAGGTCCTGGCACGACGGCGACGGCATCGCGATCACACACATGTTGGCCGGATCGTCGACCTCCTTCGCCAGCGACTTGCCGCGCGCCGCCCCGAACCCGGCCACCACCGCCGCGCCGACCCCGAGGCCGATCATCACCCCGCCGCCGATCGCCAGGCCCTTCCACGGCTTCCCCGCTCCCCGCGTCTCGTCCGGCGGCGGCGGCGGCGGCAGGTCCTCGGGCCCCTCCGGCGTCGGATCGACCGGCGCCGCCGCAGCGGCCGCCGCGGCCTCGGCGTTGGCGAGCCGCTGCTTGAACTCGTCGCGCGCCGCCACGATCTTGGGGCTCAGCGGCGTCTCGGTCCCGTACGCGCGCGTGAAGCCGTCGCAGTAGGCGTCGAGCGCCTGGGCCGCCTCGCGCAGCGCCTCCGGCTGGGTCTCGCCCTGCAGCCCGCGGGTGAACGCGTCGACCACGTACTCGTAGACCGCCGTGCGGTTGTCGCGGTGGGCGTTCGTCTCCTTGAGGTTGGCCGCGGCCGCGATCCACGTGCGCGCCGCCTCGAGATGCTCGCCGCGGTCGAACTTCGCCTGCCCCTCGTTGAACCCGGACTCGAAGGCCGCCAGCGCCTTGGCGTCCTGGGCCGGGGCCGCCAGCGCCGGCGGCGGCGCCAGCAGGGCCAGCGCGGTGACGAGGGACAGGACGCGGGAGGGACGCGTGGCGTGCTTCATGGCGTGGGGGGAGGTGTCCGAAAGGACATGTCGGAACGGTCCGGTCAGCCGCGCCGCCGCGAGCCGGACGACACGTGGCAACGAGAGCGCCGCCGGGCTGCGAGCGGGGCCGAAGGGGGCCGCCGCGGCCGTGGACGACGGCGGCGAGCGGGTTGCGGGCGAAGCGGCATCCGGGGAGAAACCGGCGGGAGTGTACATCACCTCGACCCGCCCGATCCGCTCGCGCCTGGCCTGTGCCATGCCCTCGAGCTCGGCGCGCCCGTGCTTCGCCCGCGGATCGCTGCGGCCCGTGACGCCGGCGCGGCGGTCGCTGGCGCCCTGCAGCCACGCGCCTGGACGGCCTTCGCACCGCGTCGCGGGAGGAGGATCCCGCACACCCACCGGCCGCTCGAGGCCCGCACGCCGGCTCGTCCCGCGCCGCGGACGATTCGCTGCAGCGCCCCCGCAGGCGCCGTTTCAGCGCAGATCCGCCCGCTGACGCCGGCGCGCCCGTTCTGCGCCTCGCTCCAGAAGCGGACTCCGTTCTAGCGTGCAGATCGGCCACGGCTGGTGTAGGTAAGCCAGTCTACGCATGCCAATCGAGGCCCAGCAGGACCCGATCGTCGGAACCGTGCTCGAGGGACGCTTCCAGGTCGAGCGACTGCTCGGCGAGGGCGGCATGGGCCGGGTCTACGTCGCGGACGAGCTGCGCCTGCGTCGCCGCTGCGCCCTCAAGGTCCTGCTCCCCGAGCTCACCGAGGACAAGGACTGCGTCGAGCGATTCCTGCGCGAGGCCCAGGCCATCGCGCAGATCCACCACGAGCACGTCGTCGACATCTACCACCTCGGCGAGGACGTCGACTCCGGCGTGGTGTTCTTCGCCATGGAGATGCTGGTCGGCAAGGACCTCGAGTCGCGCCTGCTCGAGCGGGCCAAGAAGCCGCTCAGCTGGCAGCAGATCGCCCTGTGGATGGAGCAGGTCGCCAGCGCCATGTCGGCCGTGCACGCCGCCGGCATGATCCACCGCGACCTCAAGCCCTCGAACGTGTTTCTCACCCTCAAGCGCGGCGGCGGCGAGATGGTCAAGCTGCTCGACTTCGGCATCGCCAAGACCGCCCACCACGCCGCGCTGACCAGCACGGGCGCCGCCCTCGGCACCCCGTTCTACATGTCGCCCGAGCAGATCCTGGCCCAGGCCCTCGACGCGCGCACCGACATCTACTCGCTCGGCGTGCTGTTCTTCGAGGCGCTGGCCGGGCGCATGCCGTTCGTCGGCGAGCCGATCCAGGTGGCGATGCAGCACTGCAACGTGCCGCCGCCGACGATCCTCGCCATCAGCCCCGACGCCGGCGTGCCGCCCGAGCTCGACGCCTTCGTCCTGCGCATGCTGGCCAAGGACCGCGACGCCCGCCCGCAGACGATGGAGGACATCGAGGCGTTCCTCCACGACCTGTTGGCGGCCCACAGCTTCGCCCAGCGTCCCGGCACCGGCCCGCTGCCGATGGCCGCGCCGGTCACCGGCGGCCTCAACGACTCGGCCCCCAATCACCCCGGCCCCGAGTCGACGCTGCAGAGCGCCGCCGCCTCGCGCTCGGCGCAGAAGACGGTGCTCGCGCCGTCGACCCCGGCCGGCGGTCTGCCGCGCCTCGCGGCTCGCACCGGCCTCGACAACCCGCGCCCGCCGGCCGCCACCGTCGAGATTCACCTCGACGCCGCCGACGCATCCCCCTCGCCTGCGCGCTCCCGGCTGCTCATGCCGCTGCTCGCCGGCGCCGCCGCCGTCGCCGTGCTGCTGGTGGTCCTGTTCAACCGCGGCGGCGATCCGCCCGCCGCGACCGACCCGGTGGTCGCGCCTCCGCCGGCCAAGCTCGAAACGATCAAGCCGCCCGACCTGCCGGTCCAGCCGCCGGCCCAGCCGAAGATCGAGCCTGTCCCTTCGGACATCTCGGCCACCGCCCCCGACGTCGAACCTGTCCCTGCGGACAGCGAGGGCGAGCCCAAGGTCGACGACCTCAAGGGCAAGAAGAAGGACCCTGTCGTCAAGGCCGGCGACAAGCCCGCCGACAAGCCGCAGGACCCCGTCGCCAGGCTGCGGCGCGCCGCCGACGGCTGCCGCAAGACCCACAAGGCGGTCAAGGGCCCCAAGATCACCGTCGACTACGCCACCGGCAGCGACGGCTCGGTCACCCGCGCCGTGCCCTCGCAGCAGGACGCCCTCGGCAAGTGCCTCGCCGCCGCCGTCAAGGCGACCAAGTTCGCTCCCCAGCTCAAGCTCGGCCTCAAGATCGACCTGTGAGCTTGCCCTCTCGCGCTGACGCCGAGGCATGCCGGCATGCTCGCGCTCGGCCACGCCTCACCTTCGTCGCTTCGCGCTGCCGCGACCGGCGCCGTGCCGTCGACGCGGCTTGCCTCGCCTGTCCCTCGATCCATGACCCGATGACCCTGTCCTCAAGAGCATGACCGTGAAGACATCCTACCTGTCCTTCGGTTCAGCCCTCCTCCTGACCGCCTGCTTCAGCCCCACCGGCAGCGACCCGGGCACCGCCGGGCCGACCAGCGGCGACACCACCGAGCCGCCGGCCACCGCCACCGAGCCCGGCACCACCGCCGTCGAGCCGACCACCGGCGAGGCCGACACCGACACCACCACCACTACCACCACCGGCGTCGCCACCGAGCCGCCGACCGGCACCAGCACCACCCTCGAGCCCTGCACCCTCGACATCTGTCCCTGCCAGGGCGACGTCGACTGCGAGCCCGGCCTGCAGTGTCACGCCGGCCAGTGCGTCGAGTGCATCGACAGCGCCACCTGCGGCGGCCGCGTGTGCGACCCGGTGGACCACGTCTGCCGCGGCTGCCGCGAGCACGCCGAATGCCCCGAGACCGCCTGCGAGCTCGACGACGGCCTCTGCTTCCCGGACGAAGCCACCTCGCACGCCTACGTCGACCCGAGCAGCGCCTGCAGCGATCAGCCGTGCTCGTTCGCCCAGCCGTGCTGCTCGGTCGCCCAGGCGCACGGCCAGTTCTTCGACACCACCCACCTCGTGTTCCACCTCGCCCCCGGCCTCTACCAGGCCGGCATCGAGGTGAGCGAAGGCGGGCGCCGGATCGCCGTGCTCGGCGGGCCTGGCGTCGTGTTCACCGTCGACGCCGACCCCGTGATCCGCCTCGGCCTCGCTCGCCCGCCGATCGACAGCGAGCTCTATCTCTCGCAGATCGTGATCGAGGGCGGCCAGGGCAGCGCCGCCGTCCGCTGCAGCGCCGCCGCCGATCTTTGGCTCGACGACTCCGCCATCCTCGGCTTCACCGGCCGCGCCGTCGCCGTGTCCGACTGCGACGTCGTGCTGCGCCGCAGCGAGCTCCGGCTCAACCTCGAGGGCATGCTCGTCGAGGACGGCGGCACCTTGCGGCTCGAGAACAGCCTCGTCGCCCACCTCAACATGGGCCCGGCGCTGGCGATCGGCAGCGCCGCCGCGGCCGACCTCGTCTACACCACGCTCGGCGACATCACCCAGCACATGTTCGGCCTCTTCACCTGCCTCGACGGCACCGCCACCCTCGTCGCCCGCAACTCCGCCCTCCTCAGCCACGTCCTCGTCGACACCTTCGATTGTGTCCCCAGCGCCGTCGACATCCGCGACTCGGTCGTGACCCTCGGGCCGTTCGCCAACCCCGACAAGAACACCCACTTGATCCAGGCCAACGAGGTCTCGCCGATCTTCGCCGGCTGGGACGCCGGCCTGCTCCACCTCGCGGGCGACGGCGGCGCGCTCGCCGGCCGCGCCCGCTGGCAGCCGGGCGACCCGCAGACCGACATCGACGGCGATGCGCGGCCCGCCACCGCCGGCGCGCCCGACGTCGCTGGCGGCGACCGGCCTCCGGACCCGTGACCTAACTCCGACCGGACGGCCCGTTCGCCGCCCACGGTCTCGCCGCGTAAGTCCCCTGGCGCCCGTGCGCGCCGCCTGGGGCCGCCCGAAGCCACTTCGCGCACAATCCGCACATGCACTCGCATTGCAATTGCAGTCGGCTGACAACAGCGACTCGAGTGCGGGAGCGGCCCGCTCGCTTGACGGCCTCGGCCTCGATCTCTTAACCGTTCGATCCCGGTGTCACGCGCTCGCGTCACCCTCTGCGCCTGCCTCGCGGCGTGCCTGTGGGCCGCTCCGGGGTGGGCCGCGCCTGCCGTCGTCCCGCCGAGCCCGCGGCACCGCGTCGACGCCGTCTACCCGCTCGCCGAGGCGCGCAGCGACACCGTCGCCGTCGAGCTCGCCGTCACCGTCGAGGCCGACGGCCGGGTCGGCGCCACCGAGGTGCTCAAGAGCGGCGGGGCCGCCTTCGACGACGCCGCCGTGGCCGCCGTCAAGCAGTGGCGGTTCGAGCCGGCGCGCCGCGGCGACCTCCCGGTGGCCGTCAAGATCCGCGTCCCCTTCAGCTTCGCCCCCCCGGTCCAGCCCGCGGACGTCGAACCTGCTCCTTCGGACAGCCCCGCTCAACCTGCTCCTTCGGACCCATCACCTGCCCCCTCGGACAGCCCCGCGCAACCTGCCTCTTCGGACAGCCAACCTGCCCCTTCGGCCACCCCGAAGCAACCTGTCCCTTCGACCACCTCACCTGCCCCTTCGACCACCCCGCCGGGCGCCCCCAGCGATAGCGAGCCCGTCCTCGACGTCGCCGCTCGCAGCCGCCGGCCTCCGCCGCGGGCCGCCAGCGACTTTGTCGTCGAGCGCGACATCCTCGCCGCCCCGCCGCGGCAGAGCGCCGCCGACATGCTGAGCAGCGCCCCTGGCGTCTACGTCGCCCGCGCCGAGGGCGAGGCCGTCGCCCACGAGATCACCCTGCGCGGCTTCAACGCGGCGCACGGTCAGGACATCGAGATCACCGCCGGCGCCTTGCCGCTCAACCAGGTCTCGCACCTGCACGGCCAGGGCTACGCCGACCTCAACTGGATCGTGCCCGAGACCGTGCGATCGATCCGCGTCACCGAGGGCGTCTACGACCCGCGGCAGGGCGACTTCGCCGTCGCCGGCAGCATCGACTTCGACCTCGCCGTCCCCCGCCGCGGCGTCCAGCTGCGCAGCACCGGCGGCTCCTTCGCCACCTTCCGCCAGCTCGTGCTGTGGGCCCCCAAGGGTCAGGAGGACGAGACCTTCGCCGCCGCCGCCGTCCGCCGCACCCGCGGCTTCGGCATCAACCGCGGCGGCCTCTCGGGCATGGCCATGGGCCAGTTCGCCTTCTCGGCCGCCGGTGGCTGGCGCGGCAAGGTCCACGTCGCCGCCTACGCCGCGCGGGCCGGCCTCGCCGGGGTCCTCCGCCGCGACGACGTCGCCGCCGGCGACGTCGGCTTTTACGACAGCTACGGCGACCCCTCCGCCAACAGTCAGTCCGCCTCCGCCGCGCGCGGCCACCTCTCGCTCGAGCTCGAGCGCCGCGGCGAGCGCGGGGCCGTCACGCGCATGGCCGTGTGGACCGCCCTCGTCGACTTTCACAGCCGCGAGAACTTCACCGGCTACACCCAGCGCGGCGTCGTCATGCCGATGTGGGTCGGCCGCGGCGACCTCATCGAGCAGCAGAACCGCGACTTCGGCGGCGGCATGCGCCTGTCCCATCGGACAGCCGGCTGGCGCCCCGCCCCGTGGTTCCACGCCGCCTTCGAGGTCGGCGCCTCGGCCCGGATTCACAACATCCAGCAGGCCCAGAACCTGCTGCAGGCCCCGCAGAACGAGACCTGGGACCGCCGCGTCGACGCCACCGTGCTCGCCAGCGACGTCGGCCTCTACGGCGACCTCGACCTCCGCTTCGGCAAGCGCGTGCGCCTGCGCGGCGGCGGCCGGGCCGACGTCCTCCACTACGACATCGACGATCGCCTCGGCAACTTCATCGCCCCCTACCAGATCGAGAGCCACCTCGTCGGTCACCGCCGCACCGCCACCGGCGTGGCCGCCGGCCCGCGCGTCAGCCTCGAGGTCGCGCCTGTCCCTTGGGTCAGCTTGTTCGCCGCCTACGGCCAGGGCTACCGCTCGCCGCAGGCGCGCCAGCTCGACGAGGGCGAGCGGGCCCCGTTCGCCAAGGTCCACAGCACCGAGGGTGGCGTGCGCATGAGCCCGCTCGGCGGTCGCCTCCAGCTCAGCGCCGCCGGCTTCGCCACCTTCCTCGCCCAGGACCTCGCCTTCGATCCCGAGGAGGGCCGGCTCGAGAAAGTCGGCCCCACCCGCCGGGCCGGCGCCGCCCTCCAGTTGATCGCCCGCCCTCTCCCATGGCTGGTCGCCGCCGGCAGCGTCACCTACGTGCACGCCGTCCTGCGCGCCCCGCCGCCGGCCACCGCCGAGAACCCCTCGCCGCCTTACGTCCCCGGCCAGCTGCTGCCCTACGTCCCGCCGGTGGTCGTGCGCGGCGACATCGGCATCGACAAGGACCTCGTGGAGCTCGGGGGCCACCCGCTCGGCCTGCGCGTCGGCCTCGGCTACTCCTACCTGTCCCCGCGGCCCTTGCCTTACGGACAGTTCGCCGACCCCGTCCACCTCCTCGACGCCAGCGCCGCCGTCCGCTGGAGGGTCGTCGAAGTCGGCGTCGAGGTCTTCAACCTGCTCGCCCGCCGCTGGGCCGCCACCGAGTACAACTTCGTCTCCGACTGGGGCACCCGCCCGATCCCCTCCCTCCTGCCTGCCCGCCACTTCGCCGCCGGCCCCCCGCTCAGCGTCATGGGCACCCTCACCCTCCACTTCTAGCCACCTGCCTCTTCGGACCTGTCCTCTCACACCTGTCCCTCGTCACCGGTCCTTTCGCGCATGTCCCTTCGACCAGCCATCCTCCTGCTGCTCTGCGCCGCCTGCGGCGCCACCGGCGAGCCGGCCTTTCGGGCCCCGCTGCGGGCGCGCGGGGCCGCGACCGAGCTGACCGTGGGCGCCTGGACCGTCACCCTCACGCGCGCCGAGCTCGGCCTCGGCCCGCTCTACCTGTGCGCCACCGCGGCCGCGTCCTCCGAGCTGTGCGCCACCGCGGCCGCCGAGTTCGCCGCCGTCGCCGCCGTCGACCTGCTCGACCCCCAGCCGCAGCCGCTCGGCGAGCTCGAGGTCCTGCCCGGCCAGGTCCGCTCGGCCATGCTCGACTACGGCGTCACCTGGCTCAAGACGCAGGCCAAGCCGCGCGCGCAGGAGGGCGCCCCCGGCGGGCGCGCGGCGCGGTTCGCCGGCACGGCTGTCTCCGGGGACATGTCCTTCGAGTTCACCGCCGACCTCGACGTCGCCCCCGTGCTCCGCGGCAGCCGCACCCTCGAGGGCCTGCGGATCGGCCCGTTCGAGCTCGACCCTGGCGGCGCGCTCGAGGTCACCGTCGACGGCGCCGCCTGGTGGGCCGGCGTCGAGTTCGACGAGCTCGCGGCGCTCGGCCCCGGCCCGCACGACCTCAACGCCCTCGCCGCCGAAGACCCGGCCTCGCCCGCCGCCGACGCCCTGGCGGCCGTGCGCTTCGCCATGATCGCCGTCCCGCCGCGGCTGGCCTGGACCGCCGAGGAGTGACCCCATGACCCCGATCGACGCCCTCCAGCAGCTCTTCCTCCGCGCCGGCGCCGGCTGGGTGCTGTGGCTGCTCGGCCTGCTCTCGGTCGTCAGCGTCGCCCTCACCGTCGAGCGCTGGTTGGTCCTGCGCGCCCGCGGCGGCGACCTGCGCCTGCTCGCCGGCCGCGTCGGCAACCTCTTGCAGGCCGGCGACCGCGACGGCGCCTTGCGGCTGCTCGCCGACTCGCCCAGCGTCGCCGCGGCGATCGCCGCTGCTGGTCTGCGCCTCGCCGACCGCGGCCCCAAGGCCGCCGAGTACGCGATGCAGAGCGCCCTCGCGCTCGAGCGCGGCCAGCTCGAGCGCGGGCTTATATTCCTCGGCACCCTCGGCAACAACGCCCCCTTCGTCGGCCTGCTCGGCACCGTCATCGGCGTCATCGCGGCCTTCGAGGAGCTCGGCCACGCCGCGCCCGGCCACGGCGGGGGCACCGGCGCCGCCTCGCAGGTCGCCTCCAACGCCGTCATGTCGAGCATCGCCGAGGCCCTCGTCGCCACCGCCGTCGGCCTCCTCGTCGCCCTCCCCGCCGTCGCCGCCTACAACGCCTTCCAGCGCCGGATCACCTCGCTGTGCCAGGGCAGCGAGGCGCTCACCAACCTCGTCCTCGCCTACATGTCCGAAAAGCCAGGTCCCGAAGGCCCGGCGGAGGCGCGCTGATGGCCGGTCACTCCAGCGGCGACCCGGGCGGCCTCATCGTCGGCATCAACGTCACGCCGATGGTCGACGTCGTCCTGGTCCTGCTCATCATCTTCATCGTCACCGCCAAGATCATCGTCACCCCCGCGGTCGAGATGGACCTGCCGGAGGCCAGCACCGCCGGCGAGGTCCAGGTCGTGCTGAGCGTCATCGTCCCCGAGCGCGGTGCCACCCTCGTCGACGGCGAGCCGCTCGCCGGCGACGACGACCTCGTCCGCCGCGCCGCCGCCGTGCGCGCCCGCAGCCCCCAGGTCCGCGCCGTCATCCACGCCGACGGCGAGGTCGCCCACCGCCGCGTCATCGCCACCATCGATGCCCTCCAGCGCGGCGGCGTCTACCGCGTCGCCTTCGCCACCCTGGCCCCCGCGCCAGCCCCGGAGGCGACCCCGTGACTCGCCAGGCGTCCTCCGCACACGTCCAAGAAGACATGTCCCGTGGGACATCCTGCGCGAACACGCCCCTGTCTCACCGGTGTCTCGACCTGCCTCACGGGACATCCTGCCCGACCCCGCTCGCCCCGGCCCCGCGCCTCTCTCACCTGTCCCGCGGGACATCCTGCCCGGAGGCCCGCGCGTGACCCGGCCCGGCATCGCCGCCCAGGTGTTCGCCGCCGCCGCCCCGCCGGCCTCGCGGCGGCACCACGCGATCATCGTCGCCGTCGTCCTGCACCTCGGCCTCGCCGTCATGATCTTGCGGGCCCAGCCCACGCTCGAGACCTGGAGCGCCACCATGGCCGCGCGCGTGCACGACGAGCTTACCCGCCTGCAGCTCGCCGACGTCGAGCGCACCGAGCCGCCCCCGCCGCCCCCTGAGCCAGCCGCGCCCGAACCTCCGCCGGCCGCCAGCGAGCCCGCCCCGGCCGTCGCCGCCGCCGTGCCCGCGCCCGCCAAACCTGCCCGTCCCGCGCCCGCACGCGCCGGCCGGGTCGTCGCCGCGCCGCCGGGCGCCCTCGATCTGACCGGCGACGTCGTCATCGTCGGCGGAGCCAGCGCGTACGTCGGCGGCGCCACCACTTCGACCGGCACCGGCACCCGACCTGTCCCGAACGCCAGCTCGCAGCCGACCGCCCCGCCGCCCCAGCCCGCGCCGATCAAGCCACCGCCCGCCGCTCCGACCGCCGCCGATCGCTCGCGCCCGGTCGCGCTCGCCAGCAGCGAATGGAACTGCCCGTGGCCGCTCGAGGCCGACGGCCTGGCGCTCGACGAGCAGGTCGCCACCATCCGGGTCCTCGTCGACGAGCGCGGCGTCGTCGAAAAGGCCGAGCTCGTCGCCGACCCCGGCGACGGCTTCGGCGCCGCCGCCCTCGCCTGCGCCCGCCGGACCCGCTTCACCCCCGCGCTCGACCGCGACGGCCGGCCAGTCCGCGCCCGCTCGCCCGCCATCCGCGTCCACTTCACCCGCGACCGCTGATCTCTCGCTGCCACCCGTCCTCGAAGACATGTCCTGAGGGACATCCTCAGCTTCACCGAGCAGCTTTATCCGGACTGTCCTCGAGGACATGTCCCATCGACCACCCGGCCATGACCGACCCGCAGCCCACGCCGCCGCCGCGCTCGCCTCGCCTCGCCCCGCTCGGCCTGGCGCTGTTGCTGCTGACGTGCCGCTCGGAGCGGGCCGGCGCCGACGACTGCGCCGTCATCCTCGACCGCATCGTCGCCCTCGAGCTCGCCGAGCAGGGCTACAGCGACCCCGTGCTGACGCGGCGCAAGCAGCAGGAGTTCGCCCGCCGGTTCGTGCCCGAGCTGCAGCGCTGCGAGGGCCTGTCGCTGCCGCCGGGCGCGCGCGACTGCATCGCCCGGGCGACCTCGACCGAGGAGATCAGCCACGTCTGCCTGCGCTGACGCGGGCCCGCGCGACTCGCCGCGCGGCCCCGGTCTACCGCGTTCACATGTCCTTGCAGACAGGTTCTTCACCGCGCCTCTGCGGCCCCAAAGCCCCACGCCCCGCGGTTGACAACCCGATCGCGCGGGCCGCAGACTCGGATCGCCATCGACAAGGCCAGGATCGCGCACGCCTCGCGCTCGACGGAAGCGAGCAGCGGCGGCGTGTGACCTGTCCACGCCGGTTCACCCCGCCACGCAAGGCCCACGCATGATCTCTCGCGTCCTCGTCCTCCCCCTCCTCGGTGCCCTCCTGTCCTCCGCCTGCTTCGACGACTCGCGCGGCGACGACACCGGCTCGACCTCCGCCGGCACCGCCGTGATCACGACCGCGACCCAGGCCAGCGGCGACCTCACGACCACCACGAGCACCACGACCTCCTCGACCGGCTGGACCACCGACGAGCCGACCTCGACCTCGACGGGCCCCGCCGATCCGACCACCGGCCCCGTCGATCCGACCACCGGCACCACCACCACCGGCGGCGATCCCGACGCCGGCTGCATGATGTACTGCGCGGCGATGATGGGCAGCTGCACCCTCGTCGACGCCCAGTACCCGAGCCTGGAGAGCTGCCTCGGCGCCTGCAGCGGCCTGCCGCAGGGCTCGCCGGGCGAGACCTCGGGCAACTCGCTGGCTTGCCGGGCCTACCACGCCGGCATGGCCTCGATCGAGCCGACCGTCCACTGCGTGCACGCCGGCCCGGGCGGCGCCGGCGCGTGCGGCCAGAACTGCGAGGGCTTCTGCGCCATCGCCACCGCGCTGTGCCCGGGCGAGCATGCGAGCCCCGGCGAGTGCATGGCCACCTGCGCCAACTTCATGGACACCGAGCCGTACAACGCCGAGGACGCCACCGGCAACACGCTCGCCTGCCGCCTCTACCACCTGACGATCGCCGCCACCGGTCCCGCCGAGGCCGAGGTCCACTGCGGCCACACCATCGAGGCCTCGCCGCCCTGCATCTAGTCCGAAGGGGCATGTCCCCCGGGACATGCTCCTCGCGCCAGGTCTTTGAGGACATGCCCCAAAGGCCAGGGCCGCGGCCGCCGCTCCTACGAGCTGCGGCGCGCGGCCCTCGTTCGTACCCGGCTCAGCGGGCCGACGGCCAGGCGTCGGGCCCGGACGCCGGCGTGCGGCGCACCGGGTTGCGCGGCTGCTCGTAGCGCGCGCAGAACTTGTCCCACAGCG
Organism: Nannocystis bainbridge; assembly: GCF_028368995.1. Taxonomy (GTDB): domain Bacteria; phylum Myxococcota_A; class Polyangia; order Nannocystales; family Nannocystaceae; genus Nannocystis; species Nannocystis bainbridge. Next base: position 147,792 of record NZ_JAQNDL010000002.1, on the reverse strand, counting down.
ACACCACGCGCGTGACCTCGGGGTCGTTCATGCCCTGGGCCATGTCGCGCAGGTCCGCCTTGCCCTGCTCGCACTGCTGCCAGCCGTCGGCGTCGATCCACGCGCCCGCCACCGGCGCCGTGCCGATCGGCTGCGGCCGCGAGGCCATCAGCGCCAGCCGGTCGGCCCACGCCATCAGCAGCCGGCCCTTGCGGATGTTGTAGGCCTCGCGCTCGATCTCCCCCAGCGAGAACGCCCGCTCCTCGAGCATCTTCTGCCCCGACTCCGGGTCCTCGTACTCGATCGTCAGCATGATCTGGTCCTGCGGCCGCAGCTTCTTGTCGCCGCGGGCCATCACGTCGACCAGGAACAGCTGCGAGGTGTTGGCGAAGTAGTGGATCGCCTGCACGTCCTCTTTCACCGCCGAGCTCTCTTCGCCGTAGAACACGTTCATGCGCAGCGACGGCGGCAGGTGCAGCTGGAAGTGGACGTCCATCGCCGTCGTCTCGAGCAGCGAGATGAAGCGCGGGCCGAACACCGCGTCGACCTCCGCCTCCGAGCCGAGGAACACGTAGGCCCCCTTGCCGCGCTCGGTCAGCTTGTCGAGCAGCGCGTCGTTGAACTCGGTGCCGACGCCGACGCCCGACAGGCGGATCTTCCGCTGGTCGTAGTACTTGCTGACCATCGCCATGGTCCGCGGGTCGGTGTTGCCGGTGTTGGCGAGCGCGTCGGTGACCAGCACCACCCGGTTGTTGTAGGTCGGCTGGTAGCCCCGGTCGGCCAGCTCGTAGCCGCGGGTCAGGCCCGCGTGCACGTCGGTCGACCCGCGCGGCTTCATCCTGTCGATCGCCTTCTCGAGCGCCTCCGGCTTGTCGCGCCCGACCACGAAGTTCTCGACCGGCACGCACACCTCGTGGTCGAACAGCACCACGTTGACGAGGTCGCCGGTCTTGAGCTCGCCGAGCATCTTCCGCATGCCGCGCTTGAGGTAGTCCATGCGGCCCTCGTCGCTCATCGAGCCCGAGCGGTCGACCACGAACGTCAGGTTGCCGTTGCGCCGCGCCTGCTTGTCGACCGGGCGCCCGCGGATCGCCAGCGCGAGGTTGTAGATGCCCTCCTGCTTCGGATCTTTGGTGACCTCGGGCAGCACCGAGAAGTCGTCGGTCGGCGCCACCTCGGCCGTCTCGAACGAGAAGTAGTTGAGCAGCTCGTGCGGGCGGATGTGCTCGAGCGGCACCGGCAAGAACTTGTCGATGGCGAAGATCACCCGCTGCGCCGACGACAGGCTCATCGTGTCGTCGTTCGAGAGGTACGTCGCCTGACCCCAGTCGCTGTACTGCTGCTCCTGGTCGCCGTCGGTCGGGCGGACCGGCTCGTACGCCACCGAGCTCGCGTCCTCCGCCTCTTCGCGGGCGGCCAGCGGCGCCTCGGCCGGCGGGCTCGCCGACGGCGCCATCTCGGCCGACTTGTCGCGCCGGCGTTCGGCGTCCTTCTGCTTCTTCTTCTCGGCGCGCACGTCGGCCGCCGACTCCGGCTTCGGCGCCGCCGACTTGGAAGCTGTGGTCGGCGGCGGCGGCGGACCGCCCCCGGCGTCCCCATACCCGCGGCTGCTGGCGCGACCTTCCCCGAGCCCGGCGCTGCCCTTGCCGAGCACCCCGCCGGACGGCGAGCTCTGGATCGGCGAGGGCGCCGGCGGCGGCGAGGCCCCGCCCTGGTTGTAGGGCACCTGCTTGTATTTCGGCTGCGCCGGCGCCGGCTTCTTCGCCGGCCGGGCGATCGGGCTCGACCCCGTCGCCACCGCCCCACCGCTCGGCCCGTAGCACTGATCGATCCGCGACACCATCTTCGGCAGCGCCGCCAGGTTCGGCGGCGGCGCGTCACCGCGGCTGCGCGGCGGGTGCGGGCGCGGCGAGAACGTGTGTGGCGGCGCCTCGTAAGCCACGTCCCCTTGCCCGTGCGCCAGCATCACGTTGTTGTTGCCGTCGGGCGTCACGGTGCCGATCGGGGTCACCGCGCTCGAGCGGCACTGCGTCAGCGCGATCGGGGTCGCCAGGAGGATCCACTTCATCCACGGGTTCATGCGCGTCTCCTTGGGCCGGGACTCGGGTCAGCTTGACAGCCCCGGGTCCCGGCGTGCAGCCCCACAACGCCGCCGCCTCGCCCGCGCTGACACCCCCGCGGCCTGCCTGCGAGCGCGCCGGCGAGCCGGCTCGGAACCGCCCTGACCTCCGGCAGGCCCGGCAATCACATGTCCCGAGAGACAGATCGCAACCTCGCCGCCGAACGGCCCACGGACCCCGCCCCAGCCCCTGGCGTCCCGACCGCGCTCGGGCCTACCATCCGACGCTGCTGCGCTCATGCTCGGGCCGACCTCCGGATTGCTCCTCCTCTCGCTGGCCGGACCGCCCGCGATCGAGTGGCGCGCCCCCGCCGGCTGTCCGACCCGCGACGACGTCCTCGGCGCCCTCGCCGCCCTCACGCGGCCGCCCGACCTCGAGGGCGTGCGCGTGCGCGGCGTCGTCCGCCGGATCTCCGGGCGCTACGAGCTGCGGCTCGACATCCACACCCCCCAGCTCACCCAGCGACGGATCGAGCGCGCCGACGCCTGCGAGTCGCTCGACGGCGCCGCCGCCCTGATCATCGCCATCGCCATCGACCCGCTCGAGTTCGCCGGCCAGCTCGCCCCGCCCGCGCCAGCCCCCGAGCCCGCGCCCGAGCCTGTGCCCGAGCCCGCCCCGCCGACCCCGGTCCCCCCGCCGCCCGAGGTCGTCGCGCCCACGCCGACCCCGCCCGCGCCCGCGCCCGAGCCCGAGCCCGAGCCCGCATCACCCGCGGCCCCGCCCCCGTCCCCGCGCCCGCCCCCACGCCGGCTCACCGCGCTGCTGCGGGTCGACGGGGCCATCGACGCCGGCGCCACGCCGACGATCGCCGGGGACATCGGCGCGGCCGTCGGCCTCCTCCACCGCCGCCTCCGCTTCGAGGTCTTCGGTCACTACATGCCGGCCCGCCCGCTGACCTTCGAGGACGCTCGCGTCGGCATGGTCGCCCGCTGGGCGCTCGGGGCCCGCGGTTGCGGCCGATTCGTCCGCGGCGTGCTCGAGATCCCGCTGTGCCTCGGCATCGAAGCCGGCCAGCTGCTGGCCGAGGGCGCCGGCATCACCGTCGACCCGCGACGGGCCCGCCCGCCCTGGCTCGCCGCCCTGCTCGGCGTCGGCCTGGTGTGGTCGCCGCACCCGCGCGTCGGCCTCGGCCTGCGCACCGAATTCGTGGTCGCCCCTCTGCGCGCACCGTTTGCGATCAGCGACCAGGTCGTCTTCATCACCCAGCCGGTCGGCGTCCGGGCCGGCGCCGGCGTCGAGATTCGTCTCGGCCCCGGCGCGCGCCGTGACGGAAGCGGCCGAGCTTGGCCACGAAACAAGTGACTGCCGTGCTGAAGCTTCAGCCGCCCATACCTGGCCCTGGCCCCGAGGAGCACGCGCAGCGCGGGTTCGCCACCGTCTACTACGCTTACTTCGACCTCGTCTGGCGGATCCTCCGTCGCCTCGGGGTCCCTTACGACCAGCTCGAGGACGCCGCCCAGGACGTGTTCCTCGTGCTCCACCGCCGCCTCCCGGGCCTCGATCCGCAGATCTCGCTGCGGAGCTGGCTGTTCGGCACCGCCCGGCGGGTCGCCAGCGATTTCCGCCGCGGCCTGCGGCGCCACGAGCGCCGGATCCAGGCGTTCGCCGTCGTCCATACCCACCAACCGCGCGAGCGCGACGCCGAGCGCGCCGAGGCCGCTGAGTTCGTTCAGCGCTTCCTCGACAGCCTCGACAACGACAAGCGCATGGTCTTCATCCTGGCCGACCTCGAGGGCTTCACGGCGCCGGAGATCTCCCAGGCCCTCGATGTCAAACTGAACACCGTCTATTCGCGTCTGCGGGCCGCTCGCGCCGAGTTCGAGCGCGCCATCGCCGAGACCGAGCGGACGGATGGGAGGCAAGCTGCATGGAACCGCTGAGTTCGGAGGCGCGGGCGCGCCTGGCCGCATTTCGCAGGGCCGAGTCGCCCGACCGCGCCATCGCCGATCGTGTCCTCGCCGCGCTCGAGCAGCGCCGCGACGAGGTCGGCAGCGACGACCTCGACGACGAAGCACATCCTCGTTCGCGCCTCGCCCCGCGCGTGTTCGCCGGCTTCGCTCTGGCCGCCGGCGTCTTGCTGGCCCTGACCTGGGCCGTCACGCGGGGCGGCGAGGCGCCGCAAAACCACGTCGCCGCGCCCTACCAGGCCCGCGAGGGCGACGCCTCGCACACCGCCGAGCCCGTCCGCCGCGCCGATGAGGCCCGCGCCCCGGCCCCCGAGCCCATCCTCGAGGTCGCGCCTGACGAGCCGCCCGCCGACAAACCTGTCCCTTCGGACACCTCCAAGACCCGCCGGCCTGCACGTGAGGACAGCGTCGCCGCCGAGGTCGACCTGCTACGGCGGGCCAAGCTGGCCGGGCCCGCCGAGCGCCTGCAGCTCCTCGAGGAGCACGCCAGGCGGTTCCCCGGCGGGATCCTGGCGGCCGAGCGCGGCCTGCTCGAGATCGAGGCCCGCTGCGCCCTCGGCCAGCGCGACGCCGCGCGCCAGCTCGCCACCAGCTACCCGCGACAATTCCCGGGCTCGCCTCTGGTCGACCGGGCGGCCACGCTTTGTAATGAACCGGCCGCGCAGCCCTGACCGCGGCGGGTGAGACCCCCCGTGCCCACGCCCCGCACGCACCGCAGCACCATCGCCTCCGCGGCGAGGGTCTGCCGCGCCGTGGTTCTCACCTGTCCTTTGGTACAGCTCGCCTGCTTCCTCGATCCCAGCGGCCTCGGCGAGTTCCCCCACGCCAGCGACACCGACGGCACCACCGGCCAGGGCACCCTCGTCGTCACCGCGCCGCCGGTCGACGACACCACCGCCGGACCGCCGCCGACCACCACCTTCGATCCCGTGACCACCGGCGAGGAGCCCGTGGGCACCACCGGCGAGCCCGTGACCACCGGCGAGGAGCCGCCGCCGCCGCTCGGCTGCAGCGACGGCGGCTCGTGCGATCAGCTCGACGTCCTGTTCGTCATCGACAACTCGGGCACCATGGGCGAGGAGCAGAGCCAGCTCGCCGACAGCTTCCCCGCCTTCGTCTCGCTGCTGCGCGGCCTCAGCGACGCCAACGGCAAGCTCGTCGGCGCCGACGTGCACATCATGGTCACCACCACTGACGTGCCGCACCCGCTGTGCACCCCGTTCGAGAAGCCCGACTACGACGCCGCTGACGGCCAGCCGATCGAGACTCCCTGCACCGAGCGGCTGACGCGGTTTACCGGCCTCGGCGCCGACCCGCCGGTGATGCCCGAGATCTGCACCTCGCGCTGCTCGCAGGCCGCCCCCTCGGTCCCGACCGATCCGTTCATCCACTTCAACCCCACCACCCACAACGTCATCGACCCTGACGGTCTGGGTGACGCCGCCGCCGACGCCCTCGCCTGCATCGGCCCCCAGGGCATCGACGGCTGCGGCATGGAGTCGCCGCTCGAGGCCATGACCCGCGCGCTCGACTTCGGCGCCCGCTGGAACCGCGGCGAGCGGCCGTTCCTGCGCCCTGGCGCGCCGCTGGCGATCGTCCTCGTCACCGACGAGACCGACTGCTCGACCCTCAACTTCGCCTACTTCGACCCCAAGCTGCAGGACGACCCCGAGTTCGGCAAGTACTGGCCGCTCGACCCCGACAGCGGCCAGAAGCGCGAGCCGACCAGCGCCGTGTGCTGGAACGCCGGCATGACCTGCGCCGACGACGACGACGACGGCGTGTACGAGTGGTGCATGTCCGAGGACAAGCAGGTCCTCTACCCGGTCGCCCGCTACGTCGAGACCCTGACCAGCCTGCGCCAGCTCCACGACAAGGAGGTCGTCATGCTGGTGCTCGGCGGCGTCCCGCAGGTCACCGCGCACAGCGACGACCCGCCGTTCGAACCGCTGTCCGGCGGCGCCGAGGCCCTCGTCTACCGCGACTGGCGGCCCGAGGACATCCTGCCCGGCGACACCGACACCCCGGCCGACAAGCAGTTCGAGTTCGGCATCGGCCCCGGCTGCGTCGGCCCGGCCGGCCAGGCGGTCCCGCCCGGGCGGATCCAGGAGGTCTGCCAGTCGCTCGACCTGCCCGACGACCCGGACACCGCCGTCGACGAACGCGGCGTGCGCTGCTGCATCGAGTCGGTCTGCGACAGCGATTACAACGCCGCCCTCGGCTGCCTCGCCGGCATGCTGGCGCCGACCCTGCAAGCCGCGCGCTGAGGACATGTCCCTCGCGGCATGTCCTCGTTGACATGTCCGATGAAACATGTCCGATGCGACATGCCCTCTCGACCGCGCCCTCCGCTTCGAGCAGGAACGCCCCCGGCCTCGCGCTGCGCGCAGAACGGCCGCGGCGCGGGATCTCCTCGCCGCTTTTATCGCGCAGCCCACGAACGGCGACCACGTCGCGCGTCCTCGCAGCGCCCGCGCGTCGCTCGTCTGCGGCTCGCCGCCCACGAGGACGCGCAGCCTGCCGGCGAGCCCCCGAGCCGACCGCGAGCTCGCGTCACGCGCCCGCGAGCGGCCGCGACCACACGCGCACGATCCGGTCGTCGCTCGTGCGCTGATACAGGGCCAGCTCGGCGATCACGAACTCGCCGGGCACGGTCAACGAGAACAGCGCGCTGATGTCCGCGTCGGTGAGCGGCCCCGCCATGCGGATCGTGCAGTGGGGGAAGAACGGGAACTGGCTGTCCTCGAACGCGATGCCCGAGTGCTTGAGCGCCTCGTGGAGGGCCATGAACGGCATCGGGTCCGACATGCTGAGGCAGAAGATGTCGGTGTCCGGGAAGCGGACCATCCCGCCGAGGCTCGCGCGGATCGGCGCCCACTCCTGCGCCAGCGCCTCGAGCTTGGGCTCGACGCGGTCCCACTCGGGCTGCGGCAGCATCGCTCCCACGCCGCTCGAGCCGGTGACCGTGATCTCCGGCGGGAAGTCCTTGAGCCGCTGGCAGTAGCGGCGACGCAGCGCCATCACTTCCGACGCCTGCGGCTCGGGCAGGTCGAGGCAGATGTACGTCGGTGGGAGGAGGTTCATCGCTCCGGGATCGGTAATACAACGCTTTCACGCGCGCGTCACGACGCGACCTCGGCGCGTGGGGTCTTCTGCGGACAGGGAATCTCAGCAGACAGTCCCCCTCACGTGCGCGCCGTGGACGCAGATCCTGGGACCCCTTTATGGTGGATCGTCCCCCGCAAGGAGCCGCCCATGCCCAGGCAGCGTCGTTTCGCCCGCACACCATCCCGGCCGCAAGGTCCGGGCGGTCTCGCGGTCCTCCTCACCCTCACGGCGAGCCTCGCCGGCGGTTGCTATCACGGCGCCGGCCAGGACCAGAGCGCCAGCAACCCCACCCTCACCGGCGGCGAGGATCCCACCGAGACCGGCGGGGCCAATTCCGCCGGCACCGACGGCGATCCGACCGAGGGCACCGACCCGACTGACGGCGGTGGGGAAGAGTTCGCCCCGGCTCCGGCCCGCCTGCGCATCCTGCTCGCCCGCCAGTACCGGAGCTCGGTCGCCTACCTGCTCGGCGACGCCGCGGTAGCCGAGGCCGAGACCCCGCCGGACAGCGCGCTCAACGGCTTCGAGGCGATCGGCGCCGCCCAGCTCGCGCTCAACGACCAGGCCGTCGACACCTACGAGAAATCGGCGCGCAAGGTCGCCGCCGCCGCCGACGACGCCATCCTCGCCAGCTACCACACCTGCGTCCCGACCGGCGCCGACGACGACGCCTGTCACAAGGAGTTCGTCGCCAACTTCGGCCGCGTCGCCTGGCGCCGCAGCCTCACGCAGGCCGAGATCGATCGCTACGGCGCGGTCGGTCGCGACGCCGCGCTCGCGTTCGGCAACTGGGAGTCGGGCCGCGAGTTCGCCGTCGCCGGCATGCTGCAGTCGCCCTACTTCCTTTATCAGGTCGAGGTCGGCGAGCCCGACCCCGACGCTCCGGGCCAGCGCGTGCTCACCGGCGTCGAGCTCGCCACGCGGCTCAGCTTCTTCCTCCTCGACACCACGCCGACCCGCGAGCTTATCGACCTCGGCGAGACTGACGGGCTCGCCACGGCCGACGCCGTGCGCGGCGTCGCCTGGACCATGCTCGAGACCCCGGCCGCGCGCGGCGCTCTCGGCGGGTTCTTCGCCGAGGTCCTGCGCCTGCGCACCCTCGAGGCCCTGCCGAAGGACCCGGGCGTGTTCCCGGCCTGGACGCCCGCGCTCGGGGCCAGCATGCGCGACGAGGCGTTGAAGCTCATCGACGACATCGCCTTCACCCGCGAGGCCGACTTCCGCGACTTCCTCGACGCCCCCTACACCTTCGCCAACGGCCCGCTGGCCCAGCTCTACGGCCTCATCCCCGACGCGGGCGTGCTCGGCGACGTGTGGCAGAAGTTCGACCTCCCGGTCGAGGGCAAGCGCGGCGGTCTGCTCGGCCAGGGCGGCTTCCTCGCCGCCTACGCCCACATCAGCAGCAGCTCGCCGACCCTGCGCGGCAAGTTCGTGCGCGAGGTCTTGATGTGCCAGGGCATCCCGGCGCCGCCGCCCGACATCGTCACCGAGCTGCCGAACGGCGAGGAGTACAAGACGATGCGCGACCGCCTCGCCGAGCACCAGACCAACCCGTCCTGCTCCGGCTGCCACAAGCTCATGGACGACATCGGCTTCGGCCTCGAGAACTTCGACGGCATCGGCGCCTTCCGCCTGACCGAGAACGGCGTCGACCTCGACACCAAGAGCGTGCTCGACGGCGGCGAGTTCGACGGCGCCCGCCAGCTCGGCGGCCTCCTGCGCGAGAGCCCCGCGGTCACCCGCTGCCTCGTGCGCAACCTGTTCCGCCACGCCACCGGCCACCTCGAATTGCCCGGCGAGGCCGACGCGCTGAAAGACCTCGACCAGGTGTTCGAGGACAACGAGTACCGCATGAAGGAGCTCCTCGCCGAGCTCGTCGCCAGCCCCGCCTTCCTGCGCGTGGGCACCCCCGAGTGAAAGGAGCACGAGTCATGAAGCGCCATCAACTCAGCCGTCGCACCATGCTCCGCGGCGTCGCCGGCGGCACCTCCGTCGCGCTCGCGCTCCCGCTGCTCGAGGTCATGCTCAACTCGAACGGCACCGCCCACGCCGACGGCACCGCCCTGCCGCGGCGCATGATCACCTGGCACTTCGGCAACGGCGTCGCCCTCGTCGACCCCGCCGACGTCGGCAAGGGCAACCGCTGGGCCCCCGCCGAGACCGGTCCGGGCTACCCGCTGACCCCGCAGCTGGCCGCGCTCGAGGGCGTGCGCGAGTACTGCAACCTGCTGACCGGCTTCGACATCAAGGCCGCGTCCAAGCACCGCCGCGGCCACCACGACGGCTGCGCCGGCTTCTTCTCCGGCTACCCGTTCATCGAGCTGCCGCACGCCGAGAACAGCTACTCCTCCAAGTTCGGCGGCCCCTCGATCGATCAGGTCGCCGCCGCCGCCGTCGGCGCCCAGACCTTCATGCCGTCGCTGCAGCTCGCCATCTCGAAGCGCGTCATCGGCGGCGAGGGCCCGACCCTGCAGTACCTGTCGCACAAGGGCCCGGACCAGCCGCTGCCGCCGTTCTTCAACCCGCAGCTGGCCTTCGCCGCCCTGTTCGAGAGCTTCGTCCCGCCCGACGATCCGACCAAGGGCCCGCGCGTCGACATCCTCGACGCCGTGCGCGAGGACGTGAAGGCGCTCAAGCTGCGGGTCGGCAGCGCCGACAAGCTGCGCCTCGACGCTCACCTCGCCAGCGTCGAGCAGATCAAGAAGCAGATCGAGACCCTGCCGCCGGCCTGCATCCTGCCGGGCATGCCGATCGAGACCAACAGCGACATGGACGGCGCCGAGCCGATCGAGCTCGTCAACGCGGCGATGGTCGACATCATCATCGAGGCGTTCCGCTGCGACCTGACCCGGATCGTCAGCATCCAGTTCTCGGGCTCGGTCGGTTATCACGTGTTCAAGAGCCTCGGCCACAGCAAGGGTCACCACGACATGACCCACGACACCGCCGACAACGAGGCGGTCGACCAGTCCACGATCAAGACCGTCGAGTGCTTCGCCGTCCTGCTCAATCGCCTCAAGGAGACGCCCGAGGGCGACGGCAACCTGCTCGACAACTCGTGCGTGATCCTCGGCAGCGACGCCGCCTCGGGCTACACCCACAGCGTGTTCGACCAGCCGTGCATCGTCGCCGGCCGCGGCGGCGGCGCCCTGCGCTACCCCGCCGAGCACTACCACTCGCCCTCGAGCGAGAACACGTCGGACATCCTGCTCGCGTGCCTGCAGTCGGTCGTGCCCGAGGCCACCGAGGTCGGCGCCACCAACGGCGACGGCGACGGCTACTCCAACACCCCGTGCGCCGCCCTCCTGGCCTGAGCAGCACCTGACCCGAAAGACAGCCCCGCGGCGAGGTCGGCCTTTGTGTCGGCCTCGCCGTCGTCGCGATTATAAATCTGTCCCGAAGGACAGCTTCGGCGCTGCCCCGGCGACTCGCCACCTGTCTCGAAAGACAGCCATACGCGGCGTCTATCGTCCCTCCGACCGCCCCGAAGGCCAGCGGGTCGCGGCTTCGACCTGTCCCGAAGGCCAGCTCTCACCTGCCCCCCGGACCGCGGTTCCGCGCCGTCCCGGGACCGGCCCCTCGGCTTGACCGGCGGACATCTGGACGCCTGGTCCACCCGAACCCGGTGCGGGGTGATCTACAGCCGTCGGCAGGCCCCGATCCTGGATCCCCCCAGGTTCCCCGGGATTTCTCGCCGCCTCGGATCTGCCGCGCGCACCCCGCGATGCGTCAGAACGATACGAGCACCGCTCTACGGCCGCTTCGGTGTCCGGCGTGAAAGGCGCGCCGCGCACACGCCCGCGGACTGCGGGGGTCGGTTTTTCACGCTCGCCCTTTCGATCGCGCGAGCACCGACCCCGGCTCCAGGTAGTGTGGTCGTCGCGCTCGCTGATCGCGGCCGAGAGGCACACCGAGATGAACCTGAAAGACGTGAATGCGACCCTCACCGAGATCGAAGACGGCCTGATGGGCGGCCTCGCCACCATCGACGTCTTCAGCAAGACCTCCGGTATGTCCGTCGCCGGTATTCGCAGCTCGCCCAAGGCGTGCGCCCTCTTCAACATCCTCTGCGAGAGGATCACCGAGGCGCTCAAGAAGTCGCAGCTGCCGGTGCCCGACTTCGTCTACCAGACGCTCCTGCGCCTCGGCGACGAGGGCAACGTCATGATCATCGTCGTCGACCTGACCGACAAGTACCGCATGGGTATGGCCGTCGACTGCGTCAAGGCGCCCCTCGGCATCCTCGTCAGCGTCGTCCTCCCGGACGCCATCCCGCGGCTGCGCAACTCGCTGAAGTAATCGGCGCGCCGGCCCTCCGTCCCGCCCGGCGTCTCGCGACTCCGGGCGGCTTCGTCGCGACCGCACGCCCTGGCGGGCCCGGGCCGGCCGAGCATCGACCTGTCCTGAGAGACAGCTTATTTCGCTCCCGCCCGGCCGCGAGCACAGCCGGCCGCATCGAGTTCCCAGCTCCGACTCGCCGCCGTCGACCTGGCCTTCAGGACAGCCACTTCGACCTGCCCGCTCCGGCCCGCCGCCGACGACCGGCCGCGAACTCAGCCTCGACATCACCGCCTCGCGTCATCGACCTGGCCTTCAGGACATCTCTGCCGCCCTGCCCCTGACGAGACCGCGACCGCCTCGCCCGCAGCGTCGGCGGTCTCCGCATCGCTCCCCTCCCGCCGCGCGTGCCACTGCAGCAGCGCATCGAGCACCGGGCACAGCGACTGCCCCCACTCCGTGAGGCGATACTCCACGCGCGGCGGCACCTCGCCGAACACCTCGCGGCGGACCAGCCCGTCGCTCTCGAGCTTGCGCAGCTGCTGCGCCAGCATCTTCTGCGACACCTCCGGGATGGCGCGCTCCAGCTCCGAGTAGCGCAGCACCTTGCCACCGAACAGGTGGAACAAGATGCGCAGCTTCCAGCGCCCCTCGAGCAGCGCCAGCGCCTCGCTCACGGCCTCCGCCGCGGTCTCCGGCGTCCACGGCTCCGACTTACCTGCAGGTGAGCGGCTCACTTCTTCGTGCGTCCTTGTCACCCCTGCATACTGGGCCCATCTTCGCGGTCCGGGCAATCGTCGGCGGCGAACGTCGCGCCGCGCGTGTGCTCGATCGGAGATCGATCCAATGACCCAGCCTTTCTTCTACGACTCCCGCGAGTTCACCGGCAAGCGCGTCCTCGTCACCGGCGGCACCCAGGGCATGGGCGCCGCCGTCGTGCGTCGGCTCGCCGCCGGCGGCGCGACGGTCGCCACCACCGCGCGCTCCGCCTTGCCCGAAGGCCAGGAGCCCGCCCTGTTCGTGCAGGCCGACATCGCCACCCGTGAGGGCGTCGAGCGGGTCGTGCGGGCCGTGACCGACGCCTTCGGCGGCGTCGACATCCTCGTCGACAACGCCGGCGGTTCGTCCGCTCCCGGCGGCGGCGCCCTCGCCCTCGACGACGACCACTGGCGTCATGACCTCGACCTCAACCTCCTCGCCGCCGTCCGCTTCGACCGCGCCTTTTTGCCCGGCATGGTCGCCCAGCGCTCCGGCGTCATCCTCCACGTCTCCTCGATCCAGCGCCGCATGCCGCTGCCCGAGGCCACGCTCGCCTACGCCGCCGCCAAGGCCGCCCTCAGCACCTACAGCAAGGGCCTGGCGCGGGAGTTCGGCCCCCAGGGCGTGCGCGTCAACAGCATCGCCCCCGGCTTCATCGAGACCGCCGCCGCCCACGCCCTCGTCGTCCGCCTCGCCGCCGAGTCCGGCACCGACGAGGCCACCGCCCGCAACGGCCTCATGACCTCGCTCGGCGGCATCCCCATCGGCCGCCCCGGCCGGCCCGAGGAGGTCGCCGAGTTGGTCGCCTTCCTCGTCTCCGACCGCGCCGGCTCGATCCACGGCAGCGAGACCACCATCGACGGCGGCACCGTCCCGGTCGTCTGACAGTGGTACATGTCCCTTCGCGCATGTCCCTCACGACATGCGCCAAAGGCCAGCCTCAGCGCACCACCAGCATCCGGATCTCCGACATGTCCTCGATGGCGAAGCGCAGCCCCTCGCGGCCGAGGCCCGAGTCCTTGACCCCGCCGTAGGGCATCGGGTCGGCGCGGAACGACGGCACGTCGTTCACGATCACCCCGCCGACCTCGAGCGAGTCCCAGGCCTGGTGCATGCGCTCGATGTCGCGGGTGAACACCCCCGCCTGCAGCCCGAACTTGCTGTCGTTGACCTGCTGCAGCGCCTCGTCGAACGTAGCGAACTCCTGCAGCAGCGCCACCGGCCCGAACGCCTCCTCGGCGGCGATCGGCTGGTCTCGCGGCACGCGCTCGAGCAGCGTCGGCGCTACCATCACCCCGTCGCGCCCGCCCCCGCACAGCCGCCGCGCCCCGGCCTGCACCGCGGCCTCGATCCACGCGGCGATCCGGCGCGCCTCCTTCTCCGAGATGATGGGGCCGATGAACGTGTCCTCGTCGCGTGGGTCGCCGACCTTGAGCTCGGCCGTCGCCGCCACCAGCCGGTCGCGCAGCTCCGCGTAGATCGACGCGTGGGCGAGGATCCGCTGCACGCTGATGCAGCTCTGGCCCGACTGATAGAACACCCCCGTGATGAGCCGCGGCACCACCTTCTCGAGGTCCGCCGTCTCGTCGATCACGCAGGCCGCGTTGCCGCCGAGCTCGAGCACCACCTTCTTCTTGCCGGCGCGGGCCTTCATCGCCCAGCCGACCGCCGGCGAGCCGGTGAAGCTGAGCAGCTTCAGGCGCTCGTCGCTGGCCAGCGCGTCGGCGCCGGCGCGCGGGCACGGCACGATCGACCATGACCCTTCGGGCAGCTCGGTCTCGGCCAGCACCTCGCCGATCAGCAGCGCCGAGATCGGGGTCGCGCTGGCCGGCTTGAGCACGAACGGGCAGCCCGCCGCGATCGCCGGCGCGATCTTGTGGGCCGCCAGGTTGAGCGGGAAGTTGAACGGCGAGATCAGCGAGCACGCGCCGATGGGCACCCGCTTCCACTGCCCGCGGTAGCCGTGCAGGCGCGGGCTCGAGGCCATCGCCAGCACCTCGCCGGCCGGCCGCGTCACCTCGGCCGCGGCCGCCTTGAACGTCTCGATCAGGCGACCAACCTCGCCGCGGGCGTCGCGGATCGGCTTGCCCGCCTCGATGCACAGCACCATCGCCAGCTCCGCCGCGCGCTCCTCGAACCGCCGCACGCAGTGCTCGAGCGCCGCCTGGCGGGCGTACGGCGGCATCGCGGCGGTCGCCCGCGTCGTCCCTGCGGCGGCGGCGATCGCCGCGTCGAGCGTGCCCGCGTCGGCCTGGGCCACCCGGGCCGCCTCCTCGCCGGAGAACTTGTCCAACACGGGCAGGTCGAAGTTGGCCTGCACCGCGCGGCCGCCGAGGAACAGGGGATACGTCTCGCGGAGCATGCTCCGGTTTACACCACCTCGGGACCCGCAGCGACCGCCCCGCGGAGCAGCGCCCCGCGCACGAACACCGCGCGAGCGGGCGCCGCGTCGCGGCGGAACGCCAGCGCGTCGAACAGCCCCTCGGCGCCCGCGATCTCGGGCGCGTCGATCACCGCCAGATCGGCCGCGTGACCGGGCTGCAGGCAACCGAGCTCGTCCGCCATCCCCAACGCGCAGGCTCCGCCCCGCGTCGCCAGCCACAGCAGTTCCTCGGCCGTCGCGGGCGCCCCCGCGATGAGGCTCGCGTCGTAGGCGCTCGCGATCACCTGGCGCAGCGAGAAGCTGCGGCCCGCGCCCACGTCGGTGCCGAGGCCGACGCGGATCGATCGCCCGGTGGCCGCGCGCAGGCGCATGCAGCCGCTGCCGAGGAAGAAGTTGCTGTCGGGGCAATGGGCCACCGCGCCGCCGGTCGCCGCCAGTCGGTCCCACTCGCCGTCCGACAGGTGCACGCAGTGCGCGAACAACGAGCGCGGCCCGCTGAGCCCGTGCGACTCGTACACCTCGAGATAATCACGCGCCGCCGGGAACGCCGCCGCCGTGTGCCGCAGCTCGTCTGTATTTTCGGACAGGTGCGTCTGGACATGCAGGCCGTGGGTCTCGGCCAGCCGCCCCGCCGCGCGCAGCAGCCCCGGCGTGCAGCTGAGGGCGAACCGCGGCGTGACGCAGAAGCCGAGCCGCCCGTCGTGACCGTGCCAGCGCGCGATCAGCCGCTCGCAGCCCGCCATCGCCTCGTCGACGCCGACCAGCAGCCCCTCCGGCGCCCCGCGGTCCATCAGCGTCATGCCGACCAATGCTCGCAGCCCGCAGCGGTCGAGCTCGTGGAACAGCACGTCGGTGGCCGCCTCGTGGCTCGAGGCGTAGATCGCCGCGCACGTGGTGCCCTGGCGGATCAGCGCCTCGCAGAACTCCCACGCCACCGCCGCCGCGTAGCGCAGGCTGTGAAACCGCAGCTCCTCCGGGAACACGGACCGCTCGAGCCAGCGCAGCAGCGGCCCGCTCGCGCTGCCGATCACGCGCGTCTGCGGGAAATGCACGTGGGTGTCGACGAAGCCGGGCAGGATCACCGCGCCCGGGTACGACGGCGGCAGCGGGCAATCCTCCGGCGCCGGCGCGATCGACACGATCCGGCCGTCCTCGCCGATCGTCAGCAGGCCGTCGGCGATGCGCTCGATCTTCGCCTGCCGCGGATCGGGGCACAGCAGGCGACCTCGCAGCACGCGGGCGCGGGACGGAGTTTTCGCGGGGCCGTCGGAGACCTTCGACATCCGGGCCGAAGGTGCCCGTTGCCGCCGCCGCGCGCAATCCGGACCGGCGGCCATCCTCCGCACGCGCCGCGCGGCGGCGGAACACCGGTACCGCCCTTCGCCGTCGCGCCCCCGGGCGCGCGGCCCCGGCCTCGGCTTCGGCGCGATCACGAGGCCCGCCGCGATCGCGGACGCGACCGCGACGCGAGCGCCGCGACGGAGCGTCGGCGACGGAAATCGCCGTGCCACGATCCACATCTCGCGTCCGCGCGATCGAATTGATCCGGCGCACATACGCCGCACCCCATCAACCACAGATCGCGCCCACACCGCCTTGCGCGGCCCTCTGCCGCCATTCCACCAACGCCCGATTTTTAGAACTCGAGGACAGGTCATGACGAGCGCCCGCTGCGCGTGACCATCGAGCGGACGCGCCCCACGAGGCCGCCGCGCCGCTTGAACGGCCTACATCGGCCCCGCGACCCCGTGGTCCCGGCGTACGTGGAGGTCGGTGCAAGACTGGTCGAATCCCATGAGCGTCATCATTCCCGATACGGACGCGTCGGGGATCTCGGTGGACATCACGCAGTCGCTGCCTGGTGTCGCGATCATCCCTGCGACCCTGCCTCCGCGGCTCGGTCGGTTCACCATCCTCGAGCGGCTCGGCGGCGGAACGGCGGCCGTCTACGCCGCCTACGACGAGCTCCTCGATCGCAAGATCGCCATCAAGGTCTTGCCCGACACCGGCTCCAGGGGCCAGATCCGGCTGCTGCGCGAGGCCCAGGCGATGGCCGGGGTCAGCCACCCCAACGTCATCACCGTGCTCGAAGCCGGCGTCGTCAAGGGTCAGGTCTACATCGCCATGGAGCTGATCCGCGGCGCTGCCTTGCCTGCCTGGCTCGCCGCCGGCCCACGCACCTGGCGCGAGATCCACGACATCTTCACCCAGGCCGCGCGGGGCCTCGCCGCCGCGCACGGCGTCGGCCTTTTGCATCGCGACTTCAAGCCCGGCAACGTCATGATCGACGCCACCGGTCGCGCCTGCGTCCTCGATTTCGGCCTCGTGCGCGCCACCCCCGATCGTCCGAGCCTGCTCGAGCTGTCGGGCCAGAGCGCCAACCAGAGCATGCGCGCGCGCCTCACTGGCGAGGACGACGACGACATCCTCGGCACCCCCGCTTATCTCGCGCCCGAGCGCTGGCGCGGCGGCCCGGCCCAGCCCGCCTCCGATCAGTTCAGCTTCTGCGTCGCGCTCTACGAGGCCCTGTTCGGCCTGCCGCCGTTCGCCGGCAACGACATCCTCGCCCTCTCCCACGCGATCACCAGCGGCCCGCCGCGGCCACCTCCGCGCAACCATGGCGTGCCCGCCTGGTTGGTCGGCGCCCTCATGCGCGGCCTCAAGACCGAGCCGCGTGATCGCTACCCGTCGATGGAGGCCCTGCTCGGCGCGCTCGCCCCGTCGCACGGTCGGACCTGGCGGCTCGTCGGCGCCGCCGTGGCGCTCGCCCTCACCGCCGGCGCCGCCGGTCTCGCCGTCGTGCCCGAGGCCTCCGCCGAATCGCCGTGTGCCGACGCCGACGCCGAGATCGCCCGCGTCTGGGGTCCTGCTCAGCGCAACGCCGTCGCCACCGCCCTGCGCGACGCGGCTCCTCACTACGCCGCCGTGCTGTGGCCGAAGGTCGCCGACAAGCTCGATCGGTTCGCCGCCGCCTGGGCCGAGAACCACCGCGACACCTGCCTCGCCGAGCACCAGGGCCGCTACACCGAGGCCCTCCTCGATCGCCAGCGGCGCTGCCTCGAGCGCCGGCGCGACGCCTTCGACGCCACCGTCAAAGCGCTCTCGATCGCCGACATGGACATGGCCCCGCGGGCGCTCGGCGCTGCCAGCGACCTCGTGCCGCCCTCCGCCTGCCACAACCTCGCCTTCCTCAAGGCCGAGCCGCCTGCGCCCGACGACCCCGACCTCGGCGAGCGGGTCGCCGACCTCCGCGATCACATGGCCCGGGCCGAGGCGCTGGCCCGGCTCGGTCGGGTCCACGAGGCCGTCGAGGAGGCCGTCGACATCGAGGCCGCCGCCGAGCAGGTCGGCTACGCCCCGCTGCGCGCCGAGGTCGCCTTGCTGCGCGGGCGGCTCTCGCTCAACACCGCCGAGGAGACCGGCCAGGAGCTCGAGTGGCTCACCCGGGCCATGCGCAGCGGCATCGAGTCGCGCGGCGACGCGATCGCGGCCGAGGCCGTCGCCTTGCGGATCGTCGCTGTCGGTCGGCGTCCCGAGACAGTCGGCCGCGCCCTCGCCGACGAGCCCCTCGCCCTCGCCCTCGCCTCGCGCGGCGCCGACCCCGACGCCCTGCGCGGCCTCGTCCTCCACAACCTCGGCGTCGCCCACCTCGCCCAGCGCAACACCGTCGAGGCCCGGCGCTACTTCACCGAGGCCCTCGGCGTGCGCCAGGCCGCGCTGTCGGTCGGCCACCGCGACGTCGGCTCCACCCTGCTCGACCTCGCCGCCGTCACCGATCCGGGCCGCCCGCGCGACGAGCTGCTCGCCCGCGCGCTCGAGATCTTCGACGCCGAGCTCGGCGTCGTCCACCCCGCCACCATCGAGGCCCGGATCACCGCGGCTCAGCTGGCCGAGCCTGGCGAGGCGTGGTCGATCCTCCAGAGCGGCTGCGTCGCGCTCGAGCGGTTCTTGCCCGACGACCTCGTGCGGCGCACGCGGTGCCTCTTTCACCTCGGCCGCGCCGCCATCGAGATCGGCGACGACGACGACGCCGCCTCCGTCTTCCGCGCCGCCGCCGAGCTGTCGGAGCTGTCCGGCACCCGCCTGTTCGGCCCCGAGGCCACGCTCCTGGCCGGCTATCGCGGCCTGGCCGGCCCGTTCGACGACGACACCGCCGTCGAGCACCTGCGGGCCACGCTGGACCGCCTGCCGGACGCCACCTGGTCGAGCGACGAGCTCGCCGAGCTGCACCTCGTCCTCGGCCAGAACTTGCTCATGCGCGATCGCCCGCTCGAGGCCCGCGTCCCGCTCGCCGCCGCCGTCGCCGAGCTCACCCCGCTCGCCGAGGCCGACCCGCACTGGGCCCCGCGCCTCGCTCGCGCCCACCGCACCCTCGCCGAGGCCATGCTGACCGCCACGCCTCCCGCCATCGCCGCCGCCCGCCCGCACCTCGGCGCCGCGCTGGCGTTCTACCGCAGCGCCGGCGCCAGCTTCGCCCGCCAGCTGGCCGCCAGCGAGCGCCTGCTGACCCGCGCCGCCGCCCGCCCGAAGCCGCCTCCGCGGCCATGACCGCAAGGACATGGCGAACAGGACATGGCGCATCCGCCATGTCCTTTTCACCATATCCATTTCGACCTGTCCATTTCGCCATGGAGTCTTCCGAAGGCAGAACGCCCGCGGAGCTCAGAGCTCGAGCCGACGCGCTGCCACGCCTGCCGCGACTTCGACGCTGCTCGCAGGCCGCAGAGCATTCCTCGGGACCCACGCGGGCATCGTCACGCCCCTGTCGGCAGAGGAGACATCCCTCGGGACCCACGCGCGGGCATCGTCACGCGCCCATCGGCAGCGAAAAATACCAGCCAATTTATGATCCTTTGTGGGCCCAAACAGCCCCCAAGGGATCACAAATTAGCCCCTGTCACGGCGCCCTCACCCGGCCGCGCCTCTGCGTATTACGCCGGGTCGCAGCCGAACGGCGGCAGCGTCGCTGCCGGCGTCTCGGCCCCGCCGGTGACCCGCTCGGAGGTCACCTTCGAGCCGCAGGCCCACGTCAGCGTCGGGCTGAAGCAGCGCACGCAGGACACGTCGCGGACGGTCGCGTCGACCCCGATGGCCACGTTGATCGCCCCCTCGCCGCCGGCGTTGCGCAGCTGCACGTGCTCGAACACGTTGCCGCGGGCCTTCTCGTACAGGCGGATCGCGTCCCACGTCCCGCGGCGGTCGGTGACCCCGAACATCTGCACCGGCTTGTCGGCCGTGCCTTCGATGCGCAGCGTCCCGCCGCCGAACTCTCCGACCCCGAGCGAGAACCCGTCGTGCACGCGCAGCTTGGCCCCCGCGCGGATCGTCAGCGTCGCCTCGCCGTCGACCGCGATCGGGCGCTTGAGCTCGATCGGGACCCCGAAGTCTTGCCACACCGCGTCCTTGTCGATCTCGCCGCCCTCGACCTGCACCGTCGTCTCGGCGTCGAGCTTGTTGTCGGGCCCGATCATCCCGTACAGCTGCGGGCTCACGTCGAAGGCCGGGTGCGAGCGCTCGAACGTGTTGCCGCTGAACTCGCCGAGGCGGACCGCCGCGCCCTGCAGCGTCACCCCGCCGCCGTTGTCGTGGAACGTGCAGCCCTTCACGCTGAGGCGCGCCTCGTTGTTGGCGTACACCACCCCGCGGTCCGAGCGCTGGCCGCCGTACTCGAACACCACGTTGCTGAAGCTCGCCGTCGCCGAGCGGTACAGGTTGACCCCGCGCCACGCCTGCGATCGCGGCTCCGTCGCCGTCGTCAGCACGATCGGCTCCTTGCCCGCCGCCTCGGCCACCAGCGACGCCGGGTGGTCGTAGCCGACCGTGAAGTAGGCGTCGTCGTCGAACTTGAGCACTGTCCCCGGCGCCAGCTCGAGCAGCGCCTCGTGCTTGTCGTCGGGGCCCTCGATCTCGATCACCCCGCCGATCACGAGCGGCACCTTCGGCACGTCCCAGCGGGCCCGATCGCGGATCATCCCGCCGAGCACGTGGATCACCGAGTCGGGCGGGAACGTGTTGTCGGGCGCCACCGAGCCCGCCGAGCGGGCCGGCAGCAGCAGCGCCGGCGAGCTCACGCGCTCGAGCCGGTTGCCCTTGAAGCTGCTGACGTGGCCTTGCGAAGTCACGTGGACCGCCACGTTCTGGCTGTCGCGCACGGTCGAGCCGTCGATCTTGACGTCGACCGCCTGGACGAAGATCGCCCCGCGCAGGTCGGTGCCGGCGAACTCGAGCACCAGCCCGGCGATCTCCGACTCGTCCGCGTGCTCGTACAGCGCGACCCCCTTCCACGCCCCGGGCTTCGCCCCCTCGCCGGTGGCCGTGAAGCGCACCGGCGACTCGGGCGTGCCGCGCACGTGGAGCGTCGCCGGCCGCTCGAAGCCGACCCCCAGCTCGGCCCCCGGCATGAACTGCAGCGTGACCCCGGCCTCGATCGTCAGCGACCCGTTCTCGACCCTATACCCGGGGTGGACCGTCACCGGCTTGCAGCCGGAGCCGATCACGCGGTCGACCTGCTCCACCCCCTGCAGCGCCTCCGGGCAGTCGCGGATCGCCGGCCGCTCCTGCGCGGGCTCGGGCGCGTGCACGCGGTCGGGCATGTTCGGGTTCGCCTCGGCCTTGACCGACTTCTGCTCGTCGGCCCCGCAAGCGAGCGCGACGGCCACGCACCCGAGCCCGAGCCCGCGCAGCCTCGCGCTGCGATCTCGACCACGGCGACGCGCAGACAGGGCAGCGGACGCGGCGGCGCGGGGACGCATCGGCCGAGCATGCCACGCGCGCGTGCGGCCCCGCAAGCCGGACGAGCGCCCGCCGGCCGGTGCTAGACTCCGGCCGTGGCCTCTCGCAAGCCCGCGCTCGCCGTCACGGAGCCGACCATCCGTGTCCGCCGGATCCACCGCCGCGACCTCAACAAGGTGTGGGAGTTCCTCAAGCGCGTGTTCCGCTCGGTCAACCGCGAGACCGTCGAATACCAGCGCCCCCGCACCAAGACCCGCTTCCTCGAGATCTACGAGGAGGAGGGCATCGAGCAGCTGCTGTTCGAGATCCACGAGGGCGAAGCCCCTGTGATCGTCGGCTACGCCGAGTGCGCCTACGAGGTCATCGGCTCCGACAATTGGATCAACGAGCGCTACTTCGAGAGCCGCGACATGCGCCCGCTGTTCGTCGAGGAGATCGCCATCCACCCCGACTTCCAGGGCCGCGGGATCGGCAGCTTCGTCATCGAGCAGTTAGAGCACCTCGCCCGCGTCCGCGGCTGCACCCACCTCGTGCTCGAGGTCGCCGCCAACAACCGGCGCGCGCTCCAGTTCTACCGCGCCCGCAGCTTCTCCCAGATCGACGCCGCCATCTTCCTGGCCAAGAAGGTCGTCAGCGAGCCCGAGCTGCTGCCGCCCCGCACCCTCCGCAGCGGCGGCCTCGACCCGGGTGACGCCGAGGGCATGTCCGAAGCGACCGGTCCCGAAGCACAGGTCCTCACGGACATGCCCGCAGAGACAGGCGAATCGGCGCCCGAACCCGAGCCGCCCCCGGCCCTCCCGGCCAAGCCCGCCCGCACCCGCAAGCCCCGCAGCCGGCGAGCCTAGCGCCCGCGCCGCTCGAGCGGGCTCAGGAGGCGCAGCGCTCGTTCTGCGACGCTTGCAGGCGCAGCAGCGTGCGGCGCTCGAGCGGACCGAGGCGGTCCCGCGGGTCACCCACGACCCGATCCCCGAGACGGTCTCTCGTCGGCAGCGCGCTCGATCGGCCCGGGCTCACAGCCAGATCTTCCGCCCGGGCGCGGCCCTCGGCGCGAACCGGGTCCGTCGCACCGCCGCCGCCAGACACGCCCCGAGCGCGTCCCTCGTCGCCGCCGTCGCCGCCGTCACCGCCCCGTTCGGACCGACCGTATAGTCGACCTCGATCTCGGGCCCGTCGACCGCGCCGTGGACCTGCCGGCAACGCCTCGCCTCGGCCTCCAGCCGGCGCAAGATCCGGTCCGCCCGCTGCCTCGCGCGCGCGCCGGCGAACTCGTCCTCGAGCGGCGGCAGCTCGACCTCCGGCTCGGGCATGTCCGCCGGGACAGGCGCAGCCGCCACCTTCGTCGACCTGTGCCCCGGGACAGGCGACGCTCCGGTCCCCGCCTCGCGTGACCTGTCCCCCGGGACAGCATCACCCCTCGCCGCCCCGCGCGACCTGTCCCCCGGGACAGCATCACCCCAAGCCGCGGTCGTCCCATGCGACAGGTCCAGAGGAACAGCCTCGGCCGGCGCCGGCCCGAGCGCCGCGCCCCCGACGCCCGCACCGCCGCTCGCGCGCAGCACCGCCAGCGAAGTCGCCGCCAGCAGCGCCGTGAACGCCAGCCCGAGCCCTTGCACCCCGCGCGGCGTCGGCACGCGCATCGACGCCGTCGCCGCGGTGCGCCCACGGATCTCCCGTGGCGCCGCCGGCTCCGGCACCCCCGCGCGCAGCGTCATCTCCGCCATCACGTCCGGCACCACCCCGCGCACCGTCGACTCGAGGGCCGGCGCGTCCAGCACGACGCACAGCGCCGCCGCCACCGCCGACATCGTCGCAAACCGATCGGCCGGCCGCTTGGCCATGGCCTTGAGGACCAGCGCGTCCAGCCGCGGCGAGATGTTCGCCGTCGGCGCCAGCGACGACGGGGCCGGCGCCGGCGCCTCGCAGTGCTGATGCGCCACGGCCAGCGCATCCCCGGCGAACGGCAGCCGCCCGGTCAGCAGCTTGAACAGCAGCACCCCGAACGCGTACACGTCGCTGCGACCGTCGAGCTGCTCGCCGCGGATCTGCTCCGGCGACATCGAGCCCGGCGTCCCCAGCCGCACCCCCGCGCGCGTCAGCTCCGAGCGCTCGACCGCGCGGGCGATGCCGAAATCGAGCAGCTTGCACACCTGCTTGCCGTCGCGGCGGCGGGCCAGGAACACGTTCGACGCCTCGAGGTCGCGGTGCACGAACCCGGCCTCGTGGACCACCGCCATCGCCGCGGCGATCTGCAGGCCCCACCGGCACGCGTCGCGCACCGTGACCGGCCTGGCCGCGCGGTCGCGCAGGCGCGCATCGAGGTCCTCGCCCGCGAGCAGCTCCATCACGAAGTAGACGGTGCCGCGCGGGTCCTGGCCGTACGAATGGATGTCGACGATGTTCGGGTGATCGAGCGCCGCGATCGTCTGCGCCTCACGCAGGAACCGCGCCGCTCGTTCTGCGTCGGCGGCCAGCGCCGGGTGCAGCAGCTTGAGCGCGCAGCGCCGGCGCAGCACCTCGTCCTCGCCGACGAACACGCTGCCCACCCCCGCGCCCCCGAGCCGCCGCAGCACTCGATAGCGGCCCTCCAGCAGCGATCCGAGGACATCGTCGGCCCCATCGTCCGTCACATCCGGTCTGTAGCATCGGCCCGCCGAGCCACCACTCTCCACCCACACGCGGCCTCGCCGATCGCCGGGCCGCGCGACCCACTCGCGAAAATCGTGCTACCGCCGATCCACGTCCCGATCGCGCGGACACGCCCGTGCCCTGCGTGCTGCCACGACGCGGCCGATCGTGGCGGTGCAGCCCGCATCGCCGCGCTCGCGGCGACAGCGACGCCGGCCCTGTTCGCGCCGACGCGCGCGCGCGAGGACCCCGCGCTCCGCTCGCGTCGACCCTCGCGGACCCGCAGCGACGCGCGTCACAGCGAGACCTTGCGACCCAGCACGATCTTGGCGGCGAACCGGGTCGCCCGCACCGCATCAGCCAGACAACGGCCCAGCGGATCGGCGGTCGCAGGCACGGCGCGAATCACCTCGCCGCTCGATCCGACCGCGTAGTCGACCTCGATCTTCGGCCCCCCGACCGCCTTGTGCTTCTTGCGACATTTCTTCGCCGCGACCTCGATCTGCCGCAGCGGATCGGAGGCCGGCCGCGACGGCTGCCCCGTCGCCTCGCGCGACGCGGGCAGCTCGGGCGACAGCGGCGGCAAGGCCTCTTCGAAATTCGGCGGTGGCTCCTGCGGCCCTTCGCGCTCGATCGCGGTGGCGGAGTTCTGCGGCTCAGCCGGCGCCTCGGCCGGCACCGGCGCGGCGCCCGGATCCGTCGGCGATACTCGCGGCATGTGGATCGCCGGCACGGCGCTCGCAGCCGTTGACGGCTCCCGCGGCGCCTCGACGATGGACCCGGCCTCCGCAGGCCCCGGCTCCGCCACCACCGCTCGAGCGCGCAGCGCCGCCGTCACCAGCACCGCCACCGTCGCCACCCCCACGCTCGCCGTCACCCACAGCAGGGGCCGCATGCGCCCGCGCGGTGACATCGCCGCCGTCATGCTCCCTTGGCGCGCTGGCGACCCCGGCGTCGGCCCGTCCTGCAGCGTCGCCGTCGCCGCCTGCACCGCCCGCGCGCTCTCACCCGCCAGCGTCACGCTCACCGCCGATTGCAGGGCCCCTGCCAGCTCGGGCGCCTCCTCGGCCAGCACCGAGCGCAGCGCCGACGCCAGCGCGCGCATCGACTGGAACCGCTCCTCGGGCCGCTTGGCCAGGGCCGTCAGCACGATGTCCTCGAGGTTCGGCGGGATGCCGCTCGCCAGCGTCGTCGGCCGCGGCGGCGGCGACTCGCACTGCGCCATCGCCACCTGCATCGGCGCGCCGACGAACGGCACTCGCCCCGTCAGCAGCTTGAACAGCAGCACCCCGAACGAATAGACATCGCTGCGGCCGTCGAGGCGATCGTTGCGGACCTGCTCCGGCGACATGTAGCTCGGCGTCCCCAGCGTCACGCCCGTGCGCGTCAGCTTCGGCCCGTCCTCCACCCGCGCGATGCCGAAGTCGAGCAGCTTGCACACCTCGGTCCCGTCGCGTCGCCGGGCCAGGAACACGTTCGCGGCCTTGAGGTCGCGGTGCACCAGCCCCGCCTCGTGGACCACCGCCACCGCCTCCGCCACCTGCAGCGCCCACAGGCAGCAATGCGCCACCCCGAACGGCCGCTCCGCGCGCGCCTGCAGCCGCGAATCGAGGTCCTCGCCGGTCAGCAGCTCCATCACGAAATACACCCACCCTGCTGGATCCTCGCCGTACGAATAGATGTCGACGATGTTCGGGTGCTGCAGCGACGCGATCATCTGCGCCTCGCGCAGGAAGCGTTCGACGTGCTCCGGCTCCGCCGCCAGCCGCGGGCTCAGCACCTTGATCGCGCAGCGCCGCCGCAGCCGCGTGTCCTCGCCGGCGTACACGCTGCTCATCCCGCCGTGGCCGATCTGCTGCAGCACCCGGTAGCGGCCCTCGAGCACCGTCTCGGTGATGTCTTCAGGTGGATTCGTCACCATCCGCCAACTTCCTGCCCCGTCGCGGGCCCCGTCCTCCGCAGGGCGTCCGCGCGCCGCCCGACGGTCACAGTCTCACGCGCCCGGCCCCTCGTCACGCGGCGCTCGATCGGACGCGAGCGCTCGATCGAGCTGTCCCTCGAGACAGGTCGCTAGCGAAGCACCCCCGAACCCCACGTCGTGCATCTCGCGCAACCTCGGAGCCCCCGCAGCGACCGACCTCGACCTCACCGTCGGTCTTCGCTCCCTCCGCCCGGGCCGCGGCCTCGAAGCCCCAGCGCCCGCGCAGCGCGTCCGCGCCTGTGTTAGCGTCCGCCGCGTGACCGAGCCGGTCCCAGCCCCCCACCTCGAGGCCCGCGGCCTCGGCGTGCGCTTCCCCGGCGGCGTCCAGGCCCTGAGCGACCTCGACCTCGTCGTCCGCCGCGGCGAGCTGCTCGCCATCATCGGCCCCTCCGGCTGCGGCAAGTCGACCCTCCTGCGCGTCGCCGCCGGCCTCGCGCCCGCCAGCGCCGGCCTCCTGACCGTCGCCGGCGAGCCCCCCGAGCGCGCCCGGGCTCGCCGCGCCGTCGCCTTCGTGTTTCAGGACCCGACCTTGCTGCCGTGGCGCAGCCTGCACGCCAACGTCCGCCTCCCGCTCGAGCTCGCGCGCGTCCCCCGGGCCGAGCAGGACCTCGCCGCCGACGCCGCGCTCGCCCTCGTCGGCCTCTCCGAATTCGCCGCCGCCGCCCCCTCCGCGCTCTCGGGCGGCATGAAGATGCGGGCCTCGCTCGCGCGCGCGCTCGTCGGCCGGCCCGAGCTGCTGCTGCTCGACGAGCCGTTCGGCGCCCTCGACGAGCTCACCCGCGAGCGCCTCAACGACGAGCTGCTGCGCCTGTGGGAGCGCGACCGCTTCACCGCCCTCGCCGTCACCCACAGCGTCGCCGAGGCCGTCCTGCTCGGCGACCGCGTCCTCGTGCTCTCGGCCCGCCCCGGCCGGATCGTCGCCGACATCCGCGTCGAGCTGCCCCGCCCGCGCCGCGCCGCGCTGGTCGGCAGCCCCGAGTTCGCCGCCGTCGCCGCCGAGGTCCGCGCCCGCCTGCGCGCCGCCGCACCACCTGACCCATCGGACCTGTCCGTTCGGACCTGACCCTCGGGACCTGTGCTTTCGAACCTGTCCGATCGAGCCTGTCCCTTTAGACCTGTCCTTCAGACCTGTTACGATCTCCTTCTCGCCTTGCCCTCCGGTCCCCTCCTCCGCTCGTCTAGCCCGCTCTTCCCGCCGTCCCCCGCATGAAGCTCGCATCGGCCGCTCGCGCCGCGTATCCGCCGCTCCTCGTCTTCCTCGGCTTCCTCGGCCTGTGGCAGCTCGCCTGCGCTGCGCTGGCCCTGCCGACCTACCTCGTGCCCACCCCGGCCGAGGTCGCGCGCCAGGCCGTCGAGCACGCCGGCGAGCTGGCCCAGGCCGCGCTGCTCACCGCCATCGGCGCGCTCGGCGGGCTCGGGGCCAGCCTCCTCGTCGGCGGCCTGGTCGCCGTCCTCTTCTCGCAGTCGCGGACCGCGGCGCGCAGCCTCTACCCCTACGCCATCTTCCTGCAGACCGTCCCGATCGTCGCCGTCGCCCCGCTGATCGTCGTGTGGTTCGGCACCGGCCTGCAGAGCGTCATCCTCACCGCCGCGATCCTCAGCGTCTTCCCGATCATCACCAACGGCACCACCGGCCTCGTGCGCGTCGACCCGCAGCTGCTCGAGCTGTTCGCCATGAGCGACGCCTCGCGCCTGCAGCTGCTGCTCAAGCTCAGGCTGCCCGGGTCGCTGCCCTACTTCGTCGCCGGCGCCAAGATCAGCGGCGGCCTCGCCGTCATCGGCGCCATCGTCGGCGAGTTCTTCGCCGGCTTCGGGGCCGACGACCTCGGCCTCGGCGCCCTGATCCTCCAGACCAGCGGCCGCCTGCAGACGGCCTACCTGTTCGCCGCGATCTTCGCCGCCACCCTGCTCGGCCTGGTCCTGTTCGGCGCCGTCGCCCTGCTCGGCGAGCTCGCCCTCCGCCGCTGGCGCGGCCGCGAGCTGTCTGTCCACTGACCTCGGGCATGTCCTCTTCGACATGCCCCATCGTTCATGTCCCGACAGACATGCCCCATCGAGCATGTCTCGCTCCCATCAGCCCCGCCGCGGCACCAGCGGTCCGACCGCGCGCACGCGCAGCGCCGTGAGCGGCGCCCCGCTGACGCGGTCGACCAGGGTCGGCTCGATCGGCAGCCCCGTGCTCGCGTCCTCGAGGACGGTCGGCGGCGGATCGTCGCGGGCGAACTCGTCGCCCCACTGCATCAGCGTGATGATCACCGGCCGCAGCCCGCGGCCCTTCGCCGTCGGCACGTACTCCTCGCGCGGCGGGTGGTCCTGGTAGGACCGGCGCTCCAGGATCCCGGCGCGGACCAGGTGCTCCAGCCGGGCCGTCAGCGTGGCCCGCGGGATCTGCAGCCGCGCCTGGAACGCCTCGAAGCGGGTCACCCCGAGCAGCGCGTCGCGCACGAGCAGCAGCGTCCACGGATCGCCGACGACATCGAGCGCCCGCGCGATCGAGCACTGCATCCGGTCGAGCCGCTTGCGCCGCACGGGGCACCTTGTATCACGGCCGGGCCGGACCTGTCCGAAGGGGCAGCGAGCACAGCGCCGTCGCCACCCCGCCCGCGATCAGCACCCACCACACCTGATCGAACCGCGCCAGCGCGTCGGTCGGTCCGCTCGCCCCGGCCGTCAGCCCGATCGCCAGCGCCACCCCGAGCGTCCCCGCGAACTGGCGCAGCGCCTGATGCACCGCCCCGCCGACCCCGAGCCGGTTGGCCGGCAGCGCCTGGCCGACCACGCTCGACAGCTGCGGCAGGCACAGCGCCACCCCCGTCCCCGTCAGCAGCATCGACGGCAGGTAGTCGACCGCGTAGTCGACCTCGGCCGACAGCATCACCAGGCGCCACAGCCCGCCGAGCGCGAACGCCAGCCCGCCGGCGATCAGCAGCGGCCGCTGGCCGATCCGCGCCGCCAGCCGCCCGAACCGCGGCGACATCACGGCCACCAGCAGCGGCCCGGGCGCGACGCCGAAGCCCGCCGCGAGGATCGACCAGCCCCACACCGCGGTGAGGAACAGGACGCTGGCCAGGAACATCGCCGTGAACGCCGCGCCGAAGGTCAACGTCGCCGCGTTGGCCCAGCGGAAGTTGCGGGACGCGAACAGCGACGGATCGATCGTCGGCGCCCGCGTGCGCGCCTGATGGATCACGAACGCCGCCAGCGTCGCCAGCCCGGCCACCAGCGTCGCCATCGTCCTCCGCGACGTCCAGCCCCACGCCTCCCCGAGCACCAGCGCCAGCGTCACCAGCACCGCCGCGGACACCAGCAGCACCACCCCGAGCGGCGCCGGCAGCACGCTGTCCGGGTCGCGCGACTCGGCCAGCCGCCGACGGCCGAGCAGCACCGTCACCAGCCCGACCGGCAGGTTGATGACGAACACCCAGCGCCAGCCGCACGCCTCGATCAGCGCAGCGCCGAGCGTCGGCCCGACCGCCCCCGCCACCGCCCCCGTCGCGCCCCACACCGCCAGCGCCACCGGCAGCTGCTCGCGCGGCGTCGCCCGCATCACCAGCGCCAGCGACGACGGCACCAGCGCCGCGCCGCCGGCCGCCTGCAGCACGCGCGCGGCCACCAGCAGCCCCGGTGTCGGCGCCGCCGCGCACAGCAGCGACGCCAGCGTGAACGCGACCGAGCCCGCGAGGAACGTCGCCCGATGACCCCAGCGATCGGCCAGCCGCCCGAACGGCACCAGCGCAGCCGCGAACACGATCGTGTACGCGTTCAGCACCCACGACAGCTCGGCCGTCGGCACCGCCGGGAACGACGCCACGATCGACGGGAACGCCACGAACAGGACCGTCGTGTCGAGGAACACCGCGAACACGGCGAGGCTGGCCACGACCAACGGCGACAGGCGAACATGCATGCGTTCAATCATTGAACGAACACCGATCCGATCGCAAGCGCCGGCCGAGCGGATCCGCCCGCACCGACTCAACCGATCTCACAAACGGTCCCTTGCCTATTTCATATGACGACCATAATATAGAACCAGGAACGAACCATGCGTTACAAGCCATTCGGTCGTCGTACGGGTCTACGCGTCTCCGAGCTCGCGCTCGGCACCGGCAACTTCGGCACGGGTTGGGGTCACGGCAGCGAGCCTGCCGAGGCGCGGCGGATCTTCGACGCCTACGCCGAGGCGGGCGGCAATTTCATCGACACCGCCGACGCCTACCAGGTCGGTCAGTCGGAGCAGCTCCTCGGTGAGTTCCTCGCCGCCGAGCGCGACCGCTTCGTCGTCGCCAGCAAGTACACCCTCGGCGTCCAGGGTGGTCTGCACGCCACCGGCAACAGCCGCCGCACCATGATCGCCGCCCTCGAGGCCAGCCTGCGCCGGCTCAAGACCGATCGCCTCGAGCTGTACTGGGTCCACTTCCCCGACGGCCTGACGCCGATCGACGAGATCGTGCGCGGCCTCGACGACCTCGCCCGCGCCGGCAAGATCCTCCACGGCGGCCTCTCCAACTTCCCCGCCTGGCGGGTCGCGCGGGGCGACGCGATCGCCGAGCTACGCGGCTGGACCCCGCTCGCCGGCATCCAGATCGAGCACAGCCTGGTCGAGCGCACCGGCGAGCGCGAGCTGCTGCCGATGGCCGAGGCGCTGGGGCTCGGCGCGGCCTTGTGGTCGCCGCTCGGCGGCGGCTTCCTGACCGGCAAGTACCGCACCGGCGACGAGGGCCGCCTCACCGGCCTCGGCATGCTGGTCCACACCGAGAAGAGCGCCCGCGAGACCGCCGTCCTCGACGCCGTCCTCGCCGTCGCCGCCGAGGCCGGCGTCGCGCCGACCCAGGTCGCCCTCGCCTGGTCGCTGGCCCACGCCGCCGCCTCCACCAGCGCCCGCGTCCCGATCCTCGGCCCGCGCACCCGCGAACAGCTCGACGCCGCCCTCGCCGCCCTCACCCTCGAGCTCTCGCCGGCCCAGCGCGCGCGCCTCGACGACGCCAGCGCGATCCCCCTCGACACCCCGCACCGGCAGGTCCACGACAGCCGGGCCCGGATCGCCGGCGGCCAGCCCGACAGCATCCTACCGCTGCCGATCCCGGTCGCCTGATTCCGCCTACCCCGTGCTCCGCCCGAGCCGAGGTGCGACATGACCTCGAGGACATGGCCCTTTCACCATGTCCCGAAGTCCAGCCGCCAGGATCCTGCCGCCCGGCCGGTCGAGTCCGCTGGTACGACCGCCGCGCTCCGTTATACCCTGTGGGCATGCGCGCCTCGCTCCGACCGGTCCCGCCGCGCCCGCGCCTCGGCGCCGTCCTGCCCCTGCTGGCCGCCTGCTTCGCCCTGCTGCTCGCCGCCTGCGGCCGCGAGCAGGCGAACCCGAGCGTGCGGATCGCCCTCAACTGGTTCCCCGAGGTCGAGCACGGCGGTTACTTCGCCGCCCTCGTGCACGGCTACTACAAAGAGGAGGGCCTCGATGTCGAGATCGTGCCGGGCCGCCCCGACGCTCCCGTGCTGCCGCAGGTCGCCGCCGGTCGCGTCGATTTCGCGGTCGCCGACGCCAGCGAGGTCCTGCTCGCGCGGGCCCAGGGCGCCCCGGTCGTGGCGATCGTCGCTGGCCTGCAGAAGAGCCCGCGCTGCATGATGGTGCACGAGGCCTCCGGCATCACCGACCTCGAGGACCTGCAGACCGGCAGCGTGCAGATGAGCGTGCGCGAGCCGTTCGCCAGCTTCCTGCGCGCCGAGTACCGCTGGCCCGAGGCGGTCCAGGTCGTCCCGTACAGCGGCAGCATCGCCCCCTTCCTCCTCGACCCCAAGGCCGTGCAGCAGGCCTACGTCTTCAGCGAGCCGATCATCGCCGAGTCCGAGGGCGCCAAGGTCCGCTGCATCCTCGTCGCCGACCTCGGCTTCAACCCCTACGCCAGCGTGCTCGTCACCTCCGAAGCCACGCTCAAGGACCGCCGCGAGCTCGCCGACCGCGTCGCCGCGGCGACCCTGCGCGGGTGGGAGCAGTACGCGCGCGACCCGAGCGCCGCCAACGCCGAGATCCGCGCCCGCAACACCGAACTCAGCCCCGAGATCCTGGCCAAAGGCGCCACCGCCCTCAAGCCGCTCGCCGCACCCGAGGGCGGCACGATCGGCGCGATGGACCCGGCCCGCTGGAAGACCCTCGCCGATCAGCTCGTGAAGCTCGGCTTGCTCGAAGCCGGCGCCGTCGACCCCGCCACCGCCTACGACCTCGAGATCGGCCGCAAGCCCAAGTGACCGGCACCGACGAACTCGCCGCCCTGCGCCTGGCCCTCGACGCCGCGGCCGCGCAGCTCCAGACCGACGCGTTCGCCGAGCTCCCGCCCGTCGAGCGCGACGGCCGGACCCTGCGCGTCGTGCTCACGCGCCGCTTCTTCAAGCTCACCCGCCGCGCCCGGATCTGGCAAGCCCCGGCGCTGCCCATCACCCTGAAAAACGCCCGCTACGGCTTCGACCCGACGCGCGCGCGCAGCCTCGGCGGCCGCGACGGCGTGTTCCTGCTCGACCGCAGCATCGACAACACGATGACGCGCAAGCTCTACGGCCAGTTCCTCGACCGGCCGGACAGCGGCGCCGCCGAGGTCGCGGCGTTCCTCTCCGCCGACCTGTCCGAGCTCCAGGCCATCCGCCTGGTCTCGCACCACCTACGGCTGCTCGGCGTGCTCCACCGCGGTCCCGCCGTCGATTCTCTGGTGCTCGTGAACTTCGACCGCCGCGCGGCGTGAGCGGGCCGCCAGCGCCGGCGAAGAGCGGCGCCGAACCTCCTCCGCGCTCGTAACGGGCACCATGGCCTGTCCCGAGAGACAGGCTTGCTCCTGGCCACGTGACCGCGCTCTGGAGCACGCCTGCGCGCGAGCGTCGAGCTGCGACGGAGCGGTTGACGCCCTCCCCGCGTGCGGCGACGATGCCGGAGCTCAGGACCTCGCTTGCTCGCCCTCCCCGCGCTGGTGTTCGCTCGCCTCTCGTTCGCCGCGCCGCCGGTCGACCTCGACTGGCAGGCCCCCCGCGAGTGCCCGCCCGCCGTCGCCGTCGTCGACATGGTCGGCGCGCTGTTGCGCCAGCCGACCGGCGACGCCGTGCCCGCCCGCGCCGTCGCCCGCGCCGTCGTCACCCGCACGGGCGCCCGCTGGCAGCTGCGACTCGTGTCGCGCGGGCAAGGGCGCGGCGCCGACTACCGCCGCACCATCCACGCCGAGAGCTGCCAGGACCTCGCGCGCGCCACCGCCCTCCTGATCGCCATCCACCTCGACCCGCTGTCCGTCAGCCGCCGCCTGCCCGCCGACCTGTCCCCGAGGACATCCTCCGCCGCGTCACCCGACCTGTCCCCGAGGCCATCCGCCGCCGCGTCACCCGACCTGTCCCCGAGGCCATCCTCGACCTCCCCCGGCGACCGATCCTCGCTGCCCGACGACCTGTCCCCGAGGACATCCTCGACCTCCGCGAACGACCCACCGCTCTCGAGTGACATGTCCCCGGGGACATCCTCGACCTCCCCGTCCCCGCCGCCGAGTGACATGTCCCCAGGGACATCCTCCCCGCCCGTCCTGCCGCCCGACCCGTCCCCCGGGATCCCTGCGCCCGATCCCTCCGCTCGCTCGCTCACCCCGCCCCTCCTCGCACCTCGCCCGCCGGTCGCCCCGCGCTCGCCCCCGCTCGGCTCCGACGACCTGTTCGAAGAGACAGCCGAAATCACCGCCGCCCGCCGGCCTCCGGCCCCCGCCGCGACCCCGCGCGTGCTCGGCCACCTCCGGCTCGAGGGCGGCCTCGACGCCGGCGTCCTCCCGACCACCGGTGGCTTCGCCGGCCTGTTCGGCGGCGTCAGCCTGCCGCGCCTCCGCCTCGAAGCCGGCATCGTCGGTACGCCCCTGCGGATCCTCCCGGTCCAGGGCGACAGCGCCGGCGGCCGCTTCGACCGCCTCGGCGCCGTCATCCGGGTCTGTCCGACCTGGCACCCGCGTCCGGCCCTCGCCTTCCTCCTGTGCGCCGGCGCCGAGGTCGGGGCGATCCGCGGCGTCGCCCTCGCCGTCAGCGCTCCCAACCCGCGGTGGGCCCCGTGGGCCGGCTTCTCCCTCGGCCCCGCGCTGCGCTGGCGCGCCAGCGGCCCGGTCGGCCTGTGGCTGTCCGTCGAGGGCCTGCTCGCCGTCAACCGCCCGGGCTTCACCGTGCACGCCGACGAGCTGGTGTACCGCAGCGGGCGTGCGGGACTGCGCATCGGTTTCGGCCTCGACCTGCAATTCGGGCCACGGAACCGCTGACCCGCGGAGACAGACCCGATCGTGCCGCTCTCCCTCGAAGCGCCCCCCGACTTCGCCGCCGTCTACCGGGCCCACCACGGCTTCGTCTGGCGCACCATCCGGAGCCTGGGCGTCGATCCGGCCCGGATCGACGACGCCGTCCAGGACGCCTTCCTGGTCGTCTACCGCCGCCTGCCCGAGTTCGCCGGCCGGGCCACCCTGCGCACCTGGCTGTTCGAGATCGCGCGACGGATCGCCAGCAGCTACCGCCGCAGCGCCGCGCGCGAGCAACCGCGACGCTGCTCGCTCGACGAGGCCGAGCGCGTCACCCCGGCCGCCGAGGCCCCGGTCGAGCAGGCCGAAGCCGCCGCGATCCTCCAGGGCTTCCTGGGCGGCCTCGACCGCGACCAGGCCGTCGTCTTCGTCATGACCGAGCTCGAGCAGTGGCAGGCGCCCGAGATCGCCGCCGAGCTCGGCGTCAACCTCAACACCGTCTACTCGCGCCTGCGCGCCGCTCGCCGCGAGCTCGATCGCATGGTCCGCCGCCTCGACGCCCGCGACCGCCGGCACCGCCCGCGGCACGGCTCCCAGGTGCTCGCCGCCCTGGTCGTCGTCGGCCCCCCGGAGGCTCCGCCGTGGCAGCTCACCGCCGCGCGCGACGGACATGTCGTATCGGACATGCTCTCAAGGACATGGTCGATCGACCATGTAGCCGCTCCCACCACCCTCGCCGGCGGCGGCCCGATCGTCCCCGTCGTCGCCGCCGGCAGCAGCCCGATCGTCGGCCTCTCGCTCGCCGGCGTCGGCCTCGCCGCCGTGCTCGCCTTCGGCCGCGCCGCCCCACCCGAGCCGCCCGTCACCTCGGCCCACGCGTCGCTGCAAACCCCCGCGCGAGCCGACGGTCCGGCCCTCAAGGCTCCGACCCCGTCCACCCTCGAGGCCCTCCTCGCCGCCACCTCGTCGGCACGAACCGACGACCCCTCGCCGACCTCCGAGCTCGCTCCGGCCTCCGCCCCTCACGCCCTCGCCGCCGCTACGCCCGCCGACGAACCCTCGCCGTCCGTCAAGCTCGCTCCGACCTCCGACCTTCACGCCCTCGCCGCCGCTACGCCCGCCGACGGTCCCTCCCTCGCCGCCGTGCCCGCACGAGCCGCTTCGACCTCCGAGCCTCACGCCCTCATCGCCGCTGCGCCACCCGCCGAAGGTCCCTCGCTGGCCGCCGAGCTCGCCCTCGTCGAGTCGCTGCGCGCCGCCTTGCTCGCCGCCGACGACCGCGCCGCCCTCGACCTCGCCGCCCGTCACCAGCAGCGCTTCCCCACCGGTGTTTTCGTCCAGGAGGCCGCCGCCGCCGCCGTCGAGGCGCGTTGCCGCCTCGGCGAGGCTGATCGCGCCCGCCGCGAGGCCGCCGCCTTCGTCGCCCGCTGGCCCGGCTCCGCCCTGGCCGCCCGCGTCAGCGCCCTGTGCCGCTCCTGAGCGACCTGACCCCGGGGTCACCTCGGATCTCCGCGCCCCTTCGATCTGTCCTCAGGGACAGCTCGATTCAAGCGCCCCTTCGATCTGTCCTAAAGGACAGCGCGACCCAAGCGCCCCTTTGATCTGTCCTCCGGGACAGCTCGAACCACTCGCTAGCGCCCCCGCGAACAGCGCCGCGAACGCCGCGAAAAATCGGCGAACGGGACCCCGGCCCCCGCGGCACTCACTCGCCGAAAGGCCAACATGCGCATTCCTCCATCACTCTCGATCCTGCCCATCTTCTTCGCTATCGCCGCCTGCGACCTCGACATCAAGCACTGCATCGGCGACTGCACTCAGGGTGCCAGCGACTCCCAGACCGGCGATCCCACCCCCGACACCACCGGCGATCTGACCACCGACGGTAACCCCGGCCCGGTCACCACGGGTGACCCCGGCGAGCTCACCGATGGCGGCACCGATCCGACCGGCGGCGACGAGCTCGGGACCTGCGAGATCGTCGACGACATTCCCCTCGCCGAAACCTGCTTCGACGGCCAGTTCACGGCCGGCGAGCTCTGCATCCTCGGCACCTTCGGCTTCGGTACGCCGGCGACCTCGAGCCTCGTCCTCCCGCTCGACGCTCACCACGGCGCCGACCTGCTCCTCACTCCGGGCGACGGCAGCGTCGAGGCCCGGCTGTTCGCCCCGGCGACCACCTCCTCGCTGACATGGGCGCAGACGATCGGCGCGCAGCCGATCTTGCGCGCCAGCGGCGACTTCGACGAGGACGGCGTGCTCGACGTGCTCGCCCACACCGTCGGACCCACCGGTCTCGAGATCCACGCCCTGTTCCTCGACGGCGCCGGCGGCCTGGCGACCGACCAGATCGTGCACACCGCCGACAACGTCGTCGCCCTCGACGCCGTCGACTGGGACGGCGACGGCCACCTCGACATCGTCACCCTGGCCAACACCCCGAGCCTCGACGCCCTCGTCATCCTGCTCGGCGACGGCACCGGCAATTTCACGCTGACCACGGGGCCCGTCGTCGAGCCCTCCACGCCCGGCTACGTCCTCGGCGCCCTCGACGGCGACGGCCGCCCCGACGACTTCGTCTTCGTCCAGGGCGGCAGCGCCGTGATCGTGCGCAATCAAGGGCTCGTCCAGCAGACGCTCGCCCCGGGCATGCCGGCCGAGGTGTGGTTCCACGAGTTCATCCTCGCCGACCTCGACGGCGACGGCGTCACCGACCTCGCCGGCGTCGGCACCAACACCGCGACCGAGACCAGCGAGCTCGTCGTATTCCTGCAGGACAGCGGCGATTTCCCGAGCTTCGCGCGTTACCCCGTCCACTGCGGCGCCCGTGTGCTCGCCGTCGGGGACCTCGACAGCGACGGCGTCCTCGACCTCGTCACCGCCGGCACCGGCCCCGGGTCGATCCGCCGCGGCGACGGCCAGGGCGGCTTCGCCCAGCACCTGCAGATCTTCCTCGGCGCCTTGAACGAGGGCGACGGGCTGCACGTCGCCGACCTCGAGGGTGACGGCAGCCCCGACATCGTCGGCGTCCCCGCCGTGGGCCTCGGGATCTCGGTCGTCTACAACCGCCCGTGACCCCCGGACACACCGAGCATGCGCATGTCCTTCAGGACATGCGCATTAAAACATTTCCAAAGAGACATGCCCTCAAGGACATGCCCCGAGCGACATGTCCTGAAAACCTAGCAATCACTCGAGCAGCGCCAGCAGATCGCTGCGGGTGATCGCCGCCGCCCCGGCCGCGTCCTCGAGCGCCGCCTGGGCGATCGCCCGCTTGCGCCCCTGCAGGGCCAGGATCCGCTCCTCCACCGTGTCCTCTGCGACCAGGCGGTGCACGATCACCGGGCGCTCCTGCCCGATCCGGTGGGCCCGGTCGGCCGCCTGGTCCTCGACCGCCGGGTTCCACCACGGGTCGAGCAGGAACACGTGATCGGCGGCCGTCAGGTTGAGGCCCGTGCCGCCGGCCTTGAGCGAGATCAGCATCACCGGCGGCCCGTCCGGATCCTGGAACCGGT
This sequence comes from Nannocystis bainbridge, assembly GCF_028368995.1. Lineage (GTDB taxonomy): Bacteria > Myxococcota_A > Polyangia > Nannocystales > Nannocystaceae > Nannocystis > Nannocystis bainbridge. The sequence continues at coordinate 110,168 of NZ_JAQNDL010000002.1, read as the reverse complement.
TCACCACCCCCGCGCGGTCGCGCGTCGAGCCGTCGAGGCGGCAGAACGACAGGCCCGCGGCCTTCAGCCCCGGCTCGCAAAGGTCGAGCAGGCTGGTCCACTGCGAGAACACCAGCGCCTTGTGGCCCTCCGCGATCGCCTCGGCCAGCGTCTCCAGCAGCAGGTCGAGCTTCGACGAGCGCGCCGCCGACTGGCCCGGCACCAGGGCCGCGTGACACGCCGCCTGACGCAGCCGCAGCAGCGCCTCGAGGGCCGCCAGCACCCCGCCGCCGGCCTGCAGCTGGGCCACCACTTCCTCGTGCGTGGCCGCCCGCACCGCGTCGTAGACCGCCCGCTCGCGCGCGTCGAGCGTGCAGCGCAGCACCACCTCGGTGCGCGGCGGCAGCTCGCGCGCCACCTCTTGCTTGCGCCGGCGCAGCACGAACGGCGCGATCCGCCGCCGCAGCGCCCGGGCCGCCGCCTGATCGCCGTCGCCGATCGGCCGCCCGAACCGCTCCTGGAAGTCCGCGCGCCCGCCCAGCAGCCCCGGGTTGATGAAGTGGATCTGGCTCCACAGCTCGTCGAGGCGGTTCTCCACCGGCGTGCCCGTCATCGCCAGGCACCAGTCGGCCTGCAGCCCGAACGCCGCCCGCGCGACCTGGCTCTCGGGGTTCTTGATCGCCTGCGCCTCGTCGAGGATCACCGCGTCCCAGCGCTCGCCGGCCAGCGCCTCGGCGTCGAGTCGCAGCAGCGCGTAGCTGGTCAACGTGAGGTCGGCCTGCGGATCGAGGCGTCGCTTCGGCCCGTGGTACACGCTGACCCGAAGGCCAGGTCGGAACTTCTCTGCCTCGGCCGCCCAGTTGTGGATCACGCTGGTCGGCGCGACCACCAGCGTCCGCCCGCGCACCGCGCACAGCGCCTGCAGCGTCTTGCCGAGGCCCATGTCGTCGGCCAGCAGCCCGCCGAGCCCGGCCTCGCGCAGGAACGCCAGCCAGTCGACCCCGCGCCGCTGATACGGGCGCAGCTCGACCTGCAGGTCGTCCGGCAGCCGCGTCTCGGGGATCGCCTCGAAGCCCTCGACCAGCGCCGCCAGCCCGGCCAGCTCCGGCGGCGGCGGGTGGTTGAGCGCGCGGCACAGCTCGGCCAGCGCTGGCCCCGCCCACGCCGCCGGCGTGCTGCCCTGCTCGCGCGCCGCCAGCAGCAGCGCCACCTCGGTGCCGAACCGCGACAGCCAGTCGACCGGCAGCGGCGCGACCCCGCCGTCGTCGAGCACCACCTCGCTCGCGCCCGCCTGCCACGCCTCGATCACCCGGCGGGCGTCGGCCTGCGAGACATGTCCCGAAGAACCTGTCTCGAAGGCAATGCCCAATCGGCCACCTTCGCCGTCGATCATGCGGGCGTGCAGCGGCCCCTTGCGCACGAACTCGCGGTGCGACTCGCCGGCGATCTCGCCGCCCTCGAACCCGCGCAGCGCCTCGGCCATGCCGACCGCCATCGGCCCGACGGCGCTGGACGTGCGCCCGAACTGCAGCCCCAGATCGCTGAGCCGCCGCACCAGCGAGGCCTCGGCCAGCGCGTCGCGGCGCGGCACCTCGCGCCCGTGGATCACCAGCCGCCCGGCCTCGACGCGCGCCGACTCGGGCGTCCCGTAGACCAGCACCGGCAGCACCGACATGCCCGTGCCCGCGCGCCCGACCTCGAACACCACCCGCGGCCGCGCGTCGGACAGCACCGGCAGGCGGTCGGTCTTCTCGCGGAAGCCCTTGACCCGCGCGCGCAGGGCCGGGATGGCCTCGGCCACCAGCTCGCCCGCGCGCTCGGGCGTGAACTGCAGCCCCACGCGCAGCTCCGCCGCCTCCTTCGGCCCGATCCCGCCGTTGTCGAAGCAGCGCAGCACCTCGCCGCACAGCACCACCCCGCTGGCCGGGAACACCTCGGTGATCGTCGGGTCGCGGACGATGTAGAGGCGGAACCCCTTGCCGCCCTCGAACGCCGCCACCCGCCCGTGGTAGCCGGCCGGCTCGACGCCCGCGGTGAGCTTCTTGCCGTCGAGCGTGACATCCTCGCAGCCGGCCAGCGCGGGGATCAGCTTGCGCGTGATCACCGGCGCCAGCGGCCCGCGCTTGTAGATCCCGAGCGCGCTCTCGACCTCGAAGTCGGCCGCCGTCGCCACGATCCCCGGCCCCTCGACCTTGCCGCCGGTGATCGCCGCCAGGCTGTACCCGAGCGGCGTCTCCTTGCTCTCGGGACCTGTCCCTTCGGACACCCGCATGCGCACCAGCTCGAGCGCGCCCTCGGCCCGGCGCAGGCGGTAGCCGACCCGGCCCGCGCGCTCGCTGCCCCGCGGCAGCGCCTCGCCGGCCTCGACCGCGCGCTGGAGGGCGATCGCCGCCGCCGCCACGTGGAAGCAGCACTCGCCGGCGTCGTCGCAGTCGCAGCTCCACTCGGCGTCACCCGGGTAGAGCGCGACCGTCGGGCTCTTGCCCGCGCCCTTGATCGCCACCCGCAGCACGACCTCGTCGCGCTCGCGCCGGACCCCCGCGACCGCCCCGACCCGCGCGAGCTCGACCCCGCGCGACCAATCGCGGGGGCTGCACGCGGCGCGCACGGCGTCGAGGAGGGCTCGCACGGGCGGGTCGCCTAGCACGACCGGGCTGCGCTGTCAGCCGCTCGCCCGCACGGGCCCGCAGGGCCGCCCCATGGCCCGCGGCGGCGCTCCCGCGCGGACCGCCCCGGACCGCCGGCGCGGCCCGAATCTCCCCCGTCCCACGACCTCGGATTCGCCCGCCTGTCCCGTGCGAAAGGATCGCGCCTCCCTCGAGATTTCGACCCTCGCGCAGCCGCGACTCGCGCTTCATCCTCGCGTCGCGTCGTCGCTCGTCGCTTCGTCGCTTCGGCTCGCGCGCGCAGCCGCGACGCGCCCCTCATCCTCGCGTCGCTTCGTCGCTCGTCGCTTCGTCGCTTCGTCGCTTCGTCGCTTCGTCGCTTCGGCTCGCACGAGCAGCCGCGACGCGCCCCTCATCCTCGCGTCGCTTCGTCGCTTCGTCGCTCGTCGCTTCGTCGCTTCGTCGCTTCGTCGCTTCGGCTCGCACGAGCAGCCGCGACGCGCCCCTCATCCTCGCGTCGCTCGTCGCTTCGTCGCTTCGTCGCTTCGTCGCGCACGCGCAGCCGCCACGCGGTGTCAACCTCGCGTCGCTCCGTCGCCTCGGCTCGCGCCCGTCGTCGCTCACGTCGGTCGCGGCTCGGGCAGCCCGGGCGGCAGGCGGCCCAGCGCCAGCGGCTGCAGCGGCGCCATCGGCGGCGTGCCGACCTGCTGCCGCCACGCCTCCGGCCCGATCGGCTGGATCACGTCCCCACGCGCCCGGCAGGCCGCCAGCGCCGCGTCGAGCGTCGCCGGCTCGCACGGGTGCAGCACCACCAGCGGACCTATCGCCCCCGCGTGCGCGGGAGGCGGCTCGATCGGCGGCGCCCGCAGCAGCGCCGGCGCGAGGTACGTGCGAGCGTCACCCGGCCGCTCGAGCTGTCCTCCGGGACAGAGCACCCTGGCCCCGGGGACAGCCGACCAGGCCGCCAGCGCCACCCGGTACACCTCGGCCAGCGCCAGCTCGACCGGCCCGGCGAACATCTCCGGATCGTCCGGCGGCCCGATCGCCGCCCCGACCCACAGCCGGTGCAGGTGCCGCTCCAGCCGCTCCAGCGGCCCGGCCACGAACGCCTGCACCACCCGCCGCGGGTCGGCCCCGCCGCGCCGCAGCCCCGACAGCGCCAGCGCGTACGCGGCCAGCTCGCGGTCGGCGTCGGCGTGCACCGCCGCCACCCGCGGCCGCGCCGGCATCACCCCGACGCGCTCCCACCCGCATACCTCGTCCGGGCTCGCCTCGCCGACCGCCCCGATCGTCAGCGCCTCGCCGGCCTGCTCGCGCGACAGCTCGTCGCGCAGCTCGGTCAGCAGCTCCGGCACCACCGCGCTCGCGCCCGCCTCGACCTCGAGGTGCACGCGCCGGCCCTGCCGCAGCAGCGAGCTGACGATCAGCAGGCTCTCGAGCGGCTGGTCCTTGCGCTCGCACACCCACGCTGGCGGCCCGCCGAGCCCGTGGAAGCGCTGCTCACGGAGCCCCCACAGCCCGCGCTGGACCTTGCCGATCGTCTTGTGCCGGTCCCACGCGACCATCCCGTGCGTGCGCGCCAGCGAGTCGCCGATCGCGTCGGCCCGGGCCGCCAGGAGCCCGAGCAAGGCGACCTGGCGCGCCCGCGCTGCGGCGGCGATGCGCTCGGGCTTGAGGCTCACGCCGATCGGTCATACCACGCGCGGCTCGCCGACGACCGCCCCTGCAAGCCGCGTCATCGCGCACCGCATACACCCGACGCGGACCGACCTCGCGCTCGCCTCGCCGACGGCCGCTCACCGCCGTGCGCCGATGCGGGCGCCGACCTTCGCGCGCGGCTCCAGCGACGTCCGACCAGCGGCCGTCATTCCTCTTCGACCGGCTCCGGCCCCACGACCTCGCCGGTCTCCGGATCGACGGGGAACCACGCGCCTGCGACCTCGTAATAGGCGTGCCTCAGCTCCGCGTAGACCTCGGGGGTGATCCACGCGTCGACCTCCTGCGGGTCGCGCCAGTGCATCGGGTCGTGGGCGAACGCGTTCAGGTGCTCGAGCAGGCGATAGAGCCGCCAGGCTTCGGCGCGGGGCAGGGCCACGGGTTCGTCGGTCACAGCGGCTCCTTCCGGCGGCCGCGCATCGCTCCGCAGCCTGCGCGTTCGGACATGCCCTCTCGAGCATGCCCCTTCAGACATGCCCGAGGGAACATGCCCGAAGGCACATGCCTCAAGCGCCAGGCGGCTGGGCCAGCAGCCCGCGCAGCAGGCTCGCCACCTGGGGTCTGGCCGCGCGCGTGCGCTCCTGGACCTCCTCGTGGTTGAGCCCGACCTGGCTGGCCGCGTTGGTGACCACGCCGACGCCGCACACCGCCGCGCCGTGGGCGGCCGCGAGGATCGCCTCGTACGTCGTCGACATGCCGACCACCTGCCCGCCGAGCGTGCGCAGGGCCGCCGTCTCGGCCGCCGTCTCGTACTGCGGCCCGCGGGCGTGGGCGTAGACCACCTCGGTCAGGCTGCTGGGGCCGAGCCCGGGGTCGATCGCCTGCAGGCGCGCGCGCAGCTGCGGGCTGTAGAGCTGGCTCATGTCGATGAAGCGGGCGCCGACCAGCGGGGTCGGGCCGAACAGGTTCATCTGGTCCTTGAGCAGCACCACCTGGCCGGTGCGCAGCGACGGGTCGAGCCCGCCGACGGCGCAGGTCAGGCACACGCCGCGGGCGCCGTTGGCCAGCATCGCCCACAGCGGCGCGGTGACGACGTTGATCGGGTGGCCCTCGTAGGGGTGGATCCGTCCGGTCTGCACCGCGACGCGCAGGTTGCCGAGGGTGCCGAACACCACCGCGTTGCCGTGGCCGGCGACCGTGGGCACCGGCAGGCCGAGGCCGCGCAGCGGGATCGAGCCCTCCACCGTCAAGCCGAGCCCCTCGGGCCCCGAGCCGGCCATGCCGAGGAAGCCGGAGCCGGACACTACGACCCAGTCGATCTTGGCGCCCTCGAGGCGCTCACGCAGGTGTTCGGCGGCGCGGTGGTAGTGCGGGTCGTCGGAGTGGAGCATGCAGAGCCAAGCTCTACAGGCTCATCACCGCCAGCACAACGCCGAGGGCGATGCCGATCGTCACACCGACGCCGACCGCGATCATCGTCGTGCGCGTGGCCCCGTTCGGCGGCGACCCGGCCGTGATGCCGGTCGGCGTCTTCTTCTGCTCTTGCCGGATCTTCTCGCTGATCTCCTCCGGCGAGCGCAGCTCGACGTCGGCGTGGCGCGGCGGCACCTGCCCGCCCAGCCGCTTCGAGATCTCGGTGAGGCCGACCTTGAGCTCCTCGAACGACGGGCGCACGTCGGGGCGGCGGCTCATCATCCGCCGGCACAGGTCGGACAGCGGCTCGTCGAAGCCCTTGATCTCGTACTTGAGCTCGGGCCGCTCGGAACGCAGGTGGCGGCGCACCACGGCGGTGTAGTGGTCGTCCTGGCCGCCCTTGCGGAACGGCGGGTGACCGCTGCACATGTGAAACAGCGAGCAGCCGAGCGCGTACACGTCGGCGCGCGCGTCGACCTCCTTGCCCATCGCCTGCTCGGGCGCGAGGTAGTCGGGGGTGCCGACGAACACGCCGGTGGCGGTGATCGACAGGTCCTCCTGCAGCGCCTTGGCCAGGCCGAAGTCGGTCACCTTGACGATGCCGGTCGAGGTCACGACCAGGTTCGACGGCTTCACGTCGCGGTGTACGACGCCCACTCGCTGGGTCTCGGCGAGCCCGATCGCCGCCTGGCGGATGACCTCCGCCGCGTCGCCCGGGTGCAGCGCGCCCCGCTTCTTCAGCATCGCGCCGATGTCCTCGCCGTCGAGGAACTCCATCGCCAGGAAGGGCCGGTCCTCGTGCTCGCCGATGAAGTACACCGCAACGACGTTGGGGTGATTCATCTGCGCCAGGGCCTTGCCCTCGCGGAGGAACCGCGTCTTGAACTCCTCGGACTCGCGGTGCTTCTTGCCGAGGATCTTGATCGCCACCCGCCGACCGAGGCCGGCGTCGACGCCCTCATAGACCTCCCCCATGGCCCCCTTGCCGACGAGGCCTTTGACCTTGTAGGGGCCGATCTGAGTCGGTGCCGACGACATCGCCCCCACAACCTAGCACGGACCGCGCCGGCGCCGCTACGTTGCGAACAAACGGCCCCTGCTGGCGTTTCAGGCGATCCTGCGGGCGGCGCGGCGATCGATCGGCGATGGCGCAGCCCGGCCCGCGCCGGCCCGTGGCCCCCAGGCCGCCTCCCGGCGGGCCTCAGTCGCGATGAAAGCCCGGCTCGGCCGGGTTTTCGAAGCGCGTCATGTGCTTGATGAACATCAGCTGGACCTCGCCGATCGGCCCGTTGCGCTGCTTGCCGATGATGATCTCGGCCTGGTTCTCGACCTTCTTCTTCTCGTCCTCGGTCGCCGCGTAGCGCTCGGCCCGGTAGATGAACATGATGACGTCTGCATCCTGCTCGATGGCGCCGGACTCGCGCAGGTCCGAGAGCTGCGGCTTGTGATCGGCGCGCGTGTCGACCGCGCGATTGAGCTGGGACAGCGCCAGCACGGGCATGCGCAGCTCTTTGGCCATCGCCTTGAGCCCGCGCGAGATCTCGCTGATCTCCTGCTCGCGCGAGTCGTAGCGGGACTTGCCGCCGCGCGCGAGCTGGAGATAGTCGACGATGATCATCCCGAACTGGCCCTCGATGCCGGGGAAGATGTTCTTGTCGTCCTTGAAGCGACGCGCACGCGCCCGCATCTCGAGGATCGAGGGGGCCGCCTGGTCGTCGATGTAGAACTTGCTCTGGGCGATCCGCGACGCCGCGCTGGTCATGCGGATCCACTCTTCCTCGAGATAGTTGCCGGTGCGCAGCTTGCCGGCGTCGACGCGGGCCTCGGCACACAGCACGCGCTCGACCAGCTGACTCGCGCCCATCTCGAGCGAGAAGAACAGCACCGGGTGCATCACCGGCCGCTCGCCGTCGGGCAGGCCGTCGAACCGCTGCGGCATGATGCAGGCGCTCTGCGCCAGGTTGAGCACGAACGCCGTCTTGCCCATCGACGGGCGCGCCGCGATGATCACGAGGTCGCCCGGCTGGAGCCCGCCGGTCATGTGGTCGAGCTGCGTGAAGCCGGTCGGCACGCCGGTGATCGGGTTCTTCCGCTTGGCCCGCTCGGAGATCTGGTTGAACACCTGGATCAGCAGGTCGCGCGACGACACGTAGCCGGTCTTGCGCCCGCGCTCGTTGACCTCGAGCACCCGCTTCTCGGCCTGGTCGATGAACTCGTCCGGCGCCTCGAGGTCGCCCATGCCCTCTTCGGCGATCTCCTTGGTGACGACGACGAGGTTGCGGATCGTCGCCGTGCGCCGGACCATCTCCGCGTGGTGGGTGATGTTGCGGCTGGTCGCGTAGCGGTCGGCGAGCCGCGACAGCGCCTCGATGCCGCCGACCAGCTTGAGCTCGTCGCTGGCCCGCAGCTGCGCCTCGAGCGTGACGGTGTCGATCGGCTCGCGCTTCTCGGACAGCGCCCGCATGGCCCGGAACACGGCCTGGTGCGACGGGACATAGAAGTCCTCCTCGCGCACCACGTCGAGCACGTCGAGCAGCGCCTGATCGCCGCGCAAGATGATGCCGCCGAGGATCGCCGCCTCGGCCTCGCTGTTGTGCGGGAGAGTGCGTCCAGCCATCGTCAGCCCCGGAGGATGCACGAGCCGCGCGCCCGCTGTCGAGCACGCGGGCGGCGCAACTAGTGCGACAGCGGGCCCGCCGGCAACCACGCGGCGGGCTTGCCGGCGAGGAAGCCCGGCATGCTCTTGCCCGGCGCGCCGAGCTCTAGCCCGAGCTCCGTCAGCACCGCGCGCACGCGGCGAGCGCTCGGATCGTTCGGCGTGTGATGGAGGCGAAAATCGATGAGGCCCGAGAAGAAGGCGGCGGTGTCGTCGGCCAGGTAGATGAGCGCGTCATCCTCGTGATCCCACATCACCCACGGGAGGCCGACGGTGCGTGCGACCTTGGCGTCGACGTAGCGCCCGTAAGCGCTGCCTCCGCCGTCCATCGCCACCACGACGAACTTGGGCGCGTGACAGTCGAGCTGGTCGGCAGTCATCGGCGCGAGCTCGAACATCAAGCGGTCGAGGTCTTCGAAGAATTGCGCGTCGGCGTCGGCGCGAGCGATCACGCGGCGCAGCGCTTCGTCGGGCGGCAGCCCGAGCGCGTCGTAGTCGGCGAGGTAGTGGCGCTCCATCTGCGGCAGACTTTCACGCCAGGGCCCGTCGTGGCAAGGTGACCGGCATGCGCTACGTCTTCGTCGCTCTCGCCGCCCTCACGCTCTCGGCCTGCGCCGGCAAGCTGGAGAAAGTCACGCGCACCCAGGCCGCCACCGACTTCAAGTGCGACGCCGACAAGCTCAAGGTCCGCGGCGACGAGGTCTACGGCAAGTATCACGTCGCCGGCTGCGGCCAGAAGGGCGTGTACTCGGCCCAGTGCCTGATGGGCGACTGCAGCGCCCAGCGCCTGCAAGGCGAGTGAGCCGCGAGCGGCGTTCGTCGGGGCGCCCAACGCGAGCGCCCGCATCGCGGACGAACGGCTGACATCGTCGGCGTCCTCGACGCCGCTCACACCGACTCCCGAAAGCGCCGAGGGGCCCGCATCGCGGACCCCTCGTCTTCTTCTCACGTGACCGACCCGAGACGGGCCGGCCCGGCGTTCACACGCCGACCACGTTGACGCGGATCGTCTCGGTGATGTCGCCGCTGAAGCGCACCGGGACCTCGTAGGTGCCGATGTTCTTGAACGGCTCGTCGAGCTTGATCAGCTTGCGGTCGATCGTGATGTTCTGGTTGGCCAGCGCCTCGGCGATGTCCTTGGTGGACACCGAGCCGAACAGCTTGCCCTCGCCGCCCTTCTTGCGGGCGATCGAGACGGACACGCCCTTGAGCTTCTGCGCCATCGCCTTGTGCTCGGCGAGCACGCGGGCCTGCTCGGCGGCGATCAGGCGCTTCTGGTGCTCGAGCTGGGCGATGTTGCCGCGGGTGGCGGCGAGCGCGAACCCGCGCGGGATGAGGTAGTTGCGGCCGTAACCCGGGCGCACCTTGACCACCTCGCCGGCGCGGCCGAGGCCGGGCACGTCGCTGCGAAGGATGAGTTCCAACATGAGCGGTTAACCTTTCTGTCCTCGAGGTCAGGCCACCGTGTACGGCAGCAACGCGAGCATGCGCGCGCGCTTGACCGCCTTGGTGATCTGGCGCTGCTGCTTGGCCGTCACGCCGGAGATCCGGGCGGGGACGATCTTGCCGCGATCCGTGAGGAAGGCGCGCAGCAGCTGCGGGTTCTTGTAGTCGATGACCAGGGTCTTGTCGCTGGCGAGCAACGAAGCACGGCTGGCCTTGCTCGGGCGGGATGTCTTCTCTTCGCTCATGACTTAGCGCCTCCTCTCCTCGTCGAAATCGCCGTCGTCAGAGACGAAGCGATCCTCTTCCTCACGCACCGGCTCTGGCTGCGGCTCCGGCTCGGGCGGCGGCTCGGCCACCGCCTGCAGCAGGTCCTCGGTCATCTCCGAGGGCCGCGCGTCGGGGTCGACGTCGTCCTCGACCCGCACCGTGTAGTAGCGGAGCACGGACTCGGCGATCTGCAGGATGCGCTCGAACTCGTGGACGATGTCGGAGCCGCCGAGGAAGCGCCAGTAGAGGTAGATGCCGGTCGGCGAGCGCTTGATCGGGAAGGCCAGCGTACGGCTGCCCCAGTTCTCGATCTTGATGAGACGCGCGCCGTACTTCTCGAACACGCCCTGCATCTTGTGCACGAGCTCGAGGATGCCGGTCTTGTTGACGTTGGGCCGAAGGATGATGACGGTCTCGTACTCGCGCTTGGTGCCCTTGCGCGACTGGACCGAGACGACCTGGCCGACTGTACTTTCGGACATGTAAGTCTCCTTGTGGACTTGCTGGCCCCCACCATGGGAGCAAGGAGGGAGACCCCGAAGGGCCTCGTCGCTCGCCCGCGGACGAGCCGCAAAGCAAACGGCCCGCCCGGAACATCCGGACGGGCCGCGAGGTGTACCCCCGAACGCGTCCCCCCGCAAGAGGGCCGCGCGGCGGAAATCAGGTGCCCGAGGCCAGCTTGAGCAGGGTCGGGGCGATCACGACCGCGACGATGGTCATGAGCTTGATCAAGATGTTGAGGCTGGGACCAGCGGTGTCCTTGAAGGGGTCGCCGACGGTGTCGCCGATCACGGCCGCCTTGTGGCGGTCGGAACCCTTGCCGCTGTTGCCCTCCTGCGAGGTGTCCTTCTTCTGGTCCTCGACCTGCTTCTTGGCGTTGTCCCAGGCGCCACCGGCGTTGGACATGAAGATCGCCAGCATCACGCCCGACACCAGGGTGCCGGCGAGCAAGCCGCCCAGCGCGAAGCGCGACCACAGACCGACGACGACTGGCGAGATGAGCGCCAGCATGCCCGGGGCGACCATGCGGCGGATCGACGCCTGGGTGCTGATGGCGACGCAGCGCTCGACCTCGGTCTTGCTGCCGGCCTCGATCACCTGACGGTCCTCCTCGGGGGTCAGGTCGCGGCCCTCGTGCTCGGCCTTGGTGACCAGCGCCAGCGCGGCGCGCAGCACCGGGATCTCGCGGAACTGCCGCCGAACCTCGGTGATCATGTCCATGGCGGCGCTGCCGACCGCCTTCATCGCCATCGCCGAGAACAGGAACGGCAGCATGCCGCCGACCAGCAGGCCGATGAGGACCTCCGGGTTGGTGAGCATCAGCTCCTCGCCCGGACGGAAGGCGACGTTGCGGTAGGCCGCGAACAGCGACAGGGCGGCCAGCGCGGCCGAGGCGATGGCGAAGCCCTTGCCGATCGCCGCGGTGGTGTTGCCGACGGCGTCGAGGTTGTCCGTGCGCCCACGCACCTCCGGCGGGAGGCCGCTCATCTCGGCGATGCCGCCGGCGTTGTCGGAGATCGGGCCGTAGGCGTCGACCGCGAGCTGGATGCCGGTGGTCGAGAGCATGCCGAGCGCGGCGAGGGCCACGCCGTACAGGCCGGCGAAGTCGTTGGCGACCCAGATGGCCCCGGCGATCAGGAAGATCGGGATCGCGGTCGACTCGAAGCCAACGCCGATGCCGGCGATGATGTTGGTCGCCGGGCCGGTCTTCGACTGGTCGACGATGCTGTTCACCGGGCGCTTGCCCTTCGAGCAGTAGTAGCCGGTGATGAGGCCGATGAAGACGCCGGCCACCAGACCCGCGACGATCGCCCACATCAGGGCCATGGTCGTGATCGGGGCCGCGCCCTGCTCGAGGATCAGCGGCGTGCCGTTGGCCGCGGCCGACTGCACGCAGTAGTCGATGATGAGGTACGAGATCGGCAGCATCACGAAGGCCGCGCCGAACGAACCGGTGTCGAGCGCCACCTGCGGGTTGCCGCCCTCCTTCGTGCGCACGAAGAAGGTGCCGAGGATCGAGACGACGATGCCCGCGCCAGCGATGAGCAGCGGCAGGATCGCGGCCTCGAGCTTGCCGGACACCGCGACCGCGCCGAGCACCATGGTGCCGACGATCGCGCCGATGTACGACTCGAACAGGTCGGCGCCCATGCCCGCGACGTCGCCGACGTTGTCACCGACGTTGTCGGCGATGGTCGCCGGGTTGAGGAAGTGGTCCTCGGGGATGCCCGCCTCGACCTTGCCGACCAGGTCGGCGCCGACATCGGCCGCCTTGGTGTAGATGCCGCCGCCCACGCGGGCGAACAGGGCGATCGACGAGGCGCCCATCGAGAAGCCGGCCAGCAGGTTGATCACGCGGGTCAGCTCGAGCGCGTCGCCGTCGACCTGCGCGAGCGCGTCGAAGTGGCCGAGGTAGAACAGGAACAGCGAGCCGAAGCCGACCAGACCGAGGCCGACCACGCACATGCCCATCACCGCGCCGCCGCGGAACGCCACCGACAGCGCCGGCGACAGGCCAGTGCGCGCCGCCGCGGCGGTGCGCACGTTGGCGCGGGTCGCCACGCGCATGCCGAAGAAGCCGGCCAGCGCCGAACACAGCGCGCCCGACACGAACGACACGCCGATCAGCGGCGACGAGCTCGCCGGGTCGGCCGTCAGGATCAGGAGGCCGGCGATGACGACCACGAAGATCGCCAGGACCTTGTACTCGGCGGCCAGGAAGGCCATGGCGCCGCGGAAGATCTGCTCCGCGATGCCCTGCATGCGCACGTTGCCGGGGTCCTGTTTCGTGATCCAGGCCGTCGTGAAGACCGCGTACAGCAAGGCTAGAGCGCCGCAGGCCGGCACGGCGTACAGCAAGTTTTGGATCGGCATGTCCACGGGGGGAGTCCTTACTCGGGCCCCAAGGGGCCGGAAAACCGGCACGGAGGGCCGGGAAGCTGGGATGGGAGAGCTGGCGACGGGCGCCAGGGGTCAGGTGGTGTTGAACTTGTTCATCGCCGTGACCACGCCTTCGCGGGTCACGCTGGTGATCGCCGCGACGGCGCGGGCGAGCAGGTCGTCGACGACCGGCTCCTCGTCGGGCCGGAAGTCGGAAAGCACGTGATCGGCGACCTCGCCGTGCACGGGCCTGCCGATGCCGAGGCGGATCCGCAGGAAATCGCCGTTGCCGAGCAGCTGCAGGATATCACGCAGGCCATTGTGACCCCCGTGACCCCCGCCCTTCTTGACCGCCAGGCGACCGAGCGGGAAGTCGACCTCGTCGTGGACGACGAGGATCTGCGGCGGCGGCACGCGCAAGAATTGAGCGGCCGGGACGACGCTCTGGCCGGACCGGTTCATGAAGGTCTGCGGCTTCAAGGCCACGACGCGCGAAGAGCCGGTGCCGAGGGTGGCGACTTGCGCCTTCCACTTCTCGGACCAGCTCGGTGAGCTCGTGGCCTTGTCGCACCAGGCGTCGACCGCCATGAAGCCGATGTTGTGGCGCGTGCGCGCGTAGCGGGCCCCGGGGTTCCCGAGGCCCACGAGGAGCCATGGCGCCTGGTCGGCCATCTGCGCGCGCCCTCAACATCGGCGGTGGAGGCTCACTTCTTCTTGGCGTCCTTGGCCGGAGCGGCCGCCGCCTTGGCCGGAGCGGCCTTGGCCGGCGCAGCCTTGCCCGCAGCGGGCTTCTTGCCCGCCGCAGCCTCGGCGCCCTCGTCCTGCTTGACCTTGGCGGACTCGACGAGGACGAGCGGGATGTTCGGGTGGTCGAGCAGGCGACCCTCCGGGAACTTCACGTCGCGCACGCGCAGCGTCTGCCCGCCCTCGAGCGGCGTCACGTCGACGATGAAGCTGGTCGGCACGTCGGCCGGCTTGACCGCGACGCGGACCTCGCGGGCGATGGTCTTCAGCGTGCCACCGACGGCCACGCCCGCCGCGCGGCCCGTGAACTCGAGCGGCAGCTTGATCTCGAGCTCGCGGTTCGGGTCGACGCGCAGGAAGTCGACGTGCAAGATGTCGTCGCGGACCAGGTCGAGCTGGCGATCGACGATGATGCACGACTCGACGCGGTCGGCCTTGCCCTCTTCCTGGACGCGGATGGCGTACCAGGTGTTGCGCTTGCGGGCCGGGTCGGCGGCCTTGCGCAGGAGCAGCGGGTCGAGGGCGATCGTCAGGTGCTCGCCGCCGTGGCCGTAGATCACGCCGGGGATCTTGCCGGACGCGCGGAGCTTGTGGGCCTCGCCCTTGCCAGTGCCGGTCCGGATCTGAACCGTGAGTTCGCGTTGCTGATTCATGGTGATTGTCTCTTCTCTCGTCGGGTCCGTTCGGGACCCTCTTGTCTCGCCTCCGGGTGGGAACCACACCATCGGGCTCGCCGCCGGTCGGGCAGAGGTCTTGGTCGGTCGGTGCGACCATTGTCGGTCGTGAGACCGTAGAGCTAGTAGAACAGGCTCGAGATCGAGTCTCCGTGATGGATGCGCTTGACCGCCTCGGCCAGGAGCGGCCCCAGGCTGACGACCGTCAGGCGGTCGCAGCGGGCCAGCCGGTCCTCCTGCGGGCAGCTGTTGGTCACCCAGATCCGCTTGATGACCGACTTGTTGATGCGGTCCATCGCCGGGCCCGAAAACACCCCGTGGGTGGCGACCGCGTAGACCTCGGTCGCGCCGGCCTTGAGCACCGCCTCGGCCGCGTTGCACAGCGTCCCGGCGGTGTCGATGATGTCGTCGACGAGGATCGCCCGCTTGCCGGCGACGTCGCCGATGAGGTGCATCACCTGACTGACGTTGGGCCCGTCGCGCCGCTTGTCGATGATCGCCAGCGGGCAGTCGAGCAGCTTCGAGTACAGCCGGGCCCGCTCGACGCCGCCGGCGTCCGGCGAGACCACCACGACCTCCTGCCCGCGCAGGCCCTCGAGCTTGAGCAGGTCGCGGAACACCGGCGTCGCCACCAGGTGGTCGAACGGGATGTTGAAGAAGCCCTGGATCTGGCCGGCGTGCAGGTCGACCGCGAGCACGCGGTCGGCCCCGGCGGCGGTCAGCAGGTCGGCGACCAGCTTGGCCGAGATCGGCGTGCGCGGCTTGACCTTGCGGTCCTGGCGGGCGTAGCCGAAGTACGGCATCAGCGCGACGATCGACCCGGCGCTCGCCCGCTTGAGCGCGTCGATCATGATGAGCAGCTCCATCAAGTTGCGATTCGGCGGCGAGCAGGTCGACTGCATGATGAAGCAGTTGACCCCGCGCACGTTCTCGCCGATCTCGACGAAGATCTCGCCGTCCGAGAACCGCTCGGCGCGGGCCCTGCCCTGCGAGATGCCGAGGTGGTCGCACAGCTCCGCGGTGAGGGCCGTGTTCGAGTTGCCGCCGAAGATCGTGAAGGTCTTGTTCAAGCGCGGGTCCTCGGTCGAAGGTCAGCGGAGATGAATTGGGGCGGTAGGATTCGAACCTACGAATGGCGGTACCAAAAACCGCTGGCTTACCACTTGCCGACGCCCCAGCATTTGTTCAGCCTCGAAGGGCCGAGCCCTGCGAATTGACCGTGCTCTGAGGATCGCAGGAGCGGGCCCCAGGGCGCGCGCTTTATAGGATTAGCCCAAAGGCGCTGTCAACCGTCCTACCGGCGCTCAGCCCGACGCCAGCGGCCCTGCGCCACGTAGGCGGGGTCACACGCGGACGTCGCCGGCCGCTCCCGCCGAGGCGCCGCCGGCGCCTGCCCCTGACGACCTGGCCCGAGGGTCTGGCGACGATCGCGGTGAAATTGGGGGTCCGAAGCCCGTGGCCTGCCGCGCGGGCGCCCCGCGAATCACGTGAGTTCTCTTGCTCGGCAGCGCGGCACAAAGCAGGTGGGAGGATGGGTCTCGGGCGCCTGCGAGGGTCCCGCTTTGTCCCACCGCCACTGGGGCCGTGTGCTAGGTTGCGGCCCTCGCAGGAGACGACCAAATCCCATGTCGCCCACGCTGAAGTCTCACGGACGATCGCGCCGAACCCTCTCCGGCCGCGCCGGCCGCACCCTGGCCCTGTTCACCCTCTGCGGTGGCCTGACGCTCTCCTCGATCGCCGCTGACGCCGCGCCCGCCGCGGATCCTGCGCCCGGAAGCAAGACCACGGCCGCCAAGAAGCCGGCCAAGGGCGGGCTCGCCTTCGACCTCCCGGTCCAGGAGTTCTCGCTCGCCAACGGCCTGCGCGTCTACGTCGTCGAGGACCACTCGACCCCGGCGTTCAACATGACGCTCCTGTACGACGTCGGCTCGCGCGACGAGGTCCAGGGCCGCACCGGCTTCGCCCACCTGTTCGAGCACATGATGTTCGAGGGCAGCAAGAACGTGCCGCCGATGGGCCACCTGACCTTCGTGCAGCGCGTGGGCGGCAACAACAACGCCGGCACCAACTACGACATGACGATCTACTACAACAACCTGCCGAGCCAGTACCTGGAGCTCGGCTTGTGGTTGGAGGCGGACCGTCTGCGCTCGCTCGAGATCACCGACGCCAACTTCGAGAACCAGCGCTCGGCCGTGAAGGAAGAGAAGGCCATGCGCATGGACAACGTGCCGTACGCGGCCGCCGTCCAGAAGTGGCTGTCGGCCGCCTGGACCGGCACCGGCTACGGCCACGAGGTCATCGGCAGCCTCGAGGACCTCAACGCCGCCAAGACCCCCGACGTGCAGGCGTTCTTCGACAAGTACTACGCGCCCAACAACGCGGTGCTGGTGTTCGTCGGCGACGTCGAGCTGAACGACCTCAAGTCCAAGGTCGAGAAGTACTTCGGCGACATCAAGAAGGGCCCGGATCGCACCCCGACCGCGATCGGCCAGGTCGACCGCAGCAAGCCGATCGAGACCATCGTCGAGGACCCGCTGGCCCAGCAGTCGCTGTTCCTGCTCGGCTGGCACACCGTCGGCGCCAACCACCCCGACCGCCACGCCCTCGACCTGCTGAGCAACATCCTGCTCGTCGGCGAGTCGGCGCGCATCCCGAAGATCCTGCAGGACGAGAAGAAGCTGACCGCCGTCAGCGGCGGCACCCACTTCGCCATGCGCGACGTCGGCCTCGTGTTCGTCCAGGCCCTGCCCAACAAGGACGTCAAGTTCGACGCCATCAAGCAGGTCGTGCGCGACGAGGTCGCCAAGGTCCAGAAGAACGGCATCACCGCCAAGGAGCTGCAAAAGGCGATCAACCGCCAGGTGATGGACACGGTCGAGACGCTGGCCACCAACGCCGGCCGCGCCAACTCGATCGCCACCGGCGCGCTGTTCCACAACGACCCCAAGTTCGTCCTCACCGACCTGGACAAGTACCAGCAGGTCAAGCCCGCCGACATCAAGCGGGTCGCCAACGAGTACCTGGGCGCCAACTGGCTGACCCTCGAGATCAACCCCGGATCGACCGGCGCGCCGATGATGGGCCCGGGCTGAGCAGCGCTGACCTCCAGGACAGGAAGCCAAAGACCATGTTCACGCGCACCACGCATTCCTTCGCCACAGCCCTCGTCGTCGCCGCGCTCGCCGCCCCCGGCTGCGGCAAGCCCAAGGGTGAGACCACCGCGCCCGACGCCAACAAGCCGGCCGACGCGCCGCAGGTCGCCGACAAGCCCGCGCGCATCTACCAGGACCCGCCGCCGCCGACCGAGCCGCGCGAGGTCCAGTTCCCCGACCTGCAGAAGATCCAGACCAAGAACGGCCTCGAGATCTACGTCGTCGAGAACCACGAGGTCCCGCTGATCTCGGCCCAGCTGGTGATCAAGGCCGGCACCATGGACGACGAGCAGCTGGCCGAGATGACCGCCAGCATGCTCGGCGAGGGCACCAAGACCCGCACCAAGGCCAAGATCGACGAGGAGATCGAGTTCGTCGGCGGCAGCCTCGGCGCCGGCGCCGGCGTCCACGACACCAGCGTCTACACGCAGGTGCTCAAGCGCGACATCAAGCTGGCGCTGACGCTGATGGCCGACGAGGTCGTCAACCCGGCGTTCCCGCCGGCCGCGCTCGACAAGCTCAAGGAGAAGGCCAAGACCGGCCTCAAGGCGATGAAGTCGAACTCCGACGTCCTCGCCGACGCGCTGTTCGACATGGCCGCCTACCCGGCGGGCCACCCGTACGGGCGCTCGCTGCCGACCGAGGCCCGGATCGACGCCGTCACCGTCGACGCGGTCAAGAAGTTCCACGACACCTTCTACCGCTCGAACAACAGCTACCTGATCCTCTCCGGCGACGTCACCGTCGCCGAGGCGGAGAAGCTCGGCAACGAGGTGTTCGCCAAGTGGAAGCCGATCGAGGGCCAGGCCCCGTCGAACCCGCTCAACGGCTTCAAGTCGTACAAGCACCCGCCCAAGCTGATCGTCCACCTGGTCAATCGGCCCGGCTCGGCGCAGTCGGACATCCGCATCGGCAACCTCGCGCTCGCGCGCAAGAACCCCGAGTGGATCAAGCTCGACCTCGCCTCCGACATCCTCGGCGGCGGCTCGACCGGGCGCCTGTTCCTCGACGTGCGCGAGGAGAAGGGCCTCACCTACGGCATCTACACCAAGATGGAGCCGGGCGTCGCGCCGGGCACCTGGCGGATCTGGACCAAGACCAAGACCGCCAGCACCGGCGAGATGCTCAAGGCCGTGTTCGGCCACATCAACAAGATGCGCGACACCGACGTCACCGCGAAGGAGTTCGAGGACGTCACGCGCGAGGCGATCGGCAGCTTCCCGCTGAGCATCGAGACCGCCGACCAGGTCGCCGGCCGCGTGCGCACGATCCTCACCTACGGCCTGCCGGCCGACTACTACAAGACCTACCGCGACGAGGTCCGCAAGGTCCAGATCGCCGACATGAAGACCATGTCGCGCAAGTTCATGAACGACGTGCCGGTGGTGGTCGTCGTCGGCCGCGCCGACAAGACCGAGCAGCAGATCAAGGACGCGCTGCCCGACGCCACGATCGTCCACTACGACACCGACCTCAAGTGCCTCGAGAAGGACACCACCTTCTGCGCCGCCAACCACGCCCTCGCGGCTGCTGGCGCCGCACCGGCGCCCGCGCCCGCCCCGGCCAAGTAATCGACCGCGGCAGCGGCTCGTGATACCCCAGGGGGGCCCCGCGGAAGCGCGAGGCCCCCTTCGCGCGTACGGGGCCCGCGGGCCGAGCACCGCAGCTTTTCCGGGACTCGATCCACGGCCCGCCGGGTTTCGCCTCACGGCCTCCCCGGCGCTCCGGACGGCCCGCGCCCCTCTCTCGGCAGGAGATTCCAGTCATGTGCGGCATCATCGGTTACACCGGCGCTCGCTCCGCCGTCCCGCTCCTCCTCGGCGGCCTGCGCCGCCTCGAGTACCGCGGCTACGACTCGGCCGGCGTGGCCGTCCCCTCGACCACCGGCGGCCCCGTCCAGCTGGCGCGCTGCCAGGGCAAGATCGTCGCCCTCGAGAACGCGCTCGAGAAGACCCCGCTCGCCGGTCCGTGCGGCATCGGCCACACCCGCTGGGCCACCCACGGCCGCCCCTCCGAGCTCAACGCGCACCCGCACCGCGCCGGCGACATCGCCGTCGTCCACAACGGCATCATCGAGAACCACGCCGAGCTGCGCGCCCACCTGCAGGCGGCCGGTTGTCAGTTCACCAGCGAGACCGACACCGAGGTCATCGCTCACCTCGTCGCCCGCGAGCTCGTCGAGGGCAGCGATTTCCTGCAGGCCGTCGTGCGCGCCACGGCCCAGCTCGAGGGCGCGTGGGCGATCGCCGTCGTCCATCAAAAGCACCCCGACACGATCGTCGCCGCGCGCCACAGCGCCCCGCTGCTGCTCGGCCTCGGCGGCCCCGGCGTCGGCGAGGACAGCCCCGCGGCCGAGAACTTCGTCGCCAGCGACGTCTCGGCGATCTTGCAGCACACGCGGGTGGTGGTCGACCTCGAGGACGGCGACCTCGCCCGCATCACGCCGACCAGCTTCGAGCTCGTCGACGCCCACGGCAAGCCGGTCCAGCGGCCCAGGCGGCGCGTCGAGTGGAGCCCCGCCGCCGCCGAGAAGCAGGGCTTCCGCCACTACATGCTCAAGGAGATCCACGAGCAGCCGCGGGCCATCCGCGACACCATGCTCGGCGCTGGCGTCGTCGCCGACGACGTGCGCTTCGAAGGCCTCGACCTGCTCGGCCCCGACCTCGGCGCGTGCGCCCGGATCGTCATGCTCGCCTGCGGCACCAGCTTCCACGCCGCCCTCATCGGTCGCTCCTTGATCGAGGGCCTCGCGCGGATCCCCGTCGAGGTCGACATCGCCAGCGAGTTCCGCTACCGGGACCCGATCGTGCGCACCACCGACCTCGCGCTGGCGATCACGCAGTCGGGCGAGACCGCCGACACCATCGCCGCGCTCAAGGAGGCCAAGCAGCGCGGCGCCCAGACCCTGGCGATCTGCAACGTCCTCGGCGCCAGCATCAGCCGCGTCGCCGACAAGGTCCTCTACACCCACGCCGGCCCCGAGATCAGCGTCGCCTCGACCAAGGCGTTCACCACCCAGCTGACCATGATGCTGCTGCTGGCGATCCACCTCGGCCGGCGCACCGGGCACCTCACGCCCGAGCGCGCGCGCGGCCTGCTCGACGGCCTGCAGGACCTGCCGGCGCACATCGACAACCTCCTGGCCGCCAGCGCCGCGATCCGGATCGTCGCTCGCCGCCACCAGGGCGCCCGCGACTGCCTCTTCCTCGGCCGCGGCCTGTGCTACCCGGTGGCCCTCGAGGGCGCGCTCAAGCTCAAGGAGATCAGCTACATCCACGCCGAGGGCTACGCCAGCGGCGAGATGAAGCACGGGCCGATCGCGCTGGTCGACAACACCATGCCGGTGGTCGTCCTGGCCCAGCGTGGCCTGGGCTACGGCAAGGTGCTCTCGAACCTCGAGGAGGTGCGCGCGCGCGGCGGCAAGATCATCGCCGTCGCAACGCTCGGCGATCACACCATCGGCGACCTCGCCGACGACCTGATCCTCGTCCCCGACGTCGCCGGCGAGCTGCAGCCGATCCTCGCCAGCATCCCGCTGCAGCTGCTCGCCTATCACTTCGCCGATCTCAAGGGCACCGACGTCGACCAGCCGCGCAACCTCGCCAAGTCGGTCACCGTCGAGTGACGGCGCATCACCACCGCGCCGGCGCTCCGCACGACTCGTGAAATCCGTCGCCGGCGACGGACGCGAATCACTGCGCGCCGGCGATGCGCGCGACCCCGTCGCACGAGTGACGGCGAATCACTACCGCGCCGGCGGTCGCTGCATCCGCCAGAACCGCACCCCGCCGAGGTTCTCGAGCTCGTGCTCGCCGACCACCTCGTAGCCGTGGCGCATGTACAGCCGCTTGGCCGGCTCGCGGTCGGTCTCGAGGTAACACGGCAGCCCGGCCGCGTCGGCGCGGGCCGACAGCGCCCGCAGCAGCGCCGAGCCGAGCTGACGGCCCTGCATCTCCGGCTCGACCCCGAGCACCGCGAGGAAGAAGTGCGGCACCCGCGGGTGATGCGTGCGCAGGAACTCGTCGAGGCGCAGCAGCCGGATCAGGCAGCGCGGCCCCGTCGAGAGACCCGCCAGGTACATCGGCACCAGCGCCCGCCCGCTCGGCTTCTGATCTGGCCCATAAGACAGGCTCGTCGCCGCCACCCGGCCGCCCGCGCGGACCACCTCGACCGTCCCGCTCGCCAGCGCCGTGCCGGTCATGCCGCCCATCAATCGGGTCGCGCGCGCCAGCCGTCGCGGCCGCGCGTCGCCGAGCGTCGCGACCATCCCGGGGTTGTCGCAGAAGGCCCGCCCGAGCAGCCCGCGCAGCTCGGTCGCCCCGCCGCGAAAGCCCTCGACCCGCGGCTCGTTCACGCTCCACCTCCGCGGGTCCACACGCCCGACTTCCCGCCTGACTTTTCGACCAGGTACACCGACGCGATCACCATCCCGCGGTCGATCGCCTTGCACATGTCGTAGATCGTCAGCGCCGCCGCGGCCGCCGCGGTCATCGCTTCCATCTCGGGGCCGGTGCGGTCGACCGCGCTGACGCGGACCGTGACGCGCACGCCCGGGAGGTCGGGCTCGAGCACGAAGTCGACGTCGATCCCGGTCAGCCGCACCGGGTGGCACAGCGGGATCATCTGCGGCGTCTGCTTCGCGCCCCCGATCGCGGCCAGGCGGGCCACGGAGAGCACGTCGCCCTTGCCGATCTGGCCCTCGCGGATCCGCTCGAGCGTCGCCGGGGCCATGCGCACGCGGGCCTCCGCCACCGCGGCGCGCGCCGTCTCCGGCTTGTCGGTCACGGCGACCATGCGCGCCGCCCCGGAGGGGTCGAAGTGGGTCAGGGGCTCGGCCATGGCCGAGGCTAGCCTCGGCCGAGGCGAGGTCGTGCGACAGCGGGGCCGCTCAAGCTCACACGCCCGCGGCCGGGCTCCGCGCGCCGAGATTTGCCGACTCCGGCGAGGAAACGGTAGAGCCGCGCCGGCCCTCGTGATATCTCTCGGCCCGGCTGCCGCGGCCTCGTTGGGTCCGCCTTGCAAGCCTGCAAAGCTATGAAGATCGGCATTCCGAAGGAGATCTACCCTGGCGAGCGCCGGGTGGCTGCCACCCCAGACACCGCCAAGCGCCTGCAGAGCCAGGGCTTCTCCGTGGTGGTCGAGAGCGGTGCCGGTGCGGCCGCCGAGTTCGGCGACGACGCCTACGCCAGCGTCGGCTGCGGCATCGCGGCCGACGCCGAAGGTCTTTGGGGCCAGGTCGACATCGTCCTCAAGGTCCGCGCGCCGAGTAGCTTCGAGGTCGACCTCGCGCGCGAGGGCCAGGTGCTCATCAGCTTCATCTGGCCGGCGCAGAACCCCGACCTGGTCGAGCGCCTGCGCGGCCGCGGCGTCACGGTGCTGGCCATGGACG
The DNA here is from genome assembly GCF_028368995.1 of Nannocystis bainbridge. Taxonomy (GTDB): domain Bacteria; phylum Myxococcota_A; class Polyangia; order Nannocystales; family Nannocystaceae; genus Nannocystis; species Nannocystis bainbridge. The sequence goes on along the minus strand of NZ_JAQNDL010000002.1, from coordinate 87,303 downwards.
CGGTGCCGCGGATCTCTCGCGCGCAGAAGCTCGACGCGCTGTCGTCGATGGGCAACATCTCCGGCTACCGCGCCGTCATCGAGGCCGCCAACAGCTTCGGCCGCTTCTTCACCGGCCAGATCACCGCCGCCGGCAAGGTCCCGCCGGCCAAGCTCATGGTCATCGGCGCCGGCGTGGCCGGCCTCGCCGTCATCGGCGTCGGCCGCGGCCTCGGTGCGATCGTCCGCGCCTTCGACACCCGCCCCGTCGTCAAGGAGCAGGTCGAGAGCATGGGCGCCGAGTTCCTCGAGCTCGACTTCCACGAGGACGGCACCGGCGTCGGCGGCTACGCCAAGGAGATGAGCCCGGCCTTCATCGCCGCCGAGATGGACCTGTTCCGCCGCCAGGCCGAAGAGGTCGACATCATCGTCACGACGGCGCTGATCCCCGGCAAGCCGGCGCCCAAGCTGATCTTGCGCGACATGGTCGAGCGCATGAAGCCCGGCTCGGTCATCGTCGACCTGGCCGCCGAGACAGGTGGCAACTGCGAGCTGACCTCGCCGGGCGAGAAGATCGTGCACGGCGGCGTCACGATCATCGGCTTCACCGACCTGCCGAGCCGCATGGCCGCGCAGTCGAGCCAGCTCTACGGCACCAACCTGTGCCACCTGCTCGACGACATGGGCAAGGCCGCCAACTTCCGCATCGACGAGAACGACGAGGTCGTGCGCGGCTGCCTCATCACCCACCACGGCGAGATCAAGTGGCCGCCGCCGCGCCCCGCCGCCGCGCCCGCGCCCGCCGCCGCTCCCGCTGCATCCAAGCCCGCCGCGCCGGTCGCCCCCGCGCCCGAGCCCCCGCGCCCCTCGGCCCCGCCGCCGAGGAGCCACGGTCACGGCCACGGCCCGCCCGCGGGCGAGTCGAGCCCGTGGCCGCTGCTGTTCGCCGGCCTCCTGCTGATCGGCATCGGCTTCGGCGTCGACGACAAGTCGAGCTTCCTCAGCCACTTCACCGTGTTCGTCCTGGCCTGCTTCATCGGCTACCAGGTCGTGTGGAGCGTCTCCCCGGCCCTGCACACCCCGCTGATGAGCGTCACCAACGCGATCAGCGGCATCATCATCATCGGCGGCATGCTGCAGATCTCGGGCGCCCCGACCTCGGCCGCGACCTTGCTCGGCGCGGCTGCCATCTTGCTGGCGATGATCAACGTCGCCGGCGGCTTCCTCGTCACCCAGCGCATGCTGAAGATGTTCCGCAAGTAAGCGGCGGGGACCACCACGATGTCGTTCAGCCTCCTCACCGTCATCTACATCGCCGCCAGCGCGCTGTTCATCCTCAGCCTCGGCGGCCTCTCGCGCCAGGACACCGCCCGCCGCGGCAACGTCTACGGCATGATCGGCATGCTGCTCGCCGTCATCGCCACCGCCATCGGCATGAACGCCGACAAGGTGATGAACATCAGCGGCAGCGGCTTCGCCATCCTCGCCGCCGCGATCGTCCCCGGCGCGCTCATCGGCGCCGTCCTGGCCGCGCGCGTCGCCATGACCGCGATGCCCGAGCTGGTCGCCGTGCTGCACAGCTTCGTCGGCGCCGCGGCGGTGCTGGTCGGCCTTTCGTCGTTCCTCGGCGCCGGCAACCACGCCGACACGATCCACAACGTCGAGGTCTACATCGGCGTGTTCATCGGCGCGATCACCTTCACCGGCTCGATCATCGCCTTCCTCAAGCTGCGCGGCAGCATCGGCGGCCGGCCGCTGACCCTGCCCGGCCGCCACCTGCTCAACCTGGCGCTGCTGCTCGGCTGCGTGTTCTTCGGCTGGCAGTTCCTGGCCGACCCGCACCACGGCCTCACCCCGCTGCTGATCATGACCGGCATCGCCAGCGTGATCGGCGTGCACATGGTCATGGCCATCGGCGGCGCCGACATGCCCGTCGTCGTGTCGATGCTCAACAGCTACTCCGGCTGGGCCGCCGCGGCCGCCGGCTTCATGCTGAACAACGACCTCCTGATCGTCACCGGCGCGCTGGTCGGCAGCTCGGGCGCGATCCTCTCGTACATCATGTGCCGGGCGATGAACCGCTCGTTCATCAGCGTCATCGCCGGCGGCTTCGGCTCCGACGGCGGCGCGGCCGTCCCCAAGGGCGCCGCGGCCCAGCCGGTCGGCGAGTGCCGCGAGGTCGACCTCGACGGCACCGTCGAGCTGATGCGCTCCGCTCGCAACATCATGGTCGTGCCCGGCTACGGCATGGCCGTCGCCCAGGCGCAGCACCCGGTCGCCGAGATCGCCAAGCTCCTGCGCAAGGCCGGCGCCAACTTCCGCTTCGCCATCCACCCGGTCGCGGGCCGCCTGCCCGGCCACATGAACGTGCTGCTGGCCGAGGCCAACGTGCCCTACGACATCGTCCTCGAGATGGACGAGATCAACCACGACTGCCCCAACACCGACCTCGTGCTGGTGATCGGCGCCAACGACATCGTCAACCCTGGCGCCCAGGACGACCCGTCGAGCCCGATCGCCGGCATGCCCGTGATCGAGGTGTGGAAGGCCAAGACCGTGGTGGTGATGAAGCGCGGCAAAGGCGTCGGCTACGCCGGCGTCGACAACCCGCTCTTCTACAAAGAAAACACCCGCATGCTCTACGGCGACGCCAAGAAGAACGTCGACGCCCTGCTCGGCAAGCTGCGCGGCTGAGCTCCTCCGCGCCCGCGGTGAAGCCCGCCCCTCGCTCGAGGCGGCGGGCTTTTTCGCGTCCGGGCCTCGGCCAGAACAGCCAATATTCTACCCTCAACCTCGTTGTCAGCCCCATAAAGGCGCATATAATACCCCGTATGCTCTTCACTACCGAGGAGGTCGCGCAGCGGCTGGCGGGGCGGCTGAAAGAGCTCCGGCTGGCGCGTGACTGGCGGCGAGAGACCCTGGCCGAGCGGGCCGGCATCAGCGCCGGCACGGTCAAGCGATTCGAGACGACCGGCCAGATCGCGCTCGACAACCTGCTCCGCCTGGCGCTCGCGCTCGGCTGCCTCGAGCAGTTCGAGGCGCTGTTCGCCCCGCCGCCCGCGCGCTCGCTGGCCGAGCTCGAGCAGCGCGGCCAGGCGCCCGTGCGCCAGCGAGGTCGCCGGTGAACGCGGCGATCCACAAGATCGAGGTCCGGCTCGAGCTCGGCGCCGGGGACACGCCGATCGTCGGCCACCTGCTGCTGCACGAGCGGGCGATCTACTTCGAGTACGAGCCGACCTGGCTGGCCCGCGGCCCGTCGATCTCGCCGCTCAAGCTGGCCCTTCAGCCAGGCATCTTCAAGGCCCCGGCGGCCACCCGCCTGCACGGCGTGTTCGCCGACGCCCTGCCCGACGGCTGGGGCCTGTTGCTGATGGACCGGCTGTTTCGCAAGCGCGGCCTCGCCCCCGAGCAGCTGTCGCCGCTCGATCGCCTGGCCCACCTCGGCGCCCGCACCATGGGCGCCTTGACCTTCCACCCGTGCACCGACGCCGAGCCGGTCGCCGATCGATCGATCGCCCTCGACAAGCTCGCCGCCGCCGCCGAGGAGGTCTACCGGGGCCACCCGTCCGAGCTCTTGCCGGTACTGCAGCACGCCGGTGGTTCGCCCGGCGGCGCGCGGCCGAAGATCCTCGTGGCTGTCCGCGGGGACAGCATGGTCTTTGGGACAGCCGTGCCGCCGCCCGACCACGAGCCGTGGCTGATCAAGTTCTGGGCCGGCGACGAGCAGCGCGACGCGGGGGCGATCGAGCACGTCTACGCCCGCCTGGCGCGCCACGCCGGGCTCGAGGTCCCGGACACGCGGCTGTTCGCTACCAAAAGCGGCCAGCGCTTCTTCGGCGTGCGCCGGTTCGACCGCGACGAGGCCGGCGCGCGCACCCACGTCCACACCCTCGCCGGCCTGCTCGACGCCGACTTCCGCGAGCCGAACCTCGACTACGACATGCTGCTGCGCGTCACCATGCACCTCACGCGCGCCCAGCCGGACGTGCGCCGGGCCTACCGGCAGATGGTGTTCAACGTGCTCGCGCACAACCGCGACGACCACGGCAAGAACTTCTCCTTCCTCATGGACCGCGAGGGTGGTTGGCGCCTGTCCCCCGCCTACGACCTCAACTTCGTCGCCGGTCCCGGCGGCGAGCACACCATGACGCTCGACGGCGAGGGCCGCCGCCCGACCTGGCAGCACCTGCTGCGCCTCGCCCGTCGCGCCGGCATCGACGAGAAGGCCGCGCAGGCGATCGTCGACGAGGTGCGTGCGGCCCTGACGCGCTGGCCTCGTGAAGCCCGCGCGGTCGACGTCGCCCCGGCCACGATCGCGGACATCGGCCGCCGCCTCGAGGCCGTCGCCGCCGAGGCCGAGCTGCCCGGCGCGCGCGCAGCCAGGCGACCGCGCCGCCGCTGACCTGCCGCCGGGCCCGTCCAGGACGGCTTCATCCCGCTTGCAGCCTGGGTTATGAAAGGGAACCGAGCCCGCGACATGCATCAGCACGAGACCTGCCTGGCGGTGCGCGACGTCCTCAGCCGCGTCGGCGACAAGTGGAGCGTGCTCGTCGTCAGCATGTTGAGCGACCGACCGCTGCGCTTCAGCGAGCTGCGGCGGACCATCGACGGCATCTCGCAGCGAATGCTGACCCTGACGCTCCGCGGCCTCGAGCGCGACGGCCTGGTGACGCGGACAGTGACCCCGACGAACCCCCCGCGCGTCGACTACGACCTGACCGACCTCGGCCGCACCCTGCTCGACCCGGTGCAGGCGCTCGCCGCCTGGGCCGACGGCCACCGCGGCGAGATCGCCCGCGCCCGCGAGCGCTTCGACCGCAAGGACCCACGCAAGCAAGACTGACGGCCTGTCTGGAGGGCCATGTCCTTGGCGACATGCCCCGATGAACATGCGCCATTCGACATGTCCTCTTTGACATGTCGTCTCGACCATGTCTCTCAGGCCCCGCACGGGTGCCCGGCCAGCCTCGCCTGCTTCGTCACCCGCCCGGCGCCCCGATCAGCGCACCTCGGCGGCCACCCGCAGCACCCCGTGCGCCGGGTAGCTGATCGTCAGGTCGGCCAGCTCCAGCCCGCCCTCGCGCAGCGCCTGCGTCCCGTCGCGCAGCAGCGTCCGCACGTCGATCCCCGGCAGCCCGGCCGCGCCCGGGGCCAGCAGCGCGTCGAGCCTCGCCTCGACGTCGCCCAGCTCGAGCAGCGCCGCGAAGCACGGCCACAGCGCCCCCGCGCGGGCGCAGGACAGGCGCAGGCGGTCGATCGTCCCCGCCAGGGCGATGCGCCCGCGCGCGCCGTCGTAGTGCGGGCGCACCAGCCCGCGCCCTGCCACCAGCACCTCGCCGGGATCGTCGCCCTCGCTGCCCGTCAGATCGAGCCGCAGCCCCGCGATCGTCAGGGCCCAGCCGTCACCTGTCCCCGGAGACAGGGACGGCGGCAGCCGCACCTCGATGCCTTCCAGCCCGAGCGTCGTCCACTCGCCCAGCTCCTCGTCGACCCGCTCGACCCACTGGGCCCGCCCCATCAATTCGCCGAGCAGCCCGTTGGCCGTCCACGCGTCGAGCAGCGCGTCGACCGTGTCGAGGCTGAGCTCGACCTCCGCGTCGGCCGTCGGCGCCACCGGCCGCAGCGGCGGCAGCGACAGCCCGTGCCGCGCCGGCCCCGGGATCGCCGCCAGGCGCGTGCGCACCCGGCCCGCCTCCTCGCCGGTCCGCGGCTCCGGCCGATCTGGCCGAACGGACAGGTGCGCCGCGATCCCGCCCGCCTCGATCGCCACCGCGCAGAACGCCAGCGTCGCCCGTGAGCGCGGCTCGCCGACGATCAGCTCGGCGCGCTCCGGGATCAGCGGGATCGCGCTGGCCACCGCCAGGGCCGCCGTCAGCTGCGTCTCGACCTCCTGGCGCGCCCGCCGATCGATGTAGCCGTCCGCCAGCGCGTAGCCGGCGAGCGCTCCGAGCGGCGCCAGCGGGCCGGTGATGGCCGCCCCGAGCGCCGCGGCCCCGAGCGTCGCCCGCGTGCGCAGCGTGCCGGAGAACTCGACCGGCCCGAGCGAAGCCAGCCGCACGCCGAGCTGACGCGACCCGGCCACCCGCACCTCGAGCTTGCCTGCCACCGCGATGCGGTGCTCCCCCGCGAGCGCCACCCGGAAGAACAGCGCGTCGCCGAGCAGCGTCACGCTCGCCTCCTCGATCGTCGTCGCCGGCCCGAGCAGCCCGATCGACGGCGCCGCCGCCAGCAGCTTCGCCCGCAGCGGCGGCAGCACCAGACGATCGATCGCCGCCGCCGCGACCCGCACCCCCGCCCCACACTCCGGCCCCTCGCCCCAGCGCTCGCGGAACGGCCCGATCAGCGCCGCGTCGGTCGCCACCTCGGCGCCGCCCTGCCGCGGCAGCTCGACCTCGATCAGCCGCAGCCCCGGCGCGTCACCCAGCGCGACCGATAATGTCCCATCGGACATGTCCTCTCGCACATGTCCAGAAGCATCATCGATGACTTGCCCGTCGACGCGCACGACCGTCCGCGCCGTCAGCTCGGGCGGCACCACCCGCCCCGACCAGCGCCCGTCCGCGGCCGGCGCGTGGGCCGACGCCACCTCGACGCGGAACGGCTCGATCGCCGCCGCCTCGATCAGCGCCCCGCGCCCGGCGGCCAGCAGCGCGCCCGCCAGCACCAGCCCGGCCAGACCGGCCATCGACGCGAGTCGCCAATTATCCACCGCGAGCGCCATACAGCACCACCAGCGACGCCAGCTCGAGCGCCACGATCCACAGCGTACAGGCCATCACGCTGCGGACCATCGCCGCCGTCACCGCGTCTGCGCTGGCCTTGTCGCTGGCCCCCTTCGCCACCGCGTCGGCCGCGATCCCGCCCGCGTACAGCGCGACCAGCACGAGCGCGCGCGCGCGGAACGGCGCCCGCGCGGCCGGGGGATCGAGCAAGTCCGCGGTGACGACGGCCCACGGATCGGCGAGCGCCGGCACCTGGACCTTCAAGTAGAGCAGCCCGCCGAGCACCATCCCGCCGGTGAACACCGCCGCCAGCACCACGTACGCCAGCGCCAGCCCGAGCACCGCAGGCAGCCACAGGTAGCGCGCCTCGGCGATCCCGAGCCCGCGCAGCGCCGCCGTCTGGCGCGTCAGCGACATCCCGCCGAGCCAGGCCGCGACCGCGCTGCCCGAGGTCGCCGCGAACAGGATGCCCGACAGCGGGGGCGCCAGCGCGAGCACGTGCATCGACCCGATCAGCGCGAAGATCTTGTCCGGCCGCACCGGCACCCCGCCGCCCGAGAACGCGCGGTGGAAGATGTAGAGCAGCGTGAACCCGACCAGCAGCGACACCGCGGCGATGAACAGGAGCGGCCGCCACAGGCCCTGGGCGAACGTCACCCGCGCCACCTCGAAGAAATCGCGCGGCCGGACCAGCGCCGCCGGGGCAGCCACCAGCGCCCGGGCCAGCACCGCGAACGGAGCGAGCATGTCCCGAAGGACAGCTCGCAGCCGCGGCCCCAGGCGCCGGCGCGCGCCCCCGCCCGCATGACCTGTCTCTCGGGCCATGCGCTCGCGCAGCGCCGCCCCCAGCGCCGCGACCGTCGCCGCCGGCGACTCGCCGCGGGCGATCGGCAGCTCGACCAGCTGGCCCGCGGCCGGGTCGAGGTAGAGGAAGCGATCGGCGAAGCCCGCCGCGAATTCGAGGTCGTGGGTGATCGCCAGCGCGGCCGCGCCCTGGCCAGCGATCTGGCCGCGCAGCGCCGCCGCCAGCCGATCGACGCGCAGCGGATCGAGCCCGACCGACGGCTCGTCGAGCAGCAAGATCTGGCGCCCGCCCGCCAGCGTGCGCGCGACCGCCAGCCGCTGCGCCTCGCCGCCGCTGACGTGCGCCACCGCCTGCCCGCCCCCGCTCCAGCGCCGCGGCAGATCGAGCGCGGCGATCCAGCGCTCGACCGCCGCCGCGCTGGCCGCCGTCGGCTTGTCGGCGTTGCGCAGCGCCAGGGCGATGTTACCGGCCGCGCTGAGGTGGTCGAGCAGCGCCCCTCGCTGCGGCACGATCCCGACCGCGCCGGCCGTCGTGAACGCGGCCGCACGGACCGCGAAGCCGCGCGCCCGCAGCCCCTCGGCGTCGTGCAGCGCCGCCATCAGCGTCGACTTGCCGGCCCCGCTAGCCCCGAACACCGCCACCGTCTCGCCGGCGCGCAGCGTCAGCGTCAGCGCCTCGACCAGCGGCGAGCCGTCGGGCCGCGCGATCGCCAGCCCCTCGACGCGCAGCAGCACCGGCCGCTCGTCGCCCCGCCGCTCCGCCTCGGTCTCGCCGGTCCCCGCGTCCACGCTCACCTGCCCCTTCGCACCTGTCCTTTCGGACCTGGCGCTTCACACATGTCGCAACAGACACATCACTCGCCCCGGCTCACTCCGCCAGCCAGGCCTGCAGGCGCTCCGCGTGGCGCTCCGGCAGCTCGATCCCCGGCTGCCGGATCTCCGGCACCGCCGCCCCGTGGAAGTCCGACCCGCCCGTCACCACCAGCTCGCGCCGCTTGGCCAGGTTCAGCCACTGGCCGCGCTCCTGCGACCCGTAGCGGCCGTAGTACGCCTCGATGCCCTCGAGCCCGGCCGAGCGGTACTGCGCGTACATCTCGTCGACCAGCTGCGGCGAGCGCAGCGTGTGCGGGTGCGCCAGCGACATCTTCGCCCCCGCGTTGCGACCGAGCCGCAGCCCCTCGTCGAGCGACACCCGCTCGAGCGCCACGTCGGCCGGGCCACCGTCGCGGAGGTAGCGCTCGAACGCCTCGCGGTGCGAACGGACCACGCCCGCCTCGACCAGCGCGCGCGCGACATCGGGCCGACCCGGCGTGTGGCCGTGGGTGGCGATGAGGATCTTCTCCCCGTCGAGCTTGACCCCGAGCCGGCGCAGGCGGGCGATGATCGCCTTGAGCCGCGTCCGCCTGTCCTCGAGCACGCTCTCGAGCCGGACCTCCAGCGCCGTCAGCCCGGAGCCGTCGCGGATCCCGTAGATCAGCAAGTGGACCGTCTTGTCGGCGAAGCGGCAGCTCAGCTCCACCCCGCGCAGCACGCGGGCTCCCGGCAGCGCAGCCGCGGTCGCCTGGTAGCCCGCGACCGAGTCGTGGTCGGTCAGGCAGAACAGCTCGACCCCTTCGGCCTGGGCCCGCGTCGCCACCTCGGTCGGCGTCAGACTGCCGTCCGAGCAGGTCGAGTGGCAGTGCAGGTCGACGCGCATCATTCCCTCTCGATCAGCGCGTAACGCAGCCCGCGGTCGCGCACCGCCAGGCTGGTGGCCCCGCAGTGCTGCATCGCCGCCAGCAGGATCGTCATGCCGGCGACGATCACGTCGGCGCGCGCAGGCTCGAGCGTGGGCCAGATCTGGCAGCGCTCGGCGACGGTCACCCGGGCCGCGCGATCGCGGAGGTCGCGGACCTGATCGATCGTGAAGGTCGAGCCGTCGACCTGCTCGCGGTCGTACTGCGTCAGCCCCAGCAGCATCGCCGCCGCGGTCGTGACCGTGCCCGCGAGGCCGGTGAGCACGGGCTCCGGATCGAGCGGCTGCCCGCGCTGCAGCGTCTCCAGGGCCGTTTTTTCGATCTGCGCCACCTCGCTCGGCGCCGGCGGATCCTGGGTCACGAACCGCTCGAACAGTCGCACCGCGCCGATCGGGTGCGACACCGACGAGATCAGCCGCTCGCCCTCGCCGACGGCCAGCTCGGTCGAGCCGCCGCCGATGTCGAGCACGCGCAGCGCCGTCGTCGGGCCCAGCTCTTGCGCCACCGAGCGGTATGACAGCTCGGCCTCCTCCGCGCCGCTGAGCAGCCGCACCGGCGCCCCGAGCACCGCGGCCGCGGGCGTCAGGAAATCGTCGCGGTTGCTGGCCAGGCGCACGCCCTCGGTCGTCACGGCCAGCGGCGTCGCCCCATGGCGCTCCGCCGTCTCGCGGTACTGCTTCAGCACCGCGAGCGTGCGCGCGATCGACTCGGGCGCCAGCACTCCCGACGCGGCCACGCCCTTGCCGAGGCGGGTGATCGTCGCCTGGTCGAGCGCGATCTCGAGGTCGTCGCCGTGCCAGCGCGCGATCAGCAGCAGGACGCTGTTGGTCCCGATATCAATGACCGCGCGCCAGGATCCTCGCGGATCCGCGGCGCGCGGCGTCGCAGGCTCACCTGACTGTTGGGACATGTCCCGAAGGACCTACTCGCTGCGCGGGCCCCAGTCGGGCGTGGTGCCGGCCTTGGCGATGACCTGCTGGTTGTTGCCCTTGTCGTTGGCGACGACGATGCCGCCGACGGTCGACTGGAAGGCGATCATGCGGCCGTCGGGCGACCAGCTCGGGTCGAGGTTGCGGCCCGGGTTCTGGGTCAGGCGGGACAGCTTGCCGCTGCCGACGTCGATGGCGAAGATGTCGTAGCGGTTGGAGTTGTCGCGGCCGGCGTAGGCGACGAGGTTGCCGCGCGCGCCCTGGCCGGGGTTCCAGTCGGGCGTCTGGTTGTAGGTGCCCTGCTTGGTCAGGCGGGCCGCGCCGGCGCCGTTGGAGCCCATGCGGAACACCTGCGGGCCGCCCGAGCGGCTCGACACGAACGCGAGCTGGTTCGAGCCCGGGCTCCACGTCGGCGAGCCGTCGATCGCCGCGTTGTTGGTCAGGCGGGCCTTGATCGTGCCGCCGGTGTCGATGAGGTAGATCTCGGAGTTGCCGTCCTTCGACAGCGTCAGGGCGATGCTCGAGCCGTCGGGGCTCATCACGCCGCCGAGGTTGAGGCCGCGCTGGGTGCTGATCCGGCTCAGCGAGCCGCCCGAGCTCATCCACAGGTCGGGGTTGCGCTTGGCGTAGGAGGTGAAGAGCACCTGCCCGCCCGGCCCGATCGACGGCGAGATGTTGAGCGAGCGGTTGTTGGTGATCGAGGCCGGCGACTCGCCGTTCATCTCGATCGTGAACACGTTCTTGGTCACCGTCGGCGTCCGGTTGGTGCGGACGAACGCGATGCGCGAGCCGAACACACCCGGGATCTTGGTGTAGTGCTCGATGACGTCGTTCATGAACCGGTTGGCGGCCTTGAGCGGGTCGTTGGCCGCGTAGCCGCGCGACAGCACCGGCTTGCCGCCGGCGCCCATGTCGAACAGGCGGAACTTGAACTGACCGCCGACCTCGTCGGCGAGGATGACGGCCTGGGCGCCGATGTCCTGCCAGCCCTTCTGGTCGAAGTCGTTGGCCTTGATCAGCGCGGCCGGGATGCTGCGGCGGTCGATGACCTCGAAGCCGCTCGAGATCAACGCGTTCTTGCGCAGGATGTCGCCGATGCGGCCGTCGGCCGGGACCGCGAGACGCAGCAGCGTGAACCCGCCGCCGAGGTCGACCTCGGAGCCCGCGGCCGGAGCCGCGTTGGCCAGAGCCGGCTGTTTGCCCGCGTAGAACGAGGTGGCGAGCAGGAGGGTGGCGAAGAAAGAAGTTCCGAGCAGGGTCCGCTTCATGGGCGTTGGCACCTTCTGAGCGCGCCAACCATACCCGCCCGTCAAGGCCGGGGGAACCCCCCGCGCCCCAATTGTGCCGCTTTGGCCCGCAGACGCGCTGGGGGCCGGCCCCACCGGCCGGCCGCCGCGAGCCGCCCAGCGAGCCCTGGCAGACAATTTGTCACCCCGATCCGCCGCAACGCGGCGGCGATCCACTTACTTGACCGCGCCGGCGCCGGCACCCTTGCCGCGCCACGTGAACTCGTACTGGATCTTCTTGCACTTGCCCTTCAGCAGGTCGGCCACGCCCGCCGGCACGCTGACCTTGAGCCCCTCGATGGTGCTCTTGATCCGCGAGTCGAGCGTGGTGTCGCCGGTGCCCTGCTTCTGCTGCGCCGACAGCTTGCCGTCGGGGCAGACCTCGAGGCGGAACTTGAAGGTCGCGTCCTTGCCCTCGGCGCCGAAGGTGCCGACCTTCATGCCGTTCAACACCTTCATGACCTCGGTGGCCCACGGGTCGCCGGCCTTGAAGGTGTCGGACCAGCCGCCCGCGTCGCCGAACGGGTCGCCGGGCAGCTCCTTGACCGTCGGCAGATCGTTGTGCGGCGTGTTGGAGTCCTGATTCTTGGTCGACTCCTTGGCGCCCTTCTTGGTGGGATCGGGCTTCTCGGTCGACTTGGCGTCGGTCTTCTTCGGCTCGTTCTTCTTCGGCTCGGTGGTCGGCTGCGCCTTCTCGTCCGTCGTCACCGTGGTCTCGGCGGCGGCCTCGGCGGCGACCGTCTTCTCGACGATGATCTTCTCCGGGATCTGGGTCGGGTCGAGCTTGGGCCCGAGCCGCACCAGCTCACCGGGGACGAACTCCATCTCGAGCTCGTCGTCGTCCTCTTCGGCCGAGACCTCGAAGGTCGGTCCGAACATCACCAGCGCCGCGACGCCGCCGGTCAGCAGCGCCGAACCGAGCAGGCTGCCGAAGAACGCCGTCGGGTTGCGGAGGATGTCGCCGAACTGGCGGCCCAGCTCGACGAACGGCGTCAGCAGCATCGGCACGGAGCGGACTTTGATCTCGGACATGCTCGTTCCCTCTCAGGTGCGCGGCGGGACCTTCGGGTCGGTCAGGAACCCGACCTTGGACACCCCTGCCGTACGCAACGCGACGAGCACCTCGACGATCCGGCTGAAGTCGATGTTCGAGTCGCCCTGGATGAAGGCCACGCCCTCCTGCTTGAGGCGCGCGTTGCTGCTGAGCTCGTTGGTCATGGTCGCGGGGTCGCGCGAGAGCGCGACCGTGCCCATGAAGACGTCGCCCTTGGCGTCGACCGAGACCGTCGCCAGCAGGAATTGCTCCTGCGCGATCGCCTGCGCCTTGGCCTTCGGCACATCGATCTTCTGCGGCTGCTTCGGCGCCATCAACGGCGTCGACACCATGAAGATGATGAGCAGACACAACATCACGTCGACCAGCGGCGTGACGTTGATCGCCGAGACCGGGCCCTCGCCCTGGATCGCGTCTGCTGTGACCTTGCTGCTCATGCGTACACCGTGATCGTAGCAGGCGACCGGTCGCGGCCTAGAAGAAGTGGCGCTTGACGATGTTGGTGTAGTCGCTGCCGAACGTGGTCATCTCGGCGCCGAGCACCTTGATGCGGCGATTGAAGTAGTTGTACGCCATGACCGCCGGGATCGCGCTCATCAGCGAGGTCGCGGTCGCCACCAGCGCCTCGGCGATCGGGCCCGAGACGACCGCGAGGTCGGCCGAACCGGACGCGGCGATGGCCGAGAACGCCTCCATGATGCCCCACACCGTGCCGAGCAGACCGACGAACGGCGCGGCCGAGCCGATGGTGGCCAGCAGCGGCATCAGGTTCTCGAGCTTGGTCGTCTCGCTGACCCTGGCGCGGACCAGCGCGCGCTCGATGTTCTCGAGCCCGTCCATCTTCTCGTGCATCGACCCGGTGGCCTCGTTCTGGCCCTTCTTGACCTTCGACAGCTCGATGTAGCCGGCGCGGAACATCGCCGCCAGCGGGCTGTACTTGAGCTGCTCGGCGACCCGGTAGATGTCGTCGAGGCGCTTCGACTCCCAGAACCGGTCGAGGAACGTGATCGACTGCGACTGCGCCTGGCTGATGTGGATCAGCTTGTAGAGAATCACGAAGACCGTGGTGAAGATCGAGATGACCAGCAGGATGCCGACCACGAGCACGAGGCCCTTGGCGCCGAACAGCAGGTGGAGGATGTCGATCTCGGCGAGCAAGCTGGGCACGGGGAGCAACACGCCGGCAGGCTACACGCCCCCGCCCGGCCCCGTCAAACCGCGGGCCGCCCCCGACGACGCCGGTTTTGCTATCCTCCGGCCGTGCCTCGCCCCGCCCACGCGCTCGCGCCCGCGCCCGCCTCGCCCCTGCGGCGGCGCCCGAGCCCGGCGGTAGGAGCGATCCTCGCGCTCGTCACGATCGCCGCCTGCGTGCGCGACAAAGGCGAGGTCGAGCTGAACTGGACCGTCGTCGACGCCGCCGGCCGCTCGATCTTCCCCGCCGGCGAGCTGGACGACATCGACAATTGTGACGCCGACGCCGCCAGGTTCGGCGACCTGTGCGGCTTCATCGGCCGCGTCACCGCCGACGGCCCGCGCAAACCCTATCAGTTGCATGCCCAGCTCCGCCTGTGCGAGCCGGACTGCCCGCAGGCCTGCGCCACCGACGAATCTTGCCAGGTCGACGTGCTCACGTACGATTGCAAGGCCGCGCGCGGGTTCTCCATCGTCACCGCCCGCGAGCAGGAGCCCTACGACTTCGAGGTCGGCGTGGTCGCCCAATTCGCCGATGGATGCGTCTGCGAGCTCGGCCCAGCCTGCGCCCTCACCCCTGGCCCGCGCAGCCGCACCGTCGAGCCGGGCCTCCTCACCGACCTCCAAGTCTACCTGTTCGTGCTCACCGGCCTCGACGCCTGCGTGCAGGAGCCGTCCGAGCAGGGCCGCACCGTCATGGACCTCGTGGGATGCTGCGCCGGTTGCTCCTAGGGACCTGGCTCTTGGGGCCGGCGTGCGTCTTGCCCGCGGGCGGGGCCACCGGCCTCGAGCTGACGTGGAGCGCGCGCGAGGTCAACGCCGTCGACGGCCCCGAAGCTCGCCGGGCGCGCACCTGCCTCGGCACGGGCCTGTCCCGGGTGGCCGTGCAGGTGGTCGACGCCGCCGACCCCGCACGCGACCGCGTGTTCGCCTATGCGTGTGAGGCCGGCAACATCTCGCCAGCGGCGCGGACGGTCGAGACGCCGGAGATCTTCCTCGACCTGCGGGCCGGCACCTACGACCTGACGGCCAGCGGTCGGGCCACCGACGACGCGCCGCTCGCCATCGCGTTGGCCGTCGGCGAGGTCGAGAGCCACGCGATCACCCTCGTCGACCTCGAGCTGCAGCGCCCGCCGCAACAGCTCGACCTCGCCCTGACCGGCGCGTGCGGCGACCTCACCGTCGCCCTGCGCTACGCCGACCCCGCTGCCGATCTGTTCCTCGCCGAGGGCGACGAGCCGCCCGCGCTCTATCGCCAGGCCCTCGCCAGCGATCGCGGCCTGCGCCTCGGCGGTCAGTCGCAGCCCTGCACCGGCCTCGCGGGCGCCCACCGCGTGCAGGGCCTCGACCCCGGGCGCTACCGCCTCGATCTCGAGATCGACGGCCGGACCTGCTCGCGCGCCCTCGCCATCGAAGACTCACCCGTCCAGATCGCCCTGGACCTTGAAAACCCCGCCTGTGACGGATAGACCGGCCCTGATGCTCCGCGCCCGCCTCGCTCCCCTCGCGCTCGCGTCCGTCGCCGCGGTCGGCTGCGCGGAGGACCCCAGCTTCTGGGTCCGCTGGCGCTTGCAGCCGCTCACCGACGTCGACGTCCGCGAGCCCCGCGGGCTCGTCTCCGTCGACCAGTGCTCCCAGCTCGGCATCAGCCGGATCCGCATCAGCACCCGCGACGGCGCCGACACCCTGATCGACGAGCGCGAGTTCCCCTGCTTCCCCGCCGGCTTCGACGACCCTGAAGCGCGCGCCCCGGGGCCGGAGGTCGGAGCCGGCGCCTACAGCGTCACCGTCACCGCCCTGGGTCGCCGCGGCGTCCAGTTCTGCGCCGACGAGCCCGCCGATCCCGACGCCGACACCGACGGCAGCGAGATCGACACCTCCTGCAAAAAAGTCCTCGCCTCCGCGGCCCAGGACGTCGTGATCCGCGAGACCGGCGAGGGCCAGCGGCTGCCCGAGTTCGTCATCGTCGGCGCGCCGCAGTGCAGCGACGGCATCGACAACGACCGCGACGGCTACACCGACCTCGCCGACCCCTCGTGCGCCGGCGACCGCACTGGCCTCGAGGTCGGCGACAGCGCCGGAGCGCAGGTCGTGGTGCGCCCGCGGCTGATGGGCGGCAACCCGAGCGCCTATTGCAACGGCCTCGGCCTCAGCGAGATCGAGCTCGCCATCACCGGGCCGACGACCAAGCAGCTCCGCTTCCCCTGCACCACCACCGCCCAGACCTTCACCGAGTCGCTCGATCCCGGCGACTACACCCTCTCGGTCACCGGCCTCGGCCCGGGCGGCAAGGTGCTCGCCGTCCCGACGCTCGACCTCGACATCACCACCTTCACCCTCGCGCCCGAGGGCTTCCAGAGCGTCGACCTCGTCGCCGACTTCACGATCGCCAGCTTCCTCGCGCCGATCGAGGCTGGCTTCGAGTTCTCGCTGGCGTTCCTCAGCGGCTCCGAGCAGCTGCCCCTCACGACCTGCGAGCCGGAGCCGGGCCTCGTGATCGACCGCGTCCGCGTCACCGTGCTCGACGCCGACCTCGAGGTCGTCCCGACCGCGGCGTTGCGCGACGGCGGCGACCCGCCGATCGTGCTCGACGGCGTCGCCACCGTCCCCTGCGCCACCCTCGGCGGTCTGCCCCGCATCGAGCCGCTGGTGTGGGACGACGCGCCGATGGCCCACGAAGAGCTGTATCTGCGCGTCGAGGGGCTCGCGCCCGACTCCGACGTCGCTTGCTACGGCAACGGCGACGAGCCGGCGCTGGCCGCCCCGAACGCCAGCCTGGGGCTCGCGCTGCCGCGGCTCGCCTTCGACGGCGCCTGCGCTGGAATGCAACCATGACCGACACACCCGAACAACCCGGCACCCCGGAGCCGCCCGCCGCGGCCGCAACTCGCTCGGACTCGCGGCGCAAGCGTCGCGGCACCGGCCCGTTCCTCACCTCCGAGCAGGAGCTCGCGCAGGCGCAGGTGGACGCGCGCGCGCGCAACCCCGCTCCCGCGGCGCCGCTGACGAGCGAGCGGCCGCTCACCCCGAAGTTCGGCCGCTACGAGCGCGGCGACTTCGAGCGCGTCGAGACGATGCTCGGCAGCTTCGCCACCCGTCGCTTCGGCCCGTTCGTCACCCAGGTGATGAACGGCTTCTTCGGCGCCGCCACCCCGGCCGAGAAGAACAACGCCGACCTGCGCCGGGCCGCCCAGACCTTCTGCCTCTACGGCTACCGCGACCCCAAGGGCATCCGCCTGGTCGACATGTTCGCCAGCGCCGGCCTGCCGCTCGACGGCCGCCAGCGCGCCGCCCTCGACGCCTGCCTGCAGGCGCGACTGCTGCTGGTCACCGTCGACGACGTGAACCCCGGCAAGCAGCGCGTGCGCGGCAAGGACCTCCTGCGCGACGAGCCGGTCGCGCTCACCGACAGCAACCTGTCGCAGGCCCTGCGCGCAGGCGACCGCGTCCTGACGTGGGCGATCCCGTGGGGCACCAGCTGGCAGCCGATCGGCGTCGGTCAGCGCCTCGAGGCCCGCCGCGCCTCCGTCCTCGACCGCGGCCTCGAGACCCTGTGCGACAGCCTCCGCGCGGTCCGCCGCGAGCTGCCCGACCGCCACGGCCCCAACCTGTTCTGGCTGGTCCACCGGATCGCCAACGCCCCGGTCGGCTGACCTCCGGGGCATGTCCCCGCGGACATGCCCGGAGAGACATGCTCTAAAAGGCATGTCCGTACGGACATGCCCCAGGCGCCAGGCAGGCGGCTCGCCGAAGGACCCGCCGTGAGGTGTCGGTCACGGTTCGGCGCGGTCGCCAGGGGCCCTGCGCGTCGACCCTTCTTCGCGGCCCGAGGCGCCGGGTCACGGGTTCGGCGCGGCCGTCAGGGCCCAGCGCGTCGGTCCTTGTTCGCGGCGATTCACTGAAGGCCACGTCTCACGAGCCCGCCATGCCTGAACCGTGCGCAGGACCGCTTCGAGGGCGGCCCTGCGCGGTCATCGATCTCAGCCGCGGGTTCGCCGGCGCCGCTGCGCCAGCAGCCCCAGCCCCACGAGCGCCAGCATCCCGGCGCCCGGGGTCCCGTCGCTGCGGCAGCCGCAGCCGCTGCTGTCGTTCTGTCCCCCGCCGGTGGCAGAGTCGGGCCCGCCGCTCGAGCCCGAGCCGTCGGTGTCCGTGTCGCTGGCGCTGGTCGTCGGCGCGTCGGGGAAGCGCGGCCAACCGTGGGCCAGGTTCCACTCCTCGATCTTCTTGTTGATCGCCGCGGTGTTGTTGACGAGGTGCATCGGCTTGCCCTTGAGGGCGACCTGCTGGACCTCCTCGGCCCACCACATCTCGCCGATGAACTCCGGCCACGGCCCGCCGTTCGGCACGAAGATCTCGCGCTCGTCGGGCAGCGTCACCACGCTGTTGCCGTCGCACAGGTTGTACTCGGTCGCCGAGCGGAAGCTCGCCACGTCGGGCAGGTCCGGGTTGATGTGGAAGATCGGGTCCGCGATCATCTCGTTGGGCGAGATCACCGTGTACATGCGCGTCAGGTACGGATACGTGTCGATCAGCTCCTGCGCGTGCTCGCCCGGCGCGATGATCCGGCTGTCGAGCGCCTGCGCGAACGCGCTGCCGTCGCCCCACGCCATCGCGTCGATCTGGTCGACGTAGGCGGGCAGGTTCCAGTAGAACTCCTCCGCCGTCAGGCCGTCGGGCACCGGCAGGAAATCGTTCAGCAGGCTCTCGACCAGCGGGTGGTTGTAGAAGCAGAACTCGGGGTCGAAGCACTGCGTCAGCCCCTGCTCGTTCAGCACCTGGACCACCTGCTCGGGCGGGATGCCGATGAACGCCGCCTCGTTCCACGACGTGCTGTAGAAGTTGAACGCGAACGGCTGGACCACGCTCGACGCCCCGGCGAACTCGGTCACGAACGCCAGCCCGTCGGCCTCGAGGTCGTCGACCGCCTTGGTGATGACCTCCTTGTAGTTGGTCGCGAACGACAGCCAGTCGATCTTCAGCGGGTTGACGAGGACGTGGCGGTAGTTGGTCGGCGCCGCCCGCTTGTCGCCGAGCACGAACACGCGGATGTCCATGTTCTCGATCGACGCGAACCGCGTCAGCCGCAGCGGGAAGCAGTTCTCGTTCGACGGGTAGCGCAGCACGATCGGGTGCACGTCACCGCCGTCGGACCCGGCCGCCAGCTTGAGCGCGACGATCACCTGGCCCTCGTCGAGGTACTGCTGCAGCACCGTCTCCGAGCCGTCGATCCACTGGTAATCGTTGTTGACCAGCCAGTCCTTGATCGGCCCGATCTGCTTGTCCTGCAGGACCACGATCTCGAACGCGCCGGCGGTGGTCTTGAACAGCACCGGGTCCTCGCCGCCGTCCGAATCGTCGCCGCTGGTACTACCGCCGGCCGAGTCACCGGGCGCGCCGGTGCCGGTCGCGTTGGTCGTGATGCCGCCGGAGATGCCGTCCTCGCCGCACACCTCGAAGGTCTGCTGGACCTGGTAGGTCGGCACCGACGAGTTCAGCAGCGCGTCGAACAAGGGCTGCGAGCCGACCTCGAACTCGGGGATCTGGGCGATCGGGATCAGCCACGCGAACTTCTGCGCGTTGGTGTTGGGATCGATGCTGATCTGGATGTGGACCTCGACCTCGTTCTGGTCGAGCACGAACAGCACGTTCTCGCCGTCCTGGTTGACGGGCATCGAGTTCGGCAGCCCGCCGTCGCAGAACACGCCGCCACAGGCCTCGGCCGTCTGCGGCGTCGCCAGGGTCCACGCAGCGCCGAGCGCCGCCGTCAGCAGTAGTGAATTTCGCATCGCCAATCTCCGCATCTCGTAAATCAAAGCAGTCGACCGCGACAGCGTCGCACAGGGGTGTCCCCCGCGCCAGCGTCCGCCGGCCCTGCCCGATGCGAAGACCGTGTGAACGCCGATAAGCGAAGCCGACTGCGGCTCAGGCCGGCTCAAGTCCGGAACGTATAGGCCCGCTGGCCGTGGACTCGCGCGACGCCGCGCGGCCGCGGCTGCATCGCCCCGCGCAGCTCGGCCATCATCTCGAGCGTCGGGCTCGGATCGGTCGGCGACTGCGGGGGGACGACGTCGAGGGTGAAGCGAATGCTGGGCGAGGGCTCGATCGACCGCAGGTATTGCAGGCAGAACTCGCGCGCCTCGTTCTCGTCGGTCGCCAGCACCGTCAGGCCCGTGGTGTAGCCGTCGGTGTTCTCGGGCCAGTGCTCGGGCCGCTCGCCGGCCTCCGCGCGCGCGACCACCGTGTACATGCTGACCTGCGGCGAGCGCCCGTGGTCGGCCTCGTTGAGGCAATCGAGGATGTGCGGCGTGATCCACTCGCGCTGACCGGCCAGCCGCGCCACCTCGCGCGCCTCGCCCTGGCGCCCGTTCTGCCACAGCGCCTCGAAGATCTCCTCGGCCACCAGGCTGCAGTAGCCGAGCTGGCCCGGGTCCTGCGCGTAGCGCCGCTCGAGCAGCTCGAGCGCGCCGTACAGCAGCCCGAGCGCCTCGTCGAGGTCGCAGTCGGCCGCCGACAGCCGCCACCCGCCGAGCACCGCCAGCGTCAGCGCGTTGCCCTTGTCGAGCTGACGCGCCCGCTCGAGCGCGCCCAGGGCCTGCTCGTAGCGGCCCAGGCGGTACAGCGTGATCGCCTTGTTGTACTGCGCCCCGGCGTTCTCGGGGTCGAGGCTGAGCGCGAAGTCGAAGCGATCGATCGCCTCGTCGAGGCGGTCGAGGTCGGACAGACAGATGCCGTGCTCGACCAGGATCTCGACGTTGATCGAATCGTCGCTGAGGTACAGGTCGTAGATCTGTTCGGCCTCTTCGAGCCGGCCCTGGCGGCGCAGCAGAGCCCCCAGCGCCGCGATCGCCTCGAACATCCCGCCGTGCGGGTCGCACTCGTTGGCCCGGCGATAACAGACCTCGGCGTCCATCTCGCGCCCGAGCCGCTCGAGCACCGCGCCGAGGTTGTAGTGCTGCAGGCCGCCGATCGGGTCGTTGTCGATCGCCGCCTCGAACGCCTCGCGGGCCTTCTCGAGATCGCCGACCAAATCTTGCACGTTGCCGAGCGCGATCAGGACATCGGCCTCGCGCGGGAACTCGTTGGCGGCCCGTCGCGCGAGCGTCAGCGCGTGGTCGAGTTCACCGGTCTCGCACAGCCCGCGGACCCACATGCAATACATCCGCACGAGGTCGTCCGGCGGGAGGTCGGGCTCCCAACAGCTTCGCAACAAGCGGACTGCCGAATCCGCGGCGCCCTGGTTCAGCAGGGTCGCGATCGCGTCGAGTTGGGGGAGAGAAGACATGGGAAAGTTAGACATGAAGGCCCGAAGGGCCTCGGGGATATGGTTTTTGCACGGGGCCTCGCGCTTGGCAATCCTGGGGTTTTCGCCCGCTCGCTTTCTCGCCCGACCCCGGATTTTACGCGCTCTCGGATCCGCCGCCGGTGGCACCAGCGACGGGAGAACGTCGCACATTGCGGCGCCCGGCGAGCCAGGCGAGCGTCCGCCGTGGCAACACGCGGGCGAGCAGCGCCACCGCAGCCGAGGCCACGCCGTCGTGCGATACGGCCCTTCCTCGCAAGGCGTCGCGCAGCGCTAGGGCCACCACCCGCTCGGGATCCGCGGCGCCGGAGATCGGCCCATGCACGCCGGCGGCCGCGAAGAACTCGGTCGCCACCGGCCCTGGACACACCGCGCACACGTCGATGCCACGCGGTCGCAGCTCCTCCCGCAGCGCATACGCCAGCGAGATCACGAAGCTCTTGCTGGCTGCATAGGCGGTGAAATAGGGCGAAGGCACATACCCCGCCGCCGATGCCACCAGCACCACTTTCGAGCCGCGCGACATCGACGGCAAAAGCCCGTGTGTCAGCAAGGAAAGTGCGCGAATGTTCAGGTCGAGCAAACGCGCCAGCGACTCGGCGTCCTGGTCGGCGAATGGCCCGAGGTGACCGACACCGGCGCTGGCCACGAACAGGCGCACCGCAGGTCGTTCGTCACGCACCCGCGCGAGCACGGCCTCGACGCCGCCCGGCGCCGCCAGGTCGGCCGTGAGCGGCACCCCGAGCCCGCGCGGCAGCTCGCGCGCGATCGCGTGCAGGCGCTGCTCGCGGCGTGCGACCAGCCAGATCTGCGCCAGGTCGGCGAACGCCGGGTGCGCTGCGATCGCCCGCGCGAACGCCTCGCCGAGCCCCGCCGACGCTCCTGTCACGATGGCGATCGGGCGCCCCGTCATGCCAGCGCCGCGAGGCGATCGCGGACGATGCCGAGGAACATCGCCACGCCCGTCGGGATCAGGTCGTCGTCGAAATCGAAGTCGGGGTGGTGGCAGACTGGCGTGTCTTCGTCGCCGCGGCGGGCCCCGAGGAAGAAGTACGCCGCCGGCACGGCCTGCGCGAAGTAGGCGAAGTCCTCCCCGCCCGCCAGCGGCAGGCCCGCGTTCGACACCCGTTCGCGGCCGAGCACGGCGGCGCCGACGCGGGCCACCGCCTCTGCGCAATTCGCCTCGTTCATCGTCACCGGGTAGCCGACCTCGACCTCGAGTTCGATGTCGACCGCGAACGTCGCCGCCGTGCCGCTCACCACCTCGCGCACGCGCTCCAGCACCCGCTCGGTGATGCTCGGCTCGAACGTGCGAATCGTGCCTTGCAGCCGCGCGACGTCGGGGATCACGTTGTGCGTCGTGCCCGCCGAGAATTGGGTGATCGACACCACCGCCCCGCCGACGTAGCCGAGCCCGCGCGAGACCACCGTCTGCAGCGCCGTCACCAGGTGAGCGCCGGCCACGATCGGGTCGCGACACAATTGCGGCTGACTGCCGTGCCCGCCCTTGCCGCGGATCGTGAGCGCCAGCATGTGGACCTGCGCCATCATCGGCCCGGCCTGCACCCGCAGCTCGCCCTTGGGGTACGCCGGCCAGTTGTGGAGCCCGTAGATCTCGCGCACCCCGGCCAGCGCGCCCTCTGCCACCATCACCTTGGCCCCGCCGCCGCGGACCCCCTCCTCGGCTGGCTGAAAGAGCAGGCGGATGTTGCCGCCCACCGACTCGCGGTGACGCGCGAGGATGTCGGCCACCCCGAGCAGGATCGCCGTGTGCCCGTCGTGCCCGCACTTGTGCGCGCGCCCTGAATGCAGCGAGCGATGCGGCAGGTCGGTGGTCTCGAGCATCGGCAGGCAATCGAGGTCGGCGCGCAGCGCGATCGTCGGTCCTTGCGCGCCCGGGTGCAGGTCGGCGACGAGCCCCGTCTCCGCGCAATTGCGCGGCTGATACCCGCGCTCCTCGAGCCACGCGCGGACCAGCGCTTGCGTGCGAACCTCCTCGAAGCCGAGCTCCGGATGGCGATGGAGGTCGTGGCGGATCTCTCGCAGACGCTCGGTCAGCGCCTCGATCTCGGCGCGCGGGTCGGTCCAGGACATGGCAGCAAGCTAATCCATCCTCCGCGCCGACGCGACCGCTTGCCCGCGTCCGCCCCGGCGCGCATCCTGGGGTTCATGAGCGGCAGCACTCCTCGCGGCCCCATTCGCGGCCCCATTCGCAGCAAGGCCCTCGTCCTTTACGAAGGCGTGCTCACCGCCCACCGCTCCTGCGGGATCGCCCTCGCCGAGGCCTTCGACCGCCCGCCTGCTGCCTATCAATCGCTGCGCCGCGGCGGGATCACCGGCCAGGGCACCTGCGGTGCGGTCGTGGCCGGTCAACTGCTGCTCGGCGAATTCCTCGGCGACCCCGACCCGACCGGCAAGGTTACGCCGGCTTTGCGGGCCGCCATGAGCCGCTACCTCGCCCGCGTCGAGGCCGAGCTCGATCGCGGCAGCAGCCCCGACCTCGTGTGCAACCACCTCACCGCCCCGCACGGCGAGTTCCTCGGCCCCGCTCGCCACGCCTTTTGCACCGCCCTGGTCGGCCAGGTCGCGCAGCTCGTCGACGACACCCTGCGCGAGCACGGCGTCGCCCACGGCGCCACGCCCGTGACCCTCGCCGACGGGCGCCGGTTCGACCCCACGCTCGACCTCGAACCTGCCCCGAAGACCAGCTGAGCGGGCGGCCGGGCGCGGGCGATTGCGCCGGCCCCGGTCGTCGTGCAACCCTTGGCGCATGCAAGAGCCCCAGGCCAACCCTCCCCCCCCTGGCGTGCCTCCGCAAGCGCAGCCGCCGCTCGGCTCCTCGCCGGCGCAGGCCACCGACGAGCTCTTCTTCGAGGGCATCGCCAAGCACAGCGCCAACTTCGGCACCTATATGTGGTGGGTGGGCGTCTGCATCCTCGGCGGCGGCATCGCCTTCGGCTTGCTGCAGATCGAGGCCCTGAAGGACAAGCCGATGTGGCTGCTGGCGCTGATCGGCACGCCGATGCTGCTGTGGGCGTACCTGCAGCACATCACCACCCGCTACAAGATCTCGCGCCGCCGGGTCGAGTTCCAGAAGGGCGTCATCACCCGCCGGCTCGACTCGCTCGAGCTGTGGCGCGTGCTCGACGTCCGCTACGAGCAAAGCGTACTCGACCGGATCTTCGACAACGCCAAGATCACCCTGATCGGCACCGACCAGACCCACCCGAGCCTGCTCCTCTACGGCCTGCCCAACCACCGGTACCTGTTCGAGCGCCTGCGCGAGGCGGTCCAGTTCGCGCGCAGCAACAACCGGCCGATGGAGCTCGCGCCGGGCGCCCACGACGGCGGCGCCGAAGTGTTCGGCCACCATCACCACTGAGCCGGCGCGCATCTTCGCGCCGCGCAGGCCCCGGTCATCCGACAACGCTTGCGGTATCGTCGGCGACGATGAAGCCGCAGAACCCGTCCGCCCTGCACATCCTCGCCTTCGTGTACCTCACCTTCAGCCACGTCACCGACGGCGAGCTGAGCCACGAAGAGATCGACACCATCGCGCGGGTGCTGCACGGCTGGCTGCCCGACGCCACCAACGAGCAGATCTCGCACGTGCTCGTCGAGACCGCCGCGTGGGTCAACGGCATCGGCAGCGACGAGGAGCGGCTGGCGCAGGTCGAGACCTACGCCCACCTCATGAAGGAGCAGATGAGCGAGAAGCAGCGCAGCGCCGTGCTGGTCAACCTCATCGAGCTCGCCCGCGCCGACGGCAAGATCACCGTGACCGAGGAGCAGCTCATCGCCCGCCTCACGGCGATCCTCGGCCTCGCTTGAGTCAGTGTGGCCGGGCATGCGGCCCGACGCGGCGCTCGACCTCCCGGACGGCGAAGCGACAGCGTCAACCTGACCCGAAGGCCAGGTAAATGGCCGCCTGACCGTTAGGCCAGGCAGACACGCCTTCGACTACACCATCGAGTAGCCGCCGTCGGCCACCACGTCGGACGCGGTCATGAACGACGACTCGTCGGACGCGAGGAACACCGCCGCGTTGGCGATCTCCTCGGGCGTACCGCTGCGGCCGAGCGGCGAGGCGCCGTGGGTCGAGGCCTTGACGTGGGCGATGGTGGCCTCGTCGAGGCCCATGTTGACGAGGATCGGCGTCTCGGTGAGGCCGGGGCTGAGCGCGTTGACGCGGATCTTCCGCGGCGCCAGCTCGACCGCGAAGGTGCGGGCGAACTGTCGCACCGCCGCCTTGGTCGCCCCGTACACGGACATGTACGGCGTCGCCTTCTGGTGCAGCCCCGACGCGATCAGGACCACCGAGCCGCCGGCCGTCATCAGCGGCAGCGCCTTCTGCACCGTGAAGAACACGCCCTTGATGTTGGTGTCGAGCAACATGTCGAACGACGCCTCGTCGATCGCGTCGACCGGGCCCATCACGCTGCGGCCGGCGTTGGCGACCACGACGTCGACGCGGCCGAACTTCTCCTTCACCGCGGCGTACAGCCGCTCGAGGTCGGCGACGCGGGTCACGTCGGCCTCGACCGCCAGCGCATCGGCGCCGAGCTCCTGCTGGGCCGCGTGCAGCGACGACGCGCTGCGCCCCGCGATCGCCACCTTCGCCCCCTCGCGCACGAACGCCTTGGCGATCGCCAGCCCGATCCCGCTGTTGCCGCCCGTGATGACCGCGATCTTGTCCTTCAGTCTCATTCGTCCCCTCGCTGCTCGCAGCCTACGCCCAAGCCCCCGCGCTTGGCCATCGGTCTGCACGCGCGGAGCCGCCCCGGTGGATGCGTTACCTGTCTCTTCGGACATATCATTCCCCGGCGCCCGCACGCTCGTCGACCCGCCTCGCGGTCCCTGCGCCTCGTCGTCAGCGAGCGAGCGCCCCGGCCCACGCGCGGCCGACCCTCGCCCCGCGCGACCGCCCCGTCCACGCGCGTCGAAGCAACTGCGCTAGCCTGCGCGAGCGATGGAGCCCGATCCGCGTGAGCTCGAGACACCGGGGCAGCGCCTCGTCTCGCGGCTTCGCCGGCTCGTCTCCGGCCCGCGTAGCGAGGGCAACTACGTCCTGACCCGCTTCGTCGTCCTGCGCCTGCTCGGCCTCGTGTTCGTCGCCGCGTTCGCCACCGCCGTCACCCAGCTCGTCCCGCTCGTCGGCGCCGCCGGCATCACCCCGGCGGGCCCCGTCGACGACTTCTTCGCCCGCCCGACCCTGTTCTACTTCGACATCTCCGACGCCGCCCTGCAGGCCGTCAGCGTCGTCGGCCTCGTGCTCTCGATCCTCCTGCTGCTCGGCTGCGAGAGCGCGATCCTCCTGCTCGTCCTGTGGGCCCTGTACCTCTCGATCGTCCACGTCGGCGGCCGCTGGTACGCCTTCGGCTGGGAGATCCAGCTGCTCGAGACGACGCTGCTGTGCGCCCTCCTGGGCCCGCTCTGGCGCGTGCGGCCGCTCGCCGGCGATCGCCCGCCTGCTTACCTCGCCATCGTCCTGCTGCGCTGGCTCGCCTTCCGCATCATGCTCGGCTCCGGCCTCATCAAGCTGCGCGGCGACCCGTGCTGGGCCGAGCTCACCTGTCTCGAGAGCCACTTCGAGACCCAGCCGATCCCGAACCCTCTCAGCTTCTACCTCCACCACCTGCCGCCCGTGGTCCTGCGCGCCGGCGTCGTCTTCAACCACCTCGCCGAGCTCGTGCTGCCGTGGTTCGTGTTCGGCCCGCGACGCCTGCGGCTGCTCGCCGCGCTCGGCATGATCGCCTTTCAGCTGACCCTCATCGTCAGCGGCAACCTCTCCTTCCTCAACTGGCTCACCCTCGTCCCGCTGCTCGCTTGCCTCGACGACGCCACCCTGCGCCGCCTCGTCCCCGCCCGCCTGCGCGCGCGCCTCGGCGATCTCGAAGCTCGCCCCACCCGCGCCGCCGTCGTCACCGCCGCCAGTTACGCCCTCGTCGTCGCCTGGCTCAGCCTCGACGTCGTCGCCAACCTCGCCGGCCGGCGCCAGCAGATGAACGCATCCTTCGATCGCCTGCATCTCGTCAACACCTACGGCGCCTTCGGCAGCATCAGCACCGTCCGCCACGAGCTGCAGATCGAAGGCACCGACGCCGCCGTCCCCGACGACACCGCCACCTGGCGCCCCTATCAACTCCCGTGCAAGCCCGGCCCCGTCGATCGGCGGCCGTGCTGGATCTCCCCGTACCATCGCCGCCTCGACTGGCTCATGTGGTTCGCCGCGCTCGACGTCGCCGGCAACGGCACCCTCGCGCGCGAGACCTGGCTGTTCAACCTCCTCGATCGCCTGCTCGCCGGCGAGCCGACCGTCCTGAGCCTGTTCGCCGATCCCCCGCAGTTCGCCGGCGGTTCCCCGCGGTTCGTCCGCGTCGAGGTCTACCGCTACTGGTTCGCCCCGCGCGGCAGCGCCGACTGGTGGCAACGCGAGCGTCTCGACCAATTGATCCGCCCGGTCGCCCGCGACGACCCCGAGCTCCGCGCCCTGCTCGACGGCGAGTGATCGCCCTACGCCGCCGCCCGAGCGCCACCTCGCGCCTGCGCACCTCTGTCAGCGCCCCTCGAGACCACCTTCGATACCAGCACCAGCACCAGCACCAGCACCTCGACGAGCACACCTGGTCGACCACCTTCGATACCACCATCACCGTCGAATCGGCCACGACCACCGACGACGAGACCACCACCTCGACCACCGGCACCACCGCCGACCCGACCACGGGTGACGCGACCGATCCGCTACACGCGGACGAGCCCGATGACCTGTCCTTCGAGACATGCCGCGAGTCCGCCGATCGCGACTGCGAGCGCCTCGCCGACCGGCCCTGACAATCAAATGTCTCGAGAGACATCTCCTTCGAGACATCTCCTCACGCACACCCTCGCGCCGCCGCGAAAAATCCCGGCCATCCGGCCCGGCCGTTGCTACGCTCGCTGCGTGACCTCGCCTGCTTCCGCCCTGGCTCTACCCTTCGCCCTCGCGCTCCTCACCGTCGCCTGCGGCCCCCAGGCGCCGATGTCCACCACCGACGGCACTGACAGCAATCCGGACAGCACGGGCGGCCTCACCACGACAACCGGCCCTTCAACGACGACCACCACCACCGCGACCAGCACCACCGCCGCGCCGACCACCACCTCGGTCGAGCCCGATCCAGGCACCGCCGCCACCAGCAGCGAGGGCGGCACCTTCATCACCCCGCCCGACGTCGGCAACTGCGTCGCCGGCCTCGGCGAACAGCAGGCCCGCTGCAGCACCTGCAACCCCTTCCTGCAGAACTGTCCCAGTGGCGAGAAGTGCGTCCCCGCCAGCAGCGAGGAGGGCGCCCCCTGGCACACGACCGCCTGCGTCCCGCTCGACCCCGACCCTGACGGCGTCGGCGAGCCGTGCACCATCGAGCCCCACCCGACGCGCCTCATCGACTCCTGCGACGCGCAATCGATCTGCCTCGGCACCGACCCCGACACCCTCGGTCCCGTGTGCGTCCCTCTGTGCGAGGGCAGCCCCGAAGCGCCCGAGTGCCCCGCGGGCAGCACCTGCGTCATCAGCAACGACGGCGTCCTCATCCCCTGCCTGCCGAACTGATCTGAACCTGCCCGTTCAGACATGCCCAAACGCGCATGCCCGAATGGCCATGTCCGAAAGGACATGCCCTTTCGGCCAGCCGTTACCCGACCATCAGCCGGCCCTCGGGGAACGTCACCCGGCCGGTCTTCTGCGCCCCCAGGGCCAGCGCCAGCGACGTCGGCCCGACCCGGCCGATGAACATCAGCACGATCAGGACCCACTTGCCGATCGCGTGCAGGTTTTCGGTGATCCCGAGCGACAGGCCCACCGTCCCGACCGCGCTGACCACCTCGAACACCACGTGGGCGAACGGCAGCTTGTGGGTCGCCAGCATGATGATCACCGCGATCGCGGTGATGAGCCCGGCCACCGTGACGATGGTCGCCGCGCGGTAGACGATCTCGTTGGGGATCGCGCGGCGCATCAGCACTGCGCGCGGTTGGTTGTAGAGCAGGGCCGGGAACGCCGCCGCCAGCACCGCCAGGGTCGTCACCTTGATCCCGCCGCCGGTCCCGCCCGGGGCCGCGCCGATGAACATCCACACGATCATCACCGCGATCGTCGCCTGCTCGACGCCGGTGAAGTCGACCGAGTTGAACCCGCCCGAGCGCAGCGTGATCGACTGGAAGAGCGCGTTCATCCACTTGTCGAACGTCGACATCCCCGCCAGCGTCGCGTCCCACTCGAGCAGCGCGAAGAGCAGCGTCCCGACCACGATCAGCGCCAGCGTCATCCACAGCACCACCCGCGTCTGCAGCGAGAAGCGGCGGTGGACCCCGCGGGCGCGCAACCACAGCGCCGCCAGCACCGAGAAGCCGACGCTGCCGACCACCACCAGCGCCATGATCACCGTCAGCACCACCGGGTCCTCCTGCAGCGAGATCAGCGAGTCCGGCCACAGCGCGAAGCCGGCGTGGCAGAACGCCCCGACGGAGTGGAACACCCCGTACCAGATCGCGTCGAGCACACCCATCCCGGCCTGCGAGAACCGCAGCGCCAGGATCGCCGCACCGAGCCCCTCGAGCGCCAGCGTCGCCACGACGATGAAGCTCGCCAGCTCGTAGGCCGCCCCCGGGCTCTGGATGTCGAGGATCTCCTCGAGCGCCTGCTCGCTGCGCAGCGCCAGCCGGCCGCCGAGCAGGATGGTCGCGAACGTCGAGAGCACCATGATCCCGAGCCCGCCGAGCTGGATCAGGATCAGGATCACCGCCTGGCCGAACGCCGAGAACGTGGTCGCCGTGTCGAGCACCATCAGGCCGGTGATGCAGGCCGCGCTGGTCGCGGTGAACAGCGCGTCGATGAACGACAGCGGCGCGCCGCGGGCCGACGCCGGGAAGCTCAGCACCAGCGCCCCGGTCACCGCCATCGTCCCGAACGTCGACAGCAGCAGCAGCGCCGGCCGGTGCAGGAAGCTCTGCACGAGGTCGTCGAACAGCGGCCCGCGGGCCAGCACGACCGCGAACGCGACGATCTGGTACAGCGTCAGCCCCACCAGCACCGCGTTCAGCGGCGTCGTCCCCCACGGCACCCCCAGCAGCACCAGCGCCAGCCAGATCAGGTAGCGCGGCCGCTCGCGCACCACCGCCAGCATGAACGGCCCGGTCAGCGCCGTGACCCCGAGGCCGAGCACCAGGCACGTCATGTCGGCCACCCACGACGCCGCGATCTCGAAGCCGACGATCGCCAGGTTGGCCATCAGCGACACCGCCAGGATGTGCCGCGCCGCCGCCCCGTAGCGCTGGATCCACACCGCGTCCGGCGTCGCCTTCTGCTCTTGCCGGCGGACCCGGTGCGTGCGCGTGTCGGCGACGAAGAACTCGTTGGCGACGTGGACGACGCTCCACAGCATCACCGAGCCGGCGACCGGGAAGTCGTGGATCATCGCCGGCAGGAACGCGCCGATGTTCAGCGACAGCAGGATGAACGAACCCCAGGTCGCCCACCGCCGACCTTGCAGCGCCGCAAGGGAAAACAGGCCCGACAGCGCGACCAGCACCCCGGCGTAGATCGCCCCGAGCAGGGTCACCTGACTCGACGCACCGAAGTGACCGAACGGCGCGTCGGTGACGATCATCCCGAGCACGCCGACGGCCGCGAGACCGAGGAGGCGAGCGGCCTGGAGACGGCGGGTCGGCCGCGGAACCGGTGTCGACGACATGGGGGCGACCGGCCTGCGACCATACCACGACCCCCCGCACCGCCAGCGCGGCGCCGGACGCGGACGCGGGACCGCCGCGAGTCCGCCCCGTCCTGGGGTATTCTTGCGGTCACATCATGAGCGCCGCAGCCGGCTTCGCCGACCATCTCCGCGATCTGAGCATCGTCCTCAGCACAGCCGCCGTCACGAGCCTGATCTCGCAGCGCCTCAAGCAGCCGCCGGTGCTCGGCTATTTGCTCGCCGGCATCCTCCTCGGCCCGCACGTCCCCGGGATCGTGCTGGGCGGCGAGGGCGGCGCGGAGCTCACCCACAGCCTCTCTGAACTCGGCGTCATCCTGCTGATGTTCACCATCGGCCTCGAGTTCAACCTGCGCAAGATCGCCCGGATCGGCCTCGTCGCCGGCTTCACCGCCGTCGTCGAGGTCGGCCTCATGCTGAGCCTCGGCTTCGTCGCCGCGCGGCTGCTGGGCTTCACCCCGATCGAGTCGCTGTTCGTCGGCGCCTGCGCCGGCATCTCCTCGACCATGCTGGTCGCCAAGGCCTTCGAGGAGCAGAAGCTCAAGGGCGGCTTCGCCGAGGTCGTGTTCGGCATCCTCGTGTTCGAGGACATCATCGCCATCCTCCTGCTCGCCGTGCTCACCGCCGTGTCGTCCGGCGAGGGCCTCACCACCGGCGAGTTCGCGCTCGAGATCGGCAAGCTGCTCGGGTTCCTGCTCGCGCTGCTGGCCATCGGCCTGCTCGTCGTGCCGCGCTTCATCCGCGGCGTCGTCCGCCTCAGCCGCTCCGAGACCACCCTGATCGCCGGCATCGCCGTGTGCTTCACCATGGCCACGCTCGCCGCCGAGGCCGGCTACTCGGTCGCGCTCGGGGCCTTCCTCGCCGGCATGCTGGTGTCCGAGTCGGGCGAGGGCGGCAAGGTCGAGCACCTGGTCCAGCCGCTGCGCGACATCTTCGCCGCCATCTTCTTTATCGCCGTCGGCCTGTCGATCAACCCGATGGACGTCGCCACCCACTGGCTGCCGGTGCTCGTGCTCACCGCGCTGGTCCTGGTCGGCAAGACCTTCGGCGTGGCGCTCGGCGCCTTCCTCACCGGCAACGGCATCAAGCACTCGGTCCGCTCCGGCATGAGCCTGGCCCAGATCGGCGAGTTCTCGTTCATCATCGCCGGCCTCGGCATCGCCCGCGGCGCCACCGGCAGCTTCATCTATCCGGTCGCCGTCGCCGTCTCGCTGCTCACCTCGCTCACGACCCCGTGGATGGTCCGCAACTCCGAGCGGGTCGCCGACGCGGTCGACCGCCGCCTGCCGGCCCGCTTGCAGACGTTCGTCACCTTCTACGAGACGTGGATCGAGCAGCTCAAGTCGGCCCGCGGCACGGTCTCGACCTGGCAGCGGATCCGCCGCACGATCATCCTGCTCGGCGTCGACGCGGCGCTGCTGATCGCCAGCCTCGCCGGCGCGCGTCTGGTCCAAAAGCGCGTGGTCGAGGCGCTGCACGACCGCTTCACCCTGCCGGAGTGGCTGGTCGGGCCCGCCTTCACCGGCGTCACCCTCGTGGTCGCAGCGATCTTCTTCGTCGGCGTCATCCGCCAGAGCGTCAACCTCGCCAACATCCTCGCGCGCATCGTCATGCCCGAGCGCCCGAACGACGGCACGTCCCGGCCCGACCTCGGCGCCGCCCCGCGCAACCTCATCATCGTCGTGTTCCAGCTCGCGCTCGGCCTCGCCGTCGGCCTGCCGCTGGTCGCCATCACCCAGCCGTTCGTGCCCCCGGGCTCCACCTTCGCGGTGTTCGCCCTCATCATCCTCGCCCTCGCCGTCAACGCCTGGCGCAGCATCAAGAACCTCCAGGGCCACGTGCGCGCCGGCGCCGAGCTGGTGGTCGAGATGCTCGGCCGCCAGAGCCGCAGGGCCGCTGAGTCGCACCACGGCTCGCCGGCGATCATCGAGCCCCCCGAGCCCACCGTCGAGGAGATTCTCCCCGGCCTGCCCGGCATGACCGCGGTGCAGATCGTCGAGACCAGCGCCGGCCTCGGTCGCAGCCTTTCGCAGCTCAACCTGCGCCTGCGCACCGGCGTCGCCATCCTCACCATCCACCGCCCCGACGGCACCGAGGTCCCGCAGCCGATCACCCGCCACAAGCTGGCGCTCGGCGAGGTCGTCACCTTCGCGGGCGGCCGCGAGGCGGTCGAGCAGGCGACCGAGATCCTGCAAAAGGGCCCGGCGGTCGATCCGAAGTTCCTCAGCTACGCCGGCTGACGTCCGCGAAGTCGAGTTCGCCCGCCCGGCGCAGCGCGGCCTCGTAAAGGCGCGCGAAGGACCTGCGAGGCGCGCCGCCGCCAGCCGCGAACGACCGGGCCGCCGCGGCGCTCGGAACCGACCCGGCTCCGCGAGCCATCGCGCCCGCCCGGCCCGCGAACGCGTCGCCGGCCGCCCCCGCAAGGACCTGTCCCAAGGGACAGTAGCGTCCGCACGCGCGGGCCGGCGGGCCCGCAGCGAATCGTGATAGAACCTCCGACTGTATGGTGAGGTTCCCTCGGCTCGGAATCGCCGGTGCGCTGCTCGTGCTCGCCAGCGCCTGCTATGACGACAACAGCGCCCGGGACAGCGACCAGCCCGCGAGCAGCAGCGGTGAGTCGGCCGGCACCGACGCCACCGTCGGCTCCGGCGATCCGACCGACACCGGCGGCAGCGACAGCGACAGCGGCGACTCGCCCGAGGCCTTCGAGCCGGCCGAGCCGGTCCTGCCGCGCCTCACCGCCTCGCAGTACCGCAACGCGATCGCCCACCTGCTCGGCCCCGGCCTGCCCGGCCTGCCGCTCGAGCCCGACACCAACCCGTACCTCTTCTACAACATCGGCGCGACCAGCACTTTCATCTCCGAACTCGGGGTGCAGCAGTACGAGGAGGCCGCCGACGCCCTCGCGCGGGCCGTCTTCACCGATCAGGCCCGACGCGAGGCGCTGGTCGGCTGCGTCCCGCTGTCGCCCGGCGACGGCTGCGTGCAGAACTTCCTCGCCAGCTTCGGCCGCCGCGCTTATCGCCGCCCGCTGACCGGCGCCGAGCAGGCCCGCTGGACCGACGTCGCCACCCAGCTGGCCGAGGGCGACGCCTGGCGCGGCCTGCAATTCGCGGTCGCCGGCGTCCTGCAGTCGCCGCATTTCCTGTACCGCGTCGAGCTCGGCGAGCCCGACCCGAACGACCCGACGCGGCTGCGCTTCACCGGCTGGGAGATGGCGACGCGCCTGTCCTTCCTGCTGTGGAACGGCCCGCCCGACGACGTCCTGCTCGACGCCGCCGGCAGCGGCGACCTCCACACCGAGGCCGGCCTCGTCGCCGAGGCCGAGCGCCTGCTCGAGGACCCGCGCGCCCGCGTCGCCCTGCAGGAGTTCTTCGCCCAGTACCTCGACCTCGCGCGCCTCGACCACGTCGCCCGCGACCCCGCGCGCTGGCCGATGTTCAGCCCGACCATGACCGCGTCGATGCGCACCGAGGTCCAGCTGCTCGTCGACGACCTGATCCACCGCAGCGACAGCGACATCCGCCAGCTGTTCAGCACCCGCCACACCTTCGTCAACGCCGAGCTGGCCGCGCTCTACGACATCGAGGCCGAGGGCGCCTCGCCGATCACCTTCGTCCCGGTCGACCTGCCCGTCGACGGCCCGCGCGCCGGCATCCTCACGCTCGGCGCCTTCCTCACCATGAACGCGCACGAGACCATCACCTCGCCGACCAACCGCGGCAAGTACGTGCGCGAGCGGGTGCTGTGTCAGGTCATCCCGCCGCCGCCCGGCGACGTCGACACCGACCTCGGCGACGACGAGGACATGGACGCCCAGACCGTGCGCGAGAAGCTCGAGCAGCACCAGAAGGATCCGGTGTGCGCCGGCTGTCACTCGATCATCGACCCGCCCGGGTTCCTGTTCGAGCACTTCGACTCGGTCGGCGGCTACCGCACGCTCGACAACGGCTACCCGGTCGACGCCAGCGGCAACCTCGACGGCATCCCGCTGGACGGCGCGCGCGACCTCGCCGAGGCGCTCAAGACCGACCCGCGCGTCGGTCGCTGCATCGTCAACCAGCTGTACCGCCACGCCACCGGCCGCCTGCCTGCGCTGTCCGAGTTCCCGGCCCTCGACGCGCTCGAGCAGCGCTTCATCAAGGCCGACCACCGCTTCAAGCAGCTGCTGCTCGACCTCGTCGTCAGCGAGGCCTTCCGCACCGTCTCCGAGGAGACCGACGCATGACCTTCCTGATCCGCAAACCGCCCATCTCCCGCCGCACCGTCCTGCGCGGGGCCGTCGGCGGCGCCGCCGTGGCCCTCGCCCTGCCGCCGCTCGAGGCGATGTTCGCCGAGGAGGCCCGCGCCGCCGACCCGAGCAGCGACCCGATCTTCGGCCTGTTCTACTGGGCCAACGGCGTCCCGTGGCACGCCGGGCACGGCGCCGATCAGGGCGCCAACAGCCCCGGCGGCGACGTCTGGACCCCGCCCACGCTCGGCGCCGACTTCACGCCCTCGCCGCTGCTCACGCCGCTCGCCGCCCACAAGGTCAGCGTCGCCACCGGCCTCGAGCCCAAGACCGAGGTCCCGCAGCCCGACAACGGCCAGAGCGACGGCCACATGCGCGGCTTCATGGTGGCGATGACCGGCGACCGCATCCGCCCCGAGGGCTTCGATCACCCGTCGCACACCCTGACCTGCCTGCGGCCGACCCTCGACCAGTACATCGCCGGTCACGAGCAGTTCTACGGCAACACGCCTTCGCGGTTCCGTTCGCTGTGCCTCGGCGTCAGCGAGGCCCGCTTCCACGACTACGGCCACTGGAACGCCATCTCGTTCACCGGCCCCGACTCGCCGGTCGGGGCGATCCACAGCCCCGCGCAGCTCTACTCGATGCTGTTCGACGTGCCGGCCGACCTGATGGCGCTGACCCGCCGCGTCACCCTCATCGACGCCGTCATGGCCGACGCCGAGGGCCTGCGCGGCCGCCTCGGCGGCACCGACAAGCAGCGGCTCGAGGCCCACCTCGACCACCTGCGCGAGGTCCAGCGCCGCCTCGATCTGTCCTCCGGGACATGTGACATCATCCCCGCCGCCCCCGGCGACTCGGCCGACGTCGTCGCCCGCACCGACATCATGGCCGGGCTGCTGGCCGCCGCGCTCAACTGCGGCCTCACCCGCGTGTTCTCGTTCATGCTGAGCTCGCCGGCCACCACCCACGTGTTCAACAACCTCGGCGTGCCCAACGGGATGCACCAGGTCTGCCACGACGGTCAGTGGGAGCACGTCCGCAGCATCACCGAGTACCAGATGCTGGCGTTCGCCCGCCTGCTCGACCACCTCGCCGCCGCCGTCGACCCGATGGGCGTCAGCGTGCTCGACCGCGCCTGCGTCTACGGGGCGTCCGAGTACGGCGAGGGCTACAAGCACAGCACCGCCGAGATGCCGGTGGTCCTGGCCGGCGGCGCCGGCGGCAAGCTGGTCCGCGGCTACCACTACCGCGAGCAGGGCGGCAACCTCTGCAAGGTCCACGTCACCATCCTGCGCGCGCTCGGCATCGACACCCCCAGCTACGGCTTCAACGGCGGCGAGACCACCGAGCACCTCACCGGGATCCTGGCCTGAGCGCCATGCCCCGCGGGACCCCGCTGCTTCGACCTGGCGCATGTGCCATGTCCTCCGGGACATGGCCATCACGCCATGGTGCTCGCGCCATGTCCTCCGGGACATGTCTCTTCGTCGCGCTGACGCTCCTGCCCGCCTGCGGCGACGACGGCCGGGCCGACAGCTCGACCGCCTCGACCCCGACCGGGCCCGACGCGACCGGCACCGAGACGAGCACCGGCGAGCCCGGCACCACCGGCACCACCGACGCCCCGCCGACCTCCACGGGCGACACCAGCAGCTCCACGAGCGGCAGTGGCGTCGACGACCCGCCGCTCGTGTGCGACCCACTGATCACCTGCGGCGTGCAGTGCGTCGACCTCATGACCGACCCCGCCAATTGCGGCAAGTGCGGCATCAGCTGCGTGATCCCGCGGGCCACGTCGGCCTGCAGCGCGGGCCAGTGCGCCCTCGGCGAGTGCGACGACGGCTGGTTCGACTGCGACGCCGATCCGAACAACGGCTGCGAGCAGCAGCTCGCGCCCGGGCAGATGTGCGGCCTGGTCTGCAAGCCCGACAAGGCCGAGGCGTGCAACGTGTTCGACGACAACTGCGACGGCGTGTGCGACGAGGGCGCCCTGCCCGGCTGCCGCGTCGGCGTCCACCGCAGCTCGAGCCCGACGCTCGGCCACTTCTATACGGTCGACGCCGCCGAGGCGATGTCCGGCGACTTCAGCCCCGAGTCGCTCAACTTCTTCTTCCTCTACGCGGCCCCCGGCACCGGCCTGGTCCCGTTCTACCGCTGCCTCAAGGGCGACGGCCGCCGCTTCTACACCACCAGCGCGACCTGCGAGAACGCGGCCACGCCCGAGGGCCCGCTCGGCCACATCGCCACCGACCCGCAGTGCGGCGCGGTCCCGCTGTTCCGCCTCTACGGCAAGGGCGACCACTTCTACACGACCAGCGAGGGCGAGCGCGACAGCGCGGTGGCGATGTTCGGCTACCAGTACGAGGCCGTCGCCGGCTACGTGTGGACCGGCCCGTGACGCGCTGCGCCGCGGCTCCGCGCCCATCCGCCGACGACCCGCGCCGCCGTGCTGCACGCGGCCCCGCGATGCGTGGCCCCGGCAGTCCGCGCGATTTCACCGACCCTCCGCGCCGCCGTGCCGCTCGCCGATCTACGGGCGCGCTGCCCTGACACTCGGACCACGTTCATCGCCGAGCCGCGACCCTTCGTGCGCCCGCGCCCGCGTGCCGCGTGCCGGATGCGCTATCCTGATCGCGTGCGCCGCGAGCCACGGATCCGGCCCCTCGCGCTCGCCCTCGCGCTGGCCGCCCCTGCCTGTTCGGGCTCGCCGAGCGGCGAACCGGCCGGCTGCCCCGCGCCGCTCGCCGAGACGATCGACCTCGTCACGCTCGAGTTGCACCTGCTCGCCCTCGCCGACCTCGGCCAGGTCCACGCCGACACCCGCGCCGCCGGCACCGACGGCTTCGCGGCCTCCGTCGAGTACGTCGCCGAGAAGCTGCTCGCCGCTGGCCTGACCGTGCGCCGCGAGCCCTTCACCTTCGACGATTTCGTCCTGCTGGCCCCGCCGCGCCTCCACTGGCCCGACGCGCCCGGCCCCGAGTACGAGGCCGGCGTCGATTTCCGCGTCGCCGCCTTCTCGGCCAGCGGCGACGTCGCCGGGCCCGTGCTCCCCGTCGACCTGTCTCTCGGGCCAGATAATAAATCCACCAGCGGCTGCCAGCCCGAGGACTTCGCCGGCTTCTTCCCCGGCAGCATCGCCCTCCTGCAGCGCGGCGGCTGCACCCACCAGCAGAAGGTCGACCACGCCGTCGCGGCCGGCGCCGCCGCGGTCGTCTACTTCAATCAAGGCGACATCCCCGAGCGCCTGCCCCTGTTCACGGCCCGCCTCGACCCCGGCACCACCCTGCCCGTCGTCGCCGTGCCCTACGCGCTCGGCGAGGCGCTGGCGCAGCCGAGCGACCTGCGGCTGCGCCTCGTCATCGCCGCCGAGGCCGTCGTGCGCGAGAGCTTCAACGTGATCGCCGACACCGCGCCGACCGCCAGCGGCCGCGTCGTCATGCTCGGCGCCCACCTCGATTCGGTGCCGGCCGGCCCCGGCGTCAACGACAACGGCTCCGGCGTCGCCGCGCTGCTCGGCATCGCCGGCGCCCTGCCGCGCTGTGATCTGCGCCATCAGGTCCGCTTCGCCTTCTGGGGCGCCGAGGAGCTCGGCCTGCTCGGCTCGATCCACCACGTCGAGTCCATGTCCGCGGAGGCTCGCGCCGCGATCGCGCTCTACCTCAACCTCGACATGATCGCCTCGCCCAACCCGGTCCGCTTCGTCTACGACGGCGACGGCTCGGCGTGGCAAAAGGCCGGGCCCCCGGGCTCGGCCGCGATCGAGGCCGCGCTCACCGACTACTTCGTCGACCTCGGCGTGCCCACCCGCGAGACCGCGTTCGACGGCCGCTCCGACTACTGGGCCTTCATCCGCCACGACATCGCCGCCGGCGGCCTGTTCACCGGCGCCGAGGCCCGCAAGAGCAGCCACGAGGCCCAGCTGTTCGGCGGCGAGGCCGAGGTCGCCTACGACCCCTGCTACCACGCCCGCTGCGACGACCGCGACAACTACAGCCGCGACGCCTTGCTCGAGAACACCCGCGCCACCGCCCACGTGCTCGCAGCGTTCGCCATGAGCGACCCACC
Source organism: Nannocystis bainbridge (assembly GCF_028368995.1). Lineage (GTDB taxonomy): Bacteria > Myxococcota_A > Polyangia > Nannocystales > Nannocystaceae > Nannocystis > Nannocystis bainbridge. Next base: position 48,255 of record NZ_JAQNDL010000002.1, on the reverse strand, counting down.
GCTGCCCGAAGCAGCGCCCGAGGTGGCCCCACGCGCCGCCACCGAAGTCCACCCGCCGGAGCACTGCGACGATCGCCGCTGATTCGCGACCCCACTCGATGCGCATCGCATCGAGCGACCTCCGCCGCGAATCCTGCTCGCATCACCGCCACGAGTCCCCCCGCCCCACACTCATCGCCATGCGCCCCGCGGCGCTCGTCACCGGCCGGCGCCCCCTCCGCAGCGCCTGTGTCGATCGCCCGCGAAGCCTCCGCGTGCGCCGCTCCACACCGGCGCCGGGAGCGACCGCTGCGGGTGCTACGTTGATTCGGGCATGCGCGAGCCCGTTGCTGTCCTCCCCGATCCCGCGCGCCGGATCGTCGACGCCCTCGCCCGCCTCGGCTCCCTCGACGCCGTCGTCGCCGCCGCGCCGCACGGCACCCCCGTGGCCGCCAGCGGCGCCGCGGCGGCCCTCCTGGCCTACTTCCCCGACGACCCTCGCCATCACCCGCTCGCGCGCTGCCTCGCCGGCGCCGTCATCGACGAGGATGTCCGCCGCGTCACCGCCGGCGGCGAGGTCGTCCACGTCCACGTGCGCGCCGTGCCGGTGCGTGACAGCGCCGGGGCCGTGGTCGCGGCCGTCGCCGTGCTCACCGACGTCGGCGCCGAGCGGCGCCGCCAAACCGCCGCCGGGCTGCTCGACGACGCCGGTCGCCTGCTGCTCGAGTCCCTCGAAGTCGCCCGCGTCGGTCAGCTCGGCGCCGAGCTGCTGGCCCCGCGCCTCGGCGACGTCGCCCTCGTCTCGCTGCTCGAGGCCGAGGACGAGCTGCGCCTGATCGGCCTCGCCCACGCCGACGCCGCCCTGTTGCACGAGCGGCCGCTGCACGACCTGTTCCCGCTGCACGACCACGCCCTGGATGTCCTTCGGGACAGCCGCGCCCGCGGCTTCGACGACCTCGGCCGCCTCGATGCGCCGCTGCACGAGCTCGGTTTGCGCACCGGCCTGGTCGCGCCGCTGATCGCCCGCGATCGCGCGCTCGGTGTCGTCCGCTTGCTGGCCGCGCGCCGCCTCGACGCCGAGGACCTCGATCTGGTGCGCCGCCTCGCCGACCGGCTCGCCCTCGCCCTCGACAACGCCTGCCAACACGCCGAGGCCCTGCGCGCCAGCCAGGCCCGCGAGGACGTGCTCACCGTCGTCTCGCACGACCTGCGCAACCCGCTCAGCGCCATCACCCTCGGCACCACCGTGCTGGTCAAGAAGCTCCGCGACGCCGAGGAGAACGTCGCCGTCATCCAGCGCAGCGCCGCCCGCATCGAGCGCCTCACCGAGAACCTGCTCGACCTCGCCGGCGCCCAGGCCGGCCGCGCCACCGTGCTCGAGCGCGAGGTCGCCGACGCCCGCGAGATCGTCGAGGAGGCGCTCGCGCTGCAGAAGCCGCTCGCGGACAAAAAGAGAGTGCGCCTGGTCGCTCGCCTGCGCATGGCCCAGGCCCCGCTGTTCTGCGACCGCACCCGGATCGCCCAGGTGTTCGGCAACCTGCTCGACAACGCGATCAAGTTCAGCGCGTCCGGCCAGGAGGTCACCGTCGACGGCGAGATCGAGGGCGGCCAGGTCCGCTTCGCCGTCGGCGACCACGGGCCCGGCATCGACGAGGCCGACCTGCCCCACATCTTCGAGCCGTTCTGGTCGACGGTCCGCGGCGGCAAGAAGGGCCTCGGCCTCGGCCTGTCGATCGCCCGCAGCATCGTCGACGCCCACGACGGCCGCATGCAGGTCGCCAGCGACCACACCGGCACGGTGTTCACGTTCACCCTGCCGCTGGCGCACGGCCTCGAGGGCGAAGAAGCGCCCTGAGCCTCGGCCTCGGGCAGAATGTCCCGAAGGACATGCCGATATCGTCATGTCCTCTACTACATGTCTCCAAGGACATGACCATTCGAGCATGTCCTGGAGCGATGCGATCGCCGCTCGCCGCCCAGCCGCACCGGGAGCCGAGCTCGCCCTGTCTTCCATCGCGCCCACCGCCCGCGCCCACGCGACCCGGCCGATCCCCGCCGATCCCGCGAGCGCTCGACAAAAGGCCGCCCGCGCGCGCCCGACGACAGCGTGGGCGCCCCCCCGACTCGGCGGAACCGCCAGGACATTTCTGCGCTCGTCGGGCCCGCCGTCGCGCCGCCTCGACGCTCTCCGACCGCAACATCTGCGGCCCGGGACGTGACATGTCCGCAAGGACATCCCGGCTCGTCCACGCGGTTGCCCATGGCCGACGACGATCGCCCGCGCGATGACGTGTCCGCAAGGACATATACCGCCGGCTTGCCTGTCGCTGGCACCACGCCAGCGCCGCGACCGCCATGGCATGCCCGCGGAGCCCTCGCCGCGTGCCCCGGCGCCGGCGCTGGAGTCGCTTCGACCCAGCATGTCCCAAGGGACATCCCCTCCGTTTCCGGACATCCATCCCCGGCTCCCTCCGCGAGCGCTCACGGCCCCGCGATCACCCGTGACATGACATGTCCGCAAGGACATCTCCGCTCCGCCGCCACGCCGCGCCCTCGCCCGCGACATGACATGTCCGCAAGGACATCTCCGCGCGCCTGCTCGCGCTGCCGGCGATCCAGCCGCCCCACGAGCCCTGTCGACCGCTCGTCGTCTTGCATCGCCGCCGCGCGCGACATGACATGCCTGCCAGGACCCGGCCCGGCGCGGCCTGCGAGCGCCGGACCGGCCGAGCCCGCTTCGCGGCCCTGCGCGGCGCGACGCCCCTGGCCCCGTCCTGCGAGCCCGAACTCGGATTCGCGGCGAGCGTGACCGGCCTTTTGCCGTATGCCCTCGTCAGCAGCGCCGACCGCCGCGGTTAGCATGCCAGGTAGCGATGCTTCACCACACCCCGCTGCTCGACACGATCGCCGCCGGTCTGGTCGTCGCGTTCGTCCTCGGCTCGTTGGCGACGCGACTCCGGCTCTCGCCGCTGGTCGGGTACCTCGCCGCGGGCGTGGTCGTCGGCCCGTACACCCCGGGTATCATCGCCGACCAGGCGCTGGCCAACGAGCTGTCGGAGATCGGCGTCATCCTGCTGATGTTCGGGGTCGGCCTGCACTTTTCGCTGCGCGACCTGCTCGCCGTCAAGGCGATCGCGATCCCGGGCGCGGTCGTCCAGATAGCCCTGGCCACGGCGCTCGGCGCCGGCCTGGCCTGGATGCTCGACTGGTCGGCCGGCGCGGGCTTGATGTTCGGCCTGGCGCTGTCGGTCGCCAGCACCGTCGTCCTCCTGCGCGCGCTCGAGGAGCGGCGCCTTCTCGACAGCCCGCGCGGCAAGATCGCCATCGGCTGGCTCATCGTCGAGGACCTCGCCATGGTGCTCGCGCTCGTGCTCGTGCCCGCCATCGCCGGCGCGCCCGCTGACGGCGGCAGCGGCGACGTGTGGCTCTCGCTCGGCCTCACCCTCCTCAAGGTCGCCGGCTTCATCGCCCTCATGCTCGTCGTCGGTCGGCGCGCCATCCCGTGGACGCTCGAGAAGATCGCCGGGACCGGCTCGCGCGAGCTGTTCACCCTGTGCGTCCTGGCGATCGCCCTCGGCGTCGCCCTCGGCGCGGCGATCCTCTTCAACGTCTCGCTGGCCCTCGGCGCCTTCTTCGCCGGCATGCTGCTGGCAGAGTCCGAGTTCAGCCACAAGGCCGCCAGCGACTCGCTGCCGCTGCGCGACGCCTTCGCCGTGCTGTTCTTCGTCTCGGTCGGCATGCTGTTCGACCCGCGGATCCTCGTCGAGGAGCCGCTGCTGGTGCTCGCCACCTTCGGCATCATCGTCATCGGCAAATCGATCGCCGCCCTCGCGCTGGTGCTGGCCTTCCGCCACCCCCTGGGCACCGCGATGACGATCGCCGCCAGCCTGGCCCAGATCGGCGAGTTCTCGTTCATCCTCGCCGGCCTCGGCATCGAGCTCGACATCATGCCGCCGATGGCGCGCGACCTGGTCCTCGCCGGCGCCATCCTCTCGATCCTCTGCAATCCGCTGCTGTTCGCCGCCCTCGATCGCTGGCAGCGCCGCCGCGACCGCGCCGAGGCCGAGCAAAAGGCGGTCGTCGCCTCCGGTCCGCCGCCGCCCGAGGGCCCGTTCGTCCTGCTGATCGGCTTCGGCCGGGTCGGCAGCTCGATCGCCAAGATCCTGAGCGAGCGCGGGGTGCCGCTGCTCGTCCTCGACACCGACCCCGACCTGGTCGACCGCGCCCAGGCCCTCGGCATCGCCGCGATCTGCGGCAACGCGGCCAACCCTCGCGTGCTCGCCGAGACCAACCCCGCCGGGGCCCGCCTCGCCCTGCTCGCCATCCCCCACGCCCTCGAAGCCGGCGAGGTCGTGGCCCGCCTGCGCGCCGCCAAGCCCGACATGACGATCATCGCCCGCGGCCACTCCGAAGCCGAGGTCGAGCACCTCCTCCGCCACGGAGCCGACGGCGCGGTGATGGCCGAACGCATCATGGCCCTGCGCATGGCCGAGATGGCGAGCCACTCGCTGGCCTATCACGATCGCACCGCCGCGGCGGCCGCTGCTGCGGCTGCCACCGCGGCCGCCGATGCGGCCGCCGAGCAGCCTCCGCCCGCGGCGCCTTGATCCGTGAGCGCCGCGCGCCCGCGCCCTAGCCTGGCGGCTCGAGCGGCGCGCAGGTCGAGACCCCGGCCCCGACGATCCGGATCGGCGCATTGGCATTCACCGTCGTCAGCGACTTGCCGCTGTTGTCGCTGTCGTCGTAGTCGAGCTTCGTCACCTTGCTGAGGCTCGACGGACTGTCCGGATCGGCGAGCGTGAAGAAGTAGAAATCACCGCCCCAGAACGCGAACGCGAACGCGTTCGTCAGCGGCAAACTGTTGAACGGCAGCGTCTCGATCGCCTGCGCCGTCTGCTTGTCGAACTGGATCAGCTTCGCGTGCGGCACCCCGCCGAACGCGTAGAGCCGGCCGTCGCCGGTGCCCGTCAGCTCCGCGCCGTTGTAGTTCGTCGCTCCGATCGTCTCCATCCGCAGCGCCGCCGCGTCGAACACCCCCAGCTTGCCGGCGCCGGGCCCCTCCGACCACAGCCCCGCCTGGCCGTCCCAGTGCTGGCCGTACAGCCGGTCGCACGGGTCGCCGGCGCTGGCCGACACGAACGCCATGCCGAAGTGGACCCAACCCTCTGCCCCGGGCACGTAGCCCGGGTCGACGCAATTCAGCGGGTTCGTCACGTCGAGGCGGAACAGGTCGCCGACGTAATTGCTGACGCCCTGCGGGATCGTCGTCTGGATCCACGCGAACCCGTCGCGGCCCACGCCCATCGAGAACGTGCCGTCGGTCGTGGGGCAGCCGAGCGGCCCGACCAGGGCGAAGCTGTTGGCCAGCGGATCGTACGTCCACAGCTCGCGGTCGTCGGACAGCACGTAGATCAGGTCGAGCTTCGGCGCGCACGGGCACAGCGCCCCGTCGGGCCCGGTCGAGTCGTCCTCGCCGAGGTCGAACTTCGGGCCGCCGCTGCTCGTCGGCGCCGTGCTGGATCCGTCCGCGGTCCCCGACGAGGGCTCCGTCTCGCTGCCCGTCTCGCTCGCGGTCCCCGGCAGCGTCAGATCGGGCAGCGTCGTCGGGGCGGTGCCCGCAGCCGCGGACGCGCTGGCGCCGGAGTCCTCGTGACAGGCCAGCGCGAGCGCGACGAGCCACACGGGCGAGGGGGTGCGCATGGCCGGGAAGCTATCGCCGGCCGCGCGCCAGCGTCAAGCGCCGCGCGCCCGCGCGTCAGGCCAGGCCCATGGGACATGTCCCGCGCGCCATGGCGACGTGGCGCCCATCAACCCGCGACATCATCTGTCTCTTCGATCATGTTCCTCGAGGCATGCTCCATGGAACATGCCCGATCGGACATGCTCTCGAGCACATGCCCGATCGAGCACGCCCGCTCGCGCCTCCGCGCGCCCGGTCTACGCCCCGGCCGCGCCGCAGCGGGCCCGGTAGCGCGGCAGTTCGCCGCCCGCGCCGCCCGTGAACCTGTCGACGATCATGCCGCTACCTGTCCCCTGGACCAGCTGCAGGCGGTGCACGTCGCCGGCCCGGATCGCGCGCACGCGGGCGCCCTTGCCCCCGCGGCACGGCGACAGCCCCATCTCCGGACACTGCAGGGCCACGTACAGGTCGCGCTCGTCGTAGTTGCCGGCCAGCACCCGCTTCACCGCGTAGCGCATCACCACCGCGACGTTGTTCTTGCCGCACGCGGCCGCGCTGCGGGCCTCGACCAGCTGGGCCTCGACCTCGAGCTGGCGCGACGGCTCCGGCAGCGCCGAGGGGTCGCCGCCGTCGAAGTCGTCGATCGACTCATCGACTTCCATCACCGCCACCGCCGCGTCGGACTCCGGCGCGATCACGGCGGGCACCATCTCCGGGCTGGCCGAAGCCTCCAGCACCGGCACCGACATCCAACAGCCGGTCGAACCGACCAGACAGGCGAAGGCCAGGCTCGCTACGCGGGTCACGGCACCATTCATAGCGCGTTTTGCCTGCCCGCACAGCCGGCACGAGCAAGCCGAGAGCAGCGCTGGGACCGCCTCCCTGAACGCCGCTCACGAGGCCGGTACGCGCGTGCGATCGGCCGATCACATGGAACACGTTTCGCCGGGGCGGCGTTCACCGCCCCGACGCCCGGTTCACTGGTTGAAAACGACCGTCAGCTCGGCCGACTGGAACGAGCCGGCGTCGCTGACGTAGTTGTCGCCGACGCAAACCTGCCAGTTGCCGGCGCCCATGCTGCCGGCGAACGCCGCCAGGTTCGGGCCGGGGCCCTTGCCGGGGTTCGGCTTGAAGTCGCAGAGGAAGTCGTCCTTGCACACGACCTTGTCGCTGGCGATGGTGCCGCCCATCGCCTCGGCGTCGGTGGTCCCGGTGTCGCGGAAGAACACCGGGTACGCCGCGTCCAGGTCCGTCCCGTCGCCGATGTAGGAGCCACCGTCGTCGAAGGCCTCGATGATGCCCGGGCTGAGCATGACCGTCACGACCTGGTTGGCCGGATTGACGACCTTGATCGACAGGTCGCCGATGAACGGGTGGGTGATCCCGATCCGCAGCGTCACGTCCTTGACCGTGCCGTTGCCGCCGCCGCTGACGTTCATCGTGGTGCAGGCCATCGAGGCGATGGTGCCGTTGTAGCCGTTGTCGGGGATCGCCAGGCCGAGCGCGTTCTTCTTGACGGTCTCGTTGGGCTGCTCGAACTGACAGGTCGGGCTGCAGCCGTCGCCGGCGCTGACGTTGCCGTCCTCGCACTGCTCGACGCCGATGTTGATGTGGCCGTCGCCGCACTTGTTGGCCTTGCACATCGCCACGCAGCCGTCGGTCAGCGTCAGGTTGCCGTCGTCGCACTCCTCGACGCCGGCCTGGACGAAGCCGTCGCCGCAGGCGGCCGGCTTGCAGGCGTTGGTGCAGGCGTCGGTCGCGTCCATGTTGCCGTCGTCGCACTGCTCGCCGGCCTGCATGAAGCCGTCGCCGCAGGACGCCAGCTTGCACACGTTGGTGCAGCCGTCCTCGTTGCTCATGTTGGCGTCGTCGCACTGCTCGACCCCGGCCTGGACCTTGCCGTCGCCGCACTTGGCGGACACGCAGGTCGAGAGGCACGCCTTGTCGTCGCCGTTGGCGACCCCGTCGTCGCACTGCTCGACGTTGGCGAGGACGTTGCCGTCGCCGCACTTGGCGTTCTTGCACTGCAGGGTGCAGTCGCCGGAGTTGCTGTTGGCGGCCCCGGTGTCGCACTCCTCCATCAGGCTGGCCTGCACGAACTCGTCGCCGCACTTGGGCAGCTGGCACAGGTCGGTGCAGCCGTCGTCCTGGTCGCCGTTGGCGCCGTCGTCGCAGCCTTCCATCACGTCGACGATCTCGTTGCCGCAGCCCTCGAGGGTGCAGCTCGGGCCGCAGCCGTCGCCCTCGTCGGTGTTGCCGTCGTCGCAGGTCTCGCCCGGGCCGACGTCGGAGTCGCCGCAGACGTTGAGGATGCAGCCCTCGAGGCAGGTCTGGTTGGCGCCGTTGTCCTTGCCGGCGTCGCACTGCTCGCCGCCCTCGATGAACGCGAAGCCGTCGCCGCAGACGTTGGCCTTGCACTCGGGCGTGCAGGTCGCGTTGGCGCCGTTGGCCACGCCGTCGTCACACTCCTCGGTGTTGCTCTCCTGCTGGAAGCCGTCGCCGCAGGTCGCGCTGGTGCACGTATTGGTGCACTCGTCGGCGTTCTCGTCGTTGGCGTCGTCGCACTCCTCGTTGAGGTCGACGTTGCCGTCGCCGCAGCTCGGGACGCTGCAATTCTCTTTGCAGGTCTCGCCGCCGTTGTCGGGGCCCTCGTCGCAGCCCTCGCCGGGGCCGACCTTGCCGTCGCCGCACACGTTCTCCTTGCACTCCGAGGTGCAGGCGGCGTTGTCGTCGTTGTTGGCCCCGTTGTCACACTGCTCCATCGGGTCGACGTTGCCGTCGCCGCACACCCCCGGCCCGCCGGTGTCGGTGTCGGAGTCGGTGTCGGTGTCAGTGTCGGTGGCCGGCCCGGTCGTCGTCTCGGTCCCGCCCTCGGTCGTCGTCGGGCCGGTCGTCGGCACGGTCGGGTCCGGCGTGGTCGTCATCGAGCCGGTCGTATCCGTGCCCGAGGAGGTCTCCGTCTCGGTGCCGGAATCCGTGGTGGTGGCCGGCGTGTTCGGACACGCGCTCAGCAGCACCAGGCCCGGCGCCGCGCCCAGCAAATAACCAAGGATGTGACGCTTCGTACAATCGCTTACTCGCATGCGCGGGAACATACCCTCGAGCTCCCCTCGGCAACCAGGGACCTCTGCGAACAAAAGCGTCCCCCCAATCGCGGCACAGGACTGCCACTGCCGTCATGCTCCGCACGGTGTGCGAAACGGTGCACACCCATTCGCCCGCCGCGGCTTTCGCCCGAGACAGGTCGAGCGCCGACGCGCATGCCTTGAAGCGGGCCCCGGTCCTGCCGAAGATCTCGAACGCAATGACCGGAGCACGCCGTTTGACCGCCACGCCCCGGCGCGGGCCCCCGCCCGCGTCGGCTTGCAGCGACGATCGGATGGCACCCGCGAAGGCCCCCTGCCGATCGGGCCGGACCGCGACCACGACCACGGACCCCACGTCGGCGACGGCGACGGTCGACGATCACGGCCCGACGCCGCCCGCTTCGACCTCCGATAGGACGAAAAACGGTTCCGGTGCGAGCCGCCGCGAGCGGTGCGATCTCGGCGGTCTCGACGGCTGTTTCGCCGACGCATGCAGGTGCAAGGACGCGGCTGCCGGGCCGCGCACGAGCCCCCGGCGGCGGCCGATGGCAACCTCGAAGACCGGCGTCCCGGGCCCCTCCTGCGAGAGTTCGTCCGCCACCAATGCGAGCTCCGCACGATTGTCAGCACCCCGAACGTTGCCCCGCTCCCCGACCTCGCGACCGGCCGCGCCGGTCGCCCCCTGAGCTTCCATTGACGGACCACGACCCCGACGAACCCGTCGACGCCGAGCTGCTGCTCGAAGACCTGGCGGCCGATCTGGTCAGCGAGCGGCGCCACGAGCCGCTCCTGACCCGCCTGTTCGCCGCCGAACCCGGCGTCTGGCACGACCTCGACGCGCTGGCAGAGGGCCTGCCGCTGGTGCGCGACCGCCTGGCCGAGCTCGACGCGCAGCCGATTCACGTGTCGTGGATCGATCTGCCGACCTCGATCCACGGCGACGGCTATTGCACGATCACCTTCTTCTGCGAGCGCGGGCACCTCTACCGCATGGCCCTCTACGACCGCGGCCGGCTCGATCGCTCGCGCGGCCGACCTCGACCGCCGCGCCCGCCGGGCCGCCTCCTCAACTGATTCTCCGCGCCGCCGCGACAACCGGCGCGCGCGGCTCGCTCGTCGCGGCCGCGCGCATCAGGTCGCGAGCCCGCGGCTCACTGCGGCATGATCGTCACGTCGTTGATCGGCCGGATCGCCGCCCCTGCCGGGTACGCGTACGACACGTTCAGCGTGTAGAAATCGACCGACTCCGGCGAGCCCCAGCCCCACACCGTCACGCCGATCGGGTTGGCGCTCGAGATCTCGTGGCGGCCGTTCGAGCACCCGCCGACGTCCTCGAAGTTGCCGGTCACCAGGTCGACGCGGGTGTACTCGTGCTCGTCGTCGACCGCCGCCCAGCCGTCCAGCACGCCGGCGCAGCCGAGCGTGACGTCGGCGTAGGCGCCGTCCTGCTTGCGCCGCACGACCACCAGGCTGGTCTCGGAGTAGGTCGGGTCGGTGAAGAACACGTAGCGATCGAGGTACTGCTCCGACGGGATCACGTTGACCCATTCGGGGTCGCCGCGGTTGTCGTGGAGCTGCCCGCCGGTCATGTAGCCGGCGAAATAGAACGGGTGCTCGCTGTCCTGGCTGCGGACCGTGAACGGCCCCGCCGCGGCGAATTCGGCGACCTGTCCCAAAGACAAGGTGTCGGGCGCGCCGGCCGGCTTGCCCGGCTCCCACGTCAACATGGTCCCGTCGACCGTGCCGACCAGCCGCCACGGCGGCGTCTCCTCGACGCCCATCGCCAGCCGGTTCTTGTAACGCACCGCCACGTAGGCGCTGCCCAGCGCCTTGATCGGCGGGATCTGCTGGTGCGCGCCGTCGCAGTACGAGGCCCCCACCGGCACGTTGAAGCAGCTGGCCCCGCCGAACACGCCGACCGGCTTGTTGGCGACCAGCGGCGAGCCGGTCAGCTCGGCCGACTGCGCGAACTGGATCGTCTCGCCGCGATCGAGGGTGTACTGAATCGGCACCCCGGCCGCGCCGGCGGCCACGTCGGGGCCGCCGACGACGGCGACCTTCGGATCGAGCGTCACCTCGGTGCCGTCCTCGCCAGCGACGATGGCCCACAGCGGCCGCGCCGCGGGCACCGCGACGCTCTGCGCGTAGGCGTTGACGACCACGTAGTTGGTGTCCCACACGCTGGTCGGCAGCATCAACGTCGCCGAGGTGATCGCCACCGAGCCGCCGCCGTACGGCAGCATCTGATAGGCGGCGACCGGCCGATCGGTGGTGATGCGGAACCCCTTGCCGCGCCCGGTCCCGACCACCTCGGTCTCGGCCGCCACGCCCGCGGGGGCCGGGCAGTCGGGGTTGTCACCTGTCCCTCGGGACAGGAACACCAGCGCGACCTGCCCGACCGGCAGCCCGGCCCCCGGATCGTACGGGGCATAGCTGATGCCCTCGCCCTGGCCCTGGGGGATCCGCGTGAAGCCGGCGACGTCGAGGCTCTGGCCGTCGTACTCGACCTCGATGTGGACCGGCTCGTCCCAGGTGTTGGCGACGAACGCCGCGAAGCACCCGCCGGATTTGGTGGTCTGCGTCTTCACGGCCCAGAACTCGCAGCCCTCGCTGCCCTGCAGCAGCGCGGCCGCCTCGCACGGCGCCAGCGGCGTGCACACGCCGTCGACGCAGTACGAGTCGTCCTCGCAGGTCGACACGATCTGCCCGTCGCACTCGAGCCCCTTGAGGTCGGGCGAGCACTGCACCGGTTCGCACGGCTCACCGGTGGTCGAGGCGGTGTCGGTGGAGGTGACCGCGTCGGTCGTGACGCCATCGGTGGTGGTCGGATCGGTGGTCGTCGGCGGCGTCGCGGTCGTGCCCACCGTCGCCGAGTCGGTCCCGCTGCCCTCGCTGGCGCCGCTGGCAGAGTCGGTGCCGGTCGGGGCGTCGGTGGCCGTGCCGGCGGTCGCCTCGGTGGCCGTCATCGCGCCGACGGTCGTCTCGGTGGCAGTCCCTCCGCGGCTCTCCGAGCCCTCTCCCCCGGCACAGGCCCCCATCGATCCGGCCCATAGAGTGACGAGAGAGAGCCTGCTGATCGCGCGCATGCTGCTCGGCAGTATGACACGGAGCACGCGCTCGTGGGCGCGCGAACCGGATCTGCCGACGCGTCAGCGACCGCGCTCGACCCCGGCGGACGAACGACCGCGCGCCGGTGCGCCCCAGCCGCTGCAGACTGTCCACGAGGCGTGAGCTGTCCCGAGAGACACCCGCGGCGGCGAGCTCCCTCGCGCTTTGAAGCGACCGGCCTCGCGGGTGTATGGAGGAGGGACATGAAGGAGCTCCTACTCCACCCCCTGGTGCAGGCGGCCCAGCACTACGCCACGCGCGCGCACGCGGACACGAATCACCTCTACGACGGCCGGCCCTACGCGACCCACTTGAGCATGGTCGTCGAGCACGCGCTCCAGTTCGTCCATTTGCTCGCCGAGGACGAGCGGCCGATCGCCCTCGCCGGCGCCTGGGTGCACGACGCCATCGAGGACGCCCGCCAGACTTACAACGACGTCAAGCAGGCCACGAACGAGGCCGTCGCCGAGGTCGCGTACGCCCTGACCAATGAGAAGGGCCGCACGCGCAAGGAGCGAGCCGACGCCCGCTACTACGCGGGCATCCGCGCCAGCCACGTCGCCACCTTCGTCAAGATCTGCGACCGCCTCGCCAACGCCGGTTACTCGACGGTCACGCGCTCGAGCATGCGCGACGTCTATCGCCGCGAGCAGCCCGACTTCCGCGCGGCGCTCTACAGCGACCGCTTCGCCGCGATGTGGCAGGCGCTCGACGAGCTGCTCGGCGATTGATCTTCCGCCCTCGAACTCGACCGCCGTGACCGGCGCGTCGCCGGCTCAATGCACACAGTGCTGCGGGCCGCGCAGCGCCAGGACCGGTTGCTCCAGCGGCCGCGCCGGCAGCGAGGCCGCGAAGCCCACGAGGCCGAGGTCGACCGCCAGGTCGCGGCTCTTCAGCGACTGCCCCTGATACCGCAGCTCGAGCGCCGACCGTCGGCTTTGCCGCCGCGCCGCCTCGAAGCGCCGGCGGAACTCCTCCGGCGCGAACACCCCCGGGCCCAGCACCTGCTCCTGCGGCCTGCCGCGCGGGATCGGCGGATCGACGCGCAGCACGTGCACGAACGGATCGTGGCGGGTCAGTCGGGCCTGCCGCGGCACGATCACGCTGTTCCAGCGGGCGTCGTCGACCCGCAGGTTGCTGAGCATGGCCCCGGTGGTCTCGGGCTCGCGGTGCCACGCCCGCGCCGCGAGCCGGGCCGACTGCTCCCGCCGCGCGAACGGGAACCGCGCGCCGAAGCACCGACTTCGAAGCCCTCGCTCACGCGAGGTCCGGCCCCGACAGGCGAGCGCTTCGCGGCCAGCCATCCGCGCTGTCGGCAGTGCCTGCGCCTCGCGCCGCGCTCCCGCGCCCGGTCCATGTTCGGGGCAATGGGTGAACTCGCCGTCGTGCACCACCCGCGGCCCACAGGCCCCAGACGACCTTCATCTGCCGACGCGTCGGCGGTCCCCACTCGTCCCCGCGCGCCCCGTGATACGGTGCGCCTCCATGCCGACCGCGACCTCGCTCCGACTCGCCGTACTCGCCGCCCTTTGCGTGGCCCCGTCCACCGCTCGCGCCGACGGCCCGCACGAATACGCGGACGTCTGTGAATTGACGATCCCGCCCGACGTCGGCGAGCACCCGGCGCCGGTCGATTGCAGTCAGAGCACGGACACCGGCTACTCGAGCGGCAACCCGTTCGAGATCACCGTCGTGCACATCGACGGGCGCCCGGTCGAGAAGGACACCGCCAACGCCTACTGGGTCATGCGCGAGGCCGCGGCCGCGGCCGGCGTCGACATGCACATCAACAGCGGCTTCCGCACCATGTCGGAGCAGGAGTACCTCTACAACTGCTACATCAACTGCAGCTGCAACAGCTGCAACCTGGCGGCCAAGCCCGGCTGGTCGAATCACCAGAGCGGCCACGCGCTCGACATCAACACCGCCACCCCCGGCGTCTATAACTGGCTCAACGCCAACGGCGGCGCGTTCGGTTTCACCGAGACCGTGCCTGGCGAGCCGTGGCACTGGGAGTGGTGGGGCGGCGGCCCCGGCGGCGGCGTGTGCGACATCAGCATCCCCCCGCAGGGCTACCTCGACACCGTCGATTGCGAGACGGTCTACGGCTGGGCCCAGGACCCCGACGCGCCCGACGCGTCGATCGACGTCCACGTCTACTTCAACGCCCCCGCCGGCGATCCGGCCGGCATCGGCGTGTCGACCTCTGCCAACATTCACCGCGAGGACCTTTGCATGGTCCTCGGCTCGTGCGCGCACGGCTACAAGGTCGACGTCCCCAACAGCCTGCGCGACAACGCCACCCATCCGGTCCACGTCTACGGCATCGACATCGAGGGCCAGAAGAACCCGCAGCTGTCCCAGAGCCCGCTGTCGTTCACCTGCGCCCCGCCGGCGTTGACGGGCGTGCGCCGCCACATCGCCGATCCGGCGGTCGTCACCGCGTGGAAGTTCGACATGTTCTGGGATCTGGTCACCGTCGACGATCCGACGTTGCTGGCGATCCCCGAGTGGATCGCCATCGAGCCGGCGCCGCAGATGATGCGGGCCGACGATGATTCGCCCGAGGTGTGGCTCAAGGACGGCCCCGTGCGGCGCCACATCCCGAGCCCCGAGATCGCCGACAACTGGGACCTCGACCTCGGCACCGTCGTCACGCTCCCGGCCGCCGAGGTCTATGCGATCCCGGTCGGCACGCCGCTGCGGGACAAGCCGATCCTGGTCAAGGGCGCCGGCCCCGAGGTCTATCAGCTCGACGATCGCCAGTGCGTGCCCGACAGCCTCGATCCCGAGTGCCAGGTCGACGCCACCACCGGCGACGATCCGACCGGCGATCCGCCGACCACCGGCGGCAGCGGTGACGTGACCGGCAACGACTCCGAGGCGAGCACCGACGCGTCGACCGGCGACGCATCGACGGGCAACGCCGGCGTCACGGCCGGCAGCGCCAGCGGCACCGCCGGCACGGACGTCGGTGAAGCCGGCGGCTGCGGCTGCCGCTCGGACGCCGGCACCCCGCCGCTGGCGTTCGGCCTGCTGGTGCTCGGCGCCCTGGCCCGCCGCCGCCGCCGCGCGGCCTGATCGCTCGAGCAGCGCTCTTGGGCTGCAGGCGCGAATCATGACACCACTGGTGCCATGATTCGCGCCTGGCTTTTTTCACGGTCAAGGCACCCGAATCATCGCTCCGACTGCCCCGATTCGCGCCGCCATTGCCGAGCTTCGCCGCGACGCGCTCACCAGCCGAACTGCCGCAGTGTCTCGCGCATCGGCCGTGGCCGCACCAGCCTGTCGCTACCCGCCCGCGTGCCCGCCCACGCCTCCAGCGCCGCGATCGCCTGGGCCCGGTCGGCCTCGGCCAGGTCGCCGATCAGCGCCCCATGGTTCTCGCCCGGCGCGTGGAACACATACGAATCGCTGGCGTCGCCGAGCTCGAACGCGCCGGCCGACCACGGATCGTTCTCCCCGTAGATCAGCAGCACCCGCTCGCCCTCGGTCGCCAGCCAGTCGGCGACGTCCTGCGAGGGCTCCGGGTCGAAGGGCGCCGGGGTCTTGCCGGGCCCGGGCACGATGAAATTGCGGGGCACGTTGAAGCCCGGGAACAGCAAGAGGTCGGCCACCCACGATTCGTCGCAGGCGACCCCGCCGAGCTGCGTCGCCGCCTGCCAGTAATACGGCTCGTAGCGCAGCAGGTCGGGGTCCGAGCTCGGCGCGCTGACTTTCTGCAAGAACGCCCAGATGGCGTCGTCGTCGGCCGCCGGGCCCGGCACCGCGTCGCACAGGCTCGCCCGCTGGTACTGCCAGAACCCGAACGGCAGATCGAGCACGGCCGTCTCGAGCACCTCGTCGGCGCCGAACAGTTCGAACGACGCCGATGACTCGGCCATGCGGGCCAGCATCGCCGGCCGGCGCAGCAACACCTCGCGCTGCACGTCGCGCAAGGCCTGGCGACAGGCCTCGTCGCCGAGAGTGGCGATCCGCGCCTCGTAGCGGCCGTCCGACTCCTCGAGGCTGTAGGGCGCCACGTAGGCGATCGTGCCGTCGACGTCGTCCGGGAAGAACCGGCGGAAATAAAGCGCCGCCAGCCCGCCCTTGCTCGCCCCGGTCGCCAGCCAGCGGCCCGAATACAGCGGGTGCAGGGCGGCGGCGATCCGGTGGTGATCGGTGGCGGCCTGGCGGATGTCGAGGTCGTCCCAGTCGGGCGCGCTCGGCCGCGAACCGGCGAAGAACCGGTGCTCCACGGTCAGCTGATTGGCCGCGACCAGCAGCGCAGGCTCGCCGAGGGCCGCCGTCGTGGTCTTGATGGTGTAACCGGCGGTGACGATCACCAGCGGCGCGGCGACGTCGCGGTGCAGCAGGGTCATGTGCTGCTCGAAGCTCGGCCCGCCCTCGACCTCGTGATCGGCGGGCTGGCGGAAGCGCAGCGCGAACAGGCGATAGCCAACGGCCGACGTCGGCAGCTCGTCGACCGTCATGCCGTCGAGCGCCGCCAACTGCTCGCGGATGTCGACCTCGCCGCCGGTGGTCGTGGTCGGCTCGCCCGTCGTCGGCGCCGCGTCGGTGGTGGTCGTCGCCGCGGTCGCCTCGCTCGTGCCGGAGGCGTCCGTCGTCGTGCTCGCCGTGCCCGCGTCGCTCGTCGCCCCCGGGTCGCCGCAACCGAGGACGCTCACCGCCGACACGATTGCGAGGAGCCGACGTCTGCGCATTCCGCCAGCCTATCATGCGACCCCGCCGGCCCGCGTCGACCACCCCGCCTTTTGGCCCCAGCGCGTGCCCGGGTTCGCGCATGCCCGGTACGCCCTGGCAGACCGCACGCACAGGTCGCAGACGCGCTAGCCTGCACGCACACCGCCGCATGGCCACCGACTCCGTCTACCACCCCGAGGACCTGGCGGCGTTCGACGTGCTCAGCACGCCGGTGTGGATCGTCGACTTCGAGCGCGGGCACCAGTGGTGGGCCAACCTCGCCTGCTTGCCGATGTGGGGCGCGACCGACCGCGAGCAGCTGCTGGCGGCCAGCGCCGCCGGCCCGGGCCCCTCGCCGACCTCGCGGCTGCGCCTCGAACAACTACAGCGCCGGCTCGAGCGCGGCGAGCGGGCCGTCGATCGCTGGACCCTCTACCCCGATCACGCCAAACCGTTCGTCGCCGAGTGCCGCCAGCAGGGCGTGCGGATCGCCGACCGCCGCGGCGAAGCGTCCCGCTTCGGCATGCTGATCGAGGCCCGCGTGCTCGGCGAGCACGAGGCCGAGCTGCAAGATCGGCGCGGCATCGAGGCCCTGCGCTACCTCGGCGAGCTCGTGTCGCTCTACAGCGAGGCCGGCGAGGTGCTGATGCGCAACCCGGCCGCCGCCGCCGCGCTCGGCGAGCCCGGGCCCGGCGACGCCTTCGCGGCCGGCTTCGTCGACCCGGGCCTGGCCGCCGAGCTGCGCGCCCGCCTGACGACCGGCGCCGCGCGCCTCGACGCCGCCGTGCGCACGACCACCGGCGAGCGCTGGTTCGACACCGCGGTCCGCCGCAGCCTCGATCCGGTCAGCGGCGCGCCGGCGCTGCTCGTGACCCAGAGCGACATCACCGAGCGCCGGGCCCACCTCGCGGAGATCGAGCGCAACCGCCAGCAGATCGCCGACCAGGCCGACGCGCTGCTGCGACTCGCCGCGCCGGTCATCCGCATCGGCGCCGGCGTGCTGGCCCTGCCGCTGATCGGCGTCCTCGACCGCGAGCGCGTCGAGGCGGCCCTCGCCGCCCTGCTCGCTCACACCGACCGCGCCCGCGTCGAGCGCGTCGTCGTCGACCTCACCGGCGCCGCCGTCGACGACGCCGAGGCCGCCGCCGGGGTGCTGCGGATCGTCCGCGTGCTCAGGCTCCAGGGCGTCGCCGCCGCGCTCAGCGGGGTGCGCCCGCCGCTGGCCCGCACGATCGTCGACGCCGGCGTCGACCTGTCCGAGGTGCGCTGCTATCAGAGCCTCGAACACGCGCTGGCCCGCCGCTGAAGCGACGTACGGTCGGGCTCGCCGGCGACCGTGATCGACCGCTCGCCTCGCCGTCGTTTCACACATGAAAGGTCAGCCGCCGGCTTCGACCTGCTAGACCTGACGGCATGTCCAAGTCCTTCTCCGGCGACCGTTGCGTACCGTGGCTCTATTCCCAGGCGGGCGTGCGCGTCGAGGGTGAACCGAAGCCCGTCGCGCCCGCCGTCGACGAGGTGCGCGGCCGGGTGCCGCGCCGCGCCGCGCTCGGCCTCAAGTTCGGCGGCATGGCCGGCCTGTTCGCCGCCGCGATGGCGCTGATGGCCGGCGCGCGCCCGGCCAAGGCCGAGGGTCCGGTCTCGCAGGCCGCTTCGGTGCGGGCCATCGCCGGCTACACGCTCGGCGGCCTC
Organism: Nannocystis bainbridge; assembly: GCF_028368995.1. GTDB lineage: Bacteria > Myxococcota_A > Polyangia > Nannocystales > Nannocystaceae > Nannocystis > Nannocystis bainbridge. Next base: position 30,027 of record NZ_JAQNDL010000002.1, on the reverse strand, counting down.
AGCATCGCCTCGTTCGCGATCGGCCGCCGCCTCGATCGCACCGCCCCGGCGCTGGCCATCCTGTGCGCCGCCCGCGGGGCCGAGCTCACCGACCACCAGCTCGCCGCCCTCGCCGGCGACGCCCGCAAGCGCCTCACCGACGCCTCGTTCCCCGACGGCCAGGTGTGGCTGATCTCTGAGGCCCCGCTGGCCGACGGGCAGAAGGCCGAGGCCGACGCCCTCAAGGTCCGCTGCTTCGCCCCGGTCCAGGGCCGCATCGTCGAGGTCTGACCCGCCTGTCCTTCCGGGCATGTCCCCGAGGCCATGCCCCGGAGAGCATGTCCTCGAGAGCATGTCCATGCGGACATGCCCCGAAGACCCGCCCTCAGCAGCCGTCGGCCACGCCCTCGACCATCAGGCTGGCCGCCGGCTCGACCGTCTGGTAGGTCGCGTCCGGGTGGTGCTCGACGCAGCCGCCTGCGACCGTGCCGACCGTGTCCTCGTCGAGGTCGAACACGATGGTGTCGGGGTCGGCGTCGACGAAGCGAGAGTCGGTGACCGTGAACTCGCCCTGCGGGTTGCCGTGGACCTGGGCCTGCGTGCCCGAGCCGCCGCGCTTGTGAGGGTCGAGGCCGACGCACTGGTTCATGGCGATCTGGCCCCACAGCCGGAAGTTGCGCTTGTTGTCGGCCGCGACCGCGCGCAGCAGCGTCGTGTCGGACGACTTGAGGTCGTAGCCGCCGTCGGTGTTGCCGGCCGCGAACGTGTCCTCGAACCGGATCGCGTGGTTCTCCCGCTCGGTCGAGAAGCCATCGGCGTTCCAGTAGCCGTCGCCGCCCAGGTGGTGGTGGTTCAGCATCACCGCCCGCCGCAGCGTCGCGTGGTGGGCCGACTGGTACAGCGTCACCCCGGTCGAGAACGACTCGAACGGCTGCGCCTCCGAGTCGCCGAACACGTCCTCGAGCAGCAGCTCGTTCGACTCGTACTGCAGCCGCGTCACCGCGCGGGCGTAGCCGCGGACCGACACGTCTTTCATCACCAGGCCGGTGATCGTCGCGTCGGTCTGGCCGCCGCCGGCGAAATTCTCGAGCAGGCGGTGGACGTTGGTGGCGACGATGTTGTCGAGCCGCAGCCCCGCGATCGGCTCGGCCACCCGCCAGCAGCCGTTGCCCTGATCGGCGAACCCGAGGTTGACGAACTGCAGGTGGTCGGCCCCGGCCGTCAGGCGAAACACGGTCCCGCCGACCGCGCCCTCGGCCGTCCACGGGTTCGCCCGCGTGCCTACCAGCCGCGGCCGCCCCGGCGAGTGCCAGTCGGCCCCGACCCCGCGGATCACGATCGGCGCCTCCGCCGTGCCGCCGCTGGTGATGAACAGCTCGCCGCCGACCTCGTAGTCGCCGGCGTGGATCCACACCTCGTCGCCCGGCGACGACGCGGCGATCAGCGCCGGCAGTTGCCCGAGCCCGGCCGCGTCGTCGAGGCTGTCGCCGCTGCCGCCGCCCGCCGGCGTGACGTGGCGGACCGCGCCCGCCGGCCCGTCGCGCAGCCCGCCGTCGCCGAACAGCTCGAGCGCCGAGAGCAGCGGCATCTCGCTGCCCGGGACCCGCACCAGCTCGACGTCGAGCCAGTCGTCGGCGTCGATCGCAAGGATCACCGACCCGCTGGTATCGCCGGCCGTCAGCGCCGACACGTCGATCGGCTCACCGACCATCACCCCGTCGATCCACGGCTGCACGAGCCGCGTCCCGCCGCCCTGCGACGGCCCCGAGAAATGCAGCCGTAGCTGGTACGGCCCCGGCTCGACCGGCAAGGAGTAGCGGAGCTGACCGGTCCCGCCCATCAGCTCCGGCGGCTCGATCCGCCCGGTGGCGAGCACCTCGAGCGGCACGTCGGCCGGCACGCTCGGCCCGGCGACCACCGCGTCGGCGGCGAAGATCTGGGTGTCGGGGCTGAAGCGGTACGGCGAGTCGTCGCCGTCGTCGGCCAGGAACTCGCCGACCGCCGGGCCACCGACGTTGATCCGCAGCACCGGCGGCCCGAGCTCGGGGCCGGGCTCGCCGGTGGTCGAGGTCTCGCCCGTGGGGTCGTCCGTCGTCGCCGTCGCGTCCGTCGTGCCCGTCGTCGTGCCGGTCTCGGTCGCGGTCGAAGGCGAGGTCCCGGTCGTCGGCGTCACGTCGGTCGTCGACTCGTCACCGCTCGTGCTCGTCGTCGAAGCCTCGCTCGTCGACTCCCCGGTCGTCGACCCGTCCGTCGTCGCTGCTGGATCGCCGCCACACGCCGCCAGCCCGAGCCCCAGCACCCAGCTCCCTCGCCCTCGCTTCGCCGCCATGACGAACATTGTTTCCGCGGGCTCACGGGCCTGTCAACGAGTCGCCGCCCACCCCCACCCGCGGACCGCAGGCCGCGCCGCGACATGTCCCCGAGGACATCTTCTCTCTCTTGAAGATGCTCTTGCCTCGAGGACAGGACGCCTCCGCGCGCCGCCGATCGCGGCCTGTCCCGAAGACCATGTCACTCCCGCACCTCGGCGCGAGCTCGAGCCGCGGCGAACATGCCGGCGTCGATCGTCCATTCGACGCCTCGCAGCGCGCACTCCGTGAGGACATTTCCTCGAGAGGATTGTCAGCCGCGCGGCGGGTCGCGGAGCGCGAGCCCACGGGTTGAATCCGCGGGCACCGCTGACCGCGACGGAGTCGTCGGTGTCGCTCCCGGACGATCGCGTCGCTCTCCCGGGGGGGCGACGACGTCGCCGCGAATCAGGGCAGCTCGCAGGCGCCGACCTCGGTCGATTCGAGGCTGGCGACGCAGACGCGGCCGTTCGTGCACTCGTCGGGCAGCTTGAGGTTGCAGAGGGGGACGCAGCAGTTGGCGCCGGAGCAGCCCTGGGTCCAGCTGGCCGGCACGCAGGCCAGCCCGGGGCCGCAGGTGGCGCCGTCGCAGATGTCGCCGTCGCCGACCATCGGCCCGAACGGCTCGAAGCAGAGGTTCAAGTCCCCACCCGGATCGCAGATCATGCCTGCAGGGCAACCGTGGTGCGAGAACGGATTGCAGTTGATGTCCCCGTCCTGGCAGCTCTCGGAGCACCAGCTGTCCGAGCCCCAGTCGCAGACCTCGTCGTCGTCGACGACGCTGTCGCCGCAGGCCGGAACGCCGCACTTGTGCGCGCCGCAGCGCTCGCCGGCCGGGCAGTCGCTGTGCTCCTGGCACGGATAACACTTCGGCTGGTCCGGGAAGGCCTCGTGGCCGCTGGCCAGGCCGGCCGCGCAGGCCTCGAGGCATTGATCGATCATCTCCTGCGATCCCTCCCAGCACGTGCCGTCGGGGCCGAAGCCCATCTGCGCCGCCGGGAGGTTCGCCGGCTGGGTCACGGCAAGGCACGCGAGATAATCGTCGCAGACGGCGCGGGTCGGCTCACCGCCGCCGGTGCCGGAGGTCTCGGAGGTGCTATCGGTCTCGCTGCCGCTGCTGCTGGTGACGCCGCCCGTGGGCTCGGGATCGTCGGTGGACGGATTCCCGGAGCCGCCGCCCGACGGTTGCGGCCCGGTGACCGGATTCTGACCGCTGGCCGTGACGTTGCCGAGCGGATCGGAATTGTCCGCGCAAGCGACGACGGAGAGCGCGACCAAAGCGACGAAGAGGTGGCGAAACACGGTGAGATTGTCCGCAAACGACGCGGAATCCGCAAGGCCACGGCGAACGCTTCGGCGGGTCGAGGATGGGAGCGAGCCACCGTCCCCTGGTGTCGGGCCGTGAGCCCGCGAGCTGCCGGAGGTCCGGCATTCCTGTCGCCTGTCCACGAGGCCATGTCGTTGCCGTTCTAGCGACCGCTCCATCCTCGCACCGCCTGTCCCAATGGACATGTAACCGCGAGCTCGCGCCCGTAAAAGCCATCCTCACATCGCCTGTCTCGCAGGACATGTCGCTGCCGGCCGCTGCGATCTCGCCACCGTGAGAGTCATCTTCACATCACCTGTCCCGCAGGACATGTCGCTGCCGGCCGCCGCGTTCTCGCCACCGTGAGAACCATCCTCGCATAGCCTGTCCCCAGGGACATCTCCATCGCTGCTATTTTAGAACCTGTCCCGAGAGCCATATCACTGCCGACCGCGCGGGCCCGTGCTGGCATCAAGCCGAGCCCGCCTCGCTCGCGCCCCGTCGAGCCTGGCGCGCGCGGGGCGGCCCTGTTCGGCGGCGCGGGCCCCTGCCGCGCGCTCTCGGGTCCTTGCCGCCGCCCTGGACAATTCTCCGCGCCGCGCCTGCGCGGCCCATGATCTGCGGCGTGGGCCTGTTCGATCGCCTCGCCTCGATCTCGCCGCTGCGCCCGCCGTCGTGGCTGCGCACGGCCGTCAACCTGTTCGGCCATCGCCACCGGCGGGTCTGGACCGACGGCGCGCGCGCGCACGTCGAGCTGCGGGCCCTCGACGGCCCTGATTTCGCCCGCTTCGCCGACGCCGTCGAGGCCACCTTCGCCGGCCTCGGCGGCGTGCGGGGCGTGCGGATCAACGGCCTCGTCGGGCGCGCCATCATCGACCACGACCCCGCCGTGTGGACCCCGGACACCCTCGCGCGGATCGTCGACGCCATCGAGCTGCGGCTCGGGCTGCACGACCTCCCGTTCGCCGATGCGCTGCCCGACTACCCTGGCGATCGCGAGCCGCTGCTGCGCAAGGCCGTCGACCTCGGCGCCGACGCTTGCGGCGTCGTCCTCGGCAGCGCCTTGCGGCTCGTCGATTTCGCCCCGAGCCGGGCCGGCTTCGACCTCGCCGCGCTGATGACCGTCGTCGACAACACCCCGCGGCTGCGCAAGCTCCTGGTCGACCGCCTCGGCAGCGCCGCCACCGAGGTCGGCGTCGGCGTCACCAACGCCGTCGTCCAGGCCGTCGGCGCCGGGCCGATCGGCCTGCTCGTCGACATGGTCGTGCAGGCCGTCAAGCTGCGGGCCGAGCGGGCCCGTTATGCCGCCTGGGAAGGGCGCGAGGCCGAGCTGTGCGGCGACCCGCACGCGCCCGCGCGGCTGGCCCCGTTGCCCGCGCGCGAGCGGCCGGTGCCGCTGCCCGACAGCATCATCGAGCGCTACGCCGACGACGCCCTGTTCGCCTCGCTCGGCGGCTTCGTCGTCGGCATCGCCGACACCCACAACCTCGAGTCCGCCCTCACCCCGCTGTTCGGCGGCCTGCCCAAGGCCGCCTTTTACGGCCGCACCATCTTCGCCGCCGAGCTCGGCGTCGCGCTCGGCCGGCGCCGCTGCCTGGTCCTGCGCAACGCCGCCGTGCGCCTGCTCGACCGCGTCGACACCCTCGTCGTCGACGCCGACGCCCTGCTCACCGACGCCCGCACCATGGCCGCCGTCGTGCCCGGGCCCGGCGTCGCCCGCGAGCCGGTGGTCCACCACGCCGGCATGCTGTTCCGCGAGGACGCCTGGTCTTCGGTCCATGTCCATGAGGACTGGTCGATCGGCCCGCCCGCCAGCCTCGTCCCGCCCGACTGGCGCGGCCCGCTGCGCGCCGCCGTCGACGGCTGGACCGGTGACTCGCTGATCCTCGCCCACGGCGGCGAGCCGGTCGCGGTCGTCCACCTGCGTCCGGCCCTGCGTCGCGGCGCCGACGTCCTGCTGGCGGCGATCCGCCACTCGCGCCTGCATTTCGTGCTCGCTTGCGACGACCCGGCGCTCGCGCGGCTCCTCACCGCCCACGAGCGCATCGAGCCCGCGGGCCTGTCCGAGGCCGTCGACGGCCTGCAGCGCCACGGTCGCGTCGTCGCCGTGCTCTCGGCCCGCGATCGCCCGGGCCTCGCCGCCGCCGACGTCGGCCTCGGCCTCGCCCTCGATCCGCGCCACCCGCCGTGGACCGCCGACATCCTCCTGCGCGACGACCTCGCCGACGCCACCTTCCTCGTCGACGCCTGCGTGGTCGCCCGCCAGGTCGCCGAGCAGAGCGTCGTGCTGGCCGGCGTCGGCGCAGCGCTGGGGGCCGCGCTCGCGCTCGGCGGGCTCAAGAAGACCCGCCCGCAGCAGGTCATGCTCGCCACCTACGCCGCCAGCGTGATCGCCCTCGCCAACGGCCTCAGGCGAGCTGTCCTTTTGGCCAGGCGACCGCCCCCGCCCGCCGTCGACCCGACCCCGTGGCACCGGCTCTCGCCCGAGCTCGTGCTCGCGCGCCTCGGCGCCAGCGTCGATTCCGGCCTGCCCGACGCCGTGGCCGCGAGCCGGCACCACCCGCCGCCGCACCAGCCCGCGCGCCCGCTGCGGCTCGCGCGGGCCGTCGCCCACGAGATCGTCAATCCGCTGACCCCCGTGCTCGTCACCGGCGCCGCGCTCTCGGCCGTCACCGGCTCCTTCCTCGACGCTGGCCTCATCACCGCAGTGTTCGGCTTCAACGCCATCATCGGCGGCGCCGAGCGCTACCAGGCCGAGGGGGCCATCGCCGCCCTCGCCGACCAGGAGCGCCCGGCCGTCCGCGTCCTCCGCGGCGGTCGCGAGCGCACGATCGCCGCCGACCTGCTGGTCGAGGGCGACGTCGTCGACCTCCACGCCGGCGACGTCGTGCCCGCCGATTGCCGCCTGCTCGCGACCGACGATCTCGAGGTCGACGAGTCGAGCCTCACCGGCGAGTCGCTGCCGATCGCCAAGGATCCCGCACCCTCCTACGCCGCCGCGATCGCCGATCGCAGCAGCATGCTGTACGAGGGCACCGCGATCGCGGCCGGGCGCGCGCGCGCCGTCGTCGTCGCCACCGGCACCGACACCGAGGCGCGGCGCGGCCTGTTCGCCCTGCGCGAGCTCAGCCCCGAGACCGGCGTCGAGGCCCGCCTGCGCAAGCTGACCGAGAGCACCCTGCCGATCGCCGGCCTCAGCGGCGCCCTGCTGGTCGGCGCCGGCCTGTTCCGCCACCAGGACATCCACAGCCTCATCGACCTCGGCGTCAGCATGACGATCGCCGCCGTGCCCGAGGGTCTGCCGCTGCTCGCCACGGTCGCCCAGCTGGCCGCCTCGCGCCGGCTGTCGCAGCGCGGCGCCCTGGTCCGCAACCCGCGGACCGTCGAGGCCCTGGGCCGGCTCGACGTCCTGTGCGCCGACAAGACCGGCACCCTCACCGAGGGCCAGATCCACCTCCACGGCCTCGCCGACGCCGAACAGACCGTCGCGCTCGGCAGCGACGAATCACCCGAGTGGGCCTGCGCCCTCCTGGCCGCGGCCCTGCGCGCCTCGCCGCCGAACCACGCGCGCGCTGTCCTGCCGCACCCCACCGACCGCGCGATCGTCGACGGCGGGCGACGGATCGGCGTCGTCGCCGAGCGCGACGTGCCCGGCTGGCAGCGCCTGCACGAGATGCCCTTCGAGCCAGGTCGGGGCTATCACGCCGTGCTCGGGGCCAGCGACGCCGGCCTGCGGCTCACCGTCAAGGGCGCGCCCGAGGTCGTCCTGCGCCGCTGCGACCTGCCCGAGGCCGAGCGCGCCGCCGTGCTCGCGCGCGCCGAGGCGCTCGCCGGCGAGGGCCTGCGCGTGCTGGCGATCGCCGAGCGCCCCGCCAGCGAGGAGCGCGACCTCGACGACGCCCGCATCGATCGCCTGCGCTTCGGCGGCTTCGTCCTCCTCAGCGATCCTCCGCGCGCCTCGGCGGCCGCCGCGATCGCCCGCCTGCAGGAGGCGCGCGTCGACCTCATCATGATCACCGGCGACCACCCGCGGACCGCCCGCCGGATCGCCGACCAGCTCGGCCTCCTCAACGGCCGCGACGTCCTCACCGGACCTGAACTCGAGGACATGTCCGATGAGACACTCGACGCCGCCCTGCCCAGCCTCGGCGTGATCGCCCGCGCCACCCCGGCGCACAAGGTCCGGATCGTCAAGGCGCTGCAGCGGGCCGGGCGGGTGGTCGGCATGACTGGCGACGGGGCCAACGACGCCGCCGCGATCCGCCTGGCCGACGTCGGCATCGCTCTCGGCGCGCGCAGCACTCTCGCCGCCCGCGACGCCGCCGACCTCCTCGTCGTCGACGAGCGCATCGACACCATCGTCGACGCCATCGCCGAGGGCCGGGCCATGTGGTCGGCCGTGCGCGACGCCGTCGCCATCCTCACCGGCGGCAACCTCGGCGAGATCGGCTTCTCGTTGCTGTCGGGCCTGTTCGGCGGCAGCCCGCTCAACGCCCGTCAGCTGCTGCTCATCAACCTCCTCACCGACGTCGCCCCGACCATGGCGATCGCCCTGCGCCCGCCCGCGCCCGCGAGCCTGCGCCACCTCCTGTCCGAAGGGCCAGAGGTCGCCCTCGGCGAGGCCCTCGACCGCGACATCGCCCTGCGCGCCATCACCACCGCCGGCGGCGCCGGGGCGGCGTGGATGGCCGCGCACCTGCTGCCGGGCGGCCGCCGCGGCGCCTCGACCGTCGGCCTGCTGGCCCTCGTCGGCAGCCAGCTCGGTCAGACCCTCGTCGCCGGCCAGATGAGCCGCGCGGTCATCCTCACCGGCGTGGGCTCGCTCGCCGTCATGCTCGCCGTCGTCGAGACCCCCGGCCTCAGCCACCTGTTCGGCTGCCGTCCGCTCGGCCCGGTCGGCCTCGGCATCGCCGCCGCCTCGGCCACCACCGCCACCGTCGCCTCGGTCGTCGGCCCGCCGCTGGTCGCTCGCGCCCGCGCCCGCCTGGCCGCCCGCCGCCCGCGCCCGCCGCCGCCCGTCGACGTGGAGATCCGGCTCGGCAATCCGGCCGGGTGAGCGGGGCGCATTCTCGACACCTGTCTCTCGGGACATGTGTGTGATGCACATCGCGCTCGGGCCCGCGTCGCCGCGCGCGTGACCCCGCAGATCGAAGGTCGTGCGCGCCTCGGCCCGCGTCGCCGCGCGCGTGACCCCGCAGATCGCAGGTCGCCCGCACCCGCGGACCTCCATGTGCGGCCGATCGAGCGAACCGCGATTCGCTCTTCTCAGCCGTCGCGCGCCTGGCTATGGTCGAGTTTGGTCGTCTCCCACGCCTCGCCGCCGCCCATGTCTGCACCCCTCGACCTGCTGTCCCGGCCCGCGCGCGCTCGTTCGCCGGGGCTCCCATCTTCACGCCGCCTGGTCGCCGGGGCCCTGACCGGCGCCCTGCTGACCCTCGGCTGTTACCGCGACGACGGCCCCGCCCAGGCCACCGCGGGCACCAGCGGCGGCAGCGAAGCCACCGCCGCCGCCACCAGTGACGGCCCCGGCACCGGCGGCCCCGACGACACCACCGGCGGCGACGACGGCCCCGAGCAGCCGGCCCAGCCGCTGCACCGGCTCAACCGGCTCGAATACAACAACACCGTGCGCGACCTGCTGGGCACCTCGCTGCGCCCGGCCGACGCCTTCGGCCCCGATCCCGAGGCCAGCGGCTTCGACAACATGGCCGGCCAGCTTCACATGTCGGCCACCCTGCTCGACGCCTACGACGCCGCCGCGCGCACCGTCATCGCCGACGCGCTCGCCGATCGCCCCGCCTTCGCCGCCAGCTTCACCGGCGCACAGCTGGCCGTCCCGGCCCCCGGCTACTCGATCGGCGACTTGTGGGCCCTCACCGGCAACGTGCTCGTCGTCCAGGTCCACGTGCCCGCCGCCACCGAGGCGCAGATCGTCCTGCGCGCCGGCGCCGGCCTCGGCGGCCCGGCCCCCGCCGCCGAGGCGCGCCTGCGCGTCAACGGCGTCAGCCTGCCGGTGTTCGCGGTCCAGGGCACGCCGGCGATCCCCGCCGAGCACGTGCAGCCGATCTCGCTCGCGCCCGGCGTGCACACCATCGAGGTCATCCCGACCAACTGGGTCAACCTCCCGGCCGAGAACACCTTCAACAACATCTTCGTCGCCACGCTCGGCGTGCGCTCGCTCGACCTGGCCCCGGGGCCAGGTCACGACCGCGTGTTCGTGTGCGCGCCGCAGGGCGAGGGCGACCTCGACTGTTACGCCCAGATCGTCAAGCAGTTCGCCTTCCGCGCCTGGCGGCGCCCGCTCGACGCCGCCGAGGAGGCCGAGCTCGTCGGTCTGTTCACCCGCCTGCGCGAGCAGGGCGAGACCGCCGACGAGGCGCTGCGCCTGGTCATGCGCGCCGTCATGCTCTCGCCGCGGTTCTTCTACCGCGCCCGCACCACCGAGGACGCCGACGAGGGCGCCTGGCTCGACGACTACGTGCTCGCCAGCCGGCTCTCGTACTTCCTGTGGAGCTCGATGCCCGACGACCGGCTGTTCGCCATGGCCGCCGAGGGCCGGCTCGCCACCGACGAGGGCCTGTCCGAGGCCGTCGCCTTCATGCTCGACGACCCCCGCGCCGCCGCGCTGCTCGACGGCTTCGCCGAGCAGTGGCTTTCGACGCGGCACCTCCAGAGCTTCAGCCCCAGCCCCGACAAGTTCCCCGGCTTCGACGACGACGTGCGGGCCGCCATGACCGCCGAGTCCAAGCGGTTCTTCGGCGATTTCTTCACCAACGGCTTGCCCGTCGCCGCCATCATCCACCCCGACTTCACCTACCGCAACGATCGCCTGGCCACCCACTACGGCCTCCCGCCGGTCGGCTCCGCAGAGGTCGTGCGCGTGCCCGTCGGCGAGGGCGAGCGGGGCGGCCTGCTCTCGCTCGGCGCCTGGCTCACCGCCACCTCCGACGCCGAGCACTCCTCGCCGATCCGCCGCGGCCGCTGGCTGTCCGAGAAGCTGCTGTGCACCCCGGTCGCGCCGCCGCCTCCGGGCCTCGTGTTCGAGCCGCCCGACCTCGGCGGCGCCGGCTCGGTGCGCGAGGCGCTCGAGCAGCACCGCTCCGATCCGTCGTGCGCCGGCTGTCACGCCCTGCTCGACGTCCTCGGCATCGGCCTCGAGGAGTACGACGGCGTCGCCCAGCCCGTCTTCGACCCCAACCTCGACAACCTCGGCGAGCTGCCTGACGGGCGCACCTTCGAGGGCGCCGCCGAGCTCTCCGGCCTGTTCAACGACAGCGAGGTGTTCGTCGGCTGCCTCACCCGCAAGCTGTTCACCTACGCCGCCGGTCGGCCGCTCGCCCTGTTCGACGCCGCCTACCTCAACGAGATCGCCACCGCCGCGACCGTCGAGGACCACACCCTCGGCGAGCTGATCGACGCCATCGTCCACACCCCGGCCTTCCGCTCGCCGGCCGCTCTCGGAGAGAAGTGATGCCCGTGTCTCAACGATTCTCGCGTCGTCGGTGGTTGCTCGGGGTCGGCTCCGCCAGCCTCGTCTTGCCCGCGCTCGAGCTGTTCGAAGTCGGCACCGCCCGCGCCGCCGGGCCCAAGCCGCGCCTGCTCGTCTACTACTTCCCCAACGGTCACCGGCCCGAGTGGTGGGTCCCGCAGCTCGTCGACAACCAGCTCGTGTACCCGGCCCAGGCGGCCGCGCTGCAGCCGTTCGCCGACCGCGCCCTCGCGCTCGAGAACCTCTCCAACAACGCCGCCATCGCCAGCCCCGGGGCCGCCCACGCCATGGGCACCGGCACCATCATGACCGGGCGGCACATCGTCGACCTCAGCGGCCACATGCAGAACGGCGTCTCGCTCGATCAGCTGCTCGTGCAGCAGCTCGCGCCCGACACCCGCTTCAAGTCGCTGCAGTGGAGCGCCGGCGAGCCCGGCCCGTGCGACGTCGGCGGCTCCTCCTGCGCCTTCACCCAGAGCATCTCGTGGACCGGCCCCGGCTCGCCGCTGGTCGCCACCATCGATCCGAGCGCCGCCTTCGAGCGCCTGTTCGGCGCCGGCGTCGACGGCCTCACCGGGCCCCCGGCCGACCTGCGGCGCCAGACCAAGCAATCGGTCATCGATTTCGTCCGCGACGACGCGCGCGTCCTCCAGCAGCAGCTCGGCGCCGCCGATCGCACCACCCTCGAGGCTTACTTCGACGCCCTCCGCGACCTCGAGCTCAGCCTCGCCAGCAGCGGCGCCGAGTGCTCCGCCGACCCGCAGCCGCCGGTGCCCGGGCTCGACTACGCCGGCCGCGTCGACGCCTTCCATCAGCTGATCCGCCTGGCGTTCCTGTGCGACCAGACCCGCATCATGAGCTTCATGATCGAGTTCGGCCTCAGCTGTCGCTCGCACGATTTCCTGGCCGCTCCGGGCGGTCACCACGCCCTGTCGCACTTCGGCGATCAGGCCGCCAAGGACCGGCTCGAGAAGGTCGAGACCTGGCAGAACCAGCAGCTCGGGGCCTTGCTCGGCCTCTTGCGCGACACCCCCGGCACCACCGGCGCCACCCTGCTCGACGAGACGATCGTGCTCGCCATCGCCAGCATGGGCGAGGGCAACGGCCACGATCACGGCCACAACTGCCCGATGTTGTTCGGCGGCACCGGCGTGATCGCCACCGGCAACCGCAAGCTCGCCTTCCCGCTCGACGCCCAGCCGCCGCTGACCGACCTCCACGTCAGCCTGCTCGACGCCTACGAGGTCGAGGGCAGCTTCGGCTTCGACGGGGCCGTGTTCGGCGACGACGGCACCGCGCCGATCGACGGCGTCGTCCTGTGAGCGCGATGACCCGGTCCGCCCTGGTCCTCGGGCTCATCGCCCTCGCGCCGACCGCCGTGAGCGCCGCCGGCCCGGTCGGCGTCGTCACGGCCGACTGCAGCGGCGTGTCCGGCTGGGCCCAGGATCCCGACACCCCGCCGACCACGATCGACGTCCACCTCTACTTCGACGGTCCGGCCGGCGATCCGGCGGCGACCGGCGTGCCCCTCACCGCCAATCGTCCGCTCGACGGCGGCTGTCGCGGCGAGCAGTGCCAGCACGGCTTCCGCGGCGCCCTCCCGCTGAGCCGCCTCGACGGCCAGCCGCACGCCGTGCACGCCTACGGCATCGACACCAACGGCGATCCCAACCTCGAGCTGTCGGGCTCGCCGGCCGTCTACACCTGCCCGCCGCTGCCGGTCGTCGGCAACGTCAAGCGCCACATCGCTGGCCCGTCGATCCTCGACCAGTGGCACTTCTCGACCTACTTCGATCTGATGAAGGTCGCCGACCTCGCCATCGCCGGCACGCCGATCGGCGCCACCGTCGCTGGCCCGCCGCAGCTCGCCCTCGCCGAGGGCACCACCGAGCCGCTGTGGCTGATCGATCAGGGCTTTCGCCGCCTCGTCGCCCCCGACAGCCTCGGCGCCTGGCGCTTCGACCCCGCCACGGCCGCGATCATGCCGGCCGACGCGATCGCCGGCCTGCCCGAGGGCACGCCCGTGGCCGCGCGCCCGATCCTGGTCCAGGGCACCGGCGACGAGGTGTGGCTGCTCGACGAGCACCAGTGCGGCGTCGGCGATGCCAACCCCGCCTGCCCCGAGCCGATGGCCCCGACCACCGGCGATCCGGGCGAGACGACGGGCGGCAGCACGACCGCCCCCGATGAATCGGACAGCGACGGCGCCCCGACCTCGAGCAGCTCTGGCGACGAGACCGGCAGCTCCGGCGAGACCGGCGTCGACCTCTCGACGAGCGGCGCGACCGCGTCGGAGACCGGCGAGCCCGAAGCGTCGGGCGAGGGCGAGGGCTGCGGCTGCCGCGGCGCCCCGCAGGGTCCCGCGTGGCTGCTGGTGCTCCTGCCCCTGCTGCGCCCGCGCCGTCGCCCCTGACCGGGCATGTCCCTTCGGGCATGCCCGCTCGGGCATGCGCGAGTCATGCACAGGCATGCGCGAGTCATGCCCGAATCATTCCCGTGCATGCCCTCCGGGAGGCTCGCCGATAGGCCTACTCGGGCTTGCCCCTTCGGATGCGGCCCATCGTCAGCGTACGGGCCACGTCTGTACATGTCCCTTCGAACATGGCCGTTCTCTCGCGCCACTCACGGACATGTCCCTTCGAACATACCCGCTCGCAGCACTCGCGGGCAGTTCGTACGCGGGTCCGTCCGGACCTGCCCGTTCGGACAGGCCTACGCACACATGCCCTGCACGCCCGCACAGACACGATTTGGGCATATGCCCGCCCGGACATGCTTTTTAGAACATGTCCGGAAGAACATGCCCATTCGGGCATGCCCTATCGGACATACCCGAACAGTCATGCGCGCCCGGCGACCGCCGGGCGACCGATCAGTCGGCGCCCCAGGTCTGCTTGGCGAGCCACGACAGGAAGTCGCTACCCACCACCCGGCGGCTCGGCTCGTCGTGCCAGAACGACAGGATCTGCCCGCGCGTCCCGCCCTTGCCGGGCGCCAGGTCGACCACGTCGTGGTTGCCCGAGCCGTCGTAGGTGACGGGCACCCACTCGGGGATCCACCACTTCTGCTGCACGCCCGGGCCGGGGTCGCTGTGGGCGTTGTCGCCGAACACGCCCTTGTCGAGCAGGTCCTTCCAGATCTTCCACTCGTCGGCGATGCGCTCGAGCGACAGCAGCTCGCGCTCTTCGAGCTCGAAGCGGCTGCCGCCTCCGTCGTGCGCGAGGTACCAGGCCTTGACCGCGTCGGGCAGCACCAGCCCGAGCGTCTGCTCGAGCTTGGCGATCGCGGCCGGGCTGGCGCCTTTCGGCAGCTTGACCCCGGCCGCGCTCGCGCCCGCCTCGATCTTGGCGATCAGCTTGGCCGCACGAGCGGCCGGATTGCCCTTATGTTTGCCCGCAGCCTGCCCGTCGCGGGCGACCTTCGTCGCCGGCGTCGTCGCTACCTTCGTCGCGCGCGCGGCCTTCACCGCGCCCGGCTGCGGGCTTCTAGCGGAGTCGTCCGAGCTCTTGGACGCCTTCTTGCCGCCCTTGGCCCGCTTCGACCCGCTCTTCTTGCCCTTGGCCTTGGTCGTGCCCTTGCGCGGCGCCGCGACCTCGGCCTGCTTGCCCGCGGCAGCGGCCTTCGGCGCGCCGGCCTTGGCGGCCTTCTTCGCCGTCTTCTTGGCGGTCTTCTTGGCCGCCGGCGCCTGCGTCGCCTTGCTCGCGGCCTTGCCCGCCTTGGCGGCCTTGCGGCCCGCCTTCTTGGACCCGCTCTGGGCCTTGGCGATGACCGCCTTGACCGTCGAAGTCGCGGCCTCGACCGCCGCCTTCGTCACGCTGGCGACCGTCTGCACCGCGTTGGCCAGCGCCGCGCCGGCCTTGCGCCCGCCCTTCTTGGCCGCCTTCTTGCTCTTCGCCGCCAGCTCGACGACCGGCGTCGCGTAGTCGGCCGCGAGGCTCGACTGCTTGCCCTTGCCGCCCTTGCCGCCCTTGCCGCCCTTGCCGCCCTTGCCCTTGGCCGGCGCCCCGTAGTCGGCGCCGACGTTGGCCTTGGACTTGGACTTGCCCGCCTTCTTGCCCGTGCCGAGCGCGGCCGCGGCCGCCTCGATCACCTGGGCCGCGATCTTGCTCGCCTCGGTCGCGCGCGGCGGCGCCAGCTTGCCGCGCTTCTTGCCCGCGCCCGTCGAGCCGCCGGCGATCCACGGGGCCGCGGACGCCTTCGTCACCTTGCTCGCGGCCTTGCTCGCCTTCTTGGTCGACCGGGTCCCGGTCGCCTTGGCGGCCTTCGGCTCGGCCTTCGCCTTGCTCGCGGACTTGGCCGACTTCTTGGCGGCCTTCTTCGCGGGCGCCGTCGCCTCGCCGGCCGCCTTCTTGCTGGCCTTCTTACCGGGCTTCTTGCTCGCGGCCGCCGGCTTCGCCTTCGTCGCCTTCTTGCTCGCCGACTTGGCCTTCGCGGCCGCCGGCTTCGCCGAGGTGCCCTTCGCGGCCTTCGACGTCGCGCCGGTCGTCGCCTGCGTCGCCTGGGTCTTGCTTGCGGCCTTGCGCGCCGTCGCCTTCGCAGCCGTCTTCTTCGCCCCCGCCGTCTTCTTCGCCATCCGGGTAAACCTCGCCTTCGCCTGTGGTGATACACGCCGGATCGGCCGCTTCGCAAGCGTCCCCGCGCCGCGATCGCTATCCATCGACATTACGCGTGGCAGTCGTCACCCCGCGCGACAGCGACGGACGAACGGCGAATCGACGTAGGATGGCGCCGGCCATCGAACCGGCGGCCTGGCCTTTCGGCCACGATCCTGTCGACGATCCTGCCACCAATCGACGGAAACGCCGGGGATCTCCTCGCCGGAGGCGGAGCACCGGCCAACTCGGCTCAGCCCGCCTGCCGGCGCGCCCGTTCGACCCCCGGGACCCGCTCGATCTTCGTCAGCACGCGCACCAATTGCTCGTTGCTTGACACCTCGAGCGTGGCCGAGATCGAGGCCGACTGCTCCTTCTTGTTCGTCGTCACCGTCGTCCCGCTGACGTTGATGCCGAGGTCGGCGAACACCTCGACGATGTCGCGCAGCAGGCCGATACGGTCGCTGCCCTGGATCATGATCGTCACCGGATAGCGGCGGCGGTTCTCGTTGCCCCACGCGATCTCGATCAGGCGCTCGGGCTCGGGGCTGCTGAGGATGTTGGGGCAATCGCGGCGGTGGATGGCGATGCCGCGGCCGCGGGTGATATAGCCGATCACCGCGTCACCCGGCACCGGCGTGCAGCAGCGGGCCGGGTGGCTCAGCACTCCGCCCTGGCCCTCGACGCTGACCCCGCCGGCGCCCCCCGGCTTGCTCGGCGGGCGCTTCGGGCTGGCCTCGGGGACAGACCCCGAATGCGTCGACGTCGCCGTCGCGGCCAGGCGGGCCGCCTCGGCCACCAGCTTGGCCGCCTCCTGCTGCGCGCGCTCGGCGTCGAGGATCTTGGCCGCCACCGCCTGGGTGGCGATGTCGCCGAACCCGATCGCCGAGAACAGCTCCTCCGGCGTGTGGTGATTGGCGAACAGCTTGACGTACTCGTCGTGGCGCGGGCGATCGATGCCGAGGCGCTTCAGCTCGCGCTCGAGCGACTCGCGGCCCTGCACGATCGCCGCCTCGCGGCCCTGCTGGCGGAACCACTGCCGGATCTTGTGGCGCGCGCTCGAGGTGGCCGCATACCCGAGCTGCGGGCTCAACCAATCGCGGCTCGGCTGGGCTGTCTTTTGGGTCAGGATCTCGATGCGGTCGCCGGTCTGCAGCTTGTGGTCCAGCGGCACGATCTGGCCGTTCACCAGCGCCCCGCGGCAGCGGTGGCCGACGTCGGTGTGCACGCGGTAGGCGAAGTCGACCGGCGTCGCCCCGACCGGCAGGTCGATGACGTCGCCGCCGGGCGTGAACACGTAGACCTGGTCCTGGAAGATGTCGGTCTTGAGCGACTCGACCATGTCGTGCGGATCGGTGACCTCCTTCTGCCAGTCGATCAGCTGCCGCAGCCAGTTGAACTTGGCGTCGGCCATGCGCCCGGCCTTGCGGCTCTCTTTGTAGGCCCAGTGGGCGGCCACGCCGTACTCGCCGAATTGGTGCATCTCGGCGGTGCGGATCTGGACCTCGAGCGAGCGCCCGCCGGGGCCGACGATCGCGGTGTGCAGCGACTGGTAGCCGTTGGGCTTGGGGCGGGCGATGTAGTCGTCGAACTCGCCGGCGATCGGGGTCCACAGCCCGTGGACGATGCCGAGCACCGCGTAGCAGTCGGGCACCGAGTCGACCAGCACCCGCACCGCGCTGACGTCGTAGATCTCGGCGAACGCGACCCGCTTGCGCTGCATCTTCTTGTAGATGCTGTAGATGTGCTTGGGCCGGCCGCTGATCTTGCCGTGGATGCCGGCCTCCTCGATGCGCGCCTGCAGCGTCAGGATCGCGTCGCGGATCATGCCGTCGCGCTCGTCCCGCTTGGCCGCCAGGGCCGCGCCGATCTGGCGGTAGATGTCCGGCTCGAGCTCCCGCAGGCACAGGTCCTCGAGCTCCCACTTGAGGTGGAAGATGCCGAGGCGGTTGGCCAGCGGCGCGTAGATCTCGAGCGTCTCGCGGGCGATCCGCCGCCGCTCGGCCTCGTCGTCGCGGCTCCGCAGCGAGCGCATGTCGCGGAGGCGCAGCGCCAGCGCCACGATCACCACCCGCACGTCAGCGGCGATCGCCATGAACATCTTGCGCAGGCTCTCGCCGTCGTCGCCGGCCGGCCGGTCCCAGCGCATCATCGCCACCCGACGCACGCCGTCGACGATCGCCTGCGCGTCGGGCCCGAGCGCCTCGCCGACCGCCTCGATCTTGATCGCGCCCGAGATCGCCGCGTCGGCCACCATCGCGGCCGCCAGGGCCGGCGGATCGAGGCGCAGCTCGGTCAGCATGTCGGCCGCGACCACCCCGCGCAGGGCCGCGGCCGCGTCGCCCGTGGCCGCCAGATCGTGGGCCTTGCCGACCAGCACGGCGCCGTCGCTGTATCGACTGGCGATCTTGTCGCGCAAGCCGTCGAGGTTGCTCTCCGCCGCCTTGACCATGCCCTCGGACAATAGGCGCTGGCCCGCCCCCTCGCCAGCGAAATTCTCGCACGGGCCCGTCAGGCCCGGGCTGTCCCGCGGTGAGCATCGCCGTCGAAAGTCTCAGTCCGGCGCCCGCAGCCGCGCCGCGACCGTGCCGACGATCGCCCCGCCCGCCAGCGCCGCCAGGTGGGCCGCGCCGCCGACCGGACCGACCAGTCCCAAGAGACAGGCGCCGAGCCAGGCCGCCGCCAGCACCACCTCGGCCTCGCGCGCCGCGCCCCCGCGCCGCTCGGCGGCGGCGAGCCCGAGCAGCCCGAACACCGGCGTCGACAGGCCGATGCAAGCTGTCCCGAAGTACATGGTCTGAACGACATTGCCCAAGAGACCGAAACCGATCACCGCCGCGGCCAGCGCGAGCGTGCCGCGCCGGGCCTCGAACCGGCGCGCCAGCTCGGGCCACGTGGCGGCCACGAACAGCAGGTGCAGCGGCCCGGAATGGACGATCACGGGGGTGAGCCACGGCCCCGGCGCGCCCGCCGACAGCCCGCTCGCCGCGGGCAGCAGCCGCGTCAGCAGCGGCGCGGCCGGATCGCCGAGCCGGGTCATCAGCGCCGCGACCGCGGCCAGCAGCAGCAGCGCCCACGTCAACGGCGTCGGCGACGACAGCGTCCACGCCCACCACGCCGGCGCCCGGGGCAGCGCCGCGGCGGTCGCCTCGCGCCGTCGGGTCTCGGGGCGGATCCGCACGGCCTCGCGCGGCACGGCGAAGCGGGCCGCGCCCGGCTCGCGGCAAAACGACGCCAGCTCGTCGCGCGCCCGCGGCAGCGCCTCCTCCTCGATCACCCACACCGTCCAGCCCTCGCGCGCCGGGCCCAGCCGCGCGGCGATGCCCTGCGTCCGCAGATAGTCGGCGAAGCGCCGGGCCTGGCGCGACTCGGGGATGACGCCGGCGGGTCGCATGCGGCCGGGGCACAACCCGCGGGCCCGCGGCGCTATTTCATTCGATCTGCAGCGTCGCCGACTGACCGTAATGATCGGACAGCTCGAACGCGCCGGCCGCCCCGAAGTCGAGCGGTTCGGTGTACTCGAGCGCCGTCGCCACCACGCGGGCGTGCCGCGCGACGTCGCGGACGAAGATGTAGTCGAGCCGCGCCGGGTACTCGGTCGCCCCGTACTGCTGGAAGTACAGCGAGTTGCAGTCGGTGCCGGTGAACGTGTCGGCCGGGATGCTCGCGCAGCGGCCCGCCAGCGGCTCGTCGCGGTACGGCGCGAACGCGAACGGCAGCAACAACTGCTGCATGCGGGCCACGTCGTCGGCCGGCTGCAGCGCGCTGCGGCTGTCGTAGAGCCCGCCGTAGTGCAGCATCAGCGGATACATCATCGCGTTGTGCCACCAGCCCGACAGCACCTCCTCGCCGGTGCTGCCGAATCGATCGTCGGGGTAATACGGCCCGGCGTTGAAGTCGCCGCCGATCAGCACCACGTCCTCGTCGTCGTGGCTGCTGGCTCGCCCGCCGAGCACCCGCGCCTGCACGTCGCGCTCCTGCCACAATTCGGGGAATGCGGTCAGGTGCGTCGCATAAAGGTGGATCCGCCGCCCGGTCGGCGCGTGCGTGAAGCTCCAGCGGATGAGCCCGCGCTTGATCCCCGGCCCCGGGAACAGCTCGATCTCCCGCTGGGCCGCGAATTGCTCCTCCCCGAACTCCTGCTTCGCCGCGCCGATCAGCGCCTCGCGCACCAGAATCACCAGCCCGTGCTGCACGTGCTTGTCTTTGCTGCCGGCGTAGATCGCATAGCCCTGCCGCTCCGCCTCGGCCGCGAAGCGCTCGACGTCGACCAGCTCCCACGCCTCCTGCAAGAACAGCACGTCCCAGCCGTCGGCGAGCAGCCGCCCCGGCGCCTCGGCCCGGCGCTCGCGGTAATACGGCACGCCGACGTGGGTGAACGGGTACCAGCGATTCAGCAGCCCGACGTTGTACGTCAGCACCTTGAGCGTCGCCGGCTCGGCCAGCGGCGGCAATCCGGCGTGCTCGCTCGCCTGCGCTGCCAGCAACGGCGACGGATCGGGCGCCGCGTCGAAGCGCAGCCGCTCGGCGAAGAACAGGTCGCTCACGCGCAGCGTCTCGCCGTCCTGCAGCGCCGCCGCCAGGTGCTGCAGCGCCGGGCTGTCGATCAGCATCACGTCGTCCTCCGGCCGCGAGCCGAGGTCCCCGGGGACCTCGTCGTCGGCGCAGGCCGGGGCGAGCAGCAGGAGGGCGGCGAGCGTCAGGCGGTGCGCGTGCATCGGCGTTCCTCCGTCAGAAGCGGCCGGTCAGGCCCAGCCCGGCGAAGCCCGGACCCAGGCTCGGCGCGACCTGGACGCGCGCCGCGGCCCGCGAATAACCTGTCGCATAGGCCAGGTGCGCCGCGCCGGCGAAGATCGCCCCCGCGCCGACCCAGAAGGTCGTCTCGAGCGTCGTATAGGCGCAGCGGTTGCTCGGGCAGGCGTCGGCGATCGGCAGGAACAGCGCCCGCGACAGCGCCCACAGCCCGAGCCCGCCGCCGAGCAGCCCGATCCCGACCAGGCGCATGCGCCGGGCGTCGCGCAGCTTGCCGAGCCCCGCCTCGTGCCCGCCGCGGCGATACGCCCCCGCGGTCAGCAGCCCGAGACCTGGCCCGAAGAACATGAGGTTGTTCCAGTTGGTCACGAACACCAGGTTCGCGGTGCTCCAGCGCGCGAACGGATCGTTCGGCACGATCTGCGCCGCGGTCGACCAGAACACCTCGAGCCCGATCCGCCCGACCACCCCGAGCCCCGTCAGCACCCCGCCCGCGATCAGCAGCCCGCGTCCCGTCTTGGCCCGCCGCACCGGCGAGCTCACGACCACCGCCGGCCGGGTCGCGGGCGGAGCCGGCACCAGCGCCCCGGGAGCCGCCGGATCGGCCGGGGTCGGCGACGTCGAGGTTGCGGCCTCCGTGCCGTCGACCGCCGCCGGCGAAGCACCGCTCGCCTCTTCGCCCGGAGCAGCGAGCACGACAGCGAGCAGGAGCTTCGACACGACCATGAGGTCCCGCCACGATAGCGGCTCCGCCGTCCCTTGTCATGAGCGGCCCGCGCGCGAACCCGCACGCAGCGAGCAGCGCCCGGCACGTCCTGGAAGACCCTGCACAGCGAGTCTCGCGCGGCCCGGTGCGACCCCGCCCGACAACATGTCCTCGCGGTCAGGTCGATTCACGCCCTCGACCGCGAGGCGACCGTCATCTGTCCTCGAGGTCACGTCGATCACGACCTGCCCCAGGACCCGTCGAATCACTCACCGACGACTAAGCCATTCGGACATGTCTCTATGCACATGTCCTCGGGGACAGCCGCCCGGCACCCTCGTGCCGGGCGACGCTCACGAGCCCGCCGCCTGGCGCGGCGGAGTCATCCTCGCTCAGGCGGCCCGACGGCGGCGGCGGGCGAACAGCAGCCCGACCCCGAGCACCCACGCGAACCCGGCGTCGTTGCCGACGCTGCAGCCCTTCTTCGCCACCGGCGGCGGCTCTTGCGGCTCCGAGCCCGGCGGCGGCGTGGCCGGCTCCGGGGTCGGGTCCGGCGCGGCGGCGCAGGCCAGCTCGAGCTCGACCGCCGGCGTCGTGATCACGTGCACCCGATCGGGCGAAGCCACCTCGACCTCGACCTTGTGCTTACCGGGCTTCAGCGCCTCGGGCTGCTCGCAGACCACGAACAGCTTGTCGGTGCCGACCTCGCCCGTCCACGTCCGGCCCGGATCGACGTGATTGCACAGCCCCGCGCTGGCGTTCCACACCGCGCCGTCGACCCGCGTCTCGTACACCAGGTACTCACGCATCGCCTCGGCCTCGGCCGGCAGCTCGACCTTGAGGGTCGCCGTGGCCGCGGCCACCTCTGCGCTGCAACTGGCCGGGTGGGCCACTTGAATCTTCTCCTGCGCCGGCGCCCCCGCCGTCACCGTCGCCTGCGGCAGCGCCAGCGGGCCGGCCGCGATCGTCACGGTCGTCGTCGTCTCGGGCTTCGGCACGTCGGCCGCCGCCGGGTCGAGCGACTTGCGGGTCTCGGCCGCCAGCGGCCCCTCGCGCACCGTCACCTCGAACACCTGGCCCGGCTTGAACTTCGCGGCCGGCACGATCACCTCGACCGGCCCCTTCTCGACGATCGTGTGCTTGACCGGCACCTTCTTCTTGCCGTCGACGCGCACCACGGTCACGCGACCCTTCGCGCTGCTCAGCTTCTCGTCGCCGGTCCACGCGAAGCCCTCCGCGTCCGCCGGCACCGAGCCGCCCGCGCCGACGTAGAGCTTGCCGCCGCCGAAGCCCTGCCGCAGGCAGGAGCACGCCTTTGCTTCGCCCTCGCCCATGCTCGCGAGGGCCACGCTCACCAGGACAACCATTCGTAAGAGTCGCATCGCCGGCATGGTACACGTCCGCGTTCGATCGTCAACCAGCCGGCCCCACGCCCCTTCCCCTGAGGCTTCGCTGCGACGGTCGCCGGAGCTGGCGCTCGTGTCACGATCGTGCTGCCGCGCCCGGCGGATCCTCCTCGTCCTACAGCGGACATCCACCGTTCCTGGCGTCGCCTGACGTCGGCCCCAAGATCTCGTCCGCATGTCTCCCTGGATTCGCACGCACGCGAGCCGCGATTCACCAGTGTCGCGGGGCCGTGCTAGCTTCCTCGCGCGTGCGCCGGATCTCCCTCGCTCTCCTCCTCCTCGCCACCGCCTGCGCCGGCAATCGTAACCTGCGCCCTGACGCCCGCGCCGAGCTCGACGCGCTCGCGGCTCGCGGCGCCCTCCAACCTGGACAGCCGATCGCCGCCGCCGCGCTCGAACCGCTGAACGCTCGCTTCGCCGAGGCCCGGATCATCGGCCTCGGGCGGCCGCTCGCCGGCGGGCACGAGTTCGTCGTCCTCGCGCGCGACCTCTTCCTCGCCCTCGTCCGCGATCACGGCGTCACCGGCCTCGCCCTCGACGTCAGCATCAAGGCCGGCTTCGCCCTCGACGCCTGGGCCACCGCCGCCGGCGCGCCCGACCTCGACGCCCTCGACGCCATCCTCCTCGACCTCGACGAGCCCGCCCTGCGCACCGCCGAATTGCGCGACTTCATCGCCGCCGTGCGGGCCCACAACGCGGCTGGCCCGAAGGGCATGTTGCACGTCCACGGCACCGACCCTGGCGAGCTCGACAGCGTCGCGCGCGGCTACCTCGGCTACCTCGAGTTGGTCGATCCGGACCACGCCGCCCGCGCCACCGCCATCCTGCGCGGCGGCGACGGCCCCGGCCTCGCGGCCCTGCTCAAGCGCTTCGACGCCCAGCGGCCCGCCTACGTCGAGCGCAGCTCCGCCTCCGCCTACGCCCGCGCGCGCATGCAGGCCGAGGCCTCCGTGCAGCTGCTCGACCAGGCCGAGAGCTGGGCCTTCGACGCCCCCGAGTTCCACCGCGCGCGCAACCTCGACCTCGCGCTGCAGCTCGGCGGCCCCGGCTACAAGCTGTTCTTCTGGGGCGAGAACCGGCGCGCCGCCGCCGACGTCCCCGGCGGCGCGCCCTCGGTCGGCGAGTACCTGCGGCAGTGGCACGGCCGGGCCTACGTCGCCATCGGCGGCCTGTTCGTGCGCGGCCGCGCCGTGCTCGAGCGCAGCGACGGCCGCCTGTGCCCGCTCGAGTTGCCACCTGCCCGTGCGGGCAGCTTCGACGCCGTGTTCGCCGGCCTCGCCGGCCCGGCCCTGCTCGCCGTCCCGACCCTGCTGCGCGGCTCGAGCCTGCAGCGCAGCCTCGGCGGCAAGCCGGCCATTCGCGCCATCGAGGGCGCCTACGATCCCGTCGACGCCAGCCGCTACAACGACCCTTACAAGTCGCTGGCCACCGCCTTCGACGCCCTGCTCGTGGTCCCCACCGTCACCGCCGCCGGCCTCGCCCCCGGCCTCGGCAGACCGGGTCCCGACGGCTGCGTCGAACTGCTATGATTCATCGCCGGGCGCGAGCCGGCCGCCGATCTGTCCTTCAGGACATCTCTCGGCCGCGACCCCTCGCCGCCGTCGTCCGCAGGCCGGCGGTTCGAGTTCGCGCCCGCGGCCGAATCGACGGTGGCGCGATCATGATGGATTGACACCCGGGCCGGTCACGGCATACTCTCGCCCTCCCTGGGTCTCTCCATGTCGCTCGCCGCCCGCCGCTTGTTTTGCGCATCCTCGTACGCCCCGGCCTTTACGGCTGCTGCGCGCGTGCCAGGAGCGTATCGGGCCCCAGCGACAGTCCGCTGATTTTAGTCCGGGCCGCCGCGGCTCGTGACATTCCGACCCGACCGCGCGAGCGCGGCCGCGTCGGCGAGCACACGTCGGGTATCGCCGTGTCCTCGCATTGCCAGGACCTTCGTCCACGAAAGCACAGGTGCATCATGTCCAGCTTCGCCGTCCACGTCGTGCGTGTGGCCATCGAGCCGCACGACAACGCTGATTCCCTCGAGATCGCCCGCGTCGGTGACTACCGCTCGATCGTCCGCAAGGGCCAGTTCACCAGCGGAGAGCTCGTCGCGTACATCCCGGAGCAGGCCATCGTCCCCGACCCGCTGCTCGACGAGCTCGGCCTGCGGGGGCGGCTGTCCGGCAAGGACACGAACCGGGTCAAGGCCATCAAGCTGCGCGGGGTGCTGTCGCAGGGCCTGGTCTACCCGGCCCGCCCGACCTGGTCCGAAGGCCAGGACGTCACCGCCGAGCTCGGCATCCTCAAGTATGAGCCGGCCGTGCCGTCGCACATGAACGGCCACGTCTACGGCGCCGGCCCCGATCGCTGCGTCAAGTACGACATCGAGAACGTCAAGGCCTTCCCCGACGTCCTCGTCGAGGGCGAGCCCGTCGTCTTCACCGAGAAGATCCACGGCACGTGGTGCCAGCTCGGGCTGGTGCCGAACGACGCCGCGGGCGAGCACGGGCCGCTGATCGTCAGCAGCAAGGGCCTCGCGGCCAAGGGCCTCGCCTTCACGCCGGCCGCCACCGAGAATCAGCACAACCTGTACCTCCGGGTCGCCCGCCACCTCGACTTCGAGGCCCGCGCCGGGCGAGTGTTCGCCGAGGAGCTGGCCGCCGGTCGCCCGGTGTTCGTGCTCGGCGAGGTGTTCGGCGCCGGCGTGCAGGACCTGGCCTACGGCTCGAAGACCGATCAGGACCGCCACCTCGGGTTCCGCGTGTTCGACATCTACACCGGCTGGTACGGCCAGGGCGGCTTCCTGTCCGACGCCGACCTGCAGGCCGCCTGCAGCGCGCTCGAGCTGCCGCGCGTGCCCGTGCTCTACCGCGGCCCGTTCAACCGCGCGACCATGGCTGAACACACCGATGGCCGCGAGACCGTGTCCGGCCAGGCCCTCCACGTCCGCGAAGGCATCGTCCTGCGCCCGCAGCTCGAGCGCCGTCACCCCGACCTCGGCCGGGTCCAGCTCAAGAGCGTGTCCGAGAAGTACCTGCTGCGCAGCGGCGGCACCGAGTACAACTGAAGCGGGCCGCCGGGTGCGGCGAATCGCAGGTCGCCTGCGATTCGCCGCACCGCTCACCGCCGGCGCTTGCCGGCCCAGGCGGTATAATCAAACAGCGGATCGAACAGCGGCCCGCGATTGGGCGCCCCGAAATGAATGGTGGGCGCGCGATCGGCGGTGAGCAAGGCGAGCAGCCGCTCCACGGTGGCCGCGCCCGGCAGCAACATGGCAGTCGGATCCTCCGAATGCACCGAGTCGGTCCCGTACTCGCGCTCGGCCCGGTGGCGGGCCGCCTCGCTGACGGCGATCCGCAGCGGCACCCACCGCTGCGGCGCGCCCTGCGGAGCGAACGCCCGCCAGGCCACGGCGATCAGCGCCTCCTCGTCGATCGAGAAGCAATGACACGCCTCGGCCCGCTCGGCCCACAGCCGCATCATCTGCCGCGGGCCGAAGCCGAAGCGCGTGTCGACGTGGACCGTCGCCGGGCAGGTATCGGCGGCCGCCCACACGTCGCGCAGCTCCTCGAAGCGATCGAAGCCGGCCTGGGCCGTCAACGTGCGCCCCGCCAGCGCCTCGCGCACCCACGCCGGCGCGCTCGGCCGCGGCAGCGCCGGCTCGGGCGAGGCGACCACCAGCCGCAGCTCCCATTCACCGGCGAGCCGCTGCAGCGCGGACCAGTGCTTGTCGAGGCGGACATCGCTGCGCAGCGCCAGATAGATCGGCTCCGGCGGGCGCGTTTCGCCGCTGGCGCGCCGGAGCCGGCGGTCGTCCTCGAGCGCCGCCACGGCCTGCACCAGCGCCGGCCATTCGTGGTCCGAGGTCGGTCCGTAAAGGATCGGCCCCACGTCGGCCCCGTGCATCGGCGCGCCGGCCGATGACACCGGCAACGGCCAATCCTCGCGCTGCACGTGCGGACCCCCGAGCCGCCCTTCCAGGTCGGCGAAGCTCCGGCGCATCCGCTCGACCTGCTCGCCGCAGGTGCCCAGCGTGATCGCGGGCGACGTGAGGGCGGCGCCGCAGAAGGGCAACGCGAGCGCGAGGGCGCGGATGAACAGGCGCGTGGACGACATGCCCCGGGCCGAACGCGGCGAGAGGCCGCCCGATCTCGCCGATGTGGCCAGGCTCACCGCTCTTCGAGACATGTCCTGAAGGACATATGATTCCCGCGCACCCCCGAACTGCAGATCGCCGGTCGCGCTCGCCCACGCGCCCCAGCCTCCAAAGTGAGACGACCCCCGACGAGCGCGGCATCCCCCGAGCGTTCGCCCTCGAGCGCGCGCTCGCATGTCGCAAGAGACATGTGCCCCTCACCCCGGTCGAGCTCGCTCGCGGGAGCGCTTGTCGCGAGAGTCACCGAGCGCCGACACCTCTCCCCCAATGTCGAGCGTGCTCACATGTCGCAAGAGACATGTTGCTCTCGCGCCGGTCGAGCCCGCTCGCGGCGCGACATCCCGGGTCGCAAGCCCACGGGTGATGCCGCGCCTCGGCCGAGCTCGCAGCCTGACGCGCCTGCGATGTCTCGCCGCCCGTCACTTCGAGCGGCCGCGCGGCGCCTCGCTCTCGTCCTCGAGCAGCGTCGGTTCGGGCTCGAGGCAGCTCGGGTCGTCGAAGCGCGGGCTGTTGACCCGCGTCGACACGGGGGAGTCGACCAGCATGTCGTCGGGCGCCGGGCCCAGCAGGTGCGCCAGAGCTGTCTTTTCGGCCATGTTGGCAGTGCGCGGCAGCGGTGCCAGCCAGCGGCCGAGCTGCCCGCGCGGCACGATCGCCGGCATGCGATCGTGGTGGCGCCCGACCGTGAGGTTCGCCCCCGTCGTCAGGATCGCGAACCTCCGCGTCACCTCGCCCGTCGCCTCGTCGCGCACGTCCTGATAGAGGCCCGCGAACACGATCAGGCGGCCGCCGGGCGTGTGGAACCAGTGCGGCTGGCGG
Source organism: Nannocystis bainbridge (assembly GCF_028368995.1). Classification (GTDB taxonomy): domain Bacteria; phylum Myxococcota_A; class Polyangia; order Nannocystales; family Nannocystaceae; genus Nannocystis; species Nannocystis bainbridge. The sequence continues at coordinate 2,489 of NZ_JAQNDL010000002.1, read as the reverse complement.
TGCTCCTTCGGGCCTGACCACTCGTAGAACCCGTCGGCCAGGACCCCGCAGCGGCCGCGCGCGAACAGCTCGCGCGAGCCTGGCGCCGTCGCGGCCGATTCTGCGCGCACGTTGATCTGTGCCCCCGGGCGGTTGCCCGCGAGGTGCACGCCCCACAGGCCCAAATCGAGCCGCCGGCCCTCTTCCGGCGCCGCGTACACGATCGTCGTCGCCTGCGTCGGCGCGATGTTGTAGCGCGGGCGGTACGCTTCGCGCAGCTCCGGCGAGATCTCCGCCTGCACCACGCGCGCGAGCGCTTCGAGGTCGGGGGTCGTCAGCGTGTAGCGGCCGCACATGACTTGAGTGTCGCGCGGGATTGCCCCTTCGGCCAGTCCCTCGGTTATCTTTCCCCGCGTGCCGGAAAGGTCCTCCGCCGCACTCGCGCGCCTCGGCCGGATCCTCGGCAGCGCCGGCGTGAGGCTGCTGCTCAGCGCGGCGATCATCTTCAGCCTGATCCCCGAGCCGTGGGTCAAGCAGTACGAGCCGCTGCTGCTGGGGCTGTTCGCGCTCGAGTTCTCGCTACGACTCCTGCTGGCCGTGCGGCGCGAGACCGCCGACGACCCGCGGCAGCGCGGCTGGCGGTTGCCGCGGCCCGGGGCGCTCGCGCTGCTGGCCCTCGACCTCGTCGCCCTCGTCAGCTTCTTGCCGATCGACCCGCGTGCCTCGCCGTGGATGCGGAGCCTCCGCCTGCTGCGATTCGTGGTCCTGCTCGGCTACTGGGCCCCGCTGATGAAGGACCTGCGCACCGTCATGCTGCGGCGCGAGCGGGCCCGGCAGGTCGTCGTCATGGCGATGGTCGTCGGCCTGCTGTCGTTCGCGGGCGCGCTGTTCCTGCAGCAGAGCGAGGTCGACGATCGCGGCGTCGACTACGACGAGGACGGCGTGGTCGACCGCGACGACCACGACTTCTTCACCAAGCTGTGGTGGGCGTTCCGGCAGATCCAGGATCCCGGCAACATGATGGCCGCGCCCTCCGCTGCCAGCGTCGTCATCATCAGCCTGTGGCTCACCGTCGCCGGCCTGTTCCTCGTCAGCTTCCTCATCGGTCTAGGCAGCGACGTCGTGCGCGAGATGATGGAGCTGAGCCAGCTGCGGCCGCCCGGCCTGCACGGGCACACGGTGATCGTCAACATCACCGCCGCCACCCGTCAGCTGCTCGAGGAGCTGATGCGCTACTACCAAAAGCTGCTGCCGCAGGACGTGCGGCCGCTGTCGCGCTGGTGGTTCGTGCTCCTGCTCGACAACGTGCGGCGGGCGCTGATGGGCCCGCGCTACGTCGTCGTCGGCACCAGCCCCGAGCGGCCCGATTTCCTGCGCCGCAGCGAGCTGGCACGCATCGTCTACCGCCACGGCAGCGCCACCGACGAGGCGTTCATGCACCGCGCCGACATCGCCGTGGCCCAGCGGGTCGTGCTGCTGGCCGACACCTCCGCCGCCGAGCCCGACGCCGAGACCATCCGCGCCTCGCTGGCGATCGTCGAGGGCCTGCGCGACCCGAGCCCCGCCGACCCCGAGGAGGGCGCCGTCACCGGTTCGAACGTACAGGTCCAAAAGAACAGGTCCCGAAGGACAGCCCGCGTCACCGACGGCCACCTCACCCACCAGCGCGGGCGCGGCAAGCTGCTCATCGCCGAGATCCTCGACGAGCGCAACGTCCCGGCCGCCTGGGCCGCGCTGGCCTCGGGCGGCGGCGAGCTGCGGGCCTTCATCGTCGTCGTCGATCGCATGATCGCGCTGTTCCTCGCCTGCGTCGGCCGCACCGCCGGCATCGGCCCGCTGCTCGCCGAACTGCTGACCTGCACCGGCCACGAGATCTACACCTGCTTCTTCGACCAGCCGGAGCTCAGCTACAGCTGCGAGACCCCGCCGCAGCTGGCGGCCGAGCCGCACGCGGCGATGAACCAACTGACGCGGCGGGCGCGGATGTTGCCGCGGCGGCAGCGGCTGGTCCCGATCGGCCTCCTCTACGAAGAGGTCGACGAGCTCGGCATGCCCGACCTCGGCGTCGCCATCGGCGGCGACGACCGCCCCGCCGGCGCCATCGCCCCCACTTGCAACGGCTTCGTCGCGCTCGCCCCCAGCTTCGCCCACGTGCGCGAGTTCTCCGAGGCGCTGCGGCGCGAGCCCGACGGCGCCGTCTGGTCCGAAGACCAGGAGGCCGCCGCCCTGCACACCGTCACCGACGCCCCGCCCTTCGCCCGCGAGCCGCACCTCCCGCTGAAGCGGGTGCTGATCTGCGGCTTCCGCCCGGTCACCATCGCCCTGTGCGAGGCCCTGATCCTGGCCGAGCCCGAGGCCGACATCCTCGTGCTGGTGCCGACCGAAGCCGAGCGGCGGGCCGCGCTCGAGCGCATCCATGTCCACCGCGACATGGTCCAGAAGCGGCTGCTCCGCGGCTACCACGGGGCCCTCGCGCCGCGGCCCGAAGGTGACTCCTCCCACCATTACGA
>NZ_JAQNDL010000003.1 GCF_028368995.1 Nannocystis bainbridge | reverse complement strand
CGGCAGAAACTCCCGTGCCCGCCGCCGCCGAGGCGTTATCCTCCCAGCCTCCCCCGCCCAGGCCCCGCAGGAGACCACCGAATGAAGCGCATCCTCGTCTGCCTCGCCGCGTTCAGCCTGACCGCGGCTTGCAAGAAGTCCGCGGACACCGACAAGCCGTCCGACGACAAGCCCGCCACCACCGACGCCGACAAGCCGGCGCCCGTCACCACCGAGCCCGACCCCCCGCGATCGCCGAGGCCCGCGCCAAGTACATCGCCGGCCAGTACGGCCAGGTCATCGAGACCATGAAGCCGCTCGTCGACGACCTCAAGTCGAAGGAGAAGGCCCGCGCCTCCGGCCTCGGCGCTGCATGGTTGTCGCTCGCGCTCGCCGAAGACGTCGTCGAGAACGCCAAGGAGCCCGCCGACCACGCCCAGGCGATGGCCGAGCAGACCGGCGACCCCGAGGTGAAGATCGCCGCCAAGCTGGCTCAGGGCGCTTACAAGCTCAAGACCGAGGACTTCGCCGGCGCCGCCGCCGACTTCGAGGAGGCTTACAACCTCCAGAAGGACGGCCCCAACGCCGGCCTCGCCCTCGTCATGTACGGCAACACCAAGATCAACCTCGCCTTCGGCGGCGAGGACAACGCGATCGTCAACCCCGGCGAGCTCGACTCGGCCGCCTCGACCTTCGTCAAGGCCCAGCGCCTGGTCGAGAAGCAGCCGGGCAACGAGCTCCTCGGCGCCCGCGCGCTCGAGGGCCAGGCCGCCGTCGTCCGCTACAAGGACAAGAAGAACACCCCGAGGCGTGCCGCCTGATCGCCGAGGCCGCCAAGATCTACACCACCAAGGGCGCCGGCCAGCCCTTGATCGACGCGGCCAACGCGCTCCAGGACGAGGCCAACTGCGGCCCCGCCCCGGCCGCCGCGAAATGAGCCCGACGGCAGCGGTGCCTCACCGCTGCCCATCACGACCGCCGCCGCGCCGCCTCATCCGCGGCGCATGGCGCCGGGCCTGGACGGGCGCCGGGCCCTGCGCTCCGCGCCTGCGTCGTCGCTGCTTGCCGCTGCAAAGTCACCAGCGCTCGTGAGCGCGGGGCTTCTCGCCGCGTCGCGCATCTGCGACAACCTTTCGGCCATGGAGCCCGCAGCGGGTCAAGATCCGTACCTCAATCACTGGGCCGACGCGGCCGCCGCCAAGACTCTTGCCGCGCACGCGGACGCCAAGGTCGTCACCGTCGCCGCCGGCATCACGCCTTCGGGCGTCGTCCACGTCGGCAACTTCCGCGAGGTCATCACCGTCGACCTCGTCGCTCGGGCCCTGCGCGACCGCGGCGCCGACGTCCGCTTCATCTACTCGTGGGACGACTTCGACGTCCTGCGCAAGGTCCCGGCCGACATGCCGCAGCGCGACATGTTGAACGACAACCTGCGCCGCAGCATCAGCGCCGTGCCCGACCCCTACGGTGAGCACGACAGCTACGCCGGGCACAACATCGCCGCCTTCGAGAAGAGCCTCGCCCCGCTCGGCATCCAGCCCGAGTTCATCCGTCAGTCGCAGCGCTACCGCGCCGGCGCCTACGCCGAGGGCATCCGCCTCGCCCTCAAGCACGCCGCCGACATCCGCGCCGTCCTCAACAGCGTGCGCGACAAGACCACCGCCAACACCCGCCTCGAGGACGGCTGGCTGCCGCTGTCCGGCTTCTGCGACAACTGCGGCCGCGACACCCTCGCCTTCGCCGTCCAGGACGAGTGGACCGTTCATTACGACTGCAGCGCGTGCAAGCACGCCGCCGACGTCGACCTGCGCCAGGGCGGCAACCTCAAGCTCCCGTGGCGCATCGACTGGCCGATGCGCTGGGCCCACGAGCGCGTCTGCTTCGAGCCCGGCGGCAAGGACCACAGCACCGCCGGCGGCAGCTTCGACACCGCCAAGGACATCGTCCGCGTCGTCTACGGCTGGCAGGCCCCCGAGTACGTCGGCTACGACTTCGTGCGGATCAAGGGCCGCGCCGGCAAGATCTCGAGCAGCAAGGGCGACGTCGTCACCGTCTCCGACTGCCTCGAGATCTACGAGCCCGAGGTCCTGCGCTGGATGTTCGTCTCGTTCCGCCCCAACACCGAGTTCCAGATCAGCTTCGACCTCGACGTCATCACCCTCTACGAGAACTTCGACCGCACGCGCCGGATCGCCTACGGCGTCGAGCCGGCCAAGGACGCCCAGGCGCGCCTCGTCGCCCAGCGCACCATGCAGCTGGCCAGCGTCGACCACCGCCGGATCGGCGAGGGCGACGTCCTGCCGTTCGTGCCCGGCTTCCGCCACCTCAGCATGACGCTGCAGATCTTCGAGGGCGACCTCGACAAGACCGTCGCCTACTACGCCGAGGCGGGCCAGATCAACGGCGACGAGTCGCGCCGCCTGACCCGCCAGCGCGCCCGCTGCGTGTGGAACTGGATCGCCGAGTGGGGCCCCGACGAGTTCCGCTACCAGCTGCGCCGCGAGCCTAAGCTGCGCGAGCTGTCCGCCGACGAGGCCACCTGCCTCGCCCGCCTGCTCGCCCCGCTGCGCGGCCGCGAAGAGATCCGCGAGGACGAGTTGGTCCCGACCATGAAGACGCTGTGCGAGGGCACCGGCCTCGACAACAAGACCTTCCTCCCGGTCGTCTACGACCTGCTCATCGGCCGCGACAAGGGCCCCAAGCTGACCACGCTGATCACCGCGATCGGACCGGCCCGCGCCCTGTCCCTGCTCGCGCCGAGCCTGCCCGCCGGGACATGACCCCAAGGGCATGGTCCTTCGGACATGCTCCGAAGGACCTGTCCTCTCGAACACGAGGGCAGCAAGCACAGCCCTGGTGCGAACGGCCCTGCTACCGACGCCCACGCCCGGTCGCAGGAGCCTCGCAGGCGCTCATCCCTCACGCGGGCCACGCCGCGAGCACCGCCGCCTCGATCGCGCGCAGCCACTCCACGCAGCGCGTGGCGTCCTCCGCCCCGAGCCCGCGGACCCACGCCACGTGGTCGACGTACGGCTCCTCCGCCGCGATCGCCAGCGGGCACGCCAGCTCCGGCGCCACCAGCTCCGGCATCACCTCGCCGCGCTCCTTTAAAAAGGCTTTGAGCCGCTTCTCGCGCTCGGCCACGCAAAGCGTCAGCGTCTCGATCGCCGCCGCCAGCACCGCGCGCACGTCCTCGCGCGAGCCTGGCACCCGCGCCAGCCGCACCTGCCGGTACCACGCCAGCAGCGCGTGCAGCTGGGCGATGTAGCGGACCTGCCGGCGCGCCCGTGGTTCGGCCGCGTCGAGTTGGTCGGGCGCGTAGGCGATGTCGACCGCGCGCGGCGGCTGCACCATCAACCTGTCCTCCGGGACATCCTTGCGCACCACCTGGCCCGCGCCCGTCACCGCGCCGAAGCCGACCTCGCGCGGCCCGACCATCCCGCCCGCGCCGCCGAGGAAGATCCGTCGCTCGCGCAGCAGCACCCCGCGGGGCACGTCGCCGACCAGCGACGCCGTCGCCTTGTCCCCGCGCGCCCCCACGGCGTGAAGTTGAAGTGGATGAACCCGCTGCCGACCTCGGAGTGATCTTCGCGCGAAGTCCTCCGAGGTCGGCAGCGGGTTCATCCACTTCAACTTCACGCCGTGGGGGGCGCGCGGGGACAAGGCGACGGCGTCGCTGGTCGGCGACGTGCCCCGCGGGGTGCTGCTGCGCGAGCGACGGATCTTCCTCGGCGGCGCGGGCGGGATGGTCGGGCCGCGCGAGGTCGGCTTCGGCGCGGTGACGGGCGCGGGCCAGGTGGTGCGCAAGGATGTCCCGAGGACAGGTTGATGGTGGCAGCCGCCCGCGCGCGGTCGACATCGCCTACGCGCACCGACCAACTCGACGCGGCCGAACCACAGGGCGCGCACGGCAGGTCCGCTACATTCGCGCCAGCTGCTACGCGCTGCTGGCGTGGTACCGGCAGGTGCGGCTGCGCGGGTGCCAGGGCTCGCGCGAGGAACGTGCGCGCGGTGCTGGCGGCGGCGATCGAGACGCTGACGCTTTGCGTGGCCGAGCGCGAGAAGCGGCTCAAAGCCTTTTAAAGGAGGCGCGGCGAGGTGATGCCGGAGCTGGTGGCGCGGAGCTGGCGTGCCCGCTGGCGATCGCGGCGGAGGAGCCGTACGTCGACCACGTGGCGTGGGATTCCTGCGGGCTCGGGGCGGAGGACGCCACGCGCTGCGTGGTAGGCTAGCGCGCGAATCGAGGGCGGCGGTGCTCGCGGCGTGGCCCGCGTGAGGGATGAGCGCACTGCGAGGCTCCTGCGACCGGGCGTGGGCGTCGGTAGCAGGGCCGTTCGCACCAGGGCTGTGCTTGCTGCCCATCGTGTTCGAGAGGACAGGTCCTTCGGAGCATGTCCGAAGGACCATGCCACTTGGTGGTCATGTCCCGGCGGGCAGGCTCGGCGCGAGCAGGGACAGGGCGCGGGCCGGTCCCGATCGCGGTGATCAGCGTGGTCAGCTTGGGGCCCTTGTCGCGGCCGATGAGCAGGTCGTAGACGACCGGGAGGAAGGTCTTGTTGTCGAGGCCGGTGCCCTCGCACAGCGTCTTCATGGTCGGGACCAACTCGTCCTCGCGGATCTCTTCGCGGCCGCGCAGCGGGGCGAGCAGGCGGGCGAGGCAGGTGGCCTCGTCGGCGGACAGCTCGCGCAGCTTAGGCTCGCGGCGCAGCTGGTAGCGGAACTCGTCGGGGCCCCACTCGGCGATCCAGTTCCACACGCAGCGGGCGCGCTGGCGGGTCAGGCGGCGCGACTCGTCGCCGTTGATCTGGCCCGCCTCGGCGTAGTAGGCGACGGTCTTGTCGAGGTCGCCCTCGAAGATCTGCAGCGTCATGCTGAGGTGGCGGAAGCCGGGCACGAACGGCAGGACGTCGCCCTCGCCGATCCGGCGGTGGTCGACGCTGGCCAGCTGCATGGTGCGCTGGGCGACGAGGCGCGCCTGGGCGTCCTTGGCCGGCTCGACGCCGTAGGCGATCCGGCGCGTGCGGTCGAAGTTCTCGTAGAGGGTGATGACGTCGAGGTCGAAGCTGATCTGGAACTCGGTGTTGGGGCGGAACGAGACGAACATCCAGCGCAGGACCTCGGGCTCGTAGATCTCGAGGCAGTCGGAGACGGTGACGACGTCGCCCTTGCTGCTCGAGATCTTGCCGGCGCGGCCCTTGATCCGCACGAAGTCGTAGCCGACGTACTCGGGGGCCTGCCAGCCGTAGACGACGCGGACGATGTCCTTGGCGGTGTCGAAGCTGCCGCCGGCGGTGCTGTGGTCCTTGCCGCCGGGCTCGAAGCAGACGCGCTCGTGGGCCCAGCGCATCGGCCAGTCGATGCGCCACGGGAGCTTGAGGTTGCCGCCCTGGCGCAGGTCGACGTCGGCGGCGTGCTTGCACGCGCTGCAGTCGTAATGAACGGTCCACTCGTCCTGGACGGCGAAGGCGAGGGTGTCGCGGCCGCAGTTGTCGCAGAAGCCGGACAGCGGCAGCCAGCCGTCCTCGAGGCGGGTGTTGGCGGTGGTCTTGTCGCGCACGCTGTTGAGGACGGCGCGGATGTCGGCGGCGTGCTTGAGGGCGAGGCGGATGCCCTCGGCGTAGGCGCCGGCGCGGTAGCGCTGCGACTGACGGATGAACTCGGGCTGGATGCCGAGCGGGGCGAGGCTCTTCTCGAAGGCGGCGATGTTGTGCCCGGCGTAGCTGTCGTGCTCACCGTAGGGGTCGGGCACGGCGCTGATGCTGCGGCGCAGGTTGTCGTTCAACATGTCGCGCTGCGGCATGTCGGCCGGGACCTTGCGCAGGACGTCGAAGTCGTCCCACGAGTAGATGAAGCGGACGTCGGCGCCGCGGTCGCGCAGGGCCCGAGCGACGAGGTCGACGGTGATGACCTCGCGGAAGTTGCCGACGTGGACGACGCCCGAAGGCGTGATGCCGGCGGCGACGGTGACGACCTTGGCGTCCGCGTGCGCGGCAAGAGTCTTGGCGGCGGCCGCGTCGGCCCAGTGATTGAGGTACGGATCTTGACCCGCTGCGGGCTCCATGGCCGAAAGGTTGTCGCAGATGCGCGACGCGGCGAGAAGCCCCGCGCTCACGAGCGCTGGTGACTTTGCAGCGGCAAGCAGCGACGACGCAGGCGCGGAGCGCAGGGCCCGGCGCCCGTCCAGGCCCGGCGCCATGCGCCGCGGATGAGGCGGCGCGGCGGCGGTCGTGATGGGCAGCGGTGAGGCACCGCTGCCGTCGGGCTCATTTCGCGGCGGCCGGGGCGGGGCCGCAGTTGGCCTCGTCCTGGAGCGCGTTGGCCGCGTCGATCAAGGGCTGGCCGGCGCCCTTGGTGGTGTAGATCTTGGCGGCCTCGGCGATCAGGCGGCACGCCTCGGGGGTGTTCTTCTTGTCCTTGTAGCGGACGACGGCGGCCTGGCCCTCGAGCGCGCGGGCGCCGAGGAGCTCGTTGCCCGGCTGCTTCTCGACCAGGCGCTGGGCCTTGACGAAGGTCGAGGCGGCCGAGTCGAGCTCGCCGGGGTTGACGATCGCGTTGTCCTCGCCGCCGAAGGCGAGGTTGATCTTGGTGTTGCCGTACATGACGAGGGCGAGGCCGGCGTTGGGGCCGTCCTTCTGGAGGTTGTAAGCCTCCTCGAAGTCGGCGGCGGCGCCGGCGAAGTCCTCGGTCTTGAGCTTGTAAGCGCCCTGAGCCAGCTTGGCGGCGATCTTCACCTCGGGGTCGCCGGTCTGCTCGGCCATCGCCTGGGCGTGGTCGGCGGGCTCCTTGGCGTTCTCGACGACGTCTTCGGCGAGCGCGAGCGACAACCATGCAGCGCCGAGGCCGGAGGCGCGGGCCTTCTCCTTCGACTTGAGGTCGTCGACGAGCGGCTTCATGGTCTCGATGACCTGGCCGTACTGGCCGGCGATGTACTTGGCGCGGGCCTCGGCGATCGCGGGCGGGTCGGGCTCGGTGGTGACGGGCGCCGGCTTGTCGGCGTCGGTGGTGGCGGGCTTGTCGTCGGACGGCTTGTCGGTGTCCGCGGACTTCTTGCAAGCCGCGGTCAGGCTGAACGCGGCGAGGCAGACGAGGATGCGCTTCATTCGGTGGTCTCCTGCGGGGCCTGGGCGGGGGAGGCTGGGGAGGATAACGCCTCGGCGGCGGCGGGCACGGGAGTTTCTGCCGCGGCGGGCAAATTCGACCGGCTGTGGACGCGCACGTAGAGGTTGCCGTCGCCGCCCATCGAGCCGTAGACGAGGCGGGTCGGGTCGGGGTCGCTGCCGAACCGCTCGGGTTTGAACCGGCCGATGACCTCGATCTCGTCGCCGATGTAGAGGCCGGAGCCGGCCACGCGCGGACCGGTCTTCTCCTCGGGGGCGATGACTTCGGCGCGGTCGAGGTTCTCGAGCGTGAGGCGGCCGGTGGCGTCGCTGACGACGACGATCTCGGCGGCGACGGCGGCGTCACGCGGGGCGCCGCTGCGGTTGCGCCACACGCACTCGCGGCCCGGGGCGCCGCCGAGGTTGCCGTCGGCGGTGGTGATGACGCCGCGGATCATGATCGGCTGGGCGTCAGCGGCGGCGATCGGCGTGAGCAGGCCACGCTCGAGGGCGCGACCGACGAAGCCGGAGAACTGCGGGTCGCTGCGGATCGCGCCCTTCGGCATGCGGCGACCCTGAGGCTCGAGGTTGCGGGCGCTGCCGAGGCGCTTCGCCCGGAAGTTGCCGAGCATGTAGACGAGGATCGCGACCGGGATCAGGACGGCGAGGAAGACGTAGGACCACTCGAAGGTCGGGGCGGCTTCGACGGGCATGCGATCACCAGTACGCCTCGGCGAGCGCGAGGGTGAAGCCGAGCTTCTCGTGATCCTCGGCGACGGTCTTGCCCTCGACCAGCGAGCGACCGGAGCCGCCAGGCTCGATGCGGGCGATGCGGGCCCCGGCCATGCGCTGACCGTCGGAGAAGTGGACCTCGGGCAGCACGTTCTCGATCGCCACGGTGCTGCGGTTCTTGACCAGCAAGATCCACCGGATCCGTCCGAGCCAGATCTCCGGCGAGCCCTCGACCTCGATCTGGACCGCCGGGTAGATGTCGTAGGCGCGGTTGGCCCGGCCGTCGTGCGGGCGCGGCAAGAGCTTCATGCGCTCGGCCTGGTAGTCCATCTCGACCAGGAACTCGCGCATGACGTTGAGCCCGAGCAGGCCCTGCGAGCGGTCGTTGGCGCAGCCGTCACACACGCTGACGAGCAGGCCGTTGAGCTCGATGCCGCCGAGGCGCAGCACCGGCAAGTAGACCATCCGGCTCTCGCGCGGGCCGCTGGCGGTGTTGAACTGCAGCGTGGGCGCGTCGGCCGGGACCTTGAGCCCGAGCTTGGCGGCGGTCTCGGTGTGCACGGTGGTGAACGAGGCGCCGGTGTCGAACAGGTACGGCAGATCGAGGCGACCGCCGGGGCCCTCGAGCTGGACGTTCATGAGGATCGCGTTGCCGGCGGCGGAGAAGGGCACGGCGATCGCAGTGTTCGGCGCGGCGCCCGGCGCGAGGGTCACGGGCGTCGGCGCGGACTCGCTCGCTCTCGCCGCGGCGCGCGGCGCGGCGGGCGGGGCGAGGCGATCTGCGAGACCGTTGCCCACCGCACTGAGGATCCGCGCGACCTTGTGAGAATCACCGAAGCGTGTGCCAGCGAGGTCACCCTGGGCCCGGAGCGACTGGACCAGCAAACCCGGGATCACCTGAGTGCAGAGAAGGATCGCGCCGAGGTTCCACAGCAACGGCAGCCACATCATCGCCGCGGACAGGCGGCGGCCGTCGGTGCCGTACTTCCACACGGAGAGGGCGACCGGCAGGCCCAGAGTGACGACGAACGCGAGGATCCACAGCCACGGGGCCGATACACGGGCGTCGAGCTGAGCGGTCCGCGCGAGCGAAAAGTTGCACCACAGCGCGAACGGCACCACGAACATCGAGGCCAGGACGAGCGCAAAGGCGCCGAGCGAACTCAGCGCCGCGGACGCGGTCATGGCCGACCTGGCGTGCCTCGGTGCGCTGCGCGAAATGTTCACTTGCAGATACTATCTCGAGTGAGTGTCGTGGGGGCCAGTGAAGACTGTCGTTGGATCCTCGCGGGGAAAACCCGTAGGATGTGGCGACGGGATGGCTGACGCGCCGAAGCCTGCGAAGATCGCCACGTTCGGCGTGCGCTTCGAATCCTACGACGACTTCCTCGTAGAGTACACAGACAACCTGCGACGCGGGTTTCTGCTGCTCCCGGGCGTTCGTAATCTCGAGACGGGCCAGCCGGTGCGGGTCAAGCTGAGCCTGCCGAACCGCGCCATTTTGTACCTCAGCGGCACGGCGGTCGACCTCGGAGCCGACGGCGGCAAGGGCACGCTGATCCAACTGGCCGCGTTCACGGCCGAGCAGGAGCGGATCTTCGGCCTGTGCGTGAACTCGGTGCTCGACGCTTCGACGAGCCCGCAAGCCGAGCCGCCGCCGTCGCGCGCGCTCAACGTGCTGCTGGTCGACGACTCGCCGAGCGTGCGCGCGGAGATGGCTGCGGCGCTGCGCGAGCGCGGGCTCAACGTCACCACCGCGGACAACGGATTGATGGCGATCTCGGCCGCGCTCAAGAGCGAGCCGGACCTGCTGCTCACCGACGTCGAGATGCCCGAGATGGACGGCTGGACGCTGCTGCGGATGGCCCGCGGCCGCAAGAAGCTGGCCCACGTGCCGATCGTGTTCCTGACCGCGCTGTCCGACGACATGTCGCGCCTCCAGGGCTATCGCATGGGCGTCGACGACTTCCTGCCGAAGAACCTGTCCGCGGACGAGATCGTGGCCCGCCTGCAAGGCGTGGTCGCGCGCCGCACCGGCCTCGGGGCCGTGGAGAACCGCGGGCTGCGCGGCGACCTGCAGCACGTCCGCCTCGGCAGCGTGCTGTCGTTCCTCGAGGCCGAGAAGAAGACCGGCGACCTGCGGCTCGACAGCGGGCAAGACAGCGCGGTGCTGCGGCTGGTCCAGGGCGTGCTGCGCGACGTGAAGAACCTCGGCTACGCCGCCTCGGCGATCGACCGCGTGTTCGACCTGCTCGGCTGGGAGGGCGGACACTTCGAGTTCTTCACGCTCGAGCCGCGCGAGCTCGGCGACCTGTCGCTCGCGCCGCTGTCGGTGACGTGGCTGCTGATGGAGCACGCGCGCCGCGAAGACGAGGCCAACGAGAGCGCCCGCCGCGAGCGGCTGCTCAACGAGCGCGCCGGACAGTCGGGCTCGTTCGAGCAGGACCTTTGAGAGGTCCGCGAGGACATGTCCGTGAGGGCATGTCCGTGAGAGCATGCGCGTCGGGACAGGTCCCGAGGGACATGCCGTAAAAGACAGAGCGCCCGCCGGGCCGGTTCGGGCTCGGGGGCGCTCTGCGTTGCGAGCCGGCTCGGGCGCGAGCCGCTCGGGGGCGATCAGCGGGCCGGCTTGCCCTTGCCGGAGGTGTTGGCGGCCTTGGGCGCGGCGCCGTCGGTGCCGCAGGCGGCGTCGGCGATCCAGCGGCTGCCGGACTGATAGGGCTGGGTGTTGAGGATCAGCAGGTTGCCGCCGTTCATGCCGCAGTGCTCCCTGGCGAGGTCGACGGCCTCTTGCGCGGAGGGAGCCTTGCCGATGGCGGTGCCGAGCTGGGTGTACGCGGTGTCGCCGAGGGCGTCCCTGGAGGCGACGGTCTTGACCTGCGAGGCCGGCACGCGCGCGCCGGTGCCGTTGCCCTTGAACTTGCCGGAGTAACCGCCGGCGCAGGCGCCCAGGGCGAGGGCGAAGGAGAACAGGAGGAGAGAACGCGAGGCTTTGCGCATATGAGAGGCTCCGATGGTGCGGCGTCAGACGGCGGGGGGGCCGGGCAGATTTCCAGGGTGCGCGGCCGAACCGGGCCCCGACTGCATGACGCGGAGCGCGGGTGAACGCACGCCCTTCGGCGAGCCGGAGCCGGTGCCGTGGTCGTGCGGGGCCGACCCTGCCGCCTTTTCGCACGCGCTCGCGCCCTCGCAACGGGCACACGAGCCGCCGCACTCGCCCTTGCGGCGGACCAGCCAGCGGGCGGTCAGCCAGCCCGCGGCGAGCGCGACGGCGGCGAGCGCGGCGATCTGTTGCAGCAGGACCTGGAGATCGGCTTCGGGCATGGTGACGCGCAGCACAAACAGCGTACTTCAGTCGCTGAGCTTGCGCTGCTCCTCGTTGGGGCACCAGCCGCCCTTGATCCCGCGAGCCCTGGGGCAAAGGCCGTAGAGCTCGAGCCGATGGCGGACCAGGCTGAACCCGAAGCTGCGGGCGACCCGCTCCTGCTCGTGTTCGATGTCGTCGTTCTGGAACTCGAGCACGTGCTGGCACTCGATGCAGATCAGGTGGTCGTGGTGCTCGGTGTCACCGGCGGTCTCGTACATCGTCTGGCCGTCGCCGAAGCGCCGCTGGGCCGCGAGGCCGCACTCGGCGAGCAGCTTGAGCGTGCGGTAGACGGTCGCGTAGCCGATGCGCGGGTTCTCGGCGCGGCTGAGGTTGAGCAGCTCCTCGATGCTGATGTGGCCGTGGGCGGCGAAGAATTTCTGCGCGATGAGGTCGCGTTGACGGGTCGACTTGAGCTGCTTCTTGCTGAGATAGGCGTGGAACTGCCCCATCAAGCTCTCGAGGTCGGGCAGCCCAGAATGCCGACGGTCGTGCATCGGCAGGAAACCTATCGCGGCAAAGCCGCCGCGGCAAGCGTTGCGAGGCTGGATCTCCGGCCCGTATACTCCGCGGCCGCATGGCGTCCCCGGGCAAACCGAACCCATCCAAGCGCCCCGCAGCCGGGAAACCCGCCGACCCCGCGGCGGAGCCGGCGCGCGACGGCCCCGCCATCGATCAGGTGCTCGCCAGCCTCGAACGCGTGGTCGCCGAGCTCGAGGCCGGGGACCTCCCGCTCGAGACGGCGCTCCAGCGCTTCGAAGACGGCGTGCGACTCGCGCGGCGCGGCACGTCGCTGCTCGACGCGGTCGAGCAGCGGGTCGAGGTCCTGCTCGAGGGCCGCGACGAGGCGGTGCCGTTCCCGGGGGCCGGCGAAGCGGAAGAGAGTGACGACGATGACGAAAACTTTTGAGCTCAACGCCTACCTCGGCGAGCGCCGCAAGCTGGTCGACGAGGCCATCGTGCGCGCGCTGCCCGATGGCGGCGCCGGCGACCCCGGCCGCCTCAAGGAGGGCATGCGCTACGCGGTGCTGCAGGGCGGCAAGCGCATGCGACCGCTGGTGATCATCGCCGCCTGCGAGGCCGTCGGCGGCGCCGCCGAGGCCGCGCTGCCGGCCTGCTGCGCGCTCGAGATGGTCCACGCCTACTCGCTCGTGCACGACGACCTGCCGGCGATGGACAACGACCTCGAGCGCCGCGGCCAGCCGACGGTCCACGTCGCCTTCGGCCACGCCGGCGGGATCCTCGTCGGCGACGCCCTGCTCAGCCAGGCCTTCATGGCGCTGATGCGCGGGGCCGACCGCGTGCCGGCGGCCAACCTGGTCGCCGCGGCCCGCGTGCTCGCCCACCACTCCGGCGTCGACGGCATGGTCGGCGGCCAGGCGCTCGACCTGGCCCTCGGGCAAGACGCGCACGACCTCGCCGCGCTCGAGCAGGTCCACGCGCTCAAGACCGGGGCGCTGTACGCCGCCGCCGGCGCGCTCGGGGCCCTCTACGCCGGCGCCGACGCGGACACGGTGCAGTCGATGGAGACGTGGGGCCTCAAGTTCGGGATCGCGTTCCAGCACGCCGACGACATCCTCGACGACGACCAGAAGGCCCTGCGCGCGCAGGCGCTGGCCCGCGTCGACCAGCTCGTCGGCGAGTGCGACGCGCTCGCGGCCCCGCTCGGCGACAAGGCCGAGCCGCTGCGGGCGATCTCGAAGTGGGTCCGCGACCGCGCCCACGCGGCCGCGGCCGGCGTCAAGGCCGACTGAAGCCTGAACGAAGGGGCATGTCCACAAGGACATGCCCTTTCGCGCATGGAAAAAGGGACATGCCCGTTTGGGCATGTCCCTTCGTACACCTGCAGGCTCGGTTCAGGCGGCGTGGATCCGCAGGGTCGAGATGGCGAAGCGCATCATGTCCATGCAGGTGCGGAAGTCCGGGTGGCGCAGGATCATGAAGCCGTCGGACAGCAGGGTCTGGCGCCAGTCGCGGCGGTTGCTGCCGACCGGTAGCAGGTCGGTGACGACGAGGCTGGGGCCGAGGCGCTGCTGGATCTGGTCGAGGCCCTCGATGCGGCGGATCTTGCCCTGGCCGACGGCCCGCTTGAACAGCGCGGCGACGTGGTAGCGCCGCTGCGGCTTGGCCTCGAAGCTCTTCCAGCAGATCGCGCGGGCGGTCTCGCGGTAGAGGTCGAAGTCGTTGGCGAAGTTCATCTGGTCGACGAGCTTGCCGCCGGGCGAGCGGGCGGCGATCTCGCCGAACACGGCCTCGCCGTTGGGCTTCTTGTACCACTCCATGTGGGTGAAGCCGGTGGTCATGCCGAGCGCCTTGATGACCTTGCGCCCGAGCTCGATGCCGGGCATCAGCGCCGGCTGATAGGGGTCGCGGAAGACCACCTGGGCCGGCGTGATCCACTCGTTGTTGCGGCCCTCCATCGGCTTGGGGAAGTACTGGGCGACGCTCTCGAACACCGGCTCGCCGTCGATGCAGACGGTGTCGTAGGTGAACTCCTCGCCCTCGATGTACTCCTCGAGGTTGATCTCGGGGTGGCGCTCGACGGCGCCGAGGACCGCGCGCAGCTCGGCGTCGTCGCCGACGCGGTAGGTGTCGGCCGAGCCGGCGCCGGCGACCGGCTTGACGCACACCGGGTAGCCGATCGCGTAGGCGGCCTCGAACGCCTCCTTGGCGGTGCGGACGCGGGCGAACCGCGGCACGCGGAGGTTGGCGTCGAACAGCCGCTGCTTCATGATCGGCTTGTCGCGGAAGCCGATGGCGACGTCGGGGCTCATGCCTGGCATGCCGAGCTCCTGGCGCACGCGCGCCGCCAGCACGACGCACGGCTCCCACAGGCACTCGACGCGGTCGGGGCGGAACCGCCGGGCCGCCTGGACGATGTGGCGGACGGCCGAGTCCTCGTCGAACAGGCTGGGGATCTGCAAGTAGTCGCGGAGGTGCCGCTGGACCTTGGCCGGCAGCGCGGCCTTCGGCAGCTCGCCGACGCCGTAGACCTGGGCCCCGACCTCGGCGAGGCCGCGGGTGAAGTCCAGCATCTCTTCGGGATAGTGGGGGGAGATGAAGAGGACCTTCATGGACTGGCTCCTCAGCCGGCGCGGACCTTCACGGTGCGGCCGATGATCTCGAAGATCTCGCGCATCGCGTCGTAGTCGGGGTGACGCATCTGAATCCACGCGTTGGCCATGTAGCCGGCCTCGATCGGCTGGGTCGGCCAGCCGGCGGGCGGCAGGTGGGCGCGGCAGATGTACTGGCCGAAGCGGCGCTGGACGTCGTCGAGGCCCTCGTAGCCGCGGATCCGCCCGTCGCGGTCGGGCCGCAGGGCGATGATGCCGCTGGCGAACCGCCGCGACGGCCGCCGCTCGACCCGGCCGTGCACGACCGCGTTGGCCCACTCGCGGTAGATGTCGATGTCGTTGCCGTCGGCGTAGACGTCCCACTGACCGACGCCCGGCGGGCGCGAGCCGATCTCGGAGAACTTGAGGCCCTTGGGCCCGGAGAACCACTCCATGTGGGTCGCGGTGGTGCCGAGGTCCATCACCTCGATCACCTTGCGGCCCATCTCCTTGAGGTTGTCGTAGCCGGACCCGTCGAGGCGGTTGGTCGAGACGATGTACGGCGTGATCCACCGGTTGCGCATCGCGTCGAGCACGTTGGGGTAGTAGTGCGAGACGAACTCGAACACCGGGCGGCCGTCGATCGAGAGCGTGTCGTAGAAGCCCTCGTGGCCCTCGATGAACTCCTCGAGCGCGACCGAGGCGCCGCGGCCGACGTTCATCTCGCGGAGGGTCTGCACGAGCTGCGGCTCGGCGTCGACGCGCGAGGTGCCCGAGGCGCCGGCGCCGGCGCGCGGCTTGACGATCAGCGGGAAGCCGACCCGACGCGCGAAGGCCAGGCCCTCTTCGATCGTGTCGACGCCGGTCGACTGCGCGCACGGGATGTCGTGCTTGCGCAGGAACTCCTTCATCATCGGCTTGTCGCGGCACAGCATCGCCGACTGCACCGAAGGCCCGGGGATCTTGGTCGCCTCGCGCACCTTGGCGGTGGAGATGATGTGGGCCTCGATGGTGCACTCGAGGCGGTCGACCCACTCGCGCTTTTGGCAGCGCCGGACAGCGTCGTAGAGAGCACCTTCGTCGACCACCGAGGGCACCTGCTCGTAGCCGTGCAGCCAGCTCTTCAGTTCGTCGTCGAGCTGCGAAGGATGCGCTTCGCCGATCCCGGTCACGCGGGCGCCGACCGAATGCATGGCGCGGACAAAATGCCTCTGGTAAGAGGGAAAGTGCGGGGCGACGAACAGGACATGCATGACGAGATTGTACCCCTCCGGGCCGCCGATTGCGTCGAACGGGTCGACGCGATGAAGCCCCAGAGGGGCCTTACCACGGGCTCGCGCAGGAGAACAACTCCATGACCCGAGGCGTGCTCCTCGGCCCCCAACGCCTCCACCCGATCGTCGACAAGGCGGCCGACATGCTCGGCATCGACGGCCCGATCGCCGCCGTCACCGCGGGCTGGCAGGAGCGCGAGGACGAGGACCAGGAGCTGTGCGCCGCGTTCGGCAACCGGGCCGTCAACTTGATGCTGCACGCGCGGGCCGAGACGGCCTTCCGCGAGGACCCCGAGCTGTTCGCCGCCCACCGGGCCAAGCAGGACCGTCTGCGCCAGTTGCAGGACCTGTACCGCTTGCGGCTCGCCAGCCACCTCAAGGCGGCGCGGCGGGTCCAGCAGGCCCAGGCGCCGCGCGACCTCGTCGACGCCGAGTTGGAGGAGGCGGTCCAGGCCGTCCGCTTGCTCGACGCCCACCACGTGGTCAAGACCCAGCACATCCAGCGGGACTTCGATCGCAAGGTGAAGCCGCTCGAGCGGCCGGCGATCCTCAAGCAGCTCAAGGAGATCGAGGCGATCCTGGCCGACTGCGCCGGGGTGGCGATCGCCGGCGGGCACGTGGCGGTCCTCTATAACCGCCTGCGGCTGTTCGACCTCGGGCCACGTCTCGCCGACCTGCCGATCATCGCCTGGTCGGCCGGGGCGATGGTGTTGGCCAGCCGGATCGTGCTGTTCCACGACAGCCCGCCGCAGGGCCGCGGCAACGCCGAGGTCCTAGAAGGTGGGCTCGGGCTGTTCCCGGGCGTGGTCCCGCTGCCGCACGCGCGCCGGCGGCTCAACCTGCAGGACCCGGGGCGCATCACGGTGTTCGCCCGCCGGTTCGCGCCGGCCACCTGCGTGGCGCTCGACGAGCGCTGCTTCATCCACTTCGACGGCCCGCGCTGGAGCGCCGGGTCCAACACGTTCCAGCTCCGCACCGACGGCCACCTGGTGGCGCTGCACTGATGCCGGCCATGAACACCCGTCTGCACCCGCCCATGAAGCTGGCGATCCAGAGCTTCCTCGCGCACGGCCCGGTCGACGCGGCGGCGATCGACAAGTTCCTGCGCACGCACTCGTTCCCGCTGATCGAGGGGCGCAACGCGACGTTCGTCTACCGCGGCCCGGGCGACCAGGTGAACCTGCGCCACTGGGTGTTCGGCCTCGGCTCGTCGCAGCCGTTTACGCGGGTCGGCAGCAGCGACTTTTGGTACCACACGCTCGAGCTGCCGCCGCAGTCGCGCGTCGAATACAAGCTCGAGGTGATCCTCGGCGGCACCGGCACGTGGATCCGCGACCCGCTGAACCCCAACCTCGCGCACGACCCGTTCGGCGCCAACTCGGTGGCCCACGGCCAGGGCTATCGCACGCCCGGCTGGGCCGAACATGACCCGGAGGCCAGGCCGGGGACGATGATCGAGACCCAGCTCGAGGGCACGCCGCTCGGGACCCAGCGGGTCAGCATCTACTTGCCGGCCCGGTTCCGCGAGAGCCGCCGGTACCCGCTGCTCATCGTCCACGACGGCGGCGACTACATGCGCTACGCGGCGCTCAAGTCGGTGCTCGACAACCTGATCCACCGCCTCGAGGTCGCGCCGCTGGTGGCCGCGCTGACCCACCCGGGCGACCGCATCGGCGAGTACCCCAACAACCCGCTCCACGCGGCCTTCATCGCCGAGCACCTGCTGCCCTTCATGGAGAAGCAGTACCCGCTGTACGCGGCGCCCGCGGCGCGGTGCCTGATGGGCGCGAGCTTCGGCGGGGTCGCCTCGCTCTCGACCGCGTGGCGCTACCCGGGCACGTTCGGGCGGCTGCTCCTGCAATCGGGGAGCTTCGCGTTCACCGACATCGGCGAGAGCAAGCGCGGACCGGTGTTCGCCAAGGTCGTCGACTTCGTCAACAACTTCCGCGAGAACCCGGGCAGGCCGAGCGACAAGGTCTATCTCAGCTGCGGCACCTACGAGAGCCTCATCTACGAGAACCGGTCGCTGGTGCCGCTCCTCCAATCGACCGGCATGGAGGTCAAGTACGAGGAGGCGCGCGACGGTCATAATTGGGAGAACTGGCGCGATCGCCTGCGGAGCGGGCTCTCGTGGCTGTTCCCGGGGCCGCTGTGGATGGTCTACGAGTAGCCGACGGCGCTGGCGCCGGCCCTTGCAAACTGGGGCGAATTTGGCAAGAGTCGCGGCTGCCGTAGGAGAAGCCGACATGGCCAACGTCACCAAGAACATCGGATTGTCCCTCGGGGCCGACCTGTGCTGGCCCGCTTGCTATGAGGAGATCGTCAATCGCCTCGATCTCAGCATCCCCTCGGGCGAGGACGCGATCAGGTTCCACGTCGAGCGCGTCAGCGTCGAGCCGTTCAACCTACGTCAGCCTGTCCGCTACGACATGGTTCTCGATCGCCTGACGCACTGGTTCCATACCAGCCGCGAGTGGATCAAGAAGGCCGTGGTGATGGACGGCCTCTACGTCCTCAACAATCCGTGGTCGCTCCAGTCGATGGAGAAGCACACGACCTACTCGGCGATGATGGCCCTCGGCATGCCGATCCCCGAGACGTGGATGGTGCCGCCGCGCGAGCTCTCGCCCGACAACCCCGACATCTACCCGATGCTCGAGCGCTACGGGCGGAAGTTCGAGCTGGCGGAGATCGGCGAGAAGCTCGGCTATCCGCTGTTCATGAAGCCCTACGACGGCGGCGCGTGGGTCGGGGTCACCAAGATCAACAACACCCAGCAGCTGCTCAAGGCCTACGAGCAGAGCGGCCGGCGGGTGATGCACCTGCAGCGCGCGGTCGACCCGTTCGACCTGTTCGTGCGCGCGATCGGCATCGGCCCGCAGGTCCACATCGTCCGCTACGACCCCGACGCGCCGCTGCACGACCGCTACAAGGTCGATTTCTTCTTCGTCGACGGCGAGGAGTGGAGCGTCCTCCAGGACACCTGCCTCACCATCAACGCGTTCTTCGGCTGGGAGTTCAACTCGTGCGAGTCGCTGCGCAAAGAGGGGACCTTCTACCCGATCGACTTCGCCAACGCGTGCCCCGACTTCCAGGTCACGTCGCTGCACTTCCACTTCCCCGAGCTGGTCAAGAACATGATCCGCTGGTCGCTGTTCTGCGCGGCGACCGGGCGCAAGAAGGCGCTCAACCTCGACTGGGCGCCGTTCTTCGAGATCGCCAAGAAGGACCTGCCGTACCGCGAGCGCCTGGCCGGCTACGCCAAGATCGCCCGCGAGCGGATGGAGCACGACCGCTTCCAGGAGTTCGTCGCCAAGCACCTGACGCACCTCGACGAGGTCACGTGGGAGTTCTTCGGCACCGACACCGCCAAGGGCTTCGTGCGCCAGAAGGTCGCCGCGCTGTTCCCCGCCCACGAGGTGGAGGCGTTCACCGACCACTTCTTCGGCCTGATCCAGTTCTGGCGCAAGTGCGAGGCTGACCGCATGAACACGGCCAAGGAGCAGGCGACGGCCGCCGCTGCCGCGCCCGAAGTCGTGACCACGCCCGAGGCCGTGCGCACGCCCGAAGTCGTGACCACGCCCGAGGCCGTGACCACCACGCCCGTGACCACCACGCCCGAGGTCGCCACGCCCGAGGTCGCCACGCCGACCGAGAAGGCGCCGGCGGCCGAGGTCGCCGCGCAGCCCGAGCCGGCCGCGTTCGCGCCGCTCAAGCCCGCCGCCCCGCCGAAGGGCGGCAAGGGCAAGAAGGCCAAGAACTAGCCTGTGTCGAAGGACATGTCCCAAAGAACCGGTTCGACCGGCCCCGCGCGACGGGGTCGGCGCCGGCCACCCGGCCCGCCTCGCGGTGCCTCCTCAACCATGGCCATGGATAAGAGTCGCTCGACCTGGTACTCGTCGCGCCTCCGTCAGGAGGTCTCCTTTGCGCGCTGGGGCAGCTACGGCCGCCCTGTGCTCCTGTTCCCGACGGCCGGGGGCGACTGCGAGGAGTGCGAGCGGATGCTGATGATCCGCGCCCTCTCGCCGCTCATCGACGCCGGCCGGATCAAGGTCTACTCGCCCGACAGCACGGCCGGGAAGAACTGGATCCGCGACGACCGCTCGCCGCAGCAAAAGGCGTGGCTGCAGAACCAGTACGACGCGTTCGTCGCCGAGGAGCTGGTGCCGGCGATCCGCACCGACTGCCAGACGCCCGACATCGAGATCATCACCGCGGGCGCGTCGATCGGGGCGCTCAACGCGGTCGCCTCGCTGATCCGCCACCCGGACGCGTTCGCCCTGGCGATCGGCATGAGCGGCACCTACAACCTCACCGGCTGGATGGACGGCGTGCACACGCTCGACCTCCACTACTTCTCGCCGATCCACTTCGTGCCGACGCTGCCGGAGGGCCCGCAGCTGGCCCGCCTGCGCACGCGCCTGGCGATCCTCGCGGTCGGCGAGGGCCGCTGGGACCGGCCGGGCAACTCGTGGGAGATCGCCAGCGTGCTCGGCCGCCGCGGCGTGCCCAACCGCGTCGACCTGTGGGGCGAGGACCACGACCACGACTGGCCGACCTGGCGCGAGATGCTGCCGAAGTACCTGGCCGAGCACTCCTGAGCCTGTCCGTAGGTTCCTGTCCCGAAGGACCTGCGCGAAGAGACATCCGATCATGCCCGCCGTCATCTTCATCGCCCCCTTCAACCTCCCGGCGACGATGCGCTTCGTGCACGCGGTGGCGTCGCTGCCGAACGTGCGCCTGGGGCTGATCTCGCAGGAGCCGCTCGACCGGATCGCGCCCGAGGTGCGGCGCCGGCTGGCGGCGTTCGAGCGGGTCGCCGACGCGCTCGACGTCGGCCACCTCGAGGGCGCGGTCAAGACGGTGGGGCACCGCCTCGGCGGGGTCGACCGCCTGCTCGGCACGCTCGAGCAGCTGCAGGTCCAGCTCGGTCAGCTGCGCGACCGCCTCGGCATCGAGGGCATGGGCGAGGAGGTGTCGCGCAACTTCCGCGACAAGGCGCGCATGAAGGACGTGCTGCAGCGGGCCGGAGTCCCGTGCGCGCGCCACCGAAGGATCACCTCGGCCGGCGAGGGTTGGGCCTTCGCGCTCGACGTCGGCTACCCGCTGATCTTGAAGCCGCCCGACGCGGCCGCGGCCAAGGGCACGTTCCGCGTCACCGACGCCGAGACGCTGCACCACGCCCTGTCGGCGCTGCGCCCGTCGCCCGAGCGCCCGGCGGTGGCCGAGGAGTTCGTGACCGGCCGCGAGCGCTCGTTCGAGACGGTGACGATCCAGGGCAAGCCGGTGTGGTTCTCGTCGACGCTGTACGATCCGCCGCCGCTGCACGTGCTCGAGAACCCGTGGATTCAGTGGACCGTGATGATGCCGCGCGAGGAGGAGACCGAGGACACCCGGCTCGCGCGCCCGCACGCGCTGGCGGCCCTGCAGGCGCTCGGGATGGGCACCGGTCTGTCGCACATGGAGTGGTTCCGCCGCGACCGCCCGGGCGGCCCGCCGGTGGCGATCTCCGAGGTCGGCGCGCGCCCGCCCGGGGCGCAGATCGTCAGCCTCAACTCGTACGCCCACGACGTCGATTTTTACGAGCGCTGGGCCCGACTGGTGGTGCTGGATCAGTGGGACTCGCCGGTGCGCAAGTACGCGGCCGGGGTGGCGTTCTTCCGCGGTCAGGGCAAGTCCCGCCCGGGCGCCCGCGTGGTCGCGCTCCACGGGTTGAACGAGGCCCAGCGCGACCTCGGCTCCCTGGTGGTCGACGTGAAGCTGCCGCAGATCGGTCAACCCCGCGCGGACTCCTACGACGGCGAGGGCTACGCGATCCTGCGTCACCCCGACACCGAAGTGGTGGCCCGCGCGCTGCGCCGGCTGATCTCGACGGTGCGCGTCGAGCTCGGCTGAGCTGTACCTTCGGGCTCTTCTGCTCAAAGAGCATGTCCTGAGGGGCATGCTCCGGGGGACATGCTTCAAAGAGCATGTCCTGAGGGGCATGTTCCGAGGGACATGCGTAAACGTGGTGGTGCTCGTGTGGGTCGCTCGGGCTCGAGTGAATCGAGTTCGTCAGGCTGTTCCTGCCCTGGGCCCTCCGGCGCGGCTCGACGTGTCCTCATGCGCAGGGCTTTTGGACCATGCCCTTTAAAACATGTTTTAAAGGACATGCGAGCTGCGCGCCTCCGCGCGGGCCTTGGCGCGGCAGGTGCGGCCTGTGCGGTTTGCTCGCGCGAGCGGGCTCAAGCGCGGACGCGCGAATCCTGCTTCTGCATGGCCGCAGAGCCCCGTCGGTCGCGCGTTCCGGCGGCGGTCTCGGGCTTATCCCCAGCGCGAGGCACAGCCGGCTCGCGGGCTTGTCGGCGATGGCGCTTGACGGCGTGGGTGCCGGCCGCTGTTAAATGCTGTCTGATCGGAGGCGACCGATGCGTGCTTACGAGGCCTGGGAGCAGCTCGACTTTGCGACCTTCATGACCCCGGAGACCCGGAAGGTCGCCCGCACCGCGCCCGCCGCGACGCTCGAGATGCACGTATACGGCGAGGACTTCGCGCTGGTGCGCGTCCGGGACGGTTTTTACGCCGACGAGCGCCGGGTCTTCTACGTCTCGCGGGGACGCGTGTACCTGCTCCGCTCGCCGCGTCTGCGCCCGGGCCAGGGTTTTCGCCGGATCACCGCCTTGCCCGCGGCCGCCCAGAGCGTGGACGAGGCCTGCTTCGACCCCGACGACCCCGGCGACCAGGCGCTGTTCGCCGTGGCCGACTGCATCGACGGTATCTCCTGAGAGATTCGAGGCCGAGAGCCGACGCGGTGTCCCGGGCAGGGTCGGGGACCTGGAAGCCGATCGCGGCAAGCGCTCGGCTGTCGGGGATGCCGGCGCCGTGAAGCAGCAGCAGCAGTTCCAGCAGCCGCAGCAGCGGCCGCCGACGACAACAGCCTCGAGGCCAAGCTGCGCAAGCTCAAGGCCGCGTTCGAGGCCGAGCTCCTCACTAAGAGGAGTACAAGGCCAAGCGCGCCAAGCTGCTCGAGGCCGTTCGCGGCGGCTCAGTTTGGGGCGACCAGGAGCGTCCCCAGCCAGCGCGCCCGTCACGGCCGCGAATCTCAGCTCGGCCGGTCGCGGCAAGACTAGCGAGGCGCTGCCGTGGGCGAGCCGGATACCCGGCTGCGGCAAACTCGCTCTCGAAGCCGCGGGCGACCAAAAAAGTACGCCCCGCTCAGACTGCCGTGGGGCGGGTCTGCCAGCGGGGCGGCATGGTGGACGAGACCTTGCTCGTTACCGTGCGAAAAAAGGTTGGCCGGACTCGGTTGCCGAGTCCGGCCGAGTGGAGGCGCCGGGAGTTGAACCCGGGTCCGCGAGCCATCCGGTGGGACCACTACGTGCGTAGCCGCTGAATTTGATTTAGCTCCGGAGCATGCCCACGGCAGGCCCTCTCCGTCGCGATCCCCTCATTTCGCACGAGCGCTCGGGGCGAGGCGCTCACGCTAGCTCCGGTAATCACACCCCCGTCCCTATCGGAGCCTCTGGGGGGGGGATGTCGCGGGTTCTTACGCCGCGAGGGCCATCTGGCCGTAGCTGTTGTCGTTGGCAGCTATGATTCCCACTCATTTTTACGTGGCTGAGTGAGCAGCCCCGGCACGCAATCCATCACGTTCAGAACCCCCGTCGAAACCTGACACCCCCGTGAGTGGTTGGACTTTCGCCGCGACGACGGGCGCCGCGGTGAATCACGAGTATGGGGCGGCCACCCGGCCCGCGCAAGCCCTCCAGCGCGCGCCGCGGGCGCCCCGGCCTGGAAGGGCCCAAATGTTGCCCCGCGGGGCCGGCGGGCCCTACGATGCCGGCCAGTGGCCGCCGCGCCCGGACGATTTCAGGCTCCCGACCGCGCCTCCGACAAGGAGGCGCCGCGGAAGGCGTTCGTCGTGGTGCTCGCGGGCGACCGCATGGGCGAGATGTTCGAGCTCGACCCCAAGTACACCACGATCGGCCGCGGGCTGACGGCGACGGTGCGGGTCAACGACGAGGGAATCTCGCGCACCCACGCGGCCGTAACGGTCGACAAGGGCGTGTACTACCTGTCCGACGCCGGCTCGACCAACGGCACCTTCGCCAACGGCGAGCGCGTCGATCGCTACGCGCTGCGCGAGGGCGACAAGATCCAGCTCGGGGCCGCCAGCGTGCTCCGCTTCACCTTCCACGAGGACACCGACGACGACCACCAGCGCGAGCTGTACGAGTCGACGCTGCGCGACCGCCTCACCGGCCTGTTCGCCCGCGGTTACTTCTTGAATCGGCTCGAGAGCGACGTCGCCGTGGCGCTGCGGCACGGCAAGCCGCTGGCGCTGGTCCGCTTCGAGGTCGACGGCTTCGCCGGCGTGCGCGCGAGCGTCGGCGACGCGACCGCCGACCAGGTCCTGCGGGCCATGTGCCTGACGATCGTCGAGAGCACCCGCAGCGACGACCTGCTGGCCCGCCTCGGTGACGAGGACTTCGCCTTCCTGTGCCGCGACGTCGACGCCATGCGGGCCTCGCGGGCCGCCCGGCGGCTGCGCGAGACGATCGCCGCGCGCGAGCTGCCCGGCGCCGATGCGACGCACGTGACGCTGTCGCTCGGGGTCGCCGACCTGGCGCTGCTGCACGAGCCGACCGCCGACGCGCTGATCAAGGCCGCCGAGGTCGCGCTGACGATCGCCCGCCGCGCCGGTGGTGATCGCGTCGAGATCTACGACCCAGAGAACGAGCCGACGCGGCTGGTCTAAGGAGCAGGTGATGCAACGCCTTTCGAATCGCGGCCCGGTCGCCCTGCTCGTCCTGATGAGCCTGTCCTTTGGGGCATGTCGCGGCGAGTCCACCCCGCCGCTGTTCACCGGCGACCTCGGCCGGCAAGACAGCGAGCCCGACAAGGACGCCAAGAAGGACCCGCCGACGGTCGCCGAGCCCGAGCGCAAGCTGTGGTTCTCCAGCGGGCCCGGGCGCGACGCCATCCTCGCGCGCGAGCGGCAGAACTTCCCCGCCGCGGTCAAGCTGCTCGACGAGGTGCTGCAGGACGGCGCGCTCGCGGCCGACGACCGCGGGGCGGCGCTGTGGCTGCGCGCGCTCGAGGACCTGCGGGCGCAGAAGTACGCCGAGGGCGCCAGGCGGCTGGCCGAGGCCCGCACGGCGCCCGGGCTGTCCGCGGTCGCCCCGCGCCTGCGCCTGCTCGAGTCCCAGGCGTGGCTGGACGCCGGCATGCCCGACAAGGCCGTGGCGCCGCTCGCCGGCCTGGTCGAAGCCGCGGCCGGCACCGCGATCGAGCCGGCCGCGACGATCACCGGCGCCGACGCCAAGGCGCGCACCGGCGACCGCGCCGGCGCGCTGGCGCAGTACGCCGGCTTCCTGGCCAAGTTCCCCGAGTCGCCGCGGCGGCACGAGGTGCGGGCCAAGCGGGCCCGGCTGCTGGCCGAAGGCGAGGCGCCCGAGGAGCTGCGCGAGGCGATCGAGCTCTACGAAAAATTGCTGCTCGACGTGCCGCTGTCCGACTACGGCAGCGAGGCCGAGGAGCGGCTGCCGGCGCTGGCGCAGAAGGTCGGACTGCGGCGCAGCTTCACCGAGGACCGCGACGCCATGCGTCAGCGCCAGCTGGCGAAGATCCGCGATCAACTGGCGCGCAGCCGCTACGCCGCGGTCCTGCGCGACGTCGACGAGTTCCTCGCGCTGCAGCCGCCCGAGGCCGACCGCTGCGAGGCGCTGTTCCTCAAGGGCACGGCGATCTTCAAGCAGCGCAAGCGGGCCAAGTCGCGCCCGGTGTTCGAGTCGGCGGCGATGGCCTGCCGCAAGGCCGGGCCTGTCCGCAAGGACACCCTCGTCAAGGCCCTCTACCAGGCCGGTCGCGGCCGCTACGCCGAGGGCGAGTACGAGCGCGCGGCCAAGCAGTTCACCGCGGTCGCCGACGAGTTCCCTGACCACAGCTACGCCGACGACTCGCTGCTGCTGGCCGGCGAGTCGTGGGCCGAGAAGAGCGACAAGCCGCGCGAGCGGCAGGCCTACGAGCGCATGCTGGGCGAGTTCGCCGGCGGCGACATGGCGTTCGAGGCGCGGCGCCGGCTGCTGGTGCTGGCGCTGACGCAGGACCGCCCGGCCGACGCGCTCAAGCTGGCCGACGACGGCCTCGCCGGCAAGGGCCTCGACCTGCGCGACCGCGCCAAGCTGCACTACTTCCGCGGCCGCGGCCTGCACCGGCTCGGCCGCGCCGACGATGCCGTGACCGCCTGGCTCGACGTCGTCGCCACCGCGCCGCTCAGCTATCCTGGCCTTCAGGCTATGTCGCGCCTGCGCGAGGCTGGCGACGAGCCGCTCGCGCGCGGGATCGCGGCGCTCTCGAAGGCGGCCGATCAGTCCGCCCCGCGCCTCGACCTGCCGGCCACGCCCGCGGCCGAGCGCGCGCTGCTGCTGGCCCGCCTCGGCCTCGGCGACGAGGCCCGCGAGGAGCTCAGCGAGGCCAAGATCGACGGCTGGCCCGCGGCCGCGGTGCTGGCCCAGGCCGGGCTCTACGGCGAATCGCAGCGGCTGCTCGGCGCGCTCGGCAGCAGCTGGCGCCAGAGCCCGCCCGGGGTCGCCAACCGCGAGCTGTGGACGATCGCCCACCCGCTGGCGTTCTCCGACCTCGTGCGCGCCGGCGAGGGCGCCCACCAGGTCCCGTGGTTCCTCACCTTCGCCATCATGCAGACCGAGAGCCGGTTCGAGCCGGGCGTGACGTCGTGGGCCGGCGCGCGCGGCCTCGTGCAGCTGATGCCGGCGACCGCGAAGGACCTCGCGCGCCAGGCCGGCGTCGAGAGCTTCAACGACGCCCGCCTCCACGACCCGTCGCTCAACCTCGACCTCGGCACGCTCTACCTCGGCAACCTGGTCCGTCGCTACGGCGGCGACGAGGCCGCGGTGCCGCTGGCGATCCCCAGCTACAACGCGGGCGCCGGCGCGGTCGACAAGTGGCTCGAGAAGCGCAAGGACTGGGACTTCGACCTCTTCATCGAGGCCATCCCCTACGACGAGACCCGCGCCTACACCCAGTCGGTGCTCGAGCGCTGGCTCAGCTACCGCTGGCTGCACGCGCCGGCCGAGTTCACCCCGGCCCAGCGCCTGCCCTACGTGCCGCTGACCCTGCCGAGCCGCGCCCGCGGCGTCGCGCCGGGGCCGATCGATCACGGCTGAGCGCGGCGTGCCGAAGGGACATGCTCGAAAGGGCATGCCCCTTCGCGCATGCTCGAAAGAGCATGTGCCCGGGGACATGCTCTAAAGAACACCTCGATGCAAAGCCGACCCGGGACCTGCCCGAACGGACTCAGGTCGGCCGCGGCGCGGGCAGCTTCTTCGGGCCGGCGCCGGCGGGCGGCAGCGCGTGGTTGTCCTCGGCCAGCTTGCGCTCCATGCTGCGGATCTTCGCGGTCAAGAACGCCTCGGCGCCGGCGTACAGGCACACGAAGGTCCACACCGGCGACAGATGGGTGATCCACGCGAGGCTCCACACCGCGAACACCAGCGAGGCGCGGCCGATGTCGCCGTTGAGCAGCTGGCCGGTGCCGGGCAGGAACAGGCTCAGCAGGCCGGCGGTCGCGGGCAGCCGCGGCTCCTCGTCCTCGAACGGCACCATGGCCGACTCGGTCGACAGGCGAGCCAGCAGCGCGTGCTCGCCGAGCTCCTGCGCGGCGGCGCGGAACTCGGCCTCGAGCTCGCCCTTCGTCTCGGGCGTGACCCCGTAGCGGACCACCGAGCCGCCGCCGATCGCCAGCAGCACGCCGGCCTGGCGCATCGCCTCGAGCGCGTTCTCGACGTCCTGGCGCGGCGAGCCGAGCGCGTCCGCGGCCGAGGCCACCGTCAGGAAATCGATCCGCGGGTCGGAAAGCAGGCTCAAGATCCGCGACGACAGCGGCGAATCGAGCGGGTCCGTCTCGCGGAACGGGGTCGTCTCGAGCGCCGCCGACTGGTCCCAACCGACCCCGCGGCGCACCAGCGCTTGCGTCTCCGGGGCCTCGCGATCGGCCTCGAGCACGCCGTCACGCGCGAGGTCGGGGCGCAGGCGACGCGGGGTGCCGAAGGGCCGGCGCCCTTTGGTGGGCCGGAGGCGGTTCATGAGTGGAGCCAGAGTAGTCCGTCGTGAAGGGTTGTCACGGCCCGTCGCTCGCGCGGCCAGCCGCCTTCCGGTTCACCATAGCAAATGTCGCCGGGCGTCGCCGCCGGACGTGCGGAGGGCGACAAAACCGGGCAGCTTCGCGCCGCGGGTGAGCTCGCCGACGCGGCCCGGCAGGCGCGCGGGCCAGGGCTTCGTGCCTCGCCGGCCTCGGGTCTCGCGCGCCCGCAACCCGGGCGGCGGCGACGACCTCGGACCGGCTGTCGCCGGTGCTTCGGCCCATCTGCGGCCATGTGGACGGAACTGCGCCCAGGCCGTCATAGCGAGATCTGGCGCGAGACCATGGTCCGGTCGCCGCCGTGCGAGGGCACGGCCCAGGTCGGGCGCGCCGCCTTCAGCGCGTCACCCGCCGCGGGCAACCCCTCCGAGAGGTCCCAAACGACAGCCTCGACCGCGGCGGCGCTGTCCAGCTCGAGCGTCACTACCACGCCCTCCGGCGGCGGCGCGACGATCCCGTAGACCTCGCCGCCCTCGACGTATTTGCGCCGGTGCTCCGGGTAGGGCGGCAGGACCACCCCGTTCATCGCCACGCTGCGCAGCCCCGCGGCCGCGGGCACGAACATCGCCATCACCCGCGCGCCGCGGGTCGACCGCACGCGCACCACCACCCGCCGACCCGCGCCCGGTGGCGGCTCCGGGTCCGCCTCGGGCTCGACTGTCGGCGGCGACAGCCCGGGCGGCGACGAACCGTCCGGGGCGACGAAGCTGGGCGAAGCGTCGCTGTCCCACGCGAACGCCGGCCCGGCCGGGCCGAACGCCGCGGCCGCCTGCAGCGCGGCCGGCAGCGGCGCGTCCGCGCCGACGATCCACCGCCCCGCGCCGCTGTCGGCGTCGAGGTGATACAGCAGGCTCAGGCGCCGCGGCCGCGCCTCGCTGTACGCCGGCGAGGTGACGGCGATCGCCGTGGCGACGGCGCAGGCGACCGCGAGGGCCAGCACGAGCGGCCGGCGCAGGCGCCCGAGCCCGTGCCACAGCGGCGCCAGCAGCGAGGCCAGCAGCGCCAGCACCCCGGCCGCCGCCGGTTCGAGGCCGAACACCGCCTCGACCCGCACCGCCGCCTGCAGCCACATCAGCGCCGGCAGCGCCAGGCCGAGGAGGATCACAGGTCCCGAGGGCCATGTCCTCCACGACATGCTCTTACGAGCATTGCCCAAGAAACATGTCCAAAACGCCAGCATGCCGGCGACCAGCGCCGGCGGCAGCACGCCGACGCTCGCGCCCGGCAGCGCGACCGCCGTGATCGCGGCGATCGCCGCCAGCCACAGCCACGGCCCGAGCCACAGCCACGCGCGCGCGGCCGCGTCGGCGCGCGCCAGCGGCCCGACCAGCGCGCCGCCGGTCGCCAGCACGATCGTCCACAGCGCGACGCGGGCCGGCAGCGGGGCCGCGTGGCCGGCGACCTCGGCCGCGGTGAGCCAGGCGATCGCCGCCATCCACCCGGCGCCGATCGCCGCCGGCAGCCCGACCAGCGCCGCGAAGCCGAGCCCGCGCCGGAGCCACGAGCGACGATCGCCGCCGGACTCGCGCGCGAGCCGACGCGCGACCGGTACGAGCAGCCCGAGCGCGAGCGCGGCGAGCCCGGGGATCCACAGCGTGCGCAGGTGCAGCATGCGGGCCCCGAGCGCGTCGACGTACACCCGCGAGCGCCCGGGCAGGGCCGCGAGGTCGGCCCCGGCCAGCGCGCGCACGGCCGCGAGCGCGGTGTCGCCGAGGTGCTGCACGCTCGCCGCGTCGAGGTTGTCCAGGCGATCGAGCGGGGTGTGGTAGTGGGCCTTGTCCTCGCCGAAGCCGAAGTCGAGCGCCGGCCAGCCCGCGTTCTTGTAGACGGTGAAGTCGGTGTCGTAGGGCGTGAGCCCGTAGACGGCCCCGATCACGCTGGCGCCGTAGGGCCGCGGCACCGCCTCGGCGACCGCCGCGACCAGGCCATCGTCGTTCGCGGTCGTGCGCGTCAGCGAGGTGACGCCGCGCGTGCCGCCGGCGTCGAGGTTGATGACGGCGCCGATCGAGGCCGCGCGCGGGTGGGCGTCGACGAACGCCTGCGCGCCGAGCAGGCCCGACTCCTCGCCGTCGACCAGCACGAACACGATCGGGTTGCGCGACCGCGGGCCGGCGAGCAGCGCCCGCGCCACCTCGAACACGGCCGCCACGCCGGCGCCGTCGTCACCGGCGCCGGGCCCGGCCGCGACCGAGTCGTGGTGCGCCGAGACCAATAGCGCCGGCCCGTCCTCGATCCCCGGCAGCGCCGCGACCACGTTCCACACCCGCCCGCAGCCGGCGCTGCGCGGACCGCAGGCGAAGCCCTCCTGGACCTCCGCGTCGATCCCCAGGGCCGCGAACTCGGCCAGCATGCGCGCGCGCAGGCCCACCGCCGCGGCCGAGCCGACCGGGTGGGGCAGGTCGTCGCCGATGAGCCGCTCCAGCCGCGCGAGCGCTCGTGTCGCGGAGAACATGTCCTCGGGGACATCTTCGCCGAGCGCTGGCGGCGGCTCGAGCCGCACCTGCACCAGCGCGAGCGCCCCCGCCAGCAGCGCCGCCGCGGCGACGAACGCGGCCGCGCCCCGCAGCTCGGACCCTCGCTCGCTCGGCGCAGTCACGCACGCACGCTACCAGCTCGCGCGACCTCGCGCCACCCGTGGGCCAGCCATGGAAAATGTCTCGAAGGACATGTCCCGAGCGACATGTCCTTGAAGGCGAAAACGACTACCGCTTGCGCCGGCGGGCCGCGATCGCGGCCACGCTCGGCAGCACCAGGATCGCGGTCACGGCGGCGATGCCGATGCCGAACACCGCGAGCACGCCGATCCCGCGCAGGCCGCCGGAGTCGGCGATGCAGAACGCGCCGAAGCCCATCGCCGTGGTCGCAGTGGCCGCGCCGATCGCCGCGCCGGTCTCGCCGAGCGCGTGGGCGATCCCGCCGGCCTGGTCGCGCATGTGGCGGATCCGGTCGGTCAAGTACACCCCGTTGTCGACGCCGATGCCGAGGATCGCCGGCAAGATCGGGATGTTGAACAGGGTGAAGCGCACGCCCGCCGCCGCCATCAGGCCGACCAGCCACAGCATGCCGAGCAGCAGCGGCGCCAGCGTCAGCAGCGTGCGCGGCAGCGAACGGATCTGCGCCACCACGATCACCGCGACCAGCAGCAGCGCCATCGCCAGCACCGTCGGCGCCTCCGACTGCATCAGCTGATACATCAGCGCGTAGACCGTGGTCTCGCCGACGAACAGCGCGTCGTCCGACTGCAGGCCCTCGACGCCCTCGGTGTACTTGGCCGTCTCCTCCATGAACTGGAGGCCCATGGAGATGTCGGCCGCGTCGAAGTTCGGGTAGGCGTAGACCGCGAAGCGGCCGTCCGGGCTGAACACCTTGTCGCGGATCGCCGGCGGCAGGCGCTCGACCGTCACCGGCTCCGCCTTGAGCATGTTCTGCAGCCGACGCGCGTCCTCGGGCGCCAGGCCCTCTTCGGCGTCCTCGCCCGTGCCGGCCGCGCGCTCCTCGAGCCGCTTCCACGTGCGCTCGGGGATGTCGGCCGTCATCACCGTGATCGTCTCCTTGCGCTTGGCCGGGTCGATCGACGGATCGGGCAACAGGTCGGGCGCGCCGAGCAGCTCGGCGACGACGGTACCTGTCCCATCGGTCATGCGCTCGGCCTGCACCGCGCGGGCCTGGTTCAGCACCGCGCGCGCCTGGTCGAGCGTCGAGACCACCAGCACCCCGGCGTGGATGTCCTTGCCGAAGATCTTGCTGATGAGGAACACCTCGGGCTTGTAGAGCGCGCGGGTGCGGGCCGACTGCAGCTCGCGGGTCG
This sequence comes from Nannocystis bainbridge, assembly GCF_028368995.1. Taxonomy (GTDB): domain Bacteria; phylum Myxococcota_A; class Polyangia; order Nannocystales; family Nannocystaceae; genus Nannocystis; species Nannocystis bainbridge. Next base: position 3,002,305 of record NZ_JAQNDL010000003.1, on the reverse strand, counting down.
AGTTCTCGAACTCGGCCCGCGGCGCGAACACGGCCGCGCCGACGGTCAGCGCCGCCACCAGCCCGAGCATCAGCCCCGGGCGCGCCAGCACCACGCGCGTCAGCAGCCGCGGCCGCGGCCGCCCGGCCTCGGGCTCGCCGACCCGCTTGACGCCGACGAGGCAGAGGATCGCGGGGTAGACCGTGACCATCGCCAGCAGGCACAGCGCCACGCCGAAGCCGGCGATCAGGCCGAACTCCTGGAACGCCGGGAACACCGAGCTCGCCATCACCGCGAACGCGCCGAGCGTGGTCGCCGAGGCGATCAGCAGCGGGCCGATCACGTTGCCGAAGGCGCGGGCGAGCGCCTCGCGGTCGCTGCCGCGGCCCTGCTCCTCGCGCACGCGCACGAGGATGTGGATGCCGGCGTCGATGCCCATGCCGACCACCACCGTCGAGATCAGGCTGGTGATCGCGTTGAGGCGGCCGAGCACGATCTCCGTCACCGCCATCGACCACGTCACGCCGCACACCAGCGGCACCAGCAGCGTCAGCACCGCGCGGCCCGAGCGGAACAGCAGGTACAGGATCACGATGACGCCGAGGACCCCGAACGCGCCGCTGCGCAGCATGTCGCGCTGGATCGTCTCGCGCTCCTCGGCCTTGATCGTGTACGGGCCGACGACGCTGTAGTGGATCCCCGAGTCGGCCCACGGCGTGCCGGGCTGGCTCACCACCGCGGCCACGTCGGCGCGGATCTGGTTCGACACCGCCGCGGCGAAGTCGAGGTCGCTCGACGGCTGGGTCGGGTGGATCAGCAGCACCAGCGCGGAGATCTCGTCGCGCTCGAAGTAGTCCTGGAAGCTGGTGCGAGCCAGCGCCGCGTCCTGCTTGCTGCGGATGAAGGTGCGCAGGGCCTTGGGCGCCTCGGGGTCGGGCTGGTCGAGGCAGACGTCGGGCTCGGCGCGGCACAGCTCGTAGTGCGTCCACGCCTGGAAGTGCTCGTCGAGCGCCTCCATCTCGGCGTCGGCAAGGTAGTAGAGCGCGTGCTCGGCGAAGAAATCGCTGCGCAGGCGGTACTCGACGTCGCGCACCAGCGGGCTCTGGGCGGCGCGCTCGGCGATGGCGTCGGCGAGCGCGTGGCGCTGCTCGGGCGAGCCCTCCTTGAGCACGACGTTGACGCTGCCGAGCGCGCCGAACGAAGTCTCGATGCGGTCGATGCTGGCGAGGACGGGGTGGTCCACGGGCAACAGCGAACGCAGGTCGCTGTCGATGCGCAGCAGCGACGAAAGGTAGGCAGAGACGACGGTGAGGAGCAGCGCCAGCGCGAGCACCAGGCGGTGCTGCACGAGGACCCACGCGATCCACCGGTCACGCAGGCGCTTGTGCGGGGCCTCGCTCACGGGCGAGCTATGTTGCCCCAAGCGGCCGGCCGCGCGCGAGGTGCATGTGCATCGCCTCGCATGGCGGAGGTGAGTTTGCCCGTCGAAATTTGCCACGCCGCGTTCGCGCCCGACCGGGCGGCGCACGGCTGTCGGCCGCGAAAGGCCCGCCGGTATCAGCCTGCAGGCGTGGGCGCGACCGCTGGCGCACCCGCGACCGCGAGGTCGGCCGAAGTGTCCGGCTGGGACCCGGACAGCACCGCGTGGACGAAGGCCCGCACATGCGCCTCGACGCGGTGGGCGCCAGCGACGCTCAGGTGGATCCCGTCGCCCGCGCGGACCCGGATCGTCTTGCCCCCGGGCTCGCCGTCGGCGTCGAGCCGGTCGGTGTAGCCGCCCTTGGCGTCGGCCAGGAGCCGCCAGATGTCGATGAAGTGCGCGTTCGGGCGGATCGCCATCTCGGCCCGGTAGATCGTGTTGACCCGCTGGACCCGCACGTGAAACTTCTCCGGCCGCATCACCGGCATGCCGATCCAGAACAACGGCCGGCCGTCGGCGGCGACGATGTCGGCGAAGTCATTGACGCGCCGCGCGTACTCCTCCGGCCACTCCGGCTCGGGCCAGGTGATCCAGCCCTTGTCCGGCATGCGCAGGCCCTGCACGTCGTTGCCGCCGAACATCACCACCGCGGCGTCGGGCGCGAACTCGTCGACCTGCTTCTTCGCCTCCTTGGGCCAGGCGAAGAAGTCGGGCCGGGCCAGGCCGGTGCTGCTCTTGCCCTTGCGCCGGACCACATAGCTGTGCTCGTCACGCAGGCCGTTCTCGAGGAACAGGCCGACGCCGCCGGCGATCATGCTGTCGCCGACGATGAGAATGCGCTTGGGCGGCGACTCGGCGGCGGACTCGTCCGCGCGCGCCGGCCTGGGCAGGAGTGCGGCCCCGGCGGCGGCGGCGAGGCCGTGCAACCAGGTCCGACGTGAGCACTGGGGCGAGGGCAGGGTCCGCGGCGCCATGCGAGCGGTAGTGGTTATGACCCGAGCGGGCGACCTTCCGCAAGAAGGGCGTTCACGGCGCCTTGCTGGGGTGCGGGCCAGCGTGTATCTAACGCCGCGACCGGCCGGCCCCGGCGATCGAATGCGCGCGACGGCCGGCCCGCGGGACCACCCCCCGCACGGGCCGCGACCCTCCTGGCCAATTCACCACTCCACGGTCCTTCGGACCTGAGCCACTCCACGGTCCTTCGGACCTGAGCCACTCCACGGTCCTTCGGACCTGAGCGAATCCACGGTCCTTCGGACCTGAGCGAATCCACGGTCCCCCGGACCTGAGCCACTTCACGGTCCTTCGGACCTGAGCCACTTCACGGTCCTTCGGACCTGATTGCGAGACCCCACCGATGCAAGCCCACGAGGACGTCCAGAAGTTCATCGCCCACCTTGTCGCCAACAACAAGGTCATGCTCTTCATGAAGGGCAACAAGAGCTTCCCGCAGTGCGGCTTCTCGGCGATGGTGGTCGAGATCCTCAAGAAGCACGCGGTGCCGTTCGAGACCTTCAACGTGCTGTCCGACCCGGCCGTGCGCGAGGGCGTCAAGCAGTTCGCCAGCTGGCCGACCATCCCGCAGCTCTACGTCGGCGGCGAGTTCGTCGGTGGTTGCGACATCGTCCGCGAGATGGACGCCAACGGCGAGCTCGAGGGCGTGCTCAAGGCCGCGACCGCGGCGGCCTGAGCGACGCGCCGGCCCGTCAGCCTGGCGGGTACGTGCATACGCCGAACTTCATCATCTGCATCTCGGGGATGCCGATGTCCTCGCACGCCGAGCCCTCGGGGCAGTCGTCGTTGGCCATCATGCACAGCAGCGCGCAGATGTCGGCCTGCTGGTCCATGTCGGTGTCGAAGGCGCAGATCGCCTGGACGCTGGCGGGGAGGCCGTCGGGCTTCGGGCACGTGCCCATGCACTTCGGGGCGCAGAACGAGCCCTTGACCTTGCCGGTGGTGCTGGTCGAATCGACGCAGGCGGCGTCGCCGTCACACTCGACGTTGTTGGCGATGCTGCAGCTCTCGTAGGGCCCGGTCGAGGGGATCACCGTCATCGTCGTGGCGCCCGTTTCGGGCTCGCCGGTGGTGGTCGTGGAGGTCGTCGTGGTCGTCGAGGTCGTCGTCTCCTCGACGGTCGTGCCGGTGGTCGGCGTCGGTCCGGTGGTCGGGAGCGCCTCGGTGGCGGTCCCGGTGGTGGTCGTGGCGTCCTCCCCGGTGGTGGTCGTCGTGCTCGTCCCTGGCGTCTCCGTCGCCGTCGCCGGCGCCGTCGTGGTGCCGTTGGTGGTGCTGTCGGTGGCCGAGGTCGCGGGCTCCTGTTCGTTGCACGCGGCGAAAGCGAGCACCATGGAGAGTGAGACAAGGGCGTTTGAGCGCATGAAAATGAACTCCTGGAAAGGGCGCGCGACAGCGACGATGCGAACCGGCGCTCGCGCTCCCGGTGTCAAGCGCTAGATACCCAGGGTCGAAATGTAGTCACCGTAGAACTGCCGGCCCAGGGCCACGAAACGGCGGTCGGCGCCAGGTCTCACCCAGGCGAACGCGGAGGTGCGTGGTCAGCGAAACATCGGCTACGATGCACCGCTGAGAGCAAAGAGGAACGAAGCCATCATGATTCGCTTACGAAGAGTGTTCGGTGTCACGACCTTCGCGATCGCGGGGTTCATGTTCGGCTGCTTCGCCGAGGACGGCGGCGAGTGCAGCGCGGGCGCGCCCTGTGCTCGCCGCGGCGAGGCGTGCGACGACACGACCAAGACGTGCGAGCTGCAGGAGCTGGACGTCGAGGGCACCGGGGCCAATCCCGCGCCGGCCACCTTCACCGCCACGCTGCCGTTCTTCCGCGGCACGGTGTGCGCGGCGACGAACGTCAAGCCCGGCGACAAGATCCCGGTGAAGATCGAGATGTGCGTCGACCCGTGCGTGTCTTCGAAGGGGCACAAGTTCAAGAGTCAGTACAGGTGCAGCGGCACGTCGTGCGAGGCGGCGCTGGTGGTGTACCTGCCCGACGCGGTGGGCGCGAACTGCCCGGCCCAGGCGCTCGGCAAGTTCCCCAAGGCCAACTGCGAGTTCATCACGATCGAGGCCTCGGCCGGCCCGCTGTCGACCGCGAACACCGGCCCGATCACTGGCACGGCCACGCTCGAGCTGCCGTTCCTCACCAACGAGGACGCCAAGCTGATCGCCGGCACCGACAACGGCGAGACGGTGTGGCAGACGATCTACAAGTATCCGCAGGACGCGGGCCGCGTGTTCCAGCTGTCGATGAACCCGAGCAACCAACCGGCCCCGCCCGACTGCAAGGACGCGTCGAAGTGCACGTGCAAGGACATCGGCTTCTAGTGCGGCGCTCGGACGACCGGGCCGCGTCGCTCGCTCGTGGCCGCTCGCGCGGAGCGTCGGCATGAGCGGCGAGCGCCCGCGCGTCGGGCTCGTGCTGTCGGGCGGCGGGGCCCGCGGCGCCTACGAGGTCGGGGTCCTGCGATACATCCGCGAGCGGATCCGCGGCGAGTGTCGCTTCGACATCATCACTGGCAGCAGCATCGGCGCGATCAACGGCGCCTACGTCGCGGCCACCGCCGACCGCCCTCGCGCGCAGGGGCGCCTGCTCGCGCGCGTGTGGACCGAGCTCGATCTCGACGAGGTGTGCCGGTTCGGCTGGACGCAGATGCGCAGCCTGCCGCAGGTGCTGTTCGGCCGCACCGGCGACAAGGCGGGGCACGGCCAGCAGATCGGCGGCCTCATCGACCCGCGCGCGATCCAGAACTTCGTGCGCGCGCGCCTGCCGTGGCGCGGCATCACCGAGAACCTGCATCACGGTCACCTCTCCGCGGTCGCCTGCACCGCCACCGAGGTCGCGACCGGGACGGTCACCACCTTCGTGCAGACCGCCGACGGCAAGCTGCCGCAGCGCTGGCCCGAGAGTCAGCGGCAGAACGTGGTGTTGACGCCGATCACCGCCTCGCACGCGCTGGCGTCGGGGGCGATCCCGGTGCTGTTCCCGGCGGTGCGGGTCGGCGACCAGCTCTACGCCGACGGCGGCCTGCGCCAGCAGACGCCGCTGCGCCCGGCGATGCGCCTCGGCGCGACGCGGCTGCTGGTGATCAGCCTGCGTCACACGCCCGGCGACGAGGAGGTGCGGCAGATCCGTCACGAGGCCGAGGGCACCTTCCCGAGCGCGATGTTCATGCTCGGCAAGGTGCTCAACGTGCTGCTGCTCGAGAAGGTCGAGGCCGACATCGAACGGGTGGAGCGCATGAACCAGATCCTGGCCGCCGGCGCGCGCGAGTTCGGGCCCGACTTCGCCCAGCGGCTGGCCAACGGGATGCAGAAGGACAAGACCACCGCGTACGAGTCGGTCGACACGCTGCTCATCCGCCCGAGCCAGGACATCGGCCGGATCGCGTTCGACACGGTGCGCCGCACCGGTCTCAGTCGCTACTCGGGGATCGTCGCGCGGCTCATCCGCTGGGCGGTGGCCGCCGACGACGCCCGCCAGGAGAGCGACCTGGCGTCGTACCTGCTGTTCGACCCGGACTACTGCCGCCAGCTCATCGAGCTCGGCTATCAGGACGCCGCCAGCCGCCACGCGGAGCTGATGGCGCTGTTCGACCGCTGAGCAGGTGGCTCTCGGGACAGGTGGTCATGCCTGTCCCGAAGGACAGGCTCGTGCGCTCGCAAGGCCTGTCCCGAGAGAGCTACTTCGCCTTCTTCTTCTGCTTGGCGGCCTTCTTGGCGGCCTCTTTGTCGGCCTTGGCCTTGGCGGCGTCCTCGGCCTTGATGTAGCCCTCGATCTGCTGCTTGGCCGCGCACTGACACAGCGTCGCGCCGCCGAACAGGTCCATGCAGGCGGCGGCGAGGTAGCGCAGCGTGCTGTCGGGGCAGAAGTGGCCGAGCATCGTGCCGCAGAACTGGCTCTGCGTGGCGTCGTTGTTCTGGCACTTGCACTTCGCGGGGTCGTTGAAGCAACCCTCGCGGGCGAACTTGACGCCGGCCGGCTTCTCCTTGGCCGGCAACGCGGTGGCGCGCTCGTTCTTGTAGAGCGCCTCTTCTTCGGCAGGGGACACGGTCTGCGGCTCGCCGGCGTGGGCGAGCGGCGCGAGCGCGAGGGACAGAACGAGCGCGAGAGGGACGCGGCGGAGGCAGGACGGCATGGACACCTCGGCGTCGAGGGTACCACGGCCGCCGGGCGGGCGGGCGCCACGGGAGGGCCGAGGGCGCCTTGCGCCCCGGTACCGGGCTGTGCGATGCCCCGAGGCATGCAGAGCTCGTCCCACGACCCCGCGGACCTCCAGGCCCGGATCGGCGAGGCCTTCGCCAATCGAACCTTGCTCAAAGACCAGGTGTACCGCGACGCCGTGGTGGCCACGATCGCCGCGCTCGACCGGGGTCAGCTGCGGGTCGCCAGCCCGGGGGCGGCCGGCGAGCCGTGGACGGTCCACGCGTGGGTCAAGCAGGCGATCCTGCTCTACTTCGGGGTCTGCGAGATGAAGACCATCGAGCTCGGGCCCTACGAGTACTTCGACAAGATGCCGCTGAAGCGCGACTGGGCCAGCGCCGGGGTGCGCGTGGTCCCGCCGGCGACGGCCCGCCACGGCAGCTTCATCGAGGCCGGGGCGGTGCTGATGCCGAGCTACGTCAACATCGGCGCGTACGTCGGCGGCGGGACGATGGTCGACACCTGGGCGACCGTCGGCAGCTGCGCGCAGATCGGCCGCAACGTCCACCTGTCAGGCGGGGTCGGCATCGGCGGGGTGCTCGAGCCGCCAGGCGCGACGCCGGTGATCGTCGAGGACGGCTGCTTCCTCGGCTCGCGCGCGATCGTGGTCGAGGGCGTGCACCTCGAGCGCGAGGTCGTGCTCGGCGCCAACGTCACGCTGACCGCCTCGACGCCGATCCTCGACGTCACCGGCCCGGAGCCCGTGACCTACAAGGGCCGCGTCCCCGCCCGCTCGGTGGTGGTCCCCGGCACCCGCCCCAAGCGCTTCCCCGCGGGCGAGTTCCAGATCGCCTGCGCCCTCATCATCGGCCGCCGCAAAGAGAGCACCGACGAGCGCACCAGCCTGAACCAGGCCCTGCGCGAGTTCGACGTGCCGGTGTGAATCTTTTTAAGGATTTTCTGGACATGCCCTTTGGGACATGTCCTGAAGGCAATGCTTGAAAGGACATGTCCTGGAGGGCATGTCTTTGAAGCAGACGGCTCGCGGCTTCAGGGCAGCGTGAGGGGCTGGCCGAGCACGCTGCCCGGCCCGACCGGCGCGTCGCGGCTCAGCGGACGCTCTTCTTCGGCCACAGCCGCGAGTTTCGCATCGCCTGCTGCACGTCGACCTTGAAGTTCTCGCGCTCGTCGCGGTTCGTCAGCTGGACCAGCGCGTCGACCAGCACGGGGAACGTGTAGGGCGACGGGTTGACCATCAGCAGCCACTCGCGGATCTGCTCGCGCATCATCACCCCGGCCTCGCCGGCGGTCTTGCCGGCGCGGATGAGGTACGAGGTGAACACGTTCTGGACCTCGCGGAGGACCGGGCCGAGCTCGCCGAGCATCAGGCGGTCGACCTCGTCCTCGGGCTCGGGCATCGGCGCCGAGCCGGCCGACATGCTGCTCTCGGACGACGAGCTGCCGATCGACGAGCGCAGGCCGGTGAGCCTGGTCTTCAGGACCGATCGCACCGAGGGCTGGGCCGAGTCGCGCTCGAGCATGATGGTGAGGGTCGCCTCCTCGCGGACGGGGACGATCATCATGCGGGCGGTGTGGAAGGTGATCAGCAGCTCCTCGATGGGCGAGCCGACGGTGGCCGAGGCGACGACCATGCGCCGGACCGTCTTGGCGATGTCGGTCGCGGTGGCGGCGTCGAAGTTGCTCTCGCTGGCGGTGTAGCCGCCGTCGACGGTCGCCACCAGCGAGCCGCGGACGCCGGGGAGCCGGTCGAGTTCCTCGAGGAGGCTGACTAGCTGGCGATTCGGCTCGGCGGTCATCGTTTGGTATCGACTCCCATAATCGCGTCGCGGATGGCCTCCGGGTCATGCCCCGGCGCGATGGACAGCACGGCGGAGGTGGCCCCCATGCCGACCATGATCATCTGTTGACCGCTGGCCGAGCGGGCGATCACGCCGTCGAACACGTGATAGCCGAGGGTGCGGGCGATCCGCGCGGCGCCACGCATGTAGAAGCCGGCGAGCGTGACGACGGTGCTGTTGTTGCGCATGTCCTCGGCGATCACCTTGCCGGTGCTCGAGATGATCGCCACGCCGTTGACGCCCTCGAACTGCCAGAACTGGCCGAGCATCAGCTCGCGCGTCTCCGGGTCTTCGAGAAGGTCGACGGTGTTGGCCTTCTTGATCGGCCTGGCGTCGGCGCGGGGCGGCGGGGCGTTGCGGGCGGGCGCGGAGCTCTGGCCGGGCGGGATCGTGGTCGTGCGGACGGCGGGGATCGACGTCGGGGTGGCGCGCGCGGGCACGGCGGGGATCGAGGCCGGGGTGGCGCGCACGGGGATCGAGGCCGGGGTGGCGCGCAGGGCCGGCACCGAGGTCGGCGTGCCGCGAGAGGGGGTCGGCGTCGCGGGTTGAGCGACGCGGCGCTCGAGCGTCTGCACGCGGCGGCGCAGCACCGGCACGCCGTCGTTCGACGGCTCGGGCGAGCGTTCGCCCGAGCGCTCCGACGGCGAGCGCTCACCCGAGCGCTCCGACGGTGAGCGTTCGCCCGAGCGCTCCGACGACGACCGCTCGGGCGCGCGGGGCGGCGGGCGATGGCTGCGCGCCTCGATCTCGTCGTCGTCCTGCGGCAGCGCGAGGTCGTCGATGCGGGCGATCGCCGAGTCGGCCACGCTCGCCATGTCGATGTCGTCAGGGCGGATGTCGGAGGCGCGGCGCAGGCCGCTGCCGCCGTACGACGGCGAGGAGGGCGGCGACGGCGGGGCCGAGCGCGGCGGCGACGTCGCCGGCTTCGGCATCGGCGCTCGCGTCGAAGTCCGCACCTCGGCCACCGGTCGCGGCGGCGGCGTCAGCTCGGGCTCAGGCGGCGGCGGAGCGGCGCGCGGCTTCTCGTCCTCGCGCTCCTCGACCGTCTCGTCGGACTGACCGAGGATGCCCTCGTCGGCCTGGCGCGCGGCCTCCATCAGCAAGTGCATGCTCGAGCGGACGATCGTGCGGACCGGCGGCGAGCGGAACAGGTTCTCGCGGAAGCTGCCGCGACCGACCGACAGCATCTTGTAGAACGCCTGCTCGCCGCGGATCTCGCCCCACTGCGCGTGCACGATGTCGCCGTGCTCGATCCACAGGTAGCCGGTGCCCGCGTGCGTCGTCAGCACCACCGCCTTGTCGCGGCCCGAGCCGGCGACCATCTGCACGTAGTCGAAGAACTCGACCTCGATCTGGTTGCCGTAGAAGCCCTTGCGGACGCCGCACGCCTCGATCGCGTTGACGAGCTTGTCGAGGTCGATCGGCTTCTCGACGATCCGCACCGAGCCGCCGCCCTCGTACTGGCCGCGGAACTCGGGGCTCAGAGCCTCGACGATCAGCACGACCGGGACCGACGGGAAGTAGCTGCCGAGCCACTGCAGCAGCTCGGCGCCGTCGCCCGAGGTCGTGTGCAGGTCGCACAGCACGACGTCGAACAGCTCGCGGCGCAGACGCTCTATCGCCTCGCGCGAGCCGTTGGCCGACGCGGCGATGTGGCCCTCGTGCTTGAGACGACGCTCGATCGCCGCCTGCAAGAGCATGTCGTCGACCACGATGAGGGTGTGGATCACGGCGGACGACTTCGATCGGGCGTTCTGCGGCACGCGGCTCCCTATCTTACTCTGCGCGCCCTTGCGACAGGGCTTTTATGCAACCTAGGACCGGCCTCGGGCCCTGTGCGCTCGGGCCATGGTGAATCCACCATGTTCTCGCGGCTCGAATCCGGCAAACTGGATCGGTTTTGAGCTTTTTACGGCCGCCCGGCCAGGCCGAGGAGTGTAACGCGGCCCGGCGATTTCGGCTGTGAAGCGCCCCACGAGGTGGGCAGCGAAGCGGGCCAGCGAGGGCGTGAACGCGCGCAAACGCTGTAATCTTCTGCATAATACAAAACGGTGTTTAGATTCTGCGACTGTTCTTTTGGGATGCGGGCTTACAAAAACGTCCTTCCCTGTCCCCATGCCTTGGCCTATCCTGCCGCCATGCGCCTCATCCTCGAAGATCTGAACCTGAATGCCGCCGAACGTATGCTGTGCGTGGAAGCGCTCAACGCCGCCGGCAGCATCGTCGAAGCCGCTCAACTGCTTGGAATCACTCGCCACGCCCTCAAGCGTCGCATTATCAAGCACCGCATCGAGTGGCCCCGCCCGAACAACACCGTGGCGAGCGATTCCGCCTCGCTGAGCGCTTCGGCCGGCTGAACTCCCGGGCCTCGGAGCCTCCTCACCTCCGGAGCCCCCTGCCAGCGCGTGACCCCCGGGTCACGCGCTGTTTGCTTTTAAACAGCGAGCTGTTCGGCGCCGAACGCCCGAATACCGCGTCCCGCGCACGATCGGAGGGTGGCGCGATCGGCAGTCAGAGGGCCGTCAAGAGGCCCGAAAAGCGCAGCTTGAGATCTCAGGGGGATCTCGCCAAGTTTTTTCCGGACCCCAAGAGGCAGATCGCGACCCGCGATCCTGCCCAGCCTGGCGTGCCGCCAGCGAGAGCGGCACATTCGTCGGAATGGGCGAGAACAGGCTCGGTATGCGCGATGTTTGCCAGGTTTGTGCGGAGCGCTGCACTGCGCGTGGACGCGCATGCGCGGATCAGCTTGGTGAAGGAAAAGAAGTTTTACTTCACTGCAAAACCAGTGACCTCGAACAACAGTCCGGCTCGCTCTTGATGCCCCTCAAGCCGCCGTTGCAGGGGGCCGAATCGCGCATCCCGCCACCCGAACCCCCCGAACCACTGCGCAGACACGCGCTGGCGGATTCACCAGCTCGCACGCGAGTTCAGAGGTCGGCGTCGTCGTCGTCGTTCAAGATCTCCGCCTGCGCGTGCTCGATCTGCTCGGCGAGCGAACGCAACGCGTCCTGCACCTCCGGCGCGGCGTCGGGCACGCAAAGCTCAGGGCGTCGCAACAACTCGAGGACACTCGTCCAACCGGACAAGAAGGCCGCGAGCTGCGGCCCGCTCAGCCCCTCCGTGCGACCGAGGAGCAACTGTTGGACGAGCATGTGGAGCGGTAACGCGGGCAAACCTGCACCAGCTTAAACCCGGTCCGCGTGCGACGCCAAAAAACCACATGCCCCGTGGAGACGGCCCCCGGTTCGACTATGGTTCTCGCCGTGAATGACCACGAACGCCGGCTCGCGAGCGTCGTCGAGGGGGTCCTCGAGTCGTACCGCGACCACGGGAACATCAACCACATCGACGGCAACAACCTGCCCGCCCGCAGCGAGGTCTCGGAGCTGCTCGACGACGTGCTGTCGATCGTGTTCCCGGGCTACTTCAATTACGAGCCGCTCGACGACCTGACGGTCCGCTACTTCGTGGGAGCCCGCTGCGCCCGGATCCTGCGCCGCCTCGAGCAGGTCGTGACCCGCTCGCTCGCGGTCGATTGCAGCCACGGCCGCCGGCCCGCCGAGGAGATCGGTCAGGCCGCCCATGAGCACGCGCTCGACCTGCTGCAGGCGATCCCCTCGATCCGGGCCGCCCTCGCCGCCGACGTCCAGGCCGCGCTCGCCGGCGACCCGGCCGCCTGCAGCGACGCCGAGATCATCATGAGCTACCCGGGGGTGACCGCGATCGCAGGCCACCGGATCGCCCATCACATGTACCGCCGCCGCGTCCCGCTGCTCCCGCGCATGATCGCGGAGATCTTGCACTCCCGCACGGGCATCGACATCCACCCGGGGGCGACCATCGGCCGCAGCTTCTTCATCGACCACGGCACAGGCGTGGTGATCGGCGAGACGTCGGTCATCGGCAACCGCGTGAAGCTGTATCAGGGCGTCACCCTCGGCGCGCTGTCGGTCAAGTCGCGCGAGGCCGGTCGCAAGGTCCAGCGCCACCCGACGATCGAAGACGAAGTGACGGTCTACGCCGGCGCGACGATCCTCGGCGGCGATACGGTCATCGGCCGCGGCTCGACGATCGGCGGCAACGTGTGGCTCACCCGCAGCGTGCCCCCAGGCACGACGGTGGTCCTCGATACGCCGACGCTCCGCTTCTTCGCGCTCAACGGCGACAAGAACGGGCTCGAGAAGAGCCTGCTCGACAAGAACGGGCTCGACAAGCCGGGCAACGGGCTCGACAAGCCCGGCGAGAAGCCGCCGACGCCGTGAACGTGGATGTTTCGAGGGACATGTCCGAAGCGACATGCCCCCCGGAACATGTCCTTGCGGCTAGCCCTCGGTCTCGCGCGGGCGCACGCGGATCCGGCCGGTCAGGGCGTCGCGGACGATGCCCTTGGTGTCCTCGTCGAAGTTGCCGGTGACGATCGAGCGCATGTAGGCGCGCTCGTTCGGCTCGCTGGCGGCCCAGCGCAGCGACTTGCCCTTGAGGCGGCCGAAGTTGAACACGGGCTCGTTGTCGCGCCAGATGAAGCGGCGCGCGCTGTCGACGAAGCCGGCGCTGGTGATGTTGGAGACCTCGTGCAGCGCCTCGATCTCGAGCCCGAGCTCGCCGTAGCGCTCGAGCTGGCCGGCGAACACCTCGAGCGTGGCGATCGTGTCGGCCTCGGCGCCGTGGGCGTCGACGAACTCTTTCTCGCAGTAGAAGCGCATCGCCGCGGTGAGGTTGCGGGGCTCCTTCTGGTGATAGATGACCTGGGCGTCGATGACGCGCACGCCCGACATGTCGAAGGCCTTGCCGACGCGGGCGAACTCGGTGTGCATCACGCGGACGTCGAAGCGGCCGATGTTGAAGCCGGCGAGGTCGCAGCCGCGGAGGTAGCTCTGCAGCTCGTCGGCGATCTGGCCGAAAGTCGGCTTGTCGGCGACGTCTTCGTTGGTGATGCCGTGGATCTCGCTGGCCTCGATCGGGATCCGCACACCGGGGTTGATCCGCCAGGTGCGCGGCGGCTCGACCCCGCGCTCGGCGCTGATGCGGATCATCGAGATCTCGACGACGCGATCGAGCGCCGGGTCGGTGCCCGTGGTCTCGGTGTCGAAGAAGATGAGCGGCCGCTTGAGTCCGCGGAGAAACTCGGCGAAGCGCGGACCGAGCTGTTCTACCGTCGGGATGGGCATGCGTGGACTGAGCATGGCGACGCGTGGGGTTATACCCGGAAGTTCCGGCGGCGGGGGGTGGGCTTCTGATCTGGCCCAGATCACGCCCGCCGGCGCGCGGCGCACTCGCGCGGCGCTACGGGACGACTTCCAGCACGGTCTTGCCGACCGAGCGCCCCGTCTCGAGCAGGCGGTGCGCGGCCTGAACCTGGTCCCAGGGCATGGTGGTGGTGCGCGTGGGCAGCAACACCCCCTGGTCGAGGAGGTCGGCGACCCGCGCGAGGATCTCCCCCTGGCGCGACGGGTCGGCGGCGAAGAGGGGGCGGGTGAACATGTATTCGAAGGAGATGTGACCGCGCTTGCGGAACAGCGGACCGAGGTCGAGCGGGCCGTTCGGGGCGACGATCCCGCAGACGTGGGCGAACGGCCGCACGGCCTCGAGCAGCTGCGCCAGGTTCTGGGTCGGCTGGACGGTGTTGAGCACGAGGTCGACGCCGTCGTCGCCGTGCTGCCGGAGCTGGTCCAGGAGCGGCTTCGTGTGGTCGATCACCGCGTCGGCGCCGAGCCGGGTGCACCACGCGGCGCTCTCCGGCCGCGAGGCGGTGGCGATCACGCGGAGGCCGCACACCTGCTGCGCGATCTGGATCGCCATCGAGCCGACACCTCCGGCGCCGCCGACGACCAACAAGGTGCGCGCGTGCTCGGGGCTGTGATCGGTGGGGATCACCCCCATGTTCTCGACCAGCGCCTCCCAGGCGGTCAGGGCGGTCAGCGGGATCGCGGCGGCGTCGAGGTGCGAGAGCGTCCTGGGGCGATGGGCGACGATGCGCTCGTCGACCGCGACGGACTCGGCGTACGAACCGGGGCGGCTGACGTCGCCGGCGAAGTAGACCTCGTCGCCGACGCGAAACCGGGTGACCTCGGGACCTGTCGCGGTGACGACGCCGCTGGCGTCCCAGCCGAGCACGAGCGGCGGCGCGGCGACGGGGCTGCCCGCCGCACCGCCGCGCCGGACCTTGGTGTCGACCGGATTGGTCGCGGTGGCGTGGACGCGGACGACGAGGTCGCGCGGGCCCGGCTCGGGCTCGGGGACGTCGACGAAGACCTGCAGGACCTCGGGGCCGCCGTGGAGGGTCTGGGCGATCGCTCTCATGGCTGGGTCGCGGAGGGGTCGAGCTTGATCGCGCCGCTCGCCGAGCCACCACCACCCCGGGCGGGCGGGCTCGGCTCGGGCGCGGTCGGCCGCGCGCCGGTGATCGGGCGCCCGGCCTTTTTGGCGGCCTTTTCGGCGGCCTTGCGCTTGCGCAGCATGAGCTCGGCCTTGCGGGCGATCCGGTGGCTCTTGCGATCCTTGGCCAGGGACTCGAGCTCGGGCAGCCAGATGATGCCCTCGGGATCGATCTGCTCGAGGGCGAGGAAGGCCTGCAGCCGGACCTCGCGCTCGTCGTCGCCGAGCGCCTTGATCAGGACGTCGCGCGACTTGGGCAAGCGCAACATGCCGAGCGCCTGCACGGCGGCGGCGCGCAGGTCCCAGTCGCTGTCGAAGGTGCTCGAGTAGAGCTCGGGGAACAGCTCCTCGCCGTTGCGCGCGAACCCGGCGGTGCGGGCGGCGGCGATGTTGACCTCGCCGTCCTCGTCCTTGAAGCCGCGGCGCAGGCCGTCGAGGTTGAAGGGCGCGCCGGCGTAGCGCATGACCTGGACCAACTGCTTGCGCACCTGCGGCGAGGCGTCGAGAGCGACCAACGCGGCGGCGCCCTCCTGCCAATCCCCGCCGGTCAGCGGCAGGGCCTCGACGATGGCGCAGCGGACCTTCACGGGGTCGGTGCTCTGAAGCAACCTGCGCAAAAGGACAGGTGCGACGCGCGGGTCCTGCAGCTCTCCCGGGGAGAAGAACACGGCGTCCTCGACCTTGCGGTCGGGCTGGAGCTGCTCGAGTCGGGCGAGCCGCGCCGGGTCGGCGCTCTGCATGGAAGCGACGCCGATGGCGACGCGGTCGCGCCAGTCGACGCGCAGCTCGGCGGTGGTGTTGGCTGTCCCTGAGGACAGGTTCTTCGCGGCCGGCGGCGCACCCGGGGAGGCGGGCGCGACCGTCGTCGCAGTGCGCGTAGGTCCGGGCGCGGCAGGCGCTGCGAACACGAGGGCGGCGACGGTGAAGGCGAAAACGATGGCCATCGCCCCCCAGCGTGAAGAAGCGTGCCGAGGCGTGCAAGCGCGCAGCCTCTCCGCAGCCATTTGGCAGCAGATCGGGGCTGGGTGAGAATTCCGGCTCTAGTCGTCGAGCCGCCCGACGCGGTTGTCTCCAGGCGACGGTCGAGGCCCAAGAGCCGCACATGCGCAGTTCCGAACCACTTTAATAATGGGGGGGGCCCCCAGGGGAGGACATGATCCGCGGGCTCGGGCGCCGGCGTGAGGCGGTGCAGATCGGAGCCGGTAGCGAGACACGATCGATGATCGCCGCGGCGCGGAGCGGGTCGCTCATGCGGCGTTGATTCGGGCGGCGAGCACCGACGTCGCGAAGACGGCGACGATCGAGGCTCGTGCCCACGCGAAATAAACCTGGCTCTTGGGTCAGCCCATTCGACGGCGCGCTCAGGGCGGCGGGATGTCGGCGAGAAAGACGACGATGGATGCGTCGCATCCACGCGAAATAAACCTGGCTCTTGGGTCATCCCATTCGAGCGGCACGTGCTCGCGGAGTCGCGGGCCTCGGCCATTCGACGGCGTGCTCAGGGCGGCGGGATGTCGGCGAGGAAGGCGTCGATGTCGGCTTGCGTGGTGGCGAAGCTGCACATCAGGCGGGCGCGCGGGCCGAGCGGGGTGGCGAACGGGTAGTAGCTGTGGCCGCGGTTGCGCAGGCGGCGGTCGACGGGCGCGGGCAGGTCGACGAACACGGCGTTGGACTCGCGCGGGAACGTGGGCGTGAGGCCGCGGATGCGCAGGCCGGCGGCGAGGCGCTCGGCCATCGTCGCGGCGGCGGCCGCGTGGCGGACCCACGCGCCGTGGGCGAGTGCGCGGTTGAACTGGCCCGACACGTAGCGGTGCTTGCTCAGCAGGTGGCCCGTCGATTTGCGCAGGAACGGCAGGCGTTCGGCGGCCCGCGCGGCCGCGGGTGAGCGGCCGGCGAACAGCACCACCGCCTCGCCGATCGCCAGGCCGCCCTTGGTGCCGCCGAACGACAGGGCGTCGACGCCGGCGTCGACGGTGAGCGCGCGACAAGCTGCCTCTTCGGACAGGTCGAGCGTGCGCATCACGTGGGCCACCGCCTGGCTGAAGCGGGCGCCGTCGACGTGGACGCGGTAGCCGTGCTCGTGGGCGACGCGGCTCAGCGCGGCCAGCTCGGCGGGTGTGTAGACGGTGCCGAATTCGGTCGGGTTGGACAGCGTCAGCACCCCGGGCGCGGGCTCGTGGACGTCGCCGCGGCGACCGACGAGGTGCGGCAGCAGGACTTCAGGGGTGAGCCGGGTCGGGTCGGGGCCCGGATCGATCGGGGTCGTGCGGCACTGGGTGATCCGCTCGGGCGCCGTCGACTCGTCCTCGTTGTAGTGGCTGTGGCGGTGACACAGCACGCGTTGCCACGGCTCGGTCAGGGCGGCGACGGCCAGCGTGTTGGCGGCCGTGCCGGTGGCGACGAAGAACACCGCGGCCTTGGACTCGGCGCCGAACAGCGCGGCCACCCGCGTGGCCGCCCGCTGCGTGACCTCGTCGCCGCCGTAGGCCAGCGCCTCGCCCTGGGCCGCCTCGACCAACGCCGCCAGCGCCTCGGGGATGAGGCCAGCGTTGTTGTCCGAGCGGAAGTTCGTCATGCTGTCCCTTGGGTCAGGTCGAAGCGACCAGGTAGGTCAGCCAGATCTCCTGGTTCTGCTCGTGGGCGATCTCGCGGTACTCGGTGGAGCCGTCCTTCTCGTCGGTGTACTCCCAGAACACCCGCGGCGCCGCGAAGCCGGCCTCGTCGAGGAGGTCGCGCAGCTCGGGCAAGGTCCACACGCGCCAGCGGTAGGCGAACGCCGGCTCGATGCGCGAGCCGTCGGGGAAGGCGAAGCTGATCGAGCAGCGGGCGGTGTGGTCGAGCGGGTTGAACTCGCTGTGGTCCCACAGGTACGAGAAGCCGTCGTACTCGCGGCGCTCGTGGTAGTCGGCCACGGCCTCGGTGCCGCCGATGCAGTCGAGCACGAACAGGCCGCGCGGGCGCAGCGAGCGGCGGACGTTGCGGAAGTAGGCGAGCAGCTGCTGGCGCGAGGACAGCAGGAAGTAGCTGAAGTTGAGGGCGCAGACGACGTCGGCGCGGTGGTCGAGCGGGGTGAGGACGTCGGCGTGCACGAGCTCGACGCGGCCGGCGATGGTGGGGCCGGCGGGGGCGAGGTTGTGGCGGCGGGCCCAGGCGAGGGCTTCGGCGTCGAGGTCGACGCCGATCGACCGGCGCTGGGGGCCGCGCTTGGCCCACTCGGCGGCCAGCAGCGCGGTGCCGCAGAAGTCCTCCTTGAGCACCTTGGGCTTGACCCCGCGCATCTCGGAGTAGACGCGCTCGACGAATTCGATGTTGTCGATCGGGGCGTTGACGGCCTCTTGGTAGAGGGCGAAGCGGTCGGCCTGTTCGGCGAGGGTGTGCTTGCGGGCGGTGGAGCGGCTGGCCATGAGGAGGCTTTGAAGAGCGCGGGAAGCTAGCACACCCGCGGGCCGAACCGCTACGCCGCCGCCAGGCCCGAGCGAGGCGTCGGTGACGCGGGCCGCTTCGGCGGTGCGTGCGGAGGCTCCGTCGTCACGCTCGCGAGGCTCACGTCATGGGTCGACCTCGCGGACCACCGGACCCGACCTCCGGTTGCGCGACCGTCCGCAGACTCAGCCCTGTCCGTCGGGGCCCTGATCTTCGATGCGCTCGATCGCCCAGGCCAGCCGGTCGCGCGTCCGGTCGTCCTGCTCGACGTCGAGGGCCGTGTGCAGCGCCGGCAGGTCGGCCGCGACGCCGAGCTTGCCGAGGCCCTCGGCCGCGAGCAGGCGCACGCGCGGGTCGTCGTGCGCGACTGCCTCGAGGAACAGGTCGTGAAGGACAGGGCTCGAAGACCATGAACGAAGGGACCGGCGGCAGATCGCCCGGACCTGGTCGTCGGGGTCGCGCAGGCCCTGGGCGATGAAGGGGACGTGCTCGGGGAAGCGGGCGCTGAGCGCGTGGGCGGCGGTGCGGCGGGCCTCGAGGTCGCCGCTCATCCACGTGGCGAGCACGGCGGGGGTGGCGACGGTGCGCACGGCCTCGCGGTAGGCGAGCGCGTCGGGGCCCTCCATGAAGTCGTTCATCGCTTCGACGAGGGCCGCGAAGGCGCGGTCGTCGTGCTCCGCGGCGAGGGCTCTGGCGGCGGCGGGCGAGGGGTTGTCGGCGAACGCCTGGACGCGGCTGGCGAAGTCGGGGGTGGACATGGTCGGCTCCGTGATGTCAGGCGCGGCGGCCGAGGTCGGCGACGTGGCTCGGGCCCTTCGCGCCGTCGCCCGGGTTGTCGGGGTTGGCCGCGTGGAGTGTTTGCAAGATCTGCGAGAAGGTGCGGCGCTGCGACAGCGCGTCGAGCAGCTGCAGCAGCGTGTCGCCGATCATGCTCCAATACGTCACCCGGCGGGTGCCGAGCAGGTCGAGGCCGCCGGCGTTGGCCTTCGGGTTCAGCTTGCGCAAGTTGTAAAAATAATCGTTGGTGCGGCAGCCGTGGAACAGCCACAGCCGGTAGCGCTTGTCGAACGCCTGCTTCGACATGCGGCGGATGTTGGGGTCGGTCTTGAGCTGGTCGACCATCACGTGCGCGCCGAACTCGGCCGTATGATAGTTGCGCAGGTTGATCACGAGGTTGCCCGAGTTGATGCGGCGGATCTGCAGGCGGCCGCGGGCGACCAGGGTCCGGTACTCCGCCAGCGGCGAGCGCTTGCTGACTCGCCCGCGCTCGGCCAGGAACTCCTCGAGGTCCTTGTACTCGCTGAAGCTGGCCTCGACCGCGCCCTTGTCGTCGACGAGGTCGGCGGTGAAGTTGTAGTCGAAGTCGGGGCCGGTGCCGTAGCGGCCGTGGCCGCCGTACATGGCGACGTCGCAGCGGCCGAGGCCCTCGAGGAACGCGGAGGCCGCGTCGCCGCCGGCGCTGCCGTCGCCCGCGCGCACGAGGGTAACGACGACGTCGACCGGGCGGCCGCTGGCATCGGACGCGACGCCGCGACCGAGCCAGTGCTGGGCGGGCCTCTGCGGCGCGACGCGCTTGCCGGCGGCGAGCCGCGCGACCGCGCCGGCGTCGTCGCGCGAGAAGCCGCGTGCGAGGAGGCCGGCCTCGAGCAGGTCGTCCTGCGAGCGGTTGGCGCCGTACTCGTCGAAGCCGCAGGCGAGCATGATGGTGCAGAGCTGGTCGGCGAACAGACGCTCGTACCAGGGGGAACCGGGCGGGGCGAGGTTTCCTTGGATGCGCAGCACCATGCAGGCTGGAGCATAGCCAGTCGGCGCGAGGCTCGCACGCGGCGACTTCGCGGGGCGAATGTGCGAGGATGCGCCCTCCATGAGGTCCATGCGCTCGCGGGCGATCTGCTTGACGGTGTTGCTGACGGCGATGCCGTCGCTGGTTCAGGCGGCGCCGATGAACGTGGGATCTGCAACGACCGCACGTGAACTCGGTTCGCCAGCAGAATCGTCGGAGCAGAGCGCGAAGGGGCGGGCGAATTCGCGGACGCGGGCGGCGATGCATGCGTGGTCGGGTTCGGCTGCGATGATTGTCGCGACTGCGCCGACTTCGGGCGCGGCGACGGCCGAGCCGACGAGCGGAGCTGCTTCGGCGCCGACGAATTCGAGCCCGGCGCCCGCTCCGGAGACGCCGGCTCCGATAGCAGGGCCCGAGCCGACGTCGGGCGCGAGTGCTGCGACGAGCTCGCCGGGTGCTGCGGGGACAGGCCCGGGTGGGCCGCCGACGAGCGCGGCGGAGACCATGCCGTCGCCGACGCGCGCGGCAGAGACCGTGCCGCCGACGACGGCGCCGGGCGGGTCGGTGGCTGTGGAGGCGCCGCGGGAGCCCGGACGGACGAAGCCGCGGACGTGGCAGATTTATCAGCGCCCGCTACCGGGCGCGGAGCACAGCTGGGGGCCGCCGAACGGGCAGATGCCGACCTTCGTGGAGGTGTCCGAGGCGCCGATCGATCCGGACAGGGTGCCGCCCAACGGGACCCCGCGCATGATCGTCGGCGCGGCGCTCGGGACGATCGGGCTGGTGGTGTTCGGCCTCGGGATCGCGGCGCGCACGACCGACGTGTTCGGCGAGGAGCGCCGCGCCGGGGTGCCGCTGATCGGCGGCGGGCTGGTGGCGACCGCGATCGGCTGGGGCCTGTTCACGCACGGGGTGCTGCGTCGCAAGGCGTTCCTCCGCTGGCAGGAAGGCCGCGCGAAGGTGGCCCCGACGATCGGCGGGGCGACGCTGCTGCTGCGGTTCTAGTCTTCTTCTCTCGCGAGAGAAGAAGAGGTCCCTTTCGAGATGTCCGAAGGGACATGTTTTCGAAAGCGCCGGCGCGATCGTCCGCCCCGAGGGGCCCTGCCAAGCTCTCTCTTGTCAGAGAGGGCGCGCTTCTGTCTGTCCGAAGGGACATGTTATCGAGAGCGCCGGCGGGTGTCTGAAGGGACATGTTCTGAAATTAAGGACATGTCCCTTCGGTCGTGTCATTGCGGCAGGCGTTCGTGCAGCCAGGAGGAGACCAGCTGGAGCTCGGCGGTCGAGACCTCGTGCTGGATGGGGTAGTCGTGCCAGCGGACGTCGCGGCCGGGGCGGATGGCGGCGTCGTGGGCGGCGCGGCCGGCGAAGACGGGGACCAGCGGGTCGTTGCGGCCGTGGCAGAACAGCGCCGGGGTGTCGAAGTTGGCGCGGTGCTGCTCGGCGCGCTGGTCGGCCAGGACCTCGTAGGCGCTGAGGACGAGCAGGCCGGCGAGGGTCTCGGGGTGGCGGGTGCCGGTGTAGAGGGCCATGGCGCCGCCCTGGCTGAAGCCGCCGAGGACGATGCGGTCGCTGGCGATCCCGCGGGCGTTCTCGCGGGCGATGAGGCGGGTGATGGCGGCGGCGCTGGCCCGGATGTGGGCCTCGTCCTCGCGCGGGCCGGCGTGCGGGTCGAAGCCGAGGCTGCGGATGTCGTACCAGGCGGGCATGACGAAGCCGCCGTTGATCGTGACCGGCAGCGCGGGCGCGTGCGGGAGGATGAAGCGCGCCCACGGCAGGCCGAACACCGGGACGGCCGGCTCGAAGTCGTGGCCGTCAGCGCCGAGGCCGTGGAGGAAGATGACGCTGGCGGTGGCAGGGACCTGGGCGTCGACCTCGACGCAAGGGAGCAGTTCGTTCATGACGGCACGCATTCACTCGGCGGCGGCGCCGAGGCAGAGCTCGGTGATGTTTCCGCGCTGGGTGTCGAGGGTGAAGATGACGCCGCTATAGACCGAACCGGCGACGAAGGACAGCGCGTCCTGCCTGGCCGCGGGCTCGCGGTCGGCGCCATGGGTCCGGAAGGCGTCGATGCCGATCGCAGGCGTGGTGCGCAGATCGCAAGGCGCGACCGCGCGGAGGGCGGCGAGCATGTCGGGGCCGCTCATCGGCGGCCTCGATGGGTGAGGCCCGGCGGGGAGCGGCGACCTGTCGCTTCGGACAGCTCGCCGGGGCCGCGACGAGCCGGCGGCGTGAGCCGGGGCTCGTGGGTGTCGGTGTCGCGCGCGTGACTCTCAGTACTTCATCCACTGCAGGCAGCAGTAGCGGGCGCCGAAGGCCGTGCCGAAGTTCTCGTCCTCGTCGAAGTTGGCGCAGTTGTTCTCGTTGACGCGGATGCCCCGGTCGTCGTCGACGCGGTCGCCCATCCAGGTGTTGAGCTGCAGGGTCATGCCGGTGGCGCAGGCGCGGCGGACCTGTTCGTAGGTGCAGAGGTAGGCGCCGCCGTAGGCCGTGCGGCAGCGATCGGCGCTCTGGTACCAGTTCTGGTTGCCGCCGGCGGTGTCGTAGTAGAGGCACAGCAGCGAGGTGGCGGTGTTGACCTGGTAGGTCGAGAAGGCCGGGTAGTTGGGACAGGCGGCGACGCTGGTCGGGCCAGGGAGGCCCTGCGGACCCTGGACACCTTGCAGGCCCTGCGGGCCTTGCGGACCCTGAGCGCCGGTGTCGCCCTTGATGCCCTGGGGACCGATGGGGCCGGCGGGACCGACGGGGCCGGCGGGTCCCTGCGGGCCCATCGGGCCCATGGGACCGAGCGCACCCATCGGGCCCTGGGGACCGGCAGGGCCGGCCGGGCCCGAGTCACCCATCGGACCTTGCGGACCCGCAGGACCGGCGGGACCGGCAGGACCGACCTGACCGTCGCCGCCAGCGGGGCCGGCGGGGCCTTCGGGGCCGGCAGGGCCCGCAGGACCGGCGGGACCGGCAGGGCCTTCGGCGCCGGCAGGACCCGCGGGGCCCTCGGCGCCTGCAGGACCGGCCGCGCCGGCGGGACCGGCAGGGCCTTCAGCGCCCGCAGGTCCGGCGGGACCCTCGGCGCCAGCGGGACCGGCGGGTCCGGGCGGGCCGGCGGGACCGATCAATCCTGAAGGATCGCCGACCCATTGGCCGTTCTCGTTGATGACCTGACCGAAGCCCTGAATGTTGACACTGAGGGGGTTGATCTCGCCGCGGACGTCCCCGGCGAACATGGCATAGGGGACGCTGACGACGGCGGCGCGAGGGGTCATCTCCGGGTCGGCGCCGACGGTGATGCCGAGCCAGCGGGTGCTGCCGTCGAACACCAATTCATCGAGGACGAGCTGCTCGCCGAGGCGGACGGAGAAGAAGCCCTCTTCGAAGGTGACGCTGATGGTCTCGGCCCAGATCTCGTTGCCGGCGAGCTCGTCGTCGTAGATGGCGAAGGTGATGTCCTGGGTGCCGTCGACAGGAACGCCGTTGGCGTCGAAGAGGCGGCCCTGGTGGGTGACGAGGGCGGGGACGGCGAGGGCGCTGGCGTCGAGGGGGAGCAGCCACGCGGAGGCGAGCACGGCCCCGAGCCACCACTTCTTACCAAAGATGCGGTCACGCTTCGTCGAGATCATGGCGGGTTCCCGTTGGCGCCGATGAGGCCGCCCTGGAGGCGAAAGTTGGCGGAAGAGTAGATGCCCTGGTTCTGGGTCGGCTGACCCAGAGTGAAGACCATGCGGAAGTTGGGGCTGGAGGCGACGGTGCCGCTGTTGACGGTCTGGGTGATGGAGCGGCCGACGATCGGATCGCCGGTGGTCGTGTCGGTGTCCGTCGTGTCCGTCGTCGAGGTCGTCGTCGTGTCGGTGGTGGTGGTCGTCGTCGTCGAATCGGTGGTCGTCGGCCCCTCGGTAGTGGTGGGTCCCTCGGTGGTCGTCGAATCGGTGGTGGTCGTCGAAACGGTGGTGGTGGGGGTGTCGGTGGTGGCCGGAGACGTCGGCGAATCGGTGGACGTCGGCGGGTCGCCAGTCGTGGCGGTGCCGTCGGTACCACTAATAGAGAGGGTGCCGGCGGTGGTGTCGTCGGCACAGCCGCCCGCGAATCCAACGATCGACAATAGTCCCAAGACAGCCCCACACCGGCGCGTAGGCGCGGTTCGGCGCATGCTCACCCCCGTTCAGGCAGACGCCGCATCGGGCGACGCGGCGATTCGGACCGACGCTATCATGAATGAACGCAGGCCAACAAGACGCAGATTCGCGCCAGAGGTGCGTCGCCGGCTTCACAGGCGCGCGGGTGCGATGTGCAGAGTCGGGGCCCGCAGGTCAGCGCGCATTCGGCCGCCCCGGCGGCGAGCCGGATGCATGGTCTGGCTTTTGGGACATGTTGACGATCTCGCTGCGAGCGGTCAGCCGCTGAACTCGAGCTCGCGGCGTCAGGGCGGGGCGAGCACGCCGCGGAGCTGCATCTCGGCGCCGGGGGGCGCGATCGTCATGGCGAACGGCTGGGCGGCGAGGCAATCGCGGACGGCAGCGTCGTCGCCGTGGCCGGCGAACTCGTGCGAGAGCAGCTTGCCGTCGGCGCCGAAGGTGGCCTGGACGAACAAGTTATTGGGGTTCTTGCCGCCACAGGCGCGCAGGAGGCCCCGCGCCCGCCCGTCGAGGGCTTTTTGCAGCTCGGCGGTCGCGGCCGCACGGGCGGCCTCGAGCTTGGCTTGCCCGCTGCCGTCGATCACGACCTGCGGGCCCGGGTTGGCGAGCCAGGCCTGACGGTCCTCAGTCAAACTGTCCCGGGGGACAGGTTCGATCGGCGGCGGCGCGAGGGCGACGTGGTCGGGGCGCGGGTCGAAATCGTCGAAATGCCGGCGCGCCGAATCGGCGTCGGCCGCCGGCACGCCGAGCGCGACCGCGAGCTCGGGTCCGGCGGCGGGGAGCTGCTGCGGCGGTGGTTCACCGCGGGACAGCAGATACCCGCTGCCGAGCAGGAGGACGAGGCTGCCGGCCAGGGCGGCGGCGATCTTGCGACCGCTGCGGGCGACGATGTCTGCTCTCGAGGTCATGGTCGATCCATCGGCCGGAGCAGCGCGAGGCTCAGTACTTGGGCCATTCGGAGCAGCAGTACTTGCCGGTCTTGCCGGCGTTGTAACCGTCCTGGCCGTCGAAGTTGTTGCAGTCGGTGCTGTTGGTGTGCAGCGCGTCGTCGTCGTCGATCCGGTCGGCCAGCCACGAATTGTTGATCGGCGCGAACCCGTTGCCGGCGATGCAGGCGCGGCGGATCTCCTCGTGGCGGCACAGATGCGCCCCATCATAGAAGGTGTAACAATCGCTCGCCGAGCCGTTCCAGTTCTTGCCGAAGTTCTCGTGGTACACGCAGAGCAGCGAGCGGACCGTGTTCACCGAGGTGATCTGATCGGCGTAGGGGCTCCCGGGGCACGCGGGCACGCTGGTCGGACCGGGCACGCCCTGCGGACCCTGCGGACCTTGCGGGCCCTGGGGACCGACCGCGCCGGCGGGGCCAGCGGGACCGGCAGCGCCGGCAGGACCCGCGGGGCCCTGGGGTCCGATCGCGCCGGCAGGACCGGCGGGGCCCATCGGACCGACGCCGCCTTGCGGGCCGGAGGGGCCGGCGGGGCCGGCGGGGCCGATCGGGCCGACCTGACCGGCGGGGCCAGCGGGGCCGGCGGGGCCGACCTGACCGGCGGGGCCAGCGGGGCCGGCGGGGCCGGCGGGACCGACCTGACCGGCGGGGCCAGCCGGGCCTGGATCGCCCTGGGTGCCCTGCTGGCCAGCGGGACCGGCGGGACCAGCGGGGCCGGCGGGACCCGCAGGACCCGGCTCGCCCGGCGAACCCGACGGGCCCGCGGGACCGGCGGGACCGGCGGGGCCGGCGGGGCCAGCGGGACCGAGGTCGCCTTGCGGACCGGCGGGGCCGGCGGGGCCGAGGTCGCCCTGGGGACCGGCGGGGCCGGCCGGGCCGAGGTCGCCCTGCGGACCGGCGGGGCCGGCGGGGCCGAGGTCGCCCTGCGGACCGGCGGGGCCAGCGGGGCCTGCAGGGCCGATGTCACCTTGCGGACCGGCGGGACCGACGGGACCGAGGTCGCCCTGCGGGCCCTGGGGACCGACCGGGCCGATGTCGCCTTGCGGGCCTTGGGCACCCTGGGCACCCTGCGGACCCTCGGCGCCAGCAGGACCTGCCGGACCGGCGGGGCCGGCAGGGCCGACCTGACCGTCGCCGCCAGCGGGGCCGGCGGGGCCTTCGGGGCCGGCAGGGCCCGCAGGACCGGCGGGACCGGCAGGGCCTTCGGCGCCAGCAGGACCGGCAGGGCCCTCGGCGCCGGCAGGACCGGCCGCACCGGCGGGGCCGGCAGGGCCTTCAGCGCCCGCAGGTCCGGCGGGACCCTCGGCGCCAGCGGGACCGGCAGGTCCGGGCGGGCCGGCGGGACCGATCAATCCTGAAGGATCGCCGACCCATTGGCCGTTCTCGTTGATGACCTGACCGAAGCCCTGAATGTTGACACTGAGGGGGTTGATCTCGCCGCGGACGTCCCCGGCGAACATGGCATAGGGGACGCTGACGACGGCGGCGCGAGGGGTCATCTCCGGGTCGGCGCCGACGGTGATGCCGAGCCAGCGAGTGCTGCCGTCGAAGACGAGCTCGTCGAGTACGAGCTGCTCGCCGAGGCGGACGGAGAAGAAGCCCTCTTCGAAGGTGACGCTGATGGTCTCGGCCCAGATCTCGTTGCCGGCGAGCTCGGCGTCGTAGATGGCGAAGGTGATGTCCTGGGTGCCGTCGACGGGGCCACCATTGGCGTCGAAGAGGCGACCCTGGTGAGTGACGAGGGCGGGGACGGCGAGGGCGCTGGCGTCGAGGGGGAGCAGCCACGCGGAGGCGAGCGCCGCGCCGAGCCACCACTGCTTCTTCCGGTTGCGTCGTGTCGAGATCATGGCGGGTTCCCGTTGGCGCCGATGAGGCCGCCCTGGAGGCGAAAGTTGGCGGAAGAGTAGATGCCCTGGTTCTGGGTCGGCTGACCCAGCGTGAAGACCATGCGGAAGTTGGGGCTGGAGGCGACGGTGCCGCTGTTGACGGTCTGGGTGATGGAGCGGCCGACGACGGGATCGCCTGTGGTCGTGTCGGTATCGGTGGTCGTCGTGGTCGTCGTGGTCGTCGTGCTCGTCGTCGTGTCGGTGGTGGTCGTGGTCGCCGAATCGGTGGTCGTGGGCCCCTCGGTGGTGGTGGGGCCTTCGGTGGTCGTCGAATCGGTGGTGGTCGTCGAAACGGTGGTCGTGGGGGTGTCGGTGGTGGCCGGAGACGTCGGCGAATCGGTGGACGTCGGCGGGTCGCCAGTCGTGGCGGTGCCGTCGGTACCACTAATGGAGAGGGTGCCGGCGGTGGTGTCGTCGGCACACCCGCCCGCGAATCCAACGATCGACAATAGCCCCAAGACAGCCCCATACCGGCGCATAGGCGCGGTTCGGCGCATGATCACCCCCAGTTCCGAAGAGCGACGTCCACAGCGAGGGACGCGGTGATCGACCCACGTCGATCGGAGCCCAAGCTATCACGATTGGCAGCGAGACCACAAGCGCCAGGTTCGCGCGAGGCGGGTGCGTCGGCCGCTGCACGGGCCTGCGGCGCGGATGTCCCGAGAGACATGCGCGCGTGCAGGCGTATGTCCTTCGGGACATGTGAGAGCGGCGGCGCGCGGCGGACCGGCGGGATACGGTGGCGCGGCGGAGGGGGCGCCGCGACGCGCAGAGGACGTCGGCGGCGGAACTATGCTACGACTGCGAGGTCGACCGAGGTCCTTGATGATTTCGTGCCTGCGCCGTGCCTTGCTCCCGCTCCTGCTCGCGCTACCCGTGGCCTGCGACGGCTCTTCGCCGGCTGCCCCGCCTGACCGCCCGAGCGCCGAGGCCCCGGCCGCGTCGCCGGAGGCCGAGAAGAAGTACCTCGAGGCGCTCGAGCTCGAGGCCGCCGGGCGCCACGAGGAGGCGCGGCTCGCCGCCGAGCAGGCGATCGCCGCCGGTGCCGGCCGCGACGCCAAGCTGCTCGCGGCCAAGCTGGCGATCCTCCGCGACGATCTCGACGAGGCGACCCGCCTGCTGGAGCCGCTCGCCAGCGACGCCGGCGATGCGCTGGTGCTTTACAACCTGGGCCTCGTGGCCCAAAAGCGCGGCAAGTACAACGACGCCCGCAGCCGCTACCTGGCGGCGCTCAAGGCCGATCCGAGCTACAACCCGGCCCGCTTCAACCTGGCGGTGCTGACGTGGGAAGCGGGGGTGAAGGACGAGGCCCAGCACCACGCCCGCAAGTTCATCGACGCGGTGCCCGCGGACGACCCGAACGCGGCCAAGCTGCAGCAGCTGATGGGCGGGGTCCCACCCGCCCCGGCGTCGCCCGGGGCGCAGCCCTGACAGCGAGCCGCTCTTGAAAAAACTCGATGCGCGTCGAGGCGAAGGATGACCTCGACGCAGGCGCGGCGGAGCGAGCCGGAGCGCAGCCGTGAGCGAAACTTGAGTGTTCGTTCGAACATGTTCCGAAGGGCATGTCTCGAAGGGCATGCTCTCGGGGCCATGTCCGGCACAGAAGCGCGCCACTGGCGCGAACGTGCGAGCGGGCCCCGGCGCACCGGCCCGGAGTCGCGCGGCACAGATGGATGCACGGAACGGCTGCGGGGCCTGGAGTGGGCCTCCAGGAGCGCGGCGCCAATCGATACACTGAACGGCTGCGGGGCCCGGAGTTGCCCTCCAGGAGCCCGGCAAAGATCGATGCGCTCCAACGGCTGCGAGGCCCGGAGTTGCCCTCCGAGCCGCGGCGCCGATCGATGCACTGCTGGAGGCGTGAGGGTACGCGCCGTCTGACCTTCAGGACATGCCTTTTAGAACATGTCCTGAGGATAAGGCTCAGCTCGGGCGCAGGCGGGCCAGGTAGAAGCCGTCGGTCTGGTGGGCCTCGGGCGTCCAGGTCTCCTCGTGCTCGAGCGTGAAGCTGCCGGCGTCGCACGCGGCGCGGACCAGGCGCGGGCCCTCCTCGGGCTCGAGGCTGCAGACGGCGTAGACCAGGCGGCCGCCGGGGCGCACGCGGGCGCGGCTGCGGTCGAGCAGGCGGCGCTGGAGGGCGGCGCAGACGGCGATGTCCGCGAACTGCACGGTGCCGCGCAGCTCGGGGTGGCGGGCCAGGTTGCCGAGGCCGGTGCAGGGGGCGTCGAGCAGGACGGCGTCGTAGGTCGAGTCGTCGACGCCGGGCTGCGGCTCATCGGCGGCGAGGTCGGCGATCACCGAGGTGAATTCGAGGCCCTCGACGTCGAGCCCGCCGCGGCGGCGCAGGGCGGCGTGCTCGCCGAGCCGGAGCTCGCTGGCGTCGGCGGCGACCAGACGGCCGCGGCGGCCCATCAGCTCGGCCAGCTGCAGCGACTTGGTGCCCATGCCGGCGCAGGCGTCCAGGACATGTTCTTCAGGACATGGCGCAAGAGTCAGGGCGGCGCGCTGCGCCCCGAGGGCCTGGACCGAGAACAGGCCGCGCTCGTGCAGCGGGTGGCGGACCAGCTCGCCGCCGCTGCGCACCCGCAGGGCCTGCGGCTGGTCGGCGATCGGCTCGACGAGGGCCTTCGGCTCGGCCTCGCGCAGGGCCGCGGCGACGTCGTCGGCTGTCGTTCGGGACAGGTCGACGCGCAGCTCGACGGCGGGCGGCTCGGCGAGGGCGCGGGCGCGGGCGAGGGCGAGGTCGGGGCCGAGGTTGGCGATCCAGCGGCCCGCGAGCCAGCGGGGGATCGACCAGCGATCGGCGAGCACGTCGAGCGGCTTGCCGGCGGCGAGGCGGGCGTCGGCGGCGGCGCCTTCGCGGTCGATGGCGGAGAGGATGGCGTGCAGCGGGCGGGCCAGGCCGCCGCTCGGGTCGAGCGCGGTGGCGAGGCCGAGGGCCTGCGAGATCGCGGCGTGCGGCGGGTGCTGCAGCTCGCGCAGCTCGAACACGGCGACGCGGGCGATCTCTCGCGCGCGGGCGCTGAGGTTCTTCGGGCGCACGGCGACGGCGTCGATCAGCGCGTCGAGGCGGCCGCGGTGGCGCAGCACGCCGTACACGAGGTTGGTGGTGAGGCCGCGCTCGCGCCGCTCGAGGTCCGGGTGACGCTCGAACTGCTCGGCCAGGATCCGGTTGCTGAAGCCGCGGCGTTGATCGATCTGCCGGAGGGTCTGAACGGCCAGGGCGCGGGCGGTGATGGGGTTTCTCGGCACGGGGGCGCGGATCGTAGCCGCAAAGGGTGTTATGGTGTCGACGATGTCGATGCGCCGCCGCGCCGCGATCGCCGCCGTCGCCCTCGGGGCCCTGCCCGCGGGCTGCGAGGAGCCGCTGCAGCCGGTGTCCGAGGCGCCGACGCTGCTGGCCGAGGCCGGCGATTACACGATGTGGGCCCGGCCGAAGAACCGTGAGAAGCGCCAGCCGGTGGTCGCGCCGCACGGCGGGTTCGTCGACATCTACATCAACGACGTGGTGGTCGCCGACCTGGCGATGGTGCTGCCCGAGGGGCTGCTGGCCTGGTCCGAGGACGCGATGGTGGTCCTGGCCGGCTACGACGCGGCCGAGGGCGGGTCGCTGGTCCAGGTCGCGGTGATGCAGAAGCAGGCCGGCGTGTGGGCGTGGGAGCAGTACGACGGCTCGAGCGACCAGCCGCGCTTCTCCGGCCGACCCGACGTGTGCGTCGGCTGTCACAGCGCGGGCGAAGATTTCATAAGGTCGTTCCGCCTGCCGGACCCGCCGCCGGAAGGCTGAGGCGGCCGGGCGCGACGGACCGTCGTGGCGAGGTCGGATGCCGGTGAGCACGTCGCCGGCTTCGTGAGCGAGCGCGGCCCGTGCGGCGCGCGAGGGCGTCGGCGGGCCCGGGCGAGCGCGACGCGCGAGGCGCCCGCGCTTGCCCGCAGGCGGGCGAGGGGCTATGCCCCCGGCGATGCTGCAGAACGCGCTCGTCCGTGTGCCCACCGAGGACCTCAAGCGGTTTTTGGCGCTGCTCCACCGCGGCGAGATGCAGTGCCCGCTGACGCCGGTCGAGGTGACGCGCTGCGGGTTCCAGATCCACATGGACCACCTGCTCGGCCACCTGCGCGGGCTCGACGCGCCGGCGGTGCGGGCGGTGCTGACGGCGGTGCTGCTCGAGCGCCAGGCGGCGCTGGAGCGGATGCCGCGGCTGGTCTGAAGGTCATGTCCCAAGGGACAGCAATGATTCGCGTCGCGCAAGGGAGCGGCGACGCGCGAAGCGGGTGACATGAGCCGGTGACGCGAGCCTCGAGTCGTCCTCATGCAGAGACGGACTCGAGCGCGCTCGCGCTCGTCGTCGACCGAGGTCGCGACTTCGGTGCCGTGGTTTGTAACGTTGCCGGCCGATCGGGGACCGTGCCCGGCGTGGGTCTTTCGTTACGACTCCGGCGCGCTCCGGCGCGCTCCGATGGGCGGGCCGGGCCGCGCGCGGCAGGACGTTCTCGGCGAGGCCGCACGCGTGGACCATCGATCACGACCGCTGAAACAGGAGAATCTCGTTCATGAAAAGACTGCTTACGCTCGCTCTCTTCCCGCTCCTCTCGCAGTTCGCCTGCGACGCGCCAGGCACCGAATCGGAGAGCGAAACGACGGACACCGAAGTGGAGAGCGACTCGACCGGCGCCGAGCCGGCGCGCGACGGCTCACGACCGAACCTGGCGATCGGTGAGGCGGAGCCGGCCGCCGCGACGCCGCTGCGGGCCAAGGCGCTCGGGCGCATGCGGAACGCGGCGAAGTTCTTCCACGACAACGTCGCCCGGCACGGCGGCTACGCGTGGCACCACAACGCCACCAACCTGAGCGAGCGCTGGGGCGACATCCAGCTCGACGACGATCAGATCATGATCCAGTCACCCGGCACGGCGGACGTGACGATCGCGTTCGTCGAGGCCGCCCTCGCCGACCCGGCGACGCCGGCGCTCAAGACCTACGCGAAGGACGCGGCCATGGCGTTGCGCCACGGGCAGGTCAAATCGGGCGGCTGGCGCCTCTACGCGGACTTCAAGCCGACGCCGACGCTCAAGGCCTGCTACCTCAACACCACGGCGAGCTGTAGCTGCGGCGGCTGCAAGTTCTCGGTCTACGACGACCAGGTCACCCAGCTGGCGCTGGTTGCGATGATGCGCACCGACCAACTGTTCGGCTTCGCCGATACGGCGCTCTCCGGCTCCTCGGCCTACGCCCGCGCGCGCGTGGAGACCTCGCAGTACCCGACCCACGGCGGCTTTCCGCAGGGGTTCGCCGGTCCCGTCGCCGCCCGGCCGGCGCTGCAGGCCAGCTATCCGCCCTCGATCGGGACCGCGTGCGGCCTCGCCAACTGCTACGCCAACGCCTACGGCAACGAGTACTGGGACGACCCGACGTTGAACGACAACCTGGCGTCGGCCTTCGTCGAGATGCTGTACTGGGCCAGGCAGGTCTATCCGGCGCAGGCCACGACCTACCAGGCCATGCTCACCGCCTACGGCGATTTCCTGCGCCGCGCGCAGATGCCTCAGCCGCAGCCGGCCTGGGCCCAGCAGTACGACATCCAGATGCAGCCACGGTGGGCGCGCAGCTGGGAAGTGCCGGCGATCGCCGGGCAGGAGAGCCAGGACGTCATGTGGGCGCTGCTCCGCCTCTACCAGCTCGACCCGGGCGTGCCGGCCAACCGCGCCGCGGTGGGGACCGCGCTCGCGTACCTCGAGACCGTCGACCACGCGAACGACACGTCGATCCACCGCTACATCGAGCTCGACGACACCTCGCCGGCGAACGTCGGCTTCTTCACCGTCAACCCGGGCGGGTATCCGGTCCGCTTCTCGCAGGCGCCGCCGACCTACCAGAACTACGGGTGGGAGGGCCCGTCGCAGCTGGCGGCGCTGCGCGCCGAGTACGACCGATTGGCGAGCGACACGACCGTGATGAAGCGTTCGTGCCAGAAGCTGCGCGCCGACACGGCGCAGGCCGTCGACGCCGCCGTGAACAACGAGCGGTGGATCACCAGCTACGGCCCGGGCGGCCCGCGCAGCGGCGCCACCCCGGGCGACTACCTCGACACCGCGACGTTCACCAGGAACCTGCGCACGCTGGCCGAGTTCGTCGTGCGCACGACGACCGACTGCGTGGCCTGGAACTACTGAGCGAGGGGTCCGTGTGACCCAAAGGACATGCCCGCGAAGACATGTCCTCGCGGGCATGGTCTTCAGAGCATGCTCAGTGGGTCAGCTTCTTGTAGCGGATCCGGTGCGGCTGGAGGGCGTCGTCGCCGAGGCGCTTCTTCTTGTCGGCCTCGTAGTCGGCGAAGTTGCCCTCGAACCAGGAGACCTTCGAGTCGCCCTCGAAGGTGAGGATGTTGGTGGCGATGCGGTCGAGGAACCAGCGGTCGTGGCTGATGACCACCGCGCAGCCGGGGAAGCTGAGCAGGGCCTCCTCGAGGTGGCGCAGGGTGTCGACGTCGAGGTCGTTGGTCGGCTCGTCGAGCAGCAGCAGGTTGCCGCCGCGCTTGAGCAGCTTGGCCAGGTGGACGCGGTTGCGCTCGCCGCCCGACAGCACGCCGACCTTCTTCTGCTGGTCGGCGCCGTTGAAGTTGAACTTGCTGACGTAGGCGCGCGAGTTGACGTCGCGACCGGCGATGCTGAGGATCTCCTGGCCGCCGGAGATCTCCTGCCACACCGACTTGTTGGGGTCGAGCGCGTCGCGCGACTGGTCGACGTAGGCGATGTCGACGGTCTCGCCGACCTTGATGGCGCCGCCGTCCGGCTTCTCCTGGCCGGTGATCATCTTGAAGAGGGTCGTCTTGCCGGCGCCGTTGGGGCCGATGATGCCGACGATGCCGCCGCGCGGGAGGGTGAAGGTCAGGTCCTCGAACAGCAGGTGGTCGCCGTAGGCCTTGCTGATGCCCTTGCACTCGACCACGGTGCTGCCGAGGCGCTTGGTGAAGGGGATCACGAGGTCGGTGGTGTCGACCTTCTTGTCGCTCGCCTGCGCCAGCAGCTCCTCGTAGGCCTTGACGCGGGCCTTGCTCTTGGCCTGGCGGGCGCGCGGGCTCATCTGCACCCAATCGAGCTCGCGCTGCAGCGTGCGCTGGCGGTTGGACTCGGTCTTCTCCTCCTGGGCCAGGCGCTTCTTCTTCTGGTCGAGCCAGGACGAGTAGTTGCCCTTCCACGGGATGCCGGAGCCGCGGTCGAGCTCCAAGATCCACCCGGCGACGTTGTCGAGGAAGTAGCGGTCGTGGGTGACGGCGACGACGGTGCCGGGGTAGTCCTGGAGGTATCGCTCGAGCCAGGCGACGCTCTCGGCGTCGAGATGGTTGGTCGGCTCGTCGAGCAGCAGCAGGTCGGGGCGCTGCAGCAGCAGGCGGCACAGGGCCACCCGGCGCTTCTCGCCGCCCGACAGGGTGGTGACGTCCGAGTCGCCCGGCGGGCAGCGCAGCGCGTCCATGGCGATCTCGAGCGTGCGGTCGAGCTCCCAGCCGTTGCCGGCGTCGATCTTGTCCTGCAGATCGGCCTGCTCGGCGAGCAGGCGGGTCATCTCGTCGTCGCTCATCGGCTCGCCGAGCTTGTTGCTGACCTCCTCGAAGCGGGCCAGCGTCTGCATCATGCCGGCGACGGCCTCCTCGATGTTGCCCTTGACGTCCTTCTTGGGGTCGAGCGCGGGCTCCTGCGGCAGGTAGCCGACCGAGACGCCCTCGGCGCTCCAGGCCTCGCCGATGAACTCCTTGTCGACGCCGGCCATGATCTTGAGGAGGGTCGACTTGCCGGAGCCGTTGAGGCCGAGCACGCCGATCTTCGCGCCGGGAAGGAAGCTGAGCCAGATGCTCTTGAGCACTTCCTTGCCGCCGGGGTAGACCTTGCGCAGGTCCTTCATGGTGTAGATGTACTGATACGAGGCCATGCCGTGACGACTCCTGGGGCGCCCTGCGGGCGCGGGGCGGGAGGATAGCAGAGGCGCGGGCGAGCAACCGGGGCGACGAGCGGCGGGCGGTGCGAGGCCCGCCCGCCGCGACCGGCGCGAACGGTGGCCCTCGCGGCTCGGGCCGGCGGGGTCCGTGGGGCCCGCTCGCCCGTAATTCCGGGCTCCGCACGGCCGACACCGGCGCCGGCCGCGGGAGATCGCCGGGAGGGCCTTGCGGCCGGGGCCGATGCGCACCCATCATCCCCGGCGAGATGAGCCAGACGACGGAAGCAGATGTGGTCAAGCCGGCGGCGCCGGTGGCGGTCGAGGTGCCGGCGGGTCTCGAGCCCGACGCGAGCAAGCGCTCGGCGCAGGCGCTCGCGCTCGCGGTCGAGACGTCGTTCAAACGCTACGGCATCAACCGCTGGGGCAGCGCGTTCATCCGCTCCAACGGCGAGGGCCACCTGGTGTTCGCGGCCCCGAACTCGCCGGCGGTCGACCTGTACGCGCTGTCGCAGGAGCTGGCGCGCCGCGGCATCCGCACGCCCTACGTGGTCCGCTTCCCGACGATGATCGAGAACCAGATGGGGACGCTGAAGGACGGGTTCGCCAAGGCGATCGCCGACAACAGCTACGAGGGCAAGCACATCGGCGTGTACCCGCTCAAGGTCAACCAGCGCCGCAGCGTGGTCGACACGGTGGTCAAGGCCCGCGAGAAGTTCAACTACGGGCTCGAGGCCGGCTCGAAGCCGGAGCTGCTGCTGGCGATGGCCCAGCCGCCGCTCAAGGGCTCGCTGCTGGTCTGCAACGGCTACAAGGACCGCGAGTTCATGCGCATGGCGTTCCACGCGGCCGAGCTCGGGCACCACGTGATCATCGTGCTCGAGTCGACGCGCGAGGTCCGGCGCTACCTCGACGTCTATCAGGAGCAGGACTGGACGGCGAAGCCCGAGGTCGGCATGCGCGCCAAGCTGTACAGCCGCGGCAGCGGCCGCTGGCAGAGCTCGGGCGGCGAGAGCAGCAAGTTCGGCCTGACGACCAATGAGCTGCTTGGCGTGGTGCGCGAGCTGACGGCCGCCGGCATGGTCGAGCAGCTGTCGCTGCTGCACTTCCACATCGGCTCGCAGATCACCCAGATCAAGCGCATCAAGACGGCGGTCCGCGAGGGCGCGCGCATCTACGCCGAGATGCAGCAGCTGGCGCCGCGGCTGCGCTACCTCGACCTCGGCGGCGGCATCGGCGTCGACTACGACGGCTCGCGCACGTCGTACCCGTCGTCGGCCAACTACTCGCTCGAGGAGTACGCGTCGCAGGTGGTGTTCGAGGTGATCGAGGCCTGCCGCGAGGTGGGGGCCCGCCAGCCGACGCTGCTGACGGAGTCAGGCCGCGTGGTGGTGGCCAACCACGCGGTGACGATCGCCGACCTGCGCGAGGTCCAGGGCGAGCTGATGCCGGTGCCCGAGCCCGCCGAAGACGAGCACCGCCTGGTCCACGAGCTGCGCAACACGCTCGAGAGCCTCAACATCAAGAACGTCGAGGAGTACTTCCACGACGCGATCGACTACCGCGACGAGTGCCTGCAGCTGTTCTCGCGCGGCTACCTGAGCCTGCAGGACCGCGCCAGCGCCGAGGGCCTGTTCGGACGGATCCGCAACAAGGTCAAGCAGATCGTCGAGGCGATGCAGCACCCGCCGGAGGAGATCGTCGATTTCCTCGGCAAGGCCCACCAGAAGTACCTGGTCAACTTCTCGATCTTCCAGAGCATCCCCGACGCGTGGAGCATCGACCAGGTGTTCCCCGCGGCGCCGCTGTCCCGCCACGGCGAGAAGCCGACCATCAACGCGCAGATCGTCGACATCACGTGCGACAGCGACGGCTGCGTGGAGACGTTCGCCCACCCCGACGAGAACATGCCGTACCTGCCGCTGCACGAGCAGCGCCGCGGTTCGGACGAGAAGTACTACCTGGGGTTCTTCATGACGGGGGCGTACCAGGACAGCCTGGGCAACGTGCACAACCTGTTCGCCCGCTGCCACGAGGTGATCCTCCGCAACCCGGACGACGACATGGTCCTTCCAGGCAGCGAACGCGTGGAGCTCGGCGAGAACCTCACGTTCGAGATCAAGATGGGCGCGACCTGCGAAGACGTGCTGTCGTCGATGGACTTCGATGTGGAGCGGATGATCCGCTGGCTGCGCGACCGCCACCTGGCGGTCGAGACGACGCTCGGCGAGTCGTGGCTGCTCGGGGTGCTGCAGAGCTACCCGTATCTGTCGCGCTGAGCGGGCGATTGCCTCGAGGGGGCTGCTCCTCGAGGCGATTTTCTCTGGCGATCGTCTCGGGCTCTTCGAGGCGATCGTCTTGTCTTCGAGGGGCGGGGCCTCGGCGATCGTCGTGGGGCGGACGGGAGGCGGCGCAGCGGGTCCCGTCGCGACGCCGGACCTGCCATGCCACGTGCTCGACGCCGAGGGGAACATCGGCGAGTCCGAAGATCGGCGCGGCGTCTCCGCGCGAGGCATGGGGCCCCCGGCTGCGTCCCACTGCGCCGCCTCCCGTCCGCCTGCGGAGAGCGTGGTGGCCCCGCTCTGGTGGGATGACGCGCGGGCGATGGTCGTGGTCGCCACGGGCGGGATGACGAGCGGGCGATGGTCGTGATCCCCAAGGGCGGGAGACGACGAGCGGACGGAGGTCGTGATCCCCATGGGCGGGACGACGAGCGGACGGAGGTCGTGGTCCTGCGCTGGTTGGACGCCGAGCAGACGATGGTCGAGGCCCCGCGCTGGCGATGGTGAGCGGACGAAGGTTGTAAGCACGCGCTGGCGGATGGCGAGCGCGAGCACTGAATTCGAAAGACGCGGGATGAAGCCGCAGGTGCACCGGCGTTGGGTCTGCCCAGGAGCGATGCCGATGCTACCGTCCCGCTCGCGAGGGGAGCCGCGATGAATCACGACCGGTCGATGCGAGGGATGTGGGCTGCGGTGATCATCATCATGGTGGCTGCGTGTACAGGGGCTCCGGTCGAGAGAGCTGCCGCGGGGCACGAGGCAGAGCCCGCTAGCGCGGTCCCGGCGGTGCATGAGGTCGCGGCGCCGGTGGTCCCTGTAGCCGCGGCGTCGGTGGTGACGGCGATGGGGCGCGACGCGTGCGACTCGTTGCCGATCGATTGCGTGCGGGCGATCGCCTCGCGGCAGGAGGAGGGGCAGACCATCGTGTACATCACGCCCGCCGAGACGGGACGCGTCCGGATGGGGCAGTGGGTGCATTGTGAGAGGAAAGACCGGCCGCCGTCGCCGCCGTGCGAGGTCCTCGACATCGTCGACGCGGGGATGCTCGAGGCGCGTTGCGGCGATGCAGCACCGACTTGCCCGCCGCCCCCGTCGTGAACATCCCAATAAAAGCCACGACCTGATGTGCGAGCCTGCGGTCCCTGGACTCCCGCGATGATGCGCATCGCGGCCGTGCTGTCGTTCGTCGTGAGACGTCGCCCGAGGAAGCGAGGCGGCAGGTGTCGGGATCCTGCCGGCGTTACGGGGCGCTCGAGCGTGACGACGAGCCGCCAGAAGGACACGCCGTGAATGACGCGAGACGGCGGGTGTCGGGCGGCCAGCCCTGGCCGTCCGACGCCCGCTCATGAACCTGTCCCGGAGGACATCCGCCAGCGGAGCCCACGACGGCGGGTCGGCCCCTCACGGCTGCAGCCGTGCCAGGGGTCCGGGGAAGGGTCGGTCGCGAATACGAGGCAGCATGAGCGCGAGGCACGAGCGCGCATGCAGACGCTGAACTCGCGACCGACCCTTCCCCGGGCCCCCCGCGAGGCGCAGTCGGCAATTCGCGAAGCAGGACAGCAGGCCCGTCGCGGTCCGGTCGCCCCGCAGGCTCACCGCCCGGAGCACGAAAGTAAGCACTGCGCCGATGGCCCGGCAGCCTCACCACGACGCGAAGCACGATCGCGGGCGCTAGCGAAGCGACCGCCGCGTCAGGACAGCGCCGCGCGATTGTTCGCCCGAGAGCAACAATCGGTTCGCCGCGCGAGGGCTAGTGGTCGGCGCGGGCGGGGCTCACCCTGGGATCCATGACGACTGCCTCGAACACCGCCACCCGCTGGAACATCGACCCCTCGCACTCGAGCGTCGGCTTCAGCGTCCGCCACATGATGATTACCAACGTCCGCGGTGAGTTCAAGAAGTTCGCCGGCGAAGTGGTGCTCGACTCGCAGGATCCGTCTGCTGCTCGCGTCACCGCCACCGTCGAGATCGGCTCGATCCACACCCGCGAGGAGCAGCGCGACGCCCACCTGCGCAGCGCCGATTTCTTCGACGCCGACAAGTTCCCCACCATGACCTTCGCCTCCAAGCGCGTGACCCGCACGGACGACGGCTACGATTTGGTCGGCGACCTGACGATCCGCGACCAGACGCGTGAGGTCGTGCTCAAGGTCGAGGACGTCACCGGCGAGACCGCCGACCCGTGGGGCAACACCCGCATCGGCGCGTCGGCCAAGACCAAGATTCGCCGCTCCGAGTTCGGCATCACATGGAACGCCCTGCTCGAGCTCGGCGGGGCGATGGTCGGCGACGAGGTCACGATCAACATCGAGGTCTCTCTGGTAAAACAGAAGTGAGACCCATGACGATCCGCTCGACGAACGAGAGCCCCCCGCAATTCCGCCAGGTCGTGTCGATCGACGCGCACACGCTGCACGCCGACGTGAGCGGCGCGCTCGGCGGCGCGGCCTCGGCCCCTGGCCCGCACGACCTTTTCGACGCCTCGCTGGCGACTTGCAAGGCCCTGACCGCCTGCGTCTACGCCAAGTCGCGGGGCATCGCGCTCGAGCGCGTCACGGTCGAGGTCGAGCGTGACGACTCGCAGGAGCGCCAGGGCACCTACGTGCTGAACGTCAAGCTCGGCTTCGAGGGCGCGCTCAGCGACGCCGACAAGCACAAGCTGCACGAGACCGTGCTGCGGTGCCCGATCCACAAGTTGATGACGACGGCGACGGTGGAGATCCGTCAATCGCTGGCCTGACCTTCGGGCCACGGGAGTGTGACCATGCAAGCAGACGAATCCACGGACACGGCGATCGAGCTCGAGATCGCGGCGCGCACCCGGCAGCTCGACGCGTTCGAGGTCGGTCGCGTGCTGCCGGCGCCGGCGCGGCGCATGGTCGGCCCGTTCGCGTTCTTCGATCACATGGGACCGGCGCACCTCGAGGCGGGCCTGGGGATGGACGTGCGGCCGCACCCGCACATCGGCCTGGCGACGGTGACCTACCTGTTCGACGGCGAGATCCTCCACCGCGACAGCGTGGGCTCGCTGCAGGCGATCCGGCCTGGCGCGGTCAACTGGATGACAGCCGGTCGGGGGATCGTGCATTCGGAGCGCACGCCCGCGGAGTCGCGCGCGCAGGGGCCGAGGCTGCACGGGCTGCAGCTGTGGGTCGCGCTGCCGCGCGCGGCCGAGGAGTCGGAGCCGGCGTTCTCGCACCACCCGGCCGAGACGATCCCCGAGCTCTCGAGCCCCGGCGTGCGCCTGCGCGTGCTGGCTGGCTCGGCCTACGGAGTCACCGCGCCGACGCCGATCGCGTCGCCGCTGGTCTACGTCGAGGCGCTGCTCGAGCCGGGGGCGAAGTTCGAGCTGCCGCCGGCGACCGAGCGGGCGGTGTACGTGGTCGAGGGCGAGCTGCGCAGCGGCGACAGGATCGTGCCGCCGCGGACGATGGCGGTGCTGAGGCGCGGGGCGGTGGAGCCGCTGACAGCGACGGTGCCGACGCGGGTGGCGCTGATCGGCGGCGAGCCGCTCGAGGAGCCGCGCTACATCTGGTGGAACTTCGTGTCGAGCTCGCAGGACCGCATCAAGCAGGCGGCCCAGGAATGGAAGGAGCAGCGCTTCGCCCGGGTGCCCGGCGACGAGCTCGAGTTCATCCCGCTGGTCGACGAGCCGAAGTTCGCGCACGCATGAGTCCCGAGGGACATGCCTGAAAGGGCATGTCCCTCGTAACATGTCCCTCGGGACATTCGCATAAGTGCAGGGCGAAGAGGGCGAAGTGCAGCTGCGATCCGGCGATCGCGGCTGCGCTGGCAGGCTGCCCTTGTTCTCGAAGTGCGCGTCGATGCTTTCAAGGGCGGCGGGCGTCCATCGGACGGCCTGCCGCGAAGCGCGTCGCTACGGGATGATGCAGACCCCGACGTCCTCGAGGCCCGCCGGGGCCAGGCCCATCTCGTACCAGGCGACGCACTGCATCTGGTACTGCACGCACGGGTCGGCGAGGTCGGTGTCGCAGAAGGGCGAGCAGCAGGCCTGACCGTTGCAGCCGGCCACGTACGGGCCGGAGAGGCAGATGTTGCCCGGGTCGCAGCCGTTGCCGTAGATGCAGCCGTCGCCGACCTTGCCGGTGTTGCCGGAGGCGTCCGGGGCGCAGGCGAACTGGTCCTCCACCGGCACGCACACGTTGTCGGCGCCGCAGAAGGCCTTGATCAGCGGGTCGCACTTGGCGGTGCATTGCGGGATGTCGTCGACGACGATGCACACCTGGTTGGCGCCGCATCCGTCGCAGGCGTCCTCGGGCGGCTCGATGAAGCTGCCGCTGTCGTCGCTGGTGTCCGAGGTGATGAAGCTGCCCGAGTCGCTCTCGGTGTCGGAGTCGCTGCTCGGCCAGTCGGAGGTGGAGGGCCGGTCGGTGGTCTCGTCGACGCCGGTGGTGGTGACGCTGGTCGTGCTCGAGGGCTCGTCGCCGGTGGTGCCGGGGTCGATGCTGTCCGCGGTCGCTTTCGTGGCGCTGCCGGTGGCGCCCTCGGTGGGGTCGGTGCCGCCGCTGCTCGAGGTGTCGTCGCCGGGCGGCTGACTGCTGTGGCCCTGGCTGTTGCCGCCGGCGGGCTCGCAGGCGCCGGCGAAGCACATGAGCCCCGGGAGGCACTGGCCCTGAATACAGGGGCCTGTGTTTTGACCCGCCATCGGTCCGGCGGTCAGCGGGCTCTCGGAGTCGCTACAGGCGACCGACAAAAAAGCGAAGACTGAGAACGAATACGCGCAAAATGTCCGCATGCGGAGGCAAGCTATCACGACCGAAAATCGAGGCAATGACGCTGATGTCGCAAATCCGGGTTGGAGCGCCCAAAGCCGGATGCCGGCAGGCTCGACGCTATCGTGAGCCCGACGGCTTCGAGGGGTCGTCGAGAGAGCTGAACTCGAATCGAGTGACAATCGTTCCGGCTCGGGCTCATAGGTCCACAAGGACCAGGAGCGCGTCTCCTGCCCGAGACGGTCTTGAAATAGAGTTCGTGGCGGTCCTCGAGGCCGAGTCGGTCGGCCTCCGTGTCATCAGAGAACTGGCCCTTGATGTTTTCGAGCTCGCTGTCGAGGACGCGCGGGACGAGGTCACCGA
The DNA here is from genome assembly GCF_028368995.1 of Nannocystis bainbridge. GTDB lineage: Bacteria > Myxococcota_A > Polyangia > Nannocystales > Nannocystaceae > Nannocystis > Nannocystis bainbridge. Next base: position 2,960,053 of record NZ_JAQNDL010000003.1, on the reverse strand, counting down.
AAGTGAGGCAGTCGACAGGATGGGGTGACGATGTCGGGCGCGCGACAAGCCGTAGCTTCGAGACGGCAGCCTTCGCCTCGAAGCTGTTCAGAGATGAACCACAGCTTCGAGCTCGACCTTGAGGGCAGGCGCGCCTTCGAATGCGAAGGAAGATTCCAGACCGAACAAGATCCATGCGCAGGATCACGGACGGCGACTTGGCGTGATGGATCGCAAGTGATAGGATGGATTTATGTCGCGCCGCAGCCGAGAGGACGCGCCGAGCGTCGTCCCACCCGACCGGTTGCTGCTTGAGCTGGATGGGCCTGGTCTCGAGCCCAGTACCGTGAAGACCGCGACGCTTCTCGAACTCGCGGCTGCGTTCTTCGCACTCGTCGAAGCCAATGCGGAGATGCAGGAGAAGTCTCTCGATCTCGTCGGGCTTGAAGTGTTCAACAAGTGCGTGGCGATTGCAGCCAAACCGAGCGACCTCCGGTTCGCGCGCGAGATGGCTGAGCTTTCGCGTCGGCAGATCGGTGGTTCAGAAGAGCTACCGCGCGGGACAAAGGAGCGCGTGGACCGGGCGCGGAACGCCATGCGACGTCTCGCTCCAGGGGAAGTTGCGCGAGTCCAGATCGCGACATGGAGCAGACCCCTCAAGGCGATCGAACAAGATGTAGCTCCTCCCCTCGATTCCTTGCTCTCCATCCGCGCGCGGCCGATACGGATAGGTGGCAAGCAACCTATTATCCGGTTTGAAAGTCGGTTAGAGGAAGACTTTTCTCTGCAGACGGATCAGACGACCGCCCGCAAATTAGGGCCTTACCTGTACCGCGAGATCGAAATCGAAGCGAAGGTCTCACGTGACCTCGACGGTACGATCGCAACGGGTAGACTCATGAACTTTGAACCGCTCGACGAAGACGTGGATCCGCAACGCGTATGGCGCGACTGGTACCGCGCTGTGAACGACCCCGAGAAGGGACGGCTCGATGGGTGATTTGGCACTGCCTTCGACTGCCATGGTCGATACCGGAGTCTTTATGCGATTCCTCGGTGAACGACCCGAGGAACCCGTCTCTCGCGAATGTGTCAAGTTTTGTCAGGCGATGTGCAGTACGGGTCGTGAGCTCTTTGTGGCTGCACCGACGATCGCCGAGTTGATGCGCCAGAGGGGGCAACCGATTCCTCATGTGAAGGGGATCACCGTCGTTGCGTTCGACGAGCGGGCAGCGACGATTCTCGGCTTACGCATGCCGATGGCAAAATTGCACGCCGTCAAGACGAGCACGGGCCTCAGTCATACTTACCTCAAGTATGACGCGATGATCGCCGCCTGCGCGCTCCGCTGCAACGCGAGCACGATGGTGGCGATCGATGGCGATCACGTAGCCTTACTACGTGATCTCGCGGTCGCCGTTCGGCACCCGAAGGATTTCCTCGACAAACAAGGTCGATTTGCTTTCGAGGACGAGGCGTCGGATTAGGGCTCACAGGTGCGCGACGGCTTCGATCTCGACCTTGAAGTTGAAGGGCAGGCGCGACACCTCGATGCAGGTGCGGGCGGGGATCTTCGGGCCGGGGAAGAAATGGGCGTAGGCCTTATTAAAGGCGGCGAACTGGCCCATGTCGGTGATGTAGGCGGTGATCTTCAGCACCTTCTCGAGGCTCGAGCCGGCCTTCTCGAGGGTGCGGCGGAGGTTGTTGAGGGTCGCGTGGGTCTCGGCGACGAGGTCCCCGGGGGTGATGCCGAGGGACTCGACGTCGACGGCGGCGTGCCCCGAGGTGAAGATGAAGCCGTTGTGGTCGCGGTGCCACGAGAAGATCGGGCCGTGCTCGAGCTGGTGGGGGCTTCTATGATGACTCGTCATGGGGACCCTCGATCTATACCGCGAGGCGGGCGGGGGCGTCACTTTTGCGGTGGTGCCGCGGTGGTCGCGGTGGTCGCGGCGGCGCCGGTGTCGGGGCGAGGGCGCGCGTTCGAGTTCGTCGATGGCGCGGCGGCGCCGAACTTGTCGAGGCTGCGGTAGCGGTCGCGCAAGAGGGTCTGGCGCGAGACCATCGGGATCGCGCGGCCGCGGACGAGCACGTCGGTGGGCCGACTGCTGAGCTCGAGTGGGTCGCCGCTCCAGACGACGAGGTTGGCGACCTTGCCGACGGCGACGCTGCCGTGCGTGGTGCCCTGGCCGTAGGCGAGGGCCGGCTCGAGGGTGATCGCGCGCAGGGCGGCGGCCCAGGGCAGGCCGTTGGCGACGGCGATGCCGGCCTCCTGGGTGATGTTGCGGAGGTTGTGCGAGTCGTCGAGCCAGGCGATGACGACGGGCACGCCGGCGGCGGCGAGCAGGGCGGCGGTGTCGAGGCGGGCGCCGAGGGTGTCGAAGCTGCCCGGGAGGTTGCGCGTCGGCTGCAGCACCACGGGCACCTTGGCGGCGGCCAGCTCGGGCGCGACCTTCCACGCCTCGGAGCCGCCGACGATCACGAGCCGCAGCTTGTACTCCTTGGCGAGGTCGAGCGCGGCGAGGATGTCGCTGGCGCGGTCGGCGGACAGCGTCAGCGGGATCTGTCCGGCGAGCGCCGGCTGCAGCGCCTGCAGGTCGAGCGCGTGGGCGGCGAACGGCCGGGTCTGGGCCCGCTCGTAGGCGTCCTTGCGGCCGCGGAACACCTGCGCGTCGGTGAGGACCTCGTGCAGCTTGGCCAGCGCGGCCGCGCGCGAGCCCCCGTAGCTGTGGCCGAGGTTGCCGTCGATCGCCACGCCGGCCTTGCTCAGCGCGCCGCGGTGGTCGCCGTGCACGAGGTCGACCCACGCGACCTGTCCCGAGAGCAAGCCGCCCGCGGGCGCGACCGCGGCCGTGGTGACGCCGCCGATCGCCTGGACCTGGATCAGGCTCGACTCGGCGTTGAAGGCCCGGCTGGCGTCGTAAGCGGCGCGCACCGGGTGGTCGCCGCCGCGGGCGTCGTCGTGGGTGCTGCCCTCGAGGTCGATCTCGACGAGGCCGAGCTGGTTGTCGCTGGCGACCAGGCCGGGGGTGATGATCTTGCCACGGGCGTCGACGAGCGTGACCCCAGAGTTGCTCGGGGCCGTGAGCTCGGGGCCGCCGACGGCGGCGAACTTACCGTCGCGGATGATGATGGTGGCGTCCTCGACGACGGTGCCGTCGCCGACGTGGAGGTCGCCGCCCTTGACGAGCGTGACCGCGGCCGGGGCGGCCGGCGACTTGAGGGCGAGGACCGCGACGAAGAGGATATGGCTCATGGGACAGGTCCTCTCGGTCAGTTCGCAGCGGACATGTTGGAAGGGACAGGTGAGACCGGGGCCGGCGGGGCGGCGCCGGGGTTGTAGCCGAGCTCGAAGTCGGTGCCGGGCTCGAGCTCACCGCGCAGGTAGACCGGCTCGCCGTCGATGTAGACCTGCTCGGCGCGGGTGTAGACGCTGAACGGGCTGCCGGACCAGACGACGAGGTCGGCGCGCTTGCCGGGGGTGAGGGTGCCGACCTCGTGGTCGATGCCGAGGGCCCAGGCGGCGTTGGCGGTGAACCACCGCAGGGCGTCGTCCTCGCTGATGTCGACGCCCATCCGGCGGCCGGCGTGCATGGCCTTGGCGGCCTCTTGATTGAGGCGCTGGATGCCGCTCGGGCTGTCGGAGTGGATGATCGAGCGGCCGCCGGCGGCGTGCAGCAGGGCGGCGTTCTCGAGGATGCCGTCGAAGGCCTCGGCCTTGAAGCCCCACCAGTCGGCCCAGACCGAGGCGGCGGTGCCGGCGGCGGCCAGGCGGTCGGCGATCTTGTAGGCCTCGACGGCGTGATGGAAGCTGCGGATCTTGAAGCCGTAGGTGGCCGCGAGGTCGAGCATCTGCGTCATCTCGTCGGCGCGGTAGCAGTGGTTGTGGACCAGGATCTCGCCCTTCATCACCAGGCCGAGCGTCTCGAGCCCGAAGTCGCGGGTCGGCGGCTGCGGCTCGTCAGGCGGCTTGCCAGGCTGGCCGTCCTTGCCGGCCGGCGCAGGCTTGTCCTTGTTCTTGTCCCACTCGCCGTGGTCCTTGCGGTACTTGGACCAGGTCCGCTCGTACTCCTTGGCCTTCTGGAAGGCGTCGCGGAAGCCGGCGAGGTTGCCCATGCGCGTCTTGGGGCCGGACTTGTCGCCGTAGACGCGCTTGGGGTTCTCGCCGCAGGCCATCTTGAGGCCGTAAGGCGCGCCTGGGAACTTGACGTCGTCGACGCTGCGCGCGTCGGGCAAAAACCGCACGGTCACGCTGCGCCCGCCGATCAGGTTGGCCGAGCCGGGCAGGATCTGCGCCGTCGTCACCCCGCCCGCGCGGGCCCGATCGATCTGCGGGTCCTGCGGCCAGTAGCCGTCCTCCGCGCGCACGTGGGCGGTGGTCGGCGCGCTGGCCTCGTTGCCGTCGCTGTGGCCGTTGAGGCCGGGGGCCGCGTAGACGCCGAGGTGCGAGTGGGTGTCGATGACGCCGGGGGTGATGGTCTTGCCGGCGGCGTCGACGACGACGGCGCCGTCGGGGGCCTGAAGTCCAGGGCCGACAGCGGAGATCCGGCCGCCGACGACGAGGAGGTCGGCGCGCTCGAAGATGTCGCCGGCGGCGGTCATGACCCGCGCGTTGCGGAAGAGGCGCGGCGGGCCGTCGCTGACGACGGCGGGCGCGGCGGGGCGATTTGCGACGTCGGGTGCGGACGCGGTGGGGTCGCTCGGCGGCTGCGGCGGAGCGCCCCGCGTGCACGCGAGAAACAGGACGAGGCCCGAGGTAACAGGCCAGCGAAGGCGACGCGAGCTCACGCGCCGAACCTACGCCGGAGGCAGCGGACCCGGCAATCGCCGCGCGGCGGCCGGGACGTGTGTTTGACCCCGGTCCGCGGCGGTGGCGGCGGACGACGGCCGCGGATATCCTTCGCGCCGCTCATGCATGTTCGCACCCTGATCGGTGCCGCGGCGCTCGTGTTCGCGGCTGGTTGTCTGTCCGAGCGCGGCAAGCCGCCCGCCAACAAGCCGCAGGTCGCCGCGGCGGGCGCCACGGCCTCCACGACGAAGGCGCCTTCGGGCCCGCCGGCGATGCGCGCCGCGACCGCCCCGGGCTCGTCGCTGTGCGAGCAGGCCTCGCTCAAGCTGGCGCCCGGCTCGGTGGTCGCGCACATCGACGGCGTCGACGTCAAGCTCGAAGACCTCGGCGATCAGCTGGCCCAGGCCGAGAACAAGGCGCTGCGGCAGTACTGCAGCGAGGTCTCGCGGGTGCGCGACGCCGCGCTCGAGAACTTCGTGCAGCAGAAGGTGCTGACCGCCGCGGCCGAAAAGGCGGGCAAGCCGATCAACGAGTACGTGCAAGGGCGCATGGAGTCGGCGGTGCCGACCCCGAGCGACGCCGAGATCGAGGCGTTCTACAGCGCCCGCAAGTCGCCCGACGCGCCGCCGCTCGACCAGGTCCGCGACCAGGTGATCCAGGCGATCAACGCCGAGAAGTCGGAGCAGGTGTTCACCACGATGCTCGGCGAGCTGCGCGCGACGGCCTCGATCGACAAGCGGCTGCCCGACGTGCGCCCGCCGGCGCTCGAGCTGGCCGCGACCCACTCGCCGTGGCTCGGCAGCGCCGAGGCCAAGGTCCAGGTGGTCGAGTTCTCCGACTTCGAGTGCCCGTACTGCTCGCGCGCGGCCGACACGCTCAAGGAGCTGAAGACCAAGTACGAGGGCAAGCCGGTCCAGTTCGTGTTCCGCCACTTCCCGCTGAGCTTCCACGCGAACGCCCGCCCGGCCGCCGAGTACGCCCAGTGCGCGCACGAGCAGGAGAAGTTCTGGCCGCTGCACGACGAGATCTTCGCGGCCCAGCGCGAGCTGTCGACCGAGAAGCTCAAGGAGCTGGCCGGCAAGGTCGGGCTCGACCAGGCCAAGCTCGACGAGTGCCTGACCCGCGTCGGTCCGCTGGTCGAGGCCGACATGAAGATCGCCAGCGAGGCAGGGGTCGGCGGCACGCCGAGCTTCTACATCAACGGCCAGAACTTCGACGGCAACCCCTCGGTCGCCGGCCTGTCGGAGGCGATCGACGCCGAGCTGGCCCGCGCCCAGGGCTGACGCATGCACCCGGCCTTCGCCTCGCCGCTGCGCCGGTGGCTCCACGCGGTCAAACCGGCGAGCTGGCCCAAGGTGCTGGCTCCTGCGATCTTGGGACAGGTCCTCGGGGCCATGTCCTCGGGGACATTTGATTTCGCCGCCGCGGTCGTCGGCCTGACGTTCGCGGTGTTCGCCACGATCTACGTGGTGCTGCTCAACGACTGGTTCGACGCCGACGTCGACGCGCTGAAGCGGCGCATGTTCCCCGAGGCGGGCTCGCCGAAGACGATCCCCGACGCGATCCTGCCGGCCGAGAGCGTGCTGCTGGCGGGCGCGGGCTTCGGGGTCATGGCGCTGGCGGTGGCGCTGGGCGGCGAGCTGTTCCTGCCGGGGCGGCCAGGGCTGATGCTCGGGGCGGTGACCGGGCTCGGGCTGCTGCTGGCCTACTCGGCGCCGCCGCTGCGGCTCAACGACCGCGGGGCCGGCGAGTTCGTCGAGGCGCTCGGGGTCGGGGTGCTGGTGCCGTGGTGGAGCGCGTACGCCCAGAGCGGCGAGCTGGTGTCGCCGTGGTACGGCTGGGCGCTGCCGGGGCTGGCGCTGCTGGCGTTCGCGTCGGCGGCGGCGAGCGGGCTGTCCGACGAGGAGAGCGACCGCCGCGGTGGCAAAGCGACGCTGACGACGATGTACGGCAACCGGGTCGCGCGCCGGGCGGCCGAGTCGGCGGCGTTCGCCGGCCTTATCGCCTGGATGTTCGCGGTGCGAGCCAGCGGCGGCGAGTTCCCGCTGATCCCGGTGCAGATCGCGGTGCTGGCGGCGGCGCTGCCGTGGCGGGCGCTGACCCGCGAGAGCCCGCACGCGCTGACCGGCTGCTTCAAGGCCCAGGGCCGCTACAAGACCGCGCTGCACCGGCTGATCTGGGGCGCGTCGCTGGCGCTGGCGCTGGCGCTGGTGCTGCTGCGCCTGGCGGGGTGGGCGTGAGCTGGCCGGGGCGCTCGCTCGACCCGTCGCGCGCGCGCAGCCGCAGCCCGGAGGAGGTCGTCGCCCTGGTGGCCGCGGGCGCGCCGGCGGCCCCCGAGCTGCTGGCGACGCTGCGCGAGATCGAGGCGGCGTCGGCGGCGGCGTTCCCCGCCAATATCTTCTGGGACACGGAGCTGCTGGCGGCCGAGCTGCTGCGCGCGGGGCCGGGCGAGCGGGCGGCCCTGGGGCGCCAGATCGCCGGGCTGCAGGCGCTCTACGGCCAGGCGACGGTGATCCGGTTCCGCTACGTGCACGATTTCCTCTACGGTTACGACTGGGCCAAGTGGATCGGGCGCGAGCCGGAGGAGCGGGCCGGGGTCGGGCCGTTCGCGCCGGCCTTCATCGATCATCAGGAGCGCCGCGCCCGCGAGCTCGAGCAGCTGATCGCCGACGACGACGCGGTGTACCCCAGCTTGCCCGAAGGACAGGTGCGCAACCCGTTCCCGTTCTCGCGCGAGCCCGAGGCCGAGGCGCTGCTGCTGGCCGACCTGGCCGCCGGCGGGCTGCTGCCGGTCGAGGCGTGGGACCCGGCCGCGTCGCCGCGCTGGGACCGACCCTACGCCGACCTGCGGATCGAGCGGGCGGCCGCGCTGGGGCTGCTGCTGCCCGAGTAGCGCGATGACTGGCTGTTCGGACATGCGCGAAGGGGCATGCTCGGAGGAGCATGCCCCTTGGGACCTGTCACGAAGGACAGGCGACCGCGGCGGGTCACAGGCCGGACTGGCGCTGCTTCTCTTTGAGGCCGGTGACCTTCTTCTCGAGGTCCTCGACGAGCTTCTGCTGGTCGGCGTAGTTCTTCTCGACGACCACGCCGCGCTTCTCGGCGAGCTCGATCTGGTCGGAGGTGCGGGCGTTCTCCTTGACCTTCTTCAGCCGCTCGAGGAAGACCCCGCGCTGGGTCAGGTCCTTGCGGGCGATGTCGAGTTTCTTCTCCCAGTAGCCGATCTCGGCGGCGGCGCTGGGGAAGCTGGTCGGCTCGGGCTTGGGCTTCTTCGGCGGGGCGAGCGAGTCGGACTTGGGCCCGACCGGGAGCAAGGCCGGGTTGACGCGGGCCTTGCCGTTGCCGCGGTGCGGGTCGAACTCGCGGGCGCCGACGCCCAGCGCGTGCGCCTCGGGGCCGCCGCCGCTCTGGGCGAGGCTGGCCTGCTGGCCGGCGCCGCCACCCCGACCCTTGCCGCCGGACCCGGCCGCGCCGCCCGTCGTATCACCGCCGGGCCAGAAGATGAGGAGCGCCGCGACCACGAGGATCGCACCGCCCACGATCAGCGCCCACAGCGCGCCACCCTGGGCGGACTCGGGCGAACTCGCGGTCGTCGGCTTGGGACCAGGTTCGGTCATATGCGGGCGAGAATAGCATGTCCGCGGTGAGCGAGCCGCCGGAGGAGTTCATCGAGATCCCGCTGGTCGTCGACCCGGGCCGCGACGGCTTTCGCCTCGATCGCTTCCTGTCGAGCCGGATCGCCCGACTGTCGCGCACGCGGGTGCAGACGATCGTCGACAACGGCCAGGTCCGCCGCGCCGACACCGGCGAGGTGCTGCTGCGCGCGTCGCAGCGAGTGCGCGCGGGCGAGGCGCTGGTGATCCGACGGCCGGCGCCGCGTGAGCCGGAGGTGGTGCTCGACTTCCGGGAGATCTACCGCGACGAGGCGCTGCTGGTGATCGACAAGCCGGCCGGTCTGCCAGTGCACCCGTCGGCGAGCTATCACCGCCACACGCTGACGCAGGTGCTGCGCGACCGCCTGGGCCCGGGCCACGGCTGGGACATGGCCCACCGCCTCGACCGCGAGACGTCAGGGGTGATGGTGTTCGGCCGCCGCGGCGGCTCGGCGACGGCGCTCAAGAAGGCGTTCCTCGGCCGCGAGGTCCGCAAGTCGTACCTGGCGCTGGTTCACGGCTGTCTCGAAGAACATGTCCGTATCGACATGTCACTGGGGTTCGCGATCGGGTCGAAGATCCGGATCAAGATCGGGCCGGTGCCGGTGGCGGACGGGGGGCTGCCAGCAGCGACGACGGTCCGCCCGCTGCGCCACGGAGTCTTTAGAGAGAAGCCGGTGACGCTGGTGGAGGCGCTGCCGGAGACGGGGCGGCAGCACCAGATCCGGGTGCACCTGGCGGAGATCGGGCACGCGGTGGTCGGCGACAAGCTGTACGGGCTGCCGGAGGAAGAGTTTTTAAAGGTGGTCGAGGGCGGGAAGAAGCTGGCGGAGCTGGGGGCGGAGCTCGGGCTGCAACGCCACGCGCTGCACGCCGCCGGGCTGACGCTGCCGCACCCGCAGTCCCGCGAGATGGTGCAGTTCACGGCGCCCTGGCCGGCGGAGCTGGCGGCGATCCTGGCGCCTTGAGGATGTTCTCAGGGACACGCCTCGAGGGACATGTCCTCGAGGTCATGGCTGCAGCAGCGGGGTCGCGCCGGGGTGAAGGATCTCCACGATCTCGCCGGAGACCAGATCCAGCGCGGTGGTCTTGCCGTCCTCGACGACGACCTTGAACTGGGCCATGTCGGAGCCGTCCTTGAGCTTGAGGGTGCGGTCGGGCAGCTCGATGGTGTCGACGCCGGGGGGCGCGCGGGTGAGGCCGAGGCGCGCCTTGCCCTGCGACCAGGCGAGCACGCGCGGGCGGTCGGAGGTGTCGGTGCCGGCCGGGAGCTCGAACTGGCGCAGGGTCGTCGTGGGCTCGGGGCGCTGGCGAGCCCAGCCGTACCAGACGAACACGGTGGCGACGACGAGGACGGAGAGGCAGGCGATCAGGATGCGGCGGACGCGGTTGGCGGCGCCGTAGCCGGCGAAGCGGCCGAGGTGGTGCTCGCCAGGCGGCGGGTCGCGCATGAGCTCGTTGTCCCGCTCGCTGGGAGGCGGGGTGGTGAGCGGACGCCATGTCTCGGCGACGGGCGGGGCGCCGAGGTCGCCGCCGGGCGAGGCGTCGAGCGGGCGCTGCTCTTCGAGCACGGCGGCGATGTCGTCGCGGATGGGCGGGGTGGCGAGGAGGTCCTTCTCCTCGGGAGGGCGCTGCTCGGCGAGGGTGGCGGCGATGTTGTCGGTGATGGGAGGGGTGGCGAGGAGGTCCTGTTTGTCGGGCGGGCGCTGCTCTTCGAGGGCGACGCGGATGTCGTCGGTGATGGGCGGGGTGGCGAGGGGGCCGACGTCACCGGGAGGCGAAGGGGCGAGCCGCTGCTCGTCGAGCGTGGCGGCGGGGCCGCCACGGGCTGGCGGGGCCGCGAGCGGCCGCTGCTGGGACAGGGCGCCGAGGTCGTCGCCGGCGGGCGAGGGCTCGAGCGGGCGCCGAGCGCTGGGTCCGGTCGAGGACGGCGTTTCGGGGTCGTCGCGGGTCATGCCTGCAGGATAGCGCGGGTCGGCGAGGGGCGCGCTCGCGCGAGGCTCACAGGCACACCGAGCCGAACAGCAGGCCCATGTCGAGGTCGACGGCGGGCTCGCTGCACTGCTGGCCGATGGGGCAGTCGGCGTCGCTGTTGCACTGGCCGCAGATGCCGAGGAAGAGGAGGTTCATGATCGTGGCCTCGCCGCAGAAGCCGGAGGCGCAGGCGAGGTCGCCCGAGCCGTCGTGGTCGCAGCCGCTGTCGAGGGGGACCGAGTCGGGGGCCTTGCATTTCTTCTGGCCGGTGAAGCCGGCGATGTCGTAGTCCGGGGTGCAGTGAGGGGCCTGGGCCGGGCAGTCGACGTCGGCCTCGCACTCGCCGCAGGTGGCGACCTTGATGATGCCGGGGACCTCGAGGACGACGCCGCAGTCGTTGGCGGGGGCGTCGAAGCAGACGGTGTCGCTCTGGCAGCCGTCGCCGGCCTTGCCCGTGTTGCAAAGGGCGCCGACGCCGACGACAGGGTTGGGCACGGTGCAGCCGCCCTCGGGGCAGTCGGCGTCGACGAGGCACTCGCCGCAGAAGCCGCCGAGAGCGGGGACGACGAAGCACCGGCCGGTCTGACAGCCGCAGCCGCTGGCGTCGTTGCAGGGTGCGCTCTGTGGCTGGTCGAGCGGGTCGATGCAGGGGGAGCCGGTGGTGGTGAAGTCGGGGGTGGAGGAGGTCGAGATGACGTCAGTGGTGGCAGAGGTCGGGAAGGTGTCGCTGGGATCGCCGTCGGTGGCGCTGCCCTCGGTGGTCGGGGAGACGGTGGTGGCCTCGGTGGTCGGGAAGGTGGTGACGGTCTGACCGAGGCTGGTGGTGACGGGCTCGCTGGGGTTGGCAGAGGTCTGGCTGTGACCCATGGTGACGGGGCCGTCGCCGCTGGTGCCGATGGTGCCGCCGGTGGTGCTCTGGGTGTCGGTGGATTCTTCGGCGGACTTGGGGCTGCAGGCGAGCGAGAGCGCGAAACACAAGTGCAAGCGATACTTCATGCTCGGAGTATACGCGGGCTCCTCGAGAGTGGCGGGGCGCGATCTGTCCTCAGGGGCATGTGCGATCGGGTTTACGGCGTTTGTGGGGCGTGGGGGTCTTGAGGTCCGAAGTTCGAGGGGGGGCGCTTCGCGGAGCGTCGCCTGTAGACGCCAGAACTCGGGCGCTTTGCCAGGCGGTCGCCACGGCTTTCGCGTCAGTACGGCATGTACTGGAGGAGATTCGACGGCGGTGTCGGAAAGCTTCTCGTGCGGCCCTTGTTCAATCTCGTGACGTACTTGACCCAGCCGATCGAGATGCGAAAGGTCGTCTTCGCCTGCTGGAGCGCCCAGGCGAAGAGCTTGATATCGGCGGCGTTCATCACGTGAGCCCTCACGTTGACGCCCTCGATGTCGAAGCCCAGCTTCTCCATGAGCATGACCGCATAAGGGATCGTGGCCGCATCGGGCTTGTAGTGTCCGGAGCTGTTGTCGATCTCGACGAGCTTGTCGCCCAGGCCCACCTCGAAATAGCCCGCGGCGTACACACTGAGCCCGCCGGCGAGCTGCGAGTGCGACCGGTACTGCTCGTGGGTATGGGCTTCTGTCGGCAGGTAGCGGACGGTGCGGTCCGTGGCGAGGACGACGTAGATGTACCGTCCCGGCGCGATCGCCCCTCCATTCAGCCCGAGCGGCCCCTTCGTGATCGTCCACGGCTTGTAGTTGCCCGGCTTGTAGCTGCGCCAGTCGTACCAGTCGTAGAGATAGGAGTCCCAGTGCACCACGTGCGGCGCGACCTTCAATCGCACGAGGCTGCGGCTGTAGGTCCTGCCGCTTCGCTGGCCCATCTCGACGTAGGGAACGATGAATCGATAGAGCGCATCGGGGTCCGTGAACGCGGCGCCTCCGATCAGATCCATGAGCGGGACGAGCGACTCGTAGAAGCTATGGTGCCCGTATTTGACGTACGCGATCGCGCGGGAGACCCCGAACCTCAGCATCTTGTCGCTGAATTCGCTGTCGCTCACGCGCAGGCCCCGGGCGTGCTCGAGGTAGTAGTGATAGACCGCAAGGTCGTAAGCCATGCTGCCCGACGGCCCGGCGACGAAGGGGAAGCCGAACTTGCGGCGCTTCCGCTCGGCCCAGTTCTGCAGCCCCTCGTCGTCCTCGGACGGCGGGAGGAACATCAGCTTGCCAGGCATGCGCCGTACGAGGCCCGTGGGGACGGTGAAGTCGGGAGAGCCGCGCGCCAGCTCCGTGCTCGGCGACAGGATCCCGAACTGGTTCATGGACGGCACGACGAGCGGGGTGATCTCCCGCCGCCCGCGGCGGGTCGGCTCGTTCGAACCGCTGGGCTCGAGGAACCTCCTGCGGTAATGGAGGTAGTGCTGGGGGGCCTCGACAGAGCGTGTATAGACCTTGGCGAGCAATCGGTCGCTCTTGTAGTATTTCTTGGCGAGCCGCGGATAAAGCTCGTCCCCGATGAAGCTCCGCGCGTTGGTCCAGCCACTCGTGGATCTCCCCGGGACGTCGTGGAAAGTGAGCTTCAGAGACAGAAAACTCGGCTCCAAGATCCCGGCCTTGAGCGCGTAGGCGACGACCTTGTCCAATTCGTCGAGCGCGTACGCCTCGGTGAAGAAGGGGTTGAGCGACAGGTTCGTCTCGATGATCGTCAGCGCGCGATTGTTTCCGCGCTCGTCGAGAGGAAAGTCCATCCTGCGTGGGATGGACGGGTAGGTGACGAGCTCGATCAGGCGCAAGAAGTCATCGGAGGTGACGGTGATGACCTCGCTGGATTCGACAATGCGTCGAAGCGCGAGCCGGTGCTGCGGGCTCAGGTACTGGGCGGCGAACGCCTGGAGAGGGCCCGATACCGCCGTGAATTGAACCCTCATCGGCGGATCGAAAGATACGATTTCGAGCATGGCTGAGCCTCGAGGGTATTGGATGACAACTTACGGAGAGGCGCCGACATCTGTCAAAATTCGGACGCAGGGGTAGCAGCGTATGGACATACCCGGGCGGAGGTGTCGACTGCGGCGTCGAGCACGTCGAGGACCTCGTGCGGGCCTCCCGAACGAAACCCGCCCAGGAGTCATCGGACGAGCGATCTGGATTCGAGCCCAGCCTGTGCCGATCGGGGCTCGATTCTCGCGCGAGCGACGAATCGATTGCGGCGATCGAATGAACGCGTACCCGAGTGTTTATTGGCGCCGAGGGCACTGTTTCCGCGCGGAAACAACTCCGCGCGGGAACGGCCTCGCTCATCGGCCGACTCGGCGATGTCGTCGGGTCCGGCGCCACGAACGAGATCGCGGTCGCAGGGTGCTGGTTCGCCCGGTCAGACGCGGCTCAGGGCAGCTCGAGCGGGATGGCTGTGCAATTGGACATGTCCGAAGGGATAGGTACGTCCTGGCGCAGGAGCTCGCTGCCGGCGGCGGCGTAGACGCCAGCGGCGCGGACGAGGGCGGGCGGGGGCTCCTCGGCGCCGGCGCCGGGGAGGCGCGGGGTGGGCAGCAGGACCAGCTCGCGGCCGCACAGGCGCGGGGCGAGGGCCCACGCGGGACCCTGGAGGGTGCTGTCCCCAAAGCCAGGTTGGCCGAACCACAGCGGGGCGAACACGAGAGGGGCGGGCTCGACATCGACGCGCGGCGAGGGCGGCATGCCGGCGCCGATCCACGCCTCGGCGGCGAGCTCGCTGTCGGCGGAGGGGCGCACGGCGAGGAGGATCGGGCCGACCGGGGTGACGACGCCGGACCAGCGACACGGGCGGCAAGCTGCCGGCGGGACGACGGGCACGGGGGCGCGCACGTGCGGCGGGGCAGCCTCGCCGCGGCCGAGCGGGCGCACGGCGAGCGGGCCCTCGTCGGTTTTAAAAAGTACCCAGGGACATGTCCGATCGGGCATGACCGATCGGGCAGGCGGCTCGCCGACCGTGGGCTCACCGGGGTTGCGGCCGGGGGATGATCCGCGGGCCGGCGAATCATTGCGGGTCGGGGAATCGTTGCGGGGCTCGCTGCTTCGCGCAGTGGACTCGGCGCTGCGCGCAGTGGACTCGGCGCTTCGCGTTGTCGACTCGCTGCTTCGCGCAGTCGACTCGCTGCTTCCCGGCGGGACGTCGGGGCGCGGATCGTCGGGCGTCGGGGCGCGAGGCGGCGCGACGGCTCGCCGGGCTTCGGCGGCCGGGGCCGCGAGCTCGGCGAGCCAGGCGAGAGTGCCGGGCGGGGGTTCCTCGCAGGTGGGCTCCGGCGGGGCGGCTTCGACCGGGGCCACGGGGGCCGGGTCGCTGCTCGCCGGAGGGTTGCACGCCAGGGCGGCCGTGAGGGCCACGCGCCGGAGCGTCATGGCCGGCGGCTCACTGGCGGGCGATCGAGGCCTGGATGCAGCCGGCGGTGTTGCGCTGCATGATGCCGCGGGGGTTGCTCCACGACTGGGCGTTCCAGATGGTCTTGCCGTCCTTGTCGATGCCGATGACGTCGGAGGGCAAGGTCAGCTTGACGAACGGCTTGAGGGCGCCGGAGCAGTCGGCGTAGGCCTGGACCGGGCCGGGGCCCCACAGCAGCGTGCGGCTGTTGACCTTGCTCGGGTCGGTGACGCGGTAGGTCACCGTCATCTGGAAGATCGGGTTGTTCTCGGACGGCTGCAGCGTCTGCGCGAAGCTCTCGACCTCGCAGGCGACCAGCGAGTCGGACACGCTCTCGCTGCACAGGCGATCGGCCCACTCGCCGAACACGGCCTCGCCGTCCTTGCCGTTCATCGCCTGGTCGGTGTTGGTCTTGGTGTAGTAGTCGATCAGGCACTGCTCGTACTTGAGGGTGACCTTGATCTGGGCGGTGCCGAGGAAGGGGTTCTCCTCCTGGTTCTGGGCCTGGATCAGCTCCACGCAGGTGAAGCCGAACTCCTCCGCTGCTTCCTCCTTGCAGGCGGACAGGAAGAGAGCGCTGGTGGTGCAGAGGCCGAGAACGGCGGTGAGCGAGAGGCGGGACATCGCCGCCAGTGTTGCAAACCCGAGCGCCGGGTCGCAAGCAGGTTCGCCGCGGGCCGCGCGGACGGGCTGCAAACGAGCTTGGCGCCGGCTGCGCAGGCGCGTGGATGGCGTCGGCGCGGCGGTTTGCCTGTGACGGGCATCACCAGGTGGCTGGGGCCCGCGTGCTAGCGTCGGCGCCGCCTCATGACGGCTCCGGCGGCGAAATCGACGCTCCACGAGCGGCTGGCAGTGGCGCAAGCCCGAGTCTTCGCACGCGCAGCCGTTTGGCGGCAGCGGGCGGCGGTGAGCGGGCGCGCCGGGAGCGAGCTGCACTGGTCCCTGGGTGTGCCCGACATCAGCCTCGCGTGCGAGGTGTTGCTGGCCGATCGCCTGTTCCACGACCTCTCGCCCGAGGAAGCCGCCGGCCTGGCCCGGTGGATCCGCGCCGACCAGCAGCCCTCGGGCGCCTGGCACCTGCCGGGCGGGGGGCCCGACCTGTCGCTGACCGTGTTCGGCTGGTGGGCGCTGGTCGAGGCGGGCGACGACCCCTCGGCCGAGCACCTGGTGCGGGCGCGCCGGGTGGTCCACGAGCTCGGCGGGGCCCAGCGCGCCAACGCGGCGGTGCGCATGTGGCTGGCGATGGCCGACGCGATCCCGTGGAGCTGGGTGCCGACGTTCCCGGCCGAATTGTGGCTGCTGCCGGCGTGGACGATCCTGTCGCCGAGCCGGGTGTCCCCGTGGGGCCGCGGGGTGATGACGCCGTACCTGCTGCTTTCGCGCGCGCCGGCGCGGGTGCACCTGCCGGACCCGCGGGCGCTGCTGCTCACGCGGCCCGACGGCGAGCCGATCCTGCCGCGACTGACGCAGCCGGGGCTGGCGGGAGATCTGCTGCAGACCTTCGACCAGGCGGTCAAGGTGATCCGCAAGCTGCCGCGCGGGCCGGTGCTGACGACGGCGCTGGCCCGGGTGCAGCGCTGGCTGGTCGACGCGCAGCAGCGCCACGGCGGGTGGTTCTCGGCCCAGCCGACGCTCATGAGCCTGATGGCGCTGCGAGTGCTCGGGGCCAGCTTCGACGATCCGCGGATCCGCGAGGGCCTCGACTACCTCCGGCGCGCGCGGGGGCGCACCCGTTTCGCCGGCGGGGCCAGCGGGGAGACGGTCCACCTGACCCAGGGGCAGGTGAGCGAGCCGCTGGTGACGACGGCGCGGCTGGTGCGGGTGGCGCTGGCCGCCGGCGACGCCGACGCGGAGGCGATGCTGACCTGGCTCTTGGACCAGGAGATCACGGCGCCCGGCGAGTGGCAGCTGCGGGTCAACGCGCCGGCCGGCGGCTGGCCGTACGAGCCCGGGGCCGACCGCTACGTCGACACGCTGTCGACCTGCGCGGTGCTCGAGGCGCTGGCGGCGGTGCCGAAGTCGTCGCCGCTGCAGACGCGGATCCGCGCGGCGGCCCGGCGCGCGGTCGAGGTGCTGATGGCGATGCAGGAGCTCGACGGCGGGTTCTGCCGGTTCGAGCGCGGCGAGTCCGACGTGTTCATGGCCCGGTTCCCGATCCGCGACGTGGCGCTGCTGTCGGCCGGTGATCCGCACGGGCCGACGCGCGTGCGCGTGACGGCGGCGGCGCTGCGCCAGCTGGCCCGGCTCGGGTTCCAGGCCGACGACGACCGGGTCGCCCGCGGGCTCGAGTTCCTGTGGCGGCGGGTGACGATGGACCTGTCCTCGCGGACAGCCGACGTGTCCTCGCGGGCCTCCGACTA
Organism: Nannocystis bainbridge; assembly: GCF_028368995.1. Taxonomy (GTDB): domain Bacteria; phylum Myxococcota_A; class Polyangia; order Nannocystales; family Nannocystaceae; genus Nannocystis; species Nannocystis bainbridge. The sequence goes on along the minus strand of NZ_JAQNDL010000003.1, from coordinate 2,942,965 downwards.
CATCGACGTGGCGACGCTGGCCGAGGTCGGCCTGTGCGCGGCGGCCCTGTGCCCGCCGACGCACCCGCTGCGGCAGACGGTCGAGCGCCAGCTCCGCGGGCGCCAGCGCGAGGACGGCAGCTTCGGCGCGCCGGTGCTGACGGCGCTGGCGGCCCAGGCCCTGATGGCGCTCGAGGGGGCGGCGTGCGTGCAGACGCAGCGGGCGGTGCGCGAGCTGGTGCAGGCGATCGAGGCCGACAAGGAGGACCTCGGCGGGGCGTGGGCGGAGGGCTTCGGGCTGTCGCCGGTGTGCCACGACCCGACCGCCGGCGTGCGCGAGGCGGCGCTGGCCCTCGACCAGTTCGTGGCCCTCGGCGGCAACCTCTGATCATCTGACCCTTAGGACATGCGCAAAAGGACATGACCATGCAGCCAGACAAGAGCGAAGCGGGAGCGAGGCCGGGGGCGCGCTACGACGTCGTGATCATCGGCGCGGGCATGGCCGGCTGCGCGGTGGCCCAGGCGCTGGCGCTGGCCGACAAGGGCCGGCGGCGCAAGATCCTGGTGATCGACCGCCACAAGGGCTCGGCGCCGCGGTTCGCCGGCGAGTTCATCCACCCGCGCGGGGCCCAGGTGCTCGAGGACCTCGGCTTCTACGGCCCGCTCAAGGCGGCCGGCGCGGTCGACGTCGATGGCTTCACGGTGCGCGAGCGGGCCGAGGGCCGCTACGTCGAGCTGCCGTACGCCGACGTGGCCGGGCAGCGGCCGCAGGGGCTCGCGGTCCACCACAAGACGCTGGTCAAGGTGATGCGGCAGGTGATCACGCGCCGGCCGCAGGTCGACCTGCACGAGGGCTGGACGATCAAGTCGCTGGTCCGCGGGTTCGGCGAGCGCGTGCTCGGGGCGGTGCTCAGCGGGCCCGACGGCGAAGAGGTCGAGGTGCGCGCCGACCTGGTGGTCGGCGCCGACGGCAAGGCGAGCCAGGTCCGGCGCCTCGCCGGCGTGCCCGACGACCGGCAGACGATCGGCTTCACGGCGGGGCTCGAGCTGCGCGACGCGGCGGTGTCGGCGGCGACGTGGGGCAACATCGTGCTCGGCGCGTGGGGGCCGGTGCTGGTCTACCCGATCCACCGCGACGCGGAGGGTCTGACGTACCGGGTGACGCTCGACCTGCCGGCGCAGCTGCCGGCCAAGGGCGCCAAGCTGGCGGAGTTCCTGCTCGAGACGTTCATCCCCTATCTGCCGACGGCGCTCGGCGAGCAGCTGGCCCACGCGATCAGCACGCACAAGGGGCCGTTCGAGATGGCGCCGACGGTCAACCTGCCGGCCCCGCGCGCGAGCTCGCCAGGGCTGGTGCTGGTCGGCGACGCGGCCGGTTGTTCGCACCCGATCACGGCCAGCGGGATGACGATGGGCCTGCGCGACGCGGAGGTGCTCGGCGAGCAGGCGAGCCTGCGGGCCGGGGCGTCGCTGCACGAGGCGTGGCTGGACGACGCGGCGGTGCGCCGCTACCGGGCGATCCACGACCGCTACGTGCCGACGCGGCAGGCGCTGGCCGACGCGATTTACGAGGTGTTCCGCGGCGGCAACGACGGGGCGCGGGCGATCCAGCGGGCGCTGTTCGACTACTGGGAGGCGAGCCACGAGTCGCGGGTGCGGTCGATGGCGCTGCTCTCGTGCGCGGAGGGCCGGCCTTCGGTGTTCCTGACGGAGTACCTCAAGACGGCCCGCCACGCGCTCGAGACGAGCCTGGTGCCCCGCCACGCGCGGGCGCTGCCGGCCCGCGACCGCCTGCGCCAGGTGACCGGGGCGGCGATGCTGGCGAGCAACAAGCTGGGGCTGGTGGCGCAGGTGATGTGGGCCCAGGTCCGGCCGTCGTGGCTGCCGCACCGCGACGAAGAGCAGGCCTGAGCGGCCGGCTGCGACAAAGCCGGTGGTCGCAGGCAAGGTCGCGCTGCGGCGAGCTGCGCACGCGGTGACGCCGGGGCGATCACGCCGGACGTGCCGGCTGTCCTTTCGGACATTTTATTTTTAGATAGAGCTCGAGGAGCGAGCCGGGTGAAGTTGCGACGGGATGTCCTGAGGGACAGCCTCACGGGTGGGCGATCACCAGGACCGCGCGGGCGCGGGTGAGCACGCAGCGGAGGGCCTGCTGCAGGGTCGCGGGGTCGAGGGCGGCGAAGCTCTCGTCGAGGACCAGGAGGTCGACGTCCTGCAGCAGCGCGCGGGCGATGAAGAGGCGGCTGCGCTCGCCGTGCGACAGCTGCCAGCCTGTCTCTCCGACCATCTGCTGCAGGCCGCTGGGCATGCGCTCGAGCAGGTCGCCGAGGCCGAGCTCGCGGCAGACGGCCTCGGCCTCGGCGAGCTGAGGTTGGGTCGGCGGCCAGCCGCGGCCCATCAGCAGGTTGAAGGCGAGCGGGGCGGTGACGACGTGGTTCTCGTGGAACTGCGGGGCGGCGGCGACGCGGCGGCGCCAGCCGACCAGGCCGAGGGTGGGGCGATCGAGGCCGGCGAGCAGGACGAGGCCGCCGGTGGGTTCGCGCAGGCCGGCCACCACCGCGCCGAGGGTCGACTTGCCGCCGCCGGAGCCGCCCTCGAGCAGGAGGCGATCACCGGCGGCGATCGTCAGGTCGACGTCGCGCAGGACCGGCCGCTCGCGCCCGGGGTAGCGGAAGCCGAGGCCGCGAGCGACGAGGATCGGCTGGCCCGCGGGCACGGGCGGCGCGGCGAGCATGAGGCCGTGCGCGCCGTCGTCGGCCGACTCGGCGGCGCGCAGCATCGGCAGGGCCTGGCGCACGGCGACGCCGCAGCCGAGCAGGGCGGTGGCGCCGACGACGAAGGTGGCGAGCCCGCGCTGGGCCAGCAGCACCCCGCCGATCGCGGCGGCGATGGTGGCGGGCGGGGCCGAGCCGGTGACGAACGCGGGCAGCAGCGCGGCCAGGCCGAGCACCAGCCAGCCGCGCGGGAGCAGGGCGACCAGCAGCGACTCGCTGCGGTTGAGCCGGGCCTCGTGGGCGAGCACGCGCACGAGGCGAGCGTCGTCGGCGTCGTGCCAGCGCTCGGGCGCTTCTTGAGCGAGGCGGGTGCGGTGGCCGACCATGGCCTCGACGAGGTGGTGGGTGAGCTCGCCGCGCGCTTCGGTCCAGGCGGCGAGGTGCTGGCCGGTGCGGCGAACGAGGATGACGCTGACGAGGGTCCAGGCGGCCAGCAGCGCGAGGTGCAGCGCGGGCGCGGGGCCGAGCGCGAGGATCGGTACGGCGGCCGCGAACTCGAGCGCGGCGACCAGCGAGACCAGGCCGCCGCGCAGGCCGAGTGACTCGACGGCGGCGGTCTCGAGCACGCGACCGAGCAGCAGGCCCGCGCCCTCGCGCCGGGTGAGGTCGCCGGGCAGGGCGAGGGCGCCGACGAGCAGGCGCCGCTTCAGGAGGGCGCCGGCCCGCTGCAAGATGTCGCCGACGATCGCCGCCTGTCCCATGCGACATGGCACGACGGTCAGCAGCAACAGCAGCCACGCCTGCGACCAGCCGGTGTCGGTGCGGCCGGCGAACACGAGGCCGCCGATCAGCGCCCAGGCGGCGATCATCACCGCGAGCTCGGCGGCGTGCAGGCCGGCGAGGGCGAGGGCGCTGCGGACGAGGCCCTCGGCGCGCAGCAAGCGGAGCAGCGGGGCGGCGGGCGAGGGGCGGAGGACAAAGGCGCGACCGACCCGCAGGCCGCCGAGGCGCTCGCGCAGCAATGCATCGACGGCGCGGTCGCGACGCGGGCCACGGGTGAGGCCGGTGCGATCGACGAGGGCCTCGGTGCGGCCGCGCAGGGGGGCGAGCACGGGCTCGCAGACGAGGCGGCGCACGGCGGCGGTGGCGAGACGACGCGGGCGGAGATCGGGGGCGATCACGAGGAGGTGGCGGCGACTGCCGCGCAAGATGAGCAGGAGATGGCGAGCTTCAGGGCCGATCCGCAGGAGCGCGGGGGCGCAGGCGGCGAGCAGGTCGTCGACGCCGGCGATGTCGGTGTCGACGGCCTCGGCCTCGAGCCCGAGGCCCGCGGCGGCGCCGGCGAGCCAGCGCTCGATGGCGGCGTCGTCAGGGTCGGCGAGCACGGCCGTGGCCGGTGTGCCGAGCTCGCGCAGGTCCGGCTGCAGGCCAGCCTGCGCGGCGAGAGCGGTGAGGGCCTCGCCCGCGCGCCCCAGCGGCCAGGCGAAGGCGAGCACGTCTAGCACGCGGGTCAAACCGGGGCCTCCGCGCCGGCGTTCAGCTGGCCGGCGTCCATGCGGAGCCGCCGCCAGCGGGGGTCGCTCCAGCCCTCGGCGCGCAGCTCGGCCTCGGCTTGCAGCAGGGCGGCGAATTTCGAATCTGTCCGGGAGGACAGGTCGCGCGGGGCGCCGTCCTCGACCAGGCGGCCGCCGTCGATCACCAGCACCCGATCGAAGCCGAGCGCCGCTTCGATGTCGTGGGTGACGCACAGCAGGGTGCTGCCGCGCCAGTGCGCGCGGGCGGCGGTAAGCAGAGCGGCGCGGGCGTGGCGGTCGAGGCCGCGGAACGGCTCGTCGAGCAGGACCAGGCGCGGCGCGTCGCGCAGGAGCGCGCGGCCGAGGCGGACGCGCTGGCCCTCGCCGCCGGAGACGAGGCCGCCGCCCTCACCCAGGATCGACTGCAGGCCGTCAGGCAAGCGCTCGAGCACGGGGCCGAGGTCGGCGAGCGCGAGCGCTTGCGGCAGGCGATGATGCCCGGCGTCGTCGCCGTAGCGCAGGTTGTGCAGCAGGGTGTCGTTCCACAGCTGCACGGCCGGGTCGACCCACGCGGTGACGCGGCGCAGCGCGGCCACGGCCGGCTCGTCGAGGGACACGCCGTCGATCGCGAGGCGGCCGCTCGCGGGCTTGTGCCAGCCGAGCAGCAGGCCGAGCAGGCTCGACTTGCCGGCCCCCGAGGCGCCGACCACCGCCACGTGCTCGCCGGCCGCGATCTGCAGGTCGAGCGCGTGCAAGATCGGGTGACCGCCGGCGACCGCGGTGACCCGCTCGAAAGAACAGGTGACGCCGCCGCTGCCGGGCCACGGCTCGGCGCGCGCCGCCGGCTCGGGGACGTCGGCGGCGGTGTGCAGCGGCTCGAGCAGGCGCAGGGCGGCGGCGCGCAGGGCGGGGATCTCGAACGCCGCGGCCGCGATCTGATCGCCGATCGCCGGCAACGACAGGGCCCAGTAGAGCAGCAGCAGCGCGCCGGCCGGCTCGGGGTGACGGGCGACGTAGGTGCTCCACAGGACCGCGGCGAGGATCATGCCGAGCCCGGCGCTGAGGCCGACCGCGATGACCTGGACGCGGAACAGGCCCCGCTGGGCGCGCGCCCACTCGACCAGCAAGGCCTCGTGCTCGCGCAGCAGCGAGCGCTCGGCGGCGTGGGTGCGGATCGCGGTGAGGCCGAGCAGGGCGTCGAGGTAGAACCGGCCGAGCGCGCCGCCGTGGCTGCGGACCTTGAGGTCGCGCTCGGTCATGAGCGGCTGCAGGGCCAGCGGCAAGCCGAGCACGAGGGCGGCGGTGAGGACGATCCACGGGGCGCCGCCGGGGTCGAGCCAGATCAGCGCGAGGGCGGTGAACAGCAGCTCGCAGCCGCCGCGGACCAGGCGAGCGGCGACGTCGGGCATGTGCCGAAGGACATGTCCTCTGTGACATCTCTCGGCCATGTCGGAGATCGGGCGGCTGGCGAGGTAACGATCGCCGAGGCGCGGGATCTGGGTCAGGAAGGCGATCCGCAGGCGGGCGCCGAGGCGGCGGCCGACCCGGCGCACGCCGACGGCGAGCGGCAGCTCGAGCGCGAGCACGGCGACGAAGAAGGCGAGCACGGCCGCGGCGGCGCCGAGCCGCTGCTCGCCGACGCCGATGCGATCGCCTATGTCGAGCAGGGCGCGCAGCACCAGCGCCTCGCCGACGACCACGGCGGCGGCGGTGACGAGGCCGAGCCCGAGCACGGCCGGGAGCGCGAGGCCGTCGGCGCGGACCAGGGCGAACAGCTGGCGCAGCGGGGAGATCTGCGGCTCGGTGAGGGCGGCGAGGAGGTCGGGCGAGAGTGTACTTTGGGACAGGTCGCCGGGGTGCAGCGCCGGGGCGTCGGGCCGCACGCCGCGGACCCGCACGAGCACGGCGCCGCGCAGCAGGGCGCTGCCCTCCTCGGGCCCGGGCACGGCGGTGAAGCACTGCTCGGGCAGGACGGCATACAGGGCGTCGCCGTCCAGGCCCTCGCTGGCGGCGAGCAGGCCGGCGACGAACCGCCCGGCCTCACCGCCGCGAGCGACGGCGCCGGCGCGGGCGAGCGACTCGGTGAGGCGGATAGCGGCGTCGAGGCGGGCGAGGCCGAGGATGCCTGGGTCGCCGAGGCCGGCGGCGACCCAGGCGTCGACGCGGATGCGGGCGAGCTTCAGCTCGCGGGCGCGGACCCGCAGGGCGCCGGTGAACTCGTCGCTGCCGAGCCACTCGCGCAGATCGTCTTCGGGGACCGGCATGCGGTGGACGAACAGCTCGCGCCGCAGCTGCTCGCGCGGGACGAAGCGCCGGCCGACGGCGGGATCCATGATCTGGACCAGGCCGGCGAAGCACGACCAGACGACGACGAAGTGGGTGAGACCGCCAGGCGAGAGCACGACGGCGATCGCCGGCAAGGCCCCGGCCTCGGCGGTGAACACGTGGTCGGGCGGGCACATGATCTGCTCGGCGTCGAGGCCGAGCTGGACCGCGACCTCCTCCATGGTGTCGATCGAGGTGCCATCGACGTCGGTCTGACAGGCCTCGCGCAGGCGGCCGTAGCTGACGGGCAGGCCGTGGCTCTCGAGCAGGCACTTGAGGGTGGCGGGGCCGCAGTCCATGGCCGAGCTCTGGATGACCTCGGCGACGATCCGGCGCCGACGCGGCGGTCGGGCGGCGGTCATGGGGCGAGGGCCTGACCGATGGTGCGCAGCAGCAGGGCGGCGGGCGCGACGGACTCGACCTCGATCTCGAGCACGCCGGTGAGGCCGTGCTCGGCAGGGATCTTGCTAGCTGTCCCTTCGGACATATTATCTGTCCCTGTGGACATGTCGCACTCAACGCGGACGAGGCCGTCCTCGGCCTCGCTGGCGACGGCGGCGACGCGGCCGCGGAGGCTGCCGAACTCGGTCCAGGGGAAGCCGTCGAGGCGCATGCGGGCGGGCTGGCCGGGGCGGATCCGGCCGACGCTGGCGGGGGTGAAGCGGCCGACGATGCGCAGCGGGTCGTCGGGGATCACGAGCGCGACCACGGCCCCACGCGCGAGCACGGCGCCGGGTTGCAGCGGGACCACGCCGCCGAGCCGGCCGGCGATCGGGGCGCGCAGCGAGTGTTGGTCGATCTGGTGGTCGAGGCGCGCGAGCGCGGCGATCTTCGTGGCCAGCGCTCGCTGCAGCTCGGCCTCCTCGCGCAGGGTGCGGGCGAGGTCGATGCGCATCGTCGCCAGCCGCTCGCCGAGCTCGGCCCGGGTGCGCGCGATCTGCAGGCGGCGGATCGTCGCCACCGCGGCGCTGCCTCGCTCGCGCGCTTGCAGCAATTCGGCGGCCTCGCTCGACTCGACGCCGAGGCCGCGCAGGCTCTCGCTGCGCTCGGCCATGGTGCGGGCGAAGGCGGCGGCGATCTGGGCCTCCTGGGCGCTGGCAGAGGCCTCGCTCTGGCGCGTGCGACCTCCGGCCTCGAAGGCCTCGATCGCGGCGGCGAGGGCGGCGTGCTCACCGGCGAGGGCGCCGAGCTCGGTGAGCAGGCCCTGGCGTTCGGCGTCGACCTCGGCTCGCGCGAGCTGGAGGCCGCGGCTGTCGAGCTCGAGCAATGGTTCACCGGCGGCGACGCGGCGGCCGAGCGCGAGGCTGGCCGAAAGGACACGTCCCTCGAGGACCGGGGCGAGCGGGACGGCGGCCCGCGCGACCTCGAGGCGAGCCTGCTCGCTGGTGGCGATCAGGCTGACCCGCGCGAGCATCGACCAGGCGGCCCAGGCGGCGAGGAAGCCGACGGCGAGGGCGACGCCGACGACCGTGCCGCGCGCGCTCTCGGCCCCCAGAGCCCGCAATGAGCGCGAGAAGGCGATCGGCACTCTCGTGTGGGTACCGCAATCGTCGCGAGGGGTAAAGCTGGCCGCAGACGCGCGCGCGGCCGCGCGATCATGGTGGCGCTTCCGCGTGCTCACTCATGTGCGGCTGCGATCGAGGCTCGCATGGCCGCACGTGTGCATGGAGGTAGCGCATCCGCTCCGCGCGAAGGAGCGAGAGCTTCAGCCGAGGCGCGGGGGGCCGGGGCGACGCACGGGGGGCAGGTCGACGCGGACTTCGGGGGGCTGCGGTTCGCCGAGGCTGGGGGACGAGCCCGGCCCGTCGAGCCGGGCCATGCGAGCGAAACGCCATTCCTGAACGGTACGCAGGGCGCCGCGGACCAACAACGCAAATACCATCAAGAAGGGCACGCCGAGGAAGATCAGTGTCATGATCGCGCCGGACATGTGCTTCATATGCGATCAGCGTGGGGCCCGAATCGCGGCGGTCAAGCGTCTGCAGGGCTGTTTGCGCGGGTTTTCGTCGGCGGCGATGCTGCTGGTGGGTGGGTGTGCCGCGAAGGCGCCGATCGCCGCGAGCGAGCCGGCGAGCGCGGCGATCGTGCTGCCGCGATCCGGGGTGATCGAGGCCCAGAGCGCCGCGATCGAGGCGATGCCGGAGTCGGAGAGCGTCACGCCGCCGTGCGATGGCGATTCAGCGCACGCGCGCGCGCTGTGCATGTGTCAGCGGCAATGCGAGCGCCGCATCGATCGCGCGGCGTGGCAGGCGAGGCTGACGCGGAGCGGCGGCGAGGCGCCGGCGTGGTTGGCGGCAGGGGAGGCGGGAGTGATGCGGTTCCCGTATCACGACGTCGACGGGCTCGAGGTCGCGTTCGACGGCGAAGGTCGGGTGACGCGCTGCTCGCACAGCATGGTCGGAGATCCATCGGCGACGGTGGCGATCGCCTGCGCGACCCCGCGGTCGTGAAGGCTTTGCGAGCATCATGTCCGAGCGCATGCGCAGGTGTCGTCAATCTCGCATGACGATCCATCGCCATCATCGAAGCACCGACGAGTGACCGCAGACCGATGCTTCTTGCTCGCGCGCGCGGCTCGACGCTCGCGCTCCCCGCCGCCCTCGATAGGCGCGATCAGGGCTCTGGCAGGCCGTCGACCACGTGCTGGATCTGCGCGGCCAGGCACGACGCCAGCGACGTGTCCGGGCCGCCCGCGAAGGCGCGCATCGGCAGCGCCTGGCGGAACAGCCAGGTGCCCGAGATGATGGCCAGCACCAGGGAGGCGCGGGCCTCGGCGCGCGGGGGGCCGAGCCAGCGGGCGAGCGGCTGGATCACCCGCGTGGCCAGCAGCTCGGTGGCGAGGTCGCAGACCTCCGGCTGGCCGGCGGCGTGCAGCAGGATCGACAGGGTGTCGACCTCGCGCACCGGCTTGCTGAAGAAATGGCGGGCGATGTGGCGGCCGACGGTGGCGCGGTCGGGGCCGAGGAACGGGCCGAGGGCGATGTCGGACTCGATGGCGGCGACGAACAGGTCGCGCTTCGAGCCGAAGTAGCGGACGACCAGCGCGGGGGTGATGCCGGCGGCGGCGGCGATCTCTCGCATGCCCGCGTTGGCGTAGCCGCGGGTGGCGAACAGCACGCGGGCGGCGTGGAGGATCTCGGCCCGGGTCTGCTCGGCGTCGCGGGGGCGCGGCGCGGCGGCGGAACGGGGGCGGGAGGGGCTCTTGCGCTGGGCCATCGGTGTTTTTTGTAAACGGCTGTTGACTTCTAGCACGGGCGGTCCAAGATGTCGCCAAGTAAACGTTCGTTTACCGAACACACAGGAGAGACACGCGATGAGCGGCTGGGGCACGAAGGACATCCCACGACTGGACGGCACGACCGCCGTGGTCACGGGCGCGAACAGCGGTATCGGCTATTACACGGCGCTGGAGCTGGCGCGCGCGGGGGCGGAGGTGGTCATCGGCTGCCGCGACGCCGCCCGCGGCGAGGAGGCGCTGAGCGGCCTGCGGCAGCAGTCGGGGGGCAAGGTCGAGCTCGTCCCGCTCGACCTGTCGTCGCTGGCGTCGGTGCGGTCGTTCGCCGAGCAGGTGCGGCGGGCCCACCCGCGGCTCGACCTGCTGGTCAACAACGCCGGCATCATGGCGCTGCCGCGGCGCGAGACCACGGTCGACGGGTTCGAGAAGCAGTTCGGCACCAATCACCTCGGGCACTTCGCGCTGACGGGGCTGCTGCTGCCGGCGCTGCGGGCCAGCGCGGCACCGCGAGTGGTGACGGTCAGCAGCGGCGTGGCCTGGGGCGCGCGGCTCGACATCGACGACCTGCAGAGCGAGCGGCGCTACACGCCGATGGGCACCTACGGGCGGTCGAAGCTGGCCAACCTGATGTTCATGCTCGAGCTGCAGCGGCGCGCCGGCGACACCGGGCTGCGCAGCATGGCGGCCCACCCGGGCGGGGCTTCGACGGGGCTGCAGAAGCACGCGTTCACGCGCAGCATCAAGCTGCTCGGGCAGTCGGCGCAAGACGGGGCGCTGCCGTCGCTGCGCGCGGCGACGGCCGCGGACGTGCGCGGCGGCGAGTACTACGGGCCGCGGATCTTGCTGATGCGCGGGGCGCCGATCCGGGCCTGGGTGCCGCCGCAAGCCCGCAACGAGCAGCTCGCGGCGCGGCTGTGGCAGCGCTCCGAGGAGCTGACGGGGGTGCGCTTCGACCTGCCCCCAGGGACAGGTCCGAGGGGCTGACGCGATGAAGGATCTTCGGGGCGACAGGGATGAACCTGCCCCCGGGGACAGGTCCGAGGGGCTGACGCGATGAAGGATCTTCGGGGCGACAGGGATGAACCTGGCCCCGGGGACAGGTCCGAGGGGCTGACGCGATGAAGGATCTTCGGGGCGACAGGGATGAACCTGCCCCCGGGGACAGGTCCGAAGGGGTGACGCGATGAAGGTGCTGATCTTCGGGGCGACAGGGATGATCGGTCAGGCGGTGCTGCGCGAGTCGCTGCTGGACCCGCAGATCGATCGCGTGACGGTGGTCGGCCGCAATCCGACGGGTCAGCACCACCCGAAGCTGCGCGAGCTGATCCACGCGGACCTGGGCGATCTTTCGCCGATCGCGGAGGGGCTGGCGGGGCACGACGCGTGCTTCTGGTGCGTCGGGGTGTCGTCGGCGGGGATGTCCGAGGCCGAGTACACGCGGGTGACGTACGACCTGACGCTGTCCGCGGCGCGCTCGCTGGCAGCGTCGAGCCCGCAGCTGACGTTCGTGTTCGTGTCGGGCATGGGCGCCGACAGCAGCGAACGCGGGCGGGTGATGTGGGCGCGGGTGAAGGGAAGACGGAGAACGCGTTGCGCGAGCTGCCGCTGCACGCGAGCTATGTGGTCCGCCCGGCGTTCGTCCAGCCGCTGCACGGGATCCGCTCGCGCACTCGGATGTACAACCTGTTCTACGCGGTGCTGGCGCCCCTGTATCCGCTGTGGAAGTTACTGCTGCCGGGGCTGGTGACGAGCACGGAGCAGATGGGGCGAGCGATGATCGCGGTGGCCCGCGACGGGACGGCGAAATACGTGCTCGAGACGCGCGACCTCAACGCGATCGGTCAGCGCGAGCTGGCGGCGCGGGCGGGGTGAATGTAGGGACATGTCCGGTAGGACATGTGCGAAGACGCTGGACTACTCGCGCGACCACGGCGGGCGAAACGAGCGCTGGAGCTCGAGCTCGTCGGCCCAGGCGAGCCGAGCGTGCGTGGGCCCGACGATGTTGCGGCGGGCGGCCTCGAGGCTGATCTCGGGGCGGGGATGGTACCGCGGGCAGTCGGCGTAGCTGCGGAACAGACGCGGCGAGAGGAACATCAGCACGCCGACGGGCGCGCTGGTGGCGGCGGCGGCGGCGAGCTTGTGGTGGCCGTCGAGCACGACGGCGACGGCGCAGCGCTCGTTGGCGTAGCAGCCGAAGGCGAGCGCGGTTGGGCGGGCGCCGGCAGTGAGGCGCTGAGCGTAGTGGTCGATGCGCGCGGCGTCGGCGGCGGTGGTGAGCGGTAGCAGCAAGATCGCCAGGTCGCCGATCGTGCCGCGGTACATCACCGTGGGCGTGGGTTGGGGATTGTCGCGGCCGTAGCCGAGGCGGCGATCCGAGCCTGCCTCGCGGACTTCGACGCCCCAGGCGTCCGGCTCGCGGTAGCTGACCCCGTAATCACCCGGGAAGTTGACGCACAGGCCGGTGTGATGAATCGCGGTAAGGGGGACGATGGCGTGCACGAGGTCGTAGACGCCAGCGGGCAGCGGAGCGCCGGTCGCCGCCAGGAGGTCGGGGGCCAGGTCGAACGGCCCGTCGCCGTTCAGCTCGGCGCATGCCCGATCGGACATGTCCGGTGGGACAGCGCCTTCCAGGCAGCGCATGAAGCACTGGAAGGTCTCCTGCACCAGCTCGACGGCCGTGACGCCGCGGACCGAGAAGGCGCCGTGCTCGAGCATCTCGATCCGGAGGTCGACGAGCGCGGCGTCGGTGGCGACCACGTGATCGACGATCAGGCGGGGCGCGGGCATCGTTCGCAGGATAGGGCGGCGCGTGGGGAGGAGCGAGGGGGACAGCGCCGAGCGGGGGATTTGCCCGGCGCGCGGGGCCATGGGTGCGAAAATGCACGAGGCTGCGGCCGCGGGGCGAGTTTGATGCTAGAGAAGCGCGATGATCGAACAGGCCGACCTCGACCGCGTGCTCGCCGAACGGTTCGGGTTCTCGGAGTTCCGCCCGGGGCAGCGGCGTAGCGTCGAGGAATTGCTGCTCGGCAGCGGGGCGCTCTTGTGCATCCAGCCGACCGGGTACGGCAAGAGCCTGTTGTATCAATTGCCGGCGGCGCTGCTCGACGGGATCACCCTGGTGGTGTCGCCGCTGCTGGCGCTGATGCGCGACCAATTGCAGCACCTCAACGACCGCTTCGGGCTGGCGGCGGCGAGCATCAACAGCGACCAGAGCGAGGAAGAGAACGACGCGGCCAAGGCTGCGGCGGCCCAGGGGCGAGCGCGGCTGCTGTTCGTGTCACCGGAGCACCTCGACCACGTCGACCGCTTCGAGGCCCTGGCGGCGCTGCCGATCCGGCTGCTGGTGGTCGACGAGGCGCACTGCATCTCGACGTGGGGCCACGACTTCCGCCCGGCGTACCGGCAGATCGTGCACCTGCTGCGAGCCCTGCAAGCGCGTCACCCGTCGCTGCGGGTGCTGGGGCTGACGGCGACGGCGGACGAGCGGGTGGAGGAGGACATCCGCGCGCAGCTGCAGCGCCCGGGCGACGCGCCGCTGACGGTGCACCGCAACAGCATGGACCGGCCCAACCTGTCGCTGGCGACGGTGGGGCTGGCGGGGATGGCGGAGAAGCTGGCCTATCTGGCGCAGATCGTGCCGCGGCTGCCGTCGCCGGGGATCGTGTACTGCGCGACGCGAGAGCGCACGGAGCTGGTCGCGGGCTTCCTGCAGGCGCGCGGGCTGCGAGCCGAGGCGTATCACGCGGGGCTCGAGCCGGAGCGCAAGCGCGAGCTGCAGGCGACGTTCCTGCACGGCGATTGCCCGGTGATCGCGGCGACCAATGCGTTGGGGATGGGGATCGACAAGTCGGACCTGCGCTACGTGATCCACGTCGACGTGCCAGGCTCGGTGACGGCCTATTATCAAGAGGTGGGCCGCGCCGGACGCGACGGCCGGCCGGCGCGGGGGATCTTGCTGTACGACCCGGAGGACCGGCGGATCCAGGAGCACTTCATCGATTCGGCGCAGCCGCAGCCGGAGGACTTCACGGCGATCGTCGAGGCGGTCGAGCACGATCCGCTGGGGCTGACGGCGATCAAGGTGCGGACGGGACTGCACCCGACGCGGGTGACGGTGGTGATCGCGGAGCTGGTCGAGCAGGGCTTCGTCCGCAAGCTCAGCGCTGGCGGCAAGCAGGTGTATGGTCTGACTCAAAAGACAGGTACGCCGGAGCTCGACCGCTACCGCACGCAACACGCGGTGCGGACGCGCGAGCTGGGGGCGATGCTGGCGTACGGGCGCGGCGAGGCCGATTGCCTGATGGCGACGCTGCGGCGTGCGCTCGGTGACCGCGAGGCGACGGCGTGCGGGCGCTGCTCGCTGTGCCGGGGGCAACAGTCGAGCGTGGACATCGAGGCGGCCGCCGCGGAGGCGCAGCGCTGGCTCGAGTCGCGGCCGTCGCCGATCGCCGCGAGCGCGCGGCCGGAGATGGCGGAGGGGTTGGCGCTGCTCGACGGCGAGATCGCCGGGCCGCTGTTCCGCGGATTCTTCAAGGGGCGCGAGACGGGGGAGGGGCTGGCGCCGGCGGTGGTGGAGCTGCTGCGCGCGCGGGTGCGGGCGCTCGGCGAGCAGTTCGCGTTCGCGGCGGTGGCGGCGGTGCCGAGCCGCGACTGGGGGCAGCGCGCGGAGGCGCTGCAGATCGCGGCGGAGACGCTGGGGGTGCCGGCGCTGCCGGAGCTGCTGGTGTGGCGCGAGGAGCCGCGGGCGCGGCAGAGCGAGCTGCGCAACAACGATCAGCGGCGCGAGAACGTGGAGAACACGATGAAGATCGGCAGCGACACGGTGCGCGGAGAGCTGCTGTTGCTCGATGATTTTGTCGGTTCGGGGGCGACGCTGAAGGAGGCCGGCCGGGTGCTGCGGAAGGAGGCGAAGCTGAAGGCGGCGATCGTGCCGCTGACGCTGGCGCGGGTCCGCTGGAAGCTGGGCTCGGCGGGGCGGATCCACTGAGGCAGGCGAATGGTGGGCCGATGGCTGACGCCGGATCTCTGATGCGGGAGCTTCGGCGTCGGCGCGGGTGAGGTCCCTGCGCGGATCTCCCTGGTTGTCGCGCCGGGAGGGCTGTGCGAGCCTCGCGGCGTGACAGGGCAGTCCCGGCGGCAGTGGATGCGGTTTGCGCTCGGCGCGGTCAGTGTGTCGGCGTGCCGCAAGCAGGAGACGCGCGCGCCGGGGCTGCAGGAGGCGCGGCTCTTCTCGGGGGCCGACGGCAGGCCGGTGACCGAGGCGGAGATCGTGGAGGCGATGGGCGCGAGCGACGTGGTGCTCATCGGCGAGCAGCACGCGCATCCGCTCGGGCTCGAGCTGGCGGCGGCGCTGTTCGAGGCGCTGCTGGCGACCGGGGCGAGCGCGGCGCTGGCCCTCGAGAGCGTCGAGCGCGATCGCCAGGCGAAGCTCGACGCGTACCTGCGCGGGGAGATCGACGAGGCGGCGTTCCGCGCGGCGGCGGAGCTCGAGGGCGAGCGCAAGTTCCCGGCGGGGCATCGGCGGATGGTCGCGGCCGCGAAGGCGAAGGGTCGGCCGGTGATCGCGGCCAACGCGGCGCGGGCGCTGGTGAAGCGGGCGCGGCTGGAGGGGCTCGAGCCACTGCGCACATTGCCGCCCGAGGAGCAGGTGCTGGTGGAGGTGCCGGAGCAGCTGACCGAAGGGACGTATCGCCAGCAGTTCACGGCGCTGATGGGCCAGCACGCGGGGGTCGATCCGGCCACGCTCGAGGGGTTCTACCGGGCGCAGAACGTGTGGGACGCGACGATGGCAGGGTCGATCGTGCGGGCGCTGGCAGGCGGTTCACGGCCGGTGGTGCAGGTGGTCGGGAGCTTCCACGTCGATGGCGAGGGCGGGCTGTATCAGCGGGTCCGCGCGGCGCAACCCTCGGCGAAGGTGTGGCGGCTGTCGGTGGTGGCGGAGGACGCGGCGGCGTTGCGCGCGGAAGATCGCGGGCGCGCCGACGTGGTCGCGTACGTGGGGCCGCTGCCGGCGGGGTGAGTACGGGGGGAAGGTCGGCGAGGTGTCCGAGAGGACATGCTCGCAGGGACAGGTAGCTTCGGAGCAGCCAGAGGATCTCGGCGATGTCGTCGAGATGTCCGAGGGGACATGCTGTCAGGGACAGGACGATGCAGTGTCGCTGTCACTCGCGCGATGTCCGAGAGGACATGCTCACAGGGACAGGACGAGGCAGTGTCGCTGTCACTCGCGAGATGTCTGAGAGGACATGCTCGCAAGGACAGGGCGATTCAGGGCAGCCAGAGGATCGTGACGATGTCGTCGTCGAGGGCGATGACGGCTGGTTCGCCGCGGAAACCGGGGCCGGTGTTGGTGAACCAGGTCGGCTCGGCGGCGGCCCACAGCTCGGCGGTGAACCACCGGCGGAGGGCTTCGAGGTCGATCATCAGGTCGGCCAGGCGGGACGGGCCGACGTCGTCGAGCCAGCCGCCCGCCTCGGCTTCGGCGCGCTCGGCGGCCTCCTCGGCCTGGAGCTCGGCGAGTCGCTTGCGGGCGGTGGCGAGCAGGGCATCGGCGCAGGCGATCGCCTCGTCGCGGTCGACGGCGCGCCAGGAGCCGTCGACGAAGGTGCAGTACGGGGCGTCCTCGGGGGTGCAGAGGCTGAAGTGATCCTCGAGGAAGGTCTGGGCGATCTTGTGCCGGGCGGCGACGCGGGCCTGCAGATCGGCGCCGGCCTCGAGCAGGGCCTCGCGGTGGATCGGCTCGAGCACGGCGCTCGCAGGGACCGCCTTGAGCCACGCGCTAGCCCATGAGGGGTACATCTGCTGCTGGATGTGCTCGGCGAGCGCGAGCCGGCGCTCGAGGTCGGGGTCGGGGCGCATGGGCGGAAGGGTAGCGAAGTTCGCGGGGCCGGGGCGAGACAGAGTTCAGCGGGCGGGCCGTCTCCAGGAGGCGCCGCGGCGGTCCGACGCACCCTGGTGGCCACGATGAGGGGAACCCCGCCGAGTGAGGCGCGCAGCCATGGATGCGGTGTCGACGGGGCGCGGCGTCGTGGGGCTCGGCGCGGCTCTCCGGGGCGTGCGCACGCGAGACGCAGGCTGCGTCGCTCGCGTAACATCGACGCGCGATGGACGTCCGCGCGCTGTTTCCCGAGTGGGACGAGGTGAGCGAAGAGCAGGAGGCGGAGATCGCGGCAGTCTGCGCGCGGCTCGGGCGGTCGCGTGAATGGGCGGCGGAGGACGGCTACACGCACGCGATCGTCGGCGGGGCGGTCGCGGGCGAGCGGGTGGCGTGGGTCGAGAAGGTCGAGGAGGACGACGGAGGTTGGGTCGACGTCGATTACTTCTTGCACATGCGGAGCGGTGAGAGGCAACTCCGCGAGTGGAAGGTCGATACGTACAACCCGTACTTCGGCTGCGACGTCGGCCACCTGCGCTGGTGGGACGGGGCGGTGGTGCTGGTATATCGCGAGAAGCACCGCACGATCGCCTGCAGGCTCGGGCCGGAGGGGGCGCCGCAACTGCGGGCGATCGGGCACGGGTGGACGGTGCTGAACGAGGTGCTGCTCTGCGACAGCCGGGCGCGCGGGCTGGTCGAGCGGATCGAACTGCCGGCGCTGCGACCGATGGCGCCGCTGCCGGCGGCGCTGGCGGTGCGGAGCATGGTCATGGGGTCATGTCCTCTGGGACAGCCGATCACGGACGAGCCGGCGGGGCTGCAGCGGCGGATCGCGGCGGGTTTGCCAGAGGTCGCGGGGCCGATCGCGGAGCTGCTGGTCGGGGCGCTGGCGTATCGCTTCTGGGAGCCGCGGCCGCCGCTCGCGGCGACGTATGAAGCCGTGTTCGACGAGGAGCGGTGGAACACGCCGTGCTGGCTGCCGTTTTATGCGTACTGGGCGAGCTCGGCGAAGGAGCGGCAGGTGTTGCTGGCGCAGCTCGACGCGGTCGCTGCGCGGGCGCCTGGCGAGTTTGAAGGCGAGGACGATACTGCCGAGCTGGCCTGCCAGCATATCGCGGCCCGCTGCGCGGAGCTGGCGGCGGTGTGTCGGGCGGGGCGGCTGCCGGATGGGGAGTGCTGTTATTTCTGGGTGGAGTGGTCGCAGGAGGTGTTTGCGGGGGCGGAGGGGCTGTTCCCGGCGGGGATGTGGGCGGTGTGGCAGGGGCTGCGGCCGCGAGCGCGCGAGCTGCTGGCGCTCGGGGAGCACAAGTAGCGCGGGGCATGACTTGCGGTACAGTGACTGCCCGGAGCGGAGAGCTCGGCATGGCGCGTGAACTCGAGGTACCGGCCAGGCGCTCTCTGCTTGCGAGGCCCCAGAGACTGGGGTTCCTGCCGACGATGTGGTTCTGGAACGATTGGGAGACGCAGCGGCTGCTGATGCCCTTCGTGCTGATGAGCGTCCCGCTCTTTCTGCTGATCAATGGGCTTCAACTGTGGCTCCGACTCGGCGCGTGGATCCCGATCACGATGAGCCTGGTCGTACCCTATTTGACGATGGGGCTGGTGGAGCGTTACGTGCGCGCGCAGGTGCGGCTGCGCGCTCCTGAGGCGATGGCTGATGTGCGGCCGATCGTCGCTCGGCGGGTCCATGCTGGCCCGGCCCTGGCGCTGACGGCGGCGGTCGTCTCCGCAGCGCTGACCCTATTGGTGCTCCTGCAGGCCAGCCCAGTCGCTCTGGGAGCGACGGCTGTCTGCGGGCTCGCGCTTGTCGCCCTCACGCTTCGACACGGAAGGTCACGGGTTCGGAGCCTCGCGGAGGCGAACGCGGGGCGCGGCGAGATTCGCTCGGGAGAGCACGAAGAGCCGCCGCGCGCAGGCTGACGCAGATACGGGAGGCTGCCTCAGCCCCCGCTCACATTTTCAACGTATCGACAGACAGCGCTACGCCGGCGTGAGGTTGTCGCGGTTGGCTGCGATCGCGGCGAGCACCGAGGGTTTGCAGCCGTCGCCCTGCTGCTCGTCGATGTGCGAGAGCAGGGCGCGGCGCATGCGGGGGTCCCAGAAGCGGCGGATGTGGCCGGCGATGCCTTCGTGGACGGCGGCGGGGTCCGGGTCGGACTCGAAGAACGTGGCGATCTCGTTGGCCATCTTGACCAGCTTGTGGGCTTCCATGATCGCCTCCGTCAGCGCGGTGGGGGGTCGGTCTGCGGCAGGAGGGCGTCCTGCTGCTCGCTGAACTCGCCGAAGCGGCGCTGCCAGGTCGAGGTGGGCTCGCCGGTCGGGCTGACCTGGACGGCTGTGACCTTGTACTCGGGGCAGTTGGTGGCCCAGTCGGAGTTCTCGGTGGTGATGACGTTGGCGCCGGAGCCGGGGAAGTGGAAGGTGGTGTAGACGACGCCGGGCTGCATGCGCTCGCTGATGCTGGCGCGCAGGACGGTCTCACCGGCGCGGCTGACGATCTTGCACCAATCGCCATCCTTGACGCCGCGATGCTCGGCGTCGTGGGGGTGGATCTCGAGGCGGTCCTCGTGGTGCCAGGTATTGTTGGCAGTGCGCCGGGTCTGGGCACCGACGTTGTATTGGCTGAGGATCCGCCCGGTGGTGAGGATCAGCGGGAACCTCCGGGTGACGCGCTCCTGGGTGGCGACGTACTCGGTGATGACGAACTTGCCCTTGCCGCGCACGAAGCCGTCGATGTGCATGACGGGGGTGCCGGTCGGGGCCGTTTCGTTGCACGGCCACTGAATGCTGCCGAGCTGGTCGAGCCGGGCGTAGCTGACGCCGGTGAAGGTGGGCGTGAGCCGGGCGATCTCGTCCATGATCTGCGACGGGTGGTCGTAATGCATGGGGTAGCCGAGCGCCTCGGCGAGCGCGAGGGTGGTCTCCCAGTCGGCCTTGCCGGCCAGCGGGGGGGTGACCTTGCGGACGCGGGAGATCCGTCGCTCGGCGTTGGTGAAGGTGCCGTCCTTCTCGAGGAACGAGGAGCCGGGCAAGAACACGTGGGCGAACTTGGCGGTCTCGTTGATGAAGAGGTCCTGGACGACGAGGCACTCGAGCGCTTCGAGGGCGGCGGTGACGTGCTGGGTGTTGGGGTCGGACTGGGCGATGTCCTCGCCCTGGACGTAGAGGCCCCGGAACGAGCCGTCGATGGCGGCGTCGAACATGTTGGGGATCCGCAGGCCAGGCTCGGCGTCGATGGCGACGCCCCAGGCGGTGGCGAACAATGCACGCACCGCGGGGTCGCTGACGTGGCGGTAGCCGGGCAGCTCGTGGGGGAAGCTGCCCATGTCGCAGCTGCCTTGCACGTTGTTCTGGCCGCGCAGCGGGTTGACGCCGACGCCGGGCCGGCCGATGTTGCCGGTGAGCATGGCGAGGTTGGCGATGCCCATGACCATGGTCGAGCCCTGGCTGTGCTCGGTGACGCCGAGGCCGTAATAGATGGCCGCGTTGCCGCCAGTGGCGTAGAGCCGCGCAGCGGCGCGGAGCTCGGCCGCGGGCACGCCGGTGACCTCCTCGGTGACCTCGGGGGCGTGCCGCGGGTCGCTGATGAAGGCCTTCCACTTGTCGAAGGCGGGCTGCTCGCAGCGGTCTTTCACGAACGATTCGGCGTGCAGGCCCTCGGTGACGATGACGTGGGCGAGGGCGTTGACGACGGCGACGTTGGTGCCAGGGCGCAGCTGCAGGTGATGCGCGGCCTCGACGTGGGCGGAGCGCACGAGGTCGATGCCGCGCGGGTCGATGACGATGAGCCGGGCGCCGGCGCGCAGACGTCGCTTCATCTGCGAGCCGAACACGGGGTGAGCGTCGGTCGGGTTGGCGCCGATGACGACGATGACGTCGGCGTATTCGACAGAGTCGAAGTCCTGGGTGCCGGCCGACTCGCCGAGGGTGGTCTTGAGGCCGTAACCGGTGGGCGAGTGGCAGACGCGGGCGCAGGTGTCGACGTTGTTGTTGCCGAAGGCGGCGCGCACGAGCTTTTGTACGAGGTAGGTCTCCTCGTTGGTGCAGCGCGAGGAGGTGATGCCGCCGACGGCGCCGCGGCCGTATTTGGCCTGAATGCGCTTGAACTCGCTGGCAGCGTGGGCGATCGCCTCGTCCCAGGAGACCTCGCGCCACGGGTCGCGGATCGAGGCGCGGATCATGGGCTTGGTGATTCGATCCTTGTGGGTGGCGTAGCCCCAGGCGAATCGACCCTTGACGCAAGAGTGGCCGTGGTTGGCGCGGCCGTCCTTGTCGGGGACCATGCGCACGACCTCGCTGCCCTTGACCTCGGCGCGGAAGGAGCAACCGACGCCACAATAGGCGCAGGTGGTGACGACGCTGTGATCGGGCTGGCCGCGCTCGACGATCGATTTTTCGACGAGGGTGGCGGTCGGGCAGGCCTGGACGCAGGCGCCGCAGGAGACGCACTCGCTGCTGCGGAAGTCGGTGTTGCCGCTGGCGATCTTCGACTCGAAGCCGCGACCGTGGAGGGTCAGCGCGAAGGTGCCCTGGACCTCTTCGCAGGCGCGGACGCAGCGCGAGCAGGCGATGCACTTGGCAGGGTCGAAGTCGAAGTAAGGGTTGGAGGTGTCCTTCTCGGCCTGCTTGAAGTGGTTGGCGCCGTCGAAGCCGTACCGGACCTCGCGCAGACCGACGACGCCGGCCTGCTCCTGCAATTCACAATTGCCGTTGGTGGGACAGGTGAGGCAATCGAGCGGGTGATCGGAGATGTACATCTCCATGACGCCGCGCCGCAGCTTGGCCAGCGGGTCGGACTGGGTGCGCACCTTCATGCCGGGCTCGACGATCGTGGTGCACGAGGCCGGGTAGCCGCGACGACCCTCGATCTGGACCAGGCACAGGCGACACGAGCCGAACGCCTCGAGCGAGTCGGTGGCGCACAGCTTGGGCACGCGCACGCCAGCGTCGGAGGCGGCCCGCATCACCGAGGTGCCGGCGGGCACGGTGACGGCGCGGCCGTCGATCTCGAGGGTGACCTGCTCGCTGCTCTTCCGCTCGGGGGTGCCGGGATCGGGCTCTTTGACGGAGTACATGGCTGATTCCTCCTGCGCGCGTCAGCGCTGGAAGTCCTCGGGGAAGTGCTCGAGCGCGCTGAGCACGGGAGCGGGGGTGAGGCCGCCCATGGCACACAGGGAGCCGTGGGTCATGGTGTCGCAGAGATCGCGCAAGAGGACGAGGTTGGGGCCGCGCCGCTCGTTGTTGCGGATGCGGTCGATGACCTCGACGCCGCGGGTGCTGCCGATCCGGCACGGGGTGCACTTGCCGCACGACTCGATGGCGCAGAACTCCATGGCATAACGAGCCATGAGGGCCATGTCGACGGTGTCGTCGAAGACGACGAGGCCGCCGTGGCCGATCATGCCGCCGGCAGCGGCGAAGACCTCGTAGTCGAGCGGGATGTCGAACTTGGACTCGGGCAAGTAAGGGCCGAGCGGGCCGCCGACCTGGACGGCGCGCACGGGCCGACCGCTGGCCGTGCCGCCGCCGTAGTCGTGCACGAGCTCGCGCAGGGTGAGGCCGAAGGCCTTCTCGACCAGGCCGCCGCGCTTGATGTTGCCGGCGAGCTGAAACGGCAAGGTGCCGCGCGAGCGACCCATGCCGTAGTCGGCGTAGTACTGCGCGCCGCGGTCGAGGATGATCGGGACGCTGGCGAGGGTGATGACGTTGTTGATGACGGTGGGCCTGCCGAACAGGCCGGAGATCGCCGGCAGCGGCGGCTTGGGCCGGACCATGCCGCGCTTGCCCTCGAGGCTCTCGAGCATGGCGGTCTCTTCGCCGCAGATGTACGCGCCGGCGCCGCGGCGCAGCTCGATGTCGAAGCTGCGGCCGCTGCCGAGGATGTCGCGCCCGAGCCAGCCGGCCGCGCGCGCGCAGGCGATCGCGGCCTGCAAGGCGCGCTCGGCGTCGGGGTACTCGGAGCGGAGGTAGATGTAGCCGTACTCGGCGCCGACGGCGAGGCCGGCGATCGCCATGCCCTCGAGCAGGACGTACGGGTCGCCCTCCATCACCATGCGGTCGCTGAAGGTGCCGCTGTCGCCCTCGTCGGCGTTGCAGCAGATGTACTTGCGATCGGCGACGGCGCCGGCGACGGTGCGCCACTTGATGCCGGCCGGGAAGGCGGCGCCGCCGCGACCGCGCAGGCCGCTCTTCACGACCTCCTCGATGATGTCGCCACCTGTCCCCAGGGACAGGGCGGCTCGCAGGCCGCGCAGGCCGCCGTGGGCCTGGTAGTCGGCGAGGTCGAGCGGGTCGGTGAGGCCGACGCGGGCGAAGGTGAGTCGCTCCTGGCTCTTGAGCCAGGTGATGTCGTCGGTGCGGCCGTGGGCCAGCGGGTGATCGCCGCCGCGCAGGAAGTCGGCGGCGAACAGCGAGGCGACGTCGGTGACCTCGACCGGGCCGTAGGCGACGCGGCCGGCGGGGGTGACGACCTCGACCAGCGGCTCGAGCCAGCACATTCCGCGCGTGCCGTTGCGGACGATCTTGACCGGCTCGCCGCGGGCCGCGGCCTCGCGGGCGATCGCCGCCGCGACTTCATCGGCGCCGACGGATCGCGCGGTGGCGTCGATCGGGACGTAGACGATGTGGGTCATGCGCGCTCCTCCGCGGGGGTGACGAGCGAATCGACCAGGCGGTCGAGGCGCTCGCCGGTGAGGCGGCCGCGCAGCTGCCCGTCGAGCAGGAGCGACGGCGCCGCGGCACAGTTGCCGAGGCAGTATACGGGCTCGAGGGTCACCGCGCCGTCCGCCGAGGTGTCGCCGAACTTGCAGCCGAGGCGGCGCTCGAGCGCGCCCGCGAGGGCCTCGCTGCCCATCGCCTGGCACGCCTCGGCGCGGCACAGCTTGAGCACGTGGCGGCCGGGCGGCTCGCTGCGGAAGTCGTGATAGAAGCTGACGACCCCATGGACCTCGGCGCGCGAGAGGTTGAGCGCGGCGGCGACGCGGCCGATCGCCTCGGGCGGGACGTGGCCGAGGCGGTCGGCGATGCCGTGCAGGACCTGCAACAAACCGCCAGGCAGGTGCCCGCTCTGGGCCAGCGCCTGGTCGATCGCGTCGGAGCTCATACCAGCGAATCTACCGAGTTCCGGGCCCGGTCCCAAACGCGGAAGTGATCGGCGGCGGCGGTTCAGTGCGAGATCCGCAGGCCGCCGCTGTACACCGTGAAGCGACCTTCGCGCACGAAGCCCAGCAAGGTCATGTCGGCCTCGACGGCGAGGTCGACGGCCAGGCTCGAGGGCGCGCCGACGGCCGCGAAGATGGCGATCTGAGCCATGAGGGCCTTCTGGACCAGCTCGAAGCTGGCGCGCGCGCTGACCAGCAGGACGGCGTCGACCGCGGGCAATTGGCCGGCGCGCAGGAGGGCGCCGACGAGCTTGTCGACCGCGTTGTGACGGCCGACATCCTCACGCAGGAGACGAAGCTCACCGCGCAGGTCGAACAGCCCGGCTGCGTGGATCCCTCCGGTCGCGGCGAAGGTCGCCTGGGCCCGCAGCAGCGCCGCCGGCAGGCCGGGCACGACCTTCGCGGCCAGTTGGGGCGAGCCCGGGGTCAGCGGCGCCGGCGGCCGCGCGCGCAGGTCGTCGAGCGACTCGCGGCCGCACACCCCGCAGGCCGAGGTCATGACGAAGCTGCGCTTTGGGACAGACGTGGGCAGGCGCACGCCGGCGGCGAGGTCGACGCGCACATGGTCTTCGGAGCAGGTGATGTCGGCGATCTGCTCGCGCGCGCGGACGATGCCCTCGGTGAAGAGGAAGCCGGCGGCGAGGTCGGCGTCGTCGCCCGGCGTGCGCATCGTCATCGCCAGGCGGCGCGGCTCGGGGTCGTCGGCGGTGACGACGCGGATCTCCAGCGGGTCCTCGACGGCGAGTAGGTCGCGGCGCGCGCTGACCTCGTCGCCGCGGTAGAGCACCGCGGCCGCCGGGCGCGTGCGCGGGTCGGGCGTGGTCACGGGGCGGGGATGCCGAACTCGCGGCACGCGGGCACGAAGTTCTCGTTCTTGTGGCTCGAGCGGCTGAGCTTGTAGAGCGCGAAGCGCTGCAGCGGGGCCAGCGCCGCCCACTGCGGCGGCGTCACGGCCACGCCCTCGGCGGCCGCCTTGGCAGCGACCTCGTCGGGGACGCGGGCGACATCGGCCCACGCCGGCGCGGGGTCGACGGGCAGGCGCGCCGGCGGCTCGCCCATGCGCGCCTCGACCATGGCGACGACGGCGGCGTCGAACCGGCGCACGGCCTCGGCGCTGTCGGGGTCGGAGCCGTCGAGCAGGGCGACGACGGCGCTGCGTTGCTCGGGGCCGAGCTTGACCCACTCCTTGAGCGACAGCTTGATCCCGCACAGGTCGAGGTGGTGCCGCACGGCCATCGGGATGCAGCGGAGGTCGGTCTGGAAGTCGCCCTCGAAGGCGAACAGCGCGGGTGGGTGCGGCACGATCGGAGGCTAACGCAGGCCCGCGCGCGGCGCCAGTGGGGCGGGACGCGGGGGGATGGGCTCATGGGGTGTTCGATGCCTTGTATGATTCGAGGACGTTTGATGTTCATGATCGCGGCGTGGTCACGAGGCGACGGAGTTTCGCAAGTCGTCACGGGGACGGCGCGGAGTGAGGGGCCGCGTTTGACCGCGGCGGCAGGTCGGTGCGAGCGTGCCGGCTCATGGCGCGCGCGGACGACGACGAAGGGTCCGACCTCGAGAGCCTGCTCCGCGGGAGCTCGTTCGAGGACCGGACGTTCACCGGGCTCGAGATGCAAGAGGCCGAGCTCGCGGGCAAGGAGTTCGCGGGCTGCACCTTCGTCGGCTGCAAGGCGCAGGAGACCCGCTGGCGCGGCTGTCGGCTCGAGGACTGCGTGTTCGAGCGCTGCGACCTGACGCAGGCGCGACCGGCCGGGATGGTCGCGGGCAAGCTGCAGTTCCGCGAGTGCAAGCTGATGGGCGTCGAATGGACGGAGCTCGGGCGGTTCGCCAGCCTGGCGTTCCACGAGTGCACGCTGCAGTTCGCGTCGTTCCTGCGCCTGAGCCTGTGTCGGACGCAGTTCGTCGATTGCACGATCAGCGAGGCCAACTTCTTCGAGGTCGACCTCGGCGAGGCCGACTTTCGCGGCAGCTCGCTGGCCGGCAGCGTGTTCCGCGGGTGCAAGCTGCGCAAGGCCGACTTCTCGGCGGCGACCGGGGTGTTCATCGACCCGACCGCGAACGAGGCCCGCGAGGCGCTCGTGCCGGTCGAGTCGGCGGTGCTGCTGGCGATGCACCTGGGGCTGCGCGTGGCCGGTCATTCGAGCGCGAAGGCCGAGCCGGCGCGGGCGAGCCGGGGCCGTCGCAAATAGCGAGGTCCCGGGCGCGGAGGCGGTCGCGCGCGCCCGCGAGCGACGGATCGGTCCAGCGCGCGCTTGCCACGAGCGGCGTTCCGGCGTCTCATCACGGGATGAACGAGCTTGCGCGAGGTCTGGGTCGGGCGGGGTGGTTGGCGGGGTTGCTGGTGATCGGTTGCGGCGGGGACGACCCGGGCGCGACGACCGACAGCGGCAATGCGACGGAGACGAGCACGAGCACGAGCACGGGCACGACGGGCACGCCGACGACGGGCACGCCGACGACGAGCACGACGACGGAGCCGGGCACGACCTCGACCTCGACCAGCACGACGGCGGAGCCGACGACGGGCGAGCCGGTGACCTCGACGACGAGCACGACGAGCACGACGACGACGACGGGCGTCGACAGCACGACGACCGGGCGGCCGCCGCTCGCGTGTGGGGACGGGGTCCTCGACGCCGACGAGTCGTGCGACGGCGACCAACTCGGCGGCGCTTCGTGTCAATCGCAGGGCTTCGACGGCGGCGAGCTCGGGTGCACCGAGGCGTGCGAGTTCGACACTCAGGGCTGCAGCGCGTGCGGCGACGGCAACCTCGACGCGGGCGAGGCGTGCGACGACGGCAACCTCGACGCGGGCGACGGCTGCGACGGAGCGTGCGCGGTGGAGGCGTGCGACCCAGACGGGCTCTACACGATCGAGGGCGCGCCGGTCAGCTACACGTGCTGCGCCGGGCTGGTGTCGGTCAACATCTCGGCGTTCACGTTCTCTGGCGACGGGGCGACGATCGTGTCGAGCCCTTCGAACCCGATCGCCATGGCGGGCGAGCCGACGATGTGCCCCGACGGCGATTTCGCCAACGAGGCGTCGATCGCGGGCGGGTGCACCGAGACGTACGCGGTCGAGGGCGAGTTCGTCGACAAGGACACGTGGTCGGGGACGTATCGACTGACGTTCACGGGCGCTCAGTGCTCGTGCTTCAACGGCATGCTGGGGGCGCCTTGCGTCGATCAGAACTTCCCGATCACGGCCTCGCGCTGACGCCGAGGACAGGGCGCATGATGAGGCGGCGACGCGAAGGCAGGGTGTTCGAGTTCGGTCCGCGGCATGCGCTCGTGTGCGTGATGTTGGCGTGCACGCCGCGAGCGGCGCCGAAGGTGCCGGCGCCGCGCGAGTCCCCGCCGCCGCCGACTGCGGTTGCGAGCGAGCCGGAGGTCGCCGTCGTGCCTGCGCGGGTGCCGGCCGATCCGGCGGAGCTGGTCGAGTTCGATCTGTCGAAGCTCGCGTTCGGCCGCTGTCGACAGGACCAGCCTGACGAGGGGCCGTTCGTCGTCGGGCCCGAGGTCGAAGGCTGGCGCGAGGGCGAGCCGCTGTGGGTGATGACGAACGCCGGCGGGGCGGTGCGCGCGGCGGCCGGCAAATCGTTCGAATACTGCGGCGCGGGGCTGTCAGCGCCGGAGGCGGTGACCTCCGACGAGAGCGAGGAGACGTGCGTGAAGGCGGTGGCGATCGTCACCGAGGCGCCGCTGCGGTGCGACGAGGCACTCGGCGCCGGGGCGGCCGCGAAGTACATGGTGGATGGCGGACCGCCGCTCGACTTCGTGTTCGCGTTTCATCGCCGGCATCGCCCGCCGACGCCCGTGGCGATGCAGTTCGAGGTCCGCGTCGACGCGGTGTGTCAGGACCCGGACAAGGACTTCGACGAGCCGGGGGCGATGATCCCGGTGACGGACGCGGCGGCGCCGATCGATCGCTCCTTGTTCGACAAGCAGATCGCGGCGCTGCGCAAGCGGCGGTGGCGGGCGGTGCGGGTGACGCTCGCCGACGGGAGCGAGCCGCTGCACGTGCTGCATGCGGTGGAGCACGGGCGCAGTGTGAAGAGCGCGCAGCTGTCGGTGGTGCGCGAGCTGGCCGACGGCTCGGGGCAGGCGCTGGTGGCCAGGGCCGATCGCGCGTGGCCGGACTCGTTCTTGCTGCGCGATCATCAGTGCGGGCTGCCGTTCTCGCTGCCGCTGCCGGCCCTCGCGTTCATGCACGCGGATCGGCTGCACTGGGTGACGGTCGAGGACGTGAACGCGAAGATCGTGGGGCGCGTGTGGGAGGTCGGGGCGACCCTGCGGCGCGTCGCGGTGCTGCCGATCGCGCTGACTTCGCCGAAGTGGTGAGCGCGAATGATGTGTTCATCAGGACATGTCATTATAAACATGTCCGTCAGGACATGAACTCACGCGAGGGCGCGGCGGAGCGCGGCGACCTGCTTGGCGGCGAACGATTTGGCCACGCCCGCGCGGGCGAAGCGGTCAAAGGCGTGGAACACCCCGGGCACGACCTCGAGCTCGACGGGCACGCCGGCGGCGGCGAGGCGGCGGGCGTAGGCGACGTCCTCGTCGTGGAACAGGTCGAAGGTGCCGACGCCGATCCACGTCGGCGGCAGGCCGGCGAGGGATTCGGCGCGCGCGGGTGCGGCGTAGATCGGCAAGTCGTCGGTGTCCGGCTCGCGGCCGAGGTAGGACGTCCAGCCGAAGCGGTTGCTCCTGGCCGTCCAGATGCGATGGTTGGCGCCGTCGATCGTCCTGCCGACGGTGCGATCGTCGAGCATCGGATAGACGAGGTGCTGGAAGGCGACCGGGACCTGGCGGTCGCGCGCCAGCAGGGTGAGGCCGGCCGCGAGCCCGCCGCCGGCGCTGGCGCCCGCGACGACGATCCGGTCCGGCCGCACGCGCAGCGCGTCGGCGCTGGCGTGCAGCCAGGTGAGCGCGGCGAACAGATCGTCGATCGCGGCCGGGAACGGGTGCTCGGGCGCGAGGCGATACGAGGGCGCGACGACGGTGATCCCGAGCTCGCGCGCGAACATCGTCGCCACCGCGTCGTCCTGCGCCGGCGAGCCGACGATGAAGCCGCCGCCGTGGACCCACAGCATGGCCGGTGTGGGCGCGGTGATGCCGGTGGGCGTGAACACGCGGGCCGTGCCGCCGCCGGGGATCGCCCGCAGGGAGGCGTCGATGCCCGGGGTGCTGCGCGGCGGGCCGGCCTCGCGCGCGAACAGGCGCGACAGTTTAATAATGCGCGGGCCGAAGGCGAAGCGGGGCAGCAGGCGCGCGACGAAGGCCAGGTCGGGGTGGAATTGGCTCATGGCAGCTCCACCCGGGAAGTTAACCGAGGATGCGCCCGATCTGACGCGGCTCAGCGGGCGGCGATCGTCATCGGCAAGCCGTTGCCGAGGCCGAGCGTGCCCTCCATGATCCACTGCGGCACGTAGCCGGGGCGCAGCCTGGGGGTGAAGCGCTGGGCCAGCATCACCAGCAGCACGTGGCTCTCGAGCAGCGAGAAGTTGTTGCCGATGCAGACCCGCGGGCCGGCGGCGAACGGGTGGTAAGCGTGGTCGTGGCGGGCCTTCTCGCGCTCGCGGGTCCAGCGGTCGGGGTCGAACGCCTCGGGGTCGTCCCAGAACTGCGGGTGCCGGTGCGTGTAGTACGGCGAAAGCATCACCGCCGCGCCCGCGGGCACGTCGAAGCCGCCGATCTTGTCGCCGGCGACCGCGTCGCGCACGTAGAACGGCGCCGCCGGATACAGCCGCAGCACCTCTTTGACGACCTGCAGCGCGTACGGGAGCTGGCGCAGGTCCTCGGCCGCGAGCGGGCGATCGCCGAGCACGCGATCGATCTCCTCGTGAAGCCGCTCGGTCACCTTCGGGTTGGCCGCCAGCGCGTACCAGGTGAAGGTCATGGTGCGCGCGGTGGTCTCGTGGCCGGCGAAGAAGGCGGTGATCGACTCGTCGCGCAGCAGCGACTCGGACATCGGCTGACCGGTCTCTTCGTCGCGGGCCTTCATCAGGCGCGACAGCAGGTCGTCGGGCCAATTGGCCTCGTCGGTGGCGCGGCGCTGGGCGATGAGGCTGGTGATCGATCGATTGACCAGCTCGCGCGCGGCGAGGTACTTGCGGTTCCTGCTGGTCGGCACCCACAGGGGCAGGTGCACGCCGGTCATCTTGGTGTCGGTGAACGAGATCATCGTCCCGACGGCGTCCTTCATCTGATGGATCGACTCCATCGTCTCGGTGCTGAACATCGCCTTGAGGATGATCGAGGCGGTGATGAAGGTCATCTCCTCGGCGATCTCGACCTCGGTGCCGGCGGCGGCCAGGCCCTGCCAGCGCTCGACCAGGCGAGCGGTGTCGCGGATCATCAGGTCGGCGTAGGTCTGGATGCCCTTCGGCGTGAAGAACGGCGCCATCAGCTTGCGTTGCCGCCGCCACAGCTCGCCGGAGCTGGTGACGAGGCCGTCGCCGATCAGGTACTTGCGCACGGAGTCGTAGCTGGCGCGCTTGTCGTAGTTCTGCCGGTGCGACAGGTTGACCCGCTCGACCGCGTCGGGGTGCATGACGAACATCAGCGTGCGCCGGCCGATGTCGACCTTGAACACGTCGCCGTGCTCGCGCCACTGCTTGCCGGCGAACTCGAGGAAGCCGCGCTGCTTGACGCCGCGGATGAACTGAAACAGACCGGGGCCGGGCGCCTTCATGGTCGACCCCGCTCGTGGCCCGCGCCGGGCCCGGTGAGAGTGCGTACCGCGGCAGCAGGGCTGGCGTTGAATGGGCGACGATGCATCGGCTCGGGGCTCCTCGCAGCGCGGGGCTGCCTGCGGACAGCGGCAGATCGCAACCGTCCGTTGCCCGGAAGGTGGCACATCGTCCTGGCGATCGCAACGAGTCGTTGCGAAATTGCCGGGCCTCGAGCTACGCTCGCAGGCGAGCCCCGATGAGCGCGAAGGTCCAGGCGAGGCGACGGGCGCAGCCGCGGGCGCGCGGTGAGGCGGTGGTGCGCAAGGTGCTCGCGGCCGCGCTGGGCGAGGTCGGACGCGCGGGCTACCACGGGCTGCGCATCGACGAGGTCGCGGCCCGGGCCGGGGTCAACAAGACGACGGTGTACCGCCGCTGGCCGACCAAGCAGGCGCTGCTGCGCGACGCGCTGCTGTCGATCACCGCGCAGGTGTTCACGTCGCCGCGCACGGGCTCGCTGCGCACCGACCTGCTGGCGGTGGCGCGCCGCAACGCCGCGCTGGCGGCCCACCCCGAGTACCGCGGGCTGTTCCGCATCTTCGTGGCCGAGGGCGACGACGCGGAGCTGCTGGCGATCGTGCGATCGCTGCGCGAGGCGTTCGCGCCGGTGCCGCGGGAGGTGCTGACGGCCGCCCGGGCCCGCGGAGAGATCGCCGCGGGCGCCGGGCCGGCGCTGATGTTCGAGGTGCTGGGGGCGGCGCTCAACTGGTGGCTGTTCTTCGAGCACACGCCGATCGACGAGGCGTTCCTGCACCGGCTGGTCGACCTGATGGTGTCTCAGATGTCTCAGCCAGGGGCCGAGCAGGCGGCGGTCCCGGTCGAGACGATGCTGCAGGCGCTGGGCTGCGGTCGGGCGACGCTCTACCGCTACATCGATCGCGGCCTGATCCCCGCGCCCGCGCAGGGCCGGCGCGGAAAGGCGGCCCTGTGGAGCCCGGAGGCGCAGGCGCAGGCGAAGCAGGTGCGGGCGCTGCTCGACCAGGGCTTCACGCTGGCGGCGATCGAGCAGCGCCTGGTGGCGTGAGATAGGCTGAGACAACTGAGACATGACGCTCCGGCGGGCGCTTGTGGCGACGAGGGGGTCCTGCGATCCTGCGAGGGTGCGAAGCCGTCGGCGAGTCGTCGTTCACGCGCCCGAGCCCGCGCGCGCGGCGGTGATCGATGCGGCGTGGCGGGCAGGGCTTGTCCCGCAGGACATGTCCTCGGGGACAGATGATGCGGGCGAGCTGCTGCTCGTGCGCGTCGGCGACGCGGAGAGCCCGGCCGACGTGCACCTGGAGGACGCGCCGCCGGCAGCGCTCGGGCCGAGCGCGTACGCGGAGCTGCGGCTGTTCGCGGAGGACGCGGACGAGGACGACGCGGAAGCGTGGGACCGGGTGCGCAGCCTGTTCGTCACGCCGGCCGCGCCGACGCCGTACTTGCTTCACCGGTGGTTCGCGCCGCGTTCGCTGATCGGGCGCGCCGATGCGTTCGCGGGGCTCGACGCGTGGCTGGCGAGCGGGCCGCCAGTGCGGGTGATGACGGCGCGCGGGGGCGCGGGCAAGAGCTCGCTGGTGTGGGCGTGGCTCGAGCGGCGGCTGCCGCTGGGAGAGTGGAGCGGGTGCCTCGGCTACAGCCTGTATCAGCCCGGATCGTCGATCGACGATCTGGTCCGCCATCTCGCGGTGTATGCGGCCGGGGTGTCGCCGGCAGAGGCGTACTACGGGCTGCGTCCGGAGCTCGAGGCGGCGGTGCTGGAGGTCCTGCGGACGCGGCCGTTCTTGCTGGTGGTCGATGGACTCGAGCGCGCCCTGGTCGCCCACCATCGCCTGCCGGATGCGGAAGCAGAAGAGATCGATCTGCGGTCGTTCGTCGATCCGCGCGACGGGGCGTTCGTGCGCGCGCTGACGCAGGGGCCGTCGCGCCTGCTGGCGACGAGCCGGGTGCTGCCGAGTGATTTCTTAAAAGAGAAAAAGAATGGCGAGGGGCCGGCGCCGGGGATCGAGGTGTGTGACCTCGAAGGTCTCGAGGAGGCGGAGGTCATGGCGCTGCTGGCCGAACTCGGGGTCGATGCAGCAGCCGAGTGGGTGGCGCCGGCGATGCAGGCGATGGCGAGGAGCGGCCACCACGTGCTGCTGTGGCGCGCGCTGGCGGGGGTGCTGCGCGAGGAGCCCGAGGCGCTGGGGCGGATCGTCGGCGGCGAGGATGACGAGGACGAGGACGACGACGAGGAGGGGGTGCAGGAGCGCATCCTCGAGGAGGCCTTCGATGCGTTGCCGGAGCGGGCCGAGCAGCTCTTGAGCCGACTGGCCTCGCTCGAGTTCGCGGCGGACATCGACGATGTGCTCACGCTCTCGAAGCCGCCGCTGGGGCTGCGCCGGCCGCTGCCGCCGCCGCACGACGAATTGGCGGAGGCCGAGCGCGAGCTGGCCAAGGCGAGCGACCGCTGGCGCAGAAAGGCGCTGCAGGACCGCTGCGAGCGGCTGCGGGCGCGGTGCGCCGCGTGGGAGGTCCACCGCGCGCTCGCGAAAAAGTACGCGCGGCTGCCCGGGGTGCGCGAGCATTTTGC
The DNA here is from genome assembly GCF_028368995.1 of Nannocystis bainbridge. Lineage (GTDB taxonomy): Bacteria > Myxococcota_A > Polyangia > Nannocystales > Nannocystaceae > Nannocystis > Nannocystis bainbridge. Next base: position 2,909,879 of record NZ_JAQNDL010000003.1, on the reverse strand, counting down.
GGGGGTGCACGCCGATCTGTGTCTGCTCGAGGCGCGTGGGTTGCTCTTGTGGGATCGCGCGAGCAATCGCCACGACATCCACCCGATCGTGCGCGCGCACGCGCTGGGGCGGCTCGACTCGTTCGAGCGGCGGGCGGTGGCGGAGCTGCTGCGTGAGCACTTCGCGGGCACGCCCGCCGAGCCCGATGACGTGAGCGGCGTGCCCGACCTGCGGCGCTCGCTCGAGCTGTACCGCGCCGAGCTCGGTGTGAACGATCTGGAGGGCGCCGCGCGGGTGTTCGACCAGCGCTTGATGACGCCCCTCATCGACCGGCTCGACGCGCGGCCGGTGCTCGCCGAGCTGCTCGTGCCGCTGTTCGCCGACGGTTTGCACGCGCCGCCGCGGCTGGCGGGGATCGGGTCTCGCACCAGCAAGATCGGCCATCTGGCGGACGCGCTGGCGGAGCTCGGGCGGCGGGACGAGGCGATGGCGATGACGGAGCTCGGCGTCGGCTTCGATCTCGAGCAGCGGTTCCCGCCCAACCTCGCGTACAGCCTGCTCCAATGGGGTCGACTGCTGGCGGCCGGCAACTTCCCACGCGCGGCGCTGGCGACGTACACGCAGACGCACCGCCTGCTGATAGCGAGCGACCGCCGGTCGGCGGAGCTGCGGCCAGTGCTGAGCGCCCGCGGCGAGCTGGCGGCCGCGCTGGGCCGCTGGAAAGAGGCGGAGGCCGATTTTGAGGCGCTGGGCACCGACGAGCCGATCACGGTCCGCTGCGCCCGGGCGATGATCGCGTTCGCCGCCGACGACGACCCCGAGCCGCACCTGAAGGACGCCGCGTTCCTGTTGACGCGGCGGTGGTTGCCGGGGCGGGCGAAGCTGTGGAACCTGACCGTCGGGCGCATTGCCGCCGGCGACGGCGCGTACGAGCGCGCGGAGGCCCACCTGGCGACGGCCGTGCAACTGGCGCGGCGCGCCGGCAGCGACGCGGCGCGCGCTTATGCGTGGCTGGCAGTGTGCATGGCGGAGACGGGGCGACCGGCGGCGGCGCGCGAGGCGATCGCCGCGGCGAACGAGGCGGCAGCGCGGCATGGCAGCCGGATCGCGGCGATCCTCGGCACGGCGCACCGGTCGCTCGGCGAGCGCGAGCTCGCGGCCTCGCTGGCGCACACGGGCCTGCGCGAAGCATGGGCCGATGGGCGGGGCTACGCGTGGTTCGACGACATGCAGGTGAGCGTCGCGTCGCTACGGGAGCTGGGGCAGCCGGTCGAGCTGCCACCGGACAGGACCGAGACGGCGCCGCGGCTGGCGTGCGAGGAAGCGGTCGCGAAATTCATCGCGGAGCTCGAGGCCCAAAAGGCCTGAGCACGGCGGTGCCCGCATTCGCTGCGGGCAATAAACATTGCAAGGATCGCGGCTGTGATGATTGCAGCGGCCCGGATCTCACATGAAGCCGGGCGCTGCCAGTGGCGCGGCGCGGGGGCTCACTGCGGGGCGCCGCAGAAGTCCTTCGGCTTGGCCCAGGAGAACATGTTGACCCAGAACTTCTGGACGTCGGCGTAGCCCTGCCAGTCGCTGTCGAAGGTGATCCACTCGTCGCCCCACACGACCACGCGGCCGCCCTCCATGTCGGTCTGGTGGGCGATGCCGGCGTTGGACGCCATCACGGTGGCGAACACCTCCGACGTGCCCTGGTTCTCCATGTCGACCGGCTGGATGCCGCCGGCGAAGTTGACATCGGAGACGCCCATCGAGATCGGGTGGCTCTGGTCGAAGGTCGGGATGACCTGGTTGCCGAAGTAGCCGCCCTGGTAGGCCAGGCCGAACGGCGCCAGCGCGGTGTTGGCCCGGTCGCGCTCGGGGGCCGGGTTGAGGTTGTCGAAGTTGTAGCCGATGAGGGTGATCATGCCGCGGCCGTCGTCCTTGACGAACGCCTCGAGCGCGGCGGCCTCGTCGGCGCTGAGCGGCCGCTCGATGCGATCGACCAGCACGAGGTCGTAGTTGGCGAGGAACGCCGGGGTGACCACGCCGGGGTTGTTGAGCAGCTTGGTGCGCGTGACCGCGGAGCCCTGGTCCTCGAGCCAGGCCTCGAAGTTGGAGCTCGGCGCGAAGCCGGAGTCGCCGAGGATGCCGATGTTGAGGCAGTCGCAGATGCCGTCGTTGCCGACGTCGACGTTGTCGATGTTGTCGTCGCAGTCGTTGTCGATGTTGTCGCAGGAGACCTCGACGAGCTCGGTCGGCACGCAGTCGGGCGGCGCGTCGGTGGTGCTCGAGGTGTCCGTGGTCGTGTCGGTGGTGCTCGAGGTGGTGGTGCCTTCGGTGGTGGTGGTGCCGTCGGTCGTGGTGGTGCCGTCGGTCGCCGTGCCGTCGGTCGTGGTGGTCGAAGTCTCGGTCGGGTCGACGCCCTGCGTCTCGCTGTCCGTCTCGGTGGTCGGCTCGCTGGTCGAGGTCGAGGTGCCGGTGCCGGAGACAGACTCACCGCTCGTGCTCGTGGGCGTGACCGTCGTATCGGTGGTCGACTGGGTCCCGGTCTCGCTGGACTCGCTGGACTCGCCGGTCCCGCTGTCAGTCACGCCGGCAGTATCGCCGCCGTTGCTCGTACAGGCCGTGAGCATCAGGCCCAGGCTCGCCATCACACGCACAAGAACAGTCTCGAGATTGCTAGTCATCATGGGTTGCCCAGGATAGCCGCCGGTCACGAGCGACGCTACCGCCGGTGCAGGCGGCCGCGCCGCCCGACGAGCTGCGAGCCTCGCTGATGGCGAGGGTCTCGCAGCGAACGAACGCGGTGAGTCTCGCGACGAAGCACGAATGACCGCGAGTCCACGCGCCCACGCGGCGGCGCCGACGAACGCGGCGAGAGGTGCTCGCCGCGTCGCCGTGCCTCGACGTCACGGACCAAATCCGCGCGAGCATCCCCGCCGTCGCGCCAGGGTAGCCGGTGTCGTACATGGCATCTTGCTCACACGGGCCGCGGGCCTTCACCGACGGCTCGACGCCGATCCGGCCACGAGGTCGGACTGGCCGCGTACCGGTCGTGAGATTAACTTCGAGTCGACGCGCTGGAGCTTCGGGATACATCACCGGCGTGCAAGTGGTTGCCGGTCTGGTCGCCCCCGGCGGTAGCGAAGCGGCGGCGGTGCGCAACGCCGCTGCACGCGGACATCGTCAGCGTCGCTGCGCACGGCTCGGCGGCTCCGACCGCCGGGCCTTCGTCGTCGCCTGCGTGCGTGCGACGCCCGATGCGAGGGTCGCACCGAGCCGGCTCAGCACCGACTCCATCTGCGGCACGAGCTCCTGCCCTTCGATCAGCTCCGCGTCCTGCCCCACCATCGCGAGCTGAGCGAGCAGCGCTTCGATGCTGTCGGCCCCGACTCGCAGCAGGCTGTGGCGGGCGCCGTCCGGTTCGAGGATCCCGCACCAGGTGGGAATGCGGGACGCGAGCGTGGTCGCGCTCCCTTTCAGTCGCAGCGTCACCCGGCAGGCGAACGGCGCGTAGGTGATCCCGCGCTCGATGTGCGCAGCGACATCGGCCGGTTGTGTGCGCGCCGCGAAGACGGGGCCGGTGATCGGCCGGGCCACGATGCGGTCGACCCGGAACGTGCGCCAGTCGCTGCGTGAAAGATCCCAGGCGATCAGGTACCAGCGCCGGCCGTAGCTCGCGATGCGCAGGGGTTCGACCCGCCGACGACTCGCGTCGCCGCGATGATTGCGATAGGCGAACTCCAGGGTCAGGCAATCGCGACATGCGGTCGCGATGCCGGTCAGCATGTCGGCATTCGCCAGCGGCTCGCCCATGCGCAGCGCGATCGTCACAGCATGCAACGCCGACGCGCGCCGCTGCAGTCGCGCCGGCAACAGTTGGTCGAGCTTCGCGAGCAGGCGCAGCGCGGTGTCCTCGATGCCGCCGATGGACGCGGTGGCGACGCGCAGCGACATCGCCAGCGCCACCGCCTCGTCGTCGTCGAGCACCAGCGGCGGCAGATCGGCGCCGCGGCCGAGGGCGTAGCCGCCACCGATGCCGGCCGAGGCCTCGACCGGGTAACCGAGTTCACGCAGGCGATCGACGTCGCGCCGCACGGTCCGCGTGTCCACCTCCAGAGTCTCCGCCAGCGCCGCTCCCGACCAGTGGCGGCGCGATTGCAGCAGACTGGCGAGGCGCAGCAGGCGGGCCGAGGTGGAGAGCATGCCCGAGGCTATCGAGGACAGAATCTGTCCGCAATGGGCGCTACTCTCTCCTCGCGCTTCAACCCCCACCCCCCGAAAGATCCACCATGACCGAGTCGATCATCACCCTCTTTCACAATCCACAATCGCGTTCGGCCGGCGTGCGCGTGCTGCTCGAAGCGCTCGGAGCACCGTACGAAGTGCGATTCATCGACCTCAAGGCCGGGGCGAACCGCACGCCGGAGTTCCTCGCGCTCAATCCGCTGGGCAAACTGCCGACCATCCGGTACCGCGACGCGGTGGTGACCGAGCAGGTCGCGATTTACATCTACCTGGCCGACCTGTTCCCGGCGGCCGGGCTGGCGCCGGCCCTCGACGATCCACGTCGTGGCCCCTATCTGCGCTGGATCGCGTTCTATGGCTCGAGCTTCGAACCCGCGGTGGTCGACCACGCGATGAAGCGCCCGGACATCGAGGCCTCGACCGCTGGTTACGGCAGCTACGATGCGATGCTGAAGACGCTGGTCGAGCAGCTCGGGCGCGGCGATTACCTGCTCGGCGACCGTTTCAGCGCCGCCGACGTGCTGTGGGGCAGCGCGCTGCGCTGGACCACGGGTTTCGGGATCGTGCCCGCGCTGCCGGAGATCCGCGCTTACATCGACCGTGTCGCCGCGCATCCGGCCTTCGCTCGTGCCGCCGAGCTGGACGCGGGATTGATGGCGGAGGCCGCGGTCAGCTAGACCATCGGCCCCGGGGTGACCGGGCGCGTCGTCGGGATATTGGCGATGGCCAGGTCTGCGGCGTCCTGGGCGAGTTCATCCAGCGGCTTGTCGCCCAGGAAGCTCGGGTCGGACAGCCTCTGCATGAAAGCCGAGGCGAACACCTGGGCGTAGACGCGACGCCAGATGTCCTGCCGTTCGTCCTGGTTGTCGACGCGATGGACGCTCATGCGGCCATGCTAACACGCTCCTCCGCAGCGCCGCGCCCGGGTCGCCCGGACGAGCAGGACGCGGTCGCGCTCCCGCGAGCGGCGCGGCCGCCGGGTCCGCGTCGACCTCCTGTGAAGCCGACGAGGCGGGGCGAGCGGTGGCGCTGGCCAGGCCGGGCCTCAGCCGGCGACGAGGCACTGCCGGTGCTGGTGCCGGTGTTGTTGTCGATCCGGCACTCCTGCCACCTCGATCGCAAACCATCGAGCCCAGGTGGGCCCACCGCCATGTCGGCCTCAATCATGGCACTGCGAGCGAATTGCCGCTCTTCGTCGCCCCCGTCGGCGATGGCCGGATGTGGCTCGCAGGCACGCTGTACGGCCCGGGCATCGACCTCGGCGGTGGCGTGCTGTACTCCAACGGCTGGGCGATGTGTTGCTCGCCCAGCTCGACGCCGACGGCAATCATCTATGGAGCCGCCACGCTCGCGCAGCTCGCGGCGGACGGCTCGCACGTGTGGAGCTCCGCGCTGCTCGCCGACCATACCCAACGACGTGTCCTCGGTGGCCACAGCCATCGCCGGGCCAGACGGCGCGGCGATCGTCGCAATCACAGTCAACGGCAAGGTCAAACTCGACGGTGTGCTCGTCGGCACGTCCGGCAAGAAGACCCTCGTGCTCGCACAATTCGGCCTCTGACCGGCGCGCCGGTCTCACCGGTCCGCAGGGTGCCTGGACTCACGCATATGCTCGTCGACCCGGGGAGGATGATCCTGTTCCCGGCGCAGGCGCGACGTGCCAGTCTCGCGCCGGTGTCGCTCAACGATCTACTCACCGCGCTTCGTGGTCCCTCGGGCCTCGGTCCGCCGCCGGGCGTCGCGCTCGCGGCGGTGACCGGCTGTGAGTACCTCCCGCCGAGGAAGGTCGCGCGTGCCGACCTGCAGGCGCTGTGCGACCAGCTGCCCGCGCTGCCCGACGACCTCCGCGACGGCCTCGTCGCCGTCAATCGCATGCGACTGCGCTGGCCCGGCGGTCAGATCCAGCTCCTGGCGGTCAAGGCGCTGGCGGACGCGCTGGCCCGGCACGCCGCTCACCCGACGCAGGACCCGCTGCTGCGCGAAGGCCTGCTCCCGCTCGCGTGCACCTCGCATCGTGGGCACCATGTGCACACGTGCGCGCGACTCACGGAGGGCAGCTATGAGCTGGTGCTCGCGCTGGATACGAAGCGCTGGACGCTGCCGTTTCGGCTGGAGGAGTACCTCGCGCTGGCGATCCGCTGCGCCGGGGCGCCGTTATGGCCGCTACTCGTCGCCGACGCCGCTCGCCGCGAGCTCGGCCTGCCCGGATCTTTCGCGGCGCTGGAGCGCGAGGTCGCCGGGCTCCTGGTGGCGACCTCGCCGGGGGTCGACTGGCACGCCGAGCTCGCGCAGGCCGTGGCCGCCCGCGAGTGGATGCGACCCGGGAGGACCGGGAAGGGGAGGCCGATGATGGACGGTGGCGCGCCGATGTCGAGCGAGACGATCGCCGCGCACTTGATCCTCGGACATCCCGTGCCGGCGGGTGTGCTGAACTTCTATCGCCAGCTCGACGGGACGGTCTTCTCGTGGCGCAGAGACGGTCTGTTCGCGGACTCACGCATCTCCGGCTATATGGACCTGTTCTGGCGTAAAGAGTCTCTCGTCGCGGAATACCTCGGAGATATTCGGCTGAACGGGCGCCCCGAGGGCCAGTACCGGGTGCTCGTCCACGGCGAATACCCGATCTTCATCGATCTGGCGGCCGTGGACCGCTATCCGCTGTATCACTGGAACTACTCCGAGCGGTCGCTCCATCGCATATGCCTGACCTTCGATGAATATATGCTCAGGTTCATCCGCTGCGGCGCCGTCCAGCGCTGGGAGCGGCTGTTTGCGGACGGCTTCGCGGCGGACACCCCGGAGCAACAGGACATATTGCGCGCCGTTCGAACGGTCTGCCTGGACCAGGAGCTCGAGGGATTTCTGGCCCCCACGGCGCGAGCGGACCGCCGGGCCGTCGCCGCGGTGCTGTGATCAGAGGCTCCGGCGGATGCCGGGCCCGGCGCCATCGCCGGCGCCGACCACCCGGAAATGTTGTTGACGCTGAGCACACCGGGGGCGGCGAGGCCAGCGTGACGCGGGGCGGTGTTTGTCGAAGCCGTCGAGGCCGGGCGAGCGGCAGCGCTGGCCCGGCCGTGACGCCGGGCCTCAGCCGGCGATGAGGCACTTGCCGGTGCTGGTGCCGGTGTTGTTGTCGATGCGGCACTCCTGCCATTCGGGGTGCGGGACCATGGTATCGTCGACGATGGCGTAGATGTCGACGATGCCGTTCTTGACGTCGGCGGGGGCGTCGTTGAACGGGAGCTTGAGGGTCTCGGACTCGAGCGGGTAGAGGGCCTTGGTGGTGACGAGCTCGCCGATCTTCATGCCGGTGTCGGGGACGCCGGTGTAGAAGCCGACGACGACGCCAGGCGGGAGCGGGGCCTCGCCGATGTTGCGGACGGTGGCGGTCAAGGAGTAGTCGCTCTCCTCGCACAGCGGGGCGATGGCGACGATCGCGTCGGGGGCGCCGCGCTCGCTGTCGGGCTGCTTGTTCTGGCGGAAGTTGTTGAAGTCCGGGACGGTCCAGTTGGGCTCCTCGCCTGCGGGGATCGTGCCGTCCTCGTTGACATTGGTGATATGATAAGTGTGCTGATTCCAGACCCGGCGCGTGCGCACCCACTTGCCGCCGGCGGTGCCGAACACGCGCACGCCGGACTGACCGCTGACGCCGTCCTCGACGCAACTGATGCTCGGGTCGTTCTTGCCGTAGGCGTTGGAGACGACGACGATGTCGGCCTGGCCGTCGTTGTCGATGTCGGCCATAGGCTATGCAGGTGGGCTCAATTCCCGCGAATTCGTCACTTTGATCCCGCTCGACAGGAATTCGTACCAAAGTTGAACCAATTTCGACCCGGAGCTGGAGATCTCACGACCGCGCATAACTCGACGCGTCAACGCAGACCCCCCGGAATGCCGCCAGCCTCGGGGCCGACTACGGACCATTGCCGGCTGCCTGGACATCGGGACCGAGTCCCCATGGGGCATCAGGAGTATCGCGCGCTGGCGCTCCATACTGTCCATTGGGGCATGTCTACTCGGTCATGCTAGTTCGAGTCATCGCGGCGACTCAGCATACGCAGCCGAGGGTGAGTCCTGGCGATCAGGCCGAGGCCGCGTGCGCTTCGGGTAGGTCGGCAGCGGGCGAGCGCCCGGCGCGGCGATGAAGTCGCCGATCGCATGCACTCCCCGCTTAAACAAGCTTTGGGACCGCCGGCCTGCGAACCGTCGAGACGAGCAGAACGTCCACCGTCGAAAGAAAGGACAGGCGCTGCCGCGCCGACCAACTCGGCCTTGTCGTCATCTGTCCCCGCGGCCATGTATGGGCTCATCCGCTATCCAAATCGAGCGGCATGTCGAGGCCCAACCCGCGGAGGACGCCGACACGCTCGAGCAGCGCCGCGTCCGGAGCTAGTCCCGCGTCGCGCTGTCGTCGGAGGAGATTCCGCAGCGAGATCATCATGTTTCGCGCGAAGTTTTCGGGGTGTGCAGCGAAGTGCGGCCAGTACAGGTCAAACGTCTCCGCTGCTGACGCGAGCGCCGCCTCCCGCTGGCCGACCTCGCTCTGCATGGCGCCGAGGTTGTTCAGGCTCATGGCGAGGTGCGGCTGGAACGCGTCCGGGTTCCGCTTCGCCAGCTCCCTACGGATGCGCACCGCCTCCGCCATCGATGCGAGCGCTGCCTCCCGCTGGCCGACCTCGCTCTGCATGGCGCCGAGGTTGTTCAGGCTCATGGCGAGGTGCGGCTGGAACGCGTCCGGGTTCTGCTTTGCCAGCTCCTCGTAGATGCGCACCGCCTCCGCCACCGACTCGAGCGCCGCCTCCCGCTGGCCGACCTCGCTCTGCCTTGAGCCGAGGTTGTTCAGGCTCGCGGCGAGTTCCGGGTGGAACACACCCGGGTTCCCCTTCGCCAGCTCCTCGTAGATGCGCACCCCCTCCGCAGCCGACGCGAGCGCCACTTCCGGCTGGCCGACCTCGCTCTGCATAATGCCGAGGTTGTTCAGGCTGATGGCGAGGCCCGGCTGGAACGCGTCCGGGTTCCGTTTCGCCAGTTCCCTACGGATGCGCACCGCCTCCGCCACCGACGCGAGCGCTGCCTCCCGCCGCCCGGCCTCGCTCTGCCTGTTGCCGAGGTTGTTCAGGCTCGCGGCGAGGTGCGGTTGGAACGCGTCCGGGTTCCGCTTCGCCAGCTCCTCGTAGATGCGCACCGCCTCCGCCACCGACGCGAGCGCCGCCTCTGGCTGCCCGACCTGGCTCTGTCTGTTGCCGAGGTTGCTCAGGCTCGCGGCGAGGTCCGGGTGGAATGCGTCCGGGTTCCGCTTCGCCAGCTCCTCGTAGACGCGCACCCCCTCCGCAGCCGACGTGAGCGCCGCCTCCGGCTGCCCGACCTCGCTCTGCATGATGCCAAGGTTGTTCAGGCTCGCGGCGAGGTCCGGCTGGAACGCGTCCGGGTTCCGCTTCGCCAACTCCCTACGGAGGCGCACCGCCTCCGCCACCGACGCGAGCGCCGCTTTCCGCTGCCCGACCTCGCTCTGCCTGTTGCCGAGGTTGTTCAGGCTCGCGGCGAGGTCCGGCTGGAACGCGTCCGGGTTCCGCTTCGCCAGCTCCTCGTAGATGCGCACCGACTCCGCCACCGACGCGAGCGCCGCTTCCCGCTGCCCGACCTCGCTCTGCATGGCGCTGAAGTTGTTCAGGCTCAGGGCGAGGTCCGGCTGGAACGCGTCCGGGTTCCGCTTCGCTAGCTCCTCATAGATGCGCACCGCCTCCGCCGCCGACGCGAGCGCCTCCTCCCGCCGCCCGACCCCGCTCTGTATGGGGCCGAGGTTGTTCAGGCTTGCGGCGAGGTCCGGCTGGAACGCGTCCGGGTTCCGCTTCGCCAGCTCCTCGTAGATGCGCACCGCCTCCGCCGCCTCCGCGAGCGCCGCTTCCCGCTGCCCGACCTCGCTCTGCCTGTTGCCGAGGTTGTTCAGGCTTGCGGCGAGGTCCGGCTGGAACGCGTCCGGGTTCCGCTTCGCCAGCTCCCTACGGAGGCGCACCGATTCCACCGTCGACACGAGCGCCGCCTCCCGCTGCCCGACCTCACTCTGCATAGCGCCGAGGTTGTTCAGGCTTGCGGCGAGGTCCGGCTGGAACGCGTCTGGATTCCGCTTTGCCAGCTCCTCGAAGATGCGCACCGCCTCCGCCACCGACACGAGCGCCGCCTCCCGCTGCCCGACCTCGCCCTGCCTGTTGCCGAGGTTGTTCAGGCTCATGGCGAGGTCCGGCTGGAACGCGTCCGGGTTCCGCTTCGCCAGCTCCTCGTAGATGCGCACCGCCTCCGCCGTCGACGCGAGCGCCGCCTCCCGCTGTCCGACCTCGCTCTGCCTGTTGCCGAGGTTGTTCAGGACATGAGCCCGCTGCGAGAGAAAGTTCTCCTCCTCCCCATCCGGGGCCGCTGCCAGCAGCGCTCTGCTTACCCACACCGCGACGCGGCGAAGCGTGACCGTCTGCGTTGGAATTCCGTCGTGTTCGAGAGCCGCGGCCACACGTGCGTCCCCGGCTCGCTCGAGCGCATCGGCCAACGCATCGCCGAGTACAGACAAGGCCGTGCGCCGGCCGACGGCCTTCGCCGCTGCGAACGCGAGCAGTGCCCGCGTTGCCGTCTCCCGCGCCAACAGTCGATCGATCCACGGACGGACCACCGGCTTCTCGCCCACCGCAGCTCGCCCCAGAGCCTCAAAACCATGGCGGAGACGGTCCGCGTCGGCGTCCTCGAACACCCCGTCAATGTAGTTCTCCCGCGGCTCGTCCATGCGCCGATACGTCCGCCGCACCATGCCCTCGCCGAGTAGGTCGGGCTCGAGAGGACCCACGTAGGTCCCGGGTCCGCCTCCGCTACCCGGCGCGCCATACACGTCGTGCAGCAGCATGAGCAGATCCTCGTCCGCGGCCCTCAGCCGGGTTCCGATGGCGTTCGCCACCTCACGCGTCGGTAAGCCGCCGCGCAGGGTGGCGGCCGCCACGAGCCGGCGCGCCCGCTCGACGTGGAGGCGGTGCTGCCGGTCGTGTCGCTTCTGCCGTTCGTCCCAGAAGCGCTCCTCGTGCTCGAGGATCGCCGCCAACAGCGGCTCCTCCTCTGCCTTCCGGGGCGGTTGTAGGTCCAGCTCGTCTACCGCCGCGAGCGCCGCCATGTGAATGTACAGGGCACGATCGAAGATCGGGTCTGTCAGCGCCCTGGACACCGTCGGCGCCGTCCGGCCGCGCCGCGCCGCGAACTCGGCCGCGGCGGCACGAAACACCTCCACCCGCACCTCCGACCCGTCGGCGAGCGGTCGCAGCGGTACTGGCGGTACCGCTGTGAGAAACGCACGCCGCGACTCGTCGCCCTCGAGCAGCGCCTGCCACCAGTCGTCTACCCCACGCGCGAGCAGCAGGATCCGCACCGGCAACTTCACCCTGGCCGACGCGTACTGAAGCACTGGCGCGAGCAGTTGCCGTAGTTCGGCGCGGCTCTCGGCGTAGTCGATCACCACGGCGACCGGCATCCCGAGTCCGACCACGCGGTCGAACCAGTCCTCGACAACGTGCGCGTGAAGAAATCCGGCCGCCCACCCGCGCTCGCGCAGGTCACGTGTCCACTCGATCGCCAATCGGGTCTTGCCGAATCCCCCCGGACCGTGGACGAGTCGCCCCTGCACCGCCTTCCCGGTCGTGCACCACTCGTCTAGCTCGGCCAGGATGTCCTTCCGCCCCGCCCGGAAGAACTTCACCACCTCGTACGACGGGTGTAGCAGGCGGGACGGGCTCGGGTCGTCCGGCAACGTCGCAGTCCCCGGCGACAGGATGTCGTCATACCCCGTTCGTACCCGTGTGGCGCTATTTCGCCGCAGGAACGCGAGCAGGCACTCTGCCGAGGCCCGCGCGGCGAACGATTTGAAGCGGTCGTCCTTGTGCTTGTCGGCATGATCCATCACGCCCTTCATGACCACCGCGAGCTCGAGCTGCAGGAGTTCCGCCGTGTTGGCGACCGCGTGGGCCTCCATCTCGACGCCCAGCACCTTGCGCGCGAACGTCTCGAGCTCATCCCAGAGCACCTCGTCCCCTTGCACAGCGTTGCCGGAGGCGATCGGCCCGACATGGACCCGCAGCGAGCGCCGCGGTGGATCGAGTCCCGGCCAGCGCTGCGACTTGAACCGCTCGGCGTCGACGTGCTTCTTGCCTTGCTCGGTGAGCGGCTGGTCCCCCGGATGGACCAGCTCCTCCGCGAGCAGCCCCGCGACGATGCTCTCGTACTCCGGGCAACACTCCGCGAGCAACGGCCCGAGGCTTTGCGAGCCACGCCCTCGCGCGAACTGATCGAGCAGCCACGCCCGCTGCTGATCGACGGTCCAGTCCGGCCCGCGCAGCCATGCGAGCGCGTCGCCAGGATCCTCGGCGAAGTCACGCGCCTTCTCCACCCACCGGATATCCATGACATGGGGCCGGGTCCCGTGCTGGAAGCCCTTCGCCGTTCGCTTCCCCGAGTCGTGGAGGAGCAACTGGTCGGCGAACACCACGTCGCCGAACTCGGTGTCTCCCGGCTTCCCGGCCAGCACCCCGCACATCGCCAAACACCGCGGCCGTAGCGCCATCACGACCGGGCCGGCGACGCCTGCGGTCTGCGTCCCGCCCATGTCCTCCGCGCAGATCAACGCGACGGTCAGCCTCGCCCCGTCTGCCGCAGCGAACGACCGCCGTTCCACTCGCAGCCCAGTGCCCGGCACACGCTCCTCGCTCCAGACGCCCAGCGCTCCAGTGCTCACCGCCTTGACCGCATCACGCTCCATCCGGAGCGCCGTCACGATCAGCACCTCGACCGGCGGGGACGAACTCCGTTGCGACGACACACCCGACTGTGTATCAGGCGCGCCTTCGAGCGCAAGGACAATGCGCTCAGTCCCTCACACACGCCATCGTGCTTCTCCGAATCGTTCATCGAACGTGGATCCCCGTAGGCGCGACCGAGCAGCCCGCTCGCGTCAGTGCTGGCGCGAGCGCCGGGCCCATGGCCGAAGGCCATGTCTTCCGAGGCACACGACCCGGACGCGCCGCCCGTCGAGGCCATCGAGCTGCGGGCGCGGCCCCCGCCCGGCGGGTCGCACACCGCGCCGCCTTCGATCTGCGCCTGCGTGCGCGGGCGAGTGCTAGGAATCGTCGCGGCGCTTCAACGAGGCCAGTTGGGTTGCCAGCTTCACGTACAGCTTGTCGCGCTCATTCTTTCCCAAGGTTCCAACCGGCCGGTTCGGGTCGTTGAAGGCTTGGAACGTGGAGAGCACGGGGTGTTGTGTGAACAAGCAGTGCCCGACGATGAGCGGAAGAATCACCGTGCCTCGACGCTTTGCTTCGGCGAGGAGCGGTGGAATCTCGTCGGTATGAATGAAGTCGGAGGCCAGGAAATTTGCGCTGATGAAGAGGACGGCTGCCGAAGCGCGCTCAATCGCCATTTGGATCTCGTCGCGCCACTTCGCTCCGGTCTTGATCTTTGAGTCATCCCAGAACTCGAGCGAGTTGTCCCTCTCCAACGGCTTCAGATGGAGCCGAACAGCGTCGACGAACTTGCGGTCCTTGTGCGAGTAGCTCCCGAAGATAGCCGGTTGCGATGTGGCCGACGAGAAGCGGAGGATGGCCGGCTTCACAACTGGATGGAACTGCACCTGTCGTGGAGGTTCCACGACCTGCTGGGCCCTGGGCCGCGGCAACCAGACAAAATCGAACACCTTGGGGAGCAGAGTCCGACCGTGCGTGTTCTCGAGATCCCAGTCAACCGATTCGATCGTCAGGTTCGTGTGCCGGGCGATCTTGGCGATGACCTCAACGTCTCCTCGAGCGTCAGAGACGCTCATCGTCTCAAGGTCTCCTGGCACGGGATCGTAGAAATCCCGAAGGAGTCTGTGCTCTTCCTCGCCGGACAGATCTCGGAGGATGGCCCTCTCCGTCATGTCCAACATCGCGGCGATCTCGAGGCGCAACTTCCTGTCGTCAAGAATTTCGCGGACCGTGACCTCACCGTAGCTCGCCATCGCGCTGTTCCTGGGCGGGAGAGGTTCCCCAGGGGCGCCGAGTTCGTCAAGGCAAAAGTCGCCCCATGCGAGCTCTCGGCCTCTGGCTGTTCCCCGGGGCTTGGGGCGTGCGTCGGGGCGGGAACTGCGTACGCGCCGCACGACGACTAGCGGGCCGGCCCTGTGACGGCGGCGGGGACGCGTGGATCGGCCCGACGTAGAACTCACCGTCAGTGAGCCGATCGAACAGCTCGATCGAGCGGGGACCCCGACGCTGTCCGTCGAGTTCGTGCGGCCCGCACTCCTCCGTGCACAGCCACGCGTCGCCACCCACGTGCGCGAGTCGTAGCGACACGACCCGTCACGGGTAGATCAACGCCGCGGGGCGAGTGGCCCTCGGCTCGAAGTCCGGCGAAGCGGCGCGCGTGGCATGAAGGCCGCCCATGATGACCAAGAACAGGGCTCCGGCCTCGCCCGACATGCCGCTGCCAGATGTTCCGCCATCGCCGCGTCACGCTCCGCGGGGGGCATTTCCGCGTCGAACGCCGCGACCGCGATCGGACCCAGGCTTGTGTCGCCAGTTGGTATGCTGGCGTACCAAATGCGACGATGCTCGTTGACCACGCCCGCGTGGGCAGGCATCTTGCGACCATGCGGATTGCGCCTGTGCGTCCCGGGCTGCTCGCTGCGATAGTGCTCGTCGCCGGCTGCTTTGAAGCGACACCGTGGCCCCCCTGCACGCTGGAAGCGGGGCCTGAGTGCTTCGACACCACAAGCGCCGGGCAGAACACAGAGTCCGGATCGACCTCGGACGGCACGGCGCCTACGACGGGGATACAGACCGTGACCGGAGCGCAGGTGACCTCGGAGCCGAGCACGACGACTGGGACGACCTCATCCGGTCCAGGCGAGCTCGGGCCACTGACGATCACCGACATGAGGCTGATGCCGGACGAGCTGAAGTCGGCGGGCATCGTCACGGTGGAGGTCGACGTCGAGGGGGCGGACGCAGTGTCCATGTCGGTCGACTTGGGCGAGCCGGTCGCGCTCGTTCCGATGAACGCCGGTACGTTTACCGGCGAGATAGCGGTGTTCGGCGAGTCATGGAACGGCACGCACGATGTCGTGGCGATCGCCACGCGCGACGAGGAGGTGAGTGAGCCCTGGCCAGCGACGTTCACGGTCGCCGCATCGGCCGCCGGGGGGGAGGCGTGGCTCAAGAAAAGCTCGCTCGTGCCGAGCTATGGCAACGCGATCGACGTCGACGACCAGGGCGGCGTCGTGGAGCTGTTCACCTACTCGACGCCCGAGGGCCAGCGGTGTCACCTCCGCCGGCGCGACACAGACGGCGAGGTCGTGTGGCTCGGGGATTCGCGCTGGATCGCACACGGATTCGACTGCGCTGGCGAGGACGTGAAGTTCGCTCCGGACGGGACAATCTGGGCGCTGGTCAACGTCTACGAAAACGGCTTCGGGCGCTGGCAGATCTGGCACCTCGACGACGACGGCCTGCCGCTCGGACAGACGCCGGAGGAGGGCAACCTCACCCACATGGGTCGAGGGCTCGATGTGAATGTGGCGGGCGATGTGCTGCTCTGCGGGACTCGACCCGCGACGCCAGGTGAAGACGACGCATGGGTCCGCCTGCGGCGAGTCGATACCGAGCCGTGGACGCAGCCATGGGACTACCGGGCGCCGTATGCCCTCGACAAGGTGCACAAGTTCAGCGAGCGGACCCAAGACTGCGCGTTCGTGGAGGACCGGATCGTCGTCGTCGGAGACGCCGTGGGGCCGCACGAGCAAGGAAACCCCGACATCCAGACCCGCGGGTTCGCTGTCGAGTTCAGCTTCACCGCCACCGTCCTCGCGGATGTTGCGAACCCCGCGGCGCTCGCATGGCATAGCGGGAACCAGGCACTCGCACCGGGCCACGCGGGCGGGTACGTGGTCGCGGGCGACAACTGCAACGCCATGGTCTCGCCCTGCAACGCGACCAAGGGCGTGTTGCGCTGGTTCTCACTGGGAGCCACCCAGGTCGAGATGCAGCCGACGGCGAACGCCAAGCACTTGACTGACATCGCGTGGAGCGCGGCAGGCTACGCGGTCGTCGCCGCACAAGGTCTCCAGAACGAGGACGGATTCCTTGTGCAAGGCTGGTCCAGCGGCGCTGCCGAGCCTGTGCTGCACTACCAGGGTGGCCCGACGAAGCTGCAGGTGGCCACCGGAATCGCGGCGGATCAGGTCGGATTCATCTTCGCCGGCGGGTATTTCCAGGAGCTCGATGACACGCTGGCCGCTGGCGTGGCGAAGGTTCACCCCTATTAGCCGGGCACGAACGCGTTGCAGGTATCGATCGCCAGCTCGGCAGCCTGTTCGAAGATCGGGCCGTAGTCCTCACTCGTCAGGAGTTGCAGGAGACTGTGCGGGAATGCCGGGACGGTCTTGCAGATGCGGTGCTTCGGGTTTTGGCTCCCGATGCAGTCGTCCGTGAGGCCGAACATCACGATGGCGTCGAGGTCGCCCTTCTTCCGGTCCACGGCCGCCTGCATCCACTCCTGCCAGGTGCCGTTCGAGCCCGCCGGCGCATCCGAGTTGTCCTCCGGGCCGATGAGCGTGACCATCAGGAGCGCGTCGTCGCGGAAGAACCCCTCGTTGCACCCGCCGACCTTGTTGAGCTTGGGGCTCATCGCCGCGACGAGGGCGTCGCCCATCTTGTTGTAGCCAACCACCCCCACGCGTGCGAGGCACTCGAAGGTGCCGGGGATGTCGGGCGTGTCCGCGGTGATGTAGCGGCGCGGGCCTTCCAGGCACGGTTTGTTCTCCGTGTACTGGCCGACGTTCATGACGACGCCCGCGCCCATCGTCTCGTCGCAGACGCTTGCCCAGTAGTCGCAGGGATAGTCGGGCGCCTCCACGCACGGGTCTGGGCAGTCGTCGTCGCACGCCGGCGAACCCCAGGCCGGCTCCGAGTCCGTGACGAGGATCTGCACGTCGAAGTCGCTGAACTGGAGCTGGATCGTCTTGATGAAGCTCGGGAACGCGGCGATCAGCTTATCCTGGTGCGGCTTCATGAAGTCGTCGCGCGAGATCACGAACAGGAAGTCGATCTTGCCCTGGCAGCCCACCGGCGGCCCGGTGTCGAAGTCGGGCGGAGGGCCCATGTCCCAGACCATCGTCGTCGAGCTGGACCCCGCACTCGACCCCGAGTCACCGCCCGAGCCCGAGCTCGTGCCGGTCGACGAGCTGCTGGAGCTGCCCGAGTTCGTGTCGCCGCTGGTCGTCGTCGAGACGGGCGCCGTGGTGACCGGCGGCGCCGTGAAGCCGGTCATGTTGCCGTCCGGCTGATTGCACGCGAGGAGACCCGCGAGAGAAAGGGCAGCACGGCGTCGCGTAGAAGACACGGCGCTCCAGCGTAGCTCGCCGGGTGTTCGCAGCCAAGGGCCGGGCAGCCCGGCGCGACTGACGGCGTTCACGCAGCTCTCGCAGATCTCGTGTGGCATGGGATTAGTCCGTGATCTCGAACTGTAGCTGCGCGCCGTCCGGCAAGTCGTGGATCTTCTGGGCGATCGGGCCTCGGATCCGCATGCCCGCCGTGGCGTCCTTGACCGTGAGGTTGTCGAGCGAGAACTCTCCGCCGAGCGTGAACAAGCGGGTCGGGAGCAGACGCTGACCGGGAGCGAGGGGACCGAACCTCGCCTGCCAAGCGACTGCGAGCGGCCGGCCCGTGCGGTTGTCGGTGTCGTCCAGCAGGACTGCAGCCCACGCCTCAAGGTCGTCGGCGAGCCACTCGAGGTCGCCCGTCTCAGGATCGAACGCGAAGACCTTGTTCTGCTTGATACAGAACTGGCCTCCGAAGACATCATCTGCGAAGAACAGCAGATCTTTCGCAAGATCGCCGTAGTAGTCGCGCCAGTTCTGGGGCTCGTTCCACGAATTCAGGCTTGCAGCCTCATGGACCGGAATTGCCGGGAAGACCCGGAGGGCACGGTCGAACGCGAGAAATCCGTTCACGAGGCTGTACATGAGCTCCAGCTCAGCGAGTCGAGCACCAGCGTGTCGGCGCGCCCATGGCCCCAAGTAGACGGGCCCGTGGGCGAGCACGATGTCGACGCGTTTGAGCAGGTTCTCCATGCTGGGGCTCGTCATGAGTTACTCCGTGATCTCGATCTGGATTTTGGTCCCGTCGGGCAATCCTCGGCAAGCATTTCCGATGCACGCGCCTGCTCCACGGTTGTCGCTCGGATTGATCGGGCGGACGCTGGCACCCTGCCCGCCTTCCTTGGTGAACGCAGGTGGGTACTCGTCGCGGTCCTTGCCCTTGACTGGAGAGTGCCCTTGCATGGCCCCGGAGCGCCGCCCGGACGCGCCCGGCCTGGAGACTGTGAGAACGCTGGGTTGCCCAGTTTGTCGAGCATCGAGGATGTGCTGCGCGGACTCAGGGTAGCTCGATCGGCTGAGTGGCACCCGTTCAACTGCCTCAGAGGTGGCCTTGGCAACATCTCCCGTGCGGTCGGCAGCGGAAGTGGCCTTGTCGGCACCGCGGAACCAGCGGTAGGTGCTTTTGATGTCCCCTGCGCTGACGGGCAGCACTTCGCTCGCTAGCGAGAGGGCGGACAGCACGCGGGCGCCGATGCCGGCCTCGGCGGTGGCGACCGTCAGCACGTCGTCGGCGATGCCGCTGAACTCGTCGACCTTGTCGTAGCCCTTGTAGACGGCCTTGAACGTCGCCTTCGCGCCCTTGATGATCCAGGTGACCCAGCCGTGGCCGGTCGGGTCCACCTTGGCGATCGGGTTGTTCGCGGCGTAGCGGTAGAGGTTGCGCTCGCCGGGCTCCTCCAACCGGGCGCCGGGATTGAGAAGGTGGTAGGGGTCCGGGCTTGCCCAGCGACCGAGCTCGGGCAGGTAGTGCCGGGCGCCGATCGCGATGGCGCCGCTCAGCGAGTCGTCTTCCTTGCCGGTGAAGCGGTAGGTCGGCCCCGCGGCGCTGTCGTCGGCGCGCCACGCGAGCCGAGCTGCGCCGTAGGGGTCGGCGGCGTCCCGGGCGAGCGGGTGACCTTCATGGTCGAGTACCAGGGCGGCGGAGCCGAGGCGATCGGCGACGTGGTAGCGGGTGTGCTCGTCGGGGACGAGCGGGCGCGAGTCGTCACCGTGGTGGCGGCAGCTCAGCGTGCCGGCGAGGCCGGCCAGGACGAGTGCCGTGGCGGCGCGCGCGAAGGTCGGAGCCGTTCCGGTCGAGGGCAGCCAGCGGCGGAGACGCCACGCGAGCGCCAACGCCACGAGCAGCGCCAGGACGAGTGCCGTGGTTGGACTGCGGCCCGCCTGAACCACCGCCACGGCTGCGATGTCGAGCTCGGGGTAGCCGCCGCTCGGCATCGGCACGGCGCTCTCCGCGACCCGTTCGCCGGCGAAGTGGACCCAGCGGACGAGCTGGCCGTCGCGGACCTCGACGTTCGGGGTTACGTAGAGCGTCTCATGGGCGAGCTCGCCGCGAGCGTCGAAATCGCGACGAACGGCGCGCTCGCCGGTGTAGCTGTAGACGTTCTCGACGCGGCGGCCGTCGCCAGCGGTGAACGACTGCACGCGGCCGTGCGGGTCGAAACGCCACGAGCCGGCGGCGAGCGGGCCTTCGCCCTCGACCTCGGCGAGCTGGCCGGCGGCGTCGTAGGCGAGGCGCTGCGCGTCGAGCTTGACCGCCGCGTGCGGGCGCGCGGCGTCGTAGCCGAGTGCCCGGCCGCCCTGATCGAGGAGGTTGCCGTCGTCGCTGTAGCGCCAGCGGCGGGTCTTGCCGTGGGCGGCGCTGGCGACCAGGCGGTGCAAGTCGTCGTAGACGTAGGTCTGCGCGAGCGAGAATTTCTCCGCGCCGAGCAGGTCGCGCGTCTCGGCGAGCTGGCCCGCGACATCGTAGCGATGGGCGAGGTCGAAGAGCGTCCTGTCACCTTCCGCACGCTGGCCATGCACGCGGCCGGTGATGTCGAGCTCGCGCGTGAGCGCCACGCCGGGCGCGAGCTCGAGGCGACGCCAGCGGGCGAGCGCGTCATATTCCGCGGCCGTGGCGAAGAGGCCGGGCGCTTCGAGGCCCCGCGCGGTGTAGGCGTGATCGAGCGTGCTGCCGTCCGGATACACGTCGCGGAACGGCCGGTCCTGCGCGTCGTAGAGCTGAGCGGTCGAGAGCGTGACAGGGCCGCGCGGGCCGTCGAAACGCCGGGTCGCGCGGATGATCCGGCCGCGTGCGTCGTGCGTGAATTCGATTCGGCCGGCATCGTCTTCGACCGCGACGAGCTGGCCGCCGCGATCGTAGCTGCGCCGGACCTCGCTGACCTGCGCACCGGTGGCATCGAGCGCGCGCTCGTGTGTGAGGCGGCCGAGCGGATCGAACGACCACGTCACGCGCGCGCCCGTGGCGTCGATCCGCTCGGTCAGGCGGCCCGTCGCGTCGAAATGCTGGAGGACATCGCCGGCGTCCGGCGACGTGATGCGTCCCAGGCGGCCGCCGCCGTCGTGGCGATAGGTGGTGCGATGGCCCTCGGGATCGACGTGCGTGACGAGCCGATCGGCGGCGTCGTGCTGGTAGCTGTGGGTGATGCCGCGGCCGGCGAGACGGCTGGTGATGCTCACGATCCGGCCGAGGCCGTCGTGCTCGGTGCGCTCGGGCGCGTCCGAATACGGCGGCGCGGGATGCAGATCCTCGTGCTCGCGGCGCTCCACCGCGAGCGGGCTGTAGGTCGTCGCGGATTCATAGCCGTCCGCGTCGCGCGACCAGACGACGCGGCCAAGGGCGTCGTGATGCGTAAGGCTCCGCGGCCACGCATCCGCGAGCATGATGCTCGCGCCGGGCAGCAACGCGGCGGCGGGGAGCACGTGGCCAACCAGCAACTCGGCGACTTCGCCGTTGGCCCCGTAGCGTTGCGCGGTGCGGAGGATCGCACCCGTGCCGGCGTCGTCCTGCGTCACCTCGGCGACCGCGCGGCCGAGACCGTCGAGGTGTGTGACGGTGAGGTCGACCTCGGCATCGCCACTGATGCGACACAGCTCGGTGACGACGGAGGGACGCGCGGCCACGCCGTCGAGGTAGTAGCGGTAGCGCGTGGTCGGCAGCTCGGGCGTGTCGCCGGGCTCGATCTCCGCGATCAGGCGGCCGAGGCCGTCGTACTCGGCGCGGGTCGTGGCGCCGTTGGGCGCGCTGACGACGAGGGGATGCCCCGTTCGCGCGTCCCAGGTCGCCGTCGTCACCAGATCGTCGGCGCTGGCGAGCAGCAGGCGCTCCTCGATCGGGAACAAACCGTCATCGTCGAAATGCCGCTCCAGCGTGCCGTCTTCGGCGTCGCGGATCCGCGTGATGTTGCCGTGCGCGTCGACCGTCTGGCGCAGCGTCGGGACCCAGGTTTCGCCAGCGAGCCAGGTCTCGACTCGGGCGACGACGCCGCGGGCGTCGAGCTGGCCAAGCGGCGCGCCTTGTTCCGGCGGTCCGTCGTAGTAGGTCCGGATCGCAGTGATCTGCGCGCCGTCGGCGTCGCTGACGATCTGCTCGGCGACGCGGTCGCGCGGCGCATCGTCGGCCGCGGGCTCGGCGTACGTGTACATCGTGATGCGCTCGTCGCCCGGCAGGTCCGCGCCGGATTTTGCGTCGACACGACCGAGGGCCCGCTCCTCAAGGACATTGCCCCACGCGTCGAAATCCCACTCGGTGCGCACGCGGACGGCCGCGGCGGCCGGGCCGGCTTCCAGGTGGTCGGTGTCGGTGGCGACGCGGCGGGCGGCGAGCACACCGGGCGCGGGGCTCTCGACCCCGATTGTGTGCGACTCGCGGACGAGCATGCCGCGCGGGCTCGCGGTTTCGCTGTCGAGGAGCTGGAGTTTGCGGGCCTCGTCGGTCTGGCCGAGGTCGTAGCGCGTGGTGGTGGTCGCGGTCTCGCTGTGGCCGTCGCCCAGGTCGGTCTCGCGCAGCTCGGCGAAGCCGCGGAATTCGCCGCGGGCCGGGTCATACCAGCCGTCGCGCACGTGGTGCTCCGCGGTGTGCGTCCAGGACGTGTGCGCGTCGGTTTCGTGAGACCGGATCAGCACCGGCAGCGGTGTCGGGGGCGTCGACTTCCATGGGGCGCCTGCGTCGGCGTCGGCATCAGCGAGCACCGCGGCTGACGCGTAGGTGAAGTCTCGACTGTAGCCGAGGCCAGTGCGCAGCTCGGCGAGCAGACCGGGGCGCTCCGCGAACGTCCAGGCGCGCCATGGCTGTGAACCGTCTGTGTCGACGCGCAGCACGTCGACGGTGCCGCTCGCGTCCACGTCGCTCAGGATCACGATCTCATCGGCTTGGAGGTCGGGCCAGGCGACGCTCGTGGCCGGAGCGACTGCGCCGTCGTGCTGGTAGGTGTAGAGGTCCAGTGACGCGGCGCCGATCCGCACGAGGTCCGCCGCGCCGTCGCCGTTGAGGTCGGCGACCTCCCAGCGCTGGCCCTCCGCCATCGGTGGCACGCCCGCGAGATCGACCGGCTCGGCGAACAGACCGAAACCCTCGCCCGCGGCGACGAGGATGCGGCTCTCGCTCGGCAGGACGCGCACGAGGTCGGGCAGGCGATCGCCGTCGAGGTCGGCGAGCTGCACCCCAGGATCGCCAAGACGCATGCCGGCGGGCGGCGGAGGGACGGGCTCGGCCGGGAGGTAGCCAGCCGCGTCATGGTGGCGGATCCAGATCCAGCCGTCCGCATCGTCATGTCTCAGCACGTCGACGCGGCTGTCCAGGTTGAGATCGATGAGGGCGACGTTCGGCGCGGTGAGGTCGAAGCCGACGTCGAGGCTGATCGGCGTGCCCTTGCCGAACGGGGTGCCGCCCCCGGTGAACGCCCACAACTCGCCCTCGCTGGGCTGCGCGAGTAGATCCTCGATCCCGTCGCCCGTGAGGTCGGCGAAGCGCGCGGACGCGGTGAGCGTGGCGGCAGGCGTCGGGATCGGGGTCCAGGAGGATGCGAGCGCGGCGCCTCGGCCCTTGCGGTAGCGCCAACCGTCCAGGGTCGTATCCAGCAGGTCGGGCAGCGCGTCGCCGTCGATGTCGACCCAGGCGCGGCCGTCCGCGGTGGGATCGAGCGCGGGGGCCTCGGCGATCGGGTTCTCGCGCGGCTCGTCGAGCGCGCCGGCGTAACGGAGGTGCCAGGGCGGGAGCGCGGCGCCGTCGCTCGCGGAGGTGTCGATCCGGGCGAGGGCGCTCGCCGGGTTCATGACGGTCTGATGGTAGGTGAGCGTCGTGGTGCGGACGGGCGCGCCATCGACCTCCGTGACGATCGCGCGGAGCCGGTGGCGCAGCTCGACCGCGAAGCCCGGCGCCCGGGTGCGAACGAGGTCGGTGCGCGTCTCGTAGGCGAAGCGAACGGCGGCGCGGCCGTCGTTGTAGGTGATCGCAGCGAGCAGTGGTGCGGAGGAGCCCTGCTCGCGCGCGTAGTAAAAATCGATGCGATTGCCGTGGACGTCGGTGATCGCCGAGAGCTCGAGGCGGAAGTCGCCCGCGTCGCCAGTGAGACGCGCCTCGTCCGTGAGACCGAACAGATAGCCGGTGCCGTCCGTGGTGACGGCGGACATGGCTCCGCCGGGCAGCGAGCGGACGACGACGGGCGGGCCCTGCTCGATCCGCTCACGGTAGGCGCCCGGCGCCACCTCGACGAGCTCCTCGCCACCGCCGAGACCGCGCAGGACCCATGCGTCGGTGTCGTCGTAGCGCGGGATGCCGGTCCGGAGCGAGCGCTCGATCGCCGGGAGCCCGAGCGACCAGCCGAGCCCCAGCACCCCCGCGCCTTCGCCAGCGCTGTAATGCAGCGCGAGCTGAGGCTGAAGGCCCGCGCGACCCGGCGGGACCTCGATCGGGTATGACACGGACGGCAGCCCGCT
Organism: Nannocystis bainbridge; assembly: GCF_028368995.1. Classification (GTDB taxonomy): domain Bacteria; phylum Myxococcota_A; class Polyangia; order Nannocystales; family Nannocystaceae; genus Nannocystis; species Nannocystis bainbridge. The sequence goes on along the minus strand of NZ_JAQNDL010000003.1, from coordinate 2,885,799 downwards.
CGCGGCGCTGACGTCGTAACCCTGGCCGAAGCCCTCGATCGAGGCCGGGCCCTTCGGGAGGTTGATGGCGGTGGCCAGGGTCGCACTGGTGTCGGCGCGGGCGGTGCCCGCCGCGAGCACGAGCGCGACCAGAATGGGACCTGTTCGGAGAGACATGGGGATCTTTCGAGAGAGGGGTGAAGGGAATCGGCGCTCAGAGACCCAGCAGCGTCGTCAGAGCCGTTCCGACCTCAACAGGTGGAAAAGAATCGGTGGATGACGGCGGCGCAGATGCCCCGTCGCCACGGTTAAAACGGAGCGCCGACCCGGACAACGAGCGCGCCGTCGTCGGGCCCCCGACGCGCGGCACGAGTCCGATCCGTGCCGCGTGCTGGTACGTGCATGCGCGCTCTTCATCGAGAAGCGTGCGGAGCAAAGCGGCGCCGGTCGGGTGCATTCGGCGCTCGTGGTTCATGACGCCGGACAGCGCCGCGACCACGCCGCGCTTCATGCCGCGTAGCGACCACCAGACCTGCTCGAAGGGCGCCCGGTCCTGCGCCTCGGCCAGGTTGACGAGGCGCAGCACGCCGGCGAGGTTTCGGTCGATGCCCGCGAGCGGATGCTCGTCCGGCTCGTCCGGCATCACTTCGTGCCTCGCTGCGGTGCATCGCGTCGCGTCGGCCGGACCGTGCAGTTCACGATCCGTCCGACCATCGTCCGTTCGCTCATGCTCAGGATTTCGCCGGAGGCAAACGCCACCTGCACGACGCCGGGGCCGTGGTGCTGCACCATGACGGCGCGACTACGGACCGTGGGGTGGCCGGGCATTCGGACAATGATGGTCGCCAGGCCGGGCTGGAGCTCGCTGGCGGGGATGATGCTGTGGATGCGCATAGCCCCTCACCCGCCGCAGCTCGGCGTGAACGTGCCCTGGCCGACCGGCGCGACTGAACCGGCGCGGTGATGGAGGCGCAGCACAACGTCGGCGACGTGCCGAAGGTTGACGTCGAGGTTGGCCGGCGCTTTATCGGGCGGCGGGATCGTGAGCGTCCACTGTTCGCCATGGAGCGGCCAGGCCGCGTAGCCCGCGTTCGCGCCAGCCGTGCCCCAATCGCCGACGCCGGCCTGGATTACGACTTGCTCGAGCTCGAAGCTGTAGGGCACGTATGCCGACCAGGACGGCAGGTCGGCGCCGTCGCAGCGGCGTACTCCGGCAAGGCCCTGGCGAGTGAGCCAGACCTCGGCCTCGCGGTCGCCGAGGTAGTCGCCGACGAGCTTGACCTCGATCTCCTCGACGCGATCGTCGCAGAGCGCCGACGGGAACAGCGCGTGCTCGAACGCCGAGAGCGCGAAGGGCAGAGCGACGGCGCCGTCCGGCTTGCGGTGCAGCGGGTCGCGCAGGAGCGCGACGAATTGCTCGGCGGGCGTGACCGCGGAGCCGTCGACGTCAGGTACGTCGAGGGTGATGGCGAAGATGTCCGAGCGCAGGCTGACCTCGGTGACGTAGGGCTGGCCGAAGCCGTGCTCGAGCCGGTAGTCCTCGAAGATGCTGTCGAGGCAGGAGAGCAGCGCGGAGAAATCGGCGGGCGACCGGGCCGTGGCGAGGGTGTCCCGCAGGGTCGGCAGGGGTTGGTTCACCTCGTACTCGAGGGCGCGCAGGGCGAGATAAACGCGGCGGGCGGTCTGCTCGCGGACCGGAAGGACACGGCGTGCGGACTCGAGGCGGGCCTGAAGGAAGTGCGGCCGGGTCAGCGCGTTGTCGGGGTTGTCCTCGAGCATGAGGCCCACGGCGAGGGCCTTCTCCTGCATCAGCGCGCCGACCTCCTGGTAGGCGCCCCACATCGCGGTCATCGCCGCGTCGCGCGCGAGCTCGGCCTCCTCGACCTCGATCTGAAGCAGCGAGCCCTCGGCGCGGATGTTCTTGACGAGGGCCACCGATGCGGCTCTGCGCACCTCGAGATCGCTGGCGCGGATGGTCGCGTCGATCTCGGCGTTGATCGCCGTGATCTCCTGCTCCTCGTTGCGCTGGAGTTCGTCGCGCGCGCTCTCGAGGCCCGCTTGCGCGAGGATGCTCTCGCACTGGTTGTCGGTGCCGATACCGAGGCTGCGTAAGTTGGCCTCGCACGACATGACCGCGCCGGCGAGTGCCACGGGGTTCGGTAGGGCGTTGCCGAAGACGCTCGGACCGGAGAAAAGGCTCGATCCGATCTGCTGCGTGCAGTCGCCGATGAGCACGTCGCGCTGGGCCTGGGCGTTCTCGCGGACGCGGCTGCACTCCGCGGTGGCCTGGGCCTGCGCGAGCGCCGACCGCTGCTCGCCAGCGGCGTCCTGGACCTTGAAGATCTGGCCCTGCGCGGCCTCGATCTCCGCCTGGAGATCGAGCGCGATGGCGACTTCCTTGCCGAAGCGCTCCTCCTCGACCGCGATCGCGTGGAGGTTGTTCTCCACCGCCTGGGCGGCGTGGCGGATCCGCAGCCCCGCCGCCGCGATGGCGGCCTTGTGATCGGCGATCTGGCCGCCGTGTTGGCCGCAGCTCTCGAGCGCGGGCGCGGTGTCGCCGGGGAGGCTGCCGCAGAGGGCGCGGAGCTTGCCGTTGTACTCGGCCTCGATCTGAAAGGCGGTCGTATCGAGCGCGTGGGCCTTCTGCTCGTAGTCGCGGACCGCCTGCCATGCGTCGGTGGTGACCTGCTCGAGCTGGGCGAGGTCGTCGGTCGCGAGGGCGTGGACGGCCTCGAAGTTGGTCCGATGCTGCGCGATGTCCTGGGGACCGAGCGCCAGCGGCACGTAGGCGGTGGGGTAGCCGAAGGACGAATCCGAGGTCAGCTCGGCGTGGACGGACGCGAGCGACAGGAGGGCCGGGTCAAGCACGCGCAGGCCCGCCGCCGCGTCGGGGTTGTCGTGCAGGCGGGCATGCAGCTCGGCCCCCGCGGCGTGGGTGGCGATCGCGGCGAGGCGCACCGCGGCGCGCACGTCGGCGACGTTCTTGCGGGCGCGCTGGGCGAGGCGCGCCCACTGGCTTGTGGCCCTGGCGAATCCGGTGACGAGGTCGAGCGGCGCGAGGTGGGCCTGGGCTGTCGGCGGATCGGCGTTGTTCGCGTCGATCCATTCGATGCTGTCGGCGTAGGCGGGCGCGAGCGTGGGCGCCAGCGCGGCGGCGAGACGTTCGCGGTCGTCGGCGAGTAGCTCGAGCTCGCGGGCCAAGACGTCGGAGACGGGCTCGCCGAGCTCGTCCTTGTAGGCAAACGCGGCGTCGATCTGCGTCTCGACAGAGAGCAGCGCGGCGGCCTGTGCTTCGTCGGCGGCGAACAAGGCGGCGCTGTGACCGAGCGCCTCGCCCCAGGCGCCGCCGAGATCGATGCTGCCGCGGCGGATCAGCGCGTGAGCGCAGCGCAACGCGCCGATGTCGAGGCACGTCTGGCCATTGTCGTAGGGCGGCGCGCCGGCCGTGCAGTCGTCCCAGGTCCAGGAGCTCGGGGGCTTGACCTGGCCGCCGCCGTGCAACTCGGCGAGGACAGCGGGAAGATTGTAAACGGAGGCCCGTAGGTCGCCGCCGCATTCGATCCTGTCCTCGGGAGTACAATTTCCGTCCGCGCATGCCTCGCACGCGGGACTTGGTTCGGCGAGGGAGTCGGTCGTCCCATAGGACTTGCCGAGGCCGTCGCAGGCGTCGGCGTCGAGGCCCGGCGGGGTGAGCCAGGACGGCGCGATGGCATCGCTTGGAAGATCCTCGGCGACGTGGACCAGGCCCGTGAGCGGACCCTGCCGGCGCAGCGTGAACGCGCCGCCGATCTGCACAGGCGCGTCGCGCAGGCCCGTGAGCGACTCGACGAGCGTGCCTTCGAGGCCGCTCGCGCTGCGCGTGCCAGTGAGAATGACCGTTCGCCCGAGCTCGCGCGCGATCGGGCTGGAGCGCCAGCCATCTGCGGGCAGTCGGTCGCGTAGTTCGATCGTGACCTTACCCGCGGGCGTCCACGTGCCCGTGAGCGCGAGCGGCTGCGGCCAGAGCAAGCTCGCGTCGGTGTCGACTCGGCCGGCGACCGTGCCGTCGTCTCGGAAGTCGAGATCGAGGACCAATTCGCTGCCGGCGAGGCTGACGCCTTCAGCATTGAAGCTCGCCGCGCCGCGGAAGTGGCCGGACTCGGGCGCCGTCTCGAGCTCGATCGACCACAGGATCGCCCCGCCGCTGGTGATGACCTGGACCGGGAGCCTCTGCTCGGCGGGCGCGAGCTGGACCGGATCCACATGGGCGATGAGCTCGACCTCGGCGCCCGGGGTGAGCTCGGCGAGCGCCACGTCGACCGTCAGCGCGGAGCTGCCGGTCGTCAGGCGGTATTGAAGGACGTCGGCGCCCTCGTTGCGGAGGGTCGTGCGTGCCTCGGTCTCGCCAAACGCCAGGACCGTGAAGCGCTCGACCAGTACCGGCACCCCGAGGGGCGGTGCCGGTTCGTCGCCGCTGGCCGACGCGCAGCGTCCATGCGGATCGCAGGATGCATCTGGCCCGCAGTCGTCGCCGGCGCAGCCGACCACGCAGATCCGCAGTTCGCAGAAGCGGCCCGCACCACAGTCCGCGTCGACCCGGCAGACATGCGCTGTGGAGTCGTCCTCGTCGGGCCCAGGCGGGTCCGGGGGCGACTCAGGATCCGAAAACGCCGTCACCGCGCCCGGGGGATCGAATGGCTTCACCGAGACGGAGTCGCCGTTGCAGGCGATAATGGATAGCAAGGCCCATGTGGCCCCGCTGAGTGTGGGACGTTTCAAGATACACCTCACCTGTGGCGCTCGTGCGAGCGCGGTTGTCATCGCAAGGGTTCGGCGGTGACGACCGCCGTCGAGCACCCGCATGCAGCGGGCGCGGCGTGGATCAAGGGGCGCGTGCCCCTCGGGTGGATGTCGTTTTCGTGGACCGTGCCTTCGCGCGAGCCGGGTCCTGTTCTGGCGGCCGGTCTTCGCGGGCGGCGGCCCGAAGCTGGCGGAGGTCGGGTACGACGATCTGGCGACCGACCCGCGCGATCAGTCGGTCGCGCTCGAGCCGTTGCAGCTCGAGCGACACGGTCTCCCGCGTGCTGACGACGAGGGCCGCGAGCTCATGGTGGCGGATCGAGATCACGAGTTCGCGGCCACGCATGGTGTTGCGGCCACCCTCGGCGAGCCGGAGAATTTGGCCGGCGAGCCGCGCTCGGACGCTGAGGCTGAGTGCGTCGCACAGCCGCCGTGTGGTCGCGTCGCGGCGGGCCATCGACTGTGCGACCAGGGTCCGCTCAGCCTCGGGGTACTCGTCGAGCACGAGGCGCAGGGCGACTCGCGGGATCATCGAGAGCAGAGCCGCGGCCGTGGTGATGGCAGTGTCCTCCCGCGGGGCGGGCGTCCACACGCAGCTCTCGCCGAAGATGTCACCGGGCCCGAAGTCGCCGAGGTTGATCGTGCGACAGGTCGTCGACTCGCGCAGAACGCAGACCCGGCCGCCGTGGAGGCAGTAGACGTGCTCGGCGTCGTCCCCGGGCATGTGCAAGACGGTCCGCCGCGAGAGCTCGCGCAACGCGGTGGCGTCGCCGAGCGCCTGCAAGGCGGACTTGGGCAACACAGAGAAAGCCGGGACCTTGCGGAGGTACCAGAGGATGCCCCGCGGCCCAGCCGTCATGGTGCGGTCCTTTCGGTCAGATCCGGGCGAGCGCCGTGGCGGTCGATGAGAGCGGCGAGTTCTCGCCGGGGGGCGTCCACGGCCGCTCGGGCGACGGCGGACGCGCCATGCGGCAGGTCGTCGACCGCCTGGAGCGTGAGGGCCGCGCCGGGGGCCTGCAACAGGTACACGTCGCGGCGCGGAGTCACGTAGAAGACTCGCGTCGCGGTCTCGTAGAAACCGGGTTCGCGCAGGCGGGCCTCGACGACGGTGCATTCGAGGTCGATCGGCTCTTCCAGTGGGTGGTGGGCGGCAGCGGGGTCCATCTCAGGTCCTTTAATGTCACCCTTCTTATAATTTAAAGAGTCAACCAGCAACGGCCGAGATCGCGCACCCAGCGGATGACTCTGTCCGTGGAGCAGTGGGCTGAGGTCAACAGCACCCAAACAAGCTCGTGTGCCTGTTCCCTATGAAAAGGATCGCGTACCTTCAGGCCGATGCCGCGGGCGAAAGACCTACCGACGTTCACCACCACGGACGATCTGATGAAGGTCACCGGCCTGTCGCGCTCGGCAATGTATGGCTGGGCCGACGCGGGTCTCCTGCCGGCGCCGGAGGTCATTTCGGACGGCAGCCGCGGGATCAAGGCGCGCTGGCCGGTCGGCGCGCTCGAGCGAGCGCGGTTCGTGATGGCGAAGAAGGCTGAGTTGCTGTCGATCCCCGAGATCCGCAAGCTCGTCGAGGAGCGATGGGGACTGCCCACGGCCGAAGACACTGCGCGCCGCGAGGCCGCACGCGAGCTCAAGCGGAAAAAGAAGCGGGATGGGACCGAGGAATGAGCGCCACCAAGCGGCGTTTCAGCACGAACGAGGAGTTGGTCTCGATCACCGGCGTGTCGAGACAGACGCTGATGCTGTGGGTCAAGCGCGGCATGCTACCGGCGCCAACCATCATCTCGGACGGGAAGACCGGCGTTCGCTCGCGCTGGCCCTTCGAAGCCGTCGAGCGGGCCAAGTTCATCGTCGAGGCCAGGAACAAGAATTACACGCTGCGGGAGATCGAGGCGCTCGTACACGAGTATTGGCCCGAGACCCCGGCGGACGAGTCGGAGTCGTGAGCACACTTCGCCCTCGAGGCTGCTTGGCAGCGTCCAGAGCGCCGCGTAGCATGGCGCCGATGTTCGCCTGGGCCTTGTCCTGGTTCGCGCCGGCGATGCTGTCCGCGGCGCCGGTGTCGGCGGCGAGCGAGCACGCGGCCTGCGTGGAGCTGCGCGATGCGGGTCGAGCGGTCGAAGCGGCGCCGCGCTGCCGTGCGGCCTACGACGCGCTCGGCACGGAGAGCACCGAGGCCGCGCTGCAAGACCGGGCCTCGATCGTCTTCGACGCGCATCACACGTACCAGGAAGCGTTTCAGGCGGGCGACGATCGTTCGCACCTATGCGCCGAGGCGGCCCTGCTCCGGCACTTCCTGGCGTTCCATGAGCGCTTCATCGCGGCTGACACACACCCCGGGGACCGACGGGACGCGCGCAAGCTCCTCGATGCCGTGGAGGCCCAGCTCGGCGAGCATATATGCGTCGAGCAGGCGCCAGCGGCCGACCCGAAAGCGGTGGGCGAGGACGGGTTGCTGCCGATCGCCCCGGTGTTGAAGCGGCCGCCTCCGACCTCTCGCCCACTCGACACGCCGCCCGCGGCGCCGCCGAGGTCTGGCGTTCGCCGCTCGCTGCGGCTCGCGGGTGGCGTGACGCTCGGCGTAGGTCTCGCGGCGAGCATGGCGACCGTGGCGATGCTCACCTACGGTGAACTCCTTCAGCGACGCCGCGACGAGCTGCTGCACCAAGAGTTCACGCCGGGGCATGTCCCCGAGGAGGCCCAGCGCGCGAGCGACAGGCTCCTGGCAGAGGGCCGGCGAGCCAACGCCATCGGCGCTTCGGTCGGCGCGTTCGCGGCGGCCTCAGTGATCTCGGGGATCACGCTCCTGGCGGTCGATGCCAGCCGGCATCGACGGACGCGCCGGGTGGCTGTGCGCCCCTCGGCATGGCCGAATCTCGGCCTCCGCGTCGCTCTGGAGTTTTGACCATGCCCGCGATCTGGCACCCCCCCAAGCAAGCTCGCGACCCGGACCTAAACTTTCACTACGTCGAGGACGACGATCCGCGGGAGAACTACTCCGACGAGCTCGTCGGCGGGCGTTACAAGCTCAACGAGCCGATCGGACCCGGCGGGACTTCGACGGTCTACTGCGCGGAGGACACGCGCACCGGCGGCAAGGTCGCGGTCAAGATCCTGCACTCGAGCCTGCACGAGCGCCTGCTCGGCTACTTCGGCCAGGAGGGCCGTGTAGCCAGCCGTCACTCGAGCCCGTACGTGATCCAGGCGTTCGACTTCGGCTGCGACGAGGGCTGCGCCTTCACCGTGTTCAAGTTCGTCGAAGGCATGTCGCTGCAGACGCTGGCGCGGCGCGGACCCATACCATGGCGACGCATGTGCCGGATCGCGCTGCACGTGCTGTCCGGGCTCCACGAGCTGCACGGCGCTGGCATCATCCACAACGACCTGCACGCTTCCAACGTGATGCTCCGCCACGACATCGCGGACGCTGACTTCGCAGTGGTGATCGACTTCGGCTTCGCCACCGTGCTCCCGAGCAAGAAAATCACCAACGCGCCTGTCCCTGATGACACGGTGTACGGACTGCGCCGATACGTCGCGCCGGAGCGCTGCGCCGGTTGCCCGCCAGATCCGCGCTCCGATCTCTACGCGCTCGGCGTGCTCATGTGGGAGATGCTCACCGCGCAGACGATCCCGGACTTCATGGTGGCGGAGCCGGGCCAGATCGCCGTACCCACGCTGGCGATGATCGCCCCCGGCCTCGAGATCCCCGAGAGCGTGGACCAGATCGTCATGCGTGCGCTCAGCGACGTCGAGCACCGCTTCTCGGACGCGAAGGAGATGGCGCTGGCGCTCCACGACGCACTCGCTGAGCTGCCTGCCATGGTCCCCGTCATCGCACACCCGGAGCCCGGCAGGATGCCGCGTGTGATGCTCATGGGCGTGATGCTCGGTGCGATGATCGGTGGGTCCGCGGTGGCTGCGCTGTCGACTTCCGGCGGCGTGGAGTTGGCGCAGGATGCCGGCGCTCTGGCGGCCTACGAGCGGCCGCAAGTACCCGAGCTCACCGTGTCGCAGAGAAGCCGCAATGGCCAGCCCGCGTTGCTCTCTCCGATCAAGATGGCCCCTTCGGACGGCTCCGAACCCGCGCATGCCCCGTACAAGTCTGGCGGTGCCACAGCGGCGCGCGTGGAGCGGTCGGAGACGGTCAGACAGGGGACTGTGCTGGCCGGCACGTCAAAGCCGGTCGTCGTCAAGACCGCGACCGAGCGCCGTGCCCGTCGAGGGATCCTCGCCTGCGACCGTGAAGGGAAGCAGGTCAAGTCCCAGGTCACGATCGAGGCGCGGTCCGGCGGGACGCCCGAGGTGAAATTCAACGGCCGCGCCGCGTTCGGCGATCTCGGGGACTGCGTTGCGAGGCTCGCCGAGGGCCTGGGACTTCGGTCGGGCGAGACGCTGCGCTTCCGGTTGTAGGCGCCGGTCGCCTCGGCGAAATCGGGGCTTGGGGCCTGCGCGCCGAGGATGACGTGGTCCACTCGTGGCGCCGTCGATGCCGCCTTCGGGGCAGCGCACCGCGAGCTATCACGAGCATCACTGAGAATACTTGGCCGAACCCGCGCCGCATCTGGCCATGCTGCCGGACCTCGCGTCGCGAGCAATCCCGCCGCGAACCGATGGTTCTCACTCGTGATCGTCGCTGGCGAACTTGCGCGCACGATGAGCCAGGTCGGCGAAGTCGCGCCCGCGCCGCCTCGCCTCGCGCTCGACGCTCTTGAGGTCTCCCCACTCGAACTCGATCGCCTCAAGCCCCATCTCTAGCGCCGCCTGCACACGATGCGTGCCGTCGGCCACGATGTAGACTTCGAACCCGGTGGGCTGCCTGAACCGCACGATCGAGACCGGGTCGACGCCCTTGCCCTGCGCAAGCAGTTGCCTCTTCTCTTCGAGCACCCCAGTGTCGATGCGATGCAGCCGCCGGAGCCGGTGATCCCCAGGTGAAATGTCCATGGCGGGGATTGTCCCCGCAGCGGCTACCCGGCGCAACACGGGCGAATTCAGCCGGCCCGATTCTGCTGTCGTAACTATGCGCGACCGCCGGAGCTGCTTCCGGCGAGATGCTGTTGCTCGGCGCCGTCGGTGTTGCTTCCGGCGAGCCCGCTGGCGCGCTCTATGAGTGCGGCTCGGCGCCGGCGCGCGCAGGGATGGTGTGGCCGCGGCATTTGCTTCGGCGAACTGCTGTCGCCGTCGGGACAGTGCTATCGCGCGGTGCGACCGTGCGCGCCGCTGTTGCTCGGCGCCGTCGGTGTTGCTTCCAGCGAGCCGCCGACGCGGGGTGTGATCGCGCGGCCGCCGGTGTTGAGCGAGATCATGTGAGTAGAAAGAAATCCCTCCAGAACTTTCCTCCGGGGCCTCTTCGGGCCAGGGGAGACCCCAGCCCGACGGGCCTCATGCGATGGGCAGCAGCAGCTTTGCCATCCGAAGTAGGTTGTAGGCGGCGCCGACGAGAAGCGACGCCATCTCGTTGCGCTGCTTTCCTCAGAATCGGGTCTTGGCTCGAAGCGGGCCTGCTTCTCGTTCATGATGGATCTGTGCGTCACAGAGAGATCTCCTGCCGGAGCCGGATCTTGGGCTCGAAGCGGGCCTGCTTCACGGCATCGGCGAGGCAGATGGCGAGCGGGGTGTCGCTCGCGGGCGTGGCGCGCAGGACGGCGCCGTCGCTCCCAACCGCGAATTCGACGGTGAGCGCAGGCTGGTCGACGGCGTTGTGCTTCCGGCGGCAGGCGCGGGCTCGCTCCTTGATCCGGGCGATCGGGTCCGGTGGGCTGACCTTCGGCTTCACGGGTTCTGACTTCGGGCGATCGACCTTCGTCGGTCGCGGGTCCTCCGGGTCGTTCGAGCTCGGGGCATCGTCGGGCTCCGGCGCGGAGGGAGCAGGCGGCTCGGCCGCGGGCGGAGCCGGGTCCGGCAGAATGATGGGAGCGCTCTTTGCCGTATCCGGCATGGGTGGAGAGGGCGACGCGACGATCGATGGGGCCGGCGGGGCGGTGGCCGGGGAAACGACCGCCGGCATGTTGAGCCCTAGGCGAGCGACCAGCCACGTTGCGAGGGCGAGAAGGCACGCAAGGCTCGCTCCGAGCGCGAGGAGACGCCAGAGCTGGCTCGTGCGCGCCGGCGAGGGACTGGCCGGCGCCGGGGGGGCGGCGACCGGAATCAGAGCCGGGTCGGTCGCCACTCGCTCGACGAGGCTCCGCGCCGTAACCTCGTCGAGCGCCGCTTCGTCGACCGAGAGCGCCGCGCTGCTCGCGGGGACAGTCGCCGCGGGAGACTCGGAGCAGCGTGGTGGGCGCAGCAGAGACGCCGTGGTCGCGAGCGAGAGCGCCCCCTCGTCGGCGTGGTCGACCTCGGGTTGTAACGAGGGGGGCCGGGAGGATGCCGCGGGCGGCGCGAGCTTGACCGGCGGGGCGAGCAGCGGGGTCGCATACACCGCGACGAGGGCGCGCTCGACCTCCTCCATCGAGGCGTAGCGGTCGCCCGGCTGTTTAGACAGGGCCTTGAGGACCAGTTCGTCGAGGGCCGGCGGGATCCCGGCGCCGGGCGCGAGCGACGACGGCGGCGGGACCTGCGAGGTGAGGTGGTGCATCGCCACCTGGATCGCCTCGCCGACGAATGGGGCGCGCCCGATGAGCAGCTTGAATAGCAGCACGCCGAACGAGTAGATGTCGGAGCGGCGGTCCAGCCGCTCGTCGCGGATCTGCTCGGGTGACATGTAGCTCGGCGTGCCGAGGATGTTCCCCGTGCGAGTGAGTTCCGAGCCGCTCTCCGGGCGCGCGATGCCGAAGTCGAGCAGCTTGATGATCTCGCCGCCGTCACGCGTGCGCGCGAGGAAGACGTTTTGTGTCTTGAGGTCGCGGTGGATCAGCCCGTTTTGGTGGACGTATCCGACCGCGCGCGCGATCTGGATCGCCCAGGCGCACGCCTCACGCACGCTGTAGGGCCGGCCCGATCGCGCGGCGATCCGCGACTCGAGGTCCTCGCCGGTCAGCAGCTCCATAGTGAAGAACACGAAGCCCGAGGGGTCCTCGCCGAATGAATGAATGTCGACGATGTTTGGGTGCTCCAGCCGCGCGATCGTCTGCGCCTCGCGGAGAAATCGCTCGATCTGCGCGCGGTCCTCCGTGAGCTCGGGTTTGAGCAGCTTCAGTGCGTAGGACCGCCCCAGCCGCGTCTCCTCGGCCACATATACGCTGCCCATGCCGCCGCGGCCGAGGAGGCGCACGAGCCTGTAACGTCCTTCGAGGATCGACCCAGGCAGCGGGTCGCGGTGAGCCTCCAGCTTCACGACGGGGTCGCAGCCTACAACGGCACGCCCGCGCCCGGCAACTCGGCCACGAGCGGTGGCATCGGGCGCGAGGCCCCAGATCCTTGCGCGCGCTGGGCCGGCCCGCCGGCCCGTAACTCTTGCCGCGAAATCTGTGAAGGTTGACCCCTAACGCTTCAGCGCGCCAGTGCGCGCTGCCCATCGCGCACTGGCGCGTTGAACCGAACAATCTGGGCGACGCGCGAATTTGTGCTGTCGGCGGCCCAGGAGTCGGACCCCATCGCGGGGATCGTCGCTGACTCGGCCCGTGATATCGTCCGCGGGATGCACGCGGCAGCTCAGGGCAGGGGTGATTTCCGGTTTTGGCGGCGATCCGTGGCGATATTCGTAGGTCTCACCTGCCTGCAGCCTGCGACGTTGCCCGCGATGTTCGCTGTGTCCCCGGCAGAAAACGCGTCGACGTTCGACGAGCTGTTCGTCCAAGGAGACGAGCAGTATTCACGCGAGGAGTACCTCGGGGCGGCGCGAAGCTGGGCCGAGGCCGCCAAACAGCTGCCGACGACGGACCAGGAGAACCGCGGTGGATTATACGATTACATCGCCGAGGCCTATGGGAGAGCAGCGAGCAAGGGCGACGAGCGAGCGGTGGTCGAGGAGGCGGTCAAGGTCCTCGACAATTACGTGAGGGCGTTCGGCCAACTGCACCCCGGGGCGTCGCTCGGGACCAAGGGAAAGAGCGCGCACGCGAAGCTACAGGAGCGCCTGGCCGAACTCGCGCAAGCGCCCGAGCAAAAGCCGAGCGCCGAGGGGCCCGAGCCACCCCCGTCCCAGCCGACGCCCGCCCCGGCGCCGCCGCCCAAGCCATGGAGAGGGCTGGCGATCGGCGGCGGCGTGGTCGCTGCCGCCAGCCTGGCGATGTTCGGCATGTTCATTGGGGCCTACGTGCGCACTCAGTCGCTCGAGCGGCAATTCGTCGCCGGCATGTGCACGCGGAAGCAGCTAGTCGGCGATTGCCAGGACATCTTCGACCGCGGCCACCGGACAGAAGCCGTTGCGCGGACCGGACTCATCGCAGGGCCGGCGCTGCTGGTCGCCAGCGCGACGATGATCGGGCTGGCGCTCCGCCGCAAATCATCAAACCAGGTCGCGCCGATGCTCAGCGGCGGGAGTTTCGGCGCGATCTGGCAGCGGGAGTTCTGAAGGGGCATGCCTCACCCACGCCCGGCAACTCCAGGTTCAAGCGATGCGAGCGTGTGTAGAGGCATCGAGCGCCCACCCTCGACCGGCACGGCGGCCCGCAGTGCTCGCCGCCGCAATCTGCGAGGCGCCTGGTCCTCACACAGCGGTATCGGCATCAACATTGACTCCGATACCATCAAACACCGTGAACACGAGGCCCATGCCGGGTCGATGAACGAGGCTCGCGCGGCGCGGCCTCCTGCGTCGGCCACGCCGACATGCTCGCGTGACGTCCTTGATTGCGTCAGTCAAGGCGCGATGGTCTCGACGCGCTTGCGAGATTCCCCGAAGGCCGCGGCACCGTGCTCGAACAGGTGGTACTGCCAGCCGTAGAAGACGCTCGGCTGGAGCTCGGCGCCCTCGCAGACTTCCGACACGGGGACCTTCTCGAGGTGGTGCCGGCGCAGCAGGTTGATTTTCTGGTCAGGGGTGTGGTGACGGCGTGTCTTCTTGCTCATGGGCGGTCCTTGCCCCGGCTCCTTCTACCAGGCCGGGGCGTGTCCCATTCCAGCTGAGCCAAAACAGCACCGCGCCGAGCAACACCCCGGGCCCGCGCGCTCGCGTCAAGCCACATCCCGCATCCCCGCATTCGCGTCGAGCAACACCCCCCGATCCGCGCGCTCGCGCACCGAACAACACCTCGCGCGCCCCTACCTGCCAATATCGCGTGAGACACGGCTCCTTCGGAATTCAGAGAGCAGGGCGAGACCGTGAATCGAGAACATGAGTCACCAAACCATCGAGAAGAGCGGTAACGGAGAGCAATCGAGTAGATCGGACGAGAGCACGGCAAGGCCGTTGGGCGCCGATACGGCGAGTCAGCAATCGTATAGTCCCGTCGAAGTTCTTGCTTCACCTACAGCGGGCCCGATCGCCAGGAGCGCCCTGCTGCGGAGCAGAGACAAGGAGCAATCGAGTCGGCGAGGCGAGAGCGCGTCGAGGTCGCCGGGTACCGATGCGGCGAGTCAGCAAGGGCGTAGTCCCGTCGAAATTCTTGCTGCGCTTGCGGCGATGCCGAGGCGCACTCGCGGGTGGAGTTCGGGCTCGAATCGGGCGAGGAAGGAGGCATGGATCTGATGGCGACTCAAGCACGAGAGCCCGACCCCGAGACCGCCGAGAAGGCGACGCGTCGCAGCTTCACGCCGGCGTACAAGCGGAAGATCCTCGCGCAGACCGACCACGCGAGCGATGGGCAGATCGGCGCCATCCTGCGCAAGGAGGGCCTGTACAGCTCGCTGTTGTCGACCTGGAGGCGGCAGCGAGACGAGGGTACGCTGGGCGCGTTGAAGCCGAAGAAACGCGGACCGAAGCCGAAGCAGGACCCCGAGCAGAAGGAGCTGGAGCGCCTGCGCCGCCGTGTGGCGCAGCTCGAGCACAAGCTCGAGACGGCGGAGCTGATCATCGATGTCCAAAAAAAAGTCTCGCAATTGCTCGGGATCCCGCTCGCGACGATCGATCCGTCCGAGAAGCCCTGATCGCGCAAGCGGACGATCTGTCCGCGAGGACAGGTCTGTCGCGGGCGTGCGAGGCGCTGGGGGTCTCGCGGGCGACCGTGTACCGTCGGCGCCGCCCTGCGCCGTCGCCGAGCTCGGCGAAGCCGCGGCCGTCGCCACGGGCGCTGAGCGCGGTGGAGCGCCAGGAGGTGCTGGAACTGCTGCACAGCGAGCGCTTCGTCGACAAGGCGCCCGAGGTCATCGTGCCGATGCTGCTCGACGAGCAGCGCTGGCTATGCAGCGCGCGCACCATGTATCGCCTGCTCGCCGCCGAGGGCGAGCTCCGCGAGCGCCGGCGACAGCGGCGGCACCCCGAGTACAAGCGCCCCGAGCTGCTGGCGACCGCGCCGAACCAGGTGTGGTCGTGGGACGTCACCTGGCTGCGGGGACCGACGAAGGGCCAATACTATTACCTGTACGTCCTGCTCGACATCTACAGCCGCTGCGTCGTCGGCTGGACCCTGGCGCGCCGCGAGAGCGCCGACATCGCTGCGCGCCTGATCCGCGCCGCCTGCGACAAGCAGAACATTCAACCTGACCAATTGACCATCCACGCCGATCGCGGCGCCGTCCCGACCTCCCGCGAGCTCGCCGACCTTTACGACGTCCTCGGCGCCCGCCGCTCGCACAGCCGGCCCCACGTCAGCGACGACAATCCGTACTCGGAGGCCCACTTCAAGACCCTCAAGTATACCCACGACTACCCCGACCGCTTCGCCTCCTACGACCACGCCCACGCCTTCTGCGGCCGCTTCGTCGACGGCTACAACCATCACCACCGCCACTCCGGCATCGCCTTCCTGGCGCCCGCCGACGTGCATTACGGCCGCACCGAGGCCATCCTGTCCATCAGGGCTGCCGCCCTCCACGCCGCCTACGAAGCCCATCCCGAGCGCTTCGTCCGCGGACTGTCCACGCCGCGCCGGCCTCCCGCCGCGGTCTACATCAACCCACCGCGCCGCCTCGAACGCGGCCTTCGCGAGTACGACGTCCATGTCCTTTCGGACGGGTGCAGCACGACCGATCCATCCTTTCATCACCACTCCGGCGAAATCTCACAATCACTAAACCCGACCAACACCGTGTCTCAAAGTCATTGACAGGCTCCGCGCCGAGCAACGCCAGTTGCCCGCGCCGAGCAACACCATCGGGCCAGCGACAGCAGCTCGCCGGGAGCAACACCGACGGCGCGCGCTCGCAGCGGCGTAACGGCGGCGGTGGCGAGCGACGGCGGCTCGCCGGGAGCAACACCGACGGCCGCACGATCCCGGCGAGCGACAGCGGCTCGCCGGGGAGCAACACCAACGGCCGCGCGCGGAGCGACAGCGGCACACCGGGCGCAACACCGACGGATGTAGCCGCCTGCGCGTCCATGCGACCGCGCCCCCACGACAACGTCGTCCGGGGGCGCGGTCGCCAGCGCCTGGCACGATAGCCCCCCGCGCCGGCCCGCGCGACGGCCAACAATTCCGCCTCGCCGACGCCCCGCCCGAGACAACAGTCCCCGCCATCGCTCGGAGCAACAGCCCCCGCGCCGGCCAACGCTCCAGGCGCCGGCCAAAACACCCCCGCCTCGCTGACGCTCCGCGCAGCACAACACCCCCCGCCTCGTCGACGGCGCCCACGCGCCGGCCGCCCGCGCCGGCCACCACCACCGCCTCGTCACAGCGCGCATCGGAGGCTCGCCGGAAGCTGGCGCCGAGCAACAGCGGCGCGCACGGTCGCAGCGCGCGATAGCGCTATCCCAACGGCGACAACAGCTCGCCGGAGCAATACCGCGGCCGCGCAATCACCTTCGCCGCGCGCCGTCACCTCGCCGTGATCTTAGCGCGCGCCAGCGTGCTCACCGGAAGCAACACGGACGGTGCCGAGCAACAGCAGCTCGCCGGGAGCGGCACCGGTGGCCGCGCAATCACAGCCGCAACAGCGGGATCGCCAGGAGCAACACCGACGGCGCCGAGCAACAGCGGCTCGCCGAGTTGCGCGATAGCAACGGCAACTCGAGAGCCGGGTCGACGAAGAGAACAACGAGCTGAAGATGACTCTTGGGCTCCAGGGGAAAATGCGCCGTTCCCTCGACCGCGGCGTCGACCTGGATGGTTCGGCCGACGGCGCGGTCAAGGTCGCGGGTGACCTGGTCCAGGACGGGGCAAAAATGTCGATGACCGTGACCGGCCGCTACACGGTGCGGCTTCGCGGCAGCCTGCGTTGACCTGGTTGCGAAAGCATCTTGCCTGAGCAAAACCGCGCCCATACAATCCGGGCGTGCGTCCGGCTGTTCTCGCCCTGCTCAGTCTCTCGCTCGTCGCAGCTCCCGCTGCGGCGAAGCGCCCGCCCAAGGCCAAGCCGACTGTATCGCGCGAGGAGAGCCCGGCACCGGTGCCTGCGATTCCGCCGAACTCGTGGCGCGCGTTGAAGGACGCTTGGGTCGAAGTAACGCTGCGTGATGGCGGGGCAGTTCGAGGGCGACTCGCCGGCTCAGACGACTCGAGAGCCACAATCGTCGAGAGGTCCGGCCAGGTGCGCGCCCTCGCCATCGCCGACGCTGTCAAGCTTCGGCAGGTCGAGGCCCCGCCGGCACCACCGCCACCCGCACCTCTGACGCTCGAGGCCAAAGACGCCGCGCGCGTGGCGGCGCTCGAGACGGAGTTCGGCGCCGCCTACACGAAACCCAAGGGCAAGAAGATGCACACGGCCGGGTCCATCGTCCTGTCACTTGGCCTCACTCAGGCGGTGCTCGGCGTGGGTTTCGGAATCGTCGCCGCGCTGTCCCAGGACGACGTGTTCCGCGCGACCAGCATCGGCCTCTTGATCAGCGGCGGCGTCACGATCGCCGTGGGCGCGCCGCTCATGGTCAAGGGCAAGAAGCGTCGCCTCGAGTACTATAAGTGGCTGTATCAGCAGTCTTTGGGGAACCAGAGTCGCGTCGTCCCTGGCTTCACGCCGCTGCGTGGCGGCGGCGGCGTCACCCTGCGCGTCGCATTTTAGTTCGGCGCTGATTCGAGATGGGGCCTGCCCGCGCGGCCGCCGCTCCGCGAGCGTGGTGTGTCGTCTTGCACGAGGCGGTGCCATCGGTGTTGCTTGCGGCGAGCCGCTGTCGCTCCGCCGCGAGCGCGCGGCCGTCGCTCCGGTCAGCCGTTGTCGCTCACCGTGATCCTCGCCGCCGCGGTGTTCTCCCGGCGAATCGCTGTCGCTCAGCACGACCGCGGCCGCCGGTGCCTCTCCCAACGCTCGGCATGATCGCGCGGCCGTCGGTGTTGCTCCTGGCGCTGTCGCTCATCATGATTAAGCAGCACAACTTCAAGCCCGCGCACGACCAGATGGCTGTGCGCGGGCTTCGGCGATGGCGGCCAGGCGTGAGCGCGAGTGGCGCTCTGGGTCGGAGCCCGGCGGAGCAAGCTCCACAGGACAAGAACGACGAGAACGATGATGAGTGCAGCGGCTCGCCGGGAGCAACACCGACGGCACTACATCGCGCCGAGCGACAATGTCCTGCCAAGAGCAACAGCGACGACCGCGCGCTCGCAGCTCAGCGACTCGGCGGTGCCGAGCGACAACGCCTCGCCGGGAGGAACACCGACGGTCGCGCGCTCGCGGCGGCTCGCTGGGAGCAACACCCTCGCGCTCACCGCCGGCCCGGGTTCTGTTGGAGCAGGCTCGCGCGCCTCGCGGGACGCGCGCTCGCACCGCGCAAGGTCCGCCACAGTCCGGAGGCCGGGGACATCTTGCCGCCCTTGTGTTGCCGGAAGGCGCTCGGGTCCGCGCATTCGCGGGCATAATCGATGGACATAGGCCCTTGTCCGCGTGTATTCTCGTGCGGCTACCGGTGACCGATACGTTCGCATCTCGCTCCGGGCCACGCTCACCGAAGTCGCCGCAGGAGGACCGCAACGCGGTCTTGCGTTCGGCCGCCTTCGTGCCCGCCAGTTCGCCTGTCTCGGCTCTGCCTCCGCCGCACGACACAACCCTCGATTTGCGACCGGAGCTCAGTGGACGGCGGAGCTGAAACGAGTATTGATCGTCATAAACCTCGCCTGCCTCGTTGCGAGAGTCCTCGGTTTGATGGCGCTGGTCTCATGAACCGTCTGCTGGGGAATGGTAATTAGCAATGCGTCCGATAACGCTGACTGTGATGTCCTGGGTCGTCGCGGGATGTTTTTTCAATCCTCCGGACTTTGATGACGGAACAGCGAACGCAACCGAGACGACTTCGGGGCCCGAGATGCCCACTACCGTCGACACGACGGCGACCGATGGCACCGACACGACGACCGACGACACGACGACCGTCACGCCGACCACCACCGTGTCGACGACCGACGACACGACGCCGGGCACGACGACGACGACCGGGCCGGACACGACCACCGAGCCGGACACGACCACCGATCCGGACACGACCACCGAGCCCGACACCACCACGACCACCACCGGGGCGGGGCTGAGCTGGGAGACCGACGTGTACCCGCAGGTCGTCGAGGGCAATTGCGGCTGCCACCAGCAGGGCTCCGGCGGGCTGACGTTCACCAACGCACAGGACTCCTACGCCAACATCATCGGCGTCGCCTCGACCCAGGCCGCCGGCTTCGATCGCGTCACCGCGGGCGACCCCAACGCCTCGTACTTCCTGGCCAAGGTCAACGGGACCTCCGGCGAGGCGCCCTTCAACGGCAACCCGGCGCAGATGCCGTTGGGCGGGTCCCCGCTCGACGGCGCGACGATCGAGCTGCTCGAGCAGTGGATCGCCGACGGCGCGCTGCCCTGAGCCGCGCGCCTCCGCGGGCGGACCGCCGCCGGTCCGCCCCGCGGTCGCTCCCATGAATTGCGCGAAGGACATGAGGCACATGTCCTTCGTCGCAATCGGCGCGAACTCGCGGCAATGTCCCGCGGGACAGGGCCTCGCGGGCCGCGGTGGCCTGCCGCAGCGACGCGCGGCCTGTTGCTTCGCCGCGAGCGCGGGGCGGTCGGCGGCGCAGCGGTCGGCGGCGGAGCGGTTAGTCGACGCGCGGCCTGTTGTTCGCCGCGACGGTGCGGGCCCGCTTGCGGCCCTGGCCGAGGCGGGCGGCGGCGAGGAAGAGGGTGGCGGCCCCGACGACGCCGAGCGTGATGCCGGCCAACATGATGAGCGGGGCGAGCAGGGCGCCGAAGGCGGTGATGCCGAGCGAGAAGCCGCCGAGGATGAAGCCGCCGAGGGCGAGGTTGGTGCGGCCGGCGGTCGGCGGCGCGGAGCTGGGGCGCGACGCGCGATTTGTTGCTCCCCGCGAGTGCAGGGCGATCGGCGGCGGAGAGCTGTTGGTCGACGCGCGGCCTGTTGCTCGCCCGCGAGCGCGGCGGTCAACAACGCGGAGCAGTTGGTCGACGCTCGACCTGTTGCTCGCCCGCGAGCGCGGCGGTCAACAACGCGGAGCAGTTGGTCGACGCTCGACCTGTTGCTCGCCCGCGAGCGCGGCGGTCAACAACGCGGAGCAGTTGGTCGACGCTCGACCTGTTGCTCGCCCGCGAGCGCGGCGGTCAACAACGCGGAGCAGTTGGTCGACGCTCGACCTGTTGCTCGCCCGCGAGCGCGGCGGTCAACAACGCGGAGCAGTTGGTCGACGCTCGACCTGTTGCTCGCCCGCGAGCGCGGCGGTCAACAACGCGGAGCAGTTGGTCGACGCTCGACCTGTTGCTCGCCGCGAGCGCGAGGCGGTCGGCGGCGGAGCCGTTGATCGTCCCGGGGCCGCGATCGCGCTGAGCGACAACGTCTCGCCAGCAGCAACACCAACGGCCGCGGGCTCGCGGCGGAGCAACACCGGCAGCGCGGAGCGACACCGCCTCGCCGGGAGCAACACCCACGGCCCCACGATCGCGCCGAGCGACA
Source organism: Nannocystis bainbridge (assembly GCF_028368995.1). Taxonomy (GTDB): domain Bacteria; phylum Myxococcota_A; class Polyangia; order Nannocystales; family Nannocystaceae; genus Nannocystis; species Nannocystis bainbridge. The sequence continues at coordinate 2,865,182 of NZ_JAQNDL010000003.1, read as the reverse complement.
ACGACTCGCCGCGAGCAATATTCCGCGCGCAGGCTGGGGCAATGGTGTTGGATCGCGCGGAGCAACATGACCCTTGACCGCCACACTGCCTACCCTACGATGGGTTACCATGGGTACGCGTCGCTGGTTCGGGGAATTGGAGGCATGGCTACGGCGGTCAGGCATGACGAAACAAGAGCTCGCGGAGCGCTCAGAGCACAGCTCCGCGCACGTGCTCGCGTTGTTCGACCAACCTGAACCAAACCCGAAGTTGGCGCTCTACCTTGAGCTCGTCCAAAAAGCCGGCGCCCGCTTCCACGGCCTCGAGCTCAACGAGCCGACGGCGATCATCGGGCGGCTCAAGGAGATCATCGAGCGCGAGCAGATCCAGACGGTGTCAGCGCTCGCCAAGGTCTCCGGGATTAACCGCTCTCAGCTCAGCAGCCTGCTCAACGATCCCGAGCCGAACCCCACGCTCGCCACCTTCGACCGCCTCGTGGTCGCGCTGGGCGCCGAGCAAGAATTTTTGTTCGTCAAATTCATGGACGAGGACGTTGAAGAGGCCATCGCAGTCGGGCTTGAGGACGTGGAGGCCATGAAGCAGGAGGCGAAGGTGCGGCACCTTCGAGCCGTCCCGAACCCGTCGTCCGCGAAGTCGGCGGCCGACGCGGAGCGCGCGGCGAACGTAGAGGTCAAGGCCGCGGTGGCGGAGTTGACCGCGCGTATCACAGAGCTCCACGAACATAATGTCGCGTTGGAGAAGCGGATCGCGGACGACGCCGCTGAGCTCGCCAGGCTCCGTGGCTCGAACACGTCGCTCGAGCGCCTCCGCGCGGAAGATCAGTCCGAGCTGGACCGGCTAGCACAAGAGAACCAGGAGCTCGTGCAGCTTCACATGCGCGATCGGGCCGAGCTTGCCGAGCTCACCGCCCGGAAGGACTGGAGCCTCGGCCGCAAAATCCTGTTCGGTATCTCGTGCTTTGCTGCGGGTGCTGGCGCTGCCGCCCTCGTCGTGCAAGCGCGCGACCGATCGTAACTGCCGATCACCGCCACGGACCCCACGCATCGAAGGCGCTCCGGCCCGCGCGGCCCGTGCCGGCAGCGCCAAGACGACGGGCCCCTGGGTCGACGATGCGCTTGGATGCCTACTCAAATACCTGGCGGACCCGTATGGGCTACGGACGAGTTGGTCAGGCGCGTTCCCTTGGCCGCGCGCAGCACACGGAGACCCGCCCCACCGCACCGGCCGGGCACTATCGCCGCTTCTGGGAGGCCGGGCCGGGCCGCTTGGTGGCCTTCGCCTTGCCCCTCGCCGCGCGGGCGATCGTCTTGCTCGTCCGGTTCACCGCCTCGCGCAGCGCCTTGTCGGCGATGTGGGCGTAGCGCTGCGTCGTGCGGTAGTTGCGGTGGCCGAGCATCTTACCGACGACCTCGAGCGGCGTGCCGTCCATGATCGCGTCGCTGGCGAACGAGTGCCGGAGGTCGTGCAGGCGCACATCCTCGAGACCGGCCAGCTTGCGGACCTTGAGCCACGTCGACTGGAGGCTCTTGAGCTTCTTGCCGTTGCGTGAGCAAATGACGAGCCCGCGCCGCGGGTTGCCCTTGGCCTGGGCGATCCGCCCAAGCAGCTCCATGACCTCGTCCGACACCACCACGTCGCGCTTGCCGGTCTTCGAGTCCGGGAGCCGGAGCATCTTCTGACGCCAGTCCACCTGCTCCCACCGGAGGTCCCGGACCTCATCGCGACGCATGCCGGTGAGCGCGAGTAGCCGCACCGCGGCGATCGCCTCGCGTCCGATGTGTCCGTGTCTGCCGGGCGGCGTGCGCTCGGCCGTCGCCAGCACGCGCTCGAGCGCCTCGCGCTCCTCGGGCAACAGGAAGCGCTCGACGGACCGCTCGTCGAAGCGCTCGACATCTGCGACCGGATTGCGCTGTTTGGTCACTCCCCACTTGGCCGCCTTGTTGAACAACGCGTTCAGCACGCAGCGCATGTAGTTCGCCGCGCACGGTGTCGGCTTCATGCTGGTATGGAGCTTGTTCACGTCACCGGTGGTGATGTCGTCCAGCCGTCGGTGGCCGAGCTTGGGGAGGATGTATTTCTTGAGCGACGACTTGTAGTGCCAGGCCGTTTCTGGCTTTAAGCGCATGTCGATATGTTCCTGTTCAAAGCGCAAGGCGAACTCGGCGAGCGTGGGCGACTTCGATCCGAGCGAGGGCGCGTCTTCGATCGGGGTGCTTGGCGTAGCGGGCGCGTCGACGCTCTCCGGCGCGTCACGTCGCGCGAGGATGATCATCGCTTCTCGGCGCGCTTCCTCAGCACCGAACCCCGGCCGCATCAGTCCAAGCCTTACCCGCCTGTCCTTTCCGCCAGCATCACGGTACCTGGCGAAAAACACCTTCTTGCCAGTGGGGAGCACCCGCAGGATGAATCCTGGCAGTGCATCACAGGTGATCTCATATCGGATCGCGCGCGACTTCGCCTCTCGTGTCTGAGCATTCGTGAGCATCTCGATTTCCGTCCCCCACCGATATCGAACCAAAAACGACCCAGATCAAGGTCGCGCTGGAGCATGTCCGAAAGTACACAATATCTCGAATTCGAGCACTAATAGCTATTTTAGACCATGTAGCCGTCATTGTCGACGTCGGCGATCACGGGGTACTCGATCAGGGTCGCGGTGGTGTTGCAGCGCTCGAGCAGGACGTCGCCGGTCGGGCCCTCGTAGATCCGCAGGCGGTTCTGGTCGGAGTAGACGACCTCGGCCTTGCCGTCGCCGTCGAAGTCGAACACCGAGCTGCCGGTCGAGGCCGACGAACAATCGGCGGTCTGCTTGATCCACAGCAGGGTGTCCGGGCCGGCCACGGCGGGGTCGACGAGCGCGGCGCCGCTGAACACGGCGTAGCCGATGCCGCCGGCGGTGCCGACGTCGGGGACGCCGTCGCCGTCGAAGTCGGCGACGGTCGGCGGGCCGCCGCCGTGGGTGCGGCCCCACGAGCCCTGCGGGCACAGGGTGGGGTTGAGGCTGCCGTTGATGTCGACGGGGCCGCGCACGACGACGAACCCGGCGGGGGCGTTCGGGTCGTGGCGCCAGACCGAGAGGGCGTGGGCGAGGTTGTCGATGACGACGACCTCGGGCACGCCGTCAGCGTCGAAGTCGGCGATGGCCGGCCACGGGCTCTTCCAGTCCTGGGTGGCATAAAACTGGCCGGTCGCGGCCAGCTGGGTGTCGACGAACATGCTGCCGTCGGCGTGGTAACCGCGGCTCGAGGTGATGATGTCGAGGATGCCGTCGTCGTCGAGGTCGCTGACGATGAAGGAGCTGTTGAGCGGCGGGTCGAAGGTGGCCTTGACCGCCCCGGTGGCGCCGTCGAGGATCGCGCCCTCGACGATGACCTCGACGCTGCCGTCACCCTCGAGGTCGGCGATCGCCGGCATGAAGCAGGTCTGATTGACGGTCCACAGCGGCGTGCCGTCCTCGCCCTTGACGGCGAACACCTCGCCGTTCCTGCCGCAGGCGACGACCTCGTTGCCGGGCTGACCGTCGAAGTTGCCGCCGGCGAGCTGCTTGGTCGGGTTGATGGCGCCGGCGAGCACGTTCCACTTTTCGACGACGACGCCCTCCTCGATCGAGATGGCGTGCAGCGAGCCGTTGGTGGGGTACTGGCCGCTGACGAAGGTGGAGAACACGATCTCGGGGATGTCGCGCTCGCTGATCTTGCCGTCGCAGTCGTCGTCGTCGAGCTGGACGACGATCGGGGTCATCATGATGTCGCTGTCGTAGGGCGGGTCGACGACGCCGCCCCAGGCGAACTTGAGGGTGGTGTTGAACTCGCCGCCGCCGATCGTATATTCGCAGCTCTGCAGGCACTCGGGGTCGTTGGGATCTTGCGGCGGATCGTTGGGGCCGCACAGGGGCGGCTGGGTGAGGCACTTGCCGGTCGGCTCGGCGACGCCGCCCATGCACAGCGGATCGGGGGGCTTCACGTCAGGCTCGCCGAGCGAGTAATCACAGTACTGGTCGTCCGCACAATCGGCAGTCTCCTTGCATTCGGCGCCGGGCAGCTCACACTTGGTGAAGTTGCAGACCTCGCCGACGCTGCAGCAGACCTCGCCGCAGAAGACCTCGCCCATGTCGCAACACTCGGCGCTCTGACAGGTCTCGCCGGTGGTCGCGGTGGTGTCGGTGGCGCTGACGGGGCCGCTGGTGTCGGTGGTCTCGCTGACGCCGGTCGCGGTCGGATCGGTGGTGGTCGGCTCGGTCGGGCTGACGGTGTCGCTCATTGAGCCGGAACCGTCCTGCGTGGTCGAGGCGGTGCCAGTGGGCGTGTCCGGCGTGGTGGTGGCGGTGCCGTCGGTGGCGGTGAGACCGGAGGTCGTGGCGTTGGTGGCGCTATCAGTGGCGGTGCCGTCGTCGCCGCAGGCGGCCAGGCCGAGCGAGGCGAGGGCGACGACGAGGCGCGCGTCGCCGAATACGTTCAAGGAGCGGTGCATCGCTCGAGCGTAACGGATCGCCGGTGCGCGAGGGTCGAACGGCAGGCGACGAGGCGGTGCCGTGATGGTGAAGCAGACGACGCCGATCGAGATCGCCCGCGCCGGTCAGCGCGGAGGGATGGCGATCGGGCCGCGTCGCATGGTTCGCGTCGACGTGTGCGGACCGGGGCGTGGGCCGGAGCGCGAGCAGTCACGCGCGGGGGCAGTCGGGGGTGCCCGCGTGGTCGAGTGTGGGCAAGCGAGCGGCCACGGCGCCGGTGGGCGACGGTCCGATCACGCCGACGCTGATCATGAGGACGAGGATGGCGAGCGCGGCGCGGCGACGAGTTCGTCGCTCGTCCGCTCGATTCGCGCGGTCCCTGCGCATTGGCGGGGCGCGTCATCGCGGCGCGAGCGCGGGTGTGATGATTGGCCGATCGGGTCGCACACAGCCGCGCATATACGCGGAGCAGGCCGGCCGGCTCCGCAGGTCGGCCATGATGTCGCGCGATTCGATTCAACGTGTGCGAGGAGAGCTCGATGCGCCGAATGTGCCTGTCCGTGTGCGCCGCCCTGACCCTGCCGCTGGCCGCTTGCCAGAGCGCCGACAAGACCGGCAGTACGAGCTCGCCGGCATCTTCGGTGACGCTGGAGGGGCAGGCGTCCTACCTCGAGCGCATCGCGGTGACGCCGGGGTCGATGCTGCACGTCGAGGTGGTCGACATGCGTCACGCAGAGGCGCGGCTGGGGGCGATCGCGGGCGACAAGTTCACGGCGTCGCGGGTGCCGATCCCTTTCCGGCTGACGATCGAGGGCGCGAAGATCGAGCCGAACGTTCAATACGGGGTGCGCGCCAGCTTGCGCGACGTCGATGACCGGCTGCAATTCAAGACGGAGCAGCCGGTGCCGATCGACTTGAAAGCGCCGGCGCCGCTGGAGATCCGGCTGGTGCGGGCGCACGGCGAGAAGATCGAGTAGCGCGCGACGAACGGCGCTCGTCGCGTCGGACGAGCGACCGGGGAGCGAGCCCTCGTCGCAAGCGCGCGACGGATGATTCCGTCGCGGCCCATCGAAACGTATCGAGCCCAGGAGCGTCGCTGTCACGCCTTCCAGTGCGGCGGGATCGTGCGATCGTGGTAGGGCAGGGCGACCAGGCGCTCCTGCCAGGCGCGCAGGTTGGCCGGCAGCAGGTCGCCGAGGCGAAGGTCGGGCAGGCGGGTGTCGAAGCGCTGCACCAGCCGGTAGTGCGGGTAGAAAGCGAAGTCGGCGAGGCCGAGGTCGCCGGCGAAGTAGTCGCGGTCGCCGAGGGTGTCGGAGAAGCGTCGCAGCTCGGCGACGACGCCATCACGCGCGGCGGCCAGCGACTCGGGGGTGGCCTGCTCGCGGCCGAAGACCATCAGGGCGAGCGGCCGGGTGGCGGCGTTGAAGTAGTTGTCGACCTCGAGGGAGATCCGTCGCGCCCGGGCGCGGGTGACCGGGTCGCGCGCGAGCAAGGGCCGCTCGGGGTACCTGTCCTCGAGGTATTCGACGATCGCCCCCGACTCGGAGAAGGCGTGGCCCTCGTCGACCAGCACGGGGACCTTGCCGCGCGGGTTGAGGGCCAGGAACTCGGGGGACCGCGTGTCGCCCTTGTCGAACGACAGCAGCTTGAACTCGTAGGGCAGTTGCTTGAACTCGAGCGCCAGCCAGACCTTCCACGCGTAAGGCGAGCCGGACCCGTAATAGAACGTGCGGGGACTGTTCGACATGGCGGCGAGCCTCGCCGGGCTCGCCGAAGCCGTCAAGCGTCAAAGGGCCGGAACGATGACCCGGTGCGGCCGGTGCAGCCGGCGCTCTTCCTCGACAGTGAGGACGGACTTGCCGAACGGCGTCAGCGCGAGCCCGGCGAGCTTCATGCAAGCGATGCCGAACGGGATGCCGATGATCGTCAGGCAGAGGATGAGGCCGGCGAGCAGGTGGCCGACGGCGAGCCAGAAGCCGGCGATGACGAGCCAGAGGATGTTGGCGACGGCCGAGGTGGCGCCGCCGTCGCCCGGGATGCTGACGACGACGCGACCGAAAGGCCAGGCGGCGAACAGCGCGAGCTTGAAGGCCTGGACGCCGAACGGCAAACCGATGATCGTCAGGCACAGGACCACACCGGCGGCGAAGTAGCCGAGGAACAGCGGCAGCCCGGCGACGAGGAACCACAGCACGTTGAGGATCAGGCGCACGCGAGCAGCCTAGCACGGGCGCGCGAGGGTGCTAGGCGCCGCGCCCGGGGTGGCCGCCAGTCGGGGCGCCGATGCGATCGGTGTTGCGCGGCGGACGGCGGGCACCCGCGACATCCTCGGGTCTGCAGGGGCGATCCGCGGATTCGTCTGGCTCGCGGGAGCGGCGACATGCCGCGCTCGCGTGATGGAATTCTCGCTGGCTCGATGTCGGGTGACATGACGGTATCCGTCGCGCCGGCTCTCGCGAGGGTGCTTCAGGAGAGGGTGATCGTGTGGCGCGCGCCGTCGGTGCCCCGAAATAAACATGTCTCATGAGACATGTCCGTGCCGGGTGCATTGCGTAACTCCGACTCGCGCGTCGTCGGTCGTGCGGGGCAGGTCAAGGCTCGGCGCGCACGCTGAGCCAGCGCCAGGCGAACGCGCCGTCGCAGGTCGCGGCGATCGTCAGGGCTGCGGTCTGCGGCGGCGTCGGCGGCAGAGACCACAGCAGCGGGCCGTCGGGTTGGCGCGGCAGCGGCGTGAGCGGCAGCGGATCGGTGTCGAGCTTCGCGGTGACGTCGCAGGAGAGGCCGGTGGGCAGCCACAGTTCGACGCGCGCGCCGGCCGGCAGCGGCAGCGGCTCTATATTAAAGCCGGTGGCGGTGGCCGTGACGAACATGCTGTCGGGGTAGAGGCTGAAGGCGCCGGAGCTGCGCCAGATCGATCGGTCGAGCTGCTGCAGCTCCCACGGGCCGCCGCCGTCGTGGAGCCGCGCCGGGACGCCGCCCTCGACGGTCTCGGCGCGCGGGGCCTGATAGATGCCGCGAGCGATCACGCGGGTGCGCCAGGGGCCGCTGTCGGCCGAGGGCCAGCGCTGGCGATCGTCGGGCTCCCAGCCGCCGGACAGCAGGAGCACGGGGGTGCCGGCCTTGAGCGCGCCCTCGACGATGTGCCCGCCAGGCGGGACGGCGAGGGCGTTGCGGCCGAACGAGAGCAGCGCGGGCACGGCCAGCAGGCCGCGCCAGCGACCGGGGGCGCGATCGTCGAACAGCAGCAATGCGTCCTCGGGGACATGTCCGAAGAGACTGGTGAGCTGCTCGGGGTCGTCCGCGAGGTCGCGGGTCCAGTAGACCTCGCGGGGGAGCAGCCGCAGCGGCGGCACCAGCCACGCCAGCAGCAGCGCGCCGCAGGCGAGGGCGGCCAGGCGCGGGCCGCGGCGGCGCTCGAGGCGAGTGATGATATGTCCCGAGAGACATGCGGCGGCGATGGTCAGCGCCGGCACGAGGTCGGCGATGAAGTAGCGGGCGTAGTAGAACTCGTAGCGCACGCCCGACTTGAGCGCGGCCTCCAGGACGATCGCGGCGGCGAGGACCAGCCACGGCAGCAGGCGCGCGTCGGCCCGTCGCACGGCGAGGCCCAGGCCGACGAGGCCGAGCAGCAGCGGCAGCGGGCCGCCGTGGCGCACCAGGACGGCGAGCACTTGCTGGTCGGCGCCGGTGGTGACGAGGCCCTGGCGCACGAATCCGACCGCGGCGAGGGCGAGGGCGAGGCCGGCGGCGAGGCGCAGCGAGCGACGCGCGAGGCCGCAGAGGCGCGCGGGGAGCCGGCGCAGGCCGAGCTCGACGAGCAGCAGCGCGAGGCCGGCGGCGAGGGTCCAGGCGACGGCGACGGCCGGACGCGGGGTGAGCCGCGGGACGTGAAAGTGATTGGCGGCGGCGGAGAAGAAGTAAGGCCACGAGTGAAGCACGGCCTGCACGACCGCGAGGGTGGTGCCGACGACGAGCGCGCCGAGCAGCGCCCGGCGGGTGCGCGGCGCGTCGCCCCGCCCGAGCAGGAGGGCGCCGGCGAGCACGATCGCGTGGGCGACCAGGCTGCCGCGGGTGAAGGCGCCGGCGGCGAAGCAGAGGCCGCCGAGCAGCGCGAGCAGGCGCGCGCCAGGTCGACCGTCGCGCTCGGCGGCACCTGCCTCGAGGGCCAGCCAGGCGGCCGCGAGCAGGCAGGCGCGCGCGAGGTTCTCGGTGACGGTGAAGCTCGAGATCCACAGGTCGAGCGGGTGCAGGGCGAGGCCGGCGAGCGCGACGAGGCCGAGCGTGCCGGCGCGACGGCGCACCAGCGGATCGTCGCTGTCCTGCGCGAGGCGCCGGGCGAGGGCGAACAGGGCCAGCGCCGAGAGGGCCCAGAACAGCACGAGCGGCCAGGTCGAGCGCGCGAAGCCGCCGTCGAGCTCGGCGATCGCGAACCACACCGGCATCAGCGGAAAGAAGGCGGGGACCAGGCGACCGGCGCGCGCGTCCTCGATGTGCAGACCGGCGGCCCAGCGGCCCTCGCGGACGCCGACGAGCGGTGAATCGGCGGCCAGCGGTTTGACGCGATAGGCGGCCAGGACGTCGGCCTGCGGGACGCCGCGCACCGCCCCGCGCAGCAGGCGATCGACGGGTCGCAAGCGGCCGGTGCGGGCGATGTGATGCCCGACGTTGACGTAGATGCCCTGGTCCTGACCGCCCTGCAAATAGGGGGAGGGCGCGAGGCGCAGGCCGACGCCGGTGACGAGCAAGACGCCGAGGCCGAGCGCGAGCGGACGCGCGTGGAGGACAGGGGTGGGCGTGGCGCGAGGCAGTCGCCGACGCGCGACGCCGGCGAGCAGGACGAATGCGCTGAAGGCGGCGAGCAGCGCGAGGCGCAGCGGCCACGGCTGCAATCGCCCGAGGTCGAGCAAGATCAGGCCGACGGCGCTGACGATCAGGAAGGTGCCGGCGAGGGCGACGCCGAGCGCCGCGGCGGCGCCGAGTCGATCGCGCAGGAGCGCCGCGACCGCGAACACGGTCAGCAGCGCGAGGGCGGTCGAGAGGCCGGGCACGCGCCGCAGGCTACCACTGCCGCGCCCGGGCGAGCGCGGACGAGCGCGCCGTCACGCGAGCCTTGCGATGCGTCAAGGATGTCCGAAGAGACATGTTGTTTCGGACATGGCTCGACGGGGCGCGGACCTCGGGCTGCGGTGGTCCGCGGCCGCAGGCGGGCGGCGCCGAACCCGAGTTGCCGATCGGCGCGCCAGGAAAAATAATGTCCCTCAGGACATGTCCGAGCGGTCAGCCGAGGGCGGCGCGCAGGTGGACGGCGACGAGGTCGGCGGCGGCGGCGATCAGCTTGGGGTCGTCGTAGAAATCGACCTGGCCCTGCGACGTGAGCCAGTGGATCGCCTTGGGCCCGCCGAGCGCCGCGTGGAAGCTGCGGGCGAGCGCGGGCGCGAGGGCTTTTTCGGAGTGCACGATCGCCGTGGGCACGCGGATCCGCGGGGCCGCCGACTGGGCGTCGTAGGGGATGGTGTGCTCGCGCGACATCACGGCGTAGGCGTTGACGTAGTTGGCGACGGCGCCGCGCGGGGTGCCGTAGTAGGAGAAGGCCTCGGCGAGCGGCATGGCGACCTCGCCGTCGCCGACGGCGGGGATCGTGTCGAGCTGGCCGGTGGCCTCGTAGCGCTCACGGGCCGCCTGGCCGCTGGCGAGCGTGGCCGCGTAGCCGTCGGGGCCCATCCACTTGAGCTGCATCGCCGCGTCGTGGAAGAACCCGGCCACGGCTGCGAATGCGCGGAGCCGCGGATCGTCGGCGACCGCCCCCGCCACGTAGCCCGCGCCCGCGCACACGCCCACGGCGCCGATCCGCCCGCCGTCGACGCGCTCGTGGCTGGCCAGGAAATCGACCGCGGCGCGCAGGTCCTCGATCTTCTGCGGCGGCGACTCGTACTGGCGCGGCTGGCCCCCGCTCTCGCCGAAGAAGCGATGGTCGAACGCGAGGGCGATGAAGCCCCGCTCGGCGAGCGCGCGCGCGTGGTTGCCCTGGGCCTGCTCCTTCACCGAGGTGAGCGGACCGTCGACGACCACCGCGGCCAGGCGACCCTCGCGCGCGGGGACGAACAGGTTGCCGACGATCGGCGCGCCGTGGGACTCGAAGCGGATGCGAAGGGTCTCGACCATGGCGCGACGCTACCACGCGCGCACGAGGTTTGGCCGGCGCGCATCGTGACCGCGGCGCGCCGCTGCCGGCGCGTCGCCGCGCGGCCCGGCAGAGGTCGTCGCAGAGGTCGAGGTCGCTGACCGGGAGCCGAGCGAGGGACCGCCAGGGCCCGGGTCCGCCGTTCTCGCGAGGAGTCATGTCGGCGAGTCGGATGTCGGTCGCCCGTCAGCGGAGCGAGCCGCGGTGGTGCGAGCTAGCGATTCAATTCGACGCCGATCGAGCGCGGCGATCGAGCGGCCGCGCTCGCTGCATTTCTTCGCAATTGTTTTCCGTTCGACTTTCACTTTGTGTCGACGCGTTCCCAAGCCGAGTGCGAACGTCGGGGGCATCGGCCCTCGAGCGCGGTCGCTTGCCGGTAGCGCACGAAGGAGTCGACGATGCGAAGTGGAACCAGGCAGCGGCTGGCGGGTGTGACTTGCGGTCTCTTGAGCTTGAGCATGGTGCCGACGGCCTTCGCGGCCGATCAGTACCTCGAGCTCGAGCCGCCCAAGACGCTGACCGGCCGCGGGTACGGCTACAACAGCGTCAGCCGCGAATTCGTGCTGCGGCAGTGCGTGCAGGTCGGCGCCGCCGTGGTCGACGGGTCGGGGGCGAGCGGCGACGAGTTCAAATTCAGCTCGGTCGTCTCCAACTCGCAGCTGGCCGACGAGATGAACCTGGCGGTCAACACCAAGTTCTCGGCGTCGATGGGGCTCGTGAGCGCCAACGCCAGCTCGAAGGTCGATTTCTTCCAGTCGACCAAGACCAACTTCAATACGCACACGATCCTCGCCAAGTACCACAACGTCGAGCCGATGAAGTTCACGGCAGGCGACATCAACCTCAAGCCCGAGTACCTGGCGATGATCGGCACGCCGGCGTTCCGCCAGCAGTGCGGTGATTACGTCCTGATCGGCGAGCAGAAGGGGCGGTGGTTCTTCGGCACGGTCCAGCTGTCGGTCCGCGACACCGCGACCGAGAGCAAGCTGGCCGCCAGCGGGGTGATCGGGGTCGAGTACGCGACCATGAACGCCGAGGTCGGCGTCAGCACGATCAACAAGCTCAAGCAGGCCAGCAGCACCCAGGACCTCGAGATCCACGTGACCTCGAGCGGCAGCAACAGCGCCAGCCTGTCGGTCGACCAGTTCCTGCAGCAGGTGCAGTCGTTCCCCGGGCAGAACGGGCCCAAGCAGACGTTCAAGCTGATGGCGGTGCCCTACGAGGACATCGTCGCCAACTGGCCGGTCGGCAACCCGCTGGCGCCGATCACCTCGGAGCAGAAGCTCACCAAGCTGGCCGAGGCGGCCTGGGGCCTGACGGCGCTCATCGACGACTCCGACTTCATGATCCAGAACGCGAAGCTGTTCGCGCTCGGGACCACGCCGGCCAAGCGCGACGCTCGCGTGGCGTTCATCAAGGCGCGGCGCACCTACTACCAGACGCAGCTGGCCGACATGCGCAACCGGGCCCGCGACTGCGACGTCGACTGGGCGGGAAAGCCGGCCTGCGAGTCGCTCTACAACACGTGGAAGGACTTCGAGGACTTCGTGGTCGGCGAGTACGACCAATTCCCGATGCGCTACGTGTCGGAGTGCTACGCCTCGCGCGACGTCGGCGACAACATCCAGACCAAGCTGCGGACCGCGCTGGCGACCACCAACGGGCAGTTCAGCAACACCAAGGGCGACCGCGAGATGGGCGGCGGGCCGGTCAACTTCAGCGCCAACCTGACGTTCAAGTCCGACCACACCGGCGGCGACCCGCTCGACACCCGCAAGCTGCTCTCGACGCTGAAGATCCGGATGGAGGAGTCGAAGGCCGACCACACCACGTTCGAGACCACGCTGAAGACGCCGGTGTTCGACCTCGCGGGGCCGACCCCGGGCGAGACCCTGGCCCAGTGCTCGTACAAGGGCACCGGCGTGAAGGCCGAGACCGTCAGCCCCGACCCCGCGGTCTGCGCCGGGCTGAAGCTCATCAACAAGAAGGCCTACGAGGACTGCGTGGAGGGGATGCAGAACCTCAAGTACCACGGCATGCTGAGCGGCAAGACCGGCGAGGACCCGCGCACCGAGACGTTCAACAAGAACTCGCGCGGCGTGCTGACCTCGATGAAGTGCACGGTGGACTCGAACGCCAGCAACGACACGTCGATGATCGGCTGCCAGTCGATCGACCTGCGCTCGGTCCCGCTCGACCTCGTCAACCGCCAGGACGTCGTCGCCGACAAGTGGGTCGCGCCCAAGCAGATCGACGTGAAGAAGCTGAAGCCCGCCATCAAGCCATCGATGCAGCGCAGCAACGCCCTGCGCAAGGTGATGACCTCGAAGTCGGGGTTCGCGGCCAAGGCCTCGCGCTGCGCCGAGGGCCTCGTCAGCGTCGCGGGCCAGTGCCTGCCCAAGCTGAAGAAGTCGCGCTGAGCGCGGCTGCGGGGCGCGAGCGGCCAACCGCCGCGCGCGCCCCGGGGCTCACTTGGCCGGGCTCGGGGCTGGCACCTCGTCCGGCCCGCTCAGCACGGTCCGGTACTTCTGCTTGCCCCTGACGTCGTGGTAGCGGGCGACGACCGAGCCGTCGGCCTTGATCTCGAGCACCCCGTAGTTGGGGCCGTCGGTGATGGTGAAGCCGCCGCGCTTGGCGACGTCGGTGACGTGGCCCGGAAGCATGTCCTCGAACGACCAGGCGTCGAGCGGGCCGGCGACGAGCTCGTGGATGCCGGTCTCTTGCTCGACGAGGTGCCACGCGAGGTGGTAGTCGCCGGACAGGACGATGACGGAGCCGGGCGGCTCGCTGGCGAACACGGTGCGCAGCTCGTCGCGCTCGTCGGGGTAGGCGTGCCAGCTGTCCTTGCCGAACGGGACGAACATCGGCACGCTGCTGGCGACGATCTTGGTGCGCGCGGTCGACGACTTCAGCGAGGTGATGAGCCACTCCTTCTGGGCCTCGCCGAGCATGGTGGTGCCGCCCTTGGGCGGGTCGCGGAAGCTCCGCACGTCGAGCATGAACACCTCGACCTGCGGGGCCGGGCGGAACGAGCGGTAGAGGCCGACGTCGTCGGGGTCGGCGCTGCGCAGCGGCCACTGCTCGCGGAACACCTGGCGGGCGACGCCGAGGTTCTCGGTCTCGCGGTGGGCGTTGTTGCTGATCTCGTGGTCGTCCCAGGTGGCGAAGGTCGCGGTAGTGGCGAGGAACGACTGCAGCGCCTCGTCGCGGCGGACCAGCTTGTGGCGAGCGCGGTAGGTCTTGAGGTCCTTGCCCTTGTTCTTCTTGGGGATGTCGGCGTAGGTGGTGTCGCCGAGCATCAGGAACACGTCGGGCTTCTCGCGCTTGAGCGGGGCGAAGATCTGGAACGGGGCGTTGTCGGCCAGCAGGTCGGCGCTCCACGCCAGCTTGATCGTGCGCGCCTCGGCGTGCGAGGTGGTGAAGCTGGCGGCGTCGCTGAGGGTGCGCTCGCCCTCGAAGGTGAGCACGGCGCGGTACCAGTAGCGCGTGCCCGGCTCGAGGCCGGTGACGTCGACGATGCGGACCTGGTCGCTGTCGGGGCTGACCTCGCGGGCGGAGGTCTCGAGGGCGTCGTTGAAGCGGGCGTTCTTGGCCAGCTCGAAGTGGATCTGCGCCGGCAGGGTCGAGCGAGCCCACAGCAGGACCGAGTCCTGGGCGACGTCGAAGGCGGCCGGCTTGGCGGCGAACAGCGGCCGCGGCGGCTTGGGCTTGGCGCGCTCGGCGTTGAGGGCGTCGAGCAGGTCCTCGAGGTCGTCGGCCATGTCGGGCCGGCTGGCCAGCGCGCTGGCCTCCTCCTTTGGGTCGTTCTCGAGGTCGAACAGCTGGGCGGTGTCGTTCTTGAGGTCGCGGATCAGCTTCCAGCGGCCGTGGATGACGGCCTGCAGGTCGGTGGTGCGCTGGGCCTGGTTCGACATGTAGCGGTGCAGCTCGGTGAACACCGGCCGCTCGGCGGGGTAGGTGCCGTCGTCGATGAGCGGCAGCAGGTTGACGCCGTCGATGCCGGTGAGGTCGGCGCCGGCAATCGCCAGCATGGTGGCGGTGGCGTCGAGGGTCGAGACCGGCTGGCGGAACACCTGGCCGCCGCGACCCGGCAAACACATCAGCATCGGCACGCGCACCTGCTCCTCGTACAGCGAGGTGCCGTGGGTGGCGTTGCGGTGGTCGCCGAGCGCCTCACCGTGGTCGGCGACCAAGAAGATGGCCGTCTTGTCGCGCAGGCCGCGTTGCTCGAGGCCGTCGAGGAACTCGCCGAGCGCCCCGTCCATCGCCTGCACCAATTCGGCGTAGCGCTCGCGGTCGTTGTACGCCTCGTGCGGGTCGAACAAATGCACCCACTGAAAGAAGCGCTTGCCCTTGGCCTTGTCGAGCTGGTCGAGCGCGAGCGGCAGGACCTTGGGGCTGGCCGGCTCGCGGAAGCTCATCGGGTTGAAGTCGGTGTATTCGTCGAAGCCGGGGTCGAAGCCGGCGTCCTTGCGGAAGAACCGGCTGTAGCCGTCCCACGGGGTCGCCAGGGTGCGCAGGCCGGCGCCCTTCAGGCGCTGGGCCAGGTTGCCCTCCGGCGGGATCTGCGGGATCGTCGTGTATTGCACGCCATTGGTCAGGCCGCGGATGTCCGCCGCCGTGGCCTTGTTGGGGTTGATCAACTTGCCGTCCCACATCCACAGGTCCCATTGAATGTGGGCACTGTAGCGGCCGAGCATCAGCGCACCCATGCCGATCGCGGTGCGCGAGCCGGGGGCGTAGGCGCGGCGGAAATCGGCGCACCCGGCCGCGAGCGCGGACAGGCGCGGAGCGGCGCTCTTGTCGGGGTCCTCGGGGTCGGGCAAGGCGTCGGCGCGCAGGGCGTCGACGCTGATCAGGATGATGTTCCAGTCGTTCTTGGGCGCCGGGACGTCGTGGTAGAGCGGGTGGTCGAGCTCGACGAGGTGGCCGCGCGTGCGGCCCTCGCCGCGCCGGAGGTAGCGCATCATCGAGGTGCCGACCGTCGATTCGCCGACCTGGGCGCGGAAGCCACGGTCGCTGGCGAGGCCGCCGAAGGCGACCACGGCGAAGCCGCCGGCGGCGACGACGACGAGCGCGAGCGCGACCCCGCCGGTGCGCTGCAGCTTGCGAACGGTGGCCGGGGCGACGCGCCAGCGCTCGAGCTGGACCGCGGCGAGGCCGCGGCTGAGGGCGGCGTCGATGCTGAGCACGGCGACGAGCTGCAGCCACAGGTGAATGGCAGGATAGAGGCCGACCATGAAGCGGCGGTCGGCGACCATGAAGCCGAGGCCGATGAACGCCGCGAGGCCGCTCCAGACCGCCCACCAGCGCGACGGCGGGGCGGCGCCGGCGCGGCTGACCACGCGCCCGCCCCACGGCAGCAGCAGCGCGAGCGAGGCGCCCCAGGTGCCGAAATAGAGCGCGGCGTGCAGCCGCTCGGTGCCGGGACGGATCACCGCGAAGGTGTCCTCGGAGACATGTACGTAGAAAAACAGGGCGACGAGCTGGAAGGCCGCGACGGCGGTGCCGAGCCAGAAGCGCGGGTCGTCAGGGGCGCCCATGCGCGGGGCCAGGCGCTCGACGGCGATCACGACGGCGGCGGTGAACACGAGCCCCGCCGGCAGCACCCACGGCAGGTCGGCGGGCGACTGCATGCCGAGGATCCGCGCAGTGAGCAGCAGCAGGGGGGCGCTCAAGATCAGCCCCGCGACCCGCCGCAGGCGCCGGGCGGTCAGGCCGCCGCCCGGCAGCACGGCGCCGAGCAGGTCGACGGCGAGGAAGCCGAGCGCGAGGAAGGCGGCGCCGCCGAACAGGAACAGCCCGAGCACGGGCGAGCTCACGGCGTCAGGGGCGACGAGGCATATGAGCGCCACAGCCGTGGCCAGCGATGCCGACAATCGGTATTTCGAGGTCGTCTCGGCGAGGGAGAGCATGGGAGGATCGGCCAGTCTGCGGGAAAATCCGCAGGCAAATTCAAGTCAAGCGAAGTGCAATACGTCGATTCGTGGGCGAGAGATCTCGACCCGGGGCCCGCGCCGGTGTCGCCGCGGGCCGCATGACGCTCAGGCGAGCGAGCGCTCGCACGAGGTCGCCATACGAATTGTCAGCAAGCAGAAGTTAAGGGGCATGTTTGTGCTACGGAGGCTACCTGGGCCGCGGTCGCAGTCAAGCCCGATCCCGCCGGTGAGGCCCCGCTCCCGGGGCCGCCGCCCGGGCGAGGCGCTGCCCGGGCCGCCAGAAGGGCTCGCCGCCGGCCGCAGGGGAGCGAAAGAGGGCGCTGGAGGGCGTGCGCGAAAACGAGCGAGGGCGGGGATCGCCAATGTCGGGACAGCGCTATGGCGATAGTCCAGGATGGGATGATTTGCGAGCGAGGGGAGCGAGTCGAGGGCGGGGAGCGTGGTGTGGTGAATGAAGGCCCGAGCCGGCGGTCGGGGTGGAGCGCTGAATGGCGGCACGAACGATGGACGAGGCGGCGAACTGGCGGATGGGTGAGGGGTGAATGGGTGGCGCCGATCGCCAGCGGTGTAGGGTGAGGTGATTCGGCGACGCTGCGATGAATGCATGCGAGCGGCGAGGGCGGAGGCACGGCGTGAGCCACGGCGAGCGAGGACGATCCGAGAGGCCCGCGAGCAAAGCTCGAGGCCAAGGGCGACGGCAGCGCGGGCGGTCGACCCGGCGGCAGGTGCGATGATTGGAGCACGGCGGGTCGCAAAATCGGCCCGATGTGCGCGAACTCCGCTCGCGAGAGGGCGATCTCGCGCAATCCCGAGAGATTAAACTCCAGAAGCGGGCTGTACAGCGTTCGACATCAAACTTGACGGCCAGCGCGGATCGCGTTAGCCCGCAAAGACTGCATGGCCGAGATGCCCCGAGAGCTGTTCTCCGCGACCTCCGCCGAGGGTGACCCGCTGTCGCCGGGAGCCAAGGTCGTGCTCGCCTACCTCTGGACGTTCGTGGACGCGAACCTGGCCGCGACGTACCGCAGCCGCAAGGGCCCGGCGAAAGCGCCGCGGGTGATCTGCGACGTGGAGGAGATCGGCAAGGTGTTCCACATCGACACCGAGGCGGTCGGCCGCCACCTGCGCGCGCTCAAGGACGCGGGCTATGCGGTCCACCACCAGGACGACGCCGACAGCTCGCTGGCCCTGCTGGACGGCAAACACCGCGACGAATACCTCAAGGTGTTCGGGCCGAAGGCCTGAGCCGCGAATCGTGAGAGGGCGTTCGCCGGCGCGAGCGCCAGGCGATCGTCTGAACGACGACGACGGCGCAGCGGTGCTGCTCAGCGCTCCTGCTCGAGCACGAAGCCGTCGTCGATGCAGTAGAGGTGGGCGAGCCGATCGCACTCTTGGGTGATCGAGCTGGTCCACCATCGTTCGTCGCGCCAGCTGTCCCAATCGGGACCCTGCTCGACGGCCACCGAATTCAAGCCCTGGCGAGCCTCCTGGGCCGGGCTCGCGGACAGCCAACCGTCGCAGTGGTCGGTGACGTTGAAGATCTCGCCGAACGCCGAGGTGTTGGTCCAGACGAATTCCTGAGCCACGGCCTGCCCGGTCTCCGTTCGCGCGATGCCAGTATGCGGGCCGTTGTCGACCAGATCGAGCAGGTCGTCCGCGACGACGACGCCGCCGACCAAGATGAGCGGGACAGCCAGATCCCACTGCTCGAACCGCGTGGCGGGCGATTGAAAGTCGTCGCTGATCCACGCCCGATAGCTGGTGGCGTTCGGCAGGCCGGCCTTCGCCGCGGCTGTGCGACACTTGAGGTCGGCTCCGGACACGCCGCCGAGAGCGCCGGTGAACATCTGGCTGGTGATGAAGAAGGGTCGGCCAAAGAAGCCACAAGCGAGGTCGCACGGGGCAAACTCGTCCTCCGTGATCCCCGTGCCGTTGAGTTCGCCGCGGTCGCAGAGCTCGTGGTCGGCGTCGAGAATGCCGTCGCCGCAGCGGGCCGCCCAATGGCAAGTGTCAGGCCGGCAACCCCCGTATTCGTCGCTGTTGCCCCCGCCCATGTCGCATTGCTCGACGCCTTCCCACACGAGGCCATCGCCGCAGGTCGCGAGCTTGCACTCGAGGGTGCAGGCGCCATTGTCGGCGTTGGCCTTGCCGAGGTCGCACTCCTCGAGGCCCTCGGCGACGTCGTCGCCGCAGACCGGCTGGTCCGGTGCGGTGGCACCGGTGGCGCTCGTCGATGCCTCGCTCGTGGAGCCCGCCTCGGTGGTCGTCGGCTCGACGGCGTCGGAGGCGGCCGGCGGGTCGAAGGACGTGGGCCCGCCGCTTGCGCTCTGGCCGTCCGAGGCGGGCATGGAGACGAGCGGATCGTCGGTGCAAGCTGTCCCGAGGGACAGGAATATGATTGCGAAGCGACCGGCTCGGGGCATGGCTATTGCCCTTCGATGCAATAAAGCCGGGCGCTGAGCCCCGTGCAGGGATCGGGCTCGCCGGGGTACATCGTCCAGACCTCGTCGATCGCCGAGGCGCTGCCCAAAACGGCGGAGTGGTCGAGGAGCCCGCTGGTGGTCCAGTTGCCACAGAGAGGGCCCGGCGCGGCGGTGCCGTCGGGCCGGGTGCCGGTGAGGACGCCGCCGCCGATGTCCTGGTTGCCGTCCTCGTCGACGTTGATCGGCGCTTCGAGCGAGCCGGAGAAGAACTGCTCGACGGTCTCGGCGACGACGACGCCGTCGGTGCGGACGTAGCGGCCGCGTCCGGGATAAAGACGATCGCGGACGTCGTGGTCGGCGTCGGACAACCAGGCGATGAAGGTCTTCCAGGTGTCGTCGGCGCGGCCGGTCTGCAGGGCGTACTGGCGACAGCGACTGTCGGCACCCTCGAGGCCGCCGAGGTCACCGTCGTTGTGGAGCGCGGCCGAGGCGAAGATCCACCGGTTCTTGGTGCACTGATGGCAGCGATCGTCGGCGATGTCGTTGGCGTCGTCGCACTCCTCGTCGCCCTCGACGAGGCCGTCACCACAAATCGGTTCGGCAGGCTCGCCGGTGGTGTGGCTCGTGGTGGTGTCGTGGCCGCCGGAGGTGGTGGTCGTGGTGGTCGTGGTGGTGCCGGGGCCCGGGGCTTCGCTGTCGCTCGCGTCCTCGGTGGTGGTCATGATCGTCGACGCGCCGTCGTCACCCGTGCTGACGTCGCCAGTCGAGGTGGAGGTGGTCATCGGCAGCGACTGCAGGTACTTCAGGCCAGGTGCCACGCAGCCGGCCAGGAGCAGCGCGGAAGGCAGAAGCAGGCGGATGCGCGACATCGCGCGACGGTCTCATGATCGTCGGAGCGGTGTCAATCACCACGATCGCGCCGGGCGATCTCGCAGCGAGCACTTCGGGATGCGCGCGCCGAGATCGCATCGGTGCGTCGCCATTGCCAGCAAGGCGTCGAGGCCGCCCGAAGCAAAAGGCATGCAGACCGAGCCCGTGGCCAGTCCTGCAGCGGAGAGACGGCGGTAGCGATTCGGCATCGCGGAGCGCGGGTGCCCGCGGCTTGCGAGGGCAGGGCGCGACGCAAGTGCGTAGGGCTGCCGGCCGGTGCGGAAATGCGTAACGCAAGAGTGTGGGCGGGCCGGGATGGCGGGGTCGCTCAGCGGCGCAAGAGTGTAAGCCGGCCCGGTCGCGGGGACGCTCAGCGGCGCAAGTGCGTAGGGCAGCGGCCCGGGTCGCGTGGACGCTCAGTGGCGCAAGAGCGTAGGGCAGCCCGGCTCGAATCGACATGACCCAAGGGTCAGGAGGCGAGCAAGAAGGCCGAGCCGACCTCGTCGTCGACGCGTGGGGTTCGGGCGGCCGGCCGGGGCCAGGCGATGCGGTGCTTCTTGATCCGGCGCTTCATCGCCTGCCGGGTGATGCCGAGGCGCCAGGCGGCGTCGACGATGTTGCCGGCGAGCTCGAGCGCCTCGACGCAGAGGCGGCGCTCGACGGCGTCGAGGTCGAAGTCTTCACGGGGAGCAGAAGCCATGGGCGGCCTTGTACTGCCGGCCCTTGCTCTCGCGCAGACCAAGCGCGGGAGGTCGCGCCGCTCGCGGTTGGGGAATCACGGTTCGCAACCCGGGTGCCACCGAAAGCGCAGGACGCGAGCCGCTCGCGAGCGCGTGGCCGCGAGCTCTCGAGCGCCTTGCGAACGGCTCATGACAAGGGCGCGACGGTTTGCGCCGCCGCGCCCGGATCGGGTCATCCTTCGCCTGGTTCCGCGGCCGTCGCCGAGGAACCTGCGGCTCAGGTGAGGCGGTCGAGTTCGCCGGTGGTGGGCAGCTGCGAGTCGCCCTTGAGCGTCACGCTGGTCTCGCCGACCTGGTCGACGTCCGCGCCCATGGCCCTGGCGATCGACACCAGCAGGCGGTTGTGCGGCGGCCCTTGCGGCTCGTCGCCCCACGTCCCTTTGATGATGTTGTTCTGGGCCCAGCGGACGTAGCGGCCCGTCTTGAAGTGATGGGTCCCGCCGGCCATCACGACCGGCCACTGGTTCATGCTGTGTTCACCGGTGCACAGCTCGTTGGCCCACACCACCAGCGTGTCGTCGAGCAGCGTGCCGCTCTCGCTCGGCACGGCGTCCAGCGCCGCCAGGATGTTCTTGAAATCCTCGGCGTGGATCTTGTGATAGTTCGTCATCACCTGCATCGCCGTCGGGTCGGTCGAGGCCTGGTGCGCGTAGTCGTTGTGGAGGTCGCCGGGCGGGGCGCTGACGTGTTCGTTGCGCAGGCCGCTGAACGCGAGCATCGCCACGCGGGTCATGTCGCACGACAGCGCCAGCGTCGCCAGGGTCGTGAACACCTGCGCGCGGTGGAAATAGAACTGCGGGTCCTCCCACGGCGGCCCGCCGCCGGGCTCGGGCGGCGCCTCGCAGACGATGTTGGCCAGGTTCTCGAGCTGCTGGCCGAGCGAGTGCAGCAGGTCGCGGTGCTGCTCGACCTTGAGCTTGTCCTCGCCCGACAGCTTCGGCGCGAGCGCGTGGTACTGCTCGCGCACCAGCGAGACCACGCTGCCCTGGCGATCGCGGATCGTCTTGAGGTCGTCGGGCGGCGCGTTCGGGTCGACCGGGCCGTTGGGGAACAGCTTTTGGTAGAGCTGCCACGGCTCGGTGATCCACGGCAGCGCCTTGCCGCTCGGGTCGTAGCTGTAGGCCCAACTGCCGTGCGAGATCTGCAGCGACGCGATCTGGCCGGGCTCGGCCACCGCGCCGGCGACGATCTGGTCGATCGAGGGCCCGGCCGCGAGCGCCACTCCGCCGTCGACCGGCTGCGCCAGCGTGCCGGTGAGGCACGTGGCGTGGCCCTCCTCGTGCTCGTTGATGCCCGTCATGTGCCCGGTCGCCATGCCGACGCCGTCGAGCACCAGCAGGCGGTCGCGGTAGCCGTGGAGCGGCCGCAAGATCTCGCTGAAGTCGGACTCGCCCAGCGCACCGAGCGGCGTCTCCCAATCTGTATCTTCGGGCAGGTTGCCCGGGCGCATGCGCCAGTTCTGATAGACGGTGCCGTGCTCCGTCATCAGCATCAGCAGCCGCTTGACCGGGCCCGGCGGCTCGGCGCGGGCGCCTCGTGGCAGCAGCGAGGGCAGGCACAGCGCGCCGATGCCGAGGCCGAGGCCGCCGAGGAAGCTGCGCCGGCGCAGGCGCGGCATACGAGGGTGCGAGGCGGTCATGGGGCCCCCTTTCGGGTGCGGAAGGCGTCGCTGGTGACGACGGCGAGGAGGAGGGCGTGCACGTCGCCGCTGGCCTCGGCGAACTGGGCCCGCAGGTCACCGAGGCTGCACAGGTCGGCCGCCGTGGTCCCGCGGCCGAGCGCGTAGCGGTAGACCTGCGAGACCACGCAGTCGTGGGCCTGGGTGCTGGTGGCCAGCTTCTGCGACAGCTCGATCGCGCCGTCGAAGCTGCCGTCGACGTCGGTGCCGATCAGCGCGCCGCTGGCGTCGACCGGCTCGCCGTTGTCGAGGTCGCGCCAGCGGCCGAGCGCGTCGTAGTTCTCGAAGCCGAAGCCGACGCCGTCGATCGTGACGTGACAGGAGGCGCAGTCGGCCTGCGCGGTGTGCTTGGCGTAGCGCTCGCGGTTGGTCTTGGGCTGCCCGGGCTCGCCCTCGTCGGGCGGGTTGGTGTTGACGTTGGCGGGCGGCGGCGCGGGCGGGACGCACAGCAGGCGGGCGAGCACGAACACGCCGCGCTTGACCGGCGAGGGGTGCACGGCGTGGGCGGTGCGGGCGAGGAAGCCGGCGCGCGTGAGGATCCCGCTGCGCTCGCCGGGGTCGAGGCTGACGGGCGCCCACTCGCCGGGCGGCGGGGCGTCGACGCCGTAGAGCGCGGCGAGGGTGGCCTCGACGTCGGTCGCGGTGCTGGTGAGCAGCGAGGCGAAGGTGCCTGGCCCATCGAACAGGGTCGACTCGACGAAGCGATCGAGCTCGGCGCGCATGGCGGTCCGCAGCTCGGGGGTGTAGGTCGGGTAGGTCGCGGGGTCGGGGTTGATGAGCGCGACGCCGTCGAAGTCGAACCACTGGCGGTGGAAGTTGACGAGCGCGCCGCGAGCCTTGCCGTCGTCGAGCATGCGCAGGGCCTCGGCGGCGAGGCCCTCGACGGTGTCGAGGTCGCCGGCGGTGGCGGCCGCGAGCAGCTGCGCGTCGGGCATGCTGTCCCACAGGAAGTAGCTGAGCCGCGCGGCCAGCTCGTGGCCGGTGAGCGCGACAGCCTCGCCGCCCTCGATCGGCTCGCCGCCGAACTCGAGGAAGTAGAGGAACGCCGGCGACTGCAGCACCGCCTGGACGGTGAGCTGGAGCGCGACGGTGAAGTTGGTCTCGGCGAGCTGCTGGTCGAAGAAGCCGAGGAAGGCGGCCTCCTCGTCGGCGGTCAGCGGGCGCCGGAACGCGCGCGCGCCGAGGTCGAGCAGGAAGGTGTGGCCACACTGCTGCGGCTCGCCGCCGCCGTCGGCCGCGCACGGCAGGAAGGCCTCGGGGCTGGCCCACGCGGCCTTGGTGACCTCGAGGGCGGCGCGCTGGTACTGCTCGATGAGCAGGGCCGAGGGGGTCTGCACGTCGGCGTTGTTCTCGAAGCCGTTGACCTTCGGGTCGACGGCGATGGTCTGCAGCGGCAGGGTCACGCCGGGGAACAGGTCGCGGACGGTGTTGTTGTACTGCGAGTGCGTGAGCCGCCGCAGCGGGGCGGGGCCGGGGTCGAGCGGGCCCTCGCAGTCGGCGGGCTCACCCTCGGTGGGGTCCTCGCCGGTGCCCTCGCTGGTGGTCGGGGCCGTCGTCGCAGCGTCGGTGGCGACGCCGGTGCCCTCGGTGGCCGCGGTCGCGTCGTCGTTGCCGCCGCCCCCGCCGCTACATCCCAGGACCACCGCGCCACCGAGCATCCATGCTCGTGCCTTTCGTCTGCCCATCATCACGTGTCCTCCCGCCCTCGCCGCACGATGCGACGATCACAGCTACAGGAGGCCGCCAGGGCTGTCAAACGCGCGCGCACGCGCGACGCGAGGCCGCGCGCGCTCGTCGTGATGATGGGGGCGCACGACACCTTGCGAGGCCCACCGCGACCTCGTTACCGTGGCGTGGTGCGGCAGATGTGGATGGGGGCGGCGCTGGTCGTCGCGTGTCAGGGCGAGGGCAAAGATCCGTCGAGCAGCGACGGCGCGAGCGAGGCGGCCTCGACGACCTCGATGATGTCGTCCGGTTCTTCGGAGGCGGTGACTTCGCTGCCGATGACGACGCCAGCGACGACGTCGATCGAGACGACGACGGAGGCGAGCACGACGGAGGCGTCGACGTCGACGACCGAGGGGCCGAGTGAGCCGACCTCGACGACGACCGGTCCGCCGCCGGTGACTTCGGTGCCGGTGTTCATCGCCCAGGGGCATTACGGGCGGACCACGATCTCCTGCGACGACGGCCGCACGTGGATTCAGGACAGCTCGCAGGACGACGCGGTGCGCTGCTTCGAGGCCGGGCTCGACTGCGATCACAATGCGTTCGCGGGCCGCGGGATCGCCCACGGCGAACAGACCTTCGTGCTGACGTGGGGCTGGGGTGCGCCGGGCTCGCTGGTGCGCAGCGAGGACGCGGCGATGTTCGAGACCGTGCTCGCGGACACGCCGACGTTCGCCGACGTCGCCTTCGGCAACGGCCGCTTCGTCGCCAACAACTCGCCCACGCAGATCTCCGACGACCTCGGCAAGACCTGGCAGGAGGGCGGGCCGCTCGACATCGGCATCAACACCCGCGCGATTGAGTTCTTCCCGCACGACGGCGGGTGGTTCGTGGTCAGCGGCGAGAGCGGCGAGCAGCGAGCGATCGTCCGCAGCGCCGACGGGGTGACGTGGACGCCGGCGACGACGCGGCCGCCGCAATGCGGGGGCTACGTGATCGGCATGGCCTATGGGTCAGGTGTGGGGATCATGGTCAGCGGCAACGGCCACGTCTGCCGCACCACCGACGGCGGCGACGACTGGGAGCACGTGCCCGTGACCGACAACCTGTCGTCGCCGCCGATCTGGACCGGCTCGGAGTTTTTTGTGTACCAGGGCGCGACGCTGCACCGCAGCGCCGACGGGGCGAGCTGGCAGAGCGAGCCGATCGCGCCCGGCGACATCTCCATCGGTCAGGTCGCGCGCAGCCCCGAGGGCACGTTCGTGGCCACGAACGCGGGCTGGATGGTGTGGTACGAGAAGCAGCGGTTCTTCCGCAGCGAAGACGGGGTGAACTGGGAGGTGCTGCCCGCAGAGGCGTTCGCCGGCAGCCACCCGATCTACTTCATGGCCCACGGGCAGGTGGCGCCCGGGGCGGGCTGCCCGGCGGAGTAGCGGACCCGCGAGACCCGGCGGCGTCCCGGGTCCGAGCTTCCACGCCGGCGCCTGCTGGTCACGCCGATCGGCGCGGGACTCGAACATGTCCTGAGGGACATGTCGTCGTCGCGCAGGGAGCGTCCCGCCGTCAGCGCACGCCGAGGCCCAGCAGGGCCGTCTGCGGGTAAGCGACGGGGCCGGAGCCGAAGCGCTCGCGCAGGCGGGCCAGCACGTCCGTCTCGAAGGCTTGCCACGCCTCCGCCGACAGGCGCTGATGGAGCAGCGCGATCGGGGCGTTGCCGCGGACGTTGAAGGTCCACAGCGCGTCGACGTCGGCGAAGCGGAACTCGTGGGTGACGGGCTCGACGCGGACGCCGGTGAAGCCGGCGCCGGCGAGGGCCGCGGTGAACTCGTCGGGATGGTTGAGCGGCGCGGGGCCGCGGCCGAGCGGGAGCTCGGGCATGACGGCGCGCAGGGCCGCGAACAGGAGCATGAGCGGGTGGTCCTCGGCGAACGGGGCCCACGAGCCGACCACGACGCGACCGCCGGGCTTGAGCACGCGATGCAGCTCGCGCAGCCCGCGGTCCGGATCGGGGAAGAAGATCAGGCCGAACATCGAGAAGGCGGCGTCGAAGCCGGCGTCGGGCCACGGCAGGTCCTGGCCGTCACCGACGCGGGCGTCGACGGCGAGCCCTTCACGGTCGGCGCGCTCGCGCAGGCGATCGATCATCGCCGCGGCGAAGTCGAGGGCGGCCACGTGGGCGACCTCGGGGGCGATGTGCAGCGCCAGGGTGCCGGGACCGCAGGCGACGTCGAGCACGCGCGCGTCGGCGGCCGGGGCGGCCAGGGCGATGGCGTCGCGAGTGAAGGGGACCATGAATTGCACGCCGCGCTCGGCGTACCACGCGTCGACGAGGTTCCACGGGGCCGGATCGGCGAGGGGCGACTGCTGGCTCATGCCTCAACCGTGACAGTCGGGCCGGCGCAGGACAAGCGGCGGGGCGCGTGCGCAAGGTCAATTTTTGCAAACGCATTGCAAGAGCAGGTCGTGTGCGCGTGCGAACCGGCGAACTCACCGGGCCAGACGGACGCCTGCGGCGGCGAGCCGGGCGGCGGAGCGGCGTCAGATGCAAGCGAAGGTCTTTTGCAATTTGACTTGCAAGAACACGCCGCGTACGGTCGCCCCGTGATCGCCGCTCGCAGCGCGTCGCCGCCGTGCGGGCCCCGCGGAGGCGGTCACGGGTCCGGCGAGCGGCCGCACGGCCGGGGCAGGCGCGGCGCGCTCGTCCGAGAATTTGCAACCACCCCGCGACATCGCGCAAGGAGAGTCGTCATGCCACGTTTGCAGCAGGTCTTCGTCGTCGTCACTGCCATCACCCTCGTCGCCGGCTGCAATGGCGGAGGCGGCGCGACCGGGCGGGTGCAGGTGTTCGTCGAGGCCGAGGACACCATCCCCGAGGGGCTGCAGCCGGGCACGGGCGAGGAGAACATCGTCGACGGCTGGGCCGCGGACTACACCAAGTTCCTGGTGGTCGTCGGCAACTTCCGCGCGAGCCGCAGCGCCGACGCTTCGGACTCGCTGGTCGAGCCCGCGGTCTACGTCGTCGACCTGCTCAACCTGCCGGTCGGCGGGTTCGTGCTGACCGAGTTCGACGACGTCGCGGCGGTCCGCTGGGACCGCGTCGGCTACGACATCCCCAACGCCTCCGCCGCGGCCGAGGCGGCCGAGGGCACCGCCGCCGCCGACCATGAATTCATGGTCGAGAACGGCTTCTCGATCTACGTCGAGGGCGCGATCAGCAAGGCCGACGGTCAGTCGTGCCTGCCGGGCACCGATGATTGCGAGCCGGCGACCTCGGTGAAGTTCGCGTGGGGCCTCGCGGCTGGCACCTCGTTCGACGACTGCGCGCCCGAGGAGGGTGATGCTGGCTTCGCGGTGCCCTCGGGCGGCACGGCGCAGATCAAGCCGACCATCCACGGCGACCACTGGTTCTTCACCAACATCACGCAGGGCGCCGAGATCACCGAGCGGCGCGCGCAGTGGATCGCCGACAGCGATCTCGACCGCGACGGCGAGACCACGCTCGACGAGCTGCGCATGGTCAAGGCCGCCGACCTGTTCACCCCCGAACTCGGCTACTCCGTCACCGGTGCACCGATCCCCGTGACAACTGCGTATGACTACCTCGCCGCCCAGGCGCGCACGCTCGGGGACTTCCAGGGCGAGGGCGAGTGCCCGACGCGTGCGTCCCTGTGAGTCGATCGCGCAGGCGCGCGAACGCGGAGGCGTCGGCGCGGAGCAATGAGGAACCTCTCGCGTTCGCGGGCGCGTGCGCGCGCGGGGGCGACGTCGGGGCGACTTCACGGCCGCGCCGGCGCTGTTAGGCTCGGATGGGATGCCGAAGAATTTTGCGTGGTCGGGCCTGACGATCGCCCTGCTGATGGCCTGCGCCGAGGGCACCATCAGCGACACCGGGTCGATCCCGCTGCCGACCACCCACAACATCACGACCGCCCACCCGGGCACCGTCAGCGACAGCGACGGCAGCAGCGGTGACGGTTCGGGCAGCGAGAGCGGGACCAGCGACGCGCCGACTTCGAGCTCGCCGGGCTCGGGCGACCCGATCTCCACCGGGCAGGCCACGAGCGAGCCCGCGGGCGTGTGCGGCGACGGCAACGTCGACGCCGGCGAGGAGTGCGACGGCGAGTCGCTGGTCGGCAGCACGTGCATGACCGAGGGCTACGGCGCCGGCACGCTGGCGTGCGGGCCTGACTGCCAGCTGTTCACCGACGGCTGCTACACGTGCGGCGACAACATCGTCCACATGGCCGAGGCCTGCGACGGCAGCAACTTCAACGGCAAGACCTGCCAGGGCCTCGGCTACGGCGGCGGCAGCCTGGTGTGCGCGCAGAACTGCAAGAGCATCGACACGGCCGGCTGCACGCCGCTGGCGTCGTGCGGCAACGGGGTCCGCGAGGGCGCGGAGCAGTGCGACGGGATCCAGCTCGGCGGCAACACCTGCATCACGCTCGGCTACGACCAGGGCGCGCTGGGGTGCACCGGCTCGTGCACGCTCGACACCTCGGGCTGCGAGACGCTGGCGTGCGCCGGGCAGGGCGAGTTCTGCATCTTCGACGAGGCCAACCCGCAGTCGGATTGCTGCCCGGCGGGGGTCAAGGGCAACATCCTCGGCCTGTGCAACGTCGTCCTCTGCTTCTGACCCGAAGGACAGGAGAGCCATGGCCACCGAGACCGCCGTCAACGCGCAGATCACCGACTCCACCGCCGTCAACGAGCAGATCACCGACTCCGTCAGCCAGGCCAACGCCAAGGTCCTCGCCGACTCGCCGGCGCTGGCGATGGGCACGCTGTTTCAGACGATGGCCCACGCGACCGGGCTGGCGTACCAGAACGCGGTGGCGGCCCAGCAGCAGCTGAACACGCTCGCCCAGGCTGCCACGACCCAGGGCGTGGCGCTGCTGTACTCGATCGACACCGCGAGCGCCGGGGCGACGAAGTGACGGCCGCGCGCGACGAGGCGGAGGCGTTCGCCAGGGCGGCGGCGACGGTGACCTCGACGGTGGCGCAGGTGCTGGCGCAGTTCGACTCGGTCCTGGCGGCTCAGCGCCACGGCATCGTCGCCCTCGCGGCGGCCGGCGGGGTCGACATGCCGGCGATCGCCCCGTCGGTGATCGCGATGCCTGCTCCTGCGGACATGTCCGAAAGTTCACCTTCACAGGACGCCGCGGACGACCCGACGGGCCTGGCTCGCGCGGCGCTCTACCAGGTGGCGACGCAGGCGATCGCGCTGGCGCTGTTCAACGCGGTGACGGCCCAGCAGCACCTGAACCTGCTCGGCCAGGCGGTCGCGACCCAGGCGGCGGCGCGGGTGCTGGCGGGCCGCGGCGAGTGATGGACGAGGACGAGGAGGCGATGCCGCGCGACAGCGTCGAGGCGGCGCTCGCGTGGCTCTCGAAGCATGTGCGACTGCGACGGGCGCCGGCCGGCGCGCTGCCGGGGGCGATCGCGGCGCTGCAGCAGCGGCTCGGATGCGCGCTGCCGCCGAGCCTGGCCGAGTTCCTGCAGCAGTACGGCTGGATCGCCACCAACTCGGTGACGACGCTGGCGGCCGAGGACGGTGAGCGCCGCACGATCGAGGCGGCGCGTCGTGCGGTCGCCGAGTACGTCGAGACGACCTGGCGCTCGCTGCCGGAGGTCGACGCGACGGCGCGCGCGAACGGCGAGGCGCTGCAGGCGTGGATCCCGGTGGTCGAGGTCGGTAACCCGCTGCCCTTCGGCAGCGCGCTGTTCCTCGACGAGGCGGGGACGCTCCGCCACGCGAACGTGCGCGAGTTCCCGTTCATACGCATGCGCGACGCGCCCACGGCCTGCTTCACCGAGGCGCTGCTGAACACGCTGGCCGAGTGGCACGACGGCTGAGGGCGCCGCGAGGCGGCGAGCTCGAGCGAGGCGCGGCGATCGTCTGCATCGCGCCCGCCGCGAGTTGCCGCAGATGCCGATCCCCCTCAATCTTGCGACCATGCAGCACCGCCGATTTTCACCCCTGAGCCTGCTGTTCTGGATCGGCTTGGCCTACGTGCCCGCGACGACCGGGATCTTCTTCGGGCCCGACCGCTGGTACCACCGCCTGACGAAGCCCGACTGGACCCCGCCCGACGCGGTGTTCGGCCCGGTGTGGACGGCGCTGTACGCTTCGATGGGCCTCAGCATCTACCTGGTCGCGCGCAAGGACAAGCACCCGCTGGTGCCGTGGGCGATCGCGCTGTTCCTGCTCAACCTGATGCTCAATGCGGCCTGGTCCCCGCTGTTCTTCGGCCTCCACCGGCCCGACCTGTCGCTGGTGTGCATCGGCGTGCAGTGGTTCGCGCTGGTGTCGATGATCCGCGCGTTCTGGAGGGTCCGCCCGGCGGCGGGGATGCTGCAGGTCCCGCACCTGCTGTGGCTGACGTTCGCGTTCGCCCTGAACGCGGCGATCTGGCACCTCAACCGCTGAGCCGGCGAACGAGCTGGCTTCGAGGACATGTCCGAAGGGGTATGTCCTTAGAGACATTCACGGCGGTGTCGCGACAGCGCCGAGGTCGAGCGGAGCGGCGGGCTCGGGGTCGCGCGCGAGGCGATCGTCAGGGCCGCAGCGGAGGCGGGTGAGCTGGCCGTCCTCGGCGATCTGCAGGCCGAGCTCGCCGGTCCACACGCCGAGCTCGAGCCGGAGGTCGAGGTCGGCGCCGGGGGCCTGCGGGTCGAACCGCCGCGAGCCGCCCTGCCAGGTGAGGTCGAGGACGGGCCGACCGCCGCTGCAGCGGAGCGCCTGGCCGGTGATCGGGACGCCGGGCTGGCCCGTGCGCGGGGTAAGGACGCGGTCGGCGAGGGTGACGAGGTGGATCTGGGCGCAGCCCTGGGGGTCGCCCTGGCAGTCTGCTTCGAGGTCATCGCTGGCGCACCACGAGACCAGCGCCTCGCCGTCGAAATCGCGGCGGAACGGGGGACGGCAGGCGACGCGGCGGAACTTCGGCTTACGCGCCGCGGTGGCGCCACGTGGCAGGTAGAGGTCGGCGTGGGTGGGGCCGCCGTGCCAGGCCCAGACGTCGAGGAGGACGCCGGCGCCGACATCGACGAGGCGGCCCATGTCGGCCTGACCGCCGTCGACGCCGACGCTGGCGACGCGATCGAAGCCGTCGCCGCGCACGCCGAACAGGTGATAGCCGGGGCACGGACGGTCGCGCCGGAGCACGCGATCGCGGCAGATGACCGGGTCGCCGATCGAGGCGACCACGGCGGCTTCGGGCCCCTGCGCCTGCACCCGCACGCGCGAACCACCCCAGGCGGACAGGGCCACGGCGGTGAAGCGATCGAGGACGTGCGTGCGTGAGACGGTGAGGTCGCCCGCGAGCCCGATGACGCCGAGCAGCCCGCTCGCCGTCTCGGCGTCGAGCTCGGCGACGTAGGCGATCCACGCGTGACCCCGGGCGTGGCTGAGCTCGAGGTCGACGATCTCGCCCTCGCTGCGCAGGACGTGCCGGGGCGGCGCGAGCGGCTGGCCGCGCGGGTCCAGGCGCTGGGCGACGATCTCGCTGGCGTCGCCGTCGTGGCGCGACCACACGACGAGCACGCCGCCGTCGATCACGGCGTAGTCGAGCGGGCCGGCGATCGCCGCAGGGTTGTTCGCGGGCGCGGGCGGAGATTCGGCTGATTCGGGCGGCGCAGGTTCGGGCGCGGCCGGGACCCCGGCGCGCACGGGCGGCGGGTCGCTCGCGGGCGGTGGGCTCGCGCTGCACGCGAGGAGCACGAGCGCGCCGGTGAGGCACGAGCGGCGACAGGCGGCGCGGACACGCATGAACCGAGGGTAACAGGAAATCACGGGGCCCCACGACGCGGCGTATAGTCGACCGATGGGCGCGCCACCGCTGCGAGAGCTGCTGAGGGGTCGCGGCGTCGAGGATGTCTGTCGGGCGATCGACCCCGACGATCCGGAGCTCGAGGGGCTGCTCTACCTGGGCCGGCGAGCGACGGTCGCGGACGCGCACGCGGCCCGGCACGAGGCCCACGCGCTGAAGCTGGACGCGCGCGCGTACGAGGCGTGGCGGGCCGCGCAGCGGCGGCCGGTCAATCACATGATCTCCATGTCGCCGCTGTCCAGCGAATGGCCGGCGCCGTTCGTGCTCGACGGGCTCGCGTGCTGCAGCGTGAGCTGCTTTCATCAATGCTTGAAGCTGGAGGAGGACTCGCCGGCCCGGGCGGCGGTGGCGGCGGACACGGCGGAGAGGCGGCGCTTCGGCACCGGCGGGCGCCGGACGTTCCGCTGGCGCGGCGAGGAGATCGCGGTCAATTCGGTCGAGCACGGGGTGCTGATCGCGCGCGCGACCGAGGCCAAGCTGAAGGCCAACCCGCCCGTGCGCGAGGCGCTGCTGGCCACCGGGATGTCGCTGCTCTACATGGGGCCGCCGAACGCGCTGGTGCTCGGGCGCTACATGCCGCTGGCGCTGATGGTGCTGCGATTCAGGATCGGGGCCAGAAGATCATGAGATGAACGATAGGACATGTTCATGTAGACATGTCCTATCGGTCATGTAAACCGGCGCTCGAACGGGGCGATGGTGCGGCGCTCGGGGCTGGTGTCGAGGACGGCGAACACGACGTGCGCGAAGGTGCCGCGGAACGGGCCGGACAGGGCGGCGTGGAACTGCTCGGCGACGAGCTCGGGGTCGCAGCCGAACGCGCCGCAGCCCCAGGCGCCGAGGACCACGGCGTCGTGGCCGGCGCGGGCGGCGACCGCGAGCACGCGGGCGATGCGGGCGGCGAACACTCGCGGCAGCTCCGGCTCGCGCTCGGGGGCGTG
This sequence comes from Nannocystis bainbridge, assembly GCF_028368995.1. Classification (GTDB taxonomy): domain Bacteria; phylum Myxococcota_A; class Polyangia; order Nannocystales; family Nannocystaceae; genus Nannocystis; species Nannocystis bainbridge. The sequence goes on along the minus strand of NZ_JAQNDL010000003.1, from coordinate 2,832,462 downwards.
GCGGCGCAGGGCGTTGCGGTTGGGCGCGGCGGCGGTGATGAAGCCGCAGGGCCACGGCTGCTCGAGCAGCGGGCCGTGGTCGCCGCGAAACACCGGGACCGCCGGCGAATGGACCATACGGTCGCCGTGCATCGCGTCCTGCCAGCCGTCGTGGTGGCGGTACATCGCCTGGCCTTCGAGACATACGAAGAGCGCGGAGGCGCGGCACAGCGACTCCTCCTGGGCCCGCGCGCCCGACAGGAAGCCGCCGCCCGGGCGGCGCGCGGAGGCGAAGTTGAGGGCGACGACGTCGCGGCCGGCGTCGTGGAGCCGGCGCGCGGCGACCAGAGTGCTGACATTGACGACCTCGAAGCGCACGGGCCGGTCGCCGCCCGGCGCGAGGTCGAGGTCGAGGTCGGGCGGGATGTCGGTGGTCCCGGCGATCGCGCGGGCGATCGGATCATCCAGCGCGACGACCCGGCCCGAGGGCGCGGTGTATCGACCGGCGTGACAGACCTTCAGGGCCTCTGCCCCCATCGCCGCGGCGTCCGAGCGTGAGACCTCTCGAGGATCGCGCATGCGCCGAGGGTCGCCGATTCGCCGCAGGGTGTCGACCGATCGAGAACGCGCCGCGTCGATTCGCCGGACCGCCGCGGATTTGGTAGCGTGGCCCATGATCCTCGGATTGCGCGATCTGTGGTGGGTGGGGTGGCTGGCGGTCGGGGCGATCGGCGGCTGCTCGGGCGGCGGCGGCGGTGACACCGACGCGACGGGCGTGGCGACCACGACGGGCACGACGGACGCGTCGACGAGCACCGGCGGGCCCACCGGCGAGGCCAGCACGACCACCGGCGGGACGACCGCCGCGGCCTCGACGAGCACGGACGCGGGCACGACCGGCGCGCCGACGACCGGGGAGCCGACGACCGGGGAGCCGACGACCGAAGCGAGCACGACGACCACCGATCCGAGCACGACGACGGGCCCCATCGAGCCGGTCGGCAGCGCGGGCTGTGGTGCGATGAATCCGTCGAGCGGGGCGCACAAGATCTCGGTGCAGGGTCAATCGGGGCAGTACATCGTGTCGCTGCCTCCCAACTACGATCCCAATACGCCGTATCCGCTCGGCTTCGCCTTCCACGGTCGCAACCGCACCGGGCCCAATTGTCAGGACGGTGATTGCGCCGGGTTTCAGGCGGCGATGCAGGAGCACGCGATCCTGATCTACATGACGTCGCTCGGCGGGACCGGCTGGGAAGGCGACGGCGAGCGCGAGATCAACGCCGAGTTCTTCACGGCGGTGCTCGATCGCATGGTCGGCGAGTATTGTGTCGACGAGGCGCGGGTGTTCGCCGCCGGCACCAGCTCGGGCGCGCATTTTGTCAACATCCTCGGCTGTCGGTTCGGCGACCGGCTGCTGGCGATAGCGCCGGTGGCTGGCTACTTGCCCGAGAAGGACGGCTGCGTCGACAAGGTCGCGGCGCTGGTGATCCACGGGATCGCCGACGTGCACGTACCGTTCGACAACGGCGAGCAGGCGCGCGATTTCTGGCGCGAGCGCGACGGCTGCGGTGAGGACACGGTGCCGACGATCGCCGAGGTCCACGCCGCGGTCGAGGCCGAGCCCGAGAGCCACGCTTGCGCGGCGTACCAGGGCTGCGATCCCGGCGCGCCGGTGGTGTGGTGCGAGCACAGCGAGGGTGGTTACGACGACACCACCCACGGCTGGCCGCTGTTCGGCGGCCAGCGGATCTGGGAGTTCGTGCAGGGCCTGTGACGCGAAGGGGCCGCGACCGGCGAAGCGCCGATCGCGGCCAGGCGCTGGGCGCTGCGCCGATCAGAGCCGGTCGGGGTCGATCATGAGGTCGAGGCAGATCTCGATGTCGATGAAGATCAGGCCGTCCTCCTCGTGGATGTCGATGTTCGACTGGATGTCGTCGTCATCGTCGTCGTCGTCCTTGTGGTTGTTGTCGTCGTTGTCGTCGTCGTCGTCGTCGTGCTTGCCGTCGCGGGCCTCGAGGGCCGCGCCCTCGTGGCAGAAGGCGGCGCCGCCGGTCTCGCATTGACTGCGGCAGGCGGCCAGGCGCTCCTCCTGACAGGAGGCGAAGTCACCGCCGCGGGCGCGGGTGGCGATCTCCGAGGCGCACAGCGGGGCGACCGCCTCGGCGGTGCAGTTGGAGAGGCACTGCGGGCCCTCGACGAGGTCGCACGAGAGGGCGCGGTTCTCCTCCCCGAGCACGATCTGCGCCTCGAAGCAGACCAGCAGGCCGATCACGTCGTCGCCCCCGTGGTCGTCGTCGTCATCATCGTCGTCGTGGCCGCCCCACAGCGTCTCGGGGGCCGGGGTGGCCAGGGGACGCGCCATCGTCGGCTGGGAGGTGACGAACGGCAGAGCGAACGCGAGCGCAGGGGCCAACATGAGAATGTTGCGAGACATGGTAGCAAATCCTTTCTTGCGGAGGACGGCGGGTGGAGCCCCGCGGCCGCTCCGATTCGAAGGATGATGGCGTCGCGCAGGCGAGCAATGGCGACGTATGGCCGGAAGCGGCCGCGCGGGGCCGTCGCCGCGCGGCCGAGACGCGAATAGACCGGTGAAATCATGGGTGCCGACCGATCGCCGGACGAGCCCGCGCAGCCGCGAATTCCCGCCGCGGTCCGCCAGGATGTAACGCGCTACACAATAGACATAGTGATTGGCGTGCATCGCCCGCCGCGCCGCGAGGACCGGACGCCGCGCCGCGGGCCGCGTCCGGGCCGCCGCGCGGCGTGGCGGGGGAACTGGCTGGATTCATTGGACAAGCGGCGCGCCCGCGGCGGCCCCGGAGCCCGCCGCGCACGGGCAGGAGCGTTCGCCGGGCTGTCGTGATTCGACGGTATGGTCATTGAGGGTAGTGGTCATACACGGGGTGAGGGCGGGCCGCGAGTGACCGCCGGTGGGACATTCGTCGCACCCGCCGCGCGGCGACCGGCGCGCCGCTGGGTGAATGTATAGATGTCTGAAGGGCCAGGTCGGGACGAGCTCGGAGCCGACCGGACCCTCGCGGCCGCGGGTAGCGAGGTCGAGGCGGACGCATCCCTCGAACCGGGGACGTCGCCCGGGGGCACGCGTGCTGCGCGGGGTCCCCTGCCCGGGAAATACCGGCGCCAGGGGCCCGCAACGAGGCCCTGTGAGAAATTTTCACCCGGGCGTGAACCGGGGGCCCGGGGTCGGCGACTGTACCGGGACGAGCACCGATGAGCCGCGAGAACGACCGTATCCGTCATGAACTGCTGGCGCTCCGCTGCCGGCGAGGCGAGCCCGCTGCGCTGGCCGAGCTGGTGCGCGTGTGGGAGCCGCGCCTGTTCTTCTACGTCCGCCGCATGCTGGCCGAGGAGGAGGCGGCGTGGCAGGTGATGCAGGAGGTGTGGGTGGCCGTGCTCTCGCGGATCGATCGCCTGCGCGAGCCAGGGCGCCTGCCGCAGTGGCTGTACGCGATCGCCCGCAATACGCTGATGAGCCACCTGCGCGGCCGCTACGCCGAACGCGAGCGCACCGCGACCGACGCACCGGAGCCGGTCGACGAGGACGATCCGCTGGAGCGCTGGGCGGACGCCGAGCAGGTCTACGCCGGGCTGGCCCGCCTGCCGCCGGTCGACCGCGAGGTGCTGACGCTGTGCTTTTTGGATGACCTCTCGATCGCGGAGATCGCCGAGGTGCTGGCGATCCCGCCGGGCACGGTGAAATCCCGGCTGTTCAAGGCCCGACGAGCGCTGCGCGCGGTGCTGACAGGCGAATCATGAGAACGGGACAATTTCATTGCTTTGGGGAGATGGAAGGAGATCGATGATGGGAGATCAATCGAAGAGGTTCTCGGACGAGCTGCTCGCGCTCGAGCAGACGCACACGTCGGCGGCCCTGCGCGAGCAGCATCGCCGGCAGATGGAGGCGCTGCTGGTGCGGCCGTTGACGCTGCCGCAGCGGCTGCTGCACGCGCTGGTGGCGACGGCAGGGCTGGTGGGCGCGGGGGTGTGCGCGAGTCTGGTGGTGAGCGAGCCGGACACGCTGCCGCCGCTGACCCGGGCGGTGCTGATGCTGTGCGCGGCCTTCGGGGCCAGCTGGTCGCTGTGGGCGGCTGGGGTGCTGCGACGCGGAGCGGTGCACCGCCGCCGCGATCGCGGGGCGGCGGCGCGCATGGCCTTCGGCTTCACGCTGGTCACGGTCGGGATGGTGGGGGCGCTGGCTGCTGCCTCGCCGGGGCCGCAGGCGCTGACGATGCTGGGGGTGTCGCTGGCGCTGCTGGTGACGGCGGCGGTGGTGGTGCTGCTGCACGCGATCGAGCAAGCCGAACTGCGCGGGCGCGAACAGATGCTGGCGCTCGAGCTGCGGCTCGTGGAGCGGGCCGAGGCGGGGCGATGACTTTCGGTCCGGCATGATGCGCGATCGGACATGCTTTATGAGACATGTCGTTCGAGACATGTGACGAGCATGTCTCATGGGACATGTGGATCGTCCGCGCCGCTACAGACCGATCGCCTGCAGGCCGGCGAGCACGAGCGGGAGGGTGGCGAGCGACAGCAAGGTGGTGACGACGGCGGCGGCGGCGGCGAGCTGGCCGTCGCAGCCGGCGTTGGTGGCGATGATCGCCGAGACCACGGCGGTCGGCATGGCGGCCTGCAGGACGGCGGTGCGGGCGACGTCGCCGCGGACGTCGAGGGCGAGCAGGACGAGGCAGGCGAGGGCCGGAGCGATGAGCAGCTTGATGACCGCGATGCCGGCGAGCGGGACGGTCTGGCCGCGCAGGGAGCGGAGGTCGAGGCCGAGGCCGATGGTGAGGAAGGCGAGGACTGCGGTGGTCTGGCCGACCTGGGCGAGCGGTTTGGCCAGGGCAGGCGGGATGGCGAGGCCGCCGAGAGCCAGCGCGAGGCCGACGAGCACGGCGACGATCATCGGCTGGCGCAGCAGCGAGCCGCCGGCGCGCAGGAGCCGGGGCCGCAGCGGCGTGGTGACCGGGCCGCGCGGGCGCGCCATGGCGCCGGCGAAGGCGACGCCGAAGGTGAGCAGGAGGATGGTGGTGTCGACGGTGTCGATGATCACCGCGGCGGTGGCGGCCCCGCGCGAGCCAGGGAACACGGCGAGGACGAAGGGGACGCCGAGGAAGGCGGTGTTGGCGAAGGCCGCGGTGATGCCGGCGGCGCCCTGGGCGGGGCGCGAGGCGCCGCGAAACCGCAGGAGCAGGACGCCGAGAGCGCAGGCGCTGAACAGGGCGACGGTGCAGGCGAACACCGCCGGCACCAGAGCCGGCTCGAAGCGAGCGTCGGCGAGGATGACGACGATCAGCGCCGGCATCGTGACGGTCAGGATGACGCGCGCGAGCACGTCCGGGGCGCCGGCCGGCAGGGCCCCCGTGAGCCGCAACAGCTGGCCGACGACGACGAGCCCGAACAGGGTGATCAGGAGCGGGAGGATGTCGCCGGTGGGCAGGGCGGGGCAGTTCTACCCGCGATCGCGGCGGGTGTCTGCAGGCAGCCGCCGGGCTCACTCACGAGGTGGCGAAGAGGACAGGTCGGGGAGGCCGGAGTTCGAGCTGTCTGAAGGGACAGGTTGTCTCGGCCGGGGGAGCGGGGTGACTCAAGCGAGGTCGCCGTCAGGCTTCGGGTGCCAGCGCGAGGCTCTGGCCTCGATGGCGGCCATCTCGGCGTAGCTCGGGCGGGTCGGGTCGTCCCACCAGGCGTCGAAGGCGGTGGTGCCGAAGGGCGCGCCGTACTGGATGCCCTCGAGGAAGCGGGGGTCGGTGACGCGGGCGCGGAGGACGAAACTGTGCGAGGGGAACAGCGCCTCGGACCCGGGGCCGCCCATGTCGCGGCCCTCCTGCCAGGCGTGCTCGTCGGCGATGATGCCGCGGCGCTCGACGAGCTCGGCCGAGACGATGAACTTGTCGATGTGCTCGCGGTGGAAGCTCTTTTCCCACACCGGCGGGACCGGGCCGCTGACGGCCTGCATGGCCCGGTGCAGCGGCGTCGGGTCGGTGCCAGGGTACGGCATGCCGTCGACCAGGACCGACAGCACGAACGATCGCGTCAGCGCGTAGTCGTTGGTGCCGCCGGCGGTGCCGGTGGTGCACCGGAGCTCCACGGTGTCGTCCGAGACGGGGTGGATCTCGACGTAAAAGGTGTCGCTGGACATCGGACGCGATGGTACCGCGGGCGCGCCCATGGCGGGGCTTGTCAGGCGGCCGCGCGCGCGCGCACCATCCTGCGCAGCATGACCCGCTTCATCGCGCTCCTCCGCGGCATCAACGTCGGCGGCACTCGCAAGGTACCGATGGCCGACCTGCGCGCGCTCTGCGGCGAGCTCGGCCTGACCGCGGTGCAGACGTACATCCAGAGCGGCAACGTGGTGTTCACGGCGAACGGGTCGACGGCGGAGCACGAGGCGGCGCTCGAGCAGGGCCTCACGCGGGTGTTCGGGCTGCAGATCGACGTGATGGTGCGGACGGCGGACCAGTGGGAGCAGCTCGCGGCCGGCAACCCGCTGCGGGCGGCCGCGGAGGCGGAGGCGAACCTGGTGCTGCTGGGGGTGCCGAAGCGACCGCCGCGGCCGGACGCGGCGGCGGAGCTGCTCGAGCGGGCGACGGCGGGTGAGCGGGTGGTGGCGGCGGGGGACGTGCTGTGGTTCCACTATCCGCAGGGGGCCGGGCGCACGAAGCTGTCGCCGGCGGTGATCGATCGACTGGTCGGCTCGCCGGTGACGGCCCGCAACTGGCGGACGGTGCTGCAGCTGGCGGCGATGGTGAAGGGCTGAGGCCCGGAGGGCGTGCAGTCGCCGGTCGGCGCCGGGGTTTTTTGAAATACCCTCACTCGCGCGGATGATCACACAAGCCCGCCTGCGCGAAGGCCGATGAATTCGAGTTTATCTCGCCATCACCGATGATTCGACGATCGCCGGGGCGCCGGAGCCAGCGCCGTCGGTGATTGGCGCGACGACGCCGGCCCGCGGACAGATGACCTGGCGCGCGAACTGCTGACCGCGGCCGGCGCCGGGCCGCGTGGGCAGGGACAGCGAGCCGGGTGCCCTGCCTTGATAGGACCCGCCGCGGCCTATCGATCGTGGGGTTCGTCGCCGGCGCGGGGCCCATTGGCGGGTGGATGCAGTCCTGGCCCTTGCGATCGCGGTCGAGCTCGCTGTGCACTGATTGCATGCGCTTCGCAGGGCGCGCCGCGTAGACTCACGATTCGGGCGATAGCAAGCGCGATTCGCTTGGGCTAAGCCCCGCGGCGACGGCAGGGCTCGGCGTGAGCTGGCTCTTGCATCATGACCCACGAGACATCTTTGTCATGCCCGAACACGTGATTTTCGGCCTCGATCCCCTCTGGCTGTCCACCGCGCTGCTCGTCCTCACGTATGCCGCGATCATGTCGGAGAAGATCAATCGCGCCGTGGTGGCGCTGCTCGGCGCCGGTCTGATGATCAGCCTCGGCGTGCTCACGCAAGAGCAGGCGATCCACGGCGTCGACTTCAACACCATCGCGCTTTTGACGGGGATGATGCTCCTCGTCAACATCACGCGGAAGAGCGGCGTCTTCCAGTCCATCGCGTTCTGGTCGGCGCGCAAGGCCGGCGGGGTGCCGTGGAAGCTGCTCATCATGCTGACGCTGGTGACGGCGGTGCTGTCGGCGCTGCTCGACAACGTGACGACGGTGCTGCTCATCACGCCGGTCACGCTGCTGGTGGCGCGCGAGCTCGACGTGCCGGCCTACCCGTTCCTGTTCGCCGAGATCTTCGCGTCGAACATCGGCGGCACGGCGACGCTCATCGGCGACCCGCCGAACATCCTCATCGGCTCGGCGGTGGCGCTGTCGTTCAACGATTTCGTGCGCAACCTGGCGCCGGTGGTCGGGGTGCTGATCGCGCTGCAGGTGCTGGCGCTGCACGCCATTTGGGGCAAGAAGCTGCGCGCCAACCCGGAGGCGCAGCGCAAGATCATGGCGCTGCAGCCGGCCGAGGCGATCACGGACCCGGGCCTGCTGGTCAGCTCGCTCGGCGTGCTCTCGGCGGTGCTGGCGGGCTTCATCACGTCGCGCCAGACCGGCATCGAGCCGGGCACGGTGGCGATGTTCGGCGCGGCGGTGCTGATGTTCCTCTACGTCCGCAAGCACCCCGGCGCCGACCAGTCGCACCGCGTGCAGGACATCTTCGGCGAGGTCGAGTGGGTCACGATCTTCTTCTTCGTCGGCCTGTTCATGGTGGTCGCCGGCGTCGAGCACGCCGGGCTGCTCGACCACATGGCCCACGGCCTGGTCGACGTCACCGGCGGCGACCGCAACGTCACGGCGGTGGTGATCCTGTGGGCGTCGGCGGTGCTGTCGGCGATCATCGACAACATCCCGTTCGTCGCCACGATGATCCCACTGATCAAGAGCATGACGCCGGCGATGGGCGGCACCGAGGGCGTGATGCCGCTGTGGTGGGCCCTGTCGCTCGGCGCGTGCCTCGGCGGCAACGGCACCCTGGTCGGCGCGAGCGCCAACCTGACGGTGGCCGGGCTGGCCGAGCGCGAGGGCGTTCAGTTCAAGTTCCTGACGTACGCCAAGCTGGCGTTCCCCTTGATGCTCGGCAGCATCGCGGTCGCCCACGCGTACCTGTACTTCTGGTTCCTCGACTGATTCTTCAAAAAATGAGGACGCGCGACGCGGCCGCTCCGGTGCTCCGGGGCGGCCGCGGTCGCGAGCGCTCAGCGCCCGAGCAGGTGGGCCGGGACGTGGGCGACGAGGCCGTAGGGGTGGGGGGCGTCCACGGACTGGCCGAACAGCTCGACGGGGCCGGCGAAGCTGCCCAGGAGCACCACATGGCCTTCGGGATAGGTGGCGAGCCGGTCGACGCTGCCGCCGGCCGCGGCGCACAGCGGCAGCGACCAGCGGTGATCGCCGCCGTCGTCGAGGCTGGCCAGGAAGGCGCACGGGGCTGTCTTTTTGGTCAGGAGCTCGCCGCCGAACTCGATCTGCTGGTTGAAGGTGCCGCCGAGGATCCAGCCGCCGTCGGGGCCAGGCGCGAGGCCGCAGCCGGTGTCGACGTTGGGCCCGCCGTGGGTGCCGGCCCAGGTGAGGTCGCCGTCGGCCGACCAGCGCGCTGCGAAGTGATCGGCGTGCTCGTCGGTGGCGAGCGCGGGGCCGCTGCCGAAATCGATCGCGCCCTGAAACCACCCGGACAGCGCGACGCCGCCGTCGCCGGCGAAGCGCACGCCGCAGCCGGCCGAGTTGCCGCTGGCGAGCTGCTGCGACCAGCGGTGCTCGCCGGTGTCGCCGGCGAACACGGCCAGGTAGGCGCCGCCGTCGGCGAAGGGGCCGCCGCCGAGGTCGATCGAGTTGGCGAACCAGCCGGCGACGGCGATGTCGCCGGCGGGGCCGACGGCGAGGTCGTGAGCGCTGGCGTCGGCGAGGTTGCCGAAGCTCTTCGACCACAGGTGCGCGCCGGTGGCGTCGAACTTGGCGAGCAGGAGGTCTCGCGCGTCGGCGGCGGCGAGCGGGCCGCCGCCGAGGTCGATGAGCGACTCGAAGGCGGCCGAGAGCACGATGTCGCCGGCGTCGTCGAAGACGGCGCGCGGCTCGAGCTCGACGCCGAGGCCGCCGAAACCGCGCGACCACTCGGGGGCGCCGTCGGCGGCGAGCTGCAGCACGAGGATGTCGCTGAGGCCGAGGCTGACGAGGGGGTCGAGGCCGGGCAGCTCGAGGGCGCTGCGGAACTCGCCGACCAGCAGGACGCGGCCGTCGCTGCCGACGCTGACCGAGGCCTCGTGCTCGTCGTCGGGGCCGCCGAAGCGCCGGGCCCACACGAGCTGGCCGCCGGCGGTCCAGCGAGCGACGAACAGGTCGAGGCCACCGGCGCTGACGAGGCTCGTATCGCCGAGCTCGAGCGTGCCGGCGAACACGCCGCCGACGATGACGGCGCCGTCACCGGCGATGGCGACGCTGTGCGCGGCAGCGCCCCCGGGGCTGACGAGCGGCACGAGCCACAGGGCGGCCTCCTCGGGGCCGCTGGTGGTGGTGTCCGAGGTGGTGCTCGCGCTGGTGGGCTCGGTGGTGGTGGGCTCGGTGGCGGTCGCGTCGCCGGAGGTCGTGGCCGGGCCCGTCACGGTGTTCGCGTCGGTGGTCGCGTCGGTGGTCGCGTCGCTCGAGCTCGACGAGGTCGCGCTGTCGCTGGTGGTCGCGGGGTCGCCGGGACACGCGCTCACGAGCGCGAGCGCGAGGGCGGAGGTGCAGGGACGCGCGAGCGAGTTCATGCGTGGATGGTAGCAGTGGGACTCGCGCCACCGATCGGGGGCTGACGGGGGGCCCGACTCGTGCGACCATGGTGCGTGCGCTCGTGGTCCCTCAAGCGACCCGACGGTGTCGTGCTGGTCGGCGAATCGCGCGGGCAAGGCGAGCCGGTGGTGCTCGTGCACCCGACCGGGATGACGCGGCGAGGCCTGGCGGCCGCGGCCGATCACCTGGCGCCGCACCTGCGCGCGGTGACGTACGACCGCCGCGGCTGGGGCGACAGCCGCGGCACGCCGGCGCCGCAGCGGTGGTGGGCGAGCCACGGCGACGATCTGATCGCGGTGATCGAGAGCATGGGCGAGGCGGCGGAGGTGGTGGCGTGGGCCGGGAGCTGCGCGGCGGCGATCCACGCGGCCCTGCGCCGGCCGGACCTGGTGCGCCAGCTGGTGCTGTTCGAGCCGACGATCGGCGCCGGTCCGCCGCGGGCGCGCCGGCTGCGACACCTGCGGCGCGCGCTGACGGCCGCGGCCGCGGGCGATCATCGCCGCAGCCGCGCGGTGTTCTGGCGGGCGACGACGCGGCGCGGGACGTGGTCGCTGCAGGCCGGGAGCCGCGGGCTGGTCTGCGCTTTCGACCATGTCCGATCGGACATCCGCGAGCTGCTGCTCGATGCGCCCGGGCCGCTGGCCGAGGAGCTGCGCGCGGGCACCGAGGACGAGCTGCTGGAGCGGCTGGCGGAGCTGCGGCCGGAGGTGCACATCCTGCTCGGCGGGACCAGCGTGCGGCCGGTGTACCGGATCGCCGACCGCTGGGTCGAGCGCTGCCCGTCGGCCGGGTTCCGCGGCGAGGACGACTGTGACGCGCTGCTGCCGCTCAATCGCCCGCGGGTGTTCGCGGCCTGCGTGCTCGAGATGCTCGGCTACGCCGACTGGCGAGCGATCGCGGCGGCCCGCCTGGCCGAGCTGCGCGAGGTGCTGCGCCTGCCGGCGCTCGAGCGGCTACGCGCCCGCTGCGTCCGCAACAGCGAGGTGTTCATGCCGCACGTGGTGTCGGCGACGCCGCGCTGGGCGGCGGAGCTCGAAGCCGGCAGCGCGAGCCTGCTGGTCGGCTCGACGTACGAGGTGACGGGAGCAGGCGCGCGCTCGTTCGGGGTGATCGACGAGTGCGGCGAGGACTACGGCTATCCGCCGGGGTGGTTCGAGCCGGTGCCGATCGACTGGCAAGAGCGGTGACGATCACGGCTCGACGCACGGGCCGGTGCCCTGCTTCTCGCCGCCGTTTTGCCAGCAGGCCAGCCAATCGTCGAGGTAGTCCGCGCGGTCGGTGATGAACTGACGCATCGTCTCGACCCCGAAGTAATACTGCTTGTTGGTGAACGGCTTGTTGAAGTCGGTCAGCGCGGCCTCCTCGATCTGGGCCGTCCAGGCGTCCATGCGCGCGTGCAGCACGTTCACGTCGTAGGCGACCTCGCGCACGTGGGCGAGCGCTTCGACGTAGGCGGCGAACCAGGCCGGGTCGCCCGTGACGATGTCGTAGAGCGGGCGGCCCTTGTCGTTGGGCTTGATATAGGTATATGGATCGACGTCAGGCTCGACGCGATCGAAGGTGGCGTCCTTGTCCCAGGGGATGATGTTGAAGCCGGTCTTGGGGTCGTTGTAGACGTAGAGGTTGAGGCCGCCGGCCCAGGCGCCGTCGTTGTCGGGCATGACGGCCTCGGCGGCCCACTCGAGCACGGCCTGATCGATGTTGAGGATCGGCTCCAGGTCGGCGAGGGTCTCGGCGTCGGTGAGCGCCTCGATGTCGCTGTCGTCGGGGTCCTTCTCGTTGGTCTTCTTCTCCCAGCCGGCGCCGCGCTTGTAGAGGTTGCCCTCGTCGAACTCGAACACGCGCTCGATGAACTCGCTGTCGACCTTCTCGATGCTGGTGAAGAGGCCGTAGTACTCGCCGTTGAGCAGCAGGCGGGCGTTGTTGGCGCAGGGCGCGGGCAGGCCGAGGTCGCGGAAGATGTGCATCGCCATGCGGTCGCGCAAAAAGGCGCGGTTATACTCGGCGGCGTCGAACAGGATCTTCTTGAGGCCGCGGAAGCGGCCCTTCTTGTCGTAGGTGTTGAAGCCGATCTCGAACTGCATCTTGCCCTGGCCGGGCCACCAGGTGGCGTTGCCGCGCAGGCGGATCGAGGCATAGGTGATGACCTCGCCCTGGTACTTGAATTGCTCGACCGGGTGGTCGGGCGTATTGTTGTCGTCGCCGGCCTCCCACTCGGCCACGAGCCCCGCCAGCTCCGCCGGGTCGAGCTCGATCTCGAAGGTGGGCAAAATGTCCTGGGCGTAGATCTCCGGGCAGCCCTTCGGCTGCCACGCCGGCGGCGGCTCGACGGCGCCGGTGGTCTCGTCGCCGCCCGTGCTGGTCGACGGGTCGCCGGTGGTCGTGAGCTCGCCGGATGTCTCGGTGCCGGTGGTCGGCATCTCGGCCGAGGTCGTGGTACCGACCGAACCGGTGCTCGACGTCTCCATGGTGGCGTCAGTGTCCCCGTTGCCGTCGGTCGCCGCGGCGGGGGGGTCATTGGCGGGACAACCGGTAACTGTGAGGATCGCGAGGAGGCTCGTCCAATAGCAGCGCATGCTCGAGGAATGTGAACAGCGCGGCCAGGGATTCAAGGGCGGCGCGTCACGGATCTACGGATCGCCGGACCGGAGTCGAGGCCGCGCGAACGACGAGGCAAGCGTGGAACCATTGTCCGCAGGGCGCCACGAGGCCGGCGTGTGGGTGTCGAGCCGGTCACGGGGGGGCGGGCGCGGGCGGGGTGGTCCGCGTCACGGGGCGGCGGCGGGCGGAAGCCGGCGGGGGAGCCGCTGGAGCCGTCCCTGCGGAGGTTTGGCGGTTGGCGTGATCGCGCGGGCCGGGGCGCGGGAGCGCGCCAGGGCCGAGATTTCGGCCACGGAGGCGTCGGGGTCCGCGAGGGGGGGACGGGGCGGGCGCTGCGCGTGCGAGGGACTGGGCCGCGGCCGACGCCGTGAAGCGCGTCGCCGGCCCGGTGTGCGGCCCGATCGGGACCGCCGATGCTCGAGCGCACGGTCTCGGTGCACAAGCGGTCCTAGGATGGACGGATGTGAATTGGCGGGCGTCCCCGGCCCGAACGATCGCTGCGGCGATTCATCACAATGGCGCGCCGTGGGGCGCGGCGACGACGAAGGGTGACAGTCATGTCTGTGGTGACGGCAAACGTGATCGAGAGGCGCGAATATAAGTACTTGATCGACGGCGCGACCGCGGCGCGGCTGCGCGCGGCGATCCGGCCGTTCTGTGACATCGACCCGTACGCGGCCCGCAGCCCCGGCGGGCGCTACACGATCGAGAGCCTGTACCTCGATTCGCCGCTCATGGGCCTCTATTGGGCCAACGAGCACGAGCAGGTCGACCGGATCAAGGTGCGGGTGCGCGGCTACGCCGAGGCGCCCGGGAGCCCGGTGTTCCTCGAGGTCAAGCGGCGCATCAACGATGTCATCACCAAGACGCGCGGCCGGGTGTCGCGCGCGGCCTGGGCGGCGCTGCTGGCCGACCCGGCGGCGCCGATCCCCGCAGAGGTGGGCAGCAAAGACCTCGCGGCGGTCGAGCGGTTCCTGGCGCTGCAGCGGACGCTGCACCTGCGGCCGTTCACGCTGGTCCGCTACGACCGCGAGCCGTACTTCAGCCGCGTCGACGACTACGTGCGGGTGACGATGGATACGCGCATCCGTGCGCAGGTGATGGACAAGTGGACGTTCACGGCGCCGGCCCACAACTGGCGGGCGCTCGACGACGGGGCGACGCAGCGGTCGCCCGAGTCGCTGACGGTGCTCGAGCTCAAGTTCACGACGCAGGTGCCGCTGTGGCTGCACAACATCGTCGAGCGGCTCGACCTGACGCGGCGCTCGTTCTCGAAGTACGGGACCTCGATCAAGGCGTTCTACGGGGCCTCCGACGCGCGGACCTACCGATTCGCAGGAGGCTGGCGATGAACCCGTTCGACCTGCTGACGGCCGGCGACGCCGAGCCGTTCGCGCTCAAGAGCGCGGCCCTGGCGCTGCTGCTGGCCTTCGGGCTGACGCAGACGCTCGGGGCGGTGTACGTGTGGACATTCCGCGGGATGTCGTATTCGCAAGGGCTGGTCCACGCGATCGTGCTCGGCAGCATCATCGCCTGCATGCTGATGCTGGCGATCGGCAACAGCATCGCCGCGGGGCTCGGGATCGCCGGCGGGCTGGCGATCGTCCGCTTTCGCACGGCGCTGCGCGACCCTCGCGACATGATCTTCGTGTTCGCGGGCCTCGGCACCGGCATCGCCGCCGGGCTCGGGGCCCACGCGGCGGCGTTCTGCGGGACGGCGCTGTTCTGCCTGGCGGTGTGGCTGCTGACGCTGTCGGAGTTCGGCAGCCAGCGCCGCTTCGACGGGCTCCTGCGGTTCCAGCTGCCGATCGGGGCCGACGAGGCGCCGGTGATGAAATTGCTGCGCCTGCACAGCCGCTTCCTCGCGCTCGTGACATTGCGCGAAGTGGCCCAGGGCGAGGCGATGGAGCACGCCTATCAGGTGCGGCTCGGCGATCCGCGGCATCGGACGGCGCTCGTGCGCGCGCTCGAGGAGCTGCCGGGGGTCCAGGACGTCTCATTGCTGCTGCAAGAGCCGACAGTGGAGATCTAGCCATGTCTGGGTATATCAGGACTCGCATCCTCCCGTGGGTGGTCTGGGCCGGGACGATGGCCGGCGCCGGCGGGCTGTGGCTCGACGTGCGCGCGGAGGGCCAGGCCGTCGGGTTCGCGCTCGGGGTCGAATACGCGGTGCAGGCGACGTCGCCCGGCCGGGTGCGCACGGTCGAGGTGAAGCCAGGCGAGCCGGTCCGCGCGGGGCAGGTGGTGGCGGTGCTCGACACGGCGGAGCTCGCGGCGGAGCAGGCGATCCTGGCGGCCGAGCGCGCGCGGCTGGAGGCGTCGCTCGGGGCGGTCCGCAGCGAGTCGGCGCTGCAGCAGGACGACAAGGCGCGCGAGATCGAGGATTCGGTGGCGGCGGCCGAGCTGGCCGTGCGGACAGCTCGTGGCAATCGCGAGGTCCGCGCGGCCGAGCTGCGGGCGGTCAGCGTCCAGTTCGATGCGCTGGCCGGGCTGGTGAAGGAGCGGATGGCCGATCGCCGCGACCTCGACGCGCTCGGGGTCAAGCGCGCGGCGCTGCGACAGGAGGTCGAGGCGGCCGATTCGCTGGTGCCCGAGTTGGTGCGCCAGGCGGCGGTGGCCCGGGCCCGGCGCGCGGCGCTGCCGACCGACGCGACGGAATTGGCGCTGCGTCCGGTCCGCGCCGAACTGGCGGTGCTGGCGGGGCGCGAGCAATTGTTGGCAGTGCGGCGCGAGCAGACGGTGCTGCGCGCGCCGGCCGACGGCCGGGTGACGGAGATCGTGGTGCGCGCCGGCGAGGTCGCGGGCCCGGACGCGCCGGTGCTGACGATCATGGGCCGCGGGCCGGGCGAGGACGACGAGGTGGTGGTGTGCCTGCGCGAGGCGCAGGCCGGGCGGGTGCGCGTGGGCGAGGCGGCGCTGGTGCGCGCGCGGGGGACCGGCGGGCCGGCGGTCGGCGCCCACGTGACGGGGCTGGGGCCGCAGATCGGGGAGCTGCCGGCCCGCTGCCGCCGGAACCCGGGGGTGCCGGAGTGGGGTCGCGAGGTCACGGTCGCGCTCGACGAGGCGGCGCCGCTGCTGCCGGGGCAGGCGTTCACGGTCAGCTTTCTGGGCCAGCCGTCGCCGTGCGCGGCGGAGCCGGTCGCGCCGGAGCCGGTGACCGAGCAGGTGTTGGCGGCGCCGCTGGTCGAGGCGAGCTTGCCGAGCCGCGCCGCGGCGCCGGAGGTGCCATGATTCGCGGGCGCTGGGCGCTGGTCGCGGCAATGGCGGCAGTCGGCTGCGCGAGCGCGCCGGCGGTCTCGCCCGAGCGGGCGATCGCGACCTGGCGCGAGATGCAGGTCGGTCCGCCGCGCGGGAGCTTGCCCGGCACGACGGCGGCGACGCTCGCGGCCGGCGACGCGTTGACGCTCGAGCAGGCCTACGCGCTGGCGCTGGCCAACAACCCTGAATTGGCGGTGGTCGAGGCGCGGGCCGAGGTGGCGGCGACGGAGGTATTCGCGGCCCGGCAGATCGAGAACCCGAGCGTGCGGGTGTCGAACGTCGGCGTCGATGACTCGGCGCCCGGGCGGCTCGGCTTCAACCTCGGATTGCGTGCACCGATCCCCCGCCCCGGCAGCGTGCGCGCCCGCGTCGAAGGGGCCCGCCACGCGGCCGCCGGGGCGCAGGACGCGGCCACGGCGGCGCGCAGGCAGCTGCGGGCGCGGGTGCAGCGGCTGTTCGCGCGCCTGGCGTGGCTGACCGCCGACCTCGAGGAGGTCGCGCAGGCGGTGGCGCTGTGCGAGGAGCGGAGGCGCCAACTGCAGGCCCGGGTGGCCCGCGCGGTGGCGACCGATGTCGCGCTGGCGATGGCCGAGGTGGCCCGCGCCGAGGCGACCGACGAGGTCCGCAAGCTGCGCGGCGAGCTGGCCCGCACCGAGGCCGAACTGGCGCGCGTGGTCGGGCCGGGGCCGGCGTTTCGCGTCCGCGTCGATCGGGCCCAGCTCGACATCGCCGACATGGTGCTCGACCCGACGGCGCTGACGGAGCAGGCGCTGCGGTCGCGCCCGGAGCTGCGGGCGGCGCAGACGCGGGTCGGTCAGGCGCGCTCGGCGATCTCGCTGGCGCGCGTGGCGGCGGCGCCGTGGATCAGCTGGGCGCAGGTCAACTATTTCTTCGGCCCGGGGCCGGCGACGCCGTCGTCGTTCGGGGTCGGGTTCGCGGTGGATGTCCCTTTGTTCAGCTTGAACCGCGGCAAGATCAAGGCGGCCAAGGCGACGATCCGCCAGCGACAGGTCGAGGAGCGGGCGGAGGTCGCGGCGATCGCCGGCGAGGTCGCGGAGGCGATCGCGCGGGCGCAGCGGGCCGACGCGCGGGTCCTCGAGATCGAGCAAGACCTGCTGCCG
Organism: Nannocystis bainbridge; assembly: GCF_028368995.1. Classification (GTDB taxonomy): domain Bacteria; phylum Myxococcota_A; class Polyangia; order Nannocystales; family Nannocystaceae; genus Nannocystis; species Nannocystis bainbridge. Next base: position 2,815,225 of record NZ_JAQNDL010000003.1, on the reverse strand, counting down.
CAGGTTGACGCGGCGGCGGGCCAGGCCGACGCGGCGCTGGTGGCGGGCACGCTCGACGTGGTCGAGGTCCTCGAGGTCGAGGCGCGTCGGGTCGCCGCGCGGCGGCTGCACCTGGCGGCCCGCTTCGAGCGCCGGGACGCGCTCATCGAATTGGAGGCAGCGGTCGGGGCGCCGCTGTCGCGCTGAAGCGAATCAGTCTCACGTCCCCAATCTCAGCAAAAAACAACGGGTGAGTCATGCGGCGAATCGTAGGGGTGTCTCTGTCACTATTGTGCATCGCGGGGCCGGCGCTGGTCGGCTGCAACCCGAGCGGCGGTATGAACAATGCTTCCGCCACCGATGATTCGCCGGACGACGGCAGCAGCGGCGGCGACCGGCCGGACGGCAGCAGCAGCAGCGGCGACGGGCCTTCGGTGACCTCGGAGGGGCCGGGCGCGCCGGCGTGCGGCGACGGGATCGTCGGGGGCGACGAGCTGTGCGACGGGGCGGAGCTCGGCGGGATGTCGTGCGCCGACGTCGACCCGGGCTTCTCGGGGCCGCTGGCGTGCGCGCCCGACTGCCTGTCGCTCGACGTCTCGAACTGCGTGGGCGAGCCGGCCGAGTGGCTGGTGGCGCTCAACGAGCTGACCTCGAAGGGGGCGGAGTCGGGGCCGTACGCCGGCAAGGGCGACGCGATCGAGCTGCTGAACGCCGGCGGGGCGCCGGCCGACCTGTCCGGCTGGCGGCTGTCGGACGATTCGACGATGCCGGCCGACAAGACCTACGTGTTCCCCGCGGGGACGACGCTGATGCCCGGCGAGCGGATGGTGCTGGTCGAGCTCGACGTGATGTCGGGCGAGGGCGACCTGCCGTTCGGGATCAGCTCGAGCAGCGAGGAGACGCTGACGCTGGTCGACGGCGACGACGCGGTCATCGACGCGCTGACGGTCGAGGGGGTGACGGCGATGGTGTCGTGGTGCCGCCTGCCCGATGGGACAGGTTCGTGGGGTCACTGCGAGCAGACCCTCGGGGCGGCCAACACCGAGGCGCTGACGATCTGCGGCAACGGGGTGCGCGAGGGCGGCGAGCCCTGCGACGGCCTCGACGTCGGGGCGGCCAAGTGCGCCGACCGGGGCTTCACCGGCGGGGCGATGGCCTGCACGCCGCAGTGCATCCTCGACACCTCGATGTGCATGTCGGACCTGGCGGCGGCGATCAACGAGCTCGAGTCGACCAACGACGAGATCGAGCTGTTCAACGCCGGGGCCGACCCGCTCGACATGGCGGGGTGGATCCTCACCGACCAGGCGTTCGACGCGACCTACGACCCCGTCGACGACCTCGAGAAGCTGGTGTTCGCCGCCGGGGCGAAGCTGATGCCGGGGCAGTTCATGGTGGTCGCCAAGGGCGATCTGGCCGGCCAGCACCCTTTCGGCCTCAGCTCCAACGGCGACACGGTGACGCTGCTGAAGCCCGACCTCACGCCCGTGTCGCAGGTGTCCTACGGCGCCGACCAGGCCGCGCTGTCGTTCTGCCGGATCGCCGACGGGCCGGCAGGCAGCTGGTCGTCGGGCTGCAAGCCGACGTTCGGCGCCGCCAACTCGAAGTAGGGCGCTGATATGCTCGAAAGTACATGCTCGAAAGGGCATGTCCTTCGGGTCATTGTTGACTGTGTTCGCTCGCGCCTGCGCGCGGTGCGTTCGCGCGCGGTCGCGGGGCGGCGAGGGGCGTGGTATGGGTCGCGGGTGACGCTGTCCGCGAAGGTCCGCAAGCTGCCGCTCGTCCTCGGTCTGCTCGCCCTGGTGGCGACGCCGCTCGCCACCCGCCTGCTGGTCCACGGCGACATGCCGGATACCTGGGGCACGTTCCCGCCGCCTAAGAGCCCCGACGTGCCGGGCTTCAGCGGGCTGGTGTTCGGCCTCGGCGTGGCGCTGGCGCTGGGCATCCTCTCGTTCCTGGCGGCGCCGCAGCGGTTCGGCTTCGCCCCGCCGGCGCCGAGCGAGGGGCCGCGCGTGCGTCCGGTCCGGCTGCCGCCGTGGTGCGTGCCGGGGGCGCTGCTGGCGATGGCCTCGTGGGCGCTGATGTGGGGCGAGCTGCCGCAGGCGGCCGCGCCGCTGGTGCCGTTCAGCTTCGTGCCGCTGTGGTGGGGCTTCATCCTCGCGCTCGACGGCGTGGTCTATCGCCGCACCGGCGGGGCCTCACTGGTGTCGCGCCGGCCGGGCGCGGTGCTGGCGATCGCCGCGACCTCGTGCGTGTGCTGGTACTTCTTCGAGTACCTCAATTACTTCACGCGCTCGAACTGGTACTACCCCAACGACGCGATCTTCTCGCAGGCCGGCTATCTGCTGTGGTTCGGCCTGGCGTTCACGACGGTGCTGCCGTCGATCTTCGTGGTCTATCAATTGCTGACGACGATCGCGCCGCTGCGGGCCCGGTTCGAGCGCGGGCCGCGGGTCGAGCTGTCGCGCGCGACGGTGCGACGCCTGTCATGGGTCGGCGTCGGCTCGCTGGCGGCGCTGGTGCTGTGGCCGGCGCCGCTGTTCCCGCTGCTGTGGCTCAGCCCGCTCGTCGTGCTTTCGACGTCGGTGTCGCTGGCGGGCGGGTGGACGCCCTTCTCGGCGATCCGCCGCGGCAACTGGGCGCCGGTGGTGCTGATCGGGCTGGCGTGCGCGCTCAACTACCTGGTCGGCGAGATGTGGAACTATTACGGCACGCCGCAGAACCCCAACTTCTGGAAGTACGACGTGCCGTACGTGAACGTGCTGCACGTGTACGAGATGCCGCTGCTGGGGTACTTCGGGTACCTGCCGTTCGGCATGCTGTGCTGGGTGTGGTGGATCCACCACGCGACGCTGTTCGGCGTCGACCCGGCGATCGATGTCGTGGCCGGCGCTGGACCGACGCTCACGCGCTCCGCGGACGACTGAGGTCCGCGAGGCGCCGGCGCTCGGTCAGCGTCATGGACGCTGCCACGCCGGCGAACCAGGGAGACCTCGATCAGGTCGCCAGGGCTCGCACGGCGAAACGATCACGCTGCGCCCCTGACGGGCGCAGCGACTCGATGCCTAGTAGCGGTCGCCGCCACGGTTCGGCTTGCGACCACCGCCGCCGCCGCCGTAACCGCCGCCACCGCCGCCGCCGCCGTAACCGCCGCCGCCGCCACCACCGCCGTAGCCACCGCCGCCGCCGCCGCCGCCCGAGCGACGGTCTTCCGCCTCGGACACCCGCAGCGGGCGGCCGTCGAGGGACGCGCCGTGAAGCGCCTCGATGGCGCGCTTGGCGTCAGCGTCGCTCGTCATCTCCACGAACGCGAAGCCGCGCGAGCGCCCGGTCTCGCGGTCGGTCATCAGCTTGACCTCTTTGACCGCGCCGTACGGCTGAAACGCCTGCTGGAGGTCGCTGTCGGTGATCTGGAAGGAGAGGTTGCCTACGAAGAGTCGGTTACCCATTGTCGTGATTCGTCTTTGGATCGGGCTCTCGGCGCGAGGCGCCGGTGTTGGGAAATTTTCGGTCGATGAGCCTGCGCTCGAACGAAGATCGCAGCAAGGTCTGGTGCTGCTCCATCAACGTCGCCGGAAATGAACCCCATGACAATCGGGCGACGCGAAGTCGACCAAAGGCCCGAGCGTGCAAGTGCGCCAGAAACGAATGACTGCGAGGAGATAGCACGGGACCGCGGCGATGGCAACGCGGCCAGGTCCTCGGGAGCGTGCGCGAGGGGACCGCGGGCGGGCCGCCGCGCTAGCGCACGCGCGGGGTCTCGTCGTCGTCGGTCGGCGGCCTGTCGAGCTGCAGGCGGGCCAGCAGTTGTTCGATGTCGCCGGCGACGGTGATCCACTGGTCGCCGCCGGAGTGGAGGTACAGGACCCGGGGCCGTTCGCCGGAGACGCGATAGTCGAGCGCGAACGGCATGTGGGGGCCGAGATGCCCGAGCAGCAGCGAGGTCGCGGGGTCGATGTTGCCCGGCGGCTTCTTGTCGTCCGAGTGACCCAGGTAGGCGGGATCCTTCTCGGCCAACCACCGCTGGTTGGCGGCCTGCATGGCCTCGAGGTCGTAGAGCTGGACCCGGACCGGGCTCTCGCGGAAGACGCGGCGCAGGGCTTCGACCGCGGGACGGCGCCACCGCCGCTCGCCGATCGCCCGGGTCAATGCGCCAGGGAGTGAGAGTCCGTTGATCTGCATCGCTCAGGCCTGCCCGCGCGGGCGGTGTGCCGGGCAGGGACGAGCTCGGCCCAGGCCGCGCGCCGGCGGTCGCTCACGACCGGCCCGTCCGCGCGAACCCTGCGGTCGAGCCCGGCCAGGGCCGTCAGGCGGCGCCGGTGCGGCGAGCAGACCGTGAATTTGTCGAACATGCGACGATTCGGGGCTTCTTCGCCGCAGTCCGTCGCAGTTCGTGAACAAGACGGACCACGGTAGCACGCAGGGGGGCCCGTGTCTCGCGCGCCGGCGATCTGCGCGCGAGAGGCCCGATTCGCGTGCGCAGGTGAGGACCGCGGGCGCACCAGGATGGCGGACAGAGCCGCCGCGCCCGGGCGGTCCGCCCGCGCGCGGTGGCGGAGGCTCTACCGCCACCGCCGGAGGTGCTCACGCGAGGCCGAGCGCGCCATTGCAATACTTCGGGTTGCCGAAGGTGGTGGCCTCGAGGCCCATGGCGTTCATGCAGCCGACGAGCAAGTTGTTGTGCGGGACGTCGCCCTCGACCTGCAGCCAGCGCCCGGGCTTCATGGCGCCAGCGGCCTTGCCCGCGAGGACGTACGGGATCTCGTGGCGGTCGTGGTCGTTGCCCTTCTGGTGCTCGTTGACCCAAATCAGCAGGGTGTTGTCGAGGACGGTGCCGTCGCCCTCGGGGATCGCCTTGAGCCGCTCGATCAGGTAGGCGAACTGCTGGCAGTACCAGATGTTGATCAGGGTCAGCTTCTCCTGGGCGTCGGCGTCGCCGTCGCCGCGGTGCGCCAGCTCGTGGTGACCCTCGGGGATGTCGAGCCACGGGAACGGCTTGGCAGTGGCGCTGTTCATCCACATGAGCGAGGCGACGCGGGTCAAGTCACAGGCGAGCGCCATCGCCAGCAGGTCCATCTGCAGCTTGCCGGTGGCGGGGATGTTGCCGACCTTGCTCGGGTCCGCGATGTCGCCGAGCACCGGCGGCTGGCAGGCGCCGCCGATCGTGCTGCCGGTCTCGAGCCGCATCTCGATGTCGCGCACGGCGGCGAGGTGGGCGTCGAGCTTGATCTTGTCGGCGGCGCCGACCTTCTTGATCAGGCGCTGGTAGTCGTCGGCGACGGCGTCGAGGACGATCTTGCGCTCGGCGATCTTGCGCGCCTGGGCGGCCGGGTCGCTCTCGAGGTCGCCGAAGATGCGGTCGAAGGCGGCGGTGGGGTCGTTCTCGGGCGGGATCGGCTGGGCGGGGCCGCGGTAGGAGATCCGCGAGCCGACGTTGGCGCCGTAGACGTGGACGCCGAACTCGAGCGAGCGGAATTTGGTGTCGTTGCCGATGGCGTCGGCGATCGCTTGATCGACGGAGATGCCGTCGGCCCAGCCGGCCGAGAGGCCGTCGGCGCCGGCGAAATCACCCTCCTGCAATTCGGTGCCGGTGAGGCCCTGGCCGGTGCCCTTCTGGTGGGCGTCGCCGGGGCCCTTGTAGGCGGAGAGCTCGTCGACACCGTCGAGGACCAGCACGTCCTGCTTGTGCGGCTCGAGCGGCTGGAGGATCCGCCCGAAGGTGTACGCGTCGGCGCTGCCGCTCGGCCGCCAGTCCTTCATGATGGTGCCGTTCGGGGTCCAGAACACGACGAACCGCTTGGGCCCGCCCTTGCCGCGGAACTGCTGCGGGAGCACGCCGGCGGTCGGGCTGTCGCAGCCGTGCATGATGTCGAGCAGCGGCAGCGCGAGGCAGGCCCCGCCGGCGCCGCGGAGGAAGGTACGACGATTGAGGGTGGAGGGTCGCATGATCATTTTCCTTCGGGGGCGCGGCGGTAGAGGAAGGCTTCGCTCTGGGTCAGCGCGACGATGAGGTCCTGGATCCGCCTGCCGGAGCCGGCGAACTTCTGCGTGAGGTCGTCGACGGTGCAGGCATCCTCCTTGGCGTCAGCGCGGCCGTAGGCGTAGCGGAACCATTGCACGGTCATGCAGCGCTCGACCTCGGGCGAGCCGGCGAGCAAGGAGGCGAGCTCGCCGACGCCGTCGAAGGTGCCGTTGGTGTTGCCGCCGACGAGCTCGCCGGTGGCGTCGATGGGCTGGCCGGCCTCGATGTCGCGCCAGCGGCCGATGCCGTCGAAGTGCTCGAAGCCGAAGCCGACCGGGTCCATCATGCCGTGACAGCCGGAGCAGGCGGGGTCGACGGAGTGCTGCTTGAAGCGCTCGCGCGTCGGCAGGTTCGGGTCGACCTCGGGCGGGGTGATGTCGACGTTGTCGGGCGGCGGCGGGACGACCTGGCACAGCAGCCGCTCGCGTACGAACTTGCCGCGGTGGATCGGCGAGGTCTGGTTGGGCTTGGCCAGGACCGAGAGCAGGCCGCCCTGGGTGAGGAAGCCGGAGCCGCGGCCGGGCGGGAGCTCGAACTTCTCGAAGCCGTCGCCGCTCGGGCCGTCGAGGCCGTAGTAGTCGGCGAGCTCGCCGTTGAGGAAGGTGTAGGGCGCGAGGTACATGGCGTCGAGGTCGCCGCGGTCGTTCCAGATCACGTGGTCGAGGAACTCCTCGGCCTCGGCGCGCAGGAGCGGGCGCAGGTCGGGGTCGAACCCGGGGAAGGCGTCGTCGTCCTTCTCGAGCTCCTCGATGCGCCGCAGCTCGAGCCATTGCCCGTGGAAGTCGCGCACGGTGGCCCGCGCCCGCGCGTCGGCGAGCATGCGCGTGGCCTGCTCGGCGACGTCGTCGGGCTCGAGCAGCCGGCCCTCGGCGGCCGCCGCGAACAGCTCGGCGTCGGGCATGGTGCCCCACAGGAAGTACGAGAGCCGCGAGGCGAGCTCGTACGGGGCGAGCCGCAGCACGTCGTCGTCGCCCTCCATCGGGGCGCCGAACTCGACGCGGTAGAGGAAATGCGGCGACTGGAGCATCGCCGTGAGGGTGAGCCGCACGCCGGTGGCGAAGTCGAACTCGTCGGCGGCGGCCTGGTGGACCGCGAGCAGCTGCTGGAGCTCATCGGCGGTCAGCGGCCGCCGATAAGCGACGCGGCCGAACTCGGTGATGAATTTTTCGGCGCAGGTGGCCTCGCCGTCCTTCTTGACGTCGCAGCCGCGCAGCAGCGCCGGCAGGTCCTGGACGGCCGCCTCGGCCAGGTCCTCGGCGGCGCCGAGGTAGCCCTCGGCGAGCAAGGAAGTGACGACCAGCGCGTCGGCGTTGTTGTTGAACCCGAGCGCCTCCTCCTCGGTCGGGAAGCTCTGCGCCGGCCGGGAGTCGTCGCCGAGGAGGTCGCGAACGGTGTTGTCGTACTCGCGCCGGTTCATGCGGCGGATCGGCGACGGCCCAGGCTCGATGCCCTTGCACTCGGCCGCCTCACCGCCCTCCGTCTCGACCGCGACGCCGTCGGTGGTACCGTCGCTGTCGCTGCCCTCGGTGGTGGCTCCGTCGCCTCCGTCGCCGTTCTGACAACCGCCCGCCGCGGCGGCCACGATCGCCCACACTACGATCCGACTGAAACTCATGCTCCGATCCTTGACGGGCATGCGGACCGGCAGGCTGTGCGCTGCAGCATCGCGGCCGAGGCCGGCGGGATCGCCCGGCGCAGACGGTCCGCCGCGGCGCCAGTCCGGACATTCGTTCATTCGCCGGACGATCGCGCAGCGACCGCCCGCGAGGCGATTGATAACACCGTGAGAAATGCATTGTCATGACCGCAGCCCCGGTGTACGCCGCAGCGGCCCGATTCTCGGCAGCGCGTGATCGCGGGCAAGGTGCTTGCGCGGTTTTACGCCGGCGGCTACGTTCGCCGCGAGGACGACGGGTGCCGAAGAAGCCGGAGAAGATCACCCTGAACCACGACTTCGCGTTCACCAGCGACGCCGAGTTCGACGCGCAAATTACGGCGTTTCGGGCCGCCCACGAGGCCGAACAGGGGCAGATCCTGGCCATGGACGCGCGCCGCTCGCTCGGGCCGGGCAAGGTGCGGGTGACGTTCCGGGTGATCGAGAAGAAGCCGCGTCGCGGTTGATGGGTTTGTTCGGACATGTCGCTCGGGACATGCGGAAGTGGAAGTCCGGGCGCGAATGGCACTAGCCGGCGGCCCGGTCCGCCGTCACAGCGCGGAATGGAGCACGCGGGCGCGCGCTCGCCCGCGGCAGAGCGTGGTACCCTGGCCACGAGAGGCGGGGCGGATGGCGAAGCGATACGCGCTGGAGCTCGACGAGACGCTGCACGCAGGCTGGGTGCGGGCGCCGGGCGACGGTTTCTTCGACGTGAACCCGTGGCTCCGCGAGCGGCACGGAGCGCTGCTGATCGAGCCGGAGCCGCTGTTCTGGGAGTGGGTCGAGGGCAGCCTCTACGACGAGCGGCGCGACGCGGCGATCGTGGCGTTCGACGAGGAGGGGCGCGAGGTCGAGCGGCTGGCGCTCGCCGGGGCGCGAGTGGTCGAGCTAGGTCTGCCGTCGGTCGACGCCGAGGGCGTGGGCGCGCTGTGGATCGAGGTCGAGGCGAAGAAGGCGGAGATGCAGGGCGGCGCGGCGAGGGCCGAGGCGCGCGGCGAGCCGCCGACGATCGCAGGCTGCCGGGTGCACCTGCACGGACCCGCGCCGCAACCGGTGGCCGAGATCGATGCGCTGACGATCACGCTGGGCCGCCGCGGGCTGCAGCGGGTCAAGCTGGCGATCGAGGGCGAGGCGGACTGGGAGGCGGCGGAGTCGCTGGTCGATCGCGAGGGCGCGCTCGAGTACCTGGCCGCCGAGTCCGGACCCGTGCTGGCGCGGGTGGAATTCAAGATCGCGGGGATCGACGTCGAACGCGTGGAAGCCAGCGCGGAGGGCTCGCAGCGAGCGAAGCTGGTGCTGGCGTGCCGCGGGCTGCGGCTCGGGTCGACGGGCAACGAGTCGTCGTAGCGGGGACACACCGCGTGGCCGGTGGGCCGAACTCGCGGGGTCGAAGGGCCCGGAATAGGGCGCGAGGCGAGGCGGTTGGGGCGACGATGCACCGGGTCGAAGGCAAAAAAGAACACTGGGTCGACCGTTGATGACTGGCCGAGCTGGCGGCCCGTCACCGCGCGGTGCACCTGGACTTCGGGACAGGTGATGGGGCGTTCGCGCTCCGCCGCGCGCGCTGCGAGCCGTCGACGCTGGTGATCGGGATCGACGCGAGCGCGGAGGGGCTGCGCGAGCCGTCGCGCCGGGCGGCGGCCAAGCCGGCCCGCGGCGGGCTGACGAACGCGCTGTTCGGGGTGCTGCCGCTGGAGCGGGCGCCGGGCGAGCTGGCCGGGCTGGCGGACGCGCTGACGGTGCTGCTGCCGTGGGGCTCGCTGCTGCGGGCGGTGGCGCTGCCGGAGGCGGACGGGCTCTCGCGGCTGCGCGGGCTGTGCAAGCCAGGAGCGGCCGTGCAGGTGGTGTTCGGCTACGGACCCGGCGATCCGCTGGCGGTCCAGGCGCTGCCAGGGCTGGGCGGCGAAGGCCGGGCGACTGCGCTGGTGCAGGCGTACGCGCGGGCCGGTTTCGTGGTGACGGCCCGGTCGATCGCGCGCGCAGCGGTGGGCGAGCTGCCGACGACGTGGGCGAAGAAGCTGGCGTACTCCGACAGCGAGCGCGAGTTCGTGGCGGTGTCGGGGGTGGCAGGCGAATGAGCGGAGGCGGCGGTGTGGTGATTGCGGGGAGTCGCGGTCGAGCCGGCCGCGGTGTGATGATTCGCGTCAGGGGACATCGAGGTGTGATGGGCCGATGCGCGCCGCTCGAGGTCGTCCGCCGGATGACTCGCATCGAGGAAAATAGACGTGCTGTGGGTCCGGGCCCGCGATGTGCGAAGGCGCGGATGAGCTGTGAAAAAATCACGCGGATCGAATGCTGGCAGGAGGCGATACGAGCGCCGCCGCCCCGGCGCGGATCCAGCGAGGTCAGGCGCCGCTGCGCAGGGGGCGGGTGTCGCGGACGGCGCGGTACGGGAAGCCAGGGCCGCGCAGGGGCTCGAAGGCGGTGACGAGGGCGGCGAAGACCTCGCTCTGCTCGGCCCGGCTGGCGGCCGATTCGGCGGCGACGCGCAGGAGCACGGCGGAGGGGAGAGCGAGCAGCAAGGAGAGGAAGCCGAGGCTGTGCCAGGTGGCAGCGACGAGGCCGACGACGAAGACGGCGGTGACGGCGCTGGCAGCGTCACCGAGGTCGGGCGGAAACTCGAGCTGCGAGCCGCCAGGAGCAGGCGAGACACACACTCGATAGGCGCGCGGCGAGGCGCCGGAGTGGACTTCGATGTAGAAGCAATCGGGCTGGTCGGCGTCGGCGCGAAAACGAAGACGAGCGGCGGGATCGGCGGGAAATCGAGCGGCTGCGTGGGCGAGGACGGTCGCGGGCGGGACGACGAGCAAAAGCTTCGGCGCAGGCATAAGCGGGTCCTGTTAGCGACACGAACCGGCCGACAGATCGAGGCGAAGGCGGTGAACTCGTGTTCACCGGCGCCTCATCGATGCGGCAGGACGCACGCGGCGCGATAACGCGCCGCAGCGGCGTGGTACGTCGGCGCGCCGCCAGGGTCAGCGAGGCGGCGGCCGGGGCGCGAGCGGACCGCCGAGCCCCGAGATGGTGAAGATGGTGGCCGCGGTCGACCGGTCGCTGGGGGCGTGGGGCGCCGGGCTGCGCGACTACGGGACGGTGGCCACGACAGCGCCCAGCAGCACGGGCTTCACGCTGGCGACGACGATGGGCGCCTCCGGCAGCCCGCAGGTGATGCCGCTCCACGTGGGCCTGCGCTTCGGATCGCCCGAGGCGGCCGCGCAGGCGGAGCGCGGGGCGAAGGCGTTCGCGGCGACGATGCCGAGCAGCGACGGGACAGGGCTGAGTTTTTCGCTGCGGACCGACGCGGCGTGGCTGCGCGTGGAGGCGAAGGTCGACCCGACGGCGGCGCGAGGGCAGGCGTTCATGAGGTGGGCGGGGAAGGTGCTGGCGGACTTGCAGGCGCGGGGACGGAGAGATGATGTGTCCGTTGCGACATGTCCCGTCGGGCATGTCGCTACGGACATGTGAGAAGCGCGCGGCGGAGCGCCGCGCGGCCGGGGGATTCGAGCCGAAGGTCTGCCGTCAGCGCGGGACGAGGGTGTTGCGGCCGGAGAACAGGTCCTTGACGTAGCTCGGCGAGGGCTGCTCGTCGCGGATGACGGGCCAGCCGCAGAACTCGCCGATGCGCGGGTCGACGGCGTAGTCCGGCCGCAGGACGTCGCGCAGCTCGTCGTCGGCGACGGTGCGCAGCTTGGTCTTGGGGACGGCGGCGCCGAACAGGGCGCCGCGCGGGTGCTTGTGGGGACCGACGACGCGGTAGGCGCCGAGCGAGCGGCCGCCGCCCTCGCCGTCGATGAAGTAGAGGTGGATGATGTCGCCGAAGTCGACCTTGGCGACGTTGGCGATCATCTGCGCGTTGGCCACGTCAGCGTAGGCGCTGCGGCAGATGAAGCCGAAGTCGTCGACGATGGTCTGGGTCTTGGCGGCGTCGGCCTTGGCATTGCTCGCGCGGTAGAGCCACTCTTGCATGCGGGGATGCTCGCACGTCCGCCCCGCCCGGTCGCGGGGCATGTTTGCCCCGGGGCGCCGGCGCGCTAGACCGGCGGAGGGTTGCGCTCGACGAAGCCGCGCTGGTGCCAGTAGGGGTAAGCGGGCGTCTGGTCGCTGGCGGCGTCGAGCCGGGCAACCTGCTCCGGCGAGAGATTCCAGCCGATCGCGCCGAGGTTCTGCTCGAGCTGCTCCTCGGTGCGGGCGCCGAGCACGACGGTGGCGACGGTCGGCCGCTGCAGCAACCAATTGATTGCCACCTGCGGCACCGTCTTGCCGGTCTCGCGGGCGATCTCCTCGACGGCGTCGAGCACGCGGAAGAGATGGTCGTCGCTGACCGGGGGTCCGAACTCGGCAGAACCGTGCAGGCGGCTGTCCTTCGGCAGCGGCTTGCCGCGCTGGATCTTGCCGGTGAGCCGACCCCAGCCGAGCGGGCTCCACACGACCGCGCCGACGCCCTGATCGAGGCCGAGCGGCATGAGCTCGTGCTCGTATTCACGGCCGATCAGCGAATAATAGGCCTGGTGGGCGACGTAGCGCGGATAGCCGTAGCGGTCGGCGACCGCCAGCGACTTCATCAGGTGCCAGCCGGAGAAATTGCTGCAACCGACGTAGCGCAGCTTGCCGGCCCGCACGAGGTCGTCGAGGGTCGAGAGCACCTCCTCGACGGGGGTGACGGCGTCGAAGCCGTGGAGCTGGAACAGGTCGATGCGGTCGGTGCCGAGCCGCTTGAGCGCGGCCTCGACGCTCTGGATCAGGTGGAAGCGCGAGCTGCCGACGTCGTTGGGACCCTCACCGCTGCGAAAGGTGGCCTTGGTCGAGATCAGCAGGCGGTCGCGCCGACCCTTGATCGCCTGGCCGAGGATCGACTCGGCGGCGCCGGCCGAATAGACGTCGGCGCTGTCGAACAGGGTGACGCCAGCGTCGAGGCAGATGTCGACGAGCCGCCGCGCGGCCGACACGTCGGTGTCGCCCCAGGCGCTGAACAGCTTGCCCACGCCGCCGAAGGTGCCAGTGCCGAAGCTCAGCACGGGGACCTTGAGACCGGATGCTCCGAGTCGTCGGTATTCCATGATGGCGAGGCATAACACCGAAGCGGCGCGGACCTGACCAGGCTCAGGCGGCGACCGGCGCAGGCTGGCCCGAATTGTGGCGCAGGGCCCCGCGCAAAGCTCGCTCGTCCGGCGCGCTCCGACCCGGGAATCGCACGTGCGAGCGAGATGCGCGGACGGCTCGCGGCCGAGGTCGTATGCTCGCCCGGGTGAGCTTCGATCAAGAGGCATTCCTGACCCGGGCGATCGCGGAGGCCAGCGATGCGCAGGGCGATGTGGCGCCGCCGTGGGCCCGTTGGCCCGAGATCCCGCATAGCAGCATCGGCTGGCGGATGGGCTACGGGGAGAGCTGGGCGGAGATATGGCACGAGTGGTTGGCGCGGGCGCCGAGCGATCGCGGTTGGCGGTTGGCGTATTTAAAAAGGCACGCGCCGGCGCCTCGCACATGGACGCGCTCGGCGGTGTCGACGTATGCGCCGGAGCTGCGGCCGCGCGACGACGACGGGTCGCTGCGGGCAGAGCTCGAGGCGGCGGGGGTGATCGCGGACGATGTGGCGATCGTGGCGTGGGAGCGGCTGCACGGGTCGATGCCGCCGGCGCCGTGGGCGGGCCGCGGGGAACGCCTGCCGGCGACGGAGTTCCGCTACGGGGCGCGTAAGTACGATTTTTGGGCGCGCTGGTGCGCGAGGCGGCGCGCCGAGGGGACGTTGACGGAGTGGCTGGCGGCGGTGGGGCCGGCGCCGACGAGCTGGGAGGCGGTGCTCGAGGCGGTGCGCGACGGGAAGGCGGAGACGCTGGAAGGCGAGACGTACGCGCAGGCGGCCGTGCTGCTGGCGGCCCACGGGCTACTGCCGGCCCCGTGGTCGCGCGGGGAGGAGCCGGCGGCGCTGCGCGGGCAGTACGACGGGGAGGTCAGCTACACGGACGCGTGGAGCCTGTGGGCGGGCTACCGCTTCGACGACACGAGCACGTGGGAGGCGTATCTGCGCGGGCAGCCGCCGGCGCCGAGAGGCTGGGCGAAGGCGGTGAAGCAGGCGGGGCCGCGCGGCGGGTGACAGCCTGTTTGAGGCGACCCGATGCGGATGCGAGCGAGCGTGACGAGGTTCGCCTGCGCCGGACCTCGGCTCAAGTCGACTGGTACCCGCCGTGGGCCCGCCCGGGTATGCCTGTACGAACGGGCATGCTCGAAAGGTCATGTCGGTAAGAGCATGCCATCGAGGACATGTTCGATAGGGAATGTCTTCGAGGACATGTTTTGCGACTCGGCGGTCAGGCGCGGCCGATCGCCAGCAGGGTGGCGGGGAGCTCCTGCATGACGACCGGGGTGGCGTCGCCGCCGAGGCGGGTTGCCACGGGGAGCAGCAGGCGGTCGCGCAGCCAGCGGGCGACGGGGTTGGTGAGCTCGGCGAGGGCGCCGAGGCCGGCGGCGGCGCGGGCGACCTTGTGCACGGCGGGGCGGCGGCGCTGTTGGTAGGCGTCGAGGCCAGCGGCGAGGGTGCCCGCGCGGCGCAGCTCGTCGAGCAGGACGGCGGCGTCGACGAGGGCGCTGTTGGCCCCCTGGCCGAGGTTGGGCGCCATGGCGTGGGCGGCGTCGCCGAGCAGGACGAGGCGGTCGTCGACCCATTGCTGGCAGTCGACGCGGGTGACGCGGTTGAAGATGAGGTCGTCGAATCGCCTTACCGCGGCGAGCAGGGGGACCGAGGCCGGATAGGCGCGGGCCCACACCTGGCGCAGGCCGTCGAGGTCGCGCTCGGCGACGGCGCGACGGCAGGCGCGGGTGCCGGCGGAGGCGAAGAAATAGGTGCCGCCGTCGACCGCGAAGCTGCCGAAGATGCCCGCGCCGGTCCAGGCCTCGACGCCCTGGGCGGCGTCGACCTCGACGAGCGCGCGCAGGTACGGGATGCCGGGCGGGCGGACCCGGGCGCCGAACCGGCCGGCGCTGCGGATCCGCGAATGGACCCCGTCGGCGCCGACGACCAGGTCGGCGCGGTGCTCGACGGTGCGGCCGTCGATGCGCGCGAGCACGCGACCGTCCCGCTCGGCGCCGATCACCTCGGCGCCGAACTGCCGCTCGACGCGCGGCTCGGCGGCGAGGGCGTCGAGCAGCAGGCCCTGCAGGGCGCTGCGCCGGAGCATGCGGACGCGCGGGGCCGGGCGCGGCGGGGCGAGCATCATGCGGCCGCGCGCGTCGACGACCGCGGGCGCGTCGACGGCGCGACCGCTGGCGGCGATCGCCGGGCCGAGGCCGATCGATTCGAGCACGGCGAGGCCGTTCTCGGCGAGGGCGATGCCGGCCCCGACGGCGCGCGGCTGGGCGACCTTCTCGAGCAGGGTGACGCGGGCTCCGGCGCGCGCGAGGAGGAGGGCCGTGGCGGCGCCGCCGGTGGCACCACCGACGACGAGGACGTGGAGCTGCGAGAGGTTCATGGCGAGGAGGATGCGGCGCGCGGGCGCGGGCCGCCTTGACCGCGGCCGCCAAGCTTGTGGCTTTGCCGGCCATCGTCGAAGATCCGCGGCGATGACGGGCCCCTCGGTGCTGGCGGCGATGACGGTCCAGGTGCTGGCGGCGGCGGAGCGGCTGGGGGCGGACGCGGCGGCGATCGTGCGCGAGGCGGGGATCGATCCGTCAGCGCTGACGGACCCGGACGCGCGGGTGCCTCTGGGGCCGCACCTGAAGATGTGGGAGATCCTGTCGCGCCGCGGCGACGGGCTGCAGATCGGGGCGCGGCTCGGGATCGCCGGGCTGGGCGTGATCGGCTACGCGATGCAGCACGAGGCGACGGTCGGCGACGCGCTGGCGTGGCAGCAGCGGGTCGGCGCGGTGCTGTACCCGGGCCTGGTGCCGCAGCTCGAGCGCCGACGCGACGCGGCCGGTGATTACGTGGTGTTCGTGCGGGCGATGGTGCCGGCGTTCGCTCAGCTGCGCGAGCCGGTGCTGGCGCAGGCGGCGTCGATCGTGACGATGATGGGCGGGATCGCGGGGGCGGGCACGCGGGCGGCGTTCGTGGCGTTGCCGCTGTCACGACCGGCGGAGCCGCGCGAGGTCGAGGCGCATTTCGCCTGCCCGGTGGCCTGGGACGCGCCGCTGCTGCAGATCGGGTTCGCGGCGGAAATTTTGGAGGTGCCGCTGCCGCGCGCCGATCCGCAGCTGTTCGGCTACCTGGCCCGCCGCACGGAGTCGATGCTGGCCCAACTGCCGGCGGACGCTTCATGGGCCGATCGGGTGCGGCGGGAGATCGGGGCGGCGCTGGCGGAGGGCGAGCCGCGGCTGCAGGCGGTGGCGAAGCGCCTGGGGGTGTCGGAGCGGACGCTGCACCGGCGACTGCTCGACGAGCAGACCAACTTCGCGGGGCTGGTCGAGGAGGCGAGGCACGCGCGGGCGGTGCATCTGCTGGCGGACCGCTCGCTGAGCGCGTCGGAGGTGGCAGTGCTGCTCGGGTACGCCGAGCCGGCGCCGTTCTTCCGCGCGTTCAAGCGCTGGACCGGCGAGACGCCGCAAGGCTGGCGCCGGCGCGGCGAAGCAGGGTAGCGAATCGGGGCGAGGTGCTGTTTTTGCATGTGAGCGGGAGGCTGGCGACGGGCTGAAGGGTCTGTCCCATGAATTGGCTTGTTTCATGACTGACGATGGTTCCGGAGCTCGATGGTCATGACAACGTGGGGCGCGGGTGATGGAGGCGGCAGGGGCCCGCAGATCCTCGCGCGAACCGACGACGGTCGCGTGCTGATCGTCGCGCCTTCGGCGGCGCGACCGCGTGCGCGCGGGGTGATGGAAGGATTGACCGAGGTGTCGCTGCCTTACGGTCCATTGGTATTGCGGCGACCGTAGGGGTGAGCTGGCAAAGATCAGGTGCGGATTGCTGGAGCCGCGATGGGTGGAAGAGGCGGAGGTCGGGGGCTGCCTGGCCGCGGGGACAGGTCGACAGGGAGCGTCGTGGGCGAGGGTCGGGATGCAGCCGAGGAGGATCGCCGCTGCGAGTGCTTATAGGTTGCCCGTTCGGGGCTGGCGGTGATTCGAGTATCGTCGAGGGATGACGGTCGGAGACCAGTCGGGCGAAGGGGTCTTGCAGGACGTGATCCTGCAAGCTGTGGGGTCGAACCCGGCGGCAGTCATCGAGACGCTGCGAGCGAGGATGGCCCTCGAGGCGGCGGCGGCGGCGGAGCTGGTGGCGCGCACGCCGAGCGCGATGGGTACTCGACTTGCGCCCGCCCTGGCCGAGGCGCTGCGCGTCGCGCTGGTCGCCGCAGGCGCGACCGTCGAGCTGCGGGCCCATGGCCCCGCGTTCTTCGACGTGTACTTGCAAGCACAGGGCGCCAGCAAGATCCACGTGGTGCGCGCGCTGAAGCGGATGATGGGCTTCGGACTGCGCGAGGCGGTCGAGCTGGTCGACGACGCGCCGTGCCTGGTGCGCCGGCAGATCGTTCAAGAGGAGGCGGAGGCGCTGCGCGACGAGTTGCTCGAGGCCGGGGCGACTGTCGAGGTTCGCGCCCACGAGAGCAGCGCGCCGCCCGAGCGGGCGGTGAGCGGCGAGTCGGCGGCGGTGACGTGGGGCGCGGGAGGCAACCCGCCGACGCCGGTGCCGCCGAGTGCGGCGAGCAGCTCGCCGAAGCCGGTGCCGCCCGGCGCAGCGAGCAGCTCGTCGAAGCCGGTGCCGCCCGGCGAGGTGAGCAGCGAGCCAGGGTTGCCCGAGCCGAAGCGCGGCTACGGGGTGGTGTTGCGGTCCAACGGGGGATTCAGGATCCCCGTCATCAGGATCATCCGCCAGGCCACCACGCTCGGGCTCCAGGAGGCCAAGGAACTGGCCGAGTCGACCGACGTGATGCTCAAGGACGGCCTGAGCTGGACCGAGGTGTGGGTGCTCGCGCGGGCGCTGACGGCCGTCGGCGCGAGCGTCGATGTGCGCGGCCCGGCGCGGCGCTGATCGCCGCGCGCAATCTGTCCGACGCCGGGAGGGCGGAACGATGGCCCCAGGGCCAGGCCTCGAGCTCGCGCTGCCAAAGGTCCGGCCCGATCGCCGCTCTCGATCGCGCTCGCCAGGCCGTCGCGCCGAGATCGCCGCGTGGTTGCATGCGCAACGCTGGTGGGCGGATGCTAGGGTTCTGGCATGTCCGGGGACCGCCGCTACGACGACCGCGAGGTCGGCCAGATCCTCAAGCGCGTCGCGGAGCTGCACGCGCGCGAGGGCGAGAAGACCGACGCGCGGTCGATGAGTCAGGGGGAGATCGAGGAGGTCGTGCAGGAGCTGGGGATCTCGAAGGCACTGGTCGCGCGCGCGGCCGGGGAGCTGGCGATCCAGGGCGACCGCAACCGGCCGGTGTGGTGGGCGGGAGGCAAGACGGAGCTGATGTTCGAGGAGGTCGTCGACGGCAGCGTCGACGAGGCGACGCTGTCGCAGATGATCGAGGTGCTGCGGCGCTCGGTCGGCGACCCGGGGCAGCTGAAGCACGAGGCCGGGGCGCGGATCTGGTCGACGACGGCCAACCCGGCGCGCTGGATGCACTTCACGGTGGTCGAGCACGCGGGCCGCACGACCCTGCGCCTTGAAGAACGCATGGACGCGAGCGTGACGGTGGCGAGCGCGTTCCTCGGCGGCCTCGCCGGTTTCTTCGCCGGGGTGTTCGCGGTCGTGCTGCTGAAGGGGGTGGTGATCAAGGCGCTGCTGCTCCTGCTGTTGGGGGCGCTGACTTCGACCGGCGCGATCGCGGGATGGGTCGGCGGGCGGGCGCGGTGGCGAGGCCGCAGCGAGAACCACGAGGCGCAGCAACGGCGGGTCTTCGCGGCGCTCGTGGCGTTGGCGGGGGAGCGGACGTTGCCCTCGGACGAGTGATGTCTGCGGCCCGGGGGTCGCGGGCGTCGAGCGCCGCGATGGTCTTCGGTCCGACGCGGCCGTCGGGGTTAGCGATGGCCCCTATGACCATTCGGGAGCCCCTCGGCGCGGGCGTGAATGCTGCTTGATGATACGTGTGTTTCAGGGGTGCGAACCTGTCTGCAACCACGCTGTGGGACGCACGAGGTCGAGCGCGCATCGCCCAGAAGCACGCGATCAGGCGAGCAGCGGCTCGGGTTCGGCGAGCACCGCGCGGGCGTCGTTACGGGCGACCGACTGGGCGTCGGCCAGGCCGGCCTCGTTGCGGCGCCCGACCATCACGCCGAGCGCGAAGACGAAGCATCCGACCACCGACAGGCCGAAAAACAGGAAGAAGACCTGGCGGTTGTCGAGCGAGAAAGCGACCTTGTCCTCGGAGGCGGTCAGCTCTGGCATTGGGGCAGCTCCGGGGAGTGCCTCCTTGTAGGCAGGTCGCGTGTGGGACAAGAAACTCGGCGGGCCGACGAGCCCGCCGCTGGGCCTGGGCCTGCGGCGGGCGACAGGTCCGCGGTCATCGCGCGCCGATCGTCGACAGCGCCTCCGCCTCGTCCTTGCACATCGTCAGGTTGCGGACCCCGCAGTTCTTGAGCAGGAGCTTGGCGACGCTGTTGATGATGAAGTTGCCGCCGGTGAACACGGCCACCCGCTGGAGCTTGTGCTCAGCGGCGAACAGCTCGCGCAGCGCCTCACGGCAGCGGCCCCCCGGCGGCTTGGCCTCGGAGAGGTCCATGATCATGTCGTAGGCGGCGAGGTCGGCGGTGATGCGCCGCAGCTTCTCGCCGAACACGCCGATCTGGAACGGGCTGGGGACGGGCGCCTCGCGGTACATGACCACGCGGGGGAGCATCAGGCAGAGGCGGGCCTGGATCGCCTCGATCTCGGCGGGGGTGCTGTCGGGGCCGTACTCGCGCGCTTCGAGCTTCAACATCGGATCGGACTCCTTGAAGGTGGGTCGATCGAGGAATTCCCGCGCGCGCCGTTTGGTTCACGGAAATTTTCTGGGGGTTCGCGTGAACCTTCTGGCGGCGGCGGGAATTGCAGCGAGGCCCGCCACGTGCGGGCAGGAGGAGAGCCGATGAGCGCCGCGGACTACGCCAAGCTGTGGGACGACTACTGGAGCGACACCGACGCGACGGGGCAGGTCTTTTGGGACAGCCGCCCGGAGGTCGGGGTCGAGGACGACCTGCGCCGGTTCGGCGCCCACCTCGATCGGACCTTGCCGATCGTCGATCTCGGCTGCGGCCACGGGACCCAGACCCGGGCGCTGGCGCGGCAATTCTCTCGCGTCGTGGGGGCCGATGTGTCCGCAGCGGGGCTGGCGATCGCGCTCGCCGGCGAGCCTCTACCCGGGCTCGAGTTCGTCGTCCTCGACCTGCTCGACCCCGCCGCCGCGGCCGCCCTGCAGCGCCGGATCGGCGACGCAAACGTGTACGTGCGGGCCGTCTTTCACCAACTGGACGAGGCCGCGCGCGTGCAGGCGGTGGCCGGGCTGCGGGCGCTGCTCGGCCACCGCGGGCGCGCCCTGGTGTGCGAGCTGTCGCCGGCCGCGGACGCCTACTTCGAGTATCTGTTCGCCGAATTCGGCGGGCCGCCGCCCGGGCTGCAGCAGGTGCTGCGGCACGGGATCCGCCCGGCCGCCCTGCAGCGCGGAGACCTGACGCGCCTGTTCGCGCTCGCCGGGCTGACGCCGATCGCCCAGGGCAAGGGCTCGATCCACACCACGTTGACGTTGCCCGGCGGGCACACGGCGCTGGTCCCGACCGACCTCTTCGTGTTCGGCCGCGCGACCTGAGGTCGCGGCGCGCTCAGGGCTCGTCGTCGCGGAGCGCGGCGAGCTCGCGGGCCCAGCGGTCGAGGTCGTCGACGGTCGAGGCCCGCAGCGCGGGATCGGCCGCGAGCGCCTCGATCTCGGCGCGCAGCAGCTTCTTTGCCCGCGACAGCCGACTCTTGATCGTGCCAGGCGGGACCTCGAGCACGGCGGCGACGTCGTCCTGGCGCAGCCCCTCCCAGTAGTGGAGCTCGATCAGCCACTGCAGGTCGTAGGGCAGCCGACGCAGGGCGCGTAGGAGCAGGCGCCGCTCCTCGCGGGCGGCCACGGCGCGGCTCGGCGAGAGCGCGCTGGGGGCGGCGAGGGGGAGGTCGTCGAGGCCGTGGGGCTCGGGCTTGCGTCCGCGGCGCCGGAGATCGTGCAGCAGCACGTTCCGCGCGATGCCGAGGAGGTAGGCGCGGAACTCGAGCCCGTCGGGGACGCGGCCCTTGGCCTGGACGCAGGCGGTCAAGGTCTGCTGGACCACGTCGGCGACGTCGACCGCCTTGCCGCGGAAGAAGCGGGCGAGCGTCGCCACGTGGCGGCGGACGAGCGCGCTGCCGGCGGCGGGATCTCCCGCGCGCCAGCGGGCCAGTAGGTCGGCGTCGTCGGTCACGGGCCGGAGGTTAGCAAACCGCGATCTCTACGGCGCGCCGGGGTCGGCCGCGCCGCCGGAGATTGATACGCTGGGCGCGATGGGTCCGACCACCGCCGGGACGACGACGACAGGGCTCGCCCTGACGGGCCTCGGCGACGGTGATCCGGTCGAGGCGGCGCTGCTGCTGCGCCACGTCGAGGAGCGGATGTTCGGCGCCGCCGGGCCGGTGATGCTCGGGCACTACCAGCTGCAGCGGCTGCTCGGCGTCGGCGGGTTCGGGGCGGTCTACCTCGCCCACGATCCTCGGCTCGAGCGTGGGGTAGCGATCAAGTTGATGCGCCAGGACCGCGAGGCCGCCGCGCCGGAGCTGCTGCTGCGAGAGGCGCAGGCGATGGCCCGGCTGTCGCACCCGAACGTCCTCACGGTCCACGATGTCGGCACCTACACCCTGCCGGACGGCCGCGGCGGGCTGTTCGTGGTGATGGAGCACGTCGACGGCGAGACGCTCGCGCAGTGGCTCGCGGGCACGCGGCGGCCGTGGCCGGCGATCGTCGAGACGTTCCTCGCGGCCGGGCGCGGGCTGGCGGCCGCGCACGCGATCGGGCTGTGCCACCGCGACTTCAAGCCGCAGAACGTGCTGATCGGGCGCGACGGCGGGGTGCGAGTGGCCGACTTCGGCCTGGCGCGGCGGGTCGGCGAGGCGTCGGGGGGCGGGCTGGCCGGGACCCCCGGCTACATGGCCCCGGAGCTGTTCGCCGGCGACCCGGGCGGCCCGGCGGCGGATCAGTTCGCGCTCTGCGTCGCGCTGTACGAGGCGCTGTACGCCGCCCCGCCGTTCCCGTCGCGCGACCTGCAGGCGCGTCTGCGGGCGATCCGCGGGCGCGACGTCGGACCTGTCCCGGAGGACAGCGATGTGCCGGGCTGGCTGCAGGCGGCGATCGTCCGCGGCCTCGACCCCGAGCCCGGGCGACGGCACGCGAGCATGGCCGACCTGCTGCGCGCGCTCGACCCGGGCGCCGCCCCGCGCGGGATCGCCGACGTGGGGGCGATCCGCGCCCGGATCGCGCTGCTCGAGCCCGGGGTGATCCGCTACCACGAGATCCCGCTGCCGAGCGAATTCAGCGTCCAGGTGATGCGCGCCGAGATGACGCGCCTGACCAGCGACGGCGCGCCGTACACCCTGCTCGTCGAGCTCGACGAGGCCAACATGCCGGGCCCCGAGATCCGGCGCCACATCGTCCAGCTGTTCGCCGACCCCCACCTGGTCTTCGTCGCCCTGCTTGCCGGCGGCGACCCGGTCAAGGTGATGGCCGCGACGCTGATCGTCGGCGCGGTCCAGCCGCGCGAGCGCTTCGCCATGTTCGACGCGCGCGACGGGGCGCTGGCGGCTTGCCGCGCGGCCCTGGCGGCGGCCCGGCACCCGAGCGTGTCGGATCCGCCCTGATCGGCGTCGCCTCCGTGGTCGTGTCGAGGGTCGCCAGCATCGCGCCGCTGTCGGCGCCGAGGCTACTTGCGCGGATCGGTCAGCCCGGCGGGATGCAGACCTTGTCCATGGGCGAGCTGTTGTTGTCCTCGACGCATTCGTTGAGGACGCCGTTGCCCATGCCGTCGTCGTCGGCGGCGGCCCACACGCTGACGGAGTCGAAGATGCCGGGGTACTCGATCGTGACCTGCTCGGCGGCGCCGGCGACCAGCGGGCCCTGGGTCTTGACGACGCCGAGCAGGCCGAGGGTCTCCTCGTAGAAGGCGACGTTGACGCCGGGACCGACGCCGAGGCAGCCCTGGTTGGCGACCCACACCGAGAGCTTGAGGCCGGTGGCGCAGACCTGGGCGTCGAAGGTCAGGTCGTAAGGGACGAGGTCGGGGGCGCAGAAGTCGGCGGCGCCCTGGACGTTGTTGCGGTAGCTGTTGAAGGAGCTCCAGTTGTTGTCCTCGACGGTGGGGATCTCGCCGACGAGGCCGACATTGGTGATATGATAGGAGTGCTGGTTCCACACCGGGCGAGTGGAGACCCAGTTGTCGAGCGAATCCTTGAAGACCTCGATGCCGGCGTCGGTGACGATCGAGGCCTGGCTGTCGTTGTTGGTGGCGAACACGATGTCGGCCTTGAAGTCGCCGTTGACGTCGGCGATCACGGGGTACTCGGTGCGCGTGCGCGAGGAGTTGCGGTCGCGGAACAGGACCTCGGCGTCGGTCATGTTCTTGTTGCAGCCGGGGCCGGGCGGGTTCATGGCGCAGTCGGGCTCGACGCCGGGGTAGATGCGGATGTAAGCCTCGTCGTTGTAGACGACCTCGGCCCGGCCGTCGCCGTCGAAGTCGAACACGGAGGAGCCCGTGACCTGCGAGCTGTCGTCCTCGGTGGCGGCGGTCCACAGCTGGCTGAGGGCCATGCCGTTGAACTGGAACACGGTGTAACGCGCGGACCCGGCGACGCCGATGTCGCGCACGCCGTCGCCGTCGAAGTCGGCGATGTTGGGCGGGCCGCCGGTGCCCTGCTGGGGAATGTTGGCAGTGGCGATCTGCACGCCGGTCTGGCCGTTGAGGACGCGGAGGGTGCCCATGGTGACGAGCACGACCTCGGGCTTGCCGTCGGCGTCGAAGTCGGCGACGCCGCAGAAGCCGTCGGTGGCGACGTTGGAGGTCCACAGCACGCTGCCGGCGAAGTCGTCGCCGGCGACGGTGCCGGTGGTCTTGTAGGCGGTGCGCCCGCCGATGAGCTCGGGCCGGCTGTCGCCGTCGAGGTCGGCGACGCAGGAGATCGGGCCCTGGCCGTTCATACCCTGGCCCTGGTTGCCGGGGCCCTCGTAGAGCAGCTTGCCGGTGTTGCTGAAGATCGCGCGGCCGAACAGGATCTCGGGCGGGCCGTCGTTGTCCATGTTGGCGATCGCCACCGAGCCGCTCGAGTTGGTGCCGGCGAAATTTTCGGAGCGCCACAGCGGGGTGCCGTCGCTGTCGATGGCGACCAGGTACTTGCCGGCGCCGCTGGCGACGATCTCGGCCCGGCCGTCCATGTCGATGTCGCCGGCGGCGATGTTGGAGGTGCTGTTGGTGCGGTACATCGGGTCGGTGACCGTCCACAGCTTGGCGCCGGTGTCGCCGCGGATGGCCCGCAGGACGCCGTCGGCGGTGATATTGGTGCCGGTGTACGTGTTGAAGATGACCTCGGGCACGCAATCGTCGTTGAGGTCGACGACGATCGGGATCGACGAGCTCTGGTAGTGATTGGGCATGTCGTCGTCCTGGGGGATCAGGTGATTCCAGGTCGGCGTGCACACCTTGTCGGTGCAGACCTCGGCGACCTGACAGTCGACGTCGGCGTTGCACGCGATGACCTTGCGACGACCCCAGGTGAACAGCGGGGTCGGCTTGAAGACGTTGGCCGGCGGGATGTACTGGCAGGTCGGGTCGGCCTGGCTGGGCAGACAAAGGCCGAGGTTGGGGTCGCAGATGAAGCCGTCGTCGCAGGTGTCCTGGGTCGGCTTGGTGACGCAGGCCTGGTCGCTGCAGGCGGACCCTGGGGTGACGCAGGCGCCGAGGTAACACAGCTGGCCGTCGCCGCAGCACTCCTTGGCCTGGCCGCAAGGGGGCGGGCCGCCGCAGTCGGCGACGCACTGGCCGTTGTCGCACAGCTGGCCGTCGCCGCAGCAGACGCCGCTGCACAGCTGGTCTTCGGAACATGTCCCGGAGGTCGTGTTGCCGGTGTCGCTGGCAGTGCTGTCGGTGCCGCTGGTCGGCACGCTCGTGTCGGTGCCGGTGGCGGTGGCAGAGGCGGTGCCAGTGCCGCCCTCGGTGGGGCCGCCGGTGACGGTGCCGTCGCTGCCCGCCGTGGCCTCGGTGGGACCGATGGTGATGGGCAGGGTGCCCTGGGTGCCGGCGGCGCCGCCCTCGGTGTCGAGGCGCGAATCGTCGCCGCAGGCAGCCGCGAGCAGGACGGACGAGGAGAGGAGCGAGAGGCGAGTTCGTGAGGCGCGGGCCATGAGTCTACCGATCGAGCGAGAGAAGGGAGGGATGATAGCCCAGGGCCCGCGGGCGCCGGCGAGATCCTCCGAGGTCTGCTCGCGGTGACGCGCAACGGTTCGCGCGGGACGAGCGGGCAGCGGCCGCAGATTCGTCATATCGGCGTCGCAGGACGGCGACGGCGATGGCATGAGGACTCGTATCCGCGCGCGGCGAGATCGCGCGACGAGTCGCAGCATTGGCCGGTGTGCACGCTCGCGCCGAGAAGTGGCGTGTCGGGGCGAAGCGCGCGAGAGGATCGCGCGAGGGCGCGGCTCAGAGCGCCCAGGCGCGGGCGAGCTCGCGGTGCTGTCCGGCGCGGGTCTCGTCCCCGGCAGCGGCGGCGAGCTCGGGCCATACGAGCGGGTCGTCGAGGGCACCGACGACCGCGGCGAGCTCGTCGGAGACGATCCGGAGGTCGGTGTCGGGGCCAAAGGCGGTGAAGGCGTAGAGGCCGGGCCGCTCGTCGCCAGCGGGCGAGGTGAGGCGGTAAGCGTCGCCGCTCTGGACCTGCAAGCTGCCGCGGTGGGCCTGTACGACCTGCCGCAGCTCGGTGAGCACGGGCTCGCCAGGGTGAGCGCCGTCGATGGCGAAGGCGCGGTAGTCGGCGCGCTGCAGCGGTTCGACCTCGGCGTAGACGTAGACGGGGCGGTCGTCGCCCTCCTGCTCGCCGACCGGGGCGGCGTCGAAGACGATGCGGTCGTAGAGGCGCTGCGGCTGGTCGATGCGGGAGACCTGGAGGATCCGCGCGGTCACGGGGCCGGTGCGGGCGGCGAAAAGGTCCTGCCGCTTGCCGCTGGGGTGTTCGACGCGGATCCGGCACAGCTCCCAGCGCTGGTCGATGGGACCCTCGCCGTCGATCGGCATGTCGAGGCGAGCAGCGCTGTGACGCACGCGATCCCAGGCGCCGAGCAGGGTGGCGGCGACCATGCGGTCCCAGTCGTGGGCGCCGGGCGAGAGGTCGGGCTGGAGCTGCAGGGCCTCGTCGAGGAGCCGCAAGAGGGTGGGCCAGTCGCGCTGCTGGTAGGCGTTGCGGGCGTGGGCGAGGCGAGCGGCGAGGGCGTCGGCCGGGTCGGCGGCGAGGCGCTCGAGCAGGCGATTGGCGGCGTCCCAGTCGCGCGCGCGGGTGTGCCGGCGCGCGGCGACCCACCGGCCGCGGCGCTGCCTGGCAGGGTCGTCGCTGGCGAGCAGGCGCTCGCCGAGGGCGCGGTGACGGTCGTCGTCCTCGGCGTGGCGATAGGCGGCCTCGAGGAGGTCGACGGCGTCGTCGTCGTCAGGGTGAGCGTCGACGTGGCGCTCGAGCAGGTCGGCGGCCTCGAGCGCGAAGCCGAGGTCGAGCAAGAGCAGGGCGTGATGCCGGGCTCGCTCGAGGTCAGGCGCGGGGCCGGCGTCGAGGCAGCGGCGCAGGAGCTGCTCGGGGTCGTCGGTGTCGCCGGAGCCGTCAGGGCGCGGCTGGGCGAGGGCTGTCTCGAGAGACAGGCGAAGGGCGGCGACGCGCTCGGGGGCGCCGGCAGGGCGGTTGAGGCGAGCGGCGAACCGCTCCATGGCGGCGAGGTGGAGGGCGGCGACGGCCGGACTGCCGCGCTCGATGGCGAGGAGGGCGGCGGCGGCGGCGATGTCGAACGGGAGGCGGTTGGAGCCGTTGAGCCGGAGACGGGCGACAAACCGCTGGAGCAGCCGACCGAGGGCGAGGTCGTTGGGCCAGGCGTCGAGCTTCACCAGGTGCACGAGGGCGTCGGTGTAGGGCTCGTAATGGCTGGGGGTGGGGAGGATGTCCTCGAGGGCAGGCAGGTGGCGGATGGCGTCGTCGCGGCGGCCGAGGCGGGCGTAGATCCGCGTGAGGTCGATCTGCCGGGCCCGCCGCTGTCCCTCGTCGCGCCGACCGTTGGCGATGGCGTCCTGGCAGACGGCGAGGGCTTCTTCGATGCGGCCGAGCAAGATGAGGTCGGAGATCCGCTCGGGCAGGAGCGAGGTCCGCTCGCGCCCCTGGCCGACAGCGACGAGCTGCTTCTGCTGGGCTTCGAGGAAATCGAGGGCGGCTTGGGGGTCGCCCTGCTCGCGCAAGGCGGCAGCGTGCTCACAGCTGATGCAGGTGAAGCAGGGCCAGGTGGGGTCGATGCGACCGAGGGTCTCGCGCGAGACGTCGGCCCGCTCGCGTGCCCACCCGGGGCCGTCGACCTGGGAGTAACAGGCGGCGAGGTCCTGCACGGTGCACACGGCCTGAGGACAGCCGCGGGCAGCCTCGCCGTGGGCGTAGTCGACGAGGGCGACAGCCTCGCGGAGGGCCATGTCGCCCTGGCAGCGGTGCAGGACGCGGCTC
This sequence comes from Nannocystis bainbridge, assembly GCF_028368995.1. Classification (GTDB taxonomy): domain Bacteria; phylum Myxococcota_A; class Polyangia; order Nannocystales; family Nannocystaceae; genus Nannocystis; species Nannocystis bainbridge. Next base: position 2,787,949 of record NZ_JAQNDL010000003.1, on the reverse strand, counting down.
TGCAGGTGCCAGTGACGCACGAAGACCTCGACCCACGGGAGACCCGCGGCCTTGGCGAGGGCGAGCGCCTCGGGAGCGAGGGCGTCGACGCGGTCGTGATGGTCGTCGACAGTGGCGGAGGGGATCCGCCGGACGAGACCGACCCGCTCGAGCACACCGCGCTGGCCGAGCAGGATCGGGGCGACGAGCCGGCTCGAGGTGACGTACACGTGAGCCCGCTCGAGCACGAGCGACGGGTGGTCGCGCTCGTGGCCGAGCTGCAGGTCGAGTGAGATGGCGCGGCAGCTCTCGCGCTCGTGAACGGCGGTCTGCCACGCCAACTCGGGGCCGAAAATGGCCGGCCCGAGATCGGGGACGGCAGCGAGGAAGTCGCTGCTCACGAGCGTGATGGTGGCGCCAGTATCGACGAGCGCCTCGATGGCGCTGGACCAGCCGCGAGAGGCGTCCCGGCGCAAGCGGACCCGGATCAGCGGCTGCGCGATGCGGCCGAAGCCGCCGTAGGAACGGGTCGTGAACCGGTGGGCGGTACCGTGGCGGGGATCCATGAGCGCAGAACTAAAAAGGTAGCGCCGGGACGGTCGCAAGGCACACGTCGTCGAGAGGGATGCCCTGGGCGCGCACCGACTCGACGACGGCGGCGACCGAGTCGGCATGAGCGACGACGCCGCGCGTGGCGTGGAGCGCGACGTGCTGGCCGATGTACTGCTCGATGGAGGGATGCCCCAGCCAGCGGAGATACGGGTCTTCTTCTTGGATCTCTTCGCCACCGCCGAGCGACGGCTCGGCACGAGCCGCGGACATTTCGGCGACGCGGGTCGAGAGCTCGGCGAGCTGGTGCTCGAGGTTCTCCAGGTGCCGACGCAGCGGCTCGAGCTCGGCGAGTTGGCGTTCGAGCTCGCCGAGCTTGTGCTCGAGAGCGGCGACTTGGGTCGCCTCGCGGGGGCGACGGGGCTCGGTGGCCGGCTTGCTCGAGAGTTGCCCGGGGAGGGGCGCCTGGGGCTGTTTGGCGCCGCGGGATTGGGTCGCGGTCGGCTTGCTCGATCGCTTGGCGGCCGACTTCTTCTTCTTGCTCGAGGCCGGCTTCTTGCCGCGGGTCGTCTTCTTCGCGGCGGTCTGCTTGGCGGACGACTTTTTCTTGGTGGGCGCCGGCTTGGGCTGCCGCTTCGGCTTGGCGTCGTCCGCGGTCCAGGCGTCGCTGCTGCGCGGCGATTGTTGCGGATGCGGCTGCATCGTCCGCTGCGCAGGTTAGCGTGCGGGGCGGGGGGTGTCGAGGAGCTCGCAGACGGCGCGGCCGTACTCGGCGAGGGCGGTGTGGAGGCCGTCGGCCTCGTTGGCGGCGGCTTCGCTGGCGCCGGCGACGAAGGCGACGAGGGCGCGCAGGAGCTTGACGCCGGGGTGACCGGCGTCGATGCCGGCGCGCTGCTCGAGCAGGCGAGCGATCGCGGGGTTGTCGAGGTTGACGTAGAGGTCGGCGTCGACGCTGGCGTCGATCTTGGCGGTGAACATGCGCATGAGGCCGAGCGCGCCGCTGGCGATCCGGCCGGCGGCCTCGTCGCTCTCGACGCGGCGCTTGAGCTCGGCTTCGCGGTCGGGCACGAGCACGAGCGGGAGCTCGGCGGGGGCGAAGCGGGCGGCGATCAGGCGTTGACCTGGCCTTGTGAGCATGTTCGAAAGGAAAGCTTGCTGGTCGGCGGAGAGGTCGGCCGGGGGGAACACGCGGCGGTTGCCGGCGGCGGTGCCGAGCTCGATGACGGCGCCGCCGCGGCGCTCGGCGTGGCGACGCGCGAACGGGAGGGCGCCGTAGCGGGTGCCGACGACGACGGGGACGCGGAGAGCACGGAACAGGACCTCCTCGAAGCCGCCGCGCGGGCTGAGGCTGGCGTACAGCTTGCCCTGGCCGCGCCGCTGGACGAGGGCGACGGGCAGGTCACCCTCGCTGGTGGGGACGGTGAGCTCGTCGGCGAGCAATTCGAACAAGCGGTCGTCGCACAGGGCGGCGCCGAGCAGGGCCTCGTTGTGGCGGAGGAGGACGCGGCGCCAGGCCTCGGGCTCGTGCTCGGCGATGTGCTTGAGGCCGTCGACGAGGGCCTCGGCGATCGCGGCGGCGACGGCCCGATAGGCGGGGTCGCGCTGGAGGTCCTCGCGCGAGGCGGTCGGGGTCAGCTTGGCCGACTCGATCGCGCCGCTGACGAAGCCGGCCCATGGGGGCAACAGCTCGCGCGCGTCGTCGTCGAGCAGCATGCCGCGGACGTAGACGTGGAGGTTGCGGTTGTCGGAGGTGCCGTAGGTGGCGGCGTCGTGGATCCACAACAGGCCGCGGACGTCGGTGCCCTCGCGCGGGCCGACGTCGAGGGTGCACAGCGGCTCGAAGCGGCGCTCGAGGCGGCGGGCGAATTCGAGGCGGAGGGCGCGGGCGCGGGCCGGGTGCGCATCGCCGGCGCGCCACGGGGCGGGCTGGGCGTTGACGGCGACTTCGTCGTCGCCGACGAAGACGGGCAGCGGCAGGAGGGCGCAGTAGTGCAGCAGGCGGGCGCGCAGGGCCGATTCGTCGCCGAGCTCGCGGAAGTTGTCCTTGAGGTGCAGGGTGACGGTGGTGCCGACCTGCCGCGCGGGGGCCTGCTCGATGCTGAAGCGCTCGCCGCTGCGCGATTGATAGAGGAGGGTGGTGTCCGGCGATTGATAGGAGGAGGTGGTGACGGCGACGCGGGTGGCGATGACGAAGGCCGAGAGGAAGCCGAGGCCGAACAGGCCGATCAGGTCGTCGCTGCCGTGCTGCTCGCGCAGCTTGCGGGTGTAGCCGGCGCCGATGGTGGCGAGGTAGCGGACGATCTCGTCGCGCGTGAGGCCGGCCCCGGTGTCGCTGACGGAGAGGGTGCCGGCGGCCGGATCGCAGGTGACGCGGATCTCGGGGGTGAACGGCGCGGGGTCCTCGAGGCGGCGGCGCACGCACGAGTCGTGGGCGTTCTGGACCAGCTCGCGCAGGGCGACGAAAGGGGTCGAATAGAGGTGCTCGCCGAGCACCGTCATGAGGCCGAAGAGGTCGACCTGGGTGGCGAGGATCTCGGGGGTGCTCATGGTGCGATCAGCTTCTTGACCTTGTCGATGCGGCCCTGAGCGCCGTCCTCGCCGAGGTCGCGCGCCTTTTCGTAATGGGTCAGGGCGTCGCGGTAGCGCAGGACGACGAAGTAGGCGTCGCCGAGCTTGAGGTGGTACGACTTCGACTGCGGCGCGGCCTCGACGGCGAGCTCGGCGAACTGCACGGCCTTTTGTTTGGCGCCGGTGTCGAAGTAGATGTCCGACAGGCCCATCAGCGCGCGGGCGTTGCGGTTGTCGTAGAAGATGGCCTGGTGGAACAGGCTCTCGGCGTCGTTGCGCCGGCCGGCCTTGAGGGCGATGACCCCGTCGTCGGCCAGCCGCTTGGCCTTGGCTGGGTCGCGGTTCGACTTGAGGGTGGCCTTCTTCGGCCGCTCGACGTCGGCGACGGGTGGGGCGTCGGCGATCTCGGCGGGGCTGTCCTCGAGGACAGGTGCGGGCTCGGGCTGCGGCGGCGGCTCGACGGGCGGCGGCTCGGGCTCGGAGCGCTTGGCGGCGGGCTTCTGCGGCAGCTCGATGCCGGCGCCGCGGAGGCCGGCGTCGAGGTCGAGGTGCTGGCTGATCGACAGCTGCGAGGCGCTCTGGTGGGCGACGAGGGTGCGCTTCTGCCGGCGCTCGGCGTCGTCGTCGGCGAGGGCGCTGACGAGTCCGAGGGCCTGCAATTCGCCGAGCGACCAGCTGCCGCTGCGGGCCTTCTCCTGAAACAGGGTGAAGGCGCCGGGGGTCATGCCGCTGCGCTCGATGGCCCGCCGATGATCGGGGTCGAAGGCGCGGGCCCAGATGTAATACTCGACGGCGAACGGGCGGGCGCCGGCGACCTCCCAGTACTTGTCGCCGAGGTTGACGAGGCCGGCGGCGAACTGGCCGCGCAGCTCGCCGGCGCGAGCGTCGGCGAGGCCGGCAGCGGGGCCGCCGATGGCCTCGAGCTCGAGGACCTTGGTGTAGGCGGTCGGGACGTCGGGCTGGTCCGGCGGCGGGGCGACGTAGAGGGTCTGGCTGGCGGCGACGAGGGCCTCCTCGGCGAGGGCGTCGATGCGCGAGCGCTCGGCCGCGGGCGGGTCGGGGGTGCGCAGGGCGACGGCGATGGCGACGCCGGCGGCGACGAGCGAGGCGCCCGCGACGATGGGCCACAGCCACCGGCGCGGGACGGCCTGCGGGCTCGGCATGCGGGCGCGCAGGCGCTCGAGCCTTTCGGGGGCGCACTCGGGCAGCGGCAGGTCGTCCCAGGCGGTCCGCATGCCGCAGGCGATCTGCGCCTCGCACAGGGCGGCCTCGAGCTCGTGCATGTCGGCGTAGCGCTCGTCTGGCTGTTTGGACAGGCAGCGCAGGACGACCTGCTCGAGCGCGGCGGGCAGCTGGAGGTCGGGCCGGGCCTGGCGGAAGGAGGGCGGCGGCTGGTGCACGTGGGCGTTCAGGACCTCCTCGAGCGCCTCGTTGGGGAACGGCGGGCTGCCGGTGAGCAGCTCGAAGGCGACGCAGCCGGCCGCGTACATGTCGAGGCGACCGTCGAACGCGAGGCCGCGGATCTGCTCGGGTGCCATGTAGTGCGGGGTGCCGGCGATCTTGCCGCGCCGCTCCTGACCGAGCACGGCGCTGATGCCGAAGTCGACGACCTTGACGACGCCGTCGCGCCCGGCCTTGCGCACGAGGATGATGTTCTCGGGCTTGATGTCGCGGTGGACGATGCCGGCCTTGTGGGCGGCGCCCAGGGCCTTGCAGAGCTGACGGAAGATGGCGAGGACCTCGGCCGGCGGGCGCACCTCGGACTCGGTGGCGGGCACGAGGTCCTTGCCGTCGAGCAGCTCCATGCAGATGAAGAGCCGCCCGTCGGGGAGCTCGCCGAAGTCGTAGATCTCGACGATGTTGGGGTGGCCGGTGCGGCTGGCGGCGCGGGCCTCGGCGCGGAACACGGCGGCCATCTCGGCGCGCCGGCTGAGGTCGTAGCGCAGGACCTTGAGCGCCACCTTGCGCTCGATGTCGACGTGCTCGGCCTCGTAGACGACGCCCATGCCGCCCTCGCCGAGCCAGCGGACCAGGCGATAGCGAGTGCCGGGCACGACGCGGCCGCTGACGAGGCGCACGCGCGTGCGCTCGCCGCCGCCAGGGTCCTGCTCCGGCTCGAGCATGGTGCCGACGGTGGCGTCGATCGAGCTGGCCGCCGGGACAGGTTCGGTGATGTCGGAGGAGCTGGCCGAAAGGACAGGATCGGTGCCGGCGTGGACGGGGCTGGCCGAAGAGACAGGTGCGGTGGCGGCCGAGCCCGCTGCGCCCGGACGCGCGCCGGCCGGGGGTTCGTCGACCCCGTCGGACTCGCTGCGACGGCCGTGCTCGGTCACTGGATACGAGTCTAGGCCAGTTTGCCGGCGCCGACGGAGGTGCCGTCGATCGAAGGTGCGATGGCCTGTGCGGTTTCGCGCGGGTGCGACGGGCGAGCCCGCGGCGGCCACGGGCGCAGGCTCGCCGGCGCGAAAATGCTGTCGCTGCGGCAGGTCCGGCCCGCGCGAGTTCGGGGCTTTGGGCGGAGCCGGAGGATGACAGCGATACGAGTCGCGGGCGCTCGCGGGAGATCGCCGGGCCGGCATGACCGGCGCGGGCGATCACGGGGCCGGCGGCGGCGGAGCGGGCTTGTCTTGCGGGTAGACGAGGATCTTCGCCAGCTCGGGCGTGACGCGGAGCTCGCCGGTGCGAGTGATGAGCGCGGCGTCGAGGCCAGGGTGCGAGGTGATGAACTCGAGGCCGGCGTCGACGCCCATGACTGCGACGGCGGTGGCGTAGGCGTCGCCGTCGGTGGCGTTGGGCGCGAGGATCGTGATGCTCTGCAGGCTGCGATCCTCGGGCACGGGGAAGCCGGTGCGCGGGTCGAGGATGTGCGAGTAACGGACGCCCTCGAACTCGATGAAGCGCTGGTAGTCGCCCGAGGTGACGACGGCGCGGTCGCGGGCCGGGATGGCGGCGATCGAGCCGGGGCCGTCGGGGCGCTGGATGCCGACCATCCAGGTCTTGCCGGCCTTGGTGCCGGAGACGAAGGTGTCGCCGCCGCCCTCGACGATGTGATCGGGGAAGCCGCGCTCGCGCAGGATGGTCGAGGCGCGGTCGACCGCGTAGCCCTTGGCGATCGCGCCGAGGCCCATCTTCATGCCGGGCTTGGCGAGGCGACCGCTGCGGGTGGCGGGGTCGAGCTCGATCGAGCGCCAGTCGACCAGCGGCAGCTTCTCGAGGATCGCCTCGCGCGTCGGCGGGCGGCTGCCGGGGTCGTATTTCCACAGCTGGCCGACGCTGTAGAAGGTCGGATCGAAGGCGCCACCGGTGGCCTGGGCGATCTCTTTGCTGCGCTGCAGGATGTCGAAGAGATCGACGCTCAGCGGGCGCAGCGGGCCGCCGGCGCCGTCGTTGAGCTGTGACAGCTCGCTGCTCGGCCGCCACTCGCTCATGATCTGCTCGACACGCTCGATCTCCGCGAACGCGGCCTCGATCGCCGCGCCCGCCTCGGCCGGGGCGCGCTCGCCGACGTGGACGTTGATCGAGACGCGGGTGCCCATCTGCTGGGTCTCGGCGTAGATCGTGCCGTCCTTGCGCACCGGCGGGGCCGCGCGCTCGGGCTCCGGCTCCGGCGCGGGGGCCGGCTCCGGGGCTGTCTTTGAGGACATGTCGCTCGGGGCAGGTTTGTTGGGACCTGTCCCTTGAGGCTGGCCGCAGGCGAGCAGGGCGGCGAGGGCCACCAGCGCTCGCCGCGTCACTTCTTCTTGTCCGGGCTGAGGCTCGGCGGGCGCGGCGGCGGGGCCTTGGGCGGCGGCGGGCGCGGGGCCGCGAAAACCGGCTCGTCGTCGGGCTCGAACTCGTCGACCGGCTCGAGCTCGTCGATCTCCTCCGGCTCCTCCTCGTCGACGCTCTCCGGGCCCGGCGGGCGGAAGGCGTGCTTGACCGGCGGCAGGCTCTCCTCGCCCGGCGACTTGAAGGTCGGCGGGCGGAACATGCTGCCGCTCGAGCTGGCGCTGGTCGGCTTGGGGTCGGGCAGGCGCAACGAGGGCAGCGCAGGCCGGCTCGCCTCGGGCGGGGCCGTCGGCCGGGCGGCAGGGCGCGAGCCGCTGGTCTCGCTATCGGCGGCCTCGGCTTCCGGCTTGCGCAGGTCCGGCAAGGGGCGCTTGCCGGAGGCGGAGTCGGAGAGCAGGCGCTTGCCGGAAGCGGCAGCGTCGGCCAGCAGGTTGGCGCCGGAGGTCTCGGTGGTGCCGAGGGGTCGCTTGCCGGAGCCGGAGGCGCCAGCGAGCAGGCCGGAGGTCTCGGTGGTGCCGAGGGGGCGCTTGCCGGAGCCGGAGGCGTCAGGCAGACGGCTGGCGACGGAGGTCTCGGTGGGACCGAGCGGGCGCTTGCCGGAACCGGAGGCGCCGGCGAGCAGGCCAGAGGTCTCGGTGGTGCCGAGGGGGCGCTTGCCGGAGCTCGAGGCGTCGGGCAGGCGGCTGGAGACGGAGGTCTCGGTGGGACCGAGGGCGCGCTTGCCGGAACCGGAGGCGTCGGGCAGGCGGCTCGAGACGGAGGTCTCGGTGGGACCGAGGGGGCGCTTGCCGGAGCCGGAGGCGTCGGGCAGGCGGCTCGAGACGGAGGACTCGGTGTTGCCGAGCGGGCGCCTGCCGGATTCGGCGGCGTCGGGCAAGCGGCTAGAGACGGAGGACTCGGTGTTGCCGAGCGGGCGCCTGCCGGAGGCCTCGGCCGAGGGGCCGGAGGTCGGGCGGCGGGCCTGGCTGGCTGAGGCCTCGGCGCGGCGAGCCACGGGGATCGGGCCGCTCGGGCGCCGGCCGGCGGTGGCGGAGTCACCTGGCCGAAGGGACAGCTCGGCGAGGGCCCGGTGGGCGCTGCTCTCGCTGTCGCCGCGGAGGTCGGTGGGGACGGGGCGGCTGGAGGACGACTCGGAGGAGCGGCGCCAGCTCGAGGAGATCGGGCGCCGCGGCAGCAGCGGGCTGTCGTTGAGGTTGGAGAAGTCGTCCTCGGTCTCGGCGAGGCGCGACAGGTCCTCGTCGGGCTCGGCGGCGGGCGCGGGCGACCTGGCCGCCGGGACAGCCTTGTGCGAGCGGGTGTCGAAGCTGTTGAGCTCGGAGAAATCGTCCTCGTCGGCGGCGACGGGGATCCGGCGGAAGGAGCTGGCGGGGCGGACCGCCGAGATCTCGGTGTCGCGCAGCTGCGACAGCGCGCGCAGACCCGAGGCCTCGGAGCCGGGCACGCGGGCGCGCAGGCCCGAGGTCTCGGCGTCGAGCGCCCGGATCTCGGAGGCCTCGGTCGGGTCGCGCGGGCGGAAGCGCAGGCCGAAGTCCTCCGGCGACGGGGTCTCGACGGCCGCCTGACGGCCGGTCTGCCGCAGGGCCCGCATGGCGCCGGTGCGCCGCCGCGGGTCGGACTCGTCGATGTCGATGTCGAGGTCGAAGTCGCTGACGTCGGCGTCGCTGAACGGGAGGATCGGGTCGGAGACGCGGGCGTAGCCGACGGCGAGGCCGCCCCACAGCTTGTCGAGCTCGGGGTAGTGCCGCCAGAACCGCGCCGCGAGCCGCGGACCCGGCCGCGCGGTGCCCTTGGCGACCTCGACGTGGATGAGTCCCGCGTGCACCGTGACCGCCAGGACGTGGCCGGCGTAGTAGGTGTCGATCGCCTCCTTGAGGCGCCAGAACAGCTCCTGCGGGGCGCCGTCCTTGCCGATCACGGCCTTCCACATCTGCAGCGGACCGTGCTCGATCACCGGCGCGAACAGGAACTCACGGCCGCTCGGGAACAGCAGCTGGAAGCGCTCGTGCTCGATGACGTAGTCGTCCTCGACCGCGCCGAGGTTGCGCAGCATCTTGCCGAGCTGCGGCCCGGTGGGGCGGATCGCTCGCAGCGCCTCCAGGCGGCGCAGCGCCGCCGTCATCCCGGCGTCGCGCAAGATCTCCGCGAAGATGTCCTCGACCTCTTCCCAGGTGCCGTGCAGCGGCACGGTGGCGAGGATCCGGCCGCCGATCTTGCCGACGCGGATCATCTCGCCCAGGGCCGGCTCGAGGTCGACCGACTCGCCGAGCACCAGATTGGCGACGACGAGGTTGTAGCTGTCGTCGGCCATCGCCGTGACGTCGTCGAAGTGGCCGGACTTGAAGTAGACCCGGTTCTTCCACTCGGCGCGGATCCGCGTCTTCGCCAGCTCGAGCGCGCCCTCGTCGGGGTCGATCGCCAGGATCTTCGCGCCGGCGCCGAGGCGATGCAGCAGCTCGCCCGTGCCGCGCCCGGTCCCGCAGTGGATGTCGAGCGCGAGGACCTCGGGGAGGTTGGGCAGGTTACGGACGATCAGCCGCGCGAAACGGTCGTGCCAGACCGGCGAGATCTCGCGGTCGAGCACCCGGGCGACCCTTCGGTCGCGGAGCCCCGAGGCTCCGCCGCCGCGACTGTCTTGTGTGCTCAAGGGATGGATGCGTCGGCCGCGAGGGGCTCAGTTCTTGGGCAGGACGATCAGCCCGAACTCGTAGTTGCTGCCGTCGCCGTTGGCCCGGATCAGCGCCGCCTTGGCGGCCGGGTCGGCCTCGTTGTTGCCGCAGTCGTCTTCGTTCTGCGCGATGCAGTAGTCGAAGCTGATGTTGGCGACGAAGGCCCGCTCGCCGTAGTTGCGCAGGAAGGTCTCGTCGTTCTCGGTCACGCGGATCGCGTGCGTGAAGCCGTCGAAGCCCATCGCCGGGAACTTGGCCGACGGGCCGGCGCTGACCTGGGCGGTCGCCGACAGCGCGTTGTACGAGAAGATGTAGGCGTAGAAGCAGGAGCCGCCGCAGGCCTCGTTGTACGTGACCGTGACCTGCGGGTCGGGGACGTCGCTGCCGAAGGTGAACTCGAGCGGGCTGCCGTCGACGTCGAACACGATGTGGCCCGGCGCCAGGGTCTTGTCGGTGCCGGTGTCCTGGCGCTCGACCCCGTAGGCGGTGCCGGCCTGGACGTCCTGCGGGGCGCAGTACGGCAGGTACGCCTTGGTGCCCGACTGCTCGATCGTGGTGATCCACGCGTAGGCGCCGAAGCGGAGCTTGGTGTCGATGGTGCCCGAGAGCTCGCAGGTGTCGGCGCTGACGGCGATGCCCGGCGGGAAGCTGTCGGGGGTGTTGGCGTCGGCGTCGAAGTTGCGGCTGCCGTTGCCGCGGCCGGCGACCAGCGCGCAGGTCGGGTTGGCGGTGGCGTCCTTGACCGGGATGACGATGCCCTTGGCGATCAGGCCGTCGAGGTCCTCGCCGTAGCTGATGCAGCCGTCGGGATAGGCGGCCAGCAGCGATTCCGGGTCGACCTGGATCGGGTCGCGGATCTCGAGGACGCCGCACTCGCTGGCGATCTCCTGGCCCTCGGCGTCGGTGACGGTGAGCGTCACGTTGGAGATGCCGGCGGCCTCGGGGGTGCCCGAGACGAGGCCGGTCGCGGCGTCGATCGTCAGGCCCGCGGGCAGGGTGCCGTTGTCGGTCCAGCTGCCGTACGGCTCGCGGCCGCCGATTGCGGTGGCCTGGAAGTTGTAGGCGTAGCCGACGAAGCCGTCGGGGATGTCGCCGGGGGCGACGCTCTCGTCACGGCAGTCGATGCCGGCGCCGGCGTCGATGATGATGTCGCCGCAGGTGACGACCGACCGGGCCTCGCGGCTGTCGACGACGACGACCTTGAGCGGGAAGGTGCCCTCGGCCGTCGGGGTGCCCGTGATGGCGCCGGTGGCCGCGTCGATCGACAGGCCCGCCGGCAGCGGCGTGGTCGGGTCGACCGAGAACTCGAAGGGCGAGACGCCGGTCACCACGGTGGGCGTGTAGGAGTACGGGACTCCGACCTGACCGCGCGCCGGGCTCGAACACTCGAGCGAGACGTCCTCGGCAAAACCCCAGGGGGCGAACTCTTCGCGCGAACAACCGACGAGAGCGCTGGTGACGAAGGCGGTGGTAAGGACGAGGGGGCGGAGGTGCATCGTCGACTCCTAGGGGCGCCTGCGAGGGGCGCCGGGGCAAAGTAACACGAGGAGTTAGCGCTGACTACGCGCCAGGGCAAACAAACCGCGCATCCTCCCCAGCCTCCTCCGGCGGGCCCGGCAGCAAGGGGGCGACCGCCGGGGGGCGAGGGCGCGCGGCGGGGCCGATTCGCGGCCGTACGGCCGAGCAGCGGCCCGGGGCGGCATTTCAGGCGGCGTCCCGGGACGCTCCGGCGGCGCCTACGAGGGTCGCGACGGCGTCGGCGTCGCGGGGGATGGCGGCCGTGAGGACGTCCGGGCCGGCCTCGGTGCACAGGACGTCGTCCTCGATCCGGATCCCGCGGACGTCGGCGTAGGCGGCCAGACGCTGGCGGTCCAGATCGGCCTCGAACGGGGCGCAGAGGGCCTTGTCGTCGAGGATCGCCGGGACCAGGTAGAACCCCGGTTCGATGGTGACGAGCATGCCGGGCGCCAGGTCGCGGTCGAGGCGGAGGTAGCAGGTGCCGAACTGGCTGCTCCGGGCTCGACCGGCGGCGTAGCCGGCGCGGTCGCCGAGATCTTCCATGTCGTGCACGTCGAGCCCGAGGAGATGCCCGACGCCGTGCGGGAAGAACAGGGCGTGCGCGCCCCGCTCGACCAAACCCTCCGGGTCGCCGTGGAAGATCCCCAGGTCGACCAGGCCGCGGGCCAGCGTCAGCGCGGCGCGCAGGTGGATGTCGCGGTACCGGACCCCCGGACGCACCATCGCCGTCGCGTCGAGGTTGGCCTGCAGCACCACGTCGTAGAGCGCCCGCTGGGTCGGACTCCACGCGCCCGAGACCGGCCAGGTCCGCGTCACGTCGCTGGCCCAGCCGTGGCAGTCGGCGCCGCAGTCGGCCAGCAGGAGATCGCCGGCCTTCAGCGGGTGATGACTGTGCTCGTTGTGCAGGACCTCGCCGTGCACGGTGACGATGCTGCCGTACGCCGGGCTCATGCCGCGGGCCGCGAACTCGGCCTCGATCGCCGCCCGCACGTCGGCCTCGCGCCGCCCAGGTCGGGTGGCCGCCATGCCGGCGAGGTGCCCCGCGCGCGCCGCCTCCGCGGACTGCCGCAGCAGCTCGAGCGCCGGCCCGTCGTGTTGCAGGCGCAACGAGATCACCGCGTCGGCGAGCTCGGCGTCCTTGCCCGCGAGCGCCACGGCGCCCGCCTCGGACTCGTCGTGCGCGCCCCACGGCCGCCCGAGCAGCGAGGCCTGCCGCGCCCGCGTGCGCGGATGGATCGCCGGCAGGGTGGCGACGCCGCGGAGGCCGTCGAGGGCGGTCCGCAGCTCGCTCAGCGGGCGGATCTTTCGCACCCCGGTGGCCGCCTGCAGGTCGTCCCAGGTCGCGCTCGGACCGATCCACAGCGGATCGTCGGGCGCCGGCGGCGCGGCGAAGATCTCCCAGCCGTCGCCGCTGCCGAGCAGCACCGCGCCCGGCCAGTGCACGCCGGTGAAGTAGAGGAAGTGGCTGTGCGCGCGGTACGGGTAGATGTTGGCGGCGTAGTTGCGCGGCACGAGATCGCCGGCGAAGAAGATCGCGGGCTCGCCGGCGAGGGCGCGAGAGAGTCGTGCACGCCGCGAGACGTAGACGGCGGCCGGCTGCGGCGGGACGAGGACGGACATGCGGGGAGCTTACCTCAGGCGGAAAGGGTTGATGAAGTGGGGCGCCGCGCGAGGTGCGCTCGAACGATCGGCGGGCCGACCGAGAGGTCGGCAGGCTGCAGGACGATCGTCACCGCAGTGAATCGCCGAGGCGACGGCTGCTGCGAGGTTTGTGCAAACGTAGTCGCGGTATTTTAAAAAATGTGGGGTGATGGTGAGCGACCATAGCGGGCGAAGCCTGGTCTGCGTCGCTCAGGTGAATCGGGGTCCGTGGCGACAGCGGGCGGCGGAACTGCGAGCGATCGGCCGCGCCCGAATCGCGGGGCGAGAGGCTCTTGTGATCCGAGATTGCACGAATGCGGCGCTGCTATGATTCGCTTGCTGCGATGTCTTCATAAAAGCACCCGGCGATCCCGGCTTCAAGGAGTTTCGCCCGTCTGACCATTGTGAGGATCGGGCGCAACTCCAATGTGGTGCTGCCAACTGCGGTTGGTGCCGTGGCCGCGCCGGCAATGCTCTGCAGCGCGCGGGGCCGCGTTCCCCCAATGCTAGGACTGCGATGTCATGAGATAAGTCTCGTCATCGTCGCGCGGATTCAGGCATCGTCCGTCGGCCTCTTCCCGTGGGCCCCGCCGGCCAGTACCCTCGCGCGCGTGGGCCAACCCCCGGAGCGGCGTCTGTTGTGGATCTTGTTCGGCCTGGCGCTGCTGTCGCGCCTGGTCTGGGTGCTGTGGGTGCATCCGCCGGGGAATTACCTGTACAGCGACATGCGGCTGTACATGGAGCGAGCCGTAGCGCTGGCGGACAAGGGCATCCCGGCGCCGACGCGGACGCTGGCGTGGCAGGCGTACGGGACGCACATGCTGCTGGCGGCGCCGCTGCGGCTGTTCGGCACCGCGGCGCCGATGGTCTCGGGGGCGCTGCTGTGGGGGCTGCTCGGGGCGGTGTCGGTGCCGCTGGCGTACCTGCTGGCGTGCCGGGTGCTGCGCGAGCGCTGGCAGGCACGCACGGCCGGGATCGCGGCGCTGCTGTGGTTCCCCAACCTCTCGACGACCGGCTTCTTCCTGTCGGAGACGCCGTTTTTGTGCTTCCAGCTGCTGTCGCTGTACTGGCTGGTGGTGTGCTTCCAGGAGGGGAAGCGCGCCTGGCCGGCGGGGGTGGCCTCGGCGCTGGCGTTCATGCTGCGGCCGCAAGCGGCGGTGTTCTACGTGTTCGTGCTGCTGGTGTGGCTGGTCAACGCGCGGCGGCTGAAGCACGTCCGCTGGCACCACCTGGTCGGCGTCGGCACGCCGCTGGTGCTGGCGCTCGGCTTCAGCCTGTGGCGCTTCCACTATCACACCGGCTATTGGGGCGGGATCGCCGAGAACGCCAACATGAACCTCACCGCCGGGCGATGCCACAACATCAACACCCAGGCGTATCGCACCGAGAAGGAGAAGAAGGCCGCGGACCGCAAGGACGACCAGAGCAATGGCCGTCGCGTGACGCTGCCGGGCTTCCGCACGCTCAAGAACTGGGTCCCCGAGTGGTCGCCGCTGGCGCTGCGACCGGCGCTCGGCGGCGACAGCATCCGCTTCGTCGGCTACATCGGCGACCCGTTCGTGCACCGCGAGATCCAGCGCAAGTGCTACGCGGCCACCGGGGTGCTCGAGCAGGCCCGCTACAGCTTCGTCAACATGATGCTGCAGTGGTTCATCGCCGGGCAGTGGCCCGAGACCAGCAAGGGCCACGCGCGCACGCTGGTGGTGGCGGAGGTGTACCGCTACTTCTTCAACACGGTGGTGCTGCTGCCGTCGCTGGTGGGGATCGGGCTGGCGCTGCGGGGGATCCGGCGCGACCCGGCGCTGGCGGTGCTGGCGGCTTGCCTGGTAGGGGCGATGATCATCGCGGCGATCTTCTTCGGCGACCCGCGTCTGCGCACGCCGTACGACCCGGTGTCGATCATCCTCGCGCTCTACGCGGTCGCGGTGGCGCTGCCGGCGTGGCGAGCGTGGCGTGCCCGACGTTCGGCCAGGGCGGCAACGTAAGGGGGGCGAAGGCCCGCTCACGGGCGCGGGCGAGCGGCGGCGGCGGTTTTCGCGGTGCCGCGGCGCGAGAGTGTGTTACCCCTTGGCCGCGCCACGCCCGGAGGAACCATGCCCGTCGCCGACTACGCCACCTACTGCCGCATGCTCGACAACGCCAGGGCGAACAAATTCGCCTATCCGGCGATCAACATCACCTCGTCGAGCACGATCAACGCCGCGCTGGCGGCGTTCAGCGAGGCCAAGAGCGACGGCATCCTGCAGGTGAGCACCGGCGGCGGCGAGTTCGCGTCGGGGCAGGGCGTCAAGGACATGGCCTTCGGCGCCATCGCGCTGGCCGAATTCATCCACCGGGTCGCCGAGCGTCACCCGCACTACGTGGCGATCCACACCGACCACTGCCCGGCCGACAAGGTCGACAAGTTCCTGCGCCCGCTGCTGGCCGAGACCCGCCGCCGGCGCGCGGCCGGGCTGCCCAACCTGTTCTCGTCGCACATGTTCGACGGCTCGGAGCTGCCGCTCGGCGAGAACATGAAGGTCGCGCACGGGCTGCTGCAGGAGTGCGCCGAGCTCGACGTCATCCTCGAGGTCGAGGCCGGTGTGGTCGGCGGCGAAGAGGACGGGGTCAACAACGAGCACGCGCCGGCGGAGAAGCTCTACACCACCCCCGAAGACATGGTCGCGGTGGCGCGGGCGCTGCGCGAGGTCAAGGGCGGCCGCTATATGTTCGCCGCCACCTTCGGCAACGTCCACGGCGTGTACAAGCCGGGCAACGTCAAGCTCAAGCCGACTATCCTTCGGGACGGTCAGGGGGCGGTGGCGCGCGAATTCGGCGAGGCGGCCCGCTTCGACCTCGTGTTCCACGGCGGCTCCGGCAGCGAGCTCAGCGAGATCCACGAGACCCTCGAGTACGGCGTCGTCAAGATGAACATCGACACCGACACCCAGTACACCTATACCCGGCCCATCGCCGACCACATGCTGAAGAACTACGACGGCGTGCTCAAGATCGACGGCGAGGTCGGCAACAAGAAGCACTACGACCCGCGCTCGTACCTCAAGGCGGCCGAGAAGAGCATGCAGGCGCGCATCAAGCAGGCGTGCGCGGATCTCCGCTCGACTGGCACGTCGCTGTTTGGGCGCTAGACCTCCACCACCGAGGAGCTGCAGGACCGAACGATGCGGGTACATGTCGACGCCGAGCGCCCAAACCCGCGCAAGCTGCAGCCCGCGGTCGATGCCCTGAAGAAGGGGCAAGTGATCGTGTACCCGACCGACACGGGGTACGCGTTCGGCTGCGCCATGTCGAGCGTGAAGGGCATCGCGGCGATCCGCCGGCTCAAGGGGCTCGACGAGCGCTCGCACAAGCCGCTGACGATGATCGTGTCCGGGCTGGCCGATGTCGGCCGCTTCGGCGTGCTCGGCAACTCGCACTTCCGCCTGGTCCGCCGCCTGCTGCCGGGGCCGTACACGCTGGTGCTGCAGGCGACGTCGGAGGTGCCGAAGAGCATGCACAACCGCCACCACGAGGTCGGCCTGCGCGTGCCCGACCACCTGGTGTGCCGCATGCTGATCGGCGAGCTCGGCGAGCCGCTGCTGAACGGCTCGGTGACGCCGGGCGAGAACACCGCGCCCGAGCTCGAGGACGCGGAGGAGCTCGAGAACCGCTACTCCCGCGAAATCGCGGTGGCGGTCGACGTCGGCCCCCAGTGGCCCGACCCGTCGACGGTGTTGCGCATGATCGGCGACGACATCGAGGTGCTGCGCGAGGGCAAAGGGGACTTCCGTCCGTGAGCGACGCGGCGGCGCGACCGCGCGCGCGGGTCGTGCTCGCGGACAACATGGAAGTGCTGCCGGACCTGCCCGCGGGCGGGTTCTCGTTGATCTACATCGACCCGCCGTTCAACACCGGCCAGACCCAGCGGCGGGCGCAGCTCAAGACGGTGCGCGACGCCGAGGGTGACCGCACCGGCTTCAAGGGCCAGCGCTACCGCACGATCAAGCTCGGCGAGCGCCGCTACGCCGACGTGTTCGACGACTACCTCGAGTTCCTGTGGCCCCGCCTCGAGCAGGCGCACCGGCTGCTGACGGCCGACGGCAGCTTCTTCCTCCACCTCGACTATCGCGAGGTCCACTACGCGAAGATCGCCTGCGACCAGATCTTCGGCCGCGAGTGCTTCATGAACGAGATCGTGTGGTCGTACGACTACGGCGGCCGCTCGAAGTCCCGCTGGTCGGCCAAGCACGACAACATCCTGTGGTACGCCCGCGATCCCGCGCGCTACACGTTCGAGTACGAGGCGATCGACCGCATCCCGTACATGGCCCCGGGCCTGGTCGGGCCGGAGAAGGCGGCCCGCGGCAAGACGCCGACCGACGTGTGGTGGCAGACCATCGTCAGCCCGCAAGGCCGCGAGAAGACGGGCTATCCGACGCAGAAGCCGCTCAAGATCCTCGAGCGCATCGTCCAGGTGCACTCGCGCCCGGGCGAGCTGCTGCTCGATTTCTTCGCCGGCAGCGGCAGCTTCGGCGAGGCGGCGCTGCGCCACGGTCGCGACGTGGTGCTGGTCGACCAGAACCCGGAGGCGATCGAGGTGATGCGCCGTCGCCTGGCGTTCGCTGCGCCGACGTTCGAGACGATCGGGTCCGGCGTCGCGAGCGAGGCGATGACGGAGACGATCGCCGCGACGGAGGTGCTCGCCACGACGGAGACGATCGCCGCGACGGATGTGACGGCCGCGACATCCGCGACGGACGAGGCGAGTGACGCGAGCGCAGCGACGAGAGCTATCCGAGCGCCGGACGCGACGCCGTCCGCGTGCGAGACGACGGACGCGACCGCGTAGCTCGCTGGCGGCGACGAGCGAGGTGCCGGAGAGATCGGGCCCGCGAACGTGGGTGCCGGCCCCGGCGACTGCCGACGAGGTCGGTTGAAACACGTTGCTTTTACCCATGCGAGCGTTGCGATCGGGCCCACTCGGATGTCCGAAGGGACAGGTGCGCGCAACTGCGCGAACTGGTGACGAGCGCCGCATTTCGTGGGCCTGCTTCACGGCACCGGATGTGATCGACGGAGGGCGGGCGAACACGGGGCGCGGGTGGTGGCGCGAATCGCATGAGCCCGGTGGCGTGCCCGGCAGGGCTTGGCTAGGTTTCCCGCATGCGCTCCCACTTTGCCGTGACCCGCGCCTTCTATGTCGAGCTGATGGCGGCGCTGGGGCTGGTGGCCGCCTGCGGGGGCGCGAGCAGCGAGACGAACGCGGGGACCGAACCCGAATCGACCTCGACCAGCTCGACCACTTCGACCACCGGCGCAGTGACGTCGGGGCCGCTCACCGGCACGACCGATGACCCGGGCGAATTGACGGCCACCACGGAGGGCGTGACGACCTCGACGAGCGAGGCCACGACCGCGCCGGGCACGACGACGACGCCGAACACGATCACCGGCGAGGAGACCACCAGCACGACCGGCGAGACCAGCGGCACGACGACGAGCACGACGACGACGACGGGCGAGCCCGGGACCACCGACGAGCCGGGCGAGTTCACGTGCGAGCCGCCGCCGCCGGGGCTGATGCAGAAGTACGTGTGCTTCCCGGTGCCCGACGGCCTGGCCGACTGCGCCGCCTGCGACGAGGCGTGCAGCCAGAGCTGGGCCAACGCGGCGGCCACCGGCGACCCGTTCTGCAGTTACACCGATCTGACCGTGCAGTGCGGGCCGGACCCGATGCCGGCCGCTCCGGACCAGTGCTGCTACTTCGTCGCCCACGGCGACGGGATGGTGTGCGAGGGCCGGCCGTTCATGGTCGAGGGCGCGGGCCGGGTGGCGCCGAGCCTGCGCCGCAGCGACTGGCAGGGTCAGATCTTGCCGTCGCTCACGGGCCTCGACGAGCCGACCCGCGCCGCGCTGGCCGAGCTGTGGGGCGCGACGGCGGCCGAGGAGCACGCGTCGGTGGCCTCGTTCGCCCGCTTCGCGCTGCAGCTGCTGGCCATCGGCGCGCCGGCGTCGCTGGTCGACGGGGCGCAGCGGGCGATGGCCGACGAGATCGCACACGCGCGCGCCTGCTACGCGCTGGCGGGCGCGTACGCGGGCAGCCCGATGGGACCTGGCCGTTTGGACATGTCCGATGCGCTCGGCGACAGCGACCTGCCGGCGCTGGCCGCCGCGGCGGTGCGCGAGGGCTGCGTCGGCGAGACGCTGGCGGCCCTGCTGGCCCAGGTCGCCGCGTTCCAGACCAGCGACTACGTGGTCCGCAGCGTGCTGCGGCAGATCGCCGTCGACGAGGGCCGCCACTCGCAGCTGGCCTGGCGGTTCGTGCAGTGGGCCCTCGGCCGCTCGCCCGCGGTGCGCGAGGCGGTGCGCGAGGCGTTCGCCGCGGCCCTGCGCGAGCCGGTCGGCGTCCGCCCGTGGCCGGCAGACGCCGATCCGGAGCTGCTGCGCGCGCACGGGCGGCTGATGCCCGACGAGCAGGTGACGCTGTGCCGCGACGCGCTGATCGGGGTGATCGGTCCGGCCGCAGACGCGCTGCTCGGCCGCGCCGATCAGGCAGCAGCAGCGGCGGCCTGAAGCCGCGCTCACGTCAGAGCCGCTGCTCGTTGACGCGCAGCGTCAACACCTGGCGAGCAGCTGCGCTCGATGGCCACGGCCTCACCGTCCCGGGACCGGCAGGCGAGGCCCACGGCCTGACGAGCGTGCCGTGATTCGCTGCCGTGGAGCGCCGCGCCTCTTCGAGAGCCACCAACGCCAGATCTTGCGCGGTCTGGATGCCCACACGGCCATCGGCGCGGACACGCGAATCACAGGATCGCGTGCCCGCAGGTCGCCGCGTCTCACTCGGGGCAGCGCGGGGCGATGAACTTGCCGTCGAGCGCGAAGTCATTGCCGAAGCCCGACCACTTCACGTGGCACAGGCGGCCGACGACCTTGTCCCCGTCGATGGCGATGATCTCGAGCGTGCCCTTGGCCTCGCTGCCGCCGCTGCTACAGTTGTCGCCGCCCTGGTCAGTGTCGGTCTCGAGGCCGAAGGCGTACACGCCGGGCCACGAGAGGGCATAGAGGCCCGGGGCCTGGAAGGCGCTGGGGATCCGCACAGACAGCTCCCATTGTTGGCCGCAGCCGATGCGGTCGTGTGGGTCGGCGCAACTGTGGGTCTCGCTCGAGAAGCGGACGTAAAGCAGGTTCGGGTCGTCGTCCTCGCCGGTGGTGCCGGCGCTGTCCGGGTCGGCGGCGATCTGCGACTCGAGGTAGGCCAGCACCTCGGCGTCGATCGGCTCGGCCTCGCCCTCGCACGGCACGGGCTCCTCCGGCGCTGAGGTGGTGTACGAGGAGGAGACGCCGGTGGTGCCGGTCTCCCATTCGGTGGTCACGGCGGCGGTGGTCTCGCCGTGGCTGTCGGTCGAGAAGCCGGTGGTGGAGGTCCAAGTCGGGTCGGTGGTGGAGGTCCAGCCCGCGTCGGTGGTCCCGACCCACGACGTGGCCGTGGCCGGCTCGGGCTCCGTCGCGGCCGGTTCGTCGGTGGTACCTTGATAGGTGCTCTCGCCGTCGGAGCCGCCCGGCGATTGCGAGGACTCGCCTTCGGTGTCGGAGCTCGCAGGGTCGCTCGCGCTGTCGTAGAGCTTGCTCTGGAACGTGCACGCCAGGAGCGTCGAGGCGAC
This sequence comes from Nannocystis bainbridge, assembly GCF_028368995.1. Lineage (GTDB taxonomy): Bacteria > Myxococcota_A > Polyangia > Nannocystales > Nannocystaceae > Nannocystis > Nannocystis bainbridge. Next base: position 2,767,620 of record NZ_JAQNDL010000003.1, on the reverse strand, counting down.
GATGCAGAGGTGAATACGTGTCGAGATGAACATGGAATATTGAATAGCATGGGCTTGGATTGTTCGATCGGACCCGCTTCGGCCCATCGGACCGCGATCGGACGTCGGCGCTGGAAGGCCGCAAATCCGGAGAATAGGGCTGTTTGAGGCGGGTCTGCGGCGTGGCGGGGAGCACGCTGCGCACGGCCGCGGCGATTGTGGTGACCGCTATCGTGACAGTTGTGACGCTGCGGTTTTGGCGACCGCTTCGTCGGCCTTGCGGATCGAGATCGGCGGCGAGGTCGGTCAATGCGGGCACTGCACATTACGCAGCGGCGCCGCAATTGCCGAGCGCGAGCGCGGCCTGGCGGCGGACGGGGGGGTCGGCGTCGCCGAGCAGGCGGGTGAGATCGGCGACCGCGCGGCGCGGCCCGTCAGCCCTCGAAGGCGCGCAGCTGCAGGCCCGAGACGGTGAAGCGGCGCTCGCGGAACTCGGGGACTTCGAGGCCGGCGTGCACGCGATCGCTGAGGTACAGCTTGCCCCACTCGCCGCAGTCCTGGGCCATTTTCGAGGCGATGTTGACCGGCATGCCGGCGATGTCCTTGCCGCCGCCGGCGAGGTCGAACACCAGCACGGGGCCCTGGTCGACGCCGATCCGGCAATCGATGCCGGCGTCCGCGAGCTCGCCGCGGAAGCCGCGGGCGAACGCCAGGGCGCGCGCCGGATCGTCGAAGGTGTAGATCCCGAGCGGCCCGCTGACCTTGACCTCGGCCCCGTGGTCGCCGTCGAGGTGACGCAGGCCGACGTCCTTCATCCGCGCCGACAGCGAGAGGTTGGTGAACAGCGCGATCGCCTGGCTCTCGGCGTCCTGGGCGTGACGCTCGATCAGGACCACGACCTTGTGCCGGGTGTACTTGGCGGTCATCTCGCGCGCGAGCTCCGGATCGCCGAGGCGACCCTCGAAGCGCACGAGGTCGGCATAAAAAGCGTCCGAGTAGGGGATCGGGTAGCGCCGAGTCGTTGCTGTCTCGAGGGACAGGCGCGGACCGTCGACGACGCGCCACAGCCGCTCGAGCGCGGCGGTGTCGCCGATGGGCGCGAGGGTGAAGCCGTGCGCGGGCGGCAGGCGAGCGACGACGGCCTGGCTGACGACGATCTCGCCGCCGGCGACGTGGTCCTCGGCGAACGCCTCGATCGCGTCGGAGGCGTCGCCGTACAGGCCGCCGCCGGCGCCGTAGAACTCGCCGAAGTGGGCGGCGAGGCCGATCTTGATGGCGCAGCGGCGGGCGACCTGGTCCTGCACGGCGAGCAGCGAGGCGAGCAGGCGCTCGGGCGCGAGCGCGGCGGGGTAGAACATCTGGGTGTTGTCGGCGGCCCAGATCCCGACGCTCTCGCCGCCGAGCGCGAGTCCGTGATCGTGGACGATCGCCTTGGGCTGATCGATGATGGCGAGGATCTCCATCAACCCGCGCTCGGCGGTCAGGCGCGTCAGGCCGGCGGCGTCGGAGACGACGTTGTAGCCGGTGACCCTGCAGGCGGCGAGCAGGCGCAGCGCGTCGGCCTCGGTCTGCTCGCTGGCCCACCACTGCTCGAGCAGGCGCAGCGGGAGGCCGCCGACGATGTCCTGGGCGAGGTCGAAGAGGGCAGGCGCGTAGCGGGCGATCGGGGTGACCAAGGCGGACCGCCTGGTGGGTTAGCAAGGCGGCGCGAGGTTGACAAGCGCTCGAAGGGGGCGCGGTCGCGCCGGCGCATCCGGCCGTGATTTCTTCTGGCGCCGGAGAATTCGCGTAACACCAGGCGCGGCTCCCCGTTGGTGCTCGGCGACCCGGAGGTCGCGCGGCAATCTCGACAGGAGGACTTCATGAAGATCTGGACATGTCTCATCGCCTTCGCGCTGCTCGCCGGCTGCGGCGACGACGGCAGCAGCACGACCGACAGCCCCGACGACACGGCCCAGGTGCCGCCGACCAGCGGGAAGGTGGCGATGCGCGAATGGTTGGCGGAGGGCCACTACAAACAATGGGCGGCCTGCGAGGCCAGCGCCCACGACGCGACGATCGGGGTGTCGCCGCACGGAAAGCAGCGGATCTGCAGCAACGACGCGCTGGCGATGCACGGCGACGGCGAGTACCCGGTCGGGTCGGCGGCGGTGAAGGAGCTGTACGACGCCGACGGGGCCGCGATCATCGGCTACGCGGTCTACCGCCACGTGAAACCAGGGACCGACGGCGGCAGCTGGTACTGGTATGAGGAGGTACCGTCCGATCATCCGGCGCCTCACGACGCCGACGGGATCGTGGCCGACGGCCTCGGCGACGCCGGACCGGCGATGAGCGTGTGCGTCACCTGCCATCAGGCGGCCGGCAGCGACGCCGACCATCCGGGGCACGACTACGTATACGTGCAGGTGCCGTGATTCGGGGGACGCGGACGCGGGGAAGCCTCGCGTCCGTCGCCCGCGCGCGGCTCACGGCGGGATGGTGCAGCCGCACAGGCCCGGCGGCGGCATGTCGGCGTTGCCGCAGAGCTGATCCTCCGGGTCCAGCATGGTCTCCGCGAGGTACGCCTCGAGCATCGCCGCCGGCAGCTGCGGGTTGTTGTGGGCCGCGAGCCAGGTGAGGCCGATGTCGTGCGGCAGGGCGTCGATCGACTTCAGGCCGTCGTTGCTGTCGAAGGTCAAGGAGTCGAGCGCGGTGAGGTTCTCGAGGCCCTGGAGATCGACCAGCGCGTCGTTGCCATCACCCCCGCATACGCCGACCTCGAGGCTCTCGAGGATCTCGAGGTTGGTCAGCGCCTTGACGTTCGTCAGCGCATGGTTGGACTCGAGTTTCAGGTTGCCGAGCTGCGTCAGCGACTCCAGCCCGTCGAAGCTGGTGAGCTGCGGGTTGTTGATCAAGATCAGCCCCTGGGCTCTCTCCAGGCTCTTGAGGCCGTCGAGGTTGGGGAGCAGGGCGTTCGACTCGAACACGATCAAACCGCCGACGAGCTTCAAGTTGCCCAGCTCGGCGAACGAGGCCAGCGTCAGGGTGTGTTGGACATGCAGGTCGCCGGTGATCTCGACGATGCACTCGAGGCCGGCCAAATCGGTGGCCTCGGTGATGGTGAGGGTGCCCTCGAACACGACCGGCTCGTCACAGCCCATCATGGTGCCGGTGGTGCCCGGCTCGGTGGTGGAGGTGTCGTCGGTGGTGGAGGCGAAGGTGGTGGAGGTGTCGACGGTGGTCGAGACCAGGGTGGTCGAGACCTCGCCGCTCGTGGGGGTCGGGTCTTCGCTGGTCGAAGTGCTGCTGGTCGGAGCGCTGGTCTCCGACGCGGAGGCGCCGGTCTGCGAGCCCGACTCGGTGCCGGGGACCGTCGAGGTCGAAGTCGTGGCGTCCGTGTCTCCGGTGCCCGTCTCGCCGCCGGGGTTCTGGCAGCCGAACAAAAACAGTCCCAAACCAAGGAGCGCGCGCGGGGTCGCCATTCGCTCGAGGATGGTGCATCGGCGCGTGGGAGGCCAGCGGCGTCGGGGGGGGCGGATGCCGCCGCGGGCCCGCAGACCGGCACGCGCGAGCGCGAGTGCGAAGGGTCTCGCGGTCGACCCGTCGCAGGCCGGCGGGCTCGGTCTCACCGAGAGGGTCGTCGCGAGCGAACGCGTCGAGCTCGGTCACGGTGGCGCGCACGCACCGGCGCTCCTCGTGTACGGCGGACCTGACGCGGGGCGGGGATGCGGTGAAGGCGAGTGCGATGCCGGGGTCGGAGCGCTCTGCGTCGGGTGCGGCTCGGCCCAGCGCGGCCGTCACGGGGGGATGACGCAGAAGCAGGCCGCCGGCGCGCCGCCGTTGTTGCACAGGGAGAAGGATGGGTCGGACATGGTCTCCGCGGCGTAGTCCTCCAGCATGGGAGTCGGCAGCATCGGGTTGTTGAACGCCCACAGGAACTCGAGCCCGATGCCCTGCGGGAGCGCGCCGATCGACTGCAGGGCGTCGTTTTGGTAGAGGCTCAGGCCGCCGAGGGTGGTGAGGTTCTCGAGGCCGTGCAGGTCGATCAGGGCGTCGTTGCCCATCGCGTCGCAGTAGCCGATCTCGAGGTGCTCGCTGATGCTGTTCAGGCTCTCCAGCGCCGTGAGGCTGGTCAGCTTCGGGTTGTCCTCGAGCCGCAGGCGGGCGGCCTGTGCGAGCGCCTGGAGCCCGTCGAGGGACGCCAGCTGCGGGTGGCCCTCGATCTGCAGGCCGCCGACCTCCGTGAGCGCCTGGAGCCCGTCGAGGCTGGCGAGCTTGGCGTTGCCGACCAGCCACGCGTCGGCGCTCACGGACGAGAGACCGTCCAGGCCCGAGAGGTCGACGAGGCCGGGGTTGTCCCGGATCTCGAGCGAGCCGAGCGTCTCGACCGACTCGAGCCCCTGGAGATCCGGGAGCAGCGGGAGGCCGCTGATGCTGAGCCGCGCCATGTTCGGCGCGAGGATGTCGGCGAGCGGGCCGAGGTCGGCGAGCTTCGGGTTGAAGCCGATCTCCAGGCTGCCGCTGAAGCCGGTGATCCCTGCGAGGCTGGCGAGCGAGCTCAGCTCGGCGTTGCCGCCGAGGTGGAGGCTCCAGCCGGGCTCGACGATCCCGGCGAGGCCCGTGAGGTCGGTGAGCGCGTCGCACCCGGCGATGCTCACCAGCCCGACGTGCCGCAGCGCCTGCAGGTCGCTGATGTCGGTGAGCGAAGGGTTGTCGAAGATGTACATGAACGGGGTCGTGTTCTTGCCCTCGACGACCTGCAGGCTAGCGAGGCCGTCGAGGGACGCGAGCGTGGCGTTGTTCTCGATCCGGACCTTGCCGCCGACCCGCTGCAGGTTCCCCAGCGACTCGAAGGAGACCAGCGACGTGGTGTTCCGAATCAGCAGGTCGCCGGTGATCTCGACGATGCATTCCAGGCTGGCCGGATCGGTGTCGTCGAAGATCTCGAGCGGGCCCTCGAAGACGAGGAGCTCGTCGCAAGCGATCGGCCCACCGGTGCTCGTGCTCGTGTCCTCGCCGGTGCTGGTCGAGGGGCCGATCGTGGTGCCGGGCAGCTCCGAGGTCGTAGGTCCGGTGCCCGTCGGTGGATCGGTCTCCGATGCGGTGACGCTGGTCTGCGAGGCCGACTCCGAGCCGGGGCCGGGCATGCTCGTCGTGGTGGTCGCATCGGTCGCGCCAGTCCCCGTGTCGTCCATGCCGATCGGGTCCTGGCAGCCGAACAGGAGGATGACCGAGCCAATCCAGTCGCGCTGCCTCGCCATCCTCCGAGGATGCCTGCATCGGCGTCGGCTGGCCAGAACCACCGCCGCGCGAGGGGAACAGGCCCCGGCCCGCCGACCGCCGTCGATCGGCCGCGTGGAGCGCGGGCGCAGGTCCCGGGCGCGCCCGCCGATCCGGCGAAGCCGAGCCAGCGGTCGACTGCCTCGCGGTCAGCCCGGGTCGGCGGGCTCGGTCTCGCCGAGGTCGTGCTCGCGCGCGAACGCGTCGAGCTCGGCCACGGTGGCGCGCATGAACCTGCGCTTCTCGTGATACGGCAAGAAGGCGCTCTTGAAGCCGTTGAGGATGACCTGGCGGAGGGCGGCGAAGTCGAAGTCGAGCTCGGTGTGGAGCAGGTGGAGCTCGCGCGAGACGGTGGTGTCGGTGATAAGGCGGTTGTCGGTGTTGACGGTGATGCGCGCGCCGAGGTCGAAGTAGAGGCGCAGCGGGTGCTCGGCGATGCTGCTGACGGCGCCGGTCTGCACGTTCGACGACGGGCAACACTCGAGCGGGATCCGGTGGTCGACTACGTAGCGGAGCAGGTCGCCGTCCTCGCGCAAGCGACAGCCGTGGCCGATCCGGTGGGCGCCGCACACGTGCAGCGCCTGCGCGATCGAGGCCGGACCGTAGGCCTCGCCGGCGTGGATCGTGACGTTGATATTGTTCTGGCGGACGAGGCTGAAGGCCTCCTGGTGATCCTTGGGCGGGTAGTCGTACTCGGCGCCGGCGAGGTCGAAACCGACGACGCCGCGGTTCTTGTAGGCGACCACGAGCTCGGCCATCCGCAGCGACGATTCGGGCGAGATGTTGCGGATCCCGCACAAGATCAAGTTGCTCTCGATGTTGTGGGCCTGCTGGGCGTCGTGCAGGCCGCGCAGCACGGTCTCGACCACGCGGGTGAGGCCGAGCTTGCGCCGGGTGTGCAGCATCGGCGAGTAGCGGACCTCCATGTAGCGCACGTTCTCGGCGGCGGCGTCGGCCGCGAGCTCGAAGGCGGCGCGGTAGAGGGCCTCCTCGTCCTGCAGCACCTGCAGGGTGACGTCGAACGCCTTGAGGTAAGCGACCAGGCTGCCGGCGTTCTGCCCGAGGTTCATGGCGGCGCCGAGCCCCTCGGGGGTGTCGGCCGGCAGCTTGACGCCGCGCTCGCGCGCGAGCTCGAGGATCGTGCCGAGCCGCATCGAGCCGTCGAGGTGGACGTGCAGGTCGGTCTTCGGCAGGCGCTGGATCTGCTCCAGCGTCAGAGTGGCGGGCATGCTGGCCTTTGGGTCAGGTGGTGTAGATCGCGGGCTTGAGCACGCCGATGTACGGGAGGTTGCGGTAGTGGCCGGCGTAGTCGAGGCCGTAGCCGACCACGAACTCGTTGGGGCACGGGAAGCCGACGTGGCGGACCTGGAGCGGCCGCTTGCGGGCCTCGTGCTTGTCGAGCAGGGTGCAGATCTCGAGCGAGGCCGGGTGGCGCGTGCGCAGGATGTCGCACAGATAATCGAGGGTCAGGCCGCTGTCGACGATGTCCTCGACGAGGACGATGTGGCGCCCGGTGGCCGCGCTGCCGAGGTCCTTCAAGATCCGCACCTCGCCCGAGGAGGTGGTGCGATCGCCGTAGGACGAGACGGCCATGAAGTCGATCGACAGCGGGATGTTCATGTGCCGCACGAGGTCGGCCATGAACAGCAGGCTGCCGCTGAGGATGCCGACCATCAGCGGGTCCTTGCCGGCGTACTCGCTCGCAAGCGTGCGCCCGAGCTGGGCGACCCGCTCCTGGATCTGCTGCTCGCTCAGGAGGATCTTCGAGAGGTCCGCGGTGAGGCCGCCCTGCCAGGTGTCCGAGGTCGTGTGTGTCATGCGCGCTGGTGCGCGCGAGGATACACGAGCGCCCGGCGCGCGTCAGCACGCAGCGCGAGCGTGAACCGCGGGGGTCATCGGCCCGGGCGAGCGGCGCCGAGGGCCCGCGATGGCCGATGCCGGGTCGACAGGGCGGCGTGGACTTCGAGATCGACGGCCCGCGCGGCTGCTGCCCGCTCCTGTGTCACCCCAGACGATCGTCGACCGACGCGATCGCTGCGGCTGCAAGATCTCGGCGCGCTCACGGCTGTCCTTTGGGACATGCCGCTCTGCGAGCCTCACGGGCCCAAGGCGGCGCGCACGGCGTCGGCGAGGGTGCGCGAGGGCTCCGGGCCGCTGGCGACGTGGACGATCCGTCCGTCGCGGCCGAGCACCAGCGCGGTGGGCAGCGCGCCGAGCTGCAGGCGGGCCGCGAGGGCGCCCTGCGGGTCCCAGCCGAGCTCGAAGCCGTGGAGGCGGAGGTCGGGCTCGGGGCTGAGGGCGCTGCGGTCGAAGTCGAGGGCGACGACGACGACGGCGAGGCGGGCGGGGCCGTACTCGCGCAGGAGGTCGTTGTAGGCGGCGAAGCTGGCCGGCCACGAGGGCAGCGCGGCGGAGGTGAGCTCGAGGACGACGACGCGGCCGCGCAGGCTCGGCAGCGGCAGCGCAGGGCCGGCGAGCAGCGGGACGGTGACGTCGAGGACCTCGCCGGCGGCGTGGCGGATCGCCTGCGTGGGCTGGACGGGCGCGTCGGGTGGCGGAGGCTCGGGCGGCGGGCCGGTCTGCGGGCGCGTGCACGCAGCGGCCGCGACCGCCGCGAGCAGGAGCACGCGCGACGAGAGGCTCATGCGTCGTGGACCGTGTCGACCAGGAGGCGCGCGATGGCCGGGTCGGTGTGGCGAGAGATGCCGTGGCCGAGGTTGAAGATGTGGGCGCGCGCGCGCTTGCCGGCGGCGACGATCGCCCGCGCCTTGTGCTCGACGAGGGCCGGCGGGCCGAGCAGCGCGAACGGGTCGAGGTTGCCCTGCACGACCCGCTCGGGGCCGACGACGTCGATCGCCCGGGCGAGGTCGATCGACCAGTCGACGCCGACGACGTCGGCCGGCATCTCGGCCGAGTAGGCGAGCAGGTTGGCGTTGCCGCGGGTGAACATGATGAGCGGCACGCCGAACTCGCGCACGGCGGCGCACAGGCGGGCGGTGTGCGGCTGGACGTGCTCGCGGTAGTCGTCAGGCGCGAGCGCGCCGGCCCAGCTGTCGAACACCTGCAGCGCGTCGACGCCGGCCTCGACCTGACCACGCAGGTAGTCGATCAGCAGGTCGGTGATGCGCCCCATCAGCTGTCCGAAGAGACCTGGCTCGCAGAACATGAGCGATTTGACATGTTCGAACTCGCGGCTGGTCTTGCCCTCGACGAGGTAGCTGAGGGTGGTGAAGGGCGCGCCGCAGAAGCCGATCAGCGGCACGCGGCCGGCGAGCGCGGCCTTGCAGGCGCGCACGGCGGCGTAGACGTAGTGGCAGGCCTCGCGCGGGTCGATCCACCGCAGGCGCTCGACGTCGGCCCGCGTGCGCACGGGCTCGGCGATCACCGGCGAGGGCTCGAAGCGCACGTCGACGCCGAGCGCGTCGAACACGACGAGGATGTCGGAGAACAGGATCGCGGCGTCGACGTCGAGGCGATCGATCGGCTGCAGCGTGACCTCGGCGCACAGCTCGGGGGTCCGGCACAGCTCCTCGAAGCTGACCTTGGCCCGGATCGCGCGGTACTCCGGGAGGTAGCGACCTGCCTGTCTCATGAGCCAGATCGGGGTCCGCGCGGGGCGTTCGCCGCGGCAGGCGCGGAGGAAGCTGTCGTTGAGCATGTCGGGGGCACGATAGCGCACCCCGAGCGGCGCGGGGCCCTCGCGGGCGGGGCGCGGACGCACACGCGGCGTCGAGGGCGGCCTTGCGCCCCCTGGCGCGCCCGCGGCCTGTTTGCCATCCTTCGGCCCATGCGACTTAGATCTCTCTTCTTGATCTCCAGCATCGGCCTCGGCGCCTGTTCGACGGCCGCTCCCCAGAGCAGCGAGACCCTCGGCACCGCGAGCGCGAGCGACAGCGGCGAATCGACCGGGGCGCAGTCGTCGGCGGCGACGCAGGTGACGACCGCGAGCACCGACTCGCCGACCACGGAGTTCGAGCCGACGGGCGACCCCGGGGGCACGACCGCGGCCTCGGGCACGACCGGCGAGAGCCAGACGACGGCGGCCACCGGCCCGAGCACGGACGGGACGAGCAGCGAGACGACGGCGGGGACGGATACCGCGGGGACGGATACCGCGGGGACGACCGACGGCACGACCGAAGGCACGACCGACGGCACGACCGACGGCACGACCGGCGGCCCGGGCGGTGGGCCGTGCGAGGTCGACGCGGACTGCAAGCTGCACGACGACTGCTGCTCGTGCTACGGCATCCCCAACGACCAGACCGACCCGATCTGCAAGGCGCTGTGCGACGAGACGCAGTGCCAGCAGATCGGCATCGACGAGGCGAAGTGCGTGCTCGGCCAGTGCACGACCGAGAAGGTCGACTGCAGCAGCGAGGTCGCGTGCGACTCGCTGCCGCCCGAGTGCCCGCCCGGGACGCTGCCGGGGATCGACGGGGCGTGCTGGAGCGGCGCCTGCGTGCCGGCGGTGTCGTGCGACAAGGTGCCGGACTGCAAGTCGTGCCCCGATTCGCTGATGTGTGTGCAGTTCCAGGCGTTCATGAACGAGCATACGTGCCTGCCGCTGCCGACCGAGTGCGGCGACAAGGCCAGCTGCGACTGCGCCAGCGAGGCGTGCGAGCAGCCGTTCGGGCTGTGCGGCGAAGGCAACGGCGAGGCCGACCTGATCTGCATCTGCCCCAACTGCTGAGCGGGCGTGGCCGCGAGCGCGGCTACGGCTGGCAGCGCTCGGGCGACCACAAGTGCGCGGCGCGACCCTCGAGGAAGCGCACGCACAGGTCGGGGTAGACGACGTCGAAGGCGCCGAAGGGCCCGAGCTCGACGAGCTTGTCGGGCTTGCCGCGCACGGTCTCGACATCGGCCAGCGACATACCGGCGCGGACTTTGCCGACGCCCCGCTCGTACTCGGCGATCTCGTCGGCGACGCCGAGCATGCGCTCGCCTCGGCGACCGCGCGGGACGAGGTAGCGCGTGAACACTTCGTAGGTGCCGCCGAGCCCGCCGGCGTGCCAGCGCGCGAGGATGAAGACGAGGTCGTCGTCGTCAAAGGCGTGGAAGAACCACGCGACGTGGCCCTCTTCGCGGACGGTCCGCTGCAGCTCCTCGCGGGCCTTGTTCTGCAGGTCGACGGCCTCGCGCCAGCCGATGCTCTCGCTCGGAGCGGCGTCGATGCCGGTGAAGACGACGTGGACGAGGCCCTTGGGGATCTCCCGCCAGCGACCGCGATCGGGCTGCGTGGCGCAAGCGCCAGCGAGGAGGGCGAGCGCGAGCGTGCACGGCTTCAACATGCGGGCGGATCGTAGCCGGTGAAGACGGCGCCGACCAGCCGCGCCTCGTGGGCGAGCAACCACCGCTTGCGCTCGAGGCCGCCCCCGTAGCCCGTGAGGCTGCGATCGCTGCCGACGATACGATGACAGGGGATGATCACGGGGATCGGGTTGCGATTGTTGGCCTGGCCGACGGCCCGGGTGGCGGTCGGGCGCCCCATGGCCCGGGCGATGTCTCCGTAGCTGCAGAGGACGCCGAAATCGACGGCGACGAGGGCGGTCCACACGGCCCGCTGAAACTCGGTGCCCTCAGGCCCGAGCGCGACTTCGAAGCGTCGCCGTCGCCCGGCAAAATACTCGTCGAGCTCGCGCCGCGCCTGCTGCAAGACGGGCTCGTCGTCGCAGGCGTCGCCATACTCGGCGGGCGCCGGCAGGTCACGGGTGTCGGTCATGTGCACGCGCCGCAAGACGCCGCCACCAGCGACGAGCCGCAACTCGCCGAGCGGGCTGGACATCCATGTCCAAGAGTTCATTGTCATGACATGCTCCCAAAGGACAGTTTTTTCTAATAGGAATCAGAGGCGCGGGACATGCGATGCGATAGGACGGGGGCGGTCGGGTGAAGGCGGCTCACTCGGCGGGTGTACCTCGGCGGGCGTGGGGATGCTTGCGAATTCGCGCGCCGGACGTGGAACGATGTTTATCGGCGCATGAGCGTCCGCTTCAGTCGCGCGAGCGAGGCGGCGGCGGTGTGCCGGCGAGGCGAGAACGACGCGGCTTTGCGGTCGAGCAGGCACGAGCGCTTGTGGAGCGCTGCGCGTAGGGAAGCAGCCGCGGATGCCCGAAATACGAGTGGGCAATGCTCGGGCGAGGTCGCCATGACCGAGGTGCGGAGCTCGAGGTGCGAACGGACAATGCTCGGGCGAGGTCGCAATGACAGGGAGCAGAGCTCGAGGCGTGAGCACGCAATGCCGCGAGGCCAGGTCGCCATGACGGATGAGCAGCGCTCGAGGCGCGAGCAGGCGATGGCAGCCGAGCGGATCGACGCGCGTGCACGTGCGATGTGAGACAGGACGGGGGCGGTTGGAACGGCGCGAAGCGCGAGCGGACGACGAGGAGGGCGCGAAGCGCGAGCGGGCGTGGAGCGAGAGACACGGCGGAGCTCGAAGCGCGCGCAGAGCGAGCGCGAAGCGCAAACGGAAGCGGCGAGGCGGAGCACGAAGCTGCGAGCGTGGCGACCTTCGCTCGCGCTCCTCGTCGCGAGCTCGCGCGACCGCGAACCATCGACTCTCCTCGCGCGCCTTTGCACGCTCGCGCAGGCGCAGCAGAGCGCCCGCGATGCTGGATGCAAGCGGCGCCAGGGTCGAGGTAAAACGGGCAGATGCACGTCGCCGCGGCCCCCGAGCTGTTCGACCACACCCTCTGGGTCAGCGCGACCGACGAATGCCGCGAGGAGCTGGCGCGACAGGTGGCGGCGGAGCTCGGGCCGGAATTCACGTATGTGGGGCTGCGCCGCTACGGCCAGGCGAGCGCGCCGGTGGCAGTATTCGCGCACGCGAGCGTCGGCGAGCTGAGCCTCGTGCCGGGCGGAGGCTTCGACATGGGGCTGTCGCCGGAGGAGGAGGCGACGATCCGCGCGGCTCGCGAGGCAGCCGCTGCGGCGGATCATGACTTCGATCAGGAGTTCGATCTGCTGCTCAGCGAGATCGGGCAGATGCGGCCGCTGCACCGCGTGGTGGTGCCACCATTCTTGATCGCGCAGCGAGTGCTCAGCATCGGCCAGGCGCTGCGCTGGCTGCCCAACCTGCGCGATCCGCTGTACGGGCACGTGTCGAGGGCGGCGGCGCACCTGAACCCGGAGCAGATCACGGCGGTGCTGGTCGGGACGGGGCTGCGGCTGCCCGCGGAGGCGGAGCTCGAGTACGCGGCCCGCGGGGGGCTGCACCGCCGGCTGCTGCCGTGGGGCGATGCGCTGCCCGACGATTCGGCGATCGAGGCGATGCTGGCCGACGAGGACGGCGCGACGCACAACGCGTTCGGCGTGCACGGCTACGGGCTCTTCCCGGAGCTGTGCGCGGATCACTGGCAAGACCATTACCGCGGGGCGCCCGACGACGGGGCGCCGTGGCTGCGCTCGGGGATGCACGTGGTGCGCGGCGGAGCCGCCGATTGTTATCCGTGGCAAGGCTGCGGCGAGTGGAACCTGATGCTGTGCGCGATGCGAATGAACGAACACGCGGCAGAGTTCGGGGCGTCGGTGCGGCTGGTCTTCGGGCTCGGCGAGCACGAGGGGGTCGAATTAGAGATGGCCGAAGAGACAGGTGAGGCGAAGCGCCCGATCCGGCAGGCGGGGAAGAAGACGGGCGCGAAGGCGGCGAAGAGCAAGGCGGGGGCGAAGAAGGCGAGTGGGACGCGAGCGAAGCAGGCCGCGAAGAACGCGAGTGGGACGCGAGCGAAGAAGGTGAGCAAGACGGTAGCGAAGAAGGCCGCGAAGAAGAGGGCGAGTCAGACGGGAGCGAAGAAGGCCGCGAAGAAAGCTGTGACGAAGAGAGCGAGTGAGACCGGGGCGAAGAAGGTGAGCAAGACGGGGGCGAAGAAGGCCGCGAAGAAGAGGGCGAGTCAGACGGGGGGGAAGAAGGCCGCGACGAAGAAGGCGAGTGAGACGGGAGCGAAGAAGGCCGGGGCGAAGAAGGTGCGCAAGGCAGGTGTGAAGAAGGCCCCGCTGAAGAAGGCGAGCAAGACGGGAGCGAGGAAGGCGGGCGCGAAGAAGGGCAGCAGAGCGCTGTGAAGGCCGCGGCGTGACGAAGGATGAGCGAGCTGGCGAGGACGAAGGCCCGGCGAGGTGGGTCAGCAGGGCGCTGTGAAGGCCGCGGCGCGACGAAGAATGAGGGAGACGGTGAGCGCCGAAGGCCGGGGCGAGGGAGGCCAGCAGGGCGCTGTGAAGGCCGCGGCGCGACGAAGGACGAGCGAGAAGGTTAGCGCCGAAGGCCCGGCGAGGGAGGCCGGCAGGGTGAAGGCCGCGGGCGCGACTGGGATGAGCGACCCGGCGGCGATGAAAGCGCGACGACGAGGAGGCGCAACGGGCTGCGGCGGACGAGGACGGAGATCGTCCTGCAGTGCGCGACGACGGCACTCGAAATCGTGGCAGAGGTACGACAATTGGCGAGACGTCGGAGGACGGCCCGAGCGGGTGTGAAGATCGTGACGCAGGCTCAGCAGCAGCGCCCGGTGACGAGGATTGCGAGCACGGCGCGGAGCAGCGGCGAACCAACGATGAAGGCGCGCAGTCAGCGGTGAAGACGGGCCGCGAGGACGGTGATCAAGAAGACGTAAAGACGACAGGCGCAAGATGACGAACGAGACTTCGGCGAACTCGTCCCGCGCAAAGACAGCAGTGAGGAAAAAGGCGATCGACGAGCCGTCGAGACGGCAGGCGCGAAGACGGTGCGAACCGATCGCCTCAGCGGCGAAGACGCCAGGAGGACGGGCGCGGAGAAAGGACGAACGAGACAGCGGCAAAAGGCTCGCACTCGCAGCAGCCCCACCGATCGCGCAGGCGTACGATTGCCAGGCGGCGGGCCCGACGCAGACGGCTCGGTACAATGTTCATGACCGGTGCGGACGCGGAATGGCCAGACGCGAACGAGACGGCCCGCGCCACCCGGCGCGCACGCTGGAGTCTGCTGGCGAATTGCAGGCCGGCCATGGCGTGAGTTCGGCCGAATGACCCAAGAACAATGTTAGCTGGCCGTCGCGAGGGTGCGGTCATTCTCGGCCGCCGCCGGCCCTGGCGTCGTACGAGTCACGCGGGCGGGCGGAGGCGCTCGCGCGGCGCCTGGGCTTGTACCAGTGAATGAGCGCTGCGCGAGGTCGAGTCACGTCCTACAGCGCTTCAGTCTGCTGGCTCGTGGACCCACGCTCCCCGACCCGCGCCGTCCATGTCGTACAGTCGGGGCCGCCCTGGCAAGGCTATTGCGATCGTCGAATTTTTGGACAATAAATCTCCTGAAGTGGGCCATGCTCTACCCGTCTCAACCGACGAATGAACGGCAGCGTCTGCAAGCGTTGCAGAGCTGCGGCATATTGGACACCGAACCGGAGCCAGCGTTCGACGATATCGCGCAGCTGGCAGCCCATTTGTGCAATGTCCCCATTGCCATCGTGGCTCTGACCGACACCTATCGTCAATGGTTCAAGGCCAAGGTCGGGATGGCGATCACCGAGGGCCCGCGCGAGCTGTCGTTCTGCGCCCACACGATCCTCGAGCCCGACCAGCCGACGGTGGTCCCGGACGCCCTCAACGACCCGCGGTTCTTCGACAACCCGTGGACGTTGGCCGAGCCGCCGGTCCGCTTCTATGTCGGCGTGCCGCTGACGATGGACGACGGTCTGGTGTTCGGCACGCTCTGCATCGTCGACCACGTGCCGCGGGAGATCACGCCGGCGCAGCTCGGTTCGCTGCGGCTGCTCGCCAGGCAGGTCACCAACGAGCTCAAGCTGCGGCGGCAGATCCGCCAGATCCAGAGCACGACGACTGTCCCGCCGGCGATCGACCCGGCGCTGCTGGCGGCCCGCTCGACGGTGTTCTCCGACGTCTTCACCGACGTGCCGCTGCCGGTCGACACCGTGGCCGGGCGCTATCGCATGGGCAACATCCTCGGCGTCGGCGGCATGGGCGTGGTCGTCTCGGCGACCGACATGCAGACCGAGCGCAGCGTGGCGATCAAGTTCCTGCTGCCGAACGCCCGCTTCGATCAGGGGATGATCGAGCGGTTCGCCCAGGAGGCGCGGGCGCTGATGCGGGTGCGCAGCAGGCACGTGTCGGAGATCCTCGACGTCGGCAACCTCGGCAATGGGGCCCCGTACATCGTCATGGAGCGGCTGGTCGGCGAGGACCTCGACGCGTACCTCGACTCGCGCCGGGTCCTGCCGGTCCACGAGGCGATCGACTACGCCCTGCAGGCCTGCGCCGGGGTGCAGCAGATCCACGCCGCGGGCCTCCTCCATCAGGACCTCAAGCCCTCGAACCTGTTCCTGACGCGCAACGACGACGACGTCGGGGTGGTCAAGGTGCTGGATTTCGGGGTCGCGCGGGCGCTGCCCGGGAGCGAGCCTGCCGACAGCGCGCAGATCGCCTCCGAGGGCCTGACGGGCTCGCCGCAGTACATGTCCCCCGAGCAGATCCTGCGCACCACGGAGCCCGATGTCCGCAGCGACATCTGGGCGCTCGGCGTCGTGCTCTACGAGATGTTGGCCGGGCTGCGCCCGTTCGAGGGCGAGAGCGTCGAGTCGATCTGCGAGAACGTGATCCTGTCGCGACCCAAGCGCCTGAGTGTGGTCAATCCGCAGGTGCCCTCGGAGCTCGAGCAGGTCGTCGCTCGATGCCTCAAGAAGGACCGCGACAAGCGCTTCACCTCCACGCAAGACCTGGCGCACGCCCTCACGCCATTCGCCGCGGCGCCGCGGCTCGGGCGATACGCCCCGTCGGCCCGCACGCAGATCGATCGCCACCCGCAGGGGCGCTGAACGAACCAGCGCGCGCGGCCCGGGGCCGCGCGCGCCGCTTTGCCCCGGGGCTCTCGTCGTCAGAACGGGTTGGTGGCCTGCGGGTCGGTCTCGGGCGCGTGCTTGACCTTGCCCTTGCGGCCGACCTTGATGTTGATCATCTCGACCGCCACCGAGTAGGCCATGGCGAAGTAGATGTAGCCCTTGGGCACGTGGATCTCGAACGCCTCGGCGGTCAGCAGCAGGCCGATCGTCAGCAGGAAGCTGAGGGCGAGCACCTTGATGGTCGGGTGGCGATCGACGAACACCGCGATCGACTTGCTGGCCAGCAGCATGACGCCGAGGGCGAGCACGTTGGCCGCGACCATGATCCACAGCTCCTGGGCCATGCCGACCGCGGTGATGACGGAGTCGATCGAGAACACCAGGTCGAGCAGGAGGATCTGGAAGATCACGCCGCCGACGGAGGCGGCGCCCGTGGCCGCGACGTGACCCTCGGCGTCGCCCTCGATCTTGTCGTGGAGCTCCTTGGTCGACTTGTAGATCAGGAACAGGCCGCCGAGCAGGAGCACGACCTCCTTGCCGGTGAACGCGTGGCCCAGCAGCTCGAACAGCGGGTGGTCGAGCTGCATGATCCAGCTGAGCGTCGCCAACAGGCCCAGGCGGGTGACGAACGCGCCCATGAGGCCGATCCGTCGCGCGCGGTCGCGGTTGGCCTCGGGCAGCTTGCCGACGAGGATCGAGATGAAGATGATGTTGTCGAGCCCGAGCACGATCTCGAGGGCCGAGAGCGTGAGCAGGCTGATCCAGACCTCGGGAGTCCCGAGCACGGCGGGGTCGAACACGGCCGAAGCTTAACCCGATTCAAGAATTCGCGGGACGAGCTCAGCCGGTGGCGCGGTACGGGTGGTCCGGAGCGCTCGCCAGCAGCGCGCGCTCGCAGCCCTCGAGGTCGCCGATCAGGGCCAGGAGGAGCTGCTGCACCGCCTCGACGTCGGCGACCGCGAACGGCTCGAGCGCGGGCGCGCGGACGCATCGTCGCACCGCGCCGCCCAGCTCCGCGCGCCGTTCGCCGAACCTTCGGGCGGTGTAGCCGTAGGCCTCGAGCTGGCGCTGCTCGTGCTCCGAGAGGTCGTCGTAGGCGTGCAGCCACCCGTTCGCGGCCGTCCAGGCGTCGGCCAGCGCGAGCCGGAAGCGAAAGTCACGGACGCACCCGAAGGCCACGTCCGGGTCGACGATGAGCACCGTGGCGACCTGCCGCGCGCTGCCCACGAGGCGCACGCGGCCGGCGTGGCTGCGCGCGAGCAGTCGCGTGAGCGAGTCGCCGAGGTGGGCCGGGGCCTCGCAGGGCGCTGCGGCCCGCGGCAGGTGGGCGCGCAGACGACGGAATCGCAGCTGCCCTCGCGCCCACAGGGCCGACCGCACGGCGCCGTAGAGGAACATGAAGGCGAGGAGGACGAGCGACACGGAGGGCCTCACCATAGCGCAGGTTCGACGGGCAGCGCATGCATGCGCTCACCGCGCTTCGAACCACGCCACACCGCCGCGCGGAGCCGCCCGGCGGCGTGGAGGTCACTGTGCGCCGGGGGGCCAGGAGATCGGCGCTGCGTTGGCTGCGAGCCTGAATTGCGAGACCCGCTGGACGACGCGCGGGGGCGCATCGTGCCAGCGGGTCCGCGGGCGTCGGCTGTCAGTTCTCGACGAAGGCCTTGAGGCGCTTGCTGCGGGACGGGTGGCGCAGCTTGCGGAGGGCCTTGGCCTCGATCTGGCGGATGCGTTCGCGGGTGACGGAGAAGTCCTGACCGACCTCCTCGAGGGTGTGGTCGGAGGACTCGCCGATGCCGAAGCGCATGCGGAGGACCTTCTCTTCGCGCGGGGTGAGCGTGGCCAGGACCCGACGTGTCTGATCGGCCAGGTTCATGTTGATGACCGCGTCGGTCGGCGAGATCATGTTCTTGTCCTCGATGAAGTCGCCCAGGTGCGAGTCCTCTTCCTCGCCGATGGGGGTCTCGAGGGAGATGGGCTCCTTGGCGATCTTGAGGACCTTGCGGACCTTGTCGAGCGGCAGCTCCATCTTCTCGGCGATCTCCTCGGGGGTGGGCTCGCGGCCCAGCTCCTGCACGAGCGAGCGGCTGGTGCGGATCAGCTTGTTGATCGTCTCGATCATGTGGACCGGGATGCGGATCGTCCGCGCCTGGTCCGCGATCGCGCGGGTGATGGCCTGACGGATCCACCACGTCGCGTAGGTGCTGAACTTGTAGCCGCGCTTGTACTCGAACTTGTCGACGGCCTTCATCAGGCCGATGTTGCCCTCCTGGATCAGGTCCAGGAACTGCAGGCCGCGGTTGGTGTACTTCTTGGCGATCGAGACCACGAGGCGGAGGTTGGCCTCGACCAGCTCGGCCTTGGCCTTCTCGGCCTGGCGACGGGCGGCCATCAGCTGCTCGTGGAGCTCGCGCAGCTGGGGCGCGCGCATGTTGGTCTCTTGCTCGACCGCGCGGATGCGCTTGATCGCCAGCTTCATGCGGGCCTCGATCTCGTGCAGCTCCGAGGGGTGGAGGCCGAGCCGGCGGCACAGCTTGAACTCTTCTTCTTCGGACAGGCGGACGTCTTTGAAGAGCTTGCGCAGCTCCTTGAGGTCCATGCCGGCCCGGCGCTCACACTGGATGAGGTCCTTCTCGGCCCGGGCGACGCGCTCGACCAGGAGGGTGAGCTCGTTGACGATGCCGTCGATGGGACGGCGGCCGAGCTTCATGTCCTGGATGGCCTCGAGGATCTGGCGCTTGTGCTCCTCGCCGGTCTTGGTGTGGGCCTCGCGCGACTTGTCGTCGAGCGGCGGGGTCGGCGGCTCGTTGACGGCGGCGACGACGGCCTTCTTGGTGTCGACGGCGAGGATGAGCTTGATGCGGTCGAGCTCTTTTTGGTGCCGGCGGATGCGGTCGACCTGCTTGCCGAGGTTCTCCATGGCCGCCTCTTGATTGAGGGCGGTCGGGTCGTTGCTCATCGGCAGCGCGCCCGGGCCGGCTTCGGCCGGGTTGGAGATGTTGAGCACGTCCTTGGCCCGGATCTGGCCGCGCTTGATGCGGTCGAACATCTCGAGGATGTAGGGGACCGAGACCGGCGACGCGAGCGCGATCTCGAGGACCCGCATCTCGCCCTGCTCGATGCGCTTGGCGATCTCGACCTCGCCCTCGCGCGTGAGCAGCGAGACGCTGCCCATCTTGCGCAGGTACATGCGGACCGGGTCGTTGGTGCGCGAGGGCTCGTCGTCCGGGTCCTCGTCGCGCTTCGGCATGACCTTGCGCGTCGCCAGCTTGGGCTTGGCGGCCTCCTTGGCGGCGGCCTCACCGGCGATCACCTGGACGCCCTCGTCCTGCAGCGTCCGCTCCCACTCGCTCAGCTCCTCGGGGTCGATCAGGTCGGGCGGGAGGAGTTCGTGGAGCTCGTCGTAAGTGACGTGGCCCTTCTTCTTGCCGAAGGCGATGAGCTGCTTCTTGAGCTTCTCACGGTCCACGGTGCGCGTCTTGCTGGGGGTCATAGGGTTGCTCTG
Source organism: Nannocystis bainbridge (assembly GCF_028368995.1). Lineage (GTDB taxonomy): Bacteria > Myxococcota_A > Polyangia > Nannocystales > Nannocystaceae > Nannocystis > Nannocystis bainbridge. The sequence goes on along the minus strand of NZ_JAQNDL010000003.1, from coordinate 2,748,054 downwards.
GCCTCGGAGTGACTGCGTATGCGACAAAGGCGAGATGAAGCTCCGGGTCCCGCAGGACCGCGGACGATCAGGCCCGCAGGCCCGATGAAGGTTGCGGCGGGGGAATCAAAGCGTGCTCGTCGAGGTTGGCGAGCAGGCGGCTGTGCTCGATCTTCTTCAACGACAGCTCGCGGGCGCGGTCGAGCTCGCCCCGCTCCTTCGCCTCGCGCAGCTGGACGTCGAGCCGCCGCGACTCGGCCTTGAGCTGCTCGCGTCGGCAATCGAGGAGGCACTCCTTCAACAGCGACACCGGGTCGTCCTGCGTGTCGCGGAAGGTGCCGACGAACACCGCGTCGTGGACCTGCCGCCGCGTCTCCGGCGGGATGAGCTCGAGCAGCTCGCCCTCGGTCGGGTTCTCGCCGACGAGGGCCTGCCGCACCACCACCTCGGCGATGGGCGCGAGTCTGCGATCTGTCACGTAGTGCTGCACACCCGCCTGCTCGGCTTTGTCAGCCAGGTGTGGGTTGTCCACCAGCAGGGCGAGCAGCGCAACTTGATGGCGCGGAAGCTCGGGCAAGGGCCGTGCTGGCGCGGACGACGTGGCAGCAGTGCGAGACGGCGGGCTGGGCGCGGCACGGTTTCCTTGCGGACCTTGTGGCCCATGAGGACCCTGGCGCGACGATATGCGCCCCACCGGCAGCCTGAGCAACTTTGCGGCGCGCTCGGCATAGCGCTCGCGGGCGGCGTCGCTCTTGACCTTGCCGAGCAGCGGCTGCAGCGCGGCGATGGCGCGCTCCTGGGCGTCGATCGAGTCGAGCGCGCCATGGGCCACCATTTGCTTGACGAGCCACTCGATCGCCGAACCTGGCTCTTCGAGCAGGGCCGTCAGCCGCTTGGGGTCGGTGCTGTCAGGGTCGGTGCCGGCGTCGAGCGCGACCACGCGGACGTCGAGGCCCTCGTCCAACAAGATCGGGATGGCGGCGCGGATCGCCTTGCGGCCGGCGTTGTCGCCGTCGAGGCACAGCACCACGGTCTCGGTGAAGCGCTTGAGGAGCCCGCACTGCTGGGGCGTCAGCGCGGTGCCCAGCGGGGCGACGGTCTCGACGTAACCGCGCTGATGCATGCTGACGACGTCGACGTTGCCCTCGACGAGGATCGCCCGCCGGGCCCGGCTCATCGCCTGGCCGGCGACGTGGAGCCCGAACAGGGTCTTGCTCTTGGTGTAGAGCATCGACTCGGGGCTGTTCATGTACTTGGGCGCCTCGCGGCCGTCGGCGTCCTTGGCGTACTCGGGCAAGATCCGGCCGGAGAAGGCGATCGGCTTGCGGTTCGACTGCAGCACCGGGAACATCAAGCGCCCGCGGAACCGGTCGTACAGCGAGCCCTTGTCGCTGCGCACCACCAGGCCGAGCTTCTCGGCCAGCCCGAGGTCGCAGCCCTTGGATTGCAAGTGGCGCACCAGGCGGTCCCAGCTGCCCGACTCGGCCGGCGCGGGCGCGTAGCCCAGCATGAAGGTCTCGGCCAGCTCGGGGCTGATGGCCCGCTGTTGCTGGTACAAGCGCCCGAGCTTGCCCTCGGGCCGGCTCTCGAGGATCTCGCGGTAGAGCTCGGCGCTGACCTGGGTGATCTCGCGGGCCTTCTCGAGCTCGAGCTGCTGCTCGCTCGATTTCCGGTCGACCAGGCCCTCGGGCAAGGTGACGCCGAACAGCCCGGCGAGGTGGCGCGCGGCCTCGAGGAAGCCGAGCCCGTCCATCTTCATCACGAACTCGAGGCCGTCGCCCCACACGCCGCAGCCGAAGCACTTGAAGCTGCGCCGCTCGGGGTTGACGAAGAAGCTCGGCGTGCGCTCCTGGTGGAAGGGACAGCACGCGGTGAAGTTCTTGCCCGCCCGCTTGAGCCCGACGTAGCGCCCGATCAAATCGACAATGTCGATCCGATCCCGCAGCTCCTGCAGTTTCTCATCGGGGATCATCACAGAGGTTCTGGCCGGCGCGCGCCGTGGTTTCCGCTTCCGCTGATTCTGCTGTGAAGGCCGCCCGGGCCCGTGCACTTCGGGCGCAGCCGCGGCGGACCGCACGCTGCGCCCTTCCGGCCGCTTCGAGCGGCACAGATTAGGACAACTCCTCCGGCCAGGCCCTGCGCGCGCTCGTAAGGATCTTCACGCAGGGCCGGGCGGGCCGGCGAAGACGTGAACATCTGCTCCCATGCAGGGGCCCGCCGCGCGACGGATCGGCCTTGAAGGACCACGCACGAGGATTTAGCCGAAAACTTGCCGGCCGCCGCGAAGGCTGCCATGCCACCGTCATGCCCGAGTCACTCGCTCCCCCCCTGACCCCGGCTGGTCCAGAAATTGCTGAGGCTCGCGAGCTCGACGGCCGGGAGCGCCGCCGCAGCGGCAACCGCTCCCGCGCCCGCGACCGCATCATGGACCGCGCCTCCCGCGACTACCCGGAGAGCGACGCCCTCGCCGGCGTGCGGGGCGTCGAGAACCTGGTGCTGTTCATCGACGACGACCTCCGCGAGACAGGGATGGCGCTCGGACACGTGGAGGCCTATCTGGTCGAGATCTTGCGGATGCTCGAGGGCCCCCGCATCAAGCGTGAGGATGTCCACGCGCTCGCCAGCGACACCCGCGTGCTCGACCACGTGGACATGCTGGTCGAGAACCTCGAGACGCTGCGCCGCCGCCTGACGAAGCTGGCGACCAGCCTGCGCTGAGACCGGTGAGGTAAGCTCCCGCGCCGTGACGTCCCCCGAGGCCAGCCGGCGCGCCCGCACCGCGGTGCTCGCGACCTGCGGCCTGTACGCCGCATATGGCGTGATGGGCCTCGTCCCTGGGCTGGCGATGGTCCGCGGGGCCGCGCTGGTGGCCGCGTTCTACTTCCTGCCCGGCTGGCTGCTGCGCGACGCACCCGAGGTCCAGGCCCGCTACCAGGTCGGTCCGGACGGTCCGATCCCGCCGTGGAGCTGGCGCGCGGTCCGCTGGGCCGTCGGCGCGTGCCTGCTGGTGTTCCCGCCGTTCATGCTCGGGTTCTGGTGGTTCTACGACGAGGTCTGCGCCGGCGACCTGCGGGTGCTTTCACCGGCGCTGTGGGTCGAGCAAGCGACGCCGTGGGCCGGGGGGCTCGAGCACTATCTGGAGCGGCTGTGCCGCAGCCACAGTGGCAGCTTTTGGCCGGAGTCGCTGCGCCTGCCGGCGACCTGGACCAGCTACGGCGGCCTCGGCTTCGTGCTGCAAGTGGTCGAGGGGCTGTTCGCGGTGGCCCTGGCCGAAGAGGTGTTCCACCGCGGCTACCTCATGAGCGCGCTCGAGGAGCGGTTCCCGCCGCGCCGCAAGATCCTCGGGGCCCAGATCGGCGTGGCCGCGGTCCTCTCGAGCCTCCTGTTCGCGGTCGGACACCTGGTCGGCATGGCCCAGGCGGCGCGGCTTGCGACCTTCTTCCCGGCGCTGGTGTTCGCCTGGCTGTGGCGCCGCAGCGGCAACCTCTGGGCCCCCGCCCTGTTCCACATGAGCGCCAACTTGTTGATGGAGCTGCTGCTGGCGAGTACCTTCCGCGCGTGACGACCAGGCCCGAGCCGAGCACCGTGGCCGCGTTCTTCGACGTCGATCACACCCTGCTCGCCGTGAACTCGGCGGTGCTGTGGGTGCGGCACCAGCGACGCTCCGGCAAGATGTCGGCGGCCAGGGCGCTGCGCTCGCTGGCGTGGGTGGTCCGCTACCGCCTCTCGCTGCTCGACCTCGAGGCGATGACGGCCAAGGCGGTCCGCGACTACGCAGGGGTGCCCGTGGCCGAGGTGGAGGCGGAGACGCGGGCGTGGTTCGAGGCGGAGATCGTGCGCTGGATCTGCCCCGAAGGACAGGCCCGCGTGGCCCGCCACCGCCGCGACGGGCACGTGGTGGCGCTGCTGTCGTCAGGCACGCGCTTCTCGGTCGAGCCGCTGGCGGAGCGCCTGGGCGTCGAGCACGTGCTGTGCACCCGGCTCGAGGAGCAGGGCGGGCGCCTCACCGGCAAGCACGTGGCGCCGGCGTGCGCGGGGCCGGGCAAGGTGGTGCTGGCGGAGAAGTTCGCGGCGGAGCACGACATCGACCTGTCCCGAAGTTACTTTTATACGGACAGCTATTCGGACCTGCCGATGCTCGAGCGCGTGGGCCGACCGCAAGTGGTGAGCCCGGACCCACGCCTGCTCCGGCGCGCCCGCGCCCTCGGCTGGCCGATCGAGCGCTGGCACGCGGCGTGAGTGGCGAGCGGGACATGCCGAGCGCGCGCCGGCATGGGCCGGGGACGACGCGGCCGCGCGGACGCAGCGGCGGTGGCGAGCGGCAGGGCCGTGTGGCACCCTCCGGGCCATGCGTGACCCCTGGAGCGAGCTCGGATCCGTGGCGGCGATCATCGACACGGCGCTGGCCGAGGACCTGGCCAGCGGCGACGTCACCGGCCGCGCGACGGTGAGCCCCGAGGTGGGCGCGGTCGCGCACATGGTGGCGAAGGCGAACCTGGTGGTGGCCGGTCTGCAGGTCGCCGAGGCGGTGTTCCGCCGGGTCGAGCCAGGAGTGGGGTTCACCGCCTACGTGCGCGAGGGCGCGCGCGTGACGGTCGGGACCGAGATCGCGCGCATCGAGGGGCCGGCCCAGGCGCTGCTGGCGGCCGAACGCACGGCGCTCAACCTGCTGCAGCGCATGTCCGGGGTGGCGACGCTGACCCGCGCCTACGCCGACGCGGCCGGCGGTCGATGCAGGATCACCGACACCCGCAAGACGATGCCCGGCCTGCGCGCGCTCGACCGCTACGCGGTCCGCTGCGGCGGCGGCCACAACCACCGCAACGACCTCGGGGCGGCGGTGCTGATCAAGGAGAACCACGTGCGCGCGGCCGGCGGGATCACGCCGGCGATCACGCGCGCGCGCCAGGTGGCGCCGCACACGATGAAGATCGAGTGCGAGGTGACGAGCCACGCGGAGCTGCGCGAGGCGCTGGCCGCGGGGGCCGACATCATCATGCTCGACAACATGGACGACGCCGCGGTCCGCGAGGCGGTGGCGATCACGGCCGGCAAGGCGATCCTCGAGGTGTCGGGCGGGGTCGGGCTCGAGCGCATCGCCGCGGTGGCGCAGCTGGGGATCGACGTGATCAGCGTGGGCCGCCTGACGCACAGCGTGCCGGCGGCGGACATCTCGCTGCTGTTCGAGCGCGCCGACGGGACGTGGGCGTGAGCCGGTGAATGGGGCATGTCTGAAGGGACATGTGCAGTGAAGAGCGACCGCGTGCGCGGATGCTCGCGCGGAGCGCTGGGGATGTCCGAAGGGACAGATTCTTCGAGCGATCGAGGGTGTTCGTGCTGACGATGCGCCTGTCCAGGGGCTCGCAACGGCGGATGCCCTGCGGGGGGCGGGCGTGAGCGACTCCTTCGAAAATATGGCCTTTGCGACGCGCTGGCTCGGGCGCCCGCGCGAGCACTGGGCCGAGCTCGGGTCGACCAACGATCGCGCGCTGGCGTGGGCGCGGGCCGGGGCGCCGCACGGGGCGCTGGTGACCGCGGACGCACAGACGGCGGGGCGCGGGCGGCTGGGGCGGGCGTGGGCGTCGGAGTCGGGCGAGGACCTGTATGTCAGCGCGATCTTGCGGCCGGACGCGGGCAAGCCGATCGGGGCGCTCGGGCTGGCGGTGGGCGCAGGGCTGCGCGAGGGCCTGTCGCGTTGGCTGCCAGCGGCGCAGCTGAAGTGGCCCAACGACGTGCTGGTCGAAGGCCGCAAGCTGGCGGGGATCCTCTGCGAGGCGCGGTGGGTCGGGTCGTCGCCCGAGGTGGTGGTCGGCTTCGGCGTCAACGTGGGTCGGTCGCTGTTCCCCGAGCCGCTGGCAGCGACGGCGACGAGCCTGCGCCGCGAGCTGGGCGAAGCAACGCCGAGCCGCGAGGCGGTGCTGGGGCGGATCTTGCCGGCGCTGGAGGCCGCGCTGGAGCAGTTCTTCTCCGGCGGGTTCGCGGCGATCCGCGGCCGCTACGAGCCCCACTGCGCGCTGCGAGATCGGGATGTCTTTGTGGACATGTCGAATGGGGCAGGCCCGAAGGTGCAGGCAAAGGCGCTGGGGCTGGCCGACGACGGGGCGCTGATGGTCGCGCTGGCAGACGGCGGGCCGCCGCGCAGGGTCGAGTCCGGCGACGTGTGGCTGGCGCCGTGAGACGAGCGTCGCCTCGCGGGCTCGAAGATCGAAAGAGATCGTGGCGAAGCGACCGCGGCCTCAGAGGCGCGATTGCTGGCAGGGGGACGGAGCACGCGACGTTCGAGGCGCCGCGGACCGGGGTGGCGCAGGCTTCGTCACAGCGCATTGAGACGCCGCGGATCGCGGCGATGTCCTGAGTCACGCGTGGCGCCGCGGACCGGGGCGGCGCAGGCTTCGTCGCAGCGCATAGCGACGCTGCGGTTCGCGGCGATGTACTGAGTCACGCGTGGCGCCGCGGACCGGGCTGGCGCAGCATTCATCGCAGTGCATCACGACGCCGCGGCTCGCGGCCATGAGCTGCGTCAGCGCGTGGCGCCGCGGACCAGGGCGGCGCAGGCTTCGTCGCACAGGGGGCGCCAGGCGCCGCGCTCCGGGTGGGGTTGGTTCATCGCGTAGCTGAGCAGGCCGTGGCTGGTGATCCAGGCGACCTGGGACAGGCGGGCCGGGTTGGCGTCGGGGTGGAGCAGACCGGCCTTGCGGTCGCGCTGCAGCTTGGCCTCGAGCGTCTGGCTGACGACCGCGGTGAGGGGCAAGATCTCGGCCAGGACCAGGCGCTGGGTCGCGCCCAGCGTCGGCGCCCAGGTGTAGAGGATCCGGAACGAGTCGGGGTCGGCGAGGTAGTGCTCGACGCGGCCGCGCAGCAGCGCCGCGAGGCCGTCGATGCCGCGCTCGGCGGCGATCACGGCGGCGCTGACGGCCTCGACCTCGCGCCGCAGGGCCTCGATCGCCAGGGCCGCGACGACCTCCTCCTTGGCCTCGAAATAATAGTAGAGCGCGGCCTTGCTGGCGTCGGCGGCCCGGGCCACCTGCTCCATCGTGAACGCCTCGGGGCCGCTCGCCAGCAGCACCTCGCGGGCGGCGCGGAGGATCTGCTGGCGGCGGTTGTCCTGGCGCCGCGACTTGCGAGCCAGGCGCCGCGCCTCGGGGCTCGGCTCGGGTTCGGCGGCGGTGCGTGGCTGTCCCATGGGACCTGTCGCAGAGAACATGCCGCGAAGGACCTGGCGCTACAGCCAGGCGGTGGCGGCGCGCACGGCCTGCTTGCCGCCGGCCGGCAGGATGTCGCGGTGGCTCATGACGACGCGGTCGAAGTCCCACTGCAACAGGCGCTCGATCGAGGCGCGGGCGGCGGCCCGGTCCTTGATCAGGCCCTTCATCACCGCGGTCTGGGTCGGCTTGCCGAGGGCGCGCGTGAGGCGGAGGTAGAGCCCGGTGATCCAGTTGGGCGCCTGCTCGAAGTAGAACACCCAGTCGGTGAGGATCAGCGTGCGCGAGGCGCGGTGGAAGAAGGCGACCTCGCCGAGCTTGGGGGCGCCCTCGAGCTCGATCTGGTCGAGGTCGCCGGCCCAGAGCAGGTCGGGGTTGTTGGGGATGCTCTCGAGCTGCAGCTCGGGGTGCTTGGCGATCGCGCCGGCGACCGCGTAGCCGCGCGCCTGCGGGTAGGCGGCGAGGAAGGGCCCGAGGAACAGGTGGTGCATCGAGTTGGGAGCGATGACGACCTGCACCGGCCCGAGCGTGTCGATCTCGGCCCGCAGCTCGGGGGTCAGACCGATCGGCGCGTGGACCAGGAGGCCGCCGGAGCCGAGCCGGACGATGGTCATGCGAGCGCCGATCTGCAGGCCGAGCATGCGCAGCGGCTGGGTGGCGGTCCACAAGTTGGTGTCGATCGGCTGCAGCACGCGGGCCTCCTTCATGAGTGTCGAGAATCTGACCGAGGGTTGAAAAATGTGCAAGCGCGGCGGTGCCGGTGGCCGGAGGGGCGATCGGGGCTTACACTCCCGGGATGGCGGAGCGACGGATCGAGCTGGTTCGCGGGGACATCACGCGGCTCGCGGTGGACGCGATCGTCAACGCGGCCAACACGTCGCTGCTCGGCGGTGGCGGGGTCGACGGGGCGATCCACCGCGCGGCCGGGCGCGAGCTGGTCGAGGAGTGCCGCATGCTCCACGGCTGCCCCACGGGACAGGCGAAGATCACCGGCGGCCATCGCCTGCCGGCGAAGCACGTGATCCACACGGTGGGCCCGGTGTGGAACGGGGGCCATCGCGGCGAGGAGGCGCTGCTGGCGTCGTGCTATCGCAGCAGCCTCGAGCTGGCGCGGGCCCACGGGCTGCGCACGATCGCCTTCCCGGCGATCTCGTGCGGCATCTACGGCTACCCGATCGCGGAGGCCTGCGCCGTCGCGGTGCGCACGATCTCGGCGTTCCTGGCCGAGGACGCCGCGATCGAGCGGGTCGTGCTGGTGTGCTTCGACGGGGCCGTGCATGAGGCGTATGCGGCGATTCTGGCCGACCCTGGGCCCTCGGCAAGCGTCGACGCGCATGCGCGCATGCTCGGGTGCCTGCTCGGGGCCGTGGTCGGTGATGCGCTCGGTGTCCCCGTCGAATTCCGCAGCCGCGAGCAACTGTCCGCGGACCCGGTCACGGGGGTGCGCGGCCACGGGACGTATGATCAGCCGCCGGGGACGTGGTCCGACGACAGCTCGCTGCTGCTGGCCACCGCCGACAGCCTGATCCACAACGGCTACGACCCACCCGACATGATGGCGCGGTTCTTGACCTGGCTCAAGGGACAGGCATACACGCCGCACGGGGCGGTGTTCGACGTCGGCATCGCCACGCGCAGCGCGATCGCCCGCCACGCCCACGGCGCCCCGGCGAGCGAGTGGGGCTGCCGCAGCGAGCGCGACAACGGCAACGGGTCGCTGATGCGGATCGCGCCGCTGTCGCTGTTCACCCGCGCGCTGGCGCCGGCGGAGATCGTTCGCTGCAGCATGGAGGTCAGCGGGCTGACGCACGCGCACCCGCGCTCGCAGCTGTGCTGCGCGTACTTCTCGCTGCTGCTGGCGCAGGTGGTGCAGGGGCGGCCGCTGGCGCAGGCGATGACGACGGCGTCGCAACAGCTGGCGCCGTTCGTGCCGGATGCGGAGCGCGAGGTGCTCGCGGCGATCCTCGACGGGTCGATCGTCGAGGCGCCGGCGTCGGCGATCCGCGGCAGCGGCTATGTGGTGCACTGCCTCGAGGCGAGCCTGTGGTGCGCGGCGAATCACCCGAGCTACGAGGCGGCCGTGCTGGCAGCGATCAACCTCGGCGAGGACACGGACACGACGGCGGCGGTCACGGGGGCGCTGGCCGGGGCGATGCACGGGCGCGCGGCGATCCCGGAGGCGTGGCTGCGCGCGCTGGCGTCGCGCGAGTACGTGGAGACGCTCTGCGAGCGGCTGGTGGCGCGCATCGAGGCCGACGTCTCATAGCGCGGAGGCTCGCGGCGGATCGCGCTCGTGCATGGGCCGGGCGCCGGGCTACGATGCGGCGAAGCCCATGCAGATCTCGCGCACCGACCAGGACGATACGACCACCCTCGCGCTCGCCGGCAGCCTCGATGCCGCGACGGCGGCGAACACCGACACGCCGTTCGACGCGGTGCTCGCCGAGGGCCGCAAGCAGGTGACGCTCGAGCTGTCCGGGCTGGAGCACATCGACAACGCGGGGGTGGCCAAGATCATGGGGCTGTACATGCACCTCAAGCAGCGCGGAGGCGCGCTGCACATCGCCGGGATCCGCGATCAGCCGCGGGCGATCTTCTGCCTGCTGCGCTACGACGCGGTGTTCCCGGAGATCGTGTGAGCTGTCCCTGAGGACAGGTGATTCACGATCGTCGCTCGCCGGGCCGAGGAGCTTCGGCCGGCTGCGCCGCATGCCGATCACTGTCTCTTCGGGCAGGTCGGTCCGCCGTCGACCGCGCCGAACGCCGCGATCTGTCTCTTCGAACAGGTCGAGCCGCCGTCACTCCGCGAGCAGGCGCAGGCGGGTGACGGGCAGGGCGGCCTCGACCAGGGCGGCCGCGAGTGAGCCGTCGGCGACGGGCTCGGTCAGCATGACCATCGCCGCCGAGCCGTCGGCCGACGGGGTCTCCTGCGCCATGCGGCGGATGCTGACGCCGTGGCGGCCGAGGCAGGCGGCGACGCGGCCGAGCACGCCGGGGACGTGCGGGGCGCGGAAGCGCAGGTAGTGCGCGCAGACGACCTCGGCCAGCGGGCGCAGGCTGACGGGCTTTGAGGTGGTCGAAGGGACATGTCCGGAAGGACCTGGCCGCGAGTACAGGCCAGCGAGGATGTCGCGGGCGACCTCGAGGATGTCGGAGACCACGGCGACGGCGGTCGGCATCATGCCGGCGCCGCGGCCGTAGTAGAGGCTGGGGCCGAGGGCGTCGGACTGGACCAGCACGGCGTTGAAGGCCCCCTGGACGCCGGCGAGCACGTGGTCCCGGGGGACCAGCGTGGGGTGGACGCGGAGGCCGACGCCGTGCTCGTCGCGCTGGCCGATCGCCAGGCTCTTGATGACGAACCCGAGCTCCGCCGCGGCCCGGATGTCGAACGCGGTGACGTGGGAGATCCCCTCGGTGGCGATCGTGCCCGGGTCGACCTGCACGCCGAAGGCCACGAGGGCCAGCAGCGCCAGCTTGTGGGCCGCGTCGCCGCCCCCGACGTCGAGGCTGGGGTCGGCCTCGGCGTAACCGGCGGCCTGGGCCCCGGCGAGCGCGTCGGCGAAGCCGGCGCCGGTGCGGGTCATGGCGTCGAGGATGTAGTTGGAGGTGCCGTTGACGATCCCGCAAAGGCCGGTGATCCGGTCGCTTGCGAGGCCTTCGCGCAGGCTGCGGAGCAGGGGGATCCCGCCGGCGACGCTGCCCTCGAAGACGACGGCCCGACCGACCCGCGCGGCCTCGGCGAAGATCTCGGCGCCGCGCTCGGCGAGCACCGCCTTGTTGGCGGTGACGACGTGCTTGCCGGCCCGCAGCGCGGCCAGGATGTAGCTGCGCGCCGGTTCGACGCCGCCCATGAGCTCGACGACGATGGCGATCTCGGGGTCGCCGAGGACCTCGTCGATGTCGGTGGTGAGCAGCTCCGGCGCGACCTCGACGGCCCGCTCGCGCTCGCGGTCGCGCACGAGGATACGACGAATGGTCGGGGCCACCCCGAGGCGGGCTTCGATGCGCTCGCGGCGTTCGCCGAGGAGCCGCACCGTGCCCGCGCCGACGTTGCCGAGGCCGAGGATGCCGACGCCGAGGGCCGTCACGCCGCGACAGTACCAGACGGGCAGCGATTGTGCGACGCTGACCGTTGCGATGAACGCGCCCGTCGATGTCCGTAAAACGCCGTTCAGGTCGATGCCGCGGGCGCCCGGTCTGCCGTGGCTCGGGAGCATGGTCGACATCGCCAGGAAGACCAACTTCGTCGGCATGACCGACCTGGTGCGCCGCTACGGCGCGCCGCTGGCGGTCCACTTCGGCAAGATCGTGGTGGTGCCGACGGTCCGCCCGGAGCACGCGCAGCACATCCTGGTCGAGAGCCGCGGGGCGTATCAAAAGCTCGGCGAGATCGACGGGCTGCGGCTGCTGGTCGGGCAGGGGCTGTTCTCGTCCGAGGGCGAGACGTGGACCAGCCAGCGGCGATTGATGCAGCCGCACTTCACGCCGAAGGCGGTGCAGCGCTACGCCGACGACATGCGCGCGGCGGTCGAGCAGATGCTGCAGCGCTGGTCGGGCCAGACCGAGATCGAGGCGCTGTTCGAGTCGATGCGGATGGCGATGGACGTGATCGGCCGGACCATGTTCGGGGTGCCGGAGATCGGCGAGGCCGGTCCGATCGGGCGCTCGATCGGGACGGCGCTCGACCTGGCCAGCCGGCGCCTGTTCGAGCTGTTCACGCCGCCGCTGTGGATCCCGACGCCGCAGAACCGCCGGTTCGTGGCGGCCAAGCAAGAGGTCGACGCGTTCATCTACGACCTCATCGGCAAGCGCCGCGCGGGCGCGTCAGGCTCGGAGCAGCGCGACCTGCTCGACGTGCTGATCGCCACCAGCGACGAGGAGTCGGGCCGCCGCATGAGCGACGAGCAGCTGCGCGACGAGGTGATGACGGTGTTCATCGCCGGCCACGAGACGACGGCGGTGTCGCTGACGTGGGCGCTGGCGCTGCTGGCCCGCCACCCGGAGGTGTTGGCGCGCGTGCAGGCCGAGGTCGACGCGCTGGACCACGACATCCCTGGCCTCGAGGACATCCCGAAGCTGCCGTACACGCGGCAGGTGATCGACGAGACGCTGCGGCTGTACCCGGCGGTGTGGGCGATCCCCCGCACCGCCGCGCGCGACGACGTGCTCGGCGGCTACCCGATCGCCAAGGGCACGATCATCACGGTGATGGTCCACGAGCTGCACCGCCAGCCCGACGTGTGGGCCGACCCCAACCGCTTCGACCCCGATCGGTTCGCCCCCGGCGCGGCGCAGGCCCGCCAGAAATCGGCGTACATGCCCTTTGGGGCAGGTCATCGCATTTGCATCGGCATCCACTTCGCGCTGCTCGAGCTGGTGATCGCGCTGGCGGCGGTGGCCCGGCGCTACAGCTGGCGGCTGACGGAGGCGGAGGTGCCGAGCGTCGGGGTCAGCACGCTGCGTCCGGCGCGGCCGGTGCGGATCGCCCTGGAGCCGCGACAGGCAAGCGCACGGTGAAGACGCTGCCCTGACCGACCTGCGAGCGCACGCCGATCGTGCCGCCCATCATCTCGACGAGGTGCTTGCACAGCGAGAGGCCGAGGCCGGTGCCCTCGTAGCGGCGGCGCGGCGACGAGTCGACCTGGGTGAAGGGCTCGAAGATGCGCTTGTGGTCGCCCTCGCGGATGCCGATCCCGGTGTCCTCGACCGCGAACACGACGAACTGCGCGTCGCCGTCGGCCTCGCCGCGCACGTACACGGTGACGCGGCCGCGAGCGGTGAACTTGAGGGCGTTGCCGACCAGGTTGACGAGGACCTGGCGCACGCGGCCGCGGTCGAGCTGGGTGATGAGCGGGACCGCGGGCGGGCGGACCTCGAGCGCGGTCCCGCGGGTGCGCGCGAGCGGCTGCAGCGCCTCGGCGACCTCGCGGGCGACGTCCTCGGCGGCGAACTGCTCGCGCTGGAGGTCGAGCTTGGTCGCCTCGACGCGCGAGAGGTCGAGCACGTCGTCGATGAGGCCGAGCAGGTGCTGGCTGGCGCCGACGATCTTGACGAGGTCGTCGCGCATGTCGGGCAGGCCCTGGGCGTCGGCGTCCTCGACCAACATCTCGGCGTAGCCGATGACGGCGTTGAGCGGGGTGCGCAGCTCGTGGCTCATGGTGGCCATGAAGGCCGACTTGGCGGTGCTGGCCGCGACCGCCTGCTGGGCGAGGATCCGCGCGCGCTCGACCTCGAGGTCGGCGTGCTCGAGCTGGACCGCCGCCGCCTCGGCGCGCGCGATGGCCTCGTCCTTGGCGAGGTCGGCCAGGTGGCTGAGGCCGTGCACGGCGAGGATCGTCATGGCGCCGTAGATCGCGGTGGTCGAGCCGGTGAGGTCAGGGTCGTGGAACTGGGGCAGGACGCCAGTGAAGCGGTCGACGGCGAACAGCGCGACGACGCCGACCAGGCAGATCGCGCCCCACAGGTGGCCGGCGCTGCGGCCCGCCATCTGCGCGGCCAGGAAGGGCACGATCGCCAGCAAGATCCAGTAGGGCGAGGCGAAGGCGCCGGTGGTCGAGACGGCGTAGAGGGTACCTGCGAACACGCAGCCGGTGATCCAGTGGCCGGCGGCGGCCGGGGTGCCGCGCAGGCGCAGCAGCCCCGGGCCCACGAAGGTGAGCAGCATGGTGCCGAGGTCGGCGGCCAGCGAGGTGATGCGACCGATGCCGGTGGTGGTGGCGAGGATGACCGGCACGGTGAGCGCGCAGGCGAGGATGACCAGCCAGGCGGTGCCCTCGATGAGGAGGGCGCGGCGGCGCATCTCGTGGTCCTCCAGCAGCGCGGGCGGCAGGCCGCGCTCGAGCACGGCGATCAGCCGACGCGACCATGTCAGCGGGCGCTGTGCCATCCGGGGCCCGCGAGCATAACGCAGCGGCCATCGCGGTGCGACGTGGGCCACGTCGCGAGCGGGGTGCGCTTTACAGGGCGCGTTCGCCGTGGTCTCGTTGCGCGCCATGACGACCCCTCAGAGCAGTGTTCCGTCGCCTCCCAACGGCAAGACGCTGGTGACCGGCGCGAGCGGACACGTCGGTGCGAGCCTTGTGCGACATCTGCTGGCCGCAGGAGAGGATGTGCGAGTGCTGGTGCATCCTCGGCACAACAACCGCGGGGTCGAGGGCCTGCCGGTCGAGCGTGTGGAAGGCGACCTGCTCGACGCCGATTCGGTGGCCCGCGCGGCCAAGGGCTGCGTGCGCGTGTACCACACCGCGGCCAAGGTCTCGGTGCTGAGCCCGACCGAGCCGCAGATGCGGGAGCTGTGGCAGATCAACGTGCTCGGCACCCGCAACGTGCTGCGCGCGGCCCAGCGGGCCGGGGTGGCCCGGGTGGTCCACACGAGCTCGTTCTCGACGATCGGCTTCGACCCGGACGACCCGCGCAAGGCGTGCCACGAGGACATGCCGTTCTATCCGTTCGTCGAGTGGATGCCGTACTCGCGGACCAAGGTGCTGGCCGAGCACGAGGTGCTGCAGGCGTGCGCCGACGGGCTCGACGTGGTGATCGCGGTGTCGACCGGGGTGGTCGGGCCGTACGACTATCTGCCGTCGCGCACGGGCAAGGCGATGATCGACTTCTCGCGCGGCAAGCTGCGGGCGATCATCCCCGGCGGCTACGAGGCGGTGACGACCGAGGACCTGGCGCGCGGGCACGTGCTGGCGATGGAGCGCGGGCGCACCGGTCAGCGCTACATCTTCAGCACCCGCTACGTGACGATGGACGAGATGGTGGCGCTGTTCGCCGAGCAGATCGGGACCGACCGGCGGCCGATCGCCCTGTCGCCGCGGCTGATGTCGGCGGTGGCGCGCACGATCTCCAAGCCGATGGCCAGGCTGTTCCCCAACGTGCCGCAGCACCTGACGCCCGGCGCGGTGTTCGTGCTGACGATGCAGCGCCGCGCCGACACCACCAAGGCGCAGCAGGAGCTCGGGTTCGTGCCGGGCGACCTGCCGGCGGCGGTGCGCGCGTGGCACCGGTTCTTCGTCGACGAGGGGATGATCGCCCGCTGAAACTCAGCGGGTGTGCGACTCGAACTGCAGCTCGAACACGGCCTTGGTCGGCTTGGGCATGATCGGCGCGAGCCGCCAGCCGAGCGAGGCCTTGGCGAGGCAGTCCTCGATCTTGCCGATCGAGAGAGTCGACCAGTTGACGCGGGCGAGGGTGGCCTCGCCGGCCTCGTCGAAGTGGACCTGGAACTGCATGATGCCGGCGAGCTCGGGGTCCTTGAGCAGCGCCTTTTCGTAGCAGGCGCGCCACGGGCCGGCCCGCTTGCGCGCGTATTGCTTGAGGGCGATCTTGTCGAGGCCGGCGTCGCCGGTGATCACCGGGCCGTCGATGTGGAGCTGGGCGATGATGCGGTCCTCGGCCAGCTCCTGTTTGGTCGGCGGCGGCAGGCCGCGCGAGGCGGTCAACGTGACCTGAGAGACAGGTGCCTGCTTGGCCGCGGGCTTGGCGGGGTGGAGGCCGCCGCCGCGCTCGGTCTCGGCGAGCTCGAGGCCGCCGAAATGCTTGCTGGTGCGCGGGGGACCGCCGGTGGCCTGGGCCCACCAGGCGTCGTCCTCGGGACCGCCCTTGTAGGCGCGCTGGCCGTGCTTCATGTTGACGGTGAAGTCCTCGACGGCGCCGACGAAGCCGGGATCGCCGAGGTGGCCGGCGACGCGGTCGTAGTCGAAGCGGCGGTCGAAGCGAGAGCCGACTTTGGTCGGGCGACGGGCGAAGGCTGCCGGTGAGGACGGGGCGACCAGGCCGGCGCTCTCGTCGACGACGAAGCCGAGCGGCGGGGCCTCGGGCTCGGGCGCAGGCTCGGGGGCGCGCGCGGGCTTCTCGACCTGACGCGGCAGCGCCACGCGTGGGGTGGTGACCGGCGGCGGGGGCGGGGCCGACTCGGGCTGCGGCGGCGCGGGGGTGATGTAGCGGGCGGCCAGCTCGATCTGCGCCTCGTGGTCGAGCACGACGGCGACCGGCTCGGAGGTGCCGAGCCACAGCGCCCAGCCGCCGACCAGCAAGAGGGCGGCCGCGTGGCTGAGCCAGGCGAGGCGGTCGAGCTCGATCGGGTCGTGTGGGGCGTCGGCGGGCGCGACCTGGGAGATCTCGAAGGTCAGGTCGCCGAGCTCGATGCGGGCCGCGGCGCCGGCCGGGAGGGCGAGCGAGCGGCGGCCCTGGGCGACGGCCTCGGCGAGGTCGATCGGGCTGTCGCCGCTGACGTGGCCGCGCGCGCCGGGCGGGAGGCCGAGCACGAAGCCCTGCTCGAGGGCGATGATCAGCGGGACGCCCTCGGCGGGGGCCCCGGGCACGGCGACGATGAAGTCGGCCCCGGGGGCCTCGCCGAGGGTGTAGCGAGCGCGCGCGCGGTCGCGCCAGCGGACCAGTCCGAGGACCAGCGGGAGCAGGCCGGCGGCGACGAGGCAGGCGCCGAGGCCAGTGCCGGCGCCGACGGTGGGACAGGGGGGCAGCTCGCAGGCGGCGGCGGCTCCGACCTGGGCCAGGCCGCGCAGGGCGAGGGCGAGGCCGAGCAGCGAGAGCGCCGCGCCGCCGACGAGCAAGGCCGCCGGAGTGACAGCGGGCGGCTCGCGCCAGCGGACGTGCTGGACGTCGACGATGCGGCCGCGATGACGGGCGACGACCTCGGCGACGACGGGTGCGACAGGGGTCACGCTGGGGGCGCTCACGCAAAGGGTGGCACGCTCGGAGGGCGGTAAAGTTCCCGCTCGGGTGAGATTCACGACACGTCTTTGCGAGTGAAACCGGCCGCTGTTCGCCGGGGTCGGCGGACCGCGGCCGCGCGCACTTTCGAAGATGTCCGTAAGGGCATGTCCGAACAGTCAGGCGCTGTGGCGGAGGTCGTGAGGCAGCGGCGATCGGCGGCCCCTTACGGCTGAGGTCGGTGCTCGGGCATGCTGGAGATCATGCGTCGGCTCGCGGTGACGTCGGTGGTGTGGGTGATGGCCTGTGGCGGGGGCGACGGCAGCACGAGCGCGTCGACCTCGACGGGCGAGGGCCCGAGCACGGGCGCGGAGGTGACGGGCACGACGACGGGGACCACGAGCGATCCGTCAGGCACCACGGGCGAGCCGACGAGCACGACGGGGCCGACCGGGACGAGCAGCAGCACGGGCGACGGGACGAGCACGACCGGCGAGCCGGCGGGGTGGCGCAGCGAGCTCTATCCGGAGGACTGGACGCCGGCGTTCACGGGGCCGGAGGGGCGCTATCTCCACGATTTTTCGTACGCCGGCTATCGCCTGGCCGAGGTGACGCCGGGCAGCGTGTTGCCGGCCGAGACGATCGACGCGGTGCGCGACCACGGGGCCGATCAGACCGGGGCGAGCGACGCGACGGCGGCGCTGCAGGCCGCGCTCGACGCCGCGGCCGCGGCCGGCGGGGCGGTCGTGCGCCTGCCGGCGGGGCTCTACCGGGTCGACGGGCGGCTGACGGTCAGCAGCTCGAACACGGTGATCCAGGGCGACGGGGCCGAGCAGAGCCGACTATGGTTCACTGCCTTTTCGGACATGTCCTATGAGGCACATCTGACGTTCGCCGGCGCGCCGCAGCTGGGGGTCGACGTGGCGCTGACCGAGAGCGGAGAGGAGCGGTCGCGCACGATCACGGTGGCCGATCCGAGCAGCCTGAAGGTCGGCGACGAGATCGCCATCGGTTGGCAGATCTCCCCGGCGTTCGTCGGCGAGCACGCGATGACGGGCACCTGGCAGCAGTTCAACGACACCTGGCAGCCGTTCTTCTGGCGCACCGTGACGGCGGTCGACGGCGTCAGCGGCACGCTCGAGCTCGACGTGCCGCTGCGCTACCCGGCGCTCGTGCGCGACCAGGCCAGCGTGCGGCCGGTGACGGGGCTGCTGCGCGAGGTGGCGTTGATGGACGTCGGGGTCGCCAACGCGGTCGGCTGGGAGGACGCGTGGTCGCAGGACCAGGTGTACGCGGTGGCGATGATCGGGGTGCGCGACGCGTGGGTCTCGGGGGTGAGGTCGTTCGTGTCGCCAGGAGCGCCGGCGGAGGGCAAGGGGTCCGGGCGCCACCTGCAATCCGGCGGTCTGACGATTCAGCGCAGCGCGCGGGTGACGGTGGCCGAGAGCACGCTCGAGCTGGCGCAGCACCGCGGCGACGGCGGCAACGGCTATCTGTTCGAGGTGATGCAGAGCGGGGAGGTGCTGGTGCGCGACTGCGTGGCGCGGGCGGGGCGGCACAACTTCGTGCAGAACTGGGGCTTCGGCGCGACGGGGATCGTGTGGCTGCGGGTGCACAGCTCGGAGGGCAAGGCGGTGGCGCTGATGGGCAGCGAGTTCGGGACGGTGGGGCTGTCGGAGTTCCACCACTCGCTGGCGACGGCGAACCTGCTCGACCAGAGCGTGGTCGACGACGGCTGGGGCGCGGTCAATCGCCTGGCGTGGTCGAGCGGGGCCGGCCACAGCGCGACGCAGTCGGCGGTGTGGAACGCGAGCGGCAAGGGGGTGGTGCGCTCGCGCCAGTTCGGCCACGGCTACGTGATCGGGGTCGGCCCGCAGCTGGCGGTCGAGACCAGCCTGGAGTCGCCCGACGCCGCCGGGACCGCGCCGGAGGACTGGGTCGAGGGCCCCGGTCAGGTCGAGCCGCTCGACCCGCCGTCGCTGTACGAAGACCAACTGGCGCGCCGGCTCGGCGGCTGAGCCTGTCCCAAAGACTCTCTCTCGCTTTATCAAAAAGCGGGCGCTGGAATCACGCGCGCGTCGAGGCGGCTCGGGCGCGTCGGGGTGATGCATGGCGCGCAATGTCGTGACATGTCTGAATGGTCATGCCCTCTGAGACATGCTCTTTTGACCATGTCAAAAAGGGCATGTCCGCGAGGACATGCCCTTCTCGGCGCTGACGCGAGCGCGCGCGGCTCAGTTAACCGGCCGAGGCGGAGGCGCTGGCCTTGACCTTGACCTTGCCGCCGCTGCCGCTGTCGCCCTGGATCTTGCCGGTGTCGACGATCTCGCCGGTCTTGAGCGGGAACACGGGCGGGGTGTTGGGGTCGCACTCAGGCGGGGGGCCGAAGCCGTCGGCGTTGAAGTCCCACTCGAGCTGGCCGGAGCCCTTGGGGCTCTTGCTGTTGGCGACGATGCGGACGGTGTGGGTGCCCTTGCGCGCCGGGGTGCAGTAGGACAGCAGGTAGAAGCGCTTGGTGTGGCGCTCGATGCGGTCGGCGACCTTCTCGAAGGCCGTCTTGACGCCGGTCTGCTCGGTCGCCAGCTCGGTGCCGTCGCGGCCGATGTCGCCGAGGCCGGCCTTCTTGATCTCCGCGCCGACGCCGATCGCGTAGATCTCGTAGTCCTTGTACTGCTCCTTCAGCAGCTCGCCCTTCATGTCCTCGCGCGAGAAGCGGGCGGCGCGGTCGGTGCCGTCGGTGAACACGACGAGGGTGCCGAACTTGAGCGGCTTCTTCTCCTTGTCGAGCGACTTCTTGAGCTCCTTGAGCCCCTCCATGACCGCACCGTGAAGGTTGGTCGAGGGGTCCTTGGGCTTGTAGGTCCGCAGGCCGTCGAGGCCGCCCGAGACGGCGCCCTCCGACTCGGTGAAGGGCGTCACCGAGTGCAGCTCCTTCTCACCGTCGAACGCGTAGACGCCGACCTTCTGGGTCTTGCCGACGCGGTCGGTGAACAGCTGCGCGGCGTCGACCAACTGGTCCGCCGAGCCGGACTCGGACACGGAGCCCGACACGTCGAGCAGCAGCATGGTGTACATGACCGCCGCGACCTCGGGGTTCTGAATGACCTGCTTGCTCTCGTAGGTCGAGACCAGATCGCCGTCTTCGTAGATCTGGAAGTCCTCGGCCTGGAGGCCTGCGACCGGCTCCTCGTTCTGCTCGACGGTGAAGAATACCCACACGTTGTTGGGCTTCTTCTGCGCCGAATTCAGGCGAGTGAGGGTCAGCGAGGTGCAAGCGATCAGCGGCACGGACAGCGCAGCGCCGAGGGCGATGCTGCGGCCGATCCGCCGCGAATCGAACAGCCGAGAGAACGCGCGGCGGATGCGCACAGTGAGGGGCGTGACGGACTGCACGGCCCCAATTCGTCCGACGGGCCACCGCTTGTCAATCGTCTGGACGCCCTTTACGACCAGCTTCTCGTCAATTGGCGCAATTTCGCCCGATCGCCGGACGCGCCTTGGAATTCACGCGCCGGGCTCGCGAGAGGGGCCTGTCCTCGAGGACCTGGCCCAGAGGCCAGTCACGACCAGGCGCACGGCTCCTCTTCGCACTCTTCCAAATCGTCGCCGCCCCACGGCGAGAAGCTGGACGCGGCCGTATACGGGGCGCTGTCCGCGGCCGTCATCGACAGCGGGATGTTCGGGTGTTCCCGGTGGTAGGGGGCTTGAGGGGTATGGTTGTGATCACGCATGGAATCCTCGGTGGGCACGGGGACGCGTACGCCACCCTGGACCCCCTGCATGGACTGCCCAGGGAGAAGAGCAATCGCGCTGCGTGCGCCGCGCACAATTCTACGAGGGGCCCCGTAAACGGGTCGTAGCCAGGTTTGCGCCGGCTGCGGTAGCTGCGGGATTGGCGCCGTCTTCAGAGTGCGCAATTCGCGGTGTCCGGGAGGGGCTGAGTCGAGCGATTGTGCGCACGCGGAGTGGGCCGCGGAGGGCCGCGCAGGTAGTCAGCTCGGCGCCAGCGCCAGACCCTGAAAGCGAGGCGGGGGCCGCGTGGGGCGAAATTGGGGTCTGGCGGTGGGTCGATGTCGACAATGTAGGTGCTCGTCGGCCGGCGCTCGCGGGGTGACGAGGTCGTCGCGGTCGTGGCTGCACAATGTACATAGGCGGTGATCCGTGGCATTCGATTGTCGGGAGTGGAAGATCGCGGGCGAGCCGGCTCAGCAGGATGCGGTCGCCGTCGTCGAAGGTCCAGGGCGAGAGATTGCATTGGCTCACCAATCTCGGTTGGGCTGGCCCTGCTGCGATGGTGAGGGGCCAAATCGAGTTGTGGCTGGGACTCACGACCAGCGGGCGTTGCGAGGGCAATGGTATGCGTGTAGACCCAACGAGGAATCGATGGAGCGCTCGTCGTGGATGTTTTCGTGACCGTCCGTTCGCGCCTGCAACGGCTTTTTGCCTGCTTCCTCGGTGGTCGCTTGCGCGGTCAGGGCAGCGTGGAGGGAGCGACGGGGACGTCGGCGAGCGCCCATGGACGCGGCTGCGAGGTCGACCCCGACGGGGCGAGGTCGATCGAGGAAGAAGATCGGGTCGGCCAGAGTCTCCGCGCGGAGGATGATGGTCAGGCGACGCGCGCCGGAGAAGGCTCCCGAGGTGGAGCGAGCAGGGCGACGCGGGGACGGGCCGGCATTGACAGGCGCCGCGGGTCCTGCGATGGCAAGGCGCGTGGCGGTCGCGCGCGTCCTCGCCGAACTGCCCGCAGCGTGGGCGCTGGCCCGGGCGCTCGCGCTGACGGCGGGTCAGGAGGCGTCGCGTCGTGGGCTGCCGGTGTACGTCGGGCTCGTGGCGGTGGCGGGGCTGTTGTTCGGCGGCAACGGGTTGACGACGGCGACGGTGGTCGAGGGCGCAGGGGCGTCGCCGCTGGCGCGGGCGCTGCTGTGGTGCGCGTGGCTGATCGCGCTGGCGCCGACGATGGCGGCGCTGTGGCAGTCGAGGTCGAGCTTGTGGTTGCGCTCACTGCCGGCGCGGCGCGGGTGGCACCTGGCGATCCTGCTGGGCTTCTCGCTGGTGGCCGAGTCGCTGTGGGGGCTGCTCTGGGCGCTGGGGGGCGGGCCGGTGGCGGCCGCAGGCGCGCTCGGCGGGGCGCTGGCGGGGCACGGGGTGCTGCTGGCACGACCGGCGGGGGCGCGCGGATGGGCCGCGGTGATGGCGGTGGTGGCAGGTCTGGTCCTGGCTCCGCCGCTGGTGCTGGCGGTGGTGAGCTGGCCGATCGCGCTGCTGGCGTTGCGCGCGGCGTGGCTGGCGGCGCCGACGCGCTCGTCAGGCGGGCGCGGTCTGTCGCGGCGGCTGCCAGGGCCGTGGATGCTGGCGCAGGCGCTGCTGACGAGTGTGGCCCGCGGGCACGCGACGGTGCTGGCCCGCGGAGCGCTGATGATGGCGCTGGCGACGGCGGCGGCGTGGCTGGCGGCGCGCACCAATGCGGTGCGCGATCCGTCGGGGCTGCAGCACTATCTGTGCGGCTTCATGGTGCCGGCGGGGCTGGTCGCAGGGTCGGCGGCGAGCGGGCCGCTGCTGCGGCTCGAGGCCGGGGCGCTGTGGTTGCTGCGGACGGCGGGGGCGTCGGGGCCGATCCGGCGCGGGGCGATGGCGCTGGCGTTGGCGGGGCTGGGAGCCGGACTCGGGGTCGCCAGCGCGGCCGCGCTGGCACTGGCGACGGAGTGGTCGTCGGCGCCGCGGCTGCTGCTGGCGGGGGGGCTGGCGGGCGCGAGTCTGCTGACCTTCGCCGGGCTGGCGGGGCGCTGGACGGAGCGATTCGGCAGCCGGGGGCCGGGGCGACTGGTGCTGGTGCTATTGCTGGCGGCGACGCTGGCGCTGGCCACCCTGGCGTGGCAACCGACGCTGGCAATGCTGGCGTGGGCGCTGGCGGTGGCGGTGATATGGTTGTTCGGACATGCCCGATCGGTCAGCCGCGATGGGCGAGCAGCTGGAGGTGCGGCGGTGGTGCTGGCGATGATCGGTGTGCGCAAGCGGCTGGGGACCCGGATCGTGCTGGAGGAGATCGATCTGCGCTGCGCCGCCGGCGAGGTGGTGCTGCTGCTGGGCGAGAACGGGGCCGGCAAGTCGACGCTGCTGCGGATCGCGGCCGGGCTGGTCGAACCCGATCGCGGGCAGGTGACGGTGGCCGGGGCAGCGCTGGACGGAGGCGCCGAAGGGCGGCGAGCGTTGGCCTATGCGCCCGACACGGCGGATGCGTTCCCGGACCTGGGAGTGCGCGAGCTGCTGGCGCTGGTCGCTGTGATCAAGCGCGCGCCGCCGCCGAGCCCGGCGCTGTGCGAGCGCCTGGGATTGACGCCAGTGATGGAGCAGCGGATGCGCACGTTGTCCTTCGGCCAGGTGAAGCGGACGTACCTGGCGGCGGCGACGATCGGGGCGCCGCCGCTATGGGTGCTCGACGAGCCGAGCAATGGCCTCGATCCGGCCGGCGGCGCGCTGATGGCGACGATGCTGCGCGAGCACGCGGCCGCGGGCGGGGCGGCGCTGGTGGCCACGAACGACGCGCGCTTCGTGGGGCTGTGCGCAGGCCGAACGGTGCGGTTGGCGAACGGGAGGCTGCGCGAGGAGCCGACGTGAGCGGCGCGAGCGGGCGAGGTGCATGACCGCAGCGGGACCAGCACGAACGGAGGAAGCGTAACGGCGCGGGGGGACCAGCACGGACGGAGGAGGCGCAACGCCGCGGGGTGACTGGCACGAACGGGCGAGGCGCAACGCCGCGGGGTGACTGGCACGAACGGGCGAGGCGCAACGCCGCGGGGGTGAGCAGCACGAACGGGCGAGGTGCATGACCGCAGGGGACCAGCAAGAACGGAGGGGCAATGCCGCGGGGTGACCAGCGCGGACGGAGGAGGCGCAACGCCGCGGGGTGACTGGCATGAACGGGCGAGGCGCAACGCTGCGGGGTGAGCAGCACGGAACGGAGGAGGCACAGTGGCGCAGCGTGATTCAGTACGAACGGGCGAGCAGTGATTATGCGAGGGCGGCGGGGCGGTACCAGGCGATCGCGTTGTCGTAGAGGGCGCGGCGTGACAGCTCGGGGCTCAGGGCCTCTTTTAAAAGAGGGAGGTCCGCGGGTGTGAAGGGCCGCGGGGCGCGGGTCGAGGGCAGGTCGGTGCCGAACATGAGGGCGTGAGGGTCGATGGCGGAGATCTGGCGCAGGACGTCAGCCACTTCGAAGTCGACGCGGCCGAAGCCGGTGGCCTTGACGCGCACGCCATGCTCGACCAGCGCGAGCAAGGTCGGCAGACCGGCCGCCGACAGGCCGAGGTGATCGATGCTGACCCGGGGCAGCGCACGCAGTCGCGGCGCGAGCTCCGACAGGTCGGACGAATCGACGTAGAGCTCGGTGTGCCATCCCGCGAGGTCGTGGACGCGGCGGGCGAGGGTCTCGAGGTCGGCGAGGTCGGCCGAACCACCGCGACGCAGGTTGAAGCGCACGGCCCGGACGCCGAGATGGTTCAGTCGCACGACCTCGGCGTCCGGGACGTCGGCCGGGAGCTGGGTGACGCCGACGTAGGTGGGGCCGAGCCGGGCGAGGGCGTCCTCGAGGTACGACTGGTCGAACGCCTGGAACGAGCCGGACACGACGGCGCCGCCAGTGATGCCCATGGCTGTCGCATGGGACATGTACTCGGGGACATCAAAAGCAGCGGGCAGCCAGCCTTGATTGGGGACGAGCGGGAAGCGCGGTTCGATGATGTGGAGGTGGGCGTCGAAGAGCATGGCGGACGGGCGAGCGAAGAGCGGTCCACGAGGCCGCGAAGGCATGGCTAATATACTCGAGCAGGTCGCATCAAGGGCGCGGGTTGGTTGCGACGAGGAGGGTCGGAGGTAACGAGCGGCGAGGAATCGTGGACCTGCGGGTGGAGCGTCGGAGAGGGCTGCTCGGCGGGTGTCGTGATTCACGGGTCTGCGGGGCGGGCGGGGAAGCGGATGACCACGGTGGTGCCGCGCTCGGGGGTGGAGCGGGCGACGACGGTGCCGCGCAGGAGGTCGGTGACGAGGTTGTGGACGATGTAGAGGCCGAGGCCGGTGCCGTGCTCGCGGGTGGTGGTGAAGAAGGGCTCGTAGATCCGCGGCAAGGTGGTGGGGGTCATGCCGACGCCGTCGTCGCGGCAGCCTATCTCGACCTTGTCGCCGGCGACGTCGACCCACACGACGATGCGACCGGGGCGACCGGCAGGGAAGGCATGAGTCAGGGCGTTGTGGACCAGGTTGGTGACGATCTGCGCCAGGGCGGCCGGGAACACGGAGACGAGCGGGTCGGCGCGCAGTTCGACGTGGACGCGGTGCGGGGTGCCGGCGGTCCACGGGCTCAGGCCGGCGACGATGGTATTGACATATGTCCCGACGGACATGTCCCTCCGAATTGTCTCGGAGCTGTCGACGGCGACCCGCTTGACGCCAGCGACGAGGGCGGCGGCGCGGCGCAGGTTGGCGAGGGCGAGGTCGGCGGCGGCCAGGGCCTGCTGCAGGTGGTGCCGCATGTCGCGCTGGCGCAGGATGCCGGCCTCGAACGAGGCGCGCAGCTCGTGCAGCTGATCGCGGGCGAGGCCGGCGGCGGTGACGGCGACGCCGAGCGGGTCGCCGAGCTCGTGGGCGATGCCGTCGACGAGGCCGCCGAGCGCGGCGAGCTTCTCCTTGAGCAAGAGCTCCTCGCGGGCGGCGTCGAGGGCGGCCCGCAGACGCTCGGCGCGGCGCCGCTCGGTGATGTCGCGCAAGGCCAGCCAGACGCCGGCGAACCGCTGGCGCGGCAAGGCGAGCGGGCGAACGGCGAACTCGAGGCAGCGACTGCGGTGCTGCAATTCGCGGGCGAGCCCGCCGCTGCCGGCGAGGTGCTCGCGCAGAGGGGCGAGCGAGTCGTCGAGCAGCAGGTCGACGAGCGGGGCGCCGCGCACGGCCTCCTCGCTGAGGGCGATGTTGCGGGTCGAGCGGAGGTCGAGCAGGCGGAAGAAGGCGGGGTTGTACTCGAGCAGGCGGCCGTCGCTGCCGAGCACGGCGACGCCCTCGGCCGATTGATGCACGACCTCGCGCCACA
Organism: Nannocystis bainbridge; assembly: GCF_028368995.1. Taxonomy (GTDB): domain Bacteria; phylum Myxococcota_A; class Polyangia; order Nannocystales; family Nannocystaceae; genus Nannocystis; species Nannocystis bainbridge. Next base: position 2,722,122 of record NZ_JAQNDL010000003.1, on the reverse strand, counting down.
GCTCGCGGCTGTGGGCCAGCTCGGACACGAGGTTGCCGGCGCCGCCGAGATCCTCGACGAAGGCGAGCCAGCCGACATCGGTGCGCGAGAGGAGGAGGCGGGCGAGGACGTCGCGGGCGCCGAGGTGAAGGTCGATGTGGAGGTCGATGTGGCGGGCGTCGCTGTGGCTGATGGCCTCGTCGAAGCGGCGGATCCCCCGGCGGTCACGGACGCTGAAGAGGGCGTCGAGCGGGCGCCCGAGGACCTCGTCGGCGCGCTCGCCCGCGAGCGCGGCGAAGCCGGCGTCGAAGCTGCGGACGACCAGCCGCGGGTCGAGCTCGAGGCGACCGAGGTGGGGCACGAGCGGGGCAGAGGGGGTCCGAATCGAGCAAGTTCGCGTTTCAGGAGGGGTCATGCGCCGGCCTCGGGGGGGAAGCGGACGTTGAAGCGAGCGCCGCGCTCGGGCGCGGGGTCGAGGTGAATGGTGCCGCCCAGCAACTCGGTGACAGGGTGGAGGACGATGTGGAGCGCGAGCCCGCTGCCGCCGGTGCCGCGCGCGGGGGTGAAGAACCGGCGGGGTGGAATGCGAAGGAGCGGCGCAGCGGGGTGGAGATGCGGAGCGAAGAACCCGCGGGGTGGAACGCGAAGGAGCCGCTGTCGGCGACCAGGGCCCGGGCCTCGGCGAGCGGCCGCTCCGCGAGGTCGAGCGCGCCGGCCTGGCGCACCCACGCCAGGCCGGCGTCGATGATGGCCTCGTCGTGGACCGCGAGCAGACGTCGCAGCGTCATCATCGATTCGTCCATCCGACCGCGGCGAGGATAGGCTCGCGTCTCGCTACATTCAAGCGCGAACGGACGCGGCGGGGAACGAGCGATCGCGAGGAACGCCGTATTCGTGGCGACGAAATGCGCAGACGCGGATGGATTGGGGCCTGCGAGCGACGGGCGGGGGCGCGCGCGGACGCGGATCAATGTGCTGAGAACAAACTGCTTTGATTCACCGCTGCGCCGGTGTCACGCAAGATCGGCGCATTGTGAAATGCGGTCAGGGAGCGCGGAGACCGGATGTCCGAAGGGACAGGCCCGGACGGGGCGGCGGTCGGAGGCGGCGGCGGACGTCGGCGCCGCGGGCACGCGGGCGCGCGGGGACCGAGCGCGCCATCCGGCGCGGCCGCAGGCGGGGGTCTGCCGGCGGAGGTGCGGCGATCTCCGGGTGCGGGTCGCGCCGTCAAGGGGGAGCGGACAGCGCGGGGCCGGCCGCGGGTGCGGCCCGGCGCGCTCGCGCGGACGCGTGCTCGCAGGGCTCGCGGGGCGCTGCTGGGCGCATCAGCGTGAGCGGACGCGCGATGGCGCCGCGGGCCCGAATTCTCTTATGCTGCCGGCCATGAGCCCGGGCGAGCAGGACCGCACCGTATTGCCTCGACGGTGCCCGACGTGCGGGGAGCACTTTCCGCTCGATTACAAGGTCTGCCCGCGCCACGCGGTCGAGCTGATCGGGGTCGATTCGCAGACGGACGACCCGTACATCGGCTCGATGCTGGCCGAGACGTACCGCATCGAGGCGGTGATCGGCGACGGCGGGATGGGGCGGGTCTACGAGGCCAAGCACGCCCGCCTGCCCGGCCGCACGGTGGCAGTGAAGATCCTCCACCGCGTGCTGGCGAGCGATGCGGAGGTGGTGTCCCGCTTCCGTCGCGAGGCCGAGATCGCGGGGGCCATCGAGCACCCGAACGTGGTCCAGGTCCACGATGTCGACCAGACGATCGACGGCACGCCGTTCATCGTGTGCGAGCGGCTGGTCGGCGAAGACCTCGGGCAACACCTCGACCGCGTCGGCCGGATCGGGGTGCGGGAGACGGTCCACATCCTGCGCCAGGCGGCGGCGGTGCTGACGGTGGCGCACTCGCGCGGGGTGATCCATCGCGACCTCAAGCCGACCAACCTGTTCCTGGTCGGCGACCCGGCCCACCCGACGGTCAAGCTGATCGACTTCGGGATCGCCAAGCTACATGACCCAAAGGCCAGCCAGACGCAGACCGGCATGATCATGGGCACGCCGGCCTACATGGCGCCGGAGCAGGCGCGCGGGTCGAAGGTCGACGGACGCGCGGACCTGTATGCGCTGGGGGCGATCGCCTACCGCTGCGTGACCGGGCGGCCGCCGTTCGACATCGACGACGCGGCGGCGGCGCTGCACGCGGTGCTGACCTCCGAGCCGCCGCGGCCGCGGGCGATCTTCCGCGAGCTGCCGGAGGCGTTCGAGATGGTGCTGCAGCGGGCGATGGCGCGCGAGCCGTCGCAGCGCTACGCCGACCTCGAGGAGTTCGACGCGGCGCTGGCAGGCTTCGAGGCGCCGCCGACCGAGGTCGCGGTGGCGCTGCGGGCGTCGCAGTCGCTGGCGGCCCGCTCGGCCACCGACATCGACGAGCTGTCGGCGGTGGCGCGCCGCGCCCGGCCGGAGATCGCGGCCTACTCGGGGATCGCCGCGGCGCTGCTGATCGGCGGGCTGGCCGATGTGCTGGCGCTGATCTTCTCGGCGTCGTCGCTGGCCGGCGGGCTCGCGGTGGCGGCGGCGTTCGGGGTGGCCGCGACGCCGGGCTATCTCTACGTCCGCTACCTGCAGCGCGAGGTGTGGAGCAACAGCCCGCGCGCGGTGGCGTGGGCCCGCTCGCTGGCGGCGATGGTCAGCGCCGGCGGGATGGTCTACGCGGCGTCGTTCCTGTGCCTGCGCCTGCTCGACCTGTCCCTCGGGTCAGGTGATGGCCCGGGCGGGTGGGGGCGGATCCCGCCGTGGGTGCTGGCGCTCGGCGCGGCGGTGGCGGTCTGGCGGCTGCGCCAGCAGGCCCGCTCGCCCCGCGAAGCGGCGCTCCTGTCCGTCTCGGTGTTCTGAGGCCCGTAGCCCCGACGCCGGCCGCGCCCGGGGTGCCGCGTGTTCGCCGCCGATCGGGCCGGCAGCGGCGGAATTTGACGCGAAGCACACTTTTCGGCGGTCGCGGCGGACGCCGCTTCGACGCTTGGCGCCGCGGTGCTCAGGTTCCAGAACCCCATGCCGAAGGCACGACGCATGACCGACCTCGTGGACCCACACGCCCGGGCATTCTACGTCCGCACGATGATCGCGCTGACGAACGCAGAGGTGCCGTTCATGGTGGGCGGCGCCTACGCGTTCGCCCGCTACACCAGCATCGAGCGCCACACCAAGGACCTCGACATCTTCGTGCTGCCGGAGGACGCCGAGCGCACGCTCGAGGTGCTGGCCGCCGAGGGCTTCGCCTGCGACATGGCGTACCCGCACTGGCTGGGCAAGTGCCACTGCGGCGAGGACTTCGTCGACGTGATCTTCAGCTCCGGCAACGCGGTGGCCCGCGTCGACGAGCAATGGTTCGCGCACGCCCCCCGCGACATGGTGCTCGGCCAGAGCGTGCTGCTGGTGCCGCCCGAAGAGATGGTGTGGAGCAAGGCGTTCATCATGGAGCGCGAGCGCTTCGACGGGGCCGACGTCGCCCACGTGCTGCGCTCCTGCGCCGACCAGCTCGACTGGGACCGCCTGGTCGAGCGCTTCGGCGAACACTTCCGCGTGCTGCTGTCGCACCTGATCCTGTTCGGCTTCATCTACCCCGGGGAGCAGAGCAAGATCCCCGACCGGGTGATGCGCGACATGCTCGACCGCCTGCGCCGCGACGGATATGACCAGACGAGCGTGTGCAAAGGGACGTTGCTGTCGAGACAGCAATACCTGACCGACATCGACCTGTGGGACCTCGCCGACGCCCGGCTCGAGGAGCACTGGATGTCGCGCGAAGACATCGCCCACTGGACGGCCGCGATCGACAAGCACGGGAGGTGACGGATGGATGGCGCGACGAGCACGAACACCCGCATCGCGGCGGTCAGCGACCTGCACTGCACCAAGCACTCGCACGGGGCGCTGGCGCCGCTGCTGCAACAAGCGGCCCAGAACGCCGACGTCCTGGTGATGTGCGGCGACCTGACGGACTACGGCCTGCCCGAGGAGGCGCATGTGCTGGCGCGCGAGCTGCACGGGCTGCGCGCGCCGATCGTGGCGGTGCTGGGCAACCACGACTACGAGTCAGGCCACGAGAACGAGGTGAAGGAGATCCTCACCGCGGCCGGCGTGACGGTGCTCGACGGCGAGTCGATCGAGGTCCGCGGGGTCGGGATCGCCGGGATCAAGGGCTTCTGCGGCGGGTTCGGCCGCTACTCGCTGGGCCCGTGGGGCGAGTCGGGGACCAAGGCGTTCGTGCGCGAGACGCTCGACGAGGCGCTCAAGCTCGAGTCGGCGCTGGCCCGCCTGCGTACGCCGCAGCGCCTGGCGCTGCTGCACTACTCGCCGATCCGGGGGACGGTCGAGGGCGAGCCGCTCGAGATCTTCCCGTTCCTCGGCTCGAGCCGGCTCGAAGAGCCGTTGATGCGCTACCCGGTGTCGGCGGTGGTCCACGGCCACGCGCACAAGGGATGTCCCGAAGGACAGATGAGCAACGGGGTGCCGGTGTACAACGTGGCGCTGCCGCTGCTGCGCCGGCTCAACCCCGACGGGCCGCACTTCCGGATGATCGAGCTGCCGAACGACGTGGCCGCGCCTTCGTGAGCGCGAGCGGGCTTCACCGCCGACGACGGGGCTGCGGTCGACCCGGCGCTCGCGCGGGCCTGGAGCGTCGGCGGCGCGCTGGGCCGCGCGGCGCGAGTAGAGGGTTCGCCGAACTGCGAATCAATGCACCGCTCGCGGGCCACGGGCCGCGGTGAGGGTTCAGCGCGCGGTGGCCCGCTCTTCTTCGCGGAGGCGCCGCTCGAGCACGAAGGCGCCGAAGGGGACGATGCTGGCGATGAAGGCGCCGGCGATCTTCGACAGCGGCCAGCGGGCGGCGGTCGAGGCCGAGAGCAGGGCGAGGATGAAGAGCACGAACAGCAGACCGTGGGCCCAGCCGACGTAGCGCACGGCCTCGGGGATGCCGGCGGCGTACTTGAGCGGCATGGCGATGCCGAGCAGCACGAGGAACGAGACGCCTTCGAGGAGGCTGACGAGGCGGAACCGACCAATCTCGGTGTTGAGCATCGGGCGTGAAGCTAGCGCGTCCGGGACAGCGCGACCACCGCTCGCAAGGCTGCGACGATCCGACGCGGGCTCACGGGTGCCTCCAGGCCGCGCTGACGCGTGCGTGAAGTCTGACGCGGCGCAGGGGCGACAGGGAAGGATCACGGCGACGCGGATCGTGACTTCGGCGAAGGACTGGCGGCGGGCGTTGACGGCGGCACAGAGTTCGTAACACCGGTGACTCGGTCCGAGGTCGTGCTGATGGTTCGCGGCATGTCGAGTCGCTGCGCGCGTGGCCCGAGCGCGGCGCGAAGTCGCGTGCGAACGCGGGTCTCGCGGGCGACAGGCCGGCGCAGGTGCGCTAGGCTCGGTCATGGCCGAAGAGCTGCAGATCGAAGACATCGTCGAGGGCACCGGGGCGACCGCCGAGGCGGGCAAGCAGGTCCGCGTGCACTACACCGGCTGGCTCGTCGAAGGCGGGGCCAAGTTCGACAGCTCGCTCGATCGCGGGCGACCGTTCGACTTTCAGCTCGGGGCCGGCGACGTCATCAAGGGCTGGGACCAGGGCGTGGTCGGCATGAAGGTCGGCGGCAAGCGGCGGCTGACGATCCCGCATCACCTGGGGTACGGGCGTCGCGGGTTCTCCGACGCGATCCCGCCGCACGCGGCGCTGCTGTTCGAGGTCGAGCTGCTGGCGGTGAAGTGAGCGCGAACTACTCGGCCACCGCGAGCACGAACTTGAGGTAACGACCCTCGGGGAAGTGCAGCGGTGACGGGTGGTCGGGCGGCTCGTGGCGCACCTCGAGCAGTCGCAGCGGGCGCCTCGCTTGCCGCGCGGCCTCGCTGAGGATCCTCAAGAACATGTCCATCGGGACATGGCTCGAACAGCTGGCGGCGGCGAGCAGGCCGCCGGGGCGGACCTGGCGCAGGGCGCTGGCGTTGAGGCGGGCGTAGGCGGCCTCGGCGGCGCGCACGGCCTTGTGATTGGGCGCGAACGAGGGCGGGTCGACGATGACGAGGTCGTAGGCGGCGCCGGCGGTCTGCTCGAGGAAGGCGAAGGCGTCGGCGGCGACGAAGGCGTGCGCGGCGGGGTCGAGGTCGTTGAGGGCGAAGTTGTCACGCGCGGCGTCGACGGCGTTGCGCGCGAGGTCGACGCTGGTGACGCGCGGAGCCCCGCCGAGCGCGGCGGCCAGCGAGAAGCCGCCGGTGTACGAGAACAGGTTGAGGGTCTCGCGCCCGCGCGCGACCTGGCGGATGAGGCGCCGGTTCTCGCGCTGGTCGAGGAACATGCCGGTCTTCTGGCCGCGCCGCACGTCGACGCGCATGCGCATGCCGTGCTCGCGGATCTCGACCTGCGGCGGCGGCTCCTCGCCGGCGAGCACGCGCGGGCGCTGCGAGGCCGGCACTTCGTCGCCGCCGCGCTGGCCGCTCAGACCCTTGAACCACAGCGAGCGCGGATTGACGACCTCGACGATCGCTGCGGTGAGGTCGTCGAGGTGCGGCAGCCAGGCGGCGGTGTCGAGCTTGAGCACGGCGCAGCCGGCGTACAGATCGACGACGACGCCGGGCAGGCGATCGCCCTCGCCGTGGAGCACGCGGAAGGCGTCGGTGGTGGACAGGTCGAGGGTGGTCTGGCGCAGCCGCCAGGCGGTCTCGATCCGCCGGCGCCACAATGCGGGGCCGGGCCGCTCGTCCTTGCGGGTGGCGAGCACGCGCAGGGCGATCGGCGAGTCGGCGTCGAAGATCGCGTGACCGATCGGCCGCCGACCCTGGCCGACCAGGAGGACGATGTCGCCGGTGCGGGCGCCACCGACCTCGGGGACGGCGTCGGCGTACAGCCACGGGTGGCCGGCGGCGACGTGGCGGGTGAGGCGATCGGGGACGAGGACGGCGGGCACGCGAGGCGGAGGTTACGCGATCTCGGCGCGGCAGACTTCGTCGGTGTCGAACTCGGCGGCGTAGTCGACGCCTTCGACGTTGAAGCCGCGGGTGCGGGCGTACTCGTCCATGAAGCGCTGGTAGAGCTCGGGGTCGAAGGCGTCGCCGGGCTGGCCGGCGAAGAAGCGGCGCGAGAGCTCGGCCTGCACGGCGTCGTCGAGCTCGACGTCGTCGAGGCGGACCAGGCCCTCGGCGTCGACCACGGGCTCGCCGCCGGGCGGGAGCTTGTCGCGGAACAGGCGGAGCATGGAGGCGAGCGGGTCCTCGAAGCGGTCGCCGAGGACGTCGCGCACGAGGGCCATGTAGTACGGGACGCCGGGGATCCCGCCCGAGGCCTCGGTGACGACGGCGGGGCCCTCGACGGCGACGGCACGGCCGCCGACGCGCGCGCGCAGGACCGCGTCGATCGCCCGGGTGTAGAACTCGAGGTCGGCCTTGGCGAGGCCGATCAGGCCGTTGCGATAGACGGCGGCGTTGAGCGGGTTGCCGCGGTACGAGATGGTCGCCAGGGTGAAGCCGGGCGCCAGCAGGTCTTGCTGCAAGAGCGCGTCGATCCACTGCTCGACGATCCGCCCGCCCATGACGAACTGGGTGGCGACCGCCTCCTCGGGTGTGCCGGGCGGCAGCTCGAGCTCGACGAGCTTGGGCAGGTCGGCCGGGGTCTCGCCGCGGCCGCTGAAGGTGCGCACGGTGGCGGGCTTGCCGAGCGGCCTGAGGGCGCTCTGGACCGGCTTGCCGGTGCGCGGGTCGGTCGCGCGCGGGGCCGCCAGCGCCCACACGAGGCCGTGCAGCTTGCCGCCGAAGTTCTCGCGGATCTCCGCGATCGCGGCCGCCAGCACCGCCGGGTCGAAGGCGTCGCCGAGGACCGTGCGGGCGACGGTGCCGCGGGCCCGCAGGCGCCGCTCGATCGCCAGGGTGCGGTGGAACCCGGGCGAGCCGATCTTGCGCAGCTTGTTGGAGCTCTCGGGCTGCGGCGCGGGATCGTAAGAGACGTTCAGGGTGTGGGCGCCGAGGCAGGTCCCGAGGACCACGCGCGCGGCGCTGCCGAAGCCGCCGGAGCCGCCGACCACCAGCCAGGCGCCGGACTCGCCAGCGGGCCGCGCGAGGTCGCTGGCGGCGGCGCGGTCGACCAGCGCGTCGGCCGAGCGCTGGACGCCGACCGGGTGGAAGTTGCCCGGGTGGATGACGTGGCCGAGCGAGGGCACGAAGCGGAACTGGAACTTCGGGACAGCGAGGCGCATGACGGCGGGCCTTCTACCACGCCGGCGAGGCCGCGGGGCGCGGGCGCAGGCGCATGCGCGCGCGGGCGGTCACGGGCGCATGCGGGCGTTCGTGCTGCGAGCGCGGAGGGCGCGTAGAGGGGCCGCGGACGCCCGTCGAGCCGGGCCCGCACGCGGTGTGAGACGCGTCGGAGTGCGACCCGGACCACCGGTGGTCGAGGGGAAGTCTCGAGTCATGCTGCCGATCATGGCCAACATCAGCATTCGGCGCCCGAACGCGCTGGGCAAGGCGATGGCGCGGCAGAAGACCGAGTCGCTGGCGCTCAGCATGGAGGCGAAGCTGGGGATCCGCTGGCACTGGAAGGGCGACCAATTACGCTTCGACACGCCGCGCGGGGCGGCCCGCGGGACGTCGGGGACGGTCAGCGTCGACGACACCAGCGTGCGGGTGGAGATCGATCTGCCGCTGCTGCTGCGCGGGTTCAGGGGCGCGGTCGAGGGCAAGGTCCAGGACGAGCTCGATCGCATGTTGCGCTGAGCGGGTGTTGACAATGACCTTTTGGACATGCCCGAAGAGGCATGTTATTTCTTGACGCCGACGGCGCGCAGACGGGCGGGCGTCAGGACCTGGCGGACGCGCGCCAGCTCGCGCCAGGGGTCGCTGCGCAGCTTGGCGAGGCGAGCGACGGTGCTTGTGAGGTCGTAGGTCTGCGGGGCTTCGAGGCCCGCGAGCTCGGACCAGCGCAGCGGGACCGACACGGGCGCGCCGGGGCGAGCCCGCGGCGAGTAGGCGGCGACGCTGGTGGCCTTGCGGTCGTTGCGGAGGTAGTCGATGTAGATCTTGCCGCGCCGCTTGAGCTTGGCGGCGACGTCGACAAAATGCTCGGGGTCGGCGAGGCTGAACTCGCGGGCGATCCCGCGGGCGAACGCCTTGACCTCGGCCCAGCTCTGGCGACCGGCGGTCAGCGGGACGACGACGTGCAAGCCCTTGCCGCCGGTGGTCTTCAAAAAGCTGTCGAGGTCGAGCTGGGCGAGGCGCTCGTGCATGGCCCGGGCTGCCCCTTTGACCATGTCCCAGGGGACATCCTCGGCAGGGTCGAGGTCGAGGACCAGGCGGTCGGGGCCGTCGGGATCGGCGACGGTGGCGCCCCAGGCGTGCAGCTCGAGCACGCCGATCTGGGCCAGGCCGACCAGGCCCGCGGCGTCGCGGACGTAGACGTAGGCCGGCTCGCCGTCGCCGTCGAGATCGATCGCGTGGATGCCTTCGGGCAGGTCGTGCTTCATGTGGCGCTGGAAGAAGCACGGCTTGCCGACGCCGTCAGGGCAGCGCACGAGGCTGAGCGGGCGCTCGGCGACCTGCGGGAGGATCCACCCGGCGATCTTCTCGTAGTACTCGGCGAGGTCGCGCTTGGTGATGCCATCGTCCGGCCACAGCACGCGGCCGGGGTTGCTCAAGGCGACGCCGAGGACCTCGGTCGTGGCGCTGGTCGGGGCGGCGGCCGGGGTCTCGCGCTGGACCTGCTTGGGCCGCTTGTCCTCGCGCACGCCCTCGTAGACGGCGTGACGCATGCGATCGTCGCGGGTCCACTCGCCGAAGCGGACCTCGATGACGACGTCGGGGCGGACGAAATGGACGTCGCCGAGGCCGGGCGGGAGGCGGCCGGCGAAGGGGGAGCGCGGGGCCTCGCGGGCGGCGAGCAATTTTTTGAGCCGGGCGGCCTCGGCGAAATCGAAGCCGGTGCCGACCTTGCCGGCGTACTGCAATTTGCCGTCGTCGTCGAATACGCCGATCAGCAGGGCACCGAGGGCCCGCGGGCCGCTGCGCGCGGTCGCGTAGCCGCCGACGACGACCTCCTGGCGGCGGCCGCACTTGATCTTCAGCCAGTCGCGGGTGCGGCCGCTGCGATAGGGGGCGTCGGCGCGCTTGGCGAGGATGCCCTCGAGGCCGAGCGAGCAGGCGCGTGCGAGCAGCTCCTCGCCGCCGCCGACGACGTGCTCCGACAGGCGCACGCGCCCGGGGGCGTCCTCGGGCGGGAGCAGGGCGGCGAGCAGCTCTTTGCGCTCGACCAGCGGGAGGCCGCGCAGGTCGTGACCGTCGAGGTGGAGCAGGTCGAAGGCATAAAACACGAGCTCCCCGGTGCGCTCCTCGGCGAGGGCGGCCTGCAGCGGGCCGAAGCGAGTGAGGCCGTCGTCGTCGACGTGCACGAGCTCGCCGTCGACGAGCAGGCGCCGGTCGCCGAAGCGCCGCTGTAGTGATTTGGCGAGCGGGGCGAGCCGCTCGGTCCAGTCCTGCTCGCCGCGGGTGATGAGGCGAATGTCGTCACCGTCGAGGCGGACGAGCAGGCGATAGCCGTCGAACTTGATCTCGTGGACCCACTCGTCGCCGGGCGGGACTTTTTCTACCAGGGTGGCCAGCTCGGGGGCGATGCGGGCCGGGAGCGCGCGCGCTGGGGCAGATTCGGCCTTGGCGGCGGTCTTCTTGCTGGTCTTCTTCCGGGTGGCGCGCGGCCGGCTGGTGGCCTTGATCGCGGGGGTCTTCTTGGCGGATTTCTTGGCGGCGGTCTTCTTGGTCGTGGATTTCTTGGCTGTCTTCTTGGCGGGGATTTTCTTTGCCGCGACTTTGGCCGCCTTCTTGGCGGTCGACTTCTTGGCCGCGGATTTCTTGGCGGGGGCTTTCTTTGCCGCGACTTTGGCCGCCTTCTTGGCGGTCGCCTTCTTGGGGGTCGATTTCTTGGGGGTCTTCTTGGCAGGAGCCTTCTTCGTCGCCTTTTTCTTGTTCCTGGCCTGCTTCTTCGCGGGCACGCCGGCGGCGACCTCTTCGACGGTACGGCCGCTGATCACGCTCTCGGGTTGGTCGCGCACCAGGGCTTCGCCGTCGTCGCTGGCCTCCTCGTCGGCTTCCTTGATCAGCAGCCAGTTGTCGTGATCGTCGCCCCGACGGCCGTGCATGCGCACCAGCGTGTAGGCGCCGTGGAGCTTGTGGCCGTCGAAGCGGAACTTGAGCTTGCCGGCGCGGTAGTCGGCGCGCGCATCGCCCTCGGGGTACCAGCGCCCGCGGTCCCACAGCACCACCGAGCCGCCGCCGTACTCGCCCTGCGGGATGGTGCCCTCGAAGCCGCCGTACTCGAGCGGGTGGTCCTCGACGTGGACGGCGAGCCGCTTGTCGTGCGGGTCGAGGCTCGGGCCCTTCGGCACCGCCCAGCTCTTGAGCACGCCGTCGATCTCGAGCCGCAGGTCGTAGTGGAGCCGGGTCGCCGCGTGCTTGTGGATGATGAACTCACCCTGCGAGCGGCGCTTCGGGGTCTCGCCGCGCGGCTCCGAGGTGCGGGTGAAGTCGCGCTTGCGGTGATAGGAGTCCAGCGACGCCATCAGGCCGCCTTTCGCCGGGTCGTCTTGGCGCGCTTGGCCGGCTTCTTCTTGCGGTTGGTGGCGGTCGCCTTCTTGGCCTTGGCCGCCGGCTTCTCGTTGCGCGCCGCGCTACGCCGGGGCTTGTTCTTCTGCTTGTCGGTCTCGGCCGCAGGGGCCTTGCCGCCGCGCGTGAGGCTCTTCTTCAGCAGCGCCATCATGTCGACCACATTGGTCGCCGGCGCCTCGGCCTCGACGTCGACCTCCTCGATCTCCTCGCCCTTGGCCTTCTTCTTGATGAAGGCCAGCAGGTCGTCGCGGTAGGTGTCCTTGAACTCCTCGGGCTTGAACTCGGCGGTCATCTCGTCGATGAGCCGCTCGGCCATCTTGAGCTCGGGCGCGGAGATCTTGGGCGCGTCCTTGCCCTTGGGCAGGTCGAAATCGTCGATCTTGTTGAGCTCGTGGGCGTAGCGCAGCAGCTCGAGCACGAGGGCGTCGCCCTTGACCATCACCGCGGCGAGGCTCTCGCGGGTGCGGATGACGACGCGGGCGATGCCGACCTTGCCGGCCTTGCGCAGGGCCTCGCGCAGCAGCACGTACGGCTTGGCGCCGCGCTTGCCGGGCACGAGCACGTAGGGCTTCTCGAAGAAGGTCGGATCGATGGCCTCGGCGTCGGCGAACTGGACGATGTCGACGGTCTGGGTCGCCTTGACGCTGGCGCGCTTGAAGTCCTCGGGCTCGACGATCACGTACTCGCCCTTCTTGATGGCATAACCCTTGACGATGTCGTCCCATTCGACGGGCTCGCCGGTCTCGCGGTTGTACCGCTGATAACCGACGGGCGACATGTCGCGCCGATCGAGCATGTCGAAGTCGAGCTCGTCCCGGGTCTCGGCGGAGTACAGCCCGACGGGGATCTGAACGAGACCAAAACCGATGGTTCCTTCCCAAATTGCTCTGGCCGGCATGCCTGGACTGGTAGCGCGCGAGGCCGCGCTGTCAAGCCGCCCGGCCCGTGCGTGGGTGCTCCCCCGCGGGGGGATACGCCGACGATCGTGGGCACGCGCGGGCCACGAGCGGCGAGAGGCGAGAGCAGGCTCAGCGCGGAGAAAGGTCGCGAACAGGGGTCGGGCGGTGAGCCCGCTGGCGCGAAAAGGCGGACCGCGCAAACCTCGCAGAAGCCCCCTGCGGGGCTCCCAGGGCCGCGCGGGACCCGAGATGTCCCCGGAGACAGGTCGGCTTGACAGCGGCGGCCGGGTGGCGGTCAGCTCGTGCCATGCACCGTCTCTCGCGGACCCTCTTCGTCGTGTTTGCGGCCTGCGGAGGCGCGTCGGGTGGGACCGCGAGCGAGGCCGGGACCGGGACCGCGACGAGCACGACGACCGGCAGCGAGGTACCGACGAGCGGGGAGGCGCCGGGCACGACGACGACGACTTCGACCTCGTCGTCGACCTCGACGAGCTCGACCGTGACGACCTCGACGAGCTCGACCGTGACGACCACGGAGCCGGCGACGAGCAGCGGTGAATCGACGGACGGGACCACGGGCGCCGAGGCGAGCGGCCCACGCTATCACGAGGTGCGGCAGAAATCAGCGCACAACGCGTTTCAGCGGCACGAGGCGCTGTTCGACCAATTCGTGTATCACCGGATCCGCTCGCTCGAGCTCGATATTCACACCGGCAAGGCGTTCGAGTCGGCGCTGGCCGGCGATTGGTTCGTGTATCACACCGACATCGTCGACGACGACACGCACTGCCGCAGCCTGTCGCAGTGTCTGGGGCAGGTGGCGGCGTTCGCTCGCGCGGTGCCCGAGCACGAGGTGGTGACGCTGTGGATCGATCTGAAGGACGGGTTCGGCGGCGGGCATCAGCCGGGCGACCTCGACGCGCTGCTGGACGCGGCCTTCGGCGCGGCGCTGGTGCGGCCGGCCGAGCTGCTCGCGGACTGCCCCGGCGCGACCACGCTGCAGGACGCGGTGACCCGACGCGGCTGCGCCTGGCCGCGGCTCGAGAGCTGGCGCGGGCGGGTGATCGCGATGTTGACCGGCGGCGACCTCGACGATCCGTCAGGGCCGCTGGCGAGCTACGTCGGCGCCGACGCGGGGGCGCGCGCGGCCTTCGTCGCGCCCGGGCTGAGCGACGGGCGAGACCTGGGCGAGCACGCGGAGGCGATCGTGTTCAACCTGGCGCTCGGCGACGTGGAGCTGGCCGCGGCGGTGCGCGCGGCCGGGCTGGTCAGCCGCGTGTGGGTGGCCGACGACGAGGGTGCGTGGGAGGAGTCCGAGCAGGCGGGGGTGCATCACATCGCCACCAATCAGATCAACGTCGACGAAGATCCGTGGGCGAACACCGCGGGGCCGCAGGGCTGGCCGTTCACCTGCATCGACGCGTGCGAGGCGCCGGAGCGCGAGTCGGCGGCGATCGTGGCGGTGACGGTCGACTCGGGCGACCTGTGGGACAGCAGCGACGAGGGGCTGCTGGCGTGGGCCGAAGTGGGTGAAGGAGATGTCGCGTGGACGGCGGCGATCGCCGCGCCCAACAGCCACGTCGAGCCGTGGGCCAAGGCGTGTCTGGCGGCCCGCGCGGGGCTGGAGGCCGACGCGGCGTACCTGGCGATCTGCCGGCCCGCCGACGATCACCCGCTGCGCGTGCAGCTGCGCGAGGTGGCCGGCGCGTCCACGCAGGCGCTCGAGTTCGCGGGCGTGGCCGGGCTGACGGGCGAGTCGCCGGCGTTCGTGCGGCTCGAGCGGACCCTCGACGCGACCTGCGTGCGCGGGCTCGGCTCGAGCGACGGGGCGACCTGGACGGCGATCGCCGAGCATTGCTTCGCCGAGCCGCTGACGCACGTCGGGCTGGCGGCGTCGTCGCACGGCGCGGGGGCCTTGCCGCTGCTGTTCGTGGCGCCGACGGCGACGCCGGGCGGGCCGGTGACGGCCGCCGATCTGACCGTGACGGGGCTCGGGCCCGGCGTCGGTGCGGTCGCGGACGGCTGGTGAAGCCCGAGAGATGTCCCGAGGGACAGGTCGCATCCGCGCGAGGTCGCCAGGCCACGCGACGCGGGCGCGCGGCTCCGGTAAGCTCGGGCTCGCATGACCCAAATCGACGAGCGCGACCCCGGGCGACTGTGGCAGCGAGTGCGTGAGCGGCTGGCGACGGCGGTGCGCGGGCGGTTGCCCGATCCACCGCCCGCGCTGCAGCTGCTGCGGGTCAGCTGCGAGGTGGCCCCGGCGGCCCTGCGGCCGCTGCTCGAGGCGCGCCGGCTGACCGAGGCGATCCTCGGCGAGGCGCGGCCCAAGCCGCCCGATCGTGCGAAGTCGCTGCGCCGGCGGACCCTGTTCGGCGAGGCGCCCGAGCGGGCCACCGAGGCGGTGCTGGTCGAGCTGTGGAATCACCTGGCCCAACAGACAGGTTCGCAATGGGTCGTGGTGTTCGACGCGGTCGAGCAGGCCGACGAGGCGACGCTGGCGGCGCTGACCCAGATCGTGAAGCGGCAGGGCTGGTTGCAGCTGCCGCTGGTGCTGGTGTTCCACGGCGAGCCGAAGGACGCGGCGGCCGAGCTGTTGCTGGCGGTGCGGACGCGCGACGCTGCCGGGGTGGTGCGCGGGGAGGAGCCGCCGAGCGGCGAGGCGCAGGCGATCGCGTGGCGTACGCTGCCGCCGGAGGTGCTGCGGGTGCTGCGGGCGGGCGCGTTGATCGGGCCGGGCTTCGAGACGCGGATCGTGGCCGACCTACTGTCGCTCGAGCCGCTGGTGGTGCTCGAGCTGCTGCAGCAGGCGACCGACCTCGGGTTGCCGCTCGAGGACCGCGGCGAGGGTCGGTTCTCGCTGCCGACCTCGGCGCTGACGGCGTTGTCGAAGTCGCTGATGCCGTCGCTCGCGCAGGCGTGGCACCGCAAGCTCGGACGGCTGCTGGGCGCGCGTGCCGGCGAAGAGGTCGCGGGCCCGCCGCGGCCGCCCGTGCCGCGCGTCAAGTCGCGCGGCAAGATCCCCAGCGCCGCCCACGTGGCCGAGATCATCGACCTCTCGGCCGAGGTGGTCGACCTCGTCGACGACACCGGGCTGGCGGCGCAGGTCGCCAGCGAGATGGCGGCGGTCGCCGAGCAGAGTCAGGATATGTCCGCAGGGACAGGTGGCATCGAGACGTCCCCGCGGGCCGACGCTCTGATCGCCGGCGAGAGTCTTGATGTGTCCGAAGGGACAGGTGACGAGGCGGGCCAGGGCGGAGACAAGCTGGCCGATGGGACAGGTGATTCCGGGGCGAGCGGCGCGCCGGCGTGGCGGGTGCCGGCCAAGGGCGAGCGGTCCGGGCCGGTGCCGCTCGCGCTGGGGGCCAGCGCGCTGGGGCCGAACGTCAAGGTGTCGCAAGGGACAGGTCCAGGCGAGCAGGTCGAGGCGCGCCCGGCGGGCTGGTCGCCGGCGCGGCGCAAGACGATCTTCGCGGCTCCGCCGGCCGAGGAAGACGCGGGCCCGGCCGGCTGGGGCGCGCCGTCGCGGGTGGTGCCGACGCGGCTCGAGGACCCGCTGGTCGACGAGGCGCGGGCGGCCGAGCACATGCGGCTGGCGGGCGAGTTCGACGCGGCGGCGCAGCACCTGTGCGAGGCGGCGCGCAAGGCGGCGGAGATGGGTGCGCCGCAGGCGGCGGCGCAGCACGCCGGGAGCGCGCTGGCGCTGCTGGCGACGCTGCCGGTGAGCGCGTCGCGGCGGCTGCTGCGGGTGCAGGCGCTGATCGAGCTCGGGCGGCTGCAGTGGCAAGCGGCGGGCTACGAGTTCGGGTTCACGCTGACGCAGGCGCAGGCGACCCTCGAGTCGGCGCGGGCCGAGCTCGAGGAGGGCGCGCCGGTCGAGCTGGCGGCCGACCTGGCGCAGGCGATCGCCGGCGTGTGCTTCGACCTCGGCGACCCGCGCTCGCTCGAGCGGGCGCTGACCGAGCTGGCCGCGGCCGCGAGCATGCTGCAAGCCGCGGGGGACGCGATCGGGGCGGCCTGCCTGCTCAACGATCAGGCGGCGGTGCTGGTGCGCATGGGCGACCCGGGCCGCGCGCTGCAATTGCTCCGGCAGTCGCGCAAGGTGTTCGACCCGCACGTGCACACCGACCCGGTGGCGCTGCGCGAGCTCGCCGAGACCGAGCACCTGTTCGCTCGCCTGCCGCTGCACGCCCAGCTGCGCGTCGGTCGCGAGGCGGAGGGCTTCGAGATGGGGCTCGAGCACGCGCGCGCGGCCGAGCGGTTCTATCGCGACCTCGGCGAGGTCCGCGAGCTCGGGCGGGTGTGGGAGACGATGGGCCGGCTCGAGCTGCGCGCGGGGCGGACGATGGCGGCCAAGCAGCGGTTCGACGCGGCGGCCGAGGTGCAGACCCAGCTCGGCGACCTGACCGGCCTGGGGCAGACGACGGAGGCGCTGTCGCAGGTGCTGGCGCTGCTCGGGCGCGACGCCGAGGCGGTGACGCTGCTGCGCGACTCGGTGGTGTTCAACCGCGACAAGGGCTCGCCGCTGGGGCTGCAGCAGAACCGGCGCGCGTTCATCGAGCTGTCGGAGCGGCTGGCGCCGCGAGCGGAGCACGCGGCGGGCCTGCAGGAGGTGGCGATCCTGCTGTCGGCGGGCGAGCGCGAGCTGGCGACGCTGCGGGCGTGAATCCGCGGGCGCGCGGCCCGGGCGCGTGTTATGGGGGCGCCGTGACCGACGCGCTCGAGCTCGTACGCCCCGACGACTGGCACCTCCACCTGCGCGACGGCGTCGTGCTGGCCGACGCGGTGGCCCACACCGCGCGGCAGTTCGCGCGGGCGATCGTGATGCCCAACCTGAAGCCGCCGGTCACGCGGGTCGAGGAGGCGGCGGCCTATCGCGCGCGCATCGTCGCGGCCGTGCCGACGGCGCTGGCGGGGCGGTTCACGCCGCTGATGACGCTGTACCTGACCGACGCGACGGCGCCGGAGGAGATCGCCCGCGCGCGCGACTGCGGGTTCGTGCACGGGGTCAAGCTTTACCCGGCCGGCGCGACCACCAATTCGCAGTCGGGCGTGACCGATCTGGCGCGGGTGCTGCCGGTGCTCGAGGCCATGCAGGCGCTCGGGCTGCCGCTGCTGGTCCACGGCGAGGTCACCGATCCGGGCGTCGACGTGTTCGACCGCGAGGCGGTGTTCCTGGAGCGCCACCTGGCGCCGCTGCTCGAGCGCCTGCCCGACCTGCGCGTGGTCGTCGAGCACATCACCACCCGCGACGCCGTCGCCTTCGTCCGCGCCGCCGGCCCGAAGGTGGCCGCCACGATCACCGCGCATCACCTGCTGTACAGCCGCAACGCCATGTTCACCGGCGGCATCTGCCCGCACTACTACTGCCTGCCGGTGCTGAAGCGCGAGCTCCACCGCGAGGCGCTGCTCGCGGCCGCCACCAGCGGCGAGGCCAAATTCTTCCTCGGCACCGACAGCGCCCCGCACCCGCGCGGGGCCAAGGAGAGCGCGTGCGGCTGCGCCGGGATGTTCACCGCCCACGCGGCGATCGAGCTGTACGCCGAGGCGTTCGAGCGCGCGGGGGCGCTGGCGCGGCTCGAGGGCTTCGCCAGCCGGTTCGGCCCGCGGTTCTACGACCTGCCGGTCAACACCGAGACCGTACGCCTCGAGCGGGCGGCCTGGGACGTCCCGGCCAGCTATCCGTTCGGCCGGGACGAGCTGGTGCCGCTGCGCGCCGGCGAGCGCATCGCCTGGCGCCTGGTCGATCGGGCAGGTATTTTGTAGAGACATGTCCTGGAGGGCATGTCCGATTGGGCATGTCCTCCTGGACAGTTTTGATCAAGGCCCCGCCTTGCGCTGCTCCTCGGGCGCTTCGGCGGGCACGGGCGGGAGCTGGCTGCTGGCGATCCAGTAGCGCAGGTAGCGGGCGACCAGGGCCCGGTCCATGGCGACGAAGCGGACGCCGCTGCCGGCCAGCGCCGCGTCGGTGTGGCTGGTGTCGTAGGCCGGCATGTCCTCGTAGAGCTCCCAGCGGGTCAGCTCGTCGCGATAGACCCGCTCGAACAGCATCGGCAGCAGCGAGCACAGCGGGTTGTCGCGCCCGCGCGAGTCCTGGATGACGCGGTCGACCCATTCGCCGTAGGCCCACTGCGCCAGCGGGTAGCCGAACTCGCGGATCATGGCGAAGAACTGCTCGAGGTCGGGCGACTGACGCAGGTCGGGCGGGACCAGGTGGTAGGCGCGGCCGACGTTGTCCGGCGCGCCGGCGACGTGGAGGATCGCCCGGCTCACGAAATCGACCGGCACGAACTCCTTGCGCTGCCGCGGCAGCTCCGGGAAGCCGCCGACCTGGACCGCGCCGCGGACCCAGCGGCCGACAAAATCGTCGGCGTTGCCGGCCCCGCTGCGGCTGTCGCCCATGATGAAGCCGGGGCGATAGACCGTGACCGGCAGCCCGAGCGCGCCCGCATACCACACCGACTTCTCCGCCACCCACTTGCTGGCCGAGTAGCCGATGTCGAGCACCAGGTACTCGACGTGGTCGTCGATCGGGTCGTGCTCGTGCACCACCCGCTTGCCGCCGAAGAACCCGCTCGGGCCGAACACCGCGATCGTCGAGACGTGGTGCAGCGGCTTGAGCTTGCCGGTGGCGCACAGCCGCAGCACCTCGTGGGTGCCGCCGACATTGGTGGTGCGGTGGGCCGCGTACGGCTGGACGTAGTTGACCTGGGCGCCGCTGTGGAAGACGGCGTCGACGTCGGCCGCGAGCGCGGCGAAGCCGGCCTCGTCGAGGCCGAGGCGCGGCAGGGCCAGGTCGCCGGGCACGGCTTCGATGCGCGCGGCGAACGAGGCCTGCCACAGGCCGTACTTGGCCAGCGCCTGGCGCACGCGGGCCAGCCCTTCGGTCGCGTCGGCGGCGCGCACCAGGCAGTGCACGCGCGCCCCGGTGTGTAGCAGCAGGTCGCGCAGCAGAAACGCGCCGAGGAACCCGGTCGCGCCGGTCAGCAGCACCTGGCCCGAGCGCCAGGCGTCGGCCGCCGGGCGCGGCAGCGCGGCCGCCTGGACGATCTGCGCGCGCAGATCGGCGGGCAGCTGCGCGTCCGCCCGCCACGTCTCCGGCCCTGCCGTCGTGGCGCTGCGGATCGTCTCGCCGCGCAGCGCTCGTCGCAGCTGGGCCGCGAACTCGCGCAGCGTGCCGGCCTCGTACAGCGCGTAGACCGGGAAGCGCACGCGATAGACGTCGCGCACCCGCAGCACCAGGCGCGCGGCCAGCAGCGAGCTGCCGCCGAGGCGGAAGAAATCGTCCTCCGGCAGGACCAGCGGGACGCCGAGGAGGTCGGCCCATATCGCCGCCAGCTCGCCGGTCAGCGGATCTTGGGTGGTCGCGAGCATGGCGTTGAGGCTGAACACCCCCGAGTGGGCCTGGCCGGCGGCGAGCGCCTTGCGGTCGACCTTGCCGTTGGCGTTGAGCGGCATGGCGTCGAGCTCGACGAAGCGGGCGGGGACCATAAAGCGCGGCAGCTTGGTCTGCAGGTGCTCTTGCAGCAGCGCGACGCGGAAGGCCGCGCGGTCGCGCGGGATCACGTGGGCGACCAGCGATTTTTCGCCGCTCGGGCTCTCGTGCACCGTGATGGCCGCGTCGGCGACCATTCCGCTGGCCACCAGCGCCGCCTCGATCTCCTCGAGCTCGATGCGATGACCGCGGATCTTGACCTGAAAATCGGTGCGGCCGACGAACTCGATCAGCCCGTCGGGGCGCCAGCGGACCTGGTCGCCGGTGCGATACAGGCGAATCGCGCCCTCGCCGGTCAATCCTGCCACCATCACGAAGCGCTCGGCGGTGAGCTCGGGGCGATGGAGGTATCCGCGGGCGAGGCCGTGACCGCCGATGTAGAGCTCGCCCACCTCGCCGATGCCGACTGGCCGCTGCGCCGCGTCGAGGATGAAGACCAGGGTGTTGCGGATGGGGCGACCGATCGGCACGTTGATGCCGGCGGCGCGCTCATGGTCCAGCTCGCAGGCGACGGCGAAGGTGGTGCTCTCGGTCGGGCCGTAGATGTTCTGCAGATGGAGCGGTGGCCCGGCCTGCAGCACCGCGCGGAACGCCTCGGCGTTGGCCTTCTCGCCGCCGACCAGCAAGTAGCGCAGCGATCCGAACGCGTCGGGGCAGACGCCGGCGACCAGGTTGAACAGCGCGGTGGTCAGGAACATCACGGTGACGCCGCGGCTCGCCAGCTCGGCGCGGAACTCGTGCGGATCGAGGACCCGGCGGCGCGGGATCAGGACCAGCGCCGCCCCGTTGAGCAGCGCGCCCCAGACCTCGAAGATGGCGGCGTCGAACGAGAAATTGGCGATCTGCGCGACCCGGTCGCTCGGCTCGATCTGCACGTAATCGGTGGCCAGCACGAGGCGGCTGATCGCCCGCGTGACGATCTCGATACCCTTGGGTTTGCCGGTCGAGCCGGAGGTGTAGAGGATGTGGGTGCGGCTGTCGGGTCCGCCCTGAATACCGGAGAAGCGGGTCGGGTTGCTTTCGAATTGCGGGCGCTCGCGGTCGACGCACAGCTCGCGCCGGCCGCCCAGCGCGAGTCCGAAGTGACGTCGGTCGGTGAGGACCAGTTCGACCCCGGCGTCGGCGATCATGAACTCCAGGCGCTCGTGTGGGTAATCGGGGTCGAGCGGGACATATGTGGCGCCCACCATGCAGATCGCGACCTGGGCGACGATCTGTTCGATGCGAGGACTCATGAAGACCCCGACGGGCGTCTCCACGCCGACGCCCGCGGCCTGGAGGCCGTGCGCCATCTGGCTCGCGCGCCGGTCGAGTTCGGCGTACGTCAGCCGCTCCTCGCCGGCGTCCACGGCCAGCGCGTCAGGCCGGGCGCGGACCTGGTGCGCCAGCAGGGCCGCGAGCCCCTCGGCGTCGGGGTAGGGTGAAAAGCCGCCGGTCCATGCTGCGTCGATGGGTGGGGCGTCGAAGTTCGTCATGCTCAGTCCTCCGGCAAATCGCGGTCACGGCGGCGCGTGCAGGCCACGGCCGTCCCAGCGGTTTTGATCGCTATCCTGATTATATAGACTGCTATGATTTAATCATGGACAATTTTGCTTCGCACGCGAACTCCCCGCCGCGAGCGGGCGAGCGAACCGTGGACGAGCACTTTTGCCACTTGTTTCTATCGCATCGAAGTGCATTCACTCGGGCCGCTGCGGCAATCACCACACCAGCGGCGAACGCCTCACATCGGTCTCACCCCGGCGCGGCGGCGTGGAGGCGGCCGCACGCCGCCCGGCGGGCGCGCGCGGCCGAATGCTCGTACGACGTTCCGCGGCGATTCGCGCCCGCGAATCACCGGGGGTGGGGTCACCCAATGGCGATTTGCGCCGACGGCTGCGTCAGCCTTGCTGCATGGCGAAGGCGATGCCGCTCTGCAGGGTGGCGCGAGTCACGATGCCGTCGAGATTGGTGCCGAGGTGGACCAAGGTCTGAGCGACGTCCGGGCGAATGCCCGTGAGGATGACCTCGGCCCCGAGCAGCTTCACCGCGCGAGCGGCCCGCATCAGCGAGTCGGCGACCTGGGTGTCGACCACGGCCACGCCGGTGATGTCGAGGATCGCCGTGCTCGCCCGGGCCTCGCTGATGCCGGCGAGCAGGGTCTCGATGATCCGCTGGGCCCGCGCCGGGTCGATCGAGCCGATCAGCGGCATGGCGACGATCTTGGCGCTGATCGGGATGAGGGGCGTCGAGAGCTCGGCGAGCGTGGCCGCCTGTACCGCGATGATCTCCTCCTGCAGCCGCCGGCGCTCGTTCTCGTCGCGCTTGCGGTCGGTGACGTCGACCCCGAACGAGACCACCTCCTGGAGGGTGCCGTCGGGTCCGTAGCGGTGATAGGAGTTCCACGCCAGGGTCCGCCGCTCGCCGGTGTGCGACTGAATCGTCAGCTCGTAGTCGCTGACGTCGCCGCCCTCGGCCGCGATCTTGAAGTACTCCTCGACCGCCGGGTAAAGGTCGCCGGGGTACAGCAGCGGCATGGTGTTGGTGCCCGCGATCTGTTCGGAGGTCTTGCCGACGATCCGCTCGCAGGTGGCGTTGGCGTAGATGGTCCGCCCGTCCGGGGTGAGCCGCGAGATGAAGGCGGGGGCGTGCTGCACGACGTGCTTGAACACGTCCCGCTCCTGCTCGAGGGCCGCGATGTTCTGCTCCAGCTCGGCCACCCGCCGCCGCAGGGCCTGGATCTCGCTGTCGGACTCCGGGGGGTTCGAGGCGCTGATGTCGTTCATCGCAGCTACTCCGACCCGCCGAGCGGGCCAAAATCCAGGGTACTGACCACGCTCCGCGCTGACCAGCCCCCCCGCGATTGGTGAACATCGGTCCTTGCGATCGCGCAGACATGGCGGTCGCTTCCGCCCTGGGTCGGTGCGACGCACGTATCATCGTACATACGGTGTTATCATCAGCACATTGTCCTGCGCAGTCTGCTGCATGTCTGTTCGAACATGTCTGGACGGACATTGAACAGGGGCTGCAGACCACCGTGCAGCCCCTGCGTGAACGCCGTCGGCCAGAGAAAGCTGCCCGCAAGCGCAGCCAGACGGCCGGAAGCGAGATCCGCCAGGTGGGGTCGGAGAGCCTGCCGACGGCCCGGCCGCGGGCGCGCGCCCGTCGTCCTTGTGCGAACGCTGTGCGAACGCTACCCGGCCCGGTCGTGATGGCGCGAACGACCAAATCGAAGCAGCTCGCAAAACAGCTTCGCGCTGCGAATGGCCGGTCGACGGGCGGTGAAACACCGCGCGCACGGCGAACCCGCCGCAGATGCAGCTCGGGAGAATCTCCGGCGAATTCCGGCCCGGACCGGCGCCGAGCGCGGCGAGATGCCGGAACGGGCCGCGAGAGCCGGTCCATCCCGGCGCAGGCGTGTCGGCAGACTCAGCAGCTTCCCGACGGCGCTCGCATCAGCAGTCTACCCTGTAGATCGCCGGATGACACGCAATCATCGGTGGGGGCACGAGGCCGATCGCAGCACTGTCGGGTTGCTGCATCGGAAACAATCGGCCTCGCGCGACGACCCGGGCGCCGATACCATCCTCGCGATGTCGACCTCTCGATTGCGCGATTTCAGCCGGATCGTCTTCTTCACAGGGGCAGGCATGTCTGCAGAGAGCGGCGTGCCCACCTATCGCGGCGCCGGCGGGATTTGGAAGGAGTACGACTATCGTCGGTATGCCTGTCAGGAGGCGTTCGTCCGCGATCCCGAGGCGGTGTGGGAGTTTCACAACTACCGCCGCGGTCTGGTCGCCCGCTGCGCGCCCAACCTCGGCCACCAGATCGTCGCGCGCAGCGGGCGGCGCTCCGCTCGCGTCACCGTCGTCACCCAGAACATCGACGGTCTGCACGCGCTCGCCGGCAGCAGCGAGATCCTCGAGCTCCACGGCAACCTGTGGCGGGTCCGCTGCGACACGTGCGGCGTCAAGCAGCAGGACGGCCACGTGGTCCGCGAGGTGCTGCGGTGCGACGGTTGCGGCGGCTGGTGGCGGCCCGACATCGTGTGGTTCGGCGACTATCTCCACGAGCCGACCCTCGACGCGGCCCAGGCGGCGATCGCCGCCTGCGATCTGTTCGTCTCGATCGGCACCTCGGCGGTGGTCTACCCCGCCGCGTACTTGCCCGAGTACGCGCGCAAGGCCGGGGCCAGGCGGGTGGAGATCAACCCCGACGAGACGCCGGCCTCGGAGCTCTACGAGCTCCACCTGCGCGGGCCGGCGACCGAGATGCTGACCCGCCTCGCCGACGGCGACGCCGAGCTGCTGGCATGACCGCGCCCGCGACGCTGACCACGGCGCGCCTGCACGGGGCGCGCATCACCGCCGCGGACCGCCCGCTGTACCGCGCGCTGTGGCAGGAGCCCGA
Source organism: Nannocystis bainbridge (assembly GCF_028368995.1). Lineage (GTDB taxonomy): Bacteria > Myxococcota_A > Polyangia > Nannocystales > Nannocystaceae > Nannocystis > Nannocystis bainbridge. The sequence continues at coordinate 2,697,735 of NZ_JAQNDL010000003.1, read as the reverse complement.
GGTCGTGCGCACGCTCGGCGGCCCGCGCACGCTGGCGCAGATCGACGCGAAGATCGATCGCCTGGTGGCGATGTGGCACAGCCACGGCTTCGGCGTCTACACCCTGCGCGAGGGCGACGTCGCGTGCGGCTACGCCGGCCTGGCGCCGACCGACGCGGGCGGTCGCGACAGCGTCGAGATCCTCTATGGATTCGCGCCGGCGGTGTGGCGCCGCGGGCTGGCCACCGAGGTCGCGCGCGCGCTGGTCGAGCTGGCCCTGGGCGAGCTCGGTCTGCCCGAGGTGTGTGGATTCACCTGGACCGAGAACCTCGGCTCGCGCCGCGTGCTCGAGCTGGCCGGGCTGATCTATCGATTCGAGTTCGACCGCGCCGACCTGCCGCACCGCTATTACAGCCTGACGCGATCGCCGGCCCGCGGCTCGCCGCGTGATTCCTGATTGACTGGCACATAGGACATGTTCATGATGACATGCCCTTTTGAGCATGTTAAATAGGACATGTCGTGACGACCAGTCCTCGGCGCCGGGCGTCAGCGTCGCGCGGTGCAGCGGCCGGGGTTCAGCGCTCGTGACCGGCGCGCATTCGCCCTGTGGCGGTGATCGCCGCGGTCGCGTCGTTCGCGGGCCTGTCGCGCGCGATCGACGAGGTCGAACTCGAATGCGTGATCGGAGTGCTCGTGGGCGCGCTCGCGGTCGTCGGAGCGGGGACCGTGGCCCTCGCGCTCGCGCCGGTCGTCGTCCGCGAATTCGCGGCCCGATCGCCCTTGAGACCGCCTGTGGCGCCCGCCGGGGCGATGGGGAGGAGCCCGCGCGAGCGATGGGTCATGCCCCGTCGTCGTACGCGAGCGGGGCCGTGATGACCGTGTGAGAACTCGCGTCCGTGGTGCGCCGCGCGGGTGGGTGTGGGTCCTATCGTGAGCCTCTGCTCGAGGTGTCTCGCATGCACATCGTCTCTCCGCGGCTCGCTCCTCTCGGCTCGCTCCTGCTCCTGCTCGCTGCTTGCGGCGACTCGGGCCGCGGCGAGACCACCCTCCCGGTCACCGGGGTGTCGTCGATCGCCAGCATCGGCCCGACGGGCAGCCCGACCACCGACGAGCCCGGCACCGAGTCCGGGACCAGCAACCCCACGACCACCGCCGGCACGACCAGCCCCACCGCGCCGACCGACGCCACCTCGGTGAGCAGCGACACGACCCCGAAGTTCGACTTCGGCAACGAGATGCAGCCCGATTTCGGCGGGCCGGACGACGGGCCGATCATCCCCGAGACGTGCGAGCAGGCGAGCGCCGGCAAGAGCACCGTGGGCTGTCGCTTCTACGCCGTCGACATGGACTCGCACGACTCGGTCGAGACCTCGCAGTACGCGATCGCCGTCGCCAACGTCCAGCTGGCGGCCAGCGCCAACGTCGTCGTCGAGGTCAAGAACGGCGGGGTGTGGACCACTGTCGGCGGGCCGCAGCCGGTCGGTCCGCTGTCGCTGCACACCTTCAACTTGCCCGACCGTCACATCGACGACTCCGGCGTCAACCCGGGCGGCTCGTATCGCGTCACCTCCGACGTCCCGGTCGTCGCCTATCAGTTCAACCCGGTCGACGGCGCCTCCTCGTACCTCTCGGACGCGGCGATGCTGTACCCCGCGGCCGCGCTCGACACGATCAATCGCGTGACCGCGTGGAAATCGATGTACGACAACACCAACGGCTTTCAGCACAGCTACGTGACCGTCATCGCCACCGTCGACGGGACCATGGTCCAGGTCGAGCCCAGCGTCGTGACCGCGGCCGGCCCGAGCGTGCCGCAGGGGGCTCCGGGGGCGCCGTTCGTGATCCCGCTCAACGAGGGCGACGTGCTGTCGGTCGCCGTGCAGTCGATCCCCGACAGCATGACCGGCACCAAGATCAACAGCAACGAGAATCACCCCGTCGCCGTGTTCGCCGGCCAGGAGTGCGCGCTCATCCCCGAGTCGACCTGCTGCTGCGATCACATGGAGGAGCAGCTGGCCGGCGTGCGCCAGTGGGGCAAGCACTTCATCGCCTCGCGCATGCCGATCCGCAGCCCCGGCGCGCCCGAGAACACGCTGTGGCAGATCTACGCCTCCGAGCCGAACACCAACGTCACCATCCACGCCGACCCGGGGGTCTCGGGCATCCCCGCGACCAACTTCGTGCTCAACGCCAACCAGATGAGCGAGTTCTACGCCACCGGGCCGGCGACCGAGCCTGGTGACTTCGAGGTCATCGCCGACAAGCCGATCGCCGTCTACGGCTACATGGTCGGCGCCGAGGCGTTCGGCAGCTCGATCGGCGACCCGGCGATGGTGCAGATGGCGCCCGTCGAGCAGTACCTGCCGCGCTACGTCGTCCTCGTGCCCGGCACCTGGATCACCGACGTCGCCGTCATCACCCGCCCGGTCGGCGCCCCGATCACCATGGATGGTGTCCCGATCTCCGACGCCGAGTTCAACCCCGTCGGCGCCAGCGGCTACGAGGTCGCGCGCATCACCTGCCCTGACGGCGTGCACGTGTTCGACGGCGGCGACTCACCGTTCCAGGTCATCATCGTCGGCTACGACCAGCACGACTCGTACGCGTATCTGGGCGGCACCGGCACCGGCAAGATCAACCCCAACCCGCCCGGCTGATCGGCCGAGCCCTCAGGGCGAACCTGCCGCCGCCGCGCACCGGTGCAGGCGGCCGCGGCGAGCCGGGCGCGGAGGGCTGCGAGGCCCGTCGGGCGCTCCGTGAGCGGGAGCTCGGGAGCGGCCCTCGGCGTCGTCAGCACCTGTCTGATGGGACATGGGCGATGCCGAAGCCGGAGTCATGAATCGGCGGCGCCTCGCCCGGCGAGCGATCGCCGCGGCTCACCGCGCCTGGACGATCAGCTGCAGCAAATCACCGACCTGGCGGTGGCGGGCGATGGTTCGGCGCAGGGGCTGGCGCTGATGCACCAAGTAACGGTTGCGCCGGCCGTTGCGCTCGCGGGTGATGTACCCTGAGGTCGCCAACTCTTTCACGATTCGCTGGACACCACGCTCGGTCAGGCCGACTTCGGCGGCGACATCGCACAGACGAATCTCGGGGTCTTGCGCCAGGCACAGCAAGACGTGCGCGTGATTGGTCAGGAAGGTCCAGCCATCTGGGTTCTCGGGCATGAGCTCACTCATCGGTCAAATCCAGGGGGTCTTCGATGGTGCGGCAAGGGGCTGGAGGCGTCAACGCCGAGATTTCCGGCTGTGCTCACGTGGTGACCGCATGTGAACCGCCGATCACGCTCAGCCGCAGGTCGGCGCGACGAAGGCGCAGATCAGCGAGCTCAGCCGTATAGAAGAACTCGGATGCCCCGAATGCGGGTCGGAGCTCGTCCAGCCACGCGGCGTCGGGGTCGTATTCGGCGAAGAAGATGCGCCCCACCCACTCCGGGTTGCGCCCTTGGAGTACACGTAGGACAAAGTAGCGACGACCGTCAATTTCGGTCACGCCATCAAGGAGGATCTTTCCTGGCGTCGCTGACATGGAAGGCCCCCGCACGCTGCGACACAGGCCCGAGAGCTGGCGGTAGGCGCCCTGGTAGATGTTCAGCGCGCGGTCCAGCGGGACCTTGAAGTACTCCTTGGGGCCCGTGTCGCGCTCGACGAACATGTAATAAGGGACAGCTCCGTGGCGGACCTGCGTGCGCCACAGCTCGGCCCACACGTCGGGGTCGTCGTTGACGTGGCGGATGAGCGGCGCCTGACAGCGCACGACGGCGCCCGCCTCGCGCACCCGCTGCAGCGCCCGCGCCGCGGCCGGCGTCGCCAGCTCGCGCGGGTGGCTGTAGTGGGCCATCACGGCCACGTGCTTGCCCGCGGCCTCGATCTCGCCGAACAGGCGCAGCAGGTCGTCGGCGTCGGGGTCGGTGAGGAAGCGGGCCGGCCAGTACGCCAGCGCCTTGGTGCCGAAGCGGATGTGAGCCAGGTTCGGCAGGTCGGCCTTGAGCAGCGGCTCGACGTAGCGCCGCAGCACGCTGGTGCGCATCACCAGCGGGTCGCCGCCGGTGAACAGCACGTCGCTGACCTCGGGGTGACGCCGGAGGTACTCGACCAGCGAGTCGGCCTCGCGCGTGGCGAACTTGAGGTCGTCGAGGCCGACGAACTGGGCCCAGCGGAAGCAATACGTACAGTACGCGTGGCACGTCTGGCCCTGCGCCGGGAAGAACAGTACCGTCTGGCGGTACTTGTGCTGCAGCCCGCGCTGCTCGACGCCGGCCTCGATCGGCACGTTGAGGTCGACCTGGCCGGCCGGGTGCGGGTTCATGGCCCGCTGGATCGTCCGCGCCCGCGCCTGCACCGCCGCGTCGTCGCCGCGGCGCAGCAGGTCGACCAACGCGCTCACGTCGGCCTCGTGCAGCATCTCCGCCTGCGGGATCGTCAATTGATACATCGGGTCGTCAGGGACCCGCGACCAATCGATCAATTGCTCGAGCACGTAGGCGTTGACGCGGAACGGCAGCACCTGCGCGACCGCCCGCAGGCGCAGCCGCGCCTCCTCGGGCAGGCCGCGCAATTGCGGGATCACGTCGATGTCGCGCGCCGTGAAGGCGCGATAGGTCCCCAGATTCAATGCGCCGTCCGGCATCGGATCCTCCGAGCGAGCCCGACCGTGCGATTCGCCGATCGGGCGGATGAGGCGCCGGCCGGGCGCGGGCGAGACGCCGCACGAGAGTCCGCACGATCTGTCCGCCGGCGCGCTGCCGCCGCTGTGCGCTGATTGAGCAGCAACTTAACATGGGGCCTGATGCCACCGCAAGGATCAATCGCCGGAATTTTGCGCGCAATGCGATTGACGAACCGACGTTCATTACAATCACGATTGGCGTTACGCGTGCGTAATGCGACCGAGGAGATTCATGAATCTGTCCCGAGGGACATGTGAGCGAGATCGTCGGTTGCCGCGGGGGCGCGGGGGCGTTATAACCGGCCCCTGCGCGGGCGGCGGCCCGGCGGAGGGAGAACGACGCATGTGTGGAATCCTCGCGGTCTTCGGGGCCGTCGATGACGCGATCCTCTCGCGAGCGACAGCCGCGAGCGAGCGGCTGACGCACCGAGGCCCGGACGGGCACGGGAGGCACTACTTGCCGGGGGTCGGCGCGCTGCTGCACCGGCGGCTTTCGATCATGGACCCGGCCTCGGGCCGGCAGCCGCTGTTCGGGCGCGACGGCGCCGCCGTGGTCCACAACGGCGAGATCTACAACCACGCCGCCCTGCGCGCCGGGCTGCAGGCGGCGGGGCGGGTGTTCCGCACCGGCTCCGACAGCGAGGTCCTGGCCCACCTGTTCGAGGCCCAGGGCGACGCGTTCGTCGACAAGCTCGACGGCGTGTTCGCGCTGGCGGCCCTGCGCGACGACGACTGGCTGGTCGCGCGCGACCCGATCGGCGTAAAGCCGCTCTACTACGGCCGCGACCGCGCCGGCAACCTGTGGTTCGCGTCCGAGCTCAAGGTCCTGGCCGGCGAGTGCGAGTGGTTCGAGGTGTTCCCGCCCGGCCACGTCTACACCCGCCGCGGCGGGCTGCGCCGCTGGTACGAGCGGACATGGCTCGAAGGACAGGCGGATTACCGGCGCGACGCCGCCGGCCTGCGCGAGCGGTTCGAGGCGGCGGTCGACAAGCGGCTGATGAGCGACGTGCCGCTCGGGGTGCTGCTGTCGGGCGGGCTCGACTCGAGCCTGGTGGCGGCGCTGGCGGCCCGACTGGCGCGGCGGCGCGACCCGGACGCGCGCCTGATGTCGTTCGCGATCGGGGTCGACGGCGACTCGCCGGACCTGCGGGCGGCGCGGGACGTGGCGGCGTTCGTCGGCACCGACCACCACGAGGTCCGGCTCGACCTCGACGAGGGCGTCGCGGCGCTGCGCGACATCGTCTGGCACACCGAATCGTATGACATCCCGACGGTGCGGGCGAGCATCCCGATGTATTGCCTCAGCCGCTACATCAAGGACCAGGGGGTCAAGGTGGTGCTGTCGGGCGAGGGCTCCGACGAGGTGTTCGGCGGTTACCTCTACTTCTACTTCGCCGAGGGCGAGGAGGCGTTTTTCCGCGAGACGGTCGAGCGGGTCAAGAACCTCCACCTCAGCGACGTCCTGCGCGCCGACAAGAGCACGATGGCGCACGGCGTCGAGGCGCGGGTGCCGTTCCTCGACCTCGCCTTCCTCGACCTGGCGATGACGATCGATCCGGCGCTCAAGCGGCCGCTGCGGGCCGAGCCCGGGCGCGAGGCGCGGATGGAGAAGGCGCTGCTGCGGGCGGCGTTCGCCGATCCGGCCGACCCGCTGCTGCCGCCGGCGGTGCTGTGGCGGCAAAAAGAGCAGTTCTCCGACGGGGTCGGCTACGGCTGGGTCGAGCGCCTCAAGGCCCACGCCGAGGCGACGGTCTCGGACCTGCATCTGGCCGAGGCCGGGCGCCGGTTCCCGCACGAGACGCCGACCACCAAGGAGGGCTACCTTTACCGCTCGCTGTTCGCCGAGCTGTTCCCCGGCGAGCACGCGGCCCGCTGCGTGCGGCGGTGGGTGCCGCGCTGGCAGGCCGACGCCGACAGCTCCGGCCGCGCCAACCCGCTCCACAACAGCGCCGTCCGCGAGGACAGGCAAGCTGCTCGAAAGGCCAGGTGATCGAATGCACGGCCGAGCCAGCCTCAACCTCCAGGTCCGCGGCCTGTCGCCGTCGGCCACGGTGGCGATCAACGAGCGCAGCAACGACCTCCTCGCCGCCGGACGCGAGGTGTTCAAGCTCGGGCTCGGCCAGTCGCCGTTCCCGGTGCCGGACAGCGTGGTCGAGGCGCTGCGGGCCCACGCGACGCGCAAGGAGTACATGCCGGTGCGCGGGCTGCCGGCGCTGCGCGAGGCGGTCGCGGCCTACCATCAGCGCGGGGTCGCCGGCGAGCGCGAGTACAGCGGCGATCACGTGCTGGTCGCCCCCGGCAGCAAGGAGCTGATGTTCATCACCCAGCTGGCGTTCTACGGCGACCTGGTGCTGCCGTCGCCGGCGTGGGTGTCGTACTCGCCGCAGGCGCGCATCATCGGCCGGCAGGTGGTGTGGCTGCCGACGCGGGCCGACAACGGCTGGAAGCTGACGCCGGCCGACGTCGACGGGCTGTGCCGGCGCGACGCCGGGCGCCCGCGGGTGCTGATCCTCAACTACCCGTCGAACCCGACCGGGCAGACCTACGACGCCGACGAGCTGGCGGCGCTGGCCGAGGTCCTGCGCGCGCACGAGGTGCTGGTGGTGTCCGACGAGATCTACGGCGAGCTGCACCACGACGGCGCTCACACGTCGATCGCCCGCTTCTACCCCGAGGGCACGATCATCAGCTCGGGCCTCAGCAAGTGGTGCGGGGCCGGCGGTTGGCGCCTCGGCACGTTCCTGTTCCCGCGCGAGCTGCAGTGGCTGCAGCAGGCGATGATCGCGGTCGCCAGCGAGACGTACACCTCGACCAGCGCGCCGATCCAGTGCGCCGCGGTGACCGCGTTCGGATTCGGCCCGGACATCGCCGCCTACGTGGCCCACGAGCAGGCGATCTTGAAGGCGCTCGGCGGCTGGTGCCACCGGCGCTTGCTCGCCGGCGGGGTCGCCTGCGCGGCTCCGCAGGGCGGGTTCTACCTGTTCCCAGACTTCTCCGGCCAGGCCGACGCGCTGCGCCGGCGCGGGATCGCCGGCGGCGAGGCGCTGTGCGAGCGCCTGCTCGAAGAGACAGGTGTGGCCATTCTCCCGGGCAGCGACTTCGGCCGGCCGTTCGGCGACTGGACGGCGCGCCTGGCCTACGTCGATTTCGACGGGGCGGCGGCGCTGGCCGGCCACGACCCGGCGGCGACGATCGACGAGGCGTGGCTGCGCCGGCACGCGCCGCGGGTGCTGACGGCGATCGATCGCCTGGCGGCGTTCGTCGCCTGAGGCGAAATCACGTGTCCCGGAGGACAGCTCCGGGCACGGCCGTCTCACATGTCCCGGAGGACAGCTCCGGGCGCAGTCGCGAAATAACATGTCCCGGAGGACAGCTCCGGGCGCGGCCTCGATAAAAGAATCACTCGGCGGCGATCGGCAGGGTCAGCAACGGGGCGGCGCCCTTGATCTCGCCCGACTGCAGCTCGAGCACCTGGGCGATGAAGGAGAACGTCGACTTGGAGTCGAGGTCGTTGTCGGCGATCCAGAACCACAGGCCGCGGTAGTACACCGAGACGTAGGCGTTCTTGGGCTCCTGCGTGCCGTGGCGGACGCGCATCAGCGTGCCTGTGAGGCGGGCCCAGTCGAACACGGCGCCCTTGGCGTCGCGGGTGACCGGCACGCGGCCGACGGCGTAATCCTCGGCCGGGACCTCGACCCCGTGCGAGACGTAGTACATGCCGCCGAGCAGCGAGCGCGGGACCAGCAGCACCGCCCCCTCGCCCGGGCGCGGGGACTCGGTGAGGGTGATCGTGTAGCGGGGCTCGGCCAGGCCGAACAGCGCGCACAGCCGGGCGACCCGCCCCTCGGCGTCGGGGCGGCGGGTGAAGGTCAGGGTGAGGGCGTCGCCGGCGACGCTGGGCAGGTAGTTGAGGTCGACCAGGCCGTCGACCCACAAGGAGCGCATCAACTCGGTGGCGGTGAAGAAGGCCTCGTACTCGGGCGCGTGCGAGGGGGTCGGGCCGGACGCGCGCGGGGCGTTCTGCAGCGGCCCGAGCTTCTGCACGAACACGCGGAAGATGCGATCGATGGCCCAGCCGGCGTGGTAGAGCAGGAGGATGTCGCTCAGCTGAATGGGGCTCAGGAACTGAGTGCCGAAGCGCGAGCCCTGCAGCGGGGCGTAGGTGATGGTCGGGCGCTCGATATAGGTGACGGCGGTGCCGGGGGCGACCGATCTGCCGACGGTGCCGACATTGCCGCCGACGGCGGCGCCGAGCTCGAGCGAGAGGCTGCTGGAGATGCTGGTGACCTCGAGGAACAGCGGGGCGTCGCGGTAGCGCAGGCGGACCAGGTTGAGCAGCAGCTGCTCGCTGTTGGTCTGCTGAATCGCGGTGTTGTAGGTGCCGCGGCCGTAGCGGAGCGAGCGCGGGCCGAAGGTCTGGCAGGCGAGGAGGAGCGCCGCCATGGCGGCCAGGGTCCGGATTGTCGCTGCGCGCTTCACTGCGGGGGCGAGGATACCCGAGAACGCGACCGCCGCCGCCTCATGCCGACGAGGCCGAGAAGCAGGCCCAGCGGGGCCGCAGGACCGCCGGTGCTGCAGCCGCAACCCGCGCCCTCGACGGCCCCGCCGCTGTCGCTGGCCCCGTCGGTCAGGCCCGTGGCGTCGGCATCGGTGGTGCCCGACGTCGTGTTCGTGGTGGTGGGCTCGTGCTCGCCGGTGCCGCTGCCTCCGCTCGAGGTCTGGGCGCCGGTGGTCGGGGCGCAGGCGAGGCCGCCGTCGCCGTCGCAGTCGTTGTCGATGCAATCGTCGGGGTCCTCGACGGCGCCCGGCCAGCGCGATGGATCGGCGTCGTCGCAATCGCCGGCGCAGACGCGCACGCCGTCGCCGTCGCCGTCGACCTCGTCGGCCGGGAGGTCGCCGTCGCAGTCATTGTCGCGACCGTCACACACCTCGGCGGCCCCGGGGTGGCGCGCCGGGTCGGCGTCGTCGCAGTCGTCGCCGCCGCAAGCGACCGCGTAGTGACCATCGCGGTCGCCGTCGGTGCAGGTGCAATGGAGGCCGGCAGCCGCGGGGCCGCCGATCATGCCCCAGCCGCGGTCGTTGTCGGGCGCGTCGGGTTGCGAGGCGGTGGCGCGCAGCAGCGCCAGCATCTGGGCCGGGGTGAGCTCGGGGTAGGCCTCGAGCAGCAATGCGCCGACGCCAGCGGCCAGCGGGGTGGCGAGGCTGGTGCCGTTGCCCTGGGTATATTCATTGTCGGTACCCGGCTGGACCATCCATACGCCCTGACCCGGAGCCAGCAGGTCGGGCTTGATCCGGCCGTCGCTGGTGGGACCGCGCGAGGAGAAGCCGGCGACCTGGCCCTCGAGGTCGGTGGCCCCGAGCGCGATGATGCCGTCGACGTCGGCCGGGGCGATCAGCGTGCCCGGCTCGGGGCCCTCGTTGCCGTTGGCGGTGAACATGACGAGGCCGTTGGCGAGCGCCACCGCGGCGGCCTGCGAGACGACGGCGGTCTTGCCGTCGTATTGCGGGTGCTCGTACCATTCGTAGTAGCCGAGCGAGGCGGTGAACAGGTCGGCGCCCATGCCCTCGATCCACTCGAGGCCGGCGACGTAAAGATCTTCCTCGTAGGGCTGCTCCTCGCCGATGCGCTCGGTCTTGCTGAGGATGACCGAGGCGCCCGGGGCGACGCCGGAGAAGGCGTCGCCGTCGTCGCCGGCCAGCAGCGACAGCACGACGGTGCCGTGGCGATCCTGGCCCTCGTCGTCGCCCGGCTGGTCGGCGACCTCGTCGTCGCCCTGCACGAAATCGCGGGCGGCCAGCACGTGCAGACCGGCGAAGGCGGCGTGCTGCAGCGAGAAGCCGCTGTCCTGCACGCCGATCACCACGCCGGCGCCGGTCAGGCCACACGCGTGCAGGGCCGGGACGCCGAGCAGGGCGAGCTGGGTCTCGGCGACGCCGTAGGCCGCGGAGGCCGGCGACTGTTCGGTCCAGGCCGGGGCGTGATCGTGGCCGCGCGTGCGCGCGACGGGGCGCATGCCGGCGACGAACGGCAAGCCGGCGATCGCGGCCCGCTGGGCGGCGTCGGCGTCGACGCTGACGGCGTTGAGCCAGCGCGAGGTGGCACGGATCTGCACGCCGGTGGCGACGACGGCCTGCAGGTACGGGGAGGCGAGCGGGAGATCGCGGACGTCGACGCCACGGTCGCCGCGGACCCGCATTCGCCGGCGCAGCGCTCGCGGCGCGAGCTGCTCGGCGCGCCGCTCGAGCGCGGGCTGCAATTCACCGGCGGTGACCTGTTTGTCGGCGAAGAACACCCAGGTCGGAGGGTCGGACGCCAGCGAGGTCGAGGCGAGCGCGAGAACGGCGATCGAGAGCACGAGGCGGCCTTTCCCACCGCCAGCCCCTGCCGGCGACGGCAGCGCATTATCGCCGCGGGGCCGCAGAGAATGGGAAGGCTGCGGTCGAAAATGTGTGAGACTTGTCTCGGTTTTTCGCCCCAAGGCGGCGATTGTCGGTACCCGCCACGGCAACGAAATCGCGGCAGCCGGCGGTGCTCCAGGACGGGTCGCCGCCCCGGTGGCAGGAGAACGGCGATCGGCGGCGATGGCGAGGCCCCCGCCTTGATAGACTGCGTGGCCGTGACGGAACGACAGGACGAAGTCGAGGCGCTGCGGGCCGCCCTGGGCGCAGCGCAGGCCCGCGTGGCCGAGCTCGAGCACGCGAACCACCAGCTCGCGCTCTACGAACGGCTGCTGCGCGAGCGGCTCGAGGGGCTGGTCGCCCACATCCCGGGCATCCTGTGGGAGAGCTACTTCGAACAATCACCGCAGCGCATGACCGTCGATTGGGTCAGCGATCGCATCCATGCGATGTCGGGCTATTCGGTCGATGAATGGAAGCAGCCCAACTTTTGGGTCGAGCTGATCCACCCCGAGGATCGCGAGCAGGCGCTGGGCCAGGCGCACGCGATCTTCAAGGACGGCACCGGCGAATCGTCGTACCGCTGGGTCACCCGCGACGGCCGCACATTGTGGGTCACGAGCCGGATGTCGCTGATCCGCAGCGACGACGGGACGCCGATCGGGCTGCGCGGGGTGACGATGGACGAGACCGACATCAAGCAGGCGGAGGGCCAGCGGGTCGAGATGCGCATGCGCGAGGAGGTGATCCGCGCCCAGGACGAGGCCCTGCTGGCGCTGTCGACCCCGCTGATCCCGATCGACGAGGAGACGGTGGTGATGCCGCTGATCGGCGCGCTCGACCCCCGCCGGGTCGAGCGGGTGCTGCAGACGCTGCTCGACGGGGTGGCGACGACGCGGGCGCGCACGGTGATCCTCGACATTACAGGCGTGTCGGAGATCGACGCGCAGACGGCCGATGCGCTGCTCCGGGCCGCCCGTAGCGCGGCGCTGCTGGGCGCCGAGGCGGTGCTGACGGGGATCCGCCCGGGGCTGGCGGCGACGCTGGTGAGCCTCGGGGCCGACCTCGGATCGATCGTCAGCCTGGGGTCGCTCAAGGCAGGTATCGCGTATGCAATGAATCGCCGGCGGCGATAGTATGATGCGACGTGCGAAAACGCTCTGAATGGCGGGACCCGGCGCCCTCCGCAGACGCGCCCCGCGAAGCGCCGCCGCGCGTGTGGTATGAGCCGGCGATGCGACGCTCCGCCCCGCTCCTCTGCGCCCTCGCCCTCGCCTGCGGCACCGACGACGCCGCCACCGAACAGGCCGCGACCGACACCGCAGACACGACGACCGACTCGACCACGAGCGGCGAGACGACCGGCGCGAGCGAGACGCTCGGCACGGGCGACAGCGCGACGGTGGCGACGACGACGGATTCGTCGCCGACGACGACGACGACGCCGACGACGATGGAGAGCCTGACCGAAGGGACAGCCAGCACGACCGAGACGGCGACCTGCCAGCCGGGCGAGGAGGACAGCTGTTACAGCGGCGACCCGATCCACGCCGGGGTGGGCAACTGCGTCGCGGGCGTGGCGGCCTGCGAGGCCGGCGAGTGGGGGGCGTGCGTCGGCGACGTGATGCCGGCGCCCGAGACCTGCGAGTCGCCCGGTGACGACGACTGCGACGGGGTCGATCCGTGCGCGGGCGACGGGGCGGTCCAGTGGCACGCGCAGTGGGGCGATCCGAGCGACCAGCGGGCGGTGGCGGTGGCGTTCGACTCGACGGGGGCGGTGATCGTGCTGACGCAGGGCGCGGGGACGTCGGACTTCGGCGGCGGGCCGCTGGCGAGCGCGGGCAGCTCGGATGTCTACCTCGCCAAGTTCGCGGCCGACGGGGCGCACGTGTGGAGCCAGCGCTTCGGCGACGCGGCGCCCCAGCTCGGCGACGGCTGGGGCGTGGCGGTCGATCCGAACGACGAAGTCGTGATCACCGGTGATTTCACCGGCTCGGTCGATCTCGGCGGCGAGCCGCTGGCGGCGGCAGGCGACCGCGACATCTTCCTGGCCAAGCTGTCGGCGGCAGGTGAGCACGTGTGGAGCAAGTCGTTCCCGTCGATGGGCACGGCGATCCCGCGCGACCTGGCGATCGATGCGACGGGGGAGATCGCGCTGGTCGGTCAATTCCAGCTGTCGCTCGACGTCGGCGGCGGAGAGATGGTGGGGCAGGGCGACTCGATCGACGTGTTCGTCGCCAAGTTCACGCCCGAGGGCGAGCACGCGTGGAGCGTGTACTTCGGCGACGACACCGAGCAGGAGGCGCGAGCGGTGGCGGTCGACGCGGGCGGCAATGTGTACGTCGGCGGCTCGTTCCAGGGCACGATCGACCCCGGCAACGGGCCGCTGGTCAGCGCGGGCAGCAGCGACGTGTTCCTGGCCAAGCTCGACGCCGAGGGCCAGGCGCTGTGGGCGGCGTCGTGGGGCGATCCGAAGGAGCAGAAGCTGTCGGCGATCGCGGTCGACCCACAGGGCCGGGTGACGACGTCGGGGCACTTCGTCGGGTCGCTCGACTTCGGCGGGGGGCCGCTCGAGGCGCCGATGTACCGCGGCTTCGTGGCCCAGTTCGCGGCCGAGGACGGGGCGCACGCGTGGTCGAAGCTGCTCGGCGACGGCATCGTGCGGCCGGCCCACCTGGCGGTCGACGCCAGCGGGACGCTGGTGATCGCCGGCCACTTCTACAGCGACACCGACTTCGGCGGCGGGGTGCTGCCGTGGGCCGGGATGCGCGATGCGTTCGCCGTCAAGTACACGTCGGCCGGCAGCCACGTGTGGAGCAAGGGCCTCGGCGACGCGATGGAGCAGGAGGGCAACGGGGTCGACCTCCGCCCCGACGGCACGACGGCGCTGGTGGGCGGCTTCTACGGCGCGGTCGACTTCGGCGCCGGGCCAGTGATGAGCAAGGGCCTCTACGACGGCTTCGTGGCCGTGTTCGCGCCGTGAGGTCGATGTCCCGAAGGGCATGTCCCCCAGGACATGCCCGGAAGTGCAGGTGAGACGGGGCCTCAGAAGGCCGAGACGAGGACGCTGGCGTCGCGCGGGTCGCGGACGAACGCCGGCACCTGCACGCGGAACACCGAGCCCTTGCCGAGCTCGCTCTCGACGGTGATGTCGCCGCCGAGCAAAGTGCAGTAGTGGCGGCACAGCGCGAGGCCGACGCCGAGGCCGCCGAAGCGGCGGGTCGGCGAGTCGTCGGCCTGCGAGAACGGGGTGAAGATCCGCGGCATGTAGCCCGGCTCGATGCCGACGCCGTTGTCGCGCACGCTGAGGAGGTAGACCGGGCCGGTCATGGTGACCATCGGCTCGACGCGCAGCTCGACGAGGCCGCCGTGGGTGAACTTGCAGGCGTTGCCCATGAGCTGCATGAGCACCTGCCGCAGGCGCGTGCGGTCGCTGCGGATGGTGCCGAGCTCGCGCGAGAGCTTGAGCTTGAGCTTGTTGCGCCCGCGCTCGGCCAGCGGCGTGACGGCGGCGACGCACTCGTGGACCAGGTCGAGCAGCGGGAACTCTTCGATGTGCAGCTCGAACTTGCCGGCCTCGAGCCGGGCCAGGTCGAGCACGCTGTCGATCAGCGCCAGCAGCTCGTGCGCGGCCCCGAGGATCCGCGTGAGGTCGGCCTTGAGCTCGGCCGCCTCGGCCTCCTCCGGGTGCTCGAGCAGCAGCTCGGTGTAACCGACGATCGCGTTGAGCGGGGTGCGCAGCTCGTGGCTGATCTTGAGGAGGAAGGAGGTCTTGGTCCGACTGGCGTCGAGCGCCTCCTCGAGGACCCGCCGCCCGCGCTCGACCTCGGACTGCAGGGCCTGGTTGGCGCGGGTCAAGGCGACGAGCCGCCCCTCGGCGCCGGCGACGTGCTGGCTCCGGAGATCTCGCAACTCGGCCCGCACGCCGGCGAGCTCGCCCTCGCGGCGCCGGAGGTCGTCGTCCCGCACCTGACCGCGGCGCTGCTCGGCAGCCGCGAGCAGACCGACCCCGGCGATCGCGGCGGCCGCCAACCACGCGATCGATCCTGCGCCCGCGATGAAGAGGCCCGCACCCGCGGCCGCCCCGAGCGCGGTGGCGGTGATCCCCGTAGCGGCGCTGGTGGCGTGCACGGAGACGACGACCACTGGGAGCAGCAAACACCAAAACGGCGTCGACGCGCCAGCGACGCTCGGCGCGGCGATCGCCAGGGCGCCGACGATCACTGTCCAGAGCGACGCCCCGATGCGAACCCGTGAAACCTCGCCATGCCCCAGGTACACCGTCGCCGCGAGGTGCCCCCCGAGGAGGAGCGCGCCGATCACGACGACGGTCAAACGATGTTCGTCCGCCGCCGTGGTCGCGACTCCCACGAGCAAGGCGAGGCCGACGATCACCAGCGTCCAACGCGAACCGTTGTCACGCGACGACACCACACTTGCGGAGCGTCCTTCTCGTCGCGCGGGGTCGTCGCGGGTCGTCATCGCAGCAGAGGTCCCCCCCATCATAGAAGGAGCGACCCGCGGCGCGCCACGTCTCGACGTGAGCCGACCCCAAACCCCCCAGGCAGCCGCAAAAGCCCGTGAATCACGCACGCGCGTTCTCGCCCAGCCCCCGAGCCTTCACGCCGCCGGCAGCGACGGATAGGATCGAAGATAAGCGGTTTTCTTTTCGCGGAGGAGAGAACGATGGCGTTCAAG
Source organism: Nannocystis bainbridge (assembly GCF_028368995.1). Classification (GTDB taxonomy): domain Bacteria; phylum Myxococcota_A; class Polyangia; order Nannocystales; family Nannocystaceae; genus Nannocystis; species Nannocystis bainbridge. Next base: position 2,681,988 of record NZ_JAQNDL010000003.1, on the reverse strand, counting down.
ACTGGCGTGGTGGTGGTGAGTGGTGCGGTGGTGCTCGCGTTCGGGTGTCTCGGCTGCGACGGGGTGGATGGGGAAGACGAGGGAGCGGGCTTCGGCGAAGAAGAGGCCGTTCGGACGCGCAGCGCCCATGAGAACGGCTGGAACCTCAACGGCTGGAACCTCAACGGTTGGAACCTCAACGGCAGCAGGCTCAATAACACGAAGCTCTACCGGGACGGGAGCCAGACCGACTACATCCAGCTCTACGACATCTGGCTGCCCGACGGCGACTATGTGAACACCGGCTCGCTGGTGGGCGGGATGCTCAATGTCGGCGGCTACACCGACTGGGAGGTCGAGGACACGACCTTCGACTTCAAGGTGAAGGAAGGCGCGACGACCTACTGGAAGTATGTCTGGCTCAAGTTCGCTTATCCTGTGGCCGGCTTCTCGGACGTGTGGGAGTACGACATGGATCTCCAGGTCTCGCTGCACAACGATCCGCTGTGCATCGACCAGGCGGGCAAGCGCACTCGGGCGTTGCTCCTGAACGACGTCTGGGATCCGGCCACCGGCGCGAAGGTCTCGCCGAGGCCCGACAAGGCGATCACGTTCGCCTGCAAAGACGGCGGTCTCGCCAAGTGCGTGCTGTTCGGCTACCGCCCGTGGGCGAGCAAGAACGGCACGTCGCTGGCCGACTACCATCAGGCCTGTACACGAATGTTGCGCGCGGACTACTGCGGCGACGGACAGTCGCACACGTTGCTCGGCACGCCGATCCACGTCCTCGATCAGATCGGCATCCAGAACGTCGACCCGAACAAGCCCTACGTCGTCGAGGCTGAGTGGGGACCGAACGGCGCGGTCTGTCTGAATCCGAGCAACAGCCGTTTGCCGCTCCCGGCGCTCGGCTGCAGCATCCCGACCTGCGGCGCTCCGTTCGCTTCCGGCGGTTTGATTCAGAGCGGCAAGATCGTACCCTGAGGATGTGACCGAAGGCGCAGAGCCCGCGGCGATCGGCCCGTTCGTCGTCCTCCGCAAGCTGGGCGAGGGCGGCATGGGCGTCGTCTATGCGGGCTACGACGTCGCGCTCGACCGCAAGGTCGCGCTCAAGCTGATCCGCCGCTCGCTCATCGACCGCAGCGAGGTGCGCGCCCGCATGGTCCGCGAGGCGCAGGCGATGGCCCGCCTGTCGCACCCGAACGTGGTGCAGGTCTATCAGGTCGGCGAGCACGACGACGGCATCTACCTGGCGATGGAGTACGTCGAGGGCCAGACGCTGACGGCGTGGCTGCGCGCCGAGAAGCGCGCGTGGCAGCAGGTCCTGCGCACGGCGATCGCGGCCGGTCGCGGCCTGGCGGCGGCTCACGCGGCCGGGCTGGTGCACCGCGACTTCAAGCCCGACAACGTGCTCGTCGGCAAGGACGGTCGCCCGAGCGTCCTCGACTTCGGGCTGGTGCACGCCGAGGGCGGCCCGGCGCTGCCGCTCGGCGGCGTCGACGTGCGCACGTCGGCCACCGGTTTGCCGACGATCTCGCGGATGACGACCCAGACGTCGGGACCACCGCACGCTTCCAACAGCGGCGGGCAGACCGACCGCGGCGACATCCTCGACATCCGCCTCACGCGGGCGGGCAAGGCCCTCGGTACGCCGGCGTACATGTCGCCCGAGCAGCATTTCGGCGACGAGGCGGTCGGCCCGGCGTCGGACCAGTTCAGCTTCGGCACCACGCTCTACGAGGCGCTCTACGGCGCGCGCCCGTTCCCGGGGGCGACGTGGGAGGAGATCAAGCGCGAGGTCCGGCGCGGGATCGTGCCGCCGCCGCCGCGCGATTCGTCGGTGCCGGGGCGGATCTTCCGGATCCTCGCGCGCAGCCTGGCGCCGACGCCGGACATGCGCTGGCCGAGCCTCGAGCACATGCTCGACGCGCTCGAGCGCGACCCGCGAAAGACGATGCTGCGGGCGGCGAGCATCGTCGCGGTCGCGGGCGCGGCGGCGATCGGCAGCTACGCGTTCGCGCTGTCGCAGCGCGAGGCGTCGCTGCAGTGCAAGGGCGCGGCGAGCGAGCTGGTGGGTGTGTGGGACGACGCGCGCGCAGGCGCGGCGGAGCGGGCGTTCATCGCCACCGGCTCGCCGTTCGCGGCCGACACCTGGGGCCGCGTCGACGCTCGCCTCGACGCCTACGCGCTGGCGTGGACCGAGGGCCGCACGCAAGCGTGCGAGGCTCACGCCAGCGGCTCACAGTCGACGTCGCTGTTCGATCGCCGGACCGCGTGTCTGTCTCGCCGTCGCGCTTATTTTTCGGCGCTGGTCGACGTGTTCATCGTCGCCGATCGGTCGGTGGTCGAGAACGCGGTGCAGGCCGCCGCCGCGCTGCCGAGCCTCGAGTCGTGCGCCGACGCCGACGCGCTGCTGGCCGCCATCGCGCCGCCCGACGATCCGCACGCCGCGGCTCAGGTCGAGACCCGGCGCGCCCAGCTCGCCCGCGCCGCTGCGCTCGAGGGGACCGGGCAATACACCGAAGGGCTGCAACTGGCCCGGGAGGTCCGCGCCGTCGCCGAGGAGCTCCACTACCCGCCGCTCACCGCCGAGGCCGCGCTCGGCGAGGGCAGCCTGCTCATGGCGGTCGCGCGGGTCGACGAGGCGGAGGCGGCGTTGACCGCGGCGCTCAGGCTGGGGATCGTCCATGGGCTCGACGCGATCGCGGCAGAGGCGGCGGCGAAGCGGATCTTCGTCGTCGGTGAGGGCCAGGGGCGACGCGGCTTCGCCCTCGACGACCGACCGGTGGCCGAAGCGCTGGCGGAGCGGGCGGACGACGTCCGGATCGCGGCGCTCCTCCACAACAACCTCGGCGCCGTCTACCAGCGTGAAGACGCTGACGGACCGGCCCGCGAGCAGTACATGCGCACGCTGGAGCTGCTGGGCGGCAACCTCGGTCCGCCCGATCCGCTGATGGCGATCGTGCATCACAACCTCGGCGGGCTGCACCAACACTACGGCCGCCTCACGGAGGCCCGTGAGCAGATCGTCCGCGCTCGTTCCCTGTTCTCGGAGTCGCTCGGCGAGCGCCATCCGATGGTCGCGCACCCGATCGCTAGCCTCGCCGAGATCGACCAACTCGAGGGCAAGTTCGACTCGGCCGCCGACAACTACGCCCAGGCCCTCGCGCTCATGGAGGAGTTCTATGGGCCCGAACATCTGTACCTGTTGCAGCCGCTGGGCGGCCTGGCGAAGCTCCACGCCGCGCGCGGAGACACAGCGGCCGCGTTGGCAGCGTTCATCCGTGCGGTCGCCATCGGCGAGCGCGCTGGCACCACCCATCCCTACTACAGTCAGGCTCTCGTCGGCATGGCCGAGCTGGTCCCGAACGACGAGGCGCGCAACCTGCTGGCGCGGGCGATCACCGTGTACGAGGCCGACGGCGGGTCGAAGAACCCCGCGATCGCGGCGCTCGCGGTGCGGGCAGGTCAGCTGGCGGTGGCCGGCGAGGATCTGCCGGCGGCGCAGCAGTGGTTCGAGCGCGTGATGGCCGATGGGACAGGTACGAAAGAGCAGCTCGAGGCGCGCTCGCTGGCGGCGCTCGAGCTGGCGCAGCTGCACCTGGCCGCCGGGGAGCGGCCGCGGGCCTGCGCGCTGGTGCTCGACGCCCGCGTCAACCTGGCGGACGCCCGCAGGGCCGAGCTCGCAGCGCTCGAAGCCGCCTGCACGCGCTGATTCTTCGAGGTAGCTGGTGACCGCCCGGATCGGCCCCTTCGTGGTGTTGCGCAAGCTGGGCGAGGGCAGCATGGGCATCGTCTACGCCGCGAACGACCCCTCGCTGGCGCGGGAGGTCGCGCTCAAGGTGCTGTCGCGCCGGCACTTCGACAGCGGCCAGGTCCGGGCCCGCATGGTCCGCGAGGCGCAGGCGCTGGCCCGGCTGTCTCATCCCAACGTGGTGCAGGTCTATCAGGTCGGTGAGCACGAGGGCGAGATCTACGTGGCGATGGAGTACATCCACGGCCAGACGCTGACGGCGTGGCTGCGCGCGGAGAAGCGCCCGTGGCAGCTGGTGCTGCGCACGGTGATCGCCGCCGGTCGCGGCCTCGCGGCGGCGCACGCGGCGGGGCTGGTGCATCGCGACTTCAAGCCCGACAACGTGCTCGTCGGTCACGACACGCGCGCGCGCGTGGTCGACTTCGGGTTGGTCCACGCCGAAGGCATGGCCCTGGCCCCGAGCGCGGGCGACCTGCCCCAGGCGGGCGAGCTGCCGCTGGCCGTGACGCAGTTGCAACCCGCGGACGACCTGCTGGACCTGCAGGACGGCGATCGTTTGACGCGCACCGGCATGATCGTCGGCACGCCGTCGTACATGTCGCCCGAGCAGCACTTCGGCGGCACCATCGGTCCCGCGTCGGATCAGTTCAGCTTCGGCGTCACGCTCTACCAGGCGCTCTACGGCGTGCGACCCTTTGTCGCCACGAGCTGGGAGGAGCTGCGGCTGAAGGTCCGCCGCGGGGTCGTGCCACCGCCGCCGCGCGACTCGCCGGTGCCGGGGCGGATCTTCCGGATCCTCGCGCGCAGCCTGGCGCCGAAGCCGGACCTGCGCTGGCCGAGCCTGGGGCACATGCTCGACGCGCTCGAGCGCGACCCGCGAAAGACGGTGCTGCGCGCGGCCGGGATCGCCGCGGTCGCGGGCGCGGCGGCGGCTGGTAGCTACGCGCTCGCGCTGGGGCAGCGCGACGTCGTGGCGTCCTGCGACGGCGCGGCCGCCGAGCTCGCGGGCGTGTGGGACGAGCCCCGCGCGGCGGCGGTCGAGCGGGCCTTCGCCGCCGCTGATTCGCGGCTCGCGGGCGACGCCTGGCGCCGCGTGCAGCCCCGCCTCGACGCCTACGCGCTCGCGTGGACCGAAGGCCGCACGCAGGCATGCGAGGCCCACGCCAGCGGCGCCCAGTCGACCTCGCTGTTCGATCGGCGGACCGCTTGCCTCGCTCGCCGGCGGGCCCATCTGGGCGCGCTGGTCGACGTGTTCGTCGCCGCCGACAGGTCCGTGGTCGAGAACGCGGTACAAGCCGCCGCGGCGCTGCCGAGCCTCGAGTCGTGCATCGACGTCGACGCCTTGCTCGCCGCCGTCGCTCCGCCCGCCGACCCGCAAACGGCCGCGCAGGTCGAGGCTCGTCGCGGTCAGCTCGCCCGCGCCGCGGTGCTCGAGACCACGGGGCAATTCGACGCGGGTCTGGAGCTGGCGCGCGAGGTCGGGGTCGCGGCGCAGGAGCTGCATTATCCGCCGCTGATGGCCGAGGCCGCGCTCGGCGAGGGCAGCTTGCTGCTGGCGGTCGCGCGAGTCGGAGAGGCGGAGGCGGCGTTGACGGCGGCGCTCAAGCTGGGGATCGTTCATGGGCTCGACGCGGTCGCGGCCGAGGCCGCGGCCCGACGGATGTTCGTGCTGGCCGAGGGCCTCGGCCAGCGAACCGCGGCGCTCGCGGGGGAGGCGGTCGCGGAGGCGCTGGTCGAGCGCACGCGCGACGACGGGCGGATCGCAGCGCTGCTGCACAACAACCTCGGCACCGTCTACGAGGGCGACGGCAAGCCCGCGCGAGCCCGCGAGCACTACTCGCGGACGCTCGATCTGCTGGAGCGCCGCGTCGGCCCCGGTGATCCATTGCTGGCGGTCGTCCACCACAACCTCGCCGGTCTCCACCGCCGCGAGGAGCGACTCGAAGAGGCGCGCGAGCACTACACGCAGGCCATCACGCTGTTCTCCGAGCTGCTCGGCGAGCAGCACCCGATGGTCGCGCACCCGATCGGCGGGGTCGCCGACATCGACCTGTTGCAGGGCCAGCGCGTCGAGGCCGCGGCCGGCTACCGTCACGCGCTCGAGCTGATGGAGGCCACCTACGGCCCGCAACACCTGTACTTGCTGCACCCGCTCGTGGGCCTCGGAAAGGTCGGTCTCGCTGGTGGAGCGCTCGACACTGCCGCCGCCCATTTTCGTCGGGCCGTGGCGATCGGCGAGCGCCAGGGCACCACGCATGCGATGTACGGCGAGGCGCTGTCCGGGCTCGCGGAGTGCCTCGCGACCCGCGAGCTCGGCGAGGCGCGCGACCTGCTGGCGCGGGCGATCGCGGTGTACGAGGCTGACGGTGGGCCGAAGAGCCCCGCGATCGCGCCGCTCGCCGTGCGCGCGGCCGAGCTGGCGACGACGGGCAAGGACCTGCCTGCGGCGCGGCAGTGGCTCGAGCTCGCCCTGTCCGACAGGTCAGGTACCCAAGAGCAGCTCGAGTCTCGCTCGCTGGCCGCGCTGGAGCTGGCCCGGCGGCACCTGTCGGCGGGGGAGCGGCGGTGGGCGTGCACGCTGGTGCTCGACGCTCGCGTCGATCCGCCGGGCGTCTTCAAGGCCGAGCTCGACGCCTTCCGGGAGGCCTGCAAGCCCGGATCTGCGCCGGATTCCACTTCGCTGAAAACGCGGCCGAGCTCGACGCCTCCCGGGGCGCCTGCGAGCGCCGACCTGCGCCGGCTTCCACTTCGCTGAAGCCCTCGCGCCCTAGACCCCGCGCGGCCTCGCGCAAAGCGCTCAAGCGGCCCCTGCGGCGGCCGCGCGGCGACGGCGGCAGTGGGCGCGCCAGAGGCTTACGAGGAGCAGGGTCAGCATGGCGGCGGGGCGGGGGATCGCACGTTCTTCAGAATAGCGGAAATTCCTCTCGTGCCATGGAGCCGGCTCAGCCCGCTTATCTTTTGTGCAACGCCCGGTTCTCGGCCCTCTGGAGCCTCTGGAGCCGCAGGCGCCGCCGGGCGGCGGCCTCGCCCGGAGCCGCCCGGGACGTTCAGCAACTTGAAAATTCCATTTTGATGAAATACTGTAGTGGCATGCGCGTGGGCATCGTCGGCGGCCTCGATCGGAGCGAACAGAGCTACCAGCGCGCTGTGCGCGCGATGGGCCACGAGGTCGAGCACCACACCGGCTACATGCGGGGCAGCGCCTCGCTCGAGCTCGAGCGATTGGTCGACCGCAGCGACCTCGTCGTCATCGTCACCGAGGTCAACAGCCACGTCGCCGTGCAGACCACCCGCCGGCTGCTCCGCGAGCGCTCGCGGCCCGCCGTGCTGGTGCGCAAGCTCGGCCTGTCGCGCCTGGTCGCGCTGGTCGAGAACCATGCCTCCGCGCTGGCGGCCAACGAAGCTGGCCGTTAGGCCAGGTCGTATCATTGCCAGTCCGCCCTGGCGCGACAGACTGAAGCCGCGACGTAGCTGGCCTTTGGGACAGGCAGAGTACGCCGCTCACGGATGGTCCTCGGGCCAGGTGAAGCCCGTCGCCGACGCCCGCACCGCGGGCAGCGGCGGCAGGGCCGCGCGCGCGTGAGTCCTCGCGTGCGCGCTGGCGCGCCCACGAGGCGTGATTCACACTGCCGCGCGACGCCCCACGATGGACCCGCGAACTCGACTGACCGTGCTGCACCGACAGCTGGAGGCGTGCACGGCCTGCCCGGCGATGATCGGCCCCGTCGTGCACGGCCCGCCGATCGTCACGCCCGTGCTGCTCGTCGGCCAGGCACCCGGTCCGCGCGAGGGCGGGTTCGGGCGACCGTTCGCGTGGACGGCCGGCAAGACCCTGTTCCGCTGGTTCGAGGCCGCCGCCGGTCGCAGCGAGCAGGAGTTCCGCGACAGCGTGTACATGTCGGCGGTCGCGCGCTGCTTCCCCGGCAAGGCGGGCGGCGGCGGCGACCGCAAGCCGGACCGCGACGAGATGGCGCGCTGCCAACAATTCCTGGCCGGCGAGGTCGACATCCTGCAGCCGCGGCTCGTGATCCCGGTCGGCGGCGTGGCGATCGAGCAAGTCCTCGGCCACAAGGGCCCGCTGGTCGAGGTGATCGGCGAGGCCCGGCGGGTCCGCTGGCACGGGGTCGAGGCCGACGCGATCTGCCTGCCGCACCCGAGCGGCGCCTCGACCTGGCACCGCGTCGAGCCCGGCCGCACCCTCCTGGCCCGCGCCCTGGCCCTCATCGCCCGCCACCCGGCCTTCGTCGCCGCGTTCACCGGCCGCGCCGAGACGGCGTGCGCCGCAGCGAGTGACAGGACCGATCGACACATGTCTGAAAGGACATGAATGCTGGGACTGCGCAGGCCCGGCTCCGCGCCGCGGTGACATCATTCACAGCACCCCGTGATCGCAGGCGCCGATGCACGTCACATGTCTCGAGAGACATGTCGTTCAGGCATACCTCAATTATTAAAGAACGCGGGGATCAGCCCAGCGCTGCGTCGATCGCCGTCAGGCCTGCGAGCGCCCCCGTGGCCAGCGAGAGCTGGCCGCTCGGCACCCATGGGTCGCGGGGGTTGATGCGGATCAGCGTATTGCCGGGGCGACGGGCCGCGCGTTCGGCCGTCAGGCGCACCGTCTGGATCGCGGTGCCCGAGCCGAGGCAGATCACCGCCACGCGCGCGCCCGCCTGCTCCTGCGCCTGCAGCCACGCGCGCGAGCGTTCGCGCTGCTCGTTCGCGCGGGTCGAGTCCCACGCGAAATCGCTGAACATCATGATGTTGGGGCGGGCCAGCCCGGCGCAGCGCGGGCACGTGAAGAACGGAGGGGCGGCGCGCAGCGTCGCGACATCGACCGACACGGCCGCCTGCGGGACGGGCCAGGGCGGCAGGTCGCAGCCCTGCAGACATTGCAGGTGCAAGATCGATCCGTGGCACTCTTCGACCTGCGCCTCGGAGAAGCCCGCGCGCTGGAACTGCCCGTCCACGTTCGACGTGTAGACGAACGCCCCCGCGGGCGTGCGCGCGGCCCAGCGCCGGAGCAGCGCGAAGCCGGCGTGCGGCGCTGTCGCGCGATACAGGTTCAGGCGGTGGCCGTAGAAGCCCCAGGCGAGGGCCGGATCGCGGGTGAACCACCGCGGGTCGGCGAGGTCGTGGAACTGGAGCCCGAGCTCGCGGGCCGCCGGATACGCGCGCCAGAAGCCCTCGGGCCCGCGAAAGTCGGGCAACCCGGAATCGACGCCCATGCCGGCGCCTGCGCAGATCAGGAGCGCGTCCGCGGTGGCCACGGCGGCGGCGGCGCGTGCCGTGATCTCGTCGATTTGGGTCATGTATGCGAAGCGTAATCGCTGCGAAAAAATTCTCGAGTGATACAGGCGATCACGCGGGCGATTGCTATGCCTCGTACGAGGGATCGATGAGTCTGTCCAGCGCCTGGAATCGTCACACGAGCCGCGTCATGGAGCTGGGCTTCGGGGCGTGGCCGCCGTTCTCCGGCGAGCTGCGGCTCGGCGACGTCGGCAGCTTCGATCACGAGCGCTTCGTCGCGCACCATCACCTCGACCGCTGGGGGGCGGATCTGCGCGACTGGCCGACGATCGTCACCCCGGTCGGCCCGACCGACTTCTCGGCCGGCGCCGAGCTGCGGCTCGAGTCGACGCGCGGCGACCTGTTCGTCGAGGGCCCCGACGGCGTGCGCGTGCCCGTCGAGGTCGAGGCCGAGGTGGTGTTCGCCGGCGACGACACCTTCGTCTGTCGCGTCGCCTCGTTCGTGGTGGTCCGCTACGACCGGCTCGACGAGCTCGCGGCGCTCGTGTGGTCGCGGGCCCGTGCGCGCGGCGACGCGCCGGCCCACCTCGTGCACACCGTCTTGCAGGCGCAGGAGGGCTACTTCGCCGGCGTCAGCCGCGACGACGCGAAGCTGCGGCTGCTCGGCGCGACCACCGAGGCGCTGACGATCGGCCGGCTCTCGCTCGGGTTCGGCTGGGGTCCGTCGCAGCACGTCCACGTGCGCACCATTCACCCCGACCGGCACCATCCCGGCAGCGGCCTCGTCGCCTATCGCACCTCGAGCTGGGGCGAGGACGGCCGGCTGCAGCGCGATCGCTAGGACCTCAGCGCCCGGGCTCGGGGCGCTGCTCGTGGACCCGCGCCAGCACCATCACGCACACCAGCACCACCAGCAGCGCCGACGAGCCCATCGGCGCGCGCGGCCCGACCACCTCGAACAGGACCCCCGCGATCATCGGCCCGGCGATGCGCCCGAGCGCGCCGGCCGACTGGGTGAAGCCGGCGTTGATGCCCTGGTTCTCGCTGGTGCTGTTGCGCGACACCAGGGCCGACATGCTCGGCATGATGAGGCCGTTGCCGCCGGCGATGAAGAACCCGCCGAACAGCACGAACAGCCACGACGGCGACATGCACAGCAGCACGAAGCCGGTGGTGCTCATCATCAGGCCGGAGGCCAGCGTGCGGCGCTCGCCGAGGCGGGCCACCGCGCGGCCGACCAGGAAGCCCTGGAACAGGACGATGACCGTGCCGACGAACGCGAAGAACCGGCCGGTCTGCTGCTCGCCCCAGCCGAAGCAGGCCTCGGTGAACAGGGCGAAGGTCGCCTCCATGGCCGCAAAGGCGCAGAAGAAGGCGAAGTAGACCGTCACCATCACGCCGATCTGGCTGCGCCAGAACGTGCGATCGCGGGCCACCGCCAGCAGCGACGGGCGCGGCGGCGGCGGACCGGCGCTGGCGGCCGCGCGCTGGCGGTGGCTCTCGGGCAGCCACACCAGCGCCATCAAGAAGTTGAGCAGGCTGAGCCCCGCGCCGACGAAGAACGGGAACTGCGGCCAGTCGGCGCGCGCCAGCAGGCCGCCGAGCGACGGCCCGACGATGAAGCCGAGGCCGACCGCGGTGCCCATCATGCCCATGTAGCGGGCGCGCTGGTGCGGCGGCACGCGGTCGGCCACGTAGGCGTACGCGGTCGACACGTTGGCGTTGCACACCCCGCTGATCGTGCGCGACAGGAACAGCATCCACAGCGCCTGCGCGAACCCGAGGGTCAGCATCGCCATCGTGCTGCCGGCGATCGAGATCAGCATCACCGGGCGTCGGCCGTGGCGATCGCTGAGGCGGCCGAGCACCGGCGACATCACGAACTGCGCCGCCGAGTACGCGGTCGCCAGCAGCGCGATCAGGCCCTCCGACGCGCCGGTGCTCTTGGCGTAGAAGGGCAGCACCGGGATGACGATCCCGAACGACACCAGGTCGAGGAAGAGCGTGAACCACACCGTCGCCAGCGCGCGCGAGTGGCCCGGCGGCGGCGGACTTTCGGGCGGTGACGCGATTTCGGGGCCGGTCGCCATCGAGGACCGGGCCAGCCTACCGCGTCGGCGCGCGCTTGTCCCTCACGCACGATCCTGCGCCGCGATCGACCTGAACCCGCGGAGCGCGCCCGGGCTGCCGAGCGCGGCGAAGAATTCCTCCGCGTCCTCGCCTGGCCCGCGCCAGCGCGTGTGCGCGTGTAGGTCGAGCGCGCCGAGCGGGACCGCGTCGTGGAGCCGCACCAGCGTGCGCGCGAGGAAGGCCGCCTCGCGCCCGGCCTCGAGCCTGGCCGAGAGCCCCTTGGCCCCGCGCAGCGGCAGCGTGGCGACCTGCCCGAGCGAGGCGTACAGCGAATCGAGGTCGCCGAACGCGGCGATGAGGGCCTGGGCCGCCTTGGGCCCCACGCCTGCGACCCCGGGCACGTTGTCGCTGGTGTCGCCGACCAGCGCCATGTAGTCGACCACCTGCGACGGCCGCACGCCCATGCGCTGCTGCACCCCGGCCGCGTCGCAGACCGCCTGCGTGCGCGGGTCCTCGAGCACCACCCCGGGCGACTCGTCGCATACGAGCTGGCACAGGTCCTTGTCGACGCTCAGCAGCCGCGTGCGCAGGCCGGCCGCCGCCGCCCCGCGGGCCAGCGTCGCCATCAGGTCGTCGGCCTCGAAGTCGGGCACGCTCAGCGCCACGAACCCGGCCGCCGCGCCGAGCCGCCGCGCCAGCTCGAACTGCGGCGCCAGGTCGGGCGGCGGCTCGCCACGGTTGGCCTTGTAGCGCGGGTCGATGCGGTTGCGAAACGTCATGCGCCCGGCGTCGAACACCAGCACCACCCGCTCCGGCGCCCGCCGCAGCAGCCCGCGCAGCAGGTGCCCGAGCCCCAGCACCGCGCCGACGTGCTCGCCCGCCGGCGACAGCCTGGCCGGCATCCCGTAGTAGGCGCGGAACAGCAGCGCCGTCGCGTCGATCACCCACACCTCGGGGCATGTCCCCGAGGACATGCCCGAAACAGCATGTCCTGGCGGCAATGTCCCTGGGGACAGCATCAGTCGCCGACGATCTCTCGCGCCGCGGCCGCGGCCGCGCGGGCGGTGGCGGCCCGGCCGGCGTTGAGCTGCTGGACCATCGCCTCGACCTCGCGCTCGAACCGGTCCCTGGCCTCGCGCTCCTCGGCCTCGCGGTGGAAGCTGACGTAGTCGGCGACCTCCCGCCGGACCGCGGCGATGTCGACCCGGCGCGACAGCTCGTGGATAAGCTGCCGGCGGCGCTCGAAGTCGGCGCGGAAGTACTCGTCGGGGTACTCGAAGTCCTGCACGAACGCGCGGATGTTGTTGGCCACGCTCTCGACCGAGCGGCCGCTGAGGTCGGCCTTGACCAGGTCGGCGCCGACCTCGGCCCAGCCGGCGTCCTCGCCGTGGGCCACGAACGGCCGCAGGTCGCCGAGCAGCACGTCGCGCAGCAGGTGCACGTAGTCGTCGGCGGTGGTCGGCCCGCGCACGGTGAACGGGTTCTGGGCGATCCGCGAGCGCGTCGCCTCGTCCATCTGCATGTAGTTCGCGTCGCAGATCATGAACCACTTGCCGTCCTTGGGGATCAGCGTGCCGTCGAAGATCCCGAACACCGCGCCGAGGTTGTTCTTCTCCTCCGAGCGCAGGTCGCCCGAGCCGCGCGAGGCGAACGCGGTGTCGATGTCCGGCCAGTAGACCCCGCACACGCCCTCGAACCCGTAGACCTCCTCCTTGAAGATCTTGACCAGGGTCGCCGCGCTGGCGTTCTGGTACGACGAGGCCCAGTCGGTGCGGCGGATGACCTTGAAGCGGGCCGGGACGTCGCGCTGCTTGCAGAAGTCGAGGAAGTAGTTGCCGATCGCGTGGGCGGTGATCGTCTTGCCGCAGCCGGGCCGGCCCAGGCCGAACAGCACCGGGTTGAGCTGCTTGGGCCCGCGCCTGGCCTTGAGGTCATACGCGGCGACGTCGCGCGCCAGCTTGAGCCCGGCCTGCAGGTACTCCTGATTGCCGACGATGTCCTGCAGCTTGACGGGCTTGAGGTCGCTGGCGGGGCCCTCGGCGCCGCGGGCCTGGAAGCCCTCGTAGCGCAGCTCGCCGACCACGACCTTGCGCTGGGCCAGGGCCACGCCGAACGGCCGCAGGCGGCCGGCGTGGGTCAGCCGCCGCAGCGCGCCCGCGAGCTGCAGCACGAACGCGTGCAGGGTCGTCACCGCCCACACCTCGCGCTCGTCGAGCCGCGCCGAGGTGGCGCCCGGCTGCCGTTGGGCCTGGACCTCGAGGTACTTGCCGGCCATGGTCAACGCGCTCTTGACCGCCTCGCGGGCGGGCCGGACCAGCAGGTCCTCGAGGCCGTCCGACTCGAGCTCGCCGTGGACCTCCGGCGTCGGCGCGACCACGGCCAGCCGCGGCGCCGTGGCGTCGCCGAGGACCGTCAGGGTGAACGCGCCGACGAACATCCGCTGGTCGCGGGTCGGCTCCGGCAGCGCCAGCGAGCCGGCGCGGGCCAGGTCCTCGAGCAGCGCCGCGTGCAGCGCGTCGCCGGCCTGCAGCGCCAGGTCGGTCGCCTCGATCGCGGCCTCGAGCGCCCGCAGGCTCAGCACCGTGTGCCCGAACGGCGCCCGCACCAGCTTGTGCAGGGCGGCGGCGAGACCTGACTCTTTGACCAGGTCACGCGCGGCGGCGCGATCGAAGCCGGCAGCCGGCGGGGTGACGAGCAGCGGAGGGAAGGTCGAGGCGCTCGCGGTCATGCGCGGCGAGCCTATCAGCCCGCGAGCACGCAGGCGCGCGCGTGACTGCGCCCAGGGCCGCGCGCCGGGGCCGGATCGCGGTCGCCAGCCGCTCGCGCCGGCGCGCGCGGAGGCCGGGTGAAACATGCGTCTGCAGCGACCGCGGCGCAGCGACGGGGCGCCGCGGCCGACGCTTCCTCACTTCCCCGCGCGGCGTTGCGCGGGCGGTGCCTACCGGGAGGACCTGCCACCGCCGAGCCACCTCACCCGCCTCGCCGGACGAACGCGCCGTGCACAAGATGTCCCGAAGGACATGTCCTCTGGAGCTACCGCGGACCTCTCGCCGGGCGGCTCGCGCTCACGCGTCGCGCCTGCGAGATCGCGTCGGCACCACGCGCGTGCGCTTCACCGCGTGGTCGCCGGCGCACCCGCCTCGGCCGCGCATGCCGTGCGTCCGCTCCGTGAGCTGGGGCCGTCGCTTCATGTCGCGGCGGCTTGGAATTTTCGTTCGACAGCCCCGTGAGCTCAGCTGGCGGCTGCGGCGCCGTCGGCTTCGGGCACGTCGATGCGCCAGCGGGCCCGCACCCGCGCGACGACCTCGCCGATGCTGTTGCGGAGCTCGCCGGTGACCTCGAATTCATGCGTCCCCGAGCCCGCAGGCACCTCTACGCGAGCGTCGCCGGTGATCGTCCCGCGCGCCTTTTTCACGTACTCCATCGCCAGCTCGCGCACGATGCCTCGCGCCCCGGGCGGGAGCAGGCTCATCACCGCCAGGCCCGTCACGGCCTCGCCGAGGTTCATCAGCGCGACCGCGTGCACGCTGCGGAGGTGATTGCGCACGCCCCAGCGGTCGCGCATCTGCACCTTGGCGCGGCCCTCCTCGAGCTCGAGCACCAGCGGCGAGATGCTGCCGGTGTAGGGCACCGCCAGCGAGATGGCGCGCGCGAACAGCTGCTTGCCGAATGTCTTTGCGGACAGGCGCTTCCACAGGTCGAGGACGCGGGTCGGGTCGCGCAGCAGTTCGATGCCGATCTTCATGGGCGCGGAGTGTGTTGCCGAACTCCCGGGCGAGTCAAACCGCGCGCCCCCGCGCCGGCCGCCGATCGCGCGGGGCGGGGTGTGCAAAAGCAGGCGCACGCGAGTCCGCGGTTGCCGGGCACCACTGCATTGTGGATTATGCCCCCCACCCGAGACGGAACAATGAACATGGCGGCTATCCTCCGGTCGATCACGACCAGCACCTCGCGCTACGAGGAGCGCGCCGACGGGGTCATCGTCCAGCGCCTGCTGACAACCCGCACGCAGACCCTCATGGACGCCCGCGAGAACACATCCGCCCTGGTGCGGATGACCGGCGGCCACCTGCGGCCGGTCCTGATCGACATCCGCATCGTCCGCGCCCTGCAGGCCGGCGTGCGCGAGCACTACGCCGACCCCGACCTCGCCTGCGGCTGCTTCGCCGTCGCGCTGCTGGTCGCCACGCCGAGCGGCCACCAGCTCGGCCGCTACTTCATGGCGCAGAACACCCGCCCGCTGCCGATGTCGATGTTCAACGACGAGGCCCCGGCGATCGCGTGGCTGCACCAGCAGGTCAGCGACCAGCCGACCATGACCGGCAGCGCCTCGCTCTGAGCGGCCGCGGCTCGTGCGGGGCGCGGGCTGCGATCTGTCCTTCGAGACATCTTGATCGAGTATGTCCCTCGGGACATGTCAGTCGCGTCGGCTCGCCTGTCCCTCGGGACATGCACCACCGCACCTGTGGCGCGGGTCCAGCGGGCTCGACCTCGGCGTGGCGTCGACCTGTCCTCGGGGACATGCCTATCATATCGCCACGTGGTCACGCGATTCGCCGAAGACGAATCGCGCAGCGGTCATTGGCGCAACGGCGCGCGGTGCGACGCACGAGAAACAGCGAAAAACAGGTCCTAGGACCTGTTCGACTTGAAAATCGTGGCGTGCTCGGAGATTCCGGCTAATCGTGTCCTGTTGCCATAACGTCGCCGAGGGCACGTTTGGCGCCCATCTCCAAAATTGTCCCGGGCGCGGTGATCGAGCGAGCGAGCCCCGTTACCCGTGACGCCGGGGGGACCGCCCAAGTCAGGGCGCTCTCTTCGGGGCGCCACGGAGGGCGCGTCGTTCCCACCCTCGATTCGGTCCCGCACATCCCCGGCGCCACGGCGCGCCTCGTCCGGACCGGGCGAAATCTCCACAGCTTCGCGCCACCTCCTCAACCAGCGCTTTCGACCATGTCCCAACGTACATCCTCCACGATCCCGCTCGCCGCCGCCGCTCTCGCCCTGTTCGTCACAGGCGCCTGTAAGACCGTCGTCCTGCCCGGCAACGGGGACGGAGGCGACGACAGCGAAGGCACCGAGGGCAGCGAGTCCGCCTCCGGCCCGGGCACCGACGGCACGTCCGGCGGCACCGACGGCGAGAACGGCGTCGCCAACTGCGGCGAGCTCTCGGCCAAGACGCTCGACATCATGGATGTCAACTGCTCCAAGTGCCACGGCCCCGAGAGCGCCGCGCTCGGCAGCATCAATTACATCACCAACCTCGACGCCCTGATCAAGAACGGCAAGGTCGTCCCCGGTCAGCCCAACAACTCGGCGCTGTACCGCCGCATGGCCGCCACCATGGCGCCGATGCCCCCGGAGGCCGAGACCCAGCGGCCGACCGACGACGACATCCGCGTCGTCGAGCAGTGGATCGGCGAGTGCGCCGGCGTCACCGGCTGCGGCGACAACCCGTGGATCACCCGCTCGCAGGTGATCGACATGATCCGCGCCGACCTGCTCAACACGCAGGAGATCTCGGCCGACGCGCGGCCCTTCATCCGCTACTTCAGCCTGGTCCACCTCTACAACTACGGCTGGTGCTCGGACCAGATCGACATCTACCGCCACGCGCTGTCGAAGCTGGTCAACAGCCTGTCGAACGAGATCAAGGTCGTCGCGCCGTCGCCGATCGATCCGGACAACCTGATCTTCCGCATCGACATCCGCGACTACGACTGGGACGCCCCGGGCACCGTGCTCGACCCCTCGGTCGGCAGCGTCACCGAGACCTTCAAGGACACGTGGGAGCTGATCGCGGCCAAGGACCCGTACGCGATCGAGTTCATCGGCGACAGCGCCGAGGACGTGAAGCTGGCCACCGGCACCAAGTTCTTCCTGCTGCAGGCCGACGCGTTCGTCGAGGTCGCCGCCCAGCCGCCGCTCTACCACGATGTCCTGCGCATCCCGCTGACCCGCCAGGAGCTCGAGGCGAGCTTCGGCATCGACGTCGAGGCGAACATCCAGGAGGAGGTCGACACCAACCCGAACCGGGTCGCGCGCTCGGCCTTCCACGACTCGGGCGTGTCCGAGAACCACCGGGTGATCGAGCGCCACGACTTCCCCAACGCCAGCAACCGCTCGTACTGGATCAGCTACGACTTCGGCAGCAACGCCGGCGACGCCAACGTGTTCGTCGACCCGTTCGACTTCGCCGAGGACGGCAGCGAGATCATCTACAACCTGCCGAACGGCATGCAGGGCTACATGATCGTCGACGAGTTCGGCGGCCGCATCGACGACGCGCCGATCCAGATCGTCCAGGACAAGAACGCCCCCGACGGCGTGGTCCGCAACGGCAAGTCGTGCATGGGCTGCCACAACGTCGGCATGATCAACAAGGACGACGACCTGCGCTGGGAGGTCGACCAGAACCTCGGCGAGGGCGACTTCGACGACAACGAGCTCGACGCCATCCGCGCCCTCTACCCGTCGCGCGACGACTTCAACATCCTGTTCGCGCTCGACGCCGACCGCTTCAACCTGGCCGTCAAGGCCGCCGGCGTGCCGCTGGGCGGCGACAAGGAGCCGATCGTCACGGTGTTCAACGCGTTCGACGAGGACGTGGCGATCCGCCGCGCCGCGGCCGAGATGTGGACCACCGAGACGACCCTGCGCGAGAAGCTCGGCCAGCTCAGCCCCGACCTCGACAACCTCGGCAAGGCCCAGACCGGCGTGCGCCGCGACGTGTTCTCGGCCTCGTTCGCCGACGCGATCTGCCAGCTCAAGGTCGGCCGCACCAAGGCCTGCCCGTAAGCTCGCTCGACCAAGCCAGCGACACGCACCGAGCCGACCTCCGCGCACCCAGAGCGCGCGAGGTCGGCTCTCTCGTTTCAGGGCTGCGTGGCCCTCACGGCACCTCGACCGGCGGCAGCGGCGGGTGGGCGCAGTCGTGCGGGGCGAGGTCGAAGGACTTGCCGGCGCCGAGCCCGAGCGCATCGAAGTCGACGAAGTCGGCGTCGCCGTTGGCGCGGATGCACAGGTCGAGCTGGCCCTCGCCGTTGTCCTTGGCGAGGTCGACGACCCCGTCCCACGCGAGCTGGGCCATGGGGTCGAGCATGAACCCGTCGCGGAACAGCTCGGCGGGCGCGAGGCCGTTGTTTTCGATGAGGTTGTCGTGAATGTCGACAGTCTCGGGGTAGCCGTCGAACCCGAGCCCGTGATCGGCCGGCAGCAGGTTCAAACCGAGCAGGGCCGCGAGGCTGACGACCGCGACGCCGGTGGTCGGATTGTCGGCGATCGCATTGCCGTGGACCTCGACGGCGTCACTGGCGAGCACCATCACCCCGACGTGCGGAGGCATCGCCGCCGCGAGCGTGCCGGGCGGGGCGAAGTTGTCGCCGTCGTTGCCCTCGATGTCGCTGCCGAACAGCGCCACGCCGGTGGACCCGACCACGAGGATCCCGAGCGCGTTGCGCCGGGCCCCGTGGATCGGCCCGAGCGCGAAGACTCCCTCGAAGCAGATCGTGGCGCCGTCGCTCGCGCCGTCGAGGGCCGCCTGCACCGAGGCGGTGTCGTCGACATCCCCGCGCAGCACGATGTCACAGCCGACGAAGGTCTCACCGCCGGTCGTGATCGCGGTGGTCGGCGCGCTCGCCTCTTCGCCGGCGGTGCTGCTCGTGAAGGCGCTCGTGATGCCCGCGGACTCGTCCGCGGGCCCGGGCCCGCACGCCAGGACCATCACCACGGAACCGACGACTCGGCGCATGCTCGCCAGCATACGCCGAATCGACGCCGGTCACAGGCGGCGAGCGCCGAACGAAAGCGCCGACCCTCGCACCGCGAGAGCCGGCTCTTCGCTCATGGTGCGCGCGTGGGCTCAGCTCACCAGCCGCACTTCTTGCCCTGATTCTGCTCGTCGAGCCACTTCTCGAGCGGCGCGAAGTACTCGATCATCGCCCCGGCGTCCATCTGCTTGGTGCCAGTGAGGGCGGCCATCGCCTCGGGCCACGGCTTGGACGAGCCGAGGGCGAGCATCGCCTTGAGCTTGTCGCCGGCGGCGGTCTTGCCGTAGATCGAGCACTCGTGCAGCGGCCCGGTGTGACCGGCGGCCTCGCACAGCGCCTTGTGGAACTGGAACTGGAGGATCCGCGCCAGGAAATAGCGGGTGTACGGCACGTTGGCCGGGATGTGGTACTTCGCGCCGGCGTCGAAGAACTCGGGGTCCGGGCGGCCCTCCGGCGGGGCGATGCCCTGGTACTTGGCGCGCAGCGCCCACCAGGCCTCGTTGTACTGCTCCGGCGCGGTCTTGCCGGAGAACACGTCCCAGCGCCATTGATCGATCAGCTTGCCGAACGGCAGGAACGCGATCTTCTCGAGCGCGTCCTGCATCTGCAGGTTGATGAGGCCCTTGTCGTCGGCCGGGACCGCGTCGATGAGGCCGATCTGCTTGAGGTAGGCCGGCGTGATCGACAGCGCGATCGCGTCGCCGATCGCCTCGTGGAAGCCGTCGTGGGCGCCGTTCTGGAACAGCAGCGGCAGCTTGTAATAGTAGTGATAATAATAGTTGTGCCCGAGCTCGTGGTGGACCGTGACCAGGTCCTCCTGGTTGATCTTGATGCACATCTTGATCCGCAGGTCGTCGTTGAAGTCGACGTCCCAGGCGCTCGCGTGGCACACGACCTCGCGGTCCTTCGGCTTCTGCAGCATCGAGCGCTCCCAGAAGGTCGCCGGCAGCGGGTCGAGGCCGACCGAGGTGAAGAACGACTCGCCGAGCTTGACCAGCTTGACCTCGTCGTACTTGGCCTTCTTCAGCGCGCCGGTGACGTCGAGGCTGGCGGCCCCGGGGAACGGCTCGACCAGCGGATAGATGTTGGCCCACTCCTGCGCCCACATGTTGCCGAGCAGGTGCGCCGGGATCAGGCCCTCGGCCGGGACCTTGTCCTTGCCGTACTTGTCGGCCAGCTTGCCGCGCACGTAGCAGTGCAGCTTGTCGTAGAGCGGCTGGACCTGCGTCCACAGCCGCTCGGTCTCCTGCTCGAAGTCGGCCGGGCTCATGTCGTAGCCGGCGCGCCACAGCTCGCCGAGGTCCTTGTAGCCGATCTCCTTGGCGCCCTCGTTGGCGAGGCCGACGAACTCCTGATACAGCGGCCGCAGCTCGACGGCGATCTTGTGCCAGCCGGTCCACGCCTTGAGCAGCTCGTCGTACTTGCGGCTGGTGCCGATGATGTCCTCGAGCGCGCCGAGGTCCTTGCACTTCGCGCCCTCGCACGCCTTGCCCTTGCCGTAGATGCCCTCCATCTTGGCGCCGAGCTCGGCCAGCCGCTTGCGCTTGTCGGGGTCGCCGGGGGCCGGCGGCGGGCTGGCGGTGACCTTGAGCAGGTGCAGCTTGCGCGCCGTCTCGGGGTCGATGTCGCCGCCGGTGAAGGTCGTGGCTTCCTTGATGGTCCTGGCCATGAACTCCATCAACTTCTCGTTGGCGTCGGCCGCGGCCTTCTCGGTGGCGTCGGTGATGTTGGTGTTCTTGTCCCACTCGGCCTTGCTCGAGGCGACCGCGAGCGCGCGCAGCTCGCCGTCGACGCGCTCGACGAACGCCCTGGCCTCGGCGGCCTGGCCCGGGGCCTTCTCGACCTCCTTGCCCTCGAGCTTGGTCTCGGCCTTGCCGTCGCCCTTCCTGTCGACGACCCGCGCCGGCTTGCCCTTCTGCGCCGCCGGCTGTTGTTGTTCGGCGCCGCCCTGACAGGCGATCACGGGGAGCAACGGGAGGACCAGGAACGCGGCGACGCGTGGACGAAGCATGGGCGGCACCATACTTCGCGTCGCCGCGGTTGTCAGCGGCATTCTGGCGCCGCCCGGGGCACCGCAGCGGCAGGCTAGACCGTGCAGGCGGCGAAACCATCGCGCGCGCCACCGGGTCCACAGCGAGGCTGTGCTGCCGCTGCTGGGCCCGCGCCCCCAGCGTCGCGCGTCAACGGACGATGTCGGGATCGACGGTGACGCTGACGGGGCAATGATCCGAGCCGAGCACGCTCGGGTGAATCGCCGCCGCTTTGACGAACGGCAGCGCCTCGGCGCACGCGAGCACGTAGTCGATGCGCCAGCCGACGTTGCGCTCGCGGCAGCCGCCGCGCTGACACCACCACGAATAGTGGCCCGGCCCGGCCTCGAACTTGCGGAAGGTGTCGTGATAGCCGCGCTTGAGCCAGCGGCCGAGCTCGGCGCGCTCCTCCGGCAGGAACCCGCTGGTGCCCAGATTGTCGCGCGGGCGGGCCAGATCGATCTCCTGATGGGCCGTGTTGAAGTCGCCCATCACCAGCACCCGCAGCCCCTCGGCCCGCAGCGCGTCGAGCCGCTTGCGCAGCGCCCGGTAGAACGACAGCTTGTACGGCACGCGGTCGTTGCTGCGGTCCTGGCCGTTGCCGTTGGGGAAGTACACGTTGGCGACCACCAGCTTGCCGAAGCGCGCCAATTGCAGGCGGCCCTCGACGTCGAACTTGGGGCCGAGCGCGGTCTCGACGCTGTCGGGCGCGAGCTTGCTGAACAGGGCGACGCCGCTGTAGCCCGCGCGCCTGGCTGGAGAGACATGTGCGAAAGGCCAGCCGTCGGGCTGGGCCAGCTCGCCGAGCTGGTCGGCGCTGGCGCGGACCTCCTGCAGGCCGACGATCGTCGGCCCGCTGGCGAGCCAGGGGGACAGGGCTTGCTTGCGGGCCAGGGCGCGCAGGCCGTTGACGTTCCAGGACGCGATCGTCAGCACGAGGTGTCTCAGTGGGCGGGGCCGTCGCTGGGTCGGGTGACCCACGGGGCGACCAGGAACACGAGGCCCATCAGGGCGTAGCCCTGCACGAAAGGCCAGGCGGGTGACAAGGATAGTACGGTGTCGGCCGGGGTCCAGACATAGGAGTGCATGAACCCGAGCATCGACAGCGCGGCGCCGGCGAAGCACCACCACGCGGCGTGCCTGAGCTTGCGCTCGATGACCGCGACCGTGGCGGCGGCGAGGAACATCGAGGTGAAGATGAAGCCCTGCTCGAGCGCGAAGGCCCCGTCGATCCACACGTCGGCGCGCTGGAACACCGGCACCAGCGCGGGTGACATTGCGCTCGTCGTGCCGTCGACGCCGCCGGCGCGCAGGCCCGCCTTCGCCATCATCGCGCCCCAGGCGCCGACCCCTGGCAGGATGCCGATCACCACCGCCGGCGCGTGCTCTCGCGGCGTGGCCTCGAACGCCTGCGCGGTGATGACGATGCCGATCCACAGGATGATCGCCATGCCGGCCTCGATCGGCACGGCCCAGGCGATGTACGCCAGCGTGCCGGTGAGGCACACGAGCGTGGCGAACACGCCGTTGAGGATCGAGTAACCGGCGCGCGCGCCCATGGCCTTCCAGCCGGGGTGGCCGATGTAGATCGTGGTCGGGAAGCACGAGCCGAACAGCGACGCGGCGAGGGTGCCGAGGCCGTTCATCGCCAGCGACGGCGTGGTCGGGAACGGGTCGCCGGCGGCCTCGGCGGCCTCGATGTTCTGCAGCGAGCCGACCACGTTGAACACGCCCATCGGCACGATCACCGCCAGGTAGGCCCACAGCATGTCGCCCGTCAACGCGTCGATCAGCGGCCCGATCACCGGCAGCGGCAGCTGCAGGCCGTGGCCGTGCGCGGGCGCCTCGCCGACCGGGGCGATGCCGGTGAGCCACGCGATCAGCGTGCCGAGAGCGACGGCGACGAGCCCGCCCGGGACCCCGCCCTTGAACTTGAGCCGGCCGAAGTACACCAGCAGCAGCACGCCGAGCGTGACGAGCCCGACCACCGGGCGCGCGAAGCTGCGGTACAAAAATCCGAGGCTGATAAACCCGAGCGCCACGCCCGACAGCGTCGACAGCAGCGCCGCCCGCGGCGTGGCCTTGCGCAGCCGCTCGGCGACGAAGGCGCCGCTCAATTCGATGAGGCCCGAGCCGAAGCACGCCACCAGCCCGGCCTGCCACGCGATCGTCGTCGGGTCGGCCGCGCCCGCGGCGGTCGCCGCCAGCTTCGCGGGCAACATGACCAAAAAGACATGTGCGAACACCGACACCGTGTTGATGCCGTAGGGCAGCGCGCAGATGTCCGAGCGGCCGAGCGCCTGGCCGAGCCGCCTGGCTTGCCACGCGTAGTAGAGGTTGCCGACCAGCAGCGAGACCGCGGCGCCGGGCAGCACCTGGCCGTAGAGCAGCGCGTCGGAGAAGCCGAGCACGTGGCGACACAGCGCGTCGATGAGCAGGAGCTGCACGAGGTTGTCGACCGCGAGGCCGAAGAACCCGTCGATGTCGCCGCGTTGGAACCAGCGCATGAGGCCCGATGTACCAAACCGCGCGCCGCTGGACCAGGACCCAGCGCCCGTGCTACGAGGACGGGGACATGCTGATCCGCGAGCGCCTGGCCCACAAGCGGCCTGTGTTCAGCTTCGAGTTCTTCCCGCCGAAGACCGAAAAAGGCGAGGCCGTGCTGTGGCGCAGCCTCGAGCAGCTGGCCCCGCTCTCGCCCGACTTCGTGTCCGTCACCTACGGGGCCGGCGGCAGCACCCGCAGCCGCACCCTCGACATCGTCGCCCGCATCAAGCGCGAGCTCGGCATCGAGCCGATGGCCCACCTGACCTGCGTCGGCGCCAGCCGCGACGAGCTCGCCCGCACCATCGACCAGCTCGGCGACCGCGAGATCTGCAACATCCTCGCCCTGCGCGGCGACCCGCCCAAGGGCGAGGCCGCGTTCGTCGCCGCCGAGGGCGGCCTCCGCCACGCCAGCGAGCTGGTGGCCTTCATCCGCGAGCGCGGCCCGTTCTGCGTCGGCGCCGCCTGCTACCCCGAGGTCCACCCCGAGGCCGAGAGCAGCGCCAGCGATCTCCGCTGGCTCAAGCACAAGGTCGACGCCGGCGTCGACTTCTTGATCAGCCAGCTGTTCTTCGACAACGCCAGCTATCACGACTTCGTCCGCCGCGCGACCGAGGCCGGCATCACCGTGCCGATCCTCGCCGGCGTGATGCCGGTGACCAACTACGAGCAGATCCAGCGCTTCACGCAGATGTGCGGCGCGACCATCCCGGCGCCGCTGCGCCAGCGCCTGCAGGGCACCGACGGCGACCCCCAGGAGGTGTTCTGGACGGGCGTCTCGTACGCGGCCCACCAGTGCCGCGCGCTGCTCACCCCGCCGGTCGGCGACCCGTTCTCGGCGCCGTTCACCCCGCCGCGGCCGGGCGTGCCGGGCATTCACTTCTACACGCTGAACAAGTCGCCGGCGACCCGCGCGATCTTCGAGATCTTGCGCCTGGCCCACGTGGCGGTGTGACGATGATGCTGCTCGCGGCCATGTTCGCGGCGATGCTGGCGAGCCCGCCGGCAGGCCCCGATCTGGCCGCGTACGTGCAGCAGACGCCGCGCTGCGCCGCCGAGGTCGAGCGCTGCTTCGGCGTCCACCTCCACCTGGTCGTCACCGGCGGCGTGGCGGTGCAGACGGTCGAGTGGGTCACGTCGCAGGTCGCCGAGGCCAACGCGCGCTTCGCCACGATCGACGTCAACTTCGAGGTGGTCGCCGCCGAGACGCTGCCGGCGAGCGACCTCGAGATCGACGATCGCGGCGAGCGCGACGCGCTCGGCGATCCGCACTTCAGCCGCGGCGTCGCCCACGTGTTCGTCGTCGGTCGCCTCGCCGACGTCGACGTCGCCGGCAGCGAGATCCGCGGCGTCCACTGGCGCTTCCGCCAGGACCGCGCGCGCCGGTGGGTCATTCTCTCAAAGATCGCCGGCGCGCTGACCCTCGCCCACGAGCTCGGCCACTTCTTCGGTCTGCCGCACTCGAGCTACGACGAGAGCCTGATGAACAAGACCCCGCGCGTCGCCTGGCTGACCGGGGAGCTCAGCTTCGCCGAGCCCGAGTTCGCCCGCATGCGTCGCCACCGCGATCGCATGCTGCGCGAGGGCATGCTGACCGATCGGGCAGCTCCCAAAAGCCAGGGCAAGCCGCCCGGCTGATGCGAGTAGCCCGACATGTCGCTTGAGACATGTCGGGCGAATCAGAGGTGTCCCGCAGGACAGCCCGGCGGACACGCGCCGGGCTCCGGGCTCAGTCCGCGTGGTAGACCACGCGCTCCCAGCCGTTGTTGGCGTTCAGCTCGGTGGTCGCGCCGCAGCGCCAGCCGCCGTTGATGTTGCCGTTGCCGGTGTGCCAGCACAGGCGCCGGTCGGCGTTGGTGTTGGTGGTGTCGCAGCTGTTGCGGGTGATGGCATCACCCTGTAGCGCGAAGCCCCACGACCAGGTGGTGGTGAAGTACCAGCCGGTGCCGTTGGCGTTGGTGGGCGTGTTGCTCTGGCCGATGTCGGTGATGACCTGCGGCCGCGGCGCGTGGGCGAGCACGGTGTAGTTGGCCGCGTTGACCGGGCGGCACGCGAGCATCAGGTTGGCCTTGTTGCAGGCGGCGAGGATCGTGGCGACCGAGGTCGCGCTGTTGCCGTAGGTGTCCTTGTAGCAGATAGACCAGCCGACCAGGGCCGCGGGCGGGACGTTGGTCTGCGGGCCGACGGCGGTGTACTTGGGCACCTGGCACAGGTTGTTGCAGGCGTCGTTGTTGTTCTGGTTGCCGTCGTCGCAGGCCTCGACGCCCTGCTGGACGAAGCCGTCGCCGCAGATCGCGGCCTTGCAGCCGGCGACGCAGGCGTCGGTGTTGCTGGCGTTGCCGTCGTCGCACGCCTCGGTGCCGGCCCACACCACGCCGTCGCCGCAGACGGCGGCCTTGCAGGTGTTGAGGCAGGCGTCGTTGTTGTTCTGGTTGGCGTCGTCGCAGGTCTCACCGAGCGCGGGCTGGACGAAGCTGTCGCCGCAGGTCGCGTTCTTGCACGCGTTGGTGCACAGGTCGGTGTTGCTCTGATTGGCGTCGTCGCACTGCTCGACGCCCTGCTGGACGAAGTTGTCGCCGCACTTGGCGGTCTTGCACGCGACGCAGGCGTCGGTGCTGCTCATGTTGCCGTCGTCGCACTCTTCACCGGCGTTGGCCTGGGTGAAGTTGTCGCCGCAGACCGGAAGCTTGCAGGCGAGGGTGCAGGCGCCGGTGTTGCTGTTGTTGGCCCCGCTGTCGCACTCCTCGCCCGGCTGCTTGAAGCCGTCGCCGCAGGTGGCGAGCTTGCAGACGTTGGTGCAGGCGTCCTCGTTGTTGCCGTTGCCGTCGTCGCACGCCTCGCTCGGGCCCTTGAAGCCGTCGCCGCAGACGTTGAGGGTGCAGTTGGCCTTGCAAGCGTTGCTGTTGCCGTTGTTGGCGCCGTCGTCGCACTGCTCGACGAGGGCCTGGACCAGGCCGTCGCCGCAGGTGGCGAGCTTGCAAGCGAGGGTGCAGCTGCCGGCGTTGCTGTTGGCGCCGCCATCGTCGCACTGCTCGCTCAGGTTCGCCTGCACGAAGCCGTCGCCGCAGGTCGGCAGCTTGCAGGCGTCGGTGCAGCCGTCGTCGTTGTCGCCGTCCTGGCCGTCGTCGCACGCCTCGCCCGGGTCGAGCACGCTGTTGCCGCACTCCTCGAGCTTGCAGCCGGCGCTGCAGCCGTCGCCGCCGTCGAGGTCGCCGTCGTCGCACTGCTCGTCGGGGCCGGGGTCGCCGTCGCCGCACACGTTGAAGCCGCAGGTCGCGTTGCAGGCCTGACCCGGGCCGTTGTCGACCCCGTCGTCACATTCCTCGGTGCCCGGGTCCTGGTTGAAGACCGAGCCGTCGCCGCAGACCGCCGCGGTGCACGCCAGGGTGCAGGCGCCGTTGTTGGAGTTGCCGACGCCGTCGTCGCACGTCTCCGCCAATTGCACGAAGCCGTCGCCGCAGCTGGCGTCGGTGCAGTTGTTGGTGCAGCTGTCGGTGTCCTCGAGGTTGCCGTCGTCACACTGCTCGGTCGGCGCGACGATGCCGTCGCCGCAGCTGGCGAGGTTGCACGCGTTGGTACACGCGTCGTCGTCGACCTGGTTGCCGTCGTCGCAGCCCTCGCCCGGCCCGGTGAAGCCGTCGCCGCACACGTTGTTGGTGCAGTCCGACTTGCAGCCGTTCGTGTCGCCGTTCATGGCGCCGTTGTCACACTCCTCGCCGGGGCCCTTGTCGTCGTCGCCGCAGGCGTTGGCCTGGCAGGCGGCGTTGCACGGCTGCCCGGGGCCGTTGTCGCCCCCGTCGTCGCAGGCCTCGCCGGGATCGACCGCGCCGTCTCCGCAAGCCGGCTCGGGCTCGGTCGTGGATGTCGAAGGGTCGTCAGTGGTCGACGTGGTCGTGGCGCCGGTCGTCGTGGTCGGATCGCCGCTCGCGCTCGCCGAGGTGGTCGGCGGGGTCGTCGGGTTCGTGTTGGTGGTCGAAGACGTGCCCGGCTCGGTCGAGCCCGTCATCACGTCGGTGGTATTCGCGCCCTCGGTCGTCGTGGCGCTGCTCGCGGGCACGTCGCTCCCACAGCCCGCGGTCAGCGCCAGGCCACAAGCGCCCGTCAAGAATCGATGCTTCAATCCCCTCACTCCCAACCCCCTTGGTGACTCCCTTTATAGAGAGAAGCTCGGGTGCTGTGAATCAGGCCGTCCTCGAATCTGCGTTCGCGACTGCTATGAACATTCGAAGTCGAGGTCGGCGACGAGGGTGCGATCGAGTGGCAGCGGCGAGCCCTCCGCGGACGCGAGCGTGAACGCGGCGGGCGCGGCGCAAATGCAGTTGCTGACCGCGTCGGCGGGTGTCTGCCGTTGCATTCTGGCGGCGCGCGCGCCCGGTGGGGAGCGCGCGCGGCGAGGGAATGTGTGGTGTGATGATTCGGCGGATCGCGCGAGCTCAGCGCGTCCAGGGCAGCTCGGTCCGCTCGACCCGTGACATGGCCTCGACGGTGCAGAAGCCGACGTCATCGAGGCACTGCGCCGGAGCGAGGCCGAAGCCGCCGAAGTAATCGCGGCACTCGGTGCCGTCGGGGCACTGCGGGTCGCCGAGATTGCACATGGGCGTGCAGCAGGCGATCGCGCCGTCGGGGCAGCCGCCGGGCACGTACTCGGGGGCCTCGCACGAATAGCCGGGGTCGCAGCCGTTGCCCTTGTCGCACGCGTCGCCGAACTCGCCGGTGGCGCCCGAGAGGTCCACCTCGCAGAAGAAATCGTTGACCCACTGGCCCTTGATGCACACCTCGCCGGCGCCGCAGGTCGACAGGTCGAGCGGATCGCACAGGCGCTCGCACTTGGGCAGGATCCAGCTGTTGTAGAGGACGCAGCGCTCGTTCTCGCCGCAGGTCGGGTTGGTCTGGCTGCAGCCGCACAGCGGCTGGCAGACCTGGCTGCCGACCATCGCGTCGAACTGGCACAGGAGCCCGGCGTCGCAGGTGTCGCCGTCGTCCTCGGTGCCGCAGAACTCGCCGCGCTGGCGCGGGAACTGGGTCAGCGGCACGCAGGCGAGCGCGTCCCACTGGGCGCCGATGACGGTGCACTTCTGGCCTTCGGGGCAGTCCTGGGCGTAGATGTCGCAAGCCTCGAGCGCGGTCGGCTGGTCCGGGGCCGCGAGCAGGGTCGCGTGGGGATAGAGATGCTCGTGCGAGACGGCGATGTCGCCGCTGCGATCGACGAGCGGATCGCAGGCGACGTTGTCGTCGGCCAGGTGACAGGCGTCGACCGGCGGCTCACCGGTGGTGTCGGTCGTCGAGCCCGGGTCGACGGAAGTGGCGGTGACCGTCGTCTCCGGCGAGGTAGTGTCGGTGCCGCTGGTGCTGCTCGTGCTGGTGGGTGGATCGGCGGGGCCGCCGGTCTCGCTGGTGCCGCCGGTCTCGCCGGTGTCGTCGCTCGAACTCGGGGCCGCTTCGGTCTCGCCATCGCCGCCGCCGCCGGGACAGCCCAGCAGCACCAGGGCCGCGGCCGCGGCCGCGAGGCCGCGACAATGTACATACCCGTGCCTTTGATGATTGTCGCCGAAATGACCAAACATGATGCCGCTCGCTTTTTTGAACGAAAGAATACGCAGGCCCTCGCGCCGCGCGCAGGTCGCGAGCGTCCGCTGCTCGCGCCGCGCTCGTCGGAGGCGCCGCTCACAGGGTCAGTGCCCCCCGACCGCCCAAACAATTTGGCGAGGGCCCCGACTTTCCCGCGGGCCCTCGCCGCGGCCGGCTCAGGGCGCGCGCGCGACGGCCCCGGCCGCCGCGCCGCGGCCTCCCACGAAAAAAGTCAGTGGACCACGACGGCCGCCTCGGGGTGCGGCGCCGGGGTGCCGTCGACGAAGCGCTCGCGGATCGCCAGCACCTCGTCGATGTTGTCGAGGAACACGTGGACGAGGTGCGGGTCGAAGTGCGAGCCGGCGCTCTTGCGCAGCAGGTCGAGCGCCGCCTCGAGCGGCCAGGCCGACTTGTAGGGGCGGGCGCTGGTGAGGGCGTCGAACACGTCGGCGATGGCCGCGATCCGGCCGGCCAGCGGGATGTCCTCGCCGCGCAGGCCGTGGGGGTAGCCGCTGCCGTCCCACTTCTCGTGGTGCGTGTGGGCGATCATCGCCGCCATCTCCAGCGGCGCCGCCGTCGAGCCGTGGAGGATCCGGTACCCGATCTCCGCGTGCGTCTTCATGATCGTGAACTCCTCCGGCGTCAGCCTCCCGGGCTTGAGGAGGATCCGGTCGGGGATCCCCAGCTTGCCGACGTCGTGCATCGGGCTGGCGATCCGCAGCAGCTCACATGTACTGGGGGACAGGCCGATCTTGCTGCCGATCATGTGGCAGTACCAGCTCATGCGCTGCAGGTGCTGCCCGGTCTCGTCGTCGCGGAACTCGGCCGCGCGCGACAGGCGATAGATCGTCTCCTCGTGCGAGGCCCGCAGCTCGTTCTGGATGCGCGTCAGCTCGGACACCACCGTCGCCAGCTCGGCGGTGCGGTCGTCGACGGCCCGCGCCAGCGCGCCCTTCTGCTGCTCGACGTTGTCGTAGTAGCGCTTGACCCGCACGCAGTTGCGGATCCGTGCCAGCAGCTCGACCTCGTCGAACGGCTTGCTGAGGAAATCGTCGGCGCCGGCCTCCATGCCCTTGCGGCGCAGCTCGCGGTCGTTCACCGCGGTGATGAACACGATCGGCGTGTGTGTGCCCCGCGGGTGCGCGCGGATGTTGCGACATACATCGAGCCCGCTCATGCCGGGCAGTCGCATGTCGAGCAGCACGGTGTCGGCGCCGCGGGCGAACACCTCCTGCAGCGCCTGCTCGCCCGAGCTGGCGAGGGCGACGTCGTAGCCCTCCAGGCGCAGCAATTTCTCGAGCAGCCGGCGCATCGTCGCTTCGTCGTCGACGACGAGGATTCGGCCGCCGTGCTGCTGCGGAGCGCCGCTGTCCATGGTCCGACGTTACCGCGGATCGCGGCGCCCGCGGGGCCCGCGGATCCGCGCGTCGTGGTAGGCTCCCGGTCCATGCGTGAGGACCCGCGGCGAGCGACGCGTACTGCCCTGTGCGGGGCGATCCTGGCGGTCGGGGCGTGGGCCTCCGCGGCGTGCGACTCGGCGCGTAAACCCGCGAGCGCGCAGCAGGCATCGCGCCCGGCGGCGACCGCGGAGAACGCTGCTCCGTCGGCGCCGACCACGACCGCCGCGCCCGCCGCCGCGCCGACGACCACGCGGTTGCCCGCGCCGCCGCGGCTGGTCGCGCTCGGCGACGTGCACGGCGACTTCGAGGCGACGCGCGCGGCGCTGCGGCTGGCCGGGGCGATCGACCCCCAAGATCGGTGGATCGGCAAGGATCTGGTGGTCGTGCAGACCGGCGACCAGCTCGACCGCGGCGACGGCGAGCGCAAGATCCTCGAGCTGCTCGAGCGCCTGCAGGGCGAGGCCAGGGAGGCCGGCGGCGCTTTGCACGTGTTGAACGGCAATCACGAGCTGATGAACGCGGCCGGCGACCTGCGCTACGTGACCGCGGGCGGCTTCCTCGACTTCGAGCGCGAGCCCGGCGTCGACCTCGCCGACCCGCGCGCCGCCCGCGTGCCCGAGCCCATGCGCGGCCGCTGGCTCGCGTTCGCGCCCGGCGGGCCGTGGGCGCGCAAGCTGGCGCAACGGCCGGTCGTGCTCGTCATCGGCGAAACCGTGTTCACCCACGG
This sequence comes from Nannocystis bainbridge, assembly GCF_028368995.1. Classification (GTDB taxonomy): domain Bacteria; phylum Myxococcota_A; class Polyangia; order Nannocystales; family Nannocystaceae; genus Nannocystis; species Nannocystis bainbridge. The sequence goes on along the minus strand of NZ_JAQNDL010000003.1, from coordinate 2,650,900 downwards.
CGGCCTGCTGCCGCAGCACGTGCGTCGCGGCCTCGACACGATCAACGACGAGGTCCAGCGCTGGCTCCGCGGTGACGGGGAGATCTCCCCCGAGCTCCTGCAAGACGACGAGAGCCCGGTCTGGGTGCGTCGCTACTGCCTCGAGCCCAAGCCGGCCGAGTGCGAGGTGCTGCGCGAGACGCTCGCCGCGGTGCCGGCCAAGCGACTGGTCGTCGGTCACACCGTGCACAAGGAGGGCGTGATGACGGCCTGCGACGGCGCGGTGTGGTGCATCGACGTCGGCATGGCGGCCTACTACGGCGGACACCCCGAGGCGCTCGAGATCGTCGGCGACAAGGTCACGGTGTTGCGCGAGCCGTGATGTGAGTGCCGGACGCAGTGAGGGCTCGCACTGCGAGCGCCCGCGTGCGTGCCCCGGTGCCACACTAGAGGCGGCCAGCGGCGATTCGGAGCGGCATCGGACGCGCTCGATCGAGCCCTGGAAGGTGCCCCGATGTTCCTGTTCCGCGAGGCAGCAATGAGCGACGAAGACGCGATCTTCGAGCTCGCGCGCCACCTCAACAGCCTCAATCTGCCGCCCGAGCGGCCCTACATCCACGAGCTCCTCCAGCGCTCGTTGGCCTCGTTCCGCGGCAGCCCCGACTTCGACCCGACCCGCCGCTTCCTGTTCGTGCTCGAGGGCGACGACGGCCAGGTCGTCGGCACTTCGATGATCCACGCCCAGCACGGCGACACCGACGAGCCGCACGTGTTCTTCCGCGTCATGCACGAGGAGCGCTACGCCGACCTCCGCGTCACCCCGAACTCCGAGGTGCACGACGTCCACATGACGCACACGATGCTGTACCTCGGCCAGACCTACGACGGTCCGACCGAGCTCGGCGGCCTGGTGCTGCGCCCCGAGCTGCGCCACCACCCGGAGAAGCTCGGCCGCCTGCTGTCGCTGGCGCGCTTCGTGTTCATCTCGAGCCACCGCGGGTGGTTCCGCGATCGCCTGCTCGCCGAGCTGCTGCCGCCCCTGGTCCAAGGGCCAGGTGGCACCACGCGCTCGCCGCTGTGGGACGCGCTCGGCCACAAGTTCACCGGCCTCACCTATCACGAGGCCGACCGCCTGAGCCGCTTCAACAAAGAGTTCATCTGGCGGCTGTTCCCGACCATGCCGATCCACGCGTGCTTGCTGCCCGAGGGCGTGCAGGACATCGTCGGTCAGGTCGGCCCCAACACTGTCGGAGCCAAGCGGCTGCTCGAGAGCATCGGCTTCCAGTACAGCGGCCGCGTCGACCCGTTCGACGGCGGCCCGCACTACGAGGCCGACACCGACCAGGTGACGATCGTCCGCGACACGCAGGGCTACGCGCCGGTGGTCGGCGAGCCCGACGCGTCGGCTCAGCCCGGCATCGTCGCCGTGGTCCAGGGCCGCGCGCCGCACTTCCGTGCGGTCTGGACCCCGGCGCAGGCCGTGTTCGCCAGCGACACGCCGCCTGGCTCGCCGCCGACGCAGGTGCTGATCCAGCGCGAGGCTTTGCAGCAGCTCGGGGTGCTCGCGCCGGGGCAGGACACGCCGTCGCCCGATGCGCGGGTGCTGGTGGCGCTGCGTCCGCAACGCCGCTACTCGGACCGCGTCGCCAGCGTGCCGCCCGGGGCTCGCTCGCCGACCGGCTCGCTCCGCCTCACCTGACCCGAGGGACATGTGACTCGCAGCCGCGGCTGCGCTCCAGGACATCGCTCGCTGGGTCCATGCAGCGAGCGGTGCGCGCCGTGCAGTTGGCAAAGTCACTCGCCTCGTCGCGGGCAGGGCATCGCCCAGGGAGATGCCCCCGCCTCGTCGCCGCGAAGCTTGCGAACCCGAGAGATCGTTGGCCGCGAAGCGGGCTAAGGTGGCCCGTCGATCTCGCCGGCCGTTCGTGACGAACGGCGAGCGCGCGCGAGACGGCCACGATACCCACATGCTCCCTACACGAAGCATTACCCTCTCCGCTTGCCTGTCCCTCTCCCTCGCCGCTTGCGGTGACGACGGCGACGCCTCGAGCTCGGACACCGCGAACATCACGGCGACGCTGAACCCGAGCGGTCCGGGCGTGTCGACCACCGGCGTCGACGAGCCGACCTCCACCGGCACCACCGGCGACCCGTCGGGCACGATGAGCGACTCGGAGTCGGCCACCGAGCCGGCGACCAGCACGACCGCCGACGCGACCGGGACCGGCTCGACGACCGAGGCCGCGACGAGCGACGACACCTCGGCGACGACCGACGATACGACGACGACCGACGGCACCTCGTCGACGACCGACGACACCACCACCGGCAACGACACCACCGGCGGCAGCGACGATTGTCAGGCGCCGGCGACCCAGCCGCCATGTGATGAGGCCGGCGACGACATCTTCAAGGCGATCGGCCTCAACTGCTCGGACAACCCCGCGGCCGCGATCCCGATCACCAACCCCGTGATCATGGCGCCGGACACCAGCAGCTACCGCGTCGCCACCCACTTCGGGACCGCCAAGGATCCGATGGACCCGAACCAGTGGGCGTGGGCGCCGAAGGAGGGCTCGCGGTTCCTCGTGATCGGCTCGGGCACGTTCCCGAACCTCGAGGCCGACGGCGGCCTGGTCGAGCAGAACAACCAGGACAGCCAGGGGAACGGCAACCCCGACAACCTGATGCAGCTCCCGGGCGTCATGCACCACGAGGTGGGCAGCAACAACGGCGCCGGCGGGACCCCGTTCATGAACTGCGACGGCGTCCACGACTGCTCCGACACGATCGCCAACCAGTGGAACGGGATCGGCGCTGGCGTCGCTCACGACGTGTTCTACATGTCGTTCGACCTCCAGGTCCCGCAGGGCACCCACGGCTACCTGCTCGACTTCGTCTACTTCACCGAGGAGTGGCCGAACTTCGTCGGCGCGTCGGTCAACGACATGCTGATCGTGTGGTCGACCAGCGAGACCTTCACCGGCAACGTCACCTTCATCGACGAGCAGCCGCTGACGGTCACCGCGCTCGACCCGTACATGACGATCCTGCCCGGCGACCCGCTGCTCGCCGGCACCGGCTTCCCCGGCGACGGCGAGGGCGCCGCGACCGGCTGGTACACCGCCAAGGGCTCCGCCAAGCCGGGCGAGAGCTTCACGCTCGCCATCTCGGTGTTCGACCTCGGCGACACGGTGTGGGACACGGTCGGCGTGATCGACAAGTTCCGCTGGGACTGCGCCGGCTGCGTGCCGAACGAGGTCGACAGCTGCGGCGTCATCCCGCAGTGAGCTGAGCTCGACGAGGCGCGGCGGCGACGGGTGAACCGTCGGCGCCGCGCTTCGTTTTAACATTCGGGGCTCGTGGATGATCCAGCGAGATGTCCTGAAGGCCATGTAAAATGTCCGAAGGGACATCTCGTGCATGGGCGCCCGGACAGGCCTGGCCATCCCACCGCCGTCGGACTCGCCGAAGGGCCGGGGGCGCCCGGCCCGAATCCGCGCCGTCGCGGCGGACCTGAAAATATTCGCGAGGCGGGTGTCAGGAACCGGCGCGCCCGAGCAACCCCTTCATGAAGCCGGACGCTCTCCGCCCGGCACGCACGAGGCCCGCGACGACGCATGGCGTCCGTCGCTCCCGCCCGACCCTTGCGGTCGGACGTCGGGCCCTCGTGCGCCCGAACCAGCGCATTCACAGCCCACGTTTTTGTATCGAGGTCACCATGCACAAGCACATCCGTAACTTCTTCGCCCTCTCGTTCCTCTGCGCCGCCGCCTCGGCGCTCACGCTGTCCGCCTGCGACGCCCCCGGTGACGACGGCGCCACCCCGGAGTCGCAGCCGACGCTGCTCACGCCCGCGGAGCTGGGCCTCGGCGACGGCTGGGTCGAGCAAGACAAAGGCCTGTGGAGCCGGATCGGCGCCGACGGCCAGGAGGAGTTCGTCGGCGTCGGCGAGCCGGGCAAGCTGCACGGGCTGGCCAGCCTGTACGCGGCGGAGGAGCACCTGGCGATCGCGGCGGAGGTCCCGGGCAGCGAGACCTCGCCGGGGCAGCTGGCGGAGATCCGCGCCCTCATCGTCGAGATCGAGAACAAGGAGATCGCGGCGCCCAGCGCCGAGTCGTTCCGCTGTCAGGCCCAGCTGACGCACACGGCCCTGGCCGGCCCGAGCACCTGCAACGCGGTCCAGGCCAACGCGGGCGTGACGTACAACAACGCCTGCAACGCGATCACCGAGACGATCAATACGTACACTTACGCGACCTGCGGCGTGATCACCACGACCCATAGCTGCGGCCCGAAGACCGGCCTCTCGGTCGGCTGCGGCTCGACCTCGACCCTCTCCAGCGCGTCGTCGGCCTGCCAGTCGTACGCGTACGCGGCCAGCAACTACTACTCGACCTGGAAGATCAACGACATCAAGGGCTACTGCGCCCCGCCCGAGGAGCCCACCTGCGGCCCGTGCCAGGGCAACTACGATTGCCATTGCGGCGAGGAAGAGGGCTGCATCCCCCGCAATCAGCTCTGCAACTGAGCGACAGCCGACTGTCACCACCGCGGCGGCGCGGCGCTTGCTCGCTCGAGCAGGCCCGCGCCGCCGTTCGCGGTCACCACGCCCACAGGCGCACGCCGATGATGCCGTGGAACATCAAGTAGAGGGTCATGCCGAAGCTGGCGAGCGCGGCGGCGCTCGGGACCAGCCGCACGGACAGCGGCACCGTGCGCGCCACCCCGGCGCGCACGACCTCGGCCACAGCGGCGGCCGAGCAGGCGGCGAACACCAGGGTGCCGAGGCAGAGCCCGACGCTCAGCGGGTTGGCGGTGGTGTAGGCCTCGGCGCGGGCCATGTGCATGAACAGCAGCGGCAGCGCGACCCACGTCAGCCCGGCCGCGGCGGGCCAGGCGTGCAGCGCGAACTCGCCGCTGGCGATCGCGCGGCCGCGCAGGCGGCGGAACGCGGCCCACAGCGCCCACCCGAGCGCCCACAGCGGGGCGAGCTGGGTCAGGAAGTTGGCCGCTGCGAGCGCCAGCAGGCGCGCGCGGGCCCACGCGTACGAGCCCTCCTCGAAGTAGGCGAGGCCGCCGAAGAGGATCTTCCGGTCGTCGTCGCCGCGGGTGAGGCGGATGCTGGTGCCGCCCTCGCGCCAGTGACGGAAGCCGCCGTCACCGGTCGGGACCATCTGCACGCGGCCGCCGGTCAGCATCTCGAGGTCGACGCCGGCGGGGTCGGGGCGCACGGAGATGCCGATCATCGCCCGCTCGAGGAAGCCGAACAGCTGCACGCGCGGGTTGGCGTACCCGTAATAGCCGGTGAGCGCCGCGATCGCCTTCGGGTCGGGCGCGAGCGGCGGCGGCGGCGGCGGGACGGCGCGACCGCCGGTGAGGTAGGCGAACAGCAGCGCGCGGATCTCGAGGTATGCCGGCAGCGAATGCGTGCTGTTCAGCAGCATGACGTAGCCGACCCCGAGCTCGGGGAAATAGCGGTAGCTCGAGAGGAAGCCCGGCAGGCCGCCGTCGTGGCCGCGGCCGCGCGACGCGTGCAGCACGTCGCCGTAATTGCCGAGGCCGTAATTGGTGTCGGTGCCGAGGTACGCCAGGGTGCCGGTCCGCTCGATGCGCGCGAGCGACTCGGGGCCGACGATCGCCGGGCCGCCGAGGTCGCCGCGGCGCAGCCAGAAGTGGACCAGCTGCCCGAGCTCGCGCGGGGAGGCCAGCAGCGCGCCGGCCGGGGCGTGGTAGATCGGCTGGAAGGTGGCGGCGCGCTCGATGCCGTGATAGCCGGTGGCGAGGCGGTCGGCGTATTCGCGGGTGCGACGAAAGCGGGCCGTCGGCATGCCGAGCGGGCGCAGCACCTCGCGCTCGAGGAACGACTCGTACGATTCGCCGGTGGCGAGCTCGATGGCGTGACCGGCGAGCGTGTAGCCGGGGTTCGAGTACGACGCGCGGCTGCCCGGCCGCCAGCGAGCGACGCGCGAGTGCGGGTTGATGGCGAGGGCGTCGCGCGGGGCGGGGCCGTCGTCGGGGCTCCAGTACTCGTTGAAGCGCATCTCGTCGAAGCCGGCGGTGTGCTCGAGCGCGTGCGCGAGGGTGATCGGCGAGGAGGCGTCCCAGTCGTTTGTCAGCGCGATGTCGGGCATGCGCTCGCGCAGCGGCTGGTCGAGGTCGAGGCGGTCCTGCTCGACCAGGCGCATGACGCCGAGCGCGACGAAGCTCTTGGTGATCGAGGCGACGCGAAACTGGGTGTCGGGGCCGACGGGGACGCCGAGGTCGCGGTCGGCGAGGCCGACGCCGCCGGCCCACTGCACGCCGTCGCGGTCGACCAGGGCGAGGCCGACGCCGGGCACGCCCTCGCGCTTCAGCACGGCGGCGATGCGGGCCTGCAGCTGCTCGAGCGTCGGCGGGGCCGCGACCTCGAGCGGTGGCGAGGCGGTGGTCGCGTGCATGAGCGCCGACTCGTCGAGCACGTGACCAGCGGGCTCGACCGTGTCACCGAGCGCGAGGCCGAGGCCGAGCAGGATAAACAGGAGGACGGCGAGCGCGCGCCGCCTCACCTGGCGTCCACGGAGGTCCGCCGTCAAGACCGAAGGGGGATTCACGCGAGCAGTGTAACAGGGTCCGCGTAGGTCGCCGGGCCCTCGCCCCGGACTTCGCGGGCCCGTCCGCTGCGACACAGCGTTCCTCGCAGGAGAACGCCCGAGGTCGCGGAACGCACGCGCGGACCTTGTCGCGAACGGCCGCGAGGGCGACACTGGCGAGGCTTTGCTCGCGCCGTCGCGGATCGGCCGCTTCGTCGTCCTGCGTGAGCTCGGCGCAGGCGCGATGGGGGTCGTGTACGCCGCGTACGACGCCAAGCTCGACCGGCGCGTGGCGATCAAGGTGCTGCGCGACAACTACCCGGGGGCGCACGAGCTCGGCACGTCGCGGCTCGAGCGCGAGGCGCAGGCGCTGGCCCGCCTGTCGCACCCGAACGTGGTCCAGGTCTACGAGGTGGGCCCGGTCGAGGGCGGCATCTTCATCGCGATGGAGCTGGTCCACGGCCGCACGCTGCGCGAGTGGTTGCGCGAGACGCCGCGCGACTGGCGGGCGGTGCTGACGGTGTTCTTGCAGGTCGGCGCGGGCCTGCAGGCGGCCCACGCGAGCGGGGTGATCCACCGCGACATCAAGCCCGACAACATCCTCGTCGGCGAGGACGGGCGGCCGCGGATCCTCGACTTCAGCCTGGCGGCGCCGATCGATCGCCAGGCCGAGCTCGATGCGCTCGGCAACATGCGCGCCAGCAACGTGCTCATCACCCAGGACGGCGGCTTCGTCGGCACGCCGGCGTACATGTCGCCCGAGCAATTCCTCGGCACGCCGACCGACGCGCGCAGCGATCAGTTCAGCTACTGCACGACGCTGTGGGAGGCGCTCTACGGCGAGCGGCCGTTCCCGGGGGCCACGGTGGAGCAGATCCGCGGGGCGCTGCTGCGCGGGCGAGCGGCCGCGCCGGCGCACGACCGGGTGCCGACGGCGATCCGCCGCGCCGTGGAGCGCGGGCTGCAGATCGATCCGGGCGCGCGCCATGCCGACTTCGCGGCCCTGCTCGCGGCGTTGTCGCGCGACCCGCATCGCACGCACAAATGGGTCGCCGGGCTGACGGCGCTGGTGGTGACGATCGGCGCCGGGTCGGCGCTGGTCCAGCCGGCGGCGATCGACTGTCGCGCGGCGGCGGCGGCGGTCGGCGAGGTCTACAACCCCGGTCGTCACGACGCGCTGCTGCTGAGCTTCGCCCGCAGCCCGTTGCCGTACGCGCGGGCGTCGGCGCGGGCGCTGGTCGACGAGCTCGCGGGCTACGCGGCCCGCTGGGCCCGCACCGCCGAGCAGGCGTGCGTGGCCACGCATATCCGCCACGAGGCCTCGAGCGAGCTGCTCGACCGCCGCGGCGCCTGCCTGCGCGAGCGCCTCGGCGAGCTCGAAGCCTTGCTCGCGGTGCTGGCCGACCCGGCGGCGGCCGAGCGCGCGCTGCAGGCGGTGCGCGAGCTGCCGGCGCCCGAGCGCTGCTTGCAGCCGCGTGAAAGCGAGGTCCGTGTCACCGCGCGCGAGGCGGCGCCGCTGCAAGCCCGCCTGGCGGCGGTGAGCGCCCAGCTGGCGGCCGGCGACGACGCGCGGGCGCTGGCGCTCGCACAATCGGTCATGTCCGAACAGACAGGTCTCTTGGACCCTGTCCTGAAGGATGAAGCCCACTACTGGCGCGGCCGCGCGGCGCTGGCGAGCCTGCAGCTCGAGCGGGCCGAGGCCGATCTGCACCCGGCGTTCCACGGGGCGATCCGCCGCGGCGACGACGAGCTGGGCTTCCGCGCCGCGATCGCGCTGGCGGAGGTGGCGTCGCGGCGGGCCCAATTCGCGATCGCGGAGGAGTGGCTCGATCACGCCGAGGACGCGCTGCAGCGCGGGCAGCTCGGCGAGGGCCCGCTGGCCCAGCTCGAGCTGCGCCGCGGCGAGGCGCTGAGCGACGCGGGCCGCCCGGCAGAGGCGCTGGTGGCCCTCGGCCGGGCTTCGACGACGCTGCAGCGAGCGCTCGGCCCCGACGCGTTCGAGCTGGCGCGCGTGCACTTGCTCCGCGGGATCGCGCTGCGCGACCTGGGCCGCGTCGACGAGGCGCTGCAGGCGTTCGCGCGCGACGAGGAGATCTTGCGCGCAGCGTTCGGGGAGTCACACCCGAGCATGGTGGTGCCGCTGAACAATCGGGGGGCGGCGCTGCTCGATCTGGGGCGCGCGGACGAGGCGCTGGAGCTGTTCCGCCGCGGGCTGGCGATCCGGCTGCGCGCGTACGGCCGCGACCACCCGCGCACGGCGTTCTCGCTGTCGCAGGTCGGCGAGGCGCTGACCGACCTGCACTGCCACGCGGAGGCCGAGGCGGCGCTGCGCGAGGCGCTGGCGATCAGGCTGCGGATCCTCGGACCCGACCACCCGGACGTGGCGGAGACGCTGACGGGCCTCGGCAACCTGGCGACCGAACAACGCCATCACGCGGAGGCCCGCCGGCTGCTGACGGAGGTGCTGCGGATCCGCCAGGCAGCCTACGGGGACGATCACGACATCGTCGCCAGCGCCCACCGCAACCTCGCCGACGCGGCCCGCGAGGCCGGCGATCTGGTGACGGCAGAGCGCGAGCTGGGCCGCGCCGAGGCGATCTGGAGCGCGCACCTGCCGGCGGACCACCCGAAGGTGGCGACGCTGCAGCTCGATCGCGGGCAGCTGGCCGAGGCGCGCGGGCAGCTCGAGGCGGCGGCGAATCACTACACCCGCGCGCTCGAGCTGACGCAGCAGCGCCTCGGCGCGGAGGACCCGAAGCTGGCGCCGATCCTGCGCGCGCTCGGACACGTGCAGCTGGCCCGCGGGGAGCGTGCGGCCGCCGCGGCGGCGTTGGGGCGGGCGACGACGCTGCCCCCGGCCCCGCGCCCGCTGGCGCCCGAACGGGTGGCGCGCGCCCACTTCGACATGGCCCGCGCGCTGTGGCCGGAGAGCCCGATCCGCGCCCGCGGCGAGGCAGCCGTGGCCGCGGAGGCGCTGCGAGACTCACCGGGCGAGGCGGAGCTGCTGCGCGCGATCGAGGCCTGGCGAGCGACGCACCGCGAGTGAGGGCAAGAGCGCCGGTTGCGAGGGTGCTCTCATGAACATGCTCCAAGGGACATGTCGGTCTTCAGGCTATCATCCGGCGCAATTCCGGTAATATGATTGTAAGGACATGTCTTTCAAAACATGTCCTTACAAGAAGATTACTCACTCGGTCGCGAGCAGCTCGGTGAGCTGGTCGAGGCTCGACCCGTAGCCGCCTTGCATTGAAGCGTGGCCCGCGAGGAACGTCGCGCGCTGGGCTGGCGTCGCGTGGATCGGCAGGCCGCGGAGCGTCACGAGCGTCTTGCCGTCCTGTTCCGTCAGCGTGATCGTGTGCAAGATCTCCTGCGGCCAGTCGTCGGCGAACGGCGGCGCGATGATGTTGCCCTCGCCGTCGGCGAACGAATTGACGAACACCAGGCGCTCGGGCGGAGTCAGCTCCACGTACTTCATCTTGCCCCACATCTCGTGGCCGTCGGCGGCGCGCATCGAGTAGTGGTAGATCCCCCCGGGGCGGGGGTCGTGGCGGCGCGTCTGCATCGTGAAGCCCTTCGGGCCCCACCAGCGCGCCAGCCGGTCGGCCTCGGTGAAGGCGCGGTAGACCAGCTCGCGCGGGGCCGCGAATTCGCGGCGCACGACGAACTCGACCGCGAGGTCGTCCAGCAGCTCGTGCAGGCGGTCGAACGTCGAATTGGCGCCGGCGTACCCGGCGGCCCGGTCGCGCGCCTCGACCGAGGCGAACTGCATGCGCATCACGACCTCGGTCTGCTGGCCGCGGTCGTGGAACTCGGTGATCACGTGGAATCCGTTCGGGTCGTCTTCGACGTCGGAGCCGTGGTCGTAGACGAGGCGCTCGGGCACGACGACCTCGCGGTAGCGGATCCGGTTGGTCCAGTCGGTGCCGTCGGCCGTGCGCATCACGTAGCGCCACACGCCGCCGGGGCGCACGTCCATCTCCTGGATCGTGGTGGTGCAGCCGCGCGGGCCCCACCAGCGCACGACGTGCTGGGGCTCGGTCCAGGTCTTGAACACCAGCTCGCGCGGGGCTGCGTACACGCGGGTGATCACCAGCTCGCGGTCGCCGGCAGTCTCGAAGGGATGGGAGGTCGTTGCGGTCATGCGTTCTCCTGGTCGGTGCGATCCGTGCAATGGGGGGACAATCGTCAGACGGTCATATGGGGAATGGGCGCGGGCGTGGCGTGCTCGTCCGAGCCGTGGGCGCGGCGAAGCCACGCGACCGGTGCGGTACGGGTGCTCGCGCGCCCGGGGGCGCGCGCAGGAGAGGTCGACGGTCAGTGCTTGCGTCGCGGCTTCTCGTCGTCGCCCTGGAGCTCGCGCAGGTAATCGTCGAGGCGGTCGAAGCTCTCGTCCCAGAATTGGCGGTAGTGCTCGGTGAAGGCTGCCACCGCGCGTAGCGGGGCGCCCTCGAGCCGGCACGGCCGCTGCTGGGCGTTGCGCCCGCGGCTGATGAGCCCCGCGCGCTGCAGCACGCGCAGATGCTTCGAGATGGCAGGCAGGCTCATGGCGAACGGGGCCGCCAGCTCCGACACGGAGGCCTCCCCGTGCGCGAGTCGAGCGAGGATCGCCCGCCGGGTGGGGTCGGCGAGGGCGGCGAAGGTGGCGTCGAGGTCGTTGGCCGGCATGTTAGTGGTGAACCGTTCGGTTACCGAACCTTTTGGTTAAATAAAAGGCGTAGAGCCGCCTGTCAAGGGTCTTGCGACGGGTCGGCGCGATTTCGTAAGGACGAAGCGGCGGGCTCGGCCGGGGCGCCGGGGATCGCTGGCGAGTGACATGTCCCCGAGGATCGGCGTCATCGAACTTGGAGAGCCGCGATGACATGGCCCGTCGGGCCGGGGTGCCTGGGCTCGCCGGCGAATGGCATGTCCCCGAGGACAGGCGTCATCGCGCGTGGAGAGCCGCGATGACATGTCCCATCGGACATGTGCAAGCGGCGACTCAGCGCGGCGCCGCGATCGCGCCTTGCAGCTCGAGGTAGCGGCGCAGCAGGCCGACGCGGGCGTCGCAGCCGGCGGGGTCCGTGTCGCACAGGTTCTTCGTCTCGCGCGGGTCGGCCTTCAGGTCGTAGACCTCGAGCGTCCGCTTGCGGCGGTTGTCGATCACCTTGAGGCCGTCGGGCAGGAGCAGGGCGAACACGTCCCACGTGGCGCTGAGGACCGGCCTCTCGCACTGCGGGGATTCGCCGCGGAGGGCCGGCACCAGCGTGCGGCCGACGAACGGGCCCGGGGTCTCGACGCCGAACAGGTCGAGCAAGGTCGGCGACAGGTCGAGCAGCGGCAGGTCGCACGGGCTCTCGTGCGCGGGCACGGCCGGGCCGGTGATGACGAGCGGCACCCGGCACTGCTCCTCGTAGGGCGGTCCGCCGTGGTGCTGCACCCCGTGCTGGCCGAACGCCTGCCCGTGGTCGGCGCTGACGATCACCAGCGTGCGCGGCCACAGCCCGGCCTCGCCGAGCCAGGCGTCGAGGCGGGCCAGCTCGCGGTCGATGTTGGCGAGCTCGGACACGTGGCGCGCGTAGGCCCGGCCCTTGCGGTCGCCCGAGTCGAACGGGTGGTGCGCGTCCATGAAGTGCGCGAACAGGAACAGCGGGCCGTCGCCGTGCTGCCGCAGGCGCGTGACGATCGCGTCCATCACCGCGGGCGCGTAGGCCAATTTGTCGCCGGCGTGGATCGTCGCTTCGATCTCCTCCGAGAAGCCGCGACCGATTTTATTGATATGATTGACCAGCTCGAACTGACTGAGGACGTGCACCGTGGTGACCCCGCGCGCGGTCAGCAGATCGGCGATGCGCGGCCGATCCTCCTTGACGAGCGAGCCCTGGGTGGCGCTGTCGCGGGCCCACCGCAGCTGCGGGACATCGACGCCGGTGAACAGGCTGGCGAGGGTGAAGCGCGTGACCGTCGAGGGGCTGATGGCCCGCGGGACGGAGAAGCCGGCGTCGCGCCAGCGGTGCAGCGTCGGCAGCAGCTCGCGGTTGGTCGGGTTTTGCAGCACCTCGGCGCGCATCGAGTCGAGGGTGAAGAACAGCACGATCGCGTCGGGCGGCAGGAGCGGCGGCTCGGTCGCGGCGATCGGCGGGGCGTCCTGGCGCGAGGCGAACGACGGGGCGAGCTCGGGCGGGATCGTTATGTGCTTGTACTGCGAATCATCGATCGTCACGCGCCACGGGGGCACGTGCGCGGCGAGGGGGGCGGAGTCGAGGCGCGTCAGCTCGACGCGGGCCGCGTTGCCTGGATCGGTGACCACCGTGACGACGGCGAGGGTGGTGACGACGGCGAGGGCGACCCGGCGTGACGCGGGGCGGAGCCGCCAGCGCGGGAGCATGCCGGTGAGCGCGGCGGCGGCGAGGGTGCTCGCGGCCATCGCTAGGAAAACGTGCACGCCCGGATAGTCGAGCGGCAGGATGCGGGTGTTTAGAATCGCGGCGATGGCCGCGACCGCGACGGCGAACCAGCGAATGCGAGGTCGGGCCATTCGCCGGCCCGCGAGGTAGGCGACGGGCACGGCCTGGGCGAGTACGACGGCCAGGAGGACGGCGAGGGCCGCGGCGCGCTCGCGACCGGCGAGGCGCAAGGTGAAGTTGTCGAGGTCGGGGGCGAGCATCGCCCAACCGAGGAGCCCGGTGGCGAGGCCCAGGACCAGCGGGGCGAGCCATCGGCGCGGCGGGGCGAAGCGCTGCCACAGCAGGGTAGCGAGGCCGCCGACGAGGCCGAGGAACAGCAGCTGGCCGGCGTCGAACAAATGGTTCAGCGCGCGCACCCGCGGGCCGCCATTGGGCAAAGCGCGGGCGGCGATGCAGCCGGCGTTGACGAGCGCGAGCCCGGCCCAGGCGAAGACGACCGCGGCGGCGGGGCTCAGAGGTCGCGCGTCGGCCACGAAGGCGGCGACTATACACGCGGCCGCCGCGGCCGGTCAGCGGCGGCGCAGCGGCCGGTCCTGCTGCGTCGCCCGAGACGCGCCGCGGAGGTCGGGACCTCGCGCTGCGAGGACGACCTCGAGGTCGCCGCGAGCGTCGACGCCTCGGGCAGCGAAGACGCAGGCCGCGAGCGTCGACGCCTCGGGCAGCGAAGACGCGGGCCGCGAGCATCGACGCCTCGGGCAGCGGAGACGCAGGCCGCGAGCGTCGATGCCTCGGCAGCGAAGACACAGGCCGCGAAGACGCAGGCTGCGCCGGCGCCTCGCGTTGCGAGGACGCCGAGCGCGAGGCAGGTCGGATCAGTCCGCGAGGGCGCGGACGTTGAAGAGGGCGATGTACATCGGGCCGAGGGCGTCGGGGTAGAGCACGTCGGCGCCGGCGCGTTCGGCCAGCTTCTCGGCGGCGGCGAGGCCGTCCTTCAGGGTGCCGGGTTGTTCGACGGGGTCGTCACTGGTGAGCGGGCCCAGCACCTGGTCGGGGATGTAGCGATCGAACACGTGAGCGCGGCGAAGCACCCCGCCGGGCATGGCGACCAGGACGATCTTGTACTCGGCGGAGATGACGATCTTGCGCTCGGCGTCGAGCAGCGAGAAGCGCGAGCCCTGGTAGTCCATGTCCATGCCGCTGACGCCGAGGCGCTGGCACAGGGCCACGAACGCGTCGCTGCCGATCTGGCCGGTGGCCGCGAGCGGGCCGGCGGGCTCGGGCGGCGGCAGGTCGTCGTCGTCGTCGTTCTCGCCGTCGCCGAGCTCGCCGTGGTCGAGCGCGAGCAGGCGCCAGAAGTTGTCGCCCTCGATGCGCTCGACCACCAGCGGCCACGCCTCGTCGTCGATCACGGTCACCTCGACCCCGTCGCCGGCGGCCACCAGCGCCGTGAACTCCTGCGGCTCGTCGTCGATCTCGACCTCGACGACCACCCGCTCCTTCAGCGTCAGCTGCCCCGGCTGGCTGCCGGGGGGCGCCCACTCCCGCCGCAGCCGCGTGGCCCCGGCCCGCAGCTCCATCAGCTGCGTGCGGCTGAGCAGGAACGGCGGCAGGTCGGCGTCGAGGCGGTCACACTCGTCGTCGCGGGTCGGCTCTTCGAGCGCGGCGGACAGCCACGACCCTTGCGACAGCACGGCGATGGTGCGGCTGTCCGTCAGGCTCTCGTTCGAGAAGGCGATCACGGCCTCCGGCTCGCCTTCTTCGAAGGCGCTCGACAGCACGAGTTGATCGTCGGTCTCGAGGATCTGGAATTCGTAATTGTCGGAGGCGTCGAAGTCGGCCATCTCGTAGCGGAGCAGGGCGCCCGGGGAGAGCAGAGACATGGGGGGACCTTCCTGTCGGGGAGCGCGAGGCATAGCCGAGGGCCGTCGCGAGCCGCAAGCGCGCGCTCCGCACAGCCGTCGCTGACGACGAACGAGCCGACGACCGCAGCGAGGCGGTGAGATGTCTGAAGAGACAGGTTGATGGCGAGGCGCCGCGCGGCCCTGCGACGCGAGCGCCGCGGCGTGTGAGTCAGACCTCGGCGGCGGGGCGAGGGCGGCGAATCTTCGCGTCCGTCGCGGCGCTGCGGGCGGGTGCGGGCGCGGCGGAGGGCGAGCGCTAAGCTCGCCCGCCGTGAACACGACCGCGATCGACTGGCGCTGGGACGACCTCGCCGACGCCCTGGTGGCGGGGCTCGGGGCCGCGTCGGCCGAGGTCGAGCTCGAGCAGGCGGTCCGGGGCCTCGACGCCCGCAGCGAGCTCGAGCTGCACCCGGTCCTGCGCGAGGGCCTGCGGGGGGCCGGCTACGGCGTGACGGCCGAGGTCAGGTTCCCGCGCGACCGGATCCTGCGGCGCCGCTCCGAGGGTGTCCGTTGCGACATGGTCGTCACGCCAGGTGGCAGGCCGCTGGTCGACCCCGCGGCGCAGGTCGGGCTGTTCGCCCCGACCGACGCGGTCGAGCTGGTCGACGCCGCCTGGCTCGAGGTCAAGGTCGTCGCCCAGCACAACGAGCGCGGGCCCAACCGCGCCTACGCCAGCGCCCTCCAGCGACCTGTCTGGAAGGACATCGACAAGCTGGCCGCCGACCCGCACATCCGCCACGGCGCCGCCGTGCTGGTGCTGTTCACCGGCGACGCCGAGGTCGCCGTGCACGATCTCGGCGTATGGTCGTCCGCCGCCAGCCTGCGCGGGCTGCGGCTGATGCCTCGTGAGCAGCGGTCCGTGGCGATCGGCGACCGCCTCGGCAACCGGCTGTGCACCGTGGCCGTGTTCCCGCTGGACCGCGGCCCCGCGTGAGCGCAAGGCCGGCGTGTGCGCAAGCGAACGCAGGCGCCGCAAACGCCCGTCACAAGGGCAGGGCGGCCGTGGTATGCGGACCGGCGCCTGTGCCGGCGAGAAGGGTGCGGCGCCGCGGCGGTTTTTGCCGTAAGCTGCACGGACCCGGGCGATCGTTCGCCGACAACCCTCGAGACGCATTTGAACAAATATCACACTTCCCGCTGTCACGCGCGCGACCTTCACCAGGGAGACCAGACGTGAGCAACTACTACTCTTCCGGGAAGCGATCCCGCGAGGCCAATAAAGCCAAGAAGCAGCAAGAGAAGGCGCAGGCCCGCGAGGCCCGCCGCGAGCGCGGTCCGCGGGAGATCCCTGTCGCTACCGCCGAGGACCTCACGGGCTCGCTCCCCTCGATCGAGGATGCGATGCGGGCGATCGAGAATCCGGGCCAGGAGCGCTCGGCCGCGACGATCCCGGTGCGCCTGTTCGTCGGCAGCTTGAGCAGCAGCACCACCGCGAGCGACCTCCGCAATGCATTCGCCAACTACGGCCCGGTCGCCGACGCGGTCGTCATGACCGAGCGAGAGACCGGCGCTTCGCGCGGGTTCGGCTTTGTCACCATGGGCAATCGCAAGGACGCCCCCCGGGTCATCGAGGCGCTGAACGGCGCCGACCTCAAGGGCTCCTCGATCGTGGTCAACATCGCCACCGAGCGTCGCTGAGCTCGACGCGACCGTCTGGCCGCGTCGTTGCGTCGGCCGCCGAGGCATGGTACCCGTCCGCGCGTCTTTCGTCCGCGGCGCGAGGTCGCCTGCGCCTCGGCCTGCGCCTTGATTGGCGCCGACCCCCGCGAGTCTGGCGAGCCGAGCATATCGGCCTCCGGGCCTGGACTCGCGGTCGCATCGCACCGCCCGGGCGAAGACATGGCCCTCAGCGGGCCGCTGAGAACCTCTCCGTGCAAGAAAACCTTCCTGTCGTTCCTCCTGCCCAGTCGTCGGATTTTGCCGCGCTGGGCCTGTCCGAGACCCTGCTCCGCGCGCTGCGCCAGGAGGGTCACACCACGCCGACGCCGATCCAGGTCGCGGCCATCCCTCATGCGCTGAAGGGTCGTGACCTGTTCGGCTGCGCCCAGACGGGCACCGGCAAGACGGCGGCGTTCGTGCTGCCGATCGTCCACCAGATGCTGCTGCGCCCGGTCGCCCGTGATTCCCACGTGCGTGCCTTGATCCTGACGCCGACGCGCGAGCTGGCGGCCCAGATCGGCGAGCGGATCGGCGTCTACGCCCGCTTCACCGGCCTGCGCCACGCGGTCATCTACGGCGGCGTCGGCATGCAGAACCAGGTCCAGGCGCTGCGCGCCGGCGTCGACCTGCTGGTGGCCACGCCCGGCCGCCTGGTCGACCTCATGTCCCAGGGTCTGGTCCGCCTGCAGAAGGTCGAGTTCTTCGTGCTCGACGAGGCCGACCGCATGCTCGACGAGGGCTTCCTGCCGTCGATCCGCCGCGTCGTCGGCGTGCTGCCGAAGCAGCGCCAGACGCTGCTGTTCTCGGCCACGATGCCGCCCGAGATCGCCCCGCTCGCGGCCCAGGTGCTGCACGACCCGCTGCACATCGAGGCCACCCGGGTCGCGTCGGCGCCCGACGCCATCTCCCAGTCGGTCTACATGGTCGCCCAGGAGCACAAGCGCGAGCTGCTGCGCCACTTGCTCGGCGACGGCGCGGTCACGCGGGCGATCGTGTTCACCCGCACCAAGCACGGGGCCGACCGCGTGGCCCGTCAGCTCGCCCAGGGCGAGATCCACGCCGAGGCGATCCACGGCGACAAGGCCCAGAGCACCCGCCTGCGCGCCCTGTCGCGCTTCCGCGACGGCCAGGTCCGCGTCCTCGTCGCCACCGACCTCGCCGCGCGCGGCATCGACGTCAGCGGGATCTCCCACGTCATCAACTACGACCTGCCGATGGACCCCGAGGCCTACGTGCACCGGATCGGTCGCACCGCCCGCGCCGGCTCGCAGGGCGTCGCGCTGTCGTTCTGCAGCGGCGACGAGCAGACCCGCCTGAAGGGCATCGAGCGGCTGATCCAGCGCCGGGTGCCGGTGGTGCACAACCACCCGTTCGTCGGCATGGTCGTCGAGTCCGCGCCGCGCCCGCAGCAGCCGCAGCAGCGCTCGCAGCAGCCGCGCGGCCAGCAAGGCCGGCCGCAGCAGCAGCAGCGCGCCCAGCAGCCGCGCTCGCAGTCGCAGCGCCCGCAGCAGCAGCAGCAGCAGCGCTCGGCGGCCGCGCCGGGGCGCAGCGCGCCGGGCAACCGGCGCGCGACGGTCCGCTAGGACGCAGATGGCCCGACGGACATGCTCTGACGGGCATGTCCTGAAGGGCATGCGCGATTGGGCATGTCTCGAGAGACATGTCGAGACGAAGGCCTGACGGGTCGCGACCGCGGCCGTCGAGCAGGTCCCGGAGGTCGAGGCGTAGCCTGACCGCGCGGCATCGTGGCGATCGCAGCGTGCGCGATCGGACATGTCTCGTAAAACATGTCCGAAGAGGATGCCGCCCGGTTCGTCAGCACGCGGACAGGGTCAAGCACTGCTGCGGCTTGGCCGGGCCGTCGATCGTGGGGGCCTTGAAGGTGCACTGGATGCACCGCACGGTCTTCGCGGGGGGCAGCGCCGGGTCGAGCTGGACCGGGCGGATCTCGATCGACGCCTTGGTGAACGCGATGTCGTGCTGGGCCGCGATCGCCTCGCCGTCGGCCTGCGGGCACGCCGGGGCCGCCGGGGCCAGGGACGCGAGGTCGGCGAACGTGCCGCCCACGCCTCCGTTCGCCGGGACCGTCACCACCTTGGAGCCGGCCAGCACCACCTCGGCCGGCGGCGGGTCGACGACGCCCGGGACGCCGCACACCACGGTCTCGGTGCCGGTGGCCGACAGCTTGAACTCGAGGTCGCCGCTCGGGAGGCCCGACAGGCTGCCCGCGACGGTCAAGGTGAGGCCGTCGTCGTTGAAGGTGGTGGCGGCCTTGAACATCGGCGGGGCGGCGACGGCGAGCGTGCCGACGAGCGCGAGGAGAGAAGCGGTGATGATCGATGCTTTGCGCATGGATGAATCCTCTTTGCGGATAACCATGCGGCTCGCCGTCGGCGCAGCGAGCCTGTCGCTGCCGACCGCGCGGTGCTCGTCACGGGGTGGGCCGAGACGTAGAGTTCAGCACCCGCAGCCCGCGTCCACGGCGAGCGGGCCGCGCGACGAAGGCATGCCCCGCGTACTCGCATAAGGTTGGAGTCGCTCGAGCGCTGGCGCGGCCGGGCCGCATGCGGCGGAAGCGACGCCTCGCAGGAGGTCGAGGCGATTCGGACGGCGATGCCTCGCGCGCGGCCGCATCGAAGATTCACGCCTCGCTGCGGTCGCCGCGACTCGCGGCCATGCGTCGAGGGCGGTCGCGCCGCGACGCCTCGCCTCCATCGAACCTCTGGCACGGCGCAGCGATCGCTCGCGCAGAGTCGAAGCATTGCCGGCAGCGCCGGGCGAGTCGCTCGCGCGCGACCGACGAGGTGGGGCGGCGCGCCGCCTGCTCGCACGTGGATGCGATGCGCCGCGCTGGCCGCACGCGGTCCTCTCGCACGATGCTTGCGAGCCGGCTCGCGCGCCGCTCAGACCACGCGTTTTTTAAACAGGTCGCGCAGAGCGAAGGTCGCGTCGGTGCACACGCCGCCGTGGACCGCGGAGGTCTGGATGATGGTGCTGCGCGGGGCGACCAGCCAGTGGAAGCGCTCGGAGATCGGCAGGGCGGCGATCGAGCCGGCGCCCTGGTCGCCGTAGCAGACCGCGCGGAAGGCGTCCAAGTGGCGGGTGAGCGCCTCGAGGTCGACGGTGTCGGCGAGGGCGTGCACGCGGTGGCGGTCGAGGGCGAGGGCGCAGCCGAGGAAGCCGAGGGTCGGCGCGTGGACGATGACGCCCACGTTGACGAACTCCTCCCGCTCGACCCGCGGGACCACCCGGACGATCGCGTAATCAAACGGCGCGCGCACGGTCGGCCTCCTCCAGGTAGACGGCCGCGGCGTCGCGGCGGGCTCGCAGACGGGCAGTGAAGGCGGCCCGGAACTCGTCAGGCGGCAGCGCGGGCGGGGCCGTCCACCACGCCTCGGGCACCGCCGCGGTGGCCGCGTCGATCGCCGCGTCGGTGAGGCCCGCGGTCAACCACTCGGCCTCGGCCGCGATGGGGCTGGCCCACGGGAGCAGCACGTGGTTGGCGATCAGCGGGAACTTGGAGTCGACGCCGGCGAGGCCGCCGTCCCAGTCGTGCTGCCAGTAGAGCGCCGCGCCGTGATCGATGAGCCACAGCTTGCCGGCGCACCACAGCAGGTTGGTGTTCTTGGCCGTGCGGTCCATGTTCTGGGCGAAGGCGTCGAAGGCGACGGTGCGGGCGGCGAGCGACGGATCGAGCTTCGGCCGGGCCGCGGGGTCGAAGCCGATCGCGCTGGCCAAGAAAGTCATGCCGACGTTGTCGCCGGCGCTCGCCACCACGAGGTCGCGGATCTCGGGGTCGCCCTCGTTGCGGCCGACGCCCGCGTCGAGCTCGACGATCACCAGCTCCGGCACCGGCAAGCCGAGCGTGCGGCCCAGCTCGCCGACCACGATCTCGGCGACCAGAGCGCGCGCTCCCTGGCCAGCGGCGCGGAACTTCACGACGTAGGAGCGGCCGTCGTCGGCCTCGACGACGCCGGGTAACGAGCCGCCCTCCCGCAACGGAACGACATAGCGAGCGGCGACGACGCGACGAAGCACGCCGAGAGTGTAGGGTCCCCGCGCGACGACTGTCACGCGCCCAATCGGCCGCGGCGTCGGCGCAATTCACCGCACCTTGCGGCCGAAGAAGCGCGCATTGACCTCGATGTCGTCCCGCAGCTCGCCCGGGACGTCGCAGTCCATGTGAATGGCCGAGACCGGGCACTGCCCGAGGCACGCGCCGCAGTCGATGCATTCGTCCGGATCGATGTAGAGCTGGACCCCGGGGAACCGCACGCCGCGCTCGGCAGCAGGGACCGCGCGCAGCGTCGCGTGCGGGATGGGACCGTGGATGCACTCGACCGGGCAGGCCTCGACGCAAACCGTGTCGCAGGTGCCGACGCAATGACGGGTGATGACATGCGGCATGAAAAATCTGTCTCCTGGGGCAGCCCTGAGCACGCCTCGCGCCGTCGGACCCAGCGAGGAGAAGGGCTTGCAAAACAGGGGCTTGCGGGCCGTGCGGCGACGCACCGAGTCGATCGCACTTAAATCTCAGTGATGCAGCACTGACATTTCAGTGCTTCGCGCTACAGTGGCCTGGGTGACGACGGAGGCGGGTTTCGAGCCGGTGGAGCTGCTGGCGGCGCTGGTGGCCGCGGCCAGCGAGGCGCACACGCGGCGCACGTGGGTGCGGCGGGTGGCCGAGGTGCTGGCGCGGGCGCTGCCGCTGGTGCGGCTCGAGCTCGGCGAGCCGATCGAGGGCACGAGCGAGGTCGAGGTCATGAGCAGCGGGGCCGACGGCGGGGCGGTCACGACGACGCGCCGCCGGCTGCAGGAGCCGGAGATCGCCGCGCTGCGCTCGGGACGGATCGACGAGTCGGCGCGCCGCGGCGCGAGCGTGCGCTCGCGGATCGTGGTGCCGCTCGGAGGCGCGGGGGCGGCGATGTTCGTGGCGCTGTCGCTCGGCCCGGGGGCCCGCTTGCCGCCGCCCCTGGCGGCGCGGCTCGGTGAGGTGCTGTTCCACCTGCTGCGCGGGCAAGAAGTGACGCAGCGGGTGGCCGAGCTGTCGCGCCGGGCCCACGTCGAGAACCGCGAGCTGCGCGAGCAGGCGCGCCACGGCGAGCGCGAGCGGCCGCTGGTGGCCCAGAGCGCGGTGATGAAGGAGGTGCTGGGCCGCATCGACGCGGTGGCGCCGTTCGACACGACGGTGCTGCTCGCCGGCGAGTCGGGCACGGGCAAGGAGCTGCTGGCGCAGCGGCTGCACCGGCTGTCGGGGCGCGGGCACCGATCGCTGATGGCGATCAACTGCGGGGCGCTGCCGGCCAACCTGGTCGAGAGCGCGCTGTTCGGGCACGAGGCCGGGGCGTTCACGGGGGCGACGCGGCGCCACCTGGGGGTGTTCGAGCGGGCCGACCGCGGCACGCTGTTCCTCGACGAGGTCGGCGAGCTGCCGCTCGAGGTGCAGGTCAAGCTGCTGCGCGCGCTGCAATCGCAGGAGTTCGAGCGGGTCGGCGGCGAGGAGCGGGTGCGCGTCGACGTGCGGGTGATCGCGGCGACG
Source organism: Nannocystis bainbridge (assembly GCF_028368995.1). GTDB lineage: Bacteria > Myxococcota_A > Polyangia > Nannocystales > Nannocystaceae > Nannocystis > Nannocystis bainbridge. The sequence goes on along the minus strand of NZ_JAQNDL010000003.1, from coordinate 2,628,867 downwards.
CACCGCGAGCTCGAGCCGATGGTCGCGGCCGGGACGTTCCGCCGCGACCTGTTCTTCCGCCTGTGCGTGTTCCCGATCCGTGTGCCGCCGCTGCGCGAGCGGCTCGACGAGCTGCCGGCCCTCACGGCCGCGCTGATGGCCGACATCGCGGCCCGCCTGCGCCTGCCCGCGCCAGCGGTGCCCGCCGAGGCGCTGGTCCGCCTGGCCCGCCACGCCTGGCCGGGAAACGTGCGCGAGCTCGGCAATGTGCTCGAGGCGGCGATCATCCTCGGCCGCGGCTCGACGCTGGCGATCGATACGGCGCTGGCGGTCGACCCGGCCCCGGCACCCGCGGCCGTGGAACCGCTGGAGGCGGCGATTCGCCGCTGCATCACGGGGGCGCTGCGAGCCTGCGAGGGCCGGATCTACGGGCCGAACGGGGCCGCGGAGGCGCTCGGCCTCAAGCCCGGCACGCTTCAGAGCAAGATGCGCAAGCTCGGCATCGAGCGCGAGGCATTCCTGAAGGGCGACGCGAATGAGTAGGATGTCTGAAGGGGCATGTCCTTGAGGATATGTTCTTGAGGACATGTCCTGAGGTGATACGACCGGGTGCGGGGCGAAGTCGGCCGAGGCGCGAGGGGGATTGCTCGAGCGACCCGGCGAGCGCAGCAGCGGGACGGCCCGGCGCTGGCGGGAGATCGCGCCCGGGACGCGGTGTGGGGGGCGAGACCACCGACGGGGTGCTCGGTGCGAACACGCCCGTGTCCGCGGACGCGACGGTGCCGCGGTGATTCGGGTATCGTCGGCCCCGGAGGTCGAGCGATGACGGGCGGAGGCCAGACGGGCGAATTTGTCCCGCAGGACGTGATCCTGCGCGAAGCCGGGGCGAACCCGGCGGCGGTGGCCGAGGCGGTGCGGGCGATGACGGGCCTCGAGGCGGCCGCGGCCGCCGAGCTGGTGGCCCGGGCCCCGAGCGCGATCCGGACGCGGATCGCCCCGGCGCTGGCCGAGGCGCTGCGCGTCAAGCTGGTGGCCGTCGGCGCGACGGTCGAGCTGCGGACCCACGGCGCCGCGCCAGCGCCGGCGTTCTTCGACGTGTACCTGCGCGACCGCGGCGACAACAAGATCAACGTCGTGCGCGCGCTGAAGATGATGATGGGCCTCGGGCTGCGCGAGGCGGTCGAGCTGGTCGACGACGCGCCGTGCCTGCTGAAGCGGCGGCTCGCCCAGGACGAGGCAGAGGCGCTGCGCCACGAGTTGGTCGAGGCCGGGGCGATCGTCGAGGTCCGCGGGCACGACGGCAGCGCGCCGGCGGAGCGCGAGACAAGCGGAGCGTCGGCGGCGGTGACGTGGGGCGCGACGGGCAGCAGCGCAACGCCGACCCTGGTGACCGGCGGCGCGGCCCCGGCGAGCGCGCCTGCGGACGGCTTCGCGGTGATCCTCCACCACTTCGGCACGCGCAAGATCGATGTCGTCAAGCTGGTCCGCGAGGCCACCGGGCTCGGGCTGAAGGAGGCCAAGGATCTGTCCGAGTCGATCGACGTGGTGATCCGACAAGGCCTGGACGAGCCGGAGGCGCGGGCGCTCGAGCGGGCGCTGGCAGCCGTGGGCGCGCAGGTGTCGGTCCGCGGGGCGCCACGTGCGGCGCCGACAGCGACGCCGCAATTCGCGTCGGGCTCGCGCTTCGACGTGGTGCTGCAGCACCACGGGCCGAACAAGATCAACGTCATCAAGGTCATCCGCGACCACACCACGCTCGGGCTCAAGGACGCCAAGGACCTGTCCGAGGCCGCCGACTCGGTGATCAAGCAGGGCGTGGGCGAGTTCGATGCGCGGGTGCTCCAGCAGGCGCTGCTGCTCGTGGGCGCACAGGTCGAGCTCCGTGCCGCAGCCCCGCCGCCGCCGGCAGCGCTGCCCGAGCCGAGCCGCGGCTTCGGGGTGATCTTGCGCCACCACGGCGAGAACAAGATCAGCGTGATCAAGCTGATCCGCGAGGCTACGGGGCTCGGGCTCAAGGACGCCAAGGACTTGTCCGAGTCGACCGACGTCATGATCAAGGAGGGCCTGCGCGGGGACGAGGCGCGCAGGCTCGCGGAGGCGCTGACGGCCGCGGGCGCGCGGGTGGAGATCCGCGGCCAGGCGCTGGACGAGGACGAGGACGACGACCTGACGCCGATCGACGTGGTGCTGAACGACTGCGGGCCGCAGAAGATCATGGTGATCAAGCTGATCCGCGAGGTGACCGGGCTCGGGCTCAAGGAGTCCAAGGACATGTCGGAGACGGCCGGCGCGGTGGTGCGCTCGGGGCTGCCGCGCAGCGAGGCGAGCGCGCTGGCGCAGCAGCTCGTCGCGCTCGGGGCGGCCGTCGAGCTGCGCGAGGCGGAGCGGGGCGTGGCGGCCGAGGTCGACCTGTTCCTGCAGGTGTGCGGGCCGAACAAGATCTCGGTGATCAAGGAGGTGCGCGCCATCACCGGGCTCGGGCTCAAGGAGGCCAAGGACCTGGTCGAGGCCGCGCCGACGCTGATCAAGGCGGCGGTCGCCCGCGAGGCCGCGATGGCGCACCAGGAGCTGCTGCACGCGGTCGGGGCGACGGTCGAGCTGCGCTGACTCGAGGGCGACGGCTGGCTCCGCCGCGCGCCAGCTCGAGGTCATCCTCGCCTCTTCTCGCCGATGAGGCGGCGGTCGCTTCGCAGTGAGTCACGCGAGACGTGCTGTGACTCGAGTTCGCCGGGCTGGTCTCCAGGAGCCGGTCCGGCGAGCTGCGGGTTCGGCGACGGAGCGCCGGGCGAGCTTCACTCCGGCGCGAACGGCCACCACGGGTCGGCGACGAACAGCCGGCCCGGGGCGCGCTGGAACAGCCATGCGCCGTAAAGCTGCAGAGCGGCCGAGGCGAGCACGAGCGGCATGAACCACCGGCTGCGCGCGCCGCCGCCGGCGACCAGCAGGACCAGCACGAACGGCAGGAAATCGAGCGCGAAGCGGTATGAGAACTGGACCTGGCCGCTGTTCTGATACAGCAGCGCGGGCACTGCGACGGCGCTGGCGGCGAGCACGAGGCCCCACCGCTGCGGCAGCGGATCGCGGGCGGCGAGCAGGCACAGCAGCCACGGTGAGCCGATCAAGAGGCCCATGCCGTGGATCGACCAGCGCACGTGCAGCGGTGACAGCTGGATCTGCGGCCACAGCCAGACCATGCACTCGAGGTTGCGCCACAGGTAGTGCAGGCCGAACATCCCGTGCTCCTGGATCCGCGCCTGCCAGCGGATCTCGAGGTAGCGGTGGCCGAACTCGAAGATGTCGTCGAAGCGGGCCCAGTTGAGCAGCGCCAGCGCGGCGCCGATCAGCGCCAGCGGGGCGAAGAAGCGCAGCAGCGTGGCGGGCCGGCGATCGAAGCGGCGCCACTCGAGCAGGAAGAACGGCAGCGCGAACGCGACCTGCGGGCGACAGGCGGCGGCGAGGCCGAGCCACAGACCAGCGCGGAGCGGGCGCTCGGCGGCCCACGCGGCGCCGATGTGCAGCACGAGGAACATGGCCGCGAGGACCTGCGCGGTGAACCACACGCTGCCGTGGGCGGCGACGAAGCAGGCCGGGCTGGCGAGGGTCCAGGCGACGCAGGCGAGCAGGTGCTCGCGCGTGCGGCCGGGGCGGACGCGCTCGAGCAGGCGCAGCAGAAACGCGGGGATCAGCGCGCCGACGACGACGGTGAGCAGGATGTCGGGGAAGCCGAGGCCGAGCAGGGCGACGCCGGGCAACATGATCAGCGCCGGACCTGGCGGAAAGGTCACGTACCAGGTGCCGCCGCGCGCGGCGACCTGCGCGAGCGGGACTTCGTGGACGCGACCGTCGGTGGCGCGGAAGCTCTCGATGCGCTCGCGCCGGCGCCGGTCGACGCAGGCCGGGGTGCGGCACGGGAAGCCGCGCAGGACGGTGCCGTCCTTGAGGGTGAGGCTGTGGACGCGGCCCCAGTCGTCGAAGTTGCGCGGGTAGCCCGGCGGCTCGCCCGGGAGCGCGAGCCGACCTTCGAGCCAGCCCTGGGCCATGTGCGCGTGGTGATTGTTGGCGCTCGGCTGCAGCAGGTCCTTGCCCGCGAGCACCGCGAGCACCGCGAAGGCGACGACGAAGACGGCGAGGGAGCGGAGCCGGGTCACGGGCGCGAGGAGCATAACAAGCCGCGGCCGGTTCGGGTGCGTCGGGTCGCCGGCGCCGAAATCACATGTCACTTGGGACAGGTCATGGGGCCGGGCAGGCACGCCGGTTCGACGGCGTCCATGAGGCATTGCCACAGGGCGAGCGCGTCGCCCTCGGCGCAGGCGGCGAAGAACTCCGGCGGGCGCAGCGGGTACATGCCCTCGTAGGTGTCGGGGAGCACAAACTCTTGGAGGCCGTCCACGTTGCGCACCAGGGCGGTGCCCTGGACGATCTCCAGCGAGAGGGGGCTGAAGATGACGTCGGGGCCGACGACCTGCGACCAGGCGATCTGCCCCGGCGTGCGGTCGCGCAGGGCCGCGGCCATGCAGCGCGCGCGGTCGAGGTCGTCGACCTCGATCTCTTCCGGAGCGCTCGGCTCGAGCGTGGTGGTCGAGAAGAGCAGCGGTTCGGCGCCGCCGCACAGCTCGGGCAGCCCGCAGGTCAGCATCCACGCGTGCGAGCCGCCGCTGGCGTAGCGGTGCTCGAGGCAAGGGTCGGGCGCGTCGGTGGTGCCGCCGGTGGTCGGGGCCTCGGTGGTCGGGGACTCGGTGGTCGCGGTCGAGGTCGTCGTCGAATTGGAGGTCGTCGACGAGCCGGCGTCGCTGTCCTCGCCGACCGGGCGATCGGTGCAGGCGGTCGCCAGGGTCACCAGCGCGAGGGGGAGGAGTCGGCGCATTTGCACCGCAATACAGCATCGCGGCCGGCGGGCCGTCAAGCGCAGGAGCGCGCGGGCCCGGCGATACGAAAAAAGGTCGGGTCATACTGTTGACAATGGCGGCGGGTGCTTCTATACCCGTAATCACCATGCAGGCGGCACGACATCTCGACCACGGCGCGCGGCTCCACGCCGCGCGGGTGGTGCGTGTGGTTGTCGCCCAGGGTTCGCTGTTTACGTAGCCAGGTCGGCTCCGGGCCTCCGGAGCTGCCCTGGCGTGCGCTCCGGCCCCTCTCTCCGGTTCGTTTCGTCGCCTTTGCGGCGCGCGGAGCCGCAGGACGGGCCGTCGCAGCGGTGCGTATCAGCGCCCAGAAAGCTAACCGGGTGGAAGCACTCCGCTGAAGACGGAGAGGGGTTGGTTCGAGTCCAACTCTGGGCACCGGAAGGAATGCACATTGTCCGCGGATCCGCGAGGCCCGTGGTATGCGCATTGCGCCGGCGGCGCGAATGTTCGCGTCGCCGGGAAGTCCTATGATTCGAGGGGTCGGCGATCGCTCAGGGGCGAGGGACGCCGCGCAGGAACGCCTCGGCTGACTTTTCGAAGCGATCGACCGCGGTGATCGGGGTCGAGCAGGCGGAGTCGGTGCAGAGGTAGGCGGCCGGCTGCTTCAGGTCGGGGTAGCGGGCGCCGGGCGGGCTGAGGCTGATGTTGGCGCGCGGCTCGTCGTAGGCGAGGGCGGCGCGCAGGAGCGCCTGCGCGGCCGGCTGGTCGGGGCGGCCGACCACGGTGATGTCGATCGGGGTGGCGGTCAGCTCGGCGAGCGCGAGCAAGTAGTCGCCGACCTGGCGCATCTGCGCCTTGACGGCCTCGGGCTGGGCGATGGCGCGAATCGCCAGCTCGGCCGCTCTGGCGTAGGGCAGGTCGTCGGCGTCGTGGTCGAGGCCGCGGTGCAGCTCGAGCAGGAAGCGAGCCATGCGAGCGTTGTCGTCGAACGGCTTGCGCCGCTCGGCGAAGGCGCCGGTCGCCGCGGGATCGACGGTGTGGGCGTAAAACCCTCCGGCGGGGTCGGCGAGCTCGCGCAGGGCGAAATCGGCGACGTCGCGCGCGAGCTGCTGCCACTTCGGGTCGCCGGTCGTGCGCCACAGCGCGAGCAGGCCGCGGCCGACCTCGACCTGGTCGCTCAGATGCAACAGCCCGCGGTCGGCGGCGGCGTGGCGAAAGCCGCCGCGGTCGTCGCGGTGGGTGCGGACCAGCCGCTCGCCGGCCTGCAGCGCGGCGGCCCGCACGGCCTCGTCCGGGGCGACGGCGTCGAGCAGCAGGAGGCCGCGCAGGATGGCCCCGTTGCGGTCGGCGTAGACGTGGGTGTCGATGACGGGGACGCCGAGAGCGCGGCGGGCGGCGTCGTCCTTGGCGTAGTATTCGTCCCCAAGGACAGGTCCTTTGCGACCTGTCGGAAGGCGCAGGTCGGCGTCCTGGCTGGTGTAGAAGCCGCCGTCGGGGTCGCGCCAGAACTGCAGGAGGTAGCGGGCGATGTCGCCGGCGGCGGCGCGCCACTTCGGGTCGTGGGTGCGGCGCCAGGCGAGGGCGTAGCTCTCGAGCGCGCCGGCCTGGATGGGGGCGATCTTCTCGAAGTGCGGGTCGGTCCACACGCCGTGGACGCTGTACTGGTACATGCCGCCCCACACCGGGTCGATGAGGTTGCGCTGGCGGTCGAGGACGAGCAGGCCGCGCTCTTGCCAGGCTGTCTCTTGGTACAGGTAGGCGCGCAACAGGCTGTACTCGTTGTTGGCGGCCAGCGGGTACTTCTGCTTGCGGCCCCAGCCGGCCTGGTCGGGATCCCAGGTGCGGTCGAGCTGGTCGCTGGCGAGCTTGCGCAGGTCGACGAGGTCACCGCCGCGCGGCGGCGGAGCGGGCAGGGAGACGCGGCCGGTGAGGTTGCCGGCCTGCTGGTCGGCGACGAGCTTGCGCAGGAGAGCGGCGAACTCGCGCGGGTCCTGGTAGCCGCGCAGCTCGAGCACGGGGCGAGCGTCGCTGGTGAGGATCGCGGTGGCAGGCCAGCCCCAGTCGGCGTAGCGCTCGGCGACGTCGGGGCGGGCGTCGCTGTCGACGCGGATGGCGACGAAGTGCTCGGCGAGCAGGGCGGCGACCTCGGGGTCGGCGTAGGTCTCCTCGTCCATGACGTGGCACCAGTGACACCAGCTGGCGATCACGTCGACGAGGATGATCTTGCGCCCGGTCCTGGCGGCCTCGAACGCCGCGGGCTCCCAGGCGCGCCAGGCCGGCTCGACGTGCGCGGTCGGGGCGACGGGCGGCGGGGCGGCCGGCTGCTTGTTGCAAGATGTCCCGAAGGACAGGAGCGAAGCGGCGAGCGCGACGGCGAGGCGAGCGGGCACGGGCGAGGTTACGCGGGGCGCGAGGGGGCGGATCAAGGCGGCCAGGATCGACGAATCACGGGCGCGAGGCACCAGGGCTCGCTCGAGCGGCTGCGCGGCCTCAAGCGGGAGGCGGGATCGGCAGGTTCTCGCCCGGCGGGATGGGGGTCGTGTCGGTCGGGGCGATCGCGGGCGGCGGCGTGGCCGGGGCGGGCGGGTTCGCGGGCGTGGGGGTCTCGACCGGCATCGGCGCGGGCGTGGCGGGCGGCGGCGGACCCTCGAGCGGGGCCTCGACCGGCGGGGCAGGGCTCGGCGGGCTGGCGTTCGGGACAGGTTGCGGCTGGGGCGGCGGGTAGGAGGAGGCGGGCGGCGGCTGGTAGTTGGCCGGCGGAGAGGGCTGGGCGGAGGGCTGGGCCGGCTTGCGCCCGCCGAGGCCGAACACGAGGCCGCCGCGGAAGCCCCAGGTGAGGCTGCAGGCGTACTCGGTGACGGGTTCGAGGTAACCGTAGGCGTCCTGGCAGCGGTCCTTGGTGAAGCGCATGCCGAGGCCGAAGCCGAGGTCGAGCCAAAGCGAGCCGCCAGCGCGGATCATGACGCCAGGGCCGACGGTCCACTGACCGAGGACGCCGCGCTGCTTGTTGAGGAACACGGGGCCGACGCCGAAGGAGACGTAGGGGGCGAATCGCTCGCCGCGATAGACGACCCACAGGAGGCTGGGGGTGAGGCTCAGCTCGTTGGTGGGGATCTTGGCGAAGATGTCGGAGCCGACCTGGTCCTTGAAGTACTGCGAGTAAAAGGTGGTGACGTTGCGCAGGTGCAGGCCGACGGCGAGACCGCCGACGACGAAGTAGCTGGCGCCGGCGCCGACGAGCAAGGAGCCGCCGTAGTTGCGCGAGAAGGAGCCGCCGAGGGAGAGGCTGGGCAAGATGGTGCCGCGGCGGAAGGGGCGATGATCGTCGTCGGCCCGCGCGGCGTGGACCGGCAAGGCGAGAGCGACGAGGACAGTGAGAGCGACGGTTCGGCGCACGGGACTCCGGCGAGGACGCCTCGAGAGGTTCGCGCAAACCGCGGCGCGACGCAAAGGCCGACATCGCGGTCCGAGAAGGCTATCACCCGCAGCGGGCGGGGCCAGCCCAGTCCGCGCGAAGGCAGCGGCCAGCCCGGCTCGCGCGAAGGCGCCGGCCAGCCCGTCGCCCGGCACGGGCGCACTCGCGCCTTGAGGCGAGCCGGCGAGCGGTGAGCATCCAGGCGGCCCGACAGCAGCGCTCGAGTTCGCGGGCGGCGAGCCGGGAGGAGGAAGCGGGATTCTTTAAAAATAACCTGTCCCTTCAGACAGGATATCGAGGGGCGCTCGAGAGTCTCCAGCTCACCGCGGCTGCCATGGATTCGCAGCGGGCTCGGCTGTGCGCGACAGGGCGCCCGCCCGGACGACGGAGCTGAGGGTCGACCGCGAGGCGCATCGCCCTTGCCGACAGCAAGCAGCGCGGTCTACTTGCGGACGGCGAGCAGCGTGGCGTCCTTGCCGACGCTGAAGAGCGCGGCCTACTCGCCGACGCCGAGCAGCGCGGCGACGCTGTACTCGACAGCCTCGAACGGCTCGGGGCGGACCTGCTCGGGCGGCTGGGTGGTGAGCACCACGAGGTAACCCTCGGGCTGCCAGCGGAACACGGTGAGCGTCTGCTGATCGGGGTCGGCGATCCAGTAGTGAGGGACGCCAGCGCGGTGGTACATGCGGAGCTTGCGGACGGTGTCGCGCGAGGGGCTGGAGGGCGAGGCGACCTCACAGATCCAGTCAGGGCGACTCTTGACCGGGAAGCCCGCGGGCGGCTCGGGGAGGCGATCGATGCGCCAGCCGACCACGTCCGGGACGACGACCTCGTTCGGCGCGAGCTCGACGTGCACTTCGCCGCCGATCCACCAGCCACCGAGCTTGTCTCCGCCCGGTGGGCCGCGGAAGTGGCGACGGACTTGTTCGCCGATCGAGAACTGTGTGTCCCCGTGGCTGAAGAGCGGCGCGGCCTTCTGACTCAACTCGCCCTCGAGCAACTCGAAGTAGGGCTTCTCGTCAGAGACGGCGAGCAGGTCGGCGAGCGTGGCGCCGTGGGCGGCGGGCTGCATGTTCTCAGCTTAGCGGAAGTCGGCAGGGTGCGCGAGGCCGAGCGACGCTGCCCGGTTCCTGGGCCGCTTTGCGGGAGGCTCGTGAGCGGGCCCGAGTCCGCCTACGCGGTTGCGTGGGCGAGCGCGAGCGGTGCAAGAGGTCGAGCGTCTTCCGGATTGCGCGGGCACTATGTGATTGCGTGGTGCGAGCGCGAGCAGGTGAGGCCTCCGGATCGAGTGGCGCTACGTGATTGTGTCGGCGAGCGAGGGCAGTCGAGGTCGAGGGCTACCGGATTGTGTGGGCACTACGTGATCGCTTGGGGGCAAGCGCGAGCAGTCGAGGTCGAGGGAACTGCCGGATTGTGCGGGCGCTACGTGATGTCTGCGGTGAACGGGAGCGAGAGCAGGCGAGGTCGAGGGGCTTGCGAGTCACTTCGTGATTGCGTGGGTCGAGCGCGAGCGGGCAAGGTCGAAGTCGAGGTCTACCGGATTGCGTGGGCGCCACGCGATTGCATGAGCGAGCGAGAGCAGGCGGAGGTCGAGGTGCTGAGGGAGCCCACGCGGGCGCGCGGGGCAGGGCTACTCGTTTGCAGGCTGGCCGCAACGGGGCGAGCTACGTCGTTGCGTCGGAGGGGCTGGGAGCAAGCTTCACATGTCCTCGAGGACAGCCTGCAACGGACAAAAAATCACGGATCTGCCAGCACGACGTCGAAGCCGAACCTCGGCGGTGCTTCGCCCGAGGGGGTGATGCGGACGGTGAGGTCGGCGGCGCGTTGCATGTCCTCGGGGACAGGTATGCGTGGGCGCTGGCGATCGGGGCGGTGGGCCGCGGTGAAGTCGGCGAGGGGGGTCCACGCGGGGCTGCCGGGCGCGCGGGCGTCGACCTGGACGCGGTAGGAGCCGCGGCGGCGCTGCTTGGCGTCGTCGTCGTCGAGCGCGAACCAGGCGTCGAGCGTGGGCCCGGGGGCGACGCCCTCGAAGACGACCTCGGTGGGGCGGCGCGGGTCGGCGAGCACGGCCGGGAAGATCAACATGTCGGTCTTCAGCGGGCCGCTGCGCGCGTGCGTGGCGGTCGCGCGGCCGTCGGCGAGGCGGGCGCTGGCCTGCGGGCGCTCGCGCCCGGCAGCGGCGCGCCAGCGCAGGCCGGCGACGAGCAGCGCGGCGGCGACGAGGGCGGCGAGCACGGCGGGGTGGGCGAGGCGGCGGGCGAGCGGGCCCAGGCGATCGACCAGGCGCGGCGACCTGAGCAAAGAGACACATGCGATCAGGGCCGCGAGGCTGGCCAGCAGGCCGGCGGCGTCGAACCAGCGCCAGCGGGCGTAGTGGAGCTCGAACACGCCGTCGCGCGCGGGCGCGGCGATCAGCGTCGGCTCGCTGCCGTCGTCGCCGAGGGCCTTGCCGCCGCGCAGCTCGCCGCGCAGCCGCTGCTCCGGCGTGGCGGTCGGGCCGTCGCCGACCACGGGGACCTCGATCCACGGGACCGACTCGGCGGGCGCGTCGTCGCCTGGCTGAAAGGACAGGTCCCAGCGCGGGTAGCCGGCGACGTGGAACACCAGGCGCGAGTCAGGCGCGGTGCCGGTCAGGCGCACGCGCACGCGGCCGGCCTGCAGGTCGGCCGCCTCGACGCGGAGCTCGCCGGGGCCGTCGACGCGGGCGATGCCGGCGGCGCCGGGGCGCTCGAACACGCGGAGGGGGCCGAAGCTGGCGATCTGCGAGGCCCCGCTGCCGCCGGTGGTGAGCAGATAGCGGGCCTGGGCGAGGTCGAGGATGCGCGAAGAGCCGGCCTCGGGCTTGTGGACGAAGTTGTCGCCGGGGGTGAAGCCGAGCTTGTAGATCGGCGCGCCGGTGTAGACCGGGCTGTCCATGAACCAGTGGGCGTTGCGGTCGGTGCGGACGGCGATCCGCCCGCCCGCGGGCTGGCCCTGGCGGGCGCTCGCGGCCCACGCGAGGAACTGCTGGTACGCGGCCTCGAAGGCGGGATCTCCGGGCACTCGCTCGACCTGGACCACGCCGACGCCGTGGCGCCGGGCCAGGTTCCAGGCGTCGCGCGCGAGCCAGGCGACGAGCGCGGCGGCGACGACGGCTGTCCCGATAGACATGGCTCGTAGGGCAGGGCGTTTGGACCATGTCCTGCGGGCCAGGACCGCGAGACCGCCGACGACGGCGCCGGCGAGCAGGAACAGGGCCGGCTTGGCGGCCGTCAGGAACCGCTGGTACTGGATGTGCGAGAAGCCGCTGCTGAGGCGATCGAGGCGCAGGGTCCAGAACACGTCGGTGCTGGCGAGCAGCCAGTGGAGCAGGGCGAGCAGGGCGAGGAAGCGGAGGAAGCCGGAGCCGCGCACGGCGGCGATCCCGAGCCCGAGCAGCGCCGTGAAGCCGGCCGCGGGCGCCATGAGCTGGGTCCACTGGCCCGCCCGCAGCATGCGCACCATGGCGTCGAGCGGGGCGTAGAGCCAGCCGTAGCTGGCCATGTAGCCGCGGTGGGCGCTCATCGGCCACAGCCACCAGGCGGCCAGCGCGAGGCCGAGGCCGAGCGCCAGCGCGAGGTCGAGGGCGGCGCCGGCGAGCCGCTCGCGGCGGGTGATGGGGCTGACCGAAGGGACAGGTGAGCGCGAGCCGGTGGAGATGGCCGAAAGGACAGGCGAGCCTGCACTGGCCGAGATGGCCGCAGGGACAGGCGAGTTCGCGCAGGCCGAGATGGCCGAAGGGACAGGTGAGCGCGAGCCGGTGGAGATGGCCGAAAGGACAGGCGAGGCTGCACTGGCCGAGATGGCCGCAGGGACAGGCGAGTTCGCGCAGGCCGAGATGGCCGAAGGGACAGGCGAGGCTGCGCTGGACGAGATAGCCGCAGGGACAGGCCTCCCTGCGACCCCCGGCGCGCTCGAATCGTTCCGGCCCTGCGGCCCCCCGGGGCCGCGCAAGCCGACGGTGAGCAGCCACAGCGGGGCGGCCATGGCGAGCATCGGCAGGCTCATCGGGTGGGCCAGCACGGCGCCGGCGGTGGCGAAGGCGGCGAGGGCGAGGTGGCGGTGATGTGTCCCCGGGGACATGCCCTCGCGGACACGTGCGGCGAGGGCCAGCTCGGCGAGGGCCCAGTAGGCCAGGCTGGTGGCCAGGGCCTGCGGCCAGACCCCGTAAGTGACGGTGTAGACCCACCCGCCCTCGCGGTAGGCCCCCGCGTCGAGCAGGGCCAGGGCGGCGGCGACGAGCCCGGCGAGCGGGCCGAGGCCGAGGGCGCGGCCGCAGCGGAGCAGGGCCCAGCCCTGCAGCAGGAACACGAGGGTGAACGCGAGCGCGTACGCCTGGGCCCAGTCGAGCAGGCCGAGGCTGAGCCCGCGGACGGCGAGGACCAGCAGGTCACCGAGCGGCGGGTAGAGCTCGCCGAGCGGGAAGCCGAAGAACCAGAACGGGCTCCAGCCGACCAGGTGGCCGCCGGCGAGCTGCTGGCCGTAGAGCCAGGCGCGCGTGAGGTGCACCGTGTGATCGGCCGACAGCGGCATCACGCCGGCGGGCACCGGCCACAGCAGCCACAGGCCGAGCGCGGTGACCAGCGCGAAGGGCCATGTCCGAACGGCCAGTCGAAGCAGCCGGCCGCGAGAGCCCGCGCCGCTCATCGCGGCTCACCGAGGATCACCGTCCACGGCAAGGGCCGTCGCACCTCGACCACGCGCAGGCGCGTGTCGGCCAGCCGCAGCAGGCCCCGCCGCGAGAAGTGCTGGATGTGCCCGGGGGTGTTGCCGAGCGCGCGCACGTAGCGGCCGCGGGCGAGGTTGAGCAGGCGCCACACCGGCTCCCACGGGGTGCTGATCAGCACGGCCCGGCGAGCGACGCGGGCCAGCTCGCGCAGGCCGGCGGCCGGGTCCTCGAGGTGCTCCAGCACCTCGCAGGCGATCACCAGGTCGACGCTGCGGTCGGCCTGCGGCAGCTGATAGATCGAGGCTGTCTGAAAGTTCAGGTGCGGATCGAGGTCGGGGGCGAGCCGCGAGAGGTCGACGTCGCAGGCCGCGAACGAGGCCGGCCGGCGCAGGCGGATCAGGCTGTCGGCCAGCAGGCCCTCGCCGCAGCCGACCTCGAGCACGCTCTCGGGACATGTCCGAAGGTACAGGTCGCCGACGGCCCGCTTGAAGCCGGCGACCAGGCGGCGGGCGATCGGGTTGGGGTGGTCGTACTTGGCCTCGGCGTTGCCGACGACGTTGCCGGCGTCGACCCTCACGCGCGCGCCTCCGGCTGCCACGGGGCGGCGGCGGTGCGGCGGTGGCCGGCGATGGCCGGCGCGGCCTGCTGGGCCGCGAGCGCCGCCGACAGGCCGCGGACCTGCGTCAGCACCTGCTCGGTCAGCCGTCGGTTGGCGGCGCTGAGGTCGCCGAGGAACGCCATCAGCGCGACCAAAAAGGCCAGCACGACCGCGCCGACGCCGACCAGCAGCGACTCGGTGTGGCCGCTCTCGTCTGGCCAACGGGACAGGTAGTAGTAGGTGAAGCGGCCGCCGAGCGCGAGGCCGAACGCGAGCAGCAGCAGGCTTATCAGGCCGAAGGTCTGGACCGGCCAGTACATGCCGTACGAGCGGACGATGACGGCGCCGTTGCGGCGGACGTAGCTGCCCATCGAGCGGAACAGGCGCGAGCGCCGGAGCTCCGGGTTGGTGGTGATCGTGACGTCGGCGATCGTGAGGCCGGCGGCGCCGGCCTGGATGATCGACTCGAGGGTGTAGGTGAAGCGGTTGTGCACGAACAGCGCGGCGGCGGCCCGCCGGTTCATGGCCCGAAAGCCGCTGGTCGAGTCGCGCACCGTCGTGCCCGAGGCGCGCCGGACCACGCGCGAGCCCCAGCGCTGCAGCAGCCGCTTGAGCGGGCCGAAGTGCGGGATCTGGTCGGTCTGCCGGTCGCCCACCACCAGGTCCGCGCGGCCCTCGAGGATCGGCGCGCACAGGCGGACGATGTCGGCGCCCGGGTACTGATTGTCGGCGTCGGTGTTGACGATGATGTCGGCCCCGAGCGCGAGGCAGGCGTCGACGCCGGCCTGGAACGCGACCGCGAGCCCGCGGTGGCCGGGGAACCGCAGCACATGATGGACGCCGATCTGCTCGGCCACGGCGGCGGTGCCGTCGGTGCTGCCGTCGTCGATGACGAGCACCTCGATGCTGTCGATCCCCGGCAGCGCGCGCGGCAGGTCGGCGAAGGTCGCCGGCAGGTGCTCCCGCTCGTTGAGGCAGGGGATCTGGATGATGAGCTTCACGGGCCCGGGCGGCGCACCTTATACCACGGCGCGGCGGATCCGCGCGCCGCTGGGCGAATCGGCGCGCGGGCCGAGGCCGGCGTCAGATCTCGAGCTGGTCCAGCCAGGCCAGGGCCTCGGCCTCGCTGGAGAACAGGCGCAAGTTCGGCGCCTGGCCCGTCAGCCGCATCATCATGTTGATCGCGGCGCGCACGATCGGGCTGGTGACGGCGACGGCGATCGCGCCGTACTTGGGCTGCAGGTTGGGGAAGTACCTGCGGGCCGCGGGCGAGTATTCGGTGCCCTTCTCGACGACGCTGAGGATCCGCCAGCGATGGTTGGGCCCGTCGTCCTCGATGCGGGCGCCGAGCGCCTCGGCGTCGGTGATCGTGACCTCGTCGCGGACGTGGATCCGCAGCAGTGGTTTGCCCTGCGGGGTCGTGGCCTCTGCGAAAACGAACGGCATGGGCGGTCAGGTCCTATCGGTGGGGCTGGTCGAGCGCGCCCTTGTCGGCGAGCACCAGGGCGAGCGCGTCGGACAGTCGCGCGAGGGCGCGGACGTGGAGGTCGTTGCCGCCGAGCGCGACGATCTGCGGGGCGACTTCGGCGCGGATGCCAGTGAGCAAGCAGCGGGCGCCGAGCAGGCCGATCGCGCGGATCATGCGGAGCAGCGCCGGCATGGTGGCGTCGGCGATCGCGGCGACGCCGGTGAGATCGAGGATGACGTGGCTTGCCCGCTCGGCGGCGATGCGCTCCAGCAGGGTGGCGGTGATGACGGCGGCCCGCGCGTCGTCGATGCGACCGACCAGCGGCAGCGCCAGCACGCCGGGCCACACGGCGATCACCGGGGTCGAGAGCGCCTGCACCAGCTCGTCCTGCTGGCGCGCGAGCTGGCGCGCGCGCGTCAGCAACTCCTCCTCCTGGGCCTCGTTCTGGGTCCGGCGCTCGATCAGCTCGTCGAGCAGGTAGTTGATGCCGAGCTCGACGTCGAGCAACGGATCCTCGTGCTCCTCGAGCGCGACGCGGACGTCGTAGTCGCCGCTGGCGGCGGTGACGAGCGTGTTCAGGAGCCCGTTGATGCGCGCCTCGGTGATCGTCAGCGACATTCATGCCTCCTGGTCGTCGAGCCAGGCCAGCGCCTCGGGTTCGTCGGTGAACACGCGATATGTGCCGCCGGCGGCGGACCGCGTCATCAGGTGGATCGCCGCCCGCACCAGCGCGCTGGTCGTCACGGTCGCGTGCGGGCTGCTCTCGCGCATCGCCAGCAGGTGCTTGCGCGCCTTGGCCGAGTACTCGGTGCCGCTGGCGACCACCGACAGCACGCGCCGTCGCTGGTACGCGCCCTCGAACCTGGCCACGTACTCCTCGGCATCGCGCAGGTCGATGTCGCCCGACACGTGCACGCGCACGTAAGGCCGGCCCATGGGCGTCACCAGCTCCTCGTAGCGGAACGGCATGTCAGCGCCCCAGCGCGCCTTTCTGGGCCAGCACGAGCGCGAGCGCGTCGCTCAGCTGGGCCAGCGCACGCACCGGCGCGCCGCCCTCGGCGGCCCCGAGCGCGACGATCTGCTGGGCGACGGGCGCGCTGATGCCGGTGAGCAGGCAGCTGGCGCCGAGCAGGCCGATCGCGCGGACCATGCGGAGCAGCGCCGGCATGGTGTTGCCGGCGATCGCACCGACGCCGGTGAGATCGAGGATGACGTGGGTGGCACGCTCGGCGGCGACGCGCTCGAGCAAGACGGCGGTGATCGTGGCGGCCCGCTCGTCGTCGACGCGACCGACCAGCGGCAGCGCCAGCACGCCCGGCCACACGGCGATCACCGGGGTCGACAGCGCCTGCACGAGCTCGCTCTGCTGGTGGGCCAGCTCCTCGGCGCGCACCTCGAGCTGCTGGCGCTGGCTGTCGCTCTTGGCCTTGCCGAGCGCCAGCTCCTCGAGCAAGTAGTTGACGCCGAGCTCGACCTCGAGGAACTCGTCGTCGTCCTCTTCGAGCAGCGGGACCCGCAGCTCGTAGTCGCCGGTGGCGGCGGCCACGATGATGCGCAGCAGCTGGTCGACGCGCTCGCCCTCGATCGTGACCGACACTGCCTGTCACTTTAAAGAAGCTCGCGCGAACGTGTCAACGCGCTCTCGCCGCGAGAGCGCCTTGACCCACCGCGACGGGCCTCGTAGGGTGACAGCGATGGCCGCGCGAGCGATGCATGTGCATGTCCGCAACAGCGACACGCTCGCCGTCGAGAGCCCACATGCGGGCGCGATCGTGCGCCCAGGCGCAGGCGCGGAGTCGACCCGCGCGACGGAGACGCGTCGATGACGACCTCGCGCCGCACGTGGCTGCGCGGCGGGCTGGGACTCGGGTTGGGGGCGCTGTGCCTGCCGTCGCTGCTGCCGCGCGGCGCGAGAGCACAGGCCGAGGCGCCGGTGCGACGCCTGCTGGTGGTGATGACGGAGCACGGCGCGGTGTACCCGCGCTGGCGCATGCGCCCCGGCGATCCGTCGGAGGACGCGGACTGGGAGGCGCCGCTCTCGCCGCTCGCCGAAGCGGAGTTCAGCGAGATCTTGCGACCCCTGCACCGCCACCGCGCGCGGCTTTCGATCCTCGACGGGCTCGGCAACGCGGTCGGGATGACGACCGCGCTCAACGAGCACAAGGAGGGGCACGCGACGGCGCTGACGGGCACGCAGGCGGTCGAGCTCGAGAACGGGCCGGCGCACGCGCAAGGGCCTTCGATCGACCAGATCGTGGCGGCGGCGATCGCCGAGCCGGGCCAGATCGGTTCGCTGCAGGTGTCGCACGGCAGCTGGCCCTACTCGTACGATCCGGGCGGCAAGACGCTGCCGTACATCTACGAGCCGGCCGAGCTCTACACGCGGCTGTTCCCCGACGGCGAGGCGCCGCTGTCGAGCGACGCGGCGGCGATCCGGGCCCGCCAGAGCGCGGTGGTCGAGCTGGCGCGGGCGCAGTTCTCGGCGGTGGCGCCCCGGCTCGGCGCGGATGACCGCCTCAAGGTCGAGCAACACCGCGACCTGCTGCGCGCGCTCGAGCTGCAGCTGGAGGCGCTGTCCCAAAAGCCATGTGAGGTGCCGGACCCGCCGGGGGCGGCGGCGCCGTGGGAAGACCCGGCGTGGTACGACCAGCGCACGCAGCTGTTCACGACGCTGACGGCGCTGGCGCTGTCGTGCGACCTGACCCGCGTCGGTTTGCTGGCGCTGTGGGGCCTGCGCAACGAGCAGGTCGGGGCGCCGCCCGGCGACATCCACAACGACTTCGCCCACGCGGTGTCGAGCGACCCGGTCGCGGCGCAGGTGATGGCCAACTTCGGCCGCTACCACGCGAACGACGTGGCGAAGCTGCTGGATGTGCTCGAGGACATCCCGAGCGCCGGCGGGACGCTGCTCGACGATACGCTGGTGGTGTGGTCGAGCGAGCTGGGGACGCCCGAGCATCAGCTCCATCGCCTGCCGGTGGTGCTGGCCGGCGGGACGGGATACTTCGACAAGCCGGGGCGGTACATCCACTGGCGGCAGACGAACGTGGTGCCCGGCCTGCTCGGCGACGAGCTGCAAGGCCCGCCGCACAACCGCCTGCTGGTGTCGATCGCCCGGGCGATGGGGGTCGAGCGCGACGCGGTCGGGCTGACTTCGGTGCCGCTCAAGAACGGCGCGAAGCTCGACTGCACCGGCGAGCTCGATCGCCTGCGGTGAGGATCAGCGGCCGAGCAGGGCGCTGCGCTTCATGATCGCGAGGTCGATCGCGGGCGCGTCGTTTCAACCTTGCTTGCCGAGCCAGGCGACGATCAGCGAGGTCAGGGTCGCGGCGGCGGCGGGTTCGTCGAGGCGGCCGCGGGACAGGTCGCGGCCGAGGGCTTCGGCGGCGCCGATGATGGCGACGCAGCGGCGCTGGAGCTCGCGCGGCGTCAGCTCGGTGAGCGGGGCCAGGGCGGTGCGGTAGATCGTGACGTAGCGGTCGAGCAGCTCCTCTTGCACCGACTCCATCGCGCTGTCGCCCTTGAGCGCGGCGAGGATGGCCAGCCACTCGGGGCCGTTCTGCGAGTAGCAGCGCATGTACGCGGTGCCGAGCACGCGGGCGACGTCGGGCAGGCGCGGGCGCGTGCGCTTCAGGGCCTCGTGCAAGGTGGCGATGCTGCGGTCGTCGACCTCGCGCGCGAGGGCGACGAGCAGGCCCGAGCGCGTCTCGAAGTGGTTGTAGGTGATCGGCTTGCTGACGCCGGCGCGCTCGGCGAGGCGGCCGAGCGTCAGCGCGTCGGTCCCTTCCTCGCGCACGATCTGCTGGGCGGTCTCGAGCAGCTGCGTGCGTCGCTCGGCCTTCGGCAGTCGGCTGGTCGTGGTCCCCGTCATCGTCGTCGTGTCGCCTCGAGATTTCTTCGCGGGCCGTCCTTGACAGTAGCACCGTCGGGCCATATTACCATCCGTAACTTACTAAGAGTAAGTTGCGGCGCCAGCCCGGCGTCATGGCCACTCGCGGCGGTTCAGTCCGCCGCGCGAGAGCGAGGTTTTGTCATGTCCACGAGCACCCAAGCACCCGTCCTCATCATCGGCGGCTCCGGCGTCGTCGGTTCGCGCGCCGCCCAGATCCTGCGCCGACTCCACCCCGAATTGCCGATCACGATCGGCGGACGCGACCTCGAAAAGGCGCGCGCCGTGGCCCGCGAGCTCGGCAACGCCGATGCCGTCGCCGTCGACCTCGCGCGCGCCGACCTCGGGCAGCCGGCCGAGCGCAGGTTCGGCGCGGTGGTGATGTTCGTGAAGGACGACACGCTGCACTCGGTCGGGTTCGCCCAGGCGCGCGAGATCCCCTACCTCGAGATCTCGACGGTGGCGTTCGAGCTCGGGCCCGTGGTCGGGCTGCACGTGGCGAGACCCAGGAGCGCGCCGATCCTCATGGCCGGCAGCTGGCTGGCGGGCGCGGCCACGGCGGCGGCGCTGCGAGGCGTCCGCGAGTTCCGCAGCGTCGAGTCGATCGAGATCGCCGCGGTGCTCGACGAGCAGGACGTCGGCGGGCCGGCGGCCTACGCCGACCTCGAGCGGCAGACGAAGGCGCAGACGAGCGCGCTGGTGCTCGCGGGCGGCAAGTGGCAGTGGATCGGCGGGCCCGCGGCCGAGCGCGTGTTCACGGCCGTCGACGGGCGCGCGATGACCGGGCAGGCCTACTCGATGCTCGATGTCCTGAGCCTCGGCACCGCGACCGGGGCGAGATCGATCCGCACCGACGTCGCCGTCGGCGAGTCTGCCAGCCGTCGCCGCGGCGAGCCGTTCTCCACCGAGATCGTGGTCGAGATCGCCGGCACGCGCAGCGATGGTACGAGCGGCCGCGTGCGCATCGAGCTGGTCCATCCAGAGGGGCAGGCGCCGGTCACCGCGGTCGGCGTCGCGGTCGGCGTCGAGCGGCTGCTCGGCCTCGCAGGCGGCCCGGCGGTGCCGCCGGGGCTCTATCTGCCGCACGTGATCGTCGAGCCGGAGTACCTGCTGCGCCGGCTGGCGGAGTTCGGCACGCAGACCCGTCGGGCTTGAGGCCGACTGTTGCTGTCCTTGAGAGATGAAGGGAGTTCATGCGTATGTCTGCATCGATGAAGAATCCGGTGTTGTTGCTCGGGGGCTCGGGGGTGGTCGGCCGTCGCGTCGCCAGGGCGCTGCGCCGCCTGCACCCCGAATTGCCGATCGTGCTGGCCGCTCGTGACGTGGCGAAGGCCACGGCCGTGGCGGCGCAGATCGGCGGGCCGACGACGGCGACGCGCGTCGACCTGGCGCGCGAGGACCTGGGTCTCGAGGGAGCGAGCTTCGGCGCGGTCGTCACGCTGCTGACGGACCCCTGGCTGAATTCATTGAAGTTCGCGCAGGCACGGGGGCTCGCGTACCTGTCGTTCGCCAGCTTCGCCTTCGAGATCGGCCCCGAGGTGGCGCACTTCATTCAAAACCCCGGGAGGGCGCCGATCTTGCTCCTCGGCCACGTGTTCGGCGGTGTCGGTACGCTCGCGGCGCTGCACCTCGCGCGCGAGTTTAAGAAAGTGGAGTCGATCGCGCTGGCGGGGGTCGTCGATCCGGAGGATCAGGGCGGGCCGGCGTCGCAGGCCGACTTCGAGCGGCTCGGGAGCGCGTTCCCCAGCGCGCTGATCCGCGAGGACGGGCTTTGGCGGTGGGTCGCCGGCGAGGAGGCGGCGCGCGAGATCGTCGATGTCACGGGGGTGAAGCGCCAGGGCGGGGTGCTGGCGCTGCTCGACGTGGTCAGCCTCGCGGCCGCGACCGAGGCGAGGTCGATCCGCGTCGATTTCGCGACGCGCGAGGCGGTGAGCGGCCGGGGGCCTGCGACGGAGTTGATCGTCGAGATCGCCGGCGAGGATCACGAGGGCGCCGCGAAGCAAGTCCGGATCGAGATCACCGACGACGACGTGTACGCGAACCTCAGCGCGTACGGGGCGGCGCTGGCCACCGAGAGGCTGCTCGGCCTCGCGGGGCACGAGGCGCCGGAACCCGGGTTGTATCACCCGGAGAGCCTGCTCGAGCCGGAGCGCGCGATGCAGCGGCTGCAGGAGCTCGGGGCGAAGATCCGGCGGGTCTGACGGCCAACGCGAGACGGCTCGATCTTCCAGAACGTGTGAAGCCCGGAGAGATCCGCGAGCTCAGGGCGCGAGCTCGGCGGCGATGCTCACCGTTTTAAAATGGATCTCGACCACGTCGTCGAGCTCCTTCGCGTAGCCGCCGGCCATCGAGATGGCCGTCGGGACATGTGCTTTTCGCAATGTCCCGAGGACCAGGTGATCGCGCTGGGCCAGGCCCTCCTTCGTGAGGGCGAGGCGGCCGAGGCGGTCGCCTTCGTAGGGGTCGGCGCCGGCCAGGTAGATGGCGAGGTCGGGGCTGGCGCGGCCGAGGGCCTCGGTGAGGCCGCGCCCCAGCGCCGCGAGGTAGTCGTCGTCGCCGGTGCGGTCGGGCAGGTGGATGTCGAGGTCGCTTTCCTGTTTTTTGAACGGGTAGTTCTTGGCGGCGTGGATCGAGAACGTGAAGATCGTGTCGTCGCCGGCGAGGATGCTGGCGGTGCCGTCGCCCTGGTGGACGTCGCAGTCGACGACGAGCACGCGGGCGGCGCGGCGTTCGGCCTGCATCACGCGGGCCGCCACGGCGCTGTCGTTGAACACGCAGTAGCCGTCGCCGCGATCGCGGAAGGCGTGGTGGGTGCCGCCGGCGAGGTTGACCGCGAAGCCGCCGTGGATCAGCGCGGCCCGGCAGGCGCCGATGGTGGCGCCGGTCGACCGCAGCGAGCGCTCGACCATGGCCTCGGACCAGGGGAAGCCGATCTCGCGCTGCTCGCGGGCGCTGAGCTCGCCGCGGCAGACGCGGTCGACGTAGCCGGGGTCGTGGGCCAGGGCGAGCTGGTCCGGGGTGGCGCGCTCGGGCACGTGCATGTCGGCGGGATCGACCAGGCCGCTGGCGGCCACGCGCGCGCGCAGGGCCGCGTATTTGGCCATCGGGAACCGGTGGCCGGGCGGGAGCGGCAGCACGAATTGGTCGGAATAAAACACGTGCACGCGCCCCGACGATGCCACGGGCCGGCTGGGCGCGCATCGGACGGCGAGCACTGGCGAGGACGCCGGCCCTCGCGCTATACCGGGCGCCATGGCCGCGATCGACTCGCTGCTCAAGATCCTCGACGCCCAGAAGGCCGACGGCCTGGTCCTCGCCTCCGAACGCGTCCCCTCGCTCAAACGCGCCGGCGCCGACGTGCCGCTGTCGATGCCGAAGGTCAGCCACGAGATGGTGGCGATGTTCTTCGAAGACCTGGTGACGCCGGAGCAGCGCCAGGAGCTCGACCTGCGCAAGTCGGTCAAGGTCGAGCACACGTTCGAGGGCCAGCGGTTCTCCGGCGAGCTCAAGATCGACGGCGGGCGCTACCACCTGAGCCTGGCCAAGGCGCGGGTGACCGCAGGGACAGGTGCTTCGAGACCTGTCCCTCAGGACAGCCACCCGGTGCCCGACCTGCCGCCGGTGCGCACGCCCGCGCCGCCGCCGCCGGTGCGACCGCCGACGCCTGGGCGCCGGACCGAGGCGCCGGTGCAGCCGGCGCCGGCGCCGGTGGTCCACGAATATGTCCCGGAGGACATGTCCGAAGAGCCCGACGAGGAGGCGCAGCGGGCGGCCGACGAGCTGCGTGGGGTGCTGCAGCGGGCCCACTGGGAGGGGGCGGCGGACGTGATCTTCTCGGCCGGGCTGGCGCCGCGGGTGCGCACGGCCGGCGACCTGCGCGAGATCGGGACACAGGCGTCGGAGGCCGCGATCGCGGCGCTGTTCGCCGAGGTGCTGAGCCCGGAGCAGCGGGCCCGGCTGCGCGCGGCAGGCAGCGTCGACACGGCGCTCGACCTCGGCGGGCTGCGCTTCCGCGCCAACGTGTTCCGCCAGCAGCGCGGGCTGTCGGCGGCGCTCCGGCCGGTGCGCGACAAGGCGCCGACGCTGGCGGAGCTCGGATTGCCGGAGGACTTCACGGCGCTGGTCGGCTATCCGGCGGGGCTGGTGCTGTTCACGGGGCCGACGGGCTCGGGCAAGTCGACGACGCTGGCGGCGCTGGTCGAGCACGTCAACCGCACGGCGGCCCGGCACGTGGTGACGCTCGAGGACCCGGTCGAGCACGTGTTCACGAGCAAGAAGGCGCTGATCCACCAGCGCGAGGTCGGCAAGGACGTGTCGAGCTTCGCCGAGGGGCTGCGGGCGTCGCTGCGCGAGGCGCCCGACATCATTTTGGTCGGCGAGATGCGCGACCCGGAGACGATCTCGGCGGCGCTCACGGCGGCAGAGACGGGCCACCTGGTGCTCTCGACGCTGCACGCGGCCGGGGCGGCGATGGCGGTCGACCGCATCATCGACGGGTTCTCGGGCCACCAGCAGACGCAGGTGCGGCTGCAGCTGGCAGGCACGCTGCGGGCGATCGTGACGCAGGTGCTGGTGCCGGTGTCGCGCAACGAGCGGGCGGTGGCTTTTGAGAAGATGCTGGTGACCTCGGCGGTGGCGGCCCAGATCCGCGAGGGCCGCGGGCACCAGATCGCCACGGCGATCCAGACCGGTCGAGCCGACGGGATGGTGTCGCTCGAGCAGTCGCTGGCGGCGCTGGTGCGGGCGCGCAAGGTGTCGCTCGAGGCGGCGATGGGCGCGGCGCAGGACCCCGAGGCGCTGCGCCGCTCGCTGTGATGCCGGCCGGGCAGAGCAGGGCCGCGATGGCGCTGGCGGCCGCGACCGCGGCGCTGCTGCTGGTGCACGCGCGCGCCTGGCAGTTCATCTGCGACGACGCGTATATCTCGTTCCGCTACGCGTGGAACCTGGCCGAGCACGGGGCGCTCGAGTACAACCTCGGCGAGCGGGTCGAGGGCTATACGAATTTCCTGTGGGTGATCGTGCTGGCCCTCGGGACATGTCTCGGAGCGCTGCCCGAGGCGCTGGCGCCGTGGCTGACGCAGCTGGGGGCGCTGGCCGGAGCGGCGGCGACGATCGTGCTGATCCGGGGGCTGCGGGGGGCGAGCGGGCCGTGGACGGCGGTGGACCTGATCCCGGGGCTGCTGCTGGCGGCGGCGCCGGAGTACGTGGTGTGGGCCCACGGCGGGCTCGAGACGTCGTGGGCCGCGGCGCTGACGATCGCGGCGATGGCAGCGACGGCGCAGGGGCGCTGGCGGTGGGCAGGGACGCTCACGGCGCTGGCAGGATTGACGCGACCCGACGCGGTGCTGCCGATCGGGGTGTTTTTAATAGTCTGGTCGATCGGTCATGTCCTCGGGGGCAGGCGTGAGCGGTTGCCTCCGCTGCGCGAGGCGGCGATCGCGACGGTGATCGCGGGCGGGCCGCTGGTGGTGCACCTGCTGTGGCGACACGCCTATTATGGGGAGTGGCTGCCGAACACGTGGGCGATCAAGCAGCACGGCCGGCTGCTGCGCGACACGTTCGGGGTGGCCTACGTGGCCGCGTGGGCGAGCGCGTTGCGGCTGGTGTGGTTGACGCCGCTGGCGCTGCTGCTGCGGGCGAGGCACATGCCGCTGGTGCTGCCGATCGCGGCGGTGGTGGGCTACGCGTGGTCGGTCGGCGGCGACTTCATGGCCTACGGGCGGTTCCTGGTGGTGGCGACGGCGCTGACGGCCGGGCTGGTCGGGTGGCTGCTGATCGAGGCGGGCGAGAAGTTCTTCAGGCGCCGCGGGCCGGCAGTCGCGGTCGGCGCCGGGCTGGTGCTGGCGATCGCGCTGGGGCTGCTGGCGCGGGGCCGGGTGGTGAAAGATCGCGAGACGGCGAGCGGGTGGCTCGACGGTCGCTGGGAAGGGGTGACGGCGATGGACCGGTTCGCCCGCGAGCGGGTGGCCGCAGGGACATGGCTCAAAGAGCATGTCCCGGAGGACACTTCGATCTCGGTCGGGGCAGCGGGGGCGTTGCCGTATGCTTCGAGGTTGCGGGCGGTCGATGTCTACGGGCTGGTCGATCGCTGGCCCCGCGAGGTCGAGGTGGAGCCGCAGGTCAAGGCGCGGCCGGGGCATCAGTTGATGGCGCCGCAAGCGGTGATTTTGGCGCGCGAGCCCGATCTGCTGTGTCACGTCGGCCACGTCGGGCCGCAGCGGCCGACGCCGTCGGCGGCGCGAAAGCGCGGGTTCGGGCGCGACATGGTGTGGGCGTGCGCCGAGCCCGGGACGGTGAGTGATCCATCGGCGCCCGGCGGGCTGCTCGAGGTCGGTTTTTACTGCTGCCTGCGCCGGCGCGGGCACGCGGTCGGGCCGTTCGTCGACGAGGGCGCGCCGTGAGCGTGTGGGTGACCCGCCTGCGGGCGCTGGTGGGCGGGCTGGCGATCGCGTGGGCGGTCGTGATGATCGTGGTGTTCGCGTGCCGGATCGGCTTCCCGCTCGAGCTCGAATGGATGGAGGGCGGGAGCCTGCACACGGCGCTGCGAATTCAGCAGGGGCTGAGCGCGTATCCCGAGCCGTCGGCGGAGTTCGTGCCGTTTTTGTACACGCCGCTGTATCCGGCGGTGCTGGCGGCGCTGGGGTGGGTGCTGCCGCTCGGGTACGTGCTCGGGCGGGCGGTGAGCGTCGCGGCGATCGGGGCGGTGTGCGCGGGGCTGTGGCGGCTGGTGCGATTCGAGGGCAAGCCGCGCGCGCACGCGGCGGCAGCGGTCGGGCTGTTTTTATCGGGGTACGTGTTCACGTTCCGCTGGTACGACGTGGCCCGCGCGGACAGTTTTTTCCTGGCGCTGCTGCTGTGGGGGCTGATCTTGCTGCGCGAGAGCGCGGGGCGTCGGCGAAAGATCGTGGCGGCGGGGGTGCTGGTGGGCGCGGCGTTCTGGGCCAAGCAGACGGCGGCGGTGTTCGTGCTGGCGAGCGGGGTGGGCGGGCTGATCGTGGCGCCGCGGCTGGTGTGGATGTACGCGGCGACGATCGCGGCGATCGACGGCGGCGGGGTGCTGCTCGGGCAGTGGCTGACCGAGGGGCGACTCTGGACGTACATTTATGAATTGCATCAAGCGCACGCGTTCAACGCGGTGAGGTTCTGGCGCAAGACGTGGGGGATGTTTTTACACGCGGCGCCGTTCCTGGTGGCGCTGGCGGGGTTGGTCGCCGGGCGCATGCTGGCGCTGAGGACATGGCGCTCGGGACAGGGCGAAAAAGACAGCTGGCGCGGGCCGGTATACTGGGGGGTGATGGCGGCGGCGGGCTTGCTGGTGTCGGCGCTGGGGTACTCGACGCAGTGGGCCGAGCCGAACGCGTTCATGCCGGGGGTGTGCTTCGCGGCGGCGTGGCTGGCGGTGGTGCTGCCGGTGGGGCGCGGCGAGGCGGCGGCGCTGGGGCTGGTGGCGGCGCAGCTGGTGTTCGCGCTGGTGATCGAGCCGATGTATCAGCCGATCCAGGACCGCGGGCTGGCTGGCCTTCGGGACAGCTACGCGCGGCAAGACCCATGGCGGACGATCCCACCGGCCGACCTGTGGGAGCGGGCCGCGGCGCTGCGGGCCGAGCTCGCGGGCGAGCCGCGGGCGATCCTGGCGCTGCACCGGCCGTGGTGGAGCGTGCTGGCGGGCGGGCCGGGGCACGTGGGGTCGATGGGGATCCACGATGTCCCGAAGGACAGGCGGGAGCAGATCGAGGCGACGCTGGCAGAGGCGGTGGGTCGTGGGGAGTTTGCGGCGGTGTGGATCGACGGCGACGTGCCAGGCTGGCTGCGGGGGCCGCTGCGGCGCAGTTACGCGGCGGGGCGCCAGCTCGCAGGCGAGGCGCGGGTGGTGCCGATGACGGGGTATATGTCGGCGGCGGGGATGGTGACGCCGTGGACCGGCTTGCAGCGCGAGTACGTGCGGCGGAGCGAGTAGCGGTGGCTCACTTGCTGCCACGTGGACTGAGGTGCAGCGCTAGTAATGGGGCGGAGCGAGCAGAGGCGACGGCTCACTCGTTGCATGGAGCGGAGAGCAGCGCGAGTAATGGGGCGGAGCGAGCAGAGGCGACGGCTCACTCGCTGCCGGCGTGGAGCGGGGTGCAGCGCGAGTGACAGTGAGCGGGGTGGAGCGAGTAAAGGCGGCGGTTCACTTGCTGCCGGCGTAGAGGCTGGTCAGCGGCACGTCGTCGAGGGTGATGACGTCGAGCGGGGCCGAGTTTTGAAAATGGTTCCAGGCGTCGACCTCGTTGGAGAGCATGTGGCGCTCGTGGAACAGCAGGGCGGCGCGGGCGCGCGTCAGCGGGGCGGAGGTGGTGCCGGGGGGCCAGCGGCCCTCGCGTTCGTACTGCAGGCGGGCCAGCTCGTGGAGGTCGTGGAGGTGGAGCGGACCTGGTCGTTCGGACAGGTCATCCAGCAGCGGGAGGACGGCGCTGCCCCAGAAGCCGCGCATGAGGCCGAGGTCGGCGGCCCCGCGGGCGCCGCCGGCCAGCGGGGCGTACTGCGAGAGGTTGTAGGGGTGGCCGTGGAGCGTGCTCCACAGCGCGGGCACGAGCAGCAGCGGCAGCAGGGCGGCGGGCAGGTGGCGGGCGCGGCCGGTGAGGGCGAGGCTGCGCCACAGGGTGACGTAGGCGAAGGCGGCGGCGAGGGCGAGGAAGGGGTAGGCGGTGATCCAGTGCTTGGTGCCGCCGAAGATCGGGATGGTCGGCAGGCTGATGAGGAGCAGCGGGAACAGGCCGAACAGGGCCCACAATAGGCCGTCGCGGGCGGGGTGGCCGCGCAGAGGGGCGGTGAAGCGGGCGGGACAGAGATCGGCGGATGGCCTGGAGGACAGGTCGCTGCGGACAGCGAGCACGAGGCCGATCGCGGCCAGCAGGAGCAGGGCGGTGGGTACGGTGGCCCAGGTGAGGACGAACGGGTAGCTCCACGGCAGCGGCGGCTGGTTGTAATTGATGGAGAAATATTCGGTGTTGTAATAGGCGTGGAGGCGGTGAAACTCGAGATATTCGCCGAGGCGCGCGAGCGGGTCGCTCCATAACCACGGCCACAGGGCGAGCACGGTCGGCGGGGCGAGCAGAGCCATGCTGAGGAAAGGCAGCGGGAGCAGTTGGCCGCGGCTGGGGCGACGGCGGGCGAGGGCGAGGCAGGCGAGGTAGTGGACGCCGAGCAGGACGGGGATGAAGAGGGCGTTGTGCTTGACGGAGATGGCAACGCCGAGGAGCGGGCCGAGCAAGAGGGACCAGCGCCAGGAGGCGAGGGCGCGGCGATAGCAGAGGACGACGGCGAGAGTGAGGACGGCGACGGGGACGTCGAAGCAGTGGAGGCCGGCGTGGAACCACACGTGCGGCAAGCCGATGAACCACAGGGCGGCGAGGACGGCGGGGATCAGCGGGGAGAGGGCGGATGTCTCGGGGGACAGGTCGGAGGGCGAGGATGTCCCGGGGGACAGGTTGGGCTCGCGGGGCGAGGATGTCCCGGGGGACGGGTCGGCGGCGGGAGCTGTGCCGGTCGCGAACACCCTGCTTGAGCCGAGCGTTGAGGATGTCTCGGGGGACAGGTCGGTCGCGCGAGGCGAGGATGTCTCGGGGGACAGGTTGGGTTCGCGGGGCGAGGATGTCCCGGGGGACAGGTCAGTGACGGGCGTCGCGGGGCGGGGCGATGCGGGAGGGGCGGATAGCGGGCTGTCCCCGAGGACAGGCCGTTTGCGGGTGAGGCCGGCGCCGGCGAGGAACAGGAGGACGACGCCGAGGCCGGCGAGGAGCTGGGCGGGCAGGCGCATGGCGGCGCCTTCGGGCATGATCGGCGCGAGGCCGGGCTGGGCGCGGGTCTCGGGGGGCTGGCCGCCAGGACCTGGCGCGGAGAACAGGCGGGCGGACAGGCCGCCGGCGAGCTTCATCAGGGCCGGGTGCTCGTGGTTGACGGCAAAAGCGCGGTCGCGGGCGGGGCGGTCGAACAGGACGGAGGGCGACTGCAGGCCGCGCACGGCCCAGTCGGCGTAGGCGCGGCTGGCGTGGAAGTAGATGCCCTCGTCACGGACGTAGCCGACATCGCGGTGGCCGCGGGCGAGCAGGAGGACGACGGCGAGGCCGAGCGCGAGGGCGGCGGCGATCGTGAGGCGTCGAGTGGCGCGCGGCGTCACGGGAGCTCCTGAGCGTGCGTGCGGCGGCGCGAGTGGTTTTCGGGCGTCACGTGGGCTCCTGGGCGCGCGTGCGGCTGCGACGGGTGCGTTCGGGGCGCCACGGGAGCTCCTGAGCGTGCGTGCGGCGCGGGTGCGTTCTGGGCGTCACGTGGGCTCCGTGATGGCGCGCAGGTCGAGGCAGGGGATCCGGCGCGTTTCGGGGTCGTAGCCGCCCGGATTAAAGGTGCCGGCGAGCAGGTTGGTGACGCGGATGGTGAGCTCGGCGGGGCCGGGGGTGGTGGCGAGCTCGAAGGCGGCCCAGCCCTGGTTGTCGCTGACGAGCCAGCGGGCCTTCGGGACGCCGTCGAGCTCGAGCTCGACGATGGCGGGGGCGTCGTTGCGGAGGCGGCCGTTGAAGTCGGTGAAGCCGAGGTGGCCGCGCAGGCGCGCGCCGAGGTCGACGCGGCCGCGCAGTTCGAGGGCGGCGCCGTCGCTCATGTCGATGGCGAGGCAGCGGCGTGGGCGGTAGGCGATCTCGGCGTGGCGGACGGTGGCGCGGCCGTGCTTGCAGACCCAGGTCCGCTGAGCCTTGCGGCAGGGGCCGGCGCGGTCGGCGGCGAGCAGGGCGGGCTGATCGAGGATGTCCCACAGGACATGTCCCGAAGGCGTGGCGAAGTGATGGAGGGTAAGCGGACCGAGCGGGTCGACGCCGAGCGGCTCGGGGGCGAGGTCGCCGAGGTCGGCGCGCAGGTCGGCCGGCAGCGCTTCGCCGAGGGCGAGGACGTGGAAGCGGGGGGCGCCGTGGAGGTCGGGGCGGCCGAGAGAGCGCTGGAGCGGGAGGAGGTGGCGGCGGGCGGTGGGGCCGAGCCAGTCGTCGGCGAGCAGGACGGGCTCGTCGGGCGGGAGGGCAGCGAGAGCGGCAGCGGCAGCGTCCCAGTCGGCGGGGCCGAGGATCGAGCGATAAGCGCGAGCGGCGGCGATCCACTCGACGGCGGCGACGAGGCCGACGAGGCCGAGCAGGACGGCGGCGCGGCGTCGGGTGGCGTCGAGGGGCACGGGACGCAGTGTAGCGAACGAGGCGAGGCGCGGGGAGTTCGCGCGCATGGACCCAGGGGACGGGCCACGGCGACGCGCACGAGGACGGCGCAAGCGCCGAACTCTTGCGCGCGGCGAGGGTTTGGGCGTATCTCCCGCGCGCCTTGCCAGGACTGGTTCGGATCGCCGCTCTCGCTGCTCTGGTCTCCGTCCCGGGACTGCCGGGGTGCTCGGGGGCAGGGCGCGAGAGCGCGACGGTGGCCCAGCCGACGGCGCCGGCGGTGGCGCCCGCGCCTGTCCCGGAGGACAGCAACGAAGCGGCGGGGCGGCGGTTCGAAGAACCTGTCCCGGAGGACAGAAGTGCGGAAGAGGCCGAGCCGGCGAAGGTCGAGCCGGCGGTGACGCGCGAGCCGCTCGAGATCACGTTCGTCGGTGACATCATCTTCGGCCGCTACCGCGCGTCGGCGTTCGACCCGATCGTCGGTGAGGGTGAGCGGCCGTTCGATGACATTTTTGAGACGATGAAGAGCGACCTGCTGGTCGGCAACCTCGAGACGCCGCTGGTGTACGAGCTGCCGGTGAAGAGCCCGATCGGGGCCAGGTTCGCGTTCGGGGCGTCGAAGGCGATGGCGCAGCACCTGGTCGACGGCGGGTTCGCGGCGCTCAGCCTGGCCAACAATCACTCGTTCGATCAACGGACGGACGGGCTGCTGCAATCGCCCAAGATCCTCGAGGAGCTGGGCATCGTGCCGCTGGGGGCGTCGCGCAGCGAGCCGCCGATCTTCCGCGTCGAGGCGTTCGAGCGCCGCGGGTGGAAGATCGGGCTGCTGGCGGTGACTTCACGCCGCAACGCGCCGCAGTTCCCGGATACGCCGGAGCTGCCGTTCCTGTCGACGAATGACTTTGAAGCGACGCTGGGTCCTGTGATCGACGCGGCGCGGGCGTCCCACGATTTGATCATCGTGTTCGTGCACTGGGGCGAGGAGTACGCGGATGCGCCGGGGGCCCATCAGCAGCGGCAGGCGCGGGCGCTGCTCGACCGCGGGGCGGACCTGGTGGTGGGGCACCATCCGCACGTGCTGCAGGCGATCGAGCAATACGGAAAAAAGGCGATCGCGTACTCGCTGGGCAACTTCTTGTTCGAGAACACGCACGAGGTCCCGCGCCTGACGGGGGTGCTGCGGGCGCGCTTCAGCGGGAATTCGTGCCTCGAGACGCTGACGTTCCATCCGGCGTACATCAAGCGGACGCCGAGCAAGCACCCGGTGCCGGCGACGAAGGGCATGGGCAAGACGGTCCGGGCGCGGATGTCGACGCTGAGCGAGGCGCAGGGGACGAAGCTCGAGGCGAGCGGCGAGGACCTGGTGCTGCGAGGCGACTGCGCATCGGGCGGGTGAAGCTCGAGACCGCGTCTTCCATTCGGACAGCGGCCGCGATCGATGGCGGTGCATCGATCGGCGGTGCGCGACGCTCGGCGCGTTTCGATCGCGTGCGCTTGAAGCCAGGTCGCGAGGCGGGCGTGGTGCCGCGAGGCATCAAGATCGTGTCAGGGGTTTCGCGGGGCGCGCCAGGTGCGACGTGGGTTGCTCGAGGTCGGTAGCGCGCTTGACAGGTCCGGCGGGCCGTTTCATGAAACTTGCGCAGATGCGAGGCGAGCGATGCTCATTTGGACGGTCAGCTTCTTGACGCTCGCGCTCCTGGCCGGAGCGCTGGGGTTCTCGGGCTATGTGAGCACGGCCCCGAAGGTCGCGGCGACCACGGCGACCGGGATGGCGCGCGCGCTGTTCCTGGTGTTCCTGTTCGCGGCCCTCGTGTCGCTGGGCCTCGGGTTCGTGCGCGGCTGGTGACGCCGCTGGCTTCCATACAAAATCAAGCAGACGCAGCACCCCCGCGCAGGCAGAACTCGACAATCAGCCTGTGCGGGGTTTTTTGCGCGGACGATCTTACGAATCGTCGTCGACGATGCCGGCGAGGTGGGCGTCGATCGGCGGCCAGGCGACGGCGGTCTTGGTGGCGGCGAAGTGCGGCTCGACGCGCGGGTCGAGCTGGGCAGCGAGCCGCAGCCACTGCTTGACCCGTGCGACAGCGCGGCCCGGCTCCAGCCCGTCGTCGCGCATGGCGGCGTGGTAGTCGCGGACGATGCCGGCCAGCTCGGCGAGCGGCAGCGGTCGGTCCTGGCGCGCGCCGCGGATGACGGCGAACAGGTCAGGGCGAGCCATCGCCGCCCGACCGATCATGAAGGCGTGGCAGCAGCTCTGGGCTGCACAATGGGACAGGTCGCCCGGGGCCCGCAGGTCGCCGTTGGCGACCACGGGGATCGCGACGGCCGCGCGGGCGCGGGCGAGGTCGGGCCAGCGCACAGGCGGCTGGTAGAGCTGGGCGCGGGTGCGGGCGTGCACGGTGAGCCAGGCGGCGCCCCCGCTGGCCGCGGCGACGGCGATCTCTTCGAGGCCGTCGCTCGAGTCCCAGCCGACGCGGACCTTGGCTGTGACGGGGATGTGCGCGGGGACGAGGTCGCGGACGCGGGCGACGATGGAGTGGATCCGCTGCGGGGCGCGCAGCAAGCTGGCGCCGCCGTCGTGGTTGTTGACGGTCTTGGCCGGGCAGCCGAAGTTGAGGTCGATGCCGGGAGCGCCGAGCTCGGCGGCGCGGCGAGCCGTCTCGGCCAGCGGCTCGGGGTCGCCGCCCAGCAGTTGCACGTACACCGGGACGCCGGCGCGGGTGTGGCCGCCGTGGGCGAGCTCGGGGACGTCGCGCAAGAGCACGGCGGCGGGCACCGGGTCTCGCGTGACCCGCACGAACTCGGAGACGCACAGGCTGATGCCGCTGCGCCCGCCGAACTGGTCGGTCAAGAGGCGGCGATAGACGGCGTCGGTGATGCCGTCCATCGGCGCGAGGGCGAGGTAGAGGCCGGGGTCGCCAGGGCGCGCGGCGACGCGGTGACGCTCGGACCAGGTGACGGCCCAGGTCGCGAGGCCGGCGCGGCGCATGTCCTCGAGGACAGCTTCGGCGACGCGCTGGCCGGGGTCGGCGACGAAGCGCTCGCAGGCCCCGAGGGTCATGGCGCGGGGTCGTCTCGCTCGGCCTCGACCTCGGCTTCGGCGGCGAGGTCGAGGTCGAGCTGGTGATCGAGCTCGCTCGACCAGGGGGCCAGCAGGAGCTCGTAGCAGCGGGTCTGCACCATCTCGCCGAAGGTGTCGCGGCGGCGCAGCTGACGGCAGAGGAAGCCGCTCGGGGTCAGGCGACGGGCGCCGAGCAGCGACCAGATCGCCTGCTCGACGGCCTCGGGCGTGTAACCGCGGCCGACCAGCGCGTCGACAAGCTGCCCCATGGCCACGCCGCGGGTGCCGGCACCGTCCGCGTGCTCGAGGATCGCCTGACTGATTCCGTCCATGGGAGGCGGGAGGATGGCGCGGGTTGCGTCGGGCCGCAACCAAGATCGCGCATCGCCGCGCAAGCGATCAGAGGTCGCCGAAACTGATGCCAAGGCCGCGGGCGTGGGCGACGAGCTGGCCGCTCGGGTCGACGGCCCGCATCTTCTTGACGGCGAGCTCGAGCGGGACGGTCTTGATGTCGGGCGGCTGCGACGAGACGAGCACGCTCCGTTCGCCGCGCAGGGCGGCCTCGACGGCCTCGACGCCGAGCCGGCTGGCGAGCAGGCGATCGTAGGCGGTGGGCGTGCCGCCGCGCTGGATGTGACCCAGCGCGGTGACGCGAAGCTCGAGCTCGGGCACGACGGCGGCGATCTCCTCGGCCACGCGCTGACCGGCGCCGCCGAGGATCTTCGAAGGGCCGAGGCCACCGGAGACCGGCCGCTGCGTGACCTCGCCGCCGACGCAGGTGCATCCCTCGGCGACGACGACGAGGGCGAAGTGACGGCCGCCGCCGAGCGTGCGCATGAGGTCGCGGGCGACGTGGGCCGGGGCGTAAGGCAGCTCGGGGATGAGGATGACGTCGGCGCCGCCGGCGATGCCGCTGTGGAGGGCGATCCACCCGGCGTGACGACCCATGACCTCGAGGATCATGGTGCGGTCATGCGACTCGGCGGTGGTGCGCAGGCGGTCGAGCGCGTCGGTGACGACCTGGACAGCAGTGCCGAAGCCGAAGGTCTCGACGGTGGCGTCGAGGTCGTTGTCGATGGTCTTCGGCACGCCGATGACGGTCATGCCGCGGCGCGTCAGCTCGAGCGAGAGGGCCTGCGAGCCGTCGCCGCCGACGTTGATCAGGACGTCGATGCCGAGCGCCCGGGCCCGCCCCAGCAGCTCGTCGCCGCGGTCGCGGGTGGTGCCGTCAGGGTCGCGCCAGGCGAACGGGCTGCAGCGGTTGGTGGTGCCGAGGATGGTGCCGCCGCGGCCGAGGATCGGGGTGACCTCGAGCGGGGTCAAGGCGCGCACGGTGGCACCTGTCCCTTCGAGCAGGCCGTTGAGGCCGTCCTCGACGCCGAGGACCTCGAGGCCGGCGGCGTGGGCCCGCAGGACGACGGCGCGGATGACCGCGTTGAGGCCGGGGCAGTCGCCGCCGCCGGTCGCGATCGCCAACTTGCGTGGTGGTGTCGTCATCTGGCTTTCAGGGCAGGTTGGCAGGGGCCTGCAAGGTCGGGTCGACGGCGGGGAACCAGCGCGCGGCGATCCGCACCGCGTTGGTGGCGGCGCCGAGGCGCAGGTTGTCGGCGGCGACGGTGAAGCAGACGGTGGTCGGATCGTGCGGGACGAGGCGGACGCGGCCGACCAGCGCGAGGTCGCGTTCGTGCACGCAGGCGAGCGCCGACAGGCCAGCGCCGTCGACGGTGGGGACGATGCGGAGGAAGGCGCCGCTCTGCCACGCGGCGGCCACGGCGTCGAGGGTGACGGGCTGCTCGCAGGTCAGCCAGACCTGCTCGTAGTGGCCGACGGCGACGGGGACGCGGCAGGCCTGGGCGGAGATCGGCAGGTCGGGGAAGGCGAGGATCTTGCTGCTCTCGGTCATGAGCTTGCGCTCCTCGGCCGAGAAGCCGGTGTCGTCGGTCTTGCCGTTGTGCGGGACCGTGTTGCCGGCGTACCCCGAGGGCGAAAAGGCTGCGCCCAGGCGGTTGTGCGCGGCGTAGCCGACCTGGGCGTCGAGCAAGAACTGGTCGAGCGCGGCGATGCCGGCCCCGCTGATCGCCTGGTACGTGGAGACGGCCACCGCGCGGACGCCGAAGCTGCGCCGCAACGGGGCGAGCGCGAGTGTCAGCGGGATGGTGGTGCAGTTGGGGTTGGCGACGAGGCGGACCTCCTCGCCGACGAGGCCGTCGTTGACGCCCGCAGACACCAGCGGGACGGCAGGGTCGCCGCGGTAGGCGTTGCTCTTGTCGATGACGCGGTAACCGAGGGCCAGGAGCCGCGGGACGTAGCGGGCGCTGTGCTCGTCGTCGAGCGCGACGAACGCGAGCTGGCCGCCGGTGGCGTCGACGTCGTCGAGGTGGTGCGCCGCCTTGACCTCGAAGCGGCGACCGTCGAGGTCGAGCTCCTGGTCGCGGCTGGCGTGGAGGGCGAGCTGCGCGCCCGGCCAGGCGCGCGGGATGAGGTGGAGCAGCTCGCGGCCGACGAGACCGGTGGCGCCGAGGATGCAGACCCGCATGTGCGCGCCAGTGTAACACGGGTCGCCTGCTTGCGCGCGGTCCGCGGGAACGCGCCAGAGAGGCCGTGCGGACGGTCGTCGGACAAATGTCTCTAAAAACATGTCTCGAAAGACATGTTGTGGGCGCCTGCACGGAGCCCGGTCGGTCGCTTCGACTTCTGCGGGTGGCGCGGGGTTGGCATACTCGCCGGGTGAGCGAGCGGGTGAGCGACACCGCGGAGAGCGGGCCGGCGTCGGAAGATCCGGCGCGGATCAGCCACGCCGACACGCTCACCAGCACGAACGCGCCGAAGCCCGAGCACGCGACCCACGACGAGCTGCCCGCCGACATCCGCCTCGGCCGCTTCACGCTGCTGCGGGTGCTCGGGCGCGGCGGGATGGGCGTGGTCTACACGGCCTACGACGAGCTGCTCGACCGCATCGTCGCCATCAAGATGGTCCGCAGCGACCGCGACGATGTCCACCTGCTGGCGCGAGTGCTGCGCGAGGCCAAGGCGCTGGCCAAGCTGTCGCACCCCAACGTCGTGCAGATCCACGATGTCAGCGAGAGCGACGGGCAGGTCTTCATCGCCATGGAGTACGTCGACGGGCCGACGCTGCGCGGGTGGGTCGAGGCGCGGCGCGAGGCGGGGGCGGGCTGGGCCGAGCTGATGGCGGTGATGAGCCAGGCCGGGCGCGGGCTGCAGGCGGCCCACGCGGCCGGGCTGGTGCACCGCGACTTCAAGCCCGACAACGTGCTGGTCGGCGCCGACGGGCGCGCGCGCGTGCTCGACTTCGGGCTGGTGGCCGCGCGCGACCAGCCGGAGCCGCGGCGGCCGGGCACGCCGCTCGACAGCACGGAGCAATTGCTGACGCGCACGGGGGCGATCCTCGGCACGCCGGCGTACATGTCGCCCGAGCAGTGGCTGGGCCGCTCGGCCGACGCGCGCTCCGATCAGTACAGCTTCTGCGTCGCGGTCTACGAGGCGCTGCACGGGGTGCGGCCGTTCTCCGGCGGGCAGGCGACCGAGATGCTGGCGGCCATCTCGCACGCGACGCTCGAGTCGAGCCCGGGCCGGCTGGCGGTCCCGGCCCCGATCGCGGCGGCGCTGCGGCGCGGCCTGTCCTTTCGGCCAGAAGCGCGGTTCCCCGACATGGGCGCGCTGCTGGCCGCGCTCGACCACGACCCCCGCAAGGCGCGGCGGAGGCGGCGGCGGGTCGCCGGGGTCGCGCTGGTGACGGCGGCGATCGTGATCGCGGTCGGGCTGCTGGTGCAGGCGCTGCAGCAGCGCCTGCGGCGGGCGCAGCGAGAAGAGGACGCGGCCGCGGCGGTGGTCGAGCTCGAGGCGCGCATCGCCGAGGCGCGGGCGGCGGGCGACGCGGCGGCGGGGGAGCGGCTGCTGGCCGGGTTCCTGGGCGAGCCTGTCTACAAGGACACCCGCGCGATCGCCCGCGCGTGGCTTGGCGAGGCGAGCCGGCGCGAGGCCGATGGCCAGCGCAAGGCGGCGATCTCGGCCCAGGCGCGGGCGTTCACGCTGGCACATGACCCAAAGGACAGCCGTGAAGCGCTGCTCGGCCTGGTCGGGCTGCTGCGCGCCGAGATGGCGTGGGACGGCCTGGGGCAGGTGCTGGCGCTGCTCGACCAGCGCCACCCCGAGGCGGCGGCCGACCTGACGTTGACGGCGGTGCGCGGCGACGTGGCGCTGGCCCGCCGCGATTTCGCGGCGGCGGCGACCCGGCTGACCGGGCCGAAGCGGGCGCTGGCGGAGGCGCTGGCGCTGGCGCACCGGACCGCGTTCACCGACGTGCACCACGTCTACGGCCGCGTCGGCGACGAGGTGTGGCTGCTCGAGCAGGGGCAGGGGCCGCCGGTGCTGCACGCGGCGACGGCCGACGGCGCGCTGGCGCCGAAGTGGAAGCACGCGTTCCCGCCGGGGACCGGCCGCGTCGACGTGGTCGATCCGCTGCGCGGGCAGGTGATCGCGCAGGAGGACGGCCTGACGCTGTACGGGCGGCGCAGCGGCGGCGGGATCGAGAAGATCTTCACCTGGCCCGAGAGCCAGGTGCTCGCCACGGCCGCGGCCGACCTCGACGGCGACGGCGAGCGCGAGCTGTACGTCGGGACAGGTTCTTCGTGCCAGATCACCGCGGTCGAGCCCGACGGGGCCGGCGGCTTCACCACGCGCATGGTCTACGACGTCGGCGACAGCGTCGAGTCGGTCGTGACTTCGCTGCTGGCGACCGACCTCGACGGCGACGGGCGCCAGGAGCTGGTGGCGGCGTTCGGCGGCTGGCGAGCCTACGACGTGCGCGTGCTGCGGCTGTCCCCGGGGACAGGCAAGCTGGTGACGGTGGCGCGCGACAAGATCGGCCAGGCGTTCGGGCTCGGGACGCTGCGCGGCGATCGGGGGGAGGTGCAGGTGGTGGCCGAGGTGTTCCACCGCGAGCCCAATCCGCTGGTGTTCCCGGCGGACCAGCCGCACGGGGCGCCGCCGGGGACGTACCTGCTGGCGCTGTCGAACGACCGGCTGGTCCGCCGCGCGCACGTGCCGTTCCTCCGCGACGACGAGGGCGGCAAGGCCGACGGGGTCCACTGGCAGCCGCTGGTCGGCGATGTCGACGGCGACGGGCGCGGTGATTTCGTCAATCACTACTTCGAGCGCGGGGTCCGGCACTCGATCGTGCAGCTGCAGGACGAGCGCGGCGGGTTCGTGCCAGCGGTGCTCGACGGGATCGAGGTGCTGCGGCTGGTGCAGGTCGACGACGACCGCGCGGACGAGCTGGTGGCGAAGGTCCAGGCGCGCACGGGGGCGCTCGAGCTGTGGCTGCTGGGAGCAGGGACGGAGCAGCTGCCGATCTCGCAACCTGTCCGCGAGGACATGCCCGATCGGTCAGGGGTGAGCGACGAGGGGCTGCGGCGGGCGTTCGCCGGGGCCGACGAGCTGCGGCGGCTGGGGCTGACGGCCGACGCGGCGGCGGCGTACGAGGCGCTGGCGCGGCGCAGCCCGCCGGGCGAGCTGCGACGGGCGGTGCTGGTCGACGCGGCGGGGCTGCGCGAGCGGCTGGGCGACGACGCGGCCGCGCTGGCGCTGTACCGCGCGGCGGCGGAGGGCGACGAGGCGACGGCGGCGCTGCAGGGGGCGTTCCGCTCGCACCTGCGGCTCGGCGAGTACGACCGGGCCCTGCGCGCGCTCGAGTCGCTGCGGACGCGGCCAGGGCTGGCGGCGGACGAGGCGGCGGAGCTGCTGACGCAGCGCGAGCGGCTGGTGCGGGCGACCTACGAGCACCCGCCGATCGACATCGGCTTCGAGCGCCCGCTGGCGCCGGCGTGGACGATCGCAGATGCGCTGGCGCTGCGCCGAAGACCGCTGGAAGGGACGCTGCAGGTCCGCACGGCCAGCGCAGGCCCGCTGGCGGAGCTGCCGCTCGAGTGGGACGGCGAGACGATCGACGTGAGCTTCGACGTGACGCTCGAGCACAGCGAGTGGAGCGCGTCGCTGGTGCTCGAGCTGGTGCCCGAGGCGGAGCCGGAGCGGCCAGTGCTGCGCCTGGGGCTGATGACGCACGGGACCAGCCGCGGCGGGCAGCCGACGCTGCGCGAGTACCAGTGTCAGGCCGGAGAGCAGCGGTTCTATGTCAATCACGAGCCGCCGCTGCTGCCGGCGGACCCGGCGGTGCGCTCGCGCGGGCGGCTGCGAGTGTTCGCGGTGGCGCCGCTGGGCGAGCTGGGCTGCACGCTGACGGATGTCGACGACGGGGCATCACGGACGATGCGCGAGCGGCTGACGGGGCGGCTCGGGCGGCCAGGGCGCTATCGGCTGATCCTGCGCGCGGGCGGGGACGTGCCGGCGTGGCTGTCGGCGCAGGTCCACCAGGTGGCGATCCGCGGGGCGCGGATCGTCGAGCCGCAGGCCGAGGCTTCGCAAGCCGCGGCGGTCGAGGACGAGGCAGAGGCGAGGCCGGCAGCGGCGCGACAGTACGCGGCGGCGGCGGTCGAGGGTGACGCAGTGGCGACGCTGGCGGCGCTGGCGAGCTCGGGGCCGGCGGGGCCGCGTGAGCAGGCGTTGCAGGCGCTGCTGCTGGTCCAGGCCGGGCGCGCGGCCGAGGCGGCGCCGCTGTGGCAGGCGCTGCTGGCGAGCGAAGATCCAGCAGCCCGCGGGGCGCTGCATACACTGCTGCGAGGGTACCACGCGGAGGTCGGATCTGTCCTTCGGGCCATGTGGGAGGCGCGCTACTTCGACGTGCTGGCGGAAGCGTGGCGCAACACGGGGGTCAATCACCTCGACGATCCGCGGGTGGCACCTGTCTTTTTGGACATGTTGTCGAGCCTGGCGCCCGAGTCGCTGGCGCCGCCGGGGAGCAGCCCGGCGACGATGCTGCGCGCGGCCGACCTGCTGACCTGGCGCGCGCGGCTGCAGCGACGGGCGAAGCGACCGGGGCCGGCCCGCGATGATTTTAGTAGGGCGCTCGAGCTGTGCCGTCGCGCCGATCAGGCGGTGTCGCTGCGCGCGAGCATGCTGCTGCTGGACCTGGCGTCGCTGGCGGCAGAGGCCGGAGACCGCACGGCGGCGGCGGAGCACGCGGAGGCGGCGAGGGCAGCGTCGGACATGCCGCTGCTGGTCGACGACATCATCCGCGCGCGGCCCGAGCTGGCGGCGCTCTCGGGGCCTTAGGGTCGGGGTCATCCTGTCCTAAAGGGGCAGGAACATGGATCGATGGATCCGCCTCGCGCGCGTTCGACGGCGCTCGGTTATGCTGGCGGATATGCGCTTACGACTGATCTTGCTGGCGTCGCTGATCGTTGCGATCGGCCTGGTGTTCTTCGCAGGTGGATCGCCGTCGACCGCCGACGGCTCGACGACCGAGGGGGCGGGGCCGCGAGCGGAGGGCGATTCGCAGACGGGGAGCAGCTCCGTCATCGAGGAGGCGTCCCCCGCATCAAAGAATCAGCGGCTGGCGGGGTTCACCGAGGGGCTCGTCGAGCTGCTTTGGCGGGTGCCGCGGCCGCCGAGCCACGAGCAGGCGCAGGCGGCGTCGCAGGTGATCGCGCTGTTCAACACGTTCGATCTCGAGGCGGCGGCGGGTCTGTATGAGAAGCCTTCGGTCGGGCTCGAGGAGTGGGTGCAGTGGCTGCGGGCGCGCGTGGGCGAGTGCGGCGCCGGCGAACCGATGATGGTGAAGGACGAGGCGGTGCGGTACCGCCACGAGTGCGAGCACGGGCAGCTCGAGGTGCAGTTCTCGCTGTCGCCGGAGACCGGCAAGATCGCCCGCATCATGATGGCCGCGCGGGGCGTCGCGCTCGCGGAGCCGGTGCGCGCGG
This sequence comes from Nannocystis bainbridge, assembly GCF_028368995.1. GTDB lineage: Bacteria > Myxococcota_A > Polyangia > Nannocystales > Nannocystaceae > Nannocystis > Nannocystis bainbridge. The sequence continues at coordinate 2,587,917 of NZ_JAQNDL010000003.1, read as the reverse complement.
CCGCCGAGGCGGTGATGCGGCTGTACGACCAGTGGGACCCGGCGCTGTTTCGCCGCAGCTTCAGCGAGAAGTTCGAGGAGGAGAAGATCCGCCGGTTCCTGCTCGACGTGCGGTCGAAGCACGGCGATTGCTCGCTCGGCGAGCCCGACCTCGTCAGCGTGCGCGGCACGCTGATCCACCTGAACTGCGAGCGGTCGGTGCGGCTGATGAAGATCGAGCTGATGCAGGAGGAAGACCGGATCAAGATCCTTTCGATCCGCGATCCGCGGCCGCAATGACGCGGCTCACGGGGGGTCGACGGGCAGGCCGCGGTTGGGGCTGAGGATCGAGCGGACGAAGCCGGCGCGGCTGATCTCGCCGCCGGAGCCGAGGTCGGCGAGGTCGGGGCCGAGGTCGGCGTAGACGGCGGCGGCGATGGCCCGCGGGTCGCGGGTGCCGAGGCGCTCGGCGGCGAGGTGGATCCGCGTCGCCTCGCGCTCGATCCAGACGGACATGTCTGAAAGGACACGTGCGCCGTCGGGCTTGATCCGGCCGTGGCTCGGCAGCACGACCAGGTCCGGGGTCCGGGCGGCGATGCGGCGCAGCGAGGCGATCATGTCGTCGGCGGCCGACTCGAACCATCCCTCGAGCGGACGCGAGGTGTAGAGGTCGGCGGTGAGGGCGTAGGTGGTGGCGCCGTCGCGGGCGACGAAGGTGATGTGATGGGGAGTGTGGCCAGGGGTGAGCACGGCCTCGAGGGCGACGGAGCTGTCCTCGAAGACAGCCCCGGGGTCGTAGGGCTCGACGGGGCCGCTGGGCTCGGGGTGGCCCCAGAACAGGGCGCGATATTCGGGGATCCGCGCCGTGGTGGTGACGATCGGGACGTGATGCCGGGGGACGAACACGGGCAGGTCGCCGAAGGCGCGCCGGATGGCGGCGATGTTGCCGACGTGATCCTCGTGCTGATGGGTGCAGACGATCCGCCGCGGGGGCCGATCGCGCAGGAGGGCGAGCAGCTCCTTGGTGGCGACGGTGCCGCCAGCGTCGATCAAGGTGTCACCGAGGCGATAGACGGAGTGCTGGCTGCGACCCGTCGCAGTGGCGAAGGCGAAGGACAGCCGCTCGAAGGGCCCGTGTCGGGTGCGCTCGACCTCCACGCGCTTGGGTTGTAGCACGCCAGGCGCGGCGGGGATCACGAGGGGCGTGAGGCCACGCGCGCGAGGCGGTCGCGGACCTCGATGCCCGTGAGCCGGTGGCGAGCAGACATGTCCATGAGGACAGGGGAGAGGCGCGCGGTGCCGCTTCGAGCCTGGCCCTTCAGACAGGTGGCTCGGTGGCCAGCAGGGTGCGGACGAAGCGGGCGTGGTCGTGGCCGGTGATGATCCACGTGTTCGAGCCCGGGCTCAGGCGCGAGCCCCAGCCGCCGCGGGCGCGGTAGAGCTCGACCTCGGCCCACTCGCCGATCGCCTCGTCGATCGCGCAGCAGGCGGCGAGCGGGTCGTGGAACTTTTTACCTGCGGGCGATTTGTCGAGGTAGACCTCCATGCCCTGCCAGATGCGCTGCAGCGAGATGCTGCGGTGCTTGACGGCGGTCACGGCGGCGTGCATGTCGGCGTCGTAGTAGACGCCGTGGCACACGTTCTTGGCGACGAAGCGGCGCACGCCGATGCCAGGGTGCACGAGCGCGGCCTCGGCCGAGCGCGGGTCGCCGTTGAGGTTGTAGGTCGGGCAGGTGACGAGGCCGCGGAACTTCTCGAGCTGGCGCTCGGGCGGGACCACGCCCTCGCCGGCGAAGCCGCCCTGGACGACGAGGCGGCCGACGCGAAAGTTCGGCAGGCGCATGGCGGCGCCGAGGTTCTTGAGCGGCGCGCCGGTGACGAGGGTGGTCGACTCGTCGCAGTGGGCGTGCAAGACCTCGCCGCCGGGGGCCGCGTCGCGCGAGGGCGGGATGTCGCCGTAGGCCTTGTAGTGCCACGAAGACACGCACACGCCGCGCGCGCCGTGACGGCCGTCGCCGGGGCCGTTGCCCTCGCGGACCGAGCGCGGCTGATGATCGAGGTCGTGCGCGCCGACCGGGATGTCGCGGCCGAACCACTCGAGGGCGCGACGGACGACGCCGACCTGATCGGGGGTGCCGGGCGTGACGGTGACGGCCTTGAGGTTGACCTGCGGGTGGCCGAGCAGCAGCAGCAGGGTGAGAAAGTCGTCGGGGTCGCCGGTCTCCATGTCCCATACGATGTCGATCATCGGAAACCGCTCCTGAAGCCGCGAGGATGCCCGCGCGAGCCCAGGGACGCAATCCGAGGCCGGGCGCGGGAGCGCGGCCGTTCGCGCGCGCGGGCGACGAAGGACATCGCGGTGGTGATGACTGGAGCCGACGGCGCGATGTCGCGGGGTGCTGACAGGTTGGGCCGGGTCGCGGCGTCGAGGTCGACGATTTGTCAGGCGGGCCTGCGCGACGAATTGTCAGCGGGCGCGAGGGCTCGGGTGACGCGTCGAGCGAGCACGAGGCGGCCGCAGCGGGCCACGGCGAGGCGCACGAAGAGGTCGTGCGGGCGCGTCGGAGGCGAAGCCGAGGCATCAGCCACAGCCCCGGCGCTGCCAGCGAGCCGACGCCGATGCTTCATGACGGAGGCGGAGGAGCGTCGCGCCACGATGGCAAGCTTCGGCGAGGGACCGCGAGGCGGCGGTGACTTCCTGTCTGCGCGATGGTTTGGCGCGCGGCTTGCTGTGAGGCGGGCCGGAGGTGCGCATGGAGTTGAGAGACGCGATCGTGGGCTGTCTGCTGGGGGGCGCGGTGGGGGACGCGATCGGCCTGCCGTGGGAAGGATTGACGCGGGCGCGCATCGGCGCGGCGGTCGGCGCGGCGCCGCTGCAGCACGCGCTGATCGGCGCGCGCGGGATGATCAGCGACGACACGGAGCACGCGTGCATGACGGGGCAGGCGCTGCTGACGGCGCCCGACGACTCGCGCGCGTTCGCCCGCTCGCTGGCGTGGCGGCTGCGTGGGTGGCTGCTCGGGCTGCCCGCGAGCATCGGCTGGGGCACGCTGCGGGCGCTGGTGCGGCTGTGGCTCGGCTGGTCGCCGGAGCGCAGCGGGGTCGAGTCGGCGGGCAACGGGCCGGCGATGCGAGCGGCGATCCTCGGGGTGTGCGTGGGCGACGATCCGGTGCGGCTGGCGACGTTCGTGGCTCGCTCGACGCGCATGACCCATAGCGATCCGCGGGCGCTGGCCGGGGCGCTGGCGGTGGCGCGGGCGGCAGCGGCGATCGTGTACGACGAGGCGGCGGACGACCCGGCGGGCCTGCTGGCAGCGCTGGCGGAGGCGGCGGACGATCGCGAGCTGACGGCGGCGCTGACGCTGGCGGCGGAGCACCTGCGGCGCGGAGATCCAGCAGAGACATTCGCCTGCGCTTTGGGACAGGTCACGGGGGTGTCGGGATATATCCACCACACCGTGCCGGTGGCGCTGTATTGCTGGGCGAGCGCGCCGCGGGACGTCGGCGCGGCGGTCGAACTGGCGGTGCGCCTCGGCGGCGACACCGATACGGTGGCGGCGATCACCGGCGGGCTGGCGGGGGCGGCGAGCGGGCCGCGGACGATCCCGCCGCGCTGGCTGGCGGGCATCCACGAGGCGCCGCGCTCGGTGGCGTGGATCACCCGGCTCGGCGACCGCCTGGCCCGCTGCTTCAGCCAGCGACCGGCCCGCAGCGACGAGGGGCCGCTGCCGATCTCGTGGCCAGCCCTGCTGCTGCGCAATTTCAAGTTCACGGCGATCGTGCTGGCCCACGGGTTCAGCCGGCTGCTGCGACCGCGCGCGGCGTGACTGCGGACCGGTAGATCGAGGTTTGCGCGAGGGGCGCGAAAAAATCTTCGGGGTGATGTCGAACCGGCGGGTTCGGCTTCGACGTGGAGGGTGAGGACGAGGAGAACGGCCATGAGAGACCCTGAAATGTCGCCCGACGAGAACTCGAGCCCGCTGGCGAGGGCGCTGTGGCGGGTCGGGCCGGTGCTGGCGGGCCTGGTGACGACGGTGGTGCTGTCGGTGGCGACCGACGCCTTCATGCACGCGAGCGGGGTCTTTCCGCCGCTGGGTCAGCCGATGGCCGACGGGCTGTTCCTGCTGGCGCTGGCCTACCGGGTGGGCTTCGGGGTGGCGGGCGGCTTCGTGACCGGGCGGCTGGCCCGGCGCCGGCCGATGCGCCACGTGGCGGTGCTGGCGACGATCGGGCTGGTGCTGAGCGCGCTCGGGGCGATCGCCACCTGGGGCGCGGGGCCGGAGTTCGGGCCGAAGTGGTACGCGCTCGCGGTCGTCGCCACGGCGTTCCCGACAGCCTGGTGGGGCGGGCTGCTGGCGAACCGGCGGTGAGAGGCGGCGTCGCGGCCGCAAGAGACATGGATCGCGTGCCAGCGCGAGAGGACATGGTCTCTCGGGCATGCTCGAAAGGACATGACCGAGAAGCCATGTCCTTCGGGGCATTGTCTTTGAGGCATGCCCTGGAGGACATGCTTGCGAGGCGGGCCGCTACGCCTTGGCGGAGGCGTCGTCGGGGGCGCGCTTGAGGGTGACGGCGAACACGGCGCCGGGGCCTTCTTCGGCGGCGACGACGACCTCGCCGCCGTAGGCGTGGGCGATCTCGCGGGCGATGGTGAGGCCGAGGCCGGTGCCGCCGTCGTTGGCGCCGCGCTCGCGGGTGCCTCGATAAAAGGCTTCGAAGATCTGCTCGCGCTCGGCGGGCGGGACGCCGGGGCCCTCGTCGCGCACGCTCAGCTCGACGCGGGCCGGGCCGGGCCGGCAGTGGACGCGCACCGTGCCGCCGGCGGGCGTGTGGCGGACCGCGTTCTCGAGCAGGTTGCGGAGCAGCCGCACGAGGTCGTGGGCGCGGCCGACGACGTCGGCGCCCGGGCCGTCCCACTCGATCTTGACGCCCTTGGCGTCGCTCTCGTGGCGGACGAGGCCGATCGCCTCGTGCCCGAGCTCGCCGATGTCGACCGGCTCGCCGGCCTCGTCGCCGGCGGCGCCCATGCGCGCGACGGCCAGCAGGTCCTCGGTCAGGCGGCGCAGACGCGAGGTGCTCTCGAGCGCCTCGCGGATGGCCCGCTCGTACTCGCTGGCGTCGCGCGAGCGGCGGAGCGCGTGCGACAGCTCGCCGTAGAGGGTGGTCAGCGGCGAGCGCAGCTCGTGGGCGGCGTTGGCGACGAAGCGGCGCTGGAGGCCGAGCAGCAGGCCGAGGCGCTCGATCATCGCGTCGATGTCGCGGGCCAGCTGGACGATCTCGCGGTCGCCGTGGCGGAGGTCGATGCGGGCGGCGAGGTCGCCGGCGGCGACGCGGCGGGCGACCTCGGCGATCGTGCGGTGGTCGCGGGTGAGGCGGTGGACGACGGCGAGGGCGACGAGCACGGTCCACACCAGGGCGACGGCGAAGCCGGTGGCCATGGCGCGCTCGAGGAAGCGGGCGTCGCCGTCGAGGTCGGCGCGCGGGGCGGCGAGCAGCAGCGAGATGCCGTCGTGCGAGGGCATGTCGACGTGCACGGCCCGCAGGTGCTCGTGGGCCGACCACAGGTCGAAGCAGTTGCCGTCGGGCGGCGGCAGCTCGGACAGCGGCGGCGGGTCGCGCTGCCACGACAGGGTCTGGGCGATCACGCGGTCGCCGGAGCCGTAGATCACGGCGTACTTGGTGAGCGGCCCGACGTCGTTGGCGAACGGGCCCGGACGGTTGGAGATGGCGAGCTCGTCGCCGCCGAGCTTGTCGGCCTCGGCGGCCTCCTCGCGGGCCTCACGGATGAGGGCGAGGTCGAGCTGCTTCTCCTGGCTGGCGTTGACGGCGAGGGTGACGGCGATCGACGCGGCGCCGAGCGTGACCAGGGTGATGGCCGAGGTCGCGACGACGTAGCGGACGCGGAGGCTCATGGCGGGTCGCGCCGGAGACGGTAGCCCTTGCCACGCACGGTGTCGATCATCCACGCGTAGTCGCCGAGCTTGTCGCGCAGGCGGCTGATCTGGACGTCGATGAGGTTGGAGCCGGGGTCGAAGTGCGTCGCCCAGACCTGGGTCAGCAACTCCGAACGAGCGACGACGCGGCCCTCCTGGCTGGCCAGGCACAGCAGCAGCGCGTACTCGCGGCCGGTGAGATCGACCGGCTTGTTCTCGAGGGTGACGACGCGGCGCAGGCGATCGATCTCGAGGCCGCCGACCTGCAAGCGGCCGAAGCCCTGGGTCCGCCGCAGCAGCGCGCTGACGCGGGCCAGCAGCTCGTCGATCTCGAACGGCTTGACGACGTAGTCGTCGGCGCCGGCCTCGAGCCCGAGCACGCGCTCGGAGACCTCGCCGCGCGCGGTCAACATGATGATCGGCGCGACCGAGCCGGCCCGCCGCAGCTCGCGGCACACGGCGAGGCCGTCGATGTCCGGCAACATCCAGTCGAGCAGAATGATGTCGTACTCGACAGACCGCGCCTGGCGCACGGCGTCGGCGCCGTGGGTGCACTGGTCGGTGACCCATCCCTCCTCCGTGAGGACGCGGGCGATGAAGAGCGCGACCTTGACGTCATCCTCGACGATCAGCGCCTTCATGGGTCTGGAAGCATACACGGCGGCTTTTTGTTCGGACATTACAGATCCGTCACGTTCTCGCTGGCCCGGCGCTCGCGGCGAAGCACCAGCCTCAGCAGGGCAGGGAGGAGGAAGAGGGTGAGGATGGTGGAGGCGCCGATACCGAACACGACAGTCGTCGCAAGCGGCCGCTGCACTTCGGAGCCGGCGCCGGTGGCGAGGGCCATCGGCAGGAAGCCCAGCGCTGCGACGGCGCCGGTGGTGAGGACGGCCCGCATGGTGTGCGAGGAGCCCTTGATCAGCGCCTCGTCGAAGCGGTGGCCTTCGTCGAGCGCGGTGCGGACCTCGGAGGCGAGGACGACGCCGTTGAGGACGGCGACGCCGGCGAGGGCGATGAAGCCGACGGCGGCGGGGATGCTGAACGACATGTCACGGAGGATGAGCCCGGCGAGCCCGCCGATGAGGGCGAACGGGACCAGGGCGAACACGGCGGCTGCGTAGCGGACGTCGCGGAAGTTCCAGAGCAGCATGCCGAAGATCAGGGTCAGGCAGATCGGCACGACCACGGCGAGGCGCTGGCTGGCGCGCTGGAAGTTCTCGAACTGGCCGCTCCAGGTGACCTTGTAGGGCGGGGTCAGCGGCACGTTCTGCTCGACGGCGGCCATGGCGTCGCCGACCCAGGAGACCAGGTCGCGGCCGCGCAAGTTGACCTCGACGCGCACGACACGGATGCGGTCCTGGCGGCGGATCTGCGCCGGGCCCTCGGTCTCCTCGATGGTCGCGACCTCGGACAGCGGCACGCGGTGACCGTCGACGGTCTCGACGAACAGGTCGCCGAGCGCCTCGGGCCGGGGCTCGCGCGGCGGCACCAGCAGGCGGGCGTCGAACCGGCGCTGGCCCTCGTAGACCAGGCCGATCGGCAGGCCGACGCGGGCGGCCTCGACCGCGAGCAGGGCGTCCTTGAGGGCGACGCCGTAGCGGGCCAGGCGGGCGCGGTCGGGCTTGACGGTCAGCTCGGGCATGCCGAGCACCTGCTCGACGCGGAGGTCGCCGGTGCCGTCGATCGGGCGGACGGCGGCGGCGATCGAGTCGGCGATGCGCTTGAGCTCGAGCAGGTCGGGCCCCAGGACCATGATCTGGATGTCGGCGCGCGAGCCGGAGATGATCTCGTTGTTGCGGTCCTCGATCGGCTGCGAGATCGAGACGAAGGTGCTCGGGACCCGCGACTCGATCGCGTCCTTGAACACGACGCTGAGCGAGTCGAGGTCGTGCGCGGTGGTCCAGCCGTCCTTGGGCTTGAGCGGGACGACGATGTCGGTCTTGTCCTTGCCGGCGGGGTCGATGGCGACCTCGGCGCGGCCGGTGAACGCGAGCGTGCCGTCGACCTCGGGGAAGCCGAGCAGGATCTTCTGCACCTCGAGGTCGAGCCGCTTGGCCTCGGTGAGGTTGATCGAGGGCGGGCGGCGCAGGCTGACCACCATGTCGCCCTCGTCGATGCGCGGGACGAAGTCGGCGCCCTTGCCGGCGAAGATGCCGCCGGTGATGAAGAGGACGATGGCGGCGCCGATCAGCAGCGGCCAGCGCATCGTCATCGCCCACGGCAGGGCGCGCTCGTAGCCGCGGGTGAGGACGCGCAGCCAGCCGCTGGTGCCGTGCTTGGCCGGCGGGACGAACAGCACCAGCAAGGCCGGCAGGAACGCCACCGAGTAGACCAGCGCGCCGAACAGCGCGAACGCCATGGTGGTGGCCATCGGCTTGAACAGCCGGCCCTCGACGCCCTCGAGGCTGAGCAGCGGGATGTACACCAGCATGATGATCGCCACCGCGAAGGCGACCGGGCGGACCACGCGGGACAGCGAGGCGGCGTAGGCGTCGGCGCGCTCGCGGTTGGTCAGCTGCTGGCCGGCGAAGGTGGCGATCAGCGCCTCGAGCAGGACGATCGGGCCGTCGACGAGGAAGCCGAAGTCGATGGCGCCGAGCGACATGAGGTCGCCGGCGACGCCGGCCCAGTGCATGCCGAACAGCGCCACCGACATCGAGGCCGGGATGCCGAGCACGCACACGAGCGCGCCGCGGACGCTGCCGAGCAGGACGATGAGGACGAGGAACACCACCGCGGCGCCCTCGAGGATGTTCTTCACCACCGTCGAGAGGGTGCGCTCGACGAACTCGGCGCGGTCGTAGACGGCCTCGATGACGACGCCGGCCGGCAGCTCGGACTGGATCTCGGCGACCCGGTCCTTGACGGCGTAGATGACGTCGCGGCTGTTCGAGCCGAGCAGCATCATGATGACGCCGGCGACGGCCTCGTCCTCGCCCATGTAGGTGACGATGCCGTGGCGCAGGGCGGCGCCGTCGCGGACGTTGGCGACGTGCTTGACGAGGATCGCCGTGCCGTCGGGCGCGACCTTGAGGACCACGCTCTCGAGGTCCTCGACGCCGGTGTAGGTGCCGACGGCCCGCAGGGTGAAGGACTCGGCGGTGCGGTCGATGTAGCCGCCGGAGATGATCGCGCTGGCCGACGACAGCGTCTCGCTGAGCTCGCGCAGGGTCAGCCCGTAGGCGGCCAGGCGGTCGGGCTGGACGACCACCTGGTACTGCTTGAGCTCGCCGCCCTGGGTGTTGACCTCGATGACGCCGGGCACGCCGCGCAGGCGCGGCACGATCTCCCAGTCGAGCAGCGTGCGCAGCTGCTTGCGCGAGTGCACCGGCGAGCGGACCACGAACTGATAGATCTCGCCGAGGCCCGTGCTCAGCGGCGCCAGCTGCGGCGTCGGCAGGCCGTCGGGCAGGTCGCCGCGCGCCTGCAACATGCGCTCGAACACCAGCTGGCGCGCGAACCACGGGTCGGTGCCGTCGCGGAACACCACCGTGATCGCGCTGAGGTCGGCGCGGGACACGGAGCGCAGCTCCTCGAGCCCGGGCACGCCGTTGAGCGCGTTCTCCATCGGGAACGTCACGTTGCGCTCGACCTCCGGCGCCGACAGGCCTGGCGCCTCGGTCAGCACGCTGACCTGGATCGTCGAGATGTCGGGCAGCGCGTCGATCGGGAGGTTGCGCGCAGCGAGGCCGCCGCCCACGAGGAGCGTCAGCAGGAGACCCAGCATCAACAAACGGAGCTGGATCGATTGATGGATGAGCCAACCAAGCATCTGGGCGTGGGCGGACGAGGTCGATCGTCCGCGCTGCCCAGTGGATTAGCGGCAACAGTGTTTCCGGGTCGATTAACCGCGGATTACATCTCTGACAGACGCGCCTCGGCCGCAGGCTCGAGCGGGGCTTCGGGGCGGATCCAGGTTGCCGGAAGCAAGCTTCGTTCGACCTTCATGAGGTCGACTTCCGGGTCGATCAGGAACTCGGGTTCGCGACCGTTGAGCGAAACAGGGGCGAGAGCACGGATCTCGACATCGGGGATGCCCTCGGCGCGCAGCTGTTCGCCCAGGTAATGTGCGAGCTGCAAGATCATCTCGGGTCGGCCTGTCATCTCGGACAGTTGCCACCGCTTGATCTTGCCGCGCAGGTCGATCTTCCACGACTCGCCGGTCGTGGGGTCGGTGGCGTGGTAGGCGACGCTGCCGCCCTTGTCGCGCAGCTTCATGCGCCACGAGAACTTGTGGCCCTCTTCGGTCCAGGCGACGTCGCCGGGGTAGAGCCAGTGCCGCAGCGGGAACAGCAGCTGCCAGGCGGTGTAGACGCCGAGGAACGTCAGCAGGCACTTCTGGCCGCGGCCGAGTCGGGTCGGCAGCGGCGCGGGCGGCAGTGCGGGCTTTGCCGCGGCCGGCGGCAGGCGCAGCAGGCGGCCGAGGAGGTCGCGGAAGCGCCGCGGCCAGTCGGGCGGGAAGTACATCAGCGTCGCCGCGGCCATCACCCACGGGAAGATGCCGATGGTGAAGATGTTGCCGTTGATGAAGTGGAAGCCGAGCGCCGCGACGAACGCCCACGGCCGGGTGCGCCGCCACAGCATCGCCGGGACGATGAAGAGGTCGAACAGCAGGCCGCCGTAGCTGAAGAAGTAGACGACCCACTCCTGGGTCATCAGCGGGCCGACGATCGGCCGGTCGGCGCGCTCGGCCAGCCACATGCGCATCGGCTCGCCGCGCAGCCAGTCGGGGTTGAGCTTGGCCAGGCCGCCGTAGACGTAGGGGATGCCGATCTGCAGCTGCACGAGCCGCAGCGCCCACTTCGGCGCGGTGTCACGGCGCAGCTTCGGCCGCAGCCAGGCGTCGACCGAGAAGGCCCGGTGCGCCGGCACGAAGATCATGATGAAGGCGATCAGGCACAGCAGGTAGATGTGGTTCAGGTAGCGCGCCTGCTCGAGCAGGAACATGTAGCTGAAGCCGAGGAAGAACACCGCGGCGGCGAGCCGGTAACACAGGCCGATGGTGATGCACAGGGCGGCCAGGCCGAGCACGCCGAAGTGCACGTACATGCCGTCGCCCGCCCACGGCCGGACCCACTCGAAGCCGTAGTAGGAGAAGTGCAGCGGCGGGTCGATGTAGTAGCGGGCGATCCGCGGGATGTAGCGGACCACCTCGGCCATCATCAGCACGCCGAACGCGACGCGGAAGCAGACCAGCGAGGCGATGTCGACCGGGCCGAACAACCGCGCCCACAGCGGGGCGCGGGGCGGAGAAGGCTCGTGGTGTTGGCGTTCTTCCATGTCCGTCGCGATAGCGCCGATCCGCAGCGTCAGATTGTTTCCTGGGCCACACCCGGAGCGGCCGCGCCACGGGTCCACACGGACACAGTTCTATCAGCTCTCCGCGGCCTCGTGCGCCGGCTTGCGCGATCGTCATGCTGTGCGCCGCGCGGCCACACGCGCGCCCGCGGCGGTTCGGGCCGCGGCGCGAGGAGACCACCGTTCGGGTCGCGTTCGCCGGGCCGCTGCACGTGGCTCACGCCACGTCGCGCGCGGACGAGCGCGGGCCGGGGTCCGTCTGTCCTTGAAGACAGGTGCCGCCGGGCCCTGGCCCAGGAGTGAACCCGGGCATGGGCGCGTCGCCGATGCGGCCCTCGAGCGGCGCGGGCGCGGCGCCGACTGCGAGGTCCTTCGGGGACGGGCGGACATGTCTCGTGGAGCATGTCGTTTCGAGCATGTAGCGAAGGGCATGCCCTGAAGGGCATGGCGCTACGAACATGTCACGCGCCTGCGGCCGAGGCCTCGCGGCCGCAGGCGTCGAGCAGCTCGAGGGTCGCTTCGATGTCGGCGGTCGTGGTCGCCGGGTTGATGAACAGCAGGCGGAAGCAGTTGGGCCCGCCGTCGACCGGCTGGAAGCCGAGCATGGCCTCGCCGCGGCGCAGCATGGCGGCCTTGATCCGCGGGGCGAGATCATGGAGGACGGCGTCGACGTCGGCGGTGCGCGCGGGCAGGGGCCGTAGGGCCGGAGGCAGCCACCAGAAGCACACGTTGACCCACGAGGGCGGGGCGGCCAGGCGAAACCGCGGGTCGCCGGCGATGCGCGCGGCGCAGCTGTCGGCGAGGGCGACGGCGTGGTCGATGCGGGCGGCGAAGCCGGGCTCGCCGCGGGCCTTCCACAGCAGCCAGGCCTTGAGCGCGTCGACCCGGCGGGCGCACTGAAAGGTGGTGTCGCCGCTGTCGAGCTCGGCGAACGGCTTGTCGGGCTGGAACAGGTAGTCGGCGCCGGCGGCGAAGGCGGGCCGCAAGGCACCTGTCCCGCGGACCAGGAAGGCGGCGCACTGCTGGGTGGCGCCGAGCATCTTGTGGAGGTTCCACGCCAGCGAGTCGGCCCGCTCGACGCCGGCCATGAGGTGGGCCTGCGCGGGGGAGAACAGGGCCGAGGCGCCGAAGCTGCCGTCGACGTGCAGCCACAAGCCGTGGCGCTCGGCGAGGTCGGCCAGCGCGGGCAACGGGTCGAAGCCGCCGAGCACGGTGGTGCCGGCGGTGGCGTTGACGAAGAACGGCCGCTGCCCGCGCGCGAGGGCGTCGTCGATCGCCGCGGCGAGGGCGTCAGGGCGCATGCGGCCGCGCTCGTCGCAGGCGACTTTGATCAAGGCGCGCCGGCCGAGGCCGAGCAGCACGACGGATTTTTCGAGGGAGTAGTGCCCGTGCGCCGAGGTGAAGGCGACCCGCGCGGCGCCGTCGTGGCCGCGCTCGCGAGCGTCGGGGTCGACCCGCAGGCGCGCGAGCTGCAAGGCGTAGAGGTTGGAGTAGGAGCCGCCGGGGACGAACAGGCCCTCGTGCGCGCTCCAGCCGGCGAGCGCGGCGAGGCGGGCGAGGACCTGTCGCTCCATCAAGGTGAACACCGGGGCGGCCTCGTAGGTGGCCATGGTGGTGTTGAGGGCGGCGCCGAGGAAATCACCGACGACGGCGATCGGGTCGGCGCCAGCGAAGTTCTGGTTGAAGAACCGCGGGTGCAGGGTCCGCACCGAGCGGGCGATGATGGCCTCGATCGTCCGCGCGAGGGCAGCGGGATCGACGGGCGGTTCACCTGGCCCGAGAGACAGGGGCACGCCGAGCGCGGCGAAGGCGTCGGCGTGAGCGTCGGGGCCGGCGAGGTCGGAGATCCTCGGGTCGCGCGCGTCGGCCCGCCGCAGGAGGTCGAGGATCGGTCGCACGAGGGCGTCGAGGTCCACGCGTCAAACTTTCGCGGGCGAAACGATGGCGGTCAAGCGCGAGGCCGACGCCGCGGCTTCACGAGGGCTTAACGGGCCGTGGGCGGCCACGGACGGCATGCTGCGAGCATGCACTTCCTGCTGATGTCCCTCCTCCTGTCGCTCGCGCCGGCCTGCTCGCACGCGGCGACCTCCGCCACTCCGACTGCCTCGACGGCGCCCGCCGCGACGGCGCCGCGCGAGGCGACGACGCCGAAGATCAGCCTCGAGGCGGCGCAGGCGACGGCGCTGAAGCGGGTGCCCGGGACGGTGATCGACGCGGAGCTCGAGCGCGAGCGCGGGCGGTGGATCTACAGCATCGAGATCCAGCCGGACGATCGCAGCCAGCCGCGCAAGGAGGTGGAGGTCGACGGCGAGACCGGGGCGATCGTCCACGTCGAGGACGAGCACGACGATTGACGGCGAGCCTCACGCGGCTGGGCGGCCGGCGATCGGGTCGGGGCGATCGGGCCGGCTCGCTGGAAGCAGGCCCGAGGTCGTGGCGCACGCCCGCGTGAGGGTGATACGCTGCTCCGATGCGCGGTCCGTGGTGGGTGATGGCGATCATCTGTGCGTGCGGCCCCGAGCCGCAAAACGACACTGCGGGCGCCAGTACGCGCGCCACGAGCAGCGACGCCGGCGGCACGAGCAGCGGTGGGCTCGACGTGCCGACGGGCCGCTGCGGCGACGGGGTCGTCGATCCGGGCGAGGCGTGCGACGACGGCGAGGACGAGTGCGACGCGTGCACCGCCGCGTGCACCTCGCCGGTCGAGCCGCCGCTGGCGTGGAGCGCCCCGCTGACGCCGATGGAAGACGTGCTGGGCTTCGACCTGGCGCACTCGCAGCGCGCGTGGGTGGTCGGCGAGTCGGAGGCGGGTGGGGTCGTGGTGCAGCGCGTCGAGCCGTCGGGGCAGGTGACGAAGGTCGACTTCACGGCGCTGGCGGACGCGTGGGTGGTCGCGTTTCACGTCAACCGGGCGCACGACGAGGTCGGCGTGCTCGGCGGGCTGCCGGGCGGGACGCTGATGCTGGTGCGGGCGGGCATCGACGGGCCGATCGGGGAGCCGCTGCTGGTGGCGAAGGCGGACGCGTCGCGGGACATGGCGATCACGTCGGTGGGGGTGAGCTTCGCGGACTACGAGAGGGTGACCACGCTGTCGTGGACCGGGGAGCTGCTGGCGAACTTCGAGGGGCCGCTGTTCGTGCACCTCATCGACGCCGTGGGCGATCGGCTGGCGCTCGGCGGGCCGCTCGTCACCCTCGTCGATCCGGACGGGGCGAACCGGGTCGAGACAGCGTGTGGCGGCGGGCGCCTCGCCACGACCGAGACGCGCGTGCTGTTCGACGGCTCGGAGCATTTCGACGGCGAGGAGGCGATCATGGGCAGCTGCGAGCTGGCGACCGGCGAGAGCGTGAAAGGGGTCGTCGCCAGGGGCTTGCCGGGGAATCACTTCGGGCCGGCGACGGGGGTCGTCGACGCGGCGCCGAACGGCAACCCGATCGGCTCATGGTCGGTGTGCACCCCCCAGGACCAGGCGGTGGGCTGCATCCAGTCGCGCACGTGGGGCTTCGGCGGGCCGGGCGAGCCGAGGACGATCGAGCTCGACGCGTGCGACGAGCCGAGACACGCCCGACTCGGCAGCGACCGCGGGGTGTACATGATCCGCCGCGACCGCGAGACCGGGGCGCCGTCGCTGGTCCGCCGTGCCACCCTGCCGGTCGCGCCGCCCTGGGGCTGAGGGCCGCGAATTCGGCCCTTGACGGCCTTCTCCATTTTGCTGAAACTCACTTCAGCATGAAAGATGCACCCCGGGACGCGGTCGAGCTCCACGGCGACTGGTTGCGCGTGCCGCTGGGCGACGGGCACACGGCGGACTTTCACTACCGATGGTTGCGCCACAACTGCGACCGCGAGCGGCACCCGCTCACGCGCGAGCGCACGCGCTGCTCGTCGGAGCTGGCCGACGACGTGCGCCCGCGGGTGGCCTCGCTGGCCGGCGACGCGCTGTTCGTGGTGTGGGAGCCCGACGGCCACGAGAGCCTGTACCCGCTGACCTGGCTCGACACCCACGCCTACGCGCGCGGCCGCGTCGACGTGCCGGCGCCGTCCGCCGACCTCGCGGCGCTCGAGGTGTCCGCCGCCGACGTCGCCCTCGGGCGCCAGATCGCCGCGGCGCTGGCCCGGGTGCGCGAGCGCGGAGCCGCGGTCGTGCGACATGACCCTTCGGACAGCACGCCGCCCGAGGCGCAGACCGAGGCGATCGTGACCGCCTTCGAGGCCGCGGGCCTGCGCGCGGTGGCGACCCACTTCGGGCGCATCGAGGACCTGCGCACCGACAACACCACCAACCAGAACACCGACCAGCTCGGCTACACCGACGCGCCGATCCACCTCCACACCGACCAGCCGTTCCTCGAGCGTCCGCCGCGCTATCAGGTGCTGCAGTGCATCCGCGCGGCCGACCAGGGCGGCGACAACCTGCTGGCCGACGCGCGCGCGGCGTTCCGCCACCTCGAGGCCCACGACGCGCGCGCGGCCGAATTGCTGGCGACCGTGCCGGTCCGCTTCGATCGCAAGCAGCAGAACTTCGCCCGCGTGGTCGAGTCGCCGATCGTCGCTCGCCGCGGCGACCGTGATTTTCTGGTCCGCTGCTCCTACTTCACGCTCGCGCCGCACCGCCTGCCGTTCTCGCAGATGGGCGAGTTCTACCGCGCGCACGACCGCTTCATCCGCCTGGTCCGCGACCCGCAGCACCACGTGCTGGTCGGGCTGCAGCCGGGCGACTGGCTGGTCTACGACAACCACCGCACGCTGCACGCGCGGACCGGCTTCACCGGCCCGCGCTGGCTGCGGGGCATCTACTTCGATCCGGCCGAGGCCAGCGCCGCTGCCGGCGCCGGCGCGACCTAGGCATGCGTGTAGAGGTCGTTGACGAACGCGACGATCGCCGCCTCGCGGGCCGGCGCGGGCAGGGCGTCGAGCAGGCCGTTGATGGCCGCCATCTTGTCGGGCAGGCGGCCGCCCTGGACCCCGGCGAGCGCGAGCGCCTGCATGAATGTCTCTTCGGACATGTTCGAAAAGTCCAGCGCGGCGGCGGCCTGCAGCAGGAGCGCCATGCCCGGGTCGGGCGGGCTCGTCTGGACCTCGGCGACGGCGGCGCGGAGGTCGGCGAGGAAGCGGTCCTTGACCGCGAGGTGAGCGGCGCTGATCGTGAGGTGCAGGTTGGCCGGCGAGCCGAAGCCGGAGAACTGCGGCTGGACCAGCCAGCCGCGCAGCTTCATCGCGTCGGCGAGGGCGAACAGCGGGAACTCGGGGCTCGCGCCGGTGAAGGCGACCAGGCTCATCTCCGGCTCGCCGAGCACGCGCAGGCCCTCGATCTCGCGCAGGCCGCCGATGATCGCGCGCGTCGCATCGAGTGTCCTTTGGGCCAGGTCGAGGTAGCCCTGATCGCCGATGGCGCGCAGCAGGGCCCACGCGGCCGCCAGCGGCCCGCCCGACTTGGTGCTCTGGACCGTCGGGTTGATGACGGTGTAGCCGGTCCAGCCGGCGCACGCGTACATCTGGTGCCGGCGCAGCGCCTTGTCGCGGTAGACGATCACCGACGCGCCCTTGGGCGCGTAGGCGTACTTGTGGAAGTCCATCGACACCGAGGTGACGCCGGGGACCGACAGGTCGAACGCCGGCACCTGGGCGCCGAGGCGGCGGAAGTACGGCAGCAAGAACCCGCCGATGCAGCCGTCGACGTGGAACAGCAGCTCGTGCCGCAGCGCGAGCTGGCCGATCTCGGCGATCGGGTCGACCACGCCGTGGGCGTAGCTCGAGGCCGAGGCGGTGAGGAGGATCGTGTTGGGGGTGATGGCGGCCGCGATCGCGGCCACGTCGGCGCGGAAGCTGATCGGGTCGATCGCCGTCGGCACCAGCGTGACGCCGAGATAATGGGCCGCCTTGTGCAGCGCCGCGTGAGCGGTCGCCGGCACGATCATCTCTGGCGCGGTGATGTGGGGCCGATGCTCGCGGGCCCACTCGCGCGCGGTCTTGACCGCCAGCATCAGGCTCTCGGTGCCGCCGCTGGTGAACGAGCCGGCCGCCTCGAGCCCGCCGCCGAGGTGCGCCGCGGCGAAGCCGACGACCTCGTTCTCGAGCCGCAGCAGGCTGGGGAAGGCCGTCGGGTCGAGGCCGTTGCTGCCGAGGAACAGGCGGAACGCCTCGGCCGCCAGCTCGCTCGCGGCGCGCTCGCCCGAGTCGTAGACGTAAGCGAAGGCGGCACCGCCTTCAGTGGGCAAATCACCCGCACGCAATTCGGCGAGGGCGGTGAAGATCTGGTCGCGGGTCCATCCGGTCTCGGGCAGCTTCATGGTCAGGTCGCTCGGTTCCTGGCAGATTCGACGTGGTGAAACAGCAAGGGGAGACTGAGGAGCGCGCACGCGGCCGGGACCACCGCGGTGGCCACGAGCACGCCGACGAGCGCCGCTTCGGGCTGGGTCACGAGCTCGCCGGCGCGCCGCTCGACGAACCCGGTCGTGGCGAGCACCTGGCTCACGAGCCATGCCCCGAGGGTCAGGCCGCCCTTCTCGCCGACGAACCACAGCCCGGTGAAGATGCCCTCGCGGCGCTGATTGGTCACGGCCGCGTCGTCGTCGACGAGGTCGGGCAGCATGGCGAACGGGAACACCTGCAGGCCGGCGAAGCCGACCCCGAGAACGCCGACCTGCGCGGCCACCAAGGCCAGCCGACCCGGCGCGGCGCTGAGCAGGCTGAGCGCGCACCCGGCGAACAGCACGGTCGCGAGGATGTAGCCGACGCGCTTGCCGAACCGCCGCGACACCGCCATCCACAGCGGCATGGCGACGATCGCCGGCCCGACCAGCGACACGAACAGGACGGTCACCGCCGCTTCGCCGCCGCGCAGGGTGTAGTGGCAGTAGTAGGGCACCGCGGCCAGGACGGCGCCGATGCCGATGTTCTGCACGGCGAAGCCGAGCAGCAGGCGGCGGTACGGCCGATGCGACAGGGCCACGCGGATCTGCTCGCGCAGCCCGGCCGACTCGCTCGGCGCCGGCAGCTGCGGGGCGCTGCGGGTGCCGAAGAACGCGACCGACATGGCGACCGCGGCGATGATCGCCAGGGTGACGGCCATGACCCGATAACCCGCCGGGCCGCCGCCGCTGGCCTTGATCAGCATCGGCGCCAGCGCGCCGCCGGCGAGGATGCCGATCGGCAGGAAGGCCATGCGATGGGCGACGACCCGCGTGCGTTCGTGGTAATCGGCCGTCATCTCGGCCGGCATCGAGGCGTAGGGGATCTGAAACAGGGTGAAGGCGCCGGTGGCCCACACGAAGGCGACCAGCACCCACGCGAAGCTGAGCGACGGATCGCCGACCGGGGCCGAGAACAGGGCGATGAAGCCGGGCGGCAGCAGCAGCGCGCCGGCCAGCAAGAACGGCCGTCGCCGGCCCCAGCGCGAGCGCGTGCGGTCGGACCAGGCGCCGACCAGCGGATCGGTGACGATGTCCCAGATCCGCGGGATCAGGATCGCCAGGCCCGCGAGGCTCGCGGCCACGCCGAGCGTGTCGGTCAAGTAGAACAGCAGCAGCAGGCCGGGCACGGTGCTGAACAGGCCCGAGCCGATCGAGCCCGCGGCGTAGGCCAGGAGCAGGGGGCGCTTCAAGGGCGAGCTCGACACGCGGCGACCTTACCACAGCGAGCCCGGGCGTCACCTGTCTTTGGGGACATATATGCATTGTGCCGGCGCCGGCTGCCCGCGCTGCTGGCGGCATTGGTGGTCTGCGCGATCGCTGCGCCTGTGCCTGTGGCCGCGGCCGCCAAGGATCGGGTCAAGAAGCCGAAGCAGCCGAAGAAGCCGAAGGGCCCGCCGAAGCCGGAGCGCATCGAGATCGGGGCGCTGCCGGCCCTCAGCTACGACAGCGACCTCGGGCTCGGCTTCGGCCTGATCGCCAGCGTGGCCCGCTTCTCGCCGGGTTATCGCCCGTACCGCTGGCGCCTCGAATTGCTGCTGTCGGCGAACGCCAAGCGCGCGCCGGGCCGCGGCATCGAGGTGCCGTTCCACGACGACTACCTCAACATGGACTTCCCCGGGCTGGCCGGCGACCGCCTGCGGATCACCGCGCGCGTCGGCTTCCGCAAGTTCGCCAACACCGGCTATTACGGGTTCGGCAACGACTCGGCGGCGACCGAGCCGTGGGAGGGCATCGACCCCGACCAGGAGTTGATGGCCTACCAGGCCGCGCGCCGCTACCACCGCTTCGATCACATCTACCCACTGCTGCTTTTCAACGCCCGCATCAAGGTGTGGGACCGTTCGACGGTGCAGCAGCGGCGCCGCATCGAGGCGCTGGTCGGGCTCAACACGACCTACAACATCGTGCGGCCGTACGCCGGCAGCCTGCTCGAGCAGGACATCGCCCTCAAGGCGTCGGGCACGCCCGACGGCAAGGCGCTCGGCAACCTGCTCCAGGGGACAGATCCGCACGCGCTCGTGGTGCTCAGCGCGGGCGCGCTGTTCGACACCCGCGACCACGAGTACACGCCGACCCGCGGGACCTTCACCGAGCTGACGGTCCGCGCCTCGCCGGGGGTCCAGCAGAACCTGCGCTACGCGGCGTTCAGCCTCAACAGCGCGTGGTACAAGGCGTTCCTCGGCGAGTGGCTGTCGTTTGCGATCCGCGGGGTCGCCGACGTGATCGTCGGTGACGCGCCGTTCTACGAGCTGACGCGCTTCGGCGCGCTGATGCCCCGCGACGGCCCGGGCGGCGGGTGGTCGCTGCGCGGGGTGCCGCGCCAGCGCTACGCCGGCAAGATCAAGCTGATCCAGAACCTCGAGCTCCGCAGCATGTTCTGGAAGTTCACGATCAAGAACAACCACTTCACGGTCGGCGCGGTGGCGTTCCTCGACGCCGCGCGGATCTGGGCCGACTTCGGCCGCACGGAGCTCGGCGGCCAGGGCATCGACGGCGGCACCTTCAAGCTCGGCACCGGCGGCGGCCTGCGCGTGCGCTGGGGCGAGACGTTCCTGGTCCGCTTCGACGGCGCGTACTCGCCGACCGACAAGACGCAGGGCTTCTACGTCGACGTCGGCCACGTGTTCTGAGGGACATGTCCTGAAGGACTAGTCGATGGAGAGCCGGCGCGGTCCCGCGCCGGCTGCGGCGCGACGTGCCGAACCTGTCCATCGCCTCGGGCTCACCGGATGCTATGATCATTGAGGCAGGGCAAACACAGCAGCCCGGCTCGCGCGTGGCGCGGCCGGGCCTGACCTGAATGGTGGCAGTCGACGCTCAGCGGATGCGCGCCACGATCCACGCCAGGATGTCGGCCAGCACGGTCTCCTTGCCGTAGTCGGCCAGCAGGTCGTGGTAGTGGTCCTCGTACAGCTTGAGGGTCTTGTCCTGCGAGCCGCCGGTGTCGAAGAACCGCTGGCTGCCCTTCGGCAGGGTCACGCGGTCCGCGGTGCCGTGGAGGATGAGCACCGGCAGGGTGATCTGCGGGAACTCGCGCTTGAGCCGCTCGTCGGCGCGGACCATCTCGGCGACCGTATACGCCGGGTAGCCCTGGCGCTCGATCAGCGGGTCGTTCTTCATCGCCTCCACCACCGCGGGGTCGCGCGAGAAGCCCTCGTCCTCGAGCTTGAGCACGTGGGCGTGCGGCGTGATGTGGCTGAGGCCCTTGAGGACCGCGAGCACGAAGTCCGGCGCCGGCACCTCGTGGGCGAAGCTCTCGCAGATGAAGCCCGCGAGCTCTTCCTGGTGCTCGAGCGTGTAGATGCTGGAGATCACGCCGCCGGCGCTGTGTCCGAGCAGGAACACCTGCAGCCCGGGGTTGCGGGCCTTGGCCAGCTTGACGAGGGTATGGACGTCGCCGACGTAGTCGCCGAACTTGCCGACCTCGAGCCGGTCGCCCTCGGACACGCCGTGACCGCGCAGGTCGAGCGCGTAGACGGCGAACCCACGCTCGGCGAACTGGCCGCCGGCCCACTCGTAAAGGCCCCCGTGCGCCTTGAACCCATGGACGATCACCAGGATCGCGCGCGGGTCGGCGGGCTGCCACGAGCGCAGGTGGATCTGGGTGCCGTCGTTGGCTGCGAACTTCTCTTGCTTCATCTCGACGTTCCTTCCGATTGGAGGCGGACTCACGCAGCGCGAGGTTCAGCGTGAGAGACCGACCGCGCAGGCGTGGGAGTCGTATCCGTATCGCCGCGATCGCAAGCGCAGAAAACCCGACCAAGGTCGGGTCGGGCGGAACGTCCGCGTGCGGGCTGGGGACCTCCGAAAGCCGGTTCGTGCGAAAAGCAGAAGCGGTTATAGTCGGGCGGTCCATGAGTCTCACTCTGCACGCGCCCGTGAGTGACATTCGCGTCGATGGAGCGGGCGGGAGCGCGTCGCGGCTGGTGCGGACCTGCAGCGACGCGTGGGGCGTCGCCATGCTCGAGCACGAGTGGTCGCTGCGCGACGAGCTCGATCCATCGGCGGCGTTGCGCCCGCTGACGATCGAGCGGGACGGCGACAGCGTGTCGCTGACATTCGCCGATCCCGGCGGCCGGCCGCTCGGCGAGCTGCTCGGCGCGCCGTGGGACATCGCGGCGTTCCTGCGCGTGGCGATCGGGCTGGTCACCGCGCTGGTGCGGCTGCACGCGCGAGGCCTGGCGCACAACGACTTCCGCGCGAGCAACGTGCTGACGAAGCCGGCCACCGGCGAGTGCTGGCTGACCGGCTTCGGCGCGGCGGCGCGGCTCGGCGCGGTCGTGACCGATCGCTCCGTCGACGTGCGCTGCGACCTCCGCGGCTGCGGCGCGGTGCTGCACGAGATGTTGGTCGGCGCGACGGACGGGTCGCCGCGGGCGCTCGAGCAGATCGTGGCGCGGCTCGTCGAGCGCGACGAAGTCGGGTACGCGACGGCTAGCCAGGTCCTCGCCGATCTTCAGCGATGCGCGGTTGCCTGGGCAACGCACGGTCACATCGCGCCGACGTTGCTCGATCTGCGCGACGGCGGCGGTGCGGTCGACGAGCTGCTCGCGGTCATCGACGCGGTGCCCGGCCTGGTGTGGAGCGCCCGCGCCGACGGCTCGCTCGAGTTCCTGAGCCGGGGCTGGCAGACGTACGCGGGCAAGGCGGAGCCGGAGCTGCGAGGTTGGGCCTGGGTGACCACCGACCTGGTCCATCCGAGCGACCGCGCCGCGGTGATCGAAGCGTGGGCGCGGCTGCTCGCGTCGGGCAAGGAGGGGCGCATCGAGGCCCGTCTGAAGCGCGCGTGCGGTCGCTACCGGTGGTTCCAGATCCACGCGGTGCCGCTGCTCGACGAGCGCGGCGAGGTGGCGAAGTGGTGGGGCCTCGGCAGCGACATCGAGGAGCAGAAGCAAGCGCAGGCGCGCGCCGCCGGCGAGCAGCGCCTGCTCGAGATGCTGACGCGCGGCGAACCGGCCTCGCGCTTCCTCGAAGGCGTGGTCCGTCTGGTCGAGGAAGGCACCCCGGGCGCGCGAGCGTCGATCCTTTTGCTCGATCCCGAAGCGGGCACCGTGCGCCACATCGCCGCGGTGAGCCTGCCGCGCAGCTTCACCGCGGCGATCGACGGCTCGCCGATCGGGCCGAACGCGTTCGTGTGCGGGACCGCGGCCTGGCGGAGAGAGCTGGTCGTGGTGACCGACATCGAGACCGACCCGCTCGGCGCGCTGTTCCGCGAGCACGCGCTGGCCCACGGCCTGCGCGCGTGCTGGTCGCTGCCGATGTTCTCGACCGACGGCAGGGTGCTGGGCACGTTCGGCATCTACGCCGCCCAGCCGCGCGGCCCGACCGCCAGCGAGCTCGAGCTGCTCGAGTGGTGCGCCCGCGTGACCAGCCTGGCGATCGAGCGCAGCCAGTCAGAGGAAGCGTTGCGGCGCAGCGAGGCGTATCGCGTCGAGGCCGAGCGCCTCAGTCGCACCGGCAGCTTCGGCGTCAACCTCCGCACCCGTGAATGCGACTTCTCCGAGGGCATCCGCGAGATCGTCGGCCTGCCCGGGACGCCGCGGCCCGACCTCGCCCAGTTGCTCGAGCGCATCCACCCCGACGATAGCGAGCGCGTCGTCGAGCTCGTGCGCCGGACGCTGCGCGAGGGCGGCGACTTCGACCACGAGCATCGCCTGGTGATGGACGACGGCGCGGTCAAGCTGGTCCGCGTGCTCGGCCGCTCGCGCACCAGCGCCGCCGGCGAGTTCGAGCTCGTCGGCGCTGCGACCGACATCACCGCCAGCCGCCGCGCGGCCGACGAGCTGCAGCAGGCGCAGGCGGCCCTGACCCACGTCTCGCGGGTGACGACTCTCGGCGAGCTGGCGGCCTCGATCGCCCACGAGGTCAATCAACCGTTGACGGCGATCATCGCCGAGGCCAGCGCGGCGCTCAACTGGTCGGCCGCCGAGCCGCCGGCGCTGGCGAAGGTGCGCGAGTCGTTGGCCGTGATCATCGACCAGGGCGGGCGCGCGGCCCAGGTGTTGCGGCAGATCCGCTCGCTGCTGTCGCGGGTGTCGCCGCAGCACCTCGCGTGCGACCTCAACGACGTGATCCGCGAGGTGGTCCCGCTGGTGGCGCCGCAGCTGACGCGGCACCACATCGAGATTCATCAGGCGCTGCTGCCCGAATTACCGCGAGTGGAGGGCGATCCGGTGCAGCTGCGACAGGTGGTGCTGAACCTGCTGCTCAACGCCGGCGAGGCGTGCAAGGACATGCCGGCGGAGCGCCGTCGCGTGGTGATCCACTCGTTCGTCGAGCGGCGTCAGAGCGGCTCGTTCGTGCACGTCGCGGTCGAAGACGTCGGCGTCGGCCTGGGCGCCGGCACCGACCGCGCGCGCCTTTTCGACGCCTTCTACACCACGAAGGAGCACGGCCTCGGCATGGGTCTTTCGATCAGCCGCTCGATCCTCGAGCGCCACGGCGGCAAGCTGTGGGCCACCGCCAACGAGACCCATGGGGCGACGTTTCAGTTCGCGCTCGAGGAGCTGCGGGCGTGAAGACCTGATGGGGCTTTTCCGGATCGTCGCTGCCGTCACGGCGCCGTGACGATCGAGGATAGCGAGCCTCGATCCGGCCCGACCGCGAAACGGGCCGAACGCGGTCACCCGACCTTGGTCGGGTTTTCGCTTTCGGGCATGCTCGCGATACACCGGAGGTACTGATGTCCGAAAAGCCCAAATTGACGCACGCGACGGGCGCGCCCGTGGTCGACAATGTCAACATTCAGACGGTGGGTCCGCGCGGCCCGGCGCTCTTGCAAGACATCTGGCTGCTCGAGAAGCTCGCGCACTTCGACCGCGAGGTGATCCCCGAGCGGCGCATGCACGCCAAGGGCTCGGGAGCCTACGGCACCTTCACCGTGACGCAGGACGTCACGCGTTACAGCCGGGCCAAGCTGTTCGGCGCGGTCGGCAAGCAGACGCCGGTGTTCGTGCGCTTCTCGACGGTCGCGGGCGAGCGCGGGGCCGCCGACGCCGAGCGCGACATCCGTGGCTTCGCGGTCAAGTTCTACACCGAAGAGGGTAACTGGGACATCGTCGGCAACAACACCCCGGTGTTCTTCTTCCGCGATCCGCTGCGCTTCCCCGACCTCAACCACGCGGTCAAGCGCGACCCGCGGACCGGCATGCGCAACGCCGACAACAACTGGGATTTCTGGTCGGGCCTGCCGGAGGCGCTGCACCAGGTGACGATCGTGATGAGCGACCGCGGCCTGCCGCGCAGCTATCGCACGATGCACGGTTTCGGCAGCCACACCTTCAGCCTGATCAACGGGGCCAACGAGCGCGTGTGGGTCAAGTTCCATTTCGTAAGCCAGCAGGGCATCGAAAATTTCACCGACGCCGAGGCCGAGGCGGTGGTCGGCAAGGACCGCGAGAGCAGCCAGCGCGACCTGTTCGAGAGCCTCGAGGCCGGCCGCTTCCCGCGCTGGAAGTTCTGCATTCAGGTGATGACCGAGGCGCAGGCGCAGACGCACAAGCACAACCCGTTCGACCTGACGAAGGTGTGGCCGCACGGCGATTACCCGCTCATCGAGGTCGGCGTGCTCGAGCTCAATCGCAACCCCGACAACGTGTTCGCCGAGGTCGAGCAGGCCGCGTTCTCGCCGGCCAACATCGTCCCCGGGATCGGCTTCTCGCCCGACCGCATGCTGCAGTCGCGCCTCTTCTCCTACGGCGACGCCCAGCGCTACCGCCTCGGCGTCAACTTCAATCAGATCCCCGTCAACGCCCCGAAGTGCCCGTTCCACAGCTTCCACCGCGACGGCGCGATGCGGGTCGACGGCAACCTCGGCGCGACCAAGCACTACTGGCCCAACCGCCACGGCGAATGGAACGACAACCCCGACGCAGGTGAGCCGCCGCTCGCGACCCCGGGCGACGCGGCCCACTGGGACCACCGCGTCGACGAGGACCACTGGGAGCAGCCGGGTAACCTGTTCCGCCTGATGAAACCGGCGCAGCAGCAGGCGCTGTTCGCCAACACCGGCCGCTCGCTCGGCGGCGCGTCGCTCGAGGTGCAGCGCCGCCACGTCGCCAATTGCACGAAGGCCGATCCCGCGTACGGTGCCGGTGTGGCCCGCGCGCTGGGCCTCGACCAACCCGCCGCCGCGCCGGCGAACGAGAGAAAGGACTGACCCGTCATGGCCACGATCACCGTCAAGGATGGAACGCAGATCTACTACAAGGATTGGGGCGCCGGTCGCCCGGTGGTGTTCAGCCACGGCTGGCCGCTCACCGCCGACGCGTGGGAGGACCAGATGGTGTTCCTCGCGGCGCGCGGCTATCGCTGCATCGCCCACGACCGTCGCGGTCACGGTCGCTCGAGCCAGCCGTACGACGGCAATGAGATGGACACGTACGCCGACGACCTGGCGCAGCTGATCGAGCACCTCGATCTGCAGCAGGCGACGCTCATCGGCCACTCGACGGGCGGCGGCGAGGCGACCCGCTACGTCGGTCGCCACGGCACGTCGCGGGTCGCCCAGCTGGTGCTGGTCGGCGCGGTGCCGCCGCTGATGCTGAAGACGGAGGCCAACCCGGGCGGCATCCCGCTCGACGCGTTCGATGGCATCCGCACCGCCGTCACGGCCGACCGCTCGCAGTTCTTCAAGGACCTGCCGACCGCGTTCTACGGCGCCAATCGCCCCGGCGGCAAGCTGTCCGACGGCGTGCGCGACAGCTTCTGGCGCCAGGGCATGCAGGCCGGCCTCAAGAACGCGCTCGATTGCATCAAGGCGTTCTCCGAGACCGACTTCACCGAGGACCTGAAGAAGGTCGACGTGCCGACGCTGTTCATCCACGGAGACGACGACCAAATAGTGCCCATCGGCGCCAGTGCGCACGCCGGTCACAAGCTGGTCAAGGGCTCGCAGCTCAAGGTCTACGCGGGCGGTGACCACGGCCTGCCGACCACCCAAAAGGACCGCATCAACGCCGACCTGCTGGCGTTCCTGCAGAGCCGCGCGGCGTCGTGAGCCGGCCATGGAGCTGACGTACCTCGGCACCGCGACGCTGGCGATCCGCGTCGGTGAGACGCGGCTCCTGACCGACCCGGTGTTCGATGCGATGGGCAGCACCTACGACTTCGGGCTGTGGTTCACGCCGCGCTCGTGGTTCGCCAGTGAGAAGCGCTACACGACGCCGGTGAGCCCGGCGTCGCTCGGCCGCTTCGACGCGGTGCTGCTCAGCCACGACCATCACGCCGACAACCTCGATCTCTCCGGCCGCGCGCTGGTGGCCGACGAGGCCCGCGTGGCGCAGGTGATCACGACCGTGCCGAGCGCGCGCCGCCTGGCCCGCTCGCCGGCGAACCATGACGCGCCCGGCCGCGGCCTCGGCCTCGGCGAGCGCGCGATCGGCCTCGCACCGGGCGCTCGCACACGCGTCGGGCCGCTGACGATCACCGCGATCGTGGCCCGCCACGGCCCGAGCTACGCGCCGCAGGTCCACGAGGTCACGGGCTTCGTGATCGACGTCGACGACGGCCCGCGCGTGTGGATCTCGGGCGACACGGTGATGTTTCCGGCGCTCGCGGCCAAACTGTCCGAGCTCCGGCGCGAGCGCCCCGTCGACCTCGCGGTGGTCCACTGCGGCGCCGTCGGCTTCCCGCACGCGCCGGGCTTCCGCCATGCCCGCTTCACGTTCGACGCGGCCGAGGCGATCGCGGCCTGCCGCATGGTCGATGCCAGGCAGATCTTGCCGATCCACCGCACCGGCTGGGCGCATTTCCAGCAGCCGGAGAGCGAGCTGCACCGCGCGTTCGCAGCCGCGGGTCTGGAGGAGCGCACGCGCTTCCTGGGTCTCGGGGCCACGCTCGAGCTATGATCATAGCTCGAATGCGTGGACACAGCGCTCCGTGCCGCCATTCGTGAGGGCGACGGCGCTGGCGGGGCGCGGATTCGTCCGTCATGGCGGGCGAGGCGTGGTATCATGGGCCGATGCAGATCGGTCACGGCCCACCCTCGCGGCGACAGGCGATGTTCGGCGGTCACGGCGAGGTGCTCGTCTGGGACCTGCTGGCGGGCCAGCCCGCGCCGCCGTTCACGTCGGTGCTCTCGTGCGTGCTCGAGGCGGGCGGGCACGTGGGGCGCCACGTGCAGCAGCGCGACTCGGAGATCGTGATCGGCCTGACGGGCTGCGGCGAGGCGCGGGTCGACGGCCACGCGCTGCCGTTCGGCCCCGGCTCGGTGGTGTTCCTGCCGTTCCGGTCGACGCTCGAGCTGCGCAACGAGCGTGACGACGCGCCGCTGCGCTACCTGATCGTCAAGGCGACCCCCGCCGCCGTCGCCGCCGAGCCGACGCCGACGCCGACGCGCGAGAGCGCGGAGCAGGGCGAATGACCGTGCTCCCGGTGCGAGGGGCGATCCGATGACTTCGCCGATTCGCCATACCCCGCGCAAGCAGCCGCGCCAGGCGCGGAGCCAGCAGATGGTCGATACGCTGCTCGACGCCGCCGTCCGCGTGCTCGGCGAGCGCGGCCTCGAGGCGACGACGACCAACGAGATCGCGCGGGTCGCCGGGGTCAGCGTCGGTTCGCTCTACCAGTACTTCCCGAGCAAGGAGGCGATGCTCGCGGCGGCGCTCGACCGCAAGTTCACCCGCGGCATCGAGCGCGTGTTCGAGGTCCCGGCGCCCGACGGCGGCTCCTTCGCCGAGCAGATGCGCGACGGCCTGCGCGCCGCGATCGACCTCTACCGCGGCGATCTGGAGTTCTTCCGCGCGGTGCTGCTGCACGTGCCGCGGGTCGGTCGCGTCGAGGCGTTGCGGGCCCACGTGCACGCGGGCCGCGAGCGCCTGCGCGACGCGTTGATCGCCCGCAGCGCCGAGCTGCGGCCGGTCGACCCGGAGCTGGCCGCGTTCGTGATCGTCAGCGCGATCGAGTGGGTGATCCTCACGTGCGTGCTCGAGCAGCCCGAGCGGCTGTCCGACCCCCGCCTCGTCGAGGAGCTCATCGCCCTCGTCGGCGGCTACCTGGCGCCGCGCCCCGGGCCATGAGCCCGGGGCACGACGCGGATCGTGGATGAGGAAGAGAATCGAAATCCGCGCCCGGAGAGTTGAACTCCGAAGGGCTCGCTTATCAGACGAGGTGTGGCACCGTCCACGGACGCGGGAGAGAGCCCGGGCCGCAGCGCTTGGCCGCGGCCCGGGGCAGGGGTTGGTCGGAGACCGGGGCGTCGCACCCCGCCTACGTGTTCCCGAAACACGCCTCGCACTCCGCGATCCGTCTCCGATGATTGTTGAAATAAAAACAATCGAGGTGGTGCGAGTCGAACGCACAATCTCATGCTCCCCGAGCATGCGGCTTACCATCAAGCCTTCACCTCGTACGAATGACCCTGCGGAGTGACGATCTCCGGTTTCCGCGTAGAGAGCGCGGGGTTCTGCCGTTGAACTACAGGGCCAGGTTGTTACGAAGACGTTCGTTGCCCGCGGAGGGTGTCGAGCCCCCGACCTGCGATGTGTGAGAACGCCGCTCTTCCGTTGAGCTACGCGGGCGTGCGCGCCGGTTGGCGCGCGGGTGGGCTAGAGGGTTCCGCCCCCTCTCCTGTGCTGTCACAGAGCACCGCTCTTCTCACGAGCTTTAGCCCAAAGAAGCCCCGCCGGACTCGAACCGACGACCGCGGCAGCGCCGCGACGTTCCACCAGAACGGGCTCCACGGCCCGGAAGCACCGGGCCCATGCAAGACAGGGGAGCCGGGACTCGAACCCGGTTCGCAGGAGTTGGAGTCCCGCATGTCACCATCAACACCTCTCCCCTGGATGAACGATTCAAACGAACGAAGATACTCGCGGCAGGGTTCGAACCTGCGTCCGATGGTATAGAAGACCAATGCTCGTCCAGCTGAGCTACGCGAGCGTGACCCGCAAGCAGGCCCGGCAGCCCCGCCGGGAGTCGCACCCGGTCCACGACCTTCGGACGGTCGCGTGCAATCTCATACACTTCGAGGCCATTGTCTTTATCAAAATGAGTACTCTCGGGTGGAATCGCACCACCATCGCAGGCTCCGTAGACCTGGGCCCTATCTATTAGACGACGAGAGCAGATTGTCCAGACTGGAAACGAGTGGTCCATCGAGGAATCGAACCTCGTACCTCCTGCATGTCAGGCAGGCGCTCGACCGGGGAGCTCGTGGACCGGCCTTTCAAAAGGTAGCCCCTCCCGGGGATCGAACCCGGCGATTCCGCGCTACGAGGGCGGCGCATCACCATTGATGCTTGGGGGGCAAGATTCAAAAGCCCTCGCCGGGTAACGCTCCCGGACATCGCTACATACCAAGCAGCGCGCCCCCTTGGAGCAAGGGCTATTCACGGTAGAGCAGCTCCCCGGGGTCGCACCGGGCCCTCGTGGTAGGCAACCACGCGTCTCACTGACAAGACCTGAACTGCAGAGGTTCACAGAGAGCCGATGGCAGGAATCAAACCCGCGTCTTCACCTTGGAAGGGTGACGCCCAGTCACTAGGCCACATCGGCGAATGTTCGATGATTCAGATACGAATCACGTCGGGTGGAAGATTCATCAGAGTCGAAGATAAATCCGAGGGGTAAGGGGCGGAGAGGTTCGAACTCTCCTTACGAGGTTCAAAGCCTCGCGTAGCACACCACGCGCGCCCCTGCTCGAGCGCCACCGGCGGGGTTCGAACCCGCGATCTCCTCGCTGACAACGAGGCGGGGACTCCAGCTCCCCTACGACGGCAAAGAATGGCCCTGCTGGCAGAGATGGATCGACGCCACCGGCGGGACTCGAACCCGCGATCTCCTCGCTGACAACGAGGCGAGGACTCCAACTCCCCTACGGCGGCAAATCGGCCCGTACGGGCCGAGATATCGATATCAATGAACAACGCCACCGGCGGGACTCGAACCCGCGATCTCCTCGCTGACAACGAGGCGGAGACTCCAACTCCCCTACGGCGGCAAGAGCGGCCCATTCGAGCCGCGAACGAGAGTGTTATTGAAGATATAAGAGCTCCCCGAGAGTCGAACTCGGTCGAGCGCAAGCGCCCGGCATGCGGATTAAAAGTCCGCCCCATTCCCGTCCTGGCCGGAGCCCAGTTTGCTAATGATTATAGAATAAATAAGAGATACGAGCCGAGCTGGTAACGATCCAGCCTGAGGCGGGGTAAGAACCCGCTGAACATCCATCTGTCCCATCGGCCCAGGAGCGGAAGCGGCAAGGATCGAACTTGCATCGAGTGGGCGATTGCCCAGGCAGATTAACGGTCTGCTGTCCTACCATTGGACGACGCTTCCAGGTTGTCGGTGCGAGCACGGCTCCGACCGCCGTGTGTGTGCAGAACGCTCGCTGTGACGTAACAGGCGCCGTTACGCCGCGTATGGACCGCTCGGGTACCGCCCCCGATGTAACACGAACCTTGCAAGGGTTCGCCAGCGCCTTCGCTCGCAGCCCAATTTGTCATCGAGGATGGTGCCGGCAGGTAACGAACCTGCGTATGGCGCCTTATGAGAGCGCTGCCTGTCACTCGGCCACGGCACCTCGATTGCGCAGGCCGACGATAGGTCGGGCCTGCGACTGAAATTGCGCCGGCTGGTGTCGATCCAGCAAGCCTCGGGTCAGAGCCGAGGGTCGGGGCCGCCCGACGACGCAATCTTCTCTTCCTCTTCCACGATTCAGTTGTAAAAGAACGCGCGTCGACGACGCGAATCCGGCCGAGTTGGCCGATGCCAGCGTCTTTCGACGCAGGCCCGAGGTGTGGCCCCGGTCTTCCGAACCCGGAAGCGAGGGCGACCTGGAAGAAGCTCGCGGAGGAGACGAACGATCGACGCGCCGCGAACTGAGCGTCTGGCGGCGCTTCGTTTTGCCGCCAGTTGGACGCTCGCCGACTTCGTGGTCGCGGACGGTTGCAGTGCTCTGCTTCAGCACCCGCGACCACGTCGCCACGTTTGAATACGCTTACCCATCGCATCTCTGGCGACGGGCTGGTGCGTATCTTTCGTGGTGACGGCGATCGGTGCCATGACGCAGGTCCTTGACCCCACTTGAGCACGCAACAGGCCAGCCGTCAATCGGGTGGCCAACATGCATGATTTCAACAGGTTGCCTGCGAACCTCGGGGAGAAGCTGGGGCGATTTCCTATCCTAATGAATCGGAATGTATCGAGCCGTATCGCTGGGCCCGGACGCCGGGGCCGCGGACTCGCGAACGAGGACCACGCATGTGCGAAGATGGTCCCTCGGCGGGCGATGGCAAGGGGCGGGCAGCCCCGCGCGCCTCGATATCGCTCTCATTCGAGTTCAACTCGTGCTCGAGAGGCGGCGCTGATCCGCGCGAGGGTCGGTCGCAGTCGCGACGCGACCTCGCGCTCGGTCATCGAGGGCGAGGTCGCGGGCGGATTCAGCGGCCGGTCACATCGGGACGGCGCAGATCGTGGTGTCGATGCGGAAGTTCGACTGCACGGTGTGGCGCTCGGCGTGGAAGACGTCGAGGTTGTAGATGTCGCCGAGCTGGAGGCCGAGGTCGTCGAGGTCGACGGTGCCGCTGGCGACGCCGTGGACGCCGCCCAGGTCGATGACGAGGTCACCGTCGATGAAGACCCACACGTCGTCGTCGCCCTGGAAGGTGAAGGTCTCGCCGCCGGCGTACTGGAACTTGGTGTGGATCTCGGTCGTGAAGTGGAAGTTGTGGTTCTGGCCCTCGTTGCCCCACAACATATTGTCGACCGGGAAGAAATCGTTGTTGGTGTACGAGTAGAGACCGGGCTGAATCTCGACCAGGTTCAGGGAGATCTGGGTCTTATGATTGACGTCGGCGACGTCGTTGTACCACTGCGCGAAGGTCGGCGCGTCGGTGAGCATCTTGGGGTTGCCGACCGATTTGAACGCGGGCTTCTTGTCGGGGCCGAGGGTAGGCTGGACGAGGCCGTCGACCTGGCCGCAGCAGTAATCCTCCATGTCGGGGTGCGCGAGCTTGAAGTCGCGGATGACCGCGGTCAGCGAATCACCACAGCCGACCGGGTCGCCCGTGGTGCCGCCATCGGTGGTGCTCGTGGTGCCGTCGGTGGTGTCGGTCGCGGTCTCGCCGGTGGTGCTCGCGGTCGACGTCGTCGAGTCGGTGGTCGTCGTGGTGTCGAGCGTGGTGGTGTCGAGCGTGGTCGTGCCGGGCGTGGTGGTCGCCGTGCTGTCGGTCGCGCTCGTGCCGGTGAGCGGGTCGGTGGTGCTGGTCGAGGTGGTGGCCTGCGTGTCGCTGTTGCTGCCGCTGCCCTCGCTGTCACTCGTGCCGGTCTCGCTGCCGCTGCCGGTCGGGCCGGTGGTCGGGACGGTCGTCGCGGTCAGGTTGCCGTCGGTGGTCGACGAGCCGTCGCTCATGTTGCCCGTGTCGCCCTGGGTCACGGGCTCACCACAGGCGGCGAGCTGGACGGCGATTAAGGCGTGAGTTAGGGCGAGGCATTTTGAACTCATAGCCGCCCAGCTTACCGATCGCGCTGACGGGCGCAACTGTCCGAGCGGCCGAGTCGTCGTGCGGTCCGGCGACTCGGCGAGCGCCGGACCACACAGGAGGTCCGGTGAGATGTCCCTTGGGACAGATCAGCGTCGCGCGGTCGGGAGCGCCAGCGCGCGGGCCTGACGATGGACGGTGGCGAGGCGGCCCTGATCGACGAGGCGGAGGTCGCGGAGCTCGTAGGGGCCGCGCAGGCCGGCGGCCTTGAGCGTGGCCTCGTCGAATTCGAGCACGAGCTCACCGGGGCCGGGCTCGAGCCAATCCGCGGCCTGACCGACGCCGAGCGGCTGGAGCTTGCCGCCGCGATTGGTGCCGTGGAGGACCGCGGCGGCGCCGAAGCGGCTGGCGGCGCCGACTTCGACCTGGAGGCGAATGCGCAGACGTCCGTCGCCGCTGTCCTCGACCGTCACGCCGCCGGTGTAGCGGGCGGTGGGCGCGGCGATGGAGACCGCATTGGTGACCGTGCGCCGGACCGGGACGCCGCGCGCGGTGACGCCCTCGGCGTGGACCTGGAGCGTGTGCAGGGCGCCCGGGGCGGCGGCGCGACGCGGGGCGGCGAGCTCGGCGCGATAGCTGCCGTCGGCGGCGCGGGCGAGGTCGAAGCGGGTGATCTCGCCGTCGGGGGCGATGAGCTCGCCCTTGATCGAGCTGGCCTTGAGGACAGCCTCGCCGTCGCGCAGGTGCGCGCGCACCTGCAGCCGCCCGCCGACCAGCGCGAGGTCGGCGTCTGGCTCGAGGGACAGGTAAGCACCGGCGTCGCGCTCGAGCACGTGCACGAGCACGGCGGAGCGCACGCGGGCGCGCAGCACGAAGGCGCCGACGCCGAGGTCGGGGCGGAGGGTGAACATGGCGGTGCCGGGCGCGAAGGGGGCGCCGGCGCTGCGCAGGTGGCTGGGGTCGACGAGCGGCTTGAGGGCGTCGGCGCCAGCGAGCACGCGGCCCTGCGCATCGACGAGCTCGAGGGCGTCGAGTCCGATGCTGGCGCCGTCCTGCGGGCTGAGCTTGAGCAGCGCGCCGGGCTCGCTGATCGGCAGCGAGACGCCCTTGGCGAGGGCGGCGACTTCGAAGCGGCGCCACCAGACGCGGCTCTCGGCGCGGTGGGCCGCAGGTCGGCTCTGGAGGTCGTCGGCGGCCTGGTCGATCGGCCAGCTCATCGCCACGGGCGCGCGATCGATGGCGGCGGACACGGCGGGGACCTCAGTGGCGAGGCGGTCGCCGGCGATGTCGCCGGCCACAGGCGCGGAGAGGCGGACGTCGGGAGCGGCGGGGGCGGCAGCGGCGGTCGGAGCGGCGAGCAGGGCGGCGCCGAGCGAGAGGAGACAGAGGCGGGTCAGCATGACGGAAGATCCTCGTGAAGGAGCGGGCGGCGAAGGAGAAGACAGATCAGACGTCGTTGCGCAGGACGACGTCGAGGCCGAAGCAATTGCGACGGCTCTGGGCGTGGCTCAGCGGTTCGCCGCCGATCGCGAATTCAGTGTCGTAGAACCACACGTAGCCGGCGCCGGCCTGCGAGCTGCACTCGAGGAAGCCGTCGGAGCAGGCGTCGAGCCAGTTCTGGGTGGTCTCGAGGCCGACGTTGAGCGAGTAGCCGCCGCAGTAGGAGTCGTTGTCGAGGGGCGAGGAGTCGACGTCGGTGCCGACGATGGACCACAGCTCGCGCGGGAGCGCGGGCCGGCCGGCGGTGCCGTAGAGGTAGTTGCTGTTGTAGAAGGCCATGTGGCTGGTCTGCTGCATGGTCACGGCCTCGCTCTTGTAGCCGAGCAGCCAGCCGAGCGACTTCTCGAAGCTGTTGCCGGCGGTGACGGCGTCGGCCAGCGGGGTGCCGAGGCTCGAGGGCGCGAGGGCGTCGACCCACCGGATGGTGTTGATGATCTTGGGGTAGCGACTATCGTAGGTGGGGTTGGAGAGGATCCACCGGATCACGTTGCCGCCGTTGGAATGGGTGATCACCACCATCGAGGTGATCTTCTTGGTGTTGATGAAGCTGGTGAGCTGACCGGCGAGGCAGCCAGCAGCCTCCGGATCGAACATGTACTGTTCAAAGTCGCAATTGATGACGACGTAATTGCTGGGGTTGGGCAGCCCCTGGCGCACGGAATCGACGAACGGGGCCGTCCAATAGTCGGCCAGGGCATTGGTCTGCTTGCCAGTGCCGTGGACGAAGGCGACGCCGACGTTGGCGTGCGCGAGGCCGGGGAGGGCGAGGACGGCCATACAGGCCAGAGACGACAGCACGCTGCTACGCATGAGAAAAAGACACTCCAGTGCGCATCAAAGCGCGAGGGCGCGCCCGCAGTCAAATAAAAAGCTGCGCGAAGCCGCCCCTTCTGCATGCGTGGACCGACGATTCGCGCCGAGTCACGAATGCGAGTGCGGGCTACGCACAATCACGGCGGCGGCGAGAGCTCGAGCAATGCGAGGCAGGGGCGGCCAGATTCGCAGGCGAACTCGCGGCGGGCGACGATTCGCCGGGCCGCGGCGGGCAGGGCGGAGTGGAGGGCGCGCTCGGTGGCGGCGTTGTCGGTGAAGGGGCCGTCGAAGAGATTGGGGCCGGTGGACACCACGATGAAGCGGGCCGGATAGGCGCGGAGGATCGCCGTCCAGGCGGAGATCGCCGCGGCGTCGTCGCGGCCGCGGCGGAGCGCGCGATAGGCGTGAATCGGCGGGTGTGGTGATTGCGGGGCCCAGGCCTCGAGCATGCCGACGTGATTGTAGGTGGTGGTGACGATGTCGCCGGGGCCGGGGTGGTGGCCCAGGAGCGCGGCGGTCAATTGGCGCTGGGCGGCGCCGCTGAGCATGGGGTTGCCGACGGTGCGCTCGGCGGCCAGGAGGACGCCGCATTGCCAGGCGCGGGCGGCCAGCAGGGCGGCGATCGCGAGCGCGGCGATCCGCGGCGAGCGCAGGGAGTGCAGTTGGTGGGCGACGGCGAGCACGAACAGGGGCTCCAGGGCCATGCCGAGCTGGAACTGCTGCGGGTCGCCGTACAGCCAGGCGCCGCACAGGGCGTTGCCGAGGATCGCGGCGACGAACATGCATTCGCCGTCGCCGGCGCGAGCGCGCCACCAGCGAGCCAGGGCGAGCGCGAGGACGGCTGTCCCAAAGACCAGGCCGAGGAGGGGCGAGCGCGCGAGGTCGGCGACGAGCGGCAGGAGGATCGTGTTGGGATCGGCGATCCACGCCAGCTGGGCGGCGAGGGTGGCCGGGGCGGCGGCTGTCCTATGGGCCAGGTCGGCGAGCGGTAGCTTGGCCGCGGGAGCGGTGCCCTCGTGCAGCGGGATCGCGAGCTGGACGACGAGCGCGAACAGCAGCGGGATGGCAGCGCCGAGGCCGAGGGCGAGCGCGGGGCGGCGCACGGAATTGCCGCGGGCGACCAGCAGGAGCAGCAGCGCGGGCACCAGGGTGACGGCGATGGTGGCGCGGCAGAGGATCGCGGCGGCGAGGACGAGGCCGAGCGCGAGGCTGCGCGCGGTGGTGAGCGGACGCGCGGCGATGACGAGCGCGGCGAGCATGGCGACGCGGCTGGCGAGCTCGAAGCCGTAGCCGGTGCGGGCGAAGAACAGGAGGCCCGGCGAGAGCACGCACGCGAGCGCGGCGGCGCTGGCGAGCGCGAGGCCGAGACCGAGGCGACGGGCCAGCGCGAACACGAGGCCGACGAGGGCGAGGCCGAGGAGGACGGAGCTGCGGCGGACGCCAGCGATGCCGTCGCCGAGGACGGGCGCGGCGGCGATGCCATACCAGGTGCCGAGGGCGCTCTGGTGGCCTTTAATAAGCAGCGGCCAGGTGCGGCTGTCACCGACGTAGGCGAGGTTGGGCCATTGCGCGGTCGAGACCCAGCCGCGATGTTCGGGTCGATCGTGCGGCGGGAGCAGGCGGACGCCGCCGCCGTCGGCGCTGGCGAGCACGACGGGGTGACGCGCCAGGTAGGGCGTGATCTCCTCGGCGATGACGCCGCGCTCGCCAGCGCCGGGCCACGCGAGCGCGAGGTGCACGGCGGCGAGACCGACGAGCAGCGCGGGCGCGGCGAGGCGAGCGGAGGACTTCATGCGCGGGGAGGGCGGGCGAGGCTGGCCGATGGGTCAGGCGGTGGTTCGAGGAGCGGTGAGCGATGGTCGAGGATGTGGACGAGAGGGGCGATGCTGGTCGAGCGGACAGGGCGTGGTTCGGTGAGCGGAGAGGGCCAGTCGAGGATGTGGAAGAGAGAGGCGGAGGGGCTGGCTGAGGTGCCGGATAGGATGTCCGAAGAGACAGGTTGTAAGAGCGAGCTGGCCGCTCGTTCAGGGGGTGAGGGGCGCGAGCGGCGGGGACATGGCGGCCTCGCGGGCGGTGAAGGCCTCGGCGAGGGCGGTGGCGGCGGCGAGGGTCGCGGATGGGGTAGGGCTGTCCGAAGGGTCAGGTCGGGCGAGGTACAGCGCCAGGTGAGCGGTGCGGGCCAGCGGGCGCGGGCCGTCGGGCACGAGGCGGGTGACGGCGAGCTCGAGGTCGGGGAGGCCGGCGGCGCGCAGGGTGAAGATCACCGAGCCGCCGCGCGGCGGAGTGACATGTACGATGGACCATGTCCCGAGCGACATGCCCGGAGCGACAGGTCCGAAGAAGGCCCACAGGGCGGTCTCCTCGGCGGCGGTGCCGTGGCTGGCGGGCTGGGGCGCGCCCGCGCAGGCCGACGCGCGCGAGAGGATGCAGACGCCGAGGGTGAGGCCGGCGTAGGCGAGCAGCGTGCCGAGGAGGCTGGTGCGGCCGAGAGGCGGCAAACGGGCGCGACTATAGCACCGCCCGCACGAGGCGGGGGGCGGCGCCGGATGTCGCAAGGGACAGGTGGCGAAGCCGGCCGACGAGGCTGTCGCAAAGGTCAGGTATGGGAGCGAGCCCGGCCGCGGCGGCGGTGATGATCGTCACGGTGCCGGGCTTGAAGAGGGGGCTGGAGCTGGCGATCATGGGCGTGCATGAAGTTCGGCAGGCGGGGGCTGTTGCGCGGCGGGGCGGCGATCGCGGGCTCGGCGGCGCTGCCATTCACGTTCACCTATCACCGCATCGCCCGGGCTGCGAAATACGGCGACCTGGTGTCCGACCCGGACGGCATCCTCGATCTGCCGCCCGGCTTCTCCTATAAAATTTTGACTCGGTTGTTCGATCCGCTGAGTGACGGCTATCGCTCTCCTGGGCTCCCCGACGCCATGGGTGCGTTCCCCGGGCCGGACGGCACCATCATCCTCATGCGCAACCATGAGCTCGGCGTGCTCGACATCTTGCACACGCCGCTCTACCCCGAGCAGCCGGTGCCGCCGGAGGCTTACAACCCGGGGGCGTCGGGCGGGGTCACGCGGCTCGTGATCGACAACGACACGCTCGAGCTGAAGTCGAGCAACCTGGTGTTGTTCGGCACCCTGCGTAATTGTGCCGGTGGCATGAGCCCGTGGGGTTGGCTGTCGTGCGAGGAGACCGTCGACGGCAAGCACGGCTACACCTACCTGTGCTCGACGGAGGCGACGAGCGTGCAGCCGCCGCGACAGATCGCCGGTTATGGGCGGTACAGGCACGAGGCCGCCTGCATCGATCCGCGCACGTTCGTCGCCTACCTCACCGAAGATCGCGGCGACAGCTGCCTCTATCGGTTCGTGCCGGACGACAAGGCCGACCCGTTCACCGGCAAGCTGCAGGCGCTGCGAGCGGTCGAGGTCGATCGATTCGCGACGACGGACATGGAGGTCGGCCAGGTGGTGGCGATCGCGTGGGTCGATGTCGACGAGCCGACGCCGAACGACGACAGCGTGCGGGCCAAGGCGCAGGCGAAGGGCGCGGCGGTGGTCAAGCGCGGCGAGGGCATCGTCTACTGGCAGGGCGCGGTCTATGTGTGCTCGACGAACGGGGGGCCGGTCGGCGGCGGTCAGATCTTCAAACTGGTCGACGGGCCCGACGGGGGGACGCTCGAGCTGGTGGCGCGCTCGGAGGACCTCGAGGTGCTCGACCATCCGGACAACATCACCGTCGCGCCGTGGGGCGAGCTGTTCATGGCGGAGGACGGCAACGGCGACAACTACGTGCGTGGGCTCGACGCCAAGGGGCATGTGTTCGACTTTGCCCGCAATGCCAAGAGTGACAGCGAATTCGCCGGGGTGTGTTTTTCGCCCGACGGCAAGACGATGTTCGTCAACCTCATGTTCGACCACCTGACGGTGGCGATCCGCGGGCCGTTCCCCGAGTTCGAGCCGCTGCCGGAGACGACCGGCGGGGAGACGGAGTCGGGCGGCAGCTCGGACACCGGGGCGGCGCCGACGAGCGGGGCGGTGAGCACGACGGGCGTGAGCACGACGGCCGCGAGCACCGACGCGGAGGCGACCGACTCGGGCGGCGGGGGGGTGCTGGACGACGACGGCGGATGCGGCTGCACGGCGGACGGGGGGTCGGGGGCCGGGGCGTTGCTCGCGGCCGCGGGGGCGCTGGCGCTGCGGCGACGGGGCGAGGATCCCGGTTCGGAGAGCTGACCTCGCGGGCTGTTCAAAGGGGCTGCGAGTTTCAGGGCTTGAAGGTGTCGCGATCGTGCGACGAGGACGTTGACGGCGCCCGGAATTACGCACTCTACTGGAGCTCGATGCGTATCTCTGTCTCGGTCCGGATGGTCGCCGTTTGCATCGCCGGGGCGCATTGCGCCGGCGAGGAAGTCGCGCAACAGAGCACCACGGGCTCTGAAATTCTCACGACGAGCTCGAGCGCGTCGAGCACCTCGGGGACCTCGGAAGCTCTCACGAGTGAGGCGGGGTGGACGGAGTCGACGACGAGCAACGACATGCCGTCGACAGAGGGGCCCGAGCCGAGCACGGGCGAGCAAGAGCAGCCCTCCTACGAGGGCGAGCATGTCGTGGTGATCGCCGACGAGGGGCTCGAACTGTGCGGCGGGACGATGCAGCACATGGACAGCTTCATCTCGCAAGCTTCCATGCGCTTCGGGGTCCAGGCGCCGGTCGGAGATGACCGCATTCGATACACCTGGGTGAAGGATTCGGAGACGCTGAAAGAGCACTGCAGCATTCCCGACGTGTCGGGGTGTGCGCAGGGCGGCGGCAGGTCGGCATCCACGATGGCGCCGCTGAACCATGAACTGATTCACAATATCACCTACAGGATCAAGGACAGGCACCCGCGACCGTTCTTCACCGAGGGAGCTGCCGTTGCCTTCGAAGGCTATGATGGTCGACTGTTCCGTGAGGATGCCAAACACGATATCGAGATCTTCGATCTGTTGGAGCTGTCTCACAGCGAATTGGCCGGCTTCTCCGGAGCCTATCCCGTCGTGGGACAGTTCGCCGGGTACCTCATCGGGCGGCATGGCATCGACGATTTTATTCGCCTGTACTCGGAGGTCGCGGCAGATGCGACGATCGAGCAGATCGATCAAAACTTTCACGACGGCTTGGGCGTGTCCCTGGCTGAGAGCGTCGCTGAGTTTCAGGATCTGACAAATCCATGGAGCGATTGTAATTTCGACGCGTTGCTGAGCGAGTGCAACGCGCCGGCGATCCCGTGGAACGGTGAATACTTCGAGATGGAGTCCGAGATCGACTGCTCGCGTGCCGACACGATCGGCCCCTACGACGGGCGCATGAGCGTCGAGTTCACCTTCGACATCTATGAGACGAGCTTCTACGAGCTGCGTCTGGCGGGTGACGAGCAGCTCGCCACGTTCGTGCCGGACATACACGTGAAGTTCGATCAACCCAACACCGCCGTGTCGATCTTCCCGTGTGGTGCTTGCTCGACCGGCTTCATGGAGACGCAGAAGGGCGGGACTCCGCGGTGGACCACGCTGCGTCCCGGGCGGCACTCGCTTCGGCTCCTCGCGCCGGTGAACGAACCCGGGACCGTCGCGTTTGGGTTCAAGCGCCTCCCCGAAGCGCCGGGGGATGTGATCAAGGAGCCTTAAAGCCGCGCGGCCACCTTCAGGCGGCCGAGCGATCGTTCTCTGGTTCGGGGCGTGTAATCGCTGCACGCCCCGAAGCGGGTTTTGCGGCTCAGCGCATGCCGGCGTAGAACTTGATCGCGCCGCCTTCGGGGCGCGTCAGCTCGCAGGTGCCGGCCGACTCCGGGGTGGCAGCCCACGTGCCGAGCGGGACCTTGACGTCGTAGCCGGCGTCGGCGTCGTTGTCGACCCCGGAATAGCTGTAGAGGTAGTGGAAATCGCAGCAGCCGTTGAGCATGAAGGCGCTGGCGGTCTCGTTGGTGAAGCCCTGGGTGGTCGCCTTGTTCGAGCAGTTGATCTGGCCGTCAGGGGTCGAGGTGATGCCGAAGTCGCCGCCCTTGAGGATCTTGGCGGGGAGGTTGGCCCAGCCCATGAAGGCGTTGGCGGTCGCGCCGTTGTTGGCGGTGATGACCACCGAGCCCTTCCACGAGGCGTCGGGCTGGATGAGTGCGGGGGTGAAGGCCGGCTTGTTGACGCGCAGCCAGGTGCCGTTGTTGCGGACGAAGATCGTCTCGGTCGAGATCAGGCTGAGGCCGGCCTTCTTGAGCTGGTTGATGCTGTAGTGCTGGAAGTTCAGCGGGTTGCCGTTCAGGTTCTCGGTGTTGGTGACGAGGGTACGCTCACCGTCGGCGCCGCTGATGCCGTGGAACACGGTCCAGCCGCCGCCGTCGGTGTCCATGTCGCACCACACCTCGAACGGCGGGGCGCCGAGGAGGCCCGGGTCGATGATGTACTTGCCGCTCGGCAGGGCCGGGTTGCCGGTGTGGAGCTGCTTGCACGACTGCGCCGGCGCGCACACGCCGAGGGCGCAGTTGCCGGTGGTGCAGTCGCCGGGGCTGACGCAGGTGTCGCCGACCGGGCACTTGGCGCAGGTGCCACCGCCGCAGTCGACGTCGGACTCGGCGCCGCTCTTGATGCCGTCGTCGCAGGCGGGCGGCTTGCAAAGGTGCGTGCAGGTGTCGCTGTCGATGTCGTTGCCGTCGTCGCACTGCTCGTTGCCGGCCCACACGTGGCCGTCGCCGCAGGTCGGGTCGTTGCAGCTATTGAGGCAGTCGTCGGTCTCGATCTGGTTGCCGTCGTCGCACTGCTCGTTGCCGGCCCACACGTGGCTGTCGCCGCAGCTAGCGCCCTTGCAGGTGTCGAGGCAGGCGTCGGTGTTCGACATGTTGCTGTCGTCGCACTCCTCCATGTTGGAGGGCTGGACGAAGCCGTCGCCGCAGTCGGGCAGGTTGCAGGCGAGGGTGCACTGGCCGACGTTGTCGTTGGCGTCGCCGAGGTCGCACTGCTCGCTGCCCTGCTCGAAGCCGTCGCCGCAGGTGGCGAACTTGCAGACGTTGGTGCAGTCGTCGTTGTTGCTCGCGTTGCCGTCGTCGCAGGCCTCGCCGGGGCCGACGTCGGCGTCGCCGCAGAAGTTGGCGGAGCAGTCGGCCTTGCAGGCCTGGCCGGGGCCGTTGTTGGCGCCGTCGTCACACTGCTCGACGTTGGCGTGGATCAGGCCGTCGCCGCAGGCGGCCGCGAGGCAGGCGAGGGTGCAGGCGCCGGTGTCGTTGTTGCCCGCGCCGAGGTCGCACTGCTCGCCGAGGCTCGGCTGCTCGAAGCCGTCGCCGCAGTCGGGGAAGGCGCAGTTGTCGGTGCAGCCGTCGTCGGGCTCGCCGTTGGCCCCGTCGTCGCACTCCTCGCCGAAATCGAGGACTTCGTTGCCGCACTCCTCGAGCCCGCAGATGGCGTTGCAGCCGTCGCCGTTGTCGAGGTTGCCGTCGTCGCAGGCCTCTTCGGGGCCCTGGTCGCCGTCGCCGCAGACGTTGAAGTGACACTCGGCGTTGCAGGCCTTGCCCGGGCCGTTCTCGGCCCCGAGGTCGCACTCCTCGGTGCCGCTGCCGCTGCTCCACACGTGGCCGTCGCCGCACAGGGCGTCCTTGCAGGTGGTGGTGCAGTCGCCGTCGTCGGCGTTGGCGTTGCCGTCGTCGCACTGCTCGCCGACGCCCTCCTGGACGAAGCCGTCGCTGCAGGCGGCGTTGGTGCAGGTGTCGGTGCAGAGGTCGGTGTTGTCGTCGTTGCCGTCGTCGCACTCCTCGGTGGCCGCGACGATCGCGTCGCCGCAGGTCGGCAGGGCGCAGGCGTTGGTACAGTCGTCGCCGTCGACGTCGTTGCCGTCGTCGCAGCCCTCGCCGGGACCGACGGCCCCGTCGCCGCAGACGTTGTCGGTACAGTCGGCCTTGCAGCTGTTCATGTCGCCGTTGCCGGCGCCGTCGTCACACTCCTCGCCGGGGCCGACGTCGCCGTCGCCGCAGGCGTTGCTCTGACAGTCGGCGTTGCAGGCCTTGCCGGGGCCGTTGTCGCGGCCGTCGTCGCAGGCCTCGCCCTCCTCGACGATGCCGTTGCCGCACTCGGCGACCGGACCGGTAGTGGCGGTGGTGTCGGTGTCGGTCTCGCCGTCGGTGGTCGTGGTGGTGGTGTCGGTGGTGCCCGGCCCGGTGGTGAGCGTCGTCGTCTCGGTGGTGTCGGTGGAGGTCGTGGTCGACGTCGGGTTGGTGGTGGTCGGCAGCGACGTGGTGGGGACGCCGGTGGTCGGGTCAGGACCGGTGGTCGGGACGCCCGTGGTAGTCGGCTGCGTCGTCG
This sequence comes from Nannocystis bainbridge, assembly GCF_028368995.1. Classification (GTDB taxonomy): domain Bacteria; phylum Myxococcota_A; class Polyangia; order Nannocystales; family Nannocystaceae; genus Nannocystis; species Nannocystis bainbridge. The sequence goes on along the minus strand of NZ_JAQNDL010000003.1, from coordinate 2,544,243 downwards.
CGCTGTCGGTCATCGTGTCGGTATTCGCAGTGTCGGTCGTGACGGCGGTCGAGTCGGCACAAGCCGCCAACCACGCGCAAGTCGTCAAACCAAAGATCAATCTCAAGCTCTTCATGTCTTCCAAGCCTCCAGCGCGGCGACGCTACCATGGGCGCTCGACGGCCAGCAAGCGCGCGCTCCAGAGCGCAGGGCGACCTTCCGCGGGCGAAAGGTCGCAGCGAATCATTGCGCGGTGGGCGGTGTGAAGCTGCGACGCGCGGCGATCCAGTCACCCCATTGATAGGGCACGGCCCACTCGGGGCGCGCGTGCTTCGGGGCGTCGGGCGCGAGCCCGGGGGCGATGTCGACGAGGGTCCACGCGGCGGCGGTGGTGATGTCTGCGACGACCTCGACGCCCTCGGCCGCGGAGCCGAACACGGTGACGATGCGGGTGTCCGAAGGGCCAGGTCGAAGCCGCGACGGCTCGAGGACGCGACCGCCGACGCGGAGGGTGGCGACGGCGCCGGCGGGGATGACGAGCATGGAGCCGAGCGCGCCGGGGCGAGCCCGCAAGGTCATGACGAGGCGGCCCGGCAGATCGCTCGCGGCCGGAGCCCGCGGTTCGAGGCGAGGGCCGTCGTCGCTCAGCAGGGTCGCGGGGGCCGCGGGCACGGGGCGGCTCGACCACGGCAGCAGCGGGCGCGGCTGGTCCCACGCGAGGGCGTCGGCGAGCGGGCCGGGCACGCCGGCCGGGGCGTCGACGACGTGCCAGGCGCGGCCGAGGTCGAGGTCGGTGAGGTGGACGAGGTTGGCCTTGCTCGGGTGGTCGAAGTCGTGGCGCGGGGCGAGGGCGGCGGCGCCGACGGCGAGGAGGGCGACCAGCGCGAAAGACCATGTCCATAGGGACAGGGTCTTTTCACCAGGTTCTTCGGGACATGTGGGGAGCAGGGCGGTGACGAGCCAGCCGACGGTCGCGCCGACGAGCACGGGGTCGAGGCCGAGGGCTTCGACGAGGGCCGGGCCGAGCGGGGCCCACACGGCGACGGCGAGCAGGGCGGCGGCGATCGGGGCGAGGCGAGAGGCAGGGGCGATCGCGGCGAGCACGGCGGGCGCGAGCAGGAGGATCGCGGCGCCGGGGACCTGGGTGGCGACGACGAGGGCGAGCACGGTCCACAGCAGCCAGGTGACGAGCGACTGGGCGAGCGGGCCGGCGCGGCGGATCAGCGGGCGGGCGGCGGCGAGGCTGGCAGCGACGGCGGCGGCGGCGAGGCCGAGCAGCGCGAGCGAGGTGGAGGCGCGCCAGGGGCCGAGCGGGTTGGTGAGAGCCTCGGCGGCGCGCAGCAGGCCGGTCGCGGCGACGGCGGCCGCGAGCACGGCGACGAACGGGGCGGCGAGGGCCAGCAGGACGGCGCGCGGGGTCAGCTCGCGGCGGCGGCGAAACGCGGTGAGGAGCAGGGCGAGCAGGGCGGCGGCGGCCAGCGGGACGTCGACCCATGCGGGCCAGCGCAGCAAGAAGAGGCCGAGCAGGTCGACGTAGTGGGCGTTGTGGGGCGAGGGCGGCGGCAGCTCGGCGGCCAGCAGGTTGCGCGCGGTGGCGAGGACGGCGTCGCCTTGCTGCTGCACGCTGCCGAGGTCGAGGTGGTCGAGGTCGTCGCGCGGGGTGTGGTAGCGCAGCACGCCGCCGATGAACGCGAAGTTCATGCCCTGAAGGCCGTGTTGCTTGACGACCGTGAGATCGGTGTCGTTGGGCAGGCGGCGGTAGATCTCGTAGGACAGTGAGAGGGCGCTGGCGCCGGCGCCGGCGAACGCGGCGATCAGGGCGCTGTTGCCGTCGCTGGTCTCGAACATGCTGGCGGCGCCGGTGGTGCCGCGGGCCTCGAGGTTGAGGACGACGCCGATCTCGCTGGCGCGGGGGTGCTCGGCGAAGGCCCGCATGCCGAGCAGGCCGGCCTCCTCGCCGTCGGTGAACACCGCCACCAGCGGCGGATGGCGCGGGAGCGGGAGCAAGATCCGCAGCAGCTCCAGCGTCGTCGCCACCCCGTGCCCGTCATCCGCTGCGCCCGGGCCGGCGCCGACCGAGTCGTAGTGCGAGGTGATCGCCAGGGCCGGGCCGGCGACCTGTCCCGGGAGCCAGGCGATCACATTGGTCACCGGGGCGCAGGTGCCGGCGTCGCTGCAGGCGAAGCTGCGCTGCTCCTCGGGCTCGAGGCCGAGGGCGCGCAGGCGGGCGACCAGGCGGGCGCGCACGGCGTCGTTGGCGGCGGAGCCGACCGGGTGCGGGCGCTGGTCGCCGAGCAGGTGCGCGAGCTCGTCGCGGGCGCGGGTGGCCGAGAACTGGTCGGACGGGGCGTCCGGGCCGGCGGGCGCGGGCGGGCCGGCGCCGACCAGGGCGAGGGCCGCGACGCCGAGGCTGGCCGCGAGGACGACGTGACGGAGGCGGCGGGGAGACACGCGTTAGGCGCAGAATACCGCAGGTATCGGGGCGTCCGGGCGCGGGTCGCGGGGGAGATCGCTCCTGGCCGGTCCGGGCGAGAAAATCAGGGCGCTCGAGCGCGAAACGCGAGCGAGGAGCTGGGCTCCTGCTCGCGTCTCGAGGGGTCGTCGTCCTGTGTGTCGAGGACGGACGGGGCTGGCTACCAGCGACCGCCGCCGCCGCCACCGCCGCGACCGCCACGGTCGCCGCCACGGCCACCGCCGCCGCCACGACCGCCACCGCCGCCGCCGCCGAAGCCACCGCGACCGCCACCGCCGCCGCCGCCGCCGAAGCCACCACCGCCGCCGCCGAAGCCGCCGCCGCCGCCGCGACTACCACCACCGCCGCCGCCGCCGAACGGACGGCTACCGCCGCCACCGCCGCCGCCGCCGCCACCCGGGCGATCGCGGCGCTCTTCGGCCTCGTTCACGCGGAGCGGGCGGCCGTCGAGCATCTGGCCGTTGAGGCTTTCGGTGGCGCGCTTGGCAGCCTCGTCGTCGGCCATCGCCACGAAGGCGAAGCCACGCGAACGACCGGTCTCACGGTCGAGGACGAGGCGGATCTCGGCGATCTCACCGAAATCTGCGAAAACTTGCTGGAGGTCCTCCTCGGTGGTCTGGAAGGACAGGTTACCTACGAACAGTCGGTTGCTCATGTGCGTCGTCTCGTGCGTGCGGCTCCTGGGCGCCTCGCGTCCCGTGTTCACACCCCGACCGCCGTGAGAACCGCTTCACGAGGTCAGCGTCGCCAGACAAGGGCCGATACAAACTCAGGGACGAGCGTGCAAATGAGCCGAGTGCCAGAAACGTTTGTGCGCGCGTGAAATACCACGAGGTTTGCGGGCGCGCAACGAAGCGTCGGACCGGGCTCGTGAGTTCCGCGCCGAACGGCGGTCGCGGTGCCGCCGGCCGCCGTCCAGGGCCTTCCGGGCGCCCGGCCGGGCGGCTCCGGACGGCGAGGCGGTGCCCAGGCCGCCGGTCAGTCGGCGAGGGTGGTGTCCAGGTCGCGCTCCTCGTCCAGGACGGCCAGGACGTCGACTTCGGGCTTGATCTTGTCGTACAGGTCGGGAAAAGCGGCCGAGGCGCCGTAGCGTTCGCGGACCTGGCGGTACAGCCGGAGATCGAACATGGCCTCGAACTCGTCGCGGGTCATGAAGGTGTCGGCGTACAGGAACGGAAACCCGCGCACGCTGGCGGTGAACGCCTCCATGGCCCGCATCGCGTGCACGGTCTTGAACGGTAGGCCGCGCTGGATCGGCCCGGGCACGCCGTAGACCCCGAGGTCGAAGTACATGGCGTGGTCGGTGCCCGGCACGATGTCCTCGGGGAACGGCCGCGGCAGCTGACCGCCGGCCTCGCCGTGGTCGTACACCCGCGACGGGTACAGCAAGATCGGGAACATCTCGAACTTCTCGGCCACGAGGTCGACCGCCCGCTTCATCGCGCTCATCGGCAGCACGATGTCCTGGAACACCTGCATGGTGAAGGTCATCTTGCGCACCGCAGGGGTGGTCGAGAACTTCAAGAAGGCGATCCGCGGCGGCATCAACCATCCGAGCAAGGCGCGGAACAGCGGGTGGTTGCCCTCCGGGATCATGTGCGCGACGACCCAGAAGATGCTGCGGTTGTGGCGGAGGATGTAGTCCTGCAGCGGGATGTACTCGTCGCCGCCGCGCTCGGCGAAGGTCTCGACGTGCTTGTAGAACCACGGCTTGTACCAGCGGCCGACGTGGTTGATCTTGGCCCGCTCGCCAGGATCGGTCGGCTCGTCGGCGAAGTCGCCGCACATGATGACGGCGCGGTCCTTGGCGTAGACGGTGGCCTCGAGGAAGTGCGGGGCGTCCTCGGCGGTGGCGAGGCGGTACATCTCGTCGCAGTAGCCCTGCTGCGAGTGGACCGGGACGTAGCGCATGTGCACGTACTTCTTGATCGGGACGACGGCGAGCTCGATGCCGACGAGGAGCCCGAGCGTGCCGTGCGACCAACCCATGGCGCGGAACAGGTCGGGGTGGCTGTCCTTCGTGACGCGCACGAGGTTGCCGTCGGCGAGCACGACCTCGTAGGCGACGACGGTCTCGAACAACATGCCGACCTTGTGCGAGTGGGTGGTCATGCCGGCCGCGAGCGCGAGGCCGCCGATGGTGGCGTCGGCGATCTCGAGGTGGACGGCGAGCATGTAGCCGCGCTGGGCCAGGTAGCGCATGGCCTGGCCGACGGTGACGAACGGCTCGACGCGGACGGTGCGGGCCTGCTCGTCGAGGCCGAGCACGTCGCGCAGGGCACCCATGCGCACCTTGTGCCAGGTGTGCTTGGGCTCGAACCGGGTCGAGAGGTTCATCCACGTGCGCCGGTCGGTGCACATCGGCTTGCGCTCGCCCGCCGGCTGGCTGGCCCAGCGCCGCACCTGCTCCTGGATGTCCCGGACCTTCTCGTCGTGGCGCTCGGGGGCGGCGCCGAGCGCCTCGTAGGCGCGAGCGCGCAGGCGCAGGACGGCGTCGAAGACGAAGCCGACCGGCAGGCCGACGCCGACCAGCAGCAGCGAGCGGTACTTGGTGAGGAGGTCGACGAGCTTCTGGCGCATGGGTGTTCCCGAGGAGCAGGTGCGAAAGGACAGGTCCGAAGGAGCATGTCCGATGGGACATGCCCGAAGGATCAGGCTCAGCCGAGCAGGCGCGGCAGGTGGACGGCGACCTGGCGCTGCCACCAGTCCCATTCGTGGCGCGACTCGCGGCCCCAGATGTCGGTGACGCTGGGGATGTCCTTCTCGCGCAGCAGCTGGCCGAGGGCGATGGTCTCCTCGATGCAGCCCTCCTCGTAGGCCCCGCGGCCGCACACGAGGGTGAGGTGGGTGTTGCGGCGCAGGCGCTCGAGGTGCTCGCCGCGCAGGCCGGGGACGAAGGCGAGCGGGTTGTTGAAGTAGAGCTCGGCGTCGTTGTGCTTGCCGGTCAGCTCGGTGGTCAGGTAGCGGCCGCTCATGCACAGCACCTGGCGGAAGGTCTCGGGGTACTTGAGCGCGAACAGGGCGGCGTAGGTGCCGCCGAGGCTGCAGCCGACGGCGGTCATCGGCGCGGTCGGCCAGTTGCAGTCCTCGCGGATGAACGGCACGAGGGTGTCGAGGATGAAGGACTCGTAGGCGCGGTGCTTCTCCATGCGCGCGGCGATCGAGCTCTCCTTGTCAGTCCACACCTGGGAGACGTTGCTCTCGGGGCAGTAGAACTTGACCTTGCCGGCGCGCACGAGCGGGCCGAGGACCTCGAACATGCCGTGGCGATCCCACTCGTGGGCGAAGCCGGCGGCCGAGGGGAAGACGATGACGGGCGGGCCGAAATGGCCATAACACCACAGGTGAACCTTGCGCCCCATGGCGGGGCTCTCGAGCATCAAGTGACGGCTGTGCATGCGTGCGGGCCCATGATGCCGGGGCTCGTCCGCGGCGCGCAAGGGCGGGTCGCCGGGGCGCCCGGACGGGCCGATGGGGGCGGGTCCGCGAGCGATCGCCGCGGGCGGGGCCGGGTGGCCGCGGCGGGACCTAACCGGCGGGGCAGGTCTCGGCGAGGCTGCTGCGCGTGACCGCCGGGTCGCCGGCGGCGAGCACGAAGATGCCGGGGAAACCCGCGGTCTCGAAGCCGTCGCTGGGATTTCCGCACAGCCGCGAGTCGGTCAGCTCGAGCCGGCCGCTGCGGTCGTTGCTGACGAAGAAGATCGCGCCGCCGCCCTCGTTGGCGTGGTTGTCGCGCACCTCGGTGCCGCACAGGGAGAGGGTGAAGGTGTTGCCGTCGTTGTAGATCGCGCCGCCGCTGCCGCCGCCCGGGGTGCCGGTCTCGGCCGGGTTGGCGCCGTCGCCGATGGCCCGGTTGTGCGAAAACCAGCTGTTGATGACGCTGTACGACACGCCGATGCTCGAGAGGGCGCCGCCGTTGGAGCACGCGTTGCCGAGCTCGGGGGCGCCGCCGAAGGTGCTGTTGACGATGTAGACCGGGCGGTCCTCGTGCTGGTCGAACACCCGGATCGCGCCGCCGCCGACGTCGGGCCCGGTGTCGGCGCAGACGTTGTTGAAGAAGCGAGTGTTGACGGCGCGGAAGCGGCCGCCGCGGACGAAGATGGCGCCGCCGCCGTCCTCCTCGGCCCTGGCGTCGCCGTCGACGAAGGTGAGGTTCTGGACGACGAGGCGCGGGTGGTCCTGGTCGTCACAGTGATCGGTGGTCCAGCGCTGGGCCTCGTCGCAGGTGTTCTGATAGAGGATCCGCCGCGCGCCGCCGCCCGAGAGGGTGACCTTGCCGCCGCCATCGATGACGATCTCGGGGCCGGTGTCGTTGAAGATCCGGGCGGTGCGGTCGAGCACGATGACGACCGGGTCGGAGCCGCAGTCGAAGGTGATGACGCCGCCCTGCTCGACCGCGGCGATGAAGGCGTCGCTCGTGCAACTGGCGGCGGTGCCGTCGCCGACGATGCGATCGGGGTCGCGGGTGTCGAAGGGCCGGGCCTCGTCAGGGATGACGCAGGCGCCGTCGAGGTTGCCCGCGGGCGGGCCGTCGTCCGGGTCGGTGAGCGGGTTGTCGACGGGACCGCCGTCGCCGCCGCCGCAGGACAGGAGCAGCAGCAAGGCCGAGGCGAGGCGCGCGGACAGGCGTGGCATGGCCGCCATCGTAACGCCGGGGCGGCGAGGCGCGGGCGCGTATCAGCGCGCGTGGAGGCGTTCGCGGGCGCGAGGGCGTGACCTGAAGCGTGGGTCCGCGAGGCCGCGGTGAGCTCGCGGCGCGAATCATGAGAGTCGCTTTTGATTGGCGACGGCGCGCGATCAGGTCCGCCGCACGTGCTGCCAGTGCAGCGCGGTGGCGAGCAGCCAGGCGCAGGCGAATGTCCACAGCAGGCCCTGCTCGAGGAGGATCGAGCCGGCCCGCGGCAGCGCGCTCTCGGCGGCGGCGGCGGCGACGAAGGCGAGCGCGCGGGCGATCCCGGCGACGCCGGCGGCGCCCCAGATCCACGCCCAGGTGCCACCCAGCTGCAAGGCGGCGCCGGCGAGGGCGATGCAATAACCACCGACGACGGCGCCGACACCAGCGGCGAGCAGGCGGAAGGTGATGATGCCGGTGTCGCCCGACGAGAGATCGACGTCCACCTGCAATGCATAGACCGCGATCGGCAGCGGGATGACGAATAGCAGGACCAGGAGGTCGCGCGGCCGCGGGCGAATGCCGATGCCGCTGCGCCGCAGACCGCCGAGGGTGCGGACGACGCCGAGCAGCAGGGCGAGGTCGGCGGCGATGTAGAAATAGCGGCCACCGTAGAAGAAGGCGTCGGCGAGCGCGGGGCGCTTGAGGATGACCGCAGGGACCGCCGAGAGGTACATCAGCCCGAGGCGGAGCTCGGCGGCGACGCGCAGGGCGAGGCCGAGGCAGATCGCCGTGCTGGCGCCGCGGGTCGGATCGTCATGAGGAAGGGCGCGCCGCCCGGCCATCGCGGTGACGAGCGCGAGCACCTCGACGACGACGGTGGCGATGAAGAGGGCCAGCCGCACGTGGGCGGGCTCGACGTCGCGGAGGAAATCGATCGCGGCGAGCAGCGCCGCGGCGAGCCAGATCACGAGGATCGGCGCACGGATCGCGGCGAGTCGAGGCGAGAGCACTGGCCCGAGGGTGCGCCCGGGTCTGCAGCCGGGTCAAGCTGCGGCCGGGCGCGCGAGGTCGCGCGAGGTTTTCGCCGGACAAATGTCGTCAGCGGACGACCAGGTAATTGCGGGGACAAGGTTCGCCGCGACTGCGGACATTCGTCGGCTCGTGGCGGTCGAGTGTCACGGCTCGATCGAGGCCGCGCCACCCCTGGAGCGGGGCGGCGCGGCGACCCACGCTCAGCAGTCGTTGGTCGAGCAGACCACCCAGCCGGTGTACATGACCGAGGCGTTGGCGTCGTTCCAGCCGCCCTCGATGCCGCAGCCCTCGTTCCACTTGTAGATGCGATAATTGACGCTGTTGTCGCCGTTGGGCTCGAACGAGGGCGGCGCCATGCACGAGACGTTGCCCTGGGCGTTGTCGGTCATCCAGAACGTGCACGGCTGGCCCTGGCAGCGGCCGGTCCAGTTGGTGATGGCCTGGGCGCCGTTGTTCTTGGGGAACACGTTGTAGAGGTTGGGCACGACGCCGCCGTTCCAGCCGACGATCGCGGTGGCGTGGACCTTTGTCCGCGGGACGATGACCTCCATGCCGACGGCGGCGCACTTGTTGGTGTAGGCGTCCTGGTGGCTGCCGAGCGCGTTATCGTTGAAGCGGACCATGGTGTAGCCGCAGGCGCCGGCGTCCATGTCGCAATGGACGACGAGCGGCTGGACCGCGCCGCCGGCGTCCGGATCGATGGTGTAGTCGCCGTCGCCGAGCGCGGGGTTGGCCTGCTTGAGCTCCTTGCAGCTCTTGGTCAATGCGCAGACGTTGTTGATGCAGGCCTGCTGGGCGCAGTCGCTGTTGTTCTGGCACGAGCCGCCGAGGCCGCACTTGCCACACGAGCCGCCGCAGTCGACGTCGCTCTCGCTGCCGTTCTTGACGCCGTCGCTGCAGGTCGGCAGCAGACACTGATTGTTGCAGAAATCGTTGTTGTTGGCGTTGCCGTCGTCGCACTGCTCCACGCCCTGATGGACGATGGCGTCGCCGCAGCTGGCGGACTTGCAGGTGTTGAGGCAGGCGTCGTTGTCGGACAGGTTGCCGTCGTCGCACTGCTCGCCCTTGCCGGGCTGGACGAAGGTGTCGCCGCAGATCGGGTTCTTGCAGGCGAGGGTGCAGACGCCGGTGTTGCTGTTGCCGATGCCGGCGTCACACTGCTCGCCGGGCTGCTTGAAGCCGTCGCCGCAGGTGGCGAGCTTGCAGACGTTGGTGCAGGCGTCGTCGTTGCTCTGGTTGCCGTCGTCGCAGGCCTCGCTGGGGCTCTTGTCGCCGTCGCCGCAGATGTTGGTCTTGCACATGGCGTTGCACGGCTTGCCGGGGCCGTTGTTGACGCCGTCGTCGCACTGCTCGACGTTGGCCTGGACGAAACTGTCGCCGCAGGTGGCGAGCTTGCAAGCGACGGTGCAGGCGCCGCTGTCGCTGTTGCTGCCGCCGAAGTCGCACTGCTCGCCCTCGTTGGGCTGATGGATGCCGTCGCCGCAGGCGGGGAGCTCGCAGCTGTCGGTGCAGCCGTCGTCGTCATCGCCGTTCTGCCCGTCGTCGCAGTCCTCGCCCGGATCGAGGGTGCCGTTGCCGCACTCCTCGAGCTTGCAAGTGGCCGAGCAGCCGTCGCCCGGATCGAGGTCGCCGTCGTCGCAGGCCTCGCCGGGGCCCTGGTCGCCGTCGCCGCAGGTGTTGAATTGACACCCGGCGTTGCAGGCCTTGCCTGCCCCGTTGTCGACGCCGTCGTCGCACTCCTCGATGCCGTCGCCGGTGTTGTAGAGGGCCCCGTCGCCGCAGACGTTGAGCTTGCAGCTGGTGGTGCAGGCGGCGTTGTCGGCGTTGGCGTTGCCGTCGTCGCACTGTTCGCCGACGCTGTCCTGGACGTGACCGTCGCTGCAGGTGGCGTCGGTGCAGGTGTCGGTGCAATCGTCGCTGTTGTCGGCGTTGCCGTCGTCACACTGCTCGGTCGGGGCGACGATACCGTCGCCGCAGCTGGCGAGCGCGCAGGAATTGGTACAGTCGTCGCTATCGTCTTCGTTGCCGTCGTCGCAGCCCTCGCCCGGCCCGACGGCCCCGTCGCCGCAGACGTTGTCGGTGCAGTCGGCCTTGCAGCTATTGGTGTCCATGTTGTCGGCGCCGTCGTCACACTCCTCGCCGGGGCCCTGATCGCCGTCGCCGCAAGTGTTGGCCTGACACTGCATGTTGCACGGCTTGCCAGCGCCGTTGTCGGGGCCGTCGTCGCAGGCTTCGCCCGGGTCGAGCTGGCCGTCGCCGCAGACGGGGTCGGGCTCGCCGGTGGTGCTGTCGGTCTCGCCGGTGGTGGTGGTCGTCGTGGTCGAAGGACCGTCGGTGGTCGGATCGACGGTGCCGCTCATGCCGATCGTCGTCGTCGTCGTCGGCGTGCCGGTGGTCGGGATGACGCCGGTCGAGGCCGGGGCGGTCGTACCGGTCTGGACCTCGCTGGTAGTCGAGCCGTCGGTCGCACCCGCGGTGGCCGTCGGATCGCCCTGACCGCAAGCGGTCACTATCCACATGGTCGAAAGGACAGATGCACAATGATGGCTGATTCGGATGATGGATCGCTTCATGACTCCTCCACGCCGGCGCCAGGCCGCGAAAAGAACTGTCGCCCAGAAACCCCTCTTCAATAACAGAGTGTGGTCTCGGGGCACCAGCAGACGTGCGCCGGCGTCGAATCGCGCGGCGCAGTTGCGCACGCCAAAAGTTACGAAAGGGCCGCCTCTCTGCCAGTCGGGGCCCGACGAGGCGAGGGGGCGCGGGGGGACCGTCCGGATGGGTGCGCGACGGAAGATCGTACGGCGGCGGGTCCGCCGGCCCGGCTCCGACCTTGCGGATGGACCTGTCTTTGCGGACATGTAGTTCGATCGGTTACGTCGGCGCTGCGGCGCGGGACAGGTCGGCGGCGCGCTGCGGATTCGCAGGACATGTCCTGTCCTTCAGGACATGTTAAAAGCGACGAGGAAGTCGCGGGGTCGCGGCGTGACGTGGATTTCGTCGATCGTTATCGAGCCGCGCAGCGGACGCGGCGCGCAACGAGACGCACGCGGCGGCTTGCTCGGCTCGCGCGGGCGTCTGTACCCTGCCGCCCGATGACGACGAGCTTGCGGGGAATCGGCTGGGCAGCGGCGCTGTGCGGGGCGCTGAGCGGTTGTGGGGACGACGGGCGGACGGACAGCGCGGGGCTGACGATGACGGGCGGTCCGACGACCGGGACGGGCGCGCCGACGGGGACGGAGACGGCGCCGACGGGGACGGAGACGGCGCCGACTTCGACGAGCGAGGGCGGCGGGAGCGAGTCGGCGAGCGAGGCGACGACGGCGGCGGAGTCGACCACGACCGGCGAGCCGACGACGGGCAGCACGAGCGAGACGACGGGCGGCGCGGTGTGCCCGGCCGACTGCGAGGCGAAGGGGGGCGTGTGCATCGGCGCCGAGTGCTGCCCGGACGAGGACCACGCGTGCGGCGAGGTGTGCTGCCCGCAGGGCGACATCTGCTCGTTCAACGCCTGCGTGACGCCGGGCGATGCGTGCATCGACGCCAGCGAGTGCGCCGACGAGGAGTACTGCGAGTACAGCCTCGGCGAGCCGGCGATGATGGGCGGCGACGAGATGTGCATGGGCGGGATCGTGCCGGCCACGGGCAAGTGCCTGCCGGCGCCGCCGAAGTGCCTGGAGGGCGAGGACCCGGGCGATCCGCCGACCTGCCTGGCATCCTGTCAGTACATCCCGGGCGCGGGCCAGTTCACGCCGTCGGTCAAGTACCACTGGGACGCCGGCACGGTGATGATGACGCCGATCGTGGTCCAGCTCGACGACGACAACTGCGACAGCATCGTCGACGAGCGCGACATCCCGGAGATCGCGTTCACGACGTTCGTCGGCGGGGTCTATCAGGACAACGGGACGATCCGCGTGATCTCGATCGTCGGCGGCGAGATCGTCGAGAAGTGGAGCTACAACGCCGGCATGGTCGACCCGATCGCGCCCGGGCGCGAGCTGGCCGGCGCTGACATCGACGGCCTGCCGGGCAACGAGCTGGTGGCCTGCTCGTCGAGCGGCAAGACGCGGGCGTTCACCGGCGACGGCCAGCCGCTGTGGACCTCGACGTACAGCGGGGCCTGTAACTTCGTGTCGATCGCGGACCTCGACCAGGACGGCAAGCCGGAGATCCTGGTGCCGGGCGCGGTGCTCGACGGAGCGACGGGGGCGACGAAGCTGATGCTCGGCGTCGGCGGTCACAACATGGCGGCCGACCTCGATGTCGACGGGCAGCTCGACATCGTCTACTCGCGCGGGGCCTTCAACGCGGCCGGCGGGGTGCTGGCGACGACCGGGCTCGAGGGGACCTATCCCGCGATCGCCGACCTCGACCTCGACGGCAAGCCGGAGGTCGCGGTGATCTCGAACGCCAACAGCATGACGGTGCCGCACCACCTGCTGCTGTGGCGCCACGACCCGCAGGCGATGGGCGGGGCGCAGATCCTCCGCGCCGGCATCGACATCAACGGGGCGCTGTCGCCGGAACTGTGCCCGGAGGGCTCGGCCGGCAACCTGCGCGGCGGCGGGCCGCCGACGATCGCCGACTTCAACGGCGACGGCACGCCCGACGTGGCGGTCGCGGGCGGGGTCGGCTACGCGGTGTTCGACGGCAAGAAGCTGATGGACCCGAACGTGGCCGACGCGGACACGTTCATGTGGATCAAGCAGACGCGCGACTGCTCGTCGGCGTCGACGGGCTCGTCGGTGTTCGACTTCGACGGCGACGGCAGCGCGGAGGTGGTCTACTCCGACGAGATCCGGCTCCGCGTCTACCGCGGCAGCGACGGCGAGGAGCTGTGGAGCACTTGCAATACCACCGGCACGCTGCAGGAGTACCCGGTGATCGCCGACGTGGACAGCGACGGCCACGCGGACATCGTCGCGGTCTCGAACAACTACTCGGGCATCACCTGCGACGGGACCAAGCAGACGGGCGTGCGGATCTTCGGCGACAGCGAGGGCCAGTGGGTGCGGACGCGGCGGGTGTGGAACCAGCACGCGTATCACGTCACGAACACCGAGGAGGGCGGGAAGATCCCCGCGATCGAGCCGACCAACTGGCTCACGCCCGGGCTCAACAACTACCGCCAGAACGTCCAGCCCGAGGGCGAGTTCGCGGCGCCCGACCTGATCGTCGACCTGCGTCTGGCGTGCGAGCCCGACCCGTACGGGCTGGTCGGGCGCGTGCGCAACATCGGCGAGGCGTCGGTGCCGGCCGGCGTGCCGGTGCATTTCTTCGAGGGCGACCCGAACGACGGCGGCGTGCTGCTCGGCTCGGGTTTGACGACCAAGGTGCTGTACCCGGCCGAGGCCGAGGACGTGACGCTGCTGCTGCCCAACGCGCCGCCCGCGGTGCTCGACGGGTCGTCGGTGGTGTGGGTGGTCGTCGACGATGCGATGCCGATGCACGCGTGGCACGAGTGCCGGGTCGACAACAACTCGGCCAGCGGCACCGGCAAGTGCCCGCTGCCGGGCTGAGGCCGGACGCGCGAAGCGGCGCCGCCGGGACATCGGGGGCGCCGCGGTCGGCGGACAGACTGTCCCGAGGGCCAGGTGACTTCCACCTGGCCCGGAGGACAGGTCACTTGACGGTGTAGCAGGTGCCGCGGCCCATGCCGTGGCGCTTGAGGCGGCCGTGCTTGACCAGCTGGCCGATGTGGAAGCGCAGCTTGCGGCGACCCATGCCGGTCTGCTCCTCGAGGTCCTGCATGGTCGCCTCCTTGAGCTTGCGGACGATCGGGACCAGCAGCTTGGCGGCCTGGTCGAGGTTCATCGCGTCGCTGTCGTCCTGCATGGCAGCGACGTACATGGCGGCCTTCTTGGCGGCCTTCTTGCTCAGCTTCTTGTTGCTGGCGGCGGCGCCCTTCTTGGCCGGGGTGGCCGGGATGTTGGGCAGCGCGGTCTGGGTCGGGACGGCGCGGCCGCTCTTGCCCTTGGCGGCCTTGGCGATCTTCTTGGCGCTGGCCTTGGCCTTGACCTTGGTCTTGGCCTTGCTGGCCTTGGGCGGAGGCGGCGGCGCGATGTCTTCCTCGGTCTCGTTGAGGTCGTCTTCGTCCTCTTCGGCGTCGGCGAACGCGTCGTCCTCGTCCTCGTCGTCGACCTCGTCGGCCTCCTCGTCGTCGTCCTGGCCGGCGTCGGCGACCGCGGGCGGCAGGGCCGGCGCGGCGACCTCTCCGCCGAGCAGGGCCTCGGCGAACTCACCGAGCGACAGCTCGCCCATCGCGTCGCCCCAACCGAGCTCTTGCGCGGCGTCGACGATGTCGCCGAGCGTCGTCGTCGTCGGGTTCAATTCGCGGGCGATGGTCTCGAGCACGGCCTTGCGTTGCTCGACGACGAGGTGACGACGGTAGCTGTCTTCGAAGCCGGTCTCGAGGTTGCGCTGCACGGCGCGGAATCTTGCGCCCGGGCCGGCGCCTCAGCAAGCGCGAACACGAGACCGGCGCGCCACGCGAGGCTTGCAGCACACGCGCGTGGCGGCGAGGACTTGGCAGGTGGGTGCGCTAACCCACATCAGCTGGGGCTGAGCGTGCTGCTCTCCGCGGAGGCTGCGGGCTCGGTCGCGCCGGGCGTCTCGGCGGCGGGGCCGTCAGCGGGCGCAGGCGTGTCGTTCGGCTTGGGGATGTAGCCCTCGATCGGCTTCTGCCGCGTGCCCTTGATCCGGCCCTCGGTGACATCGACGGCGATCGGCTGGGCGAGCTTGTAACGGTAACCCCGGGTCTTGAGGGCGATCTTGAAGGTCTGGTTCTCGTGCACGAACTCGCGGGAGAACCCCAGCTTGATCTGGCCCTCGCGCATGAACTGGCGGTGGCCGAGGATGAACGAGAACAGCCGCACCGCCGACATGTTGTAGAGGCGGTGACACCCGTGCGAGTAGCGGCGCAGGATCGACATGTAATCGACGCTGCCGTGGGTCCGGATCGAGTTGTCGAAGTCGGCCTTGAGGGTGCCGTCGGGGTTCTTGATCTCTTTGATGTGGTAGGCCGCGACGAGCCCGTAGGCCGAGGTGTAGCTGGGCCCGAACTCGGCGTTGTTGACGACCGTGCGGACCCGGCCGTCCTTCCACTTGCGGCGCACCAGCTCGCGCGGCGGCGTGGTCGCCGGCGGGATCCACACCGGCGCCGCCACGATCTCCTTCCACACCCGCGGGCCGACGTCGGAGTCCTTGTACTTGTAGTGCTCGCCGCCGCCGTACAGCTCGCTGCGCCACGAGCCGATGGTGGTGCGCCAGTGGATCAGCGGGATCTTCTGGCCGTCGAAGACGGTGTAGACGGTGATGTGCGGGTAGCGCTCGCGCGGCTGGCTGAGGCGCTTGCCGCTGGTGTCGAACGGGAAGTCGTACCAGACGTCGCCGCGGTCGATGACGACCTCGAAGGTCATGTCCTCGAGGTAATAGTCGGGCCGCGGCGGCAGCTTGATCGCGACCAGCAGGTCCTCGAAGTTGCCGCTGCCGAGCTCGCTGAGCTTGTCGAGCTGGCGCCGGGCCTTCTCGGGGGTGCCGAGGTCGAGCGCGGCGACGGCGGCGTCGACCGACTCGCGCACCAGGTCGCGCAGCGGCTGCTCCTCGCCGCGGCGGTCCTTCCAGCGGAACTTGGACTTCCAGCGCGCGGCGCTGCCGTCCTCGACGATCGCCGCGGCCGAGACGACGCGCTCCTCGACGACCCGCAGCAGCCGGCGGTGGGCGCTCTCGTCCTGCGTGCGCGCCAGGGCCTCGATGTTCTCGCGCGTGAAGTGGCCCCAGCCCATGATGGCGTGCTTCTTCTCGAACTGCGCCAGCGCGTGGGTGGTCGCCGAGTCGAACTCGCCCTTGGTGTAGGTGCCCTCGCCCTCGGCCGACTGGAACATCTTCTCGCAGCGGAGCCGGCGCTGGGCGTGGTCGATGACGTCGACCTTGCTCTGCAGCGCGCGCCAATTTTCGTAGGCGCGCCCGAGCTTGGGGTGACCCTTGGCCTGCTCGAGGTCGGTCGGGTCGAGCTTGGCCTTCTTGAGGTCCTTCTCGAGGCCGGCCTTGAGCCGCGCGACCCGGCGGGCGTCGCCCATCTTCTTGGTCTCGTAAGCGATGCCGCCGCCGGTCCACGCGCGGAGGACCTCGGGGTCGAACCCGGCGGCCTCGAGACACGGGCCGATCTCGCCGTCGACGGCGCGCCACTCGCCGGCGACGACCTGGAGCGTCGGCGGGATCCCGTACAGCTCGAGGAAGTTGCGCTCGTGCTTGTCGAGCGCCTCGCCGTCGGCGTCGACGCGGTTGTTGGCGAGGTCGACGTAGCGCTTGCGGTAGTCGTTGGGCTGGTTGTCGTCGACGGCGACGGTCTTCTCGCTGAAGATGTACGGGACCCAGCCGTTGCCGAGGTCGACGACCGTGTAGCCGGCGGCCTCGACCGCGGCGATCTCCTGCCGCTTGGGCTCGCCGCCGGAGCCGTCGAACACCCAGGCGTGGCCCGCGGGCTGCTCGCGCTGGCTGGTCTTGGGGAACACCAGGGCGGCCGGGGGCGCGGTGGGTTCGTCGGGCCGGCGCGGCACGGCGCCGGAGGCGGCTCCGGTGGGGACCTCGGGCTCCGGTGCGGAGGGGAGATCCGCAGGTGGGGTGCTCGAGCAGGCGAAACAGAGGGCGAAAATCGCGCTCCAGCGCACCGCAAGCGGTCGCGCGCGCACGAGCCGGGGCGAGGCCCCGAGACCCAGCGGTACTGTCATGGTGGAGCGAGGATAGCTGGGCGCGGGGGAACTGCCAAAAGCCTGGCCGGGATGCGGACAGCGCGTGTCCTGAGCCGGGCGCGCGAAGTCATCGCGCAGCGGTGCGGACGGTCGTGAAGAAGTGGACACACGGTCGATACGCGCCACGCCGTCCTCGCCATTCGGGCCGCCGCGTGTACGTGGGGACGCGTGCACGGCGGCGGTCGCGTGGCGCCGCGGCTGCAGCCACATGGACAAATGGCGGCGGACGCGAGGCGGCGAGCGGCGAGTGCGAGGTGGCGCAGGCGGGCGGGCGCGACGGATGCTTTACAAGCTGTGGCCGGATGTGCCACGTTGACGCTGCCGCAAGGAGTCCGTGTTGAACCTCCTCAAGACTGCCCTGACCTACGCCGCCCTGTTTAGCGTGGGCGCCGTGACCTCGGTCGCGTGCTTCGAGCCGGAGCTCGATATCCCGTCGTTCCGCTGCAACCCGGCCCAGGCGACCAAGCAAGGCGACAACGGCTGCCCGGGCGAGGAGACGTGCTGCTCGGACGATCCGGCGACCGTCGGCGGCAAGCTGCCGAACTACCACATGGACGGGGTCAGCAACGATCGGTACGGGGCGCCGCTGTTCTCCGACAACAACAACGCGCTCAGCACCCAGGGCATGTGCGTCAAGACGGGCTTCGACAGCCCGCTCATCAACGGCTGCCCGGTGCCGTGCAACCCGAAGTGGGACACGGCCACGATCAACGAGATCTGCACGGGCTCGCAGTGCTGCCAGACGCAGGAGCTCGACCCGGCCCGCGACTGCATCATGGTCGACGGCAAGTGGCGCGCGGCCAACGGCACCGACATCGTCGCCAAGCGCACCGGCTGGGGCCCGCAGCACGCGACCAACCAGGACGCGTTCGCCGAGGGCTGCACGGTCTTCTCGCAGGGCGACCAGAAGAGCCTGATCGACTGCATCGAGCAGCTCGGCGTCGCCAGCTCGCGCGGCTACTGCTACGCGCTCGGCTGCCCGTGCATCGAGGACGTGTGCGAGATGAAGAACCCGGACTACGTGCCGCGCTGCACCGGCGCGGCGCCGGGCGTGTGAAGCCCTCGGGCGCCGCGGCCGCGTCGCGCGCCCGCGCGTAAGATCGCCAGGGGCGACGAGCAACGATCTCGGCGCGCCGAGATCGCACGACCAGAACCGCGCGTCGGGATCTTGCTCCTCCACCCCAGAGGCGCAATGCTCCCGTCCTGGACCTGAACTCGCGCTCGGACCGCCAGACCGCGCTCGACGCCCCCGTGCGTCGCATCCCGTCCCGCTGGCGCCGCCGTGAGGCTTCTATTAAAGAGGTAGGCTCCGGTGGACCTGGCGGCGCCAGGTCCGGGGCTTTTTTCTTGCCCTTCCTTCCTGTATCTCGTCTCACACGTGACCCGCATGGCGCGAGCTTCTTCTGCAGACGGCACCAAGACCGACGCCCCCACCAAGACCCGCAAGGTCGCCAAGGTGAAGGCGAAGGCGACCGAGGCGGCCTCGCCGGCGAAGCCCAAAGCCGCGAAGAAGGCCGCGGAGGACGCCGAGGAAGGCGCCCCCAAGGAGGCCGCCAAGAAGGCCGCGAAGAAGGCCGCCGAGCCCGCCGAGGGCGGCGCGGCGAAGAAGGCGGCCGCGAAGAAGGCCCCGGCGAAGAAGGCCGCCAAGGCCGCGACGCCCAAGGCGGCCAAGGCACCCAAGGCGGCCAAGGCACCCAAGGCCAAGGCCGAGCCCGCGGAGGCGCCCGAGGAGGGCGACGAGGACGAGGCCGGCAGCGAAGGCGCGTCGGCGCGCGGCAAGCAGCTGGTCATCGTCGAGAGCCCCGCGAAGGCCAAGACGATCAACAAGTACCTCGGCCCGAACTTCGTGGTGCAGGCGTCGGTCGGCCACATCCGCGACCTGCCGACCAAATCGGAGAAGGGCGCCAAGCAGCCGGTGCCCGGGGTCGATCTCGAGCACGGCTTCCGCCCGACCTACGTGGTCCTGACCAATAAGAGCAAGACGGTCGCCGACCTCAAGCGGCTGGCGAAGAACGCGTCGCAAGTGTGGTTCGCGACGGACCTTGACCGCGAGGGGGAGGCGATCGCCTGGCACCTCGCGGAGGAGCTCAAGATCCCGCCGCAGGCGGCCCGTCGCGTGGTGTTCAACGCGATCACGCAGCAGGCCGTGCACCGCGCGTTCGCCAACCCGCGGCCGATCGACGTCAACAAGGTCAACGCCCAGCAGGCGCGCCGCATCCTCGACCGCATCGTCGGCTACCAGGCGTCGCCGCTGCTGTGGAAGAAGGTCGCGCGCGGGCTGTCCGCCGGGCGCGTGCAGTCGGTCGCGGTCAAGCTGATCGTCGAGCGCGAGCGCGAGATCGCGGCCTTCGTGCCCGACGAGCGCTGGGAGGTCACCGTCCGCCTGTGCGTCGACCCGGCCCAGGCCCAGCCGCTGACCGCCGCGTGGGCCACCTACCTCGCCACCGTCGACGAGAAGGGCAAGGGCCCGACCGTCAAGGCGCAGAACACTTGGATGTCGCAGCACGCGGCGATCGAGTCGGAGCTGGTCGAGCTCGGCGGCGAGAAGTTCGCGCTCACGGCGGTCTCCACCGCCCCGCGCGACCTGTCCGCCGACGTCGCCCGCGCGGTCGAGGCCGTCGGCCTCGCCGACGTCAAGATCACGGCGCGCGACAACCCGGAGGGCAAGGGCCCGCAGAGGACGCTGCGCACGGTCAGCGGCGTGGTCGACCCGGCGGTGCGCTACCGCGTCAAGTCGGTCGAGACCAAGCGGACCAGCTCGCGCCCGCTGGCGCCGTTCATCACCTCGTCGCTGCAGATCGCGGCCGCCAACCAGATGGGCTTCACGACCCAGCGGAGCATGCGGACGGCCCAGCAGCTGTACGAGGGCATCAACATCCCGGGCGAGGGCCAGGTCGGCCTCATCACGTACATGCGCACCGACGCGGTCTCGCTGTCGGCCGAGGCGCTGACGCAGATCCGCGGCTTCATCGGCGCGCGCTTCGGCGAGCCTTACCTGCCCGAGAAGCCCAACATCTACACGTCGTCGAACAAGGACGCGCAGGAGGCCCACGAGGCGATCCGGCCGACCGACATCAACCGCCGCCCCGAGGACGTGCGCGAGGCGCTGACCGACGAGCAGTTCAAGCTGTACTCGCTGATCTGGGCCCGCACGGTGGCGTGCCAGATGACGCCGGCGCAGTGGGACGCGACCGCGGTGATGTTCGAGCGCGCCGACAAGCCGACCGGCGCGGTGGTGCGGGCGACCGGCCGCACGCTGGCGTTCGACGGCTTCCTCAAGGTGCTCGGGGTGCAGGCGACCGACGAGCAGACGCTGCCGACGCTGGGCGAGGGCCAGGCGTTCGGGACGTTCTCGATCGAGCCGCAGCAGAAGTTCCAGAGCCCGCCGCCGCGCTACACCGAGGCGTCGCTGGTCAAGACGCTCGAGGCCGAGGGCATCGGCCGGCCGTCGACCTACGCGTCGATCATCTCGGTCATCCAGGAGCGCAAGTACGTCGAGCAGCTCGACCGCCGCTTCTACGCCACCGACCTCGGCGAGGTCGTGACCGACAAGCTGGTCGAGGCGTTCAAGGACCTGATGGACGTCGGCTACACGCGGGCGATGGAGGCCCAGCTCGACGAGATCGAGGACAAGGGCGCCGACTGGCAGAAGATGCTCGAGCGGTTCTACGGCGGGTTCCGCCGCTCGCTCGACATCGCCAGCGACACGATGACGCACGCCAAGGCCGAGGCCCAGCCGGCGATCTACAAGTGCCCGAAGTGCGGGGCGCCGACCTGCTACCGGTTCGGCAAGAACGGCCGCTTCCTGTCGTGCACGCGCTACCCCGAGTGCGACTACGCGGCACCGATCACCCGCGACGGCCGGCCGCTGCTGCCCGAGCGCGTCGACATGGTCTGCCCCGACGACGGCTCCGACATGGAGCTCCGCAACAGCCGCTTCGGCCCGTTCCTCGCGTCGGTCAACTTCCCCCACACGAAGTTCGTCATCAACCTCGACAAGAAAGAGGGCGTCAAGCTGCCGACGCCCCCGGCGCTCGAGGTCGACGTGCCGTGCCCGAAGTGCGGCGCGCCGCTCAACCTGCGCATGGGCAAGCGCGGCCCGTGGCTCGGCTGCTCGAAGTTCCCCAAGTGCCGCGGCCGCCTGGCCTGGACCGCGCTCGACGAGGAGAAGCAGGCCGCGCTCGGCAAGCAGCTCGCGACCCACGAGAAGGCCCACCCGCCGGTCGTGCTGAAGCGCCGCGACGGCAGCGTGATCGCCGAGGCCACCCCGGTCGCCGACCTGCTGATCCCGGGTGGGCTCGCCGAGCTCGAGATCCACCCCGACGTGCTCGCCGCCAGGGCCGCTGGCGATCAGGCCGCCGGCGACAAGCCGGCGCCGGTGGCCGCGGCCCCGGCAGCCGCGCCCGAGAAGGCGCCGACGCTGCCCAACTGAGCCGACCGCGGTGAGGCGCAGGTCCCGAGCCGACGCGGCTCGCTGGCCTGCGCCTGCTCGCGAGCGCCCGGGCCCGGCACGGATGCAGGCGCGAGCCGGGCGCGCGGGCGGTCAGCTCCTCGCCGCATGCCGGCGCTGCACGGCATGCCCTCTCGAACATGCCCGATCGAGCATGTTCGATCGAACCTGTCCTGGAGAGCATGCTCGTTGGAGCATGTCTCTCGAAGCAGGTCGGTGTCGTCAGGTCTTGCCGGCGAGCTCGTCGACCAGGGCCGCGCAGGCGCGAGCGATCTGCCGGTAGGCCGCCAGAAAGCCTTCGGGGCCGCCGCGCACCGGGTCGGGCACGTCGAGGTCGGCGCCGCGGGCGCTGGGGTCGGCGAGCGACGCGAGCAACCGGATGCGCGCCTGCTGGCCGGCGCCGGCGATCGGGCCGAAGGCGGAGCCGGCGGTGAGGCGGCGCAGCTCGGACGCGACAAGGCGGTCGAGCAGGAGCACCTCGTCGAACTCGAACAGGTCGTCGCGGCGCAGCAGCCGGCTCTGGTGGACCAGCGCGAGGCCGTGGTCGGCGGCGACGCGGACGCTGCCGGGGTGGGCCGGGTTGCCGGCGTCGGCCGCCACGCCTGCGCTGTCGATGCGGAAGCGCGCCGTCAGGCCGCGCTCGTCCGCGAGCCGCGCGAACACGGCGGCGCCCAGCGGCGAACGGACGATGTTGGCGTAGCAGACGAACAGCACGCCGACGGGACGCGCGCTCATTTGATCAGCTTCTGCACCTCGGCGTCGTCCTTGACGATCTCGAACGTCGGGTCGAAGCCGACCTGCTTGAGCAGCGTCTTGCCGCCGCGCTTGGAGACTTCCTTCAGCAGTTCGACCGTCTGCGGCACCTCGCCGGCGTTGGCGCTCTGCTTGGCGAGGTTGAACACCGGGTTGGGGTAGGTGGCGTCCTTGTCCCTGGCCCACGTGAAGAACGCGGCCGCGCGCTCGGGGTCGTCGAACAGCGCCTCGCCGCGGGCGTTGGCGGACTCGGCCAGCTCGCGCACGGTGGCGCCGCCCTTCTCGGCCTCCTCGAGCGCCTTCTTGGCGCGAGCATCGGAAGTCTTCTTCGCCTTTGCCTCGTCGAGCAGCTTCTTGTTGGCCTCGGCGGCGGCGGCGGGATCGGCCGCGGGCGGCGGGGGGGCGGCCTCGCCGGTGGTCCCGGTCTTGGTGTCGTCGGCCTTGGCGTCGCCCGGCGGAGGTGTCGCGGGGTCGCCAGCCGTCTTGGTCTCGGTCGACGGGGGCGGCGGGGCGCCCTTGTTGTCGACCGGGGGCTGGCCCTTGATCTCCGGGACGTCGGTCTTGCCGGCGACGACGGGCGCGTCCTTCGTCGCGGACTCCGGGTTCGTGTTGCACGCGAGGAGCGTCAGCGACGCGAGGACGATCCGGGTGAAAGATGGGCGCATGGCGCGGATTTTATCGGAGAGTTTGGCGCCGCGCATTGTGGTAACACTCACGGTTGACGCACATGCTCGCGCCTGCAGCACCACTCGTTATGGCTGTCGTTTCGGCCCTCGCGCCGGCCCCTGACCTCGAGGCGAAGGTCAAGGCGATCTTCGACGACAGCTGCACCGCCTGTCACGATGATGGCGCCGACGAGGTGTCGCTCGCGGGTTCTCCCGCGCGGCTGACCTCGGTGAAGTCGAAGGCGACCGGCAAGCCGCTGGTCGTCGCCGGCGATCCCGACGCCAGTTATCTCTACGCCAAGATCGTCGGCGCCAAGGGCATCACCGGCGATGCGATGCCGCCCGGCGACGCCATGCCCGCGGCGCAGAAGAAGGCGATCAAGGACTGGATCGCCGGCATGAAGCCGGCCTCCGCGCCCGCGCCGGCGGCTTCTCCGGCACCTGTCCCTTCGGCCAGCAGCGGCGGCGGGGCCGGCAACAAGAAGGCGGCCGACCTCGAGGTCAAGGTCCGCAAGCTGTTCGACGACAAGTGCAGCGCCTGCCACGAGTCCGGCGGCAGCGAGGTCGTGCTCGTCGGCGACCTGGGGCACCTGTCGCGCGACAAGTCGAAGGACGCGGGCAAGCGCTTCGTCGTGCCCGGCGATCCGGACAACAGCTACCTCGTCGTCAAGCTGATCCCCGGCCACAAGGGGATCAAGGGCGACGTCATGCCGATGGGCGACGACCCGCTGAGCGCCAAGGAGATGGAACTCGTGCGCTCGTGGATCGTCGCGCTCGGCGACTCGCAGAGCGCGGGCGCGGTCGTCGAGACCTCGACGCCGACGGACAGCGCCGCCGGGCCGACCGAGGCCCCGGGCGACGTCGACGGCGGCGAGCCCAAGCAAGAGAAGGAGCGCGGCAAGCCGCCGTTCCACGGCACGTTCCAGATCAACCTGCCGACCACGACGACGCTCGGGCGCCGGACCTTCGAGTTCCGCATCGACCACCGCTTCGGTCAGGTCGGCGCGGAGCGGGGCGCGTTCGGCCTCGACGCCGGCGCCAACATCTCGTACGGCTTCGCCTACGGCATCTTGAACGGCTGGGACGTGCTGATCCGGCGCACCAACTCGCGCAAGGGCTACGAGCTCGGCACCAAGTACATCCCGATCCGCCAGGAGGACGGCAAGAAGCTCAGCTTCGGCGGCTACGCGTCGGTCGAGTACCTGCGCGACTTCCCCAGCAACACCGCCAACCCGTGGGCCGGCAACTTCCAGCTGCTGCTCAGCCGCTTGTGGTTCGACCGCTGGAGCACGCAGCTGACGTTCGGCTACCACCTGCGCACCAACCACTCGGCCAACGTGCAGGTCGACCTGCCGGACGACGCCGTGAACGGCCCGGTCAAGGTCCGCGACAAGCGCGGCACGCTCGGCATCGGCATCGCCTCGACGGTGTGGCTCGGTCAAAAGAAGCGCTGGGGCATCGACCTCGAGTACCACCTGCCGATCCCCGCCGACGTGTTCTTCTTCCGCGGCGGCAACGCCGACCGGAACGGCAGCAACATCGGCTCGTGGGCGATCGGCGGCTCGGTCAACACCGGCAAGCACCTGTTCCAGATCTTCATCACCAACACCCGCGAGATCCACACCAA
The DNA here is from genome assembly GCF_028368995.1 of Nannocystis bainbridge. Classification (GTDB taxonomy): domain Bacteria; phylum Myxococcota_A; class Polyangia; order Nannocystales; family Nannocystaceae; genus Nannocystis; species Nannocystis bainbridge. The sequence continues at coordinate 2,519,896 of NZ_JAQNDL010000003.1, read as the reverse complement.
CCTCTACGCCCCCGGCGGTCAGAGCAAGAACCCGTTCACCGACCGCGGCAACTTCTTCTTCGGCTTCAACCTCAGCCGCAAGTGGAGCCTGTAACGACATGTCCCGGAAGACATTCAAGTCCGTGTCCCTCGCCCTGGCGACGACGACGTTGCTCGCGGGCTGCAACCAGCTCGAGGCGATCGAGACCGGCGGCAGCGGCGGCAGCGGCGGCGGCGGCGTGCCGCCGGCCGTGCGTGAGGCGCTCGAGGCCAGCTGCGGCAAGTCCGGCTGTCACTCGCCCGGGGCGACGCTGCCGATCCTGGCCGGCGACGAGATCGACGGCATCCTCACCGGCGAGATCAACGGGGTGCCGCTGGTGACCCTCGGCGACACCGTGAACTCGTACCTGGCGATCGTGATGCTGCCCGACGTGCTGCTGTCGAGCCTCGGCCTCACGCGCACCGTGCCGCGCATGCCGGCCGACAACGACTTCCTGAACCCCAACAACCAGGTGATCCTCTCGTGGATCGCGGGCGCGGAGTTCGAGGGCGGCGGGCCGGCGACCACCGGCGGCGTAGACACCGACACCGACACCGGCGGGACCGACACCACCGGCGAACCAGCCGAGCCGACGTTCGCCAACGTGCAGGCGATCATCGACGCCAGCTGCTCGTGCCACTTCTCCGCGGCGAGCGCGGCCAACGGCAACCTCAGCCTGCCGATGGGCGACTCGTACGCGGCGCTGGTCGACGTCAAGTCGCCGTCGGTCGCCCTCGACCTGGTCGAGCCGAGCGACCCGGCCGCGAGCTACCTGTACCTCAAGCTGGCAGGCGGCTTCGAGGACGAGGGCGGGGCGGGCACGCTGATGCCGCCGCCGATGGGCCTGATGGACGACGCGAAGCTGGCGCTCATCGAGGCGTGGATCGCCGGCGGGGCGCTGGAAGACTAGGATTCGGCTGGTCCCGGGGACATGTTCCCCGGGATATGGCCGATCGCACAGGTTACCGAGGACAGGGCCGATGGGACAGGAGCTCGAAGTGGTCCAGGCGCTCGTGTGCATCGACGGGCGCGTCCAGGGCGTGTACTACCGCGCCAGCGCGCAAGCCCGGGCCCAGGCGCTCGGCCTGCGCGGGTGGGTCCGCAACCTGCCCAACGGCTGCGTCGAGCTGCGCGCCCAGGGCACCCGCGCCAGGGTGGAAGCGCTGATCGAGTGGTGCCGCAAAGGCCCGCCCTCGGCCCGGGTGGCAGCGATCGACGTGGACTGGGAAGCCGTCGACTCGGAGATGCCGCTCAGCTTCATCGTGCTGCGGTGAGCACGAGGCAATAAACAGGCGATGCCCAACGCGCCTTGGTGCGCGCGCGTACGAAGGCGTCGCCCGGGGCGCCCGGTGCTCGCCTGGACGACCCCATGCGCTCGAGCTACGTTGCGGCGAACATGGCCCTCCCTGCGCTCAAGTCGGTCGCGCTGAGCAAACGCCTGCAGAGCTTCGAGGCCCACCACGGGGCGCTCCTGGCCGAGGTGCTGCACGAGCTGGCCCGGGAGGCCGCAGGCGAGCCACGCAGCCTGATCGCGTCGACGACCTACGACAACGCGCTGGTCCTCGCCGGCAAGGCCCGCGAGGCCCGGGCGGAGGCCGCACGCGGGTTCGAGCTGTGGCGGACGCTGCCGGCAGTGCCGCCGGAGATCTCGCTGAACCTGGCCGCCGGCCTCGGTGACGCCGGTCTGGTGGCCGAGGCCAGGCGGGTCCTGGCGAGCCTCGACGACCGCCCGCTGGCCGAGCTCGACGAGGCCCGCGTCGAGATCGCGGCGCAGATGGCGGTGCGCCACGGGGAGCTGGTTTGGTTCGCGGCGCGCTGCCCGGATCATCCGATGCTGGGCTTCCTGAGCACGCACGAGCTCGTCGAAGGCTGGCAGGCGCGACAGTCGGCGATCGAGGCGACGATCGGGCCGCGGGTAGCGTCGTTCAGGGCCTCGATCGTGGCGCTCGACGGGATTCACGACCGCCTGGCGCTGTACTACTGGACGGACGCGACTTCGTACGCGGAGATCGATCGGCTGCAGGAGGCGCTGCTGGACGCCGTCGATGCTGTGCCGGGCGGGTCGTCGCACCTCATCGGACGGGTGGTCTTCACGGTCTACGGGCCGGAGATCCCGCTCGCGGAGCTGCGCGCATGATCACGCCCGAGGAGCTGTGGGCCGAGGCGCTGGGCCACTGCGAGCGCGCGCAGTCGGCCGAGGCGACCGAGGCGAGCCGGCGACTGGCGATCGCGGCGCTCTACTACGCGACGTATCACTTCACCGGCAAGGCCATGGGCTTCGATACCGGCGCGAGCGACAGCAACCACGAGCGCCTGCTCCAGCTGTTGAGGCACTCCCGTGAGGTCCATGTCCGTCGCGCGGCCCAGCGCTACGACGGGTTGAAGCTGCTGCGGGTGAAGTCCCACTATCACTTGCGCCTGCAGATCGGCGCGCAAGAGCTGCTGGTCGCCCGCAATCACGCTCGCGCGGTGCGGTCGCTGCTGCGGCTCGATTCGCCGTAGTTCAGCACGGGCAGCCGACGTAGGGCACCGAGTAGGCGTCGCGGAGGTCGGCGCCGTCGCTGGCGTGGGTGTGGAGGACGGTCTCGAAGCCGTCGTCGGTGACGGCCTCGAGCACGCCGTCGCCCTCGAGGTCCATGAGCGCGGAGAGGCCGAGCCAGCCAGGCTGGACCATGCGGACGAGCTCGCCGTCGCGGCGCTCGAGCAGCAGGGCGAGGGTGCCGCCGAACTCGTCGCTGCAGGCCATGCGATCGAGCAACTGGAGCTGGACGCTGACGATCTGGCGCGAGCCGCCGATCTCGCGCCAGGCTTCGGTCCTGAGGTTGGCGGCGACAAAGGCGTCCCAGGCGGGGAGGTCGGCGCGGCGCTCGGTGTCCATCGGCGCGAGGTACTCGGCGTACTCACCGGCGAGGGCGGCGAACTCGGGCTGAGCCCGCACGACCGGCGCAGCCTCGGCCGTGAGCGCGGCGGCGTCGGCGTCGTCGAGGCTGCGGCGCCCGAACACGGTGGCGGGCGGGAGGTCGGCCCGCCGGGCCCACAGGCCGTCGCAAGACAGGCCGGAGGCGCCGCGCTGGCGCGCCAGCAGCAACAGGTCGTCGGTCTCGGCGAACAGCTGCTTGACCATGTCCCGAAGGACACGTTTGTCGGCGGGCGGATCGAAGCTCTCCTGGCCGTCGTCGCCGATGTGATGGAAGACGTCGCCGATCTGCTCGAGGTGGAGTTTGGGCTCGCCGACCGCGGCGACGCAGGTGCTGCCGTCAGCGGCGTGCACGACCATGGTGGCGTCCTCGAGGCTGCGCAGGTCCTCCGGCAGGCTATCCCAATGGACAGCTCGGGTGGCGAGCAAGTGGCCGGGCTCGGCCGTGATGACGGGGCGACCGCTGGCCCAGCGGCGCTCGGCGGCGGTGTGCAGCACGAGCGACTCCTTGCGCACGAGCAAGGCGTCGCCGAACAGGCCGGCGGCCGCGGGCAAGCTGGGCTGGCTGAGCGGCTCGCCGGGCGCAGCCTGGGGCGCGGGGCAGGCGGGCTCGCTGGCGATCGGGGCGACCGCAGGCGGGGCGGTCACGATCGGCGCAGCGAGCGGTTGCGGCCGCGTAGGCGCAGGCTCGGTCCCGTCGACCGCGAGCGAGGGCAGCGCCTGCGAGACGAGGATCGCAGCGAGCGGGGCGATGAGGATGGCGGACAATGCGACGAGATCGCGGGTGCGTGCCATGACAGCGCCTCAACGAATCGCGTGCAGGCGGTTATTTCGCGACGCTCGTGCGCCCACGCGCGTGCAAGCCGTTGCCGGGGCGTTCTGTTCCACGCACGCGCGACGGCGCCGTCACTCCAGGACGGCGAGGTGCGCTGTGCAACCTCCGAAGTGGTTAGCTCTCCAGGGCGAGCTGACCCTCGCACTTCGAGACCTCGGGCTTCGCAGGGCGAGCTGACCCGCGCATTTCGAAACCTCGAGCTCTCCAGGGCGAGGAGACCCTCGCACTTCGAGACATCGAGCTCCCCAGAGCGAGGAGACCCTCGCATACTTCGAGAGCTCGAGCAGAGCGCGCCCTTCGAGACGAACGTGGGCGAGTACTTCGAAGAATCACTCGAGGCGACAATCACCGAGCGCCGAGAATCAGGCGCTCAGGTGTCTCGAGAAAAAACGCGGCCCCGTCATTGCACGACGGCGCCGGCGTAGGCGACCACGCGCTCGGTGTCGCCGGTGACTTTTCCGGAGTGCGTGTAGCCGACCAGCTCGGCCCGGGTCGCGCCGAGCTCGAGCGCCGCCACCAGGGCCACGGTGGCCGGCAAGATCCCGCACATGCTGATCTCGTGGCGCTGGACCGTCTCGTAGAGGCCCGCGGGGTCGAGCGCGAGCAGGCGGTCGAGCGCGAGGCGGTCGAGCGCGGCGGCCTCGTCGGCGCTCGTGTAGTGCGACATGTCGCTGCTGGCGGCCAGCAGCACCTGCGGCGCCGAGTCGGGGGCGCGCTGCTCGAGCTCGCGGATCGCCGCGGCGACGCCGAGGCCGACGGCCTGGCACTCGACGAGGTCGAGGCCGCCGAGACACACCGCGGCGATCTCGGCCCGGGGGTTGCGGGCGCGCAGGAACGGCAGCTGGACCTCGATCGCGTGTTCGCGCAAGTGCGCCGCGGTGTCGGGCTGGAGGCCGGCGTGGCGCACCAGGGCGTCGGTGAGGTCGGCGGCGATCGGCACCGGGCCGTCCGGGGTGTCCCAGGCGCCGCCGGGCCAGATCGATCGCCGGACGCCGCGGCCGGTGTGGTTGGGGCACAGCACAATCACGCGCTCCGGGACATGTACTTGCGACCATGTCCTTCCGGCCAGGGCGCCGCTGTAGACGTAGCCGGCGTGCGGGGCGAGGATCATGCGCGCGGGCGCCGGCGCGACGGCGGCGACGAGGCAGCGCTCGAGCTCGCGGTGAAGCGCGCGCGGGTCTCCGGGGTAGAAGCGGTCGGCGACGGCGGGCAGGCGGTGCGGCTCGAGGTGGGGCATGGCTTGGAGTTCAGAGCAAATGATAGCGGCGGCCGCCGGAGGTCGACTGGCTGCGATCGTCGAACACGCCGGGGACTTTGGCGCCGCAGCCGGGGCAGGTGCCGTCGGCCTTGACGCGGTTGGCGGTGACGGCATGCCAGCGACGCTCGATCAGCGGCAGGTCGCAACCCGGGCACGCGGTGACGGAGCCGACGCGGTCCCAGATATTGCCCGTGTAGACGAAGCGCAGGCCGAACGCGCGGGCCTCGTCGCGGGCGCGGATCAGGGTCTCGGGCGGCGTCGCCGGGATGTCCTGCAGCTTGTAGTCGGGGTGAAAGGCGGTGAGGTGGAGCGGGACGTCGGGCCCGACGTGGTCGGCGATCCAGCGGAACTGGGCCCGCAGCTCCTCGGGGTCGTCGTTGTGGCCGGGGATCACGAGCGTGGTCAGCTCGACCCACAGGCCGCGCTTGACCGACCACTCGATGGTCTCGAGCACGGGTTGCAGGTGCGAGAAGGTCAGCTTGTGATAGAAGCGCTCGCTGAAGCCCTTGAGGTCGATGTTGAGGGCGTCGAGCTCGGGGTACATGTCGGCGCGCGCGGCGTCGGAGATGTAGCCGGCGGTGACGCCGACGGCCGCGACCCCGGCGGCGCGAGCGGCCCGCGCGGCGTCGATGACGTACTCGGGGTAGATCGTCGGGTCGTTGTACGTGAAGGCGACCGAGGCGGCGCCCTCGCGGCGGGCCAGCACGGGCACGTCTTCGGGGCTCAGCTCGAGCGCGCGCTTGTGGTGCGACTTGGCCTTCGACAGGTCCCAGTTCTGGCAGAAGCGGCAGCCGAGGTTGCAGCCGGCGGTGCCCATGCTGAGGATCGTGGTGCCGGGCAAGAAGTGCCACAGCGGCTTCTTCTCGATCGGGTCGACGGCGACGGCGTTGGGCTTGCCGTAGGCGAGCGACACCAGGCGGCCGTCCTCGTGCTTGCGCACGTAGCAGAAGCCGTGCTGCCCCTCGGACATCGTGCACAGCCGCGGGCAGGCGGTGCAGACGATGCGCTCGCCCTCGCGGTGCCAGTAGCGGGCCGGATGGGTCATCGGGGATCGAGCTTTGGCCCGACCGGCCCGGCATGCAAGTCCGCGCCGGGGTGTGTAAGCTTGCGCGGCCATGTCAGGACGCCCCGACGACGACCACGCCCGCGCCGCTTCTCATGCCGAGCTCGCTCGCCTCGAGCACGTGTTCGTGGCCCACGACGACGTCTCGCTCCATGTCGTGCGCAGCCGCGCGGAGGATCGCGGCGAGCGCCGCACGCCGGTGCTGTTCCTGCACGGCTACCCCGACACGGCCGACACGTGGTCGCTGCAGATGGCCTCGCTGGGGCAGACGCACCCGGTGGCGGCGTTCGACCAGCGCGGGGTGGGGCGCTCGACGGCGCCGACGGGGGCCGGGAGCTACGCGTTCGCGCGCTACCTCGCCGACATCGAGGCGGTGATCGACGAGGTCGCCGGTCCCGAAGGACAGGTCCACCTGGTGGCGCACGACTGGGGCGGGGCGCTGGCGTGGATGTTCGCCGAGGAGCCGCGTTACGCCCGAAGGCTGCGCTCGCTGTCGGTGCTGGCCGGGCCGCACCCGGGGCTGTTTCAGCGCAGCCTGATCCGCGCGGCCCGCTCGCCGCGTCGGCTCGGGTTCTTGTTCGATCAGCTGCGGCGCAGCTGGTACATCCTGTTCTTCCAGCTGCCGTGGCTGCCGGAGCAGGTCATCGGCCGCCAGTTCCCCAAAGCGTGGGTCCGGGCCCTGCGCGCCGGCGGGGTGCCGAAGGAGGACCCGCTGCTGCGCGAGTTCGACGCCGAGGGCACGCGCAAGGCGGCCCTGACGCCGCTGGCGCTGTACCGCCAGGTGCTGATCCGCCGGCCGCAGCTGCGCCCGGTCGAGGTGCCGACCTGCCTGATGGTGCCGACCCACGACTTCGCGCTGCGCCCCGAGGTCTACGACGACATCTCCGAGGTGGCCGCGGACCTCGAGGTGCACCGCCTCGACGCCAACCACTGGGCCCATCGCGAGCAGGCGGCCGAGGTGTCGGCGATCCTCGAGGCGTTCATCCGCCGCGTCGAGCACGACGCCTGAGGCCGCGGAGGCCGGGCCGGCGTGGCGTCGCGCGTGACCGTTCGGACATGCTGCATGGGGCATGTCCGAACGGGCATGTTATAAAGGGCATGTTGTAAAGGACATGTTGTAAAGGACATGTTGTAAAGGACATGTCGTGAGAGTCAGTAGACTCTGTTGGCCCCGCGGGGCTGTTGCCTCGAGAGCGGCGCGCGTCGCTCTTCGGGAGGCGTCCTTTCGCCTCCCTGCGACAGGCATCCCGCCGCCTGCGGAAGCTTCCGTCGCTCTGCGGCGAGCGTCGGCCTGCGAGAGTCATCTCGCCGATCTTTGTGTGCGCCGCGCTGCGAGGGGCTGCTCGCAGCGCGGCGCAGGCGTTCAGGCCGCGAGCGGCAGCGGCGCGAATTCGACGCTGGGGCCGGCGCGCAGGGCTTCGGACCAGGCCGCGACGAGCTGGCCTTCGGGACAGGCGAACGGGTCGGCCCAGAACACGCAGGTCTGGTAGCGCGGGTCGGGGTAGGCGTGAACGCCGAGCGTCTCGTCGACGACCGCGCCGAAGCGGCGGTAGAGGTCGATGACGTGCTGGTGGGCGCAGCCGACGATCTGCGCCGCCCCGAGGGCTCGGGCGACCGCCAGGGTGGCGCCGGTCAGGGCCGCGGCGAGGTCGGTGCGGCGCCACGCGGCCGCGACCCACGTGCCGCACAGCTCGACCAGCGGGCCGCGGGCGCGCGCGACCGCCTGTTCGATGGGACAGGCCGCCGCGAGGGCCTGCTCGACCGGCAGCGGCGAGCCGGGCCGGCGCAGGTGCACGCGCATGCCGCCGGCGGCGGTGCCGTCGCGGGCGCGGGCCAGCACGACGAAGGCCTCGGCGAGCTGCACGGTCCACAGCGCGGCGACGCTGCCGGGGTGGCGCCGGTAGCTCTCGACCTGACCGAGGCAATAGAGTTCGGCGAGGTCGGGGCGCTCGGCGGCGCAGAAGGCTTCAAGGGTCAGCGAGGAGGGGTGGGGTGAAGAGGGTGAGATATTCGACATAGGCGTCATAGCTGGCGGTAAAGGCGTCGGCGGCCAGGTGAAGAGCGGCGAGGAAGCGTTGCTGGGTGGTGTCGTCGCGCAGCTGACGGGCGAGCACGGCGAGCGTGGCGCTCCAGTGGCCATCGTCGCCGCCGTCCTCGCGCGCGTGGCTGACGAGGAAGCGGGTCGCGCGGGCGGGCTCGCGGTAGCCCCAGCGGCGGATGTTGCCGGCGAGGTCGTCGAGGACGAGCGGGCCGACGCGAGCGGCCAGGCCCTCGGCGACGAACGGGGCGGCGAGGAAGCAGGTGAGGTCCTGGTGGAACGCGACCATGCTCTCTTGCACGCTCATGAACGCGAGCGTCGGGCCCCACGGGACCATCGCGCGCAGCACGAATTCGACGTCGGCCTCGAGGTAGCGGAGGTCGGCCTCGATGAGGCGGTCGTGCTTCTGTTCGCCGCGGAAGTGGCGGGTGAAGTGGTCGCGCAGCGGTTCGTCGTCGCACACCGAGATCGCGCGGGCCAGCAGGCGCGGGGTGTAGCGGACGTACTGATGGGTGTTGGCGAGGGTGGCGACGTACTGCTCGCGCGCGAGGCGGCCGGCGTGCACGGCCCGGCACCAGGCGTTCTCGGCGAAGCTCTCGGCGTGGCGCGACAGGCAGGCGGTCGCCTCGGCGCCGAAGCGACCCGTCGACAGCGCGCGCCCGTCGTCGTCGCAGGCGGCGAACAGGCGGTGCATGGCCTCGTCGAGCGGCGCCGCTCGCAGCCCGCGCAGCGCCAGCGCCGACAGCTGCATCGGCGCCGCCGCCAGCGACGGCTCCGCGCTGACCACCGCCGTGCGCCGCCAGATCCGCGCCCGCTGCAGCGCCACATAGAGGAGCAGCGCCAGCTCCGGGGTCCCGGGCGCGGCGTCGAGGTCGCGCAGCGCGGCGGCCCGGTGGGCGCCCGTCAGCGTCGCCGCGGCCGGCTCGGCCTCGGCCGGGACCACGGTGACGCCGAACGTGCGCGCTCCGCCGAGCAGCTCGACGCGCACCGCCGACGGCGTGGCGTCGAGGTCGACCGGCTCGCCGCGGAGGTCTCGCTCGCGCACTGAGAATCTGGTCGAAGGGACAGGTGAACTGAGGGTCGCACGGTGACGCATGACGGCCTGGCAGAGTGGAGTGCAGAACACGTTCCAGGCCGGCGACGACGCGCTCGCGGTCGTGCGCGGGTTCGTTGTCCAGAGCCGGTGACGACAGGCGTCCGCGGGTGTCCAGCGGAGTGGACGCAGGGTTCGGCCCGATCTGCTGGATCTCCGCAGGATCGAGCGGGGTCGCGGGGTCCCGCGGGGACGGGTGGGGCGAATCGCCGCGCGGACGCGCCCGCGGCGAGGTGCTGGTCGTGAGGATGTCATGTCGCCTGGACAGGGTCTCCACGGATCCATGCGCGCGGCAGCTAGCGACGAGCGTCGTCGCATCGTCGAGCTCGGTGATCGAGGGCCGCATGGAGTTCGCCGACACGGTCGTCACGCGCGTCGGCGCGAGTTCGCGGCGTCACGCCGCGGCGTCGAGGTCGGCGATCACGGCCGCGAGATGTCGAGCGTCTGCATCAAGTTGTACATGTGCGCGCGCGTGACGGCGAGGCGGCGCGCCGCCTCGGCCACGTTCCAATTGCTGTCCACGAGCGTGCCGCGGACCAGCTGGGTCTGAAAGCAACGCAGGGCCTCGCGATAGTTGAGCGGGCCGGCGGACTCGTGGTCGTGCTCGCGCGCGGGGAACAGGTGGCGCGTCTCGACCTCGCGCGAGTCCTCGCCGGCGGCGCGGATGACGGCGGCCTCGACGGCGTTGGCGAGCTCGCGGATGTTGCCGGGCCAGCAGGCGGCCTGGGCCGACACGAGTGTCCATTGGGACAGGTGCAGCGGCGGCAGGCGGTGGCGCACGCAGGCGCGCACGCAGAAGTGCTGAGCCAGCTCGGGGATGTCGTCGCGCCGCTCGGTCAGCGACGGCACGCGGATCGGCACCACGTGGAGGCGATAATAGAGGTCCTCGCGGAACTCGCGGCGGGCGACGCGGGCCTTGAGGTCGCAGTTGGTGGCGGCGATCACCCGCACGTCGGCGGCGCGCGGGCGGCTGGCGCCGAGCGGGTAGTACTCGCGCGACTGCAGCAGTTGCAGCAGCTTGGCCTGGGCCGGCAGCGACAGCTCGGCGATCTCGTCGAACAGCAGGGTGCCGCCGTGGGCGGCGAACACTTTGCCCTCGACGGCCTTGATCGCGGTCGAGTGGGCCCCGGGGGCGGCGCCGAACAGCTCGTTCTCGACGAGGCTGTCGGGCAGGTTGGCGCAGCTCAGCTCGACGAACTTGCCGGCGGCGGCGCGCGGGCTCGAGGCATGGATGACGCGGGCGATGTGGGTCTTGCCGGTGCCCGAGGGGCCGGTGAGCAGGACCGAGACGTCGAGCGGGGCGAGCTGCGAGAGCTGACGCAGCAGCTCGACCATCGGCGGCGAGCGACCGATCAGGTCGTCGGCGCGGAGGCAGCTGCGGAGGCGGAGCGTGGGGTCGCGCCGGTCGGCCGGCGAGAGCAAGGGCTCGAGCTCTCCGGGGGCCCCGGGATGCGCGCTGTCCATACCATCATGGTAATCGCAGAATCACCGCGGCCGCAGGGCCGGCGATTGTCATGATATGTCTCTTGGGACATCATGAAGCACACCTCACGCGCGCGCCCCTAGGTGATCGCTGGCGGGAGCGCGCGTCACTTCGGCGAAGTCGAGAGCCAGGCGTCGCGGAGGGCGCGGACAGCAGACTCTGCTGTCGGTGAAACGGCGAAGCGGACCAGCTTTCGTGGGTCCTCGGCGATCGTGAGGGTGCGCTGCAGCAGGCGGCCGCCGCGGAAGAGGGCGACTTCGACCGACTGGCCGGGAGCGTGGTCCATCAGGCGCTCGGCGGCCTCTTCGGCGGTGCGGGTGCGGCGGGCGGCGACGGCGACGATCTCGTCGCCGGGCAGCAGACCCGCGAGCGCTGCGGGCGAGCCGAGGGCGACGCTGCGGATGCCGCTGTCGTTGAAGAGGAGCCCGGACCAGCCCTGTTTGCGGCGGGCCGCCAGCGGCGATGACTCACTCGCCGACGGCGCGCGAATCTCGACCTCGACACCCATTCGCGCCAGCTGCGCGGGAAGCGGAAGCTCGTCGGTGCCCTCGACGTAGCGGCGGAAGAAGTCGCGCACGTCGCTGCCGGCTTCGGCCGAGGCGGCGGCGACGACGTCGTCGAAGGTGATGCCCTTGCCGCGCGCGCCGTGGCTGGTCATCAGGCGGCGGAACAGCCCGACCAGCGAGCCCTTGCCATGCGAGCGCAGGCGCAGCTCGAGGTCGAGGCAGACGCCGGCGAGGTGGCCCTTCTCGTAGTAGCTGATGGTGGTGTCGTGGTGGCCCGGCGACGGCTTGTACTGCTTGACCCACGCCTCGACGCTGGCCTGCGTCAGCGGCACGTGGTTGCGCCCGGGCTTCTGCAAGTAGGCCGTCCACGCGCCCGCGAGCTCGCGCAAGAACTCGTCCGGCGTGGTCGCCCCGGCGCGCACCAGCATCTGGTTCTCGATCGTCTCGGTGAAGCCCTCGTGGAACCACAGGAGCCGGCTGTAATCCTCGCGCGCGTAGTCGTAGGGCACCAGCGCCGCGTCGCGCAGTCGCTTGGCGTTCCACAGGTGGAAGAACTCGTGGCCGGCGAGGTGGAGCGCGCGGCGGTAGCCGCCGTCGTCCTGGAACATGTCCCTCGGGACACGCATGAGCGTGCTGTCGGCGTGCTCGAGCCCGCCGTCGCCCTTCTCGTCGGCGAGCATCAAGAACACGTAGCGCGAGGTCGGCAGGCCGCCCATCGCCACCGCGAAGGCGTGGACCAGCGGCTTGAGCTCGCGGGCCAGCCGCTCGGGGTCGGCGTTGCTGCCGGCCGGGGCCGAGAACACCAGCTCGATGCGCGCGCCGCCCTCGTCCCACGCGTGGACCACCGGCGTGCCGAGCTCGAGCGGCGAGTCGACCAGGACGTCGTAGGAGGCCGCGCGCAGGGTGCCAGGGGTCGGCTGCGGCAGGGCGGCGTGCACGGTCCAGTCCTTCGGCAGGCCGGTGAAGCGCAGCTCGGCCGGGCGCGCCGTCTCGCCGACGAGGTAGAGGAACAGGCCGGCGCCGTTGAGGGTCGCGTGGCGGTCGTCGACCACGCTGGTGCGCACCCCGGGCTCGTCGGCCCACACCCGGTAGCGGGCGCGGAAGCTCTTTCCGCCATGTCCGATGCGCCATGTCTGTTTGTCCAGGCGCTCGGCCGGCAGCGACACCCCGGCGACGTCGGTGACCTCGATCCCGTCGAGGTTGCGGGCGAAGTCGCGGATCAAATAAGAGCCGGGGATCCACGCCGGCAGGGCGACGTCGCTGCGACGACCGCGAGGCTGCTCGACGGTCATGACGATCTCGAGCCAGCGCGACTCGGGAGCGGCGAGGGCCACCTCGTACTGCACCAATTGCTTGCGCTCGCGCGCCGACCACTCGGCGGACGTCGGCGCGGGGGCAGCGACGGCCGTCGCACACGCGCCCCCGAGCGCGAGGGCGAGGAGGAGCGGCGAGACACGCATGCCGGGCGAGTGTACCGAGGCAGCGAGGCGGGCGCGCTCGCGGTTGTCACGCGGCCGCGACGCGCCCGGGACCGGCGGGGCGCGCGTTCCGCTATCCTGGCGGCGCATGAGCTCTCCGCCGCGCCCGCCCCGCCCGCGACCTCGCACCGCGCCGACGCGCCGTGAATTCCTGTGGCAGGTGGTCGCCGCGGCCTCGGCGAGCGCGTGCGGCGGGGTCGCCGGGGGCACCGAGGGCACCGGCGGGCACAGCAGCTCGACCACCGGCGGCAGCACCACTGCGGGCGAGCCGACGACGAGCGCGCCGACGACGACCGGCACCACCGGCGAGCCGGCGCTGCCGGGGCCGCCGTTCACGCTCGGGGTCGCGTCGGGAGATCCGCTCGCCGATCGCGTGATCCTCTGGACCCGCCTCGCGCCCGATCCGCGGACTGGCGGCGGCATGCCCGAAGTCGCGTTCGCGGTCGCATGGGAGGTCGCCACCGACGACGCGTTCGCCGACATCGTCGCCAGCGGCGAGGCGATCGCCGACCCGACCTTCGCCCACTCGTTGCACGTCGACGCGTCCGGCCTGGAGCCCGACCGCTGGTACTTCTATCGCTTCCACGTCGGCGAATTCACCAGCCCGGTCGGCCGCACGCGCACCCTGCCGGCCCCGGACAGCGCGCCCGAGCGGCTGCGCCTGGCCTCGGCAAGCTGCCAGCGGTTCACCACCGGTTACTACACCGCCTACGCTCACCTGGCCGCCGAGGAGCTCGACCTGGTGCTGTTCCTCGGCGACTACATCTACGAGAACGGCGACAGCGGCCCGGTGCGCTCGCACATGAGCGAGGAGTGCCGCACGCTGCTCGACTATCGCAATCGCTACGCGCTGTACCGCGGCGACACCCAGCTGCAGGCGGCGCACCACCGGTTCCCGTGGGCGGTGATCTGGGACGACCACGAGGTCGACAACAACTACGTGGCCGACATCTCGGCGGTCGACGATCCCGAATTCCTGGCCCGCAGGACCGCCGCCTACCAGGCCTTCTACGAGCACATGCCGATCCGCGTGGCCCCGCCGACGCCGGAGGGGCTGACGATCTACCGCAGCTTCGCATGGGGCGACCTGGCCGAGCTGTTCCTGCTCGACACCCGCCAGTACCGCACCGACCAGCTTTGCATGGACGACCCGGGCGAGGACTGCGGCGAGCTCGAGACCGAGGACGGCGACATGCTCGGGCCGGAGCAGGAGGCGTGGTTGACCGCGGGGCTGGTGGCGTCGCCGGCGATCTGGAAGCTCATCGCCCAGCAGATCGTGTTTTCAAAGGTCGACTTCAGCGGGCTGCTCATCAACTGGGACCAGTGGGACGGCTACCCGAAGGCGCGCCAGCGCATGCTCGATTTCCTCGCCGCCGAGGAGCTGGGCAACGTGGTGATCCTGGCCGGCGACCTGCACGTCGGCGGCATGGCCGACCTCAACGCCACCGCGGGCGACACCAACGCGCCGGTGGTCGCGGTCGAGATCGTCACCACCTCGATCACCTCGAGCTCGGAGACCGACGTCCCGCCCGAGACCATCGAGCAGCTCGTCAGCACGATCCCCCAAATTAAATACTTCAACGCCCACTCGCGCGGCTACGTCACGATCGACCTCACTCGCACCGAGATGCGGGCTCGCTTCCGCATCGTCGACACCATCGAGGCCGAGACTTCCGGGGTCGAGACCGAGGCCGAGCTGACGGTGCTCGCCGGGGTGCAGGGGATCCAGGTGCCCTGAGGGGCATGCTCTCAAGAGCATGTCCGTGAGGGCATGCTCTACAGGACATGTCCCGAGAGGCTACTCGAACGTGACCGTCTCGGTGGTCGCGCCGAGGCCGTGCAGCAGCTCGCGGTAGAACGCGGCGGTGGCGGCGGCGAGGCCGGGCAGCTGGGTGGTGCCCCACACGATCGAGAGGGTGCGGCGGGTGCCGGGGTGGGTCTTGGTCCGCTGCGAGTCCTTGACCGGGCCGGCGCACGGGCCCTCGGCGTCGAGCAGCGACACCAGGCCGCCGATGTCGATGACCTGGCCGCTGGCGTTGAACACGTAGCTGGTGCCCGGCGCCGGCACGCCGAGCGCCAGCGGGGCGGTCGCGCGGTCGAGGTCGACGACGCTGATCGGCAGGCCGCTGTGGAGCGAGGCGACGTTGCAGGCGTCGACCGCGGCGTTGATGCTGCCGAGCGAGCCGTCGCCGGCCGCCTTGAGCAGGTACTCCGAGGCTGGTTTGGAGCGCCCGGTCGGCTTGAAGCCGGCCTTGCGCAGCAGGTCACGCACGGCGGCGCGGACGCGGTCGTCGGCCGGCGGCAGCGGCGTGGATGTCCCGAGAGACAGGCCGGCCCGCAGCGCCTCGGTCGGCGCCAGCTCGCCGAGCTCACGGCCGAACTCGGTGGTGAACGCCAGGGCATCGAGCAGCGGCTTCAGAGGTTGCAGCGAGGGGTCGTTCTGCATGCAGCAGGCGGGAGTATACGCGGCCCGGGCGGCGTGGTACCGTGGGCCTGATGTCCGATCGGGCTGGCATTACCCGTCGCGGCCTCTTCCGCGGCATCGGCACCGCGGGACTGATCGCCGGCTGCAAGCCGGGCGAGCGGCCGCCCACCACCACCGAGGAGCACGGCGACGCCGCCGGGCCGGGGCACGGCGAGGCCGCGTTCGGGCCGGGGCCCGCGCCGGTCAGCTTCACGCTCAACGGCGAGGCGCGCACCCTCGAGGTCGCGCCGCACGTCACCTTGCTGGCGGCGCTGCGCGAGCAGCTGCGGTTCACCGGCACCAAGGTGGTGTGCGACCGCGGGGCCTGCGGGGCCTGCACCGTGCTGATCGACGGGGTCGCGCGCAACAGCTGCATGACGCTGGCGCACGACGTCGCCGGCGCGACCGTGGCGACGGTCGAGGGCCTCGCGAGCGGCGGCAAGCTGTCGGTGCTGCAGCAGGCGTTCATCCGCCATGACGCGCTGCAGTGCGGGTTCTGCACCTCGGGCATGTTGATGTCGTGCCAGGGCCTGCTCGAGCGGTCGCGCGGGCAGCAGCTGGCGCGCGAGGACGTCGAGGCCGCGATCGCCGGCAACCTGTGCCGCTGCGGGACCTACCCCAACGTCGTGGCGGCGGTGCTCGACGCCGCGAAAGGGAGCGCGTAGCCGTGCCGGACGATCGCAAGGTAACGCTCAGGGTCGGGTTCGCCGACCAGCTGCGCGACATCGAGGTGCAGCTGCCGGCGGGCGAGCCGAAGCCGTGGGACGCACGCAGCGAGCTGCAGGTGATCGGCAAGCCGCACCCGCGGGTCGAGGCGCCGCTCAAGGTCTCGGGCGCGGCCAAGTACACCCACGACATCGTGCCGACCAACGCGCTGTGGGCGGCGGTGCTGCGCAGCCCGCACCCGTGCGCGGTGGTCGAGGCGATCGACGTCGAGCCGGCGCGGGCGCAGCCCGGGGTGAGCGCGGCGCTGGCTCTGGTCAAGCCGGGCGAGCGGGTGATCTTCGCCGGTCAGGACGTCGCCGCCGTGGCCGCGAAGACGCCGGAGCAGGCCGAGGCGGCGCTGCGGGCGATCGCTGTCACGTACAAGCCGGAGCCGTTCGTGGTCGACACCGCGGCGGCGATGCAGGACGGCGCGCCGCAGGTCCACCGCGGCAAGGTCCAGGAGCGCAGCACCGAGGGCGACGAGCCGGGCGCGGGCGGCAGCGCGGGCCAGCGCGGCAACGTCCGCACCACGCCGTCGATGAAGAAGGGCGACGCGCACAAGGGCCTGCGCATGGCCAAGGTCTCGCACGAGGCGACGTACACCACGCAGGTGCACACGCACTCGGCGCTCGAGACCCACAGCATCGTCGTGCAGTGGGACGGGCCCAAGCAGGCCACGGTGTGGTGCTCGACGCAGGGCATCTTCAGCGTGCGCGACGAGTTCGCCGAGGTGTTCGAGCTCAAGCCGGCCGACGTGCGCGTGCACACCGATTTCCTCGGCGGCGGCTTCGGGGCCAAGTTCGGCGCCTCGGCCCCGGGCTCGCGCATGGGCTTCATCGCCGGCGAGCTCGCGCGCAAGGCCGGCGCGCCGGTGCGGCTGCTGCTCGATCGCAAGGAGGAGCACCTGTGCACCGGCAACCGCCCCGACTCGCGCCAGCGCGTCAAGCTCGGGGCCGGCGCCGACGGCAAGCTGACGGCGATCCACGTCCAGGCCCACGGGACCGCGGGCATCGGCACCGGCGCGGGGGTCGGGCGCAACGCGTTCGGCATCTACTCGCGCTGCCCCAACATCCTGGTCGAGAGCCACGACGTGTTCACCCACGGCGGGCCGGCCACGGCCATGCGCGCGCCGGGGCACCCGCAGGGGGCGTTCGCGCTCGAGCTGGCGCTCGACGAGCTGGCGGCCAAGCTGAAGCTCGACCCGCTCGACCTGCGCCTGCAGCACGACGAGCACCCGGTGCGGCGGCATCAGTTCGAGCTCGGGCGCAAGCAGTTCGGCTGGGACGCCGGGCGCAAGCAGGCGGCGGCGCTGCGCACCAGGCAGACCCGGGTGCGCCGCGGCTTCGGCGTGGCCGCGTCGATCTGGGGCGACTTCGGCCGCGGCAAGGCGGTCGTCGCCACCGTCAGCGTGGCCCGCGACGGCAGCGTCGAGGTCAAGAACGGCCTGCAGGACATCGGCGGCGGCATCACCACCGTGGTCGCGCAGGTGGTCGCCGAGGTGCTGCAGCGCCCGGTCGAGGCGGTCCGCGTGCGCCTCGGCGACAGCGAGCTCGGGCCGTCGGTCGGCAGCGGCGGCAGCGTCACCACGGCCAGCGTGACCCCGGCGGTCCGCGCCGCGGCCGAGGCGGTCAAGACCCAGCTGACGGCGCTGGCGGCCAAGCAGCTCGGGCGCAAGCCGGAGGAGTTGACCTGGTCCGAAGGCCAGGTCCGCGCCGGCACCAAGGCGATCGCGTGGGCCGAGCTGTGCAAGAAGATCGAGGGCGAGGCGGTCGTCGCCACCGGCACGCGGCCCGACACCTACGGCGCCTACCCGGTCAAGTTCATGGGCGGCAGCAGCTACCAGATCGCCGGGGTCCAGTTCGCCGAGGTCCGCGTCGACACCTGGACCGGCGTGGTCGCGGTCGAGCGGGTGCTGGCGATCCACGACTGCGGCAAGGTGATGAACCCGCTGACGGCCCGCTCGCAGGTGCAGGGCGGGGTGATCCTCGGCACCAGCTACGCGCTGACCGAGCAGCGGATCATGGACCGCGTGCGCGGGGTGATGCTGAACCCCAACCTCGAGAGCTACAAGATCGCCGGCGTGCGCGACGTGCCGCGCGAGATCGACGTGGTGTTCACGCCGGTCGACACCGGCGCCAACAACACCGGGGCGATCGGCATCGGCGAGCCGTCGACGATCCCGACCGCGGCCGCGATCGCCTGCGCCGTCCATGACGCGCTCGGCGTGGCCGTCCGCGACCTCCCGCTCACCCCGGACCGCGTGCTCGCGGCGCTCGGCGCGGTGCCGACCCGCGGGGCCAGCTGAGGGCCGACCTCCGAGGTTACCTTCGGGACATGTCCTTTCAACCATGATGGAAAGACCATGCAACCGTTCGTGCTGAGCCGCCCCAAGACCCTGGTCGACGCCGGTGACCTGGCGCGCGCGCGCCCGCAGGACAGCGCGCTGCGGGCCGGGGGGATCGATCTGATCGACCGCATGAAGGAGGGCCTCGACGCGCCGGCCCGGCTGATCGAGCTGCGCTGGCTGGGCGAGGCGGACCGCGAGGTGATGCGCGCGCTCGGGCCCGACGGCGAGGGCGTGCAGATCGGCGCCCTGGTGACGCTGGCGCAGCTGGCGGCCCACGAGGGCCTCGGCGAGGCCCACGTGGCGCTGCGCGAGGCGGCCGGCTCGGCGGCGACGCCGACGATCCGCAACGCGGCGACGCTCGGCGGCAACCTGCTGCAGCGGCCGCGCTGCTGGTACTTCCGCCACGCCGACCTGGTGTGCCTGAAGAAGGGCGGCTCGGCCTGCCTGGCGGTCGGCGGCGAGAACAAATTCCACGCGATCCTCGGCGGCGGTCCGAGCTTCATCGTGCACCCTTCGACGCTGGCGTGCGCGCTGACGGCCCTCGACGCGCAGGTGGAGATCCGCGGGCCGGAGCCGCGGACGCTGGCGCTGGCCGAGCTGTTCGTGACGCCGAAGCAGGACGCGAAGCGAGAGCACGCGCTGCAGCCGGGCGAGGTGCTGGTGCGGGCGCTGCTGCCGAAGCCGTCGCCCGGGCAGCGCTCGGGCTACGCGGCGGTCAAGGAGAAGCAGTCGCACGACTGGCCGCTCGCGGAGGCGGCGGTCAGGATGTCCCTCGAGTCAGGTGTGATGAAGGACGTGCGCGTGGCCCTCGGCCACGTGGCGCCGATCCCCTGGCGCAGCCGCGAGGCCGAGGCCGTGCTCGAGGGCAAGCCCGCGAGCGAGGCGCTGTTCGCCGAGGCGGCGAAGGCGGCGCTGGCCGGGGCGAAGCCGCTGCGCGACAACGCCTACAAGATCCCGCTGACCCAGGGGCTGCTCCGCGAGGTGCTGCACCGGGTCGCCGGGGTGCCGCTGCCAGAGTGAGAGAAAGCGAGCCCGCCATGCCGACGTTTCTGCGCGTGTTCGACCCCGACCAGCCCGTTTGCCGCCACCTGCGGACCAAGGCGATGCACGTGTACGGGCGCGAGACGCCCGACGCGTTCAGCACCAGCCGGTCGAGCCACTACCACTGCCTGCGCACGCAATTCGTGACGGGCCCCGACGGGGGCCTCAGCGTGCCCGAGAGCTGCGCGTCGGGCCGCGACTGCTTCGAGGCGCGGTGAGGCGCGAGCCGAGGTCGCCTCAGAACTCGGCGTTGGCGATCATGAACAGCAGCACCAACTCGGCGCCGGACAGCAGCGTGCCGAGTAGCGCGAGGCCGATGCCCGGGCGCGAGGGGCCGCCGGCGTGACGCCACAGCGCGGCCAGGCCGATGGGCAGGGCCAGCGGGACGCACAGCAGGCTGAGCTCGAAGGTCGACGAGAGGATGTTGCCGGTGATGCTCGAGCTGGAGATGGCGGCGAGCTCGGCGAGCGCGAGCCGCATGCCGAACGCGAGCAACGGGATCGTCGCGAGCGTGGCCGAGGCGATGGACAGGCGCGAGCGCTTCGGGGACGGCGGCGCGGCGGACATGCGGCGATGACAGCACAGATGCCGCGAGGCGGCGATCAGGAGACGTCCCCGCTGCGGCCCTCGTAGGTGGCGATGCGATCCTCGAGCACGCGCTCCATCGCCGCGAACGCGCCGGCGGCGTCGCCCTGGCGCCGACGCACCGCGGCGAGGGTCAGCTTGAGCCCCGAGTCGTCGATGAGCCCGGAGCGCTGGTAGTGCGGCCCGAGAGCCGCGAGGCCGTCGTCGACGAGGTCGAGGCCGCGCTCGAGGTCGCCGCTGCCGGCGGCGGCGCGAGCCTCGGCGAGCGACTCGACGGCGATCCGCATGGGCGAACGGGATTCCACTTCCTCAGTATGACGGTCCGTCAGCGCTCCGGTAGATTGACCCGCGTGACCGAGATCGCCTGCTTCCACGTCGACGCGTTCACGAGCCGCCGCTTCGCCGGCAACCCTGCCGCCGTGTGCCCCCTGCAGGCGTGGCTGCCCGATGCGCTGCTGCAGCAGATCGCGGCCGAGAACGCGCTGTCCGAGACGGCCTTCTACGCGCCGCGCCCCGGCACGGACGACTTCGACCTGCGCTGGTTCACCCCGGAGGTCGAGGTCGATCTGTGTGGTCATGCGACCCTGGCCGCGGCGTTCGTCCACTCGCACGTGCGCGCGGACGCGCCGGACCGGCTGCGCTTCTGGACGATGTCAGGCCCGCTCACGGTGACCCGCACCGGCGAGGCGTTCACGCTCGACCTGCTGTCGCGTCCGGCTGTCCCCGGGGACATGTCCGAAGGTTTATTCGCGGCGCTCGGCCGCCGGCCCGCGGAGGTGCTGGTGGCGCGCGACCTGGTGGCGGTGTTCACCAGCGCGGCGGAGGTCCGGGCGCTGCGCCCCGACTTCGCGGCGATGCTGCGCCTGCCCGATGTGTTCGCGGTGATCGCCACGGCGCCCGGCGGCGAGCCCGACGCGGATGTCGACTTCGTGTCGCGCTGCTTCGCGCCGGCGCAGGGGATCCCCGAAGACCCGGTGACGGGCTCGGCCCACTGCACGCTGACGCCGCTGTGGGCGGACCGCCTGGGCAAGCAGCGGCTGCGGGCCCGCCAGGTGTCGCGCCGCAGCGGCGAGCTGACGTGCGAGCTGGCCGGCGACCGGGTGCTGATCACGGGACGAGCGGTGCTGGTGAAGTCGGGGCAGTTTTACCTGGATGACGTCGATGTTCCATGAGACATGTTCAAGAAGACATGTGTTAAGGGATAGGTGTGAGGTCGCTGGACCCTGCGGTCGCAAGGAGTGACGACCCCGGACCCCAGGGAGGCGATCTTTCAAAAGTGATTCTCGCCCGGATGCGCCGGCGCCGCGGTTCTCAAGAGGATGTCCTCAAGGGCATGTCTCGGCGGACAGCAGGTGCCGGTGACGGGGTTGTCGGAGAGCAGCGAGCGTCCGCACGATCGCCGGGTGGCGGGAGTGAAACCGGCTGCGCGGCGCGGCGATCGGGCCGGCGACGCGGTGGCGCCAGTCGATATGCTTGCGCGAGGCAGGTCGCCGCGGCCTCGAACCTCAGCGAGATCGGTGATGTCTAGGCTGGTCGGTGTGAACCCGATGCGCCGCGAGCCGATCGAACTCCATCGCCTGCAAGTGCTGATCAGGGCCTTCGACGAGGTCGACGCCGCGGGCTCGCAGAGCGGCATACACGACGCCATAGGGGGCAGGCTCAGCGATCGTGCCGATCCCACGGCTGATTTCGCGGCGCCGGCGCAGCGATCGGGCGAGCCGGTCGTCGCGGTGATCGGCGTCGGGCGAGAGGTGCAGGTGCAGCCACGGCAGCGCGGGTCGAGGCGTCGAGGTCGTCGTCGTCGTCGTCGGGCGGCGGTTCCGCCGCCTGTGTCCACGGCAGTGCGACCTCGAGGCGATCACCCGGATCGGCGGGGGGCGCAGTTCTTCGTCGGGGGACCGAGGAGCCGCGGCTCCATGACGATTGTGATGGTTGTATGCGCGGCGATCATCCGAGTCGGCCCGTCATGTCGCACAATGAAGCGTGGCGACTCTGGTTCATTCGCTCGTGGCTCTCCGCGGGTGCGCTCTCCCCGGCCTCGTGATCGTCGGCGACGACGGGGCGACGCGGACCCGCAGCTACGGTGAGCTGGTGGTGGCGGTCGAGGGCTTCGCGGCCCGGCTGGTGTCGCGCGGGGTCCGACGCGGCGAGCGAGTGGCGATCGCTGCACCCGACCCGGAGTACCTGGTCGTCGCGACGCTGGGGGCGCTGCGCGCAGGGCTGGTGCCGGTGGTGCTCACCGATCCGCACGGCCAGACGGCGGAGGTGTGGCGCGCCGGTGTGATGGAGGTGATGCGCGCGAGCGAGGCGCAGCGGGTGATCCGGCCGTCCGTGCGAGGGTCGATGCCGCTGCTCGGAGAGCTGCGCGAGGTGGCGGTCGACGATCTCGGCGAGCACCCGCTGGGCCCGGTGTTCCTGGCCAACCCGGCGAGTTTTAAAGATGACGATCTGGCGCTGGTCGCGTGCACGATGGACCGCACGGGAGCGGCACAGGCGACCAGCTACACCCACGCGACGCTGGCCGAAGCGGCCGAGGCGGCGCTCGG
The DNA here is from genome assembly GCF_028368995.1 of Nannocystis bainbridge. GTDB lineage: Bacteria > Myxococcota_A > Polyangia > Nannocystales > Nannocystaceae > Nannocystis > Nannocystis bainbridge. Next base: position 2,497,518 of record NZ_JAQNDL010000003.1, on the reverse strand, counting down.
CGAGACGCAGGCGAGCGACAAGCTGCTGTCGTGGGTGGGCCTCGATCGCGGCCTCGTCTCCGGGGTGCTGGCGCCGCTGCGAGCGCGTTTGCCGTTCGTGATCGCCCGCCCGGATCGCCTCGACGCGGGCCGCTGGCTGCGGCTCGTCGATCAGCTCGGAGCGACGATCACGATCGCGGAGCGGCCGACGCTCCTGCGGGCCGACAAGCGGGCCCAACTCCCAGGGGTGCGCGTGCTGGCCCACGACGAGGTGCCGGTGGTTCGCAAGCTGGCGGCGACGGGCGAGGGGACGGAGCCCCGAGCGGAGGACACGGCGCAGGCGGAGGTCCGTGCGGCGACGGTGGCGGTGGAGGCGAGCATGTCGGCGACCGCGGCCGAGACGGCCAGCGCGGGGGCCTCGAGCGGCGGTGCGATGGGACATGGCGTAAAGGACATGTCGGCGCCGACGACGACGAGCCGCGGGCCCGGCGAGACGGGCGTTTCGACGCCAACGGCGGCGAGCCGCGGACCTGGCGTAAAGGACATGTCGCGTCCCACGGTGTCGCCGGCGCAGCCGATCGGCTGGTCGATGAGACATGGCGAAGAGGACATGTCCGGGAGCGCGAGGCCGGTCGTGCGCGCGCCGAGCGGGCCGTGGAGCATCGGCAGGGAGCGGCGCACGCCGCTGTCACCGGCGCACGCGGAGCCCGGCTCGACGCTGGCGCCGGCGGGCGGGGTGATCGTGTGGCGCTTCCGCGGCGAGGACGGGGCAGGCGAGGTGGCGTTCGCCCGCGGCGAGCAAACCGGAGCGGAGGCGATCGACGTGATCGTGGTCCAGGGCTGTAGCTACGATCCGCAGCCGATCGAGCGCGAGGCAGCGCGGGTGCCGGGGATCTGCGCGGGCCAGGTGGTCGCGCTGGCGCGGCCGGGCAAGCTCAGCGACGAGCTGGTGGTGGTGGCAGAGGGCCGCGCGGTCGACCGGGCGGTGTTCAACACCATGGCCGCGACGCTGCGCCGACGGATCCAGGCAGCGCTCGGGCTCCGCGTCGCCGCGCTGGTCCAGGTGCCGGTGGGCGCCCTGCCGCGCACGATCGGCGGCGAGCTGCAGCGGGCCGAGGCCCGCGAGCTCTACGCCAGCCAGGCCGGGGCGTGAGGCGAGTGGCCAGGCAGCGGCCGCTGCGAGGTCGTGCTCCGGGCCACGTGGTGCATGCGCGAGCGGCCGCAGCTCGACCCGCCTGGTGATCGCGGCGGTCCGCGTCGACCGGGATCGGAGCCTGGTCGCGCCTTTCCTGCAGACTGACGTGTGTGCAGCGGGTAGATCGGGCGAGAGATCGATGCTCACCACGGAGCGCCCGTCCGTGGACAAGTCTGAGAGGACATGTTCGTAGGGAAATGTTCTCGAGTACATTTCTTTAAAGAAATGTCCTCGAGGACATGCCTTCAGAACCAGCCGAACTCGAGCGTGATCGTGCCTGTCGGGCCGCCGAGGTTGGCCGGGCCGGTCCAGGTGCGGGCGGCGACCAGGCGGTAGCCGAGCGCGAGGTGGAGGCGGACGATCGGGGCCAGGACCACGCGCAGGCCGGCGCGCGGCTCACCGACGAAGAAGGCGGTCCGGTCGGCGCAGCGGCCGTTCTCGGGGTTCTGCACGCAGCCGCCGCCGCCGCCGAGCAGGCCGCCGACGGTGCCGGCGACCCGCTTGCCGCGGACGTAGGCGACGTCGACCACGAGGCCGCCGTAGTTGATGTTGATCCGGGTCGCGGCGCCGCGGGAGAACGGGCCGGCGTCGACGGGGTTGAGCAGCCACTGCAGCGAGGCGCCGATCGTCACGCGCTGGAGGATGTTGATGCCGCCCTCGAGCCCGACGAAGGCCGCGAAGGCTCCGTTGAGGCCGGACAGGCGCAGGGCGGGGCCGCCGTAGCCGCTGACCTTCGGGCGCGGGTCGGGGCCCCACCAGCGCGGGCGCGGGTCTGCGGGCGGCGGCGGCGGTGCAGCTGCGACGGGGGGCGCGGGTGTGGCGGGCTCGATCGCTACGGGCGGTGCGGCGGGTTCGGTCGTGACGGGTTCGTCGCTCGCGCTGACGGGGGTCGACGTCGCCGGCTCGATCTCCGGCGGTGACGCTGGTGCGTCGGTCGTGTCGACGAGAGGTTGGTCGGGGTCGGGCGTCTGCGCGGCCCGGTCGCGGCTCGTGACCGACTCGGGGGCTGCGGCAGCGAGTCCGAGCGCGAGGAGGGGGGCGTACACGCGCGCGATGATACCCGTTCACGCTTGCGCGCGGCCGGCCGGAATGGGAGCCTCGGCCGCATGCGTGCATTCGCGGCGGTGGCGGTCGGCGGGCTCGTGGCGCTGGTTACGGGTCAGGCGTCGGCCTTCGAGTTGGCCGCCCCGAGCTCGCGGCCGCAGCCGATCTTCAACGGTGAGGTCGCGGGCGAGTGCGACTTCCCGAGCGCGGTGGCGATGCTCGACCGCGACACCGAGGGCTTCTTCTGCACCGGCTCGCTGGTCCATCCCAACGTCGTCGTGTTCGCGGCGCACTGCATGGACCCGCTGCTGTCGTGGGCCGTGCCCGGAAGCGTGATGTTCGGGGAGGACGTCGCAGCGCCGGTGCGCCAGGTGCCGGTCGCCGAGTGTTTCACGCATCCGCAGTGGGACCCGGGCGCGCTGGTCAACGACCTCGCGTTCTGCACGCTCGAGCAGGCGGTGCTCGGGGTGCCGATGGTGCCGCTCATCATGGGCTGCGAGATCGCGCCGCTGGTGGGCTCGGAGGTCACGATCGTCGGCTTCGGCGCGACCAATGCCGTGCTCGACGGAGAGGGCAACCCGCAGCCGATCGGCGGGGGCACCAAGCGGTTCACGCAGCAGAGCGTCATCGAGGTGTCGCTCGACGGCAACGACATCATCATGGTCGGGCCCGACCACGGGGGGTGCTTCGGCGACTCGGGCGGGCCGGCGTACCTGCGCCTGGGCGACGGCACGTGGCGCCTGCTCGGCGCAGCCTCGACGCTGCACCTCGACGATCCGCCGCCGGGCCCCAACGAGGAAGTGTGCGGGTTCGGGACGGTCTACGAGATGTTCTGGCCGCACATGGCCTGGCTCGAGCAAGCGGCGGGGGTCGATCTTTCGCCGTGCTTCGACATCGACGGCAACTGGACGCCGACGGCCAACTGCGGCGGGTTCCCGGGCGAATTGATGGACCCGCAGAGCACGTGGGGCGACGGCTGCTCGACGACGCTGACAGGGGGCTGGAGCGCCATGTGCGGCGAGCCGTTCGGCCAGGGACCGTTCCCCGGGCCTGATCCCGAGCCGGAGCCGGAGCCGGAGCCCGAGCCTGAACCGCCGCCGCCGCAACCCGAGCCCGAGCCGCCGCCGCCGCAACCCGAGCCCGAACCGCCGCCACCGCAGCCCGAGCCGCAGCCGCAGCCGCAGCCGCAGCCCGAGCCCCCGGGGCCGAGCGATCCGGGCAGCAGCAGCGACGGCGGGGACGACAGCGGCGACGACGACAGCGCCGGGGCCGACGGCGGCGAGCTGGCCGAGCGCGGCTGCTCCTGCGCTTCGGGTCAACCTGTCCTTCGAGACAGCTCGTGGCTGCTCGCCGGATTGGTGCTGCTGGCGCGGCGCCGCCGGCGTTGAGGGGCGATGGCGAGGCGCTGGAGCTCATGGCTGCGTTGCCTGGGCGTGGGCGTCGGCGTGCTGGCGGCGATGGCCCCGGGCGAGCCGCTGTCACCGACCGACGCGCAGATCCTTCAAGACGGGGTAGCGACCGCGCAGACCGGTGACCCGGCCCGCGGGCGTGCCTGCGCCGAGCAGCTCGAGCAGCTGGCGGCGCGGCTCGGCGACCGTCACGAGCGGGCCGCCGAGGCGCTCGAGTACGCGGCGCGCTGTCACGAGGCCGCGGGCGAGTACGACGCGATGGTGGCGACGCGCGAGCGGCTGATCGAGAAGTTCCCCGGGCTGCCGGTGGCTCGCGTGGCCCTGCTGGCGCTGGTGCGTCACCTGCGGGCGACGCTGGCGTTCGAGCGGGCGGCGGCGGCGATGGAGCGGTTCGCCGAGCGTTACCCCGGCGAGGCCGAGGCGAGCGAACTGCTGCAGGAGGCCGGCCTGCTGCGCGCGCAGCTCGGGCAGGACGCGCGCGCGCTGGCGCTGTTCGAGAAGGTCGAGAAGCTCTACGGCGCCAAGGACCCGCTGCGCAGCGCGATCGTCCACTGGGCCCGCGCCGACCTGCTGCCGAAGACCTTGCCCGACGACCAGGCGCGACAGAAGCACGCGCTCGACTACCTCACGCGCCACGGCAGCAAGGGCGGCCCGGGGCGGCGGATCGTCGCCGAGGTGACGTACGCGGCGATCGAGTGGCGGCGCTCCTGCAAGCAGCAGGGCGGGCTTATGGACCTGTGCGTGACCTCGAAGCCGGCGCCGATCGATACGCCGAAGCGCGGCAAGCCGCCGACGCTGACGTGCGCCGGGCCGGCGGCGCAGGCGGTGACCGTGCACCCGCGCGATCGCAAGCTGGCCGAGTCGGCGCAGCGGCGGCTGCAACAGGTGGTCGAGCTCGGCCAGGCGCTGCCGCCGGTCGAGGACCCATGGCTGCGGCTGAAGGTCGGCGAGGCGCTCGACCTGGCGGAGCTGCTGATCGCCGACCGCGAGCTCGAGGCGGCGCTGACAGTGCGACCGCCCGCGGACATGAACTTCACGGTCGAGGAGATCCTTCAATATTCGGCGGACCCACGCGACCGCAAGAAGTACGCCGAGCAGAGGCGCAAGAACGAGGATTCGCGGCGGCGCTTCCTCGACTACTGGGGGAAGGCCCGCGAGCAGGCCAACGACCTGACCCGCCGCTACGAGAAGGTCGCGCAGCTCAGGCGCAGCGCTCGCGGCGGGTTCGCGGCGGCGGCCCGGGTGGCCGTGGTCGCGCAGGCGCAGGTCGATACGCTGCTGGCCGCCGAGGTGCCCCGCGGCCTCGGCTCCGAGCAGGCGATCAAGGCCTACTGCGGGGCGCTCCGCGACTACACGCGGCCGGACGAAGACCTCGCCACGCAGGCGCTCGCCTATTGCTTCGACAAGGCGGTGGTGTTCGCCTACTCCGACGCGTCGGTCGAGTTCTGCGCGAGCGAGCTGGAGCGCCGGCTGCCGCGGAGGTACCCGCCGCAGCGCGAGCTGTTCGGCTGGCTGGCCCCGCCGCCGCCCGAGCCGTGGTCGGCGCCGGTGCAGGTCGAGCCGCCGCTCGACATCGAGTGAGCGTTCATTGCTGTCTTCGAGGACATGTCCGGATGGACATGTGACTCCGCGCGGCGGTGTCGGGACATAAAAAAGCGACAGGCCCGGGAGCCTGTCGCCAGTTTGGTCGGTCGGTGCGGAGCGGGGGGGGCGAACTCAGGCGGCACATTCGCCGCGGCCGATGGCCACGTCGAAGGTGCGCTCCTGGCCGAGGTCGAACACGTCGTCCTCGCGCAGGTTGGTGAACTGGCTGTCGAGCAGGGCGTCGCCGAGCGCCGCGACGACGTCCTCCTTGGCGACGCGACGGAAGAAGGCGCGGGCCTCCTCGCCGTCCTCGCGCTCGTCGCGGTAGAGGTCGAGCAGGCGCAGGAGGGCCTCGCCGGCCCGGCGCGCGGGGATCTTGACGATGTGACGGCCGAACTGGACGCCGTCAGCGTCGAAGCCGCCGCCGAGGTGGAGCTGGTACTCGGGGACCTGCTTGCCGTCGCCGACGTGGCGCACGGTGCCGTGGAAGCCGATCGCCGCCACGTGGTGCTGGCCGCACGAGTTGGGGCAGCCGGAGATCTTGATGTCGGCGGTGCGCGCGAGCTCGACGCTGTCCGCCGACTGGCCCGCGTTCTTGAGGAAGCGGGTCAGGTGCTTGGCCAGGCTCATGCTGTGGGTGACGGCGAGGTTGCAGCTGTCGGCGCCCGGGCAGCTGACGACGTCGTGGATCGTGTTGGAGCCGAGGTCGGCGACGCCGATCTGCTGCAGCGCGACGAACAGGTGCGGCAGGTACTCGGTGCGGACCCACCGGACGATGAGGTTCTGGCGGTTGCCGGCGCGCAGGGTGCCGTCGGTGAAGGTCTCGGCGAGCTCGGCGAGCTGGTCGAACTGGTCGGCCGCGATGTCGCCGCGGTCGAGCTTGATCGTCACGGCGGCGAAGCCCGGCTGCTTCTGCGGGTCGACGGTGCGCAGCCACTCCTTGTACTGCGGGTCGTCGTCGCTGGCGCGCGGGCCGGCCAGGGCGCGGTCGTTCCACGCCGGCGCGGTCTCCTCGGGCGGCAGCTCGATCGGCCGCTGCAGCGTGCCGGCGGCCACCAGCTTGGCGACCTCCTCCTCGTAGGCGGCGACGAAGCCCGCCTCGCCCAGCGCCTTCATGACGTACTTGAGGCGGGCGCGGGCGCGGTTCTTGCGGTTGCCGTGCTTGTCGAACACGCGGATGATCGCCTCGGTCCGCGCCAGCATCTCGTCGGCCGGGATGAAGTCGTGGAGGCGATAGGCCGGGCGCGGGCTGGTCGACAGGCCGCCGGCGACGAACACCTCGAAGCCGCGCACGCCGTCCTTGTTCTTGGCGCGGAAGCCGACGTCGTTGATCGCCGTCTGCGCGTGGTCTTCGTGGGTGCAGCCCTCGAAGGCCATCTTGAACTTGCGCGGCAGGTTGTTGGCCCACTCCTCGCGCAGGCACATGCGCACGAGCGCGTGCATGTACGGGGTGATGTCGTAGGCCTCGGTGCCGCTGACGCCGGCGTACGGGCAGCCGGTGACGTTGCGGACGGTGTTGCCGCAGGCCTCGCGGGTGGTCGCGCCGGTGACGTCGAAGCGGCCCATGACCTCGGGCATGTCGGCCAGCTTGACGAAGTGGAACTGGATGTTCTGCCGGGTGGTGATGTGGCCCTTGTGGAACTGCGTGTACTCGCGGGCCACGCCAGCCGCGGTCCGCAGCTGGGCCGCGCTCATGATGCCGCCGGGGAACTTGACCCGCAGCATGTTCACTTCCATCTGCCGCTGCCCGTAGACGCCGCGCTTCAGGCGGAAGGTGCGAAAGTCCTCCGACGAGATCTCGCCGCGCTCGAACCGCTCGAGGACCGAGACGAACTCCTCGACGTCCGCGGGGCTCGAGAAGTGGGTGTCATAACGTGCTTCTTGGGACATGTGCGGCCGCTCCGACAAAACTTCGCTAGACTGAAGCGCTGTTCAGCATATGGGACGGGGTCGTCCAGTTCAACGAAAAACCTTCAGGAGATTTTACACACCCTAGGTCGGAAAATGGAGCAGGGCGGCCCCAGATGTCGGCGGAAGGCGACCGCTCGCCACACGATTATTGCGACATGGCCGAAAGGCCAGGTGACGCCGTACAGCCGTCCAGGGCGCAGCGGACCAGCAGACCCGCGGTCGCGCCGTGGACGTAGACCCACCCGGCGGCGAACAAGAAGGCGACGCCGAGGAGCACGCGGATGAGGTTCCAGTAGCGCTCCGGGCGACCGAGCGGCAGGGTGACGCCGATCAACGGCGGCAGGGCGACGAGCGGGTGGATCGCCAGCGCGGCGGCGCCAGCGCCGAGGACCAGCAGGCCGCGCGCGAGCGCGAGGGTGCGCGGGACGCCGAGCGCGACGGCGGTCGTGCGCACGCCGGTGTCGCGGTCGGCGTCGTGGTCGCGGATGACCTGGATCGTCTCGAACACCGCCGAGTCGAGCGCGAGCAGGCCGGCCAGCGCCCACCCGAGCGCGTGCGTCGGCGGGAACGCGACCGTCAACATCGCTGCGCCCCACACCATCATCGCGGCGATGTCGGCCCCGGCGACGTGCTTGAGCCGCGCCGAGTACAGCCAGCACACGCCGCCGCCGACGACCAGCGGGATGAGCAGGCCGAGGTCCCAGGCGAAGGCGACGACCAGCAGCGCGCCGACCAGGCCGAGCTGGGCGCCGAGGGCCGCGCGCCGGTGGTCGCGGAGGTAGCGGGTGTTGGCGTCGTCGCGCTCGGGCGAGCGCAGGTCGGTCGGCAGGTCGAGGTAGTCGTTGTTGAGGTAGACGAGCAGGTTGAGCAAAAAGGCGAAGCCGAGCCGGACCACGACGTCGAGCGGCGACAAGCGCAGCGCGAGCATGATGAGCAGCGCGCCGCCCATGTTGGCCATCTCGAGCCGCCGCAGCCGGTACAGCGCGACGTTGAAGAGGATCCGCAGCGCCGCGATCATGGGGCCTCTCCGTAGCGATTGACGATGTCGAGGTCGGCGGGGTGCGGCGCGGGCACGCGGATGAAGCCGACGTGGTCGAGGTCGTCGATCTTCTCGCGCCGGAGCTCGCAACCTGGCTCACAGACCAGGTACTCCATCCAGTGGAAGCGCAGCACGAGGTCGATGTTCGGGTCGCTGCCGGTGACGCGGAGCAGGTTGGGCCCCGCGACCACCGTGCCGCCGCCTTGCTGGATCAGGTGCGGCTCGATCGTGGTGCGGAAGATCCGGTGGTGGCCGACCTTGCCGGCCGGTACGAGCAGGTCGGGCCGCTGGTTCCACCAGGTCGCGTTGCTGGTGACGATCACCCAGCGCACCGCGTAGGTCTCGAAGTAGGTGCGCAGTTGGTCCTCGCCGGCGACCCCGAACTTGTGGCGCCGGTAGAGGTTGGCCATGCTGTGCTCGAGGTTGCGGAAGCGGAAGCCGCCGATGATCTGGGCGTCGGTCTGCCAGTGCAGCCGCTCGCCCACGGCTGGCTCTTCGACCAGGAAGCGGCTCTGGCCGTCGTCGACCTCGCGGACCCACTTCGTCATCTCGCCGTGCTCGGGCCGGGCGGCGAACAGCCGGTAGTCCGGGTGCGCCGGGTAGCCGCTGGCGGCCAGCAGGACCTTCTCGCCGCTGTACAGCGGGGCGACCTCGGGCAGGTGCGCGGGCGTGAAGTAGAGGATGTCGCGCAGCAGCAGCTGGCCGGCCGGCAGGGCGAGGGCGAACGTCAGCAGGCGCGCGGGCGGGGTCAGCTCGCGCCACAGCGCGCGCAGGCGGGTCGACTCGAGCGCGGCGGCGGCGGGGATGACGGCGAGGAAGGCGAGCGGGAGGACGTGGCGGTACGGCTGGATCTGTCTGAAGAGCCAGATGTAACCGGCGGCGTAGGCGAGCAGGAGCATCGCCACCACCGCGGTCGCCAGCGGCAAGGTCCGCGGGTCGCGGGCCCGTCGCCAGCGCCACAGGCCGACCAGCGCGGCGCCGAGGACGAGGAAGCGGAAGCCGGTGCGGGTGCCGAGCAGGCCGGAGGTGGCGGTGTCGAGCACGAGGCCGAGGTAGTCGGCGAGCAGCCACTGCGGGCCCGACTGACCGAAGAAGCCGGAGTCGAGGATGTAGTGCCAGAAGCGGGCGGCGACGGCGAGCCACCAGGTGTTGAGCACGAGGGTGAAGACGACCATCGCCAGCACGGCGAAGTGGCCGCGCGCGCCGAGGCGACGCAGCTCGCGGAGCCACAGCGCGAGCATCGGCGCGACCAGGATGACGAAGGTGTAGGGGTGGACGAGGTGGGCGAGGCCGAGGGTGAGCCCGGCGGCGACGCCCTGCCACGGCTTGCGCTCGCGGGTCCAGCGGTAGAACAGCGCCAGCGGCAGCAGCGCGAGGTAGGCGCAGAAGGCGTAGGCGACCATGCCGATCCACCAGCACCAGTGCGAGAAGGAGTCGAAGAACCACAGCGCCGAGGCGAGGCCGGCGGCGAGCAAGGCGCCGCGGCGCGTGAGGTCGAACAGCCGCGCGGAGGCGTAGACGACCGGCAGCACGCCGAGGTGGGCGAGGGCGGCGAACAGGTTGAAGGCGAACCCGGCGGACAGACCAGCATGGCTCAAGAGCCAGGTCCAGACCTCCCAGCCCTTGTTGTCGGCGTCGAAGATGACGCCCTGCAAGTAGCCGGCGAGCAGCCGCGGGTCGTACATCCAGCTGTGACCCCAGCCGTCCATGGCCTCGATGAAGCGCCAGGTCTGGCCGACGTGAGTCTCGAAGTCGACGCCGGCGATCGGGGTGTCGGTCCACCAGACCTCGAGCGGGACGAAATAGGCGAACCACCCGAGATGGAAGGCGAGGATCAGCAGGGCGGCGAAGACGAGCCGCACGGGCCGCTCCGGCGCAGACGACCCCGATGGCTCGGGCCCGGACGGGCGCGCGGCAGGGTCGTCGACAGCGGGCATGCGGGCGCGGATGATACGAGAAAACAAACGGGTCCGGCGCGTCATCGAGCGAGGCGCCGCTCCGGGCCGTCGCGTGTCGGCCGCCGATGGCCCGGGCCCGGACGGTGAGGCGAGTCGAGGGATGTGGGCTCGGCTGGCGAGTCGTGGCTCGGCGAGTTCGTCGCTGAGGACGATCGGAGGGTCGATGCGACGGGCACCTCGCTACGTCGGCGCTGCGAGCGATGGCGTGGCAGATCTGCGGGGCCGACGAGTCGATGGCGGCGGTTGGGGCGACGGCTGGGCCGGCGGCGGCACGCGGAGGCGATCGCGCGGGTTCGCGCACTCGACATGGGCACGCGATCGCGGTACCCGGCCTGGGTGAACGCTGCCCGCCCCCGCAGGTTCGTGGCCGTCGCCGGCAACATCGGCGTCGGCAAGTCGACGCTCGTCACGTTCCTCGCGCGGCAGTTTCGTTTGACGCCGCACTTCGAGCCGAACGAGCAGAACCCGTACCTGGTCGACTTCTACGGGGACATGCCGCGGTGGGCGTTCCACTCGCAGGTGTTCTTCCTGGCCAAGAAGTTTCGCATCCACCAGGAGCTCATCCGGGCCACGCAGCCGGTGATCGGCGACCGCACGATCTACGAGGACGCGGAGATCTTCGCGGAGAACCTGTACCGCCGCAAACAGATGACGCGGCGCGACTATCAGACCTACCGCGAGCTGTACGAGGCCATCGTCCACCAGCTGCCGCCGCCGGACCTGATGATCTATTTGAAGTGCTCGATGCGGACGCTGCGCAAGCGGATCGCGCTGCGCGGGCGGCCGGAGGAGCAGGCGATCCCGACCGCCTATCTGCGGCGGCTGCAGGAGCTCTACGACGCGTGGTTCTCGCGCTACGACCTGTCGGAGACGGTGACGATCGAGACCGACAAGCTCGACTATCTCCACGACCTGGTCGACCGCATCGATCTGTTCGAGCGGCTCGAGAAGATCTTGAAGCTGCGACGCGACCCGGACGCGGGGCTGAACGACGGGCTCGAGTAAAAAGAAAACCGGGCGGAGCCGCGAGGGCGCCGCCCGGTCGGGCATGGGCTGTCTTTAAGGTCAGCCGGGCTGGAGGATGAACGGGTAGGTCACGATCGCGGCGCCGCCCGAGGCCGGCTTGGGGAAGGACCAGCGCTTGACCGCCTGGGCGATGCAGGACCCGACGGCGCGGTCCTTGAGGTCGGTCTCGCCGACGACGGCCGAGGTGACCTTGCCGGTGCCGCCGATGGTGAACTGGACGGCGACGCGGCCCTTGAGGTTGGCGTCCTTGGCCAGCCCCTGGTTGTAGCAGTAGCGCACCTCGTTGATGTGAGCCCGCACGACGCGGCGGATGAGGTCCTTGTCGAGCCCGCCGATGACCTCGGCCTTGGTGGCGAGGACCTGCGGGGTACGGCCCTTGCGATCGTCGAAGCCGGACACGCGGCGACGCAGGCCGCCCTCGCCGTCGCCGGGGCGGTTGTGGCCGATGAGACCGACCGAGGTCAGGCCCACCGTGCCCTCGCCGGTGCCGCCGCCCGCGCGGCCGGAGCCGACGAGCCCGAGGCCGCCGACGCCGTTGGACTCGGCGATGTCCTTGCCGACGAGCTGACCCCACACGTCGTCGCTGTCGTTGCCGACGGCGAAGGCGTCGCCGAAGGGCGAGGCCATGAAGTGACCCGAGTCGGCCTTCATCAGGCCGAGGACGCCGGTGTTGCGCGCGTCCATGTCAGGGTCGAAGGCGCGGGCCAGCTTGGGGACCGCCGAGGGCGGACCCTTGATGGCGTAACGACCGGAGACCTGCTTGCTCTCCTTCTTGCCGGCCTTGCCCTCGTCACCGACGTGGCGCTCGCCGGCCGCGCCGCCGGGCTCGTCGGCCTGCTCCTCGTCGGTCGGGAGCGCCTCGTCCTTCTGCTCGTTCGGCTGGGCGAGGTAGCCGACGAAGCGGCTCTCCGCGAGCTCCTCCTGCAGCGCCAGCGCGCCGGCCTCGTTCGGGATCATCTGCGTGAGCAGGATGAGGCTGCCGATCGCGGCGGCGGACAGGCCGTTGTGGAACCAGAACGGCTTGTCGATCTCGCTCTTGCGAGCGATCACGCGGCCGGGAGCGACCGAGTGGATGAAGAAGGTCAGGCCCTGCCAGCGGATCCGCGCCCTGGCGCCGGCGGCCAGCGGGTAGCTGTAGACGCCGGCCTCGACCTGCCGCGCGAGGCCGTTTTGGATCAGCTCCGCGAGGGTCACGTGGGTGTCGCCGATCCGGACCTCGCCGGCCATGTCGGCGGTGAACTGCAGGCTGTGCTCGCGGTCGCCGAGGACGATCGGGAGATCGCGGTGGCCGGGGACGACGACGTGGAAGGCGGCGTCGTGGCCCTCGCCGAGGGTGTAGGCGGTGCGCGAGCGATCCTGCATGCGCATGGCGGCGACGCCGAAGGGGATCAGGCCGAGCATCGCCAGGCCGAAGCCGAGGCCGCCGAGGCCGGTGCCGGGGGCCTTCGGCGCCGGGGCGCTGACCTCGGCCGCGGCCTTCATGGCCTCGGCGTGGCCGTCCCAGTCCTGGGCGGCGTCGTGGCCGAAGAGGGCCAGGCCGCCGAGCACCAGGGCGCCGCCGACGGCGAGCCACTTGGGCGCGCTGCGCCGACCGTCGCGGGTCTGGCCGAGGTGCTGCACGTCGAGGACGGTGTCGTTGTACATCGCCACGACCTCGGCGACCCGGCCGCCGTCCTGCACCTCGGACTCGTTGTTGACAGAGCTGACTTCGTTACGCTGGTCGCGGATGGTCATGGCGTCACTGACTTTCTCGGCAAAATGAAATGACCGAAGGGACATGTTCTTTGGGTACTGTCTCGACGAGCAGGCTCGTCTCGCCGCGCGGGGGTCCGTCGCGGCGGCGGATGGGCTGGTTCGCAGCCGCCTCCCGCCTCGCCGTCGCAGCACCGTCGACGCGGCTACAGACAGAGGCCCGGGGTCGCGGTTCCTCGGGTCGCGAAAAAATGTGTGGGCAGCACGCGACGAACTCGCCCGGGAACCTGCGTCAGGGGCCGTTGTCGCGGGCGAAGCAGGTGCGCCGCGGCGGGAACCCGGACGCCGGGGCGATGTCGGCGGGGGAGAAAGTGACAGCGATCGCGTCGGCCGGGAACCCGGTCACGGAGGCGCTGTCGCCGGCCGCGTGTGGGACAGCAGGAGCGGATCGGGCGCGGGTGCGCATGAGGGCGGCGGGCACTGTCACTTTCGCCGCGAGGCAGAGCCGCTCAGCGCGAGTTCCTGGCGGCGAAGGCGCTCGTGCGGGCGAGCTCGGCGCGACGAACTCGCTCGTGCGGACGAGCGCGCGAGTCCGCAGCGGCGCGTCGAGGCGCACCGCTGCGGTCTCGCTCGCGTGGAAGAGCGCGCGTAAGCGAGTCCGCAGTGGCGCGTCGAGGCGCGCCGCTGCTCTCCCTTTAAGTCGAGAGAGAACTCAGGCGGCGTGGTGGAGGGCGGCGAGCGTCGGGCGGACGAGCTCGCGCAGGCCCTCGCGCCACAGCGCGGCGCGCAGCGGGGCGTCGATGACCCCGTGGGCGTGCAGCTCGGGCTCGCCGGGCTGGGCCGCGAGCGTGGCGATCGTCGCCTCGGCGTCGGCGATCGCGGCGGCGAACACCGCCTCGGCGCGCGCGCGCTGATCCGCGCTCGCTCGCGCGAGGGCCCACTGGACGAACCTCCAGCCGAGCTCGGCGTGGCGCTGCTCGTCCGCGGCGATGCGCTCGAGCGGACGGCGCAGGGCCGGGTCCTCGGCGCGCAGGGCCGCCTCGCGGGCCTCGAGCGCCGACAGCGTCTCGCCGACGCAGGCTTCACGGATGACCGCGGCGACCACCGCGTCGAGGTCGAGCTCGCCGAGCGCGTCGGCGGCCATCAGCGGGCCCGGTCCGACACCTGCCCCTTGGTACAGGCTCGCCAGCGCGAAGCACAGGCGCGCGTGCTCGATCTCGTCGGCCAGGGCCCGCTGCGCCCCCTCCACCAGATCGGCCGGCGCGCCGACGGCCAGCAGCTGCAGGATGAAGCGCGCGAACGAGGCCACCGAGGCGTGCTCGCACAGGCCGATCTGCTGCCAGTACGCGGCCAGGCGCGCGCGCGTCGGCGGCAGCGCGACGGGGGCGAGCACGAGGCCGCGCCAGTCGTCGCGCGCGCACGCGGGCGCGGTGACGGCTTCGTCGTCGACCAGGAAGGGCCGGCCGCAGGCCGCGTTGGCGCAGGCCCACGCGCTGCCGTCGAAGCTGCACGGCGGGCTGTCGCAGTCGCCGTCGCCGGCGCAGCTGTCGGCGGGGGTGGTGCAGTGCGAGGAGAACACGCCGGGCTCGCAGATGTCGGGCGAGAAGCCGCACAGCTCGCCGTCGCAGTCGGCGTCGGTGATGCACGTCGCGGGGATGCATTCGGTGTGGAGGCCGAGGCCGTCGCCGGCGCAGCGGCAGACTTCACCGGTGTCGCAGTCGCTGTCGGTCTGGCAGCCGAACACGCAGCTGCAGCTATCGCCGGGCGCGAGGATGCCGCCGAACACCTGGTTGAGCTGGCACGAGCCGAACGGCTTGCCGGTGCAGTCGGCGTCGGTGAGGCACTCGCCGTCGGGCGACGCGTCGGCCGGGCAGGTGCTCGGCGTGCTCGGCGACAGGCACTCGCGCGGCTCGGGGCGGTGGATGACGCCGTCGTCGCACTTCACGAAGCCCGAGGGCGTCGGCGGATCGACGAAGGCTTGCGCGATCTCGGTGACGGTGCCCTCGCAGACCGGCGACGGCATCACGCCGGTGGTCGAGGTCGGCGACTCGGTGGTCGGGGTCGAGGTCGTCTGGCCGCCGCTCTCGCTGCCGGTGCCGGGATCGGTGGTGGCCTCGGTGACCGAGCTGGTGTTGCCGGTGTCGGTGGTGGCGCCGGTCTCGGACAGCGAGGTGGCGTCGGTCTCGGTCTCGTTCTTGCCGGGGGCGCAGGCGGCGAGCAGGCCGAGGGCGACGAAGAGGGAGGTGCGGACGGGGTCTAAGGAAGTGCGGATAAGCGTCATGGTCGAAAGGTGACGCGAAAGCGCGGCGCAGGTCAAGCCGCGCGGTTGTCATGCTCGGCCCTGGCTCGTAGTGTCGAAGGGTGACGGACCGCGCCGCGCCCACTGGCTGCATCGGTTGGGTCTCGCCCGACTCGGGTCCGGTGGTGGCGCGGCTGTTTCACACGTTGCTGGGCCTGGTGTTCGTGATCGCGTTCGGATCGCTGCGCGCACAGATCGCGCCGCTGCTGGGCACAGGGGGGTTGTCGCCGATCGCCGAGGCCGTCGCGGGCGCGCGCCCGGGCGGGTGGTTGGCGACGCCGACGATCTTCTTGTGGTGGGGCACGAGCGACGCGGCGCTGCGCGGGGCCGCGACCGTCGGCATGCTCGCGGGGGCGCTGGCGCTCGTCGGCGTGTGGCCGCGTGTGGGGCTGGCGATCGCCACGCTGCTGTATCTCTCGTTCGTCAGCGTCGGCGCGCCGTTCCTGCAGTTCCAGTGGGACAGCCTGCTGGTCGAGTGCGGGGTGCTGGCGCTGCTGCTGCCGCGCGACCGGCCGCAGGCGACGGCGCACCTGCTGCTGCTGTTCGCGGCGTTCAAGCTGTACTTCGAGTCAGGCCTGGCCAAGTGGGGCTCGCCGCTCGGCGATTGGCTGGACGGCAGCGCCATGTCCTATTATTACGAGACGGCGCCGCTGCCGACGCCAGTGGCGTGGTTCGCCCATCACCTGCCCGGCTGGTGGCACGCGCTCGAGAGCCGGGCGACGCTGGTGGCCGAGCTGGTGGCGCCGGTGCTGCTGTTCTGCGGCCGGCGCGGGCGGCTGATCGCGCTGGTGGTGCTGACGGGGTTTCAGGCGCTGAACCTGGCGACCGCGAACTACGGGTTCTTCGTGTGGCTGGCGCTGACGCTGCACCTCTTCATGCTGCGCGACGCGGACCTACTGTGGCTGTACGCGCGGCTGCCGGGGCGCTCGGTGTGGGGGCGGGTGCTGCTGCCGCGCGAGGAGGTGCGCGCGCCGGCGTGGCCGCGGCTGCGCGCCGGGCTCGTGGCCGCGTTCGCGCTGGTGTACGTGACGCTGTCGCTGGCGACGGCGCGGGTCGAGCTCGGCGCCGGGGCCGGGCGGTGGGCGACGGCGCTGCAGCGGTGCGCGGCCCCGTGGCACGTGTTCAACGCGTATCACCTGTTCGCGCAGATCACCCGCGTGCGCGTCGAGCCGGAGTTCGCGGGCTTCGAGGCCGGGGCGTGGCGGACGTATGGCATGTTCTACAAGCCGGGTCCGCTCGATCGGGCTCCGCCGTGGGTGGCGCCGCATCAGCCGCGGCTCGACTTCATGCTGTGGTTCTACGGGCTGCGGGCTCGACGTGCGCCGCCGGGGTACGTGCGCCGGCTGCTGACGACGCTGTGCGAGGAGCCGGAGCGAGCGCAGGGTTTCTTCGCCACGCCGCTGCTGGAAGGGCCGTCGCACGTGCGGGTGCAGTTCTGGCGCTACACGTTCACGCGCCCGGGCGAGGCCGGGTGGTGGCGCCGCGAGCCGGCGGCGCCCGAGCTGGTGAAGGCGTGTGCGAAGGGACAGGCGACGCGGTGAGAGCTCGCGGCTGATTGGTGCAGGGGCGAAGCGGTGGGGCGGTGACGCGTCGTGCGGGATGGAAGCGATGCTCCGCGGGCATGCGCGATGCGCTGAGGCGAAGAGGAGGTCGTTGGTGCCGAAGCGCGAGCCGCAGAGTCATGCCTCGATGTCGGGTGGTGAGACACGCGGAGGCAGAAGGTGAGAGGGCAGCGGCGAGTCGCGGTTTTGATGTGTCTCGAAGGACAGATTGATTCGCGAGAGGTCGTGGTCGGGCTCGAGGTCGCGCTGCCGCGATCGGGCTTGACTTCGAGGAGGGCTGCTCGTAACTTCCTCGCCGTTCCGCGGCTGCTGCTCGGAATTCTCTGGGCCCTGATGCACGGCTGTCCGTCGCGTCGGGGTGGATTGGACCTGTGCGTCACGACACGGCCCCGAGGGTCAGGTCGCACAGGCACGTCGCGCGCCGCGAGAGGCGACGCGACGCAATGCTCGCGCGTGGGCCGACGCGTGCGCAGGAGCCCAGTGTCTATGCAGCCAAAGAACTTGCAACGGGTCTTCGCCGCGCTCGCGCGCGAGGGCCTCCATGTCGAGCGCGACGGTCGAGTGTACCGGGTGCGGCTCAAGGACGTCGCCGATGCGCCGGCGGGGGAGGTGCTGCTCCCCGACGATTTCCCGATCGAAGCCAAGGCGCTGCGCCAGCTGGCCGGACTGGCCGCGCTGCGCCACCCGGCGGGCGGCGGCGTGACGACGGTACGCGCGTCGCCCGACTTTCATCCGGGCGACGCCGGCGTGGCGATCGGTTCGATCGTCGAGACCGAGGGGATCGTCGTGCCCGCGGCGGTCGGCACCGACATCAATTGCGGGATGCGGCTGCACGTGGTCGATCTGACCGCCGAGCAGCTGCTGGCCAAGCGCGATGTGCTGGTCGAGCGGCTCAAGGGCGACTACTTCTTCTCGTCGCGCGACCTGCCGATGACGGCCGAGGCGATGCAGGGGCTGTTCCGCGAGGGGCTGGCCGGGTGGCTGTCGGCGGTGCGCCGGCGGCCGCTGGGGCAGCTGGCGCGGTGCGACCTGGATCAGCTCGAGCGGGAGATCGATCGCGTGCACCTGGGCGGCGGGCTGGACGGCGATCCGCGCTGGGCGCCCGAGGACATCGTGCCGGAGGAGGGGGTGGTGCGCGACGGCGGGCTGGCGACGATCGGCGGCGGCAATCACTTCGTCGAGATCCAGGTGGTCGAGGAGGTGGTCGACCGGGCCCGCGCGTGGCAGTGGAACGTGCGCGCAGGGCAGGTGGCGATCATGATCCACTCGGGTTCGCGCGGGGTCGGCAAGCACGTCGGCGCGCTGTGGCGCGACCGGGCGCGCGGCCTGTGGCCGAAGGGCCAGAAGTTCCCGCCGGAGGGGCTGTTCTCGCTGTCGCTGGCGGATCAGCCCGAGGCCGTCGCCGGCTACATGCAGGCGGAGGCGACGGCAGCGAACTACGGGTTCCTCAACCGTCTGCTGCTGGCCGAGCTGCTGCGGCAGCGCCTGCGCGAGCTGTTCGGCGAGGTCGCCGCGCCGCTCGTGTACGACCTGCCGCACAACATCACGCTGCCCGTGGAAGGCGCGGCGAAGCGATGGATCACCCGCAAGGGCGCGTGCCCGGCCGGGGTCGAGCAGCCGGTGATCATCCCCGGGTCGATGGGCGCGGCCTCGTATCTGCTGGTCGGGCGCGGGTCGCCGCAATTGCTCGGCTCGGCGTCGCACGGGGCCGGGCGCGCGACCTCTCGCTTCGAGATGGGTCGGCGCGGGCGCGAGACCGGGGACCTCGGGCTCGCCGGGGTCGACTGCATCACCCTCCGTGAGGAGCGGCGGATCGAGGAGGCGCCTGCCGCCTACAAGCCGATCGGCCCGGTGGTCGCGTGCCAGGTCGAGGCCGGGCTGTGCGACGTCGTCGCCCGCATGCGGCCGCTCATGACCTTCAAGGCATGAGCGGCCGCGGTGCGGTGATTCGCGGGCGCATCACATCGGGATGAAGCAATTGATCGAGGTGTCGATGCGGAAGTTGCTGCCGGCCTCGCAGCGCTCGGCGTGGAACGCGTCGAGCGAGTAGGTCTCGTTGACGGTGAGGCCGAGGGTGTCGAGGTTGATGGTGCCGTTGACGGGCGGGTGGAGGCCGCCGAGGTCCATCGCCAGCTTGCCGTCGATGAAGACCCACACGTCGTCGTCGCCGCTGAAGCTGAAGGTCTGACCGGCCTCGTAGACGAAGTTGGTGTGGATCTCGGTGGTGAACGAGCCGTTGCGGTCGGGGTAGAGCTCGCCCGCCCAGTTCGGCGTGATGTTGTTGCCGAAGCCCTGATCCGTGAGCGGGAAGAACGAGTCGCTCTCGAAGCTCCAGATGCCGGGCTGGATCTCCGTCAGCTCCAGCTCACCGGCGATCTCCACGTTGGTGCCGTCCTTGGTGTTGTACCAGTCGCTGAAGGAGGAGCCCGAGGTGATCTGCGGGCTCGAGCCGCCGTACCCCGGCGGGTTCGGGCCCGACTGCGGGTTGTAGGTCGGCTTGTTGTCGCCGCCGAGCGTCGGCATGACGAGGTTCGGCCGGGCGCCGTTGCCCCACATGTGACAGCCGAAATCGACGTGCATCGGCTTCAGGTCGCGGTAGACGACCTGCAGGTTGCCGCACTCGAGCGGCGGCTCGCCGGTGGTGCTGGTGGTCGTCGTATCGGTGGTCTCGCCGGCGGTCGTGTCGGTGGTGGTGGTCTCGCCCTGGGTGGTGGTCTCGCCCTCGGTCGTCGAGGTCACCGGCATCGTCGTGGAGTCGGTGGTGCTCGTGCTGGTGCCGGACGGATCGGTGGTGCTGGTCGGCGCGGTGGTGCTGGTCGACGTCGACTCGGTGCCGCTCGCGGTGCCGCTGTCGGTGCCGTCAGAGGCGGTGCCGGCCGTGGGCTGGTCGACGGTGGTGGCGGTGCCGTCGGTGGAGGCGGTCGAGCCGGTGCCAGTGTCGGAGTCGGAGTCGGTGCCGGTGCCCTGGGTGACCGGGGTGCCGCACGCGACCGAGAAGCTCATCACCATCAGGAGCGAGCCGCGAGAAGGAATGCTAGACATCCCGTGAAGGTAGCGGATCGGGCTCGCGGCTGCAAAGCGCCGCGGCGGCCGGAGGCGCGAATCGGGCGGGGCCGTAGCTGCGGCGATTGTTCGCAGGAAAAGCATGCGGCCGCTCACGACGAGGCGTGAGCGGCCGCGGGGTGTGGCCATTCGCCGGAGGGCGAACGGTCACATCGGGATGAAGCAATTGATCGAGGTATCGATGCGGAAGTTGCTGCCGCTGTCGCAGCGCTCGGCGTGGAACACGTCGAGCGTGTAGCTCTGGAAGGCGACGAGGCCGAGGGTGTCGAGGTTGATGGTGCCGTTGACGGGGCCGTGGAGGCCGCCGAGGTCCATCGCCAGCTTGCCGTCGATGAAGACCCACACGTCGTCGTCACCGCTGAAGCTGAAGGTCTGACCGGCCTCGTAGATGAAGTTGGTGTGGATCTCGGTGGTGAACGAGCCGTTGCGGTCGGGGAAGGTCTGGTTCGCCCAGTTCGGCGTGACGTTGTTACCGAAGCCCTGGCCGGTCAGCGGGTAGAACGAGTTGCTCTGGAAGCTCCAGATGCCCGGCATGATCTCGGTCAACTCGAGCTCGCCCGCGACCTCGAAGTTGATGTCGGCCTTGGTGTGGTACCAGTCGTCGTAGGAGGCGGCAGAGGTGATCTGCGGGTTGGTGCCGGTGTAGTTCGGGGGCGGGGGCGGCGGGTTGGGGTTGTAGACGGGGGTCTGGTCGCCGCCCAGCATCTGCTGCACGAGGCCCGGGCGGGCCATGTTGCCGCTCATGTGACAGCCGAAGTCGGTGTGCAGCGGCTTGAAGTCGCGGTACTTGACCTGGAGGTTGCCACATTCGAGCGGCGGCTCGCCGGTGGTCGTGGTGTCGGTGGTCTCGCCGTCGGTCGTCGTGGTGCCGTCGGTCGTGGTGTCGGTGGTCTCGCCGTCGGTCGTCGTGGTCGTCTCGTCGACCGTGGTCTCGCCGATGGTGTCCTCGGTGGTCGAGGTCACCGGGGTCGTCGTGACGGTGTCCGAGGTCTCGCTGGCCGTCGAGTCGGTGGTGGAGGTGACGGGCTGGGTGGTCGTCGGGGTCGAGTCGGAGCCGCTGTCCGTGCCGCCGTCGGTGCCGTCGGTGACCGTGCCGGAGGCGGTGCCGTCGGTCGGGCCGACGGTGCCGTCGGTGCCGTCGGTGCCGACCGTGCCCAGGGTACCCGTGCCGGTGTCGGTGCCGGTCCCCTGGACCTCCGGGTCGCCACACGCGACGGTCAAGGTCATCGCCACCAGGAGCGTCGAGACGCCCCCGCGAGATTGCATGCTAGACATCGAGCGAGGGTACCGGATCGGCGCAAGGCTGCAAGCGCCGCTTTCGCGCGCCATGAACGGGCAGGTGCGATGCGAGCGCCGAGTCGAACGATTGCCACCTCACAATGACGATGGAGACATGCGCCGGATTAATCGACGATGCGCGCAGACGCGCGCGCACGCGTCGGCAGATTCGCGGGGGGATGTACGGCGACGGTGCGATACGCCCCGCGCAAGCTGCTGACTGCCGTCCGGCTCCGACCCGCTCGCGTCCGGCGCGCAAGGCGGATCGCAAGGCATGTTCTGTCGCGCAGACGCCTGCACGGGGCCGGATGGTCGGGGCGACCGCGAGGAACGAGACGTCGCGGCCGCGAACAGCGACTGGAGCCGAGTATGGTGATTGGTGCTTCACGAGCGCGCGGTGCCATGAAAGGAGAGACATGGGAGCTGTGGTGATGTCTGACACAGTGAATCATCGACTCAGAGGATGCGGCCGATGCGGGTGCCGTCGATGGCGACCTCGTCGATCCACACGTCGTATTGCGCGGGGTCGGGTTGCCCTGGTAGAGCCACCAGCCGACCCACATCGGCTCGAATTGCGGCATGAGGTAATCGGCGCCCTGGTCGCCGTCGTGGCGCGCTGAATCCAACTCTGGCGACGCTGGCCCTCAACGCGGGCTTGAAGATCAGCGGCGGCACTTCGGGCGTGCGTCAGGGTGTCATCGTCGGGGTGAATGAGAGCAAGGACTTCTCCTTGAACGGCAGCGGTTACCGGTTCAAGCCGTGCTATGTGATAAGTCCCACGGGCAATCTGGGGCCCTTCGCCTTACCCGGCGACTCTGGCTCGCTGCTGGTGTCGCTGAGCAAACGTCCCGTGGGACTCATCATCGGCACGAACAACCTGACCTGGGCTTGCACGATCGAGAACGTGATGGAAGATTGAGCATCGAGGCCTTTGTCGCCTGAACCTTGTTCCCCGAAAGCAGGCCGAATGCTCAGGAGAATCTGCGCCGCCGTCTTCGCCCTCACGCTCGCCTGCCGGGGTGAGCCGCCGCCCCGGGAGCCCGCGGCCGACGGTCCTGCGGCGAGACCGCCGTCAGCCGAGAGCGGCACGGCGGACACGCCGAGCCCGAAAATTTCTGTCTGCCCGCTCGTACCCGAACGCACCGAGCCTCACGGCGTCGCCGGCGTCTACCAGCGCCGTCGAGGCGGCGCGATCGGTACGGAGATCTGGGAACATCGCGCCACGGGGTCTCGACCGACCGGTACAGGGTTGATCGATCGCATGGACGCCCAGCAGCGAGATCGTTTGAACACAGTGAAAGGCGTCAATGGTCATGGGTTCGCCATGTGCTGTCATCCAGGGCACCAGGTGGGATACCCTTGTCTGATGGTGACGGCCGAACCATCCGAGCTCGACACGGAACACTTGGCCCGCGAGCTGTCAGCCATCTTCGAGAAGGCGAACGACCTCGACTACGAGGTCATCGTGATCCCCGATGGGCTGGGGCACTGATCCACTCCCCGACCGCTTCACTCGCGGGCGTCGCCTGCGCGCTGCCCGTTCGGGCGCTGGGGGGACCTCGCTCTCGAGTCGTCCGGCGTTCGTGAGCATCTGGCGGTATGCCGTTCGGTGCGACGAGATGAGCCCTTCAAGCGACGCGTGCCGCTCCTGGGCGCGTACGCATCGGGCTATATGCGGGGCGAGGCCGTCTGTTCTCGCCAGCGTTCTGCGTAAGTGTCGGGGCGCGTCCATGTGCCTGTCGCGGGACAGCCATAGGGCGAGCTATCGCTTGAAACCCACCGCCGTCGAGACGGTGCTCGCACGCGTACTGAATGTTCCGCCTTATACGTCGGGCGTCCCGATCGCACGTCTCCACACGGGGCACACCACCGGTACAGGGCAGGCTATCAACATCTTCGTGCGGAACACGGCGCCGACAGCAGATGATCCCAGCACCGAATTCACGTCCTCGACGGTGAGCGGTACCGCCGCGGGGTTCAGGTCGGGATCGACGACTGCTCCCAGGGTTCTCCCCGTTCATCAAGGTCGTCCTCTCTGCCAGCCAGACGACCCAGAACGCGACATTCACGGCGGCGGTCAGCGTGGACCTCGTCTCGCGTGAATGACCGCCGGCCCGTTCATGGTACTCCGAGCGGACGGGATCTGCTTCGCGGGCGCACTCAGCCGGGACCGAAGCAAGAATCACCAGATTTTGACCGACCTGAGCACGATCCTCGACCACCTTTGACGAGGTTTCCTGGTCCAGTATACTCATGCGGTGCTCCGTCGCGCCGGCCTGTTCGCTCCCCTCGCCATCGTGGCCTGCGTCGCGGAAGGCCCGGCGGATTCGACCGGGGACGGCACCGCTGGATCGAGCGGATCGAGCGGAGATGCGGGCTCGGCCACGACGGTCGGCGAGTGCGCGTCGGAGATTGCGATCGCCTGGTGCGCCGAGGGGCCGGACATCGAGCTGTGTTATGGAGACGCCTGGCAGGCCGAGATCGCCGATCCTGTGAATTGGCTCGCGGTCGGCGACATCGACGGGGATGGTGTGAGCGATGCCGTGGCCTTCAATCATACCCCGCCGCGGATCAACCTATTTCTCGGCAGCAAGTGCGGCACGCCGCGTGCGCTGCCGACGATCGCGCTCGTCGATTATGTCGACGTGGACGTGAATGACGGGGTTCTCCTGGCGACCGTCGTCGATCTTGACAGAGACGGCCGCGCCGATGTGGTCGGGGCCTTCCACGGTGAGCCGAGCTCTCTGGTCGTATTCGCCGGGACGGACTCCGGGCTGGACTTCCGTCAGCGTGTAGACTTCGCCATGGGCGTCACTGCCCTACGAACGGGTGACGTCGATGGCGACGGTGCGTTGGATCTCGTCTACCCGGCGATGAGCTTCCCGCGACGAGCCGTCGTCCACTTCGGCTCGAGCGGAGGGATGCTCGGGCCGCCACAGTCGCTTCAGGTGTTGCCCTACGAGAGTGCGGATTTTGAAGAGGACATCCTGATCAAGTACTTCGAGGTTTTTGACTTCGACGAAGACGGGCTTGCGGATCTCAACCTGGGTTTTCGTGCGGAAGATCTTGGCGAAGTGCGTTATGGCGGGCAAATCATGTTCGGCGGAGGCGATGGATATTTCGGAGAGGTTCGCGCCTATGACATTCTGCATGGGTTCAGCAATCGGAGCCTGAGTGGGAACGGTGACTTCGACGGCGATGGCCACCGCGACCTCATCGTCCCTGGCGCGGTATATCTGGGAGACGGCGGCGGCGGCTTCAAGGGCACGCAGCCGTTCCATTTTGGTTATGAATTCGAGGCAACGCCGGTGGTTGACGATCTCGATGGCGATGGCCTGGACGACGTCATGCTCTACGACCGCTGGCACCTGGGGACGGCCGATGGCCTCGGCCCAGCGATTGCCGTGCCCGCGGGCGAGCTTCGCGGGTCGGGCGACTTCAACGGCGATGGGCTGCCAGACCTGATCGAGATCGTCCCCATCGAGGATTGGTCGTCCAATTCCCTGGTGATCCGCTTCGGCGCGCCTTCGTGAGGGCGACGCTCGAGCGGTTCTCACCGCGGATGCACGGGAAGAGCGGGATGGAGCGTCGAGCGAGGTGATGCGGAGGTCGTGGAGGAGGAGAGCGGCGGGTGGTGCCCTTGGGAGGCGAGGGGTGCTTGCCCGCATGCTCGTCCCCGGGAGATTCATCCGCATGAGTATGGAGGAAGATGTCGAGGGTCAGCGGGCGGGAGGTGACAGTCACGCTGGGCCGCAGAAGCGGCGGGGCGCGGAGGCGCCGTCACGCACGGCGGCGCAGGCTTGCGGGATGGAAGCGGGCGGGGTCGGCGGATTCGACCGCGGGCGGAGCGAGGGCTCATGCCCGGGTTTGACGGCGCAGGTGGGCGCTGGCGCGGTCGTAGAGCGAGCTGCGCTGCAGGGCGCGATCGAGGCGCTCCAGCGCGGCGACGGTGCCCTCGGCCTCGGCGTCGAGCTCGATCGCGGCGGCCATCAGGGCGCTCCAGATCGGGGCGAGCCGCTCGACCATCCGCCGGCCGCTGGCGGTGAGGTGGAGCTTGCGGCTGCGCGCGTCGGTGGGATCGGTGGTCCATGAGATCAGCCGCGCCTTGTGCAGGGACAGCCGGGCCTGGCTGACCGAGGCGTGGCTGATCCCGAGCGCCGCGGCGATCTCTCGGACCGACAGCGGGCCGTGCAGCGAAAGCAGGCGCATCGGCGCCATCCAGCGCTGCTCGAAGGCGATGCCGCTCTCGGCGTAGATCCGGCCGGCGTCGCCGTCGATGCGCTCGGACAGGCGGCGCAGGCGGGCGCCGATCATGGTGCTGCCGCCCTCGCGCGTGAAGTCCTGGGGGCCCGATGGGGTGCGGGTGGTTGACATGCGTAGGTGCCTACGCATATACCACGGAGGCCCGGATGGATGAAGCCTCATGAGCAAGCGCGCGCGCAGGTTCCTGGTCCTCGGCAGCCTGGTGGTGGGGGCTTCCTGCGCGTCGCCGGCGGCCCGGAAGGCCACGACGGACGCGCCAGGCTCGCCCCAGGAGCCGGCGCTGGTGCGGGCGGTCGCGCAGCACCTGGAGAGGCTCGCGCGCGACCGTCAGCTCAGCGGGGTGGTGGTGATCGCGCAGGATGGCGCGCCGATCTTCAGTGGCGCCTACGGGTTCGCCGACCTGGCCAACCAGGTGCCGAATCGGGTGGACACGCGCTTCAACCTGGCGTCGATGGGCAAGATGTTCACGGGGGTGGCGATCTTGCGACTGGTCGAGTCAGGCCAGATCGCGCTCGACGATAGGGTCGGAAAGCACCTTCCGACGTACCCGAATCGAGCGGTGCGCGAGGAGGTGACGATTCACCAGCTCCTCACCCACACCAGCGGGCTCGGGAACTTCTGGGAGGCGCACGGCAAGGCGGCGAAGGAGCGGTTCAAAGAGGTGGCGGACTATCTGCCGCTGTTCGTCGACGCGCCGCTGGCGTTCCCGCCCGGGACAGGCTTCGCTTACAGCAATTCGGGCTACATGGTGCTCGGGCTGGTGATCGAGGCGGTGACGGGCCAGCGCTACTTCGACCACGTGACGCAGCAGGTGTTCGCCCCGGCAGGGATGCGCGGGGCAGGGTTCGACGAGCTCGACCAGGCGATCCCGAACCTTGCGATCGGCTACACGCGAGCGAGCGAGGCACCGGGCCAGTGGCTCAACAATCACTATGTCAATACCGTGAAGGGGAGCCCGGCCGGCGGCAGCTACGCGAGCGCCGACGATCTTGTGCGATTTGCGACCGCGCTGACGAATCACCGGCTGCTCGGGGCCGCGGCGACGGCGACGCTGACGACCGGCAAGGTCGCCTACGGCAAGCGCAATTACGGCTATGGCTTCGTCGAGGAGTTCACGAACGGCCGGCGGATCGTCGGCCACGGCGGGGGACATGTCGGGATCGCCGACGAGCTGCTGATCTTGCCCGAGCTCGGCTACACGGTGGTGATCTTGACCAACGGGGACGTGGAAAATTTCTGGGACGTGCAGAGCTTCATCAAGCGCGAGCTGCTCGGCCCGACGAGCGAACGCGCGAGCTTCGAGTTCACGAGCCGGGTGATCGAAGCAGGCGCGGCTCGCGGGTATGCGGCAGGCGCAGCGGTGATGGCCGAGAAGCCGGCGGAGGTGACGCTGCGCGAAGGGATGTTCGAGCAGGCGGTGGTGCGGCTGCTGTTCGAGGGCGAGGTCGCGGCGGCGATCGTGACGTGCCGGCTGGCCGCGGCCGCGTTCCCGCAGGCGAGCTTCGTGCACCTGGGGCTCGCCGATGCGTACCGCCGGTCGGGTAATTCGCAGCGGGCGATCGCCAGCTATCGGGCGTACCTGGCGCTCGAGCCGGATGACGCGGAGGCGCGTCGCAAGCTGCAGCGCTTGCTGCCGGCGGGTGATTCGCCGCCGCGTTGAGGCCCGCGAGCGCGGTGGTGGATCCTACTGCTGGATGCAGTAGAGGTGGAGCTGCTGCGCGCAGGCGATGTCGGGGCAGCCCTCGGTCCAGCCGAGGCCCGTGGCGTGGACGAGGCCGGCGACGGCGGTGCCGTTGTCGAGCAGCCAGCCGCTGCAGGGGTTGCCGGGGAAGGGGCTGCCGGTGGCGCGGGTGTGCGTCCAGGCGAGGTTGGCGGGGTCGCTGCACGCGAGGTCGCCGGGGAGCTCGAGGCCGGCGGCGGTGCGGTCGATGGGGTGATCGAGGTCGCCGTCGACGAGGGTGAGCCAGCTGCTGGCGACGGGGGCGAGGGAGCCGGGCAGGAGGTAGGGGAGGGGGTAGCGCTCGAAGCTGGCGGCCGGAGGGTCGCCGGGGAAGGTGAGCCAGGCGCGGTAGGTGCCGGGCAGGGCGGCGGCGTCGGCCTCGGCCTGGCAGGCGGCGTCGGCGGCGTCGGCGTTGCCGAGGGCGCCGGAGAAGGTGCCCTCGGTGACGAACACGAAGGAGGCGTCGCGCTCGCAGGTGGCAGAGCAGCCGTCGCCCGCGTCGAGGTTGCCGTCGTCGCAGGCCTCGGCGGCGACGAGGACGCCGTCGCCGCAGAGTTCGAGCTGGCAGTCGGAGGTGCAGCCGTCGCCGCCGACGAGGTTGCCGTCGTCGCACTGCTCGGCGAGGACGTCGAAGTTGTCGCCGCAGACGTCGAACAGGCAGCGCTCGGTGCAGCCGTCGTCGGCGACCTGGCACTGCTCGCCGCGCTCGGGTTCGTCGTTGGCGAGGCAGCTGACGAGGGCGCAGGTGAGGCCGCAGGCAGGGTCGGCGTCGCTCGGCTCGCAGGCCTCGCCGGGGCCGACGAAGCCGTCGCCGCAGGCGGCGAGGGTGCAGGTGGAAGTGCAGGCGGCGGTGTCGGCGTTGTGCGGGCCGTGGTCGCAGACCTCGCCGTCCTGCAGCAGGCCGTCACCGCAGCCGACCGGGAGGCAGGTGCTGGCGCAGGCGTCGCTGTCGTCGCGGTTGCCGTCGTCGCACTGCTCGCTGGCCTGGTTGACGAGGCCGTCGCCGCAGCGCACCAGGGTGCAGTCGTCCAGGCAGTCGTCGCCGCCGTCACAGGCCTCGGTCGGGCCGCGCAGGCCGTCGCCGCAGGCGGCGACGGTGCAGTCGGTCTTGCAGATGGCCCAGTCGCCGTTGAGCGGGCCGGCGTCGCACTGCTCGCCCGGCTGCACGAGGCCGTCGCCGCACACCGCCGCGGGGCCAGTGGTGGCTTCGACGGGGCCGGTGGTCGAGGTGTCGGGGCCAGCGGTCTGCTGCTGCGGCTCGCCAGGGCCGAGGTCGGCGAAGCAGCCGGCGGCGAGCAGCGCGGCGAGCAGAACCGGAGCTGGCTTCAGGGACATGTTCCGAGGGACATGGCGCCGGTCGCCGGTGGACCGGCCATCTGACCCCTGAGACATGTTCAAGGGGCAGCGTCAGGGCTGCTCGAAGCAGTAGATGCGGGCCGACAGGTTGCACTCGACGTTGTTGCAGCCGTCGGTCCAGCCGCCGTCGTCGCGCTTGAGGCTGCCGGTGAGGCCGGTCATCGCCATGTTGCCGCTGGTCCACTTGACGCAGTGATCGCCGAAGCCGTTGTCGCCGTGGATGCCGGTCCAGACGACGTTGTTGCCCGAGCAGTCTGAGCCGCTGGTCAGCTCCTGCATGGTGTCGGTGATGTCGATGCTGGTGATGATGTCCGCGTCGGTCAGGTCGGTCCAGCTGTCGGCGATCTTGGCGGTGGTGGTGTTGCGCAGGGTGAAGTAAGGGATCGAGCTCTTGTGGAAGTTGTTGCCGGGGCCAGCGGCGCCGTCGCCGAGCCAGGCCTTCCACTTGCCGCCCTTGATCTTGAGCGAGCCCATGTCGCTGGCGGCGAGGTCGGCGCAGCGGGCGTCGGCGGCGGCGATCGAGTTGAAGTCGTTGCCGCCGGGGATGTACTGCTTCGAGCTGACGAACACGAGGAAGCCGGCGCGGGTGCAGTCGGTCTTGCAAGTGCCCTTGGTGATGTCGTTGCTGTTGTGCGAGCCGTGGTCGCAGTCCTCGTCGGAGTTGGCCTGCAGCCAGCCGTCGCCGCAATCCGCGGGCACGCAGTCGTTGAGGCAGGCGTCGGTCTGGACGGTGTTGCCGTCGTCGCACTGCTCCATGCCCATGCGGACGTGGCCGTCGCCGCAGGTGGCGAGCTTGCAGTCGTTGAGGCAGGCGTCGGTCTGCGACATGTTGCCGTCGTCGCACTCGTCGTCGCCGTTGACGAAGCCGTCGCCGCAGACGGGGAGCTTGCAGGCGTTGGTGCAGGCGTCTTCGTTGACCTGGTTGCCGTCGTCGCACGGCTCCACGCCGGCCTGGACCTTGCCGTCGCCGCACTCGGCGGTCTCGCAGGCGAGGGTGCAGGCGGCGTCGTCGGCGTTCTGGGTCTCGCCGTTGTCGCACTCCTCACCGTTGTTGACGATGCCGTCGCCGCAGACGGGGAGCTTGCAGCTGTTGCTGCAGGCGTCATCGTTGGTCATGTTGCCGTCGTCGCACTGCTCGCCGTTGTTGACGATGCCGTCGCCGCAGCCGGGCGGGCCGCAGCTGTTGGGGCAGGCGTCGTCGTCGACCTGGTTGCCGTCGTCGCAGTGCTCGGTGCCGTCCCACACGTGGCCGTCGCCGCAGGTGGCGAGCTTGCAGCCGGCGACGCAGCCGTCGGTGTCGAGGTTGTTGCCGTCGTCGCACTGCTCGACGCCGGTCTGGACGAAGCCGTCGCCGCAGCCGGGGTTCTTGCAGGTGCTGAGGCAGGCGTCGGTCTCGTCCGCGTTGCCGTCGTCGCACTCTTCGCCGGGGTCGGTCATGCCGTTGCCGCACGAGGCCAGCTGGCAGTTGACGCAGCCGTCGTCCGGGCCGTCACAGTCCTCGCCGGCGCCGACGTAGTCGTCGCCGCAGACGTTGTAGGCGCACGCAGGGGTGCACACGCCGTTGCCGTTCGGGCCCTGGTCGCACGCCTCGCCGGCGTCCGTCTGATAATTGCCGCACAGGTCGCCGCCGGTGGTGCTGGTCGGCTGCGTGGTGACGTCCATGCTCGTGACGTCGGTCGTCGTCGTGCCGGTGGTCTCGGTGGTCACCCCGCTGGTAGTCGGGGGCTGTTCGCCGAGGCCGCTGGCGTCGAAGGTGCAGCCGGCCAGGGCGATGCAGGAGAACAGCAGGGCCGCGGCGTTGCGGGTGATCATCGGGAGGCGCTCCTGAGCGATGCGCCCGCGATGGGCGCGCAGAATTGTCGACACGATACGGGAGCCGGCGGGGGCGCGTCCACTCGGACGCCTGTCCTCAACGGCGCGGGTCCGAGTGAGTCATGAGCCCGTCGGGCGCGCGAGCGATCCGGCGCGCGCCCCACAAGAGGACGATTCCCCCGAGCAGCACCGGGATCGCGGTGGTGGCGATCGCGAGGTTGAGGCCCGCGGCCTCGGCCGCCCGCACCGCGGACTCGGTCTGCACCTGACCGGCGAGGTAGGCGGTCTTGGCCCGGTCGCTCACGTAGCCGATCAAGGTGCGCGACAGCGCGTCGCCAAAGGCGTGAATGCAGAAGATGTTGACGGCAAACGCGGTGCCCCGCAGCCACGCCGGCACGCAGCCGACCAGCGCGGCGTTCAGCGGGCCAGTGTTGAGGAACAGCAGCAGCTCGGCGAAGAAGGCGACCACGAATAGCGCGACGAGGTCTTCCATGCGGGTGAGCAGGACGATGAGCGGGGCGCTCAGGACCAACCCCATGCCGCTGAGGCGGAAATAACCGCCGGGCGAGCGGGCCTGCATGCGGTCGCCGAGGCTGCCGCCGAGGAGGGTGCCGCACAGGCCGGCCATCACGGTGACGGCGCCGAACACGGGGCCGGCGCTGGCGGTGCTCATGCCGTGCACGCGCTCGAGGTAGGTCGGCATCCACAGCGAGAGGCCGCCGACGGTGAAGGTCATCATCGCCAGGCCGACGGTGTTGATGCCCCACGCCGGGGTGCGGAAGATCCGCCGCAGCGCGGTGAAGAAGTTGCCCTCGGTCCGCGCGCTCGCCGGGTCGAGCCGGCCGCGCTCGGGCTCGACGATCCGCGCGACCAGGGCGGCGAACACGAACCCCGGCAGGCCGCCGACCAGGAACACGGCGCGCCAGCCGAAATGCTCGCCGATGAGGCCCCCGAGGATGAAGCCGAGCGCCGAACCGACCGGAGTGGCGAGGTAGAACAGGGCGAGCTTGCGGCTGCGCTGGTCGGGGCCGTAGAGGTCGGCGATGATCGAGGGCGCGGTGGTGGCGTAGGCGGCCTCGCCGATGCCGAGCAGGGCGCGACAGACGAGCAGCTCCTCGTAGCTGCGGGCGAACGCGGCGGCGAGGGTGGCGAGGCTCCACAGGGCGACGCCGCCGGCGATGATGTTCTTGCGCGGGAAGCGATCGCCGAGGTACCCGAGGGGAGCGGCGATCGTATAGGTGATGACGAACAGGCTGCCGAGCAGGCCGCCCGCGGTGTCGCTCAGGCTGAACTCGAGCTTGATCTGCTCGAGCACGGAGCTGAGCAGCATCTGGTCGATGTAGTTGAGGAAGTTGATGACGGTGAGGACGATGAGGATCGCCCCCGCCCGGCTGCGCCAGGTGTTCGCCGGGTCGCTCATCGGTCCCCCAGCGCGGACCGCAGGTCGGCGCGGCGTTCGGCGTGCTCGCGGTCGGACAGCACGGGCTCGACGTCGCCGGTGACCTCCTCGGCGAGGTCGACCCAGGAGTGACAGCCGGCGTACTCGGCGCGGTCGGCGATCTCGCTGACCTGTCCCGAGCGATAGGTCCTCAGGAACAGGACCCAAAGGCCAGGTTTGCGATAGGCGAAGCGGTCGGCGACGCACCCGGCGTCGAGTCCGTGGCGGTCGCCGAGGCGATCGAGCGCGGCGAGGTCGTGGACCTCGAGGGCGAGGTCGACCTCGGCCCACAGCCGCAGCCGCAACACGCCGGGCGGCGGGGCGTCGGCGAGGACCTGCGGCAGGCGAGCGCGCGCGGCCGGGGCGAGGTCGACGTCGCGCCCGGGCTCGCGGGCGTGGAAGAAGGTCGGCAGCAGCCAGAAGCCGCGGTGCTCGGGGCTGAAGGTGGGCGCCTGCCCGGGCGCGCGGGGCTCGCGGATCCCGCCCTTGCGCACGAGCACGCTCTGCTCGCCGGCTTCGAGCCGCGCGCATAAAACGGCCCACTCTTTGAGGGCGACCGGGGATGTGACCCGCATGGACCCGCAGGCTACCATGGGGCGGTGTTCCAGCGCCGACAGCGTGCGCGGGCCCGGGCCGCGCTGGCGAGCCTGCTCGCGCTCGCGGGGGGCTGCGCTCACGGGTCCGCGCGCGGGCAGGACGGAGCGCTGCGCTGGCGCTACCGCGTCGAGGTGCCGGCGGAGCTCGACCGTCTGCGCGTCGAGGTCTGCTTCCCCGACGGGGCGCCGCGGCGGCTGAAGATCGACGAGGACGACGCGGCGGCGGTGGCGGCGGTGTCGGAGGTGACGGCCGACGGCGGCTCCGCGCGGCTCGACGCGGACAGCGCGACGATCGAGCTCGGGCCGCTGCGCGCCGGTGCGTGCGTGCGCTACTCGGTGGCGGTCGAGGGGCTGCTCGAGGGCTCGGGTTCGCGCCTGCGCGCGCGCACCGGCGAGGTGGTCTCGATCGATCCGCGGCTGATCCTTTGGCGTCCGGCGACGCTCTACTTCGAGGCCGAGGTGACGATCGAGCTGGCGCTGGCGGCGGGGGTGAAGGCGTCGGTGCCGTGGCCGCAGACCGACGAGCAGCGGTTCCGCCTGCCGGTGACGGCGCTGATGTGGGCGTCGCAGGCGGTGTTCGGCGATCTGGTGACGCAGACGGTGGAGGCGGCCGGGGCGACGTTCTCGGTGGCGATCGTCGACGAGCCGCGCAAGCTGAGCACGGCGGGGATCGATCGCTGGATCACGACGGCGGCCGAGACGGTGGCGACGCTGTACGGGCGGTTCCCGAGCGAACGCATGCAGGTGGTGGTGCTGCCGTTCCCGGGCGGCGGGGGGCCGGTGTACTTCGGGATGGCGCTGCGCGGCGGCGGTCCTTCGGTGCAGCTGCTGGTCTCGAGCGAGGCGGCCGACCACGCGTTCCCGGGCGAGTGGGTGGCGATCCACGAGTTCCTCCACCACGGGATGCCGTTCGTACAGCAGTCCGACGCGTGGCTGTCGGAGGGCTTCGTCACGTACTACACGGAGGTCCTGCCGACCCGCCGCGGCTTCCGCAGCGAGGCGGCGGGCTGGCAAGCGCTGTCACGTGGATTCGACCGCGGACGCAAGGACGGGGAGGGGCAGCCGCTGGCGCTGGCGAGCCGCGAGATGCACGAGACGCACAGTTATCAGCGGGTGTATTGGTCCGGCGCGGCGCTCGCCCTGCTGGCCGACGTCGGCCTCCGCCTCGGCGGCGGCGAGCGGTCGCTCGACGCGGCGATGCGCCACTTGCTGCGCTGCTGCGCGAGCACGCCGCGGATGTGGCCCGCGGCGGCGGTCCTGCGCGAGCTCGACGCCTGGGCCGGCAGCCCCGTGTTCACCGAGCTGGCGGGGTCGTGGCTGCCGCGCGCGGAGTTCCCGGAGCTGGCCGCGCTGTATGGGAAGCTCGGGCTCGATGTGATAGACGGTGAGGTGAAGATCCGCCAATCCGCCCCGGCAGCCGCGGTCCGTCGCGCCATCTTCGCCAGGCCCACCGGCCCATGAGCGGGGTCGGCCGAGACCCCACACTGTTTCTTCGGACATGTCTTTTCGAGCAGGTATATCCGCGCGCGCCGCGGTGCCCACCGGGGTCGGCCTCGGGCTGCGCGGGCCGTTCCTCGCGGAGGTCGATCGCGGGGCGGCCGACGGGCGGGTGCCGTTCTGGGAGGTCTCACCGGACAACTACGTGGCGCGCGGCGGCAGCCGACCGGCCCGCCTGGCGAGCGTGGCGGAGCGGTTCCCGATCCTTTCGCACGGGCTGTCGCTGTCGCTCGGCGGGCTCGATCCGCTCGACGCGGAATTCTTGGCGGGCCTGCGCGGGTTCCTCGACGCCGGCCTGCGGTCGCCGTGGCACTCGGACCACCTGTGCTTCTCGGGCCACGACGGCAAGATGCTGCACGACCTGCTGCCGCTGCCGTGGACGACGGCGTCGGCCAGGCGCGTGGCGGCCCGCGTGCGCGAGGTGTCGGAGCGGCTGGAGCGGCCGATGCTGGTCGAGAACATCAGCTACTACCTGCCGCTCGGGGGGGCGCCGCTCGACGAGGCGGCGTTCGTGGTCGAGGTGCTCGAGCGGGCCGACTGCGGGCTGCTGCTCGACGTCAACAATGTGTTCGTCAACGCGAGCAACTTCGGCTTCGACCCGCTCGAGTGGTTGGCCCGAGTCCCGCTCGATCGGGTGGTCCAGCTGCACGTGGCCGGTCACGAGTTCTGGGACGACGAGCGCCGCGACCTGATCATCGACACCCACGGGGCGCCGGTTCGCAGCGAGGTCGACGCGCTGCTGGCGTGGGTGATCGAAAGGACAGGTGCGCTGCCGGTCCTGCTCGAGCGCGACGAGAACATCCCGCCGCTGGCCGAGCTGCTGGCCGAGCGCGACCGCGTCGACGCGGTGTACCAGGCGGCGCTGGCCCGCCACGCGGCAGGAGCGGCGGCATGAGCGGCGAGGAGGCGTGGATCCGGGCGTTCGCCGCCAGCGTGATCGAGCTCGAGGCGCCGGCAGCGGTGAAGGCCGACGTGCAGGGATTTTTGGCCGGCCACGGGGTGCCGGCCGAGGCGCTGGTCGCGTTGCCGGAAGCGGCGGCCGAGCGGCTGGCGATCTACCGCACGATGGTCCACGGGCGGCTGCGCGGGGCGGTGGAGGACTTCTTGCCGAACACGGCGACGCGGCTCGGCCGACTGCGGCTGCGGCTGGAGATCGCCCAGTTCGTGGCCGAGGCGGCGCCGGTGGCCCCGTACTTCTGGCGGGTGACGGGCGAGTTTTTAAGATGGGCCCGGCCGCGGTGGGCGGTCGACACGACGCTGCCGGATTATCTGCTCGAGCTGGCGCTGCACGAGTGGTCGGATGCCGAGCTCGGCAACCTGCCGGCCGGCGGGGAGGCCGCGAGCGGCAAGCCGCTGGCGCTCGACGGGCCGGTACAGTTCGATGGCACGGTCCGGCTCCGCCGCTACCGCTGGGCGGTCCACCGCGCGAGCGCGACAGAGGCGCCGCCGGCCGAGGCGACGGCGCTGCTGCAGTACCGCGATCGGAGCGACCATCAGGTCAAGACGCTCGAGCTGACGCCGCGGGCGGCGGCGGTGACGGAGCGACTGCTGGCCGGAGAGCCGCTGCAGGGCGCCCTGCAGGGCGCGTGCGCGGAGCTCGGGGTGGCGCTGGACGACGAGCTCCTGGCGGCGATGGCCGGCTACTTCGCCGACCTGGCCGAGCGCGGGGCGCTGCTCGGCGCGGCCTGAGATGTCTGAAGTGACATGCCCGTCGGGGCATGTCACTCAAGACATGTCGTTCGGGACATGCTCGTTCGAGCATGTCCCGAGTGCCGGTCAGGCCGGCGCGCCGTTGAAGATCCAGCGGAACAGGATCTGCACCTTCTCGGCCTCGAGCGGGGCCTTGCCCTTCGGCATCTGCTCGCCGGTGGTCTGGACGGTGCGGGTGAGCTTCTTGAACAGGTAGCTGCTGCCCGGGAGGTCGGGGATGACGCGCTTGGTCGCCGGGTCCTGGGTGGCGGGGGCGAGCAGGGCGGCGAGCACGTCGGGGCCGGCGAGGTCGAAGGCCAGGGCGGCGGGGGGCATCGCGCCCTTGTGGCAGCCGCAGTTGGTCGAGAGCACGTTGAGCGCGTCGGTGAAGCTGGCGGCGGCGACCGCCTGGTTGTTGAGGACCGAGACCGACAGCGGCTCGCTCGTCACGCCCTCGACCTCGGCGGTCACCTCGGAGGTGCCGGGGTTGAGGCCGAGCAGGGTGCCCTTGGCGTCGACGTAGAGGACCGTCTCGTCGCTCGAGATCCACTTGACCGTCGGGCCGACGACCGGGTCGCCCTGGGCGTCGAGGACCGTGACGTCGAGGTCCAGCATCTCGCCGATCTCCACGTTCGCCGGGCCCTGCTCGTCGATGGTGACCGAGCCGGCCTCGCCCTGGCTGCCGCCGTCGCAGGCGAACGAGCCGGCCTCGGGCGCGCCGGCGTCGATCCAGGCGGCGATCAGGGCGATCTGGTCGGCCGAGAGCATGCCGCCCTCGGGCATCTGCAGGCCGACCGGCGGCGCCGGGTTGAGCTTGGTGATGAGCCAGCTGCCGGCCGAGTTGCCCGGGTCGACGTGCGGGGTGCCGGGCTGGCCCATGCTGTCGACGCCGACCAGCGCGGCAAACGCCGAGCCCTCGCTGAGCACCAGCCCCTTGGGCGGCATGCCGCTGAGGTGGCAGCCGCAGCTGGCGCTGAAGATCGGCTGGATCGAGGTCGGGAAGTCGCAGTCCGCAGGCGGCGGATCTTCCGTGGTCGGATCGCTGCTGACGGTCGGGTCGCTGCTGGGCCCGGCGCTCGGGTCGGGTCCGGTGGTGCTGCTGCTGGTCGACGAGGTCGTCGGGTCAGGCTGGTCGGTCGTGGCGTCGGTGCCAGTGCCAGTGCCGGTCAAACCGGTCCCGATGCTGGTCGCTCCGGTAGTGTCGGTGTCCCCCTCGTCGGGGACCTGATAGACGGTGCACGCGGTCAGCAGGACCAAGGGAAGACATCGTGTCGAGCGCATGCGCACATAAGAAGGCATGCGCTCGCGTGAAGACAGTCCTCCCACGCTGGGTGTAGGAGTGAAAAACGTCACGCAGACGCCCGACGCGCGGGGCCTGTCCTGAAGGTCAGCTCGTAATCCGCTCGTGCGGGGCGCCGAGGCGACGGGCGATGGCGACCGCGACGCGGAGGCCGTCGAGCGCGGCGGAGACGATGCCGCCGGCGAATCCCGCTCCCTCGCCGCACGGGTAGAGGTGCGGGGTGCTCGGCGACTCGAGGGTCTCGCCGTCGCGGTCGATGCGGACCGGGCAGCTGGTGCGGCTCTCGACACCCACGGCGATCGCGTCGTCGCCGAGGAAGCCCGGCATGCGCGCGCCGAGGGCCTGCAGCGCGGCTTGGAGCGGCGGGCCGAGCGGGCCGAGCAGCCGGTCGAGGCGGGCCGGCTGGAGGCCGCGGTGATAGCTGGTCGGCGGCAGCTCGGGCGAGAGGGCGCCGGCGACGAAGTCGGCGAGGCGCTGGGCCGGGGCGACGAAGGCCCCACCGCCGGCGCGGTAGGCCTCGGCCTCGAAGCGCGACTGATACTCGACGCCGGCGAGCGGGTCGGCGGGCGACAGGCCGGCGGCGGCGAGGTGCTGCGGGCCGACCTCGGTGACGAGCCCCGAGTTGGCGAACAGGCCGCGCCGGCTGTGCGGGCTCATGCCGTTGACGACCTGCATGCCAGGGTCGGTGGCCGCGGGCACGATGTAGCCGCCGGGGCACATGCAGAACGAGAAGGCCGCGCCCGCGCTGGTCTGCTCGACGAGGCGGTAAGAGGCGGCCCCGAGCGCCGGGTGACCGGCGAGCGCGCCGTACTGCAGGCGGTCGACGAGCGCCTGCGGGTGCTCGATGCGGACGCCGAGCGCGAACGACTTGAAGGACAGCTGGACCCCGGCCGCGCGCAGCCAGGCCTGGACGTCGCGGGCCGAGTGGCCGGGCGCGACGACGACGGCGCGGGCCGGCACGACCTCGCCGTCGCGCAGGCGCACGCCCGCGGCCGCGCCGTCGTGCACGACCAGGGCGTCGGCGCGGGCCTCGAAGCGGACCACCACGCCGGCGCCGATGAGGTGCTCGCGCATGGCGGTGATCACCCGCGGCAGCCGGTTGGTGCCGATGTGCGGCCGGGCGTCGACGAGGATCTCCGCAGGCGCGCCGTAGCCGGCGAAGGCCTGCAGGACCAGATCTACCGGCCCGCGCTTGGTCGCGCGAGTATAGAGCTTGCCGTCGGAGTAGGTGCCGGCGCCGCCCTCGCCGAAGCAGTAGTTGCTCTCGGGGTCGAGCTCGCCGCGCTGGCTCAGCCCGGCGAGGTCGTGCCGCCGCGCCCGCACGTCGCGCCCGCGCTCGAGCACGACCGCGCGCACGCCGGCGCGCGCCAGGCCCCAGGCGCAGAACAGCCCCGCCGGCCCGGCGCCGACGATGACGACGGCTGGCTCCTGGGACATGTTCGGTAGGACATGTGGCAAGTAACATGGCGCTTCGGGCATGTCCTTGCCGACATGCACGACGAGCTCGACGTGGACGCGGACGCGGCCGCGGCGGGCGTCGATCGAGCGGTGGGCGACCTCGACGTGGCGGACCTCGGCCTCGCGCAGGCCGGCCGCGCGGGCGGCGGCGGTGCGCAGGGCGGCGGGGTCGAGGAGGGCGTCGGGGTGGAGGTCGACGCGAACCCGCTGGGGGGCAGAGGGCACGGTCATCACTCCGCGACGGGGGCCGTGACCGGGGTCGAGGTGCCCTGGACCCGCTTGACGACGGTGTCGGGGTTCGACCCGGGCAAGCCGGAGGCGAGGCCCCCACCCTCGGGCGGGGCTTTGTACGGCACGGGCAAGCCGTCGGCGACCGCGCGCGCGACCCCGCCGACGAGGGTGCCGATCGCCACCAGGCCGTCGTAGTTGATCTTGTCGGCGTGGTCGCCCGGCCGGTGGTAGTCGGCGTGGGTGCCCGTGAAGAAGAACAGCACCGGCAGGCTCTTCTTGTAGAAGCTGGCGTGGTCGCTGCGCGTGGCGACGCTGGCCTCGTAGAGCACCGAGAGGCCGGCGGTGCCGAGGCGGTCGAGCAGCGGCATCCAGGCGTCGGAAGAGACGAGGCCGCCGACGGCCAGGCCCTTCGGTCCGAGTCGGCCGATCATGTCGAGGTTGACCATGGCGACGACCTTGTCGAGCGCAAACGGCGGCCGCTCCGCCAGCGCCTTGGAGCCGAGCAGCCCCAGCTCCTCGCCGGCGAAGTGGGCGAACACGACGGTGCGCCGCGGCCGCTGCTCGCGGAAGTGCCGCGCCAGCTCGAGCAGCATCGCCGTGCCGCTGGCGTTGTCGTCGGCCCCGTTGCAGATGCCGTCGACGACGTCGTCCTTGCGCGCCTCGCTGCACTCGCCGCGGCCGACGACGCCGATGTGATCGTAGTGCGCGCCGAGCACGACGATCTCGTCGCGGAGGTCGGTGCCGGAGATCTTCGCCAGCACGTTCGGGACCTCGACCTGGATCGGCTCGACGCTGGCCGACAACTTCAGCTCGACCCCGGGGATGTCCCCCGAGAGCGGCGCGAGCTTGGTGTCGATCCCCTCCTGCACCGCGGAGATCTTCTGCTTGGCCTTGCCGACGCGCAGCAGCCTGTCGGCCGCCTTCCACTTCATCTGCACCACCGGCAGCGCGAACGGCTCGCCGACCACGCCGTCCTCCCGCTGCAGCGGCGCGAACGCGTCCGCCTCGCGCTCTTCCGCGTCGAGGAAACTCCGAGGCCCGCGTACGGCGATCACCGCGACGGCGCCCGCCTTGGTCAGACGCTCGACCTTGGTCCGCAGCGATCCCGCGCCCATGCCGAACTGCGGGCCCTTGCGCTTGCCGGCCTCGCGCATGACCGGGCCGACGAGCGCCTGCAGATCGAGCTCGACCGTCAGCGGATCGGCGGGCAGGGGCCACATGTCCTTCAGGTCAGCTTCGGGCATGAACCGCTGGAGGATGGCGATCACGCGCCCGCGGGTGCGCTCGTGCAGCGCGCGCAAGCCGGCCGCGTCGCCGCTCTGCTTGAGCGGGGCGGCCGCTGCCGCGAAATCGCCCGCTTCGCGCTGAAGCCTGCGAAAGAAGGTGACTGTGTCGGGCCGCCCCGGAGCGTCGAGCAGCACGACCGCGATCTTCCCCTTGAGGTCGAGGCCGGCGAGGTCGTCGTAGATCGGCGCGGCCGCGTCGTCGTCGCCGGGCGTGACTTCGGAGGCGGCCGCGTAGCCGACGAACACGGCAGCTCCCTGCACCTCGCCGCTCGCCGTCTGCGGCGAGATCGAAAACTCGCCGCTCGCGACCGACGTCGCCCGCGCGCCGCGGACGAGCTGCAAGCTCACAGGCTCACGCGCACGGACGCCGACGGAAAGCGAAAAGTTGGCCAGGAGCGAATCGCCCGCAACCGGCTCGAGGCCGAGCTCCTGGTGCCGCTGCGCCAAGTACTCCGCGGCCTGAGCGAGCTCGGGACTCAAGGTGAAGCGGCCCCGCATCTCGTCGCGCGCGAGCGCAGCGATGTCCGCTTGCAGACGGGCGCGGTCGGGCGTCCACGTCGCAGTCGTCGGGGCAGACGCATCAGCTCGCTCCGCAGGCGCCGCGGTCGTCGATGCGACGGGCCGTGTGCAGCCTGGCGCCAGCATCAGGGCCGTCGACAGCATGAGCGACGAGGACGAAAACGGCGTGCGCACGAGCGACTCTTAGCGCCCTTTTGACCGCGACCTCGGACATCGCGGTGCTCCCGCTTGCGTGCGTTGCTTCACGCATTCTCGTCCCACTACTCGACCGAAGCTGACGATCATCGCGTGCTCGACGGTGCTCGAGGCGAACCATC
Organism: Nannocystis bainbridge; assembly: GCF_028368995.1. Taxonomy (GTDB): domain Bacteria; phylum Myxococcota_A; class Polyangia; order Nannocystales; family Nannocystaceae; genus Nannocystis; species Nannocystis bainbridge. Next base: position 2,456,997 of record NZ_JAQNDL010000003.1, on the reverse strand, counting down.
TTTAGTGTGCAACCTTGGTTGCACGGCCGCCCTCCGGTGTATTGACGCCCTCCGTGACTCTGGCGTACCGTGCCCCGCGCTGTCTCAAACCCGCGAAACGCAACGCGCATGCGCGAGGCGTGTCGGCACCCGGTACTAAGCCCCACAAGGATTACCAGCAATGAAGCGTCTCAGTCTGATTGGAAGTTGGAAGCGCCTCGGCGTGCAGGTCGGTCTCCTCGCCGGCGTCGGCATCGCCTTCATCGGTGGCTCGGAGCCGCCGCCCGCGGCCGCCGCCCCCGTGTGTGTCGAGGAAGGTCAGTGCACCTTCGTCAAGCCGCTGTTCCTCATCGTCGCCGACTACTCGACGTCGATGAACACCATGTTCGACGCCAACGAGACCCGCTGGGAAGCGGCCGTGAGCGCGATCGTGGAGATGGTCGACGCTGACAACGGCTACCTGCAGGGCAACGTCCTGCTCGGCCTGATGCGCTTCGGTCACGACCCCAACGTCGGTCAGACTGGCACGCTGATCCAGAACGACTCGTCGGGCATCACCGACGGTCAGAAGATCGACGTCGGTTTCTACGACGAGGCGGCGCCGGACAAGGCGTACTTCCAGTGTAACGGCGAGGCGATCAAGACCGCCATCATGTCGGTGCCCGCGCCGATCAACGGCAGCCTCACCGGCATCGGCACGTGGACCAAGGGCGCGATGGACAAGGCCAAGGCCTACATCCTGCAGACCTGGGCCGACCACCCGAACGACAAGGCGCAGCGCAAGGGCGCGATCGTGCTGCTCACCGACGGCCAGTGGACCGACCCGTCGGGCACCCAGTCGCCCGGCCCGGCCAACCAGAACCCGTCGCTCACCGCCAAGGACCTGTTCGACAACAGCCAGGTCCCGACCTACGTCGTCGCCATCGGCGAGGCGATGGGCAAGATGTTCGCCGACGAGATCGCGATGAACGGCGGCACCGGCACGGCGTACGACGCCGCCAACCCGCAGCAGCTCATCGACGCGCTCAAGATGGTCGTCCAGGCGATCATCTCCGACGTCATCCAGCCGATCTGCGCGCCGGGCCTCCCGCGCGTCATGGTGCTCCTCGACGCCTCGTCGTCGATGCTCAACATCATGAACGGCACCCAGGCCGGCCCGCAGGGCATGACGGGTTGGGACGCCGCTCGCGAGGCGCTCGCCGGCGCCAACTCGCTGTTCGACCAGGAGGTCTTCGGCCAGCAGAAGGTCGAGAACCTGGTGCACCTCGGCCTCGCGGTGTTCGGCTTCAACGCGCCCGCGCCGGGCGAGCAGAAGCTGATCGTCAACTACGGCCCCTGCATGAAGGACAACTTCAACTGGGCCCTCGACCCGGCCACCTCGTGCGAGGCGCCCGGTTGCACCGACCCGTGGGGCGGCCCGCCGATCACCTGGACCTTCCAGGACGGCACCGCGAACGACCCGCCGGGCTTCGACGCTCAGACCGTCAGCCACATGCCGAAGTGCGACTTCGCGGGCAACCTGCCCGAGGCGTGCGTCGGCTCCGGCACGTACACGCACCTCGGCCTCCAGCTGGTCCAGCAGAACATCACGGACTACAAGGCCGCTTGCGCGAACCCGATGTTCCCGTACCCGTGTGACGCGAACACCAAGTTCATCAACATCCTGGTCACCGACGGCGACTACCAGTCGACCGACGCGCAGGTCCAGACGCCGCTGCAGGCGATGTTCAACGCGGGCGTCACGACCTACGTGATCGGCTTCGGCGACCTGGTCAGCAGCCCGGCCTCGCAGGCCAAGCTGAACAACATGGCCAAGTGGGGCTCGGGCAACGCCGAGATGTACTACGACGCCAACAACCAGGCGGCCCTCGAGGCGGCGCTGGCCAGCATCATCGAGCAGATCACGTTCGACCCGTGCTGCGGCTTCGTCAACTGCGCGATGAACCCGGAGCCGACCACCAACGAGCCGGATCCGCTGCCGATGGGCACGACCAGCACGACCAGCGAGTCGGACACCGACACGACGGCGACCGACACCGACACGCCGGGGACCGACACCGACACGCCGGGGACCGACACCGACGAGACCGACACCACGCCGGTCACCACCACCGAGACGTCGGAGACCAGCGCCGGCCCGACCACGGACGAGCCGCCGACCACCGGCACCACCACCGACGGTCCCGTCACGACCACCGACGCGCCGACGACGACCACCAACCCGACGGGTGGCAACGTCACCGCGACCGACGGTGGCAGCGACACGGACAGCACCGACACCGAGAGCCCCGACACCGCGACCGACACCGGCGCGGGCACCGACGAGGGTGGTTGCGGTTGCAAGGTCGACGACACCGAGGGTCAGACCCGCGGCCTGCTCGCCTCGATCTTCACGCTCGGCCTGGCGGGCTTCATCCGCCGTCGCCGCCGCGCCTGAGCGGACGACACGGGCCCACGAGGTCCGTGAGCGGCCAAGCCGCACGCAGGGGCCGTCTCCGGTTTTCGGAGGCGGCCTCCGCCTTTTTGGTCGGCGTCCCCGATCGACGCCGGACCGATCGGCCGCCGCCGCGGGCCGGTCTGCCGCCGCAAAACCCGACGCAGCGGGCCATGGCGCCTCCCGGACGAATCTATGGGTCGCCTCACACCGGGGCGTGCGCGCCCACTGGCCGGCTAGCGGCCAGTTTGCTATGCACACCGATCGTGTCGCAGGAGCACCAGGACCCCGACCTCCACGCGCTGTCCGACGAGGGCGGCAAGATCGTCGCCGAAGAGCTCGACATTCTGCGCCGCATTCAGGAGCGCCTCGAACGCGAGGCCCAGAACGCGCCCGGGCAGATTGAGGACCTCGACGCCCAGCTGATCGAGCTGCGCGACGCCCTGGCCGAGGCCAAGGAGGAGGACCAGGCCTCCCTCGTCGAGCAGATGCACCAAGTCGCCGCCCTCAGCCGCACCCGCGGTCAGGGCCGCGACGCGCCGGTCGACCCGAACAACCCGTACTTCGGCCACCTCCGCCTGCGCGAGGCCAAGTCGAAGCGGCTGCGCGACGTGCTGGTCGGCAAGCGCACCCTGCTCGACGACGGCGACGGCCTGTCGATCGTCGACTGGCGCAACGCCCCGGTGTCGCGCCTCTACTACCGCTACGAGGAGGACGACGAGTACGAGGAGGAGTTCGACTCGCGCTCGCTCGAGGGCACCGTCATGATCCGCCGCTCGGTCGCGGTGATGGAGTCGAGCCTGCGCCGCGTGTCGGCCCCGCAGGGCACCTTCGTCAGCGACCGCCGCGGCCGCTGGCGCGACGCCGTCGGCGCCGCCAAGCCGATGCTCGAGGGCGGGGTCGGCACCGCCGTGCGCGTGCCCCAGGGCCAGCTCGGCGTCCACGGCGACGACGACCAGCCGCGCGCCGACAAGCACCTGCAGGAGATCACGGCGCTCATCGACAAGGAGCAGTTCAACCTGATCACGCAGCCCGAGTCGGGCATCGTGCTGATCCAGGGCGGCGCCGGCTCGGGCAAGACGACGGTCGCGCTGCACCGCGTGGCCTACCTCGCCTATCAGGACCGGCGCCGGTTCGCCCCGAGCAAGATGCTGATCATGGTCTTCAACGAGGCCCTGGTCGAGTACATCCGCCACGTGCTGCCGGCGCTCGGCATCGACGGCGTGCCGGTCACGACCTACCGCAAGTGGAGCACCCAGCTGCTGCGCAAGCTCAAGCTGCGGATCCCCATCAGCCACATCGACGGGGTGCCCGACGCCGTCAGCCGCTTCAAGAAGCACCCGGTCGTCCTGCGCATGATCGACGACCGCATCGGCTGGCAGCTCGAGGAGGCCGAGGAGCTGCTCAAGAAGCGGCTCGGCGAGCGCGCCGGCGCCGAGGCGGCGTTCGCGGTGTGGAAGCGCAACACCGACCTCCCGCCGGTCGTCCGCGCCGAGCGCACGCTCGACCAGATCAAGGCCGACGTCAGCATCCCCGGGCCCGCGCGCGCGGCCGCCGAGACCGCGCTGCGGGCCATCCGCGACGACCTGCGCGACGTCTGCGACGACTGGCTCGAGCTGATGACCGACAGCGACGCCCTGCGCACCGCGCTGCGGGAGTACGCCCCCGGCGCCTTCAACGACGCCGACGTGGCCACGATCGTGCGCTGGTGCGCGGCCAAGGCCGAGCTCGACGAGGAGCCCGAGCCCGAGGAGCGCGACGAGGACGAGCCCGACGAGCCGCGCAGCGAGCCCAGCATCGACAGCGAGCCGGCCCCGCCGAAGGGCGAGGCCGAGCCCGAGGGCGAGGACGGCGAGGGCGACGCGCCGCTGCCGGCGCGCACGCGCATGGGCCACCACAGCGTCGGGCTCGACCCCGAGGACGACGCGATCCTGCTGCGCCTGCTGCAGCGCAAGTACGGCGGCCTGTTCCTCGGCGGCAAGCGCTTCGAGTACGAGCACATCGTCATCGACGAGGCCCAGGACCTGGCGCCGCTCGAGGTCCGCGTGCTGCTCGACTGCGCCACCGACGGCCAGAGCGTGACGATCGCCGGCGACCGGGCGCAGAAGATGATCTTCGACAACGGCTTCGTCGACTGGCCGCAGCTGCTCGGCGACGCCGGGCTGCCGCACGTGGCGATCCAGCCGCTGAAGATCACCTACCGCTCGACGCGCCAGGTGATGGAGCTGTCGCGCTTCGTGCTCGGGCCGCTGCACAGCCCGGAGGACGCGCTCATCGCCCGCGAGGGCGCGCCGGTCGGCTACTACCAGTTCGGCGACACCGGCGAGGCGGTCGCGTTCCTGGCCGAGGCCCTGCGCGCGCTGATCCAGCGCGAGCCGACGGCCAGCTGCGCGCTCGTCACCCGCTACCCGCAGCAGGCCGACGTGTACTACGACGCCCTGCGCATCGCCGAGGTGCCCAAGCTGCGCCGCGTCGGCCGCCAGGACTTCAGCTTCACCCCCGGCATCGACGTCACCGACATCCGCCAGGTCAAGGGCCTCGAGTTCGACTACGTGGTCCTGCTCGACCCGACGTCCCAGAACTACCCGGAGGTCATCGAGTCGCGCCACCTGCTGCACATCGGGGCCACCCGCGCCGCCCACCAGCTGTGGATGGTCTGCTCCGGCCCCCCGAGCAAGCTCATCCCCGAAGACCTGATCGTCGCCAGCCTCGAGTAGCGGCGGGCTAAAGAAAAAGGGACATGCTCTGCGGAGCATGTCCCTTTTTACATGTCGGGAGGGACATGCCCCGGAGGGCATGTCCCGAAGGTCAGCTCACTTGGCCGCCTGCGCCAGCTTCTGCAGCGCGAGGTCGGCGATCGCCTGGCCGACCTCGGAGCAGCGGGCCGCCTTGGCCTCGCCGACGAGGTCGTAGGTGAGCGGGTGGCCGTCGCGCAGCACGTCGACGACGGCGGACTCGATGGCGACCGCGGCGCGGGTGAGGCGCTCGTCGTTCTTGCGCTCGCCGAGCCACTCGAGGCCCTCCTTGACGGCGAGGATCATGGCGATCGGGTTGACCTTGTCCTTGCCGGCGTGCTTCGGCGCCGAGCCGTGGATCGGCTCGAACATGCCGTGCGAGTGGCCGACGTTGGCGCCGACGGCCATGCCCATGCCGCCCTGCAGCACCGAGGCGAGGTCGGTGACGATGTCGCCGAACATGTTGGTGGTGACGACCACGTCGTAGTACTCGGGCTGGCCGATCAGCCACTGCGTGAACGCGTCGACGATCGCCGAGTCCTTCTCGATCTGCGGGTACTCCTCGCCGACCTGCTGGAACACCTCGGCGAACAGGCGGCAGCCGTGCAGCACGTTGTCCTTGACGACCGCGGTGACGCGCAGCTTGCCGTCCTTCGGCGCGCCCTTGTTGCGCTTCGTGCACAGCTCGAACGCCTTGCGGATCACCTGCTCGCTGGCGCGGCGCGTGATCACGCGGGTGTCGATCGCCAGCTCGGTGGTGCCGCCCGGGGCGAGCTTGCCGCCGACCTGCGAGTACAGGCCCTCGGTGTTCTCGCGGATGATCACCATGTCGACCTGGCCCGGCTGCCACACCAGCTTGTTGGCGCCGTGGATCCGGTGCTGCACGCCCTCGTAGAGCTTGACCGGGCGGACGTTGGCGAACAGGTTGAGGCGGATGCGGTTGCCGATGACCGGCGAGTAGCCCGCCATCTTGCCGTCCTTCATCAGCACCGGGCCCGGGCCGGTGGGCGACGGCCAGCCGACCGCGCCGAGCAGGATCAGGTCGGCATTGTCGCAGCGCTCCTCGGCCCCTTCGGGCCAGTCGCGGCTGCCGTGCTCGAGATAGAACTGCCCGCCGCACGGGATGTCCTCGACCTCCCACGCGACATCCAGGACCTTGGACAGCGCCGACAGCACGCGCAGTCCCTCGCGCATCACTTCCGGTCCGGTCCCGTCCCCGCCAAGGGTCACCAGCTTGTACGCCATGGTTCGGGTGTACACGCGCGTCGGTGTGTGCGACCGACCGGCCCGTTCGCGGCTCCGGTGTGGATCCTCACCCAATTCGCGCGCAGGACGCGGTATACATGCACCGCCGGCCGTAACCCTGTACGCGGCCTCTCTGGGATCTCGACGTGCTCGCGCAGCTCCTGCCTGTCTGGGTCCTGGTCGCGTGGGGTCTGTCTGCACGCGTCGTCGGCCCGGTGCCGGCCGCAGGCGCCGCCGCGCCCGCGCCCGCGGCCGGGCCCGCCGTCGACAAGCTGGCGCCCGGGGCGAGCGCGCCGCTGCCGACCCCGCCGTCGCCGCGAGCTGGCGTTCAGGACATGTCCCAAGCGCCACTTTGGGTCCGGCCGACCAGCGCCCCGCCGCTGCGGCCGATCGTCGGCAAGGCGCGGGTGCGGGACTTCAAGCTGAGGTCGACGCGCATCGACGACGGCGCGATCGACATCGACGGCCGGACCAGCGAGCCGGCCTGGCTGGCGGTGCCGCTGCTGCCCGACCTGGTCCAGTTCGAGCCGCGCTACGGCTACGCGCCGACCCACGAGACGCGGGTGCGGATCGCCTACGGCAGCAAGGGCATCTACGTCGCCTTCGACTGCCAGGACGACCCGAAGCACGTGCGCGCCGGCGTGTTTCGCAAGGACCAGCTCGGCCCCAGCGACATCGTCTGGCTCGAGCTCGACCCCAACAACAACGACACCACCGGCTACTCGTTCGCGCTCAACGCCTCCGGCTCGCAGGAGGACTCGCAGCTGTTTCGCGACGACTCCGAGGAGTTTTTGTGGGATGGGGTGTGGAAGGGCGCGGCCAGGCTGACCGACACCGGTTGGTCGGCCGAGATGTTCATCCCGTGGTCGACGATCCGCTTCACCGCGCGCGACGAGTACACCTTCGGCGTCAACGTCGGCCGGTGGATCAACCACGACGGCGAGACCCAGATCCTGTCGCCCACGCCGCAGGGCCTGCCGGGCCGCATCAGCTGGGCGCTCGACTACACCGGGGTCAAGGACATCCAGCCGGGCCTCAACCTCGAGCTGCGGCCGTTCTTCTCGCTGCGCGGCGTGCCGCGGCGCGGCGACGACAGCCTCGACCGCTCGTTCCCGCTGCTGCCCAACGGCGGCTTCGACCTCAAGTACGGCCTGCGCGGCAACCTGACGCTCGACCTCGCGGTCAACCCCGACTTCGGCCAGGCCGAGGTCGACCCGGCGGTGCTGAACCTCGGGCCGTTCGAGGTCTACTTCCCCGAGCGGCGCACGTTCTTCCTCGAGTCCAAGGAGATCTTCGAGACGCGGTTCCAGCTGTTCTACTCGCGCCGAGTGGGGCGCATCCCGCGGGCCGGGCTGGCCGACCAGACCCCGCGCGGCGAGGAGACGGGCGAGGTCGTCGCGCTCGATCCGCTGACCCGCATCTTCGGGGCCCTGCGCGTCACCGGCCAGGTCAAGCCGGGCTGGAGCCTCGGCGTGCTGACGGCCAACACCGGCGCCAGCTTCGGCGTCGAGCGCTTCTCCGACGGCCTCGAGCGCCGCGTCACCGTCGACCCGATCAGCCAGTACTCGGTGGTCCGCGTGCGCCGCGAGTTCGACGGCCAGACCAGCATCGGCGCGCTCGTGACCGGGGTGGTGCGCGGCGGCGGCGAGCCGTCGGCGTTCACCGGCGGCATCGACTACCGGATCCGCTTCCGCGAGCGCTGGCGCCACTCGGCCCAGATCATCGGCACGCACAACGGCCGCCGCGAGGGCATGGGCGCGGTGGCCGACATCAACCGCACCAGCAAGAACCTGTCGATGGGGGCGGCCTTCGAGACCCTCACGCCGCACGCCGACTTCAACGACCTCGGCTACATGCGCTTCAACAACTTCATCGACGGCAAGGCCAACGTCGGTGTGTTCAACGCCCAGCCGGTCGGCAACATCCGCCGTATGGCGGCGACGGTGTCGACGCAGGTGGCGTCGTCGTACCAGGGCTACCTGCTGCAGAAGCAGCTCCACCTCGACCTCAACCTCACCACGCTCAAGCTGTGGGGCACCTCGATGAACGCCGGCGGCCACCTGCCGCAGTACGACCTGTACGAGACGCGCGGCGGGATCCCGTACCTGGTGCCGTTCCACTGGTGGATCGGCGGCACCTACTGGAGCCCCGACAACAAGAAGGTCGTCGGCGTGTTCAACTGGGCCTACGGCGAGCAGAACGGCCGCCCAGGCCCCGACTACGGGGTCGAGCTGCGCCTCCGGCCGGTGCCGCGGCTCGAGCTGACGCTGCGCGGCGACCTCAACCTCAGCTTCGGCCGCCCGCGCTGGACCACCACCAACGAGCTCGACGAGGCCGTGTTCGGCCGCGCTTACGTGACCCAGTACATCGGCGTGCTGCGCGGCACCCTCGGCATCCTGCCCAACCTGACGCTGCAGACCTTCAATCAGCTGTACTTCCTGTCGGCCCGCCACACCGATTTCTTCGTGCTCCAGCGCCCCGACGTGCTCGTGCCGGTCAACCCGGCGCCCTACGTCGGCGAGGTCGACCAGGGCCTCACGAGCTTCATCTCCAACTCGATCCTCCGCTGGGAGTACCGCCCCGGCAGCTTCCTGTTCTTCGTCTACACCCACCGCACCGTGCTGACCGACTTCAGCCCCCGCTTCAGCTACCGACCGATCGGCGGCTTCAGCAACCTGGTCACCCCGGGGGTCGCCAACGAGGACATCCTGTTCCTCAAGCTGCAGCACATGTTCGGGCTGTGAGCGGGTGGCGATTCGGACATGTCTGTGAGGGCATGTCCGATGGAGCATGTCCGCGAGGGCATGTCTGAAAGAACATGGTCCAGCGATCTGCGCCCGGCGCGCTGGCGCGCTGGCGCCCCCCAGGTAACGCAGCTTTAATAAAAATAGAAACGCCGCCGCTCACGGATCCGGCGAGACGATGCCGGCCCGCACGGCGTAGCGCACCAGGCCGGCGAGGTGGTGCACGTCGAGCTTGGCCATGATCCGCCCGCGGTGGCCCTCGACGGTCTTCATGCTGAGACCGAGGTCACGGGCGATCTGGTTGCTCGACTGGCCCTGAACGACGAGCCGGAGGATCTCGCACTCGCGCTGGGTGAGGGCGTCGGCAGGATGGTCCTCGCGCCGGCGCGAGTCGACGAGCACGAGCTTGGCGATCGCCGGGCTGAAGAAGGCGCCGCCGCGCGCCACGGCCGCGATCGCAGCGAGCAGCTCGGTGAAGCCCGACCCCTTCAAAAGATAGCCGCTGGCGCCGGCGCGGATCGCCGGGCGCACGTACTCCTCGCCAGCGTACATCGAGAGCACGAGGACCTGGGTGCCAGGAAAATCGCGGCAGATCGCCCGGGTCGCCTCGACGCCGTTCAACTCCGGCATGCCGAGGTCCATGACGACGACATCGGGTCGGAGCTGCCCGACCGCGGCGACCGCCGCGCGACCGTCGGCGACCTCGCCCACGACCTCGATGCCAGGCTGGTCAGCGAGCAGCATGCGGACCCCCTCCCGGACAATCGCGTGATCGTCCGCCAGCAACACCCGAACAACCTGCTTCGGTTCCACGCACCAAACCCTAGCACGCGCGGTCCACCCCGGTGACCGCAGGCCGCCGTCCGCATGAAGGCGAGTTCATGAGGTCAAGCAAGAAGCTGTCCCAAGAGACTTCCCCTTTTAAAAGAATAGCTCTGGCATGTGGACCTTGCACGAAGGACATGTCCGAAGAGACATGTTCATAAAGATGGCCCATGAGACATGTCGGGGGGACCTGCCGGGGCTCGAACGCGGCTGTCCGAAGAGACATGATGACGCGGGGCCGGTCCAGGCGCCGCGACGACGTCACGGTGCGACACGTAGCCGGCGCTCGCGCTCCTCGGTCCGGCGCTCGGACGCCGCAATGAACCTCGCGACGCGACAGGTCGCCGGCGCTCGCGCTCGTCGGCCGGCGCTCGCACGTCGCGACGAACCTTGCGACGCGACACGTCGCAAGGTTCGTCGGGCCGGCGCTCGCCCGCAGATCCGGTCACGCATACGCGACGGCGTCGCTCAGGGCACGCGCCCGCGGCTCACGCGCTCCCGCGAGCGGGCTCAGCCGCGAGCGAGCTTGCGCAGCATCGCCTGCACCTCCTCGCGGACCTCGCCGAGGCGCTGCGAGCGGTACACGCCGTAGGCGCTGCCGAGGACCGGGCCGGTGATCATGCCGACGACCGGCAGGACCGAGGCGGCGAGGCCGATCTTGGCGCCGCTGATGAGCGCGCCGCCGGCGGTGAGGCGCTCGTGGAGGGCCAGCAGCTCGTCGGCCAGCTTCTGCCGCTCGTCGCCGTCGAGCTGGCTCAGGCGGGCCGAGCGCTCGCGCAGGGACCGGAGCTCGCGCTCGAGCGCCGCGTCGCTGAACGGCGCCACGTCGACCATCTGCTTGAAGCGCTCACCCTGGGCCTTGGCCCACCCCCTCGGGTCGCTGCGGATCTGGTCGGTCTGCTGCTTGGCCCAGTCTTTCGCCTGATCGCGGATGGACATCGCGCGCCAGCATAGCAGAGCACCCGCCAAGCGCCCGGACCGGTCAGGCCGGGCCGCCCGTGCTATGCGACGAGCATGGACGACATCGCCCAGGTCCAGTGCCCCTACTGCTTCCAGGTGGTCGAGATCGTGGTCGACCCCGGGACCCGCGGTGAGCTGATCGAGGACTGCGAGGTCTGCTGCCGTCCGTGGCGCATGCTGATCCGCCGCCGCCGCGACGGCTCGCCGCTGGTCACCGTCGAGCGGGCCCAGTGAGCCGCGGGCCATGGTTCTGCGGCCCGCTGGCCCCATCGAGCGCGCCGTCAAGGGCCGCCGGGGGCGGGACATGTCCTTCGGGCCATGTCACGGCTCGCGGGAGGACATCCGCCGCGTCATGGCCGGAGGTGGCGGCGCCGGCGGTGAGTCGCGGCGATCGCCCCCGCGGCTCGGGCCTGCGTCGCGGTGAAACCACGTCCACGGGCTCGCGCGCGCGGCGGGCGTGATGTCCCTCAGGGGCCGGGCGGGCCGGGGCCCCGTCATGCGGCCTGGCGGGAGCAGCTATCCTCCAGCCTCATGCCGACGCACAGCAGAGTCCTCATCCTCGGTTCGGGCCCCGCGGGCTACACCGCCGCGATCTACGCCGCGCGCGCGAGCCTGGAGCCCGTGATGATCGCCGGCCCCGAGCCGGGCGGCCAGCTCACCACGACTACCGAGGTCGAGAACTATCCGGGCTTCCCCAAGGGCATCACCGGCCCCGACATGATGGAGGAGTTCCGCCAGCAGGCCGAGCGCTTCGGCACCCAGCTCCACTACGACATGGGCATGCGCGTCGACCTGTCGCGCCGGCCCTTCGTGGTCGAGGGCGAGGCCGACACCTATCACGGCGACGCGCTCATCATCGCCACCGGCGCGTCGGCCAAGTGGCTCGGCCTGCCCAACGAGCAGCGGCTGCGCATGTCGGGCGGCGGCGTGACGGCCTGCGCGACCTGCGACGGGGCGTTCTACCGCAACCAGGACGTGGCGGTGATCGGCGGCGGCGACACGGCGATGGAGGAGGCCACGTTCCTCACCCGCATGTGCCGCAACGTCCACCTGATCCACCGGCGCGACACGTTCCGCGCCAGCAAGATCATGCAGACCCGCGCGATCGAGAACCCGAAGATCACGGTGCACTACAACACCGAGGTCGACGACGTGCTCGGCGGCGACCGGGTGGTCGGCCTGGCCCTGCGCGACTCGGTGACCGGGGGCGCCCGCGAGCTGGCAGTGACGGGCCTGTTCCTCGCCATCGGCCACCAGCCCAACAGCGACATCTTCAAGGGCATGCTCGACATGGACGAGACCGGCTACCTCAAGGTCCGCCCCGGCTCGACCGCGACCAACATCCCCGGGGTGTTCGCCTGCGGCGACGTGGCCGACAAGGTCTACCGCCAGGCGGTCAGCGCGGCCGGCACCGGCTGCATGGCGGCGATCGACGCCGAGCGCTGGCTCGCCGAGCACCTGTAGGCCGCCGGGCTGGGGACGAGCGCAGCGCGCCGAGCGGCGCGGGCGCTCGTCTCTTCGCGAGACGGGGCAGTCCCTTCGGACATGCCCCTCGGGAAATGTCTTTAAAAACATGTCGAATTGGACATGTCGTCATGGACATATCCACATCGACATGTCGAGACAGACGGCGGTCCCGCACGTCTCCGTAACCATCGAGCACGTCCTCGGCGCGCGCGAGAGCCCGGGCGCCGCGTGGGCGGCGTCCGGGCTCTGCGTCGAGCGCATCGCGCTCAGCGACGCTCGATCATCGCCGAGTGGGTCGAGCCGCCGCGCTTCACCTCGACGGCCACCTTGCCGTCGTCGCTCGCCAGCGCCCCGGCGACGTCGCCGACCTGCGTCACCTTCTGGCCGTTGATCGTCTGCAGCACGTCGCCCTCGCGCAGGCCGAGCTCGTCGGCGAGCGACCCGGGCATCACGCTGCGGACCGTCAGGAGCCCGTCCTTGGCCTCGACCTGGGCCCCGAGGCGCGGCTGGCCGTCGGGGAACAGCTTGCCGGGCTCGCCGTTCATGCGGCGGGCCGAGCGCTGCAGCTCGTCCTCGCTCGGCAGCTTGCCGATCGTCGCCTTGAGGTCGACTTGCTTGCCGCCGCGGTCGACCGACAGGATGACCTGAGAGCCAGGTTTGGTGTCGGCGACGCGGCCGCGGAGGTCGCTGAAGTTGAGCACGTCGCGGCCGTTGATCGCGGTCACCCGGTCGCCCGCGCGCAGGCCCGCCTGCGCCGCCGGCGTCCCCGCCTGGACCGTCCCCACCACCGCGCCGGCCTCTGGCGCGCGGCCCACGGCCGGCTCGATCTCGCGGCCGGAGATCCCCAGCCACCCGCGCACCACCTTGCCGGACGCCTTGAGCTGCGGGATCACCGTCTTTGCTTGATCGACCGGGACCGCGAACCCCAGCCCGCGGCCGATCCCCCCGACCGCCGTGTTGATGCCCACCACCTCGCCCGCCATGTTGAACAGCGGCCCGCCGCTGCTGCCGGGCGCGATCGAGGCGTCGGTCTGCAAGAAATCGATGTAGCTGTTGGCGTAGAGCCCGAGGCTGCCGCGGCCCTTGGCCGAGACGATGCCGGCGGTGGCCGTCTGCTCGAGGCCCATCGGCGAGCCGATCGCCATCACCCAGTCGCCGACCGACAGCGCGGTGCTGTTGCCGAGCGTCGCCGTCTTGAGCCCGCTCGCGCCCTCGAGCTGGACCAGGGCGATATCGGTGTACGGGTCGGAGCCGAGCACCTTGCCCTTGTACATGCGGCCGTCGTGCAGCTTGACCTCGAGCCGCTCGGTGCCGTTGACCACGTGGTGATTGGTGACCACCAGGCCGTCGGGCGTGAGCACGAAGCCCGAGCCGATGCCCTGCTGCGGCGGCGCCTCGGCGCCCGGGCCCATATTGAATTGCTCGAGGAACGGCAGCATGCGCGGGTCGACGCCTTGCATGTCGAGCTGCGCGCGCTTGCCATAGGCGCGGATGTTGACCACCGCGGGCGACAGCTCCTTGACGAGCGGGGCCAGGCTGCGGCGGGGGTCGAATTCGCCGCCGACCACCGGCGCGCCGCTGCCCTCGCGCCAGAGCGTGCTGGCGGCGGTGGCCGCGGGCGGGTCGTCCGCGGCTTCGGCCTGGTCGTGATACCCGAGTGCGACCGCTGCGCCGCCGATCGTCGTCAGGCCGAGGAAGGCGAGCAGCGCCTGCGGCGAACGGAGTCGTCGGGACCGGATCGAGGATGAGCTCATGCCGCGGGAACCGGGGGCTGCGCGCCGCTATTCCCGTCGTCTTCTTCCTCTTTGAAGCCCATGCGGTAGAGCTCGGCGTACACGCCGCCGCGCGCGAGCAGGACCTCGTGCGGTCCCTGCTCGACGACCACGCCGTCTTGCAGCACCAGGATCTTGTCGGCCCGCCGCACCGTGCTCAAGCGATGCGCGATCACCAGCACGCTGCGCCCGCGGAGCAGCCGCTCGATCGCCGCCTGCACCTTGTGCTCGGTCATGCTGTCGACGCTCGCCGTCGCCTCGTCGAGGATGAGCAGCGTCGGCTGGCGCGCGGCCACTCGCGCGAACGCCAGCAGCTGCGCCTCGCCGGCCGACAGGTTGCGCCCGCGCTCGCCGACCACGAACGACAGCCCGCCGCGCTCCTGCACGAACTCCCACGCCTGCACCGTGCGCAGCGCGGCCTCGATGCGCGCTGGTTCGTCGGCGAGGCCGGGCTCGCCGAGGCTGACGTTGAACGCGACGTCGTCGTTGAACAGGAACACGTCCTGCTGGACCATGAGGACATGTCCCCGGAGACAGTCGGGGACCACGTCGCGGACCTCGACCGACCCCGCGGGCGCCTGCAGCGAGACGCTGCCGCGGTAGCCGTCGTAGGTGCGGGTCAAGATCCGTCCGAGGCTGGTCTTGCCCGAGCCGGTGCGGCCGACCACCGCCACGACCTCGCCGGGGGCGATGTCGAAGTCGATGCCCTTGAGCACGTCGGAGCCGCCGTCGCGGTAGCCGAAGCGGAGGTCGCGGACCTGCAGCCCGCCGCTCCAGCCCTGCAGTGGGTCGCTCGCGCCGGCGGGCAGGCGCGCCTCGGGCGGCTCGTCGATGAGGCCGTAGATCCGCTCGAGCGAGGCGACCGCGCGCTGGATCGTGGCGAGCTTGGCCGAGAACTCGCGGATCGGGATGAACACCCGCTGCAGGTAGTCGATGAACGCGAACAGCAGGCCGAGGGTCACGCCGCTGCGGGCCACGTCCTCGAACAGGTAGGGCGCGGCGAAGTAGATCAGCAGCGCCACGCACATCGCGCTGACGCCGTCCATCACCGAGTAGAGCCCGGCGTCGTACCAGTTGGCGGTCTTGACCGCGCGCAGGAAGCGGTCGCCGAGCCGCTCGAACTCCTGCACGGCGGCCCGCTCGCGGCCGAACAGCTGCAGCACCGTGACGCCCGCCAGCTGCTCCGCCAGGTACCCGCTCTGGACCGACTGCGCGCGCCGGATCTCGAGCTGCAGCGTGCGCAGGCGGGCCGAGAAGTGGACCACGATCACCCACAGCAGCGGCGCGGCGGCCAGCGACACCAGGGTGAGCCGCCAGTCGAGGAAGAACATCGCCGCCAGGATCGACAGGATCACGGCGATGTCGGTGAGGATCGTGAACACCCCGAACGCGAGCGTCTCGCTCAGCGCCTCGATGTCGCTGGTGCTGCGCGCGAGCAGGTTGCCGATCGGCGTCTTGTCGTAGAAGCGGGCCGGCAGCTTGAGCACGTGGCCGAAGATCGAGCGCCGCAGGTCGGTGATGGTGGCGTGGCCGGCCCGCGACAGCGCGTAGACCTGGACCGCGGTGGCCAGGAACTCGGCCATCACCGCGGCGAGGAACAGCATGCCGGTGACGCGCAGCGAGATCAGGTCGCCGTGGGCGATGTCGGTGTCGACGGCCTGCTTGACCAGCAGCGGGCGCAGGGCGGACATCGCCGCGACCACCGGGATCATCCACATGCCGAGCCACAGCCACCGCTTGTGCGCCAGCGCGTACGGCCAGAACCGGCGCAGCGCGGCCCACGTGCTGCCCTGCGGCGCGCCGTCCCGGCCCTTCGACCTGGTCTTCGGGTCAGCCATGGTGCGCGGCCTCCTGGTGGCGGTGGGTCTCGGCGTAGACGCCGTCGTGCGCGAGCAGCTGGGCGTGCGTGCCGCGCTCGACGACCACGCCGCGCTCGAGCACGAGGATCTCGTCGGCGTGCTCGAGCACGCTGGTGCGGTGCGACACGATCACGGTGCTCGGCGGCTCGCGCATCAGGCCGGCGCCGCCCTCGTCGTGGAGCCCGCGGATGGCCGCGACCAGCCGGACCTCGGTGCCCTGGTCGACCGCCGACAGCACGTCGTCGAGCAGCAGCAGCCCCGGCCCGCGGTACAGCGCCCGGGCCAGGGCGGTCCGCTGGCGCTGGCCGCCCGACAGCATCACCCCGCGCTCGCCGACCACCGTGTCGAGCCCCTCGGGCAGCGAGCGCACGTCGTCGACCAGGCAGGCCGCGCGCAGCACCTGCTGCAGCCGCGGGTCCTCGGGCTCCTCGCGGCGCAGCTGCGACGACGAGGCCGAGCCGCCGCCGTCCTCGCCGCGCACGTGCCCGCTCCGCTCGCCGCGCAGGCGGATGTTGTCGCGCAGCGTGTTCGAGAACAGGAACGGGTCCTGCGGCACGACCGCGAGCTGGGCCCGGACCTGGTCCAAAGGCAAGCTCGTGACGTCCTTGCCGGCGACGAACACGGTCCCGGCCGGCGGGGTGTAGACGCGCGACAGCAGGTGGATGAGCGTCGACTTGCCGGCGCCGGTGCGGCCGAAGATCCCGAGCGTCTTGCCCGGCGCGAGCGCGAACGAGATGTCCTGCAGCGACGGCGCCTCGGCGCCCGGGTAGGCGAAGGTCAGGCCGCGCAGCTCGAGCGCCGGCGGCGGGCCGGGCGGCAAGCTGTCCGTCGGGACAGGTAGCCCGTCGGGCGTGGCGACGACCTCGTCGATGCGCTTCACCGCCACGATCCCGCGCGACACCGAGGCCAGCACCCACGCGACCGCCATCAGCAGCGCGACCAGGCTGGCGAGCAGGGTGGTGAACGTGACGAGCGCGCCGACCGGCAACTCGCCGGCGATCACCCGCGCGCCGCCGACCCACAGCACGATCGCCGCCGCCACCTGGCCCGACAGCCCGAGCACCGGCATCGAGAACGCGCGCATCGACGACAGCCGCAGCTGCAGGTCGAGGTAGGCCTGGTTGCGGGCGTCGAAGTGGCGCAGGATCGCCGCATCGGCCCCGTGGGCCCGCACCGTGCCGATGCCGGCGTATGACTCGAGCACCCGGTCCGACAGCCGCCCGAGCTCCTCGAACGAGACCCGGATCAGCGAGTAGAACCGGCGCACCACCGCGATCGTGTAGGCGCTGCCGGCGGCGATCGGCAGCAGGCACCACAGCGTCAGCCAGGCGTCGGTGAGGAGCATCTGCCCGAGGTGGAGCGGCACCGCGACGAGGACGTTGCACACCTGCAGGCCGGCGAAGCCGATGAGCAGGCGGATCGACATCGTGTCGTTGGTCGCCATGCTGACCAACTCGCCGACCTTGCGGCGGAGGAAGAACGGCCGCTGCAGCGCCAGCAGGTGCGAGAACAGGTCGACGCTGACGCGGTACTCGACCTCGCGCCCGGGGTTGAAGAACAGCACGCGCGACAGCGTGCGCACGACCACCACCGCGACCGCCCAGATCATCAGCTCGAGGGCGATCCCGCGGCCCACGGCGAGGGCGTCGGCCTGCCCGCCGCCGAGCGCGTCGAGGGCGTGGCCGATGAGCGTCGGGATCCGCACCACCGCGTAGTTGGTCGCCACCAACATCGCGAAGCCCAGGGCGTACTGCGGCAGGTTGCGCCGGACGTACCGTTGGAAGAAGCGGTTGGCGAGCGACACGGGCGAGCGGCCGGGGGTCCGGGGCCTATAGCAGAAATCGACCCCGGGGGCCTGGCACTACACTGCAGAATAAAACATGGGCCAGACCGGCGAAGTGCCAGTCTGGCCCATGGAATTGCAAGCTGAGATCTCCCGAGGGAGATCGGGCTTACGGGGTGGGGGCAGCAGCCGCGTCGCCACCCTCGGCCGGGGTGCCCTCGGCCGGGGTCTCGGCCGGCGTCTCGGCGGGGGTCTCCGCCGGGGCGTCGGTCTTGACCTCGTCCGGGTTGGCGGTGTCGGTCTTGCTCTTGTTGCAGCCGAAGCTCGCAACCGAGATGGCGGCGAACATGATCGCGATGGTCTTCTTCATGAGTTCTCCTGGCTTCCCCTCGCGGGGCGAGTGCACGGCCCCTTGCGAGGGGCAGTCGTCGTGGACGGTGCTTTAGCCAGGTACCGCAAAACTTCGCCAATTACCAGAATCTTGAAGGCTGTTCGCGCAACGCGCGCAAAACCGCCGCCAGACGCCTGAATTCACGGGCCTGCGGCCAGTTCTTCGTCGTGCTCGATCTCGTCGAGCACGCGTGCGACGGCCGTCAGCGCGTCCCGCAATTCGACGAGGAGGGCGGAGAAACGCGCGTCGGCAGCGACCTCGCCGCCGAGATCTTCCCGCAGCTCTTCCCACCGGCGATACGCGTCAGCCAGCAGGCGTTGGGCGTGACCGCCGTCGAAGCCGTCGTCGGCGACCTGCGCATACAACCCTGCGACGCGATCGGCCCGTCGTCGCGAAACCCCGCGCCAGCGCTCGTAGGCCCGCTGTGGATCGCTCGTACGCAGCCACCGTCGGGCCGCGCGCTCGATCTCCGCCAGGTTGCCGCGCAGCGCCTTCACCACCTCGCGATACGCCGGGAGATGGGCGCGCACGTAGCTGCGGGCGACTCGCTCGCGGGCCTCGGCGCGCTCCGCCTCGAGCGTCGCGCCGTCCTGGAAGCCGGCCTTGCGGCGGGTCTCGGCCAGCTCGTCCGGCGTCATCGACAGCGGGGAGGCGGCGATCGTCGGGCGCACGGGAGGCGGCTCCGCCCGCGGCGCCGCCTCCGGCTCACCGCACGCTCCGAACACCAGCGCGACCGCTGCGACCCTGCGCATCTCTCGTCCGGCCAACCTTGTAAAATTGCCCGGCGCCCCGAACAAGCCCCGGGCTACACTTCGCGGCGGTGCTCCCGGTCGCCCGTGCCGTCGTCGACGTCCTGTCTGGGAGGACGGGTGGGCCCGCGGCCCTGGCGACGGTCATCGGCCGCTCGGGTTCGGCCCCGCAGGTCGTGGGGGCCCGTCTGCTCCTGCGCGAGGACGGGGTCCAGGTCGGCACGGTCGGCGGCGGGGCGATCGAGGAGCAGGTGCTGGGCGCCTGCCGCGGCTGCCTGCGCGACGGCAGCCCGCGGGTCGTCAAGGCGCACCTGGTCCGCGACCTCGGCATGTGTTGCGGCGGCGCCATGGAGGTGTTCGTGGAGTATCTCGCCCCCGAAGCGCGGCTCGTCCTCGTCGGCGCCGGCCACGTGGCCCAGGCGGTGGCCCCGGTGGCCGCCGGGGTCGGCTTTCGCGTCGTCGTCGTCGACGACCGCGAGGAGCTGCTGGACCACCCCGCGTTCGCCGGCGCCGAGCGGCACGCCCGCGACGTCGACGAGCTCGAGCGCGCCGTGCCCGACCTCGGCGAGCGCGACTACGTCGTCATCCTCACCCGCGACCACGCGCGCGACGAGCGGGCGCTGGCCGCTCTGGTCCGCCGCCCCCACCGCTACCTCGGCATGATCGGCAGCGTCCGCAAAGTCCACGCGATCGTCGCTCGCGTCCTGCGCCGCGAGCAGGAGCTGGGCCGCGGCGCCCCCGACCTGTCGCGCGTGCGGGCGCCGGTGGGAATTGCGCTGGGCGGTCGCACCCCGGCCGAGATCGCCGTCAGCATCGTCGCCGAGCTGCTGGCGGACCGTCACGGTGGCACCGGCTTGCCGATGAACGTGGTCCCCCAGGCGGTCGCCAGGATCGGCGGACCGCGCGAAGGCGACGCGCGCGACGACCGCTGATACACTGCGCGCGATGTTCACCGCCCGCGTCGCGCTCGGGACGATCGCCATGGTCGTCGCTCCTGCCACACTTGGCTGCGCCAAGAAGACTCCGCCGCCCGCCGTCGTTGTGGTCGACGAACCGCAGGAGGACGGCGCCGGCGCGGGCGACGGGCAGAGCGGGCGGCCCGCGCGCAAGCCTCCGCCGGGCAAGCCGGTCAAGCTGCGCGCCAGCCTCCACGGCGCCGGCGACCTGATGGCCCTCGTCAAGCAGACCACCACCGCCTGGACCCCCAAGCAGCCGATCGATCCGGCCGCGCAGATCCAGGCGATGTTGCTGCAGATGGGCTTCGGGCCCGGTCTGTGGGCCAACCTCGATCTGGCCGGCCCGTTCGCCGTCGACGCCACCTTCCACGTCCAGGACCCCAGCAACGACCTCAAGCTGGCCGGCACCCTCGCGGCCGTCAGCGCCAAGGGCGTCATGGACGGCATGCCCTCGGCGCAGCGGCCGCAGCCGCTCGGCAACGGCCTGTGGGAGCTGGTCCAGGGCGAGCTGCGGGTGCTGCTGCGCGAGCAGCCCAAGGCCCTCGAGTTCGCGCTGTCGAACGCCGACCTCGAGCGCGCCGCCGGGCTCGCCGGCGAGGCCGGGCAGGGTCGGCGGCTGCGCCTGCGCGGCACCGACTTGCCGCCCGGCATGCTCGAGACCGGCGCCCTCAACAGCTTGCCGGCCGGCCTGCGCAGGCAGGTGCAGGCGGTCCTGCGCGAGGCCACCGCCGGCTCGCTCGAGCTCGACGCTGGCACCGACCGCGACCTCGCGCTGCAGCTCGCCGCCGAGGCCCCGTTCTCGCGCCTCGGCCTGTCGCCGCTGGGCCCGGCGCGGACCGCCCCGACCGCCCTCGAGGCCGTCCTCCCGGCCGGCCCCGCCCTCGTCGTGGCCATGCCCTGGGGCACCCCCGAGGCCCTCCACGGCGCCCTCGACAAGGGCGTCCCGCTGAGCCAGATCCCCGCCCCCTTCGACGTCGTCGCCAAGGACGCCGTCGCCGCCGCCCACGCTGTGCTCGACCAGGTCCAGAGCGACGTCGTGTTCGCGCTCTACCTCTCGCCCAAGGGCGAGGCCACCGCCGTGCTGGCCGCCAACGTCAAGGACGAGGCCGGCGCGCGGGCGGCCATCCGCGGCATCGAGCAGGCGCTGGTCAAGGGCTTCGCCGCGTTCGACAGCCTCACCGGCGACGACAAGTCGGCCAAGATCGGCTTCACCCTCAAGACCGACGGCGCCAAGGCCGGCCCGGTCAAGGGCGACCTGCTGACGATCCCTGTCCCGAAGAACATGGCCAAAGAGGCAGCCGATCTCGAGCCGTTCCTGGTCGCCAAGAAGAAGCTCGAGGCCGCCTCGTTCGTGACCGGCAACCTCGCCGTGTTCACCATCGGCGCCGGCGCCACCAAGGTCGCCGGCGACATCGGCGCCGAGCTCAAGGGCCGCAAGACCTCGCTCGGCGGCGACGCCGGCCTGCGCCTGGCCCGGACCGCCAGCCAGGGCTGCCACTTCTGCGTCAGCGTCGACCCGGTCGCGCTGCTGCGGCTGTCGGTGCTGAGCAGCGCCGAGTCGCGGGCCGACAAGGCCCGGCTGAAGAAGATCGAGACCGGCGCGGCCGCCTTCGCCCGCATCGGCGGGGCCGTCGGCATCGGCGTCAAGCTCGACCCCAACCTCGGCAGCCTGGCCGTCGGCGTGCCCAAGGCGGTCCTCGTGCCGTCGCCGGCCGACGCCGCCCAGCTCGGCGAGCTGTTCGGCGACAAGGCCGAGCCGGCGCGCCCGAACGACAAGCCGCTGTCGAACAAGTCGCGCGAGCCCTCGCCGGCGCTCCC
Source organism: Nannocystis bainbridge (assembly GCF_028368995.1). Taxonomy (GTDB): domain Bacteria; phylum Myxococcota_A; class Polyangia; order Nannocystales; family Nannocystaceae; genus Nannocystis; species Nannocystis bainbridge. Next base: position 2,435,280 of record NZ_JAQNDL010000003.1, on the reverse strand, counting down.
GCCGGCCTGAGCGGACCGGTGGCAGACACGCCGACGCTGCTGCCCTTTCGAGCATGTCCGCGAGGACATGTGCGAGAGGGCATGTTCGTTCGGACATGTCCCTTCGCGCTAGTTCATGACACCGCGGAGCGCCGCTCGCGAGCCGCGCGATGCTCGCGCGAGAGAGGGGACGACCGCGCTTCACAGACGCGCTGCACCCGTCTGGCGCGACCATCGCAATTTTCGCCCCCCGTGGCCGCGCACCGCTGCTTCGGAGGCCGCCCGTGACCGCGCTCGGCGCGATCGTCCTCGCGGCCGGCGCCGGCGAGCGCATGGGCCAGCCCAAGGCGCTGCTCGAGTGGCGCGGGCGGGCCTTCGTGCGCCACGCCGTGGCCCAGGCCGAGGCGGCCGACGCCAGCCCGATCGTCGTCGTCGAGGGCGCGGTCGTCATCCCCGCCGAGGACCTCGGGTCCGCGATCAAGGTGACCAATCCGACATGGCCGCAAGGACAGATGGACAGCCTGCGCCGCGGCCTGCAGGAGCTCGAGATGCTGGCCCCCGGCTGCGCCGCGCTGGTGCTGACGGTCGACCGCCCGCACGTGCGGCCCGAGACCGTCGCGGCGCTGGCGGCGGCCTTCCGCGCGGCGCCCACGCAGGTCTGGCAGCCGAGCCACGGCGGTCGCCGCGGCCATCCGCTGGTGTGGCCGGCGGCGCTGGTGCCCGAGCTGCTGGCGCTGGGGCCGGACGCCAGCCCGCGCGACCTGCTGGGACGTCCGGCGGTCAGCGGCATGCGCAGCGCGCTGGCGGTCGACGATCCCGCCGTGCTCGACAACCTCGACCGGCCCGCCGATCTCGCACGGCTACCGTGAGCCGGGGTGGGTCCCATTACCCGCTGGCACTCGCCGGGCGGCCCTCGTATGGTCTCCGGCGCACATGTTCGAGCGCATCGACGCCCTGCATCCGCACTACGACCCCGAGCTCCGGCTCCTCACGCTGACCCTCGATCACGGCAAGGCCAACGAGGTCGGCACCGGCATCCTCGACGCCTTCGAGGCGCTGTGCGACCTGCTCGAGCACGGCGAGGTCGCCTGCCTGTGCACCACCAGCCGGCGCACCAGCAAGTCGGGCGCGCCGATCTTCGTCGCCGGCGCCGACGTCACCGAACGCGTCGGCTGGCCCGACGAGCGCGTCAAGGCCCACGTCCGCCGCCAGCGCTCGATCCTCCTGCGCCTGCGCCACGCCCCGCTGTTCACCGTCGCCCTGAGCCACGGCGTCACGCTCGGCTGGGGCCTCGAGTTCTTGCTCACCGCCGACTACTGCCTGGCGACGCCGACGGGCCGCTTCGCGCTGCCGGAGACGGGCCTCGGCATCATCCCCGGCGCGCGCGGTACGGCGGAGCTGGCGCTCGCGGTCGGCCCGGCGCACGCGCTCCGGCTCGGCTGCACGGGCGAGGAGATCAGCGCCGACGAGGCGCTGCGGATCGGTCTTTGCCACGAAATCGTCCCGGACATCGACGCAGGTCTCGCCCGCGTGCGCACCTTCGCCGAACTCCTGCGACGACGCTCCCCGACCGCTGTCGCGGTGTACAAGCGTGGCCTGTTGGGGGCGATCGGGCAGGCCGAAGCAGAGCGCCTCTGCATCGAGGCCGCCGCGTACGAACGCTGTATCGACGCCGGTGAGGCCGCGATCGGACGCGCTTCGTTCAGCGCAATTCGCGCGGGCGAAGTGCCACCGTGGGGTCCCCGCCGGTCTTGAGCGACGGTGCCCCAAAAACCCGTCGGCCTGCGAATATTTCAATTTGATACGTCACTGGGACGTTGCTGTGGAATACTCGTCCCTCGCGTTCGGCCGTTGCGGGGGGCGGCACGGTCCGTTGTCCGCGCACCCGAGCGCCGCCCGTCCCTCTCCGCGCCATGAACCAGTCCGACGCGCAGCCATCGAAGCCCACGGCGGACGGGGCGGAGCCGCCGATGCCGGACAAGATCGCCGGGCGCTATCAGGTCCGCGGGCTGCTGGGGCGCGGCGGTTTCGGCGCCGTCTACGAGGCCTACGACGAGCTTGAAGAGCGCCCGGTGGCGCTCAAGCTGATCCGCCGCGACGCCAGCCTCGACGCCCCCGGCTCGCGCTCCAGCGAGGTCGTGCCGGCCAGCTCGGTGCAACAGCCGGCCACCGCGGCCGCCGCGAGCTCGAGCGCGCGCCTGCACGACGGCGCCCGCCGGCCGCCGATCACCCGCAGCTTCGGCGCCACCCAGGGCGCGGTCAGCGACGACATCGCCGAGTTCAAGGCCGAGTTCCGCCTGCTGACCCAGCTCCACCACCCCAACCTCGCGGCCGTCTACGACTTCGGCCGCTGCGAGGACGGCGGGGTGTACTTCACGCAGGAGCTGCTGGCCGGCGTGTCGCTGCAGGAGTGCCTGCGCACCGCCCCGCGCGAGACGATCGTCGAGCTGTTCGTCCAGCTGGCGCGCGCGCTCGACTACATCCACGCCGTCGGGTTCGTGCACGGCGACATCAAGCCGAGCAACGTCATCGTCTGCCCGCCCGACGTCGACGGCGGTCAGCCGCAGGCCAAGCTGATCGACTTCGGCCTCGCGCGCCTGTTCCGGCACCACCGCAAGCTCAAGGACCTCGCGCTCGACCAGCTCGACGACAGCGAGGAGCTGATCAAGGTCCGCGGCACCCCCGGCTTCAGCGCGCCGGAGAAGGTCCGCGGCGAGGTCATCGACAGCCGCGCCGACATCTACTCGCTGGCCGCGACGATCTACACGGCGGTCCGCGGCGTGCGGCCGTTCCCCTCGCGCACCTTCAAAGAGGCGCTGCGCAACGCGATCGACTGGCGCCCCGAGCTGGCCGGCGCGCTGCTGCAGCAGTGCGGCCCGGTGGTGGCCGAGCTGGTCGGCCGCATGCTCTCGCCCGACCCGGAGCTGCGGCCGCAGAGCGCCCGCAGCATCGTGCTCGAGCTGCTGCGGCGCGAGTCGAGCCACATCCGCGACCGCCAGAAGTCGGCCCAGGACCGCCGCGAGTTCGCGCGCGTCCTCGTCGAGCTGCTGCCGTTCGTCGACCGCGCCGACTACCTCGACATCCTGCTGCTGCGCGCCCACGACGTGTTGCGCCCCGACACCGCGCGCAACAAGAGCGTCAGCCGGGTGATCCGCACCGTGATCGTCGAGGCGCCGGAGGGCATGGGCAAGACCCGCCTGCTGAGCGAGCTGCGGCGGGAGATCCAGCTCGGCGACGGGCTGTTCGTCGAGGGCTCGTGCTGGACCGGCGACGGCGAGGGCCTCGGCCCGTTCGCGCCGGTCGTGCTGCAGCTGGCGACCGCGCTCGGCGAGCGCAGCGAGGCCGTCCGCAAGTACCCCGAGCTCATCCGCGCCGCCCGCGACCGCAGCCACGAGTCGTCGGCGGCCGCCCAGCTGACCGAGTTTTTGGTCCGCTGCGCCAGCGAGCACCCCTTCGTGCTCTACCTCAGCGACCTGGCCCGAGGGACAGAGACGACCCGGGCCCTGGTCGAGCAGCTCACCCGCGCGATCGACCACAACGAGGCCCGCGCGCTGCTCTGCATCACCACCGAGCCGCACCCCAAGTTCCGCCCGCAGCTGGTCGCGCTGAGCCGCGAGCAGCTGGTCGAGCTGTGGAACCTGCGCCCGTTCACGCAGAAGGAGATGCTGGAGGTCCTCAAGGGCATCCTCGGCGACGCGCCGGCGCTGCGCGAGCTCGTCACCATGCTCGACAAGCTCACCGGCGGCCACCCGCTGAGCTTCCGCGAGACCCTGCGCGTGCTGATCGAGGAGTCGATCCTCGTCCGCGACAACGACACCTGGGTCCTGCGCTCCGCCTCGGCCGCCGCCGAGCAGCTGCACAAGACCCTGGCCCAGCGCAGCGAGGCCCGCCTCGACGCGCTCGGCGTGTCGGCCTGGGAGGTCGCCAGCATCCTCTACCTGATCGAGGCGCCGATCGACGAGGAGCGCCTGGCCCACCTCACCGACCTGCGGCGCGAACGGTTCCGCCGCACGCTCGAGCGGCTCGAGGGCGAGAGCCTCATCCTGCGCAGCGCCATCACCGGCGCCTCGCAGGTCGTGCTGGCCCACGCGAGCGTGCGCGAGGCGGTCCGGATCCGCTACGAGGACTCGCTGTCCGAGACCCGCCTCGAGCTGGCCGAGCGGATCGCCGAGCAGGCCACCGTCGACCCGCAGTTCGTGTTCCTGCGCGCCCGCCTGCTCGACGCCGCCGCCGACGGGCTCGAGTACCTCAGCGAGCTCGAGAAGGCCGCCGAGGACCTGTTCGCCGGCGGCCAGCCGAACCTCGCCGCCCAGGTGCTCGAGCGGGTCATCATCCGCCTCCGCAAGTTCGGCCGCGTCCAGGGCCTGCCGCGCCTGCTGCGGGCCCAGCTCAACCTGGTCGAGCGGGCCCCGGGCGCGCTCAACGACCCGCGCCGCGAGGCCGCGCAGCACGAGGCCGGCATCCTCGTCGCCGAGCTGCTCGGCGACCATCGGGCCCAGGCGGTGTTCTGGCTCGGCCTCGTCGACCGCTACACCCTCGACGGCGGCTCCGACGCCGAGATGGCGCTCGGGCGCCTGCAGAACGCCGCGATCGCGGCCAAGCAGGCGCGCGACCGCATCCTCGAGCTGCGCATCGCCAACCGCCGCGCCGAGATCTTGCTCGGCGCCGGCGAGATCGACGGCGCGGTCCGCTGCTCCAAAGAGGCGATGGAGATCCTCGACCTCCCCGACGCGCAGGATCACTACGTCTGTCACGTCGTCGGCACGCGCCTGCGCTGCCTCTCGCTCGCCGGACAATTGGCCGAGGCCCGCCGCCTGCACGACGAGGCCAAGCTGCTCGCCGAGCGCGTGTCGGTGCTGCAGCGCCAGGCCTATATCTCCGGCATCGCCTACCTCGCGGTGCTCGGCAACGAACCCGAAAGGGCGATTCCGGAGACCCGTGCCGCCCTGGAGCAATTGCGCGCTGCAGGGGTCACGCGCATGCTCATCAACCCGCTCCACAACCTCGGCGACCTGCTCCTCCGCAGCGGTGACCTCGAGGGCGCGTCCGAGAGCTTCCGCGAGGCCCTGCGCTTCGCCGGCCTGCACGGCTTTGCCTACCACCTGCACCTCAACCGCGGCTTCCTCGGCTACACGCTCGCGCGCATGGGCGAGGTCGAGGAGGGCGCCGCGATGCTCGCCGAGGCGCGGCGAGGCATCCAGACCATCCAGAACGAGCAGTTCGCCCACCATCAGCTGCGCCTCCTCGACGCCGAAGTCGCGCACATGCTCGGGCAGAGCCCGAGAGCGCGCCGCGAGCTCGAGGAGATGCTGGCGGACTTCCACTCGACCAATGAGCTCAGCCTCGCGCAGTGGGCTCAGGAGGCGCTCAGCCGCATCGAGCGCGACCGCGGCACGAGCTTCATCGAGACCCCCGACGAGGACGACTCGCAGACCGTCTCCCCCGACCAGGACACGGTGCGGACCAAGCCCCTGCGCTGACGCCGGCGGCGCGCGCTGCCCCGTGACCTCCCGGGCCCGCGGATTTCCGCCTCCCGGCCGGGCCCGCAGATTTCCGCTTCCCGGCCGGGCCTGCAGATTTCCGCTTCCCGGCCCTCCGGGCCTGCATTAATGTCCGTGTTGCCTCGAGCCCTCGAGGCCGCCTCATGACCCCCACCCTTAGACTACGCGGCGACTTTCGAGTCCAGGCGCCGACATGACCGCTGCGGCTGGCATCGCTCGCGACCTCGCGTCGCTGGTCGGCACCGTCCTCGACGGCACCTACCGGCTCGACCAGCTGATCGGTGAGGGAGGCATGGGCGCGGTGTTCCGCGGCCGCCACGTCATCATGATGCGGGACGTCGCGATCAAGATCCTGCACCCGGACTTCAACCGCGACCCCGAGCTGGTGCGGCGGTTCGACCGCGAGGCCCAGAGCGCGGCCCGCCTCGACCACCCCAACTGCATCCACGTGTCGGCCTACGGCACCACCGAGGACGGCATGCGCTACCTCGTGATGCAGCTGCTCGAGGGCGTCGAGCTGGCCGACCTGCTGACCGAGCCGACGGCGCCGAAGCGGGTCGTGGAGTGGTCGATCCAGATCTTGCGAGGCCTCGAGCACGCCCACGGCCAGGGCGTGATCCACCGCGACCTCAAGCCGCAGAACGTGTTCCTCACCCGCGACAAGCACGGCGCGCCGCTGCTCAAGCTGGTCGACTTCGGCATCGCCAAGCTGGTCGGCAGCGACGCCGGCGACCCGCTCACGCGCGCCGGTATGGTGTTCGGCACCCCGCAGTACATGAGCCCCGAGCAGGCGCTCGGCCTCGAGATCGACCCACGCGCCGACCTCTACGCCGTCGGTATCCTGATGTTCCAGATGTTGACGGGCCGGCTGCCCTTCAACCACGAGGACGCGATCGCGCTGATCCGCATGCAGGTCAGCACCGAGACGCCGCAGCTCCCCGACAACGTGCCGCAGGAGCTGGCGGCGATCGTCTACCGCCTGCTGGCCAAGCAGCGCGAGCAGCGGTTCCCCGACGCCCGCACCGTGCGCGCCGCGCTCGAGCGCTACCGCAGCAACATGTCGCACAAGGGCCGCGGCGACACCTCCGACCCGCTGCTCGACATCGGCGCCGTGGCCGGCACCGACACCGCCAGCCGCCCGCTGCCCGAGGCCCTGCGCCCGCGCCAGATCGACTTCGTCGAGTCGGTGCTGCAGACCGACCGCTGGTCCCGCCGCACGCGGTTCAAGGCGCTGATCGCCGGCTGCATCGTGCTCGCGGTCGCCTCGGCCGGGCTGCTCTACTGGCTGTTCTCGGGCGACGGCCCCGCCGCGCCCGCCGGCCCCGACGCGCCCGCGGCCACCGCCGGCGAGGCCGGGCCGGGCACCGACGCGCCCAAGGCGGGTACCGCAGGGGATGTCCCTTCGGCCATGTCGCAAACGACAGGTCCGTCCGAGCTCGAGCTCGCGACGCTCGACGACCTGATCAAGCAGGGCAAGCTCGACGAGGCGCAGACCCAGATCGACGCCCTGCTCGAGCGTCACCCTGGCCACTCGCAGCTGGTGTGGCGCGACGCCCGGCAGCTGGCCAAGCGGGCGACCATGCACGAGGCGGCGGTGCGGCGTTACGGCGAGGTGCTGAAGAAATCGCCCGACCTCGAGCGCGACCTCGGCTTCATCGACGAGGTCGACGTCCTGCTGCGCAAGCGGCCGTTCACCGACGCCGCGATCGCGCTGGCGGTCGACCTCGGCGCCGCCGGCGTGCCGATCCTCGTCCACTACATCAACGACGCCAAGCCGTGGGCCACCTGGGCCCAGCGCCGGCTGATCCGCGACGCCCTCCCGGCCGACGCCGCGGCCCAGGTCGACCTCGCGCTCAACCGCCGCCGCGACCTCGAGCAGTACGGCGAGGCGCCCGACCCGTGCGCCGCCGCCGTGCCGGTCCTGCAGGCGATCCAGGCCGAGCCGCTGGCCGACTACGTCCCGGCGCTCAAGGCGGCCCTGCCGCCGACCGTGGCCGCCGGCGCCCCGGCGAACCCGGCTTGCGACCAGGCCGCCGCGCTGCTGGCCACCGTCCGCACCGAGTACGCCGGCCGCTTCCCCGAGGCCTTCGCCCCGGCCAAGGCGGTCAAGAAGAAGCCGGTGAAGAAGAAGAAGAAGCGCGGGAAATGACCTCGGGCACGATGAGCCCGATCAGGTCGCTCACTTGCCGGTGCGCCTCGATGCGGTGACGCAGCGGCAGGTCCTTGTGCACGACGTACAAGTTGCGACGTCCGCTTCGCTGACGGGTGATGTACCCTGACTCCTCGAGCTCGGTGACGATCCGCTGCACCGCTCGCTCGGTGATGCCGACGGCCTCTGCGACGTCGCGCAGACGGATCTCCGGGTCCTGCGCCACGCAGAAGAGCACGTGCGCGTGATTGGTCAGAAACGTCCACTCCGAGGGCCTATCGGGCACAATTAGTCTCCGGTATTGAATATGAAGAAATCATCACCTTTGGTCAACTCGCTCGTCCGCCCTTAGCCCGCTTTGCCATGAGAGATTCGCAAAATTCGCAGCGGAACCTGGTTCTGGCCTCGACCTCGCGCTATCGGCGCGAGCTCCTGAGCCGCCTGGATGTGGCTTTCTTCACCGCAGCCCCTGCATTTGACGAGCGCCAGGAAGATCCCTGGTTCAGCGAGATCGGCGCCGAGGCCTTCGCCCTCAGGCTCGCCCTGGGGAAGGCCGAGAGTTTACGGGCGACAAACCCGGACGCGTGGATCCTCGGGGCCGACCAGGTCGCCGTCGGCCCCGGGCCTGACCTGCTCCATAAGCCAGGTACCGAAGACCAGGCGATCGCTCAGCTCATGCGCCTGTCGGGGGCCACGTTTCGCCTGGTCACCGGCGTGGTCCTGCTCGACGCCGCCACCGGCGAGGCTGCCACCGCCGTCGACGTCCAGACCTTGACCATGCGCGCCTACGGCGAGCAAGAGGCCGCCGACTACGTGCGTCGCTACCAGCCGCTCGACTGCGCCGGCAGCTTCCGCATCGAGGACGCGGGCATCAAGCTGTTCACTCGCATCGACGGCGCCGACTACACCGGCATCATCGGCCTCCCGCTGCTCGCCGTGGCTCGCCTGCTGCGCGGCGCCGGCCTGCTGCCGGGCCCGTGAATCGCGGCGCTGAGTTCGTGGCGGACCGCCGCCCGATCCTCGCGACAGCCCTCTCATCGCGGACGCTCCCTCTCGCGCTGCTGGACCCGCTATCGTGGGGGGCATGCTCCGCTCGCTGATCGTCCTCGCGTTCGCGCTCGCACCTGCGGCCTTCGTGCCCGGCTGCACCGCGACGACGCCCGAGCTCGAGCTCAAGCGGCCGCTCGTGCTGACCCCGGTCGACGATCCGCGGGGCGCGCTGCAGCGGGTCGTCGCGGCCGTCCGCGCCGATCCGCAGGCGGGGCTCGACGTCGGCGAGGTCCCCCTCGTAGGCGACGGTCAGGGGCCCGCGGTCCACGAGACCTTTGTGACAGGTCCCGAGAAACATGTCCTCGAGGACTACATCCGCACCCACCCCGAGCTCGCGCCGCCCGCCGGTCATGCGTTCGGCTACGAGCGCCTGCGCGACGACGGGCGGACCTACTGGCGCATGCACTGCGTCGAGGCCGGCGGCCTCGCCTTGCGCAAGCTGGGCTCCGCGCTGCTCAGCCAGGATGCTGAGGGTCGGCAGCGGATCCGCGTGCGCCTGTTGAGCGAGGACGTCGGGCGCCTCGCCAGCCTCACTGCTGCACAGGTGGGTCGGCGCCTGGCCGTCGTCCAGGACGACGAGGTCTTGATGGCGCCGGTGATGCGCGAGCCGCTGACCGGCGGCGAGCTCGAGATCACTCTCGGGGCCGTCACCACCAGCGCCGAGGCCCGGGTGATGCTCGATCACCTGCTCGGCCGGTGATTCTCGGCCTGCGCGCGTGACTGGCTCGAGCAGTGACAGTGGCGCATCGCCGAGGTGCCTCGGCGACGCCCATGCGTCCTGCTCGGCCGCGACAGCCTCGCGTGACGCGCCTCAGCCTGCGCGCTGGGACAGCCTCGCCGGCCTCAGCCCGCGCGCGCCGCGACTGGCTCGAGCAGTGACAGCGTCGCGCGGCCGGGGTCGAGCTCGACGCGGGAGCCGCAGGGCAGGGCCGCGTGTTCGTGCGGCTGGTGTCCGAAGGGCAAGCCGAACACCAGCGGCACTCCGAGCGACTGCAGGCGCTCGCGCACCACCGTTCGTGCGTCCGGGCTGTGGGGGTTGCCGCTCGCGGGCTCGTCGCACGCATAAAGCTGCCCGATCGCAAACCCACGGACCCCCGCGAACGCCCCGCTGGTGATCAGCTGCGTCAGCGCGCGGTCGATGCGATACGGTCGCTCCCCGATCTCCTCGAGCGCCACGATCGTCCCTGCCAGCGCGGGCAGCCATGGTGTGCCGATCAGCGAGCGCAGCACCTCGAGGTTGGCCGGCACCAGCGGCGCCGCCACGCGGGCCTCGCCCACGCCCTCGTCGCCGGTGAGCGCTGCGGGGAGTTCGCCGCGCAGCAGCGCGGCCAGGCGCCCGGCGTCGGCTGGCGGCAGCGAGGAGAGCTGCGTCACCACCGGCCCGTGCACCCCGCAGACGCCGGCGCGGAGGCCCCAGCACAGCAGCGCCGTCGCGTCGGAGAAGCCGACCAGCAGCTTGGGCGCGGCCTGAAATCGCTCCGCGCGCAGGAGCGGCAGCAGGCGGGTCAGGCCGTAGCCGCCGCGCGCGCACACGATCGCCGTCACCTCCGGGTCGTCGAGCGCCGCTTGCAGCGCATCCCGGCGGACCGCGTCTTCGCCGGCGAAATAGCCGGTCTTCACGCCCAGGTTGGCCGCGAGCGAGATCTCACCGATGCCCAGGGCGCGCAGGACAGCCAGGCCATCGGCGAGCCTGGGCTCGGGGGCGGGGCCGGACGGAGCCACGACGACGACGCGGCCGGCGGGGCCGGACGGGGGCGGACGCACGAGAGCGGCCTTCACGGCGGCGACAGTACCAGCGGGGCGTGTCAGTTACCGCCTTTCTTCTGCGATCATGGCGCGTGGACACGGGCGAGCCTCGCCCGTACCCTTTGCCCGCGCACGGCCCGCCCCATGTTCAACGGACTCATCAAGAAGATCTTCGGCACCACGCACGAGCGGCAGATGAAGAAGCTGCAGCCGCTGGTGAGCGCCATCGCCGGCCTGGAGCCCAAGATGCAGGCCCGCAGCGACGCCGAGCTCAAGGCGCTCACGGCCGACTTCAAGCAGCAGGTCGCCAACGGCAAGCCGCTCGACGATTTGATCCCCGAGGCGTTCGCCGCCGTGCGCGAGGCCTCGCAGCGCGTGCTCGGCATGCGCCACTACGACGTGCAGATGATCGGCGGCATCGGCCTGCATCAGGGCAAGATCACCGAGATGCGCACGGGCGAGGGCAAGACCCTCACCGCCACCTCGGCGCTGTACCTGAACGCGCTGGTCGGCCGCGGCGCCCACCTCATCACCGTCAACGACTACCTCGCCAGCCGCGACGCCGAGTGGATGGGCCAGATCTACGGCTTCCTCGGCATGTCGACCGGCGTGATCGTCAACGGGATGCACCACACCGAGCGGCAGAAGAACTACCGCGCGGACATCACGTACGGCACGAACAACGAGTTCGGCTTCGATTATCTCCGCGACAACATGAAGGAGACGATCGAGAAGTACGTGCAGCGCGACCTGTACTACGCGATCGTCGACGAGGTCGACTCGATCCTGATCGACGAGGCTCGCACGCCGCTCATCATCTCCGGCGAGAGCGACAAGCCGCCGGAGACCTACATCACCGTCAACAAGGTCGTCCCGTCGCTGCGGCGCGACCTCGACTACACCGTCGACGAGAAGGCCCACAGCGTCCAGCTGACCGACGCCGGCGTCGACCGCATCGAGCGGCTGCTCGGCTGCAAGAACCTCTACTCGCCCGAGAACAACGAGCTGCTGCACCACGTGTTCCAGGCGCTGCGCGGCCACGTCCTCTACAAGAAGGACGTCAACTACATCGTCGAGAAGGGCCAGGTCGTCATCATCGACGAGTTCCGCGGCCGCAAGATGGAGGGTCGGCGGTGGAGCGACGGCCTGCACCAGGCGATCGAGGCCAAGGAGGGCGTGGAGATCCAGCCCGAGAGCCAGACGCTGGCGACGATCACGTATCAGAACTACTTCCGCATGTACGACAAGTTGGCGGGCATGACCGGCACCGCCGACACCGAGGCCGAAGAGTTCCACAAGATCTACAACCTCGCCGTCATCGTCATCCCGCCCAACCGCTTCATCCAGCGCAAGGACGAGGACGACCTGGTCTTCAAGAACGAGCGCGGCAAGTTCCGCGCGGTCGTCAACGAGATCGTCGAGGCCAACAAGCGCGGCCAGCCGATCCTGCTCGGCACCGCCAGCGTCGAGAAGTCGCAGGTGCTGCACGCGATGCTCGACAAGGCCGGCATCCCGCACGAGGTCCTCAACGCCAAGAACCACGAGCGCGAGGCGTACATCATCGCCCAGGCCGGTCGTAAGTTCGCCGTCACCGTCGCCACCAACATGGCCGGCCGCGGCACCGACATCCTCCTCGGCGGCAACCCGGAGATGATGGCGCGCGCCCGCTTCGACCCCGACAAGGAGCCGGAGAAGTACGAGGCGCTGTTCAAGCAGATCAAGGCTCAGTGCGACGACGAGAAGAAAGAGGTCATCGCCGCCGGCGGCCTCTACGTCATCGGCACCGAGCGCCACGAGAGCCGGCGTATCGACAACCAGCTGCGCGGCCGCTCGGGCCGCCAGGGCGACCCGGGCCGCTCACGGTTCTTCCTCAGCCTCGAGGACGACCTCATGCGCATCTTCGGCGCCGACCGGATCACCGGCCTGATGGAGCGCCTCGGCATGGAGGACGACGTCCCGATCGAGGCGCCGCTGGTCAACCGGGCGATCGCCAACGCCCAGTCGCGCGTCGAGGCGATGCACTTCGACACGCGCAAGAACCTGTTCGAGTACGACAACGTCATGAACGACCAGCGCAAGGCGATCTACGCCCTGCGCAAGCAGATCCTCGAGGGCCGCTACCAGCCCGAGATCCTCGACGACCTGGCGCGCAAGGAGCAGTCGAGGAACCTGCCGCCGCCGCCCGAGAAGTCGGGCCCGCACACCGTCGCGTCGCTGTCCGAGACGGTGCGCACGCGCATCACCCAGATCCTCAACAACCACACGGCCGCGCTGTACGAGGCCCTGGGCCAGCCGATCGTCCCGAGCGGGCTGCCGCCCGGCGGCATCGTGCCGGAGCGGCTGACCCACGAGATCTACCGCCACTACGGCGCGCTGGTCACGCTCGAGGACGTCAAGAACGACCGCGACAAGGCGCTCGCGCGCATGATCGACGTCGTCGCTCGCTCGCTCATCCAGCAGCGCGAGCGCGTCCACGACCTCGCGTTCAAGCTGGTCGAGCAGACGGTGCTCGAGCTGTGCCCCGAGGACGTGCACCCCGACGAGTGGGACCTGCCCGGCCTCGAGAAGGCGCTGCTCGAGCGCTTCAAGGTCCAGGCCGACCTCACCCGGGTCGAGGACAGCGTCGACAAGTTGGTCGATCGCGTGTGGCGCTCGGTCGAGACGCTGCTGACCCGGCCCGAGCAGGAGTTCGACCTCTACACGTTCCTGTTCTACGTCCGCCAGTTCTACCTCGGCGAGATCGACGAGCAGTGGATCGCCCACCTCAAGAACATCGAGCACCTGCGCACCGGCATCGGCCTGGTCGGCTACGCCACGCGCAACCCCAAGAACGAGTACAAGATCCGCGGCTTCAACCTCTTCAAGGACATGTGGGAGGGCATCGAGACCACCGTGCTCGGCAAGGTGACCGCGATGAAGCTGACCGCGGCCCAGAAGCGGCAGGCCGAGGAGGGCGCCGAGTACGAGACGGCCGTCACCCGCGCGACGCGGCAGGCCCAGGACAAGGTGTCCTCGGCCCAGCGGCAGATGGCGCAGGCCCGGGCCGAGCTGACCAAGCTCCAGGAGGCGTCCCGCGCAGTGCGGGAGCGCGTCGGCGGGCCGGGCGGTCCGGGCGGCGGCGCCGAGGCGGCTCCCGCGGCGGCCGAAGCGGCTGCGCCGCCGGCGACCGAGAAGAAGCTGCCGAAGGTCGGCAAGAACGACCCGTGCCCGTGCGGCTCGGGCAAGCTGTACCGCAAGTGCCACGGCAAAGAAGCCGCGGCCTGAGTGGCGGGGCGCATGTCCGGCGCCAGGTCGCCGGGCCGGTCGTTGCTGCGCGCAGGGCCCGGGACTAGCTTCCGGGCCATGCGTAACCTGCTCGCGGTGGTCCTCGGGGTCGTGGTCGCCGTGCTGGCGATCTCGCTCGTCGAGCTCGTCGGCCACTCCCTGTATCCGCTGCCCGCCGACCTGCGCCTGGACGACGCGAGGGCCATCCGCGCCTACTTCGCGGACGCGCCCTGCCTGGCGCTCGCGTTCGTGCCGCTGGCCTGGGCCGCGGGCGCCTTCTGCGGCGGTGCCATGGCCGCGGCGGCCGCCGCCGGTCGTCGGACTCGCCGCTTCGGCGTCGTCGTCGGCGCGGTGATCCTGGTCGCCGCCGGGATGAATCTGTGGGCCATCCCGCACCCCGCCTGGCTCGTGCTCGTCACCCCGCTGGCCTGCCTGCTCCCGGGCTGGCTCGGCGGCGCGGTCGGGGCCCGGCGCGAGGATTGAGCGTGTCCTTTTCGGGGCATGTCCCCGAGGACATGTCATTCGAGAAATGTCGAAGAGGACATGCCCGTGCGGGCATGTCCTCCAGAACATCATCGCTGCGGGCTCAGTTCTTGGTCAGGTCGTCGAGCTGCAGCACCTGGCGGGCGGTCTCGAGGTCCTTCACGTCGCGCAGGCGGCCGCGCTGGGACGCGCCGGCGTGCGGGACATTGGTCTCGAGCAGCTCCTTGAAGCGCTGCAGGTCGGACTCGATCTGCTTCTGCGGGTTGGCCCCGAGCGCGCTCGCCACCATGTTGCCGATCACGCCGGCGGGCGGGTGGTACTCGAGCGTGACGGTGATCCGGGTGGTGTGGCCGCCGACGCCGCGCTCGAAGCGGACCGAGCCGGCGTTGGCCACCTCGGCGCCCTCGAGCGAGCGCCAGGCGATCAGCTCGCCCGGGACGTCGTTGATGATCTCGGCGTCCCACGACACGCTGATGTCTGCGGGCCCGCGCACGCGCCAGCGCGAGCGGCGTTCGTCGAGCACGACGACCGACTCGAGGTGCTGCATGAAGCGCGGCAGGTTGTCGAGCTCGCGCCAGAACCGGTACACGCGCTCGGGCGGCTGGCGCACGGTGAGGGTGTGCAGCAGCTTGACGCCCTGGCCGTGCGGCACGCTGGCGCTCGGGCCGCGCACGCCGTGGGCGGTGCTGACCTTGAGGCGGGCGTAGAGCGGGCTGTGGCCGGTCAGCGCCCGGTGGAGCAGGGCGCCGCCGAGGGCGATGACGGGCACGCTGCCCCAGTTGCGCCGCACCACGGCGAGCGCCAGGCAGCCGACGGCGCCGACCAGCGAGGCGGCGCGCTCGAGCGGGTGCACGTTGACTTCATCAGGCCAATCGTTCCGGTCGCCGAGTTGGCGACGCAAATTTCGGAGCTTGTCGAGCATGACACCTCTCTGCCGCGCGGCGCCATGTGCTTGGTCCCTGTCGCGGCGCCGTGCAAGCCGCGGCGTCACGGTCGAGCCCGCCGGGTCGCCCGCGCAGGCCCGCGGACGGGCGCGCGCCGGCCTGCGCTCACGCGAGCTCGGCGGCCTCGCGCGCGGCGGCCTCGGCCCAGGCGCGCATGTCCCGGGTGGCGAGGACCGCGTCGACGTACGCGGCGCACACCGGGTCGAGGGCCACGCCGTAGCTGCGGAAGCGGGTAGCGACCGGGGCGTACATGCAGTCGGCGATCGTCCATGTCCCAAAGAGCATGTCGCCGCCGGCCCCGAAGCGAGCCCGACAGTCGCGCCACAGCGCGCAGATGCGATCGATCTCGAGCTGCGTCGCCGGCGACGGCGTGACCCGCGTGCGCAGCGTCAGGTCCATCGGCATCTCGTGCCTCAGGTTGGCGAAGCCGCCGTGCATCTCGGTCGCCGCGCTGCGCGCCTGCGCGCGGACACCGGGGTCCGCGGGCCAGAGCCCGGACTGCGGGAACCACTCGGCCAGCGTCTCGCAGATCGCCAGCGACTCCCAGATCGCGAGCTCGCCGTCGAGGAGCACCGGCACACGGGCGGTCGGCGAGGCGGCCTCGAGCTCGGCGCGGGTGGTGTCGCGATCGAGGAGGATCTTGCGCTCGCGAAATGGATAACCGGTGGCCCGCAGGGCGAGCCACGGGCGGAGGCTCCACGACGACTTGCGCTGGTCGCCGATCACGAGGCAGAGTTCGGGGCTGTGCGGCCGAGGCATGGGCCCGCAGCGTAGGTCAGCGGCTTGGCGGTGGACAGTCCTGTTGCTATCGTGCGCCCGCCATGATCGCACGCCAGGCCGCCCTCCCCCTCACGCTCGCCCTCGTCATCGCCGCTTGCGGCGGCGCCAGCGACCCCGCCAAGGGCACCAAGGCCGACGCCAAGGACGCCAAGGCCGACGCCAAGACCGAGGTCATCGACACCAAGCGCAACGACGCGACCAGCCTCGACAAGGCCGTGCAGGCGCTGGACCTCAGCGGGCCGGTGCCGCCCGAGGCGAGCGCGGTGTTCTTCACGGTCGACGGCGCGCTCATCCCGATCGGCTGCTACGACAGCGCCAAGAAGAAGCTGGCCGGCGGCAAGGACTGCCTGGCGCTGGTCAAGGCCGACGACGAGGTGTACCTGCGCTCGAACAGCGTCGAGAAGCTCGACAAGGCCGGGGCGCCCAAGAGCGCGATGTGCCAGCCGGGCGAGGACAAGCCGACCAGCCTCGGCATCGCCTCGGTCGACGCCGGCGAGACGTTCGACTACGCGGTGTTCCCGAAGTCGATGGGCAAGCTGATCAACCGCACCGACCCCGAGACGTACAGCGAGAAGGGCCGGGTCGCCAGCGAGGAGGAGAAGCGGGCGCTGACCGAGCTGGTCAAGCCCGACGCCGAGCTGCAGATCAACCAATCGGTGTCGTTCGACGTCGACGGCGACGGCCAGGCCGACAAGCTGTTCTCGGTCTACGTGGTCAACCCGAAGGACAGCGAGCGGCTGTCGTACAGCGGCGTGCTGATGCAGCGCGCCACCGCCCCGGGCAAGTGGTTCCCGCTGCTCGAGTCGCGCAACGACACCGAGACCTACACGGTCCGCGCGTTCCTCGACCTCGACGGCGACAAGTCGCAAGAAGTGTGGGTCAACGCGGTCCTCACCGACGGCGGCGGCGGCGACCGCATCTTCAAGCTCAAGGGCGACGGCGCCGAGCCGCTGGCCAAGTGGTCCTGCGGGATCTGAGCGCGGGGACGCAGGCGCGCGCGGCCGAGCGCGCGCGCCCGCGAGTGAGCTGTCCGAAGAGACATGTGGGACGGTTCGCTGTGTGGGCTGTCCGAAGAGACAGGTTGATGCGGAGCGGCGCCGTGACCGGGCGATGACCGCCGAGGACGAGCGCTCGCCGGACCGGCGGGCCGCGCTGCACGAGGCGCGGACCGCAGCCGCGCGGGTGATGTTGAAGGCCAGCGAGACCCCGTACCTCACGCTCGAGCGGTTGCAGGCGCACGTGGACTTGTCGCGGCTGTTCGGGCCCGAGGTGTGGTCCCAGCTCGAGGCGGAGATCGTCGCCGCGCGGCCGTGACGGCGCGAGGTCACGCATCGTCGGCGCGGCGTGGAAGTCGAGGTCTGGTAGGCTGCGCCCGTGATTCGCCCCGGCGGTTGGTTCGCGGTCGTGTTGGCGCTCGGCTCGTGTCGCAGTCCGGCCGAGCGGTTGGCGAAGCCGCCGGAGCTCGAGATCCCCGGGCAGGGCAAGTGCGTCGTCGGCGGAGCCGCCTCGCACCCGCTGGTGGTCGAGTGGGCGGCCGCCGAGCGGGCCTCGCTCGAAGCCCGGCTCAAGCGCGGGCTCGTGGCCGTGCGCGTCGACGGGTGCGAGATCGCCATCCAGCGCCAGTGCGCCGTCCAGGGCCAGTACGCCTACCTCGGCCTCACCCGCAAGAACGACCGCGTCAAGATCCGCAGCGCCGACGAGCTCTACGCCCAGCTCCCGCTCGGCGCGGCGCGGCTCGAGAGCAAGCTGGCGCGCTCGGGTGAGCTCGACGTCGAGATCGCGCTGGTCGGCATGCTCGAGGCGCCGGCGGGCCGGCCCGGGCGCGACCTGCTGGCGGGCGACTGCGACGCGGCCACGCACATCATCACCGGCGTGCAGGTCGGCGCGTTCCACTTCTTCGCCGGCGGCGCGGGCGAGATCAAGGTCGGCGGCGGCTTCAACCAGATCGGCGCCGGCGTCGGCTCGTCGGCCGAGCGCGAGACGCTGTCGGCCGACGGCCAGCCCGCCAGCTGCGACGCGGCGACCACGGCGGACACGCGGGCGCCGGAGGGCTGCGGGGCGCTGATCCGCATCGAGCTGAGCGCGCTGCCCGGGCTGGCGGTGGCGCAGTCGACGGCCTGCCCGAGCGGCAGCCGCTGGGACGGCCACACCTGCGCGGCCGAACCCTGCCCTGTGGGCATGTCCCGAAGGCCAGATGGCACCTGCGTCGCGGTTGCCGTGTCCCCCCGGCCGTCACCCGGCGCGCCGCCGGCGTCGACCAGCCCGACCCCGGCGACGACGACGCCGACCAGCGCGCCCGCGCCGGTCAACGACGAGGCCGCCCTGTGCCAGCAGCTGTGCGAGCGCCAGCTGCAATGCGAGGCCGACGCCAACAACGTGGCCCCGCCGGAGGGCAAGGCGCGCGACCGCTACGTGCGCTCGTGCCAGCGCATGTGCGAGTTCGCGGTGACCGACTGGAACCGGCCGCAGATGCGCCGGTGCATGAAGATCGAGAGCTGCGGCGAGTTCGTGGCGTGCGTCAACCCGCCCGAGCCGTGAGCGGGCGGAGATGCGCGAAAGGACATGTCGAGGAGGACATGTCCTTCGGGGCATTGCGCAAAGGACATGTCGCAGAGGACATGTCCGAACGGCTCAGTCGCGGAGGATGCCGAGCTGGTAGCGGCGGACCACCGGGGCCTTCTGCGGGTTCTTCAGCCATGACCCGCGGGACAGGTCCGTCAGGCCGTGGAAATCGAGCTCGCCCATCATGTGGACCACGCCCTCGTGGTCGAGGCGCTCCATCGCCGCCAGCTCGTCGGCGGTGACGCCGATGACCTGGAGGAACAGCAGCGAGCCGTAGGGGCCGGTGATCTTGCCGAGCAGTGGGTCGGGCACGCAGACGAGGGCGGTCAGCTCGGTGGGCGCGCTGGCGGCGATGGGGCCGCCGAGGTCGGCGCGGTGGCCGGTGTCGAAGCCCTTGCGGCTGCCGAGCACGTAGCGGCCGAGGCTCTGCAGCGTGCGCAGCGGCCACGCCGGCGGCTCGGCCTCACCCTCGGCCCGCGGCACGCGCATCGTCAGCTCGAAGCCGAAGCCGGACACGTTCGGGTCGTGGGATGTCTTCTCGAACAGCTCGGTCAGGCCGTAGGTGACGTAGTGCCAGTGGAGCGGGCGCTGGCCCTCCCACACGGTGATCGCCGGCAACGGGCTCGACGACTCGAGCTCGTACGCGGTCTTGCTGGTGTACTGGTGCGGGACCTGGCGCGCGTAGAGCCGCTGGCAGGCGGCGTCGATCGCGGCCCAGCCCGGGGCCTTCATCGTCTCGGACATGGCTTACAGGCGGCGCTCGAACTCGCGGATGAACTCGCACAGCGCGGCGACGCCGGCCTCGGGGAAGGCGTTGTAGATCGAGGCCCGGAAGCCGCCGACCGAGCGGTGACCCTTGAGCCCGTCGAACCCGAGCGCCTGCGCCTCGGTCAGGAACTTCTTGGCGATCGCCTCGCGCTGGGCCTCGGGGGCACGCGCGCAGGTCCAGGTCACGTTCATGCGCGAGCGGCTGCCCTGCTGGGCGTGCGGCTGGAACACCTTGCTGTTGTCGAGCACGTCGTACAGCTTCTGCGCCTTGCGCTCGTTGCGGGCGCCGATCGCCTCGATGCCGCCCTCGTCGCGCATCCACTCGAGCACCAGCTTGAGCACCAGCACGCCGAAGGTGTTGGGCGTGTTGTAGAGGCTCGGCTCCTTGGCGTGGGTCGCGTAGCGCAGGTAGACCGGCACCGGCGCCGCGGGCTTCCTGGCGATCAGGTCCTTGCGCACGTACACCAGCGTCACGCCCGAGGGCCCGAGGTTCTTCTGCGCGCCGGCGTAGCCGATCGCGGCCCGCTCGAGCGCCATCGGCCGCGAGCCGGCGTGGCTCGAGAAGTCGATCACCAGCGGCACGCCGCCCTCGGCCGCCGGGATCTCCGGGTACTCGGTGCCGTAGATGGTGTTGTTGGTGGTGATGTGGAGGTAGCTGGCGCCGGCGTAGCTGTCGGCCGCGGGGAACTCGGGGATGCGATCGTAGTTGGTGGCCTTCGAGCTGCCGATCACGCGCGTGGGCCCGAGGCCCTCGCTCTCGGTGATGGCGCGGCTGGCCCACACGCCGGTGTCGACGTAGGCGGCGAACTTGTCGGCCTCGCGCAGGTTCATCGGCACCATCACGAACTGCAGGCTGGCGCCGCCCTGCAGGAACAGCACCTGGTGCGTGTCGGGCACGCCGAGGACGTCGTGGACCAGCTTCTCGGCGCCGAACGTGATCGCCTCGTATGGGGCGCTGCGGTGGGAGATCTCGAGGATCGACATGCCGACGCCGGCGGCGTCGCGGATGTGCCCGTCCTGGCGCAGCTCGTGCACGGCCTCGGCCGCGCGCTCGAGCACCACCGGCGGGAGAATGGCCGGACCGGCCGAGAAGTTCCACAGCTTGGGCTTGCCGCTGTCCATGGCGCAGGAGCATATCAGCGCCGCCTGGGGCCCATGTTGTGGGTTTGCGCACTCCCGCGCGGGCCGCTGCGGGCCTCAGCGGGCCGCTGCGGGCCTCAGCGGCGCGTATGGCCGCGAAAACGTCGCTCGAGGAATTCGCTCGCGCGGACCACCAGCGCGTGTGTCTCCGGGGACAGGTGACCGTCGCGCGCCGCGGCCCGCGCCCGCACCAGCGCCGGCCCGTCGCCGGGCAGGGCGCTCGCGACGGCGATCAGCCGGGCCCGGGCCTCGGCGACCACCGCGAGTGCGTCGGCGAGCCCGACCTCGCCCTCCGCCAGCGCGGCGTACAGCATGCACGCGTAGCTGCGGCACGGCGCCGGCCGATCGGGGTAGAGCGTGCAGCTCTCGGCCTGCAGGCCGGCGCACGGCTGGCTCATCACCGGGCCGGCGGCGCGCTCGAGGACGACGAGGCCATGTCGACGCACGGCCTCGACCTCGTCCGCGCGCAGCGGGACGGTCGCGAACAGGTTGCCGTCGCAACAGAGCGCGCAGCGCTGACACAGGGCTTCGAGGGACATGCGGGCGGCCGCGCTCAGCGCGACGAGTAGCAGTGCTTCTCTTGCGGGCCGCAGCGGATGCGCACGTGCATGTGCGTGCGGTGGCCCTCGACGTGGCGGATGAGGACGCGCTTGTTGCTGCGGCCCTTGATCTTCTTCGGCCACTCGAGCCACGCGTCGATCTGCTCCTGCGACACGCCGGACTCGCGGGCGGCCTTGTAGATCCGCTTCTGCAGCGCGAACTCGAGGAAGATGTACTCGACCTCGCCGGTGTCGAGGAAGGCGCGCATCAGCTGCCAGGTCGCCTTCCAGTCGACGTCGGCGGAGGTGATGTGGCGCTTGCCCTCGGCCGCGCGCAGCACCGGCAGGCGGATGTCGACGTCGCGGCCGCTCTGGTGCGACTTGTGGGGCCGGAACCGGCCGCCGCGGGCCCGGCTCATCCCGCCGATCACGACCTGGCCCTTGAAGTTGCTGTCGTGGCGGAAGCGGGTGATCGCCGCCATCGTCTGCATCACCGTGTGGGTCGAGGCGAACGACTCGTCGGGCTTGCGCTTGACGTAGAGGTCGGGGCGGTCGGGCAGTTCGACGCCGCGGACCAGCTTGCCGCGGTTGGGCTTGCCGATGCTGAGGCCGCCGGCGCGCACGCGGATCTGTCCGAGCTTGGTCCCGAGGCCGGCCGAGGGCGTGAGGTCGAGGTCCTTCCAGGCGACGACCTTGAGCTTCTGCTTCGGCTTGGGGGCCAGCTTGTCGCCGAGGCGCGGGTTCTGCTGGCGCAGCCTGGCGACCTCGACCCCGAACTCGGCGGCGATCGCCTCCCAGGTGTCGCCGCGCTTGATCTCGTGCTCGAGCTTCTCGCGCGGCGGCGGCGTGTGGGTGGTGATCACCCGCAGGTCCTTCTTCTTCTTCGGGATCGGCTCACCCGCGCGGATGGCGTTCCACTTGGCGAGGTCACCGACCTCGACCTGATACAGCTTGGCGACCTCGTCGAGCGTCTCGCCGGGGATCAGCAGGTGCTTGAGCGAGCGCGCCTTGACGGGCGGGGGCGGGGGCGGAGGCGGCCCCTCGGCGTATACGATCTCCGGCTCGGGGCCCGCCGGCTGCGACAGCAGCTCGCGCTCGATCGCCTCGAGCTCCGACTCCGGGTCGCCGTTCTCGCCGCTCTCGTCCTCGAGGTCGCCCTCGCCGTCGGTGTCGGTGTCCTCGAAGCTGTCGTCGGGGACAGACTGCGGGCCGTCCACGTCGCGTCGCAGCGGCCGCACCGGCCTCGCGGCCGCCGGCTTCTTGCTGGTCTTGCCCTTCTTGCCCTTGCTGCTGCTGCTGCTCTTCTTGCCCTTGCTGCTGCTCGCGCCCTTCTTGCTGCCCGCGGCCGCGGCCTCGGACACCAGGGGCGAGGCCAGACCGCCGCAGAGGACCACGAGCAGGGCCCAGAACGACCACCACCTGCCGATGGAGGCGCGTCGGAAGGGGCGTGCGGACGGGGCTAGAGTCATGCGGGCAAGAGCACCGGACAAGCTAGCAGAGGCTATCCACCGCGGGCACTCGTGCCGCGCGGGCCTCGCCGCTCACGGCGCTGGCCGCGAACCAGTTGTCTGTTGCCGCGCGATGCGGCCGGACGGCGGCGTTCGCGGGACCCTGGGGGCGAAATTACTATTGCAATCGGATTGCAGATCGTCGCCGTGCGCGGCGCGCGAGGCGCGGCGCACGGGAGATCTTCCCGCGTCACTTCTGGGGCTTTTTGGCCACAGCAGCGTCTTCGACGCCGAGCACGCGCAGGACCTCGGGATAGACCTTGTCGGCGAAGAACTCGCTGCCGGCCATCGTGAAGTGGATGCCGTCCTCTTCGCGCAGGGCCTGGGCCTTGCGCTTGCCGATCGTGGCGGTGTCGATGAGCTCGCCGGCCGAGTCGGTGATGAAGGGCGAAGTGTCGAGGTAGACCCCGGCCTCGCCGAAGTCGGCGAGCGCCTGGCTCTGCAGGTCGCGGATGGTGGTGAGCTTCTGCTCGAAGCTGGTGGTGCCGGTGCGCGGCAGACCGAGCCACAGGACCTTGCGGCCCTCGGCGGAGATCTCACCGAGGAATTCAGCGACCCGCGCCTTGTAGGCGTCGTTCCAGCCGTCCGACTTCCAGGCCACGCGCTTGCCCTTGCCGGACTTGGTGGTGAGGTCCTGGCCGTCGTTGCCGCCCATGATGACGACCACGAGGTCGGGCTTGCGCTGCTCGACCGCCTTCTTGGCCTCGGACTCCCAGTCATAGAAGTCGGGCCGAGCCAGGCCGGTCGCGCTCTTGGCCTTGCGGAAGCACTCGATGTCGGGGTGCTCGTCGAGCTTCTTCTCGAGCATCGCGCCGAAGCCGGTCGCGGCCAGGCTGTCGCCGAGCACGAGCACCTTGCGCGGGCCGCTGGGGGCCGTGGCGACCTCTTCGGGCAGCGGCTCCGGGGTCGCCGGCGCGATCGCGGGCTCCTGAGGCGCCGCCGCGGCCGCGGGAGCGGGCTCAGGGGCCGGCGGGTCGGCCGAGACGATCGCTGCGGGCGGGGGCGTCAGCGCCGGGGTGGCAGGCGTCGACTTGTCGCAGGCGAGGACCGACACCAGGGTCAGAGGGACGAACAGCCGCAGGAGGGGCATGGGGGCACGCCTATAGCCCGAACGGCGGGCGCTTGGCAAAGAAGCTGGCAGTTCGCCCGGGCGAACTCGAGCAGAAGGCCGGGAATGGCGCCGCGCAGCGGCCGGTATTTGCGCCGCTGGCAACCCCCGCGAAGCTGTGAAACACTCGACAAGCCTGAGCATCCACGACCTTGAGGCGTCAGGCACAGGAGCGATGGTCATGCAGAATTCAGAGACCGACACCAACCTGACCACTTCGATCTCCCGCTGGCGCACAGCGCGAAAGATCGTCCTCGGCTCGATCATCCTCGCCGGCTCGATGGCGACTTCGGCCGCCCTGCTGCAGCGCTACGCCGGCACCAACTGCAAGGCCCAGCGCACCGTCGCGGAACGCGGTTACACCTACTCGGGCATCGGCGCGGTGATCCAGCAGCGCGGCGAGTTCGTGGTCGTCCGTGACATCCTCCCCGGCGCCCCGGCCGACGGCGTCCTCCGCGAGGGCATGCACCTCGTGTCGGTCGACGGCATGTACCCGGTCAGCGTCGAAGACTGGGCCGCCGCCCTCCGCGGGCCGGCCGGCACCAGCGTCACGATCGAGGTCGCGACCCGCTGCAACGGTCACAAGTTCGTGACCCTCGATCGCCAGATGATCCGCGTCCAGAAGTGAGTCCAGGGCCGCACGGCCCGACTCACGGCGGCCTCTCCTGTCCGCTCCCGACGGCCCCCGGCGCCTCGCGCCGTGGGGCTGTTCGCGTTAAATCCGGGGCATCGAGGCGGCCTCACGGCCCGCCCGGGAGTTGCTCGCGCGCACGAGCCGAGACAACCGTGGTGATGAGCGCCGCCGAGGCCCGCTTCCACTTCATGGTGTCCGCGAGCGGCTCCGCGGAGAACGGTCCACGTCGACGTGGACGGTCCGTGGACATGGTCGATGGGACATTGCCGATGGGACATGTCCGCGCGGTGACGCTGAAGCTCGTGGACATGGTCGCGCCGCCGCGTGCGTTCGTTCGGTGGCGTCACGACTCTCGCCGCGCGCTCGAGCGGATCGGCGTCGAGGTCATCGATCGCTGAGGCGCTCGCGCTCGTGAAGACGCGAGCTCGCGCGAACCCTGCACCGCGAGCACGTCTTCTCGCTCGACGACGAGGCCGAAGACGCGGCGCATGGGTCTGCACCGGGCACGACATCGCGCCTGGACTTCGCAGGTCGCTCGCTGCACCCTTCGCCGCATGAGCCTTACCCTTCGCTCCGATCTTCGCACGCTCCTCATCGCCTGCACGCTGCCGCTCGCAGCCTGTCCCGGGCAGGGGAGCGAGACCGACAGCACGACCGCCACCGCGACCGAGGCGACCACCGACGCGACCGACACCGACGCGACCGCCAGCGACGCGAGCACCGGTACGCCGACTTCGACGGGCACGCCGACCGAGGGCGGCATGACGGCGACCGAGGGCACCAGCGAGACGCAGGGCGCCACGCTCGACACGATGGGCGGCGAGACGACGGTCGACCAGACGGCGACCGCGGGCGAGACCACCATGGTGCCGCCCGACACCGACACGGACACCGGCGAGCCGGTCCCGCCCGAGCTCGACGCGGCCTGCATGGCGGCCTGCGACAAGTTCTTCGAGTGCTTCCCGAACCCGCCGTTCCCCGACGTCGCCAGCTGCAAGGGCGACTGCGCCAGCTCGCTCGGCGAGGGCGAGGGCTGCCTCGACGCCACCGTCGCGTTCAACGGCTGCATCGGCACCATGACCTGCGACGAGCTGAACAAGGCTTTCGAGGACGAGGTGTTCGGCCCGTGCCAGGACGAGTTCGACGCCACGAACATGATCTGCGCCCAGGACGACTGCGTCGGCTTCGGCTCCGAGGGCGGCCCCGGCAGCTGCTCGCTCGGCCAGGAGTGCACCGGCCAGCCGACCGTCGAGTTCAGATGCGAGGGCGACACCTGCACCTGCCTCGTCGACGACATGCCCCAGGGCGAGTGCCCCGCGGTGGCCGACTTCTGCGACCTCGACGTCGAAGCCCAGGCCCAGGAGGCCGCCACCTGCTGCGGCTTCGACCTGTAGAGGTTGGCAGCGGGGCGCGGGTCGGGTAGCTTGCGTCGCAGATGCAACCGGACGACCCGCGACTCGCGTATGTCCTCTTGTATACCGACGGCGCGTGCGCCGGGAACCCCGGCCCGGGCGGCTGGGCGTACGTGCTGGAGCACCCGGCGAGCGCCAAGCAGCGCGAGGAGTCGGGCGGCGAGCCGCACACCACCAACAACCGCATGGAGTTGATGGCGGTGATCCGCGGGCTCGGGGCGCTGCGCCGGCCGATGACGGTCGACCTCTACTCCGACTCGCAATATGTTTTAAAGGGCATGTCCGAGTGGCTGCCGGGGTGGAAGCGGGCCGGCTGGCGCACCGCCGACCGCCAGCCGGTCAAGAACCAGGACCTGTGGCAGACGCTCGACGGGTTCCTGGCGACGCACACGATCCGCTTCCACTGGGTCCGCGGTCACAGCGGCCACCCGCAGAACGAGCGCTGCGATCGGCTGGCGGTGGCGGCCCGCGACGCGGCCCGCAGCGGGTATGCCCCGAAGGACAGGTTGGTCGTGGGCGACGTGCCGCGCGCGGCGGGGCCCGGCCGCGGACCCGCGAGCGCGCTCGGCGATGATCTGACCTGAGGGACAGGTCGCGCGCGGCCCGGCGCTTGGGACCGCTCGTGATGACAAGGTGTCTCGAAGGACAGGTCACCGCGAGTCTGCCCGCCCGGTCACGCGAAGCGCTAGCGATTTGTCCCGGAGGACAGGTCGTCGCGGACGCGAGTCGTCCCGAGGTCCATGACCCGAGGATCGGTCGCAGCGGCCCCGGCGAATCAACCTGTCCCGCGGGACAGATCGCTAGCGCTGGTAGACGATCACGTTGTGGACCAGCGTGTGCGTGCGGCCCGGGTTCTCGTAGCTGTGGCCGACGTCGGCGGCGAAGCTGGCGGTGTCGCCGGCGGAGAGGTCGTGGACCTCCTCGGCGACGCGCAGGCGCAGCTGGCCGACCAGGACGGTCACGCTCTCGCCGGTGCCGGGGGCGTGGGGCTCGGAGCTGTGGACGGCGCGGGGGGCCAGGCGCAGCTCGTAGACCTCGACGCCGCCGAGGGTGCCGGCGGGGGTGAGCGGGCGGCTCTCGAGCTGGCCGTCGGCCGAGCGGAGGACCCGCTGGTCGGGGCGGCGCAGCACGCTGACGCGCTCGGTCTTGTCGGCCCCGAGCAGGGCGGAGAACGGCACCTCGAGCCCGGCGGCGATCTTCCACAGGATGGCGATCGTCGGGTTGGTCTTGGCGGTCTCGACCTGCGAGAGGCTGGCCCGCGAGACACCTGACCTTCGGGCCATGTCGTCGAGCGAGTAGCCGCGGGCCTTGCGGAGGGTGCGGATGTTGTCGGCGAGGCGGCGCGTCAGCTCGGCCGCGCCGATGTCGCCCTCGCCGAGCAGCGCGATCTCCGAGGTCGCATCGGCGGCCGGGCGACCGCCCGACTCGGCCTCCGAGCGGGCACCGTCGGCACCCGCGGGGCGCGGTGCGCTCGCACCTGGAACAGCCTCCGAAGCCGGGCGCCGTGGCGTTCGTGAGGCCATTTCGCGGGTTCGTTATATGTCAGAGGCCGCCGCGTCCGCAAGCGCGGCGTGTGCACGCCGGCGGGCCGTTGACGCAGCCGCGGACGTGGCGTACCCCAGGTGCCAGAGCGCCATGTCGACAGCCCCCGCCGAGCTCGTGCTGGTCCGCCACGGCGAGACCGACGGCCAGTCGTCGATCCGCCTCCACGGGGCCACGGACGTGGCGCTGTCGTCGCTCGGGCTGCAGCAGATCGAGCGCGTGGCGGTCGCGCTGGCGGCCGAGCCCGCCTTCGCGGCGGTGCTGGCGTCGCCGCTGCAGCGCTCGCGGGCCGCGGCGTCGCTGGTCGCCGGCGGTCAGCGGCCGCCCCCGCCGGTGACGGTGGTGCCCGAGTTCGCCGAGGTCGATTTCGGCGCGTGGGAGGGCCTCACCTTCGCCGAGGTCGCCGAGCGCGACCCCACCGGCCACGGCCGCTACCTCGCCGAGGGGCTCGGCTTCACCTACCCCGGCGGCGAGTCGCGGCAGGCGTTCTGGGACCGCGTGCAGGCCGGCGCGCGCCGGACCCTGGCCATGCCCGCGAGCCCGCGCGTGGTCGCGGTGCTGCACAAGGGCGTGATCAAGGCCGTGATCGCGGCGCTCACCGGCATGCCGCAGGCCGAGGCGATCGCGCTGCCGGTGTCGCTGGCCGGGCTCTATCGCCTGCGCCACCGCGCGGATGGCCGATGGGACATCCAGGTCCAGAACGCCACGCAGCACCTCGGCGAGCTCGATCTGGGCGGGTGAGGCCCGCGGACCTCATGCCTGCGCGCGGCGCGGTTGGCAGGACCGGGGCCGCTTGCTACCGTGGACCGTGGACGGCATGCAGCGGCCTGAGATCGTGATCGCGTCCCGGGTCGCCGTGCGACCGGTCGATCGCGGGAGGGGCCGGCGATGAAGCTGCGCCTGGTGGCCCACGCGTCGCTGCTGATCGAGGCCGGGGGGGCGACGATCTGGACCGACCCATGGCTCGGCGGCAAGGTTTTTAATAACTCGTGGTCGCTGGTGACGCCTCCGGTGTGGGACGCGGCGTGGCTCGAGCAGGTCGATTATCTGTGGGTCTCGCACGAGCACCCCGACCACTTCCACCTGCCGACGCTGCGCGACCTGCCGCCGGCGTTCAAGCGCCGCGTCACGGTGCTGTTCCAGCAGATGCCGACGGACAAGATGCCGCAGGCGTTCGCCCGCCTCGGCTTCGCCGACGTCCGCCTGTTGCCGCACCGGGCCCTGGTCGACCTGCGCCCGGGGCTGCAGGTGTACTGCTATCAGGTCGGGCAGATGGACTCTGTCCTCGCGGTCATGGCCGATGGGACATGTCTCGTGAACGTCAACGACGCCGAGGCCGCCGCCGGTGACTGCCGCATCATCCGCGGCGACCTCGGGCCGGCGCAGGTGGTGCTGAACCAGTTCTCGCTGGCCGGCTACGGCGGCGAGGCCGACCGTGACGAGCGGCTGCCGCGAAAGGCGCGGGCGATCGTCGACAGCATGATCGCCAACCATCGCGACCTCGGCGCCGAGACGACGATCCCGATCGCCAGCTTCGTCCGCTTCTCGTGCGAGGACAACGCGTACATGAACGCGTACGCCAACACGCCAGGGCGCGTGGCGGCGGCGTTCGAGCACCTCGGGCTGCGCCTCGACGTGATCGCGCCGGGTGATGACTACGAGGTCGGCGCGGCGTGGGACTCGCGGCCGGCGCTGAAGCTGTGGGACGAGGCGTTCGCGCGCGCGAGCGCGGCCCCGCTCGACCCGCCGACGCCGGTCGAGCTGCCGGCGCTGATCGCCGCGGCCCAGACGCTGGCGACCCGCCTGGCCGAGCACTACCCGAGGTGGCTGCTGCGCGCGTGGCTGGCTCCGGTGACGATCGACGTGCGCGACCTCGAGGTCACGCTGCGCCTCGACCTGGCGCGCGGGCGCTGCGAGGTGGTGCGCGGGGCGGCGGCCGACGTCGAGGTGTGCGGGCAGCCGCTGCTGTTCGCGCTGACGCAGCCGTTCGGGCTGCAGACGCTGGGGGTGTCGGCGCGGCTCCGGGTGGTGCGCGGGGCGAAGAACTGGCGCCGTCACCGGATCTTGCTGTCGATGTTCAACGCCGAGGTGTACCTGCGGCCGCGCGAGCTGCTGACGCGGCGCAACCTCGGGCACCTGCGGGCCCGCATGCGCGGCGGTCTGCGGCAGCTGCGGTACCAGCTGCAGCGGATGCGATGAGCGCAGCCGCGTGATAGGGTGGCGCGCGATGGACGAGGAGACCGTGGACATCCCGATCACCGTCGTCGGGCTCGACGGCGAGGTGATCGCGCTCGACGACCGCACGCGCGCGCTGGTCCAGTCGGTGCTGCCGGCGGCGATGAACCACCTGCGCATCGGTGAGGTGATCGCTACCGGCGGGGTCGGCTCGGTGCGGGTCGCGTTCGACAAGTCGCTGCAGCGGCGGATGGCGCTCAAGACCCTGCAGCCCGGCTCGTACGAGTACTACCTGCTGGTGCACGCGTTCATCCGCGAGGCCCAGGTGTCCGGCCAGCTCGACCACCCCAACATCGCCCCGATCTACGAGCTCGGGCGCGACCCGGACGGCGGCATCTTCTTCACGATGAAGCTGATCGAGGGCCGCTCGCTGTACTCGCTGATCGCCGGCCGACCGCCGCGCACGCCCGACCAGCTGCAGCGCCGCCTCGACGCGTTCGTCAAGGTGTGCGACGGCGTCGCGTTCGCCCACAGCCGCGGGGTGCTGCACTGCGACATCAAGACAGCGAACGTCATGGTCGGCGCCTACGGCCAGGTGTTCGTGATGGACTGGGGTAACGCGCTGCTGCTGCCGCCGCGCGCCGGGGCCGAGGACGTGTGGACGCACGAGAACCTGCCGCCGCTGCGCCCGGAGGAGGCCGACAACATCGTCTGGGGCACGCCGGAGTACATGTCGCCCGAGCAGGCGCAGGGCCGCCGCAAGTCGCTCGACGAGCGCTCCGACGTGTTCCTGCTCGGCGGCCTGCTGTTCGAGCTGCTGACCGGCCGCCCGCTCTATCAGGACCCCGACCCCAAGCGCGTGCTGAAGATGGCGCAGCGCGGCGAGGTCACGCCGCCGGACGTCGTCGTCGGCGCCGCGATCACTTTCCCGCCGGAGCTGGTGCGGATCTGCATGAAGGCGCTGGCGCTCAAGCCGGCCGACCGCTACCCCCGCGTCGACGACCTGATCGAGGACATCAAGGCGCTGCTGCGCGGCGGCGGCAGCTTCGCGGTGACGAGCGTCGCCGCGGGCGAGCTCGTGATCCGCGAGGGCGAGGTCGGCGAGGCGGCCTACATCGTCCGCGCCGGCACGCTGCAGGTGTTTAAAAAAGGGGGCCAGGGCAAGGTGGTGCTGCGCGAGCTCGGCCCCGGCGACGTGTTCGGCGAGACCGCGATCTTCGCCGCGTCGCCGCGCACCGCCAGCGTGGTGGCGCTGACCGACAGCGAGCTGGTGGTGGTGACCTCCAAGACGATCGAGCGCGAGCTCGACGCGATGCAGCCGTGGCTGGCCGCGTTCGTGCGCACCCTGGCGACCCGCTTCGGCGGCGTCGGTTCGCCCGAGAACCTGGCCTGAGGGACATGAGCGTGTCGCGAGCCGGTGCGTTCGCGCTCGGCCCGCGCGTCGTCGATTCTGTCATCGCTGGATGCCCCAAGGAGCATGTCGCTGAGGACATGCTCTTGGGGACATTTTAGAAAGGAGTCACTTCGGCGGGACGACGAACAGGCCGGCCAGGCACATCTCGTTCTGCGTGCCCCAGCCGGGGGTGATCGGCTCCTTGTCGGCGCTGGTGTCGAATTCGCAGCTGATCTTGAGGTGCGATTTGCTGGTGATCCGCGGCGGGTCGGTGAAGAAGTAGTACATCTGCCAGGCGAAGTCCCAGCGCTGGACGTCGCCCAGGCACTGCTCGCCGGCGTCGTCGGACATGGTGACGCGCCACTTGCGGCCGCGCTCGTGCATGTGCGGGAAGATGCCGTGCAGCTCGAGCGACTCGGCGCCGACCTCGGCGAGCAGCCAGTCGCCGATGTGCGTCTCGGACTCGTACTTCGCCGCGGCCTGGCCGGGCGGGAGCTCGGCGGGCTCGCCGTAGAAAAGCGTGTCGAGGAAGTGGTCGACCATGAGGAACACGCCCTCGCGCTCGACCTCGTCCGCGAGGCGCAGGCGCACCTGGGTGCTGTCGGAGGCGGTGCTGCCGGGGCCGTCGTGGAGGTTGTAGTGGAGCTGCACGACCACCACGTCGGTGTCCCGCAGGCGCACGCCGGTGCCCGCGGGGTAGTCGACGAAGCCCATGCCCGGGGCCCAGGTCACCGGCTGCTGGGTCACCGAGACGCCCTCGCCGGCGGCGCTGAAGCACGGCCAGCCGTCGCGGTCGGGGCTGTCGCCGTCGAGCGCCTCGATGACCTCGCGGTTGGTGCTGCCGTCGCCGCGCCACGACTCGGCGTCGAGGTCGACCGGCATGGCCAGCGCGTGGTGTACCAGCTGCGGGTTGCCCGGCGTGACCTCGTAGCCGGTGATGAAGCGGTCGCGGTCGAGGCCGGGCTCGAGCAAGAAGCAGCGGTACTCGTCGAAGGCCGCCAGCGGGCCGCCTTCGGCCTGCGGCACGAATTCGGGGGTGACGAGGTCGAGGCCCGACTCGAGCCGCGGCGGCTCGGCCGGCTTGAGGTCGGTGCGCGGCTCGCCCTCGGGCGCGTCGGCGTCGGCCCACGCGGCGATGGTGTCGATCTGCTCCTGCGACAGCGCCATCGAGCCGCGGAACTCGCCGCAGCTGCCGTCCGAGGTCAGCAGCCACGGCGGCATGGTCCGCGCGGCCACGGCGGCGGCGCTCGAGCTGGCCCAGGTGCTCGCATCCTCATAGTTGTCGAGGCGGAACGGCGCGATGCCTCCTTCAGTGTGGCAACCGACGCAGCGGTCGAAGAAGATCGGCGCGACGTGCTGCCAATAAGTCGTCTCGTCGGCTGGCGCGGGGTCCTCGTCCTTGCACGCGCTCGCGAGCAGGAGGAGCGCCGGGGTGAGATAGCGGAGGTCACGGGGCATGCGACCTCGAACACCGCGGGGCCGCGGAAGTGTCACCGTCCGCGGCGCCCTTGCGAGGCGGTGTGCGCCTGGACAATCATCCCGCCATGCCGCGCGGCGCGACCGGGAGGGCTGGGTGGTCCCTCACAGGGGCTCGCCTGAGCGACCGTGCAGGCGCGGGCGGCGGTCGTGCGGGTTCGCGCGCAAAAAAAGTTCGGCGATGCAGTGACAGGCAAAGCTGCGGGCGGTGTTTGAGGGTCGAGGCGAGCGGGGGCTGATGGCCATCGACGTCCAGGACACCTACAAGCGCCACGGACCGATGGTCCTGCGCCGTTGCCGGAGCTTGCTGCGCGACGAGCAGCAGGCGGTGGATGCCATGCACGATGTCTTCGTACAACTTCTGGTGCACCGCGAGCGCCTGGTCGACAAGGGCGCGTGCAGCCTGTTGTGGCGGATCGCCACCAACGTGTGCCTCAACAAGCTGCGCTCGATCAAGCGGCGGCCCGAGGACCCGCAGTCGGAGCTGCTGATGGAGATCGCCGCGCTCGACGACACCGAGGCCCGCGGGGTCGCGCGGGTCGTGCTCGACAAGTTGTTCGCGCGCGAGCCGGTGTCGACGGGCACGATGGCGGTGATGCACCTCGTCGACGGCATGACGCTCGAGGAGGTCGCCGAGAGCGTCGGGCTCTCGGTCTCGGGGGTCCGCAAGCGGCTGCGGACGCTGCGCGCCGGCGTGATGGCGCGAGAGGGGGCCGCATGAGCGACAAGGGCACCAGGCAGCGGCCGGCGCTGCATCTCGAGCAGATCGCGGCGGGCGAGCGCGCGGGGGTGGTCGACGAGGCCGAGCTGGCGGCGCTGCGGGCCTCCGACGCGGCGATCCTGGCCGCACACCCGGCCGCGGCGGTGGCCGCCGAGGTCGAGCGGCGAGCCGGGCGGCGCATCGCCGAGGCCCGCGCCAACCGCCAGCGCATGGTGTGGTTCGGCCTGCCGACGGCGGTCGCCGCCGCGGCGGTGGCGATCGTGATGCTGCGCCCGGGCGATCCCGCAGCGCCGAGCGGCGAACCATCTGTCCTCGGGGACATGTCCCAGGGGGAGGCCGGCGACGGCGTGCGGATCAAGGGCCTGGCCTCGCACCTGGTGATCCACCGTCAGGTCGGCGAGGTCGCCGAGCCGCTGCGGGCGCCGGCGCGGGCCGGCGCCGGGGATGTGCTTCAGGTCAGCTACGTCGCCGCCGGGGCGACCCACGGCGTGGTCGCCTCGCTCGACGGCGCCGGCGTGGTCACGCTGCATTTCCCGGGCGAGCCCGGCGGTTCGACGGCGCTGCGCCAGGGCGGCGCGGTCCGGCTGGCCCAGGCTTACGAGCTCGACGCCGCCCCGAATTTCGAGCGGTTCGTGTTCGTGACCGCCAACGGGCCGCTCGACGCCTCGCGGGTGGTCGCCGAGCTCAAGACGATCGCGGCGTTCACCGACGCCACCACGCGCCCGCTGCAGTTGCCCGCGGGCTGGGCTCAGTCCTCGTTTTTGGTCGAGAAGGTGTCGCCATGATCGCCCTGATTAGCCTGGCCGCGCTCGCGCTCGGCAGCGCGCTGGAAGTCGCGCCGCGCGAGCCCGTGTACGACGACGCGGCCGCCGTGCCGGTGCCGCAGCCGCAAACGCGGCGGGTCGCCCTGATCGTCGGCGCCAACGACGGCGGGCCCGGGCGGGTCAAGCTGCGCTACGCCGGCAGCGACGCCAAGGCCCTCTCGCGCGTGCTCGCCGACGTCGGCGGCATCGATCGGCGGGACGCCTTTGTGTTGATCGATCCGTCCCCCACGCAGTTCCTCGACGGCTTTCGCTGGGCCCAGGATCGCGTCGCCAGGGCCCGGGCTGCCGGCGAGCGCGTGCAGTTCCTCTTTTATTACTCCGGCCACGCCGACGATCGCGGCGTGCACCTCGGGACCTCGCAGGTCGACTATCCCAGGTTGCGCGGCCTCATCCACGCCGTCGACGCCCAGGTCCGCCTCGGCTTGCTCGACTCGTGCTCCTCGGGCGCGTTCGTGCGGCTCAAGGGCGGCAAGATGCGGCCGCCGCTGTCGACCGGCGACGCCAACATCCAGGGTCACGCCTTCCTCACCTCGAGCTCCGCCGAGGAGGCCGCGCAGGAGTCGGACCGGATCGGCGGCTCCTACTTCACGCATTATCTAGTGTCGGGCCTGCGCGGCGCGGCCGACGTCAATCGCGATCGCCGGGTCACCTTGCACGAGGCGTATCGGTTCGCCTTCGACGAGACGCTGGCGGGCACCGAGACCACGCTGGGGCGCGCGCAGCACCCCGTCTACGACATCCAGCTGGTCGGGACCGGCGACCTCGTGATGACCGACCTGCGTGAGACCACCGCGACGCTCGACATTCACTCGAGCATCGGCGGGCGGGTCTACGTGCGCGACAGCGACGGTCGGCTCGCGGCCGAGCTCTACAAGGGCGTCGGCGCCGGCGCGGTGTCGCTGGCGCTCGAGCCCGGGCGTTACTCGGTCGTCATCGACGACGGCGCGAACAAGTGGCGCGGGACCGTCGACGTGCGGCCGGGGGTGCAGAACGAGCTGACGCGCGCGGCGCTGACCTCGGTCGGCGCCGAGATGACCACCATGCGCGGCGACGAGGTCCCGATCGATCCGTCGCAGTACCGCGTCATTCCGGTCC
The DNA here is from genome assembly GCF_028368995.1 of Nannocystis bainbridge. Taxonomy (GTDB): domain Bacteria; phylum Myxococcota_A; class Polyangia; order Nannocystales; family Nannocystaceae; genus Nannocystis; species Nannocystis bainbridge. The sequence continues at coordinate 2,400,487 of NZ_JAQNDL010000003.1, read as the reverse complement.
AGTTCGGCTTCGTCTATCCGCTGACCACCAACAAGCTCGAGAAGACGCGCAAGGTCATCAACCACTTCTCGCTCAACCTCATCGTCGGTCGCGCCGCGGTGATCGACGGCGTCGAGATCGCCAGCGGCGCCAACTGGGTCGACGAGCGGGTGCGCGGGGTCCAGCTGGCGGCCGGCTTCAACTACGTCGGCGGCGGCGTGCACGGCTTCCAGTCGACCGCCGGCTTCAACCTCGTGCGCGGCGACATGCGCGGGGTCCAGGGCGCGGCCGGCTTCAACAGCGTCGGCGGCGACGGCCGCGGCGTCCAGGCGGCCGCCGGCGTCAACGTCCTGCGCGGGCACATGCGCGGGGTCCAGGCCGCGGGCGGCGTCAATTGGGCCCGCTCGGTCGGCGGCGCCCAGATAGCCCCCGTCAACGTCAGTAAGGAGGTCGGCGGCGCGCAGGTCGGCGTCATCGGCGTGACCACCGGCAAGGTCCGCGGCGCGCAGGTCGGCGTGTTCAACTACGCCGACGAGGCTGACGCGCAGATCGGCGTCCTCAACATCACCCGCAAGGGCGGCATCTATGCCGACATCTGGACCTCGGACATCGCGGCCTTCAACCTCGCGGTCAAGTTCCGCGCCAAGTACACCTATTCGTTCCTGGCGATCGGCCTGCACCCGGGCGGCGAGGGCCGCGGCTTCATGTCGGGCCTCGGCTTCGGCGGCCACATCCCGATCAAGCAGCGGTTTTATCTCGACATCGACCTCGGCAGTTACTGGCAGCAGCCGAAGTTCAAGTTCCGCGACAACCCCTCGGTGCTTGGCAGCCTGCGCGTGATGTTCGGCTGGCAGGACAACCGTCGCCTCGCGGTGTGGGGCGGCCCGACCCTCAACCTCGACGTCGACCTCCAGGGCGGGCGTCAGCGCATGGGCTACGGGTGGACCCTGCAGCGGGTCCCGATCGATCCTTACGAGATGCGCGTGTGGCCCGGCTTCGTGCTCGGCGTCTCGCTGTGACGCGGTCTCGGAGCATGTCCGAAGGGGCATGCACTTTGGTGCATGTCTCGAAGAACATGCCCTAGAGGACATTCCCGAACGGTCACTCGCCCTGCGGCACCTCGACGATCGAGATCGCGTGGCGGCCGGACAGGCCCTTGAGCTTCAGCTCCTCGGTGCGGGCGGGCAGCCTGGTCGCGGCGAGGGCGGCGCGGACCTCGGGCAGCTCGAGCATGGCCGGGCTGAGCGCGACCTCGTGGCCGCCGGCGATGCCCTGCACGCGGGCGGCGGTGTTGACCGTGGTGCCGAAGTAGTCGATGCGCTCGTTGGCGGTCATGGCGATGCAGGGCCCGCGGTGGAGGCCGATGCGCAGGGCCAGGCCGGCGCCGCCCTCGGCCTCGCGCAGCGCAGGGACCTTGGCGTGCATCGCCAGCGCCGCGCGGAGGGCGTCGTCGCCGCGGCGGAACACCGCCATGATCGCGTCACCGATCGTCTTGACCAGCGCGCCGCCGTGCTGCGAATAGATGTCGGACAGCAGGTCGAAGTGGCGGCGCACCAGGTCGAACGCCGCCGCGTCGCCGAGCCGCTCGTACATCGCGGTCGAGCCGACCAGGTCGGTGAACAGGAACACCATGTTCTGGATCGAGAACTCGGCGCCGGGGGCCAGGAGCTCGCTGCCGAACAGCTCGCGGAACTCCTGCATGGCCGTCAGCTCGGCCACGGTGACCGCGTCGTCGGCCCACTTGGCGCGCGCGATCATCAGCTCGGCGAGCGCGGCGAACCGGCTTTCGACGGCGAAGCGGACCGTGCCCGCGCGCACCCGCTCGGGCGCGCCCGACAGCCCGTCGGCGGCGAGGGTCAGCGCTGCCTCGCGCGGCGCGTCGGCGTCGTCGACGACCTCGAAGTAGACCGAGCCGGCCTGCGGCGACAGCAATTGGTGGCGGCCGGGCTCGAGCGTGGTCTCGACCTGTCTCGAAGTACCTGGCTCGAAGTTCCAACCGGCGACGCGGTGCGGCGTGTTGCGCGGACCGGCGTGGCAGTATTCCGCGGCGTCCTCGCCGACCCCGAGCGGGCGCGGCGAGAAGCGGACCTCGACCGCGCGGTCGAAATCGACGCCGAAGCGGATGTTGCAGCTCGGGCAGTGGCCCTCCTCGCGCAGGTCGGCCAGGCTGGTGACGTTGGCCTTGCTGCGCCGGCACGACGGGCAGATCAGGTGGTACTGCAGGTCGAACAGGCCGGCCTTGGTGGCGTGGAGGAACAGCCGCAGCAGCGGCCCGCGCTCGACCTGCCACGCGCGCGCCAGCGTGTACGGCGACAGGCTGTCGAGCTCGCTGTCGGGCTTGCTCAGCAGGTGATGCGTCAGCAGCTCGGCCAATTGCGGCTCACCGAGGCGATGGGCCAGCGGCACCAGCACGCGCCGCAGCTCGCGGGCCGCGAACCCGCGCGGCGGCAGGCGCTCGCTGCCGATCGCCGGCAGCTCTTGCCCGGCCGCCCACTGCGGCGCGAGGGCGTAGGCGCGGGCGAAGCCGGCCTTCGTCTGCACGCCGATGGCCACCCGCGCGAGCATGCGACCGACGAAGTGGCGCGGGGTCACGGTGATCGTGTGCGTCAACCGGGTGGTGCCGGGCCGGTCGCCGTCGCGCAGGCGGACCTCGGACACCAGGCGCACGAACGGGCCCTTGCTGTAATCGCGGGTGAAGCGGAAGTACTCCGGCTCGACCCATTCGCACGGGCGCTCGACCCACCGCAGCAGCATGCCCGCCGTGCGCGCCTCGGCGACGACCTCGCTGCCGCCGCTGTCGAGCGGCTTGTATTGATAGTGGACCGGGAACACCCCGGCCAGCCGGTTGAGCCGCTCGGTGTCGGACACGAAGGCCCACAGCGAGGGTCGGGCGACGGGGATGTCGAACTCCCAGGCGTAGACTTCCGGCTGCATCGGGGCAGAGAGTAGCAGAGCGGCGCCGCGCTTGCGAAATTTGCGCGGCGTGATCTGGCGCGGGGCCGGCGAGGACGGCATGTCCGAAAGGACATGTCCCCACAATGCACGGGTGACATGTCCCTCAGGACAGATCGAGGACGCGGCGATCAGCCCGGCGGCTCGGTCGGCGGGACCCACAGCGACTTGAAGTTGAGGCCCCCGGGGTAGCCGTAGGAGGTGGCCCAGTCGAGGCCGGCCACCATCACCCCGATCGGGGCGTCGGCGCTGATGAAGTGGGCCCCGTCGCCGCAGTCGCCCTCGCCGCTGTTGTCGTCGAGCTCGACGTAGCCGACCTCGTAGTTGGTGCCGGGGATCGCGGTGAAGTGGTCGTCGGAGACCACGCCGAGGCAGGCCAGCTCGATCGTCGTCCCGGCCTCGCGCATCAGGATGGCGAAATCGCGGGGGTACGAGGTATCGGTGAGGAACGGCAGCGCCGTCATCCATTGCTCGATCGGCGGCACCTGGATCATGTACGGGTCGCCGGTCGGGCCCTGGCTGCAATTGTTCGGATCGCCGGTCTGCTTGATCACGTTGTAGCAGCCGGTCATGAATTGCAGCAGCTGGAACGGCTGGTCGCCGGTGGCGACGAAGCTCTCGGTGCTGGCGAACTCGACGATCTGGCCGGCCTTGGCGATGTTGAGCGTGCCGCCGACGCCGGGCTGCGGCGGCTGCAGGTTGACGGAGGTGCCGTCGACGGCGCCGACGATCCGCCAGCGGACCTCCTCGGGCGCGGGGTTGATGCCGGGCACGCGCTGCGGGTGGCGGGCGCCGACGTAGCTGGTGCCCCACGAGGCCAGCGGCACCATCTGCTCCTCGAGGTGGTCGCAAGCGTACCACGGGTCGCCGGGGATCAGCACGCAGTCGGTGCCCGAGAACACGGCCACCGGCTTGTCGGAGCCGACGAAGAACGCGGTGGTGTCGCTGCCGGGCGTGAAGGTCCAGGCGCCGAAGGCGTCGAGCGCGGCGTCGCCGTTCGAGGTGGTGATCGTCGTATCGTCCTCGACCGCGACCACCACCGTCCAGGTGCCGAACATCCACGCGTACGAGGTCGCGAAGTGGGAAGTCGCCAGCGCCTGGCGCGGCAGCAGCAGGCTGGCCTCGGCGACGTGCGAGGGGCCGCCGCCGACCGGGTTGATCTGCATCGCCGTGACCGGCACCGTCGAGGTCACGCGGAACGCCGCCGCCGGGGTGATGCCTTGCTTGGCGACCTGGTTGTCGCCGGGGGCCACGCCGTCGAGGCCGTTGATCTTGACGAGCTGGCTCTGCTTGGGCGCGACCTCCAATTGCGTGATCACCCGCAAGGTCCCGCCCGGACCGCGCAGGTCCTCGATCGTGATCATGGCTGGCTCTTCGGACATGTTGCCGACGCTGATGCCGTAGGCCAGCTCGTTGTACTGCAGCATCGGCAGGTCGACGCCCCAGAACTCGCAGCCGACGCTGGTCGCGGGCTGCATGGCGATGTTCTCGCAGGTCAGCGGCAGCGGCGGGCCCTCGGTGTCGTCGCCGGCGAAGTCGGGCACGCCGCCGATGTCGAGCTTGGGGAGGTTGCCGGTGGTGTCGACCCCGTCGGTGGTCGGGGTGATGTCGCCGGTGCTGCTGGTGCCGGCGCCGGTCTCGCCGGTGGTGGCGGGCGGCGTGACGGTGGTGGCGGCGGTGGGGCTGCTGTTGCTGGCGACCGAGGTGATGCCCGCCGAATCGCTGCTCGAGTCGCGGCCACCAGGTTCGCCGCAGCCGGCGAGGACGAGCGCCAGGGCGCCAGGAGAGAGGAGCGGACGCGACGTGCTGCGCAGCAAGAGAGACCTCCACGGTCACGCTACGTCGCCGCGCGCGCGCGCGTCAAGCCGCGCCGCGGGGGCGCGCAGGGCCCGGCGGCGCGCGATCGGGAGCTCGCGCGTTCGCGCCTCTGCATCCGCGCGACCCGAGGTCGCGACCGCCGCGATTGATGGCAGTCGGGGATGCCCCGTGAGATGTCCCGAGGGACAGATGATTTTCAACATGTCTCGTGGGACATGTTCTCGGTGCCATATCGTTTGTCCCCGGGGCTGGGCCCGGCGTGAGAGTTAAATCCGAATGCTCGGGCCAGCGGCGATTCGCCGTGGGCAACGAGGCCCCCAGCGACTGGGGTTTCGCTCGAATTATGCGGGTTTGCGTAAAGAACACGGATCAGGTCGCTGGACATTTGCGCGCCGCTTTGCAAGGTTCCCCACCCCATGACCAAGACCCACCCCTCAGTCCTGTTCATCGCGTTGACGCTGCTCCCCCTGGGTTGCAGCAATTCGCCGAAGACCGACACCGCCATCCCTGATTCGACGGCCTCCGCTCCGCCGGCGCCGGCACCCGAGCCGCCCAAGGCCGAGGTCAAGCCGATCCCCGAGGGTTTCCACGCGATCACCCCGCAGATCATCGTCAAGGGCGTCGACGACGCGGTCGAGTTCTACACCAAGAACCTCGGCGCCACGAAGGTGCTGACGATCCCCGGCGAGGGCGGCAAGGCGATCCACGCCGAGGTCAAGATCGGCGACTCGATCCTCATGATCGACGAGGAGTCGGGCGACATGAAGGGCCCGCAGTCGCTCGGCGGCTCGCCGGCGCTGCTGCTGATGTACTCGCCCGACGTCGACGCCACCATCGCCGCCCTGACCGCCGCCGGCGCCAAGGTCGGGATGCCCGCCGAGGACCAGTTCTGGGGCGACCGCTGGGGCGAGGTCACCGACCCGTTCGGCCATCGCTGGGCGATCGCCAGCCACGTCGAGGACCTGACGCCCGAGCAGATCGCCGAGCGCGCCAAGATCGCCCTCGCGCCGACCAAGAAGAAGCCGAAGAAGGGCGCGGCCCCGGCGTGGAAGAAGATCGCCGGCACCCCGGCGACCGAGAAGATGCCGAAGGAGTACCACGCGATCACCCCGAGCTTCGTGGTGGCCGACGCCAACGCGGCGATCGAGTTCTACAAGGCCGCGTTCGGCGCGACCGAGAAGTCGCCGCGCATGCTTTCGAACGACGGCAAGAAGGTGATGCACGCGGAGCTGGCGATCGGCGACAGCGTCGTCATGCTGTCCGACGCCTTCCCCGAGATGGGCAGCAAGTCGATCGCCGACTTCAAGGGCACGCCGCTGACCTTCCACCACTACGTGACCGACGCCGACGCGGTGTTCGCCAGGGCCCAGTCGGCCGGCGCCAAGCCGCTCATGCCGCTGGGCGACCAGTTCTGGGGCGACCGCTACGGCATGATCCTCGACCCCGCGGGCATGGCTTGGGGCATCGCCACCCACAAGGAAGATGTCACCCCCGAGCAGATGGCCGAGCGCATGAAGGCCGAGATGGCCAAGCAGAAGCCGCAGTCCTGATCGGGCTCCACGCCTGAACCGCGCCGGCGCGCCTGCCTCGAGCTCGAGGCGGCGCGCCGGCGGCTTTTTTCATGCTCATGAAGAATGAGCATTCATGCTCGGTCGAGCACGCCCATCGAGCGCATCAGCCGGGTACGTTGTCGTACACCCATTTGTTGAGGTCGTCCGGGCCGAAGCCGAACCAGCTCCCGCTCTGGGTGAAGATGTAGAGCTTGTGGTGACCGTCGAGGGCGGCCTTGAGGTGGTCGTAGATGTCGCCGGGCGATTGATCCGTGATGAGGATGAAGGTCTGCTCGGTGACCTGCTGCCAGGAGCCGTATTGATGGATCTCGTCGGGGATGGACGGCCGGCCCTGGACCTGGTCGTTGGCCTCGAAGATGATGATGTAGACAGCCATGGCAATCTCTCTATCACAGGCTTCGAGACGGCGGATACTGCCGAGATCGCGCTGGCGAATGCGATGAATGCGATGGGCGCCCAATGGGCGCCCAATGGGCGCCCTGTGCATTGCTGCGCCAGCGATCATGTCGAGACTCGTGCCATTCGTGCGAACGGTATGGAATGAGACGGATCGTCGGTTTCGCGGTCCCAGCGCCGCGCTGGCGCGATGCACGGGCCTCAGCGCCGAGCCGATGCTGGCCTCGGGCGCCGCCTTCACGGTGACCTCGGGGTGTGGCGCGTGAGCGCCTCGGCTCAGCGCCCGGCGTCCCAGTAATTGCGAAGGCCGTCAGCCCAACGGTCGAGGCCGTCGATCGTCGACGAGACCTCGTCGGGGGTGCGCGCGAGGGCCTCGATCGCGCCGCGCAGCTCGAGCTTGGCCTTGCGCAGGCGGCCGCGGATCGCGGCCTCGGTCTCGCCGAGGATCGCGGCGATCTCCCTGGCCGGCATCTGCTCCCAGTAGGTCATCTCGAACACGACCTGCGAGTCGATGGCGATCCGCCGCAGGGCGGTGAGCAGGAGCTGCTGCTCGCGCCGCATGCCGACGACGGTGCTGGCCCCGAGGCCGCAGTCGGCCAGCGAGACCGCGTCGGCGTCGATGTCCGGGTCTTTGCGGCGGTCGCGGAGGTGCTTGAGCAGGAGGTTGCGGGCGATCGCCAGCACGAAGGTGCGGAAGCTGGCGTCGCCGCGGAAGCGCGCGCGAGCCTCGACGCAGGCGGTGAAGGTCTGCTGGACCAGGTCCTCGACCGCGGCCAGGCTGGCCAGCTTGTTGCTGAAGAAGCGGTACACCGAGCGGTAGTGGCGGGTGAACAGGCGGCTGCCAGCCTCGCCGTCGCCGGCCCCCCAGGCGCTCAGGAGCACCGCGTCGTCCTCGTGCATGGCCGCAGCGTAGCCCGGTCGACAGGCGGCAGCGAGGTGTCGAGATCGCGCGCCTGGCGGGCATGTCTTGTTAGACATGTCCCATGGGACATCTCAGTGCTCGAGCACTCGCACGACGGGTCCGGCCACCTTGTGGTCGAGGCGGCGCGCTGCCTGGTCCCACGCTTCCTTGAACGCGCCCGGCGGGACCAGCTCGACCCGTGGCGGGCGTAGCTGGCGGGCGGCGCGGAGGTGGGCGTACGCCGGGCTGCGGCGGATCAGGTCGTCGTCGATCGAGCGGCCGAGGCGGGCGCGGAAGTCGGCTCGCGCCACGCCTTGCACCTCGACCTGCACGTGCAATCCCGTCGCGCGCAGTGGTTGGCGGACGCCCGACACGTCGGCCGAGCCCAGCTCCGTGTCGGCGAAGTGGTTCGGGCGCGACTCTGCCGGCGACGGGTCGTCGGCCACGCTCTGGGGGTCGGGCCGGACCGTCGCTGCCACCAGGGCCGGGTCCTCCGGGCGGAACGCCGCGCGCACGCTCGCGGCCAGCTCGGCGCCCGGCAGCGACAGCCCGGCCAGCGGCACCGCCGGGTCGGGCGCGGGCAGGCGGACCACGCGGGGGCGGGGGAACGGGACCAGGGCCGTCGGCGGGTCGAAGCCGACCACGCGCACGAACTCGCCGGTGCGCAGGCGCAGGCAACCTGTGCCCGAGGACACCACCAGCTCGTAGCGCTCGCCGACGATCGCGTGCTCGGGCCACAGCGCCGCCGCCTCGGCCGAGCCGCGGCGGTCGTCGCTCGGCGGCAGCAGCTCGAGGATCGCGCTGGCCAGGGCCAGGGTGAAGCCGCGGGCCGGCGGGCGCAGCGACGGCAGCCCGAGCCGGCCCGCGCGCGGATCGATCCACCCGGCCGCGTGCAGCTCGGCGCGGGCGCGCAGTTGCAGGCGCACGTCGAAGCTGGCCAGCAGCAGCCGCAGGTCGGGCAGGCGGCGCTCGAGCGGCCCGCGGACCTGCTCCTCGAGGCAGGCGAACGCGGCCGCGCTCGGGCTGACCAAAAGGCCAGGTGCGAACGCGGCCAGCCGCTCCAGCGCCGCCGCCGGGTCGTCGATCGCGTGCAGGCGCAGCACCTCGGCCCCGAGCGCCGCGAGGTCGTCCTCGGCGATCGCGTCGACCGCGGGGTCGGCCCGGCGGGCCTGCAGCAGGCCGGCGCGCAGGGGTGCCCCCGGGGACATGCTCGATCGGACATGCTCGGAGAGCCATGTCTTCCAGACCAGCACGACCTCCTCGCGCTCGGCGGCCGCGCCGGCGTCGGCCGGGCCGTCGAGGTCGAGCAGCGGCTCGACGCGGGCCGCGTGGGCGCGGGCGTCGTGCAGCGGGACCTGGGCCCGCAGGTCGGGCAGGCCGGCGAGGCGGCGCAGGCCGAACGTGCGGCCGAGCTCACCGCCGCCGAGTTGGTCGACGAGGCGCTCGAGGCAGCGCTCGCGTCCGGGTGCTCGCAGCGGCCGCGGGGACTCGGACATCGGCGCTCCGGTCAGCCCGAGCCGAGCTCGCGGCGGAGGGCGGCGACCACCCGGGTCGCGTGTTGTCGGCGCTCGCGCAGCGAGCCGGCCTGCTGGGCGGTGGCCAGGCCGTCGACGCCGGCGATGAAGCGCTCGAGGTGGGCCAGCGCCTGGCCCTTGCCGCCGACGGCCAGCAGCGCGCGGGCCAGCCCGTAGTGGGCCTCGAGCGAGTCGGGCGCGGTGCGCAGCAGCTGGCGGTAGCCGGCGATCGCCGTCTCCGGGTCACCTGTCCTGAGGGCCAGGGCCGCCAGGTTGGCCTGGGCCTCGTGCTGGCCCGGGTCGCAGCGCAGCGCCTGGTCGAAGTGGTCGCGGGCGCCGTCGAGGTCGCCGACGGCGGCCAGCAGCGCGCCGAGGTTGGTGTAGGCCGCGGCGAACTCGGGGTCGAGGTCGAGCGCGCGGTCGTAGGCCTCGCGGGCCTCGGTGAACGCCGGGTCGTCGGGGTCGTCGCCGCTCCACGCGGCCTCGCGGTCGCACGCGTGGAGGAACCACTCGTACGCGCTGCGCTCGGGCGTCGGCCCGTGCAGGCGCGGCATCGCCAGCACCTGCGCGACCTCTTGATGCAGCGTCTGCACGTTGAGGTCGAGCAGCACCTGGCCGGTCGCGGCCTCGAAGCTGTGGGTCTGGTCCTCGACCACCACGCGCTCGTGCTCGCAGCGGACGCGCAGGCGGGACAGCGGTTGGTCGACCTCGGGCAGCTTGACGCGCAGCGAGTCGAGGCTGCGGCGCACCCGCTGCAGCGGCATCCCGGCGCCCAGCAGCTCGCGCGCGACCTTGATGGCGATGAGGTCGCGGAAGCTGTAGAAGGTGCGGCCGCGGACCCTTATCGAAGGGCTGATGAAGCCGGTCTGGGCCCAGTAGCGCAGGCGGCTCTCGGGCAGCTCGAACAGGCGCGACACGTCGCGCACCGCGTACGCCGACGGCGCCGACGGGTCCGATGCCATGCTGGTCTCGTTCGTCTCGCTCATCGCTTGCTCGCCTCGCGTGCGGTCTCCAGCGATACCATGGCATCGCCGTCGATGAAGACGCGCGGCCCCTCGCTGCGCACGTGATGATCGATCTCCACCAGCAGCTGCGCGGCTGGCACACCCGCCAGTCGCGCCAGCTCACCTCGTGCCAGGACGACGAGCTTCTGCCGCACCCGCGCGCTCCCCAGCATCAGCTCCGCCAGCTTGTCCGCGGTCGCCACGTCGGCCGGCTCGCAGAAGTGGGCGGCGCAGCGGCGCAGGTCGACCGTCACCATCACCGTCGCGTAGAACCGCTGGCCTGGCGCGCGCCTGCCGCGACCGAGCTCCGGCCCGGCCTCGATCACTAGCTCGCCGTACTTGAAGAGCAGCTCGAGCGCGCTGGGGGCCAGCACCTCGCGGATCTCCCGCCGGATGAGCTGGACCTTTTGGACCTTCGCCCAGCCCGGTTCGGGCAATTGCGCCTTGGGCGCGGATGCAGCTCGCGGTTGTCGGGCGGCCATGGGTCCACAAGTATGTGCATGTAGGACATGCACCTCCAAATTTCCTGCGGGCGCGGGACCGCCCCCGAGCGGGTATCCTGGGGCCATGCCGACCGCCAAGCATGCCCGGGGGGACGTGCTCTTCGTCCTCGACCCGCTCGAGACGATCCACCCCAAGAAGGACAGCTCGTACCTGATGATCGCCGAGGCGCTGCGGCGCGGCTACCAGCCGTGGTCGGTCGAGCTGCCGGGGCTGCTGCTGCGCGGCGCCGACGCCGTCGCCCGGGCCACCCCGCTCGGGCTGCACGAGCCCGGCGCGCCGCTCGCCCCGACCGGCGACCCGCAGGTGCGCGCGCTGGCCAGCTTCCGGGTGGTGGTGATGCGCAAGGACCCGCCGGTCGACCCCGATTTCGTGACCGCGACGTGGTGCCTCGACCGGGCGGTCAGCCACACGCTGGTGATCAATCAACCGCAGGGCCTGCGCGACCTGAGCGAGAAGCTGGCGATCCTCGACTTCCCGCAGTTCATCCCGCGCACCTTCTTGCTGCGCACGATCGGCGACCTCCGCGACGCGCTCGCCGAACTCGGCGGGCAGATGATTCTCAAGCCGGTGTTCGGATTCGGCGGACGCGAGGTGCTGATCGCTCGCGACGGCGATCCGAACCTCAGCACGCTGTTCGAACTGGCGACCCACGACGGCCGCACGTGGACCATCGCGCAAGAGTTTGTGCCCGCCGCGAAGCACGGCGACAAACGCATCTTGTTGGTGGACGGCGAGGCGATCGGGGCCGTGATGCGGGTGCCGGCCGACGGCGAGCTGCGCAACAATTTCCATGCTGGGGGCAGCGCGGCGCTGACCCGGCTCAGCGCCCGCGACCGGGAGATCTGCGCCGCCGTGGGGCCTTTCGTGCGCGATCGGGGCCAATTCTTCGTCGGCATCGACGTGCTCGGCGAATTCCTCACCGAGATCAATGTGACCAGCCCGACCGGCATGCAGGAGATCAATCGCCTCGGCGGGCTGACCGGCGACGAGACGATGCAGGCGAGGTTCTGGGCCGCCCTCGAGCCGCAGCTGCGCTAGCACCGCCCCGCGACCCAAGCCGAGCGAATGATGCTAGATTGAACTCGCCCCCCGATGTCAAACCCGACCGAGCTCGCGACCCTGGTTCGCGCCGCGATCCCGCGCCTCTACGCATTCGCATACGTGATGTGCGGCGCGCGTGACGAGGCATTCGTCCAGGTCCGCGAGGCGCTGCGCAACGTCGACCGCGAGGCGCTGCTGGCCGCCGGTCGCCCCGGCGACTACCTGCTCGGCAGGCTGGCCCGCGGGATCGAGGACACGCTGGGCCGCAAGGCCGACCACAGCTTCGTCATCCTCGACAACATGCTGCGCAGCGAGGAGACGCAGCCGATCGACCCCGACAAGCCGCCGATCGAGGGCGACCTGGCGCGCGTGCCGGTGCTGCTGTGGGAGCTCAAGCGGACCTGCCTGGCGTCGGTGCTGGGGGCGCTGCCGCCGGGCGTGCGGGTCTCGTTCGTGGTCACCGACCTGTTCGGCTTCCCGCCCGCGGCCGCCGCCGAGCTGCTGGGGATCAAGGAGAGCGCCTTCCGCGTCCGCCTCACCCGCGCCCGCCGCCGCCTCGAAGACTACCTGGCGCCCCGCTGCGGCCACATCGACCGCCACAACCCTTGTTATTGCGAAGGCCGCCTGAACCTGGCCCTCGAGACAGACTTCGTCAAGCTGCCGCCGCACACCGCCGACGTGCCAGCCGCCGCCTACAACGACGAGCCCGAGCACCGCGACATCGCCGAGCTGTACCGCACGCTGCCGCCGGTCCTGCTGACCCCGGAACAGCACGAGACGCTGGTGACCGTGGCGGTCGGCGAGCCGGCGGTGCCAACATAGTAGGAGCGGGGACGGTCCGCGGGCCGCCCGCACAATCGTCAAACCAGTAGGAGCGGGGCCGGCGAATCGGGCCGCGGCCCTAGATGTCCCGGAGGACAGGTCACCCGCGCGGGCCGTGGCAATGCTGCCACTATCCGAACCGCCAGCCGACGAACGCCCGCGTCCTGAACAGCACGAGCACGCCCGGCCAGGTGAACTCGAACGAGGGCTCCACGCCCAGCAGCAGCCGCCTCCGCGGCCCGAGCGCCCCCTGTACGCCGGCGCCGAGCGAGACCAGGAAGAACAGCGGGGCTCGTCGACCTGGCCCGGCGAACATGTCCTTGGGGACCACCAGGATGTCGAGGCCCCGCGCGCGCCAGGCCGTAGCCGAACACCCGCTCGTTGCTCGCGCCGACGCGGAACTCGCCGCCGAAGCGCACCAGGTCGACGGCGGGCTGGCGCGGGCCGACCAGGTGCTCGAAGAACCCGCCGAGTTGCGCCGCGAAGCGCCGGCCACGGACCACTGAACGGCCGCCGCTGATGCCCCAGGCATAGAAGCGAAAGTCCGGATCGAGCACGTTGAAGGCGGCGATCCCGGGAGCGACGTGCAAGTAGGTGCCCGGCAGGCGCAGCCCGCTCGGCTCCGGAGCGGGAGGCGCGAGGTCGCGTGCGTCGGTCCGCCGCGCCGGCCCGGGCCGCTCGTCGTCGAAGGCCTGCGGCGCAGCCGGGGCGCGCTCGTCGTCGAGGCGCGGCGCGGGCGCAGGGTCGCCGGTCTGCGGCGCAGCCGGGGCGCGCTCGTCGTCGAGGCGCGGCGCGGGCCCGGCGTCGCCGGTCTGCGGCGCATCGGCAGGCGCGGGAGCAACCTCGGCGTCCGTCCCCGCAGCCTCGCCAGCAGGGGCCGGCTCGACGGCAGAGACGAGGAAACACAGGCCCAAGGCGACGGCGAACATCGTCGACTTCAGCTCTTATCGGCAGCCCGAGCGCCGGTCAAGCCTCGCTGCACGCGCATTCCAGGCGGCTGTCCCTGAGGACAGGTCGCCAAGTTCGTCGCCGACCGCCGATGCGCAAGATGTCCCAAAGGACAGGTTAAAGATCCGGATCGTCGCCGAGCACCTGGACGCGCAGGCGGGCGGCCCAGGCGTCGAGGTTGGCCAGGGTGCTGCGCAGCAGCTCCGCCGAGGTGCTGAGCTCGTGCAGGCGCGCCTCGAGCAGCTCGCGGCCGCGACGCAGGCGGGTCTTGGCGGTGCCGACGGGGATCGCCAACACCTCGGCCAGCTCGGCGGCGGTGATGCCCTCCCAGTAGTGCAGCTCGAGCACGACCTGATAGTCGACCGGGAGCCGCCGCAGACCCTCGAGCAGCAGCCGCTGCTCCTGCCGCGCCTCGACCGCGCTGATCGGCGACGACAGCTCGTGCGCCGAGTCCTCCGCGAAATCGACCCGCGCCTCGTCGCGCCGCTGCTCGCGGTAGTGCTTGCAGAGGATCTTGTAGGCGATGGCGAACAGGTAGCTGCGAAAGGCCGCCTCGTGACGGAAGCGCTCGCGGCCCTCGAGACAGGCGAGGAAGGTCCGCTGGATCAGGTCCGGCCCGGCCTCCCCGACCTTGTTGCGGAAGAACCGGGCGATCGCGGCGTAGTGGCGCGAGAACAGGCGCTTTCCGGCCTCCCGGTCGCCGCCGCGCCAGGCGTCCACGAGCGCCGTGTCGCTGTCGTCCACCACCGGGCCGCGATGCTAACAGGGAGCCGCGCCCCGGCGCTTCGCGGGGCCGGGGCTCGCGGCTGCAGGTCGGTCCCCGGGGAGATCGGCCCGGCCAGCGGGGGGCTTGCTCGTCGGCGCGAATTCGCACGCACGGCGATTTGGTCTGGGGTTTTCCGGCCCCAACCATGGATGCGCGGTTTCGCTTCGGTCCATGAGGGTTCGCCCGTTCGCCGCAAACCTGGCGCCATTCGCTGAATCGGCGCTGCTGGCGGGAAGAGCGGCGCGTTCTTGCGCGTTGAGAGGCCTATCACCGGGCCGGTTCTCTGCGAACGAGGACTTCCTCGCCCGGGAAAGCCCCGTCACCATCCTCCGGGTCTGCCGTAGCGAAAAAAGTTCAAGGGCCGCGATCCAGGGCCCCGACTTTGGGACAGCACCCTGAAAGCGGCCGTCATGCCAGCGTTTCGAGACCGAATCCGCGCGTTGTCGTCGTCCTCCTCGTCGGGCGAGCAGACGCTGCAGCACACGCCGGCCGGGGCCACGCCGGACGGGCGGCAGATCGATCCGAACGCGCCGACGCTGATCCCGCTGGTCCCGGCCGACACCCGGCCGCTCGCCCGTTCGCCGCGCCTCGAGGAAGTGCCCGCGCCGGCGAAGATCGGCCGCTTCACGGTCCTGCGCGAGCTCGGGCGCGGCGGCACCGGGGTGGTTTACGCCGCCTTCGACGAGCAGCTCGACCGCAAGGTCGCGGTCAAGCTGCTGCACTCCGAGACCCGCGAGGACGTGGCGCGGCTCCGGCTGATGCGCGAGGCGCAGGCGATGGCCCGGGTGTCGCACGCCAACATCGTCGGCGTGCACGAGGTCGGGACGTTCGGGCGTCAGGTCTACGTGGCGATGGAGTTCGTCCACGGGATGACGCTGCACTCGTGGCTCAAGCGGCAGCGGCGCAGCTTCGCCGAGATCGCCGCGACGTTCGTGCAGGCCGGCGCCGGGCTGCAGGCCGCGCACGAGGCCGGGCTGGTCCACCGCGACTTCAAGCCGGCCAACGTGATGGTCGGCAGCGACGGCCGCGCGCGCGTGCTCGACTTCGGCCTGGCCCGCGCCGAGCTCGAGCCCGGGCCGGCACCTGGCCTCGGGGACATGCGGCCCGCCGAGGAGCACGCGTCCGCGGTCGCCAACCTGCGCTCGCTCGACGCCTCGATCACCGTCACCGGCGTCATGCTCGGCACGCCGGCGTACATGTCCCCCGAGCAGTTCCTGGGCGGCCGCGTCGACGCCCGCGCCGACCAGTTCGCGTTCTGCGTCGCCCTGTTCGAGGCGGCCTACCGCGAGCGGCCGTTCAAGGGCGACACCCTGGCCGAGCTGATGTCGAGCGTGCTCGCCGGCCAGGTCCGCGACCTGCCGGCGCCGGCCGGGGTGCCGCGAGCCGTGCGCGCGCTGCTGCTGCGCGGCCTGGCCCGTGACCCCGCGGCGCGCTGGCCGAGCATGCGCCCGCTGCTGGCCGAGCTGGCCGCGTTCGCCCGCCCGCCGGCGCGCCGCAGCTGGGCGATCGCCGCCGTGGCGGCGACGCTGGTCGGCGGCGCCGGCCTCGGCCTGGCCTGGCAGACAGGTGCGTTCGCCGAGGCGTGCAGCGGCGAGGAGCGGCTGTCGGCGGTGTGGAACCACCAGCGGCGCGAGCACCTGGCCGAGGTCGCGGCGGCGTCGGGCGTGGCCCAGGCGCCGGCCGCCTGGTCGCGCGCGGCCGCGGCGTTCGACGCCTACGGGGCCGAGTGGGCCGAGGCGTACGGCGCGGCGTGCCGGCAGGAGTCGGCCGAGCAGCTCGACCTGCGCATGACCTGCCTGGGCGAGCGGCGCGACCACCTGGCGGCGGCGATCGACATGTTCCAGCGGCCCGACGACGTGCTGGTGACGCGGGTCGACGAGCTGACCGCCAGCCTGCCGCGGATCGCCAGCTGCAGCGACGACAAGTACCTGCGGGCCAAGGTGCGCCCGCCCGACGCCGCGGTGGCCGAGCGGGTCGCGGCGGCCCGCTCCGAGCTGACGCGGGCCGACGCGCTCGAGCTGGGCGGCCGCTTCGCCGAGGCGCTGAAGCTGCTGGGCGACGCCGAGGCGCTGGTGGCCGGGACCGGCTACTCGCCGGTGCAGGCCGAGCTGTCGTTCCGCCGCGGCTCGGTGCGCGAGAACGAGGGCGACTACCTCGGGGCGCGCAGCAGCTTCGAGGACGCGTTCTTCGTCGCCATCGCCGCCGGCCACCACGAGTTTGCGATCGACGCCGCGACCCGCCTGGCCTACCTGGTCGGCCGCCGCCTGCACGACGCGTTCGCCAGCCGCGACTGGCTGAAGCACGCCGAGATCTACGCCGCCCGCAGCGACGACCCGATCCGCCGCGCCCGCGCGCTGACGGTCCGCGGGGCGATCGCCAACCTGGCCGGCGAGCTCGGCGAGGCGCGCAAGGCCCTCACCGAGGCGCTGCGCCTCTATCACGCGGCCGGTCAGGAGGACACGACCGACTTCGCCCGGGCGCTGCGCTTCTACGGCGACCATTTGGTCAACGCCGGCGAGACCCGCGAGGCCATCGCCCAGCAGGAGCGCGCGCTCGCCATCATGCGGGCCAGGCTCGGGCCGCAGCACCCCGACGTGGCGATGATCCACAACAGCCTCGGCCTGGTGCTGCGCATCGACGGCCAGTACGAGCGCGCGCTGAAGGTCTTCAAGGAGGCGCTCGACGCCGCGGTCGACCTGCCGAACCAGCGCAACCACGTGTACATGACCCTGTGGGCCAACACCGGCTTCGCCTACGAGGCGATGAAGCAGCCGGAGCTGGCCGAGCAGCCGCTGCGCGAGGCGATCGCGGTGCTCGAGCGCTCGAGCGACCGCCTGCTCGGCGACAACTACGACATGCACAACTACCTCGGCATGATCTTGCGGGTGACGAAGCGCCCCGACGAGGCCGAGGTCGTGCTGTCGGCCACGCTGGCGCGCGCCGAGAAGAGCTGGGGCCCGACCGACCCGCGGCTGACGCAGGCGCTGCTCAACCTGGCCGAGCTGAGCCGCCTCGAGGGCCGGCCCGAGGCGGCGGTGGCGTTCGCCGAGCGGGCGCTGGCGCTGACCCGCCGCGACCCCAACCCGGCCAACGAGCACTGGCACTACTACGCGATCTGGCACCTGGCGGCCGCGCTGGCCGAGACCGGCGAGCAGCAGCGGGCGCTGGCGCTGGCCCACGAGGCCCGCGCGTTCGCGGTCAAGCAGCGCAAGGACAGCAAGAAGTGGGTGTCGGAGATCGACGAGTTCCTGACCAAGCAGGCGATGAAGCGGGGGGGCGGGCGATGATCGGCCCGACGATCGCGCCCGAGGCCCTGCGCCCGCAGGTCGAGGGCGACTTCGCCAACGAGCGCGTCAAGCAGGCGATCATGGCCAGCCTGTTCGACGAGCCGCTGGCGCCGGCCAAGATCGGCCGCTTCACGGTCCTGCGCGAGCTCGGGCGCGGCGGCACCGGGGTGGTCTACGCCGCCTACGACGAGGAGCTCGAGCGCAAGGTCGCGGTCAAGCTGCTGCACCCCGAGGCGACCGTCGCCTCGCAGGCCGACGCGCGGACCCGCCTGCTGCGCGAGGCCCAGGCGATGGCCCGGCTGTCGCACCCCAACATCGTCAGCGTGCACGAGGTCGGGACCCACCTCGACCAGGTCTACGTGGCCATGGAGTTCGTGCACGGCGTGACCTTGAGTACATGGCTCAAGCGACAGCAACGGAGCTGGCGCGAGGTCGTCGACGTGTTCCGCCAGGCCGCCTCGGGCCTGGCCGCCGCGCACGAGGCCGGGCTGGTCCACCGCGACTTCAAGCCGCAGAACGCGATGGTCGGCGACGACGGCCGGGTCCGCGTGCTCGACTTCGGCCTGGCCCGGGCCGAGAGCGACCCGCAGCTGTTCGCCGACCTCGAGCGGACCCGCGACCGCGACGGCAGCTTCGCCGCCGCCAGCCTGCGGGCGCTCGACGCGTCGCTGACGGTCACCGGCTCGCTGATCGGCACGCCGGCGTACATGGCCCCGGAGCAGTTCCGCGGCGACCGGGCCGACGCCCGCTCCGACCAGTTCGCGCTGTGCGTGGCGCTCTACGAGGCGCTGTTCCGCGGCCGGCCGTTCCCCGGCGACAACCTGGCCGAGCTGATGCGCGCGGTGCTGGCCGGCCACCTGCGCGACCCCGGCAGCGCCAAGGTCCCGCGCTCGCTGCGGGCCGCGGTGCTGCGCGGGCTGCAGGTCCGCCCCGAGCACCGCCACCCGTCGATGGACGCGTTCATCGCCGCCATCGACCGCGTGGTCGAGCCGCGCCGCGGCACGTGGCTGGCCGCCGCCGGCCTCACCGTGGGGCTGGCCGCGGTCGGTGCCGGCCTGTCCTATCAGACAGGTGTAGACATTCGCGTGTGCGAAGATCGGGCCCGTCAGGAGGTCGCGGCGGTGTGGAACCCGGCCCGCTTCGCCGGCGTCGGCGCGTCGCTGCGCGCGGTCGACCCGACGGTGGCGCAGTCGTGGACGGTGGCGCGCCGCCAGTACGACGCCTACGCCGAGCGCTGGGCCGATGTCGCCGCCGAGGCCTGCGTCGCCGCCGAGGTCCGCCACGAGCAGTCGAGCGGGCTCTACGAGCAGCGCCGGGCCTGCCTCGGCGATCGCCTGCGCGACTTCGAGGCGGTGCTCGACCTGTTCGGCCGCCCCGACACCGCGTTCGCCGTGCACGCCTCCGACCTGGTGGCCGGGCTCGAGACGCCCGAGTCGTGCGCCGACCCGCTCGAGCTGCAGCGCCGCCCGGCGCCGCCGGACGACCCGGAGCTGGCGCGCGCGCTGGCCGGGCAGCACGCGGCGATCGCCACCGCCGAGGCCCACCGCCGCGCCGGCAAGTTCACCGAGGCGCTGGCGGTGCTCGACGGGCTGACGCTGCCGGACGGCCGGCTGCCGCTGCGCGCCGACTACGAGCTGACCCGCGGCCGCGTGCTCGTCAGCAGCGGCCGGCCGAAGGACGCGCTGCTGTCGCTTCAGACCGCCTATTTCGCGGCCCTCGAGGCGGCCCGCGAGCGGGTGGCGATCGCCGCGGCGACCGAGCTGGTCGAGGTCACCGGCGTGCACCTGGCCGACTTCGACGCCGCCGAGCGGTGGGTCCGCCACGTCGAGGCGCTGCTGGCCCGCGGCGGCGCGCCGCCCCAGCGCGCGGCCCTGGCCGAGGCCCAGGGCCAGGTCGCGCTGGCCACCGGCCGCTACGCCGAGGCCCTCGGCCACTTCGAGCGCGCGATCGCCATGCACGAGCAGGCCGGCTCGTCGCACCTGCCCGAGGTCAGCGTGCTGTTCCGCCTGGCCGCCGACGCGGCCACCAGCCTCGGCCTGCTCGACAAGGCCCAGGAGCACGTCGACCGCGCCCTCGTGACCCTGCGCGACCGCCTGTGCGACCCGGGCGCGACGATGGCGACCGCGATCGATTACGCGAGCCTGGTCGCGACGAAGGACGCGGCGCCGGCGGCCGACACCGGCTGCTGCCAGCGCCACCCGGAGTTCGCCGGCAGCCTGCGCTCGGCCGGGATGCTGGCGCTGCGCCACGGCGAGGCCGACGCGGCCGCGGCGATCTTCGAGCGGGCGCAGCGAGGCGTCGCCGGGCTGGTGCCGGACGACAGCCACCTCGCGCTGCAGCTGACGAACGGCGCGGTCGAGGCGCTGATGCAGCGCGGCGAGCTGGCGCAGGCGGAACGTTTGGTCCGCCGCGCGCTGGCGGGGGCGAGCCGCGCGAGCGTGGGCCTGCCGATCGACGCCCGCCCGCTGCACCCGGAG
Organism: Nannocystis bainbridge; assembly: GCF_028368995.1. Taxonomy (GTDB): domain Bacteria; phylum Myxococcota_A; class Polyangia; order Nannocystales; family Nannocystaceae; genus Nannocystis; species Nannocystis bainbridge. The sequence continues at coordinate 2,380,507 of NZ_JAQNDL010000003.1, read as the reverse complement.
CTGTTCCGCCTGCGGGTGTGGCTGGCCAAGGCGCTGCTGCATCAGGGCGATCTCGCCGGGGCCGAGGCGGAGATCCGGGCGACGATCGTCGACGCGGAGCGGGCGTGGGGCGACGACGAGCCCTACGTCGCCAGCGCGCTCGAGGTGCTGGCAGAGATCCTGGCCGGCGCCGGCCAGGCCCCGGAGGCGGTCACCGTCGCCGAGCGCGCCTACGCGGTCGCCAGCGCCCGCGGGGAGCTGGTCCAGCCGTCGCTGCGCTACGCCAGCGGGTTCCGCCTGGCCCGCTCGCTGGCCGCCGCCGGCCAGAGCGAGCGCGCCGAACACGTGGCCGAGGAGGCCCGCGCCCTCGCCGCGGCCGCCAGCGATGTCCGCATGGTCGAAGCCGTCGAGGCCTGGCTGCTCGCGCACAAGCGCGGCTAGCCGTTCGAACATGTCCTCAGAGACATGTTCGGACGCGTGTCCGTGAACGCTCGGGGGACATGTCTCATGGGACAGCTCGGACGGCTGTCCGCGCGCGCGCCGAAATCAGATGTCCCAAGGGTCAGCTCCGGTGCGCCCCGAAGCGCAGGCGCAGACGGCGCGACGCGAGGCCGCGGGCCCGGTGTTGCTGCGGCCCTGGGGGCTCGCCTACGCTGAGATGCATGAAGGTCGCACCGCTCCCGCAGGACGAACTCGAGCGACTGGCGGCGCTGCGCAGCTACGCGGTCCTCGACAGCGCGCCCGAGGTCGACTTCGACGAGCTGACGCGGTTCGCCTCGGAGCTGTGCGGCACCCCGATCGCGCTGGTGAGCCTGGTCGACGCGGGGCGGCAGTGGTTCAAGGCGCGGGTGGGGCTCGACGCGCCCGAGACGCCGCGCGACATCGCGTTCTGCTCGCACGCGATCTTGCAGCGCGGGGTGTTCGAGGTCGAAGACGCGAGCTGCGACCCGCGCTTCGCCGACAACCCGCTGGTGGCGTCGCAGCCGAACATCCGCTTCTACGCCGGGGCGCCGCTGGTCAACGCCGACGGGTTCCCGCTCGGCACGCTGTGCGTGATCGACCGGGTGCCGCGCAGCCTCGATCCGGTGCAGCGCCAGGGCCTGGCGGTGCTCGGCCGGCAGGTGATCGCGCAGCTCGAGCTGCGGCGCAAGCTGGTCGACCTGGCCCACGCGCGCGACCAGGCGCTCGCCGGGGTGCGCGCCAAGGACGTGTTCCTGGCCACGATGGGCCACGAGCTGCGCACCCCGCTCGGCGGGATCCTCGGCCTCAGCGAGCTCCTGCTCGAGGGCCCCGCCGGCGCACCAGCGGCCGGCGGCGACGACCTGCGGGCGATCCACCGCGCCGGCACGCACCTGCTCGAGGTCGTCGAAGACATCCTCGGATTCGCCCAGCTCGAGCTCGACCAGCCGCGCCTGCGCCCGCGCCCGTTCGATGTCGGCGAGCTGCTGGCCGACGTCGAGGCGACCGTGCGCCCGCTGCTGCGCGGCCGCTCGCTGACGCTGAAGGTCGCCCGCGGCCCGGCGCCGATCGTGGCCGATCCGACCCGCGTGCGCCAGATCGTCTACAACCTGGTCGCCAACGCGATCCGCTTCACCGAGCGCGGCGGGGTCGATGTCACGATCGAGGCCGGCGAGGGCACGCTGGCGGTCAGGGTGCGAGACACCGGCATCGGCATCCCCACGGACAAGCTGGCGCTGCTGTTCCGCGACTTCTCCCAGGTCCACGGCGACCACGAGGCCGAGCTGCGCGGCTCCGGCCTGGGCCTGGCGATCAGCCGCCGCTACGCCCGCCTGATGGGCGGCGACATCGTCGCCGACAGCGAACCCGGCCGCGGCTCGACGTTCACGCTGACGCTGCCGCGCGAGCCAGGTTGACGTTTTTTTTAAGAAAAAAGAAGGACATGCACGAAGGTACATGTCCCTCGGTTCCTCTGGTTAGAAACAGAAGCGAGATGCCGAGCGCCCGGCGGTCGCTGGGGGCTCGATGCTCGTCTATGAATGATCGCGATGCCGTGCCTGCCGAGGGCGGCGAGTCATTTTGCGCATGGGAATCGATGCGAGTCGGAGGTCGCCTTGCAGTCGGCATTTCTGCGATCTGACAATCGTGGGCGAGCGCGAAGCACAAGTGCACACGCTCCAATCACCGCACTGCAACTATTAGAGTTGCGGCGTTCGTGAAAAGCAATCACGCCTTGTTCGCCATGCGCAGGAGCTGCTTCGCGCTCAGGCCGGTCGCCTGCTTCGAGCGTCGCGGCGTGCGGACCGGTTTGTCGGCGTCGGGGGTCTCCTCGACGGCCAGCAGGGCGGCGATGAGCACCTCCGCGACGTCCTCGAGCGTGTCGACGACGGCGTCCGCGACGGCGTCCGCGGCGTCGTCGTCGGCGGCGTCGTCGGCGGCGTCGTCGGCGGCCTCTTCGTCGGCGGCCTGGTCGTCGGCGGCCTGGTCCTCCTGCGCCTCTTCTTCGGCCGCCTGCTCGGCGGGCGCGTCGTGGAGGGCCTGCTGCACCGCGTAGTTGACGGCCATGTGCTCGGCCGCCTGGGCCAGCTGGGCCGCCTGATCGATGGCGTCGGCGTCGGCCTCGGACTGCGTCGTGCCGTAGAAGTTGTTCACCGCCGACGCCGCGCCCTCGGGGCGGGACTCGCCGGCGCCCCAGACGTTGCCGTTGAACAGCATCACGCCGGAGGTCGACGACGGCGAGAACGAGATGGCGACGTTGTTCTCGTTGCCGTCGGCGGTGAACCACGCCAGCTCGTTGGTGTCGCTGCCGTTGGTATTCAGCCCGGTGTAGATCGGGTTGTTGATGGTCTTGCCTGCGAAGGTGACGGTCGGCGCGGCGATGACGAGCTGGCCGTCCGACTGTTCGCCCTGGCTCGTGGTGCCCTCGTAGCAATAGTACGTGTCGTTCCAGGTCGAGAGAGCGGCCGCGGGCTGGGTGGCGAAGCCGTAGAAGTTGGGCTCGGTCGGCTGGCTGGTATCCGCGGGCCAGTAAAGGCCGACGAAGGTCATCGCCCCGAACGTCGACGAGGCCGCGAACACGAGCATCGCGCTCGAAGGGTTGCCGGAGGCGGCGGACCACGCCACTTGCACGCCCATCAGCGTCGCGCCCTGGATGACGACGCCGTCGACGGTGACCTGGCCGCTCGCGCCGACGACGACGATCGGGCCCAGCTGATAGGCGCTCGCGCTGGTGTCGTACGCCCAGCTTGTGAAGTAGTTGCCGGCGATGGATACACTCATGGCGGAGCTCCTGGCGCTCACCCGCAGTCGCTGCGGCCGAGCATCGCCGCGATCTCGTGCAGGTGGTTGGACACGAACAGCAGCGCCGGGTAGGTCGCCGCGAACGCGAAGATGAAGATGTTGAGCCCCATCATCGCCGCGCACGCGGCGTGGAAGATCAGCGGGATGACGAGGAAGTAGGCGTTCCACGGCGGCGGCAGCACCAGCACCAGCACGATCAGCGACTCGAACACGATCGTCGAGTGGTTCATGGTCCGGCGCAGCAGCTTGTGGTCGCGCAGCAGGCCGGCCATGAACCGGCTGCCGTAGGTCTCGGTGGCGATGACGCCGAGGATGATGTCGCCCGAGCGCCAGTCGGGCGAGACCAGCTTGGCGACGCCGGCGGTGAGGTACGACAGCAGCGACTGGAAGGCGATGAAGACGACGCAGGCGACCGTGATGACCGGCCGGTCCGGGAACCACGCGATGACGGCCAGCATGAACAGGACGATCGTCGACATCTGGTCGGAGCCGTCTTTGCCGACCGGGTAGCGGAAGTTGACGTAGAGCTGGGTCGCCACCAGCGCCGTCAGGACCGCGGGGTCGAGCGGGCCGCCGCGGGCCAGCTCGACCAGTAGCAGCGCGATCAGGCCGAGGCGCGCGAGCAGGACCGTCAGCACGCCCGGGTAGGCGAACAGCGGGTGCGTGAGCCGCTTGAGCGCGGGCAGCCGCCGCCATTTCGTCTCTCGCCAGAACTCCCACGAGAACAGGCCGTCGCTGCGGCACTCGCGGAGGTTGGCGAGGAACTCGAGCGTCGAGATCGCCATGCCGGCGCCGACGACGAGGCCGCTCACCCGCGCGACGGTGGCCACTTCCATGAATTCGCTCATGACAGCGCCTCGACGCGGTGGAAGTTCGACTCGAGCACCGGGACCGGCGGATCGCGGCGGATGTGGCCGAACGATTTGCGGACGATGAACCGGCGCCGGCAATCCGCCGTCGGCGCGCGCGCGCGCGACGACACATAGTTCAGCATCACCAGGTACGGCACGTACATCTCGAGCGCGAGCGCGTTGCGGGCGATCCGTCGCCGGTGCCGCGCCTTGTAGTTGGTGATGAAGCCGGTGATGTCGTTGATGGCCTTGGTGTTGCGCTTGCACGGGTTCCACAGGAACCGCAGCACCGGCGCGACCCGGCCCTTCGGCATCAGCGAGATCTCGACCGGCTCGGCCATCGAATCGGCGCCGAGCCGGCGGTCCTGATAGAGGAGCTGATAGTCGGTCGTCTTCGGCCGGGGCGCGAAGAACGTCCATTTCGGGATCAGCGAGAGGAAGTTCCAGCGCGCGACGGCGTCGGACGTGGCCTTGAACTGATAGAAGATCGTGGCGATCCCCCAGGCGCACAACACCAGCACGACAGCGGCTTCGAGCATACGGCCTCCCTCTCTCCGGGCTCAGGACTTCGGCTTCTTCAGGTCGAGCAGCTCGCGCGCGGACAGGCCGCTGGCCTTCTTCGCGCGGCCGCGTACGCGCGGCGGCTGGTGCACACCGGGGCTCACCGCGAGGCCCACGTCCTCGGCGAGGTCGTCGGCGGCGTCGTCGTCGCCGCCGTCGTCGTCGTCGTCCTGCGCGGCGTCCTCGTCGTTTTCGGCCTCCTGGTCGGCCTGCCTCGCGTTCTCGTTGGCGTTGTTGCCCACGGCCTCGGCGGCGTCCTCGGCGTCGTCGCCGTCGTCGTCGGCGTCGTCGCCGTCGTCGTCGTCGTCGTCGTCATCGTCGTCGTCGTCGCCGTTGCCGAGCAGCGCCTCGGCGACCTTCTGCACCGCGACGAAGACCACCGCGTTCTCGGCCGCGTGGGCCAGGTCGGCGAGCTGGTCGACGGCTTCGGCGTCGGACTCCGACTGCGTGGTGCCGTAGAAGTTGTTGGCCGAGTTCGGGGCACCCTCGGGCCGGTTGTCGCCGGCGCTCCAGAGGTTGCCGTTGAAGAGCTGGGTCCCGGGGTCCGAGGTCGAATTGAAGAACGAGATGGCGACGTTGTTCTCGTTGCCGTCGGTGGTGAACCAGGCCAGCTCGTTGGTGTCGGTGCCGTTGGCGTTCAGGCCGGTGTAGATCGGGTTTACGATCGTCTTGCCGGAGAACGTGACGCCCGTGCTGGAGACGACCAACTGGCCGACGGATTGCTCGCCCTGGGTGGTGCTCTCGTAGCAGTAGTAGGTGTTGGCCCAGGTCGACTGCGGCTCCGAGGGCTGGGTGGCGAAGCCGTAGAAATTGTTGGAGGTCGGCTGCGTGTCCGACGACATCCAGTAGGCGCCGCTGCAGGTCATCGCGCTGTAGGTCGACGAGTAGGCGAACGACAGCATCGCGCTCGACGGGTTGCCGGAGGCGCTGGACCACGACACGCTGGTGCTGAACACCAACGCGCCTGTGATCGCTACGCCGTCGACGGTGACGGAGTTGTCCGTGCCGATGACGATGATCGGGCCTAACTGATACGCGCTGGACGATTCATCGTACTCCCAGCTCGTAAAGTACGTGCCAGCAATAGACTGGGTCTGAGCCATGTCTGCCCCTTTCGATTCCGATTGTGACGAGAGGTTTTGGTTATAGACCATGGGCGTTGACCGATGGAAGTTAAAAATGAGTGGGCGGATTTTCGCTTTCGCGTCATCCGATGGTGAACGTCGATAAGGCAAGGACCCCGCGCAAGCGCATGCACGATGGTTCATGCGCCGTCCGAGAGATGCGCGCGATCGCCGTCGGCGATGCATTCCGTCGGAGGCGGACAGTACGGCGTTCGTGCATTGTTCTCGGCGATCGCAGACGCCGAATCGGCCATGACGAGTCAGCCGCGATATTATGGATGAGATCGGTGTCGGCGAGTCCCGATCTTCGAATAGCGTGACCGTTGAGGAATGGCGGGCGCGGATTTGTTGGCGTTCTTTGAACCCTCTCTGGGCGGTCGAGGCCGCTGCGCACAGCTCGCTCTGCTTGGACCCGTCGGCGAATGCCGAGACCTTATGGCGCGCTTACCGTGTACGACGCGAATCGCAGCGACAGGCGTCGCGGTTTCGACGGGTCGCCAGGGCCTCGCGCGAATTGGACCGGCGACCGCCACGGTCTCCATCCCAATCCGCGCGACGATGACGGCTCAATCGTTCGCAGCGACACCGCGAGGGGCGGCGCATCGAATCGAGCATCTTCGCGACTCGCGAGGACGCGGCGATCCATCGACCTCACCCAATGCCCGGACGATGGGCCGTGGGCGCCGGTGCGGGGCGAGGCCGGCGGGCAGGCGCGCGCAGAAGCGCGCGGAGCAGCACCAGGCGGGCGTACGACGGTGCGCGGCGCTTATTCAACCGGCGTTGATCCGCGCTGGAACAAGCTCGTGTCGTAAAAGACTTCGCATGCAACAGCTCATCCTTGAGGACTTCAATCTGGGCGCCGCCGAGCGCCGCCTCTGCACCACCGCGCTCGAGCGCGCGGGCAACATCGTCGGGGCGGCCCAGCTGCTCGGGATCACGCGCCACGCGATGAAGCGCCGCATCATCAAGCTCGGCATCGACTGGCCGCGCCGCGTGACCGCGCCGGTCGTGTCTGCCAGCTGAACCGGGCGCGCAGATCCGCGCCCACCCTTGGCTTAGAAAGCCCCTGTTAAAAAGAGAGTAAAGAAGAGCCGGCTGTTCCTCCCGCGCACGCGTGGCGCGAGATGGATGATCGATCGCGGTATCGAGGGCCGGCGCCGAACATTGCCATACATTGACCTTCCCTGGCTTTCACTGGTCGAAGGAGTCGACATAGCTGCCGAGTCGGGCGTGCGGGGGCCGTGATGGCGCTCGCGGTGCTGCCCGCCGCTGCAGGCTCGAAGCAATCGTGACCTCGCCGATTTGGCGGGGTCGCGCCAATTGTGCTCCCGATGTTCGGGCGATCGGTTCGGGAGCGTCGTGGCCGGCGGCCTGCTCGCGGGCGCGGCGCGTCCTGTCCCGAAGGACAGTCGGGCCGCTCGTCGTGGAAGCAAGACTCAGGCGTCGTGTTCGCAGCGGACTTGCAGAGGCGGTGCGGCGGCCGTGGGACCGCCCGGGGCCGCTGTGAACCCGTTCCGCCCTGAAGACGGTTCAGGCTTCTTTTAGGAGATCACGCGTCGCGTTCGCGGGGGCGTCGAGCAGGACGGAGCGGGCCTGCTCACGGGCGCGGCGCGTTCTGTCCCGAAGGACAGTCCGGGCCGCTCGTCGTGGAGGCAAGAATCAGGCGTCGCGTTCGCAGCGGACGTCGAGCAGGACCAGGCGGTCGCCGCTGCGGACCTGCTCGATGGCGCGGCGCACCGACTCCGGGACCGCGTCGGGCTTTTCGACGCGCACCCCGATCCCGCCGCAGGCGCTGGCGATCTGGTCGTACGCGGGGTCGGCCCCGAGGTCGCACAGCGCGAAGTTGTCGGTCGCCTGCGCGTGGCCGCCGGGGAAATCGCCGCGGGTCGACTTGCGGATGGTGCTCCAGGCGCAGTCGTTGAACACCACGACCACGATCGGCAGGCGATGCGCGGCGGCGGCGTGCAGGGCCGACAGGGGGGTGTTGAAGAGGAAGCTGCCGTCGCCGACGGTGGCCACGATCGTGCGGTCGGGACGGGCCATCTTGCCGCCGAGGGCCGCGCCGAGGGCCCAGCCGAGGCCGCTGGCGATCGAGTTCTCGAACCAGCTGTCGGGCAGCCGGCGCGGGACCAGCACCGGGTCGAGCGGGTACTCATTAAAAATCACGACCTCGTCGTCGATCGCCTGGCCGATGCAGCGCGACAGCCAGCGCTTGGTGATCGCGGACCGGTGGGCGTCGATGTCGGCGGCCACGCGGGCGTTGGCGAACGCGACCCCGTGCTCGATGCGCAGCGCCTCGCGGCGGGCGGCGACGTCGGGCGCGGGGTCGGCGTCGAGCAGGCGGGTGAGCAGGCGCAGGCTCTCGGCCGGATCGCCGGGCAGCGCCAGGTCGCTGGGGAACCCGCGCAGCGGCAGGTCGGCGAACAGCGGGTCGACCCCGATCTGCACGATCGGCGGCACCTGTCCGTGGGGCAAGGCGACGAACGCGGGGATGAACGGCACCGGGTCCTCGACCGCGAGGATCAGGTCGGCCTGCGGGACCTGCGAGGTCGGGTCGAAGCCGAGGTGGACCGGGCAGTCGGTCGCCAGGTTGAAGAAGTTGCGCTTGCCGAATTCGACCACGCCGATGCCGTGGCGGGTCGCCAGCTGCCACAGCGCCTCGGGCCCGCCGCGGTAGCGCCCGAGCTCGGCGGTGAGGATCAGCGGCCGCTTGGCGGTGCGCAGCGCGTGGGCGACCCGCGCCAGGGCGACCGCGTCGGGCCGGGCCGGCGGGTTGGCGCGCAGCCGCGGGCGCGGGGTCACCGGGGCGCTGCTGGCCGGCGCGCACAGGACCTCCTTCGGCAGGGTGAGGTAGACCGGGCCGGCGGGGTCGCTGTCGGCGATCGCCAGGGCGCGGTCGACCGCGACCTCGAGGTGCTCGGCGGTGGCGAGCCGGTAGTCCCACTTGGTGAACTCGCGGAAGTAGGCGGCCTGGTCGAAGCTGTCCTGGCCCCATTGCACGAAGTTGGTGCGGTGGCCGGGGACCGCGGGCGAATCGGTGTAGGGCGTGAGGCCGGCCATCACCAGCATCGGCACGCGCGCGCGCCGGGCGTTGATCAGGCCGAGGCCCGAATTGGCGGTGCCGACATTGACGTGGGCCATGACCGCCGGGACATGTCCCGAGAGCAATTGATAGCCATGGGCCATGGCGATCGCGGTGTTCTCGTGGGCGGCGGCGACGATGCGCGGGGCCGCGGCGCCGGGGCGGGCCAGCGCCTCGATGATCGGCGTGAAGTCGGTGCCCGAGTTGCTGAACAGGCACGGGACGTCGCGGCGGTGCAACTGCTCGAGCAGGGCCTCGGCGACGGTGGTGGCGCTGCTCGGGGCCGGCGACGCGGGCGGCAGGGCCAGCGCCTGCGGGGCGCGGGCGCGGGCGCGGCGGAGGAACGGCGCGAGGGCGGCGTTGAAGGCCTCGGCGCGGTCGAGGTTGCAGAAGTGGCCGCCGCCGGCGAGCACCCGCAGCTCGGCCATCGGGATGCGGGCGAAGAGGTCGAGCAGCAGCGGATCGACGGGGGTGATGCGGTCGTCGCTGCCGCCGAGCAGCAGCACCGGCACGTCGATGCGCGGCAGCAGCTCGCGGTAGTCGACCTGCATCATCGCGTGCCATGACTGCAAGAACACCTCTTTGTCCTTGCCGCCCTCGACCGCGATCGCGGCGTCGATGAGGGCGCGCGGGGCGTCGGCGGCGTAGAGGTTCGGCATGTCCATGGCGGCGCTCTCGGCCATCGACATGCGGCCGAGCTTGTCCTCCATCCACGTTCGCCGAGCCTCTGCCTCGGGGTGAAAACACCACGTGGCGGCCAGCGTCAGCGACTGGACCCGCTCCGGCGCGCGCGAGAAGATCTCCTGGGCCACGACCCCGCCCATCGAGAGGCCGACGAAGTGAGCGCGGTAAAAACCTGCCTCTTCGACCAGGTCGATGGCGTCGTCGGCGAAGTTCTGGATCGAGATCTCGGGCCGGTCGGCGCTGAAGCTGCGGGCGTGGCCGCGCATGTCGAAGGTCAGCGTGCTGTAGCGCGCCCGCAGAGCCTCGACCTGGGGCCTCCACGAGCTGTGGTCGCCGCCGACGGCGTGGAGGAAGACGACGAGTTCATCGCCGCCCTGGGTGAGCGCGGTGTGGATCCGGGGCATCGACCCGCGAGGGTAATGCGGTAGGCGAAGGTGGGCAAACCATGCGAGGATGGCGCAGCCGACGAGAAGCCGCTCAGAACGGCGTTCATCCATGGACCCGGGGATCCACGACACCGCGCTCCAGACCACGGGCCTGGCCGCCTCGCCAAAGCTGGGCGATCCCGAGGTGTCGACGGCGATCGAGCCGTCGACCACGGTGGCGGGCGGCAAGCTCGGCCGTTTCATGATCCTGGAACCGCTCGGCTCGGGGGCGATGGGGGTGGTCTACACCGCCTACGACGAGACCCTCGACCGCAAGGTCGCGGTCAAGGTCCTGCGCGACACCGGGGAGAGCGCGCAGCGGCGATTGCTGCGCGAGGCGCAGGCGATGGCGCGCGTCTCGCATCCCAACGTGGTGACGGTGCTCGAGGCCGGCATGGCGGGCGGGCAGGTCTACGTGGCGATGGAGTTCATCCGCGGGCAGACGCTCGGCGGCTGGATGCAAGCGACGCTGCGCGAATGGCACGAGATCGTCGAGGTGTTCGTGCAGGCCGGGCGCGGGCTGGCGGCGGCGCACACGGCCGGGCTGGTCCACCGCGACTTCAAGCCGAGCAACGTGATGATCGACGAGGCCGGGCGGGCGCGAGTGCTCGACTTCGGGCTGGTGCGCGCGGCGGTGCCCGAGGCGCCGCGCGCGGTGACCGGGGTGCGCAGCAGCAGCGGCAGCGGCAGCGGCAACATCAGCGTCGGCAACAGCAAGCTCGACATGCACCTGACGCACGACGACCAGATCGTCGGCACGCCGGCGTACATGGCCCCGGAGCACTGGCAGGGCCTGTCCCCCGAGCCAGCCGCCGATCAGTTCAGCTTCTGCGTCGCGCTCTACGAGTGCCTCTACGGGGCCTCGCCGTTCCCGTACGGCGACGCCGCCGAATTGGTGCTCAAGGTGCTGCACGGGCAGGCCGCCGAGCCGCCGCGCAAGCGCGGGCTGCCGGCGTGGCTGGCCCCGGTGGTGATGCGGGGTCTGAAGAATGACCCAAAGGACAGGTTCCCGGGGATGCCGGCGCTGCTGGCCGCGCTCGACCGCGGGCGGGCGCGCGGGCGTCGGCGCTGGGTGGTGGTGACGGCGCTCCTGGGGCTGGTCGCGGGGGCGGCGATCGTGTTCGCCCGCGCGAGCGACGACCGCACCTGCACCGGCGCGCCCGAAGAATTGTCGCGGGTGTGGGGGCAGGCGCGGCGCGACGCGGTGGCGACGGCCCTCGGGGCGGCGGCGCCGGGCTACGCGTCGGTGGTGTGGCCGCGCGTGCAGGAGGAGCTCGACGGCTACGCGGCCGGCTGGCGCGCGTCGCATCGCGAGGCCTGCCTCGCGCATCTCCACGGCCAGCGCTCCGGCACCTTGCTCGATCAGCAGATGCGCTGCCTCGATCAACGCTTGCAGGCGCTCGCCGAGACCGTCGCCACCCTCGCGGCCGCGGACGCGGACGTGGCCCTGCGCGCGCTCGAGGTCGCGGGCGACCTGCCGCGGCTCGAGGGCTGCCGCAACCTCGAGGCGCTGTCGTCGGAGCAGCCGCCACCTGACGACCCCGAAAGCGCCGCGCGGGTGGCGGAGCTGCGCGGGCAGATCACGCAGGCGCAGGTGCTGGCCCGCTCGGGTCGACTGCCGGACGCGATGGCGCGGGCCAGCGAGTTGGTGAACGCGAGCGAGGCGATCGACTACTTGCCGGTGCGCGCCGAGGCGCTATTGCTGCGCAGCAGACTCGACCTGCATCAGCCGGTTCAGAAGGGTGACGAGATCGACAGACTGACCCAGGCGATCGGCGCGGGGTTCGAGGCCCGGGCCGACGGCATCGCGGCCGAGGCGCTGGCGCTGCGGATCTACGCGATGGCGCGGCAGCCCGGGCTGGTCCCGCGGGCGCTGGCCGACGAGCCGCTGGCGCTGGCGCTGGCGGAGCGCAGCTCGACCCCGGCGGCGCTGCGCGGGCTGGTGCTCAACAACATCGGCACCGCCCATCTGGCGCAGCAGGATCCGGCGCAGGCGCGGCGCTACTTCAGCGAGGCGCTGGCGGTCCGCGAGGTGGCGCTGGGCGCCGACGATCGCGAGGTCGCGTACACGTTGATCAACCTGGCGCTCGCCAGCGACGCCGGGCCGGAGCGCGAGCGGCTGCTGGCGCGGGCGCTGGCGATCCTCGAGCTCGAGCTGGGGCCTGCGCATCCGGAGACGATCGACGCCCGGCTGACCGCGGCGCACCTCGCCGATGTGGCGGCCGGACCGGGGCTGGTGCGCCCCGGCTGCGTCGCGCTCGACCGCTTCCTCGCGGGGGACTTCGCCCCGCGCGCGCGCTGTCTGCTGTATCTCGGGCGCCTCGCGCTCGAGCTGGGCGACGACGACGAGGCCGAGTTCGTGTTCGCCACCGGCGCGGCGCTCGGCGAGCGCGACGCGGGCGGCAGCAAGGGGCTGACGGAGCTCGAGCTGGCGGCGCTCGTCGGTTACGCGGCGCTGGGCTCCGGCGCGTACGATGCCGCCATTCGCCAGCTCGAGGCCGCCCTGGCCAACCTCCCGCAAGCCTGGTGGTCGCGTTTGGATGCCGCCGAGCTGCGCTCGATCCTCGGCCACAACTTGCTCGCCGCCGGACAGCCGGCGCTGGCCCGCGACGCGTTCGCGTCGTCGATCGCGGATTACGCGGCGATCGTCGACGGGGAGCCGCGATTCATGGCGTCGATGGCCCGCACCCGCCGGGGGTTGGTCGAGGCGTTGGTGGCGCTGGACCTCGCTCGCGCGGCGGACACTCGTTCGATCCTCCAAGCGTCGCTCGATTTTTATCGCGGCGCCGGGCCCAGCTTTGCGCGACAGTTGGCGCGGACCGAGCGGTTGGTGGCCCTCACGGCCGCCGGGGACACGGTCGGTCCATAAAGCAGTACGAACTCGGGAGTGGAAGTAACATGTACCAAAAGACATATCACTGGATCTTCGCGGCCGTCACGGCGATGACGGCGGGCTGCGACGGGGAGAGCGTCGAGGAGGTCGGCGGCGGCGACGAAGTCGCGCTGCGGCCCCACGCGTGCCCGGTCTGGCGCTGCGGCTTCAACTCGGCCGACGTCAACGGCAGAGCGATCCGCGAGCTCAACCTCGACGGCGTCGCCAACAGCGAGGGCCTGCGTATCACCGGCTTTTTGGCGCCGCTGGGGCTGCTCGGCAATTATCGCCTCGAGGTCGAGAACGACGCGCTGGTCGCCCGCAACCCGGGCGGTCAGACCCTGAAGGGGGCGCAGTTGATCGGGGCGACGATCCTGGTCCAGGCGTCGGGGCTGCTGTCGTTGCCGGTGCCGATCACGGTGCTCGGCTATCAGGAGGTCGATTCGTGGGCCGCGGGCGCGCCGAAGGTGCCGACCTACGCGCTGCTGTACCCCGACCTGGGGGCGCTGCTCGGGGTCCGCAACGTCTGTAGCGGCGACCTGCTCGACACGCTCGCCAGCGCGGCGACGGTGCTCGGCGGCGAGACCTACGACCTCGCGGCCAAGACGGTGACCCCGAACCGCAACCGCTGGCTGACGATCGCCTGCGCCGGCTCGGCCGCCGCCAAGATGCGCCTGCTCGGCTACGGGCCGCAGTCGAGCGCGACCACGCCGGCGCAGCGCCAGGCGACGCTCAAGATGGTCACCGCGGACTACTGCGGCGAAGGCGTGAGCTACACGCAGAACGGCACCGAGGTCCACTGGGCCAACGCTGGCGGCACGGTGGCGCCGGGGTCGACGGCCGAGCTCGGCGACGTCGAGGCGGTGTGGAACGAGGACGGGGCGCTGTGCCTCGGCAGCCCGCGGGTCGCCGGCACCGTCACCGACTGTGGCCTGCCGAGCTGCGCGGGGCGGGACGTCGACGACGGCGAGTGGGTCACGTACGTGGCCGACTGATGGCGCGAAGGACATGACCGATCGGGCATGCTCGATCGGTCATGTCCTGTCGGGCATGTTCTGTCGGGCATGTCCCTGAGGACTGCCGTCGCCGCCGGTCCGGCGCTTCCGCGGCGCGGGTGAGTCGGCGCGCCGAGCTCACGGGGCGCGGGCGATGATCGCCAGCGGGCCGCCGCCGAGGGGGCCGTGGTGTTCGGCGCGGGTGCTGACGTAGATGCAGGGGTCGCCGACGACGCTGGCGAGCACGGCTGCGAGGGCGGCGCGGGAGTGGCGGGTGTCGTCGATGTCGTCGTCGGACAGCATGGTGTGGCGGCGGCCGCGGATCGATCCGCGGGGGTCGGCCTCGCTCTTGGCGAACACGCCGACGACGCGGGCGCGCTGCTCGGGGGTTAGCTGGCCGCCGGCCACGGGCAGGCCGAGCTCGGCGAGCAGGGCGCGCACGGCGTCGACGTCGAGGATGTCCTTGAGGACAGTGTGACCGACGACCAGGTCGCCGCTCGCGCGGTCGCTGTTGCCGAACATGAGGATCTCGGTGCGCTGTAGGCCGGGCTTGGCCGAGCACGAGGCGACGCCGGAGTAGAGCGACCAGTCGTCGCAGACGACGTCGTCGGAGAGGTCGGCGCGGGTGACCTCGCCGAGGGCGAGGGCCACGCCGAGGGCGCTGGCGGCCCGCGAGTGGACCATGTCGTTGCGCAGCGGGGCGCCGGCGCGGCGGGCGGCCAGCGTGGCCTCGTGGTCGGCCTTCGGGATCGCGCCCTTCATCTGCACGAGGTGGACGTCGGCCGGCGCCAGGCGCAGCTCGCTCGCCAGCTCGGCCACCGCGCGCGCGGTCTCCTCGATCTGCGGCGTGCGCCCGATCTCCGCCGGCGTGAACGGCCGCGTGTGAGCTGTCCCGACGACCATGCGCTTCGGGCCAGGTTCTTTGGACCAGGTGCCGGAGCGGGCGAACACCACCACGTGCGGCGAGACGAGCCCCTCGGTCCCGCCCGACAGCGAGAACACCACGCGGTCCTGCACGCGCGCCGGCGGCAGGCCGAGGCGCGGGGCCAGCAGGTCCTCGAGCGCGCGCATGGCGAGGTCGCGGGTGAAGTCGTTGCGGCCGCCGTTGCCCTCGGTCTTGCCGAGCACGCACACCAGCCGGTCGGCGCGCACGACCCCGTCGTCGAGCAGGGCCTGCAGCCCGCGCACGTCGGCGGGGCCGTCGGTGGGCAGCTTGAAGGCGTCGACGCGCATCAGAACAGCACCGCGCGCAGCTGGGCGCCGAGGCGCTTGCGGATGTCGAGCTTGAACACGTCGCCGTGGGCCATCTCGGCCGGCTCGCGCATGCTGGCGAGCGCCTCGACGACCTCTTCGGAGTTGGCGGTGAGCACGGTGACGGGGCCTTCGACGGCGAGCGGGAAGTCGTGCCAGGTGCCCTCGTGGATCATGACGCCGCTGCCTGGCGGGAGGACGAAGCAGCGCACGTCGTCGAGGTCGGGGGTGTCCATGCCGCGCTGGTGGGTCGGCTTGCCGAGGACCATGGCGAACGGCTGGTCGCCGAGGCCGACGAACAGCTGGGTCATGTTCATGTGCCGCTCGAGCCAGGTGATCTCGGGCTGGCGGCGGTGGATGCGGGCCGAGCGGATGACGCAGCGGCCGTTGCACTTGAAGGCGAAGTTATGGCCCTCTTCGACGGCCCCCTTGTAGAAGGGGATGCCGAGGCCGGCCTGGGGGACCTCGGTGCCGATGTAGAGGCCATAGTCGGCCACGGCCTCTCGGGAGGCCGGGACCACGGGGACCTCGATGTCGCGGACGGCTTGCATGCCTCGCCATGATGCCACGCCGGCGCGCCGGCGAGCAAACCGCGGCGGCGGCGGCGGCGGCTCGCCTGCCGGGGCGTCAGCTCTTGGGCGCGGTGAGGCTGGCCTGGAGCTGCTTGGCGGTGTCGTAGTGGCGTTCGAGGGTGGCGCGGAAGTTGTTCAGCTCGACCCGAAGGTCCGGCATCTGGGCGTGCGGCAGCAGCTTGGTGTCGATGAAGTTGATCCACATCGCGTGGGTGTCGACCTGCATGTCGACGTAGGTCTTGTCGAAGTCGTCGCCCTTGCCGACCTTCTCCAGGACCTCCATCTTCTGCTTGGCGTCGTTCTTGATGTCGTCGCGCAGCCGGCTGTCGGTCTTGCGCAGGCCGAGGCGGTCGCGGGTCTCCTCCTCGCGCGCCTTCATGGCCCCGTGGTCGCTGATCATCAGCGCCGCGAACTCCTTGACGCGGGTGCCCTTGGCCCACTTCTTGGCGTACTCGGCCATCTTCATCTCCTCCTCGCTCATGATGCTGAGGACGCCGAAGATCTCGTCGTCGTTGGTCATGTACTCGGGCGGCGCCTTGACCTTGGCGTCCTCCGGCATCGCCGCGACGGCGACCGCCGCCGGGTCGTCGGTCCGGGTGTTGGTGGCGGGCAGGTCGGACGAGATCGGGGTCGGGGGGCTCGTGTCCGGGTTCGTGCGCGAGCAGGCGGCGGCGGCGAGCACGAGCGTCAGCGCGATCGGAGAAGGTTTGCGGTGGTGCATGGCCGGAGGGGTGGCCGCATTCGCGCCGCGGTGCCATGTGGCCCGGATCGCAGATGCGCCTGCGCGCCGTCCAGCCCGCCCGCGGCCGGCGGGCGGTCCGCGCGGCGCGATCGCAGGCGAGCGTGCGCGGGCGGCTCCGTGTCCAAGACATGGCGTAAAGGACATGTCATGACATTGCCCTCCGCTCGCCCGCTGGCGAGATCTTTGGGCGGACCCGGGCGATCGGTGCGTCAGTCGGGGACGAAGGTCGCCCACTCGCCGTCGTCGAGCGTGAAGGCGTCGCAGGCCGGGAGGGGGCAGGCGACGTCGGCGTCGTCGAGCCGGGTGGCGTCGAGGCAGAGCGCGCCGCCAGGGCCCCAGATCGCCTCGGGGAGGCCCCACGGGCCGGGCGAGACGACGGTGCCGCCGCTGTTCTCCCACTGCAGCGGAATATGGTTGCCGGTATAGCTGTCGCCGTGGCCGCAATAGTCGGCGGTGATCATCTTGAGGGTGGCCTGGCGCTGGGCGACGCTGGCAGGGTGGCCGTCGCCGTCGAAGTCGCCGTGCGGGCCGTAGTTCATCAGCCGCATCTTGGCCGCGGCCGAGCCGGCGCAGGCGATCGTCAACCACCGGTCGCGCCCGGGCTCGACGGTCTTGGCGTCGAGGTCGTAGGTCTCGCCGCCGAGCACGGTGGCCGCGGTGGTGAGGACGTCGAGCAGGTCGCCGTTGCACACGTTGCGCACGCCGAGCAGCGACTCGAGGTCGAGGTAGAGCATCGCGTAGGCCGGGACCTTGCCGGCGCCCGCGGCCCAGCCGTCGATCTCCTGATAGTCGATGATGGTGATCGGCAGCGGCAAGGACAGGAGGCCCGGCTTCTTGACGAGGATCGTCGCGCCGACCAACTGATTACCGCGCAGGACCTTGCCGCCGGCGTTGCGGGCGATCAATTCGTCGCCGGCGAAATCGAGCCTGTAATTGCCGAAGAGGCCGGCGGGGGCGATAAAGCCGATCATGCGCACGCCGTCGGCGTTGGCGAGGCCGTCGAGGTTGAGCTCGCGGATCGATCGGCCGTTGACCTCGGCCGAGTTGAAGCCGCACTGCCAGACAGGGCAATGATACGGGCGCGCCTCGATGTCGGCGTCGATGTCGGCGTCGATGTCAGCCTCGAGCCCGGGTTCGACGCAGCCGGCGACGAGCGCCGCGATCGCGCCGACGCCACCGCATAACCGCCGGAGCGGGATGGTCGCTGATGTCATGCTCCCACTGTGAGGCCCGCCGGAGGATGCGGGCGAACGGCGGCCACGGGGGGTGTCTGTGGCGGGCGCCGCGGCGGCCCGCGAGACGTGCGTCGAGGTGCGAAGCCGCCGCCGGGCCCGGTCGATTGTGGGGTGCCGGCTGCGAGCGTGCGCGCAAGAGACGTCAGTCGGGCACGAAGGTCGACCACTCGCCGGCCGGGCCGTCGTACTCGGAGCACGAGGGCAGGGCACACGGGACCTCGACGTCGGGGAGGCGCGTGGCGTCGAGACACGCCGCCCCGGAGGCGGTCCAGATCGCCTCGACGGCGCCGTAGGGGCCAGGCGAGGCGACGGTGCCGTCCTGGTTCTCCCACTGCAGCGGCGTGCCGTTGGCGGTATAGCTGTGCCCGGTGCCGCAGTAGTCGGCGGTGATCATCTTGAGGGTCGCCTGGCGCTGCGCCACGCTCGAGGCGTGGCCCTGGCCGTCGAAGTCGGTGTGCGGGCTGTAGTTCATCAGCCGCATCTTGGCGGCGGCCGAGCCCGCGCACGCGAGGGTGAGCCAGCGCCGCTGCCCGGGATTGACGGTTTTTTGCGTCAAATCATAGGTCTCGTCGGAGATGACCGTGACCGCGCTGGCGAGGGCGTCGACCAGGTCGCCGCTGCAAACATTGCGCACTCCCAGCAGCGCGCCGACGTCGGGGTACACGATGGTGTACGTCGGGACCTTGGCCGCGCCGTCGGCCCAGGCGTCGACCTCCTGATAACCGAGCACCGTCAGCGGGATCGGCAGCTCGAGCGGGCCGTCCTTGCGGACGAAGATGATTGCGCCGAACAGCTGCGCGCCCTTGAGCGTCTTGCCCTGGGCGTTTCGGGCGATCAGCGCGTCACCGTCGGTGTCGAGCTTGTAGCCGCCCAGCAGGCCCAGCGGCGCGACAAAGCCGACGATGCGCACGCCGTCGCTGTTGGGCTCGCCGTCGAGGTTGAGCTCGCGGATCGAGCGACCATTGAGGTCGGCGGCGTTAAATCCACATTGCCATGTGGGGCAATTGTAGGGGCGGAGTCGGGTGTCCTCGATCTCGGGGTCGTCACACCCCGCGAAGAGAGGAGACGAAACCATGATAGCTGCGCAGATTCGCCAGTGTCGCATATAGCCTCCGGTCCCGGGATTGTGTGATGTGCAACCCAAGAGGGAGGAACGACGGCGATTGTTGAATCGTATTCGACGAGAACGGGGGCGCGCAGGCCTCGCACTCGCGAGTGCGAAGATGCCGCGATCTGTTTACTCCAGTCGCTGACGGCGTTGGGCGATTGTCGGCAGGCGCCATGCGAAATCGCCCGCGGATTCGCGGTACCATGATTCGGCGACAGCGAGCTCGTGCGCGGCGGCCTCCGGGTCGAAGCTGGCGCGCAGGGCGTCGGCGTAGGCCAGCCGGGCGCCGGCGAGGGTCCGCGGCAGGACGTTGTCGTGGGCCTTGGCCGCGACCTGCTCGAAGATGGCGACGCTGGCCGCGAGCGCGCGCCGGGCCCCCGGGATGTCGCCGTCGGCGAGCAGGTGCAGGCCGATGCACAGCTCGATCTCGGCGACCTTTCGCCGCTGCCACCATTCGCCGCCGCGCAGCTCGTCGAGCGTGCGCCCGAGGTAGATCAGGGCGTCAGCGTGGGCGCCGTCGACCAGGCCGGCGTAGCCGCGGATCAGGGCGTTGTCGAAGCGGAACG
Organism: Nannocystis bainbridge; assembly: GCF_028368995.1. GTDB lineage: Bacteria > Myxococcota_A > Polyangia > Nannocystales > Nannocystaceae > Nannocystis > Nannocystis bainbridge. The sequence continues at coordinate 2,361,202 of NZ_JAQNDL010000003.1, read as the reverse complement.
GTGAATCGGGCTCCGTATCCGCCATTCGCTCGATCAGCGCGCGCGCGCGCACGATCGCGTCGTCGGCGATCGCCGGCTCGCCGGCGTCGCGCGCGTGCGCGGCCAGGTGCTGTAGACATTCGGCGCGGGCGCGCGAATCGTCGGGGCGGTACAAGTCGAGGGCGTCGCAGCCGCGCTCGAGCAGCTGCACGGCCTCCTGGGGATCTTCGGCGAGGGCGCCGGCGAGGATCCGCACCGCCATGGCCTCGGGGTGGGCGAGGCCGAGGTTGTTCTCGAGGATCGTCAGCGACTCGCCGACGAGCTCGCGGGTGCGGGCGGGATCTCGCGCCAGCAGGGCCAGGTTGCCGAGCGTCTTGGCGACCTCGACGTCGTCCTCGCTGGCGGCCCGGCGCAGGCGCAAGGACTCGCGCAGGTACGGCTCGCCCTTGGCGCCGTCGCCAGCGGTGAGGTACAGCGAGCCGGCGTTGTTGAAGGCGAGCGCCTGCAGGCTCGGCGGGTTGCCGATCCGGGGCAACAAGGCGGTGACGACCTCGAGGTCCTCGAAGGCGCGCGGCAGGCCGTGCGGGGCGTGGCTGCGGGCGTAGAGGCGCAGCGCGAGCGCCTCGACCACGCGGTTGTCCTCGCCGGCGCCGAGGGCCACGAGATAGGCGCGAGTGAGGAATGGTTCGGCGCGGGTCGGGTCGATCTCGATGTCGAGGCGGCCGCGCAGGAGCAGCGCCTCGGCCAGGGTGGCCCGGTCGCCGAGCGCGTGGGCCTCGCGCAGGGTCCACTCGGCGAGCTGGCGGGAGGTCCGGATCCGTCCGGCCCGGGCGTGGATCTTGACGTCCTCGAGCTCGGCCATGACCTTGCGGCGACGCAGGGTGGTGCCGATGTCGCGCGAGGCCCGGGTGTGCGCGACGAGGCTGGCGCTGCTGCGACACTCGGCGGGGTCGGGCAAAGAGGTCGCGACCTCGAGCGCGTGCAAGGCCACGCCGGCGTCGGCCTTGCGCAGGACGACGACGGCCGAGGCCAGCGCGGCGCGGGCCCGCTCGAAGCAGGCCGAGCTGCGCAGCGCCAGCTCCTCGGAGAACTCGTGGCGCTCGCGGGCCTCGCAGGCGGCCCGGTAATGGGTCTTCCAGTCGAGGGTCCAGGCGCCCAGCTTGGCGCGGACCTGCGGCCAGAACTCGGTGGCGAACGCGGGCGGCAACTTGGCGAAGGTGCGCTCGATCGCCGCCTGCGCGTCGCGGTGCCACACCGGATCGATCTGCGCGGCGCCGTCGCTGCAGGTTTCGACCGCCAGCGGGCGCGCGCCGAGGTAGCCGCCGCCGAGACCGAGGAGCGCCGCCGCGGCGACCGCCCCGAGCAGCGTGCGACGGCCGCGGCTGCGGTGGTGGTCGAGGTTGCGCAGCAGCTCCTCCATGCTGGCGAACCTGTCCTCGGGGTTCTGTCGGAGCCCGCGCAGGATCGCGGAGCTGAGCCACGAGGGCACGCGGACGTGCCGTGGCGGCGCGCGGACCTGGCCGCCGGTGATGGTGACGCGCAGCTCCTCGGCGCTGTCGCCGGGGAACGGCAGCTGGCCGAACAGGCCCTGGTACAGCGAGGCGCAGAAGCTGAACTGGTCGGAGGCGGGGCCGACCGGGAGGCCGAGGAACTGCTCCGGGGGCATGTAGGCCGGCGTACCGACGATCTCGCGGCGGGCCTTTTCAGGGGTGCACGACAGGCCGAAGTCGAGGACGCGGACCCGGCCGTCGTCGCCGATCATGGCGTTGTTGGGCTTGAAGTCGCGGTGGACCAGGCCGGCGGCGTGGGCCGCAGCGAGGCCGCGGCCGGCCTGGATGAACGCGTCGAGCACCTCGGGCCACGGGCGCGGCTGCTTCTCGAGCCAGGCCTGGAGCGTCTCGCCGTGGACGAACTCCATGGCGATGAAGATGCCGTCGTCGTGGAGGCCGACCTCGTGGACGACGGCGACGTTGGGGTGCGAGACCTTGGCCATCGCCTGGGCCTCGTCGTGGAGGCGCACGCGGCCGTGGCTCTCGGGGCGGCCCTGCGGGCGCAGGGCCTTGAGCGCGACCTTGCGGTCGAGCTCGGGGTCGTAGGCGGCGTAGACGATGCCCATGGCGCCGGCGCCGAGGTACGAGAGCACGGTGAAGCGACCGATCTCGCGGCCGGGCTCGAGCGTGACCGGGTCCGGCGAGGTCGGAGAGACGGGGGTCTTGCGGGTCGACGCGGCCGCCCTGCCCTGGCCGCCGACGGGGCCGGGACCGCTGCCATCGGGCGCATGCGGGGCTGGATGCGACTTCGACACGAGGCGCTTTGCTAAGAGGGCCCGATCCTCCACCGTAGTCAAGCGGCGTAGAGACTGTTCAGGCTTTGGGGAGAATACTGCCTGCTCGATCGATCACAGACCCGGGTCCGGCGGACCATGAGGCGCGCGAATTGGTGCGAGCGCCGCGGCGTGTGGGCCAGCGGGCCCAGCGGTGGGCGCAGATCGCTTCAGGTCACGAGGACCCAGATCGCCAGGTAATGGACCAGGGCGGCGCTGAAGACGAACACGTGAAAGAGCTCGTGGTAGCCGAACACCAGCGGGACCGGGTTGGGCCAGCGGAGGGCGTAGATCACCGCGCCGCAGAAATAGAGCAACCCGCCCGTGGCGAACAGCAGGAACACCTCGTCGGCGGCGCTGCGGAGGGCTGGCGCGGTGGGCAGCGTGAAGCAGCCCATGAGCACGTAGAGCGCGGCGCTGAGCTTGCGCGGGGCTCGGGGCCAGGCGAAGGTCTTGACCACCCCCAGGCCGGCGGCGAGCCACATGGCCGACAGCAGCCACACGCTGGCGGAGCTGTCGAGGGCCAGGGCCAGCGGGGTCGCGGTGCCGGCGATCAGCAGGTAGATGTTGGCGTGGTCGAGCTTGCGCAGCCACAGGGCGGTGCGCAGCGGCCAGCCGGGCAGGTGGTAGACCGCGCTGCCGACCAGCAGGACCACCAGGGACGTGCCGTAGACCAGGGCCGAGAGGGTGGCGGCGCCGTCGCGGGCATAGAGGACCAGGGCGACCACTGCCGGGACCGCGACGGAGGCGACGTAGATGTCGGCGACGCCGCGCAGGCGTGGGCGCAGGACCGAGGAGGTCGGCGAGGTCGGGGACACGGCGGGCGCCAGGATACACGAGCGGCGCGCGGACGCGAGGGCGGCGGCGAGCGGCGCCGGCCGCGGGGGTCCGCCGGGCGGGGGACGAGCGGCGCGGCGCGGCAATGGCAGGAGTGTGGTGCGCGGATTCGCGGAGCGTGACGCGGGCGCGCGGCGAATGTGGGCACTGCCGGCGGCCCGCGGAAAAATCGTGCGAGGGACTTGACCGGCGAATCGGCCTGCTGTACATACCCCGGACCGAGTCAGGGTGAACGTCGTGGCGAACCATCAGCACATCATCGGGACGAAGCTCCAGGGCCAGCCGCTTATGGCGGGGCTCTTGCTGCTCCCCGAGCTGTTGGACCCGCGGCCGTATCTACGCCTGCTGCCGTATCTACCCCGGTAAACGGGGCGCTCCGGTCGGAGTGCAGGCGAGCGCTGCAACGAGCGCGGGGAGACATCCGAATCGTTGCACCTCCGCGAGTCCGCGTCGGCTTGCGCACGTGAAGGTTCGATCGTCGGATCGGCCCGACGGGCGAATGTTCGATGGCACTGTGACAGTGTCTCTCGCGTGGGGTCTCGTCATTTACGCTTTCGGGGCGTAGCTCAGCCTGGTCAGAGCGTCTGTCTTGGGCACAGAAGGTCGTGGGTTCGAATCCCGCTGCCCCGATCCCCCATATCAGGCCACGGACGGCCTGAGGGGTACGAGTGACACGAATACGCGCAGGTGCTGGAACTGGTAGACAACTGGCCTCGAGAGCGCCAGGCCCGTCGGGCGTGAGGGTTCGAGTCCCTCCCTGTGCATCGTATCTTTTTAAGAAAGGAAGAGGTCGACGAGTGATTCGCGCAGGTGCTGGAATTCGGTAGACAACCGACATTCAAAACGTCGGGCTCCGCGAGGGGCGTGAGGGTTCGAGGCCCTCCCTGCGCATGCTTTTGTGATGAGGAGAAGAGGACGGGGGAATTTTCCGCGGGACGCCTCAATGGTGGGGCAGTCGGCTGTAAACCGACGGCGCTTCGGCGCGGGCAGGTTCGATCCCTGCCCCGCGGACTTTTTTGAGAGACGCGCAGGTGACGGAATGGGTAGACGGCTGGCGCTCAGAACGCCAGGCTCCGGATGGGGCGTGAGGGTTCGAGTCCCTCCCTGCGCATTCTTTTGAACTGGGGAGCGACAGGCGCAAGTGGCGGAATTGGCAGACGTACGGCGCTCAGAACGCCGGGCCCCGGGTGGGGCGTGAGGGTTCGAGTCCCTTCTTGCGCATCAGGGAATCACGACGAGCAGCGGCAGCGCGCGCAGGTGACGGAATTGGTAGACGGCTGGCCTTGAGGTGGCCAGGTCCCGCGAGGGGCGTGAGGGTTCGAGTCCCTCCCTGCGCATCTACATTTGTTTTTTTGAGCGGCGTCTCAGCTCAGGCGGAGGGTGACCAGCGGGGACGGCTTGTAGCACGGGCGGCTGTCGTTGCAGGCCTCCGGGGCGGCGAGCTCGTCGTCGGGGCCCCATGGTTGGCACGTGTGGAGGCACGAGTAGGGGACCTGGTTGCGGGCGAACGTCAGCATGAATTCGGCCAGCTCGGTCGCGTCGTGCGAGTGGCCTTTCCAGCGCAGGTGGCGGCACAGTTGCATGGGCTGTCCTCGAGGTCAGGTCGGCTCGGCGGTCGCGGGTTTATCGGGCGATGGCTCGGGGGTCTTGGCGGGCGTCGCGGCGGTCGGCGTGTGGGCGAGCGCGCGCTCGAGCGCGTCGAGGACCGCGCCGCGCAGGAGGTCGAGCTTGTAGGCCGTGTGGGTCAGCGGCTTCGCGCCCTCGGCTGCGACCGCGGCGGCGGCGGCCAGGGTCGCCTCGTGCGCGGGTTTGCCGACCAGCAGGGCCTCGACCGCGGCGAGGCGGAGCGGGAGGTTGGCCACCCCGCCGACGGTGACGCGGGCGGTGTCGATGCGGCCGGCGGCCACCGCCAGGCGCACCACCACCTCGACCAGCGGCCACTCCGCGCGGGCCCGGCTGGTCGCGCGCACGTAGGCCGCCTGCTCGCCGGCGAGGGGCGGGCCGAGCAGCACGCCGGTGAGCAGCGCGCCGGGCGGCAGCATGTGGTGCCGGCGCGCATCGGAGCCGTCGCCGTAGAGGCTGGCGAGGGTGTGCTCGCGGTCGCCGGCGACCTCGACGCGGACCTCGTAGGCCAGCAGCGCGGTCGCCAGCGACGACGGGTGCGGCGCGACGCACGGGCCGAGGTCGAAGCAGGCGTGGAACAGGTGGTCGCCGCTGCGGGCCGGGCAGCCGCTGCCGCCGCTCTTGAGGCAGTCGGCGCCGGGGCGGCGGTAGTACCAGCAGCGCACGTGCTGCAGCAGGTTGCCGCCGACAGTCGCGCGGGCGCGGATCTGCGGGGTCGCGACGGCGGCCGCGGTGGCAGCCACGGCCGGGTAGCGGGCGCGCACGTCGGGGTGCGCGGCGACGGCGGCGAGGGTGACGAGGGCGCCGAGGTGCAGCTGTCCTTCGCGCCAGGTGATGGCGTCGAGGCCGGGGACGTCGCGCAGGTCGATGACTGTCCCCCGGGACAGGTCGAGCCGGCGCCGCTCGGTGAGGTCGGTGCCGCCGGCGCGCAGCTCACCGGGGCGGCCGAGCGCGGCGTCGAGGGTGGTCGGGAGCTCGAGCGCGGTCATCGGGCACCTCGTGCGGAGCGGCGAAGTGCGGTGGCGAGAGAGGTCATGCGCGGGGGCTGTTCGGCGATGGGCCCGGGGCGAGCAGCGGCGACGGGAGAGGTCATGCGCGAGGGCTGTTCGGCGATGCGCCCGGGCCGAGCTGCGGCGACGAGAGAGGTCATGCGCGGGCTTCGGGCTCGTGAGGAGAGGGTCATCCGCGGAGTCCTTGCAGGACGCGGTCGGGGCGTAGCGGCAGCTCGCGCGGGCGGAAGCCGGTGGCGTGCGCGACGGCGTTGCCGATGGCGGCGGCGGGGGCGAGGGTGACGAGCTCGGCGAGGCCGACGCTGCGGCCGTTGACGCGCTCGTAGCCGTCCTCGACGAAGTGGACGTCGAGCTCGCCGATGTCGCCGATGCCGGGGATCCGGTAATCCTCGAGGCCGCCGGTGAGGAGGGCGCCGGTGTTCGGGTCGAGGCGGCGCTCTTCGTAGAGGGCGTAGCCGATGCCCTGGATCACGCCGCCGAGGGCCTGGCTGCGCGCGAGCGCGGGCGCGACGATGTGGCCGGCGGCGATGCCGGTGTGCGAGCGCAGCACGCGGATCTTGCCGAGGCGAGTGTCGACCTCGACCTCGATGATCTGCAGCGAGCCGGCGACGTAGCGGCCGGGGGCGATGTCGGCCATCGGCGGCAAGAAATAGCCGCCCTTGTCGCGCTTGCGCGTGCCGACGAACCGCAGCGGCGGCGAGCCGGCGAGGAGCTGCTGCCAGGTGACGACGCCGCGCGGGTGACGGACGCCGCCGGGTACGGCGACGCCGCGGGCGCCGACGAGCTGCTCGGCGCGCTCCAGCAATTCGTCGCGCAGCTGCTCGGCGGCCATGGTCGCGGCCGGGACCAGCGAGGCGGTGGTGCGGCTGCCGCCCGAGGTCGGGCCCGGGACCAGCGAGGAGTCGCCGATCTCCACCTTGATGTCGGCGGGGGCGAGGCCGAGGACCGCGGCGACGGTGGCGGCGATGACGGTGCGGGTGCCGTTGCCGATGTCCTGGCAGGCCGTCGAGGCGACGATGCCGTCGGGGCCGGCGTCGATCTGCACGCGCGCGCTCGGCTGGACGAAGTAGAACCACCCGCCGACGGCCAGGCCCATGCCGCGGCGGAACCGGCCGCGGTCGCTCTGTGCGGGCTGTCTTTCGCGCCATGTCTTGAGGGACAGGGCCCAATCGTAGAGGTGATTGCGGGCGGGGTTGGGGTCGAAGCGCTTGCGCAGGAGGATCGGGTCGAGCTCGAGGCGCTCGGCGGCGATGTCGACGGCCTGCTCGAGGGCCCAGAACACCGGCGGGCCGCCGGGGCCGCGGAACGGCTTGCCGGGCGGGGCGTGGTTGACGACGTCCCAGTCGGCGATGTCCTTGGGCGCCTTGGCGTACATCAGCCGCATGAGCACGGTGCTGGTCGAGCCGACGCTGCAGCCGGCGTCGGCGAAGGCGCGGGCGGTGACGCCCTGCAGGTAGCCGTCGCGGTCGGTCGCGACCGCGAGCTCGATCTCCTGGGCCGGGCGCAGGCCGCCGGTCGTCAGCTCCTCGCGCCGCTCGAGCACCACCCGCACCGGCCTCGCGGTGATGCGCGCCAGCTCGACCGCGGCGACGCACTCGAGCTGCAGGGTGACCTTGGCCCCGAAGCCGCCGCCGACGTACGGCGCGAGCACGCGGACGCGGTCGCGGCGCAGGCCCCAGCGCTCGGCGATGTCCTCGGCCACGGCGTGGACCCCCTGCGTCGAGAGGTGGACGGTGACGGCGTCGTCGTCGGTCCAGCGGGCGACGCAGGCGTGGGGCTCGAGGGCCGTGTGGCACTGGACCTGGGTCTTGTAGGTCCCCTCGACCAGGACGCCCTCGGCCGGGGCCTCGCGCAGGCGGGCGACGGCGCGGCGGGCCTTGAGCTTGGCGGTGCTGAACAGCTGGAACGGGCCGCGCACGTTGCCGTCCCAGCCGAGCGGCAGGAGCGGGCCCTCGCTGGCGTTGGGGGCCGATTTACGGGTGTTGCGGGTCGGGTAGACCGGGGCGGCGCCGGGGGCCCGCGCGGCGTCCATGCCGACGAGCGGCGGCAGGACCTCGAGGTCGAGCTCGATCGCGGCGAGGGCGGCCTCGGCGGTGCGGGCGTCGATCGCCGCGATGGCGGCGATCTCCTGGCCGACGAAGCGCAGGGTGGTGCCGCCGTGCAGCAGATCGACCGCCCCGAACACGCCGGGCAGCGCGAGGGCCTTCGACCAGTCGACCTTGCGCACGCGCGCGTGGGCGTGCGGGGAGCGCAAGATCTTGCCCTCGAGCTGACCGGGGAGCTGGACGTCGACGGTGTACTTGGCGGCGCCGGTGACCTTGTCGCGGGCGTCGTAGCGCGGCGGCGCGGGCTCGGGGCCGGGTGGTTTTTCGTAGGCGCCGGAGCTGGCCTTTTGGACAGCTCGAATGATTCCGTCGTAGGCGGCGCAGCGGCACAGGTTGCCGGCCAGCGCGGCGGCGACGGTGTCGCGGTCGGGCTCGGCGTCGCCGTGCTCGGCGCGCCAGCGCGTGTAAAAGGCGCTGGCGGCGACGACGAAGCCGGGGGTGCAAAAACCGCACTGCAGGGCGTCCTCGGCCATGAAGGCGCGCTGCACCGGGTGCAGCTCGCCAGCGGGGGCGAGTCCCTCGACGGTGACGAGCTTGCGGCGGTGCAGGGCGACGGCGGGGAGCAGGCAGGCGGCGACCGGGACGTCGTCGAGCAGCACGCTGCAGGCGCCGCAGGCCCCGTGACCGCAGGCCTCCTTGCAACCAGTGAGGCCGAGGTCGCGCCGCACGAGCTCGAGGGCGGTGCGCTCGGGGTCGACGGTGATCGACCTGGCGGCGCCGTTGACGGTGAACTCGAGCGCGTGGGAGGCGGGCCCGGCATCGCCGACAGCGGGCAGGGAGGGCGCCTCGGCGCGCTCGCCGACGATCTTCGGGGCGCAGCTCTCACCGACGAGGACTGTGCCGCCGCCGAGAGTTCCGCGCAGGATGCCGCGCCGCGAGATCGGTGGGCTCATGCGCGAGACTGTGCGGTGAGGGCGCGAAGATTGTCAACGGTGCGGATCCTTTCCGCGCGCTCGCGGAGGCCGCCCGGCGAGCCCCGGATGCCGCAGCGCGGGCGCCGGCGGGGTGCAGCCGTTTGCATTCGACTCGAGCGGCGACTGCGAGGATCCTGCAGCCCATGTTCGACGATCTCGCGCCCTATCTATCGAGTATCCCGCCGGGTCTGCGAGACCAGGTGATCGAGCTGCGCCGGCGAGTCGCAGAGGACCCCGATCCCGTCCACGTGCTGTTCGACGTGGTGCAGTTCAAGCTGGTGTGTCACGAGATGTCGGCGCGCACCCGCAATCCCCAGGTGCTGAAGTTCGCCCAGGTCAGCCATCTGCTGTTCAAGCTGGCGCAGGCGCGGGCCGGCTGAGTCGACGGGCCTCGCGCCCGATCGAGGTCGAGGAGCTTGCCGGGCATGCCGGGCCACGCGCTGTCCCGGCGTGTGTCACGGGCCGAGAGTTTACGATTGCGCAAGATCGTCGCCGCGTGAAACCATGAAGGCGTGACTTCGATGGCGACCTCCTGATGGCGTCTCCCCGTGCGCGCCTCGGCGAGACCGTGATGCTCGCACCGAACATTCTCCAAGAATCGGCGGAGCCGGTCGATCGGGTCGCAGTCGTACTCACACAGGGGCGCCGCGGCTTTCTGGCGCCGACCGTCGGCGATTTGCCGATGTTTCACGGTTCCGATCGGCGTCGATCGCTCCAAGCTCATGGTCCGCTCGCTGCATGGAGCATGGGGGCGTTCGCCGCGAGCCGCGAATCATGGCTAGGATGATTCGGTGTTTTCCATCTATCTTTACCCATTCGCATCCATCTTCCTTTTCACGCCGGGCCTCGCGTCCGCGGACCCGCAGCTCCCGCAGGGGATTTATCAGGGGACCGAGGTCCAGGAGTGCGGCTGGCCGACCACCGTCTATCTGGACGACGGCGGCAACAGCTGCACCGGCACGCTCGTCCACCCGGAGGTGGTGATCTTCGCGGGTCACTGCGGGGCCGACTTCAAGTTCGCTCTGTTCGGAGAGGACCGCGCCGACCCGCAGGCGCGAGTGGTCGAGACCGAGGACTGCTTCATGGTCCCCGACGGGATCACCTTCGGGAGCGACATCGGCGGGTGCCGGCTCGCGGAGCCGGTGACCGATGTCCCGATCGTGCCGATCTTGATGGGCTGCGAGCTCGACGCGTTGCAGGTCGGCGCCGAGGTGTCGCTGATCGGCTTCGGCCAGGCCGACAACGGCCCGACGGGGCTCAAGCGCGAGACGACGGCGAAGATCGCCGGCTTCCCCGGGGAGGAGATGCTGATCACGGGCGACGACATGCACAGCATCTGCTACGGCGACTCCGGCGGTCCGGTGATGCTGCAGCTGCCCGACGGCGGCTGGCGGGTGTTCGGCATCGCCTCGTATGTCATCGGCGGCTGCGGAGCCGAGCAATACTTCTCGATGATGCACAAGCACATCGAGAAATTCGAGTCCTACCTCAACGTCGATATCACGCCCTGCCATACGCCCGATGGCACGTGGGATCCGAGCCCCGACTGCGGCGGCTTCGCCCTGCAGCCCGGGGTGCCTGCCGGGACCTGGGCGACCGGCTGCCAGGCCGACGCGCCGGTCTCGGAGGCGAGCGCGGCTTGCGGTCCGGCCTATGGTGAAATTGTCGACGACGAACCGCCGCAGGTCGAGATCGTCGGGCTGATGCAGGGTCATACGTATGAGTCCGAGGGCCCGCTGCCGCTGAAGATCACCGCCGTGGCGAGCGACGGCGCGGGCAAGCCGGACGGCTGGGGTATCGCCGAGGTGCGGCTCGTCTTCAACGAGAAGGAGGTCCCGAACGGCAAGCGCGAGGCCGGGCCGTACACCTGGAGCGTCGGACTACCGGCGGGCGGTTATGTGATCAGCGCCATCGCGGTCGACCATGCGGGCAACGAGGCCTACGCCGCGCCGATCGCCATCGGCGTCAACAAGCCGGCGCCCGAGCTGCCGGACGAGTCGACCACAGGCGAGCTGTCGACGACCGGCGAATCGGAGACGACCGGCGAGCAGCCGACGACCGGCGCCGACACGACTGGCGGGGAAGGCGAGACTTCGAGCAGCGGCGGCACGAGCGAGGACAGCGCCACGACCGCGGCCGGCACCGATGACGACGGCGGTTGCGGCTGCCGGCAGCAGAACGGCCCTGCGGCCGCGCTCGGGCTGCTCGCGCTGCTCGGCTTCCGCCGTCGGCGCAGGGTCGTGTAGATTCGCGGGTCAGCCGTACCAGGCCCAGTTCGCGCGCAGCCCGGTCGCGCCGGGCGAGCGCTTGACCGTGATGCAGTCGCGGATCGCTTGCTCGATCTGCGCCTGCGACACCGATCCGAAGGGCAGCGCGGCCTTGGCGTAGAGGTAGCAGTCCGCTTCGGCGAAGCGCGCCAGGCCCTCGGGGCACGCGGCCTGGTTCATGTCCTCGTAGAACGCGTCGAAGTCGCAGCCCGGGTCGAGGTTGCAGATCAGCGCGGAGACCTGGACATCGCGCGAGTGGATGCCGCCCTGGAACTTGATGCCCTCGATCTCGAAGCGCCACCAGCCCTCGGACTCGAGCAGGGCGGCGGGGTCGAGGCCGAAGCCGTGCCTGAGGGCGGCTTCGAAGGCGGGGATCCTCTGCGACTCGTCGAGCATGGCGCGGATTCTTACCACTCCCCGAGGGGTCGGGGGCGGGCGATTGGCGGTTCGCCGTATTCGGCGCGCGGGGCGGAAGTCGTGCGAGTCGCGAGGCTTCACAGCACGTGTCATGCGTGGCGAGAGTGTCTCGCCCGCATGCCGCTCGACCTGCGCCGGTCGCCGGCTCGAGCCGGCGGGCATCTGCCCTCAGAGTCCGCCCTTGATGGCCACACCGACGCCGGTGAGGCACATCTCGTCGAGCGTGCCCTCGCCGAGGCCGACGGGGACCGGGGCGTCGAGGCCGGCCTCGGCCAGCATCTCGACCACGCCGGGGTTGGCCATCGTGTTGTCGTAGACGCAGCGGAGGCGGACCTTGTCGCCGGCGCGGACGCGGAAGCTCGAGCCGATCGGGGCGTCGTATTGATAGGAGCGCTGCCAGTTGAAGTCCCACTTCGGGGTGTGCAGCAGGCAGGTCTCGGTGTCGCCGCTCTCGACCCATACGCGCATGTCGACGCCGACCTTGTGCATGTGATTGAGGACGGTCCAGACGCGCACGTCGGCGAACACGGGGATCTCGGCGGGCACGGTGTACTCGTACTCTTCGACGTGTCCGGACGCGCCGGCGGGGATCATCAGCGGGCCGTTCAACGACGTGCCCATGCCGGGGGCGCCGATGAGGGTGAAGAGGGTCGACCACTCGGCCGCGGTGTCGCTCCAGCGCAGGGCGAGGCCGGTCGCCTTGTCCTCTTCGGGGCCGCCGCCGGTGGCGTGATAGTGGACGTTGAGGATCAGCCGCGCGCCGGCCGGCAGCTCGGTCGTCACGCCCGCGGGCGCGATCATCGGCATGCCGCCGGGGACCCACCCGCCGATCAGCTGCGCGTTGCCGATGCCGGACCCGCCGCCGCAGTTCTGCTTGACCCCGCCGGGCCAGCTCGCCGAGTCGGCGCCGGCGTCGACGTAGATCAGCACGTGATGCACGATCTTCGGGTTGCCCGCGAGCACCTGGATGCCGTCGACGTAGACCGGGGCGTCGTTGCCCGGGTCCAGGCTCAGGCAGTGGAAGAAATCGGTGGTGTTGCCGACCCTGTCGACGGTCAGCGGGGTGGCCATCGTGATCGATTTGGTCGGGTTCGCCAGGTCGAGCGAGGGCGGCGACGGCAGCGGGGCCGCGAGCGCGAGATCGCCTTCGGGCGCGCCCAGATCGGCCCAATCCTGGAACATGGCCTTTTGCTCGTCCGACAGCCGCGGGTCGTGCAGGTAGGGCAGCGGCGGCTGGCAGACGTCGGTCTCGAGCGCGTGCCACGGCGGCATGAGGCCGAGGGCGACGCTGCTGGCCATGACGCCGGCCCACTGCTTCGACTCCTCGTAGTCGGTCAGCGCGAACGGGGCGATCCCGCCGGCGACGTGGCAGCTCTGACAGCTGGCGGTGACCAGCGGGGCGATGTCCTGATGCCAGTTGGGCCGCACGGCTTCACCGCCGTCAGTGGTGCTGGTGGTCGGCGCGGGCTCGCTGGTGGTCGGGGTGCCGGTGGCCTCGCTGCCGCCGCTCGCCTCGCTGCTGCCGGGGGCCTCGGTCTCGGCGGTGGTGGCGGCGGTGTCGGTGCCCGCTTGCGAGTCGCCGCAGGCGGCGAGGACGAGCGAGGTGACGAGCAGGGAGCTGCGCTGGACGGAGACCATCGCAGGATGCTGCCACGCGGGCCGCGAGGCCGTCCACGCCTGCTGTGGCGGGCGGCGGGCGGTTCCGCACGAGCCCGAGGGGCGCCCGGGGGCCACCGGGACGCGCTACGGTGCCGGCCGTGCGCAGGACCATCGCGACGCTCGCGCTGCTGGCGGGCTGTGAACTGAAGGGCGACGGGACCCCCGCGGAGGCGGAGCGCACGGTGCCGCCGCTGGCCCAGATCGAGGTGTTCGACGACTTCGAGGTGACGGTGACGGTGCGGCCCGAGCTCGACCCGGAGGCCGACGTGACGCTGCGCGTGACCGGCGACGCAAACGCGCTCGGGCGGCTGTTCACCGAGGTCCACGGCGACGGGGTGCTGTCGATCGCGGCCGATCCCAACCTGCGTCAGGAGCTGACGCTGAAGCCGACGGTGACGCTCGAGGTGCCGGCGCTGGTCGGGGTGTTCGCGTCCGACCGTGCGGTGGTGCGCGTGCTCGGGGCCAGCGGAGCGCTGGCGATCGAGGCCGAGCTGGCGAGCCTGGTCGAGGCGAGCGAACTGACCGAGATCGCGGCGACGGTGGTCGCCCGCGACGCGAGCCGGGTGACGCTGGCCGGCGCAGGGCCGGAGGTGACGATCGCGGCGTCCGACATGGCCCACGTCGGCGCGTCACGCCTGACGGCCGAGCATGCGAGCGTGACGGTCGACGGCGAATCGGCGAGCGTGACGGTGTGCACCAGCGGGGCGGCGCCGACGATCGAGGGCGAGGCCGCGCTGGTGACGGTCGCCTGCGACTAGTCTAAAGGACATGCTCTTAAGGGCGTGCTCCGAAAGACATGTCTATTAAAACATGTCCTTTAGGGCGACGGCGTCACGGCGAGTCACGTGACTCGAAGTAACTCGACGGCCATCTCGGGACGAGGCGAGGCTGACCTCGCTCCGGATGCGGCGCGCACTCGCCGTCGCTCCTTGCCCGCGCGAGCGAGTCGCAGGGATCGTCGCAACGGGCCCGCGGCCAGGTTCAGGCCGCGTAGCGGCGCAGGTAGTCGCGGGTCGGCATCTTGCGGGCGGTGTTGTCGCTGCTCATGTAGCGGATCTTGCCGAAGATCGGGCGCTCGGGGCCCCAGGGGCGGTCGTAGCGGCCGAAGATCCACAGGATGTTGGTGTAGGAGTTGGGATCGCGGCCGTCGAGCGCGTACTTGTCGTTGAGGCGGAGCAGGTTGGCGAGGGCCGCTTGCGGGCTGGGGCTCCACTCGAGGATCTTCTTGCCCCACAGCATGCGCAGGTAGTTGGTGATCACGCCGTCGCGCACGAGCTGGGTCTGGGCGGCGTTCCACAGCGGGTCGGCCGTGGCGGCGCGCTCGAGCTGGTCGACGGTGTAGAGATTGGGGCGCGGGTCGCCCGCGTGGTCGGCGAGGGTCTGGCGGGCCCAGCCCGGGAGGCTGTCGTAATCGGCGTAGTCGTCGCGATAGGTGCACATGTTGAAGCCGAGCTCGCGCCAGGTGACGAGCTGGTCGAGGAAGGCCTCGGTGTCCTGGGCGACGCCCCAGAAGCCGTGGCGCTTGCCGCCGGCGTTCTTCTTGAGCTTGTCGGGGCTCCAGCCGGCGCTGCGCATGACGGCGTCGAAGACCTCGTGGGCGCCGACGTGGCCGAAATGGAGGTAGGGCGAGAGGCCGCTGGTGTTGTCGGCGTCGAGGGTGTTGTGGCTGGCCTCGTAGCCGCCGAGGGTGCCGTCGACGAAGCGCCGCAGACGCTCGTGACCGGCGACGCTGCCGCCGCGGCCGGCCGGGGTGACCGCGTGATCGATGGGCAGGGCGTCGAGGCCGTCGGGGATGCCGGGCGGCCAGCGGCGCGTGATCTCGGCGGGCAAGGCCGGGGCTGCGGGCAGGCGCAGGCGCAAGAACGGGTCGGCGCGCGGGCCCTCGCCGAGGTGCTGGCCGAGCGTCTTTTGCAGGTAGCGGCGGAAGGCGAAGGCGGTGGGAAACACGCGGCCGGCGGCGCGGATCGGCAGGAGGCCGTTGCCGTCGACCTGCTCGAGGCGGACCTCGAGTCGCTCGCCGGCGGCGGCGACCATGCGCGGGAGGAAGAAGCACGGCCAGTCGTCGGTGACGACCACGCAGGCGCGCGCGGCGAGGGCGGCGAGCAGGCCGGCGCCGGCGCGCGGGCCCGGCTCGACGTAGGGGTAGTAGGCGACGCCGGCCTCGGCGCAGCGGCCTTGGTTGTCACGCATGCCGGCGAGCACGAACGCGTGCAGGCGATCGGAGGCCCACGGGTAGTCGCAGCGCAGCGGCTCGAGCACGAGCAGTGGTTTGTTCAATTCGCGGGCCCAGCGGAGGGCGCGGTCGAGGCTGTGATTGCCGCGGGTGCGGCGATAGGCGATCATCCAGTAGAGGACATAGTCGCCGTCGGGACGGGCGGGGAGGTCGCGGACGGCGGTGACGCGCGGGTCGGGGAGCTCGGAGAGGGTCGACATGGGGAGGCTCGGGGACGGGCGGGGAACGTCGGGGCGGGGAGCATCGGATGTCCCTCGGGTCATGTCATGACAATGACCCAAAGGACATGTTTTAAAAAGGGTCAGGCGGCGGTGGGGCGGCGACCGAGGCGCTCGGGCATGGGGTAGGTCGGGCGCTCGCCGTCGAGGCCGACCTCGACGACGAGGTCCCAGTAGCGGCGGCCGAGGGCGACGGCGGAGGCGTCGAGCGGGGGGAGGACGGCGCGCAGGCGGTCGAGGCCGCCGAACACGGAGGCGAGCAAGGGGATCGAGAAGGGGTGGCGCTCGGAGGGGACGCCGAGCGCGTCGGCGACGCCGTGGCCGACGAGGTGGCGGCAAAGGCTGCCGCTGATGCGCACGCGCGCGGCGGCGATCTTCCGCTCGCGAGGGGTGCGCGCGGCCTGCAGCGGGGCCTGGAGCAGGGCCGCGGTGAGGGCCCGGGAGTCGGCGTCAGGCGGGCCCTGGGTGAGGAAGATGCACTCGGCGAGGCGCCGCGCGGCAGGCTCGCGGTCAGGCACGAGCTCGTCGTCGACGCCGAGGATCCAGCTGGCCAGGCGCCACAGGTGGACGTAGTCGTCGGCCTCGTCAGCGCCGATCTGGAGGCCGAGCAGGCGCAGGCCGTCGAGGTAGGTGTGGCTGAAGAGGAGGCTGGTGGCGAGCATGTCGTGCTGGTTGATCGGCACGGCCCAGGCGGCCCTGTCCCAGCGACCGGTGGCGAGCAGCAGGCGCCGCACCTGGGCGTGCATGAGGCGCACGTGCAGGGCGATGGCCCGGCCCTCGCCGCCAGGCAGCAGGCCGCCAGGCTCGCACACGGCGGTGACGAAGCGGGCGGTCTCGGCGAGCCGCCGCGGGGCGGCCTCGCGCAGGCGACCGCTGAAGGCCAGCGGCTTGTTGCCGGCCGGGGCGGCGTAGCCAAGGACGAGCGAGCGCAGGCCGAGCACGAAGCCGCCGACCACACCCGCCCGCGAGAACAGGTGGCTGGCGCGCGCGAGCCGGTCGGGCTCGACCCACGCGGGCAGACCGGCGACCGACTCGAGCAAGGCAGCGACGGGCTCGGGGGCGCGCCCGGGGTCGGTCAGCGCGGCGGCGAAGACGGCATGTCCTTCGGGACAGGTCGAGAGCCAGGCCGCGGCCGCGTCGGCGAGCGGGTCGGCGCGCTCGAAGGCGGGCAGGAGTCGGCCGATGAGGTCGCCGAACTGGGCGCGCGCGGCCGGGAGGTTGTGGACGCGGGCTGGGACTTCCGGCATCGCCAGGAGGGTGCCACACGTCGGGCCGCGCGCACGCGGCGGAGGTGCGCGCGCAGGCAGGGGCGTGGTAGGGTGCCGGCCATGCAAGGCCCTGCGCTCGACCACGAAGTCCGGACCCTCGCCGGCGCTCCCCGCTCGCTCGCCGACTATCGCGGCCAGGTGCTGCTGATCGTGAACACCGCCTCCCAGTGCGGGCTGACGCCGCAGTACCAAGCGCTCGAGGCGCTGCACCAGCGCTTCCGCAATCGCGGCTTTACGGTGCTCGGGTTCCCGTGCAACGACTTCGGCGCGCAGGAGCCGGGCTCGCCGGAGGAGATCCAGCAGTTCTGCGATACGCGGTTCTCGCTCAACTTTCCGCTGTTCGAGAAGGTCCAGGCCAAGGGCGACAAGTCGCCGCTGTATCGCACCCTGACGGAGGAGCTGCCGGAGGGCCTGCGCGGCGAGATCAAGTGGAACTTCACGAAGTTCCTGGTCGACAAGGACGGCCACGTGACGCACCGCTTCGAGCCGCAGGTCGAGCCGCTCGCGCCCGAGGTGATGGCGGCCGTCGAGCGGGCACTGTCCGCATAAGCGCCCGGTCAAACATGACCATTGACAGCCCCGGGCCGGTGCGGGCAGGTTGCTCACGCACATGCGCGCTGGCTCGAGGGTTGGAGTAGCATTCGTCGCAGTGGCGCTCGGTTTCGCGCTGGGCAGCTGCAAAAAATCGGGCGGCAGCGGCAGCCCCGATTGCGACACCGAGATCCGCTACGACGCGCGCAAGGTCGAGGGCCGCGTCAACGTCGGCAAGTTCGGGGCCGAGGCCGAGACGTCGGTGGCGGCGGTCCGCGAGGTCGACTCGGCGGTCGAGCGCTATCTGTCGCGCTGGCGGACGCTGTGCATGGATTACAAGAACGGCGCGATGTCGCCGGACGAGTACCGCGGCGAGGCGCGATCGCTGCGCGAGCGGATGGAGAAGCTCGAGAGCCTGCTGCTGGTGCTCGAGCACGCGCCCGACGCGGAGTCGTATCAGAAGGCGCTGAAGCAGATCTACGTGGCGA
The DNA here is from genome assembly GCF_028368995.1 of Nannocystis bainbridge. Taxonomy (GTDB): domain Bacteria; phylum Myxococcota_A; class Polyangia; order Nannocystales; family Nannocystaceae; genus Nannocystis; species Nannocystis bainbridge. Next base: position 2,343,330 of record NZ_JAQNDL010000003.1, on the reverse strand, counting down.
TGGTGCCCGCCGAGCAGGCGGTCGACCTCCAGCTCGAATTCGGGGTGCTGGCGCAACGGCCAGGCGAGTCGCAATACTCGGTGGTGCCGCCGAACGCCGCGATCGCCACCGGCACCAACGTGTACCTCACGCTCCGCACCAGCGCGCAGGCGCACGTGTATCTATATCAAGAGACGCCGTCGGGCGGGATCAACGTGATGTTCCCGCATCCGCAGATGCCCATGGCCAATCCGCTGCCGGCGGGCAAGGACCTGCGGATCCCGCCGCAGCCGGGCTTCTTCACGCTGGAGGCCGACGGGGTCGGGCTCGAGCAGGTCCACGTCGTCGCGTCGGTCGAGCCGCTGACCCGGCTCGAGACGGCGCTCGGCAAGCAGAAGACGAACGCCGACGAGCTGGCCTGCGGAGCCCGCGATCTCTCGTACAACCCGGGCACGCCGTGCGGCGGGACCCAGGCGCGCACGTTCGGGCTGGCCCAGCCCGGCGACGCGCCGGGTGTGTCGATGAAGGCCGCCAACACGGCGGGTGCGACCAGCATCCACCAGATCTTCGCGTTCCAGCACACGCCCTGATCGATGGGGTGATTTCGTTGGGGTGATTTCGGCCGCCGCGGATCGGCGGCCCTCCGGCGCGGCGGATATCGCCGCAGCGAGGAAGTGATACGATGCGCGCAATGTCGACGCCGGGTCGCGTGGGTGTCCGAGCTGTGTGTGTATTGGCGGCGACGCTGGCGTTCGCGCGGGTGGCCCACGCGGGGCCGCCGTGGGGCACCGACGACGGCAGCTTTCAGGCGACGTACCTGCAGGCCGGCGATCTCGCGAGCCCGTCGGACATGACGGGGGACTGGGCCAAGGCCGGCTGTGAGCCGGGCGCGGCGCAGTTCGGCTGCACGCACTGGGGGAAGAAGCTGTGGACGGCGAAGGACGCTTCGACGGCGATGTGGCAGGTCCACGATCTGCGGTGGGTGTTCCCCAGCGCCGACGCGGCGGCGCGGTTCATGCCCTCGGCGATGGACGAGCTGGCCGAGGGCCTGCCGCCGGTCAACACGCCGCCGGCGGTCGGGGCCGATACGCGGATGTTCACCGCGCAGGGCGACACCTACGGCATCGGCATCGAGGTCATCATGTACAACCTCGTGTTCCGGGTCGACAACGTGGTGGTCAAGCTGTTCGTCGCCCAGGGGCCCGAGGCCAAGCAGCGCAAGATCTTGACGCCGCTGATGGTCGCCGCGTTGGGGCAGAAGGCGGTCGAGCGCATCCGGGCCGCCGAGCCGCGCGGGGTCGCTGCGGCGCCGGTGCCGGTGCAGCCGCAGCCGCAACCAGTCGAGCCCGTGCCGGCCCCGTCGGCGCCGGTCGAGTCAGTCCCGGTCGCGCCGACGCCCGAGCCGGCGCCCGAGCCCGCGCCCGAGCGATCGAAGGGGCGGCTCGCCAGGGAGATCAAGGATTACTGGCGCGGCGGCTCGCACAAGTCCTACGTGTTCGTCGGCGGCAACTACAGCAAGGCGTTCGGCGACTACACGCTGTCGGGCCTCAAGCTGACGGAGAAGAACGGGTTCGACATCTCGATCGGGGCGCTGCTGCACCCGCGGGCCTATGTGCAGTTCACGTTCCACCGCGACGTGTGGCAGGTGCCGAAGGTCGAGGAATTGCTGGTGCGGCGGGTCGAGATCATCTACGGATTCGACCTGCTGGCGCTGCCGCCCGACTGGCGGGTACGCCCGGCATTGATGGCACTGCTGGGGTTCGGGCTCGGCTTCGGCCGCACCGATTCACTGGTGGGCGAGGCCGATCCGAACTTGCCGGCGCCGCTGCCGATGGTCAAGGAGGGGCGGGCGATCGGGATCGGCGGGATCTTCGGCGGTGACTTCGCGCTGCACATTCGCGTGACCCGCGGCTTCGAGCTGGCGCCGTACGCCGGGATCACGCTGCCGGCCTATCGTTATAGCAACGACTTCCCGGCGGCCGAGCGGCACATCGACGGCGAGCGCGGGTTCGGCCGGGCGTGGCGCTGGCACGTGGGCCTGAAGATCGGGTTTCAGGGGTCGCGATGAGGGCTGCGACGATTCGGGCCTGGGGCCTCGCGGGGCTGGTGTGCGCGACGCTCGGGGCGGTTGGCTGCAAGCGCCCGACGGTGCGCGCGCCGGAGGAGCCGGCGGCGACGGCGGGCGTGGAGGCGGGGCCGCAGCCGGAATTGGTGGTGCAGGCCGGATCGAGCCACTGGGTGAGGGACACCAAGTTCTCGCCCGACGGCCGGTGGCTGGCGGTGGCCAGCGTCGACGGGCTGGTCAAGCTGTACGACGTGCGCATGGGCAAGGAGTGGCGCACGCTCACCGGCGCGACCGGGCCGGTCCATGCATTGTCGTGGAGCGGCGACGGCAAGCGCCTGGCGGCCGCGGGCTTCGACAAGGCGATTCACGTGTGGGAGGTGGCGAGCGGGGTCGAGGTGGCGACATTGCCGGGCCACAGCGGGTGGGTCGGCAGCGTCGAGTTTTCACCCGACGGCAAGCGGCTGGCCAGCGCGGCGCAGATCCAGGACCAGGTGGTCGCTATCTGGGACCTCGAGCAAAAGGCGGTCAAGCACGCGCTGATGCACACCCAGGAGGTCAAGGACCTGGCGTGGTCGCGCGACGGCAAGACGCTGCTGACGGTGACCGACGAGGTCCAGGTGTGGAACGCCGAGGCGGGCGGGCTGCTCGGCACGATCGCGGTCGCGGCGGGCGGCGCCGGCGGCAAGCGTCTGCGCTTCAGCCCCGACGGCAAGCTGGTGGCGATCGACGCCGGCGAGGCGGTCCACGTCTACGACGCGGGCTCGTGGGCCGAGGCCGCGCGGGTGCCGGGCACGCTGGTCGGGTGGGCGAATGATGGCGAGCTGACGGTCCACCGCGGGCGTGAGCTGCTGCGGGTCGAGCCGCGCAGCGGGCGGCGCATCAGCGGGTTCGCGGCCGCGCAAGACTCGGGGCTGGCGCGCGCGGAGCTGTCGCCGGGCGGGCGCGTGGCGGCGGCGATCGACGACATGCAGGTCGACCTCTACGACGGGGCCACGGGGGCCAAGCTGCGGACGTTCCGCAGCACGTTCTGGAACACTGTCGGCGGGGCGTTCGGCAACGACGCGAAGCTGCTGCACGTGGCGTGGAGCCCGAACGCGCCGGTGATCGCGACGGCGGGCTTCGACGGGCTGCTGCGGGTGATCGACCTGCGGCGCGGGGCGGCGCCGAAGTCGGTGCCGGCGGGGCCCAAGGTCGAGCGCGATCCGGCAGAGGAGAATTTCCTCGGGTTCGAGTGGGCCAAGGTCGGGCTGGTCGACGACGTGCAGTTCTCGCGCGACGGGCGTCACCTGATCACGCGCGACGGCCTCGGCGTGTCGATGTGGGACGCGCGCACGCTGACGCTGGTGCGCCGGTTCGCGGCCGAGGGCGCGACGGCCCAGTCGATGGCGCCCGACGGCAACTCGCTGGCGATCGCCCACGGCGACGCGGTGGTGTCGGTGTACGAGGTGGCCACGGGCAAGCGCCTGCGCAGCAGCAAGGGCGGGGGGCTCGAGGCGGGCTGTCAGGAGAGCATGGGCCGCCAGACGCTTTCGACGATGGCGACGGTGTCGGGGCTCGGGTGGTCGGCCGACGCGAAGACGATCTACGTGGTGTTCAAAGACACCTCGACGTTCGTCGAGTTCGACGCGAAGACGTTCGCGCTCGGCAAGGGCGGCTGCGCCCACCGCGACAGCATCAATGGGGTGACCTGGTCCGACGCGCGCGACAAGGTGGCGATCGGCGCCGGGACGCACATGCTGGCGCAGACGATCAGCGAGATCAGCTTCGGCGACAACGCGGTCCACGTGTTCGGGCTCGCGGGCGAGATGCCGCTGCTGCACCGCCTGAAGGGCCACTCGCTGGCGGTGCTCGGGGCCGACTTCAGCCGCGACGGAAACCTGCTGGCGACGGCCAGCGCCGACCGCACGGCGCGGCTGTGGGACATGCGCACGGGCTCGCTGGTGGCGACGCTGGCGGGCCACGGGGCGGAGGTCGACTCGGTGGCGTTCAGCCACGACGACCGCTTCGTGGCGACCGCGAGCTATGACCTGACGGTCAAGGTGTGGGACCTGGCGACGAAGGCCGAGGTGGCGACGATCGTGACGATCGGGGCCGACGGCTACGTGATCGAGACGCCCGATCATTACTACACGGCGTCGCGTCAGGGGTTCGAGTCGGTGTCGTTCCGGCTCGGCGAGACGATCGTGCCGGTCGAGCTGTTCGACCTGCGGCTCAATCGCCCGGACCTGGTGCTGCGGCGGTTCGGCTACGCGCCGCCGGAATTGCTGGGGCTGTACGAGAAGGCCTACAAGAAGCGCCTGAAGAAGATGCGCATCGACGAGGCGTCGCTGCGGCCGGAGTACCACCTGCCGACGGCGAAGATCACGAGCGAGGTGCCGGTCAGCACGCCGGAGCGGACGTTGCAACTGCAACTGACGGCCACCGACGATCGCTTCGAGCTCGACCGCCTGCTGGTGTACGTCAACGACGTGCCGATCCACGGCTCGGCGGGCATCGATCTGCGGCCGGAGAATTCGCGCCGCCACGAGCGCTCGCTGGCGATCGAGCTGCTGCCGGGGCGCAACAAGATCCAGGTGTCGACGCTCAACGCGGCCGGCACCGAGTCGCGCAAGGACACGGTCGAGGTGGTGTCGACGGCGTCGGCGCGCGCGTCGGATCTTTACGTGCTGGCGGTCGGGGTGTCGCAGTACGCCGACGTGAAGCTGAACCTCAAGTACGCGGCCAAGGACGCGCGCGACGTCGCCGGGCTGTTCAAGGCCCGCGGCAAGCGGTTCGGCAAGGTCGAGGTGCTGCAGATCCTCGACGGTGAGGCCCGCCGCGAGAACATCCTGGCGGCCCGGCAGGCGCTTCAAAACACCAAGATCGACGATCAGGTGGTGGTGTTCGTGGCCGGGCACGGGATGCTCGACACCAACCTCGATTATTACTTCGTGACCCACGACTTCGAGCGCGAGGCGCCGGGCAAGCGCGGGCTGTCGTACGAGCAGCTCGAGAGCCTGCTCGACGGGATCCCGGCGCGGCGCAAGCTGATGATGATGGACACCTGCCATTCGGGCGAGGTCGACGAGGACGCGATCCGCACGCCGCCGCCGGTGCCGGGCGGGGCGGTCCGCGGCGGCGGGCAGGTCAAGCTGGCGACCGATTTCCGCTCGTTCAGCTACAGCGGGGCGATCCAGAGCCCGGACAGCACGCACGAGCTGCTGGCGCAGCTGTTCGCCGATCTGCGCCGCGGCTCGGGGGCGGCGGTGATCTCGTCGGCCAGCGGGGCCGAGTTCGCGCTCGAGTCGCCGCAGTGGCAAAACGGGGTGTTCACGTTCAGCGTGCTGCAAGGGCTGACTTCGGGTCTGGCCGACCTCGACCGCGACGGCACGATCCGCGTGTCCGAGCTGCGCGACTACGTGGTCGGCGAGGTGCGACGGCTGACGCAGGGCGCTCAGACGCCGACGTCGCGCCGCGAGAACCTCGAGTTCGACTTCCCGGTGCTGTGAGGCGGGGGCGTCGTGACGCGTGACTGCGTGGGCGGCGAGGTGCGCCGGCTGACGCAGGGCCGCCGTCGCGCCGAGAGAGCCTCGGGTTCGACTTTCGAGTGCAGTGAGGGCGCGTGACGGGGCGTAATACGGACCTCGCCGCGTCTGCTCGCGACAGCGACGGCGCGGTGGCTGGATCTGCCGCGTCGAGCTCGAGGTCGTCGGCGCGTATCGAGTCCCGGCAAATGTGGCGAGAGGCGTTGCGAGGCGTGCGCGGGGTGATGTACGTTGCGGCGCGATGCCACGCCGCGGCGCTTCGATCCTCTTTGCGATGATGGTGACGATCGGCTGCGACCGCGCGCCGGCGCCGAAGAGCGAGCCGCAGGCGTCGGCGGCGAAGCAGGACGCGGCGAAGCAGGATGCGGCGAAGCAAGAGACGCCGCTGCCGGCGGCGGTGACGTCGCTGGCGCAGGCGGAGCACCGGCAGAAGGGCGGCGGGGCGGCGCAGATCTGGACGCTGGCGCGGGGCCGCAACGCGTTCATCGGCAAGCTCGAGATGGCCCCGGGGGGTAAGGTGCCCGAGCACCGCGACCCGACCGAGGAGTACATTCACATCCTGAGCGGCGCGGGCATTTTCATGATCGACGGGCAATCGCACGAGGTGGGCCCGGGGACGACGATCTACATGCCGCCGGGCGCGCTCGTCAGCTTCGAGAACGGGGCGGAGCCGCTGGTGGCGATCCAGGTGTTCGCGGGGCCGGAGCCGGCGAGCAAGTACGAGGCGTGGGAGCGGGTGCCGGCGTCGCCATGAATCGGGCGCGCGCGGGCGACCGCCGGGGCACGAGCCCGGTGCTACGATGGGATATGCGCGAAAGTTCGCGGTGGTGGTCCGGGGTGCTGGCGGCGGGGCTGGTCGTCGCCGGTTGTCGACCGAGGCCGGAGACGCCGACCGCGTCGCCGACGACGGCGCCCGTGGCCGCGCCGCCGACGACGCGCAAGCCGGCGGGGCCGCCGGCCGTGGCGCTGGCGCGGGCGCCGATCGATCTGCTGCCCGAAAGGACAGGTGTGGTGGTGAGCGCGGCGAGCGTGCGCCACCTGCTGCGCGTGGTCGACGTGGCGGCGCTGATCGGGACCTACCGGCCGTTTTACGAGCAGGCGTCGGCGTACCTCGAACAGATGTTGGGGGTGAACTTGCTCGACCCGGGGCGCTGGCCGGAGATCGGGGTCGACCCGGATCGGCCGATCGGCATGGCGCTGCTCGACGCGGGCAGCGGCGCGAGCTGTTACTTCTTCTCGCTGACCGACCCGCTGCGGTTCCGCGAATTCGTCGACCGCGCCGGGACGAAGCTCGGCGGGTCCGTCGACCTCGTGTTCGAGGACCGCGGGATCGTCCTGGCCCATGAGCCAGGTGCACCCCATCAGCTGGTGCTGCGCGACGAGTTCGCGTTCCTGGTGCTCGTCTCCAGCCCGCAGCTCGCGCCCTACGACTTCGCCCGCGAGCTGGCGAGCGTCGACCCGGCGCGCGGCCTGTCGGCGTCGCCGCGCTGGCAGCAGGCGATGACGCCGGTGCTGACGCGCGACCTGATCGCGTTCGTCGACGTCGCCGGCCGGCTGCGCGCGGACATCGAGGCGAGCCGACGCAGCGAGGAGAAGGCGACGAGCTGGGCGGAGCAGGAGCTGCAGCGGCTGCGCGAGCACGGGGCGCCGGCCGAGGACATCGCGCGCTGGGAGCAGGTCGCGGCCGAGCAGGAGGCGATGGACAGGCAGCAGCGCGAGCGTCGGCAGCGCGATCAGGAGGTGTGGCGCGCGCTGTTCGGACCGCTGGGGCCGATCGCGCTGGGGCTGTCGCTGGGGCCCGAGGCGATCACGGGGACGGCGCGGACGCGGGCGCCGGAGACGGCGCTGCTGCGGAAGGCGCTGCAGCCGGGGACGACGCCGCCGCTGGCGATCACGGCGGCGAGCGAGCGGGTGCTGCTGGGGACCAGCGGCAACCTCGACGTGAACGAGGGGCTGGCGGCGCTCGACGTGCTGCTGCGGGCCGACGGCCAGAGCGTCGACGCGCTGTTCGCGACGCTGCAGCGGGAGATCGGCGGCGAGCCGCGGACGGCGCTCGAGCTGCTCGACGGGGCGGTGAGCTTCGCGCTGACGACCGCGGACGCGCGGGCGCTGGCCCGCGCGGGCAACAAGGCGGAGCTCGGGTTCAACCTCGCGCTCGGGTTCAAGAGCGCGACGACGGCGGCGACGCTGGTCGCGGTGACGATGGCGAAGATCCCGGGCTCGTCGCTCGGTCGATCCGGGCTCAAGGTCAAGCGCGGCAAGGGGGGCGGGCACGTGGTGACGGTGCCGGCGTGGCGCGATGTCCATGTGGCGCTGGTCGGCTCGACGCTGACGATCTCGACCGACCCGAAGTTTGCTCCGCAGGTCGAGCGCGGATCGGCGCGCAAATGGCAGCCGCGGGTGGCCCAGGTCGGGCCGATCGTGACGAGCGCGGGCGCGGCGGCGACGCTGATGCTGGACCACGCGCTGCCGCTGGGGATCTTCATGGGCCGCGCCGGGGACGAGGGCGAGCGCTGGGACCCGTCGCGCAACCAGCCGTACTGGCGGTTCCCGTCGGCGACCCAGGGGGCGCTCGAGAAGGTGCCGCAGTCGCCGGGGTACAGGGCGCGGCTCAAGGAGTGGCTGCGGCTCGACGCGAAGATCGCCAAGGTCGAGGCGGCACAGCAGCGGCGGCGCAGAGAGATGACGCTGGCGGCGGCGGACAGCCTGGGGATGATGGCGGTGAACCTGCGCGAGACGGCGGAGGGGCTGGAGGCGGAGGGCGGGCAGTTCTTCGGGCCGGGCGGGCTGACCCGCACGATCGAGCGCATGATCGAGGGGCTGGCGGCGACGGAGACGGACTACTCGCTGCACGAGGAGCGCGGGCGGATCGAGCAAGAGCTGCAGGAGATCCGGATCCGCGACCTCGAGCGCGCGCTCGGGGTGCGGGCGGGCGAGTGATGCGCTTATGGACATGCCTTTCGAGGCATGTCTGTTCGGTCATGTCGTGAAGAGCATGTCCCGGAGGGCATGCTCTCCGGGACAGCCCGTGATCAGCGGTTCGGCAGGCCGAGCAGGAGCTCGACGGTGCCCGGGCCGAGCGGGTCGTCTTCCATGGCCGGGCGGCCGCCCGACGGCGGGTTGAAGACCACGGGGTAGCGGAGGCGGTAGATCTGGTCGTCGAGGCGGCCGGCGGGGATCTCGAGCGCCCAGGCGGCCTCGAGCAGGCAGGCCTCGAAGCCGGGCTCGCGGCGCGCGAGGCCGGTGGTGTCGACCCTGGCGAACATCACCTCGCCCTTGCCGACCTCGATCTCGAACACGACCTTGCCGCCGAGCTGCTGGTCGCGCATGAGCCCCTTATTGAAACAGGCGCGGGCGCGGGGGAACACGCGGATCCCGAGGTAGTTGCGGAAGATCTTCTCGTCGAGGAAGCCGCGCTCTTCGCCGTTGCCGCGGCCGGCCCAGGTGATGCCGAGCCGGGCCACGCGCTGTTGATTGAGGCCGAACCACGGCGGGCGCGTGAAGCCGTCGGCGGCGGCGCGCTCGAGGTCGGCGACGCCGAACGAGGCGACCAGGGCGGCGGGCGGCGGCGGCGTGGTGACGGCGCGCAAGGTCCGGCTGGTGCGCGCGCCGGCCAGCTTGCCGCGCACGCCGACGCTCGGCGGGGCGCCGGTGTAGCGGCCGCGGACGACGAGCACGTTGCCGGCGACGAGGGCGCCAGGGGCCGGCTCGTCGAGGCTGGCGCGGCGCGGCAGCGACAGCTCGAGGTCGGAGAGGACGGCGGGGGCGGCCAGCAGGGCTTCGGTGAGGCCCTCGGGCGGTTCGCCGCCGCTGCGGCGGGCGTGCTGGGCCAGCGACTCGAGGCTGATGCGGGCCCCGAGCGCGGTGGCGACGCTGGCGATCGGGTGCTGCGGGGTGATGCCGCCGCGCAGCAGCATCGGCTCGTCGACGATGAAGAGCAGCTCGGGGCGGGCGGAGTTGGCGAGGCTGTCCGAAAAGACATCCCCGATCTGGCGCGCGCCGATGCTGGCGGGCAGCATGCCGTCGGTGATGACGACGACGAGCGGGCGGCGGGCCCCGCGAGCGGCGATCCGGCGGCCGGCGAGGGCGAGGGCGGCGGCGAGGTCGGTGCCCTGTTCGCGGGCGCCGGCGTCGAGGGCCGCGGCGACGCGGTCGCGGGCGCCGCGGTCGCGCACGCCAGGGAACTCGCCGCCTTCGAGCAGGGGCCGGGCGGTGCGGGCGAAGCTGATGGCGTCGAAGGTGAGGCTCGGCGGCAGCTCGTCGAACAGGCCGGCGATCGCGGCGAAGGCGTCGCGGTGGAGGTCGGGGGCGGTGCTGCGCGAGCGGTCGAGCACGACGACGACGTGGTCGGGCCGCGGCGGCGGGGCGGCGCCGAGGCGCAGGTAGGCGCGGAAGCGGCCGCTCCTGGCCTTGCCGCCCGGAGGGGTCGGGTCGGGCACGAGCTCGAGGTGGCCGTCGAGGATGCTCCTGTCCTTCGAGACATGTTTATGAGGCCAGGAGACGACGGACCGCTCCTCGGGGTGCGAGACGAGCACGGCGGCGCCGTCGCTGGCGCGGTCGTCGAGCCAGAAGCGGGCGGTCTCGCCAGGGCGGCTGCCCTGGACGATGACGCGGCGCTCGGGCGCGAGGCCCCAGCGGTCGTCGCCGCGGCCCGGCAGCTCGAGCTCCCAGCGGTCGGCCCGCAGCCGCGGCGGGGCCTTGAGCTGCAGCTCGAGCTGAATGCTGGTCTCGGGGTCGAGGTTGAAGACGACGACCTCGGCGGCCGGCAGGTCGCCGGCGACGGCAGGCGCGAGGGCGCGGGCGAAGACGGTGCCGGAGGCGCGGTGGGCCGGCTCGACGGCGACGCCGGCAGGACGACCGGGGCTCCAGGTGCCGTCGCGCGCCACGGCGAGGCCGACGAGCTCGGCGTCGCGGGGCAAGGCGAGGCTGAGGACCGCGTCCTGGCGGCGCTTGCTGGCGTTGTGGAGCGCGATGCGCAGGCGCAGGTCGACCTTGTAGCCGTCGACCCCGGCGACGATCGCCTCGTAGGAGAGCTCCTGCACCGGGATGAAGTTGCGCTCGGGGTTCGCCTGGACGTCGATGTGCAGGTTGTCGGCGCGGGCCGGTCCGGCGACGAGGTCGCCGACGAGGAGGACGGCTGCGACGGCGAGGGTCCGGGGCGCGGCAGACACGATGGTCGAGTGTAACGCGGCAGCCCCGGAACGGACGTGGGACCGCGATCAGCGGCGGAGATCGCGGAGGACGGTGCGGAAGGTCAGCGACAGGCGACGGCCGCGTGGGCCGCGATCGGGGTCGCTCCGGCGCGCGGGGATGGCGTGGCGCCAGCGGTAGCGCGCGTCGTCGGCGAGGATCAGGAGGCTGCGCGGGGCGAGCCACACGTCGGCCCGCGAGCCCGTGTCAGGATGCGACAGCGCCATGGTCGCGCCGCTGCCGAGGCTGAGAGAGGCGACCACCGGGCCGAAGCAGGGGACGCAGTCGATGTGGGCGGAGATCCCCTGGCCAGGCAGGTACTCGTTGACGATGACCTGGTCCGGAGGACAGGTGAAGACGGCTTCGGCGTGCAGCCTCGCGGCCAGCTCGGCGGCCCACGCAGGCAGCGGCCCGAGCGGCTCGGCGGCTTCGACTTTGCGGCCGCGGTAGGCGTAGCGGTAACCGTGGTGCTGGACGCGGCGGCGCAGGCCGTCGTCCCACGGGAGGGCGTCGATGGCGGCGAGGAGGTCCCGCTCGCGCTCGGCGGAGATCCACGCAGGCTTGAGGCGCAGGCCGGGGACCGTGGCGGCCATGCGTGATGCTGCCACGGTGAGAGAGCGGTCGCCGTGTGCAATTGCGCGCGTGGGCCGGGCTTGCATGCGCGCCCGAACTGCGGGATGGCGGCCAGGCCATGCGCTCCTTGCTCGCGGCGACCCTGCTCTGGGCGTTCTCCTTCGGGCTGATCAAGCGCCACCTGGGCGGCCTCGATCCGAACTTCGTGGCGGCGATGCGGCTGCTGCTGGCGGTGCCGCTGTTCCTGCCGCTGCTGCGCGTGCGCGGGCTGGGGCCCGGCCTCGTCGCGCGGTTGATGACGATCGGGGCGGTGCAGTACGGGCTGATGTACGTCGGCTACATCACCGCGTTCCAGTTCGCGGCGGCCCACGAGGTGGTGCTGTACACGGTGCTGACGCCGCTGTACGTGGCGCTGATCTGCGACGCGTACGCGCGCCGGTTCGATGTGGTCAATGTCGGGCTGGCGGCGGTGGCGGCGGCAGGCGCGGCGGTGATCCAGCATCGCGAGGGCGCAGGGGTGGCGTGGCTCGGGTTCGTGTTGGTGCAGCTGTCGAGCCTGTGCTTCGCGTGGGGGCAGGCGGCGTACCGTCGGCTGCGGCGCGAGCGGACCGATCTGCGCGACCGCGAGGTCATCGCGCTGCTGTACCTGGGCGGGATCGCGGTGACGGTGATCGCGGCGACCCTGAGCGGAGGCTGGGCGACGCTGACGAAGGTGTCAGGCACGCAGTGGCTGGTGTTCGCGTACCTCGGGGTGCTGGCGACGGGCGCGGGCTTTTATCTGTGGAACCGCGGGGCGGTGCAGGTCGGCGCGGGCGCGCTCGCGGTGGCCAACAACCTGAAGGTGCCGCTCGGGGTGCTGGTGGCGCTGACGATCTTCCAGGAGCAGGCCGACCTGCTGCGGCTGGCGCTCGGCGGCGGGCTCATGATTGCAGCGGCGGCCGTGGCGGCGCGGCGCGGCGAGGCTTGACAGGCCGCGGCGGAAATCGTCCGCTGCAGAGGATGACCGCGCCCAAACCTCCCTCGCTCACGCCGCTGCCGCCAGGACCGGCGCTGGTGCGCACGACGCTGATCGCGGTGACGCTCGGCAGCAGCGCCTGCGGCATGGAGAACAAGACCAGCGAGGCGACGAGCGAGACGACGCAGACGCCGTCGACGACGAGCTACGACCCGACGATCACGCCGATGTTCACGACGGCGATCCCGCCGATGGTGCCGCCGACGCCGACCGAGGGCACGACGAGCGCGTCGGCGACCGAGAGCACGACGGCGGTGCCGCCGATGCCGCAGCCGACGACCGAGGACGAGGAGACGATCGGGACGACGGCGGTGCCGCCGATGCCGCCACCCGAGACGACGACGGGGGAGGCGACGACGGCGATCCCGCCGATGCCGCCACCAGACACGACGGGGGACGGGACGACGGCGATCCCACCGATGCCGCCGCCGGACACGACGACGGGAGACGGGACGACGGCGATCCCGCCGATGCCGCCGCCGCAGACGACGGGACCGTGAATGGCGGGGGACGCCTCGGGACCGTCGCCGGGCGGCGGGACCAGATGTCCTCGAGGACATGTTCACATGGACATGTGCTAACGAGCATGGTTTTTAGAGCATGTCCCTGAGATCGGTAAAAATGTCGGCGCGGCGCGGGCGGGCCACGCTGGCGCCGGCGTTCCGCGCGTGGCTGGTCGAGAACCTGCTGCGCGGCGCGGACGAGGCGGCGATCCGGGCGGCGCTGGCAGAGCGCGGGGTGCCGGCAGCGACGATCGCCGGGGCGCTGGCGCGAGCGCGTGGCTCGGCCGAGCTGGCGGGCGCGCGAGCGGTGGCGGCGGGGCTGCGGCGCGAGGCGCTGGTGAATCGGCTGCGACGGACGCTGCGGGCCGCGGCGCCGCAGATCGAGCGCCGCCCGGCGCCCTCGCCGTCGGAGTTTTTAAGAAATTACTGGGCGACGGGCACGCCGGTGATCTTGAACGACGTGGTGCCGCGCTGGCCGGCGTTCTCGCGCTGGAGTCCGGCGGACCTGCGGGCGCGCTTCGGGGCGGCGGAGATCGAGATGTCGATCGGTCGCGCGGGCGACGACGATCCGGACGTGCGCTTCAAGCAGCACGTGCGACGGACGACGCTCGGCGACTACGTCGATCGTGTGCTCGCGGCCGGCGAGACGAACGACCTGTACCTGATCGCCAACAACCGCAACCTGGCACGACCGGGGCTGGCGGGGCTGCTGGCGGACATCGTGCTGCCGGCGGGTTACTTCGACGAGGCGCGCAGCGCCAGCTGCGGGGCGCTGTGGTTCGGACCGGCGGGCACGGTGACGTCGCTGCACCACGACACCTCGAACATCCTGTTCTTCCAGGTGGTGGGCCGCAAACGCTTCCGCCTTTACGCGCCCGACGAGCCGCAGCTGCTGGCGGCGGCGCGCGGGGTCTACAGCACGCTCGACCCGGAGGCGGCAGGCTCGGCGCTGGCGGAGTGCGGGCTCGACCTGGTGCTGCTGCCAGGCGAGGCGCTGTTCCTGCCGGTCGGCTGGTGGCACCACGTGCGCGCGCTCGATGTCAGCATCAGCGTGGCGTTCAACAATTTCGTGTGGCCCAATCAGTTCGAGTGGTTCAAGCCCGGCGCGCCCGGCTGAGGCCGGCGAACGGAGAGGGCGATGATTCGCCGCCTGCGCGTAGCCCGGGGACCGGCGCGCGCGGCGAGCCCGGCGCCCGCTTCGCCGGTTCGCCGGCGACCGGCGGTTGACAGCCGCAGGCCCGGACCGAATACTCGAAGGACGCGCGAGGCTTTCGCCCGCGCGGTCCGGACAGCGCCGGGAGCGAGAGCCCCGGCAGAAAGCGACAATCATGCATCCCTGGTTCTCTGCGTGGCGCGGGTTCGCGCGCCGGGTGGCCCCGTCTCGGCATTACGGGTATGAGGGCGCCGTTTGTGGTGGGTTTGGTAGAGGTCGCTGCGGCGACAGTGATGGCCCCGGTGGCGATGGTGGCGAGCCCGGCGGCGGCCCGGAGGGCTTCTTCTGGGGCGGCGGTCCGTTCGGCGTGCGCCGGCCGCTGCGGTTCCTGGCGTACAAGCTGGGGCTCGACGAGCGACAGGTCAGCGAGCTGGCGGTGATCCTCGACGGGCTCAAGGTCGAGCGCGCGCAAGCCGAGCTCGACCTCCGCCGCACCAGCGGCGGCTACGCCGATCTGCTGGCGGCCGAGACGTTCGACGAGGCCGCGGCGTCGGCGATCGCGGCCGAACGCACGCGCTCGGCCGAACGCGTGCAGAAGGCGGTGCAGGTGGCCGTGGGCAAGATCCACGCGCTGCTGGCCGAGGAGCAGCGGCGCCGCTTCGTGTACATGCTGCGCACCGGGCTGGTCCGGCTGTGACGGCGGGGCGATGATCCGCGCGGGTCATCGCTGGTGAATGCGTAGCTGGCGCGCGGGACATGTCTGAATGGACATGTCCCGCGGCGCTGGGAATGATGGCATGGCGTTTTGGACATGTTCGATTGAACATGTTCCAAGGCGCATGCAAGTCTCACAGGGCTGATTCGAGGGCGCCGATGGTGCACGGGTCGCCGCGGGGTTCGCCGCGCTGGTCGGTGGGCGGGCAGTCGCTGCCGGCCGCGAGGGCCGGGCTGCCGGCGAGCGGGGCGAGCGTCTGCGTCGGGCCGCCGTTGTCGGCCAGCGCGCCGAGCAGAGGGTCGACGCGGGAGATCGCCGGCGTGCAGTCCATGTCGTCCTGGGGGCCGGTCGGCCACTGGATGTTGTGCTCGCCGGTGCCCGGCGGAGTGGCGAACATCGAGCCGGTGCAATTGAGCGGGGTGTACTGATTCTCGGCGTCGTTGCTGATGATGGTGTTGCGGACCACGAGCGGGGTGACGCGCAGGATGCCAGACCCGAACTGGGCGGCGTTGCCGGCGATCGTACAGTTGAGGAGGGTGCCGGTGGTGTCGTCGCCGATGGTGAGGCCGGCACCGATCCCGCGCATGGTGAATTCGGGCTGCGGCCAGGTCGAATTGCCGGTGATGGTGACGTTGGTGAGGTCGGCGACGGCGGGCTGGGCCCCGTGGCCGAGGATCCACAGGCCGGCGGAGCCGCGGGCCTTGTTGCCGGAGATGGTCGAGTTGGTGAGGGTGACGGCGGTGCCCTGAATGTAGAGGGCGCCGCTGCTGGGCGAGGCGTCGTCGTCGTGGTCGGGGATCTGATTGTCGGCGAAGGTGCTGCGATCGATGATCGTGGACTCGCCCTCGTAGCCGGTGCGGAACAGCGCGGCCCCGAAGGCGCCGGCGCGGTTGCCCTGCACGGTGGCGCCGCAGATCTCGAGCGCGCGGCCGCTGCCGTCCATGACGATCGCGCCGCCGTTGCCGCCGTTGCCGGCCTGCTGGCCCATCATGTCGATGTAGTTGGCGCCGCGCCCGGTGGCCTCGTTGGCGGTGAAGGTGGAGTTGACGATCGTGAGGGCGGTGTGCAGCGCCCCGACGGCGCCGCCGTTGGCCGCGCGGTTGTCGTGAAAGGTGCAGCCGACGATGGTGGTGGCGCCGACGCCGATGCCGTAGATGGCGCCGCCGGCGACGTCGGGGCCCCAGGTGGCGGCCTCGTTGTTCTCGAAGGTGCTGTCGATGGCGGTGACGTTGCCGCCGAGGTGGAAGATGGCTCCGCCGCCGCCGTCGACGTCGGTGCCGAGCGGGGTCTCGGTGCCGGTGGCTTTGGCGTCGATGAAGCGCAGGCGCTGGACGGTGAGGTTCGGGCCCTGCGCCTCGAAGTTGCCGGTGTCCATGTCGAGGATCCGCGTGACGCCGCCGCCCGAGAGGGTGACCTGGTGGTCGCCGTCGAGGACGAGGTCGCCGGTGACCTTCAGCGGCTGGGCGAGGGTGATGGTGACAGGGCCGCCGCAGTCGAAGGTGACGACGCCGCCGCCGGCGACGGCGACGATCAGCGCGGCCTCGGTGCAGCTGGCAGGGGTGCCGTCGCCGACGACCGCGGTCGGGCGAGCGGTGTCGGCGAGCTCGACCGGGACTTCGCAGGTGCCGGCGGGCGGAGGCGGGGGCGGTTCGCCGGTGTCGGTGGGGTCGCCGGTGGTGAGGCCCGTGGTGGTAGCCGTGGTGGGGCCGGCGGTCGCGCTGCTGGCGTCGGTGGGACCGCCGGTGGTGCCCTCGCTGCCGGTCGAGGCGCCGGTCGGGCCGCCGGTGGCTTCGCCGCCAGTGGTGGCCGAACCTGTCCCTTCGGTCATGACGGCCCCGCCGTCGCCGCAGGCCGCGATGACGAGGGCGAGGGCGAGGCCGGGCTTGGGCTGCTGCATGCGGCGAAGGTACCGCGCGCTCGAAGGCAGCGGCGCGGGGGATCGAGGCGACACTGCCCGCGATGCGAGCGTTCTTTCATGACGACGTCGACATCCGCGGGAGCGCCGCGCGAGGCCGTGGGGGCGGACGAAATCGCATGAGGCCGCTGGTGATTGCGGGCACGTCGGCCGCTCGGGGCGACGGGGGCGGGAATGTCCGCGGATGCGGCCTGGCACGGCGGGCGAGCCTGCCCAGGGTTTTCTGCATGCGCAGCGCGAAACTACGATGGGTCATGAGCACGCTGACGGCGGCGATCCTCGGGTTCGCCTGCGAGGAGCCGCCGCCGATGGAACAACCGACCGGGGCGCTGTGCTCGGAGGCGGCGGACTGTTACCCGGAGCTCGATCATTCGCAGCTCGGGACGGTCTTCTGCGAGGACCAATTCGATTACGGCTATTGCACACACACGTGCGAGACGGACGCGGATTGTTGCGCGGTCGAGGGCGAGTGCATGCTCGCGGTGGCGTACGTCTGTACGCCGCTGGCGAACGACACGTCGAAGCGGTGCTGGATCAGCTGCGAGGAGGACGCGCGCCTCGGCGCGGAGCCGATGGCGTATTGCTTCATGCACGCGGGCCCGAACACGGTGTGTCGCTCGTCGGGCGGCGGGAGCGAGAAGCGCGAGGTTTGCTTGCCGCCGTGATTCGGCGCGGGCCGATAGCGTGGCGAATGCTCGCTGTCGTGAAATCGAGAGTGGTGATCGGGACGATGGATTGTGGGTAGAGCGAGAATGTGAGGAGTGTGGCCGCGGCCCTGCGGGAGGCATGAGGCGGTGGAGCGGCGCTGCGTGGCGGTCGGTCGTGATGGATCGCGGGTGATCGAGGCCCGGGGGCGCGAGCGCGGGGGCTCGCGCGTGCAGGGGCGGTGGGCGCGAGCGAGTGACGGCCAGGGGCGCAGGGGCCGAAGTCGCGGCCGTGGGGATGGGATGGCGCAAACGGACGGTACACGCGCGCTTGCGTACGCCGGGGGTGTTGGGGCAAGTTCGCCCTGGAATTGGCCTCCGTGAGCGATCTTGCCCCGACCTCTGCCGCCCCGCCCGAGCCCGCGCGGGCTCCTCTGCCCGCCACGTCGTGGCTCCGCTCGAAGCGGCCGCTCGCGTCGGCGGCGGCGCGGATCTACGTGCCGATGGCGATCATCGCGGGGGGGCTGATCTTCGCGCCGCGCGGGCCGGTGTTCTGGGGGCTGCTGGCGGGGGCGGCGCTGTGGTTCGCGCTGTTCCCGGTGTTCGTGCAAGGGCTGCTCGGGCCGCTCGAGCGGGCGGTGATGGCGGCGACGCCGAGCACGGCGCCAGGGCTGCTCGGCGCGCTGCGCGAGCGCCGGCGGGTGCGGTGGTTCGCTCCGTTCGCGTGGACGGCGATGCAGGAGGGCCGGCTGCACCTGGTGCGCGGCGAGGGGCGGGCGTCGGCCAAAGCGCTGACGGAGGCGGCGCGGCTGGCCGGGACGATGGCCGACCCGCCGGCGGGGATCGTGTCGGCGCAGGCGCACGCGCTGCTGATCGCCGACGTGCCGGAGCAGGCGCGCGACCTGCTGCAGGCGCAGGCGAAGCGCCAGGCGCTCGGGCCGTGGGATCAGCTGCACCTGGCCGCGGCGCAGCTGCTGGCCGGCAAGCCGCGCGCGGACGAGGTGCGGGCGCTGCTCGACACGGCCCAGGCGGCGCTGGGGGCGACGCCGCGGGTGCTGGCGACGCGGGCGCTGCTCGAGCAACGCGCGGGGGCCTCGGAGCCGGCGCTGTCGGCCCTGCGCGGGGCCGAGGCGGGGCTCGAGGCCGGGCCGGACAGGCTGGCGGAGGCGCTGGTCGAGCGGGCGCGGCGGATGCTGCGGCCGGCGGTCAAGGCGAGCGAGAAGCGGGCCCGCAAGCTCGAGGCGCGGGCGGGCGAGCGCAAGGATGTCGTGAAGGACATGTCCTCCGGGGCAGGTCTGAAGGGACAGGCCGCGAGGCGCTCGGATGGCGCGAAGGACATGTCTTCGGGGGCAGGTCCGAATGGACAGGCGGCGGCGAAGGTCGCGAGCGCGCCGCGGCCGATCGAGCCCGGTGAGGCGGCTGTCGCGGCGCCGTCGCGGGGCGAGCCGGCGGTCGCGGGCGGGGTGATGCTGGCGCTGCCGGTCGGCGCGGCGGAGGACGAGGCGGAGCGGCCGGACGGGCGCGAGGCGGAGCAGCCGCGCGGGAAGCGAAACGTCCGCCGGGAGGAGCGGCGGGCGGCCAGGCGCGCGGCGAAGGCCGAGCGGCGAGGGACGGCGCGAGTGACGAGCACGCCGCCGCGCAGCGCGACGCGGCAGGCGGGCAAGCCGGAGCTCGGGTCTGTCTCTTCGGACAGGTCGGGGAAGACGAGTGTGACGGCGCGGGTGGAGGCGCCGGCGGCGAGCCTCGGGGGTCCGGTGGCGCGGGCGGGCGGGGTCGGCGAGGCGCTTCGTGAGCCGCAGGGCGGCGCCGAAACGGTCGTGGGGCGTGCGGCGGCTCCGGCTGGTTCGAGTGTGGCTGTCCTCGGGGACAGGGTCGAAGGGGCAGGTTCCAGGGTCGGCGAGGCGCGGCCGGACGCGAGTGTCGCTGGGGCAGATGTCCTTGGGGACAGGGGCGGTTCGGCGGCTGGTGTCGCTGGGGCGGATGTCCTTGGGGACAGGGGCGGTTCGGCGGCTGGTGTCGCTGGGCCGGATGTCCTTGGGGACAGGGCCGGATTGACGGCTGGTGTCGCTGGGGCGGATGTCCTTGGGGACAGGGCCGGATTGACGGGTAGTTTGTCCGGGGCGGATGTCCCTCGGGACAGGGCCGGATTGACGGCTGGTGTCGCCGGGGCGGATGTCCCTCGGGACAGGGGCGCCGCGAGTGACTCGAAGGCGGGAGCGCCTTCGGCGGGGGCGTTGTTCGGGCATCTCGGGGCGCCGGCGCAGTCGGGGCCGATCGCCGGCCGGCCCGAGACGTCCGGGCCGGTCGCCGCGGCAGGGGTGAAGCCGCCGGCGTTCTCGGTGCCGCTGGCGAAGCCGCCGGCGGTCGCGGGGCTGCCGGTGGGCGGGAGCCCGGCCGGGCGGCCTCCGCTGGGGCTGCCGCCCGTCCCGGTGAAGAGCCCGCCGGCTGCGAGCGGGCCGACGTTGCCGGCGTCGAGGCCCGCTGCGCCGCCGCTCGCGGGGGCGTCGATGGCCCCGCCCGTGCCGGTGGTTCCGGGGGCGCCGCTGCTGCCGCCGAGGCCCGCTGCCGGGGCGCCGTTGCCGGGATCTCGGCCTTCGGCTGCCAGCGCGCCGCTGGCGGCTTCAGGCGGGTCGCTGGTGCCGCCGGCTTTCCCCGCCGCTCCCTTGGTGGCGCCGCCGCTCATGCCGCCGGGAGGAAAGCTGTCCCCGCCGGTGGCGCAGGCGCCGAGCGTGGCGCCGCCCGTGGTGTCCGCGGCCGCACCGGCAGCGCCAGGACCGGGCGTCGAACCGCCGGCGGCGGCAGGAGCAGAGGACGCGGAGTGGGATTCGCTGCTCGACGCGCTCGACGGGGCCCCGGGGCCGAAGCCGCTCTAGAAGCATGTTCGAAGGGGCATGTCTGGATGGACATGCCCCTTGAGGCAGGTTTTAAACGAGGCGCGGAGAGAGCAGGGACCGCGGTGACGACGGCTGCCTGCGCGCCGCGCATGTGTCGGGACAGTGCGACAGTTTCGAAAATGGTTCGAGAGACATGTCTCGAAGGACATGTCTCTTGAGACCGAAACCTGGACGAGGCGCGGAGACAGCGTGGACCGAGGCGCGGCGGCAGCCCCTGAGCTCGGCGGTCAACTCCTCGCTATGTCCATTCAGCGGCCCGGGCGGGGCAGGCGGAAGATGACCTCGCCGCTGCGGGAGCGGCCGGTGTCGGACCAGCCGGCGGCGCGATAGAAATTGTCGGCGCGGGTGCCGACGGCGGTGGTGAGCTGCACGGCGTCGACTTCTGAGAAGGTCCACAGCCAGGCGACGGCGTGGTCGAGGAGCACGCGGCCGATGCCGCGGCGCTCGTGGGCAGGGTCGACGAAGAGGGCCCAGATCGATCGGCCCCCGGGGTGCGCCGAGGAGAAGCCGAGGATGACGCCGTCCTCCTCGCCCACCCACGAGCGGCCGGGCCCGCGAATGTGCTCCTCGTAGTCGGGGACGGTCACAAGCGCGGGGTTCGAGAGGATGTTCTCGCGGACGGCGGCGCGGATGACCTGTAGACGCGGGATGTCGGCGAGATCGGCCTGGCGGTAATGCAGCACGGGCCGAGGATAGAGCGCCGAAGGTCGCTGCACCAGCCGGGCCAGGGCGCGACTTCGCGGCGCTGCTCAGTCGGCGAGCCGGGCGAGCACCTGGGGGAGCTCGCGGGCGGTGAGGCCGTGGAACCGGCTGGTCTTGACCAGATGACCCGGGAGCTCGGGCATGTCGAACTGATCGTCGATGGCGACGTAGCGGGTCGGCGGCTCGGACTGCGCGTCCAGCCAGGCGCGGATCTCCCGACCGCGGCGCGGGCCGTCCACGTCGGGCGTGATGCCGACGACCTGGGCCTCGCAGCCGGCGGCGGCGAAGCTGGCCCGCAGCTCGTGGAGAGGTAGTGACAGTCGCCACGAGGACGAGACCACCACGACGGCGCCGGTGGCCCGCACGATCTGGTTGAGCACGGCGACGTTGTGCGGATCGAAGCACGCTCCGAGGCCCGGACGCTCGGGCTCGCCTGGGGTGCCGAGGTTGTTCATGACGCCGTCGATGTCGAGGAAGATGACCTTGGGCGGCACGTTTATCAGGCTAGCATCGCGACAGGGCCGACTGCGAGGGGCATGGATCCGCGCGCACGATTCGTCGGACATGTCGCCAAGGTCAGGCCGCACACGCGGCTCGGGTGGTCGCCGAGTCGAGCCCCGACCACGCATCGCGCTTCGTGGAACGTGGGAGCTGCAACGACTCGGGCGGCCTCCGAGCTGCGGTCGCCAAGCACGCGGGCAGTCGCGAATGAAATGCGTCAGAGCAGGAATTCGCCGGGCTCAAAGGGCCTATGGACGATCCTGGAGTGAATGTTTGCACCTGTCTTTTCAGGCAGGTCCGCAAGGGGCGTTCAGGCCCGACCCTTGCTGTACCCGCGCCCGTATGCGCCGGCGATCAGGTGAGCCAGCCGCAACGGCTCGGGCAATGCCCCGTGAACGCGGCCGCGCTCGAGCAAGAGAGCAGCCTCGGCGGGGCTCAGGCCCTTGCGCTGACACCATACGCCGGCGAGCGGCTCCATCGCGCCAGCGCGCTGGATCAGGTTCCACTTGCGGGCGCCGCCGGGGAGCCGCTCCAGGGCTGCGCGGATCTTGGCGAGATTGGGGGGTCGGCGAGCGACGACGAGGATCGGGCGAGCGATCGCCTCGTGCAGCGCGTCGAGGTCGACGACGTTGAAGCCGGCGAGGGCGATGCCCTGCAGGACGACGGCCTGGACCGCCTCGGCGAACGGCGAGCCGAGGAGCATGGCGGCGATCCGCCGCGCGGCGTCAGCACCGTCGCGCCGGACCTTGCCGCGCAGGACGCCGTCGAGCCGGCCGGAGGTGCAGATGGTGCCGATGATCGCCACGTCGCCCCGATGCTCGCGCGCGAACGGAGCGTCGTCGACGCCGAGCAAGTTGGAGAGGCGACGGACTGCAGTCATGGGCTCACAGACGCGGAGGGCGCAGGCGCGGAGGGTCCAGAGCGATCGGCCGGCGCGTAAAGCGAGTCGAGGCTCGGCGGGCGGCGCGCCAGCAGCCGAGAGCCCGAGAGCGCGAGCGAGGACGGAGCTCGAGCCTGGAGCTCACGGGCGCCGCGAGCGAGTGAGATGGCCCGAAGAGCATGTCGTTTCAGACATGTCTCTTGGTACACAGGACGCACTGCGAGTCGACGCCGGGGACGAGGCGGGTGCCGCGGAAGTTGCCGCCGAGGCTGTCGAGCTCGAGGCCGGCGGCGGCGACGAGGTGGCGCAGCTCTTCGGGGAAGATCTGGCGGTGGGCGAGGTGGACGACCTGGACCGGCTCGGGCGGCGGCTTGAAGGCGCGCGGGCGCTTGGGGGCGTCGTCGTAGAAGATCCGGACGTGGCACACCTGGGTGTGCGGGTCGTAGCGGTGATTGGTCGAGTAGACCATCGGCGCGCCGGTGCGCGGGTGGGTGAAGTGGGTGACGCTGTGGCGCTCCTCGGGGTCCCAGGTCAGCCACTCGAGGTCGGGCAGGAGGACGTCGAGGGCGAACCGCCCGCCGGGCACGAGCACGCGCGCGGCCTCGCGGAAGCAGCGCAGCAGGTCCTCCCACGAATAGAGGTGCATGAGCACGTTGAAGGGGGCGAACACGAGGTCGGCGCTGGCGTCGGGCAGCGGCAACGCGGTGATGTCCCCGAGGACAGGTTCGAGGCGGGCGGCGACGTCGCTCGGGAGGTCGGCGGCCTTGCGCCGCAGGTGGTCGAGCATGCTGGGCATGCGGTCGACGGCGACGACGCCGTGGCCGTCGTGACACAGCGGGAGGCTGATCCGTCCGGTGCCGGCGCCGAGCTCGACGACCCGCTGGCGCGGGCCGCGGTCGCGGGCGAGGCCGCGGTACCAGGCGACGTCGTGGCGGTGGTCCCGGTACTCGAAGTCGTAGAGCTCGGGGTCTTCGTAGTGCTCGCTGGTGCCCAGTCGCAGCAGGGCCTCGGGGTCGAGGGGGCCCTTGCTGCGCCGCGTCACGGCGAGCCCGATTCGGCGGAGTGACGCCGACCGTCTGGCCGCGTCCGCCGCCGCCGCTTGCGCCGCGGGCCGCTGTCGTAGTCGCCCTCCGACTCGACGCGCAGCGGCTGGGTGACGGCGGCGAGCCGCTGCCAGTGTCCGAGCTCGCTGCCGTCGCCGCCGCGGGCCTTGACGGTGAGGCCGAGGAACACGAGCGCCTCGTGGAAGTACTGGCGCTGGACCAGCGAGGGCCGCCGCTTCTTGCGGTTGAGCGACTCGACCATGCGCCGGTGCGCCATGAGGATCTGCCGCGCGAGCTCGCGGTCGCGGCGGGCGACGCCGAGGCTGACACACACCGGGCCCATGAGGTCGTCGATCAGGCGGTCGAGGCCCTGGCGGCTGGCGGTGTGCCACTGCTCGTCGAGCAGCGGGGCGAACAGCACGGCCAGGAGCACGCCGTTGCTGGCGATCTGGCTGGTGGCGCTGGTGTACTCGTCGAGCGCCTCGAGCAGGTTCCACATGACGCGCGAGGGCTCGCCCGCGCGGGTCTTGCTGGCCGGACCGGCGAGGCCGTTCGGGCTGAGCTTGCGGTAGAGGTCGACGTAGCTCGGCATGAGCTCGGTCATCAGCCGCGCCTCGAGCAACAGCTCGAAGCTGCGCCGCGCCGCGCCGCCGCGCAGGAGCTTGTAGATCTCCTCGAGCACGCGAGCGCGCGAGCACTTGCCGATGTGACCGACGGTGTCGAGCAAGGCCCGCCAGGTGGCCTCCTCGATGGTGAAGTCGAGCCGCGCGGCGAACTTGACCGCCCGCAGCATGCGCACAGGATCCTCCTGGAAGCGCAGCAGCGGGTCGCCGATCGTGCGGATGACGCCGCGCTCGAGGTCGGCCAGGCCGTCGACGAAGTCGACGATGGCGTCGGCGTCGGTGTCGTAAAAGAGGCCGTTGATGGTGAAGTCGCGCCGCCGCGCGTCATCCTCGACCGAGCCCCACTCATTGTCGTGAGTGATGAGCGGGTCGTCCTCGGCGGTGATCGGCGTGGTGCGGAAGGTGCTCGTCTCGATGATCTTCGGGCCGAAGAACACGTGCGCGAGCTTGAACCGGCGGCCGATGATGCGACAGTTGCGGAACGCCTTGCGGATGGCCTCCGGAGTGGCGCTGGTGGCCACGTCGAAGTCCTTGGGGCGCCGCTTCAGGAACAGGTCGCGGACACAACCGCCCACGAGATAGGCCTCGTGGCCCCCGGCGACCAACTTACGGACGACCTTGAGCGCGTCCGGGTCGACGTCACGGATGGAGATGGCCCCTTGAAGGCGCGGCGTCGGGACGGAGGGGCTGCTTGCCTTCGCTTCGGGCATCGCGTGCTGCTGCGCCCCTCTACCACACGGGGGGCCCGAGATGGTGGAAAGCCGCTCTTGCGCGAACTCGCGCGAACGCGAGGCGGTTTAATAAAGGGGTGACGGGCCGGCGCTCAGGGCGCGGAGTGGAGACTGTTTGGATGGCGGAGCGCTGGATGCGCTTTTTGGCGAGGCGGGCATGGGGTTCAAAGGGCCATTTTTTCGGACGGATCGGCTCCGGGCCGGGGATGCTGCGGGCACCGATGGCACGCGTCCTGACCCGCTCGCTGCTCGTCACGGTCGCGCTGATCGTGGCGGGCTGCCCGCTGACCCCGGAGTTCGTCGGCGCGACGATCACCACCACGGACAGCGGCGCGAGCGGCGAGCCGGTGGCCACGACGACCGGGCCCGACGAGGGCGCGAGCACCACGACCGCCCCGGGCGACACGACGGGGCTACCGGGCGGCGCCTATGGCTCGGTCTGTGAGCTGGTCGGCAGTCGCCCCATCATCAACTTCACCGCGATCAGCCCCCAGCCGGCGTGTGATGGCGGGATCTGCCTGCTGGTCATCGACAAGGCCTACCAGTGTGAAGCCGACCCCGACTGCGGCGCCGATGCGCCGTGTGATGGGGGGATCTGCTCCGTCTCGAAGGCGATGCTCGCGGAGGGCCAGCGCTGTACGCAGGGCTGCGAGGCGGTGGCGGATTGCCCGCCGATCCCCGGCTGCATGACGGGGGCCACCTGCAGCACGGTGCTCGTGTCCGACGAGCTGTGCTGCCAGAAGGTCTGCGTGTGCAAGGACTCGGCGTACCTGCCCGGGCTCGAGAGCCTGCAGATGCTGTGCGACGAGGAGCCGGAGCTGGTCTGCCAGTGAGCCCGGCGCCTCGCTGGTGTTGATCGCAGCGGGCTGTCGGGAGGCCCGCTGAACTGTTGCGGGCGCTCGGGGTCTCGAGACTCGCGTGCACGGAGCGGATCGGCCTCGCGTCGGGGGGGCCGAGGTTCGTTGCCGCGCAAAGCGGGGCGGAATCGCTCTGGATGGGGGTGAAATACTTGGAAGTCGGCTGGGAAATATCGCTCGCTTGATCTGAACCAGATCACGCGCTGCATTGACCCCACTGCTTGTCGGGCGCACTTTACTGAACAAGCGAGCAAGCTGACCATGAGTTCCGGATTCACCACCCTGCAAGTCCTGTCGTCCTGCACCGGCCTGCACGTGATCCTCGGCAGCCGTGCCGGTGCTCCGGTTCCCTCGGCCTCGCCGGAGCTGGCTCTGGCCGGTCTGCTCGGCGAGTTCGAGGCGCGTGGCGAGCGCGTGACGGTGGTGACCCTGCGCCTGGCCAGGCGCGAGGACGCCAGCTGGGCCGAGCCGGCGCTGCGCTGGCTGACGGCCCACGGGCGGCGGGTGATCCTCCGCAGCCCGGCCACCCTGGCCCGCTCGCTGGTCCTGCGGGCCAAGGACTGCCAGGCGTCGGTGGCGTACGAGATCGCGCACCAAAAGGTGGAGGTTCAGCGCGCTCTGCTGGGCGCCGACGCGGAAGCTGCGCCGGCTCTCTTGCTCCAGGCCCAGTACCTGCGTCGCCTCGGCGTGCCGGTCTCGGTCCACCTGGGGCCGCTGATGGCGGGCCTCCACGACCGCCCGCTGGGCCCGGACTTCGAGCCGCTGCTCCGCCACATCGCCGCCGCCGAACTGCGCGATCTCCACTTCGTGCCGGGCCGCCTGACCCCCGCCCGCATCCAGGCGCTCTCGGGCGTGCTCGACGCCGACACCATGGGCTCGGTGCTGCGCCGCTACGGCGTGCCCCCGGCCGCGCAGAGCCGCGACGCGACCCCGACGAGCACCGGCTGGCGCCTGACGGCGCAGGCGACCGTCGGGATGGTCGAGGGCCTCAAGGGCCTGGCCGAGCGTCACGGCATGCGCCTCGACGCCTGCGGCTGCGCGGCCCACTGCCACCGCGACGAGCAGCGTCGCGAGGTGGTGTCGGTCCAGGGTCCGGGGCTGTTCGCGGCCCACGGCTGGTGAAGGGACCCGGGGCCTCGTCGACGGCTAGGCCCGACGGGCGTGCGGACGCGGAGCAAGGGGCTCCCGTGGGCCTGGCCGCCGCGGCGTCGGGGCTGACTTGGAAATGTCGAGCTGTCCGAAGAGACAGGTCGATGCTGCCGACCGCGATCGGTTCGCCCCGCTCGGGCGACGCGAGCGAGCAGTTGTGTTGCGGCGTCAAGTCGGATTCGACCAGGGCCTGTCATGAGCGACCATAGCGTTGAGGATGACGATCAGCTTGCGCATGCAGGCGGTGATGACGACCTTGTAGAGCTTCCCGGCGGCCGTGAGGCGCTCGTAGAGCGCCCGGATCGGCGGATTCCACTTCGCCGCGCTCACAGCGCCCATGTAAAGCTTGTCGCGGACTTCGTTGCGGCCACCCTTGACGGAGCGCTTGCCGTGCTGGCGGCCGCTGTCGCGGTTCATCGGAGCGACGCCGACGAGGGCACTGATCTCGCGGCGGCCCAGGCGACCGAGCTCCGGGAGCTCCCCGACGAGCGTGGCGGCGATGATCGGCCCGATCCCCGGTGCCGTTCGCAGGAGCGCAGCTCGCTTGGCGTCGTCGGGGTTGCCCTCGACCGCTTGCTTGAGCTCGGCCTCGACGCTGGCGATCGACTTCTCCAGCTCCTCCAGGAGCGGCTGAAGGTGCCTTCGGGTCGTCTCGCTCGCCGTCTTCAGGCGGTTGTTGTAGGCGGTGCGGGTGTCGACGAGGTCGCTGCGCACCCCTCGGAGGTCCGCGATCTTGCTCTGGTTCTCGGTCGGCAACATCGCCGGCTCGGGTCGTCGCACCTCGGCGAAGTACGCCAGCATCAGGGCGTCGATCTTGTCGGTCTTCGCCAGGAGCCCCATCGAACGGGCAAACGCCCGGGCATGGTTGGGCTGCACCAACGCAGCGCGAAGGCCTGCCTGTCGCATCGCGAGGTACGCACGCCGCTCGTAGCCTCCACTCGCCTCGAGCACGATGAGGACGGGATCGAGCTGCTGGAGGCGCTCGATCAGCGCCTCGATCCCTGCTTCGTTGTTGGCCGACGCCCATGCCTGGTGAGCTCGCTTCGTCGGCTGCGAGGCTTGGCTCGGGTCCACCGCCTTGACGGCGACGTCCAACCTGTCCTTCCCGACATCGATCCCGATGAAGTACACGCGCTTCATGTGTCGTTCTTCCCTTCCGTGGCTGTCCTGCTCGTTGCTTCGCTTGACCTACCGCCCACCCTTGTAGGATTCGAGCTGGCTGACGCTCATGCAGTTGTCCGGGCTCTTGAGGTCAAACTCGAACTTCGGGGCCTCGTCTCACGCGCGGGCTCGCTGCCCCAGGGACCCACGGCCTCTCGAAGTCCTCCGAGAAGTCTCGCCCTGCGAAGGAAGAAACGGCGGTACGACAGCTTACGAACCCGGCAGCGGTGGGGCCGATTTGAGTCCGCAGCCCCACAATCATCCAAGAAAAATCGAGATCGAACTTCGGGGGACCACACTCGCTACCGGGCTCGAAGCCCCAGGGACCCTCGGCCTCCCCGAAGTTCTGGAGGCTTCGCCGCGTCGGGCTCACCTCGTGCGAGGAACATACAAGGGGCCCGGACGCGTGGGAGGTCACTTCGCAGGCTCGCGCCTCGCTGGCCTCGCCGAGGCGGCACTACTTGCCCTGGACGACGCGGACCTGTCTGCGCCGGGATCGCGGCGGGCTCGGGGTGACTGTCCCCGAGGCCAGCTCGTGGTCGATGCCGGGGACGCCGCGCAAGTCGCGGGCTCGGCTCACGGAGTGGTTTAAAACAATTTGGCGCGCGGGAGGTCGCGGAGGGCGACCTGTCCCGAGCGCCAGGTGGGGCTCGATGCGAGGGAGACGGGGCTCAGGTGGCGCCGTCGGTCTCGTCTTGCTTGTCGAACTCTTCGACGGTCTGCAGACAGGCCATGCTGCCGGCGGCGATCATGAGGGCCGTGAGGAGCAGGAACGAGAAGAACTTACGGCTCATGGGCGAGGACTCCGACGGGGTCGGCTGAGAGTATCGATGAAGGTTCGAACAGCCGCAAGGCGTCGCGGTGCCGCGCGACAAGCGCGGTCCGATCGTCGGGATCGGCGGCGAGCCAGGCGGTTTTTTCGTGGAGCAGGAGCTCGGTCGCGGCGGTCGGACGTCCGAGGTCGAGGAGCAGCTCGATGTTCGCGAGCAGGGCTTCGGGTCGCTCGGGGGCCAGCGCGAGGGACCGTTGATAATGGAGCGTTGCCTGCTCCGGGTCGGCGAGGCGATGGAAGATCCGCCCCGCGGTCGCGTGCAGCTCCGGGCTGTACGGGTAGCTCGCCAGGCCCTCGGCGAGGTGACGGCGGGCCAGGTCCGTGCGTGTCGTCTCGGAAGTCGCGGGCAGGTCGAGGCTCACCTCGGCGAGGCCGGCGAAGATCCCCGCGTTGCGGTCGGGGCTGACGGCGAGGGCCGCCTGGTAGCGGCGGTAGGCCTCGGGCCAGTCCTCGCGGGCGGCGGCGAGGCGGGCGAAGCACAGCTGCGGCAGCTCGTAGCGGGGGTCGTGGCGCTCGGCGTTGCGGCAGTGGGCCTCGGCGCGGGCGAACGCCAGGGCCTTGTCCTCGCGCGGGGCGTCGGCAGGGACGTTGCGCAGCACCAGCTCGCCGAGCACCGCGAGGGCGCGGGCCGAGTCGGGGGCGCGCACGTGGGCCACGCCCCACAGGTGCGAGTTGTCGCGGTAGACCGCGGCCGTGGCCACGCGCACCGAGCCCTGGACGACCACCACGGCGGCCAGCGGGGCGACGCGGGCGAACAGTCGCATGTCCTCGGGGACATGTCGAGACAGCCAGCGACCGGCGGTCAGCAAGAGCGCGGCCAGGCCGAGGCAGACCGGCACGCTCGGCAGGTACATGAAGCGGTCGGCCCGCATGTTGGGCATCGGGAACAGGTTGCTGGTCGGCAGGGCGAGGGCGAAGGCGCCGAGGATCGCCAGGGCCACCAGCGGGCGACGGCGGGCGCAGGCGAGGCCGTAGCCGGCGAGCGCGAGCAGGGCGGCGCCGGCCAGCAGCACCGCGGGCTCGCGGAGGCCGGCGGCGCGGTCGGTGTATTCGGGCGAGAGGCCGAGCGGGACCAGGATCTGCTGCAAGTAGCCGAGGTGGATCGGCAGCGAGGCGGCGAGCACCGGGCCGAGGCCGACGCGGTGGCTGAAGACGCGCAGGTTGCCTGCGCCGTACGGGTCGAGGGCGCCGTAGAGGGCGAAGGTGTAGGCGATCACGGCGGCGACGCCGAGGGCGAGGGCGAGGGCGCCGCGCAGCAGGTGGGTCACCGGCGGGCGCGGGCGCCACGGCGAGAGGCCCTCGGCGAGCAGCCACAGCGCCGGGATCGCGCCGGCGCTGAGCTTCATCGAACATGCCCCGAGAGACAGGAAGGCGGCGAGGGCGAGGCGGCGGCGCGAGGCGGCGAGGGCGGCGGCGAGGCCGAGCAGGGCGGCCAGGAGGTCCTCGCGGTACGAGACGACGGCGACGGCCTCGGCGTGGATCGCCAGCAGGCCGAACAGCGCGGCTGTCCCGAGGGCCAGGTCGAAGGGGGCCCCGAGCACGCGCAGCCAGCGGACCAGGACGGCGCAGACGCCCAGGTGGAGGGCGATCGAGAGGGCGTGGTGCAGGCCGGAGGACAGGCCGATGAGCTGGTAGCCGAGGAGGTCGAAGACGACGAGGCCGGGCCGGAAGGCGTCAGGGACGTGGCGGGCGATCGCCTCGGGCGAGAACAGCAGCGCGAGGTCGGCCGGCGCGCGCAAGAACCCGTTGGCGACCAGGGTCCAGCCGTCGTCGTAGACGAACTGAAAGCCGAGCAGCGGCACGTGAACGAGGGCGATCAGGGCGAGGACGCCGAGCACGGCGACCCGCGGGGACAGGGAGCCGGGTGTCCCGAAGGACAGGTCGGGCGAGGCGGCCTCGCGGGCGCGCGAGCTCATGCCGTCTGTCCCGGTGGACAGGTCGTCACGTCCGTGCGGCGTCATCCCGCCTGTCCCGGAGGGCATGTCCGTAGCGACAGGACCTTTCGGACCTGGCGTCTTCGCCATGTCCTCGGGACCAGCTGGCGCGGAGGACATGGCCGCGGGCGCTAGTTGCCGGGGGCCGGGGCGGGGCCCTCGGTGGCGGGCCCGGGCTGGGCGGAGGCGCCCTCGGCGGCGGGCCCGGGGGCCAGGCCGGGGCCGGCGGGCGAGGCCTCGCCCGAGACGACCAGCGGCGCATCGGCCGGCTTGTGGTCGGGGTGGAACTCCTCGCAGCGGCCGCGCGGCGCGGTCTCGCGGCGGCGCTTGGGCGCGAGCGGGCCGCAGCGCGACCAGTCGACGCTGTAGGCGATCAGGGCCATCGCCGCGAACGCGACCGCGGTCAGGCCGAGGCCCCAGCTGGCCTTGCTGAGGCGGTTGCCGTTCTCGACCGTGCGGTTGTAGTCGTCGTAGGTGAAGCCGTCCTCGAAGTAGCCGTCGTCGAGCTTGCGACGCAGGCCGTAGGAGGCGAAGCTGGTGGCGATCGTGCCGACGCCGGCGGCCACGGCCATCGAGATCCCGAGGTAGAACAGGATCGGCGTGACCGGGCGGCGGCGCTTGCCGGCGCGGTCCTCCGCCGGCGGCGGGGACGGATCTTGCGCGGCGTAGAGCGTGCGGATCTCGAAATTCGAGCGGGTGCCGAGGTTGCCGATCGAGGCCAGTCGACGATCGGGCTGCGGCAGGTCGGCCGCGGTCGTGGCACAGGCGGTGGTGAGCGCCAGCGCGGCGACCAGCAGTCGGCGGGGGACGTCGTGGCCCGCGGGGCCGTGGAGCGGTCGGTGGGTCATCCGCTGGTCTCGGTTTCGCTGGTGGGAGCTTCCGTGTCGCTGACGTCGGTGTCGGTGCCGATGGTGTCGGCCGGCAGATCCTCGGGCACGCAGATCGCCAGTTCCTCGCTGCAGGTGAGGCCTTCGCGGCAGGTGGTCGCGTCCTCGCCGAGGCAGGTCGAAAGGCACAGGCCGAGGCCCTGGACGCAGATCTCGCCCTTCTCGCAGGTGTTCTCGCCGGCTGGGTCGCACTTGACGATGCAGGTCGAGAACCCGCCGAACGCGTAGCACTGGGCCGAGTCGGCGCACGGGGTGGCGTTCTCGTGGGCGCAGTCGGGCAGGCACATCGCGCCGCTGCAGTACTGTCCCGGAGGACAGGCGCGGGCGCCCTCGGCGTCGCAGCGGATGCCGCACAGGCCGGTGCCGATGAGGTCCTCGAGGCTGGAGCTGCCGCTACCGCCGCCGCCGAAGCCGCCGTTGCTGCTGCCGCTGCCGCTGCTGCTGCCGAACAGATCTTCGATCAGCGCCAGCTCGATGTCGTCGCCGAACAGGACGCACTTCTGGGACTGCGAGCAGGTGGCGTCGGGGTTGGGGAAGCGCTCGTCGTCGTAGCCGCAGGCGGTCGCGCAGGTGCCGTTGAAGCAGAGTCTATGGCCCTTGTCGGCCGGGCAGACGTCGGTGCTGAGCTCGCACGGGTACTCGCACAGGCCGTCGAGGCAGGCCTGGCGGGCCTCGTAGAACTTGTTCTTTTCGGCCTCGAGCACCTCGTCGCAGTCCTCGGCCAGCTGCAGCCCGGCGGCGTCGGCGTCGGGGATGGCGATCAGGTCGCCGCGGCAGGTGAGCACCTGGCAGTCGCCGTCGATCTTGCAGTTGTAGCGGAACGACGGCGGCGGGTTGGCGCTGAGGAAGCAACCGCCGAGGGCGCCGAGAGCGAACGCGAGGGCGAGAAGCGGGCGGCGAGACATCGACAAGGCGCTCATATCACAGGGGTGGCTGCGCGTTCGGCGCTATTGGTCCGGAGGGCCGCGACGGGGCTGTCCGATCGCGTGAGACGCGGACCTGGACGCCTCGGAGGCTTGGACCGGGACGGCGGCGTGATGGAGTCGCGGGGCGAGACGAGCAGGCTCACGTGTTCGGGCGCGCGGCCCGGGGCGGCCCGGGGGCTTCGCGGTGGCCGCTGCAGGTGCGTGTCCGGGTGTGAGGACGCCGGGGAGGCGGGACCGGCGGCGCCTTGCCCGGTGGCCGGGGTGCGTGCTAAACGGCCCGCCCAACCAACACACATGCCTCGGGAGGGCCCCGTGGCGTCACCGCAGGGTGCGGTGTTCGGGGTCCGACGATCGGGGCAGCGGCCCAACGCCAAGAAAGAAGAAGCGATGAGCAACCAAGATGTCTCCCAGAGCGACCTGCAGCAGTCGCTCGAAATGTCGGACGGTCAGCGGATCATCACCGTGCGCCAGCTCCTTGAAGCGGGCGTCCACTTCGGTCACCGGACCGAGCGCTGGAACCCGCGCATGAAGCCCTACATCTACGGGGCCCGCAACGGCATCCACATCATCGACCTGCAGCAGACCGCGGTCATGTTCCGGCGGGCGTACGCGTTCATTCGCGGCATCGCCGCCGAGGGCAAGCCGGTCCTGTTCGTCGGCACCAAGAAGCAGGCCTCGGACGTCATGAGCCATGAGGCCTTCCGCGCCAACCAGTTCTTCGTCTGCAGCCGCTGGCTCGGCGGCACGCTGACGAACTGGACGACGGTGCGCCAGTCGGTCGACAAGCTGCGCAACATCGAGCGTATGAGCCAGGACGGCACGTACGAGGCGATCACCAAGAAGGAAGCGCTGATGTTCGAGCGCAAGCGCGGCAAGCTCGAGCGCAACCTCGGCGGCATCAAGGACATGCCGAAGCTGCCCGGCGCGGTGTTCGTCATCGACCCGGTCAAGGAGCACATCGCCGTGGTCGAGGCCAACCGCCTCGGCATCCCGGTGGTCGCGGTGGCCGACACCAACGCCGACCCGCGGCTCATCCAGCACGTCATCCCCGGCAACGACGACGCCATCCGCGCGATCAAGCTGTTCTGCAGCAAGATGGCGGACGCCTGCCTCGAGGGCGCGCGCCTCGGCAAGTCGCGCGCGGTCAACGAGCCCGAGGGTCACCAGGCCCCCGAGACGATCCGCGTGACCACCGGCGGCGACGGCCCGCGCGTCGAGGTCGTGTCGCGCCGCACCCAGCTGCCGGCCCCCGAGGCCGCGGCCACCCCGGACGAAGAGACCGTCACCAAAGAGGACTGAGCCATGGCCACGATCACCTCCGACATGATCAAGGACCTCCGCGAGCGGACCGGCGCGGGGCTGATGGACTGCAAGAAGGCGCTGACCGAGGTCGACGCCGACATCGAGAAGGCGGTCGATTACCTGCGCAAGAAGGGCATCGCGGGCGCGGCCAAGAAGGCCGGCCGGATCGCCACCGAGGGCGGGGTCACCTCCTACATCCACATGAACAACCGCGTGGGTGTGCTGCTCGAGGTCAACTGCGAGACCGACTTCGTCGCCAAGACCCCGGACTTCCTGGCCTTCTGCGCCGACGTGGCGATGCAGATCGCGGCCATGAACCCGGCCTGCGTCCGCCGCGAGGAGATGGACACCTCCAAGGTCGAGTCCGAGCGCGCGCTGCTGCGTGAAAAGGCGCTGGCCGAGGGCAAGCCGGAGAAGATCGTCGACAAGATCGTCGACGGCCAGGTCGGCAAGTTCTACTCGGACAACGTCCTGCTCGAGATGAAGTTCGTCAAGGACGACAAGAAGACCATCGAGCTGCTGCAGCAGGAGCTGGTGGCGAAGCTCGGCGAGAACATCAAGATCCGCCGCTTCACCCGCTACGAGCTCGGCGAAGGCCTCGAGAAGAAGTCGGAAGACTTCGCCGCGGAAGTCGCGGCGCAGATCAAGGCGTGAAGACGCGAGCGAGAGAGCGGGCGACCCCCGCTCTCTCGCTATGTGCGTCACGATGATTCCCCAGAGCCGGCCCCGCGGGTCGGAGAGACGGTCCGCATGGCAGCTGCCCCCCGCTACAAGAGGATCCTGCTCAAGCTGTCCGGCGAGGCCCTGCAGGGCACGCAGGGCTACGGCGTCGACGGCGAGGTCCTGCGCGGGATCTCCGAAGAGGTCAAAGAGGTCGTCGGCCTCGGCGTCGAGGTCGCGCTGGTCATCGGCGGCGGCAACATCTTCCGCGGGCTGTCGGCCGCGGCCTCGGGCATGGACCGCGCCAGCGCCGACTACATGGGCATGCTGGCGACGGTGATGAACTCGCTGGCGCTGCAGGACGCGCTCGAGCAGCGCGGGGTGTACACGCGGGTGATGTCGGCGATCGAGATGAAGGAGATCGCCGAGCCGTACATCCGCCGGCGCGCGACCCGGCACCTCGAGAAGGGCCGCGTGGTCATCTTCGCGGCCGGGACCGGCAACCCCTACTTCACCACCGACACGGCGGCGGCGCTGCGGGCCATGGAGGTCCACGCCGACGTGCTGATGAAGGCGACCAAGGTCGACGGGGTCTACGACAAGGACCCGCACAAGCACAGCGACGCGGTCCGCTACACCCGCTTGACCTACCTCGACGTGCTGGCCCGCGGCCTCAACGTCATGGACAGCACGGCGATCTCCTTGTGCAAGGAGAACAGCCTGCCCATCCTTGTCTTCAACATGCTCGGGCGGGACAATATCCGCCGCGTGGTCTGCGGCGAGGAGCTCGGCACGCTGGTCTGCGCGGAGTAACCCGCGCGAATACGAACCACTTCACCCACTGCGCACGACGGAGCACGACCATGAACGACGCACTCGAACTGGCCCAAGACGGTATGGACAAGGCGCTCGACCACCTGCGCAAGGCGGTCTCCAAGGTCCGCGCCGGCCGGGCCAACCCCGCCATGCTCGACGAGATCCGCGTCGAGAACTACGGCACCCTGATGCCGCTCAACCAGTGCGCCACCGTCTCGATCGGCGACGCCCGCCTGCTCGTCGTCAAGCCGTGGGACCGCAACATGATCGGGCCGATCGAGCGCGCCATCAACGCCGCCAACCTCGGCATCAATCCGCAGAGCGACGGCGTGGTGATCCGCCTGGCGATCCCGCCGCTCACCGGCGACCGCCGCAAGGGCCTGGTCAAGCAGGTCAAGGACCTCGGCGAGGAGGCCAAGGTGGCGATCCGCCAGTCGCGCCGCGAGGCCAACGAGTTCCTCAAGGAGGCCGAGAAGGGCCGCGAGATCACCGAGGACGAGCTCAAGAAGGCGCTCGAGAAGGTCCAGGAGATGCACGACAAGTTCATCAAGCAGACCGAGGAGATCCTGGCCAAGAAGGAAGCCGAGATCACCGAGGTCTGAGGCCTGTCCGAAGGGACAGGTCGCTCGTGACAGCGAGCGACCGCGGCGGCGAGCGATCGCCGCCGTTCGCGTTTAATCGGCTCGCGCAGGGCGGCCGAGCGGCGACGGCCAGATCGTCGCTGCGTCGCGAGTCACTGCCGCGATGCCGAGATCTTCGTCGGTTCGGCAGGCGCGCGCGGTGCGAGACGAGGCGCCCGCGCTGGCGACAACGTTCAGCGCACCACTTGCAGGGCGGGTCGCTCGCGCAGGGAGGGCACGGCGTCGAGCAGGCGGGCCTGGGTCAGGTCGATGTATTCCTGCTCGAGGTCGATGCCCATGTAGCTGTGGCCGAGGCTGACGGCGGCGACGCCGGTGGTGCCGGAGCCGTTGAACGGATCGAGCACCTGGGCGCCCTCGGGGCAGGAGGCGAGCAGCAGGCGCTCGAGCAGGGCCACGGGCTTCTGCGTCGGGTGGCGGCCGAGCAGCTTCTCTTTCTGGCCGGGCGCGGTAAACCGCCACACCGACTTCATCTGCTTGCCGTCGTTGATCTCGCGCATGCGGTCGTAGTTGAACACGTGCCGGCTCTTGCGGCTCTTGGCCGCCCACAGCAGCGTCTCGGTCGCGTGCGTGAAGTAGCGGCACGACAGGTTCGGCGGCGGGTTCGGCTTCTCCCACACGATCTCGTTGAGCATCTTGAAGCCGAGCTGCTGCATCGCGTAGCCGACCGAGTAGATCACGTGGCTGGTGCCCGAGACCCACATCGTGCCGTTGGGCTTGAGCGCCCGCTGACACGCGCTCAGCCACCGATGGTTGAACGCGTGGTTCTCCTCGATGCCGTTCGACTTGTCCCACGCGCCCTTGTCGACGCTGGTCCGCTTGCCCGCGCGGCAGGTGCTGCCGCCGTTCGAGAGGAAGTACGGGGGATCGGCGAAGATCACGTCGACGGAGTCGGCCGGGACGCGCTCCAAGATCTCGAGGCAGTCGCCCTTGTAAAGCCGAGCTCGGTTGTCGGGCGAGCGCCAGGTCGGCTCCGGCAGGGGCTTCTGCGCCGGCGTAGCCGCGCGCGCGCTCGTGGCCCGGGCCGGACCCGACTGAGGGGCCGCAGCCGGAGCCTGCGCGGTTGCCTTCGGGTCCGCGGGCACTCGCAGGTCCGAAGGAGGCAGAGCGGTCTCGGTGGCGCTGACGCTTTGGAGCACGGCCGCAGCTTCCACGGGGCCGCCCCGCGGGCCAAATTTGTGACGAAAGCCCGCGGTCGCCCTGGCGCCCCCACCGCCGCCGGTTTGCAGGGACCGCGGCCTTTTTGGTATCAAGACACGCCGATGCCGAAGATCAACCTGTCCCGCAATCACTCCCTCGAGCCCGCCGTGATCAAGGAACGGATCGCCACTCTCGGCGCCAAGCTCCAGGAGAAGTACCAGGCCAAGACCTCGTGGGCCGACGATCGCACCCTCAACGTCAAGGGGACCGGCGTCGAGGGCAAGCTGATCATCAGCGAGAGCAAGGTCGACGTGAACCTCGACCTCGGCTTCATGCTCACGCCCCTCAAGGGCAAGATCGAGGAGACGCTGAACAAGGAGCTCGAGAAGCTCACCGCCGCTTCGTGAGCCGCTCGGGTGCGCCGCTGCGGCTGATCACGATCGGCTTCAGCCACTACTGCGAGAAGGCCCGCTGGGCCCTCGACCACGCCGGCCTCGACTACGTCGAGGACGACCACGTCCCGATCCTCCACTTCGCGGCCAACCGCGCCGCCGGTGCCAAGCGCACCGTGCCGGCCCTGGTGACGCCGCGTGGTGTGCTCGGCGAGTCGAGCGACATCCTCCGCTTCGCCGACGAGCACCTGCCGGGCGAGCGCAAGCTGTTCCCCGCCGAGCCGGCGCTGCGCGCCGAGGTCGAGCGGCTGGTGACGCTGTTCGATCGGTCGCTCGGGCCGGCCGTGCGGCGGGTTGCCTATGCCCACATGTTCGGCGACCGCGGCCGGACGCGCGACCTGGTCACGTCGACCGGGCCGGCGTGGGAGCGGCGGATCGGTCGCTTGCTGACGGTGCCGATGCAGGCGTTGATGCGGCGGGCGTTGGGGCTGTACCCGGGGCCGACGGCGCGCTCGCAGGCGCGGCTGGACGAGATCTACGTCGAGGTCGCGGCGCTGCTGCAGGACGGCCGGCGCTTCCTGGTCGGCGACCGCTTCACGGCGGCCGACCTGACGTTCGCGGCGCTCTCGGGGCCGGCGCTGATGACCCCGCGCTACGGCTATCCGCTGCCGCTGGACCGGCTGACGCCCGCGGCCGCGGACTGGGCCGCGCGCACGCGGGCGACCCCCGCCGGTCAGTTCGCGCTGCGGCTGTTCACCGAGGAGCGCCCGCCGGTGCGCGCGCAGGGCCGTTCGGACATGTCTGAAAAGACAGGTTAGCACCGGTCGGCCCGGTTGCCGCCCGGCCGGCCGCGTGCGAGCATGAGGTGATGCTGTCCGGCCTCGAACAGGCGCTGCTGGCCCTGCTCCTCGTCGTCCTGATGATGGGGATGGGCGCGTCGTTGACGGTGGCCGACTTCCGCGCGGTGCTGAAGCGCCCGCGCGGGCCGCTGATCGGTCTGGCCTCGCAGTACGGGTGGATGCCGCTGATCGCGTTCGCGCTGGCCAGGGCGCTCGACCTGCCGAACGACCAGGCGATCAGCCTGATCATCGTCGGCTGCACGCCCGGCGGCACGACCTCGAACCTCTTCACGTACTACGCCCGCGCCGACGTGGCGCTCAGCATCAGCATGACGGCGCTGTCGACGATCGTCGCGGTGGTAGTGATGCCATTGCTGTTGATGCTTTACGCCAGCGCGTTCACCGACGCGGCGCTCAAGGTGCCGTACGGCAACATCACGACGACGCTGGCGGTGATGCTGGTGCCGCTGGCGCTGGGCATGGCGATCCGCGCCCGCTGGCCGCGCGCGGCGGCGGTGCTCGAGAAGGTCGGCAGCCTGTCGGGGATCGGGGTGCTGGGGCTGCTGATCGTGACCGGCCTGGTGCACAACGGGGCGCTGCTGGCCCAGACGACGCCGGCGATGTACGCGGCGGCGATCGGGCTCGGGGTGCTCGGCTTCGTGCTCGGCTACCTGCTAGCGGCGCTGCTCGAGACGTCGCAGGCGGCCCGGCGCGCGATCGCGTTCGAGACGGGGATCCAAAACAGCCCGCTGGCGCTCGGGATCATCCTCGCCAGCTTCCCGGCGGCGCTGCACGAGCGGATGCTGTGGCTGCCGCTGCTGTACGCGCTGTTCGTGCTGCTGTCGGCGTCGCTGCTGA
The DNA here is from genome assembly GCF_028368995.1 of Nannocystis bainbridge. GTDB lineage: Bacteria > Myxococcota_A > Polyangia > Nannocystales > Nannocystaceae > Nannocystis > Nannocystis bainbridge. The sequence continues at coordinate 2,304,289 of NZ_JAQNDL010000003.1, read as the reverse complement.
CGCTGTGGTGGCGCTGGCGCGGGGGTCAGTCGCAGCGCGGGACGTAGTCGGGGTTCTTCTGGTCGCACACGTCCTCGACGCACGGGCAGTCGAGGGCGAAGCAGTAGCCGCGCTGGTCGGCGACGCCGAGCTGGCGGATGCAGTCGACGCGGGCGTCCTCGTCACCGTCGGCGAGCAGCTCGCAGCTCTCGAGGAACGGGTCCTGGTGGGTGGCGTGGCCGTTGCCCCAGCCGGTGAGCTCGTTGAGGAAATCGGAGCCGCGCACGGTCCGCCAGCGCCCCGAATCGGGGTCGACGACGCAGTCCTTGGCCGGGTCGACGGCGGTGAACGGGCAGCACCGGGAGCCGCCGCAGATCGTCGAGTTCTGCTCCGACGTCCAGGTCGGATTGCACGGGACCGGGCAGCCGTTCCCGAGCGGGCTGACGAACTCGCTCGTGTCGATGCAATAACCCCAGTAGCTGCGGTCGTTGTTGGCGTCGGAGAACAATGGGGTGCCGATCTGGTCGTCGACCACGCCCATTTTAAAATAATTGGGGAGGAGGCCCTGAACGGTCGCCGGATCGTCGGAACAGCAGACATGTCCCGTGGGACAGTCGTTGCCCTCGATCGGCTTGCAGGGGCCCGCGTGCGCGCCCGACACGCCGTCGGTGGCCGCGTCGTCGGTGCCGCCGGAGGCCGAGTCGTCGGTGCCGCCGGAGGCCGAGTCGTCGGTTGCGGCGGTGGTGCTGACGGGGGACGTGGTCGAGCCGCCGCTGTCGCTGTCTTCCGAGGCAGGCGCGCGCTCGATGCACGCGGTCAGGGCGAGACAGGGGACGAGGCGGAGCAGGCCATGCACCCACCGATCGTCGGTCAGCGGCCGGCGGCAGTCAACTTCGCGCGGTGCGGAAAAACCTGCGCACCACCCGGACGCGCGGACCTGCGCGCCGGGGCGCGGCCCTTCATTGCGGGAGGAGGTCGAGGGCCCCGCCGACGGTGGGGACCGAGAGCCCGGAGCTCGGTAGCGTGGGCTCGCGGGGATGTGGGCATTCGCGCCGGCGAGCCTGAATCATGGGTGGGCGAATCACGGCAGGGCGCAGCGGCCGACGTTCTCGAGGCCGGCGGGGGCCTGGCCGATCTCGTAGTAGGGCAGGCAGGACTGGCCGGCGCCGGGGCAGGCGGGGGCGTCGAGGTCGCACAGGGGGGTGCAGCAATTGGTGTCGGGGGCACATTCGACGGCGGCGGCTTCGGGCTCGGCGCAGAGCAGGCCGGGGGCGCAGTTGGTAGTGCTGCACGGTTCGAAGGCCGCGCCGACCGGCGCCGAGGTGTCGGGGATGCAGGCGAACGCCTCGGGGGCGTGCGGGGTCGGGTGACAATGATGTCCTGCGGGACAGGTCTTCTCGAGCGGATCGCAGGTCGGCAGGCACAGCGGGGCGTAATCGTTGTCGTGGACGAACACGCAGGTGGTGCCAGGCACGTGGGTGCAGTCGGGGGCTTCGGGCGAGCCGTGGCACAGGCTGACGCAGGTCCCGGTCAGGCTTGCGGGATCGACGAACCAGCAGGTGGCGCCGATGTCACAGTCGTTTCGGCCGCTGAGCGGATGATTCTCGGAGGTGCAGGCGCCGCCGACCGGGACGGGCTGGCGCGGGAGCTCGTCGCAGCGGTTCATCTCGAGCTCGTCGCAGCCGCGGTTCGAGGGCGAGCACTTCTCACCGCGGGGGCAATTCTGGTTCCACGGATCGCATTGCGAGAGGCGTACCGCATCGTCACAAATGCTGCCGCCGCCGTCCGGGGTGATGACGAAGTCGCCGCCGGTCACGCCCGAATCGTCGCTGTCCGTCGTGAGCGTGGGACTCGTGGTGGTGGGATGCGCGGTGGTGGGATTGCCGGTGACCGTCGAGGTTGTCTCGACGAGGGTGGTGTCGCCGGTGGTGCTCGTCGTGCCGGTGGTGAGGCCCGGCGTATCGGTGGTGCCGGGCGTATCGGTGGTGCCGGTGGTCTCGTCGGCGGGTTGGGGACCGCAGGCGCAGGCGAGGGTGAAGCAGAAGACTCGGCGGCAAAGCGTCGAAGCCATGCCGTCGAGAATACGACAAAACTTACAATAAAAGTATAAAAACTAACGCGCGTGAGGTTATTTTCGCGCGGAATCGCTCATTTTACTGTCGGGACCTCGCCGCCGAGGGCGGACTCGAAGAAGTCGGCGATGCGGGTCATCTCGGCCGGTTCGAAGGCGACGTAGTGACCGTCCTTGCCGGCGGGCGCGGGCAGCATACGGGTGACGGCGGTGAGCTGGCCGCCGCTGGCGTTGCCGGTGGCCGGGAGGTCGACCTCGGGCAGCCATTGGCCGGCGGTCCAGCCGCAGGCGATGCGCTCGTTCTCGTCGGTGTAATCATCACAGGGCGGCGGGAACAGGTTGTGCTCGCCGATCGGCGCGGCGATGCCCATGGCGAGGTTGCCGGCGGCGCGCAGCGGGCTGTAGCTGTCGACGTGGCCGATGTAATTGAGCACGTGCTTGGCCGGGACGCCGTCGAGCGGGCGGCGACGAATCAGCGGTGCGGTGTTGTCGGCGTCGGAGCGATTGACGTAGGTGTTGAGCAGGATGAGCATCGGGTGCGGCGTGTCGAGCGGGCGGTCGGGGCGCTCCTGGAACGCCAGCTGCAGCAGCTCGCGCGGGGCCAGCCAGTCGCCGTTGACCGGGTTTTCGACCTTGGGCTCCTCCTTGCCGAGCAGGGTGCGCGGCAGCTTGGCCCCGCCGCCGCTCAGCACCGCGGCGCGCACCAGCGGCTCGAACGGCAGGAACAGCGCGCCTGAATTGGCGCCCTGGCTGTGGCCCATGAAGAACAGCGCGCTCGCGTCGAATCGCAGCACCTGGCCGGCGAGCAGGGTCTCGTCTTGCCACTCCTCCGCCAGGCGGAGCGCGGTGAATTGATCGATCGCCCCCTGCACGATCGTGTCGCGCGCGGACTCGGGGTTGCGGACGTTGAACACCAATTGATCGACGTCGAGGCCCTCGACCTCGCCGTCGTCGTCGCTGTCGTTGCGGCGCTCGCCGTGCATCACGCCCTCGAGGGCGATGGTGGCGAAGCCGCGGCCGGCCAGGGCGCGGGCGGTGCCGTCGATCAGCGGGCTGCGGAAGCCGCCGCCGGTGCCGTGGGCGTAGACCAGCGCCGGCCAGCCGGCTTCGGGCGGCGGGCCGGCCGGGAGGGTCACGCTGAAGCAGGCGTCGACGCTGGTGCGCTGGACCGGCGCGCCGGCCTCGATGTCGATGCGGCCGCCGATCTCGGCGTACGGCGGGATGCCCTCCTGGAAGATCGGCAGGCGCACGCGGCCGTGCACCTCGAGATGATCGGGCGACGGCGCGCCGCACTCGCGCTCGGCTCGCTCCTCGGCGGTCAGGCCGACGAACTCGGAGCACGGGCTCGGGCCGGCGGCCTGGCACAGGTGGAGGTCGGAGACGTAGAGCGGGGCGGCTCGCGCGGCCGCGCGGGCGCCGGCGAGGACCTCGGTGTTGGCGGCGGTGGTGAACACGCTGCCGCCGACCAGGCGGCCGGCCTGGACGTTCTCGCCGGCCTGGTTCTCGGCGCTGCCGAGGAACTGGCGCAGCGGGGCGAAGGTGTCCCACGCGGCCTTGCGCGCGCCGCTGCTCGGGGCTGTCCCTTGGAGCATGGCCGAAAAGTCAGCATCGGGGCTGAGCCGCTCGCCGTCGACGGTGCGCAGGTCGTCGGTGATCAGCACCGCGTAGGTGGTGTCGGGCGCGAGCGGGACGCCGTCGATGGTCTCGACGGCGAGCCAGTTGCGGCAGATATAGTTGTTGCCGCTGGTGTCGCCGTTCTTGGCGCTGTACGACAGGCCCTCGAGCTTCTTGCCGTAGTCGGGGTGGCCCGGGTCGATGTTGACGATCGAGATGCCCTGCGGCGAGCCGAGGCCGTGGGTGCTGCGAAAGAGGATGGCGCTGTTGACGGCGAAGCCGGCGGCGTCGGACCGCAGCATGGTCAACCAGCGGCCGACGACGTTGCCAAAGGCGGGGTCGAGCTCGGGCGGCGGGCTCGGAAAGCCGGTGAGGTCGATGCCGCCGCCGCGCCGACGCGCGTCGAGCGGGAACGGCAGGCGGAAAAAATCGCGGCCGGCGAGCTTGCCGGCGTCGAGGTCGAAATAGATCTTCGGCCCGGACTCCTGCTCCTCGGCAGCAGGGGCGCAGGCGACGCCAGGCCAAAAACCCGGGGGTAGTTCGGCGCCGGTGGTCGGCTCGCCGGTGGTGGTGGTGGTGGTGGTTCCATCGCCGTTCCCGCCGCCCTGAGAGGCAGACGAGCCGTCTTCTTCAAAACCACACGCGGACGCAAACAGGAGGGCGACGAGGTGGGGGGACCATCGCATGCCATGAAGATACCAGCGAGGTGCGCGACCGCGCAACGCGCTGCAACCGGTCCATGCAGGTGCAACGGGCCGCGCACCCGGTGTTGATCGCAGACTTGGACTGCCGCCAATGGGGGTCATTGCTGGTAGTACGAACCGCGAGGCGGGTCCGCCCGGTCCGTCGGGTGAGCACCCTGCAGCCGACGGCCGGCGCGAAACAGCCGCCATTGGCGGGCGATAACGCGCGACACGTGACGCGGCGGAAATGTCGCAGATGCCCGCCAGGAGGGCCCGGGCGGCCTCCTGGGCGCTTCGCGTCCGCGTTCGCGGGCGGCCGTGTCGCGACAAAAGCTCAAAGGTTACGGTGCCAGGTCGTATCGCTGCGGAGGTGTCGAGGCATCGAACGTATAGATGACCGCGCTGCCAGGTCGCGGGACCGAAGCCGCGGATGAGCGGGTCCGTGGGTTCGGAGCGCCGCCCTGGCGATGCTGAACGATGCGACCAGCACGGATTGGTGGGGCGGTGCGTGCGCGCCTGCCGGGGACGACATGCCTGAGCAGGGCGGAGGCCGGGAGATCGATCACGAGCGGCTCACCCGGGCAGCGCCGGGCTGGCGAGGAGATTTCGCGATCAAGCTCGGGCTCGGCAAGAACCTGAGCGACGCGACGGCGTGCGCCGAGCCGGGCATGGGCCGGACGCCTCGACGCGGATCCGCGAAGAGAAGGAAGCGCCGGTCGGTGTCGCTGCATGGCGGCCGCGCCGCTCGTGCGTCACGGCCGAGGTCGTGTTCGCAGCGGGTCGTTGCAGCAGCATGCAACGGACTTCATGGTTTGCGGGTCGCGGCTTTGGTTCAAAGCGTTGCGTCGCAGTGAAACTCTTGCGATCGAGCATACAAAAATGGCGAACGCTCGGCCCTTGCTGCGGACCGCTGTTTCGGCGTATGGCGGCACTGTCATGACGACGATCGCCGCCGAGCTGCAGGCCGCAGCCAGAAGGCTCGCGGACGAGGTGCGCAGCCTCTCGTTCGCCGAGCCGATCACCCACGTGTATCACCCGCTCGACTACGCGTGGGCGCCTCACGCCGCGTACATCGCCGCGTACGGGCGCGGGCGCAAGGACATCGTGTTCCTCGGCATGAACCCGGGGCCGTTCGGGATGACGCAGACGGGGGTGCCGTTCGGCGAGGTCAAGGCGGTGCGCGACTTCTTGAAGATCGAGGCGCCGGTGTCGCGGCCCGCTCACGAGCACCCGGAGCGGCCGGTGCAAGGGTTCGCGTGCACGCGCGCGGAGGTCAGCGGCTCGCGCCTGTGGGGCGCGGTGGCCCAGCGATGGGGCGCCGCGGAGCGGTTCTTCAACCGCCATTACGTCGCCAATTACTGCCCGCTGACCTTCATCGAGGCGAGCGGCAAGAACTTCACGCCCGACAAGCTGCCCGCGGGCGAGCGCGCGCCGCTCGAGGCCGCGTGCGACCGCCACCTGCTGCGCCTGGTCGAGCTGCTCGAGCCGACATGGGTCGTCGGCATCGGCGCGTGGGCCGAGAAGCGGGCGCAGAAGGTCGTCGGCGCGCGGGCCAAGATCGGCAAGATCCTTCATCCGAGCCCGGCGTCGCCGCTCGCCAACAGCGGCTGGGCCGAGGCGGCCGCGGCCGACCTGGCCAGGCTCGGCGCGTGTCCGCTGAGCGACATGATCCAAGAGACAGGTCCGAAGACACAGGTCGAAAAGGTCAGGCGCGCCGGCGGACGCGGGGTGCATCCGGGCTGAGCCGTGGCGCACAATCGCGCGGACGCGCCCCGCGGCAAGTCTTGGCTATAGTTCCGCCATGCGCGAGCAGACGGTCGATGTCGCGGTGATCGGCGTGGGGACGGCGGGGCTCAACGCCCGGCGAGCGGCGGAGAAGGCGGGGGCGCAGGCGGTGGCGATCGATCCGGGGCCGCTCGGGACCCTGTGCGCGCGGGTCGGCTGCATGCCCTCGAAGCTGCTGATCGCGGCCGGCGAGGCGGCGCACGCGGTCCGCGAGGCCAAGCGCTTCGGCGTGCACGCGGGCGAGCCGCGCGTGGTCCCCGGCGAGGTGATGGGCCGCGTCCGCCGCGAGCGCGACCGCTTCGTCGAGTATCAGTTGAAGGAGGTCCGTCGGCTCGCCGCGAACGGGCTGCTCATCGACGGTCGAGCCCGCTTCGTGGCGACGAACGAGCTCGCGGTCGGCGATGACCTGCGGGTCAAGGCGCGCAAGGCGGTGGTGGTGGCGACGGGGTCGGTGGTGAAGGTGCCGCCGCTGCTGGCGAAGCTGGAGTCGCCGCGGGTGATCGACTCGGACCAGGTGTTCGAGCTCGAGGCGATCCCCGAGCGCCTGCTGGTGGTCGGCGCGGGGCCGATCGGGGTCGAGCTCGGGCAGGCGCTGGCGCGGCTCGGGGCGCGCGTGACGGTGATTTGCGCCGACGGCAAGGTGGCCGGCATCCGCGACCCGGCGGTGCTGGCGGCGGCCAAGTCCGGGCTGGCGCGCGAGATGACGCTGCACACCCGCTCGAAGCTCGAGGCGGCCGAGGCGCGGGTCGACGGGGTGTGGGTCAGGTTTCGCGGCGAGGACGGCGAGGTGTCCGAAGGGACATGGCCGATGGTGCTGGCGGCGACCGGCCGCGAGCCGCGGCTGAAAGGGCTCGAGCTGGAGCGCGCGGGCGTCGAGCTCGACGACAAGGGCCGGCCGCGCGAGCTCGACGCGACCACGCTGCAGTGCGGCGAGGCGCCGGTGTTCCTGGCCGGCGACGCGACCGGGCTGCACCCGCTGCTGCACGAGGCGATCGACGACGGCCAGATCGCCGGGCGCAACGCGGCGTCGTTCCCGACGGTGCTGCCGGGCGAGCGCCGCACGCCGCTCGGGATCGTGTTCACCGACCCGCAGGTGGCGTTCGTCGGCCGCCGGTTCAATTCGCTCGACCTGGCGACCTGCTCGATCGGCCAGGTCGACTTCGGCGACCAGGGCCGCGCGCGGGTGATGGGCAAGAACCACGGGCTGCTGCGCGTGTACGGCTCGGACGCGACCGGGGCGCTGCTCGGGGCCGAATTGGCGGGGCCCGCCGGCGAACACCTGGCGCACCTGCTGGCGTGGGCGATCCAGAGCTCGCTGACGGTCGAGCAGGCGCTGCGCCTGCCGTTCTACCACCCGGTGGTAGAGGAGGGCCTGCGCACGGCGCTGCTCGACCTGCGCAGTCAGATGTCCGCAAAGACAGGTGCGGGCAAGGCCGCCGCGGGCGCGCCCGGCGGCGGGTGAGGCGAATCGCGGCTCCGGGGCGTCGGCGCAGCGGCGAAGGCTGAAGCCCTCCGCACGGCGGAGAGATCGTCGAGTCTGCGCCGGGCTCGTCGTCGGCGTGGCCGCCGAGGCGGCGTATCGGGCGGCGCATGCACGATCGAATCAGGCGCTGCCGGTCGCGGTTCGACGTCGACTCCTGGAGTCATTGCGCGATCGCAGAAGGACCCGCGCACGGTCCAGGTCGCTCGGCGATTGAGGGCAGTCGCAGTTGGTCGTGACCTGGTGAAAAGGCCATGTGCCGGGAGACATGGATGCGATGCGGGCGGCGGGCTCGGCCGGGCGCGGGCGCAGGGAGTACGATCTGCTGTGATTGACGAGAGAGTGGGATATTCGTCGATGCGCAATTTGCGCGGCTCGCTGGTGTGATCAATCGGCAGGGCGCGATTCGTGGTCGTGGTGGGGTTGCAGGGCCGCCACAGGTCGACAGTCGCCGCCTCGCACAGGGTTTGAGCACCCCCCGTCGATGGAGGGCTTCGAAAGGAACGAACGCCATGAATCACGCGACCAAGCTCCTCATCGTCCTCGCGCTGGCCGTCGGTTGCGACCAGCAGGAGTTCCTCAAGAAGGAGGTCGTGGCCGCCCCCACGGCCAAGGATCGGGCCGCGCCCGAACGCAAGCTGGCGACCACGCCGGTGGTCGTGGCGCCCGACTTCGCCGCGGCGAGCAGCAGCGGCCGCACGTTCTCCAGCCTCTCCGAGTGTCTTACCTCGTGCGACGACGTGAATGCGAAGACCGACCAAAAGACCTGCAGCCTCAACTGCGAGACGGCTTACGGCGCAGAGGCCCGCGGCGCCGTGACCGCCGAAGACCGCGACGAGATCGCCCAGGCCACCGAGTGCCTCGGCCGCTGCTCGGGCAGCGACGACGCCGCGTGCAACAGCTCGTGCAAGACGATGGCAGCGCAGACTTCGTCGCCGCTGCCCGACAAGGTGTTCACGCAGCTCGAGACGTGCGTCAAGCAGTGTCACAACCACAAGAGCGTGCGCGCCACCGACCAGGCCACCTGCGAGCTCAACTGCGCCCAGGTCGCCCGCGTCAAGACTGAGCCGCCGCCGTCGGCCCTGGCCGCCAAGCCCGGCACGTGATCGCCGTGGCAGATCGAGAGCGTCCGCCTTGAAAGTCCTGTCGAGACCCTGGCCCGGCGAATAACCCCTCGCCCCGGTCAGGGTCGCTGACGTTCAGTCGGCGCGATTGTCATGAGATGTCCTTGAGGACAGATTTAAAAAACTCGGGTCGGGTCGTGCCAGCAGAAATGAAGCCGCGAACCATCGAGGTCAAGAAATGAGGATCAGGCGCGCGGGCGGCGGCGGATCCGGCAGCGCACATCGCGGGTCGGGGACAGCACGCCGAGGCCGGCGCGGGTCTTGTCGACCGGGGGCAACTCCTGCTCGAGCAGCTCGATGTCGAGTTGCGTGAGCGCGAGCCCGGCGAATTGCATGACCTCGTTGTTGGCGAGGAAGCGGCCAGGACACATGCTGACGCCGCCGCCGTAGGGCATCAGGGGGATCGGTACACGCTGGCCACCCTTCAAAAATTGCCGCGGGCCGCCGGTGTCGGACAGGAAACGGTCGAATTGGAAGCGCTCCGGGTCGGCGAAGATCTCCGGATCGCGGTGGGCCACTTGCGGGCACAGCGCGACCCGGTCGCCGGCGCGCAGGGTGATGCTGCTGCCGTCGGCCAGAGTCAGCTCGCAGTCGCGGTGGACCAGCCGGATCGTCAAGGATTCGCTGCACAGCCGCAGCGTCTCGCAGATGCTGCTGAACAATTGGGGCAGGCGCTTGAGGTCGGAGAAGCCGCGCTGCTCGACCTCGGCGACCACGGCGGCGCGGCCGGGCGGATCGGTGAGCAGATGGGCCAGAGCCCAGAATGCCGCCGGCAAGGTGTTGGCCTGCGAGGCCCAGACCATCGCGGCCTGCAGGTGCCGGCGATTGCGCGGGGTGGTGATCTTTCCCAACAAGAGGTCGCGGGCGCGGATGAAGGGGCTGGCGTCGGGGCGCATGCGATCGACGCGCACGAGCAGCCGTCCACGCGCGCGCAGGAGGCCGGGGAACGCGGCCGCGGGCGCGCCGGCAGCCAGCAGCGGGAACCACTTGTCGATGCGCTGGAAGTCGCGGACGGCGGCGTCGTCGGCGATGCCCTCGCCGTAAAGGGTCTCCATGCCGGCGGCGAAGATCACCCGGGCGCTGAAGTCGAACAGCCCCTCCTCGCGCCAGTCGTCGCCGGTGAAGCGGTCGAAGGCGATCCGCAGCCGCTCCTCCATGCGCGCGGTCAGCGGGCCGAGCGCGGCGTTCTTGAGGTGCTCGCCGTAGTAGCTCTCGAGCTCGTCGTAATCGCGGCCGGGCGGCGGCGAGGTGTAGCCGAACGCGCGTGTGCCGATCTCCTGGCCGATCTCGTGGAAGGTCAGGTTGTCCTGCGCCTTGAGCACCAGCGGGAAGCTCAGCGGGTCGAGCACGAAGTGCATGCGCTGACCCGCGACCAGCAGGGTGAAGACATCGCCGTGCTGGCGCTGACACGCGCGCAGGAGGGCGGTGAGGTCGCGCCCCATCGCCAGCGCGTGGCCGAGGAAGGGCAGCCGCGCGCGCACGATCGGCGGCTCGCCCGGCCGCCGCACCCCGCCGGTCATACGAATGGCGGCGCGATCGGTGGCGCGGACGAGGGCGGTGCGGAGCGATCCGAGCATCGCCGCGGACTGTATCACGGGGCGAACGCGGCTCGACGGTGACCTGTCCGAAGGGTCATGTCCCTGCGCCGATCCGCCGCAAATACTCGGCCCGCGGGAACTGCTTGCCAGGGCACTGGGTCAGCTTGTCGTCGACGACGCGGTGGGTGCTGACGCGCTCTGCGGGGATGGAGCAGTCGCGCATGAGGGCGACGGTGAGGTCGACGAGGGCGCCGAGCATGGGCGCGGGCAGCGGCCGCTCCTCGAAGTTGCCGATCAGGCACACGGCGATCGAGGCGGGGGCGTTCTCGGGCTTGAAGAGGTGGGCGGCGGGCTCCTGGTAGCGCCAGCGCGCGGCCTCGACGAGCCCCGCGGGCCGCTTCTTGCCGTTGTGGATCACGAAGTGATACTCGGCGCCGAGCGGGTCGCCGAAGCGCTTGCGGTGGTAGCGGTCGATGCCCTCGAGCGTCGCCCACTCGGCCGCGGTGTGATGCACGACGATCCACTGCCAGTCCCGCAGCGGGGCGCCGGGGGCGCGAAGGCGCGCGAACAGCTCGGCGTTGCTGGCCGCGACGTCGACCGCGGGCGGCCGCGCCAGCGCGCGGGTCGGGACCAAGAAGCTGCAGGCTGCGGCGAGCAAGGGACGACGGCGCATGTCGGAAAGCCACTACGCGCGGACCGGCGGCCCGAGTCCGACCCGCGAGCGTAACAACGTACGATTGGCGAGGCGCCGCGCCTGGCACGAGATCGGCCGCTGCCGCAGCGCCGGCGTCACGGTGGTTTCGCCGGCCCGGCGCGAGGAAGGTCGCCGCGGCCGCGCCGCCCGTGAGCCGCGTTTGCTCTTGCGGTCGGCCGGGCGATGCGCGAAAAGGCTTATGAGGAGAAAAAATGGCCACACGGCACCTGCTCTTGCCGCTCGCGCTGCTTCTTGCGGCTGCGGCCCCCGTCCAGGCGGCGCCTGCGAAGCCCGCCGCGGATTCGCCAGGGGTCGACATCCCCTATGAACGCTACGTCCTGCCCAACGGCCTCGAGGTGATCTTGCACCGCGACTCCGCTGCGCCGCTGGTGGTCGCCAATCTCTGGTACCACGTCGGCAGCGGCGACGAGACGCCCGGCAAGAGCGGCTTTGCCCACCTGTTCGAACACATGATGTTCCAGGGCGCCAAGCACATCGGCAACGACGTGCACTTCAAGATCCTGCAGGAGATCGGCGGCACCGGAATCAACGGTACCACCAATTCGGATCGCACCAATTACTTCGAGGTGGTGCCCAGCCACCAGCTCGAGACGGCGCTGTGGCTCGAGTCGGATCGCATGGGCTACATGCTCGACCTGCTCGACGAGAAGAGCCTGGCCAACCAGCGCGACGTGGTCCGCAACGAGCGGCGCCAGCGCTACGACAACGTGCCCTACGGCCGCGAGCGGTTCGCCGTCGCCGAGGCGCTGTACCCCGAAGGCCACCCGTACCGCTATCTGACGATCGGTCGCCACGAGGACCTCGAGGCCGCCAGCGTCGCCGACGTGCAGGGCTTCTTCCGCAAGTGGTACGTGCCGAGCAACGCGACCCTGACGATCGCCGGCGACTTCGAGCCGGAGCAGGCCAAGGCGCTGGTCCAGAAGTGGTTCGGCAGCTTCCCGACGCTGCCGGTGCCGGCCCACCCGAAGGTCGCCGCGCCGGCGCTGACGCAGACGGTCCGCCGCGAGCTCGACGACCCGTTCGCCCGCCTGTACCGCATCCACTACGCGTGGCACAGCCCGCCCCGCCTCGGCGGCGGTGACATCGAGCTCGAGGTGCTGGCCGACGTGCTCGGCTCGCCCGGCTGGGGTCGCCTCTACAAGGCGCTGGTGCTCGAGGACAAGAGCGCCCAGTCGGTGTCGGCCTACCAGGGCGGCGCCGGGCACTCCGGCACGTTCCACGTGATCGTCGACCTCAAGCCGGGCCAGGACCCGGTCAAGGCCGAGCTGACGATCCGCCGCGAGCTCGAGCGGGTCCTCCGCGAGCCGGTCAGCGACGCCGAGCTCAAGCGCGTCGTCATCGGCACCGAGTCGGCGTTCGTGTGGGGCCTCGAGGACGTGATGGGCCGCGTCGAGCGGCTGCAGTACTTCAACCACTACGCCCGCGACCCCGGCTACGCCAACACCTACCTGCAGCGGCTGCGCGCGGTCACGCCGCAGCGGGTGCGCGAGGTGGCGAACCAGTGGCTGGTCAAGCCGCACGCGGAGATCCTTTCGAAGCCGGCCGCGCCGGCCGCGGGCCCGCCCGAAGGGACAGGTCCGAAGGGACCTGGCGCTTCGGTCAAGTCCGAAGGGACAGCCGCGAAGAAGCCGGCCGCCGCCAAGCCGGACGCCGCCGGGGCCGACGCGGGGGCCAAGCCGGCGCCGAAGCCGAAGAAGCCCGCAGCCACGGACAAGCCGGCGGACGCCGCCGCCGCCGCGAAGGAGGGCTGACATGAAGACCACGATTACGCTGAGCCTCCTCGCACTGTCGGCCGCCGTCGCCGCGTGCAAACCCCAGCCCGCCAGCCAGCCGCCCGCCGAGCAGCCGACGACGCCGGTAGCGACCGCGCCGTCCCAGACCGAGGCCGCGCCGCCGCCGGCCGACTGGCCCGACGAGCCGTACCGCGCCACCCGCCCGACCCCGGGCCAGGTCGCCGAGCTCAAGCTGCCGCAGGTCGAGACCTTCAAGCTCGACAACGGCCTCGAGGTCTACCTCGTCCGCAACGACAAGCTGCCGACGGTGTACATGAACTTCGAGTTCGATTTCGGCAGCGTCAGCGACCCCAAGAACCAGATCGGCCTGCACTCGATCTGCCTCGACCTGCTCGACGAGGGCACCAAGAACCTCGACAAGGTCGCGTGGGAGGAGAAGCAGGCCGACCACGCGGTCAGCGTCAGCGCCGGCGCCGGCTCCGACACGTCGAACCTCAACGTCCGCTCGCTCAAGCGCGAGCTGCCGGCCGCGCTCGACCTGCTGGCCGAGATGCTGCGCGACCCGGGCATGCGCGAGGCCGACTTCCAGCGGCTCAAGGACCGCCGCAAGGCCTCGATCGCGCAGGCCAAGGGCAACCCGGGCTCGATCGCCGGCCGCGTGATCTCGCCGCTGCTGTGGGGCGCCGATCACCCGTACGGCCGGCTCGAGACCGACAAGACGATCGACGCGGTCCAGCTCAAGGACTGCGCCAAGGTCGTCGGCAAGCTGAAGCCCGGCGGCGCTCGCCTGTGGGTGGTCGGCCAGATCTCCCAGGACGAGATCAAGCAAGAGCTGGCGTCGCGCATGCCGGAGTGGAAGGGCAAGGCGCCGGCCAAGACCGCCGTCGCGGCCGCCAAGCCGCGGCTCGGCTCGGTGTTCTTCGTCCACGTCAAGGACGCGCCGCAGTCGTCGGTGTACGTCGGCCACGCGGGGCCCAAGCGCAACGCGACCGACTACGAGGCGACCGACATGATGGCGGAGATCCTCGGCGGCTCGTTCTCCAGCCGGATCAACATGAACCTGCGCGAGGACAAGGGCTACACCTACGGCGGCCGCGCCGGCTTCGGCTATCGCCGCGCCGGCAGCACGTTCGCCGCCAGCAGCCAGGTCCGCACCGACGCGACCGGCCCGTCGCTGCGCGAGATCGCCAAGGAGCTCGCTACGATGCGCACCAGCGACGCCAAGGCGGACGAGCTGTTCCGCGTGCAAGAAGGCGCCCTGCTGGCGCTGCCGGCCGAGTTCGACACGCCGACCTCGACGCTGGTGGCGTTCCGCCAGCTGAAGTTCTTCGGCCTGCCGCTCGACTGGTACGACGGCTACCAAAAGCGCCTGCGCGCGGTCGACATCGCCGCGGTCCGCAAGGCGGCCGAGAAGCACCTGCGCGCCAAGGACTTCGTGGTCCTGGTCGTCGGTGACGCGAGCAAGGTGCTCGGCGACCTCGACGCGATCGCCACCGAGAAGCTGTTCGGCGGCGGCGGCGTGGTCGTGCTCGACGCGGACGCGCAGCCGACCAAGCGGCCCACCGAGTAGGCGAAGCCGACTTCGGCGATATCGTGAGCGCGCGGTCCCCGGACCGCGCGCTCTTTATATTAGACCGTCAGGCGGCGGGCGATGGGGGAATGTACATAGGCGGCGGGCGGTGCGCGCATTCCAGGTCGTATGATTGCACCCCGCACTCGCGCCAGGACGCGCGGATCTGGCCGCTCGCTCGGCGCGCGGGACGGCGTCCGCACATGGTTTGCGCGTGGACAGTTGGCGCGCGCGTGTGTTTGACTCATGAAATGGCAAGCTCCTCCGATCCCGCCGCCGAGGCGCGGGAGGCCCGACTTCTGCGTGGTGCGCCGTTCATCGCCGTCGAGCTCGACGCCCAGCGGCGGATCACTGTGTGGAACGGCGCCGCCGCCCGGGTGTTCGCGGTGCCGGCCGCCGAGGCGCTCGGGGCCGCGATCGAGCAGCTGCTGCCGACCGAGGGCGACTTCTGGGCCAGCCTCGCCGAGGACGGCCCGCAGACGGCCACGCACACGCGCAAGGACGGGGTTCAGGTCCATTGCGAATGGACCTGCCAGCTCGAGCGCGACGCCGCCGGCGCGGTGGTCTCCGCCGCCTGCTACGGCCAGGACATCAGCGAGCGGTTCACCCGCGACACGACGCTCCGCCTCGAGGGGGCGATGCTGCGGGCGATCATCGAGAACATGAACATCATCGTGTGGACGATGCAGCACGACGGGCTATGTACATACCACCGGGGCAAGGGGCTCGAGAGCATCGGCATGCCCCAGCACGCCCTGGTCGGGCGCAACATCCGCGAGCTCTACAAGAACCTCGAGCCGGAGCCGCTCGACGCCGCCCTGGACGGGGCGCTGCAACACACCTCGACCGAGGTGCACGGGGCGAGCTTCGAAAATTGGATGATCCCGGTGCGCGGCGACGACGGGGCGATCGAGCTGATCGTGGCGCTGTCGCTCAACGTGACGGAGCAGCGCGAGGGCGAGAAGGCGCTGCGGGAGAAGCTGCTGCAGATCGAGCAGCAACAACAGATGATCCGGCAGCTTTCGACGCCGATCATCGAGGTGTGGGACCGGGTGCTGACTGTGCCGATCATCGGCGCGATCGACAGCAACCGCGCGTCCGAGCTGATGGACAACCTGCTGCAGGCGGTGACCAAGACCCGCGCCCGCTTCGCCATCCTCGACCTCACGGGCGTCGAGGAGGTCGACACCGGCACCGCGGGCCACCTCCTCGACCTGGTCGGCGCAGTCCGCCTGCTCGGCTCCGAGAGCGTGGTCACCGGCATCCACCCGAACATCGCCCAGACGATCGTGGACCTCGGCCTCGAGACGACAGGGCTGACCGTCCGCGCGACGCTCCGCGAGGCGCTCGCGCACTGCATCCGCGCGATGGCCGGGTCGCGGAAGTGACCGTCCGTCCCAGGCTCTCGCGCGCGCGAGGTGCATCGCGCCGATCGACGGCGCCGCCTCACGGCTGCTCGAAGCAATAGAGGCGCGCCGTCTCGGTGCAGCCGAGCGAGCAGGCTTCGGTCCAGGCGGCGTCCTTGCGGGTCAGGTCGCCGGTGAGGGCCTGGACGGCCGGGCCGTTCCAGCTCCACTTCGCGCAGTTGCCCCCGTAGGTGTTGTTGCTGCGGACGCCGGTCCAGACCGCGCGCAATTGGTCGCAGGCGACGCCCGCGGCGAACTGCTGATCGAGGTCGGTGACGTCGATCGGGTTGTCGAGGGTGCCGTCGGCCAGGTCGCTCCAGTTGTCGGCGACCTTGGCGGTCGCGCCGCCGTGCAGGGTGTAATAGGGGATCGCGCTCTTGTGAAAGTTTTCGACGGGGCCGACGCTGCCGTCGCCGAGCCACGCCTTCCACCGGCCGCCGCGGATGTCGAGCTCGCCCGCGGCCGCCAGCTCGCCGCAGCGCTCGTCGCCGCCGGAGATCGCTTCGAAGTCGGCCCCCGGGGCGAGCAGCTGCGAGCTGACGAACACGAGGAAGCCGCTGCGCGTGCAATTGGTGCGGCACGTGGCCTTGGCGGGGTCGTCGCCGTTGCGCGGGCCGTGGTCGCAGAGCTCGCTCTCGGGGTCGAGGTAGCCGTCGCCGCAGATGTTGAAGGTGCAGTCCTCGCGGCAGGCGTCGAACGGGTCGAGGTTGCCGTCGTCGCACGCCTCGACGCCCATGTGCAGCTTGCCGTCGCCGCACACGTTGGGCCCGCAGGTGTTGAGGCAGGCGTCGGTCTCGTCGGTGTTGCCGTCGTCGCACGCCTCGCCCGGCGAGACGACGCCGTCGCCGCACCCGGGCGCAGCGCAGCTGTTGGGGCAGTCGTCGTCGTCGAGGTCGTTGCCGTCGTCGCAGAACTCGCTGCCCTCGAGCACGAAGCCGTCGCCGCAGGTCGCCTGCTTGCAACCGGTGACGCAGGCGTCGGTGTCGAGGTCGTTGCCGTCGTCGCACTGCTCGGCGCCGGCGTGCACGAAGCCGTCGCCGCAGCCGGCGCTCTTGCAGGTGGCGAGGCAATCGTCGGTGTCGTCGGCGTCGCCGTCGTCGCACGCCTCGCCCGGGTCGATGATGCCGTCGCCGCAGGTGACAAGCTCGCAGTCGACGCAATTCTCGCCGCCGTCGCAGCCCTCGCCCTTGCCGACGTAACCGTCGCCGCACACGTCGTACGTGCAGGACGGCGTGCACACGCCGTCGCCGGCCGGCCCGCCGTCGCACGCCTCGCCGTCGTCCTTGACGAAATCACCGCACGAGCCGGGCTCGACGGCCGTGGTCGGCGACGTCGTGGTCGAAGTCGTCTCCGCGGCCGGGGTGCCCGTCGGGTGATAAAAACAACCGGTGGCGAGCGTCGCCAGGCCGAGCCTCACCCATCGCATGGTCTTGCTCCGCGTCACGCCGACGGCTTGGTGTGGCGGTGGGCGCCGAGCGTCGCCTTGAGCGACTCGGCCAGGAAATCGCGCAGCAGGGCCACGCGCGTGGGGACATGGCGGCCCGAGGGCAGGACCAGCGACAGGTCGGCGTGGGTCCAGCAGTGCTCGGGCAGGACCCGCACGAGGCGCTTGGCGGCGACCGAGCGGGCCGCGATCACGTGCGGCAGGTAGGCGACGCCGGCCCCGGCCTCGGCGGCGTGGACGACGAAGGAGAGGTCGTCGACGTTGATCGAGCCGGTGACCTCGACGTGCTCTTCGCCCTTGGGCCCGCGCAGCGTCCAGGTGCTGCGGCCGCCGCGGGCGCGGAACAGCACGCACTCGTGGTGGGCCAGCTCGGCCAGGCTGGTCGGCGTGCCGCTGCGCTTGAGGTAGCCCGGCGCGGCGTAAAGGCCGTCGGCGAAGCTGCCGAGCTTGCGCGCGATCAGGCTCGAGTCCTTGAGGCGAGATGCCCGAAGGGCCAGGTCGAAGCCCTCGCGGACCATGTCGACGATCCGCGCCGTCAGCACCAGGTCGACCTGGATCTGCGGGTGCTCGCGCACGAACCGGGTCAGCGGCTCGGCGAGGAACTCGCCGAGGTCGACCGGGGCGGTGATGCGCACGGTGCCGCGCGGCTCGTGCCCGAGGTCGGCGGCGGTCAGCGCGGCCTCCTCGAGCGCCGACAGGGCGCCGCGGGCCTTTTGATAGAAGGCGCTGCCGGCGTCGGTGAGGTGCAGGCGCCGCGTGGTACGCTGCAGCAGCCGCACGCCGAGGTCCTCCTCGAGGCGGGAGACGCTGCGGCTGACCGACGACTTGGGCAGGCCCAGCAGCTGCGCGGCGGCGGTGAAGCTCTCCGCCTCGACCACGCGCACGAACGCGGCAACCTTGACCGGATCGATTGTTGTCATGGGAGCAACGATGAGTTGTGACTATCCCATCTGGTAGCGGCCGGCGCAAGGCCTAAGCTCGGCTGCATGTCCCGCCTGCTCCCGACCGTCGCGCGCACCCTCCTGGGCCTCCTGTTCCTCGTGTTCGGCCTCAACGGCTTCCTCAACTTCATGCCGACGCCGCCGGTCCCGGCCCGCGCGGGCGAGTTCCTCGGGGCGCTGGCCGCCAGCGGCTACATGTTCCCGCTGATCAAGGGCACGGAGGTGGTCGGCGGCGCGCTGCTGCTGTCGGGCCGGCTCGTGCCGTTCGCGCTGGTGCTGCTGGCGCCGGTGATCGTGCACATCGTCGCGTTCCACCTGGCCCTCGCGCCAGGTGGTTACGGGCTGCTGGCGTTCATCGTCGGGCTCGAGGCGTACCTGGCGTGGGCCTACCGCGACAGCTTCGCCGGGGTGCTGAACCCGAACGCGCGCCCGGTCGCCAGCGAGCAGGCGGCCCCGCGGCTGGCCCGCGCCCGCGCGTGAGCACCAGCGCGACCGTGCGTCGCGCGGGCCCGGGCGCGCCGCCGACGGGGCATTGGGCTGATGCCCCCGCTCACGGCACGACCTCGGCCCGCGCGACGCCCGGTCGACGAGGATGCGCGGATTCATCAGAGTGGGGGTCCGCGTCGGTGCAACGACGAAGCCGCGCAGGTCGTCCCGCGAGCAGGCGAGAGTGCCGTCGGCGATACGCCGGCGCACTCGACGATGATAGCTGCGGGATGCGAGCGGATCAGCGCTGAGCGCAGTCCTCGGGCAGCGCGTAATGTTTAAACTGCTCGCGCAGTTGCAGCTTGGAGATCTTGCCGGTGGCGGTGTGCGGCAGGGCGTCGACGAATTCGACGGCGTCCGGCAGCCACCATTTGGGCACGCTCTCGGCGATGTGCGCGAGCAAGGCCTCGGGGTCGACGGCGGCGCCCGGCTGCTTGACCACCACGAGCAGCGGCCGCTCGGCCCAGCGTGCGTGCGGTACGCCGATGACGGCGGCCTCGGCGACGCCGGGCACGCCGACGGCGAGGTTCTCGAGCGCGATCGACGAGATCCACTCGCCGCCCGACTTGATGACGTCCTTCGAGCGGTCGGTGATCTGCATGTAGCCGGCGCCGTCGATGGTGGCGACGTCGCCGGTGCTGAACCAGCCGCCCGAGTGCGCGGTCGACTCGGCCTTGTAGTAGCCGCTGCACACCCACGGGCCGCGGATCTGCAGGTCGCCCGCGGCCGCGCCGTCGTGCGCCAGCGCCTGGCCGTCGTCGCCGACGATCCGCAATTCGACGCCGAACACCTGCCGGCCCTGCTTGCGCTGCACGGCGATCTGCTGGTCTTTGGGCCAGGTGCGGATCGCGGGGCTGAGGCCGCACGCGGTCCCGAGCGGGCTGGTCTCGGTCATGCCCCAGGCGTGCAGGACCTCGACGCCGTAGTCGTCCTGGAAAGCGCGGATCATCGCCTCCGGCGCGGCCGAGCCGCCGATGACGACGCGCTTGAGGGTGGTGAACCGCTTGCCGTGCTGCTTCATGTACGCGAGCAGGCCCATCCACACCGTCGGCACGCCGGCGCTCATGGTCACGCCCTCGTCCTCGAACAGCGAATAGAGGCTCTCGCCGTCGAGCCGCGGGCCGGGCATGACCAGGCGGGTGCCGGTCAGCGCGGCCGCGTAGGGCAGGCCCCAGGCGTTGACGTGAAACATCGGCACCACCGGCAGGACGGTCTCGTGCTCGCTCAGCCGGAACACGTCGGGCAGGGCGATGCCGAACGAGTGCAGCACGGTCGAGCGGTGGCTGTAGAGCACGCCCTTGGGCTCGCCGGTGGTGCCGCTGGTGTAACAGAGCGACGAGGCGGTGTCCTCGGGGAAGCTCGGCCACTCGAGCCCGCCGGGCTGGGCCGCCAGGATGTCCTCATAGACATGTGCGTTCGGCAATGTCGTTTGGGGCATGTGCTCGCGGTCGGTCATGACGACCACGTGGCGCAGCTTGGGCAACCGCGGGGCCAGCTTCTCCACCAGGGGCACGAAGGTCAGGTCGGTCAGCAGCACGCCGTCCTCGGCGTGGTCGAGGATGTAGATCAGCTGCTCGGGGAACAGGCGCGGGTTGAGGGTGTGGCACACCGCGCCGATGCCGGACACGGCGAAGTAGGTCTCGACGTGGCGGAAGCCGTTCCACGCGAGGGTGGCGACGCGGTCGCCGGGGCCGACGCCGAGGGCCTGCAGGGCCTGCGCGAGCTGACCGGAGCGGTGCTCGAGCGCGCGCCAGGTGGTGCGGTGGATCGGGCCCTCGACGGTGCGTGACACCATCGTCTGGTCGGCGTGCACCCGCGCGGCGTGGCGGATGAGCCCGGAGATCAGCAGGGGGGAGTGCATCATCAAGCCGGTGAGGTGCATGCGAGGCTCCAGGCCGCGAGTTTGGGGCCACGCGTGCGCGCGGCGCAAGTGGCTCAGCGGCGGCGCGCGAACGGGTTCAGCGGCGGCGCGCGAAGGGGTTCAGCGGCGGCGCGCGAAGGGGTTCAGGCGCGGGATCTTGGTCGAGTAGCCGGCGTAGTGCGCCCCGTGTTGCGCGCGGAGGTCGCGCTCCTCGAGCTCGAGCGCGACGAAGATGTAGAGCGTCATCGCCAGCGCGAACACGAGGTGACCGACGCTCATCGTCGGCGCGGCCCAGAACGCGAGCAAGAAGCCGAGCATGAGCGGGTGACGCACCAGGCGATAGGGGCCGCGCACGCGGAACTCCGGCTCGCGCGCCGGGCGACCGAGCCAGTGGCAGACGGCCTGGCGCAGGCCGAACAGGTGGAAGTGATCGATGGCGAAGGTGGACACCAGGACGAGCCCCCAGCCGAGCGCGGCGACCAGGTGGACGAGGCCGGCGAGGCGGCCGTCGCCGAGCTGCCACAGCGTGGCCGGCAGCGGGTGCCAGGCCCCCATCGTCAGCGCCAGCTGCAGCGCGGCCAGCAGCACGTAGGTCGAGCGCTCGGCCGGCTCGGGGACGAACACCGTCCACATGCGCTTGAACCACGGTCGCGCCATCACGCTGTGTTGCACCGCGAAGCCGGCGATGAGCGCCAGGTCGATCGCCAGCGCGCGCGGCCACGGGACCACCGGGCCGTCGTCGATCGCCCGCGGCACGCCGATGTCGGCGACGAAGCCGACGAAGTACGTGAAGACGGCGAGGAAGACGATGTAGGCGACGACGCCGTGGACGAGGACGAGCAGACGAGCCATGCCCTCATGGTACGAGCGAGCGGGCCAGGCCGACAGGGCAACGCCCGGGCAACCGTGGCATAGTGCGAGACAGGAGGCGCCATGGTCTCGGAGATCTCTCCGCTCGCGGAGCGGTTGGCCCTGCGCTACGACGCGGCGAGCGGTCGGCGAACGATCGCCGGCAAGGAGGTGCTGCTGCATTGCCACCATTACAATGCACGGCTGCAGCGGACGGTGGAGTCGGCCGACCTCGTCGAGGGCAAGCGGCTGATCGTCGGCGCCGCCGAGACGGTGTTCGCCGAGCACGTCGGGCTGGCGCTGCGCGAGGGGGACAGCCTGGCGAACCGCTGGGCGGTGGCCGAGCGGCTGTACGCGCACCTCGGGTTCGGGCGCATCGATCTGTCGCGCGTGCACGAGGGCGTGGTCCTGGCCCCGGCGTCGCACTTCGTCGAGGGTTGGTTCGCCGGGCTCGGGCGGCCCGAGCGGCGGGTCTGCAGCTTCACCGAGGGCTACGTGCAGGGGGCCGTGCACGCGGTCGCGGGCGAGCTGGTCGAGGTGCGCGAGGTCGAGTGCATGGCCCTCGGCGCGCCGGCGTGTCGGTTCGCGGTCGCGGGCGGGCGGACCGAGCCGCTCGCGCGCAACGTGAAGCGGCCGCTGGTGTTCCAGGCGCGCGGCGGCGAATGGTTGCACTCGCCGGCGGTCGACGAGCGGGCGATCGTCGAGGCGGTGGCGGCGATGCCGGTGGCGGGCGGCGAGGACGGGCTGGTGCCGGCGTTCGGGGTGTACCTCGCGTGCATGCCCGCGGACTTCTACAATCGCGTGTGCCTCGGCTTCCTGGCGGAGATGCGACGGGTCGGCCGCGGGGCGCCGGCGGAGCGGCTGCTGGCGGCCGAGGCCGAGTACTGCGCGCTCAACACGTATCACGGGGTGCTCCACTCGCCGGAGTGGGACGGGCTGGTGGCGCCGATGCTGCGCGGGCCCGACGACGTGCTGTTCGCGACCATGACGTTCTGCAACGCGCTCGGCTACGGCCAGTGGCACGTCGCCGGGCTCTGTCCGGGGCAGTGGATGGTCGTCGAGTCGGTCAACGGCTACGAGGCGCTCGGCGCCCTCGAGTACGTCGGCCGGACCGCCGCGCCGCAGTGCAACGGGCACAAGGGTGCGGCGGCGGGGATCTTCGCGCTGGTCTACGGCGAGGGCCCGCTGAGCGAGCGGTTCGGGGCGTTCCACGCGGTCGAGGAGGCGTGCATCGCCTGCGGCGATCCGGTGTGCCGGTTCCGCGTCGAGCGGGTGACGTGAAAATAAGCTGTCCCGAAGGACATGTCTCGAAGGTCACGCGCCGGGGCGGCGCCGCAGCGCGAGCCCGGCCGCGATCGCGACCAGCAGGCAGGCGCCGCCGTACATCAGCGGCGGAGGCAGCCAGGGTCGTTGCGAGATCTCCTCGGAGGTAGCCGGCTCCGGCTCCGAGGCGGGAGGCGCAGGCGTGATCACGGGGGCCGGTGGTTCGGCCTTCGCGTCGGGGGTCGGTGGTTCGGCCTTCGTGTCGGGGGTAGCGCTCGCGTCGGGGGCCGGCGTGTCGGCGGCTGCGGGGGCGGGCTCGGCGGCGGGAGCGGCGGGCGCCGGCGGCGGCTTGGGCGGGGTGTCGGAGACACGCGGCAGCCGTGGGCGTCGGCCCTTGTAAAAGAGGCGCTCGAAGATAGCTCCGCCGGAGAACCTGAAGCGGACGCGGGTCGGGGTCAGCGAGAGGCCGGTGCTGTCGATGCCGACGCGGTACACGTCCTCGATGCCAGAGACATCGACCTCGTCGGGCACCCACCATATCTCCTCGGCGGTGATCGTCTGCACGAGCACCCGCGGGTCGCTCGGCGGGTCGTCGCCGAGCTGCTGGCGGGCGTTCTCGGACAGGACGCCCTCGTCCTCGGAGTAGGTGTCGCGCGGGTAGGCGAACAGTCGCTGGCGGGAGCAGCCCTCCTCGAAGAGGTCGGGCCGGCCGTCGTCCTCCTGCCAATTGAGCACGGTGTAGGTGCCCATGTTGCCGTCGTTGCGCAGACAGGCGTCGGGCCACAGCACGAAGATGTACTCCGGGTGCGCGTCGAGGTTTTCGACGGCGATGGTGACCTCGACCGGAAGCTTGTCCTCGGGCGGCCGGAAGCTGTCGGCGTGAGCCGGCTGCGGCAGGCACACAAGCGCGATCGCGAGCCCGATCTGCGGTCGAAGGCGAGGCATGACGCAGCTTAGTGGATCTCCGGCCCGGTCTGGGAGTTCCGATGACATGGTCGAAGAGACAGCTCACGGGCGAGCCGTGAGCCGGCGCGCGGTCGCCATTCACGTCGCTGCGGACAGCGGACCTCGCCTTGCGATACACAGGGTGCCGTGAGCGATACCAGCAGTTTGGAGGGCGCCCCCCTGATCGTGATCGAGGCGGACGCCGGGCTCGTCGTCACCGCCTGGAACCGCCGCGCTCATCTGGTCTTCGGGACAGGTCCATCGGAGGCCGTCGGCCGCGGCCTGGCCGAGCTGCTGCCGCTGGTCGGCGCGAGCTGGGGCGAGTCGCTGGCGGACAGCGACGCGGCGCCGCGGGTGCTGACGGTCCGCCGCGGCGACGCGAGCTGGTCCATCGAGGCGTGGACGCAGACGCTCGGCGACGGCGAGGGCCGCCCGCCCGGGGTGCGCATCTACGGCCACGACGTCGGCGCCCGCGTGACGGCCGAGCGGACCGCGGCGCTCGAGACGACGATGCTGAGGGCGATCAAGGACAACCTCGACATCGCGGTGTGGGCGGTCGACGAGCACGGGGTGTTCGTCTACCAGGACGGCAAGGCGATCCGCGACGCCGGGATCGCGCCGCACCAGTTCGTCGGCCTCAACATGCTCGAGATGTACAAGGACCTCGGCAACAACCCGTTGATCGAGCGGGCGCTGGCCGGCGAGCCGGCGCGCACGTACGGTGCGGAGAGCCACGGGATGTTCCTCGACACGTATTACATCCCGGTGACCGGGCAGCCAGGCGAGCCGCGGCTGATCGGGGTGACGCTCAACGTCACGGAGGCCAAGCGGGTCGAGCTCGAGATGCGCCGCAAGATCGAGCTGATCGAGCGCCAACAACAGGTGATCCGCGAGCTCGCCACGCCGATCATCGAGGTGTGGGACGGGGTGCTGACGATGCCGATCGTCGGCCTCGTCGACACGGCGCGCACGGCCGAGATCATGGACAGCCTGCTGCAAGCCGTGACGCAGACGCGAGCCCGCTTCGCGATCCTCGACCTCACCGGCGTCGAGGTCGTCGATACCGGCACTGCAAGTCACCTTATCAAGATGATCCAGGCGCTCCGGCTGCTCGGGGCGGAAGGGATCCTCACCGGCATCCACCCGTCGATCGCTCAAACAATCGTCGCGCTCGGCGTCGACCTGTCGCACGTCACGGTGCACGCCAAGCTGCGCGACGCCCTCAAACACTGCCTCCGCGCCGCTCACAGAGCCTGATCGGCGATAGCGCGCGGCTCCGGGGCAGGTTCAAGATCGCGCGTGCGGTCCGCACGAGAAGATGCGGACAGCTGTCCGCGGACACGGTACAAAGGATGCGTGGACGAACGGACCTTGCTGCAGGACGCGCCCCTCGTCGTCATCGACGTCGACCCGGCACTTCGCGTGTCCGGCTGGAATCGGCGGGCGGAGCAGACCTTCAAGACCTCGCAGGAGGCGGCGCTCGGGCGCAAGCTCGAGGAGCTGCTGCCGCTGCACGGGGCGGCGGACAAATGGACGTCCCTCTTCGAAAACGGCGCGGAATCGCGCGTCTGGGAGCTGCGCGGCGCGGGGGACCAGCCGCTGCTGTTCGAGGCGTGGTGGCAAGTCGACCGCGGTGAGGACGGCTCGCCGCGGGGGGCGAGGCTGTTCGGCCACGACGCGACGTCCCGCGTCACCGTCGAGCGCCGCGCGGTGCTCGAGTCGGCGATGCTGCAGGCGATCAAGGAGCACCTCGACATCGCGCTGTGGGCGGTCGATGGCCAGGGCACGTTCCTGTATCAGGACGGCAAGGGCGTGCGCGCGACGGGGATGCAGCCGCATCAGTTCGTCGGCCAGAACATCTTCGAGGCCTATCGCGAGGGCGGTGACCTCGACGGCGTGCGCCGGGCCCTGAAGGGCGAGGCGATCTCGGCGCTGCCGGCCGAGGTGCACGGGATGCACTGGCAGACCTGGTACATCCCGATGCAAGAGAACGCCGCCGACGCGGCGGTGGTGGGCATCACGCTCGACGTGACCGAGGCGCGCCGCAGCGAGATCGAGCTGCGCACCAAGCTCGAGCTGATCGAGCGCCAGCAAGAGGTGATCCGCGAGCTTTCGACGCCGATCATCGAGGTGTGGGACGGGGTGCTGACGCTGCCGATCATCGGCCTGGTCGACAGCGTCCGCACGGCGGAGATCATGGACAACCTGCTGACTTCGGTGGCGACCACGCGGGCCCGCTACGCGATCCTCGACCTCACCGGGGTCGAGGTCGTCGACACCGGCACGGCCGGCCACCTGATCGGGATGATCCAGGCGATCCGTCTGCTCGGCGCCGAGGGCATCTTGACCGGCATCCATCCGACCATCGCCCAGACGATCGTCGCGCTCGGGGTCGACCTCGCGCGCGTGGCAGTGTTCGCCAAGCTCCGCGACGCGCTCAAGTTCTGCATCGTGCAGATGAGCCAGCGCAAGCCGACGACGACGGCGGCGGCGGCGAAGAAGTAGCGGCGAAGATGCATCGACCGGCTGCCACGCACGCCGCCCCGCAGCGGGCGGCGCCGCGGACCCGCCGCCGCGTGCGCCGGTTGCGAAGCGGCTTGGCGTCCGACGCGCAGTCGGCGAGCGGCGCCCGAATTCAGCCTCACGACGCCGAGATCCATTCGGGCGCCCCGCGCCGCTCATGATGCGCGCCGCCCCGCCTCCGGCGCGGTGAGCACGGCGGATGTAGTTGCCGGCTCAGCGACCCTCGGACAACAAGACCTACCCCCCCATGACGACTCTCTCGCCCGTATCGGACGCGATGAACGATGTGCTCGTGATCTCTCGCCCCGAACCGCTGGCGCCCGACGTGCGCGCGCAGCCGGTCGGCCTGGCGATCGACGATTTCGTGACCCTGGCGCCGCGGCGCCAGAACCCGCGCGCGGACGAGATCGAGGCCGGGGCGCTGGCGCTGGCAGAGGCGGTCGGGCTGGTCCACGCGGGCAACCGGGCCCGCTTCGACGCCTTCAACTCGCTGGGTCGCCACGTGTATCCGACGGCCACGGTCGAGCGCGGGGTGCTGTGCGCGACGTGGTGCAACTGGTTGTTCTTCTTCGACGACATGCACGACGAGGAGCTGCGCAGCCGCGACGACCAGAGCCGGGTGCGGCGACAGATCGATCACGCGCTGGCGCTGCTGTCAGGAGCGCGTCAGCCGACGGGCGAGGCCGAGCCGCTCGACCGCCTGCTGCTCGAGTTCCGCCGCGGGGCGCTGGCGCAGATCGGCGGGGCCTGGCTCGATCGGCTGTGGTGCGTGACCGCCGATCACATGTCGCTCGGGGTGCTGCCGGCGGTGCGCAACTGGGGCACGTCGCGCACGCCGCCGCTGCGCGAGTACCTGAGCCAGCGCGAGCACGACAGCGGGGTGCTGACGGCGCTCGACCTGATCGAGCTGGCGGGGGCGCTGCACCTGGCGCCGACAGTGCGCGACAGCCCGGCGATGGTGCGAGCCCGCCGGGCGGCGAGCCGCACGGTCGGCTACTTCAACG
The DNA here is from genome assembly GCF_028368995.1 of Nannocystis bainbridge. Classification (GTDB taxonomy): domain Bacteria; phylum Myxococcota_A; class Polyangia; order Nannocystales; family Nannocystaceae; genus Nannocystis; species Nannocystis bainbridge. The sequence goes on along the minus strand of NZ_JAQNDL010000003.1, from coordinate 2,277,275 downwards.
ACATCGTGTCGTTCCCCAAAGAGGTGCTGCGCCACAAGAACCCCAACAACCTGGTCCACGTGCTGATGTGCGAGCGCGGCTGCTCGCTCGAGTCGGCCCTCCGCGAGGCGACGGAGCTGGTCAACGCCGAGGCGCAAGCGCTGGCGGCGAGCGTGCGCGAGGCCGGGGCGGCGTACCCGGAGGGGCACGAGGCGCACACGTATCTGCAGGGGCTGCTCGAGTGGCAGCGCGGCAACATCGAGTGGTCGCTGGCGAGCCCGCGCTACGACGCGTCGCGGCTGTGAGCTGAGAATTTGGCGGCTGTCCCGAGGGACAGCCGCGCGAAGGTCGGCGAAGGGCTGTCCCTCGAGACAGCCGCGTACAGGTCGGCAATAATATGTCCCTCGGGACAGCTCCGGGCAGGGTGGCGACAACATGTCCCGTGGACAGCTCGCTTGCGGCGAGTGGCTGTCCCTCGAGACAGCCGCGCGCAGGTCGGTGACAAGCTGTCCCTCGGGACAGCTCGCGGCATTCACGGCAGGGTGGCGTCCGGGAACTTGGCGGCGGCCTCGTCGCGCAATTGCTGGTAGGCGGTCTGATCGCCGGTCAGGCGCAGGTGATTTAAAAAGGCCTCGTAGACGCGGGGTTCGTCGGGGGTGCGGGCCAGCATGCGCGGGAGGAGCTTCGCGGCCAGGGCCGAGTTCTTGCGCGCGATGGTGTAGAGGGCGCCGCGGGCGGGCGCGAACTCGGGGTCGGCCTCATAGGCGCGGACGAAGTTCTCGGCTGTCTCCCAGGACATCCCCGAAAGGTCAGCGAGGTCGCCGCGGGCGATCTCGCCGGTCAGGTAGTGGCGGGCGGCGGCGGTGAACGGCGCGCTGGCGGCGGCGAGGGCCTCGGCGCCGCTGCCTGTCAGGAGGGCGGCCGGGGCCGGGGCGGCGCGCTGGAGCACCGCCCCGAGGTTGTGGGCGCCGAGGCTGCGGTCGTCGCGGTAGGCCACGCGCGCGGCCTGGAACGCGATCTCGGGCGCGAGGTCGGTGTTGCGCGGGCCGTCGCCGGCCCACGCGGTCAGCTCGCCGGGGCCCATCACGTAGGAGGCCAGCAGGTCGCGCGGGTCGACGATGTTCTGCAGCTTGGCGGTGTCGGCCTGCAGGCGCGCGACGTCGAGGTGGAGCTGGGCCGCGGCCGGGTCGGGGGCGCGGCCGACGAGCGCGAGCGCGGGGTTCTGGGCGTTGTAGATGCCCAGGAAGCCGTAGGACTCGGGGAACACGTCGAGGAAGGTGCGGACGATCGTGCGCACGTCGGCCTCGTCGAGCTGGTAGAGCGGCAGCCACTGGCACATCAGGCCGCCGGGGCGCAGGTGGCTGGCGGCGGCGGCGAAGTGCTCGCGCGCGAACAGGCTGCTGGCGCCGGCCTGGCCGGGGTGGAACAGGTCGGCGACGATCAGGTCGTAGCGGTCGGGCGCGGCGGCGAGGTAGCGGCGGGCGTCGGCGGCGAGCAGGGTGGCTTCGGGGCGCTTTGCCAGGTCGTGGTTGATGTCGGCGAAGTGCGGCAGCAGCTCGACGATCTCCGGCACCAGCTCGACGCCCTCGGCCGCGGCGTGCGGGACCGCCAGCGCGCCGCCCATGGTCGAGCCGGTACCCAGGCCGAGGTACAGGGCCTTTGCGATCGGTCCTTCGGGACCTGACGCATGGGACAGGAGCGAACAGAGCTGGCCCATGCGCTGCTCGCCGAAGCCGGCGGCGCCGCCCATGCGGAAGCGCTTGCCTATCTGCAGCCGGCGCAGCGGGGCGCCGCCGGGGCCGGGGCGCTCGCTGACGGCGACGAGGCCGTGCAGGGTCTGGCGCTCTTCGCGGCGGACCCACCCGTCGCTGTCGCTGACGAGGGCCAGCGAGCGCGGGCCGGCGGCGGTGAAGGCCACGCCGGCGAGGACGCCGCCGATGAGCATGATCGGCGAGAACCGGCGGAACCACCCGAACACGGCGAACAGCGCCAGGTAGGCGTAGAGCACGGCGTAAAAGGCGTCGGCGTAGCCGAGCCGCGGGATGGCGACGAGGCCGAACACGAACGGGGCGGCGGCGCAGCCGAGCGCGTTGTAGGCGTAGGTCCGGCCGACGCCGCGACCGGTGGCCGCGACCAGGCCGATGACGTGGCTGAGCAGGGCGCCGAGGACCACGGCGGTCGGCGCGAACACCAGGGCCGCGACCGCGAGCTCGGCCAGGCCGGCGCGCGCGAGCCCGGCCGCCTCGGGCGCGAGCGCCTGCAACAGCGCGGGCCCCTGCGCGAGGACCATGGCCGCCGGGACGACGAGGATGCCGAGCAGCCACAGCAGCGCCGCGATGACGCCGCCGGGCCGGCCGGCGACCGCCCGCGCGGCGAAGCGCTGGTAGACGAGCGCGCCGAGGCCGGTCGCCAGCAGGTAGGCGGCGAGGATGTGGGCGAAGGTGTAGATGGTGTTCTCGAGGTGCTGGCCGAGCACCCGGATGCCGACGACCTGGAGGCCGATGCCGGTCAGACCTGTCCCGAAGGACACGAGGCCGAGCAGCCACGGCTCGCGCAGCAGGTCGGGGTCGGGGTCGCGCGAGGCGTCGATGACGGAAGGCGGGGCGGGGGTGGTGTGCCGAGAGGAGGGCGAGGTGAAGCGAGACGCGGAGGTGTCTCGAGCGGCAGGTGGGACGTCGATGGTGACGCGAGAACCGACGTCGGCGCCCGCGTCGGTGACTCGAGGATTGACGTCGGCGCCAGCGTCCCGAGAGGCGGGCGCAATCTCGGCGGCCGGCGAGGCTGGCGCGGAGGACATGTCTCCGGGGACATGTCCTTTCAAAACTGTCGCGGGGGACATGCTCGGCGGGACATGTCCTGAAGCGCGGGCGCCCCAGGCCCGGGCGGCGAGGGCAGCGCCGGCGCCGGCGAGGGCGGCGAGGGCGGCGCCGAGGCCGTAGCCGAGGGCGGGGAACACCAGGTGGACGCTGACGAGGGCGGCGAGGGCGGCGCCGAGGGTGTTGGCGCCGTAGATCCGGCCGAGGCCGCGGCCGTCCTGGTCCGAGGGACAGGTGCGGCGGCGGGCCTCGACCAGGGCCGCCAGCGAGGCGCCGAGCGGGGCGGCGCCGAGGGCGAGCACGGCGGCGGCGACCGCCGTGGAGGCGGCCAGCGCCGCGGCCCCACCGGCGGCAGCGACGGGCCCGAGCCAGCCCGGCAGCACGCGCGCGAGCCACTGCAGGAGGTGCGGCGAGGCCACGGCGAAGCCGGCGGCGACCAGCTCGAGCAGGACGAACAGGCGCACCGGGTCGGCGGCGCGGTGGGTCCGGTCGTGCAGCAGCCCGGCCCCGAGCGCGAGCCCGGCGAAGTAGCCGGCCAGCGCCGCGAGCACGCCGACGGTCTCGCTGCCGAGCGACAGCGCCAACATGCGCGTCCACAGCATCTCGTAGGCGAGGGCCGCCGCGCCCGAGGCGAACGCCGCGAGCAGCAGGAGGCCGTCGCGCGGGCCGGTCGTTGCTGACATGCCGCGTGAGCATACACGGCGGCACCCGACCCGGCGCGGACGCGACGTCGTTGGCTCGTCGCACCGCGAGGCTTCTCACTTGGGCGGCCGCCGAGCGGCGGGTTAGCATTGCGCGGTGAAGATCGCGGTCCTCGGCGGTGGCCCGGCTGGCCTGTATTTCAGCGTGCTCATGAAAAAGGCGCGACCCGACTGCGATGTCGTGGTCGTCGAGCGCAACCGGCGCAAGGACACGTTCGGCTGGGGTGTGGTGTTCTCCGACGGCACGCTCGGCAATTTCCGCCGTGCCGATCCGGAGACGTACGCGGCGATCACCGACGCGTTCATCCACTGGGACGATATCGACACCTGCATCAAAGGACAGGTGATTCGATCGGGCGGCCACGGGTTCTGCGGGATCGCGCGGGTGCGCCTGCTCGAGATCCTGCAAGACCGGGCGCTCGCCCTGGGCGTGACGATCGCGTTCGAGACGGAGCACGACGGGCTGGCGTCGCCGCACGCCGCGGGCGCCGACCTGGTGGTGGCGGCCGACGGGATCAACAGCAAGGTGCGGGCGCAGCTGGCCGAGGTGATCGAGCCGACGATCGTCGAGGGCAAGGCCAAGTACATCTGGCTCGGCACGACCAAGCACCTGACGGCGTTCACGTTCTACGTCCGCGAGAACGAGCACGGGCTGTTCATGGTCCACGCCTATCCGTTCGACCGCGACACCAGCACGTTCATCGTCGAGACCGACGCCGAGACGTGGCGCCGCGCCGGGCTCGACGCGATGACGCCCGACGACAGCGTGGCCTACTGCGAGCGGCTGTTCGCCGAGGAGCTGGCTGGCCACCGGCTGATGAGCAACAAGTCGAGCTGGCTGTCGTTCCGCGAGGTCAAGTGCGGCCGCTGGTGGTCGGGCAACGTGGTGCTGATCGGCGACGCCGCTCACACGGCGCACTTCTCGATCGGCTCGGGGACCAAGCTGGCGATGGAGGACTCGATCTCGCTGTGCGAGGCGCTGCTGTGCGAGTCGTCGGTGCCGGCGGCGCTGGCGGCCTACCACGAGGCCCGCTGGCTCGACGTGGCCAAGCTGCAGCGCGCGGCCAGGGTCAGCCAGACGTGGTTCGAGGAGGTCCGCCGCTACAAGGACCTGCCGCCGCAGCAGTTCGTGCTCAGCATGATGACGCGCTCGAAGCGGGTGACGTACGAGAACCTGCGCGTGCGCGACCGCGAGTACGTCGGCGGGCTCGACCGATGGTTCGCCGGGACTTCAGGCCTCGAATCGCACGACCCACCGCCGCCGCCGATGTTCACGCCGCTGCGATTGCGCGCGCTGACGCTGCAGAACCGGGTGGTGGTGTCGCCGATGTGCCAGTATTCGGCGGAGGACGGGCTGCCGAACGAATGGCACCTGGTCCACCTCGGCGGCTGCGCCGTCGGCGGGGCCGGGCTGGTGATGACCGAAATGACCAATGTGGCGCCCGAGGGCCGGATCACCCGCGGCTGCGCGGGGCTGTGGTCGGAGGCGCACGCGAGCGCGTGGCGCCGGGTGGTCGAGTTCGTGCACACCCACTCGACGGCGAAGATCGGGGTGCAGCTGGGCCACGCGGGGCGCAAGGGCTCGGCGGTGCACCCGTGGGAGGGCGCTGACACGGGGCTCGAAGACGGCTGGGAATTGCTCGGCCCGTCGCCGGTGCCGTACGCGCCCGGGTTCGCGGCGCCGCGGCCGATGACGGCGGAGGACATGGCGGCGGTGATCGAGCAATTCCGGCGGGCGGCCGAGCTGGCCGAGCAGGCGGGCTTCGACCTGGTCGAGGTCCACATGGCGCACGGCTACCTGCTGGCGTCGTTCATCTCGCCGCTGACGAACGTGCGCACCGACGAGTACGGCGGGTCGCTGGCGGACCGCATGCGCTTCCCGCTGCAGGTGCTGAGCGCGGTGCGAGCGGCCGTGCCGGCGCACAAGCCGGTGTCGGTGCGCATCTCGGCGACGGATTGGATCCCCGACGGCCTCGACGAGGAGGACGCCGTCGAGATCGCGCGTCTGCTCAAGGCCCACGGCTGCGACCTTGTCGACGTGTCGGCCGGACAGACGACGCCGCAGTCGCGACCCGAGATCTACGGGCGCATGTTCCAGACGCACCTGAGCGACCGGATCCGCCACGAGGCGGGGGTGACGACGATGGCGGTCGGGGCGATCCAGGACTGGGACCAGGTCAACACGATCATCGCGTCGGGCCGCGCCGACCTGTGCGCGCTGGCGCGGCCGCACCTGTTCGACCCGCACTTCACGCTGCGCGCCGCGGCCGAGCAGAACTACCGCGGCCCGGGGGTGACGTGGCCGCCGCAGTACCTGGCGGCTCGCTCGCGCGGGTGAGGGCGGGAGCCCGGCCGGGGCGCGCAATCATCGGTGCGCGCCGGCTTCACGCGTGAGCGTCAGTTGCCGCTCAAATAGCTGTAGTCGACCTTGTACTCGAGGCAGGCGTCGACCTCGGCCTTTTGCAGGCGGACATAGATCACCGCGCTCTCGTTGCCGCTGCTCTGGCAGTTGACGACGTACTCCATGTTTCCGGAGCCGCAGCAGCCGTCGCGGCCGTCGGGCGAGTCGGTCTCCGAGGTGCCGTTGGGACAGTCGAAGTTGGTGCTGCCCTGGGCGTCGCAGTCGGCGAACATGCACACCTCGAGCGGGCCCGGGGTGGTGACGACGATCTTGGCCCGCGGGTCGGGGCTGAGGTCGCCACACTGACCGCTGAAGTCGCCGTGGAAGCGGAACCAGTCGACGTCGGTGTCGCCGTCGAGGATGCCCATGAAGCTCTTCGCCTGGGCCTTGCAGTGTTGATTGCCGAGGTCGATCGAACCGGCCTCGTCCTCGTTCGGCTCGGGGCCCGGGTCCATGCAAACCGGCTCGGGATCGGTGGTGGTGTCGGGGCCGGTCGAGGTGCTGGTATCGGTGCTGGTAGTGCTCGAGGTCGTGGTGTCAGGACCGGTCGAGGTCGTGGTGTCCGGTCCGGTGGTCGACGTATCGGTGGTGGTCGTGGTGGTCGAGGTAGTCGGGTCGACGGGGGTGGTCGTGCTCGTCGTCGCGCTGCCGCTGTCGCTGCCCTCCGTATCGAGGGTGGTCGGCAGAGTGGTGGTCCCCGGACCGGTCGAGGTGGAGAGATCGCCGGTCGTGCTGGTCGTGCTCGGCGGGCCTGCGCTGACCAAGCCGCTGCCGTCGAAGCTGCAGCCGAGGAGCAGGGTGAACGCGGTCCAGCGGGCACGAACGAGATAAGGGAGCATCGTCGGAGGGTATCGCAGCCGCGCGCCGCACGAAAAGCGGGCGCGGAGCCACGACCGCCTGCCGACGCAGGCGCGGCCCCGCGTTCACGGACCGCGGGTTCCTCCGCGCGGGGAGGCGGGACCGGCCGGCCGGTCTCCTCCTACTTGGAGCCGCAGCCCCACTTGCCGCCGCCGCAGACACAGGCGAAGTCGCCGCCGGTGGTGCGGTAGACGCAAAACTCGGACTCGCCCCGCGGGCAGGACGCCCCGCGCGCCGGCACCGACCGCGGACACGACGACGAACCCTCGATGGCCGTGACGGTCCCCGGCGCGTGCGAGCCACCACCACCGCCGCCGCTCTTGCAGGCAAATCCGAACAGGCCGGCGAGGCACGCGCTCACGGCATACACGAGGAAATTGCGGGTCATCGTGACCACAGCGTCCCCCCGGCAGAGTGCGGTGTCAACGCGATCGCGGTCGCGGCGCAGATTCGCGCGCTGCGCTGAGGAAAAATTGCAAGCGGTAAACATGATCTTGGGTCGGGAATTCCCTGATTCTCCGAGCGGGCTCAGCGGCGCGGCGCCCGTCCCAGCGGCCCCGGCGGCAGGATCGCCGATCCGAATGGGGGTCGTAGACCTCTGCGCGCGCCGAGCTCCACCTTGCCGAGGTGACGCAGTCGACCATGGTTGCCTCGAACCTCTTCGGCCTGCGCAGACAGCGCTACGGCCACGAAGACACCGATTCAAAGAACCCAGCACGACGCGGATCCAGAGCGTCCGCGACAGAGGTACCAACATGCCGAACAGCACCGGGAATTCAGGGGAGCGCCGCGGAGGCCGCGGTTTTGCGGGGATGGACGCGGAGAAGCAGCGGGAGATCGCGCGCAAGGGCGGCCGGGCGGCCCACGAGAAGGGCACGGCGCACGAGTTCGACTCCGACGAGGCCCGCGCGGCCGGCCGCAAGGGCGGCGAGGTCGTGAGCCAGAACCGCGAGCACATGGCGGAGATCGGGGCGAAGGGCGGCCACGCGTCGCACAGCAACCGCGCCAACTCCAGCCGCGACCGCAACCGCGGCCAGCGCAGCGGGCAGGGCATGACCGGCGTGTCCGACGAGCTGAACACGGAGCTCGAGGAGCGCGAGGCTTCGACTTCGTCGTCGACCCCGGAGAACCGCTCCGAGATGCCGCGCAGCGAGACGATGTCGCCCAGCGGCCGCGACGAGGGCGAGCAGGACCACTAGGATTCACGTCGCGAGCCTCGCTCGTGACCCGCGAGCGGCCGTCTCGTACGGCCGTTCGCATTGTCGTTTAAAACGACTCCAAGGGTCGACGGCGAGCTGGCGAAGAGGACATGTCCTGCGGGACATGTGATTTTCGCCCGCGCTCGCGGGCGCGCGCGAGATCGCGGCGGACCGGGCCTTGCGAGGCGCGGGCGGGCCGGGGACGATGCGGCATGGCCCAGCGCCGCAGCACGACGACGGAGATCGAGCCAGGCCCGGGCTGGCAGTTGATCGTGACGGGGGCGCTGGTGTTCGTCGGCTGCGATGTGCAGTCGGCGCCGCCGCCTTCGACGGAGCACCCGTACGCGCCGGCGAGCGTGGGCGACGTGTGGGAGTACGCGATGCCGCAGTCACACCCGGCGGTGCAGGTGCCGACGACGCGATCGACCGACCGCATCGTCGCGGCCGAGCGGCGCGGCGAACGACTGGTGGCGCGCGTGCGCAGCGATTTTCAGGGCGGGACGAGCGAGCGCGACATGGTGATCTCGCAGCTCGGAGTGACGCCGGAGATCGGTTCGATGACGAGCGCGGCCGGGGAGGTGACGACGCGGGTGGCAGAGGGGGTGTACCTGCCGCGCGAGCTGTCGCCAGGGATGCGCTGGGAATGGCGGCAGGAGCTCGACACGCCGGTGTCGTCGATGGCGGTGTTCGGCCGCTGCGCGGTGGTCGGCGAGGACGGCTTCCGCGGACAGACGGCGGTGCACGTGCGCTGCGAGACGCAGACGCGCATGATCACGACGTTGAAGACGGGCTTCGCGGTGCCGCCGGTCGAGCACGTGCAACACGAGGACAACTATTATGTGCGCGGGCTCGGGCTGGTCCGCAGCGTGACGACGATGGCGCAAGGCTACCGCGCGGAGAAGCTGCTGATCCGCTGGCAAGTCGCAGGCGCGCCGGCGTTCGTGGAGGAGACGCCGACGATCGCGGTCGGCGACCCGTGAAGCGAAGGTGTCCCCGAATCGGGGTACTGCGAAGTTCTCGCGCAGCGCCGAGGCTGCGCGACGGGCAACTTCAGGCGGGCAGGTCGCCGGCGCGGCGCGGGCCCAGGTAGGTGACGCGCACGCCAGTGGCAGGGCCGAGCACGACGTTGCGGCGGCCCGGCTTGACCTCGCGCGGCTCGGCGAGCTTCAGGCGGTAGTTTCGCAGCAGCGCGGCGAGCACGAGCTTCATCTCGTAGGTGGCGAAGGCGGCGCCGAGGCAGCGGCGATGACCGCCGCCGAACGGGGTGTACTCGAAGGGGCTGAATTTCTTGTGGAGGAAGCGCTCGGGGCGGAAGGCGTGCGGCTCGGGGTAGAGGTCGGGGCGGATGTGCAGGAGGCCGGTGGCGACGGCCACGCCAGCGCCGGCGGGCAAGGTGTAGCCGAGGAGCTCGAGCGGGCGGGCGAGCATGCGCGGGGCGTCCGGGGCGATCGGATAGAGGCGCAAGGTCTCGTGCACGACGGCCTCGAGGTACGGCAGGCGAGCGACGACCTCGGGCTCGGGCCGCTCGCCGGCAGTGTCGAGCTCGGCGAGCAATTTTTCGAGGCGGTCGGGGTTGCGGTGCAGCCAGTAGATCGACCAGGCGAGGGCGATGCCGGAGGTCTCGTGGCCGGCGAACAACAGGGTGAGGAGCTCGTCGTGGATCTCGCTGTCGCTCATGCCGCTGCCGTCGTCGTGACGGGCGGCGAGCATGCGGCTCAGGATGTCGTCGCCGAGCTCCTCGGGCCGGCTGCGACGGGCGGCCAGCTCGGCGGCGATGAGGAAGCCGATCCGCCGGCGAGCCCGCTGAAACCGCGCCCACGGGCCCATGCCGAGGAAATCGCGCTGCAGGAACGGGAAGAACATGAAGCTCGGGACGGTGGCGGCGACGAACTCGAGGATGGCCTGGCGGACCGCCTCGACGCGGGCCGGGTCAACGACCCCGAACACGGCGCGGATGATGACCTCGAGCGAGATCCACTGCGAGCTGTCCTGGAAGACGAAGGTCTGTCCCTTGAGCCAGGTCGAGGCGGCGGCGTGGGCGGCGGCGCGGATCGTTTCGCCGTAGGCGCGCATGCGTTCGCCGTGGAAGGCGGGCATGAGCAGCTTGCGCTCCTTGCGGTGACGCTCGCCGGAGAGCAGCAGCATCGAGCTGTCGCCGAGCAGCGGGCGCGAGACCTCGGCGCCGAAGGGGACAAAGGCGTCGGGGTCGGCGGCGAAGATCTGCTGGGCGCCGGCAGGATTGCCGGTCATGGCGACGCTGCCGTTGACGGCGTGGATGGTGAACGGGTCGCCGTACTCCTCGGCCATCTCGACGAAGAAGCGGTACGGGTCGCGGGTGTAGCGATAGGTCTGCAGGAGGGTGCGCCGGGAGCCAGGCGGGAGCGCGCTGCGAGTCGACACGCAGGGAGCGTGCGCCGCACCCGGGCCGGCGTCAACGCGGGGCGGCGGGAGGTGCGGCGTCGGGCCGCATGCGCGTGCACGAGGTCGAGGCCGCGCGTGGCTCGGCGGATGGGTGACGCGTCGCACCGGCCGAGGCGGCCAGCGCCGTCCGCTCGCGTGGCTGCTGTCAGCCGCGGCGCTCGAAGGCGCGGCCCGGATCGAGGTCGCCGGTGTCGACGACGTGGCGTGAAGGATCGCGGGGGTCGTAACAGACGGGCAGGCTGCGCCCGCGCAGGTGCGGGCGAGGGTCGTTCCAGAAGCGCCGGCTGACGAAGCGACGGGCGGTCGCTTCGCCGGGCAAGGTGACCTCGCAGCGGATGACCCACGGGCTCCTGCGATTGACGCGGATGCTGGTGTTGTGGGCAATCTCGACGATGGGGGCGTCGACGCGCTGGCCCTCGCGCAAGAGCCTGGCGATCTCGCGCTTGCGGCGGGAGCGGAGCAGCAGGAAGGTCGAGCCGATGCCGAGGTGGACGAGGCCGATGCACCCGAAGATGCCGGGCAACAGCCAGCGCTGGGTGAGGCTGTCGATCGCGGCGTCGCCGGGGTCGTCGGGGTCGAAGGCGATCGTGACGGGCTCGCCGACCCGATACGCGGGCTTGGAGTAGACGTTGGAGCTGTGGAGGTGCTCGCGGCCCAGGTGGTCGGTGTAGGCCACGTCGGGCGCAGCGCTGCCCTTGTTGCTGAAGCGGAGGTGGACGACCTCGCCGTCGGTCCGCCGCGCGCTGCCGTAGAACCGCTGGTTGACGATCAGCAGGGTGAGGCCGACCGCGAAGAACAGGCCGCCGAGGCCGGCGATGAGCGACCAGACGAGCTTCACCCGATCATGGTCGCCGCAGGCGGAGGCGAGATCAAGGGCGCGAGCGCATGGCGCGAGGGCGCGCAGGGGCGGATGTGATGAGGCGGTGACATGGCTTTTGGGACATGTCTATGCGGGCAGGCGAGGCCGGTGAGCTGGCCTTCGGGTGACATGTCGCTCGGGACATGTCCAAGCGAAAAGGCTGGTAATCTGGCCTTCAGGACATGTCGCGGATTCGCCGTGCCGGGCAAATCAGGCGCCGAAGATCCTCGTCAAATGGTCGTTCATGAACACGCCGCGGGGGTCGAGGCGGCGGCGGACGGCGTGGAAGCGGTGCCATTCCGGGTACATGTCCTGAAGTTCATGTGCGGTCAGGCCGTGGAGCTTGCCCCAGTGCGGGCGGCCGCGGTGGTTGCGGAAGATCGCCTCGCAGCCGGCGAAGTAGTCGGCGTACGGCATGCCGGCGTACATGTGCACCGAGATCACGGCGCTGTCGCGGCGGTAGAACGGGCTCAGCCAGATGTCGTCGCCGGCGACCACGCGGTACTCGACGGGGAAGTGGACATTGACGCGGTCGCGCTCGATGTACGCCTTGAGCTCGCGCAGGCAGTCGGGGCCGCGCTCGACCGGGACCGCGTACTCCATCTCGTTGAAGCGGACGTCGCGGGGGCTGGGGAACACGCGGTGGCTGTGGTCGGCGTGGTCGGCCTCGGAGATGGCCCGCGCGGCGAAGCGGGCGACCGGGCGCGAGAGGCCGGGGAACAGCCGCACGGCCTCGGAGGCGGCCCAGAACACGCCGGTCTCGAGCAGCTTGTCGGCGAGCACGCGCTTGACGACGGAGCGCGGCTTCGGGGTGGCGACGATGTCGAGCGCCTTGGTGGCGGCGCGGTCGCTGTAGGGGAACCACCAGAACTCGAAGTGGCGGTGGCGCCGGCAGCTGTCCTCGAAGTCGGCCAGGCACTGCGCGAGGTCGACGTTCTTGCGGACGTCGCGGAGCACGTAGCTCGGCACGCACTGCAGGCGGACCCGCGCCAGCACCCCGAGGCTGCCGAGAGCGACCTGGGCGGCCTTGAAGATCTCGGGCTCCTGCGTCGGCGAGCAAGGCAGCAGCTCGCCGGTCGCGAGCACGAGGGTGAGGGCGCGGACCTGGGTGCTGATGCTGCCGAAGGCGATGCCGGTGCCGTGGGTGCCGGTGCTGACGGCCCCGGCGATCGCCTGGCTGTCGATGTCGCCCTGGTTCTCGAGCGCGAGGCCGTGCTTGCCGAGCAGGCCGCCGAGGTCGCGGATCGTGGTGCCGGCCAGCACGGTGGCGGCGCCGGCTTCGCGGTCGACCTCGGCGAGGCCGCGGATCCGCGCCAGCGAGACGAGGGTGTGCTCGGTGGCGACGACCGGGCTGAAGGAGTGGCCGGCGCCGACGACCCGCAGCTTGCCGTTGGCGCCGGCTGTCTCTCGGACCAGGTCGCTGAGGGCTTCGACGGTGCTCGGGACCACGAACTGGCCCGGACGACAGGTGACGCCGCCCGACCAATTGGACCATTGCTTGCGCCCGAACATCGCCAGCGGATGATATCAGGCGGGCCGACGCGGACGAAGCCGCGGGGGCGCGCCGACGAAACTGAGACAATCACCGGTCCCGCGGGACGCAGTCGCTGCGGCGAAGCGGAGCAGCCTGAGGACGCCTCGAGTTGCTTGCGCGGCGCAGGCGTCGGAGGGCTCGGACGCTGCGGCCCTTGCGGCGTGAAACATCGCGCGACGAGAGCTCGGCCGGGTTGGACACAGGCTCGCCTCGGTGCGGGCGACCCGGCGGCCTCGTGGTGGGAGTCGTCGGGCCGACAGGAGAGTCGGCCGGGTCAGGCGAGCGCTCGCCTTGCCGCGGTCGGGCGATCCGGCGGCTTCGCGGCGGGAATCGTCGGGGCGACGGGAGGGTCGGCCGGCTTGAACGGGTGCTCGCCTGAGCGACCTGGCCTCGTCTCGCGGCGGTCGCTACCGGGTCAGACGAAGCTCTTGCCGTCGCCGCGATAGGTGGGGGCGCGGCCGACCACAGCGGCGCCGGCGAGCAGCACCAGCTCGGGGAAGTGCTCGCACAGCTCGCCGGCCTTGGCGTGGCGGAAGAAGATCGGGTCGCCGAGCGCCAGCAGCTCGGGGCCGGGGTAGGTCACGGGGGTCTGGACCTCGCCGCAGCCCTCGTTGGCGAGCAGGCCGGCGCCGGGCGGCAAGAAGGGGGTCGGTTGCCGATCGCGGCCGGGGCTGCCGGAGGCGATGTAACCGCCGCCGAAGCAGGTGTAGATGTTCGGGGTCGGCCGCCGCACGATCGGCAACGCGAAGCCGGCGGCCGGTTGCGGCCGAAAGCTGTCGTAGCCGTCGAACAGGGTCGGGCCGTACAGGCCGGAGCCGGCCGCGAGCTCGGTGACCGCGGCGTCGGTGCGGGTCTGCTCGAGGCTGCCAGTGCCGCCGCCGTTGACGAACCGCAGCTCGTGGCCGCGGGCCTTGATGGCGGCGACGACGGCGGCCCGACGGGCGAACACCTCCGGCTGCGAGCGGCGCTTCAGCGCCCGCACGGCGGCGCTCTTGAGCCGCTGGCCCGGCAGCAGATCCTGCAGGCCGGCCAGCTGGGCCTCGTAGCCCATCAGGCCGTCGAGGCGGAGGTTCGGGGTGCCGGCGATGGCGTCGGCGAGGGCCACCGCGGTGTCGACCTCCGTCACCGGCGAGCGCCGCACGCCGAAGTGGATGCCGGGCAAGGTCGAGGACATGTCGAGGTCGATCGCCACCGGCAGCGTGACCTCGGCCCGGGTGGCCGCCTCGGACAGGAACGGCAGCTGCAGCGGGTCGTCGACCATCAGACAGATCTCCGCGCCGCCGGCGATCGCCGTGCAGGCGAGGTCGAGGTCGTGGCGATCGACCGTCGGGTAGGCGACGACCAGATCTTTGAAGTCGTCGGCGGCCAGGTGGGCGGCCTCGGCGGCGCTGTAGCAGAGGATGCCCTGGAACACGGGGCTCAGCGCCTGCACGCGGCGGAGGATGTCGCGGCAGCGGACCGACTTGGAGGCGAGGCGGATCGGCAAGCTGCCGGCGCGCTCGACGAGGCTGCGGGCGTTGGCCTCGAGCAGGTCGAGGTCGCAGTAGGCGAGCGGGAGGTGCTCGTGGCGGAGTGCGGCGCGCAGCTCGGCGTAGGTCACGGGCGGGGTTCTACCATCCGGACGATGGCCGCGGGCCATCACGAACCAGTCGGGGCCTCCTCGGCGGCGCGGGGCTTGCGACCGCGGCGCGGCGGCAAACGCAGGGGCTCGTTGTTGCCGGAATCGGCGGCCGCGACTTCGAGCTTGCGCCGGCGCGGCTCGGGCTTGCCGCCGAGGTTGATGTCGGCCAACCTCGACTCGAGCTCCGGGTCGTCGGCGGCGAACACCCGGGCGTACGCCAGGCCCTGCTCGGCGGTGCGGAGCAGGCGCAGGCGGGCCTCGGCGAGGTGGTTGTGGAGGGCGTCGAGCTGGGCCCGCATCTGGTCGAGCTCCTGCGCGTGTCCGCGCACCTGATCGACGAGGCCCCGGAGCGTGCCCTGGTCGACGCCGGGGAACTGAACGTCGGCGAGCGGGCCCTCGAAGAGGGCCAGGAGGTCGAGAAGCGCGGGGGAGACGGGATCGGCGAGGTCGCTGTCGTGCATGGCTGATCTTCCGTTCAGTGGTCTACAATGAGCGCAGCCGCGCGTCAAGCGGGACCGCGCATGCCGGAGTCGGGCCGGGCGGCGGCCGGTCGCGGCAGGGGCTCCGGGAGGTGACGGGGGCTGTCTCGCGGGACGGGTCATCGGCGCGTGCGAGACCCGGGGCGCACGAGGTGGCCGATGCGGACAGCGAGATGGCGACGGGGACATGTCATGAAGGACATGTCGTGAGGGACATGTCATTCATGCTCGAGCGCTCACGGGGTGAGCTCGTAGAACTCGCCCTGCTCGCGCAAGCAGGCCTCACGGGCGCCGGCGAGGTCGCGGTGGAGCGGGTTGCCGAACTCGTCGGCGCGCAGCTTGCCGTAGTCGAACACGAGGAAATAGGTGGTGATGCAGGCGCTGTGGGCCCGGCGGTGCGGGCAGGCGCCGGTGAGCCAGCGAGCGCCGTCCTGCTCGCAGGTGCGACGGCCGTCGTCGGCCGAATGGTCGGGGTCGAGGTGCTCGACGCACTGGGCCCCGGTGTCGCAACCACCGTGGGCCCGGGCCGAGGCGACCCGCACGGGCTCGGGGAGCGGCTGCTCGCGGGGGTCGACGGCCGGTAGACCGTTCTCCTTCGGCGCGGCAGGCGGGACCAGATGCGGGCAGCCGAGAGCGAACGCGAGGAGGAGCAGCGGGCGACGCACGGCGATCACGGGGCCGGCCAGAAGCAGGTGTCGTTGTCGCAGACCATGCCGTCAGGGCAGGTGGCGCCGTCCGAGCAGTCGAGCACGCAGGCGCTGTCACCCTTGTCGGTGGCGTTCGGCTTGCAAATGCTGGTCGCGGTGCCAGTCGCGGGGGCGTCGAAGCAGTGACAGTCGAGCTCGCAGTTGATGAGCGAACAGGTGGAGGCGCCCGTCATGCCTGCCGCGTTCAGACAAGTGATGAAGCCGTTCTCGCCGTCACCCATCCATTTGCACGCCTTGTTGTCGATGTCGCCGCGCGGGTCGGTGCAATCGTTGTACTCGCCCTTGACCGGGGGACAGGCGGGATCGTCGGTGGTGGCGCCGGGGCCGGTGGTGGTGGAAGCGGCGGAGGTCGAGGAGATCTCGCTGCTGACGCCGCTAGAACCCGTACTACCGGGCTCGGCCGTGGTGCCGGTCGTGCCGCCGGTGCTGGTCGGCATGCCGCCCGAAGTCGCGTCGTTCGATGTGGAGGTGGTGGCGCTCGCAACGGTGGACTGCGAGGTCTGCGAGGTGGTGCCCCCACCGTCGTCGCTGCAGCCGGATGCAAGGAAGAGGGCCAGCAAGGAGCACGCGCAGCGCATCGCACGATGCTACGCCTCCGCTCGCTCGGGTCACAGCCCCCCGCGAGAGCAGGTCGCGAGTACGGCGATTCCAAGCGCGGCCCATGAACCTCGGAAGTGGAGTTCCGCGCGTCTTGCGCTGGCGCGCTGGGCCGTGCGAGGGCGCGCAGGAGGTCTCCCGCAGATCCGCGCAGAGTCGTTCGGTCGCGGCCGCGGCGGCGACCTCAGCGGGGAGAACGTCATTCGGATACCTGGCCCTTGGGACAGGGAATGGACGCCGGCCCGGGGCGCAGGGGAGGATTATGAACAGTGCGAAAGTGCGACGAAGCCGGGGCCCCGCGCACTGCGCAGGTCGATTCGCGTTTACGCCTTGCCGGGGCGGGCTTTAGGCTGCAGACCACAGGAACCCGAATGCACCGCACCGCCCTGCCCCTCGCCGTCGTCGTCGCCGCGTCGCTCGTATGTCCCGAGGCCGCGGCCGCGCCTGTCCGTTCGACCCTGGCCTCCTGGTCAGCCACGGCGCAAGATCCGGCCGCGCCCGAGGCCGCATCGGCCGAGGATCCCGCCGCGGCGCCGCAACCCTACGCCGATCCCAGCGCGACCGCGCCGGCGCCCGAGGGGCCGGCCGCCGGCACCATGTACGCTCCGCCGCCGCAGCCGCCGCCCAAGCGCCGCAAGGCGCTGATGATCGCCGGCTGGACCATGTTCGGCTCGTCGTACCTGTTCACGGCGCTGGTCGCCGGCATCATTCACGACACCTGCAGCATCGCCGACGCGCCCAACTGTCGGCGCGCGGCCGGCTTCTCGCTGATCCCGCTGATCGGGCCGTTCATGACGATCCCGTACCTGCGCACCGAGGCGATCACGCCCAAGGTGTTCATGGCCCTGCCGGGCCTGGTCCAGATCGCCGGCCTGGCGATGGGCATCGCCGGCACGATCATGTTCGTCAACGACGGCAAGGCCCAGCGCGTGGCCGACGTCGACGGCTTCAGGCTCGGCCGCACCCGCCTGCGCGCCAACATGGCGCCGACGCCGTTCCTCGACGGCGGGACGTTCATGCTCGGCGGCCGCTTCTGAGGCGGCGGTGATTGATGATATGTCCTTCGGGACATGTCATCACGCGGCCGTCGGCTGCGCGTCCAGCAGGGCGAGCAGCCGGTCGGGGTCGGCGGGCTTGGTGAGGTGATGATCGAAGCCGGCCGCGGCGGCGCGCCGGCGATCTTCGTCCTGACCCCAGCCGGTCTGGGCGATGACCAGCGTGGCGCCGCCCCACGGCTGCTGGCGGATCCACCGACAGACCTCGTAGCCGTCGCGCCGCGGCATGCCGATGTCGAGGAAGACGACGTCGGGGCGGACCTCGGCGCACGCGCGCACGGCCGCCTCGCCGTCGTAGACGGTGAAGACCTCGTGGCCGAGCGCCTCGAGCAGCATCGCCAGGGTGTCGGCGTTGTCGACGTTGTCGTCGGCGACGACGATCCGCCGGCCGGTCGACGGCCCCTCGCGCGCGGGGCCGAGCGGCGCGTGGGGACCGCTGGCGTGGGCCTGGGCGGCGAGCGGCAGCTCGACCATGAATTCGCTGCCGCGGCCGGGACCGGGGCTGTGGGCCGTGATCGCGCCGCCGTGCATCTCGATGAGGCCGCGGGCCAGCGCGAGGCCGATGCCGAGGCCGCCGTCCCCGCGGCTCGAGCAGGGGCCGACCTGCGAGAACATCTCGAACACGCGCGGCAGGTGCTGGGCGGCGATCCCCACCCCGGTGTCGGCGACGCCGATCTGCACGCGCTCGCCGTGGACCCTGGCGGTGACGCGAATGGTGCCGCCGGGATCGGTGTACTTGGCGGCGTTGGTGAAGAGGTTGGAGAACACCTGCGCGAGGCGGATCGGGTCGGCGTCGAGGAGGACGGGGGCGTCCGGGATGTCGACGGCGAAGCTGTGGCGGCGCGCGACGATCCACGGGTTGGCGGTCTCGGCGGCGCGGGCCATGATCGCGTCGAGGGTGACCAGTTCGCGGCGCAGGGTGAGGCGGCCGCGGGTGATGCGAGAGACGTCGAGCAGGTCGTCGAGGAGGTGGGCCATCTGCTCGACCTGGCGGCCGATGACGGCGAGGCTGGCGGCCCGCTCGGGCGCGTCGCGGGCGACGCCGAGCAGCGCGAGGGCGTTGCGGATCGGCGCCAGCGGGTTGCGCAGCTCGTGGGCGAGGGTGGCGATGAAGGTGTCCTTGCGCTGGTCGGCCTCGCGCAAGGAGGCCTCGATGCGCTTCTGGTCGGTGGTCTCGACGACGGTGACGCCGATGCCGAGCAGGCGGTCGCCGGCGCGGATCGGGTACTGGCTCACGAGCCAGTGGCGTCGGCCCGGCTGGGCCGCGGTGGGGCCCTCGACCTCGGTGTTGACGCGCTCGCGACCGTCGCGCAGGCCGTCGCGCAGGACCGGCTCGAGCCGCGGCCACAGGTCGGGCAAGACGTCGGCGACGGTGCGGCCGATGTGCTCGGCGGCGGCGATGCCGTTGAACTCGGCCAGCTTCTCGTTGACGCGGACGAAGCGGTAGCCGCGGTCGATGAAGGCCATGCCGATCGGGGCCTTGAAGACCAGGGCGTCGATGAGGGCGAAGCTCTCGGCCAGCTGCTCGGCGGTGGTCCTCCGCTCGGTGACGTCGCGGACGATGCCGAGGTTGCGCAGCGGTCGCGGCGGGCTGGCGGCGAGGTCGAACGTGGTGCGGCCCTGACAGCCGAGCCAGCGCACGCCGCCGTCGGGGTGGACGACGCGGAACTCGAGGTTGTCGGTGCCGTCGCCGGCGGGGTCGAGCGCGGCCCGCACGGCCGCCTGCACGGCCGCGACGTCGCAGGGGTGCACGCGCGCGAGCAGGTCGGGGAGCGTGAGCTCGCCGTCGCCCTCGACGCCGAAGGCGAGCCGGGCCTCGCGGGTCCACTCGAAGCGGACAGTGCCGTCCGCTTCGAACACGGTGGAGGTGACGCCGAGACCGGTGGCCTCGACGGCGAGGCGGAGGCGCTCCTCGCTGGCGCGCACGGCCGCCTCGGCGCGGCGCTGGGCGGTGACGTCCTTGAGGAAGCCGACGACGCGGATGACGCGGCCCTCGGCGTCGACGAGCTTCTGGCCGACATCGTGGAGGGTGATCCATCGCCCGCCGCGGTGACGGACGCGGTACTCGACCTCGAGGCCGTCGCCGGCGCGGCGCGAGAGGCAGAAGCGCGCCAGGTCCTCGGGGTGGACGAGGGCGCTCCAGTCGAGGCTGTCGCCCAGCTCCTCGGCGCCATAGCCGAGGATCGGCAGACAGGCGCCGCTGAAGACGATGCGCCCGCCGGCGCGGTCGTCGTCGTAGAGGATGTGACCGCTGGCCCGCACCGCGGCCTCGTAGCGGTCCTTCCAGGCCCGCTCGTTGGCCGACACCAGCGCCAGCTCGCGCGCGCGGACCTCCATCACGCGCCGGGCGGCGTGCAGCGATTCACACAGCCAGGCGACGGCGAAGGCGACCAGGGCGAAGATGCCGAGGTCGATCAGGTCGGTCCAGCGATCGAGGGCGAAGGCGAGGTGCGGGTCGAAGAACCAGAAGTCGAGGAAGACCGAGAGGGCGATGGTGAGCATCGCCGGGCCGAGCCCGCCGTACCAGGCGGAGAGGCTGGCGGCGCCGGTGAAGAGCACGAGGACCGGCGGCTGCGGCTCGAGGGTGTGGCCGAGCAGGCGCAGCCCGGCCGCGACGGCGGTGACGCCGACGGCGAACCAGTAACGGCGAGCTTTGCTGGCGCGGGCGTGTTCGATGGGACGGACCATCCGGGGATCCTCGTGGCCGCCGTGCCCGCGACGCCGAGGCTCGTCGGACACGCGAGCGCAAGTCGAGGGTAGAAGCCGGCCGCGCGAGTTCAAGCCGCGAGGCGCGAGATCTGCCCAGGCGGGCAGCGGACGCGCCTGCGAGGGCGGCGGCGCCCGGCAAATCGCGGTTCGGCGCCCGCGGCGGCCGACAGGGCGGCCAGAGCGGCCGGCCGGCGAGGCGAGCGCGACATGCTCTAAAAAGCATGTCCGAAGGGACATGGCAGAGGTCGAGCTCTGCCGGGTGGTCGGGGCTGTTCGGCCGGCCGGTCGCGGTGATTTTCGTGTGTCCTCTTGGACATGTCTAAGAGGACATGTTTGTCGAGACACCTCGTGGAGGCTGGTGCAAGTCGACGGCGGTCCGGCTGTTCGCCGCGGGCGACCTGGGCTAGGATGGTTGGATGCGAGGCCTGGTCTGGTTGCGGTGGGTGCTGCCGGCGGGGCTGTGCGGGTCGGCGGCGGGGACGGCCCGGGCCCATTGCGGCGACGAGTGCTGGAACCCGCTGCCGATGTTCCTGGCGCCGACGGGGTTGGAGGTGGCGGTCGACGGGGTGCTGACGTTCAGCCCGGGCTACCGGCGGGCCGAGCGAGCGCTCGAGTTCTTCACGTTGAAGGTGCTCGACGCGATGGGCGAGGAGGTCGCGGGCAGCTTCGAGGTGCACGAAGAATTCTCGGTGTTCGTGTGGCGGCCGGCGCAGCCGTGGCTCGCGGGGGCGACGTACACGGTGGTCACCCACGTCGACACTGCCGCGTGGGCGACCG
The DNA here is from genome assembly GCF_028368995.1 of Nannocystis bainbridge. GTDB lineage: Bacteria > Myxococcota_A > Polyangia > Nannocystales > Nannocystaceae > Nannocystis > Nannocystis bainbridge. Next base: position 2,256,562 of record NZ_JAQNDL010000003.1, on the reverse strand, counting down.
CCGAGTACGGGGCGCAGCCGGGGGCGTGCGTGACGTACGAGCGGGAGGCGACGGTGAAGGTCGCAGCCGAGCCGCTGCCGCCGGTGGCCGCGCCGCCGCTGGTGGTGACGAGCGAGCACCAGGTCGTGCAGCGCGAGGCGCCGGCAGATCTGGTCTGTTGCGACGGCGCATATCCGCGGCTGCAGGAGAACCAGGGCCACTGCCCCGGCTTCGACGGCGAGCGGCTGGAGTACGAGGCGGGGTTCTGCACGCACCTGCGCGAGCACGGGCGGCTCGCGGTCGCATACACGTACGACGAGGCGCTGCTGACGGCTGCGGCGCGCAGCAACTTCGTCAGCCGGCTGCTGCCGAGCGGCGAGCTGCAGTGGGTCGGGACCGAGGCGAGCCTGTCGGCGCCGGCCTGCCTGCAGCTCGAGACGATCGACCTGGCGCGCGAGCAGGTCTTCGTCGACGAGCGCTGCTTCGGCGACGACGTGGCGCTCGGTCCGCTCGAGGTCGACCCGGCCGCGGCGCTGGCCGGGTCGTGTGCGGGCCCGGCGTACGTGTGCGAGGGCGGGGACCGGTGGGACGCCGAGCAATGCGTGACATGGCCCGAGGGACAGGTCTATCCGGCTCCGGTGGCGCCGCCGGACGAGGAGCCGGAGGCGGAAGCGACGGAGACCGGCGCGCCGGCGCAATCGGGCGGCGGCGAGGGTTGCAGCGTGGCCGGGGGGCCGGGGCTGCTCGCGCTGGTGATGCTCGCCGGCCTGCGCCGGCGGCGGCGCTTCAGCGCTCCTCGGTCTTGAACGGGAACACGACGACCTGGGTGAGCAGGCCCAGGCTCACGGCCTGGCCATTGGCGCCCGTGATCGAGAAGAAGACGAAGTTACTGTAGTCGAGCGACGATCCGACGATGCCGCCCGCGAAAGCGTTGAGCATCAGTCGACCGGCGGCGGTCTTCTCGTGGGAGACGAGCGCGTCCTTGACGGCGCCCGTGTGCCGCTCCTTGTCGGGGTTGGTGATCGCGCAGGTCACCATGAGAGCCCCCAGGAATATCCAGCCGAACAGGCCGACGCGGCGGGCGTTCAAGAGCAGGCATACGAGGAGGAAGGCCAGCAGGCCTCCGAGTCCAGCGAGATAGACGTTCATGCTGGCCGAGCATAGGCCGGTCGGCTCGGCGGCCGCAAGCCGGTGAGCTCGATGGCGATATTTGAAGGACATGTCCAGGGGGACATGTCCTTTGAAACATTGTTCAGCCGGGGATGCAGAACTGCAGGATCTCGTCGGCGACCGTCGTCAGCGTCTGCGGCAGCTCGCCGTTGCCGGCTTGCAGGTACAGCGGGACCAGGCTGTTCGGGTCCTGGGCCTGGTAGCCGCTGCCCATCTGCTTGCAGTTAATATCAAAGTCCTTGGCGGTCTGGCCGGCGCAGGCGACGTCGTTGAGGAACTGGACCGCGCCGGCCTGGGCCTCGGCGCCGAAGAAGCCGACCACGTAGGTGCGGATGCCGGCGGCGGCGAGCTTCTGGGTGACGAGCAGCGGGGACGGGTCGGGGCAGCTCAGGTCCCAGTCAGCGCCGTCGGTGACGAGGACGACGTATTGCTGGCGGCCGGGCACGGCGTGGTCGACGAGCCAGGTCGAGGCGGTCTCGAGCGCGGTGCCGGTCGGGGTGGTGGTGCAGATCAGGGTGGTCAGCGGGTCGACGGCGTCGGCGATCGCGGCGCCGCTGGCGAGCGCGGGCGGGACGAGGATCTCGGCGTCCTGGCAGGCGGGGTTGGTGGCCTGCTTGGTGTCGAGGATCCGCTCGGCGAGGGTGATGCACTGGCCGCCGCCCGGATCGCGCGGCCACAGCTCGAGGCCGAAGCGCAGGTCGGTGTCGAGGCCGCCGCCGACGACTTGCTCGATGGCGCCGATCGCCTGCGACCACTTGCTGCTGGCGTAGGCCGGGGCGTCGACCGGAGTCTCGCCGTCGGGGGTGCGGTGCATGCTGAGCGTGCGGTCGAGGGCGAACAGCACCTCGGGGGCGTCGCAGGTCTTCTCGCAGCCGCAACAGAGCTGGCCGGCGACCGACTGCAGGGCGGCCTCGAGGTCGACGGCGTCGTCGGCTTGCAGGTACACCGGGATGTTGGCGCCGTCGACGGCGACGAAGCCGTCGGCGGTGGGCACACACGGGCCCGGGAAGCCCTTGGCGGTGCGGCCGGCGCAGGCGAGGTCGTTGAGGTAGGCGGTGGCGCCCAGCTGCGCCTCTTCGCCGTTGAAGCCGACGATGAAGGTCTTGATGCCCTGCTCGGCGAGGTCCTGCACGGCGGTCAGCGGCGAGGGGTCGGGGCAGCTGAGGTCCCAGTCGGCGCCGTCGGTGACGAGGATCGCGTACTGCTCGCGGCCGGGCTCCTTGTTGGCGGCGAAGTGCTCGCCGGCGGTGATGAGGGCGGCGCCGGTGGGGGTGGTGTTGCAGAGCAGGGTGGTGGTGGGGTCGAGGGTGCTGGCGATCGCGGCGCCGTTGCCGAGCGCGGACGGGAGGACGACCTCGCCGGCCTCGCAGTGCGGATTGGTGGCAGTCTTGTTCTGTTCGATGCGCTCGGCGAGGGTGACGCAGGCGCCTCCGCCCGGATCGCGCGGCCACAGCTCGAGGCCGAAGCGCACGGTGTCGTCCTGCGGCGCGGCGGTGAGCGACTCGATGGCGCCGATCGCCAGGGACCACTTGCTGCTGGCGTAGGCGGGGGCGTCGACGGGGGTCTGACCGTCGGGGGTGCGGTGCATCGATTGGGTACGATCGAGGAGGATGAGGGCGTCGGGCGGGAGGCAGTCGTCGCCGCCGGTGGTGGTGCCAGGGACGTCGGTGGTGGTGCCGGGAGCGTCGGTGGTAGTACCGGGAGCGTCGGTGGTGCCGGGGCCGGTGGCCGAAGCCTCACTGGCAGCGCCAGAGTCGGTGGTCTGGGTGGTACCGGTGGGCAGGTCGCCAGTGGTCGGGCCGGTGGTGGCCTCGGTGAGCGAGGTCGGGGCGGTCGACGGCTGATTGCCAGTGGCAGCCGTGTCGCGATTGCCGTCGTCGCCGCAGGCAGCGAGGAGCGCGAGGAGGGCCGCGGGGCGACAGAGGCGAGATGTCATGGCGCCAGAGTAGCGAAAGGCTCCGGGCGCCGCACCGGGGGCCGTGGGGCGCGATCGCGGGCAGAGGCGAGGGCGCGGGTGCGCAGAGGCGCGGGGCCGCGCGAGCGAGGCGGACGTCTCCGTGGTGATGGATGAGATGGTCTTCGGGACAGGTTGCGGTGAGGTCGTTGCTGTCCTTGAGGGCATGTTGTTTGGGACATGCGCCCGCGGCGCTGCGGGGCGAGCGTCCTGTCCCGAGAGACATGCAATGGATGGGATCGGCGGGGGCGGCGCCGCGAAGTCGAGGTCTGGAGACAGGCGGCGTGTGGGTGAGCAGGAGAGCGGAGGCGCGGGCGAGATTGAGAAACTTCTCAATGAAATTTTATTTGTAACGCCCGCCGATGAACGGGCACTCGAGGTGCGAGCAATGACTCTTCGTCGTCTGGTCCGATCGTGTTCCGCGTTGCTGGTGAGTGGCGCGCTCTCCTCTGCTTGCAACCTGGTGTCGCTGCCGGGGGCCGAGACCGACGGCGGGTCGACGGACACGGGCGGCACGACGGCGGACGCGACGTCGGGCGAGGTGCCGACGACCGGCGGGGCGCCGACGACGGGGCCCGGCGATCCGTCCGGCGGGGTGCCGGGCGATTGTGATTTCCCGGGGGCGGTCCAGCCGATCTTCACGGCGAGCTGCAGCTGCCACGCGGGCGGTCAGCCGGCGGCAGGGCTGTCGCTGGCGGCGGGCGAGGCGTACGCGGCGCTGGTCGGGATCGACAGCAGCCAGGCGCCAGGGGTGCTGCGGGTGGCGCCGGGCGATCCGGAGGGCAGCTTCCTGCTCGAGAAGATCCTGCCGGCGCCGTCAGTGGGGCAGCAGATGCCGATCGGTGGCAGCTTGTCCGAGGGACAGGTGGCGACGATCACGGCGTGGATCGCCGCGGGGGCGCCGGAGGCGGAGGTGTTCGCGTGCGCGCCAGGGCAGGAGGCCGGGGACGTCGGCGAGGTGGAGCTCGATGTCGATGGGCCGCTGCAGGTGCAGGTCGGCGAGACGCTGCCGGTGAGCGCGATCGTGAAGGACCCGGAGGGCGATCCGATCGAGGCGGCGCTGACGTGGAAGAGCAGCGAGGAGCTGAAGCTGTACGTCGACGGGCAAGGAGTGCTGCTCGGGGTGTCGCCAGGGACGGCCCTGCTGACGGCGAGCGCGGGCGGGGTGACGAGCGCGGCGGTGATGGTGGAGGTGGTCGAGCACGACCCACCAGCGGCCACGTTCACGCAGGTGCTGGCGATCACGGACGTGCGCTGCGCGACGGCGGGCTGCCATGTGGACGGGGTGGAGCCGGGCGACCTGCGCTTCGATCGCGACCCGGACAAGCTGTGGGAAGAGCTGGTCGAGGACGAGGCGGAGCAGGTGAACATGCCGCGGGTGGATGCGAACGCGCCGACGAACAGCTACCTGATGCACAAGCTGGTGCTGACGGCGCCGGCGGTGGGCGGGCGGATGCCGTTCGGAGGGCCGCCGATCGCAGCCGCGGAGGCGCAGGTGATCTTGCGGTGGATCCTCTCGGGGGCGGAATTTAATTAGCAATCCGCGTCGAGGGGACATGATGATGCTGGTCTTTGGGACATGTTTGGTGAGCGTGCTGGCGCAGAGCCCGGTGGAGCTGCCAGCGCATGAGTGGCGGGCTCCGAAGGCTGCGAAGGTGGCGGCGAGCGAGGCGGCGGCGCCGGTGGCGGTGAAGCCGAAGGCGGTGCGGAAGAAGGTCCGACGAGTCGAGGCCGCACGGGCGGGGAATGAGGACGAGGCGGCGCCCGCGGCGGTGATGTCGGAGGTAGCGATGGAGGATGCGCGCGCCGAGGGGGCGAGCGTGGGGAAGGTGACCGGGTCCGGGGCGGTGCTGAGCGTGGTGATGGCGCGCGCTGCGGGCGAGGCTGCGGAGGATTCGCGTGGCGTGACAGGCGAGGGGGAGAGCGAGTCGGGTGCGGCCGCGGCGGGAGATGCTTCGCGTGGTGGTGATGTGATTGCGACGGGCGCGGCTGCGAAGGAGGCTGCGGAGGTCGAGGGCGCCGCGGAGGCGCGCTGCGAGCTCGATGTCGGCAGCGACGGAGATCCGGCGCGGTGGCGTCGCGGGCGAGCGCAGATGTTCGCGGGTGCGGCGTTCCTCGGCATCGGAGTGGTGGGGCTCGGGGTGACGGTGAGCGGCTGGTATGTGCAGCGCTTCTCGGCGAACGAGCTGTCCCGCGGGACAGGTTACTCGGACGAGGCGCTGGCGCCGCTGCGGGCCCAGCACGCCCGCGGCGAGTCGATGCTGGCGGCCGGAGCGGTGACCGCGGTGTTCGGGGCGGTGCTCGGGGCGACGTTGATGGCTACGGGTGCGCGTGACGTGCGGGCCGGTCGCGGTGGGCGCTGGAGCTCGGTGCGCGTGGCGCCGAGCCTCGGCGGGCTGGTGCTGAGCGGACAGTTCTGAGTCGGAGCCGATCGAGGTTACCACCACGAGCACGGAATCGCGCTCGCATGTGTGAAGTTGCGGCACCACGGTATCGCGCCATTAAGATGAGCGGCGCGAACTGAGTGTTAAGGGTTCATGGTCTCAGATTTTCCCTGACAGTTGATTCGGAGCCCGCAACGTCGCAACCGCTCGACTGCGTGCGAACCCCGCCGCCGGCGACTGCGCGATCTGCAGTTCGTCAGGATTGAGCAAGAGCGTCGGGCTGCCACGCCGAGGCGTGTGCTGCGTCACGGTACAAGAGCCCCTGTCGCTGCCATGTCTTCTCCATTTCAAGCGTGGTAGGCTTTTCGCATCCTTCGCGTCGAGGAAGCCTATGATGCAACATCTCCGGCTCTCTCCTAAACTCTGTGCCCTCGTACTTTCGGTTTCGATCCTTGTTGCTTGCGCACGCACCGAGTCGTGTCCTGGTATCTCGAACGGGTCCTTGTGCTTGGAGGTTTCTCGTTTCGCTGTCGCCTTTGGGCCGCGCACGCTCGTATACGCCGATCTCGATGGTGATGGTGCCGGCGATTTGATAGCCGCGAACCATGAGCCCGGTACATTTAGCGTTCTATGGGGCTCAGACACCGAAATGGGCGCAGAGACGACTCTCTTGCCCGTGGCGAGTCAGATCTCGGGCGTAGTGGTCGCAGACTTCAATGACGATGGGTATCTCGATCTAGCCACCGCGCTGCCGGCAGAAGACAAAATCGGTGTTCACCTTGGTGGAGGTGGACGCTCTTTTCCGAAACTGCAGCACCACGCAGTCGGTGCCGCGCCTCGCTCGATCGTAGCAGCGAATCTCGACGCCGCGGGCCCGCCGGAACTTGTCACAGGCAATGTTGGCGACGGCAGCATCAGCATCCTGCGGGGCCTCACGGACGTGACGCACGTCGCGGTCGGGCCTGGTCCGAGCGGCTTGGCGACCGGTGACCTCGACGGTGACGACGACGTCGATCTGGTGGTCGCGCTTCCCGAGGCCGACGCGTTGCAGTTGCTCCTCAATGATGGCCACGGCCGGCTCTCGCTCGGGCCTCGACACTTGGTCGAGGGGGCCCCGCAAGCCGTTGTTGTTGCCGATTTCGACGTGGATGGTGCGCTCGATCTCGCCTCATTGAGCGAGTTCGAGGAAGCGGTTAGTGTCTTCCACGGTGACAACAAGGGAAATTTGCGCGCGCAGGAGACGTGGGCTTGCATCCCGCAAGCAAGCGACCTGGTGGTCGTGAACTCCGAGGGCGGTCCGCCCGCGCTGGGAGTCCTGTCCGTGGCGACCTCGACAGTGCAACGGCTCGATCCCTTGAACGGGGAGACGCTTGCTGGTGCGACGACTTCGTGGGCGAGCGCCATCGTGTCTGGGGCGGGCGGTTTTCTGCACTACGCGAGCGCGATGAACAACCGCATCGGGCGGCTCGAACCAGGGACCGGCCTGCAACTCACGACCTTGTGGCAGGGGCCGGCGATGACGCGGGGATGGGCGGTCGACCTCGATGATGACGGCATTGATGAGCTCATTCTCAGCGAGAAGCTGGCGGGACCGCTCAAGCTGTGGCGTGGCGGGCCGGGTTTGCCGGTCGAGCTCGATACGGGTCTCGCAGCGGTCTGGTCCGTTGACGCCGGCGAGGTGACGGGAGATGCCTCGCGCGAGATCGTTGTCTGGGACAGACGGCAAGTGGCCGTGCTGCAACGCGATGGCGTCGACCTGTACAGCCCCGGGCCACCGATGACTGTCGGCGAGAGGATCACCGACGTCGCGCTTGGAGACGGCGACGGCGATGGTCGTCTCGACCTCCTAGTTCTCGCCGAACGAGAGACCGCCAGCCAGTTGTACTGGTTCGCCTCCGATCCCAATGGCGCGTTGCAACTCGGGGGGGAGGTCCCACTCGGCTTCGACGCGATATCACTAGATGCTGTCGCGGGCGCGGGCGACCTGCGGGCCGACCTGATGATAAGCGACGGGGAAGGTCGGGTTCATTACCTTCAAGACGTGACTGCGCCGCCACGCGAGCTCGCGTTCGCCGAGGGTCATAGTATTCAAGCCGCGGCCTACGCCGACCTCGAAGGTGACGGGGATCTTGACGTCGTTACTTGCGGCCCGCAGGGCTTGCGCGCCTTCCGGAACGTCCTGGAGCAAGAGCCCGCGGACTTCGAAATTCTGAGTGATATCGCGTGCAGTGGTCTGCACTTGGATGACCTCGATGCAGACGGCTTCTTCGACGTCGTGGGGCGCACTGACGTGGCCATTCAGCCCGTGCAAGTCCGTAGCTTGCTCACGCCCTGGCTGCAGGGGGACCAGGGTTGGACGGCGCTTGGCAGCCATAGCGTGGGTTATGCCTCGTCGTTCTCCTTCGCCCAGATGGACGATGATGGGATATCCGACCTCGTGATCATCCAGAAGGAGCGCCCGACGGAGGCGCGTCGTGTCGTCTTAGGGCCCGCGCTCGTGGCGGCGAATGTCGTGGCGATCGACACTCCGCGTCGGTTTCGTGTCGGCGACGTCGACGGTGACGGGGCCGCGGACCTCGTCGGTATTGGTGCAAAGCTGTCGCTGGCGCTCGCGGACGGGCGCGGTAGCTTCGGACCTCTTCATCAGCCGATCGTCACCGGCTCGCTCGCGGAAGTGCCGATCTCGGACGTCGTCCTCGTCGAGTCGAGCGGCGAAGCCGACGAAGCCATCATCGTTGCGACCGATGAGGCGCCGGGCTCGCAGATATATATCGTCACCTTCGCAGAAGGTGTGGCCAATGCTCAGCACCTCGCGTCGCTGCCGGCTAGCGGCATTCAGTTGTACTCGCACGACCTCGACGATGACGGAGTGGTCGATCTTGCAGCGTTATCCACGAATCCGGAGTCCGAAGTTCATGTGTTTTTGGGTCTCGCGGAAGGCGGCGTCGAGCCTCCGCGCACGACCCTCCTCGCTGCGCCGGCGCCGGTCGCACGTCCGCGATTTTATGATCTCGACGGAGATGGCCAGATCGATCTCGTCGGTGCGAGCGCGGCGGGAGTGCTCTGGTTACGGGGACGAGGGCGCGGCGTTTTCGAGCCGGTTGAAGTTTATAGCCCGGTGCTCGCCGACGACCTCCTACCCGCCGACCTGGACGCCGACGGTTTGACTGAACTCGTCCTGCTGCGCCAACAGACCCTCTCGGTCCTGCGCGGAGCCGAGGAGTCCGGGCCGCTACTCGCGGACGTGTCGAATGTTGCAATCGCTGACTTGGACGCTGACGGCCAGCCCGAACTGCTCGCCACGACCGGCCCAGGGAGACTTTCTGGACCAATCGTGGCCCTGCTCGTAGGGCGTCATATGGCGAGCGCAATGCCCCAGTTCTCGGAGTACATCCTACCTTCGCGATTTGTCCAGGCGATCCACCTCGCCGATGTCGACGGGGACGCGAACTTTGACATCATCCTCACCGATGACGTGGGCGTGACGGTCATGAAGCAGGTCCCATGAAGCGGTATTTTCAATGTGCCGTCTTCTTGTGGGCGGCTTGCCGTCCGCTGGGCGACGCATCCCTTGAAGGGAAACATGTCGTCGTCGACGCCGCTACCGGTCAGCCGCTCTGCGGAGGCTCACTGGCGTTCATGGACGAATTCGTCGAACGTGTCTCGAATGAGTTCTCGATCTCCGCGCCAGTTGGGGAAGAACGCATTCTCTTCTATTGGCTCGATTCCCAAGACTTTACTGACCGCTCCGAGTGTGGCGCGCGACTGGTAGGATGCGCGCGAGGTAATGAGACGTTTTCGCGCACCGCGCCGCATAATCATGAGCTCGTGCACAATCTGACTTTCGCGCTCGGTAGCCCTCCTGTGTTCTTTGCCGAGGGCTTGGCGGTCGTCTATCAGGGCCTCGATGGGCGACCGTACAGCAACGTCGGTGATAGTAGTGCCGATGTTCGCGAAGCGCTCACCGCGACGAATGCGGAACTCGTGGAGTACGATCTTTACCCGTTAGCAGGGAAATTCACCGCCTTCCTCATCTCGCGTCATGGCATCGAGGCTTTTCTGCGGCTCTATACATCTCTGGACGCTGGCGCGGGTGAGTTAGAGCTCGATGTCGGTTTCCGTCAGCAATTCGGCACGAGCTTGGACGATTCGATCGCGGAATTCGAAGCAGGGCCGTCTTGCGCCCACGAGGCGTACGACGCCAAGCTTATGGAGTGCAACGCCCCCACGCTGGCCTGGGACGGGCGGGCACTACAGATGACGCGGACTCTGTCTTGCGAGGATCTGGACGCTATCGGGCCTTTTGCGGGGGACAGCACCCTCGTCCTCCACACGATCGACATCGGGGAGGGGGGGCTCTACGAACTTCGCGTTCTCGGAGAAGAGGATGATGTCCCCTCTGGAATGACGCACATCGTCTCGATGTACGCCTGCGACAATCCATGTCTGCTTCGCCAACTCGTCGCTGGAGCGATAGATGTCCCGCAAATTGGCTGGCTCGACCCCGGGCGCTACTCACTCCGACTCCACGGACCTGCCAACGCGTCGACGATCATTGGTTTTCAGCTTCTTCGCGTCGACGATCCGTCCAGTGCGATGGATCCCAAAATGGCCGGGACGTAGGCACGACCCTCCGCGACTCGAGTACATTGATGAGCGGAGGTACAAGTCATGTCTCCGAGTACCTTGTCGTAGACTGCGCCACAGTGGTATCGAAGTCGGACTTTGCGATCTGGGATAGGCCCTAGGCTATCGCTAAGGTCTCGACCCACGCTGCGTCCCTAAGTCTCGTCTCTGCACTGGACTAATACCTTTTCCTGGTTTGCCCAGTTTGGAGGAAGCCGTCCCTCAAATGGTGTCTTCCTTCTTGACTTGCCGCGAATGATCTCTTAGGGTCTGAACCAGGAGATTCGTAGGCATGAAAAATTTGAGCTTGAACGGTCGGAGTGCATACGTGGTCGCTATCCTGGCTTCGACATCCATCCAGTGCAAGCAGGAGCCTGATAACGCCACCGACACCGCTAGCACAGGGAGCGGCACTGAGACAGGGAGCGGCACTGAGACAGAGAGCGGCACTGAGACAGGCACCGGCACTGAGACAGGGAGCGGCACTGAGACAGGGAGCGGCACTGAGACAGGCACCGGCACTGAGACAGGCACCGACACCCTCCCCACCACGAGCATCACGGGTGCCACCAGCCTGGGAAATCCCTTCTGCTGGGATTGTCCTGGCGGGATCGAGTACTCCTGCTATTGTCAGGGATGGGACGAGTCATGGTCAGATGACATTTGGAATGATTGGTGTAACCAGGACTTGAGCTATACAAGCAACAAGGTCGAAACCGACTGTGCCGCGGCTTGCTTTGATGGGGGAGCCATCGACTCCAACATCGGATGGTTGGACTGTTCGGGTGTGCTGCCCGAGCCGACGACTGGCGGTGATCCGACGACTGGCGGCGATCCGACTGGCGATCCGACTGGCGATCCGACTGGCGGGCCGATTCCTTACAACTGCGCAGGTTGGGATCCGAGCGATAATGTCACTTTGATTAGTGGTGTATACTACTACAATTGGTCATTTTTGTCCGCCCTGATCAGCAACCCGGCTCCACTCCTCGTATGTGACGACGCATACTTCGAACCTGTCGTGAACGGACCCGGATTCCAGGTCGACAATGCGAACAGCGGCGAGCTCTTCTACCTGCTCGGGTTCCGAGACGGCGACATCCCGCTGGGCATCAACGGAATGCCCCTCGAAACGGCTGCAGACGCGTGGGCCGCGCTCAGCGAGCTGTGGGGGGAGAGCGAGACGATGTTTGACGTATACATCCTGCGGGGTGTGAACTATCTTACGATTTCATACGAGCCTCTCATCTCCGAGTGAGAGTGTTGCTATAGGATTAGGCGCTGCTCCCGTGACGACTGGTGCTGAACCAGAAACGGCTTGAAGCGCGCTCATGAAGCGTTCGACGCCGACGCGACCGCCCGGACCTCGGCAGGGCGGTCGCGTCGATACCGGTGCACGTGAGGTGAGGGCCGGACGCGGGAGGCGCTGGTGCGCGTGGCGCCGAGCCTCGGCGGGCTGGTGCTGAGCGGCCGGTTCTGAGTCGGAGCCGATGCAGCGGGAGGTTCAGATCTTTCGGTGGTGCTATTCTCTCGCGCATACCCTCGCAAGAGACCCCCATGTTCCGTACTCTGCCGTTGCTCGCCGCCTGCCTGCTTGCCTGTACCGATCGCCCTGTCGGCCAGGAGACGGACTCGGGGACCTCGAGCACCGGATCGACCACGGGCGATGCGGATGAGATCCTCCGGAGGCGCTGCGAGCTGCTGAGCGAGTGTAACTACGGACCGGACTATGCGGGGGTGGACGCGTGCGTGCGCGCTCAGGAGATCCGGCTGGCGAAGTGGGAAGCTCCCGAGTGCGCCCCCGCCTTGCTGGACTTCTTTGCCTGCGGCAACAAGGCCGAGAACTGCGACCAGTACTGGGTCCTGCACGATCTGGTCGAGAACATCGATGGAGAGTGCGGTCCCAAGAAGGACGAGGTCTGTCGATGGGACTGCGGGTGCGTGGGCACCGACCACGACTCGTAGTGAAAGCATGGCCGCGTTTGCTGACGGGTCGCCGCGGGGGAGGATGCTCGAGCCATGGGGTGCTCCGGACGCGCGCGAGTGAGGGATGCGGTAGGTCGGGCGAGTCACTCGCTCGCGAGGGACCGGTGACGAGAGATTCGAAAGGGCCGAGGGGAGAGCTCCGGGCGCTTCGTTCGAGCGGGTGACCGCGGGGGCGGGGTCGGCGGGCGGTGCGGCCGAAAAGCGGGCGTCAGCGGAGGCCCGTCGCAGGGTATGTTCGGGGCCGGTGCAGCTCGCTCAATCTGCGATTTTTCTGGCCGCCGCGGTGGTGGTGGTCCCGCTGTTCAAGCGCCTCGGGCTCGGCTCGGTGCTGGGCTACCTGGCGGCAGGGGCGGCGATCGGGCCGTCCGGGCTGGGGCTGGTGGAGCACGTCGAGGACACGCTCCACGTGGCGGAATTCGGGGTGGTGCTGCTGCTGTTCGTGATCGGGCTCGAGCTGCAGCCGAAGCGGCTGTGGGAGATGCGGGCGGGGGTGTTCGGGCTCGGGTCGGCGCAGGTGATGGTGACGTCGCTGCTGCTGGCGCTGGGGGGGTGGCTGCTGGGGCTGCCGCCGGCCGGGGCGCTGGTGGTCGGGTTCGCGCTGTCGCTGTCGTCGACGGCGTTCGTGCTGCAGGTGCTGGGCGAGCGGCTCGAGCTGACGGCGCCGCACGGGCGGGCGTCGTTCAAGATCCTGCTGTTCCAGGATCTGGCGGCGATCCCGGTGCTGGCGGCGATTCCGCTGCTGACGAGCAGCGGCGAGGGGTCGGACGCGACGCAAGGGCCATGGATGTCGCTGGCGATCGCGGCGGCGGTGATCGCCGGGCTGGTGCTGGGCGGGCGCATGCTGCTACGGCCGCTGTTCCGCTGGGTGCTCTCGACGCGCAGCAACGAGCTGTCGTCGGCGTGGGCGCTGCTGGTGGTGATCGGGACGGCGCTGCTGATGGAGCTGGTCCACCTCGAGGCGGCGCTGGGGGCGTTCCTCGCCGGGGTGCTGCTGGCCGACAGCGAGTACCGCCACGAGCTCGAGGCCGACATCGAGCCGTTCAAGGGGCTGCTGCTCGGGCTGTTCTTCGTGGCGGTGGGGATGTCGGCCGACCTCGGGATCATCGCGGCGCAGCCGCTGGCGGTGCTGGCGATCGTGCTCGGGCTGGTGGGGGTCAAGGGGCTGGCGCTGCTGGTGATCGGGCGGGTGGCGAAGATGTCCTTCGGGTCAGCTTCGAGCCTGGCGATCGCGCTGTCGCAGGGCGGCGAGTTCGCGTTCGTGCTGTTCGGAGTGGCGGGGCCGGCCGGGCTGGTGGCGCCGGAGGTGATCGATCTGCTGGTGGTGGCAGTGACGATGTCGATGATGGTGACGCCGCTGCTGCTGATCGCCCGCGACCGGATCTCCGCGCGCCGCGCGGCCCAGAACCGGCGCGAGTTCGACGCGATCGACGAGGAGAACCCGGTCATCATCGCGGGCTTCGGCCGCTTCGGCCAGATCGTCGGGCGAGTGCTGCGAATGACGCGGGTCCCGTTCACGGCGCTCGAGATCGATACGACGCAGGTGGACTTCCTGCGCCGGTTCGGCAACGAGATCTACTACGGCGACGCGGCCCGCATCGACCTGCTGCGCGCGGCCAAGGCCGACAAGGCGCGCCTCATCGTGGTGGCGATCGACGACGTCGAGGCGTCGATGCGCACGGTCGAGACGGTCCGCCGCAACTTCCCGGAGCTGCGGATCGTGGCCCGCGCGCGCAACCGGTCGCACGCGTTCCGCCTGAGGGCCCACGGGGCCCACGTGATCGTGCGCGAGATGTTCCTTTCGAGCCTGGACGCGGCGCACCGCTCGCTCGAGGAGCTGGGGGTGACGCCGAGCGACGCCCGCGAGTACGTGAAGACGTTCCGCGAGCACGACGAGCAGGTGCTGAACGAGCAGTACGCGATCCGCCACGACGAGGCGGCCCTGATCGCGTCGGCGAAGAAGTTCAGCGCGGACCTCGAGCGGCTGTTCGACGCCGACGCGCGCCAGCGACCGCGGTGAGCTTCCGCTGACGGGCGCGGCCGAGGCTCGCCCGCGGGCGCGGTGAAGCGATCGAAGCAGGGCCGATGTTCGCCGAGGGGCAGGCATCCGTGTCCGGCGTTGATTCGAAAACAGAGCCGCCGGGGCGAACGGCTCGGGCGGTTTGTTCGATGGGCGGAGGTCCGGGGGATGAACTCGGGGACATGTCGTTTAGGGCATGTTGTATTGGACATGGCCTGTTGGGCATGTCCTTCGGGTCATGCATCGTCGCGGCGGTACATGACGTCGGTGCGGAGGACGTGCTTGACGCCGCTGCGCACCGGGGCGCCCTGGTGGCAGAGGGGGTGGTCGAACACGAGGACCATGCCGCGCTCGGGGGCGACGCGGACGACCTCGCCGGCGTGTTCGAACTCGGTGCTGCCGCCGGTGAACTCGGCGTCGAGGTAGAGCATGACGGTGAGGAGGCTCTGCTCGTGGAGGCTGCGGTGGAAGGCGCCGTCGTGGTGCCAGCGGAAGTACTGGCCGGGCTCGTAGCGGTAGAAGCGGAGCCGCTCGTTGAGGCCGACGGCCTGCCAGCCGTGGCGGCGCGCGGGCACGAACGGGGCCAGCCGCTGCCACAGCCCATGCGCGAGCTCGAGGTCGTCGCGGATCACCCGGGTGTTGTTGCGGATCTCCGGGGCCATCACGAAGCCGCGCGCGGTGGTGATCGGGGCCTCCGCGAAGCCGACGTCGTGCGCGAGCCGGAGCCAGGCGGCGCACTCGTCAGGAGTGCAGAAATCGCGGACGGTGAAGACGTTGTCGGCGAGGATCGGGGTCTTGCTCGGCGTGCTCATGTCGAGACGGTGCGCCCGCGAGGCCCGCAGGACGAGGATCGCGGCCGGGCAGAACCGGGCAAGACCGGCTAGGATGGCGCTCCGGCCGTGCTCCGTTTCCATCACGAGCTGCTCGCGCGGGTCCGCACCGAGCTGAACCTGACCCAAGAGGCAGCCGCGGCGGCGGTCGGGGTCGATGTGCGGACGTACCGGCGCTACGAGTCGGGGGCGGTCAACGAGGCGGCGGAGGGCTTCGTGGTCCGTAACGCCAGCCGGCGCCGGCTGCTGGCGGCGCTGAGCCGCGAGCTGGGGATCGCGGAGAGCGAGCTGGTGATCGAGGCGCGGGCGACGGAGCCGGCGCCGGCGCCCGCGGGCTGGCGGCCGTGCCACGCGCACACGCTGCCGCGAGCGCGCCACTTCGTCGGTCGCGAGGAGGCGCTGGCGCTGCTGCGCGCGCCGACGCGGGGCGTGATCGCGGTGGTGGCGATCGGCGGGGCGGGCAAGACGGCGCTGGTCGAGCGCATGATCGCGGAGCTGGGCGAGGGGCCGCACGCGGGCGGGCTGCTGGTGTGGAGTTTTTATGACGACACGCGGGTGGAGGCGTTCTTCGCGGCGGCGACGCGCTACTTCGCGGAGGGCGCGGAGGTGCCGGCGGGAGAGCGGCCGCAGCGGCTGCAAGAGGCGCTGGCCTCGGGGCCGCCGCACGTGCTGGTGATCGACGGGATCGAGGTGCTGCAGGGCAGCGGGCGCGAGGACTCGACGTACGGACGGATCGCCGACGGGTCGCTGCGACGGCTGCTGATGAGCGCGGCGCGCGGGCTGGGGGCGGCGCGGGTGGTGCTGACTTCGCGGTTCGAGCCGACGGACCTGCAGGCGTGGGACGGGGCCGGGTTGACGACGCTGCGCCTGGGCGGGCTGTCGCCGGCAGAGGGCTCGACGCTGCTCGAGCACTGGGGGCTGAGCGCGAAGACGCCGCTGCGGCCGCTGGTCGATCGGGTCGGCGGGCACGCGCTGTCGGTGGCGATGCTGGGGTCGTACGCGGGGATGTTCCTCGGCGGCGACGGCGAGCGAGCGCAGGCGATCGCGCTCGAGCCGGCGGCGCGCGACGATGTGCAGGCGCGGCGCTTGCTGGCGGTGCTGGCGGCCTACGCCGCGGCGCTGGGCCCCGAGGAGCGCGATCTGGTGGCTCGTCTGGCGCTGTTCCCGGCGGGGGCGGACGTGGAACTGCTGGCGCGCCTGGCGAGCGCAGGCGGGGCGGTCGCGGGGGCGCTGGCAGGGCGCGACGCGGCGGCGATCGGGCCGATTGTGGCGCGGCTGGAGCGGTTGGGGTTGGTGGCCCGGGCGGGGCCGGGGCGCTACACGGCGCACCCGTTCGTGGCGGAGTATTTTCGCTCGCTGCTGGGCGCGCCGCCGGCGGCGATCCACGAGGTGGAGCGCGCGCACTTGATCGCGCGGCTCGATGTGCATCGCCCGGGGCCGCACGCGGACGAGCGGCTCGAGACGTACGAGGCGCTGCTGCTGCACACGCTGCGCGCGGGCCGGACGGGCGAGGCGGCGTCGATCTACTTCCGCAGCCTGGGCGGGTTCTCGCACCTGGGGCTGCAGCTCGGGGCGATGAGCCGCGGGGCGCGGATCGTCCGCGAGTTCGCGCCAGGCGGCGATCCAGCGCGCATGACGGCGGCGCTCGAGCCGGGTCGGCGGGCGCGGCTGGTGTACGACTGGGGGCTCTACGCGGGGGCGCTCGGCGATCTGGCGCAGGCGAGCCGCTGTTACCGGATCCACGGGGCGCTGGTGCGCGAGGCCGGCAACCTCGAGGGGTTGACGACGAGCCTGCGCGCGCTGGCCTATACGGAGCGGTTGGCGGGGGCGCTGTCGGAGGCGCTGGCGCTGACGGAGGCGGCGGTGGAGGTGGCGAGCCGCGCAGAGGCGCCAGGCGACGTGGCGCGCGGGCTGGCGCTGCAGGCCCGGGTGCTGCACGACCTGGGGCGCGTGGGCGAGGCGGAGGCGTGCTTTGAAAAGGCGCGAGCGATGGGGGACCGGCCGTTCGCGCGCCGCTCGTTCTGGGCGGCCGAGCACGCGCTGGGGCTGGGTCGAGGGGCGGCGGCGCGGGCGGAGATCGAGGGTAATTTAGAAGGGCTTCACGAGCTCGGGTGGGCGGGGCATCGCGCGCACGCGGAGACGATCCTCGGGGCGCTGGCGCTGGCGGAGGAGGAGCCGGATCCGGACCGCGCGAGCGTGCACCTGGGCCACGCGCGGGCGTGGACGACGGCGTCGGGCGAGGTGGAGGTGGTGCTGCGCTGCCACGCCCTCGAGGCGCAGATCTGCCTGGCCGAGCGCCGCCTGGCCGACGCGGCGCGGGTGATCCACGAGGGGCGGATGCTGGCCGAGACGTGCGGGTTCGGGCTGTTCGTGGTCGAGTTCAGTAATCTGGGGCTGACGCGCGCGCTGGCGGCGGAGCGCGGGATCGAAGAGGCGACCGCGCAGGCGCTGACGGCCGCGCGCGGGCGGCCGAGCTATGCGTGGGGGCTGGCCGATGCGCTGCACCTGGCGGGGCTGGCGAGAGGGACGGGCGGGCGCGAGCTGCTGGCGCAGGCGGCGACGCTGCGGGCGGCGCTGCAGCATCCGCAGCTGGCGGCGACGCGGGCGGCGCTGGAGCGCGCGGAAAAGTAAGATGTCCGCGGGGACATGTGGCATCATTTCGCGGTTGGGCGAGAAGGTGCGCGAGATGTCCCCGAGGACATGTGCAATGAAGGCGCCTCGCCGCGGACGGTGAGGCGATCGTCAGGCGAGCTCGGCTGCGTCGGCCGAGCTCGCCGGTGGGTGGCGCGGTTCAGCCGCGGAAGCGCGACGACGGGTTGCGCCGGCGGCGGACGTCGGCGCCCACGGGCTGGCGATTGTGCGCCGGCTCGCGCCGCGGCTCCTGGCGACCGGGCGCGGGGGCCGGACGCGCGGTGGGGGCGCCACCCAGGACCCATGAGAGCGGGCCGGTGTGCTCGCGCCCGGGTCGCGGCTCGGGGTCGGTGTGCGGCTCGGGGGTGGTGATGTCAGGGTTGGTCTTGGGAGCGAAGGAGATTTTGGGCATGGACGCGATCCTACGAGCCTGTCCAAAAGGACAGACGTAAACGAACCCGCGCGCCGGTGCGGGAATGATGAAAGGACGACGCGGCCCGGCGCGCGCCCCCGAAGGGCGCGATGGACGACGATCACCCGCGGCCTGGCGAATCACCCGAGAGTGAATCCGCAGACCCGCAGCCCCGCGGCGCGTTCGCGCCGGACGAGGTATCGCCCTCCGAGTACCGAGAGCCCCGGTGTGCCGAACTATGGTCGCATGCGCGACGCATATCGCTCGTCGGCGCATGGCGCCGCAAAGCGGGAGAAATCGACACAAACCGCGGCTGGCGAGCCCGGTGAGGGCGCCGCGTCGGTGTGCTCGAAGACTCGTGGATCAGAAGCGCATGGCTGACCCCATCGCTGGGGCCGTATCGACATTACTCGCACCATGCTGGGCTGTCAAGGCGCGGGGGCAGCGAGCCGAACTGCAATGCGTGTCGTCTGCGGACGAAACCGTCACGCGCATGGCGTGAGTGAACATCGGTCATGGCAGCGTCGAACGCGGGTGATCGATGGCGGCGGTCGCAAGAACCACAAAGGCGAGGAGAGACGAAATGGCCAACGTGGGCGATCGATTCAAGACGAGTGACAAGTGCAAGGCGAGTGGGGAGTACGTCTTCGACGGCTACACCGACGGGCCGACAGGGAAGCAGCCGACGCAGGAGGAGCGAGAGATCTCGCTGGAGACCGGGGAGGAGTTCCCGCCGATCCGCTCGACGGGGCGCGGGGCGTACTGGAAGCTGCTCCGCCTACAGTAGTCACCTGTACATCGGGCCAGGTCGTCATCGTCGTCGCTCGCGGCTCCGGGGCCCGTGGTAGAGTGCCGGCGCTGGTGGAGGATGGCGATGACGATCTGGTTGATCGTGCTACGGGCGCTGACGATGAGCTGGGTGCCGCCGCTCATCGATGAATTCAGGGACGAGTACAACCGGCCGTTGCCGGAGCGTAAGTCGAGGCCGGCGAAGCCGGTGAGCGCGGCTTCGCCGTGCAAGCCGGGCATGGCGCTGATCGACGGCGGGACGTTCGCGGCGCGGCCGTTGCGGAGATTCTGTCTCGACACGCACGAGGTGACGGTGGGCGAGTTCCACGCGTACGTGCAGCAGCTGGCCGCGACGGACGGCGAGCGGCTGCAACGGCAGCTCGGGCACGTGAGCGCGTCGGAGCCGATCGGGAAGGAGCGCTGCACGTGGTCGCGCCGGGGCAAGGCGCCGCAGCGGCCGATCAATTGCGTGGCGATCGACGAGGCGCAGGAGTTCTGCGAGTTCCACGGCAAGCGGCTGCCGACTCACGTCGAGTGGAAGTGGGCGGCGCGAGGCGCACTGGCGGCATTCAAGTATCCGGGCGGGAATCACAAGCCGACGGCGGCGTGGCTCAACATGCCGCGCGCGGCCGACGATCGCTACGGTGAGCCGCGCGATGTTGGGTCGTACACGCCGTCGCTTTCGGGGCTGCATGACATGGCGGGCAACGTGTGGGAGTGGGTCGCGTGCACGACGGCGGAGCCGCGCTGCTCGGCGCGAGGCGGGGGCTTCGCCACGTTCGCAGAGGAAGAGCTGCGAACGGCCTTCGCCGGGCGTGAGCACGCCCGTGAGGCCCGGAGCGCAGAGGTCGGGTTCCGCTGCGCCGCGGCAGCCGCGACAGGGGATGCGCAGCGATGAAGCGTCCCGACACAGCCAGCATGGCGGATCTGCTGTGCTCGATCTTCGCCAAGGACGAGCTGCGGCGGTTCATGATGCTGCATTACAAGGAGATCCACGACGGCATTCGCTGGGAGGACTCCCACCTGGTGCTCACGGCGGAGATCGCGGCGGCGTTCGAGCGGCACGGGCACATCGACGACGCGTCGCTGAAGGCGGCGCTGAAGGCTGAGCGGCCGCGGCGAGGGCGTGACATCGCCGAGCTGCGGAGCGCGCGGCGATGGCTGCCGGCGGTGATGCTGGGGGCGATGGGGCTGGGCGGCGTGGTGATGTATGAACAGGGGCTCCTCGGCGGGCGAGCGATCGATCCCGAGTCGATGGTGCTCCCGGGCGAAGCGGTGGTTACTGCGGAGGAGGCGGCGAAGCCTCCTGCGCCCTGCCCGGAGGACATGGTCCTCGTGGTGCCGGATCCGCGGCTCTATCGCGGGGAGCGGTCGTTCTGCCTCGACGTCCACGAGGTCTCGCGCGGGCGCTACGGATTGACGTGTCCGCCGGTCAGGCACGGCGGGGTCCACGACCAACTCGATGCGACGTATGCCCAGCACTGCGACCCAGCGGTGCCAGATCCGCGGTGGAGTGACTACCCGGTGGTGCAGATCACGGCCGCCGAGGCTCGCATCTTTTGTGAACAGCAGGGGCGCCGGCTGCCAACCGCTAGCGAGCGCAAGATCGCCGCGGTGATGGACATCGACTACCGGCGCGTCGGCGAATTCATAAAGCTGATGAACCTGTGCGGCGCGGAGTGTCTCAAGTCGGCCAACGTGCCGCCGTTCGTGTTCAAGCACGAGGACGCGTTCAGCCACCTCGCGCCCGTCGGTTCGTTCCGTGACTGGTTCCCGTCGCGCCTCGGGGTGGCGGACCTGTTCGGTAACGCGCAGGAGTTCGTGCTGCGGGGCGACGGGGCGATCGCGTGCGGTGGGAGCTGGCTGTCGTACGACAAGAAATTCTTGGCACCCGATCGTTGTGACGACGAGACGACAAAGGTTCTCGATCACAAGCGGATGCCGGACGTCGGGTTCCGCTGCGCCAGCGATCTCGCGGTGGAGGACGCGTCCTGATGCATGGGGTCTTGAACTGCATGGTTGCCCTCATGGTCGGTGTCGATCCGGCGGCGGATCCGTTCGCGGCGGAGACGCGGCCACCGGAGATCGATCGCTCGCGTATCGATGTGCCGTCGGCGGACGGTTCGGAGTGGTCGGCGCCGCCGCCTCCGTTACCGCCGCCAGCGCCGGTGCAGCCGCCGGCGCCGGTGTTTGCGAGCCGCGAGCCGTCTCTCGATGCACCGCCTCCGGCGAGGTCGGGTGCGCGGCGGGTCGAGCCGGAGACGTCGCAGCCCGCGGGGCCCGATGGCAAGCCGCTGATCAGGGGTGGCATGCTCGTACTCGGGTGCGCGGCGGCGTCGGCGGCGGGCAGTCTGTATTCGTGGCACTTGCAGGGGCAGCGCGAGGAGCGGCTGTCGATGGCCGAGACGAGGAACGAGACCGCGCAGACGTATGGCCTGCCGCTGGAGGACACGGGTGGCCTTCGCGGTGAGGTGCGGCTCTATCGAGGGCTGGCGATCGGGCTGGCGGTGACTGCGGGGGTGCTGGCGATCGTGGGGGGGAGCGTGGCGCTAGCGGGCGTGCGGCAGCGCAATCGAGCACGCGCCGTGGTGCTGCGACTAGCGGGTGGGCTCGGCTGGGAGGTGAGGTTCTGATGCGACGGCTCGATCGATGGTTTCTGGGGCTGATCGCGGCGACGGTCCTGAGCTTGCCCGCTCTCGCAGCCGAGTCTGCGCCCTGCCCTGAAGGCGCGAGCTGGTACGGACAGGCGCCGCCGCATGGGTCGGGGTACTTCTGTGGCAAGACGCGGGCCGACGGAGAGGTCGTGCGCCACGGATGGGGCGTGGTTTATGATGCGATCTCCGGGGTGAAGCGCGAAGAATGTCAATACCGCGAGGGGGTGCGCGACGGGCGGTGTACCTTCTTCGATGAGCGAGGCGATCGCAGCGAGCGCGGGACGTATGCGGCGGGGGTGCGCACCGGGGTGTGGTGGTACTGGTCGTTGCCCTCGCCGCAGGGGCGCCTTCACGAGCTGGTGTTGCCCATCGGGGCGCCGGAGGCGGCGGTGCGGCGTCGGGCTGTCGTGCAGGGATTCTTGGTCGAGCTCGGGGCCGAGGCGAAGGAGGCGGCGGCGCTGGCCGAGTCGGTCTTGAATTATGTCGACAGCGAGCACGGCGAGCGACGGCAGGTGTGTGGGCCGCACCTGTGCGTCGGGCCAGGGCGAATTCCGGCGGAGCCGATCTTCGTCGACCCGGGGGCGACAGCCGAACAGGCGCAGCGCGATCGCAAGTTGCTGGCGCAGCACGAGGCCCGCGCTCGGATGCGCGAGCGTGAGGAGGCGAAGGCAGTCCGACTGGCACATGCGAGGCGCGAAGCGGAGGTGCGAAGAGCGAACCGAGAGGCCGCGCGGGAGGCGGCTAGCGAAGTTGAAGCGGAAGGGGAACGGTACTGCTGTCGCTATTGCTCGACGGGGCAGCCGTGCGGAGACAGCTGCATCGCTCGCAACAAGACCTGTCACAAGGGACAGGGTTGCGCGTGTTGAGCAGTGTCGCGGCGGCGGGGCTGGGAGCGCTCTTCGTGATGGTCGGCGGCGGCGCGTGGGATGAGACGAGCGGCTCTCGCTATGCTCATCACCGCAGTGTGCTGCCGCGTCTGCTCGCGTCGAAGCGGGCGAGTCGGGCTCAGAACAGGCGGTAGCGGGCCGGGTCGACGCTGTTGCGCAGCGAGAGCTGCGGGAGATGATCGGCGGGGAGGTTGTGGACCTGCAGGGCGGCGCGGGCGGTGTCGAAGGCGGTGGTGAGGCTGTCGCGCTGGGCGAGCGCGCGGTAGAGCTGGACGGCGAACTGGCGCGCCGCGTCGTCGTCGACCTCGTCGCGCATGCCGACCACGGCGTCGACGTGAGGACGCAGGGCGTTGGCGAGGATGGCGCTGTAGCAGCAATTCAGGACGACGAGGCGCGGGCGTCGCGGGCGGGCGGCGATGAGGCTGGCAAGGGCTTCGGGCAAGACCGGGTGCGTGGCGCCGTCGGCGGTCTGAAGCAGCAGCGCGCCGTTCTTGCCGCCGTGGCCGGCGAAGTGCAGCACGTCGGGCGAGGCGGCGACGACGGCGTCGAGCAGGTCGTCGGGGCCGGCGCCCCAGGACCACTGGAAACGGAAGCGGTTGCTGGTGCCGCGCAGCTTGTCCTCGATGGCCTTGGCCTCTTCGGCGAGGCGCAGCGCGGGCAGCCGCAGCGGGTTGGCGGCGACGAACGCGACCAGCAGTTGATCGCTGGTGGAGACGGAGGCTGCGTGGCCGCTATCGGCGGCGTCGAAGTGGCGGCGGAGCCGATCGATCTCGGGGCGGAAGCGCGGCCGCTCGCGCTCGAGCAGGGCGAACAGGGTACCATCGATCAGACCGAGGCGATCGAGCGCGGTGCACAGCTGCATGCAAAGCTCGGCGTGGGACATCGATTCGCCGGGCAGCCGCGGGCCGACGTCGGGGTAATGAAAAGTGACGATCTGCCGCAGCTCGGAGGCGGTGAAGCGATCGAGCAGGAATTGATGGAGGGGTTGGATCGACTGGCTCATGACGGGGGCGTTGCGGCGGCGCGGGCGGTGAATGCGAAGACCTCGACGTGGACGCCGGGTGCGGTGCGGTACGAGGTGCCAGCGGGGTCAGACGATTCGAAGCTCCACAGCTCCTGGCGGTGCTCGCTGGCGACGATGACGAGGCGCTCGTGGCGGCGCTCCCCGGGGGCGAGCGGGCGACGCGGCAGGAGGACGCCGCGGGCGGCGCGAGCGAAGGGGCGAGCGCCGAGGAGGTGGGTGGTGCGCGGCGGGAGCTCGATGCCCATCGACTGCGAGCGTGACAGCAGGGCGGCGTGACCGTCGTCGGCGAGCCAGAACACGCTGACGAAGCGGCGACCGGCGGCGGTGTTCTCGAGGCGCACGAACACGGGGGTGTCGTCGGCGAGCTCGGCTTCACGCGGCGGGAGGGCCTCGAGCACGCCGGCGCGGACGCGGCCCCAGCTGGCCCGGACCCCGAGCGAGCGGAGACTGCCGGCGCCGAGGTGCTGCAGGCGCGCGCTGCGGGCCAGCCGCTGAAGAATGGCGAAGCAGCCGGGGAGGTCGTCGGCGACGAGGCGAGCTTCGTCGGTATGGACGACGATCGCGCTCTCGCTGCACTCGAGGGTGGCGAGGGGGGCGGAGCGGTCACGCGGGTCGACGGACCAACCGGCGGAGCGGAGGGCGCGCGACAGGGGCTCGGTGTGCTCGCGTGGGCCCACGAGGGCGATGCCGCCGTGGCCGTAGAGGTGCAGCGGCACGGCGAAGGAGGCTGGCCCGAGAGACATGTCGGGCGCGGCGGTTGATGATGTCCTGAAGGACAGGTCGTGGGAGGATGTCCCGAGGGACATGTCGATGTCCCGCGGGTGGAGCACGGCATGGGTCGGCGCGAGGTCGTCGACGTGGTGCACGCGGGTCGGGTCGCTGTCGAGGAGGAACAGGTCGCCGCGGCGCACGCCGTGCTGCTGGCCGGCGGCGAGGACGATCCGGCCGTGCTCGCGTCGCACCGGGACGGCGCCGGGCGGCAGGGCCTCGGTGAGGTCGAAGGGGCGGCGGCGGACCGGGCCGGACAGGCGCGGGTGCTGCCGGAGGCCGGCCTGGGCTAGGTGCATTTCGATGCCGGCGAACAGGGCGACCCACGAGGCGTCGCGGGCGGCGGGCAGCTCGGCGAGCAAGGCCCGGGTGAGGGCGCTACCGTGCGCGTGGGCGATGCCGCGGCCGTTGATGCCGCCGGCCGCGAGGCGGACGACGTCGGGGTGAGCCTCGACGTCGAGGGCGTCGATCTCGTCTTGATGGGCGGCCCGCCAGGCGAGGAAGGCGGCCATGGGGGCGGCGGTGTCGTCGACGCTGTCGTGGTCGCCGCGGACGAGCGTGCCCGAGTGGCAACAATCGAGGATCGCCGTGACGTTGCGGGTCTTGCCGGCCAGGCGGGCGCACCACAGCGAGAGCTCGAGGTCGAAGAGACAGGCGTCTTCGCCGTCGGTGGCGACGGTGGCGAAGTAGGTCAGGCGTTCGGGCGCAGGGGTGAGGGCGCGGCTGTCGTGTTCGGTGTTGAGGATCGCGCTGCCGTGGCCGGTGAGATAGAGGAGGACGGCGTCGTCGCGGCCGCAGCGGCCGAGGAGGTCGGCGAGGGCCTGGCGCACCGCCGGCAAGGTGGCGCGCGGCAGGACGACGGGCTCGCCCCCGCGAGCGCGCACGAGGGCGGCCATGTCGGCGAGGTCGACATCCACGCCCTCGAGCCCCCGGGTCGGGGCGCCGATCAGGAGTGCCAGCACGAGGCCATGGTACCATGAGCGGCCGGCCGACCGGCGAGCTTTCCCTCTCGGCGCCTGGGAGTGATCGATCGGCCGGGTCCAGGTCACTACGATGGCAGCCATGTCCGACGACTCCGCCGACGAGCCCCCGGCCCCGCCGCATATCGAGGCGGAGCTCGCGGAGACATTACGGATACTGCGTCTCGCGGATGACGCTGTGAGCCAGCCGGAGCAGCCGCTCGAGCCCGAACCGGAGGGAATACGGGAGCAGAGGCCAATGGGCGCGCCGAGTTCGTTGGAGCCGGGCATGAAGATCGGTCCATTCACGGTGCTTCACCAGCTCGGCACCGGCGGACAGGCCGATGTTTATGCGGTGTACGATCCGAGGCTCAATCGCAAGGTGGCGCTCAAGCTGATCCGCCTCGGCCCCGAGCTCCGCAGTCGGACGCAGAACGAGCGATTGATGCGCGAGGCGCAGGCGCTGGCCCGACTCGAGCACCCGAACGTGGTCCGCGTGCACGACGCCGGGATGTTCGAGGGCGCGGCGTACCTGGTGATGGAGATCAAGCCCGGCGATTCGTTGCACAAGTGGCTCGCACGTCCTCGGCGCTGGCAGGAGATCGTCGAGAAGTTCGTGGCGGCCGGGCGCGGGCTGCATGCGGCCCACCAGGCGGGGATCGTGCACCGCGACTTCAAGGCCGAGAACGTGTTCATCGACAGCTACTTCGGCGCGGTCCTCGGCGACTTCGGCCTCGCGCTCATCACCGTGGAGCCGGTCAGCAATGCCAGCGAGACCGAGCCGGAGACAGGCGCGTCGGAGGCCCGCGCGCCGCTCACCGACGCGGAGCATCGCCTCGGGACCGAGGGATACATCGCCCCGGAGTGCGCCCGCGGGCGCGCGACGGCCCGCAGCGATCAGTACAGCTTTTGTGTGGCGCTGCACCTGGCGCTGTTCGGTCGCATGCCGCGCGCCGGCGTGAACGCTCTGGCGATCCGCGGCAAGGTGCGGGCGCCGCTGGTGCGGGCGCTGCAGCGCGGGCTGGCGGACGACCCGGCGGCGCGGTTCCCCGACATGGCGGCCCTGCTGGCGGCGCTCACGGCTCGTCCGCGGCGGACGCTGGCGATCGTGGCCAGCGCAGCGGCGGCGGCGGCGGTCCTCGGGTTCACGTGGGTGGCCCAGGCCGCGACGCAGGAGCGGTGCGTGTCGCAGGGGCGCGAGCAATTCGCGGCGGTGTGGGACGAGGCGAGGCGGGCCGAGGTCGACACCGCCATCACCGGCCTCGAGCTGCCGTTCGGAGCCAGGGCCAGCGAATCGCTGCAGGGCTTCGCCGACCGCTACGGCGAGGCCTGGACCAAGGCTCGCGCGGGGCTCTGCACCATACCGAACGAGGCCCGAGAGGCATGTCTCTCGCGCCAGCTCGAGCGATTCGCGGGGGTGGTCGCGCTGTACGCCAAACCCGACCGCGAGAGCGTCACGCGCATGCTCGACGTGCTCGGCGGCCTCGATTTGCCGGCGGCGTGCGAGCGGCCGGAGGCTTCGTCGTTGACGGGCACGCCGGACTGGTTGCGCGACTACCTCGACCGCCTCGAGCTGCGGATCGTCGCCGGAGACTACGCGGGGGCGGGCGCGCGGACCGGGGTGGCGCTCGACGCCAGCAGCCCATACAAGGCCGCGCACGCGCGAGCCGTCTACCTGACGGGCTGGCTCGACGCGTCCGCGAGGTCGTCGCGGGAAGCGCTCGACCGGCTACAGGCGGGGGCGCTGCTGGCCGTGGAGGCCGGTGACTACGACACCTTCGCGCGCGCTTCGACCCTCCGGCTCAAGAGCCTCGCCTTCGATCTCGGCGAGCACGGCGAGGCGGCGCTGCAGGCCCCGTGGATCCGCTCGACGATGACGGCACTGCCGACCGATTCGCCGATCCGCCGCCGCTTCGAGGCCGAGTTCGCGGAGGCCGAGGGACTGCGGCTCGATGGCCAGGGCGAGCACGCGAAGGCGGCGGCGCAGCACCTCGAGGGGCTCGCTCAGCGCGAGGCCCTCTTCGGCGCGGAGCATCCCACTACCTCCAAGTCGCACCACAACCTCGGCCTCAGTCTCGCCAACCTCTCGCGGACGCTGAGCGGTCGCGAGCGCGGCGCTCAGTTCGACGAGGCCCGCGAGCACTACCTGCGTGCGGTGCAGATCCGCCAGGCCGCGCTCGGAGAGGATCACCCGCAAACGGTCGAGAGCAGGGCCGGGCTGGCCGAGATGGAATGCGAGTACATGCTGGATTTCGTCGCCAGAGATCCGCGCGGGCTGGAAGAATGCGTCGGCGAGCTCGAGCGTGTGCGCGACCGCTATCGCCAGGGCGACTGGGATCTGCGCGCCGCTCACCGCCGCAGCCGGACGTACGCCAGCTTCGCGGTCTGGGCGGAGTGCATCGACTGCGCCGATGAGGCGCTGCGCGAGGTGTTCGAGGGGATGAAACACCTGTCGGAGGTCGATCCGCGCGAGACCGCGGACATGTGGGCGTTGCGGGGATTGGTCGCGTCACGCCGCAAGCAGCACGAGACGGCCGAGGCGCACTTTCTCGAGAGCGCGGCGGTGCTCGAGGCAGCCGGCGCTCGCGGCTGGGTCTATTCGCAGAACCTCCACAACGCGGCCGGTGCTGCGCTCGAGGGTGGCCGCCCGGACGCCGCAGTGCGATTGATGCTGGATCGCGGCGTGGACATGGCGAACGCGGCCTGCCCTGACCGCCAGGCTTACGCCGAAGAGCTCGACGGGCTCGCGGGTGACATCGCCGCGGTCCACGCGTATGACCGGGGCATCGCCGAGCTGCGGCAGGCCGCCGCGGCCATCCGGCGAGAATGTTCGTGAGCGCGTGACCGGATCGCTCGCCCGTCGGCACTACCGAGTCGCAGAGCCCATCTCCCACCGAAAACCCTCGAGGCCACCGTCAAAACCATCGACGACGGGCCTCGTGCGCAAGGATGCCCATGCACACGACACCGACCACCTTGAACGTGATCTTCACTGCCCCCGGCAACCCCGACTTGAACGAAGACCAGGCCGCGCTGACGTTCGGCAGCGCGGTGAACCAGCTCGAGGTCGCCTGCGGGACCTACGTGTACGCGCAGCATCCGGCCGGGCACACCCTGCGGCTCGAGTCGCCGACCTGGTCGACCTCCAACACCAGCCAGTACCTGTCGTTCTTGCTGCCCGACCGCGAGACCGAGACGACCTTCGTGCTGATCGCCGAGACCACCGGCACCGCGGCGACGATCCGGGTCAGCACCAAGAAGGAGGCGACCAAGCCCGACCCGGTCCGGCGGGCCGCCTTCGGGGTGTAGACCGCGGCGAAAAAAATCACGACCGGAGGTGATCGTCCGCCCCCGGTCGGCGCACCACGCTTCTGGACGGCCTTCGCGCCGTCCAGGAGCCCTGCGCGATGCTCACGACGACGACGACGACCTCCGAGACCCGAACCCCCGTGGCAGACGACGACCGCCCCCTGTTCGACCGCTGGTGCGCGGGTGATGCCCGCGCCGGCAACCTCCTGCTGAAGCGCCACTACGCGCGGCTGCGGCGGTTCTTCCTCAGCAAGGACGAGTCGCACTACCAGGACCTGACCAACCGGACCTTCCTCGAGTGCGTCAAGTCGCGGGACAACTTCCGCGGCGAGTGCAGCTTCCGCGGGTACCTGTTTGCGATCGCCTATCGCGTCCTCTGTCGCCACCTTCAGGAGCGTCGGCGGCGCGACTTCGATTCGTTCGACCCGGAGATCCACGCCGTCGTCGACACCGGCCTGCCCGCGATGTCCTCGTTCGTGTTCGCCAACGAGCAGGCGCGCATGCTGTTCGAGTGTCTGCGCCGGCTGACGATCAACGCCCAGACGGTGCTCGAGCTGCGTTACTGGAACGACCTCACCGAGCCGGAGATCCAGGACGTGCTGAAGCTGAAGTCGCGCGAGACGGTGGCCGGGCGCCTGCGCGTGGCGAAGGAGGCGCTGCGGCGCGAGTGGGCGCGGGTCCAGCCGGGGCACACGCTGGGCGACGCGGACTTCGACGCGTGGATGCGGGAGATCCGCCAACACGTCGACGACAAGAACCCGCGGAACCTCTGATCAGTGGAACACGACCGCGCCCGAGCCGGTGGTGCGGGCGTGGCGATCGGCGGGCGAGCCCCACACGTGAATGTCGCCGGAGCCGAGCAGCTCGGCGTCGACGAGCTCGCTGGCGTGGAGATCGAGCCCGCCCGAGCCGGTGCTGCGGGCCAGGGCCGTGGCGGCCGTCAGCTCGCGGGCGTGGATCGTGCCGGAGCCGGTGTTGATGTAGGCGACGTCGTCGCTCTCGCCGGCGAGGTCGACGCTGCCGGAGCCGGTCGCGCGGACCTCGAGGTGCGCGACCTGCAGTTCGTCGACGGTGATCGAGCCCGAGCCCTTCTGGCGGATGTCGACCAGCTCGGTGGCGACGCCGATGGTCCGCAGGTCGCCGGAGCCGCTGTTTCGCAGCGCGCGCAGGTGCTCGGCGTCGACCTCGACGCGGCAGCCGGCGCGCGGTCGCAGCGGCAGCAGGCCGGCGCGGCCGATGTGCAGGACGCCGTCCCGGACGGCGGTCTCGACGCGATCGAGCAGGTTGGCGTCGCACATCACGCGCACGCTCTCGGCCGCGCCGAGAGTGACCTCGACGTCGAGCGCGGTGTCGTTGACGACCGCGTCGAAGCCCGAGACCTCGCGCTCGCGGACCTCGAGGTCGCCGTCGCCGACCAGCGGGATGCAGCCGCCGGCGAGGAGCGCGGACGGGAGGACGAGCAGGGCGGCGAGGCGAGTGCAGCGGGCGCGGAGCGGCATGGCGGTGCAACACCGCGCCGGCCGAGAAGTGTCACCGCGCGCCCGCCGGGCGAAAGCGCGCTGTTGACGATCGTTCAACGACGATCGATCTCGAGTGATTCGTGGCAGGGATGAATCATGGCAGTCGGGCGCCACCTCGACGCACGCAAGATCCTCGGCGATGATGCGGGCCCTCGCGCCATGCCCTCGCCCCACGCCGACGAGTGTGACGTCGCCATCGTCGGCTGCGGGCCCGTGGGGGCGGTGGCGGCCAATTTCCTGGGCCAGGCGGGGCTGCGCTGCGTGGTGCTGGAGCGCGATACGGACGATCACGGCCAGTCGCGGGCGTTCAGCTGCGACGACGAGGCGCTGCGGATCTTCCAGCAGATCGGGCTCGTCGATCGGCTGCTGGCGGACATGATCGCGGTGGACCAGGTCGATTACACGGGGGTGGCCGGGCGGCCGTTCGCGCAGGTGTGGCTGGCTCGCCTCGATTTCGGCTCGGGCTACAGCCCGCTACACTTCTTTCATCAGCCGGCGCTCGAGGCGACGCTGCGCGCGGGCATGCGTCGGTTCCCGTGGGTGACGCTGCGCCGCGGCTGCGAGGTGACGGGGCTGCGAGCGGGCGCCGAGGCGGTGACGCTGGCGCTGCGTGGCGCGTCGGGTCCGGCGACGCTGACGGCCCGCTACGTGCTCGGCTGCGACGGGGCGCGCAGCACGGTGCGCCGGTCGCTGGGCGTGGCGATGCCAGGGTCGCGCTACGCGGAGCCGTGGCTGGCGATCTCGGGCTACGCGGAGCCGGCGGCGCTGCGGGTGCCGAGCACCCGCTTCGTGTGCGACCCGGCGCGGCCGACCTTCGTCGCGCTAGGACCGGCCGGCGAGCTCCGCATCGAACGCATGATCCACCGCGGCGAGACGGCGGCGACACTCGAGCGACCCGAGGTGGTACGAACATTGGTGGCCCCGTTCGTCGACCCCGATCGCTATCGCATCACGCGCGCCACGATCTACGGGTTCGGCAAGCACGTGGCCGAGCGCTGGCAGGTGGGGCGGGTGTTCCTCGTCGGCGACGCGGCCCACCAGATGCCGCCGTTCATGGGCCAGGGGCTGGTGTCGGGCCTGCGCGACGTGGCCAACCTGGCGTGGAAGCTGGCCGCGGTGCTGGCCGGCACGGCGGATGCCCGGCTGCTGGCGACCTACGAGGTCGAGCGGCGGGCGCACACGCAGGCGATGATCGCCGCCAGCGTGCGCATGGGCCACGTGTTCCTGACGCGCGCGCCGTGGTTGGCGTCCGCGCGCGACGCGATGTTCCGTGCGCTGCAGCAGATCGATCGGGTGCGCCGGTTCATCTGTGACTTCGAGTTCAAGCCGCCGCCGCTGCACCGCGCAGGCTTCATCGCCGGCGGCAAGCGCCCGCGTGGCGGCGCCGAGGGGACCTATTTTCCGCAGGTTCGGGGCGCGGCGGGGCGGTCGGATGAATTGCTGGGGCCGGGCTTCGCGGTGGTCGGGCTCGCGGCCGATCCACGCACGGTCAATCGCGAAGGCTTTTTAGATGGGGTGAACCCGCGGTTCATCCTCGTGGGCCCGGGGACGGGCGAGCCGGGGCTGATCGAGATGGCCGACGCGGACGACCGGCTGGCGTCGTGGTTCCGTCAGCACCGGGCCGCGCTGGCGATCGTCCGGCCCGACCGCCACGTGTTCGCGGCCGGGCCGGCGCACGCGGCCGCGAGCCTCGGCCGCGACCTGGCCGCGGCGCTGCGCGATCCGCCGGGGCTGGCGTCCTGAGTACATGTCGCAAAAGACATGTTCTTTAGGAAATGCCCTTCGAGACATGCTCATAGGAGAATGTCCTCGAGGACATGCCTCGAGAGACAGTTTATATGAGTCAGTCGCGCGGCGGGACCACGGCGACCGGGCAGGCGGCCAGGCCGGCCAGGGCGGAGGCGGTGCTGCTGAGGAAGAAGCGGGCCGGGAGGCCGAGGCGGCGCGAGCCGACGACCACGAGGGCGGCGTCGCGGGCCTCGGCGAGGTCGGCCAGCTCGAGCACCGCGTCGCCGAAGCGCAGGTGCCTCGGCGTGGCGGCGAGGCCGTGCGCGGCGGCCCAGCGCTCGCTGTCCAGCGCGACCTCGGCGCGGTAGGCGTCGCGCGCCCGCAGCCACACGGGGTCGCGGACCTCGTCGTCCTCCTCGTAAAAATCCTCGCCGACATGGACGAGCTCGAGCGCGCGGCCGAGGCGGCTGGCGAGGCCCCGGGCGAACACGGCGGCCTCGTCGCTGGCGGGCTCGAAGTCGGTGGCGAGGAGGATCGGTCCGGCCGCGACGGCGACCAGCGTCGGCGGGACGACGACGGTCGGCGCGGGCAGCTGACGCAGCAGCCGGCGCGCGACCGGGCCGAGGCGCGACAGGGCGCGGCGCGGATCGCTGGCGACGCGACCGACGACGAGGCCGGCGGCGCCGACGGCGAGTCGCGCCAGCCCGGCCTCGGCGGTCTCGGCCTCTTCCGTGACGATCTGCGCGGGCGGAGGGCAGCCGAGCGCATGCGTCGCGCGGGCGACGGCGCGGCCGAGGTCGGCCTCGACCTCGCTGCGCACGTGAGGCCGGCTCCATGGCTCGAGCACGTGGGCGCCGATCACCGATTCGCCGGCGCCGCCGAGCCAGCCAGCGAACGCGAGGGCGCCGCGGCTGCGGTCGCGGAGATCGAGGGCGACGATCCATGGGCTTGCTCGTGACATCAGCGTCGGGATATCACGCGCGCCGCGGCGAGGGTGGTGACATTGCGGTCACACGGCCGGCGAGCGCGTCCGGGATGCGGCGACGCGCAGGAGTTTCGCGGTCGCCGGGCCGAAGATCTCGCCATGAATGAGGTATGTCGATCGTCGCTCGTTCCACCGCCGTCCTGCTCGCTCTCACTGCCTGCGACATGGTCCGCGAGCATTCGCCGCCGAAGCTCGAGGAGAGCAAGCACAACGCCAGCGGCGACCGCGGCGGGCTGTCCGCCTGTTACGACGATTGCACCGGGCAAGCGCTCGCGCCCGGCGACGCGATCACCTGCCGCCGCAACTGCGACGTGGCCTTCAAGGTCACGCCCACGGCCGTCGACGCGGCCTTCGACGGCGCGGCGCGGTGTCTTCACGAGTGCGGTGATTCGCGGCCGTGCGGCAAGCGCTGCAAGCGGCGGGCGCGGGCGGCCGACGCGACGCTGACGCCCGAGTCGCTGGACCGCCTGTCGGCGTGCGTCGATGTCTGTCACGCCGACAAGCAGCTCGGCGCCGGCGATCGCTGGACCTGCGTCCGCAACTGCGCCCAGACGGCGCGAGACGCCGAGCCGCCGCCGACGTGAGAGGTGTCGACGCGAGCGAGCGCCGGGGAGCGAGGCCAGCGGCAGGGCGACGCGGAACAGCGAGCGACCGGACGCGCTCTCGAGTGCGAGATCTGCAGACGATCGAGAGGCCGAGGCTGGTGACGATCGGCGTCGTGACGGAGGCAGGCGATCTCGACGCGCACGCGGCCGATCGTCGCGGTCACCTCGTGGGAGGCCTCGTTATGGACGCCGCTCGGGCACCTCGAATCGCGTGGCGAGGCTCCTGCATCGCGGACTCGGGATCTTCGGAACTCGGCGACAAGCGGCGCGACCGGTGGGCTTCGCGCTCGCGGCGCTGGGCCTTCGCGGGACGATCGCTGGCTGGTGGTACCTCACGCGGGCGAGGCGAGACCGCGATGCATGAGCAGCGGCGGCCCTCTACGCCTTCGTTGTGACGGGCATGTTACAGAGGCGTCGCGCATGCGCAAAATGCGCGAGCAAGCGATGGACTCGCCGGCAGAGGCCGGCTAGGTTCCCGCGCGGAGAAGCACCCCATGGCACTGCAGGACGTCATCCGTTGGCTCCTTCCGCGGGAGGATGTGTTTTACGGGCTGATCGAGCGGCAGAGCGAGCTGCTCGAGCAGGCCGCCCGCGCGCTCGCCGACTTCGCGCGCGGCGTGTCGGCCGAGAAGGTGCGCGAGACAGTGCAGGAGCTCGAGCACCAGGCAGATGCGATCGTCTACGAGATCGAAGAGCAGCTGGCTCGGGTGTTCGTGACGCCGATCGACCGCGAGGACATCCAGCTGCTGGCGGCGTCGATCGACGACATCGTCGACCTTATCAACCTGACGGGCCGGACCTTCGAGCTGTACGCGGTGCCGGAGCCGTCGCCGCCGATGATCGAGCTGATGAACATCCTGGTGGTGATGGCCGAGCTGCTCAAGGCCGAGCTGCCGGCGCTGCGCCGCCACGAGTACGCCAAGCTGATCGCGGTCGGCCGGGTGATCAAGCAGCACGAGAAGGAGGCCGACCGGATCTTCCGCAACGCCGTCGGGCAGCTGTTCCACGACCCGGCGATCGACGCCAAGGTGCTGCTGCGCGACAAGGAGGTCCTGGAGGACCTCGAGAAGGCGATCGACAAGTGCGAGACGGTCGCCGAGCGGCTCAAGAACCTGGCGGTGAAGCATGGTTAGCATGCTGACGCTCTTGATCCTGGTGATCGTGGTCGCGCTGGTGTTCGACTACATCAACGGCTTCCACGACGCCGCCAACGCGATCGCTACCGTCGTCTCGACCGGCGTGCTGCCGGTCCGCACCGCGGTCATCCTCGCCGGCATCCTCAACTTCATCGGCGCCATCACCGGCACCGCGGTCGCCAAGACTATCGCCTCCGGCTTCGCCGATCCGATGATCGTCACCCAGGTGGTGGTGCTGGCGGCGCTGATCGGCGCCTGCATCTGGAACCTGCTGACGTGGTGGTACGGCATCCCGTCGAGCTCGTCGCACGCGCTGATCGGCGGGCTCGCCGGCGCGGTCGTGGCTCACGCCGGCATGTCGGCCTTCAACTGGGGCACGCTGACCGGCAAGGTGCTGATCCCGCTGGTGCTGTCGCCGCTGGCGGGCTTCACGATCGCGTTCCTTTTCATGATCGCGCTGCTGTGGATCGTGCGGTCGTTCAAGCCGGTCTCGGTCCAGCGCGGGTCACGGCGGCTGCAGCTGATCTCGGCCTGCATGATGGCGTTCTCGCACGGCTCGAACGACGCGCAGAAGGCGATGGGCATCATCACGCTCGCGCTGGTGTCGTTCATGGCCGCCGGCTACACCGGGCTGCCCGAGTCGATGCTGCCGGTCGACAAGGGCGTGCCGACGTGGGTGGTGTTCTCGTGCGCGGCGGCGATCGGCCTCGGCACGATGGCAGGCGGCAAGCGCATCATCAAGACGATGGGCACGAAGATCATCCGCATCACGCCGCTGCAGGGCTTCGCCGCCGAGACGGCCGGGACGGCGACGATCCTCACCGCGAGCGCGATGGGCGTGCCGGTGTCGACGACGCACTGCATCAGCGCGTGCATCATGGGCGTGGGCGCGAGCAAGCGCCTGTCGGCCGTCCGCTGGGGCGTGGCCGGCAACATCGTGCTGGCGTGGGTGCTGACGATCCCGGCGAGCGCCGGCTTCGCGTTCCTGTCGCTGTACGGCCTGCGCGCGATCTTCGGCGACAACGCCTGAAGTATCCGCAGCGTGGATGGAGGCGAGTCGGCGCGCAGGCGCGCGGGCTCGCCTCTTTGATTGTGTGTGGCGCTCGTGCGAGCCTCCTCGTCGCAAAGGAGGCGCGCATGACGGACGAGCTCGGGGACCGGATGAAGATGTACGAGATGGCAGAGGCCGGCCGGAAGTGCATGCCGCTGCTGCCGATCGTCGCGCGCATCGATGGCCGCTCCTTTTCAAAATTCACGCACGGGCTCGAGCGGCCGTTCGATCGCCGGCTGTCGCAGCTGATGATCGAGACGGTGAAGTTCCTGGTGCGCGAGACCAACGCGGCGTGCGGCTACACGCAGTCCGACGAGATCACGTTGGCCTGGTACACGCCGACGGCCGACAGCCAGATCATCTTCGACGGGCGTATTTCGAAGTTGGTGTCGGTGCTGGCGAGCCTGACGACCGCGTACTTCAATAAGAGGCTGCCGGAGTTCTTGCCGGGGGAGTACGGGGAGAAGCTGCCGCACTTCGACGCGCGGGTGTGGAACCTGCCTTCGCTCGACGAGGCGGCCAATACGTTCCTGTGGCGTGAGTTCGACGCGGTCAAAAACTCGGTCGCCATGGCGGCACGAGCCCACTACAGCCACAAGCAGCTCGACAACAAGAACGGCGCCGAGATGCAGGCGATGCTGCGCGACAAGGGGGTCGAGTGGAACGACTACCCCGAGTTCTTCAAGCGCGGGACGTACGTGCAGCGGCGGAAGTCGCTGCGGAGGTTTGATTCGGAGGAGCTGGAGAAGCTGCCGCCGAGGCACGAGGCGCGGAGAAACCCAGACCTGATGATCGAGCGGACGGACTACGTGGCGCTGGAGCTGCCGCCGCTGGCGAAGGTTCGCAACCGCGTGGCGGTGCTGTTCGAAGGGGCGGAGGCCGAGACGGTCGCGTAGGTGACAGTCGTGGCTGCGGCGGGTAGGATGCGGGCATGGTCTCGCTGCCCGCCGATCACGAGGTAAGGATGTCCCGCGCCCGCCTGTCCCTCGCCGGGCTGTCGGTGGGGGATGCGCTCGGGGATCTGTGCGGGAGATCCGGACGACCCGGGATCTACCGTGCTGGGCAAAGAATTATCCCACCACAACAGGCATGATGCGTTCGGTGAACGCACGGATTCTCTGGGCTGAATCGTAATCTCCTTGATTCTCCATCTGTTCGGCGAAGCGGTACATGGCAAACATTCCTTCGCCCGCGCTTTCGAGGAGGCGAATCGAAACTGCCGTCACTGCATCGAGCTCGTCCACGCCTGCAGAATTGAGCAGGCGATGGACCTCTTCTTTTGTCGAGGCGCCGTAACGCTCGAACATGGCGCACACGAAATTCAACTCTGGTGGGAAAACGAGCGGTGTCATCAGGGACCTTTTGGGGGTTTGCTGCCCCCCGGAAAGAAGGATCTGAAATCTCCTCGAAGCTCCAAATCCGGTGCATTATAGCCTGGCGTGTTCGGAATCGGAGACAGTCGTGGTGCTACTACTAAGTGGCCATTGGGCTATGCCCAAAGAATGTCGGTAGGGGCCAAATCCGATAGGCCTGGCTCGAGCTCGCAGGGGTACAGCTGACGGCGCGTCTCACGAGGCTCGACGCGAGTCGATTGTTGCCGCCGCCGATGGACTCGCTGCTCTGCAGGCGATCGTCGTGGTCCCAGGACCCCGGGGATGGTGGGCATGGCGGTCATGTTGCCGTGGGCGTCGTGGTGTAGGGGACGGTGGAGCTCAGCGGGTCGTCGATGTCGTCGAGGGGGCGCTGGTGGCCTGCAGCCAGTTCCTCCGAGATGGTAGGCATAACCGCGCTCCCAGACAACCGGCGCGGCGCCGCGGGTGGCGGTTCGGCGCGGACGGGCTCACGCTCGTCGGTGTCCGCGGGGCCCCAGTCGAAGAAGGGCTCGTACTGCTTGACGGGGTTGCCTTGTTGTCGCCGATGAAGCGGTCGCTGCCGACCAGGCGGAGGTTGGGCTGGTGTCCGCGAACACGATGTCGTCGCCGTCGAACACGAGGTCGCCGTGCCGTCGGGCTTGGGGGCTCGGCCGGACTTTTTGCGGCACGACCTGATACGGCCGCGGTGTGCATGAGGGCCGGGTCGGTCTCGCCAGCGAGGTCGATCCGGCGGTGTAGCCCTCGACGAGGCGGTGCTCGAAGTTTGCCATGACGCGCCGCCCTACTATCTATTCCGCAGGTCCTCGTTGCCTCGGACCTTTGACCACCGATACATAAGGTTTCGGCTCGGACGGCAGTTTGGAAACATCGAGCTTGCCAGGCGTTCGCCACCAGTATTCTTCGTAATGCTCGGGGCTTTGGTGTTCAAGCATGGACACTAGACCGAGCAAAGAAACCGGACTGTCGGCCATAAAATCCCAGCCGTCACGCTCTGCGCAAAACGTCTCGCCGTCGTCTTGCACCCAAACTTGGTAACCCTTTGCGGCAAGAATGTTCAGTGCCGATCGCCAAACGTTCACGTGTTCGCTCAGTGCAGGCATTTTCGTCTCCTCATCTAACCTGACGTATCGCATTGAATGGAATCAAGACACGAAACAGGACCTCCTGTGCCCGCCTCGCGTCTCGCAGGGTGGTGGAGTTCCCACTTCGCTTGGCGGCTTGGAGTACGTTGTTGTGATCGATGAACTTCGCGCCTCCTGCGATCGCTAGCAGCCCGAGGCAGAAGTCGTTGGGACGAAATCGCTCAGGTGAGCCTCGGGTAAGCGAAGCACTCGGGAGGTCGAGCCTTCGGCGGAAATTGCTGCGAGCCGCGCCCGAAGAGTGCTCCGAGCCACCGCAGGAGCGTGAGGACGGCCACGAGTACGGCAGAAAGTGCGGCCCGAAGGCCCTGGAGGGCCCTCGGTTTCCCGATTCCGTGGACCATTCGCATGATCAGACTCAAGTTGAATCCGGCGGCGTGGATGACCAGTCGCTTGAGGATATTGTCGTGACCCCGCACGTGGACCCTGCGCATGCCGCCGGAGTCGAGCATGTGTGCGAAGGGCCGTTCGACCAGCTCGCTGCGCTTCTTCTGCAGCTCCTTGCCCTTGCTCCGTTTCATGCGGCGGCGGTTCCGGCTGACCGCGTCGCGCTCGGCCTGCTTGCCCTCCCACCGCCGACGACCTCGCGCGGGCTCCGGAATATAGCTGCGCACGTCGACCCCCTCGAGAGAGGTCATCACGTCGTTGCTGTGGTAGCCCTTGTCGGCGACGACCTCCTCGACGCGCTCGGCGATCTGCTCCCTGGCCTTCTCCGAGCCCACCTGGCGTACCTCCGCGAGATTGGCGTCGGCGACCTCCAGCGTCTTTTCGAGGGTTTTCGTGTCGCCCGCAGCGCCGCCGTGCACCGTCACCCCGACGATCGCCCCGGTCTCGAGGTCGACTGCCTGCTCGTGCTTGTGCGCGAGGTGGGTGCTGCCGTTCTTCATCTTCATGATCTGGGCCTCGGGATCGTGCGGGTGCACCCACTCGTCGTTCGAGCCCTTCTTCGGCCGCTTGCGGTCGAGCCGCGCCAGGTCCTCGCGCGTCGGTTCCTCGATCCCCTCGGCCTCCGCCAGGTCGGTCAAGTACTCCTTATACGCGCGTCGGTCGTCGCGGCGAACAATCGAGCGCAGCGCCGCGTTCGCCTCGAGCGTCGTCGCGTCGATCCCCAGCGTCTTGCCGCGCAGCAGGCCATGCTCCGCCACCAGCTCGAGCACCCGCGTAAAGACTCGCTCGTGCACGTCAATGCTCAGCCGGCGTCGCGTCCGCGAGATCGTCGAGTGATCGGGCGGCTGCTTCTCCAGGCCGAGCCCCAAAAACCGCCGCAGGCTCAGCGAGTCAGCGATCCGCCAGGCGATGCCCCGCTCGCTGCCGATCCCCTCGAAGTAACCGATCAGCAGGCACCGGAAGTACACCCCCGGCGCGAGGCCCGGTCGGCCCATCACCTCGGCGTAGAACTGCTGGCACTGCTTCTCCGCGAAGCGGTCGAAGCCGTGCTTCCGTAACAGCTTGTCGAGCGCTTCATAGAACGGGTGCCCGAGCCCCTGCAGCTTGTCATAGGTGATGAACAGCGTCGGCTGCTCCCCGTTGTCGTGCCCCATCGCCATGGCAGAGCCACTTTATCAGCTTCCCGAGCGGCGCGCGATATCGCACGCCGCTCTGCTGTTCGCTAGATTCCTCGCAGCGTGGTTACCGCGACTTCCACCACGGGCTGCTAGGTCCACGTCGATCTCCACCAGGCCATTGCCCGAATCAAAGCGTGCCGCTGCCTCTGGCGTTAGGGAGGCCGAGATATTTCCAGTTGGCTGGCCTTCGATGTGCGCGCTGATATCCGTCTGAGTACCCTTCGGAGAAAGGCCACGCCCCGCAGCGAGGTTCTCTACGTCATCCGGGTTCAGGTGCCGGTAGACCTTTCGTCCTCCCTTATCTGCGCCGCCAGCAGAGCTACCGCGCGCCCCCGAAGGAAGCCCGCGAGAGGGGGGGCTGTTGGGAGGCGCTGCGCCAATTCGGCGACCCGCCTGGAAGACACCAAGGCCCAACGGAAACAGCAGCTCAACGATGTCTCCGTGTGTCTCTCCCTCTTGCTCACTACCTCCGAATAACCCTGTCGAAATAATCTTAGTCCCTGCGCGAAGTCCCGTGCTGGCCATGTCGCCGGTAATTGCTTGTGTCAGGCTCGCTTGAGCAAAGTCTGCTTCAAGTAGTAAGGCAACCCAGCGGTTCCATACATCGCAGCAACACCCGCTGCGAAGTTCAACGCACCATTGAGCCGAGTCACCGTACGTCCGGCGAGCGTCCAAGAGTCTCCATTGCCTTCATTATACTCCCGGGTGCGCATGTCCTCCAAGTCTGCGAGCACATTTCGAATTGCCAAATCCTGCCATCGATCCAATAACACGTTCTCCCGATCAACAAGCGAGATCCTCTCCCGATCAAGCCGGGCCGCAGTTTGTTGGCTCGAGTCAGACGTGGCCAGTTCGGCATGCCATGCCTGCACAGCTGAATTGTGTTCGGCCGCGTCCTTTTCGTACTGCTGAATCTCAGCTGTACTCGGGCGCTCTATCGTGCCAGTCGGATCGACAAATCTAGTGGGAGCACATTTGACGTACAAATATCGGTTCGGACCTCCACCGAGGCCGATCGGGTCGGCGGCTGTCCATCTCGCTAGCCAGGGGGCGTAATAGCGGGCGCCGTGCGAGGCCGGTCTCTTCATCGCGCTCCTGGCCCGTGTAGCGGTAGCGTTTGGCGCTGACCTCGATGGCGCTGTTGGCGGCGCGGTAGCTGCTGGTGCCGTAAGGGTGGAACTCCTCGTAGCTGATGACCTCGGCGTCGTCGTCGAGCTCGAGGTTGGCGGTGCCGAGGTGGTTGCTGTACTGGTAGCGGGCGACGTTGGCCGGGGTGACGACGGGGGTGCCGGCGTCGACGGTCTTGGTCTCGATGAGGCAGATCCGGCCGTGGTCGTCGTGGACGTGGAGGGTCTCGCGCTCGAGCTCGAGATCGTTCGTCGTGTTGATGTTCTTGTGTTCGCGGTAGGCCTCCCAGCTGCCGAAGTAGAGGCGTTGCTTGCTGGTGGAGCCCGAAAGGTTGACGTGGACCTTGCGGACGCGCTGGCCGGAGCCGTCGTAGACGTAGTAGGTCGTGCCGCCGCCGATGGAATCGCTGCTCTGCAGGCGATCGTCGTGGTCCCAGGTGAGGCCCCCGGGGATGGCGGGCATGGCGGTCATGTTGCCGTGGGCGTCGTGCGTGTAGGGGACGGTGTAGTTCAGCGGGTCGTCGATGTCGTCGAGGGGATCGCTGGTGGCCTGCAGCCGGTTTCCTCCGAGATGGTAGGCGTAACCGCGCTCCCAGACAACCGACATGCCGGACTCGTGCTTCATCCGCAGGATGTTGCCGACCGAGTCGTAGGTGTATTTCTGGGTGTAGCTGCGCTGGGCCTGGATGTCTTGGGGGCGCGCAATGGGCGCGAAACCCTCGGCGGTGGGCATGGTGAGCGTGGCGTGCTCGCGGCCCGTGGCGGAGATGAGGCGGTAGGACGGGTCGTAGCGGAACGACTGGGTGGGGTCGGCGTATGCGTTGTCGAAGAAGACACCCTGCTGGGCTTCGTCGCGGATCCGGGCAATGTTGCCGACGGGATCGTAGTGGTAGCGCAGGTCCTGGACGGCGCGCAGGTCGGGGTCGGGGTCGGGGGCGAGTGGTGTGAATGCGAGTGACGCGGAAGTTCCTGGGGTCATACTCGTAATCTGTGGACGAGCCGTTGCCGTACTCAATGAGGAGGCGCTGTCCGCGGGCGTTGTAGTCGATGTTGGTGACGATGTCGGTCGCAGTCAGGGCGCCGCGGACGTTGACGGCGACGGACTCCAGCATGCCGCCGAGGCCGAAGGTCTGGGTGGTGACGCTGGCATCGGGCGTGGTCTGGGTGCGGACGCGGCTGAGGGCGTCGTAGGTCCAGGATGTCGTGAAGGTCTCGGCCTCGAGCAGGGGCGCGGCGGCGGCGTGGATGAGGGCCGGGTCGGTCTCGGGGGCGAGGTCGATCCAGTCGGGCGCGGTGGTGTAGTCTTCGGCGAGGCGGCGTTCGGTGGTGAGGAGGTTGCCCTTGAAGTCGTACTCGATGCTGGTGAGGACGCCGGCGCTGTCATAAACGCGGTAGACTTGGCCGAGGTGGTTGGTATCGTCGGCGCTGGCGCCGAGGCTCTCGCCGTAGACGATGCGCTGCTGGAGGACCTCGTCGTCGATGTCGTGTTTGAGATAGGCGTGAGTGGGGCAGTTGAGGTCGTCGTAGGCCCAGCGGCGGATGTTGTCGCGGCTGTCCCAGGCGCGCAGCGGGGCGCCGAGAGCGTTGGGGAGGGCCCAGCGGGTGCCGGCGTCCTGGCTCTCGGTCTTGAGCTGCAGGCCGCCGGGGGCGAAGGTGTTGGTCTCGGCGGTGTTCTCGTTGGCGTCGGTGACGACGAGGCTGTAACCCTCGATGTCGAGGGTTACGCGCGTGGCGATCGGGACGTCAAGTGGCACCTCGCGCTGTCCGAGCCCAAGGCCGAGGACAACTGGACCGGCTACTGGCCCAAAAGACAGCCGCGAGCCCGACCGTGGTGATCGCGCCGCCGCCGGAGCGGCCGATCGAGCGCGGCCTGGCCGGCCCCGGGCTCCTTGCGCACACGATCGTCCAGCGCTGGCAGGACCACATGCCGAGCCACCGCCAGGAGGCGATCTACGCCCGCGAGGGCCTCGTGCTCTCGCGCCAGACGATCTGCAGCTGGCCCCAACAGCTCGCCGATCTCGTCGAACCGCTGGTCGAGGCGATGCTGGCCGACGCCTTCCGGTCGCCCTACCTCTGCGTCGACGCGACGGGGGTGCTCGTGCAGGCGTCCGAGCAGTGCCAGCGGGCTCACTTCTGGGTGCTGGTCGCGCCCGGCCGGCACGTGCTGTATCGATTCTCGCACAAGCACGACAGCGAGGCCGTCGATCGCCTGCTCGCGGGCTACGAGGGCTACCTCGTCGCCGACGCGCACTCGGTCTACGATCACCTCTACGCCCGTGGCAGCGTCGTCGAGGTCGCGTGCTGGGCCCACTGTCGGCGCTACTATTATAAGGCGCTGGGCACCGAACCGGAGCTGGCGAGGCACGCGCTCGGGCTGATCCGCAAGCTCTTCAAAAACGAGGAGAAGCTCGCCGAGGAGGCTCGCAAGAAGCGCGAATCGGTGCGCCGGAAGGTCTCGGCGCCGATCGTCGACGCCTTCTTCGCGTGGTGCGACGCGCAGGCCGAGGTCGCCCTCGACGGCTCGCCGCTGGCCGCCGCGCTGACCTACGCTCGCAACCAGCGGGCGGCCCTGCGCCGCTTCCTCGACGACGGACGGCTGCCGCTCGACAACAACATCTCCGAGCGCGCGCTCCGCCGCGAGGCCGTGGGCCGCAAGAACTGGCTCTTCGTCGGCAGCGACGACGGCGCACGTGCCAACACCGTCTTCGTGTCCCTGCTCGCAAGCTGCCAGATGCACGCCATCGAGCCGCTCGGCTACCTCCGCGACCTCCTCTGTCTGCTGCCCTCGTGGCCGCGCTCCCGCATCCTCGAGCTCGCCCCCGTCTCCTGGCGCGAGACGCTCCAGAAGCCAGAGGCTCAGCAGCGGCTCGACGCCAACGTCTTCCGCCGTATCGCGCTGGGCAAGCATCCGCTCTCGGTGTAGCCGACCCGCCCCGGGTCGAGCGAGACGCAGTCAATCGGACGGATACGATGCTCAAGGTCGACGCCGGCTACCTCCACCTGAGCATCCACCGCATCCGCCTGCAGTTCACCCAGGCCGGCGTCCCGGACCCCGCGCGGGTGATCGAGCGCCGCCTCGGCGCCGGCCTCCTCCGCCTCGGCGTCGCGCACGTGACCATCGAGCCGCTGTGACCGGTCGCTCTCTCGCGGCTGCATCGGCCGTCGAGACATCACGAGCGAGCGTGAGCACGACAGGACGGCGAGCCAAGGCTCTCTATCCCGTGATGTCAGTCTCCGACGCGCCGCTCTTCCAGCGTTCAGACATCTCCCGCCATTGGTCGAGGTCGGTGAGTACCTCGGTCAGCTTCGGAACCCCTGGATCTCGGCCTCGGGCCATCGCGTTCCTGATCGTCACTCCGCGGGCGAGAACGCGTCAGGAGGAACTAAGGCCAGAACGTCTCCTTTCTGGAGAACTGCGTTCCTAGTTGCAGGCAACATTGTGTAGGCTCTGCCGCCAGGATATACGCGCAGCATGCGAGCTGGAAAGGTGTAAATGTTGCCCAGAACCCAGATCTCTCCGGAAGAATCTCTAAACTTCATGCCGCTCCGAATGTCCCCCCCCTCGATACGGGTTAGCCATACCGACCACTCGACGCGGCCATTGTTCTCCTCACGCTCTGCGTTCAGAATTTTGATCCTTGTCACCATTGTCATGGCTTCCCTGCCTTTGCGGCCTGCTTATCCTGCCTCGCGAGGGCGCGCCAATCTACCAGATTGGCCTTGGTAATTTGCTCTTCGTATTTGGTCCAACGCAGAGTCCGGCCGAGTTGGATCAACTTGCGCTGCGCCTCAATCTCAACAATTGGGACCTCCTC
This sequence comes from Nannocystis bainbridge, assembly GCF_028368995.1. GTDB lineage: Bacteria > Myxococcota_A > Polyangia > Nannocystales > Nannocystaceae > Nannocystis > Nannocystis bainbridge. The sequence continues at coordinate 2,212,139 of NZ_JAQNDL010000003.1, read as the reverse complement.
GTACGTAAAGTTTCGCCATTGCCCCTCTTGACGTGCAATCGACCGAGCCTGCCCCAAATGAATCAGTTCCTCCACGACTTCAGGGGCGGAGGGGTTGTCGCGGAGAAAGACGGTGCCGCCAGGCCCGCCCTCCATGGGGCTATACATCGCGGCGGCTCCCTCTTTCTTAAGGGAAGCTTTAGCCGCGTCACCTTGTACGAATCGAGTAGGAGGATTGCGTTTTGCGAGCGCAGCCACTATTCGATTCAGCTTCTCGGGTGAAAAAGGCGTAACCGACTTCGGTTCCGCAGGCGTGGGGTGCTTTTTGCTTAGAGTCGCCCGCTGGGGATCGGACGCTCCGGAGCCCTTCACTTCCGCATTATCGGCAACTCCGGCTGGGACGACGTCGGCGCTCCTCTTGCCTCCGGATACATTTCCTTTGGAAAGGCCGCGTGGAAGGCGAATGTTTCTCATGATGCCGCCAGCACCCGCTGCAACCAAACCTCCGGTGACAGCTCCAAGACCTCCAAGGACGGCAGCTCTGGCATCTCCTCTGTTCACGCCATCCAATGCCACCCCAATTTCATGGGGCGTGTTGACAAACGCATCGATTGCGTCGAGCGGGCTCAGGGCCAGACTCCTCGCTATCGCCTCATGCCGACTTGGCGGAGACTGATGCCTTCCCATCCCCCAAGCACTGTCACCGGGGTGCGGGCCCCGTTCAGGCGAGCTCTGCCACCCCAAGTTTCGCCTTGCTGCACCCCCCAGATCGGAGGGAGGCGGGGCCGATGGCGCATTGACATTGACTTGAACGCTCTTGGGGAGGACCCAGTCAAAGAATCGCTCTACATATCCTCGCTCGCTAGGCGTGGTGCCCTCCAGATCCACCAGCCTTACTGGATTTCCCCACACATACGCGTACCTATTCATCCCTCCACCCAACCCAATCGGGTCAGAGGCCGTCCATCTCGCTAGCCAGGGGGCGTAGTAGCGCGCGCCATGGTAGGCGAGGCCGGTTTCTTCGTCGCGCTCTTGACCCGTGTAGCGGTAGCGCTTTTCGCTGACTTCGATGGCGCTGTTCGCGGCCCGGTAGCTGCTCGTGCCGTAGGGATGAAACTCCTCGTAGCTGATGACGTCGGCGTCCTCGTCGAGTTCGAGGTTGGCGGTGCCGAGGTGGTTGGAGTACTGGTAGCGTGCGACGTTGGCGGGGGTGACGACGGGGGCGCCCGTGTCGACGGTCTTGGTCTCGATGAGGCAGACGCGGCCGTGGTCGTCGTGGACGTGGAGGGTCTCGCGCTCGAGGTCAAGGTCGTTGGTCGTGTTGATGTTCTTGTGCTCGCGGTAGGTCTCCCAGCTACCGAAGTAGAGGCGCTGCTTGCTGGTGGAGCCCGAGAGGTTGACGTGGACCTTGCGGACGCGCTGGCCGGCGCCGTCGTAGACGTAGTAGGTCGTGCCGCCGCCGATGGAATCGCTGCTCTGCAGGCGATCGTCGTGGTCCCAGGTGAGGCCCCCGGGGATGGCGGGCATGGCGGTCATGTTGCCGTGGGCGTCGTGCGTGTAAGGGACGGTGTAGCTCAGCGGGTCGTCGATGTCGTCGAGGGGGTCGCTGGTGGCCTGCAGCCGGTTTCCTCCGAGATGGTAGGCGTAACCGCGCTCCCAGACAACTGACATGCCGGACTCGTGCTTCATCCGCAGGATGTTGCCGACCGGGTCGTAGGTGTATCGCTGGGTGTAGTTGCGCTGGGCCTGGATGTCCTGCGGGTGCGCAATGGGCGCGAAACCCTCGGCGGTGGGCATGGTGAGGGTGGCGTGCTCGCGGCCCGTGGCGGAGATGAGGCGGTAGAGGCCGTCGTAGACGAAGGACTGGGTGGGATCGGCGTAGGCGTTGTCGAAGAAGACGCCCTGCTGAGCCTGGTCGCGGATCCGGGCGATGTTGCCGGAGGGGTCGTAGTGGTAGCGCAGGTCCTGGACGGTGCGAAGGTCGGGATCGGGGTTGGGGCGAGTGGTGTGAATGCGAGTGACGCGAAAGTTGAGAGGATCGTACGCGTAATCAGTGGACGAGCCGTTGCCGTACGCGATGAGGAGGCGCTGGCCGCGGGCGTTGTAGTCGATGTTGGTGACGATGTCCGTGGCTGCGACGGCGCCGCGGACGTTGACGGCGACGGACTGCAGCATGCCGCCGACGCCGAAGGCCTGGGTGGTGACGCTGTCGTCGGGCGTGGTCTGGGTGCGGACGCGGCTGAGGGCGTCGTAGGTCCAGGATGTCGTGAAGGTCTCGGCCTCGAGCAGGGGCGCGGCGGCGGCGTGGATGAGGGCCGGGTCGGTCTCGGGGGCGAGGTCGATCCAGTCGGGCGCGGTGGTGTAGTCTTCGGCGAGGCGGCGTTCGGTGGTGAGGAGGTTGCCCTTGAAGTCGTACTCGACGCTGGTGAGGACGCCGGCGCTGTCATAAACGCGGTAGACTTGGCCGAGGTGGTTGGTGGTGTCGGCGGTGACGCCGAGGCTCTCGCCGTAGACGATGCGCTGCTGGAGGACCTCGGGGTCGGCCGCGTGCGCGAGATAGGCATGCGTCGGGCGGCTCAGGACGTCGTAGGTCCAGCGGCGCACGTTGTCGCGGCTGTCCCAGGCGCGCAGCGGGGCGCCGAGGGCGTTGGGCAGGGCGAGACGGGTGCCGGCATCAAGGCTGTGGGTCTTGAGCTGGAGACCGCCGGGCGCGAAGGTGTTGGTCTCGGCGGTGTTGCCCCGGGCGTCCTCGACCTCGAGGGTGTTGCCCTCGATGTCGAGGTTGGTGCGCGTCTCGAACTTCAGCGGGTCGTCGTTCTCGTCGAGGCCGTTGTCGGCGATGACGAGGAAGGGGCGGCCGAGGTTGTCGAGCAGCGTGACGGTGGGGGTGCCGTCGTGGGGCTCGGTGTGCAGGGCGGCGTACTTCTCGCCGTCGTTGTGCGGCGTGCCTCCGACCAGGGCGTCGCGCTCGGCGTACCAGTCGCTGGCGAGGACGTTGTCGTTGGCGTCGTGCGCGACCTGCTGCCACGGCGTGAAGGCGACTCTAATAAAAGTCCCATCGGGCAGGTCGGTGCGGATCATGCGACCGACGGGGTCGTAGTGGATGAACGGAGTGACACCCCATTCGACGAGCTCCTGTTCGTCGGTGTACGCGGGGCTCGAGTCGAAGAAGGGCTCGTACTGCTTGACGGGGTTGCCCTTGTTGTCGACGATGACGCGGCCGTTGCCGACCCAGCGCGGATTTGGAGACGTGTCCTCGAACACGAGGTCGCCGCCGTCGAACACGAGGTCGCCGCTGCCGTCGCGCTTGGGCGCGAGGCCGGGCTCGGCCTGGGCCTTTTGTAGGACGACCTGGCCGAGGCCGCCGGAGTAGGCGTAGCTGTGCTGGAAGGCCAGGTTGCCGGCGCCGTGGTTCTCGCGGACGATCGTGTGGACGACCGACGGGATGACGGTGAGGTCGTACTCGATCTCCACGGTCGGGTCGGTCAGTGTGTCGCCGTCGCTGTCGCTGACCTTGCCCATGACGGCCGTCTTGATGACCATGCCGAGGGCGTCGAAGGCGACGGCCTGACGATTGCCGTTGGGGTCGGTGACGAGGTCGGGGGCGAGGAGGCGGTAGTCGTTGTGGGCGCTGATGGTATTGCCGAGGGCGTCCTCGGCGGCCTCGATCAGGAGGCTGTGGGCGTCGTGGGTGAAGGTCGTGGCGTTGCCGAAGATGTCGCGGGACTCGGTGACGCGGTAGAAGTGGGCGGCGTCGAAGAGGACGCGGCCGCTCGGGCGCCACCAGCGGCCGCCGTCCTCGCGGTAGCCGCCCTCGGTTTCGAGGTCGAGGCCGGTGAGCTCGCCGTTCGTGAAGACGAGGTCGAGGTGGGCCTGGGTGAAGGCGAGGGTCAGGGTCTCGTAGGGCAGGGCGCGGAGACCACATTGCCCGAGGGACAGGCGCGCGGCGAGGTTGTCGGAATAATAATAGACCTGGGCGCGCGAGAGCAGCCGCTTCTTGGCGCCGGGGGTGACGAGTCCGTGATAGGGCAGCTCGGTGGCGGCGTCGGCGTGGGCGAGCAGCTCGGCGTGGGTGAAGGGGTCGGAAGGGTCGCCTGCGAGGCCGTGGAGCTCGTAGGAACGCAGCTCGACCGGGACGCCGAGGCGATAGCTGTCGGGCTGGTCGTCGACGTTGAGGAGGTCGGATTCGGTGAGGACGACGCTGGTGACGAGCTGCTCGGCTTCAGAACCGAGGAGGACGGGCTTCTTGTAGGCGACGCTGACCGACCGGACCGGGTTGCCGAAATCGTCGACCTCGAGCACGGCCGAGTGCGAGACCCGCGGTTCGGATGGATCGCGCTCATAATGATAGGAGAGCGACTCGCGGTCGTGGACGAGGAAGACGGCGTGCTGGTCGCCGTCGCGGGGCTGCAGCAGGCGGACGGCGAAGTTGCTCTCGGCGACGCTGTACGGGTGGGCCTGGGCGGGGCTGCCGTCGAGGCCGTAGACCTCGACGCGCAGGGGACGGCCACGGAGGGCTCGTACGGCCTCGCGGTTCTCGACCGGGGTGAGGCCGGCGGGGATCAGGGTCTCGTGCAGATCGATGGCGATCCCGGCCGGGTTCTCGAGGGTTTTGTCGCTGTAGTACTCGTCGCTGTAGCAGTGTGCGAGGCTGGTGCCGCCGAGGTAGGCGCCGGTGTGGTACCAGGTCCTGGTGAGGACCGGCGGGCTGTGCAATTCCTCGCCGACGATCTGGTGGCCGGTGGGGAACAGCTTGGGCGCGTTGTAGTCGGCCCAGGACTCGGTGTCCTCGGTCTCGACCATGCCGAAGCCACGGAACTCGCGCTCGGGGCCATCGAAGTAGCCGTGGTGATAGCGATACTTTTGGACGAAGGTGTGGCCGGTGACGTGATCGCGGACCTCGACGCGCTCGATGACGTGGGTGGGGAACGGGAGGCGGGTCTTCCAGGGCCGGCCAGCGGCGCGATCCTCGAGATAGAACCTGGTCGATGGGGCATATTCGACCCGGGTCTCGGCGCCCATATTGTTCTTTGAAGAAAGCATCAAGTAGGGCTTGCCGGCCGACATGAGGTCGACAAAGGCGATATGCGTGCCCTGGCGATGCGGCAGGTCGGTCGACCAGACGAGGGCGGCGGTGCCCTTTCCGAGGATGTCGGCGAGCTGGACGGAGGAGAGGCTGTCGACCGGCGGGATGTCGACCTGGACGGCGTTTGAAAAACTGTTGCCGGATTGGTTGTGCCACAGGCGGGCGCCGTCCTGGCGGACGTAGACGAGGTCGGTGGTGCCGCTGCCGTCGATGTCGCCGATCCGCAGGCGATCGGCGCGGAAGCGGTCGGGGCGGTCGAACACGGGGGCGCCGCGCATGCCGATCTGGCGGCCGAAGCGGCCGTAGCCGAGGTTGGGCCAGTAGACGACGGAGCCGTTGCGGACGCGGACGATGTCGGCGAGGCCGTCACCGGTCATGTCGGTGAAATAGATGGCCTGCTGCGGGTCGGTCCAGATCAGCTGGGGGCCGACGCGCTCGTCGCGGGGACGCGAGAGGACGCGGGGCTCGCCGTAACCGTCGTGACCTTCGGAGGGGTACCAGATGAAGCGGTTGTCCTCGCAGACGAGGATGTCGGCGAGACCATCTCCGTTGATGTCGAGGAGCTGGACGTTGGGAGCGTTGAGGTCGATGTTGGGGACGGCGCGGAAGCTGCGGAACGGTCGCCAGTCCTCGGCAGCGGCGCCGCAGGTCGGCAGCGGGCGCTCGTAGAAGCCGGGCGCGGGGCCGGAGAAGCTGGCGAGGCTGAGGGCGCCGTCGCCGTCGAGGTCGAGGAGGCGCTGGCTGCCGAGGCGGGCGTTGCTCGGGAGGCTCGGGAGGCTGCGCAGGGGGCCGAAGGTGCCGTTGCCTTCGTTGCGCTTGTAATACCAGTGACCGGCCTGCTCGGTGAGGAGGCCGGGCAAGCCCTCGCCGTCGAGGTCGACGAGTTCGAAGCGACCACCCAGCGCGCCGGGGACATCTTTTAATGTGTCGTTGTCGACGAGGCGGAGGGTCGGATCGATCTGGGCGGTGCTGTAGGTGAACTCGACGGGGGGGTAGGTCTTGTTGGAATACGCGCCGCTGGAATAGACATAGCCCCGGTGCCTGGCGGCGGTCAGGAGGGTGGCGGTCGGGTTCTCGGAATAGGTGAGCTCGGTGGCGGCGACGAGGTACGGATCGACGGGCAACTCCTCGAAGTGGTGGAGCATGAGGATCCGCCGGCACAGCCGCCGGGTGCGGACGTCGAAGCAGGCGCGGAAGTTGGAGAAGGTGTCGGGGCGCGCCGGCCAGGTGCCGGTCTCGGTGCCGTGGGGGTCGTGCTCGCCGTAGTCGAGGAGGACCTCGAAGTGCCAATCGTCGGCGACGTAGGGGGTAGCGTTGCCGTAATAGATGCGCTTGAGGTAACGCTGGGCCTGGGCCTGGGTGACGGCGAGGCGCTCGTGCTCCTCGAGGCTCTCGAGGTCGACGTCGTCGAGGTCCTCCTGCTTGTATTCGAAGCGGACGATGTTGCCGCGGTCGTCGCTGGTCTGGTCGATGAGCCAGGTGAAGACGCGAGCAGGGTCGGCGGGGTCGGCGATTCGGCTGGTCGGAGCGCTGCCGTAGGTGCTGCGCACGTTGTCGCGCGACCAGGTGCGCCAGTGGACGTCGCCGGTGCCGAGGTGGACCCAGCGCTCGATGCGGGCGAAGCCGGCCTCGACGCGCGGACGATAGGCGTGGACGCGGTGGCCTTCCTGGGTGAAGACCTTGCGGGTCCACTCGCCGCCGTCCTCTTCGAGCAGAGGGACGAGGTCCTCGGCGTCGGAGATGAGGAAGGTGTCGGCCTCGGCGGCGTCGTCGTAGGTCGGGAGGCCCTTGTCGGTCTTGCGGGAGATCGAGGCGACGGAGAGCTGCCAGCCCATGCCGAAGGGGCCATTGCCGGCGCCGGTGCTGTAGCCGAGAGCGAGGGTCGGGGCGAGGCCGCGGCCCGGCGAGACGGCGATCGGAATGCTCATACCGCCGCTGCCGCTGAAGGCGTTGGCCTCGAACTTGTCGCCGATGTTCTTGAGAGCACCGCCACCCTTGGGGAGGGAGATCGAGGGGGCGAGCTCGGAGGGGTTGGGGGCGGCGGGGGCGGGTGATTGCGAGTTTTGCTGGCCAGTGCCGGCGGAAGCAGCGGCGCCGGGGCTGGCCTCGCGGGTTTCTTGAGGCTTGCTCGAGACGGCGGGCGAGGGCCCTGGGCCCGCTCGGTGGCCGCTCGGGCGGGCCGCGCTTTCGGTCGGTTGGTTGCCGCTCTTCTGGGTGGCCGATGGATTGGTCATGCGGCCGCCCGAAGTGTCGTTGTCGCGCTTCATTGCCATGATTTCACCCTCCCCCGCCCGCTGGATTGAATCAGCTCACCTTGTGTGCGACGACGATGATGAGATCCTCGGGAGCATGTCCCCCGGACCAACCCGGAACCGTGAGGCTCCAGGCGCCGAGCGCTTGCGGCGGTGTGAGATTAGGGACGGCCTGCCAGAGATAGTTGTGCTTGCCGCCCTCGCCGGGCTCTCCATCGTGGAAGTTGGTGAAGCTGAACGGAGCGCCGATCGGCGTGTTTCCGGCCTTGAGCACGGAGTCTTCGAAGATCGGGGAGTCCGGAGCGGGCGCGATGTCCTCGTGGGAGGCCCAGCGCGCGAAGAGCAGGACGCCCTGGATGGTTCGCGTGCCGAGGGGGGACTGCGGGTGAGGGAAGCGCTGTTCCCCGAGATCGAGGTCGAGGATGGCTTCGCCGTTGGCTCCGTCGGCGACGAAGGCTCGCCATGCCTCCGGGAACTCCGCCCGGGCGCTGAAGATCTGGACCTGCCCCGCGAGGTTCCCGCTCGATTCCTCGCGCGTCAAGTTGTCCAGGGCGCCCTGCAGCCCCGGATTCACGAGGTCGAAGGTCGTCGAGCCGCCCTCCCGTGCCGTGTAGCGCACCGTCAATATGACATCCGAGATGGTCTCGTAGTCGAACTGTCGCAGCTTCTCGGGTAGAGCGAGGCGCCACTTGCTGTCCTCGAGCGCGCGCCCTTCGAACGGCAGGTATCGCTCGTCGCGGAGGTTCGGCTCGAACAGACCAGTATCCTCCTGGTTGACGCTGATGGCGACAGCCTGTGATGCACCGGTCCCCGCTTCCATTACGCCGTCCGCGGTGTAGCGAATCTCACCGGACTCGTACGTCAACGTGGCGCCGATGTTGGTGTAAGGACCAGTGACGGCCGGCATCGAGACTCCGACCAGTTTGATGCGGCGCAGGTAATGAGTCGCGTGATCGAGGTCGAAGATGACCGACGGGAGGTTGAAGTGGCAGGCGCCGGTCTTCCTCAGAGCGATCAGGGCCACGGGGTCGAGGCTGGCCAGGGAGATCCGCTTGGTGAGCTCGTACTCGCGGACGTTGTGCTCGTAGAAAGCGGCCTCCATGCGGCGAATGTCGTGGGCGAGCCTTTCACCGGCCAAGAGGCCCTGGCGCCGGTTATCCCAGTGGCCGAACTGGACGAATTCGGGCGTATCCGCCTGGACCGCGAGCTCGTAGCGGTAGCAGCGTTCGGCGCGGCGGGCGAGGTCGAGCGCGAGCTGATAGGCGAGGTGGTAGACCTTGCCGATCTCGCTGCTCATCCAGGAGTAGAGCTCGGCGTTGGAGAACTTCGATCGCATGAACTCCAGCGTCTCGGCGGCCTGCTCGGCTTGCTTGATGTGGTTGCCCAGCTCGAGCTCGGCCATCTGCTTGCGGATCTCCGCGGCGGTGATCTGGGCGTCGATCTGCAGCATGTCGGCAGCCGCCTGCGCAGCCTGGAAGTCCCACTCCTCTTTACGCCGGACGTATGACGCCTGGGTAGCGGTGCGGGCGGCCTCGCGGCTCTTCGCCTGCGCGTCCGTGGCCCGGTCGTCGCCCTGTTTCTGCTGCGGCCAGGCGAAGGCGGAGCCGCCGCTGGAGAAGGAGACCGTGGGCCAGGCGCCGCTGAAGCCCACCGACACACCCGGAACCAGCGCGACCAGCCTCGCCGCGCTGCGGTGGTGCTTGGCGGCCGCCTGTTCGTCGTTGGAGGCCTCGAGGGAGAGCGCGACCTCCCGGGTCTCCAAACCGTTCATGTACTGGCGCGAGCTGTAGTGCTGCTCGCGGTGCGCCGCGACGGCGCGGCTCCTCCGCAGGGCCTCCAGGTTCTCCTCCGCCTCGCGGATGGCCTGCTCCTTGACGCCACGGACGAGCTTGAGGAGGTCGACCTCCTGGGTGCTGCGCAGGATGGCCAGCGCCTCTGCATCGCGCTTCTCCAGCGCTTGCAAGAGGGCTGCGCCGAGGTTGCTGACCTGAGCGGCGAAGTCCTTGGCGATCGAGAGGTGGGGCAGGAAACGGTAATGAGGCAGCGGGGCGTAGAGGTTGCTGATCGCGGTGCCGATATCGATGCCCTGGGCGACCGCGCGGGCCAGCAGGGCCGGGTCGATCGGAGGGTCGTAGAGAGAGAGGTCGCGGCGGATCCCGTCGATGTTGAGGCAGTTGCGCAGCTTGAACAGCCGGTCGGCGACGGTGTCCCAGTAGCCGAGGAGCTTGTCGTTCGGGGGGATGCAGAAGTAGAGCCGGGTGTTCGTCGGACCGTCGTCGGGGCCGGCTGCGAACGCGTTCAGCGAGGACATCGGCTGGCAGGGCGTGAAGGTCGGCGGTTCGCTCACGATCGACTGCGAGACGGGAGAATTGACGTAGACGAATTTGTAATCATCGATGTAGTTGGCCTGATAATCGGCCTGAGCCATCATGTCGTGCGGGATCATGGAATCCTTCCCGCTGATGCCGGTCATCTCGTTCTCGAGCTCGACCAGGAAGTTCGAGAAGTCGTCGATCGACTCCTGGGCCTCGCTCCAGTTTTTGTCGGACCGATCTTCGTCATCGAGTTTCCGCGGCTGGCGGCCGAGGATCTGCAAGGCGAGGATGTAGAGCTGCGCCGCTTCCTGGGTGCTCTCGCGCGTGTCCTGGCGGAACAGGTCGTCACCCCAGGCGATGAGGTTGTCGAGGTACTTCATCACCACCGAGCGCATGTAGGCGGTCGGCCGGGACCGTGCGAGGTCGTGCGGACGGAACGGATTGGTCCGCGAGCGCTCGATCTGGACGAGCATGTCCGCTTTCTTCGCCTTGAGATCGGGGTCCGAACCCTCGTAGTGGAGGAGCTGCAGCAGCCAATCGATGGAGTGATTCTCCGAGGCCTCGCGGAACGGCTTCAAGCCCCAGAAATGCACCTTGTCATCCTCGAGCGCCGTGGGCTTGCGCAGCGGGTTGAAGACGAAGCCGAGCCAGCGCTGAGCTTCGGCGAAGCGACGCTCGGCCATGAGGCGGTCGGCGACGAGCATCGGGATGTGGAAGAAGATCTCCCAGTTGTAGACGCTGTAGGCGCCGCGGTCCGAGAAGTCGATGGTCGCGGTGGGCAGGGGCGTCTCCAGAGTCGTGACGCCGTCGAAGTAGTCGTGACCATCCTTCAACGGACGATCGATGGCCTGGTAGAGCAACGAGCCATTGCCGATCTGCGCAGCGACGATCGGATCCAGGAGGCCACCCACGCCGAACCGGCGCACTCGCTCGATGAAGAGGCAGGCGTACGGGTGATAGAAGGGGACAGCGACGTAGCCGTTTTCCCAGTCGTCCGAGGTCCAGGTACTTTTCGTGATGATGTTGTCGCCGCCGGAGAGTTCGTCGATCACATCCGTGTCTACCGGGGGCGGCTGGTACTCGGTCGTGACCCCAGCGGCCCCGAAATAAGGGATGAGACCGTGAGGGCCGCCTCCCTTCAGGAGATGAGCGTCGGGGGAAGCGTCGCTGTGTCCAGGGTCGAAATGATCGATATACAGGGCGACATCCTCGTCGGCGAAGATGAACGGCCGGGTGACGTCTTGAAATGCCTGTTGCGCCGGGAACAGCACGGTCGAAAGTTTATCCTGGCACTTCAGGACTGGCGGGCGATACCCTCCGTTCGGACCCTGGAGTTTGAGTCCGTGCGAAGAATTGATGGTCTTCGGATGAACCGACACATGTTGAAAACTCCACCTGTTGTCAGCATTCTCTACCGAGATCCTGGTCTTCGGCTTTTTGCTGGGCCATTTTCCGATCGAGCGGAATGTCTGTCTGCATGGCATATGAGTGAAACGGGCGGTCAAGTGCTTGTCGGTCAAGAGACTCGGCGCCGTGGCCCAGATGAGAACATCGCGACCGATGAACTCCGAGAAGAGCCGGAGGTCCGACCTGTGAACCGTGAAATCGTTCACATCGTGTCGGTAGACGTCGAGCAGCACGCGGTCATCAGAGACGAAGACGCCGCTCCATGCGTCATTCATGCGCTCGACCCAGTGGAGACTGACCTCGGGGAGTTCGGTGGTTTTAGGCACGGTCGTCGCGTTGTTGTCGATCTCCGGCTTCTGCTTCGTCCGGACGTCGATGTGCGGCCAGACGAGCATGAGGCGGCGGTTCAGGACCATGGGGAGGACGCCCTGGTGGTCGACCTGGAAGGGGAGCTCCTCCCACGCGGTCCAGTAGGCGTTGTTCTCGCGTCGTCGGTAGAACAGCTTGGAGGGGTCGGCGTGGCTGTGGGCGAAGATGTGCATGCGCTCGAGGACGCCGGCTTCCACCTCGTGAAACATGCCGCTCGGCTGGAGATGGGAGATGTCGCGGAGCCCCTCCAGGTAGCGGACGAAGGCCCGCTCGACGGCTGCCTCGTCGATCTCGGTCTGGCTCAGGGCTTCCTCGAACTGCTTGAACAGGTGTGTCTTGTCGTCACGAAGTTCGGGCAGGACCCAGTTCTCGGGGTAGAGGAAGATCTTCCGGTTCGCCTCCCAGACGCGGTAGCGCTTCATCCACGCCCACTCGGCGGCGTCCTCGTCGGACAGGATGACGTTCTCGACGAGGCCCATCAGGGCGCGCTGGACGAACAGCTGCACGGCCGCGGTGGTGAACAGCAGGCGGGTCGTGCGGTTGCACGGCGCCATGTCGACGTCCATGAGCAGCAGCCCGAACAGATCCTCACGGCTCTTGAGGCTCTGCTTGTGCACGATGAAGTCGGCGAGAGCGTCGCGCTGCTGCACGCGCAGGCGGTCACGGATCGGCCGCGCCACGCCGGTCCACGCGGGTCCGTCGAACTTCGCCCGGGCTGCGCTGCGGATCGCGGCGGCCTTGTCGCTGTCGATCGGCTGCTTGGCCCAGTCACGCAAGGTGGAAGGATGCACACCGAGCCGAGCGGACAGCCGGAAGGCCGCGGCGAACCCCTCGATGGGGTCGAGGCGCTTGAGTTCAAGCTGGGTGATGGCTTCGGAGGCTTCGAAGGCCTGGAGGAGGGTAAGATCCCACCCGGCCGACAGCGCGAGAGTCTCGAGGGCGAGAGCCTTGTCGAATCCGCTCGTGGCGAAGCATTTCGTCAGGATATCGGTGAGGACGGAGCTGTCGGCCAGCAGCGAGTCTCGCAGACGGACGGCGCGGCGCAGCCAATTCCAGCCGGCGTAGCCGTCGTACAGAGCGGAGCCGACGAGGGCAGACTTGAGACTGACGAGGTTCGGGAGGTCGACCTGCGCGTCGGTCTGCAGCAGCAACCAGCGGAGCAGATCGGGACCCAACCGGAAGCGAGTCGAGATCCGGGCGACCTTGAGGAGCCCGCGATACACCTCGGCCGCCGGCCAGACCGCGCTTCGGCTGAGAAAGATCCGCGGGAACGTCCGCTCCTGGACCAGCGGTGCGTCCGCGTCGGAGTCGAACGAGTCCTTGGCGAAGAAGACATCCGAAGTGAATGTGGTAAGTGCGCTCCCCGCGTCGAACTTGCGCAACAGGGTGTCGGTCTCGGCCACGTCGAGCGAGCAAGCGACGGACAGCTGCTGGACGACGACGCGTTCCAGAACCTGGCGACGGAGCCAGGCCTTCAACTCCGGGACGAGGAGCTCGGCGCGTGCCTCCACGCTCTCGGCTTCCTCGAAGCTCGTGTCGAATTCCTCGGCAGCGGAGCTGCTATCAGGCAGGAAGAACAGGAGCGCCCGGCGCACGGCCTGATAATCCGTGGGGAGCGGATTCGTCTCCTTGCGGATGAACCTCATCGCGTCGCGGATCTGCTCGGGGGGCAGCGGGCGCACCAACATCGCCTCGATCTGCTCGAGCAGAGGCAGGTGGTCCGGCGGCAGGCTTTGCTTGTGAGCGCTCTCGGCCTGCTGGAGCGCGACGATGAGCCCGATCAGGACCCGCATCACGCTGATGTCGTCGCTGTGGAAGGTGTGAGCGTTGGTGTGTCGAAGGACCCAATCGAGCTCGGGGACCGCGAAGCCGGAAGCCTTCACGGCCAGGGCGACCTCGATGAGCTCGCGGACGAGCGCGCTCGGCGTTCCCGCGAAGGCGCCCGGTACGGCATTGAGGTTCGGCGTGTACTTCGTGAGGGTGACGAGGTCGGGCACCGAAAGCCCGACTGCGGCCGCGATCGAAGCGACACGGTAGAGCTTGGAGAGGTTGGCGTGGTCGAGATCCGAGGCGTCGGTGAGACCCGTGGCGGTGTAGATCACGTCGAGCGAGGCTTCGTCGACGCGGAGCACCGCAAGCAATTCGTCCTTGACCGCTCCGAGGGTGGTGCTTCCGTCAAGGGTGATGAAGGCCGGATGGAGCACGCGCGGGCGTACGACTTGGTCGTAGTACGAGGGCTTACCTTCGCCGTAGCTGATACGGTCGAGAGGGCCGAACCACGAGAGGAGCTCGTGCAGGGGCAGTTGCGGAAAGCGCTGTCGCAAGCGCAGGAAGCTGGAGAGCCCGTCCATGCCTGAGGAGATGAAGGGGAGGGACAGCGCGCGGGTCGTCGCGTCGAGCTCCGGGATGGTCCAACCGAGCGAGCGCTTGAGCCGGAGGAAGCTCTGCAGCATCTCCAGGCGGATCCAGGTCAGGCCATTGTTCTCCGTGTTGGCGGAGTCGACGAATTTCGCGTTCTTCAAGCTGCAGGGTGTGTCGAACCAGATCTCGACGTTACCGGCGAGGTCCCGGGTCAGCAGCAATTCCTTGAGCTCGTCGAAGGTGAGGCCGGTCCGCTCGAGGAAGGTCTCGACCTTGTTGATTTTGGTGAGCCACGTCGCGTCGCCGAGGGCGAAGCCCCAGAGGGTCTCGAGGTCCTCGTCGTGCAGGGTGGCGAAGCGGACGATGTTGCCGGCGCCCGGAGCCAGGTTGAGGCGCTCGTCGACCCGGTACGCTTGATGAGCGTCGAGGTCCTGAAACCACTCGAGCGCGTCCTGGATCTCCAGGCGAGAGGTGCCCATCGCCTGCAGGTACGCTTTGGCCTCTGCGTGAGGCAGGTCGAACGGGAGGTTGAGCGGGAAGCAGGCCTTGGCCGGGTCGGCGAGCTTCGCGTATACGCCGAGGTGGATGTTCTCGGGATAGACGAGCAGGTCGTCCGCGCTCCACGCGGTCTGGCGGTCGTTGTTCGGCGAGCCGGAGACACCGAGGAGGCCGTGGGCTCGCGACTCCAGCACCTCGTTGATGAGGTCCAGCGTCGGGAGCGGCGTGTCGGAGTTCTCGCAGCTCAGGTCGACGAACAGCAGTTCCGGGCGATGCGAGGCGAGCCAGAACATGATGCCTGGACCCGACGGCGTTCGCCGGTAGAGGAATTGCATGATGTCGAGGAAGTAGGCCGCAGGCCCGAGCACCGATTCGCACGGGGGGCAGGCGCAGTAGTCGCGGCTGTCCAGCTTGGCTTGAATTTCCGGATTGCTGGAGCGGGGCGTCGGAACGGCGGCGAGCGGCGGGAAGTGCATCTCCGGCCGCGTGAACAGCCATGAGTTGACCGCGGTGGTGGCGATCTTCTCGGCCTTCTGATAGGTCGCGTCGAGGGTCCTGGCGTCCAGGGAGGCGCTGAACTGAGCCTTGAAAGCGGCGTAGCCCATGCTGCGGATCTGCGCGGCGGATGTAACGCCTTCGGAGAGCAGGGCGACGGCGGTCTCGGTGCGGCCGTAGCGGGGCGACATTGCAAAGACGCGCTGGACCTTGAGCAGATCCTCCCGCAAGGCGTTGAATTCAGGGCCCGGCTCCGGCACCTCGTTTGCGTCCGTCAAGAACGATTTGACGTGCGTGCGGTCGAAGCTGAAGTCCGGGTTGTTCGACAGGAACCTGGGGATGTCGGAGGTCACCGACCCTGCCGGAAGACGGGTGGCGAGATGCGCCGAGGGGTAGAGATCCGCGAGCATACGGGCCATCGCGGCGGCGTAGTTCTCCCGTTGCGCGGTGGTGGTGTCGCCTGGAACGCCGTCGGGTGTGTGTACAGGGCCGCTGCCGACGGTCTCCCCCAGCACGGTTACCCACTCATCTTCGCTCAGTCGCGCGAGGTCTGCGGCGCGGCTGAAATCGCCCGCGGTGCGCTTACCGTCGAGGTACGTGATCAATGGCTCATGGCCGCCGGAGATGGAGCCGACTTGTAGCGCAAACTGGATCTTATCGACGAGGGCGTCGTCAAAGCCGTCGCGCACCCGTAGTTCTTGCCAGAACAGCTCTGCGGTGCCGGTGTGTGCCCCGTACGCACGGGCGAAGTCACGGGGCTTACCTTCAGGCAGCCCGGCCGCGATGAGGATCGCACCGACCGGAGTGGATGACTCGCCATCCTCTGGGACGACGCGATCGACGCGAGCGTCGCCGAGCTCTGTGATGATCGTAGGGATTTGTGCCGTCAGCGTCGGCGGCACCACGTTGTCCGCGACGGCCTGGGTGATGGCCTGCGTGATCTCGGTCGCGGAGAGGCCGGTGACCGAGGTGGTCGAGAGAGGGATACCTGCGTGGGCGAACGCGACGAAGACCTGGGGCGAGAGCGTGGGGTACTTCTCACTCAGGGCATGCGCGCGCGCCATCGTGGTGACGACTGAGCGATCGAGCTCGGTCCGGCATTGCATGAATCGGACGTCATCAGGTTTGAGCTCGTCAAAGGTAATGGAGTGGAGCAGATCACTCAGGATGGCGTAGTCGCGGTCGTAGTTTGATTTTCCGACGTAACGGGCGTTGTTCGGGACCAGACGGACGGTGAGGTCGGCGGGCGGGTTGCAGAAGTCGGAGGTGATCGCATCGATCGCGTTGGCTTCGACATAGATGGTGAAGTCTCCGAAATCGGAGTGACCGCCCGCAGTGCCGGGATAGCGGATCATGAACCGGCCGTCGGAGCCGCTGGTGCCTGTGCCGACTTCGTCCTCGCCGCGCAGCTTCCTCTTGTAGACCTTGATGCTCGCCCCGATCACCGGGATGCCGTCGGCCTGCGTCACGAAGCCGCTGACCGAGAACATCGGTGCCCCGGTGACGGGGGTGTAGGTAGGGTTGGCGGTGAGGTGGACAGACTGGTTGCCGCGAACCAACGCACGGGAGACGTAGACCGTCTGTGTGCCGATGACGATCCCCTGGTCGTCGTAGACGCGGAATAACACTTCCCGGTGGCGGCGGTCGCCGAGGAGGGTCTCGACTGTTTCATCGGCCAGAGGGATCGCAAAGAATCCGGTGGATGTGGTCATCGCCATCCCGGGCGGGAGATCTCCCGACGAACGGCCTACTGCCGGCCGAGGTTCGAATTCCAGGCCGACATCCAACGCCATCTCCACCCTCACATTGGTGAGGGGGCTATATCCACTGCCGGAACTCGTGACCTTCCCACGGATCGCATTCGTCATACGCAATACATCCTTCAGACCCATTCAGAGGGTCAGTACACCTAACCGCGGGCTCCCCGCAGGAACCCCGTTTTCGTCGATGCACGGCTATAGCATCTCGATCGAGCCGTCGGCAAGGTCTGAATTCGCCCGAGATGCGCGATGAGTCGCTGGTGCGAGAGCGGCCGGCGGCGGAAGAGAACCACTCTAGAGGGCGTTGCGTGGACCGTCGGGCAATCTCGGGTGCTGCTGAAGCATTCAGGGCTCCGATCGAGGGAGTGCGCGAGTTGCACGAATGGGACCAGGTCTCGATAGAGGCCACGAAGAGAGAAATGGATGGCCCCAATCGTAGTTGGGTGGGCTATGTCGCCAAACTTCAGACAACGTGGTGGGCGCGTGGTGGTGGACGGATACAAGCATTGCGTGGGGAGTGGCGGCATGTTAAGGTCACGGCGTGTCGAGCGCAGATGGTCGCGCATCGAGCCGATGGATGAAAGGAGACGCGATGCCTTCAGAGAATTGCTGTGTCACCGCCGGTGAGCTGCGAAACATCTATTTCGAGTCAGGAGCCACACCGATTCAGACCGTGTACGAGGTTCCCGCGGGCAAGATATTCGTGCTGACGGCGTGGACGCTCGTCAACGAGGGCAGCCAGGTGGTCACGGGGCGGCTCCGCCGTGGGCCAGATCGGGTCGCGTTCAATCGTGTGTTCGAACCGGGGGTCTTTTTCAGCCATGTCACGTACCCCAACGGCATCGCGTTCGGGCCGCTGGAAGCGATGGTGCTCGAGACGCCGTTCAACAGCGGGCGGCACTACTTCTTCGGGTACGAGCACGACGTGCCGTGACGTCCGAGGCGTCGAAGGCCGGGAATAAGAGGGGCAGGCGGGTCGTTCATCGTCGGACGGGAGATGAACGGCGGCATGGGGTAGGGACGGAGATGCATCAGACGGGTCGGGGGGCGCACCAATGCGAATCATCGCGTCGGCGCGGCAGGGCGCGCAGCGAGCTCGAAACGCCCATGTGAGCGACGGCCGTGCCCCCGATGCGGGTTGGGGGCATCGCCGATGGGCGCCGTGGGGTCGAGGGCGAGTATGACTCGCGAGGGTTACGAGCTCGAGTTGTCTGCGGCGCTGGCGACCGGGTTCTCGTGTCCCGGGTAGCTGTCGCTATTCCGGTGTGCCTTCCATGAAGCGACTGGCGAGTGGGTTATCGATGAGCTCGGTTGCCCGCTTCGAGCGGGGAAGCGACGCGTGCATCGCGACTCGGGTGATGGTGGCCCGGCTACAGCAATGTGCGGTGCGGAGCGGGCGCGTGCGTCGCTTCTCAGGTCAATGGCCGTGAATCGTGGCGACCTCGATTGCAGGTTGCGGGGAACGCGGCCATGTCATCGGCGACATGTGGATTGATGGTAGCGGCGCGGGTTCGCGCGGTTACGGTGATTGCGCCTCGGGGGGCTGCTGAAGCGGAGCGGTGTTCTTGTCGGCGGTCGGCGCGTGAGCGGGAGGTCGCTCTTGGCGCGCTTGCTCCGTCGCGGTCGCTGGCGTAGGACTGAGGGCCCGGGAGGGGTGTCATGGCTGACCGATCGGACGAGGGGACGCGCGCGGGAGAAGAGGGGCTCCGCGAGCCCGATCCGCAGGCGACGCTCGAGCGGGTGCTGGCGCTGGTCAACAGCGTGCCCAGCCTCGTGTTTCTCAAGGACACGGAGTTCCGCTACCAATTCAT
The DNA here is from genome assembly GCF_028368995.1 of Nannocystis bainbridge. Taxonomy (GTDB): domain Bacteria; phylum Myxococcota_A; class Polyangia; order Nannocystales; family Nannocystaceae; genus Nannocystis; species Nannocystis bainbridge. The sequence continues at coordinate 2,193,806 of NZ_JAQNDL010000003.1, read as the reverse complement.
CAATCACACGTTCGCGCGCGACAGCGGGAAGACGCTGGCGGACATGTACGGGCGCGGGGACGAGGTGATCATGCCGCCCGAGTTCGTGGAGCAGGTCCGCGCGGACGAGCTGAAGGTGATGGAGAGCGGGGTGCCGCTGGCTTACGAGGAAGAGGTGGTGACGCCGAAGGGGCGTAGGCACTTCTCGGCGGTGAAACTGCCGGTGTACGACGAGTCAGGGAAGGTGATCGGGATCGGGGGGTTCATGACCGACATCACCGACCGCAAGCTGCAAGAGCTGGAGCAGCAGCGCATGATCGCGGCCCAGCGCGAGGCGCTGCGCGAGCTCTCGACGCCGCTGCTGCCAATCGCGGCGGGGGTGCTGGCGGTGCCGCTGGTGGGGGCGATCGATGCGGAGCGGGCGAGTCAGATCGTCGACAATCTGCTGCACGGGATCGGCGAACATCGAGCGCACACGGCGATCCTCGACATCACGGGCATCCGCGTGATGGATACGGAGGTGGCGCGCGCGCTGGTCCAGGCGGCCGGTGCGACGCGACTGGTGGGGGCGCGCGTGGTGCTGACGGGCATCAGCCCGGAGGTGGCGCAGACGCTTGTGACGCTCGGCGTGGACCTGAGCGGGATCGCAACGCTGGCGACGCTGGCGGACGGGATCGCGTTCGCGTTGCGCGCGTGAGCCGGTGATCGCGGGGCACGCGTCGGAGGCGAGCGGGGCTGGCGGGCGTCCGCTGCGAGGGTGGCGCTGCAGAGGCGATTGCGGAGCAGGGATCGCGCGGCGCGCGGGGGCACGCCTCGGAGGCACACATGAGGCTGGTGGGCGTCCGCTGTCAGGTGCTGCTCGCGGAGACGATTGCGTTGCGGGAGTGAGCGGGTGATGGGGTCGCGCTGCGGAGGACCGAGATGCGGCAGAGCCCGGAGACCGCCTGCCCGCAATGTGGGGCGGTCTGCGGGTGAATGCTGGCACTTCGAGGTGCGGCGAGGCTCAGGCGAGCTTCTGGGCGAACACGAGGTCGTTGCCGGCGGGGTCGCGGACGATGGTCTCGCGGGTGCCGTAAAAAGTGTCGCGTTGGTCGACGAGGCGGGGCCAGTCGCCGAGGGCGCGCTGGAGGGCGGGGAGGTCGTCGACCTCGATGAAGAGGGAGGCGCGGTGCGGGCCTTCGTCGTTGCCGGCGAAGTCGTCGCGCACCGAGGCGATGCTCTGCAGCATGACCTCGGTGCGGCCGGCGGTGAGGATGACGAAGCCGAGCCGACCTTCGTGGGGGACCTCGGCGGTCTTCTCGAAGCCGAGGCGGTCGGTCCAGAAGGGCAGGCACTGCTCGACGGACTCGACCACGAGGACGGGGGTGATGCGATGGATCTGCACGGCCGAGGGATGCCACAGGGGGCGCGGCGGGGATTGTAAAAATGGTGCGCGGGGCGTGCGGCCGCGGGAGAGGGCTGTCCGGGGGGCCTGGAGAACGGGGTGGCGGGGTGACGGCGGCGCGAGTAGGCTGTCCGAGGGGACAGGTGATGGGGCGACGCGAGTGAGCTGTCCGAGGGGACAGGTGATGGCGGGGTCACGAGGGGTCGGTCGGCGCCAGGGTGCGGGCGTAGGCGCCGGGGGTGAGGCCGCCGAGGGCGCGCATCTCGTGGATGAAGTGGGCCTGGTCGTGGTAGCCGAGCTCGCAGGCGAGGGCGGCGTGGTCGCGCGGGGCGGCGCGCAGGGCCAGGGCGGCTCGTTGCAGGCGCAAGACGCGGGCGAGCTCTTTGGGGCCGACGCCGACGGCCTGGCGCACACGGCGAGCGAGCGACTGGCGGGTGATGCCGAGAGTGTCGGCGAGCTCGGCGATGCTGGGAGGTCGCGTCTGGGCGAGGGCCCGGGTGGCGCGGGCGACGAGCGGGTCGAGGGGGTGGCGGCGATGCGCGAGCAGCACGCGGGCGAGGTGGTGGACGCGGGCGCGGGCGTCGGGCAGGGTGGCGAGGACGTCGAGGAGCGCGGCGGCAGGCCAGCCGAGCGCATCGACGGGGACGCGGGCGTCGGTGAGGGCGTCGGCAGGCACGGTGAAGAAGGCGCGCGCGGCCCCGGGGCGGAAGCGGACGGCGACGATGTCGGAGGCGGTGTCGGGGACGAGGAGGGCGCGCGTCATGGTGCCGACGACCTCGATCCGCGGGGCGCCGACGAGGTGCACGATCACGTCGATGCAGCCGTCAGGGAGGACGCGGTAGCTGCGGTCGTGCTGGGGGGCGTCGACGGTGCGGGTCCAGAAGGCGTCGACGAGGTCCGCGAGCTCGGGCGGGGCTGGGTGCTCGCGGTACACTGTTTGCGAGTGTAGCGGGTCGGGCGGCTCGAGCTCGCGGGCGAGACTCACTCGCGGAGGGGAACGAGACGGACTCGTGGGCGGCGGGCGGGAATCGCTCGCGAGCGGTGAGACTCACTCGCGGAGGGGGGACGAGGCGGACTCGCGGGCGGCGGGCGAGAAACGCTCGCGAGCGGTGAGAATCACTCGCGGAGGGGTGACGGGACGGACTCGCGGGCGGCGGGTGAGAATCACTCGCGGGCGGCTGGTGAGAATCACTCGGTCTCGTCGTCGAGGGCGGCGAGCACGTCGGCGGTGCTCGGGGGGGAGTCGTCCGCGAGGTCGCCGCGGAGGCGGGACAGCTCGCGCTGCATGCCCTCGACGGTGGCGGTGAAGCGGCGGAGGACGGCGTCGAGGTCGTCGATGGTGCGCTCCTGGAAGGCGAGCTTGACCTCGAGCTCGGTGATTCGCTGTTCGAGCCTGGTGATGTCGGCGTCGGGGGCGGGCACGGCGTGGGGATACGCGGGGCGCGCGGCGCGTGCAAGCGGGGGCGGGTGCGGCCGTGCGCGCGCGCGGGTGCGGGTGGGTTGAATCCCCCGGCGCGGGGCCTTAGGCTCGTGGCGCGCGTGCCGGAGTTCGTCGACATCCTCGATCCCGTGGCCGGTGCAGGCCTGGTCGGTCAGGTCCGGGTCGATCGGCGCGCGGGGCCGGAGGACGGGGCGGCTCCGCCGCTGGTGATCCTCGGCGGGATGACGCAGACGCTGTCGAGCTGGGGCGGGCAGGTGCGGCCGCTGTCGGGGCAGCGGCCGGTGATCGTGTACGAGGCGCGCGGGCAGGGGCAGACGCGGCTCGACGTGGCCGATGTGTCGCCGCCGGTGCACGTCGGTGATTTCGAGCGGCTGCTGGACGCGCTCGGGGTGACGGAGCCGGTCGACCTGTGCGGGTTCTCGTTCGGCGGGCGGGTGGCGCTGACGATCGCGGCGGAGCGGCCCGAGCGGGTGCGGCGGCTGGTGCTGTCGGGCGTGAGCGCGGGGCGGGGGGTGCTCGGACGCGTCATCGTCCGCGCGTGGCAGGAGTCGCTGCGCACCGGCGACCTCGAGGCGCTGGCGTGGGTGAGCCTGGGCGATACGCTCGGGCCGCGTTACCTCGAGGCCAACGAGGCGGTGCTGGAGGCGTTCGTCAGGGCGACGGTCCAGCGCAACACGTACGCGGGGATCTCCGCCCTGTTCGCACAGACGTTGAACGACACCCCGGACTCGCCGTGGACGCCGCTGCAGCTGGCGCCGCGGGTCCAGGCGCCGACGCTGCTGCTGGCGGGGGCGCTCGACCGCCTGGCGCCCGCGGGCGAGCTGGAGGCGCTGGCAGGGGCGTTCGCGGGGCCGGCCCGCGCGGTGGTGCTGCCCGAGGTCGGTCACACCGTCGCCATCGAGGCGGCCGAGCGCTGGCGCGCGCTCGTGCAAGAGTTCCTGGTCTGAGTTTCCTGGCGTGAAGGACATGTTCTTGGGGACACCATGAGCGGCAACACCTTCGGACATGTCTTTCGGGTCACGACCTTCGGCGAGTCACACGGCGGGGGGCTCGGGGTGGTCGTCGACGGCTGTCCGGCGGGGCATCCGTTCCCGCACGCGCGGATCGCCGAGCAGATGGCGCGCCGGCGGCCGGGCCAGGGCAAGCTGACCTCGGCGCGCCAGGAGGCCGACGCGGTCCAGGTGTACAGCGGGCTCGAGCCGGAGACGGGGCTGACGCTCGGCACGCCGATCATGATGATGGTCGGCAACAGCGACGCGCGCAGCCACCACTACGACGACCTGGCGGCGCTGTACCGGCCGTCGCACGCGGATTACACGTACGACGCGCGCTACGGGCTGCGGGCGGTGGCCGGCGGCGGGCGGGCGTCGGCGCGCGAGACGGTCGGCCGGGTGGCGGCGGGGACGCTGGCGGAGGACCTGCTGGCGGCGCTGCACGGGATCGAGATCGTGGCGTGGGTGGCGGCCGTCGGCGACGTGGTGCTGCCCGCGGTCGACGAGGCGACGTTGACGCGCGCGCAGGTCGACGCCAGCGCGGTTCGCTGTCCCGAGGGACATGTCGCAGAGGACATGACGGCGGTGATCGAGGCGGCGCGCAAGCAGGGCGACACGGTCGGCGGGGTGGTCCGCTGCGTGGTGCGCGGGGTGCCGGCGGGCTGGGGCGCGCCGGTGTTCGACAAGCTGACGGCGGACCTGGCAAAGGCGATGATGAGCCTGCCGGCCAGCCGCGGCTTCGAGGTCGGCGACGGGTTCGCGTCGACCAGGCTGCGCGGGTCGCAGCACAACGACCCATTCGTCAAGGACGAGCGCGGGCAGGTCCGGACGGTCACCAATCATTCAGGCGGGATCCAGGGCGGGATCAGCAACGGCGAGGCGATCCGCCTGGCGGTCGCGTTCAAGCCGGTGGCGACGATCTTCCAGCCGCAGCAGACGGTCAATCGCGCCGGCGAGGCGGTGACGTTCCAGGCCCGCGGGCGCCATGACCCGTGCGTGCTGCCGCGGGCGGTGCCGATGGTCGAGGCGATGGCCGCGCTGGTCCTGTGCGACCACATGCTGCGGGCCCGCCTGGCGACGATGGACGGGCTGCGGCGATGACGGACGAGTCCCCCGAGGCGCGCCGACGGGCGTTCCGGGTGGTCTCCGGGGGCGAGCGGCCGGCGCTGCCGCCGGGGCCGCTGGTGTACGATCTGCCGCCCGAGGCGGTGCAAGAACCTGTCTATATGGACATGCCCGGAGGGCCACGTGTGCTGGCGCCCGGGGCCCCGCCGTCGCCGGGGACGGCGCCGCTGGAGATCGCGCGGCACCTGCGGCTCGGCGAGGCGCTGGTGTGGTGGGACGCGAAGGCAGGCTTCGACCTGCGGCCGCTGGCGTGGATCGGGGGCATCAGCGCGGCGGTGCTGCTGGTGGCGAGCCTGCTGGCGCCGGAGTTCTGGGACCAACCGTTCGCCGATCTGTGGCGGCCGATCGCGGTGCTGCTGTCGCCGATGCTGCTGTGGCTGGTGCGCGAGCAATTCAGCCAGCGGGCGATCCTGGTCACCGATACGGCGGTGCTCGAGGTGCCGCGCCGCGGAGAGCCGCAGCGGCTGCAATTCTCGGCGGTGCAGCGGGTCCGTCGCGATCTGCTGACCGGCGGGGTGGTGCTGACCGGCAAGCTCTCGAAGATCCGGGTGCCGGCGAGCCTGGTCGACCGCACGCGGGCAGCGATCGCTTCGCAGCGCAAGGGGGCGCTGCGCAGCCAGGCGGAGCGGCCCGACGATCCGCTGCGCTTCATGGGTTAGGCGCGCGCATCGGTACGAGCTGCCGGTGAGTCGTGGTATTCGGATGGGGTGATCGAGCACGAGGCCCTGCCGGCGCGCGAGTATGGGGTGTGGATCTGGGCGGTGACCGGGGCGGGCTCGGTGATCTCCGAGTTGGTCGCCGCTCGCCTGGCACGCGACCCGGCGCGGCTCGACGCCGAGGCTCGGAGCGCGCTCGAGTTTCGCGTGGGGCTGGACCTCGCAAGCCTGCAACGGGGCCGCGACGCCGAGTTGCGCGCGCTGTTCCGCGAGGTGTCGCCCGCGCTGTCGGGGACGGCGCAGACGGCCGTCGCGGCGGCAGCGGAGGGGCCCGGGTATCTGCCAGCGCGGCCCCTGGGGATGGCGTACGTCCAGCAGATCGGGACGGCGCTCGGCGAGAACCCGCGCAATCACAAGCCGCCGGCGGGGGCGCCCGCCAGCGGTCTGCTGGCGCGCCGCGGGCTCGCTGCCGGCGGCACGGTGCGCATCACGACGCCGACCGTGGAGGGGACGTCGACGGTGTCCAGTGCCACGATTCGCGCGCTGCTGCAGGGCCTGCGCGAGAGCCCGCGGCTGTGGGCCCATTGGTGCAACCTTTGTACGATCCACCGCGGCTGGGCCAAGGGGTTCAGCAGTTGCGCCGGCGAAGCCGCGGCCGCGCTGCCGGAGAGCGAGAGGCCGGCGGTGCTCGCCTGGCTGGCGGAGGCTGACTGGTGGTCGACGCCCGGGAGCGGCGCGCTGCGGGGGAGCACGGTGGTGGAGACGTTCACGTGCGAGGTGAAGCAGCGAGCGGTGGTGCGCACGCTGGTGGAGTGATTCGCCACGAGGGTGCGGCGATGGTGTGATTCGCGAGATCCCTGGTCGAGGCCGTCGAGCGACTCGTCGATGGCCTGTCCGAAGAGACATGAATCCGGTGGCACGATCGCGCGAGGCCCGGCTCGAAGCACGGCCGACTCGACAATAGAAACGACGGGGGTGGCGGGGCGGGAGGAACTGGATCATGGAAGCCTGAGGCGCTTGCAGGCGGGTTGTTCATGCTTTGTACGCGCCTGCTCGATAGTGCGCAAAAGCGGCTAGAATTCGTATCATTTTTACCTATCAAACGTCCTGAACGCGCCTTGACTCCTGAACAAACCTTTATCACACTCGAGCACCATGCTGCCGCTCCGCTCGACCTGGTCCCTGCAGTTGCTCGTTTTTGCGCCGCTCACGCTGGTGGCCGGGGGCTGCAATCGGAGCGGGGACCCGCTGATTCCGGAGACGGTGCTGGGGCACTGCACCTATAAAAATCGGTTCTCCAAGCGGACCGAGTGCCGCGAATACCGCGGCGACCGCTGGGACGAGGCGGGGGCGAGCGCGGACTGCCGTGATTGGGGCGCGGAGCTCGAGGGCGGGGCCTGCGAATATGAGGACATCCTCGGCGCGTGCATCCTCGGCGATCCGGAGCGGGTGATCCGCGTGGTCGTGCCCGGGGCGGACAACGGCGATTGTCGGCAGCAGGAGCGGGGTTGTGAGCTCTTCGGCGGCGGGATCTTCGTGCCCGGGCCGGTGTGCGGCGGCGAGGACCTGCCTGACCCGGTCGAGGGCAACGTGTTCCAGTGGCCGGTGCTCGAGTGCAAGCAGCCGCTCGAGGGCGAGCCGGCCGGTGCGGGCGAGGGCGGCGATGTCTGCACGTGGTCGATGATCTCGGGCTGCACCGAGCCGGGGCGCGACTTCGCGGAGTACGCGTCGTGCGACATGGTGCGGACGCAGCGGCCGTACTCGGCCCAGATGACGCCGGAGCCGCAGGTCGACGATCCGCGCCTGGGCGACACGGCCTACGCCGAGGAGCTGGCGTGGGTGACGGAGCAGGTGTCGGCGTGCGCGTGCGTGTGCTGCCATCAGACGAGCATCACGCCCGACGGGGCGGCGATCTGGGACATCGAGGCGCCCGGCAATTGGATCAACACTTTCACGCCGTACGGGCTGGCGTTCGCCGGCGGGTTCCTCGACTCGTCGCTGCTCGGGGCCTATCCGGCGGCCGAGAACAACGGCTTCGACCGCGCGAGCACGGGGCTGCCGACGACCGATCCGGAGCGCATGCGGGCGTTCTTCGCCGCGGAGCTCGAGCACCGCGGGATGTCACCCGACGATTTCGCCGAGGCGGACCCGACCCCGGCGCCGTTCTACCAGCAGCTCCTGTTCGAGCCGCAGGCGTGCGCAGCGGGCGAAGGAGCGGCGAGCGACGGGACGATCACGTGGGAAGGCGGCAGCGCGCGCTACCTGTACGTGCTGGCCGCCGACGCGCCGAACCCCGGTCTGCCGCCGAATCTCGACCTGCCCGAAGGGACACATTGGCGGGTGGAGGTGCCGTGGGACAGCGCGCCGATGCCGAGTGGCGGTGTCCGCTACGGGGAGTTGCCGGACGGCGCGAGCCAGAGCTTCCCGGTCGACGGGTCGCCGCCGGCGCTGAAGGACGGTTCGCGGTACTATCTGTACGTGCTGGCCGACATCGGAGTGCCGATCACGCGCTGCCTGTTCGAGTACTGAGCCGAGAGCAGCGAGGCGGCGAGCGGGGCGCCGAGCGTGTCACTGTCGGGAGTGACGCCGCGGGGGTGGCGGCTCTCGAATTGCGTCGTGCGGCGGCGAACGTGGCGCCGCTCGTGTCATTGTCCGGAGTGGCGGGCGTAGCCGATCCCGGGATCGTGGCGCGCGCGGTGTCGTGCGGGCGGCGAGCGCGGCGCCGCTCGTGTCATTGTCGGGTGTGACGGGCGTTGCCGGTCCCGGGATTGCGGCGCGCGTGGCGTCGTGGGGGCGGCGAGCGTGGCGTCGCTCTTGTCATTGCCAGGAATGATGCCCGGCATCCACTTGTGATTGCGGCGAGCGCGGCTTCAGGTTGCGGCGAGCGAGGCGCCGGTCGGGTGATCGCTGCGAGCGTTGCCACTCGAGATATGAAGAGGGCGGGTGGGGCGCCGTGCGATCGCGTTGAGGGTTTTTTGATGGTTCGTGAGATCTGGCCGAGGTTGCTGAAGTAGCCTGCCGAGGTCGGTGCTGTCCTCGATCCTCACCCGGGCGTCCGCTCGCCCCATTAAAAAAAGATGTCCTTGGGGACACGTGATCTTGGTGGGGATGGTTTGGTGGCTGGTCGGCTGTCTGGAGACGGCGGAGACGCGGGGGCGGCAGGTCGAGGTCGAGGCGGACGCCGGGTTGCAGATGTGCGGCGGCACGCTCGAGCACATGGACCGGTTCGTCGAGTGGTTCGCCGGGGCGAGCGGGCTGCCGCTGCCGGACGAGCCGCGGATCTCCTACCGCTGGATGACGCCGGAGCACTACGCGCGGCGCAACCCGTGTGCGGGCATGCCGGCGTGCGCGCTGGGTCGCACGGTCTACGCCACCGAGATGCCGCATGAGCACGAGCTGGTCCATGCGGTAGCGAGCGACCTCGGGCTGGCGCATCCGTTCTTCGTCGAGGGCCTGGCGATGGCGTTCGAGGGCGGGGCGCGCGATGCCAGGCCGACCGACGATGAGCCGCAGGCCGGCGACGGGGATAAGGCCGCTCCGATGTCGCGGGTGTTGACGGCGCTGCGGGGCCGCTCGCTGTGGCTGCCAGGCGAGTATTATTTTGTCGCCGGGGCGTTCACCCGCTACCTGATCGATCGCTTCGGGCTGGACCTGCACCTCGAGTTCTATCGCCGGACCTGGTACGCCGATTCGTACCGGACCCTGGCGCGCGCGTTTCGTGCGGTGTTCGGGACGACGCTCGAGCAGACCGTCGTCGAGTTCGAGGCCGAGCGGGCGGACTGCTACTATTCGGGGTATCGTTTTAAAACATTCGAGTGCGAGGCGCCCGAGCTGGCGTGGGACGGCGACCGGCTGGCCCGCTCCTTGACGCTCGACTGCGAGGACGACACGGCGATCGGGGCCGCGGGGGTGAATGTGCGGACGCTGCACAGCTTCGAGGTCGCGGCGACGGGGCGCTTCCGCGTCGAGCTGCGCGACAGCGGGGCGGTGCGGGCGACGATCGGGAGCTGTGGCGGGTGCGAGCGGGCCAGCCTGGTGCGGCTGCTCGCCGGCGAGGTGCGGGAGGTCGAGCTCCCGGCGGGCCGCTACTTCTTGCGCGCCGAGACCGAGGCCGCCGCGCCGGTGACGTTCGGGGTGGTGGTGGAGAAGCTCGGGGAATGAGGGCAGTCGCGGCGGTCGTGATGGTGCTGATGGCCGGGTGTGAGCTGGCCGCGGAGCAATGTGCGATCGACCAGGTGTGCGCGACGCCGGGCGAGCGGTTCGGCCTGGGCGGCGGCGAGGGCCCGGCGCAGGTGCACGACCTCGACGGCGACGGGGTGGGCGAGTGGGTGACGGTCAGCCCATCGCTGGGGACGCTGACGATCGCGTGGGGCGGGTCGGGGGCGATGGAGACCTGGCCGATCGGTCAGGCGCCTGCGGGGCTGGCGATCGCCGACTTCGACGGCGACGGGCGGCTCGAGATCGCGGCGCCGCTGGCGGGTGAGGCCGCGGTGGCGCTGCTGCGCGGGGGCGCGGTCGAGAAGGTGCCGGTGGGCCCGCAGCCGGTCGCGGTGGCGGCCGCCGATCTCGACGGGGACGGGCGCGCGGAGCTGATCGTCGCCGACGCCGAGGCGGGCGATCTGCGGGTGCTGCGGGCCGGGGCGATGGGAATGGCGAGCGGAGCGCCGATCGCCGCCGGAGAGCGGCCGACGGCGGTGACGACGGGTGATTTCTCGGGGGACGGGCGGATCGACGTGGTGGTGACGCTGGCGGGCGAGGGGACCGCGAGGCTGTTCTTTGGGACAGGTGATGGCGGGCTGCGGGCCGGCGGCGAGCTGTACGCGGGGGCGAGTCCGCAGCAGGCGCTGGCGGCCGACCTCGACGGCGACGGGGCGCTCGACCTGGCGGTGATCGACGCGCTGCTCGACGAGGTGGCAGTGGTGTTCGGCGACGGGGCGGGCGGGGCGCGCGAGGCCCGGCGCTGGCCGGTGGCGGCGGGCCCTTCGGACATGTCGTTGTGGACAGGTCCGAACGGGCATGAACTTTTGGTCATGTCGAGGTTGCAGCCGGCGCTGACGCGGCTGCCGCTGGCGGCGCCGGAGCGGCGGACCACGACCGACGCGGAGGCGTGGGACGGGCTGGCGGTCGGCGATGTCGACGGCGACGGGCGCGACGAGGTGGTGGTGCGCGACGCGGGCGCGGGGGCGACGGTGCTGCGCGAACGACCGGGGTTCGGGTTCACGCCGTGGTTCTCGACCCGGGCGGCGGGGCTGACGGGGCCGATGGTGGCGCGCGACCTCGACCGCGACGGGTGGACCGATCTGGTGGTCAGCGACGGCGAGCGCGGCGAACTGGTGGTGCTGCGCGGGCAGGAGGGGGGCTTCGCCGCGCCGGTGCGCTCGCCGGGGCCGGACGGGGCGGCCGCGCTGGCGCTGGCCGACCTCGACGGCGATGGGGTCGACGACGTGGTGACGTGGCGCCGCGCGGGGCAGGCGAGCGCCGGCGAGGTGCAGGCGGGCCGGCTGTGGAGCGCGCGCGGGGTCGGTGAACGATTCGCATCGCCGGTCGAGTTCGCGTTCGCGGGCGATCCGCGGCGAGTGGTCGGCTTCGACGCGGACGGCGACGGCCGCAGCGAGCTGCTGGCGCTGCAAGGTGCGTTCGCGGGCGAGGCGGCGGAGGCGACGACGGGGCTTTTGACGCTGGCGCTGACGGGCGAGGCGTTCGCGCTGGTCGACGCTTCGATGTCGCGCGAGTTCGCGGCCAGCGACGATCTGATCGTGGGGGAGTTCTCGGCGGAGTACGCGGGCGACGAGCTGCTGCATGTCGGGCAGGGCAGCGAGGGGCCGCAGATCGTGATCGAGAGCCGCAGCGCGGGCCAGCGGTGGATCGCGGGGACGCTGCCCGAGGGGCGCACACTGGGGCTGACGCGCGCCGATGTCGACGGCGATGGGCTGGCCGATCTGCTGGTGTGCCGCGACGACGGTTTAATTATAGCGACCGGGCGGGCCTGGAACTTGTTCGCGCCGGCGGTGTGGGTTTCAACATCGCGCTGCGACGGGGCTCTGGTGGAAGAGCTCGACGGCGACGGGCGCGTGGATGTTTTGATGCTGTCGGAGCGGTTCGCGTCGCCACGGGTGACGGTGCAGCTCGGGCATGCGCTGCCGTGGTTGCCGCAGTTGGTGGCAGGTGGGATGACGACGGCGAGCAATCGGCCGCGCGCGCTGGCGGTGGCGGATTTTGACGGTGATGGTGTGCCCGATCTGGCGGCCGCGGGAGAGGACGGGCTGGAAGTGCTGCGCGGGGGGCCGCAGGGGGTGCTGGTGGCCGATCGTTCGCCAGCGCGGCAGACGGGGCAGGCGCAGGCGGTGCAGCTCGGGGACGTCGATGGTGATGGTAGCGACGAGGTGGTGGTGCTCGGTCGTGACGGGGGCGTGGGGACGGGCAGGTTCGATGGGACAGGTTCTTTGGGGCATGTTCGATACGACATGTCCTTTGGGGCATCTGAGAATGCGGCCGGGTTGTTGCTCGATTTCGACGGCGATGGGATCGATGAGCTGCTGACGGCGCAGACCGAGGGGACCGGGCTGTGGCGGGCGCGGGGCGATCGCTGGGTGCCCGTGGCGAAGCGGGGGCTCGAGGTGCGCGCGAGCGGTCCGCTGCGCGCGGGGGACGTCGACGGCGACGGCGACGCGGACCTGGTGTACGTGGAGCCGGCCGGGGTGCTGGTGACGCACCTGGGCGGGCCCGAGGGGCTGAGCGCGGGGCGCAGGGGACCGCTGGTGGCGGCGGGGGCGATGGGGCTCGCGCTCGGCGATGTCGATCGCGACGGGCGGCTCGATGCGCTGCTGCTGTCGTGGGGCGGCGGGGCGCATGTATACGGGGGCGACGGGAGCGGCGGGTTCGCGAGCGCGCCGAAGACGTGGCCGCTGGGCTGGAGCGCGGGGCCGCTGGCGGCCGGCGATGTCGACGGCGACGGTCACGGCGATGTGCTGGCAGCCGCGGGCTACGCCGGCGGGGCGACGCTGCGGGTGTGTCACGGCGGGGCGAGCGGGCCGCGCGGCGATTGCCGGGACCTGCGGCTCGGGCCGGAGGAGGCGCAGATCGGCGGCCTGGCGGTCGAGGACTTCGATGGCGACGGCGTCACGGATGTGCTGGCGGTGTTGGTGGCCGGGACGTCGCGGCGGCTGGTGTTCGCCCGCGGCGGCGCGGACGGGCCGACGCTGCACACGAAGCCGCTGCCGGCAGGCGGGTCGGCGACGATCGCCGACGGGCAGATCCAGCAGGCGCGCCTCGACGACGAGGGGCCGGAGTGGGTCTACGTCGACCGCGAAGGGCTGACGCGCCTCGGGGTGCGGGCGCGGTCGTCCGAGTAATTGATGATATGTCTGTTCAGACAGGTTCTTCGAGCCAGGTCGCGTCGGGGTGCTCGTCGAGGTGGGGCGGGCGGCGGTAGGTTTGGATCGGGGTGCGGGAGAAGACGATCGGGTTTTTGAGGCAGGGGGTGCGCCCGTCGTCCATTGTTTTAAACAGGTCGCGGTGGGTGACTTGTGGGTCGGCGGCGACTTCGGCGAGGTCGCGGATCGGTCCGTGCGGGAACTGCGGGGTCGCGGTGGCGAAGCGTCGCAGCCATTCGTCGCGTGTCTTTTGGGACAGGCGGTGTTCCAGTCGCGCCACCAGTTCGGCCCGGTGAGCGACCCGCGCGGAATTGGTGACGAAGCGTGGGTCGATGGCCCACGCGGGTTCGTCGAGGGCGACGCACAGGCTGGCGAACTGGGGGTCGCTGCCGATCGCCAGCATCAAGGGGCGGTCGGCGGTAGCGAAGCTCTGGTAGGGCACGATCGTGGGGTGGGCGTTGCCGAGGGGGCGTGGGACCTCGCCGGTGCACAGGAAATTCGTGGCGATGTTGGCGAGGCCGGCGACTTGCGCATCGAGCAGCGCGAGGTCGATGTGCTGGCCGAGGCCGCTGCGGCTGCGCTCGAGCAGGGCGGCCAGGATGGCCACCACCGCGTAGAGGCCGGTGCCGAGGTCGGCGACGGCGACGCCGACCTTGGTCGGGTGGTCATGGTCGGGCCCGGTGATGCTCATGAGCCCGCCGAGGCCCTGGATGAGGGCGTCGTAGCCCACACGGCCGGCGTCGGGGCCGGTCTGGCCGAAGCCGGTGATGCTGCAGTAGACCAGGCGCGGGAAGCGAGGCGCCAGGGTCGCGTAGTCGAGGCCGTGGCGGCCGAGGTCGCCGACCTTGAAGTTCTCGAGCAGCACGTCCGCGCCGGCCAGCAGGCCCAGCAATTCCTGACGGTCGATCGCGCGCTTGAAGTCGAGCACCCGCGAGCGCTTGTTGCGGTTGCAGGCCAAATAGTAGGCGGCGCTGCCCTCAAAGTCGGGCGGGCCCCAGCGACGCGTGTCGTCCCCGAGAGGATGTTCGATCTTGATCACATCTGCCCCGAGATCCCCGAGCAGCTGGGCGGCGCTGGGCCCGGCGAGGATCCGCGACAGGTCGAGCACGCGCAGGCCGGCGAGCGGGAGGGCGGCTTTTTCCATGGGTCGGAGGATACTATCGGCGACCCGCACAGGAGGCGAACAGGCATGAATTCAGCCGGGCTGTACTTCGGGACAGGTGACATGGAGGCGCGGCGATGACTCGCATCGTGCGCGCGCTCCATCGGGCGGTGCGGTTGCCGGGGCTGCGAGGGCCGCACGACACGCTGCACGCGCGGGTGTTCTACCCGGGGCGGTTGACCGGCGGGATGGCCGAGCGCGAGCTCGGGGCGGTCGAGGCGGACGCCGACGCGGGGCCGTTTCCGGTCGTGATCTTCCTGCCGGGCGTCAACGTCGGGCCGGAGAGCTACCGGTGGCTGGCGCAGGCGCTGGCCGATCGCGGTTACGTGTTCGTGACGTTCTCGCTGGTCGGCGAGGTGCGGCTCGGCGAGCCAGGAGTGGTCGGGCTCACGCCCGGGTTCGATGGTTCGCGCCTCGGGCCGGAGGGCTTCGGTCACGCGCCGACGTCGACCACGATCGGGCCGCTGCTCGAGGAGCTGGCCAGGTTGCAGTGCGAGGGCATCCTCGCCGGCTTGCTCGATCTCGAGCACGTCGTGCTCGGCGGCCACTCCGCCGGCGGCTGCGCAGCGCTGCAGAACGCGGCCCTGCGCTACTTCAACAACCTCTCGGCCGCGTTCGCGTATGCGGGTCACGCGGGGGCCCTGACGGCGCTCGGCTGGCCGGAGCACTCGCTGCTGCCGCTGCCGGGCGAGGTGCCGCTGCTGCTCCTCGGCGGCGAGCGCGATGGGGTGATCGCGGCCAGCAGTCATCGCTACGGGTCATCGCCGGCGGATGCGTTCGCGTTGATCCGGCGCACCTTCCACGAGGCGCTGCCGGGCGGCCGTGGGGACGCCCACATGTTCCTGCTCGCGGGGGCCAATCACTTCGCGTTCTGCCACCCCGACGATCCGACCACCGGGCGGTCGTTCCTCGATCACCGGGCGACGGCGCCGGGCGAGGCGCTGCGGAACTTCTTCGTCGAGGTGATCTCGACGTTCCTCGACGCATATGTCCGCGAGGACAGCGAGGTCGTGGAGCAGCTCGATCAGCTGTCGGGGCATCCGCTGGTGTTGCAGGCCGGGCGGCGTTGAGTCCGACGTGAGGGCCCACGCGGCGGGCCAATCGGCGGACGATTCATCGCAGTCGCGGGCGGCCCGGCCGCGCGGTTTGCCGGGCGCGGCGGGCTCGTGTTAGGGTCCGCGGCACCATGGCACGCACATCGTTTTATTCGCTGCTGTCGCTCACGCTGGCGGCGTCGCTGAGCGCCGCTTGCTCGTCCGAGATCGACGGCAAGCCCAAGGCGCAGGTCGAGGACGTCAAGAAGACCGAGGCCAAGGCCGAGACCAAGACGGACGCGCCGGCCGCGACCGCGCGCACGCTCAAGCTCGACAAGACCGGCAGCTCGGTCCAGTTCGTCGGTGCCAAGCTGACCGGCGACCACAAGGGCGGCTTCGAGGAGTTCGAGGGCGAGGCCAAGGTGGTCGGCGACAAGATCGAGTCGTTGCGCGTGGTGGTGCAGACCCCCTCGGTCACGTCGGACGCGGCGGACCTCACGGGTCACCTCAAGAGCCCCGATTTCTTCGACGTCGAGAAGTTCCCGACCGCGGTGTTCTCGGCCAACGAGTTCGTGGCCAAGCCCGGCGACAACGGGGCGACCCACGAGCTGGGCGGCGAGCTCGAGCTGCACGGCGAGAAGAAGGCGATCCGCTTCCCGGCCAAGATCACCGTCGACGCCAGCGGCGCGCAGGGTCAGGCCGAGTTCACGATCAACCGCAAGGACTTCAAGATCGAGTACCCCGGCAAGCCGGACGACCTGATCAAGGACGAGGTCCTGCTGAAGCTCGACCTCAAGTTCAAGGCTGGTTGAGCGGGAGAACGGCGTTCATTCGCTGTTCGATCCGATGTCACTATCGGTGCCGTGCGGCCCTGTGGTATCAGGGCCGTGCATGGCCAAGAAACTCGCCCTCGTCGCGCTCCTCCTCAGCATCGCCGCGCTGTTTCTGCCGCTGCGGTCGCTCATGACCATCACCGAGGGCGCCTTCGCCGGCGTCATCCGCAACGTCGCGCTCGGCCTGATGCTCACCGTGCCGTCGATCCTGCCGTCGCTGTTCGGCGTGCTGGTCGGCCGCAGGGGCTTCGCGCGCGGCCTCGGCGTGCTCCACCTGCTGTTCGGGCTGATCGGCGTCGCCCTGTGCGTCTTCGCCACCAGCCGTCCGGTCGGCATCCAGCTCGAGGTCGGCGGGTACATGGCGTTCGCGGCCGCGGTCCTGGTGCTGGTCGCCGGCTTCATCGGCCTGGCCAAGCCCGAGCGTCACTGAGAAATTCGGGGCATGTCCTGAAGGACCGGTGCCTTCGGACATGCCCTGGTGGACATGCCCTGAAGGCCAGGCGCTTCAGGGCTGGTGCTTGGCGTCGTGGTCGTCGAGCACGGCCTTCGGCTGCGGCTCGGTGACGGTCAGGTCGAGGGTGAGCTGCCAGCGGCCTTCGGCGTCGCGCCGCCACAGCCGCAGGTAGCCGCCGAGCTCGGGGGGGTTGCCGGGTTTGACGGTGCGGGTGGCCTCGCCGTAGGCGAAGCCGAGGTCGCCCGCGGCCGACACACCGTCGCCGCGGCGGGTATAGGTGAACACGTCGGTGCGGCCGAGCAGGGCCGTCTGGACCGCGCTGGCGCCGGTGACGGGGAAGCTGCCGGGTGGGTGCCAGCGCAGGTCGGGGGCGGCGGATTTGAGCAGGGCGCGGGCGCCCTCGGCGGCGACGCCGGCGATGAGCGCGTCTTCGACGGCGCGCAGGCTCTTGAGCTCGGCGGCGTGGTCGGCCGAGTTCGCGGACACGCGCGCGGTGATGTACGTGAAGCGGTCGGGCAGGTTGAGCGGGGGCGGGTGCGGGCTGCCGCCGTCGACGACGAGGCGCCAGCGGTCGCCGTCTTTGCGCCACACGCTGACGTAGTGGCCGTGCGTGACCTCGCCGCTGTCGCGCCCGTGGGCCCGGAACGGCCCGGTGGTGTAGCCGAGGTCGCCCGACGCGGCGATCTCGGCGAACGCGGGCTCCCAGGTCAGGTCGAAGTTCGCGGGCTCGGCGAGCGCCTGCGCGGCCGGCTTGGGGCCGGGGCGCAGCAGCACCGCGTCGGTGGCGAGGTTGCGAGTGAAGCCGTCGACCAGGCCGAGCTCGGCGACCTCGCGGCCGAAGCCGCGCTCGGCGCCGACCAGCGGCATGACGTGGGCCTCGGGCAGCTTCTCGGCGCAGGCCGCGAGCGCGAGGGCGAAGACGACGGCGGCGACGCGACGCACGCCGGACTCATAGCACGTAGACCGCCGGCCCGGGGTCGTCGTTGCTGCCTGACACCCCGTCAGGAGATTCGCATGCGCTTCATCGTCCTCGCTTCGCTCGTGCTCTGTTCCACCACCGCCTGGGCCGCGCCCGCCGCCAAGACCGACGCCGACGCCGACGCGGCCGCCCGCAGGGGCCAAAAGGGCGCCACCCAGGCCTACGACTTCGAGAACGACACGGTCAACAGCAACGCCCTCAAGCCCGATCACGAGGGGGTGCGGAGCCAGACGCAGCGCAAGTGGGAGAGCATGATCAAGGTGCGGGTCCACTTCATCCCGCAGATGCTGCAGATGGCCCACGACGTGTGAGCCGGCGAGGTGCCCGCCTGGTCAATTGGCCAGGCGGGCTTTGTTGCGGGCCTCGACCGCGCGGGCAGCGACCAACTGGCGGTCGTCGGCCATCGGCGCGAGGCTGAGGTAATGGTCGAGGTCCAGGGCGGCGGCGCGGTAGGCCCGGCGCTGCAGCTGGCACAGTCCGCGGTCGCGGTACTCCTCGGCGGCGCCGGGGCTGAGCAGGAGGATCCGGTCGCTGGCCGCGAGCGCGCGCTCGAGGTCGCCGCGGCTCAGGTGCACGCTCTTGAGGTTGTTCAGCATGCGCACCAGCAGCTGACGACCGCCGACCGGGCGCAGTTGATTGCGGTCGAACTCGACCCGGCCCTGGGTCTTCTGCCGCAGCATCACCCGGCACTCGTACTCGGTCAGCAGGCGCCCGCCGTGGAACGGGTCGATGAAGAGCTGCGGCAGGTCGAGGTCGACGGCGAGGAAGTGGGCCGGGAAGCCGACCCCGGCGACGCGCAGGCCGACCCGCCGCGCCAGCTCGATCAGCAGCAGCGCCAGCGAGATCGGCAGGCCGCAGCGGCGGTCGAGCACCTGGTGGAAGTAGCTGTTGCGCGGGTCGTAGTAGTCGGACTCGTTGCCGTGGAAGCCGAGCTCGCGGAACACGTAGGCGAGCAGTCGATCGAGCCGCTCGCGCGCGGTGTGCTCGGGCAGCAGGCGCTGGCGCAAGGTCGCCGCGAGGTCGTCGAGGCGGGCCAGGTAGTCCTCGACGGCGACCGGCCCGTCTTCCTCGGCGCCGATCCACAGCGCGGTCTCGCCGAGGTCGAGGGCGTGGTCGGGGGCGCCCGCGAGGCGGGTGAATTGCTGGCGGGCGTGGTGTTGGCGGGCGTCCATCCCGAGGCCTGGCGATCACGATAACTCACAACCAGCGGCGCCGACGGCGGCGGGTCGTGTGAGGGCTGCCGCGCGGACATGTGAACGAGTGTCCGGACACGCCGACAGGCGCCCCGATCGGGCCCGCGCGGGGGCCGGCGTGCGGTATACCGCTCGCGGACGGTCATGCGTTTCCACGAGACGATCCACGGGGTTTATTTCGACGACCTCGACGCGTTCCACATCCTCCACAACGCCCGCTACCTGCTCCTCTTCGAGCACGCGATCGGCTCGTTCTGGCGGCAGCTCGGCTGGGGCGGGGTCCTCGACTTCAACTCGAACCCCGACCAGTACCACCTGGTGCGCGCGAATTCCCTCGACTACCAGCGGCCGGTGATCGGTACCGGCCAGGTGCGGGTGCGCGTGTGGGTCGAGCGGCTCGGGCGGACCAGCCTGACCTTCGGCCTGCGGGTGATGCCGCTCGACGAGGACATCGAGCACGCGACCGGCCGGCGCACGGTGGTCCGCGTCGATCCCGAGAGCAAGCGGCCGGTCCCGTGGACCGACAGCTTCCGCGCCGAGATCGCGCCGTACTGCGCCCACATCGACGCCGAGGCTGGCGCATGAGACATTTCTTGAAATACATGTCCCTGGGGACATGTGCTTTGGGGCTGGTGGTCGCGCTCGGCTGCACGCCGCGGGACTTCGCCCGGCACGAGCTGCTGTGGCCCGACGGGGCGCCGGGGGCCCGCGGGACGGCCAAGGCCGACCGGCCGGAGCTGTTCTATTATTTGCCGGCGCCGGGCAAGGCCAACGGGGCGGCGGCGATCGTGGCGCCCGGGGGCAGCTACGCGCACACCGGCGGGCTGCGGCCGGAGGCGTTCCCGACGGCCCGCTGGCTGAGCGAGCAGGGGTTCGTGGCGGTGGTGCTGCGCTACCGCGTCAGCGGCGACGGCTATCACCACCGCGATTTCCTGGCCGACGGCCGGCGCGCGGTCCAGCGGGTGCGCGCGCAGGCGGGCGAGCTCGGGGTCGACGCGAGCAAGATCGGCTTCGTCGGCTACTCGGCCGGCGGGCACCTGGCGGGCTTCGTCGCCACCGCGTGCCCGAAGCAGGGCGACGCCGCGGCCCAGGACCCGCTCGAGCAGGTGTCGTGCCGGCCGGACTTCATCGTCATGGTCTATCCGGTGGTGACGCTCGACGATCGCTGGGCCCACCAACGCAGCAAGCGCAGCATGCTCGGCGACGAGCCGGCGACGCCGGAGCGGGTGCAGGAGCTGTCGCTCGAGCAGCGCGTCACGGCCGACGCGCCGCCGGCGATGCTGGTCCACTCGCGCCACGACACCAAGGTGGTGTTCCACAACAGCGAGCTCTACGACGAGGCGGCGCGGGCGCGCGGGGCCTCGTCGCGGCTGCAGCTGTACGACGACGGGCGCCACGGGGTCGGCCTGGCCCAGCGGCCCGGGATGCCGCAGATGGGCACGTGGCCGGCGACGATGCTGGCGTGGCTGCGCGAGCTCGGGGTGGTCCCGGCGAATTAGAGGACATGTCCGCCCGGGCATGCTCGAAAGGGCATGTCTGGAGGGGCATGTCCTTGGGGACATCCGAATGGAGGCCCGGCCGGGTCAGTCGGCGAGCGCGAGCGCGGGGCCCGGTGGGTCGTCGAGCAGCTGGCGCAGCGGGACGGCGGTGCTGTAGCGGTGGCGGCGGACGTGGGCGCCGGCGCAGGTGAGCACGGCGTCCCAGCGGCGGGCCCACAGGTCGGCGTCGATGCCGTCGCGCACGCTCTGGACCAGGGCGATCTCGAGGCCGGAGATGCCCTTCGGCAGCCATGATGCTTCGGGACAGGTCCCGGAGGACCGGTAGGCGCGCTCGAACTTGTCGAGCTGCTTGCGCTCGCCGGCCTGGCTGGCCTCGAGGTCCGACATGACGACGACGACCGTGCGCTCGGGCTCGCGGCGCACGGGCGGGAGGTCGGCGAGCTTGGTGAAGAAGGCCAGGAGCGAGGTGCCGGGTTTGGGGGTGTAGCCGGCGACCTGGTCGCGCCAGGCGTGGATCCGCAGGGCCCGCTGCTCCTGCAGGCCGGTGCGGCGGGCGTCCTCGCCGGCGTTGAGCTCGCCGACGCGGCGGCCCTGGGCGACCTCGAGCTGCTCGAGGCATTTCTGCTGGAACAGGCTGTCGGGCTTGCAGCCGTCGCACAGCACCGGGGCGGCGGTCCAGCGCTGGCCGACCTCGCCTGGCTCGAAGGGCATGTCGGGGGTGGTCGAGCGGTCGCTGCGGTCGGTGATCAGCAGCACGCCGACGCCCGCTTCGGGGCCGAGGGTGGCGGCGTAGGCGACGGCGGCGTCGAGCTGGGCGTCGGCGAGCTCGCGGTTGCTGCCGCTGCGGTCGACGCCGAACAGGAGGTTGCGGGCCAGGCGCTCGTCGGCGGCGCGGGTCGGGGCGAAGGCGGCGTAGGTCTTGCCGAGGCGGGCGAGGCAGGGCGGGCGCCAGTCGTCGTGGGGCGCCGGCGGCTGCAGGCCGGACTGCCACCAGAGCAGGCCGCCGAGCAGGGCGCCGCCGAGCAGCAGGCCGCCGAGAGCGGCGAGGGGTTGAAGATGGCTCATGGGACAGCTCCGATCGGCGCAGGGTGAGGGGCAGGCTTCAAGACGGGTGCGGAGAGGAATCACAGGACATGGCGAAAGGGACATGTCGGTCCAGGCGCGCCGGTCGGCGCGGAGACATGTCTCATGGGACATGTCGCGGGAGTACTGGCAGGAGATGACCGAAGGGACAGGTCTCAGGAGACGCTGGCGGTCATCTGCAGCGGGGCGTGCGGCGGGTTCGTGGGTTCGTCGGCGGCGCGCATGACCTCGGCCGGGAGCGCGAGGGCCTGGGCGCCGTCGTCGTGGCCGAGGATGGTGGCGATGACGTCGTCGAGGGCCGACCACACGGCGACCACGAGGCCGACGGCGAGCACGAGGGCGACGGCGGGGGCGCCGACGGCGATCGCGGCCAGCCACAGGAGGGCGAGCACGGCGAGGCGCGGGAGGGCGGAGATGAGGCGCAGGACGCCGAGGCGGGCCAGCCAGCCGTCCATGGCGCTGACCAGCAGGCCGCCGGTGTGCGCGGCGACCCACGGGACGGCGAGGCCGAAGCCGATGAAGATGATGTTGCTGACCATGACCGAGGAGCCGACCAGGCCCTGCTCGGCGAGCACGAGCCCGCGCGAGGCGGCCAGGGCGGCGTCGAAGGCCGAGGCGCCGCCGAGCACGAACCACCGCAGGGTGCTGCCGCCGCCGCGGATGGTGTCGAACACGCCGAACCACACCTCGAGCACGGCCTTGAAGGCGGCGACGGCGACGTAGAACGACCACTCGGCGGCCGCGGGCGAGAGCAGGCCGAACAGGTCGAAGCGGTAGGGCGGCTCGGGGAAGACGTCGCGCAGCAGGAGGGTGGTGAGCACGACGTCGAGGGCGGTGAGGCCGAGGCCGGCGACGAGGGCGATGCGCTCGCCCAGGCGCATGGGCGGGGCCTGGGCGTCGCTGGCGGGCTCGCGCGGCCACAGGCGCAGGCTGAGGCGCCACACGGCCTCGCCGGCGCCGACGAGCAGGCCGCGCAGGCTGCGGTGCCAGCCGAGCTGGACGCGCCGCAGGAGAGCGCCGAGCAGGAGGAAGCCGAAGGCGAGCAGGGCGAACACGCCGGCGCCGCGGATGGCCTGGCTGCCGGCGTCAGGCGGGGGCGGCAGCAGGACGGCGAGGCCCAGCACGCTGACGGCGGCGAGGCCGACGGCGAGGGTCAAGGTCCGGGTACGCCGCTGGGCGAGGAGATGGCCGGGGGGACCGGCAGAGCTGGGGGGCATCGAGGTCATGGCAGGGTCCTCCGGCGGCGTGCCGGCGCCCAGGCCTCACGCGCACGTGGTGGCGAGATGTCCGATGGGACATGCTCGAGAAGTCATGGCGCCGCGGCTCATCGCGCGCGGCTCGGGTAGGTCACGCGCGAGGGGGTGGGGGTTATTCCCGCGGGCGAGAGGGGCGGAGGGGCGGAGGCGCGAGCGTCGTTCGGGCCCGAGCATGGGGGCGGAATAAGATGTCCCTTTGGACATGTCGTGGCGCGTCGGCTCGGCCCGAACCGACAGCGGGTCCCTGGCTTGGAATCAAATGTCCTTTTGGACAGGTCGTTGCGCGTCGGCTCGGCTCGTTGCGAGCCGACACCGGAGGCCCTGGGAATCAGATGTCCCTGAGGACAGGGAGCCGGCTCGGCCCATCGCGAACCGGCACATGGGCCCTGGGCTCGCAATAAAAAATGTCCCGGAGGACGGGTCGAGCCGGGCGGCGCCTTCGTTGAGGCCCACGGCGCGCCGCAGGAGCAGTTCAGGGCTCGTCGGCGTCACCGTCGGGCGCGGGGGCCAGCGGGGGCAGGTCGAGCCAGTCGGGCGGCGGGCGCATGCGGGCGGTTCGGCGCTCCTGCAAGGTGGCGATGACCCGCTGCAAGGTGGGGTCTTGCCACGGGCGATCGTCGAGGCGGTGGCCCTTGCCGATGTTGCAGCGGGCGCAGGCGATCGCGAGGTTGACGATCGCGTCGGTGCCCCCGTGCGAGCGCGGGACGATGTGCTCGATGGTGGCGGAGGTCAGCGGCGCGCCGGCCTCGGTGAGGGTGTGGCGGGCGTTGCAGTGGATGCACTTGCCGGTCAGCACGGCCCGACCGTCGCCCGCGACCGCGCGCTCGAAGGTGCTGTCGGTGGCGGCGCACCACAGCAGCAGCCGCTGGGTCCGGCGCGCGCTGCCGCGGCCCGGCTGCTTGGTCTTCATGGCGCCTCGATCTTGGCCGCGCGCAGCTCGTCGAGCAAGATCGGCATCAGGGTCGGGCCGGCGGCGACGACGTCGGCGCAGCCGAGCTGCCACGGGGCGCCGCTCAAACGCCGGATCTGTCCGCCCGCCTCCTGCACCAGCAGCGCGCCGGCGGCGACGTCCCACGGCTGCAGGTGGTACTCCCAGTAGCCGTCGAGCCGGCCGGCGGCGACGTAGGCGAGGTCGAGCGCGGCGCTGCCGGCCCGTCGCACGCAACACACCTGCGGGACCACGCGGCAGAACTCGGCCAGGTTGTCGTCGCGGGTGGTGGCCCGCTGGTACGAGAAGCCGGTGGCGATCAGCGCCTGCTGCAGGCGACCGGCGTGGGTCACCGCGAGGTCCCGACCGGGGCGCGGATTGCGGTCGAGCCGGGCGCCCTGGCCGCGCACGGCGGCGAAGGTCTCGCCGCGGATCGGGTCGTGGATCACGCCGAGCCGCGGGCCGTGAGCGTCGCACAGGGCGATCGAGACGCAGAAGTGAGGGAAGCCGTGGGCGAAGTTGGTGGTGCCGTCGAGCGGGTCGATGACCCACCGCAGCTCGTCGGGGCCGGGCAAGATCGTGTACTTCGGGTCATGTCCCGAGAGACCGGACTCTTCGGCCAGGAACGAATGGTCAGGATGAACGCTGCGCAGGGCCTCGATCACGACCGCCTCGGCGGCGCGGTCGGCGGTGGTGACGAGGTCGATCGGGGAGGATTTGGTCTCGACCTCGAACACGCCCTCGAAGTGGCGGAGGAGCACCGCCCCGGCGGCGTGGGCGGCGGCGGTGGCGAGCGCGAGCTCCGGATCGTGCATGCGGCGTACGTAGCACGCCGGTCGCGATTGCCGACGCAGCGGCCGATGGCGGCGCGGGACCGCGGACGGGAGCGCGCGCGTCGCCGTCATAGCGAGCGGTCGGTGTGGCGGCGTGGGGTGCGCGGACGGAAGGGACCCTGGACCGCAGTGGTGGGGTTTGCGCGTGGTGCGCGACGGGGCGCGTGGCCACGGAGCGGCCGCGCGCTCGGGTGCGAGGCCCATCGCGCTGCCAGGCGCAACCCGGTCTGTTACGCTCGCGCCGGTGGTCAAGCAGTTCGATCCGCTCGACAAGACCCTGCTCGGCGAGGGCATGACCGCGACGCCGATGGCGACCTCGACGGGGCCGCTCGCCGCCTCGGGCGAGCTGTACGCCGGTCGCTACCGGGTCGAGCGGCTGGTCGGTCGCGGTGGGATGGGGGTGGTGTACCGCGCCGTGGATGCCATGGTCGGTGACGTGGTCGCGCTCAAGGTGCTCGACATCGAGATCACGCGCGCCCCGGACCAGCTCGAGTGGTTCCGCCGCGAGGTCAGGTTGGCGCGCCGGATCACCCACCCCAACGTCGCCCGCACCCATGACATGGGCGAGGCCGGCGGGACGCACTTCATCACCATGGAGTTCATCGAGGGCACGACGCTGCAGGACGTGCTGCGCGTGCGCGAGGACGGCGAGCGGCGGCGCCTGGCGCTCGAGCCGGCCCGGACCGCGCGGGTGATGCTGGCGGTGTGCGAGGGGCTGGCGGCGGCCCACGCGGCGGGGGTGGTCCACCGCGACCTGAAGCCGGCCAACATCCTGATCGAGAACACCGGCCGGGTGGTGCTCACCGACTTCGGCATCGCCCGCGCGCTGACCGACGAGGGCGGGCGCACGCAGGGGCTGGTCGGGACGCCGCTCTACATGTCGCCCGAGCAGGTCTCGGGCAAGCCGGTCGACACCCGCACCGATGTCTACGCGGTCGGCCTGATGCTGTTCGAGATGCTGACGGGGACGCTGCCGTTCGCCGGCGAGGCGCGGGCGTCGGGGCCGGTGTCGCCGCTGACGGTCGCGCTGGCCCGGCTGACCCAGCCGCCGCCCGACCCGCGGACGATCCGCGAGGACGTGCCGCCGCTGCTCGGCGAACTGGTGCTTCAGTGCATGGCCCAGGAGCCAGATGAGCGGCCAGCCGGGGCGGTCCAGGTGGCCGAGCGGCTACGGGCGTGGCTGATCAGCGTGGGCGAGTCGGCGGCGCCGCAAGCCGGGGCGCCGCTGCTGGCGGCGATGGCCGCGGCGGTCCACCGCGAGGCGACGACGATCGTGTCGACCGGCGGAGCGCTGACGCCGAGCGCGATCACGGCCGCGGCCCCTTCGACGCTGGCGAGCGGGCGCCTCAACGCGACGGCGGGTGGGTCGGTGGCCGGCGCGACGGGGATCGGTCGCTCGTCGATGATGCCGACGGCGGCGATGCGCTCGCTGGCGCCGGTGCCGTCGGCCGATCGCGCGCTGGCGGTGCTGCCGTTCCGATACCAAGGTCCGCCCGACCAGAGCTACCTGGGCGACGCGCTGAGCGATGAGCTCATCGACGTGCTGTCGCGGACCCGCGGGCTGCGGGTGCTCGGCAGCGGGGCGACGGCGCAGTACCGCGACAACCGCGATCCGCGGGCGATCGGCACGAACCTCGGGGTCGACGCGGTGGTCGACGCGACGGTGCAGTGCTCACCGTCGCAGATCCGGGTGCTGGCGCGCCTGGTGGAGGTGGCGACGGGGACGCAGCTGTGGAGCGACCGGTTCGAGAGCCGCATCGAAGACGTGTTCGAGATGCAGGACCGAATGAGCAAGCGGATCGCGGAGGCGCTCCGCGTCGAGCTCAATACGGTGGCAGCCCGCGGCGACGCGCCAGCCGAGGCGGTGGCGCTGTACCTGCGGGCGCGGCGGAAGATCACGAGCCTGCACATCCTCGGCGAAGACGGGGCGATCGAGCTGCTCGAGGGGTGCATGCAGCTGGCGCCGGAGTTCCGCCCGGCGCTGGCGAGCTACGCGGTGGCGTGCATGCGAGCGTGGTTCCTGCCGGCGTTCTCGGAGGCGCCGGCGGACCGCGATTGGGCGGCGGAGGCCCGCAGGGCGCTGGCCAGGGCGCTGGCGGACGCGGCCGATCTGGCCGAGACGCACCTGGCGAAGGCGATGCTGGCGGTGCAAACCGGGGAGTGGCGCGACGCGGTGCAGGCGCTGGTGAAGGCGCTGGAGATCGCACCGACGTACGCGCACGCGCACCAGTATCTGGCGCAGCTGCAGTGCGAGGCCGGGAACACGCGCGAAGGAGTGTCCCGCGCCCGCCTGGCAGTGGACCTCGAGCCGCGGCTGTTCGTGGGGCTGTTCGACGTGGCGCGGGTGCACGCGCTGCGCGGGGAGCTGGGTGAGTACGAGGAGATCCTCCGCAGCATCGAGGCCGACGCGCGCTACCGCAACCCGACGACGCAGATCCGGCTGCGCGTGGCAGGCTGGTACGGGGACATGGATCGAGTCCGCGATGTGATCGATTCGATCCGCGACGAGGTGATGGTGGGCTTCGCGAAGTTCTCGGTCGGCTACGCGCGCGGGCTGCTGGGCGAGTCGACGAAGGAAGAGCTCGACGCGTACGTGCTCAGCATCGTGGCCGACGGGGTGAGCCCGCGGCTGCACACGCTGATCTGCCAGCTGGTGGTGGAGGTGTACTGCGCGCGGGGGTTCTACGAGGACGCGCTGGTGTACTTCCAGAAGGCGGCGGATTCGGTGCTGATCGATGTGGAGTGGGTGGAGCGCTGCCCTTCGCTGAAGCCGCTGGCGAGCTTGCCGGGGTTCGGGGAGGCGCGGCGGAAGGTGCGGGCGCGGGTGCAGTCGATGTGGAGCGTTTGAATCTGTCCTTGGGGACATGTCCTTGGGGAGTGGGGGCGGGGGCTTCGCGAATTGCCGACTGCGTCTCGCAGGGGGTCCGGGGAAGGGTCGACCGACAGTTCAGCGTCGGGATGAACGCTCGTTCCTCGCGCTCATCCTGCCTCGTATTGTCGGTCGACCCTTCCCCGGACCCCCGGCACGGCTGCAGCCGTGAGAGGCCGACGCGCCGCGCTCGGCTCCGATGCAGTCATCGTTGAAGGCAACCGACCGGGGGGCGGCTGTTCGACGGCCAGGGCTGGCCGCCGAACAACCGCCATCTGGCGTGCTTTCGGCGCGTCCTCCTGCGCGCGGGGAGCGGGCTGCGCGGGGGTCTTGGGGCTGCGTTCTTCGGCGATTATGGAGCGGTGCTCGAGCTGAGCAGGTTCGCCGCGCGGAGGGAGCGGGCTGCACGGGGGCCCTAGGGCTACGTGCGTCGGCGTTTACGGACGGGCGCTCTTGCTGCGCAGGTTCGCCGTATGGGGGAGCGGGGCTACATTCGTCGGCGCTTACGGACGGGCGCTCTTGCTGCGCAGGTTCGCCGAACGGTGTGAACGGGCGATGGATGGTGGGTGAGCTGCGCGCTTCGAAATGGACGCGGGTCGAGGTACCAACATGTCCTATGAGACATGTGATGTGAGTGGAGGATCTGGCTTCGCACTCGCGGGGTTTGAATACGAAGTGATGGCTCGGTGGAGCACGCCAGCGGCGAAAGGGGGTCAGTTGCCGGCTTCGCACTCGTCGGGGCCGAAGGCGAAGCAGGCGCCGAAGCTGCCGCGGCTGTTGCAGTGCTTGACGCAGACGGCTCCCTCGCCGCACACGTCGCCGCCCCAGCCGAGGCAGGTGCCGCCGCCGTCGCGGGAGATGCAGCGGCGGGCGCAGGTGGCGGAGGGGCCGCAGACGTCCTGGCCCCACATGGTGCAGTCGCCGTGGATCGATCGGGTGAGGCAGCGCGGGGTGCAGGCCATGCTGGGGCCGCAAGCGTCGGGGCCGTAGGCCATGCAGGTGCCGTTCTGGGCCCGCTGAGCGCAGTGCTTGGCGCACTTGTAGCGGGTGCCGCAGGCGTCACGGTCGTAGGCGAGGCAGGTGCCGTCGGTGCTGCGCTCCTTGCACCGCACGGAGCAGGCGAAGGACTCGCCGCAGGCGTCCGCGCCCCAGGTGTGGCAGTCGCCGTAGGTGCTGCGCACGGCGCAGTCCTTGGCGCATACGGCGTCGGCGGCGCAGAAATCCTGGCCGTAGGTGACGCACTCGCCCTGGACGTCGCGGCCCTCGCAGGCGAACACGCAACGCAGCTGATCGGCGACGCAGGAGCCGCGGGCGCAGGTGAAACCGGTCGGGCAATCGCCGGGCTTCTGGCAGGCGCCGGCGCGCGGCTCGCCCAATGGGGTGAGACCGACGAAGAGGCCGAGGACGAACGCTGCCACCAGAGAGAGGCGAGGGACCACGCGCCCAGCGTAGCAGGCGATACGCCGGGTTCACGCGCGGGGCGATGATGCGCAAGAGCGCAGGCCGGTCGGCCGTGCGCTCCGCGCAGGAAGAGAGGGCCCGTCGATGGGAGCCGCGGTCGCTTGGCCGTCGATGGGAAGGGCCCGCGGGGTGTCGGTTCGGCGTCGATCGCCAAACACGACGGCCCGTGCGGCGGTCGGCAGAATCAATGCAGCGAATCCGGGACGTCGGCGAGCCCGCAGAGGACAGGCGGGCGAGTCTTCGCAGGCGACTTCCACGGCTGCGGCGCGGAGGCGGGACGAATCGTCGAGCGGAGGCTCAGGTCTGCGGCAGCTGGGCGATCGGGGCGGCGGTGAGGGCCGAGGCGTCGCGCTCGCGCAGCATCTGGGCGAAGCGGCCGTCGTAGAGGGCCCGCAGCTCGCGGTTGAGCTGGCGCGGGTCGAGGTCGCGGCCGGCGGTCTCGACGACCGGGAAGAACTCGACCCGGAACACGCCGCGGCGGTCGGGGACCTCGTGCCACGGCTGGTGCTTCATCAACATCGGCGGGTTGACCGAGATGAAGGCGGGGACGATCGGCACGCCGGCGCGCACGGCCGCCTCGACGGCGCCGCGGCGGAAGCGTCGCATCTTGCGCTCCCACGAGCGCGAAGCCTCGGGGAAGATCACCAGCGCGTGGCCGGCCTGCAGGTGCGCGACCATGCGGTCGACCACGGCCGGCATGTCGCTGTCGGCTGCCTCTTGCGACATGTCTGAAGAGCCATCCGTCAGCGCGGCGGTGCGGTCGGTCCCGGGGATGTGGCCGGCGTAGCGCATCAGCAGGCGCAGCATCCACGAGCTGTACCAGCCCGGCTTGACGACGGAGGACAGGCCGGGCGCGAGGCCCATGAGGATCAGGGTGTCGATCAGCGACGGGTGGTTGGCGATGACGACGTAGCCGCCGCCGCGCGGGAAGTCGGGCGGGAGCTCCGGGCGGACGTAGTCGATCAGCCGGACCATGTTCAGGATGCTGAGGAAGCGGCGGTAGATCGCGCAGATGATCCGCTCGATCCGCCGTCGCTTCACCTCCGGGCTGCCCGGCCACAGGGCGAGGAGCGGCAGCCCGATCCAGCCGGCGATGCAGCCGAACGTGAAGAAGCCGACGAACGCGAGGCCGGACACGGGGATGCGCAGGAACTTGGGCACGCGGGGACTGCCTGATGCCGGGGGATAGGCCCGAGGGGCGAGGGCGCGCCTCGGGCTGGCGCCGCGGCCGGTTCAGTCGACCCGGCCGAGGATGAGGCTCGTGTTGACGCCGCCGAAGGCGAAGTTGTTGCTCATGACGATCGCGGGGCGGACGTCACGGACCTCACGCACGTAGTCGAGGTCGGCGCAGCGCGGGTCGACTTCGACGAGGTTGCGCGTGGGGGCGAGGAAGCCCTCGCGCAGCATGGCGACCGAGAAGGCGGCCTCGATCGGGCCGCAAGCGCCCATGGTGTGGCCGGTGTAGCTCTTGGTCGAGGACAGGGCGACCGGGCGGCCGAACACTTCGCGGGTGGCGTTGCTCTCGGCCACGTCGCCGATGTCGGTGGCGGTGCCGTGGGCGTTGACGTAGTCGATGCGGTCGGGGCCGAGGCCGGCGTCGCGCAGCGAGCGGGCCATCGCCTGGCGCATGCCCTGCTCGGACGGGGCGGTGATGTGCAGGCCGTCGCAGTTGGTGCCGTACCCGAGGACCTCGGCGTAGATGGTGGCGCCGCGGTCACGCGCGCGCTCGTACGACTCGAGCACGACGGTGGCGGCGCCCTCGCCGACGACCAGGCCGTCGCGCTTGGCGTCGAACGGCCGCGGGCTGAGGTCCGGCCGCTCGTTGTAGTTCGTCGAGGTGGCGAACATCAGGTCGAAGGTGACGGCCGTGGTGTAGTGCATCTCGTCCGCGCCGCCGGCGACCATGACGTCCTGCAGGCCGTACTTGATCGCCTCGTAGGCGCCGCCGATCGCCTGGGCCCCGCTGGCGCAGGCCGAGGTCACCGGGATCACCCGCCCGCGGATGCCGAAGAACTGGGCCAGGTTGGCGGCGCAGGTGTGCGGCATGAACTTGAGGTAGCTGGTCGACTGCAGGCCCTTCATGCTCATGGTGGTGAGCAGGGTGGTGCAGAACTCCGCCAGCGCCTCGGACGAGCCCGAGTTGGAGCCGTACGACAGGCCGGTGACGCCCGAGCCGAGCGTCGCCTCGTCGAGCCCGGCGTCGGCCAGCGCCTGCTCGGCGCTGTAGGCGGCCAGGAGGGCGACGCGGCCCATGGTGCGGGTCTTCTTGCGGTGCCAGCGACGGTCGAGGTCGAGGCCGGTGACGACGCCGCCGAGGCGGGTCCGCATCTCCTCGACGCGGCCCCACTCGGGCATGGCGACGATGCCGTGCCGGCCGCTGCGCAGCGAGGCGGTGACCTCGGGGAGGTTGTGGCCGATCGGGCAGACGATGCCGACGCCGGTGATGACGACGCGACGGGGATTCATGGCGCGGGCTCCACGAGGTCGAGGCGAGTGACGGACGGCTCCCCGGCGGATGTCCCGAGGGACAGGTCGGAGGCTGGCGTAGAGGATAGGCTGGATGTCCCGGAGGACAGGTCGGAGGCGGCTGTCCCGGGGGACAGGTCGGAGCCGCCGGCGGCGAACTCGGCCGGGTCGCCGCGCAGGACGGTGACGGCGCCGGTGGCCAATTGCTCGCCGCCGCGGTTCAAGGTGCAGTGGAACTGGGCGACCGGGCCGCTGGCCCACTGCTCGCGGCAGTGGACGTCGAGGACGTCGCCGACGCGCAGGTGCGAGGCGGCGAGCTCGAGGTCGCGGGCGCCGAGGAGGAGGCCGCGGAACGGCCCGCCGGCGCCGCTGCGGGCCTTGTAGGCGAACAGGGCGGCGACGGTCTGGGCGAAGTACTCGAGCGCGATGAGCGAGGAGACGCGCTCGCCGACCACGAACGGGGCGCCCGCCCGCACGGTGGCGCGGCAGGTCGCCGACTCGGCCTCGGCCGCCGTCAGCGCGTCGAGCAGCAGCATCGGCGGCCGATGCGGCAAGATCTCGTCGAGCGGCGGGAAGGCCACGGGCCCGTCACTCCTGGTTTTTGGGCACGTTGGCGCTGGCGAGCTCGGACTCGACGAGCTTGACGATGTCCTCGACGGTGCGGATCTTCCGCGCGACCTGGACGTCGATCCGGCGGCCGGTGACCTCGTGGAGCTCGACGAACATGTCGATGGCGTCGATGCTGTCGAGGTCGAGGTCCTCGAAGAGCCGGGATTCGGGGCGGATGTCGTTCGGGTCGAGCTCGAAGCTCTTGACGAGGATCCCGACGATCCGATTGTAGATTTCCGCGCGCGTCATGCTGGGGTCGTTCGGCGAATGGTACTTGCAGGGCCCGGGGAGGTAAAGCTCGCCCGGGGGCTCGGCCGGCCGCTTCGGGTCCCGCAGGGCCCGACCCGGTCGGCTCAGGCGAGGGGCTCTTGGAGCATGAACTCGTAAAGGGGCAGGGCGGGGGCGTCTCGCGTCGGTACGACCCCCAGGTCCTGCAAGATGGCGAGGCCGCGGTCGCGGGTGCCGTTGAAGATCGCCTCTGTGGTGCGCATCACCTGCCGCCGCGGCCGCGGCGCGAACATGTCATCCATGAAGTCGACCAAGTCGAGCTGGTAGCAATACTGACCGAGGTTCTTGCGGTAGTAGCCGCCGCGCGCGTGCATCTCGCCCTCGATCTGCTTGAAGAAGCGGGCGAAATTCTCGAGCCCCAGGAGGACGAACTCTTTGCGCCGCAGCTCGGCCTTCAAGTAGCGCAGGTCGAGGTGCTGGTCGGTGAAGAACGGCGCCGCCCACAGGTTGTAGTAGCAGGCGATGTCGAAGTCCCACTTGAGCTTGAGCAGCTCGTAGCTGCCGAGCACCGAGTAGAGGTCGCGGTACAGCAGCACGGTGGCGGCGAACCGGAACTGCATGAACTCGTCGTAGGTGTCCGAGCGCTCGGCGATGTCGGCGCGGCTCTCGCCGGCGGCGTCGCGGGCGATCATGTCGACGATGTAGTCGCTCTCGATCGAGATGAAGTCGCTGCCCGGGCTGTAGAAGGGGTCGGTGAAGGCGGCGGCCTCGCCGAGCAGGAACCACCGGTCCTCGCCGCGGAAGAACCGCTTGGTGCCGTAGGCGAGCTGCTTGTACGAGAGGATGTCGACGAGCTCGGCCTGGCCGCCGCGCAGCAGGTCCCACACGGCCTTGTGGCCCTTGAGGAACTCGAGGAAGCCCTCGGGCTTGCGCCACGCGTCGCTGAACTGGGCCTTCTCGCCGACCCAGCCGACGCTCATGACCTCCTGGCCCAACGGGATGAACCAGATCCAGTAGCCGGGGTAGCAGAAGTGATTGGTGCTGAGGAAGCGGGCGGTGTTCTGGACGCGGTCGCGCCACGCGGGCGGGCCCATGTCGTCCATGTCGGCGTAGCCGCGGAACCGGCCCCAGACGGCGCTGACGGGCAGCTCGGTCGGGACGCGCAGCTCCTTGGCGCGGGCGACCAGGCTGGCCCGGCCGCTGGCGTCGATCAGCCACTTGCAGCGCCAGCGGGTCTGCTGCTCGCCCTCGGTGACGGTGAACTCGTGCATCGCCGGCCCGCCCTCGGCGCCCTCGGCGAGCGCGAGGTCGTGGGCCTTGGCGCCGAGGTGGATGTCGACCCCGGCGTCCCCGTTCATGCGCAGGAGGTCGTTCTCGAGGCGGGCGCGGTCGAGCTGGAACGACGGCAAGCGCAGCAGGTGGCGGCTGCCGAGCTCGGTCATGTCGTGGAGCTCGGCGTTCTTCTCGGGGGTGTCGAAGAAGAAGCGGAGGCCGTTCTTCGGCAGCTGGTGCTGGTAGAGGTACGAGGTCAGGCCGAGCCGGCGGGTCAGGAAGTTGCCGGCGATCTCGACGGAGGACTCGCCGACCTTGAACGAGCCCTCGGTGCTCTTCTCGAACACCGCGACCGAGAGGCCCGGGACCTGGCGGCGGAGCTGGCGGGCGATCAGATTGCCTGCGAGGCCGCCGCCCAGCACGGCGACGTCGACGGTTCGAACTGCTTCCACATGACCTCCGGGAGGTGATGACATAGCCGATGGACGGCGCCGGCGCTCAACCCTGCGATTCGCCCGCCGTGGCAAAGGTCATGACCCCGACGGTGCAGGCCTGACCTTTGCGATCGATCTGGAAATGCACCCGCGGGGCCGCCTCGCCGCGCTCGAGCTCGACGGTGAGCTCGAGCGCGTCGCCGGGGGCGATCGGCTGCTTGAATTTGAGCCTGCCGACCCGCGTCGGCTCGCCGAGCTCGGGCCACAGCGCCCGCACCCGGTCGAGCACCAGGGCGACCAACTGGGCCACGCCGGGCAGCACCGGCTCGCCGGGGAAATGTCCGGCGAAATAGAGCAGGTCGGCCGGGACCTCGACGGCGAAGGTCGCGGTCTCGCCGCCGCCGGTGCTGCTGCGCCGCACCAGCTCGAGGTCGAACTGCCGGCGCATCAGCCCAGGTCGCCGAGGCCGATGACGTCGGCCATGCTGTAGAGGCCCGGCGCTCGGCCGGCGACCCATCGGGCGGCCCGCAGGGCGCCGCGGGCGAAGATGGCCCGGTCAAAGGCTCGGTGGGTCAGCTCGAGCCGCTCGCCGTCGGCGAGGAACATGAGGGTGTGCTCGCCGATCGAGTCGCCGCCGCGGACCGCGGCCACGCCGATCTCGCCGCGCTCGCGCGGGCGGGCGTTCTCTCCGGCCCGGTCGGTGCGCATGACACCCTCGAGGTCGCGGCCGGTCGCCTTGGCCACGGCCTTGGCGATCCGCAGGGCGGTCCCCGAGGGGGCGTCGCGCTTGTGGCTGTGGTGGATCTCGAGCAGCTCGGCGTCCCAGCTCTCGCCGAGCGAGCCAGCGACGAGGCCGGCGATCTTGGTCAGCAGGGTCACGCCGACGCTGAAGTTGGCGGCGCTGACGATGGCGATCTCGCGGGAGGCGCCGCGCAGCAGCTCGCGGGTGGACTTTTGCAGGCCGGTGGTGCCGAGCACCAGCGGCACGCCGGCCTCGACGCAGCGGCGGATGTTGGCGTCGGTCGCGGGGGCGAGCGAGAAGTCGACGACGACGCTGTTGCGCCGCGGCCGCAGCTCGTCGACCACGGTCACGCCGATGTCGTGCAGCCCGGCGAGCCGGCCGGCGTCCTGCCCGAGCCCGGCGCCGCCTTCACGGTCGACGGCCGCCTCGAGGATCATGCTGTCGCTGAGCACGATCTCGCGGATGAGGGTCTTGCCCATGCGCCCGCGGGCGCCGACGATGCTGATGGGGACGAGGCGTTCGGTCGTCATAATCGGTGGCTGGCCTTTGGGACCTGTCTTCTAGGACAGAAGACCGAGGGTGCGCAAGGTGTCGGCCAGGCCCTCGCGGCCCTGGCGATCGAGCGGGAGGAGCGGGAGGCGGAGGTCGCCGGTGCAGCGGCCCTGGAGGGCGACGGCGGCCTTGACGGGGATCGGGTTGGGCTGGCTGAAGAGGGCGCGGGCCAGCGGGTAGTGGCGGTCGTGCAGGGCGCGGGCGTCGTCCCAGCGGCCGGCCGCGGCGGCGTCGCACAGACCGGCGACCCACTGCGGGGCGACGTTGGAGGTGACGGAGATGACGCCGTGACCGCCGAGCGCGAGGAAGGGCAGGACGGTGAAGTCGTCGCCGGAGAGCAGGGCGAAGTCGCGGCGCCCGGGCAGCAGCTCACGCAGGCGGGCGGCCCGGTTCATGTCGCCGGTGGCCTCTTTGATGCCGACGATCTTCGGGTCGCGGGCCAGCTCGGCGACGGTCTCGGGCAGCAGATCGCAGCCGGTCCGCCCGGGCACGTTGTAGACGACGACCGGGAGGTCGCTGGCCTCGGCGATGGCGCGGAAGTGGGCGACGAGGCCGGCCTGGGTCGGCCTGTTGTAGTAAGGAGTGACCTGCAGCGTGCCGTCAGCCCCGGCAGCCTTGCAGGCGCGCGCGAGCTCGACGGCCCTGGCGGTGTCGTTGCCGCCGGCGCCGGCGAGCACGGGGACGCGCCGCCGCGCGGTCTTGACGACGAGCTCGACGACGCGGAGGTGCTCGGCAGCGCTCAAGGTGCTGGCCTCGCCGGTGGTGCCGCACGGCACGAGACCGTGGATCCCCGCGGCGATCTGGGCCTCGACGAGGGCGACCAGGGCGGGCTCGTCGAGCTCGGAGGCGCCGCCGGCCGCGGGCCGCATGGGAGTGATCAGGGCGGTGAGGGCTCCGCGGAACATGAGCGGGCGGACACTAGCACAGGCGCCCAGGCGCGCGCGCGTCTGCGGGCGCGCACGAGGCCGGTGCGCCGGTCATCCGTGCGCGCCGCCACGGTGCAGGCCGATCGGGGACGGGAGGAGACGGGGCGTAAGGTCGATCGTGCCAGTGAGCCCGGACCTCGCGGGCGAGCAGGCGTAGCGACCGCCTGAATCGGCAGCTACGGGCCCGTGGGGGTGGGCCAGGAGATCGCTTCGTGGACGGCGAGCAGCTGGAGGCCGTCGGGGGCCAGGCGGGCCAGGCACAGGCTGGCGCTGGCGGGGCTGGGGCGCGGGCCGCCGGCGATCGGGAAGGTGTGCTCGCCGGCCTCGGCGCGGCAGCGGATCGAGGTGACCTGGGTGCTGGTGCGGCCGGGGAAGGCCGGGACCGCGCGGAAGACGGCCAGGATCAGGTGCAGCGCGGGCTCGGGCGGGGCATCGTGCCAGCGGACGACGACGCCGCTGCCGGGCTGAAAGGCGGCGTAGAGCCGGGCGCGCGAGCGGTTGGCCAGGCGGTCGGCGAGCACGAGGGCGTGGCCGTGCAGCGGATCGGCGGCGAGCACCCGCTGGATGACGCGGCGGGCCTGCTCGAGGTGGTCCTGCTGCATGTACAGCTGGGCGAGCGTGGCGCTGACGAGGGCGGGCGCTTCAGACATGGTCGTCGTCCCAGGTGGAGGCGGCGCCGAGGACCGCGTGGGCCAGCCAGTCCGCGGTGAGGAGGGGGCGGGCGACCTCGATGTCGCGGGCGATCTGGGCGACCAGAGCGGTCGCGGAGGGGAACCGCTCCTCGGGGCGCAGGCGGGCGGCGAAGGCGACCTCGACCGGGCGGTCGTAGAGCGACTGGCCGAGGTCGACGTCGAGCGCGTGGACCTCGAGAGTCTGGGGGCTGTCAGGGCCGAAGGTTGGGTTTTGACCCAGGTTCATGACGGCGGGCCAGACGGTGCCGGCATCGGGATCGGGGGCGACGAGCGCGAGCGCGCCGGCGTAGACGCCCGGCGGGGGCAGCAGCGGGTTGCGGACGGCGACGTTGGCGGTCGGGAAGCCGAGGTCGCGGCCGCGGCGAGCGCCGGAGACGACCGGGCCCTCGACGCTGTAGGCGCGGCCGAGCATGGCGGCGGCGGCGGGCAGGTCGCCGCGCTCGACGGCGCGCCGGATGCCGGAGCTGCCGAGCTTGGCCTGGGATGGATCGGTGGGGAGGCTGACCTCGGTGACGACTTCGACCTCGACGCCGGCAGGGCCGAGCAGGCGGCGCAGGTCGGCGGGGCCGCCGGCGCGGCCGGAGCCGAAGCGGAAATCGGGGCCGACGACGACGGCGGCCGGGCGCAGGCCGGCGAGCAGGAGGCGCTCGACGAAGGCGTCAGGGGCGGTGTCGGCGAGGGCGCGGGTGAAGGGCAGGACGACGAGGCTGTCGACCCCGAGCGCGGCGGCGACGCGGGCCCGCTGGGCCAGGGTCTGCAGGCGCGGCGGGGCCCGCTCGGGCGCGAGGACCTGGGCGGGGTGCGGGTCGAAGGTGACGAGGGCGATCCGCGGGGCCAGGGCAGCGGCGCGGCGAAGGAGCGCCTGGTGGCCGAGGTGGAGGCCGTCGAAGGCGCCGATGCACGCTGCGGTGCCAGGAGGAAGGGGCGTGGGCTGCCGCAGGAGGCGCATGGCGACCGGCCGCGAAGCTAGCATGCACACGAGGGCGCGGAGCGCGGGCGGCGCGGGGCTTGGCTCACGTGGGACGCTGTTGGACGCCGGGTCTCGCGCGAGCGGCTCGCAGGACAGACAGAAGGAAGGGACCGGATTCGCAGCGGCGCCTCGCCCGGCCGTGGGGGGCAGGTTGCACAGGTTGCAGAAGATCGCGCGAGGTCGTGCTCGCAGATAAACGCGAGGGTCGGGACGGTTCGCGCTCGGAGGGGCGACGAGGGCCAGAGTCGGGACGGCAGGAGCGCGAGGGCCGGGACCCCTCTCTCTGGCGCGGCTCGCTCGCCCGGGCCGCGAGAAGCGGTTAGGGTGGAGGCATGCCGCGGCTGTCGTTCGGGCTCTGGTTGGTCCTTCTCCTCGGCTGCGGCGAGTCCGCCCGCGAGGTGTACGCGCAAGGGATGAAGGCCGAAGGCGAGGCCGAGCGGGGCCCGTGCAAACTGGTGTTCGATCAACAGATCGGCCAGAACGTGATCTCCGGCGACCAGATCCAGACCTGCCTCAAGGGCCAGGAAGAAGCGCTGGCGCTGTACGACCGGGCCTCGGCGCTCGGCCTCAAGGACCTCGACTTCGAGCGCTCGCGCGAGCAGGCGCGCGAGCGGGCCAAGCGGCTGCAGGGCATGCTGACGACCCTGCGGGAGCTCGAGCAGCCGGAGTACCCGGGCGGCAAGGTGCCGTGAGCGCGGGCCGGGCTGTCGGCCCCGCGGGGATGGCCGGAGCTCGAGCCGCGGAGATCGGCGCTCGACCTCCGGCCCGGTCGGCTCAGGGCAGCGCGCCGCCCTCGATCCAGCGCACGATCGCCAGCATCTCCTGATAGGGCAGGGGCGCGTCGGGGGGCATCGGGTCGCCGCGCACGCCGTGCAGGGCCTGGCCGTCGTCGTCGCGCAGGAGCACCTGGACGAGGAAGCTCTCCGACGGGCGGCGGGGCACGACCATCGGGAAGCCGGTCGACTGGCGGCGGGTCGGCAGGACCAGCCCGGCGAACGCGGCTTGCGGCGACGACAGGTCGAGGCGCTCGTAGGCCAGCGCGTCCGGGTCGCGGTGGCAGCTGCAGGCGGGGTTGTTGGCGGCGAACACCTGGCCTGGGGCGAACAGCTGGGTCAGCGTCGGCGCCGGCTCCGGCGGGTCGGTCTTGCCGTCGTCTTCGGGCTCGCGGACGTAGAACTGCAGGATGAACAGCGGGCCGCCGTCGTCGGCGACCCAGCCGGGGGTGGTGACGTCGAGCTGCTCGCCGGCCCAGCCGACCGCCGAGGGGGCGAGGCGGACGCGGTGGAGGACCCCCGGGACCAGCGGCTCCTTGGCGCGCAGGGACACCACGCTGCCGGGGCACCACGGGGCGTCGGCGGTGCCGCTGCTCTCGCCCGGCGGGCGCCAGGCGAACAACTGCAGGTCGAGCTGGGTGTCGAAGGTGACGAGGCCGGAGCGCAGGGAGGCGTCGAGGTCGTCGAGGGCCCGCGGGTCGAGGGTGCCGGAGAAGCAGAAGTCGATCTGGGCCCCGGGAGGTACGTCGTCCGCCATCGGGCCGGGGATCGTCTCGAGGATCTCGAGGCGCTCGGAGATCGGCTCGAACCGCGGCGTGTCGCTGACGCGGGTGCAGGCGAGGCCCGTTGCGAGCGCGATCCCGGCGAGGCAGACGGCCAGGCGCGCGGACGGCGGCCTTGCGCGGCGAGACGACATCGGCGTGCAGCGTACCCGCCAGCGACCAGGAGAACCAGGAGTGACCGGTTGGGGCAGGAGGGCTTTTCCCCACGGCTTGCTGGGACTCCGCGGTCGCGGCCGCTACGGCCGGAGGCGCCAGAAGTGGCGTTCACGCCGGCTCTGTCGGGGTCGTGACCGCGGAGGTCGGCTTGTTGACCCTTTGCGCCGGCCCCTGGTATCGTCGCGGCGATTTCGGCAGTCGTCGCGCCCGCTCGGGCAGACCCCGGCTCCATGACGGCCCCATCGCGGGCCTGGGGCCGGACCCTTACGACCCCCTTCAACGACGCCTGCCACGATCTCGAACCAGGGAGCCTTCTGGTGCTGCGAACAACGCGATTCGTCAAGCTGATCCCCATCGTCGTCGCGGCCGCGTGTACTGCGGGCTGTGGACCCTTTGGGTACCTCAAGAAGGTGGCCAAGGAGTCGACCCGGGCGGTGGCGGACGCCGAGGCGGCCGGCGCCGAGGAGAACGCCCCCTACGAGTACTGGGGCTCGGTGACCTACCTGGAGCAGTCGAAGATCTTGATGGGCTACAGCGAATACGAGCGCTCGTTCGACTACGGCGAGCGGGCCAAGCAGCTCGCCGAAGAGGCGAAGAAGAAGGCCGAGATGCGGCGCAAGGGGCAGATGGACCAGCGCGCCGAGGGCGTCGCGACCCCCGACGAGATTCCGGCCGCGA
The DNA here is from genome assembly GCF_028368995.1 of Nannocystis bainbridge. Lineage (GTDB taxonomy): Bacteria > Myxococcota_A > Polyangia > Nannocystales > Nannocystaceae > Nannocystis > Nannocystis bainbridge. The sequence goes on along the minus strand of NZ_JAQNDL010000003.1, from coordinate 2,153,992 downwards.
CGACGCCTGCCGACGGCAAGGCGAGCGGCGACGCCAAGGCGACCGGCTCCACCGGAGCGGGCGGTGCCAAGGGCGAGGTCAAGGCCGGCGTGTCGGTCGGAGGTGGCAAGTGAACCGCCTTACTGTTTGTGTGGTCGCCACGATGGCGAGCTCCTTCGTCGGGCTCGGGTGTCTCGGCGAGCGCCTGCTCGGCAAGGTCCAGGGCACCGACACGGTGCTGCAAGGAGCGATCGCCGACGGCTCGAAGTCGATCGGCTGCGCGCCCAAGGAGACGGCGATCGCCGAGGCGAACATCCGCTTCTCGCGCGACGCGCTGACGATGGGCGAGTACTACCGCGGCAAGGATCACGCCGAGAAGGCCGATCTCTACACCCAGCTCGCGCGCAAGAAGACCGACCCGGTCCGCTGCAAGGACCCGAACGTGGTCAGCCGGCCGCCGGTCGGCGCCAACGACCGCGACTGGGACGGCTACGACGACATCGCCGACAAGTGCCCCGACGATCCGGAGGACTTCGACAGCTTCGAGGACGACGACGGCTGCCCCGACAAGGACAACGACAAGGACGGGGTCCTCGACGCCGACAAGCTGACGAAGGACGAGGCGCGCAAGAGCTACACCTGGTCGACCAACGACAAGAAGACGGAGAGCGGTCGCACGATCGACTGCCGCAACGAGCCGGAGGACGTCGACGGGTTCGAGGACGAGGACGGCTGCCCCGATCCGGACAACGACCGCGACACGATCCTCGACGTCAACGACAAGTGCCCGAACGACCCCGAGGACTTCGACGGGTTCGAGGACGAGGATGGCTGCCCCGACGTCGACAACGACAAGGACAAGGTCCTCGACGCGGCCGAGCTGGTGCGCAACCCCGACGGGACGTACCAGTGGATCAACAAGGACAAGAAGACCGAGAACGGCGTCGAGGTCGACTGCCGCAACCTCCCCGAGGACTACGACGGCGTCGAGGACGAGGATGGTTGCCCGGATGTCCTGAAGATCGACAACTGCCAGATCAAGCTGTCCGACAAGATCTACTTCAAGTTCAACAAGTGGGACATCGACCCGAAGAGCTTCAAGGTGCTCGACGAGGTCAAGGACACGCTCAACGCGGCCCCGGACATCAAGATCTTCATCGAGGGCCACACGGACAGCAAGGGCTCCGACAAGTACAACAAGACCCTGTCGCAGAAGCGCGTCAACAGCGTGCGCGACTACCTGGTCAAGGCGGGCATCGACACCGGCCGCCTCGAGCCGATCGGTTGGGGCGAGGAGAAGCCGATCGACAGCAACAAGACCAACGATGGCCGCGCGAACAACCGCCGCGTGGAATTCAACCTCAAGGACTGCAAGAAGACCATCCAGTGATCGGCGCCGCGCGCCGAACCCCCTGGACACCCAACGCCGGCGCTGAGCCGGCGTTCGGCTAGAAGGAGCCCGAGATCCTGTGCGAACGCAGACCCTCGTCCGTCCCCGTCGGCCCCTGGACCTGAGCTGGCTTTCCCCTTCGCGCTTGCTGACCGCCGCGCTGTCGCTGGCCGTGCTCCTGTCCTCGGGGACAGCCCTCGCCGACGGCCGCGACGACCTCAAGGCCGCCTATAACAAGGCGCTCGGGCAGTACAACAACCTCGAGCTCGACCAGGCGCTGGCGGGCCTCGACCAGGCGCTCACGGGCAGCGCCGCCGAGGACCCGACGACCGCGCCGCTGCGGATGCTGCGGGCGGTCATCATCTTCTCGAACTCGGGCAACAAGAACGACACCACGGCGGCGTTCGTCGGCGCGGTCAAGGCCGACTACCACGTGACGCTGCCGACCGAGCTGCGCTCGCCCGACCTGCAGAAGCTGCTCGACAAGGCGCGCAAGGACTCGGGCGTGTCGGCGCCGAGCGAGTCGGTCCGCCACACCGCGCCGTCGACCGACGGCTGCGGCCAGGACCTGAACTTCGAGGTCGCCACATCCGGCATCCCCGACGGCGGCCAGGTCGGGCTCTACTGGCGCAACGTCGGCGACTCGGGCGACTTCAAGTCGGTGACGATGGACGCCTTCGGCAACATCGCCACCGCCCAGGTGCTGGCCTCGGAGCACGGCGACAAGCCGGTCGAGTACTTCGTCTACGTCTACGACGGCGCCAACAAGGCGCTCGGCAACAAGGGCGCGCAGGACAACCCGCTCGTCGCCGACGTGAAGTGCGTCAAGGAGACGCCGAAGGAGAAGGAGCCGGAGAAGCCGCCGCCGCCGAAGCACTCGCTGCCGAAGATCTTCATCAACCTCGGTCTCGGCACCGGCATCGGCGTGGCCCGCGGGGTCGCCGACCAGACGTACAGCCAGTACACCCCGGCCGGCAACTTCAACTACGGCCTCAAGGAGTTCGCCTGCGCGCTGGCGCGGTGGAGCAGCGGCACCGGCGACCTGCCCGGCGACCCGGTCCAGTACCAGACGCAGATGGGCCCGACGGTGATGGCCTACGGCACGCCGTACTCGGTCGACCAGCTGGCGATGGCCTACAACGCGGGCGAGTGCGCGGCCCACCACAAGGTCAGCACCGGCATGGCCTCGGCGCCGTTCCACGTCGCCCCCGAGATCGGCGGGCGGATCGGCAAGAAGCTGGTGCTCTCGGGCTTCCTCCGCATCCAGGCGGTCACGGGCTCGAAGGTCTACCGCGACGACCCCAAGGCGTCGCTGCCGGACTCGTACATGAACGACGTCACGAACCCCAACCCGGAGGGCATCCGCAGCAAGCCGGGCGTGACGATCGCGGGCGGCCTCAAGATCAAGTACTTCTTCGGCTCGGACGAGAAGAAGTTCCGCCTGTTCGCCGGCGGCTTCCTCGGCGGCGGCTTCACCCGCCTGCGCGTGCCGATGGGCTTCGCCAACGACCGCAACGGCAACTCGGTGCCCGACGACAAGGAGGCCGCGTTCGAGGGCGGCGGTCAGTGCACCGCGGTGTGGCCGTACAAGTACGACTGCGGCGACCCGAGCGGGACGGAGAGCACCAACGCGATCCAGGGCGCGGCGGCGGTGACCGCCAACGCCGACAAGTCCCAGCGCATCGACACCGTCCGGATCGGCGGCGGCATGATCGGCGGCGTGTTCGGCTTCCACTGGCAGGCCGCCAAGCACTTCGGCCTGTTCGGCGAGGCTCAGGTCGGCGTGTGGTTCCCGCGGACCACCAGCCTCCTCATCGACCTCAACATCGGCCCGGTCATCACGTTCTGAGCGAAGGGACATGTCCGAGAGGGCATGTCCGAGAGGGCCTGGCGCGAGGGACATGTCTGTGAGGGCATGTCCCTCGATGCATGTCACGTTCGCGCCGGCCTCACGTTCGCAGAAGCGGGGCGGCCAGGGCCAGCGCGGCGGTCACCGCCAGGGTCGCCGACAGCGCGTAGCACACCTGGGCGATCCGCCCTGTCCTGCGGGCCAGCCAGTCGAGCGCCGCGGCCTCTTCGAGCTCGGCCAGGCGGCGCAGCGTCGCGGCCAGGTCGCCGCCGCGGTCGGCGGCCTCGACCGCGCGGGCGAACCCGGCCGGCAGCCCGGCCTCGGCCAGCGCCGGTCCGAGCTCGCCGCCCTGGGCCACCGCGAGCCGGGCCCGCTGGGCGACCTCGGCCAGCTCGCGGTCGCCGGCCTCCCAGCCCGCCAGCTCGAGCGCGAGCTGCCGCGGCGCCTCGGCGACCGCCAGCAGCGCCAGCGCGCGGGCGAACCGGGCCAGCGCCAGGCGCCGCAGCGTCTCGGCCAGGCCGGCGGCCAGCCCGAACGCGCCCGCTCGCAACGGCGGGAAGATCGCCAGCAGCGCGGCCGCCCCCGCGAGCGCGGCGGCGAGTAAACCTGTCCCGAGAGACAGCCATGGCGCGATCGCCAGCACGTCGGCCGCCGCGCCGGTCGGCGCCAGCTCGAGGCGGCGATAGAGGCCGCCGGCCGCCGGCACGAGCACAGTCGTCAGCGCCGCGGTGCCGCCGAGCAGCACCAGCGCCGCCGCGCCCGCGCGCACGATCGCCGCGCGCACGGCCGACCGCCCCGCCTCGGCGGTCGCCAGCAGCTCGATCAGCGCCGCCAGCGTGACCTCGAACAGCCCGCGCGCTTCGGCCTCGCCGAGGGCCCGGGCCGCCAGCGCCCCGAGGGCCGTCGGGTGCTGGGCGAGCGCCTCGCCGACGCCCGCGCCCGACTCGACCGCCAGCTGGGCCGCGTGCAGCGCCCGCGCCACCGCCCCGCGGCTGCTGCGGGCCCCGAGCTCGAGCGCCTGCGCGGCCCCGACTCCGGCTGTCCTCAAGGTCAGGAGTTGCCGCAGCGCCGGCAGCAGCTCTGGCGCCGCGGCCTCGGTCAGGCGATGCGCGGCGCGCCGGCTGCTGCGGTCGACGCGGGTGACTCGCAGGCCGCGGCGGCGCAGCGCCTCGATCACCTGCGCCTCGTCGAGCCCCGCCAGCTCGCCGCCGCGGATCTCCCCGGCGCTGGTGCGAGCCTCCCACACGAACAGCGGCATACGGTCAGTCCGTGGTCGCGCGCAGGATCTCGTCGAGCGAGGTCGTGCCGTCGACCACGCGCGAGAGCCCGGCCAGCCGCAGCGGTCGCATGCCGAGCCGCACCGCCTCGGCGCGCAGCTCGGCCACCCCGGCGCCGGCCAGGATCCGCTCGCGCAGCGCCTCGCCGATCGGCATGACCTCGAAGATCGCCGTGCGCCCGCGGAAGCCGCCGTGACAGGCCTTGCAGCCGCGCGCGCGCCGGGGCGAGCCGTCGCGCGCGAGCGCTGGCGGGACCCCGGCGTCGACCAGCCGCTGCACGCTGCAGCTCGGATCGGGCTCGGCGCACTCGGGGCACAGCCGTCGCACCAGGCGCTGGGCGATCACCAGCGACGCCGCGGCCGCGAGCACGTGCGGTTCGACCCCGAGGTAGACGAGGTGGATCAGCGCCGCCGCGGCGTCGGGCGCGGGCAGGGCCGCGAGCACGCGGCGACCGCCGGCGGCCGCGCGGGCGCACAGCTCGGCGGTCTCGAAGTCGCGCAGCTCGCCGACCATGACGATGTCCGGATCTTGCCGCAGCACCGCGCGCACGGCCGCCGCGGGGCCGAGCTCGGGGTGGACCTGCACCTGCGACACGCCTTGCAGGTGGTACTCGACCGGATCTTCGACGGTGGCGATCCGCACGCTGTCGGCGGTGAGCTCGCCGAGCGCGGTGCACAGCGTGGTCGAGCGGCCCGCGCCCGCGAGGCCGGCGACCAGCACGAGGCCGTGGGCGCGGTGGAGGGCGGCCCGGACCTGGCGCAGTGGTTCGCCGTCGACGCCGAGCCGCGCCAGGTCGGAAGGCAGCGCCGCGCGGTCGAGCAGGCGCAGGCGCAGCGCCTCGCCGAAGACTGTCGGCAGCGTCACCACGTGGAACGCGACCTCGCGCTCCTTGCCGGCCTTGAAGCGCAGGCGGCCCTCGAGCGGCAGGCGGCGATCGCCGACGTCGAGCCCGGCCTGCTGCTTGAACTTGCCGATCAGCGACGCCCCGTAGCCGAGCGGCGGGTCCATCTCGTGGTAGAGCGCGCCGTCGATGCGGTAGCGGACCCGCATGCCCTTCTCGTACGGCTCGATGTGGATGTCCGACGCGCCCTTGGCCAGCGCGTTGCGCAGGATCGCCTCGCACAGCCGGCCGGCCATCGTCTGCTCCGGCTCCGACAGTTGCGGCGGCGGCCGCTCGCGCTCCGGCAGGCTGACGGCCGGCTCGAGCCCGAGCCCGCCGAGGACCTCGCCGTACGGGGCCGCCAGGTCGACCTTGTCGTAGTAGCGGGCGATCGCCGCCTCGATCGCCGGCTCGAGGCTGACCACCGCGTCGATGTGGAGGCTGGTGTGGAACTTGAGGTCGTCGATCGCCAGCATGTTGTTGGGGTCGGCCATCGCGACGATGAGCTTGGACCCGGCGCGCTGGACCGGCACCGCGAGGTGGCGGACGGCGATCGACTTGTCGACGGTGCGGATGACCGCCGGATCGATCTCGTGGGTGGCGAAATCGAAGTAGGGGACCTTGAAGTGCTCGGTGAGGAAGCCGGCCAGCTGGCGCTCGCTGATGAAGCCGAGCCGCAGCAGGATGGTCGTCAGCCGCTTGCCGAACGCGCGCTGCTCCGACTGCGCCCGCTGGAGCTGCGGCAGCGAGATAAGGTCACGATGGACCAGCAGTTCGCCGAGTCGGTCTGCCATGCGGGCTCGGCCGACGCCGGCGGGCGCGGCCAGGGCAGAAAAGCCTACAGCCCGCCGCCCGGCCCGCCAAGCGAGGAAACTTTCGCGGCCCGTCGCGCCTGTCCTTTGCGCCACGGAGGCGGGGCAACGGACCGCTGTCCGCCCGCGCGGCGCGGCCGGCTCCATGGCCCGGGGACCTGATTTTTTCGCCACGTCGCGGCGCTATCGCCTATTCTCCGCGGCCGCCATGCCCACCGACGGCCGACCGACGCGCACTCGTCCCGCCACTCGTCCTGCCGAGACCTCGCGGCCCCAGCGTCGCAGCGGCGGCGGCGGCGGCGGCGGCGGTGCCGAGGCGCCTCGCCGGCGCGTGCAGGGCGGCCACCCGCGACCTTCGGTCCGCGGCCCGCACGTCAAGGTGCCGCACGAGGTCGCCCGCCTGCTGCGCGCCGGTCACCCGTGGGTGTTCCGCAACGCCGTGCTGCGGCCGCTCGCGCTGCCCGAGGGCGCCGTCATCCCGGTCATGGACCTCGACGGCTACCTGATCGGTCACGGCCTCCACGAGCCCGAGGGCGCGATCGCCATTCGGATGTTGAGCCTCAAGCCCGACTTCGAGTGGAACGAGGCCGAGATGCTGGCGCGCGTGCGGGCGGCCGTGCGTCGGCGCAGCGTCGGCGTCCCGGCCGAGGCCTGCCGCGTGATCCACAGCGAGGCCGACGGCTTCCCCGGCCTCGCCGTCGACCGCCTCGGCTCGCACCTGCTCGTCTACAAGTACGCCAAGATCGCCGAGAGCTACCTCGACGCGCTGGTGCCGATGCTCGAGCAAGAGCTCAAGCCCGCGGGCATCTACCTGCAGGACCGGATCCGCGGCGTCACCCCCGACGACCGCCGGCCGCCCGCGTTCCACCTGGCCGGCAAGGCCGCGCCGCCCGACCTCGAGGTCGACGAGGACGGCCTCAAGTTCATGGTCGACGTCACGGCCCCGGTCTCGCCCGGCCTGTTCCTCGACCTCCGCGAGGGCCGGCGCCTGTTCGAGGCGTGGTCGCGCGATCGCAGCGTGTGCAACCTGTTCAGCTTCACCGGCGCGTTCGGCCTGCGGGCCCTCCGCGGCGGCGCGCGCTCGGTCACCCACGTCGACGCCGCGGCCCGCAGCCACGCGCGCTGCCGGCAGAACCTCAGCGCCTCGAAGATGGACCCCGAGGCGATCGAGACGATCACCGGCGACGCGTTCGCGCTGCTCGAGAAGTTCCGCCAGCGCGGCCGCGTGTGGGACCTGGTGATCGTCGACCCGCCGCCGTTCAGCAACGTCAAGGGCAGCACCTTCAGCGCGCTCAAGGACTACGGCGAGCTGATGCAGGCCGTCAGCGGCGTCGTCGGCCCCGGCGGCCACGTGCTGGCGATCAGCAACGCGGTGCGCCTCGCCGAGGAGGAGTTCCTGCTGGCCGTCGGCGAGGGCGTCCACGCGGCTGGCCGCACCGCCCGCCTGGTCAGCGAGTGCGGCCTCCCGCCCGACTTCCCGGTCCTCCCGGCCTTCGTCGAGGGCCGCTACCTCAAGATCAAGCTGCTGCAGTTCGACTGACGCGGCGTCGGCGAGCGCCGCCCGCCTCGCTACTTCGTCGGCCGTCTCCCGCCGCGGCGACCGTCGCCGCTCGTCGGGGCGGTCCTGACGCGAGCCCCCGGCGATCCGGCCTCGTGCCTCCGCTCATGATCCGGCCGGGACGCGCCTGCGAGCCCGTCTCGTTCGGCCTGCGCGAAGTGCGCGCGGAATCGCACGCGGCGGGCACCGTGCGCGCGGGGGCTCGTGGACGCGCGGATCGATTATTCTCCCCGGCCCATGCAGCGGCCCATTCGCGCTCACGAGATCCGCAGCCGATTCCTCAATTACTTCGCCGCCCGCGAGCACGCCGTCGTGCCGTCCTCGTCGCTGGTGCCGGCCAACGATCCGACGCTGCTGTTCACCAACGCCGGGATGGTGCAGTTCAAGGACACCTTCCTCGGGCGTGACCCGCGGCCGTACAAGCGGGCCGTCACCGTGCAGCGGTGCCTGCGGGCCGGCGGCAAGCACAACGACCTCGACAACGTCGGCTTCACCGAGCGGCACCACACGCTGTTCGAGATGCTCGGCAACTTCTCGTTCGGCGACTACTTCAAGCCGGACGCGATCCGCTGGGGCTGGGAGTTCCTCACCGAGGATCTCGGCATCCCGGCCGATCGGCTGGTCGTCAGCGTCTTCAGCGGCGAGGGCGAGTCGGCGCCGGCCGACGACGAGGCCTACGAGCTGTGGACCGCGTATGTCCCGAAGGACAGGATCTACCGGTTCCCCGCCAAGGAGAACTTCTGGGCCATGGGCCCGACCGGTCCGTGCGGCCCGTGCTCGGAGATCCACATCTTCCACGGCGACCAGGCCCCGCCGGACGCCGGCATCGCCGGTCGCGGCCCGGCCTACGAGGACAGCCGCTACACCGAGCTGTGGAACCTCGTGTTCATGCAGTACGAGAAGTTCGACGATGGTCGGCTCGTGCCGCTGCCGAAGCCGAGCATCGACACCGGCGCTGGCCTCGAGCGGCTCGCCTCGGTGCTCGAGGGCGTCGGCAGCAACTACCGCACCTCGCTGCTCACCCCGCTCGTCGACCTCGCCAAGCGGCTCGCCGGTGCGCCCGCCCACGACCTCGGGGCCGGTGAGGCGCCGTTCCGCGTCATCGCCGACCACGCGCGCGCGACCGCCTTTTTGATCGCCGACGGCGTGTTCCCCGACCGCGACACTCGCCCCTACGTGCTGCGCCGGATCATGCGCCGCGCGATCCGCTTCGGCGAGAAGGTCGGGCTCGAGAACCTGTTCTTCCACGAGGTCTGCAAGAAGGTCGTCGAGGAGTTCGGCGAGGCCTATCCCAACCTGGTCGAAAGGGCAGCCACCATCGAGGAGGTCGTGCGCGGCGAGGAGGAGGGCTTCCGTCGCACCCTCAAGCGCGGCCTGCGGCTGTTCGAGGGCGCCGTCACCGAGCTGCCCGCCGGCGAGACCGCGTTCCCGCTCGGCGTCGCCGCCGAGCTCTACGATACCTACGGCCTGCCGATCGACCTCACCGGGATCCTCAGCCGCGAGAAGGGCCTCACCCTCGACGAGGAGGCCGTCAAGCAGGAGGTCCAGGCGCGCCAGACGGCCGGCGCGGCGGCCAACCTCGGCGGCGGCGACAAGGCGATCGGCAACCTCTACTTCTCCTTCAAGGAGCGGTTCGCCAAGCAGGCTCGCTTCACCGGCTACGCCGAGCTCTCGGGCCGCACCAGCGTGCTCGCGCTGGCCGTCGGCGGCGTCGAGAAGACGGCGGCAAAGGAGGGCGACGAGGTCGAGTTCATCACCGAGGTCACCCCGTTCTACGGCGAGAGCGGCGGCCAGGTCGGCGACATCGGCATCGCCGAGGGCGAGGGCGTGCGCGTCGAGATCGCCGACACGCTCAAGCCGACCGGCGACGTGCACATCCACCGCGGCAAGGTCACCCGGGGCACGCTCGAGGTCGGGCGCCTCGTCACGCTCACGGTCGACGGCGCGCGCCGGGCCGCGATCCGCCGCAACCACAGCGCGACCCACCTGCTGCACCACGCCCTGCGCGCGGTGCTCGGCACCCACGTGGCGCAGAAGGGCTCGCTGGTGTCGCCCGACCGCCTGCGCTTCGACTTCTCGCACCCGCGCCCGATCACGGCGGAGCAGAAGCAGCAGATCGAGCGCATCGTCAACGAGATGACGCTGGCCAACGCGGACACCGACACGCGCGAGATGAGCCCCGTCGACGCCAAGACCGCCGGCGCGATCGGCCTGTTCGAGGCCAAGTACGGCGAGCAGGTGCGGGTGGTCCGGATCGGCAGCGACAGCGTCGAGCTGTGCGGCGGCACCCACGTCCACCGCGCCGGCGACATCGGCCTGTTCGCCATCGTCAGCGAGGTCGGCATCGCCCAGGGCGTGCGCCGCATCGAGGCGGTGACCGGCATGAACGCGCTGAACCACCTCCAGCAGACCGTGCAGATCCTCGACAAGGCCGCCAGCGAGCTGCACGCCAGCGGCCCCGGCGACGTGCTCGACAAGCTCGGTCGCCTGCAGGCGAGCGCGCAGAAGCGCGAGCGCGAGATCGGCGAATTGCAGCGCAAGCTCGCCGTCGGCGGAGGCGGCAGCGCCGACGCGATCGCCGAGGTCGCCGGCGTCAAGCTGCTCGCCAAGGTCGTCAGCGTCGCCGACCCCAAGGCCCTGCGCGAAGCCGCCGACACCCTGCGCGATCGCCTCGGCTCGGGCGTGATCGTCCTCGGCGCCGAGAAGGACGGCAAGGCCTCGCTGCTGGTCGCCGTCACCAAGGACCTCGCCGGCAAGGTCCACGCCGGCAACCTCATCGCCGCCCTCGCCGCGCACGTCGGCGGACGCGGTGGGGGCAGGCCCGACCTGGCCCAGGCCGGAGGCCCCAACGCCGCCGGCTTGCCCGCTGCCATCGAGGCCGCCGGCAGCGCCCTCGCCGCGCAGCTCGGCTGAGCGCCTGGCCCGGGCGCGCTGTGATACGGTGAAATTCCATGCCGCAGCCCGACGACCTGCTCGCGCGCGAAGGCTACGGCCCCAGGGAAGTGCCGGCCTTGCTCGCGTGGGCGCGCGCGCGGGCCAACGTGCTGCTCCAGGGCCTCGACCCTGACTCGACGCTGGGCGAGCTCCTCGGCGGTCCTTCGGGACATGTCTCGAGGGACAGCGCGCCGGTCCGCCGCGACAGCGACGACTTCCGCACCGAGTTCGACGAGCTCGACGGCGACATCCCGGCCGACCTGCGCCAGGCGGTCACGGCGGCGACCTCGTCGCAGCCGTCGGCCCCGGTGATCGACGACGACCCCGACTCCGGGCTCGGCGGGTTCGCCCGCTTCCAGTCGATGCTCAAGCTCAGCCGCCCGTACCCGTACCGCCAGCAGGAGCCGGCCGCGGAGGAGCCGCGTCCGACGCTGTTGCGGAGCTTCGCGCTCGCGGCCCAGCGCGAGAGCGACTACTCGTCGTCGAACCACTCGCCGCCGGCCGACCTCTCGGCGACCTTGCCGCTGGCCGCGGCGCTCGGCATCAGCAGCGAAGAGTCGGCGGCCCTGGTGCTGGGGATCCCCGACGAGGACGCGAGCGAGGGCTCGGGCGTCAGCGACCTGTTCTACCCCAGCATGCGGTACGACCGCGACGAACCGCGCGCGCCGACGGTGTCCTCGCACACCAGCGCGCACGCGTCGGGCTTCATCGACGACGACGACGACGTCCGGATGCCGATCCAGGACGACGACGACGACCTGCCGCTGCCCACCCTGAGTGACGACGACGAGCCGCGCGACGACGATCCGCCGCTCGACCTCGGTCGCGGCGGCATGTTCGAGGACGCTGGGCCGGTCCGGCGCGCCGCGTTCGACGACCTGCGCCGCCGCGACGACGCGCCGGCGCGGCGGGCCTCGCTGGACGACGCGCGCGGCGTCCTGATCGACGACGACGACGCGCCGCCGGTGCGCCACGCGGCGCCCGAGGATCCGCGCCGCGAAGACATCCGGCCGGTGCATCGCGCCGCGGTCGAGGACGCGCGCCGGCCCGTCTCGCCGCCGGTGCGCCGCTCGTCGATCGACGACGTGCGCAGGGTGCTGGACGACGACGACGACGCGCCGCCGCCGATGCGCTCGCCGCAGGCGCCGGTGCGCCGTCCGTCCATGGAAGACGAGCGCCACGCGCTGCACGACGACGATGACGACGAGTCACCGCCGCCGCGCTCGCAGGCGCCCGTGCGTCGCTCGTCGATCGACGACGTACGCGGCGTGCTGCACGACGACGACGACGATGAGTCGCCGCCGCCGACGCGCTCGCAGGCCCCGGTGCGTCGCTCGTCGATGGAGGACGTGCGCGGCGCGCTGCTCGACGACGACGACGACGCGCCCAACCTGCCGCCGGCGCACGGCTTCGACGACGACGACGACGAGCCGGTCGCCCAACCGGCGCGCACCCGCGACACCCCGCCGATGCCCGGCCTGCCGGCGATCGACGTCGACGCCGAAAGCGGCGCCCCGGTCCTGCGCCACCGCACTCCCAAGAAGAAGGTCGTCGAGCTCGGCGCCCCGGTCGGCAAGCCGCGCGCCGGCTCCGGCGCGGCCGCGGTCGGCCCGCGCGGCCCGAGCCCCAAGCCGCCGAACCCGCGCAAGCCGCCGCCCCCGCCGGCGCGCAAGCCTCCGCCGCCCCCGCCGGTCGACGACGACATCCAGGAGCTGAGCCGCGTCGAGCTGATCGAGGACCTGCCGTCCTACCTGCGCGACGACGACGAGTGAGGCCGGCGCGAGGGACATGTCCTCGCGCCGCGCCCTGTTTGACCGGAGGCGCGAGCGTCCGCTTCCTCGCCCGCGCGGCTCCTGCTTGTTAGGTCATGTTCCTGCGGACATGCCCTCTCGGACATGCCCTCGAGAACATGCCCGAGAGGTCAGCCCTCTTCGAGCCCGGCGCCGGCGAAGTGGAACGCGCGGACGAACGCGCGGCGGGCCGCCACGTCGCGGCCGGGGTGGGGGCCGATCTTGGCTCGCGCGACGTCGGCGGCCGACGTGCCGGCGGCGACCAGCGCCTCGAGCGGGTCGAGGAAGAACGCCTCCGTGCGGCCGCGACGGTCGCGGATGTCGGCGCGGTCGAGCCCCTCGCGCGCGATGGTGAGCAGGCGCTGGCACAGCGCGCGGACGCGCGGCGACGCCAGGGCCGCCTGGCGACACTCGGACCACAGCGTCAGCCGCTCGCCGAAGTCGAGGTCGGCCACCAGCTCCCACGCTGCCTCGCCGGCGTCGTCGTCGTAGAGCAGCCCCTTCCACAGCGCCGGCAGCGCGCAGAGGATGTTCTGCTGCACCGAATCACAGCCGCGGACCTCGAGGTACGGCTTCAGGCGGATCTCCGGGAACAGCGTGCTGAGGTGCAGCTCCCAGTCGCCCAGCGTCGCCGTGTGGCGGACCCCGTCCGGGTCGACGTAGCCGGTCGCCATGTACTCGCGGAACGGCACGTGCAGCGGGATGTAGCGGCCCTGGCGCCGGATGAAGAACATCGGCACCGCCAGCGCCCACGCGGCGTAGCGCTCGTACGAGAACGGCGCCTCGAACGCCAGCGGCAGCAGCCCGCAGCGGGCGGCGTCGACGTCGGTCCAGTTGTCGCTGCGCAGCGACGCGAACCCGCGGTCCTCGCCCTCCTTATAAGGGGAGTTGGCGAACAGCGCCGTCGTCAGCGCCGACACCCCCATCGCCAGGCGCAGCCGGGTCCCGGCTTGCTCCTCCGACGCGAAGTCGAAGTTGGCCTGCACCGTGCACGTGCGCAGCATCATGTCGATGCCGCGCTGGCCGACGGTCGGCAAGTAGGCCCGCATCACCGCGTAGCGCGGCTTGGGCATCCAGTGGATCTCTTCGCGGGTGGCGAACGGATGGAAGCCCGACGCCATCCAGGCGATCCCCAGCTCCTGCGACACCGCGTGAAGCTCGCGCTGGTGCTGCGTGAACTCCTGGCAGGTGAGGTGGACGTCGGCCAGGGGTGCGCCGCTGAGCTCGAACTGGCCGCCCGGCTCGAGCGTGATCGAGGCGCCGTCGCGTACGAGGCTGATGAGCGCCCCGTCGTTGCCGCGTTCGCCGCCCGGCTGCCAGCCGAACCGCTCCATGAAGCTATTCATGACCGCCAGGACGTGGGCCTCGTACTCGACCGGGCGGTACTCGCCGTCGGCGACGAACACGCCGAACTTTTCGTGTTCGGTGCCGATCTTGTGGGTCCGGCGGTCGGGGCGTTCGGCGCGGCGGAAGAACCCCGTGAGGTCTTCGGGCTGCAGCGGCGCGCTGGAGGCGGGGGTCTCGGGGGTGCTGCTCACGGAGGCTCCGGGTCGTCGCCAGGTCTGGCGGGGAGTCAGTGTACGTGGCGTTTGGCGCGACTTGACAGCGAATTGCAGGCCGCCGCCGCGTGCGATCGGCCCACAGGCGCCGCGGCGCCGGCCCCGACCGTCACCTGCGCTTGACCGCGGCGCAGACCCGCCGTTACTCTTCGCCGGCGTAACGCTCATGGCTGGATCTGCCGTCCACGAAGCACCCTGTGTCATCGGCCCACGGATCACCGTCCGCGGGTCTCTCGTCGGCGAGGAAGACGTCGTAGTGCAGGGCAGGGTGGAGGGCAGCATCGCCTTGTCCGCGCACCTCCTCATCGCCGGGCCGGCGATGGTCGCTGCCGACATCGAGGCCGACAGCGTCGAGATCCACGGCCAGGTCGAGGGTGACGTCGTCGCCGCCGAGGGCATCACCCTCCGCGAGGGCGCCCGCGTGGTCGGCAACCTTCGCGCCCCGCGCGTCGAGATCGCCGACGGCGCGCAGTTCAAGGGCGCCGTCGAGATGGACGTCCCGCTGCCCGGCAACGTCCTCCGGCAACCGCGTCCTCGCTGACGTTTCAATTCCCCGACTTCGCAGGCACACCATGTCCAGCACCGTCATCGGCTCCAGCATCCTCATCGACGGCGAGATCACCGGCGAAGAGCACCTCGTCGTCCGAGGCACCGTGAAGGGCCGGATCCAGGTCCGGGACACCCTCGTCATCGAGGACGGCGGGGTCGTCGAGGCCACCGTCGACGCCGCGACGATCACAGTCCAGGGCACGCTCCGCGGCGACGTCGCCGCCAGCGAGCGCGCCGAGCTGCGCCCGAGCAGCACCGTCATCGGTGACATCCGCGCCCCGCGGATCCTCATCGCCGACGGTGCCTCGTTCAAGGGCAACGTTGACATGGGGGGATGAAGGTGTCGCAGTCGGATTCCACGCACTCGGCTGTCGGCTCGCCCGACGAGGCCTCCACCGTCGTCGCCCCCGGCACGCACATCGTCGGTCGTCTTTCTGGCCAGGAGGACGTGCGCGTCCACGGCACGATCGAGGGCCGCATCCACCTCTCTGCCACGCTCTACGTCGAGCCCGAGGGCATCATCGCCGCCGACGTGCACGCCGATGACGTGGTCGTCGCCGGCACCGTGGTCGGCAACGTGACCGCCGCTGGCAGCATCGTGCTCGCCGCCAGCGCCCGCGTCGTCGGCGATCTCCGGGCCCCCCGCCTCGTCGTCGCTCCCGGCGCCGCCTTCCGCGGCCAGGTCAGCATGGAGCCGCCCGACGAGGACGAAGAAGAGACCGACGCCGAGGCCGCCCGTGACCGCCGCGAGGGTCGCCAGTGGACGCAGGCGCAGGCGCAGGCCCGCCCGGCGCAGGCCCGCCCCGCGGCCCCGTACGCCACTCAGAACGGCGTTCGGCTGCCCCCGCAGCGGACCGCCCCGCGGCGTGACAGCGCCATCGCCAAGCCGTCGCTGGCCCGTCCTCGCCTCGAGGAGCAGGCGAGCGACCCGTACGGCGAGGGCGAGGAAGCGGAGTGGGGCGACAGCGCCAAGCGGGCCAAGAAGGTCGCCCGCCCGCGGATCCTGGCTCGCGGCAAGCACAAGGTCGAGCGCATCTGAGCGCTCCCCCGCGACGCGTTCGTGTCATCGAGCCCGCCGCCGCGACCGACGCGGCGGCCAACCGACGTCTGGTGCTCCTTTCGGGCGCCGGCCCTCGTCGGGCCTGGGTTTTTTGACGCGCGACGAAACTGCGGCAAACATCCCGCGCGCGCCTTTGGTAACATCGGCGTAGCTCTGTCATGGCCCGTGCGGCCCGTATTCGGCCGTCATAAAGCCGGATCTCCCAATCTCTCCTCCTCGGCCCGAGCGGGCCTGTTCCTGAAAGGTCGGCCTGATGCGCAAGCTCCTTCTCTCGTCCCTGTTCGCCCTGTCGGTGTTCACGACCACTGGTTGCAAGGAGCCCGACCCTTACGCCTACGAGACGCACATCGAGAACATCCGCAACACCAGCGCCAAGGGCATCGGCTTCTCGGGCATGAAGGAGCTGGTCAAGACCGTCATCACCTCGCCCGACAACGCGCCGCGGCTCGACGAGTTCGTGCAGAAGGTGGTCCCGGTGTTCGAGGAGCAGTGGGACTCGTCGCCGGAGCACCAGGTCAACATGCTCGAGATGCTCCGCGACATCGGCCGGCCCGAGGCCGCCCCGCTGTGGAGCAAGGCGCTCAGCACCCTCGACGGCTCGGAGGAGGGCCGCAAGCGCGTGCTGATCGCCCTGCAGGGCATCCAGCGCGCCAAGGCCACCGGCTCGACCGACGCGGTGCTCGGCCTGTTCGAGGGCCTGACGAAGGACCCGAGCAAGGACAAGGGCAAGGCCGAGGGTGAGATCCGCCGCGAACTCGCGCGCACGCTCGGGATCTTGAAGGACCCCAAGGCCGCGCCGGCGCTGATCGCCGCGCTGCAGCAGCCGACCGAGATGCGGCCGCCGCAGATCCACCGCATCGTCGCCGAGGCGCTCGGCAGCCTGCGCGACCCGGCCGCGATCGAGCCGCTGGTGATCGCCAACTTCTCGATCCCCGACGACCAGACCGACAGCAAGAACCTCAGCAACCGCGTCAAGCTGGCCCTCAACAGCATCGGCGAGCCGGCCGTCCCGCGCCTCGTCGAGCTGCTCACCGGCAAGGAAGACGACATCGTCATCAAGAAGGTCGTCGAGGCCGGCAGCACCGTCCCGGTGGTCCGCTTCACCGCCGCCCTGATGCTCGGCTCGCTCGGCAGCCCGCAGGCCGTCGACGCCCTGGTCAAGAACATCCCGGCCGACTCCTGCAAGGCCGTGGTCAAGGAAGACCCGAAGAAGAAGGACAAGAAGAAGAAGGCCGCCGAGGAAGAGGAAGAGGATCCGGACAAGGCGGAGAGCGAGAACCTGCGCAACGCCATCGTCACCACCCTGGGCCAGATCGGCGACCCCAAGGCCGCGGCCGCGATCTGTCCGTGCACCCAGGCCTCGGTCCACTTCGAGGAGCAGTTCATGATGGCCGAGGCGCTCGGCTACGTCGGCGGCGAAGAGGCCGTGAAGTGCCTCACCAACTTCATCAAGACCGCCGAGAGCGATCCCGAGACCCTGCCGTCGACCGACAAGACGCCGCTGTCGATCCGCATCGAGGCCGGTCGCTTCGCCGTGCTCGCCGCGGGCCCCGACCAGGTCGCCGCCGTCCGCGAGGCCTTCGCCGCCAACACCGACCCCAAGGTCGCCGAGGGCCTCAAGCAGTGGGAGCCCGCGTTCACCACCCTCGAGACCTGCAAGTCCGACAAGGACTGCTACCTCAAGGTCCTCAAGGACACCAACGCCAACTGGGTCGCACGCGAGAACGCGGCGATGGAGCTGACCCGCGTCGCGCCGGGCGACGCCGCCGTCGCCGAGGCGATCGCGCAGGCCTACAAGGTCCGCGAGGTCGACGCGCGCGTGACGATGGCGCTGCTGGCCTCGCGCATCATGCAGGGCAAGCGCTGCCAGAAGTGCGTCGACGCGCTCGAGGACATCATGAAGGGCGAGAAGGGCACGACGGACATCAGCTACCAGAAGGCCGTGCTGACCGCCCGTGACACGATCGCCAAGCTGACCGAGTGAGCCCTGGCGACGCCGACCCGCAGCAGCATCCGGGCTGCGGGTGACTCCGGCGTCGCTGCGCGAACCCGTCCGGAGCGATCTCCGACGCGACAACTCACAATCAGGCCGTGATGTCCACGGCCTCGTGTGCCATGCTCACGCCGATGTCTCGCCCGCTCGTCCGGCTCGCGCTCGTCGCCCTCGCCAGCGCGCCCGTCGCCTGCGCCGGCAAGTCCGCCGGCGTCGTCACCCCCGAGGACGCGGCCCTCTCCGTCCAGCCCGGCGAGGCGGCCGCAGCGGTGCCCACGGGCCCGGCCACCTTGCCCGACGCCGAGGCCGCGCTCGCCGGCGGCGACGCGGCGCGGGCCGTCGCTCTGTTCTCCGGCTACCTCGGCGGCGACCCCGACGAGACCGGCGTGCGCCAGGCCTACCTCGGCCTCGCGCGCGCCCAGGAGCTCCTGCACGACTGCGCCGCGGCGGTCCGGGCCTACGACGCCTACGTGGCCCGCTTCAGCGACGGCCCCGCCGACCTGTTCGCCCGCCGGGGCGCCTGTTACGCCGAACTCGGCGAGTGGAAGGCGTCGGCCGACAGCTACGCCGAGGCCTTCACCCGCGCCACCTTGCCGAGCGCGCGGGTCGAGGCCCTGGCCCGCCAGGGTTATGCCCACTTCGAGCTCGGCCAGCTCGACCAGGCCGAGCCCCTCCTGCTGCAGGCCGACCAGGTCTACGTCGCCTCCCAGGAGCAGAACAGCGAGCGCTTCAGCAACTACTACTTCGTCGGCATGGCCCGCTTCTACCGCGCCGCCGTGTGGCACCGGCGCTTCCGCGACGTGGCGATCCGCCTGCCCGAGAAGCAGATGACCGAGGACTTCGCCCGCAAGTTCGCCCTGCTGGAGAAGGCCCAGGACGCCTACAACGAGACCATCAAGGCCAAGCACATGTTTTGGGTCTCGGCCGCCGGCTACCAGCTGGGCAGCCTGTTCGAGGAGTTCTACGACGCCATGATGCACGCCCCCGTGCCCGACTGGCTCGACGACAAGCAGCGCCAGGTCTACTACGAAGAGCTCAAGGGTCAGCTCAGGCCGGTCGTCAACAAGGCGATCTGGGTGTTCGAGAAGAACCTGGCGACCGCCCGGCGGCTCGGCTACGAGAGCGAGTTCACGGCCCAGACCGAGGCCAAGCTCAGCGAGCTGCAGGCCGTCCTGCTCGCCGGCGACACCACGCTGGGCAAGCCGCACCCGCCGCTCGCGCCCGAGGCCCGCCGCGAAATCGCGGCCGGGGAGATCGCCTCCGCCGGCAGCGAGCCCAGCCCTGTCGATCGCAAGCTGTTCGTGCCGGAGCTGACGCCGCTCTGACGCCCGCATGGCCGGTTCAGGCCGCGTAGGGCCGCGAACTGGGGCTCTCGTCGTCGTCGCTCGTCCGGGTGGACCCGCGCCCCACGTGGCTTGACACTCTGCCGGATCCGCGGCTATACAGCGCGTCCACTTTCGGACCCCGACCGGGTCTGAAGCTTTTCGTTAGCCTAAGCCCGACACTCGACCGGCGGTGTTACCGCCCTGAAGACCCCGGAGGGATTTCTCACCATCACGCTGGCGTAGCTCAATTGGTAGAGCACCTGATTTGTAATCAGGCGGCTGCGGGTTCGAGTCCCATCGTCAGCTCTCCAACCGAACGGCCCTCCGGGCCACGCGCGCAGCGACTGTTTCAAGATCACGAGGATGGGTGCCCGAGTCGGCCAAAGGGAGCAGACTGTAAATCTGCCGCGCACCGCGCTTCGAAGGTTCGAATCCTTCCCCATCCACTGCCTACCGCGGGAGTAGCTCAGTTGGTAGAGCGTCAGCCTTCCAAGCTGAATGTCGCGAGTTCGACCCTCGTCTCCCGCTCTCTGCGCAACCCGCGCAAGTGAATCCTGACAATTATGCCCATGTAGCTCAGTTGGTAGAGCACATCCTTGGTAAGGATGAGGTCAGCGGTTCGAATCCGCTCATGGGCTCCCAGAGAATCCCTCTCGACGACTGAACCCGTCACCCCCAGAGAAGCACAGCCATGGCGAAGGAAACATTCGTACGCAACAAGCCCCACGTGAACATCGGCACGATCGGTCACGTGGACCACGGCAAGACGACGCTGACGGCGGCGATCACGAAGGTGCTGAGCCTGAAGGGACAGGCGGAGTTCAAGGGCTACGACATGATCGACAAGGCGCCCGAGGAGCGGGCGCGCGGCATCACGATCTCGACGGCGCACGTGGAGTACGAGTCGAGCCAGCGGCACTACGCGCACGTGGATTGCCCGGGGCACGCGGACTACATCAAGAACATGATCACGGGCGCGGCTCAGATGGACGGGGCGATCCTCGTCGTGAGCGCGCCGGACGGTCCGATGCCGCAGACGCGTGAGCACATCCTGCTCGGCCGTCAGGTGGGCATCCCGGCGATGGTGGTGTTCCTGAACAAGTGCGACATGATCGGCGCCGGCGACGAGGAGATGCTCGAGCTGGTGGAGGTCGAGCTGCGCGAGCTGCTGTCGAAGTACCAGTTCGACGGGGACAACGTCCCGATCACCCGTGGGAGCGCCCTGAAGGCCCTGAACGCGCCGACGTGGGATCACGCGGATGCGAAGTGCATCTGGGAGCTGATGGACGCGTGCGACTCGTACATCCCGCAGCCGCAGCGTGAGCTGGATAAGCCGTTCCTGATGCCGGTCGAGGACGTGTTCACGATCTCGGGTCGTGGCACGGTGACGACGGGTCGCATCGAGCGCGGCGTGATCAAGGTCGGCGACGAGGTTCAGATCGTCGGTCTGCGGGACACGCAGAAGACGACGGTGACGGGCGTCGAGATGTTCCGGAAGCTGCTGGACCAGGGCCAGGCGGGCGACAACGTCGGCCTGCTGATCCGCGGCATCGACCGTGAGGGTGTGGAGCGCGGGCAGGTCCTCTGCAAGCCGGGCTCGATCACCCCGCACAAGAAGTTCAACGCGACGGTGTACGTGCTGAAGAAGGAAGAGGGTGGTCGTCACACTCCGTTCTTCAAGGGGTACCGGCCGCAGTTCTACTTCCGCACGACGGACGTGACGGGCTCGGTGACGCTGCCCGAGGGTGTGGAGATGGTGATGCCCGGTGACAACATCGAGATCGTCGTCGAGCTGCACAGCACGATCGCCTGCGAAGAGGGGCTGAAGTTCGCCATCCGTGAGGGTGGCAAGACTGTCGGCGCCGGCGTCGTTACCAAGATCCTCGAGTAAACCTCGAGATGGCGAGGCGGGGGGCGTGACCCCCGCCTTGTTTTGCCCTAACTCCCCGGTTTGCCGGCATCTGTCGGTCCCGGGCTCGAACTTGTCAACCGGAACGGGTCTTGCTAGAACGGGACCCCTTCGCCTGTTGAGGCTCCTATGGCTGCCGGCAACCGCATCATCATCCAGCTCGAGTGCCAGACCTGCAAGCGGCGCAACTACTCCTCGACCAAGAACAAGAGGACGACGCCCGAGAAGCTCGTCCTCAAGAAGTTCTGCCGTCACTGCCGGAAGCAGGCGGATCACAAGGAGACCAAGTAGGTTAAGTGGGTTCTTACAGGGGGTTAGCTCAGTTGGTAGAGCAGCGGACTCCAAATCCGCAGGCCGAGGGTTCGAGTCCCCCACCCCCTGCTTCCTGTCAGAGATGGCCGATCTTCGGACACTCTGAGCCCCCGCCATGACGACCCCGCCGCGCAATAGAAAGCTCGTAGTCGCCCGTGAGTTCGACCCCAGTCGGTGGGCGCACGCGGCGTTTTTCCTGGGCTTCCTGCTGCTTGCGTATGTCCTCAGCAATCTCACTGAGGACATGTGGGCGTTGCTGTGGTCGTACTGGCCGCGGCAACTCGGCCGCCCGGCGCCGAACATCGCTTCGGCGCTCGGCACCGGCGTCGCTCTGGTCAGCGCCCTCATCGCCTGGCGGAACAAGCGCTGGTTCACGTTCGTGAGCGAGGTCGCTGTCGAGGTCTCGCAGGTGACGTGGCCGACCAGAGCGGAGACGCGGGTCGCCACCATGGTGGTCGTCGTCCTCACGCTCGTCTGCTCCGTCATTCTGGCGATGATGGACTTGTTCTGGTCCAACGTGACGGACTGGCTCTACGCTCTCTGACGGATCGGGGCACAAATTCCCATGGAGTGGTACGTCGTCAACACCTTCTCGGGCTACGAGAATTCGGTAAAGAAGGCCCTGGAGGACCGGATCAAGAATGCCGGGCTCGAGGAGCAGTTCGGGGAGATCTTGATCCCCTCGGAGAAGGTGACCACCCGGAGCGGCAAGAAGACCGTCCAGAAGACCAACAAGCTTCTGCCCGGCTACATCTTCATCAGCATGGACCTGACCAAGGCGAGCTGGCACCTGGTCCAGAACACTCCGAAGGTGACTGGCTTCCTCGGCGGCCAGAACCCCAAGCCGGTGCGCAAGGCCGAGATGAACCGCATGCTCGGCCAGGCTCCGCCGGACGAGCAGGCGCCCGTCGAGAAGGTCGTGCCGAACATCACGTATTCGGTCGGCCAGCAGGTGCGTGTCCGTAGCGGCGCGTTCGCCAACTTCACCGGCGAGGTGGAGGAGATCAACAACGACAAGCAGAAGATCTGGCTGTCGGTGTCGCTGTTCGGCCGCCCCACGCGCGTCGAGGTCGACTTTTCCGAGGTCGAGCCGGTTGTGTAACGCCGGCGGATCTGCGACAAGCCAGCACGCCTGTCCCGCCCAGTGAGCGGCGTCAAGCTCACTGTCCCTGAAGGTCGGCGCTAGCCGCACCGACCGAACACCCTTTTCGTCACGAAGCACTGCCATGAAGAAGGTAACCGCGTACGTCAAGCTCCAGATCAAGGCCGGGTTGGCGAACCCCGCGCCCCCGATCGGCCCTGCGCTCGGCTCCAAGGGCGTCAACATCATGGAGTTCTGCAAGCAGTTCAACGCCCGCACGGCGAAGGACCAGGGCCTCGTGATTCCGGTGGTCATCACCGTCTACTCGGACCGTTCGTTCACCTTCATCACCAAGACCCCGCCGGCGTCGATCTTGTTGTTGAAGAAGGTGCAAGCGGCCAACTCGAAGATCGAGGGCGGCTCGGGCGTGCCGAATCGGCAGAAGATCGGCAAGCTGACGACCGCGGAGGTCCGCGAGATCGCCGAGTACAAGTACAAGGACATGAACGCCGCGTCGATCGACGCCGCCGCCCGCACGATCGCCGGCACGGCGCGCTCGATGGGCATCGACGTGGTCGAGGCCTGAGCGTCGAGAATTCCTTCCTGCCCCTGAGGACATGCGGGCAGGAGCCCCGGCCCATCGCGGCCGGGGACAACCCCGGGGGAGGCCGAACAGGCCGCCTGGACCCCGGAAAGGCAAGACACAATGGGCAAGAAGTACGAGGCGACCCGCAAGCTGGTCGACCGCGACAAGCGTTATACCCTCGCCGAGGCTGTTGAACTGCTGCCGAAGCTGAAGTTCACCAAGTTCGACGAGACGATCGATGTCGCCGCCCGCCTGGGCGTCAACCCGAAGCACGCCGACCAGATGATCCGTTCGTCGTGCGCCCTGCCGCACGGCACCGGCAAGTCGCTGCGGGTGGTCGTGTTCGCCAAGGGCGAGCGGGCCAACGAGGCGCGCGAGGCGGGCGCTGATTTCGTCGGCGCCGAGGACCTGGTCGATCGCGTTCTCAAGGAGAACTGGCTCGACTTCGACAGCGCGATCGCCACGCCCGACATGATGGGCCTCGTCGGTCGCCTCGGTCGTATCCTCGGACCCCGCAACTTGATGCCCAACCCCAAGGTCGGCACCGTGACCATGGACGTCGCCCGGGCGGTCCGCGAGATCAAGGCCGGTCGCATCGAGTTCCGCACCGAGAAGACCGGCATCGTCCACGCGCCTGTCGGCAAGATGTCCTTCGGCCCCGACAAGCTGCGGGAGAACATCATGTCGCTGCTGGACACGCTGCAGCGCCTCAAGCCGTCGACGGCCAAGGGCAAGTACTTCAAGAGCATCTCGCTCTCGTCGACGATGGGCCCGTCGGTCCGCCTCGACACCAACGAGGTCGCCGCGCTGCTCGAGCGCTAGGCGAGTCTCGAGTTCTCATTCGAGGAGTTCACCAAGTCTGTCGCAGTAGTGACGTGAAGAAGCCGCCCGCGAGGGCGCACGCACTCGAAGACAGCAGGGGGTCGGCCTTCCGACCGTAAACGCGAAAGCGGCCTGCCGAGAGTGGAGCGAGCGACGAGAGGAAGCGGGGGCGGGTCGTCCGTCCTCCATCTCGGCGGTCCTCCACCCGGAGGGCCGAGGAGACGAGCCACAGATGCCCACCCTGAGCAAACACGAACAATCGGCGAAGCTCCGCGAGGAACTGAGCGACGTGTCCGCGTTCATCCTGGTCGATTACACCGGGATCACCGTGGCCGAAGCCAGCGACGTCCGCAACAAGTTCCGCGAGGCGAACTGCCGCTACCAGGTCTACAAGAACTCGGTCATCCACTACGCGGTGACCGGGACGAAGCACGAGCCGGCCGCCGCCCTGCTGAAGGGCATGACCGGGATCGCGTTTTCGCCGGAGGACCCGGGTGCAGCGGCCCGCGTGGCGCGTAACTTCGCCAAGGACGCCAAGGGCTTCAAGGTCAAGGGCGGCATCATCGACGGCCAGACGCTCGACGTCAGCGGCGTCAGCCGCCTGGCCGACATGCCTGGGCCGCGCGAGCTCAAGGCGCAGTTCCTGGCCCTGCTCAACACCCCGGCGACGAGCTTCGTCCGCGTGCTGAACGCCGGCCCGCAGAGCTTCCTCTACCTCCTGAACGCCCGCAAGGACCAGCTCGCCGCGGCCGCTTGAGGCCGGCGCTCGTCCCTCTTCAACCCGTCACCGTTTGCATCGACAGACTTCGAGGAATTCACCATGACCGACATCACCCGCGACCAAGTCATCAACTACCTGAGCAACCTTCCGGTCATCGAGATCGCCAACCTGGTCAAGGAGCTCGAGACCAAGTGGGGCGTCTCCGCCGCCGCGCCGGTCGCCGCCGCTGGCCCCGCCGCTGCTGCGCCCGCCGCCGAGAAGAAGGAAGAGCAGACCGAGTTCACGGTCGTGCTCAAGGGCTTCGGCGACAAGAAGATCAACGTCATCAAGGCCGTCCGCGTGCTCAACCCGGCCCTCGGTCTCAAGGAGGCCAAGGACCTCGTCGAGGGCGCCCCGGCCAACATCAAGGAAGGCATCTCCAAGGCCGAGGCCGAGGAGATGGCGAAGCAGCTCAAGGAGGCAGGCGCTGAGGTCGAGATCAAGTGATCTCAGGGCCCGCCGCCCAAGCTGCTCCGGCGTGTACGGCGCCAGGGGGGAAGCCCCCTGGGTGCCGTGCACATGTCGCGTTTGTATTGGCGCATTTTCGCGCCCCCGTGAGCCTTGGCTCACATCGAATCTCGAGTACTTTTTGCCGCTTCGCGATCTCGCTGGCTCACGAGCCGCCAGGCCCGAAGTCTTGAGCAATTGCCTCGCTTAGCGCTTAGACAACCTGCCGGCCCGCTCCACTGCCTCCGCGGCAGTTCGTCCCCCCTGAGGAACCGCGATGCCACCGATGATCCAGAACAACTTCCGTGTGCGCAAGAACTTCGGAAAGCTCAAGCGCATCATCGAGGTCCCCAACCTCATCGACATCCAGAAGCGGTCGTACGACAAGTTCCTGCAGCGGGACGTGCCGCTTGAGAACCGCGAGGAGACCGGGCTTCAGGCCGTCTTCAAGAGCGTGTTCCCGATCAAGGACTTCGGCGAGACCAGCTCGCTCGAGTTCGTCAGCTACAGCCTCGATCGCCCCAAGTACGACGAGGACGAGTGTCGCGCGCGCGGCATGACGTTCGCGGCGCCGATCAAGGTGGTGGTTCGCTTGGTGGTGTGGGACGTCGACGACGAGACCGGCACCCAGTCGATCCGCGACGTCAAGGAGCAGGAGGTCTACTTCGGTGAGATCCCGCTGATGACGGCGCACGGCACCTTCATCATCAACGGGACCGAGCGCGTGGTCGTGTCGCAGCTGCACCGCTCCCCCGGTGTGTTCTTCGACCACGACAAGGGCAAGACCCACGCCTCGGGCAAGAAGCTGTTTTCGGCCCGCATCATCCCGTATCGCGGCAGCTGGCTCGACTTCGAGTTCGATCACAAGGACGCGATCTTCGTCCGCATCGATCGTCGGCGCAAGCTGCACGCGACCGTGCTGCTGCGCGCGCTCGGCTACAACACCCCCGATCTGCTCGACTTCTTCTACGACAAGGAGACGATCAACATCGAGGAAGGCGGCGTCCTGACGCGCGCGATCGACTTCGAGCTGCTGGCCGGCCAGCGCGCCTCGCACGACATCCGCGACCCGGAGACCGGCGAGGTCATCGTCCGCAAGGGCCGCAAGTTCACCAAGGCGAACATCAAGCGCATGCGCCAGTCGGGCATCCGCACCCTGCCGATGGACGCCGAGAGCCTGGTCGGCAAGGTCTCCGCCGAGGACGTGATCGACGAGATCACCGGCGAGGTCCTCCTCAACTGCAACGAGGACCTCACCGAGGAGCACGTCCGTCGCCTCGCCGACGCCAAGATCAAGAGCTTCAAGATCCTCTTCATCGACGACTTCAACGTCGGCCCGTACCTGCGCAACACCTTGCTGCAGGACAAGCTGCACACGCCCGAAGAGGCGCTGCTCGAGATCTACCGCCGCCTCCGCCCCGGTGACCCGCCGACGGCCGAGACCGCGCGGACCCTGTTCGAGTCGCTGTTCTTCAAGCCCGAGCGCTACGACCTGTCGACCGTCGGCCGACTCAAGCTGAACCACAAGTTCGGCCTCGAGGAGAGCCTGACCTCCACCGTGCTGACGAAGCGCGACATCATGGAGACGGTCAAGTACCTGGTCGAGCTCCGCAACGGGCGCGGCCAGATCGACGACATCGACCACCTCGGCAACCGCCGCGTGCGCGCCGTCGGCGAGCTGATGGAGAATCAGTACCGCATCGGCCTCGTGCGCATGGAGCGGGCGATCAAGGAGCGCATGAGCATGTCCCAGGAGATGGACGCGCTCATGCCCGCCGACCTGATCAACGCCAAGCCGGTCTCGGCGGTCGTGAAGGAGTACTTCGCGTCCTCGCAGCTGAGCCAGTTCATGGACCAGACCAACCCGCTGTCCGAGGTCACGCACAAGCGTCGCTTGTCCGCCCTCGGCCCGGGCGGCCTGACGCGCGAGCGCGCTGGCTTCGAGGTCCGCGACGTCCACAACACCCACTACGGCCGCATCTGCCCGATCGAGACGCCGGAAGGTCCGAACATCGGCCTCATCGCGTCGCTGTCGACCTACGCGCGCATCAACGAGTTCGGCTTCATCGAGACGCCGTACCGCACCGTCGACGGCGGCGTCGCCTCGGGCGACGTCGACTACTACTCGGCGCTCCAGGAGCAGGGCCACTTCATCGCCCAGGCCAGCGCCGTCACCGACGACAACGGCAAGCTGCTCGCCGATCAGGTCCAGGTCCGTCACAACGACGAGTTCGAGGCGGTCGCCCCGGCCTCGGTGACGCTGATGGAGATCTCGCCGAGCCAGCTGGTCTCGGTCGCGGCCTCGCTGATCCCGTTCCTCGAGCACGACGACGCCAACCGCGCGCTGATGGGCTCCAACATGCAGCGGCAGGCCGTCCCGTGCCTGCGCACCGCGGCCCCGCTGATCGGCACCGGCATGGAGATGCACGTCGCCCGCGACTCGGGCTCGACGGTCGTCGCTCATCGCGACGGCGTGGTCGAGCAGGTCGACGGCGCGCGCATCGTCGTCAAGCCGGTCACCGGCAAGACCGAGGAGAACCGCGGCATCCTCGGCGCCAAGCCCGACATCTACAACCTGACCAAGTTCCAGCGGTCGAACCAGAACACCGCGCTCAACCAGAAGCCGATCGTCCGCGTCGGCGACCGCGTGAAGAAGGGCGACGTCATCGCCGACGGCGCTGCGACCGAGCGCGGCGAGCTGGCGCTCGGCCAGAACGTGGTCGTCGCGTTCATGCCGTGGCAGGGCTACAACTTCGAGGACTCGATCCTCGTGTCCGAGCGCATCGTCCGCGAGGACGTGTACACCTCGATCCACATCGAGGAGTTCGAGTGCGTCGCCCGCGACACCAAGCTGGGCAAGGAAGAGATCACGCGCGACATCCCGAACGTCGGCGAGGACGCGCTGGCCAACCTCGACGAGGCGGGCATCGCTCGTATCGGCGCCGAGGTGAAGGCCGGCGACATCCTGGTCGGCAAGATCACCCCGAAGGGCGAGACCCAGCTCAGCCCCGAGGAGAAGCTGCTGCGTGCCATCTTCGGCGAGAAGGCCGGCGACGTGCGTGACACCTCGCTGCGCCTGCCGCCGGGCGTCAGCGGCATCGTCATCGACGCGCGGGTGTTCGCCCGCAAGTCGGTCGAGAAGGACACGCGCGCCCAGCAGATCGAGGACGCCGAGCGCGAGAAGCTGATGCAGGACCGGCGCGACAACGTCGCCATCGTGTCCGACGGCTACTACAACCGGATGAAGGAGATCCTGGTCGGCAAGATCACCGCGGCCAAGCTGGTCGACGACGCCGGCCGCGAGCTCATCACCGCCGGCGTGGCGCTCACCGAGGCCAACCTGGTCGACGTGCCCCGCGGCGAGTGGGGCCGGTTCTCGCTGACCACCGCCGAGGACACCGAGGTCGTCGAGGCGCTGGCCCGCCGCCTCGAGAAGGACCTCGACGAGATCGAGACCATCTACCGCGAGAAGATCGCCAAGCTGACCAAGGGCGACGAGTTGCCGCCCGGCGTCATCAAGATGGTCAAGGTCTACGTCGCCATCAAGCGCAAGCTGCAGGTCGGCGACAAGATGGCCGGCCGGCACGGCAACAAGGGCGTCATCTCGCGCATCCTGCCGATCGAGGACCTGCCGTACCTCGAGGACGGCAGCCCGGTCGACATCGTGCTGAACCCGCTCGGCGTGCCGTCGCGCATGAACGTCGGCCAGATCCTCGAGGTCCACCTCGGCTGGGCGGCGTACGAGCTCGGGCTGCAGATCGACCGGTACATGCAGACCAAGTTCTCGCCCGAGGTCCTGCGCACCCAGCTGAAGAAGATCTACGAGACCAAGGAGGCCCAGCGCTTCATCGACGGTCTCGCCGACGACGACGTGATCCGCTTCGCCGACAAGCTGCGGCGCGGCGTCCACATGGCCACGCCGGTGTTCGACGGGGCGCTCGAGACCGAGGTCAAGGGCACCCTCAACAAGGCCGGCGTGCCCGAGAGCGGCCAGGCGATCCTGTTCGACGGCCGCACCGGCGAGGCGTTCGAGGAGAACGTCACCGTCGGCATCATGTACATGCTCAAGCTGCACCACCTCGTGGACGACAAGATCCACGCCCGCAGCATCGGCCCGTACTCGCTCGTCACCCAGCAGCCGCTCGGCGGCAAGGCCCAGTTCGGCGGCCAGCGACTCGGCGAGATGGAGGTCTGGGCGCTCGAGGCCTACGGCGCCGCGTACGCGCTGCAGGAGCTGCTCACCGTCAAGTCGGACGACGTCGTCGGCCGCATGCGGATGTACGAGTCGATCGTCAAGGGTCAGCCGACCATGCAGCCCGGCGTGCCGGAGTCGTTCAACGTGCTCCTCAAGGAGCTGCAGGCGTTGTGCCTGAACATCGAGCTCGTCGACGTCAACGCGGAGACGGGCGTGGTCACCGGCGTCTCCCGCGAGGCGATGTCGGCGGCGGAATAATCAACCGGAGAAAGCGAACAAGGAGACACGGCCATGAGAGACATCTTCAGTTTCTTCGAGAAGCAGAAAGAGGCCACCTACTTCAACGCGCTCCGGATCGGCGTCGCCTCGCCGAAGACCATCCGCGACTGGTCGTACGGGGAGGTCAAGAACCCCGAGACGATCAACTACCGGACCTTCAAGCCCGAGCGCGACGGCCTGTTCTGCGCCAAGATCTTCGGGCCCATCAAGGACTACGAGTGCCTCTGCGGCAAGTACAAGCGCATGAAGCACCGCGGGGTCGTGTGCGAGAAGTGCGGCGTCGAGGTCATCCACTCCAAGGTCCGGCGTGAGCGCGCGGGTCACATCGACCTGGCGACCCCGGTCGCGCACATCTGGTTCCTCAAGAGCCTGCCGTCGCGCATCGGCAACATCCTCGACATCCCGCTGACCAAGCTCGAGAAGGTCCTCTACTGCGAGGCCTACATCGTCATCGACCCGAAGGACTCCGGGCTCGAGGAGCGCGAGCTGCTCAGCGAGGAGCGCTTCGACCAGCTGATGGAGGAGCTCGGCCCCGACGCGTTCAACGCCGGCATGGGCGCCGAGGCGATCAAGGAGCTGCTGTCGCGCATCGACCCGGTGGTCGAGGCCCGCAACCTGCGGGCGGAGATCGCCGGCGCCACCAGCGAGGCCAAGCGCAAGAAGGCGGCCAAGCGCCTGCGCGTGGTCGAGGCCTTCCGCAACAGCGGCAACAAGCCCGAGTGGATGATGCTCGAGGTCGTGCCGGTGCTGCCGCCCGACCTGCGCCCGCTCGTGCCGCTCGACGGCGGCCGCTTCGCCAGCTCCGACCTCAACGACCTGTACCGGCGGGTGATCAACCGCAACAACCGGCTCAAGCGCCTGCAGGAGCTGGCCGCGCCGGAGATCATCATCCGCAACGAGAAGCGCATGCTGCAGGAGGCCGTCGACGCGCTGTTCGACAACGGCCGCCGCGGCAAGACGATCACGGGCCCCAACAAGCGCCCGCTGAAGTCGCTGTCCGACATGCTGCGCGGCAAGTCGGGCCGGTTCCGCCAGAACCTGCTCGGCAAGCGCGTCGACTACTCGGGTCGTAGCGTCATCGTCGTCGGCCCCGAGCTGCGCCTGCACGAGGTCGGCATCCCCAAGAAGATGGCGCTCGAGCTGTTCAAGCCGTTCATCTACAACCGGCTCGAGGCGCAGGGGCTCGTCACCACCATCAAGAGCGCCAAGCGGATGGTCGAGAAGGAGGCCCCGGAGGTCTGGGACATCCTCGACGAGGTGATCAAGGAGCACCCGCTGCTGCTCAACCGCGCGCCGACGCTCCACCGCCTCGGCATCCAGGCGTTCGAGCCGGTGCTCATCGAGGGTAAGGCGATCCAGCTGCACCCGCTGGTCTGCACCGCCTTCAACGCCGACTTCGACGGCGACCAGATGGCCGTTCACCTCCCGCTCTGCATCGAGTCGCAGATGGAGGCGCGCGTGCTGATGATGTCGACCAACAACATCCTCAGCCCCGCGCACGGCCGGCCGATCATCGTCCCGTCGCAGGACATCGTCCTGGGCCTCTACTACATGACCCGCGAGCGGGCCTTCGCCCACGGCGGCGTCAACGACAACCCGGCCGAGGACGGCTTCTTCATCGGTCACTTCGGCTCGCCGGCCGAGGTGCGCATGGCCTACGACCACGGCGCGGCGCACCTGCAGGCCAGGGTCCGCGTGCGCATGGAGCCCGGCAAGCCGATGCTCGACAGCACCGTCGGCCGCGTCCTGCTGTACGAGGGCGGCATCCCCAAGAAGATCCCGTTCCCGATGGTCAACCGCTCGCTGGGCAAGAAGGAGCTCAACGAGCTGATCGACACTTGCTACCGCCTGTGCGGCCAGAAGGCCACCGTCTTGATGGCGGACTACCTGCGCAGCACCGGCTACAGCGAGGCGACCAAGGCCGGCATCTCGATCTGCATGGATGACATGGTCATCCCCGAGGCCAAGAAGAAGCTGCTTCAGCAGGCGACCACCGAGGTCAAGCGCATCATGTCGCAGTACGCCGACGGCCTCATCACGTCGGGCGAGCGCTACAACAAGATCATCGACATCTGGGCGAACGTCTCCGAGCAGATCGCCAACGCGATGATGGAGGGCATCTCGACCGCCGTCCTCACCGACGAGCGGACCGGGAAGCAGGTCAAGCAGCCGTCGTTCAACTCGGTCTACATCATGGCCGACTCGGGCGCCCGCGGTTCGCGGCAGCAGATGCGCCAGCTCGCCGGCATGCGCGGCCTCATGGCTCGTCCCTCGGGCGAGATCATCGAGTTCCCGATCACGACCAACTTCCGCGAGGGCCTCTCCGTCCTCCAGTACTTCATCTCGACGCACGGCGCGCGCAAGGGCCTCGCCGACACCGCGCTCAAGACCGCGAACTCCGGTTACCTCACCCGCCGCCTGGTCGATGTCGCCCAGGAGGCCGTGATCACCGAGTTCGACTGCGGCACGATCCAGGGCCTCGACATGACCGCCCTGGTCGAGTCGGGCGAGGTCATCGAGCGCCTGGCGGACCGCGTCCTCGGCCGCGTCGCGCTCGAGCCGCTGTACCGTCCGGGCACCGACGACCTCATCATCGCCGAGAGCGACCTCATCGACGAGACCCGCGCCCGTCAGGTCGACGACGCCGGCATCCAGTCGGTGCGGATCCGCAGCGTGCTCACCTGCGAGGCGCTGCGGGGCATCTGCGCCAAGTGCTACGGGCGCGACCTGGCCCGCGGCAACATGGTCGACGTCGGCGAGGCGGTCGGCATCATCGCCGCCCAGTCGATCGGCGAGCCCGGCACGCAGCTGACGATGCGCACGTTCCACATCGGCGGCGTCGGCAACATCACCGCCGAGCAGTCGCAGCTGGCGGCCCGCTTCGGCGGCACCGTCAAGCTCGAGGACATCGAGCTCACCACCGGCCGCGAGGACAAGGACGGCACGTACTCGGTGGTCATGAACCGCCACGCGCAGCTCAACCTCCTCGACGAGAAGGGCCGCCCGCGCGAGCGCTACGACCTGGTCTACGGCGCCAAGCTGCGGGTCAAGGACGGCGAGGTGGTCAAGGCCGGTCAGCTGATGGCCGAGTGGGACCCGTTCACCCTGCCGATCATCGTCGAGGTCACCGGTACCATCGAGTACGGCGACATCATCGAGGGCGTGACCATGGCGGTGCGGGTCGACGAGAGCACCCAGCACTCGAGCATGGTCGTGCAGGAGAGCCGCGACCCCGACGCGCGCCCGCGCTTCGTCATCAAGAACGACGACGGCGAGGTCATCCGCGTCTACGGCAAGCACGAGGCGCGCTACTTCCTCCCGGTCGGCGCGGCCTTCACCCTCACCGAGGGCACGAAGGTGACCGCCGGCGACGTCATCGCCAAGCTGCCGCGCGAGTCGACCAAGACCAAGGACATCACGGGCGGTCTGCCGCGCGTGGTCGAGCTGTTCGAGGCGCGCACGCCGAAGGACCACGCGATCATCTCGGAGATCGACGGCGTCGTCAGCTTCGGCAAGGACAAGGGCGGCAAGCGGCGCATCATCGTCACCGCCGAGCACGGCGAGCCGAAGGAGTACCTGGTACCCAAGGTCCGCCACCTGCTCGTGCGCGAGGGCGACCGCGTCCGCGCCGGCGAGAAGCTGATGGACGGCCCGGCCAACCCGCACGACATCCTCGCGGTGCTCGGCGAGAAGGCGCTGGCGTCCTACCTGCTCGACGAGATCCAGGAGGTCTATCGACTGCAGGGCGTGAAGATCAACGACAAGCACATCGAGACGATCGTCCGCCAGATGATGCGGCGCGTGCGGATCAAGGATCCGGGCGACACCAACTTCCTGGCCGACGATCACGTCGAGCGGCAGATCTTCCAGCAGGAGAATCAGCGCGTCGCGGCGCTCGGCGGCACGCCGGCGACCGGCCAGGCGCTGCTGCTCGGCATCACCAAGGCCTCGCTGTCGACCGAGAGCTTCATCAGCGCCTCGTCGTTCCAGGAGACCACCAAGGTGCTCACCGAGGCGGCGCTGCAGGGCAAGATCGACTTCCTGCGCGGTCTCAAGGAGAACGTGATCATGGGCCGGCTCATCCCCGCCGGCACCGGCCTCACGGTCTACGACCGCCTGCACATGGTCTCGGACGACCAGGCGCAGCACGATCCGAACGCCGAGCCGATCGCCCGTCGCTCGAACGAGCGGGATCTCATCAACGTGCAGGACTGATGCACTTCGACAGGGCTGGCGCAGGATGCGCCGGCGCCTGTCTCTCCGGTGGGCGGGAGGTGATCTCCCGTCCACCCGCCGCGGCAGCACACGCACCACGCGTGGCCGCCTCCGCGGTCCGGGCCTGGACTCGCACTCCAGGCCGTTCTCTCTCGCTCTGAGGGGTTCGGACGGCAGTCCGGGCCCGCGCGCCCCGCCGGCGGCGATGCTTGATCTGGCTGGCGCCCCCCTATATAAACAGCCCCCCAGCCGCAGGGGGCAAAAGCGAACAGGTCCGGTTCTCTCGGGCTCGGACCTGCCCAAACCCCTCGGCCCTCCGGGGCCTGAGCCACCGGCTCGAATACTGGAAAGGCTTCACGGCGCATGCCGACGATCAATCAGCTTGTCCGCAAGGGACGCGAACTGCAGAAGAAGAAGACGACGGCTCCGGCGCTGCGCGGTTGCCCGCAGAAGCGCGGCGTGTGCGTCCGCGTGTACACCTGCACGCCGAAGAAGCCGAACTCTGCGCTCCGCAAGGTCGCTCGCGTCCGCCTCACCAACGGCATGGAAGTGACCACGTACATCCCGGGTGAGGGTCACAACCTGCAGGAGCACTCGATGGTGCTGATCCGCGGCGGTCGCGTGAAGGACCTCCCCGGCGTCCGCTACCACGTCGTGCGCGGCACCCTCGACACCACCGGCGTCAACGGCCGTCGCCAGCGGCGCTCCAAGTACGGCGCCAAGCGGCCCAAGTAGTGACTTAGAAGGACGACCATGTCGCGCAAAGGTATCACCACGCGGAAGCGCCCGCAGAACGACATCCGGTACACCGACCACCCCGTGGACGTGAACCGGAACATCCACAAGTTCATCTGCGGCATCATGCGCGCCGGCAAGAAGTCGATCGCCGAGAAGATCGTCTTCGGCGCCTTCGACATCATCTCCGAGCGCACCAAGGACGACCCGGTCAAGGTGTTCGAGAAGGCGATTTCCAACGTCTTCCCGCGCCTCGAGGTTCGTTCGCGCCGTGTCGGCGGCTCCAACTACCAGGTCCCGATCGAGGTTCGCCCCGAGCGCGGCATGGCCCTGGCGTACCGCTGGCTGATCGGCTTCGCCCGCTCGCGGCCCGAGAAGACCATGCGCGAGCGCCTCGCCAACGAGATGCTCGACGCGGCCCAGAACCGCGGCGGCGCCGTCAAGAAGCGTGAAGACACGCACAAGATGGCCGAGGCCAACAAGGCCTTCGCCCACTACCGCTGGTAGTCGGCGCCTCGGCCCGCCCCGTGCGGGCCGCTCGATCTGTCTCTCCTCTCTCCTTCAGCTCCGGATGTCCGGCCCCTTCGCGGGCCACCCGTCGATGACCCACTGACCTGAGCCGACAAGAGCGCGACAACCCTCGATTCTGCCGCGCGATTGGACCACCGGTCCCTTCGCAGCAGATCCCGAGCCGGGCCCCTCGCCTGCCATAACCCCTCCCGAGTGCGTGGAGACGGATGGCCGGCGGAGCGGCCCTCGTCTCGTTCCCGAAACGGCTTCCTCCCTGCCATGCAATCCTCCAACGACATCGCGGCCATCCGAGACATCGGCATCATGGCCCACATCGATGCCGGGAAGACCACGACGACGGAACGCGTGCTCTTCTACACGGGGATCTCGCACAAGATGGGGGAGGTCCACGACGGCAACACGGTCATGGACTTCATGGAGCAGGAGCAGGAGCGTGGCATCACGATCACCTCCGCGGCCACCACCTGCTTCTGGCGCGGCAACCGGATCAACCTGATCGACACCCCCGGCCACGTCGACTTCACGATCGAGGTCGAGCGTTCGCTCCGCGTCCTCGACGGCGCCGTGGCCGTGTTCGACGCCGTCGCCGGCGTCCAGCCGCAGACCGAGACCGTGTGGCGCCAGGCCGAGCGCTACCACGTCCCGCGGATCGCCTTCGTCAACAAGATGGACCGCGTCGGCGCCACGCTCGACCGCACCGTCGAGATGATGAAGTCCGTCCTGCACGCCCACCCGATGGTCGTACAGATCCCCAACGGCCTCGAGTCGGCCTTCACCGGCGTCATCGACCTCCTCCTCATGGAAGAGATCGTCTGGACCGACGACGGCGGTACTCAGCTCACGCGCGCCCCCGTCACGGAGGCCCACGAGCTGCACACCGAGGCGACCCTGGCCCGCGAGGCGCTGGTCGAGGCGGTGGCCGAGGTCGACGACGAGACCATGAACGTGTTCCTCGAGACAGGTGCGGCCGGCGTCCCGCTCGACCTGCTCAAGGCCGGCCTACGTCGGGCCACCATCGCCAACAAGGGCGTGGCGGTCCTGTGCGGCACGGCGCTCAAGAACAAGGGCATCCAGCCGCTGCTCGACGCCGTGATCGACTACCTGCCGTCGCCGCTCGACATGCCGCCGGTGATCGCTCGGCGCAAGGCCGACGACGGCGAGGTCCAGCGGCGCCCCGCGGTCGACGAGCCGCTGCTCGCCCTGGCGTTCAAGGTCGTGCACGACCCGCACCGCGGCCCGCTGGTGTTCCTGCGCGTCTACTCGGGCGTCCTCAAGGTCAAGGACGCGATCCAGAACGTCACGCGCGACCGCAAGGAGCGGGTCAACAAGCTCCTGCAGGTCCACGCCAACAAGATGCAGGAGATCGACGAGGTCTCCGCTGGCAACATCGCCGCCGCCGTTGGGCTCCGCTTCACCACCACCGGTGACACGGTGGTCGTGGCGACCGACCGCGAGCAGGTGATCTTGCCGGGCCTGGAGATTCCCGAGCCCGTGATTTTCCGCGCGATCGAGGCCAAGTCGACCGCCGACCAGACGGCGCTGACCGAGGCACTCGAGCGGATGCAGCGCGAGGACCCGAGCTTCACCGTGCGCGTCGACCCGGATTCGGGCCAGACGCTGATGGCCGGGCAGGGCGAGCTGCACCTGGAGATCATCGTCGACCGCATCGCCCGCGAGGCTCGCGTGCCGAGCAACGTCGGCAAGCCGCAGGTCGCCTACCGCGAGACGGTCGGCCGCTCGCTGGTCCATCCCATCGAGTACGACCGGGAGATCGGCGGCAAGCGGCAGTTCGCCCGGATCGTCCTGGAGCTGGCCCAGCGTGAGCGCGGCGCCGGCAATTCCTTCGTAAACCTCATCCCCGAGCCGGTCCGCGAGCGCGGCCAGAAGCTCGAGCCGCCCAAGCTGCTGCCCGACATGATCGCGGCGGTCCGCGAGGGCTCGTTGGATGCCCTGACACGGGGCCCGCTGCTGGGCTATCCGCTGGTCGACGTCGAGGTTCGGCTCAAGGATGGCGCCTACGTCGAGGGCGACTCGACCGCCGTGAGCTTTCGGGCGGCCGCCAGCATGGGCCTCATGGAGGCCTTCGAGCGGGCCGAGCCCCGGCTGCTCGAGCCGATGATGAAGGTCGAAGTCGAGGTTCCTGAGGACTTCACCGGGCACGTGGTCAACGACCTGGCGGGCCGCCGCGGCCGCGTCCAGGGCATGGAGCCCCTCCGCGGGCTTCAGGTCATCGACGCGGAAGTTCCCCTCGCCGAGATGGTCGGGTATGCTACGGCGCTTCGTTCGGCCACTCAGGGCCGGGCGAGCTACACGATGCACTTCAGCCACTACGCCGAGGTCCCGAGCGACCGGCAGGCGGAGATCGTCACCCGCGCCCGCGGATATTAGCGGTTTCTCTCACTCAGGCGACGCGATCGGGCTTTTCCAATCCTTGACTAGCTGCTAGATCCCGCCCCTCAGACTCCAACACCTCTACGAGCGAAGCACAGCCATGGCGAAGGAAACATTCGTACGCAACAAGCCCCACGTGAACATCGGCACGATCGGCCATGTGGACCACGGGAAGACGACGCTGACGGCGGCGATCACGAAGGTGCTGAGCCTGAAGGGACAGGCGGAGTTCAAGGGCTACGACATGATCGACAAGGCGCCCGAGGAGCGGGCGCGCGGCATCACGATCTCGACGGCGCACGTGGAGTACGAGTCGAGCCAGCGGCACTACGCGCACGTGGATTGCCCGGGGCACGCGGACTACATCAAGAACATGATCACGGGCGCGGCTCAGATGGACGGGGCGATCCTCGTCGTGAGCGCGCCGGACGGTCCGATGCCGCAGACGCGTGAGCACATCCTGCTCGGCCGTCAGGTGGGCATCCCGGCGATGGTGGTGTTCCTGAACAAGTGCGACATGATCGGCGCCGGCGACGAGGAGATGCTCGAGCTGGTGGAGGTCGAGCTGCGCGAGCTGCTGTCGAAGTACCAGTTCGACGGGGACAACGTCCCGATCACCCGCGGCAGCGCCCTGAAGGCCCTGAACGCGCCGACGTGGGACCACGCGGACGCGAAGTGCATCTGGGAGCTGATGGACGCGTGCGACTCGTACATCCCGCAGCCGCAGCGTGAGCTGGACAAGCCGTTCCTGATGCCGGTCGAGGACGTGTTCACGATCTCGGGTCGTGGCACGGTGACGACGGGTCGCATCGAGCGCGGCGTGATCAAGGTCGGCGACGAGGTTCAGATCGTCGGTCTGCGGGACACGCAGAAGACGACGGTGACGGGCGTCGAGATGTTCCGGAAGCTGCTGGACCAGGGCCAGGCGGGCGACAACGTCGGCCTGCTGATCCGCGGCATCGACCGTGAGGGTGTGGAGCGCGGGCAGGTCCTCTGCAAGCCGGGCTCGATCACCCCGCACAAGAAGTTCAACGCGACGGTGTACGTGCTGAAGAAGGAAGAGGGTGGTCGTCACACTCCGTTCTTCAAGGGGTACCGGCCGCAGTTCTACTTCCGCACGACGGACGTGACGGGCTCGGTGACGCTGCCCGAGGGTGTGGAGATGGTGATGCCCGGTGACAACATCGAGATCGTCGTCGAGCTGCACAGCACGATCGCCTGCGAAGAGGGGCTGAAGTTCGCCATCCGTGAGGGTGGCAAGACCGTCGGCGCCGGCGTCGTTACCAAGATCCTCGAGTAGGACTTCGCTCGAGTACGCCGGCCAAGACGCAAGGGATATCGCCGTGGACACGCTCAAGATTCGCATCCGGCTCAAAGCCTTCGACCACAAGCTGCTCGACCAGTCGGCCAGCGAGATCGCCGAGACCGCCCGCCGCACTGGCGCGACGGTCGCGGGCCCGATCCCGCTGCCCACCAAGATCAACAAGTACACGGTCCTGCGCAGCCCCTTCATCGACAAGAAGTCGCGCGAGCAGTTCGAGATCCGCACCCACAAGCGGCTCCTCGACATCCTTGAACCGAACAAGCAGACCCTCGACGCGCTGATGAAGCTCGACCTCTCGGCGGGCGTGGACGTCGAGATCAAGACCTGAGGCACCA
Organism: Nannocystis bainbridge; assembly: GCF_028368995.1. Taxonomy (GTDB): domain Bacteria; phylum Myxococcota_A; class Polyangia; order Nannocystales; family Nannocystaceae; genus Nannocystis; species Nannocystis bainbridge. The sequence continues at coordinate 2,115,115 of NZ_JAQNDL010000003.1, read as the reverse complement.
TGGCCAAGCTCATCGTCAAAGACCTCACGGGCGCTCAGGTCGGCGAGATCGACGTCGCTGACGCGGTGTTCGCCGTCCCCGTGCGTGAGCACCTCCTGTGGGAGGTCGTGCGCTACCAGCGGGCTGCTCGCCGCGCTGGTACCCACTCGACCCAGACCCGCGCCGAGGTCTCCATCACCGGCAAGAAGCTGCACAAGCAGAAGGGCACCGGCGGCGCCCGTCACGGCTCGCGCCGCTCCAACATCTTCCGCGGAGGCGGCCAGGTGTTCGGGCCCAAGCCGCGCAACTACGCCTTCCACGTCAACAAGAAGGTCATGGCGAGCGCGCTGCGCACCGCTCTGACCGTGCGGGCCTCGAAGGGCGACCTGATCGTCGTCCGCGACCTGCAGCTCGAGGCCGTCAAGACCAAGACCATCGCCAACGCGCTGACCGCTCTCGGCGCGCCGAAGGTCCTGGTGGTCGACGCCGGCGACAACAAGAACCTGCGTCTCAGCACGCGCAACCTGGCAGCGGCGAGCTTCCTCGACATCCGCGGCCTCAACGTCTACGACATCCTGCGCTTCCCCAAGCTGCTGATCTCGGAGACCTCGCTGCGCGCGGTCGAGGCCCGTCTGTCGGGCACCAAGTCCGACGCCCCGAAGGAGGTCGCATGACCCCGCAGCAGATCATCGTCCGCCCGGTCGTGACCGAGAAGTCGACCGAAGCGCAGGGCCGTCACAACCACTACGTGTTCGAGGTCGCCAAGGCCGCGAACAAGATCGAGATCCGCAAGGCCGTCGAGCAGGTGTTCGGCGTCCGCGTCCGGGACGTGCGCACCATGGTCGTGCGCGGCGACCTCCGTCGAGTCGGCAAGTTCACCGGCAAGCAGCGGTCGTGGAAGAAGGCGATCGTCACCGTTCACCCCGGTGATTCGATCGACCTCTACGGAGAGCAAGCCGACAAGGGCTGAAGGAGCGCACCATGGGCATCAAAGTCTACAGGCCGACCTCCCCGGGCCGACGCGGCATGAGCGTCAACACCCGCGACCAGGTGACCGCGAGCGAGCCGCACCGGCCGCTGGTCGAGAAGATCGACCGCCACACCGGTCGCAACAACCACGGCCGTCAGACCGCGCGCTTCCGCGGCGGCGGTCACAAGCAGCTGTACCGCGTCATCGACTTCAAGCGCGACAAGTTCGGCGTGCCGGGCAAGGTTGCGACGGTCGAGTACGACCCGAACCGCACCACCTTCATCGCGCTCATCAGCTACGCTGACGGCGAGAAGCGCTACATCCTCGCGCCCGAAGGTCTCAAGGTCGGCGACTCGGTGATCAGCGACCAGGCGGCCGACATCAAGCCGGGCAACAGCCTCCCGCTGCGCAACATCCCGGTCGGCACGATCATCCACAACCTCGAGATCAAGATCGGCAAGGGTGGCCAGCTGGTCCGCACCGCCGGTTCGGGCGCCCAGTTGATGGCGCGCGAGGGCGACTGGACGCAGGTCCGCCTGCCCTCCGGCGAGGTTCGTCGCGTCCACATCGAGTGCCGCGCCACCGTCGGCACGCTGAGCAACGGCGACCACAGCCGCGTCAGCCTCGGCAAGGCCGGCCGCACCCGCTGGCTCGGCATCCGCCCGCACAACCGCGGCGTTACCATGAACCCGGTCGACCACCCGATGGGCGGCGGCGAGGGCCGCACCTCTGGCGGCCGGCACCCGTGCTCGCCGTGGGGCATCCTGTCGAAGGGCTACCGCACGCGGCACAACAAGCGCACCGACGTCTTCATCGTCTCCCGTAGGAAGAAGTAACGCATGGCACGCTCCATTAAGAAGGGCCCGTTCGCGGACTCTCACCTGGTCGAGAAGATCGAAGTCGCCCTCAGGGAGGGCAGCCGGCGCGTGGTCAAGACCTGGTCGCGTCGTTCCACGATCATGCCGCAGTTCGTCGGCGCGAACGTGATGGTCCACAACGGTCACAAGTGGATCCCCATCTTCATCACCGAGAACATGGTCGGGCACAAGCTCGGCGAGTTCGCCCCGACCCGTACCTTCCGTGGTCACTCCGGCGACCGCAAGGCCACCAAGAAGTAATCCCGAGGTACCCATGGCCATCGCACGTCTCAGCCACGCGCGCATCACCCCGCGAAAGGCCCGGATCATCGCCAATCTGATCCGTGGCAAGCAGGTCGCCCGCGCCATCGACGACCTTCGTTTCCTGCACAAGTCGGGCGCCAAGCAGTTCTTCAAGCTGCTCGTGTCCGCGGTCGCCAACGCCGAAGACACCGGCGACGTCAACGTCGACAACCTCGTCGTCACCAAGGTGACTGTCGACCAGGGCCCGACGCTCAAGCGCTGGCGCCCGCGGGCGATGGGCCGCGCCAATCGGATCCTCAAGAAGACCAGCCACATCCACCTCGAGGTGGCGGAGGTTCGCAGCTAATGGGACAGAAAACACATCCGATCGGCTTCCGCATCGGCATCGTCCGTACCTGGGGCTCGAAGTGGTTCGAGCACTCGCGCTACCGCCAGTGGCTGCATGAGGACCTCAAGATCCGGCGCTTCCTGAAGAAGGATCTCTACGCCGCCAGCATCGCCGACATCACGATCGAGCGGGCCGCCAACAAGCTGAAGATCAACATCTTCTCGGCGCGTCCCGGCATCATCATCGGCAAGCGCGGCGCCGGCGTCGAGGGCCTGAAGAAGAAGGTCTCCCGCCTGACCGAGTCCGAGGTGTTCCTGAACATCCAGGAGGTCCGCAAGGCCGAGACCAACGCGCAGCTGGTGGCCGAGAACATCGCCCAGCAGCTCGAGCGTCGCATCGCCTTCCGCCGCGCGCTCAAGCGGGCCATGCAGACCGCCATGAAGTTCGGCGCCAAGGGCATCCGCGTCGCCGCTTCGGGCCGCCTGGCCGGCGCCGAGATGTCGCGTCGCGAGACCTACCGCGCCGGTGGCGTGCCGCTGCACACCCTGCGCGCCGACATCGACTACGGCTTTGCCGAGGCCCACACCACCGCCGGCGCGATCGGCGTCAAGTGCTGGATCTTCAAGGGCGAGGTCTACGGCCAGCGCGCCACGCAACAGAACGACCCGCGCTTCCCGCGGCCCCAGAAGTAAGCGAGGCATCCGAACATGCTCTCCCCATCCAGAGTCAAGTACCGCAAGGTCCAAAAGGGCCACATGGCCGGCCAGGCCAAGGGCGGGTCGGAGGTCTCCTTCGGCGACTTCGGCCTGCAGACCGTCGAGTGCGGGTGGCTGACTGCGCGCCAGATCGAGGCTGCCCGTATCGCGATCAACCGCCACGTCAAGCGCGGCGGCAAGCTCTACATCCGGGTGTTCCCGGACAAGCCGGTCTCGCGCAAGCCGGCCGAGACCCGAATGGGTAAGGGCAAGGGTGCCCCGGACTACTGGGTCGCCGTCGTCCGTCCCGGCCGCGTCCTCTACGAGATCGAGGGTGTCACCGAGGAGCTCGCCCGCGAGGCGTTCCTCCGCGCCCATCACAAGCTCCCGATCAAGACCCGCTTCATCCGAAGGGACACCGCCCTGTGAAAGCGCTCGAACTCCGCGAGAAGACCACCGAAGAGCTCACCGAGCTCGAGGGCCAGCTCCGCGACAAGCTTGTCCGCCTGAGCGTCGCCAAGGCGACCCAGCGGGCCACCAACTTCGCCCAGTTCGGCGCTCTGCGCCGCGACATCGCCCGCATCAAGACCGTCCTCCACGAGCGCGCTCACGGCATCGCGGGAGAGGCATGAGCCATGACTGAGCAAGACACCACCTCCGAGACCGAGACGCGTCAGCGCCGAGTCCTTACCGGCACCGTCGTGTCGGACAAGATGGACAAGACCATCGTCGTCCAGGTGCAGCGGCGCTTCAAGCACCCCCGCTACCGCAAGTACGTCAGCGAGCGGATGCGCTACAAGGCGCATGACGAGACCAACCAGGCCAAGGTCGGCGATGTCGTTCGCATCGTCAGCTGCCGGCCCCTGTCCCGCGAGAAGCGCTGGTCGCTCCAGGCGATCGTGGAGAAAGCGACGCTCGTATGATTCAGGTCCAGTCCGTCCTCGACGTGGCCGACAACTCGGGCGCGCGCAAGCTGTTCTGCATCAAGGTGCTGGGCGGTTCGAAGCGCCGCTACGCGACCATCGGCGACGTGATCGTCGTCTCGGTCCGCGACGCGCTGCCGAACAGCAAGGTCAAGAAGGGCTCGGTCATGAAGGCCGTCATCGTCCGCACGCGCAAGGGCGTGCGTCGCGTCGACGGCAGCGTGATCCGCTTCGACACCAACAGCGCCGTGCTCATCGACGCCCAGAAGCAGCCGATCGGCACCCGCATCTTCGGGCCCGTGGCGCGCGAGCTGCGGCAGAAGAACTACCTCAAGATCATCTCGCTGGCGCCGGAGGTGCTGTGATGCAGCGGATTCGTTCGGGCGACGAGGTCGTCGTCATCGCTGGAAAACACAAGGGTCGCCGCGGCAAGGTGCTGCGGGTCGTGCCCGAGACCGACCGAGTGGTCGTGCAGGGTGTCAACATCGTCACCAAGCACGTCAAGCCCGGCAAAGAGAACCCCCAGGGCGGCATCGTGAAGCGCGAGGCCCCCGTCCACCTCTCCAACGTGATGCTCGCGGATCCGCAGTCGGGCGACCCGACTCGGGTGCGCTTCCAGGTCCTCGACGATGGCCGCAAGGTCCGCGTCGCGGTCAAGTCGGGCGAGCAGATCGACAAGTAACCGGAATTCGACGTCATGGCCAAGGCAGCACGCGCCGGCGGGGCACCCCCCGCCAAGAAGAAGGAAGCCGCCGGCTTCGGGTTCAAGTTTCAGCGGGTCCAGGAGGAGCCGCTCAAGCGCGAGGAGGGGTATGTCCCCCGGCTCGTTCAGAAGTACAGCGAGGTCGCGAAGCCAGCTCTCGTCAGCGAGTTCGGCTACAAGAACGTCCTCAATGTGCCACGAGTCGAGAAGATCGTGCTCAACATCGGGCTCGGCGAGGCGATTCGCCAGCCGAAGCTGCTCGAGCAGGCGTTCGAGGTGCTCGGCAACATTACCGGTCAGCGACCGGTGGTGACCCGCGCCAAGAAGTCGATCGCCACCTTCAAGCTCCGCGAGGGGATGAAGATCGGGTGCATGGTGACCCTGCGCGGCAGCGTCATGTGGGAGTTCCTCGACCGTCTGTTGACGATCGCGCTCCCGCGTACGCGTGACTTCCGGGGCGTCAGCCGCAAGGCGTTCGACGGCCGCGGCAACTTCACGCTCGGCGTGAAGGAAGTCCTGATCTTCCCCGAAGTGGATATCGACAAGCTCGACAAGGTGCCGGGCATGAACATCTGCATTCACACCTCGGCGGGTACCGACGACGAGGGCCGGGCACTGCTCGAAAAGCTGGGGATGCCGTTCCGGCGCGCCTAAGGAGGAGTCGCAACCATGTCCATGACTGATCCCATCGCCGACATGCTGGCGCGCATCCGCAACGCCCAGCACGCCCAGCACCCGAGCGCCACGATGCCCGGCTCGAAGCAGAAGCTTCGCATCTGCCAGATCCTCAAGGAGGAGGGGTACATCCTCGACTTCTCGTGGGAGGACGACGACAAGCAGGGCCTGCTGTCGGTCAAGCTCAAGTACCAAGGCGAAGAGGCCGCCATCGAGGGCATGCGCCGCATCAGCCGCCCCGGTCAGCGCGCCTACTCGCGCGGCAAGGACATCCCCAAGGTCCACAACGGGCTCGGGATTCTGATCGTCTCGACCTCGCGCGGCCTGATGACCGACCGCGCCGCCCGGCGTCAGGGCATCGGCGGCGAGCTCATCTGCAGCGTGTGGTGATTCGCCCCATCGCCGCGAAGGAACAAGACCATGAGTCGTATCGGCAAATCCCCAGTGAAGATCCCCAAAGGGGTGACCGTGACCGCCAAGGGGCAGACGCTCTCGGTCAAGGGCCCCCAGGGCGACCTCAACTTCGAGGTCCCGGCCGCGATCCAGTTCAAGGTCGAGGGTGACGACATCACCTTCACCCGCACCGGCGAGTCCGGGGACGAGCGCGCGCTGCACGGCACCGCGCGGGCGATGACGGCCAACATGCTGACCGGCGTCTCGGTCGGCTTCACGCGCACGCTCGACATCGTCGGCGTCGGTTATCGCGCCGCGGTCAAGGGCGACGTCGTCGACCTTACCCTCGGCTTCTCGCACCCGGTCAGCTACAAGCTGCCCGCGGGGGTCAAGGCCGAGGTCGACAAGGACGGCAAGCTGCACGTCAAGTCGGCGAGCAAGGCCCTGCTCGGCCAGGTCGCCTCCGACCTGCGCAGCTTCCGGCCGCCGGAGCCCTACAAGGGCAAGGGCGTGCGTTACCTGAACGAGAAAATCACCCTGAAGGAAGGCAAGGCTCGCGGTAAAGGCAAGTAGCCGCGTGCTTGGAGTTCGACCATGCCCTCGCCCAAAGAACAGATCCGGCTGCGTCGCAAGAGCAGCATTCGCAAGCGGGTCCACGGCACCACGGAGCGTCCGCGCCTCTCGGTGTTCCGCAGCGCCAAGCACATCTACGCCCAGGTCATCGACGACAGCACGTCGGCGACCCTCGTGGCCTCCTCCTCACTCATCAAGGAGCTGGCGAGCGAGAGCGAGAAGACCAAGCGCGAGCTGGCCGAGCTCGTCGGCAGCGCCATCGCCAAGGCCTGCCTGGCCAAAGGTATCACCAAGGTCGTGTTCGACCGCAACGGCTACATCTACCATGGCCGGGTCAAAGCCCTGGCTGACGGCGCGCGGGCCGGTGGGCTCGACTTCTAGGAACCAGTCATGATCGACATCGAATCTCTCGGAGAACTGGTCGACCGCGTCGTCTACATCAACCGCGTGGCGAAGGTCGTCAAGGGCGGTCGGCGCTTCAGCTTCAGCGCGCTGGTCGTCATCGGCAACGAGCGCGGCTGGGTGGGGATCGGCTACGGCAAGGCCAAGGAGGTCCCGGAGGCGATCCGCAAGGCCAACGACCTCGCGCGCAAGAACCTCTTCCAGGTTCCGCTCGCGGGCGCGACGATCCCCCACGAGGTCATCGGTCACCACGGCGCCGGCACGGTGCTGTTGCGGCCGGCCTCGCCGGGTACCGGCGTCATCGCCGGCGGCGCGGTTCGTGCGGTCGTCGAGTGCGCGGGCATCCACGACATCCTGAGCAAGTGCATCGGCACCAACAACCCGCAGAACGTCATCCACGCGACGCTGGACGCGCTCCAGCGGCTGCGCGCGCCCGAATCGGTGTCGCGTCGCCGCGGCCTCGCGGTTGCCGAGCTTACGCAGTAGGAGGCACAGCCATGGCCCTCAAGCTCAAAGTGACCCTCGTCCGCAGCCCGATCCACCGTGAGCAGTCGCAGAAGGACACTGTCCGCGGGCTCGGCCTGCGCCGCCTGCAACACTCGCGCGTGCTCGACGACACGCCGTCGATCCGCGGCATGATCCGGAAGATCCAACACCTCGTCGCCGTCGAGCCGGCCGACGAGTAAGCCGATACGGCCGAAGGGGACATCCCAGATGGGTACTACACTTGAAACTCTGTCGCCGCCGCCGGGCGCCCGCAAGCGTCGCAAGCGCGTCGGTCGCGGTATCGGCTCGCGCCGCGGCAAGACCTCGACCCGCGGCGTCAAGGGTCAGCTCGCGCGTCACAACCAGATGCCCGACCACTTCGAGGGCGGTCAGAACCCCCTCCAGCGTCGGGTCCCGAAGCGTGGCTTCGTCAGCCTCAACCGCGACGAGTACCACGGCATCAACGTCGGCCTGCTCGAGGGCAAGTTCGCCGCCGGCGAAGAGGTCTCGCTCGAGACGCTGCGGGCCAAGCGCCTGATCCCGAAGCGGGTCAAGCAGGTCAAGCTGCTCGGCACGGGCGAGCTCAAGACCGCGCTGAAGGTCAACGTCGACAAGGTCAGCGAGTCGGCGCGTCAGAAGGTCGAGGCGGCCGGCGGCTCCATCCAGGAGCCCGCGGCGCCCGTCGAGGCCTGAACAGGTCGTTCGTCTGGCCGTCCGGGCCGGCAGGCCGCGCACAGTGATGCCGGTCACCGGGTGCGCGGCCTTTCATGTGTCGGCCGGGCTCCCGCACGGGGCCCGGCCGAAGTTCGTTGCCGAGCCGGCTGCGGCGCCGGGCGGCATGGGGTACAAGTTGTCGCCGTAGCCCCGGGGCCGCAGGGCCCGCCCGTCTGGCCGTCAGATCGGGCACGAGAAGGGGCAAGCTGGGATCGCCGATGGGTGTCATCATCAACATCTTCAAGCTGCCTGAGCTGCGCAAGCGTGTGCTTTTCACGCTGGCGATGCTGGCTGTCTACCGCTTCGGCGTGTTCGTGGCCGTGCCCGGCGTCGACCGTACCGTGATGGACGACATCGTCCGCCAGGGCGCGGGCGGCTTCCTCGGCTACCTCAACATGTTCAGCGGCGGCGCCCTGAGCAACCTGTCCGTGTTCGCGCTCGGCATCATGCCGTACATCAGCGCCAGCATCATCATGCAGCTGATGACCGCCGTCATCCCGCGGCTGGAGATGCTGAGCAAAGAAGGCGAGACGGGCCGGCGGAAGATCAACCAGTACAGCCGCTACGGCACCGTGTTCCTGTCGGTGGTCCAGGGCTGGTTCATGGCCACCTGGCTCGAGTCCCAGAACGCCCCCGGGCAGACGCTGGTGCTCGACCCTGGCCTCCCGTTCCGCTTGATGACGATCCTGACCCTGACCGCAGGGACATGCTTCATCATGTGGCTGGGCGAGCAGATCACCGAGAAGGGGATCGGCAACGGGATCTCGCTCATCATCTTCGCCGGCATCGTCGCCGACCTTCCGGTCGCGCTGTACCAGCTGTGGCAGAAGACCCAGGACGATCCCGAGAACTTCGGGCCGATGTTCATCGCCATCCTCGGCGCGCTCGTCGTCGCGGTGATCGCCTTTGTCGTGATCATGGAGCGCGGCCAGCGGCGGATCCAGGTCCAGTACGCCAAGCGGGTGGTCGGGCGGCAGATGTTCGGCGGCAACGCCAACTACCTGCCGCTGCGCCTCAACAGCGCCGGAGTGATCCCGCCGATCTTCGCCAGCTCGATCCTCATGTTCCCGAGCCAGATCGCCGGCATGACGGGCAGCTCGTCGATGCAGTGGTTCTCGAACGCCCTGCGTTACGATGGCTGGCTGTACCTCACCGCGTTCGTCGGGCTCGTGATCTTCTTCACGTTCTTCTACACGTCGCTGCAGTTCAACCCGGTCGACGTGGCCGACAACTTGAAGAAGCAGAACGCGTCGATCCCCGGGATCCGTCCTGGCAAGCGGACGGCCGAGTACATCGACTTCATCCTCACGCGGCTGACCTTCGCCGGCGCCTGGTACATCGCTGCGGTGTGCGTCCTGCCGACCCTGCTGCAGACCAAATTCAACGTCCCGTTCTACTATGGCGGCACTTCTCTGCTGATCGTCGTCGGCGTCGCCCTCGACACTGCGCAGCAGATCGAGAGCCATCTGGTGACCCGTTCGTACGAGGGTTTTGCGGGTCCGGGCGGGCCGCGGATCCGCGGACGTCGGGGCTAACTCACGCGGAGCCGCACGCGCCGGTCTGGTGCCGTGCTGGACTATCGCCGGGCTTTTTGCCACCTTTTCGCCCTTCCTTGACCCCCCCTGGGGGTCCTTGAGCTTAAGTATTGCATCGTCACGGACCCGCCGGGTCGCAAGCCCGTCGGGCCAAGGTCTCTTCTCTGTGAATCCCCCGCACGCCGACACCTTCGAGGCCACAGTGGTCGCTGAGTTGCCCCAGCAACTGTACCGCCTCGAAGCCGAATCGCCGACGCAGGCTGTCCTTACGGCCAGCTTGTCCGCCGAGGCGCGTCGCCTCGGCGTGCACATACGGACGGGGCAACGTGTGCTGGTCCGCAGGGCCAGTCTCGATCCAGGTCGCGGCCTCATCACCGGGTTGGCACTGCGCCAGCCCTGAGCCAGCGACCTTCGCCAAGAGGAACAATGAAAGTCAGAGCCAGCGTTCGAAAGATCTGCGACAAGTGCAAGGTCATCCGCCGCAAAGGTGTCGTGCGGGTGATCTGCGACAACCCCAAGCACAAGCAGCGACAGGGCTAGGAGAACACCATGGCACGCATTGCTGGGGTGGACTTGCCCCGTAACAAGCGCATCGAGATCGCGCTCACCTACATCTACGGCATCGGCCGCGGCACCGCGCAGAAGATCCTCGACAAGTCTGGCGTCGGCGCGGCGATCCGCACCGACGACCTGACCGACGATCAGCTCGCGTCGATCCGCAGCGTCATCGAGAGCGACCTCAAGGTCGAGGGTGACCTCCGCCGCGACGTTCAGATGAACATCAAGCGCCTGATGGACCTCGGCTGCTACCGCGGTCTCCGTCACCGTCGTGGCCTGCCGGTCCGCGGTCAGCGTACCCACACCAACGCCCGCACGCGCAAGGGTCCCAAGCGGGGCACGGTCGCGGCCAAGAGGAAGGTCTGAGCCATGGCGAACACCAAGGCAGATGCCGACAAGGGCAAGTCCAAGCGCCGCGCCAAGAAGAACGTCTCGACCGGCGTGGTCTACATCAACTCGACCTTCAACAACACGCTGATCACCATCACCGACGTCAACGGCAACACCATCGCGTGGGCCTCGTCGGGCGTGCGTGGTTTCAAGGGTTCGCGCAAGTCGACGCCGTTCGCCGCTCAGCTGGCGGCCGACGACGCGGCGCGCAAGGCCCAGGACCACGGCATGCAGACCGTTTCGGTCCGCGTGTCGGGCCCGGGTGCCGGCCGCGAGTCGGCGCTGCGTGGCTTGCAGTCTGCGGGTCTGCGGATCTCCTCGATCAAGGACATCACGCCGATCCCGCACAACGGCTGCCGGCCGCCCAAGCGGAGGAGGGTCTGAACCATGGCTCGCTACATCGGTCCCGTGTGCCGGCTCTGCCGGCGTGAAGATGGCAAGCTGTTCCTCAAGGGCGATCGTTGCTTCACTGACAAGTGCGGCTACGAGCGGCGCCAGTACCCCCCGGGTCAGCACGGTCAGGGTCGCAAGAAGCGTCCGAGCGACTACGGCCAGCAGCTGCGCGAGAAGCAGAAGGTCAAGCGCATCTACGGCCTGCTCGAGAAGCAGTTCCGCGGCTACTACTACCGCGCCTCGCGGATGAAGGGCGTGACCGGCGAGAACCTGCTCGCCCTGCTCGAGCGTCGGCTCGACAACGTCACGCTGCGCTGCGGCTTCTCGACGAGCCACGCCGAGGCCCGCCAGCTCGTGCGTCACGGCCACTTCCTGGTCAACGGCAAGCGGATCAACATCCCGAGCTACCAGGTGCGCGCCGGGGACATCGTCGAGGTCCGCGACCCCAGCAAGAAGATCCAGCGCATCGTCGCCGCCCTCGGGCAGGTCGACCGGGTCCCGCGGCCGGCGTGGATCGACCTCGACAAGGAGAACATGCGCGGCAAGATCACCGCGCTGCCCTCCCGGTCGGACATCTCGGCGGACATCGACGAGCAGCTCATCGTCGAGCTGTACTCGAAGTAACCACAACGGAGGGACGAATGCAGGACCAAAACACCATCGCCAGGAACTGGCGCGACCTGATTCGGCCGAAGAAGCTCGAGGTCGATACCTCTTCGCTCACCGACACCTACGGCAAGTTCACGTGCGAGCCGCTCGAACGCGGCTACGGCATCAGCCTGGGCAACAGCCTGCGGCGGGTGCTCTTGAGCTCGCTGCAGGGCGCCGCGATCACGACGGTCCGCATCGAAGGCGCGCTCCACGAGTTCACTACGGTGCCCGGCGTCGTCGAAGACGTCACGGACATCATCCTGAACGTCAAGGCGCTGCTCCTCCGCATGGACGACGCCACCCAGCGCACGCTGGTTGTCGACAAGCAGGGCGAGGGCGAGGTCACCGGCTCGGACATCCAGTGCCCGACCGGCGTCACCGCCCTTCGTCCCGAACAACACATCGCCACGCTCAGCAAGGGCGGCCGACTGCGCATGGAGATGACCTGCGCGATGGGCCGCGGCTACGCGACCGCGGATCAGAACAAGACCGAGGGCATGCCGATCGGCGTCATTCCGATCGACTCCTTGTTCTCGCCGATCCAGAAGGTCAACTACCGCGTCACCAACGCGCGCGTCGGCCATCGCACCGACTACGATCGCCTCTCGCTCGAGGTGTGGACCGACGGCTCCGTCCGTCCCGAGGATGCGGTCGCGTACGCGGCCAAGATCCTCAAGGAGCAGCTCTCGATCTTCATCAATCGTGAAGAGATCGAGGAGGCCGCGGTCCCGCAGCAGAGCGAGAGCGACAAGCTCAACGAGTACCTGTGGCGCTCGGTCGACGAGCTCGAGCTCAGCGTCCGCTCGGCGAACTGCTTGCAGAACGCCAACATCCACTACATCGGCGACCTCGTGCAGCGCACCGAGGCCGAGATGCTCAAGACCAAGAACTTCGGCCGCAAGTCGCTCAAGGAGATCAAAGAGATCCTGGCGCAGATGGGCCTGTCGCTTGGCATGAAGATCGACAATTGGCAGGGGCCCCCGCCGGCCCGTGAGGAGACCTGATCCGCCATGCGCCACCAGAACGCTGGTCGCAAGTTCAGCCGCAGCTCGTCGCACCGACGCGCCATGTTCCGCAACATGGTCACGTCGCTGCTCGAGCACCAGCGCATCACCACCACCGAGCCGAAGGCCAAGGAGCTCCGGCGCCTGGCCGAGCGCACGATCACCACGGCGCTCCGCCTCGGTGACCTGCTCACCAAGCCGAAGGAGCAGCGCTCCCCGGCCGAGCAGGGCAAGTACGTGCACGCACTCCGTATGGCCGGCCGCATGGTCCGCTCGCGGGCCGCGCTGCACAAGCTGTTCACCGACATCGCCCCGCAGCTCCGCGGCCGCCCCGGCGGTTACACGCGGATCCTCAGGGTGGGCACCCGCCCCGGTGACGCCGCGCCGATGGCGATCCTCGAGATCGTCACCTTCAAGCTGCCCTCCGCCGCTCCCGCGGCCGCCGGCGGCGCGTCGTCGACCGGCTCCGAGTCGGCCGACTGACGCCCGGCGGCCACCCGGCCGCTGAATCCCGAGCATGAAGGCTCGCGCTCCGGCGCGGGCCTTTTGCTTTGGGTCGGTTCGCGCCGGGAGGGAGGCATGCGGGCCCGCCGAGACGGGAGGTGTGCGCCGGGCGCCGTTCGTCGCGCGCGGCGCCGGGCGGCTCGTCCTCGTCGCGCGCGCCGGGCTGTCTCAATCGTTGCTCGCCAGCGAACGGGCGACGAATTCTCGCGCTCGCCCGCGCTTCGTGCATTCGGCCTGCAGGCCGCTCAGGGCCGACGTCGCGGCTTTTTTGCCCGCGCTCGTCGTCCTCCCTACGCTGGAGGACGCGTGCTGGAAGACATCGAACCGTACCTTCACCTCGTGGCTGTCGGCGGCGGGCTGCTCGTCGCGCTGTTGCTGCTCGTCTGGCTGGGGCGCGGGGTGCGGGGCGAGCGACGCGAGCGGGCGCGGACGGTCATCGGCTTGACGCCGACGCACGCGCTGCACGTGGTCGATGTCGCCGGTCGCCGCCTGGTCGTCGGGACAGGTCCGGGCGGCCCGCCGCAGCTGCTCCTGGAGCTGCCCGACCCGCCGCCGGCGCCGTGGAACGCCGCGCCGGGCGAGCTCGACGCGCCGCCGTGGGTCGCCGACGCCGCCCGCAGCGCCGAGCATTGGCGGGCCGACGCCAAGCGCACGAACCCGGAGTGGCGCACCGACGCGACGCCCCGCACGGAGGGGTGGCGCGCGCATGGTCCCTGAGCTGCCGGCAGGCGCTGCCACGTGGGCGGCCCTGTCGCTGGCGCCGATCGCCGCCGTCAGCTGCACCGCGTTCGCCAAGGCGAGCGTCGTGCTGTCGGCGATCCGCGTCGGGCTCGGCGCCGAGTCCCTGTTGCCGTGGAGCGCCGTGTTCGCGCTGTCGCTGGTGGTCGCGGCGGTGATCATGGGCCCCGTCGCGTTCGAGACGGCGGCGCTGTACGGCTCGGGCGCGCCGCTCGACGTCGCGGCGCTGTTCGGGCCGCTCTCGGCGTTCCTCGAGCGCCACGCCGATCCCGCGGAGATCGAGTACTTCGCCGGGCTCAACGCCGTCGACCTCGCGCACCCGCTCGCGCTCGTGCCGGCGTTCCTCGTCACCGAGCTGGCCGAGGCGCTGCAGATGGCGGCGCTGATCCTGATCCCGTTCGTGCTGGTCGATCTGGTGCTGGCTCAGCTGGTGGCGCTCATCGGTCTCTCGGGACAGGTGCAGCCCGCGGTCGCGCTGCCGGTCAAGGTCCTGCTGTTCATCGCCGTCGGCGGCTGGGACGCGGTGATCCGCGGCCTCGTGGAAGGCTACGCGTGACCCCGGCGCTCGACGCGATGCGCGACGGGCTGGTCCAGACGGCGTGGCTGCTCGCACCTGCGGCCGGGGCCGCGGCCGGGGCGGCGCTGGTGATCGGCTGGCTGTGCCACCGCCTCGGCGTCACCGATCCGGCGCCGGTGCTGCTGGCCCGTGCGACGGCGGTGCTGGCGGTGGTGTGGTGGTTCGGCGCGGGATGGCTGGCCGACGGGACCACGTACACGCGCGGGCTGTGGGCGCTGCTGCCCGAGATCGGGCGCGGGCGATGAGCTGTCCTCGAGGACATGTTATTTTCGTGCGAGAGCGCGAACAGGCTGTCCCGGAGGACATGTGATTCACGGCCGGGGCCGGCGATGATCGCGGGGCCGCTGGCCGCGTGGGCCTGGCTGGCGCTGCGTCTGTTCGCCGTCTTGCAGGCCCAGACGCTGTGGCGCGCGGCCGCGGGCGGGATGTGGTGGGCGATCGCGGCGGGGCTGGCGGCGATCCTGGCGGCCGCGTGGGCCCCGATCCGCCTGGCGCCGGTGGCGTGGACATCGTGGCTGCTGGCGGCCGGCTTCGAGCTGTTGCTCGGCGCCGTGCTCGGGGCGCTCGTCAGCTTGCCGGGCGACGCGGCGCTCGGGGCGGCTCGCCGCTCGGGGGTCGCGCTCGGGCTCGCAGGGGCGCGCGCGTTCGCGGCCCTGCACGTGGCGCTGGTCGGTTCGCTCGCGCTGGCGACCGGGCTGCATCGGCCGCTGTTGACCGGCTTGCGCGCGTGCGCGACGCGCTGGCCGGTGGGCGAGCCCGGCGCGTGGCCGTTGCAGCTCGACCTCGCGGCGGTGAGCGCGGCGGCCCACGACGCCACCGTGCTCGCGCTCGGTCTTGCCACGCCCGTGCTGCTCACCGCCGCCGTCGTCGAGCTCGCGCTCGCGTGCGCCGCGAGGCCTGGACCCATGGCCGCGCTGGCGGCCGCGAGCCGGCCGTGGCTCGTCGCCGTCGCCGCACTCACCGCCCTCGCCGCGGCCTGGGCCGTGCACCCGGACGCGTGGCTGCAGGCCCTCGCGCGGGTCTGAGGCGTGATACCGTCCTCTCGTCGAATGCCGCGCGTCTCTCACCGCTGGTGCGCCGCGATGCTGCTGCTGGCGACCTGCGGGCGCGGCGAGCCCGAGCCGGCCGACCTGCAGGCGCTGCGGCTGCCGACCGGCGCCTTGCTGTCGCCCGACGGCGCGTGGTTGTTCGTCACCAACAGCAACCTCGACCTCGCGGTCAAGTCGAGCACCCTCGTGGTGCTCAACCTGCGCGCGCTCGACCAGGCGTTCGCCGAGCCGCCCGCGCCGGCCGACGCCGAGCTCAGCGCCGCCGCGCCCTGTCGTGTCGCCCAGGCCATGTCCGAAGGGACAGGTGCGAAGGACCAGGAGATCGTCGAGTGCGAGGAGCGCTACTTCATCCAGCGCGCGCACTCGGTCCGGTTCACCAGCGGCGCCGGCAACATCGCCCTCGACCGGCCGATCGGCGACGACGGCCCGTGGCGGCTGCTGGTGCCGTCGAGCCTCGAAGAGCGAGCGGTGACGTGGATCGACGTCGTGCGCGAGGCCGGCGGCATCAAGGTCGAGTGCGGGCAGGACGCCGAGGGTGAGTGCGACGCGGCGCACTCGCTGCAGCGGCTCGGCAACGACCCGGCGGGCGCGCGCCTGCCGTCCGACCCGGCGCGGATCTTCGTCGACAGCGAGGGCTATCGCTTCGCCTACTTGCCGCACCTGCTCGGCGCGCGCATGAGCCTCATCGCCCTCGACGCCGAGTACGGGCCGAAGATCACCGACATCACCGACCCCAACGCCGCCTTCTTCGCGCCCGAGCCGGGCGGCAAGGGCGTGCTCGCCGGCGGCTTCGCGGTCGCCCAGCGCGCCTGCGACCCGACCGACGCGCCGCCTCGCACCGAGAGTTGCACGCGCCCGCTGCTGTACGCCTCGCACCGCTTCTGGCCCGGCGTGCGTCTGTTCAGCGTCGAGACCGGGCGCGACACGCTGGTGCGGTTCGCCAGTCACTGGTTGCCGGTCGCCGACCCGTACGCCGCCGGCGACCGCCCGTACATGGGCGAGATCGAGTTCATCGATCCGGAGGTCGGCGATCGCCTGCTCGCGGTCCACACCACGCCGCCGTCGCTGTCGCTGGTCGATACCAGCCTCGGCCCCTCGGGCGAGCCGCTCAACGATCCGATCGACAGCGTCGCGCTGTGTCACAACCCGAACATCCTGGCGGTCCACCGGCCGAAGCAGGCCGAGGCGATCGCGTTCGTCAGCTGTTACTCCGATGACGAGATCGCCGCCGTCGCGCTCGGCTCGTTCACCGTGATCGGCACCATCCCGGTCGACGACGGGCCCAACGAGCTGGTCGTCGACGAGGCGCGGCGCAAGCTGTACGTCGTGCACACGCTCGCCAGCACGATCGGCGTCGTCGAGCTCGACAGCGCCTCGCCGCGCCGCTTGCAGATGATCGGCCGGATCGGGCTCGGCGACTGAGTCAGTTCTTGCGGAAGATCTGGCGCATCCACCCGCCGAGCTGGTCGCCGCGGTAGCGCAGCTGGTGGGTGAACGCGAACTCGCGCAGCGCCTCGGCCAGGGTCGCCGCCGACGGGTAACGGTCGTCGAGCCCGCGGGCCAGCGCTCGCAGCAGGATCTGCTCGAGCTGGGCGGGGATCGCCGGGTTGACCTCGCTCGGGCGCGGCACCTTGCACTGACGCACGCTCTCGAAGGTCTCGATGTCGCTGTCGCGGCGGAACAGGCGGCGGCCGGTCAGCAGCTCGAAGAACACGATGCCGAGCGCGAACACGTCGCTGCGGGCGTCGAGCGGCGTGCCGCGGACCTGCTCAGGCGACATGTACGCGAGCTTGCCCTTGATCACGCCGGCCTGGGTCTGCACCGACGAGCTGGTCGCCTTGGCCAGACCGAAGTCGATCAGCTTCACCTCGCCCTCGTACGAGATGAGGATGTTGGGCGGGCTGATGTCGCGGTGGATGATGTTGAGCGGCCGGCCGTCGTCGCTCTTCTTGTTGTGGGCGTAGTCGAGGCCCTCGGCGCAGCGGGTGATGATGTAGCAGGCCTGCGCGAGGGGCAGCGCCTTGCCGGCCTTTTGGTGCAGGTCGAGCAGCGCTCCGACGTCGCGGCCCTCGACGTACTCGAGGGCGATGTAGAAGGCCTCGTCCTGGCGACCGAGCTGGTAGATCTGGGCGATGTTGCCGTGCTGCAGCTGCACCGCCAGCTTGGCCTCCGCCTGGAACATGGCGATGAAGTTCGGGTCGCGGGCGATGTGCGGCAAGATCCGCTTGATCGCCACCAGCCGCTCGAAGCTGTCGGCGCCGGTCAGCTTGGCCTTGTACACCTCAGCCATGCCGCCGGCGCTGATGCGCTCGAGCACCTCGTAGGGACCGATCTTGTCGGGTGCCGTGGTCAACGCGGTGATTCTCGGCCGACGCGTCCGACTTCGTCAATTCGCCGTGAGGCGCGGGCTCGCTCTCCGGAAAGCTCAATGTCACGAGCCGGAGGCTGGACGGCCGCGGGACCGCCCGTTTGCGCCGGTCACGCTCGGGCCGTCCAACCGCGAAAATAAACAGGATCCGCGCCGTGTGGTGCGGATCCCCGGGTCGGGCGCGTGGCGGTCAGCGGCGATGCGTCGTCGACCGTGGGCGCCCGCTCGACTCAGGCCTCGGCGCGCGGGCTGTCCGCGGCGAGGCTCTCGGGCGGGAGGACGACCGGCTCGAGCGCGGCGTCGAGCACCTGCCGCATGTCCTCGGCGAAGATGAACTCGACCTGCTGCCGCACGTCCTCGGGCACGTCCTCGATGTCGCGGGCGTTGCGGTGCGGGAGCACCACCCGCTTGATGCCGGCCCGGTGGGCGGCCAGGACCTTCGACTTGATGCCGCCGACCGGGAGCACGCGGCCGCGGAGGGTGCATTCACCGGTCATGGCCGTGTCGTTGCGGACCCGACGTCCGGTCAGCAGCGAGGTCAGGGCCGTGAACATGGTGACGCCTGCGGAGGGGCCGTCCTTGGGCACGGCGCCGGCGGGGACGTGGATGTGCAGGTCCTGGCGGTCGAGGAAGTTGACGTCGACCCCTAGCTGGCCGGCGTTGCTGCGGACGTAGGTGAGCGCGGCGCGGGCGGACTCCTTCATGACGTCGCCGAGCTGGCCGGTGATCTCGAGGCTGCCCTTGCCGGGCATGCGCGAGGTCTCGACGAACAGGATGTCGCCGCCGACCGGGGTCCAGGCGAGGCCGGTCGCTACGCCGGGGACGGCGGTGCGCTCGGCGACTTCGCTCTGGAAGCGCGGCTTGCCGAGGTACTTGTGGAGCTCGCCGGCGTCGATGTGGAGCCGCGGCGACTTGCCCTCGTCGGCCCGCGCGATCTCCAGGGTCAGCGCGCGGCACAGCTTGGTCAGCTCGCGCCCGAGCTGGCGCACCCCGGCCTCCCGCGTGTACTCGCGGATGACCGTCTTGACCGCGTCGTCGGTGACCGTCATCGTGCCGGCCGCGATCGCGTGGTCCTTGATCTGCTTGGGCAGCAGGTGGTCCTTGGCGATGTGCAGCTTCTCCTCGAGCGTGTAGCCGCTGAGCTCGATGACCTCGAGGCGGTCGCGGAGCGGGGCGGAGATGGTGTCGAGGCTGTTGGCGGTGCAGATGAAGAGCACCTCCGACAGGTCGAACGGCAGCTCGAGGTAGTGGTCGGTGAAGGTCTTGTTCTGCTCGGGGTCGAGGACCTCGAGCAGCGCCGCGTCGGGCGAGCCCATCCAGCTGTTGCCGAGCTTGTCGATCTCGTCGAGCAGGACGACCGCGTTCTTCTTGCCGGCCTTCTTCAGCGCGTGCAGGAGCCGGCCGGGCAGCGCGCCGACGTAGGTGCGGCGGTGGCCGCGGATCTCGGCCTCGTCGCGCACGCCGCCGAGAGCGATGCGCACGAACGGACGGCCGGTGGCGTCGGCGATCGACTGGCCCAGCGAGGTCTTGCCGACCCCCGGAGGGCCGGCGAGGCACAGCAAGGTCGCGCGGGTGTTGCCCGAGACCTTGAGGACCGCCATGTGCTCCAAGATCCGCTTCTTGACCTCCTCCAGGCCGAAGTGGTCGGCGTCGAGCTTCTTGGCGATCGCGTCGATCTCGAGCATGCCCGAGGCGCGCTTGTTCCACGGCAGGTCGGCGATCCACTCGAGGTAGGTGCGGATCACGCCGAACTCGGCGTGGGCGTTGTTCATCGCCTCGAGGCGGGCGAGCTCGCGGTCGGCGACCTTGCGGGCCTCTTCGGGCAGGCCGGCGTCGTCGAGCCGCTGGCGCAGGGCCTGGAGGTCGTCGGACTTGGGCTCCTCGCCGAGCTCCTTCTGGATCGCGCGCAGCTGCTGGCGCAGCAGGACCTCGCGCTGGTTGCTGTGGAGCCCGCGACGGACCTCGGAGTCGATCTTGTGCTTGAGCTCCGCGAGGGTGATGGCCTCGTCGAGCAGGCGCGAGACCACGCGGAGGCGCTCGCTCACGTCACGCGTGAGCAGCACCTGCACCTCCTTGTCGGTGTCGAGGCTCAGCGCCGCGGCGACGCGGTCGGCGAGCAGGCCGGGGTCGTCGCCGCGACCGAGCAGCTCGATCCACTGACCGAAGCTCGAAGACATGTCGGGCGCGATCTCCTGCAGCTTCTCGCGCATGCGCGAGCCGAGGGCCGTGGCGAGCAGCTTGGCCTCGGTCGGGTCCGGGTTCTCGTCGAGCAGGTGCTCGACCTCGGCGGTCCAGTAAGGCTTGCCGTGGAGGATCGTCTTCAGCGAGAAGCGACCGAGGCCTTCGAGTACGACCTGATAGTTGCGCTCGCCGGTGCGCCGGACCTGGCGGACGCGGGCGTAGGTGCCGATCGGCTGGAGATCGGCGAGTTCGGGATCGACCATCCGCGCGTCACGCTGGACGGCGATGCCGACGATCGCGTCCTGGCCGACAGCCTCGATCATGGCGATGGAGCGGGCGCGACCGACGGGGACGGTGATGACTGTGCCGGGGAAGAGGACGCCGTTGCGGAGGGGCAGCAGCGGGATCACAGACGGATACTCGGGGTGGCTCATCTCGGTTCCTTTCGCTCCCCGCGGCTAAGCCTGCAGGGGTACGTCGTGATGACGTGAACCGAACTTAAAACCGTTCAACTCGCCGTCAACTGCGAGACCGAGGTTCGGCGCGGCAGAGCCCGTAGACGAGGAGTTGGTGCAGAGCGGTGACCTCGCGCTCGAGCTCGTCGGGCGCGCGCGTGAAGAGGAGCGGTGGCACGAACGCGACGAACGCCTGCAACAAGGTCGCGGCGGTGGCGGTCGCGTCCTTGATCGCGAACTCGCCGGCGTCCTCACCCGCTTGCAAGAGCTCGGCGACGATCTCGCGTTCGCGGCGGTGATAGATCTCCTTCGCTTCGCGGATCGCCGGGCACGCGTGACCGTGAACGAGCTCCGCGGCGTGCGCGCCGCGCTCGGCGAGGGCGAGGAAGGCTCTGGTTCGCGCCACGAGCGCCGCATGCAGACGGTGGGCGTAGAGCTTCTTGGGCGCGTTGGCGGCGCCACGAATCGCGGCGAGCACGGCGTCGTGACGGCGGTGCGAGAGCTCGACCCAGATGGCGTCCTTGGCCTCGAACTCGAGATAGACCGAGCCGACGCTGACGCCGGCCTCGCGGGCGATTTCGGCGACGGTGGTCTTGGCGTGGCCGTAGTGGTGGAGCAGTCGCTCGGCGGCGTCGAGGATCTGCGCGCGCCTCGGGTTGCCGAGGTCTGCCGCAGAGGTCCCGGACTGAGCCATGAAGCAACCACTACATCATTCATCGCTCGAAAACACCGACGTGCGCACGAGCAGATCCGCCCGGTGATCCGATCGAGGTCATGCGGACGCAACCGCCGGCGTGACAGGCTCTGCTCGTGAATAGCATCCTGCACCTCCGGGTCTGAAGGCCCCCGAATCCGCACGAGGAACCCTCCATGTCGCTCCGCCCCTGTTTGTCCCTGCTCGCTGGTTTGATGATTGTGTCCGCCCCCGCCACCACGTTCGCCGATTCGTCCGGTTCGCTGGGGACCGTCGACTCCGTGACCCTCTACGAGAGCAGCAGCGACGACTACGCGATGGCCAACGGCGTGGTGTCGGTGCGCGAGAAGACCGGGACCAAGCGCGACTACAAGTGGGGCGGGTCGCTGTGCCCCGGTCGCAACGTGAGCTCCGACTCGATCGGCATGCTGTTCGACGCGCTGCGCTCGCAGCCGAACGTGGAGATCGTGCCGTCGTACAAGGTCGGCAACGGCGCCACGCGCTGTCTCACCGGCTTCAAGCTGTCGTTCAACCGGCCCGAGGTCGGCGGCTGATCGGCCGAGGCCTCGGCGGCCGGGATCTCCGCCGGCCGCCCAGGTTCTTGGCGCGCGGGCGCGGGCGCGCTAAAAGCCTCGCGCAGTGGACCTCGACGCCACCACCCCGCCGAGCCGCGCTCGCGTCGCGCTGGCCTGGCGGGTCGGTCTGCGGCCGAGGTCCTCGCGTCTCGTGCCGGCGCTGCTGTGCCTGACGCTGGCGGCCGCGCTCCCGCATCACCTCGATGCCTCGCTGGCTTCGGTGTTGCGGGCGGCGTGGTCGGGCGAGAGCGCGCATGGTCTTTTGGACATGTTCTTCGGGACATGGCCGATGTTCGTGGGCGTGCCGGTCGTGACGGCGCTGGTGGCCGCGGCGGCGAGTGGTTCGCTCGGCTGGGTCGAGGGCGATCGCTCGCGGCTCGGTCGCGTGGGCGCGGTGCGCATCGGCGTCGTGACGGCGGTGATCGGCGCGGCGGTGGTGGTCGCGCTGGCGCTGGCCGTGCGCGGGGTGATCGCCGGGGCGGCGCGCGGGGTCGCGGCCGGTGAGGCGGGCCTGCTGGTGCTGTGGGTGGAGTGGTCGCGGCGGGTGCTTCTGGCGGCCGGCGGGGTGATGCTGGTGGCGGCGGTGCTCGAGCTGGCGCTGATGCGCGGGGCGCTGCGACGGGCGCTGTATCAGACGCGGCGCGAGGCGGAGGAGGGTTCGCGGTGAGCGAGCGGCTGGTCTCGGTGGCCCTGCCGGTGGCGCTCGACCGCGGGTTCACGTACGCGGTGCCGACGTCGTGGCCGAGCGCGCCGGAGCCGGGGGCGCGCGTATTGGTGCCGTTCGCCAACCGCGGGCTGGTCGGAGTGGTGCGCGCGGCGGCGCCGGAGCGGCTGGACGGGGCGCGCATCAAGTTGCTCGAGGAGGTGCTCGATCCGCCGGGCGCGCCGTCGTTGACGCTCGAGCTGGCGCGCCTCTGCGAGTGGGTGGCCGACTACTATGTGGCGCCGGTGGGCGAGGTCTATCGCCTGGCGCTGCCGGGTCTGCTGACGGGGCATGACGTCCGAAGGGTCATGTTGTCGGAGGCAGGTGCGCAGGCGCTGGCGGCCGCGCGTGAGGTGGTGCTGCAGCCGATCGACGACACGGGGCTGCCGACGGCGGCGGAGCAGCGGGTGCTGGCAGCGCTGGCGTCGGCGCCGGGGGGCGAGCTCGCGGTCGAGCGGCTCATCGACCTGCGGCCGCGGATCCCCGGGGTGCTGCGCCTCATCGGCGACCTCGCGGTCAAAGAGCTGTGCACGATCTCCTGGGAGGACGCCGGCGGCGAGGGGGCGCGCGTCGAGGCGCACTACCGCCGCACGGATTACTTGCGGGGAGCGGCCACCGCGGAGGAGACGCTGCGCGAGCACATCGGTCGCAGCAAGCAGCGACGGGCGCTGCTCGACCTGCTCGAAGGGGCAGGTTCGTGGGTGGCGGCGGGGGAGCTGCGCGGGCCGTTCCCGGGCCACAAGAAGCTGCTGGAGCCGCTGCTCGCGGCGGGGCTGGTGGCGGTCGAGGAGCGGCTGCGGGCGCTGGATCCGTTCGCGGCGGGGACGATCGAGCCGACGCTGCCGCAGACGCCGACGGCCGACCAGGCGGCGGCGCTGGCGACGTTGCGCGCGGACCTCGAGGGGGGCAAGTTCGCGGCGTCGCTGCTGCACGGGGTGACTGGCAGCGGCAAGACGGAGGTGTACTTGCAGCTGATCGCGGACGCGCGGGCGCGCGGAGGCGGGGCGATCGTGCTGGTGCCGGAGATCGCCCTGACGCCGCAGCTCTCGGACCGGTTCCGGGCGCGCTTCGGCGAGACGGTGGCGGTGCTGCACAGCGGGCTGACGCCGCGTCAGCGCCTGGACGCGTGGCAGCAGATCCGCATGGGCGCGCGGCCGATCGTGATCGGGGCCCGCTCGGCCGTGTTCGCGCCGGTGCCCGACCTGCGGGTGATCGTGGTCGACGAGGAGCACGACGGGTCGTTCAAGCAAGAGGAAGGGGTCCGCTACAGCGCGCGCGACGTGGCGCTGGTGCGGGCGCGCGACGCGTCGGCGGTGGCCGTGTTGGGCAGCGCGACGCCGGCGCTCGAGACGTACGAGTCGGCGCGGGCAGGCAAGATCCGGTGGCTGCGGATGACGACGCGGCCGACGACGCGACCGCTGCCGGAGGTGGAGCTGCTGTCGCTGGCGGTGCACCGTCCCGACCCGGAGACGCTGCTGACGGGCCGCATGCGCACGGCGCTGGTGGAGACGGTGGCGGCGGGCGAGCAGGCGATCGTGTTCCTCAACCGCCGCGGCTTCGCGACCACGCTGATCTGCGACCGCTGCGGGGCGCTGCATCACTGCCCCGACTGCAGCGCGCCGGCGATGACGTATCACCTCGGGCGCAATCGCTTGATGTGTCACTGGTGCGGGTACATCGAGGCGCCGCCGGAGCGCTGCATGGATTGTGGCGAGGGCGAGCTGCTGCACGGCAACGCGGGGACGGAGCGCATCGAGCTGGCGCTGGCGAAGGACGTGCCGGGGGCGCGGGTGCTGCGGCTCGATCGCGACACGAGTCGGGGCAAGGGCCTGCTCGAGACGCTGTCGGCGTTTCGTCGCCGCGAGGCGGACATCCTGGTGGGGACGCAGATGCTCTCGAAGGGGCACGACTTCCCCGGGGTGACGCTGGTGGGGATCCTCCAGGGCGATCACGGGCTCGGGTTGCCGGACATCCGCGCGTCGGAGCGAACGTTCCAGCTGTTGACGCAGGTGGCAGGCCGAGCTGGCCGCGGGGACAGGTCGGGTCGAGTGCTGATCCAGGCGTACGGGATCAACAACCCGGCGATCGCGTTCGCGGCGCAGCACGACTTCGAGGCGTTCGCGGCGTGGGAGCTCGACAAGCGGCGCGAGCTCCACAACCCGCCGTTCGGCCACCTGGCGCTGGTGCGGATCTCCGGGCCGGATCAGGTGGCGGTGCAGCGGCGCGCGGAGGAGCTGGCGGTGGTGATTCGCGCGGCGGCGGAAGAGGTGCGGCGCAAGCACGCGGAGGAGCCCGGGGCCGCCGAGGCGCTGCCACCCCTGCAGCTGCTCGGGCCGAAGGCGTCGCTGATCGAGCGAGTGAACCGGCGGGTGCGCTGGCAGATGCTGGTCCGCGCGAGCAGCCGACCGCCGCTGCGGTGGTTGCTGCGGCAGCTGCGACCGCGGCTCGGCGACGCAGGCAGCGGGGAATTCAAGACGATGGCGAACGTGGATGTCGATCCGCAGTCGCTGCTGTGAACGATGAAAAGGAGCCTGTCCAAAGAGACAGGCTCCGGGGTCGCCGCTTCAGGGGTGATGCGCCGGCTCAGGCGGCGCGGTCGGGGCCGCCGAGGTGGCGGTGGAAGAAGTCGAGCGAGCGGCGCCACGACTCGGCGGCGGCGACCGGGTCGTAGACCTCGGGGCGAGCGTCGTTGAAGAAGGCGTGCTGGGCGCTGTAGCGGTAGAGCTCGTACTCGGTGGTGCCGGCGCGCAGCTTGTCCTCGAGGGCGCGGACGGCGTCGGGGGTGCACCAGTCGTCGAACTCGGCGAAGTGGGCCTGAAGCGGGGCGAGCAGGTTGCTGGCGTCGGCGCCGGCGCCGGGGATGCCGTAGTAGCAGACGCCGGCGTCGAAGCCGTGGACGTTGCAGAGCGAGGCGAGGGCGAGGGCGCCGCCGAGGCAGAAGCCGATGATGCCGACCCGGGCCGAAGCGTCCTGTCCCTTGAGATAGGCGAGGGCGCCGGCGATGTCGGAGAGGGCCTGGCCGAAGTCGAGGCCGGTCATGAGGTGCTTGGCCTCGTCGGCGACGGCGGTGGCGCGGCCGCGGTAGAGGTCGGGGATCAGGACGCGGTAGCCGGCGTCGGCGAGGCGCTGACCGACGCCGCGGATCTGGTCGTTGATGCCCCACCACTCTTGAATGAGGACGACGCCAGGGGCGCCGTCGGCGGCGGAGAACAGCACGCCGGGGGCGTCCTGTCCGTCGGGGCGGGTGAAGCTGATCGCTCGGCCGTGTTCCATGATGATCATGGTAGGGGCCGCGGCCCGTCGCGACAAAGGCCGCGTATGGCGGCCTCAGGCGCGAGGGGCGACCGGCAGTGCGGACCCCAAGAGGGTTCTACTGACGGATCCAGGTCTGGGTGCGGAAGAACGGGCCGAGGTAGCCGCGGACCTTGAGCTTGCGGCCGCCATCCTCGAGCCAGATCTTGCAGCGGTAGGTCTTGTTCTTCTGGGGGTCGAAGATCTTGCCGCCGCTCCACTCACCATCGTCGGCGCCCATGCCCCACATGATCACCATGCCCTCGATGGGCTTGTTGTGATCGTCGCCTTCGCACGCATCGCACAGCGCGCCGGGCTTGAGGAGGAGGCGATCGATGCGGCCGTAGATCTTGCCGTCGACCTCGTAGATCTTGACGACGGACTTCGTCTCGCCGGTCTCGTCGTCGATCGTCTTCCAGTTCCCGACCGGTGAATCGCTGGCGGAGAAGAAGGCGTAGGCGGTCGCCGAGGCGGACATGACCACGGCCAACAGCGCGGCGGCCACGAATTTCAGCGGGCGCAGAGACGTGCGAGCGGACTTGAGTTGCATGGGGAGATCCTGGCTGATTTGAGCGGTTGCGGGAAGGTGACAGCGGGCAGACGCTCGCTGGGCGCGCCGCTTCACGCATCCTGGAAGAAAAGGCCGCCCCGGACCGCCAGCTGCGAGGGTGCGTCGCCGCGCATAAGGACTGGAGTACACTCCCGTCGCCGTGGGTCCGGAGATCCTCATGACGGGTGACCGTGCCCACCGGGGCGAGCTGGTCCCTCGCGTGCAGGACCTGGGCTACACGGTGGTGCCGGTTCGCGAGCGCGAGCTGGTGCCGCGTGCGGCGCAAAACCCGGGCCCCGCGGCGGTCATCGTCTGCCTCGGCACGACGGATGCGAGCGGTCTGGTACAGGCGCTGCGACAGCGACCGGAGACGATGGGCATCCCGGTGCTGCTCTACGGGCGCCTGCAAGGCGAGACGCCCGATCTGGCCGCCGTGCTCGAGCTCGGAGCGGACCGCTTCCTCGAAGCGCCCGTCGACGAGGCCGAGCTCAAGGCTGCGCTGGTCGAGCTCGCGGGTCCGCCAGCGGGGACGGTGCGCACGGAGGTTCGCGAGGCCTCACCCGCTCCGCGCCCCGTTCGCGCGGACCCAGTCCTCAGCCGCCTGCATCACACGCTCGAGGTGCTGGCCGCGCGACTCGAGACCCGCGAAGAGTCGGTCGATGGTCACCGCGACGGGATCGACCTCGAGGCGATGGGCCTGGACGCCGTTCCCGACGTCGATCCGGAGCACGACAGCGGCGAGCTCGAGCTGCTGCGCGAGCCGACCCAGCGGTTGCCCTCGACTGGCGAATCGCGGATCGGTCGTCGGGGGACCCGAAGCGAGCTCACGTTTTCGCGCGACGGGGAGATCTCGCCGGAGCCGGGCCCGCAGGGGCCCGCAGAGGCCCACAGCGACCATACGGCGTCCGTGGCGACCGCGGCCCGTGAGGACGTTCGCAAGGACCGGGCGAGCCGCGGGGACGAGGGGCGGACGGGTCCGCGCGCGGGGGCGGGGAATGAGCTGTCCCGAGGGACATGGCCGAAACGACAGGTTGCGGCGGGAGACGAGCCGCGCGCGCGGTCGCGATCGGGGCCGGGGCAGAAGGACGAGCTGGCCGAAGAGACAGGCCGGATCGTGGGGCTGCGGGGCGCAAAGGATCTGGCCGAAGAGGCAGGTCCGAATCGCGGGGCGCCGCGGGTGCGCGCGGATGGGCTGGCCGAAGGGACAGTTCCGGTCCGCGGCGAGCCGACAGTCGAGCCGAGGCGCGAGCGGACCGTGGAGCTGAAGCGTGAGCGGCCGACGGCGCGGACCTTCGAGCTCGCGGGGAAAGATCCGAAGGAGGATCGCAGCCAACGGCCGGGCGTCGGGGTCGGCGCGGAGCCAGGCCCGATCGAGGGCGAGGGGACGACCGAACTGCCCCGCGCGCGGCCGCGGCACGAGGGTGCGAGCTCGTTGCGAGAGGGCTCCGGCGGTGAGGTCGCGAGCGAAAGGCGACGCGGGCGGTTCGTGGTCGAGGTCGATGCGGAGCCGCAAAAGGCCCCGCCGCGGCCGAAGCTCGCCCCAGGTCTGGATCGGGGACGGTTCGCGGTGGAGGACGCCGGGCCGTCGGGCGCGACGCGAGCGAGTCAGGCCGCGGAGCTCGAGGGCCGGCGCGGCAGGTTCGCGGTGATGGACGTTCGCCTGTCTCGAGGGACAGGTCCCGGGCGGAGCCAGCGCTTCGAGACGGGCGATGTGTCGTCGGAGGCGAATGCCGGCGAAGCTGCGGAGCTCGCGGCCGACGGTGAGGGC
Organism: Nannocystis bainbridge; assembly: GCF_028368995.1. Classification (GTDB taxonomy): domain Bacteria; phylum Myxococcota_A; class Polyangia; order Nannocystales; family Nannocystaceae; genus Nannocystis; species Nannocystis bainbridge. Next base: position 2,087,169 of record NZ_JAQNDL010000003.1, on the reverse strand, counting down.
GGCGAGTCGGGGCGGTCCGGAGACGAAGCCCGCGAGGGCAGGTTCCGGGTGGAGCCCCGGGCGCGAATCACGGGTGGCGGGAGGGTCGCGGAGCGCGGCGGTAGGGAGCCGGGCGCGTCGCGAGGCGACCGGGACGAGGCGCGCGGTGCGGGGCGCTTCGGGGACGAGGAATCGCGCGAGGAGCGGGACCCGTCGCGCAGATCGGTCGTGACGCGGGCTGACAGGGACGAACCGAGCGCGGATGCCGGTGAGGACCCTCGTGGTGCCGAGGAAGCCACGATCGTGTTGCCGTCCCGCCACTGGGCGCGGCGTCCGTCGCCGCGCGGCGAGGTCGGCTCGGAGATGTCTCGAGAGACATGGCCTCAGCGACATGCCCGAAGGGACATTCCCGACGAGTCTGAACGTGATCGCGCGCCGGTTCACGAGGTCCGCGGGAGCGATGAACGCGCGCGGGCGGCGAGGCGCGGGGTAACCGGTCTGTCTCTTGGGTCAGGTGGCCAGGAGCGCGCTCGTTCGCCGATCGCCGAGGTCGTCCGGCAGGCTCGGCCCGCGGCGGCGGAGGATGCCGAGACCGAGTCGCCGCTGGCGGGGGCCGAGAGCCGCGGTGAGACGGAGGCTCCGGCGCTGCTGGCCGAGCTGCGGCGCGAGCGGTTCACGGGCTGTCTGCGGGTGGTAGCGAGCGGGGCGCCGGCGCGGCGGCTGTGGTGGTCGGAGGGACAGGTCATCGGCGGCGCGAGCGATGCGAGCAGCGAGTCGGTGCTGGGCCGCCTGGCCGCGCGCGGGCTGCTCAGCCCGGCACACGTGGAGCTGGCGGCGCGCTGGGGCACCGGCGATCCGCGGCGTGACGTCGAACGACTCGCGCAGTCGGCATTGATTAAACCGCAGGAGATGCGGGAGGCGCTGCGGGAGCCGGTGCGGCGGATCGTCGAGCGGATCGCCGAGAGCGGCAGCGTGGCCTGGGGCCTCGATCCGGGCGAGACGCCGGCGGTGGCGGTCGAGCTGGGGGTGCCGCTGGCGGCGATGATCGCCGGCGGGGTCCAGCGCGGGGCGACGCTGTCGCAGCTGCGCGTGGCGGTGAATGATGATCGACGGCCACGGCTGGCGTTCGCGGGGCCGGAGGCGCTGGCGGCGGAGCTGCGCTGGCCAGCGGTGGTGGCGGTGACGGAGCGGTTCGACGGCCAGACGCGGGTGGCGGAGTTGGTCGCGGCCGCGGTGGCCGACGAGGCGACGATCCGGGGGATCGTGCACGTGCTCGAGCTGCTGGGTCACCTGGCGCCCGAGATCGACGATCCGGCGGCGAGCTTGACGGCGCTCGACCGCCAGCGGGTGCGCGAGCGCCTGCGACTGGCGCGCGAGAGCGACTACTTCGCGCTGCTCGGGCTGCCGCGGGAGGCGTCGCGGGCCGAGGTGCTGCGGGCCCACGCGGACCTTACGACGACGTTCTGCGAGAGCCTCGAGCCCGACAGTCGGGTCGAGCTGGCAGAGGAGATCGAGGAGCTGATGGCGGCCCTCGACGAGGCGCGCGACGTGCTCTCCGACGACGCGCTGCACAGCGCCTATCTGGCGCAGATCGGGGCGACGTGAGCGGATCTTCGCGGCTTCGTGCGGTGTTCATGGGTTCGCCCGACTTTGCGGTGTCGAGCCTGGAGGCGGTCGCTCGCACGTGCGAGCTGGTGCTGGCAGTGACGCAGCCGGACAAGCCGGCGGGGCGCGGTCGCAAGCTGATGCCGCCGGCGGTCAAGGAGGCGGCGCTCCGCCTCGGGGTGCCGGTCAGCCAACCAGTGAAGGTGCGCGACGGGACGCTGGCGGCGCAGCTGCAAGCGCTGGAGCCCGACGTGATCGTGGTGACGGCGTACGGGCGGATCTTGCCGCGCGCGATCCTCGAGGTGCCGCGCCACGGCTGCATCAACGTCCACGCGTCGCTGCTGCCGCGCTGGCGCGGGGCGGCGCCGATCCAGCGCGCGGTGCTGGCAGGCGACCGCGAGACGGGGGTGGCGATCATGAGGATGGAGGAGGGGCTCGACACGGGGCCGGTGTTCCGCGCGGTGCAGACGCCGATCGGGCCGGAGGAGACGAGCGGCGAGCTGTTCCTCCGCCTGGCGACGCTCGGCGGCGATCTGCTGGCGGCGTTCCTCGGCGAGTTCCCGGAGGTGCCGCCGCCGACGCCGCAAGACCCGACGCTGGTGACGCTGGCGCCGATCTTGCGCAAAGAAGAAGGGGTGGTCGATTGGACATGGTCTTCAGGACATGTCCTGAATCACATCCGGGGGATGGACCCGTGGCCGGCGGCAGTGACCGGGCGCGAGGGGACACCGGTCAAGCTGTACCGCCCGCGGCCGTCGCCGCTGGCTCGCCCCGACGACGCGGCGCCCGGCGAGGTGCTGGCGGTCGACCGCGCGGGCCTGCACGTGGCCTGCGGCGACGGGGTGGTGCTGGTCGCCGAGGTCCAGGCCGCCGGCGCCAAGCGCATGCCCGCCCAGGCCTACGCGGCCGGCAAAGCCTTTAAAAAGGGGGAGGGCTTCTCGGCGCCGGCGCGCGGAGAGACGGAGTGAGGGTCGAGATGTCCTGAGGGACAGGTCGATGGTCCCAGCGTGTTTTCGCCGAAGCTGCGGAGCATCAGGACGTCGCCCGCGCTCTAGTAGACGGTGAGGCGGCGGCGGCGGGCAGGTTCGGACATTGCCGAAAGGACATGTTCCAAGAGTCATGTCGATCGGTCGGGCTCGGGACCGAGGTCCGGAGCGGAAGTGGCTGGAAGGACATGTCTTGCGAGCAAGCGAAGAGCGCGAAGAGACAGGTCTCTTCGCGCTCTTGGCGACGGGTCGCGCTCTTCGGTGACGACGAGAGTTACTCGCCGGCGGGGACGCTGCGGGCGGTGGTCAGGGTCCAGTTGGTCTTCTCGATCGGGAACCGGGTGCGGAACACGATCGTCTTGCCGTCGGCGGTGAACATGGGGGTGTGGTCCTCGAGCTCGTTGCGGGTCACCGTGCGCACCGGGCCGCCGGCGAGCGGGACGGTGTGGATCTCGGAGTCGCTGGCGAAGGCGACCAGGTTGCCGTCGGGGGTGACGACGGGGTCGTGGGCGCGGAGCTCGCTGACGATCGGCGTGAAGCTCCAGCCGCGGGTGTCGAGCGGGACGATGAGCGGCTCCATGCCGTCGCGGACCTCGGCCGGCAGCGGGGTCTTCTCGGCCTCGGCGATGGCGTCGGCGAACATCTGGGTGGCCGGGGCGGGGGCGTCGACGCGGAACAGCTGCTCGCCGCGCTCGGAGCTCCAGGCGCGCACGAGCAGGCGGGCGCCCTGCGGGCCGGGCGGGGCGAAGGCGACGTGCTGCAGGTCGTCGGCGGCGTTGAAGTTCTGGGCGTCGATGCGCAGGGCCCGGTCGGGGCGGCTGGCGCTGTAGAAGAGGATGGAGGGGTGGTAGACGCCGGTGCTGTCGGGGAAGGTGTCGTGGCCGGTGCCGGCGAGGACCTCGTCGTCCAGCCACACGGGCTGCGAGAAGTTGACCTTGCTGGTGCGCACGAGGTCGGTGGCGACCTCGTCCCCCGGCTTGACGAGCGAGACGGCGCTCTCGCCGTTGTTGGCGTAGACGCGGGCGACCCGGCCGCTGCGGTGCGGCTCGCCCGGATCTTCGCCGCGCCCGAGCGGGACGGCGATCTCGCCGAGCGCAGAGAAGTTGCAGCCGCCGCTCTCGAGCTTGAACACGCGCGAGCGCCCGCCTTCGTGGATCAGGAGGGCGTCGCCCTGCGGCGAGCTGCGGAACAGCGGGCCGCGGCCGCTCTCCTCGAGGCTGCCGTCGAGCAGGCCGGTGCAGGGGACGCGGCCGGCGACCGGGTCGGCGCCGGCGGGGACGTAGAAGAAGCGCCAGGTGCCCTCGAGCTGGAGGTCGGCGTTGAAGCCGGTGCTGCTCGAGAAGTTGGCCTTGCGGGAGAGGAGGAGGGTGCCGCCGTCGGCGAGGGTGATCGGCTGGACGCTCTCCTGGACGCCGCCGAGCAGGGTGGGCTTGGGCTGGCCCTGCTCCTTGTCGACGAGGAGGATCCGGGCCTTGTCGGCGATCTTGGCGACGGTGGCCTCGGCGGCGACGATGGCGTCGACGGCGTCGATGCCCTCCTGGACCTTGGTGCGCAGGACGATGACCTCGGGGCCGTTCTTGGGGTCGTCGCGCAAGGTGCTGGCGAGCGGCTCCTGGGCGAAGAGGGCGCTGAGGAGGTCGAGCTCGGGGCCGTTCATGAACGCCGAGGGCTCGGCGTTGACGGTGAGCTTGTGCGGGAAGGCGTAGTCGCCGGCGCTGACCACGGCGAAGCGGTGGTGCTTGGCGAAGGTCGGGACGCCGCCCTCGATGTCGAGGCCGCTGAAGTCGAGCGCGGCGGGCTCCTCGAAGGCGACAAAGGCGAAGCCGGCCCAGTCGGCCAGCTTGAGCACGGCGGCCGGCCCGTCCTCGGTGGCCTCGGGGAGCTTCTCCTTGAGCTCGTCGACCATGGTCTTGAGCCGGCCCTCCTGGGCGACGAAGCCCCACTTCTCGAGATAGGGCTTGTAGCGCCAGTTGGCGGCGGGGACGACGAGGACGCGCTCGGCCTGCTCGTCGTTACCGATCGGCCCCGGGCGACTGTTCCACCACACGAGCCCGCCGGCAGTGGCGAGCAAGGCGGCGAGCGCGACGAACTTGCCGCGGTGACTGCGGCGCAAGACGTCGAGGTCGCTCGCGGAACGGTCAGGAGAGGGGTCGGGGGAGCCAGCCATGAGCGCGAGCTTCGCACAAGACGCCCGCCGATTCATGCCGCTTTCGGCCGCCGCGGTCGGCCCGGCAGCCGGCGCCTTGCTGCGACAAATCGGCCGTGGCAAGTTGAGCTGCCCGGCCAAAATCGTCCGGGAGGAGCCCCCGGAGATGAAGAGCTCACGTCAGGAATTGAAGATCGACGGCGCGGTCGAGGTGCCTCACGTCATCGCCTACCTCGAGCAGCTGGTGACGGCCCTCAAGTCCGGGACGGTCCGGGTCCACCGCGGGGCCGAACAGGTGGTGCTCGGGCCGCGCGGGGTGGTGGGCTTCTCGCTGGCGGCGTCCGACAAGGGGAAGCGGCAAAAGCTGGCGCTCGAGCTGTCGTGGCGCAAGTTCGCGGCGCCCGACGCCGACCTCGATCTGACGATCGGGCCGGCCGAGTCGTTGCCGTCGCCAGAGGCGCCCGACGAGCTCGGCGAGCCGCCGCTCGACGGCGCGGCCGAGTCCGCCGCCAAGGCGACGGCCGAGTCGGACAGCGAGAGCCCGGTGCCGACGCCGGGTGAAGTCGTGCTCGGCGAGGCGGACTAACACGCCCTGCACGATTCCCGATTGCGGGTGGCGCGTGCGCGCGGAGCCTCTCGGGAGGATCACTCGGCGCGGGGTGTCCCGCGTGGAGGTGGTCTGCACGCGGCTCCTCGTCGAGCCGTGAGGAGCACTCGTCGTGGGGGTCGGAGAATCACTCGTCCTCACGACGTCGTCCTCGGTGACGCCCGGGAGTTCATGAGCAGGTGGACGCGCCGAGCGCACCCGCGTCGCCGAGGGGTGATGCTCCGGGTGCTCCGTCGCTCGCGGCGCTTGCACGCGGGCATGCGCGGCCGTATGGTCGCCCACCGCGATGAACGAGCCGGATTCGCCAGTCACGGATTCCGACAGCGTCGCCGCGGTCGACCTCGGCTCGAACAGCTTTCATATGGTGGTGGGGCGGGTGGTCGACGACACCCACTTCCACATCGTCGATCGCCTGCGCGAGCGCGTGGCCCTGGCGGCCGGGCTCGACGCGCAGCACGAGCTGACCGACAAGGTGCAGGAGCGCGCGCTGGCCTGTCTCGAGCGCTTCGGTCAGCGGTTGCGGGAGATCCCCGAGGGCCGGGTGCGCGCGGTGGGCACCAGCGCGATGCGCCAGGCGGGCAACGCAAAGGTGTTCCTGGCCCGGGCCCAGGCGGCGCTCGGCCTCCCGATCGACATCATCGCCGGCAGCGAAGAGGCGCGCCTGATCTACCTCGGGGTGTCGCACTCGATGTCCGACGACCGCGGCCGCCGACTGGTGATCGACATCGGCGGCGGCAGCACGGAGCTGATCGTCGGCGAGCGCTTCGAGCCGATCCGCATGGACAGCCTCGGCATGGGCTGCGTCGGCTACAGCCTGCGCTTCTTCGTCGACGGCAAGATCCGCGCGGAGGACTTCCGCCGGGCCGAGATCGCCGCGCGCCTCAAGCTCGAGCCGATCGAGCGCCGCTACCTCGAGGCGAACTGGGAGAACTGCGTCGGCTCGTCGGGGACGATCACGGCGGTCGACGCGATCCTGCGCGCGAACGGGTGGAGCGACCGCGGGATCACGGTGGCGGGGCTGCGCCAGCTGAAGAAGGCGCTGATCGCCGCGGGCAACATCAGCAAGATCGGCGGGCTGTCGGGGGTGCAGGCGGACCGCGCGCCGGTGCTGCCGGGCGGAGTGGCGATCCTGCTGGCGCTGTTCGAGAGCCTGAACATCGAGCACATGGCGATCTCGACGGGGTCGATGCGCGAGGGGCTGCTGTACGACCTGCTGGGGCGGATCCGCCACGAGGACGTGCGCGACCAGACGATCCGCCAGCTGTGCCAGCGCTACAAGGTAGACATGGCCCAGGCCGGCCGGGTGGAGCGCCTGGCGCTGCACTGCTTCCAGCAGGTGCGCGACGCGTGGGGCCTCGACGCGGAGGTCGGGCACCAGCTGGTGGGCTGGGCGGCGCGCCTGCACGAGATCGGGCTGTCGGTGGCGTTCTCCGGCTATCACAAGCACAGCGCGTACCTGGTGGCCAACTCCGACATGCCGGGGTTCTCGCGCGCGGACCAGGAGCTGCTGGCGGCGATGCTGCTCGGGCAGCGCAAACGGCTGACGCGCGAGGTGTTCACGGGCCTGCCGAACAGCGAGGCGGAGCTGGCCAAAGCGCTGACGATCTGCCTGCGCGTGGCGCTCCGCCTGGCCCGCAGCCGCAGCCCGACGCCGCTGCCGCCGTTCACGGCGACGGCCCGCCGCGGGGCGCTCGAGCTGGGGTTCCTGCCCGACTGGATCGAGGCCCACCCGCTGACCTTCGCCGACCTGATCGAGGAGGCGGAGAAGCTGCGCGAGGTCGGCTTCGAGCTCCGCGTCCGCTGAGCGGGGCTGGAGGGCGAGCGGCGCGTGGGCCCCGGCCCGTGAGCGCCGGAGGCCCGAGGTAGGCCTCGGGGCCCACGGCCCCAAGCGCGGGAGCGCATCACTCGTGACTCGGCCGGCGCAGGCGAGTCACGAGGCGAACGCTCGCGGCGAGGCTGGCCTTCGGGACATGTCCCTCAGGCCAGGGCGACAGCGCGCTCCCAGTTGCTGCGCAGGGTCGCCAGGGCGGTGGTCGGGGGCCGCGGGGTAAAGGCGCGGTCCTGCTTCCAGGCGGCGGATAGGGCGGTGGTGTCGGACCAGACGCCGGCGCCGAGGCCGGCGAGGAAGACGGCGCCGAGAGCGGTGGCCTCGAGCATGGTGGGGCGAGCGATCGGGACGCCGAGGAGGTCGGCCTGCAGCTGCATGAGGAGGTCGTTGGCCGCGGCGCCGCCGTCGACCTTGAGCGCCTTGAGCGGGGCGCCGATGTCGGCGCTCATGGCGCGGAGCAGGTCGGCGATCTGCAAGGCGATGCCCTCGAGCGCGGCGCGAGCGATGTGCGCGCGGGCGGTGCCGCGGGTGATGCCGCTGATCAGGCCGCGCGCGTGCGGTCGCCAGTAGGGCGCGCCGAGGCCCGCGTGCGCAGGCACGAGGATGACGCCGCCGCTGTCGGGCACGCTGGCGGCGAGGGCCTCGATCTCGCTGGCCTTGACGACGAAGCCGAGGCCGTCGCGCAGCCATTGCACGACCGCGCCGGCCATGAAGGCGCTGCCCTCGAGGCAGTAGGTGGTGCGCTCGCCGATCTGCCAGCCGACCGTGGTGAGGAGGCCGTGGCGCGAGGCGACCGGGGTGTCGCCGGTGTTGAGCATGGCGAAGGCGCCGGTGCCGTAGGTGCACTTGGCCTCGCCGGGCTCGAAGCAGGCCTGGCCGAACAGGGCCGCCTGCTGGTCGCCGGCGATGCCGTGGATCGGGATGCCGTCCGGCAGGCCGGGCACGCCGCGGGTCTCGCCGAAGCGAGCGGTGCACGGGAGGACGCGCGGGAGGATCGCCGAGGGCACGCGCAGGAGGCCGCACAGCTGCTCGTCCCAGCCGCCGCCTTGGAGCGGCCAGAGCAGGGTGCGCGAGGCGTTGCTCGGCTCCGAGACGTGGGCGGCGCCGGCGGTCAGCCGCCACACGAGGTAGGTGTCGACGGTGCCGGCCGCGAGCTCGCCTGCGTCGGCGCGGGCGCGGGCGCCTGGCACGTGGTCGAGGACCCACGCCAGCTTGGTGGCGGCGAAGTAAGGGTCGAGCAGCAGCCCGGTGCGCGCGCGGATGAGGTCCTCGTGGCCGGCGGCGCGGAGCGACTCGCAGGTGTCGGCGGTGCGCCGGTCCTGCCACACGAGCGCGCGGTGCAGCGGCCGACCGTCACGACGACCCCACAAAAGGCTGGTCTCGCGCTGGTTGGTGATGCCGACGGCGGCGATGCGCGCCGGCTCCACGCCGCTCGTCTGCAGCACCTCGGCCACGGTCGCTAGCACGGAGGCGTACAGCTCGTCAGGGTCGTGCTCGACCCACCCGGGCTGCGGAAAGTGCTGTGGGAACTCCCGGGTCGCGCGCGCCAGCACGCGGAGCTGCGGGTCGACGAGCAAGCAGGTGCTGCCGGTGGTCCCCTGGTCGATGGCGAGGATCAAGTCTGCGGTGGTCACGGCGCCGGGAGGTTACCATCCGCGCGCATCGCGGCACCGCGGTCGGCGGCCTCGGCATTGGTCGGCGCGACCCAGGGAGATCTGCCCAAGGCCCAGGCGTGCGTGGACGCGCGCGCGCTGTTCCCGCCGGTGAGCATTTTCGCACATGGGCCACGAATCGCAGCCTGTGGCCCCGCAGCTGCCCCCAGAAGCGTTTTCACCTAGCTCGGAGGGGCGGTGCTGGGCGTCGCTCGGATCGCTACAAAGACCTATCAAATCCATATCACTAACATTCACTTACGTATCACTGAGACGGTCCTGCCACGTTGACGAACCCCTTGCCGGGGCTGACAATGTGTAGGAAAGCGTAGCCCGACCGGCCAGCCCCATGACCGCGACCCCGAAGCAGGAGCTTCAAGCTCCGCCGCCGCAGCAAGCCGCCCCCGCGGACACAGCCGAGCTGTACGCCCGCGAGGACGCGCCGCCGCGCGAGCGCGAGGCAGACGATGGTGGCGAGGTCGGCGAGGCCGGCGAGGTCGGCGAGCCCGCGGCCGCGAACGCCGTCGAGGCGCCGGCGCCGAAGCGAGCCCGCAAGGCCGCCGACGACAACGGGGCCGCGACACCGACCGCGACACCGACCGCGACACCGACCGCGACCCCGACCGCGACCCCGAAGGGGAAGGGCGTGCAGCCCAACAACGTCCGCAAGCTGCGCCAGGCCGCCATGATGAGCAAGGCCGAGCTCGCGCGACGTGCCGGCGTCAGCCCGCTAACCATCGACCGCGTGGAGTCGGGATGTCCATGCCGCATGGATACCAAGCGCAAGATCCTCGAGGCGCTCGGGCTCAGCCCCTCGGCGCGCGAGCAAGTGTTCGGCCCCGACATCGACCAGGCCTGAGCCGCGTTCGCGGCCGCGTCGCGCCGCCGTCCCTGTCCCCGTCCCCCCGCGAGCCCGCGTCGCGGCCCACTGTCCGCGAGCCGGCCTAAACGCATGACCAGGCGCTGCTTCGGCCTCGACCTCGGCACCTCGGCGGTCCGCCTCGTGCAGCTGCGACAGGCCCGCTCGGGCCTGCGGGTCGCTCGCTTCGGCGTCGAGCCGCTGGCCCCAGGTTGCGTCGAAGACGGCCAGGTCGTCGACCACGAGGCGACAGTGGCCGCGGTCCGGCGCGTGCTCGCGCGCGTGCGACCGCACGGCCGCGACGTGGCCCTCGCGGTCGCGGGGAACGGCGTCATCATCAAGCGCTTCGCGGTCCCGCAGCTGCGACCCGAGGCGCTGGTGGCCCAGATCGCGTGGGAGGCCGACCAGATCGTGGCGCCGCAGCAGCGCGGCGAGGTGCTGATCGATCACACGATCTTGCGCGAGAACCCGGCGACGGGCGAGATCGAGGTGCTGCTCGTGGCGGCCAAGCACGACATCGTCCGCCAGCGCCTGCGCGTGGCCCAGGACTGCGGGCTGCGGCCGGTGGTCGTCGACGCCGCCGCGTTCGCGCTGCACAACTGCGTCGAGGCGGCCCACGGCCTGGTCGGCGGCGAGACGGCGGCGGTGCTGGCGGTCGGCGCGGCGAACTCGACGATCACGATCGTGGCCGACGGGGTGCCGGCGTACGGGCGCGACTTCGGCGCCGGCGGGCGCGACTTCGACGCGGCGATCCAGCGAGCCCTCGGCGCGAGCGCGAGCGAGGCGGAGGCGCTCAAGCGGCGCGCCTGCGTCGAGCCGGAGGTGGCGGCCCGCCTCGCCGAGGTGCTCATGCCGGTGTCGCAGGCGATCGCCGGCGAGGTCCAGCGCTCGCTCGCGTTCTTCCTCGACTCGACGGTCGCCGAGCCGCTCACGCGCATCTACCTGGCGGGCGGCGCCGCGGCCACGCCGACGCTGGCGCCGGCGCTGGGTGAACGCCTCGGCGCCGCGGTGCAGCGGGTCGAGCCGTTTGCCCGCCTGGCGATCGACGCCGGTGTCGATACAGCGGCGCTGCAGGCCGAGGGGGCGGCCGCGGCGCTGGCGTTCGGGCTGGCGCTGCGGCGGGCGGAGGACTCGCCGTGATCCGCATCAACCTCCTGCCGCGGGCCCAGCGGCGGCGACGCCTGCGGCTGCGCAGCGGGGTCGCGCTGGCCGGCGCGATGCTGCTCGGCTGGGCCGCGGTGATCGGCACCGGCTACGCGTGGATCGCCAGCCACGGCGCGACGGCGGCCGAGCTGCGCGCGAGCACGGCCGAGGTGACGGCGGAGATCCGGCGGCTCGAGAAGAAGCGCGACAATCCGGCCCTGGCGGAGCGCCAGCGGGTGCTGCGGATCCGCCAGGAGGCGCTGGCGCGGCTCCGCGAGGCTCGCGGCGAACCGGCGGCGGCGCTGGCCGAGCTGGCGGGGTTGTTCGAGGCGGACGACGCGGCGCTGCGGCCGCTCGAAGCCCACGCGGCCACACTCGGCGGCTGGCGGGTCGACGGCCTCGCTCGCGACCACGCAGCCCTCGCCGCGTTGGTCGCCCGGGTCCGCGCCGAGGCGAAGTTCCACCTGTCCTATGGGCCAGAATACGCCCGCACCGCCGACGACAGCCTGCGCTTCCGCCTCGATCTCGAGGCCGCGCCGAACCAGTGAGACGCGCCGTGCTGTCGCCCGAGAGCCTCACGCGCCTGTCCGTCCTGCAGACGCTGCTGATCTGGGGGCTCGGCGCCAGCGTCACCGCGATCGTCGGCTACGTGCTGTTCTTCGTGCCGGCGCGCGCCGACCTGCTCGCGGCCCGCAACGAGCTCGCGGCCGCCGAGGCGCGGCGGGACCGGGTGACGCAGGAGCTGGCCGAGCAGCAGACCTTCGCCGCGGCGCTGGCCGCCGACGAGGTCGCGCTGACGCTGGCGCTGGCGGCGACCCCCGGCGCCGCGGGGGACCGGGCCGACCTGCTGTTCATCGTGCCCGCGCTCGCGCGCGACTCGGGCCTCGAGATCGATCGCTGGCAGCCGCTGCCCGACGAGCCCGCGGGCGAGTGGGGCGTGCGCTCGCCGGTGCGGGTCGACGCGCGGGGCGGCTGGGACGCGCTGGTCCGCTTCGTCACCGCGCTCGCCGCCTTGCCCGAGACCGTCGTGCTCGACGAGCTCGCGCTGCGCTGGCCCGCCGAGGACGGCGCGCTGGAGATCTCTTTTCGCGCAGGCGCGCTGCGGGTCAGGGCCGAGCTCGCCGAGCCGCCGGCGCACCCGAGCGCGCCGAGCCCTGTCCCACGCTGATGAGCTCTCTCACCGCCATGACTTCACGCCGTGCAGACGATCCGCAACGACCGCTCTTCCTCACCGGGATGATGGGCGCCGGCAAGTCGACCGTCGGGCCGATCGTGGCCGGGCTGTGGGGCGCGCCGTTCATCGACCTCGACCGCCGGATCGAGCGGCTCTTCGGCGCGGCGATCCCCGCGCTGTTCGCCCGCGGCGAGTCGCACTTCCGCCACTGCGAGAAGGCCGCCTTGCAGCTCCTCGTGGCCGAGCCCGGCTTTCGGGCGCGCACCGTCGTGGTCGCCGCGGGCGGCGGACTCGTCGTCGACCCGGCCAACCGCGCGCTGATGCGCGAAGCCGGGGTCGTGTACTTCCTCGACGTCCCGCCGGCCGAGCTCGCGCGTCGACTGGTCGTCACGCCGCTGGGCGGACGTCCGTTGCTCGGGTCGGACGAGGGCGCGGTCGCGGCGCGCGTCGGCGAACTCCTTGACAACCGAAGGTCGGCGTATGAGGAAGCGGACGGAGTTGTCGACGGCAACGGACCGCCGCAAGATGTGGCGCACCGGTTGCTGACGGCGCTTGCCACCAGCCTCCGCATCCTCTGAGGTCCTGCATGCAAGACAGCGGGTCATCCAGCCAACGCAAGCGCCCTCGGCCCCTCGTGCTCGACGTCCACGTCCCGGCCGAGAGCCGCAGCTATCCGGTGCTGATCGGTCGCGGCATGTTGTCGCGGATCGGCACCGAGCTGCGACAGCGGCTCGGCGGGGCCAATTCGGTCGCGCTCATCACCGACGCCAACGTGGCGCGCCTGCACGGCGCCGCGGCCCGGGCCAGCCTCGAAGCGCACGGCTTCCAGGTCGTACCGATCGTCGTTCCGGCGGGCGAGGTGCACAAGACCATGCCGTCGCTGCTCGCCGTGCTCGAGCAGATGATCTCCGGCGGCCTCAGTCGACGAGACGCCGTGGTGGCGCTCGGCGGCGGCGTCATCGGCGACCTCTCGGGCCTGTCCGCGGCGCTGTTCATGCGCGGCATCCCGGTCGTGCAGGTGCCGACGTCCCTGCTCGCGCAGGTCGACGCCTCGGTCGGGGGCAAGGTCGCCGTCGACCTGCCCGGCGCCAAGAACATGGTCGGGGTGTTTCACTTCCCGCTGTTCGTCGCCATCGACCCCGAGGTCCTGAGCTCGCTGCCCGACCGCGAGCTCGCGCAGGGTCTGGCCGAGATGCTCAAGCACGCGCTGCTGTTCTCGGGCGACCACCTCGAGCAGCTGCTCGCGCGCGCCGACGGGATCTACGCCCGCGACGTCGACGTCATCACCCCGCTGGTGGCGACCTCGGTCGGGCTCAAGGCGGCCTGCATCGGTCGCGACCCGTGGGAGCAGGGCGAGGCCGGCAAGGGTCGGGTGCTGCTCAACCTCGGGCACACCATGGCGCACGCGATCGAGGCGGCCTCGAACTACGAAGTCCCGCACGGCGACGCGGTCGCGCTCGGGCTGCGAGCGGCCGCGCGGGTCTCCGAGCTCAAGGGCGTCGCCGAGCCGGGGCTCGAACCGATGGTCACGCAGGCGCTCGCTCGCCTGCGGTTGCCGCAAGATCTCGACGCGTGGCTCACCGGGGACCGCGGCGCCGCGGTCGAGCGCGCCCTGGCGGTCGACAAAAAGCGCGTCGGCGGCACCGTGAGTTACGTGGCGTTGGCGCGGGTCGGCGAGCCGCTGGTGTTGCCGCTGACCCCGCGCGAGATCCTGGGGCTGCTGCGGCAGCGAGCGCAATTGCCCGCGGAGTGAGCGCAGGGTCGCCACAGACGAGGGTGAACGAGTGCGAACGCCTGGTTGCGGCCGAGTTGAGGCTTGCCAGAACCGATTTGCTCTGCCAACCTGGCGGCCCGCGCGAGGACTGCGCCAATCATGAAAGAAACCCTCAAATCCATCGTTGAACAGATCCCAGGCGCCAAGGGTGCCATCCTGATGGGCTTTGATGGCATCACCGTCGAGCAATACGACGGCGACAGCGGGGCTGACATCGAGGGCATCGCAACCGAGTTTTCATTTCGGTTCGTCGAGCTGCTCAAGGCCTCCAAGGCGCTCGACCTCGGCGCCCTGACCGACATCACGATCAAGGCGGAGCGCGGCACCCTGCTGGTGCGCTGCCTGTCCGAGGAGTTCTTCACGATCGTGCTGCTGGCCGACTCGGGGAGCTTCGGCAAGGGGCGCTGGGTGTTGAAGTCGGCGGCGCCCGAGCTGCTCGCCAGTCTGTAGGCTGGGGATGTCGGCGGCGCCGCGGGTGCTCGTGATCCACGGGCCCAACCTCAACCTGCTGGGCCAACGCGAGCCGGGTATCTACGGCGCGCAGACCTTGGCCCAGCTGGACGCCTCGCTGCAGGCGCTGGCCGGCGAGCTCGGGGCCGAGCTGACCTGCCGGCAGAGCAACCACGAAGGCGTGATCCTCGACTGGATCCACGCCGCGTACGGCACCGCCGACGGCATCATCATCAATCCGGGCGCCTACACGCACACCAGCGTGGCGATTCAAGACGCGCTGCGAGCGGTGCCCGTGCCGGCGGTCGAGGTCCACCTCAGCAACCTCTACCGCCGCGAAAGCTTGCGCCAGGTATCAATGTCTGGCGTAGCATGTGTCGGCGTCATCATGGGCCTCGGCACTGCCTCCTACCACCTCGCTCTGCGCTACCTCGTAGCCGAGCACGCGGCCCGCCCGTCGTGAGCGACGCGCCCGGGACCCTTCGACCCTGACGGAGAGTGCATGTCGTCCGAACCTCGGGATTCGTCTCCACGGCCTGATTCGCTGCCGGACCTGCGGTACATCCGCGAGCTGGCCAAGGTGCTGCGCCAGAACGACCTCGACGAGATCGAGATCGAGAGCGGCGAGCACCGCGTGCTGCTCCGCCGCAACACCGCCGTCGAGGCCGCGCCGGTCGCCGCCCGCCCGGTCGTCTACGACGCGCCCGCGCCGGCGCTCGCCCCGGCTGCGGCCCCGGCCGCCGCGCCTGCGGCCGCCGGCACCTTCATCACTTCGCCGTTCGTCGGCACCTTCTACCGCTCGTCCAGCCCCGACACGCCCTCGTTCGTCGAGGTCGGCACCACGGTGCAGCGCGGTCAGACCCTCTGCATCGTCGAAGCGATGAAGCTGTTCAACGAGCTCGAGGCCGAGTTCCCGTGCGTGATCGAGGAGTGCCTGCTCGACAACGCCAAGCCGGTCGAATACGGGGCCAAGCTGTTCCGGGTCCGCAAGCTCTGATGCCGACGAAGACGCCTCATCCCGCCGCGCCGCGGTCCACGCCGCCGCTGAGAGAGATCCGCAAGGTCCTGGTCGCCAACCGGGGCGAGATCGCCCTGCGCGTGATCCGGGCCTGCCGCGAGCTGGGGATCCGCACCGTCGCCGTCTACTCGACCGTCGACGAGCACGCGCTGCACGTGCGGTTCGCCGACGAGGCGGTCTGCATCGGGCCGGGGCCGTCGTCGCAGAGCTACCTCAACATCAAGAACATCATCGCCGCCGCCGAGCTCACCGGCGCCGACGCGGTGCACCCCGGCTACGGCTTCCTGTCGGAGCGGGCCGAGTTCGCCGAGATCGTCCAGAAGTGCAAGCTGACCTTCATCGGCCCTGACCCGACGCACATGCGCGTGATGGGCGACAAGGTCACCGCGCGCCAGACGATGGACCGCTCGGGCGTGCCGGTGCTGCCGGGCTCGGGCGTGCTCACCAGCGCCGCGCACGCGGTCGCCGAGGCCGAGCGCATCGGGCTGCCGGTCATCCTCAAGGCGTCGGCGGGCGGCGGTGGGCGCGGCATGAAGATCGTCCGCGACATCAAGCTGCTGCCGCAGACGCTGCAGACCGCCCAGGTCGAGGCGCTCAAGGCGTTCGGCAACGGCGACATGTACCTCGAGCGCTACGTCCAGAGCCCGCGCCACGTCGAGGTCCAGGTCGTCGCCGACCAGCACGGCAACGCCAATCACTTGCTGGAGCGCGAGTGCTCGGTCCAGCGGCGCCACCAGAAGGTGCTCGAGGAGGCGCCCTGCTCGGTGCTGGGCGACGCCCTGCGGCGGGAGATGTGCGCCGCCGCGGTCGCGGCCGCCAAGGCGATCGGCTACCACTCGCTCGGCACGATCGAGTTCTTGCTCGACGGCGACCGCTTCTACTTCATGGAGATGAATACGCGCGTCCAGGTCGAGCACTGCGTGACCGAGATGATCACCGGCATCGACCTCGTGCAGGAGCAGATCCGGCTGGCCACGGGCGAGCCGCTCGGGCACCTGATGCGCGAGTTCCGGCCGCGCGGGCACGCCATCGAGTGCCGGATCAACGCCGAAGATCCGATCAAGTTCATCCCCCAGCCGGGGACGATCTCGGCGCTGCACTTCCCGGGCGGCTACGGGGTCCGGGTCGACAGCCACATGTACCAGGGCATCACGGTTCCGCCCTTCTACGACTCGATGCTGGCCAAGCTCATCGTCCACGCCCCCGACCGCCAGCAGGCGATCCGGCGGATGCAGCGCGCGCTCGGCGAATGCGTCATCGAGGGCATCCAGACCAATATCCCGCTGCACCGGTGGCTTCTCAAGCAACCGGCGTTCATTAGTGGTAAATACGATACCCACTTCCTCGAGGCGTCGCTCGACCCCGAGGCCGTGCGCGCCGAGGCCGACGCCGAAGTGCAAGGCTGAAGGAGTAAAGGAAGCCAGGAGAAGGAGACGGGTGGCGTTCAACCGCGACAAGGCACTGGCAGCGGCTGCGAAGTACGCGGCGAAGGGTCAGCACGACCGTGCGGCGAAGGAGTACGCGGCGGTCGTCGAAGCTGACCCTTCGGACATCCGATCGTGGCTCCTCTTCGCCGACGCGCTGCGACAGATGGGCGACACCGCGGGCGCGAGCGAGCGGTTCGTGTTCGTCGGCAAGCACTACACCGAGGCCGGTGAGCACCAGAAGGCGCTCGCGGTCTACCGGCAGGTGCTGCAGATCGACTCGGGTCGGCTCGACGTGCAGTCCAGGGTCGCCGCGCTCTACAAGGAGCTGGGCCGGATCCAGGACGCCATCGCCACCTACGAGTTCGTCGCTCAGGCGTACTTCCAGAGCGGCCAGGTGCTCGAGGGCCTCGAGGGCTTCCGCATGGTCGCCGAGCTCGACCCGGGCGCTGTCGGCAAGCGGCTGCGCCTGGCCGAGCTTTACTCGCGCGAGGGCATGGTGCCGCAGGCGGTCGAGCACTTCCGGCTCGCCGCCGACAAGCTGTTCTCGGATCGCCGGATCGACGACTACATCCGCGTCGCCGAGCGGCTCATCTATCACAAGGAAGACGACCTGCCGGTCCTGCGCTCGCTGGCGCGGATCTACCTGTCGCAGAACGAGAACCGGCGCGCGCTGGTTAAGCTGAACGCGCTGCTGCGCTCGGCCCCCGCCGACCCCGAGGGCCTCGAGCTGCTGGCCGACACGTTCGTCGCGCTGGGCAAGCAGGACAAGTCGGTCAGCGTGCTGCAGGAGCTGGCCAAGGAGCAGCGCAAGGGCGGGCGCAAGGCCAAGGTGCTGGCCGCCCGCGTGCTGCGCAAGGCGATCGCGCTCGGGCCGGAGAACGCCGACGAGCTCAAGAAGATCGCCGCCGACATCGACGCCGAGATCGCGGCGCTGCCGGTCGACCCGAAGGACCGCGAGGAGGATGTCGGCCTCGACATCGACGTGGTCGAAGAGGAGGCCGCGGCGTCGCAGACCGGCACCGACCTCGAGCTCGACGTGGAAGTCGAGGACGTGCCTTCGCGCCCTTTCGCAGGGGTGGGCGCGAACCTGGCGCCCAGCGCGGCAGAGGAGCCTGAGGACAACGTCGGCGACATCGACAAGCTGCTGCTCGAGGTCCGGGTCTACATCAAATACAAGATGTTCGAGCACGCGCTCGGGCACCTCGACTCGATCTTCGTCCGCGACGCCAGCAACACCCAGGCGCTCGAGCTGCAGGCGTCGATCCTCGAGTCGCTCGGCCGCAACTCCGAGGCCGCCGACACCTCCGTCCGCCTGGCGCAACTGGTCGCCGGACGCGACCTGAAGCTCGCCCGCGACCACCTGGGTCGCGCGCTCCGGCTGGCGCCCAACCACACCAAGGCCGAGATGGTGCTGACGGCCCTGGAGGCCAGCGGCAGCCAGCCCGACGAGGCCGCGCCGCTGGTCCGCGGCACCAAGCACGAGCGCCTGGCCGGCGACGCCGAGGCGCCGCCGCCGACGGCCGGCCAGAGCGGCACGAGTATGAGCTCGCCGGCCGACTCGGCCCGCATCGCCGCCCTGGACGGGGATGTCTCTTCGGACACGTCGACCGAGACCGATTCGAAGGTCCAGGCCGACCTGACGCCGACGCCCGCGCCCGCGCCGCTGCCCGAGGAGCCGAAGGCGCCCGCCGACGAGCCGGTGCGCGAGTCCAGCGGCCTGCAGAACCTGGCGTTCGGCATGGCCGCCCCGGTCGCGCACGACGACAGCGACAGCGCGATCCGGACGCCGCTGTCGACCAAGTTCTCCGAGAAGACGCCGCTGCCGCGGTCGTTCGGCGAGAAGACGCCGCTGCCGACGTTCAAGCCGCCGGTCCAGAAGGCGACTGTCCCTGAGGACATGTCCGCCGAGACAGCCGGTGAAACCCAGCCCGGGGCGACCACGAGCGAGGCCGCGCCGCCCGAAGCGGCGCAGCCCGAGGTCGCCGCGACGGCCGAGGTCGCGGCGAGCGAGGCCATGACCTCCGAGGGCGCGCCGGTCGAGGGCGCGCACGTCGAGGCCACGACCTCCGAGCCCGCGAGCGAGCCGGTCGAGTCTGGCCGCAAGCCGTCGCGCCGCCCGCCCTCCGACAAGCCGGCACAAAGCGCCGAGGAGGTCGAGGAGCTCGAGGCCGAGGAGGTCGAGGAGCTCGAGCTCGATGAGCTCGTCGACGAGACCGCGTCCGAGCCGACGCCGCCCAAGAAGGCCCCGCCGCAGCCGCCGCGCAGCGAGAGCGTGGTGACCCGGCGACCGGAGCCGCCGCGCAGCGAGAGCGTGGTGTCGAAGCGTCCGCCGCCGCCGCGGACCGAGAGCGTGGTGTCGAAGCGCCCGCCGCCGCCGCAGCCGCGGACCGAGAGCGTGGTGACGAAGCGCCCGGAGCCGCCGCGCAGCGAGAGCGTGGTGACGAAGCGCCCGGAGCCGCCGCGCAGCGAGAGCGTGGTGACGGCGAAGCCGGTCGCGCCGCCGCCCGAGGCTGTCCCGGCGGACAGCTCGGCCAAGCCCGAAGCGACGCAGCCCGAGGCCGTCGCGGTCGACACCGCGACCAAGCCCGAGGCGACGCAGCCCGAGGCCGTCGTGGTCGACACCGCGACCAAGCCCGAGGCGACGCAGCCCGAAGCTGTCCTGACGGACAGCCCGGCCAAGCCCGAGGCGAGCGCGCCTGAAGCTGTCCCCGCGGACAGCTCGAGCGCGGCGCAGCCGGAAGCTGTGCCCGCGGACAGCTCGGACAGGGCCGACGCCGGCGAGAAGACGGAAGCCGCCCCGACGGAGGTCGCGGCGAAGCCCGAAGCTGTCCCGACGGACAGCCCGGCCGAGCCCGCGACCGAGGCTGCGTCGACGAGCGCGGAGGCGCAGGCGCCCGAGGCCGCGAAGACCGAGCCGACGCCCGCCAGCACCGAGTCGGCCAAGCCCGAGGTGCTGAAGGCCGAGATCGTCCGCGGACCGGCCCAGGCGCCCAAGTCCGACGCCGCCGCCAAGCTCCGCGCGATGCGCCTCGGCGGGAAGCCGGCCAAGCCGGTGACGCGCCTCGGCGGCCCCAGCGGACCGAAGCCGGCGGCGACCCCCGCCAGCACGCCCGCGACCCCCGCGGCCGAGACCCGGCCCGCGCCAGTCCAGCAGCCCGAGGCGAAGCCGGAGGCTGTCTCTTCGGACAGCCAGGCGAAGGCGCTCGAGGCGAAGCCGGAAGCTGTCTCTTCGGACAGCCAGGCGAAGGCGCCCGAGGCTGTCTCTTCGGACAGCCAGGCAAAGGTGCCGGAGGCTGCCCCCGCGGACATCGTCGAGGCGAAGCCGGAAGCTGCCCCCGCGGACACGAGCGAGGCGAAGCCGGAAGCTGTCCCCGCGGACAGCCAGGCCGAAGCCGTGCCCTCGGACATCGCGGCGCCGACCGAAGCTGTCCCCGCGGACAGCCAGGCCGAAGCCCTGCCTTCGGACATCGCTGCGCCGCTCGAAGCTGTCCCCGCGGACAGCCAGGCCGACGCTGCCCCTTCGGACATCGCGGCGCCGACCGAGGCTGCCCCTTCGGACAGCCAGGCCGAGGCCAAGCCCGAGGCCGCCGCTGCGGACATCGCGGCGCCGACGAGCGAAGCTGCCCCTTCGGACAGCCAGCCCGAGGCTGTCTCCGCGGACAGCAAGGTCGCCGACCTGCTGAGCGCCGAGCTCGAGGAGCTCGCCGCGGTCGAGGAGATCTCGGCCGAGGAGCCCGCCGCGCCGGCGGACTACCCCGACATCACCGACGAGGTCGAGGAGCTGCGCTTCTTCATCAGCAGCCGGTTCGAGGACGACGCCCAGTTCACCTACCTCGAGCTGCAGCGGCGCTTCCCCGGCCATCCGGCGCTCGCCGAGTTCGCCGACCGCTTCGCCACCGGCGCCAAGCTCGAGTCGGCCGCCGCGCCGGTGATGATCGAGGACACCCCGCCGCCGGTCGCCGCCGCGCCCGCCGCCGTCAGCCCCGGTCACACCGTCCAGCGCCTCGACGACGAGGACGACGACGACGATTTCCTGTCCTCGATCTTCGACGAGCCGTCGCCGGTCAGCCGCAAGAAATCGCCGCAGCAGCGGGCCGTGGCCACCCTCACCGAGCAGGCCGACGCCCAGACCTACTTCGATCTGGGCATGGCCTATCACGAGATGGGCCTCATCGACGACGCGCTGGCCCAGTTCGGGCTGGCCGCCGCCGACAGCACCTGGCAGTCGCGGGCCAAGGTCATGATCGCCGACCTCCGGATCCTCCGCGGCGAGCCCTCGGTCGCCGTCGCCGCCCTGCGCGAGGCGATCGACAGCGCCAACGACGAGGACGAGCGCGACGCGGCCCAGTACCGCCTGGCCGAGGTCTTTACGACCCTCGGCGACACGGCGGCGGCCGCCGAGGCGCTGCGCGACGTGAGCCCGGGCTACCGCGACCGCGACGAGCTGCTGGCCGAGCACGAGGGCTGAGGCAGGCCGTGCGGCTTGTCACGCCTCGCGGCCGCCCGTCGTGGCGGCCGCGGCCCGGCGCTGCGGCGGCCGTGCGTGCGTCGACTTGAGATCGTGGCGGCGCTCTGGTACTGGACCGTCCCCGCTTTCGCCCGTCATGGAAAGTCAAATCGAGAAGATCAGTGCGGTCGAGTGCCGCGTGCGTGTGCAAATCCCGTGGACGGAGATCTCGCCGCGGTTCGCCACCAAGCTGCGCGATCTGCAGGGCAAGGCTCGCTTGCCTGGCTTCCGTCCGGGCAAGGTGCCGCCGCACATGCTCGAGCGCATGTTCGGCAAGAGCGTGCGCGAGGAGCTCGCCCGCGAGCTCGTCGACGAGACCTTCCAGGCCGCCGTCACGCAGCACAGCAAGGTGCCGCTGACCCAGCCGGTCCTCGAGGAGGGCACGCTCGTCAAGGACGAGACCTTCAAGTACGCCGCGCGCTTCGAAGTCCCGCCGGAGATCACCCCGAAGGACTACACCGGCATCGCCGTGCGTCGCCGTCCCGCGGTCGCCGACGCCGCCAAGATCGACGCCGAGCTCAAGGCCAAGCAGGAGGAGCTCACCGAGCTGCGCCCGCTCGCCGAGGGCAGCGAGCGCACCGCCACCCAGCCGGGTGACGTGTGGACCGTCGACCTCGACGGTCACATCGGCCCGCAGAAGATCGCGCGCAAGGACCTCCGCGTCGACATCGGCGAGACCGAGAACGAGTACATCCCCGGCCTCGCCGCCGCGCTGGCGAGCACCACCCTCGACCAGGTCGGCAAGACGCAGGTCGTGCGCTTCAGCCCGACCCAGGAGCGCCTCAAGCAGGAGCTGCGCGGCCACGAGGCCGTGCTGACGATCGGCTTCCGCGACCTCCGCGAGAAGCACGTCCCCGCGCTCGACGACGACTTCGCCCGCGACACCGGCGAGGCCGACAGCCTCGACGCGCTCAAGGCCAAGTTCAGCGAGCGCCTGCTCGAAGAGGACAAGAACGAGGCCGAGCGCGACGCCCGCAAGCGCCTCGTCGAGGTCCTGCTCGAGCGCAACACCTTCGAGGTCGCGCCGTCGCTGGTCGCCCGCGAGGTCGCCGCCCAGGTCGACCTGTTCAAGCGTCAGGTCCAGCAGCAGGGCCTCACGCTCCAGCGGCTCGGCGTCACCGAGCAGCAGCTCAGCTCGCAGTACCGGCCCCAGGCGCTGTTCAACGTCAAGGCGTTCCTCCTGCTCGACGCGATCGGCAAGGCCGAGAACATCGTCGTCGCCGAGGACGAGGTCGAGGCCGAGCTGAAGGAGATGGCGGCCGAGCGCAACCAGAACATCGATCGCCTGCGCGCGACGATGGAGAAGAACAACCAGCTGCTGCTCCTGCGCGCGCAGCTCCGCGAGGAAAAGATCCTCGACTTCCTGATGGGCAAGGCCGAGGTCACCGAGGCGCCCGATCCGTCGCCGGAGGCGCCCGCGACGTCGGAGTCTAGCGGCGAGACCGCCGCGACCTGACGAGCGAGTCCGCCGCACGCGCCGGTGCCGAGCGCGCCGAACGTCGAGAGGAGCCACCCCCGGGTGGCTCCAGCCGCTTTCTCGATCGACGGTGAGAAAGTGGTGATGCAGCCGCGCGCTCTGGGGCCTTGCATCGTCCCGGCGAGGCGGTCACGATAGCAGACACCTAGAAGGAGCGCGGAGCCGCCGCATGAAGCACCACGAAGACTTGGGCCCGGTCGCCAACATTCCCTTCGTCATCGAGCAGACGCACCGTGGTGAGCGCTCGTGGGACATCTACAGCCGGCTCCTCAAGGACCGGATCATCTTTCTCGGCACCGGGGTCAACGACCAGGTCGCCAACGTCATCATCGCCCAGCTCCTCTTCCTCGAGTCCGAGGATCCGGAGAAGGACATCACGATGTACATCAACTCCCCGGGCGGCGTGGTGACGGCCGGCCTGGGCATCTACGACACCATGCAGCACGTGCGCTGCGACGTCGCCACCTACTGCATCGGCCAGGCCGCCTCGATGGGCGCGGTGCTGGTGGCCGGTGGAGCCCCGGGCAAGCGCTTCGCGCTGCCCAACGCGCGCATCATGATCCACCAGCCTTCGGGCGGGGTGCAGGGTCAGGCGACCGACATCGAGATCCAGGCGCTCGAGATCCGGCGCCTCAAGGCGATCTTGAACGCTATCCTCGCCGAGCACAGCGGGAAGACGGTCGACGACATCCTGCGTGACACCGAGCGCGACAAGTTCATGGACCCGCAGACGGCCAAGGGCTACGGGCTCATCGACGAGGTGCTGAGCCGGCCGCGGAAGGAGCGGCCGACGCCGCCGACTGGGGGGACGACTCCATGAGCTCGAAGCGCGACAACAACGGGAACCTCAGCTGCTCCTTCTGCGGCAAGTCGCAGAAGGAGGTGAAGAAGCTGATCGCCGGCCCTTCGGTCTACATCTGCGACGAGTGCATCTCGCTCTGCAACGACATCCTCGCCGAGGAGGTCCAGAAGGAAGAGCGGGCCGACGTCAGCGCGAAGATCCCGAAGCCGCGAGACATCCGCAAGGTCCTCGACGACTACATCATCGGCCAGGAGCTGGCCAAGAAGACCATCAGCGTCGCGGTCTACAACCACTACAAGCGCATCAACGCCAAGAAGCTGCCCGACGAGACCGAGCTGCAGAAGAGCAACATCCTGCTGCTCGGACCGACCGGCTCGGGCAAGACGCTCATGGCGCAGACGCTGGCGCGCATCCTCGACGTGCCGTTCGCCATCGCCGACGCCACCAGCCTGACCGAGGCCGGCTACGTCGGTGAGGACGTCGAGAACATCATCGTCAACCTGCTGCAGAACGCCGACCACGACATCGAGCGGGCGCAGCGGGGCATCGTCTACATCGACGAGATCGACAAGATCGCGCGCAAGGGCGAAAACCCGTCGATCACCCGCGACGTGTCGGGCGAGGGCGTGCAGCAGGCGCTGCTCAAGATCCTCGAGGGCACGATCAGCAGCGTGCCGCCCAAGGGCGGACGCAAGCACCCGCAGCAGGATTTTCTGCAGGTCGACACGACCAACATCCTGTTCATCTGCGGCGGCGCCTTCGCGGGCCTCGAGGACATCATCGACCACCGCATCAGCGCCAAGACCATGGGCTTCGGCGTGCAGCACGGGCAGAAGAAGGAGCTCCGCCAGTGGGAGCTGCTGCAGCAGGTCCAGAGCGAGGACCTGATGAAGTTCGGCCTCATCCCCGAGTTCATCGGCCGCCTGCCGATCGTCGCCCCGCTGCATGACCTCGACGAGGCCGCGCTGGTCGCCATCCTCACCCAGCCCAAGAACGCGCTGGTCAAGCAGTACGAGCGCCTGCTCGGCATCGACGGCGTCGGCCTCAAGTTCACCGACGGCGCCCTCAAGGCGGTCGCCCAGCGTGCCCGCGCCCAAAAGGCCGGCGCCCGCGGTCTGCGGTCCATCCTCGAGCGCGCGATGCTCGACGTGATGTACGAGATCCCCAGCCAGGGCAACATCCGCGAGGTCGTCGTCAACGAGGACTGCATCCTCCAGGGCAAGCAGCCCGTGGTCGTCTACGCCAACGACGGCGAAGTGAAGAAAGAGGCCAGCTGAGCCGCCACGCTCCGCTCGCCCGAAGGGCCGCCCGGCAGCGCCGGCGCGGCCCTTCTTCGTTAAGGCGCTGCGTTGGGGACTCTCGCCCCCCGAACAGAATATGTCCGCGAGGACATGTCCCACCGACCGGATGTCTCAAGGGACAGGTCGTTGACAGCCAATTGTGGCCTGGCAAGATCGCCGCGTGCCGACCCCCAGGACAAAACTGTTTGTGTGTGCCCTGCCGCTGTGGATGACCGCCTGTGACGGCGGGCCGACGCCCGACGAGGCCAGGAAGAGCGAGCCGCCGGCAAAGGTCGAGACCACGGTCGAGACGAAGACCGAGACGACGGTCGAGACGAAGACCGAGACCCCGGCGGACGACAAGGCCGAGCCCAAGGCCGAGCCGGCCAAGCCGGCAGCAGCGCCGCTGACGATCACCGCGGGCGCGCCGGGGCCGGCGTTCATCGCCGTCGAAAAGAAGGGCATCGTGCGCCTCGACGGCGGCAAGTTCACGCCGGTGAGCGGCGCCGAGACGGGCTCGTATCGCAAGTTGCAGGTCGGCGCGGACGGCCAGGTGTGGGCCGCGGACTACTCGCAGATCGGGCGCATCGACAGCGAGGGCTTCAAGGCCGTGGTGGGCGACGGCGATGCGCGGCTGCCCAACTCGATGACCGACTACGCGGTCGCGGCCGACGGGCAGATCTGGGTCGCGGCCTTCAGCGCGATCGACCACTTCGACGGCAAGGCGTGGACCAGCGAGCCGGTGTCGGTGCTGGCGCTCGCGGCCGACGATTTCCCGCAGGCGATCGCCGTCGACCGGGCCGGCAAGCCCTGGCTCGTCACCAGCCAGAAGGTGTTCGTGCGCGAGGCCGACGCCTGGAAGGAAGTCGACCTCAAGTCGACCCGGGCTCGCAGCCCGTACTACCTCACCCGGGCTGCGCTCGCGTCCGACGGCAGCGTGTACGCGATGGGCATGGACAGCGTGTTCCAGCTGGTCGACGGCCAGCCGACGAAGAAGCTCAAGCTCGGCGGCACCAGCTCGTACAGCGAGCTCGCGGTCAGCACCGACGGCTACCTCGCGCTCATCGACGTCGACAAGGTCACCGCCGCCAAGCCGGCCGAAGGCAAGCTGCAGTCGCGGCGCAGCGGCAGAGACTTCAAGAAGGGGTTGATCTGGGCCGTCGGCGTGGACGACGGCGGGCGCGTGTGGGTCGGCACCGACGCGGGCCTCTCGGTGGTCGCAGCCGACGGCAGCAAGCACGAGTGGCCGAGCGGCGCGGCGCCGGAGATCGCCGGCGAGATCAAGAGCATCCTGGTCCTCGGCAGCGGCCCCGCCGAGCTGCCCAGCGCCGGCGAGGTGCGCAAGGGCGGTCTCAAGGGCAGCATCGTCGACAACGACGAGAAGCCGGTCGTGGGCGCCACGCTCGAGGTGTGCCCGACCCCGGCGTTCATCTACTCGAAGACGCCGTGCGCCGATCAGCCGGTCCGGTTCATCGGCAAGACCGACGCCGAGGGCGCGTGGAGCTTCGCCGAGGTGCCGCTCGGCGAGTACGGCGTGGCCGTCAAGGTCGGCAGCAAGTGGCAGACCACCCTCGGCTTCTCCATGCACAGCGCGATGAAAGAGGGCGAGGTCCACGACATCGGCTCGATCAAGCTCGCCGCGAAGAAGTGACGCGGGCCGCCCGTGCGCGGCCGGTGTCGTTCATCGGCGAGCGAGCGGGCCTGGTCCTTGCCGCGCAGGGTCCGAGCGCGAGCGAGGCGGATGCGACCGGTTGCGAGGGACGTCGCCGAGAACCAGGCCGTGATCCTCATCCACGAGGGTCAGCTCGCTGGCCGCGGCGTGACGAGAGTTGCTCACCGCACGCCGCTCGACCTCGGCTCGAGCGGGCGGGTCAGTCGTCCTCGTCCTCGTCCTCGTCCTCGTCCTCGTCACCGGGCTCCGGAGGCAGCTTCACCTCGACGCCGCGGGCTCTGAGGTCGGCGACCAGCTGCGGCGGCAGCGGCAGCCTCGCCGACACCTTGCGCAGAGCCGGGACCGCGAGCAGCGCCTCGGCGTTCGACCAGCGCATCCCGAGCGCGACCTCGGTCACGGCGGGCAGCCCGGTCAGCAGCGTGCAATCGAGGCCCTGGAAGTAGTTGTCGGCCAGCACGCGGGTGACGTTGACGCAGCGGCGGATGTCCGGTACGCCCGACGTGTCGTACCAGTCCTCCTCGCCGCCGGTGTCGATGTCCACCAGCGCCTCGAGGAACATGTAGATGTCGTCGCCCCCGTCCGACGCCAGCAGATCGATGCTCGCCAGATCCTCGTCGCGGACCGGGTACTCGGACAGGCGCGCGACCACGGCCCTGGCCGCCTGCTTCTCGCCGGGGATGCCCTCCGCCCGCGCCTGCTCGCGCAGCGCCTCGAGGTCGACGGCCTCGCCCACGAACGCCGCGAGCGCGTCGGTCGTGACGCGGCCTTCGCGGAGCAAGTGGTCGAGGAAGAGCAGGTGAAAATTCTGTTCGTCCGGGGTACGCACGCTCGCCACGGTACCCGCGGCCATCGCTCGCGCGCCAGCGGGCCCGCGAAGCTCCGCGAGCCGGGGCCGCACGACGGTCCTGCGGCCCGCGCGGCGCTCTTCCGAGCCCGGGCGAGCCGCCGGTCCGTGCGGGGTGCTTACTTCGACAGCGTGTCGACGCTGAGCTTGCCGGTCGACTTGTGGAGCTCGTTCGAGCGGGCCTCCTCGAGGCCGCTCGTGCGCAGCACCCACATGTGCTTGGCCGCGCTGACGTCGTCGTCTTCGCGGGCCCGGACCTCGATGAAGTTGTTGCCCGGCGTCAGCGGGATGTCGGCCGAGAACTCGAGCTTGCCGTCCTTCGGGTTGGTGGCCGCCTGGTAGAACACCTTCTCCGCCTTGCCGAACAGGTCGCGCGACGGGTTGACCACCGTGATGAAGACGTCGCGGACCGCCTCACTGTCGGTGATCGTGCCGCTGACCTTCATGCGCGGGTCGGCCGTCTGGCTCGGGCTCTGGGCCAGGGCGATGCGCGGCGGGCTGATGGCGAACACGTCGGTGATCTTCGGCTTGCTGCCGCGCTCGCCGAGCTTGGCCTGGGCATCCTTGACGAACGCGGAGCGCTTGCCGTCGAGGTCGACGCGCAGCCAGCCGTCGGCGCGGCCGGTGACCTTGAGGCCCGAGCCGGCCTCGGCGCGGGCCACCACCTTGTCGGCGGCCAGCGGGCTCTGGACCAGCTCGCACGCCTTCTCGCACGCCGCCGTCCCGGTCGCCGGCGCCACCGTCACCGTGCTCTGGGCCAGCGGGAAGTGCAGCTTCTGCGCCAGCGCCACGCCGATCTTCGCGTCGTGGGCCGACAGCTGCAGCTTGACCTCGCCCTCGGTCGGCGCCTTCTTGACCTCGAAGTCGAACTCGACCACGCGGCCGTCGCCGGTCGGCAGCGCCTTGAGCTGCTCGCGGCCGGTGTGGAGGAACACCGCGTCGCCGTTCATGTTCTTGAGGTTGACCCAGGCGTCGAGCGCCTGGCCCTCGCCGGTGTTGCGCACGTGCACGCGCAGGCGCACGCGCTCGCCGACCTGCAGCGCGCCGTCGCCGTTGCCGTGGATGTTGGCGCCGGCCTTGGGGTCGTCGAGCAGCTGATAGGCCAGCGAGAAGTCGGGGCGCGGGATGCCGGCGCTGCTGATGTCGATGAAGCGCTGCGAGCTCGGCGACACCGTCGAGCCGTGGCGGTCGAACAGCTGCAGCTCCATGCGATCGGTGCGCGACAGCTCGTGCTCGTTGACGTTGACCTTGGCGGTCGCGGTGCGCGTCTGCCCGGGGTCGATGCGGCCGAGCAGCAGCTCGCGCTCGTCGAAGTACGAGTAGTCGGAGTCGGAGAAGGCGCGGACCTGGTAGGCCGGGGCCGTGCCCTCGTTGGTGACGGTCACGGTGACGACGCCCGTCTCGCCGGCGAGGACCGTGTTGTCCTTCTTGTCGATCTTGACGGACATGCGCAGCACCGCGCCCTTGCCGGCCTCGGGCGCCGTGCCGGGGCTCCAGTCGATCCCGCGCTTGGCGAACGCCTCGGTCAGCCGCTTCTCCTCGACCGCCGTCTCCTTGGCCACGAAGTCGCCGATCTTGGCCAGGATCGCGTCGCGCGACGGCGACGGCGCCCACACCACCAGGTCGCGGGCCATGCGGATCTCCGGGTCCTCGAGCAGCGCCTCCACCGTCAGGTTGCCGGCCTTGTCGGTCTTGGCCGCGCGCAGCTTGTCGCGCTCCTTCTGCTTGGCGGCCTCGGACTTCTCGTCGCCGCCGTCGTCGTCGGGGACCATGGCGTTGCTGAGGAAGTAGAGCGGGCCGGCGGTGATCTTCTGCGACGGGTCGGCCTTGGTCGAGGTGAGGTGCGAGGCCAGCGACTCCTCGCGCACGAGGTCGAAGCGCTTGCGGCCGTGGTAGGCGACGAAGTCCTTGGTGACGACGACCGGCAGGGTCTCGAGGTCGGGGCTGACGCCGACCGACTGGATCGAGACGTCGCCGGGGGTGAGGTACTGGGCGATCGTCAGCTTGAGCGCGAGCTCCTTGTCGGCCACCTTGCGGTCGTGTAGCACCTGCACCGAGCCCTTGCCGAAGGTGCGGCGGCCGAGCAGGACGGCGCGGCCGAGGTTGCGCAGGGCGCCGGCGACGATCTCGGTCGCGCTCGCCGAGCCCTGGTCGATCAGCACCACCACCGGCACGTTGGCGAAGTCGTAGCGGTCGTCGGCGGTGAGGTCCTCGCGCGGGGCGCCAGGGCCGACGGTCGAGACGATCACGCCCGACTTGAGGAACGCGTCGGCGACCTCGACCGCGGCGGTGAGCAGGCCGCCCGGGTTGTCGCGCATGTCGAGGACGATGCCGCGGACCCCGGCCTTCTCGAACTCGGCCAGCTTGGCCCGCAGCTCCTTGCCGGTGGTCTGGGCGAAGTTGCGCTGGATCTGGACCAGGCCGACCTTGACCGGCTGACCCTCGCTGTTGACGCCCGGCAGCACGGTGCCGGTGACGCTGTCGAGCGTGATGACGTCGCGGGTGATGCGGAACCGCTTGGGCTTGTCGACGCCCTCGCGGCGGATGTGCAGCGCCACCGCGGTGCCGGGCTCGCCGCGCATGTGGTCGACCGCCTCGTTGAGCGACATCGTCACCGTCGACTCCTCGTCGATCTGGACGATGCGGTCGCCCGACTCGATCCCCGCCTTGGAGGCCGGGTTGCCGTCGATCACGCGGATCACCGTGATCATGCCGTCGCGCATGCCGACCTCGATGCCGAGCCCGCCGAAGCTGCCCTTCGTGCTGGTCTTCATGACGTCGAACTCGTCGGGCCGCAGCAGGTTGGTGTGCGGGTCGAGGGTGCCGAGCACGCCCTCGACGATCGCGTACTCGGCGTCGCGGCGGTCGTCCTCGCTGAGGGTGGTGTGGCGGGCGACGAAGCGGAACACGTCGCGCACGTGGGTGCCGACGGCCCACAGCGCGTCGACGCTGCCGAGCTCGAACTCCTGCTCGGCGGTGCCGACGCGGACCTTGACCCGCGCGGCCTTCTTGCCGCCGCCGAGCGGCTCGACGAGCACCTGCGGGATGGCCTGCTCGAGCCCCTCGAGGCCGGCGATCGTCATCCGGTGGGGGTCGATGCGCTCGGGCTCGACGTAGTACTTGGCGACGTACCAGAGGGTCCAGTCGAGGATCCGCAGGTCGGTGGCGTCGTAGGTCTGAGCGGCGGCCCGGGCCGGGGCGCGCGCCTCGCTGCGCTGGGCCAGCGCCTCGCGGTCCTGCACGGCCGTGAGCCCGAGTGCGAGGGCGAAGGAGCCGAAGACGATGGCCGGGGTGGAGGCCCGACCGAGTCGACCACGAAGCGGAGCGATCACGTTGGCCAGTGTAGTGGGGGGCAAGCACACTGGCCACCACGAGGCAGCCGGACGTGTGTAGGCGGGCCGGGGCCGCGCGGTGGCGGCGCAGCAGCGCGGCCGAAACCGCGGGCACCCGCCCCGGGTCGCGTCCCGGAGGTCGCGCACGGGCGAACCTCCGTCGGCCTGTCAAAGATGGCGAGCGGCGGCGTAGACTCCGCCCCGGCATGTCTCAACCGAAGCGCAGCTCGTCCGGGAAGTCCTCGCGCAAGGCGCCGGCGGTCGTCGATGTCGAGGCGCCCGCCGACCAGAACCTGCCCGTGAAGGCCACGGCCGTCGTCGCGGAGCCCGACGAGGACGAGGAGGACGAAGACGCCGAGGTGCTGGCCGAGACCGAGCCGGCGACCGACGCCGAGCTCGACCTCATCGAGGCGGAGATCGGGGTCTCGCCCGCGGGTCCGCGGGCCCCGGCCGCGCCCGTGACGGCCCTGGTGCGCCGCGACCCGATGGGCCAGTACATGGCCGAGGTCCGGCGCCACCCGCTGCTGACGCGCGAAGAGGAGCACGCGCTGGCGGTCCGGTGGGTCGAGGGCGGCGACGCCGAGGCGGCCAAGCAGCTGGTGACCTCCAACCTGCGCCTCGTGGTGAAGATCGCCCACGAGTACAAGCGGGCCTACCAGAACCTGCTCGACCTGGTCCAGGAGGGCAACGTCGGCCTGATCCAGGCGGTCAAGAAGTTCGACCCCTACCGCGGGGTCAAGCTCTCGACCTACTCGGGCTGGTGGATCCGCGCCTACATCCTCAAGTTCATCCTCAACAACTGGCGGCTGGTGAAGATCGGCACCACCCAGAACCAGCGCAAGCTGTTCTTCAACCTGCGCAAGCAGGTCGACCGCCTCAAGCAGGCCGGCGTCGACCCCACGCCCGAGCGCATCGCCGCCGCCCTCGACGTCAGCGAAGCCGAGGTCATCGAGATGGACCGCCGGCTGTCGGCCCCCGACATGTCGCTCGACGCCCCGCTCACCAGCGGCGGCGACGAGGACGACGGCCGCACGCGCATGGACATCATCGAGGACAGCAGCGACGACCCCGAGGTCGAGGTCGAGTCGACCGAGTTCAAGGACATCCTCCACGCCAAGCTGCGCCGGTTCGGCTCGACGCTGGCGGGTCGCGAGCTCGAGATCTTCCGCGACCGCATCGTCGCCGACGAGCCGATCACGCTGCAGGAGCTGGGCGACCGCTGGGGCGTCAGCCGCGAGCGCGCGCGCCAGCTCGAGAAGCGCATGGTCCTGCGCCTGCGCGAGTTCCTCCAGACCGAGCTCGGCGACGCGGTCCAGATCGCCCTGGGTCACGAATGAGCGCCGAATCGCCGGGGATGCTGGTGCTGGTCGGCACGCCGCTCGGCAACCGCGGCGACCTCAGCCCGCGCGCCCGCGAGGCGATCGTCGGCGCCGACGTGCTGTTCTGCGAGGACACGCGCAGCCCGCTGCGCCTGCTCGGCGAGGGCGCGACCCTGCCGCCGCGGATCAGCTGCTTCGTCGCCAACGAGGGCGATCGCGTGGCGCTGCTGCTCGACAACCTCGCGCGCGGCAAGGTGGTCGCGTACGTGTCGGAGGCGGGGCTGCCGGTGTGGAGCGACCCGGGCCTGCGCCTGGTCCAGGCGGCGGTCGAGGCCGGCTACGCGGTCGACGTGGTGCCGGGGCCGACGGCCGCCGCGGTGGCGCTGTGCCTCAGCGGGCTGCCGGCCGAGGACGTGCGGTTCCTCGGCTTCCTGCCGCGCGGCGGGGCGGAGCGGGCGGAGCGGCTGGAGTCGATCGCGCACGAGCGCGGGACGGTGCTGCTGTACGAGGCGGGCAACCGGGTGCCGGCGCTGCTGCGCGATCTGGCGGCGGCGCTGCCCGACGCCGAGCTGCGGCGGGTGGCGATCGGCCGCGAGCTGACGAAGCAGCACCAAGAAGTGCTGCGCGGCTCGCTGACCGAGCTGGCGGCCACGGTCGACGAGGCGCTGCGCGGCGAGGTGACGGTGGTGCTCGCGGGCACGCAGGCGCCGGCGGCCGCCGACCCGGCGCAGGACGCCGCGCGGGCGCTGTGGCAGCTGGTGTGCGACCCGGGGCTGAAGCCGCGCGAGAAGGCCAAGCAGATCGCGGCGCTCACCGGGCTCGAGGCGCGGGCGATCTACGAGCAGCTCGGGGCCCTGCGCCGCGCCAGCGAGTGAGCTGGCCGAAGGGCCAGGTGAGACAGGTGCGGTGGGGCGCCCGGATCGTCCTGACCTCGGCAGCGGCGAGCGTCCCGAAGGACAGGTGGGTCGGGTCGTCCTGACCTCGGCCGCGGCGAGCGTCCCGAAGGACAGGTGCTTCGGGTCGTCCTGATCGCGGCCTGGGCGGCGAGGCCGGCCCCTTAAACAAACATGTCCGGGCGGCCAGGGCCGTCCGGACATGTCCCCTGGGGCAGCCGGCTCAGAAGGTGAGCAGGAAGCGGAAGTAGCCCATCGCGCCGAACACGTCGCCGACGGCGTAGCGGCGGCCGACCTGGTCGATCACGTCGCGGCGGACCGGGTTGATCTCGTTGGGCTGGTCGACGAGGTTGGGGTCGCCGCCGAGGGCCGCCTTGCCGCGGCTGGCCGCGGTGATGAGGTGGCGGGTGTCGGTGGTCAGCGTGGTGCCGATCATCAGCATCGCGTACTTGCTGAGCTGGGCGTGCAGCGCGATGTTGACGCCGAAGGTCGCGAAGTCCTGGATGTTGGTGATGCCGTTGAAGCGCTGGCACCCGCCGCCGCCCGAGCGACCGGTGACGCCCGAGCCGCCGAGCGCGTCGCCGTTCTGCGGGTTGTCCTTGGCGTACTGGACCACGCTGTCGACCGCGCCGCGATCACACTCGAGGCCGGCCTGGCCGGGTTGGAAGGTGCCGACGAGCGCCGGGCTGTCGGCGAACAGCTCCCACGCCTCGCTGTAGCCGCGGCCGCCGTACTTGAGCATCGCCAGGCCGCGCAGGTTGAGCGCGACCTTCTGGCCCTTGGCCTTGCGCTCGAACGGCACGATCTCGGTGCCGAACGACACGCCGACGTTGGACTGCGGGTTGATGCGGTCCTGCGTCGCGCCGTAGTTCTTGAACTCGGAGCCGTTGGCGCGGATGGCCTGGTACCACCACGCGGTGAAGAACGGGTCGAGGAAGCGGTAACGGCGCGAGAGGGCCGTCCACACGCCGAGCTCGTGGGTGCCGCGACCGACGCGGTGGTTGCCCGCCGGGTCGCTGTCGACGGTGTCGCGCGAGAAGGTCATCGGCTTGCCGACGGCGAACCGACCCTCGAGACCGAGGACCCACTTCGGCATGTGCGACAGCCGGTCCTGGTTCAGGATGCCGATCTTCAGGCCGACGATCAGCTGGTCGAGGCCGTAGCGGTTGGCGCCCTTGAAGATCGTCTCGGTGCCCGCGCCGCCGAACGCGCCGAACGGGCTGGCCGCGTTCATGGCGTTGAAGCCGTCACGCGGGATGATGCCGTCGCGGATCGTCGTGCTGTTGTCGTGACGGACGCAGGTCGCCGGGTTGGTGCCGGTGGCGTCCTGGGCGTACACGCAGGGCTCGGCCTTCTGGTCGAAGCCGTAGGTCCGCTGGTCGCTGATGACGATCGGCAGGGCCGCGTAGATGGCGAGGTCCTTGTAGAGACCGATCTCCATCGTCGGCGTCACCACGTGCCGCTGCTGTCTGTACAGCAGGTCGCGCACCATGGTGCTCTTCGGGTTGTTCGGGTCGCTCCACTCGCGGAGGATCGCCGCCTGCTTGAAGTTGAAGTCGTAGCCGACCCCGAAGTGGAAATCGAACTTGTTGTCGCCGTCGAAGGAGCTCGCCACTCGCGTGACCTCGGCAGCATTCGCCGTGGGGGCAGCGAGAGCGACCGCGCCGAGAAGAGTCAGGACGGGCAGGAGGCGGCACAGTTTCCGCATAGGGAGCACCTCAAGAGGGGTCGCTGCACGCTACCAGCGCGCGGCCTGTAGCGTCAACATTCCTGGGCCGAAGCGACCGGGCCAGCCACGATCCCGACCCCGATTGCAGCACCGCAAGCCACCGATCCCACGGCGAAAAACCCGGAAGAAGGGACCCTTTGCCAGGCCCTCGACCCCGTTTTCGGCCGTCCGGCGCCCGTGAGGCCCCACGCTCGCCGTCGCGGAGCCCGCGCGGCGGGCTCGGGCGCGGCGGGCGACGTGGGGCGAGATCTGCCGCGCACGCGGCCTCGACTTCGGGGTCAGCTCGCCGGCTGCGGCGGCGGCCCCTTCGGCCCGCCGTCGTCGGGGCTCTCGCGCAGGCCGAGCTCCTTCATCTTGGACTGCAGGCTGCGCCGGCTGATCCCGAGGGCGCGGGCCGAGCGGGTCACGTTGCCGTCGGTCTTGGCCAGGGCCTCGCGGATGAGCGCCTCCTCGACCAGCCGCGAGCCAGCCTTGACCGCCTCCTTGAGGTCCTGGCCCAGGCTCGACAGCGGCAGGCGGATCTGGCGGTCGCCCGGTTCGGTGAGGCGAGCGCTCGATTCCGCGGCCGCGGGCGCGCCGCCGCCCACCTCGCCGGCGTAGGCGTCCGGGAGGTCGTCCTCGTCGATCCAGGGCCCCGAGGCGAACAGCACCATCCGCTCCATCAGGTTCTCGAGCTCGCGGATGTTGCCCGGCCACGGGTAGCGCTCGAGCGCCGCCAGAGCGGCCGGCGTCAGCCCCTGCACGCTCTTGCCGAGGCGCTCGTTGCAGCGCTGCACGAAGTGCGAGACGAGGAACGGCAGATCTTCGAGCCGCTCGCGCAGCGCCGGCAGGTGGACCGGCACGACGTTGAGCCGGTAGTAGAGGTCTTCGCGGAACTGGCCGTCGCGGATGAGCTCGTCGAGGTTGCGGTTGGTGGCCGCGATCAGCCGCACGTTGACGTGCAAGGTCTTGACGCCGCCGACGCGCTCGAACTCCGACTCCTGGATCGCGCGCAGCAGCTTGACCTGGATCTCCTTGGGGATCTCGCTGACCTCGTCGAGAAAGAGGGTGCCGCCGTCGGCCAGCTCGAAGCGACCGGCGCGCGAGCTGACGGCGCCGGTGAAGGCGCCGCGCTCGTGGCCGAAGAGCTCGCTTTCGACCAGGCCGCCGGGGATCGCGGCGCAGTTGACCTTGATGAAGGGCTGGCTGCGCCGGGAGGAGCCGAGGTGCAGCGCCCGCGCGACCAACTCCTTGCCGGTGCCGCTCTCGCCGGCGATGAGCACGGTCGACGGGCTGGCGGCGACCGTGCCGACGATCTCGCGGATCGTCTGCATCGACGGCGAGCGACCGACCATGCCGGCCGCGGCGCACGGGTCGGCGATCTCGCCCGGCGGCGGGGCCGGGGTGAT
This sequence comes from Nannocystis bainbridge, assembly GCF_028368995.1. Lineage (GTDB taxonomy): Bacteria > Myxococcota_A > Polyangia > Nannocystales > Nannocystaceae > Nannocystis > Nannocystis bainbridge. The sequence goes on along the minus strand of NZ_JAQNDL010000003.1, from coordinate 2,051,278 downwards.
GCTCGGCCCGCTGCGCTCGCGCGTGGCGATCGCCTTCTGCACGATCTGGTGGATCTGGTCCTTGTCGAACGGCTTCTCGAGGTAGTCGAAGGCGCCGAGCTTGACCGCCTCGACCGCGCTGTCGATGCTGCCGTGCGCCGTCAAGAGGATCACCGGCAGCCCCGGCTCGTGCACCTGCAACGCCTTGAGCAGGCCCATGCCGTCGAGGTTGGGCATGCGCAGGTCGGTGATCACGACGTCGAAGGTCCCCGGCGGCGCAGTCCGCACCCGCGCGAGCGCGGCGGCGCCGTCATTCTCGGCGTGGACCTCGAAGCCGAGCTGCTTGAGCAGCGCGCCGAGGACCTTGCGCAGGTTGGGTTCGTCGTCGACGAGGAGGATCCGGTGTTGTACTTGGGACAAGATGAACCTGTCTGAAGGGGCAGATGAGACTCGAGCAGAATTCGGCGAGCGTCAGGTCGGCGACTCGGCGCGCGGCTGGGCGTGGACGGGCAGGACGATCGTGAACTGGGCGCCGCCGGCCTCGGGGGCGCTGACCTCGATGAGCCCGCGGTGATTCTCCACGATCCGCTGGCTGATGGGCAGCCCCAGGCCGGTGCCCGCGGCCTTGGTGGTGTGGAAGGGGACAAACAGGTTGGCCAGCGCGCCAGGGGCGAACCCGGGGCCGTTGTCGCGGACCGTGAGGGTGACGGCGTCGCCGCTGCCGAGGCCGTGCCGGCGCAGGCCGAGCGACACGAACACCCGCCCCGGCGGATCCTGGCCGGACAGCGCGTCAAAGGCGTTGCGCAGGAGGTTGAGCAGGACCTGGCGCAGCGCCTCGGCGTCGCCGCGCACCGGCGGCAGGTTCGCCGGCTGGGTGAAGGTGACGCGCGCGCGGGCGTCCTCGTCGAGCAGGCGCATGGTGGTGACGACGACCTCGCCGAGCACGACCGGGCCCATTTGCCCGGTGAACGGCCGCGAGTAGGTGAGGAACTGGGTGACGACGCGGTTGAGCCGCTCGACCTCCTCGACGATGACGCCGAGGAACTCGCGCGTGGTCGGGTCGGCGTCCTGCAGCCCGGGCTCGACGACCTGGACGGCGCCCTTGATCGCGCCGAGCGGGTTGCGGATCTCGTGGGCCAGACCGGCGGCCATCTCGCCGAGCGCAGCGAGCCGGTCGCGCTCCTTGCGCTGCTCGTAGACGGTCGAGTTCTCGATCATCACCGCGGCCTGGGCCACGACACCCTCGAACAGCTCGACCTCCTCGCGCGAGAACGGCTCGAGCAGGCGCTCGTCGTCGACGAAGAGGACGCCGAGCAGGTGCAGCCGCGGCGGGCCGCCCTCGAGCTGCTCGCCGGCGAGGCCGCGGATCGGCAAGGCGAGGCTGGCGCCGACCTCGGCGAAGGTGTCGAGGCACTCGTCGAGCTCGGCCTTGAGCTCGTTGTTGGCCCGCTCGCGCTGGCGCTCGAGCACGTCGCGCAGCAGCGGCCCGCTCTGGCGCATGCGCTCGAGCAAGGGCCGCCGGGTCGCGAGGTCGAGCTTCGCGGGCGGGGTGGGAGCGCCGGTGTGCCCGCGCAGCCGCAGCGCCGAGCCCTGACGGTCGAGCAGGAACAGCGAGGCCCGGGTGACGCGCTCCGAGCCGCGCAAGGTGTTCATGACGACGCGGACCATCTCGTCGGGGTCGATGAGGTTGACGAGGCGGCGACGCAGGCGGTCGAGCAGGGCCCGCAGGACGGTGCGGTCGTGGAACAGCCAGCTCTCGAGCCGGCGATCGAGCACGGTGCGCAGCGGGTCGATGAGCACGAGCACGGCGAACGAGGCGAGCAGGGTGTTGAAGACGAGCAGCATCGGCTCGCCGGCGAAGGTCCACGGGACCCATAGCACCAGCGCGGCGTAGACGGCGGTGACGGTGATGACGAGCAGCGTCATGCTGGCGATCCGCCCGAGGATCTCCGGCAGGTCGAGCAGACGCTCGCGCGTCAGCGTCTGGGCCATGAAGTACAAATAGACGGCGGTGATGATCGGGCCGATGACGGGGACGGCCGGCTGACCGAGCGCGAGGGCGATGAGGGCGGCGTAGAACAGGTAGCGCAGGCGCGGGCCGGCGGCGGTGCCCTCGGCTGCGCGAGCGGCCCGCCACATCCGCATGACGGCGAAGAACAGGCCGCCGACGACGTAGATCATGATGCTGACGTCGATGACGACCCACCACGGCTCGGCGGCGAGCTGCGGGAAGACGAGGGCGATGACCTGAAACACCAGCAGGACGCCGAGTAGCGGGCCCTGGACAGGGTTGCGCCCGGGGGCCGGGTTGGTCGTCGGGAAGAAGCCCGAGAGGAACCGGTCGGCCATCAGCGGCAACATGAGGCTGAGGGTGTCGGCGACCCACTGCGAGCGCGGCAAGCTCGGCAAGCCGGCGAAGAAGCGCGCGAGGTGGAAGAGACACAGGCTGAGACAGAAGGCGAAGAAGCGTGAGAACTGGACCCGCTCGCGGTCGCGCAAGTAGACGCTGATGCCGATGGCTGCGGCCACCGCGGCGGCGAGCAGCGAGCTCAGACTGGCGTATAGGTTGGTGCCGGACACGCGGCGCAGATGGTAGCAGGCGCCTCCACGAGGCCGCGGCGGCGAACGGATTTTCGCAGCGGGGGGCGACGAGGGGCGGAGGAGCGGGCTGAAACCGATGTTCCGCGGCGATGGGCGGCTGGCGCGGCGCGGCGATCGGGACCGCCGACGAGCCCGGTGGGCGGGTGTCCCTGCGTGAAGCACCGGGGACGGCCGGCGGGAGAGCCCGAGGTCGATCGAGCTTCAGCGGCCAGGCGGCTCGTGCATGGCAAGGTGGCGGTGTCGGCGTTGCGTGGTCCTGCGGGCCGCCAAACGGCCGCGACGCGCCGGCCCGCGAGCTCCGTTGGCGGCGAACGTTCGCCGCCCGCGCGCCAGGCTCACGCCGGGACGCGATAGTGCTTGCAGAAGTCTTGCAGCAGCTGCCACAGCTCGGGCCGCAGCCGCTGCTCGACCTCGGCGACGATGGCCGGCGGGACCTCTTTATAAAAGGCCTGGGCCACGGCGCCGGCCATGCACGCGAGGGTGTCGGCGTCGCCGCCGAGCGAGACGGCGAGGCGGATCGCCGACTCGACGTCGTCGCTGTCGAGGAAGGCGATGATCGCCTCGGGCACCGAGCCCTGACAGGTGACGTCGAAGGCATATCGGGGCCGGATGGCGGCGACGCTGCGGCGCAGGTCGTAGCCGAACCGCGCCTCGATGTCGGCGCGGATCTTCGCCTTGTCGGCGCCGTGGCGGGCCAGGAACACGGCGACGGCGAGGGCCTGGGCGCCCTTGATGCCCTCGGGGTGATCGTGGGTCGGCATGGCGGAGGCGCGCGCCTCGGACAGGACGTCGTCGAGGTTGCGCATGGCGAACCCCACGGGGCTGACGCGCATGGCCGAGCCGTTGCCGAAGCTCTGATAGGGGCCCATGGCGTCGTCGGCGAGCCACTCGCGGAACATGCCGCCGTAGCCGCGATCGGGGTAGCGCCGGCCGTACTCGCGCAAGGTGGCGGCGTAGGGCTTGCGGTGCAGCAGGCAGTCGGCGACGGCCATCGTCATGACGGTGTCGTCGGTGAAGCTGCTGCTCGTCTTGAAGAGCGTGAAGTCGGTGCGCTTGATGTCGGCCCGCTCGTGCACCGAGCCGATGATGTCCCCGGCGATCGCGGCGATCATGAGGCGCAGGATACGCCGCGACGCGACGATGGGAGGATGCGTCGGGGCGCGGAACTGCGAGCGAGCGCTCGCGGGGGTTGCGAGCCCGGCGAACCAGGGCGACCCTCGGGGCCGCAATGACGGACGGCCTGAGCTTTCGCCCTGCACGCGCCGCGGAGATCGGGCGCGTCCGCGAGATCGAGCAGATCTCGGCGACGCGCTTCGTCGGCACGAGCCGGGCGGCGATCGCCGACGACGAACCGACCGATGTGGACACGCTGGCGCGGCGAATCGCCGAGGGCGGGCTGCTGGTGGCCGCGGCAGACGAGATTCCAGTAGCGTTCGTCATGTTCCGCGAGCTGGAAGGCTGCGCGTACGTCGAGCAGATCGATGTGTTGCCGAGCCACGCGCGCCGAGCGATCGGTGCAGCGCTGCTCGACACGGTGACTGCGGTCGCTCGCTCCCGCGGCTGGGCCGCGCTCACGCTGTCGACGTTCAAGGACGTGCCGTTCAACGCGCCGTATTACCGCCGCCTGGGCTTCGTGGAGGTCGAGGCGCTGACGCCAGGGATGGCGGCGATCCGCGTGGAACACGAGGCCCGCGGGCTGGACGAGTCGTCGCGGGTCTTCATGCGCCGCGAGATTTAATAATGCTCGCCGCGGGCCTATGTGAGCGTCCGGGAGGGTGCACGATGGCCCTCCACTCCGACGATCGAGGATTCGATCACCCAGGCCATTCACTCGCGTCACAATTTGGGTGCGCGATGCTCCGGCGAGGCGAATGGGGTCTCGCGACCAGGCCAGGCAGTCGTGCCATTCGCGGCGCCAAATCCTGCGAGTCCGGCATGGGACGGGGCGATCGCAGGGTGCTGTGATTGGCGAACGATCGAATGAGAGGTGCGGAATTTTTGAAGATTTGGAGGTCGCTCGCGCGACCTCCAAATCTCTCGAGCGCGGCGATGGGCTTGGCCTGAAAGATCAGCCGAAGCGGAGCGGGCGGAGCAGGCCGATGCCGCCGGTCTTCAGCTGGAAGCGCGTCTTGCCGAGGACCATCATGGTGATGCCGCCGGCGAGGGCGGCGGCGCCACCGACGAGCAGACCGATCGGCGCCCCGTACTTCGGCGACCGAGCGGGCCCGCCGTTGAGCTCCGCATCGAACTCGGCCTCGGACTTGGCGTACCAGACCAGGAAGCCGCCGAGGGCCATGAGGCTGATGCCGACGCTCATCGTGATGATGCCGCCGATCCGCAGGCCCCTGCGGCCGGGCTTGACGAGGGCGGTGACGTCGCCGCGCGCGTCGGCGAGGTTGAAGCGATTGGAGGTGGTGAGGCCCTCGCCGCCGAAGAAGAACGAGCTGCCGCGGCTGGTGTCGATGACGCCGCCGCACGGGGCCGAGCACACGGAGCGGTAGTGGATGCCGTGCACGGTGACGTTGGCGCCGTGAGCGATCATCTCGCCGGTGATCTCATAGAGCTGGACGCTGGCGGGCTTGGTGGTCTCGATATGGAGGCGCGGGCCGTAAGCCGGCGGTGGCTCGGGCGCGGCGGGGGCCGGGGTCGCGACGGCGCCGACTTCGATGCGCTGGCCGCCCTGCTCGTAGGCGGCGACCTCGGACCAGGAGAAAGTCTTGCGGTCGCCGGTGGCCGCCGAGACGATGGTCAACGAGTCATTCGGTAAGACCTCGAGGATCGAGCCCTGGACCATGCCGCCGTTGACGAGGTGGACGCGATCGCCGGGCTGCTCCGCGGGCGCGGCGACGGCCTCGGCGGGCTGGGCGTGGGCGGGGAGGCTGGCAGAAAAAAGGGTGAGGACGAGGAGCGAGGCGCTCGTCCGCTGCAGGCATGGCATCATCGGCGGATGATACCGGGCTCATCGGGCGCCGCAATGGCCTGATGGCGCCTCTGCGCAAACGACCAGGTCGGACGGAGCGATGAACAGGGCTACCCCGGGCATCCGTTTTGCGCGCTCTCCTGGCTCCCGGGGCGCCGAGGGCTCGTCGTGCTCCCGTGGCGGAAGCCCGGCGTCGCTTGCCCGTCGGGGGCCACGCAGAATCCTTGCACGTCCAGGGGCGCCGGAGCGAACGGGACGTCGGAGTCGGCTGTCCCGCTCATGCGGCACGAGCGGGGGTTCGCGGGTTTGGCTTCAGGATGGAGCGTCGGCTCGCGCTCCCGGTCCGGGCCAGTAGCGACGAGCCGCGCTCGCGGTCCGACCGACGACGACCGCGCGGCGTGGCGGCGACGGGCGGCTGGCGCAGATGCGCACCGCCTCGCGGCCTCGCCGTGAGCCGCTCGCCGACAGCTTCGACCACGTGCTCGCTGCGGAGCCGAGACATGGCCTCCGGGACATGTCCATGGAGTCGTTGCGCGTCGCGATAGGCTGACCTTCGGGACATGTCCATGGAGACGTGGCGCGCCGCGAGCGGCTGACCTTCGGGACATGTCGACAACGCGGCGCGCCGCGAGCGGATGTCCTTGGGGACATGTCGCTCGCGGCGCGCGTGGGGTCCGGCGCGGGGGCCGGGCTCAGGTCCGGGTCAGGCCGGCTTGATCTGGCAGGTGGCGGAGCAGAACGAGCCCTGGGTGCCGTTCTGCGCGCCCTGGTCGCACATCTCGGTCACGCCGTCGCCGTTCTTGGGGTCGTTCTGAATGATGCCGTCGCCGCAGGTGGTCTTCTTGCACGACGTGTTGCACTCGTCGGCGTTCGACTGGTCGGCGTCGTCGCACGTCTCGGCCTGGCCGTTGCCGTTGGGGTTCTGGGTGATGCCGTCGCCGCAGACCGTCTTGGCGCAGGTGTTGGTGCAGGCGTCGGCGTTCGACTGGTTGCCGTCGTCGCAGATCTCGTTCTGGCCGTTGCCGTTGGGGGTCTGCTTGGTGCCGTCGCCGCAGGTGGTCTTCTTGCAGGTGGCGTTGCACGCCTTGTCGTTGGCGTTGTTGGCCCCGTTGTCGCACTGCTCGTTGAACGGCGCGCCCGGCTGGACGATGCTGTCGCCGCAGGTGGGGGTCTTGCAGGCGTTGCTGCAGGCGTCGGTGTTGTCGTTGTTGCCGTCGTCGCACTGCTCCTGGTTCTGCGGCTGCTTGTAGCCGTCGCCGCACTTGGCGGGCACGCAGAAGTTGGTGCAGAGGTCGGTGTTGTCGTTGTTGCCGTCGTCGCAGGTCTCGCCGGCGTTCGGCTGGGTGATGCCGTCGCCGCACTTGGCGGCCTTGCACGTGTTGGTGCAGAGGTCGGTGTTGACGTTGTTGCCGTCGTCGCACTCCTCCACGCCGACCTGGGTCTTGCCGTCGCCGCACTTGGCCGGGACGCAGGTCGAGAGGCACGCCTTGCTGTCGCCGTTGTTGACGCCGTCGTCGCAGGTCTCGTTGTTGCTGGCCTGGATGTAGCCGTCGCCGCACTTGGGGGTCAGGCAGGCGGTGGTGCAGGTGCCGTTGTTGCTGTTGAGGCCGCCGTTGTCGCACTGCTCGCCCGGCTGGATGAAGCCGTCGCCGCACTTGGCCATCTTGCACACGTTGGTGCAGCCGTCATTGTTGTTCTGGTTGCCGTCGTCGCAGGCCTCGCCGGGGCCGACGAAGCCGTCGCCGCAGAACTGTTTGGTGCAGTTGGCCTTGCAGGTGCCGGTGTTGGAGTTGTTGACGCCGTCGTCGCACTCCTCGTGGTTCTGCCAGATGAGGCCGTCGCCGCACTTGGCCGCGGTGCACACCAGGGTGCAGGCGCCGGAGTTGTTGTTGCCGGGGCCGAGGTCGCACTGCTCGTCGAGGCTCGGCTGGACGAGCGCGTCGCCGCACTTCGGCAGGGCGCAGGCGTCGGTGCAGCCGTCGTCCTGGTTGCCGTTCTTGCCGTCGTCGCACTGCTCGCCCGGGTCGATGACGTTGTTGCCGCACTCCTCGAGCTTGCACAGCGAGGTGCAGCCGTCGCCGCCCTGGTTGTTGCCGTCGTCACACTGCTCGGTCGGGCTCTTGTCGCCGTCGCCGCAGGTGTTGGTCTTGCACTGGGCGTTGCACTGCTGGCCCGGGCCGTTGCCCGCCCCGAGGTCGCACTCCTCGTTGCCGCTGCCGGTGTTGTGGAGCTCACCGTCGCCGCACACCGCCAGCTTGCACATGAGCGTGCAGTCGCCTGTGTTGGCGTTGTCGGGGCCCTCGTCGCACTGCTCGGGGTTCTGGACGAAGTTGTCGCCGCACTTGGCGGCGGTGCAGTTGTTGGTGCACTCGTCTTCGTTGCTCTGGTTGCCGTCGTCGCACTGCTCCTGGGCGGAGATGATGCCGTCGCCGCACGAGGCCAGCGCGCAGGTGTTGGTGCAGGTGTCGGCGTTGTTCTGGTTGCCGTCGTCGCAGCCCTCGCCGGGGCCGACCTTGCCGTCGCCGCAGAAGGCCTTCTTGCAGTCGGGCTTGCACGAGTTCATGTCGCCGTTTTCGGCCCCGTTGTCACACTCTTCTCCCGGGCCGATATACGTGTCGCCGCAGAAGTTGAGCATGCAGCCGAGCTTGCACTCGTTGCCGCCGCCGTTGTTCGCGCCGCTGTCACATTCCTCGCCCGGGTCGAGCACGTTGTCGCCGCAGCCGCCGCCGCCGATGCCGGTGGTCGTGTCCTCGGTCATCGTGTCGCTCGAGTTCGAGTCCGAGATGCCCATGCCGCTGGTCGTCGGCACGCCCGAGTTCGAGTCCGAGATGCCCGCGGTGCCGTCGGTGGCCTCGCTGGCCGACATGCTCACGCTGCCCGCCGTCGGCTCGGTCATGCCTCCGGAGGTCACGTCGGTGCCTGTGCCGGAGTTCGAGGCGCTGTTGGAATTGGAGCTGCTGCTGCTGTCGCCGCAGGCCAAGAGGCCGACGGCGGACAGACAGAGGGGAGCGACGAGCTTCAACAAGAAAGCACGAGAGCGGGACATGCGAGCCTCGATTGGAAAAGAAACCAGGTGGTTCGTAGCGACCCGGGATGAAGAACCCACGGGCAGCAGTGGTTGCGACGCGGTGGATCCGTCCGGATCGTCGGAATTACGCAACCGTACCCGAGAACGGGCACGGCGTCGTCACGGAGCAAAATCGCACGCGCACGTCCGGTCGCGCGACCGACACGCACGCGAGGTTTTTAATAGCGCGAAGGCGGCGGCGGAACCGGCGGCGGCGGCGTGTACGGTGCGTAAGGCTGACCCTGGGCCCCAGGGCCGGACGGCAGGCGCGGAACGACGACTTTCAGGTCCGACAGCGGCTGGTCGACGCGGCCCAGGTCGACGTACGCGCGGTCCTTCATGATGACGAACGGGTGCTCCATGAACGCGAGTCCGCCCTTGCCGTCGTGCTGCACGGCCTGCAGCTTGCCCATGCCGTAACCCATCGGCCCGCGGCTGTAATAATGCGCCTGGAGCACGTACGGGAACGCCGCGGCGTCGCCCGGGATGGTGAAGCATTCGGGGCCGTAACCCGTGGTCACGTCGGCGTACAGACGGCCACCCGAGGGCAGCTGCCGCTGGCTGAAGTAGGCGTGCCCGCCCTTGCCGTCGTAAATGTGGAAGTCGACGTCGTTGGCGTCGGTCTCCCAGTTGAGGACGAAGCGCAGCGAGGGGCTGCGAGCGGGGGTGACTCCGGCAGCGGCGATCGCCGACTGCGCGGCGGCGTCACCGGGCTGAGCCCCGAGCCAGGCGGCCGCGATCAGGGCGAGGTCCTCGCCGAGGATCTGCTGCACGCCAGCGAAGCGACCGCTCGGATAGCTGCGGCGGGCGCCGGCGAGCGCGGCCGCGAAGGCCTCGGCGTACCGGCCGGCCTTGACCAGCGCAAAGGCGTAGAGCCGGTGACTGGCAGGATGGTCGGGCCGCTGGGCCACGGCCTGCGCGTAGGTGTCGATCGCAAGTTGCAGACCGACGTCGCCGAGCGCCTCGAGCCGTTCGCCAGCCATGCGACGGATGTCCGCGCGGCCAGGGAACAGGTCGATGAGCGAGCCGTAGGCCCGCGCGGCCAAAACGCGGTCGCCGCTGGCCTCGGCCGCCTCACCGAGGCTGACCAGCGCGACCTCGTCACCAGGGTTGCTGTCGCGCCACTCCCACGCCTTGGTGAGCGCCTGAGCGGCGCGGCCGGCGCGAACCTCGAACATGACATCGGCGAAACGTCCCTCCCAGGCGTCGGCGGGCTTGGGCTGTTCGAAGGTGGGCCGCGGCTGCGGATCCCACGGGGGAGCCTCGTGGCCGTGCGGCGGGGCGCGACGCGAGGCGGCGACGCGCGTGGGTCGGCGGGTGTCCGTGGTGACGGCATCCTCGACCTCGCGCATGTCCGCATGCGGCGAGCCTCCGGCGGTGACGGGCGCGGGCCCGGCCGGCTCGGGCGAAGGCTCGGACGGGGGCGGAGGCGGCGGTGCCGCGTGTGCGGGAGCGTCAGCCGGCGCTTCATCACGCGCCCTCATCGCCGGGTCGGCCATGCCGTCGACCGCGGCCTCGGCTGCGCCCGGAGCGCCGCCGATCGCCCGCGCCTCTTCGGCCGCTTCACCGTCGCCGCCACGACCGCCCTTGTCCTGCGCGCCGGCCGGCTTGGGCAGCGGCCGCGCCTCGCTCTTGGCCTCGGCCTGCGGCTCGAAGTTGGCCGCGACCGCGGAGGCATCCTTCTTGTTCCGGCTCTCGCTCTTGCGCTTCTCGGCGCCGAAGAACCACCCGAGCGGGCCGTCGTCGTCGCCGTCGTCGGCCTGCGCGATGGGCTGCTCGGGGACGATCGGCTGGACGACGATCGGCTTGTCGGGCAGGCGCGTGCGGTCGACCACCGCGACGCCCTGGGGGCCGACGGTGAGGATCTCGGCCAGCGCGGTGCGATCGATGCCGAAGCGCTGGTAGTCCCAGTCGGTCTCGAGCACGAGCAGCGCGGTGTAGTCGGACAGCACGCGGTAGCGCGTCGAGAGGCCGATGATCTGCTGCTTGAGGTCGGCCTTGGCCTTGGCGTCGCCGGCGGCCTCGTGACCCATCATGCCGCTCAGGCGATCGATGCTGGCGCGGATCCATGCCCGCTCGAGCAGCGGCCGCTCGGCGTCGCCGAGCTTGATGTCGCGGACATCCTCGCCGCGCTCGCCGAGCTCGACGCGCATCGGCTTGTCGACGGGGAGGTCGGCGAACACGAGGAACTGATCGCCGGGCTGCACGGCGCCGAGCGTCTGCGGCCACACCCAGCTGGCCCCGGGGACATGCACCTTGACGTTGGCCTTGGTGGCTCGCACCAGCCGCGAGGCGACCAGCGGCGCGGGCAGGCGAGCGTCGACGAGGATGCCGGCGTCCTGCAGGCCGGCGGTGGTCAGCTGGCGCAGCGCGGCCTCGTCGCGCAGGCCGCCGTCGACGACCGCGTCGAGGCGACGCACGCCGGCGCGGCCGAGCTCCTGCACGGCGGTGCGCAGGACGTCGCGCTCGATGCCGCCGGCCGTGGCGACGCCGTCGCCGACGAGGATGACGCGGTCGTGGACCTTCGCCTGGGTGCCGGTCCAGCGCAGCGCGCCGGCGAGGTCGGAGGCGCCGAGCGCCCCGCGCTTCAAGATCGCGTCCTGGGCGGCGGCGCCGAAGCTGCTCGCGGGGCCGGCGAACACCTGCTCGACGCCCTGGTCGAAGCAGGCGACGGTGAGCGGGAAATCGACGCCGGCGGCGCCACGCAGCTCGGCGACGAGCTGGCCGAGGCGCGCGACCTGACCCTTGAAGTCGAGCGCCCGCGAGGCGCTGGTGTCGAACAACACGGTGACGCCGGTGACGGGGACCTCCGGCAGCTTGACGTCGGGGGTGATGCGGGCGACGGCGAGGCGGTCGTAGCGGAGGCCGACCTCGGGCGCGCGCCGGCTGGTGGCGAGCTCGAGGTCCTGCTGCGGCATGAAGTTGGTCTCGTGGATGCGGGTCTTCTCGCTGACGCCGCCGCCCTTGGGCACGACGACCTCGACGTCGAGGTCCTGCAGCTGCGGCAGGCCGCGCAGGTAGACGCGGTACGGCTCGCTGCTCGAGCTCAGCTCCTCGGAGTAGGAGACGATGATCTCCTTGACGCCGCGGGCGGGGATCGGGAACACGCGCGCGCTGAAGCGGTTGCCGGCGCTCTTCTCGAGCAGGGCCGGATCTTGGCGGCGGTGGAGGAAGTCTTCGTAGGCCTGACGCGCGGCCTGCAGCTCGACGACCTCGGCCTCCTGCCAGCGCCCGTCGATCAGCATCGCGAACCGCGAGATCGCCGAGTTCGGCGGGAGGTTGATCTCGAAGCGGCCCTCGATCACGCGATCGTTGGGGTTCTGGAACGCGAGGTGGAGCTCGGTGAAGGCGAGCGGGTCCTCGACGACGGCGCGGCTCTTGACGCTGAGGAGCTTGAGGCCGGTGCCGTCCTGGCTGGTGAGCGAGAAGGGCGCGACGCCGGCGGTCGGCTGCGGATCGGGGGCGCGCCACTCGAGCTTGCATTCGTCGGTCGCGCGCGGCTGCGACTGTTGTTGGGAGTCCGAAGGGCCCGGGCGACCGGTGCAGGCGACGAGGCCAGCGAGGCCGAGGCAGACGACGAGCGGGATGTGGCGGCGCATGGATCTCTCCAGGTTGGCGAGGGTATCGTTCGCCGGCCTGCAACGCGATCGTCGGGGCCGCGGGTCTTCCCGCGCATACGCTTTGAAACGCCGCACGCGACCGCGATGAATGCCGTTCTCGTGCCGCGTCGCCCGCTCGCGCCGGACGACGCGCGCCGCTTACAGGGCCTTTCGGGCAGATCGCTCACGCGAGCCCGCGAGCGGGCGCACGCGCGCGAAGCCTTGCCACGGGCGGATCCGGCACCACGCTCCGCGCCCATGTCTCGCCCCCTCCTCCCCGAGTCCTCGCTCGCGCCGCACGTCGGCGACAAGATCCAGAGCTTCCACCGCAACATCGTCGACGCGATCACTGCGGCGATCGCCCGCGACCCGGTGGTCGTCGTCGGCATGGCGCAGAACCCGTTCGTGAAGAAGGCCCGCCGGGCGCTCGAAGCCGCAGGCGTGCCGTTCACGTACCTCGAGTACGGCTCGTATGTGAGCCAGTGGAAGGAGCGGCTCGCGATCAAGCTGTGGTCGGGCTTTCCCACCTTCCCGCAGGTGTTCGTGCGCGGCACGCTGATCGGCGGCTTCACGGACGTCGAGCGCATGCTCGCCGACGGCAGCCTGCAGAAGATGCGAGACACGCACTGACGGATACGCGTGTCGTCGGTCGTATCCGCGCTCGTCGGCAGCGGCCACACACGCAGAAGGCACGGGGCCCTGGGCCCCCTCGGCGTCGCTGGCAGTCCATCGGGGATCGCCCACGGTTGACAGCGCAGGCTGCTACCGGGACATTGCCTCCCTATGGCTCAGCGACGACGAGCGCATTGGTGGCGAACTCTGGGGGCGTGGCCCTTGGGGCTCTGCCTGTCGACCGGGTGTTACTCGGGGATGTCGGGGCAGCAGACCGATGGTGATCCCTCGGGTGGGCCCGGCGGTGGTCCCGGCGGCGGTCCCGGCGGCGCGACCGACGGCGACACCGACGCGACGACCAACGGCCAACCGACCGACGGCGGTCCCTCCAGCGACACGGACACCGGCGGCACCGAGCTGCCCGAGCTGCCCGAGTCGTCGCGGGTGCCGCGGCTGTCGCATCGCCAGTGGGAGAACTCGATCCGCGACCTGCTGCTGCTCGATCAAACCATCGGCAAGTCGTCGCTGTTCATCGGCGACCCAATCAGCGGCGGCTACGACAACAACAGCGAGAAGCTGGTGGTGTCGGCGACGCTGTGGACCGACTACCAGCGCGCGGCCGAAGAGATCGCGGAGCAGGTGATCGCCGACGCGGAGCTGGTCGCGCTGCTGGTGCCGAGCGAGGGCGACAGCGACGCGCGCGGGCGCGGGTTCATCGAGTCGTTCGGGCCGCGGGCGTATCGCCGCCCGCTGACGCCGGAGGAGATCGAGCGCCACATGCAGGTGTTCCACGAGGGCGCGGCGCTCGGCGGCGGCGACCCGGTGCTCGAGGGCGTGCGCGTGGTGCTGCAGACGTTCCTGCAGTCGCCGTACTTCCTGTACCGCGTCGAGCTGAGCGACGCGCCCGACGAGGACGGCAACGTGCCGCTCGACGGCTACGAGGTCGCGACCAAGCTGTCGTACATGCTGTGGGACACGATGCCCGACGAGGAGCTGTTCGAGGCCGCCAAGGGCGGCGCGCTCGAGTCGGTCGCCGGCATCGAGGCCCAGGCCGCGCGCATGCTCGACGACCAGCGCGCGCACGACATGGTGGCGTCGTTCCACTTCCAGACGCTCAAGGTCGACAGCTACAGCAAGATCAACAAGAACGCCGACAAGTTCCCCGAGTTCGCCGAGCCGATGCGCGACATGATGGTCCGCGAGACCATGATGTTCGTCGACGACGTGGTGTTCGAGCACGAGCTCGGCGACGTGGCGACGCTGCTGGCGGCGCCGTACAGCTTCGTCAACTCGACGCTGGCGCCGCTGTACGGGGCGCAGGGCGAGTTCAGCGACCAGCACGTCAAGACCGACCTCGACCCGAGCCAGCGCGCCGGCGTGCTGACGCAGCTCGGGTTCCTGGCGGCCAACGCGAGCTCGACCCAGAACGACCCGATCCACCGCGGCGTGTTCCTCAACCTGCAGATCCTGTGCACCGGGCTGCCGCCGCCGCCCAACAACGTGCCGCCGCCGCCGCCGCCGATGGAGGGCGAGTCGCTGCGCGAGCTGATCGATCGCCACACCGGCGTCGGCACCTGCGGCGAGGCGTGCCACGGCTACCTCATCAACCCGCTCGGGTTCGCGATGGAGCAGTACGACCCGCTCGGCCGCTGGCAGACGATGGACGCCGGCAAGCCGGTCGACGCGTCGGGCTCGTTCAACTTCGTGCAGGGCAAGCAGAGCTTCGACGGCGGGGTGCAGCTGGCCAAGCTGATCTCCGGCAGCGACGAGGCCCACCGCTGCTACGTGTCGCACCTGCTCGAGTACGGCTACGGTCGGGTGCCGCGGCTGCAGGACAACGCCGAGATCAAGCGCCTGGCCGAAGGCTCGCGCGACGGCATGTACTCGATCAAGGAGCTCATCGTCGAGCTGACGACGAGCGACGCGTTCCGCTTCCGCGCCCCGGTGGAGGAGTAAGCCATGCGACTTCCCAGCAACCTGTCCCGACGCGCCTTCATCACCGGCATCGGCGGCGCCACCGTCGCGTTGCCGTTCCTCCCGAGCCTGCTGCCCCGCAACGCCAAGGCGGCCACCGAGCGCCCGCGCTACTGCGTGTACGTCCGCCAGGCCAACGGCTGCGCCCAGAAGGACGGCGACGAGCCCGAACGCTTCTGGCCGTCGGCGCTCGGCCCGGTCACGACCGAGAGCCTGTCGACGATCGACGCCGAGCGGGCCGTCAACGAGCTCGCCGACTACGCCGACAAGCTGCTGCTGGTCCGCGGCACCCGCTTCGGCTTCCCGGGCAACGGCTGCGGCCACTCCGGCGGCGGCAACCAGTGCCTCACGGCGGCCCGCGTGTCCGACGACCCGAAGGGCAACCTGTCGCTGTCGATGGGCGAGTCGGTCGACAACCGCATCGCCCGCGAGCTCAACCCGGCCTCGAACCCCGACCCGCTGACGCTCTACGCGGGCCGCATGGCCGGCTACATCAACGAGGTGCTCAGCTACCGCGGGGCCAAGGACCTGCGCGCGGCCGACCGCAACCCGTGGAGCGTGTACACCAAGATCGTCGGCATCACGGCGCTGCCGCAAGAAGTGGCGATGAAGATCAAGGCCCGCCGCACCAGCGTCAACGACCTGGTCCGCGAGCAGATGCAGGCGCTCATGAGCAAGCAAGACATGAGCAAGGCCGACCACGACCGCCTGCAGATCCACTTCGACGCGATCCGCGACCTCGAGGTCGAGCTGCTGTGCGAGCTGCCCAGCGACGCCGAGATCATGGAGATGGAGGCGCAGCAGGACTACAACGGCGCCGACGAGCTGATCCAGACGGTGACGCGCCTGCAGATGAACCTGATCGCGTTCGCGTTCTCGTGCGACTACACGCGCGCGGCGACGCTGCAGATCGGCGACGGCAACGACGGCACGCAGTACTGGATCGACGGGGTCCAGCTGCCGCGGTTCCACCAGATCTCGCACCGCATCTACGCCGACGGCTCGGAGGGCGACCCGATCCCCGACGCGCAGTCGAAGCACCACGTGATCGACCGCGAGCACGGCAAGCTGTTCAAGCACCTGCTCGACCGCCTGTCGGCGCTGCAGACCGACGTCGGCACGCTGCTCGACGATACGGTGGCGATCTGGTGTAACGACCTCGGCGCCGGCGTCAGCCACACGTACAACAACATCCCGTGGGTGTGCGCCGGCAGCTGCGGCGGCTACCTCAAGACCGGCCAGTACATCGACGCCGGCGGGGTGACGCACAACCAGTTCCACAACACGATCCTCAGCGCCGTCACCGGCGAGCTGGTCGAAGACTTCGGCGACCCGGAGCTCGAGCCGGGCGTCATCGACGCGATGATCGCGTGAACGAACGCGGCTCGCGGCAGCACGCCGCGAGCCGACTGTACGGCGACACGCCGGCGAGGGAGCTCGCCGGCGTGTCTTCGTTTGGGGCGCCGGGTCGAAGGGACATGTCGTCGAGGGCATGTCGTAAAGGGCATGTCGTAAAGGGCATGTCCCCCACGCACTGGCGGCGGGGCACCGCGCGGGCCGGGCCGCTGCGCGGACTTCGCGGTCAGTCGCCGAGGTTCGGGAGGCCGAGGCGGCGGTGCTCGGCGAGGGCGCAGCGATCTTCGACGACTTCGATGTCGGCCTCGCGGAGGGTGCGCGCGAATTCGGCGTGGCGGATGCCGAGCTGCAGCCAGACGACGCGGGGCTTCACGGCCAAGATCTCCGGGAGGTGGCCCTGGAGGTACTCGGGCCGGCGGAACACGTCGACCATGTCGAGCTGGCCGGGCGCGAGCGAGAGGTCGGTCAGGGCGGCGACGAAGGTCGAGCCCCACATGCGCCGGCCGGCGAACACGGGGTTGACCGGCAAGACGGTGTACCCGGCGGCGTGCAGGTAGTCCGGGACGTAGCACGCGGGCTTGTTGGGGTCGGTGTGCGCGCCGAGCACGGCGATGGTGCGCGCACGCGCGAGGATCTCGGCCAGCTCGGAGTCGGTGGGCGAAGACACGCAGGTCAGGGTGCCACGGGCGGGCCGGGTGGGCGAGGGCCCGCGGCCGACCAGGGGTCCCGCCCTGTCCCGGGCACCTGGGCTCGCTGTACCCTTGGGTCCCCCATGACTCGCTCCACGCCTCGGCAGCTGCACTGGGTCCTCGCGCTGATGATGCTGCTGTTCGCGGCGGAGGCCGCGGCGGCGCCCCCACGAGCCCCGGTCGAACCGGTCGCGCAGGCGCCGGCGGACATCCCCGAGGCGCTGCGCGAGTGGATCCCGTGGGTGCTGCAGCCCCTGTCCGATCGGTCATGTCCGTACGTACATGCCAGCACCAGCGAGCGTCGCTGCGCCTGGCCGTCGCAGCTCGAGCTCGAGCTGGCCGACGAGCGCGGGTCGTTCACCCAGCGCTGGCAGCTCTACGCGAAGGGGATGGTGCCGCTGCCCGGCGACGCGCGCCGCTGGCCGCAAGAGGTCGAGGTCGACGGGCAGGCGGCGGTGGTGATGAGCCGCGGCGGCCTGCCGGTGGTCGAGCTCGGCCCCGGCGCGCACCGGATCACCGGGGCGTTCCTGTGGGACAGCATGCCGGAGAAGCTCAGCGTGCCGGCCGAGACGGGGCTGCTGGCGCTGAAGCTGCGCGGCAAGCCGGAGGCGCTCCCGCGCCGGGACAACGACGGGACGCTGTGGCTGCAGAAGAAGGTGGAGGCGGCGAGCGAGCAGAACCTGCTCGACGTGGTGGTGCACCGCAAGGTGACGGACGCGATCCCGCTGCGGCTGACGACGGAGATCTCGCTGCAGGTGGCGGGCAAGAGCCGCGAGGAGCTGCTGGGCAAGGCGCTGCCGCCGGACTTCGTGGCGATGGAGGTGGCGAGCGAGCTGCCGGCCCGGCTCGAGCCCGACGGCCGCGTGCGCGTGCAGGTGCGCCCGGGCTCGTGGACGATCCGGATCGAGGCGCGCCACCCGGGTGACCTGCAGAGCATCGCCCTCGCCAGCAACGAGGGGCCGTGGGCCAGCGAAGAGGTGTGGGTGTTCGCGCCGACGCCGGAGCTGCGGCGGGTCGAGTTCGCCGGGCTCGACGCGGTCGACCCACAACAGACGCAGCTGCCCGACGCGTGGCGCTCGTTCCCGGCGTTCCGCGCCCGCCCCGGGCAGGCGCTGCAGCTGACGGTGACGCAGCGCGGCGAGGCCGACCGCGGGCCCGATCAGCTGGCGCTGGCCCGCGACTGGTGGCTCGATTTCGACGGCGGCGGGTTCACGGTCAAGGACCGCATCGAGGGCCAGGTGCAGGGCACACGCCGGCTCGAGATGCAGGGCTCGGCCCGCCTCGGGGCGGTGGCGGTCGGCGGGCAGCCGCAATTCATCACTGCGCGCGAAGACCCGAACAAGGCAGGGATCGAGCTGCGCAGCCCGAACGTGTCGCTGGCGGCGGACCTGCGCGTGCCCGCGGGGGGGCTGCGCCCGTCGGTGTCGGCGGTCGACTGGGACCACGATTTCGCGTCGGTGACGGGGACGCTGCACCTGCCGCCAGGTTGGCGGATCTTGCACGCGACCGGGGTCGATCAGGTGGACGACACGTGGCTCGGCCGCTGGACGCTGCTGGATCTGTTCATGGTGCTGGTGATCGCGATCGCGATCGCAAGGCTGTACGGCTGGGCCTGGGGGGTGCTGGCGGTGGTGACGCTGGCGCTGATCTTCCCCGAGTGGATGGCGCCGCGGTCGGTGTGGATCTTCGTGCTGGTGGGCGAGGCGCTGCACCGGGCGCTGCCCGAGAGCTGGCTGCGCTCGCTGGTCCGCGGCTATCGCCTGGCGGCGCTGGTGATGCTGGCGGGGATCTGCTCGGTGTTTGCGATCCAGCAGCTGCGCCAGGGGCTGTACCCG
The DNA here is from genome assembly GCF_028368995.1 of Nannocystis bainbridge. Lineage (GTDB taxonomy): Bacteria > Myxococcota_A > Polyangia > Nannocystales > Nannocystaceae > Nannocystis > Nannocystis bainbridge. The sequence continues at coordinate 2,032,646 of NZ_JAQNDL010000003.1, read as the reverse complement.
GCGCTCGAGCAGCGCGGGCGCGACAATTTCGATCTGGCCCTTGCGACAGGTCAGCTGGGGCCGGCAGTGATGGCCGAGGAGATGCCGCCCGCGACGTTCGCCCCGGGCTCTCTCGACCAGAAGGCCAACGACCTCGAGACCGAGGGCGGGAAGGCGTACGGGGGCGAGGAGGGCCGCATGGGCCGGGCGAAGCTGGCCGAAAAACTCGACGAGGACGAGGAGCAGTCGGTGTCGTCGTCGTGGGGGGCGAGCGGGGCCAGCCTGAGCGGCGATTATCGCCGGCGCCAGCAGAAGAAGCTGCGCGAGTACGACGCGAGCACGGTGGTGCAGACCGGTCCGGGCGTGCCGCGGTGGTCATGGCACTCGGTGCCGCTGCGCTGGAGCGGACCGGTCGAACGGGCGCAGCAGGTCAGCTTCGTGCTGGTGCCGCCGCACGTGAACCTGGCGCTCGCAGGGGTGCGGGTGCTGTTCCTGGTGGCGCTGGTGCTGGCGGTGTTCGGGGTGTTCCGCAAGCGGCGGCAGGCGCCGCCGCAGCGGCCGAACTCGGCCATCGGCTCGACGGTGATGATGACGCTGGCGGCGCTGCTGCTGCCGACGACGGCGACGGCGGCGGAGGTGCCGGACGCGGCGACGCTCGAGCAACTGCGCGCGCGCCTGACCGAGCCGCCGAGCTGCCTGCCCGACTGCGTGACGAGCCCGCGCATGCGCCTGGAGGCGAGCGGGTCGGCGCTGCGGCTGGTGGTCGAGCTGCACGCGGCGGCCCAGGTCGAGGCGCCGCTGCCCGGTTCGGCGGAGCACTGGCTGCCGTCGCAGGTGAGCGTCGACGGCTCGCCGGCGACAGGCGGGCTGATGCGCACGAGCGACGGCGGGCTGCGACTGGCGCTCGAGCCGGGCCGACATGAGGTGGTGCTCGAGGGGCCGCTGCCGAACCGCGAGACGATCCAGCTGCGCCTGCCGCTCGGGCCGCACCGCGTGACGGCCAGGGCCGAGGGCTGGTCGGTCGCCGGGCTGCACGAGGACGGGCTGGCCGACGAGGTGCTGCAGCTGACGCGGACCAGCAAGCAGGACGCGGCGCAGGCGGAGACGCTCGAGGTCGGGACGCTGCCGCCGTTCGTGCGCGTCGAGCGGGCGCTGACGCTGGGGCTGTCGTGGGAGGTGACGACGCGGGTGGTCCGCGCCACGCCGCGCGGATCGGCGGTGGTGCTGAAGGTGCCGCTGCTGCCGGGCGAGTCGGTGACGACGGCGGAGCAGCGGGTCGAGGCCGGGGCGGTGCTGGTCAACATCCGCCCCGACGAGGACGTGGTCGAGTGGACGAGCGTGCTGCCGATCTCGCCGCAGATCGTGCTGGCGGCGGCCACGGGGGCGCCGTGGAGCGAGGTGTGGGAGGTGATGGTGGGGCCGGTGTGGCACGTGGAGGCCGGGGGGATCCCGCCGACCCGCCGCGGCGCCGAGGGGCTGCAGGTCTGGACGCCCTGGCCCGGGGAACAGGTGGTGCTGGACATCTCGCGCCCGGCCGGGGTGCCCGGCGAGACGCTGACCCTCGACTTCGCGCGCCTGACCCTTCGGCCAGGTATGCGGGCGGTCGACGCGGAGCTGCAGCTCGAGCTGCGCTCGTCTCGCGGCGGCCATCACACGCTGGCGCTGCCGGCCGACGCGCAGCTGCAGAAGGTGCTGATCAACGGGGCGCAGCAGCCGATCGGCCAGGAGGGCCAGCAGGTCCGCGTACCGGTGGCGCCCGGGGTGCAGCGGGTCCAGCTCGAGTGGCGCGAGGCGGCGACGCTGGGCCAGCGCTACACGGCGCCGGTGGTCGACCTCGGGGCGGCGGCGGTCAACGCCGAGGTCCACGTCGAGTTCCCGCCGAGCCGGTGGATCTTGCTGCTGGGCGGGCCGCGGCTCGGGCCGGCGGTGCTGTTCTGGAGCTACATCGTGGTGCTGCTGATCGGGTCGGCGGTGCTGGCCCGCCTGTCAGTGTCGCCGCTGCGCGGCCATCAGTGGTTCCTGCTCGGGCTCGGGCTGTCGACGGTGTCGGTGCCGGAGGCGATGCTGGTGATCGGGTGGTTCCTGCTGCTCGGCTGGCGCCGCCGCCGGGTCGACCTGACGCCAGGATGGTTCGCGCTGCGCCAGCTGACGATCGCGGGCTGGACGCTGCTGGCGGGCTCGGCCCTGATCGCGGCGGTGCACGCCGGGCTGCTCGGTCAGCCCGACATGCAGATCGAAGGCAACGGGTCGTACGCGAGCTCGCTGCGCTGGTACCAGGACCGGGTGGAGTACGTCGAAGGGGTCGGCGGGCTGATGCCGCGCCCGTGGGTGCTTTCGGTGTCGCTGTGGTGGTACCGCGGGCTGATGCTGGCGTGGGCGCTGTGGCTGGCGTGGTCGCTGATCCGCTGGCTGCCGTGGGGCTGGCAGAGCGCGGCGCAGGGCGGATTGTGGCGGCCGCTGTGGCGGCCGACGCCGCCGCGGCCGGTGCCGCCGCCGCCAGCGAGCCGCAATTCAGGGCCGGTGCCGGCGCAGGCGGCGATCCACCAGACGATGGTGGTGCCGCGCGCGGCCCAGTCAGGGGTGTCGGAGGCGATCTTCATGAGCCAGTCGACCGACAGCGGCGGGCTGGTCCACGAAGACACGACGCCGCGCCCGCGCGCGTCGCGGTTCCGCATGACGGATACGATGGAGGCGCCGCCGCCCCCGCTGGAGGCGGAGCTCGACGCGCCGCGCAGCCCGACGGTGGCGCGCACCAACGCGAGTGGTCCGCAGCCGGTGCGCCCGGTGGCAGAGGCGATCACGCCGCCGACGCCCGGTCGCCCGCGCCCGGCTCCACCACCGCCGCCGCCCGGCAAGCGCCCGCTGCCGCCGATCACGAGCGACCAGGACGACGACACGCCTCCGCCGTGAGGCGGGTGTCCGAAAGAACAGATGGATATGAATCTTCGGACATGCCTTGAAGGGCATGTCCGAAGGTTCATTCGCGCAGAAAATGAGCGGAGGTGAGCGTCCGGGCTGGGACTTATCGTAGTCGAGAAGGAAGCCCGGACTGAGCCTCCATCGCGGCGGGAGGCGACCCTGCGACCGGCGTCAATCGGCGCGGCCGCGCGACGAGGGCCTGGCGATGCCGCGCAGCGCGAGCGAAGCGCTGCAGCGAGCGCGCTGGGCGAGCGATCGCGCGGCGTCTTCGGGCGGATTCCGTCGACCGGGCGCGACGGGCCGTGCTACTCGATCCCGGTGACGACGAACGCAGCCTCTCCTGGCGCCGCGAGACCTGCCCTCGCGCGTGAGACCGTGTGGGAGACGAACGCGGTGCGCTTCGTCCTCGCGGTCGCGGTGTGCTCGCTGGTTCCGGCGGCCGCGTTCGCGCCGCTGGTGCGCTGGCAAGACCCCTCGCTGCCGCTCGTGGCCTGCTTCGCGGCGCCGGCCGTGGTCTTCGCCTTCGCCGCGCTGATCGTGCTCTTTGCGATCCTCGGGCGCCCCGAGATGGCCTCGTTCAGGCGCACGCTGTACCGCTTCGAGCTGTTCGAGCACGGCGTCGAGCTGCGCGACGGGCACGGGGCGATCCTCGGTGAGACCGCGAACGGGAGCCTGCGGGTGGTCCGCTGCAACGTGTGGTTCGGCCAGAAGATGGTCGCCGGGGCGCGCCTCGAGCACCGCGGCGGCGCGCTGCTGCTGCTGCCGAACCCGTCCCTCGCGCCCTGGCCCGGGCTGCCGGCCGTGCCGTTCTTGGCGCCGTACTTCTCGGTCGCCGACGCCGTCTACACCCGGGTCCTCACCCTCGCCGAGTGAGGCGCGCCGCGGTGGTGTGGCCGAAAGAACATGTCCGCATGGGCATGTTCTCTCGGACATCTCGTCGGCGAAGGCGAATCATGCCGGCGCGCACAGCAGGCGGGACAGCGAGGCCACCGGGGTGGACCACAGCTTCTCGTAGTTGACGCTGAGGAGCTCGCGCGAGCGGCGGCCGCGGCGGTAGGCGGCGCGCAGGCGGCCGAGGTAGGGCACGAGGTCCTTCCAGCCGGCGACCTTGACCCGCCGCGGGACCGAGTAGGCGAGGATCAGCACCGCCTGGCGCACGCCGAGGTTGCCGAGTACGAACGCCTGCAGCAGCATCTCGCCGTGCTCGTCGGTGCCGTAGCCGGTGAGGACGTGGAACAGGTCGTGGGTCTCGCGGTAACGCTTGCTCAGGTAGTCGACGTCGTTCTCGACCGGGAAGGTGGTCTCGAACGGCTGGATGCCGTTGTCGCGGAAGTAGCGGACGAACTCGTGGCCGAGAGTGCCGGCGGGCAGCTGCTCCAGGGCGTCGAGGTCGAGCTCGCGGCCCTGCAGGGTCGGGCGCTCGTCGAGCATCTGCCGGCCGTCGTCGCTGGCGCGCCAGGTCCGGGCCAGCTTGGCGTAGGTGTCGCCGTCGAGGCAGGCGTTGACCAGCGGGCCGTAGTAGGTGTTGCCGGGGTCGTCCGTCAGGACCTTGAGCGCGTGCAGGCTGAGGCGGACGCGGGTGACGAACGACGCGTTCGGGGGCAGGGTCGGGAACGCTGGCTGGTTCATGGGGGCACTCCTTCGGCCGGAGGAGTGTGGTCGAAACGGACAGTCGTGTCCACTTCGACCCGGCGTGGATCCGCACGGAGGCCGCGGCGGACCTCCGCGCATCGGCGCGGGCTCGCGGCGGGGCGCGACGACGGGTCCCGCGAGCGTCCAGGCCCGGCGCGATCGCGCGCCGCGCGGGAGGCCCTTGTCCGGGCCGATCCCGAGGCGCACGCGCGGGAGGACGAGCCCGGGCGGGCCGTCGCTCAGGTGCGTCGCCGGGCCGGGCCGGCCCCCGCTGGCGGCGCTCGGCGTCGGCGTGGCACGTCCCGAAGGTCATGCACAAGCCGCGGGTCGGCGAGACATGTCCCGAAGGTCATGCACGAGCCGACTGCTTCGGCGAGACATGTCCCGAAGGTCATGTACGGGGTCGGCGAACTTCGAGACATGTCCCGAGGGACATGCACTTTAAAAATGCGAGACGAGGATTACCCCGGCCTTGCGCGGGTCGATGGACTCCTGCGGCAGGCGGAGGGTGAAGGTCGAGCCGACGCCGGGCTGGCTGCGCACTGTGATGTCGCCGCCGAGCATGCGGGCGTAGTGGCGGCTGATGGCGAGGCCGAGGCCGGTGCCGCCGAACTTGCGGGTGGTCGAGGAGTCGGCCTGGACGAACGGGGCGAACAGGCGCTCGAGCACGTCGGGGGCGATGCCGATGCCGGTGTCGCTGACCTCGAAGCGGTACCACGCGCGGCCGCCCTCGCCCTGGGCCTTGATCGACAGCTCGATGCGGCCGTTGTGGGTGAACTTGCAGGCGTTGCTGAGCAGGTTGCTCAGGATCTGGTGCAGCTTGGTGCGGTCGGTCTTGAGCTCGCCGAGATCGCGGGCGCAGCGGAGCTTGAGCGTGTCGCCGTTGCGCTCGGCCAGCGGGGCGAGGTGCGACATCACGCTGGCGAGCACGTCATCGAGCCGGAACGCCTCGAGGTTGATGTCCATCTTGCCGGACTCGATCTTCGAGAGGTCGAGGATGTCGCTGATGAGCGCGAGCAGGTGCTCGGCCGAGCCGTGGATCTTGCCGAGGTCGTCGTGCAGCTCGCGGAGGGCCGGGCGGGCCGTGTCCTCGAGCAAGATCTCGCTGTAGCCGATGATCGCGTTGAGCGGGGTCCGCAGCTCGTGGCTCATGTTGGCGAGGAACGAGCTCTTGATGCGATTGGCCTCGAGCGCCTGCTCCTCGGCCTGGCGGCGCACGCGGATCTCCGACTCCATCTTGCGGTTGGCGCGGGTCAGCGCGATCGTCCGCTCCTCGACGCGGCGCTCGAGCTCGTCGTGGGTGCGGCGCAGTTGATCCTCGATCTGCTGCCGGTTCTCCATCTCGCGCTCGAGGCGGCCGAGCGCCGAGCGCAAGATCTCGCCGCTGCGGCCGTGGTGCGCCAGCACGAGGTTGAGCGGCACGCCGGCGGCGGCCACCGTCAGCGCGGCGATCAGCGCCGCCCCGGCCGGGCCGCCGGCGACCACGACCCCGAGCGCGCAGGCGAGGCTGAGGCCCGCGATGCAGATGCCCGCGAGCTTGGGGGCGAACGACAGCGGGGCGGCGCAGGCGGCGGCGAGGCCGAGCAGCATCACCGGCGCGTCGGCGGCGAGCTGGCCCGGCAATGCGACGAGCAGCACGGCGAGCGCGGCGTAGCGGACGAGGTCGCGCGTGCGGGTGCGGGCGCGGTCGAACGAGACAGGGTTGAAGAAAGAGACCGCCTGCACCAACACGAACGCGCTGCAGCCGACGATCGCGGCCGGGCCGGGGTCGGCGGCGACGACCACGACGGCGGCCATCACGACGCTGACGAGCACGATGGCGCGGCCCTGAGTCGCCAGCGACAGCGCGAAGTCCAGGACTTGAGGAGGCAGGGTGGTGAACCGCGACTTGCGTCGCACCGAGGATTCCCCGGCGGTCGCGGCGACGGCGAGCACTTGAGCCGGTTGCATAGGCGCGACCAGAGCATGCGCCGGCAACGTCGTCAGCGTTTTAACCGCCGAAGATCCGGAGCAGCCACTCGGCGCCGTAGCGATAGCCAACGCGCTGCCACAGGCGCGCAGCGAGCGCGCACAAGATCACCCAGATCGCGACGATGGTGAGCGCGACCTCTGAGCTGAAGGCCTGCCACGCGCCGAGCGGTCGTGTCAGCTCGCGAAAGACGACGACGTGGACCAGCAGCAGCGTGAGCGAGGCGCGGCCGAGCGGGACGAGCCAGCCGCGCTCGTCGAGTTTGCCGCGTCGCTCGAGCGCGAGGGCGGCGAGCAAGAGGAGCAGCGTGCCCGACTGGAGCAACATGACGATCGCTGGCGTGGCCGGGTAGAAGCTCAGGCGGATCTGGAACAGGCGGTGCCACACGCCCTCGTGGGGTCCGAGCCGCAGGCCGACGGCGGCGAGGGCGACACCGGTGACGAGCAGCACGCTCGCCATGCGCAGGATCGGCGCGGTGCGGCGCTGCTGCAGCCAGCGACCGACGACGATGCCGCCGAGGAACAGGCCGAGCCACGGGACGATCGGGAACTGGCCCTCGGCGAGGGCGAGGCGCAGCGGGCCGCCGGCGAGGTCGAGGCGGCGCATGCGATCGTTGACGAGCAGCTCGGGCGTGACGAGCCAGTGCTGCACGAACGGCGCGGCGAGCAGGAACATCGCCTGTCCGAAGAGCAATGCCCGATCGGACAGGCGCCGCCACAGCGGGGCGGTGACCATGCCCACGCCCATGAGGTGGAGGACGAACCACGAGCCGGCGGAGAACCAGCTCGGGGTGAGCAGGTTGAGCAGCCAGCCGAAGGCCATGACGATGAGGCCGCGGCGGACCAGGATCGCGTCGAGGCCGGTGGTGCGGCTGCGCGCGAGGAAGCTGGTGCCGGCGCCGGCGAGGGTGATGAAGGTCGGCGCGGCGAGGCCCCCGAGGCCGTTCAAGGCCATCAGCACCGGCGCCTGCGCGATCGGCGAGAGGCCAGGGTCGGAGCGCCACAGCCACACGGCCATGTGCTGCTCCATCATCAACACGACGGCGAGGCCGCGCAGGGCGTCGAGGCTGAGCAGGCGGGCGGCCGTCACTCGCATGAGGCTACCCGGACCCGCGCACCGGGTGAAGGTCGGGGTCGGGCGTGACCGGCAGCCCTGGCCAAAGGGCGGCGCGGCTGCGATAGTCGGGGGGATGTCGAGCCTGCAGGAAGCGACCCATCCGGCGACCGAGACGATTGGCGACGGGCGCTTCTTGCGCCTGGTGCGCCGCGGCAAGTGGGAGTACGTGGAGCGCCGCGGGGCCCGCGGGGCCGCGGCGATCGTGGCGGTGACCGACGACGGGCGGCTGGTGCTCATCGAGCAGCCGCGGCCGGCGCTCGGCGGGATCGCGGTCGAGCTGCCGGCCGGGCTGGTCGGCGATACGCCCGGCGACGAGGCGGAGGAGACCGCGACGGCGGCGAATCGTGAGCTGGTCGAAGAGACAGGTTACGAGGCGAGCCAGATCGAGCAAGTCGCCCACGGCCCGAGCTCGCCCGGGCTGACGAGCGAGTGCATCACCATCTTCCTCGCCTCCGGCCTGCGCAAGGTCGGCCCCGGGGGCGGCGACGGCAACGAGCAGATCACCGTGTTCGAGGTGCCGCTCGCCGAGGTCGAGGCCTGGCTCGACGACCGCGTCGCCCAGGGCCACCACATCGACCTCAAGGTCTACGCGGGGCTCTACTTCGCGCGCCGGCTGGCCGCGCGTCGATAACCAGCGCGGGGCGTCGCGGCTCGCTCGTGGCGCGAGCGGCGGCCAGGCGCTCGCTCGGGCCCGGTGGGCGGCGGTGACTGCCGGCCGCGAGGCGCGGGCGCTGTGGCACACTGACGGTCCCCCATGGCGCCCGTCACCGTCTTTCTCGTCGCCATCGCCTGTCTGTTGGCCGCCGCGGCGGCGGTGCGCCCGCTGGCGCTGCGCACCAACGTGCCCGAGGCGGCGTGGCTGATCGTGCTCGGGGTGGTGCTGCGCGCCACGGGGCTGGTGCCGCCGGCGACGATCGCCGCGCTGGCGCCGTTCTTCGCCGCGATCGCGGTGATCATCGTGCTGTTCGAGGCCGGCCGCGACATGGTCTTCGGGGCAGCCAGCGAGCAGGTCGTGCGCGCGCGCAAGCTGGCGCTGGCCGGGGCGGCGCTGGTGGTGCCGCTGGTGGCGCTGTTCAGCCAGGCGCTGTCGGGGCTGCACCTGCTGCCGGTGTGGAGCTGGACGCACGCGTTCATGCTCGGGGCGCTGATGCTGTGCACCGCGCCCGAGGTGTTCGCGCCGACGCTGTACCGGCGGGCGCACCCGGGCCTGGTGGCGGCGCTCGAGCGCGAGGCGGCGCTGACCGGGGCGCTGGCGATCGCGGCGACGGCGTTCTGCATCGACCTGCTGAGCCTGCGCGTGCCGGTGGGCAAGGCGTACGCGGCGATCGCCGCCGGCTTCGGCCTGGGCCTGGCGTTCGGGGCGTTCGCCGGGCTGCTGTGGATCACGGCGATCCGCCGCGTCGGCCCGGGCCGCGGGGTCTATCCGTACACGCTGGCGGCGATCCTGGCGCTGTACGTGGTGACCGACACGCTCGGCGGGATCGGGGCGCTGGCGGTGCTGGTGTTCGGCGCGGTCGTCAGCAACGCGGGGCCGCTGGTGGGGGCGCTGTTCCGGCCGCGCGGAACGATCGTCGAGGCGGCCGACGAAGATTTCCGCTCGGCGCTCGACGACCACGCGCGCACGGTCGAGATCACGCGGGTGCTGCTGTTTACGTACCTCGGCATGAACCTGGGGCCGCCGTGGGGGCTGCTGGCGATGGGGATCGTGCTCGGGCTGCTGCTGGTGGTGCTGCGCCTGCTGGCGGCGCGGCTGGTGCTGCGCGGGGTCGACGAGCGCACGTTCTCGGCCCTGGCGCTGGGCTGGCCGCGCGGGATGCTGGTCGCCGGGCTGGCGGCGCTGCCCCACGCGGCGGCGGTGCCGGGCACGGAGTCGCTGGTGACGCTGGTGTTCGCGGCGGTGGCGACGACCTGCGTGGCGTTCGGGGTGGCGGTGTCGCCGCTGGGGCACGCGCATGTCTCGGAGGACATGTCCGAAGGGAAGGGTGCTTCGGGGCATGGTGAGAAGGACATGTCCGTCGGGACCGGTGCTTCGGGACATGGCGGCAAGGACATGTCTGCGGGGCCGGCTCGGATGGTGGCGCGGGCGCCGACGGTCGACGAGGTGCTCGGCGTGAAGCCGGGGAGCGGGGTCGTGCTCGCGGGCGCCGTGCTCGGCGCGGCGGACGTAGCGAGTGAGGCGCCGGTGGAGGTCACGAGGTTGCCGGCGGGCGAAGGCGAGCGAATGGTGGCAGTGCCGCCGTCGTCGCCGGGCGAGCGGGTCGATGCATGGACGGGGCCGGACGGCAAGACGCTGCCGCCGGAGGAGCCGGTGGTGCCGGAGGGGCCGGTGGTGACCGGCATGACGGTGGTGCCCGAGGGGCCGGTGGTGACCGGCATGACGGTGGTGCCGGACGGGCCGGTGCTAGGCGGGACGACGCTGCTGCCGGGCGAGTCGGGCAGCGGGCGTCGTGGGCTGTTCGCGGTCGACATGCCGTCGGGCGGGCGGACGCCGGGAGACCTGCTGTTGGCCCCGCGCACGCTGCTGCCGGGCGAGTCGGGCTCGGGGCGGGTGGCGGAGGTGCCGAGGTTCGCGCCGCCGGGAGCGCCGCGCAGCGCGGAGCGGACGGTGCTGCGCGGGTCGGGGCCAGGGGCGCCGGAGCTGGTGCGGCACGTGTTCATCAGCGCGCCGGCCGGGACGACGGTGACGCACGAGTCGAACGTGGCGCCGCTGGTGACGCCGAAGGTCGAGGCGCCGGGCGAGCTGCCGACGCGGGCGTTCGAACCGAAGGTGGAGGCGCCCGGGGTGCTGCCGACGCGGATGGGCGAATCGTCGCCCGGCGTGCGGGCGGCGGAGGCTTCGCGAGCGAGCGATGAGGCGCCGGTGATTCAGGTGACTGAATCGACGCCGACGGAGCCTTCGCGGCTCGAGGAGCCACAGGCGTCGCCGGGGCTCGAGGTCGCGGTGACGTTCGTGCCCGACGCGCCCGAGGTCGTGAAGCCCGAGGTCCCGGCGCCCAGGCCGAGCGACGATCCGCCGCTGCTGGATCTGGTGAGCGAGGCGATCTTGCCCTCCGGACACGCCCTGACGCACCTCCTCGACGACAAGGGCGAGGGCGGGACGAAGGACGGCTGAGATGGGCTGGCGAGTGGCCGAGCGCCGGCTCGGCAAGGCGGGCGGCGAAAAGCAGCGCACGGCGCGGCAGCGCGAGTGGGACCGCAAATACGGCGAGGACCGGTGGGCGATCGGCTACGAGGTCGACGGCGAATTCGTGCGCCAGGAGGACGCGCTGGAGTCGGTCTATTATCAAAGTTACGCGGCGAACTTCGCCGCCCATCCGGCCGATCTCTCGGAGCTGATCGCGCTGGCCAAGACCCTGCGCAACCCGCACGCGGAGGCGACCACGGGCGTCGACCTGCAGGTGCCGGCGATCCGCGAGTATCTGCGGCGCCACGAGCTGCAGCTGGCCGGCGCCGCGGTGGTCGACATCGGCACGTATGACGGCAAGGCGTCGCACCCGATCAGCGTGCGACTCAGCCCGCTCACGATCGCCTGCGTCGCCGACCCGGGGCGCACGCTCGAGCAATGGTGGCAGCAGCGCAAGGTCCTGGTCGTATGGGACGATTGATGGGACCGTCCTGGAGGTACCGGGCGCTGGCTGTCCTGGTCGTGGCGGCCTGCAGCGAGCCGGAGGTGTGCACGCAGTCGGGCTGCGCCGTGGAGCCGTGGATCCGCGTCGTCGACGAGGGGACGGCGGGGGGCTCGCTTCGGCCCGGCGATTATCACTTCCGCCTGCAATCGGCGGCCGTGGTCCTCGAGTGGGAGTGCACGCTGGCGACCGCCGAGCCGCCCGACGCTGCCTGTGACCGCGATTCGCTCACGGCGATGGGCGAGCTCGAGGGGGAGCCGGTGCGCTGGGACGTCGACGCCACCCATGAAGGCGACGGCCTCGCCCTCGCGCTCACCGAAATCCGCGAGGACGGAGGAGCCGTCACCGGCCCCGACGAGCTCACGATCACCGTGACCCGCGACGGCACGGTGCAGGCGCAGGGGACCCATCGACCCACGTACGTCGGCAATTGGCCCAACGGCACCGAGTGCGGCCCGTATTGCGCCGCAGCGAGCGAGGCCGTCGTGGTCCGCGTGCCCGGGTGACGCTGGCGTGCGCGGCGAGCGTCAGGCGGCCGGCTGGGCGCGCAGGGCGCCGCGGATCGCCTCGGCCTCCACGAGGTCGGCGGCGACCTGGGCGCGGACCGTGTTGAGCTCGTCGCGCAGCTCGGGCAGGTCGACGCTGGGCATGAACTTGCGGTCGACCGCGTCGAGCACGTCGGTGAGCACCTGGATCTCGTCGTCGATGTAGGTGGTGTCGAACTCGGGGCCCTTCGCGGCGGTGTCGAGGTCCTTGTAGGACCCGTCGATGGCGATCCCGTAGGCGGTGACGAACTCGCTGGGCTGCGGCTTGAGCTTGTGGCGGTTGCGCATGGCGGTCTGCCGCTTCTTGGCCGCCTTGGCGTGCTTGACCCGGTTGTCGGCGTATTTCTTGGCGCGCTTGTGCTTGACCGACTTCTGGGCCCGGCGATTGTGCTCGGCGGTGCGGTCGCTGATCGTCTCGATCACCATGAGGATCTCCGCGTCGGAGAGATCGTCGGTGTTCACATTGGTGGGGTTGGCCTCGGTGTTGTGGGTCGGCGGCGTCGTCGGGTTCGGATTGGTGGGAGCGCCGGGGACCGTGCCCGGCGGCGGCGGGGTGGGCGAGGTTTCGGCGGCGGCGACGCCCGGGAGCGCCAGGGCGAGCGCGACGGTCAGCGGGAGAGAGATCTTGGTGAATGACATGGCCGCAGCGTTGGACGATTTGCGATTCGTGCCACCGCCGACGCGCCGCGGCGGGCCAGCGTGCGGGGCAATCATGAATGTAGCGAGCGGCGCCGTGGCGAGTGCGCGCCGGCCACCTGTCGCCGGCTCGCGCGCCCGCGGGCCGATCAGGCCGGTCGCGGGTGGACCGGCCGCTCGCTGCGGGGGGCCTGCAGCTCGAGCCACTTGAGGATGTCGCGCCGGCGCAGCACGCCGACCAGCCGCTCGTCGTCGACGACCGGCAATTGCTCGACGTCCTTGCGGCTGAAGGCCCGCATGGCCACGGTCAGCTCGTCACCCGAGCGCACGGTCTCGAGCGCGGCGGCCGGGGTCATGATGGTGCCGACGTCGACGTCGCTCCACACGTCGCGGTCGACCACGCGCACGTCGTCGAGGCAGACGATGCCGGCCAGCCGCTCGCCGGCGAGCACCGGGAAGGCCCGTTGATCGCTGCGCATCAGGTAATCGTCGACCAGGCGGGCGACCGGCAGGTTCGGCGGCACGGCGGCGACCTCGCGGCGCATCAATCGTCGCACCGGCACGCCCTCGACGAGGTGGAGGATCACCAGCTGGCGGTAGCTCATCGCCGCCGCGCTGGCGAGGAACCACCCGATCACGCTGATCCACAGGCCGGAGACCACGCCGGTGCCGAGCCATGGCAGGCGGGCGCCGAAGATCATCGCCAGCCCGGCGAACACCAGCGCGAAGCCGATCGTCTGGCCCGCCAGCGAGGCCCAGCGCGTGGCCGCTTGCAGGTCGCCCGTCGCGCGCCACAGCAGGGCCCGCAAGATCCGCCCGCCGTCGAGCGGGAAGCCCGGCAGCAGGTTGAAGAGGCCGAGGAACAGGTTGAGCGGCCCGAGCCAGAACAGCAGCGTCGCGCCCGGACCGAGGTCGCGCAGCAGTCGCTCGGGGTCGCCGCCGAGGCGGGCGAGCCAGCCGCCGAGCAGCATGAACAGCAGGCCGAGGCCGATGCTGGTGAGCGGGCCGACGATCGCGATCATCAGCTCGGCGCGCGGGGTCTCCGGCTCGCGCTCGATGTTGGCGACGCCGCCGAACACGAACAGGTTGATGCTGCGCACCTCGAGGCCGTAGCTGCGCGCGACGAGGGCGTGCGACAGCTCGTGGACCAGCACCGAGGCGAACAGCAGCACGGCGGCGAGGCAGGCGACGCCCCAGCGCAGGCCGCCGCCCCACTCGGGGTGCCAGGTGGGGAACGAGCCGAGCGCGAGGCTGACCGCGACCAGCCACAGGGCGACGAACAGGCTCCAATCGGCGGAGATCCGCACACCCTTGATATTTCCGAGATTCAGACCGCCCATCATGCGCGGATCTCTGGGCCGGGCCGCGCGGCGGAGCAACGGCGCGGCGGTCGCTCACGGCGAGGCGGCCGCGAACCATCGAGCGCGGCCGTTGCGGCGGGCCGGCGTCGTCCGACCGCCTCCTGGGCCGGAGACCCAGGATTCAGGACATGATCGAAGGGACATGCTCGATGGAGCATGTCCCTCGGGGAATGTCGGCAGCGCGGGCTCAGCCGAGCAGCAGCAGCTTGACGAGCGCGGCCAGGCCGACGAGGGCCAGGGCGATCAGGGTGAAGTAGAGCGCGACGGCGAGGCGGGGGAAGCGGTCGACCGCGCGGCCGCTCTCGCGCATGGCCCGCTTGGTGAACGAGTAGACGCAGCGGACCTCGCCGCGGCCCTCGAGGTAGCTGCGCACGGCGGCCAGCATCTCGGCGGCCGACTGGTAGCGCTGGGTCGGGTCCTTGGCGAGGCCGCGGCCGGCGACGATCTGCAGCTCGATGGGCGGCGGGCCCTGATGCGTCGTGTCGTACGCGCGCAGCTGCGGGTCCTCGCGCTCGATGGCGTCGAGCAGGACGTGGAGGTTGTCGGCGCGGTCGGCGAGGTAGTGGCGCAGGCCGATGAACTCGTGGAGCACGACCGCGACCGAGTAGAGGTCGCTGCGGGCGTCGAGCGGCTCGCAGCGGACCTGCTCGGGCGACATGTACGCGGGCGTGCCGATGAGGCCGGCGGTCGGGTCCACGCTGCGCTCCGTGGAGACCCCGGGGTCGGGCTCGTCCATCCGCTTGGCGATGCCCCAGTCCATCAGCCACACCTCGCCGAAGCGGCCGATCATGATGTTGTCGGGCTTGATGTCGCGGTGGACGATGCCGCGCTCGTGGGCGTAGGCCAGCGCGCGCAGCACGGAGAGGACGATCTCGGCCCGGCGCTCGAACGGCCAGGCGGCGTGCACCCCGGGGTCGCCGCGGCGCAGCTTGTCGATGACCTCGCCGAGGGTCTCGCCCTCGACGTACTTCATGACGAAGAAGTAGCGGCCGTCGGCGTCGAGCCCGACGTCGTGGATCGGCACGACGTTGGGGTGCTCGAGGCTGCCGACGATCCGGACCTCGCCGACGAAGCGAGCCACGCCGAGCGGGTGGGAGGCCTCGGGCAGGAGCCGCTTGATCGCCACCGGGCGGCCGATGTCGACGTCCTCGGCGTGCTCCACCACGCCCATGCCGCCCTCGCCGACCACGCCGAGCGAGCGGTAACGGTCGCGCGGGTCGTGCACGAGCCGCAGCTGGCCGCTGAGGTCCGTCTCGATCTGCGGCAAGACCGAGATGCTGCGGTGGGTCGGTGCGGCCCGCGTGACCTGTGAGGCGGCGGGGTCGGTGACAAAGGCGACGGTCGAGGCCAGCTCGGCCGGAAACTGGGTCTGCATGCGCGACCAGGCGAGAGTGGCGCGGTTGCCGACTGCTGCGTCCATGAGGCTCCTCCTGTCTGCGGGGACAGGTCGGGCCGAGTATACGCGGCGAGCCCCCGGCGCCTGACGCGGTCCCGCGAGAGGATTCGCCGGCGCGAGGCCGCGCGCCGCCGCCTGCCGCGGCGAACGGGCCGGGTTCGACGTCGGGGTCGGCGAAGGTGCGAGTGGCGGGGTCTCGTGCTGCTCCTTACCCGGGTCGAGGGCGCCGCCGGGGGATGTACTTTGGGACAGGTCGATCGCTCGACCGGGGGCCGATGCGATCTGGTCGAAAGGACATGTTGTCGACGGACCCGGACATCGCTCGTATTGCGAGCTCGGTCGTGGGCCTGGTCTACGTGGCGATGTCGCCGGGCCTGAGGGCTCAGTAGCTGACCTGCACGCCGAGGACCGGCAGGATCGGCAGGCCGACGGCCGTCTTGGTGCGCGAGAAGTCTGGCGAATAGATGATGCCCTCGGCGTTCTGGTGGTTGTACACGTTCATCACGTCGAGGTAGGCCCCGACCACGCAGCGTTGCAAGATCCACGTGCGATCGATGCGGAGGTCGAGCTGGTGGAACACCGGCATGCGGGCGCCGTTGGTGGTGCCGAACAGCGGCGCGTACTCGAGGGCGTGGGTGCCGTCGCCCTCGATCGCGCCGATGAACGGGGTGTAGGGCAGGCCGGAGACGAGGCGGAACCGGCCGGCGATCGACCAGCGGCGCGGCAGCTTGTAGCCGACCAGCATGACGAGGTTGTGGCGTTGGTCGAAGTCGCTGGGGAACTTCAGCGAGGCGTACGTCTCGGGGAACGAGACCGTGGTCGTCGCGTGCATCCACGTGTACGCGATCCACCCGAACAGCCGGGCGGTGAGGTCGTGGCGCAGCATGACCTCGACGCCGGTGGTGGTGGTGCGGGTGTCGGGAAACTCCGGGATGTCGGGCTCCGCGGGGGTGTTGGCGCGGAAATTGCGATGGAACACCGTGGTGTCGAGCTTGATGCTCTCGGTGAGATCGACGTGGAGGCTGGCGCTGTACTGGACGGCTCGACTGGCGGCGATCCGCCCCTGCGGATCGAACTCGAGCTGGGGATCGAGGGAGCGAATGGCGGCCGGGAACACTGCCATGATATCGCCGGAGTAGACGGTGGGCCCGCCGAGCGGCATGTCGGGGGCGCCCCACTGGCTGAAGAGGCCCGCGCTGGCGTTGTCGCGGCGATAGCTGGCCTGCGAATACATGCCGGCGGCGAGCTGGATGCGGACCCGCTCGTGCGGGTCGTAGCGCAGCAGGAGCCGCGGATCGACGGCGTGCGCGGCGTTGCTCTCGCCGGTGAACACGTTGAAGCGGGCGCCGGCGACGAGGGCGTAGCGCCCGAGCTCGAGCTGCGAGTGCAGGTAGACGCCGGTGCCGGTGAGGAAGCCGCGCGTGCGGTCGTCGACGAGGAGGTTGTCCTCGCCGCCGCGGGCGCGGCGAAACGAGCGGTAGCGGTCGAGCTGGGTGTCGAGGCCGAGGGTGAGCAGGAGCGGGCGCCACGGCCGGACGCTGGCCTCGGCGCGCAGGAGACCGACGATGTCGTTGCGGCGCCGGTTGAACTCCCAGCCGGCGTCGAGCTCGGTGCGGTCGAATCGCAGCGCGGGGGCCAGCAGGAAGTCCCAGCGGCCGTGGCGCTTGCGGTAGGCGAGGTCGACCCGGTGGAAGCCGCTCTGCATTGAGATGCCTTCGCCGTCGCTGTAGGCCGCGCGGAACTTGAAGTTGTCGGCGGCGCCGAGGAATCGCATGGTCACGGTGCCGCCGCGGCCGGCGGGGTGGTCGAGGATGAATTGATAATCGTGGTAGCGCGGATTGATGGCAGGCAGGCCGTTGGTGGCGTCGTCGGGCAGGGCCTTGAGGGCGAGGTCGAGGTAGCCGCGCTGGGCCGCGAGGATGAACGAGCCGCCCCTGCCGAACGGGCCCTCGAGGCGGGCGCCGGCGGAGATGAAGTCGAGCTTGGCCTGACCGTGGATGCCGTCGCGCCGGCCGACGCGCGGGGTCATGTGAATGATGCCGCCGGTGGCGTTGCCGTAATGGGCGGAGAAGTTGCCGGGCACGTATTCGATGCCGCCGAGGACGCCGGCGGGGACGATGCTGGCGAGGCCGGGGATATGGAAGGCGCGGGGCAGGGGGTGCTCGCCGAAGAACACCTGGGATTGATTGGGGGCGGCGCCGCGGAGGATGAGGAGGCCGAGGCCGCCAGGGACGCGGGCGACGCCGGGGAGGTTTTGCAAGGCGCGCAGTGGGTCGCCCTGGCTGCCGGGGAGGTTGGCGATCTCCTCGGGCGAGAGCTTGGTGCTGACGGGGCTGGGACGGGTGATCCGCTCCTGCTCGACGATCGTGCGATAGCCGCCGGCGCCCTGCGGCTGGAGGAAGATGGTCGGCGGCTTGCGGCGCGACCAGTAGGCGGCAGGGGTCGGCTGCTCGAAGCGCTGATGGCCAGCGGCGACGATGACGAGCACGAAGTCGCGGCTCGGCAGGTCGTGGAGGAGGAAGCGGCCTTCGCCGTCAGACACGGCCTCGCGGACCCAGGCGCGGCCGCGACGCGCGCTGGCGAAGACCCGCGCGCCGGCGACGGGGAGGCGCTCGCCGGCGCTGCGCAGCGTGCCCTGCACGCTGGTCCGGACCGCGGCCTGATCGGAGGCCGGGGCGGCGGCGAGGAGGCTGGCGGCGAGGGCGAGGGCGATCATGCTTCGTCTTCGGGGACGAACTGCAGCTCGACGAAGGCCCTGCCCTGGCGGTCGTCGAAGATGTCGAGCCAGAGGGTGGTGGGCACGACGTCGTGCGGGACGACGAAGGTGAGAGGCGGCAGCTTGTCGAGGGAGGCGGAGACGGAGACGGGTCCTTCGAACAGGACGGGCTCGCTGAACGACGGCTCGTAGCCGAACATCTCAATGCGTTGATCGAGCCAGCCCGACCAATCGCCGGAAGACACCTTCCAGTACTCCTGCGCCGCGTCGGCGGCGAAGCGCGGCGCGACGGTGATGCGATCGCCGCGGCGGACCGGGACGGCGTCGCCGAGGTCGATGACGAGGTCCTGACGGACGTCGCCGCGCTCGCGCGTGACGGTGAATCCGAGCACGGTGGGGTGAGTGTCGGCCTCCTGGGCGAGGACCTCGGGCGGAGCCTCGACCGATCCGGGCAAGAACGGCAGGCCGAGCGGCGTGTCGCTGAACGGAGGCGTGCGCGTGATGATGAAGCACGGCGCGACCTCGCCGCGCGGGGAGGCGCTCACGCGCTCGAGGCAGGTCTCCGAGGTGAGGTCGGGGCGGCGGCTGCCGATGAGCAGGAGGGTGAAGCCGGGATCGGGGGCATAGGCGCCGCCCAGGCGGACGCGGATCCGGGGGTCGTCACCGAGCCGGCACGAGTCCGCGATGCCGATGGGCATCGGATCGGGGCAGTCCTGCAGGTCGGAGAGATCGACCCCGCTCCACAACGAGGACGAGCATTGCGAGGAGCAGGCGATCCAGATCGGGGGGGGCAGCTCCATGCCCGGCGAGACGGCGACCTTCCACTCGAGCTCGACGGTGTCGAGCGGGAGGATGAAGGCCCGCCGGCGGTCCGGAGGCACGTTCAAGAGGGAGCTGTAACCGCCCGGCTCGACGACCTCGACGAGCAGCCCGCGGAAGCGCGCGTCGACGACGACCCAGTCGTACTCGGCCGGGACACAGGCGGGCACGACGAGGATGCCGAGCGGGAGCAGCCACCGCGTCATCTCCATGCACGCTAGCGCGCCGGACCCGGGTCGACAACCTTGCCGTCGTGCGGTTTTTCTCGCGGGGCGGAATGCGAAGGATGGCTCCGAGGTCGTGTCGTCGCGCGGGGGACCGCGCAAGGCGAGGAGCATGACATGTCTTTCGAGACATGTCTCGAATAGATCTCGATGCGAGGACGGGCAAGGCCGGCAGGCCGACGGCCGTGCTTGCGCTCGAGCAGTCCTGCGAATCGTAGAGGGATGGCAATGAAGATCAGTAGCTGACCTTCACGCCGAGCACCGGCAAGATCGGGACGCCGACGACGGCGCGGGTGCTGGCGTAGTCGTGCGAATACATGAGGCCCTCGGCGTTCGGGCGGTTGTATACGTTCTGCACGTCGAGGTAGGCGCCGACGATGCAGCGGTGCAAGATCCAGGTGCGGTCGAGGCGGAGGTCGAGCTGGTGGAACACCGGCATGCGGCCGCTGTTGGGCGGGCCGGCGATCGGGTAGGTGTCCTCGCCCTGGTGGTTGAGGCCGCCGACGTAGGGCGTGAAGGGCAGGCCGGTGACGAGGCGGAAGCGGGCGGCGATCGACCAGCGGCGCGGGAGCTTGTAGCCGACCAGCATGACGAGGTTGTGGCGCTGGTCGAAGTCGGCGGGGGCGCGGGCGATGGTGCCGTCGGGGAACAGGCGGTGGGCGTCGGAGCGCATCCAGGTGTAGGCGATCCACCCGAACAGGCGCGCGGTGAGGTCGTGGCGCAGCATGAGCTCGACGCCGTGGGTCGACGAGGCGGTGTCGGGCAGCTCCGGGTCGTCGGGGTCGGGCGGGAGGTGGTCGCGGACGCGGCGGTAGAAGATCGTGGCGTCGAGGTCGAGCGCGGCGGTGAGGTCGACGTGGAGGTTGGCGCTGTACTGCGTGGCCTGGCTGGCGCCGACGCGGCGGCCGGGCTGAAACTCGAGCTGGGGGTCGAGGAAGCGGGCGGCGCCGGGGAGGATGACGTTGCCGAAGGTGTGCGCCGGGCCGCCCTCCATGGTCTCGTAGGTGAAGCCGGCCGTTCGCAGGGATCTGCGCAGGCTCGGCTGCGAGTACATGCCGGCGCCGAGCTGGAAGCGGACCCGCTCGTGCGGGCTGTAGCGCAGCAGGAGGCGTGGGTCGGCGGTGAACAGGGCGTTTTCGGCGGCGGTGAAGGCGTTGACGCGGACGCCGGCGACGACGGCGTAGCGGCCGAGGTCGAGCTGCGAGGAGAGGTAGAGGCCCGAGGTGGTGAGCAGGCCGCGGGCGGTCACGTCCTCCTCGGGGAGCTGAGGGGGAGCCGTGACCTGACGGGTCTTGTAGCGGTCGAGCTGGGTGTCGAAGCCGAGAGTGAGCTGCAGCGGCCGCAGCGGGCGCACGCTGGCCTCGGCGCGCAGGAGGCCGACGACGTTGTTGCGACGCGTGAAGACGCGGGCCGAGAAATCCGAGCGGTCGAAGCGGACCGCGGGGGCGAGCAGGAAGTCCCAGCGGCCGTGACGCTTGCGGTAGGCGAGGTCGACGCGGTCGAAGGCGGTGCGCAGGCGGAAGTTGGGGAGGCCGCCGGAGACGATCCGCAGGTCGTCGGAGGCGCCGATCAGGCGCACGGTGAGGGTGCCGCCGCGGCCGACGGGGTGGTCGAAGATGAATTGATAATCGTGGTAGCGCGGCTGCAGGGCGTCACCATTGAGCACGTCGTCAGGCAGGGCCTTGAGGGCGAGGTCGAGGTAGCCGCGCTGGGCCGCGAGGAGGAACGAGCCGCCCTTGCCGAACGGGCCCTCGAGCAGGGCGCCGACCGAGGTGATGTCGAGCTTGGCGTGGCCGTGCAGGCCGTCGCGCCGGCCGACCCGCGGGGTGAGGTGGACGACGCCGCCGACGGCGTTGCCGTAATGGGCGGAGAAGTTGCCGGGCACGTATTCGAGGCCCTGCAGGACGCCGGTCTGGACGACGCTGGCGAGGCCGGGCACGTGGAAGGCGCGCGGCAGCGGGTGCTCGCCGAAGAACACCTGCGATTGATTGGGGGCCGCGCCGCGCAGGACGATGAGGCCGAGGCCGCCGGGGATCCGCGCGACGCCGGGCAGGTTTTGCAAGGCGCGCAGCGGGTCGCCCTGGCTGCCGGGGAGGTTGGCGATCTCCTCGGGTTGCAGCCTGGTGCTGACAGTGCTCGGCCGGGTGGTGCGCTGCTGTTCGACGATCGTGCGATAGCCGCCGGCGCCCTGGGGTTGGAGGTAGATCGTCGGCGGCTTGCGGCGCGACCAATAAGGGGCGGTGGTCGGTTGCTCGAATCGCTGGTGGCCGGCGGCGACGACGGTGAGGACAAAATCGCGGCTGGGCAGATCGGCGAGCACGAACACGCCGTCGCGGTCGGACACGGCCTCGCGCTTCCACGCGGGGCCGCGCCGGGCGGTGGCGAAGACCCGGGCGCCAGCGACGGGCTGGCGCTCGCCGGCGCTGCGCAGCAGGCCCTGGACGCGGTCGCGCGCGGGGCGTTCGACGGGGGCCGGGTCGGCGGCCGCGAGCACGGCGTAAAGGCCGAGGGCAATCATGGGGCGTCGTCGGCGACGAACAGGAGCTCGGCAGAGGCCCGGCCGGCGCGATCGTCCATCACGTCGAGGAAGAGGCGGGTGGGCTCGACGTTGTCGGGGACGATCCAGGTGAGGGGAGGTTCGCGCCAATCGTCGTAGGTCTCCCAGTCGAGGCCGAGGACGGGGGCGTCGAACCAGGGGCGGATCGTCAGCTCCTCTTGATAGTCGCGGAGCTCGCCCGAGTAGGGCTTGCCCTCCTCGTCATTGTACGTGAGCCAGTACTGCTGGGCGGACTCCGCGGTAAAGAGAGGCTCGACGGTGATGCGCTCGCCGCGACGCACCCCGATCCGCGCACCCGGATCGACGAGCTGCTCACGGCGATCGGCGCCGCGCTGGCGCGTGACCCGGAAGCCGACGATGTCGGGGTTGGTGTCGACCTCCTGCTCGAGGATCTCGCGGGGGATGGCGGCGGTGTCCGGGGCGAACGGGAGCAAGGCCCACCGCGGGCCGGGCCTGAGCCCCCAATGGGCGACAATGCACGGTTCGAGGTCGGTGTGCGGCCGTCGCGTCAGGCGTTCGAGGCACGTGGCGGGGGTGAGGTCGGGGTCGCGGCTGGCGACGAGCAGGAGCCGGAGCTCGGCGCGGGCGAAGGTGAAGGCGCCGGCGATGCTGACGCGGATCTGCATCGCCTCGTCGAGGCGACACGGGTCGATCAGGTTGAGCGGCAGGGGCGTGGGACAGGCGGCCACGTCGCCGACGAGCTCGACCAGCGGGCCCGCGACGGAGCACTCGACGCCGCAGTACAGCCAGATCGGCGGCTGGATCGCTACGCCGGACGGAGCGGCGAAATGCGCGGTGAGCTCGATGGTGTCGAGCGGCAAAAAGGTGGCCCGCGGGCGACCGGGCGGGGCGTTCAGCAGCGAGGCGTAGCCGCCCGGCTCGACGACCTCGAGGCGGACGCCGCGGAAGCTGGGGGCAGTGATCAGGTACCCGGGCTCGACCGGCAAGCAGGCGGTGAAAAGGACCACCGAGGCGCCGAGGAGCCGCATGCGCGCTCGAGGATACTTCAGCGGTCACGCCGGAGCCACGTGGGGCTGTGCGCTCGTTTTCGCGCGGGTGCGGGTGAATTTCGGGACAGAGGCTTCGGGCTTGGCGCAGATGTTCTCGGGACAGGCTCGGAGCTATTCATCATATGGCCAAAAGGACATGTATTGATAGTTGTGTCGCGGGCGCGCGGTGCCTCGGCGCGGGCCCGCGGCGGGGGGGCAGGCATATCGACGGCAGGGATCTTCCAAGCCGGCACGATCGTCCAAGCGCTGCGGCCCCGGGCCCCGCTAGGTTCCGCGGCGAACGAGCCGGCGCCCGCGCGGGCTCGCAGGAGATTTCCCATGTCCAACAACAAGACCGGTCTCGACGCGCTGCTCACCCCCGACAATTGCGTGCTGGTGCTGATCGATCATCAGCCGTTCCAGTTCGCCAATCTTCACAGCCATGATCCGACGATGATCGTCAACAACGTGATCGGCCTGGCGAAGACGGCCAAAGCGTTCAAGGTGCCGACGATCCTGACGACGGTGCTGGAAGAGCGCGGCGGCTACCTGATCAAGGGGCTGCAAGACGTGTTCCCGGAGCAGAAGCCGATCGACCGCACGCTCATCAACACGTGGGAGGACAAGAAGGTGGTGGACGCGGTGAAGGCGACGGGCCGCAAGAAGCTGGTGCTGGCGGCGCTGTGGACCGAGATCTGCCTGGCTATGCCGACGATCCAGGCGCTCGGCGAGGGCTTCGAGGTCTATATCGTGACGGACGCGTCCGGCGGGGTGTCGGCGGAGGCGCACGACATGGCGGTGCGGCGGATGGTCCAGGCCGGGGCTGTTCCGATCACCTGGATGGTGTTCGGCTCGGAGCTGCAGCGCGACTGGGCCCGCGAGGCGACGGTGGCGGACATGAGCGAGGCGATGATGGCGCACGCGGGCGGGACCGGGGTGGCGTTCGCGTGGGAGATGCAGCTGCTGCGCGCCGGTCGCGGTAGCTGAGCGTCGCCTCGCGGCGGCATCGCGTGGCGAGAGCGCCTCGCAGCGTCGACGTGCGGCGACGCGAGCCTGCATGCATTCAGGGTTCGCGTCGTCGGGTCGCGGCCACTTCTTCGGCGGTGGTCGCCTGGCGTTCGGGACGGCCGTGGGTGTGGCGCCACGCGCTCGGAGTGGTGCCGACGACGCGGCGGAATACGCGGGTGAGGTGCGACTGGTCGCCGAAGCCGAGCTGCAAGGCGATGTCGGCGAGCGAGCTGCCCGGCCGGAGCAGCAGCTGCTGGGCCTTCTCGACCCGCGCGGCCAGCTGCCAGCGGTAGGGTGGGACGCCGGTGGAGGCCTTGAAGGCGCGGCTGAAATGGGCCTGCGACATGCCGCTGAGGTCGGCCAGCTCGCGCAGGCCGACCGGGGCCGACAGGTGCTCGTGCATGTACGCGCACACGTCGCGCAGCTGCCTCGGCGTGAGGCCGCCCTTGCGCGCGGCGGGGCCGTGCGCGCGCACGGTCCGCAGGTACTCGACGACGAGCGCGAGCACGAGGCTCTCGCCGTAGAGCTGGCCGAGCTCGCCGTCGCCGCCGACCTCGGTCGCGAGCAGCTCCGCGAGCGTGAAGATCCGCGGGTTGGTCAGCCATGGTCGCGGCGCCAGGTCGTCGTCGCGCAGCGGCTCGCCGAGGCGGGTCGACAGCTCGCGCGGGTCGAACGTCAGCGCCAGCTCGTGGGTGTATTCGATGCTTTCGCTATAGCCCCACAGCGGCGCGCCGCCGGGGTGGGACGAGGCGAAGCGCGCGCCCGGGTTGCGGGTGAGGCCGGGCTTGCCAGGGCTGCTGCGCGCCTCGCAGAAGCCCCCGACCTGCTGCAGGAGGATGGCGAGGCGGTGGCGCGGGCCGGAGAGGTCGATGGTCGACCGCCGGCCGCCGTAGGAGTACCAATGCAGTGAGGCGGCCTCGACGCCGCTCCAGGTCCCGCGGGCGGCGCGGACCGAGCGGATGCCCTCGACGGCGATCGGCTTGCCCTGCATGTCGATAATTTTAAGCCGGTCGACGGCGCGGGCGCCAGGGGCAGGGATGTCCCTCGGGACAGGTCCATGACCTGGCGCGGACCTGGTGGACCGCCGGAGGGGCTGTCAGGGCAGATGTCGAGGATGTCCGAATGGACATGTCCCCGGGGCCATGGCGCTGCGCGGCAGCGACATGGCCTCGAGGACAGGTGAGGCGGCGCGGGGGCGATCAGCCCGGGCAGATGTCGAGGGCGTCGGCGCCGAGGTTGTTGCCGGGGTGGCAGTCGGCGATCTTGTCCTCGGGGTCGACGTCGACGTAGACGGTGCCGCCGCCCTGGAGGTCGGCGGTGCAGGTGACGGTCTCGCACTCGCCGGGGGCGAGCAGCTTGGTGGTGACGGCCTCGCAGACGACGGCGGCCTGGTCGACCGGCTGGGCGGGGTCGGTGGTCTCGAGGAACTGGACGACCACGCCGTCCTGGACCGGGTTGGTGCCGCGGTTGCACACCTCGGCCTGGAGGTCGATGGTACCGCCCTGGTTCTGGCACAGGGTGCCGAGGTCGGTCAGCTCGACGGTGAGGTCGGCGATGTTGAGCTTGCCGGTCGAGCCCTGGTCGTTCTGGCGGAAGTTGTTGAGACCGGGGGTCTCCCAGTTGTTGACGAACGTGTCGGCCGACGGGACGCGGGCGTCGTCGGTGATATGGGTGATCGAGTACTGGTACTGATTCCAGATCGGCCGCGAGTTGGCCCAGCGGTCGAGCGGGTCGCGGTAGACGACGAAGCCGGGGCGCGACACGAACTTGGGGGCCATCGGGTAGAGCGGGTCCATCGCCGGGCAGCTGTTGAAGCTGGTGCGCGGGACGACGATCTCGGTGGCGAAGTCGCCGTCGACGTCGGCGATCACGGGGTACTCGTTGCCGGTGCCGGAGGAGGCGGGGGCGCTGAACAGGACCTCGCCGCTCTTGCCGTCGTAGACGCGCAGGTAGCACTCGTCGCGGTAGACGGCCTCGGCCGCGCCGTCGCCGTTGAAGTCGAAGATCGAGGAGCCGGTGATGTTCGACGACAGGTCCTGCGAGGGCTGGACCCACAGCACGCCGTCAGGCAGGTTCTTGGCCTGCTGCGCGGGCGAGCGCTCGCACTTGCCGCCGGGGCGCTCGGTCGGGCTGCCGCCGTTCAGCGCGGCGACGCAGTCGGGGTCGTAGACGGCGTAGTAGGTGGCCGCGGCGGTGGCGAACTCGACCTGGCCGTCGCCGTCGAAGTCGCTGACGGTGACCGGGCCGCCCTGGCCGATGGTCTCGTTGGGCTTGGCGTACAGCTGGATCGGGCCCCATTTGGTCTCGCCGGTGAGGCTCTGGATCCGCAGGCGGCCGATGCTGTTGCTGACGCTGAGCACGACGACCTCGGGGGCCAGCTCGAAGTCGACGCCGTCGACGACCGAGTAGAGGCCGGCGTTGGCGACGGCGATGTAGCCGCCCGGCTGGTTGGCCGGCATGAACCACGGCTTGTCGACCCACTCGCCGGTGCCCGGGTCCCAGCCGGCGACGCGGCGGTGGTTGACGAAGTCCATCTGGCCGTCGAGGTCGACGTCGGCGATCACCGGCATGTGGTTGGCGCCGCTGGCGGTCCAGGTGGTGAGCAGGCAGCCGTCGCGGTCGAACACCTGGTCGCCGACGACGATCTCGGGGAACTCGTCGCCGTCGAGGTCGTGGAGGCTCGGGCCGTTGGTGGCGCCGGCGCTCGAGAAGGTGAGCAGGGTGTCGGTCTCGCAATTGCGGCCGTACCACATGCGCTCGAGCTTGGGCGTGTCGCCGTCGTCGACGATGCGGAAGGCGTAGAGGTTGAGCGGGCCGTTGTCGTTGTTGCTGGTGACGCGGTGGTAGCCGACCAGCTCGGGCCGGCCGCCCTGCGGGACGTCGCCGTCGAGGTCGCCGATGGCCCAGTGCGCCGAATAACCGGGGCGGTTGGAGTCGTCGGGCTCGTCGGCGCCGCCGGCCTGCAGCTGCAGCTCGCAGGTGCGGCCGTCGAAGATCCGCAGGGTGCCGATCCGGCCCATGTTGCCGATGCTGGCGAAGGTGTTGACGATGATCGAGGGCTGCAGCTTGCCGGGGTCGTTGTCGAGGTTGAGGTCGGCGACCATCGGCGTGGTGTAGATGTACGTCGAGTTCTTGGTCGGGTCGTTGGCCGGATCCTTGACCGCGCTCCACTCGCACTGCACCACCGGGGTGATGCCCTCGGGGATGTCGTCCTTCTGACACTCGGGGTCGTTGATCGTGCCCTCGGGGACGCCGTACGGGATGCACTCGCCGTCGGGGTCGCAGTAGGAGTCACCCGGGCAGTCGTCGTGGGTGGTGCAGGTGCCGAGGTCGGGGATGCAGGTGTCGTACTTGCACTTGAAGTTGGCCGGACAGTCACAGCCGTCGGTGGTCTCGGTGTCGACGGTGGTGCTGGTGACGACCGGCTCGGTGGTGCCGTCGGTCGTGCTGGTCGGCGTGACGGTCGACTCGGTCGCGTTCTCGCTGTCGCTGCCGTTCTCGGTGGTGCCGGTCGGCGGCGTGGCCGTGGTCCCGGCGGTGCCGTCGGTCGCGCCGTCGGTCGACGAGGCGGTCGGCAGGACCCCTCCGGTCGTGTCGGCCGTCGAGGCCGTGCCGTCGTCGCTGCAGCCGGCGGCCGTCGCCGCCACGATGCTCCACATCCCCACCAGTGTCCGTCGCCGTGTCGCCATATCGGTCGGACTCTACAGCAAACCCTCGCACCCGCGGGCTCGCGGGCGCGCGGCCCGGCCCTCGCGGAGCGTGCGCGTGGCGACGTCCTCGGGAGGTTTTACCGATGCTGTCTTTGCAGACAGGCCGGCCGACGATCGGCATGACCTGTACTTCGGGACATGTCGCGCCAATCCCGGCGGTGAGCGGCGGCGCGCGTGGGCCCGGCCGACGGGCCCGGCGCGCCGCCGCGCGGGGGCTGCGGGGCAGGCTGTCTTTCGGGACATGTCGCGGTCGGGCCGGGGCGCGCGAGGCGGGGCGACGCGGCAAGCTGTCCCTCGGGACAGCTCAGAGGACGACCATGCGCAGGGTGTCGGAGAAGCGCACGGGGACGCCGCTCGGGCCGGCGACGAGGCGGCCGTCGCGGGCGACGAGCTCGCCGCGCAGCACGGTGGCGACCGGCCAGCCGTGGTAGCGCACGCCGGCGTGGGTGTGCTCGGCGTCGAGGTCGACGAGCACGAGGTCGGCGTCGTAACCGAGGGCGAGCCGGCCCTTGCGAGCGACGTTGTAGATCCGCGCCGGCCCGGAGGACAGCAGCTCGACCAGCTGCGGGAGGCCGAGCCGACCGGCGTGGAGGTGGGCGAGCATGGTCGGCAGGAGCGGGCCGAGCTGGGCGCCCTCGGGGCCGGAGCCGAGCGCGTCGACGAGGCCGCCGGCGACGGCCCGCCACAGCGCGTCGGCGCCCGGAGAGGCCGGCCCGAGGTCGGCGGCGGCGGAGCCGAGGGTGGCGAGGTCGCGGTGCTGGGTCAGCAGGGCCAGGGCCTCGGGGCCGTCGACGTTGGAGGCGTGGACGCGCCGACCCGCCCGTTTGGCCATGTTGAGGAAGCGCTGGAGCGCGCGCGTGGCGTCGCCCTCGTCGCGGTAGAGGTCGACGGCAGCGCCGGCGGCCACGGGCTCGGGGTGCGGGTCAGGCTCGCACGAGACGGTGACGCGCCGCTGGCCGCAGAACAGGGCCCGGTGCAGCGGCTCGTCGTCGCTGCCGAGCGAGAGGACGACGCCGCTGCAGCCAGGCAGCCGCTCGAGCCGGTCGAGGTCGTCGACGTGGTCGGTGGCGGCGGCGATGAAGAAGGCGTAGTCGCAGTGGGCGCGGCCGCGCGCGCGCGAGAGCTTGTCCTCGAGGCCAGCAGCGGTGGTGGGGTGCGGGTGGGCGTCGAACACGGCGGTGACGCCGGCGAGGAGCTGAGCGCTGCCGCCCTCGTCACGCAGGTAACCGCCGGTGTCGAGCACGCCGGGCAGGACGTGGAGGTGGCGGGCGTCGAGCTCGCGCTCGGCCTCGGCGCCGGCGAGGTCGCCGACCGCGGCGATCCGCCCGCCGGTGATCCCGAGGTCGCAGACGGTGATGTGACCGTGGAGCGCGCATGTCCCGCCGCGAACGAGGAGATCGAAAGGAGGAGCCATGACGCGCCGGGGACTATGCCAGGAGCGGCCTGGCCCGTCGAGGCGAGCCTCGCGCTGCCGCCTGGCCTCCCGTCACGGTGAGGCGGCAGCAGGCACGGAGGGGCGATGCGGGGGGCGCGTGCGCAGGGCCGGCGTCGCGGGCGCGGCGGTGCTTCGGCGGTGCACCGGTGATTGGCCCGGCGAGGCGCGAGCCGGGCGGAGGCGGCGCGAGCCGGCGCCGGGGGGCATCGATCACGTTTCAGGGCGACCGGCCCGCGGCGCCCGGGGGAGATCGCAGGGAGGGGCGAGCGAGCGGGCCCAGGCAGGGCTCGCGGGGGTGATGGTGTCTCATGGGACATGTCGATTCGGGCATGTCCTTGGGGGCATGCGGAGCGCGCCCGGGACGGCGCCGCGCGGCGACTAGCGAGGAATCATGGCACATGTCTTCAAAGACATGTGTCGACGGGCCTGCGGATTTGCGGTCAGCGCGGGCCTGGCATGGGCGGGGCGCCGACCGCCCACCAGCCGTCGGGCACGAGCAGCCAGAACGAGGCCGAGAGCAGGGTGAGCGCGAGGAGGGTGATCACGGCGAGGCGGGAGCTCGCGCGGAGCCCGGCGAACGCTCCGAGGCCCGGGCCGACCAGCAAGAGCGGCAGCAGCTGGCGCGCGGCGCCCTGCGGGAAGGCGTCGCCGCTGTTGCCGAGGCCGACGGCGATCCACGCGAGCGTGAAGCCGGCGAACGTGCCGGCAGCGGCGAGCAGCGACCGGCGAAGGCGTGGGGACATGGGGAGCTCGCGCGTCTCAGTTGACGGTGGAGGCGCTCAACGCTGCGGTCGAGGCGGCCTGGCGGGCCGTGACCAGCGTCTGCATGTCGAGCAGCAACTTGGCGTCGGCCAGCGCGCCGAGCTCGCCCGAGGCGCCGACGAGGCGGACGAACGCCAGGCCGGCGCCGAGGCTGAGGGCGTCGCCCTCGCTCAGCCACTTGAGGCGGGCGCGCAGGCCGGCCTGGAGCTCCCGGACCGTGGCGACGATGTTGGCGGCCGGCTGGGCGACGAAGCTGAGGATCGCGACCTCGTCGTATTCGCCCGTCTTGATCTTCGCCCCGGCGGCGCGGAACGCCGCGAGCAGCCCGCTGAAGCGCTCGACGATCAGCGGCGCCTCGACGCCGGCGAGGTACAGGATGTTGGCCGCGGTCTGCAGCGGGTCGCCGCGCGACAGGCCGGCCTGCTGATGGAGGGCCGCGTAGATCGCGTCGGTGCCGGCGCCGATCGCCGCGGGCTCCCCCGGGCGGGCGACCAGCATGGCACAGGCGGGGAAATCGTCGGGTCCGGTCAGCCACCAGTGGTGGGCCTTCATCGCGTCGTAGATGGCGTGCAAGCGCTCGACGTGCGCCGGCTCGATCGTGCCGAACAGGCGGCGCAAGATCAGCACCGCGAGGACCTCGTAGACGCCGCCGCGGCGCAGCCCGTCGGCGCGGAACATCCCGCGCACGCGCTCGAGATCGTCGACGAACTCGTCGGGGGATTCGTCGGCCTTGACCAGCTGGGCCGCGATCACCAGCCGGACCGACTCGTCGACCCCGGAGGCCCAACCGAGCCGCTCGCCGAGCACCGCGCTGGCCGTGCGGGTGGAAGCGGCGAGCCTCCCGGCGTCGCCCGAGGTCACGAGCAGGGTGATCGCCGCCAGGCGGATCGCCGCCTTGTCCTGCATCCACCCGCGGCCGGCGTCGAGCGCCGTCAACAGCTCGTCGAAGCGCGCCAGCGGGTCGGCGGGCACCACGAAGCCAGAGTCACCATCGAGGCTGCGAAACGGCATGCGCCCGGAGGGTATCTCGGGCGGGCGGGCCGCGGTCGGGCTTCGAGGCGCCCACGCCGTGCGAACGGGCACTGGCGTCGACGACCGCGAGCGCGATCCGGACCCGCGCGGGCCCGGATCGCGTCATTCCTGGTTCGCCACGGTCGAGTCCGCCAGCGCGGGATGGCTCACTCGATGATGCGGCGGGTGGGCCGATAGCCGGCCTGCACGGCGGCCGTCTTGAGCGGCTTGGGCTTGCCGGCGGTGACGGGCCGCGCGTCCTGCAGCGCGAAGCTGAAGTCCGACGGCAAGCTGGTGCTGCCCGAGATGGTGGCGTATTGATGGCAGTCGATGCACTTGCTGCGCTGATCGTAGGTCTCGAGCACGGTGTTTGCGAGGTTCGAGTCGGGCGACGGGCTGTTGAAGATCTGCGGCACGCTGGCCGGCTGGCCCGACTGCTGCGGCGGGTTGGTGCTCCACTGCACGGCGACGACCTGGTAGTTGAGCCACACCGAATCGGGGTAGGTTGCGCGAATGGTCGTCCACGCGGTCTGGTTGACGGTCTGGGCGTCGCTGTCGATCGCGGC
The DNA here is from genome assembly GCF_028368995.1 of Nannocystis bainbridge. Classification (GTDB taxonomy): domain Bacteria; phylum Myxococcota_A; class Polyangia; order Nannocystales; family Nannocystaceae; genus Nannocystis; species Nannocystis bainbridge. Next base: position 2,001,670 of record NZ_JAQNDL010000003.1, on the reverse strand, counting down.
CAGGCGGGTCACCTGGATCGGGGTCGGCGCCGGGCAGCCGTCGCCGATCCAGTACAGCGGTGGTTGGTTGGCGTCGCAGCCGACGGTGACGGTGGCCTGGCCCTTGTATTGACAGGCGGTCGGGACCTGGACGGTGCGCGGCTGGCAGCTCTTGTCGTAGAAGTTCCACGACTTGCTGGCGGCGCCGGCGACGTCGGCGGCGTCGGGGGCGTTGTCGACGTGCTCGAAGGTGGCCCACACCCAGGTCGGCTGGGCCTGGGTCTTGTGAATGATGTGCAGGCCGACCAGCGCGACGGTCAGCGCCTGACACTTCTGGGTGGCCGGGTCGACGACGACCGCCTGGGACAGCTTGTAGCGGTTCCACTGGGCGTCGCTCGGGTTCGGGACCTCCATCCAGGCGGCCTTGAGCTCGAGCGCGCCGACGGACGAGGGCTGGAAGGCGCCCATCGGCAGGGCCAGGGCGGTGCCCGGGTTCTTCTGATAATAGGCGGCCTGGCCCTCGCGGTTGTAGTATTGATTCTGGACGATCGTGTCGTATTCGTCCTCGGCGACGCGGACCTCGTACCAGACGTTGTTGCCGCGCACGTCGCCGAGCCACGCGGGGGCGTTGCGCGGGGCCGCCTGCTGACCGTCGCCGGACTCGAACTCGCTCGAGAATTTGGTCGAGAGGTTCAGCGGGATGGTGCCGCGCGCGGCGGCGGCGGTGAGGCCCGCCTCGGCCAGGCAGTCGGGGCTGATCGTCGGCGGGGTGCCCCACGGCGGCGGCGGGCTGCCGTCGGGCTGGAACAGCTGTTGGCTGCTCATGTAGCCCTGCCAGGCGACCGCGCCAGTGTCGCCCGGATCGCCGAAGCCGGCGCCGGCCGTGGTCGGCCAGTTGAGGGCGATGAACTCCTGCCAGCCGAAGCAGTTGGCGTCGCGGTCGTCGTTGTGGGGGTAGATGTCCGGCGGGACGGTGCCGTTCAGCTGCAGCGGGACGGCGCACTGATAGGCGCTCGCGGCGGCGGCGGTCGACTGGGCGTCGGGCGTCTTGGCGTCGAGTGGTTTGGCGTCGGCTGGCTTGGCGTCGGCCTGCTTGGCCGCGGGCGGCGGCTGGCGCGGTGTGGCGGCTGGTTCGACGGGCTCCTGCCCGGCGCCGCAAGCGAGCGGGCCGAGCAGGGCGAGTAGATAGGGTCTTGAAGACATGGTCTTCAAGCCATGTCCTTGGTGACAGGGTCGACGATGTTGAGCAGCGCGGGCGTGGGGATGGTCGCGGTCTGGCCCGGGTTGTTGACGAGGGCGTCGCGCAGGCCGGGAGCGGCGCTGGCGTCGACGTTGACGAGCAGCGACAGGGCCCAGCTGTCCGACGGGTAGGTGTTGCCGGGGATGGCGTAGCGGACCGGCTGCATGGCGCCGGCGACGACGCTGACCCCGGGGCCGAACGAGACGGTGGGGAGCTGCGGCGGGTCGAGCAGGCCGGTGAGGACCAGCGTCAGGGGCCGCCGCACCGCGCCGGGCTCGATGTGCGGCGCGATCATGGTGCTGTTGCTGGCGAGGTTCATCGCCTGGCCGACGGGGTTGGTGATCGGGGTCGCGATCATGGCGTCGAAGACGGGGGTGTTGAAGAGCTGCAGCGCCTGGGCCTGGGCGACGGCGGGGCTGCCGGCGCACGCCTGGGCGACGGGGCCAGGGCTCTGCGGCAGGGCCATGGCGGCGATCTGCATGTTGAAGGTCTGGGCGATCTGGGCGGCCCACTGGACCGGGACGCCGTCGACCTGGAGGTCGCTGATCGTGAAGCCGAGCGCGGCGGGGACCTCGAACACGGCGTGGAGGATGAAGTTGCCCGGCATCGAGTTGCCGGACCCGTCGGTGAGGGTATTTTGCCCGCGCTTGATGGTCCAGAAGGTGCTGGGGTCGATGCCGCGAGGCGCGGTGATCCGGTTGAAGCTCGGGGTCTGGATGTAGAGGCCGGGCGGATTGGCGAGAGTGGCCTTGGCGGGCGAGATCGCCGGGTTCGGCGGGGTGACGACGAGGTTGACGCTCTGGCCGATGTGCGGGTCGGAGTTGCGGCCGATCTGGCCGTACTGGGCGCAGCAGATCAGGGTGTTCGGGTTGGCGTTGCCGCTGGTGCGCGGGGTGGTGGCGGTCGAGCCGAGGCCGATCTCGGTCTGCAAGGTGTTGGGCGTGCTGGTGAGGTGCATCGCGCCGCCGGCGCTGGAGGTCGAGGCGGTGCCGCTGTTCCACTTGTTGAGCGGGTTGTAGGCGGGCCGGCCGGTCGAGGCGTCGATCACGGGGTTGCCGGCGGCGTCGCGCAGGTAAAGGTCCTCGAGCGCGATCTGCGGCTTGTCGAGGGTGCTGCGGTACAGCTCGACGACCCGCTGCGGGCTCACCATCCACAGCGTGTTCCAGTACTCGGGGTTCTCGCAGGTGAAGTCGATGCGGACGATCTGGCCCTGCGCGTTGCGAGTGATGCTCCACTCGCAATACTCGTCCTGCCAGCCGCGCGGGCCGTAGGGGCCGTACGGCGTCTTGGTGGTGTCCGACGGGTCGCACGGGTCGGCGGGGATCTGGCCGAAGGTCGCGCCGTTGGTGTCATAGCCGGTGTCGGCCAGCGACCACATGTTGGCATTGGAGGTGTTCGGGAAGTAGTATTTGATCCGCCCCGGCACCGGCGACCAGGTGATCCGCGCGTAGACCCCCTCGCTGATGTTGGTCGTGGTCGGGTCGAAGTACCAGGTCTGATCGCTGGAATTGGTGGCGGTCCACGGGTTGCCGGTGATGCCCTGGCGCGTGAAGCCGCTCAAATTGGTGTTCCACAGCTGGTTCATGCGCCCCTGCAGCGCGCTGTCGGTAAAGTCGGCCTGGCAAGCGGGGGTCTGAAAGGTGGTCCATTGGCTGGTCTTCGCGGTCTTCATGGCAAACTCCTCGGGCGCGTGGTGGTCGTGACGATCGATCGGGCACGAGCTCGCCGCCCACGCACGGCGAGGCCGTGGTGATCGCGGTGGTCGAGCTCGCGGGCCGCACCATACGCGAAGGCGAATCGTCGTGGGGGTTTTTAAAGAGCCGCGCATATGCTGCGAGCGGCTGAAGAGAATGCGTGGAGAGCGATATCGCCAAAGATGACTGCGTAAACGACCTTCGCGCCGCGATAATGGCGGATGAGGCGGTCGGCCTAAACGATGATCAGATCGCCGGTTTCGCGCGGTCTCGCACGTTATCGATGTTGCATGATTCACGCGTGCTCGATTAACGTCATTCGTGAAGCGGCGTGGATCGGCAGCGGCTCGGCGGGGTCGCCTGGCGACCGGCGCGCTCACGGGAGAGATCTCGGACAGCCCGGCGAGGGCGCCCGAATGCGGCAACCTCGAGGCGGGCGGCGCGAAGGAGCGAGCGCAGTCCTCGACCCCGAGCGCCAGTCGTACGATCGGGATCCGGCCCCGAGAGTTCGCACCGAGCTGGCGCCGCGGCGCCATCGCCCGGGGGGCGACCGCGACGCGTAACCAACCCTTGACGCGTGTAAATTTAACCTGTAACTACTCCGTTACACATGCTCGGCACGACGACCCCCGCGCCCGACGCCGCCACCCTCGACGCCGTGTTCTTCGCCCTCTCCGACGGCACGCGGCGGGGGCTGCTCGAGCAGCTGCGGGGCGCCGAGGAGACGGCAGGGGCGCTGGCGCGGGGCTTCGCGGTGACGCGGCCGGCGGTGTCGCGGCACCTCCGGATCTTGCGTGAGGCGGCCCTGGTGGTCGAGCGCCGGCGCGGGCGCGAGCGGGTCTACGCGCTGCAGCCCGAGCGGCTGGCGACGGCGACGGCCTGGCTCGAGACCTACCGGGTGTTCTGGGCGGCGCGCCTGCACGACCTCAAATCCTTCGTCGAGTCCCTGCCGGACGACGACGAACCCCCCGCGCCGGCACGCACGCCGGCGAAGACCCGCAAAAGGAGCGCGAAATGACAGCCACACCCCCCGTGTTCGAACACCACGCCGGCTTCACGCTGGCGGCCCCTCCGGAGCGAGCCTTCCGCGCGCTGATCGACCCGGCCGAGCTGGAGCGCTGGTTCGCCGCGCACGCCCGCGTCGAGCCGCGCGTCGGCGGGAGCTTCGCCTTTTACGGTCGCGCCACTCTCGGTTCCCCGGGCGAGAGCGAGGCCACCGGCCGCGTCACCGCATTCGAGCCCGACGTGGCGCTCGCCTTTACGTGGCAGATCCACGGCGTCGACACCGAGGTCCGCTGGCGCCTCGTCGCCGGTGAAACGCCGGCGACCTGCCGCCTCGAGGTCACCCACGCCGTGCACGGGGCGCTGCCTTACGACCGCCCGCGCCACGTCATCGACGACCTGTGGCGCCTGCACGCCGGCAACCTCATGGACCACCTGTCCGGCGGGACAGGTGTGGTCCTGGCCGACTTCACCAGCGCACAGCCCGAGGTCCGCGTGTCGGTCGAGATCAAGGCGCCGCCGGCCAAGGTGTTCCGGGCCCTGCTCGACCCGGAGCTGATGAACCGCTGGCTCGGCGGCGCCGCCCGCGTCGACCTCGCCAGCGGCGAATACTCGTACGGCTGGCGCTACGACATCGAGGGCCGCAGCGTCGCCGGCGGGCCGACCCGGATCCTCGAGCGCGTCGACAACGAGAAGCTCGTCACCGACTGGCCCGATTGGCGCGGTGAGCCCAGTCAGCCGATGACGCGGGTGACGTGGCTGCTCGAGCCGCTCGACGGCGGTGCGGGGACCCGGGTGACCATCGTGCACGACGGCTTCGCGGCGCCCGTGGACCGCAGCGATTACCAGCAGGGCTGGGGATACTTCGCGGACGCGCTGCGCAAGGTGTGCGAGTAGGGGTGCGCTCGGAGCCTGCGCAGGCTTGGGCCTGCGCGGGCTCGCCTTGCCCTGCTCGTTCAGGGTTTGCGGGGGCTTCGGTCAGCGTCCTTGGGTCGAGTTTCGATGGTGGCTCACGAAGCCGATCAGGCCGCCGTCCAAAGAAACGCTCTGCGTCAGTCGCTCGATGGCGCTATCGATGGTTTCTTCAAAAATCCCGTCGTAATCCTCGGCATGGGCGAGGAACACGATGGCCCATGCACTCTCCGAGTTGCATTGCAGACGGAGGAACGCCGCGAGGTCGTGTTCGTAGGTGGCTTCAGGGTTGATCAGACTCGATTGAAATTGGCGCAGCCATTCGTGTGGGATCGAGAGGCACACGCCAGGGGTTTGCGAGATCCAGGGCAACTTCCGAAGTAAGTGCTGGGGGAGCACATCGGGATACATCTTGAATCCGCCCCATATGTACTCGGGAGGCTCGATCAGCACCTCCGTACCTCCCCAGTCCCGTGTCGTGACCACGGACAGGCCAGGTGCGGGCGTGAAGGGCGAGAGAAACAGGCTGCAAATGGCGTCCATGTTACTTCTTCCTTGTGGTGGCTTCCGTGGTCATCCCAGGTCGGCGCGTATCGAGCTTCTCGAGCCTGAGTTTGTGATCTACTTGGCGATGGCGTCGCTGCTCTGCGGACGATCGACGCGGATGATATCAGGCGTCCGCCCATCGCAAGAAAATATCCAGGATCTCCGTCAAGTTCGTGGTGCCTCCCCATCCCTGGAAAATTCCATTGGCGACATCGCAACGAACCCAGTCGCCGTCGCTGCGATCGATGACCACGGGGCGAAGGTCTCTTGCGAGCAGAGGGGTGCCCTGAAGGTCGATTTTGACGCTCCATCCCGGATTGTCGATGGTGTCGATACGAACCCCATGGGCATGCTCCCAGGAGCCATTGCAGTTGGAGCCGTGCCAAGCTTGAAGCCGTCCGAGGGCATCGCTCCATGGTCTCCTCCAAATGTTCCGGGCTGTGCGACGCCCTGTATTGTGGCGGATCTCTTACCTGGACCTTCGCAGGTCAGCGATTGATCATGCTCGGCATGAAGGATTCATACTTGTCCGCGGTGTACCCTGTGGACGATGTCGGCCAGCGACGTGATCAGGGCCTCGGGCGAATGATGCGGCGGGGGCGCAGCACAGCGTCGAGCGCCGCGGCGCCGGTCATGGTCGCCAGCAAATAGACGGTGGCGTCGGACAACAGCTCGGTGCCGAGGGCCCGGGTTCGCAGGTTGCGCGAGGCGAGCGTGAGCTCGAGCAATAGCGTTTGCGCCTGCTCGACCTCCACGCGGACGATCGCCGCGACGATGGCCCCGGCCCCCCGACGAAGTCGACCCGCAATGCTCCGGGCGCCTGCGCGCCGAGCCCCTGCGACTGCGGCCCTGCGGGCCCACCTGCAGGGCGAACTCGGCCACCGGTGCCTCCAGCGGTAAACCGAGGTGGGTCGCCCGGGCCATTGCGGCGTCGGTGAATCGAGGTTCGAGCGGTTGAACTCGAAGTAACGGCAAGGGTGTAATCTCCGCACGATGTGCATCACAAACGACCTGCCACCGCAACCGGGCGGGGGCCGTCGCCGACATACGGCTGGGTGCCGCCGCCCGAGCTCGGCGGTCTCATCGCGTGAGGCGAAGCCGACGCAACGGCCACGCAGGCGGCGTTACCCAAATCAGAGTAGGATTCCCGTCGCCAGGTTTGCGGTCGTTCGGTTGACGCCCGAAGGTCCCGCGCCATGCTGTGGACCGTCGACCGAAGACCAACCCTTCGGCGAGAGGTGAACGGAAAATGCAGAGCTTGAAGAGGCGCATTCGACTGTCCCACGGCGCAATCATCGGCGCCTTCGCCATCATCGCTGGTGGGGTGCTGTTCATGCGCGGCCAAGCGGCCGCAGACGAACGCTCGATCCCGGAGCTTGGTCCGAGCACGCTCGTTGGCGAGGTCCGTCCAAACCTGGACGAGTTGCAGGAGGGGAGCTGCCTCTTCGACGGAGGTGGGCGTCGTGGGCGGCGTCCCGACATCCATGCGTATGGGTACTGCCTCGCCATGTGCAGGGGCATGGACGACTACTACTACGTCTCCCAGGACCATTATGAATTCGGTGACAATTCCGCCGAGAGTGACTGCGAGCGTGACGCTGAGTTCTGGTGTGAGCAGAACTTCAACCGTCGGCTCGACGCTTCCTGCCTGGGTAAGTGACGGGACCACTCGATTCGCAAGTGGACCCCGAAGGCTCTCACCGCGCGAGACATTGTCGATCTTGCCCTCGGTCCAGGGTGGCTCGTTGCCGTCACTCGCCGAGGTGGCGGCGGTGGAACTCGCGCATGCGCTGGCGGTCGGGCTCGCGGGTCTCGAGCTCGAGCGCGCGGGCCAGGGCTTCGCGGGCGGTGGTGCGGTCGCCCGCGCGGGCGGCGACGTGGGCGCGGAGCTCGAGGGCGCGGACGTTGTCGGGGTCGAGCTCGAGGGCCTTGAGGACGGCGCGGGTGGCCGACTTGGGGTTCTCGCCCTCGTCGTACAGCGCGCGGGCGTGCAGGCGCCAGGCGTCGCCGTGGAACGGGAGGGCCTCGGTGAGCTGGCGGGTCATACCGAGGGCGATCTTGTGCTGCTCGGTGCGGAGGAAGATGTCGGTGGCGAACTCGACGGCGGCCAGCAATTCGATGGTGGGCCGCTGTTCGCCGAGCATGCGGTGGAAGCCGGCGCGGGCGTGCAGGGCGGCCTGCTTGCGCTTGCGCTGCTTGATGGCGATCTCGCCCCAGGCGATGAAGAGGCGGCCGGTGGCGACCTCGTCGCGCCCGGGCTCGGCGGCGTAGAAGCCCTGGCGGACGAGGGTCTCGGCGGCCTCGAGGTCGCGCTGGGCGACGAGGACGCGAGCGGCGAGGATCCGCGCGTCGATGTCGTAAGGCTTGCGGCGCAGCAGCTTCTCGAGGTCGCTGGCAGACCGGGCGAGACCTGTCCCTCGGGCCAGGTTGAGGCGGGCGCGAGCGCGGGTCAGGGCGTCGGCGTCGGCCCCGAGCTTGACGGCGGCGGCCAGCCATTCGTCGGCCTCGGCGGGGACGGCGGCGCCCTGGGCGTCGGCGCGGGCGAGGGCGAGGGCGAGCAGGTCGAGCGGGGTGGTCGGATCGATGCCTGGCTCTTGGGACAGCTCGCGCAGCATCGCCTCGGCGCGCGCGCCCTCGCCGAGGTCGCCGAGGTAGCGGGCCAGGGCCTCGCGGTAGCGCGGCAGGCGGAGGCCGGCGGCGGCGGCCTGCTCGTACCAGGCGAGGGCGTTGCGCTCGGCCTCGGGGACCTTGAGCCGGCGCCGCTGCCACACCTCGCCGAGCAGCAGCATGGCCTCGGCAGGGCGCGGCTCCTTCTCGACGGCGCGGGTGAGGGCCCGCTGGGCGGCGCGCAGGTCCTTCGAATCTGCCCCGAGAGACAGATAGGCCTCGCCGAGGCCGGTGTAGGCGCGCGGGGCGTAGTGCTCGGCGGCGGCGATGCCCTCGAGCTTGCGCTGGGCGGTGGCGACGTCGCCGGTGTGCACGGTGACGCGGGCGCGCGCGACCTCGACCTCGACGCGGCCCGGCAGCATGCGATCGGCCCGCTCGAGCCAGGGCTCGGCCTCGGGGAACCGGCGCTGCTCGACGAGCGCGAGGCCCTGCAGGTAGGCGACGCGCGGGTGGTCCTGCGGGCAGGCCGACAGGGCGACGAGGCTGGCCATGACGTCGCCCTCGGCCAGCAGCGACCAGGCGCGCACGATCGAGGCCTCGGGCTCGGGCACGCCGAGCTGGGCCAGCAGCTCGCGCGCGCGCTCGGCATCACCTGCCTCGAGGGACAGCTCGAGCGCGAGCCGGCGGGCGTGGGCGTCCCACGGGGCCAGCGAGGGCCAGGCCGCGGCGGCGCGCCCGAGGCCGGCCGCAGGCTCGCCGCCGTGCACGTGGACGAGCGCCCGCGCGAGCGCGGCGTGGGCGAGGTCGCGGGGGCCGAGCGCGGCGGGATCGAGCGCGAGCAGCTGATCGGCGAGGTCGGCGACGCCGCTGAGCTCGCGCCGGAGCAGCGCGTGCAGCAGCGCCTCGTCGGCGGCGAGGCCGAGGTGGGCGAGGCCGGCCGTGCGCGCGCGGGCCAGGGTCTGCAGCGCGCCGCCGAATTCACCTGCCTCGAAGTACAGCCACACGAGGGCCCGCCGCGGGGCGATCGCGGCCGGCTGGGCGGCGATCGTGGCCTCGATCTCGGCGATGGCGGCGGCCTGCTCGCCGCGACCGGCGAGCGCGAGGGTGCCCTGCAGCCAGGCCCGCCCGGGGCGCGACAGCGAGGTGGTCGGGGCAGTGACGGCGGCCCCGGCGGCGTCGAGGTCGCCGTCGGCGAGGGCGAGCAAACCGTCGGCGATGGCGAGGTCGCTGCACAGGGCCCGCTCGGGCTCGGCGCGGCCGATCGCCGCGCGCGCGCCCTCGCGGTCGTCGTCGTACTCGGCGGCGGCCTGGGCCCGCACCAGCGCCTCGGCGGTGCGGATGCAAGGTGTCCGAGAGGACATGTTCAAAAAGTTGTCGACGGCGGCGTGCAAGTCGGTGAGGCCGCCGCGGGCGATGAGGACCTGGGCGGCGTCGAGGCTGGCAGCCTGGCCGCGGTCGACGTACCAGCGCGCGCCGACGCCGAGGCCGATCGCAAACACGATCACCCATAGCCAGGGGATCCGCGGCGGCGGAGGCGGCGGCTGCAACAGCCGCGGGCGCGCAGGCGCGGGGAGGTCGCGCGAGTTCACGAGCGAGCGGGTTTTAGCGCAACCGCCCAGCGAGCGCGAGCGTCGCCGACGCGGAGCGGCTTGCGCTCGCATTGCATTGCATCAAGGTCGGCGCGCAGCGACGAGCGCGGCAGGTCGGCCGAGCCCGCTCTATCGATTGCACGTCCGTCAGGAAATCAGCGAGGGCGCGCCGCGGTTTGTCGAAGTCGAGGCTCGCCCGGCCGGCGCCGGGTCCGCGAACGGGGTCGACTGCGCACAGCGTCTCGCTGGCAATTGCTCGCAGGAGGCCGGGTCGCCGGCAAATTCGCATTCCGGCCGCAAGAGAGGGGTGACGCCCGCGCGAGCGCTGGCCGGCCGGTCGTCACGTGGTTCGGACGGCGATTCGTGGCAGGCGTCGGTGGGTGATTTTCGGGGCGGCCCGGGATGCGTCGGGCGGGCGGAAGGGGGCGGCGTGGTGGCCAATCGTCGCCGGCCCGGGGCGGTGATTCCGGGCAGGTTCGATGTTCGGAGCGGGCGGCGTGCGCGGCGGTGATTCTCGGGAGGGCCGGCGCCGGAGCGGCGCGGACGGGTGGCGTGCGCAGCGAGCCGTCGCCGGCCCGGGCGGGTGATCTTCGCCGAGGCTCGGGCGCGCTCGGGCGGGCCGTACGGGGCGGCGTACGGCGAATCTTCGCCCGCCGGGGCGGCGAGGGTCGCCGGCGGGTTCGGACGGGGTGACCGCGAATCGTGGCCAGCCGGCGCGTCGGGCCGCGGGGACGGTCCGCACGCGCCCGGGCGGGCCGGGCGGGGGAATCGTCGCCGGGCGGCGATTGTCGAACCTTCGGATGACCCGCGGAGGGTTGGGCGTCGACCGGCGAATCGTCGCCTGCCCGGCGGGCATTTCTCCTGTCCGTCTTTCTCCATTAAGAAGAAGCGGCGGCGGGCTGGCGATCCAGCGCACGTCGGGTCGCGGGCGATCTCCTCGCGCCTCGTCGGCCCTCCCGGCCGCGGGTCGGCCCCCGCGGCGCCCCCGAGGTGGGCGGCGGGAGCGGCGGGCCGGCGCGGGAGGACATGTCCCCGGAGACATGTCGCGGGGGCCATCTCATGCCTCGGCGGCGAAAAATCTGTCCTTTCGGACAGCCGCGGCGCGGCTCATAGCTGTTCGGCGAGGGCGCGGAGCAGGGCGCGGGTGCCGGCGACGTCGCCGACGCGGTTCTTGGCCGAGGTGGTGCCGCCGCCGACCTTGACGGTGAACGCGCCCTCGGGGGCGGCGGCGAACATGTCCTCGTCGGTGCGGTCGTCGCCGACCGCGATCACCAGGTCGCTGGGGCGGAGGACCTCGTGGGCGATGAGGCCCTTGTGGACCCCGCGCGGGCGGACCTCGACGACCTTGTCGCCGATCAGGACCTCGAGCGGCGTGCCGACCAGCAGCTCGCGCAGGTGGAGGCGCAGCTCGCGGGCCTGGTGGGCGCCCTGCTCGCGCTCGGCCAGGCGGTAGTGCCAGGCCAGGCCGGCGGCCTTGAGCTCGACGTGGCTGCCGGGGGTGTTGGCGGACACGCGCTCGAGCGTGGCCAGGACCTTCTCGCGCATGTCCTCGGGCGCGGCGCCGCGGGCCCGCCACTGGTCGTCGATGCGCGAGTACATGCCGTGCTCGGCGTGCAGGTTGATGTGCAGGCCGCCGAGCCAGCGGTCGATGTCCTGCCACGGCCTGCCCGAAAGGACATGTGTCGAGAGACCTGTCTTTGTAGCCAGCTGCGCGAGCAGCCGCAGCAGCTCGGGGTCGGGCGCGGCGAGCTCGGGGCGGGGGGCGATCGGGACCAGGGTGCCGTCGTAGTCGAGCAGGAGGACCACGCGGCGGCCGGCGAGGACGGCGGACCGGGCGGCCTCGGCGACCTGGCCGACCGGCAGCAGCGGCGCCGGCTCGACCTGCACGGCGAGCTCGTCGTCGGCGAGCGCGGCCAGGAAGTCCTCGGTCCAGCGGTGGACGTCGAAGCGGAGCACGCGGGCGCGCAGGCCCGCCATCCGGCTGCGGCGCTCGCCCTCCGCCATGTCGATCGCCTGCTCGATCGCCTGGGCCATGCCGTCGACGTCGAACGGGTTGACCTGCAGCGCCTCGGGCATCTCCTCGGCGGCCCCGGCGAACTCGCTGAGCACCAGCACGCCGTCGCCGTCGGTCCGCGCGGCGGCGAACTCCTTGGCGACCAGGTTCATGCCGTCGCGCGTGGGCGTGACGAGCATGACCGAGGCGGCGCGGTAGAGGTCGATCAGCTGCTCCTGCGGGAAGCCGCGGTACATGTAGTGGATCGGCGCGTCGGTGAGGGTCGAGCAGCGGCCGTTGATGGCGCCGACCATCTCCTCGACGCGGCGGCGGTAGTCCTGATAGGCGGTGACGCTCTCGCGCGAGGGCACGGCGATCTGCAGCATGCGCAGCTTGCCGCGCAGGTCGGGGCGGCGCTGCAGCACGCGCTCGACGGCCGACAGGCGCCGACGGATGCCCTTGGTGTAGTCGAGGCGGTCGACGCCGAGCAGCAGGTGCTCGCCGGGCCGCGGGCGGAACGACTCGTCGCTCGGCTGCGTCGCGCCGGTGAAGGTCTCGGTGTCGATGCCCATCGGGAAGGCGCGGAAGCGGACCTTGCGCCCGGAGACCGACAGCTCGTCGACGACCGGCTCGTGGCCGAGCAGGCGCACCACCGCGGAGGCGAAGTTGCGGGCGTACGACGGCGTGTGAAAGCCGATGAGGTCGGCGCCGAGCATGCCCCGAAGGACATCTTCTCGCCACGGCAGCATGCGGAACACTTCGGAGGCGGGGAACGGGATGTGGAGGAAGAAGCCGATCCGGGCCCGGGGCAGCAGCTCGCGCAGCATGCCGGGCAGCAGCAGCAGCTGGTAGTCGTGCACCCAGATGGTGTCGCCGGGGCGGTACTGCGCGGCGACCGCGGCGGCGAACTTCTGGTTGACCTTGCGGTACATCTCCCAGCCGCCGGAGTGCACCGGGATGCGGTCGAGCAAGTAGTGGAAGACCGGCCACAGCACGCCGTTGGCGAACTCTTCGTAGTACAGGCGCAGCTCGTCGGCGGTCAGCTCGACCGGCAGCGTGCGCAGGGCCTGCAGCTCCTTCATCGCCGATGCGCGGGCCGCGTCGTCGAGCTGCGAGAGGTCGCCCGGCCAGCCGATCCACAGCCCTTGCGAGCGCTCGAAGGGTCCGCGCAGCCCGGTCGAGAGCCCGCCCATACTCGGGGTCACGATCGCCTCGCCCTGAGCGGCGCTCACGGTGACGGGCAAGCGGTTGGAGACGACGAGCAGGCGTGACATGGTCCCGAGTTTGCGCTTACATCCCCCGCGGGCAACTCGCCTCCCGACCTCCGCCGTGCCATCGAACGCCGTCCGCTCCCCATCCCGAACCCCTGAACGGATCATCATCGAGGCCGTGTCGCCGGCGCTCGACGACGGTCGTCACGCGATCAAGCGCGTCGTCGGCGACACGCTGGTGGTCGAGGCCGACATCTTCAAGGACGGCCACGACCGTCTGGCCGCGCAGGTGCGCTGGTGCGGCCCTGATGGCGCGTGGCACCACACGCCGCTCCGTTACGATTACGACAGCGACCGGTGGTTCGCTCGCATCGCGCTCGACCGCACCGGCGCGTGGGCGTTCGCCGTCGAGGCGTGGACCGATCGCTTCACGACCTGGCGCGTCGAGCTCGAGAAGAAGTTCGCCGCCGGGCAGGCGATCCACTCCGAGCTGCTCGAGGGTGCGGTGATGGTGGACGCCGCCGCGCGCGCCGCGGGCCAGGCCGACCGGAGCTTGCTCATGCGGCTCGCCGACGAATTACGCGACCCCGAGCGCGGGCCAGCCGAGCGAGCGGTCACGGCGCAGAACGCGGAGCTGCGCGCGCTGATGGCGCTGCACCTCGCACCCGACGACCGCACCGAGTTCCCGCGGGTGTTCCCGGTCCGGGTCGACCGCGCGCGGGCCCGCTTCGGCGGCTGGTACGAGTTCTTCCCGCGCTCGTGCGGCGAGCCGGGCGTGCACGGCCGCTTCGCCGACGCCGAGCGGGCGCTCTACCGCGTCGCCGCGATGGGCTTCGACGTGGTCTACCTGCCGCCGATCCACCCGATCGGCCTGGCCTCGCGCAAGGGCAAGAACAACAGCCTCACCGCGGAGGCCGGCGACGTCGGCAGCCCGTGGGCGATCGGCGGCGAGGCCGGGGGTCACACCGCGGTCGCGCCGGAGCTCGGCACGCTGGCCGAGTGGGACCGCTTCGCCCGCACGGCGAAGAGCCTCGGCCTCGAGATCGCCCTCGACTACGCGCTGCAGTGCTCGCCCGACCACCCGTGGCTGAAGGAGCACCCCGAGTGGTTCTTCGTCCGCCCCGACGGCACCATCAAGTACGCCGAGAACCCGCCGAAGAAGTACCAGGACATCTACCCGCTGGATTTCTGGTGCGAGGACCGCGAGGCGCTGTGGCAGGCGTGCAAGGACATCGTCCTGTTCTGGGTCGCGCACGGGGTGACGATCTTCCGCGTCGACAACCCGCACACCAAGGCGCTGGCGTTCTGGGAGTGGCTGATCGCCGAGGTCCAGCAGCAGCACCCCGACGTGCTGTTCCTGGCCGAGGCGTTCACCCGGCCCAAGCGCATGCGCTGGCTGGCCAAGGCCGGGTTCACGCAGTCGTACACGTACTTCACGTGGCGCACGACGGCCGAGGAGCTCAAGGAGTACTTCACCGAGCTGACGCAGGGGCCGATGAAGGAGTACTACCGCGGCAACTTCTTCATCAACACGCCGGACATCCTGCCCGAGCACCTGCAGAGGGGCGGGCTGCCGGCGTTCCGGATCCGCCTGCTGCTGGCGACCACGCTGGCGCCGACCTACGGCATCTACAGCGGCTACGAGCTCGGCGAGAACACGCCGCTGCGCGCCGGCTCGGAGGAGTACCTCGACTCGGAGAAGTACGAGCTGCGCCACCGCGACTACACGGTCGCCGGCAGCCTGGCCGCCGAGATCACCCAGCTCAACCGTGTGCGGCGCGAGCACCCGGCGCTGCAGCGCTACGACAACCTGACCTTCTACCCCTGCGACAACCCCAACATCCTCTTCTACCTCAAGCGCGCGCCGGGGCCAGTCGGCGACGTGCTGGTCACGATCAACTGTGACTGGTCGCAGGAGCAGGACGGGTGGGTCGAGGTGCCCCTCGAGGCCCTCGGGATCGCCGCCGACGAGCCCTACCTCGTCGAGGACCTGGTCAGCGGCGCGCGCTACGAGTGGAGAGGCAGCCGGAACTACGTTCGCCTCGATCCCGTGACACAACCCGGGCACCTGTTCCGACTGGTGCGCAATTACATCGACGTGGAGGTCACATGAGCGAAAACGAACCGCTCTGGTATAAGCACGCGATCATCTACCAGCTCCACGTCAAGTCGTTCCACGACAGCGACGGCGACGGATACGGTGACTTCCCGGGGCTGACCGCCAAGCTCGACTATTTGGCCGAGCTCGGGGTGACGTGCCTGTGGCTGCTGCCGTTCTACCCGTCGCCGCTCAAGGACGACGGCTACGACATCGCCGACTACGAGTCGATCAACCCGCGCTAC
Organism: Nannocystis bainbridge; assembly: GCF_028368995.1. Lineage (GTDB taxonomy): Bacteria > Myxococcota_A > Polyangia > Nannocystales > Nannocystaceae > Nannocystis > Nannocystis bainbridge. The sequence continues at coordinate 1,986,554 of NZ_JAQNDL010000003.1, read as the reverse complement.
GGGACGATGGAGGACTTCAAGCGCTTCCTCGCCGAGGCGCACCTGCGCGGGCTCAAGGTCATCACCGAGCTCGTCATCAACCACACGTCCGACCAGCACCCGTGGTTCCAGCGGGCTCGGCGGGCGCCCAAGGACTCGCCCGAGCGCGACCTCTATGTGTGGAGCGACGACCCGACCCGCTACGCCGGGGCGCGCATCATCTTCACCGACACCGAGAACTCGAACTGGGCCTGGGACCCGCTGGCCGGCCAGTTCTACTGGCACCGCTTCTTCAGCCACCAGCCCGACCTCAACTTCGACAACCCGACGGTGCGCAAGCTGCTGACCGACGTCATGCGCTTCTGGCTCGCGCTCGGGGTCGACGGCCTGCGCCTCGACGCGGTGCCGTACCTGTGCGAGCGCGAGGGCACCAGCTGCGAGAACCTGCCGGAGACCCACGCGGTGCTGCGAGAGATGCGGGCCGCGCTCGACGCCGAGTTCCCCGGGCGGGTGTTCCTCGCCGAGGCCAATCAATGGCCCGAGGACGTGCTGCCGTACTTCGGCACCGACGTCGAGCCGGAGTGCCACATGGCGTTCCACTTCCCGCTGATGCCGCGCATGTACATGGCGCTGCGCCGCGAGGACCGCACGCCGATCGTCGAGATCCTGGCGCGCACGCCCCCGATCCCCGAGAACTCGCAGTGGGCGATGTTCCTCCGCAACCACGACGAGCTGACGCTCGAGATGGTGACCGACGAGGAGCGCGACTACATGTACCGCGAGTACGCCCGCGACCCGCGGATGCGCATCAACATCGGCATCCGCCGCCGGCTGGCGCCGCTGATGGACAACGGCCGGCGGCAGATCGAGCTGATGAGCGCGCTGCTGATGGCGATGCCGGGCACGCCGATCATCTACTACGGCGACGAGCTCGGGATGGGCGACAACATCTTCCTCGGCGACCGCAACGGGGTGCGCACGCCGATGCAGTGGAGCGCCGACCGCAACGCCGGGTTCTCGCGGGCCGACAGCGCGGCCCTGTTCGCGCCGGTGTTGGTCGACCCGCCGTACAGCTTCTCGGACATCAACGTCGACGCGCAGGAGCGGACCGGGACGTCGCTGCTCCGCTGGATGCGCCGGCTGGTCCGCGTGCGCCGGCGCTTCCAGGCGTTCGGCGGCGGCAGCTTCGAGGCGCTCTACCCGGAGAACCGCGCGGTCCTGGCGTTCTTCCGCCGCATGGGCGACGAGCTGCTGCTGTGCGTGCACAACCTGTCGCGCTTCGCCCAGTTCGCCGAGCTCGACCTGCAGGCGCTCGACGGCTGGACCCCGGTCGAGCTGTGGAGCGACCGGCCGTTCCCCCGCATCGGCCAGCTGCCGTACCTGCTGACGATGTCGCCGCACGCGTTCTTCTGGTTCTCGCTGCAAGCGCCCGAGCGGGCCCCGGAGGGCCCGTGACGGCCAGCCCGGCGCTCGACCTGGCGGCCCTGGCCGGGCTGTCCTCCGAGACATGGCTGGGCTTCCTCGCCGGCCGCCGGTGGTTCCCCGCCGGCGCCCGCGCGGTCAAGCTGGTCGGCGCAGCCAAGCTCGGCGAAGACGCGGCGCTGTGCCTGCTGGCCGCCGAGGCCGAGCGGCCGTGGACCACGCAGGTGCTGCTGCGCGCGCAGATGTCGGAAGGGACAGGTCCTGAAGGACATGTCCCGAAGCGCAGCATCGAGCTCGGCGGCGGGGTCGAATTGGTGGAGGCCAGCGACGCGCCCGAGGCGCTGCTGGCCCTCGCGGCCGGCCTGCGCGACGGCGCGAGCTTCGCAGGTCAGAGTGCGCGCTGGACCGCGCGCGCGTCGGCGGGCCTGAAGGACGCGGCGGCGCCGACGAGCGTGCGGCTGATCGGCGGCGAGCAGAGCAACACCGCGGCGGTGCTCGGCGAAGCCGGGGTGTTCAAGCTGTTCCGCCGCATCGAGGTCGGCCGCCACCCGGAGCTCGAGCTCGGCCGCTTCCTCACCGCGCGCGGCTTCCCGCACGCGCCGCCGCTGCTGGCCGAGCTGACGGTCGACACAGGCGAGGGCGCAGCCGCAGCCGGGGTGCTGCACGGGTTTTTGCCCGGGCGCGTCGACGGCTGGGCCCACGCGCTCGCCTGCGCCGACATGACCGGCCCGGCGCGAGCGCTCGGGGCGGCGACGCGGGCGATGCACGAGGCGCTGACGACCGACGACGAGGCGAGCGGGATGGCGACGCGGGCGATCGTGCAGGCCGACCGGGCCCGCTGGGTGGTGGGCCTGCGCCAGACCGCCGCGGCGGCGCTCGGACGCCTGGGCCAGCGCTACCGCGGGCTGCAGCCGGAGCTGCGCGCGCTGGCGGAGGTGGTGGCGACCCGCAGCGAGGCGCTGCTGGCCGACGCGGAGGAGCGCCTGCGCACGGCGGCCGGGGTGCAGATCCGGATCCACGGCGATTACCACCTGGGCCAGACGCTCTACGATCCGGAGTCCGGGGCGTGGTCGATCCTCGATTTCGAGGGCGAGCCGACCCGCCCGCTGGCCGAACGCAGCCTGCGCCAGCTGCCGCTGCGCGACGTCGCCGGTATGCTGCGCTCGTTCGCCTACGCCGGCATGGTCGGCAAGGGCGGCCCGGCCTGGGAAGCGGCGACTTCAGCGGCGTTTTTGGCCGGCTACGACGCGGCGGCGACGCCCGGCTCGCCGCTGCCCGCGGCCCGCGAGTCGCCGCTGCTGCGCGCGTGTGTGATCGAGCGCAGCTTCCACGAGCTGGCCTACGAGCTCGACTACCGCCCGGACTTCACGTGGGTGCCGCTGCAGTCGCTGGTGGCGCTGAGCGAAGCAGTGCCGCTGCCGGCGTGGCCGCGGGCTTCGCAATTCTGAGATTTTTTGTAATGTACTTCGGGGCATGTCCGAAGGGGCATGCTCCGAAGTGCAGGCGACTGCGCCCTCGCCGCGGGTTCAGGCGCCGATCGGGGTCAGGGTCCAGTCCGTGTGCTGCAGCGTCGAGAGCCGGGCGCGCAGCTCCTCGGCGATCGCGTCGACTGTGGCCAGCGGCAGGTCGCCCTCCACGGTCATCTGCAGCGCGTACGATTCATGGACGAAGCGCACGACCACGCTGGCGACGACGATGCGCACGACGTTGAACGGGCCGTCTGCCTCCGGCAGCGCCTCGTGAGCCACCGAGGGGCGAAACAGCCGCGCGACGAGGTCGAGGTCGGGGACGACGCCGAGGTCCCGCTCCAGCTTCTCGAGCAGCGCGCCGAGCTCCGGGACCAGGCTGGTCCCGCGCATCCACTGGGCCTCCTGCAGGTCACTCAGGCAATTGCGCTGACCGTCGGCGCGCCGCAGCTCCCGCCGCGGCCATCGCCGCTCGGTCAGTCGCTGCCATCGCCAGGTGGAGAGATCGAGCCGCCAGTCGTCGATGTTCTCGTGGGACGCGTGGTGTTCGTCGAGGCGTTTGCCGCGCGATACGACGATGGTGCGACCCTCATCGGCGAGCACGGCGCTGTGACCGTAAATCCACCCCGGCGTGGCGCCCGTGGTCGCGATCTCCGTGATTGCGAGATCGGCGAGGTCGAGGCCATACACCGGGGTGCAGTTTAGGGTTTGCTGCGGCGGGAGATCGAGGTTGCCGATCAGGATGATGCGGCGGCGGCCCTCGCTTTCGACGAGCGTCGCCGAGTGGCGTCGCGCGGGTAACCGAAGATCTCGCAGCGATCGTCGGGGTGGCGGACGACCACGTCGTTGTAGCGGTGAAATCCAGGGTCGGACGGATCTTCGTGGACGCCGGCGACGTAGATCGTGCGACCGTCGGGCAGCTCGGTGGCGCTCTGGCCGAAGCGGTCGAAGCACCAGCACGGGCCCTCGGGCTCCTGAGCGGCGAATCGACGGTCGGCTTCCCAGGCTTTGAGTCGCGCGTGCACCAGCCATGACCAAACGGGGTTGCTCAAAGGCTCGGGGTTGGCGGCGCCGAACCGGGGCGAACGCCACTCGAAGAATTGCTCGCGGTTCACTGGCGGCGCGGGCTCGGCTTCTTCGCCGAACTCATCGTCGGCGCTGGACATGGCGATATCCTCGATCGCGTTCTTAGCAAGAAACTCGGCGAGGCGGGTGCGGGGCGAGCCCTTCGGCGGGAGCGCCTGCTGGAGCACAGCCGCGTCAGGACAGGTTTCATCGCGCTCGTTCGCCGTTCGACCCGCGTGCTAGCGAGGAGAATCCGCTTGACCGTGCCGGCGGGGTGCGGTCTCGTCCTCGCACCCCCATGCCCGTCAAGTTGATCGTCGCGCTCGTACTCCTCGCCCTCGCCACGGTGATGCAGGTCATGCACATCACGGGGGGCAACTACACCATCCCGAATTACGTCAACCTCGCGCTCAAGCTGTTCTTGGTGGTCGGCCTCGTGCGCGGCAGCGAGGGCGCGCGGTCGCTGGCGGTGGTGGTCGGCGTGCTCAACATTTTGGTGGGCATGCTCGCGGTGTTCACGGTCGGCGCGCTCATCACTCACCTGCCGCTGGTGGTGCAGCTGCAGCTGATCACGCCGCTGGTGTTCGGCGCCTATCTGCTGTGGTGCATGAGCCAGGAGGACGTCAAGGCCTGGCTGTACCGGCGGGCGTTCGCCGGGGTCGCCGAGAGCGAGTAACGTGCATAGCATGGCGTAATGGACATGTCTGGACGGGCATGTCCTTCAGCGCATGTCCATTAAAAGCATGCCCTCGGGGGCATGCGCTCGCACTCACGCTGGTGTCGTCGTCGCCAGCAGGCGCGTGACGAGCTGGCGCAGGCCCGCGTGGTCCGGCGTGTACATATAAAAGATCGGGTCGATCTTGAACTTCTGCCGCAGGCGGCGGCGGACCAGCGTCGGGTCGTGCGTGCGGGGGTCGAGGGCCATGAACGCGTAGTGCAGCGGCTCGCTGACGCGGACCCGCGCCATCGTGTTGCGGAACACCCCCATCACGTCGAGGTCGCTGAACGAGAAGCCGACGAACAGGAACGCGTGGGCGGTGAACAGCGCCGACAGCAGCGCCTCGCTCGCGGTCTCCCGGCAGTAGCGCTCCTGGTAGTCGCTCTCGGTCAGGACGACGTGGGCCGGGTCGTTGTAGAGCCCGTGCACGTGCACGTAGCGGCGGCGCTCGCCGCGGCGGCGGGCCGCGCGGAGGAAGGACTCGACGTCCGACGCGTTCTTCCAGTCGGTCGGCAGCGGCAGCTCGCCCGGGTGCGCCTGCGCGTGGGCCCGCTCGAGCAGCGTGTCGTAGTTGGTCGTGAGCACGTGCGCGACCGGCAGGCGGACCAGGTCGAGGTGCAGCGGGCCGCACCTGCCGGCGTCGTCGTCGAACTGCTCGCGGATGAAGCGGCCGTAGTCCTCGCCGAGCAGAGAGCGGTAGTGCTCGGCGCGCATGAGCATGTCGTCCTCGCGGGCCACCCACGCCATCGTGCGGGCGATCTCGGACGGCAGCGCGTGGCGCATGCGATCGATCAGCGTGCCCCAGTCGGGGTAGCCGCCGGGGATCGACGCACCGGCGCCGATGAACCCGAGCATGTCGGTCCGCTGGATCTCCCGGACCAATCGCGTGAACGCGGCCTCGTTGTCGCGGCCGACGACGCTGTCCGCCTTGAGGTAGTCGCCGTCGCGGATCTCCCTCGCCTCGAGGTGCTGGCGGATCAGCCGCAGGACCGCCTCCGCGGCCTCGCCTGCCGGTCGATCGAGGGCGGCGAACTCGCTCGCGGTGACGCCGAGGTTGGCGGCGCGATCGAACTTGTCGCGGATGTCGCCGAAGGCCCGCCGCGCGTCGCCCTCGGTGGCCGGCAGCGGCAGCACGAGCTTGTTGGCCCGCCGCGCGTGCTTGTACACGAGGTACGTGCCGCCGCGCCCGGCCAGCAGGATCACGACGTCGGCCCGGTCGACGGCGACGAGGTACTCCTCGGCGTCCTGCTCGACGTCGATCGACTCGCCGTCCTCGACCGACGGGGTGCGCCCGCGCTGCAGCACCTGCTTGAAGCGGTCTCGCGGGTCTCGCCGGGTGGCGCGCAGCTCGGCGACGAACGCGGCCCCGAGCGCACGGTCGACGCCGGCCCAGCCGCAGGAGATGACGCCGCAGTCGGCCCGCGCCAGGGCCACGCCGAGCTGGTGGGCCACGGTCTCGAGCTCGGCGGGCAGCGGGTCGGTGCCGGTGCCCGCGATCATGATCCAGGGGATGTTCGTCACCATGCCCACGATAGCCGGTCGCCCGGGCGGGGCACGACGCGCGCGACGACGACGGCGCCGCGAATGCGAGCACCGGCGGGCGCGGGAACGGTCGGCGTCAGCTCGCTGCGCGTACGCCCGCGCCAGCTCGGAGCGCTGTCAGCTCGCTCGCGCCGGTTCGGAGCGCCGTCAGCTCGTTGGCGCGGGCGGGCGCGCCAGCTCGGAGCGCCGTCAGCTCGTTCGCGCGGGCGGGCGCGCCAGCTCGGAGCGCCATCATCTCGCTCGCGCCGGCTCGGGGCGCCGTCAGCTCGCTCGCGCCAGCTCGGAGCGCCGTCAGCTCGCTCGCGCGGGCGCTCGCGCCAGCTCGGCGCGGGCGTCAGCTCGCTCGCGCGGGCGCCCGCGCCAGCTCGAGCTCGTCGCGCGCGGCCCGGAAGCGGGCCTGCAGCTCGCGGCTGTGGGCGGCGACCTCGGCGGCCAGGGCTTCGGCCGAGCGTCGGGCGGCGCGCTCGCTGGCCTCGCTGTGGCGGCGCATCACCAGGGCCCTGGCGTAGACGCCCTCCATGCGGCGGATCGATCGGCGCAGCGCCGAGGTCGTGAGGCCGACGAGCGCCAGGGCGACCGCCAGCCCGGCCGCGATCGCGGCCAGCGACCAACTGCTCGCCTGGTCGGCGCCGGTGCGCCCGTGCTCGGCGTCGACCAATTGGCGCACGAGCTGGCGGACCGCCTCGAGCTGGGCCGCGCGCGCGGCCAGCCGCGACGGCTCGCCCGGGAGCACCGGTGCGCCGGCGCGCGGGCCTGTCGGCGTCATGCCGGTGGCCGCGACCCAGCGCCCGTAGGCGGCCGCCAGCGCGGCGGTGCGGGCCTCCTGCGCGCGGTCGCCGGCCGTCAGCTCGGCCAGGCGGCGCAGCGCCGGTGGGACCATCGCGCGGCCGCTGTGCAGCGGCGGCAAGAATTTATCCTCGCCCCCGATCGCGAAGCCGCGCAGCGCGGCCTCCTGGTCGAGCACCAGCCGCTGGACGTGGTGGGCCTCGGCGACGACGGTGCGCGCGCGGGCGGCCTCGGCCTCGTCCCCGGCGGCGACCGCCAGCGCGGCGCCGAGCAGCCCGCACAGCAGCAACATCGCCGCCAGCGGCACCCCCAGGGCTCGCAGCATCAGTCGGCGCAGGCGCGGCGTCGGCAGCTCGTCGGCCACGGCCGGCAGCGCCTGCGAGGTGTCCAGCAGCGCGACTGGGCGGTCGCGCCGGCGGTTCACGCGGCGCCCCCGGCGATGTCGTCCTCGGAGCGCAGGCGGTAGCCGACGCCCGGCTCGGTGGTCAGGTAGCGCGGCCGGGCCGGGTCGCCCTCGAGCTTCTGCCGCAGCTGGGCCATGTAGACCCGGAGGTAGTGCGTCTGGCTGACCGCCTGCGGGCCCCAGACTTCTTTGAGCAGCTGCTTGTGGGTCACGACCTTGCCGGCGTACTTGAGCAGGGTGGTGAGCAGCTTGTACTCGTGCGGCGTGAGGTGGACCGGCTTGCCGGCGCGCGTGACCAGCCGGCGCGCCAGGTCGACGGTGACCTCGCCGAGCGACACGATCGGCTCCTCGGTCGGCGTGCGCTCGGCGACCCGCCGCAGCGCCACCCGGATCCGCGCCAGCAGCTCGCTGGTGCCGAACGGCTTGGTCAGGTAGTCGTCGGCCCCGGCGTCGAGCGCCTGCACCTTGTCGCGCTCCTGGCCGCGGGCCGACAGGACGATGATCGGCACACGGGTCCACTCGCGCAGCCGCGAGGTGACGTCGAGCCCGTCGCCGTCGGGCAAGCCGAGGTCGAGCAGGACGATGTCCGGGTTGTGCTCGGTGGCCCGCTGCAGCCCCTCGGCGGCCGTCTCGGCCTCGACCAGGCGGTAGTTCTGGGCGACCAGCGCCGCCCGCAGGAACCGCCGCAACGGTGCTTCGTCCTCGACGATGAGTACCAATGGCCCCTGTTCGCTCATGTCGTCGTCTCCGCCTCCAGGCCCGACGCCTGCTGCAGCAGGATCTTCGCCGTGTTGTGTAGCATGCCCGAGGGGCCGCTCATCGACGCGAGCGAGGTGTCGGGGGCGGGTTCCGGCGGGCCGGCGCCGATCGGCAGGCTGATCCGGAACACGGCCCCGCCGCCCGCCCGGTTCTCCGCCGTGATTTCACCGCCGTGGGCCGCGGCGATCGCCCGGCAGATCGCCAGCCCGAGCCCGAACCCCTGGGTCTTGGCCTTGCTGCCGCGCACGAACTTCTCGAAGATCGTCTCCTCCTCGCCGGCCGGCAGCCCCGGGCCGCGGTCCGCCACCTCGACCATCACCCGCCCGGCCTGCACCCGCGCCACCAACCGCATCGGGCTGCCCGCCGGGGTGTGCTTGCAGGCGTTCTCCAGCAGGTTCAGGATCAGCTGCTCGAACAGCACCTCGTCGAGCGCCAGCAGCGGCAGATCGGGCTGCAGCGTGACCTGGACCTCGCGCCCGGCCAGGCGGCGGTCGAGCCGGGCCAGGGCCGAGCCGATCGGGTCCTCGAGCGCGACCCAGTCGGTCCGCAGCGCGACCGAGCCGGCCTCGAGCCGGGTCATGTCGAGCAGGTTGCCGACCAGCCGCCCGAGCCGCTCGGCCTCCTCATAGATGGTCTGCAGCAGGTCGCGGCGAGTCTCGAAGGCGATCGCGTCGCCGCTGTCGAGCATCGCGCTGGCGGCCCCGGTGATCGACGCCAGCGGCGTGCGCAGGTCGTGGCTGACCGACGAAAGCAGCGAGCCGCGCAGCTCCTCCTCGCGCGCGCGGACCTCGGCGACCTGGGCCTCCTCGGCCAGGCGGACCCGCTGCAGCGCGAGGGCGACCGGCCCGGTCATGGCGTCGAGAAGCTGGCGCTCGGCCGGGCTGGCCAGCTTGTCGGGGTCGTCGGGGGCGACCCCGAGCACGCCGATCGTGCGCCCGGCGGCGGTCAGCGGCAGGTACAGCGCCTGCGCGGCCTTCAGCGTCTCGGTCCCGCGCCCGGCCGGCCCGTGCTCGAAGGCCCAGCGGGCCACGCCCTCCTCGCGCGCGTCGGTCGTCAGCTCGACGTCAGTCCCCGCCACCGGCGCGAGCTCGCCGTCGTGCCCGTGCAGGAGGATGACGGTCCGCGCGGACATGGTCTTTTTGACGTGGCGGATCGCGCACTCGGCGATGTCGACCTCGCTGCGCAGCTGCGACAGCTCGCGGCTCAGCAGGTACAGCGCCGTCAGCCGCCGCTCGTCGACGCGGGCCGCCTCGGCCTGGCGGCGGCTGAGCTCGGTCAGGCCCGAGACCCACAGCGCCAGCACCAGCATGCCGAGGTAGATCGCCGCCCGCTGCAGGTCGTCGATGGGGTCCAGGTCGAGGTCGAGCCGCAGCGAAGTCTCGACCGCAAGGATGCTGAGCAGCGCCGCCCCGAGCGCCGGGCCGCGACCGAGCCGCGAGCCGACCAGGGCGATGCCGACCAGCAGCAGCACGATCACGTAGAACAGCGGCAGGTGCAGCAGCCGCGTCGCGGCGATGGTGGCCACCGTCAGCGCGGCCCAGAAGTAGGCGGCGATGCGGATCGGCGAGCGCAGGGCGGGCACCGGCGTCACCTCGTGCGGGGCGATGTCGCCGGCGATCACGTGGACGTCGAGGTCGCCCGAGCCGCGCACCAGCGCGTCGACCAGCGAGCCGCGCAGGATGTCGCGCCAGCGGTGCTGCAGCGGCTTGCCGATGATGAGGCGGGTGGCGCCGCGGGCCCGGGCGAAGCCGAGGATCTCGCGGTCGATGCGGGCGCCGCTGATGTGGACGACCTCGGCCCCGAGCTGCTCGGCGAGGCGCAAGGTCTCGCCGACCTGGGCCCGCGCCGACTCGCCGGCCAGCGCCAGCCGCGGGGTCTCGACGTACAGCGCCAACCACTCGGCGCGCAGCCCGGTGGCCATGCGGAAGGCGGCGCGGATCAGCCGCGGCCCCAGGGAGCTCGGGTCGACGCACACGAGGATGCGCTCGGAAGTCGGCCCCGCGCCGAGCCGCGGCGCGCTGCGGTAGATCAGGTTCTCTCGACCTGTCCGTTGCGACATGCGCCGCAGCGCCAGCTCGCGCAGCGCCAGCAGGCTGTTCTTGCGGTACATCGCCGCGGCCGCGCGGGCGTCCTGCTCGGGGATGTTGACCTTGCCGTCCTGCAGGCGCGTCAGCACCTCCTTGGCCGGCGGGTCGATGAACTCGACGTGGTCGGCGCGCTCGAACATCGCGTCGGGCACCGGGTCGCGGACCCGCATCGAGGTGATCTGCTGGACCACGTCGTGCTGGCTCTCGAGCTGCTGCACGCACAGGGTCGACATCACGTCGACGCCGGCGGCCAGCAGGTCGATGACGTCGTGCCAGCGCTGGTTGTGGCGCGAGCCGGCGGCGTTGACGTGCCCGAGGTCGTCGACGACGACGAGGCTCGGCCGGCGCACCAGCGCGGCGTCGAGGTGGAACTCCTCGATGACCTTGCCGCGGGTCTCGACGGTGCGCGACGGCAGGCGCTCGAGCCCGACCAGCAGGTCGGCGACCTCGGGCCGCCCGTGGGTGTCGACCGCGCCGACGATCACGTCGACGCCCTGCCGACGCAGCCGCTGGGCCGCCTCGAGCATGGCGTAGGTCTTGCCGACCCCGGGCGCCGCCCCGAAATACAGCGTCATCCGCCCGCGCCGCGGGTCGGCGACGCTCCTCTCCTCGATAGGGTGGATCAGGCTCATAGGTCTGGCGCGAAGGCGGCGAACAGCAACAGATCGAGCGACTTGACGGCCGCCAGGGTGAACACGACGCCGATGATGGCGGCGCCCAGGCGACTGCGCGCGGGGCCCCGCCAGCGCAGCGCCAGCGGCGCCACGGCGGCCAGGGTGAGGGTGTGGACCACGAGCCCGGCCAGCACCGCGCTGCGCGGCGAGTGCAGCGCCAGCGGGTCGAGCCGCGAGAGTCCTTCGGGACATGTCCCGAGAGATATTTGATCGGCGCCGCGGACCATCGCCTCGGAGATCACGAGCGGCACCAGCACCAGCGCCAGCGCGAGGTCGCTGGCCAGGCACCAGGCGGCGAGCATGCGGCCGATGGCGCGCTGGTCGCGGCCGAGCTCGACGGCCTCGATCAGCTTGGTCGGGTCGCCGTCGAGGTCGACCAGGCCGCCGGCCTCGCGCGCCGCCAGCGGCCCGGCGTTGGTCGCCACCGCCACGTCGGCCTGGGCCATCGCCGGGCCGTCATGGTTGCCGTCGCCGACCATCGCGACCTTGCGGCCCGCGGCCTGGTGGCGGCGGATCAGCGCCAGCTTGGCCTCCGGCGTCGCCTCGGCCAGGAAATCGTCGACCCCCGCCTCGGCCGCCAGCGTCGCCGCGGCCGCCGGCGTGTCGGCCGTCGCCATCACCGTGAACACCCCGGCGCGTCGCAGCCGCGCCAGCGCCTCGCGCATGCGGCTGCGCAGCCGCACCACCCCGAGCATGCGCGGTCCGTCGGCCACGCCGATCGCCACGCCGCCGTCGCCGGCGACCGCCTGCACCGCGGCGCGGAACTCGTCCGGCGGCTCGACGCTGCTGTGCTCGCGCACGAACTGGCGGATCGCGTCGGCGTCGCCCTTGCGCAGGTGACGGCCCGGCAGGTCGACGCCGGTCAGCCGCCCCGGGCCCGTGCCCGCCAGGAAGCGCGCCTGCTGCAGGCCCGACGGCACCAGCCCGTAGCGGCGCTCGGCCAGCGCGACGATGCTGCGGCCCTCGGGCGTCTCGTCGGCCAGGCTGGCCAGGAACGCCACGCCGGCCAGCTCCTCGATCGCGACCCCCGGCATCGGGATCAGCTCGTCGGCCTCGCAATTGCCGCGGACCGCCACGCTCGCGCGCTCGAGCAGGAGCACGTCGACCTGGCCCAGCGCGCGCACCACCGCGGCCGAGCCGGTCACCACGTTGCTGCGCAGCAGCCGGCGGAAGCCCGCCACGTCGAGCGCCGACTGCAGCCCGGCGAAGCTCGCCGGCACCGCGCAGGCCAGCAGCGCCAGGAGGTTGACCAGCGGCGCCGGGTCGCCCGCGAGCAGCAGCGCCGCCCACGGCTGCAGCGCCGCGCCGGCGGCCAGGCCCGTGGCCGTCAGCGCCAGCAGCAGCACCGCCAGGCCCTGCGGCTCCTGACGCGCGACCAATCGGGCCCGCTCGGCCAGCGCCAGCAGTCGCTGACGAAAGTCCTCGCCCGGGTTGCTCCACACGTCGACGATCAGCCACCCGCTCAGCACCGCCGAGCCGGCCACCAGCGCGCGCCGGTCGGCCCCGCTCTCGCGCACCAGCGGCACCGAGCGCCCGCTCAGGGTGCTGCGAATGACCGCGCTGCCGGCCACCACCACGCCGTCGGCGGGGATGTTGTCGCCCGCGGGCACGTGCACCAGATCGCCGCGGCGCAGCCGCGACGCCGGGATCACCTCGGCCTGCGCGTCGCGCCGCAGCTCTCGCAGCCGCCGCGCCATCAGGTCGCCGTCGTGCTGCAGGCGAATCACCAGGGTGTTCGCCGCCATTCGTACGAGCACGCCGGCGACCGCCATCACCGCCCCCATCACCCAGATCCACGCGGCCGTCGCCACCGTGAACGCGTCGGGGCGGAGCAGCGCCAGCATCGTCGTCAGCGCCGCCGCCAGGCCGACGCCGAGCAGCAGCGGGCGGCGCACGACCTCTCGTGGGTCGAGCTCGCGCAACGCGTCGAGCAGCGTCGGGCGGACGACGGGGCGGCGCGCGGGGGGTTGGTTGCGGGTGGTCACGAGTGTTCGGAGAAGGACGCCGGGGCCGGACGCGAGCGGCGGCGCAGTTCAGGAATACGCGAAGTCGACCGATCGTGCCGCAGACTCGGGGCCGCGGGCCAGGGGGTCCGGGCACCCGGGCCGACGCGGCGCGCCGCCCTGCATCGGCGACGGCGCGGCGGGCCTCCGCCCGAATCAATGTTCCGAGTCGCAAGCGGTCGCCTGCGCGGCTCGCTCACCGGCCGCGGGCCCCAATCAGAGCAGCGCACGCTTCTCGAACTCGCTGCGCAGCTTGCTCAGCGCTTGCTCTTGCAGCTGACGGATCCGCTCGCGCGACAGCGAGTAGCGCTCGCCGATCTCCTTGAGCGTCATCTCCGGCTCGTCGTCCATGCCGACGCGCTTGCGCAGGATGTCGGCCTCGATCGGCGCCAGGGTCGCAAACGCCTCCTGCAGCCCTTCCATCAGCAGGGCGCTGTCGATCTGCTCCGACGGCAGGATCTGATTGTCGTCTTCGATGGTATCGAGGATCGTCAGGCCCGACTCGTCGGACAGCGGTTGGTCGAGGCTGATCGGCGCCTCGACCAAAGCCCAGCGCATGCGACGGATCCGCTCGACGCTGACGCCGGTGAGCGTCGCGATCTCCTCGTCGGTCGGGCGCCGACCGTGCAGCGCCTCGAACTCGCGGCGGGCCCGCTTGACCTTGTTGTAGGCGTCGGTCATGTGCACCGGCAGGCGCACGCTGCGGGCCTTGTCGGTGATCGAGCGGCTGATCGCGTGGCGGATCCACCACGAGCCGTAGGTCGAGAAGCGGAAGCCCTTGCGGTGGTCGAACCGGTCGACCGCCTTCATCAGGCCGATGTTGCCCTCCTGGATGAGGTCCTGCAGCGGCATCGACCCGTGATTGAAGCGGCGGGCGATCGTCACCACCAGGCGCAGGTTGGCCTTGACGAACGCGTTCTTGGCGGCGACCAGCGCGACGTGGTTGGCGCGGACCGTGGTGAGGTATTGAAGGAAGGGCACGCTGCCCTTGCGCGGCAGCTTCACGCGCATGCTCAGGCCCTCGTTGGTGCCCTGCTCGACCTCGGCCAGGTCCGAAAGGATACGGTCCGACACCAGGCTGTCGACGTCGGCGAGGCCCATCCTCTCCGACAGCGCCTCACGGCCGGCCTCGAACGCCTTTTGATGGCTGAGCAGGTCGCGGTCGCGCAGCGCCCTCGAGGTGCGCTTCATCGTCTCGAGCGCCTCGACCGGGCTCACCTCCGCGGGCAGCACCTCGCGGGCGAGGTCGCAGATACCGTCGATGAAGGGCGGATAATTCAGGATCGATCGCCAAAAGGTGGCGCGCAGGCTGGAGATCCGCACCGCGGCGGCCAGCTCCTCGTCCTTGTTCATCACCTCGACCGCCGATAGGCCGCGGAAATAGGCGGCGAGCAGGCCCTGCGCGTCGTTCACCTCGGGAGGGATGGTCGGCAAGACGGTTTCTTCGAGTTCGGCCGGACGCGTGGTCTCCTCGGCGGTAGCCGCGCTACGGCGTCGACGAGGGACGGTGGGTCGGGCAAACGCGACGGTCGAAGCGTGTCGATTCATGGCGCAGCATTTCCTTGAAAGAGAGGGTGGTCCGGCCCACAATTGCGATGACGCGGTCGGGACTGGATGCCGACCGAAAAATCATCGGCCGACGGCGAACTCGACGCCTTCAAGACTAAGGGCACCGATGATCAAGTGGGTATCAGGACTTCGAGACCTGACCTCAAGAACCTATCAATATCGGTGTTATGCTCGCAGAACGGCCCTTGCGAGCCCGTGATGCCCATTCCACGGTGATCGCGACCACGCCGGCGCCGCGACATCGCGCGCCGTTTTTGATGCGAGAGGGTGTCGTTTCCGCGGTGCGCCTCGAGGTCGTATCGCACCACCCACGAATGAGCTTCACGCGCCCTTGGCCCGCGCGCGCAGCTCCTGCGCCACACCCTCGACGAGCCGCAACCACGATACGAACACCGTCACGCCGATCACGAGCGCGACGAGGCCGAGCCCGAACAGCGCTCCGGGGGCGCGAATCAGAGTCTGGCCGAATAGTCGCAGCAGGACGAAGCCGCCGGCGGTGACGCCGGCCAGCGCGACCGCCAGCGCGGTGGCCCGCCGCTGCAGCGCCGGCGCCCCCAGGGCGAGCGCCGCCCGCCGCAACGAGGCGAGCAACGCCAGCGCGCCGACCAGCGCGACCAGCTGACCGCCGACGCCGACGTACTTCAACATGTCGGCGTACACCAGCGTCTCCGACCGCGGCGCGAACGCGTCGTCGCCGTCAGGCCACACCAGCCGCGCGTAGACCACCAGCGTCAGGATCTCGACCGCCGCCCCCACGCCCATCGCCAGCAGCGCGACCCGCAGCGCGCCGCGGCCGACGTCGACCGGCGCGTCGGCGTAGCGGGTCAGCCCCGCGACCTGGGCGATCAGCGTCGGCAGCGGCAGGACCAGCACCGCGAACAGCAGCTTGCCGCGGGCCGTCGGCGAGGTGAAGCCGAACGCCAGAGTGACGACGACGCCGACCGCGACGATGGTGACGCGGGCGACCAGGGCGCGGAAGTAGAGGTCGAGGCCCGCCGCGGCCGCGGTGAGCCGCGCAGCGGGCGGCCCGTCCGGCGCGAGGCGAGCGAATCCCAGCAGCGCCGCCATGATCGCGCCGCACTCGGCGGCGTCGAGCGCGAGCCGCAACACGCCGAGGCGCACGAGGCCCTCGTGGCCGTCGCCCCAGTCGAGGTCGATCGCGCCGGAGAGCAGCACCAGCCGCAGCCCGAAGATCGACGCGGCGATCGACAACGCAGGCCCGACGCCGCGGCCCAGGGCCCGCCGCGCCCGCCACAGCCCCGCCAGCAACAGGCCGACGCCGAGCCGGTCGAGCACGACCGTCAGCGGGAGCAGCGTGCCCGGCAGCGCGTCGGCGCCGACCCTCCGCTGCATCATCAGCAGCGCCACCAGCGAGATCGCCGTGGCCGCACCTGACCCGAGGAACATGGCCCTCGCGCCAGCATCGGCCGAGCCCCGGCGCAGCCGCAGCAGGCCGATCACGAGGATCCCCACGAGCAAGGCGCGCAGCGGCAGGTCGGCGCCGTCGAACCACTGCAGCCAGCGGTACCAGTCGAACTCCGGCCGCGGCCTGTCCGGGTCGAGCAGCACCAGCGGCACGATGTGCCGCGCGGCGCTGAAGACGAGGTCGGTGGCGAGCACGACGAGCAGCGCCCAGGCGCCGGCGCGGGCGGCGTGAGCCGAGGGGACAGGCGTCGACATCGCCGCGAGTATACCGGCTTGACGCCCCCCCGGCGCAGTTGCGACCCTCGGACGCGCGTGACCACAGCCCGTGATGTCCTCCGCGAGCTCGAGGCCCTCGGCAGCGAGCAAACCCGCAAGACCTGGCGCCGCCACGAGGTGCCCGAGCCGATGTTCGGGGTCAAGTACGGCGACCTCGGCAAGCTGCAAAAGCGCCTCGGCCGCGACCAGGCGCTGGCAGAGGCGCTGTGGCAGTCCGGCAACCACGACGCCCGCGTGCTGGCGGCGATGATCGCCGAGCCCGCCGCGTTCGACGTGGCGATGCTGCGCCGCTGGCAGGCCGAGACGACCTGCTACGTGCAGACCGACGCCCTGATCACCCACGTCGGCGCGCGGATGGCCGCGGCCGCGACGGCGGTGGTGCCGTGGCTCGACGCGACGACGGAGTCGCAGCGCCGCGCCGGCTGGGTGCTGGTGGCCCACCTGGCCCGTGAATCCAACGACCTCGCGGACAGCTTCTTCGCCGACCTGCTGCCCCGCATCGAGCGCGAGATCCACGGCGCCCCCAACCGCACGCGCGAGGCGATGAACGGGACGCTGATCGCCATCGGCACCCGCAGCGACGCGCTGGCCCGCCTGGCGACGGCCGCGGCCCGCACGATCGGCCCGGTGGAGATCGATCACGGCGACACGGACTGCAAGACGTTCGACGCGGTGGCGTACATCGCCAAGGGGCGCGAGCACCGGGCCAAGCAGGAAGCGAAAGCGAAGCCGAAGCCGGCCGCGAAGCCGCGCAAGCGCGACGCGCAATGACCTCACGCGACGAGATCATCATGGACAGAGCCGCCGCGCGCAGCTGGATCTCGCAATGCGGCTACCCCGGCTGGCTGGCCCTGGTCGACGAGGTCTATGATCGCCTGCCACCCGGGCTGCAGATCCGTCAGGCCTATCAAAAATGGGCCGAGCTGCGCTTCGACGTCGATGTCGACGACGCGGCGTTCGAAGCATTCCTGGTCGAGATCGCCGACCGCAGCGCGACAATTTGTGGGGTCTGCGGCGGGGCAGGGCGCCGGCAGACGGTCGAAGGCTGGGATGAGACGATCTGCGACCCCTGCAGCGCGCGGGCGGAGACCCGGATCGACGGACCGCCGGACCCCGACGAGGACGCGCGCCGCGGCCGGTGAGGGTCGATATTCACACATGGCCCGAAGGACATGTTCAGCAGGGACACGTGAATCGGCGCGCTGGCCGAGAGCACCGCGCGCCGGGTCCGGCGAATCACAGGACCGGGGGCCTCACGGCGCCGGCCACGGCGTCCACTGCGGGTCGGGCCAGCGGAACGGGTTGCCCTCGGCGTCGGCGTTGGCGAAATGGTTGCTGCAGCCGCCCACGTTCTGCGGCTCGCCGAGCAGCGTCCAGAACGACCCGCACACCTGGTCCGAGATGAACGCGCGGCACTCCTCCATGCTGTGCTGCCCGCTCGCCGGATCGTTGTAGTAGCCGCGCACGAAGTCCCACGCCAACTGCTGCAGGTCGGCCGCCGGCCCCGCGGGCACGCCCTGCGGCACCGGGGCGCCGACCGGCGAGCTGCGGAACACCGCCGCGTGGGTCACCAGCGCCGCGTAATAGGCCCCGAGCGGCGTCAGGTGCACGTTGTCGTTGAAGATCTGGTCCAGCTTCTGATTCATCGCACCGTCGATCCCGGCCACCTCGTCGGCCAGCACCGCCTCGACCAGGTGCACCAGCGCCGCGCCGACCGGCAGCGTCCGCAGGCGGTCGGGCCGGCCTTCGGCCTCGAGCGTGTGATTGACCTTGGTCGCCACGCACTCCCACGCGAACAGGGCGTTCTTCTCGTGCACGATCCAGCCCTCCGGGGCCGACTTGTCGATGTCGAGCCAGCTGTGATAGAGCAGGGTCTGCCCGGCCGGATTGCCGTCGATCAGGCGATCGTGGTAGTGGCGGAGCAGCCCCGTGGTGTCCTCCCACTGGATCGTGCCGAGGATGTCGTGCCGCTCGGTAATCACCAGAGTGTCGTATTGCTCGCCGGGCCCGAGGGTCTGCGGCGCCGCCAGCTCGGCGATGACGTCCATGCCGTCGCCCTCGCGGTTCTTGCCGGTCCGGTAGCCGGGCCAGTCGAGGTTGTCCCAGCTGTTGCCGAGCGTGCGCACGCGGATCGGTGAGCCGATCCCGATCTGCTGGTTGTAGTCGAGGTCGACGCCGACCCCCGCCGCGATCTCGAGCATGAAGTCGGCCAGCGGGTTGTCGGTGAGGCTGTGACCCGAGAGGAACACGCGGGCGTAGTCGCGCTCGGCCCAGCCCGGATCGACCGGCTCGCCGGTGGTGTCGCTGGTGCCGGTGGTGTCGCTGGTGTCGCTGGTGTCGCTGGTGGTGACGGGCGGATCGGTCGTCGTCGTGCCGCCGGTGCCGGTGGTCGGGTCGCCGGTGGTCGGCGCGCTGGTGGCGTCGGAGCCGGCGCTCGTCGGGCCCGCGGTCTCGCTGCCGCCGGTCGACGCGTCGCCGGTCGCGCTGGTGGCGGCGTCCGTGGTCGTGGCGGACCCGCCGTCAGGGCAGGCGGTGAGCAGCGAGGCCAGCGCGAGGCCGGCGGTGAGGCGCAGCGAAGGAGGAGAAGCAAAGGCGCGAGGCATGGCGGCGACGGTATCGGACCCGGCGGTCACCCCGCAACCGGCCGGAGGCGCGAACCAGCGCCCCCGTCGCGCTCGGAGGAATCCATCGACATGTCTTTCGAGACATATAAACATTGGCGCCGGGCGACTGGCCCTCGGGCACGCGCCCACGCCAGTCCCAGGCCCACAGACGCCGCTGCTCGCGCGTAGGCAGCCGGATCGCGGAGTCGAGCGAGCGCGGAGCGCGGTGAACGTGACACGCCTGTCGCGAGCGCCGCGCGAAGTCCACTTCACCGGGATCGGTCGATCACCTGACGCTGCGATTGCGCGGGGTCGGCGAACCTCGCGGGCACGCCCCAGCCCGCAGATGCGCGCGCGGGCGACGAATCGGCCGTCGGCGGGCCGTTCGAGCGGGATGGGTCCGCGTGCGCGCGCGCGATCGCATACAGACCTGCATCCGCGGCCGTCCCCGCTCCCGAGGCCCGGTCGGGTTTATGCGGCTTGTATGCGGCGAGCTCGGCGGTCTACCTTGCGATGCACGGGTGGAGGCGCGAACGCGATGGTCGAGAACACGCGGCTGAGCCGGCGAATGGTCTATCTGCCTCTCGGGGCAGCTCTCTTCGCGTTCGGGTGTTATGCCCCGGACGCTCAGGTCGAAACCGAAGGAGGGCCCGGGACCTCCGGGTCCGAGGGCACGTCGTCGACGACCGACGGCGGGGCGCCGACCACGGACTCGCCGACGACGTCCGCCGGCACCGGGACCACCGGCGAGCCGAACGGCGACTGTTATTCGACCCGCGATTTCTTCGCCGACAAGGTGTGGTCGAAGGGCATGGGCACGCTGTGCGTGCAGTGCCACGAACCGACCGGCTCGGCCGCGGCGAAGGGCGCCAAGTTCCGCCTGCTCACGCCGGTCTACCCCGGCTTCATCGAGGCCAACCTGGCCAACATCCAGGGCCTGGCCGGCTACGAGTTCGAGGACACCCCGCTGCTGCTCGCCAAGCCGAGCGGCGTCGTCGAGCACGGCGGCGGCGCGGTGCTGCCGGCCGACAGTGAGCTCTACAAGAACATCGAGTCGCTGCTCGAGCAGCTCGACGACCCGATCGAGTGTCCGCCGCCGTCGGCCGGCGAGAGCTTCCCGGACGTGATCCTGCTCGACCCGGTCGAGACGCTGCGCAAGGCGTCGCTGCAGCTCGTCGGCCGCCTGCCGCTCGCGGACGAGGTCGCCGCGGTCGAGGCCGACGGCGAGGCCGCGCTCATGGATGTGCTCGAGGACATGATGACGGAGGACGCGTTCTACGCCCGCCTCACCGAGCTGTTCAACGACACCTTCCTGACGGACATGTACTACGGCGGCGGCTCGCTCAACAACATCAACGCCGGCACGCCCGACTGGCCGAACGTGGCCAAGTACTTCGACAAGATGACGCCGATGCCCGAGGACCAGAAGACGCGGATCCACCGCGCCGTGGCCCGCGAGCCGCTCGACCTCATCAACTACATCGTCCGCAACGACCGGCCCTTCACCGAGGTCCTGACGGCCGACTACACCGTCTTCACGCCCGACTCGGCCTTCATCTACGGCGTCGCCGCCCGCTTCGAGGACCCGAACGACCCGACCGAGCTCAAGCCCGGCGTCCTCAAGGTCACCCGCAACGGCAAGGAGATGACCTACCCGCACGCCGGCATCCTGACCTCGCCGATGTGGCTGAACCGGTTCCCGACCACGCCGACGAATCGCAACCGCCACCGCGCGCGCAAGGTCTACGACCAGTTCCTGGCCACCGACGTGCTCGCGCTGGCCAGCCAGGCCATCGACCCCGACGCCGGGGCCGCGTTCGCCAACCCGACGCGCGACGACCCGACCTGCGCCCAGTGTCACATCACGATCGACCCGATCGCCGGGGCGTTCCAGATGTTCGACCGCAACAACCAGGAGTTCCTGCTCGAGAAGCCGACCTGGTTCCCCGAGATGTTCGCGCCCGGCTATCAGTTCGAGCTGATGCCGACCGACCAGTCGGCCACCGGCGTGCAGTGGCTGGCGCAGAAGGTCGCCCACGACCCGCGCTTCAGCCTGTCGGCGACCTACAAGATGTTCCAGGCGCTGACCGGCGAGGAGGCCGCGCGCTACCCGACCAACGCCGCCGCGCCCGACTACGCCCAGCAGATGGCCGCGTGGGAGACCCAGGACACCTTCATGCGCGCGGTCGCGGCCGAGTTCGTGGCCGACGACCACAACCTGAAGACGATCCTCGTCAAGCTGATCCTGAGCCCGTACTACCGCGGCGTGCAGGTCGCCAACCAGCCGAGCGAGGCGCATAAGGCCGAGCTCGCGCACGTCGGCACCGGCCGCCTGTCGACCCCGGAGCAGCTGGCGCGGAAGGTGATCGCGACCACCGGCGTGCGCTGGGGCGGCACCGGCGACCTGCTGAACGGCGAGTTCAAGCTGCTCTACGGCGGCATCGACTCGAACACGATCGTCCAGCGGCTGACGAGCGTCAATCAGCTGATGGCGAGCGTGGCCCAGCGCATGGCGGTCGAGGTCGCGTGCACCGCGACGGCGTTCGACTTCAGCAAGCCGCTCGAGTCGCGCGTGCTGTTCCCGCTGGTCGAGGCGACCGACTCGCCCGACTTCAAGGCGGCGGACATCAAGGCCAACATCCAGTACCTGCACGCGCGGATCCTCGGCGAGGAGCTGGCGATCGACGATCCGGAGATCGAGCGCACCTACGATCTCTACCGCGAGACGTGGCTGGCGGGCGCGCAGAACATCGCCGACGCGCTCGAGGGCAAGGGCCTGGGGCCGTGCGGCGCGACCAAGGACCCGAACACCGGGATGGCGCTGCCCGACGAGCAGAAGCTGACCGCCGACGACGACTACACCATCCGCGCCTGGCAGGCCGTGATCGCCTACCTGCTGTCGGACTTCGCCTTCCTCTACGAGTGAGCCCACCCCCGCGAGATCGGAGTTACGACCATGGATCGCCGCAGCTTCCTCAAGATCGCCGCCGGGACCGGACTCGCCGTCGCCCTGCCGCGCCACGCCCGCGCCGCGCTGCCGCCCTACAAGGGCCCGTTCTACGTGATGATCAGCGCCCGCGGCGGCTGGGACCCCGTGTACTTCTGCGACCCCAAGCCGAAGGGCACGTTCAACCGCCTTTATGATTACGACCCCGCCGACCCGACGAAGGTGGGCGACATCCATTACGCCGACATCCCGCTGGCCGCCAATCTGGTGACCGACCCGATGTCGGTGCCGTACATGATGTCGAACGCCGACTTCTTCGCCAAGTACGCCAGCAAGCTGGTGGTGCTGAACGGGGTCAACATGGCGACCAACAACCACGACCGCGGCGTGGTGACGATCTGGTCGGGCCGCGGCGACGGCGGCTACCCCAACTTCGCCGCGCTGGTGGCGGCCACGCGGGCGCCCGAGCACCCGCTGGCGTTCATCTCCGGCGGCGGTTACTCGGGCACCGGCAACCTGATCCCGGTCACGCGCCTCAACTCGGTGACCTCGTTCCGCAAGCTGGCCCAGCCGAATCGCGTCAACCCGGCCGACCCCGGCAACATGACCACCTACGTCCACCAGGACACGTTCGACCGCATCGCCGCGACCCAGCAGGAGCGGCTGGCCGCGTTCAAGGCCAAGCAGCGCCTGCCGAAGATCGAGACCGCGGCGGGGCAGCTCTACCTCGCGCGCGGCAACCTCGACCTGCTGTCGTCAGTGGCGCTGCCCGACACGCTCATCGACCTGCCGAACGAGATGGGCGACCTCGAGCGCATGGCCCAGCAGACGCAGCTGGCGATGGCGGCGTTCACGGCCGGCCTTGCGGTCGGCGTCAACCTCGAGATCGGCGGCTTCGACACCCACGCCAACCACGACACGGTGCAGGTGCGCCAGCTGGCCAAGCTGATGTGGGGCATCGACTACGTGATGTCGCAGGCGGTGATGGCCGGCATCGACACCAACCTGATCGTGATGGTCGGCTCCGATTTCGGCCGCGGCAAGGGCTACAACGGCATGGACGCGGGCTCGGGCAAGGACCACTGGCCTGTCTCTTCGGCCATGTTCCTGAGCGGCAACCCGGGCCTGCTCGGCGGCGGCGGCCGGGTCGTCGGCGCCACCACCGAGGGCGAGCAGCTGCCGATCGGCATCGACCCCGACACACTCGAGCTCGACGAGACGGAGAACGGCGTGGTCCTCACCGCCCCGCACGTCCACCTGGCCCTGCGCGAGATGGCCGGGGTGGCCGAGAGCGCGGCGGCGAAGAAGTTCGGCATCGTCACCGACTCGCTGCCGCTGTTCGGCTGATTCGAGAGAGCTGTCCGAAGGGACAGACGAGACGGCGGCGCCCCGCGGCGCCGCCGTCGTCGCGAGCGGAATCGGCGCGCGGCGAAGCCCGCTGTCGCGGGCGAATCGGCGTGGAGCGGGTGGCCGGCCAGGAGCGAGAGGCGGACGCGCCGCGCCCCAGGCGAGAGGCCGCTCGCCGTATCACTGGGCCTGCGTGTTCTGCACGGCCTTGCAGCCGCCGACCGGACACACGAGGAGGTAGCTCGCCTGCTTGTCACAGCCCTTGACGCCGAAGGTGTCGGCGTTCAGCGGCGTGAACTCGAGCTGGTCGGCGCTGCAGGACAGATCGAAGCTCGCCTGGCGGACGATGATTCCCTTCACGTCATTGCCCTCCGTCTTGCCCCGCGGCGGGCTCACGTAGCGCCACAGCTGGTCACAGCCCTCGGCGTAGAACGGCCCGGCGGGAGGCCCCGACGGCGAGGCCGGGCGCACGTCGATCGCCCCGGCGTCACACTGCAAATCCACGGGAGCACGCGCCCGGACGCCCTCGATCCCACCACCACAGGCGGTGAGCACGAGCGCGGCGAGAGAGGCGCATAGGACGGGAGCTTTCGCGGATGGAGGCATGTATGCGCTGGCCTTCGGAATTCGCCCTTGTGAGGGCCTGGGAGACGCTCTCCGTCATCGCATCGACGTCCTGCAGCGAATGGCCGAGGCGCCCGGTGTCGACCCGCGAATCGTCAGTGAGATGGCCCGACGTACATGCTGGTATGTTGAGGTCATCACAATCACCTGGCGTGAGGCGCCGGTGGCAGGCTCAGGACGATGGAGAGCAGCCCGGTTATGCGCGGCAGGAGCTGCGTGCAGAGCTGGTTAGAGCGTCGTCCCGAGCGAGAACACGTCCCGGGTACGACCGTCGTGCGAGTCATAAGATAACCTGTCCGACAGAAACAAGGTCATGACGTACGGCGAGCCGTCCTTGGCGCGTGATGACGGCGATTTACTTGGGCAACTTTCCTGGGGCGGAGACGGCTGCGGTGGCGGCGCTGGAGCTGGGCTGACAGGTCTGCGCGATGGGCGCGACCGCGTGAGTGAGGCAAACCCGCATCGAGTGCGCGACGGACGCGCTAAGGGACCTATTTGTTTGCGGGAGTTGCGCCACTGCAAATTGTGCACGAAGATTAGAAACGGACTAGCTTGAGAGAAAATATTCTTTCAACTCGACGCTCATCTAGAAGGAATTTTTTCGGTTACGAAAGCTGATTGGCAGCGTCATCAGCGCAACACGATTTCCCTCCATGTGCAAATCGCGCGCCTGGCGTGAGTTAGCTTCCGCGCTGAAAGCGTACTCAGGCTGAGAAGCCGACACGAAAAGAAAATATTTTTGCAGAAATCGCTGATTTCCGAAAAGATAATTTCATCATGGCCCGAACGACCGTGGCCCCGCTGCCCGCAGTTTCCCGTCTTCTTCAGCAGATGGGGGAGAGTATTCGCCTGGCCCGCTTGCGGCGCAGACTGCCCAGCGCCCTCGTCGCTGAGCGCGCCGGTATGTCTGCTCCGACACTCAGGGCCATCGAACGAGGAGAAGCCGGGGTCACCATCGGTGCATACGCAAACGTGTTGCATTGCCTGGGTTTGGAGAAAGACCTCGCGCTGATAGCTAAAGATGATGAACTCGGGAGGCGGCTTCAGGATTTGAAGATGCAACCCGAGCGACGGCCACGGTCGAGGAAGCCAAAAAGCGCAGAGACCTCGGGAGGGGAGCAGGATGACGTCTGAGAGACGAAGTATCACGGTGTGGGCCCACTGGATGGGACTCGCCGGTCCGACACGTATGGGGGTCCTCCATTCCATGCGTGTCCGCACCAAGGAGGTCTTTTCCTTCGAATATGATGAGAAGTGGCTCAAAGGCGGACAGGCCCAAGTGCTCGATCCCGCGTTGCGTCTGTTTCAGGGGCCTCAGTATCCCTCTGCCGGAAAAGAGAACTTTAACCTGTTCCTCGATTCCTCTCCTGATCGATGGGGCAGAGTGCTGCTCAAGCGCCGCGAGGCGCAGCTCGCAAGGGAGGAGAAGCGAAAACAACGACACCTCTTCGAGCTCGATTTTCTCCTGGGCGTGTACGACGGCCACCGGATGGGGGCGTTGCGCTTTGCGGTCGAGGACGGGCCGTTTCTGGACGACAATCGTGATCTGGCGGCTCCGCCGTGGGCCTCTCTGCGAGAGCTGGAACATGCGAGCTTGGCGCTCGAGCAGCAGGGCGTTGAGGACGATCCGTCTTATAAAAAATGGCTGCAGTTGCTCATCGCACCGGGGCGCTCTTTGGGGGGGGCCCGACCGAAGGCCAGCGTATATGACGCGGACGGAAGGCTTTGGATTGCCAAGTTCCCCAGCAAGGACGACGAGGTCGACATAGGAGCGTGGGAGAGCGTAGTACACGTCTTGGCGTATCGTGCGGGCATCATTGTCCCCGATTCGACCCGGCAACGCTTTGCGAGTCCCCACCACACCTTTCTTTCACGGCGTTTCGATCGTTCGGCGAGCGGTGAACGCATTCACTTCTCGTCTGCGATGACTATGCTCGAGAAGAGCGACGGCGACCATGACTCGAGCTATCTCGACCTCGCGGCGGTGATCATTCAACACGGCGTAGAGCCGGACCGCGACCTCGAGCAACTCTGGCGGCGGATCGTTTTCTCCGTGTGCGTCTCGAACGTTGACGATCATCCGCGCAATCACGGCTTCTTGCTCGAGCCTCCTGGGTGGTCACTGGCGCCCGCCTACGACATGAATCCGGTCAGGAGCGGGGACGGACTTTCCATGAACATCTCCGAAACGGACAACGCGCAAGATCTTGAGCTCGCGCGTGAGGTTGCAGAGCACTTCCGCATCAAGCCTCGGAGGGCCGGAGAGATCATTGAGGAAGTCAAGGAAGTCGTCCGGAGCTGGCGAACGGAGGCGACTGCGGCGGAGATCTCGCGGGCCGAACAAGACACCATGGCCGATGCGTTTCGTGTGGCAGACGCGGACTAAACGAGAGCGCAACGTGCTCGAAGGCCGTGTCTCACAGCAGGGGCGGCTACAGTCGGAGGAGGGCCGCGACTTCCTCGAGAAGCAGATGCGGATCTTTTTCTTCGTCCTCCCAGAGCCCCTCCAGCGGATCGCCCCAATCCCGAGGTGCATTCAAACTCTGAAAGTAGCCAACCGTCGATTCGCAGCGAGAGTTGCGATCGCCCGGCGTCCTTTCGACCCATCGATACATGCAGCGCCGGCGGCCCCGAGGGGGAAGTTGCAGCTCATGCGTCACGAGAAGCCCCGCTCGCCGTCACGGCATGCACATCTCGGCCGGGTCGAGGTGCTCCGGGCTGTAGTCGCCGTGGCAGTACTTGCCGTAGTTGGGCCACTCTTTCATGTCTGCGTCGACGTAGGCCGCGTTCGACGGATCGAACGCGAACGGGCACAGGTCGCACTCGTCGGGCACGGCGTCGAAGTCCTGGTCCCACGCGGGCATCAGGCACAGGTGCTGCCACAGGTCGATCGGTGCGTCGACGTGGCAGGCCTTCATCTTGTGGGCCTTGCCGTCCGCGCTGGCGAGCAAGGCCTCGTCGCAGCCAGGCGGGAGCTCGAGCACGCCAGGCGGGAGCGGAGGCAGGTCGGCGAGGTCGATGGGCTGGCCGTCCGGATCGATCAAGGGCTGACCGCCATGGCTGGGGACGCAACAGTAGCCGCCGACGCTGATGTCGTAAAAGGCGAGCGGGCGCGGGTTGCCGTGCTCGACGCAGAGCGGGTGCTGCTCGCAGGCGGCGCCGATGAAGTCGTTGTCGATGTCGTCGTCGGCGTCCTCGTCGAGCTGCTCGGGGTTGGCGGTCCACGGGCAGTTGTCACAGACGTCGCCGACCGCGTCGCCGTCGTGGTCGGCGTGGTTGCAGATCTGTGCGGCGCTGCAGGTGGCGCCGGAGGGGCAGTCGTCGTCTTCGACGCACGCGCGCCGCTCGACAGGCTGCCGCGGGCAGCCGTCGACGAGGTTGGCGAGCCCGTCCTGATCGAAGTCGTCGCCGTCGAGGAAGCCGACCGGTCCGGCGGCGCCAGCGATCGCCATGCCCTCGCAGGCGTCGCCGATCAGGTCGACGTCGAGGTCGTCCTGACAACCGGGTACCTTGATGTCGGTCGGCTGGCCGACCACGTGCGGCGTGAGCCCGGGCCCGTCGCCGTACGCCTGGCAGTTGGCGACCTGCACGCAGTTGTCGCAGGCGTCACCGATGCCGTCGCGGTCGCTGTCGACCTGGGTCGGGTTGTTGCGCGCTCGCATGTAGAACGGCACCGACGCGACCTGCTTGTTGTAAGCGTTGGGCGGCCGCGAGCACACGTCACAGGCGTTGCCGACGCTGTCGCGGTCGGAGTCGTTGTTGTCGTCGGTGGGGAGGATCGGGCACAGATCGGCGACATCGCCGATGCCGTCGCCGTCGAGGTCCTCCTGCCCGGGGTTGGTGAATTCCGGCGCGTTGTCGCAAGTGTACGTGACGCCGTCGCGGTCCTCGTCGAGCTTGCACTTCGTGATCGGGTCCCGGCACAGCGGGCTGGCCGGGTCGTCGCACACGGGCGGTACGGGAATCACCTCGTCCTCGCCAGTGGTGCCGGTGGTGCCGGTGGTGCCGGTGGTCGTCGGGTCGGCCGTGGTCGGCTCGTCGACGTCGGTGGTGGTCATGTCACCGCCGGTTCCAGTGGTGGCGGGTCCGCCCGAGCCGCTGGTGAGCTCGGCGTCGGTGGCGGTGCCGCCGTCGATGGGACACGCGGTCAACAAGAACGCACCCGTGAGCGCCAGCGACCGCAGCCGGAGAGGGACAGACAGGCTCATGCGAGCGGAGTAACCAGCGGCCGCAGAAAAATTGCGGGCGCCGTCGACAATCATGCCTCCGATGTCTGCGAGGACGCCGGCCCCCATGCATCCCGTCCCTGGCGCTTCGGCGCGGCGCGCCACGGGACGGCGCGCTCTGGTGATTCATCGCCCCATGGGGCCCCATGGGGCTGCCGCATCCCCGCTCGCTCGCTCGCCCGCGCAATCGTGGGACCTCGCTCGCGGATCTCCACGACAATTCGCGGGGCACGTCGATTGCTCATACGCCTCGCATGAGCCAACCACATCCTACGGCCCTGCCCAGCGCGCGTCGTCGCCCCGCGCGCCGGCGCGACGCATTCATCAGAGTCTTTCACGCTGCCCCGCTGGTGGTCGCGCTCGGCCTCGGCGGACTCGCCGTGCCCGGGGCCGCGCGCGCGGCCGAAGACGACAAGCTGAACGAGCGGGTCTCCGCGGCCGCCTGCCAGCCGCGCCTCGCCAGCGACCGCAGCAAGCTGACCTGGAACGGCGTCGACTGGCGCTTCACCACCGGCGAGACCGGCGAGGTCTTCCTCGAGTGCCCGGTCTACACCCCGTGGACCGACGAGGACAGCGGCAACCGCATCATCGAAGAGTTGCGGATGTGGTACATCGATACCAGCGGTGATTTGACCGACGCCAGCGTCAAGGTCGAGCTGCGCCGGATCGCCCCGCCGTCGCTCACCTCGGTGCTGGTCGGCACCGTGCTTTCCGACAACAACAGCAACACCTCGCCCACCACCTTCGCCACCGCGCTGAACAACCTGGCGATGGTCGACGCCCAGTATTTCCTGGTCGTGCGGCTGTTCCGCCAGGGCACCAACCGGACCGTCACTTTCCGCGGCGTCTCCTTCTTCGAAGCGCCCTGAGGACCCCATGAAGCGCCTTTACCCGACTCTCCTGGCCCTGAGCGCCGCCCTCGTCCCGACCGTCGCCAGCGCTGCCACCTGGTTCGACCTCCGCATCCCCGCGCCCGCCTGCCAGCCGCGCAATTCGACCGACGCGGCCAAGCTCAAGCTCACCAACGGCGTGTGGACATTCGCCACCGGCCACTCCGGCGAGGCCCGGCTGTTCTGCCCGCTTCACCTGTCGCGTCCGGACGCCCAGGCCGATTCGGTCAATATCGCCTCGTTCCGCCTGTGGTACCACGATCCCGACGGCGACGGCGCCAGCTCGTTCGTGCGCGCCGACCTGCTGCGGCGCTCGCGGACCAGCACCGTCGACTCGCTGGTGACCGGCGGCGTCGTCGACTCGGATGATTTCGTCGACAATTTCTTCATCCGCACGATGCTCTTCGTCAACCACACCGCCTCCTTCCTCCTCTTCACCTACCACGTCGAGGTCACGCTCCAGCGCGACACCACCGCCACCGCGACGCCGGCGTTCGTCGGCCTCGATTTCCAGCCGTCGCCCCAGTGATCGCCGGAGCTCCACCATGTACAAGACGATCCTGCCATTCATCGCTGCCACGATTGCATTCACCCCCGGTCCGGCCGCCGCGTCGGAGACCTTCCGCGAGGCGATCCCCGCCAGCGCCTGCCGCATGGCGAACGCCGACGACATCGGCAAGGCCGAGCTCGTCGACGGCTCCTGGCTGGTCGGCGCCGCCGTCCAGAACGACGACATCGAGCTGCTGTGCCCGGTCCGGATCTCGCCGTTCTACATGACCGGCAACGTCAAGACCGGGCTGCGCCACTCGGGGATCGGGATCATGGCCCGCGATCCCGACGCTGGAGGCAGCAACACCTGGGTGCTCGCCGAGCTGCACGGGATTCACCGCGCCTCGACGGTGGCCACCTTCTTCGGCGATGTCCTCAGCGGCAACGCGACCACCGACGCCTGGTCCGAGGCCCTGCTCGACGCATTTCCCAACTTCATGCTCGACGTGGTGCTGTGGATCGACGTGACGATGCATCAAGGCACCAACAACGGCACCGACCGCGTGCGCTTCTCGCAGGCCATGCTGCTGCCCCTGCCTCCAGGCTGAAGCCGCGATCTCGTGGCCGGATCGCCCGGCCGCCCCGAACGGTATTACCGTCGCGCGTGCTCTTCTTTCGCGTCGCCCGCTACCTCCTGGTCATGGAACGCCGCCGATCTGGCCCTGACCGTGAGCGGCGCGCCGGGCACTGCCGCGTATCTGGTGGGCTTCGCCGTCTCCGAGCTGCTGCTCGCGGCCGTCATCGTGGTGATGCTGCGGGGTATGCCACGGGTCCACGGGGCGGCCGATCGGGCCGCCTCGCTGGAGCCTGCGTCCGCGTAGGCGCCCTCGCGTGATTCGCTGGCACGAGCCCGGGCGCTCCAGGGCGATGCAGGGGAGGGCATCCAATCCTTTGCCTCGCCGTGCGGAGCGGGGATCCGCGGCCGTTGCGGCGTCGCTGGTGCGTGACGCGCCGGGGGGAGGTGTCAAGGCGTGGGCATCCCGTCCTGGGTCCAAGAAGACAGCTTCTGAGGCGCGAGAGCGCGCCGGCTGGACGGGGATCGCTGCGCTGTAGGCGGCCGGCCGCGCAGGAAGCAGCTTGGGCGACCTGCAGCCGGGGGCAGGGCCGCGGCGACGGTTGCGCAGAAGCACGATCGGACCGCTGAACGCTGGGACCTATATCTTGCGATTTCTCACTGATTTGAGAAAGTCGACACATCTTCCGAGGCAGACTGCGTGAACCTCTGCGCGGCAACCGCCGCCGCTCACGCACATGGAGACATGGCTCACGCCTCACCCGTCTTTCATGACATGCCCCGAAGGGCATGTCCCTTGGGACATATGTGCAATCGGCGCCAGGGTCGTAATTGCGAAGGCGGTCGACACGCAGCATTGACGTGTTCTTGAGGTGACGAGATTGTCGGACGAGGAGGTGTCTGACGATGATTCACGCAAGGACCCTGGCGAAGACGACGATGTGCGTGGCTGTGCTCGCGGTCGGCTGCGACGAGGAGGCGTACGGGCCTGACGCGGTCGAGTCGCAGGAATGGCATCACCTGGAGCTGTCCTCCGAATTGGGGGGTGGCGGCGACAGTGGCGGCGAGGCCGACCTCGGCGGCGCCACGGTCGTCGGGGTAGAGGTCCTCGATGTCACGATCCCCAAATCGCTGCACGCGCAGGGCCTGGCGATCCCGGCCAAGTTGGTGCGGCCGAAGTGGTCCAAGGCGGTCGGCCAGAAGCCGGCGATGATGGTGCTGCACGGCTCCGGCGGCCTGCTCAAGGACGGCAAGACCAAGGCCGCCCCGTGCAGCGAGCAGATGGAGTCGCAATTCACCGCCTGGTCGGACCGCCTGGCCAAGCTGGGTTACACAGTGCTGCTGCCGTCGAGCTACTCGGCCCGCGGGTTCTGCGACAAGCACTCCCAGGCCAGCAAGATGCCCAAGACCTTCGACGAGAACACCGAGCAGATCCTGGGCCGGATCTACGACCTCGACGCCGCGACGCGCTACCTGTGCGACCGGCCCGAGGTCGACTGCGACCGCATGGGCCTGCTCGGCTTCTCGCAGGGCGGGACGATGACGATGCTGGGGCTGCACTGGCAGATCGAGCACGCGCTGCAGTACTTCCGCGAGACCAAGGCGAACACGGTCGACATCCCGGTGCCGGACGTGAAGCCGGGGCGGCCGGACTTCAAGGTCGGGATCGCGTACTACCCGGGCTGCGGCTTCGACGGCACGGTGCCGCTCTCGACCAGCACCAAGGTGGCCGTCGAGAACAAGTACCTGCCGACCGCGCCGCTGTTCATCCTCCACGGCAGCGAGGATTCGCTGGTCGAGCACTGTAGCACCGAGCACGGCGCCGGCTCGCGGGAGATCCAGGCGGGGCAGGTGGCGAGCAAGCAGAAGGTGCCGAACCTCTACGACATCACGGTCTACCCGAACGCCGGCCACTCGTTCGACAGCGCCGGAGCCAAGGCCGACGGCGGGACGGCGGCGGGCAACCTGGCCGCCCAGAAGGCAGCGATGGCGGTCGCGCTGGCGCAGATCGACATGGCGCTCGGCGATTGAACGCCCGTCGACTTTGATGTTTTGTGTCCCGGCGGGCCGGCGCGGTGCCGGGTCGGTCGCATCGCCGATGTCCTGAATCATCGGAATCGGGAGTCATCAAAGATGGCGATTCGGACATGTCCCTTGGGGCATGTCCAAAGCTCATGAGAGTCGTTCAGGCGATGGATGGCGCGTCGGATATGTCCCTTGGGGCATGTCCGAAGTTTCCATGAGGACAATTCAGGCGATGGTCGGCTCGAGCGAGCCGGCCAGGCTCATGTCGATGCGGCTGCCGATCGCGCGGATGAGGGACTCGATCTCGGCGCCTTCGAGGCGGAGCGTGCGGGCCAGCTCGGCGCGGGTGTCGGCGTGCAGCTTGGCCTGCACCGCGCGCAGCCAGCGGGCCGCGGTCGAGCGGTGGACGTGGAACAGCGCGCCGAGTTGGTCGACGGTCAGGCGGTCGCGCAGCGCCAGGCGCAGCAGCGTGCGGTCGCGGCTGTCGAGCGCGGCCACGGCGGCGCGCAGGGCCGCGCGCAGCTCCTCGCGGCAGCGCTCGCGCAGCAGCACGATCTCCGGATCGTCGACCACCGCGGCCTGCTCGAGCAGCTCGCCGTCGTCCTCGATCTCGTGGGCGGCGCGGCGGCGGGCCGAGCGGACCAGCATCAAGGCCTCGCGCACCGTCGCCACCCGCAGCCACGCGCGCAGCGGGCCGCGGCCGGAGTAGCTGGCCAGGCGCGGCGGAGCTTCGGTCTCGCGGACCAGCAGGCGCAGGCGGAGGCGCTGGCGGGCCTCGGCCCGCGCGTCGGCGCCGATGCCCACCGCCTGCAGGGCCGCGTCGAGGGCCTCGCCGTGGGCCGCCTCGAAGGCCGCCAGGGCGCCCGGGAGGGCGCGCAGGCAGGCGTCGGCGAGCGCCAGGTCGGCCCAGGCCACCGCCGCGATGTCGCAGTCCGGGGCCAGGCGCGGGGCCACGCGGGCGAAGAACGCCGGCGGGTCGGCGGCGAACCCCGGCCAGGCCGCCGCGATCGCCTGCCACGCGCTCGCCAGCGCGGCCGCGTCGGTCCGCTCGCGCAGCGGCGGCGGAAGCTCGCCCCAGCGGGCGGACAGCAGCTCGAGGGCCCCGGACATGGCAGGCGGATGCTACACGCCGCCCGGGCGCCGGGGTATACGCGCCGCGCCGCGCGTCGTGATACTCCCGGCGCCATGACCCGTGCTTACGCGCGCCTGTGGGACCTGCTCGACGCCAGCATGCCCGACCCGGCCCGGTTCCACGCCCTCGTCGCCGAGCTGGACGAGGATCTGCTCGTCGTGCTCTACGCCGATGTCGTGGACGCCAGCGCCGAGGTGCGCGCGAAGTGGGAGGGCCCGTTCGTCCCCGAGCTGGACGGCTGCCTGTCCGAGGACAGCTGCGAGGACTTGACCGATTGGGTCGTCGGTCAGGGCCACGACTACTGGTCGCGGGCCCGCGGCGGCGACGACGAGGCGCTGGCGGCGATGTGGCGCGAGTCCGGGGCCGAGCGGCAGGCCGGGGGCGGGCGCTGGACCGGAAAGACCCCGGCGATCGGCCCGGCCTTCTTCAACAGCTACGCCGCGCGCTTCGATCGCAAGCAGTTCCTCGAGGCCGTCGAGGACGAGCTCGCGTCCCGCGTGCCGGACGACGACGAGGACGCGTAGCGCCGCGGCGATCCGCGACATGGCGGGTCACCGCGTCGAGCAAGCTCAACAACCGATACATCTGGCCCTTGGGGGCCTTGATGCGGCTGTCGAGTCGCTCGAGTGCCTCCATGCTCACGCTCAGGGGGCCGCAGGGGGAAGAAGACCTCGCGCTCGTCGACTGCTGCTGCAGCATGAGGTCCCGACCTCGATGCGCGTCGCGAAGCCCGCGATCCGCCTGGTGCTGGGGGCTTCATGCGGGCCCGGTGCCCGAGTCGCCGACCGGGTCCCCGCAGCTCGCCGAGCCCAGGTCGGACGACAGACGAACCGCGCCTGACGCAGAGCCTCGGCGAGCGCTCGCAAGCTCAGAGGCGGGAGCCAAAACACGATTCACCGACTCCGACGTCCGCGCCCAGTTGCGCGCAGGTCTTTTCTGCCACGTAGTCACACCATTTGTACGGGTCCACGTAAGGATATTCTTTCACGATCTTCTCAGGGGTGGTAGGTCCGGCGATCGGTCTGAATTGGGTGCTCGCGTGAGGCCCTACGCATTTGGCGAGGCAGTACAGCGGCAAGGGATCCGTCGGAGGCACATCCACCTCCCCTTCCAAATAGTCCATGAATGCTTCGATCTCTCCGTGCACGGTGGCATCAGACAAACAAACAAATTCATCACTCCTACTCGCCTGCGGCGAGCCCGGCCCGACAGCGGTAGATGGCGTTCCCGACAAGGTGAGCGCAAAGAGAGCTGAAACTGAGAGCGTCTTCAACATTGTGTCTTCCTTTCCAATGATTCCATCTCATGGTGCATCCCCCTTCCGAGATGTCTACTGGAATCCTCGGCGTCACGGTCGATCAAGGGCGCGGCGGGTATGGCGCTGGCCCTACGGATGCCTGTCATGCTAATGGAGCATGGCGTGCAATCTCATCTTTGTCCCGGTCCTGAGAGATGCCGCTCGTCGCGCCTCTCTGTGCAATATCATCTTCGTGGAAGATGCCCACGCATGTTTGATCTCCATCACAATTTGAACTTCTGATCGACATTGTGCGGCCATGTGTGACTGTTCGGCGATGGCGCCGATCTGGCTCGCAGGGGGGGGCAGCGCAAGCCGCGCTCTGCCAGCTGTGTCCTGGCTCCCGCCGAGCGCGCCGCCTCACGCCCTGATACATACGTGATGCGTTGCTCGGTCCTCCGGGCCGAATCGGCCCCGAGCCCGCCGCGCGCGTCGGCCCCGGCGCAGCCACGAGCGTCCATCCCTGACGCGCGCCAACCCCGGGAACTTTCCTGTCCGTGCGCTGTCGGCTGGCTCGAGGAGCAGACTGGATGGACAGTGAAGCGATGCGCTGGAGGCTGGGAGTACGGCTCGGGGTCATCTTCCTCGGGCTTTTTTTGTGCCTCAACGGTATCCCGCTGCTGGTATTCGAGGTCCCGCGGGTCGGCGAACTGCTGGCGATGGGGTGGATTCAATTATGGTCGGCGCTCATGCCGACGCTGGGCAACGCGGTCTTCGGGATCGAGGGGCCGATCTCCACCATGCCTGCCGGTAGCAGCGACATGACCTGGAATTACGTGCAGGAGTTCTGGTACCTCGTGATCGCTGCGGTCGGGGCCATCGGCTGCGCCGCGTACGTACGCCGGCAATCGACGTACGACACCATTCTCGGGTGGTTTCGCATCATCGTGCGCTATTCGCTGGCCCAGCACATGTTCTCGTACGGGCTCATCAAGGTGTTCGGCCGTCAGATGGCGCTGGATCCGCTCATGCTGGAGCGGACCTACGCCGACTCGTCGCCGGCCGGCCTGCTGTGGACCTTCATGGGCTTCTCGCCGACCTATCAGGCCTTCGCCGGGCTCGCCGAGGTCATGGGCGCCGTCCTCCTGCTGTCCCGCCGCACCACAACCCTCGGCGCGCTCATCCTCATCGGCGTCCTGGCGAACGTGGCGATGATGAACTTCTGCTTCGACGTGCCGGTGAAGATCTACTCGTCGTTCTTCCTGCTCTCGGCCGTATTCCTGGCGGCGCCCGACGTGCGCCGGATCCTCGACGTGTTCGTGCGCAATCGCGGCACCGACCCCGTCGATCACAGCGCCCCGCGCCTCGGGCGTGGTCTGGGAATCGCCCGCGTGGTGGCCAAGGCGGGCTTCGTCCTGCTCGTCTCGTGGTGGGGCGTCGAACAATGGCAGCAGCGCGCCGCGCGGCTGGCCAGAGCCGACGACAGGCCCGCCTTCCACGGCGTCTGGGATGTCGACCAATTCGAGCTCGAGGGCGAACCGCAGCCCGGCGAACTGCGCTGGCGACGACTCCTGGTCGCCCACCCGGGGATGGCCATGGTGCACACCGCGAATGGTGAACGCCGGCGATTCAGCCTCGAGCACGACGCGGCCAACGATACGCTCACCCTCACGCGCCTCGACGTCTCCGAGCCTCCGCGGGTCCTCGCAGTCGCCCGCCTGGCGAGCGACGAGCTGGTGCTCACCGGCCCGCCTGGCCCCGGGCGCGCGACGATTCACCTCCGCCGCCGCGACACCGAGCACGCGTACATCTTGATGCGCGGCTTTCATTGGGTGCAGGAGGTGCCTGACACCCGCTAGCCGTGTGAGGGCAGCAGGCCGGGGGCGGGCGCTGGGCCGGAGCGACCCTGGCGATCGACCCGGCCTTCTTCGCCAGCTTCGCCGCGCGCTTCGACCGCAAGCCGTTCCTCGACGCCGAGCTCGCGCCTCGCGGCCGGGCCCGGACGACGACGACGCGGCTACACGCTGCCCGGGCGCCGGGGTATAAGCCGCTGGCCGGCGTGGACTGCCCCGACGACAGCATCTTCGCCGCCTACCTCGAGGGCGCGCTGGCGGGCCCCGCCGCGGCCGGGTTCGTGGCCCACCTCGACTTCTGCGCCGCCTGCCGCGAGGCCGTGGCCGCGCTGGCCCGCGTCGCCGTCCCCGCGGCCGCGCCCGAGCCCGCGGCCCCGCGGCTGCGCGCGCGCGGCAGCACCTGCGGGCGCTACCTCGTGCTCGAAGTCCGCGGTGCCGGCGGCATGGGTGTCGTCCATACCGCCTACGATCCCGAGCTCGATCGCAAGGTCGCGCTCAAGCTGGTGCGGCCGCAGGCGTTCGGCGGCGCCGCCCACCTGCGCGACCGCCTCGCCCGCGAGGCCCGCGTGCTTGCGCGGATCTCCCACCCCAACGTCGTCCCCATCTACGACGTCGGCGAGGTCGACGGCGAGGTCTTCATCGCCATGGAGCTGGTGCCCGGGCCGACGCTGGCGCGCTGGCAGGCCGAGGCGTCGCGGCCGTGGCGGGCGATCGTCGACATGTACCTGCAGGCCGCGCGCGGGCTGGCGCACGCGCACGCGGCCGGGGTCGTGCACCGCGACTTCAAGCCCGGCAACGCGCTGGTCGGGCCGGACGGGCGCGTGCGCGTGGTCGACTTCGGGCTCGCGGTCGCCGGCGAGGCGGGGCCGGTCGAGGCGCCCGGGCGGGCCGCGTCGGCCTCCCTGACCGCGACCGGGGCGCTGGTCGGGACCCCGGCGTACATGGCCCCGGAGCAGTGGCGCGGCGCGACGGTCGACGCTCGCTCCGACCAGTACAGCTTCTGCGCCGCGCTGTGGGAGGCGCTCGCGGGCGCCCCGTATCGCCTGCCGGAGAGCACCTGGCGCGGCGCCCCGGCGCCTCCGCCGGTGCCGGCGCCGAGCGGCGGGCGGGCCTTCCCGCGCTGGCTGCGGCAGGTGCTGCTGCGCGGCCTGGCCGACGAGCCGGCGGCCCGCTTCCCGGCCATGGCGGCGCTGATCGACGCCTGCGAGCGGGGCCTCCACCGCGGCCGTGGGACCCTGTTGGCGGCCGGCGGGGCGGTCCTGGCGGCCGCGCTGGCGCTGCTGTGGGCTCGCGGCGAGCCGGCGCCGCCGCAGCTGTGCCGCGCCGACCCGACGTTGCTGGCCGGCGTGTGGGACGACGAGGCCGCGCGGGCGCTGCGGCGGGGCTTCCACGCCAGCAACCTGCCGTTCGCGGCCACCGTGGCGGGCACCACCGTCGCCGCCCTCGACGCCTGGGCGCTGCGCTGGCACGGCGAGCGGCGGGCGGCCTGCGAGGCGACCCGCGTCTACGGGCACCAGACCGAGGCCGAGCTGGCGCGCCGGACCGCCTGCCTCGACGAGCGGCGCGCGGCCCTGCGCGAGCGCGTGGGCCTGCTGCAGTCGGGCGAGCGCGACGTGGTCGAGGCGGCGGTCGCCATCGCCCACGACCTGCCCGAGCCGGCCGCCTGCCGCGACCCGCTGGCGCTGGCGCCGGCCGGCGAGGCGGGCGACGACGACGCGCGCCGCGGCCGGGCCGAGGTCGACCGCGCGGCCGCGCTCGTGCAGGCCGGGCGGTTCGCGGCGGCCGAGGCCGGGGCCGACGGGGCCGGGGCGACGGCGCGCGTGCGCGGCTGGCATGGGCTGGCGGCCGCGGCCCAGCGGGTGGTCGGCGAGGCGCGCCAGGGCCTGGCCGAGGCCGCCCGGGCCGAGGAGGCCTTTTACCGCTCGCTGTGGGCGGCCGAGGCCGCGCGCGACGACCGGGCGGCCACGCGCGCGTGGGCCCGCCTGGCCGCGCTGCTGGCCGACGACCTGGCCCGCCCCGACGAGGCCCGCCGCGCCGTCGACCACGCCCGCGCCGCGTTCGCCCGCGCCGGCGACGACCCGCTGCTCGGCGCCGAGGTCGAGCTGGCGGCGGCGGTCGCCGAGCGCAGCTCGGGCGAGTTCCAGGGCGCCAACACCCGCCTGCGCGCCGCCGTGGCCGCATTGACGCGCCACGCCGAGCCGGCCGACCCGCGCCTGCTCACGGCCCTGCGCCAGTACGGCCGCAGCTTCTACGACCTCGGCCAGCATCCGGCCGCGGTCGCCGAGTACCGCCGCGCCCTGGCCCTGGCCGAGCAGCACCTCGGCGCCGACCACCCGGCCGTCGCCGACCTGGCCAACAACCTCGGCACCACGCTGCTCGACCTGCGCGACGTCGCCGGGGCCGAGGTCGAGCTGCGGCGGGCCCTGGCGATCGACCTGCGCGTGCACGGCCCGCTCCACCTCAGCACCGCCGCCGCGTTCGGCAACCTCGCCAACTTCGAGATGGTCCGCGGCGACTTCGCCCGCGCCGAGCAGGCGTACCGCGCGACCCTGCAGATCTACACGCGCCAGCCGAAGCCGCACCCCGACGCCGCCAAGGTCGCCTATAACCTGTCGTCGCTGTTCATCAACAGCGGCCGGGCCGCGGAGGCGCTGACGCAGCTGCAGTGGGCGCTGCAGGTCCAGCGCGAGACGCTGGGCGAGGACCACCCCGACACCGGCGCGTACCTGACGGGCGTCGGCATCGCCCTCACCGAGCTGGCCCGCCCGGCCGAGGCGGTGGCGCCGCTCGAGCAGGCGGTGGCGCTGTTCGAGCGCCGCCCGCGAGACGCCCGCTATCTGGCGGCCGCCCGCAACGAGCTGGCGCGGGCGCTGTGGGACGGCGGCGGCGACCGGGCGCGCGCCCGCAGCCTGGCAGAGCAGGCAGCGGCGAGCTTCCGCGAGACGACCGAGTCGGCCCGCATGCTCCGCGAGGTCGAGACCTGGCTGGCAGCGCACCCGCTGCCGACGCGCGGTTGAGAGGGTCCTCGGGACATGTCTTTGAAGATATGTCTTTTGGGTTATCTAACAGTGATGCCATTGCGAGGTCGAGACCCGGCGAGCCGCA
Source organism: Nannocystis bainbridge (assembly GCF_028368995.1). Taxonomy (GTDB): domain Bacteria; phylum Myxococcota_A; class Polyangia; order Nannocystales; family Nannocystaceae; genus Nannocystis; species Nannocystis bainbridge. The sequence continues at coordinate 1,947,328 of NZ_JAQNDL010000003.1, read as the reverse complement.
GGGCGATTCTATTCATGACCTTTAGGACATGTTCATGGGGGCAGGTTTCAGTGACGGCGTCGCCCGGTGACCCGGGGCGTGGTGCGCTCGACGATAGACCCGTCCTCGAGGTCATGCCCTGAGAGACATGTGGTGGGCAGGCGCTCGCGGATGGCCGCGTCCCTGGGGCTCGTGGCGGGCGCCTGCCGCGGTCGCGGGCCGGCCGGGCTGAACGTCGTCCTGCCGGAGGACGCGGCGGCGGTCTTGAACCGGGTCGCGGCGGCGGTATCCTGCTCGCGTGAAGTTGTTCTTCGGCCTGGTGATGTTCGTCGCGGTGCTCAAGATCGCCGCGGCGATCGGGCTGTTCATCGCCGCGCTCGGCCGCGTGTCCATCGACGCTACCGCGGAGGCCTCCGGGCTCGGCACGCTGGCGATCGTGCTCGGCTCGGCGGTCCACTACGCCCGCCGCGGCACCGCCTTGCCGGCGCGCCCGCTCCTCGCGGCGGCGGCGGTGCTGCTCGCCGCGCCGCTCTTGACCCTCGTGCTCGGCGGCGAGGAAGTCGCCTTCTGGACGCCAGAGCGGTTCGCCGCGGAGTCGCTGTTCGTCGGATTCCAGACGGTCGGGCTGTGGCTGGTCGGCGGGCTGCTGTTCGGCGGTCCGTTCGCCTGTCCCGAGAGACAGGAGGTGCTCGAGCTCCGGGCGCGCCTGCGGGCCGAGTTTCGGCTGAAGGGCTGACAGCAGGTCCCAGCCCCGATCGAGCCGGGTAGGGCAGGTCGAGCGGCGGGAGGTGACAGCACTGTTCGCGCGCATCGGCGACACGCCTCGCGCCGTGGGCCTCTTGACGAGGATGCCGCTCGCTCGGAGCCGGTCACCCGGCTCGAGCCCGTACACGCTGTGAGCAGCCCTCGTCTCGCTCGCCATGCGTCGGAGCCGATGGCTTCGGCGTCCGGTCGCATGCTGTGTCGTGGGGGCGTCGACCGGCTCGCAATCATGGGCGTGAACGGAGCCTCTCGCGCGCGGTCCTGCGTGGGTGCAGGGCCGGCGGTCCTGCTCCGGCCGGGACGGCGGCGCCGCGCTCGTCGGCCGGCCGGCGCCGTTCATCGGGAGTTCCACGCCGCCCGTCCGGCGGGTGCGGCGGCGGCCGGGGCGGGGGTCCATCCTCGCCGTGAAGCCGATGCGCGAGCTCTTTTATCTGCCCCTCGTCACCGTCCACATCGTCGCCGGCGTGGTGAGCCTTTTGACCCTCGTCCCGCCGCTGGTGGCCCGCAAGGGCGGCGCCTGGCACCGCTGGGTCGGCATGGCCTTCGTCGCCGCCATGGCCTTCACGGCCGTCTCGGGGCTGGTGATCGCCAGCCTGTGGATCACGATCCCGCTGACCGTGAAGCCGCCGACGACGCTGCTGAGCCCCGAGGAGGCGGCGGCGCGGGTGGCGATGATGCGCCAGTTCGGCTGCTTCCTCGCCTACCTCGGGGTGCTGATCCTCCAATCGGTGACGAGCGGGCTGCGGGCGGTCGCGGTCGGGCGCCGGCGGGCGGTCCACGGTGCGCTGGTCGACCGGGCCATGGCGGTGTTCGTGCTCGGCACCGGGGCCGCGCTGGCGATCGCGGGGCTCTGCCACGGCAGCGTGCTGATGATCGTGTTCGGGGCGATCGGCAGCCTCGGCGGCTGGGGCGACCTGCGCTACCACCTGCGCCCGCAGACCGAGCGCCGGGCCTGGCTGTTGCGCCACCTCGACAGCATGCTCGGGGCCGTGATCGCCGCGCTCACCGCGTTCAGCGTGTTCAACGCCGAGCGCCTGCTGGCGGGGGCGCTGCCGCCCGGCCTCGCGTTCCTGCCGTGGGTGCTGCCGACGCTGATCGGCGTGCCGGCGGCGCGGGCGTACCGGGCCCGGTTCACGCGGGGCCAGGCGTGATGGCGGGACGGCCGGACCGGCCGCTTGCTACCCTCGCGCCCGTGCCCGCCGCCGAACTCCCGCCGCTGCGGACCCGCCTGCGCGCGTGGGCCGACGAGCTGCGCGAGGACGCGTGGATCGTCGTGTTCGTGTCGGTCGCCCTGACGGCGATGCTCGCCGCGCTCGGCCGCCCCGAGCCCGGCGAGCTGGCGCGCACGTTCGCCTTCAACGCGACGATGATGGTGCTGGTCGAGCTGATCGCCAGCGGGCTGTTCGTCCTGGTGGTGGCGCCGCGGACCGCCGGCCGGGCGCCGGCGCTGCGCTGGGCCGCTCGCGTGGGCGTGGTCGCCGTCGCCGTGGTGGTCGCCGCCGAGCTGACGCTGCGCCTTTACGCGGCGATCGGGTGGGTCGCCGACCTGGCCGCCAGCCGCACGCAGGTGCTGCGGATCTCCGCGGTCGTGTCGGTGACCCTGTTCGTCACCGCGGCCGCGCTCGAGCGGATCCACGAGCGCCGCCGGGCGCTCGAGCGGCGCGAGGAGCAGCTCCGCCGCGAGGCCCTGCGGGCCCAGCTGGCGGCGCTGCAGGCCCGCACCAACCCGCATTTCTTGTTCAACGCGCTCAACACGGTCGCCAGCTTGATCGAGGACGACCCGGCGCTGGCCGAGCAGGCGGTCGAGCGCCTCGCGGGGCTGTTCCGCTACAGCCTCGACGGCTCGCGCACGCTGGCGGTGCCGCTGCGCGACGAGCTGGCGGCGGTCCGCGATTATGTCGAGGTCGAGCGGCTGCGCTTCGGCGAGCGCCTGCGGGTCGAGTTCGCCGTCGAGCCGGCGACCGAGTCGCTGGTGGTGCCGCCGCTGGTGCTGCAGCCGCTGGTCGAGAACGCGGTCGGTCACGGGGTCGCGGCCAGCCGCGGCGGGGCGACGGTGCGGATCGTCGCGGCCCGGGTCGGGGCTTCGCTGGAGCTGACGGTCGAGGACGACGCGGCCGCGACGGGGCGAGCGAACCGCTCGGGCAGCGGCACGGCCCTCGCCGACCTGCGCGAGCGGCTGCGGCTGGCCTACGGCGCGGCGGCCGGGCTCGAGGCCGGGCCGCGGGCCGAGGGCGGCTTCCGGGCCCGCTTGCGCCTGCCGGCCGGGGCCGCGCGCGGGGAGGGGGCGGCGTGAAGGTGCTGGTGGTCGATGACGAGGCGCCGGCGCGCCGCCGGCTTGTGCGCATGCTCGAGCGCATCGCCGGGGTCGAGGTCGTCGGCGAGGCGGAGGACGGGCTCGCGGCGGTGCGCCTCATCGGCGAGCTGCGGCCCGACGTGGTGCTCCTCGACATCCACATGCCGGAGCTCGACGGCATCGAGCTGGCCGAGACCACGGCCGACATGCCGGCGATCGTCTTCGTCACGGCGCACCCGGACTACGCGGTGCGGGCGTTCGCCGTGGCAGCGCAGGACTACCTGCTCAAGCCGGTGCAGCAGGAGCGGCTCGAGCAGGCGCTCGCGCGCGTCGAGGCCCGATCGGCCGCGGCCCAGCGCGCCGCGCCGATACGGATCTCCGCCCGCGCCGGCGACTCGGTGCGCCTGTTCGACCCGCGCGCGATCACCCGCTTCCACGCCGCCGACAAGTACACCGTGTTCCGCGTCGGCGGCGAAGAACACGTGCTCGACGACAGCTTGAATACGCTCGAAGAGCGGCTCGGCGGCCTCGATTTCCTGCGGGTGCACCGGAGCGAGCTGGTCAACCTGCTCGAGGTCCGCACGCTCCACCAGCGCGACGGCGCGGCGGTGCTCGAGCTGTCCGACGGTCAGCGCGCGCAGGTCAGTCGACGGGCGCTGGCAGAGGTGAAGCGCCGGCTGGGCCTCCGCGACGGCGAGCCCTGAGAGTTCGACCGGGTGGGTCGTGACGCGAACTCCGGGGATCGACGTGCGCGGCCTCGGCGGGGCCCTCACGGCGCGACGAGGGCACCGCCCAATGCTCGATCGCGTGGCTCATCGAGATCGAATGACTCACGGCTCGCTGTCACACACGGACTCGAGCGCGGTGTGGTACAGGGATCGCATGATGCGACGCGAGCGAACGGGGACGAGCGGGCGATGGGGGCGATGGACGGTGGCGGCGCTGTGCGTCACTGGTTGCGGCGGCGGGTCCTCGGAGCCGACGGAGGGCGCTTCGAGCACGGAGGGCGCTTCGAGCACGGAGGGCGCCTCGAGCACGGAGGGCCCGTCGACCGCGGGCACTTCGACGACCGAGACCTCGACCGAGGCGCCGACCGGCACGGAGACGGGCACGAGCGCGCCGACGACGAGCTCGACCGAGACGACCACCACTACCGAAGACACTTCGACCACCGGTCCGGTCGAATGCAAGAAGACCGTGGTGCTGATGGGCTACTGGCCGCCGACCAACGAGATGTTGCGGCCGTGGAGCACCAACCCCGAGCAGAACCCCGACGGGTGGATCGGCGAGAACTGGGGCGGCCACGGCTACGACGTGTACGCGTTCTTCCCCGAGTTCCCGCCCGACGGCGACCCCAGCAACGACGACATCGGCTCCCCCGGGGCGGTCGGCTCGCCCGATTACGACCTGCGCGTCGACTATCAGGCGACGTCGTCGGATTTCTGGCGCATCGTCGATACGTATCAGCCGAGCATCCTCATCACGACCAGCCGCGGCGGCGACATCGGCTGGGAGGTGGAGGCGCTCGAGGGTGGCCACGGCCAGGACAACGACGGCGGCCCGGCGCAGGACTGGGCGTCGGACGGCCACGGGATGGAACAATGGCCGACGGAGGCGACGATCGAGGCCCGCTCGTGGGCCGCGATCTCGGAGTACCGCCAGGGCAACACGCTGCCGAGCCAGCTGCCGATGAAGGCGATCGTGACGGCGACGAGCGCGCTGGCGCTGACGGGCGTGCAGATCGATGAAAATACCAGCGGCAATTTCCTGTCAGGCTTCCTCGGCCTGCACGGGGTCTTTTATAATTCGATCACGCCGCACAACGTGGCCGCCGGCCACATCCACGTCGGCTTCGGGCTGCCGAAGGAACACGCGAGCAAGCTGATCGAGGCGACGCTGAAGACGGTGATCGAGCAGCACCCGGCGGACAGCGTCGACTGCGCGCCGTGAGACCGGAAGCCCTCGTCGTGTCCTTCGGCGCGATCCCCTCAGGCCCGAGGTGATCGGGCCACGGAGCTCGAGACGCATGCGCGAGAGCGCCGGGGGCACCCGGTACCTCGCTCGCGGGCCTGACGTCGCTTGCGCCCCGATCTTGCAGAAGTCGCCCGTGCCTTGCTACACCGGGGCATGCTGTCGACCCGGAATCTGCGGATCCACGCGAGCTTGCTGCTCGTCCTATCGAATGCGTATTGCACCGGGGTACCGGCCGAGCCCAGGGCGAGCCCCGTCGCGATCGAGTGGGTCGCGGCGGGGGTTCAGGCTTGGGCCGATTGGCAGCTCGCGGAGCCGCGGCGACTTCGCGTCGACCTCCAGGCGCCGGCGGGCACCCATCACGCCCTCGGCTGGCTCGTCCCCGGCGAGGTCGAGGTCGACGAAGTGGACGATCTTTCGCGGCCCCCTGGGGCGACCGTGAAGATGGTCCTGAACGGCGGCGTGGATGCCACCAGGCCCCTCGTTTATGGGGACGTCGCGCCCGGCACGTATACCGTGTGCGGCCAGCTCGTCCTCGAGCCCGGGGCCAAAGGGGCGTCGGCGCCGATCCGCTGCGCCCGCGTCGAGGTGACCGATGCGGCCGAGAGTCGGTCGATCGTGCTGCGCGGCTGAGGCTGCTCCGTCAAGCGGCGGACCGACGAGACTCGCTCAGCGGGCGAGCCGTCTCTGCGACGGCGCGCCCGGGTCGAGACTGCCGTCGTCACGCCGCGCCTGGGAGAACACCCAAGGACATGTTCATGAGGACATGTCCCTTTAAAAATGTTCTCTGAGACATGTCCAGTGGGACATGTCTTGAGGCGCTCAACGGCGCTGCGCAGGTCCGCTCAGGCGGCGAGCTTGCTCGAGAGCCACCGGACCGTCTCGGCGACCACGTCGGCGCGATTGGTCTCGTGGAACATCTCGTGGCGGCCGCCTGGCCACATGCGCAGGTCGACCTGCAGGCCGAGCTTGCGCATCATCTTGACCAGGGCTTCGACCTGGCGGCCCTTGCCGCCGACCGGGTCGAGGTCGCCGGCGATCACCGCGTAGGGCACGCGGGGCAGGCGGGCCAGGAAGGCATCGGTCTGCAGCAGCGCCTGGCCGCCGACCAGGTCGCGCCACAGCGAAGTCGTCGGCAAGAAGCCGCACAGCGGGTCGCCGACGTAGGCGTCGACCTGGGCCGCTTCGCCGGACAGCCAGTCGAACTGGGTGCGGTTGGGGCGGAACGCCCGGTTGTAGGTCCCGAACGCGGTCGCGTTGAGCAGCTTGCTGCGGCCGCGGGCGCCGATCCGTCGCAGCTCGACGCGGATGAGGCCCTGGCCGATCCGCAGCAGCGCCCCGACCTTGCCGGTCGCGCCCGACAGCATCACCGCGGTCGGCCGGGCCCCGCTGGTGGCGAGGTCGTGCAGGGCGACCACCGAGCCCATGCTGTGGCCGAGCAGCGCCCACGGGACGTCGCCGAAGCGCGCGCGGGCGTGGGCGCGGACGCGGGCGGAGTCGGCCAGCACCGCGCCCCAGCCGTCGCGGTCGCCGAAGAAGCCGAGCTCGTCGGGGCCGGCGGCCGAGCGGCCGTGACCGCGGTGGTCGTGGGCGACCACGGCCAGGCCGGCGTCGCACAGGCCGGCCGCGAGGCCCTCGTAGCGGCCGGCGTGCTCGGCCAGGCCGTGCAGCACCTGGACCAGCCCGCGGACCGGCTGGCCGTCGTCGGGGGTCCACACGTGGACGTGGGTGGTCACGCCGTCGCCCGGGAGGCCTTCTGTCTCGTGCTTCACGCGCGCACATTACCACGCCCCGGGGTCGGATCGCCGTCTGCACGGGACGGCCCGGCTCGCGTTACCCTGGCGTCATGTCAAGACCGCGTCTCGTCGCCGCCCTCGCGCTGCTGCTCGCCGGCGGCTGCATTCAGTTCGAGTCCGGGCCGACCACCGATGGCCCCAGCGGGCCCGGGACGACCACTGGCGACGACGAGGAGCCGCCGCCAGTGGTCGAGTGCGACCCGCTCGCCCAGAGCTGTCCCGACGGACAGGCGTGCTCGCTCGTCGGCGGCGACTTCGTGTGCATCGAGGTCGCGATCGCCGGCGCCGCCGGAGACGCGTGCCAGGGCTCCGGCGAGTGCGGCCCGGGCCTGGTGTGCCTGTCGGCGGTGGCGCTCGGTGACTGCGAGGCCGGCTCGTGCTGCAGCTCGCTGTGCGAGGTCAGCGACACCTCGGCCCAGTGCGGCAGCGCGTCCGAGGTCTGCGCGCCGGTGTTCTCCGGCGACAATGTGCCGCCGATGTGGGCCGACTACGGGGTGTGCCGGCTGCCGGGCTAGAGCTTTGGGCCTGACCCGCGCGCAGGCGGCGAGCAGCGCGGCAGGCGGGGCTCCGCGGCGGCCGTGGTCTCGCCGCATCGGCGGGCGTTCGACCTCATGGTCGTGAAGACATGTCTCGAGAGACATGTGATTCCTCCCGAGGAGGAGCGACCGATCTCATGGTCTTACGAACATGTCTCGAGAGCCATGTCCTTTGCGGCGCCGCCCTCACGGGGCGAGGAGATGGAACTCCGCGCGGTTCTCGGTGAACACGGGGATCAGCACGCGCTCGCGGCCGGTGTCGACGCCGATGTCGGCCGGCGAGCTGATGTCGGCGACGACGACCGCGGCGGTCTGCAGGTCGGCGCTGACGTGGTAGACGGCGCTGGTCTCCCACGAGGACACCAGCCAGCCGCCGGCGGGGTGGGGCGCGAGGCCGTCGAGGCTGCTGGCCTCGAGGTCGAACAGCTCCATCACCACCGGCATCTGGCGCGGCACGTAGAGCAGCTTGGTGCCGCCGTTGGTGACGACGTGCACGCCCTGATCGTCGGCGAGCAGACCGTTGGGGTTCTGCAGGTCGCTCGACTCGAACAGCAGCGTGGGCTCGTCGGCGGGGTTGATGACGTGGATCGCCTCGACCTGCATGTCGCCGACGTAGACGTTGCCGCTGGCGTCGGCGCTGAGGTCGTTGAGGAAGCCGGCGCCGTCGATGGCGATCGTGGCCAGCGGCGCGCCGGTGGTGCGGTCGAACTTGCGGACGACGGTGATGTCGGAGACGTAGAGAAAATCGCCGACGATCGCCATGCCCTTCGGCGCGTCGAGCGTGACCTCGGGGTCGGCGCCGTCGATGAAGGCGAGCTGGTCGACGGTGCCGTCGGGCAGGACGCGGCTGATGAAGCCGTTGTCGTCGGTGGCGGTCGGCGTACCGTTGATGTTGCTGATCAGATAGACGTCGGCGGCGACGTCGTGGAGGATCGACTCGGGGACGCTGAGCCCCTCGACGACGATCGGCGCGGCGCCGTCGGTGTCGGTGGTCTCGTCCGGGTCGGTGGTGCCGGTGGTGGTGCCGGTGGTGGTCGGCTCGCCCGTGCCGGTGGTCGTGGTGGTGCCGGTGGTGGTCGGCTCGCCCGTGCCGGTGGTGGTCGAAGAGACCTGTCCCGAAGTGCTGGTCGAGGTGTCGGCGGTGGTCGTCGTGGCGTCGGTGTCGCCGCCGCCGGCCTGACAGGCGCCGAGGAGCAGCAGGAGCGGGGCGGTCGCGCGGGGTCGAATCATCACAGCACCTTGGTAGCAGGTCTCGCGGCAGGCGCGGCGAACACGGCACGAATTTCGCGCCTCGGCGCGGACCCGCGCGAGGTGTCGTGCGGATCTCGAACCACGCGACATGCGATAAAGGCCAGGTCCAGGTGGACCCGGGGAGGGGATTTTTTTAAAAGAGAGGGGCAGAACGAATGGAAAGTTTTCTCCGCGATTGGCCCTTCATCGGGCTCGGGCTCGCCGTCTTGTTGCTGGTCTGGTTGGCCATCCAGCCCGCCCGCGGGGGCTCGCGCTGGCGCGATCCGGCGTGGCTCCTGGCGTTGCTGTGGCCGATGTACCTGCTGCATCAATTCGAGGAGCACGGCATCGATCTGCTCGGCCGGCGATACGCCTTCCTCGTCGACCTGTGCCGCACGCTCGGCTATCCCGACCTCGCCCACTGTCCCGCCGACGAGGCGACCATGTGCGCCGTCAACGTCGGCGGGTGCCAGATCGCCTTTGTCACCGCCGTGCTGCTGCGCCGGCGCTGGCCGCTGGTGGCGGCGTGCGCGTGGGGCATCCCGCTGGTCAACGGGCTGATCCACATCGCCGGCTCGCTGGCGCAGGGGACCTACGGCGCGGGTCTTTTGACGAGCGTGGTGCTGTTCGTGCCGCTGAGCCTGTGGGTCCTGCGCGCGTCGGTCCGCGCGGGCGTCCTGCGGCCGGCGCAGTGCGGGTGGGTGGTCGCCACCGGGGTGGTGATGCACGCGCTCCTGATCGCCTCGCTGCTGCTGGTCGGGCGCGGTTTGCTGTCGCATTCGGCGATGCTGGCGCTCAACGTCGTCAATGGGTTCTTGCCGCTGGCGATCGGCGCCGCGGTGAGCCGCCGGCCCGCGAGCTGAGCGGCGGCGCAGCGAGGCGCTCGACGAATGGCGCGAGCGACAGACGTGCGCCGTGTGCCGGGCGATCTGGCTCTAATGTTCAAAGGACATGTTCGAAGGGGCATGGCGCGATAGCCATGCCCCATGGGACATGCTCTTTCGAGCATGTCCCCTCATTAAAAATGATTCACGGCCCGACGTGCGAGACCTGGCCGGCGATCAGCTGGGAGACCCAGTCGACCAGCTTGGTGTCGCCGACCTTGGCCGTGTAGAGGCTGCTGCTGAGGAAGGTGTGCTGCTCGCTGTTGTCGACGAAGAAGGTGCCCCACACGTCGTCGGGCTCATTGTAATAGTTGTCGCGGGCGTCGAGCAGGGCGGCCTCGAAGGCAGCCTGGGGGGTGTTGGGCAGCAGGGCGCTGCAGTCGTTGCCGCCGAAGCCGAAGAAGAAGCGGATCACCGAGTCGCCGGTCGACGAGATGAGGGCGAGGCGCTGGTCGGCGTGTTTTTGGCCGATGTGGCGGCCGATGTTGACGATGCCGCCGCCCTGGCTGGGGAAGCAATCCTCGCAGCCGGCGGGGATCGTGTCGTCGAAGCCCCACAGGTCGCTCCATTTCTGCTGCAGGCACAGCGGCGCGACCTCGAAGCCGAGCGGCGGGCCGGAGTCGTCGAGCAGGGTGACGCGCGCGTCGGGGAAGGCGTCGGCGATCCGGTCGTAGTTGAAGGCGGCCCCGAAGCCGCCGGCGCTCTCGCCGGTGACGAGCACGTGGCCGACGCCGGGGAAGGTGGGGACGACGCGCTCGAGGTAGGCGGCGACGTTGCGGAAGCCGACGAACTGCTGGATGCCGGCCTCCGACATCTGGTCGGGGCGGTTGCCGGCGTGCACGTCGCCGGTGCAGTACGGGACGAACACGTGGGTCCAGTCGCCGACCGGGTTCTGCGGGCCGGGCTCGAAGATGCCGCTGTTGAAGCCGTCGAAGTCGCCGCCGTCGAAGCTGGACGGGTTCTGGGCGCAGGTGAGGGCGTTGAAGCAGGCGCCGCCGCCCTGGAAGTAGACGACGAGGCCGTCGCCGTTGCCGTAGCGCACGCCGATGCCGGTGCTGCTGCCGTCGCGACACAGCGCGTCGGGGAAATCGACCCACGTCCACTCGCCGGGCGGGGCCTCGGGCAGCGGCTCGCCGTCCCACGGCGAGGGCGGCGGCGGGTCGCCAGTGGTGCCGTCGGTGGTCGGATCGCCGGTGGTCGGATCGCCGGTCGTCGTGGTGACCGGATCGCCGGTGACCGGATCGCCGGTGGTCGGGCCGACGCTGGTCGAGGTCGGATCGTCGGTGGTGCCGGGGCCGCCGGTGGTGCTGTCGTCGCCGGTCGTGTCCTCGCTGGTGGCCGCGGTGTCGCTGGCAGACTGGACACCGCCGCCGTCGTCGCCGCAGGCGGTCAGGAGCGTGCAGACACAGAGCGGTGCGGCGAGCAGGGGGCGGGCGAGGGTCAGCATTTTGTCATGCTAACCGAGCGTGACAGGGCCGCGGCGCGCACGGCTGCCCGCGCGCGCCGCCTAGACTCACACGCCGGGGGCGCTCAAAACCGTCCGTGGACGAGGAAGCCGGCCTGGCCGCCGCCGAGCGTCGGCGCGAAGCTGACGCGGCGCTTCTTGAGGTGGAAGCGCTGCACCAGCAGGCCGGTGGTCGCCCCGGCGATGGCGCCCGCGCCGAGGCCGAGGAAGAAGCCGCTGGCCAGGCGATGGGCGGTGAAGCAGTCGAGGCCCTCGTTGTTGGTGCAGACCAGCGAGTCGGTGGCGTTGGCGTTCCAGCGCCCGGTGCTGACGCCGGCCCACACGCCGCCGGTCAGCAGCGCGGCCGCGCCGACGCCGATCTCGGTCCACCACACCCACGGCTTCACGTCGTACTCCGCGGTCAGGCCGGTGGCCCACAGGCCGACGGCCACGCCCATCAGCCCCGAGCCCGCCGAGCGCAGGCGGATCGCCGGCAGCATGTCGCCGTTGGCCACCTTCGCCAGCTTCTTCTCGTCGTAGACGTTGCTGCCGTGGACCGCGAGCGCGAGGCCGGTGATGAACACCGGCACGCCCGAGACGATGAGCCCGGTCGAGACCCGCACGCGGGTCTTCTTTGGCACGCGCTCGGGCACCGGCGGCGGCGCGGGGGTGGCCTCGGCCGGGGCCGGCGTCGGCGTCGCGCCGGCCTGCGCGGGCGCGGGCGTCGGCGCGGGCGCGGGCGTCAGCGACGGCGCGAGGGCGACGGCGAAGGTCGCGGTCGGCTGGGCGCCGAGGCTGATCTTCTCGACGTGGCGCTGGTAGCCGGGCGCCTGCACCGTGACCTCCCAGTCGCCCGGCTCGATGCGGACCGCACAATTGCCGCGACCGTCGAGCGGGCACGGCACCGGCACGGCGCCCAGCGCCAGCCGCTGCAGCGACACCGTCGCCCCGGCCGCGACCGCCTCGCCCGGCCCGATCTGGAAGCTCGCGGCCCGGAACGCCGGATCGCTGGCCAGCGCCACGTCGAGCACGAAGCCCGGCGCACCTGGCTTGATGGTCAGGTCGCGCGTCGAGGTCCCGTAGGTCGGCGCGCTGATCTTCAGCTCCCACTTGCCGGGGTCGACGTGGATCGTCTTGCCGCCGGCGGTGAACTCGGGGGCCCGCGGCGGCAGCTCGTAGACCAGCGGCGGGCGCTGGTCCTTGTCGTCGTCGACGCGGGTCAGCGTCAGCGTGGCGCCGAACTCGGCCACGGCCGACGGGGCGATCTTGACGATCACGCCGGTGGCGGCGGCCTGGGCCTTCTTGCTGCGGCTCTGGGCCTGCTCGCGCCCGTCTGCGGGGATCCCGGTCTGCTGGAGATAGATCTCCCAGTAGCGGATCGCGTGAGCGCGGTGGCCGAGGGCGAGGCGCGCGAGGCCGGCGTTGAACAGGTCGCGCGGCTCGTGCACCGAGGCCCACAGGTCCTCGAAGATCTGCGCGGCCTCGAGGTACTTCTTCTGGCCGTACAGCACGGCGGCCTGCTCGGCGCGTGCTTCGGCGTCGGCGGTGGCGGCCGCTGGCGCCGGTGCGGGCGCGGGTTCGGAGGTCGGGGGCGTGGCGGCGGGCTCGGCGGCCGGGGCGGTCGCGAGGGTCAGGATGAGCCACGAGAGGCTGAGAGGCATCGACATCTCCGAGCGTCGGGGGGTCGTCCGGCTGCGGCCGGCGGCGCGATGATACGCTCGCTCGCTGCGCAGCGGCAGCAATTGTCGCGCGGCCCGGAGCCCCTGTGTCATCCTCGCGCCGATGCAGCGGCGGTGGCAGGTCCGGGTGGGTTCGGCGGCGGCGAGCGTGGTCGTGCTGCTGGTCGGCGAGGCGCGAGCGGCAGGCGCGCGGACAGCCCTGCCGACGCCGCCGAGCCCGATCTTCGGCGGCGCCGAGGCCGAGATCTGCGCCTTCCCGGGGGTGGTCTCGCTGGGCGACGGCAGCACCCGCTGCACCGGCGCGCTCGTGCATCCGCGCCTGGTGCTTTACGCCGCCCACTGCGGCGCCACTGGCATGAAGGTCGGCTTCGGCGAGTCGGCCCAGGCGCCCGCGCACACGGTCGAGCCCGAACTCTGCCGCGTCCACCCCGATTACGGAGGCATCGGCGACGAGGCCGTCGATTTCGCCTTCTGCCGCCTCGCCGAGCCCGCGCCGGTGCCGGTGTTGCCGATCGCGTTCGGCTGCGAGGCGGCGCTGCTGGAGCCCAAGGCCGAGGCGACCATCGTCGGCTTCGGCGAGGCCGAGTCCGGCAGCGGCGACGGGCCCAAGCGCTGGGCCGCGGCGCCGGTGCGGCTGGTGCTCGCCGATTACTTCGAGGTCGGCGGGCTCACCGAGGCGGGCCCGTGCGCCGGCGACTCCGGCGGGCCCGCGCTGCTGCGCGCCGCCGACGACACCTGGCGGGTGTTCGGCGTCGCCTCGGTGCACGCCGCCGGCTGCGGCGGGATCGGCCACTACGCGTACGCGAGCGCCGCGATCGACTGGCTCGAGGCCGAGGCCGAGCTCGACCTCACTCCGTGCCACGCCGGCGACGGCGCCTGGCAGCCCGATTTCCGCTGCAGCGGGTTCGCCCCGGCCGACAGCGCCGGCGCCGGCGCGTGGACCGATCTCTGCGCCGCCGCCCCGGCCGGGCCCGCGGGCACCAGCTGCGGCCCGGCGTTCGACGCCAGCGCCGACGACACCCCGCCGACGGTGGTGATCACGAGCCCGACGGCGGGGCCGCAGCCGATGGTCGTCGAGATCGTCGCCGAGGCCGCGGACGTCGGCTGGGGCGTCGCCGAGGTCGCGCTCGAGATCGACGGCAAACTGCAGGCCAGCGACGCCGAGCCGCCGTGGCGCTTCGGCGCCGCCGAGTTCCCGGCCGGCAGCCACACGCTGGTGGCGATCGCCGAGGACGCGGTCGGCCACGTCGCCCGCTCCGAGCCGGTGGTCATCGAGGTCGGGGCCGACAGCGCCTCGAGCGGGGGCGAGTCGGGCGGGGACGAGGGCTGCGGCTGCCGCAGCGGCGGAGAGCGCGGGGGCCTGGCATGGCTGGTCTTCGGGACATGGTGGATGGGACATGTCCGAAGAGCAAGACGGCATGACCGGCGCTGACCCGGCGGGGTAGGGGAGAGGCATGTCCGAAGGGCCAGGTGCTTCAGGCGGGCGCTGACCCGGCGGGGCAGGATAGATGGCATGTCCGAAGGGGCAGGTGCTTCCGGCGGGCGCTGACCTGCCCGGGTCCGGACAGGGTCGATGGGCCATGTCCGAAGGGACATGCGCGGGCATGAACGAGCGCTGACTCACCCGCCGGTGCGGGCCGGGGCCGGCGATCCGCGCTACACCTGGCGCGATGTCCGTGCGCAAGCCCGAGCCCGAGCTCCAGCCCCTCGACCTGTTTCAGGAGTGGTTCGCCGCGGCGGCCAAGAGCGGCATGGCGATGCCCGAGGCGATGACGCTGGCGACCGCCGACGAGGACGGCCGGCCGTCGGCGCGCATGGTCCTGCTGAAGGGCTTCGACCCGGCCGGGCGCCTGCGCTTCTTCACCAACTACGACAGCCGCAAGGCCGGCGAGCTCGACCGCAACCCGCACGCGTCGCTGCTGTTCTGGTGGCCGTCGCTGTACGTGCAGGTCCGCGTCGAGGGCAAGGTCACCCGCCTGCCGGCCGCCGAGTCCGACGCGTACTTCGCGTCCCGCCCGCGCCTGAGCCAGCTCGGCGCGGTGGTGTCGCCGCAGAGCCGGCCGATCGACGATTTCCAGACGCTGCTCGACCAGGTGTCACACCTGGCCCACGAGCTCGGCGAGGCCCCCGTGCCGCGCCCCGCCAACTGGGGCGGCTACGCGGTGGCGCCCGAGTCGTGGGAGTTCTGGGTCGGCCACGACGGTCGCCTGCACGAGCGCTTCGTCTACCGCCCGGCAGCCTCGGGCTGGAGCTTGACCCGCCTGGCGCCCTGAGCGCCGTGTTACGCTGGCGCCCCGTGGACGCCCCAATCGACCTCCGCCCGGTCTTCCGCGCGCACTGGCCCAGCTACGGGCCAGACTGGGACGAGGCGATCGAGCTGGGGATCGACGTGGCAGCGCTGGAGCGCAACCTGGCGCTGACGCCCGAGCAGCGGATCTTGCAAAAGCACCGCACGCAGCAAGCGATCGCGCTGCTGCGCGCAGGACTGAGCCGTGCAAGACACGCCTGAGCTGCTGCAGCGCCTGCTGGCGGCCAGCTTCGAGTTCGTGATCGTGGGCGGAGTGGCGGCCGCGGTCCACGGCTCGGCGCGCAACACCGACGACCTCGACGTGGCGGCCGTGTTCACCGTCGACAACATGGCGCGCCTGCTGGCGGCGCTGCGCCCGTTGCACCCGCGCAACGCAGCCCGCCCCGACCTCGGCGAGCTCGACGCGACGCCGGAGCAACTGGCCCGCTATCGCAACCTGTACCTCGACACCGACTGCGGGCGGCAACGTGTGCGGCGACGGCCTCGTCAACACCCTCGGCATGAGCCCCGAGCAGTGCGACCTCGGCGACGGCAACGGCCCCGGCAAGGCGTGCAACGCCAACTGCGAGACCAACGTCTGCGGCGACGGCGACACCGGCCCCGGCGAGCAGTGCGACGACGGCAACAACGTCAGCGACGACGGCTGCAGCGCCACCTGCGTGCTCGAGGTCTGCGGCAACAGCATCGAGGACGGCGCCGAGCAGTGCGACGACGGCAAGAACGGCAACCAGGACGACGGCTGCACCGACCTGTGCCTGCTCCCGTTCTGCGGCGACGCCTTCAAGCAGGTCAGCAAGGGCGAGCAGTGCGACCTCGGCAACAGCAACAGCAACACCGGCGCCTGCACCCTCGTGTGCAAGAACGCCGTGTGCGGCGACGGCCTCATCCGCACCGGCGTCGAGCAGTGCGACGACGGGGCCAACAACGGCAACACCAAGGCGTGCAAGGCCAACTGCACCAAGCAGACCTGCGGCGACGGCTTCGTCGGCCCCGGTGAGGCCTGCGACGACGGCAACGCCGTCAACAACGACACCTGCACCAACGCCTGCAAGCTCGCCAGCTGCGGCGACGGCATCAAGCAGGCCAACGAGCAGTGCGACCTCGGGGCCAACAACAGCAACACCGGCGCCTGCACCCTCGCCTGCCTCCTGCCCAAGTGCGGCGACGGCTTCAAGCAGGGCACCGAGCAGTGCGACGACGGCAACGGCACCAACAGCGACGCCTGCCTCAACACCTGCAAGACCGCAGTCTGCGGCGACGGCGTGCTCAAGACCACCGCCCCCGCCGAGCAGTGCGACGACGGCAACGTCGCCAACGGCGACCTCTGCAACGCCAACTGCACCAAGCCGAAGCGCGTGTTCAACACGAGCCTCAGCTGGAACGGCAACCTCGGCGGCATCGCCGGCGCCAAGGCCAAGTGCCAGGCCCGCGCCACCGCGGCCGGCCTCGGCGGCACCTGGGACGCGTGGATCAGCAACAACACCAGCAACCCGGCCAGCCGCTTCGTCAAGTCGACGACCCGCTACGCCCGCCTCGACGGCCAGGAAGTCGCCCAGACCTGGGCCGACCTGGTCGACGGCACCGTCGACGTGCCGATCAACATCAACGAGTTCGGCGACATGTCCCCGCAAGCCGACATCTGGACCGGCACCTCGGAGAACGGCACTTCGCTCGTCGAAGACTGCAGCGGCTGGACCGCGGGCGGCGGGATCGGGGTGATCGGCTACGAAGGCCGCAACAACGCGATCGACTTCAACTGGAGCGCTCGCTCGGTGTTCTTCGCGTCGAACTGCTCCACGCAGCAGCGGCTGTATTGCTTCGAGCAGTAGATAAAAGCCAAATTCATCTTAATATTCCGAGCACTTACGAGTGCTCGGAAGTGCGTCTCCCCGACGTCTCCAAGGCGTGGATCGCGCCAGCGCTGCCGCGGCGACGATCGACGTAGTCGCTCGCGGTCTGCAGATCCTTGTGGCGGAGGTGGCTGGCGACAGCCGCCACCCCGCCACCGCCCTCGGCGATCCGCGTGCCGCACGACTTGCGGAGGACGTGGGTGCCGCGCCAGGGCAAGCCCGCGCGCTTCACCAGCGCCCGCATCCAGGACTTGATGTGATGCTCCTGGAAGTGACTCCCGTGGTTGTCGAGCACGAACGGGCCGGTCGCCGAAAAGCCGCGCAGCGTGGCGGCGAGGCGCGTCGTCAGGCCGACCTCGTCCTCGGTCCTGCCCTTGGGGAGGTCGACCTTGTCCCGCACGAGGTTGTGGCGGATCGTCATCAGCCCTCGCTTGAGATCGACGTCCGTCCACTTGAGCGCGAGAATCTCTCCGCGCCGGAGACCGCCGTCGAGGCCGAGCAGGACGGCGACGACGAACATCGGCCCCATCGCTTGGGCCGCGGCGAGCAGCGCCACCTGCTCCTGGTCGTCGTAGGCGATCGCGGGCTTGCGCTTCCGACGGGGAATCTCGAAGTCCACCGGCGCGCTCTTGATCTCGTTCTCGGCGATGGCCCGGTTGAACACCCGACGGAGGGTTTTGAGCACCTCGCACATCGTGTTGTGCGACTTGCTGACGAGCGACTTCTTGATCGCGGTGATGTCCTTGGGCGTCACCTCGTCGAGCCGCCGCCGAGCCAGCACCGGGAGCAGGTACAGGCGCAGATGGACGTCGTAGTTGATCAATGTGTTGGTCCCGAGCCGGTCGGCCAGGCACAGGTCGAGGAAGGTCTTGGCGAACTCCTCGAACGTCGGTGGCGGGGGCTTCTCGGGCTCGGGCTCGGGCGCGAGGAGTTGAGCGAGGAGCTCCTGCTCGAGCGCCTTGGCCCACCGCTCGGCAGCGGACCTGCCGGTGACCGGTGCCTTGACTCGTTGGCGGAGCTTGCGCCCCACTGCGTTCTCGACGCGAACGTCAACTTCAAATTCATTCTTCGATCCCTTCCACGGGCGCAGCGTGATCATAAGTGACCTCCCGCGCTCGCACTTTTCGCCGAGAGCCATTGTGCAATGATCCGGGGGTCAAAGCGAAGGGTCCGGCCGAGCCGTACGGCACCGGGGATCCCTGCACGCGAGAGCCGGGCATAGACAGCCCCTTTGCTCGTGTTGAGCAGTAGAGCGAGCTCCTCGACGGTCATGAGCGCCGTCGGCATTTCGGTCGCCCCGGGGGAACTCACGCCTTGAGAACCCTGTTCATGGCGGATCGCCTCTTCTATGTCCGAAGAGACAGATTTATTCCTGAGACCCACTGTGATGTAAGGATGGGATTTCTCCACGGACGCTGCCCGAGCGTTGGGGCTAGTCGTCCGTGGACCACTCGCGGGACCATGTCCTGTCTTCACCACCCACCTCCTCCCTCTCTCAGGTGCTCACTTCTTCCGGATGCTCAGCCCGATACCGACGCCGCAAAGGATGCCGAGTGCGCCGGACACGGCCGCACAGACGAGGGCCCGGTTCTGATCGGCGATGCCGAGGCGATGCAGGTCCGCGCGGGCTTGGCGGAGCTGGTCCGCCAGAGTCCGTGCCTCGGCCCGCGCGAGCTCGAGGGCCTGCTCGGCGTTCGTGTCTGCCACGGCGCTCACCGCCTCCTCGGCCAGAACGCAGCCGCGAGCGCCAGGCCCAGCGCCCCGGTGACTGCGAGTTTCTCCTCGAGGCCGACCGGCTTCATGTCGACCGCCTGCGCTCCGGAGGCGTTACCGACGGTGCCCCGCCAGCGCGCGCCGGGGTACAGGCGCGCTGTCAGGGTCCACGGTTGCACGGTCACGACGAACACGTTATCGGGGCTGCCGGCGAGCCGCGCGATCTCGCGGAGAGCCGCGTTTAGATCCGTCACATATTCGAGGACGCACGAGACGAACACGACCGCAGAGTCGTCGGCGATGTCGGCGATCGGACCCTTGGTGATATCGGCGACGATCGTGATCGGGCAGCCCGGACAGCCGTTCATGTCGATGCATACATCACCGCAGCCATAGGCCCGCATGAGCCGGGTGTGCATGCCCGCGTCAGGATCGCCCACGACGACGAGCCGGCGCCCGAGGGCTGTGGCGCGCTCGGCGGCCATCTGAAAGGCCGTGGAACGCTCGCGGAAGCGGATCAACGCGGCTGTCCCTTCGACCAGTCCGACGTAGCCGAGGATGACACGCGCGGCGAGTTTAGGCAGCGACATGGAGAGGCTCCTGGTTCATGCCGAGCATGTGGCTGTAGAATGCGATGACCATCTCCACTCCTCCCTTCGCGCCATCAAGGCGCATCCCTCGGTTCGTGCTCGTCGTTGCCCCCAGCTCACCGCCGTGCGGCGACCAGGACCGCCGTCGTCACACCCAGGACGGCGATCCCCGCGGCGACGTAGGGGGCCCACTTCATGATCGTGGCGATGCCCTTCGCTGCTTCGTTGGCTCCCGACGCGACCTCGCTCGCCGTCTCCTCCACGGTCAGGTAGAGCTGGCTCAGCGGGTTATCGCGCAGGAAGTCCACGTCCCAGGTGCGTATCGCATCGGCCCAGCCGAACTTGGCCTGCTCCCAGGAGGTGTCGTCGGAGGGATCGTCGTGCCAACCTCCGTCGTGGGTCGGACCCTGGTTCTCGATCAGGATCGAGACTGGCGGCGGATTGCCGTCGTGGGGCAGCACGGTCAGCCACGGATCCCGGAACCACTCCTTCGAGATTCTGCGCATCGTCGTGACGAACTGGTCACGCGCGTCTCCCCGCGCTCCCGCCCATGCGTCCGCCTGAAATGCTCGGACGAGGTCGGTCAGCCGCTCGCGATCGGCTGGCGCGATGAACTGAAGCATCTGGAGGCGCGCGCGGAGGTCGCGGAACGGGTTGTCCAGTGCGCTCTCGAGGGCGTGCTTGATCGCCGGGGGCTTGTCGTCGTCGGTGCGCAGCAGCCACTTCGGGTGGAGCCTCGACAGGATTCCCTCCTGCTGGATCTGTGCGCCCCAGCGGGCGTCCTTGTCGGCGTGGGCCTTGGCGATGCCGTCGGGTGTCGCCGAGCTGATCACGGCGTTGACGATCAGCAGCGCCTCCCACTTGCGGGCCTCGAGCTCGTCGGGCGTCAGCATCGTGAGCTCGTAGACCTTCTTCGCCAGGACGGCGACGTCCTTGTTGTCAGCCATGGACCGCATCCGCTTCCTCGGGCTGCGCCTCGCCGTCGGTGTCATCGCCGCCCGCGTCCGCGCGCGCGACGAGGACACGCATCACGTGCATCTCGTGCTCGACCCGAGTGAGACGTGCGGCGCTCTGCCTGTGTTGCGCCTCGACCTCGTCTCCGAACGCGCCGACGAGCTCGACGGCGCGGGCGACTTCCTCTTCGGTCGCCGCAAGCGGTAGCGGCTCGGCGACATCCTCGATCCGCTCGACTGCGCATCCGCCTTCGGGTCCCGCGGTGGTGGGCAGATGCTCGGGCATGTTCTTGTTCGTGGGCGCAACCGGCGGCTCGGCGAGCAGGGGGGCGTCGACGCCGGAGTGCATGATCGAAGGGACAGGCCGCCGACGATCGTGCAGAAAACTCCCGAGGTGATCGCGCCGGCGATGACCGCCTGGCGCAGCTCGGACGCGGTGCAGAGCGACTCGCTCAGGACCTCGACGCGGGGTCGCTCCTCGCCTGGCGCCTCGCAGGCCACCTTCGCCACGGACTGCTCGATCACGTCCGACATCACCACCACCTCTTTCGATACGCATCGACCATCTCGGCCCACGAGCGCGCCGAGGGGCCGACCGGAAGACCGAGCGCCTCGACCTCGGGCCGGCGGACCGGCCATTCGTGCGGCGCGTGCTCCCCCATGAACACGCCCATCGCGCGCTCGAGCGCGGCCTCGCTCGCGCCGGGCAGCCGCGCGGTCAGCGTGTCGCGGACGTAGCGGGCCATGGCGACCTCGTACTCACGTGCGAGCGCGGCAATCCCGTTCGGCGGTTCGTCGTCGAGCAAGTGCCGGGCCCGCTGTCCGCTGACGATCGGATCGACAGCCGACAACGACGCGCTGCGGCCCATCTGGAGCTGCCGTGCGTTGAGGGCGAGCAGCGTGCCGCCCGAGAGCGCCATGTAGGGGACGATCGCCGTCGAGCGCTCGAACTCCCGCAACGCGTTGGCGATCATCACGCACGACGTCACGCATCCGCCGACGGTGTGCAGGAGCAGCGTGACCTCGTCTCCGCGGAGCTGCTCCATCACCCCGAGCACGTCCTCCGCCACGCGGACGTCGATCACCGGCGTAACGATCGGGATGATGCTGGACGGCAGCGCTCGTGCCCGCGGCCGGCTGCGCAGGAGATAGCCAGCGCCGATCAGCGCGGAGCTGGTGACGAGGGTGGTGACGAGGATCGCACGGTTCATAGCCAATACCTCATTCCCTGCGGATGTCGACGACGGTCTCGGCGGTGCATCGCCCCGATGCATCGAACCACCACTCCTCGTCGAATCGGTCCAGTGATTCGTCGGCGTCTGGATCATCTGCGGCTACGACGATCTCCACCACCACGCCGTCGTCCACGGCGGTGTATGTCCCGGAGCTGGGGCGCAGTCGAAGTTGCTTGACGGCGTCTCTCCTGAAGAACCGCGGGACTTGCTCCGCGATCTGCAGCAGGAGGGGAGCGAGCGTCGGGTGCTTGCTCAAGACGCCGACGAGGAGCTCGGGCTGCGGGCAGGAGAACGCCGACAGGTCGGTCGAGCAGATAGGCGTGCGGTGCTGTTTATCCATGTCTGTCCTCCATCCATCTGCGAGGCACGCGCTACTCCTCGCGCGCTCGCATCGCGATCGCCAGACCGACGGCGACGCCGGCGACAGTAGCCCCGCCGATGATCCACCAGCCGAGTCGGCCGACGGCGCTCAGAGGATCCGAGCTCGTACCGCCTGTGACCCCGCCGCCGCTGGAGGGGCTGCACTCGTCGGCGGAGCAGCCCTGGAGCTTGCCCAGGGCGCGCTGGATCGCGTCCTCGGTCTCGGGGCCCCACTTGCCGTCGACGCCGCTCCCCAGAGCCGTCTGTGCCGCTCGAAGCGCCTCGGTGGAAGTCGCGCCCCACGTCGCGCCGACGTCGCCCCTGTAGTAGCCGAGGGTCTTGAGCGCCTCGTGTCGTTGCCGCGTCTGGAGCAGCGACACCTTGTCCCCGACCATCCGCTCGACGTAGTTGGTCGGATTCAGCAGACCGTCCGGTGGCGGCTCGGTCCTCCACCACACGGAGTTCGCAGTGCGCGTCTCGGCGACGTAGGTCTCGAGGTGAATCATCCCGTAGGATCCGAGTACGCGCCCGAGCTTGTCGCCCTTGCGAACCTGCTGGCCGGTCGTGATGCCGTATTCCTTGTGCGAGCCGGTCTTGAAGCCCCCGAGCACGACGAACAGGCCCGAGCTGGTGCGCAAAAACGCCGCCTTGGAGCCCTCGCTCCAGCCGCGATCGATGCCGGCGACCACCGCGTCCTCGGGCGCAAGGATCAGCGCGCCATCCGGTGCGCCGGTGAGATCGACGCCTGCGTGCCATCGCTCGCACTTGTCGGTCTCGCAACCGTAGGGTCTGCCGCCGCCGACGCTCCAGGTCGCAAACTTCGGCGTCACCGTCGGCAGCGGCCACGCGGGTTTCGGGTCGCCCTGCGCCATCTCCAGCTTCTCCCACTCGGATGAGCGAGCCATGGTCAGCGCCTCCTCAGGCCGACAATCGTCCCGACGAGACCCCCGAGCACGAGTCCCACCGTCGTTGCGATCGTGACCTCGTGAACGAGCTTGCGCCTGAGCTTATCGATGGCGTCGCCGTAATTGAGGTCAAACGTTCGCTGCTGTTCCGTCGCGTCGAACAGCACGTTGTCGACCTCCGACTGCGACTTGATGAGTGCTTCGGCCATCTCATCGCCTCCCGATCTGGTAGCCGACGCTCAGGCCGAGGCCCAGCGCGAGGGTACCCGCGAGGATGCCGAGGCCCGTCCGCAGGCCCTGCATCTGCCTGAGGTCGGTCGCCAGCCGCTCATGGAGGCGCCTTTGCTCGTCACGGAGCTGCTCAAGCCGCTCCTGCGTCCGCTGCATGAACTGTTGCTCGGTCATGGTCTCACCTCCCCCTCGCCGCCCTCGATCGCGGCCTTGTCCTCGGGCCGTACCGGCAGGTGCGGCGGTGTCACGGTGATGTCGATCTGCCCTTCGCCGCAGCTCTTTGCTATCTCGGCCGCCGCAGCGCTGATGCGTCGCAGAGCCTCGTGCATGCGTCGGACGGCGTCGGCGGTGCTGCCCTCAATCATCCGGCTGCGGGCGGTGTCGTAATACGCCTTGGCCTGCTCGAAGGCGACGGTCGCGCGCGCCTTGGCGGTGCCCTGGCAGAGCGGCGCACCAAGCATCATGGCGGCCCAGTAGAGCAACACGCGGACGTCCCGAAGGGTGTCGGGGGCCCGGAGGAGGCCGTCGTGGAAGTCGCCGATCTTTTGATAGAGCTCGGTGATGAATCGTGCGTCGCGTACGCGACGATGCACAAGCGACCTGGGATCGAGAGCGCCCGTGTGCTCGAACGAGAGCATGCGCTCGTCATCCGCGCGCTCGACGGTCGGCCGAAACGCTCTGCGGCGTTCTGCCTCGGCGTGCTCCATCGGCGAATTCACGAGCAGATGCACGGTCATGCCGATGGGGATCCGGCGGAGCGACGCGCGGCCACGATCGTCGGCACGTTCGAGGACAAATTCCTTTCTCATGTCACCGAACACCACTCCCTCGGGGACGAGCACTTCATCGTTGGGCTCCACCACCTTGACCTCGTCGAGCGGAAGCTCGCGCAGAACCTCAGCCCACAGCCTGGCGAGGAGCTCTCGCGGCGAGGCGTCCGGCGAGCGGCGCAGCACGAGGGCGGCGTCCATGAGCCGTTCGGTCTCGAGCCAGCGCTCGAGCTCGTCGGCGGTGAGCCACGCAGGCTCGGCGAGGTCTCGCAGAGCTTCTGCGATCTGCTGGTGCCCGTCGGTGCGAGCGGTGTCCTTGCTCGCATCCCGGCGCGCGCCGAGCGACAGGCTGCGACGCTCCATCATGTCAATGAGCCCCTGGATCGGCGAGGGGATCGCGGTCTTCTGTTGACCATTCTCGTCCTCATCGGTCGCTTCTTCCTCACGGACCTCGAAAGCGGCCCACAGAGCACGATCCAGGCGCTCAAGAATCGTGTCTTGCTCGGCCTGCGGGGTCCGGGTATCGAGCCAGCGGACGTCGTCGACGTTCTCATCGATGATGTCGATGGCGGCGACAGCGGCGTCCGGGTCGCGGCCCTCGGGGTACACGACGAGCACGTGGCCGTTGGGGCGCGTGCGGAGCTGCGCGAGGCGCCAGCGCGGCGAGGCGTTGAAGGTGTCGAGCACGACGTCGACGAGCCGTTGGCGGGAGCCTGTGGTTTGCGGAACCACGCGGCTCCTCGGCTTGCTGTGGCCGCTGTCGCCTTTGAGCTTCTCGGCGGTCTTGCGCGCCCGCTCGACGATCGGCAGGTAGCTCTTGCCGCTGGCGACCGCGGTCTCGGCCTGGGTGACGTAGTACGCGTACTTCTTGATCGGCAAGCCCAGCGCCTTGATCGCGCTGCGGGCCTCTTCGTAGGGCTGGCCGGAGTCGCTCACGGGCGGCGCGCTGGCAGGTGCTGCCGCTGGGCTTCCGATTTCGGTCAGCTTGGCCCGGCCCGCCGCGGTCGTCCTGAAGTGGGGGGCTCCGCCCTTCTTGTTCTCCAGGGCTTCTACCAGTCCACGGGCGATCAGGCTGTCCCGGGTCGCATCATGGACACCTGGCCAGAAGTACATGTCATAGGGCTTTGCTTCCTCCTCGGCGCGGAGGGCAGCGAGGGCCTCGCGCATCACGGGCGACAGCCTCGGCTCGGCGACGACGGGCATACCGAACCAGTGCGCGAACGAGGTCTCTTTCATGGCGATAAGATCCCGGAGCTCAATGGCGATCCAGCCGAAGCTGGCGACGAGCTCGCCGTCTTCGTCGGCGAGTTCGCCCCGGAGATCGATCTCGCTGCCCTGCCGGGGCGCTGCGCGCAGGGTGAGAATCGGTGCGTCCGGCGATTCGCCCACGAAGTCAATCTCGACTTCGTCCCCGCTCGCCTCGCTATGCGGCGTATGATACCGGAAGCGCCCGATCTTGACGCCGCTCAGCAAGGCCCGAAGTCTGCGCGCGAGCTGTTTGGCGGCAGCCTGTCCCGCACGTGGGCGAGTCTCTTCGGTCGTCGCAGGCGGGAGGTCGGCCACGCGCTGGTCGACGTTCTCGGGTCCAGCCGCTTCGCTCCCTGATGCGCCCTGCCGTTGTTTTTCGCTCGTCGAGTAGGTCTCGGCGAAGGCTTGTTCGTGCAGCGAGCGGCGGAATGCCTCGTCGTCGGAGAAGCGGCGGTAGAGCTCGCCGTGAGCCTCGGGGTCCTCGTTGAAGAGGGCCAGCATCACGCGACCGAGCGCTTTGTCGTTTTCGATGCGCGCGTTCTGGGGGTCGGAGTTCTCCCGGGCGTTGCGGTACGCGGGATCGTCCAGCAGGTGTGGCACGATCAAGCGGCGCAGGAAGTTGCGCTCCTTCGAGAGCAGGTCCTGCGGGACCTTGCGGCCCCACCAGGCCAGGCCGATGTCCTTCAGGTTGGTAAAACTCTCGCCGCTCGACGGGGCGAGTTCGAGGAAGCCCTGCCAGCCGGCGCGGGTTGGCGGGACGATCGAGGCGCCGCGGAGCTCCGCGCCCGTAGCGATCGCCAGACCCTCGGCGTCGACCACGGGCACCTGCTCACGCTGGTGCGACCGCGCGAGGCCCTCCGTGATTGGCGTCTCGAAGCGCGGCCACCACTTCTCCAGCCAGGTGTCGCTGGCGCCGCGCCAGCGCAGGCTCTCGAATCGGCCGTAGCGAAAGACCTCGTCGATCTTCTTCTCGATCGCGGCGCCTGTGCGCGCGTCGTCGTCGTCGGGCCACAGCGGGCCGCCATCGCGCGGGAGCTCGCGGGCGGCGATGGGCGTTCCATTGAGCGTGCCGGTGTAGGCGATGAGCTGCCAGCCCGGCGAGCCCGCGGCTCGCAGACCGATCTTGTCGCCCTCGTCGGTGCTGACGATCTGGCCGAACTCGAGATAGTCGAGCTGGTCCGGCGCACCGGCGCGGGGCCGGGCGACGCGCAGACCCTCGTAGACCGGTGCGCCACCGTTCTCGGGGATGATCATGTCCGCGTCGCGGACCGCGTACATCCACGGCGCCCACGGCCACGCGTCCGGGCTGACTTGCTCGAGGTCGGCGAGGCGCTGTTCACCCTCATCGCGCAGACGGGCGGCGCGCTCCGGGTCGGCGCTCGTGCGAGCGTCGCGGAAGCGGCCTGCCGCCTGCCGCAGCAGACGCGCGGCCTCCTTGGCGATCCTGGCGCGTGCCTCCTCGGCCTGGCGCTTCCGCTTTTCCTCGAGCAACGCGCGCGTCTTCTCCTTGTTGCGCGAGATCATCAACAAGATGTCCTCGGGCGTGAGTTGCTGCTGCGCCGCGGGGTTGTTGGTGTCGCGGACCTGCGACTTGATCAGCTCACCGAGCCAGCCGGCCTTGCCATCGATGAGCGAGAATCGGTAGCCATCGGTCGAGCCGTCGGCGAAGTAGTAGAAGATCTGGACGGTGCCGAGCGTGTTGCCCTGGCGCACGGCCCGGCCGTTGCGCTGCTCGAGGTCGGCGGGGGTCCAGGGCAGATCGAGGTGGTGGATGGTGCAGGTCCGGACCTGCAGGTCGATGCCCTCGTAGGCGACCGAGTTGGCGATGACGACGTCGTACTTCGGCGCGATGGCGCTGTCGGTGGGGCGCGCGCACGTGCCGGGTGCGGGGGGCTCCGAGGAAAGACCGTTGAACTCGCGGGCGATCCGGATCCGGTCGGCGGGGGCGGTCTCCTCGGCGTTGAGGATGGCGATCCGCTCGCGCGGGATTCCGTGCTTCACCAGGACCTCGCGCATCCACTGGTGGACCGCCGTCGGCTCGCAGAAGATGATGTGGCCGCAGTGCGGGCTCGCTGCGACCCGCTTCGCGCATTCGGTCAGCTTCGGGCTCTCGTAGGTCGGGCGACTGAGCCGGACAGAGACGTCGACGGGCTCGCCGTCTTGATAGACGCGCTTCTGGACCGTGCCGCCCTCGAGCGCGGTCTTGTAGCTGTAGCCGTCCTCGAGCGACGCGTGCAAAGCGATCAGCGACAGGCGCGCGAGGAGGCCGAGGATCGCGTAGCTCTCTCCCCCTTCAGGGTTCGGGTTCTCCAGAATGCGCTCGATCTGCGCGACGTAGCGGGCGTACTTCGCCTCCTGCTCCTCGTCCATCGTGATCGTGAGGGTCTCGACCAGCGGGCGCGGCAGCTTGAGGCCGACTTCGGCGGCGGTGCGGAACTCGCCGTAGGTGAAGATGATCGTGCGGAGGTCATCGAGGTTCTTGAAGCCGGTGACGGCGCTCCTCTTCGTGACGTCGAAGGCGGCGTCGAGGACCTCGCGGTACTCGATCTTGAGGAACCGATCGATGAACTGCTCGGGGTCGCGGATGCCGGCCCGGGTGAAGGCGGCGGGGTCGATGAACTGGATCAGGTTGTAGAACTCGAGCGGGCTGTTCTTCGCGGGCGTGGCGGTGAGCAGGACGATGCCGGCGCCGCCGGTCTGGCGGCGCACGGCGGCCGCGCGGAAGTCGACCTGCCAGGCGCGGTCGGAGCCCTCGCCGCCGCCGCCCATGAACTTCGGCACCCCGTCCTCGCGAGCCTGCGGCTTGTAGAGGTTCTTGAATGCGGCGGCTTCGTCGATCACGAGCATGTCGATGCCGAGCTCGTCCCATGCGACGCCAGGGTCGTACTCCCAGTCGGAGGGCAGCGCGAGGATCTCCTCGACCCACGCGCGCACGCCATGCTCGAGCAGCGCCCGTTCGCGCTCGGTCAGCTTGTCGCGCTGCTTGGCGTTCTTCGTCTTTTCCTCGAGCGTCCGCTTGCGGAGGGCGATCGACCGCGAGACGGCCTCGACCTGCTCGACGTAGGCCATCACCGCGCCCTCGTTCATCTTGGTCCGCGCGAGCGCGTCGTAGCTGAGCACGGCGACGTCGGCCTGACCGGTCTGGAGCGCGATCCACTTCTTTGCCCGCTCCTGCGGGGTGTCGGTCTCGGAGGTGATGACGTCCTTTCGGACGCCGCGCGTGATCCGCTTGCGCTTCGAGCCGATCACCACGACGCGGTAGTCGGGCAATGTGCAAAGTATGTCGTCGTGCCACTTCCACACGAGCGAGCCGGGCACGAGGATTACCGGGCGGCGGACCCAGCCCTCCTGGCGCGCGCGGGCGATGATCGCCAAGGCGGTGTAGGTCTTGCCGACGCCGACGTCGAAGGCGACGAGGCCGCCACGCTGCGCGAGCACGCGACGTGCGCCGGCGATCTGGTGTGGCTTGAGCTTCGGCGCGTGCGAGCCCCAGCGGACGATGTCGAGGGGCTCGGGCGAGAAGGTCGGGACGACGCGGCCGCGCGCGATCCGGTTGTAGGCGTGGACGAGCTGCTCGCGTCGGGCTTCGTCGGCGGCGATCCAAGCCTTGAACGACTCGTCCCACTTCTTCGCCAGGGCCATCCGCCGCTCGGCGAGGCTCTGCTTCTTGGCGGCCCGATCCTCGCGGGTCGTAGGCCCGGCGTCGCGCTCCCGCTTCTCCTGCGGCGGCCGGAAAAGCTCGGGGTCGTGATTGTAGTAGCCGAGGAACGCGAGGGTCTCCGGCGCCATCGGGGGCAGGTCCTCGGCCGTGTAGTCGTGGCCGCGGACCTGCACGAAGCCGCCCTTACGTTCGAGCTCGATGGCGCCGTAGCGACCGTTCAACGTCGCGGACATCCAGCCGGCGACGAGGTCCAGCGGGACGTAGCCGTGTTGGGGGCTGATATCGGTGAGGTCATCGAAGACAGCGGGCTTGATCGCCTCGAGCAACCGGCGGACCTGCACCTTGGCCTGCTCGTCGCCGCGTTGGGCACGCTCGACGGCGCGGTCGTGGCGCTCCCACAGATCGTTGCCGGTCAGGTAGGCGTCGCTCGGGAGGAGCTGATCCCACGCATCACCGTCGAGGTTCCAGCCGGCGGCGAGGAGAGCCGCGAGGGTGGCTTCGGTCGAGAGAGTGCCGCCCTGGCGCTGATGGAAGCTCATGAGCTGCGCGACGGTCAGGGCGCGCTGCTGGCGATAGAGCCCCTCGGCCTGGGCGATGACATCGTCGGGTTGGCCGGAGAACTTCGGCGCGACCACCGGGGCCTCGCGCAGCGCGGGGACGACGCTGCCGGTCTTTTCGAAGGCGTTGAGGACCTGCTGGGCCATGGCGAGCTTGCGGCGGCCCTCGGCGAGTTCGCGCAGGGGCTTGGAGCGCCAGGGGTTCCCAAAGCTCGCGGAGAAGTCGCGGAGCGCCGTGTGGAGCTCGGGCCAGAGCTGCGCGGCCCTGTCGGCCTCGTCGGCGCCGACAGCGGCGAGGTAGCGGCCGACGCGGCGGCCGAGCTCGAGCGCCGGGCGCAAATCGTCGTCGACGTCGGCGGGGATGCCGTCGTCCTCGCGCGCGACCGTTTGAAATGTACCGACATCGTCGCGCTGCACGATCGACGTGAGCACGCAGGCGGTGCAGACGGGCCGCGGCTCGAGCGGAGGCAGACCCTTGAAGTCGCCCGTGACCTTGTAGCGCCAGCTCCGCGCCATGCCGGCCTCGTCGTCGCCGGCAAACGAGCCGTCCTCCTTTCCGAGGACGTGGTCCGGGTGATGCTTGAAGTAGTCGCCGTCGAGGATGAAGTCATCGGCCTCGTCGATCTCGGTCAGCTCGCCGCCGCGGCTGCGCCAGAAGACGACGTCCATCACGACCGACGCACCGGGGACCGTCTCGCGCCCCTTGCGATCGTGACTCGGCAGGCGGAAGGCGCCGAGCAGGTGATGGCGACGCAGCAGCTTCTCGCGCAGGTTGCGATTGAGGTTGCCGCTCATGAAGCCGGCGGGGATCAGGAACACGCCAACGCCGCCCGGGACCAGGAGGTCGAGCGCGCGTCGCATGAAGTACGCGAAGGCGCGCTTCTCCTTGTAGAATTCGTCGGGATCCTCGCGGGCCATCGCGCCGCGCTCGCCGTAGGGCGGGTTGGAGACAATGAGGCCGAAGGTGCCCTGATAGCGGGAGCCCTCATCGCGGACCCAGCGCTCGAAGGGCAGGTGGTAGAGGTCGACGTCGGGGCGCAGCGCGCGGAGCAGCGTCGAGCTGACCTTGGAGAACTCGACGGCCGTCCAGGCAATCTTCTTGATCTGGCCGCCGGCCTCGAGCGCGAGGCAGCGGCGTGGGCTGAACGCGCGGATCAGGCGACCGACGCCCGCGCTGGGTTCCAGTGCTCGGACAATGCCGTCGTTGCCGGCTAGCTCCGGCAACAGGGGGCACAAGGTCTCGGCGATCGACTCGGTGATCGCCGTGGGCGTGTAATACTCGTGGATCAGGCCGAAGGACTCGGGGACGAGCTCGGGCGGGAGCATCTTCTTGACGCTGTCGATCGACAGGCCGCCCCAGCCCGAATATTGCGCGAGGGCCTGGAGGTCCTCGGCGGTGAGCTCGCCTGGCTCTTTGGACAGCACGAGGCGCATCGCCTGGAGGTTGGCCTCGGTGCGCCACGACTTGTCGCGCAGGTCGGGCGGGGTCTCGACCTCGCGCAAGGGGGTGGCCGAGGTGCCACCGGCGCGGGCGCGCGTCCACAGGGCCATGGCGTAGCGATCGAAGCGGGCTGCGTCGGCGATGCCGTCACGGAGCTGCAGGACTCGCCTCTGCACCTCCGCCACATCGGCGCGGATCTTCTCCCCGCTGTCCTCGAGGCCAGGGAGGAAGTGCAGCGACTTCTGGGCGTCGCGAACGACGACGACCGAGCCGGCGGAGAAGAGCGCCAGCGAGGGTCGGCTCAGGAGCAGCGGGACCGCGTCCCAGCCAGCTCGTCGCAGGAGAATCGCCTCGGCGCGGAGCTCGGCGTACTCGACGCCAAACGCGCCCGCGGCTTCCTGGCCGGCCGGGTCCCCCTTGCGGGCGAGCATCTTGTCCATGCGCTTCAGGACGCGCTTGACCACGGCGGCGTCGGGCTCCGCGTCCTTCGGCCGCTCGCGCGCGACGATCCTCGCGTAGACCGCGAACTCATCGGCCGTCTT
The DNA here is from genome assembly GCF_028368995.1 of Nannocystis bainbridge. GTDB lineage: Bacteria > Myxococcota_A > Polyangia > Nannocystales > Nannocystaceae > Nannocystis > Nannocystis bainbridge. The sequence goes on along the minus strand of NZ_JAQNDL010000003.1, from coordinate 1,916,390 downwards.
GGGCGGGTCGCCGCGCTTGATCCGGCGCAGCATCATCGCGCGCGCGACGACGGCCTCGAGCATGGGGCGGTTGCGCTGAATGAAGCCGTCGATGTACTCGGGCGAGTAGCTCGGCGACAGCTTGGTGCGCCAGCGGGGCAGGAGCTTGTCGAGGATGGCAGCGGGGGTCATGAGGATCTCCGTATGCGAGGGAGGCGATCGACGGCAGTCAGGCGGCGCGTGCGAGGTAAGCGGCGAACTCCTCGGGAGTCTCCGGCAATGCACCGCACGTGACCTGGCGATCTGCGAGCGCGCGCGCGACGAGTTCCTCGAGCGTGGCGCGGTTTCGACGGACAAAGCCATCGAGCGTCGCCAGCGAGAACTGCCGCGACATCTTCGCGCGCCAGCGCGGCAAGACGATCTTGAGGAGCTCGGCGGGCTTCACAGGTCTCTCCTACGAATGCTCTTCGCCAGTGTCGTGCTCGAGGCGGCAGGGGCCGCAGCCGCAGGTCTTGCCGCAGCCGCCGCAGCCGGGTTTCGCCGGCGGGCCGCCGGGCCAGGCGTCGAAGGTGCCGCCGGGCTGGACGAGGCCCTGGGAGAGCCACGTGGCTCGCTGGGCCTTGAGGCTCGCACCGCCCGCGGCGGAAAGCTCGTAGAGGGCGCCGCGCTGACGCGGCAGCTCGGGGCGATCCTCGACGCGGGCACAATGGACCGCGCCCGCGCCGAGCATCACGCGCCAGCCGTCATGCTGCGCGACGACCTCGTGGGCATCGGCGAGGTTGTAGACGGCCTGGCTGTCGATGTAGCGACGGCCGCCGATCTTGTAGATGGATCCTGGCTGATGAGACATGTCAGTCGTCCTCGTCCTCGTCCTCGTCGAGGGCCTTTTCGATCTCGCTGGTGAAGCCCCTCATCAGCTCCTGATCCTGGGCTGCTTCGGACTTGCTCGGGCCCTTCGGCTCGGGCTCCGGGCTGGCCGGCTTCTCTTCGGGCTTCGGCCCGGCCGGCTTCTCCTTGGCCTTTGGCGCGGGCTTCGGGGGCGCTGACTTCTCCTCGGCCTTGGGCGTGGCCCTTCTCTCCTCGCCCTTCTCGGCCTCCTCGTCGGCCCTCCCCGCCGGCGTCGGGCAAGCGCGCGCGATCTGGCCCGCCGTGACCGGCCCGAACTCGGACTCGGGCCAGCCAGCATCGTGGAGCTCCTGGGCGCGCTTCTTCGCGTTCGCGACTTTGCGGAAGCAGCCGATGTGTTTGGGCCAGGTGCCTTTGAGCTCGTAGAAAAGCGCCCACTGCGTATCCTGGGCGATCAGCGCCTTGAACTGACCTGCACCGGAAGGAGCGGCGAAGCCGTCGTATTCATGATCTTTGACCGGCACCCATTCGAGCGACGTGCGCCGGCTGCCGTTCTGCGGTCCCGCCGGGCGGGTGGCGGGGGACTTCTTCGCCGCGGCCTTGGCCCTCGGTTTGTCCTTCGCGGCGCGTGTCTCTCCCTCGCGCGGCTTCTCGGCTGCGCGCTTGGTTGGGGCCGCGGTGGGCGCCTCGGCCGTGGTCTTGGCCACGCGGGGCGCCTGGTTCGCCGCGCGTTCGGACTTGCTCTGCTTCCCGCGTTCACAAGTGACGCGGCCATCCGAGCTCTGCTCGATGACGACGGTCTCCCCTGATTCGCTCTCCTCGAGCGTCACCTTGACGTGCTGGAGTCCCCACTTCATATTCCACCTCCCTATCGTGCATTGGCTCTTCTGCTCCGCGCGACGCCGACCGCGACGGCGATCGTCGTGGCGAGCGCGGCGCCGCCGAGCACCGCGGGGCCGAGCCATCCGGGGCCGCCGCGGTCCTGCTCGGGACCCGGGTCAAAGGGTAGTCCGCCCTGTGGCGGCACCGGCCGCTCGGGGGCCGGCGTCTTCGGGTCGAGCGCCTCGGCGCCGGGGGAGCCGCGCAGCCCGAGCTTGGCCACTCCGCGCTGGATCGCGTTCGTCGGCACGCCGGCCTCCTTGAGGGCGTTCGCGTACTCGGGGTCGACCTCGCGGGCTGTCTCGTACTCGACCATCATCCGCGACGGGTGCTGAAGCAGGCGCTTGCGCATCTCGATGCAATAGGCGCGCAGCGATGCGTCACGGAAGGCTGCGTAGGCCGGCTTGTCGCCGACGGCGTCGGGGCGGACGTAGGCGCAGTCGAGGCTGCGCGAGAGCCTGCGCCGCTGGAGCTGGGCGACCGCGCGAACGGCCGGGAGCACGATCGCGTCGTCGGCCCGCCTGTACTTCGAGAGCAGCAGCTCGCCGGGCGGCCATGGGACGCACGCCATGCCGGGCCCGCGGGTCTGGGCATACAGCGGCGGCGCGATATATTCCTTGGTCTTGGCGTCGCGCGACCACTTCTGGGGCAGATATCCGCTCTGGGTCCGCGGTTTGTCTTTGAGCACGAGGTCGCTGTACATGCAGGTCGTCCGCGACCGCGGGGTCGCCAGCGCCCCGTTCTGAAAGGTCCCCCGGGTAACCAGGGGAACGGTGGTGCCGTCCATGGCCTCGGGGCGTAGGGCACCGGAGGCGCTGGCGCCGAACCGCCACTCGCCGTGGACCTCGCGCGCGAGGTAGCCGAGGAGCCAGTCCCCGTGGCCCTGGTCGAGCACGGAGGTGTAAAGGGCGCTGAACCAGTCGCGCCACAACTTCTCGAGCGCGACGCAGTCCACCTTGTAGCTGTCGGGGCCGCCTGCCGCGATCTGCTGCCAGGTCGTGCCGGCGAGCTGCTGCAGCGAGGGGTAGAAGTCGCCGGTCTGGGTGAAGTCACCGTAGAGGTGGATCAGGGTGCCGTCGTTGTAGAAGCGCAGCGCCGAGTGTGGCGGCTGTGGGCGGCCGCGGTACTGGAGGATGCCGGCCACACGGAAGGTGCCGGGGAGGCAGCCGTAGGCGCCGTTCCATGCGACTGACTTGCCCGAGAACGGTGCGAGGACCTGACCGATGATGTTGCTCTCGTCGTCCACGCCGTCAGCGAGAGCCCACGGGCGGGCGTCGGTCGGCGGCGAAAACATCGGTGTCCAGTCGACGCCGGCGGCCTCAACCTGTACGAAGGCTCGGACCCACTGCTGATCAGTGTCGCTGCTGTACCGCCGCCATGGCAGGATGGCTCGGCGTTCCGGTGGCACACGATCCCCATCCAGCAATCCCTCGAACAAAGGAATGAGCGCCTGCCCGATGCCCGCGACGATTCCCACGATCCATCCAACGACGGGGACCGCCGTCACCGCGTCGAGCGCCGCATCGAGTGCCACCGAAGCGATCGACGCGACCAGCTTCTCCGGGTCCGTGGTCAACGCGAAGGGCACTTCCGCAAGTACACCTGCGATGGTGTCCTTCTGAGTGTCGATCCAGGAGACCTTGGACCAGATATCAGAGATCAGATCGCCTGCCTGCGTCGCCTTTGTCTTCCAAAGGATTTGGGTGGCGCTATTCCATGCCTGCCCTCCCGCGCGAGTGAGAAGCTCGCGGCCGACGGAGTGAGAGCCGCTCCCGGACGCGCGCTTCATCAGCGCCTGAAAGGCATCATCGGCGTAGGAGTCAGCGCCCGGAAATGGGCTGACGAAGAGATCTGGAACGCGGTCGAAAAGGCGGCTGTTCGGATCGATGAGCATGATCAGTCCGGTTTCGTCGCCGCGCACCATTCGGTGATGCATTCGAGCGGCGTGGCCAGGGTTTGGGGGCAAGCGCCCTGATCGTCACATGCGATCTGGCATTGCCCGGCATGACACTCATGCTTCCAACCGTCGATGGGCTGGCAGTCCGAGTCCTCGACGCACTCCTCCTCGCAATAGCCTGCGTAGCAGGAGAGGCCTTCGTCGCAGACTTCGGGAGCACAAGGCTCGCCAAAACTGTTGCGGTCGTCTTCTTCGCAGCCGATGCTATCGGCGAGGAGGAGCAGGAGGGCGGGGACGATGAGGTTGCGAGCGTTCATAGGCGCAGCGTAGACCAGCGCGGTTCCGCCCGTCGAGCTATCGGGACAGCGTTCAGCCAGCACGAGCCACCTCCTCGACGTGTCGTCGCAGGCATGGGTCGGCCGAACACTCGGCGATCCGCTGGATGTCGGACGGCAGCGCGACGAGTGCCCGGAGCGCTGCGCGCCGCACTGCGAAAAAGCAGGCGAAGCGGCGGAGGGCGTAGTTATATGCCGGTGCGGCGATCCGACCGCGGGGGCCGGGCAGGCCGGCGAGGTGCAGGCTGCCTTGATGGACATACAGGAAGCCCGCGCGGCGGTAGAGATGTCCGGCTACAGCGCGGCCGGACTGATAGACCGGCAGGCGGGCGATGAGCGGCGCGGTGTGGGCGGTGAAGTGCTCAAAGATCGCCGCGACCTGGCGGGCGTCCTGGTGGAGGTTCCCACCGGGCTCGAGCAGCCGCGCCATGGCCCGCATGCCGGTGATGGCGGGCATGGTCGCGCCCGAGGCCCAGCGCGCTCCCACGGCGGTCCCGTCGATCCGCGAGCTGTAGACCCACGGGAAGGTGCCGAGGTGCAGCACGAGCGGCGTGGTCCAGCCGCACGCGCTCTCTGCCCGCGGCGGGGGGCCGTTCCAGCCGTCGCCGAAGTAGCCCGGCGCCGTATCGGAATAGAACGCGCGGCGGAGCTGGCCGCCATCGTCGTAGCAGGCGCCCGCGGCGAGGGTCGTCGGGTCGGCCGTCACACGCCACAGCTCGCCCCGCTCTTGGCCCACTGCGAGGAGTTGCGCGAGCACGGCATCCTGCGTGCGCGCGTGGCTGTCGGAAAGGCCAGGTCGCTGCCCCCGGAGCCAGCGCGCGAACGCGTCGACGCCGGCCTGGTTGGTCGCGGTCACGCGGTCGCGGACGACGCGGAGCGGGGCGAGCGTCGCCTCTAGCTCCTGCGAAAACCCGAGCAGCTCGGCGATCGCCTGCCACTCCACGCGATACCAGGCATGCACGTCCATCGGCGAGCGCAGGTCGAAATCGCCGACGAGGTCGGCGAGCCCGCGGATGCCCTCGCCGTAGCAGCTGAGGTCGGGGGTCATGCGAGCTCCTTGGGCAGGGCGCCGGCGAGGCCGGCGAACACAGCGGGCACGCCGGGCCATGCCGAAGCGTCGAGCTTCGGCGGGATCGTCGTCGCGTCGGTCAGTTCGATGCCGAGGGCGACCGCGTCGATGAGGAACCGGGCGCGGACGTCATGGTATTTGGTCCCGCCGCGCCCGCTGCCGAGCAGCGACGGGTTGGCCCAGCCGACCTTGATGTCGGCGATGTCGTCGACGCGGTAGTTCCTCAGGATCCGCTGCATGTACACGGCAGCGCCGAAGGCCGCGGCACGTGGCTGAAAGACCAGCTCGGGTGGCGCGTTCAGGAGCGGGGCCCTGCTGCCGACCTCGGGCACGCCGGTCCACAGGAAGTACGGCGCGAGCGCCCCGAACAGGCCGCCGCTGCCGAACTCTGCGGCCTGCTCGCCGTAGCGCAGTGGCGGATTCTTCGCCTTGTTGTTGTCGTAGGCGAGCCGCGAGCCGTCGCGCTCGTCCTGCTCGCCGGTCGCGTTGCCGTTGTGCGCCGTCGTGACGAAGCGCGACTCGCGGTAGGAGATCGTAGCGAACACGCGGGCCGAGCCCGGGATCCTCGCTACCTCTTCCATCAGCACGAAGAGCGGCCGGAGGTCGACCGGCGTCTCGCCCCAGTTGGACGAGAGGTCGCCCTTGACGTGGGCGGCCTTCGGCAACGGCGCCAGCTCGATCGCCGGTGCAGGCCCAGTACCGGGACCGGACGGGGGTGTAAACGTGGGAGGGCTCGCCGCGCTCGCGCGACGGCTGTAGAGGAGCGCCCCGCCCACGCCCGCGACGCCGAGCGCGGTGCCCAGCGTGACCCAGATCCCGCGGTTCACGGCTGCTCCTCCTGTTGCGAGAGCACGTCCTCGAGCTCGCGGCGGCTGCGGCTCTGGCTGACGGCGTAGACCGCCACGCCGGTGGCGAGGACGACGGCGGCCCCCGCCGCGAGCACGGCGGGGTGCTTCCACGTGATCTCCGCCGGCGTCGCCGGTGGTTGCGGCGCAGGCAGATCCTTCGTCGCGGGCTCGGTCGGTCCGGGCGACGGCGACGGCGCCGGGGCGCCGCTCGTCGCGCCGTTCGTGTCCTTCGAGACCTGTCCGGAAGTGTTGCCCATCATGCTGACCCACCCCTGCGGGCCGATCGACTTCGTGATCGTCTGCGTGTCCCAGGTATCGAGCGCCCTCTGCAGCGGCTCCCATTCAGCGAACTCGGGCGAACCCGGCTCGGGGAGCCGATTGCCTGGGTCGAGGTCAGCCGAGTCCGCCTGGCCGCGGATCAGCACGAGCAGCGCCGGGACCAAGGCGGGTCTCGGCACTCCGACGATGCTCCCGAGGCTGACGCCCGTTCCGCCGCGTGGCGCCACCAGCTGGACGGCGGACCAGGGCCACGCGCTCGTCGGCAGCCTCTGCACGCGAGCCATGAAGTCGGCGCGCGCCGCGTCCGTGGCATCGTCGTAGGCCGCCTTGATGAGCAGCTTGACGTCTTCCTCGCGTAGCTGACGCTCGGGTCCCTTGAGGGTGCGCTCGGCCGCCGACAGCTCCACGAGGCGGGCGACGCGATGTCTATCGATGACGGCCATGGTGATGCTCCTTGAAGAGGGGAGGAAGTCTCGGCGCGCGCCCGAATTAGTCGGCGACCCAGGTCCACTGCTCGCCGTTGTTCATGATGAATCCGCTGCGCTGGATGGCCTGAGCGATCACGCCGCCGGCGAACGAGTCACCTGCGGCGGCCATGAGCGTGGGTATGCCGGGACCCTTGCGCGTCACCGTGAGGACGGCGTCGAGCGGCACGATCACCCGCGGGGGGAGGGTGAGGTTGCCGGCGTTGACGCTGTCGTAGATGACGTGGAGCGTGCCGAGCCATCCCGGCACGGCGGCATTCGCGGTGAAGCGGGCCATGCGGACGCCGGTGTCACGCGCCTTGAACGCGGCGTCTGACCATTCGTAGAGGCGGGAGCCGAGTTCGTTGACGCCGCCGATACTCTCGACCAGCAGCTCGAGCTTGACGAGCCCTTGCGGCGAGCTGACCACGCGGATTTCGTCGCTGGGACGAACGAGCGTGAGTCGCAGGTTGTCGGCGCTCGGGGTGAACTGCGCCCGGGTATGCGTCGGCGCACCGGTCCGCACCTCGATCATGGTCTGCGGGTCGAGCGGATTCACGGTCAGCAAGGAGGCGTGGAGAAGGTAGGGATCGCCGGCGGGAACATGCCCCCAGAGGCCAGCGGGCAGAATCCCCGCCGGGGATTCCAGCTCCGCCTCGTCCCAGCCCTCGACCAAACGAAAAGTCGGGGCCTGTGTGACGGGAGTCTGGCCATCGAAACCGCCGCGGATGACGAGCTTGATCTTGTTCACGGCGGCTCCTACTTGGCGGCGGAGTTCTTGCACCCGCTCTGACAACTGTGGCCGGTCGCGCAAGCGCTGCAGCACTTGACCGCGTTGGCGTGCTCGACGTGGAGGCGGATGTTCTCGATCTGGTTGGCGTTGCCCGTGTGCGAGATCCGGACCCGCAGGCGGTTGTTACCGCCGATGCAGCAGTGCTCGCCGAGGGCGAGCGGGATCGGGAGCTTGCCTACGCCGATCACGGTATTGTCTGCATTATAGATCTCGCTGCCGAACTGGATCGCGTCGAGCGGCTCGGTATCGACGAACCATTCGATCTTGATCTCGTCGTGGTTGTTGCCATTGTTGGCGAGCCGGTACCGCAACATGTAGCAGCCGGTCGCCCAGGGCGGATAGGCTGCCTGCGACAACATGACGGAAGAGCCGGGTGCGACCGGGATCTTGCCCTCGACGGCCTGGTCGATGTTCGTACGGCCGCCACGGCGGAACCGGGCCACCGTGATCGGGGCATACAGCAGGTTGTCGCAGCCGCTCGTCGGCACGCCGAGGCCGCAGGCCGGCGGCTCGGTCTGCCCGGCCGGCAACGCGGCCGGGTTGCCCATGCGTGCCAGGTTCTGGGCGATCTCGCGGCCGAGGAATTCCATCTTCTCTTGTGTATCCGTATCCATCGTGTCTCCTGATTTTGAAATGAGTGTTTCTGGCCTCACCCGAACGGGCGAGGGTGCGGTTGAAATGTCAATAGATCAGGTCAGATCAAACGCGCCGCAGGCCGAGCAATTCGGCGAGTCCCTGGGAGGGGCTATCCGCAGCGGACGATCCGGGGGTAGATGCGGCGGGAGCGGACGTAACGGCGGAGGTCGAGCCGCGGGGGCGGCCCATCAACTCCATGAACGCCTGATCCACCTCGCTCGCGGTGGAACTGCGGGTCGTCGCGGTCGAGGAAGGTTCGGCCGGCATCGGTGTCGCAGCAGGCTCGGCGACTCGCGGGCCCGCCTCGAGCGACCACGAGAGGGCGAGGACGAGGCCTTGGTCGGGGCTGACCCCGCGGACAGCCTCGACAGGGACCTCGATCTTGTACTCGAGGCCGGCGTCATCGACGGCGTGGACGAGGGCACGACCTTCGGGGCTGGTCGAGACGCGCCGCAGGTGGGCGAGGATCGAGCCCTTCATGGCGCGGCCTCCGGCTTCGGCGCCAGCATGCTGTAGATCACCGCGCCGGTGATGTACGACAGGCCGCCGGCCGCGAGCATCGAGCGCCCGGACAGGCTGATCGGCGCCGCCAGCCCGGCGATCGTCGGCACGGCGCCGAGGGCGGTCACGGGCGGCACGCCGCCCGCCGTCGCGTTGCTGACGGCCTTCTGCGACAGCGCCCCGGCGATCGCGCCGACGGCCGCGCTGGTGGCGACCATCAGGACCTCGTGAACGCGACCCTGGCGGATCGCCGCGACGAGCGCGGCGGCTTCGGTGTCGGTCTCGACCTTGCGGATCGCCTGCGCGGTGCCGAGGTCATGCCCCTTGTAATAGTTGGCGACGGCGACGCGCAGCGTCGTGCCGATCGAGCCCTCGGCCTGGGCGAGGACCTGTCCTGCGGACCATGATGTCTTTTGGGCCATCTTCCCTCTCCTCCCTATTTCTTCTTGTCGCCGGCGACCGCTCGCACGAGCCCGGCGACGTAGTCGGTGAGCGTGGGACCGCCCTCCTGGATCGCCCGCGGCCGCACCTCGGACGCGAAGCCGTTCAGGAGCTGGGTGGTCGTGACGCTGCGCCGGAGCAGGTCGACGTCGGCGAGGCTCTTGTGGGTGAGCGCCCGCTGCTGCGCGACCTCGTCTGCGAACCGCCGCTCGTTGTCGAGGCACATCTCGCGGTAGCGCCGGAAGACGTCGTGCAGGTCGTTCGTTGACTGGACGTAGCCCTTGCGCAGGTCGTCGAAGAGCTGCGCGAGCACCTCGCCGTACTCCTTCAACTTCTCCGGCTCGAGCGGCTGCGCGGCGACTCGGGCCGCCGCGGGTGCTGTCCCAACGGACAGGGCCGCGAGCGCCGCCTGGCGAGCCTCCTCGGGCACGAGCTGGCCGTCGAGGTAGATGGCGGCGTCAGGCAGCAGGCGGTAGCAGTCAACGAGCTCGCCGACGAGCTGCGCCTCCGCGACATCCTTCTCCGTGACGAAATCACCACACGCTGTGCTGACGACCATGCGCCGCATCGACCTCAACCCTCCGCTGCGAACCAGACAAGCCGATGTTCGCATCGCGTGCAACCAGAAATTTTCTGTATTTGAATGCTCGAGTGCGAGCATTACTGGATACCGCTCGTCGATGTTGTCCCGATGTTGTCCCGATGTTGTCCCGATGTTGGCCCGCATGAGGCACGAAGCTGGTCCTGGAGGAGGCCGCTCGTATCCCGCGGATAACGAGGCTTTGCGCGCCTTGGCGTGGTAGAGCATCGGGACGGCTACTGCCCGTCCCGTCGTACAAGCAAACAACTTCGCAAATCCCCGTTGGGTGCCAACCTCATGAAGCGTCCCAGCGGCTCGCGCGTTGTCGCCGTGCTATCGTGACAGCGCGGGGGGACGTGAGGGCGGCGGAATCAGGGTCCGACGACTGGGCGATCGACCAGGCGTTCGCGGAGTATGAGGCGTACTTGGCGGGCGAGCGGCTGGCGATCACGGTCGACGAATCGACCACGGCAGTCGGCATGAACCACTCGGAGGAGCAGGTGCAGTGCTTCCGGTTCGCCTGGCCAGCGGGGGGCCAAGTGCATTTCTGCGGGGCCCCGGGCGACGAGGCCCGCTGGCACGCCGCCTACGTCGGTGACGGCGGCCAGGCCGTCACGCCGCTGGCTGTCGGCGCGCTCGCGGATGTGAAGGCGACGTGGGCGCGGGTCCGTGACGCCGTCGATCCTCGTCAGTTGTCGCGGCCCGTGGTGCGCTTCGGCGACGTGCGCCGGCACTTCAAGCCGACGTACGGGCGCTTCCTCGTCGGGGTCGCGCAGGAGGGCTCCAGCACGATCTTGCTGGCGGTGCTCGGCCAGCAGCTCGCGGTCGTCCTCGTCGAGGGCAAGCGGCGGGTCGTCCTCGACATCAAGGCGCCGCTCGACCTCCGCGAAGTGTTCGTCGATCGCATGCGCGGCCTCCGAAGGGGCGCCGCTCCGAGGGGGGCGAAGCCGCCGCGAGAGCTCGATCAGGCGCGCGTCTCGTCGGCCACGCGGGCCCGCTACATCGGGATCGTCCACGGCCTGCCGATCGATGTGGTGGACGGGCCCTCGATCCCGGACGTGGTCTGGCGCTGCTTCAAGGGCCTCGAGCACCGGGCGAAGGCTCTGCGCTCGGTGCCGGTGGGCCGGCGTCTCGAGCAGGACGGCCAGGCCGCTCAGGAGCTGTGCAGGCCCAGGCGGCTCAAGGGCAAGAAGTACCTCCGCCGGCTACTACGCGCCCTGTTTCAATGCAGCCTCAGGGGCTCCGACGATCTCGTCGGGCTGACGGGCGTGCTCCGCGACGAGATCCAGCGGCACGACCCGTCGTTCGTGATCACTCTCGAGGCGCTGGCGGACACGCTCAACTTGCTGCGCGCGACAGGGACTTGCCTCGTGACGCGAGCGGACGGGGAACGGCTCTGGCACATCCACCTCGTCGGCCTGAACGATCCGTCGTCCGTCCTCCACCGCCGACTGCTGGAGGAGACGCCGATCCCGTTCCGCTTCCCCGCGTCGGCGACCGGCGAGGTGTTGGCGGAAGACGACGAGACGACCCCGACGGCAGATCTGACGGCGCCGAGCTCGTCGTCGTGGGGCGAGACGAAGGGCAGCAGCCCGCACGAAGAACCGAAGGTAGGGATCGATGATGCTGGCCGGACATCCCAGCAGGCCGCCCATGCTCGCGAGCCGGCGGCGCACGATGCCGACGAGTTGGCGCGCGAGGAAGTCGGTGCTGCGGCGGCCACCTCCGCGACCACAAGTACGGCTGAGGCTGGCGTACCCGCGGGCGCGGTGGGGTCCAGCACGGAGTCCGCCGACGCTGCTCGTGATGAGCCCATGACCGACTCGATGGAAACCTCGGGTGCGGTGGCCGCTGGGGACGCCGCTTGCCCGTCTGAAGACGATGCCGCGTCCGCCGCTCGGCTAGCCTCGTCGCCGCTGGCTCCCCTGTTGACGGTGGCCGTCATGCTGGGGGCCTGGGAATCCAGGTCCGCTCGTGACCACGTCGAAGTTATCGCGGTTCGCGAGTGGCTGGTGGCCGTTCTCCGCGATGTCGTCCATCTTCAAGCGCGAGGCGTTGTTCAGCCGATGCGCGAAGGACCGGTCGAACGGCCCCCCGAGCGAGGTGATGGCGCCGAGGAGGCGGGCAGCGCTGGGAGCGTCCGCGACGGGAGAGACCGTATTCTTGTGGACGCGCCGCGCGATCGGCCTGCGTGAATTTGACGAGGTCGACATCATGGCCTTTCCACTGCGAGCCGGCGACCGCCTCCAACTCTGCTTCGACAGCCTTTACGATACCTCGACCGCGCCGCCGTCCCTCTGATTGACCTGTTCCGGCTCGACCCCCGCGTCGCCGCACCGACGGCGATCCGCTACGCCAACCTCTGCCGCGGTAGGACAACGTCACCGCAGTGTTCGTCGAGCTCCTCGAAGGTCCGTCGCCGTATTTATCGAAGTGGCGCGGGGTGCGCCCTGAATCTGGACGCGACCACCTGCAGCACACCGAGGCGGCCCCGTTGTCGCGGGTCGGGATGGCCAACATCCCCGCGACAGCTGGATTCGCGCTACGCTTCCGGGTCATGCGGCTGCGATCCCGGCCCATCGTCGTCGCCTTTGGCCTCGCGTCCGCTTGCCAACCATCGCAGGAGGACACGTCGCCGTTCACAACCATGCCGCCGATGACCTCGTCGCCGACCGCGACCGGCCTCGACTCGAGCACCGGTGGCTCGCCGGCCATCAGCTCGAGCAGCACCGGTTCGAGCTCGACGACCGAGCTGTCCACCGGCTCGGGGAGCGGCGACGCGAGCAGCGGTGGGACCACTATGATCTGGGACGTCGGCACCGACCAGGACCTCGCCGACCCGAAGCCGCCCGGCTGCAAGGGGAAGATCGACTTCCTGTTCGTGATCTCGCGCTACGGCGGCATGAGCTACTTCCAGACGCAGCTCCTCGCCGCGTTCCCGCAGTTCATCGACACCATCCAGGCGAAGTTCGCGGACTTCGATTACCACATCATGGTGGTCGACGGCGATGCCGACTGGGGCTCCAGTTCGTGCGACGCGCAGTGCCCGATGCCATGTCCGGTTCCCGGCTATCCCTGCAGCTACACCCCGACTGTCTGCGACACCACCATCGGCGCCGGCACCGTGTTCCCCGCGGGTGACGACGCGCCCAACAAGCCGTGCCCGATCGACGGCGACCGCCGCTACATGATCAAGGGCCAGAAGAACCTCGACGACGCCTTCGCCTGCGTCGCGCAGGTGGGCAGCAACGGCAGGGCCTGGATCGGCGAGGCGCTCACGGCGGCGGTTCTCCCGGGTCTCAACAAACCCGGCAGTTGCAATGAGGGCTTCCTCCGGGAAGACGCGTTGCTGATGGTGACGCTCATCTCCAACACCTTCGACTACGGCCCCAAACCCTTCAGCTCCAAGGGGTCGCCGGGAGACTGGGCGGCGGCGGTGCTCCAGGCGAAGCACGACGACCCGGAGTCGGCGGTCATGTTCAGCATCCTCCACTCAGGCGAACCCGAGTGCGATCCCGACGACCGCACCTGCCAGATGGTCAAGATGTTTCCCCACCACCTACTCGTCGATCGCGAGGAGCCCGACTACGGGCCGTTCTTCGACCAGGCGACCGACCTCGTCGAGGTCGCCTGCGCCGACTTCGTCCCGCCGGGGTAGCTCGCGCTACCCGCCGATGTACGCGACGGCCGGGTAGCCGTTCGCGCCCAGGCCTCCGGCGTAGACCTCGCCGTAGTGGCCGATCGCCAGCGCCAGCGCCAGGTGGAGCACCTGGCCGTCCTTGCGCGCGAAGGTCCACACCGGTTCGATCTTGGAGGGCGCGTAGGCCCGGACGGTGAAAGCGGTCTCGTTCCCCTTCGGCCCGCCGGTCGCCACGAGGGCGTAGCCGGCTGGGCTCCACACGAGGTCCCGGGTGCCGAACTGCTTGGTCGGAAAGGTGCCGAGCGAGGTCTGCCAGGCGAGCTCGCCGCGCGTGTCGTAGATGCGCAGGTCGCCCTCCGGCTGACAGGCGTCGTCACAGGTGTAGCCGGCGATGACGAGCCGACCTTCGTTGTCAGTGTCGACCGCCTGAGCGCCGCTCTGGGTCTTGGCGCCCGCGGGGGCCACGGTCCAGGCTGCCTGGCCCTCGCTGTCGAGGTTGAGGATGAAGAGGCGATCCCGAAGCTTGTTGTCGTCGCCGTGCGGGCCGTACATCTCACCGACGAGCGCGAGCGTGTCGTCTATGTAGACGCAGTCGCGCGGTCGCTCGGCGAACCAATGCGCCTGCTTGAGAGGGAAGTCGAAGTTCAGCGTCTCGCCCGGCAGGTTCGGCCGGAAGATCCGCACCATCGTGTCGTCGTACATCCACGGTGACGGCGCGTAGCCGCAGACCGCCACGGCGCCCGACGAGTGACGCGCGAGCGCCACGGCCGTCTCGTCCTTCGCCCCGAGCCCGAGGTTCGTCGGCGCCTGTCCCCACGCTGGGATCTTCGCCAACCACCAGCGCACCCCGTCGACCCCCTCGCGGTTGACGGCGACGAACATCGCGCCGTCGTCGCCGATCACGAGGTCGATCGGCGCGCAGTTGTTGTCGGGCAAGATCGTCACCAAGTCGTCGGGCCCCCACGCGCCGCCCTTGTTGCGGCGGCGGAGGTAGCAGCGCGACTCGCCGTTCGGGAGGAACGTCCCGAGCTCGACCACGTCGCCGGTCGGCAGCACGCCCATGGCCGCGACCTGGCCGCCGCCGATCAGGTCGCCGGTCTCCCAGAAGCCCTGACTTCCGGGCGTGGGGAGGGCGACCTCGTAGGGCGCCTGCACCGTCTCGCCGTCGACGACGTCGCGCCATGGCGTCAGCAGGGCGACGTGCGGCCCGTTGACGAGGCCCGTCAGCACGGCGGTCTCGCCGTCGAAGAGCCCAGGCTCGATCATCGCCAGCTCGATCACCTCGCCGGAGTCGAGCTCCATGCGCACGCCGTCCGCGTGCTCGGCCGACACCGCCACCGTGATCGCCCCGTTGAATCCGATCGGGTCCGGCGTCAGCTTGAACTCCACGACCGCCGGCGGCCCGGCCGGCTCGGTCAATGTCGTGCTGCTGGTGTCCAGCTCGACGTCGGTCGAGCTCTCGTCGGCGCCGGTGACGGTCTGGATCCCGCCGCCCGAGGTCGGCGTCGTGATGTCTCCGGTGCTGTCCCCGGTGGAGGCCGTCGCGCAGAGAGCGTTGGAGCACTCCTCCCACTGCGGCCACGGCGCGCAGGCGGTCAGCAACGCGAGGGCGAACGAGGGAAGGAGACGGAAGGCCACGGGCATGAGCTCCTCCGGTATTCGCTCAAAAACGCGCACGAAAAGCAAGGCCCCCGGGGAAGGGCACCAGCGCTGTGCTCGATGCTGTTCGGGCGAGTCGTTGTCCGCCCACCGCAACCAGCGCGGTGCCGACGACTACCGCCGCGCCACCCGCGACGGCTGTTCCGAGGGCCAGAGAACCCATCCTTCGGTACTCCCGCTCCAGGGCGGCATCCGCGGCACGGGCCGCGTCGTCGGGAGGTCCCTGCACCTCGTTGTGCAGTTCAACGCCTTCGCGGTGTGCCTCGAGCGCGCGACCTCCCGCGTAACCCGCGACACCGGCGAGCGAGAGTCCGAGACCCAGTGTCACGCTCCCCGCGATCACGAGAGGACGACCGTGTCGCGGAGGCGCAGCGACCGGCGCTAGCGACGGCCGCGATCGTTCTTCAGGTCGGACCGCAACCGCCACTTGCGGGCGCGGCGAACGCCTATTCTTGGAGCTCACGGGAAGCAGGTCGAGCGGCCCATCGGATGCACGTCTAGGCGTCTCGGGCTTGGCGGCCGAGACCGCCATGAGCGGCGCCGGGTCCTCTGCGCGTTGCGGCGCCGGCACCCGCGCCCGCTTCGCCGAGCTACTGCACCGCGCGTTGACCTGTCGCTCGCGCGACTCCAGCTCCACGCGTCCCGCCTCGAAGCTGGTGCGCTGGCTCGCGGGCAGGTCCTTGACCGCGAGGCTCTTCTCGAAGACCCGCCGCGCCTCGCAGAGATCACGCGTTTCACCTGTCTCTTTGAACAGCCCGATGTAAGAGCGATAGGCCGCCTGCAAGTACAGCGCGCGCTGCGACGCCGACGACACCTGTGCGGCCTGTCGCTCGAAGCCCTTGGCCTTACAGCGGTTGTCGGCGACGTCGCAGCTCGACTCGTCCGAGGTCGTTGCAGGCGCGGGTCCCTCCACGGCGAGCAGGACGGCGAGGAAGCAGGCGATCATGCTCATGGATTGTATACCTCCGCGAAGGTCTGCGTGGCGGTGGGCTCGAAGCGGATCGAGTCGGCCGCTTCACGGACGCATCGGCCGACGCGCTCCTCGTGCGGGCCGATCACCTTCGCTGCGACGAAAATCTCGTTCCCAGCCGCGGTCTCGAACTCGACGAGGAGCGAGCCGCCGGAGAGCGACGCACAGCGCCGTAACTCCTCGGCGGCCGTCTTCAGCGCCTCACGCATCTCCGGCAAGGGCGCCGGGTTCGCAGGGCCCGATGCTTCAGGGACGGCCAGCGGAGCCGGTTCCGGCGCCGCGGGCGGCACAACGACCGAAGTCGTGGGCGTGGCGAACGGAGGCAGCGTCGGCGCCGTCATGCGGCCACCCCACCACGCGAGCATGACGGCCGCCGCGACGAGCATGCCGCCGATGAACCACAGAGTCCGCCGTGGGCGCTCCCGAACCGCCGTCGTTGCTTTCGTTGGAGTGGCCCCGCCGAGGTGTGCCTCGGGCGCGCCTGCATCGGCCGCGTCCTCGTTCATCTCCTCGAGCGCCTCGTCGAGCTGCGCGAGCAGCTCACTCGCGTCGATCCGCTCATCCGGGTCTTGATGCAGCGCCCAGCGGAGGGCCGCCTCGAGCGCCCTGGGACACCCCGGCACAAGCGTCCGTGGCGAGACCATCTCCGTCGAATCTCCCGTGAACGGGCGTTTGCCGGTCAGCATCTTGTACAGCAGCAGACCAAGCGAGTAGACGTCGCTCTTCGCCGTCCAGCCCTTGCCGTCGCGGGCTTCGGGCGCCGTCCACTCGAGCATCTCAAGCCCGCCGGTGCCGAGCTTGAGCCGCGACTCGGGCGGCGTCGGGTAGCGCTGCTCGACCACGGCATAGAACCTGTCCGTAAGGTCAGCCATCCCGACGTCGATCAGCGTCGCCGTCGTCTCGCGCCCGAGGTCGATCAGGATGTTCGACGTGTTGAGGTCGCGGTGCAAGATCCCGCGGTCGTGCAACGCGGCCAGCGCCCCCGCGAGCTGCCTCCCGACCGCGATCAAGTCGGCCGACCCGAGCGTCTGACCGGCGATGCAGAATTCGCCCGCCCGCTTCCCCTTCGCCAGCGCCATGGCGATGAACGGTTGCTTCCGGTTCGTCGCCGTTCGGCAGTCGATCAACTTGGGCAAGGCCGGATGACTGACCGCGCTGAGCACCCGTGCCTCGCGGGCGAACCGCACGCGCTCCTCGAAGTTGGCCTTCGACCTCGCGCTGAGCAACTTGAGCGCCACGTAGCGGGCCGCGTCGCGGTGATACGCGCGGTAGACCTCGGCCTTGGCCCCGACCCCGAGCACCTCGATCAGCTCGTAGCATCCGTCGAACAGGAACGGTTCCGCGTCCTCGGCGTGCGCGGTGCGGATCGTCTCGAGCCGCCGTTGGAACTCCTCGGCGGTCGCCACTCGGTCCTCCGGCAGGACCGCAAGCGCCGCGGCCACCAGCGCCTCAAGCTCCGGCGTCACCTTGCACGCTGGTCTCACCTCGACCATCGGCCGGTACTCCCCAGGCGTCGGGAAGACACCTGTGCAGAGCTGATAGATCGTCACCCCGAGCGCGTAGGTGTCGAAGCGTGGGTCCGCCTCGACCAGTGCCACCTCGGGCGGGTAGAAGCCGGGCGTCCCGACCACCTTCCCGACCTCGGTCTTGTGCCGCGGCACTGGCGTGAACCCGCCGGCCTGCACGCGCGCCCAGTCGTGGATCTTGGCGATCCCCAGGTCGATCAGCTTCACGACCGGCCGCCCCGCCGCGCTGTCGATCTGCACGATGTTGCTGGGCTTCACGTCGCGGTGGATCACCCCGACCCGGTGGAGCGCCTCGAGCGCGCCAGCCACCTGCGCCGCCAGCTCGACGACCTCGCGCCACGGCAGCGGCCCGCGCCGGATCAACCGCTCGTCGAGGCTCTGCCCGGGCAGGTACTCGAGCGCCATGTACAGCGCCCCATCCGCCGTCTCCCCGACCGCGAGCACCTGGACCATGTGCGGGTGCCGCAGGTTGGCGAGCAGGCGCGACTCGTAGGCGAACCGCCGGCGCGTATCGGCGTTGTCGTCGCGCAGCACCTTCACCGCCGCCAGGCCGTGCAGCGCCCGGTCCTTGCAGACGTACACCGAGGCCATCCCGCCGGCCCCGATCGGCTCCTGGACCTCGAAGCGCTCGCCGAACAGCACGCCGACCATCTCGCGGCTCGCCTCAGCGTGGAGCGTCCAGCCCTTCGCGTGCTTCAACGCCTCGGGAGGGGTTGTGGCCGGCACAGGTGTCGGGCTGATAGGCGAGCGTGTCATGCGTCTCGCCGTATAAGGAGGGCGTATCTCAAAAAGGCAAGGGCAAATTCACGTTCCCTCGCCGAACGTCGTCCTCAATCTCATGTCGGGCTTGTTTACATGCACTTATACTTCTCGGGGAGTCGGGATGGACCTACTCTGTTGCGTTAGGCCCCGGGCACGATCTGGACCTGAAGCGCCTCCTCAACACCACGCCCTCCAACGCCACCGGCCCTACACGCTGCGCGCCCCGCCGGGCGGCCGCCGACCCATCGGCAGATCGTTTTCATTTCTCTTCAATGGCGTGCAAGAGAGTCCCGTCAGTCAGGTCCGCCCGACCGTGCTCACGCCGCTTTCACGGGTCCTCGATGCAGTAGATGGGGGCAGAGCTGGAGCACGGGGCCGTGCTCATCGCGTCGGTCCAGGTCGGATCGGTCACGTTCGTAAAACCGAAACCGCCGGAGACCTGGGGCGTCGAGTCGTTCCAGCCGTCGCAGTGGTTCTCGCCGGGGGTTCCGTCGGTCCTCGTGTTCGTCCACGGGGCCGAGTTCACCTTCACCTTCGCCTCGGTCAGGTCGACGGCATGCGCGAGCTCGCCATCGGTCAGGTCGGCCCAGCCGTTCTCGGCCACCGGGGTCCCGTCGGTCAGCACGTACATCCCCAGGTACTGGGTGTCGATCCGGCTCGCGGGCCCGTTTAGCTGGCTCGACAGCCAAGCCTTGAAGCTCGCTTCATTCGCTAGCCCGGCACCGGTCGCGGCCGTCACGCACTTCACGTCCGCGCCGCTTAGGCCCCCGAGGTTGCCACTGAACACGGCGCTCGTCACGAAGATCACTCGCCGCGGCTTCTTGCACTCGAAGCAACCGTCGCCGTCGACCTGATTCCCGTCGTCGCACTCCTCCACGCCGTCCTGGACAATGCTGTCCCCGCACTTCGCCGACTCGCAATCGTTCGTGCAGGTGTCGGTGTCGACGTCATTCCCGTCGTCGCACCCCTCCACACCCGCCTGGACCAGTCCGTCGCCGCACGACGCATCCTGGCAGGCTACGCAATCATCGGTGTCGTCCGCGTTCCCGTCGTCGCACGTCTCACCGGGACCGACGTCGCCGTCGCCACAAGTGCTGGCCTCGCACATCGCGCTGCACGCCTTGCCAGGGCCATTGTCGGGGCCGTCGTCGCACTGCTCTTCGCTGGTCCACACGATGCCGTCGCCGCAGGTCGCCATGGCGCAGTTATTGGTGCAGGCGTCGGTGTCGACGTCGTTCCCGTCGTCGCACGGCTCGCCCTCTTCCACCGCCCCGTTGCCGCAGAAGGGCTCGGTGCAGTCCTGCGGGCAGCTCATCATCGACTCGCCTGTCCCGCAGACCATGTCCCCGCAGACACATGAATCGCCGGTGCAGGGGACGCAGTCTCGCCCGCACGTGGACTCCTCGTCCGCTTGACACACCCCGTCGCCGCACCCGGGCGTGCAGTCCTCGGCGCAGATGGCGGCGTTCTCGTGCAGCTCGCACGTCCCGTCGCCGCAGCTCCCGGCGTGACACTCGATCGGGCAGCGCGCGGGGTCCTCGTTGGGCGCGCACACGCCGTCGCCGCAGCCCGGACCTGGGAAGTCGCGGGGGCACGTCTCCGCCGTCTCGTCCTCTTGCCCGTTCCCGCACGTGCCCAGACACGCCTGGACGAAGGTCCAGTTCTCCTGCGCGTCGCACACCGCCGCCGCGGGGCCCTCGCCCGTCTCGTCCCTCCACACGCAGTCCGACGGGCAGACGACCTGATTCTCGTCCGCGTCGCACACGTGGTCCTCGTTGCACTGCCAGTACGGATCGTCCGCGGGCGGAAAATCGATCTTGAGGCAGCTCAGACCGCCGAGGGCGAGCAGGAGGCCGAGTCGCACGTCAACGCGCATCACCAGCAGACTCTAAAACAGGGATCTCGGGCGATCAACGCCTCGCACGTGCGCATGCGCCCCCAATCCGGGTTGGGGGTCCCAACTCCGGTTGGGCCTCGCGTTCGTCGCTCGTTTTCCGTACACTCCCGGGCCCATGGTCTGCGTCCTCCTGGCCGCTCTCCTGCTCCTGACGCCATCCGTCCCCGCCGGCTCGGCGTCGCCAGCCGCAGGCACGAGCGACCCCGGGAGCGAGCGCCGCGGTCGGGCCCGCACGGCGTTCGAGCACGGTCACTTCGGCGAGGCCGCGCTGGAGTTCGAGGCGTTGTGGCGCGAAGGACATGGGGCAGCCGACCTGTTCAATGCAGCAGTCTCGCGTGTCGCCCTCAGTCACCACGCCCACGTCGTCGTGCATCTCGAGGCCCTGCTCGCGCTACCTGGTCTGACCGCCGCCCAGCGCGAGGAGGCGACGGCCCTCCTGCGGACCGCCCGGGCGGAGACCAGGCCGGTGCCGCTCGAGCTGCGAACGCAGCGCCCGCTCGACGCTCCGCTCTCCGTTACCCTCACGTTCGTCTCCGCCTTCGCGTCCGATGTTCGACCGGATCTCACCATCACGGTCCGCCCGGGCGAGCACACCGTCCTCTCGCTCGACCCGGGCGGGTGGAAGATCCGCGTCGACGATCCGCGCTTCGAGCCCATCACGCACGAAATCCGGGTCGAGGCGTCCACGACGACCCCGGCGGTCCTGGATCTCCGGCTGCGCCAGGACGCTCGCGCGCTCCGACGTTTCACACTCGGCTGGAGCGGCGCCGGCGTCGCCGGGATGGTCGTCGGCGGGACCCTGCTCGGCATCGGGCAGGGCCGATGGTCGTCGCGGCTCAACGGACCTGTGGAGGCGTGCCAGTCCGACGATTCGCTTTTTCCCGTCGAGGCGTGCCGTCGCGAGCTCGATGCGGCCGGGACGTTGCGAGCGTCGGGCGCCGCCGTGCTCGGCGTCGGTGCCGGCGCGCTGGTCGGAGGCCTGGTCGCCCGGGTCAAGGAGCCTCGCAAGCGCCGGATCGGCTGGATCATCGCCGCCTCGGTCGGCGGCCTGTCGACGATCGGTGGCGCGGTCGCCCTCGGCCTCGGCGCCCAGGCATCCGGCCGGCACAACGACCCGTCCCCCTGGACAGACGACGATCGCCGCGCGATCAACGGCGCCAGCGCGGCGCACACGACCGGCGCCACGTTCCTGGGCCTCGGCGCCGGCGCTCTGGCCAGCGCAATCACGGGCCTGATGCTCGATCGGAGCGGCCGCTTCCTCGTGTCGGCGGGACCACAAGTCCGCGTCGGCGGTGGCGCCCTTGTCGTCGAGGGCCGGTTTTAGTCCGACCACAGTCCGTTCGCGGGCACGCAGACGTCGCGCCCGCCTTCGGCGCGCCGGCATTGCAGAGAGCCCTTGCAGCCGCAGTCACGGCAACACGTCTTCTGGTCCTCGCGAGGATCGCAGTGACCATCGCCGCAGGTGAATACGGGGGCCGTGGTCGCCGGCGCCTCCGACCCGCCCCATAGCGTCAAGCACCGGCCCTTCTCATCGCAGCGAGGGCACTCTTGTGGGCACGGCTTCCGCTTGGAGGGACGCTTGGCGGGATCATCCGCGGCGATCTCGTTCGGCCCGACGACCGCGACCTCGGTGGGTCCCGACACCACGCGCTCGCTCGGCGCCGTTTCGGCGGGTGTGCCGCAGTCTTCCTCGCAGCGCCCGGTCTCGCCGGCCTCGCAGCGGCCGTTCCCGCACCAGATCTGCCGGCAGCGCGGATCGCCGTCGGTGATCTCGGCGCGGAAGGTGTCGAGCCAGTCCTCGAGCTCCTTCAGCTCGGTCTCCCCGGGCACGCCGATCCTGGCCCATCGGACACGTCGGTTGCAGTCGAGCGCCAGCGTCACCGGCAACGTCCCCTGGTAGAGACGGCGCGAGTCGTCGCGTAGCGCGGCGACGAAGCTGTCCGCGAGCGAGCGGTCGGCGACCTGCACATGACTGGCGGGCATGAGCGGCCCCCACGTACGGATCGCGTCCTCGGGCGCGGTCGGGTCGAGCACCTGGACCGGCAGGAACCGCACCGAGTCGCCCCAGCTCGCGCCGCGCCGCTCGAACAGCTCGCGCAGGTCCGGCAGGACCTCCTTGCAGGCGACGCACCATGGTGCCCACAGGCTGATC
Organism: Nannocystis bainbridge; assembly: GCF_028368995.1. GTDB lineage: Bacteria > Myxococcota_A > Polyangia > Nannocystales > Nannocystaceae > Nannocystis > Nannocystis bainbridge. The sequence goes on along the minus strand of NZ_JAQNDL010000003.1, from coordinate 1,894,237 downwards.
ACGTGCACCGCCCGCGGCGACAGCACCTCCGACGAGCCAAAGCGCACCGTACCCGCCGGCGATCCCTGGCGCACGCGCTCAAGTCGCAGGCGCATCAGCGGCCCGAGGTCGACACCCGCCGCGACGTAGGAGCCGGACCCGAGCGGCGCGCTGGGAGGCGGCGGGGGCGCTTCCTCGACTTCGACGTGACGCTCGGACGGCAAGCGCACGGGCGCGGGGCACGAGGCTGCACGCGCCCGCAACTTCTCGAGGGCCTCGGTCCGCTCGGCGATCCGCCAGGTCAGCACGAGCGTCAGGGCGGAGAGCACGCCGACCGAAATCAAGAGCACGAACGCCCCCCACACCCACGCGTGCGGCGCCCCGGCCTCGGACGGCAGCGGTGTCGTCTTCACCGCTCCGACTCCTCACAGCACTCGCACGCGCGGCGTGTCCCCGAGAACCTGTCCTCGAGCTGCCTGAGATGCCAGATGCCGACGGCTGCGGCGAACACCGCCACCGTCGCCGCGAGCGCTGCCGCCAACAACACACGTCGAGCCGCTCGAGCCGTCATCGGGCCTCCTTCGTGCCGTCGCACGGCACCGGGATCACCAGGACCACGCGGTTGACATCGCGCTCGAGCGAGCGTCGGCCCGGCACCGGTTCGCCGGCGCGGATCGCCGCGAACGCGGCGGCGAGGCGCTCGCTCTCCGCCCGGGAAGTAGCGATCGGCGCCTGCGTCCCCGCATAGTTATGAACGAACGCCTCGAGCGCGACCGGCCGATCGCTAGGCGCGCCCGAGCCGATGAGCATCGGGCCGGCACTGCGCTCGCTCGGCTTCTCGCGACCGAGCGCGACGTCGATCAGCCGCTCGACCGCATTGATCCGCCGCAGAGCGAGTGCGTAGTCGTCGGCCGGGTTGCCGTCGGGGCTCGCGCGGCCGAGCACGAACAACATCTTCGCCTCGCGCAGCGCCTCGGCGTGGCGCGCCAGCTCGCCGGCCATGTGCGCCCGCGTCTGGGGATCGGGCCACGCCTGTCGGGCGCGCGGTTCACCCGACGGGAAGAACATCGCCAGCCGATCCGGGAACGCAGCCAACAGCGTGTTCATCTGCTCGTCGTCGGCGAGCAGCGCCCGCCATTCGTCGGCGCTGCATCCCTGTCCGCCCTCGACCTGGTCCTGCACACTGTGCCGGCGCTGCAGGCACGTTTGCGTCAGTCGCGCGACCGCCGCCTCGACGGCCGGATCGCCGCACGTCGGCGCGGGCGCCTCCGTCTCGTTGCGCGGCCGGCAGCGAAGATCCGCGCCGCACTGCAAACCGACGTCGCACGGACAATCGCGGCACTGCTCGCCTCGCTGCGCCACCTGCGGCTCTTCGTGAGGCGTGCACTGTCCATGAACACACCACTGCCCCTCGGGACATTGCTCCTCGTCCGGCCGGCGCGGATCGCAAACCCGCGCTCCTTCGCCCTCGTCGACGACCATCGTCGGCAGAAAGAATACCGGATAGAGCACGAGCAACACCATCACCCAGATCGCAGTCGTCAGCACGATCAAGGCCCTGGTCGTCAGATCGATCGACATCGTCATCCTCACTTCGATCCAGGCGCTTCGACGAGCTTGAGGAGCTTCCCTGCGCTCGTCGCCGGCATCGCGTCGTCGAGGTGCAGCGCCTCATCGACGATGGGGACCACGAACGCCTGCGGAACGCTCACCCGTCCGCCTCGCGCCTTCACCCACGAGAGCAAGTAGCGCTGCTGGGCCGCCAGCGTCGCCGCCGCATCCTCACCGTCGACGCACGTGCGCAGCTTCCCGCCCGGCCCCAGCGTCTCCGTGACCTCGCCGAGCGCTCGCTCCACCTTCTCGATCGTGAACCGCGGCGCCTCCGTGTCCTGCAGGTCGAACAGCGCCGCGAGCGCCTCGAGCCCACGCCCGGGAGCCAGCTGCTCCGCGCACAACGCCGCCAGCGCCCCGAGGCACGCGTTGTTCCCGCGCGCCTCGCCGTGCGCCTGCGGCCTTCCCTCGGTGTCGACGAACTCGTGCGACGGCAGGAACCGCTCGTCACAGCTCGCGCGTGGGAACATGTACACCCACAGCTCGGCCCCGTGCGCGCGCAACCGCGGCAGCGATTGCTGCAAGTAGTGCAGCTCTCGCCGACATAGGGGGCATGTCGGGTCGACGAACAGCATCACCGCGGTGCGCGGCGCGTCGACCGTCGCTGCGAGCGTGACCGGCGGCGGATTGGGCGGCGGGGGCGGGCAGCTCGCCCTGCGCGCCGCGAGCTGATAGCCGACCGCGAGCCCGCCGGTCGTCAGCACCCAGATCATCGTCGCCCAGAACGTCCCGCGGATCCGCGGCCCGCCGGCGCTCGCGGTCGAAGTCCCATGAACCAGCCACGCGCCGACGAACGCACACGTCAACGTCGCGTACAGCGTCATGCAGAACGGGCACATGTGCGTGAACTGGGTGAACGCATAGGTCCCCAGCACCGCCGACGCCGTGATCCCGAACGCGCCGAGCCCCAGCAGCCCGCGTGGAGCGACCTCGGCCAGCGGACCGCGCCCGCGCAGCAGAGCCGCCGCGAGCACCATGGTCGTGAGAACATGTCCGATCGACCACACTCCGAGCGGCAGCCCGAGCAGCTCCGACCACGCGCTACTCAGCGCCTCGGTGCATGACGGCCCGTCGTCGCCGCCGGTGCATCCGCTCGCGTCGCACAGGTAGTCGGCGCCGAACTTGAGCCGAACGAGCCACGCGCTGACGCCGAGCCCGACGACCCCGGAAATGAGCGTTAAACCCGCCCCGATGCGGACCCGTCGAGGGAGCTCGGGAGGAGCGACCATCGTCGGCGCCGTCACTTTTGCCCCACCGGCAGGAGGTCGTCCGTCGGATCGCCCTTCGACGGATTCTTGCTCTTCGGCGCGTCCTTGGCCGTGAACGTGTACGTCAGCTCTCCGCCGTCATCGGTCGCCAGGAACACCGCACCGGCGAGCTGATCGAGCACGCACTGACGATACGACGCCGGCGACGCCTGCACCTCGTGGACCGACCCTTCCGGACTCACTTTTAACGTGAAGCGCAGTCGGTCCGTGCCCGGCATCGCGCACACCCGCAGATCAGCGAGGCGCCGATCGAGCTGCGCTCGCACCTTGCTGGCCGAGAAAGGCCGCGCCGGCACCTGCGCCGGCTCTTGGGGCGGCGAAGCAGCCGGAGCCGCGACCTCCGCCACCGGCGCTGGCGGAGCTTCACGCGCCAGACCTTCGCCCGGGGCCTCGACGCGCTCCACCTCACCACGCGCCGCCTCATCCGCCGCGTTCACCACAGGCTTGCGCATTCTGTCCCCGGCGATTGTCGCCTCGCGCACGAGCAACTGGTGCGTCGGCGTCGGCCGCACGGCGGACAGCAGCACCCGACCAGATCCGCCATGTCCCGGCTTCTCCGTCGGCGCCAGGGACCACGCCCCTCCGAACAGCGCCGCAGCCGTCACCATCACGATCGCCGTCTCACGACGCCACCCAGGCGCTGGCGCAGACACCGGCACCGGCGCCTCCCGCAGCACCGAGCCGCTCGGCGGCACCGCGCGCGGCTCATCGAGCGCCAGCCGCAGGGCAGCCATCACCTCGTCGACCGAGCGGAAGCGCCGCGACGGATCGCGCTCGAACGCCTGCATCACCGCCGCCTCGACCGGCGGCGGCAGCGCCCCGCGCACGTGCTCGTGGAGCGGCCGCGGCGACTCGTGCATCTGCGCAAACGTCACATCGCCCGCGCTACCCGGCTGCCAGGGTAGCCGTCCGGTCATCAACTTGTAGATCGTCACGCCGAGGCCATACACATCGGTCCCCGGCGATGGCCGCGCCTCGCCTGCGAGCAGCTCAGGAGCCACGTAACCCGGCGTCCCGAGTACCAGCCCGAGGCCGGTCTGCTCGCCGCTCGCGTCGAGGTCCTTGGCGATCCCGAAGTCGATCAACTTCACGAAATCGTCGGCTGCGTCACCGCCTTCGACGAGGAAGCAGTTCGACGGCTTGACGTCGCGGTGGATAATGTTGCGGGCATGAGCCGCCGCCAAAGCCTCGCACAGCTGGAGTCCGATCGCCGCGGCCCGGCGCCACGGAAGTGGGCCCTGGCGCATGAGCACTTGCTCGAGATCGCTCCCGCGCAGGAACTCCAACACGAAGTAGATTTCGTTATCCGGCGTAGTCCCGACCACGAAGGCACGAGGCACGTGGCGACTCTCGATCTCAGCCATGGTCCGCGCTTCGCGCTGACAGCGTCGCCCCATGCCGGGGTCGGCCGTGAATCGACGGTCGAGGAATTTTACCGCGTACTCCACGCCCGACTCGCGGTCGACAGCACGATACACAGCCGCCATTCCACCCTTGCCCAGGCGCTCCATGATTCGGTAGCGCTCGGCGATCAGGAGCCCGGCCCGTGTATCCGCCCGCGACGGTTGGTGCACGGTGGAGGTCTCGTGCGCCTCCGTCGGCTCGACCTCGTCGAGCTGCTCCTCGGTGAACTTCACCTGAGGAGGCTAACCGTGAGGCCACGCCCCGTAAAGGAGCCCGGGAGGCGGCCCTCGGGCCCGTGGCCGACCGACTCTCACTTCCGCGAACGATCTTTGGAACGCTCTGAGCGCGAAAGGGCGCAAGGGCCAGGCAGCCATGTTCGATGGCCAACTGCGGGTCCCCGGACAGCGCCAGCGAACTCCCATGCGCCCGATCTTCCTGCCTATATGACCGCTCGTGACAGCCTGCGCGATAGCGAGCCCACACAGACGCTTGTCCCGTCCGCAAGGTGCGTGATATGGCCCCAACACCGTGTCTTCGGCCAGGCCATCGTCGTTATTGGGCAATCGGGCGATGTTCACACTCACGGTCAAGGGCTGCGACGAGGAGCTGCGCGTCGTTCGCTTCAGCGGACATGAAGCTATCTCCTCGCTGTTCGAGTTTGTCGTCGAGATCGCCTCGCCGACGCTGCCGCTCGACGCCCTGGCTGGTCGTTTCGCGGTCTTGTCGATCGAAGGACTGCACGCGACGCGCCACATTCATGCGTTCATCTGTGAGGCCGGGTATATCGGCGAGTCGTCGAGCTATACCCTCTGCGAGTTGAAGCTCGTGCCTGCGATCTGGCGCCTGCTCCAGCGCGTCGGCTGCCGGATCTTTCAGGAGCTCACGACGCCGCAGATCCTTGCGAAGGTGCTCGAGACCGCTGGGATCGCTCGCTCCGACTTTCGCTTCGACCTGCGGGCCAACTACGTCCCTCATGGCTACTGCGCTCAATACCGCGAGAGCGACTTCGATTTCATCAGCCGGCTGATGGAGCAGTCGGGGATCTTCTATTATTTCGAGCACCGCGAAGACAAGCACGTCGTGACGATGACGGACCACGGTGACTTCGCCGCTCCCATCCCGGGCGACGCCACGTTGCGCCTTACCGCCGAGGACGAGCAGGAGCGTATTCTTCAGTTCCGCCTGACGGAGAGCGTTCGCCCCCGGCGGGTGACGGTGCGCGACAAGAGCCTGCACCAACCCGGACAGCCGATGGAGGCGACCGCGGGAGCCGGTGCGGACAGTGAGATCTACGAGTACCCGGGCGCCTTCACCGAGCTCGGCAAGGACGCTCCGCACAAGGGCGACCAGCAGGCGCGTCTCCGCCTCGAGGCGCTGCAGGCGACCCGCAGGCGCGGGAGCGGCACCAGCGACAGCCCACGATTGACGCCAGGGCTCGCGTTCACGCTGGCGGACGCCACTCGAACGCACCTCGAGGGCGACTACCGAATCATCGGCGTCGTCCACCGCGGTGAGCAGCCCCAGGCGCTCGACGAGGGCGCGGCCGGCCATTTTCATTACGGCAACCAGTTCGAGTGCGCCGACAAGCGGATCCCGTATCGGGCGCCACGGGTCACGCCGAGCCCCGTCGTCCACGGGGCGCAGACGGCGACCGTGGTCGGTCCGGGCGGCGAGGAGGTGTTCGTCGACGAGCACGGCCGCGTGAAGGTCCAGTTCCACTGGGACCGCCGCGGTGCACACGACGAGGGCAGTTCGTGCTGGGTCCGCGTCAGTCAGGCCTGGGCCGGCAGCGGCTTCGGGGCGATGTTCATCCCACGGATCGGGCACGAGGTGGTCGTCGAGTTCCTCGAGGGCGACCCCAACCGTCCGCTCATTACCGGTCGCGTCTACACCGGGTTCAACACCCCGCCGTACTCCCTGCCGGATGAGAAGACCAAGAGCGGGATCAAGTCCGAGTCCACGCCTGGCGGCGGCGGGTCGAACGAGCTCCGCTTCGAGGACGCCAAGGGGAGAGAGGAAATCTACCTCCACGGCCAGAAGGACTGGAACATCGTCGTCGAGCACGACAAGTCGCAGCAGATCGGCCACGACGTCGCGCTCCAGGTCGGCCACGACCGCAGCGAGGTGATCGGCGGCGATCACGAGGAGTCGATCGCCAAGGACAAGCGGGTCCGCGTCGGCAACGATCACACGGAGGCGATTGGCCGGACCATGAACCTGTCGGTCGGCGCCAACCTGATCGAGAGCGTCGGCGGCGACGCGTCTCATGCCGTCGCGGGCAGCTCGACCGAGACGATCGGCGCGACCAAGCACGAGTCGGTCGCGCTCGCCAGCGTGCTCGAGGTCGGAGGGGCGTACCAGATCTCGGTCATCGGCGCGATGAACGAGTCGGTCGGCCTGGCCAAGCTGGAGGAAGTCGGCCTCATCAAGTTCGTGGCTGTCGGAAAGGACAGCTCCGAGCAGGTCGGCGGCGGCAAGAGCGTCAGCGCGGTCGAGAACATCACCGAGAGCGCGGGCGAGAACATCGCGCTCAGCGCCGGCAAGCACGTCAACGTCACCGCGGGCCAGAACATCAACCTCGCCTCGGGCAAGAACGCGGCGGTCGTCGCCGCCGACAAGCTCGTACTGCAGTGCGGCGACGCGACGATCACGATGAAGAAGAACGGCGAGGTCACGATCCAGGCCAAGAAGCTGAGCGTCAAGGCGAGCGGCGAGGTCGCGATCAAGGGGTCGAAGATCAAGCTCAACTGAGAGGCCGGGGCGGTGAGCGCGAACCCAGACAAGCCGCGTTTTCTTCCGCCCCGATGCTCGTCCCGAGCTCGCGTGCGGCGGCGCGCTCCGCCGCTTGGCACACCCGTCAGAACCCGCTAGCTTCACGATATGCCGCTTCACCGACCGTTCCGCAGCCAAGGCGAGAGCTTCATGCTCGTGGCTGCGAGTGCGGTCCCTGCGGACGCGCCGCGCCTTACGGCCCGTGGTCCGCGAGCGTCGGCTCTGCTCGCGCCGCTTTTCGCTGACGCGCTCGACGCGAGGACGCTGCGCCTCCTCGCCGCTGAGTTCGCGTCCGTGGCGTCGCCGCGAGGAGACCGCGAGGTGGTCGCGCGGCTCGTCGCGGCCATCGACTCCGGTCGGCTCGTCCTGGTCCGTGTCGACCCGCCGCGGCAGTGGGGTTGTTCGTCGGTGCGGCGCGCAGAGCGACCGGAAAACGATGACGACGATCGCTTGCTGGAGCCGTCCGTCGACGCGACCCACTGGATCGAGATCCGCCTCGTCGATGACGACGATGCGGTGATCCCCGGTCAGCGCTATCTCATCATCGACCCCGGCGGGCAACAGCATCGCGGCTACACCGATTCGCTCGGATCGGCGCGAATCACTCGTCTTCCGGCCGGTATCTGCCGTGTGTCCTTTCCGGACCTCGACGGCAGCGTCTGCGAGCTGGTGGCGAGGCCGGGCCCGCGTGACGCCGCTGTCGCTGGATGACCACCCGAGCATTCACTCATGCCGACCCACAAGATCAAGCCAGGCGAGTGCATCAGCTCCCTCGCCGAGCGCACCTGGCTTCCTCTCGACAGGATCTGGAACGACCCGGGCAACGACCCCCTGCGAGAGGCCAGGCGCGATCCCAACGTCCTCGCGCCCGGCGACGAGGTCTCGCTGCCCGAGCCAGGTCCGCGCACCTTCGAGGTCGGAGTCGACGGCGCGCACTGCTTCCGCGTGAAGCGTCCCAGGGCGATGTTTCGCCTGCGACTCCAGCGCAACGGCAACCCCCTGGCGAGCGAGCCCTATGCGCTTACGATGGGCGGCCTGACGCTCGAGGGCACGGCGGACGACGAGGGACGCCTCGAGGTCGCGCTCCCGGCTGACGTGACGTGGGCGACGCTGGTGCTCCCGGAGCGTGGCGAGAAGTACGAGTTCAAGGTGGGGCACCTCGAACCCGCGGACCACTGGCGAGGCGCCGCCCAGCGCCTGCGAAGCCTCGGCCTGTACGGCGCTGAGCCCTCGACGCCGGACGATGGCTTCCAGCGGGCCCTGCGCCGGTTTCAGGCGTTGCGCGGCCTCGAGGTGACGGGGGCGCTGGACGGGCCGACGATCGCCGCCCTGCAGGAGGCCCACGGGTGCTGAAGCGAGGTCAGGAAGAGAACGTCCAGCGCGGCCCGACCTCGAGCGTGTTGAACGTTTCCCGCTCGCGGTCCGAGCGGGCTGCCGCGAAGGTCCCGATGAGCCGGGGTTCCGTGGGCTCGGGCTCGTGCGAATCTTCGCTGGGCTCTGCGTCTTGCGGCTCCGGCATCGCGGCCACTATTTCCGGTTCTGGCGATCGACACAAGCGATCCATCCCGCGCACGACGCACCAGGAGGTCAGGCATGCATGATTTCAACGCTCGAACGCCCATTCTCCTCGCCCTCCTGACCCTGGGAGGTTGCGTGCAACGCTCGGACGCGGGGTCGACCGGTGAGGCGAAGTCCGGCACCGCCGGGCCGACGGGCTCCGCCGAGACCCGCCTGGCGCTCGACGTTCCGCCCGGGCTCGCCGTCAGCGTCGACGGCAAGCCGCGGGGGAAGACGTCGCAGGAGCCGCTCGTCGTCGCGCCGGGCAAGCACACGCTCGAGATCGACGGCCCGTGCGGGAAGGCGAGCGCCACGGTGGAGGCCGCGGCCGGCGCGCTCACCACCGTGAGCGCGCCGCAGTTCGCGGGACTGAAGGTCGCGCAGCTGACCGTAATCGCCAGGACGCCCGAGCGGAAGCCCGCGAACCCGGCCGTATTCCTCGGGGACTGGGAGGTGCCGGGCGCGGCCGCCCAGCCGACCGCGATCCCGGCGTGCAAGCTGCGCCTGCGGGTCGTCGCTCCCGAGGGCCTTGGGGGCTTCGTGGAGGACATCGAGTTCGAGGCCGGCAAGTCGTTCGTCCGCGAGCTGAGCCTGGCGCCCGGGCCCGACATGGTGCGGATCGCCGGCGGCCACTTCCGCATCGGGCCGCCGGGGCCCGATCACTACAACCCGAACTTTCAAACAGAGGTCGGAAACCTCGAGCACATCGAGGGGTGGCCGGAGATCAAGACCTACGAGGTGGACGTCGAGACCTTTGACATCGACCGCACCGAGGTCACGGCGGAGCAGTACCACGCGTGCTACAAGGCCGGGTTCTGCGGTAACGAACCCGTGCTCTCAGGGGGCACTCGGTTGCCGAGCAGCGCGAATCGCCATTTGTGCAACGTCGAGTTCTCTCAAGGCCTGCACACGCCGAAGCCGGGTCGTGAGAATTACCCGGCGAATTGCGTCGCGGGCTGGGAGGCGAAGAAATACTGCGAATGGGTGGGGAAGCGTCTCCCGACTGACGTCGAGTGGGAGTTTGCAGCCAGGAGCCGAAAACCCGAGTTCGCCTGCTCCTGGGGCGGCGGGCTCGATCGAGAGCTGGTTTGTGATCGCTCCAAATCCTTCTCGGGGAAGGACACGAAGAGCGTCTGTAGCTTCCCGGATGACAATACAGAGCAGGGGCTATGCGACATGATGACCAACGTCGGCGAGCTCGCAATTCACGCGGACGTGCCCGGACGGTCCGACGAGAGCGATTGCCCAGACAACGTAGTGATTCGCGGGTCGGGGTGGGACGACGCCTGGTTTCCGCCGTTTTTGCCTCGGGGCTGCGAGAAGAGAAGGCAGCGCGAGGGGCGCGGGTTCCGCTGCGCGCGCGAAGTGAGCGCCGCCCCGGCGCGGGGCTGAGGTGACGGGGGAGACCACTATGCCGCCGAAAAGGGTCATCTATCGCAACCCGGTGCCGGGGACCGTGATGAAGCGGCCCTTGCCGTGCATCGACCTCGACCCGGCGACGCTCGACCCGAACAAGCTCGTCGGCAGCACCTGCCGCAACAAGTACCGCGCGATCCAGACGAAGGGGGTCAAGTTCACGTGCCCCAACAAGGGGGGCAACGGGTGCGAGGGGGGAGCGTTCCTCTATCCGCGCAAGCTCAGCGACAAGTACTTTCATTTCCACCAGGGCATCGACCTCGGGTGGCTCGCGCCGGGGGTCAAGAGCTTCCCGGGGAAGGAAGGCGCGGCGGGCATGCCGATCGTGTCCGTCACGAACGGGAAAGTCGTGCATACCCAGGAGTGGAACGACAAGTCCAGCGGCTACGGGACCTCCGTGGCGATCTACGACCGAGATGGCGAGCGCCTGTTCTGGTACGCGCATTGCGAGAAAGGGTCCATCACGGTCAAGCTGGGCGACGAGGTCGTAGAGGGGCAAATCATCGCCAGGGTCGGCAACACCGGAAAGGCAGGCGCGCCCCACCTTCACTTCGAGGTCATTGATTCACCGAGAGACCCCAAGACGGGGAGCCCGAAGCACCACCGAGTCGTCGGCGGGGAGTCCTGGGAGCGCGAGCTCGGGAACACGAAGGAGAGCCCGCGGCGCGATCCCCTCGAAGTTCTCGAGCAACTCGGCCCCTGGGGGCCCCGGCAAGTCTTCGAGCCCCTGGGCGAGAAGCTCGACGCAGAGGTCACCGAGCGTCGTCACTACCAGGTCGAGGTCGAGTCCTACGGCGGCTACTACCCGTTGGGGGCGAACAACTTCTGGCACGGCGGCGTGCATCTGCCGGCTGCCGAGGGCAGCCTGATCCACGCCCCCTGCGACGGCACGATCGTCGCCGTCCGGCTCGCGCCGACCGAGACGTCCGGCACCTGGACCTTCGGGCACACGAGCTTCATCCTGATCCGCCACGAGGTCCCGCAGTCGGTCTACGAGCGCATGCAGCAGGGCCCCGACGCGCCGAAGCCGGGCCCGCAGCCGGCGAAGACCTATAGCGGCAAGATCGCGGTCGGGTGCAAGGTCACCGATCCCGCGGCGGTCAACAGGGCCAAGGCGCGGCTGCACGAGCTCGGACACTACACCCCTGAGGATCCCGCCCGGCTGAGCGACGGCGAGGTCGAGCCCGCGCTCGGCGACGCGATCAAGGCGTTTCAGCGGACGATCCCCAACCCCTACAAGAAATACCCGGAGAAGTGGCCGGACGGTGTCATCGACATCCCGGGCCACACGTGGAGCCACCTCTTCCCTCCCGAGGGGGCGAGCGACGCGCCGGCGGAGCCGCAGAAGCCCGCCACCGATCCCAACCGCACGATTTATGTCCTCCTCATGCACCTCCAGCCGCTCACGCTCAAGGAGGCGCTCGCGGCCGACATCAAGTGGATCGAGAAGGTCAAGCTGGCGACCGACGCGCCCACGGAGGCTCCAGTCGAGGAGGAGGCGCCGAAGGAGGACCTGCGCGACCGCGAGGAGGCCGAATCGCACCGGATCAAGCACGACGTGGCGCTCGGGTCGACCAATACGGCCGACATCGAATGGGTCGAGCGGCGCCTGATCACCCTCGGCTTCCTGAAGACGCGCAGCGAGCCGACGGGCGTCGCGGATCTCGACCTCGACGCGGCGATCAAGGCGTTTCAGGCCGAGCACCCGTGGCCGACCAAGCCCGCGAACTGCGACGGGATCGTGTCGAGGGGCGGGAAGACCGACGAGTTCCTGCGCAAGACCGCGTTCGAGCTCGCCGCCCAGGATCAGGCCGCGCCGGCAAGCGCCAAGAAGGCCGACGCGATCGACCCGGCGTTCGCGGCCGCGGTGGCGAAACTCGACCGGTTCGGGCTCGCGGAGGTCGTGTCGGGCCTCGACATCCGGGTCACGGGAGGCGAGCCGCTGTGGAAGTCCGGCCGCGCCGCCAGCTTCAACGAGGCCGGCGAGGACGGATTCCGCCAAGAGATCCACTGGGAGGTCTTCTCCGAGGAGCTCCTGCTCTCTGGCTGGGACGTAATCGACGATGAGGACGACGACCTCCACGCCGACCTCCCGGCGACGCTGATGGAGCGAGTCGACCTCGTGCCCGACAAGATCGTGACCGCGCCCGAGATCTTCATGTTCTATCAGAGCGAGGACTGCCGCCCGCTCCGGCGCACCGCGTGCCGATTCCGCAGCGAGTGGAACCTCGACCTCGACCAGACGCTCGCCCGGCTCGACGAGCTACAATTCAACACCATGGGCCTGACAGAGGCGCTCGAGCCCTATCAATGGTGGGACCGGGCCCGCGACGTGCTGCCCGACGTAAACCACGTCTGGCACTACAACCCGATCGAGTTCTTCCGCGTCTATCAGGAGATCCTCGACAGCATGAAGCCGCCGCCGGCGCCGGAGCCGGGATCCGAACCGCCGGCCAAACCGCTGGACCCGGCGACGTACGGCAAGCTCATCGTCCACGTCGTCGGCGCCAACGGGATGCCACCGAAGCAGACCGTGACCGTCGTCGTGTCGAACGAGGAGGGCGTCGGCGACTGGCAGGAGACCGACAAGGGCGGCGTGGCCCGCTTCGACAAGCTCCCGGTCGGCGATTATGAGGTCTACCTGCAGGAGGTCGAGGGAGTCGGACAACCGACCCACGTCGGGGGCTACTGGGACCGAGAGGTTTTGCTCGAGACCCAGCTCGAGGGCCAACCAGAGACGCGCGGCCAGCTCACCGTGTGGGTGCGCAAGGCGATCGGCGGCGCGGCCGTGGGCGCCGCAGTCACGATCCAGGGGCCGAACCTGGACCGCGAATTCGGGGAGCTCCGGGTCGGCAAGAAGTCGACGGCGGTGTTCGACGATCTGCAGGCCGGCGAATATCACCTGCACATCGTCTACCCGAAGGAGCCGGCCGACGCGGAGGATCGCGTCGAGATCAACGAGTTCATCAAGTACGACGGCAAGAAGCAAGCGAAGGCGAGGGTCACGGTCCCGCGCCCGTGGAGCGACGTCGTCGTCTATTACGACGACGGGGGCGTGCGCACCGCTGGCGCCGTGTTCAACAAGAAGGGCAAGCTCCAGCATACATTCACCACCGATGTCTCCGGGAAGACGGCCTTCCGGATCGACCGCGGCGAGTACAAGCTCGTGCTCGGGAGCCACAAGCTCGACCTCGACGCCCGGCAGCCAATGACGGAGGTGACGATCTGACGGCGACGAGCACGGGTGGGCGGGCCCCGGCGCAGCTCTTGCTCGCCGTGCTCGTCGCAGCCTTCTCATGTCGTCGGTCTCGAAAAACAACGTTCGCATCCCTAGACGCTGGCGCCCGCCTGAGTGAGACTGTGGCCCCATGCCCCCGGAGACCTTCCCGGACACCCGCGCGACAGCGCCGACAGGTACCTGCTGATGGCGTCGTTCGACCTCGCCGGCCTCCCTTCCGAACAGCGCGCCACCGGCATCTGGTCGGCCGCGCTCCTGCACGCGCTCGCACGCGACGAGGCCGCCGGGCGGCGTGCTGCGCGTGTCACCGAACCTGGCCTCGCCACCTGGAACCGCTTCCGCGGCCGGCTGACCGCCACCGACCTCGTCGCGTTGGTCTTCGAGGACGCCGCGGTCCTGCACCGCGTCCCGTTCGACCCCGCCGCGGTCGGCGGCTCTTTCAGGCTCCCGCAGCTCCCCGCGGCGGTCGCCGCTGGATGGCTCGGGGCCCTCCAGACCGCCGACCTCAAGACCCCGAGCGCCGACTACATCACCGAGCAGGCCAAACTCCTCGGCCTGCCGACGCGCTTGGCACGCTCCGAGCTACACGTCGTCAAGTCGCACCACAAGGTCCTCGAGCTCCCGGGCACCGGCGGCCAGCTCGCGCACCACATCGTCTCGACACAAGGCGACGTCACGCTCCAGGGCAACTTCGTCGTCGCCTGCGGCTCCTGGCAGGAGTTCACGCTCGCCGGCATCGTCGCGCTCGACCTCGGCGCCCCGCACACCGACTTCGTCATCAGGGGCGAGCCGGGCGACTTCCAGCCGGACACGCCGCTGCGCCAGCGCAACTTCGATTTTGTCGTCGGCCTGCACCCGGACAAGGGCGGTCTCTACCAGTACGAGAACCAGCTCGCTTCCTGGTTCTCCACCGCCAAGGTCCTTTTGGTGTAATCGATGCCCGCGAAGTTCATCCCGATCGGCGAATCGGCGCACGACCCGGAGCGGCAGGCCCTGCGCTTCCTCGTCGACGGCCTGCCCGCCGAGTACACCGTCTATGGCAACGCCTGGCTGGTCGAGCGCGGCGGCGTCATCTACGAGCTCGACGCCGTCGTGGTTGCCCCGCACGCCGTCTTCGTCGTCGAGATCAAGTCTTACCGCGGCCGGATCGAGGGCACCGACCACGACTGGTACATCCCGCACCCGATCCCGAGCCCGCTGCGCCTCAACCGGATCACCGCCCAGGCGCTCAAGAGCCAGCTCAAGCGCGAGAGCCACCAGGCCGGGCAGCTCTGGGTCGAGGGCCTCGTCTTCCTGTCGGCGACGACCGACTGCGGCGTGCGTGGCCCGGCGAGCCAGAGCCGGATCCACACAAAGAAGACGATCCTCGCCGCGCTACAGGACCCCGCGCTGATCGAGCGCTTGAGCGGGGGCAGAACGCAGACCCCGACCGCGCCGGCCGAGGCCGACATCCTCCGGCTGTTCACCGGCGTCCAGCAGAGTGGCCCGAGGCCAGTTCGGCGCGTCCGTGAGTACGAGATCGTCGACACGCTCGATCACCACGACACGTATACCGAGCTCCTGGGCCGCAACACCCTCTCCGCCGCCGAGCGTGTGCTGCGGATCTACAGCATTCCTCCGCTCGCTACCGAACCTCAGCGCGAGCGTGTCATCGAGCGCGCCCGCTGGGAGGCCCAGGTCCTCGGCCGGCTCGGCCGCAGCGACGGGATCCTGACCGCCGATCCGCCCTTCACCGACGAGGCCGGCATCGTACTTCCCCTCGAGAACTTCCCGGGGATCACGCTGACGACCTGGCTCGAGCGCTACGGTCCTGAGGCGCGCGGCAAGCACAAAAAGGCCGACCTGCCTGCGCGCACAAACTTGTGGATCCGACTCGCCGAGACCCTCGAGGAGGCCCACTGCCAGGGCGTCGTCCACCGGCTGCTCCGCCCCGATGTGATTTTCGTCGAGGACCTTTCCGACCCGAGACAGATCCGCATCACCGGCTTCGACCTCGCCAAGCAGCTTACGGTTGACACCTCGATCGCCGTCACGAGCATCAGCGACGATCGCCTGATCTTCGCCGCCCCCGAGGTTATCAACGCCTTCAGCAGCGCCGAGCCGGCGTCGGACCAGTTCAGCCTCGGCGCCCTGTTGGCGCTCCTGCTGACGGGCAAGCCGCTGTTCGAAAGCACCCGGCACCTCATGGCCGCCCGCCGCCTGATGCGGCGCGTGCGCGACATGGCCCGGCAGATTCCGCTCAGCCTTGACGAAGCCGTCGGGCGCATGCTCGAGATGCGCCCGACCGATCGCTATCCCTCGCTCGCGCAGGCAATCGTCGCCGTGCGCTTTGGCCGCGAGCCCGAGAAACGCGTCCTCCCGGGCATGCCACCCGAGCGCCGCGCCGCACTCGACCCCGAGAACCTCGAACAAGGCACGCGGGTCGGCACGGACTACGAGATCGACCGGCGTCTCGGCCAGGGCGGCATGTCGGTCGTCTACGCCGCGCGCCACCTCGTTAGCGGCCGCACTCGCGCCCTCAAGATCTCCCGCCCGGAGGACGCCGCCGAGGAGGCGTTGCGTGGGGAGTATCAGGTGCTCTCCCGCCTCGACCACGCCAACATCGTCAAGGTCATCGACCTGACGAAGATGGTCGAGGGTCGGCTGACCCTGATCATGGAGCGGGTCGGCAACGAGAACCTGCGCCAGTGGCTCGCCGCGCACCCCTCGCTCGAGCCGAACACCCAGCGACGCCTCGCCGAGGACTTGCTCGCCGGCCTCGACTATCTCGAGCAACAGGGCGTCACGCACAAGGACCTCAAGCCCGACAACCTGCTCGTCAACGACGGCCGCCTGACGATCATCGACTTCAGCCTCGCGGCCGTCCCCGAGGAAGCGCCCTACGGCGGCACCGCGCTCTACCGCGACCCGAGCAGCGCCCGCTGGACGCATTCGACCGACCGCTTCGCCGCCGCGCTGTGCCTGTTCGAGCTCTATGCCGGCCGCCACGCCTTCGAGGGCAAGGTCCCCGAGCCGGGGCAGGCGCCGGCCATGCGCGCCGAGGACATCGACCCGCCCGGCCTCGCCAAATTCTTCGAGAAGGCCCTCGATCCCGTCCCGGAGAAGCGTTACCCGTCCGCTCGTACGATGCGCGACGCCCTGCTCGTCGCCCTCGGCGACGATCTCTCGGTCCCCGAGGCCGTCGTCGCACCACCGGCGGACATCGACGCGACCACGCCCCTCCGGCTGACCGGCCTCCCGCGCCGCGCGATCAACATCCTCGCGCGTAACCAGGTCCACACGACCGGCGAGCTCCTCGCGCTCTCGCCGGCCCACGTGCGCAAGATCCACACGATCGGCACCAAGACCGCCAACGACATCCTCGCCTTCCAGGAAACCCTGCGGGCTCGCGGCATCGTCGCCACCGCCGCGCCGATCCGCGTCGACCCGCCGCTCGTCCCCGACCTCATCGACTCGCCGGAGCCGGTCCACAAGCTCCCGCTGCCGCCGGCCCTGCGGAGCGCCCTCGAACAGGCCCAGCTCCCGACTGTCGGCGCCGTCGCCTTGCTGACCCGCTCCGAGCTGCTCCAGGTCCCAGGGATCGGCCCGACGCGGCTCGCCAAGGTCGTCGAGGCGCTCCACCAATTCCGGGATCACAGTGCCGGCAGCGAGGACGGCGCGCACACCCTCGATCGCCTGTGGGAGCTCGCCGCGCGCACGCTAAGCGACATTCAGCGCATCATCGTCGAGCGCGCAATCGGCATCACCGGCGCGCCCGAGGCCCAGAGCGACATTGCCGGCGACCTCGCCCGCAGCCAGCCGAACGTCAGCGTCGAGCTGGCGAAGGGCCTCGAGCGCCTCGACCTCTCCATCCTCGCCGACCTGAGCACCGCGCTCGACACCGTCCTGGACGGCTTCGGCGGGATCGCCCGGCTCGACGAGCTCGGCGCGCGCTTCGAGGAGGAGTGGCCCGCCGGCGTCGTCTCGGGCGCTGGCATCGTGCGCCTGCTCGCCCGCGTCTCCGCCGGCCGGATCCACTGCTTCGAGATCGACGGCGCCGACCAGCCGCTCGTCGCCCGACCGCTGTTCGACCGCGAAACCCTGCGCGCCTTCGCCGGCGAGGTCCTGCGGATCGCCGGACAGTGGCCGCCGATCGAGCCCGACGCCGCCCGCCGGACCCTCACCGGCCTGCTCCCGCACTACGACGGCGACCCGAGCGAACTCGGCGTCCGCCTCTGCGACGACGCGCAGCTCGCCGAGACCGGCCACCTGTTCATCGGCCCGCTCGAGCCGCGGCAGAGCATCGGCTTCGTGCTCGACCAGGCCCGCGAGCCGATCGCCTTCGACGACCTCGAGCGGCAGGTCCGGCGGACCTTCGGCAAGGACACCCCGTACCCCGACCCCGACCACCTGCTCGGCCTCCTCCACGGCCTCGAGTGCCAGGTGCAGGGCGAGATGATCCTGCCCGGAAAGACAGCTTCGGTCGTCGCCACGCCCGCGCTCGCGCCCGACGCGCTGCCGCCGCTCCTCCGCGCCGAGCGCGGCCCCGAGGAGGTCGTGCGCGACATGCTCCGCGACGCATCGAAGTCACGCGGCTTCCGCATGCTCGTCACCCCGCCTGAGCGTCACGCCGAGATCGGCCGCTCCGTCGCCGCGGCGATCGGCGGCGCCTGGATCTCGTTCGATGACGCCTTCTTCGCCGACCACGGCGCCTCGTTGTCGATGCTTGAGCGCGCCGAGCGCTTCGCCGCCCAGCGCGGCGCGCTGACCGACGCCGCCGAGGAGACCCTGTTCCGCCTGCTCGACGAGCACGGCGAACCCGGGCGGATCCTCGTCCTCGGCGACACGGCGCTGCTCGGCCTGTGCGAGGCGCTTGATCTCCCGCGCCGCCTGTACGATGAGACCCTCTCCGGCAGCCGTGGCTTCTGGGTGCTCATCGTCCCCGGCGTGATCCACAACCGCCAGCCGCGCTTCAACGAAGGCCCCGCCATGTGGCACCTCGAGGGTGCCACGCTCCCGCTCCTCCATCCGCTCTCACCATGAAGCAAGCCGACCGCGCCCGCCTGACCGCCGCCCTCCGCGAACACGTCGCCGCTATCGCCGCCGACCTCCGGGCCAGGATGCGCGAGCCCGGGCCCACCCGCGAGCGCGCCCGCCAGCTCCACACCGACGAACGCGTCGGCGAGGACTTCGACGTCTGGACCGACCTCCTGTCGCGCCGCGCCGCCGTCCTGTGGGTGCTCAAGTCGGTCTACGTCCGCGTGCTCGAGGACCGCGGCCTGCTCGCGCCCGGCCGCCTCCTCGACCCCGAAGCCCAGCAACTCTTCGAGCGCCTCGCCCCCAACCTCGGCGAGACCGCCTTCCTGGGCTGGATCTACCACGACCTCGCCAGCCCGAATGGCGGCCTGCCGGAGCTGTTCAGCGTCCAGCCCGCCGAGCTCGCGCTGCCCTCGGACGAGCGCTCGCGCGCGCTGATCGCCTTCTGGCGTCATCGCGACGCCGACACCGCCGCCCAGTGGAGCTTCGCCGAGGAGCGCTTCGAGGGCGAGCTGATGGGCGACCTGTACCAGGAGCTCGACCCTGTCGTAAAGGACAGGTTCGCCCTGTGCCAGACCCCCGATTTCGTCCGCTCCTTCATCCTCGACCGGACGCTGACCCCGGCGATCGAGACCTTCGGCGCCGACCAGGTCCGGCTGCTCGACCCCGCTTGCGGCTCCGGACACTTTTTGATCGACGGCCTCAAGCGCATCTTCGAGGCCACCGCGGTGCAGCACAAGGACTGGTCGCGCGAGCAACTCGCCCTCCATGCCCTCGGCCGCGTGGTCGGCATGGACCTCAACGACTACGCCTGCGCTCTCGCACGCGCTCGCCTCGTGATGACCGCCGCCGAACTCGCGGGCGTGACGGCGCTCGCTGACGCCGCGAAGTTCCATCCCCACGTATACTGGGCCGACGGGCTCGAGCAAGTCGAACGCGATGAGAGCAAGCCGAGCGAGCAATTCGGCCTCTTCGAGAGCGCAAAGTCCGCAGAGAAGCCGCGCCCGACGTTTACGCGCGCCGATGTGCGCGCTGCCCTCCGCCCGGTGCTGACGGCGAAATTCCATGCCGTAGTGGCGAACCCGCCCTACATCACCGAGCGAGACCCGGCGAGCAAGGCGTATCACCGCGAGAAAATTGGAAAGGCACAGCGCTACGTTTCAGCCTACCGGGAGTATTCGCTGGGTTCGCCGTTCACTGAGCGCTCCTTTCAACTCGCCGAAAAAGAGGGATTCGTCGGGATCATAACCAGTAATAATTTCATGAAACGGGAGTTCGGTGAGCCGCTCATTGAGAAGATCCTGAGCAACCTCGACCTGACGCTTGTCGTCGATACTTCGCAGGCATTTATCCCCGGCCACGGCACCCCGACCGTGTTGCTCTTCGCTAGAAATAGTCGCGCTTTCGGTGAAGACGTACGCGTTGTCATGAGCAAGCGCGGCGAGAGCGGGATTCCTGCGGAGCCAGCGAAGGCGTTGGTGTGGTCCTCCATTGAGGAGGGATGGTGTCGAGTCGGATTCGAAAATGACTTTGTGAGCGTGTCTGCTGTGCCGCGTGCAACACTCTCGAAGCATCCTTGGAGCCTTGGCGGAGGAGGCGCGGCTGAGCTAAAAGTTCGAATTGAAAGCCGTTCGCTCGGGCGCCTTGCTGATCAGGTTGAGTCCATCGGTTACATGTGCATTACTAAGCAGGATGAAGTGTTTGTCCAAGAGTTTTCGACCTTTGAGCGGCACGGGTGTGATTCGAGTTGGCTTAAGCTATTCGGAAACGGAGATATGCTGCGGGATTGGACCATCATTGGCGGTCCTGCGGTTATTTTTCCGTATAACGATGACCTTGAGCTTCGGCCATTGCCTGAAAATACTGGCGTGGAACGATTCCTTTGGCGCTTTCGCAGGCTACTCGAAGAGAGGGCGGTCTTCGGAGGCGACACTTTCCGAACTGCAGGGCGCCCGTGGTGGGATCACGGCCAAATAACGAAGGAGCGCTTCCGGACCCCCCTGGCTATCGCATTTGCTTTCATTGCGACTCATAATCACTTTATCCTCGATCGTGGCGGCAAGGCATTTAATCGAAGCGCGCCGGTGATAAAGCTCCCTCGCGCTGCGACGGAGGCCGAGTATTATTCGGCGCTTGGCGTGCTGAATTCGTCTGCGGGTTGCTTCTGGATGAAGCAGGTCTTCCACAACAAGGGGGGCGGAACGTCCGCAGGAAAATGGCAGTCTGATGCCGCGAAGATTGCCTACGACTTTACGGTAACCGGTCTTCAGGAGTTCCCTTTCCCGGATGTGGGGCCTTGTCGAGAAGTATTGCTAGAATGTGCTCGGCGGTTGGACAAACTCGCAGCCGAGCGCGCTGGCGTGCTGATTGCTGCACTTCCTGACATTCGAACTCTTGAACCCTTTCCGAGCCATGAAATTCGGGCCCTCCTTGAGGAGGCAGAATCGCGCGAGAGTCAGATTTTGCGTCAGCAGATTGTCCTGCAGGAGGAGATCGACTGGTCCGTGTACCATCTATATGGTCTCGTCGAGAACCTTCCGAGGATTTCTCCGGATCACATTGAACGGACTTCGGGGGCGCCCCTCGGGGCTCGTCCGTTCGAAGTCCTTCAAGCTCGGTCAGGAAGGGCGTATGGGGTCGACGGGCAGTTGCTCATGAAAGATTTACCTTCGGATCTAGACGAGCGTATCGCCAAAGTCTGGACAGAGAGGATGCTTGCCGTCGAGCGCTCGCCAGCGCTCGCGTTGATTGAACATGAGAGCTATAAGCGGCGATGGCTGTTGACTCCGAAACATCTGGCCGGAAGGGTCGAGACCTTCGCTGATCGCCTCGGTGACCGACTCCGCCTCTTGCTGAGCGATCTGGTCGAATTTGCAGCTCGCAAGCGGAACGTTCCTTTCGATCTCGGGCGTATCGCCGCGGACCTGCAAGAGGAGCCCCGCTTCTCGATGCTTGCTGAACTCATGACGGCACGTTGCGATTATAGTCACGATCGACTTGTTTTGGAGTTGCTTACAGATGATGCAGTGCCTAACCATCCGTTCCATCGATACAGCAAGTCAGGTCTCGTAAAGCATCAAGCCTGGGAGCAGACCTGGGAGGATCAACGCCGTGAAGACGCGGGCGAAAGGGTGACACCCGCGGTCCCCCCGACCTACGCCCAGCCAGATTTCAACACGCGTCGGATCTTT
Organism: Nannocystis bainbridge; assembly: GCF_028368995.1. Taxonomy (GTDB): domain Bacteria; phylum Myxococcota_A; class Polyangia; order Nannocystales; family Nannocystaceae; genus Nannocystis; species Nannocystis bainbridge. Next base: position 1,872,785 of record NZ_JAQNDL010000003.1, on the reverse strand, counting down.
GAGCTTCGCGGCAAGCTCGACGTGCCACGCGAACGATACATCGCGTTCACCGAAGTCCATGGCTCCACTGATGCCGGAACTCTCTACGGCTGGGCCGGCTGGACCCCGCTGCAGCGCCTCAAGGCCATCCTCGCTATCGACGAGGATCGTGAGGATGCCGGTGTATCCCTCGCCGACCGCATCGCCCTGCTCGACAGCGCCTGGCGTCTGCTCCCCGAGGTCGCCCGCGAAGACGGCCAGGCAGCCGCCCGCTTGAAAGCCGAACTGCAGGCCCTCGTCGGTCCGACTGGCCCGAGCCGCGAGATGCTCGAGGACTGGCGCAAGCGTTTCCCGCCCCCCAAGCCTCCCAAGAAGACCGTCGCACGCGCCCGCAAGGCCAAGCAGGACGAAGAGGACGACGCATGACCACGATCCGTGACGCCTATGATCTCCCGAGTCCGGAGGACATCCGGGCGATGGGCTTCGTCATCAAGCTGCGCGAGGCCGCGCCCGACTCCGACGAGGTCAAGAAGCTCGTCGACGACTACGTGATCACCCCCGCGGTCGAGAAGGAGCTCCCGCGGATCCTCACTGACATGAAGCAGGTCTTCGACCGCGGCGAGGAGTATGGGCGCTTCATCCACGGCAGCTTCGGCAGCGGCAAGTCGCACTTCATGACGATGCTCTCGCTGCTGATCGAGGGCGCTGCGCCGGCCTGGGACAAGTTCCGCCCGCTGCTCGCCGGCCAGCGGGCGCACGAGGAGTGGTTGCCGCGGGCCAATCTGCTCGTCGTCCGGATCCACATGCTGTCGGTCCGCGGCCGGACCACCAGCCTCGACCGCGCGGTCTACGAGGGCTTCAACCAGGCCCTCAAGCGCCGCGGCATGGCGCCGTTCAACTTCCTCAACGTCGACACGATCTTCGAGGAGGTCCGCCGCGAGGCCCAGGAGTACGGCGACATCGTCTGGAAGCGCCTCGAGACCGCCTCGATCATCGGCGGGCGCGAGGACTTCGAGGCGCTCGCCGCTGGCTCGCCCGCGGGGCGCGAGCGCTTCGCCCTGGCCTGGATCAAGCACAAGGGCCGCGATCCCGCGTCCGCCGGCATCGACCCGCGCTGGAGCGACGGCCTGCGGCGCATGACCGAGCATGCCCGCGCGCAGGGCTTCGGCGGCGTCGTCCTGATGCTCGACGAGTTCCTGCTGTGGCTCGCCGAGAAGTCGGGCCAGGAGTTCGTCCAGGAGATCAACAACCTCAACGTGATCGTCGACCACAACACCGGCCAGCGACCCGCGCCGATGTTCGTGTTCGTCGCCCGCCAGCGCAAGCTGAGCGAGTTCTTCCCCGACCTCGTCGACGAGAGCAAGATCCACGAGCACCTCGACCACCACGCTAAGCGCTTCGAGGTCACCGAGCTCCGCGACGTCGAGCTGCGCCACATCGTCAAGGGCCGCGTCCTCCGTCCCCGCGACCCGGCCGCGATCGCCAGGGCCGTCGGCAGCCTCGTCGAGCGCCACCAGAAGGCGCTGCCGCTGCTGCTGGCCGGCGGCGACATCGAATACCTCAAGGACGTCTACCCGTTCCACCCGGCGCTGATCGAGATGCTGGTCGACGTGTCCTCGCTGATGCAGCGCGAGCGCTCGGCGCTGCGCCTGCTGTACGAGCTGCTCGTCCTGCACTACCCGGACCTGAAGCTCGGCGAGTTCCTCCCGGTCGGCTCCGCCTTCGCCGCCATCTTCCCCGAGTCCGGCGTCGAGGCCAGCAAGAAGGCCGAGCTGATGCAGGACATCCATCATCAGTACTACCTTCGACTCGCCCCTGCGATCCAGGCGCTGGCCCGCGAAAACCCCGAACTCAACGAGGAGCGCCAGCGCGCGCTCGACCAGTTCGTCAAGACGGTCCTCCTCGCCGAGGTCTCGCCGCGACTCAAGCAGGGCGGCCTGACCATCGAGCGCCTCGTCCAGTTCAACTCCGCCGACGTCGTCGGCGACACCCCCCGCGGGCTGGTCCTGATCGCCGAGACCGACCTGCTCGCGCTGTCGAAGAGCCTGCCCGACCTCCAGATCGCCGGCCAGGGCAAGTCCGCGCTCGTGCGTTACGTGCTCGGCCGAGTCAGCCTCACCGACGTCCTCACCCGCGCCCGCTCGAAGGTCGACAGCCCGCAGCAGCGCTTCAAGATTCTGTGGGCCGCCCTCAAGAAGGCCCTCGGCGTCGACAAGCTCAAGGGCTTCGAGGAGGGCTCCACCGAGGGCGACTGGGATCTCCAGTGGCGCAAGACCCCCCGCCGCGGCCGGCTCAAGCTCGGCAACGTGCGCGAAATGTCCTACGAGGACTTCGACCCGCCGCCGGGCACGTTCAAGATCCTCGTCGACTACCCGTGGGACGACCCCGGACATAGCGTCGACGAGGACCGCATGCGCGCCACGAACGTGCGCAAGAAGCAGGGTCTTCTGCACACGGTCTGCTGGCTGCCCCGGCACATGAGCACCAGCGAGCTCGCCGTCCTCACCGAGCTCGCCGCCGTCCGCTTCCTGCTCTCCGAGGTCGGCCAGGCCGAATTGCTCGAGACCTACGGTCCCCAGGATCGCAAGAAGATCATCGAGCAGGCGGAGATCCGGGCGAACAACCTCGCCGGCCAGATCGACGCCCTGCTCGTCGAGGTCTACATCCGCCACGGTGAGTTCTTCGCCCTGATCTCCGACATCGACGGCAGCCGCCCGTACGAGACGCTGCACGAGAACCTGAAGCGCATCGCCACCCTGCTCATGGATCGCAGGTATACGCAGCACCCGGTCTTCGACATGGAGCCCAAGAAGGCCGAACTGGACGGCTTGCTCGAATGGATGATCGCCGCCGGCGAGACCAACGTCTCCGTCCCCTACGACGAGAGCAAGGGCAAGATCCTCGAGAAGATCGGCAAGCCGCTCGAGCTCGTCAACCTCGGCCAGACCAAGGCGTCGCTGCGCCTCGACTCGCGCTACATCAAGGATGTCCTCCAGCGCGCCGACCACGACTCGGTCTCCTGGGCCCCGGTCGCCGAGTACCTCAGGGACACCTATGGCTTCCAGCCGCCCGTCATCGACCTCTTTCTCAGCTTCCTGTGCCAGCGCGACCACCGGGCGCTTGAGGAGCTGACCGGCGATCCGATCGACGTCAAGATCGGGATGCCGCCGACCACGCGCGTGCGGCTGCAGCGCGGCAAGCTCGTCGGCGCCGCCGAGTGGCATCGACTGCGCGACCTCGGCGACCACCTCTTCGCAGTCAAGCGCCCGCCCGCTCACCGCTCGCTGCAGGCGCAGGATCGCTTCGCCCTCGCGCTCAAGCAGCAGGGGCAGGCCCGGCGCACGGTCCTGCAGGCCCTCCATCAGCGCCTGATCAACCTCGGTATCGAGTCCGGCGCCCGCCTCGAGGACCTCGCGGCTGCCAACACACGGCTCGCCCCGCTCGCCCAGGCGACCACCGACAGCCACAAGGTCCTGAGCGAGCTGCTCGCTCAGTGGCCCGATGACCCGTCGGACCGACTCCGCGCCGTCGTTCAGCAGTGCGAAGCTCTGCGCGACGCGCTCGTCGAGATCAACGAACACGCACGCGACGCTCTGAAGGCGGGCGCCAATCACCCGGCGCTCGGCGTCGAAGTCAGCGATCACCTCGCCGCCCTCGACGCCCGGATCGCCGCCGCCGAAGCCGAGCAGCCAATCACGAAGACGTGGATCCTCGGCTGGAACCAGCGCGCGCAGGAGCTCGTCCACCGCCTGATCGCCCAGCCGCCGATCACACCGAAACCGCCGCCGCCGCCTCCGCCGCAACCCGAGCCGACGAAAGCCAAGATCCTCCTCAAGCAGCGCCTCAACCCCGGCGACCCCGACGCCGTCTCATCGTTCCTCGCCCAGGTGCGGCGGGCGCTGGCAAACCAGAGCGAGGCGAGCATTCAGATCGTCCTCGCACGTGAGGAGGATGCCGAGTGAGCGCGGCTCACCTGCTCCTGCGTGGCCTGCTCGAAAAGTCAGGCGGCGCCAACGAGAAGGGCTTCTTGCTCGTCATCGACAGTGAGGGCCTCGAGAACCTGCCCGAGCAAATGACGACGCCCAAGGGCGTCTATCGCGTCCACCGCATCGCCACCGAGCTCGGCCTGCGACACCTGCTCTGGAGGGCCAAGGGAGCGCCGCTGATCGCCGTGATGCCCGAGGCGGTCGCGCTCCAGATCCAGAAGGCGCCGGACATCCTGCGACGCGCCCAGGATCAACGAGTCCACGCGCTCACGATCAACGACGTGCTCGAGGCGCACCTCGGCGTCCGCGTCGTCGGCGCCGACGCGCCGTACATGCAGAAGCTCGCGCTCGAGCATGTCCACAAGCTCGGCGTGATGATGAGCCACCGGACCCTGCCGACCGTGATCGACCGGCGGCTGTTGACCGAGATGCTGGTCGACGTCAGCGTCGGCGAGCGCGTCCGCACCCAGACACCGGCGCAACTGCTCGCTGCGTGGGTGCAGGAGCCGCCGCAGTGGTCGCTTGGCGTCAGCCAGCTCGTGCGCGACGCGTTGCTGACCATGCACGGCGACGACGGCCGGCTGCTCTCGTGGGCGCTCGCCCAGCCCGAGCGCCGCCTGCGTCAACTCGTCATCCACGGCGCGATCTTGACCGTCGAGGTGCCGGAGCTCGGCAAGCCGGTCTGGGGCCCGCTGTGGCAGGCGGCGACCGAACCCCCGCTCGAGATGGACCGCCGGATCCTGCGCCGCGTGCTGACCCGCCTCGCCGAGGACACGCTGGCGATCCTCGGCGACCTGGCGACGCCGCTCCTCGACGAGGCCGACCGGATCGGCCGCGAGTGTCTCCTTCCGGCGCAGCTCCAGACCAGCCACGTGCTGCCGCTCGCGTTCGCCAGCCGCTGTCACGCGCTCGCCAAGCAGGCCGCGGACGGCAAGGCGATCAGCCTCGCGGAAATCTCCTGGCTCACGGCCCATCGCTCCGCGAACATCAACCGCGTCAGCCTGGCCGTCCTCGTGGCGATGGGCCGCCTCTCGCGCTACCTCGACCAGCCGTTCACGCCGTCGACCGACATCCTCGCCCAGGTGCAGGACTACCAGCGCAACGGCGCGTTCGCCGATCTGGCGATCCTGCAGCTCCGCCGCGCCCTCGCCAGCAGCGCCGCGCACCACGCCGAGGCAAAGTCAGTCCTCACCGCCGCCTATGCGCGCCGCGAGCGGGAGAACCAGCAGTTCGCGGCGGCCCTGGCGGCTGGCTACGAGGCCGCGCTGCACCACACCGGGCTGACGCCGCTGCATCGCCTGTGGAAGCGCACCGTGGCCCCCGTATGGCAGCAGGATCCCGGGGCGCGCCTCTTCCTCGTCGTGCTCGACGGTTGCAGCTACCCCGTCTTCCTCGAGCTCCTGCACGCGCTCTCGCAGGACAACACCTTCCCGATCGGGATCCGCCCCGACGCGGACGGCCGTGTCGCCGGCATTCCTGCGCTCTCGCCGCTGCCGACCATCACCAGCCACGCGCGCGGCGCGATCTTCCTCGGAGAGCTCCCGCAGGACCCGCTGGCCGCCGAGACCGTCTTCCGCGACGAGCAAGAGGCGAAGACCGACAAGGCCCGCTTCAACCAAAACAAGGCCCTCGAGCGGCGCAACCGCCGTCTGTTCCTCAAGGCCGACCTCGCCGACGGAGGGCAGGCGCTGCTCGCTGCGCTCGCCGACGAGTCGCTCGACGTCGTCGCCGCGGTGTTCAACGCCGTCGACGACCAGATCGGCTCCGTCAACACCGGTTCGACCGTGCGCCTCTCGCCCGAGGACATCAGCGCCTTCAAACCGAGCTTGCAGGTCGCCCTCAAGTCGCGGCGGAAGATCCTCGTCACCGCCGACCACGGCCACAGCCCCTACGTCGAAAACAAGCTGCGGGTCGGCGCCGGGAAAGGGGCGCCGCGCTTCCTCCCGCTCGGCAAGAACGCCGCGCCGGACAGCTTCATCGAGATCGACCTCGGGGGCCTCGGGGGCCCGCCCGAGCGGCGCGCGTTCGCATGGCGCAGCGGCGCCTACCTCGGCTCCCCGCAGGTCGGCTTCCACGGCGGGTGCAGCCTCGAGGAGATGGTCGTCCCCCTCGCCTGGCTCGAGCGCGACGGCCTCCACGCCGACGAGCCCGCGTGGTGGTTCGGTCAGGGCTCGGTCGTCGAGCCCGTCCCGCCGCCGCGCCCCGTCGAGCTGCCGATCGAGACGCCCTCGGACAAGCTGCCGACCGCGCCCAAACCACAGCTCACCCTCTTCAACCCCGCCGAGCGGGCCGACGCGCTGCCCCTCCCGCCCGAGCTCCTGGCCAAGCTCGGCAACGACGAGAAGTCCGTCCTCGTCCTCCTGCGCGAGAACGGCTCGGCCCGCGCGAGCGAGCTCGCCGAGCGCCTGCGCAAGAACCCCGGCCGCCTCAACGGCCTGATGGTCACGCTCAAGCGAGCCCTCCACGCTTCGGGCCACACGCTATTCACCGACGAGAAGCTGCCGAGCGGTGAGACCATGTATCGTTATCAAGGAAAGGACCGCTGATGCCCGCAGTCAACGAGTCGGCGACGATCGTCAACGCCCTGCGCAGCGGCCTCGTGCCCGCCCAGGGCCTCGGACATTTCGCTACCGGCCTCGAGAAGTTGCTCGGCGCGGTCAATGAAGAGCTCGACTTCGTCGCCACCGGTAAGGGCCTCGCCAAGTGGATCCGTGGCGAGTACGGCACCGGCAAGACTTTCGCCGCCCGCTACCTATGCGCGAAGGCGCGCGAGCGCCGATTTGCGACCGCCGAGGTCCAGATCTCGATCAATGACACCCCGCTGCACCACTTGGAGACCGTTTACCGCCGCCTGATCGAGCGGCTCGAGACCGCGGCCGACGGCCCCAACGCCTTCCAGGCCGTCGTCGAGGGCTGGCTGTACCAGATCGGCGAGGAGGTCATGCGCCTGCGCGGCATGACCGAGGACGACCCCAACTTCGCCGACGCGACCGAGCAGCGCCTCGAGGACAAACTCGCCGACCTCTCGCGGCGCAACCCTGCGTTCGCCCAGATCCTCCGCGCCTACCACCGCGCGACCCATGAGGGGGACTTCTCGACCGCGCAGGGTCTGCTCGCCTGGCTCGCGGGCCAGCCGCACACCGACCGTTCGGTCCTCCGTGCCGCCGGTACCAAGGGCAAGGTCGACGGTCAGGCGTCGCTGACCTTCCTCGCCGGCCTGCTGCAGCTTCTGCGCCAGTCCGGCTACGATGGCCTGGTCGTCGTCCTCGACGAGGTCGAGACGATTCAGCGCATGAACGCGCAGACCCGCGAGAAGTCGCTCAACGCCCTCCGGCAGCTCATGGACATGCTCGCCAAGGAGGAACTCCCGGGCCTGTACCTGGTCGTCACCGGCACCCGCGACTTCTTCGAGGGCTACAAGGGCCTCAAGGCTCTCGCTCCGCTATACCAACGCGTCCAGGTCAACTTCGGCGACGACCCGCAATGGGACAACCTCCGAGCGACCCAGGTACGCCTGCTGCCGTTCACGCCGGAGCGCCTGCTGACCGTCGGCCGCTGCGTGCGCGACCTGTACCCCGCGAAGCACGCCGACCGCGTCGCTGCCAAGGTGGACGACCGCTTCCTCGGCGCCCTTGTCACACAGATCACCGCCGGCTTCGGCGGCAAGGTCGCCCTCGCGCCGCGGCTGTTCCTGCGCGAGCTGATCGACGTGATGGATCGCGTCGACCTCCACGAGCAATACGCCCCCGCCGCGCACTACAAGCTAGAGCTCGACGACGGCAAGCTGACGCCGGAGGAGCTGGCCGCGAAGCACGGCCGTTCGTTCGAACCTCCGGAGGCCCCCGAAGCCGAAGCGCCCAAGGAGCAACAGTCCGCCCCGGCGCCGAGAACGCGCCGACTTGAGGGATAGTCCGTGGCCGACCCCGTAACGCTCGCGCTAGTCACGTCGTCGATCAAGCTGCTGGAAAGCGGCTGCAAATTGTCCGTCTGGGACGGCTGGACCACGTTCCCCACCCAGGATCGGCTCGGCTGGCTGACGAAACTGCTCGGGCTCGGCGCGGACGTAATCGGAAAGGCCAGCGACCTCTTCAAATCTCTCGCGCCGGCGTCCGCTCGGCCCGAGCAAGCCGTACACCTGTGGGCCATTCACGTAGCATGTTTCGGGGAGGCGCTCGCGGTGTACTGGGGCGGAAGCGGCGAAATGGCTGGCCGCCCGAACAAGTGGGGCAAATGGTTTGCCCCCACCTGGGTACGCGGTCGCCTGCAAGAGGTCGAAGCTGCGATCAAGTTCGCGCTGGACCTGCTGGGACGCGCCACTCCATCTCCGCTGCCGCGTGATACCTGGCTGGAGACGCCGACTGCGAGCCCGATGTACCAAGCTCTGTGGGCGGCCTTCACCGACCCCGCGGTCACCGTTGACGCCCCCCCGCTGCTGCCGCGCGAACAAGATGGCGACGTACAAACGTTCGAGCGCGCTTTCACGCGCGCCTTCCGCGAGGTGTTGGCCCGCGGCGGCAACGCTGAACTGCGCACCCTACTGACTGACGGCCTGCCGCGCGGCGAAGCATTGCGCCGGCTCTTGGTGACCGACATAGCCGCATGGCGGCACAAGCACGTGTTCGCCGGAGTGGACACCTCAGAGGGAATTCCTGATCTGCCGCTCGAGCAGTCGTATGTCGAACCGAATGCTAAATATGATTTGGGCAAAGGGACCCGCACTGGACCAGTGCTCACGTTGCTCGCGGAGTTGCTGTGCCAACATAAGGTTGTGTGTGTTAGCGCCGATTTTGGAATGGGCAAATCATTGACAGCTCGGACGCTGGCATGGCGTTGGGCTTCAGCGTATCTCGATCCTAATAGTATTGATCCAAGTTGTCAGCGGGTTTTTCCAATTTATGTCCGCTGCGCCGATAGCTCGATAGCCCATCAAAGTCTGGACGACGTTATCCGACGCGCGCTTAAGCGTAGCGCGGAAGCGATCGGGGTTTCGCTAAGAGTTGACGATCCTGCGTTTGCGCCACCACGGGAGGGACACGCCGTGATCCTTCTGGACGGCCTGGACGAATTAGCGATGAACACGGAGCAAGCACGAAACTTGCTCCGGGAACTCTTCGATTATGCCTCAGACGAACAGCGCTTCATTGTTTTCTCGCGGCCCGAGGCGTTGTCTCAACTTGACGCCAAAAGCAGAGAACACGTGATTCCGCACGTCAAGCTTCAGAGGTTTGACGAGAGGCAGATAGATGAGTGGCTGTGGGCCTGGCCGAACGCAGGACCTACCCGCGAGAATATCGCATTGCACGGTCTTACCGACCTCGCACAAATTCCGATTCTCCTTTTCATGCTTGTGCTGACGTGGCCGACCTATGCGCGGAAGGAGGGAATTATACCCCAGGTCCAGATCTACGAAGCGTTTTTTGATACGCTGGCGACCGGCAAATACCAGCGCAGCGGCGAAGTCCACCCTCAGATCAAGGAAGCAGCCGAGCGAGCGCGTGAGACCTTGGTCAGCCGGGGCGAGTTGCCACCGTGGAAGGGTGAGGAGGGGGGCCGACGTTCCGCCATTGAAGCAATTCGGTTGCTAATGGATCGAGTTGCCTGGGAGGCGATGCGGCGTGAATTTTCAGGTCTGGCCCTGTCACGCTGGCATATCTTGGCTGTGCTCGAGAACGATCTGGGCATCTCTGAGTCAACACTCGAGCAGGTGCGGATCGGACTCTTGCTTGGCATGCAGGCGCAATTTGCTGGCGGAAGTCCACAATTTTTCTTCGGTCACCGTTCGTTCCTGGAGTTCGCGGCCGCGCGGTTCTGGGAGCGGCAGTTACGGCGATTACTCACTGCCGGCCGCCACAATTTTGATGCACTTGAGGAGGGCATCTCCGGTGCCCCGCTCGTGGAGAGCGATTCGAGGGTCTTATTATTCCTGCGCGAGCGTCTCGACATGTGGGGAGAACAAGATCGTCGACGCCTTCTCGACTGGGCCCGAGCGACCGTTGAAGACGAAGCGGTCCGCACGAGCGATGGTCGACCTACATTCCGCAATGACCAGCGGACACTGGTGCGGCAAGCAGCCCTCGCCATCGGCTGTCATCTCGCCCAGCGCCTTGACGAGTGTTTCGATATCGGAGACGGCTCGGTGCTCTTGACGATTTCGACATGGTGGACGATCGTAAGAAAGAAACCTCCGATGTTTTTTGCTCCTGTTGTCATTGTGAAACCGGGGTCGCTGCTTCTTGGCCTCGTCGGCCAAGGCTCGAATTTCGAAGGCGCGCACCTCGAAGGCGCGAATCTTGACGGTGCAAGCCTTGAAGGGACAAATTTCAGGGGGGCAAATCTCAAGGGTGCGCATCTCGCGGGTGCGAACCTCAGACTGGCAAGTTTCTACGGGGCGAATCTCAACAGTGTGTCGTTTATTCGAGCCGACCTCCTTCGTGCGGATCTTTGTGAGGCGGACCTCGTTTATGCAGATCTCGAAGACGCAAACCTGTATGGCGCAAAGTTCTGTAACGCAACCCTCTTTGATGCGAATTTTGCCAACGCGGACTTGCAGAAGGCAAATTTCGCAGGCGCCGACCTTGAAGAAGCAAATCTCTTTGGCGCGAATCTCGAAGGTGTGAATTTCGAAGGCGCGAGTCTCGCAGGTGTGTTCCACCTTCACGTAGACCTCGCTCGGGTAAGATTCGACACTTTCACACGATGGCCCGACGGCTTTATTCCACTGTCGGCAATTAGATCGATCGGCGATTCGTTTGAAGCGCCCACACACAACAATATGAAGGTCCACGACCAGCAAGCCCAGGGAAGCGCTACCTCTGACGCCAGGACCGACGATGAGCCTGGTCCTGGTTCGTCAGCCCGATCACAGGATGTCCAATAGCTGATGCCCGGCATCGACCGCCTTCATCCTCACCTCCAGCACGCGATCGTCCACGATCTCGGCTGGCGCTCGCTGCGCCCGGTCCAGGAACTGACGATTGACGCCGTGCTCGACGGCTGCAACGCGGTGGTGCTCGCCCCGACCGCCGGCGGCAAGACCGAAGCGGCGATCTTCCCGCTGCTCTCGCGGATCCTCAGCGAGAACCTCCAACCCGTCTCGGTCCTGTACGTGTGCCCGATCCGCGCTCTCCTCAACAATCAGGAGGAGCGGCTCACCAGCTACGCGCGCATGGTCGGCCTCGAGGTCTTCAAGTGGCACGGCGACGTTGGCGACGCTCGCAAGCACCGCTTCCGTGACGCCCCCGCGCACATCTTGATGACGACTCCCGAGTCGCTCGAGGTGATGATGATCAGCGAGCGCACCGACGCCCGCGCGCTCTTCCGGGGCCTGTCCGCCGTCGTGATCGACGAGGTTCACGCCTTCGCCGGCGACGACCGCGGCGCTCACCTAGCCGCCCTGCTCGAGCGCCTCGGCGCGTTCTGCGGGCGCGACATCCAGCGGATCGGCCTGTCCGCGACGGTCGGCAATCCGCTCGTGATAGGCGAGTGGCTCCAGGGCTCGAGCCGGCGCCCGTTCCGGCTCGTCGACCCGCCGCGCCCCCCGGCCGAGCGGCAGCTCCGCGTCGAGCACTGCGAGGACATCGGCCACGCCGCCCTCGGCATCGCCCAGATCGCTCGCGACAAGAAGAGCCTCGTGTTCGTCGAGAGCCGCTCGAAGGCCGAGCGCGTGGCCCAGGCCCTCGGCGGCTCAGGCGTCGAGGTGTTCATTCATCACAGCTCCGTCAGCCGTGCCGACCGGGCGCTCGCCGAGGAGCAGTTCGCCCGCGGTCAGAACACCGCGATCGTCTGCACGTCGACGATGGAGCTCGGGATCGACGTGGGCGACCTCGATCAGGTGATTCAGGTCGACGCCCCGGGCTCGGTCGCCTCGTTCCTCCAGCGCCTCGGGCGCACCGGCCGCCGTGCCAACACCCGCGCCAACTGTACCTTCTTCTGCCTGAGCCCAGAGTCCCTCCTGCAGTCGGTCGCGCTGTTGCGCCTCGCCCAATCGGGCTGGGTCGAGGACGTGAAGCCCGCGTCGCAAGCGATGCACGTGCTCGCGCATCAGGTGATGGCGCTCGTCCTGCAGGAGGGCGGCATCTCGCGCCACCAGCTGCTGCCGTGGATCGAAGCCGCCTATCCGTTCTCGAGCGTCCACCCAGAGCGCCTACACGAGCTCGTCGACACGATGCTCCAGCGCGACATCCTCTACGAATCGGACGGCCTGCTGTCGCTCGGCCAGCGCGGCGAGAAGCTCTACGGCCGCCGTAACTTCTTCGAGCTTTATGCCGTATTCACCGCCCCGCCGGTGATGCGCATCCAGCATGGCAAGGACGACGTCGGCTATATCCAGGCGCTCTTCGTCTCGATGCACGACCACCAGCAGGGGCCGCTGTGCTTCCGGCTCTCGGGGCGCGCGTGGGAGGTCGGCTCGGTCGACTGGTCCAAGGGAGTCTTGCACGTCCGGCCGGCCGAGCACGGCCGTGTCCCGAGCTGGCTCGGGCTCCCAGGCACGCTATCGATGCAGCTCTGCCAGGCGATGCGCGACGTGCTCGCGCGCGCGGGCGAGGAGGACGCCTGGCTCACGAAAGCGGCGGCCCAGGAACTGCAGATGCTCCGCGGTTCCTACGCCGGTATCCTCGCCGAGGGCAGCGCTCCGCTCGAAGAACTGCCCGACGGCGTCCTTTGGCATACCTTCGCCGGCGGCGCCGTCAACCGACTCCTCGCCGCCGGCCTCGAGGCGAAGTCCGGCAAGCGCTGGGTCGCAGGCAATCTCTCCATGCGCTGTAAAGACCTCCCGCTCGCCCTCGCGCGCGAAGCAGTGCGCGAGCTCGCCGAGGTCAATTGGGAGAGGACCGCCGCCAACGCCGCCCGCGGCATGGCCCGCGGCATAGTCAGTAAGTTCCAGCCCTGCCTGCCCGAGGACGCCGAGGACCGTCTCCTCGCCGAGCGGCTGCTCGACCTCGCGGGGGCACTCCAGTTCCTCGGTGGCATCACCGTTGAAGGCGCTCGCGCGCTCACACGACCGCTTGGCGCCCGCCTGGTGGACATCGAACCGAGTCGCCCCATCGCGCTCGAGCTGCGGCTTCCCACCGAACCGACGAGCGTCGCCCCCAAAAACGAAGTTCATTGGGTCGACACGCCCGCCGCCCTGCGCACCGTCTGCGACGTGCTCCGCACCGAGGAGGTGCTTGGCCTCGATGTCGAGACGGCGCTCGACTTCGGCACCCTCTGCCTCATCCAGGTTGCCACCCGAACCCGGACATACCTGATCGACCCCTTCGCTGTCGGCGAGCTCGGCCCCCTGCAAGCCGTCTTCGACGCCCCGCGCCCCCGCAAGGTCATCCACAACGCCCGCTTCGAGCGCCGCGTCCTCGGCCGGGTCGGTGTCCCGCTCCAGGGCGTCTTCGACACCATGGAGGTATCCCGCCGTGTCCGAGGATCGAAGATCCTCGGCGGACACAGCCTTGCCGTGGTCTGCGAGCGCGAGCTCGGCCTCCAGGTCGACAAATCCGCACAGACCTCCGAGTGGGGCCGCCGCCCCCTTTCCAAAGAGCAACTCCGCTACGCCGCCCTCGACGCCGAGCTCCTGCTTGCGCTCCATGATCGGCTGGGAAGGGATGCTGGGGCAGGCGCCGAAGAACCACAACTTTCGATCGATGCCCGTTACAACCTCCCCTGACTCGAAACCCGCACCATGGCCCTGACCCCCGAGCAACAAGCTTTCCTCCATCTCGTCCCCACCGGCCGGAGCATCGGCAACACTCGCCTCCTGCAAGAAGACCGGCAAGTGGAGCCGCCCCGACGCCGTCGTTATTGGAATCAAGCATTTTCCGCTCATCAACCATGACATCCTCGAGGTCATCACCTTCGAGGCCAAGCTGTCTTCTAATTTCGACATGCGCGGGATCCACGAAGCGTCGGTGCATCGGCGCTTCTCGACCCATTCTTACGCCTTCTTCCATGTTACGGAGGAGCAGTACCAGGACGAGGAACGTAGCGAGATGATGAAGGAGGAGGCTATGCGGGTCGGCGTCGGCCTGATCTTCGCAACTGCAGTGCAGGACTTCGACACCTGGGACGAGCTCGTCAAGGCCCGTGCCCACCAGCCCGAATGGGAGCTGCTGGAGACCTTCGTCGGCGACCAACTCGGCGGCCGCGAAGTCATCGGCGCCCTCTGGGCGCAACTGGAGAGCAAGGCAACATGACGAGCCGCGAAGCAACCAACCCCGACTCACCACGCGATGCTGTCTGACATCTCCCTCCGCGCGAAGTGCATCGTTTAGCGGCCGTCGCTGACGGCCGGCGACCAGTCGAGCGACCCATCCTCGAGCAGCGGCAGCGGTAGGAGGATCCGCAGTAGCTCACCGCGGGTGAGGTCGCCGACGGCGGGTGCAACGGCGAAAACCGCGGTGAGCCAGCGGTCGCACAGCTCGAGGTACCTGTCCCGAAGGGCACGTTTCGCGGTCGCCAGTGCATGTGCTGGGTCGTTGCGGGCGACCAGGAACTGCAGCGACTTCATCAGTTCCTGCGCGCTGCGTTCGGGCGCGCGCTCGCCGAGCGCGCGCGCGTCGAGCAGCGCGCCGGCGTACAGCGCGAAGCTCCACAAGCTGGGGAAGGACTCGCCGACGGTCGGCAGCTTCAGCGGGCTGTCGGGCTTGTCCCACACCTGCGTCAACGCGGCGACGATCGCCGGGTCGAGCACCGGCGCGCGGTAGTAGTCCAGCCCGAGCTGCCAGCGTGCCCACACGCGCAGCAGCTGTTCGGGCAGCGCGAGCCCGTCGCGCAGCGCGCCGGCGGGGCCGCGGCGCCGGTTGGCGCCGTCGAAGTGGAGCGTCAGCAGGAACAGCGCCGCGCGGACGCGGTCGTGGTCGAAGCCGTCGTCGGCGACCGGCTCGCCGAGGCGGTCGACGATGCGCACGTCGGAAATGCCGTGGATGGTCCGCGCGATCTGCGACAGGTCGGCGTACCGGCGGCGCAGCTGGCCGGTCTCATCGACCTCGGCGTTGCGATCGAGCCAGCGCTGCGCCTCGCCGATCGCCTTGAGCAGCGCCGGCCAGTCGGTGTCAAGGCCCGGTTCGACGTCGGTGAGGAGGTGCATGATCGTCGCGTGGTGGCGCAGCAGCTCGGTCGCCGCGGCCGGCCGCGGTTCGTCGGCGAGCAGCCGCAGCACCTCTGAGTAGTCAGCACGAAGATACAGCTGCCGCGCGCGCACCCGCGCCCGCCGCTGACCGTTCGGGTCCTCGCGCAGCAGCGCCTCGCGCTGACACTGGAGCGCGGCCGGCCCGAGCGACCCGGCCCGCAGCTCGTCGCCGTCGAGGATCAGCTCGTGCAACTCGTGCTGCCGCACCGCTTCGACCGCGTCGTCGCGGTCGAAGCGGTGATACACGTCGATCACCTTGCCTTGAAAGAACGCGTCGTCATCGTGGTCGAGCCACTCGGCGAACCGCACGAGCCCGGCGAGCGCCTCCGCGCACAGCTTCTGCTGCAAGACGCGGTCGAGCTTGATCGAAGCGCCTCCGCGCTCCCACGCGCCAAGCACCCGCGCCAGCACTTCGGGATAACCGCCGGTCAGCTTGAGCGCGTACGCATACACGTGGGGCGGCACCGACTTTGGGCGTAGCGTGGCGATCGCAGCTGCGCCACGCAGGCGGACGATCCGCTTGTCATGGCTGTTCCCGTAGTCGCTGGCGATCATGGGGTGGCCTTTCTTCTCCCACCGTCGCTTGAGCCGGCGGTGCGAGGCCGGGGCCATCACCACGGCGCGCGCGAGGTTGTCCTCCTCGGCGGTACGCAGGCACGCGAGCATCCACGGCGGTAGCGTGTCGAGCGTGCAGTGGAAGCGGCGCAGAACGTAGATCGCTGGGTGCTCGCCGGCACGCAGCAAGCTCTTGAGCGCGAGGTCGGAGTCGGCGGCGTCGGCCGCAAACGGGCGACACAGCCCGGCGGCGAGGCGGGCGATGAACGTGCGGACGTCGGGGATCTCGTCCATCGTCAGCTCGGCGACCGGCACTCCACCGGCGGCCTCGCGCAGCCGCTCGACGATCGCCGAACCAACGATGCGGTCGCCGAAGCCCGGCGGCACGACGACATTGACGCTGCCCGGCGCGGTCGAGTGCAGGACGTCAGCGACGACGTCAGCGACGAGAGGTTCGAGGTCGAGGGTCTGGATTATGGTCATGACGGTCCGCCAGTCGACGCGGAGAGCCGCTGGAGCGCCTCGTGACGTAGGCGCGCCGCACCGCGTCGCAGCGCGAGCGCCGTGACAGGCACGGTGATTCGCACCCGTTGCGCTGGATCCTGCGCGACCGCCCCCTCGTCGAGGAGCAGCCGTAGCGCGCGCTCGCGGTCGGCCTCGCGGGTGATCCGCAGCAGGTCGGGCACCTCGAGCGCGTCACCGAGGTTGAGCCAGCGGTCGGTCTCGGTGGTACGCACCGCGATGTGCACGAGTAGGATCTGCGCTAGCAACCGCTCGCGCACCGGCACGCGCTTGAGCGTGTCGAAGATATGCGAGTAAAACACCTGCTCGTCGATCCGAACGAGCTCGGGCAGGCTCGAGGCGATCAGCCGGCGCGCGGCGTCGTTAACAACCGGGACGTTGACGCTGCGCCCGTCGGCCGACAGCCCCGCCGCCTGGCCGACCAACGCGAGAAAGTACGGGTGGCCACCGCACAAAGTTGCCGCGTGGCGGGCGACGGCGTCGATGTTCTCGGGCCGGCACAGCCGCCCGCGGATCGACTCCGGCAGGAATGTGGCGAGGATCGCTTCGCGGTCGCGCTCCCAGACGAACGGCCGGATCTCGATCTGGTCGATGCTGCCGTGCAGCGGCCGGCTGTAGTCGCGCGTCAACATCTTCTGCAAGCCCGAGCCGGCTAGCACGAGCGAGATGTCGCGCGACTGCTGCACGATCTGCCGTAGGTCCCACATCATGCGGTCGACCTGCTCCTCGTGTCCGAGCAGCAGCGGCTCGACGAAGCGGTCGAACTCGTCGACGAAGAACGCGAGCCGGCAGATCCGCTCGCCCGATCGCTCGCGCAGGCGGTCGCGAAGCGAGTGCAGTGCGGTGTACAGCGACAGCGACGCGTCGATGCCGCGGAACAGCCGGTGGATGTTGCGCTCCTCGACGTCCAGCTGCTCGCGCACCGCCGCGTTGCGCGGGTCTCCGAGCGCGTGCACGATCGCCGCGAAGAACCGCTGCGACATCGACATGTTGTCCGGCAGGTCGAGGTTCGACACGTCGAGGAACACCCCCGCGACGTGCCCTGGCCGCGGCGGCAAGAGCCGCACCATCTCGAGCAGCAGCGATGTCTTGCCGACCCGGCGCTGGCCGAACAGCATCAAGCTGCCCTGCCCACGGTCGCTGCGCAGCCGCAGATCAATCTGGCGGATCTCGTCCTCGCGGCCGAAGAAGCCCTCGTCGTGCTGGACCGGCCTGCCCGATGCGCCAGGCCAGGCGCCGAGGACCTCCTCGCGGCGCACCGGATTCGTCGCCTCGCCCGCGAGCTCGAGGTCGAGCGACCCGCGCGCCTCGAACGTCCGCCCGCCGAACGTGCGCCCGGTGATCGTGAACGGCACGGCGAGCAGATCGCCGCCGCGGATCCGCGGCGGCAGCGGCAGCCTGGCGTGAATCGTCCGCGCGGTCAGCAGGTCGTCGTCGCCGCTGATCAGCTCGATCACGGGCTCGTCGAAGAAGCGCAACGCGAGCGCCTCTGGTGGGTCGGCCGACAGCCGCGCTTCGACGAGCACCGCGAGGTCGAACTCGCCGTGGCGATCCTGCACGACGCGGTCGAGCGCCTGTACCTCGACCGGCGCCACGTCGACGTCGACCTGCGCGCTCGTCGACTCGAGCCGCAAGAACAACAAGATCCACGGCTGCCGGTTCTTGCGCCGCGCCGTCTGCTCGCGGAAAGCCGCCGACATCTGCAGCGCACGCGCCCGCACGTCCGGGTCCGACTCCGCCCGCGTGAACGCGTGGATGCACTGCACCGCGAAGCTCGGGTTCGGCGACTGGTTGGCGAGCTGCCGCAGCGCCTCCTCGCAGCGCAGCCGGTACAGCCAGTGCAGCAGGTCGGCGCGTGGATTCGGGTTGTTCTGGGGCTTGAGCAGCTCCCACAGCGTCTCGGCGATCCGCGCGCTCGCCGGGACGTCGCGGTCCTGCACCTGGGCCGCCGCCCACATCAGCTCGACGGACCACGCGTACTTCGGGTCGTCGCGACGCGCCGCGACGACC
Source organism: Nannocystis bainbridge (assembly GCF_028368995.1). GTDB lineage: Bacteria > Myxococcota_A > Polyangia > Nannocystales > Nannocystaceae > Nannocystis > Nannocystis bainbridge. Next base: position 1,854,614 of record NZ_JAQNDL010000003.1, on the reverse strand, counting down.
TCGGCGATCAGCGCGGCGCCGCGCGCCCCGAGGTCGGCGCCGCTCCGCTTCGCGGAGTCGTCGAGCGCCTCGACGATCAACAGGTCGAGTTCGCCTGCGAGGTCGAACTGCTGCAGGTCGCTCTTGGCCCAGAACACTGCGACGACCTCGTAGATCAGCGTGACATCGGGTGTCGGGCGGTCGGTAAGGCTCTCGCGGGCGCGCGCGAACGCGAACACCCCCTCGGCGACCGGAAGCCGCGAGCTCTGCCCGGGCGCGCTGCCGTGCGCGCGCACAAGCCCGGCAGCGATCCGGCGCAGCGCTGGCCAGTCCTTCGCGCGCACCGCCTCGTCGACCGTGCGCGGCCCATCCGCCCGCGGATCGGGCGTCTGCTCGACGAGGCGCGCGAGGTAGCGCCGGATGTGCGCCGCGAGCTCGTCGCCGCCCGACTCGCGTTGGATCGACACGGCCTGCCGTGGCGCGCGGGCGGCCGGTCGAACCGCCTCGACGCTCGGCAGGCGCGGCGGCGCGACGAACTGCAGGATCCGGCTCGGCTGGTGGTACGCGCGGATTAGACCGACCAGCTCAGCGAGCGGGTCGGCCGCGCGCTCATCGACTAGCGTCTGCAGCCGGTCTGTGACGTAGCGCGGCAGCGCCTCGAGCAAATGATCGACGGTCTCCGGTTGTTCGGCTCGATAGGTCACCTGCGTCAACAGATAGCGGCTCACCTCGTGGATCGAGTCGGCCAGCTTCTCCGCCAGCTTGTCCGACGGCCAGTGCGAGAGCCGGTCGAGCCGGCGCGCCAGCGGGGCGAAGTGAGGCTGCACCGCGGCGCCGAGGGCTGGGTCGTCACAGGCGTGCAGCAAGAAGTCGATGTGCATCCGCCGGCTCGCATTGGCGGTCCGCACCGCACCGACACGCGCTTGCAGCTGCTCGAGCGGCTCGTCGATCGCCGGCGACCCGCCGGCGTCGCGCAGGAAGTCGAGCGCGTAGCGCCGCTCGGGATCTTGCAGCAGCCGGTGCCGCTGCAGATCGTCGGCGAGCTCGCGCACCAGCGACTCGGCGTTCTCGAAGTCCTCGGCGCCTAGCGCCTCCTCGAACAGCTGCAGGCGGACGGCGATCTCCTCGCTGTCCGGTGCGCTGCCGCGGGCCTCGGCGAGCGACCCCTCGTGCTCGCGCAAGATCCCCTCGCGCCGCTGCTGGGCCGATGCGTCGACCCGTCGCAGGAGCTCCGGATCGTCGCCCGCCGCCAGTCGAGCTGCGTGCAGCACGCGCCGGCGCAGCAGCTCGTCGACCGCCTCAGCGCTGCTCCCCGGCCCGCGCCCGAGCACGACCCGCAGGCGGTCGGCGACATACAGCTCGGCCGTTACCGGCCGGCCGTCGCACAGCGCGATAAAGCTGGCTGTATGGACAGGTTCGATCTCGCCCTCGGGGTCGGCAAGCTCTGGTCCGGCGAGCAGCGCCTGGATCGTTGGCTCGTCGCCCAGACGCCGCAGCGCTCCGAGAAACGCCTCGCCGCGCGGGCGCCCGGCGGCCGCCAGCCCGCGCACCGCCGGTGCCAACGAATCGCCCGGTGCGGGCGTCGCCGCGGTCACCCACGCCCGCAGGTCGCGCTCGATCTCCGCGAGGAACGTACGCGTGTTCTTGCGGTGGATCTCGGTGAGGTTGCGCACCGACACCGGATCGAGCTGATCGATCGCCACTTGGACCATGTGGTCGAGCGTGCCGATTCGCGTGAACGCCGTCAGCGCCGCCGCCGCATGGTCGCCCTCGACATCGACCTTCAACGCCCGACGCACGATCTGCTGCGCGTATCCCCGCAGCTCCTGATGCAGCCGCGTCATCCCCGGTGGCAGCGTCAATCGATCGATCACGTTCTGCTTCAGCTCGCGCACCCGCTGCTGCGAATCATCGCTGGCGGCTTTCGACACCTCATGGGCGAGCTGCACCAGCCGCCGCGCGATGTCGGCGAGGTCGCGCGTGCGCGCCTGCAAGCGCACCGCGTGGAACAGTTCAGTGATCGCCGGCTCGCCGTGGAAGTGCGGCGCGAGCTCCGCGAGCAGATCGCCGCGCCCCGAGGTCAGCGCCAGCGAGAACAGCCGCTCGCCGAGTTCGACCGGCAGCTTCGGATCAGCCGCGAGTTCGTGGAGAGTGGCGTCATCGAGCGCTGCGAGCAGCGGCGCGACTAGCTCCGCGCGAAGCCCGTGCGCCAGCTCGACGAGCAACGAGCACGCCGCCGGGCGGTCGCGTGCCGCCAGCACGGCGAACAGCACGACCAGAAGCCTCCGATCGGCGACGAGCGGCGCGAGCCGCTCGCGTCGGTGAGTACGCAAGCATCCCTGCAACAACAGGTGCAGGGCCGGCGCGAGCTCGGCGTCGAGATCGAGCGCCAGCTCGCCGCCGCGGTCGAGCTGCGACCACTCGGACAGCAACCTGTCGGCGGCCTCTTCCTCGGCGTCGACCCGCGCGAGCCTCGCCTGTAGTTCGCCGCCGAGCTCGTCGAGGATCCGCTCGAGTGCCGCGATCCGCTCGTCGATCGGACTGTCGAGCACGCCGCCCGGGATCGTCGGCCACTCCGGCTCGACGGCGAGGCGCTCGCACAGCACCTCGATACGGTCGGCAGCCTGCCGCACGTTGGCGAGCGCCGCCGCGCGCCGCTCGATTCCCACCCGCAGCGCGGCGAGCGAGCTCTGCTGCGTTGTCGCGCCGGGGAGCTCGTGCCGCAGCAGCTGCAGAATCGGGTGGTCGGGCAGATCGTCGATCTGCCTCTGCAAACGTTGTCTGGCCGCCTCGAGGTCGCGCAAGGCGCTGCGCGGGCCCTCGGCGAGTCCGGCGAGCAACTCGAGCGCGCGCTCGAGCTCCGCCGGCGACATCCGCGTCGTCCACTCGCTGTACCGCTGCAGCAGCCGCTGCAGCGCCTCCACTCGCTCGTCGCGCTCCTCGACCGGCTCGCTCGCCGCCGGCACCGCCGGCTCCTGGATCGGAGGATCATCGACTGCGGCATCGCCGACATCGCCGTCCTCGTCGGATTGCCCCGCCGCGACGAACTTCGCGAACTGCGGATGCGCCGCGAGCAGCGCGTCGGCCCAGTCGCGCCCGCGCGAGGGCTCGAGCAGCGCCCGCGCGGCCGCGAAGCAGGCGACGGGCCACAGCCGGGCATCCATAGACCCGGCGCGCAGGACCTGCTCAACCTGCGCCGGCTCATCGCCGATCGCCCCGAGCATGTCGTGGCGGTGCGCGTCCGACAGCAGCCACGCCAGCAGTTGACGTCCGAGAAAGTCGGTCAGCGACCCGGCGTGGGCCCGCGACATCTCGTCGGTGAGGCGCTGGCGATCGCGGGCGGAGCGAAGCGACATGGCGATCGCGCGACCGAAGCTCGCGTCGTCCGAGACGTCAATGCGTCCGCGCCGGATACGCTTCATCAACTGCTTCAGGCCCTTGCGCAGGTCCTGGACGCGCTGCGGAGCGGTGCCGAACGTGAGCACCATGGCCCACAACTGGCCGTCGTCCAGGATCGCCGCCAGGCCGTTCTGCTGCGTCCAGGGGAACGAAAGCTCCGCGCTCACCTCGATCTCCATACCGACTCTACCACTCCTCGCGTCGCGCTCTGACGCGATCTTCATCGGGGGGGTCTCTCGCCCCGGCATTCGCCCCCCGAATGACCAGGCGAGTTCGGGTCGCTCGGGACGATCAGCCCTCGCCGCGGGACAGTGCCGCCGCGGAGGTCGGCCTCGGCCATGGTCGGGCGGGGCTCACAGGGCCGGGCACTTCTGCAAGAGCCCAGGTTCGCGCATCGGCGAGCGCCGCGCGGAAGCGCTCAGCCCTTCGGCCCTGATATACGGCCGGGCTTCGCATCGGCTAATCATGACTGCCATGGAGACGGAGCTCGAAGCTCGCATCGCAGGGGCCGTCGCGGAGCACGAGCGCGCGAGCGCCAGCCCGAAGGACCGCGACGACCCGTCGGCGGCGACCGAGATCGTCGCGCGGCTGCTGCCGCATCCCGAGTCGAGGATCGAGGTCCTGCGAGTGTTCGCCGAGCTCATCGAACCGGCTCACGGACACGGGGACCGCAAGTGGGCCGTCACCCTCTTCACGGAGCGCGTAACCCTCAACGTCGGCTTGGTGTATGTGGGGGTGATCTTGCACGAGATGTTGTTTCTCTTGGTCGATCCGGCCAGGCTCGATGACGAGACGCGGACCGCGCTCGGGCCTCGCCTCAAGGGGACGTGGACCTTCAAATCCACCGGCCCGGCGGCGGTGCTCTACCTCCCGGCCGAGGACGTCGCGGCGCTGTGGCCCCGGGTCCGCGCGGCCTCGCAGGCGTTCATCGCCGCGGCGGCGTCACGCGACACCTCGTTCTACCGCTCGCACTCGCCTGGCTTCCTCGGCGCTCTCGAGACGGAGCTCGGGCGCTCGCTGCCGCGTCCGGCTACTCGACGCCGCGAGGAGCCGGACATCACGGCAGTGATCGCACGCGCTCGACGAGACCTTCCGCCCGCGCGAATCAAAGTCCGGCAGCGGGCGCTGGCCGAGGCTCGGCAGCTCATCGCGGCCAACAGGCGCTCGTTGTCCGCCGAGGACCTGATCCAGCTGATGCGCCTTTTCAACACCGACCTCGAGAATGGGCGCGAGCGCATGACCCGCTTCGGCCAAGCGATGGGCGGTCATTCGCGCAACCGGATCGTCGACCAAGCCGAGGCAGCCAACCACTGGATCGATACCTTGTGGGCCTGCGAGTCGGACGCGGACGCGGCCGCGACCATCGACCGTCTGCGCAGGGACTCCCCGCTGTCCAACGCCGGGATGTCGTTCCCGACCATGGTGCTGCACTGCAAGGCTCCCGAGCGCTGGTTCCCCGCGCAGTCGGGCATGCTGGCCCGCGGCTACGTGCGCCTGACCGGCGTCGCGCCGACTGACGGCCCCTCGTACATCCGCGCGTGCGAGCGCTTGCGGGCCCTCGTCGTGGAGCACGAGTTACCGGTCGTCGGGCTGGACATCGTCGCTTACTTCGCCGACCACCCGGAGTACGTCGATTCGCCCGACCCGACGCCGGACGACGCCGAGTCCCCGACGCCCCCGGGCTCCGAAGCCTACGACCGCGCGCAGTTTTTGGCCGAGACCCTGTTTGAGGACGCCGACCTGACAGATCTGGAGCGCCTCCTGCATGACCGGTCACAGCTCATGCTCTGCGGCCCCCCCGGTACGGGGAAGACATGGATCGCCGAGCGCCTCGCCCGCCTGCGCAGCGGCGGCGACCGCTCACGGATCGAGGTCGTGCAATTCCATCCCAGCTACGGCTACGAGGATTTCATCGAAGGCATCCGCCCGACCCCCGTAGGCGGGCAGATGACCTATCCGGTGGTCCCGGGCGTGTTCCTGAACTTCTGTGAGCGCGCGGCTAGCGATCTCGGGCGAGAGCACGTGCTCGTGATCGACGAGATCAACCGCGGCAACCTCCCCCGCATCTTCGGAGAGCTGCTGTTCGCCCTTGAGCGGCGCGGCGAGCCCGTCACGCTGTCGCAGTCGCGGCGCGTCTTGCGGGTGCCGCATAACCTCGTGCTCTTGGGCACCATGAACACCGCGGACCAATCGATCGCCCCGCTGGACATGGCGCTGCGGAGGCGCTTCCACTTCTTCAAGCTCGAGCCCGAGCCCGAACGGCTCGAGCGCTGGCTCGATCGTCACGCGCCGCGCATGAAGTCCGTCGCGGCCGTGATGCGGGCGCTCAATCTAGAGCTTAGGCGCCACGGAGTGAGCCGTGAGCGCCTGATCGGACACAGTCACTTTATGCGGCCTGGTCTCGATGAGGACGCCCTGGCGTTGATCTGGCGCGCGAGCGTCGTCCCCCTGGTCGAGGAGCTGCTGCACGGGCGCGAAGAATTGCACCGCGCGTTCGACTACGAGGCCTTCGTAGAGCCGCGCCTGGTCAGTGGGTTATAGGGCGCGGGCGATGAGCACGCTGGCTCGGTTGCGTGAATGGACGCCCAGCGCGCCGCTGTTGCTTTCGGAGAGCTCCCTGCGCCGCCTAGCCGAGTTGGGTCGCCTCGTCGATGTCCGCCCGGCCGCGGGAGGCCGGTGGATCGTGAGCCCCAAGGGCGTCGTCGGGCGCCTGGAGCTGCACGAGGGTACGCTGGAGCTGCTCCCGAAGTACCCCGTGGCCAACCTGTGTCGGATGCTCGCCGCCGCCTCCGAGTTGCCTCGCCTGCTTGAACCCGTAACCACGCTCGGCGAGGGCGCGCTGCCTGACCTGCTCGTCGCTGCGTTCGTGAGCCGCGCCGAGGCCCTCGTCGCCGCCGGTCTACGGCGTGACTACGTCGAACATCACGAGCGGCTAGCCGCGTTGCGCGGCCGCCTCGACCTCCCGGTCCACCTGCGCCGTCCCGAAGCGCTCGTCACGGAGCTCAGCTGCCGTCACGAGGAATACACGTTCGATACCCTGTTTAACGGCGTACTGAGGCAGACCACCGAGATCTGCCGCAGCCGCAGCCCGGCGCTCGCCGTTCGTCTGTCGCAGCTGCGTCACCGCCTCGCCTCTTTACCGCTCTCACGGCTGCGCCCCCCCGAGATCGCCCAGTTTCGCTATGACCGCTTCACCGAGCCGTATCGGCCTGTGCACGCGTTGTGCCGGCTGATCCTCGAGGGCACGGCGCTCGGGCTGGGCGACGGCGCTGCGCCCGGCGCGAGCTTCGTGGTGGAGATGGCCCCGCTGTTCGAGCGCTTCGTGTCGGCGTCGCTCCGCGCGCGCCTGGGGCCGCCGTGGCGGGTCTCGCTGCAAGAACGGACCAGCCTGGACACGGCGGCGGTGATAGAGATCCGGCCGGACATCGTCGTGTATCGCGACGACCAGGCGATGGCTGTGATCGACGCCAAGTACAAGCTCCGGCGCGGTGGCGCGCCAGCGTCGGACGACGCCTTTCAAGCCCTCGCCTACGCGCGTCGCTACGGCGTCCAACGAGCGATGTTGGTGTTTCCCGATCGCCCGGCGGGGATCCAGGAGCACCTAACGCATGATCGAGCCAACGCGATCGCCACACAGGGGCTCGATCTCGGCGCGCCCTGGAGCGAGGTCGAGGGCGCTCTCGACAGGCTTGCGGAGACGATCCGGGCCCCGGCTGGATGAGTGCCGACAGCCCGAGCGGCTTTGCGTGGACCTGGAGCGTCTCCCCGACGTCTCCACGACACAGGTCGAAGCCCGCGAGCCTTGGGGACTCGCGGGCTCTCGAGACAGGAGCCAATTCTTGAACATCTACGCGGGCTTTGGCGAAATTGCGAGTGCGATCAAAGGGTTGAGAAAGTCCGCTGATTAGTGCTTCGAGCAGTAGGACACGGACTTTGCCAACCACCTGATCGCGCTCGCCTTTCGCCCCAAGCCCGCGTCCTGGCACAGAAATCCTGCTGACACTTGAGAGCCCGCGAGTCCCCAGGACTCGCGGGCTTCGACCTGTGTCTTGGAGAGCTGGTGGAGACGCTCCAGGTCTGCGCGACAGCGACCAGGTGTCCAAGGTCCGACCGAGGGTCTGGAATCAGTACGCGGACGACATCGCCAATACGGTGCGTGTGGTTTAGATCCGCTCTGCGCGCCATTGAGCGCGAGAATGCCATTCACCGGGGCCAGCCCTCATGCGGCGCAGGGACGTTGTGATCGGACCGGGCGTCGATCCCCGCGTTGCGCAGGTCGACAACGAGCTGCCAGACGTCAGGCCGGTCCACAGTCCCCGCAATCCTCAAGCCGTTCACACACTATAGGTTGCCCCGGGATTGGGGGCCGCTCCTGCGCCATCTGACGAACCAGCCTGCCCTCGTTGCACCCCCGCTCGGCCAGATTCCTGTTCTGCCGAGCCGTGGAGGCACGGCAGCTCTGACCACAACGACGCCGGGAAGCACAGCAGTACCCACGTCCAGGAAGCTCCCGCGGGTGTGTCGTCGACCAAGACGTCCTCGACGACCGCGGGGAGCACGCCCCCCGCCACCGACATCCCCGAGAAGCTCAACGAGTGTCTGGAAGAACTTGATCAAGCGGCCGAGGATGGAGCTCGCTCGCCCTCTGGCGGTTCCTTGTCCACAAGCACCTTGATCCGGAACGTCTGATGCCGAGCCACAAACTCGCACGCCACCGGCGGACGCGCTGCTGCGGCGCTGCGGCGAGGAATTGCCGCGCTGACCGTGGGGCGATCAGGACATCTTCGCGCAGGTCTCCGGCCGGGGTGAGGATGGCCGAAGGGACATGTCATGAATCTACGGTGGTTGTGGACATGTCCTTTTCGCCAGGCGCCACGGGCGGGCGAAGGCGAGCTGTCTGCATCGGCGAGCCGAGCGTTGCACGGCGACACAGACTTCACCGCCGATGTGGGGCCGGGGGCGGCGGGGTGCCACGACCGCGAGGCGGTGTGTGCGGGAAATCCGGGACACCGTTTAAACGGGGTCCTGTCGGTCGCCGCGGGGTTTCCTGCGCATGATAAGAAACGGGGCGATGGATGCACGAAGCAAGCGCGCCCCGCACGTGGTGATCGAAGTGGACGATGTCCTGCGGGTGACCGGCTGGAGCCGTCGCGCCGAGCAGGTGTTCGGGGCCACGGAGGCGGACGTGCTGGGGCGGGACCTCGGCGAGGTCGTGCCGCTGGTCGCCGGCAGCTGGTCCGGCCTGCTGGTCGCGGACAACGAGACGCCGCAGGTGCTGGCGGTGGCTCGCGGCGAACGAGCGCTGCAGTTCGAGGCGTGGTGGCAATTGTCGGGCGACGCCGAGGCGACCGGCGCGACGATCCACGGCCACGACGTCAGCGAGCGGGTCGCCGCCCATCGCCGCGCGGCGCTGGCCGAGAAGATGCTCGGCGTGATCATCGAGAACCTCGAGACCGCAGTGTGGGCGCTCGATCGGGACGGGGTCTATCTGTTTCAGGACGGCAAGGGCATGCGCGCGGCCGGGCTCCGCTCGCAGCAATTCGTCGGTCTGAGCATCTTCGAGGCGTTCGGCGATCACCCGGGCCACGGCCGGGTGCGGCGCGCGCTCGCGGGCGAGGCGTGCCTCGGCGAGGAGGTCGAGGTGCTCGGGGTGCCGTGGAGGAACTGGTACATCCCGGTCGCGGACGCCGGTCCGGGCGAGGCCGCGCTGGTCGCCGTCTCGCTCGACATGACGGAGGCGCGCGGCCGCGAGGCCGAGCTGCAGGCCAAGCTCGACCTGATCGAGAAGCAGCAGGAGGTGATCCGCGAGCTCTCGACCCCGATCATCGAGGTCTGGGACGGCATCATCACCGTGCCGATCCTCGGCCTCGTCGACAGCGTGCGCACCGCCGAGATCATGGACAGCCTGCTGCAGGCGGTCGGCCGCCTGCGGGTCCGCTTCGCCATCCTCGACCTCACCGGCGTCGAGGTCGTCGACACCGGCACGGCCAGCCATTTGATTGCGATGATCCGCGCGATCGGTCTGCTCGGCGCCGAGGGGGTCGTCACCGGCATTCATCCGATGATCGCGCAGACGATGGTGTCCCTCGGCGTCGACCTGTCGTACGTGACCGTCCACGGTCGGCTGCGCGACGCGCTGCAGCACTGCATCGCCCGACTCGGCGAGCAGAAGCGCCGCGCGTGACGGGACGCGCGCGCGGCCTCAGCCGAAGTCGCAGCAGCTCGCCATCTTGTCGAAGATGGCGCCGCCGTCCATGCACACGCCGTCCGACGGGCACTGGCCGACGTCGACGTCGTCCAGGAGGCAGACGCAGAGGTCGGCGTTGCACTCGATGCCCTGCGTCGGCTCCTCGGGGCCCGAGCGTAGCCGCGACGGCCTCGCGGGCACAACCGGGCCCGCGCGCGGCGAAGTGAGCTTTCGAGCGGCGCGCATCGAGGCGATACGGACCGCCACGTCGTCGTCGTCTCACCGGGGAGCTGTACTGCCGCCTCTCGCGCGCGAGCAGGCTTGCTTCGATCTCGGCAGGGTCGGGCCAGCGTCATCGTCCGGGGGGCCGCGTCTTGCACCCGAGCGCCAGCATGTCGCGAAGGACATGCGTTTTAGAACATGTTTATATAAACATTACCTTTTGGGCATGTTGTAAATCAGGGCCCGACGTAGCGGGCGCGCGGGCGCAGGAGGAAGCCGGCGGCGCGTTGCTCGAAGGCGTGGGCCAGCCAGCCGGCGGCGCGGCCGACGGCGAAGATGGCGACGGTGGTGCGCGGGGGCAGGCCGAGCGCGGCGCCGAGGGCGACCAGGCCGACGTCGAAGTTCGGGTGCTCGCGGCCGGCGTCGCGCATGGCGTCGACGATCGCCTGGATCGCGCGGACCCGCGGGCTGCGCGGCGCGTGTTCGGCGGCCGCGGCCAGCAGGGCGGCGGCGCGCGGGTCCCCGTCGGGATAGAGCGGGCTCGCGCGCCCACACCGCCGGCTCGGCCCCTCGCACCCGCCGGGTGGTCAGTCGCACGCGCAGCGCCGCCCGCGTCGGCTCGGTGATGCTGGGGTCCAGCGTGACGGTGATCGTATGCGCGCTCGTCTGCTGCGGCGCGAGCTCGGGCAGGGTGACGACGGGGCCGTCGGGGAACACCAGGCCCGGCGGCGGATCGACGATCTCGACCGTCGCTCCGGCGGCGATCTTCACGGCGCCGCTGTTGTAGACCTCGAACGCGACGCGACCGGTCTCCTCGTCGTCGAGGATGCCGTCCTCGTCGCACCGCACGGCCTCGAACCCGAGGTCGTCGGTGTGGAGCTCCTGCAGCGCGACATAGCTGTCCCATAGCATCTCCCCCCCCACCTGGCCCGCGTTGTGCTGCTGGCTGTTGGCCAGGCCGTTCGGGCTGAACAGCGGGCCCGCGGGCAGCTGCACGTCGTCGCCGATGTGGCGGAACGTCAGCGGGTTGACGGCGAAGTCGGTCGAATAGACGTACTGGCGCCCGTTCCAGAACTGGACCGGGTCGATCGAGCCCCACGCCGCGTAGTTGAGGGTGCCGTGGAGGTCGTCGCCCTCGCGGATGCTCATCAGCATGGCGTTGAAGTCGCCCCACCCCTCGCCCATCACGAGGTAGCTCGGACCGCCCGCGTCGCCGAGGCGGTTGTTAATATAGTGACTGAACTCGTGCGCGATCATCTGGGAATCGAAGGCCGCGTCACGGGTTGGGCCCGCCTTCGCCGCCATGTGCACGGTGAGCTCGGGACCCGCGAGGGCGGCCTTGAGCGCGTCGCCGTCGGCGAGGGTGAGGCCGAGATTCGGGATGTTCGGGTTCAGGGCCGTGAGGTCGTCGAGCGGCACGATCGGCTCGTCGGCCGCGACGACGTCGGCGATCAGCACCCCGACCGCGCCCTTGCCGAAGGGGCGATTGGCCTGAATCTCGAAGACGCACGCGCCCCGGTCGACGAGGATGATCTTGCCCTCCAGGTCGTCGATCGGCGCCTCGCAGCAGTCGTTGGGGAGCGGGCCGGCGCCGTCGTCGCAGAGCACCAGCGGCGCGGTGACGTCGAAGTTCGCGGGCCCGAACTCGGAGATCTGTCCGTCGAGCGCCAGCCCCAGCGGCTCCACCGACAGGTCGCTGAGCGCGCTGAGAGGGGCATGAGCGGTGCCGCCGGCTGCTCGCCAAGTCGTTCACGGCCCGGCGGGTCTCCGCGATGCAGCCGCAAATCGAGGCGATGGCCGAGCAGCTCGTCGACGACATGGTGCGGCAGGGCCCGCCCTGCGAGCAGCTCGCAGATCACCCACACCGGCAAGGGGAAGCCGAGCGCGGCCAGCAGGTCGGACAGCGACGTGGGCTCCCCGCCCTCGAACTCGCTGTCGAACACGCCGCCCCCCTCCTCGGTGATCCGGGCCGCGCCCTCCTTGCCGCCGAGCTGCCGCGTGAAGCGCGGGTCGGACATCATCTGCCGCACGTCGCCGTAGCGGGTGAGCAGCACCGCGCTGTCCCCGCTGGGCAGGCGCACGTGCGCGATGGGGCAACTCTGGCGCAGCTTGGCCCACTCCTCGGGCGGCTCCAGCGGGCCATGGGCGCGAAGGGGATAGTCCAGGACTTGTTCGCTGTTCTCGGTGCTCATCGGGATCTCCGTTGCCAAATCTGGTGCCTGGCAACTCGCGCGTGAGCACGAACCGACGAGCCGGGCTTTCTGTCAGACGGACCGGGGTTCTTGGCGAACGAGCCGGCGAAATGCGTGATCGCCCCGCCCCGAGCGCGCCGTGCGTGGTCGCCACGATGGCGACCACGCCACTCGCTACGGGAGTCCCCAAAGCTCGCATAGGTACTGCTACGCGGCCTTCTTCACGGGGTGCTTGGGTCGCTTCCGAGCCGTCTCCAAAACGGTCAGTCCGGGGACCGATCACGGCGCTCGCCGAGAAGTTCCACATGACCCTGACGAGCCGGGTCCGAGTCGGCGCAGGAGTGTAAGGGGGCATGTCCCGTCCACCTTCCCCTAACCATACGCTTCACCTCCACTTCCCCACGGTGCCGTCTCGCCGCGGCGGATTTCTCAACCTCTTCCCTCTGGCTTGGACACGGCTAAGAACTCGAACGCACCATAGAAGATCATTCTCATCGCTACGTGCTCGTCGATGTCGTGCAGTTGATAGGCGAAGATCTCCAGATGCGGGCCACGCCATTCGTAGCCTGGATGATTTCTCCGCTGGAGCTCACTGAGAGCGCCCATGATTCTCGCGGTGTACTCCGCTTCTGGCGCGGGTGAAAGATCGTCGAGTATGAAACGAGGGCAGGAGACCACGCATCTACCAGGCCAGCGCTTCTTGCGTGCCTGCTCGTGGAAGTAGATCGCACGGGCAGTAAACTCCACAACACGCCGGATCGTGTCCGCCTCTGGTTTTATCGTCACCATCGGTCCTGCCGGCGTATCCACAAGCTGGGCGCTCTCGATGAGTGCCTTCCGAAGTCGCGGCTGCTGGTGAATTCGGCCGGACGATCCGAAGAGGCTCCCCGACGGGCGAAAAGGGAGGCATGACCCGTCCGCTGCAAGAGGGCCTTGCGCTCGCGATCACCGTCGGCCTCGATGCTGGCCAAGCCCTGCTTGAGTTTGTCGGTGGATAGCGATCACACTTGCCCTGCTCTCTTCTATCTTCCATCCGCCACGTTCCAGCCCCGATGGCGGTTAGCGGTTCTGCTATGCCTGCGCCTCTACCTCGAATTTCTCGCGCAGCGCATCGTTACCCCAGCCCTCGCCCTTGAGTTTCACGATCTCAGCCACCCTGTCCGCTGCCGAGGCCGCCCACAAGATTCGAACCCCGCCGCTTCCGCCCTTCTTCGTCGTCTTGATCCCGACGAATAATCCGAGCTTTCGCCATTCCCGAATGGCGCGCTGAGATGGTCATCCGCCACAATGTCGTCCGGGGCAAGCTCGATGCCCCGAAGGGCAGGACTGAGGACAACATCGGCATCACGAAGCGCCTGGCCCAAGCTCTCGAGACGCACCCGCGGACGGGCCCCTTCGTCTTCGACAACAAGGGGAGTCATTTCAAGGAGCACAACATGAATGCGTGGATGATGGCCCTGGTGAAGCTGGCCGGTCTGCCCTGGCGCGGCACCCGTGTCCTCCGCAAGACCTGCGGCACCCGGATCGCCGATGGTGGTGGCGGCGTAGCGGCCGTCGCCACCCACCTCCGGCACAAGGACCTCGGGACCGCGAGCCGGTACATCGACCGCCGCGGCGCTACCTCGCGTGCGCTTAAGGCGCTTGAGAGCTAGTGGAGGCGCAATATCGCTCTCCGCTAAATCGTTGAAATGAACTAATAATTCTAGATAAACTTCACTGCTTCGAGCAGTAGGAGCAGTTAGATCGGCGCTTCCGGGCACGCACGAGTGCTCGGGAGCGCGTCTCCCCGGCGGCTCCAAAGCGTGGATCGCAATGGAGCTGCCGGGGCGACGATCGACCTCGTGCTCGTGGTCTGATGATTCTCGTGGCGAGGTGGCTGGCGTCACCACCCTCGACGATCGGGGCAAGCGGTGCGTGTTTCACGAGCACCCGTATCCAGGAATTGATGAGGTGCTCCTGAGGTGACTTCTGTGCTTGTCGCGCACGAACGACGCGATCAGAAGGGCTTGGGCTTGCCCGAGCTCACTTCATTCTTCAGCGCCGACGCGATCGCGCTCTGGAGGGTCCCCTTGGTAATGATGCTACCCAGGTCGAGCCCGAGACCGACGAGCGTCTGCGCCAGGGAGGGTCGGATTCCGGTAAGGATCGTCTTTGTACCGAGCAGTTGCAGCGCCTTGGCGGTGTCGAGCAGCGCGCGCGCGACGAGGGTGTCGAGGTCGCGCAGGCCCGTCACATCGAGGATGACCACCTGAGCGTGGGTCGACTGGACGCCTTCGAGCGCGACGGTCATCACCTGGTGGATTCGGTCGGTGTCCATCTGGCCCACGAGCGGCATGACCACGATCCGCTCGGTGATCGGGATGAACGGCGTCGACATCGCCTCCATCGTGTCGCGGAGCCGTGCGAGCGTGCGCTCGAACTCGCCGAGCAGCTCCTTGTACGGGGTGACGTCATGGGCCGTGCCGTAGACGAGCCGGGTCGCTTCGTCCTCGTTCGGATCCAGGTAGGCGGTCCAGGCGAGCCACTTGTATGTGCCGTCCTTGCACTGATAGCGGTTGTCGAAGCGAATCGTCATCTTGCCCTCGAACAGGGCTGCGGCCTCGGCGGCGGTCGCCTCGCGGTCGTCGGGGTGGACGAACTCGATGAACGGCTTGGCGGTCATCTCGTCGGGGCTCCAGCCGAGGAGCCGGCCCCACGCCGGGTTGGCGTGGAGGAAGTACCCGTTCGAGTTCAGGGTGACGAGGAGGCCCACCGAGACCCGGAACAGCTTCTCGTAGACCTTGGCGTCCTGCAGCGTGGGATCGAGCTGCGACGGCCGCTCGCGGTCGCTCGTCACGTCGATCGCCGACGCATAAATGAGCTGCTCCGACGGCTCGTCGCCGGTGTCCACCCGCGCGGTCCAGGCGAGCCACCTGTACGAGCCGTCCTTGCACAGGTAGCGGTTGTCGAACCGCTCGACCGTGTCGCCCTGGAGGAGGCGGGCCACCTCGGCGAGGGTGATCTCGCGGTCGCTCGGATGGACGAACTCGATGAACGGCCTGCTCTTCAGCTCGTCGAGGGACCAGCCGAGGATCCGCTCCCATGTCGGGTTCAGGGCGCGGAAGTGGCCGTTCGTGTCCACGGCGGCCAGAAGCCCCGCGGAGGCCTGGAACATCTTCTCGTGACTCAGCACCTGGTCCTCCCTTGCGCGGGCGTGACTGCGAGCTCTCGCTGCGGGGGCGCCTGGCGACGAATCCCCGAACTCATATTCGGCAGAGCCTCCCACGCCATGAGGCAGGTGCGTCCAGCGCCCGCATCATAGCAACGTCGGCCCTCCGATCATCGGAGTCACTTGTCCACCAGACGCGACTGTATGTCAAGAGAACCCGACGCGGCTCTGCCGTCGTGCCATGTATGTGTTCGCCGCCGATCGGAACCCCCGTCGGCCCTGCGATGACACGAGCGGGTACGCTCCCGAGCGCGGACGATGAGTGCGCCGGTGTTCGCTGGGCGCACTCGGCGATTGAGCTGGCACATTATTCCACGGGCCGTCCCTGCGAATCGGGAAGGTCCATCAAACGCTATATTGAATGTGCCGATCCAGGGATGAAAGCAGGCATGGCCTCGACGAACGACGGCTGCGTGCTCAACAAGCGGCCGATCAACCTGGCGCCTGAGGACGCGGTGCACCAGTATGCCCATTTCAGCTCGTGCGGGATCGATGTCGGCGGCCCGCCGGGATATCCTTGCTTGACGAGGAGCAGGCGGTCCGGCATCGAGTCGCTAGCGATCAGGAGTGGCGGCGGGCGCCGGGTTTCGTGCCGTTGTAGGCGGAGTGAGACATGCAGGCGATCGGACGCAGGCGGGCGCCGTCGTCGAGGAAGATAAGCCGGTAGTGCCGGCCGAGCGGGACGCTGATGCGGGTCCGGTCGTGGCGTAGGCGCTTGCCATGGAAGCGGACGTAGGGCTCGCCCGCTGCGATTCGGTGCAGGATATCGCGGGCTCGCTGCACCATGCCGCGGTGCGGTAGGCTGGCGAGCGAGATGGGGTCCGTGTCGGCAAGGCGGGTCACGTGAGCTCCTCGGCGGCGAGGGCCGACGCGATGGTACGGTGGAGGTGACCGAGGTCGCCGTCGTTGCGGATGCAGCGGTCGAACTGGTCGTCGGCGAGCTCGGCGAGGGCGCGTTCGGTGGGGTGCTCGCCGGCGCGGCCGGGTGCGCCGGCGCCGGGCCGGAGGACCCGCCAGACGCGGGCGCCCCGGGCCCGCGCGGCCTGCAGCTCGGGCAGCGTGCGCAGGTCGGTACAGATGACGCTGTGACCGCCGGCGAGGGCGGTGCGCACGGCGTCGCACCACAGCCGGATCCAGATCTCGGGGTCGAGGCCGCGGCACATGTCGCCGAACAGCTGGTAGAGCTCACGCGGGGTCCGGCCGAGGCGGGCGTGCGGGGTGTTGCGCTGCTCGCCCCACAACTGATCCTCGCTGAGGTCGAACAGCTGTTGGACGTGGCGCTTGAGCGGATCGGCGATGGCGACGCGGTGAAAGCCGTGGGCGCGCTCGAGGTGGTCGCCGACGGTATCCTTGCCGGCACCGGACAGGCCGCAAAGGCACAGGTAGAGCGGGTTTCGGGTCGCGCTTACCATGAGTATACCCCCCCGCGACGGATGAGGCGATGTGGCATGAAACGTGACTCCTGGAGGGCGGTCGCTACGCCGACGTCGAGGATTGGGCGGCTGTAGGTGTGGTGGCCGGCGACGTTGCTGAAGAAGCGGCCGAGCGGGTCGATCATCGCGTAGCTGCCGGTCATGGCCGCGTTGTCCTCGACGACGGGAGCGAGCCGCGCGGGCAGGTCGGTATGGCGCGCGACGAAGCTGGCGAACTGGGCGGGAGAGATCAGAAGAGAATCGACCTTGTTGTCGTTCTGGCCGCCGACGGGCAGGACCTGGAACACCTTCCAGCGATGCGGCCGGAGGTCGCGGATCAGCGGGCGCATATCCTCCTGCCAGGTGCGCGCGGTGACGACGGTGTTGAGCTTGAGCTTGATGCCGGCGTCGTGGACGGCGAGGGCGAGCCGGCGGCTGGTGGCCACGTGGTCGCCGCGGCCGCGGCCGAGGCTGGCCTGGACCCCCTCGACGGCGGAGTCGATCGAGAGGCCGACCCAGTCGATGTCGTCGCTGTGAGAGTCCAATAATGCGGCGAGGCGGGCGCCATTTGTGATGATGGCGGTGACGAAGCCGAGGTCGCGGGCGGCGTGCAGGAGCTCGCCGAGGCCGCGGTAGAGGGTCGGCTCGCCGCCGGCGAAGTTGATCTTCTCGCACCCGGCTTCACGCAGACGACGCAGCAGACGGTGCTGCGCCGCGATATCCAGAGAGCCCTCGATGTCGGTGAAAGTCGCGAAGCAGAACTGACAGTGGTAGTTGCATGGTTTGTACAGGTGATAGTTGACGCTGATCGGTCCCTCGATGGGCATGGCGGGGCGGCTCCTTTTCATGGCTGTGCCAGCGCTCGTCCGACAGGAGCGTCGGACGGAGCGATGTGATGGTGGTTGTTGCTATGGAGGGGGGCCGCGCACGTGCGGCCCAGGCTGACTAGCTGGCGCGGTAGGCGTCAGCGACGGCGTCGGCGGGGTCACCGGGCACGATGCCACGCAGCGACGTGCGCAGCTCCTCGGTGCCAGCCTCGATGTAGCGCTTGACGGTGGCGAGGCCGCGCTCCATCACCTCGGCGATCTCGGTCAGCTCGAGGCCCACGCACAGGCGCAGCTCGACGGCCTCCTGCTGGGCGAGGGGGAGCGAGCGCAGGGCGTTGAGGATGCGGTTGCGCTTGTCGAGGCGGGCGCTGAATGAGGTCTGCGGGCTCATCACGCTGTGCACATCGCTGTCGAAAGCGACCATCTTGGCCTTGTGCTCGTTGATGTAAGCGATGAGCACGTTGTGGGCCACGCGCATGACGTACGCTTTCATGTTCCGGACGGCCGCGAGGTCGCAATTCACGAGCTCGGCGAGGGTCTGCTGGACGAGGTCGTAGCAGTCGGGCTCGGGGACCTTGCTACGGAAGTAGCTCTTGAGCCGGGCCCAATGGTCGCGGGCGACGCGGGCGTGCAGAGTCATGGTCGAGGTGGTGGTCATCGGCTTCGCTTGCCTTCCTGTCCGCCATAGTGGGAAAACCGGCGGCGAACGGCTCACGGATCGCAAAAAAAGCCGAATGAACGCTGTCCGCGAGGGTTTCAGCCGTCGCGCGGAGCGCACGGGGACACGAAGCACTCGGTGTGCTTGCGGGTGGTTTCGACCGCGATCTTCCAGGCACCGTCGACCTTGCGCATCACGATCGCCTTGCCGTGGCGGACCCGGCCGCGGCCGCTCTCGTAGTCGAACTGGCCGCGCTCGCAGAAGGTCACGGTGCCGGCGCCGTCGGTCGAGATGAGCTCGAGGTCGGACTCGCTGACCTCGATGTAGCCGGCGAGCTTCTTACGACGAGCGCGGACGTAGGCTCCGGCGACGCTGTAGAAGCAGTCCATCGGCGAGAGGAAACCGGAGAAGTAGGCGTCCGCGTCGTGGCGGTTATAGGCGCGGATGGTGGCGAGGTAGGCGAGGAAGGCCTCGCGCGCGACGGCGGGGACCGGGGCGGAGGTGGGGACAGGAGCGGGCGGGTCGATGCTGGCAACGGTGGTGGTGGGCGGACGTGCGGGCTCGGGGTCGGCGCTCGCGGGGCTCGCCTGCCAGATCACTACGAGCACGGCGACCGTCGCGGCGGCGCTCCACACCAGCCAGGTGATGCGGCGGGCCTGGGCCCGTCGGAGGGCGTCGAGCAGAGCGGCGAGGTCGCGGTGCCGCTTGCCGGCGCTGTGGCTGAGGGCGCGGCGCAACGGGGCCGCCAGCCGGCGGGGCAGCAGCTCGGCGCCGTGGAAGTCGGGGCTGTCGGCGAGGCGCCATTCGCCGCGGTGGGGATCGTAGGGGAGGCGACCGGTCAGGGCCTCCCACAGAGCGACGGCGAACGAGAACTGATCGCTATTCTCGTCGGCGAGGCCGCTACGGGCCTCGGGAGCCATGTACTCGAGGGTGCCCGTAATCGTTCCGAATTGGGTATGGCCGGGGCCGGCAGGCGCGCTAGGGCTGGCGGATGCTGCCCGGGCGAGGCCGAAATCGACGACGCGCGGGACACCGTGGGCGTCGACCATGATGTTCTCGGGCTTGATGTCGCGGTGCACGGTGGCGGCCGCATGGGCGGCGGCGAGGCCGTCACCGGCGGCGAGGAACAGGGCGACAATCTCTCGCGGGCGCCGCTCCGCACGCTGCAGCCACACGCGTGCGTTGGCGCCCTCGACGAACTCCATGGCGAGCAGCAGGCAGGACACGGAGTGCTCTCCGAGCAGGAACTCGGCCTGACCGGCGTCGTACACGCCGATGATGTTGGGGTGGCGCAGGCGAGCCAGCGCCTTGGCTTCGGCCTCGACTTCGCGGATGAGAGCCGGGTCGGCAGGGTACAGCTTGACGGCGACGTCGCGGTCGAGCCGGACGTCGCGGCCTTTGCAGACGAGGCCGCGCGCGCCCTTGCCCACGATCTTCTGGACCTCGTACCGATCAGTGAGCAGCAGCGGCGGAGCGAGGCCCGCTTGGGCCATGTGCAGGTGCGGGCCGAGGAGGTTCTCGAGCTCGACGACGCTCAAAGGTTGTGACATGCGCGGGTCATCCTCGCGCAGTATCACCCGAGGGGGTTTGTGGGCGCAACCATCCGGGCGGCGTTCGTTCCATCTCTCGGGATGCTCGCCATCTGCGGCCCATAACAATGTTTAGTGCCCTGATTGTTATCGAGGTCCTCGGAGCCTCGATCTGGAAGCGGCTGTCGGTGGCCGCACTTCGGCCCGGATTCAAGGAGAGATGCGGCGCCAGGCCGACCTTGCGACAGCCCTCGACGAGGGTGTGCGTGTCGTAATCCATGTCGGCGGCGACGGTGTCGGCTTCGCGTTGGATCGGTGCGCTCGTTCATCATGGATGCCGCTTCGAGGGGCCCGCGGAACAGGATCTTGAAGTCGAGCCGCTCGCATAGCATCCGGTCACTTCCACCGAGTATCACTGTCAGATGCGTGCACCGTGATGCATGATCTCCTCCGGACGCGCGGGCTCACCCCTGTCTTGGAGCGCTGGTGAAGGCGCTCAAGTTCCGCGCGACGGTGACCATCGCCTCGACCGTGGAGGCGCGGCCCAGATTCGCTCGCAGGAGCTCGCCGGGCCGCGCGTGGGCGAGCCTGGCGAAACGGCGCGCGCCTCGTCACGGCGACCGCGCGGCCGGTTTCCTCGCCGCGGCGGGCCGCGATACATTGACGGCATGTTCGCGCTCGGTGGCGAGAGCTGGAGGTCGTGTGCGTCGCTCGCAGGCAGGGGCGAGGGCGCGGCGGCGAGGGCCTCGGTGCCGGACTGCTGTGAGTCGTGAACTCGCGGAGCGACAGGACGGGGGCCGGCCCGGAGCGCTCGCAGAGCCTCGACGTGGTGCTGTCGCCGCGGCAGCGCGAGGTGCTGCAGTTGGTCGCGCGCGGGCTCACCAACCCCGAGATCGGTCAGGTCCTCGGGATCTCGGGCGAGACGGTCCGCACGCACGTGGCCGCGGTGCTGGCCCGGCTCGAGGTCAGCAATCGCACCGAGGCAGCGACGGTCTATCTCGAGTGGAGCGCGACGACCGAGCGGATCGCTCGCGTCTTGCTGCGGCCGGCGATCGCGGTGCTGCCGCTCGTGGCCCTCGACGCCGATCCACGCGCCGCCGACATCGCCGCCGGCATCAGCCACGACCTCGTGGTCCTGTTCTCTCGCTGGTGCTGGTTCCCGGTGATCGCCAGCGCCTCGACTCGAGGCAGTCGCGCGCTCGCCTGCGACGCCCAGGCGCTGGGGGAGCGGCTCGGGGCGCGGTTCCTCGTCGACGCCAAGCTGCGCTCGGCGGGCGCCGTCTGGCGCATCACGGCCTGCGTCGCCGATACTGCGAACGGTCACTGCCTGTGGGCCGAAACCTATGATTTCCCGCGCGACGCGCTGTTCGAGGTGCAGGACGAGATCTGTCAGCGCATCGTCGCCGCGGCGTACCCGCTGCTGATCGCCAGCGTGCACGCCGGTCTCGCGCCCGACTCGCAGCCGGTCGGCCTGCCGGCGTGGGAGCTGGCGCACCGCGCCTTTTCGCTGCACGCGGCCCGCGAGCGGGCGGCCAACGCCCGCGCCCAGGGCGAATTCGCGGCTGCGCTGGCGCGCGAGCCGACGCTGGTGCTGGCGCACTACGGGCTCGGGCTCGCCGCCTATGACGCGATCTTGAATCAATGGGGTCCGGAGTCGCCGGCGCTCGACCGGCTCGCGGCGTGCGCCGAGCGGTGCATCGAATTGTCGCCGCACATGGCCGAGGGCCACTACCTCGTCGGTCGCTATCAGCAGGCGCGCGGCCAGCACGACCTCGCGGTGGTCTCGCTGCAGCGAGCGATCGGTCACAACCCCAGCTTCGCGTCGGCGCAGGCGCTGCTCGGGCAGGTGCTGCTCATCACCGGGCAGGTCGACGAGGGGCTGCTGCGCATGCGTCAGGCCTGTCGGCTCGGGCCGGGGGCCTTCGTCGCCGGGCTCGCGGCGGCTCAATTCGTGCGCGGCGAGTACCGCGAGGCGCTGGCGGCCGCGGAGCAGGCGGTGGCGATCAAGCCGCGCTATCCGTTCGCGCTCGTGCTGGCGATCGCCGCCGCCTGGTGGATGGACGAGCACGAGCGCGCCGCCGACCACGGCCGCGCGCTGCTGACGATCGCGCCGGCGTTCTCGCCCTCGCAGTTTCTCCGCACCTTCGGCCCCGACGACGCGGTCGCGCGCATCGCCCGGGCGCTGGCGGACGTGGCCGCGCGTCGTGGATCCGCGCGCGGGACCGGGTGAGACCTACGCCGATCGAGGGATAGGCGCCCGCGACGACTGCTCCTAGCTTGACGGCCGCGAGGAGCAACCATGGCCATTTGTTTCATCGAGAATGTCGTCAACGATCACCCGACCGGGACCTTGACGTTTCAATTGCATGACTTCGATCAGCGCCCCAAGGACAAGGCGACCGGCCACGAGGTGCAGCGCGACACGTCGATCGTGATCCCGCGCGGCGAGGAGCGCGAATACCAGGACCTGATGATCCCGTGGGACAACGCCCGCGACCAGCACCTCCTGGTGATCGCCGAGTTCAACGGCAAGCGCATCGAGCATCGATTCAAGATCTACGCCCGGCCCGAGACGGCGTGGGACTACGTGCATCACTTCAACGCCGGGGGCGAGCTGGTCGCATGGGTCGAGGCCGGGACGCAGGGCAACGCGCAGGGCATCAACTGGTCGGGCTGGGAGCTGTGGCTCGATTCGCGGGGCAAGGTGGCGCTGCGGCGCAAATGGCGGCAGGGGCTGAGCCACAAGGACGCGGTGTTGCTCGGCCTCGGCATCGCCGGCGGCGTCGTGGTCCTGAGCGGCGTCGTCCTGGCGGGGATCGGGGGAATCGCAGGAGTCGTGGCCGGGGCGGCGACCGGGTCCCTGGCCGCGGGCGCGACGGTCGCCGGCGGGGTGGTCGCGCTGGTCGGCGCGGGCGCGGGCCTGGTGAGCATGGGTCTCTCGACGTTCACGACCTTCTGGTCGGTGCTGGCACCGAGCGATCCGGCGGCCGTCCAGCTCGACACGAACGCGGGCAAGCCGACGCTCATCGATGTCGCCGCCGGCAAGCCCGCCTACGGCTCGTCGCAGTACAGCGCCGACTACCCGCCGCAGCGGGCCAACGACGGCGGCTCGGCCGCCTCCGGCGGGTGGTCGCCGACCGGCGAGGACAGGCGGCCGTTCTGGCAGGTCGACCTCGGCCAGCCCACCTCGCTCAACGCGATCCAGTTGGTCTCGCGGCAGGACGGCGATCAGCCCGAGACGCGCCGGAACTTCCAGATCTGGGCCTCGAACAACCCCGACATGAGCCACGGCCACGTGGTCCTCGGCGGCCTCGACGGCGAGGCAGGGCCGAACAAGGGCATCTTCAACCTGCAGGTGCTCGACCCGACGCCCTATCGCTATATCCGGGCGGTCAAGACCGTCGACGAGTACTTCTTCATCGCCAAGCTGCACGCGTACGCCCGGCCGACCGACCTCGCTGCGGGCAAGCCGGCGGTCGCGTCGTCGGTGTACAGCCCGGAGTACACGGCGAACAAGGCCAACGACGGCGGCCCGATCGCGTCCGGCGGCTGGTCGCCCGTGGGCGGCGACAACGCGAGCTTCTGGCAAGTCGACCTCGGCGAAGCCCGCGCCCTGGGCCGCATCGACCTGGTCACGCGCCAGGACGGCGACCAGCCGGAGACGCGGCAAAATTTCGCGATCCTGGCCTCGAACAACCCCGACATGAGCCACGGTCACGTGGTCCTGGCGGTCCAGGGGCCGCGGCCGCGGCCGTTCCGCGACGTGTTCATGGCCGAGATCGACGACCCGACGCCCTACCGCTATATCGCGGTGGTCAAGACGCGGCCGGAGTACTTCTTCATCGCCAAGCTGTGCGTGTACGGCCGTTGATACGCGGCAGTCTCTTGAGACATGTCCTCATGGACATGTAATGCCGGCCTCCGCGCCCGCGCAGGTCGGCCCCGGCTCCCGGTCGCGGCGATGATTGTCGCCAGGGGATGACTCTGGCCACCGGTCGCATTCGTACGCGTCCGGCCACGGCCGAGATCGTCTTGCTCGGGCAGCGGCGCGCTCACGGGAGCTTGTGGCGGCCGCTCTGCTTCACGGCGAAGGTCGCCTGCAGGGCGCCGGTGCCGTCGTACTCGTACTCGAACGAATAGACCCAATTCAGGGTACGCGAGATCGCGGTCGCCGGCCCGCCGGGCGGTCCCTGCTTGACGAGGAGCAAGCGGTCCGACATCGCCGCGGCGCTCCGATCGAGCGGCGCTCCTGGTCGCGGCGCATCGTCGTCGGAGCCCTCGAGGGCATAGCAGCCGGGCACCCGATCGGTCGGTGTGGCGAGCTCTCGGTCGTGCGCGGCATGGCAGGCGAATCGGACCATGAGCGGCTCGCCGCCGAGTTCGCGCACGTAGGCGCGGCACAGCGAGCGGGCATGCAGGGACCGCTCGAAGGTGAGTGGGTCGCAAGGCACCACCGGATGGCTGTACCCGGCCCAGCGCCCGAACAGGTACACCTCGCAGGGCTCGCCCTCGAGGCGCCAGAGGATGCGGTAGTCGTCCAGGTGGTCGCGCGACCGATCTCGCTTCCAGCGTTGCGGCACGGGTCGGCCGCTGAGCCGCGCGCCCAGGTCGCGCATCAGTTCGAGGAACGAACGGGGCATGGAGAGCGGGGTCGTCGCGCAGCGGCGGCGGGCGCCGGGGCCCGGTTCGACCTTATCACGCGGTGTCGCTCGCCGGCGTGGCTGTGCGCAGATCCGAACGAGGGCTGACTCGCGGGTCGCGCTCGTGATGAAATGACATACTCGGGGCCGATGCCCGGCGAAGCGAGCGCGGCGGAGCTGGTTAGTCGAGTGATGACGGACGCGGATCAAGAGCCGGCCGGGCTGATGCTGCCTGACAGCGTCGACGCCGAGCTGGTGCGGGCGCGGCTGCTGACCGCGATGTTCGGGCAGCAGGCCGGGGCGCCGCGCTTCGGTCGCTTCGAGCTGCGCGAGCGGATCGGCGAGGGCGGCATGGGTGTCGTCTATCGCGGGTTCGATCCGCAGCTCGAGCGCACTGTCGCCGTCAAGCTCATCGACACCCGCGACGTGCCTGCGAGTCAGCGCGAGCGGGCGCTGCGAGAGGCGCGGAGCCTGGCCCGGCTCGCGCATCCCAACATCATCACGGTGTTCGAGGCCGGATTGACGGACGCGCGGGTGTGGATCGCCATGGAGTACGTGCCTGGCACGACGATGCGCGACTATCTCACGCGCACGCCGCGGCCCACGTCGACGGCGATCTTGAAGCACTGGATCGCGGTGGGGCGCGGGCTGGTCGCGGTGCACGCGGCCGGGCTGGTGCACCGCGACGTCAAGCCCAGCAACGTGCTGATCGGGGACGACGGTCGGGCGCGGCTGATCGACTTCGGGCTGGTGCACACGCTGCACGGCGATTCGGACGCGTCCACTCTCACGCAGGAGAGCAGCGCGAGCGGCGAGGCGACGCCGCGCAGCGCCGGGTTCGTGGGCACGCGGGCCTACGCCGCGCCCGAGCAGCTCGCGGGGCGCGAGGTCGACGCGGCGGCCGATCAGTACGCGCTGTGCGTGGCGATCTGGGAGTCACTCGCCGGGAGGCGGCCGGCGGTGGGCGAGCGGGCGACGATCGAGGGGGTGTCGCCGCGGCTCAGCCGCGCCCTGTCGCGCGGGCTCGCGGCCGATCCGCGGGGGCGCTTCAGATCGCTCGGTGATTTCCTGGCCGAGCTCGAGGCCGTCGTCGACGGGCCGCGGCGCCGGCTCGGTCTGGCGCTGGGCGGAGCGACTCTGGGGGCGCTGGTGGCCGGGGCCGCGGCGTCGCAGTGGGTCGCGCCCGAACCTCCGCCGGCGTGCGCGGCCGACCCGGAGGCGCTCGTGGGCACCTGGGACGATGCGCGCCGCAATGCGCTGCGCGGGCGTTTTTTAGAAGAGAGCTCGCTGGCCTTTGCGCAGACCACGGTGTCGACATTGATCACGGGCTTCGACGGGTGGGCGCGTGAATGGCAGGAGGCGCGGCGGGCCGCGTGCGTGGCGACGCGTATCGAGGGGGTGCAATCCGACACGGCGCTGGACCTGCGCAATGCGTGTCTCGAGCGCAAGCGCCGGCGCGTGCAGGTGGTGATCGACACCTTGCTGGCCGCGGGCGGCGACGAGCCGCTGGCCGGGCGGGCGCCCGCATTGTTGGCGAGCTTGCCAGCGCTGAGCGACTGCGACGATCCGGAGCGGCTGGCGCAGATCGAGCCGATGCCGGCGGACGAGCCGGGGCGCGAGGCGGTCCTGCGCGGCTACGACGTGCTGGCGCGGGCCGGCGCGCTGGCGGCCGCCGGGGCGCTCGCGCGGGCGCAGGCGAGCGTCGATGATTTTGCGGCCGAGGCTGTTGGTGCGAGATATGGGCCGCTGCGGCTCGAGCTCGAGGCATTCCCGGCGCGGCTCGATCTGCTGCGCGAGCAGACCACGCGCGGGGTCCCGCAGCTCGTCGCGGTCGCGCGCGAGGCGGAGGCTGGGCGGCTCGACGAGCTCGCGGCGACGCTGCGGGTCGAGGCGGCCGAGGCGGCGAGCGGGCGCTGGTCCAGGCCCGAGCTCGAGCAGTGGCTCATCGACGAGGCCGACGCGGCGCTGCGGCGGCTCGGTCGCCCGGCGGACGCGCGGGGCCTGGCGCTGCGCGTGGCCGGGGCGCGGCAGCTGGCGCAGGCCGGGCGCTTCGCGGAGG
Source organism: Nannocystis bainbridge (assembly GCF_028368995.1). Lineage (GTDB taxonomy): Bacteria > Myxococcota_A > Polyangia > Nannocystales > Nannocystaceae > Nannocystis > Nannocystis bainbridge. The sequence goes on along the minus strand of NZ_JAQNDL010000003.1, from coordinate 1,828,302 downwards.
CGCTGGCGGTGCACGAGCAGGTCCGCGAGGCGGCGCGGCGGCTCGGCGACGACGCGCGCGTCGAGTCGCAGGGGCTGAACATCGCCGGGATGCTGGCCCAGCTCGGCCGCCAGGACGAGGCGCGGGCGGTGCTGGAAGCGGGCCTCGGGGCCGCGCGGGGCCGCTGGGGCGAGGATTCGCCGGCGGCCGGCGATCACCTGTTCGACCTCGCGCTGCTCGCCATCGACACCGGCGACCTCGCAAGCGCGCGCGCGCATCTCGACGCGGCCGGGGCCATCGCGCGCGCGGCCTTCGGCGCCGACTCGCTGAGCCTTTCGCGGATCGAGTTCGTGCGGGTCCGGCTCGACATGCTCGCGGGCGCGTTCGCGGCCGGCCTCGCGCGGCTCGACGCCGTGCTCGCCGTCCACGTGCGCGCGCTGGGGCCGGCGCACGAGCTGCTCGCCGAGCTGCACGAGGCGCGCGGCGTGCTGTGCTTCTTCACCCGCGACCTCGCGGCCTCGATCGCGGCGTATCGGGCGGCGCTGCAGATCCGCGAGCGCGTGCTCGGGCCGACGCACGCGCTGGTGGCTCGCCTCCACAGCAACCTCGGTGAATCAGAGCTCGCGCTGGGTCGCATGAACGAGGCGCGCATCAGCTTCGAGCGCGCGCTGGTGATCTACCAGTCGACGGTGGCGGTCGACGATCCGAGCCTGGCGCTGCCGCTCAAGGGCCGCGGTCAGGTCGCGCTGGCCGAGGGGCTGCCCCGGCAGGCGATCGGCGATCTCGAGCGCGCGCTGGCGCTGCAGCTGGCGAGCGGCGCGGAGCCGCTGGAGACCGCCGATCTGAAGTTCTCGCTGGCACGCGCGCTGGCGGCGGCCGAGGGGCGTCGTTCACCGCGGGCGCGACAGCTGGCCCGCGAGGCGCGCACGGACTACGCGGCCCGCGAGATGCGCGAGCCGGTGGCGCAGATCGACGCGTGGCAGGCGATGGATCAGCCGCCCTTGCGCTTGATCGTGAAGACCGGATCGGGGAGCGAGAGCGGCGGGATCGACTCGCCGTCGAGGTAGTTGCCGGTGATGTGAATCACCGAGCTGGCGCCGGTGGCCAGCTGCAGCGGCACGCGGATGGTGATCGAGACGAGCACGGTCTCGGACCACCGCCGTGTATCGTCCTGGACGACGTCGACGATGAACGGTCGACCGGTGGCGTTGCGGATGGTCAGATCGAGGGTGGTGGTGGCGCTGTCGACCTCTATTCCGCAGGAGGTCTGGCTCGGGGCCGCCCGGGTCGAGAGCGACGCCAGCAGCGGCATCCACGAGCTGTCGGCGAAAGCATAGGACTGCCAGACGAAGCCGTCGACCTCGGGCCAGGGACCCAACGCGAGCTCGTAGGCGACGGTGCTGCCGTCGAACACGTAGTCGTAGGATTCGTCGGTGACGCTGGACCGCGCGACGCCGCCGGGCAGCGGCGACTTGTTGGAGTCCTGCTCGGTGTTGCCGGGGTCGTAGCGGCCGAACTCCGCGTAGCGATGGTAACCGTCGTAGGTGCGCTCGCAGTACACCTGATAGGCGCGGTCCCCGTCGGCCAGACCGACGCCGATCCACCCCCAGGAGTCGGTGTGCGGGGGATTGAAGCCGGCGATGTGCACGCCGCTGGCGCCCGCGGGGATCTTGACGAAGGTCGACCCCGGCGGACAATTCAGCGTGACTTCGGAGCCGGCAGGCGTGACCTCGAACGCGTAGAGGTCGACGGGGGAATTGTTGGTGAGGGTGATCTTGTAATCCGTCACGGCTCAGCCTCCGGTCACAGGTATCGTACTGCGCAGCTCCGGGTCCGGGACGCGCGAGGGCGGCGAGCGAGGTGAGGCGGCACACCTCGCTCGCGCGCCTCGCCAGGGCTCAGGATTGCAGCTCGAACTTCAGGATGTTCTGGTTGCTGTCACCGGCTTCGGTGAAGGCGATGTAGTTGGCGGAGATCTTGGAGATCGGGCCGTACAGCTTGCGCCGCGGCTCGTCCTTGAGCGAGATCGAGCCGTCGCTGTTGAAGATGACGGGGTTGCGCCAGCCGCCCTTGAGGCCCCAGCCGGCATAGTCCCGCTCGGCGAGGCCGAGGTAGCGATCGTTCGGCGTGGTCTCCTTCTCGAGGTAGAGGTCCGCGCCCTCCGACGACCACACGAAAGTGGCCGCGCCGTCGGCGTCGGTCAACGTGAGGTAGTTGTCGTGGGTGCCCAGATAGCCCACGAAATCGCCGGTCATGAGGTTGTAGCACTTCATCTTCTTGTAGGTCGTCATGGTGTGGTTCTCCGTGATTCGCAGCCGCTCGCTTCGCGGCCTTGCTCCCCGGTAGTTCCGCGGGCTGGCGAGGTCGACATAAATTGGCTAAATTCTGCGTCGTGGGCGAGCCAGGAGGGAAAATGGCGAGGGAGGAGGGGGCGCGACTGCGGGTGCCGGCAGGGCGAGAGTGACGAACTCGCGCGCGCGTCGACCGGCGCGCGCGCAACTGCTTGGCGGGCCGACCTCGCGGCGGCCCGCGGCCTGCATCACGCGCCAAAGACCCACCGAATGAAGCGCGAGCCGTCGGGACGGCGATGGCCAGGCCGGCTCGAATCCGTCGAGCGAGACAGTGCGCGCGGGCCTCGCGGCGAGCGAGGTACGAGGCCTGCGCCAGTTCCCCCGCGCGAGCCCGTCGCGAATGCTAGGATGGGGCGGATGCGACGGATGCAGCGACTCACGATGAGCTGGTGGTTGATGGCGGCGTGCGGACCGGAGGCGCCGCAGGGCGGCTCGACCGCGACAGACCCCGATCCATCGAGCACCAGCGCTTCGTCGACGGACACGCCGAGCCCTTCGACGAGCACCACCGAGGCGCCGACCACCGGCACGCCGACCACCGAGATCTCGACGACGACCGACAGCACGGGCGCAGAGTCGTCGACCACCGGCACGACGTCGGTGACCTCGACGACGGGCGACAGCTCGAGCGGGGAATCGACGGCCACCGAAGGCGGCACGACCGGGGAGGCGGCGCCGTGCTGCGTCGCTCCGGAGGAGCCGACGTCGAGCGTGCAGGCCCAGACGCCAGTCGGCACGAGAGCCCTGCCGTGGGCCGTCTACAGCATCTCGGGCGGCGAATGCGGCGGCCAGCGGTTCCTTTACTTGTATCCCGAGGCATCCGGCGTGGAGGCGCCAATCTTCGAGATCCAGGGCGTCGACCACCTGGAGATCGCAGTCAGCAACTACATGGGCATGTGGCCCTCCGACTTCCTCGGCACCGGCCCTGCAGAGGTGTGGGCGCACTTCGGCGGCCAGTCCGCGAACATCACGGGCGAGATCACGATCTCCGAGTATGACAGCGGCTCCGAGGACACGCTGTGGTGCGACCCGGAGGTGACGCCGATCGTGCCCGACGCCCACGTCTCGTTCACGATCGCGTTGAAGGCCGACGGCTGGGACATCGCCGGCGAGGTCGTGGCCAACTACTGCCCGGAGCTGAACAAGCTCTGCCCGTGAGGTGCGCCGGTTCGCGGGGCCGGCGTAAGCGCGCTAATAAGTGCAGGGAGTGATCGGGAAGCCCACCTCGCTGGCGACGCGAGCGCTGCTGACGGCTCTGGCGGCGAGCGGCTGCGCCACCCTCGTCAGCCGCTCGCTGCCCGCTCGGCCGCCGCGCTCGGCGTTCGTGGTCGACCCGTTCGCGAACGCCGATTGTCGCCGGACGACGGCGGGACGGCGGGGCGTCGGCTACATGCGCCTCGACGAGGCCGTCGACGATCCGGCGCTGCTCGCCGAGCTGGCGGGCGTGCCCGCGGACGTGCGCCGGGTCGCGCGGGCCGCCGGGCTGGAGCGGAGCTTGATCGAGCTGCTGCGGGCCCAGGCGACGCCGGCCGAGCGACCGCTCGAGCTGCTCGCGGCGCGGCTGTATGTGGTGACGCGGATCGCGGCGCTGGAGATCGAGCTCGACTCGTTGCTGTTCGAGGCCGACTGCTACGACGAGCAGGTCGAGACGGTGCTGCTCGAGCTCGAGCGCCGCACCCGCAAGCAGCAGATGTCGCTGACGATCGCGTCCACCGCCGTCAGCGCCATCGCGGCCCTGGGCGCGGGCCTGTGGGAGCTGCGCCGGACCGACTCCGACGGCCCCGCAGTCCTCGGAATCACCGGCGGAGCCGCCGCGGCCGCCCTGGGATTCGCGGCGCTGGCACCCAAGCGCGATCGGATCGTCTTCGCTCACGAGCGCAACCTGTTCCCGCCGATCGTCACGGGCGAAGATCCGGAGCGGCTCTACCCGCCGTTCGTGTTCGGCCTCCTCACGACGCCGAAGACCGCGGAGGAGTCGACGCCGCGCGAGCAGCTGCTGGCGGACTGGCAGCACATCATCCGCGACACCTTCGCGCCGCCCGACCGGGCGCTCGCCGAGGCCGTGCTCTACAGCACCGGCGGGACCTACGACGGCGCTCTGGTCGAGGTCCGCGAGCGCATGTACGACGCGCTCAAGACCCAGCTCAACGCCATCAACCGCGATTTCGAGGTGCTCTACCGCTTCACGACCCACCTGCTCGGCGACGCGAAGCCGCCGTGACGTCGGGCCATTCCATGGCGCTCCGGAGGCCTCGAGCACGTTTCTGACCGGCCGGGCCAGTGGGAGGTTTCGAAGCCGTAAACGAGCGCCTGGTCAAGAAGGGCGCTCGGGCGCTTCGAGGTCGCGCTCCACCGTGCTGTCAGTGTCGATACCGCGACCAGGAATCTGCAGACTCCAAGTTGGTGCGGTCGGGGTTGAATGACCACAGTCCGTGTCTGCTCTCAGGGAGGCTGCGGGAGGCGCTGCTCGACGACACGCTCGAACGACTGCCGCCGTGGCCGGGGCATTCCCGTGAGTGGCGGCGGTTTGCGAGCATCGGTGGTCGTGAGGAAGGGCCGTCGTGTGGCCCGGGTGAATGACGACAAGGGTCGAGCGCGGCGAGGTCGTGAATGATCGTAGCGGGCAGTGGCGGTGGTTCTTCAGCGCTGCGGCGCCTGGCCAGCCGACGACAACCGGACGCGCTTTGCGACTATTCCCGGCGCCGGTGCGGACGGTCTGCGGTCGGACTCGCTCGGGTGCTCGCGCGATAGCAGGGGCGCCGCGCACGTGCACGGGCGGCGCTCCGTGAGGTTCGGGTGCCGGTTTTTGCTTTGAATCCCAAGGCGTGCGGCGGTCCTCGCGGCTATACCCCGTCGACTCGGGCTCGCTCGAGCGGAAGGGTGACATCATGATGAAAACGAATGTGCTTGCTTGTGGGGTTTCTTGGCTGATCGCGGGCGCGCTTCTGGCTGGCTGTGATTCGACGATCGACATCACGGTCAACGTCAACGGGGTCGCGGACGGCTGCGGCGACGGGGTGCTCGGGCCGGGCGAGCAATGCGACGACGGCGAGGCCAACGGGCCCGACGCGGCGTGTCGTAGCAACTGTGCGGTCAACACCTGCGGCGACGGCGACGTCGGGCCCGACGAGGCGTGCGACGACGGGCCCGACAACGCAGCGGGCGCGGCGTGCAAGGTCGACTGTACGCTGCAGGTGTGCGGCGACGGCGACCTCGCGGCGGACGAGGCGTGCGACGACGGCGACGACAACGGCGAGGCCGCGGCGTGCACGCCGGAGTGCACGCTGCAGGTGTGCGGCGACGGCTTCGTGGGGGCGATGGAGGGCTGCGATGACGGCAACGAGGTCGACGCCGACGCGTGCAGCAACACCTGCGTGCCGGCCTCGTGCGGCGACGGGCAGGTGCAGGTCGGCGAGGCGTGCGACGACGGCAATGCAATCGACACCGACGCTTGCACTTCGAGCTGTACGGCGGCCGCCTGCGGCGACGGGTTCGTGCAGGCCGGCGAGGCGTGCGACGACGGGGCGGGCAACAGCGACAACGGCGATTGCACGCTGGCGTGCGAGGTAGCGACCTGCGGCGACGGGCTCGTGCACGACCAGGGCGATTTCGGGTGGGAGGTCTGCGACGACGGGCCGTTCAACGGCGATTTCCAGGCGTGCCTCGAGCACTGCATGCCGAACGTGTGCGGCGACGGCTATCAGGCGTATTACGAGGAGTGCGACGATTACGACGCGACCGGCGGCGACGGCTGCAGCGCCACCTGCACGGTCGAGTGGTGCGGCAACGAGGTCGTCGACGTCGGCGAGGAGTGCGACGACGGGATCTCCGGCGACGCCGACGACGGCTGCAACCAGGCGTGCATGTTGCCGACCTGCGGCGACGGCTTCGTCCAGCCGAGCCTCGGCGAGGAGTGCGATTTCGGCTGGGGCAACAACGACGACAACGGCTATTGCACGCTGGCCTGCAAGGAGGCGGTGTGCGGCGACGGCCTGGTCCAATTCGGCGCCGAGCAGTGTGACCTCGGGCCCGACAACGGGCCGGGTCAGCCGTGCGATGTCGATTGCACGGGGGCGGTGTGCGGCGACGGGCAGGTCGCGCCCGGCGAGGACTGCGACGACGGCGACACCGAGCAGAACGGCCTGTGCGAGGCCGACTGCAGCTGGCCGCACCGGGTGTTCGTGACCAGCACGACCTACAACGGCAACCTCGGCGGCCTCGCCGGTGCGCAGGCGAAGTGCCAGGCGCGCGCCGACGCGGCCGGCCTCGGCGGGACCTGGGACGCGTGGATCGGCACGGCGTCGAGCACTCCGCCCGGGCGCTTCCCGCTGGTGCTCGAGCGCTTCGTCCGCCTCGACGGGGTCGAGATCGCGGCGTCGACGTTCGCGCTCTACGGCGGCAACCTGACGGCGGCGATCAAGGTCACCGAGTATGGCCAACTGCTCGGGTCGGGCTACGCCTGGACCGGCCTCACCGAGGCCGGCAACGTCCACGCTTCGACGTGTCAGAACTGGACCAGCACCTCGGGCTACGGCCGCGCCGGCCGCGTGGACTACACGAACGGCGGCTGGACGAACCAGTCGAACGTCGATTGTTCGAGCGCGGTGCGGCTGTATTGCTTCGAACCGTGAGCGGACAGTCCGCCGCTCACGGGGCGAACAGCTTCGAGGCGTCGACGTAGGCGAGGTACTCGGCCAGCTTGCCGTCCTCGAAGCGCGATACGGTCGCCCACGGGACGGTCAGCTCGCTGCCGTCCTTGCGCACGTAGGTGACGAAGCCGTTGCAGAAGGCGCGGTCGTCGAGGCTCCAGCAATTCTCGAACTGATGGCGGATGCCGCCGATGCCGGCGAAGAAGCCGGCGATGAAGTCCTGGATGGCGGCGCGCCCGGTCACGACGGGATGGTTGGCGAACTGAAAGCTGCCGCGCTCGGTGAAGCAGGCGGCGAAGCCCTCGGCGTCGCGCACATCGACGCGGGCGAACATCTGATCGACGAAGGTCCTGTGGTCCATGATGAAAACTCGCTCCCTTGTCAGTGTCGCGACGGGCGCCGACGATCGCACCGTAGGCGCCCGAATGTCGCACCGTCAAGGCAGCGCGTCCGCGCTGCGCGAGGCGGCCCGTGGAGCACTGGAGTTCATGCGAGGTGGGGCGACGAGGCGGTCGTGATCGCGTCGTCGCCGGGGGACGACGTCGACCTCGGTTCGCGGCCGCTCTTCGGTTTCATGGTCACGCGGAGCTGCCGCTGAGGCGCGCGGGCGCCCGGCTCAGACCGGGTGCCCGGCGGCGCGCGCCAGGGCCACGGCGTCGGGGCCGGCGGGGAAGCGCAGCTGCCCGGAGGTGTCGGTCGCGGCCCGGTAGACGCCCTCGGCCACGTCGGCCTCGGTGGTCACAGCGGCCGGCTGCATGAAGGCCGCGAACACGCGCTGGGCGAACGGCGCGTAGGCCTCGGGGATCAGCCGGTCCGGGGGCGTCCCGTTGCTGGCGAAGCGCGTGGTCGGGGCGTAGCCCGGCTCGACCAGCTTGACGCGCACGTCGAACGGCGCGAGCTCGTGCGCCAGCGAGGCCGTGAAGCCCTCGATGGCCATCTTGCTGGCGGTGTACACGGCCACGAGCGGCATCGGCGTGAGGGTCACGCTCGAGGTGACGTTGACGATCACGCCCGACCGTCGCTCGCGCAGCTGCGGCAGCACGGCCTGGGTCATCGCCATCACGCCGAAGGTGTTGGTCTCGAACACCTCGCGGGCCAGGGCCATCGGCGTGCCCTCGAAGGCGCCGAGGGCCCCGATGCCGGCGTTGTTGACGAGCACGTCGAGAGGCCCGCACGCGGCGAGCGCGGCGGCGATGCTGCCTTCTTTGGTGACGTCGAGCGCGAGCACGCGGATCCGCTCCGAGCGGGGCAGCAGGTCCTCGCGCGGGGTCCGCATGGTGGCGATGACGTTCCAGCCCTGAGCGTGGAAGTGACGCGCGGTCTCGAGGCCGTAGCCGGAGGAGCAACCAGTGATGAGCACGGTCTTCATGCTTTTGGTATAGCGGCCGCCGGCCGGACTCTCTATCATGAGAAGTCCGCGTTTCATTGGCGATCGTCCAGACATGCACGACCCACTCTCGGAAATCATCGCGCTGCTGCAGCCGCGCGCCGTGTTCTCGAAGCCCATCAGCGGCGCCGGTCGCTGGGGCGTGCGCTACTCCGCCTTCGGCCAGCCGAGCTTCTGCACGGTGCTCGAGGGTCGCTGTCGCCTGGCGGTCGACGGCCACCGGCCGCTGACGCTGGAGGCGGGCGATTTCCTGCTGCTGCCGGCGACGCCGGGCTTTACGATGTCGGGCTTCGAGCCGGTGAAGCCGGAGCGCATCGACCCCAAGCTGGCGCTCGCGCCCACGGCCGAGGTCCGCCACGGCACGCGCGGCGGACGGCCCGATGTGCGCCTGCTCGGTGGTTATTTCGTGTTCGACGCGCCGGACGCGAAGCTGCTGGTGTCGCTGCTGCCGGCGGTGATGCACGTGCGCGGGGTGGAGCGGCTGTCGCTGCTGGTGCGGCTGGTCGGCGAGGAGGCGGGCGCCCGCAAGTCGGGCCGCGAGCTGGTGCTGGCGCGGCTGGTGGAGCTGCTGCTGATCGAGGCCCTGCGCGCGACGCCGGGCGACGACACGCCGCCGGGGCTCCTGCGCGGGCTGGCCGACGCCCGCCTGGCGCCGGCCATCCGGCAGATGCACGGGCAGTTCGCGCGCAACTGGACGGTGGCCCAGCTGGCGAAGACAGCGGCGCTGTCGCGCTCGGCGTTCTTCGAGCGGTTCACCCGCGCCGTGGGCCTGCCGCCGATGGAGTACCTGCAAGCCTGGCGCATGGCGGTGGCGCAGGACCTGCTGCGCCGGCACAAGCTGGGCCTGGCCGAGGTCGCGGAGCGTGTCGGCTACGGCTCGGCGAGCACGTTCAGCACGGCCTTCAGCCGCCACGTGGGCCAGCCCCCCGGACGCTACGCGCGCGCGAGCCAGGCGCAGGCCTGAGGGCCCGTGCGCGGGGCTCGATGCGCTTCACCTCGCCACGCGGGGGACGCTACGCGCGCGCGAGCCAGGCGCAGGCCTGAGGGCTGATGCGCGACGGCTCGACCAGCGCCACCTCGCCACGCCGGGGACGCGGCCGGCGCCTGGCGTCGAGCCGCATGCGACGCGCCGTGAGGCCCGTTCGGCGCTGGCACGGTGCGAGATCGGTGACGGCGACAGGCCGGGCTGCGGGGTTGTCGCAGAGGCCGCGGGCCTGGCGCTCGCGCCGAAACCGCCGGGGTGCAGGGGCATGTTTTCGGGTACAACGCGCGCCTCATGACGCCAGGCAAGCGCCCCAGAGTCGGGATCGATTTCGGCACCTCGAGTTCGGCGCTCGCGCTGGTCGACGCGGCCGGGCAGGTACGCTTCGCCCAGCTGCCGACGCTCGGCACGCCGGGGCCGAGCTGGCGCACGCTGCTGTTCTTCGACCCGGAGGAGCAGCCGCGCGGGCAGGCGATCCAGTACTCGGCGGGGGGCGAGGCGATCGCGGCGTACCTCGAGCGGATGGGCGAGGGCCGGCTGATGCAGTCGTTCAAGACCCACCTGACGACCGAGTCGCTGGGGCGCACGCAGGTGGCCCAGCACACGATCGGGCTCGACGACATGATCGCGCTGTACCTGCAGCGGCTGCGCGAGCGCGCGGAGCAGCACCTGGGCGTGGCGATCGAGGCGGCGACGATCGGCAGGCCGGTGCGCTTCGCGGGCGGGACGACGCCGGCCGACGACGCGCTGGCGGCCGAGCGCCTGCTGGCAGCGGCGCGGGTGGCAGGCTTCCACGACGCGCAGCTCGAGCTCGAGCCGGTCGCGGCGGCGCATCACTACGAGCGCACGCTGAAGCGGCCCGAGCTGGCGCTGGTGGCCGACTTCGGCGCGGGCACGACGGACTTCTGCCTGATGCGCATGGGTCCGACCGGGCAGGGGGACGCGCGCGCGCGCGAGATCGTCGGCACCGGCGGCGTGGGTGCGGCCGGCGACGACCTCGACGCGGCGCTCATCGAGCACCTGGTGTGCCCGGCGCTCGGCAAGGGCAGCACGTACGTCGAGATGGGGGTGGAGCGACCGATCCCCGGGGCCTATTATTACAAGCTGGCGCGCTGGCATCATTTGCCGTTCCTGGCCGGGGCGCGAGTGCGGGCCGAGCTCGAGCGGCTGCGCCGCGGGGCGCGTCACCCGGACCGCATCGAGAAGTTGATGCACATCATCGAGACGAACGGGGCGTTCCACCTGCACAAGGCGGTCGAGCGGACCAAGGTCGAGCTGTCGCACAAGTCGCAGGCGAAGTTCGACTTCAGCGACGGGGAGATCGAGATCCACGCGGCGGTGACCCGCCGCGACTTCGAGCGCTGGATCGAGCCGGTGACGACTTCGATCGCCAGCTGCCTCGACGAGACGCTGGCGAGCGCGGGGGTGACGGCGGGGGATGTCGACTGCGTGTTCATGACCGGCGGCACGGCGTTCGTGCCAGTGGTGCGCGCGCTGTTCGAGGCCCGCTTCGGGGCGGCGAAGCTGCGCAGCGGGGATGAGCTGATGTCGATCGCGTCAGGGCTGGCGCTGTGCGCGGCGGGGTGAAGGCTTGACGCTTACGACGAGGCCGTCAGAACTATAGTTTACAGACGAGCAAGTCGCGGGGAGGCTTGGCCTTCTTGAGCGCTATCCAGGGGCTCCCGGCCGCTCGCTCGACGCAGCCGGATTGCCACTTGAAGAACCTGAGCAGTCGCTCCCCATGCAGATTTCGCCAGCGCCTGATGTCTGGACTCTCACTCGTCGCATGGAGAGCCCAACGGTCCTGGAAGAGTTCACCCAGGGCGAGGTCGATTGCCAGGAACGGGCTCATCAGAGGCGCGGGGAGTCTGGGAATATCGAGGGCTTTTGGAAAAGGTGGCTTCTCGAAACCGTTCATCTGGAAATGAAAATGCGTGCCCGGCGAACTGTGATCGCCGACGTCGACGGTCCAGTGCGCGATGCAGCGCTCGCCGTCCGAGGTTTGTTCCATGATGTCGATCACCGTCGACGCGAGCCCTTCTAGCGAGAAGGTGTGCGACCGCGGGCCTTTTTTCGGCTTTTCGGCGCGGATCTCCCAGACGAAGCTGAATTTTCCGCGTAGAAGAAATTTACTCTTCTTGTCGGGTTGGGATTCGCCTTCACTGGGCACAGTGCAAAGCGGACGATTCGCCGGGATCTGCCATTTTGAGGATTGGTTCCAAACACCGCTGGCCTGGATACTCTCAAGGTTGTATCGGGCGAGATCGAGCGTTTCGAGCGTCGTCTTGTCGAGGAATGGTTTTGCAAACGCCTTCAGCACCATGCATTCATCGATGAGGTCTTTGAAAGAAAAAACGAGGCCCCGAGGTTCCACGACTTATTCCTCCACGTCTCCACCCGAGACCCCGATGGCCTTCAACTGAGGGTAGTCCTCGAGATCGGAGGCCAAAGCCCATGCAGAGTCGGCGAAGGGAGGCCAGTCGTCGGGGACGATCTCGACCACCTCGTCTGCAGCGGCGAGGATTTCCCGGGAACGAAATTGGTCGTCGAGTACGGGATACACGTGGAGCGCCTCGGTGGGGACGAGGTTCGGGTAGCGGGCCGCCAGCTTTATCCGCAAGAATGACAGATCGCCGGGACTCTCTTTTGTCAGCTGGAACAGCAGCAATTCGATCCCGCTACGCCACCAGCGGCGCCCCAGGAATGTCTTCAGTTGTCCTTGGTACTCCGCGGTGCGAAGGAAGTCGTACAGACTTCCACCTGGGTCGAGCTCGGTCCGTAGCGATTCGACCGTGATCCGCAGCCTGGCGGCGAGGTGGATGTCGTCGATCAAGAAGCATGGATAGGGCAGGATGCGGTGAAGCATCCAGCGCAGCACGCCGACGCCGTTCGTATGTTCCGCGAACTCGTGGATCGGGGGGCGGCAGCGCACCACGTCGCCCCAAGCGGAGTGAGACCATGGGGCCGATTCATTCAAACCTAGCCACTGTCGTAGGGCGTCGCTCGCGGCGGGAGCGCTGTCCTGGGGCCAGATGACTGGCAGGGCCTGCACTGCAGCGGCCAACTGAACGACCTGGGCGGCACGTCTCGGTCCAGGCGTGCTCTTGTCAAAGATCCATTCAAGATTGTGGGCACGTGCCACGATATGCGGCTGGGGTGGTAGGCTCCGCGCGACGATGTGAAAGGCTCCTGTATGGAGTGCAAATGCGCATGGTGAGGTGACCTTAGATTCGTGTAGGTGCTCTTGCAGAATCGTGAGTAGCGAGAGGCCGTTAACGGGTTTCAAGCTGAGCTGCTCCAGATTATCGCGGTTCGGCCAATGTTCGAGCTTGAAGTCCACCAGCACTACTGAGGCCCGCTCCAAATGGTCTCGGGTGACATCGTCGGGGTGAGCAATCGTGAGGGACGCCCGTCCGTCAGCCATGACTTCGTTACGCCAGCCGCCGAACGCGTCTGGATCGTCGTCAACGTAAAGGATCGCCGTGGTGTTCATGAGTCTGCTCCTGGGAACGCGATCTCGAGCGCAGTCGAGAAACCGCGATGGGGCTGTACGAAGGAGATCTGGCCGCCGACCTCGGCGAGCAGATCGCGGGTGATCCCGAGGCCGAGGCCCATTCCTTGCCCGAGTACCGGGTCGATGTCGACGGTCGTCGATTCGAACGGACGGAACCATCGTTCGCCCTCGTTTGGATCGACGGCCGCGCCGGTATTCTCCAGCCGGATCCGCAGGACTCCATCGCTCGTCGTCGTTGAGCTTGCAGCGATGACTCCATCCTTACCCGCGGCCTTGACAGCGTTCGTCAAGAGGTTGGTAAAAACCGCCATCAATTCTGCGCGGAACATCGGAGGCGTCCGGACGTCGTCCTTGATCGCATTGCGAAGCGAGATTCCTCGTTGCTCGGCCGCGGTAGCGACGAGTTTCCATGTCGCGTTCAGAACCTCGGAGATCTTGAGACGGGAGCGCCGTCTCCTCGCGTCGGGCGTGACGATGTCGACGAGGTAGGCCGCCTGCCGCTCAATGGCACGGCGGAGCTCGGTCGCGGCACCGCCGATCTTCGAGGTTTGACTTCTAACCCGCGGTGGAAGCTCGAGCGCCTGTAACCGAGCTATCACCGCCTCGAGATCCGATGCGAGCGCGAGGAGGTGGTTGACCTCGTGGGTGAACGCTGCGAGTTGCGTCCCAACCGACGCGAGCACCAATACCAGGGAGCCCGCAGGTATCACTTCGCGCGAGAGGGCAGTCGCCTGGCTGAGATCGGTCGCGGCGCTGAGGAGCTTGACCCGGAGCGGTTCGGGGGCGCTCTTGGCGAGCTTCTCTAGCTCCGAACTCAGCTCCGATAGGCGGCGCAGCGAGCCCTCCGCCTTGCGCCGCAGGGGTTCTTCGCGCGGTAAGGTGTTTCGTAGCTGCGGTGACGGGTCGGGGGAGGCTCCTTCTCGCCTCTCGGGGGCAGGACCGTCCTCGTGAGGGACCGCGCGCTGAGCGACGCGGGCGGCTGCGCGTACGCGCGTCGAGAGATCAATGCCTTGCCGGACCAACTTGACCAGTGTCTCGAACGCTGCGTCGGGGACAAAGCCCTCGCGGTTGATCAGCATTTCCAATGATCCGGCGCGGTTTTCGGTGAGAAAGACCCCGCCGATATAATGTTTACTAGGAAGAATAAGCAGGCCCTCGTTGTCGATCTCTGAGAGCTTGTCGGAGGCGATGGAATCGGAGAGGAAACGGAGCTTCCTGTCGCGGCTGGTCGTATCTCGCGTTAGGGCGAGCCAGTCATCGGCTTCTTCTCCGTAGGGCAGGACCCGAAAGCCTTCCATGTAGACTCGCACGCCAGCGACGCGCGATGCCCAGGAGCGCTCATTGCGGTCTCGCGTGTTAGCGCCCTCGCGGATGAAAATGCGGGCTTGGAAGAAGGGACCTCGCTCGGACGCCGGATGAGGCTCGGAGACTTCGATAGGACGAGCGGCCGGAAACTCCGTCAAGGTCTTCTTCGTGGGCGCAACGGCGTAGCGGACCCGCTCGGGGGAGGCGTCGATTTCGAGCAGCCACCCCGCCGCGGCAAGCACTGCAGGCCAGTAGCCCTCGCCTGTCTCGAAGTCGCCCTCAAGGGTCAGCGTGAATCCGGGGTCTGTCTTCTTGGCGTCGACGAAGAACGGTCGATCGAAGAGGCCGCCTTTCGGTACAATGTTGCGAGGTATCGAGCCGGTTATCAAGGGAGGAGCGCGCAGCGCTTCAACCTCGAGGAGGAAGCGGGCGCGCTGGGCAGGCGTCCACTTCCGGCGCAGCCGCGTCAGGGTGAGGATCGTGCCGTGGGCGCTGCCTTTCTTGACGCGCTTCTCGGTCAGAGAGACCGCGCCCTCAGGGATCTGGTCGAGTGTCTCGGCTTGTTCGACCTTGTCCCAATCGATTAATCCATCGACGCCAACGGTCGATTCGGCCTCTGTCCAAGGCGTCGATTGAATCTCGATCTTGCGCGCGAGCTTGTGGGCCGCGAGGCGACCAACGCCTTTCGCACCGGTGAATCTGCGGCCCCAACGCGGGGATTTTCTGTCGCCCTCGTTTTTGATCCGGGCGGCGACGCGAAGGAACCCGCGTTGAAACGTCTCTGGGGTCATGCCGACACCGTTGTCGGTGATGCGGATGGTCCCCCGGTTGATATCACCGATGTTTTCGCCATAGACGGTTACTTCGGTCGCATCAGCATCGTAGGCATTTTTCACCAATTCGATGAGAGCGGTCGATTCACGGCCGACAAGTAGCTCTCCCAGTTCGCGGAAGAGGTGAGTATCGACGGAGAAGCGTGCCCCGAAGCGGACCTGGGTAGTCATAGAGATCCGAATTTAAGTCTAGGTTCTTTACCGAGGTTCGGGGCAGGGTTCCGGACGATTTTCCGGGACCCTCCTTCGAGGGGGGCTTGCAGGTAGTCGAGGCCTCGTGGGTACATGGGGTGATGCAAGCGGCTTTACCACCAAGCGTACAGGGCGTAGATACGCCAAGTCAAAATCTTGGGCGAGGGTGGAAGGGGCCTGCGCGGTGGGCGCGGCCTGCGCGTGCGCCGGCACTCTCTAGCCTCGAGCAGGAGCGCTCTCATGAATAAACAGAGCTGTCGCGTCTGGACGCTCGTCTGCGTCTCGTTCGTCGTGTCGGGCTGTCCGGAGCCCGGCGAGACCGTCACGACCGCCGAGCCGCCCGAGACGACCGATGGGTCGAGCGATCCGTCGAGCTCGACGGCAGCGACGACGGGACCGGACGACACCACCAGCGGCGCCACGACAACGCCGACGGAGGCGACGACCGTGGCGGCGTCGACGTCGAGCGGGACCACCGAAGCGGGGGTCGATTGCGACGAGGTCGAGTTCGCCCGTGCTCGAGGCCGCCGTACGGGCGGTGCTGCAGCAGCCGGAGGGCCCGCTGCTCGGCGTCGACATCGCCGCGCTCACCCAGATCTACGCGGCGGACGTGGGGATCGTGAGCCTCTCCGGGATCGAGTGCGCCACCGGCCTCGTGTCCTTGACACTCTCCTTCAACGAGATCGCCGACATCGGCCCGCTCGCCGGCCTCACCCAGCTCGAGGTCCTCAACCTTCGCAGTAACCCGGTCGCCGACTTCGCCCCGCTGGCCGGGCTCACGGCGTTGCGCGAGTTGGTCCTCGATGGCGCGGTGGCCGCCGATGTCAGCCCGCTGGCCGCGGCCAAGCAGCTCGAGCTGCTCGACATCGCCTGGGCCCCGATCGATTCGCTGGCGCCGCTGGCCGGTCTGTCGGCGCTGCGCGAGCTGTCGGCTCCGGGCGGCGCGTACCTCGACATCGAGGCGCTCGCGGCCCTCGGGTCGCTGGTCACGCTGGACATCTCCAACACGGCGGTCACCGACCTCGGCCCGCTCGCCGATCTCGCGTCGCTCGAGTCGCTGACGATGAACGGCATCGACGTCGCCGACCTCGGGCCGCTCACGGGCCTGCCGATCCGCCGTCTGTATGCCAACGGCGCGCTGGTCGAGGACCTGTCGCCGGTGGCGACGTTCCCCACGCCGCTCGCGCTCGAGCTCATGGACAACGGGATCGTCGAGGCCGACGCGCTGCTGACCGCCGACTGGTCGGTGCCTGGACCGGATCAGGACTGCCTCGACGTGATACTGACGGACAACCCGCTGTCGGCCGTGGCGCGGGGCGAGGTGCTACCCGCTTTCTGCGCGGCGTCCGGGGCCTACGTCGCGGCCGACGGCCTGCTGGCGTGCACGGGGCACAGTTGCATCATGCCGTGAGTCTGTCCCTCGGAGCATGTTCGATCGGACATGCCCCGGGTGGACTCCGATTCAAGCGAGCTTCAACATCGTCTCCACGAAAGGGTGCCACTGGTTGAAGTCGAAGCCTCTGGATGACGGATGGGTCGTGGCACAGGCGAGTATTGTCTGGTCCGGCGTGATGCGGTAGCGCCACATTCGCCATTCACCCAGCGGGCTCAGGTGCGGCTCGGGGCGGCCGTCCATGGCGTAGCTATAGTGCACTCGCCTCCATAACTCGTGGCCGAGGACGAGGAGGAATTGAGGCTCATGCTCCGCGATCAAGGCGGAGAATCGCGGAATCGCGGCCGACCACATCTCCTCGGTCGGCTCCTTCTTCGCTCCCCTGCCCACACTCACGGGGATGTAATTCGTGAACGCGACGGAGTGCCAGAAGTCGCCGCGCTCCTCGGGTGTCGTCGGGCGATGGCCGAGAAAAACTGCGGCCACACGGGTACGGAAACGATGCTTTTTTCCGATGATGTCATGCTCGATGGACTGCCGTGTCCAGTCACTGGCGAGGGACTGGTTGTCGAGCCACTCGTAGTGCGACTCGCCGAGCACCATCACGCGCTTGTTCTTGCGGCCGGGAGACCGGTAGTTCTTCCCGATCCAGGGTTGAAAGTGAGTCGCCGGATCTTTCATGAATCCATGACACCCGAGCGCAGGCGTTGGCGCAAGGGGAGATGGACGCGGCCAGCCCGACAGCGCTTTCCCCGAGCCGGGGAACGCGCTCAGCGTTCAGAAGAAGGAGGCGAAGCTCGCAGCATCATCTCGGGCATGCAGAGCAGGTGCCTGTCCGGCTCCCCGCGCCGCGAGATCTTGATGAGCTCGGTCATGGTGCGAGGACGCTCCCCGCTCACGCGCCCGGCAGGGCGACGGTCTGGTGGGCGAGCAGCTTCCAGCCGGCGAGGCTCTGCTCCCATACGCTCAGGAAGCGCAGGGTCTTCTCGATCTTCGGCACGCCGGGGATCTCCAGGCGGGCATAGTAGACGCCGGTGACCAGGGCGCTGCTGCCTTCACCGAGCGGGCGCACGTCGAACGCTCGCACGTCGTGGTCGCCGGTGGTGCCGGGCGGCAGGGCCGCGAACATGGCGCGGTAGACGGAACGGTCTGGAACCTCGATCCGTGAATCTTGGAACAGCCTTCCTTGTGACGCGCGGACGACGGCGTCGAAATCGATGTCGTGGAATTCGGCGTGGAAGTGGCGATCGACGAAGGAGACGTCGCGCTCGTCGATGGCGTGGAACCACAGGTCGAAGAGTTGGCGCAGCTCGGCGGCAGGATCGAGGCTCATGCGCGGAGGGAGCGCCCGCGGAGCAGGCAGCCGCCGAGCACGTAGATGTCCGATGCGACATGTCCCGGAGGCAAGGTGACGGGGCGAGCGAGCAGGGCCGTGGCGGGCAGCGGCGCGGCAGCGAAGGCTCGCTCGCTCCGCGTCGCAGCATGTGGCGATCGAGCAGGGCCGCGGGGCAGCTTCGCGGTAGCGGGGGCTCGCCCGCTTCGCGTCACAGCGTGCTGCGATCGAGCTGGCCGCCGTGGGGGCCGCGGCCGGTAAGGGCTGCGGCGCCGCAGCGGGCGGCGAGGCGGACGGCGTCGTCCGGGTCGAGGCCGGCGCCGAGGGCGTAGGTGAGGCCGGCGGCGAAGGAGTCGCCGCAGCCGTAGGCGTCGGCGACGGGGCCGGGCAGCGGGGCGGCGGGATAGGGCCTGGGCGCGTGGCCGAGGGCTTCGTAGGTGCCTCCGGCGGCGCCGGCGGTGCGGACGACGAGGCGCGGGGGTGGATGGAGGTCGCCGGGGGCGTAGCGCTCGGCGGGGTCGTGGGCGCTGCCGACGAGGGCGTCGACCTCGATGCCGGCGGCGCGCAGGAGGGCGGAGATCCGCGCGGTCGTGACGAGCTTGCGCGCGCGTCGGGCCAGGCGCAGGGCGTCGGGGTCGCCGGCGGTGACGTAGACGGCGTCGCAGTCGGTGAGCAGGTCCCAGGCCAGCGGATCGGCGGCGTGCGGGGCGAGCCGCTCGCCGATCACGGTGATGGTGCGCTCGCCGGTGTCGTCGACGAAGGTGAGGCCGCGACGCTGACGACCGGGGCGCGTGGCAGCCTCGAGGCGCAGGCCGAGGGCGGAGAGCTCGCGGCGGGCGCGGGCGCCGAGGTCGTCGTCGCCGAGCGCGGTGAAGAAGATGCAATCGTCAGCGAGTCGAGCGAGCTGCGCGGCCGCGACGGCGCCGCCGCCACCGGGGCCCTCCCAGGTGTCGCGCGCGTGGACGATGTCCCCGGCGGCGGGGACCCTGGCGACCCTCACGAACTCGATCCACTCGACGTGCCCGATGACGGCGACTCGCATGCCTTGCGAGCGTGAACCATTCGCGGGGGCCCGTCGAGCGGGGGGGCTCGTGAGTGACTCGCGTGCGTCGAGCTCGGCGCGCGTCAGTCGGCGGCGAAGCAGTAGACGAGGCCGGCGCCGCCCTTGGGGGCCGTGTCGTGGCAGCCGCCGTTCTCGTGGACGGAGTTCCACGAGCGGTACTGTTCGGCGTCGCTGCCCATGGGCCCGAGGCCGTCGGAGTGGCCGACCTGGGCGAACACGGAGGCGTCTTCGGAGGTCCAGTCGGCGCAGGTGAAGCCGACGGCGACGGTACCGTCCTTGTTGGAGCCGGTGAGGATGTCGTGCTCGTTGGGGGTGGGCGAACCTTCCCACTGGCCGTTGATCGGCTCGCCGTTCTCGTTGAGGAACAGGGTGTGATCGCCCTCCTTGGTGTGCAGATCGTCGAGGTCGGCGGCGATCATCACGAGGTCGGCGTTGTACCAGGGGCCCTTGCCGATGCGGTCGCGGGCGTGCACCGGCTGGTCGTCCGGGCCTTTCTCGGTGCTGAGGTAGGCGCGCCAGTTCTTGTCGCCCTCGCCGACGGCGTCGGCCAATTCCTTGCAACGCTTGTCGGCGCCGTCGAGGCCGCCGAGGTTGCCGGTGAGGCTGCCGGTGCTCGAGACGAAGAAGCTCAGCGACGGCTGACCCTCGTTGCCGGTGGTGTCGGTGGTGTCGTCGGTGGTGGCGGTGCCGGTGGTCGGCGAGGTGGTGGCCGTGTCGTCGGTGGTGGCGGTGCCGGTGGTCGGCGAGGTGGACGAATCGGTGGTGCCGGGCGCAGTGGTGCCGGTCTCGGTGGTGCCGGTCTCGGTGGCGCCGGTCTCGGTGGCAGATGTGGTGGTGTCGCCGGGGTCGCTGCCGCAAGCGGACAGCAGCGCGAGCGAGAGGCCGAGACCGAGGATGGCCCGGCCGTGGCGGGGAATGCTGGGAGTGCGCGTGGTCTTCATGACTGGGGGCACGATGACGCGGAGTGCACGGCGAGTCCAGCGCGCGAGGGGCGGGACGAGGCGGGCGAGCTCGGCTGTCGCGGCTCGCGGCCGGCGCGCTGGGGCAGGCAGGAGGGCGATCGGCGAGGTAGAGGCCGCTGGGCGCCGCGGGGATGCGAGGCGAGGAAATCGGCGGGGGCATGGCGGAACATGTCTCTCGGGACATGCTCTCGCGAGGGGCTGCTCGAGGTGCGAGTCGCCCGGCGTTCGGGTCGCCCCTGGGCGGACGGTGGGCGAGGCTCCCGAGCTCGTTTGAAGCTGGCCTGGCGATTGGTAACGGCTCCATCGATTTCGCTGCGACGGGGCTGAATCAATGGGCGGTGGCGGAGTTCCTCGACGGGCGGCAGGCCGGGCCGTCGAGGGGGTGTGGGTGAGAGAGGTGGTCGCGGGGCGGAGTTCCGGTATGTCCTGAAGGACAGATGATCGGTAGGAAGGTCCTGGCGCCGAGACGCAGCGGACGATGAGCCGGATGGCACCGGCGCGGGCCCCGGCGGAACTCGACGGGGCCTCTGCTCGAGTGCTCGCACGCTGCTGCGCCTGCTCCTGGTCGCCGCGCGCCCGGCGGCAGGTGCAGAGGCACATGGAGGGCCATGCTTCAGGCCTCCCTCGTCCTGCTGCGGCGCCAGGAGCCGCCGAGTCTTCACAACACCGTCTCGGGTCATATCGCTGGCAATTGTGACGGAGCGCAGAACAAGTGACGGACCGCGGGACAATGGCGCTGCGACAGCAGCTTGCTCCTTCGCGCGGACCCCTGCCCCCGCAAAGATGGGGGTTCTTGCCGACCGAGCAATTCTGGAACCTCGCGAGGTTCACGCCGATCACGCTGACGTTCTGGATCCCGGGCTTCATATTTTATGATTGCCTGGTCTACTTCGGAGGTTTGTCGTGGTGGCAGAACGGGCTCGCGGCCATGGCGTTCGCCGCGCTCTGGGCTGGCCTGGTCGAGCGCGTGAGCCGGCGATATCTCGCGCGACGACGGATGCGGGCGCTGACCGAGGGCGGTACCCCGGATGCTCAGGAGGCGCGGGTGCCGTCGCCGGCCGGGCCGCAAAAGCTGCCAGTCTTCCCGACGCATGAATTCTGGGACTACGCGTTCGCAAGGCTGTTCGGCCGCGCGAAAGGCGTCGCCTCCGCGCTGTTCGAGTTCATGTTCTTCATGGTGTTCTTCTACCCCTCCGTGTCCGTGTTCTTCGGGGCGTTCTCGCTGCTGGTCGGCATCTCCCTCGGCCTCGGAGCATGGCAGCGCCGGCTGCTGCGGCGAGAGCTCGAGGCCGATGCGCAGCCCGGGCCGGCGCTCGTGGAGGCGTCCGGGTCGGGCGGCTCGCGGTCGCGGACGACCGCATAGACGTTTGCCGCCAGCGCGGTCGCGCGGCGCTGGCACGAGGCGAGCATTGGTTCGGCGCCGTCGCGCTCGATCACGGCGGCGTGATGCTGGGGGGCTGTCTTTCGGGACATGTATTCGGGCTTGCAAGGTCGGGCCGCGAGGAGATGTCTTTCTGTATCGAGATTCGTGAGGTCGTCGTCTGTCTCGAGAGACAGATAGCGGCTCGCGGAGCCACGGCGGGGTGCTTCGTGGGGTGGGGCCACGGAGGTGGGGAGGTCCTGCGCTCGTGAGGTGAAAGGTGCTCGCGGGCGTCGTCTGTCTCGTCAGTCATCTTGCGGCGCTGCAAAGGTCGAGGGCATGGCGGGCGCGATCGCGGCGGAGAGGCGGTGACTCGCACGTCGGCGACGCGCGGGTCACCTGTCTCGGAGGTCATCTCGAGGTCGACGCGACGCAATAGTGGATCGGCGTGCGGGTGTCTTTCGGCGATTTAACCCCGTCGTAACGGCGTTCGTAATCGAGGGGTGTCATGGTCTCCCGACATGCGGTTCGTTTACGTCTCCTGGTTGCTTGCGGCGCTCGCGATCGGTTGCACGACCGCGACGCCGCACGCCGCGACGCCGCAGGCGCCGGCGTACGCGCTGAAGGACGACGGGCGCATGCAGGTGCGCGCCGACCTGTGGCCGAAGCTGTCGCTGGCGTCGGCGGAGCGCGGGGAGATCGCGGCGGAGATCGAAGGGGTGGGGCGGCTGGAGTTCGCGCCCGACGCGGCCTATGCGGTGCGGGTGCCGTTCGCGGCCTACGTCGAGGCGGTGCACGTGGCCGCGGGGGCGCAGGTGCGGGCCAACGAGCCGCTGGCGACGCTGCGCAGCGGCGAGGTGGCGCGGCTGCGCAGCGAGGCGCGGCGCTTGACGGCGACGCTGGCGGCGCAGCGCGACGCGGTGACGCGCTTCAAGAAGCTGGTCCGCGACGGGGCCGCTTCGCCGCGAGAATTGGTGGAGGCGGAGGCAGGGCTGGCGGGCGGCGAGGCCGAGCTCCGCGGGGTGCGCGAGAGCCTGCGGGCGATCCAGGCCGGCAACGAGGGCGCGGACCGCTTCATCCTGCGCGCCAGCGCCGACGGGCAGGTGCTGCTGCGCACGCTCGACCCGGGCGAGCGCGTGACGCCCGAAGACGACGAGCCGGCGTTCCTCATCGGCGACGCGGTGCGGCTGTTCGCCACCGCGGCGTTCCCCGAGCACGAGGCGGCGGGGGTGCGCGAGGGGGCCGATTGCACGTTCTCGGTGCCGGCGCTGGGGGCCGAGCGGTTCCCCGGCAAGCTGGTGCAGGTGGTGCAGACGCTGGACCGGGCGACGCGCACGGCGATCGCGGTGTGCATGCCGAACGCCACCGACCCGCGGCTGCGCGGGCAGATGGCGGTGCGGGTGCGGGCGGCGGTGCGCGGCGACGGGGCGCTGGTGGTGCCGCGCAGCGCGGTGCTGCTGCGGCGCGACGCGCTGGTGGTGTTCGTGGCGGTCGACGAGGGGGTGCTCGAGCGGCGCACGGTGGCGCTCGGGTCCAGCTTCGGCGACAAGGTGCAGATCGTCGAGGGGCTGACGGCGGGCGAGACGGTGGTCAGCGAGAACGCGGTGCTGCTCGACGGCGAGCTGGATCGGCTGCTGTGAGGTCGTCATGTTCGCTGCGCTGAGTCGATTCGCGGTCCATCGCTGGCCGCTGGTGCTGGCGGCGGCCTTGATGCTGGCGACGTACGGGTGGACGGCGCTGCGCGAGCTGCCGATCGAGGCGTTCCCGGACGTCACCGATCCGATGGTCGAGGTGGTGGGGATCTACCCCGGGCAGGCGGCCGAAGAGGTCGAGCGCCGGGTGACGATCGAGCTCGAGCGGGCCTTCGCGGGCACGCCGAAGCTGATCGACCTGCGCTCGGTGTCGGTGTTCGGGCTGTCGCTGGTGACGCTGACGTTCGCCGAGGGCACTTCGGACTTCGAGCTGCGCACGCTGGTGGCGGATCGCCTGCGCGGGGCCGAGTTGCCGGACGGGGCCGAGGCGGAGATGGGGCCGCAGGCGACGCCGGTCGGCCAGATCTACCGCTACACGCTGCGCGGCGATCGCAGCCTGCGAGAGCTGCGGGCGCTGCAAGATTTCGTGGTCGAGCGGCGGCTGCGGGCGGTGCAAGGCGTGGCCGACGTGGTCACGTTCGGCGGGTTCGAGCGCCAGTATCAGGTGCGCATCGACCCGGCCCGCCTGGCCACCGCGGGGGTGTCGGTGGCGGAGGTCCACGACGCGCTGGCGCGCAGCAACGCCAACGCGGGCGGCGGCTACGTCGGCATCGGCGCGCAGGAGTTCGTGGTCCGCGGGCTCGGGGCGGTCGACTCGCCGGCGCAGCTCGGGCTGGCGGTGGTGCGCGAGCAGGGCGGGGTGCCGGTGCGCGTGCGCGACGTGGCGACGCTGGTCGAGGGCTCGACGCCGCGGCGCGGCAGCGTCGGCCGCGGGCACACCGACGAGGTGGTCGAGGGCATCGTGCTGCTGCGCCGCGGCGAGAACCCGAGCGTGGTGCTCGAGGCCCTGCACGCGCGGGTCGAGGAGCTGAACCAGGAGGTGCTGCCGGCGGGGGTCCAGATCGATACGTTCTACGACCGCACGGTGCTGGTCGAGGCGACGCTCGGGACCGTCGGCAAGAACCTGGCCGAGGGGGCGCTGCTGGTCCTGGCGGTGGTGTACCTGTTCCTTCGGACATGGCGCGGGGTGATCATCATCGGCGTGGTGGTGCCGCTGTCGATGCTGACCGCGTTCATCGGCCTGCGCTGGATGGGGCTGCCGGCCAACCTGATCTCGCTCGGGGCGATCGACTTCGGGATCCTGGTCGACGGGGCGATCGTGGTGCTCGAGGCGACGCTGCACGCGATCCACCACCAGCCGCACCGCGACCGCGCGGCGGTGATCGAGGACGCGGCCGGCGGGGTGGCCCGCGCGGTGGCGCTGGCGCTGCTGATCATCATCGCGGCGCTGATCCCGATCTTCACGCTCGAGCGCGTCGAGGGCCGGATCTTCGCGCCGATGGCCTACACCTACGGGTTCGCGCTGCTGGGGGCGCTGCTGTCGGCGGCGCTGGTGGTGCCGGCGCTCGAGCGTGCGCTGCTGCGCGGGCGCGTCGACGGGGCGCCGCCGCGCTGGATCGTGGCGCTCGGCAAGGTCTACGCGGCGGGGCTGCGCCGGCTGCTGCGGCTGCGCCGGCTGGCGGCGGGGGGGCTGCTGGCGCTGACCGTCGGGCTCGGGGTCTATGCGCGCGGGATCGGCAGCGAGTTCCTGCCGGAGCTCAACGAGGGCGGGTTCTACGTGACGGCGGTGTTCCCGTCGACGATCGCGCTCGACGAGACGCGCCGCCACGTGACGCAGATGCGAGCTTCGATGCTCGAGCTGCCGGAGGTCACCGACGTGCTGACGCACATCGGCAGGCCCGAGGACGCGACCCAGGCCGAGGGGCCCAACAACGCCGAGTTCTTCGTCAACCTGGCGCCCGAGGGCGAGTGGCGCGAGGGCTCGTCGCGGCGCAGCCTCGAGGGCGAGCTGCGGGACCGCCTGGCCGACCTGCCAGGGGTCGAGCTCAACTTCTCGCAGCCGATCACCGACCGGGTGTTCGAGACGATCTCGGGGATCATCGGCCAGGTGGTGGTCAAGGTCCGCGGGCAAGACCTGGCGGAGATGACGGCGGTGGCCGAGGCGCTGCGCGAGCGGCTGGCGGCGGTGCCCGGGGTGGCCGACCTGGCGCTGTACCAGGCGGGCAGCGTGCCGCAGCTGCGCATCGAGCTCGACCGCGAGGCGCTGGCCCGCCGCGGGCTGGCGGTCGAGGACGTGCAGACGACGATCCGGGTGGCGCTCGGCAGCGCGGTGGCGACGGAGGTGTGGGACGGCGAGCGCCGCTACGGGGCGGCGCTGCGGCTGCCCGAGTCGGTGCGCGCCGATCCGGCGGCGCTGCGGCGGCTGGTGGTGTCGGCGCCGGAGCTGGGGGTGACGCTCGGCGAGGTGGCGACGATCTCGCTGGCGCCGGGGCGCGCGGCGATCTGGCGCGAGGACTTCACGCGCTTCGTGGCGGTCAAGTTCAACGTCCGCGGGCGCGACCTCGGCGGCACGGTCCAGGAGGCGCAGACGGCCACGGACGCGGTGGCGCTCGGCGAGGGCATGCAGCTGGTGTGGAGCGGCGAGTTCAAGAACCAGGACCGGGCGATGCGGCGGCTGGCGCTGTCGCTGCCGGTGGCGCTGGCGGCGATCCTGGCGATCCTGTTCTTCAACTTCGGGCGCCTGCGGCCGACGCTGGTGATCGCGGCGTTCCTGCCGCTGGCGTGCTTCGGCGCGGTGGCGGGGCTGCGGCTGGCGGGCGAGCTGTTC
Organism: Nannocystis bainbridge; assembly: GCF_028368995.1. Taxonomy (GTDB): domain Bacteria; phylum Myxococcota_A; class Polyangia; order Nannocystales; family Nannocystaceae; genus Nannocystis; species Nannocystis bainbridge. The sequence goes on along the minus strand of NZ_JAQNDL010000003.1, from coordinate 1,802,640 downwards.
TCGGTGAGCAGCGCGGTCGGCTGCATCGCGCTGCTCGGGCAGGTGGTGCTTTCAGGGGTGGTGCTGAGCGGGGCGATCGATCGCGCGGCGAGCGAGGAGCCGCGCTCGGCGGCGATCGTCGGGCCCACGACGGCGCTGCGACCGGTGCTGCTGACGACGGCGCTGGCGCTGCTGGGATTGGTGCCGGCGGCGCTCAGCCACGCGATGGGCAGCGAGACGCAGCGGCCGTTCGCAATCGCGATCGTGTCGGGCCTGCTGGTGGTCACGCCGGTGATGCTGGCGCTGTTGCCGTTGCTGTACTCGGGGCCGCCGCGCCGCAGCGGAGGTGAGCCGTGATCGCGTGGCTGCTGGCAGGATGGTTGGCGACGCCGCTGGCGGTGGCGGTGCAGCCCGCGGCGCGCGAGGACGCGGTGGTCGCCGATCCTTCGGCGCGGCCAGGAGCGGCGACGCGGCGGCCCGGAGGGCGCGCGGACGCGGTCGAGGTCGAGCCCGGGTTCACCCTGGCGCAGGCGGTGGCGGCGATGCGCGAGGGCCATCCGCTGCGCGACTACGCGGCGGCGCGGGTCGAGGCGGCGGCGGCCACCCAGGTGGCGGCGCGGCTGTGGGAGAACCCGGTCATCAACGCCGATTACTTCCTCGGCATCCGCTCGACTTCGTACGACCGCGCGGGCGCGATGGTGGTCGGGGTGGGGCAGTGGTTGCCGGTGACCGGGGCGCCGAAGGCCCGCGGGGAGGCGGCGCAGCACGAGGCGCGGGCGGTGGCGGCCGAGGGGCAACGGCTGGTCCGCGGGCTCGAGCTGGAGGTCGAGCGGGCGATGATCGGGCTGGCGAGCGCGCGCCAGGCGGTGGAGATCCACAGCGACGCGCTCGACGACCTGCGAGAGAGCGAGCGCATCGTCACCACGCGGGTCGCGGGCGGGGTGACGCCGCGGTACGACGCGACCCGCATCGCGCTCGAGGTGATGGCGGGCGAGGCGGCGGTGCGCAGCGCGGAGGCGGAGGTGTCGGCGGCGCGCGGGGAGCTCGAGGTCGCGGTCGGCCCGCTGGCGCCGCGGCTGCGCGGGGCGCCGCGGGTCGACCTGTTCGCGCGGCCGGAGATGGGCGGGATCGAGGCGCTGCGCCAGCGCATGCTCGAGGAGCGGCCCGACCTGGCAGCGGCGCAGGCCCGGATCGACGGGGCGCGGGCGCAGGTGCGGGTGGCGAAGCGCGAGATCTTCCCGGGCATCGGCCTCCGCGTGGCAGCAGGCTTCGGGCAGGGGCCGGGGCAGGTGGACGTGGGCGCAGGCGTGACGATCCCGCTGCCGGTGCTGTCGCGCGGGCAAGGCTTCGTCGACCGGGCGCGGGCGGAGGTGCGGGCGGCCGACAGCGTGGCGCGCACGCTGGTGCTGGCGGCGGAGCAGCGGCTGCAGGCGACGCACACGGTGGCGCTGGGGCGCCTCGAGGCGTCGCTGCGCCACGTGGAGATGGGCCGCGGGGCCGCGGACGCGCTGCGGCTGCAGGCGCAGGCGGGCTATCAAAATGGCCGCCTGAGCGCGTTCGAGCTGGTCGACGCGAGCCTCAGCGTGCGCGACATGCGGCTCCGCGATCTTCAGCTGGCCGTGGCGGCGAGGTTGGCCGAGCTCGAGGTGCGCCGGGTGGTCGAGGTCGGCGATCTCGAGTGATCGCCGAAGGCCGCGCAGACCGGTTCGACGGCCCTCGTCGAGCAAGAGGCGTCGCGCATGGCGACTTGGGCGTGCAGCGGCGCCTCGTCGTCGCCGACCTCCGCGCTGTCACGATCGCCGACGGCGCCCTCGATCAACCGTCCGGCGTCTGCTTCCGCCACTTCTTGACGTGCGGGATACGCGGTACCAGGACCGCGTAGACGGTACCGATCGCGGCGATGACGTACCAGCCCATGCCGATGGACATGCCGACCGCGGCGCCGAACCACACGGACGCGGCGGTGGTCAGGTTGGTGATCTTGTCGCCGGCGGCCTTCAGGATCATGCCGGCGCCGAGGAAGCCGACTCCCGACACGACCTGCGCGGCGATGCGAGCCGGGCTCTCCGGATCGGCCTGCTGCGAGATGAACGTGAAAAGACACGCGCCGGCGATCACGAAGCAGTTGGTGCTGATGCCGGCGGGTTTGTTGCGTAGCTCGCGCTCGACGCCGATGGTCGTGCCGCAGACCAAGCAGACGCCGATGCGGGCCAGGAAGTCGAGCTCGTGTCCGACGAGGATGGAGTCCATGCGGCGCGAACTGTACCCGACCGCGCGCGCCGGCCTCGCTCGAGCGGCGGCCGGCGTGGAGCGCGGCGCTGCCGGCGGAGAGCGGTGGTTTACCTGATGTCGGCCGGGTTTTGAGCCGAGGACGCGAGCCGACGCCCAGTCGCGCTCGACCCTCGCGGCCCGCGGCGCGCCGCTGTTCGAGCGGCCGCACCACCTGGCCGGGAAGACAGGCGAAGGGGTGCTGCGGAATTCGCCAGCGGACGCGGCCGTCGAGCGACCGTTCGCAGGGGGCTTGGCGCCGCGGGCGGGCGCCCCCGTCGGTCGCGTGGAGAAATTGTCGTCGACGCGGTGCGACATCGCCGTGGGTCGACTGTCATCTCTCGAGAAGGCCGGGCACCACGCGGGTGGCCGGCGTGACGACTCCATTCAAGGGAGCACCGACGATGACAGCGACGACCACGAAACCACGAATGCTCACCGCCGCGGGGTGGCTCTGCGCGCTCGCCCTCGCGGCCTGCGACGACCCTGACGCGGCGCTCGCCGAGGACGCCGCGGCCGTCCTCGACGTCGTCTCCGAGGACGAGCTCCGCGACCTGTGCGAGCTCGCCGAGGAGGAGGCCGCAGCGCCGCCGATCGGCCCGGACGACCTCGCGGACTCGCCACACCCGGCCAAGGGCGAATGCATCGACGGCTACTGGGACTACCCCAGCGTCGACGAGGCGTGCGGGACCTGCTGGCACGACGTGATCCAGAAGTGGGGCTTCAAACGGGTGAACTACAAGCGCTGGTGCTACAAGGCCCCGAGTCCGGTCAGCTGCGGCTGCGAGCCCGCCACCGTGATGAATTGGTGGTGCGTGAATGAATGCCGGGGGTGATGGTGTCATGAACCTTCGAAGCTGTACATTGTGTGTCGCCTCGCTCCTCGTGGCCGCGTGCGATCCGGCGGAGGCGCCGTCCTGGCGGGACTCCGCGCTCGCCCCCGTGACTTCCGACGAGCTCGCCGCCCTGCTCCCCCTCTGCGAGTCGCTGCCGGCCGAGCCCGCGGCGAGCGAACACCTCCCCGAGGAACCGCCGGCCCTCGCGGACGCGCCGCAGGTCTCCGAGGGGGTCTGTCAGGGCTTCTGGGAATTCAAGACGGACGAGGGGAGCTGCGGCTCGTGCGAGATCGAGCGGGGCGATGACGGCAAGACGTACACCCACTATCACCGCTGGTGCTACGCCGCCCCGAGCCCTCCGTCCTGCGGCGGCTGCGGGCCCTGGGAGTACGAGAACTACAAATGCATGAACTCGTGCTGAGAGCTCGCGCGCGCGTGTCCTGAAGCGCGGATGTCAATACATGCCCCTTCGGACATGTCCCGGCAGGCAGCGCCGGCGACGTGCCCGCGCGGGAGCAGGCGCGCGCAGCGGGGCGCTCGAGTCACGACGGTCGCGCGCGCCCCGGACGATCTCAGGCGCGGAGGGCGAGCTCGAGGGCGTCTTGCAGGGTGGCGGCGGTGGTCAGCGACTGGGCCTCGAGGCCGAGCCGGACGATCAGCGTCGCCACCAGCGGCGAGATGCCGGACAGGACGCAGCGACAGCCGAGCAGGCCGACGGCGCGGCTGGTCCGCAGCAGCGATTCGATGGTGGCGGTGTCGATCTCGAGCAGGCCGGTGAGGTCGAGGATGGCGGTGTGGGCGCCCAGGCGCGAGATCGCCGACAGCAGGTCGTCGGTCATGCGGGCGGCCCGGTCGCCGTGCAGGCCGCCGAGCACGGGGACCGCCAGCACGCCGCGGCCGACCTGCAGGACGGGGCTGCCGAGGCGCTCGATCACCTGCTCCTGGGCGCGCAGGCGCGACATCTGATCGACCTGGTCGGTGATGTCCATGATGTAGCCGAAGTAGTGGGTGATGGTGCCGGCGTCGTCGCGCAGGATGACGGTGTAATCGGCGATCCACAGCGAGCGGCCGTCGGCGTGGCGCAGGCGGTAGGGCTGGTGGACGAACCACGAGGCGCCGCCGTTGCTGTTGCTGGTCACCTCCTCGAACACCTGGGCGAGGTCGTCGGCGTGGATCAGCGAGGCGTAGGGCCGGCGGCCGCTGGCGAAGTCCTCGAGCGGGTAGCCGGTCAGCGAGGCGACGTTGGGCGAGACGTACTCGATCGGCCAGCCGTCGCGGTTCTGCCAGCGGAACACGACGACCGGGCCGACGGCGAACAGGAGCCGCTCCTGCAGGCGGGCGTCGGAGGCGCGGATCAGCTGGTTGACCTCGCGCTCGAGCTCGCCGAGCGCGTCGTCGCCGGGCGCGGCGATCGGCTCCGGGACGCCGGCGTCGACGATGCTGCGGACGCGCCGGACGAGCTGGTGGATCCGCGACTCGACATCGGACATCGGGGCGACGCTAGACGATGTGACCGGGGAGGACAAGCGCTCACGCAGACCGCCCGCTGCCCCGCTGCTCGCGTGGATTCGGAGGCATCCGCGAATCATCGCACCCCGGCGTCGCGGCCGCCGGTGAGGTCTGCAGAGGCTGTAGTGGCGAGCGCTGGCGCCCGCGAATGCGCCCCGCCTGGAGGCAGGGTGGTGGCGAGCGCGGTGGGCCTGACGCCGACATCTGTCACCGCGGCGACGGCAGCGTCACGCTGTGTCGATATCGTTCGTCGCAATGGCGGACGCGCCGCCGTTCCGCGTGGTCGCACGGCGAGGCCTCGGTCGAGGTCCGCGCGCAGGACCATGGAGCGTTCGTCGTCGCATGGGGCCAGCGCGGCCCAGGCGACGATTCCCGCGGCTCGAGTGGAGCGTCGACGATGAGGCGGGAGAGTACGGACGAAATGGATAGTCCCGTCCATGACGAATCCAGCTCCGGTCCATCCATCATTCGTGGGCGAACATCGAGATCGAGCCATGGATTGTCGTATGTGTCGACACCGGCGACCCGAGCTCGCCGAGTGATGGGCGCCGGAAGAGAGGGATGGCCGTCGTTCGCGCCAGGGCGACCCGGTTGCCGTCAGCCGCTGGTGCTGGGTCAGCTCGAGGAGCAGCGCGCGGCGCGGCGCGGCGCCACGGTCTCGACGCGCTGGTGGAGCGCGCCGAGCAGCCCTCGCGGACGCGTACGCCGCGAATGGAGGTGCCAGCCGACGACCGAACGTTCGGCATGGCGGCCGTTCAGCGCCCCCTGGCGTGACTCTGCGCGTCGGCCGCGTTATACTGCGGGTTCCATGCGCCGCTTCGTGCTCGCTGCTGCCGCCGTCCTCGCCTGCAACAACGGCAGCGGGCAGGGCTCGGGGTTCAGCACGAGCATCACGACGGCGCCGGTCGGGACGTCGACCACCGGCGGGGTCGAGACGACGGCGAGTACCACGACGAGCGGAGCGACGGGCACGGGCGAAGACTCGGCTGCGGGGAGCTCGGGCAGCTCGGTGGGCGGCATCCCGGACGGCGGGGTCCCGCCGGACGGGGGCGACAAGCCGCCGGCGGGCTGCAAGGGCAAGATCGATTTTGTGTTCACGATCAGCTCGGCCTGGACGATGGAGGACGCGCAAGGCTGGCTGAAGTCGAGCTTCCCGGGCTTCATCGGCACGCTCGAGAGCGAGTTCGCGGAGTTCGACTATCACATCCTGTCCGCGAACACGTCGCCGCTGTGGGGGCATCCTGTGCTCTGCGCCAACTGTGAGGACTTCTGTCCCGAGGTGCCCGAGTATCCCTGCGGGGTCGAACCAGAGCCGTGCGACAAGGTCCGCGGGGCGGGCGTCACGTACCCGATCGGCGAGCACGCGAGCAACAAGCGGTGCGACCTCGCCAGCGGTCGTCGCTACATCACTGCAGGGCAGCCCGAGCTCGAAGAGGCGTTCACCTGCATCGCGTCGGTCGGGATCAACGGCACCTCGATGGTCGCCGAGGTCACGATGAATGCCCTGACCGAGGAGATCAACGCCCCGGGCGGGTGCGACGCGGGCTTCCTCCGCGAGGACGCGCTGCTCGTGGTCGTCGCCATCCAGGACACGTGGGACGATTTCAGCGCCGGCACGCCTCAGGACTGGGCGGACGCGTTGGTCGAGGCCAAGGGCGGGGATCCCGAGGCCGTGGTGCTCGTCGTCGTCACGAGCGACACCGACGATCCGGACGGGTTGTGCGGCTACAGCGGGGTTCCTCCCGGCTACCACGAACTCCGGACCTGGACGGAGTTGATGCCTCACTCGGTGTTCGGCTCGATCTGCAACGAGGCGGGGTACGCGAGCTACTTCGCGGAGGCCGCGGCGAAGATCAAGACGCAGTGCGACGTGTTCGTCCCGCAGTGAGATGTGCGGGCGGGTCCTCGATCCGGGAGGACCCGCCAGTCGAGATCGTGCAGCGATCAGGGGTAGAGGCGCATGGCGAAGGCCCGTGGCTGCAAGTCGGCGAACTCGCCGCCGACGACGGACACGTGGCCCCACGGACCGATGGCGAGGTCGGCGGCCAGCCTCACTGAACGACTGCGTCAGTACCTGGCGAAGGGTGTACAGAGCGCGGCCTCGACGCATCGACTTCGTGTGTCGGTCCGCTATACTGCGGGTTCCATGCGCCGCTTCGTGCTCGCTGCTGCCGCCGTCCTCGCCTGCAACAATGGCAGCGGGCAGGGTTCGGGGTTCAGCACGAGCATCACGACGGCGCCGGTCGGGACTTCGACCACCGGCGGGGGTGAGACGACGGCGAGTACCACGACGAGCGGCGCGACGGGCACGGGCGAGGACTCGGCTGCGGGGAGCTCGGCGGAGAGCTCGAGCAGTTCGGTGGGCGGCATCCCGGACGGCGGGGTCCCGCCGGACGGGGGCGACAAGCCGCCGGCGGGCTGCAAGGGCAAGATCGATTTTGTGTTCACGATCAGCTCGGCCTGGACGATGGAGGTCGCGCAGGGCTGGCTGAAGTCGAGCTTCCCGGGCTTCATCGGCACGCTCGAGAGCGAGTTCGCGGAGTTCGACTATCACATCCTGTCGGCGAACACGTCGCCGCTGTGGGGGCACCCTGTGCTGTGCGCCAACTGTGAGGACTTCTGTCCCGAGGTGCCCGAGTACCCCTGCGGCGTCAAACCCGAGCCGTGCGACACGGTCCGCGGAGCGGGCGTCACGTACCCGATCGGCGAGCACGCGAGCAACAAGCGGTGCGACCTCGCCAGCGGTCGTCGCTACATCACCGCAGGGCAGCCCGAGCTCGAGGACGCGTTCACCTGTATCGCGTCGGTCGGAGTCAACGGCGCCGACAACGTCGCCGAGGTCACGATGAATGCCCTGACCGAGGAGATCAACGAGCCGGGCGGGTGCGACGCGGGCTTTCTCCGGGAGGACGCGCTGCTCGTGGTCGTCGCCATCCAGGACACGTGGGACGAGTTCAGCGCCGGCACGCCTCAAGACTGGGCGGACGCGCTAGTGGAGGCCAAGGGGGGCGACGCGGATGCCGTGGTGCTGCTCGTCATCACCAACGATATCGACGACCCGGACGGGTTGTGCGGCTACATCGGGGTTCCTCCCGGTTACCACGAACTCCGGACCTGGACGGAGCTGATGCCTCACTCGGTGTTCGGCTCGATCTGCAACGAGGCGGGCTACGCGAGCTACTTCGCGGAGGCCGCGGCGAAGATCAAGACGCAGTGCGACGTGTTCGTCCCGCAGTGAGATGGGCGGGCGGGTCCTCGATCCGGGAGGACCCGCCAGTCGAGATCGTGCAGCGATCAGGGGTAGAGGCGCATGGCGAAGGCCCGTGGCTGCAAGTCGGCGAACTCGCCGCCGACGACGGACACGTGGCCCCACGGACCGATGGCGAGGTCGGCGGTCTGGTCGGGCCCCTTGCCGGGACCGCTGCGGATGACGTCCCAGGTATGGGCACCGAGCGGGCCGGAGATGGCGAAGATCCACGCGTCCGCGTCGGTCGCCGGCGTCTTGCGCGAGCCCGCGAGGACGAGCTTGCCCTCGCGGTCCTCGCCGATCGCGTAGGCGATCGCGTCATTCCCCGGCGTGGACTCGATCCGCACGGGGCCAGCCTCACCGGTGGCGGAGAACCACCGCGTCAGCACCTGGCGGATGGTGAAGACGTTGCGGCCCCAGCCGGTGACGACGAACCCACCGTCGCGCAGCGGCGCCACGGCCATCCCGGCGTCTTCTTCCAGCAGCTCTCCTGGTGAGGTCCACTCGTCGAGCAAGATCCCCGCGAGGGAGTAGTGCAGCACGACCGCGCGACGGTAGGGGTTGTTGAATTCTCCCTCGATCTGGCGCTCTCCCACGACGACGAGGCGATCGCCAACGAGAGTCGCAGCCCGTCCGAGTTCATCCAATAGGTTGCCCGGGTCGTCCTCCGAACCCGCGGCGAAGGTGCTCTCGTCGAGCAGTTCGCCGTCTTCGGTTGCGAGCCACCAGACCTTGAGGTCATGGGTGCCGGGAGCGACCTCGCTGGCCCCGACGACGACCACGCGATTGCCCGCGAACGTGATCCCGAAGGCCTGGGTCCCGAGCTCGCCCGTCACCGTCCACACCAGCGGCAACGGGTTGCCGGGCCGTACCTTGGACACCGCCCACGTGGTTCCGGCGCGCGTCGAGGCCACGTAGACGGCGCCGTCGTCGCCTGCGGCGATGGCCGGACCGTGGCCCGCGGCCGCGACGGAGATCTTGCCGAGGGAGATCGGTCCCGCCTCGACGTTGCCCGTCGCGCCGTCGAACTGCATCACGACCGCTACCAGACCTTCCTTCGCCTCGATGACGCCCGAGGCCGCGATCGACTGATCGCCGAGCAGCGTCACGCCCGTGAAGGCGCTGACGGGCCCCGCGTGGACGTAGGGCGGCCACACGTCGGTGCCGCCCGGCGCGACGTCGATGAGCAGGTCCCTCTCCGCCTGGCCGATCACGCCGTCCTCGGCGTGCGCGACGGCGCGGATCATATGCATGCCGTCGCCTGGGCTCTGATCGGAGGTCACTTCGAGCACGGCGACCGGGGTCTTGGGCGCCGCCCCGAGCACGAGCGGCTCTTCGCCGTCGAAGATGTCGATCGTCTTCACCGGCCGCGACGTCCACACGTTCACCAACACCTCGCCGACCTTGCTCACCGACGAGGGGCCCAGGAGTACCGCGACCTCGAGCGGCAGAGCGTTGCCGTCGTCGCCCGTCATCCCGCCGCTCGCCGTCTCGCCGTCCGACGTCGTCGCCCACGAGCTCCCTGTCGCGGTCGCGCCGGAGCTCGTGAGTGCCGTCGTGGTCGTGGTCGTGCTCGTCGATCCCGACGACCCTTCCGTATCTGTCCCTGCGGACAGGTGATCGAGGGCCGCGGTGTAAGCCGCGTACGATGGCGGCTCGAGGGAGCACGCCGCGACCGCGAGCGAGATGCATGGGATGGTCCAGAGTCGGCGGTGCACGGGCAACCTCTTCTTTTAGAAGGAGTACACGATTCCGGCCGCGTCGGCGCGGAGTCGCGCGAGTGGCGATGGACGCGCCGGCGCCAGCGCGAGCGCCAGACCTGTAAGCAGGCTTACACCGCCGAGGATCCCGAGCACGCAGGCGGTGGTCCGATCCTCCTTATAAGATGCACGCGCAGCTGCGATCGCGTCGGACTCGGCCGGGGTCGGTCGGCGATCCTCGGCGAGCAAGATTGTGGTGAGCCCGGCGATCTTCTCGTCCGCGTGCTCTCGCCGGACGAGGACGCCGAGCATGCCGCCGACGAGGCCCGCGCCGGCGATCGAGAGGAGCGAGCCCGTGACGATCCTCGCCGTGGCGGGGCGACGCGGCTCGCTGCCCTGCACGGCCGGCGCTGCGATCGGTCCCTCCGGGATCGGTGCGGGCGGTGGCGTCGCAGCGTCGGGTGCATCGTCCGAGGATGGCGTCGGCGGCTCGGTCTCGACGGGTTCGCTCGGTGCTGTGGCGGGAGTGCACGTCGCACCGGCCCGCGCCGCGTCGTCGGCCTCGAGCTCGCGCCAGTAGGCCCGTTCGCTGTCGCTGAGGTCGTCGCGGCGGAGGACCTCGCGCGCCAGCTCGAGCGCGCGGCAGAGATGTGGCTCGGTCGGCGCGGCGTCGTGGAGCGCGCGGAGGCTGTCGTGCGCGCCGACCAGAGCGTGCGGAGGGTGCACGCCGGGAGTCTCGGCGATCTCGAGGTACAGCTCGAGCGCGGTCTGCCACTGGCCGTCGTTGAAGGCCTTTTGGGCAGCCGCCTTGGACGGTGGCGGCGCGAGCATGGCGAGGGCGAGGACGAGATGAACGAGCATGGTCACGTTTCCTCGAAGAAGGTGTGCTGTCGCTGACCCTGGGCGACCGTCAGCTTGAAATGGGAGAGCGCCTCGCGGATGCACTGCGCCTCGGGTGATTCGGACGTCGCGCCCCACACGCTCGGCGGCTTGTCGGCGGCGATGGTCACGTCGAGGGGTCGCGGCTTCGCGTTCGCCTTCGTCAGGCACCGGCGCGCGCGCGCTTCGGCATGTCGCATGCGAGCCTCCCACGACTCCGGGCGCTTCGGCTTCGCAGACGGTTCGACTGTCGCGGTCCGCTGCGTGGTGGATCCGGGGTTCGGTGGGCTCTTCGCAGGAGACGTCGGCTGTGACGACGCTGAATTCGCCGGCGGTGCTGCGAGGTCGAAGACGGACGAGTCGGGCCGCGGAAGCACCGCCGTGGGGAGCGAAGGATCGTCGCGCCGCGGCGGCGACGCCAGACGCTCGAGCGTGACGCCGACCAGGCACCCCAGCGCCAGGCACAGCGCCGGTGCTCGCCATGCGCGCGCGCGCGTCGGAGGCGCGGGCCGCGTCTGCTCAATGAGCCAGCCGGCGATCCGCCCGCGCACCGCTTCGAGCGCCTTCACCAGCTCCGCCATGCTCCGGTGGCGAGACAACGGCTCGGAGACACCGCGTTGCAGCTCGTGGACCAGCGGCGCCAGCCCGGGGAGAAATTCGGCCGCGTCGATCTCGCCGAAGCGCCTGGCGTCGGCGTCGAAGAGAGGCCGCCCCGTGACGAGCTCGTAGAGGACGACGCAGACCGAGAACACGTCGTTTTGCGGCGAAGTCCCGACCGTGGCGAGCTGCGGGTCGACGTATTGCTCGTTGCCGAGGCCGCGCACGTCCAGCGTCTGCCAGCGCTCGACCTCCGCCGTGACGTCGCGCAGGTGCGGCTGCCGATAGTAGTCCTCGGTGAGGCAGCAGATCCCGAAGTCGAGCAGGCGAACGCGATCACCCGGCTCGATGATCACGTTGCTGGGCTTCACGTCGCGGTGGACCACGCCGGCGGCGTGCACCGCCATCAAGACGCGGCCGAGCTCGATCGCCAGGGTGAGCGCGCGGACCGGCTCGACAGGTCCGCGGCGGAGGTGGTACTCGAGCGTCTCCCCCGCGACGACCTCCATCGTGAAGTAGGGCTCGCCTTGCGCCGACTCGGCGATGTCGAAGATGGCGGGCACACCGCGGTGCCGGATGCCTGCCAGCGCGCGGTACTCTCGCTTGAAGCGCTCGACCGTGACGGCATTGACGCGGAGCATTCGCTTCAGCGCGACGTCGCGATGCCCGCGCACGTCGTGCGCCAGGTGGACCACCGCCATCGCCCCGATGCCGAGCTGGCGCACCAGCTTGAAGCGGCCGAACGCGAGATCCTCGGCCGGGGGGCGCTTCATCGACATACCGGCCCCGATCCGCGCGGCGCGGGCAGCGGGGACGGCAGTTTGGCATACAGCCGTTCGGCGTCGAGGCACACGGCGCGGCTGACGAGCGGCTCGTCCCCGGGGAGGTCGTCGCGGTCGGGCCATTGGATAAACCCTCGCTCCAGGGCGATGCCCAGGCGGGTCTCGCAATGGCACGGGTTTCGTGGGTCCATGTGCTCGCACCTCGATTCGAGGTATGTGGTCAGATCTCGGCGAGCTCGCCCGACCGCGGTGTGCACGGCGGAGGAGGAGGTGCCCAGGATCCGGGCGACCTCGTCCTCGCTGAACCGGAGCACCTCGATCAGGATGAAGCCGGCGCGCCGGGCGACCGGCAGGTTGAGCAGGGTGGCTGTGAGACAGGCGCGCTGCAATTCGCGCTGGAGGACGTACAGGCGCCGCTTGTCGCGGCGGATCGACGGGTGATCTTCCACGTCGACGCCGGTCGGGTCACTGCGCAGCATCGAATCGAGGTTCTTCTTGACCGTGAAGCGCTGGGTGTGAAGGAAGACCTGATAGACGGCCGTGAGCTGCGGCGAAAGGTCGGGGGTCGAGAGCTTCGCGGCGTGCAGCGCGATCGCGCCGCCATCGGCCGTGCCCGCCATCCAGGCGGCAAAGGTCGCGGTGCAGGGATGGGCGGGTGTACGAGCTCCATCCGCGGTCGAGTCGGGAGTCATCGGGTCGAAGTTGCCACAAGCTCCGGCGCACGCGAACGGGTACGAGGCGGACCGGTCGATGCCGGCGCGCGGGTCGCCGCCGCGGAACGATCGCGCCTCGCGTCGCTCTCCGCCGATCGCAGCCGGCGAGCGCCGCTTCGTAAGCGAGCGCCGGCTTCGCCCGGTGACCCGCGCGTGGGCGTCTGGCTCGTCGTGCGCGAGCTCCTGCGGCCTCCGGTCTCTCGGCTTCTCCGCCGCGCGAGCGTCGCGATTGTATGCTGGCATACCAGCGCGATGATCGATGAAAGGAGGCCGATCGCGCGGGAACAACTTTTCAGAGGATGCGGCGCCGCGGCGAGATCCACGAGAGTGCCGGAGTCCGGTTCGACCTGGACCGGCGCAGGCCGCTCTCGCGCCGGTCGCGGGCGTCGCGGCCGAATGGTTCGGCTCTGCCCGCACTCAGACGGTGCGAGCGATCGCTGCACGACGCGGGCGCCGGCTCGTGGAGATGTCGACGACGGGTTTGCGCAGTGACGAATCGGTCTACTGGCTTGCGCAACGACGCGGTCGGGTTCGGGGCTGCAGCGGCTACAGGCTTGCGTGCTGGCGGAAATGGCCTACATGCTTGCGCGAGGCGAAAGTGGCCTACAGGCTTGCGTGAGGCGAAAGTGGCCTATGAGCTTGCGTGAGGCGGCAGTGGTTTACAGGCTTGCGCGAAGCGAATGTGGCCTACAGGCTTGCTTGAGGCGAAAGTGGTTTACAGGCTTGCGTGAGGCGAAAGTGGCCTATGAGCTTGCGTGAGGCGAAAGTGGCCTACAGGCTTGCGTGAGGCGAAAGTGGTTTACAGGCTTGCGCGAAGCGAATGTGGCCTGCAGGCGGTCTCGGCGCGCGGGTCGTGCGGCGGTCTCGGTGGCGGGTTCGCGTGGTGACCGGTCTCGCTACGGATTCGTGCCGACCGGTGCGCGCGGGGTCGTGCGGTCGGCGAGCTGCATGCTATCTTCGGGGCATGAATGCACCAAGCGATCCTCGGGGGCATGGTGGGCGCGTAGAACCGTCCTCGAGCGATCCGGCAGCAGGTCCGCTCAAGCTGGAGGCGGTACCGCCATTCATCCATGGCGGCCCGGAGCGAATCGACGAGGCAGACCTGCCGACTCCTCGCGTTCGTCGTCGCCGGGCCGAAAACGGCGACCCGTGGCCCGGTCCGGACGCCACCTGAGCGGCGATCGGAGCGCGGTCTGTCGCATGGAGTCGATGCCTCCGGGGGCGCAGGTTCGGCGAGCGCGGCGCGAGGTCAGCCGATCTCGACGACGACGCCGGCGGCGGCGAGCAGGTCCTCGGCGGGGGTCCACGGGGCCGAGGGCGCGTAGGTGCCGGTGACTTCGAGATCGAGGGTCTCGGGCTGGCCGTCGGCGTCGGCGTCATGAAGGGTGATCGTGCCGGTGGCGGCGGCGGCCGAGGCGGGCTCGTTCTCGTACCAGGTGTAGGGGTCGAAGCAATCGTCGGGGGCGTCGTGCACGAACACGTAGCGCACGGCCCATTCCGCGGGCTGGTCGATGGGCTCGTAGGCGGGAGTGTCGACGCCGCCGCTGGCGAGCGCCTCGAGGATGAGGCCGCGGCACAGGCCGACGCGATTGTCCTGCTGCAGGATGCGCAGCTGCAGGGTGTTGCCGTCGACCCACCAGGCGCGCGTGAGGGGCTCGGCGGGGGGGCCGGTGGTGTCGGTGTCGCCGGTGGTCTCGGTCGAGGTCGTGGCCGCTTCGGTGGTCGTGCCGAGGGTGGTCGGCTCGCCGCCGGTGGTGAGCGGCTCGCCGGTGCTGGTGCCGGTCGAGGACTCTGGGGTCGTCGTCGTGGTGCTGGTGCCGGTCGGTGTGTCGTCGGTGGTGCCGGTGCTGGTGGTGGTGCCGCCGTCGGTCGATTCGCCGGTGGAGCCGCTGGTGGAGCCGGTCGTTTCGCCGCAGGCGAGCTCGAGCGCGAATGCACAAAGGGCGAGTCGAGAGAGTCGTTGCATCGGGGTGGTGATAACCCGAACTGCCGCGATTCACCAGCGGACCCGCGGCGTACATCGACGCCGCGTCGTGGGGGTTCGCTGTGACAGAGAGATCCCCACGGTGTGTCGGGCTGGCCTGCACGTCACGCAAGTGAAGGCGCTATGATGGGACCGCGACGATGACTGCCTGGAATGCAGGCATCGAGCTGTCCCGGAACTGTGCGAGGCATCGAGGGGCCTCCTCGTCGGATTTCGCCGCGCGTTCGCTCGCCGGCGCTTGCCTCTCGCCGGCCGGTGCGCTTGGATGCGCGCATGCTCCACGCCGGTCTCGCTGCGGCCCTGAGCCTCCTCCTCCTGGCCGGTTGTGCCCCGGCCGAGCGCGCGCCCGAGGCCCCTGCCGGCGAGGCCGGCGTCTCGCAGGAGTCCAGGTCGCGCGTCCTCGAGTCCTTGCCCGCTCCGGACGCTCGCGCCGCCGCGGAGGACCTGCCGCCCGGCTTCACCTGCCGGATCGGCTCCGACCGGCTCGCCACGGTGCGAAACTACGGCCTCGTGCTGTTTCCGGCGCCCGATCGCCTGTACCTCGAGGGCCTCGGCCGCTGGCGCGTCGCCGACGCCCTGTCGGGCGCCACGCTCGAGGAATTCGAGCTCGCGCTCACCTCCGGCGTCTCGCCGTCGGGCACCTGCATGTCGACCGAGGCCAGCGGCGAGGTCGCGCTGCTGCGCATGCCGGGGCGCGAGCCCGTGAGCAAGCGTCCGCTCCCGTCGACGAGGGAGGTCATTCCCGCCGACGACTGTCACTCCGCGATCCAGCTCCAGGGCAGCGGCAGCGCCTGCGTGAGCCTCTTCGGCGACGGCCTCCGCGCGGAGGGTGAGCTGTGCGCCGGCACCGAGCTTGCGACCGCGGCCGTGAGCGGCGACGGTCGGCGGGCCGCGCTCGCGCCGAGCCGCACGCGCGACAGCGAATACCGGGGCGACGGGATCCACGTGTTCGATGTCGCGTCGCGCCAGGAGGTCGCCTTCGTCGCGCGCACCGGCGAATACCTCGGTGAGGTCGCGCTCTCGCGCGACGGTGGACTCGTCGCATTCGTCGACGGCGACCAGACGCGCCTCGTCGCCGCCCCGTCCGGCGCAGCGGTATCCAGCTTCAAGCCGCCCGCGGGCGCGAGAGTCAGCAGCCTCGTGTTCTCGCCGTCGGCGCAGCGGCTGGGCCTCGTGCTCGAGCGATCGCAACCGACCCAGGAATACGGTCTAGCGATCCTCGACGTCGCCAGCGGGCGGCCGTTGTTCACGCAATGGGGTCTCCCCTATGTCGGCCGGCTCGCCTTCTCGCCCGACGGCGCGCGCGTCGCCCACTCCGCGGACAGCGGCGTGCGGGTCATCGATGCCTCGACCGGCGAGGACCTCGTCGCGCCCGGGCGGCTGTACCGGATCGAAGCCAGCGCGCTGTCCCCGGGAGGAGACCGCGCCGTGGTCAGTTCGGCCGGCCACTTGACGATCTGGGACACCCGCGATTGTACCCGCGTCGCCGCGCTCCCCAACCGACCCGCGCTCGTCGAGCTCGCGGTCCTGCCCGACGCCGCGAACGCCATGGGGATCGAGGACCACCGCCTCTGCCGCGTCGACCTCCGCACCGGCGCGCGCGCCTGCAGCGACACCCGCATCGCGGCTTTTTGGACCCTCTCGGTCGACGGCCGGCATGTCTACGCCGGCTCGTTCGGCGACGACCGCCAGACCCATGTCGTGAGGATCGACGCGGCCAGCATGAAGGAGGACTGGCGCGCGTCGATCCCGAAGCTCGGCCCGCTCGGTACTCTGATCGTCGTGCCCGACGGCAAGACCCTGTACGCCGTCGCCCCGGGCGGGCTCGAGCACGGTGATTCGCCCACGGGGGCCACCAGCGTGGTCGAGATCGACGCGGCGACGGGCGCCCTCGGCCGCCGCTTCACGAGCCCCGGCCGCTATCAGACATACGTGGGTGCCGCGCTCGAGCACGGCCGCGTGCTCGTCGTCAACGACGCCCGCCACGAGCGCGGGACTGGCAAGGAGCTGCCCCGCGTGGAGCCCGGGCTGGTGGACAGCTCCGGCGATCATGGCACCGCGCTGTGGTCCTGGAAGGACGGCGTCTTCGCCTGGCCCACCGACCAGCCGCTGCCGGCATCGCCGGTCGCGGGCCCGCTCCGGTACCTCTCGACGGCTGTCGGTCGCGCGGCCGTCCTGCAGTGCAGCGGGCAATCGTGCCTGGTCACGCGCGTCGTGCCGCAGTGAGTGGCGCCACAGCGTCGAGGGGCATGCGCTGATTTGCGCTCGTTCGGGGTCGCGGCACGGGCGGTCCTCGGGCCGCGGCGCGGTGTATCCTGGTCGCGCTCGTCGCTGTCGGCGAGCGCGAGGGACCATGCCGAACGTGCCGCGAGCGAGTGGATTTTTAAAGGGGCTGCATTTTGGCGATGCGGTGCGCGCGGCGATGCCGGTGCTGATGGCCGCCGGCTTCGTCAGGGTCCTGCTGTTCGGCGAAATTTACCGCATGGACGGGCCCGGGTGGCTGGCGTTCGCGATCATCACGCCCGTGTTGATGGTCAGCGCGGTGCGGATCTTCCGTCTCGAGGCGCTGCGGCCGGACGCGCCGGGGCTCGTGATCACGCGGACGCGAGAGCTCGGCGCGGTGACGGAGCTGATGATCGCCGGCTTCGGGGCGTTCTTGCTGTGGCTCGGGCTGTTCGCGGTGATCCTGAGCGGATCGACCGAGGTCTGGGGCGGGGAGTCGAGCACCCAGAGGATCTCCGCTGCGGAGGTGGCATTGGCGGTGACGGTGATCGGGCTGCCAGGCTTCTTCATGGTGTACTGGCGGCCGATGTTCGTGGTCGACCTCGAGGCGCGGACGATCCGCCGTTATCCGTTCGGCCGGGCGCTGGGGCGGGCGCGCAGCTTCTCGGCGAAGCAGCTGCGGATCTTCTCGGAGGGCTACTGGGTGACGAATACGCGGCATCGCCTCGGTGACATGATCCGCGGGAAGGTCGACAACTATACGTTCGAGCTCGAGATGATCGCGGGCAACGTGGCGAAGGAGCACGTGGCGCAGCGCGTGGCGTGGTGGGCCCAGGCGCTCGACGCGGAGGTCGCGGCCGACGCGGAGTGACGCGAGAGGCCCTGTCGACCTCGTGGCCAATCCCTTGGTACCAGGAACGCTCAGCCGCTGCTCGCGCGGTGATTTTTGCTATCATAGCGGGGAATGCCGACGCCGGGCCGAAGTTCCTCGTATCTGCAAGGCCTCGTGCGGGAACTGTGCAAGCTGCCGGGGGAGACCCCTTGGGTGGAGTTCAAGGTAGACAACGCCGAGCCGCAAGAGATCGGCGAGTATATTTCGGCCCTCGCGAACGGGGCTGCCCTTGCAAGCAAGACCAGGGGGTATCTGGTATGGGGAATCAAGGACGATGATCATGCGATCGTCGGGACCCAATTCGACCCGAACAAGGCCCGTAAGGGCAACGAAGCGCTGGAGAGCTGGCTGCTGCGCCTCCTCGAACCTCGCATCGAATTCAGTTTCTCGACCGTCGAGCTCGACGGGAAACGGGTCGTATTGCTGGAGATCGTCGCCGCTTCGGGTCGCCCTGTGAGCTTCTCGGGTCGGGAGTACATCCGCGTCGGGAGTTACAAGAAGCCGCTCGGGGACTTTCCCGAGAAGGAGCGGGAGCTCTGGCGCCTGTTCGACAGGGTGCCTTTCGAAAAGGGCATCGCCGCCCCACACCTCAGTGAGGACGAAGTCCTGCAGATGCTCGACTATCCGTCCTACTTCGATCTTCTGGAGCTCCCGCTGCCGGACGGGCGCAGCGCGATCCTCGACGCGCTCAGGCGCGACCAACTCGTCGTAGCGAACGCAGAGACCTGGGACATCACCAATCTGGGAGCGATCCTGTTCGCCAAGCGGATCTCGGACTTCGCCAGCTTGAGCCGCAAGGCGGTACGAGTGATCCAGTACCGCGGCCGCGATCGCACCGAGACAGTTCGAGAGCAGCTCGACGGCAGGGGCTACGCGAGTGGCTTCGAGGGGTTGCTGGTCTACTTGAACGGGATCCTGCCCACGACCGAGGTCGTGGGGCAGGCGCTGCGACACCAGGTCCCGAGGTTCCCGGAGCTGGCCGTCCGGGAATTGGTGGCCAACGCGCTCATTCACCAGGATTTTTCGGTCACCGGGGCGGGGCCGATGGTCGAGGTCTTCGACGGCCGCGTGGAAATCACCGATCCGGGCGAGCCGTTGGTGGCCGTCGAGAGGTTACTCGACAGCCCGCCTTTTTCTCGCAACGAGACGCTGGCGTCGCTCATGCGGAGATTTCGTATCTGTGAGGAGCGTGGCAGTGGCATCGACAAGGTCGTCGCACAGGTCGAGCTGCATCAACTCCCGCCGCCGCTGTTCGAGACGCCCCCCGGGTTCACGCGAGTCGTGCTGTTCGCGCCCCGCGACTTCAATCAGATGGACAAAGAAGAGCGCGTCCGGGCCTGCTACTGGCATGCCTGTCTCAAGTACGTGCAGCGTGAACCGGTGACGAACTCGACGATACGGGAGCGCTTCGGCATCTCGGAGCCGAACCGAGCGATGGCCTCGCGGTTGTTGCGGGATGCGGTCGAGGCGGGCGTCATCGTGCCCCGCGACGCTGCCGCGGCTCCCAAGCTCATGCAGTACCTGCCCTGGTGGGCGACCTCGTCGGCCAGGGGGTCCACTTGATGGCTACTTGCTTCCCAGACCTCGCTGGGCTTCAAACTTCGGGGCGGCGGGGTATTTGGGCAGAAGCGAACTTGACGGGTACTTGATTGGCGCGCTCTGCGGCGAAGATTTGAGCCTGCCAAATCTAATTCTCGGGCGGGGTTGTACGTGACGGCTACTTGATTCGGCTCCTCAAACTTTCCGGAGAGCAGCCCTTGGGACCCCTCGGGCAACTTGACGGCCACTTGAGCGCGCCTGGCGCCATGTCGTCGAGCGGTGGAAAGCGCTGGGTGCGCGAGTTGGATCTGAACCGCTTGTGGCCGGCAACTGCGCGACGACGTCTGCCGGTGCATCTGCCACCTTCACCCGGCTCAGGCGAAGCGTGACGGCGGGCGCGTGGCGACGCGCTCGGGGCTGAGCGACGGGGCGGAGTCTCAGCTCTCCTCGACCTCGGGGCCGACCGGGCGACGAGGGCGGCGGTGATGTCGTCGAGGTGGGCGCTCCAGTCGAGCAGCAGCCGCGGCTCGTGGGGGGTGGCGACCGGCTCGTAGCGGGTGAGCGCGGCCAGCAGGAGGCCGGCGTCGAGCCGCGCTGCGACCTGGGCGACGTGGGGGTGATGCTCGGCGAGGGCCAGCAGCGGGGCCCCGGCGCGCAGGAGGGCGTCGAGGATGGCGGTCAGCAGGGCAGGGTCGCGGGCGAACAACTGCAGGCGGTCGTCGATCGGCTGGTGTCTCTTCAGGCTGGCCTGCAGGCCGGCGATGATGCCGGCGAGGGTGTCGGGGTCGGGGGCGGCGCCGCGGGCGAATCCGGGGATGATCGGCAGGCCCTTGGGCAGCTTCTTCTGCAGCTTGGGCAGGGCCTTCTCGAGCAGGGCCCGCAGGCTGGCGACGGGCTTGCCGCGCACGACGCCCCAGGCGTCACCGTCGCTGTCCCAGGTGGCGACGGCGCCGAAATGCTTGGAGCCGGGGATCAGGACGAGGTAGCGGAGGACGCCGTTGTCGTCGGCGATCGGCAAGAGCCGGCGATCGGCGGCGCCGTCGAGCTCACGCAGGGACCGCCAGCGCTCGCGGATGCCGGCGACGGAGAGGAGGCCGGCGTCGCTGCCAGGGCCGGCGAGCTCGGGGGCCTCGAGGCCGTCACAGAGGCTCAGGGCGGTCCGTAAATCGGCAGGCAGGGGGTATTCGAGCTCGGCCTCGAGAGCGGCGAGCTCGGGGTCGCTGGCGCCGGGAGGGACGCGCGCGCCAGGGATGACGGCGCACAGGTCGAGCAGGTCGAGGAAGAACTGCGTGAACTCGGCGGGGTCGGCAGACATGGGGGTGATCGCATCTATCACGAAATCGCGGGGCGAGGCGAGAGACCCCCGGGAGTGCGGGAGAGGAGCGAGCCGGCGAGCCCAGCTGCGGAGGGGAATGATAAGAGTTCGAATCGTGGGGCAGTTCGGGGCAGAGAATGATGAGAGTCGGGCGGGCGTTGGGGACGCTCGCTCGATTCGATGCCGAGACGATGGCCGAGCGCGGGGCTCGGCCGTGCGGCGACTCCGTCGCGCCGGCTCGCTCCAGGCTCAGTGGATCGGGATCTCGTTGCTCTGGGTCGCGCCGGAGGCGAAGGTGATGTGGAGGGTCGCGCGGCGGGGGGTCGCCAACAGCTCGTCGGGTGGGAGGGTGACCTCGGTGACGCGGTCGACGGTGAGGGGCAGCGCGCCGAGGACGAAGCGCTGGGTCGCGTTGGCGTCCTCGAGCTCGAGCTCGACGTCGCTGACGGTGCGATCGGCGAAGCGCTCGCCGAGGGCGAGGTAGGCGGTCGCGTTGCTGTTGCTGAGGAAGCAGGCGGGGCAGGCCGGCCACTCGGGCTGGGGGCTGGTGTAGCGCTGGCGGCCGGCGACCTCGTCGTGATCGCAGGCGGTCTGGGCGCCGCTTGCAGGGGTGAAGGTGTGGAGCGAATCGCCGCAGACGTCGGTGCAGGCGCTGGCGGTGGTCACGGCCAGGGCGTCGACCATGTCGAGGCTGTCGGCGTCGCGCAGGGCGTCGACCGCGAGGTACGAGGCGTCGGCGAGCGCCGCGAGGTCGGGGAGCGGGGCGCTGCAGACGACGGTGGGGCAGCGGGCGCCGGTGCAGGCGGCGAGGGTCGAGCAGGCGGTGATCCGGCGGATCGGGTCGGTGGTGCCGAACTGGGCGGGGACGTGCGGGAGGATCGGGGCGGCGGCGGCGTAGAGGCGCTGGCCGAGCTGGCCGGCGGTGAGGCCGGGCTCGTACGACCAGGCGAGCGCCGCGACGCCGCTGACGCTGGCGGCGGCGAGCGAGGTGCCGGTCAGGGGCGTGGTCGGCTGGGCGTTGGGGCCACCGACTGCCATGAATGCGGGCGCGGCGAGGCGCGGGCGGCCGCCGGGGCGCGTCGCCTGCAGCGGGCGATTGTCGTGACCGATCCCCGAGACGGCGCGGACCAGCGGGAACGCGGCCGAGGAGGTCGAGTTGGCGACGCCGAACGCCTGGCACAGCGCGGGGGTCGGGGCGGCGCGGCTCTCCCAGATCGCCGGGGCCATCGGACCGGTCTGGCAGGTGTCGCCGGTGGCGTTGCCGGCGGCGGTGACGATCAGGGCGCCCTCGCAGGCGGCGTACTGCAGGGCGTGGAACACGGCGCGCGCGGGCGCGGGCATGGTCGCGGGCGAGCCGGTGCCGCCGAACAGGTTGGGCTCCCAGGCGAGGCTGACGTTGAGGACGAGCCGCTGCGAGGCGCCGGCGCTCTTCCACCGCCGCACGCTGCCGAAGATCGCCTGGGCCAGCTCGCGCTGGCTGCCGTAGTGGCCGCCAAGGGTCCAGTCGACGTTGTGCTCGCCGAAGCGCGGCAGGGCGAGCTCGTAGCGGACCAGGTTCGTGCACTGGCCCGGGCCAGCGCAGGCGACGCGGCGGATGGTCTCGCCGACGCTCTCGCCGTGGTCGGAGCGGGCGTCGACAAAGGCGTTGGGGGCCGAGTCGAGCACGGCGATGGTGACGGGGACGGGCGCGCCCGGGTTGACGAACTGCGGGGCGGCGCCGAGGTGACGCTGGTGAGCGTCGCGCAGGTCGTCGGCGAGCGCGTCGGTGAGCACGTCGCCCTGACCCCACACGACCTCGCAATCGGGGGCGAGGCCGCTCTCGGCGGAGGCGGGGAGGTAGGTGAGCTGCGGGGGGATGGCGGGCGAATTGGGGGTCCAGGTGAACTGGCAGTAGCCGGCGAGCGCGGGCGGGGGAGCGCCGGCGTCGGTGAGGGGCGGGGTCACCTCGGCGAACAGCGAGGTGGCCTTCCAGTAGCCCAGGGGACCGCTGCGGTGGGTGCAGCCGCCGGGCGGGTCGAGGGCGATCTGGCGCCCTTCAGGGCAGGGATCGAAGCCTGTCCTCGGGGACATGTCGGAGGAGTCGTCCGCGAGGGACAGGTCGGCGGGGGCGGGGTCGGACTCGGGGGTGAGGTCGGGGTGGAGCGCGGGGTCGTGTTCTGTTGCGACGGCAGCGGGGACCTCGAGGTCATCGGCGACTTCGGCGGTCGCTTCGAGGTCCGGCGGGAGGTCGCTGTCGCACGCGCCGAGCAGGGCGCAGGCGAAGGCCGTGGCACCCGCGACCCTGCAGCCGCGCGTCGAGTGTCCAGGGTCCGAGTTCTTGGGGCTTTTGCGCATGTCGATCATCACCTCGCCGGCCTCATTGGCGGCGAGGCGGCGGACTCTTACAGACCAAAGTTTTTGCGACGGCGAAGCGCCGCGGCGGCGCGAAGGCGCTCGCCGGGCTGCGGTCGGTCGGGCGGGGCCGCTCAGAACTTGTCGGCGTCGATCGAGTACTGGAAGGAGTTGGTCACCGACTTGTTGTTGAGGTGGACGCAGATGACGTCGTCCTTGGCGCCGGTGACGGTGCGGGTCTTGACGGTGCCGACGTTGTCGAGGCCGTTGGCGAAGGTGAAGGTGTGGGTGGTGAGCGACGAGCCGTCCTTGCGCATCTTGCAGATCTCGACCTCGGTCTCGGCGCGGCCGTCGAGCTTTTCGATGGAGATCTCGACGGTGTCCTTGTTCGAGGGCGCGGCGCTGCAGAACACCCGGCCGCCGCCGAGCTGCAGGGTGCCGTTCATGATGCCGCTCCACTGGAGCTGGCGCGGGCCGATCGTGGCCCAGCTGTTGTTGGCCATGTCGTTCCACCAGCCGACCATGGCGTCGAAGATGTCGTTGTAGAAGGAGAGGGTGCCGTAGCAGTCGTCGAAGTCGACGCTGGCGAGGACCGAGCCGGCGGCGCAGCCGAGCATGAGGGCCTCGTCGTGAAACTGCTCCCACACGTCGCCGGCGACGGTGGCGGCGGAGCTGCCGCAAGCAGCCTCGGCGCGCGCGGGGACGGCGAGGGCGACGGCAGAGAGGGTGGAGGCGACGAGGAGGGTGCGGAAGATGGTGGTCATGGCTGAAGCTTTCGTGGTGGGCGGTGAAACACCGCGGTGATCGGGTATTCGTCTGGAGCGGCCAGAGACCGATGATGTCCGAAGGGACAGGTCGGAGAGGACGCGGGGAGGTGTCCGAACGGACAGGTCGGCGAGGGCCTCGGTGGGGCGTGCGAAGGGACAGGTCTTCGCGGAGCACAGCGAGCTGTCTCGAGGGACAGATTGATTGTCTTTTAGAAGGGGGCGGTGGCGACGACGGTGTTGGTCAGGATGTGGCCGGCGGCGTCGAGGCAGCTGCAGATGGCGATGCACTGGTCGTTGACGTGGTCGGCGTAGCCGCGGACCTCGCTGTCGGCGGCGCCGACGAGGCCGCAGGCCAGGTCGCATTTGTTGGCGTCGGTCGGCTCGAGGATGCAGCTGACGCCCCAGAACCAGTGGCGCTCGACGCGGATGGAGGAGATCAGGGGCTCGTCGTCGCCGAGGACCACGCCGCGGAGCTCGCCCGGGATGCCGGGCGCGAGCTGGAAGTCGCGCAGGTCGGCGAGGAAGGACAGCTGGGCCGGGAGCTGCTCGACGAGCTCGACGTCGACCGAGCCGACGCCGGGGCACACGAGCCGGCGCTTCGGCGGGCTCTGTGAGACGAGCTTGAGCTTGCACGCGCCCTCGAGCCGGTGGGTGAGGTTCTGGTGGCGCACGCGGAGCTCGATCGGGAGGTCGGCGCCGAGGCTGCCGACCGGGTAGCGCAGCATGACCGGCTCGATGGCGGCGAACGGGACGTTGCTGGCGACCTCGGTGGCGGCGGCTTCGGGGGCGACGAGGCCGGCGACGAGGCTCGTGGTGAAGATCAGGAAGGAGAGCGAGCGCAGGGGCATGATGGGTGGCTTTCTCGGCGAGCGGGAGGCGTCGCCGCGATTGCACCGGCGACGGATCGTCGCGCGCAGGTGCGAAGGGCGGAGGGTGGTCGGCGGCTCGCGGGGCGGTGGCCGTCGACGGCTGACATCGACTCGTTGGCGACGAGGCGGCCGGCGCTTACAAACTTTTTTCGTCAGGGGACGAAGGCGCGGAATTTCTTCCACTCGTCGGTGGCCGGGTGGGCGCGGCGCAGCTCGAGCAGGACTTCGCGCAGGCGGGCGGGGGCGTCGAACGGGGCGTCGGGGTCGAGGCTGCGATAGAGGTCGGCGCTGACCTCGGCCGCGAGCGCGTCGTCGATGACGTCGCTGGCGGCGATCACCGCGTCGGCGCCGACCAGCAAAAAGGCGCGCGCGAGGTTCATGCCGCCGGCGAGGGCGAACGGGTCGCTGGCGCCGGTCTCACAGCCGGACAGGACGACGGTCGCGGGCACGCGCGGGAGGGCGAGGACGTCGCCGACGCCGAAGCTGGCGTCCTCGGCGAGGGCGAGGGCGCTGTCCCAGCCGCTCACGCCCTCGCGCTTGCCGTGGCCGGCGTAGTGGAGCAGGGCGGCGGTGCCGAGGCCGCGGGTGACGGCGGCGGTGGTGGCCTGGCCGTGCTCGAGGTGGGTGACGTGGAAGCCGCCGCGCGCGAGCGCTGCCGCGACGGCGCGGGCCTCGTCGCGGGCGTGGGCGAGGTTGCCGGTGGCGTCGGCGACGACGAGGGCCTCGCGGCTGCCGGCGGCGGGGGGCGGGCGCGGGGGGAGGTCGAGCGAGTAGGCGACGGGCCAGCGGGCCGCGACGACCTCGCCGGCGACGGTCAGGGCGTGCAGCTGGATGTCCGAAGAGACAGGTATGACGCGGAGCCGGGCGGCGCGGGCCAGGCGGTCGGCGAACGGTCGCAGGAGGAGGTCGCCGGCGGCGGGGTGGCGGGGGTCGAATTCGGGCAGGCGGACCACGGCGACGCCGTCGCGATCGCTGGCGAAGGCGAGCCAGCCGTCGTCGCCGGGCACGACGAGCAGCAGCAGCTCGTCGGGCCCGGGCGGCCGCAGGTCGGCGCAGCGCGGGGGTGGGGCGGTGTCGCCGAGGGCGGCGTAGGCGGCGTCGAGGGCCCGGGCCGCGGCGTCGCGCTCGAGCTCGCGGCGCTGGTCGTGACGCTCGCCGGCGGGGCCGACGAAGCGCCAGGCGTCGCGCTCGAGCTGGCCGTGACGCTCGCGGCGGCGCTGGTGCTCGGCGATCGCCGCGTCCCAGCGCTCGCGGGCGGCGAGGCCGAGAGACTCGAGCCGGGCGGCGCGGTCGAGCGCGCGGAGGGAGCGGAGGCGGGCCAGGCGGGCGGCGCACAGGGCCTCGTCGGGGCGGCCGAGGTCGACGAGCAGGTCGACGAGCAGCCGCGAGCTGCGGAGCTTGCCGGCGAGGAACAGCTCGCGGCCCTCGTCGAGGTCGATGGCGCGCAGCATGTCGTCGAGCAGCGCCTCGGCCCCGGCGTAGACGGCCAGGGCGGCGGTGGGCAGGCCGGCGCGGGCGAGGGCCTGGCCGCGGCGCACGGCGGCGCTCCACCGCAGGCCGGGCTCGAGCTCGGTAGGGTCGCGCGCGAGCAGCTCGGCGTCGGCGAGCGGTCGGCCCTCGAGTTGGTCGGCGCGGCCCTCGAGCTCGCGCAGCCACAGAGCGGCGCGGCCGGTCGGCGCGTGCTCGCGGACGAGGCCCAGCAGCGGCCGGGCCTCATCGGGCTCGCCCCGCCCGAGCGCGGCCAGGGCGAGGTTGATGCGCAGGTTGTCGGCCTTGGCCGGGTCCGGGCAGGCGCCGCCGGGCTCGCTGAGCGCCAGCGCCTGCTCGAGCGCGGCGGTCGGGTCGTCGGCGGGCTGGCCGGCCTCGGCGAGCAGCAGCAGCGACCAGCCGATGTTGGTGAGCAGGGCGGCGCGGTCGCACGGCTGCAGGGCGGCGGCGGTGAGGCCGGCGCGGCGCGCCTGGGCCAGGACCTCGTCGCCGCGGCCGAGCTCCGCCAGGACCACGGCGTGCATCGCCGCGGCCGCCTGCTCGTCGGCCACGAGGTCGAGCCGGCGGCTCCGCGCCGCGCCAGCGGCGAACGAGCGCAGGGCGCCGCGCAGATCGCCGGCGGCGTAGGCGGCCAGGCCGGCGTAATAAGGAGCGGTGGCCCGGGCCCGGGGGTCGTGGGCGTGGGCCGCCTGCTGGCGCCTGAGCCATGTCTTTGCGGACAGGATGTCGCGCTGGCCGTGGATCGCCAGCCAGGCGGCAGCCAGCGCGGTCTCGCCGATCTCGCTGGCGAGATCGGCGGCGTCGGCGGCCCGCACGGCGGCTTCGGCGAGCTGCAGCGCCCCGGCGATCGCGGCCTCGCGGGCCTCGCCGCGGGCCGCCTGGGCGCGGCGAAACGCGAGCTTGCGCCGCAGGGTCAGCGCCTCGGCGCGGGTCCGAGGATCGTCGCCGGGGACCAGCGCGGCCTCGGCGGCGTCGAGGTCACCGGCGCGCAGCGAGGCCCAGGCAGGCGCGAGGGCCGGGGCGCGCAACGAGGGGCGCAGCGGCAGCGACCAGCGAGCGTCGTGCCCGGGCTCGCGGAGCTCGAGGGTGCCGCCGCGCGCCGGCGGGGTGAGGCGGAGCTGCAGGCCACCGGCGACGGTACGGGCGGTGGTGGGCAGGTCGGCGCCGTCGATGCTGGCGGCGAAGCTGCGGCCGGGGGCGGCGTCGATCCACAGGACCAGCGGCGCGGGCTCGGCGGCGACGGTGCAGATCGGGCCGCGCAGGACGGCCTCGCAGCCGACGAATTCGACGTCGAGGGGGGCGGCGGGCTGCGGGGGCGCCGGCGGTTCGCAGGCGAGGGCCGCGGCGAGCGTGGGCGCAAAAAGGCAGGCGCGGCGGAGCGGGTCAGTCGGCACCCACGACCTCGAGCTCGAGCGCGAGGACCTGCCACTCGGGCGTCGTGGCGGCCTGCCAGGCGGCGAGGTCGGCGGGCAGGCGGTCCGGGCGGCCGACGAGGACGGCGAGCTGCCAGCGGCCGGCCGGGAGGCCCCAGGCCGCGGCGCCGCGCAGGCGGATGGCGCCGTCGGCGGAGACGGTGGCGTCGGGCACGAGCCAGCGCGCGGCGCCGGCCTGGCTGGCGACGAGGCGCACTTCGACGGGGCCGGCGACGGGGGTGGCGGGGGCGAGCACGAGGTCGACCGGGCTGTCGACGCGCAGGCGCAGCGAGGCGCTCGGGGGAGCGTCGTGCGCGCGAGAAGTGGCGTCGCCGCCGCGGACGAGGGCGTAGGCCGGGAGGTCGAGCGAGGGCTCGCCGCCGCCGCGGAGGAGGACGAGGGCGAGGGCGGCGGCCGCCGCGAGGGAGCCGAGGCCGGCGAACCAGCGGGCGCGGCGGCGAGGGGCGAGCTCGACGAGGTTGGTCGGGGCGGGAGGCGAGGGCTCGCTGGCGAGCGGAGCGGGCGCGTCGGCGGAGAGGGGCGCGATTGCGGGGTCTCGCAGCGATGTGGCGGTGGCGTGCAGCGCGATTGCGGGGTCTTGCAGCGATGTCTCGCTGGGCGGCGGCGCCGGGCCGATTGCAGGGTCTTGCAGCGAGGTGGCGGTGGAGTGCAGGGGCGCGATTGCAGGGCCCCGCAGCGAGGTCTCGCTGTGCGGCGGCGCGATTACGGGGTCTTGCAGCGATGTCTCGCTGTGCAGCTTCGGCGGCGCGATTGGGTCTTGCGGCGAGGTCGCAGCAGGCCCGGAGGCTTGCAGCCGCGCGAGCACGCCGGCCAGCAGGTCGTCGCGCTCGTCGGCGGTGAGCGGGCCGGTCCGCGGGTCGGCGTCAGCGGCGGCCCTCTGCTCGCGCGCGAGCCGCCCGAGGGCGTTCAGGAGTTCGTCGGCCATGTCCACTCGCCTCCTCTCCTCATTGGCGACGGGCTCGCGCGCTCTGACATGGCGCCGATCACGGGCCGCCTCCGGGCCGCGCAGGCCGCAGGGCCTGCTCGGCGAGCTGCTTGGCGAGCTTGCGCAGGCGGTGTCGCCAGGTGTTGAGGGCCGCGCGGGTCATGCTCATCTGCTCGCAGACCTCCTCGGGCGCGCGCTCCTCGACGAATACCAGCTCGAACAGCTCGGCGTCGCGGTCGCTCATGTGCGCGTGCAGGCCGTCGAGGACGCTGGCCAGCTCGTTGCGCGCCTCGAGCTCCTCGACGTCGCGGGCGGCGCCTTCGTGGAGCTCCTCGAGGTCGTCGGGCGCGACCGGGTCGTGGCCCCACGGGTTGCCGCGGCCGCCGCTGAGCAGGCGGATCGCGCGGCGCCGGGCGATGAGCTGGACGAAGCTGTCGAGCGAGCGGCCGCGTGCGGGATCCCAGCGCGCGAGCTCCTGGGCGCCGTCGGAGAGCAAGCCGACGAGGACGTCCTGGGCGAGGTCGTCGCGCTCCTGTCGCGGGTCGCGGCGCGAGGGCGCGGCCCGCCGCAGGAGCACGAAGCCGACCTCGCGCGCGACGACTTCGAGCAGGCGCGTCACCAGCTCGCGGGTCGCCGCACCATCACCGGCGACGACCCTGCGCACGAGTTCCTGGTCGCGCGTGGACAAGCCGCGCGGAGGCTATCACAGGCGGGCCACTATCGAATGACGATCTGCGGTCACGTCGGCGCGGCAGCGGGGTTCTGAGCATTGCAAGGGGAGAGCGAGCGCTCAGGCCTCGCGGATTCGTGAGCGACCGCGAGGCCATGAAGCGACAAGGCCGGGCCCGGGACAGTGTGCCGATGAGCCCGGCGAAACATGCCTCAGCCCAGCGCTTCGACGACCCGGCTGTCAGACAGTACGCGTCAGCACGGCAGCCAGTACGGGACGCCCGTCTCGTCGACCTCGCAGAGGACGGAGGACACGCCGTCGTCGCACATCTTCGATTGTCCTGGCAGGCAGACGATCGACGCCTCCAGCGCAGATGCCCCACCGCGGGGTCGGCAGGTCGGAGAGAGAGTCGACCATGGTACCGGCGACGGCGCAGAACTCATGACCCGGAGCGCCGTCGATTTCGCACGGGCGCGACAGGCCGGGCTCACATTCGCCGCATGGGCCCCATCGATATTCGGTGATGACCTCGTCGTCCCATACGAAGCACACGCTCACGCCGTCGCCGTCGCCGTCGCACGCCGTCTTCTCTCCGCTCTCACACTCACACCAAAATTCGCCGTGAAACTCCGAGTCGCATCGCCCCGGGGGGAGCTCCGACGACGAGGTGGTCGCGTCGGAGCCGGAGGAGCCGTCGGGCGACCGCGTACAGGACGCCATGAAAAGGAGCACTATCAGGCGTGGGCCGAGCATGATGCGAGATAGGGTGGCATGAATCGGCATGCGGGGACATTACGAATCGCCGGTAGTATCGTGGCGATTGCGGTGCGACCCCGCCCTCGTGGGGGGCGCACCGCTGCTCGCCTCACGAATGCATGCTCAGCCGCCGGTGATTGCGGCGAGGTGGGTGAGGAGCTCGCTGGAGCTCGGGTCGTTCGGATCGAGGCGGGTCTCGATCTTGCGCATGAGCTGCAGGTCCTCGCGGGTGAGCGCGTCGCGGGCTCGCTCGATCTGGGCGTTGTCGCGGCCGAGGGTGGCGAGGGCCCAGTCGAGGAGCTCCAGCTCGTCTTCGCCGCGTTCGCCGAGGCTGGCGAGCGCGCGGGCGAATTCCGGCGTGGCCCGCAGCGCGGCTGCGTTGGCCGAGTCGGGGGCGCGGACCAGGGTGAGGACGATGTTGGTGAGGCCGGTCCGGCGGTAGTCGGCGGTCCACATCGTGCCGAACTCCGGCGAGTCCTTGGCGGCCCGGAGGGCGGCGGCGAGGATCAGGGCCCGGGTCTCGTCGGAGCGGCTGCCGAGCTCCGGCCAGATCTCGTGGGCGAGGTGGTAGGCGGCGGCGGCCTCGAGGGCCCGCTCGGGGCCGTCGAATCGGCTCTGCGACTCGAGGTAGGTCCCGCGCACCAGGGTCGCCGCGGCGAGGGTCGGCCCGTGGCGGCGCCGGTCGAGCTTGGCGATCCGCCGGTCGAGGCGACCGAGCAGCGTGGTAAGCGTGGTCTGGACGTGCTCGTCGTCCTCGCCGCGGAGGTGACGCTCGCGGTGGACGTCGGCGTCGCTGGTGTCGAGGTTCTCGAGCCGCTCGAGGCGGGCGAGCAGCTCGCGCAGGCCCGCGACGTCCCCGGCGAGGTCGAGCCATTTGGCGTCGCCCTCGTGGGGGTCGGAGCTGCGCGGGGCGAGGGTCGCCGTCTGGCGGTGGAGGTCGAGCGCGCGCTGGACCAGCGGCTCCTCGCGCACGCGCTTGCGGAAGGCGTCGCGGGTCCGGCCGCGCCCCAGCGCTTCGAGCACGTCGGTCGCGTCGCCCAGGTCGAGCGGCAGGCGGTGGATGTCGACCCACTTCGACACCAGCGTCGCGGCCGCCAGTGATTCGACCGCGCTCGAGAGGTTGTGGAGGATGACCGCGCCGTCGGGGTCGAGGCGGCGGCTCTTCTCGAGCACGGCGACGGCGTCGTCGAGCATGCGGCGCTCGCCGGTGCAGTGATAGCGCTCGAGCATGGTCACCGCGGCGTTGTTGGCCGAGCTGCTGTCGGTCTCGGCCTCGGCGAGGTAGCCGGCGAGGACCTCGGCGAGCTTGCGATCGGCCTGCTCCCAGGCGCCCTTGGCCATCAGCTCCTGGGCCTCGATCGAGGCCAGCTTGCGGCGCACTGACGGGTCCTTGAGGTCGGCGCGCTCGACCCACGTGCGCTGCTCTTCGAGGCCGGGGGCGAGCAGCGAGCGCAGCATCGCCGCGTGCTCCTTGACCGGCGACGGCGACTCGGCGTGGAGCTTCTCGCTGAGCTCGCGCGAGCGCTCCTTCATGCCGAGGCCGCGGTAGGCATGGGCGACCTTCAGGGCGACCATCGGGTCGTTGGCCTCCAGCAGCGCCGCGAACTCGCGGTCGCCCTCGTCGCGCTTGCCGAGGCGGTGGTAGATCTCGCCGAGCCCGAGGTGATAGCTCGGCACGCCCTCGGCCTCGGCCTGGATCGACAGGAAGGTGCCCTCGGCGGCGTTGAGGGCGGCGGCGCGAGCGTCACCCTCGAGCCCGCTCGCGCGCTGCAGCTGGATGGTGCCGAGCAGCAGCGCGACCGGCACGACGTCGGCCGCGGCGGTGTAACTGGCGAGCAGCGGGGTGAGCTTGGGGCTGTCGCCGAGCTGCTGCTCGAGCCACTCGCTGAAGATGGCGCCCTGCTCCTGCTCGGAGGCGCGTTCGAGGCTGCGCTCGAGGTCGGACGGGAGGTCGCCGGCGCGGGCGCGGTCGACGAAGCGCTGGGCCTCCTCGGCGCGGGCCTCGAGGTAGACCACGCGCGCGTCCTCGAAGGCCGGGAGGCGATCGATCAAGACCTGGCGCAGCAAGGACTCGGCCTCGTCGACGCGGCCCAGATCGGACCACACGCTGGCGAGCGCGACCTGACCGGCGAGCACGAGGCGCCCGGGCTTGCCGAGCGCGCCCAGGGTCGCGTTCGCGGCCTCGAGCTCGCCGGCGCCGCGCTGGGCCTGGGCCAGGGCGATCGCGATCTCCTGATCGCCGGGCGCGGCGGCGAGGGCGGTGCGCAGCGCCTCGAGGTCGTTGCCGCCGAGCAGCTCGACGCGCGCCGAATCGGTGGTGCTGCCGCGAGCGGCTCGCAGGCGCTCGGTGGCCCGCTCCACCGCGTCGCCGAGGCCGCCTTGCTTGCGCGCGGGGCCGAGCCAGCGCTCGATGGCGTCGGCGAGCTCGAGCCACTGCGCGGGCCCGTCGTCGAGGCCGACGATCAGCGGTGCGGCGGCGGTGACGGCCTGCGGGTCGTCGGTGCTGGCGGCGTAGATCCGGACGGCCCGCAGCGGCCAGGCGTCGGCGATCCGGCCGGCGAGCGCGAGCCGCAGGGCCTGCTGACGTTCGGCGAGCCGCTCGCTCTCGGCGCCGTCGACCAGGCGACGGGCGTCGGTGAGGAGGCGGATCTGGGCGTCGACGGCCTCGTCCGAGCCCTCGCCGAGCCCGGCGGCGAGCGCCTCGATGCGGGCGATCATCGGCCGGGTGCCGCCGTCGCCGCGGAAGGGCCGCGGCAGGGCCTCGAAGCGACGGATGACCCGCTTGAGCCGCGGGACCTCGTCGACAGTGAGCGGCTCGGTGAGGTCGGCGGTGGCGAGGCGCACGATCGCCTCGATCGCGGGCAATGCAGCGTCGACGCTGGCCTCGGGGTGCTCGGCGAGCGCGGCCTCGTAGCGGGCCAGCAGCGCCTCGCTGTCGGCGCCCGGCTCTTCGCGCTGGATGTCACCGATCGCGGCGCCCAGGCGATAATCGGGGGAGCCGAAGTACTGGGTGGCGGCGATCGAGAGCGCGCCGACCAGGATCGCGGCGAGGAAGGCCCAGCGCCAGATCTTGGTGGTGCGCGAGAGCGGCTCGCGGTGGAGGAAGTAATGGCCGTCTTCGGCGGCCGCGACGCGATAGGCGTCGACTGGGCACAGCGGGATAAAGATGAGGGTGGCGTAGCGGGTGGTCACATAGGTGCCGTCGCTGCGATGGTCGCGATCGCCGAGGACCCGCACGCCGCAGCCGTTGAGCGAGAAGAGCACGGGGGCGCTCTTGAGCGGCTCAGGGGCGTCGGCGATGAGCCGGGCCGAGGCGACGAGCGTCGGCAGCAGGGCGAGGCCGATGAGCCTGCGCGCGAGCTGGCGGGCCTCGTCGCGCCGCTTGTGACGCAAGAGCCACCAGGCGCGAATGAGCTGGGCGAAGTTCTCGAGGTCGCGGACGCCCTCGGCGGCGAGCGTGCCAGCCTCGGTGCCGGCGCCGAGCCGGGCAGCGGCGGCGACGGTGGTGCGGGCGGCGTCCTGCTCGCGGGCGGCGTAGAGGAGACCGGCGGCGTCGCCCAGCACGTCGGCGCAGAACTGACGAATACGCGGGCCGTCAGCCTCGGCGGCGGCAGCGAGCGCAGCCTCGGCGGCAGGCAAGATCTCGGTCTGGACGAGGCGACGGACCTCGCCGAGCTGCCTTTCGTGGGCGCCCCAGTCGTTGCGCAGCGGGGAGGGATCGAGGTCGTCGGCGCGGAGGAGGTCGGCGAGGGCGCCGACGCTGGCGACGAATGCTTCAAGGCGCGGATCGATCGAGTCGGAACTTTCGTGCGGATCCATGGCGTGTCTCCAGGGCAGCGCGGCGAGGTCGAGCCGCGTCCGCCAGCGGCGGAGTGTCGCACGATCGAGGGAGGGGAGGTTGCGAGTCGACCAGTGAATCCTGCAGCGTAGGTCGCCGCGGAGCCGGTGGGGGGACAGGGACATACAGGCGCGGCAGGCTGTGAACGGGCCGCCGTACGATGTTCACAGGGGCGAGCGTCATGCACGGTGGCCGCTGGAGTCGAGGACGTCGAAGCTCGGCGATCTGCCGGGCCGGGCCCGGAGCGAGGGTCAGGGCTGACTTCGAGGCGCCCGGGCTCGTGGGGATCGACGATGCGGGCTGCTCGGCCGCGCGCTGACGTTCGCGAGAATGAAGGGAGCGGCGAGATGGGGTCCATGCATCGCTGGGAGGAGTCAGGCTCGCGTGATCGTCGGGATCGCGCGAGACTTCATCGCTGGTGATGCGTCTCGGCGAGGCGGGCGATTGTGTAGAGTCCGATATCCCGCGACGTTGTGAATGTTGACACCGGTGCTGCCGGACCTATGAACATTGTGAATCGCGATATGCGCCGCCGGAGGTTGGCTGCGCTTCACGGTCGCGTGATTTGCGAGGCCCCGGTATCGACGAATCGGGCCCGAGCGTCGGCTGCGCCGCGCGGACAGCTGTCGGAACGTCACCTCGCGCGCAGCGCGTGCTCGAGGGTCTGGAAGCAGGGCACGGCGCCGAGGTCGAGGCTGGCGGCGAGGATCGCGTGGACGAGGCGGGGGTGGATCCCGCTGAGGGCCGGGGCGATGCCCTGGAGGCGGAGCACGCGGACCAGGCGGAGCAGGCCCTCGGCGGCGGCGTCGTCGACGTCGGCGGCGCCGGTGAGGTCGAGGACCACGCGGGCGGTCCGCTCGGCGGCGGTGCGCTCCATCAGCGCCGCGAGGGCGACCTCGACGCGCTCGCGGTCGAGCTTGCCGATCAGCGGCAGCGCGAGCACGCCGTCGCCGACGCGGATCACCGGCGCGGCGAGGTTGCGCAGCTCCTCGGCCTGGGCGGCCAGGAGCTCGCGGCTGCGCTCGAGCTCCTCGACGTGGGCGCGGCGCTCGGCGATGTCGCGCTGGGTGACGAGCACGCCGGGGTTGCCGGTGACGGGGTCGAGCACGGCGCGGGCTTCGGTGTCGTACCAGCGCTCGCCGCCGGTGGTGCGGATCCTGGCGTCGTTGCGCCAGACGGCGCCGGCGGCCACGCTGGCGCGGATCTCCGCGACCTGGGCCGGGTCGGCGAAGCCGGCGAGCAGCTGATCGTGGGCCTCGCCGGGGCCGATGGAATCGCCGAGGGCGCGGATCGCCGCCGGGTTGCGCAGCAGCGCCTCGCCGCTCGTGGCGTAGTACGAGACGAGCTCGCCGATGTTGCGCAGCGCCTCGTAGCCGCGGCGCTCGGCGGGGTGGATCTCCTCGGCGGCGAGCGGGCGCGCCTCGACCAACATCGCCAGGCGCGCGGGCTGGTCGCGGCCGTCGGCGATGAAGATGCCCGAGGCGCGGCACTCGGCGACGACGGGCCCGGCGCCGTCGGGATAAAAGGTCCAGCGCTCGGTGGCGACCTCGCCGCGCTCGAAGCGGCGGCGCAGGCTCTCCATGCGCGTCAGGGTGGCCGCCGACGGGGGATGCAGGGCGTTGCGACCGATCCACTCGGCGAGCGAGGGCGAGTTCCAGGTCGCCAGGCCGGCGCGGTTGCACCACCACCGCGCGGCCTGAGGGAGCTCGACGATCCACGTCGGCGTGCGCAGCCGGTCGAGGACGAGCAGGTCGGCAGGAGTGCAGGGCGTCGGGTCGAGGTCCATGCGCGAGGCCGAAACCCTGGCATATCCCCGCGGCGTTGCCGAGGTCGTAGGATGCGTGGGGGCGCGCGTTGCGCTGCGAGGGCGCAGGTGTGGCCGCGGACCCGCTCCCGCCGGCCCGAACGCCTGTCCGCTTGCGTGATGCTGCGAGCCGGACACGCGATGAACTCCAGGTCGAGGGAGATCGCGGTCATGCGATTGGCTCGCGGTCACACGGTCGAGGATTCGTCGCAGTGATCCAGGATGTATGACGGGGGCGAACGCCGAATACGTGAGCGCTTCATCGAGCGTGAGGCGGACACGCGCGCGCCCGGCGACGGTGCTCGTCGGGAAGCGAACGCGCTCGAGCGCATCACCGAGCGGGGGCTGACCGTGCTCGGTGCCAGCAGCGCCGTATCACGTGGCGCCGAGCAGCCAGTTGCCCGGCGCGTTCGGATCCACGCTCAGGTAGAATTCGACGATCGCCTGCCGGAACTCGGCATAGCTGATCTCTCCGCTGCCGTCGCGATCGAGCCGTTTGAACGCTTCGGTCGAGGTCGTCGGGGGCACGCCCAGCGCGTCGTACATGCGCACGTATTCTTCTCGCGAGAGGCTGCCATTGCCGTCGCGGTCGAGGGCCGCGATGAGCCCGTCGGCGATGCCGCCCACGGCGTTCTCGAAGTTTTGCGGGGCGATGATGCTGGAGTGCATGATGCGGAGGAATTCTGCATTCCCGATCTTCTCGCCCGGCGTGCCATCGCTGGCCGCCAGCAGGAGGTCCCACCAGTGCATGAAGGCCCTCGTCATGGCTGCCTTGTTCTTGTGGTCGTCCTCGTCAGCCACCGCGGTGAAGACCTCAGCGATCTTCTCGAAGTCGTCTCGGGTGAGCCATCCGTCGCGGTTCTGGTCGAACCATGTGAACACGTAATTGAACTTCTTGACCTGCAGATCCATCGTCATGACAAGACCTCTACTCGTTTGATTTGACCCGAGTCGGGCTCGCGTATCGAACCCGCCTCGACATGGGGCGCGCGGTGACCGCAGTACAGCATCTCATCGATCGCCGCAAGTGGTTTGGAAAGGTGCGAGGGATCACCACAGCGGAGCAGCAGAGCCCGGTACCTGCATCCACTGCAGCTTGTCGTCGTGGTGGCAATCTGCAGTCTTTCGGATCGAATGCCTCGTGAGCCCGCGGCCATCCGCCTGCGAGCACCTCGCCGAGGAGTGAATCTTCAGGGCGTCGACCGGACCGGCGTGTCGTTCGTCAACGCTCGCGGCGAAACGAGCAGCTATCCGCACAGGCAGCCTGGGTGGCTTTCGCGGTCGACAGGAACGTGCGCGCGGATGGCCGTCGTGCTC
Organism: Nannocystis bainbridge; assembly: GCF_028368995.1. Classification (GTDB taxonomy): domain Bacteria; phylum Myxococcota_A; class Polyangia; order Nannocystales; family Nannocystaceae; genus Nannocystis; species Nannocystis bainbridge. Next base: position 1,765,979 of record NZ_JAQNDL010000003.1, on the reverse strand, counting down.
TGTCGTCCGACTGGGACTTCATGAATTTTCGCGTCGCTGCGCGGAACAGGCCGTCGATCGTCCGGTGCGTGCGCGCCTTCGCCTCGGGTGAATGGCTAAGGTGCTTCCATGTCCTCTCGCCGGATCTCCTGTCTTTCGACCTGCATGACGATCCTCGTCGCTGCGGCGGGCCTCGTCGTCCCGCGCGGGGCCGCGGCGCAGCAGGTCGTCGCTTCCGACTGCAACCTCGACTTTACCAACGTCTACAACAAGGGCGACGCGGTGTGCGTCACGGGTGACCTCGACTATGTCCCGCCGAGCAAGATCTTCGCCGAGGCGTACATCTACGTCATCCCGCTCGGCAGCGCGAGCCCGTTCGCCGACGCCTCCGGCGCGCCCAACTACATCATCGCCACGCTCGGCGCCGGCGGCTTCATCGACGAGTACGTGTGGTTGCCGCCGCTCAAGAGCGGGCAGTACGAGTTCGTGATCGACAATCACCCGTTTTGGCTCGACGACGGCGCGCCGTTCGATCCGGGCAAGGACCTGCGGACCGGCCTCGCCTTCACCGTCAGCACCGCGCCGCTGGTCTACAGCGTCGATCCGACGATGATCAAGGCCGAGGCGGTCAAGGGCGTCGAGATGGCGCTGGGGATCCGTATCCTCACCTCGACGCTGGCGGCGATCGATTCGATCTCGACGGTGGTCGACTGGTCGATCGGCTTCGGTCAGGGCGGCGGGATCGCGGGCGGGCTGCTCGGCATCTACTGCAACGCGACCGGGACCGACTGTCCGACCTCGTACAACTCGGCGGTGATCACGATCGGCAACAAGATCTTGAACGGGATCGCCGACTCGCTCGAGAAGAAGTTCTACGCCATCATCGCCGACCCGCCGGACCCGGATTTTGCGGCCCCGGTGGCGCTCGACGTCGGCGAGATCGTGGGGCTCGGGTTCCCGGCCACGCCGGGCGCCGAGCACCCGTTCGCGCGCGGGCAGGTCGAGCTCGCCAACCTGATCGCGCTGCAGAGCGCCGCGTACACCTCGCTGGTGCCGAGCATGGAGAAGGCCCAGGGCGCGTTCGCGGCCGGCAACGGCCTCGGGATGCTGATCCAGTCGGAGAAGGTCAAGGCCTACGCCGAGCTGGCGATCGCCGCGGGCGAGCGGCTGGTGGCCGCGGCCGACGCCTTCGAGGCTCACCTCGTCGGCGCCGGGATCGCCGACGCCGGCTACGCCAAGGACAGCTTCAACGCCGCGCTGCAGGGCTTCAAGGACGGCGGGCCGTCGGCCGGCGACACCGCCTTCCTGCGCTCGTTCGGGCTGTCGGACACGGAGATCGCCGAGGCGGTGGCGGTGATGCAGGGCTGGGCGCCGGTCGACGACGACCTGACCTACGGCGCGCTGGTCGAGCGGGCGCGCGGCAGCTACCTGGCCTTCAAGCCAGCTTTGCTCGACCTCGTGGCCCAGGCCGACGCGGCGATCGCCGAGAACGAGGCCGGGGTGCTGCGGCCCGGGCCGAAGCTGACCGTCGCCGCGCCGGCGCCGGGCAAGGTCGGCGAGCCGGTCCAGCTCACCGCCCAGACCGCGCATTTCGACCCGCAGGCCGCGCTCACCTACGCCTGGGACCTCGACCTCGACGGCGAGTTCGACGACGCCGCCGCCGCGCTCGCCGACTACGTGCCGACCGCGCCCGGTGTGCAGCTGGTGCGCGTGCGCGTCAGCGACGGCAAGCTCGTCGATTATGCGTATGTCCTCGTCGACGTGACCGTCGCCAACGCTCCGCCCGAGGTCACCGCATTGACGCCGTCCGAGCCGGCGCCGTTCGCCGACGTCGGCGACGTCGTCGGGCTCCACGTCGAGGCGATCGACGCCGACGACGATCCTGTGACGATCGCGTGGACAGTCGACGGCGCGCCGGCGGGCGCCGGACTCGACCTCGCGTTCGTGATGCCGGACGAGGAGGCCCACTGGATCCGCGTCGTCATCGCCGACGACGACCCGCGCAGCCCGGACGTGGCGATCACGCGGGTGATCCGGGCCAAGAAGTGGGAGTCGATGAGCGGCGAGACCGACAGTGACAGCGGCAGCAGCGACACCGACGATCCGACCACCGCCGGGACCGAGGGGACCGAGGGCACGGGCGGCGATACGAGCGGGGGCACCGACGCGACCACGGGCGAGGCGCCGACCACCGGCGGGACCGGCGGGGGGCCGGGCGGCACCGGGGCGACGCAAGGCTCGGCTTCGACGGGCGACACCGGCGAGGGCTCGGACAGCGGGACCGGCGGCACGAACAGCGAGGGCGGCTGCGGCTGCCGCACCGGAGATCCAGCGCAGGGGCTGGCGTTCGGGTCGCTGGTGCTGCTGGCGCTCGGGCGCCGGCGACGTCGCTGACGAACGCGCGGAGGCTTGGCTCTCGGGCGGAGGCTCGGCTCTCGAGCGTCTGCGCGAGAAGCGGCGGGGGTGCTCGTGTGGTGGACCGGTGGCGGCGCTGACGAACGCGAGCGGGCGCGCTCGGGCGGCGGCCAAGACCGCGGCGCTCGGCCCTGATGGCGTGCAAAAGTCGACGAAGAGATCCGAACTGACCCCTACCACGCCCAAGTCTCGCGCAGTTGACGCTGGTCGTCCGGCTTCGGGTTTCGGAGGTTCTTCGGCGCCGGCTCCGCGGAGGTGCAGGCCCTGTGAGAACTGTGCGCTGCCCCAGAACCCGCACCTCGCAGGGCTTGTTGGCGCAGAGGCCATCGGCGATCATGGGGCGAACATGAACGGGGATCCCCTCCACGCATTTTTGTCTGGGCCCTTCAACAACCCGGAACAGCGGGGCCTTTCTCATTGGAAGGAGCGCAAGTGAACCCCACGAACTCGGTGCCGGCGGTCGGCGCGCGACCGATACGGTGGCTGCACCTATCGGACTTGCATGTCGGGGGGCGCGGAGAGGCCCAGTGGTGGCAAGTGCTCGAAGATTTCTGGCGCAGCCTCGACATCGAGCTCGGCAGGCTCGGGGCACCAGATATGGTCCTCTTGACAGGTGACCTGACGAACCGCGGTGCGCGTGAGGAGTTCGAACAGCTAACACAGTTTCTCGAGTCGCTCCTAGCGAAGTTGCCGAGAGCCGAGGATGGCCTGCCGCCGCTCATCGTGCCGGTGCCAGGCAATCACGATCTGGCGCGACCAGTCAAGCGCGAGGCATTGACGTATCGCGTGCTCCGCGACTACGAGCTGGGTCGTGGAGATCCGGATGTTGCGGCAGTGATGGACGATCTTTGGGAGGCATCGGATGCGTCGTTCATTAAACCTCTGTTTGCGAACTATGTCGAATGGTTCGACCATTATGTCAAACCGCAGGCCATTCGACCAGGGGTGAAGCTACACGCGTCATTTTTTCCCGGTGATTTCTGGCTGCAAGTGGCGCTGCCGGGTCGGTTTCCGCTGGGAGTCATCGGACTCAACTCGGCGTGGTTGCAGGTCCATAGCGGCGATTACGCGGAGAAACTGGCGGTGCCAGTTGAGCAGTTTCAGGCGTCGCTGCCGCGGACTGCAGGGCACTCGCCGCTGACGGCACTCACCTCGGTACACCGGGCGCTGCTGCTCATGCACCATCCGCGGAACTGGCTGTCGAAGTCAAGCCGGCAGGACTTCGATGGGAGCATCTACCCTGGCGATCGCTTCGTCGCCTGCCTCCACGGGCACATGCACGAGGCCGGCGCAGTAAACCTGGCGCACTTTGGCGGTGCGCCACGCTGCTTCTATCAGGCACCGTCGCTGTTCGGCCTCGAACAGTACGGCACTAAGCACGAGTCGCGGCTCTTCGGCTATACGTGGGGGCAGCTCGAAAGTACTGGGGACCTACGGGCATGGCCGTTGAGGTGGCTGCGCAAGGGGGACGGAGTCGGGGCGTTCGAGCGCGACCCCTTCTTCCACTGGAACGATGCAGGTGGGGTTTTGCTGCGCAAAGGCGACGGCAGAGCCTATGTACCACCGCGATCGTCGGGGCCGATCGCGGTGAGCCCGGCCGCTGCTAGCGTCGGCGAGCCAGCGGCAATTCTGGCGTATCGGACATGGCTCTTGCGACAAAGGCAAGGGGTCGAGCTGATCGGTGTCGGCGGCGGCGACATGCAGCTCGACCTCGACTCGGTGTACGTGCCGCTGCGCGTGCAAACGCTGGCGAATGCTGAGCACGATGCATTCGGGTCGGGAGATATAGACCTGCAGGAGGGCCGGCGACGACCGAAGGCACATAGCGAGCATGAGCGCAAGTCGTCTGGTCGACGGGGCGATCGCAGCGTTGACGGTACGTGGACCCGAAGGGCGCCACAAGAGCGCGCCGAACTCGCACACGAGGCGCTAGCCTGCTGTGAGTTCGAGGTCGACGCGCTCTTCCAAAAGCTCGAGACGCCGCACGCACTAATTCTGGGGTCACCGGGGTCGGGCAAGACGACGGCGTTGCACAAGTTGCTGCACCGGTGCGTGCGCGAAGGCGGCAAGGCGCTGGGGCTGCGGGATGGTGTGGTGCCGGTGGCGCTCCGGCTGCGCCGCTTCCACACGGACCGGGTCGGGCAGTCGCTCGCGGGATGGCTCTCCGACGAACTCGTCGAGCGTTCGGGCGGCGAACTGCCGGCGGCGCTTGGCGCCGAGCTGTGGCGACACGGGCGCCTGCTCCTGCTAGCGGACGGGCTCGATGAGATCGCCGACGAGGCGCTGCGAGCAGAACTATGCAAGCAGCTCATGGTTCAACTCAGCGGTTCCGAGGCCGTGGATGTGCGCGCCGTGGTGTCGTGCCGCCACGCCGGTTATCGCAAAGATGTACGACTCGACAAGCGTTTCGCACGGCTCGACCTGCGGCCGCTCAGCCCCGAGCAGGTTCGAACATTGGTGCAGCTGTGGTTCGAGGAAGCTGGGCGCGTGATGACATCGGTTTCGGCGGTCGAGGCCGCGGCACGAGCGGGGGGATTGATCGCCGCGATCGAGAGCCCAGGGTTCTCGAGTCAGCGGCTTAAAGTAATGGTCAGCACACCACTGCTGTTGACCCTGCTATGCGTGATCGTCAACCAGGGGCGCGAGATGCCGCGCAACCGCGCCGCCTATTACGAGGAGTGCCTACGAGTCCTTCTCTTGCGCTGGGGGCAATCGAAACAGCAGATAGCGCCGCTTGATTTCGACTCTGCGATGGCGGTGCTGCGTTCCCTGGCGTTCGAGCTGCACCGGTCGGGTGAGCGAGACGCGTGGGTGCGGGCAAAGCTGGCGCTGCATATAAATCAGCGATTGCGAGCGCTCGGCAAGCCGGGCAACAACGGGCTCGCGGTAGTGGAATGGCTGTACCGCGGCGCGGGAGTGCTGAAGGAGTTCGCGGCAGAGCACTTCGGGTTCTTTCACCTCGGGGTGCAAGAGTTTCTTGCAGCAGCGCACATCGCCGCGGTCGGAGAGAAGCGCGACGACGAGACGACCGAACTGCCGCTCGACATGCTCGTTCGGCATCTCGACAGAGGAGACGACACGTGGTGGATCGAGGTAACTCGGCTGCTGGTGGCTTTGCCAGGTCGCTCAGTGTATGCGCCGCTACTTCAACGAGTCTTACGCTCACCAGCGCGAGAAGTGCATGGCGGCCTAGTCGGGGACCTGCTCGAAGAAGCTGCCGAAGCCGACCCAGAGCCGCTCATCACACGGCTTCACGAGAAAATCCCTGCGAGTGAAAGGGTAACGCTTCTGCGCCTGTTGCGGAAGTTCTCGGGCGACCCGCGCGTAAGCGACGCGGCGAAGCAAGAACTCGCAACGACAACGGATGAGACCGTCCGGGTGCTTGCGGGGCAACTCTGCGAGGAGGCGCCAGGTGAGGGGCGGGCGCTGGTACTGGTGTTTACGGCGACACAACGGCGTACGGCGGAATCGCTTGCGCTGCAGCTTACAGGGAACGGAGTGTCTGTCTGGAAGGACAGAAAGGGACAGCTCCTAGACGCACTTGACCTGCAGAGTGAACTAGACATGGCATTGGCTGCCGGGTGTGGCGTGGCTGCACTGTGCGACCAGACGGGGCCAGCATGGGCGACGGAGGCAGCCGCCAGTTGTATGTCGCTGTTCGCCGATGCAGAAAAGGCTGTCGCCTGCGTGGTGCTGCCGAAGAGTACAGTGGCCGCGCAGTTGCCGCCCGGAGCGACGCTCATCAATCTGCAGCGGCGAGACGGGCTCAGCGAGTTGCAGCGGTGGCTCGCTCGGGCGCAGCCGCGCAGAGGGCGAGGCATTGTCGTCAACGAGCCGTTCATCGAGCCTGTGACGGGGATTCGCTTCCTGTGGTTACCGGGGGGACCGTTCGAGATGGGGGAGAAGGGGATAGCCGAAAAGGGAGTAGCTGATCCTATACACTGGGTACAGGTCTCGCCGTACTGGCTCGCCGAAACGCCTGTGACGAACGCGCAGTATGGAGCGTTCCTCGCAGCGAACCGGGGGCATTCGGAGCCGCAAATGTGGCGAGACGAGCGGTACGCTGGCGACACGCGACCGGTCGTGACGGTAAGTTGGGACGACGCGATCAAGTTCTGCGCTTGGTTATCGACCCACCCGGCGCTAGTTACCGCTGGAGTGCGGGTGCAGTTGCCCAGCGAGGCACAGTGGGAGTTCGCAGCAAGGAGCACAGACGGGCGACGCTATCCGTGGGGAAACGACAAGCCGGAGGCCAGCCGGGCTGTTTTTGGCCGAAAGTACGACGGGCCTCTGACGACCGCGCCGGTTGGTTCGTGCCCGGCCGGGCGGGGGCCCTTCGGACATCTCGACCTGATCGGAAACGTTTGGGAGTGGTGCCTCGACGATTGGGAGGCGAAGGCGTACGAGGGGCGTTCGGGTCAAAGGAGCGTCGACCCGGTTGTCAAACACCGGAGGACTGAGGAGCGGGCGCTGCGCGGTGGGGGGTGGGCCCTCGACAAAGCGCGAGCGGCCGCTACGCGAAGCGGAGATGTGTTCTGGAGTTACTCCAACAATCGCGGTTTTCGCGTAGCCGCTGTGCTGGCCAACCATTGAATAAGGATCCACCTCGGTCGCGTGAGGTCCTCGACGATTCGCACGACTGAGGTCCTCTTGTAGGTCTAAGGTAACCGGCGTCACGGCGCAGCGCGCCAGACGCTAACGACATAAGGCTGGCCCCGTGGCGAGGTTCCCATCGCCCACGCCTGCGTTTGAGCTGCGGACCGTCGACGGCGAAGCTGGCGAACGCGAGCGGGGCGCTCGGGCGCCTGTGCTCGTGCGGTGGACTGCCGGGGGCGGCGGTCGCCCGCTGTGGGCTCGGGGGTGCCGACTCGACGCTTATGGCCCTTTGCGCAAAACGTCCTTTGTAGCGTGCTTTTAATAACATGTCACAAAGGACGTTTTGCGAGACCGCCGGCTCAGCCCGCGCCGAGGTCGGGCGCGCGCGGGTGCGGGGATTGGCCGTACGGGCTGCGGGCGGCCCAGGTCTCGAACTCGACCGGGTCGTGGGCACACAGCACGCGGACCGCCTCGCCGTGCTGATACACCAGGTCGCGCAGGCGCTGTTGATTGGCGAGGCGGGCTCGTCGGTCGACCTCCATCATCGTCTGGTAGGCGCGCAGCCCGACCGGGCAGCGCGGGTGCTCGGCGTTCAGCTCGCCGCGGTAGAAGTACGCGTCGCCGGCGTGCAGCAGCCAGCCTTCGTCGGTGTGCACCGCCACGCCCGCGTGGCCCTCGGTGTGGCCGACCAGCGGGACCAGCAAGATCTCCGGCGGCAGGCCCACCAGCGCTCGCACGCACGCGAAGCCGAGCCACTCCTCGCCCTCGCTCGGCGCGTAGGTCTGCCACGCGCCGGCCGTCCCCCACTGCTGCGGGCGGTAGCGGCCGCGGGCGAGCGGGCTGGCCCGCCGCTGGGCGGCGTGAGCCTCGTCGGCGAGCAGATGTACCTGGGCGTGCGGGAAGTCGGCGAGCCCGCCGGCGTGGTCGAAGTCCAGGTGGGTCAGGAGGATGTGGCGCACGTCGCCGCGCGAGAAGCCGAGGCGCTCGACCTGCCGCACCGCCGTCTCGTGCTCGTCGAAGCGGGGCCGCATCATGCCGACGAAGAAGCGGCTGAGGCGAGGCACCGGGTCCCGGATGTCCTCGAGGCCGAGGCCGGTGTCGACGAGGACCAGGCCGCGGTCCGTCTCGAGCAGCAGACAGTGGCAGGTCAGCCGGGCCGGGCCGGGCTCGTCGGCGGGCTTCCCCATCAGCCGCCCGCCCCAGGGGCACATGGTTCCACAGTTGAGGTGATGAATGCGCAAGGCGGCCTCCGTCGCTCAGGTTGACGGCGAGGGTCGAGGCGGCAACCTCGAGGCGAACCTCTGGAGCAGGAGGCGCCGCCGGAGCAGAGGTGGCGTCCGCGCGCCCGCGTCGGCGCAGGCGGCGACCGCCGCGAATCGGTCGAGGCCGGTATGATGATTCGATGACGAGGAAATACCCTGGACATTTGCGACGAGAGCGGGCTCGGCGTCGATTCGAGGGTGTGATGATTTCTGCGGAGTGGCGCCGAATGCGCCGATTCCCGGGGCATGCGATCGCCCAATTCAGAAGGAGCGCGAAACCGCGCATTCTGCGCCTGCGCCTCGCAGGGCTCCCCTTTTAAAAGGAAGTTTGCGGCTGCATCGTCGGGTCGCGGCGAATCACACCGGATCGATTGGCCGCGACTCCGATTGCGTGCAACCCACGGCGTGCATGCGAGCGCACGACCGTCCGCCGTCGCCGCCGGAGATCGATCGGCGCCTGCAATTCCACCGCGAGCAATGGTTGTTGTTGCCGCTGATGTTCGCAGTGCCGATCGTGGCCGCGCTGGGTCTGCTCGGCGGGCCGCGCCAGCGCGAGGAGATCGATCTGCGAGGGGTCGGGCTGGCGGTGGAGTTCGCGCCGCGTGAGCACCTCGAGGACTGGGGCCACCTGCGCGTCACCGTCGTCAATCGTACGTCGGGGCCGCTGACGCGCGCGCAGGCCGAGTTCAGCCGCGGCCTGCTCGAGGCGGTGGCGCGGCCGTCGTTTCAGCCGCCGCTGGCCCGGATCGACGGCGACTGGTACGTGGTCCCGCTCGGCGACATGGCGCCGGGGGCGACCCGCGCGGTCACCCTCGATTATCGCAGCACCGCCGCCGGCGCGCTCACCGGGGCGGTGCGCGTGCGGGCCGGCGAGGCGGCGCTGGCCGAGCTGCCGGTCCACCTGACCGTGTTGCCGTGAATGCGAGGAGGCCGCATGGAAACCGTCATTCGCATCGTCATCCTCTACACGGTCATCATCGCCGGCCTGCGGATCCTCGGCAAGCGGGAGTTCGGCCAGCTGTCGCCGGCCGAGCTGGTCACGCTGCTCATCGTCCCCGAGATCGTGTCACCGGCGCTGGTGCGCGACGACCCGTCGCTGACGAACGCGATCGTCGGCACGACGACGCTGTTCTCGCTGGTGTTCGTGGTCTCGCTGCTGATGCACCACGTGCGCCCGCTCGAGACGGCGATCTCGAGCTCGCCGACCCTGCTGGTCAGCGACGGGCGATTTTTGGCCGAGAACATGAACAAGGAGCGCATCTCGCCCGACGAGATCTTCACCGAGATGCGCAAGGTGGGCCTCTACGAGCTGGCCCAGGTGCGCTGGGTGGTGCTCGAGACCGACGGCAAGCTTTCGGTGATCCCGCGCGAAGGCGCGGGCGGCCACGCGAGCGGCGAGAGCTCGAGCTCGGTCGGCGGCGGCTGACCGCGAGGGCAGACTATGTTCATTGTGTGGCTCACGCTCTGGGCCCTGCTCGCGGGCGACGACGAAGCGCGCCGCGTCGACCCCGACCGGCCCACGATCACGAATTCGACCGCGACGGTGCCGCGCGGCGCGGTCCAGATCGAGGCTGGCGTCGATGCGCAGGTGTACGGCCGCGCCGATCATGACGAGTTCCTGGTAGCGACGCCGCTGGTGGTCCGCATCGGCCTGCACGAGCGGGTCGAGCTGCGCGTGTTCGACGGCGATCCGGTGCGCTGGGGCCTCGGGCAGGCGGCGGTCCGGCAGCAGCAAGAGATCTCGATCGGGGCGAAGATCCTGCTGGTCGAACGCGACAGCCGCACGAAGACTTCGTTCGGGCTCCAGCCACAATTGCTGCCGGTGCCGCCGCTCGGTCCGGCGTCGTTCTGGGCCCCGCTGCCGGCGCTGGTGCTGCTGCTGACCGTCGAACCCGGCGAGTGGAATTTCAGCGTCAACGCCGGCGTCAAGACGGCCCCCGCGGATACCGGACGTTGCTGCGAGATCAGCGACCTGTTCGCAGTGTCCGTCGCGCGCACCCTCGCCGACCAGCGCCTGCGCCTGTGGGGCGAGGCGTACGCCCGCCTCGATTTCCCCCACACCGAGCTCGCCGAGCTCGCGGGCGACGGCGGCTTGATGGTCCACCTGCACCCACGCGTGGCGCTCGACGCCGGCGTGCTGGTCGGTCGCGCCCGTCGCACGCTGGTGGTGGCGATCCTCGCGGGGCTGTCGGTGCGGTTCGGTGGGCGCTGAGATGAGGGTGGCGCGTGGAGGTCGCGTGGCTCCTGGATCCACGACGCGAGTCGTCCATGATCCGTCGGTGGTCGCGCGATGACACGGTGGTGGGCGCGGACCACGACTGCCGCGATTCGCGACCTGCGCGGCGCTCGCCGGCTGACGGAGTGCGCGACCGCTCGCCCATCGCGCTTGCGGCTCAGACCGCCTCGGCCTAGCCTCCTCCTCGCATGGTCGCCCTTGCGCCGCGTTCTGCCGACTCCAACCGCCGCGCGTGCGGCCGGACCTGCTCGCCAGCGGTGCGCGCGAATCGATGATGCGCCAGGACGACGACGAGCTCGCCAGAGAGCGCGAGCGGCTGCAGATCACCCTCGCCAGCATCGGCGACGCCGTCATCAGCACCGACGTCGACGGTCGGGTCACGTACCTCAATCCGGTCGCCGAGGCGCTGACCGGCTGGAGCGGGGCCGCGGCCGCGGGGCGCCCGCTCACCGAGGTGTTCCACATCGTCCACGAGTACACGCGCCAGCCGGCCGAGAACCCGGCGCTGAGGGCCCTGCGCGAGGGGATCGTGGTCGGGCTGGCGAATCACACCTGTCTCATCGCTCGCGACGGCGTCGAGCGCCCGATCGACGACAGCGCGGCGCCGATCCGCGACGCCGCCGGCAAGCCCGTCGGCGCCGTCCTCGTGTTCCGCGATGTCAGCGAGCGCCGGCGGTCCGACGAGGCCAGCTCGCGCCTGGCGGCGATCGTCGCCTCGTCGCAGGACGCGATCGTCAGCAAGACGCTCGACGGCGTCATCCGCACCTGGAACGCCGGGGCCGAGCGGCTGTTCGGCTGGACCGCCGCCGAGGCCGAGGGCCACCCGATCACCATGCTCATCCCGATCGAGCGGCTCGACGAGGAGCGGCAGATCCTGGCCCGACTGGTCCGCGGCGAGCGCATCCAGTCGTTCGAGACCGTGCGCGTGGCCAAGGACGGGACGCTGCTCGACATCTCGCTGACCGTCTCGCCGATCTTCGACCCCGAGGGCCGGATCATCGGCGCGTCGAAGATCGCCCGCGACATCACGGCGCAGAAGCGGGCCGAGGCGGCGCTGCGGGCCAGCGAGGGCCGCCACCGGTTCCTCGCCGAGCTCGCGGCCGCGACCCAGCCGCTGACCGAGCCCGACGAGGTCCTGACGGTCACGGCCCGCCTGCTGGGCGAGTACGTCGGCGTCGACCGCTGCGCCTACGCCGAGTTCGACGCCGAGGGCGAGGAGCCGGCGTTCGTGATCCTCGGCGATTACACGCGCGGCGTGCCGAGCATGGTCGGGCGCTGGCCGGCGGCCGGGTTCGGGCCGAAGTTGCAGGCGGTGATGCAGGCCCACGAGCCGTTCGTGATCGACGACGTCGAGCACGACCCGCGCGTCGGCACCGACCTCACGGCCTACCGCGCCGCGCGCATCGGCGCCGGGGTGTGCGTGCCGTTGCACAAGCAAGGCCAGTTCATCGCCACGATGGCGCTGCACGCCCGGGACCCGCGGCGCTGGCAGGAGGACGAGATCACGCTGCTGCGCACGGTCGCCGACCGCTGCTGGGAGGCGCTCGAGCGGACTCGCGCGGCCCGGCGGCTGCGTGACAGCGAGGCCCGCTACCGGGCGATCGTCGAGGCCACGCCGGAGTGCGTCAAGCTGCTCGGGCCCGACGGCACGCTGCTGCAGATGAACCCGTCGGGCATGCGCATGGTCGAGGCCGACGAGGCGGTGGTGCATGGCCGCTCCATCTACGACGTGATCGCGCCCGAGGACCGCGAGGCCTTCCGCGCCTTCAACGACCGGGTGTGCCGCGGCGAACCGGGTCACCTCTCGTTCGACATCGTCGGCCTCGCCGGCACGCGGCGGCACATGGAGAGCACGGCGGTGCCGCTGCCGGCGCCCGACGGCGGCTGGCACCACCTGGCGGTCAGCCGCGACGTGACCCAGCGGGCGGTCGCCGAGCGGGCCCTGGCCGACAGCCGCGCGCGCCTCGATTTCGCGGTGCGCCTGTCGGGCGTCGGCTTCTGGTACTGCGACCTGCCGTTCGACGAGCTGCAGTGGGACGCGCGGGTCAAGGAGCACTTCTGGTTGCCGCCGACGGCCCGCGTCACGATCGGCATGTTCTACGAGAAGATCCACCCCGAGGACCGCGAGCGCACGCGCGCGTCGATCGAGGCGTCGATCGGCGACCTCGGGCCCTACGACATCGACTACCGCACGGTCGACCCCGCCTCGGGCGCGATCAAGTGGATCCGCGCGCTCGGCGGCACGGTTTGCGGCAGCGACGGCACGCCGATCCGCTTCGACGGGGTGACCGTCGACATCACCGAGCGCAAGCACGACGAGCAGCGGCTGGCCCTCGCGTTCGAGCGCGAGCGCGAGCAAGGCCACATGCTGCGCCAGGTCGCCGACGCGTCGCTGGCGATCCACTCGGTGCAGTCGCTCGAGAGCGTGCTCGAGACCGTGGCCGCGGAGGCGCGGCGGATCATCGGGGCCAGTCACGCCTGCTCGAGCCTGCACGGCGGCGGCGACGAGTCGGCCGGCCCGCTGGCGGTGACGAGCACCGGCGAGGGCGTGCGGCGCGAGTACGGGGCGCCCGCGGGCGTCGGGGTGCTGGTCGACCTGGTGAGCCGCAGCCAGCGGCCGCTGCGGCTGGCCGCCGAGGGCCCGGCGAGCGGCAGCGGGGGGCCGCGGCGCTGGCTGGCGGCCCCGTTCGTCGACCGCCAGGGCGACAACCTCGGGCTGGTCCAGCTGTGGGACGACCGCGACGGCGGGTTCGGCGACAGCGACGAGGTGATGCTGGTCCAGCTGGCGCACATCACCTCGGTGGCGATCGAGAACGCCCGCCTCAACGCGGCGCTGCGCGAGCAGGACCGGCGCAAGGACGAGTTCCTGGCGCTGCTGGCCCACGAGCTGCGCAACCCGCTGGCGCCGATCCGCAACGGCCTCGAGGCGCTGCGCCTGACCGACGACCCGGCGGTCCAGGAGCACTCGCAGGCGGTGATGGACCGCCAGCTGGGGCACATGGTCCGGCTCATCGACGACCTGCTCGACGTGTCGCGGATCAGCCGCAACAAGATGGAGCTGCGGCGCGGCCGGGTGATGCTGGCCGACGTGGTCAACGCGGCGATCGAGACGGCGCGGCCGTTCATCGACGCGGCCCGCCACACGCTCGAGGTCTCGCTGCCGCCGCGACCGGTGGCGCTCGACGCCGACCTGACCCGGCTGGCGCAGGTGTTCAGCAACCTGCTGACGAACAGCGCCAAGTACACGCCGCCGGGCGGAAAGATCAGCCTGACGGCCGAGCGCGGCGAGGGCGAGGTGCGGGTGGCGGTCCGCGACGACGGGATCGGGATCCCTCAGGCGGCGCTGACGAGCATCTTCGACATGTTCTCGCAGATCGATCGCTCGATCGAGCGCTCGAACGGGGGCCTGGGGATCGGGCTGGCGCTGGTGAAGGGGCTGGTCGAGATGCACGGCGGGGCGGTGACGGCCGACAGCCCGGGGCCAGGGCGAGGCAGCACGTTCACGGTGAAGTTGCCGGTGTCCGAGCCGCAGCCGCAGCCGGCGAGCCCGCGGCAAGCCGGCAGCGAGCGCGCAGGCGGCGGCCGACGGGTGCTGGTGGTCGACGACAACGAGGACTCGGCGCTGACGATGGCGATGATGCTGCGGCTGCTCGGTCACCAGGTCGAGACGGCGCACGACGGGCTGGTAGCGGTGGCGGCGGCGCAGACGTTCCAGCCCGAGGTGATCCTGATGGACATGGGGATGCCGCGCCTGAACGGCTACGACGCGACCCGGCAGATCCGCCAGCAACCGGGCGGCGAGGCGATTCGCATCATCGCCCTGACCGGCTGGGGCCAGGACAGCGACCGCGCGCGCTCCAAGGCCGCCGGCTGCGACCTGCACCTGGTCAAGCCGGTGCCGATGGCCGAGCTGAAGAAGCTGCTGGCAGAGTCGTCGCCCGGGAAATAGCGACAGTTTTGAATGGGGGGAGCTGCGCGGGGCAGCTCGGTGGGCGAATCATGCGAGAGGGGCCCGGGTGAGTCGCCGGAATGGTGGCAGTGGGTCGGCGGAGTCGGGGGCTCCGAGTGCGCGCCCGAAGCGGTGTGTCCACCACTCCGGGCGAGCTTGACGGTGATGGCCGCGGGATAGCGACAGTGAACTGGCGGATCTCGGAGCTCGCGGGCCGCGGTAGAGGGATCGAAGCCGTGGATTTTCGAGAGGGGGCTGCGCGGGCTCCGCCGCTCGCTCGTGCGCGCGTGGAGGCCGGCGCTGCGGCGTAGCGAGCGCCCGGGGGCTGGCGCGGGGGCCCTGTGTTTGTCACGAGAACGGGGCCATGGCGCGGCGGGCGAACAGCGACGACGAGGCGACGGCCGGGCTCGAGGCGCTGTACGCCGCGCCGCTGGACGAGTTCACCGCCGAACGCGACGCGCTGGCCAAACAACTGCGTGCGGCGGGTGACAGCGCCGGGGCGACGCGGGTCAAGGCGCTGCGCAAGCCGAGCACGGCGGTGTGGACGGTCAATCAACTGGCCCGCCGCGAACCGGCGCGCATGGAGGCGCTGCTGCGCGCCGGCGAACGCCTGCGCGAGGCCCACGGGGCCGCGGGGCTGCGCGCGGCGATGCAGGCGCACCACGACGTGGTGTGGGAGCTGCTGCAGCGGGCGATCAACGTGCTGGCAGAGGCGGGCGTGCGCACGCCCGGCGACCACCTCGACAGCATTCGCATCACCCTGCAATCGGCGCCGACGGCCAGCGAGCACGAACGCGAGCTGCTGCGCCGCGGGACGCTGGCGACCGAGCTCGAGCCGGCCGATGTCGCGGACGTGATGCAGATGCTGGAGGCGCGCGCCGGCGGGGCGGTGCGCGAGGAGGAAGCGGAGCCGGCGCGAGGGAAGCGTGGGGCGAAGGCGGAGCGAGCGGAGGAAGAGGAGGACGAGGAGGTAGCGAAGCCGGCGCGAGGGAAGCGTGGGGCGGAGGCGGAGCGAGCGGAGGAAGAGGAGGACGAGGAGGAAGCGAAGCCGGCGCGAGGGAAGCGTGGGGCGAAGGCGGAGCGCGCGGAGGAAGAGGACGAGGAGGTCGCGAAGCCGGCGCGAGGGAAGCGCGGGGCGAAGGCCGGGACGAAGCGCGGGCGGGCGAAGCCGCCGGCCCGTCGCGTCGACCGGTCAGCGGAGAAGGCGGCACGGGCGGCGGAGAAGGCGGGGCGCGCGGCCGAGAGCGCCGAACAGCGCCGGCGCGAGAAGGCCGAGCAGGCGGAGCGCCGGCGCAGTGAGCAAGCCGAGCGCAAGGCGCTGGAGACCCTGCGCAGCGCGCTCGAGAAGGCGACGCGAGAGGCGAAGCGTCAGGCGCAGCAGGCGAAGCGCGCCGAGACGGCGGCGCGAGCGGCCGAACGCGCGGCGCGAACGGCCGAACGCGCGGCCGAGGCGGCGAGGCAACGCGCGGACAAGGCGGAGCGCGTAGCCGAGGCGGCGCGCTCGCAGGCCGAGGAGGCCGAGGAGGCGCGGACGGCCGCGGCGAGCGAGCTCGAGGCGGCAGCGCCCAAAAGCAAGCGCGGGAAGTCTCGGCGGGCTCGCTGAGAGTGGGATGATTCGTCGGGCTGGGCGGGTCCGCGGAAGTGGAGCGATCGGCGCGTCCGGCAGGCTCGCGGGTGTCTTGTGATTGGCGCGTATGCGGCTTCGTGGAGTGGTTCGGCGCGCACCGAGGTGTGATGATTGCTGCGCCGGGCGAACTCAGGGCTCGCGGAAGTGAGGCGATTCGCTGAGCGGGGCGGGCTAGCGAGAATTGGTAGATTCGCAGCCGAAGCGTGGCCGAGGGGCGATGATCGGCGGCGGCGGTGATTCGAGGGGCTCGCTCGAGTGTTGGGATTTTCTCGGCCGGCTCAGGTCGAGCGCCGGCGATGCTTTTTATAGAGCTCGTCGCGCCAGCTCAGCAGGTCGGCGTATTCGCGGACCAGCGCGGGCTGCGTCCACGCGGCGCGGGTCGCAGGGTCGAAGGGGACGAGGTCGTCGGCGACCGGCTGCACGCCCTGCAGCAGGGTCGCAGCGGCGATGTCGGCGTAGCTGAAGCTGCCGAGCAAGTAGGGCGAGCTGGCGGCGAGCCCGGCCCGCACGGCTTCGAGGCCCTCGCGCTGCTGGGCCGCGTGGGGGGCCAGGTCCGCGAGCGAGAGGCCGTACTTGCGCGCGAACCATTGCATGGCCTGACGATTGACCGGCCGGAGCAGGCGCCGGACCCAGCCGGGCATCGGCGGCGGCATCGAGGCGTCGAGCGCCGCGGGGTCGCGCAGCATGGCCGCGATGGCCATCGCTCG
The DNA here is from genome assembly GCF_028368995.1 of Nannocystis bainbridge. Taxonomy (GTDB): domain Bacteria; phylum Myxococcota_A; class Polyangia; order Nannocystales; family Nannocystaceae; genus Nannocystis; species Nannocystis bainbridge. The sequence goes on along the minus strand of NZ_JAQNDL010000003.1, from coordinate 1,749,208 downwards.
CCCGCTCTGCATGGCCGCGTCGGCGACGGCGGTCCAGCGGCGGACCTCGTCGAGCCGGCCCTCGGGCAGCAGCGGCGCCCCCGAACCGAGCCGCTCGACGTGACGCGCGATCTCCCACGAGTCCGCGATCACCAGGTCGCCGTCGATAAGCACCGGCACGGTCGCCGGCCCGTCGCGGCGCCCGACCAGCCGCCGGAGCTTGCGCTCGCCGATCACCGGGACATGCTCGACCCGGGTATGCGCGAAGCCGTGATGGTCGAGGACCCACCGGGCCCGCTCGGACCACGGCGAGATGGGGAGGTGCAGGAGGGTGGCGACCACGTGCAGGATGTATCACCCTCGCGGCCGGCTTCCCACCGCGGGTGCGTCCAGACGACGCAGGTTCGGTCGTGACCGGGGGCGCGGCGCATGTTCGACCTGTCCCAAGAGACATTTATGTTTTTTGGGATCTTCGTTTTCGAGCCGGGAGCGACGACTCGCCGATCGGCCCTACCGACCTGATCGAGTTCTCCGCGATCGACGCGTCGACGCCGGGCGATGGTTCGTTGCCCCCTGGCGGGTGACGGGCCTCGATCCGGGAGCGACGACTCGCCGATGGACCCTAACGGCCCGATTCTCCGAGAGCGACGAGCGGACGCCAGGCGGTGGTTTGTTGCCCCTGGCCGGCGACGGGCCGTCCGAAGGTCGACGCTGCCTCGCGAGTCTGCCATCCTCGGGGCGCATGACGCCCGGCGAATCGGTGACGCGCGTGGAGGCTCTCGGGCGCGAGCTCGCCGTTTCGCTCGAACCCGACCGGCGGCAGATCTTGCAAGACGAGCCCGTCTATCTCTCGTTGCAGGTGCGGCTCGTCCGCGGTGAATCACTCATCCTCATCGAGGGCGGCGACTACCGCAACCACCTGGGACGGCCCGAGAGCTACGCGCTGACTGCGACCGACGTGGAGCGAGGGCGCAGTCTTCCGATTCGCGACGCCGGCCCGCAACTGGGAGGTGTCGTCGGCGGCCGGCGTATTTCAGCCGACAGGCCGTTCCGGAGGCGTTTGTTGCTCGCCCATTGGGTCCGCTTCGACGCCGCCGGCGCCTATCGGATCGCGGTCGACAAGCAGCTGCGATGCGCCGAGGAGCCGTGGTCCGCGGCGAGTATGCGCGAGTCCGCGGCGGAGGTGCGCGTGCAGGTCGCGACGAAACTCGAGGTCCGTCCCTCCTCGCCGGCCGAGCGGGGTGCGATCATCGACGAATGGGGCGGGCGAATGCTGGCCGCCGACGACACCGCGTGGCGAGAGGCCGACCAGGCGCTCGCCACGATCGAAGACGATCGCGTGGTCGCTTATTATGTGCGGCTGCTGCAGGGCCGCGGGGAGCGGTCGTTCGTGGCGCTGAAGCGGCTCTGTCCCCACGCGACGGACGAGGCGGTGGAGGCTCTCGGCCAGGCGCTCGCCGAACCGATGTACCGCACCTACGAGCTCGTGCGCGGGCTCGGCGAAAACCGGCATCCACGGGCGCTGGAGCTGCTGTGGTCGTTGCGCGGCGATGAAGCGGCCAACATCCGCCTCGCCGTGCTTCAGGGCCTGTCCCGGCGGCACCCGGCCGATGGCGGCGAGCGGATGCGGGCATTCCTCGCGGACCCGGATCCCGACGTGCGCGAGGAAGCGAGGCAGCTCCTGGAAGCGCTCGCGAGCGAGTCGTAGGCGCGTGCTGCCCAGGTCGCCGTGGCGGCGGCCGATCGTCTGCGGGGCGGTCCGGCGGAGGGTCCGCCGGGCAAGCATTGCCGATCCTTGCGGCTTCGCAAGCGAGCCGCCGCCAGGGCGATCGGACCTCCGCAGGCGAGGCGCTGCGCAGCTTGCGACACCCTGGCGGCGCCGGCCGGCCGGACGCGGTGAAAGCGGTCTGGCGTCGCTCGTGGCGCGACGTGGCCTTTGACACGAGCGCGGTCGACATTGCCGACTACATCGTGGCCATGCCGCAACCGCAGCCCACCCACGAGGTCGAGCCGAGCAGGGAGTTCGTGACCGCCGTATTGTCGCACGAGGAGTCCGAGCGATTGACCGTACCCGTCGTCGGCGAAGTCGATGTCGCGCTCGGGCTCGGCCAGCCGCTCAAGCTCGAGATCGACGCCGACGCCATCGAACTGCAGTTCGGGAGCGGCCTCGAGGTGCGTCCGGTCGAGCTACCCTCGGCGCGGCTGCGCCGGCTTTACATCGATCTGGTGGACGGCGTGGTCGAGACCGACAGCGACGGCCTCGGCGGCTTCGTGCCGCGCGCGGTCGCGGTCGCGCTGTGTAGCGTCCTGCGGCACACGCTCGGCTGGACCCCCGGCGGCAGCATGCTGCACGCGGCGGCGAAGCGGCTGTTCCCCGACCAGCCCGACGCGAGCAACCTGAAGTTCCGCCGCCGCTTCCCCGGCGTATCGGCCAGCCTGGACCCACTGGCGATCCTCTCCGTCGAGGTGCGCGGCGACGCGATCGAGGTCGCGGTGTCGCGGCCGCTGCTGATCCGCGCCGTCGGGCTCAGCCTCTCGGTGCTGCGCGTCCGCTATGATTTTGCCACCGCCACGGTCGAGGTCGTCAGCGCCCCGATCGGTCCGGTGCGGCGGGCGCTGGTCCGCGTCGCCGGCCGGCAGGCCACCAAGTGGCTGCGCAAGCGCCTGCCCGCGGCCATGGCCGAGCCCGGTTACGACCTGTTCGCCGATCCCGATCGCCGCGAGCACCTGCTCGAGCTGGTCCACAACCTGCGCGCCGACGACAAGGCGCTGCCGCAAGGCGAGCCGCTCGCGGGCGCCGAGGGCACGCCCGGCCACCCGAACGCGCGCGAGGGCGAGGGCGGCGCGGCCAGCCTGTTCTCGGGCACCAAGGCGGCGCTGGCGACCGCGCTGACGACCATGCGGATCTCGGCCGACAACCCGCCGGAGGCCACGCGCAAGCTGTTCACGATCCCGCTGGGGCCGTTCAGCTCGCTGGCGGTCGCCACCGATCGCGGCGGCGACGTCGCCTTCATCAAGGACGAGCAGGGCCTGCGGATCGACGCGCCGCGCGGCATCTACCTCTACTCCGATCAATTCCCCGAGCTCGCCGAGCTGCGGCTGGTGGGCTCGCAGCTCCGCTGGGGCCGCGACGACAAACCGGTCGTCGAGTTCCGCGCCGAGCCGGCGCTCGGGCCCCTGCTCGACGCGGTGGTCCAGCGCGTGTCCGATCAATACCTCGCGCCGATCGTGCCGGCCGCGTGGCTGCGCGACCACGGCGTGTTGCCGTCGCCCCACGGCAGCGAGCAGCACGTGCTGTGGCGTCAGCCGACCGCCGGCGAGCCGATCGTCGCGCACACCGGGACCGGCCAGTACGTCGAGCTGCGGCACACCGAAGAGGCGCTGGTGCTGAGCGCCCCGGGCGGGCTGTCGCTAGGGTTCCCGGGGTCCTGGCACGTGCCGCCGACGCAGCTGCGGCGGATCGCCTATCGCTGGGAGGACGGCGCCCTCGAGATCGACGGCGACCCGAACTTCGGCGAGTTCGGTCAGGCCTTGCTGTCCGGCCTGGCCCGCAAGGAAGGGGCCCCGCGCGCGCCGAAGTGGATCGGCATGCGCGGCGAGGGCGGGCCGAAGCTCGACGAGGAGCGCCTGGCGCGGTTCTCGGTCGAGGTGTTCGGGCTGTCGGTGCCGGTGCTCGGGCGCGTCGAGCTGCGCATGGACCCGCAGGACACCGCGGGCGGCTCGCTCGGGCCGACCGAGCTGACGATCCGCAGCGAGCGCGGCTTGTTCCTGGTCCTGCGCGACCTCGGGCTGATGCTCGAGCTCCGCAGCGCCCGCTACGACCTGCCGAAGCACGAGCTGGTGATCGACTCGACGCCGCCGGCCGGTGATTATCTGCAGGCGTTCGGGGTGGCCGCGCTCGAAGCGTTCGCGCTGCCGCTGCTGCGCAAGGTCGTGCCGCTGTGGCCCGACGCCGACCCGAGCAAGACCTGGGTGCTGCGGCAGGTCCTCGCCGGCTTCCTCGGCGAGAAGCTCGGCCTCGCCTTCGATCTGACGCTGCCGCCGGGCGCATCGGTGACGGTGGCCCGGGTCAGCGGCGCGCTGGTGCTCGGCGCGACCGCGCCGCTGCAGGTGCGCCCGGTCGGCGAGTCGCTGATCGGCGAGTTCGCGGTCGAGGCGGTCCGCTGGCGCCCCGACGGCGAGCAGATCGAGCTGGTGACGCAGCCGCCGGCGGGTCCGCTGCTGCACGCGCTGGTCCGTCGCCTGCACGCCCACTTCACGCCCAAGATCGTCATGCACGCGCTGGCCGAGCGCCTGGGCCTGCCGCAGGCCTGGCCGCCGCCGCCGCTGCCGCCGACGCCGACCTCGATGCCGCTCGGCGAGCTGGGGCTGCCGGTCGTCGGTCCGCTGACGATCCACGTCGACCGCCAGCGCCCGTTCGCGGTCCAGCTGCGCCGCGACGGGGCCCACCTCGATTTCGGCGAGGGCTGCGTGGTCCGCATGCCGGACCTGGGGATCCACGTCGACGCCCTCGCGGCCAAGATCTCGCTGATGCCGTTCACGCTCGAGCTGACCTCGCGGCCGGCGGCGGGCGAGCTCGACAGCTGGCTGCTCGGCCACGTCGTGCGCGGCATGCTGGCCCGCGTGCTGCCCTGGTTCTGGCCGGCGCGCCACACCACCGAGGCCGGTGACGACGTGCTGGTGGCCTTCGGCGCCAGCAGCTCGTGGGGTCCGATCGAGCTGACGACGGCCCCGGGCGGCGCGCTCGAGCTGAGCGTCGACGCCGAGGGCGTGGCCCTGCGCTCGACCGAGGGCATCCGCCTGGCCGGGGCGGCGTTCGCCGACATGCCGTCGTTCACGCTGCACGAGACGGCCTACCGGTTCGCCGACGGCTCGGTGCACGTCGGCGTGGCGGGGATCGAGGAGAAGTACTACCGCGAGCCGTCGCCGGTCAGCCCGCGCACGGAGCAGGTGCTGGCCGATCTGCTGCGCATGCTGGTGATCCCGCGGATGCCGGCGTGGACGCAGCGGCTAGGCCTGCGGATCTTGCCGCAGCCGCCGGCGCCCGAGCCGGATCCGGGGCGGATCACGGTGCTGCAGGCGCAGCTGCCCGGCGGGTTCGCCCAGGTGCGGGTCCACGTGGCGCCGGGCGACGTGCTGACGGTCAGCGCCAACCGCCGCGAGGCCGCGATCTCGAGCGAGCGCGGGCTGCAGCTCGACATGCCCGGCCCGCGCCTGCGCGTCGATTTCCACGGGGCGCGCTACCACCTCGAGTCGGGCGAGATCCAGTTCGGCGAGTTCGGTCAGCTCGAGAATGCCCTGGTCGAAGCGGTGGTGCGCAAGTCGCTGGCGGGGATCGAGCCGAACGCGACGCAGTCCGATTATTCGGCGGTGGCGGCGGTGCTCGACCGCTTCCCGGTCGACGACGAGGGCCGCCGCGTGCTTTATGACTCGAAGCTGGCCCGCGTGCTGCTGCCGGCGGACACGATGCTGGTGGTCCGGATCAGCGAGCACGGCCTGCTGGTGACGGCCGACCCGCCGATCGAGATCGACGGGGCGACGGTGCTCGACTACAAGTTCGCCGGGGTGTCCTACAGCTTCGACGACGCCCACTTCCACATCGACCTCGAGAAGGACGGGGTGCTCGCGGGGCTGCTCCGCGGCAAGATCGCCAGCGAGGTCGAGAAGCAGCTCGACAGCCTGGCCCGCCCGCTGCTGCCCGCTGCCATGCGCGAGCCCGGCTACCGCCTGGCGACCGACCCGGACCCGAAGGCGACGATCGCGGCGCTGGTCCGCACGGTCGTCGGCAGCAGCTGGTTCCTCTCGACCTGATCGGTTGACATGTCCCGAGGGTCAGGCGCCGGACGGCCACGCCGTACCGGCGCTTTCGCATGTCCGAAAGGACATGCAGCGGCGCGCCGTCACGTCCGTGTCCGCGGGTGGCGAGATGTCCGAAAGGACATAAACCGCCGGGTCGGCGATTCCCCGCGAGCGTTCACGAACTCCCAATCATAAAGTGTTCGAAAGGACAGGCACCGGCCGGCGCCCCACGACGGACCGGTGCCTGTCCAGCAAGCCAAGCCAAATAAGATGATTTGGGGCATGGCGCGCGCGGCGGCCATGCCCGGGCGGTCGCTCTCAGAAGTTGCAGACGCCGATGAAGGCGCCGACCTGCGGGACCGGGGCACCCTCGCGGTGGGCGAAGTCGTAGCCGAGGCGGACCATGCCGCCGACGACGCCGCGCCTGCCGAAGCGGAAGCCGACCCGGCCCTCGACCTCGACCATCGGCGAGAACATGCGGACGGCGAAGCCGCCGCCGACGCTGGCGAAGCCGCGGCCGCGCGCGCCGAATTGGGTCAGGCCCATGAGGTGATAGCGGTGGGTGAGCAGCCCCGAGAAGTAGCGCTCGGCGAGGCCGGCCGAGAGCGTGAACTGAAAGCCCAGCGCCCAGTTGCTGTGCTTGAGCCGGCCGCCGAAGAAGAACGGCAGGTTGACCGACGGGAGGTGGCTGAGGCCGAAGGTCGGCCCCGGCAGGAAGGCGAACACGAACCGCGGCTTCTTGGGCGTCGGCGGGGGTGGCGGATAGGACGTGTCCTGCTGGACATAGACCGGCGCCGGCGTGGGGGCGGCCTCGACGGCCGGCGCGGGAGCTTCGGGCGGCGCTTCCGGGGCGGGGGCCTCGGCCGGGGCCGGGGCCGCTGCGGGATCGGCAGGGGCGGCGGGAGCCGGAGGCACGGCGACGCTCCCGTCGGTCGGTGCTTGCACCTGTCCGAACAGACCTGCTGCGAGAGACATGTGCAAAAGAACAGAGGCAGCGATCGCGGAGAACATCATGACGCACCTCCGACGGCGCGGCGACGGCGGCGACCGAGGGTGCCGATCCAGAGCAGCGGCGCGATCAGCCACAGCGCCAGCGGCGACGGGTTGCGGGTGAAGGCACAGGCGACATAGACCAGCTCACGGTCGTAGTCGCCGCGCTCCAGGCGGAGCGTCTCGCCGCGGACGCCGTTCGCGGCGACCGGGGTGAGCGCGAGGCCCTTGTTCGTCGGTGGCATCTCGATCCGCTCGGACCATGGGTCGGGCCCGTTGACCACGAACACCTGGCCGTCGTCGTACATCGCCTCGACGTAGCCGCCCTCGCGCAGCCACGTCTGCTCGTGATCGAGCTGCAGCTCCATCCAGTCGCCGGTCGAGCAGCAGCCGTCGTCGCCGCGCTTGTACTCGAGCACGAGATCGTCGAGCGAGCCCGGCGCGGCGGCCGGCTCGGGGTCGAGGCGCGAGCGCACCACCGTGTGCTGGAAGGAGTCGTTGTTGGCAGGCGGGCCGTTGGTGTCGCACGCCAGCACGTAGGCCCGGTTCGGGATCATCGACCGCGTCGGCACGTAGCGGACGATCACGTCGGGGTTGTTGCCGTCGCCGACGTAGGTTGGATCGACTTCGCAGTGGTCGGCGCCGTCGAGATCGATGTCGACCGGGATCACGTCGTCGCCGCGCTCGAGTCGACAGTTCGAGGGCATGTCGAGCTCGTACGTGCAGCTCCGCAGCTCCCAGAACTGGGCGTCGATCGGGAACTGCCTGGCGGCGTCGAGGAGGTTGGTGGCCCCTCCTTCTTCCCACGGCGGGGAGTCGCACGAGAGCGCCGCGGCGGGCCGCTCGGGCAGGACGAACAGCGCCGCGCCGGCCATCGCGGCCACGAGGCGCGCGCGCGTCGTCGAAGAGTCAAAGACTGAGCTGAGCATGATCGGTCCGTCGGTGGAGTCGCCGGACCCGCCGGAAAAATTGCGGGCGGCGAAAAATCAAGGGTAGGGCCGCGGACGGGGGGGTCGCGCGGGTTCGGGCGAACCCGCGCGCCCGTGCGGCGGCGAGGCACGACACCTCCGGGTACCACGGCGCGTCGGCGAACGGTCACGATTCGGCGGGCTCACACCTCGCGCAGACGCGACGCGCGGCGGCCTGTGGAGTGACGAGGGACCGGCGCTCGAGCGACCGTTGGGCCCCAGGTTCGCCGTCGACTCGAGGTCGCGGGGACGCAGGCCGTGGGGCCTGGCGCGTCGCGGGAGAAGGTGCCGGCATTGGGTCCGGCTCCATGCGCGGCGCGGTGATGGAGCGATGCGCATGGGTGCTGCGGACCCGGCTCGAAAACATGCGGCGCAATCTCGCAGTGGTTTGCCTATCGTGGGGTCGCCGATGCCTGATCTCAGCCTCGTCCTCGCCCTCGTCCTCGGCTCCACGCTCGCCCCGACGGCGAACAAGCCGGGGCTTCAGCCGACCCAGGGGCAGCCGCAGCCGCAGGCGACGCAGGGTGGCTCCGCGTCGCCGCAGCTCGGGCCGGCGTCGAGTTCAAAGCCGAAGCTGGAGAAGCAGTCCGACCACCCGCCGGTCGAGGTCGGCCACGCTCACGGTGCGCCGACGGTGCCCGAGCAGTTCCCGCCGGCCGGGCCGCCGCGCCTCCTCGACAGCGCGCTGTTCGACGGCGGGTTCGCCAACATCGACAGGGGCGTGCTGCTGAGCTTCGGCGCCGCGGGCCGGCGCTACGAGGTGTGGGAGGTGCAGAAGAACGTCGCCATGGATCACGCGCTGGTGCTGGCATTCGACGCTGCCGGCCAGGAGCTGTGGCGCACCAAATTTCAGTGGGCCTCCGGCGAGGCGTGGGGCAAGCCGCTGGCCTCGACCGTCGACGTCGCCGGGGACTTCTATTTCATGTACGTCACCGCGGTCTCGTCCTCGCGCTACAAGTGGCGGATCGTCAAGGTGACCCGGGCCGGCGCGGTGGCCTGGCAGAAGACGCTCTACACCACCACGTGGGGCAAGGAGCCGACCTTCATGGCCCCGCACCCGCAGGGCGGCGTGGCCCTGCTGTCGGCCTGCAACGGCCAGGTCCGCGATCTCTATACTGCGCGGATCTCCGGCGCCGGCGACCTGCTCTGGGAGAGCAAATACGACGTCGCCGGCGAGAACAATTTCCCCAACGCGCTGGCCGTCGCCGGCGACGGCAGCATCTACATCGTCGGCGACGACGACGGGGGCATGCGCGTGCGCAAGTACGCAGCCGACGGCGCGATCCGCTGGACCTCCGATTTCGCGGCCCCGTCGCAGTACGCGAAGCCGAAGGGGCGCCACGCGTTCTTCGCCCCCGACGGGGACTTGGTCGTCGCCGGCAGCACCTACAACGGCGGCGGCGACGACTTCGTGTTCGTCCGCCGTTACGCGCGCGGCAGCGGTGACCTGCGCCTGAACTTCACCGCCAAGCTCGGGCCGCAGGAGGGCAAGCTGAGCGACGGCGGCCTGCGGGGCGTGTACGCGACCGTCGGGGGCGACGGCGCGGTCTACTTCGCCTGGGACGACACCGATCAGCTCGACAGCCAGTGGTGGCTGCGCCGGGTGACGATCCCGCTGGGCCCGGCCGACTCGGGCCTGGACGGCGTCCACACGCTGGGCAAGGTCGGGCAGGCGAAGCTGGCCGAGCCGCTGTTGCTCGGCGGCGGGCAGGTCAGCTGGACGAAGACGTTCAGCGGCGACGCGGCGATGAACGTCGAGCGCCTGGTATGGTTCCCCAACGGCGCGATCGGGGTGCTCGGCCGCGGTAAGCGCAAGCTGGGCAACGACTGGCGCGGCGAGACACGCGTCCGCGCGGTGTCGCCGACCGGCGGCGATTTCGGCCAGGCCCGCTTCGGCAGCCCCGGTGATTTTCATAATGAGCCGATCGCCTCGGCGCTCGGGCCCGAGGCGATCCTCCACGTGCTCGGCTGGCAGTACTGGCACGGCGACGGCTGGAACGACGAGGACGTGCTGCGCCTGCGCTTCCAGCTCAAGTACCAGCCGCCGCCGAACTGAGGCGAGAGAAATGATGGGACATGTTCTTTAGAACATGTCCCTGAGGGCTCACGAGAGCCGGGGCGCCCCGGCGATCACGGGATGTCGCAGATCTCGTAGCCGGGGCTCGGGCCCTCGCAGCTGATGCAGGGGGTGCCGAGGAAATCGTAGCAGTCGTCGACCGCGGCGAAGGCGGCGCAGGGGCGGGCGCCGGTGATCGGGATGCCGAGGGTGTCGAAGTGGATCTCCTCGCGCTGGTACGAGCGGGCGGCCGTGCCGATGTAGCCGCGGCCGACGTCGCTGTCGATGCCCTGCAGCCAGACGACGAGCTGGAACTGCTGCTCGGCGGCGGCGGCCTCGAGGGCGCAGGCGTGCGCGGCCTGCCACTCCTCGACGGTGTTGTTCCACGGATCGACGATCCCGCAGTCGATCACCTCGCCGCCCAGGACGTGGGCCCGCTCGGTGGTGATCTGGACGAGGTCGCAGGCGAGGCCGCTGGTGGTGGTGTCGCCGGTGGTGGTATCGGCGGTGGTGCCGGCCGTCGTGGGGTCTTCGGTGGTGGTCCCGGTCGTGATGCCGGTGGTGGTCGTGGGGTCGGGTTCGACGCCAGTGGTGGTGTCGGTGCTCGCGGCGCCGGTGGTTTCGGTGGTGCCCGTGCCAGGGTCGGTCGTGGCCGCGGTGGCCGCGGTGGTGTCGGTGTCACCGCTGTCTGGCGCGGGGGTGCAGGCGGCCAGCAGGAGGACGAACGCGAGGGGGCGAGAAGGACAAGCAAGGAGCATGGGCGCAGCCTAACCCCGACGCCGCAGCGGCGCCGAATCTTTGTTCTGTCGCGAACCGTGGCTCCAACTGCCACCGGAGGCGGCCGCGACCGGGTTTCGGGGCCGGCCGGAGCGAGCGTCGGTGTCACACCGACGCGATTGCGCGAGATGAATCTTGGGACATGTTGGAATGGACATGTCCTTGGGGACTCGTCGGAGGGCCGGGCTGGCGTCGGGCCCGCCGCGTCGCCTGCCTCGCCCTGGACATGCGACCAGTCCTGCCCGTTGGCTGCAGGTCCAGGCGAGGGGCTGTTAACCTCGGGCCCCGGGCCGGCGTCTCTGGCTGCACGGAGTCGCCATGGACATCGAGCTCGAAGCCATCCTGATCCCCCTCAGCTTCTTCTTCCTCATCGGGTTCTTCGTCCGCCAGTCGCGCCTGCGGGCCGAGCACGAGACGCAGCGGCGGTTCGAGCTCGGGGTGCGGACCCTCGAGCGGTTCAGCGAGCCCGAGGCGCTGGAAAAATTCCTCGGCGGGCTCGCCGGCCAGGAGTTCCTGCGCCTGCTCGACCAGGGCGAGCCGCCGCTGCAGCGCCGGCTGCTCCGCAGCGTGCAAGGCGGCATCGCCCTCGGGGCCCTCGGGATCGCGTTCCTGGTGCTGTCGGCCTTCGCCGGCTACGGCGACCTGGTGGTGCCCGGGACGCTGCTGTTCTGCCTCGGCGCTTCGCTTCTGTTGGGGGCCGCGGTGGCGTACAAGTTGGCCCAGCGGTGGGAGCTGCTCGGCGACCGCGCCCGCGGCCGCAGCGCCTCGCCGTACCGCGACATCGCGGGCTCGTGAGCGCGGAACCCATGGACGAACCCCAATTCCGGGCGCTCTACGCGGCCACCCACGCGCGCCTGTGGGCGTACGTCTACCGCCTCGTGGGCGAGCGCGCCGTGGCCGACGACCTGGTCCAGGACAGCTATTGTCGGCTGCTCCAGCTGCCGGCCGGCCGCGTGCGCGCCGGCGCCGAGCGGGCCTATCTCTACCGGATCGCCACCAACCTCGTCACCGATCACCACCGCCGCCGCACCCGCCTCGGCGCCCGCCTGCGCGAGCTGCTGCTGGCCCACGAGGCCGCGCCGCCGCGAGCGCCGGAGCCCGGCGAAGGCCGCGAGCTGCAGGCGATCTTCGACCGCCTGCCGCGGCGCGACGCGGCGCTGCTGTGGCTCGCGTACGTCGACGGCCACGATCACGCCGAGATGGCGGAGATCCTCGACGTGAAGCCCGCGAGCGTCCGCGTGCTGCTGAGCCGCGCGCGCGCGCGGCTGGCCGACCTCCTGCAAACCGAAAGCACAGACCCCCATGCGTTCGCCCCCATCCTCGCGCCCTCCCGCGGCCCCGGCTCCCGCGATTGAGCCGGCCGACGCCGACCCGCGCGCCCGCGCGGTGGCTGTCTTCATGGACAGCCTGGCCCGCAGTCCGCAGCCGCGGGCGCGGGTGATCGATCCGTCGACGCTGATCCGCCGGGCCCCGCTGGTCGAGGCGCTGACCCGCCTGCGAGCCCGCGAGCGCCGGGTGCTGACGCCCGCGATCGTGCTCGAGGTGCTGACGTTCGCGGCGGCCGCGGCGGTGAGCCTGCGGATCGTCGTCACGGCGCCGGCCGGCCCGCTGCGCCCGCTGGTCGAGGCGGCGCATCGGTTCGCCTGGGCGCCCACCGGGCTGGCGCTGCTGGTGGTCGCGCTGCCGCTGCTGTGGTGGCTCGCCGAGGCCCCGGCGCTGCGGCGCGCGCCGAAGTAAAGCGCGGCCGGGGCCGGGTGGCTCGGGGCCGAAGAACATGTCCTTTGGGATATGCTCACATGGACATGTCCTTTCGATAATGTTCGAAACGTCATGTTCTTGAGGTCGCTCCGTGGCAGGGCCCGTCGTCGCCGCGCTGCGAGGCCGCCGGCCGACCTCCGGGCCGCGACCTGGCGCGCGCGAGCGAGGCGTCGCGCCGCCGCGCCGACGAGCGGACGCGACTCGGGTGAGCCTGGAAGGCGCGCGCCGACGTCTCGATCGTGACAGCCGGAGGTGCGCGCATTCTCCCGTCGAATCGTCGCAGCGGCGTGTTAAGCTGCAAAACACGTCGCGGCGGCAACTTCTGGCCGGCGCGGCCGATCGTCGTGCGCGGACGTTCTCGCGCGAGGTTCAAGCATGTCAAGCAACGAAGCCGATACGATCCTGCCTCTGGTCCACCTTTACGCGCTGGCGATCGATACCCAGCAGTGGCACCTGTTCGACGAGGTGTTCACGAGCGACGTGATCGCCGATTACGGCGAGGGCGCGGTGTGGACCGGCCTCGCCACGTTCAAGCAGATCTTCGCCGCCATCCACGCGGTCTACAGCGGCACGCAGCACACGATGTCGAACACGCTGTGGGACTTCCAGGGCAACGAGGCGTGGGCGCTGACGTACGGGCATTTCCGCCTGATCAAGCCCGGGACCCCCGGGGGCGACTTCTGGGAGGGTCAGGGCTACTATGATGATCGCCTGGTGAAGGTGAAGGGCAAGTGGCGGATCCAGCACCGCATCAACCGCATCACGTGGGCGGGCGGCAACCCGAAGGTGCTCGAGACGACGCCGAACTCGCCCGTGGTGGTGCCGATCACGTCGCTGCACGACGTCGCCGGCGACCTCCGCTTCTTGAAGGAGCGCAAGCCGGGGAAGTGAGGGCGAGCGCGGCCACGGCAGCGTGGGGGTCGGACGGGCGGTCGTTGCTGTCAGGCAGCGGCCGGTTCACACGAGCAGGCGGGGCCGTCGCACGCGACGACCTCCGCCTGGCGATCGTGACATTGGGCGAGGCATGAATGTCCGTGATGACATGTCCATATGGACATGTCATCACGGGCTCATCATCCGCCGGCGAGCTGACGCGCACGGGTCTGCAGCCAGCCCGCCAGGGCCGCGGGCTCGCGCGGGAGGGGGTCGGCGGGCTGGACGGTGAGGTCGAAGTCGGCCTGGGTGAACGCGACGGTGGCGCCGTCCGGGTCGGCCACGAGGTTGGCGCGGGTCAGGGCGGCGTAGCCGTCGAGGCGGGCGGTCCAGGCGCGGCGCACGACGGCGGCCTCGCCGAGCACGGTGTCGAGGCGCAGCAGGTCGCCGGACTCGCCGAGCACGGCGAGCTGGTCCTCGCCGACGAACGCGAGCGCGCGGGCGTCGTCGGGCAAGGCGAGCTCGCGCCCGGGGTCGTCGGCGCCGCGCACCAGGAGGACGCGGCGACCGGCGACAGCGACCGCGAGGGTCTCGCCGCTCGGGCTGTAGGCGGCGGTCGGCACGGCCGGGAGCACGACGGGTCGGCGCGTGGTGGCGCCGCTGGCGAAGTCGTGCACGGCGATCGCGTCGTGACCGATGAGCGGGACCACGGCGATCGCGGCGCGCGGGTGGACGATAGTCTGCGGCGGCCGGTAGTAGGTGGTCGGCGGGCCCGGATCGATGGCGGCGATCTGGCGCGGGCCGTCGGCCGCGTCGGTGAGCGCGAACACCTGGCCGGCGGGCGTGAAGGCGATCGCGCCGTCGCCCGCGCGGGTGAGCACGAGCCCGGCGACCTGCGCCCCGAGCTCCCACTTGCGCGCGGTGGCGGCGACGTCGCGCCAGGTGAGCACGGTGCCGTCGGCGAAGCCGGCCGCGAACGCGGAGCCGGCGTCGGCCAGGGCGACGCTGGTGGTCGGCTTGCCCACCGCGAACTCGTGAAGCCCGGCGCCGTCGCCGAGGCAGGCCTCGCCGGCCTTGTCGACGAACAGCGAGCGACCGCCGCCGACGGCCGACCGGGCCTCGGGGTCGAGGAACTGCTCGACCGTGAGGCGATCGTGGCAGGACGCCGTGGATGTCCCGGAGAACATGTCCCGAAGGCGGGGCGAGCCCTGGTCGGCGTAGACGATCGCCTGGCGGCCATCGAGCGCCAGGGCGCCGACGTTCAGCCCGGCCAGGCCCTGCGCGGCCGGGGGCACCGGCGCGGGCTCCCACACGTGGATGTCGCCGAGGTGGGCGACCGCGAACCGGCCGTCGCCGGCGTAGGCGGCGTGGCGCGCGTTGTCGGCGTCGAGGCGGCGGGGGAAGCTGCCGTCGGTCTGCGAGCCGAGCAGCCAGTGATCGGGGGTGCGCACGGCGAGGCTGTCGCCGCGCGGGTCGACGACGACGTCGTACTCCTGCGCGTCGCCCCACTCGACGAGGTTGCCCGACTCGACCGGCGTCGCGGTCCAGCGCGTCGCAGCGTCGGCCAGAGAGCGCATCGACAGCGAGATCATGCCGGTGAAGTCGTCGACGTCGAGCACCAGGGCCCGGTCGTCGGGCGCGATCGCCAGGGTCCAGCGCCCGAGCGGGTGGACCTCCTGAGTCGCCGGGGTGTACGCGACGTGGCGCGGCGGCTGGTCGACCGCCCAGCTGACGAGGTGCGCGCCGCTGCTCGAGAACTCGAGCGGGCCGGAGATCGCCGGCGTCGCCAGCGACTGCTCGCCGGTGCGCAGGAAGGCTCCGCGGGCGGCGTCCTCGTAGGCGACGGTGCGGCCGTCGGGGCTGAGGGCCGCGGTCCGGCCGCGGGTGCCCGGGACGACGTCGAGCTTGGCTGGCTCTTGGGTCAGGTCCCAGCGATAGGCGGGCGCGCCGGCGAACCCGGCGCTCGACGTGGCCGGCTCGCTGAGGGCCGCCAGCGCCTCGCCGCCGGCCGACATCGTCCAGCGGTACTGCTGGATCCCGTGGTCGCCGCGGTCGACCATCGACACGTCGATCGCCTGCGAATGGCCCGCTCGCTCGACGCGGGCGCTGCGGCGGCCGATCGCCGCGAAGATCGGCGCGTCGCGGGCCACGACCAGGACCACCTCGCGCTCGCCCAGCTCGAACAGGCGCGCCCCGGCCCCGGTCTTTGCGTCCCACTTCCACACGTCACCGCCGACGTCGACGCTGACCAGCGCGCCGTCGGACAGCGCGACCACCTGCGACACCGGCCGCGCGTGGCCGTGCAAGATCCGCGTCGGCGCCCCGCGGGTCTCGGCTGCCAGCGCCAGCAGGCGGGCCCGGCGTGCGGATGTCTCATCGGACAGGTCGACCTGCGCCAGCGCGGTCAGGCTGCCGGCGAGGTCGCCGTTGAGCGCGGCGCGGGCCTGGGCCAGCAGCGACGCCGTGGTCTGCTGGCGGGCGGTCGCCAGCGCCGACTCGGCCTCGCCGCGCGCGGCCTCGGCGTGGGCCTGCGCGACCGCGGCGGCGTCGCGTTGGTGGTAGACGTTCTGCACCGCGTAGGCGCCACCGGCCACGAGGGCCACCAGCGAAGCCGAGGCGACACCCACAGCGGCCCGGTGCCGGCGCAGCCACAGGCGCACGACCTCGCCGGCGGAGTAGCGGTGGGCGTCGACCATGCGGCCGGTGAGGAAGCGGCGCAGGTCCTCGGCGAGCGCCTCGGCGCTGGCGTAGCGGTCTTCGGGGCGCGCGGCCATGGCTCGCTGGGCGATCGCCACCAGCTCGCGCGGGGCCTCGGGGGCGCGCTCCCGCAGGTCATCGACCGCGGCCTCGACCACGCGCGAGGCGAGCACGCGGCCGTCGACGTCGGCGTAGGGCGGGGCACCGGCGAGCACGTGGTAGAGCACCGCGCCGAGGGCGAACACGTCGCCGCGGGCGTCGACGACCTCGCCGCGGGCCTGCTCCGGCGGCATGTAGCGCAGGGTGCCGAGCACCGTGCCGTGCTCGGTCACGGTCGAGATGAAGCCGCTCGTGGGCGCGTGCGGGCTCGGGGGCGGGTCAGCGCTGGGCTGCGTGGTGTCCTTGGCCAGGCCCCAATCGATCACCACCGCCTCACCGAGCTCGCCGACCAGGATGTTGGCCGGCTTGAGATCGCGGTGGAGGACCCCGTGGCGGTGCGCGTAGGCGACGGCGTCGGCGGCCGCGATCACGTGCTCGATCAGCGCCAGCCGCTCGTAAGGCTGCGAGCGGCGG
Source organism: Nannocystis bainbridge (assembly GCF_028368995.1). Classification (GTDB taxonomy): domain Bacteria; phylum Myxococcota_A; class Polyangia; order Nannocystales; family Nannocystaceae; genus Nannocystis; species Nannocystis bainbridge. Next base: position 1,732,738 of record NZ_JAQNDL010000003.1, on the reverse strand, counting down.
CGGATCTCGTGCTCGAGCGTCTGGCCCTCGACGAGCTTCATGCAGTAGTACGGCTCGCCGGTCGCGTGGCGGCCGATGTCGTAGAGCGGGACGATGCCGGGGTGCTGCAGGCGGGCCGTGATCGCCGCCTCGAGCGCGAAGCGGTGCTCGGCGGCCGGGTCGGTGCGCATCAACTCCTTGACGGCGACGTCGCGGCCGAGGCGGCGGTCGCGGGCGCGGCGGACCACGCCGAGGCCGCCGGCGGCGAAGGCCTCGCCGAACTCGTAGCGCTCGTCGTCCGCGGGCTGGTGCGGCGCGCGCGAGGGGCCCGGCCACGAGGTCGGGTCGGCGAGCCGCGTGGGGCTGCCGGCGGGTGTCAGGGTCGGCTCGGCCGAGGCGCCGAGGTCGGCCTCGCCGAGGTGGGCGACGAGGCGGGCCTGGGCGGCGCGGACGACGTGGGACGCGGGGGCTTGGGGGCGAGCGGTGGCGGGCATGACGAACTCCGTGGGTGTGGCCGCCAAGTGCGGCGACCCGACGGGCTGATCCCCGGCGCTAGCGAATTTATTTTCGCTGCCCGTCACTCCGGGTCCCGCCCGCGCGGCTCGGGGCCGAACCGGCGCTCGACCTCGACGCGGATGCTCTCCATGCAGCTCTCGAGGCCGCGCAGGGTGCGGTCGCGCAGGGCCGGGTCGTCCACGAGCTGCTCGACCGCGACGCGCAGGCGCGCGCGCGCGCGCTGCAGCCGGCGCGCGACGGTCGCCTGCGGGGCCTCGAACAGCGCCGCGAGCTCGGCCTGGGTCAGGTGCTCCCAGTCCTTGAGCTCGATGATCAGCTGATCGTCGAGCGGGAGGCTGCGCAGCGCGGTGGCGACGAGCCGCACCAGCTCGCGGTCGGCGAGCAGCCCGGGCAGCGGCTCGGCGTCGGCGGGCAGGCTGTCCTCGGTCGGCTCGAACCGCCGCTGCCGGCGCGCCCAGCCGATCAGGACGAAGCGGGCGACGCCGAACAGGTAGGCGCGGAAGCTGCCGTCGCCGCGGTAGGCGTCGCGCCGGCGGCACACGACCTCGAAGGTCTGTTGGGCCAGGTCCTCGCACACCGAGTCGCGGACCTTGCCGAAGAAGAAGCGATAGACCGCGGGGTAGTGCTGCGAGGCCAGCGCTTGCCCGGCCTGGCGATCGCCGGCGCGCCAGGCATCGAGGAGGCGGCGATCGGGGTCGTCCATCACGGCGAGCATAGCCCGCCCGGGCGCGGGGCGGCCAGCGGGCGCTAGACCTTGGCGTCGACGTCGCCCCCGCGGATCATCCGCAAGAACGCCTTGATGCCGGAGATGAGCTCGCGGTTGTCGGTGAGGCGGTCGAGGCTCTCCTCGAACTTGCGGGCCAGGGCGCCGATCTTCTGCTCGAGCTCGACGCGCTGGCGGTCGGTGCGGGCGGCCAGCTGGTCGTGCTCCTCGCGCAGGGTCTTGAGCGACTCCTCGAGCTTGACGACGACGTTCTCGTGGTGCGCGACCTGCCCGCGCAGCTTCATGACGTCGTCGCGGGGGAACCGGGTGTCCTCGGCGATCGCCTCGAGGCGGCGGCGGATCTGCTGCATCGAAGCGATCGCGGGGCGCACCAGACACGACAGCAAGTAGAAGCCGGCGAACGGATAGCCGAGGTCGGCGCCGGTGAAGACGGCGACAGCGAGGGCGACGCCGGCGGACACGAAATGAATCGCGAGGCTGGTGATCAGGGTCCAGCGCTTCACCCGCTCGGCGAAGGCGATCTGTTCGTCGGTGACCTTGATGCCGGCGTCCCGCGAGCGCCGCATCTCCGCCAGGACCTCGCGGGCCCGGAAGTGCAAGTTCCACGGCAAGGTCACCAGCACGACCAGCCAGATCAACGCGGCCCCGCCGGCGCCCCAGGTCAGCAGCACGCCGGGCGGGACGTCGCTCCACACGGCGACGCCGAGCGCGGCGAGGTAGGCGAGGATGAGCAGCGCGATCGCGGAGCCTTGCATGGCCGGAGCATAGCCCGCGCCGCTGCGCCGGTTCGCGGCGCGCCCGCTCCCGCTTTCGCGCGCGACCGATGACGTCTCCCGCGCTTTCGACATCACCGCGGGCAATCGCGGAGGAGCCCCGCGAACAGCTCGGGCTGCAGCCGCGTGTTCGGAGGAGGACGGGCGAATTTCACGGCCGGGCGGCTACCCGCGGGCGGCGACGCTCGTCATCCTTGCGGCATGACCGTCGCCGCCGAACCTTCCACCCTCGCTCCCACCGCGACGCGCGTCGCCATCGTCACCGGTTCGTCCCGGGGAATCGGCGCAGCCGTCGCTCGCCGCCTCGCCGCCGACGGCTTCGCGGTGGTGGTCAACTACGCGGGCCGGGTCGCCGACGCCGAGCACGTCGTCGGCGAGATCGTCGCTGCGGGCGGGCGGGCGATCGCGGTGCAGGCCGATGTCGCCGACCCGGCCGCGGTCGGCCGCCTGTTCGACCGCGCCGAGGCGGAGTTCGGCGGCGTCGACGTCGTCGTCAACAACGCCGGGGTGATCCAGCCCGGGCTGGTGCCGCTGGTCGACACCGACGACGCGCTGCTCGACCGCCTGCTGGCGATCAACATCAAGGGCACGTTTTACACGATGCGCGCGGCGGTCCAGCGGCTGCGCAAGGGCGGGCGGATCGTCAACTTCTCGACCAGCGTCGTCGGCCTCGCGCTGCCCGGCTACGCCGTCTACGCGGCCACCAAGGCGGCCGTCGAGACCATGACCCGCATCGTCGCCAAGGAGCTGCGCGGCCGCGGGATCTCCGTCAACGCCGTCGCCCCTGGCCCCACCGCCACCGACCTGTTCTTCGACGGCAAGACGCCGGAGCAGATCGAGCACTTGACCAAGCTCGCGCCGCTCGAGCGGCTCGGCCGACCCGAGGACATCGCCCGCGTGGTCAGCTTCCTCGCCGGCCCCGAGGCGGAGTGGGTCAATGGCCAGACCGTGCGCGCCAACGGGGGGATCGTCTGACGGCGCGTGACCGCGATCCGCGGTGGGATCACAGCAGGCCGAGCGCGTGCAGCAGCAGCACGACCGCGACGATCGCCGCGGCCAGAGCGAAGCCGACCACCAGCGCGGGGCCGACGGGGTCGCGCGAGGGGAGTGGTTCGCCGCCGATCGGTCGTTCGGTCGGCACGCCGAGCTCGACGAGGTAGGCGCGGGTCTCGGCCAGGCGCACGCTCTGCGGCCAGCGCTCGACGTGGGCGCTGAGGCCCCGACCGGAGGCGTCGCGGGCCCGGCGATCGGCGCCGAGGGCGATCAGCCGGCGCATGTGCTCGATGTGATGGCGGTCGGCGGCCATCAGCAGGGCGGTCATGCCGGCGGCGTCGCGGGCCTCGAGGTCGCCGCCGCACTCGCGGGCGAGCGCGAGCAGGGCCTCGGTGCGGTCGGAGACGGCGAGGCCGCAGGTGACGGCGAACGCGAACAGCTGGCTGGCGGCGGCGGGCCCGGCGGCGCGGGTGATCTGGCGCAGCAGCTCGTACTGCCCGGGGGTGCCGCTGCGCAGGAACGCGAGCACGGCCGACTGCAGCGCGCGCGGCAGGTCGGGCTCGCCGAGCTGCAGCAGGCGGCCCCACATGCCCGATTGACCGCTGTCGGCGGCGGCCTCGAAGGCCCATTGCAGGTACGGCCCGGACACGTCGTCGCTGCGGGCGCGCACGCGCTCGAACAGGGCCGCGTCGCCGCGCCGGACCGCCGCCGCCAGCAGGGCGCCCTCGATCTCCTCGAGGTCGCGGCTCGAGGCCGACTCGGCCGACAGCGCGGCGAGCAGTCGATCCACCGCCCACAGGTCGCCGGCCCGGGCCGCGGCCAGCAGCGCCGCGTCGGTCGGACGGGCGCCGTGGGCCAGCAGCAGCTCGATCATCGGGCGCGTGTCCTCGCCGTACTCCTCGATCGCCACCGTCAATGCGTCGGTGTCGTTGGCGGAAGGGGCGTTGGCATCGGCGCCGGCGTCGAGCAGCAGCCGCACCACGTCGCCGCGGTCCAGCGCGATCGCCAGCTCGAGCGGGGTGTAGTCGTACGCGTGGCTGCGACCGTCGAGGTCGGCCGGCGCCCGCGACAGGGCCCGCCGGACGTCGTCGATGCTGCCGACGCGCACGGCCTCGAGCAGCGGATCGTCGTCCATCGGTGCGAAATCTTCCGGCGCCATGACCCCGCCGCAGTGTACGCGAGGCCTGCTCGCGCAGGCGGCCGCTCGCGACTCGCCGCAGTGCGAGCGCGTGTCGTCTGCGGCGCAGCGTGTGTCGCCGGCAACCCTCAAAACAACCGGATGCAGGTCAGTACATGTCTTACAGGACATGCCCGTAAAGACAGTGTTCTTCGGACATGTCCCGAGGGACAATCACTCGCGGCCGAAGGCCCGGCGGATCCGCCCCCACAGCGACGGGCCCGCGGGCGCCGGCTCGGGAGCGGGCGCGGGCTCGGGCTGGGGGCTGGACAGGACGTCCTTCAGCGGCACGGTCTCGCCGATCTGCAGGCGGAGCTGACCGCCGGCCACGAGCTCGAGGGTGCGCGCCAGCAGCGGTCGCACGACCTCGGGGGGATCGCCGCGGCGGTGCTCGAGGATCGTGACGCCGTGGCGCTGGAAGAACTCGGCCAGCTGGCCGACCTCGCGGGCTCCGCCGGCGTCGAGGCGCGCGCGGGTGTCGGCCAGCGAGGAGGCGCAGCAGTCGCCGCAGCGGAAGGTGGTGACAAAATCGCCGGCGCTGTCGTTGAACCACGGGATCACGCGGACCTGCGAGGCCGGGACCGTGCGGTAGCAGCCCGAGCAAAGGGCCGAGGGCTCGACGATCGGCAGGCGCGTGTGGACCAGCAGGTCGAGCAGCGCGAGGGCTTCGTTGCGCACGCGCTCCATGCCGTCGCCGGTCGCGGGCGGATCGATCGCCTCGCTGGCCAGCCCGCGCGCGCGCACGAGCGCGTCGAGGGTGAGGAGCGGCGTCATGTCGTCGCGCGCGTCGTCCTCGAGGTCGAGCGCGGCGACGTGGGCCCGGGTGCCGGCGAGGGCCGGGCCGGCGTGCTCGCTGCAGTAGTAGCCGTCGACGTAATGACCCGAGGCAGCGTCGAGGGTCGGGACGTTGTGCGATTCGCTCTCGGGCCGGAGCACCCCGCAGGTGCTGCACTGCACGTGGCGTTCGGACATGCACGCGGAGGATAGCCCGCCCGGCCGCGCGAGGTGAACCCGGCGCGGCCCGAGGATGCGATGGAGAGGCGGGCGCCGCGGCGAACGTGCGCACAATCAGCGTTCAGCGAGAGGCGAAACAGTCGAGCTCGCCAGGAACGTCGTCACCGCCGAGCTCGCCAGCGGGGTCGGATCACCCGGGCGCGCGGCTGCGCGAGGCGGCGAACATCTGCAGCACGGCGGCGAGCGGCTCGTCCCACATCTCCTGGCGCGCCCAAGCCTCGGCGGTGAAGCCGTTGTTCTCGGCGATCCAGGGGTCGGCGCCGCGAGCGAGCAGCGAGCGGACCAGCTCGACGCTCACCGCGCGTCCGTCGTGCACCGCGTAGTGGAGGGCCGTGCGGCCGTAGCAGCCGCGCGCGTTGGGGTCGGCCCCGCGGGCCAGCAGCAAGGCCGCGATCGCGGTCTGCTTCTGCCAGCAAGCGAGGTGCAGCAGGGTGTCTTCGTCGCCGGTGCGGGCGGCGATGAGGCCCGGCTCGGCGCGCAGGGCCTGCTCGATGGCCTCGATGTCACCACCCTCGACCGCGGCGACGAGCTCGCTGGACAACATGCCGCGCAGGCTACCACGGGCGAGATAATCACGGAGAAGTCGTTGCGGACGAGCGGGGCGTGGATCGGGCGGCGAGCCGTCAGGTCGGCTGCCGCGGCCGTGACCCGGCCGTCCCGCCGCGCGAGGAGAGCGTCGTACGGGCCGAGTGTGAGGCGGCGAGGCCTCTGGATCGGAACGAGGCGTCAGGCGGATGATATGATTGTTTGACCATGTCTAATCAGGCATGTCCGATCGGGCATGCCTTTCAGCGCATGTCTGAGAGGGCATGTCCGAACGATCAGGCGAGCTCGAGGGCGCGGCGCTGGGCGAGGATGTCGGCGATGGTCGCCTCGAGCTGCTCGCGACCGGGGCCGGCGCCGACGCTGGCGAAGTTGTGGCGGGCGATGTCCTGGCTGAGCTCTGGGTCGGCCTTGATCGCGCGGTCGGCAAGGATCAGGAACTCGGGGCCGAGGCGGGCCATCTCCTCGCGGAAGCGGACCTCGGCGGCGGCCTGGGCCTGGCGGCGGATCTGGTCGAGCAGGTCGGCGCGGATGCACTGGATCAGCGGATCGGGGGTGCGTCGCAGCAGCGGGACCAGCGAGTCCGCGGTCAGCGGGCGGCGGGTGTCGACGCGCGTGTAGGCCGGGTGGAACGCGACCATGTAGAAGCGCGCGGGGGCGCGCGGGAGGCCGGCGTAGGCGTCGCGGACCTCGCGGACGAATTCCTCAAAAAGCTCGGTGTCGGCGAACGCCCGCTCGGCCTGGGTCGGGGCCGGCGGGGTGCCGGGCAGGGCGCCGCGGGTGATGAAGGTGAGCAGCACGACCTCGGCGTCGGGGTGCGCGCTGACGACTTCGGCGAGCCCCTGCGCGGCCTCGTGCGGGCTCGGCGGGGCCGGGAAGATGGGCCGGTGCAGGCGCCCGAGCTCGCGGCACTTGCGAGCGAACGGGCACAGGCTGAGCTCCTCGACGACTTCGACCACGTAGCGCGCGTGCAGGGCGTCGAGCTGGGGCCGGGGCGGCCACGGGCCGGGTTTCTCCATCGCCCGCGGGAGTGTATCCTGACCTCGCGCATGCCAGGCCCACGCTCTGCGATCGCCTCGACCCTCGGGTGCCTCACGCTGGTGGCGACGCTGGGCTGCGCGCGCTACGTGGTCCGCGTCGACACCGACCCGACCGGGGCCGAGGTCACGCTCGACGGCAACACCAGCCGCGAGCAGCGCTGGTCGGTGTCGGGCGGCGACGAGCCGGCGACGCTGCTGGCGCGGTGGCCCGACGGCAAGCAGGTCGCCGCGCAGGTCTATATCGACCGCGACTCGAAGATCACCCTGCGCCGCGACGGCGAGCCGGGGCAGGTGGTCGGGGCCCGCGTGGTCGGCATGGCTCCGAGCCCGCCGCCGGCCCCGACGCCGCCGGACCCGGGCGCGGCGCCGCCGGACCCGCAGCTCGGCGGTCCGCTGCCGCCGCCGACGACGGTCACGCCCGGCCCGGGTGACCCGATGGCGAAGGCCCGCAAGCTCTACGACGAGGGCCAGAAGGCCTACGAGCTGACCGACTTCGACGTGGCGATCGCCAAGTTCCGCGCGGCCTACGAGCTGATCCGCAGCAGCAACGACCCGGCCGCGCCGGAGGTGCTCGGGGCGGTGATCTTCAACCTCGCGGTGGTCTACGAGCGCAGCTACGAGGTGACGCCCGACCCGGAGCGGCTGCGGCGCGCGCGGGTGATGTACCGCCAGTACGACGAGCAGATGGCGTCGCTCCAGCCGGGCTGGGCCAAGTCGTCCGAGCACGCCGACGTGCTGGCCCGGATCCGTGCGCTCGAGGCCCGGCTCGGGCCGCAGAAGTGAGGCGCGGCCGTTCGCGGCGTGAGCGCGGGCCGGCGAGGTGTAGCGAGAGGACGCCGCTGCGATGAACCGACGCGGCCCCGAGGCGGCGAGTCCGTGCCGATCGAGATCGGTGGAGCGCGGCCGATGGCTTGTCCTCGACAAGGAACCACCGTCCTGCCGGGATCGCATCGTACTCGGCCGTGCGCGGTGATTCGCCGCTGGCCGAATCATTCGTGAGGGTGACGGTGCATGCACGTTCGCAGGCTGCGGGCGTGGTGCGGGCGGACCGGCCTTCGCACGGCTGTTCGGTCTGAGTCGGCGTGAGTCGGCGCGGGCGCTGCGGGCGGCGCTGTGCAGGTCGGGCGGCGAGATTGCGGCGAGGCCGCTGCGGGCGCGCCGCGGTCCGGCCACCGGGCCCTGGATTCGCACTTGTCGCGCGGGCTTGTCGGGCCCTATCGTTGGGCCCGATGTTCAAGAACCACCCGCGCGGCCTGCCGGTCCTGTTCTTCACCGAGATGTGGGAGCGCTTCGGCTTTTACCTCATGCTCGGGATCTTCACCCTGTACATGAAGGCGGGTGCGGACGCGGCGATGCCGGCGAAGTCGGGGCTGGGGCTGGCGCCGCAGCAGGCCAGCGACATCTACGGCACCTACATCGCGCTGGTGTATCTGACCCCGTTCATCGGCGGTCTGCTGGCCGACCGGGTCCTCGGTTATCGCCGCGCCATCGTGATCGGCGGCGTGCTGATGGGCCTCGGTTATTCGGGCCTGGCGATCCCGGGCTACGGTCCGTGGTTCTTCCTGTCGCTGCTGCTGATCATCATCGGCAACGGCTTCTTCAAGCCCAACATCTCGACGCTGGTCGGCAACCTTTACAACAACGAGCAGTACAAAGAGCACAAGGACGCCGGCTTCAACATCTTTTACATGGGCATCAACATCGGTGCCTTCATCTGCAACTTCGTCGCCGCGTACCTGCGCAACACCTACGGCTGGGGCTATGCCTTCTTGGCGGCGGGCATCGGCATGTTCTTCGGCGTCGGCTGGTTCCTCACCGGCATGAAGCACACGGCCGAGGCCGACGTGCTGAAGCCGACCAAGCCGGGCGACCAGCCGGTCGGGCAGATCCTCGCGGCGGTGTTCGGGCCGGCGGCGGTGTTCGCCGCGCTCGGGTGGTTCGTGCCCACGCTGCTCGGCGGCGACGGCTGGACCGTGTTCGGCTCCAAGTCGAACGACGCGTTCCTGTTCGCCTGCCTGCCGGTGACCTGGTTCTACTACAAGCTCTGGAAGGGCTCCGACGGCGAGGACAAGGAGCGCATCGGCGCCCTGCTGCCGCTGTTCGCCGCCGTGATCGCGTTCTGGGCCATCTTCCACCAGAACGGCGACGCCCTCACCACCTGGGCCGACCGCTACACCCGGCGCGAGATCCCCGAAGTCGCAGCGCCGCTGCTCGAGGGCGTCGGCGGGGTCCAGCGCGTCGACACCAGCCTGCGCGAGGTCACCATCGTCGACGACCACGGCACCCCCGTGCTCGGGCCCGACGGCAAGCCGGCCAAGGAGCTCGGCCCCGACCCGTACTTCAACAACGTGCCGAAGAGCGAGTGGCCGCCGCCGCCGAGCCCCGCCTGCAAGACCGAGGTGCTCACGCCCGAGACCGAGGCGAGCTGCAAGGCGGCCCAGACCAAGCTGGTGTCGACCGAGCTGTTCCAGTCGGTCAACGCGTTCTTCGTCGTGGTCCTGACCCCGTTCGTGGTCGGCTTCTTCGCGTGGATGCGGCGCAAGAACAAGGAGCCGTCGACGCCGGGCAAGATCGCCCTCGGCCTGGCGATCACCGCGCTCTCGACCCTCGTGATGGTCGCCGCGACCTTCTACACCCACAACGGCGCCGACAAGGGCACGGCCCTGTGGCTCATCGGCACCTACGGGGTGATCACCATCGGCGAGCTGTGCCTGTCGCCGATGGGCCTGTCGCTGGTGTCGAAGCTCAGCCCGGCCCGCCTCACCGCGCTGATGATGGGCGGCTGGTTCCTCTCGACGTCGATCGGCAACAAGCTGTCCGGCATCCTCTCGGGCCTGTTCACCCTGTTCGAGCACAAGTCGGCGGTGTTCCTGATCAACTTCGGCGGGGCCCTGCTCGCGTCGCTGATGATCGTGCTGATGCTGCCGCGCCTGCGCCGGGTCATGAACAAGTACCTCAAATGAGCCGGCCGCCCCCCGACGCCGCCGCGATCGCCGAGGCGCTCGCGCGGTTCCCCGAGCTCGCCGGCGGCGCGGTCAGCCCGCTGACCGGCGGGCTCATCAACGCGACCTTCGCGGTGCAGGCCCCCGCCGGCGCGTTCGTGCTGCAGCGCCTGCACCCGATCTTCGCCCCGCAGATCCACGACAACATCGCCGCGGTGACGGAGCACCTGCGCCGCCGCGGCGAGGTCAGCCCGCGCCTGCTGGCGACCGCGAGCGGCGAGCGCTGGGCGGACCTCGGCGAGCGCGGGATCTGGCGGGCGATGACGCGGATCGCCGGGGTGAGCTTCGAGGCGGTGACGAGCCCGGCGCAGGCGCGCTCGGCCGGGGCGCTGGTCGGCAGGTTCCACGCGACCCTGGCCGACCTCGAGCACCCGTTCGCGGTCCGCCGCACGCTCCACGACACGCCGGCCCACCTGCGCACGCTGGCCGAGGCGGTGGCGCAGCACCGCGAGCACCGGCTGTTCGCGGAGGTCGAACCATTGGCGCGAGCGGTGTTCGCGGCGGTCGAGACGCTGCCGCCGCTGGCCCCGGCGCCGCTGCGGGTCGGCCACGGCGACCTGAAGTTCAACAATCTGCTGTTCGATGGGACAGGTCCCGAAGGACAGGCGCATTGCCTGATCGACCTCGACTCGGTGGCCCCGATGCCGCTGCACCACGAGCTCGGCGACGCGTGGCGCTCGTGGTGTAACCCGGCGGGAGAGGAGCGCGGCTCACCGAGCTTCGACGCGGAGATCTTCGCGGCGGCGCTGGCCGGCTGGCTGGAGGCGCTGACGTTCCCGCTCGCGCCAGTGGAGCGCCGCAACCTGGTCCACGGGGTCGAGTGGATCGCGCTCGAGCTGACGGCCAGGTTCGCCGCCGACGCGCTGAACGAGCGCTATTTCGGCTGGGACCCCCAGCGCTTCCCGGCGGCGGGCGAACATCACCTGCACCGCGCGAAGGGCCAGTGGGCGCTGCACCAGGCGACGCTGGCGTCCCGCGAGCTGCGGGCCGAACTGCTGCTGCGCTGAGCGGGCGCATCGGCGATGCTGGTGCGGTGAGCATCAGGTCCCGCGGCAGCCGCAAGGTCGAGGTCGGCGAGGAGGTCTATGCGTGGACGATCCGCCCGGGGCCGACCCCGGCGCAAGCGGAGGGCCAGGGCGGCATGACAGTGGCGATCCAGCGAGTAGTGCCGCCGTCCCGGGCAGTGCTGATGGTCGACACGGGATTGATGCGCTGCGAAAACAAGGTGCATTCGCACAAGACGGCGGTGAAGCCGGGGATGGTGCGCGTGATGGTGAGGCAGGCGCTGGCAGACGGCTGGCGACCGGATGCAGGCGAGGGACACCGGCTGGTGTTCAGGCTGATCCGCGATCGGCCGTGAAGTCGGGATGTCCTTCGGGACAGGTGGCGAAGGCGGCCAGGACAGATTCCTCGGCGCGCACAGCGCGATATCGAGCAGGGGTGTAGACGCGCGATATTGCGCTTTGTGAGTTTGGAGATACAGAAAAGTAAAATGCCATTGAACAATTCTGCACGGGTGAGTCGCGCTTTGCAGAAAAGTTCAATCGGATTTAACGTTTCTGCATGCGGCGGCGCGAGGAGGGGGGGCCCGACTGGGACCGGCTGTTCGAGATCGCGGCCGCGCAGGACGGCTACTTTTCGGTCGACCAGGCGCAGTCGGCCGGGATTTCGCGGCCGAACCTGCAGGCGCATCTCCACCGCGGGCACGTGCGACGGCCCCGCCGGGCCGTGTACCGCCTCGTCCGCTATCCGGTGGGCGAGCACGAGGAGCTGGCAGAGATCTGGTTGCAGTCGGATCGCGAGGGCGTGTTCTCCCATGAGACCGCGCTGGCGCTGCATCGCCTCTCCGATGTCCTGCCCGCGAACATCCACATCACGTTGCCGATCCGCTGGCGCCGGCGAAGAGGCCCGGACGGGGTGGTCGTCGCGTATGACGAGGTGCCGCCGGAGGAGCGGCAGTGGTTCGGAGCCGTGCCCGTGACGTCGGTGGTCCGCACGCTGCGAGATTGTGCGGCGGGCGCTGTCTCGCCGGAGCTGCTAAAGCAGGCTGCGATGCAAGCACTTCGGCGCGGGCTTGTGGACCGCGAAGCAATCGGCGAGGTCGAGCGAGCGCTGCTCCCCTACGGCGGGCTCGATCCATGAGCGTCAAGAAGTACGATTCTGCGCTCGGCTTCAAGCAGGCCCTGGACACGCGGCTGCGGGCCGCGGCGACCCAAAGGGTCCCGTTGACGCGACAGCGACAGCGGCTGGTGTTCGAGCGGTTCCTGGCGCGGATCTTCGCGGCGTACCCCGCGACCGTGACCTTGAAAGGAGGGTTCGCGCTCGAGCTGCGGATCGAACGCGCGCGGGCGACGAGGGACGTCGACCTGCGGTGGGTGGGTGACGCTGAGGATTTGCAGGCGAAGCTCCGCGCCGCGGTGGTTCACGATCTGGGTGACTTCTTTCGCTTCGAGCTCCACGAGGATCCCGAGCACCCGGAGATCGTGGCGGACGGGGCGATTCACGGCGGGAGGCGATTCAGGGTCGAATGCAGCCTGTCGGGGCAGCCGTTCGCCGATCCGTTCGGGGTCGATGTGGTCTTCGGCGAGCCGAGCCTGGGCGAGCCCGAGGTGGTCGCCGGCGAGGACGCGCTGGCCTTCATCGGCGTGTCGCGGGCGAGCTTCCGGGTTTATCCGCTCGAGACGCACGTCGCCGAGAAGCTGCATGCTTATACGTTGCCGCGAACGCGCATGAACTCGCGGGTCAAGGATCTCCCGGACCTGGCGTTGCTGGCGAGCGTCCGGGCCGTCGAAAGGGCCCGCCTGCTCGCGGCGCTCGAGCTGACGTTCTCGTTTCGCCGCACGCACCCGTTGCTGGAGACGTTCCCCGATCCGCCCGACCCGTGGGAAGCGCCGTACGCCCGGATGGCGCGCCAGCACGAGTTGCCGTGGCCCACGCTGCCCGAGGTGACCGCCGCGGTGCGGGCGTTCCTCGGACCGGTGCTGGGTCGTGAAGCGCAGGCCGCCGTGTGGGATCCGGCGACCTGGACGTGGCGTGACGGGCCGCTAGAACCCGAACATGTGCAGGCGTGAGCCGCCCTGTTGCGTCTCGTTGAAGCGGCTCGACTCGACGAAGTTCTCGACGCAGTTGCCGAGCGGGGTGCCCTTGGCCTTGTCCTGGGCGACGGCCTTGACGTTGCCGTGCACGTCGACGGTGATCTTGACCGACACGCGGGCGCCGGCCGAGCCGGGGAAGGTCGAGCAGGCCTTGACCACGCGCGGCTCCATCGCTGTGAAGTAGGACTTGAGGCGGATGGGCTCGATGCGCAGCGGCAGGTCGCTGGCCGGCGGCTTGGGCTTGGGCTTGGGCTTGGGCTCGGTCTTGGCGACCGGCTCGCTCTTGGCGGGCGGGGGCGGCTCGACCTTGGCCGGGGGCGGGGGCTCGACCTTGGCGGGCGGGGGCGGCTCGACCTTGGCGGGCGGCGGGGGCTCGGGCGTCACCACCGTCGGCTGCGGGATGGCCTCGGGGACAGGTGACGGCTCGGGGATGGCCTCGGGGACAGGTTGCGGCGGGCTGGCCTCGGGGACAGGTTGAGGCACGACCCCGGAGGCGCCGACGACGATCGGCTCGGGCTCGTCGGCGGTCTGCTTGCGGGCGTCTCGCGCCGATTTCTTCGACCGCGGGGCTTCCTTGTCCTTGGCCCGCCGCGGGCCCTCGGCGACGGCGTCGTCCTTGCGCGGGGGCGGGTTCTGACGCCGCGACACGAGGATGACGAGGAACAGCAGCGCGGCGCCGAGGATGACGGCGACGCTGACGTTGCGCACGAAGTTCGGCGCGGGCGCGGCGGCCGACGGCGGGGCGACGACGATGACCGGCAGCGGCGCGGTCTTCGGCCGCGGCAGCACCGGCTCGGGCGCGCGGATCGGCGGGGCCAGGTGCGCGAGGATCATGCTCGGCTCGGGCCGCGACGACGACATCGAGCCCGAGGGCGAGGCGCTGCGCAGCGCGGTCGGGATCGGGATGGCGCGCGGCTCCGACCGCGCGGAGCTCCGCGTCTGCGGCACGGGGGCGCTGCGCGCGGCCTGGCCCGCGCGTGGCGGCGGACCGTCGAGCACGGCGGCGGCGAGGGCCGGGTCGCGCTGGCGCAGGTCGGCGGTGAAGGTCGCCAGCGGCGTCGGGTCGGCGTGGGCGGCCCGCGGCTCGGACGGCTCCGCCTTGCGGGCGCTCTCCTCGTCCCAGTCGGTCGGGTCGAGCGCGAGGATCGCGGTGGCGCGGCGCAGCTCGCCCTCGCGGGCGCGGGCGGCCAGCACGGCCTCGTGCAGCTCGCGGACCGAGCCGTAGCGCCGCGACGGGTCCTTGGCCAGCGCGCGCAGGACCACGTCCTCGAACGGCTCGGCGATGTCCTGCTGCGGGACGACCAGCCGCGGCGCGTTCGGCTCGTCGTACATCTGCTTCTTGATGATCGAGAGGAAGCTGTCGCCGCGGAACGGGGTCCGGCCGGTGAGCAGCTCGTACATCATCACGCCGAGGGCGTAGACCGAGGTGCTCTCGCCCGGGAAGCCGCCGCTGGCCAGCTCGGGGGCCATGTACTCGGCGTGGCCGGGCGGGGTGCCCTTGGACTCGACGAGGTTGCCGTCGAGCGAGCGGTAGATGCTGGCGACCGGGGCGATGCCGACGTCGAGCAGCTTGATCGGCTGGCGCCGCCGGGCCTCGTCGTCGCCGGCGTGCAGACGAATGACGCTGCCGAGGTTGAGGTCGCTGGCGACCACGCCCTTGTCGGCGGCGACGATCAGGGCCTCGCAGATCTGGGTGACGAGGATCGCCACCTGCTGCCACGGCAGCGGCCCCTCGGCCCGCAGCACGGCGCCGAGCGAGTCGCCCTCGACCTGCTCCATCACGTAGTAGGTGAGGTGGTCGCTGGTGATGCCGGCGTCGATCACCTCGACCAGAGATTCGTGGCGCAGCCGGGCCAGCTGCTGGGCCTCGTAGAGGAACTGACGGCCGCGGCGGCCGGCCGGCGAGTGATCGGGGCCGAGCACGCGGATCGCCACGCGGCGGTCGGTCTGCTCGTCGATGGCCGCGTAGACGCGGGTGGTGATGCCGTGGGTGAGCGGCTTGACGAGCCGCCAGCGCTCGATGTCGCGGCCGATCAGCTCGTCGGGGTCGCTCCACAGGTCGAGCGGGAACGGCTCGCCGAGCGGCTCGCGGGGCGGCGGCGCCAGCTTGACCGGGGCGGCCAGCATGCTGTCGCCGGGATCGCCGAGCTCGTCGTCGTCGTCGTCGTCGAGATCGCTGACGTGGATCGGGGTGCCGGGGCGCCTGTCCCGAGGGACAGTCAAGGCGGACAGCGGCTGGTCGACCTCGGACTCCTCGGGCGGCGGAGCCGGCTCGTCGAGGCTCGGGCGGGCGAACGCGACCCCGCTCTGGGCCGAGGCGATCAGCGGCGAAAGAGTCTCGTCGTCGTCGAGCGCGGCGGCGATCGGCGGCGGCGGCAACGGCTCGTCGTCGACCGGGTGCAGGGTGACCTCGAGCGCGGGGGCCAGGCCGGAGCGGTCGAGCGCGGCGCCCACGGCCGCGGAGTCGACCCGGCGCTTGAGCGTCGGCGCGTCCTGCTCGGCGGCAGGCGGGCGCCGCCTCGCGGCCGCGAGGGCGCGCGAGGGCTCGTTGAGGTCGGTGAAGTCGTCTTCTTCGTGGCCGAACCGGCGCCTCACGGTGGTGACGGCGTCGGCGATCGGGGCGTCGTCGTCGTCGTCGCGGATGGCCTTCGGGACAGGTGCCTTGGGCCAGCTCGAACCGGCGCCGGCCGACGACTGGACCGGCATGGCGGTGGTCGGGGCGTCGTCGTCGTCGTCGTCGGCCCACGGCGGGGTCGGCTCGTCGTCGGCGGGGGTCAAGGCGGCCCCCAGCTCGTCGTCGTCGTCGGCGACGTCGCGGAAGGGGAAGCGGCTGGCTTGACTGCGCACGACCTGCGAGAGGCCAGGCGGGAGCGCGATCTCGCCGTCGTCGAGGAACGCGCCGCGGCGCTCGCGCAAGGGCGAGGGCGAGGGCTGACTGCGGCGATCCTGGCTCATGCTGGCATCGGCGAAATCGCCGTCCTCGGGCGCAGCCTCGTCGTCGACCAGGTCGGCGGCCAGCTCGGGGAGGCTCTCCCCCGCCTCGTGCGGGCGGAAGGGCGCGTCGTCGTCGTCGTCAGTGAACTGAAACGTCGCCGGTCGGCCCGGAGGCGGAGGCTTGTGACCTCCGTTCCGCGGCGGCGGAGGAGGACCGGAACCGTTGCGCTTATTGTCCACGGGGGCGCTCAAGGGTCGCACACCGCGCGGCGACTGGTCAAACAAGCCGCTTTCCGCGGGGTCTGGTGCCGCGATTGACGGCGATTACTTCGGGGTGGCTGGCTTCGCACTCTTGGCGTGCGCAGGCGCCGTGCCCGGCGCGACCGCCGGCGGGTTCAACTCGGCCTGGACCTGCGCGATCCGCTGATCGAGGCCCGGGAGCAGCTCCGGCTCGGTGGTGCGGATCGATTCGCGGTAGCGTTGAAGGATGGTGAGCGCTTCCGCACCCCGGCCCGGGACCTGCGACAGCAGCTCGCCGGCGTCGCCCAGGTACTTGAGCTGACTGGGGTCGCGCTCGAAGGCCCGCTGCAGCGCCTCGGCCGCCTCGGCCTCGCGCCGCGGCAGGCCCTGGAGCACCTCGGCCAGGGCGAGCCAGTCGGCCGCGGCCGGCTCGGGCAGGCGAGCGATGCGCCGCTGCAGCGCGACCGCCGCCTCGGGCAGCATCGGCGCCAGCCGCAGCGCCGCGGCCAGACGGCCGTAAAAATCGGCGTCGGCGGCGGGGTCGTCGTCGGCGATCGCGTGCTGGAGGTAGTAGTCGGACTCGGCCTTGTGCCCGGCCGACTTGGCGAGCACGAGCGCCAGCTCGCCCTCGCAGCGGGTGCTCTTGGGGATCTTGTTGGCGCACGGGAGCAGCGCCTGGGTGACCTCGACGTCGTTGCCGGCGGCCCGCGCGGCGGCGGCGGCGGCGAGGGCCTGGCCGAGCTCGGCCGGGGGCAACTGCGGCTCGGAGCGCGGCGGCGGCGGGTCGCGATCGGCGCGGCGGAACGGGTTCCGGACGTCGCGCTCGGGCGGCTGGATCTCCGCGGGGTGCGACGAGACCTCGACCTTGGTCGGCGGCGGCGGGGTCGGCGTGCCACCGCAGGCGGCGGCGAGCAGGGCGACGAGGGCGGCCGGTGCGGGACGGAGCATGCGGCGGAGTATACTGCGCCGGTGTCAGCCACCGAACCCGGCTCGTCGACCGAACTCCCGCGCCCGCTCACGGCGGTGTACCCCGGCTCGTTCGACCCGATCACCAGCGGACACGTCGAGATCGTCGAGCGCGCGCTGCGGCTGTTCGACCACGTCATCGTCGCCGTCGGGCGCCACCCGACCAAGACCGGCTACTTCAGCGTCGACGAGCGCGTGGCCCTGATCGCCGAGTGCATCGCCCACCTGCCGCGGGCCCGCGCCAGCAAGTTCGACGGCCTCATGATCGAATTTTGCATGCAGCAGGGCGCGCGAGTGATCGTCCGCGGCCTGCGCGCGCACGGTGACTTCGAACCCGAGTTCCAGATCGCGTCCGCCAACCGCGACCTCCAGCCGGCGGTCGAGACCGTGTTCCTCATCCCCGGCCCGGCCCACCAGTTCGTCTCGAGCTCGCTGGTCCGCGAGATCGCCGGCCACGGCGGCGACTTCGCCCGCTACGTCCCGGGCCCGGTGGCGGCGGCGATGCACGGGCGCATGCGCGGCGAATGAGAGGACATGTCCGATCATGCATGATTCGAACGACATGTCGCAAGAGGCAGGTTCAAAGGGACAGCTGGCCCGCACGGACCAGCCGTGGCGCGGCGACGAGCACGCGCTGCAGGTCGCGGCCGCGCGCGAGGCCGGGCTGCCGGTCGGGCAGACGGCGATCGACCTCTACACCGAGGGGTTCCGCCGCGGGCTGCAGGAGCGCGACCCGGCCGACGGGGCGATCGTGCTGCGCGGGCGCACGGTGCTGCGGGCCGAGGAGATGCTGCGCAGCCTCAAGCCGATGCTGCGGTTCCTGCGGATCGGGCCCGACTCGATCGGTCTGCGGGTGGTCGAGGGCGAGTTCGAGCTGCGCGTGGCCGGGCAGGCCGCGGACGCCAGCGAGCCGGTCCAGGGCGCGGTCCGCATGGTGCTGCTGATCTGGATCGCCAGCGGGCTGATCGGCTTCGCGCTGCTGCAGGGCGGCTCGCAGATGGCGGCGCTGCTGGTGTGGGGCATCGGCCTGCTGGTCGGGGCCTCGGCGCTGCGGCGCGGGCAGGTCAGCGGGCGGACGATGCTGGCGGCCCGCCTCGCGGTGGGGCTCGGGATCCTCGCCCATGAAGAGCAGCTCATCCTGCCGCCCGCCGAGCGGGGCGGATCGTGACCGTCGTCTCACCGTCGCCGGGGCTGTGCGCCCGCTGCGTGTCGGCCCGGCGGGTCGACTCGGCCCGCGGCTCGACGTTCTGGCGCTGCGCCGAGCACGACCACGACCCGAGCTGGCCCAAGTACCCGCGCCTGCCGGTGCTGCGCTGCGCCCGCTTCGTCGCCGGCGAGGTTTCCGCGGGCCCGGCGCAGGAGTAGATTGTCGGCGATGCGCTCCGCCCGTCTCCGGATCCTCGGCCTGTCCGCCGTCGCCGCGGCGCTGCTCACGCCGACGCTGGCCCGGGCCGCCAACGGGATCCACGAGCGCACGCCGGTGCAGTGGCCGGACGAGACCGCCTGCATGACGGTGATCGATCGCAGCCAGGGCGCGGTCGTCCACTTCCCCTACGAGATCCCGGCGGAGGACACGATGGTCACCGCCGACGAGGTGGCCGACAGCCGGCGCCACCAGTTCGTCGCCTTCTGCCGCAATCACACCCCGCAGGAGCCGCTGCCGGTGTGGCTGTCGTGGAAGGACGTCGACATCGCCGACGCCGCGGGCATCTCCGAGAAGGCCGACGCGACCGACCAGGACGTGCTCGAGACCCACGACATCTACAAGGATTGCTTCTTCCGCGTCACCGAGGACGACGAGCGGCGGCCGATCACCTTCGCCGAGGCGGACAAGGGCTTCGAGTGGGACACCTCGGCGCTGGCGCCCGGGCCGTACATCCTGCAGGGCTACACCTGGGAGCCGGCGTTCAACATTTGGAGCAAGCGGCCCGGGGTGATCCACGTGGTCGACGGGCCCGACCTCTCGGCGGTCGCGCCGGCGGCGGCGATCATGAACACCGACGACTTCATGTTCGGTGAGGACACGCTGATGCTGCAAGGCTGCGTGCGGACCATGCCGGGCTCGACGATGAGCGGGTTCTGGGCGGTGACCGGCGGCGACGGTCTCGAGTGGCATGCGTTCGCCGAGGGCGTGCCGATCGACGGCGAGGCGCTCGAGCTGCCGTTCAAGCCGCCGCCCGAGGCGCTGGTCGAGACGGTGGCGCTGCGCATCGACGTGACCGACCCGATGCAGCGCACCTTCTCGGCGTTCCCGCGGTCGCTGGTGGTCGTGCTGCCGGGCAGCGGCGACACCACCACCACCGGCGGCGGCTGCAGCGACACCAACGCGTTCATCGGCAACGAGAGCTGCGGCGACGACGGCGGCAGCGACGACACCGGCAGCGTCAGCAGCAGCAGCGGCGAGGCGCCGATCGACACCTCGGCGACGGGCGGGCCGGCCTCGACCGGCAGCACGGGCGATACCACCGGTGATGCGGCGACGACCTCCGAGGAGCTGCCGACGCGCGACGGCTGCGGCTGTGACAGCGGCGGGTCGGCGGGCTCGTGGGCGTGGGCCGGGCTGGTGCTGCTGGGGCTGCGCCGGCGACGACGTGGGGTTTTCGCACCTGCGCGGGCGTGAGCGGCCCGGGCCGCGCGCGGCGCCGGCGACGGGCCCGCGCTACACTGGCCGCGTGCGAGGTCCTCTTCGTGTCGCGCTCGTGTTCGTCGGTCTCGCGGCGCCCGGGGCCGCGCACGCGGCCAACGGCGGCCACCCGCGTACTCCGGTGGTCTGGCCCGACGGCGTGCCGTGCATGACGGTGATCGATCGCAGCCAGTCGAGCACGCTGCAATTCGACTACGCGATCCCCTATCCCGACACCGACCTCACCCCCGACGAATTGCCGACCAGCCGGCGCCACCAATTCGTCGCCTTCTGCCGCGACGACAGCCCGCAGACGCCGCCGCCGGTGTGGCTGTCGTGGGCCGACGCCGACGCCTGGCTCGATTGGGCCGACGAGAAGATGATCGACGCCGCGGTCATCGGCGACGACGACGTGCTCGAGACCAACGGCCTCTACGCCGATTGCTTCGTCCGCATCACCGCCGACGACGCGCGCCGACCGATCACCGAGGCCGAGGCGGCCGAGCCGGTGGTGTGGGACACGACCGGGCTGGCCGCGGGCGCGTGGCGCATCGACGGTTATACGTGGGAGCCCGAGCTCAACCGCTGGTCGCGGCGGCCGGGGGTGGTGCATGTGGTCGACGACGCCGATCCAGCCTCGGCCCCGCCGGCGGCGGCGCTTACCAATCCGGAGGGCGCGTTCGTGTTCCCCGGCGATTCGTACCTGCTCGAGGGCTGCGCGCGGGCGATGCCGGGCTCGACGCTGAAGGGTTACTGGGCCCTGGCCGACGCGCTCGAGTGGCAGGAGTTCGTCAGCGAACCGCTGGTCGGCGAGACGATCGCGCTGGCCTTCACGCCGCCGTCGGAGGTCGCGCCCGACTCGGTGGTGTTGCGGGTCGACGTCATCGACCCGATGCAGCGCACCTATTCGACGTACCCGGTGTCGCTGCTGTCGGTGCTGGAGCCGAGCGAGACCTCGAGCGGTGGTTGCAGCGACAGCGGCTCGTTCCTGGCGGGCGGCGGCGACGGGACCTGCGGAGACAGCGAGACCACCACGGGGACCAGCGGGGACGACCCGACGACCGCGGGGAGCAGCGACGGCACGAGCACGAGCACGGGCGGCGCGGCGACCACGGCCCCGGGCACCGGCACGGAGCCGGCCGGGTGCGGCTGCCGCAGCGGCGGGGCCGGGGCCGGCTGGGCCGCGCTGTGGCTCGTGGCGCTGGCGCGGCGCCGGCGAGCCCGGGCGCGCTAGCCGGCGAATCGCTGGCAGATCGGCGAGGTGGCGCGCGCTGGCGACGATCACCCGGCTCGCCGAGCGTGACAGTTCGTCACCACCATCGCACGCTCGTGGTGCATGACGGTGGTCGATGAGGCGAGCCCGCTCGAGGACATCATGCAATCGCCGCCGCCGGCCGAGGTCGCCGACAGTCGCGTTCTGTCGCCATCCGTCGACCGACGGCCCGGCGTCCGTCGGGGGTTTCGACCGACGGGTCGCCGACGGAGGATGCGGGGCTCGACGCGCGGGTGTCGTGCGAGAGCGATGCGGCCCCGCGATCGCCGTTCGGCCTGCTCCTCGTCGGTGCCACGACGCGTCGGCGCCGCCGGAACTGACACCGGTCTGCGGCGGGGGTCCGCGCGCGGTGCTGCAATTCGCCCCGTGAACGCGCGACAACGAATGCGCCGCCGATTCGTCGGGGCGGCCGGCGGGGCGCGGCGATTCGACGCGACTCACCCAGCTGTCCGCGAGGACAGGTACGAGTACGGCGATTGCCGGCGGGCGATCGCCGTTCGCCGCGACCGGGCAGATCTGCGACCCGACGGATTCACGGCGACGGCGCGACGGCCGCGCGCCGACGGTGGGCCCGGCGGCGAGACCGCGCTGCGAGGATTCGAGCCGGCGGCGCTGCGATAACATGTCCCGAGAGACAGCTTCACATCGACGTTCGGCCCGGCGAATCGCCAGCGGGGCCGGCGGCCAATGGCTGCGACCGGGGGCGGTCGGACGTCCGCGACGTGCGGGCGTGACATTCGCCGCGCCGCGCAATCGACGAGGGCGGGGCTGGCGGCGGGGCTTTGGGTCGCGCGGCGGGCGGCGCGAAGGTTCGGCGAGGGTTTGCGAGGGACCGGCGCGGGAAGCGAGGATCCACACTCGGCCGGCTGTGACGCCCCTGGAGGCCCGGGGGTAGACTCCCCGCGCCTCGATGTCCGCAGCGCCTCGCGATCACGCGTCGAACCCACCGATTCCCGAGCTCATCTGCGAGCTCTGCCGGCTGTTTTATCAGCACGGTTGGGTCAGCGGCACCGGCGGCGGCATCTCGATCCGCGGCCCCGAGGGCATCTACATGGCGCCGTCGGGGGTGCAGAAGGAGCGGCTGCAGCCGGAGGACATCTTCGTGCTGAGCGACCGCGCCACCGGCGAGCACGACTGCGAGGTCGTGCGCGCGCCGGCCTCGGGGCTCAAGGTCAGCGAGTGCCGGCCGCTGTTCTTCAACGCCTATCGCCTGCGCGACGCCGGCGCCGTGATGCACTCGCACTCGGTGTGGGCGGTGCTGGCGGCGCGGCTGTTCGCGCCGCAGGGCGGGCCGGGCGAGTTCGTGTGCCAGGGGCTCGAGATGCAGAAGGGCCTGCGCGGGATGGGCTGCTTCGACACCTTGCGGGTGCCGATCATCGCCAACACCCCGCGCGAGTCGCAGCTGACGGCCAGCATGGCCGAGGCGATGCTGGCGTACCCCGACGTCGACGCGGTGCTGGTCGCGGGCCACGGGGTGTACGTGTGGGGCCGCGACTGGGTGCAGGCCAAGACGCAGGCCGAGAGCTTCGACTATTTGTTCCGCGCGGTGGTCGAGTCGCATCGACTCGGGCTGCCGCTGGGCGGGGCGTGACGCGGAGGCGGAGGGACCATGCGGCTCGAATGGCTCGAGGATGCTTCGCAGGGCGAGGGGCCGACGCTGGCCGATCTCGCGGCCGTGGGGGTGCTCTACGAGCGCCTGCCCGACGACGACTTTCAGGGCGCGCTGGACCGCCTCAAGGCCGACCGCGGCTACGTCACCCAGGACGTGATCGAGCTGCGGCCGGACACGCCGAACCTCGACGGGCTGCTCGGCAAGTTCAAGGACGAGCACCTGCACCGCGACGACGAGGTCCGCTTCGTGCTCGACGGCGCGGGGATCTTCGACGTCCGCGGGCCGGGCGAGCGGTGGATCCGGATCGAGGTCGAGCGCGGCGACCTGATCGTCGTGCCCGCCGACCTGTATCACCGCTTCTTTTTGACCGAGCGGCGGCAGATCCGCTGCGTGCGTCTGTTCAAGGACGCCGCGGGCTGGGTGCCGGAGTACCGCGCTTGATGACGCTGGATTCGCATTGTTCGCGAGAGGACCAAGGTAGACGATGACTGCAAGCACTGTGTCGAAGGTAAAGCCGCCCACCACGCCCGACTTCAAGGTCGCCGACATGGGCCTGGCCGATTGGGGCCGCAAGGAGATCGCCCTGGCCGAGAAGGAGATGCCCGGGCTGATGGCGCTGCGCGCCAAGCACGGGGCGGAGAAGCCGCTGAAGGGGGCCAAGATCGCCGGCTGCCTCCACATGACGATTCAGACGGCCGTGTTGATCGAGACGCTGACGGAGCTCGGGGCCGAGGTCCGCTGGTCGTCCTGCAATATCTTCTCGACGCAGGACCACGCGGCGGCCGCGATCGCGGCCACCGGCGTGCCGGTGTTCGCGTGGAAGGGCGAGACCGAGGAGGAGTACTGGTGGTGCGTCGAGCAGACGATCCGCTGGCCCGACGGCAGCCCGCCGAACATCCTGCTCGACGACGGCGGCGACCTGACGCTCGTGCTGCACCGCCCGGAGCACGTCGCTTCGCTCGAGCAGTGCCTCGGCGTCAGCGAGGAGACCACCACCGGGGTCCATCGCCTGTATCAGATGGCCGAGCGCGGCGAGCTGAAGATCGCCGCGATCAACGTCAATGACTCGGTGACCAAGAGCAAGTTCGACAACCTGTACGGCTGCCGCGAGAGCCTGGCCGACGGCATCAAGCGGGCGACCGACATCATGGTCGCCGGCAAGGTCGTGGTCGTGGCCGGTTACGGCGACGTCGGCAAGGGCTGCGCCCAGTCGATGCGCGGCTTCGGGGCCCGCGTGCTCGTCACCGAGGTCGACCCGATCTGCGCGCTGCAGGCGGCGATGGAGGGCTTCCAGGTGACGACGATGGACGAGGCCGCCGGCCTCGCCGACATCTTCGTCACTGCCACTGGATGCTGCGACGTCATCACGCTCGAGCACATGCGCAAGATGAAGGACGAGGCGATCGTCTGCAACATCGGCCACTTCGACAGCGAGATCGACGTCGCCGGCCTGGTCGCCGACAAGGGCGTCCAGGAGATCAACATCAAGCCGCAGGTCGACCGGTTCGTGTTCCCCGACGGCCACGCGATCCTCCTGCTGGCCCGCGGCCGCCTGGTGAACCTCGGCTGCGCCACCGGCCACCCCAGCTTCGTGATGAGCAATAGCTTCACGAATCAGGTGCTCGCCCAGCTGTCGCTCTACACCGAGCGCAGCCGTTATGCGCGGGGCAAGGTGTACGTGCTGCCGAAGCGCCTCGATGAGGAGGTCGCCCGCCTCCACCTCGGAAAGCTCGGCGTCAAGCTCACCCGCCTCAGCGACAAGCAGGCCGAATACCTCGGGGTCTCGCAAGAGGGCCCGTTCAAGCCCGAGCACTACCGCTACTGATCCGGAGCGCGCCGGGCCTGCCTGGCGCGCGCTGATGTCCCGACTGAGGGGGGCGGCTGCGACCGTCCCCCTCTTCGCTTTTGTGCGGTCCTTAAAAGGTAGTCAGTAGCGAGTCGGCCTCAGGAGAATGTTGCGCGCGCCCGCGCATACGCTGCGGTCGAGCGGACGAGCGTCCGCTGAAACGAAGTACGAACATCGGATCGCCGCGTTCGCGGGATACTGCACAGGGGGCGCGCGGGTCGTCGCGCAGGTAGCCGCCCGATGCCGACGAGTCGGCAGTGCCGACGATATGAACAGTGTCGCAGGCGGACGGCCGCTACCGATTTCCGTCGCCGGGCCGGCGAGCGCCCCAAAGCGCTCCAGCAGCCCGGAAACGGCGGGCGCGGCCGGGGCCGAGGAGTCGCGGGTAAGCGAACCGGGCAGCCGACGAAACGGCCGTGTAAACGCGGGACATCCAATCGCTCCGATGGGGGGACCCGAAGGTTGGGGGGATGGGGCCGTTGGGGGAACTGGGGAGTGGGGGGTGGACTGAGGCGAGCGGCGGAGTGGGGGGGAACAGAGGAGTGGGGGGAACTGAGGCGAGGGGGTCGAACGACCGAGTGGGGGGTGGAACTACGGAGAAGGGCCCCAACTGCGGAGAAACGGGTGAAACTGCGGAGAACGGGCGAAGCTGCGGAGAACGGCTGAAGGCGCCGCAGATTGGCCAGATCGGGCCGAACGCAGCCACTGCGGACGAAAAGTGAGGACGAAAAGTGCGGGGACTGAAGATTTTTGTCGCGGGACTGCCGAATATGGATTGACCTCGGATCTCGGGTCATGCAAAAAGCAAAGACGATGTCTAGGTTCGAGACGACCTTCCGCAATGCCGTCGCGAATGCCGAGCGCGACGTGATGATCGAACAGATCCGTTCAGCTCCCCATATGAGCCTCGCTGAGCTCGGCAAGCTCGCGACTGGCGAGCTCGGCTCGCTGCTCAAGGGGATCACGATCGGTGAACTGCTGGGTCAGGGCGGAGGCGCGGCGGCCCCCGCTGCGCCCCGCGGCCGCGGCGCCGGCAAGCCGGTCAAGGTCCCGCAAGCGCTGGCCAAGGCCCCTGCTGCTCCGGTCGGTCGCAAGGGCGGCCGTGGTGCTGCTGCACCCGCCAAGGAGGCGCCGGCGCCGGCTGCCAAGCGTGGCAGCAACAAGTCGGTCGTCGACACTCGCACGCCCGCCGGCCGCGACGCCTACGATCAGGGCATGCTGAACGCCCTCAAGACCGCCCCGGGCCCGCAGGCCGCGCCGGATCTGTCCGCCGTGGTCGGTGGCACCCCGCTGCAGGTCCGCACCGCCCTGGCGCGCCTCATCGAGCGCGGCCTCGTGTCGTGGACCGGTCAGGCTCGCGGCACTCGTTACACTGCCGTCTGAGCAATCGACTTCCGGCGTCAGCCTTCGCCTGCCGTTCGCGGTCGAGGCTGCGCCGGGTCCGCCATTGCTGTTCCGTAAGTTGTCCGGACCATCGGTCGTCCGGCGGGTCCCGTGTTTGCGTCCGCGCGAGTCGAACTTCGCGGGCCATGCGGTAGATTCGCCGGCGTCGTCCGCAGTTCCCGCGTTCGGTCACGTCGCCGCCCCGCGGCCTGGTCGGTCCCCGCCGTCGCAATCGTGATAGGCACCCGAGCATGCCTGCCGTGCCGCCCCGCGAGTTCCCTGCGACCACGAGCCCCGATGCCCGCCTCTCCGGGCTGCTCGTCGACACGATCAAGACCCTCGCCATCGACGCCGTGCAGAAGGCGAACTCGGGCCACCCGGGGATGCCGATGGGCGCGGCGGTGATGGCCTCGGTGCTATGGACGCGATTCCTCGTCCACGACCCCGAGCACCCGCGTTGGCCCGACCGCGATCGTTTCGTGCTGAGCGCCGGCCACGGGTCGATGCTGCTGTACGCGCTGCTGCACCTCACCGGTTACGATCTGCCGCTCGACGAGCTGAAGCAGTTTCGTCAGTGGGGCAGCAAGACCCCGGGGCATCCGGAGTACGGACATACCGTCGGCGTCGAGGTGACGACCGGTCCGCTCGGCACCGGCTTCGCGGCGGCGGTCGGCATGGCGCTGGCGGAGCGCTTCCTGGCCGCGACCTACAACCAGCCGGGACACGACATCGTCGATCACTTCACCTACGGGATCTGCAGCGACGGCGATCTGATGGAGGGGATCGCCTCGGAGGCCGCGAGCCTGGCCGGCCACCTCGGCCTCGGCAAGCTGGTGTTCCTGTATGACGATAACAAGATCTCGATCGACGGCTCGACCGACCTCGCGTTCACCGAAGACGTCCTGGGACGCTTCGCCGCGTATGGCTGGCACGTGCAGCGCATCGACGGCGCCGACGCGGCGCAGGTCGAGGCGGCGCTGGTGCTCGCCCGCGGCGAGACCACGCGGCCGAGCCTGATCGCCTGCCGTACGGTCATCGCCGCCGGCAGCCCCAACAAGGCCGGCACCCACGGGGC
The DNA here is from genome assembly GCF_028368995.1 of Nannocystis bainbridge. Taxonomy (GTDB): domain Bacteria; phylum Myxococcota_A; class Polyangia; order Nannocystales; family Nannocystaceae; genus Nannocystis; species Nannocystis bainbridge. The sequence continues at coordinate 1,705,930 of NZ_JAQNDL010000003.1, read as the reverse complement.
TCACGGCGCGCCGCTCGGCGACGCCGAGATCGTGGCGACCAAAAAGGCGATGGGCTGGCCCGACGACCAGTCGTTCCGCGTGCCCGACGAGATCCGCGACGCGCTGGCCCAGCAGCGGCGCGCGCTCGGCGAGCAGCGCACCGCGTGGGAGGCCAAGTTCGACGCCTACCGCAAGGCCCACCCGAAGCTCGCGGCCCAGTTCGAGGCGCTGCAGAGCGATGTCGTCCCGGCCGAGGTGCTCAGCGCGATCCCGAGCTTCAAGCCGGGCGGCGCGGTCGCCACCCGCAAGGCCGGACAGAAGATCCTCGAGGCGCTGGTCAAGGCCCACCCGACGCTCCTCGGCGGCTCCGCCGACCTCGCCGGCTCGAACGGCGTCGAGCTCAAGCTGCCGTCCCAGAGCAAGACCCAGCCCGACGGGCGCGTGCTGCACTTCGGCGTGCGCGAGCACGGCATGGCCGGCATCTGCAACGGCCTCGCGCTGCACGGCGGCGTGCGGGCCTACGGCGCGACCTTCCTGGTGTTCTCGGACTTCCTGCGCGGGGCGCTGCGGCTGTCGTCGCTGATGAAGGCGCCGGTGGTCTACGTGTTCAGCCACGACAGCTTCTGGGTCGGCGAGGACGGGCCGACCCACCAGCCCATCGAGCAGCTGATGAGCCTGCGGCTGATCCCCGACCTGTACGTCGTCCGGCCCGCGGACGCGCGCGAGACCGCGGCGGCGTGGCGGCTGGCGCTGCAGCGCGGGCACGGCGAGGGCGCCACGGCGATCCTGCTGACGCGCCAGGACCTGCCGATCATGGCCGAGACGCGCGAGGCGATCGACGAAGGCGCGTACGTGCTGTGGCAGCCCGAGGGCGAGCTCGACGGCATCCTGGTGGCGACCGGCTCCGAGGTCGCGACTGCGCTGGACGCGGCGCAGACGCTGCACAAGGACCACGGGAAGCGCGTGCGGGTGGTCTCGATGCCGTGCTGGGAGGCTTTCCTCGCCCAGCCGAAGGCCTACCAGGACAGCGTCCTGCCGCCCGAGATCTCGCGCCGCCTGTCAGTGGAGGCGGGGACCACGTTCGGGTGGGCCCGGTTCGCGGCCCACCAGCACGGCCTGGACCACTACGGCGCCAGCGCCCCGGGCAAGCTGCTCGCCGAACGGTTCGGCTTCACGCCGGCCGCGGTGGTCAAGCGCTGGCTGGAGCTCCCCTAGGCGCCCGAGGCGCGCGAGGCGGGTGCGGACGATCACGCCCCGCCGAGCCGCCTCCAGCGGCCAAGCGGGGCACCTTGTGGCATGCTCCGCGCGCTCAAAAGCACCCCAAGGGGTTGTCTTTCGGGCTCCAGGGCAAAACTTCAACCCCCCCGGCCGAGGCCATCCAGGTCCGAGGTTTGCGGGGTTGAGCAGCACAACAGGCTCGGAGGGCCGGGCGGCGGAGTTCACTCCGCTCCCTTTTGCCGGGACACCCGGACCCCGACCCCTGCACTCGTCATCGGCAAGGTCAGCAGAGCACTACCATGGAACTCGCAAAGGTCCGAAACATCGGGATCTCCGCGCACATCGACTCCGGCAAGACGACGCTCTCGGAGCGCATCCTGTTCTATTCGGGGAAGATCCACAAGATCGAGGAGGTCAAGGGCAAGTCGGGCGTCGGCGCGACGATGGACTCGATGGACCTCGAGCGCGAGAAGGGCATCACGATCCAGTCGGCTGCCACCTACCTCGAGTGGAAAGACCACTTCCTCAACCTGATCGACACCCCCGGACACGTCGACTTCACGATCGAGGTCGAGCGCGCCCTCAGCGTCCTCGACGGCGCCATCCTGGTGCTGTGCTCGGTCGCCGGCGTGCAGTCGCAGTCGATCACGGTCGACCGCCAGATGAAGCGCTACAACGTGCCGCGGCTGGCGTTCATCAACAAGATGGACCGCTCCGGCGCCGACCCGTTCAAGGTCACCCGCCAGCTGCGCGAGAAGCTGCGTCACAACGCGCACCTCGTCACCTACCCGATCGGCGCCGAGGACCACTTCGAGGGCGTCGTCGACCTGCTCACCCGTGACGCGCTGTACTTCGACGGCGACAACGGCGAGAACATCCGCCGCGAGCCGTGCCCCGACCACCTGAAGGAGGCGGTCGAGGAGTACCGCCTGAAGCTGGTCGAGGCGCTCGGCGACTTCGACGACGGCCTGATGGAGCGCTTCCTCGCCGAGGACGGCGCCAACGTCACCGCCGAGGAGATCGTGCCGGTGCTGCGCAAGGCGACCCTGTCGCTCAACTTCACCGCGGTGTTCTGCGGCTCGGCCTACAAGAACAAGGCCGTGCAGCACCTGCTCGACGGCGTGGTCAAGTACCTGCCGGCGCCCTACGAGGTGAAGAACGTCGCCTACCAGATCGCGAACGACGGCAAGGAGACCGAGGTCATCCTCAAGAGCGAAGAGGCCGCGCCGCTGTGCGCGCTGGCGTTCAAGCTCGAAGAGGGCAAGTACGGTCAGCTGACCTACATCCGCATCTACCAGGGCCACGTCAAGAAGGGCGACACGATCTTCAACACCCGCACGGGCAAGAAGAACAAGGTCGGCCGGCTCGTGCGCATGCACGCCGACGAGATGGTCGACATCGAGGAGGTCGGCGCGGGTCACATCGCGGCGTTCTTCGGCATCGACTGCGCCTCGGGCGACACCTTCACCGGGTCCGACGTCGTCTACTCGATGCGCTCGATGTTCGTGCCGGCGCCGGTCATCAGCTACGCCGTCACCCCGACCAAGAAGGACGGCCTGGCCAACTTCTCGAAGGCGCTCAACCGCTTCTCGAAGGAGGATCCGACCTTCCGCGTCCACCGCGACGAGGAGTCGGGCGAGACCATCATCCAGGGCATGGGTGAGCTCCACCTCGACATCTACATCGAGCGCATGAAGCGTGAGTACCAGGTCGAGACCACCGTCGGCGAGCCGCAGGTGGCCTACCGCGAGACCATCACGCAAGAGGTCCCCTTCACGTACATCCACAAGAAGCAGACCGGCGGCTCCGGTCAGTACGCGAAGATCGGCGGCGCCATGCGGCCGCTGCCCGAGGACGCGCCGGACAAGACCTACCGCTTCGTCGACAACGTCGTCGGCGGCAAGATCCCGCGCGAGTACATCCCGTCGTGCGACAACGGCTTCAAGCAGTCGCTCGACCGCGGCGTGCTCATCGGCTTCCCCGTCGTCGGCGTCGAGATGGAGATCAACGACGGTGCGGCCCACGCGGTCGACTCGAGCGACATGGCGTTCCAGATCGCCGCCCGCGCGGCCTTCAAGGAGACCATGCCCAAGGCCGGTCCGCAGGTGCTCGAGCCGATCATGAAGGTCGCCGTCGAGACGCCCGAGGAGTTCCAGGGCGGCATCCAGGGCGGCCTCGTCCGCCGCCGCGGCAACATCATCAACTCGGAGTCGAGCATGGGCATCAGCGTCATCGAGGCCCACGTCCCGCTGGCGACGATGTTCGGCTACTCGACCGAGCTGCGCAGCATGTCGCAGGGCAAGGCCGAGTACACGATGGAGTTCGAGCGCTACGAGGCGGTCCCCCGCCAGGTGCAGGACGAGCTCATCAAGAAGTACGCCGGCAACAAGAAGGGCTGAGGCCCGCGCGGGCCGGAAGGTCCGCACATTCGAGGGCGGTGCGAGCGATCGCGCCGCCCTCGGCGCTTTCGGCGGGCGCGCAGCGCGATGGCACGAGCGGGCCGGAACGCCCGAGCGGGTGACTCGCAGCTGCGCCCGCGGAGTTTCCTGAGTGGAGACATCCTGCGGGACACCTCCCCGGATCGTCGGCGCGCTCGCTTTGAAGATGCCTCTCAGGACATGTCCTGAGAGGCATTTCATTGCGTCAATGATCGGCCTCGCGGTCGACCTGTCCTAGCGGACAGCTTGGGCCAGGGCCCGCTCGAGCGCGTGGCGGCGCTGCAGCGCGGCGCGGTCGCCAGGTCGGGCCAGCAGGCGCGGCAGCAGGTCGCGGGCGCGGGCGAGGGCGTCGGGCTGGCCGTCGCGCAGGTACGAGCCGAGCAGCTTCTCCTCGACCAGGGCGATGTGGGCCGGCTCGGCGACGAGGCCCTGGGCGAGCGCCTCCTCGAGGTCGTGCTGCAGCTCGCGCTCGCGCGGGACCCGCTGGCTCTCGAGCGCGCGGGCCAGCAGCAGGTGGCTGTGGACCTCGTGCGGCGCGAGCATGCGGAGCAGGCGGGCGTAGTGCAGCGCGAGTGACGGGTTGTCGAGCGCGAGGGCCAGGCGGACCTGCATGTGCAACACCGGCGGCTCGCGGCCGTCGACCTGGCTGCGTGCCGCGGCGAGGATCGCCGCGTAGGCCGGCGCCTCGGCGATCAGCGACTCCATCACCGCGGTCCACGGCGCCAGCTCCTGCGGCATCAACGGCGCCAGCTCCTCGGCGTTGGGGTAGCGGCCCAGCAGGTAGCGCGTCAGCTCGAGGTCGGGCGGGTGGCGCATCGTCGCCAGCGTCCGCGCCAGCGAGCTCGCCGACTCGGACGCGTCGCCCAGCTCGCGCGCCGCGTGGGCCCGCCGCAGCCACGCGTCGGAGTTGGCCGGCTGCAGCTCGCTCGCCACCGTCGCCTGCGCCCGCGCCTGCGCCCAGTCCTCGATCTCGAGCGCGCGCTGGGCCAGCAGGATGTGCAGCGAGGCGTCGAGCGGGCGCATCCGCTGGGCTGCCTCGGGGGACATGTCGCCGGCGCCGATCGCCCCGTCGCCGGCGGTGCGGTTCTGCCAGGTGTACGGCTGGGCCCACAGCGCCAGCGCGGCCGCGCCGGCGAGGCTGAGGCCGCCGACGAGGATGGCCGGGCGGGCCGGGGCGCGGAAGAAGCCGCGGCGCTCGGACAGCGCGCCAGCGAGGGCGCACAGCGGCGCGGCGACGCCGAGGAACTCGAGGTTGAAGTCGGCGAGGTTGTGGATCGCCAGGGCCAGCGGGCCGCACAGGGCGACCCGGCGGGCGCTGACGTGGCGGCCGCTGCCGGTGGTGTAGACGGCGGCGATCCACCACCAGATGAGGCCGAGCGCGACCAGGCCGCCGCCGACCGGGCCCCACTCGACGAGCATCGCCGCCGGGGCCGACTCGAGGTGGGTGTGGACCACGCCGAGCGGGCGCGAGTCGACCGCGGGGAACAGGTCGAGGAAGGCGCCGCGACCCACGCCGAGCACCGGCGACAGATCGATCAGCGCCACCGCGTCGGAGGCGATGCGAAATTTGGTCTCGGCCTCGTTGACGCGCCACAGCGTCGACAGCTCGGCCCACGCGCCCTGGCGCGCGACCACCACCGCGAGCAGTCCGAGCCCGAGCGCCAGGGCGCCGCGCTGCAGCCACAGCCGGCCCTCCGGCTCGCGCGCGCGCGACCTGCCCACAGGGACAGGTCCGTTGCGCCAGGCGAGCATGAGCGCCACCGGAGCGACGATCGCCAGGGCGACGATCGCCGCCCGCGACAGCGACAGCAGCAGCGCCGCGCCCTGGATCGCCAGGGCCGCCAGAGCCGCCAATCGGCGCTCGCGCAGGCGGCTGACCAGCGCCGGGTCGGTGGCCGTGCGGCCCTGCAGCCGCATGTGCACCGCCAGCGCGCCGGCGCTGAAGATCCCGAGCAGGAACAGGCCGGCCTGGTGGTTGGCGTTGACGAAGGTCGTCAGCAGCGCCGGCGTGACCGTCGGGTCGACCTGCAGCGGCTGATAAAGCCCGTAGATCGCCTCGAGGCCGAACGCCGCCTGCGCCAGGCCGATCAGCGCCACCAGCGAGCCGGCCAGCGCGACCAGGCCGGCGCTGACGCGCCACGACAGCTGGGCCGCGCCGACGAACAGGCCGGTGAGCGCGAGCAGGCGCGCGGCCTCCAGCGCGCTGTCCCCGGGGACAGGTGACAGCCCCGGCCACGGGCTCGCGCCGCTGTCGGCCAGCGCCGCGCCGACCCGCGCGGTCAGGCCCGGGGCCACCAGCTCGCGCAGGAACAGCGGCAGCGGCATCCACTGCAGCAGCGTCAGCCCGGCGGCGAACAGGCCGATGAAGGCGCCCGACGGCACGCGCAGCGGCTGCTCGCTGCGCGTGCACAGGCGGATCCACAGCGCCAGCACCAGCGCGCAGAAGCCCGGGACCACGATCGACGGCACCCCACCGAGCCACAGCGCCGGCCCCGCGACCGCGAGGCCGAGCAAGATCCGCGACCACGGCGGCTGGGACGGCCGGTCGCGCGCGATCGAGCTGACCGCGGCCTCGGGCTCGAGGCCGCGAACCACCACGGAGGGGATCTTGGGAGGGGACATCGTCGAGGGCCGCGAGGGGGGCGCGGTGGGAGGTCGCAGGAGCGCGCGTCAGGTCGGGTCGGCGGCGGTCCGGCGCACGTGACAAGGATACTAGCCCGAGCCCGACCCGGCCTGCCGGGCTGCGTCGGACCTGCTCCTGTCGGGCGAACGAACGACCCCGCCGAACGGCGCCCAGGGCTGGCGCCGCGGAGATCTACCCCACACCCCTGCCCGCCATTTCATCCGCGAGGACCCCGCTCGCGCGCGGCCGGACGGTGCGGCGGTCCCACCGGGAGCCAACGCGCGGGCGGTCCCGAACCTCGACCCGGGTGCAGGATCGGCTTCGCGCATTTTATGTCGTTTAGGACATGTCCATGAGGACATGTCGTGTCGAGCATGGTCGATCGGACATGTGATTGCGCGCGAGGTGTGCGTCCTCGGCATGCGCGTGACGACCTCGGCGGACCCGCGCCCCCAGCCAGCGAGCAGGCGCGCGCCTTGTTCGGCGCCGGGGCGGTTGATAGCGTGGCTCGATGGTGCGTCCTGACGACGCGGACGAGCTCGGCCCCGGAGGGGGCGGCTCGGCCGCGTCATGCTGCACCGTTCCAGCGGGTGAAAGTCCCGCCCGGGTAGGCGCCGGAGCGCCCGGTAGCAGGCCCCAGGCGCGAGGAGAGATTCTCGCGGCCCGAGCGGGGCGTCAAGAGCCTCTGCGGAGGGAGCAAGAACGCGGGCCGCAACATCAAGTGAAGCCTGCAGCCTCGACAGATGAACAATGGGGGAGCCGAGCCGCTCATCTCACGGCGAAGGCCACGCCCACCGCGCAGTCATCCGGAGCAGAAAGCGCGATGGGTCCTCCCGGGGTATGGGGCGCAGCACGCGTTCAAGGAGCGATGCGGAACAGGAGAGGCCCGTCTGCACGGCCCGTGTCGGGGCGATGCGACTCGTATAAGCCGAAGGCGAAGTCGAGCGCTGTGCAGCGGGAGTCCGAGGGGGTCGTAGTACCGGCGATGGCGGCGCAGAACAACGCCGTCGGAGGGAAGGACCCCTGGGGTGGTCGTGTCGGAGAAGAAGGTAAGCGCGAGGGCATGGCCTGCAGGACAGGTCCCAACCACCCCACGCGGCGCAGGCCGCGTGACAAAGTGCGAGAACTTCGACGCCGACTGTGGGCCGCAGCCAAGCGGCAACCGGGTCGACGCTTCCATGCGCTGTACGACCGCATCTTCAGGCGTGACGTCCTGAAGGAAGCATGGAGGCGGGTCAAGAAGAACAGGGGGGCAGCGGGCGTCGACAGACAAACGCTGGCCGAGGTGGAGCAGTACGGCGTCGATCGCTTCCTCGAAGAGATCGCCGACGAACTCAAGGGCGGGACATACCGACCGAGCGCGGTCATGCGGCGGTACATCCCGAAGGCGGACGGGAAGAAGCGGCCGCTGGGGATCCCGACAGTCCGGGACCGAGTGGTGCAGATGGCGGCGAAGCTGGTGCTGGAGCCGATCTTCGAGGCGGATTTCCTTCCGTGCTCGTACGGCTTCCGGCCGAAGCGCAGCGCGACGCAGGCGCTCGAGCGACTGCGCGTGCTGGGAGCTCGAGGTGGGAACCATGTGCTCGACGCCGACATCCGCGACTACTTCGGCAGCATCGATCACGAGCGACTGATGAAGCTCGTCGAGATGCGGATCTCGGATCGAAGGGTCCTCAAGCTGGTGCGGCAATGGCTCGAAGCCGGCGTGATGGAAGACGGCCAGGTGACGGCGATGCTCTCGGGGACACCCCAGGGCGGCGTGATCTCACCGCTGCTGTCGAACATCTACCTCGGCGTCCTCGACAAGCTGTGGCAGCGACGGCACGCCCATCTGGGCGAGCTCGTGCGCTACTGCGACGACTTCGTGATCCTGTGCGGGACCAGGAAGGCGTGCGAGGAGGCCGAGGTCAGGGTCCGCGAGATCCTGCGGCGTCTCAAGCTGGAACTGCATCCCGAGAAGACGAGGCGAGTCGAGCTGAGCTGGGGACGGCAAGGCTTCGACTTCCTCGGCTGCCACCTGCGCAAGCGCATGTCCGGGCCGATCTGGGAGAAGGAACATCGCAGGGTGTACTTCCTCCAGCGCTGGCCCTCGACGCGTAGCATGACGCGGGCGCGGCAGCGCGTGAAGGAGCTGACCGGCTCGAACCGCAACGGGGCCAAAGATGTGCGGGTGATCATCCGTGACATCAACCCGGTGCTGCGTGGCTGGGGTAACTACTTCCGCACCGGGAACGCCGCCGTGAAATTCAACCGGATCGACACCTACGTGTGGTCTCGCCTTCGTCGCTTCATGATGAGGCGCAAGGGCCGGCACCTCCGCGCAGGTGAGGTCGAGAGCTGGACGCGCGACTTCTTCCACAACCACGGTCTCCACCGTCTACGGGGGACCGTGCAGTACCCGGAGGCCGCGTAATGCGGCGGCTCGAGAGACCACCGGTAAGCCGTGTGCGGGAAATCCGCATGCACGGTTTGAACGGGGGTCCTGCCCTTCCTCCGGCTCAAGCAGAGGAAGGGTAGGATCTACCAATGACGATCCCGGTCCGCGGCGCTGTGTTGGGCGGCATCCTCCTCACGGCGGTCACCGCCTGTCCTGCGGGCGGCGGCGCGACCACCGGCACCAGCGGCGGCGAGACGACGACGACGACCACCGGGACGACGGGCACCGGCGGCGCGCCGACCACCGGCACCGACCCGACCGATGGCGTCGTCACGATCACTGGCACGTCGACCGGAGCGCCCGCGCCCGACCTCGGCGGCGCGGCGACGGACAGCAGCACCGGCGACGACAGCACCACCGGCGCCGCGCAGTGTCCTCCGCCGCTCGCGCAGCCGCCGGGCAGCTGGACCTCGCAGATCGTGCCGGTCGAGGACGACGCGCTGACCTACGTCGCCGACGAGCAGGACAACCGGATCGCCGACTTCAGCTACGCCGGCTATCACCGCAGCGAAGCGCCGATCCCCGACGTGCCGACGGTGCTCGGCATCGGCCCGGTCGCCGGCGACAACACCGAGCATCTGCAGCAGGCGATCGACGAGCTCGGGGCGATGCCGGCCGGGGTCGACGGCCTGCGCGGCGCGGTGCTGCTGGGACCCGGCGAGTACGAGATCCACGGCACCGTGCGACTGCGGCACAGCGGGGTGGTGCTGCGCGGCGCGGGCGACGGCGACGATCCGGCGACCAGCACGATCTTGCGGGCGATCGGCGACGAGCCGCACCAGCGCCCGGTGCTGGTGGTCGGCAGCGGGGACAACGATCGCTGGCAGCCCGAGCTTCCGAACAGCCGCAGCGACATCGTCAGCGCGCGGGTGCCGGTCGGGGCGCGGACCTTCGAGGTCGCCGACCCGTCGCTCTACGCGGTCGGCGATCACGTGGTGATCGTGCACCCGTGCACCGAGGCGTGGCTGGCCGCGGTCGACCACGGCGGCACCGGGGCCGACGGGCCGTGGACTGTCGATTCGCAGCCGCTGGTGTTCAAGCGGCAGGTCATGGCGATCGACGGGCCGGCGTTGACGGTCGACGCGCCGGTGTTCAACCACCTCGATCGCGCGCTGTCGCAGGCGTACGTGTACAGGGCCGACCGCGCGGGGCTGGTGACCGAGGTCGGGGTCGAGGACCTGCGGATCGACATCGACACGCTCGGCGGCGACGACGAGGACCACGCGTGGACGGCGATCGCCATGCGTGGGGTCGAGGACGCGTGGGTGCGCCGGTTCACCGCGCTGCACTTCGGCTTCGCCGCGGTCACGGTGCAGACCGGTGTGCAGGTCACCGTGGCCCACGCGCGCGCGCTCGACCCGGTGGCCCAGATCACGGGCGAGCGCATGTACAACTTCGACGCCAGCGGCGGGCAGCAGGTGCTGTTCACCGACTGCCACGCGACCCGGGGCCGCCATCACTTCGTGTCGAACGGGACGTCGTACACCTCGGGGGTGGTGTTCCATCGCTCGACCTCCACCGGCGCCAACGCGTCGAGCGAGGGCCACCGGCGGTGGAGCATGGGGCTGCTCTACGACAACGTCGTCGACGCCGAGCCGGCCAAGGACAAGCTGGTGGTGCTCGGCCTTTACAACCGCGGCGACTACGGCACCGGCCACGGCTGGTCGTTGGCCCACTCGGTGGCCTGGAACTACGCCACCGGCGACGGCGTCGCCGTCATCCAGCAGCCGCCGACCGCCCAGAACTACGCGATCGGCGGCAGCGGCACGTTCTCCGGCGACAAGCCGCCGGCGCCGTTCGACCAGCCCGCCGGCTACATCGAGGGCGCCGGTCAGCCGGGGCTGGTGCCGGAATCGCTGTTCGAGCGGCAGCTCGCCGAGCGGCTGTGCGAGCGCTGAGCTAGCAGGCGTCGCGCACGTAGCCGTTGTCGTCCGGCCCGACGAGGTCGAGGTCGCGCAGGACGAGCGACATCTGCGGATAATTGGCGCAGCCGTCGGCGAAGTCCTTCTCGACGTACTCGATCATCAGCACGGCGTCGCCGTAGGCGTCGATGTAATCGCCGCACTCTTCGTAGGTGTTGCACTCCTCGGCGACCGCGAAGTCGGTGCCCATCTCGCCCCTGCGATCGAGCAGCTCGGTCGAGTTCTTCTGGGCGATCGCCACGCCCTCGGCGTGGGCCACGGCGGACAGCAGGGCCATGAATTCGACGGCCTGGTCCTGGGTCAGCAGGTCCTGCGAGCGCGAGTAAGAGTCGAGGTTGTCGATCTCGATCGCGTCGTAGCCGTCGGCGGCGCAGCCGGAGATCCATCCGCCGACGATCTCGGCCAGCGCGGCCCGCTTCTCCGGGGTGCTGGTGTCGAGCAGCATCTCCTGCCAATCGATGTCGATCACCGGATCGCCCATGCCGTCGCGCAGGATCAGGTCAGGGTGATCGTCGAGCCAGAAGTCCTCCTCGTCGGGCTGGACCTGGAAGCCGTTGACGTAACAGATGTTGTAGATGCCGGGCGCGGGCGCGGCGTTGCGGTCGCGCGAGACGATCTTGACCTCGCCCGGCGGGTCGTAGGCCTCGCCGAGCTGGTAGTCGAACTCGGCGTCGGGCGGCGGCAACTGGACGTCGGCGCCGCCGGTGGTGCCGTCGGTGGTCGCCTCGGTGGTGGTGCCTGGCCCGTCAGTGGTGCCCGGTCCTTCGGTGGTGCCCGGCCCCTCGGTGGTGCCGGGGGTGGTCGCACCGGTGGGGTCGACGGTGGGATCGACGGTGGAGCTGCCCTCGGTCGGGGTGCCGGAGCTGGTGGCGTCGGTGGAGGTGCCCGGATCGGTGGCGGCCTCGGTGTCGGTGGTCGGCCCGGCCGACGTGCTCTCCGTGCTGACGGAGCCGGAGTCGCCACAGGCCACGAGCAGCATCGCCGACAAGGACCACACCTGCGAACGTTGGATCATGGCCGGACCGTAACACGGGGACCTCGACGAGGACGCGCGGGCGCGGGCGCGCCAGATCGGGGTGATGCCGCCTCGCGCGCTGATATGTCCCCGACGCGATCGCGTGTTCGCGGGTGAATCGACCTGTCCCAAGGTGCATCTCGCGCCGAGGCCGGTGCAGAGCATCGCGTGACTTCGGGCGGGGCTGGTCGGCCCGGCGATGGGGACCGCGGCGCGCTCGTGGTGTCGCTCGCTCGCGCGCGGCCGCGGCGAAGTACAATCGAGTCGGCTTGTGCACCGCCGTTCGTGCGGTCACTCTGGGAAGGTGCGCGGTTCGACGGTCGTCGGCTTGTTCGGGGTCGTGCTCATCGTCGTCGGCCTGGTCCTCGCGATCGTCGGCGCGCGCGCGCTCGCGGCCACGCAGCTGGCCGAGGGCCGGGTGGTGTCGCTGCGCCCGGTCGACGAGCTGTTCGCGCCGGACATCGCCTACGTCACCCAGGGCGGCGAGTCGCGGGTGTTCCACGCCGGCATCGCCACGCAGACGCCGTACGCGATCGGGGAGGAGGTCCCGATCGTCTACGACCTGGCCGACGACGCGTGGGCCGAGATCGACACCTGGGGCGCGCGCTGGCTGTTGCCGCTGATCTTCGCCGGCGCCGGTGGCCAGCTGGTGTTCTCGGCGCTGATCTGGTTGTTGGTGGCGCGCCGGCACGAGCGGGTGATGGCGGCGATCGTGCGCGACGGGGCGCGGGTCGAGGGGACGATCGTCTCGGTCGAGCAGGACCGCTCGGACGACGAGCTCGAGCACCACCCGTGGGTCATCCTGTGCCAGTTCGTGCTGCCCGGCGACCGGCGGCTGCGGCTCGTGAAGAGCCAGCTGTTCTGGTACGACCCGCGGCCGCACCTCCAGGGTCCGACGCTGCCGGTCTGCTACGACCCGCGCGACCCGCAGCGCGTGGTGATCGACACCCGGGCGCTGCCGCCGGACCCGTGATATTTTAGGTTACCCTTGGGACATGTCGAATGAGACATGTCCCAAGAGACATCCCTACGCCGAGCCCTGCGCGGCGGCTTTGGGGTCGGCGTGGTACGAGTAATAGCCCGCGCCGTAGCCGGCCTCTTCGCGGCGGGCGTCGACCTCGTTGAGGACCACGCCGAGCAGGTTGGCCTCGCTGCGGCGCAGGGTGGCGAGGGCGCGCTGCAGGCCGGCGCGGGTGGTCGCCTGGCAGCGGGCCACCACCACCACCCCGTCGGCCATGCGCGCGAGGATCAGCGGGTCGCTGACCGGCAGCACCGGCGGCGTGTCGAGCACCACCAGGTCGAAGCGCTCGCCGAGCTCCGCCAGCAGCTTGCGCGTCTGCGGGCTCTCCAGCAGCTCCGACGGGTTTTGCGGGATCTCCCCGCACAGCAGCAGCGACATCCCCTCCGGCACGTCGCCGCCGGTGATCAGCGCCTCGTCGAGCGTGCACTTGCCCGCGAGCACGCGCGCGAGGCCGTCGACCTCGCGGCCGATCGGCGGCTCGAACACCTGGTGCAGCCGGGGGCGGCGCATGTCGGCGTCGATGAGCACCACGCGCTTCTTGGACTGGACGAAGCTCATCGCCAGGTTGACGGCGGTCGAGCTCTTGCCCTCGCCGGAGTTGGGCGAGGTGACGACGAGGGTGCGCAGGCCGTCCTTGCCGGCGGCGAAGCCGAGCGAGGTCCGCACGCCGCGGACGCGCTCGGCCATCAGCGACTGCGGGAACAGCAGGGTGTGGAGGTCGCGCTGGCGCCGTTGCGCGCGCAGGTTGCTGACGCCGATGCGGGCGTCGGCGGGCAGGAGCGGCAGCTGACCGAGCACCGGCAGGCCGAGGCCGGCGAGGGCGCGCTCGAGGTCGAGGAGGCCGCGGATCCGGTTGTCGCGGACGTCGACGCCGAGGGCCAGCAGGGCGCCGAGGGTGAGGCCGCTGACCAGCGCCACCGCGACCAGCAGCGCCTTGGGCGGGAACACCGGCTTGCGGCCCCGGGTGGCGCGGTCGAGGATCTCGATGTCCTCCGACTGCATGCGGCCGAGCATCTCGATCTCGGTGTCGCGCTTCGACACCAGCTCGTAGGACTCGGCGGCGGTCTTGGACTCGCGCTCGAGCTCGCGGTACTGCCGCTCGAGCAGGGTGAGGCCGAGGGCCTTGGCCTTCTCGCCGTCGAGCGAGCCGTGCAGGCGCACCTCGGTCTTGCGGGCCGCGTTGGCGCGGGCCTTGATGCCCGCGAGCAGCTCCTTCTCTTCCTTGGCGATGCGGCCCTGGATCATGCGCAGGCGCCTCTTGGCCTGCTGCAGCTCGGGCATCTTGTCGCCGTACTTGACGCTGAGCTGCTCGACCTCGCGTTCGGCCTCGAGCTCCTCGGCGCGCATGTCCTCGAAGACGCGGCGCTCGAGCGGCGGGAGCAGGCTGGCGCCGGCGATGCTGCCGGCCTTGTGCAGGCGCTCGGCCTCTTCGTGGACGGCGCCGGCGGCGAACGACTCGGCCTCGGCGTCCTTGAGGTTGGCGGTGGTCTTGATGATCGCCTCGGTGATGACGTTCTGGCGGTCGGCGAGGGAGATCGAGCTGATGCCGTGCTGCTGCTTGAAGTCGGAGAGGGCCTTCTCGGCCCGCTGGAGCGCGGCGAGGGCCTTGGCGCGCTCGGTCTCCATGTTGGCCTTGGCGGCGTCGCCGGTGCGCATGCGCGAGGCGTCGACGTGGGCGAGGTAGGCCTCGGCGAGCGCGTTGGCGATGTCGGCGGCGATCTGCGGGTCGGGGTAGTCGGCGCTGATCTTGAGCACCCGCGAGCCGCGGACCTCCTCGACGAACACCATCCCGCGCAGGCGCTCGATCGGGTCGACCTCGGCGGCCAGGGCCATGCGCTCGGCCTCGGAGCCGATGTCGGCGAGGCCGAGGAACACCGGATCTTGCGCGAGGCCGAGAGCGGCGAGGGCCCGCTCGGCGACGGCGCGGCTGCCGATGATCTCGCGCTGGGTCTGGTAGTACTCTTTGTAAGCGAGGAGCCGCGATTCGGTGTCCTCGGTGACGTTCTTGACCTTGTCGAGCACCTGCGGGCCGCCGAGGTGGAGCACGACGGTGGCGCTGGCCCGCCAGCGCGGCTGCAGGGCGGTGATGGCGATCGCGGCGCCGGCGAGGGCCAGCACCGTGACGATCGCGACGACCAGCCAGCGCCGGCGCAGGATCGCCAGGAAGCGCATGAGCTGCTCCATGGCCCGGTCGGCCTCGTCAGGGCCGGTCGGGTCGGGCGCGGGCGCGGTTCCGGGCGGGGGCGTCACGTCGGGACAGCTTAGGCCGAGCGCGCCGCAGCGCCAAGAGAGCGACGCGGAGGGAACCGTGCTCACGGGCGGTGACGGATCGCCCGGCAGGCGGCGACGGGCCGCGGCGCGAGCGGCGACCCGCCTCCAGGACGGGCCGTTCAGGCGACGATCGGGCGCAGGGCGGCGATCAGCCGCTCGACCTCGGCGTGGCTGTTGTAGTGGACCAGCGAGACGCGCACGACCCCGCCGTGGGGGCGCAGGCCGAGCGCGTCGACCAGGGGGCGCGAGCAGAAATCGCCGAAGCGGACGCCGACGCCGTGCGGATCGACCTGCGCCGGGATGGTCGGCGAGGGCACGCCGTCGACCACGAAGCTGATGGTCGGCACGCGCACGGCCCGGCCAGGGCGGATGTCCCCGACGACATGGACTTTGGGACATGTCCCGAGGAACCCGAGCAAGTGCTCGGCGAGGTCGGCCTCGTGGGCGGCGATGGCGGCCCAGGCGCGCCCGCGCGGGTCGGGGCCGGGGCCGAGGCGCTCGCCGAGATCGTCGAGGTAGCGGGCGATCGCCGCGCTGGCCGCGACGAGCTCGTAATTGACGCCGCCGGGCTGCAGGCGGTACGGGCCGCAGTCGTAGAAGTCGTGGTTGATGTTGGCGAGCTCGGCGAACAGCTCGGGCGCGAGCCAGGCAGCGGCGAGGTGCGGGCCGTAGACCTTGTAGACGCTGAAGACGTAGCCGTCGACGCCGAGCGCGGCGACGTCGATCGGGCCGTGCGGGGCGTAGGCCACGCCGTCGACGAACAGCCGGGCGCCGGCCCGATGCACCAGCTCGGCGGCGGCGCGCACGTCGAAGATGGTGCCGAGGATGTTGGAGCAGTGGGTCATGCACACGAGCCGCGTGCGTGGGCCGAGCAGCGGGGCGAGGTCGGCCAGCTCGAGGGTCTGACGGGCGCGATCGAGGGGCCACACCTTGACCTCGGCGCCCCGCTGGGCGGCGACGCGCCGCCAGGCGCCGACGTTGGCCTCGTGGTCGGCCTCGGTGACGACGATCTCGTCACCCGGCCGCAGCGAGGGCCCGAGCGCGACGGCGATGTTGAAGATGATCTGCGTGGTCGAGGGGCCGAACACGACGGTGCCCGGTCCGCCGCCGAACAGGGAGGCGAGCGCCTCCTTGCCGGCGGTGACCTGGGCGACGGCCCGCTGCGAGGCGCCGTAGGTGGCGCCGTGCTGGACGTTGCAGTCGCGCAGGTAGGCGCCGATGCCGTCGATGACGCCGCCGAGGATCTGCGAGCCGCCAGCGTTGTCGAGGAAGACCTCGTCGCAAGCGAGGCCGGGGAACTGCGAGCGGACGTGGTCGAGCGGGAAGGTCACGCGCGGAGGATAACCGAGCCGCGGCGGCGCAGGTCAAGCGGGCGGCGGCGGCAGGGGCGGGAATAGCTCTTCGAGCGGGATCTCGATGGCCTCGAACGGAGGGATGCGGGCGATGTCGGTGTCGTCGTAGGTGCCGGCGAGCCGCCACTCGGCGCCGTCGAGGACGAAGGCCTCGAGCACGCGGTCGATCGGGTCGACGAGCCAGTAGTGCGGGACGCCATGGCGGGCGTAGAGCTGCCGCTTGCGCACGCGGTCGATCTTGGCGGTGGAGGGCGAGAGGACCTCGCAGATCCAGTCGGGCACGACGTCGATCGGTCGAGAGTTCCATGGATCCGGCAGTCGGGACCGGCGCCAGCCGACCACATCCGGACGGACGACGTTGTGGACGTCGAAGCGGACGTCCATCTCGGCCAGGATCCACCACCCGCCGGGCCCGCGCCGGTCACCGTCGAAGGGCCCGCCGATGAATCGCCCGAGGGCGAGCTGCGCCCGACCGTGGCCGGCCAGGGGGCTCGGCTGGACGTGGATCTCCCCGTCGAAGATCTCGGTCTTGGCCTCGCTCGGGTCGGCGAGGAGGTCGTCGTAGGTAGCGAGCTTGCGGGCGGTCGACACCCACGCACGATAGCACGCCGCGCGCGCTCACGCCTCCGGGGCGGGGCGCAGGCCCAGCAACACCTGCAGGGCGGCGAGCACCAGCAGCGCGCCGCCCACCGGGACCAGCAGGACGCCGAGGCCGGGGTCGCCGGCGTAGTGCCACAGGCCGCCGAGGAAGAAGCCGAGCGGCAGCAGCAGGCTGGCGAGGTCGAGGCTGACCGATGCGACATGTCCATGAGAACATGTCGCAAGAGACGGGTGAGCGCGGGCGGTGGCGGCGAGCCCGAGGTGGACCAGCCCGAGCAGGGCGCCGTGAGCGTGGGCGAGCGTCCACATGTGCCGCCGCACCGCCTGGTCGAGGTCGAGGTAGGCCGCGACCTTGAGGCCGTGCAGCGACTCGAGCGCGAGGCCGGCGGCGAGGAACACCAGCAGGCACAGCCAGCCGCTCCGCAGGTGGCGGGCGGCGTAGCGGTCCGCGGGGGCGGGGTCGGCAGCGATCATCGGTGATATCTCGCGCGAGCGAACGGGTCACCGGCGGCGCGGTCGAGCTTCGTCACGGGCTCGCGAGTTCGCGGTGAGCGAGCAGGCTTGGTGCTCCTCGGAATCGGCGTTCGAGCGTCACCGCGCTGCGGTCGGAGATAGGCACCGCGAGCGGGGCAGTCGAGTTCACGGCAGGGGGGCGGCATCGGCTACTCCTTCAGGTCGATCGGGCGCTCGTCGCGGTGGGCGGCCAGCGCCTGCAGGGTCGCGAGATCGTGATCGCCGGCGGGATCGACGAGCCGCGCGGGGTCGGGGCCAGGCCGCGGGGCCGCGCGCCAGCGGATGAGCAGCTCGGCCGCGGTGGTCTCGCGCACCTCCGCGGGCGCGAGCCCGTCGACCTCGAGGCCGGCGGCGCTCGGCAGCCTTCGCAGCCCGCGGGCGGCGATCTGCCGCACCGCGTCGTAGGGGTCGGCCAGCAGGTGCGCGAGGATCGGCGCGCGCCAGTCGGGGCCGACGATGTCGCCGCGGCCGAGCGCGTCGGCGGCCAGAGCCCGCTGGCCGGCGTCGCCCGAGATGGCCCAAAGGACAGCCGCGGCGACGGTCCGCTGATGGCCCGCGAGCTCGGGCTCGGGGTGGCCGTACCAGCCGCGCAGGTGGCCGGCGGTCCACGCCAGCGGGCGATCGACGTGGCACAGGCTGCAGGCGTCGGGGCGGCCGGTGGCGAGGGTGACGGCGAGATCGGGGCTGTCGATCACGTGGCTGCGGACTGCCCCCAGCAGGCCGTAGGAGGTCCGCGGCATGTGGCAGTCGTAGCACGAGACGCTGCCGGCCGGGTGACGGGTGTGGGCCTGGATGTCCGGAAGGACATGGCACGAAGTACAGGCGCCGTCGCCGGTCGCCGCCGCGCGCAGCTGGTCGTCGGGATCGGACCCGTGCAACTGATGGCACGACAGGCACGACAGCTCGCCGCGCTGGAAGCACGGGGTCTCGAGCAGGCCGGTGTACTCGCGGCCGGTCACGCGCACGTGGCCGTCGGACCACATGCGACCGGCGAGGTACTCGGGGTCCTCGTCGAGCACGGCGTCGAGCCACGGCTGGGCCTCGCGCACCGGGTGGCGGACCAACTGACGGTGCGGCGCGAGCGGCTCGCCGGGGCGATAGGCGTCGCCGCGGGCCAGCCAGGTGGCCTCGTCGGGGAAGCGGGCCACGCCGTGGCACTGGCCGCACAGCTCGGCGCTGCGGCGGTGGTCGAGGCGGGCCGGCTGGACGATCGATGGATCTGGCCCCGGGGACAGGTGCATGGCGTAGCGGGCCAGCGGGCTGCGGCGGGCTTCGACGTGGGCGCGACCGGGGCCGTGGCACGATTCGCAGGCGATCCCGAGCTCGGCGACGCGGGTGTCGACGCGGGCGTCGTCGATGCGCGGCTGGCCGGCGACGGCGTGGCACGGCACGCAGGCGCGGTTCCAGGTGTAGACGACGTCGCCCTGTGGCGGCCGCAGCAGGGTGCTCTCGACCGGGACCCACTTCTGCTCGTCGGTCAGCCACGCCGAGGGGAAGGCGTGCAGCCGGCGGTCGCGCGGGCTCTCGACCCAGTAGACCTGCATGTGGTGCGAGCCGGTGGTCATGACGATGCGGCGCATGACCTTCGGGACATGTCCCAGAGGCAAGCCTTCGGCGGCGCGCGCGAGCTTGTGCTCGGGGTCGGGCAGCTCGGCCCAGAACTCGTCGCCGCGGCGCAGCGGGCGGTGCGGGCCGCCGGGGCCGTCGAGGTCGCGGCCGTCGAACGGGGCGAGCACGCTGTCCGGGCCGGCGCGCTGGGTCATGGTGCGGTGATAGGTGGCCGCCCAGCTGGCGTGCGCGGCCGGGTGACACGGGGCGCACGCGTCCGAGCCGACGTAGCCGCTGCGACCGATCGCGGGCGTGTGTCGCGTGAGCTCCGCGTGGCTGCGTCGGCGCTCGTGATGATCGCCGAGGCGGCCGGAGATCGAGGCGACCGCGGCCGCGCCGGCGAACGCGGCCACGGCGAGCAGCGGGGCGGGGCGCACGTCGGCGATGATGGCACAACCACCAGGGTGCGTTGCGAGGCCCGCAGGTGCGTGCCGGGACCTCAGGCGCGCGGCTGGTAGCCGAGAGTCACCAGCGCGTCGGCGAGGCGCTGCAGCGCGTCCGGGCCCTGGTTTGCGGCCTGGTTGACGATGTCGCGCACCGACATGCGGGCCCGCTGCACGCTCCTGGCGTGCGCGGCGCCGCTGCGGGTCAGCGGCGCGCTGACGCGTTCGTCCTCCGCGAGCTGCACGGCCTGGTGGACCTGCGCGCGCGGCAGCTCGAGCAGCGCGAGGTGCAGCTCCTCGGGCGACGGCGTCCAGCGCCACGACGAGGTAACGAGCGGGCGCGCTGACGGCCCGCCGTGGAGCTGCTGGACCCGATCGATCTCCGGCGTGCGGCGCGGACGCTCGCGGCGGAGCAGCGCGAAGAAGTTGTCGTCGAGCAGCCCGCGTCGCTCGAGGCTGGTGATCAGCGCCAAGGCGACGCTCGCGGCCGGCGCTTGCATGGGCAGCTGCGCGCCAAGCTCCGTCCCGAACTGATAGACGGTGATGCGGTGCAGCTCGTCGACGGAGAAGAGCGACAGCAGCAGCTCGAGCAGCGCCTGCCTCGCAGGATCATGCGCGGCCGGGGGTGATTCTTCGTGCTGCGAGGCCGGCGCGAGCGCGCGGCGGGCGTTGTCCCGCGCCGACGGCTCGAGCCGCGGATCGGCGGCGAGGCGGCGCAGCGCCGCCTCGCGCAGCAGCTCGGGCGCGTAGCCCATGCGGCGCGTCAGCTGCGGGCGGCCGGGTGAAGCTGGTACGTGTGACGGATTCAGGCCGATCATGTCGCTGCGGATCGAAGCCACGTCCGGCGCCTCCTCGAGGAACACGCGCACCAGCGCGGGCGGCAGCGCCAGCGCCAGCGTCCCGCGCAGGGTGCGGCTGACCGCATTGCGGCGCTCGTTCATGCGATGAAACAGGAACTCCCAGCTGAGTAGCTCGCGGCTGTCCGCATCGGCCTCGTCGAATCCGGTGCCGTCGATCACCGCGACCACAGAGGCCTCCTCCGTGTCGGTCGCCGGCACGCGCAGGATGGCCTCGAGGACACCTTCGACCCACGCCTCGTCGCGCAGGCTGCCAGACTCGCGCGTGGTCACGTGCGGGTCATAGACCAGCACCAGCGGCGGCACTCCACGCAACGCGGCGACGCGGGTCTGGACCGCGTCGAACAGGCGGTGAAGGTCCCACGCGTCGAGGTCGTGGCACTCGAGCACCAGCAGCTGGAAGCCGTCGGCGAGGGCGATCGCCTGGCTGAGGCGCTCCAGCTCGTCACCGCTCATGTCGCCGCGGTCCTGGCCTCGTGCAGGGCCGCCCGGATGCCCAGGTCTTCGTGCTGCTCGCGGTCGGCGTCGTGGAGGATCGGATTGTCCGGCAGCATGCGGCTTCGAGGCGATGTCATGCGCGTCGTCCGGGGTCAGGGAATTACACAAAGACCGATGCGGGCCGATCCCGTGCGGCCGGGGCAGGTTAGCGCATCCGGGCGCGGCCGTGCCGCGACCGCGCACGCCCGGCGGAGCGCGGCCGGGACGGGCGTTCGCGGGCGCGAGCGCGGCGGACGCGACCTCTTCATGTCTCGAAGGTCATGTCCCATGAGACATGTGAAATGCAGGCCAGTCGATCGCGCGCGGGCGCGGGCGCGGCTTCGCCCGGCGGCGCGCGGAACAGCCCGCACGGCCCGTTCTGTTTGCACCGGCGCGCAGCCGCGTGATAAGAGCCGAGCTGGAGGGTCGGCGATGGAGTCGGAGCTGCTGCTGGTCGCACGTCAAGCTGATCGCTCGTGTACGTTCGAGATCGAGGGGCTCAGCGACAACTTCTGGGTCGTGCGCTTCAGCGGCAGCGAGGGCATCTCGGCGCTGTACGAGTTCCACCTCGACGTCGTCGCCCGCCACATCGAGGTCGGCGAGCTGGTCGGACGCAGCGCGCTGCTCAAGGTGGTCGGCGTCGGCGAGCCGCGGCTGGTCCACGGGATCATCCTGCGCGCCGAGTACACCGGCGAGATGCGGCCGCGGGCGATGTACCGCATCACGCTGGTGCCGCAGCTTTATACGCTGCTGTTTCGCACCAATTCGCGGATCTTCCAGCAGATGTCGACGCCGGACATCCTGCGCAAGGTGCTCGACGGGGCCGGCATCAGCCGCCGCCGCCAGCAGTTCGAGCTGACCGGGAGCTACGCGCCGCGCGACTACTGCGTGCAGTACCGCGAGACGGACCTCCAGTTCATCAGCCGACTGATGGAGGAGGAGGGCATCGTCTATTACTTCGACCACGCGGCGAAGCGCCACGTGATGGTGATCAGCGACCGTGCCGGCGGGGCGCCGTTGATCGTGGGCGAGCCGACGCTGCCGTTCCGCATCGACGACATGGTCCGCGACAAGGAGCACGTCGGGCTGTTCCGCATGAGCGAGGAGATCCGGCCCGACCACGTGACGCTGCGCGACTTCAACCTGCACCAGCCGGACCGCCTGCTCGAGGCCGAGCACGCCGGCGCCAAGCCGACGTTCGAGCTCTACGACTTCCCGGGCGAGTTCCAGGACGCGGGGCTCGGCAAGCGGCTGGCGAAGTCGGAGCTCGAGGCGGCCCAGGCGGTGAAGCGGGTCGGTCGCGGCACCACCGACTCGCCGCGCCTGACCCCGGGCTTCGGGTTCAAGCTGGCCGACCACCCGCGCGTCGAGCTCGACGGCGAGTACCGGGTGCTGCGCGTGAATCACTTCGGCGAGCAGCCGAGCACGATCGACCACACCGCCGAGCAGGAGCTGGTCTACCGCGGCGAGTTCACCTGCATCCCCAGCAGCGTGCCGTACCGGGCCCCGCGGGCCACGCCGCGGCCGCAGGTGCGCGGGGTGCAGACCGCGACCGTGGTCGGTCCGGCCGGCGAAGAGGTGCACGTCGACGAGCACGGGCGCGTGAAGGTCCAGTTCCACTGGGACCGCGAGGGCAAGAGCGACGAAAAGTCGTCGTGCTGGGTGCGCGTCAGCCAGGCGTGGGCCGGTAACGGCTACGGGGCGATGTTCATCCCGCGCGTTGGCCACGAGGTGATCGTCGACTTCATCGAGGGCGACCCCGACCGGCCGATCGTCACCGGGCGCGTGTACCACGGCAACAACGCCACGCCGTACCCGCTGCCCGACGAGAAGACCAAGAGCACGATCAAGAGCGAGACCTACACCGGCGGCGGCTTCAACGAGCTGCGCTTCGAGGACGCCAAGGGCGACGAGCAGGTGTTCGTGCACGCCCAGCGCGACATGGACCTCACGGTCCGCAACGACCGCCGCGAGACCGTCGGCCACGACGAGCACCACAAGGTCCTCAACGATCGCAAGGCGCAGGTCGGCAAGGACGAGCACCGCACCGTCGGCGCCGACGCGATGACGAAGATCGGCGGGGCGGCCCACACCGAGGTCGTCGGCGTGGCCCACACCAAGGTCGGCGGGGCGGCCAGCGCCAGCTTCGGCGCGACGGTCGACGTCGACGTCAGCGGGCAGACGACGCTCGGCATCGGCGGCGGCCTCGACCTCAAGATCGGCGGCGCGCAGCGGATCTCGGTCATGGGCGCGCACAGCCTCAGCAGCCTCGGCGACAGCAACGTCAGCGTCACCGGCGACGCCAGCACCAAGGCGACCGGCACGGTGGTGGTCGAGGGCATGACGCTCATCTTGAAGGCGACCACCGGGATCACCCTGCAGGGCCCGGGCGGCTTCGTCACCATCGACAGCGCCGGCGTCAGCATCGAGGGCGTCCTGCTCAAGCTCAACAGCGGCGGCGCGGCCCTGCCCGGCGCCGCCGGTTCGCCGGCCTCGCCGAGCGCGCCCTCCGTCACCGCGCCGACGTCGCCGACGGCGCCCACTCCGTCCGAACAGGCCCCCAACGGTTGAACCGAGGAGACTCGCCATGCCTCCTGCAGCCCGCGCTACCGACGTTCATACGTGCCCGATCCCCTACCACGTCGGCGGTCCCATCGCCGCCGGCTCGCCCAAAGTGCTGATGGGTTACCTGCCGGCCGCGCGGGTCGGAGATCCTGCCGTCTGTGTGATCGGACAGGACAGCATCGCCTCCGGCTCGACGACCGTGCTGGTCGACGGCAAGCCGGCGGCGCGCATGGGCGACCCGACCAGCCACGGCGGCACGATCGTCGCCGGGTTCCCGCAGATCCTCATCGGTGGTTGAACCGGGCCTGTCTATTCGGACATGTTACATGTCCGAATGGACATGTTATCCGGTGCGGTGCGGGGCGGCGCGCTGTTTCTCGTAGGTGCCGACCAGCTCGGCGCGGGCCAGGATTCGCCCGGCCATCGCGGCCTCGAGCGCGGCGCGGGTCGGGGCCTGGAGCGCGTCGAGGCGGGTGTCGAGGGCGTAGAGGGCGAAGAAATAGCGGTGACGGCCGATCGGCGGGCACGGGCCGCCCCACGCGGTCCGGCCCCAGTCGTTCGCGCCGTGTCGCGCGCCCGACGGCAGCGACGCGGCCGCGTCGGCCGGCAATGCTCGCAGATCGGGCGGCAGATCGACGACGATCCAGTGGACCCAAATGCGGCGCGGGGCGGCGGGGTCGGGCGCGTCGGGGTCCTGCACGATCAGCGCGAAGCTGCAGGTGCCGGCGGGCGGGTCGCCCCATTCGAGCGGCGGCGAAATGTCGTCACCCTCGCAGGTGTGCGCGCGGGGGATCGGTCCCATCGAGGCGAACGCGGGCGAGCGGAGCTGCATGACGGCGCGAGTGTACGCAGGCCGGCGGGCGCGCCGGCTCGGACGCCGCGCAGGCGGGGCGCGGCCCGGGCGGTCCCGACGCCAGGTGAACGGGCGCGGCCGTCGCAGCGCGCGGATGAAGCCGGGTCGTGCAGACGAGCGGCGGTTCGTCGTATCACCGGCGTCACGCGCGAACGTCAGCGGCGCGGCGGAGTCGTCACGAGCGACGGGCCGCCCGTGCATGTGGCCCGGCCGTCACGCGGCGCGGGCGAAGATTTGCGGCGATGCGGCCCGGCGGTGACGCGCGGGTGGTCTCCTGCGCCGCGGATGCACCTGCGCGACCTGGCCTTTCAGCACATCTTTTCGCGGCTGTTCGTCTACAACATCTTGTGGGAGGACAGCGAGGTCGACGAGCAATTCCTCGACCTCGACGAGACCAGCACGGTGCTCGGCATCTCCGGCGCTGGTTGCCGGATCGCCGGCCACCTCAGCGCTCACCCGCGGCGCATCGACGCGGTCGACATCAACCCGCATCACCTGGCGCTCGCGGCCCTCAAGACCGCCGCGGCCCAGCGCCTGCGCAGCTACGACCGCTTCTACGACCTGCTCGGCCGCGGCGCCCACCCCGAGCACGAGTCGCTGATCCGCTGGCTGACCGGGACGTTGCCGGAGTGGGTCCAGCGCTACTGGCACAAGCGGCATTCCATGTTTCGCCGCGCGTTCTACCGCGAGGGCCTGACGGCGCGGATGTTCACGGCGCTGACGCGGCTGGCCGGGATCGACGGGGCGTGGCTGCGGCGGATGTGCGCGACGCCGGTCGAGCAGCGGGCGGCGCTGATCGACGCCACGCTGACGCCGGTGTTGCGTCACCCGCTGATCGCGCCGGTGCTGCAGAGCCCGATCAACCTGGTCGCGCTCGGCGTCAACTTCGCCCAGCGCGACCGGATCCTCGAGTCCTCGCGCGCCGGCATCGTCGATTTCCTGGTCGACCACGTCAAGCGGGTGGCCACCACCGACCTGGCCCGCAACTGGTTCGCGTGGACGGCGATCGCCGGTCACTACAATCACGACGTGCCCGACGCGGTGCCGCCGTACCTGCGCCGCGATCGCCACGCGCGCTCGTTCGGGGCCCCGACGCAGACGCGGTTCCACCGGCGCAACATCTTCGACGTGCTCCGGGAGGCGGGGCCGCACACGTGGTCGCATTATACGCTGTGCGACGCGCCCGACTGGATGCCGGCGCCGGCGCAGCACAAGCTGTTCGCGGAGATCCTCCGCACCAGCCGCGACGGCGGGATCGTCATGTACCGCAGCGTCGAGCCGCACTCGCTGATCGCCCGCCACGGCCTGGGCCGCCACCTGCAGCCGCTCGTGGCCCGCAGCTCCGCGGCCGCGCAGCTCGACCGCTCGCGCCAGTACCAGGGCGTCAACTACTACAGGATCGTCCATTGACGCCCGAACAAGCCGAACACCGGGTCTTCCTCGATCGCTATTACCGGGCGGCCCGGCCGCTCTACGACGTCACGCGCAAATACTATCTGTTCGGCCGCGACCGCGCGCTCGATGCGTTGCTGACCCGGCCGTGGGCGTCGCTGGTGGAGGTGGGCCCGGGCACGGGGCGCAACCTCGAGATCTTGCAGAGCCGCCGGCCGTGGGCCTCGTACGGGGCGATCGAGGCGGCGGACGCGATGCTCGAGCGGGCGACGGTCCGCTGCCCGTGGGCGCGCTTCCAGCGGGCGTTCGCCGAGGACGCCGACCACGGCGCGGTGCTGGGGCGGCCGCCGCAGCGGATCCTGTTCTCGTACTGCCTGTCGATGGTGCAGCGCCGCGAGGAGGCGCTGCAGCGCGCGCTGGCGCAGGTGGCCCCCGGCGGCGAGGTCCACGTGGTCGATTTCGCCGACCTGGGCGGCCTGCCGCGCCCGCTCGCCGCCGGGCTGCGGGCCTGGCTCGCGCTGTATCGCGTGACGCCGCTCGATCCGGGGTGGCTCGCGGGGCTCGGGGCGGACATGTCTCTGGGGCCAGGTCGCTACTACGTGCTCGCGCGCCTGCGCCGGCCCGGGTGACTCCATGGGTGCGCAACACAGGGAGCTCAGGTGAGTCCCAAGTCTCCTATCTGGGAATCCCTATGAGACTGCTCAGAGACTCCCTTCGATATGCAGGCATGCCGAACCAGCCTCTTGGCTCTTGTCTGTGCAGGGTGAAGAGCAGTTCTCGAACGAGATGTCTCGCCACAGACCGGTGTGACCTCCAGTGGCGAAGGTTCGGGTCGAGAGAGCTTGACGCTTGGAGGCGCGTCACGTACAGGAAAAGGGCGCTCTGAAGCGAACCAGCAGACAAACCAGCACGCACCAAGATCATGGCCTTGGTGCCACCAAAGATGGAGTTAACAAATGTCGTACATGTCATCTCATGAAGCTTGGACCCTCATGCGCCGCTCGCCGGCTCTCCTTGCCCTAGCCGCTTGTACCGTGAGCTGCCATAGGTGTGATCATTGGGTGATCGGTGGCACAAGTGATACCTCAGCCGAACAGGCCGGACACTACTGGCTGCACTGTTTGGGCCAGGATCTTCCAGCGGTCTGCGTGCCCGACCCCGACACTGCATACTGTATTGATGGATACTCAAAGGAAGAGTTGTGTGGTCATCATTACCTCAACGATCAAGGAGCGAGCCCGGATGGCGGATGGGATGCTTGGGGGGGGACTACTGCGATTATCCGTCGCTGCCAGAAGAGCAGAAGATCATCTCACCATGCGAGGTGAACTCGGACCCACCACCTCTGCCGTCGGGGAACGCTCCTTGCGTTTGGAGCGAAACCTCCGAGATGTGGGAGTGCGCAGGTGACCCGACGACCGGAGGAGACTCGACGACGGGTGGGAGTTCGACGACCTCAGGAGAGACCGATGGTCCGGAAGAAACCGGCATGTGGTATTGCAAGTGGGATCCCGAAGAGACGAATATCGACTTGCAAACCGAGATGAGGGAGATGTGCTTCTATTACATGAAGACGGCAGACATGGCCGACTCGGCCAAGCGGGCTGCAGCTCTAGCAGATACAAATCAAAGAAAGTGTTGGCAAGTGGATCAATTTCCATGCGGCCAAGGCACCGCGACGGAAGCTGCCACCGCCTGTTCCATGGACTGCGTTTCCCAGCGAGAGACTGCAATCGACGGGTTGTACAACGACGAAAGCGTGATTCCGGAAGCGGTCGGTGAAGCCCACGATACTTGGGATTGTTTGCCCGTGAGCACTTTCGAGGATACAGTTTACCCTGCGCCAGAAGGCAAGAACGATTGCGCATTCATTGCACCGGTGTGGGACGGAAGCTCGCCCTCGAAGACCTTCCACGCCACCCTGAGTCTCACCGGGTTCGACGGCGGAAGCAGTTCTCAGACCAATGTAACTGGCTACCTAGCAGTAAGAACCGAGAACTGTGATACCGTACAGTGCGATCTCGTGATCACCGCGATCGAAGGTAGTCAACGCAATTTTACGGGCGTTTACACTCTGCCGTCTGGGGCTCAGACATCGTACGCGCTGCAGAATGCAGATTTTCAGCTCACTGAGGAACTGCGCGGTCAATGGCGCTTCGCCCGCGGTACGGTCACGTTCCCCACGGATGATGCCGTGCTGAGGGCTTGGGCAAGCGGGCTGAGTCTGAATGGCTTTCCGAGCGGAGACGTTGACTTCTTTACCCAGGTCACGATCGAGCAGCTCTCGGGATCGTACCGCAATGGAGTCCTTTCTCTGATGCTGAATTATCAGGCGGAAGGTTCTCTCCTGGCGGTCTCGCTGCAGACCAACTGATCTCTGTGAGGACAGACACATGGCTCGCGTGGACCTACCACGCCGAGCCATGGTACCGTCCCGTGCGGACTATCGGCCATGACCGACCTGCGATTTCGGCTGTTGCTGTGTTCGTTCGTCGGGTCGGGGTTCGCCTGCGAGCACGGCGGCGAACCCGACTTCTTTGTAATCTCAGGTGACCACGTCGATTATAGATACAGTCGGGGGATGGAGCCCTGCGCCGGGAACGCCTTCGCTGTGAACGCATTCGCGCTTCATACCGCGCTGGTGCTGGGCCTTGATCGTGATAATGAGGAGCTCCCCCGTATCACGTTTTCGTGGCTTACCGACGAGGATTTTGAACTTTGGACGAATGATACGTGCGTAGAGGCCAAAGGATGCTCGATTGGGACCGAGGCATACAGCCATATTCCGATCCACCATCATGAGGTTGTCCACGCCCTGATGCCTCCGGGCGCCCCTTTCCTCGACGAGGGCCTCGCGGTCGCTCTGGACCCTGGTTCAGGGGGAAGCCTGGCCGAGATTGACGAGCGCGATCCGCGTCCCTACCTCGTGGACTTCGTCCAGGGCGATCTGGGGCTCACGGACGAAGCATACGGGGTGGCGGGACTGTTTGTTTCGTACCTGCTCCAGGTGTACGGCGCAGAAAGATTTCACGCGGTGTACGCAGCAATCCCACGGAAGTCGGAATTTCCCGATTGGCAGTCGGCGTTCTTGCAGCACTACGATCGCTCGGCCGACGAACTCGCCGAGGAGTATCTCTCGGCGAAAGCTTGCCCAAAGGGAATCTCGCCGTTGCCGCGATTCGAGTGCTCGGCGCCCGAGATCGTGCCCCAGGACGGGATGGTGGTGTTCCAGCGCACGCTCGATTGTAGCGACGAGGATGTCGAGGGAGGGGTAAGTCTTGCTTTGATCGACGAGGCGCGACCTGGATGGGGCGTTCGAGTGTCTCGGTCCTTCGTCATCGATACGCCCGGCGAATACAAGGTCGTTGTCGTCACTCCGACGACCGAGGATGGAACTGTCGGCTACGCCCTTCTCGGGCCATGCGGTGGTTGCGCGTGGCTGCCCGAGCCGGGAATAGCGATCACCGGTAACTCCGAAGGGGAAGTGATGTGGCTCGACGAGGGTCAGTTCTTCGTCACCGTGAGCGTGCCCGAGACCGTAGCTCAAGAAGTGTCGGTGAGCATAAGCCCTGCGCCGTGATGCCTTGTCCCGAGTGACGGCGCCCGTTACGGACGCTGGGGACGTGCAGCACGATCGTGAGGCTGTGGCCGGAGCGGCGCCGGCGCGGCGAGCAGCTCGGCCAGCGCCGAGCGCGTGGCCGGCAAGCGATGGGCCTTCAGGACGAAGAACAGGTCGCCGAGCTGCCACAGATGGGGCGCCGCGAGCACGGCGGTGAGGACTCGCCGTTGCTCGGGCATGAGGGTGGCGGGAGCGGGGCCGGGCGCGCCGTCATCCTCGTCCGCGGCGGGCGGGGGCGGGTCGCCGAACGCAAAATGCAGCAGGGCCTCGACCAGATCGAGGGTGGCGAAGCCGGTGGTGCGCTGCAGGGCGGCGATCAGCGGCGGGATGGCGCGCGCGCCGGCGGCGGGCGGCACGGCACACAGGGCGCGGGCGAAGTCGGTGACGCCGAGCTCGATGCACGGCAGCTGCTCGAGCCCGGCGAGGTCGTCGCGCGCCTCGATCACGGCGATGAGCGCATCGAGGACCCGCTCGGGGACGGCGCCGGCGCGATGGAGCAGGGCCGCGGCCGCGATCGCCCGCACCGTGGCGTCGGGGTCGTGCGCGTGGAGGGCGGCCAGCTCGGGGTCCTCGGGTCGCAGCTGGCCGAGAGCGAAGGCGATGATGGCCCGCACGACCGCGGTGGGGGATTGGTATAAGCGAGCGTGAAGCGCCGGCACGATCGCGTCGGCGCGGCGCCACTGGGTCGCGAGGAAGTAGATAGCGATCACGCTCAGGCGCTCGTCGGCGGCCTCGACGAGCTGCAGGCCGGCCGGCACGGCGAGCTCGGCGGCCCGGTAGATGTCGCGGAGGATCGGGTGGACGTGCGGGCCGCCGTCGTCGAGGATCGCCGGCGAGGCGACGGTGAAGGGGCCGGCGACGCTGCACGCGAGCATGCCGAGCAGCGCGGCGCGATCGGGGGTGTGCGGATCGTCGATCAGCTCGACCAGGAACGGGGCGGCGGCGGCGGTGGCCTGGTTGCGCAGGCTGTCGTCGAGCAGGATCGCAAACAGGTGACGGTAAGCCCGTTGGCGCTGCTCCGGGTCGGCGTCGAGCAGCATCCGCAAGCTGGCGGGTGTGTCGGTCGCCGGGCCGTAGGCGTGGTAGACGGCGGACCAGTCGACGGCGTCGAGGCGCTCGAGCATGACGACCTGCCTAGCACAGGCCGCCCGGCCGCAGAAGTGGCATGACATGTCCCCGGGGACATGTCCTACTGGACCGGTGACGCTCGGGGAGACCCCGCGGTCCGGCGCGGTCCGGTGACGCTGAAGCGTCAGCCCGGCGGGACGAACTCGTCGCAGGCGTAGTCGATGACGCCCACGGCCTCCTGGAAGAACGGGCTGTAGTCGGGGGCGCAGATGCTGTCGATGATGCCGCGGTCGCCGAAGTAGTCGACGAACTCGACCATCTTGGCGGTCGGGTTGCACTCCTGGCCCATCGTCTCGGCGTCGCCGTTGAGCGAGAGCAGCACGATCGCCGTCTCGTTGCCGCCCTTGAGCGCCAGCAAATCGTTATACCAGCTCTGCGGGGTGCCGGGCGAGCCGTTCTCCTGCTCGTCGGAGATCATGGTGACGACCAGGACCGCGTCGTCGCGCAGGAAGCCCGTGTGGCAGCCGCCGGCCTGGGTCTGGGGGCCCAGCGCGGTGAGCATGGCCTGGGCCGGGCGCTCGTTGGAGTTGCCGGTCGCGCCCATGTCGGCGACGCAATCGAAGGCGCCGCCGAGGTCGGCCTGGTCCTGCGTCATGTAGCGCAGGCCGCCGTCGATCGGGCAGGCGAGCGGCGGCCCGCCGGCGCCCTTGTTGCGGCCGGCGCCGAGGGTCTGATCGCAGGCCTCGGGCGCGGGCGGCTCCATGCCGCAGATGATGTCGGGGAAATAGACCGTCAGGCAGTTGTCGCCCGGATCGTCGGTCATGCACTTATTGTGGCACTTGTCCCACTTCTCGCCCCACTTGTCCTGGTCGTCGGTGTCGATCACCATGATGTGGTAATCCTGGGCCTGCACCTGCGATTGAATGGTGCTGATGAACCCGGGGAAGCTGTTGGCGAGGTTCTGCTGCTCGTCGCCCATGGAGATCGAGTTGTCGAGCACGAACAGGAAATCGACCTTGGTACAGCCGTCGCCGGTCGGGGCGCCGAAGTCGGCCATTGCCAGGTCGAGCTTGGGGGCGGAGGAGTCGTTGCTGGTGGCGCCGGCGGTCGGGTCGTCGGTGGTGCTTTCGCCAGTGCCGGTCGGTACGCCCGAATCGGAGTCGGTGCCGCTCGATTCGCCGGTGACGCCGGTGACGCCGGTCATGCCCCCGGTGTTGCCCTGCGTGGCGCCCGTGACCCCGGTGACCCCGGTGGCCCCGGTCGCGCCGGAGGTGCCGTCCTCGCTCGGACCGCAGCCGCCGCTGCAAGCAATCACGCCCGCCAGGGCGCCCATTCGTAGGCTTCGATCGCGCATGACTCGCTTCATTTCCCGCCAGGATCGCCCGCGGCGGCGAGGACTGTCAATATGTCCACAGAGACGTATCCTAAGGGGCCTGGAGGCCCCGGCCGCGAGAGACACGGCCGCGCTCGCAGGCGCTTCGGGCAGACCTCACGCGCGCACACGCAGGCGAGCACGGACGCGGCAATTGTATGGCCGCGCCCGGTCCTGCTCGAGGAGGGGGCCTGATTCGCCGGCTGCCTGGCCGAGCTCGTCCCACTCGAGCAGTTCAATTGCATGCAGGCGCCGGTGATGACGGCGCTGAACGCGTGCGCGCCGCGGGTCGACGCCTGCATGTGAAGGGCGCGGGGTCGGTATGGCCGATCGGACATGCTCCAATGATAATGTTCCGAGAGGCATGTCCTTGGCGGCATGCCCTTTCGGACATGCCTGAACAGGCATGTCGTCAATCGTCGCCGGCCGGCAGGGCGCGGGCGCTGCGCTCGGCCAGGGCCTTGAGCTCGCGTTTGCGGCGCTTGCGGGCGCCGCCGGCGTTCTCGCCGGGCAGGCGCTCGTGGATCGTCAGGCTGCTGAAGATCACCCGGCCGCGCAGGCGCAGGACCTGGCGCGAGCCGCCCGGCGGGGGCGGGCCGCTCAGCTGTTCGACAGAGCCGAGGATCGCGCCACAGTCGTTGTCGAGCTGCCAGCCGGGCGGGATGATGACTTCGAGGTTGCCGAACACGAGGTGGATGTCGAGCTCGATCGGGCCGCCGGGCAGGACCGCCTGGCGCAGGTCGAGGGTGGCGTCGCCGAACACCACCCGCACGTGGGTGCGCGCGGGGACGTGCCAGGCGCCGGTGCGATCGATCGAGCTGAACAGGACGCGCAGGCGGGAGCCGGCGGCAGGGACGGCCAGGGCGGCGGCGGCGGGCACCAGCGCGGTCGATTCGACCGGGCGCAGGTCGGCGGTCAGAGCGTCGATCTCGGCGACCGTGGTCGCGCGCTCGACGGCCTCGAGGCGCTCGTCGAGGGTGTCCTGGTCGATGAGGTCCTGCGCGTAGCCGTCGCCGAGGCGGGTCCGGGCCCACTCGCGCGCGCGTTGCAGCTGTCCGGCCGGCGAGTCCACGGGGCGCCTTGTACCATGAGGGCGAGCGCGCCAGGGCCGCGAGATCGGGTATGCTGGCCGTGCTTGCGCTGGGCCTGGGCCATGGTGGCGATGATGCTCGTCGGGTGTGGTCCGGCGTGGTGGGGTCGCGCGCCGGTCGAGCCGCGCGACGCATCGCCGGGGCCCGCGGGGTTCGTGGTCGAGCAGCTGGCGGCGGGCTCGTTTCACACCTGCGCGCGCCTGCGCGGCGGGCAGGTCCGTTGCTGGGGGATGGGCGTGAGCGGTCAGCTCGGCGACGGGGCGGCGGCGCGGAGCGAGCGGCCGGTGGTGGCGCTCGGCATCAACGACGCGGTCCAGATCGTCGCGGAGGGCGAGCGCACGTGCGCGGTGCTCGGCGACGGCAGCGTGTGGTGTTGGGGCCGGGCGACGCCGGAGGAGCTCGCGGAGGGGGCGCCGGCGATCCGCACGCGGCCGCAGCCGGTGGCCGAATGGCGCGACGTCCGGCAGCTGGCGCTGGGGCTCGATCACGACTGCGCGGTGGTGGGCGGCGGCGGCGTGGTGTGCCGCGGCGAGGGCTGGCGCGGGGCGCCGGCCGGAGTATTCGCCGGCCGGGTGTTCGCCAGTGGGTCGGGCGCGGTGCCCCGGCTCGGGTCGGTGGTGGAGGTCGCGGTCGGTTATGCGTTCAGCTGCGCGCGCACGACCGCGGGCGAGGTGCTGTGCTGGGGCTGGAACGAGTACGGCCAGTGCGGCGACGCGTCGGGACGAGAGCACCTGACGCCGGTCAAGGTCGAGGGCATCGCCGGGGCGCAGGCGCTGACAGCTGGCTTCGATCACGCGTGCGCGCTGCTGTCCGATGGGACAGCCGTGTGCTGGGGCGGTGATACGTTCGGGCAGCGCGGCGACGGCGGCACGGCGACGGCGGGCCCGCCGGCGCGGGTGGTCGGCCTCGGCGAGGCGCAGCGCGTGGCGGCCGGGCAGTACCGGACGACGGCGATGCTGGCCGATGGCACAGCTCGCGGCTGGGGCCGCGAATTGGGCGAGGAGCGCACGCTGTGGCCCGAGTGCGGCGAGCCGCGCGAGTACGTGGTGGAGGCGGAGACGCCGTCGCCCCGAGGCGCGCCGCCGGAGCCGTACTGCGCGGCGCCGGCGATGCTGCCGCTGGCAGAGGCGAGCGAGGTGGTGGTCGGGCAGCTGCACGCGTGCGCCCGCACCGACGAGGGGCAGGTGCTGTGCTGGGGCAGCAACGCGTACGGCGGGGTGGGCGACGGCGGGTTCGACGATCGCCCGCGACCGACGCCGGTGGCCTGGTGAGCGGCCCGGGGCCGCGTCGGGACACCGGCGATGCGTGCGCGGTGCCCTTGATGGACATGCCCGCAGGAGCATGTTCATGCGGTCATGCTCATGAGGACATGTCCCAGGGGACATGACCAGTTTTAAAAACTGATCTGGACGGAGCCGGGGCCGAGGCTCAGGCTGGCGCCGGGGCGGTCGCGGTTGTGGCGGGCGAGGGCGACGCCGTTGATGATGGTCGAGACGAGGGAGATCTTGCCGAGGACGACGGCGCCGATGCCGAAGACGGGCCGGCCGAGGATGCCGCAATCACGGCAGTCGGACGGAGGCAAGGCGGCGACGAGGCCGAGAGTGAGCACGCTGAGGCCGAGGGCGACGCCCCAGCCGATCTGGCGCCCGCGCAGCTGATCGTGCCGCCGGGCCCACTTGTCCCAGGCGTCGTCGCGCAGCGCGACCGGCTCGCTCGGGATCGGCAGCGGCGCGGGGAGGCCGGCGGGCGGGAGGTAGTAGCCAGGCGGCGGGTCGTACCAGCCAGGCGGCGGATCGTAGTACCCGGCGGGCGGATCTTTATAAATGGGGGGACCGCCGGGCGGGTCGGATTCGTAGTAGGCGGGCGGTGGATCGTAGAAGCCGGGCGGCGGGTCGTAGTGGCCCGGCGGCGGGTCGACGTAGATCGGTTGCATGTAGCTCGGCGCGCTGGTGTCGTCGGCGACGGCCGGGGCCGGCTCGGCGGCGAGGGTGCTGGTCGTGACCACGAGCGCGGCGAGCGAGGCGAACATCGCCCCACGATATCGCATCACCAGGGCCGCGCCCGCGTGCCCGGGGCCGGGGGCGGCGAGGCCCGGCGAGCTGCGGTGATACCGTCGTTCTCGCGGCGGTGAGTGGCCCCCGCGGCCCGCGACGAGCGAGCGACGCCGCGCGGGCGCAGGGGCGAAGGGTGGGCGCGCAGGAGCCGCGAGGGCCGGGAGCGCCTGCGCCAGGGCAGGCGGCGAGGTCCTATGATTCGAGGCATGCGCCGCTCCTGGATCGCAGGAGCATCGCGTCGGGCGAGCGCCTGTGCGTCGCGGTTGCGACGGGGCGCTGCGCCGCGGCACCCGCGACCCCGCGAGCGGCTGCATTGACGGGCAGCCGCTCGTCGCGGCCCGGTTCACGAGGTCACGCGGGGCAGGCGAGCGGCGACACCGTCGGGCTGCCCGCTCATCGCGGCCCGGTTCACGAGGGCACGCGAGCCCGCGAGCGGCGACACGGTCGGGCAGCCGCTCGTCGCGGCCCGGTTCACGAGGTCACGCGGGGCAGGCGGGCGGGGTCGCGTCGCACATGCCCAGGGTCCACGGCGGCAAGTAGTCGTCGGGCGCCGGCTCGTACGGGGTCGGCGTCGCGCCGATGAGGCACGCCGTCAGCTTCTCGGGGGTCGGGTCGGCCAGGCAGTCGTCGAAGAACGCCGGCGGCTGCAGCAGGACCCGCTGCGACTGGGCCAGGGTGTCGATGCAGCAGGCCTTGTAGTCCCAGCTCCAGGTCATCAGCACGCCCTCGTCGCCGACGATGTCGACGTTCGCCAGCACGCTGACGGCCGCGTCGGCCTCGAAGCCCTGGATGTCGCCCCACTCGATCGTCACGCGGCCGATGGCGCGATCGCGCAATTGCTGGAGCACGCACACGGCGTCCTCGACCGGGGAGTGGAGGGTCAGCAGCTCCAGCGAGTCCGGGGTGTTCTGCAGCTTGATCGGCTTGCAGGCCTGCGGGAGCCCGCAGTCCCAGCCGCGGAAGTCGCAGGGCGGGACGCAGCCGCTGGGGTTGAAGTCCTCGCAATCGAAGGTGAAGCGCGTCAGGCAGGCGTCGATCTCGCAGGCCATCACGGGCTCGTCGGTGGTGGCCTCGGTGGTGGTGCCGGGCTCGAGGGTGGTGGCCTCGGTGGTGGTCCCGGGCTCGACGGTGGTGGTGCCGGGCTCGGTGGCGGCGGTCGCCTCGGTGGTCGTCGGGCCGGTCGTGAGCGCGTCCGTGGTGCTCGTGGTCGACGGGTCGCCGTCGCTCGCGGTCTCTTTGGTGCCGGGGCCGCAAGCGAGCGCGAGCGCGGCACACAGGGTCATGGTCGTGGCGAGGATCGAGTCGCAGGTCGTCATGGCGGCGTCGCCGTGCACGGCCCGCTCCACCGGTTCATCGCGGATTTTCTCCACATTGCGCCGCTGTCATGAGGACCGTCATGACATCGTCGTCGTCTCGGTCGATCGCCGATGACGCGCGTCCGCCCGCGACCTCACGGCGCGAGATCACGGGTGCCGGCGACCCCATGGGAGGCATGATATCTCTCGGGACATGCCTGAAGAGGCATGTCCCGAGAGACATTTTGGATCGTCGCCGGCCCGGCGGCCGCGTCTACGTGCCGAGCAGGTCCTGCGGCCCCTTGGGGCTCAGGGTCAGCAGCGGCTGGATCAGGCCGTCGGGCAGCGAGTAGACCCACGCGTGCAGGTACGGGTACTGGCCGCGGGCCCAGGCGTTCTGGATCACGTCGGTCTCGGCCAGGCGGTTGACCTGGGCGACCGAGTTGAGCTCGACCAGCTTGGCCCAGCGCTCGTCCTCGGGCAGCAGGTCGAGCTCGGCGCGGTGGCGCTGGTAGATGTCGGCGACCGGCTCGAGCCACTCGGTGAGGCGGCCGGGCGGGGGCCCGGTCATCGCCGCCTTGACGCCGCCGCAGCCGTAGTGGCCGCAGACGATGACGTGGTGGACCTTGAGGGCCTCGATCGCGTACTGCAGCACGCACAGGACGTTGCGGTCGTCGGCGCGCACGAGGTTGGCGACGTTGCGGTGGACGAACAGCTCGCCGGCGTCGGTGACGGTCAGCTGGGTCTCGGGGACCCGGCTGTCGGAGCAGGAGATCCACAAGAACTCGGGCTGCTGGCCGTTGGCCAGGCGGGCGAAGAACTCGGGGTCGATGGACCGGCGCTCCTGGGCCCACGACTTGTTGGCGAGGAGCAGGCGACGAGCGGGGTTCATGCGGCGGCCTCTTGCTTGAAGTGGACGTTGAGGCTGGTGGCGCTGCGGCGCAGCTCCACGGTGATGTTGCGGGCCTTGGCCGACAGCAGGAAGTCGTCGATCGCGTCGACGATGTCCGGGTCGATGAACTGGGCCTTGGTGCCGTCGATGAGCACGGTGGCGCCGCTCGGGATGGTCGAGAAGGCGCGCAGCAGCGCCGGCTTGTTGAGGAACGAGACGTCCTTGGCGAACCGGATCAGGTACTCGTGATCGTCGTGGGCGACCACGATCGCCGACTTGAAGTTGCCGCGGATGACGTAGAAGACGCCGACGCCGACGCCGATGGCGACCCCGACCAGCAGGTCGGTCAGCAGGATCGCCGCGATGGTGACGACGAACGGCACGAACTGGTTCTTGCCGCGGCGGAACTGCTCGTGGAACACCCGCACGCTGGCCAGCCGCAGGCCCATGACGATCAGCACCGCGGCCAGGGCCGACAGCGGGATGTGGTTGAGGATCGGCGCCAGCACCAGGACGCTGAGCAGCAGCAGGACGCCGTGGAGGATCGCTGACACGCGGGTGCGCGCGCCGGCGTCGATGTTGGCCGAGGAGCGGACGATGACGGCGGTGATCGGCAGGCCGCCGAGCAGGCCGGAGACGATGTTGCCGGCGCCCTGGGCCTTGAGCTCGCGGTCGGTCGGGGTGATGCGGTGGAACGGGTCGAGCTTGTCGGAGGCGCCGACCGACAGCAGCGACTCGACGCTGGCGATGACGGCGATGGTGGCGGCGATGCGCCACACCGCGGGGTCGCCGATGCGCGAGAAGTCGGGGAACGGCAGCGCGAACAGGATGCCGTAGAGGCCGCTGAGGTCGGGGATGGCGACCAGGTGGGTGGCGTCGGTCAGGTACAGGCCGGGCGCGTAGTGGCGGAACAGCTCGTTGGTGGCGGCGCCGACGACCACCGCTGCCAGCGCCGGCGGCATCCACGAGCCGACCAGCTTGCGGCCGACCTTCTGCCACAGCAGCAGGGCCGCCAGCGCCGCGGAGAAGACGATGAAGGCGCCGAGCTCGACGTGCTGCACGGCGGCGAGGATGTCGGTGAAGGTGTTGCCGCCGCTCTGGCCGACGAAGCTCTCGTCGCCCTCGAAGTCGACGTCGTAGCCG
Organism: Nannocystis bainbridge; assembly: GCF_028368995.1. Taxonomy (GTDB): domain Bacteria; phylum Myxococcota_A; class Polyangia; order Nannocystales; family Nannocystaceae; genus Nannocystis; species Nannocystis bainbridge. Next base: position 1,667,871 of record NZ_JAQNDL010000003.1, on the reverse strand, counting down.
AGCGCGTGCGGGATCTGCTTGAGCACCAGGATGCAGCCGATCGCCGCCAGCATGCCGTGGACCACCGCGACCGGGACGAAGTGGGCGACCACGCCGGCCCGCAGCATGCCGAACACGAGCTGCATCGCCCCGGCCAGCACGACCGCGAGGATGAAGACCGGATAGGCGCCGAGCTCGGCGATGCCGGCGGCCACGACCACGGTGAGGCCGGCGGCCGGCCCGCTGACGCTGAGCGGCGAACCACTGAGGGCGCCGACGACGAGGCCGCCGACGAACCCCGCGAACAGGCCCGAGAGCAGCGGCGCTCCGGACGCCAGGGCGATACCCAGGCACAGCGGCAAGGCCACGAGGAAGACGACGAGCGAGGCCGGAATGTCGGCGGCCAGGTGCGCGTGCCAGGGCTGCTTGTCTGGAGTCAATGGTGGCATCGAGAATGAAGCTGGCTTAATCGGCGGCGAGGGCGATGTGATGGCAAGAATCAGGAGAAGCGTCCACCGATAAGAAATACCCGAAGATTCGTTCAGATGAAGGGTGCATCATGCGGTGCTACAGAGCCATGGGGCCCCATGAGTTTTATCGAACGGATCAAGCACGCGATCGTCAGCAACGGCGAGGGGATCGCCCTCCGCGACCTCCAGGCCGCTGTTCGCGCCGGTGAGGACCTCCGCGCGACGCTGGAGTTGGTCGGCGGCGAGCATGACGTGAACCTCGAGGGCGTGCTGCTCCGGCTGGATGAGGAGCGCCTCATCTATGACAACCCCCGGCACGGCGACTTCGATTTCTGGCGCGAGGCCGCCGCCGTGACGATCCCGCTCGGCCGCTCGCTGGCCCCCGGCGAGCGCCTGCAGGTGCCGCTGGTGCTGCACCTGCCCGAGGACCTCGAGCCGACGGCCAATCACCGCCGCTACCGCGTCACCGCCAAGCTGCAGGCCACCGGCCGCCATCCCAAGGCCAGCGCGGTGGTCGACGTCGTCACCTGAGCGACGCGCTCGCGGTGCGCCCCCCGGGGCCGTGCGGGGCGTCTGGCGCCCGCCCGGCCCCTTTTGCGTTGCGACTCCGGCACCGGGGTGAACGCAGTGCCATCGCCGTCTCGCATCGTCGAGCTCGCCGGCGCCGCCGGCTGCAGATGTCTCTTCGGACAGGCGCGCTCCCGGCGGGTCCAGATACACTCGTCCGGTCGTGTCCGCGCCTGCAAGCTTTCGTCGCCGCAACCTCCGGTCCCTCGCCCCGTTCGTGCTCGCGCTCGCGTGTGACCGCGGGCCCGCGGCGGGTCCGCCGCCAGCGACGACCTCTGCACCGACGACCGCCGCACCGACGCCCGTCGCCGCGGTGCCGGCCGTGAGCCCCGCGACGCCGGAGAGTCCGCCGATGACCCCGCCCGACCTTACGGCCCTCGGTTCCGAACTGCTGCGCGGCCACGGCGAGGGCCAGCGCGCCCGCATCGATCGCGGCCTGTCGCAGGTCGCGGCGCTGTGGCGGCCGGAGGACGGCGACCTGGCGGCGTTCGTGCGCGAGCAATTCATCAGCGATCCGGTCCAGCTGGCGGCCACGTTCGCCCGCCTCGAGTCGGTGTTCGAGCAGATCGACGGCCACACCCACGAGGTCGGCCGCGAGGTCCGGCGCGCCAGCGACGTCGAGGACGGCCCCCTGCTGGCGATCGATCCGCTGTTCGCCACCTACGACCCGTTCGCCCACGTCACCGAGGACCTGTTCCAGAGCAGGGTCGGCTTCGTGGTCCTGCTCAACTTCCCGCTGACGACTCTGGCGGAGCGCAGCGAACATGGCCCGAAGTACAGCCGGCAGGAGTGGGCCGAGGCCCGCCTCGGGGCTCGCTTCGGCCGCCGCGTGCCGGCCGAGGTGCGCCAGGCGGTGACGCGCGCGACCGCCGACGCCGACCTCTACATCTCGCAGTACAACATCTGGATGCACCACCTGGTCGATGAGACAGGTGCGCGCCTTTTCCCGTCCGGCCTGCGCCTCATCAGCCACTGGAACCTGCGCGACGAGCTCAAGGGCCGCTACGCCGACCCCGACGGGCTGAAGAAGCAGCGGATGATCGTCAAGGTGATGGAGCGGATCGTGACCCAGACGATCCCGGCGGCGGTGATCGACAACCCGCGGGTCGACTGGGACCCGTTCACCAACGCGGTGACGGCCGCGCCCGCGAGCGAGGTCGAGGCCGACGCGCCGCCGCGCGAGGTCGTCGTCGACGGCGCGCGCGAGGACGATGTCCGCTACCGCAAGTTGCTGGCCAACTTCCACGCGGCGCGCCAGGAGGACAGGTATGTGCCGATCGCCCCGACGGCGATCGCCCGCAGCTTCGAGATCGCGCGCGAGCTGCCGGAGGCGCGCGTCAAGGCGTTGCTCGAGCAGGTGCTGACATCGCCGCTGGTGGGCCGCACGGCCGCGCTGATGCGCCAGCGCCTCGGTCGCGAGCTCGGGCCGCAGGACCTGTGGTACGCTGGCTTCCGCGGCAACGCGGCCCACGCCGAGGCCGAGCTCGACCGGCGTACGAAGGCCCGCTATCCGACGGCCGACGCGTTCGCGCGCGACATGCCGCGGCTGCTGCAGGGCCTCGGGTTCGCGCCGGCGAAGGCGAAGTTCCTGGCCGAGCGCATCCTCGTCGATCCGTCGCGCGGGGCCGGGCACGCGCTGCAGTCGCTGCGGCGCGGCGATTTCCCGCACCTGCGCACCCGCGTCGGCGCCGATGGCATGGACTACAAGGGCTACAACATCGCCGTGCACGAGCTCGGCCACAACGTCGAGCAGGTGTTCTCGCTGTACGGCGTCGATCACACGCTGCTCGCCGGCGTGCCCAACAGCGCGTTCACCGAGGCGCTGGCGTTCGTGTTCCAGGCCCGCGACCTGGAGCTGCTCGGCGTCGGCGAGCCCGACGCGGCGAGCGAGCGCGAGCGGGTGCTGGCCGATTTCTGGGCGACCTTCGAGATCGCCGGCGTGGCCCTGGTCGACGTCGCCACCTGGCACTGGATGTACGACCACCCCGAGGCGACCGCGGCCGAGCTGCGCGAGGCGACCGTGAAGATCGCCCAGGACACGTGGGACCGCTATTACGCGCCGGTGCTCGGCAGCCCGGGCACGCCATTGCTCGGCATCTACAGCCACATGATCTCGTACCCGCTGTACCTCGCCGATTATCCGCTGGGTCACCTGATCGCGTTCCAGATCGAGGAGCACATCCACAAGACGGGCAAGCTCGGCCCGGAGTTCGAGCGCATGGCCTCGCTCGGGACGCTGACGCCGGATCTATGGATGACGCAAGCGACCGGTGCGCCGGTGGCCGCCGAGCCGCTGCTGCGCGCCACCGAGGCCGCGCTCGCGGGGGCCGGCGCGCCGTCGCCTTGACGCGACCGGTCCGCGGTGCTTCCCTGCAAGCATGCTTGGATTTTGCTTGTTGGCGATGGAATTGGTGGGCCAGGTCGACGCCGACCGGGCCCGTATTCAGAGACACCTGGAGACGGTCGAGACGGAGCTGCGGGCGCGCGATGCGTCGCACCTGCCGCCCGCGCTGCGAGCCGAGCGGGCGCGCAACCTCGACCGACTGCACACGTATCGCGTGGCCGGGCTGTTCCCGAAGAACCCGGAGTTCATGGGCGAGCGCGTGCCGTTCTTCATCGACGAGGACGGGGTCGCTTGCGCGGTCGGTCACCTGGTCATCGAGTCAGGCTTCGCCGCGGTGGCCAGCGAGATCGCCGAGCGCGAGAACAACGCCCGCCTGCTCGGCATGACGCATCCCGCGCTGACGGGGTGGATCGCCGGGAGCGGCCTGACCGCGGAGGAGTGCGCGCGCATCCAGCCGGAGTACTGCGGCTGCGGCGACGAGTACGCGCCGGTGTGCGGCGAGGACGGGGTGTCCTACGCCAACGCCTGCTACGCGGAGACCTGCGCGGGCGTGAAGATCGCCCACGAGGGCGTGTGCAAGGGCGAGGAGAGCACCAGCGACTGGCCAGAGCCGGGCACCAGCAGCGCGGGCGAGACGACGGGCGGCACGACCGCGAGCGAGACGACGGGCAGTGAGACGACGGGTGGCACTACTTCGAGTGAGACGACCGGCAGCGAGACGACCGGCAGTGACACGACCGGCAGTGACACGGCGAGCGAGGAGTCCGGCTCGAGCGGGTCGGGCAGCGAGGGCGAGCCGCCCGCGGGCGAGCGCAAGGGCGGCTGCTCTTTGGGACAGGAGCGCGCGGGCGCCCCGGCGCTGGCGCTGCTGCTGCTGCTGGGGGCGCGGCGGCGGAGGGCCCGGTCGTGACGCGGGCGACGATCGCGGCGCTGACTTCGTGGTCGCTGCTGCTCGCGTGCAATGATTCGAGCGCCGGGACCGACGGCAGCACGAGCAGCAGCAGCGGGACCGAGGCGCCGACCGGCGGTCCGCCGCCGACGGGCACCAGCGGCGAGCTCGAGACCACGACCACGGGCGATCCGTCAGGCGACCCGAGCACGGGCGACCCGCCGGCGCCGGTGTGCCGGCCGGGGGAGGTCGGCGGCGCGCTGCAGTGGGCGCGCAGCGCGGCGGAGCTGCCGGGATTCATGCCCGGGCTCGCGGGCGCGCGCGACGGCGCGGCGGTGGTCGCCGGCCGGACGGCGGTCGGCGACGACGGCGACGCGTTCGTCGAGCTGCGCGACGCCGAGGGCGCGGCGGTCTGGAGCGACTCCTACGCCGGCGCCAACGGCCTCCAGGACGGGGCGGTCGACGTGGCGATCGATGCGTCGGGGTTCGTCCACGTGCTGGTGGAAGAGACGATCCTCGCGGTCGAGGGCGAGATGATGGGGACCTACGACGCGCGCCTGGTGGTGCTCCGCTTCGCGCCCGATGGCGCCCACGTGTGGCGCTGGGAGCTCGCGCGGCCGCCGGCCCAGCCGTGGACCTCGTACTCACCGCTGGGTCAGCTGGCGACCGACGGCGCGACGATCTTCGTGCTGGCGGGATCGTACGAGGAGCCGTTCAAGCACGTGCGCCTCGATACGGCCGGCAACGTGCTGGGCGAGGCGATCCTGGCGCCGCCGGACAACGCCGATTACAAGGTCCGCCACGACCTCGGGGCCGACGGGTCGGTGGTGCTGGCCGCCCGCACCGAGAGCCCCGAGGGGCTGTGGATCGCCCGCTTCGACGACCATGGGGCGCCGAGCTGGGAGCACGCGCTCGAGGGAGATCCCACGGAGCCGCGCGCGGTGCTGGTCGGCGAGGCGGGCGCGGCCTACCTGCTCGAGACGCCCGACGCGAAGCCGAGCCCGCTGTCGCTGCGCAAGTTCGCCAGCGACGGGGCGGTGGCGTGGACGATGCCGCTGCCGGACGCGAGCGCCGAGAGCCTGCGCTTCGGCGACGGGCTCCGCCAGGACGGGGCGCTGCTGCTGGTCGGCGGGGTCGAGAAGCCGCCGCAGCCGGGCAACGAGTGGGGCCAGCGCAAGGACCTGTGGGTGGGGCTGATGGCGGCCGACGGGGCGCTGCTGTGGAGCTTCGAGCACGAGTTCGGGCTGCCGTACAGCTGGGGCGACGCCAACACCGCGGCGTTCACGTCGGACGGGGCGGTGATCGTCAGCGGGGCGTTCCTCGGCGAGGACGGCGGGACGCAGCAGCCGTGGCTGGGCCGCCTGTGCGGCGGCTGAGCGGATGAAGGATGGCCCATCGGACATGCCCTGAAGAGCATGTCCGATGGGTCATTTTCAAATGGACATGTCGTTCAGGACATGTCCGATGCGATCACATCGGCGTCGGGTTGACGATCTTGGTGCCGGTGCCGCCGAGGTACGAGTAGCTGTCGTGCTGGTCCCAGCCGACGATGATGACGCTGAACGGGACGTCGCCGCCCTCGAGCACGTGGACGCCGTCGCCGAGCGGGACGCGGGCGACCTCGTAGTCGCTGTCGGCGACCGGGTTCCAGGCGGAGTCGGCGATCGCCACGCCGTCGATGGTGACGACCGCGCCGGCCTGGCGGGTGAACACGCCGACGTCGTTGACCCACGTCCCGGGCACGAGGACGACGTAGCGCGGCAGGAACTGCTCGACCGAGGGGATCTGCACGGCGGCGGGGTCGCCGACGCTGAAGAACTGGGGCGGCAGGTTCTCGGCGCCGGTCATGTAGTTCATCACGCCGATCGGCTTGTCGGCGGTGATCTCGAAGTCGCCCGGCTCGCCGGTGGGACCGCCGGCGTAGAACTCGACCACCTGACCCTTGTCGAGGATGATCGGGTTGGCCGGCAAGCCGGTGACCTGAGCGTCGGCGTTGAGGGTGACGGTGGTACCGTCCTCGGCGCCGTAGATCTGCCACAGCGAGGGCTCGGGGGCGTTGGCGCTGCGCACGGCCGTGCGCGCGCCGATGAAGTGCTTGCCCCACAGGCGCACGCCGCTGATCTGCTCCTCCATGTGGTCGCAGCAGCAGGTGCCCGCCGGGATGAGGGCGCACTCCTGGCCGGCGAACAGCATGAACGGGGTCTCCTTGGCGCTCTCGAAGATCGTGCCGGTCATCGAGGTGCCGAGGCCCTGCACGGCGACGCTGAGCACGTCGCCCTCGTTGAGGGTGATCTCGAACGGGACGCCAGGCTGGCCGGCCGGGACGCCGGCGCCGGCGGCGGTGACGGTGCTCGGCGTGACCTTGATCTTGGTGTTGTCCATCACCGCGACCGCGCTGGCGTAGCTGTGCTGGAAGGTGTTGGTGTTGTCCATCATCGACGTCCACGCGATCACGTGGTTGATCGAGTCGAGGCCGGTGACGGGGTAGAGCATCGAGGCGTCCGAGAGGAACGAGGACGAGCCGTCGACCGGATTGAACTGGTAGGCGATGACGGGCACCGACGACTTGACGCGGTAGGCGAAGCCGGCCGCGAGCTGGCTGTCGTCGGTGTGCTGGTCAGGCAGGTTGAAGGTCTGCAGCCCGAGCGCGTTGATCTGGACCGGGCCGGCGATCATGTTCCACACGCCGCCCTGCTTGCGCTCGACGGTGACGGTGGCCTGCTGGTCCTTCTGCACGTTGGCGACGGCGACCGCGAACTGGCTGGTCTCGGAGAAGTCGTGCGAGTCCATGTCGAGGGCGTAGAAGGCACAGCCGACGGTGCTCTTCGACAGCTCGGCCTGATCACAGGTCTCGGGGATCTCGCCGAAGAAGGGGTCCTCGCCGGTGGTGGAGTCGGTGGTGGTGTCGGTGTCGACGGTGGTGGTGCCCGGGAGGCCGGTGGTGTCGACAGTGGTGGTGCCAGGCGTGCCGGTGGTGTCCGGACCGGTGGTGCTGGTCACGGGGGTGTCGGTGGTGCCCGGTCCAGTCGAGGTCGGCCCCTGGGTGGTGCCGGTGTCGGTCATGCCCTGGGTGCCGGTGCCGTCGGTCGACGTGGGGGTCGTGGTCGGGGCGTCGGTGCTGCCGGCTGTCGTCCCCGGGTCAGTCGTCACGACGGTCGGCCCGCCCGACATCGTGGCGACCTCGGAGGCAGTTACCTGGCCGTTGTCGCCGCAGGCGGTGAAGAGCGCGGCCGCGAGGGCAGCCGAGGTGCACAAGTTCATACACAGGCGAGGATTCATGACGGCAGCGTAGAAGCTCCCGCGCGCGCCCGTAAAGCAGTTTTCGCCGCGCGCGCGGGGGACCTGAGGGCGTTCGAGCGCGGGCGGCGGGCGATTGTGGTCACATGTCCATGAGGACATGTGACAAAGACCATGCAGATCCAGCAGGTTTGCCGGGTCTCGCGGGGAGCGCGAAGATCGAGGCCGGCGGGCGCAGACGAGGGGTTCCACCCGATCGGGCAGGGCCGGGAATACCGGGGCGCGCTGGCGCGTGCCTCCGCCGAGGATGATCGCAGACGAGCACGCAGCGGGGTCCGGGGCTCGCGTCCGCGCGCTGCTGCCGGACGTGGGGCTGGCGCTGGGGGTGTTCGTGGCCCTCAACGTGGTCGGGCGGCTGATCGCAGGGCCGCGCTTCGACGCGACGGGGGCGTGGATCAGCCTGCCCGGAGGGACAGGTGCGGCTGTCTTCAAGGCCATGTTGGCGGCGACGCTGATCGCCCGCGGGCTCGGGCCGCTGCGCCGCGGCTGGGTGAGAGCGGCGGGGGTGGTCTGCCTGCTGGCAGTGGCGGCGGCGGCAGCCTGGGACACGCTGGTGTACTTCGCGCTGCTGATCGAGGGCCGCATCGCCACGCCGCTGCCGCTGCCAGGGTCGGCGCTGGTGCTGCCGCTGTCGCTGGCGCTGGCGAGTTCGGCGGGGCGGCCGGGGCCGGCGAGGACATGGTCTTGGGGACAGGTCGTGCGCAGCCTGGCGACGGCGGCGGGGGTGGCGCTGGCGCTGCCGCTGGTGCTGATGCTGACGTTCGGACCGACCCGCTACGCCCGCGAGGCGGACGCGATCGTGGTGTTCGGGGCGCGGGTGTACTCGGACGGGAGGCCGTCGCTGGCGCTGGCCGATCGGGTCGACGAGGGGATCCGCCTCTACCACGCGGGGCTGGCTCCGACGGTGATCATGAGCGGGGCGATCGACGAGGACCACGGGGTGTCGGAGCCGGTGGCGATGCAGGCGCGGGCGATCGCAGCAGGGGTGCCGGCGGAGGCGATCGTGCTCGACGAGCTGGGGGTCGATACGGCCGCGACGGTGGCGGTGACGAGCGAATGGCTGCAGCAGCGCGGGGCGCGACGGGTGCTGGCGGTGAGCCACTATTATCATGAGCCGCGGGTGAAGCTGCTGTTCCAGCGGGCGGGCATGCTGGCATACACGGTGCCGGCGAGGATGAGCCGGCGTCTGCTGAAGGAGCCGTGGTTCATCGGCCGCGAGGTGCTGGCATACTACGCGGCCTGGCTGGCGCCGCTGCTGCCGGGGCGGTAGCAGGCTGGATCTGTCCTTCGGGGCAGGTCGGGCGGGGGCGATCCGGCGAGATGTCCTTCGGGACATATCCGTGTGTTCGGCGACCCCGGGGATCGCCGAACACGCGTCACGCGGGCGCGGTCAGGGCCAGGAGATCGTCACCTCGCCGGCGCCAGCGCGGGCGCCGGGTTGATTGTCCTGAGCGGTGCCGGCGTTGAACGAGCCGCCGCCGCCGCCGCCGGCGCGGCACGTCGAGCCCTCGCCGGCGCCGCCGCCCGAGTAGCCGCCGCCGCCGCCTGCGCCGCACACGGCCCCGCCGCCGCCGCCGAAGCCGCCCTGGCCGCCGGGGCCGAAGGTGTTGCTGCCGGCGCCGCCGGTGAACAAGAGCGGCGGTTTGCCGCCGGTGCAGCCGGTGCCATAGGTCGAGTCCTGGCCGGCGCTCTTCCAGCCGGCGCCGCCGGAGCCGGTGCCCGAGGGGGCATTGCCGGCGCCGCCGTTGCCGTTGGTGCCTCCCGCGGCGCTCGGGGCTCCGTTGCCGCTGGTGCCGGCCGTGCCGACCACGCCGTCGAGGCCCTTGCGGCAATTGAGGTCATCCCAATTGGTGTTGCCGCCGCCGCCGCCGCCGGCTGCGAGCAATGGCTCGGTGGCGTCGGCGATCCGCCACACGAACGAGCCGCCGCCGCCGCCGCCGGTCGCCGGCGCGCTGCCGCAGTTGTTGGCGACCCCGCGCTCGCCGACGACCACGCCGAGCTGGTCGCCGGGCGTGACGTTGAAGGTGCCGCTCATCTTGGCCCCGAGCCCGCCGGCGTCCGAGCCACCCTGGGCGCCGAAGGCGGTGATCTTGAGGGTCTTGATGCACTGGGGCACGACGAACGGCTGGATCGCGCCGGTCGCCGCGAACACCTGCTGCCCGGGCGTGCCACCGGTCAGCGCGATGGCGATGCAGCTCGGCGTCGAGGTCGCGCAGCCGTCGCTGTAGCTGACGCAGACCTGGCCGGCGGTCGCGCCGAACTTCACGGTCGCCGCGGCGGTGTCCTGGCCAGCGATGACGGTCGCACCGACGGGCCCGCTCCACGTGTAGCTGACGGCGCCGGGCACCTCGGGCACGGTGAACATGGCCTCGGCGCCGGCGCACAGGTCGGTCGGGCCCTCGATGGCCCCGGCCGGGGGCAGGTCGGGCGGGGCCTCGCACTGGGCGTCGCTGCAGATCTGGCAGGCGTCGCAGGCCTGGCCGCAACCTCCGCAGTGCGAGGGATCGGTGTCGGTGTCGACGCAGGCGCCGTCGCAGTCCGCCTGTCCCATGGGACATTCAAGCGCGCAGACCCCGTCGCCGCACACCTCGCTGTCGAGGCACGGCTGACCGCAGCCGCCGCAGTGCTCGGGATCGGCGCCGGTGTCGACGCAGACGCCGTCGCAGAGCTCCTGTCCCGGGGGACATGTGATGACGCAGGCCGCGTCGACGCAGGCCTCCATGGCGCCACACGGGGCATCACAGCCGCCGCAGTGGTCGGCGTCGGTCTGAATGTCGACACACGCGCCGCCGCAGTCGACCAGCGGCTCGCAGCCGGCGGCGGTGGTCGACTCGGTGTCGACCGGGTCGGTGGTCGAGGAGGTGGTGGTGTCGCTCGAGGTCGAGGTGGTGACCCCGGTGGGGTCGGGGGTCGCGTCGGTGGTGGTCGGCGTGGTGGTGGTCGGCTGCGGCTCGGTCGTGCCCGTGGTGGTCGAGGGGCTCGTCGTGCCGTCGCCGGTGGTGGTGTCGGTGGTGGCTCCGGAGGCCGTGCTCTCGGTGGTGGCGGTGCCGTCGTCGCCGCACGCGGAGAGCCATGGGGTCCCGCAAATCAGAGAGAGCGTGATCGTGCGCAAGCGAGGTGTCATCGCCGCGAGGGTAGGGCGCCGGCACGAGCGGCGTCGACGTCCACACACGAGCGCTGCGCGCGAGGTCGACGTGGCCTCTGCTTGCCCACAACAGCGCATCGGGTGGCGCCCTCGCCGGAATCCTGTGGCCATTGACAGGCCCGCGCTCGACGGCTTGCATCGGGGGGATGCGTCGCGCGCTCACGATGACTGTGCTGCTCGAACTCCTGCTGCCCGCGGTGGCCCGCGCGGACGTGCCGCCGCCGCCAGAGCCGCCGAACCCGTGCGCGGACAAGCAGGCGGGCGACAGCTGCAGCCCGTCGGGAGTGTGCAAGGAGGGCGAGTGCTGCAAGCGGGCCCACGTGTCGGCGACGCTGCAGCACTACGAGTCGATGAAGCCGCTCGACCAGCAAGACATGGACATCGTGAATCCGCGCGAGGTGTGCAGTCCCTGTCTGCGCTGCGAGGTTGCGAGTTCGACGCCGGTGGTCGAGGCGAAGACGGCGCCGGTCGAGACGAAGACGACGCCGGCGGTCGAGGCGAAGGCGACGCCGGCGACGACGCCACAGACCGAGGCGAAGAGCAGCGGCTGTGCGTTCGCGGGGACGGGGGACGGCACGGGCCTGCTGGCGGTGGCGCTGCTGGGGCTGGAACTGGTGCGACGGCGACGTGCGGTGATTCGGCGCGAGCGGCAGGCTCGTGCGGCGTGATGCCGACGAATTAGCGAGTCGATGCTGCGCGCTCACGCTTGCGCGTCGGTGCGCGGGCGGGCGCAGAGAGCGTGAAGGGAGTCGGCGCTCTCTGGCCTCGATGCTGTGAGTCGCTGCGGCGCGCTCACGCTTGCGCGTGAGCGCAGAGAGCGTGGAGGGCGTCGGCGATTCCTGGTGTCAAGTGATCACGCGGGCGCGTGCGCGTCGGGGGTCGGGCAGGCGCAGAGTTCTTCGAGGGCGCCGCCGATCAGGTGCTGCCAGGCTTCGACGCGACAGGCGTGCTCGGCCGCGGCGTCGAGGCGGCCGTGGTGGGCGAGCACGGCTGCCGACGGATGGGCCGGCGGAGCGGCGGCCGCGACGACCTCGGCGTGCAGGCGGCCGGCGAGCGCGCGCACGGCTGCGCGCACGTCCTCGCCGCCGCGGGTGATGGCCCAGGCGACGGTGGCCCAGGCGAGGGCGGCGTGCTCGGCCTCGTCGTCGGCGATCTTCGTCAGCGTGGCGGCGACGGTGGTGTCGGCGCAGCGACGGGCCGCGCGGGTGGCGATCAGCGCGGCGATCGTCTCGCCGACGCAGCCCTCCACAAAAGTGTCGCAGGCGAGGCGCACGAGGTCGGCGTCGCGGATCGGGACAGCATGCAGCGGGCCCGGGCCGAGCGGCGCGCCGGCGTAATGGGACGCCAGCGCGAAGCATCGTTGCGCGTGATCGATCTCCTCGAGGCTCGCCTTTTGACTCGCGGCGACCAGCGCCGGCGGGGCCGCGAGCGCCAGCAGCTCGAGGGTCGCGCGCGCGAACGAGGCGATCGACGCGTGCTCGCTGCGGGCGTCCTGCAGCCATGCGTCGGCGATCGCGGCGCGCAGGGGCGCGGGCAGCGGATCGGCCGGCGCGAGCTCGGCGAGCCAGGCAGCATCCGGGACGATGTCGGCGACGCGCGGGCCGTCGTCGGTCAACAGCGGGCGACCGCCGGGGCACGGCGTCGTCCAGGTGTAGCTGCAGTGACCGGCGCCGAGCGCCCGCGTGGCGTCGTCGTCGAGGTAGGCGCTGCCGGGGAACCCGTCGGTGGGGCCGGTCTGGCCCGGGGCGCGCGGGAGGGCGTGGATCTGGATCGGGCAGTCGAGCCGGCGCTCGCCGTCGCTGGCGCGCTTGTTGGCCTCGTCCACGGTGTTCGACCAGGTGTGCGTCGGACAGGTGGCGCGCGGATACTGAGCGATGCGCGGCTCGGCCTCGGGCGGGGTCGGCGGAGCCGTTTCCGGGGTCGTCGGCGGTTGCTCGGGCTTCGGTGGGTCGGCGGCGACGGGCGCGACCTGCTTCGTGTCGGCGACGGGCGCGACCTGCTTGGTGACCGCGACGGGGGCGACTTGCGGGGCGCTGGGAGGCGCGCAGCCGGCCGCGGTGAGGAGCGAGAGCGAGGCGACCTGCAGGCGCGAGCGGAGCGCGAGGACATCGCGGATCATGCGAGCGAATGTATCGCGGTCGCGCGGGCGATTGCACGCAGCGTCGGCGTCGCCGGGCCGCGGGCTCACCGGCGGCGCCTGGCGAGGAACCAGCGGACGATGTCGATCACCGTGCCGACGCCGAGGCCGATCGCGCCGAGCAGCAGGAAGGTGGCGACGGCCGCCAGGTCCTCGAAGCCGCCGGTGCGGGGCCCGGCGAAGGCGCTCAGCAGCAGCAGGTAGCCGATCAGCAGGCCGACCTGGGCCAGGATGAAGCCGAGGCGGGCGCCGAAAAAACCGAACACCACCGGCACCGCGGCGATCAGCGACAGGGACAGCGCCGCGCCGCGCAGGGTCTCGAGGGTCGGGCCCTGGCCGGTGTTGAAATTGGCGGCGAGCATCGCCAGGCCGGTCCACAGCGCGGCGGTGACGACGAGGACGACGAGCCAGCGCGGGCTGAGGGCGGTCGGGACCATGCAGCGCAGTGTAGCGCCGGTCCGGCGTCGCGGGGCGGAGGCGCTGCTGGCTGGCGATGGCGTCGCAGCGAGCGACCGCGCGACCGCGCCGTCACTGCTGCAGGACGCGAGCGGGCGTGCGTCTCGATCGCGCGAGCGAGCCCGCGAGCGATCGCTCAGCCCGGCGGTTGGTTGATCTCGCCGAGGCTGAGGCCGCCGGGGTAGGCGTAGCTGATCCGGCAATCGTAGCCGTAGACCTCGATGCCGAACTTGACCGCCTGGCTGCGGATGTCGTGCGGGCCGTCGGGGATCAGGAAGCGGGCGTAGGCCAGACCGCCGACGCCGAGCGGGGTCGGTGCCGGCAGGGCAGCGCCGTCGAGCTCGATCGTGTCCCAGCCGGCCTCGGGGCCGACCACCGTGAGCATGTCCCAGCCGTAGGTCTCGGGGGTCAGGAAGGTGTAGCTGCTGCGGTGCTGGGCGGTCGGCGGGATGAAGGTGATCGCGGGGTCGCCGAGCTCGGTTGTGTCTAGCGAGGGGATGTCGCAATTCTTCGAGATGAAAGCGCCGGGGTACGCGACGTCGTCCTTGGGCCCGTGCGATTGGTCCTGACTCAGCATGTAATGGGCGACCATGAACGCCTCGGTGCCCTCGACGCGGAACGAGGCGGCGGTGAGCAGCTCGTGGAACTGGCCCTCGTCGAGCATGGCCTGGCCTTGATGATCGCCGGTGAAGGTGAGGACGGTGCCGTCCTTGTCGGCGATGAAGCGGTAGAGGTCGGGCTCGTCGCTGCGCGGGCGGAACTTGACGACCGCGTAGTCCTTGCCCCACGCGGTGCGCGGCGGGACCTGCTCCTCGAGGTAGTCCTTGTAATAGTTCATGCCGGGGCCGGGCAGGCTCATCGCCGGCGAGCCGGTCATGACGGCGACGGGGGCGGTGCTGCTGACGCGCATGCCGGTGAAGTCGGCGACGCTGCCGCTCGGCGAGACGATGCGCAGCGCCTGCTGGGCGTCGACGGTGTGCGTGGAGCTGCCGCCGGCGACCAGCGCCGGGACGCCGCCGCCGGCGTCCGTACCACCCTGCATCGCGGCCGGCATCTCCACGGTCACCTGGTTGCCGTCGACCATGCTGAGGATGCTGACCCAGCTCGCGGAGAAGTCGGTGTTGTGATAGCTCGGGACCAGGTAGTCCTGGCCCCACGCGTGCGCCGGCAGCAGCAGCGAGGCGTCGGCGGTGGCGACCTGGGACGACGAATAGGGGCTGAACTGATAGGCCACCACCGGGACGTCGCTCTCGAGCCGCAGGACCTGCTCGAGCACGCCGGTCTGCACCGGCATGGCGTGCTGCGACAGCGCGTCCGAGAGGGGCGCGAGGATGAAGGTGTGCAATTGTTTGGGCGCGACGACGGCGGCCTCGAGGACCTCGCCGGTGGCGCCGAACAGGGTGACGTTGGCGTCGACGTTGCCGCTGGTGTTGGCGGCGACGACGGCCCACGGCAGGTCGATGCCGCTGTCGCCGACAGTCGGGGCGAACAGGCAGCCGGCGCTGGTGAGGTTCATCGCCGCGAGCTCACAGGTGCTCTCGTCGAGGGGCCCGGTGTCACCGAGGTCGGGCATGGCCCCGAGGTCGAACTTGGCGCTGCTGCTGGTGGTGTCGGCGCCGGTCGGGGCGAGCGTGGTCGAGGTCGTGGGCGCGCTGGCGGCGGTGGTGGTGGCGGTGTCGGTGGTGCCGGGGCCCGCGGCGGTGTCGGTGGTGACCGGCAGCGCGGAGGTGCCGGTGGACGTGGCGCTGTCGGTGGTGACGGCGGGCGGGCCGGCGCAGGCGTAGACGAGGAGGCATAGGCCAGGAGGTAAGCTGCGGCGCATGTGAAGATGGTAGGCCGAACGCCGCCGCGAGGCGATCGCCCGCGCGCATGGGTCCATCCGAAGCGAGGTTCGTGTGCGCGGACGAGCGCGGCGGGCCGGCGTGGCGGGCATGCGTGGCCGATGCCACGAGGGCGGACGCGGCCCGGTCGCTGCGGGCGCGGGACGGGCCGGCGGCGGCCGCGAACGGCGGCGGCGTGGAAACATGGGCGAGGCGTCGGCGCTCACCCGAGTCGCGCGCCGCGGGCTCGCGCGAGGCGACGCCGCGGGGCGCGAGCAGGATGGTCGAAGAGACAGGTTACGCGGTCACGCGCGACCACGCGTGGTCCATCGCCGGGAACACGAATTCGGCGGGTGGCGGCAGTCCGCCGAGGAAACTCTCGAGCTGGAGCAGCGCGGCCTCCCAGCCGCCGCCGCCGCCGCGAGCGTCGTCGGCGTCGGGGCAGGCGAAGTGCTGGAGCTCGAGCGAGGTGCCGGCGCCGTCGCGAGTGAGGCGGAGCTCGACCTCGCTGTCGGCGAAATCACCGTAGCGCCAGGTGGTGCGCAGGCGGGTCGGCGGCTCGCAAGCGAGGATCTTCACCGTGGTCGGGTGCGGCTGCGAGAGCTCGAGCACGACGGTGCCGCCGACCTCGAAGCTGCCCGAGGGCCGGCCGAACCAATTGCGGAGCGCGTCGGGGTCGGTCCACGCGGCCCACACGCGATCGATCGGCGCGTCGAGGCGGCGGCGCAGCAGCGAGGACCAGGTGCCGCCGTGATCGTGGATCTCGCGCTCGTTGCCCGCGGCCCACCGGAAATGGTCGTCCATGACCTGCATGCGCTGCTGGTAGTCGCGCTCGGCGTCGGCGAGGGTCGACCAGAAGCCGCGCGGAGGCCGCTCGGCGAGGGTGTCGGCGAGGATCGCGAGGTGGGCGTGCCAGCCGGAGGCGGTGCCGACCACTTCGTCGCGCGTGGGCAGGCGGCGGGTGGTCAAGACGAGGCGGACCCGATCGCCCTCGGGGGTGAGCTCGAAGCAGACCTCGGCGGGCTCGTCAGGGCCGCCCCAGGTCATTCGCAGCAGTCGCGGCGGGTCGCACTCGAGCACTTTCTCGAAGCCCTGCGCACCCTCGGCGCCCTTGTGACGCTCGGGGTAGGTCTTTTCGGACGAGAGCGAGGCGTGGTCGAAGCGGAACTCGGCGCGGCCGCCAGGGCGCAGCTCGAACTGGCCAGCGGCGAGCCAGCGGGCGCGCTTGTCGGAGTCGGTGAGGTATCGCCAGACCCGCTCGATCGGTCCGGGGAGCACCCGCTCGAGGCGTACGGTGCCAGGGTCGAGGATCTGTCCGTGGTCGTTCATGGTTGCTCCTTGCAATCGTGGTCTTCTTGCGCGAGCAGGGCGGCGAGCGCGTCGAGTCGATCGGACCAGAAGGCGCGCGTCTGCTCGACCCACACCGCCAGCTCGTCGAGCGGCCGCCGGTCGGCGGTGAGGAGGTGCTCGCGCCCGGCGACGCGCCGACGCACGAGGCCGGCGCGCTCGAGCACGCGGATGTGCTTCGAGACCGAGTTCAGCGAGATCGGGAACCGCCCGGCGATGTCGGTGACGCGCGCCTCGCCGCCGCTCAGGCGCTGAAAGATGGCCCGGCGCGTCGGGTCGGCGAGGGCCGACAAGGTGTGGTCGAGGCTCATGCGCGATGATGTTCACCCGGATGGGTGAGTTTTGGAAGGGCGAAAGTATAGAGGGCGCAGAGTGGGTCTCAGAGCGTCCAGGGCGATTAAAGGGCGGAAACGAGCGAGGGGCGAGATGAGTATTTCTGTCCCCTGGGACATGTCCAAAGATACGCTTGGAGGTCAGAGTTGGTCGCGCGGTCAGGTTTTGGACTGGAGCCCGGGTGTGAATCTCAAGTTATTGATTTATCAATATGATTTTGTATTTGACTTAATGAAACAATATTGAATATCGTTGCGCATGCTCAGCTCCATCAAGACCGCCCGGCTGCAGGCCCTCGCGGTCGTGCTGTGTCTGTCGGCCTGCGGCGAGGGGGGTGTGATGTCCGAGGCTCGAGTGGCGGCTGCCAACAAGGCGGCGGTGCTTCGTTTGTTCGACGAGGTGTTCAACGGCGGGCGGGACCATGTGCTGCGCGAGCTCGTCGCGGACGAGTTCGTCAATATCAATACCGGGATCGCCGGGCCGGAAGGGATGGCGTCGGGGGCGGCGTTCCTGCGCAAGACGTTCGAGGCGCCGCGGTTCGTCGTCGAAGACGCGATGGCCGAGGGCGACCGCGTGGCGGTGCGGTGGAAGCTGTTCGGGCGCCACGTGGGGGCGTTCCGCGGGACGCCGCCGAGCGGCGACGCGGTGGTGATGCCGGCGATGTCGATGTTTCGCATGGTCGACGGCAAGATCGCCGAATCGTGGGTGCAGAGCGGGCCGCCGCAGGCGAGGGGGTCGTGATGCGGCTCGTCGTCTTCGGCGCGACGGGTGGGACCGGCGAGCAATTGGTGGCGCAGGCGCTGGCGGCCGGGCACACGGTGACGGCGGTGGCGCGCCGGCCGGAGGCGGTGACGGCGAAGCACGCGCGGCTCACGGTGCGGCGCGGTGATGTGTTCGACGCGAGCAGCGTCGAGGCGGCGATCGCCGGGCACGACGCGGTGCTGTCGGCGCTCGGGTCCGGGACGTCGCGCGCGCCGACGACGATCTGCCGCGACGGGGTGGGCCACATGCTGACCGCGATGGAGCGCTGCGAGGTGCGGCGGATCGTCTGCGTGTCGGCGGCAGGGCTCGGGGATGGAGAGTTGCAGCCGTGGCCGCTGCGCATGTTCATGCGGCACGTGCTGCAGCCGCTGCTGCGCCACCCGTTCGACGACTTGCGGGCGATGGAGGTGCGGCTGCGCGAGAGCTCGCGCGAGTGGACGATCGTGCGGCCGCCGCGGCTGACGAACGGGCGCCGCCGGGGTCGCTACCGGGTGGCGATCGATACGCCGCTGGCGCGGGCCGCGACGATCTCCCGCGCGGATGTGGCGGACTACGTGCTCGCGCACCTCGACGACCCGGCGACCGTGCGCGCGTTGGTCGAGATCGCGTACTGACGCCGCGGCTGCGGTATGGTGCGCGCCCGCGATGGCCAAGCCCGAAGCCCGCCCGTATCACTCGCCCGCGCGCCGTCGCCAGGCCGACGCGACGCGGCAGCAGATCCTGGCCGCGGCGCGCACGCTGCTGGGGACGCACGGTTATGAAGACACGACGATCGACGCGATCGCCCGCGCGGCGGGGGTGGCGGCGCCGACGGTGTACGCGGCGTACGGATCGAAGCGCGGGATCGTGGCGGAGCTGATCCACCAGGCGCGGTTCGGAGAGGCGTACGAGACGGCGGTGACGGCCGCCCTGGCGACCGACGATCCGGTGCAGCGATTGGCGCTGGCGGCGAAGGTCGCGAGGACGGTCTACGAGGGCGAGCGCGTCGAGCTCGAGCTGTTGCGCGGGGTCGGTGTGGTGGCGCCCGAGCTGGCGGCGCTCGAGCGCGAGGGCGAGCTCGGTCGCCGCGAGGCACAACGCGGGCTGGTCGAGGCGATGGCGAGCGCGGGGCAGCTGCGCGAGGACCTCGACGTCGAAGCGGCGCGCGACGTGCTGTGGGCGATGACCAATCGGGAGCTGTTCCGCCTGCTGGTATCGGGGCGCGGCTGGCCGGGGGAGCGCTACGAGCAATGGTTGGCAGGGATGCTGAAGTCGGCGCTGCTGCGTGACAGCGGTGTCGTGCATGACGGCGAGGTCGTGCGCAATTCGACGAAGAAGCAGCAGCGATAGCGCGTGACCACAGCGCTCGCTCGCGCCGCGTTTGCGCGGTCGCGGTGAACATGGGGGGCGTTCACCGAGGACGGCGCGCCCGGGAACGGGTGCGGCTCGACGCTCCGGTGCGCACGTGCTAGACGCTCCGCATGCTTCGAATTTCCTTGAACTTCGCAAACCCGCGGGCGAGCGCATGGCTGCTGGGTCTGGCGCTGGTCGCCTGCAAGCCCGAAAGCGGCGAGACGGACTCCGACTCGACCACCGGCACGAGCACCGGGACGACGGACGAACCGACCGGCACGAGCGGGCCCACGAGCACCGGCGAGCCCACGAGCACCGGCGAGACGACCGAGAGCACGACCGAGAGCGCGACGACGGAGGATGCCAGCACGACCGAGGATCCGCCGCTGACGACGACGACGGGGGTGGACTGCGAGAACTTCCTGCCGCCGATCGAGCCGGGTGAGATCGAGCCGCTGACGGTCGGGACGGCGGTCGAGATCGCGTTCGTGGTGCCGGGGCTCGAGGACAACACGGCCTGGACGCTGACGGGCACGCTGCCGCCAGGGCTCGAGTTCACGGTGGAGTCGGGCATCCTCGCCGGGACGCCGACGGAGGCGGGGAGCTTCCAGTTCGACCTCGAGGCAGGGCCGATGCTGGACAACCCCGACTGCGGGACGGTGCCGTCGTTCACGAGCTACGAGGTGACCGTCGCCGAGTGAGCGCGCGAGTGCTGCGTCGCGGTGGCGGCGACGCGGCACGGACTCGCTATATTGTTGGTGGTGCGCTACGTGATTGCGTCGCGGCGCATCTGTCGACACGCCGGAACGTGAGGGCCTGACTGGCGATGAGGCGCGTGTGGCACCCTGACCCGGAATGAAGGGTCCTGCACCGCCGCGTCCCAATGTCCGAGGCTGGACTCTGTTCGCCGTCGCTGGCGAGGACGATGTCACGCCCACGGGGGATGGCCCCGCCGGCCTCCGCGCAGCCGCTGGCGCGCGAGTTGTCGGCGGGTACTTCGAGCTGGGCGAGCTGCTCGGCTCCGGCGGCATGTCGTGCGTGTGGGCGTGCAAGAACCTCAACGCCGCGGTCAAGATCCTCATGGTCGCGGACGAGGACGCTCGGCGTCGCTTCGTCGACGAGGGACGGATCCTCACGCACCTACGGCACCCACACCTCGTGCAGGTCCTCGCGGTCGGCGAGACCGACAGCGGCGCGCCGTTCATGGTGCTCGAGCGGTTGCCGGGGCAGAACCTCGACGAGCGGCTGGTGCGAGAGGGGCCGTTGCCGTGGCTCGAGGTGGTGGAGATGGTCGCCCAGGTCGCGGCCGCGCTCGAGGCGCTGCATCACGTCGGTGTGGTCCATCGTGACGTGAAGCCGAGCAACATCGTCGTGGTCGGCAGCGCGACCAGCCGGCCCTTCGTGAAGTTGATCGATCTGGGGATCGCCAAGGTCGACGCGTGGCAGCGCGTGCAGAGCTCGGCCGGGGTGCCGCCGCGGCACCAGACGGACGTCGGCAAGGTGCTCGGGACCGACGGCTTCTATCCGCCCGAGGCGCCGCTCGAGCGTCCGAACCCGAGGTTCGACGTGTTCGGGCTCGGCGCGACGATCTATCTGCTCTGCACCGGCCGTCTGCCGGATCCAGGGGATTATCGGCCGATGGGCGAGGCCCGGCCCGGCAGCGGCGTCCCGCCCGAGCTCGAGAGGCTGGTCGCCGACGCGCTCGCGCCAGCGCCGGAGGATCGGCTCGCCACGGTCGCGGAGTTTCAGCGTCGCTTGGAGCGGGTGCGGGTCGAGCATGTCGAGGATGATTCGCCGTTCCTGTTCGAGGGCTGCTACGAGCTGATCGAGCTGCTGGGGGCCGGCGCGAAGGCGGAGGTGCATCGGGCGTATCACCGCGACGCGATGCGCTACGTGGCGCTCAAGATCTTGCGCGAGCGAGCGAGCCAGGAGCCCGAGGAGCGGGTGCGCTTCGCCCGGGAGGCGCGGGCGCTGCGAGCGGTCCGTCATCCCGCGCTGCCGGAGCTGCACGACTGTCGCACGGCGATGACGCGCAGGCGGCCTTACATCGCCATGTCGCTGATGCGCGGCGTCTCGGCGCGCAGCATCTACCTCGGCGGCAAGCTGGAGCCCGGGCAGGTGCTCACGGTCGGCCAGCAACTGGCGGGCGCGCTGGCGGCCCTGCACGCGCACGGCGTCGTGCACCGCGACGTGCACGGGCACAACGTGCTGATCGATCTGTCGGGTGAGCCGAAGGCGGCGCTGATCGACTGCGGGATGGTCGAGCTCGAGGCGAAGTTCTACGCGGCGTTCGAGCAGCGCTACCCGACGCCGCCGGAGGCGCGGGTGAAGCTGGGGACCGGCGGGCTCGAGCGGCTCGACTGGACGGCGCCCGAGGCCCGCGCGGGCAAGGGCTGGACCGCGAAGAGCGACGTGTACTCGCTCGGGCTGCTGCTGTACCAGCTGCTCACGGGGCGGCGGCCGATCCGAGACGAGCGCGGGGAGCTGGTGTCGCCGCGCTCGCACGTGCCGGCGTGCCCGCCCGCGCTGGCGAACGCGCTACTGAACACGCTCGCGGACGAGCCGGGCGCGCGAGTCGACATGCGCGGGTTGCTGGCCAAGCTGGAGGCGGCCGCCGACGAGATGGCCGAAGAGACATGTGACGAGGCGGTGGGGGAGAGCGAGAGGGCCGACGCGCACGATGACCGGGTCGCCGTGGCCGCGCCGGTGGCCGAGCGTGGGGGCTTCGGCGGGGCGTTGGGGCGAGTGGCGGTGGCCGCGGCGATCGGGGCGGTGCTCGGTGGAATGGTGGTGTGGCAGGCGACGCGCGAGCCGCCGGTGATTGCATTGCCTGTCTCGCTGCCCGCCGCGCAGCCGGTAGAGGCGCCGCAGCCGATCAAGGCCCAGGAGCCGGAGCAGGTCGTGGAGCCCGCCTCGTCGCCGCCGCCGCCGCTGCCGACGATGCGTGACGCGGTCTCGCGGGCGACGGCCGAGCTGCGGCGCTGCTCGGCGCTGGCGGGCGGGCTGTTGCTGGTCGAGTTCGAGGCGGCGGCCGGTCGCAGCGAGTTCGTGCGGGTGCAGGCGCACGGCAGCGACGATGCGAGCGAGCGCTGCGTGCGTGAGGCAGTCCGGACGATCCGCTTCGCGCCGACGGAGGCGCAGACGTTCACCGAGGAGTACACGCCATGAACCTGATGTCCTGGTCACTCGCGGGCTTGCTCGCGTTCGAAGCCGCGTCGGCGCCCGCGGGCGCTGCGAAGGCGTGCGAGCTCACCGACAACCGCTGCAAGGCGGAGCTGTTCACGCGCCGCGCCAGGGAGGCGAAGAACGACGGCCAGCGGGCGCTCTACCTGAGCGTGGCGCACCGCTCGTGGCTGGCCCTGTTCGATCGGTCAGGTGATCCGCAGCACCTGTGCGCGGCGCGTCGCCTCTACGATCGGAGCGTGGCGATCAAGGATCAGCCGCCGGAGCAGCGCGCGAGCATCGAGCGGTCGCTGGGCGATCTGAGAGCGCGCGAGCAGAAGGCGGGGGTGCGCTGCGAGCGGCCGGTGAAGCCGTCGCGGGCCGATCCGCCGCTGCTGGTGGCCAGGGGCGAGGTGCAGCGAGGAGAGGGGCCGTCCGAGGCCGTGACGGGGGCCGTGGATGCGCCTCCGAGCCCTGCGAGCTCGCCTGCGGCTGCGGACAATGTCGCGCGGAGGCAGCCGATGCCGGAGGGCCGAGCGGTGGGTGAGCTGCTCCCGGTGTCGCGGCGGGCCGGGACGGCTCGCGCTGCGGAGTCGCGGCGGGCCGAGCCTGCGCGTGAGACCGATGCTTCGTCGCGCCGCGATCATGATCGCGAGCTGATCGTCGGCGGTGGCGTGACTCTGGGGCTGGGTCTCGTGCTCGCGGGCGTGGCGACGTACACCGGCGCGAGCATGCTGGGGGTTCGACGACAGGCGCGCGAGCTCCACGAGCGGGTCGATGGCCATGCAACGGACGCTCAACTCGCGCAGGACGCCGCGCTGCGGCGGGACTACGAGCGCCTGGGGACGCCAACGCTGGTGCTCGCGCTGGCGGGCGGGGCGGCGACGGTGGTGGGG
Source organism: Nannocystis bainbridge (assembly GCF_028368995.1). Classification (GTDB taxonomy): domain Bacteria; phylum Myxococcota_A; class Polyangia; order Nannocystales; family Nannocystaceae; genus Nannocystis; species Nannocystis bainbridge. Next base: position 1,644,935 of record NZ_JAQNDL010000003.1, on the reverse strand, counting down.
GCGGTGCTGCTGGCCGTGGGCGGCCGTCGCATGGCGCGGAGGGCGTCGCAGACGGCCGTAATTCCCGTTCCTGGCGGTGTTGCTTTCCGTGCTCGATTTTGAGCCAATGCCCGCGAGGCCCCAGATGTCCACCGCTCTCCGCGTTTCGCTCTCCCTCGCGTTCGCGTCGAACCTCGCCTGCACGGCGCCGTGGCCGGCGCTTGTGGGCTGCGCCGAGGTCGATGCGTGCACGACCGGATCTTCGGGCGGTGAGGAGGCGAGCAGCGGCGGGGAGATCCAGACAGTGACCGGACCCGACGAGAACCCCGGCACCACGGCGGTCGAGGAGCCGGGCTCGAGCACCGGTTCGGGGACGAGCGGTGAGGCGCCGCTGCCGGTCGAGGTCGAGCTGTTCCTCGATCCGTCGCCGACGATCGCGGCCGGCGAGGTGCAGGTGTCGGTGTGGACGTCGCGGCCGGTGACGTCGATCGATCTGTTCGATGATGACGTGGCGCTGGTGCTCGCCGCGGTGCCGGCGAGCCCGGTGCACGTGTTCGAGGTGACTTCGGAGGCGGTGCCGGGCGACGGCTCGCACACGATCCGGGCGGTGGTGCACGCGGCCGACGGGGGGAGCGGCGAGGCGGAGAAGGAGCTGCTGATCGATGTGCAGCCCGGAGGCACGGACGTGTGGCCGCCGTACGTGAAGGCGGGGCCGATCAACGGGTTCTGCGGGGCGGCCCTGCTGGGCAACGGGATCGGGGCAGCAGGCTTCTTCGAGACGAAGGACGGGCTCGAGGCGGTGGCAGTGCGGATCGACGGTACGACGGGCCAACCGGAGGGCGCGCCGGTGCTGCTCGGAGCGGTGGCAGTGACGGGCGCGGGGCGCGGGCCGGCGATCGCGGCGGCGAGCGATGAGAAGGTGTTCGTGGCGTGGACGGAGCCGGCAGAGGCGACGACGCGGTGGGCAGTGTCGTGGGTGAAATTCGGGGAGGCGAAGGGGCAGACGTGGACAGGGCCGCTCGATTCGTCGGTGAACGCGATCGCGGTGGTGGGCGATGTACTGGTGCTGGGCGGGGCGGTCGCGCAAGGGCCAAACACGCATGACCTTTGGGTGTGGTGGGTGTCGGCGGAGACGGGCGAGGTGATCTCCGCGAGTTCGTTCGCGGCGCCGCCGGGAGAAGACAAGTTCAACGAGCGGGATGAAGTTGCGCGCGGAGTCGCGGTGGTGGGTGACGAGGTCGTGGTGGTTGGTGAGCGCGATACCACGAACGCAGAAAACGACCCCGTTCGACGGGCGACCGTTCTGCACTACACGCTCGACGGCGTTCCCGTTGCAGAGTGGACTTCGACGGGCGAATTGTTGGACGAGGACGCGGGGATGGCGATCGCCCCTCTGCGTGCGGGCGGCTTCGTGATGACCGGATGGGGTCGCAACAAAGAATCGATCCGTCAGGTCGTGACGCGCTGGTTCTCGGCACAAGGAGAAGCCGGCGCCATGCGCATCGAACCGACGCCCTCGAGTGAGGCGGTCGGCTTGGCGCTCGGCGAGGACCGCGAGGGCAAGATCATCATCGCCGGGACCCGGCAACAGCCCAAGACCGACGCGAACGCCTGGATCTTCGCAGTGCCCGGACCGTTCGGCGCGAGGGCATGGGAGGTCGTCCGTAATGGTCCCGGCCAGGGGCCCGACGAGGCCGCGGGTCTGGCGCTCGACGCGTGGGGGTACGCGTACATCACGGGCAGCGAGTTCGACGCCTTGCAGCCACGGGCGTTCGCTCTACGTCTCTACCCTTAGCCGTCACTGAGGCACGAACACGTCACACTGCGACTTGATCATCTTCGCCACGGTGGCGAAGTAGTCGTCGTAACCTTCGGCACAGATCGAGCCGAACAGGGCGTTCGGTTGCATGAGTTCGGTCCATGTGCGGAGTTTGTGCTCGGAGTTGTTGGGTTTGTAGCCGCACAGTCCCACGGGCTCGTCGACGTCGGTCGAGATCACGAGCAGGACCACCGCGTCTGCGTCACCTCCCTTTGCTTCCACGAGCGCGTCGCGCCAGTCCTTCGCGGTGCCCTCACTGAACGGATCGTAGGTGTCCTGGATGGCGACGACGACGAGCAGCGCGTCGTCGCGGAGGAAGCCTTCATTGCAGGCGCCGGGCGCGTCGAGGTCGTCGGCGAGCGCGAGGACGGTGGTCTCGGCGACGCCGTCAGCGCCGTTGGTGCCCATCGAGGCGATGCAGGTGAAGGCGTCCTCGGTCATGGGCTGGCCGGCGGTGATGTAGCGGAGGCCGCTGGCGAGCTCGCAGCGCTGGTTGCTGGCGTGCTTGCCGATCGGGTAGGTGACGCCCGCGCCGCGGATGGAGTCGCAGGGCTCCGGCGAGGTCCCGCACGGGTACTCGGGCAGGTCGGCGCAGATGTCCTGGCAGCCGACGCAGCTCGGATAACCCCAGAAGCCGGACGTGTTCGAGGAGAGGATGTGATAGTCGAAGTCCGCGAACTCGCTCTCCAGGGTGGCCATGAAGCCCGGGAAGCTGGCCTTGAGCCGCGCTTGCTTGATCTCCATCGTCGGATGGCTGCTGATGGTGAACAGGAGGTCGACCTTGCCCTTGCAGCCGGGAGGCGGGCCGTCGCCGCCGTCGGGGATCAGGCCGAGGTCGGGGATGGCGCCGGTCGAGCCCGAGGTGGAGCTGGTCGAACTGGTCGAGTTCTCGGAGCTAGCTGACGTCGAAGCCTCGCTTGAGGTTGTCGACGTCGAGGTGCTCGAGGTGCTCGAGCTGCTCCCCATCGGGGCCGTGGTGATGCTCGTGCTGAAGACCGTCTCCTGGCCGTCGCCCCCGTTGCACGCGGCAGCGAGCAGGACGGCGGCGAGGCTGGTGAGGCGCGGCATGAAGCGAAAGATAGCGTAGCCCGCCGAACGTGTCATGCTCCACGCCACGATACCATTGTGTTGGTGAGCCCACGTCCACTGGTGGGCCGGAGGACGAGCAGCCCCTTGGCTGTCACTGGGGCACGAACACGTCACACTGCGACTTGATCATCTTAGCCACGGTGGCGAAGTAGTCGTCGTAACCTTCGGCACAGATCGAGCCGAACAGGGCATTCGGCTGCATGAGTTCGGTCCACGTGCGGAGCTCGTGTTCAGTGCCTGGATGGTATCCGCACAGTCCCTGAGGCTCGTCCTTGTCGGTCGAGATCACGAGCAGGACCACCGCGTCGGCGTCACCGCCCTTCGCCTCGACAAGCGCGTCGCGCCAGTCCTCCGCGGTGCCCTGGCTGCCCTGGTCATAGGTGTCCTGGATGGCGACGACGACGAGCAGCGCATCCTCGCGGAGGAAGCCTTCATTGCAGGCGCCGGGCGCGTCGAGGTCGTCCGCGAGCGCGAGGACGGTGGTCTCGGCGACGCCGTCGGCGCCGTTGGTGCCCATCGACGCGATGCAGGTGAAGGCATCCTCGATCATCGGCTGACCGGCGGTGATGTAGCGGAGGCCGCTGGCGAGCTCGCAGCGCTGGTTGCTGGCGTGCTTGCCGATCGGGTAGGTGACGCCCGCGCCGCGGATGGAGTCGCAGGGCTCCGGCGAAGTCCCGCACGGGTACTCGGGCAGTTCGGCGCAGACGTCCTGGCAGCCTACACAGCTCGGATAACCCCAGAGGCCCGACGTGTTGGAAGAGAGGATGTGATAGTCGAAGTCCGCGAACTCGCTCTCGAGGGTGGCCATGAAGCCCGGGAAGCTGGCCTTCAGCCGCGCTTGCTTGATCTCCATCGTCGGATGGCTGCTGATGGTGAACAGGAAGTCGACCTTGCCCTTGCAGCCGGGCGGCGGGCCGTCGCCGCCGTCGGGGATCAGGCCGAGGTCGGGGATGGCGCCGCTGGTGCCGGTCGAGCTGGCGGAGCTGCTCGAGATGTCGGCGCTCGTCGAAGTCGAGGACTCGGCCGAGGTGGTCGAGGTCGAGGTGCTCGAGCCGCTCGAGGTGGTCCCCATCGGGGTCGCGGTGATGCTCGTGCCGAAGACCATCTCCTGGCCGCCGCCGCCGTTGCACGCGGCGAGGGCGAGGAGGGCGGCGAGGCTGGCGAGGCGCGGCACGAGGCGCAGAATAGCGCGGCGCACCGCGGGAGTCATCTGGGGCTGCCGTCTCCAAGATATTGGTCGAGGTGATCGTCGCGGGTGGCGGTCCGCACCTTGGTGCGGAGGAACTCATGCAACCCAGTCTGTTGAAGCGCCTCGAAGGACTGTTCCAGGAGGTGATGGACTCCGCCGAGCTGCGCCGCTTCGTCACCAATTTGTACGGCAAGCGGGTCACTTCGCAATTGCCGGGCGAGGGCATCACGCACGAATTGCTGTCGCACGGGGTCGTCACGGTGCTGAGCCGGAACGGCCTCATCGACCGCGAATTTTTCGTCGAGCTCATCGGCGAGCGGCCGCGGATGCGCCCGCACATCGTCGATCTGGCGGCGGAATTCGGGGTCCCGGCGCTGGCAGTGGACGGCACGGACGCGCTGCCGCAGCGGGTGGTGCGAAGCCCGGACTACGTGGTCCGCGACAGCTACGAGAGCCTCCGCCGCCAGCGCCAGCTGGTCCGCGAGCTGACCCACGGCGAGCTGCACCTGGCGCGCCTCATCGGCCAGGCGGTGCGCCAGGACGAGGCGCAGCTGCGCGAGGTGCCGGGTCGCGTGGTCGCGTGGATCGACGCACACCGCCACGAGCTGACCCTGCGCGAGCTGCAGGGGCCGATCGAGGGGATCTACATCGCGTTCTCGGTGTTCACGGTGAGTCCAGAGGTCGCGGTGCTGGGTTCGCTGGCTGTCCTCGGGTTCACCCGCGGGGAGGCGCTGCAGCAGCTGTTGTCGTTCGTAACCCTGTCGGATAACGACCTGTACGCGCTCGCGCTCACGCTCGCGGAGTCGGGGCGCTGAGGACGACCGCGAGCTCGAGACGGCGAATCGTTCATCGACGTGTTCGACATCGTGCAGGTGTTCACCCGCCGCCCAGGTGGCGGATGTCGACGGTCACCATCATCAGCAGGATCGCCAGCAGGGCCGCGGCGACCAGCGCCAGCAGGCGGGTCGCGGCGGCCTCGCGCGGCAGGTGCATGAACACGGCGGCGACGAGGGCCGCCTTGAGGGCGGCGATCGTCATCGCGGTGGCGACGTGCACGGCCGGCGAGAGCTCGAGCAGCGCGAGGCCGACGGTGGCGGCGGTCAGGGCCAGCAGGGCGAGCAGGACGAGCGACGCGGCGCCGAGGGTCGGGGCGGGGATGTCTTGGTGGTGGTGGTTCATGTCGGCCTCGCCGCCAGGTACAGGGCCGGGAACAGGAACAGCCACACGATGTCGACGAAGTGCCAGTAGAGGCCGACTGCCATGACGGGGGAGCCGCGCAGGTCGCTCGCGGGCGTGCGCCAGGCGGCGAGGGTCAGCCAGGCGAGCGCGACCAGGCCGCCGAGCACGTGCAGGGCGTGGAAGCCGGTCAGCACGAAGTAGAGGCCGAAGAAGGTCGCCATGCCGGGGCCGGCGGCGAGGGTGTCAGCGAGGTCGACGATCGGCGTCTCGCCGCGGGCGAGGTGGTGCGCGTATTCCCAGCCCTTCATGGTCAGGAAGGCGGCGCCGAGGATCATCGTCGCGAGCAATGTGAAGACCAGCCGGCCGCGCACGCGGGTGAAGGCGAAGCGGACCGCGAGCGCCATGGTGAAGCTGCTGAGCAACAGCGCGACGGTCATGACCGTGGCCAGGCGCCAGTCGAGGAGCGGGCCGAAGGCGGCGAACAGCTCGGGGTGGCGCACGCGCAGGCTGGTGTAGAGCACGAATAAAACGCCGAAGAACAGCACCTCCTGGCCGAGGAAGGCCCACATGCCGAGCGCGACGGCGTCGCGCTGGTGGGCGAGGTCGGTGAAGGGCTCGCGCACGGCCTCAGGCATGGCCGGCTCCGCTCGCGGTGGGCAACCGCGAGGTATCGCGGGAGCTCTCGACATCGCCGGCTCCGCTCGCGGGGGCCGAGGGGGCGCGCGAGTTAGACATCGCCGGCTCCGGCGATCGTCGGTTGCGGGGCGTTGGGATAATCGTAGGGGTCGCCGACGACGAGGGTGCCCTGATCGAGGAAATTGTGCGGAGGCGGCGGGGAGGTGGTCTGCCATTCGAGGCCGGTCGCCCCCCACGGGTTGTCGCCGGCGGGCCTTCCGCGGACCAGGGACGCGAGCAGGTAGATCGCGGGCAGCACGTAGCCGACGGCGAGGATGGTCGCGCCGGCGGACGACAGGCCCTGTAAAAATTGATACTCGGGCGGATACGAGGCGGTGCGCCGCGGCAGGCCCTGGGTGCCGAGGATGAATTGCGGCAAGAAGGTCAGCAGGAAGCCGACGAGCAGGATGTAGGCGGCGATCCGGCCCCAGCGCTCGGAGTAGAGGCGGCCGCTGATCTTCGGCCACCAGAAATGCAGGCCGCCGAGGTAAGCCATGAGCATGCCGCCGACCATGATCGTGTGAAAGTGAGCGACGACGAAGTAAGTGTCGTGGAGGTGGACGTCGAGAGCGAGGGTGGCGAGCGCGAGGCCGGTGCCGCCGCCGACGGTGAACAGGGCGATGAAGCCGAGCGCGTAGATCATCGGCGTGGTCAGCCAGATCGCGCCGCGGTGCATGGTGCCGAGCCAGCTGAACACCTTGACGCCGCTCGGGACGGCGACGGCGAACGACAGGAACGAGAACACCACGCTGGCGAAGTACGACTGGCCGGCGACGAACATGTGGTGGCCCCACACGAGGAAGCCGAACACGGCGATCGCCAGGCTCGAGGCGGCCACGAAGGCGTAGCCGAACGGGCGGTTGCGCGAGAAGCAGGGGATGACCTCGCTGATCACGCCCATGCCCGGCAAGATCATGATGTAGACGGCGGGGTGCGAGTAGAACCAGAAGAAATGCTGGAACAGCAGCGGGCTGCCGCCGGTCGCGGGGTCGAAGATGCCGATCTGCAGGCCGCGCTCGATCGCCACCAGCAGCAGGGTCATCGCCAGCACCGGGGTCGCCAGCACGAGGATCAGCGAGGTGGCGTAGAGCGACCAGACGAACAGCGGCAGGCGCAGCCAGGTCAGGCCGGGGGCGCGCAGGCGGTGGATCGTGACGATGAAGTTGATGCCGGTGAACACCGACGAGAGGCCGGCGAGGAACACCCCGAGCACGGCGAGCACGACGTGCGAGTCGCTGAAGACGGTCGAATAGGGGGTGTAGAAGGTCCAGCCGGTGTCGAGGCCGCCGGCGATCATGGCGGTCAAGGTGAGCAAGCCGCCGGCGACGAACACGTACCAGCTGGCGAGGTTGAGCCGCGGGAAGGCGAGGTCGGGCGCGCCGAGCATCAGCGGCAGGAGGTAGTTGCCGAGGAAGGTCGGGATCGAGGGGATCAGGAAGAAGAACACCATGATCACGCCGTGCAGCGTGAATAGGCGGTTGTAGGTGTCGGCGGCGACGAGGTCGGAGGCGGGGGTGGCGAGCTCGACGCGCAGGACGGTGGCGAGCAGGCCGCCGAGGGTGAAGAAGAGCGTCATCGTGCCGAGGTAGAGCAGGGCGATGCGCTTGTGATCGGTGGTGGTCAGCCACGACTTCATGGGCTCACTCCTTCGGCCGCGGCGAGCGAGCGGACGTAGGCGACGAGCAGCAACAGCTCGTCGTCGTCGACGAGGCCGGCGTAGGTCGGCATGACGCCGCTCTGGTAGTCGGCGACGATGTCGGCGTCGGGGCGGAGGATGCTGCGGCGGATATAATCGTCGTCGGCGAGCACGCTGCCGCCGTCGCGCAGGGCCACGGTGCGGCCGTAGAGGCCCTCGAGCGGCGGGGCGCGGCGGCGCTGGTGTGATTCGTGACAGGCGCCGCAGTCGAGGCGCTCGAACAGCGCCCGACCGGCGGCGACCAGCGGCGGGCGCTCGTCGTCGCCCTGGGCGAGCCAATGATCGTAGACGTGCGGCGGCATCACCACGACCTCGGCGCGCATGAGGGCGTGCTCGGTGCCGCAGTACTCGGCGCACGCGAGGGCGTAGGTGCCGGGGGCGGTGGCGCGGAACCAGGCGGTGCGCTGCCAGCCGGGCACGACGTCCTGCTTGAGCCGGAAGGCCGGGACGTAGAAGCTGTGGATCACGTCCTCGCTGGCGAGGTGGAGGCGGACGGCGCGACCGGCGGGGACGTGCAATTGCGAGAGCTCGCGGCGGCCGCCAGGGTGCTGAAAGGACCACATCCACCGCTTGGCGGTGACGCTGACGTCGAGCGCGTCGGCGTCGGCGGGGACGCGGGCGAGGCCGTCGAAGACGACGGCGCCGAGGGTGAAGAGGCCGAGGAACACGGCGCCGGTGAGGCCACAAAAGAGGAACTCGGTCCGCCAAATGGTGGCAGTGTGGTGACCGCGGCCGGTGAGGTTGCCAGGCCTGCGACGGTCGCGCACGACGATCCACACCATCGCCACGATGACGCCGAGGCTGACGAGGCCGATGATCGCGAAGACCAGGAGGGCGACGAGGTCGACGGCGTCGCTGGTGGTGCTGGCGGCCGCGGGCATCAGTTCGAACGGGAGGCTCATGGCCAGGTCCTCGCAGTCACGGGCCCGGCGGGTCGGCGCCGGATGGGGAAGCCGCGCTCGAGCATGAGGTCGGCGGCCCGCTCGACGGGGATCTGCGCGACCTTGTGACCCGGGTCGAGCCATTGCCAGGCATGGGCGCGGGCCGACCATTCGGCCTCGGCGCCGGCTCGCAGTCGACGCAGCGGGTCGATGGGCAGGGCGCCCTCGCGGCCCTCGCTCGGGGCGGGGCCGAACACCCGCGCGGCGGCGCCGGCGACGATGAACGCGGCGATGAGCAACAATAGGACGATGCCGCCGGCGCTCCGCAAGCCGCGGCGGTGATCGGTGAGGTCCTCACATTCGCGGCGAGCTTCAGACATGCAGGGTGTCCTCCTCGGGCGCCGCCACGATCGGTCCGCTGCGCCCGAGCAGCCGCACACAGGCGAGGGCCCACAGCGCGCCGAGGCCGAGCGGCACGGCGAGGTCGAGCCAGCCGAACGCGAGCGCGCGCGAGGGCACGACGAGCCACAGCAGCTCGACGTAATGCATGGCCAGCAGCAGGGCCGCGACGGCGGCGAGGCGGCCGGGGGCGCGCTTGATCGGCCGCTGCAAGAGGAGCACGAACGGGACCGCGAAGTGCAGGCCGACGAGCGACCAGGCGACGAGGCCCCAGGTGCCGCGCAGCCGCGGCAAGAACCACCCGACCTCGCGCGGGAGGTCGGCGCCCCACACCAGCAGGTACTGGCTGAAGGCGATGTAGCCCCACAGCATCAGGGCGGCGAACAACAGGGTCCCGAGCTCCTGCGCGCGCTCGGGGGCGATGTGGGCGGCTCGGGCGCTGCGGCCTTGGAGGCAGGCGGCGGCGATGAGGACGACGCTCCAGCCGGCGACGGCGTGGCCGGTGGCGAGGGCGAGGCCGAAGGCGCTGGTGCTGGTGTCGGGGTCGAGGGAGAGCACCCAGTCGACGGCGGCGAAGGTGACGGTGACGAAGAAGACGACCAGGGCGAACGCGGCGAGCCCGGGCCGCCGTCCCGGCCTGGCGAGGCGCAGGGCGAGGGCGCTCCAGGCGACGAGGATGACGACGGCGCGGGCGAGGAAGAAGGCAGCGTCGAAGTAGGCGGCCTTGGCGGCGCGCAGCGGGGCGGCGTGCAACCACGCGAGGTCGGTCCACGGATAGAGGACCGCGAGGTCGAGGACGATCGGGAGGAAGAGGAGCGCCAGCAGCGGGATCGTGCGCGTCATCGCCGACAGCAGCGGGCGCACGATGTCGCCCCAGCGACCGCGCACGAGGTGGTGCACGCAGAGGAAGACGAAGCCGCCGAGCGCGACGCCGAGCCACAGCAGCCAGGCGAGCAGGTAGGCGTGGAGGAAGACCGGCGCGGCGCGACCGAGGAAGGCGGCGAGGGCGGCGAGCACGAGGGTGGCGCCGAGCAGCAGGGTCATGGCAGGGCCTCCACGAGGTGGGTGCGGTCGTCGGCGCCCAGCACGGCGGCGGGGGCGTGCTGGCTCAATTGCAGCACCTGCACCCAGGCGACGATGCGCCAGCGGTCGTGGATCTCGAGGTGATCGTAGTCGGGCATGGTGGCGCGGCCCTGGCTGATGACTTCGAAGATGTGACCGACGGGGGCGTCGCGCAGGCGGGCGGCGGTGAACGCGATGGGGGCAGGGTAGCCGCGCCGGACGGCGAGGCCGTCGCCCTCGCCGAGCCGACCGTGACAGGGGGTGCAATGAATGGCGTAGCGCTGCTCGCCGCGCACGAGGTCGGCGCGGGTGATGGCGAACGGATAGACGGTGACGAGCGAACCGTCAGCGGCGCGGCCCTGCCACAGGTGGCGATCGAGGCGGGCCTGGCCGCGCGGCACGACGCCGTCGGGCAGGCGGCGGGCCTCCATGTCGTCGGCGAAGAACGGGGCCTCTTCGTATGGATCGAGCCGCGCCTGCTCGCGCATCTGCTGGCGGCAGCCGAGCGCGGCGAGCAGCAGGAGGGCAGCGCTAGCGCGGGACATCGTGGACCTCCAGCGGGGCGAGGCCGGCGAGGAATGTGCGCACCACGGCGGCGTCGAATCGTGGGTCCTCGGCGCCGACGAGCAGGAAGAAGCGATCCTGGCTGGCGCGGGCGAACGCGGGCACGGCGAACAGCGGGTGATGCAGGCGCGGCAGGCCGTTGCGCACGAACATGGCGAACACTGTGACGAGCGCGGCGGCGAGGATGGTGACCTCGAAGGTCGGGACGATGAAGGCAGGGGCGGCGAGGGCCCGCCGACCGCCGATGTCGAGGTGCCAGTCGATCGCGTGCACCCACGCCTGGAACAGGAAGATCGCCGCGCCGCCGAGCAGGCCGGCGATGAAGGTGAGGCGCGACAGCCGGGTGCGAAACATCAGCGCCGCGGCGACGCCTTCGATCGGAAACGGGCTGAAGACCTCGAGCGCGACGTAGCCGGCGCGCCGGGCCGCGCGCACGGCGGCGAGGACTTCGCCGGCGGACGAGAACTCGGCCAGGAGGCCGCGCAGCGGGCTCACGTGGCCCCCCGCGGGCGATCGGGGACGAGCTCGCGCAGCTCGGACATGGCGAGCGCGGGCACGAAGCGGAGGAACAGCAGCATGAAGAAGGCGAAGAAGCCGAGCGTGCCGACGAACGTGAGCCAGTCCCAGAAGGTCGGCCAGTAAGCGCCGCCCGTGGTCGGCAACAGGCCGTGCTCGAGCGCGCCGATGACGATGAAGTAGCGCTCGAGCCACATGCCGACGTTGATGAGGATCGACAGCACGAACAACCAGCCGACGCTGCGCCGGGCGGCCGGCCACCACAGCGATTGCGGGAGGACGACGTTGAGGCTGATGAGGGTCCAGAACAGCGGGGCGGAGCGGCCGTGGAGGTGGCTGGCGAGCAGCTCGCGCTCGTGCGGGTCGCCGCTGTACCAGGCGAAGAACAGCTCGGCGGCGTAGCCGTAGGCGACGACGAGGCCGGCGGTGAGCATGAGCCGGGCGCACAGGTCGAAGTGGCGGTCGGTGACGAGGGCGCGCAGGCCGAGCCAGGCGCGCACGGGGATCAGCAAGGTGAGCACCATGGCGAAGCCGCTGAAGATCGCGCCGGCGACGAAGTAGGGCGGGAACACGGTGGTGTGCCAGCCGGGCAATTGCGCGATCGCAAAGTCGAAGCTGACGACCGTGTGGACCGAGACGACCAGGGCGGTGGCGAGGCCGGCGAGCAGCAGATAGGCGGTCTGGTGGCGCTCCCAGTGGCGCGCCGAGCCGCGCCAGCCGAGCGCGAAGACGCCGTAGATCCGGGCGCGCATGCCGGTCGAGCGGTCGCGCATGGTCGCCAGATCGGGGACGAGGCCGATGTACCAGAACATCAGCGAGGTGACGCCGTAGGTGGCGACGGCGAAGAAGTCCCACACCAGCGGGCTGAGGAATTGCGGCCAGTAGCCGTAGGTGTTGGGGTACGGCAACAGCCAGTAGAAGAACTCGGGCCGGCCGAGGTGCAGCAGCGGGTACATGCCGGCGCAGGCGATGGCGATCAGGGTCATCGCCTCGGCGAAGCGGTTGATCGCGCGCCGCCACGGCTGACCGGCGAGCAGGAGGATGGCGCTGATGAGGGTGCCGGCGTGGGCGATGCCGACCCACCAGACGAAGTTGGTGATGGCGATGCCCCAGTAGACGGGCGTGTCGACGCCCCAGATGCCGACGTACCACCAGAACACGGCGAACACGGCGACGAGCAAGGCGAGCACGCCTCCGCCGGTGAGCGCGAGGGCGCGGAGCCAGCTGCGCCGGGTCCGCGGCGACTGCACGGTGGCGACCACGAGGTCGTTGATCGCGGCGAGGTCGGCGTCGCCGTCGATCCACGATGCGTCGCGCTCGCTCGCCACGTCAGTCCTCCTCGGGCGGCGCCGCGGGGCGCAGGGCCGGGTTGGGGTCGATCAGGCGCGCGAGGTACGTGGTGCGCGGGCGGGTGCCGAACTCGGCCAGGAGGGCGTAGGCGCGAGGGTCCCGGCGCAGGGCGAGCACCGGATCGTCGGGCCGCGCGAGGTCGCCGAACTCGATGGCGCGGGCCGGGCACGCGCCCTGACAGGCGGTGACGACGGCGCCGGCGGCCATGCTGCGGCCCTCGCGGTGGGCGGCGATCTCGGCCCCGCGGATCCGCTGCACGCAATAGGTGCACTTCTCCATGACCCCGCGGGTGCGCACGGTGACGTCGGGGTTGCGCTGGAGCGGGAGGGTGGCCTCGTCGCGCTTGGGGTAGTCGAAGAAATTGAAGCGCCGGACCTTGTACGGGCAGTTGTTGGCGCAATAGCGGGTGCCGAAGCAGCGGTTGTAGGTCATGTCGTTGAGCCCGTCGTGGCTGTGCTGGGTGGCGCCGGTGGGGCACACGACCTCGCACGGGGCGTGCTCGCATTGCATGCAGGGCACCGGCTGGAACCGCCAGCGCGGGCCGTCGCCGCGGTCGTCGGCGTAGGTGTCGATGCGGATCCAGTGCAGGGCCCGGTCGCGCGCGGACTCGACGGGGCCGACGCTGGGGATGTTGTTCTCGGCCTGACAGGCGATGACGCAGGCGTTGCAGCCGATGCAGGCGTTGAGGTCGATGGTCATGGCCCAGGCGTGCTCGGCGAACGGCCGGGTCGGGTGCAACGATTCGGGCCGCAGCGCGGGCGAGGGCAGGCGCGGGTGGGGCTCGCCGCGCAGCAGCCAGCGGGCGTGAGCGTCGCCGGGCTGATCTTCGCCGCCGCGGTGACGGTCGACGACGAGGCCGCCGGGGCGCGCGAGCGGCTCGGCGATCACGGCGACGGACCAGGCGTCGTCGCTGCCGCGCAGCTGCTGGGCGTCGAAGCCGACGCCGGCGACGGGGGCGCGACGACCGTAGCCGAGGTGGACGGTGAGCTGGTCGGGCGGGTGGCCAGCGAGCACGTGGACGGGGGCGTCGACGCTGCGGTCGCCGACGCGCAGGCGCACGCAGGCGTCGTGCACGAGTCCGAGGGCGCGGGCGGTGTCGGGGGCGACGAAGGCGGCGTTGCCCCACATGAGCCGGGTGATCGGCCGCGGCAGCTCCTGCAGCCACGGGTCGAGCGAGAACCGGCCGTCCCAGGCGGCAGGGTCGGGGCGGAAGGCGAGCACGAGGTCGGGGGAAGATATGTCCGATGGGACATGTTCCGAGAGAAATGTGGTGAGGACGTCGCTTGCGACCGCGGTGGTGACGGGGGTTGCGGGCGCGGGCAGGCGGCCGTCGTGGATGGCGGCGCGCCACCACGATTCGCGGTCGGCGGCGGCCGGGACGGTGTCTTGATAGGTCCTTTCGAGCAGGTCGCGCCCGCGCGCGGGGTCGTCGGCGAGCGCGGCCAGCAGCTCGGGCGCGGTGAGGCCGTCGTAGAGCGGGCGGATGGTCGGCTGCGACAGGGTGACCTCGCCCTCGTCGCTGGCGGCGTCGCCCCAGGCCTCGAGCGGGTGGGCGAGCGGGAGGTGCCAGTGACAGCGCTCGCCGGTCTCGTCGCAGTAGAGGCCGAGGTGGGCGGTGAAGGGGACCTCGGCGAGAGCGTCGGCGAACCCGAGCGCGGCCGGGGCGGTGTACACGGGGTTTTCGTCGAGGATGAGCAGGGCGTCGAGCTCGCGCCGGGCGATGGCGGTGACGAGCGCGGCGAGCGAGTGCGCGGGGCCGAAGGGCTGCCGCTCGAGCCGCTGGCCGTAGACGACCGTGCGACCGGCGGCGCCGAGCACATGGTTGGTGGCGTGGACCATGGCGTGGACCTGCGGCGGCTGGTGCGGGCCGGCGAGCACGAGGCCGGTCTCGCCGGCGATCTTGAGGTCGGCGAGCGCAGCGGCGAGCCACGGGTCGTCGACGGGATCGCCGAGCACGCCGCGCAGGACGTCGCGGGCGAGGCCGGGCACGTCGTGGACGCGGGCGGCGCGGCGGTGATCGGCGGCGGCGCCGGTGAGGCCGGGGAAGCTCTCGAGCGCGTACAGCCGCAGGGCCTCGGCGGAGGCGAGCTCGGCCCGGCGCCGCTGCGCGAGCGCGCGAGCGTGGCGCAGGCGGCCGGGGTCGAGGAACAGGAAGTCGTCGTCGAGGCTGAGGACCACGCGGGCGCGATCGAGGCGGGCGTGACAGGCGAGCGGGGCGCCGAGCAGCCGCTGCAGGCCGGCGTGGAGGTTGTCGCGGCCGACCGGGCTCCATGCGAACCACCGGAGGCCGGGGCTGCGCGCGGCGAGCCGGGCGAGGCCGTCCGCGAGCATGCGCGAGGTGGTGGGGCCGGTGAGCACGCCGAGGCGCCGGCCGGGGCCGAGCTGCGGTCGGGCGGCGCGCAGGAACGCGGGCCAGCTGCTCGGCTCGGGCCCGCGGCGCACGCCGGTCGAGCGCCGCGGGTCGTACAGCTCGCGGACCATGGCCTGGCCGAAAGGACAGGTCGCGCCGAGGCTGGCGCGGTGCTCGGGGTGGCCCTCGATCTTGGTCGGGCGACCTTCATGGGTCTCGACGAGCACGCCGTGGGCGTAGGCGTCGCGCACGAAGGCCGAGGCGAAGAACAGCGGGACGCCGGGCACGACGTACTCGGGCTGGCGCGCGTAGGGGACGATGCGCTCGGGCGGATCGCGGCCCAGGCAACCGCCGAGGCCGGCGGCGGCGAGGCCGGCGGCCATGCGCTCGAGGAAGGCGCGGCGGCCGAGTTCGTCGCTCATCGATGGCACTCCGAGCAGCTGACGTGGGCCTCGACGTGGCCCGGGGCGGGCGGGTCGGCGGGGTCGGGCCGCCAGCCCATGACGAACACGTCGGCGGGCGGGCGCAGGTGCGGGGCCGGATCTCGGTGGCAATCGATGCACCACAGCATCGAGAGGTCGGCGACCGGGTGGATCCGCGGCATGCGGTCGACGCGGCCGTGGCAGGTCTCGCAGCCGACGCCGGCGTGCAGGTGAATGCTGTGATCGAAGAAGACGAAGTCGGGCAGGTCGTGGACGCGGCGCCAGCGGATCGGTCGCTCGCCGGACCAACTGTCACGCACGGCGGCGAGCAGGGGGGCGTCGGCGAACAGGTGGGCGTGGCAATGCATGCAGGTCTCGGTCGCGGGCAGGCCGGCGAACGCGGCGATCTCGACGGACTCGTGGCAATAGCGGCAGTCGAGGCCGAGGCCGCCGACGTGGTGGTCATGGCTGAACGGGACCGGCTGGGCGGGCGAGCGGCCGACGCCGGTGGTCCAGCCGGCGCGCGAGAGGGCGTAGCCGAGGCCGCCCGCGAGGCCGAGGCCCAGCGGGAGGCCCCACAGGACCAGGCGGATGCGGCGGTCCGCGGATGGACGAAAGAGCTGTGCCACGATGGTCCCGGCGCTGCGGCGGCCCCGCTCGATTGCGAGCAGCCCTGGCTATGTCGGCGGATTCGGGCGCCGCAAGCGTTCGCCCGGGCCCGGCGGACGCGGCTGGCCGGGACGCCGCGTTCGGCGGACCGCGGGCCGCGAATGGCATGACCCACGTCACCGCGGCGAAGATCGGCGCGGGGCAACCGCCGCGGCGCCGAGGATCCGCGCGAGCGAGCGGCGGAGGGCGTATGCTCGCCGGCGATGCACCGCGATCAGGAGCCGTACCGCGAGCTTCACCAGGCGATGTTCGATTACGAGGGATCGGGCCTGGCCGAGGACGTGGTGCTGCCGTGGGCCCGCGCGCACGCGGAGGAGCGGCGGTGGTTCGCGGCGCTGGCGGCGGTGCGGGCGACGACGGTGCCGGCGATGGCGATCGAGGACCGCTGGCGCCTCTATGCGATGGGGCGGATCTGCGAGCTGCTGCGCCTCGGCTTCACCCGCCGGGCGGGCCACGACGCCGGCTGGCAGCTCTCGGTGCCCGCGGCGGCCTACGCCGAGTTCATGGCGGCGTTCGGGTTCGAGCGGGTGACGCAGGCCGAGTTTCACCCGTTCTTCCACGAGGTCGTGACGGTCGCGCAGGCCGCCGACGAGGACGCGCCGCCGGGGGTGCTGGCCGAGGCGTGGCCGGGGCACATGCTGGGGCCGCTGCTGTTCGCCCGCGCCGGCTGTCATGTGGCGGCCGGGCGGCGGCATCTCGTCAAAGACATCGCGGAGGGGTCGACGCTGTATTGGGCGTATGCTCGCAACAATCGCCCGGTGCACGATCTGTCGCAAGGCTGGGGCAGCAATTCACAGTGGCGCACGGCGCTCCGCCGCGATTATGCGATCGCCGGCGAGCTCCATTACAACGTCGACGCCGACCCCTCGCGGCCGCCGGACGAGGACGGGCTGGCGCCCGCGGACTGGCGCGAGCTGGTGCGGCACCGCTGCTTCGTCCGCTGCGCCGAGCGGCACGACGAGCGCTTCCCGTACGACCGCTCGCACCGCGAGCCGCAGCCCTGAGTCGCGCAGACGCGCGGGAGTGGCTCAGCCGGTCGAGCGCCGGCGGGTCTCGGGGCGCACGCGCTCGTCGACGTCGACGGCGCCGCAGGCGGCCAGCAAGCTGGCGATGTTGGGAGCGTCGATCTCCCGCGTGCGCACGGTGACGACCGCACCGCCGCGGTTGAAGGCCTCGGAGAACTTGCTGGCCTCGCCCTGGGGGATGCCCATCTTGACGAGCGCGGGGGCCAGCCAGTCGCTCTTGTCGACGTCCTCGGCGCCGACGCTGCCGAGCGCGCCGAGGATCGGGCCGGCGGCCAGCACGGGGCCGGCGTAGGGGACGCCGAACGCGGCCAGACCGAGGACGGTGCTGAGGGCGCCCGCGGCGATCTGCCCGGCGTGCGGCGGGGCCTCGTGAAGGGTGGCGAGGTCGTTGGCGACCACGCTGATGTCGCTGTGGTCGTACTTGCGGAGGAGCAGAGCGTCGACCGCGTACTTGGCGTCGGCTGCCGTGTCGAACAGCGCGATCACCGTCTTCATGCCCATGGTCATGCGCCGGCCTTTCGTGGGAGTGCAACAATGTATGGAGTCGATCGGCGGGGCAGGCGAAGGTCGTGCCCGCGGAGGGTCCGCAGGGCGCCGGCGCGGGCGGTCCCGGCGGGCTCGGCAGGGGCGACCTCGCGGTTCGCGCTGCTCGCATTCACGGTCGGGCTCGCCATGCGTCGAGCTCGGCCGTGAGGGGCACACGATCGTCAGCGGGCCGACGATCGCTCCAGCGCCCGCTCGAGGGTGGGCAGCAGGCGCTCGCGCCGGAGCGCACCGCCGACCT
Source organism: Nannocystis bainbridge (assembly GCF_028368995.1). GTDB lineage: Bacteria > Myxococcota_A > Polyangia > Nannocystales > Nannocystaceae > Nannocystis > Nannocystis bainbridge. The sequence continues at coordinate 1,627,287 of NZ_JAQNDL010000003.1, read as the reverse complement.
CGACGATCGTGCCGTTGCCGTCGACGAGGACCGCGGTGGGGACGCCGGAGAATCCGAAGCGCTCCATGACCTCCTTCTCGCGCCCGCGTCCGACGAATGCGTGCGTCCACGGCATCGACCAGTGCTTCTCGCGGAAGGCTTCGACATCGCCGGGGCTCTCGTCGAGCGAGACGAACACGAACTCGATCTTCGGCCGCTCGACCGGCCCGAGCCGGCGCATGCCATCCTTGCCCTTTCCAGGCCTGGCGCCGTTCACGTGCGCGTATGCGGCGTGCAGGCCCGGTATCTCGCTCACGCAAGGGGCGCACCAGGTCGCCCAGAATTCGACGAGGTAGAGCCGACCCTCGCGCCCGGCTCGCGTGACCGGACGGCCGTCTGCGGCGAGCGCCGGGAACTCGAATTCGGGGAATGGTTTGCCCCGCTGAAGGATGCGGTCGGGGTCGAAGCGCTGCGCGAGGGACTTCGGCTCGTGCATGCCGGAGAAGCGGGGGCCGCGAGCGAGGGCGTACAGCTCGGCGATCCGCGCGTCGTCATTCCGCTGGTCGGCGCGGTGGATGAGGAAGGAGATCGCACGAAGCGCCGTGTTCGGGTCCGGGTTGGCCTGCATGCGGCCGAACCACGCCTCGACGCGCGCCGAGAATGCCGCGTCGGCGGACTGGAGCACGCGACCGAGCAGGGAGTTCACGTTCCTGAACAGTCCGAGGCGCGGATCATCCGGGACGACGCGCTCCAGGAGCCACTCGGCGCGCGTCCGTGCGGCCGCGTCGTCGTCGTACGCCGTGAACAGCTCGAGGTGCGCGAGGCGCAGCAGCATCTGTGCGTCGGCGGACTCGGCGGCGTCGGCGTCGGCGTCGGCCTCGGCCGCGAGCGCGGCCATCGCCGCCTTCTCATTCTCGGTCGGGGCGAGGATCTTGCCGTCCTCTTGCAGCATGGTGTCGCGCAGCCGTGCCTCACGGACACGCCAGCGGTCCCGGTACGCCCGCAGCGCGAGGAGCTCGGGCGGCTCACCGCTCCACGTCAGCGCTGCTGCCTCTCCGGCGGGCGGCAGCGCGGTGAGATCGAGCGCGAGCGCGTCACGACCCGCGAGGGCGACCACCGACCAGTAGTCGCCGCCGCCGTCGCTCTCGTAGGTGTCGGCGAGCGGGCCGTTGTAGGTCCGCCCGTTGCCGCCTCGGAGCTGATAGCGGAGCTTCACGGCGTGCTTCGGCTTGTCCGACAGATCGAGCCGGTAGGTGCCGTCGGCCTCGCGTACGGCGGTCTTGTTGCCCGTGGCGATCGGTTTGCCGTCGGCCGCGAGCAGCTCGGTCCTCAGCAGCAGCGCGTCGCCGGGGTCGGCGCGCTTGTAGGTGCCGAGGTTGCCGCGGACCTCGACAGCACGTTCGACCAGGATCGTCTGCGCGAATCCTGCGTGATCGATCGCGGCGATGCTGAACATGTAGATGCCGGGCTCGACCTCGACGCGGAAGCTGCCGTCCTCCGCCAGCGTCCCCTTCGCGGTCGGCTCGATGAAACCCATGCGCTGAATCGTGAACTCGGCCGCCCGCAACGGCCGGCCGTCGTGAGCGCGCAGGCGTCCGCCGACCGTGACAGCGGCCCGCGCCTCGCCGACTTCCTTGACCGGTGCAGCGACGGTCGACGGCGTCGGGCCGACCGACAAGTCGGCCGCCGCGCCGCACCCTCCGAGCACCAGCCCCCATGCAGCGATGCCGGCTCGGGCCCAACTGGTGGCGAATGCGAGACTCATGGATCCGGCCATGCGGAAAGACCGAGCACAGGGCGTGCCAGCGCACGGCCGGGGCCAGCCGCAAGAGATCGCATGTTGGCGCGACCGGGTGGCAGGCCATCGTGACGCGGGCGCCGTCCTGGCGGTGCCAAAGCGGCACTGGAGAAGCGCCGGACGTCGCGGGCACGGTCGCCACGGAGGAGCGCGATCGAGCCGGTAGCGCGGGCGGCCAGGATGCTACGATCCCCGGCGATGTACGCCGGCTTCCTCGACCTCACCTGCCCGCTGCACTGGACCGTCGACGGGGCGCTCTCGGCGGACGATTGCGCGGGGTACGTGGCGAGGATGCGCGCGGGCCAGGCCGAGGTGGCGCCGATCGTCGGGGCCGGCGGCGGGCCGGTGGTCGAGCCGGAGACCCGCAACAACACCCGGGTGATGTGGGACGACGCCGACGAGGCGGAGGCGCTGCTCGACCGGGTGCGCGCGCAGGTGCCGACGCGGCTGTCGGGGCAGGTGCTGGCGGGCGCCAACCCGCGGCTGCGGCTGTACCGCTACGGGCCCGGCGAGCGCCACGGGGCCCACTGGGACACGATCGTCGAGCTCGCCGACGGGGTGCGCAGCCTGCTGACGCTGGTGTTTTATTTGAACGAGGGCTTCGAGGGCGGGGCCACCGATTTTGTCGAGCTCGACGCCGTCGTGACGCCGCAGACCGGCCGCGCGCTGCTGTTCCAGCACCGGGTGCTGCACCGCGCCTGCGAGGTGAAGCGCGGCGAGAAGTTCGTGCTACGCACCGACGTGCTGTACCGACCGGCCGAGTGAGATGTTCGAATGAACATGTTCTACGGGGCATGTCGTAACGGGCATGTGCATTGGGTCATGCTCGATGAGGCATGTTCGTGAGAACATGTCCTTGAAGCGGGCGTCACGGCCGCGACCTGCGCCGGGCAGCGGGGCACGGCCGGGCAGCGGGGCCGCGTCCGGCGTCGCGGCCGGCGCGCGGGTCCGGGTTGCGCACGGGCGCCTCGGGCCCTAGATCGACCCGGCCATGGCGCAGGCGGACACCGGGCGCGGGTTCGATGCGGCCCACCTCGCCGACGTCGTGGTCATCGCCGACGCCGAGCTCGTGCGCCTGCGGCAGGCCGCGCGCGTGACCTTGACGGCGATCGCCGCGGCGGCGCTGCTGCACTGGCTGGCGAGCGCGCTCGGCCAGCCGACCAGCGTCGCCCTGGTCGGCATCAACGTGGCGGTGATGGGATTGGCGGTGGTCAACGATCCGAGCCCGCGGGCCCAGCGGATCACGACCGCCCTGGTGGCGCCGGTGGCCTGCGCGGCGCTGGTGCTCGGCTCGCTGGTCCACGGCCACGCGTGGCTGCGCGACGGGCTGTTCCTGGCGATCGCGTTCGTCGCGGTGCTGGTGCGGCGGTTCGGCCCGCGCGGGCTGGCGCTCGGGATGATCGCATTCCTCGCCTACTTCTTCGCCCTGTTCTTCCGCGCCGCGCCGAGCCGCCTGCCGCTGATGCTCACGAGCGTCGGCATCGCCGCGGCGCTGGGCTACGCGGCGCGCTTCTGGGTGGTGCGCGAGCGGCCGGAGACGCGGCTGCGGCTGCGCCTGGCGGCGCTGCGGCGCACGATCGCGGTGGCGCTGCGGCAGCTGGCGGCGATCGTCGCCGAGGGCCGCGAGGGGCCGCGGGCGATCCGGGCGCTGCGGCGCACGCTGGGGGCGATCAACGAGTCGGCGCTGGCGATCGACGAGCAGATCGATCGCGTCGATCCGGCGAGCCCGACGTCGGCGGCGCTGCGCGAGCAGGTGTTCGCGCTCGAGCTCGGGCTGCAGGAGGTCGCGGCGGCGGCGGTGGCGGCGACCGTGCTCGGACCGCCGGCGCGCGAGGCCGCAGCGGCGGCGTTGATGGCCGCGCGCGCGGCGGTGCACGCGGGCGACCCGGCGGCGGCGGGCCAGGCGATCGCGGCGCTGACGAGGGCGACGCGCGCGAGCTGCGAGCTCGAGAAGGCGCTGCGCTCGCTGCTGGCGGCGCTGCAGCTCGACGCGCGCGTGCCGAGCCCGCGCGGGAGCGACGAGCCCGGGCCGGCCGCGCCGACGCCGAGGCCGACGTGGACCTGGTCTTTGAGACAGGCGGCGCAGGCGACTCTGGCGGCCGGGCTGGCGCTGGCGGCCGGGCACGCGATCGCCAGCGAGCGGGCTTACTGGGCGGTGATGGCGGCGTTCATGGTGTTCAGCCGCGCCAACACCCGCGGCGCGGTGCTGGTGCGCGCGTGGCAGCGGGCGATCGGCACGATCGTCGGGGTGATCGTCGGCCTGCTGGTGGCGCACGCGATCCAGGGCATGGTCGGGCTCGAGCTGGGGGTCCTGTTCGTGTGCATGTTCGTCGCCTATTACACGCTGCAGTTCGCCTACACATGGATGGTGGCGGCCCTGACGACGCTGATCGCGGTGCTCTACAGCCTGCTCGGGCTGTTCTCCGACGAGCTGCTGTATCTGCGGGTGATCGAGACGCTGGTCGGGGCCAGCGTCGGCGCGGCGGTGGCGATGCTGGTGTTCCCGGTGTCGACGCGCGCGACGATCCGCGCCCTCATGGTCGAAGCGCTGGGCCTGCTCGCCGACGACCTGGCGGTGGTCTACACATTGCCGGGGCCCGAGCGCGCGAGCCGGCGCGCGGCCGCCCGCGCGCTCGACCGCAAGCTGCGAGACGTGCGGACGGAGGTGCAGAACGCCGCCGGGGCGGTGTCGCTGCGGGCCGGCCGCGAGACGAGCCGGCTGTTCTTCGCGTTCGCGACGGTGTGCTTCCACGCGCGGCCGCTGCTGCTGTTCGACCCACGCGCGCTCGACGAGGTGGCGATCGCCCGCGCGCACGCGGTCGCGCTGCGCCTGGCGGACCGCGCCCGCGGCCTCGCCGACGACCTGGCCGCCGGTCGGCCCCCGGCCGCGCCGCGAGCCATGGGGTCCGCCGATGCGTCGGACCCGGCCCTGCGCGGGCTGGCCCGCCTCGACCACGCGATGTCGAAGTTCGCCCGGGTGGCCCGCGAGACGCGAGCGCCGCGGACGAAGGCCCACGAGCCGCGCCCCGCCGTGGCCCCGCCGCGCTGAACGAGCGGTGCCATGAATCGCGGGGCGCGGCGACGGGTGCCGCGAATGCTCTCAATCACCGCAGCGTGCGCGGGTCGACCACGCGCAGGCCGGTGTGGGCCGGGCCGGCGATCACCTCTCCGCGGCGATCGAAGCGTGAGCCGTGACACGGGCAATCCCAGGTCTTCTCGAGGTGATTCCACGCCACCGAGCCGAGCAGGTGGGGGCAGGCGGCGTTGCAGGCGTGCAGCTCGCCGGTGTCCTCGCGGTACACGGCGATGCGCGACAGGCCCGAGCGGAGGATCGCGCCCGCGCCGGGGGCGACCTCGGCGACCGACGAGACCTCGCCGGGGCGCAGCCAATCGGCGTACTGCGCGGCGACGTTGGCGTTCTCGCGCAGGAACTCGCCGGCGGCCCGCAGCGGGTGCCGGCCGGGGGCGTAGAGCTGCTGCCATTCGCTGGCCTCGCCGCAGATCCGGGCAGACAGCATCATCGCGGCGATCGTCCCGTGCGTCATGCCCATGCCGGAGTCGCCGGTGGCGATGTAGACGTTGGCGGCGCCGCCCGGATCGGGGCCGATGTGGGCCAGGCCGTCGAGCGTCTCGAACACCTGGCCCGACCACTGGTACCGCCGCTGCTGCACCGCCGGCACGCGGGCGCGGGTCCACGCCTCGAGCGCGTCGAAGCGGCGCTCGCCGTCGTCGGCCTGGCCGGTCTTGTGATCTTCGCCGCCGACGATCAGGATGTCGCGGCCGTCCGCGCCGGGCTGGAGGCGGATGTAATGATAGGGGTCCGCGGTGTCCCAGTAGAGCCCGGGCGGGACGATGCCGGCGGCGATCTCGAGGCCGATCGCATAGGTGGTGTAGGACGCCTGCTTGCTGTGGATCGCGAACAGGTCGCAGATCGGCGAGCAGGTGGCGACGATGGCGGCGCCGCTGCGCACGCGGTGGCCCTGCGCGGTGGTGACGACGACCTCCTCGCCGCCGGCGACGCCCTCGACGCGGGTGTTGCCGAAGATAGCGACGCCGCTGCGCACCAGCGCGGCGCACAGGCCGGCGAGGTACTTGAGCGGGTGGAACTGGGCCTGGCCGGGGAAGCGCAGGCACGGGCCGCCGAACACCGGGGCCTCGTCGAGCGCCTCCACGTCGCGCCAGCCGAACGCGTGGACCGTCTCGAGCTCGCGGCGGAGGATGTCGGAGTCGTGCTCGGGCGCGAGCCACAGGTAGCCGTCGCGGCGGGCGAACTCGCAGTCGATCGCCTCGTCGTTGGCGATCGCCGCGATGAGATCGATGGCCGTCGCGTGGCTCTCCCACGCCATGCGCGCGGCGTCGAGTCCGTGCACGCGGGCGAGCTCGCTGAAGCGGTCGTCGAGCGCGCTCGCCAGGTGCGCCGTGGTCCGCCCGGTGTTGCCGCGGCCCGGCTGCTGGCTGTCGAGGACGACGACGCGACGGCCGGCGCGGACCAGCCGCAGCGCGGCCGTCAGCCCGACGATGCCGGCGCCGACGATGCACACGTCGGCCTCGATGTCTTGCGTGAGCGGGGCGAAGCTCGGCAGGTCGCAGGTGGCCTGCCACGAAGACATCGTACCTTCCATGGATTGTTCGCGCGTCATGCCCGGAATGTTGCCGGATGCGCGCGATGGTCAAGCGCCATTCGTCGCGTCACGCGGCGCCGCGCTGCTCGCCGAGGATGGACGCCCATACGCGGTCGCGCTCGGTCTCGAAGGCGGCGCCGAGCCGCTGAGCCTCCTGCGGGTCGAGCACGCGGCGCGCCAGCGGGAACAGCTGGCGCTGCTCGTCCTCGACGTGACGGCCGACCAGGTCGGCGAGCACGCGGGCGCGGGCGGCCCAGGCGTCGCCGCGCGGGACCATGGCGGCCATCTCGTCGAGCAGCGCGTCGACCTGGCCGTGCTCGCCGGCGCTGTCTCGGGCCTGCGCGGCGGTGCGTGGGTCCTCGGCCAGGCGCCGGTAGAGCACCGCCTCCTCGGCGCGGGCGTGCGGCACCAGCTTGAGGCGGATGCGCATCAAGAGGTCAGCGGCGATGCGGCCGCGGGCCGGCGCGAGGTGGTGCAGCAATTCGACGATCTCCTCGTGCTCGCGCGCGAGCAGCTCGTAGATCTCGGGGCTTTGCATGGGGCCCTCCTGCTGCCGCTATTTGGCCGCGGTGACCGGCTGGGTGTCGCCGCCGCGCGGGCGAATGACGCCACAGGCGATGCGCGCCCCCGAGTTGCCGGCCGGCTGTGAGGTGTAATCGTCGGGCGCCGCGTGGACCACCACCGAGCGGCCGAGGATGCCCCGCGCGCCGGTGTCGAGGGTGAAGCCTTCGAGGTTCATGTCGAGCGTGGTCTGCTTGCCGCTGCCCGCGCCGGCCAGGTTGCCGAGGTCGCCGGCGTGGTGCTTCGGGGCCTTGGGCGCGCCGTGATCGCTGCTATCGGGGTTGAAGTGCTCGCCCGCCGACTTGCCGTCGGGCGCCGAGCAGTCGCCGAACTCGTGGATATGAAACCCGTGGTCGCCGGTCTGGAGGCCGTCGATGCGCGCCTCGACGTGGATCTTGCCGTTCTTCGCGGTGAAGGTGACGGTCCCGCCGACGGCGCTGGCGCCGAGCGGGGCGAGCTCGGCGACGGCCACGACCTCGTCGGACTTCGAGGCGTTGCAGCCGGTCGGGCCGGCGAGGACGAGCGAGAGGAGGGATACGAGCGAGGCTGTGGCGAAGTCTCGTGACATGATTCACCTGAGGCCGGGTCGAAGAGGGAATCGAAACACCGTCGAGCCCGGACGGGCGACAGCGACGGGTGACGCCGGCAACTATGATCACGCGCCCGCCCGCGGCTCGCCCCGCGCCACCGACCCGAAGCACCGCGGCGGCGCTTGCGGGCGAATCGCGCGGGCCGGAGGTGAAGTCGCGGATCTCCGGAGTGCCGCAATTCGGCCGCCACGGTCCGCCGTTGCGCAACTCGCGTCGAGGCGGGCCCGCCGCCGCCATGACCGGTGATTCGGCGACGGACTCAGCCGTGGAACTTGCGCCGTAAATCGCATCACTCGCCGCAAACGTCGCCCCGGGCCGCCCGCGCGGACGCGCGCTCGCCTGCGTTCGCCGTCCTGTCCGCGCCGGGCACCAGGGGAATGGGCAGGCCCACCCTGTCGCACCCCGAAAGCCCCGCAGGAGCCCGGCGCCGGGGACTTGACGCGGAGCGCGCTGTTTTATAACTTGCTAGTCGCCAGCAAGTAAGGTGAGATGAGCGACGAAGGCTTTGACAAGTCCCGCCTTTGACAAGAGAAAAAACGCTCGATGATTTCCGAGGCAAGACGGCGGACCCAGGAGGAGCGCACTGCGATGTCCGAGCAATTGATGACGGAGGCCGCCGTGAGCCTGCTGGTGGAGCGAGGCATCGCCGGCACCACGCTCGCCGGCATCGGCGAGCGCTCGGGTTATTCGCGCGGGCTGGTCACGCATCGCTTCGGCTCGAAGGCGGGGCTCCTGGCCCACGTGCACGACAGCATCGCCGCCGAGTGGCTGCGACGGGTGCAGGGGGTGGTCGGTCGCGCCACCGGCGTCGCTGCGCTGCAGCGGGTCACCGACGCGCTCTACAAATTCATCGTCGACGAGCCGCAGGGGCTGCGGGCGATGTACCTGCTGCGCTACGCCAGCATCGATCCGAGCGCCGAATACCGGGCCAACGTCGCCAAGCTGAACAAGGCCCACGTCCGCGCCCTCACCCGGTGGATCGAGGAGGGCCAGGCCCACGGCGAGATCGCGGCCGGCGTCGCGCCGGGGCTCGCTGCCGAGCTGTTCGCCAGCGTCGTCGACGGCCTCCTCTACCGCTGGCTCGTCAACCCCGACATCCCCGTCAAGGAGCTGCACGCGCTGATGCGGGCGCACATCTCCCGCGCCCTGCGAGCCGCCCAGGCCTGACATTCGCGGCGTCGCCCGCCCGGGCGACGCGCTCGGGGCATGAGCCCCCCAATGCCCATTCCGGCGCGCCGGAATGACGATAGTCCGCCCATGTACAGTGTTCTCGTCAGCTCCATGCAATCGGGCCCGTGCGCCCGGCGCCCGCCGTGGCGGCGTGGGAGCGCGACGTGGCGCGGGGGCGCAGAGGTCCGGACCGAGGTACGCAGCGGAGCGCCGGCGAGCGGGTGGGCCCGCCGTCGCTGCGAGCGGCGGCGCGACGGTCCAGGAGGAGGAGTACGCGATGGCATCGATGACGCAGAGAACGTGGATTGCAGCGACATGTCTGGCCCTGGCCGCCTGCGGCGACGGCGACCCGCCGGCCCAGGGCAGCGACGGCGACGGCAGCGACGGCACGAATGGTGGCAGCGCGAGCACGACGGCGGACACCGCCGGCCCGGGCCCGACCGAGGCCAGTGATTCGGGGGTCGACCCGCCGACGACCGGCTCGTCGCACGGCGAGGCGACCACCGACGGCGACGACCCGCCGCCGGCCGCCTGCGCTATGGGCTACCCGATCCCCGGCAGCGAGCAGGTCCAGGGCGACGCCGCCGCGGGCTATCACGCCCTCCTCAACGAGGGCTACGTCTCGTGCGGGATCCCCTTCGTTTTGTTTCCGCTGGCCGCCCCGCTCCTCGGGTCGTTCGGCGAGGGCGAGTCGCTCCCCGGCCGCACCGGCAAGAACGCCCAGGTGCCCTACAACTGGACCGTGCACACCTCGAAGAGCAGCGGCGCCGAGATCGTCTCGCTCAATTGCCTCGAGTGTCACGCCGGCAAATTCAACGGCGAGCTGGTCATCGGCCTCGGCAAGGCCGACGCCGATTACACCGAGCAGATCGGCGGATTTCTGGCCGAGATCCCGATCCCCGGCATCCCGATCCCGGGGCTCGAGGAGCTGACGCGCATGGCCCAGCGCTACCAGGCCGTCGGCGACTACACGCGCATGCTGGTGGTCGGCACCAACCCGGCGGACTCGCTGGCGGCGGTGCTCTCGACGCGCCATGACGCCAACACGCTCGAGTGGCTCGACGAGCCGAACACGGTGGTGCCCGAGGTCATCTTGCCGGTCGACACGCCGCCGTGGTGGCACACCAAGAAGAAGCACGGGCTGTTCTGGAACGGGATGTCGCGCGGCGACCACCGGGCGACGATGATCTACGCCAGCGCCCTGTGCACCGATTCGGTCGAGGAGGCGGAGGGCATCTTCTCCTACTTCAACAACATCCGCGCGTTCATCGAGTCGGTCGAGGCGCCGAAGTACCCGTTTGCGATCGACGCGGAGCTGGCCGCCCAGGGCCAGGAGATCTTCGTGCGCGACTGCTCGTGCTGCCACGGCACGTATTCGGACGATCCAGCGCTCGAGACGTACCCGAACATGTTGCTGCCGCTGGCGACGATCGGCACCGACCCGCTGCTGGCCTTCGAGGCCGACGCGCGCCCGTTCGCCGATTGGTTCAATTCATCGTGGTACGGCGACGTCGGCCAGCTCACCACCGGCGACCCGTTCGTCGGCTACGTGGCGCCGCCGCTCGACGGCATCTGGGCGAGCGCGCCGTACCTTCACAATGCGTCGGTGCCGACGATCGAGCTGGTGCTGAACAGCAAGGCCCGGCCGAAATGGTGGCGCCGCGAAGACTACGACAGCACGAACTACGACCCCGAGGCGGTCGGCTGGCCATGGGTCGAGCTGCCGTACGGCCAGGACGGGGCGCCGGCCGACGAACGCAAGCACGTGTACGATACGACCATCACGGGCCACTGGAACACGGGGCACCCGTTCGGTGACCACCTCGATGCGCAGGAGCGACGGGCGGTGATCGAGTACCTGAAGACGCTGTGAGACGGCAGCAGCGGCGGGCTCGCGCCTCACGAGGCGGGAGCCCATGCGCGAGCCGGCGGGTGGAAGTGTCATACGTGTCCACCCGCATCATCTCCGCAGATGAAGACCCAGCCGGCGAGGCTGACGCTCATCCGACCCGAGAAGCGTACTTCCACTGTCTTCGATAACAGCGTTTGTGTGCCACCTATGCTCGCCTGGCGCGCGCTGGAAGATCGGCGAAGAAACCTCTATCCTCGGGCCATAGCCAGTGCGTCGCGGGACGCATGTATTGGGAGCGGGCATGACGGCCGATGACAGGTTCGACACGAGGATCGACGTACAGACATACAGGCCAGCGGCGATCAAGAAGGCCGCCTATCGGGTAGCGGAGCGGTGCACGGTCCGCCTCGAACCATCGGACTCGGACGAGCCGATCCTGCGCTTCACGTTTCCGCCGCGGACGAGCGATACCGCCGCTGCGGAGGCCGTCCGAGTCTTCTACCAAGAGTTGCTCGACGAGGAGCTTCGCGCTCAGCTTCACGAGGAGACGGACGCGTTGCGGTCCCTGATCCTGGCGCACGCGTTCTCGCGCACCGACCTGCTGCAGCGCTGATGAACCAGCTCGCCGACACTTTCCGCGATCGTTCCGCCTTCGCGCCGAGCGGCCCCTATCGGCTGCTGCCGGCCAGATTTTCTCGGCTCGACGACAGGCGTTACGTGATCACCAACGACGTGGGGGAGTACGTCGTCCTGGAGCGGCCCGCGCTGCAGGCGCTGCTCCGGCACGAACTGCAGCCGGGCACACCGCTGTACGCCGACCTCAAGAGCCGACACTTCCTGTTCGACGGCGAATCCAGGGTCGCGCTCGATCTGCTCGCGCTCAAGTACCGAAGCCGGGCGGATCGGATCGCCGACTTCACGGCGCTGCACATGTTCGTGGTCACGCTGCGCTGCGACCACACCTGCAGCTACTGCCAGGTCTCGCGCCAGATGGAGGAGAAGAGCCGCTTCGACATGAGCCAGGCTCACGCCGACCGGGCAGTCGAGTTCGTGTTCCGCAGCCCCTCGCCCGCGATCAAGATCGAGTTTCAAGGCGGAGAGCCCCTGCTCAACTTCGACTTGATCCGCCACGTCGTACTTCGGGCCGAGTCCCTCAATCGGGAGCACGGACGCGACCTCGTGTTCGTCATCGCCTCGAACCTGACCCGCTTGAACGACGAGATCCTGGATTTCTGCAAGGGGCACCGGATCTACTTCTCGACGTCCCTCGACGGTCCCGCGGATCTGCACGACGAGCGCCGGGCTTTGCCGCGAGGTAGCAGCTACCGCGCCGCGGTCGACGGGATCCAGCGCATCCGAGAAGCGCTCGGGCCTGACGCGGTAGCAGCCCTGATGACGACCTCGCCCGGGAGCCTGCCGCGGGTGCGGGAGATCGTCGACGAGTACGTCAAGCAGGGCTTTCACTCGATATTCCTGCGCAGCCTGAGCCCTTACGGTTTCGCGGTGCGCACGAGTCTGGTCCGCCGCTACGACGTGGACGACTGGGTGAAGTTCTACGTCGAAGGGCTCCGGCATATCATCGACCTCAACCTCAGCGGCTATCCCATGCGCGAGGAATTCGCGGCCATCCTGCTGCAGAAGATGTTCGCGCCTGTCGGCAACGGCTACGTCGACTTGCAATCGCCGGCGGGGCTCGGGATCGCGGGCATCATCTACAACTATGATGGGGCGATCTATGCCTCCGACGAGGGGAGAATGCTCGCGGAGATGGGCGATCACACCTTCAGACTCGGGCATCTCGACGAGGACTCCTTCGAGGAGGTCATGACGAGCGATACCCTCGTCGACCTGTTGAAGGATTCGATGCTCGAGGGCCTGCCGATGTGCAGCGACTGTGCCTTCATGCCCTACTGCGGGTCTGACCCCGTCTTTCACAAGGCGACGCAGGGAGACGTGATCGGCCACAAGGCGTTCTCGTCCTTCTGTAAAAAGCAGATGGCCGTGCTCCGCCACCTGATCGCCCTCATGGAGGACGACGCGTCCGCCCGCCGAGTCCTGCAGAGCTGGATCTGAACCCATGCTGATCAAGCTCCACGGACGAAGCCTTCGCGCTCTGTCGCCCGAGCGGTCGCCCGAGCCGTTCCTCGGGCGCGTATGCACCAACCCGGCGCTCCCTGCAGCCGCACGTTCTCGTGAAATCTTGCTCGTCGAGGGTCCATGCGAGCTCCCCGGCGGTTTTCGAGCCTACTTGACGCGGAGCGAGACAGGCGTTGCCCGGCAGCCGAATGTCTTCTTCATCGGCGCCGAATTTCCTTTCCTCGGTGACGGCGACATCATCCGGATTCATCCCGAGCGTAGTGGGTTGACGGTGCTGTACCGGCGCTCTTCGGCCTTCAACTCCATGCTCGTCACCGAGCGATGCGACAACTACTGCGTCATGTGCTCGCAACCGCCGAAGGAGCGCGACGACGGCTGGCTGGTCGACGAGCTGTTCGAGATCATCCCGATGATGTCGCCGGAGACGCCCGAGATCGGGATCACCGGCGGTGAGCCTGGCCTCCTCGGGAGTCGTCTGGTGGACCTGGTGGATCGATTTCGTCGGTTCTTGCCACGAACGGCGCTCCACATCCTCTCGAACGGACGTGCCTTCGCGGACGAGAAGTTCGCCCTCGCGTTGGCGAAGGTCGGCCATCCAGATCTGATGCTGGGGATCCCGCTGTACGGCGATCTACCCGAGGTCCACGACTTCGTGGTCCAGGCCCGAGGCGCGTTCGATCAGACGATCCGAGGGATCTTGAACCTCAAGCGGCACCGGGTGCGCGTCGAGCTACGCTTCGTCGTCCAGCGCGACACGGTCGAGAGGCTCCCGGCCTTCGCCCGTTTCGTGGCGAGGAACCTCCTGTTCGTCGACCACGTCGCGCTGATGGGCCTCGAGCTCATGGGGTTTGCTCGCTCCAACCTCGACGCAATATGGATCGATCCGCTGGATTACCAGCGCGAGCTGGCCGAGGCGGTAGAGATCCTCGACAGGGCGCGGATGCACGTGTCCATTTACAACCATCAGCTCTGCGTCCTGGACCCGGTCTTGCACCGATTCGCACGAGCGTCGATCTCGGACTGGAAGAACCTATATCTCGAAGAGTGCGCCCGATGTGAGGCGCGAGCCCGGTGCGGAGGGTTCTTCGCTTCATCGGTGGTGCGGCGGAGCCGCGGGATCGCTCCGTTCGCAATCGCGGAGCAGAGCGGACCGATGGTCGCACAGAGGGAGGATTGAGGCATGGCATCGGGGAAACTGAAGACGTTGGGTGCCGCGCTTCTCGCCGTGCTCGGGGCTGCAGCCGGGACTGGCCTGCTCGTCCCCGACGCTGCGGCGCGGATCGGCAAGCGGACGGAAGATCCGGAGGAAGAGCTCGCGCCGGCGCTGCTCCTGGCGCCCTCCGACGTCGAGCTGCCGCTCCTGGCACATCGATCGCATCGGTCTCATTCGTCGCATCGTTCCCACAGCAGCCACTCGTCCGGCTCGTACCATCGATCGCACGCCTCGCACATGTCGGCGATGCCTCCCTCCTCCGGCTACGGCGGTGGTGGGGGCGGCGGCAGCAGCAGCAGCAGCAGCAGCGGCGGCAGCAGCAGCGGAAGCAGCAGCAGCAGCAGCGGCCACGGAGGGAGCAAGGCCGTCCATCCGCCGCCGGAGCCGGCGCCGAAGCCCGTCAAGCCGAAGCCGCCCAAGCCGGCAAACGTGTCGTTCGAGGCCTTCCCGGGCGGAAAGATCTTCGTTGATGGCAAGGAGCTGGGGACTGACGCGACGGGCAAGCACGTGCTGAAACCCGGCTCTCATACGGTACGCGTTCAGAACCGGTTTCTCGGTGATCATGAGGTCACGATCGAGATCCTCGATGGCCAGACCGGCACGGTGAAGATCGAATGGTAGACCGACCCGCGAGCCCCCCTGTCACTCCCGATGTCGCAGAAGCGGCCAACCTTTGGGCTCGGAGTGTGTTCGGCGCTCCGCGAGCGCTCGCATCGTTGATCTCGGGGGTCGAGAACAAAGACGAGGTGCTCCACCGGGTGCTGACCGAGATCATTCGCCGAGATCTTCGGGAAGAGCGCACGACGACGAGCGAACGTGGTGTGACGCAGCCGAGCGTCGATCCCGCCCGGCTCGATCCGTTCGCCTACCCGGCTCAGGATTTGAAGGCACGCACGACCCATGTGGTGCGCTGCATGATCTGTCGAGCCTCCGGCACCGCCTCTTGTTCGGTGTGCAGCGGCCGCGCGAGCGTCTCCTGTTCGAACTGTGGCGGCGCCGGGCGGTTCCGCAACCCGAGCACGAACCGCCTCAACAAGTGCAAGCAGTGCAAGGGAACGGGGCAGGCCAGTTGTGGAAATTGTGCGGGACGCGGCAACGTTCCGTGCACGACTTGCAACGGCTCGGGCCATCAGCGGGCGTGGCTCACGTTCGTGGAGACCAGACGCGTGAGCGTCGTGGTCCAGCCTCAGTCCCCCGTCGCGTTGGCTCATCGCCAGCTCACCGAACCTCGATTGCTGAGGGAGAACGACGTCGCCGCGTTCACGGTGGCCGTCGACCGGAAAGCTCCCGGCCCCTTGCCGCTCGCGGATCTGGAGCTGGATGGCCGTTCGGCGGTCCAGGGGGCGACGGCGGGGGTCGACCCGCGCCTCGAGCGGGTCGCGCAGCAGCACTATATCCAGCTGCGGGTGCCGCGACGAGACGTATCTTACGCCATGTGCGGCACCTCGGGCGTGCTCGTACTCTCCGGCCACCAGCTCGTCGGTGCCAGCACGCCCGAAGCCAAGCGACCGATTCGTCGCCGGCTCTTCGTGTGGCCGATCCTCGCCCTCTTCGTCAGTGTATGCAGCGCAATGCCGAGCTCCACGACCGGGCGCTCGGAGTACTTCAAAGATGCCGCCGGTGCGACGAGCCTGTTATGGCTCGGGGCGACGGTGCTGGCGGTATTATGGATAGGCGGAGTCCTCCGAATATGGGGCACCGGCAAGGGATTCAAGGGGCTGAAGCGAGTCGAGCAGGTGTGCCTCGGGCTCTGGGCGGCCGCGTTGCTGGCAATGGCCATCGTCGGGGTGGTGGCTCGCCCCTCCGCCGAAGAGATCGATCAGGCGCTCGCCGTCGGCGATACACGACGGGCCCGCGTGGTGCTGGCGGCGCTGCGCGAGACGAGCGACCAGACCTTCGTCGAGGCCGAGGACACCATCCTTTTGGCCGAGGCGAACGAGGCCGCGGGGGAGGAGCGGCTCAAGCGACTGGATCAGATCGCTGCTCACGGGAGGGAACGCTCCGCGACGGCGGCCACGATCGCGCGAGCCGAGCGCCTGACGGAGATCCGCAGGCTCGTGGCGGATGGTCATGCGACGGACGCCGAAGGCGCGATCGATCGGTGGTTTGCCGAGAGCTGGCGCGGCGATCCAGAGCTCGCGGAGGAGCGGGCACGCGCGATTGATTCGCGGAGCAGCCAGTGCACCGACGAGCCCTGTCGTTTGACGATCGCCAGGGCTGCCAACGCTGCGCAGGGGAGCACCGCGAGGGCCGCCGCAGTCGAGCGGGCAAAAGGGAAGATCGTCGATGTGCTCGTGCGCCGCGAGCTGGGTGCAGAAGCCTCCGGTGAGCGACTTCAAGCGCTCGGGCAGGTCGGAACCCTGGCCGAACAGACGCTTGCTGTCTTGAAGGACGACGAGGAGCTGCAGGCGCTGGCGAAGGAAGCGAAGACCTGGGTGAACGACGAACACGCCAAGGTTGCTGCGATCGGTGCCGACGAGGCGACCTTGCGCGCGCTGTTCCCCCCGCTGCATTCGCGAAGCAAGAAGCTCTCGGTCGCCTTGCTCGAGGGATCCGAGGTCTTCTTCAGTTTCGATGCAGCGGGCAACTGTGACGGAATCTACGCCGTCGGCCCGGTCGGGCGGCGGGCGCTGCACTCACCGTCGTGGCCAGCGGACAGGATTCTGTCGCAGGCTGTCGGGCACCCCGCAACCGTGAAACATCCGGAGAAGACCGGAGCTTCGTCGGTGACGTGGAAGGAGGGGGGAGTCAAAGTGGTCGCCCGCTGGCGGGACGAACATCTGATGGAGTTGCGAATCGGTGATGCGAGTCCATGAGGCGAGGCACGGTTGACGCGGCGGGGGCGAACGTGGCTGACTGGCCGCATGTCGATCTCGAGGCTGCGCGCGCTCCTGTCGATCGTCGCGCTGGGCGGTGCGATGGGCTGCACCGGTCGCGGGAGTGATGCCGAGGCCGGCGGGCCTGTGGTCGAGGTCGTGGCTCCGCCGACGAAGGAGGTCGCGGTGGTGGCGACGGACAAGGTGATGGGGAAGGTCGCGGAGGCGGAGGCTGAAGCCGCGAAGGATGTTGGACCGGGGACGAAGGTTGAAGCGGGGAAGGTAGTTGGACCCGAGACGACGAAGGTCGAAGCGGCGAAGCATGGGGTGACGACGACGAATACGGCCGAGCTCGAGGTGCTCGCGCGGGTGCTCGCGGGTGAGGACGCGGAGGTGGTCGAGGTCGTCGAGCGGCGGGCCGTCGGGCGCGAGGAGCTGGTGCTGCTGCGCTGGTACGGCGCGCGGGCCTGGCGGGCGCAGGAGCGGCGAGCGGGCCGGCTCGAGGCCGCGCTGGCGGGGTTGGAGGCGCAGGTGGACGCGTGTGAAGCGACCCCGGGGGAGCTCAGCGTGTGCCTTGAAGGGGTCATCGCCGATCGGCACGTGATGTGGTCGGCAGCCGGGCGCGAGGTGTTCGCGTGGGAGGTCGCGCGGGTGCGTGACGGGGCGGTGCTGGGGCGGAGGCGGCTGTTCGAGACTTCGCTGCGGGTCGACGACGTGCCGCACAAGTTCAAGGCGTACGACATCGACGGCGACGGGCGCTCGGAGCTGACGGTGATCGTGCCGGTCGAGCGGCCGCAGCACGATCAGGCGATGGACCACGAGAGCGGGGAGGTCGGGTTCATCCTCGAGGTGGCCGACATGCACGTGCAGTTCTCGGCGACGCGTCGGTATGCGATGCGCGCGGAGGATGTCGGCGGCAGCGAGTCGACGGCGGAGACGGTGTGGCTGGCCCGCGATGTCGACGGCGACGGGCACGCGGACCTGCAGCTGCGCGAGACCACCAGGCTCACGGACATCGCGGCGGACGATGCGCCGCCAGCCGCGCCGCGATCGGGCGCGCGCACGACGGTGTGTCCGTATGAGCCGGTGGCCGATCTGTGGCGCTGTCCGGAGGCGCTCGGTCGGCAGCTGCTGGAAGCATCGGGCTGACGCGGACGGCATGCTCGTTCGCAGGGGCCGCCGGTGTGCCCGATCTCTCACGAAGCGCGGAGCGCCGACGCGACTTCGCGCCGCGGGAGAGTGGCCGAGGGATGCATCACACGGACACCCGGCGCGAGCGACGAGACCGATGCACAGGGCGCGCGGCAGTGCGCGGACGAGGGGCAGGACAGGCGGCGGAACCTCGGATACACAGGGTTCCGTGAGCGACGCGAGTATCTTGCAGGACGCCCCGTTGATCGTGATCGAGGTCGACGCCGCGCTCGGGGTGGTCGGCTGGAACCGGCGAGCAGAGCTGGTCTTCGGGACAGGTGCTGCGGCGGCGATCGGCCGCGACGTCGCCGAGGTACTGCCGCTCGTGGGCGGCTCGTGGCGCGCGCTGGCCGACGAGCCCGGGCCCGCGTCGAGGGTGATGCAGATCCGCCAGGGCGAGGCGACGCTTTCGATCGAGGTGTGGACGCAGAGCCTCGCGGACAGGTCCGGCACGGTCGTTTACGGCCACGACGTCACGGCCCGCGTGGAGGCGGAGGCCGCGGCGGCGCTCGAGGCGACGATGCTGACGGCGATCAAGGACAACCTCGAGATTTCGCTGTGGGCGACCGACGAGCGGGGCACGTTCCTCTACATGGACGGCAAGTCGATGCGGGCGCTCGGGATGTCGATGGACCAGTTCGTCGGCAAGAATATCTTCGAGATGTACGGCTCGGCCGGCAACAACGACGTCGTGGCCTCGGCGATCGGTGGGCGGCCGGAGTTCACCGGCGGCGTCGAGCTGTACGGCGAGTTCTTCGACACCTGGTACATCCCGGTGAACGGCGCTCCGGGCGAAGTGCGCGTGGTGGGCGTGACGGTCAACGTGTCGGAGGCCAAGCGCGCCGAGCTCGAGCTGCGCAGCAAGCTCGAGCTGGTCGAGCGCCAGCAGGAGGTGATCCGCGTGCTAGCGACGCCGATCATCGAGGTGTGGGACGGGGTGCTGACGATGCCGATCGTCGGCCTCATCGACACCGCGCGCACCGCCGAGATCATGGACAGCCTGCTGCAGGCGGTGACGCAGACGCGGGCCCGATTCGCCATCCTCGATCTGACCGGGGTCGAGGTGGTCGACACGGGGACGGCGAGCCACCTGATCCGGATGATCCAGGCGATCCGGCTGCTGGGCGCGGAAGGGATCCTCACCGGTATCCACCCGACGATCGCGCAGACGATCGTGGCGCTGGGGATCGATCTTTCGCACGTCTCGGTGCACGCCAGGCTGCGCGACGCCCTCAAGCACTGCATTCGCAGCGGCGCGGCGCGCAAGCAGGCGACGCCGGGGTCGTAGCCCCGCGCGTCACTTCAGCGAGGCAAGCGCGCGCAGCTGCTGGGCCGTGGGCGCGCCGAGCGGTAGCCGCGGGCGGCGCTGCGGCGGCAGGTCGAGCGCGAGGTCGAGGAGGTGCCCGGGGCGCCGGCGCATGGCGCCGAACCGCAGCTCGCGGAGCAGCGATGCGTGCGAGCGCGGGGCACCGGCGAGGTAGCGCTGGCCGTCGATGAATTGCGGGCGGTGCCGGGCCCACCACTGCAGGACGAGCATCGGGTCCGGCCGCGGCAGGTCGTCCTCGGGGCGATGGTCGAAGGATTCGTGATCGTCGTCGCGCGGCAGCGACATGCCGGCGGCGGCGAGGTCGATGCCGGTCGCGGCGGTGAAGACCTCGCCGGCCAGCGGACCCGCGGAGAGATCGTCGAGCCATGCGAGCGCGGCGTCGACGACCTCGGGCGTGCCGCGAAAACCGAGCGCCCACAAGGCGGGCAGCCGTCGCTTGCGGTCGCGCAGGGCTGCGACGAGCGCGTCGAGGTCGCTCGCTTCGCCGCGCAAGGCCAACAGCAACATCGAGGCGCCGCCGTCGGGCTCGGCCATGCGCTCGCGCGCGCGGGCCCACGCGGGGGCGAGGCCGAGGCGCACGCCGGCGTCGATCGCCGCGTCGAGCACGATCGGGTCGAGCTCCTGCAAGCCAGCCTGCACGGCGCGCGCGTATCTCCCCGGATCGGGCTCGTCGGCGAGGGCCCGCAGCGCCAGCGCTCGCGTCGCGCTCTGGTCGTCGGCGAGCAGCAGCCCCAGGGCGTCGCCGAGCGGCTCGTGATGCAATGTCAACACCGCAGCCGCGGTGGCGACAACGCCGAGGTCGTCGTCGGCCAGCAATTCGCGGAGGCGCGCCCGCAGCCACGGCGCATCGACGCAGGCCATGGCGCGCACCAGAGGCCCGCGCTGCTGCGGCCTTCGGCGCACGACGTCGACGATGTTGGCGAGCGCCGCCTCGCCGCGCGGACCGTGCAGCAGCGCCAGCGCGGCGACGCTGACGCGGGCCGGAGCGGCGCTGACGAGCGCAGGCAGCAGCAGTCGGCTGGCGACCAGGGGCCCGTTGACGATCAGGCCCTCGACGTGCGCGAGCAACCGCTCCTCGGGGCCCTCGGCGACCTCGTCGAGATTGTAGTCGGGGGCGATCAGGCTCTGCTGCCAGACGTGCCACAGGAATTCGCCCTCGTCGAAGTGCTCCTCGACGATGTCCCACAGCGGATCGACCTCGCGCGCGGCCATCGAATCTCCTGCGCTGCTCAGTTGAGCTTGATCATGGCGCCGCGCACGGTGATCCGCCCGCGCGCCTGAACGTCGAGGTTGTCGGCCTGGATCGAGAGCTCGCCGTTCTTCTTGACGACGATCGTCGCGCCGCCGCACTGGAACGTCAGCTTGTCGGCGACGATCACGCTGGCCTGCTTGCCGACGGCGACGTTGAGGTTGTTCCCGGCGGTGACGTTGACGTGCCGGCCGCCGGCGAACACGAGGTTGTTGCCGGCGGTCGCGGTGATGTTGTCGGCCGCGGTCACCGACTTGCCGCCGCCGATGGTCTCCGAGCTGTCGGCGCCGACAGTCACGCTCCGGGCCAGGCCGACCTGCTCCGCCTTGCCGAGGCCGACGGTCTCGTTCATCGCCCCGCCGACGCTGACCTGATACACGGCGCCGATCGTCAGCGCGCTGGCCAGGGCGACCGACTCGGCCTTGTTGGCGCCGACGGCCGCGGTCAGGTTGCTGCCGACCGCGAGCGTCATGTCGCGGGCGATCGTCTCGGCGTGGTCGTTGCCGACCGCGATCGTCTTGTCGTGGCCGATCGACTCGCTCTGATCGTGGCCCACCGATTTGCTGCGATCGTTGGCGATCGTGCGCGCCTCGTCGTGGCCGATCTGGTGCGACGCGTCGTGCTCGATGATCACGCTCCAGTCGCGCTGCCCGTGGAGGAAGATCTCCTCGCGGCCCTTCGCGTCCTCGAAGCGCAGCTCGTTGTAACCGCCGCCGCCTGGCGTCGACTCGGACTTGAGCGTGCTGCGCGTCTTGTCGGCCGGCAGCGGGTACGGCGGGGTGTTGAGGCCGGTGTACACGCTGCCGGTGACGATCGGGCGGTCGGGGTCGCCCTCGAGGAATTCGACGAGCACCTCGTGGCCGACCCGCGGGATGAACAGCGCGCCGAAGCCGTTGCCGGCCCACGCCTGGCCGACGCGGACCCAGCACGAGCTGTCGTCGTCGCGCTGGCCCTTGCGGTCCCAGTGGAACTGGACCTTCACGCGGCCGTGCTCGTCGACGTGCACCTCTTCGCCGGGCGGTCCGACCACCGTCGCCGTCTGGGCCCCGCGGATCTGCGGGCGCGCGGTCTGCCGCGGGGGGCGGTACGGCAGCCGCTTGTCGGTGCACTCGAACTCGTTCGAGTAGCTGAACTCGCCCGCGGCGCCCTCGTCGAGCGCCTGCGGCTGCTCGCCGCGGTGGCGCACGCGGACGAGGCGATAGTCGCCCTCGAGGTGGCCGCGCGCCGGGGCCGAGAAGGTGAACGAGAAGCCGGGCACGAGGCGCGGGCTGTCGCTGGTGCCGAGGCCGCGCCGGCGGTCGGCCTGCAGCGCCTCGAGCCGCACGCGCGCCTTGAGCCCACCGTGGTGCGGCGCGCCGGCGCCCGGCTCTTGAAAGCCGCCGGGGTAGTCGAAGACCTCGCGCTCGCGGCCGTCGCCCTCGCTCGCCTCCATCGATCGATCGGGCTGGTGGAGGTTGCGGTCGCGCAGCGAGACCCGCTGCGGCCGCAGGCCCTCGCTCAGGCGGAACGTGTCGATGTGCTCGCGGTCGTGCTCGAAGTTGAAGCGCAGCGTCGGGTCGCCCTCGATCGGGTCGCAGCTGCCGGCGCGGTCCGTCATCACCAGCACGTGGCGATCCTCGGCGTGCTCGTAATAATAGAAGATGCCCGCGTCCTCCATCAGTCGGCTGACGAACTCGAGGTCACTCTCGCGGTATTGCACGCAGTAGTCGTGCGGCGCGTAGGCGGCCTGCAGGTCGAGGCGAAACTCGGAGCGGGGCAGGCCCGCGGCCTCGAGCACGCGGGTCAAGATCTGCGGGGTGGTCTGCTTCTGGAAGATCCGGCAGTCGCTGCGCTGCTGCAGGCGCCAGATCGCCGGCACCAGCGTCAGCTCGTAGAGCGTGTAGCTCGAGCTCTCGCCGATGTAGCCGGCCTCGCACACGTGGCCGTGGACGTGGCGCGTGGCGTGCAGGCCCTCGATCGTCAAAACTGCGGGCTTGCCGACCAGCTCGTCGAGCGGCATCGTCGCCGCGGCGAGCTCGATGCGGAACTCGAACAGCGACGAGAGCGCCTCGCGGCCGGTGAAGCGGACGACGCGCAGCTCCTCCGCGCAACCCTCGACCGCGAACGTGAAGAGCGCACGGTTGCCGAGGATCGCCGGCAGGCCATCGGAGGACACGGCCGACAACGTGACATGGATCGCTGGTGCGGCAAGCCGATCGTGCGGACCCTCGCTCGAGTTCGCCGGCCCGCGGGCAGGGTCGCGCGTGGGGGCTGGCGAATGCACAATGAGGTCGGACGACGGCGGCCTGCGCGGGTTGCTCTCCTCGCGAGCGCGAGCCGCCGCGGTCGCTCCAGGGCGAATTGCATGCATCATCGCGGCCGGGCCGTGCGGAGCGGCGCTCGATGTGCCAGGAACACGCGGCAGACCACGAGTGACCGCATGCGTGTGCACATTCGAGCGCGGACGGGACGACGGGCAGGACGATGACGATCGTCCACAACTGGACGCCCTTCGCGGCCCAGGCCAGCCCGTCGGTGAATGGCGAGGGGCGCGACGTGCTGGTCGTGTGCGTCGCGGGGACCTTCGTCATGGAGGAGCCGCCGCGTGTCGCTCACGAGCAGGTCGCGCCGCCGCTCGAGGACGTCTATTGGGGGGAGCCCGGAGCCTCGAGCCTGCGAATCGCCGGGCAGACCACGTATTACCGCCCGGGGACGGATATTTATCTCGAGGGTTTCGCCTGGACCCCGGGTGGGCGACCTGCCGAGCGTTCACGGGTCGACGTTCGGATCGGGCCGTGCCGCGTCACCGCGACGATCACCGGCGAGCGCACGTGGACGCGCGGACTGGCCGGGCTGCGCCCGTCGCCGCCGCGGCCCTTCACGCAATTGCCGCTGCGTTACGAGTTCAGCGCCGGCGGCCCCGACGATCCGCGCAACCCGGTGGGTCGCGGCTATGGTTCGGCGCAGGCGGCCGAGGGCCAGCCGCTGCCGGCGATCGAGGCGGTGGATTCGCCGTGCGAGCGCTGGGAGGATCGCCCGCCGCCGGTCGGGTTCGGGCCGATCGCCCGTCCGTGGCAGCCCCGATTGGGCTTCGCCGGCACCTACGATTCGCAATGGGTGGAGTCGCGCGCGCCGCTTTGGCCGGGAGATCTCGACCCGCGCTTCTTCAACGCCGCGGCGCCTGCGCTGGTGGCGAGCGAGGGGCTCGTCGGCGACGAGGTGGTGCAGCTCGAGGGCGTGAGCCCGGACGGACCGCTGGCGTTTCGCCTGCCGCGCCTGCACCTGCGCGCGACGCTGCAGCGGCGACGCGGTCGACGGCGGCAAGCCATGGTGCTCGACGCGCTGGCGCTGCAAGCCGAGGATCGCCGCTTCACGATGATCTGGCGGACCGCGTTCGCGGTCGAGGACGACTGGCTCGAGCTCGAGGGCGTGACGGTGCGCGCGCTCGAGCCGTGGGAGGCGACGTGAACGCGGGCGACGGCGGGCTGGCGGTCCTGCGCGTCGGCATGGGCACGCCGCTCGGGCTGTCGGCGCCGACGACCCTGGCGGCCGTGCGCGCGGGCGTGGTGCGCTTCGCCGAGACCGAGCTCGAGGATCGCAGCGGTGAGCCGATCCGGGCCTCGCGGTCGTCGCGGCTCGAAGCAACATGCGGGCGCAGCGGGCGGATCGCGGCCCTGGCCGGCTGGGCCGTGCGCGACTGTCTGGCCGGGTTGCCGGTGACGCCGCTGCCGCTGTATTTGGCGGCGCCGCAGCGGAGCGGGGCGCCCGTCGACGAGGCGGAGATCGTGGCGGCGCTGCAGGCCGAGGTGCCCACGCCGCTCGAGCTGCGCGAGGTGATGCGGGGCGGTCGCGCCGGGCTGTTCCAGCTGCTCGAGCGACTTACTGCGGCCGACGCCGAGCCGCTCGCGCTGGTGCTCGCGGCCGACAGCCTGTGTGACGCTGCGACGCTGGAGCAGCTCGGGCTGCGCGACCGCGTGCTGGCCTCGCATCGCGACGGCATTGTCCCCGGCGAGGCCGCGGTGGCGCTGCTGCTCGCGCGGGGTCCCGGCGGCGCGAAGGTCGAGGGTGCGCCGCTGGGGCGAATCATCGCATGTACTTTGGGACATATGAACGATGACGGCGGGCGCGTGCGGGCGCTGGCCGACGGGCTCGCCGACGTGTTCACTCGCCTCGCGCGCGCGCCCGGCGTCGGCGACGAGCGGCCGCGCTGCGTCGCCAGCAGTCAGACCGGCGAGGTCGCCGAGGCGCGGGCCTTCAGCTACGCTGCGCTGCGTCAGGCGCCGCTGATGCCCGAGCCGCTGGTGCACCTGCGGGCGTGCGAGAGCTTCGGCGACACCGGGGCCGCCGCGCCGGCGCTGGCCCTCGCGCTGGCGCTGCACCACCTGCGAAGCGGCCGCGGTCGCGCGCTGCTGTACGGCAGCGACGACGACGGGGCGCTCGGCGCCTGCATCTTCGAAGTCACTCCCGCGCGAGGAGGCGCGAGCCGATGACACGCACCTTCGCCAATGGTCGCACGATCGTGCATCAGCGCGACGGCCTCGTCGACGTCGCCGGTCCGCCCGACGTTTGCAAGACGCCGACGCCGGCCGGGCCGGCGCCGGTGCCCTACGTCAACGCGGCGCGCACCGCCGACCTCGCGCAGGGGGCCCGGCGCACGCGCATCGGCGGCGGGGCGATCGCCACCGCCGCGTCCTTCATCGTCACCAGCACTGGCGACGAGCCCGGCATCGCCGGTGGTGGCGTCATCTCGAGCAGGATCCGCGGCAAGCTGCGCTGGCAGTCGACCAGCCTCGACGTGCGCGTCGAGGGCAAGGGCGTGGCGCGCTTCAGCGACGCGGTCGGCCACAACGGCAACACCTTCAACACCGCGTTCGTGCAGGCCGGCGGCACCGGCTGGGCCTACGGCGACGACTCTTTCTGGCCGTGCCCGATCTGCTTCCGCGGCCCGGCCAGCCACCGGATCCACGAGACCGCGGACAGCCAGCAATACGTGCAGCAACTCATCGTCGCGCTTCGGCGGGCCTACGACGAATACATGGAGAGACAGCCGGGAGTGAAGACGGCGCTCGATCAAGCCAAGGCCGAGGAGGAGCAGGCCAAAAAAGAGAAGGACGAGTTCGACGCCAGGCAGAAGGCCGCGAGTGGTTCGTCGCAGGCCGATCCGTTCGTCGATCCGCCGGGAGCAGCACCGGGCGGGAGCAGTTCGTCGCAGGCCGACCCGTTCGCCGATCCACCAGCGGCAGGAGCGAACCAGGAGGGGCGGTCGGACGGTTCGGCGGCGCCCACGAAAGCGCAGCTACAGGCGCAAAGGAAGGCGCGGAAGGCGGAGGAGAAGAAGCAGAAGGAAGAGCGAAAGAAGCTCGACGCCAAGCACAAGGCCGCCATCGAAAAGATCCGCAACATCGGCGTGGCGAACAACAAGGCGGCCGTGCACAAGAACGAAAACAGCGGGTACATGGTCGGGGTCATGATCTGCAAGTGCAACCAGATCTTCGCCGCGATGTCGGGAGAGACGCTGCCCGGCTTCAAGGCGGTCGTCGAGCAGCAGGGATGGACGCCGTGCGTCGAAGTACCGACAATCAAGACTTACGCCGACGCGAACCCGCGGATCGGCGCTCTGAACCGATGGACCTTCGTGCGCCGCTGGAACGATGCGCAACGCCGGAACGACCGCCGTCAGGCCTTTTACAACCCCCCGGGAAAGTGCGCCGCCTCGAAGCTGGTGACGCACAAAGACGGGCACATCCCCAAGGCCATGACCGAGATGTTCTTCGCGCCGGTCCCGCCGCATGAGCTTCGACTCCGCTACCGTCACTATAACGACGACGCCTGGGACCCGTGGCGGGTCGCGCAGCTCCACCTGTCGTTCGGGCGGAGCGACCCGCTCGGGCGCGAGCAGGCCTTCACGGACGCGACGACCGTGCCCTCCTGCCTCTCGTGCCAGTCCATGGTACCGATGACCCTCTGCCTCCATCAAAAGCGCACGTGCCCCAAAGGGAAGCAGACACAACCGCCGGCGAGCACGTCCGACACGCAAGCCGAAAGCCAACCGGACCCGGCGACCGCAGCGAACACGGCGGGTTCGTCCTCGACTCCATGAGCTGGAGGGCGAGCACGATCGACGCCGCCCCCTGAACAGGTGCCCTCATGTCGTTTCCCGCGATCTTCGCCTTCCTCGTCGCCCGCGTGCCCGACCTGCGCGCCCAGGTCCGCGGCGCCACGTCCGGAGACATCGAGAGGCTCGCCGAGCTGAGTCCGCGGCCGCTGCCGCGCGCGTACGTCGAGTTCCTGCGGGCGATGGGCGGCTCGACCGGCAGCTTCTCGGCGCTGCCGGTGGCCGACTGCCGCGCCGCCGAGCTGTGGCCGCACCTGCTTTCCACGCCGCCGTCGTACCCGACAGACCGCTTTCTCAAGGTCGGCATCGACCTCGGCATCGGCCGCGACATCCGCGAGGACTGGTTCCTCGATCTACAGCGCGGCGATCCGGACGACCCGCCCGTCGTGAGCTTCGAGGACGAAGGTGATCCGGACGCCTTCCGCGAAGCCCGCGCCCACGTCGTCGCGCGCTCGTGGACGGGCATGCTGCAGCGGCACGCGTTCCTGTTCGCCGCGGCGGGCAGGCGCTCGTTCCGGCGGGAGGAGGTGTTCGACCCGGTGGACCCGCGGCGCATCGACGCGGCCGCGGCGATCTGCGCGCGGCTCGGGCTGACGCCGGTGATGCCGTCGCAGCCGGGCCTGCACACGCTGGAGCGCGCGGATCTGTCGGTGATGCTCGAGGTGCCGCCGGACATGGAGCGGCTCGAGATCGAGGTCGGCGCCGATAGTCCCCGCGCCGTCCAGCTCTTCCTCGAAGTCATGCGCGACAACCTCGACGACGTGGCGGCAGGTGGAGCATGAGCGCGACCGGTGACACGCTGGCGGAGCGGTTCGAGCTGCGCGCGCGGCTGGGGAGCGGCGGGCTCGGCGAGGTGTTCGTCGCCTGGGACCTGCAGACCCGCCGCGAGGTCGCGCTCAAGGTCCTCGATGTCGCGCCGATCGCGGTCGATCGATTGACGCGGCTGGCGAGCGCGCTACGGACCCAGGCGGCGACCGAGCACCCCGCGATCGTGGTGCCACGAATCGCCGTCGCCACGACCGCGAGCCCGCCATTCCTGGCCGGCGAGCTGGTGGCGGGGGAGGACCTCGGGGCGCTGCTCCGTCGCGCCGGTGCGCTGCCGTGGCAGCGCGCGCTGGCGATCGTGCACGCGTGCGCCGAGGGCTTGATCGCGCTCGGCTCGCCGCATCGCGCGCTCAAGCCGGGCAACGTGCGGGTCACGCCCGACGAGCAGGTCCGCGTGCTCGACTGCGCGATCGCGGAGCTCGGCGTGCAGCCGGCGCCCGCCGACGAAGGAGGCATGGTCGCCGAGTACCGCGCGCCGGAGCAGCTCACGGGCGGGCCCGGCGATGCGCGCTCCGACGTGTACACGCTCGCGCTGCTGCTGTTCGAGCTGACGACCGGCGTGCACCCATTCACTGGCCCGACGACGTTCCAGGCCGCGCGCGCGGCCCTGGCCCCGCGCGCGGTCGAGCTGGCACCGGCGATCCCGCTGCCGGCGCAGGTCGAGGCGCTCATCGCCCGCGCGATGGCGCAGCAGCCGTCGCATCGCTTCGCGGACGTGGCCGAGCTGACGCGCCACCTGGCGCTGATTCGCCGCTCGCCGGGGCTGACGCCGCGGACTCACGCCGCGCCTGCCGTCGCGCAGGCGCCCGAGGACGAGCCGACGCAGCGGGGCGAGGCGCCGGCGAGCCTCGAGGATCGCACCACGATCGTCAGCCTGCCCTCGACGGGTGAAGCCAGGCCGGTGACGCCGCGAGTGACGACGCTGGCGAGTGAGTCGGTCGATGCGACCGTCGGCGAGGGCACCGAGATCTTTGAAAAGGCGCCGGTGAACGAGGCGATCGTCGACGAGACGATCGTCGATCGCACCGAGGTCCTGCCGGACCGGCCGCAAGCCGCGGAGGGGACGCTGGTCCTGTCGCCAGCGCCGATCGGAGGAGGCGAAAATGGTGGCAGAGCGAACATCGAGCGCGCGGAGCTCAATAGGGGCAGCGCGAAGGTCGAGCGCCCCGTGGTGCGCAGCGAGGACGACGACCGCACGGTGTTGATGGTGCGAGACGCTCGCCCTCCGGCGGCGGTGCGCAGCGCGACCGCGAGACCCGTCGTCGCGCCTGCGGCGGAGCTTCAGGCGCCCACGAGTCCGGCGCGGCGCTCCGGCCTGATCGTGCCCGTGCTCCTGTGCCTGCTCTCGCTCGGCCTGGCGATCGTCGCCCTGTGGTCGTTCGCCTGGGACTGACCGAGACATGTCCATTCGGACATGTCCTTCTTAAAATCCACCATCACCGGGCGCAGCGGAAGCCGACGAACGTCTGCCCGCTGTCGGCCGCGTAGCCGATGCGGAAGGTCGTCGTCATCTCCATCTCGGTGTGGGCGAAGTCGCCGCCGCGGGCCTCGCGGCCGAACGTCTCGTCTTGCAAGATCGCGCAGTCGCGGCACTCGGGCGTCAGCGTCCCGTGGAAATCCAGCACCCATTCGGCCACGTTGCCGGCCAGGTCGGCGTGCCCCCATTTGCCGTCGCCCTGCGGCGTCGAGCCGACCGCGGGCAGCGGGCATGCTTCCGTGGCCGTGTCGCAGCCGAAGTTCGCGCGCGCCGCCGTCGCTGCGCCCGCGCCCCACGGGAACAAGCGTTGCTCGTTGCCGCCGGCGGCCGCGTAGTTCCACTCGGTCTCGGTCGGCAGGCGGCCCTCGTCCCAGGCGCAGAACGCGAACGCCAGGTACCACGACACGCAGTTGATCGGCAGCTCCTCGGCCTCGCCCGGCGCGTCGGTCCAGGTGCGGAAGTTGGCGTCGCATTGCAGCGACACCTGCAGCGCCGCCGCGTCCGCTGGCAGCAGCGCATCCCACTCGGGCTGCCAGCCGCTGCCCTCGATCCGCGGGTGCGCGCCGGCATCGGGCGCCGGGCGATTGCGCGGATAGTCGGCCACGAACTGGCGGAAGCGGCCCACCGTCACTTCGTAGCGGTCGAGCTCGAAGTCCGCGACCGTGGCCGGCAAGCCGGGGTCGTTGATGCGATCGAACCCGCCGCCGGCGACCGCCGCGCTGGCGCAGCAATCGTCGTCGCCCGCGTCCCCGCACACCGGCGCGACCGCGTGGCAGCGCGGCAAGGATTTTACGTTCGGCTCGACATCGGGGAAACAAGCCGCGCCCACGAGTAAGGCCGCGAGCATCGAGAGGCACGAAGATCGATCGAAGGCTCTCATGTTATTTTATTAAAACCTTCCGACGATCGAGAGGCCGCCGGCGCCGGGCGTCAGCCACGGGGTCGCCATCGCCTTGCGCGCCGCCCTGCGGTTGCCCGCCGACGTGCGCGCGATCTCGACGATCGCCACCGTCACCGCCACCAGGCCCACGCTGCCCAGGCCGATGAAGAGCCCGAGGTCGCGGTTCTTGCGGGCGTTGTCGGCGGCGAAGTCGTAGTTGGGATCGCAGAACGTGCCGCCGGGCACATCCTGGCAATTCGCCTTCAGGTCAGCGACCGCGGCCCGGTTGTCGACGAGGAAGTAGATCGAGGCGCCCATCAGTCCGAGGCCGACGCCGCCGGTGGCCCACGCCCACGCGGGCACGCGGCGCTTTTTTTCGACGGGCGCTTCGGCGTGCAGCGGCTCGAGCTGCAGCTCGACGGTCTCGGTCTTGCCTTCGGTCAGCTCGATCTCGCGTCGCAGCGGCTGATGACCCGGCGCGGTGGCATCGAGCTGGTGCGGGCCCGGATCGGTCGGCACCGGCTTGCCGAGCGCGTCGGCGGCGAGCGGCTGACCGTCGCGGATGACCGCGAGCCCTGCCGGTGCATTCTTCACGTCGACCTGCAGCCGCGGCAGCCGGGGCTCTAACGCGGCCTGGCCGTCGCGCGCGAGCTTCTCAAGGCCCTTGCGGCGGCGGGCGTCGCGGGTCTCGTCGACGTAGTCGAGCGCCGCCTGGTACGCCGCGTACGCCGAGGCCAGCTTGCCGGCGCGCTCGTGGCATTGGGCGAGATTGAGGGCGGTGCCCGTCGATGGAAACAGCGCCATGCTGCTCTCGAATTTTGGGCAGCCGCCGGCGTCGTCGCCGGCCTCGACCAATTTGCGGCCCTCGTTGAACAGCGCCTCGGCGGCCGCGCGATCGCCCGCCGCGGGCGCGGCCGTTGCGACGCCAGGTGCGAGCAAGAGCGCGAGCGCGAGCGTCCCGCGCAGCCCGGCGCGCGTCCGGCACGCTCGCGCGCGATCACATGTGTTTGAGGAGATCATCGCTTCGATTCGGTCGCGGGTGAGAGCCGTTGCGCCGCGGTTTATGGGGCGACTGCCCCGGCTTGGCCGCGGGCTCGGGCGCGGGCGGCTGCGAGACCGGCGGGGCGGGCGGCTGCGTCGATTCGACGGGCGTCGGCGTCGGCTCGGGCGCCGGAGGCGCAGCGGGAATGTCGTCAGATATGGGGCTCGTGGCGGCCTGCGGCTCGGGCCGCGCCGGCGACAGCCCCCAGTACAGCGCGATCGCCAGCCCCACCGCCGTCACGCCGCCGGCCACGACCAGCGCCGCGCGGCGCCGGCCGGGAGCACGCTCGTGCTCGTGCGCCAGGGTCCCGCGCGCGGGCAGGGTCGGCAGGAATTCGCTGGCGCCCTCGCGCTCCGCGACGTCGGAGCGGCTGGCGGCGGCCGGCTGCAGCGCCGCATCGCGGGCGCCCGGCAGGGCCGCGAACGCCTCGACCAGCTCGGTCGCGCTCTGGAACCGCTGATCGACGGCGCGGCTGAGGGCGCGCTCGAAGAAGCGATCGATCTCGGGGCCGAGGTCCGGCGCGACGTCCGAGGCGCGGGGAATGGGGGCAGTGCAGATCGCCACGAACACCTCGCCGACCTCGCCGTCGGGGAACGGCAGGCGACCGGTGAGGCAGCGAAACGCGATCACGCCGAGCGACCACAGATCGGTGCGGTGATCGACATGGGCGCTGCTGCGGACCTGCTCCGGGCTCATGTAGCGCGGTGAGCCGAGCACGGCGTTGGTCTGGGTCTGTTCGCCGTCGAGGGCGCGGGTCGACTTGGCGATCCCGAAATCGACGATCTTGATCACCTCGTCGCCGGCCTGACGGGCGAGGAAGATGTTGGCCGGCTTCATGTCGCGGTGGATGAGGCCGATCTCGTGCGCGCGCCGCAGCGCCTTGCCCACGTCCTCGACGATCCGCCGGGTCGCCGCCAGGGGCAGCCGCCGCTCGCGCGCGAGCCGGGCCGCCAGGTCCTCGCCCTCGAGCAGCTCCATCACGATGTACGGCGCGCCAGCCTCGATGCCGTAGTCGTGGACCTGGACCGCGTGCGGGCTCTTCAGCATCGCCGCGGCCTTGGCCTCGCGCTCGAAGCGGGCCCGCAGCTCCGGCGAATCGGCGTACTCGGGGGCCATGAATTTGAGCGCGACCTCGACATCGAGCTGGAGGTGGCGGGCGACCCAAATGCTGCCCATGCCGCCCTGCGCCAATACGCGCTCGAGGCGGTAGCGGGACGCGATGATGTTGCCTGCCTCGTGCCCGGGCACGCGGCGAGCGTACTACTGGAGCCCGCGCGGTTCGACCCGGCGCGACGGGCGATCGATGCGCGGCCCGCCTGCGGCGGCGCGATCGGCTCAGCGGACCGAACGTGAGTCACGATGCGGCCCGCGGGCCGGTTCGCGCGCAATGCCCGCTCAGGGCCGTGCCCAGGCCCGTCTGCGCCCGATCCCCCGAGGTGCCTCCGGACCAGAGGTGGCGTGAATCACCCGATCGTCGCGTTGCCGCGATTGTCGGCAGCGTCGTCGAACGACCACGGCTGCAGCTGCCGCAGCTCGGCGACGCCGATCTCGCCGCGGTCGAGCTCGCCGGTGGCGGCGTCGTGGATTCGCCACATCATGGTCTGGCGGTGCAGCGGCTGCGACTCGACCAGGATGCAGCGCAGCTCGCCCGGCTCGAAGCCGCACTGGGCCTGCAGGGCGCCGATCAGCTGCTCGTCGTGCAGGTGGCCGTCGCCGAAGTTCCAGCCGAGCGCGAGGCCGGCGACCAGCTCGCCGTCGACCCATTCGTACTTGTTCGGGTCGTCGACCGCGCGCGGCACCAAGCGACACAGCGCCCGCCCGGCCAGGTGCATCAGACGAAACGCGATCACCTTGCCGACCAGGCCGACCGAGACCTTGCGCTCGTAGAACACGTCGAGCTGGTCGTACAGCCACTTCGACGACTTGCGCAGGCGCTCCAGCTTTTTGTAGCTGTCGCCGCGGAACAGCCACACCGAATAGGGCCAGTTGCCGGCGTAGTAGCGCATCGACAGCAGGAACGACAGCCGGTGCGGGGCCAGGTTGCCCACCAGCGGCAGCACCACCGCGAACAGGGCCACGAACGCGGCCAGCAGCGGCGTGCTGGCGAGGCCCGCGAGGCTGACCTCGGCGTGGGCGCCGAACAGGAAGAACCCGCCGTACAGCACGACCACGTTCCACTCGATCGGCACGCCCATCGGCACCGTGCTGAGGATGAAGCCGTGCAGCATCACCATCAGCACCAGGCCCACCGTGGTGACCGTGCCGCCGTCGCCGAGCAGCAGCACGATCGGCACCGCGAGCTCGAGCAGGGTGCCGAGGTGGGCCATCACCGTCGCCAGCGTCGACGGCCGCAGGTCGTCGGGGTAGCTGCGATAGACCAGGCGGCGCAGCCAGGCGAAGCGGGTCACCGGCGAGTTGCTGGTCATCACGCACACCACGGCCGGGAAGTGATGATTGAGCTTGGACACCCCGGCCCAGAACCACAGCGCCGCCTGCACCGCCTTGGCCCCGGCGAGCCACGGGCTGGCGAACGCGAACACGACGATCATCACCCAGTAGTGCTCGGCGCGCGCGGCCAGGAACACGGTCTTGTCGAGCAGGCCGCACAGCGGCACCAGCACCACCAAGGGCAGCAACAGGGATGCGTCGAGCTGCGGGGCCACCAGCGCGCGCACCAGGCTGATCAGCAGCACCGCGTAGAGGGCGACGTCGATCGCGCCGCGCTTCGGACCGCCGACCAGCGGCAGGCCGCGCAGCAGCGGCAGCTTGGTGGTGCCGGGCATCAAGAAGTGGAGGAAGCCGCCGATCGGGGGGAAGTAACGGCCCGTCAGCGGCCCGCTGCCGCAGCCGAGGCCGAGCACCTCGAACAGCAGGCTCCACACGATCGCCTTCTGGAACGCGAGCGGATCGAGCCACCATTGCCCGATCGCCGCGGGGTCGCCGAGCCCGGGCGAAAAGCCGCAGAAGAAGATCCAGCCGCCGACGTAGAGGCCGACCTTGAGCAGGTAGACGAAGTAGACCGCGACCGGGGTCCCGTAGCCCTGGAGGGCCCACGAGCGACACACCATGCGGCTCTTGTCCGGCAGGGGGCGAGTGGCCCACTCGAGGGGGTCGTACGGCGGCGGGATCGGGTCGAGCAAGCCCATCGATTCACGCGATCATAGCCGCGCGCGCGGGCCGGGTGGAAGCCGGCGATTCACCGCATTCGCGGCCTCAGGCGGGGTCGCACGACGCCTCGACCGGGGCACCTCTCGGCGAACTCTCGGCGGGCGAAACCGCGCCATGGAGCCCGCTTGACGCTCCATGGCGCCATCTGTATACTTGCTAGTCGCCAGCAAGTAAGTGGATCCGGCGACGAAATCTCGAGTGATTTCAAAGCCATGGACGCGCAGGCCGGAGCGCTTTTGAGCCCGAGGTTGCTGGGAAACATACGAACCACAGATCGTCGGATGGGCCTGGGCGCGAAGTAGAGCGACTTCGAGGCGAGGGGTGATTCGACGCCAGACAGGAGGCAGCATGAGGCAGGGGACATCTCGAAGGGTCGGCGCGAGCGCGCTGGCGGTGGCGACAATGCTGTGTACGGCGGACCTGGCAATGGCGAGCCCGCCGTTGCTGGACACCGCGACCATCCGTTCGCCTCTGGCGGCCGGCTGCGCGGGCAAGCCCGACGCCACGCCGATCCCGCTCGACCCACGCACGCTGGTGGTCCCGGGCGTCAACACGCCGGGCGCGGCGGTGCAGTTCAACGCCTGGTGGGTCGACCTTCACGATCCGCCGGAGCCGTTCGAGACCACGCTGGCGCCCAATCCGAGCACCTGCGGCGAGTTTCGGGCCAGCGTCGAGCGCGGGCGCAAGAACATCCAGGAGCGGGCTTACTTCCAGTCGTTCTCGACCGCCAAGAACTACTACGAGATCTACAAGCAATGGGGGTACCTGCTGCGCCCGGCGGACTTCGACGAGCAGGTGATCAAGCGCTACGGCATGATCAAGGCGCCGTTCGACAACCCGTACCCGTACCCGTGGGAGAACCCCAACTTCACGAACGGCGGCAGCGGGCAATTGCCGCTCGGGCTGGTCCAGGCCAAGGACTCCAACGGCAATTGGACCGGCCTCATCTCGTCGTCGTGCTCGGGCTGCCACGACTCGCGGCTCGGCACCAGCGCCGAGCTGCCGTTCGTGTGGGGCCGCTCGAGCGACGCCAACGACGCGGGCCTGCTGCAGGCCGACTTCTTCCAGGCCAACAAGCTGCTCAACTTGCTGCTGCTGGCGCCGATCCCGTGGAGCGTCGGCCGCGGCTCGTCCGACGCGATCGGCATCGTCGACCTGCTGCCGGCGCTGTTCGACATGGACTCGCTGGCGATGGTGCCGAGCCTGCTCGAGTACTTCCCGACCCACGCCGGCGGCATGTCGCGCGCGCCCAATTGGTGGTACCGCGCGTTCAAGACCCGCCAGTTCTGGGACGGCGCGCTCACGTCCGACAACGTGCGCTCGGAGATGGCGTTCGGGATCGCCAACCTGCTGCGCAGCGCGCCCGAGCGGCGGGCGCTGACCGCCGAGTTCGAGGACAACGACAACTTCTTCCTGTCGATGTCGCCGCCGGCCTACCCGCACGCGATCGACGAGGGCCTGGCCGAGTGGGGCGCGGAGCTGTTCCACGAGCGCGACCTGTGGGAAGGCGGGGCCAACCCCGACATCCCGGTGCCGGAGGGCAACGGCTCGTGCGCCAGCTGCCACGGCGTGTACTCGCCGCAATACGCGGCCGACCCGGCGTATCTGCCCGACCCGCGGCTCAAGGGCATCGCCGGCGTGATCACGCCGATCGAGATCATCGACACCGACCCGTCGCGCTTCGAGCTGATGGCCGACGAGCGCAAGCGCCGGGCCTGGAACACCTCGTTCCTGGCCTACAACGACATGAGCCCGGATCACCAGGGTTTCTTCGACGACCCGGTGTCGAGCGCGCTGCGGCGGATCCCGCGCGCGGCCTACGACAACGGCCAGGGCCCGGTGTACTCGCCGCTGGGGCCCAACGAGTGGATCGAGCCGACCGGCTACATGGCGCCGCCCTTGTACGGGGCGTGGGGCAACGCGCCGTTCCTCCACAACGGCAGCGTGCCCGACCTGTGGGGCGTGCTCGACCCCGACGCGCGCCCGGCGGTGTGGAAGCGGCAATACACCGCCGCCAACATCCTCGGCACCAACGCCGGCTACGACCCCAGCTTCGCCGCCTACGACTTCGCCAAGCTCGGGTGGAAGTACACCGCGCTGCAGTGCGCGGACAAGCCGGGCAACAGCACGTTCCTGCCGTGCTCGGAGGACATGGCGACGATCGACGTGCTGTTCGCCAACATCGCCAACGCGGTCGCGCAGTACAACTCGCTGGCCTATCAGTCGCCCCCGCCGATCACGCAGAAGCAGATCCGCTCGCGCATGATCTTCAACAGCCACCTCTATGGCATGGGCAACCACGGCCACGACTTCACGCAGTCGCTGGACGACGACGAGCGGTGGGCGCTGCTCGAGTACATGAAGACGCTGTGAGTGCGGTGCGATGACCCCAAGAACGATCTTCGAGCCCGAACACGAGATCTTCCGCGCGGCGGTCCGCAAGTTCTTCCGCGCGGAGGCGACCCCCCACGTCGAACGCTGGCGCCGGCAAGGCATGGTCGACCGCGCGATCTTCCACAAGGCCGGTGAACAGGGTTACTTGCTGATGTGGGCGCCCGAGCAGTACGGCGGGCTCGGGCTCGAGGACATGCGCTACGAGCAGATCGTGCAGGAGGAGAACTTCCTGCACGGCGACCCGGGGCTGTGTCTGACGCTGCACTCGCGGGTGGTGGCGCCGTACATCGGTCAGCACGGGACCGCCGAGCAAAAGGCGCGGTGGCTGCCGCCGGCGGTCCGCGGCGAGACGATCCTGGCGGTGGCGATGTCGGAGCCGGCCGCCGGCTCCGACCTCGCGGGCATGCAGGCCCGCGCCGAGGAGCACGCAGGCCACTGGGTCCTGAGCGGCTCGAAGACGTACATCTCGAACGGGCTGCTGGCGGACGTGGTGATCGTCGCCGCCAGGACCGGCCGCGGCTCGGACCGCGCGAT
This sequence comes from Nannocystis bainbridge, assembly GCF_028368995.1. GTDB lineage: Bacteria > Myxococcota_A > Polyangia > Nannocystales > Nannocystaceae > Nannocystis > Nannocystis bainbridge. The sequence continues at coordinate 1,590,408 of NZ_JAQNDL010000003.1, read as the reverse complement.
CGGGCTGTTCGTGGTAGAAGAGGGAATGGCGGGGTTCGGGCGCGGACGCAAGCTCGACAAGCTGGGCCTCGACGCCCAGGACACCGCGGAGATGTTCTTTGAAGGCGTGGTCGTGCCGAAGCACAACGTGCTCGGCGACCCGGGCCAGGGCTTTCGCTATTTGATGCAGGCGCTGGCGGTCGAGCGGCTGCAGATCGCCATCGGCGCGATCGCCCACGCCCAGGTCGCCTTCGACGTGACGCTCGAGTTCGTCAAGCAGCGCACCGCGTTCGGTCGACCGATCGGCACGTTCCAGGACCCGCGGTTTCGCATGGCCCGCATGCGCGCCGAGCTCGACGCGATGCAGAGCCACGTCGACCACTGCGTGATGCTGGCCAACGCGGGGGCGCTGTCGGCCGAGGTCGCCAGCGGGGCGAAGATGCTGGCGACCGAGCTCGAAGGCCGGGTGATCGACGACTGCCTGCAGCTGCACGGCGGCGCCGGTTACATGGAGGAGTACCGCATCAGTCGCATGTACCGCGACGCGCGGGTGACCCGCATCTTCGGCGGCACCAGCGAGATCATGGCCGAGATCATCGGCCGACGACTGGGACTCGACGACCGCAGGCTGAGCCGATGAACCAATCCAGCGAGAGCTCCGAACAGGCGGCCTTCCGCGCCCACTGCAAGGCGTGGCTGGCCAGCGGCCTGCCGCCGCGGCCGGGCTTTCGCCTGCCGCTCGGGCCGCTCGAGATCGCCACGCGCGAGCAGCTCGAGTACCTGTGCGCCTGGCAAAAGGCGGCCCACGCGGCCGGGCTGGTCGGCTGCGACTATCCGCGCGAGTACGGCGGCGGTGGCCTGCGCGATTGCCAGTGGATCGCCAATCACGAGCTCAAGGCCGCCGGCGCGCCGTTCTTCCCCAACATCGTCGGCCTCGGCATGGCGGCGCCGACGATCTTCCACCACGGCACCGAGGCGCAGAAGCGGCGCCTGTTGCCGCCGCTGTTCGCGGCCGACGAGATCTGGTGTCAGGGCTTCAGCGAGCCGGGGGCCGGCTCCGACCTCGCCAACGTGCAGGCGCTGGCCGAACGCGACGGCGAGGGCTGGCGCGTCAACGGCCACAAGGTGTGGACGACGCTGGCGCACTTTGCCACGTGGATGATCTTGCTGTGCCGCACCGACCGCGCGCGCAAGCACGACGGCATGACCTACTTCGTTGCGCCGATCCGCGACGGCGTCGGCCGCGGGGTCACGATCCGCCCGCTGGTCAAGATGACCGGCGAGCTCGGCTTCAACGAGGTCTTCTTCGAGGACTACCCGATCGCCGACGACCTGCGGCTCGACGAGGTCGGGCGCGGCTGGGCGGTGGCGATGACGACGCTGCTGCACGAGCGCGGGGCCGGCTCGCTGGTGACGCCGTCGGCCGGCGGCGGGCTCGGTGACGACAGTGAGACGACGCTCGGCGCGGCGGGGCTGGTCGAATTGGCGAAGCGATCGTATCGCCACGGCAAGCCGGCGAGCGACGATCCGCGGCTGCGCGACGCGATCGTGAAGATGCTGATCCGCGAGCGGGCGTTCGCGCAGAACGAGCGGCGCGCGGCCGTGCCGGCGCTGGTCGATCACCCGCTGCGGCTGCCGCTGCAGCACAAGTTGACGCTCTCCGAATTGTTGCAAGACACCGCGCGGCTGGCCTGCGAGATCGAGGGCATGGCGGCGACGCTGCACCAGACCGATCCGAACGCGCCGGCCGGCGGTCGCTGGCCGCACGCCTACATGAACTCGTTCGGCTTCACGATCGCCGCCGGCTCGAACGAGGTCCAGCGCAACATCCTCGGCGAGCGCGTGCTCCGCCTGGCCAAGTCGAAGTGAAAAGAGCCACGATGACCCGACCGCACGACTTCGGCTTCGACGAGACGGCGCAGATCCTCAAGGGCACGGCGCGGCGATTGCTGCAAGACCATTGCGCGCCCGAGGCCCTGCACCGGCTGGTGGCCCTCGACGCCGGGCCGGCGCGCGCCTCGGAGTGCGTGTGGGACGAGGCGCTGTGGCGCCGCATGCTCGACCTCGGCTGGACGGCCGTGGCGGTGCCCGAGCGCCTCGGCGGGTTCGGCATGGGCCTGGTGGCGATCGCCGGGCTGGTCGAAGAGCTCGGGCGCGCGGCGGCGCCGTCGCCCCTGATCGTGACCCTGTGCGCCACCTACGTCGCGCTCGCCTGCGGGCCGGCGGCCGACGAATTGTTGCGGCGGATCGCGGCTGGCCTTTCGGTCAGCCTGGCCGGGACCGACCGGCGCGGCTCGTGGGAGGCGGAGCACACCGAGGTCACCGTCGACGCGAACGGTCGATTGAGCGGCACCGCGTGGTTCGTGCAGGACGCCGGCAAGGTCGGGGCGCTGATCGTCAAGGCCAGGTCGGCGCAGGGGCTCGGGCTCTACCTCGTCGAGGTCGACGCCACCGGCGTGACGATCGTGCAGGACGCGATCCTCGACCTCACGCGCGATCAGGCCCACGTCGTGCTGCGCGAGGTCGTGCCCGCCCAGGTGCTGGCGAGCCCCGGCGATGGTGCGCGCGCGCTGGTCGCGGCCGAGCCGGCGATCTTGACGATCATCGCCGCCGACATGGTCGGCGCGGGCGAGTGGCAGCTGCAGACCACGGCCGAGTATGCGCGCACGCGGGTCCAGTTCGAGCGGCCGATCGGGTTCTTTCAGGCGGTCAAGCACCCGCTCGTCGACATGATGGTCCAGCTCGACGCGGCCCGCTCGCTGGTCTACGACGCGGCCTGCGCGTTCGACCACGAGCCCGAGAGCGCGGAGGTGTGCGCGCGCATGGCCAAGGCGGCGGCGAGCGACGCGGCGGCGTATTGCTCGGACCGGTCGGTGCAGCTGCACGGCGGGATCGGCTTCACCTGGGAGTGTTTCGTTCAGCTGTGGTTCAAGCGGCAGCGGCACAACGAGGTGCTTTACGGCGACGCGGCCCATCAGCGGGCCGTGCTGGCCGATCGGCTGCTCGGCAGGATCGGTGCTACCGCATGAAGATCCGCGCCGCCGTCGCGCGTGCGCGCGAGCCGTTCCGCATCGAAGAGGTCGAGCTCGACGGGCCGCGCGCCGATGAAGTTTTGGTCGAGGTCGAGGCTTGTGGGATCTGCCACACCGACCTCTCTGCCAAGGATCACGACTACGGCACCCCGCTGCCGGCCGTGCTCGGGCACGAGGGCGTCGGCCGGATCGTCGCGCTCGGCGACGGCGTCACCCGCTTCGCCGTCGGCGAGCGGGTGGTGATGAGCTTCGGCGCGTGCGGTCGCTGCACCAGTTGCGCGAGCGAGGCGCCGGCGTACTGTCGACATTCGCGCGACTTCAACCTGTTCGGCCGCCGCCTCGACGGCTCCTCGCCGGCCTCGCAGGCGGGCCTTCCGCTCACCGGGCATTTTTTCGGCCAGTCGGCGTTCGCCAGCCACGCGATCGCGGCCGCGCACAACCTCGTGAGCCTCGGCGACGACCTCCCGGGCCCGCTCATGACCTCGCTCGGGTGCGGCGTGCAGACGGGCGCCGGGGCGGTGGTCAACGTGCTGAGGGCCGAGCCGGACGATACGATCGGCGTGTTCGGCTGCGGCACCGTCGGCCTGGCGGCGATCATGGCGGCCAGGATCGTCGGCTGCGAGCGCATCGTCGCCGTCGACGTGCGCGCCGGGCGGCTCGACACGGCGCGCGCGCTCGGGGCCACCGAGGTCGTCGACAGCGCGCAGGGCGACCTCGTGGCGGCGCTCAAGCGGCTCGGCGGGTTGACGCTGGCGTTCGACAACACCGGGCGGCCGGAGGTGATCGAGGCCGCTTACGGGGCGCTGCGTCCGCGCGGGCGGATCGTGCTGGCCGGGTTGAGCGCGCGGGGGGCCAGCCTGACGCTCGACCTCAATCGCCTGATGGCCAGCGGCCGCAGCCTGCGCGGCACCATCGAGGGCGACGCCGACCCGCGCACCTTCATCCCGCGGCTCTACGACTGGTACCGGCGCGGCGAGCTGCCGCTCGAGCAGCTCGTCACCACCTATCCTTTTGAACAGATCAACGAGGCCGCGGCCGACATGCTGGCCGGGCGGGTCATCAAGCCGGTCCTGCGAATGACATGACGAGGGAGACTGCCATGAATGCCACGAGCGCGCTCGACGAGCTGATCGCCGGCGGCGGTGATAGCACCGCCGACGCCCTGCACGCGCTGTTCGACGCCCTGCCGCCGATCGACGACACCGCGTTCCTGCGCGGCGACTGGGAGGGCGGGGTGCTGCACACCGGCCACCCGGGTGAGCAGCAACTGACGGCGGTCGGCTGGGTCGGCAAGACGTTCCACCATGATAACGACGTCGACCCGATCGTCAGCCGCGACGAGGGCGGGCGGCGTGTGGCCAATGCGGTCCTCGGCAAGGCCTCGCTGCGGCGCGTGGTCTACCGCGGGGTCGTGACCGCTACCATGATCTACGACCGGCACCCGATCTTCGATCACTTCCGAAAGATCGACGAAGGCCGGGTGCTCGGCGTCATGGACCGCAAGGGCGACGCGGCGCCGCTGTTCTTCTTCCTGCGCCGGCTGCCGTCGCCGTGAATGGAGGTTCGACATGACCACGATCTCGTCCGTGATCCGTACCCACGCCGCCGAGCGCCCCGACGCGGTCGCGCTCGTGTGCGGCGCGCAGAGCCTGACCTGGGCCGAGCTGCACGCGCGCTCGAACCGGGTCGCCGACGCCTTGCGCCGGGTCGGGGTCGGCTTCGGCGACCGCGTCGCCTTCCTCGACAAGAACGGGCTCGAGTACTTCGAGCTGCTGTTCGCCACCGCCAAGCTCGGGGCGGTGCTGGTCGCGGTCAACTTTCGCCTGACCGCGCGCGAGGTCGGCTTCATCGTCAACGACGCCGAGGCGCGGGTGTTCGTGGTCGGCGCCGAGTTCCTGCCGCTGGCGGCGGAGCTGGCCGGCGCGCTCGAGACGGTGCACACGCTGCTGGTGATCGGCGGCGACGCGGCGCAGCCGTCGTACGCGGCCTGGCGCGACGGCGGCGCCGACGTCGACCCGGATGTGACGATCCGCGGCAGCGACGTCGCGTTCCAGTTCTACTCCTCGGGCACGACCGGCGACCCGAAGGGCGTGCTGCTCAGCCACGACAACGTGTTCGGCCTGCTGCCGACTTCGTCGCAGAAGTGGGGCGTCGACGCCGGCTCGGTCAACCTGATCGCGCTGCCGCTGTTCCACGTCGGCGGCGGCGGCTGGGCGATGGTCGGCATGTTCCACGGCTGCAAGTCGGTGGTGGTGCGCGACGTCGATCCGACGGGCCTGATTCGCGTGATCGGCGAGCACAGGATCAGCCACGCGTTCCTCGTGCCGGTGCTGCTGCACTTCATGCAGCAGGTGCCGGCGGCGGCCACCGGCGACTTCTCGAGCCTCGAGCTGATCGTCTACGGCGCGTCGCCGATCAGCGAGTCGGTGCTGGCCGGGGCGGTGCGGCGGATGGGCTGCAAGTTCGCCCAGGCGTACGGGCTGACCGAGACGACCGGGGCGATCGTGACGCTGCCGCCGGAGGACCACGATCCGCAGGGGCCGCATCGCCACCGCCTGCGCGCGGCCGGCAAGCCGCACGACGGGGTCGAGCTGAAGATCGTCGCGCCCGACAGCGGGGCCGAGATGCCGGTCGGGGTGCCGGGGGAGATCTGGACCCGATCGCAGCAGAACATGGTCGGCTATTGGCGCAACGCCGAGGGCACCGCGGCGGCGATCAACGTCGACGGCTGGCTGCGGACCGGCGACATCGGCTACTTCGACGACGACGGTTATGTCTACATCCACGACCGCGTCAAGGACATGATCATCTCGGGCGGCGAAAACATCTATCCGGCCGAGGTCGAGAACATCCTGATGAAGCACCCGGCCGTCGCCGACGCGGCGGTGATCGGCGTCCCGTCGGACGTGTGGGGCGAGTCGCCGTTCGCGGTGGTCGTCGCCAGGCCCGGCGCGACGGTCGACCCGCAGGAGCTGCAGGCGTTCGCGCGCCAGCACCTGGCCAAGTTCAAGGTCCCCGTCGGCGTGTCGGTGGTCGCCGCGCTGCCGCGCACGCCGACCGGCAAGCTGCTCAAGCGCGAGCTGCGGGCGCCGTTCTGGCACGGGCGCGAGCGGGCGGTCAGCTGAGGTGGCGGAGGCGAACGCGCCGCGGCGCGGTGAACAGTGGTTGAAGTCGTCGCGGCGGCGCGAGACCCTGGGGACCCCGACCGCGCGACGCGGGCGTCGGACCTGAAGCAGCGAGGAGAGCACCATGGAGAATCACTCGAGCGACGAAACGATCCTGGCGCACATGCGCGACGTCCTGCGACGCCAGCGCGAGGCGTTCACCGCCGAGCTGCCGGTGAGCGCGGCGATCCGCAAGGACCGGCTGCGGCGCGCGATCGACCTCGTGGTCGGCAATCAGGACCGGCTGACGCAGGCGCTGTCGGCCGACTTCGGCCACCGCTCGGCCACGCAGTCGACGATCACCGACATCATGGCGTCGGTGAAGGCGCTGCGGCACGCGCTGGCCCACGTCGACCGGTGGATGAAGCCGGAGAAGCGCAAGCTCGACTTCCCGCTCGGCCTGCTGGGCGCGCGGGCCCACGTCGAGCACCAGCCGAAGGGCGTGGTCGGCGTCATCTCGCCGTGGAATTTCCCGGTCTACCTGACCTTCGATCCGCTGGCGCAGATCTTCGCCGCCGGCAACCGAGCGATGGTCAAGCCGTCGGAGCACACGCCGCGCACCGCCGAGCTGATGCGCGAGCTGGCGACCAAGTTCTTCCCCGAGCACGAGCTCGCGTTCATCCTCGGCGGCACCGACATCGGCAAGGCGTTCGCCGGCCTGCCGTTCGACCACCTGATCTTCACCGGCGGCACCGGCATCGCCCGCCACATCCTCCACGCCGCTGCCGACAACCTGGTGCCGACGACGCTCGAGCTGGGCGGCAAGTCGCCCGTGATCGTCGGCGAGACCGCCGACGTCGCCCGCGCGAGCGAGCGCGTGGTCACGGGCAAGCTGCTCAACGCCGGCCAGGTCTGCCTCGCGCCCGACTACATGCTGGTGCCGCGCAGCAAGGAGCCGGCGATCGTCGCCGCGCTGCAGCAGGCGGTCGCGCGCCTGTACCCGACGATGCTCAGCAACGACGATTACACGTCGATCGTCGACGGCCGCCACCGCGAGCGCCTGCAGGGCCTGCTCGAGGACGCGAGGGCCCAGGGCGCCGAGGTGATCGCCATCAACCCGGCCAACGAGGACTTCGCCAGCGCGGGCAGCAACAAGATGCCGCTGCACCTGGTCCGCAACACGAAGCCGGAGATGCGGCTGACCCGCGAGGAGATCTTCGGGCCGATCCTGCCGATCGTGCCGTACGACCGCGTGGAGGAGGCGATCGCGTACGTGAACGCGGGCGAGCGGCCGCTGGCCCTCTACTACTTCGGCGACGACGCCGACGAGGAGCGCCGGGTGGTCGAGCGCACGGTCTCGGGCGGGGTGACGCTCAACGACGTCATCTTCCACGGGGTCCCCGAAGACCTGCCGTTCGGCGGCATCGGCCCGTCAGGCATGGGCAGCTACCACGGCTTCGACGGCTTTAAAACATTCAGCCACGCGAAGGGGATCTACCGCCAGCCGAAGCTGGACATCGCGGGGCTGGCAGGGCTGAAGCCGCCGTACGGCGAGAAGACGCGGAAGACGCTCAAGCGCGAGATCGGCGGGTAGCGAGCTCGACGGGGGAGGCGGTGCGAAATCAGGCCCACTCCCTACCGTCTTGACCTGCTGACCTGAACCTGGGTAATCTCGCCCCCAGGGTGGGAGAAACCAGCAATATCGCTCTCATGGCCGAAAAAATCTCGGCCGAGATTTTTTCGCGATTCGGATGGGAGAGGATTGGACCCGTTGATAGCCACTGGGCTTGTGTCACCGAGAGCCATAACCGCGACGAGCACCCGACTGATGTCGTATTCAAATATGATGATCCCTATAATCGAGATCGCGAAGTGTATGTCATTACGGATCTAAAAAGCTATGCCGCGTCAACGATCCAGAAGGCAAAGATCAAGGGCGCGTTGAATAACCTGTGCGATACGATTAAATGTGCGAGTCGGGGCTCAGGTTGGAAAGAGAAGTACGTGGCGGAAATCGCCGAGAATAACATCGCGGGTATGCTGTTCGTTTATGATCACTCGCTAAGCTACGAGAAGGATCTTTTTACCAGTCTGTTTTCAGAAGTGGACCCTTCAGATTTTATGCTTCCTCCCCGCACTAAGGTCATGGTGCTGGGACCTCAGTCAATCGTGGCATTGTATGGCATCGCGCGCGACATGCAGACGTTGCGACAAGATGGCGGCCTTCCAAGTATGGAATTTTGCCGCTTCTGGTATCCAGAACTTGTCTCGGTTCGCCTTCAAGACGCAGAACCACGAGCGGCAAGTATCGAAATGCTGACAGGGCCTTGGATTGCAATGAGGTCTCGAAATGGCGAATCTGTGCACTATACATTTTGGTACCGCCAAGACGGAGGGACTTCTGAAGAGTTTGGTTACCTGTTCGATAGTTTTTTTCGTCATCAGCTTTTGGTAGACAAGTCGACATCCATAAATGTCCGCGTTGTGTCGCCGATGTCGGATGCTCGCTCTCGCTTTGAGCGAGCGAAAGTACAGTACGCGTCACGTTTTTATAATTTTCCGCGCGAGCGACTGGAGCGGGTCACTTACGGATCTGTGCCAGACGTTATGCGCAGGTTTGATGAGACGGAACTGGGGTGGCGCGATGGGTAAGCGAGTTGCGGAAGGAATGATTTTTGCTGACGATAAGGACGTCAAGGATCTTTTGCTTTCTTCCAAGCTTGGCAAGCAACGGCTGCTACAACTTGCCCAAGGTCGTGGAATTATTTTGCCCAAAGAGGATAGCCGCGAACAGATCATTGCAGCGATTGCTCGCATGTCGCACAGCTGGATTCAGCTGTCTGAAATTCTTGACCAGACTAGCACTTTAGAACGTAGCGAAAGCGTGCGATGGCGGCAATTGCTGGAGATTTCACCATCGATGAGGTAAGTTCGGTTCTGGATCTCTTGAAGGAAGAGAGAACCGAAACGGCGGGGGAGCAATGGTCTGTAGCGCAATCCGGCAAAAATCACTTTCACGTTGTCGCAACCTATATGGAAGTGGATCCTGGGAAGACACGCCTAGCTCAGAGGACTTTGCGTGAGGTCTCGGTCGAGATCGAGAAAAGCAGCTCTGGGCTTCAGGTGCGTCACAGTGCTCAAGATCGTGGGACAGAGATTCTTCAGAGTATGGTCGCAAGTCTGCAGAAATCTAAGGGCGAGCCTGTCAACGCTACTATTATTGATCTCTCGACGATCCTGGATCCAGAATCTCGTACCAACTTCTTCATCAACCTCGGACACAACATGGAAGGGTTCAACATGCACGAAACCCTCAGTGTGCGAGGGAGCCGTATGTCCGTAACAAATGAAGATGAACTGGGCGATGAAGACCTCATTAAGGAAGACTTTTCCGCTGCTGTAAAGAAGATCATCCTAACGGGAAGAAAAGTTGACCACTCCCCGGAGTACAAGCGCTTTACGGAGTCTCGTTTTTTTGTGAGCGAAATGACGTGGATTGCCATCGATGAGCGCAAGAACGGGATTAAGGTGGAATTTGAGGCTGGGTTTGCCGCTGATGAGTCTGCTCAGCATTTCTATTATTCTGTGAAGAGATTTTGGGAGCGCGGTACGGATGGTGAATTTAAGAAGAGTTATCAGCGGGCAAAAGGCGATCGACAGCGAACATTGAGTAAAGTACTGGAAGCGGCCGCGATGCGGGCTCAGCAGCAAATTTTCTCAGCACTAGGGCCTGCGAATACCATTGTAGACCGAGCCACAAGTAACAATTTATCGGAGACACCGCCCCCGCCACCTCGCAAGAGAGGGCGCGGGGGAACTAAGTGATGCTCACGGCGCGAGGCGTTCGATGCCCGCGCGCAGCAGCGGCAGGACGGCGTCGCCGGTGGTGGCGAAGCCGTCCCCGACGGTCAGGCCGGCGCGGTAGCGCTGATGGATGCCCTCGGCGATCACCGCCAGTTTAAAAAATCCGAGGGCCACGTAGAAGTCGAGCTCGCCGAGCTCGCGGCCGGACTGCCGTGAATAGCGCTCGACCAGCGCCTCGGCGTTTGGAAAATGATTCGCGGTATCCCGGCGGATGTGCGGCACGCCGAGCACGGGCTCGGTGAGCGGGTCCCAGTAGACCAGCGCCAGGCCGAGGTCGGCCAGCGGGTCGCCGAGCGTGCACATCTCCCAGTCGACGATCGCGGCCACCTCGATGCGGTCGGGCGCGAGGATGACGTTGTCGAGGCGAAAATCACCGTGCACGATGCTGCGATCGCTGCGCGCGGGCAGGGCCAGGCGCAGGCGGCCGGCCAGCTCGACGGGCTCGGCGAGGTCGCGGGTGTGCACGCGCTCCCACTGGTCGGTCCAGCGACGGATCTGCCGCTCGAGGTAACCCGCGGCGCGGCCGAAGTTGTCGAGACCGACGTTCGACGGATCGATCGCGTGCAATTGACAAAGCCGATCGATCAGCTCGAATCCACACAGTCGCTGCTCGTCGGGATTTAATAAAGTCGCGTCCGCGGCGCTCTGGATCACGCGGCCCGCGACGAAGGCGGTGACTGCGAACGGCACGCCGAGCACCGCGGTGTCCTCGCACAGCAGCACGGCCGGGGCGACGGGCACGGGCGTCGGGCCGAGCGCGGCGACGACTCGATACTCGCGGGCCATGTCGTGGGCGCTGGGCGTGAGCGTGCCGAGCGGCGGCCGGCGCAGCACCCAGTCGTGCACGCCGTCGCGCAGGCGATAGGTGAGGTTCGACTTGCCGCCGGCGAGCAGCTGCGCGTCGAGCCGGCCGCCGTAGTCGGGCACATGCTGCTCGAAGTAGCGGTGCAGCGCCGCCAGGTCGAGGCCGGGCGGGTTCATCCGTGGCCTCGCTTCTTGAAGGCCGACACGCTGCGCTTGGCGATCGACCACCGGTGCGTCTCGCTCGGGCCGTCGTAGATGCGGAACGGTCGGACCTCACGCCAGTAGCGGGACAGCAGCAGATCGCCGGACGTGCCGACGGCGCCGGTCATCTGCATCGCCCGATCGACGATCCGCCCGACCGCCTCCGACACGAAGGTCTTGGCGATCGACGACGCCGTGCCGGCGTCGCCGCCGGTGTCGAGGACCCACGCGGTGTGAAGGATCAACGAGCGGCTGGCCGCGAGCTCGATCTCGTTGTCGGCGAGCTGCTGCTGGATCATCCCGAGCTCGGCGAGGCGGCCGCCGAAGGCCTCGCGCGTGGTCACGTGGGCGAGCGCGAGGTCGTGGGCGCGGCGCGCGAGGCCGAGCCAGCGCATGCAATGGGTGAGGCGCGCCGGGGCCAGGCGGACCTGCGCGTATTCGAAGCCGCGGTCGACCTCGCCGAGGATCGCGTCGTCGCCGACGATGCAATCGGCGAACACGACCTCGCTGTGGCCGGCGAACAGCGCGTGGTCGAGGGTGTCGAGGTCGCGGACGATCTGCAGGCCCGGGTTGTCGCCGGCGACCAGGAACATGGTCGCGCCGCCGCGGTCGCCGGGCGCGCCGGAGGTGCGGGCCATGACGATGGCGAACGCGGCCCCGCGCGCGCCGGTGATGAACCACTTGCGGCCCTCGATGCGCCAGCCCTCGGCGACGCGGGTGGCGCGGGTGCTCAGGGCGCGTGGGTCGGAGCCGGCGCCGGGCGGCGGTTCGGTCATGGCGAAGCAGCTGCGGACCTCACCGGCCGCGAGCGGCGCCAGATACTTGGCCTGCTGCGCCGGCGTGGCCACGCGCTCGAGCAGGTGCATGTTGCCCTCGTCGGGCGCCGAGATGTTGAGCGCGAGCGGGCCGAGCAAGGAGTAACCGGCCTCCTCGAACACGCTCGCCTGCCCGCGCACGTCGAGGCCGCGGCCGCCGAACTGCGCGCCGACGTGCGGCGCGAGCAGGCCGGCGGCGCGCGCCTGCGACTGCAGCGTGCGCCGGATGTCCTCGGCGTCGCGCGCGTCGTGGAGCGAGCCGCCGCACGCGAGCTCGACGGGGATGACGACATCGCGGACGAACTCGCGGGTGCGCTGGACCAGCGCGGCGAGCTCCGGATCGAGGTCGAAGCGGATGGCCATGGGTCGCCTACCTTCGCATCGAGGATGGCGCGTACACCGGCCGTGAGTCAAGTCTGCGGGCGTTCTTTTTTAATTCGTTGTAAAAATTTGGGGCCGTGTCTAGATTGCTGCCATGGCCAAGAGCGCGTTCATCTACGACGCGATGCGGACCCCGCGGGGCAAGCTGAAGGGCGGAGCGCTGCACAGCATCAAGCCGGTCGACCTCGTCGTCGGCCTGATCCACGAGCTGGTGCCGCGCAACCCGGGGCTGCAGCTGGGTCGCATCGACGACATCGTCCTCGGGGTGGTGTCGCCGGTGGGCGAGCAGGGCGGGTGCATCGCCCGCACCGCGGCGCTGGTCGCCGGGCTGCCGGAGACGGTCGCCGGCGTGCAGCTCAACCGCTTCTGCGCCTCGGGGCTCGAGGCCGTCAACACGGCCGCGGCCAAGATCGCGGGGGGGTCGGACGACCTCGTGCTCGCGGGCGGCGTCGAGTCGATGTCGCGCGTGCCGATCGGGGCCGACGGCGGGGCCTATCATCAGGACCCGACCACCGCGTACGACGCTTACTTCGTGCCGCAGGGCATCGGCGCCGACCTCATCGCCACGCTCGAGGGCTTCAGCCGCGAAGACGTCGACGCGTTCGCGGTCGGCTCGCAGCGCAAGGCCGAGCACGCGTGGAAGAGCGGCCACTTCGCGCGCTCGGTGGTGCCGGTCAAGGACATGAACGGGGTGCTCGTGCTCGACCACGACGAGCACCGGCGGCCCGAGTCGACGGTGCAGTCGCTGGGCGCGTTGCCGGCGTCGTTCGTCAAGATGGGCGAGCTCGGGGGCTTCGACGCGGTGGCGCTGCAGAAGTACCACCGGGTCGAGAAGATCCACCACGTGCACACGGCGGCCAACTCGTCGGGCATCGTCGACGGCGCGGCGCTGATGCTGCTCGGCAGCGAGGAGGCCGGCAAGCAGCTCGGGCTGAAGCCGCGCGGGCGGATCGTGGCGATGGCGGCGACCGGCAGCGAGCCGACGATCATGCTGACGGGGCCGACGCCGGCGACCAAAAAGGTGCTCGCGCGCGCGGGCCTGACGATCGGCGACATCGACCTGTTCGAGCTCAACGAGGCGTTCGCGTCGGTGGTGCTCAAGTGGCAGCGCGACCTCGAGGTCCCGGCCGACAAGGTCAACGTCAACGGCGGGGCGATCGCCATGGGCCACCCGCTCGGCGCGACCGGCTGCATCATCCTCGGGACGCTGCTCGACGAGCTCGAGCGCCGCAACCTGCGCTACGGCCTGGCGACGCTGTGCGTCGGCGCGGGCATGGGCATCGCCACCATCATCGAGCGCGTGTGAGCGCTTCACCGAGGGCACCGAGATGACGAGCGATTCGAACACCCACAAGGCCCCTGCGATCCACTGGAAGCGCGACGACGACGGGATCGTGATCCTGACGATCGACGACCCGGGCGCGAGCGTCAACACGATGAACGACGCCTACACCGAGTCGATGGCGGCCAGCGTCGAGCGGCTCGAGGCGGAGCGAGCGACGATCACCGGGGTGATCGTGACCAGCGCCAAGAAGAGCTTCTTCGCCGGCGGCGACCTCAACCGCCTGCGCAACTACGATGGTTCGCGCGCGGCCGAACAGACGGCCCACATCGAGCGCGTCAAGGATCACCTGCGCCGGCTCGAGAAGCTCGGCCGGCCGGTGGTCGCCGCCATCAACGGCACCGCGCTCGGCGGCGGCCTCGAGGTCGCCCTGGCCGCGCATCACCGGATCGCCGCCGACGTGCCGGGCTGCCAGATCGGCCAGCCCGAGGTCACGCTGGGCCTATTGCCCGGCGGCGGCGGCATCACCCGCATCGTCCGCATGCTCGGGCTGCAAAAGGCGCTGACGCAGGTGATCCTGCCGGGCACCAAGTTCAAGCCGCGCGAGGCGCTCGAGCTCGGGCTGGTCGACGCGGTGGTGCCGTCGGTCGATCGGCTGATCCCGCAAGCCAAGGCGTGGATCGCCGCGAACCCGGAGGCTGCAAAGCCGTGGGACAGGAAGGGCTTCGAGATCCCCGGCGGCAGCGCGGCCAGCCCGGCGCTGGCGAGCATCCTGCCGGCGATGGCGGCCAACCTGCGCAAGCAGGTCAAGGGCGCGCCGATGCCGGCGCCGCGGGCCGCCCTCGCGGCGGCGGTCGAGGGCTCGCTGGTCGATTTCGACACGGCGTCGCTGATCGAGACCCGCTATCTGGTCAGCCTCACGACCGGCCAGGTGGCGAAGAACATGATCGGGGCGTTCTTCTTCGACCTGCAGAAGATCAACGCTGGCGCCAGCCGACCGGCGGGGTTCCCCAAGTTCCAGGCCAAGAAGGTCGGGGTGATCGGCGCCGGCATGATGGGCGCGGCGATCGCCTACGTCGCGGCCAAGGCGGGGATCGAGGTGGTGCTCAAGGACGTGACGCTGGCAGGGGCCCAGAAGGGCAAGAGCTACGCGGTCAAGCTCGAGCAGAAGGCGGTCGAGCGCGGCAAGACCACCCAGGACAAGGCCGACGCGCTGCTGGCCCGCATCCACGCGACCGAGGACCCGCAGGACTTCACGGGGGTCGATTTCGTGATCGAGGCGGTGTTCGAGAGCGTCGAGCTCAAGCACAAAGTCTTCAAAGAGATCGAGCCGTACGTGGAGCCGACCGCGGTGCTGGGCTCGAACACTTCGACGCTGCCGATCGCGCTGCTGGCCGAGGGGGTGCAGCGGCCGGCCGATTTCATCGGGATCCACTTCTTCTCGCCGGTCGACAAGATGCAGCTGGTCGAGATCGTGCGCGGCAAGAACACGTCGGACGCGGTGCTGGCCAAGGTGTTCGACTTCGTGCTGCAGATCCGCAAGACGCCGATCGTGGTCAACGACGCGCGCGGGTTCTTCACGTCGCGGGTGATCGGCAAGTTCATCAACGAGGCGGTGGCGGCCGTCGGCGAGGGCGTGGAGCCGGCGACGATCGAGCAGGCGGCGCTGCAAGCCGGCTATCCGGCGGGGGCGCTGCAGCTGCTCGACGAGCTGACGATCACGCTGACGCAGAAGATCCGCCAGGAGACGCGCAAGGCCGAGGAGGCGCAGGGCAAGACGTGGGTCGCGCACGGGGCCGAGGCGGTGGTCGACCGCATGATCGACGAGCTCGGTCGCAAGGGCCGCTCGACCGGCGGCGGGTTCTACGAGTACGACGCGGCGGGCAAGCGCGTCGGCATCTGGCCGGGGGTGCGCGAGGCGTTCGCCTCGGGCAGCAAGGAGCTGCCGTTCATCGACTTGCAGGAGCGGATGCTGTTCGCCGAGGCGATCGACACGGTGCGCTGCGTCGACGACAATGTGCTGACCTCGGCGGCCGACGCCAACATCGGCTCGATCTACGGCATCGGCTTCCCGGCGTGGACCGGCGGGGTGTTGCAGTACATCAATCAATACGAGGGCGGGCTGCGCGGGTTCGTGCAGCGGGCGCGCGCGCTGGCTGCGGCGTACGGGCCGCACTTCGAGCCGCCGGCGTCGCTGGTGGCGAAGGCCGAGCGCGGCGAACGCTACGAGTGATTCGCGGCCCGACCGGGAGCGGAGCGCTCCCGGTCGGTTCGCCGCCTCAATAGTCGGGCCACGAGCGGCGGTAGGCGTCGTTGCGCGGGTCGCCGCGGCCCCACGGCAACGACACCGACAGGGTCATGCGAGTGGTTCCGTCGTCGGCGCGGTGGAGGCGGATGACGTCGGTCATGTCTTCGGGACGAAAGACGGGCCCCTTGATGTCGACGCCCGGGTCGCTCCACGCGCCGACGACGGTCCGGCGGAACAGCGCGTGGTCGTCGTTGCCGAGCGGCTCGGCGCGCAGGCAGCGGGCGTAGAACTCGCGCACGCGGGCGAACGGCGCGGCCACGGTCGCGGCGTAGCCGTTGTGGTCCTGCCGGCCGCGGGTCGTCGCGCCGGTCGACCGCACCTCCATGTCGGGGTAGAGCGGAAGGCGGTCGTCGAGCAGGCTGTCGCGCGGGCACTCGGCCGGTGGAGGCTCGATGCCCTGGCAAGCGGCCAGCACGGTGACGAGCACGCAGGCGAGGCGCATGCGTGCACTCTACCATCGCCGCGGCCGTCAGCGACGACCATGGCCGAGCGTGCGGCGAGGAGATGCCGTCCGGACCGTGGTGCCTGGAGCATGATGGCTCGATGTTCGGAGCAGCATCGCTCCCGCTGTCGTCGCGGTGTGTGTCGCGCGAGCGGGCCGGGCCTCGACGGGGTGACCCGTCAGAACTGCGCCGGGTTGCCCATGCCGAAGCGGACGAATTCTTGCGTCGCCTTGACGAGGTCGGCGAGCGAGCGCATGCGCGGGTTCCACCACTCGGCGGCCCAATTCATCGAGCCGAGCAGGAGCAGGCGCGAGACGTTGATGTCGAGGCCCGGGCGCAGCTGGCCGGCGGCCTGGGCCTGGGCGAACAGGTCGCGCCACAGGCGGCTGTAGGTGGCCTCCTCGGCGGCCGGGCGCACGCGCAGCTGCTCGGGGACCTGGTTGGCGTTGCGGATCGACGCGGTGGTGTAATCGGAGATGTGGAGCTCGTAGCGGAGGTGGGCGGCGACCGCCTCGAGCAGCTTGTCGAACGGGCTGGTGTCGGCGGGCAGGGCGGCCAGCACCTCCTCGACGTGCATGCGCACGCGGTGGGCCCCGACCCACATGACCTCCTCGATCAGCGCGTCGCGCGACTCGAAGTAGTAGTAGATCGCCGGCGCCTGGACCTCGGCGGCCTCGGCCACGTCGGCCAGGCGGGTGCCGGCGTAGCCCTTGCGGCTGAGCACGCGCGCGGCCGCGTCGAGGATCCGCTCGCGCGTCCGGGCCGACTTGGTGTCTTCGCTCGCCATGCCGCCGGCGAGTATAACCGCTCGCGCCCGCCGCCGCAGCCGCCGGGCTCGTGCGTCCGCGCGCGGGCGCGGCGGTCGGCTGGCCCTCACGACATGCCCCGAGGAGCATGTCGAAAGGGACATGTCACGGGGCGTCGGTGCTGACGTAGATCATGCCGAGGCACATCTCGTCGCCGGTGCCCTCGCCCCACTTGATCGCGGAGTCGCCCGCGGAATTATCGAAGTGGCACTCGAGGCGGACGACGTCGGACGGCTCGACGGTGATCGGCGCGGCGAACTCGTAGATGCCCTGCCAGTTGAAGTCCCAGCGGGGTACGTCGACGAGGCAGGCCTCGGGGGCGCCGCCGCTCTCGACGGCCAGGCTGGCCCGGGCGCCGCGGGTGTGCATGTGCACGCCGGCCATGTGGGCCAGCATCGGCTTGCCGACGCCGATCGCCTCGTCCTTGTAGAGGTACTGAATGATGGAGCCGAGGTCGATGGTGAACGAGTGCATGACGTCGGCCTCGCCGGCGGGGATCGTCATGGGCGGGGCGTCGACCATCCAGCCGGGGTGGGCGACCGGCAGCAGCAGGGCGGGGCGCGCGACGGTGTCGGCGGTGCGGACCATGATCGTCGACTGGTCGGCGGTCGGGACCCCGTTCGGGTGGTAGTGCATCTGCATGGCGATCTTCGAGCCGGGCTTGACGCGGATGCCGGTGCCCTCGGGCAGCGCGCCCGAGCTGGCGCCCGGGACCCACGCGCCGAGCCACTGCGCGCGCGGGCTGGCCTCGCCGCCGGGGCCGCCGTAGCACGGATAACCGGGCCCGGGGTCGGCGGCGTCGAGCGCCTCGAACTCCGCGAGCTCGTCCGGCGGGATGATGAAGGCGATCACGTGATGCACGATCTCCCGCGCCCCCGGCTCGATCGTGAAGGCCGTCGCGTAGGTCTCCTGGTCTTTGGGCCAGTCGAGCAGGAAGCAGCGATAATCGTCGGCCAGCCCCTCCGCCGGCGTGAACGGCTCGGAGATCCCGATCTGCACGTCGTAGGCGATCGGCGGCGCGTCGTCGTCGACCGGCGGCGGGGCGTCGTCCGGGTCGCCCGCGGGCGCGTCGGCGGCGATCCACGCGAGCACCAGCTCGCGCTCTCCGTCCGAGAGGCCGCGGTCGTGGGCGAACTGATTGCAGTCGGCGCCGGGCGGCCACGGGGGCATGGTGCGGTCCTCGATCGCGGGGCCGAGGATCTTGGCGAACATGCCGGCCTCGTCGTAGTTCGTCAGCGAGAACGGGGCGATGTCGCCGGGGCGATGGCAAGTGGCACACTTGGCGTCGAGGATCGCCTTGATGTCGCGGTAGTAGGTCGGGCCCGCGGGCTCGCCGGTGGTGCCGGTCGGCGAGGTGGTGGTCGGCTCATCGCCGGTCGAGGTCGCGGTCGCGGGGCCGTCGGTGCTGGCGTCGGTGGCCGCGGTGCCAGGGTCGGTCGCGGCCGTGGTGCTGTCGGTGCCGGTCGTCGGCGGGCTCGCCGATTCGTTGCAGGCGGTGAGGGCGACGAGCGAGACCACGAGCGAGCGCGCGCGAGACATGGCGGCCAGGATATCGCGGGCGGGCCAGACCCGGGAGATGGCGAAGCCGAGCGCGGTAGCGGCAGGCTCACGCGCCGAGGCGGCCGGTCCGTCGGGGTCGCGAGGCGGCGCCCGGGTGCGCAGGCGTCTGCGGGCGAGGTGAAGGTCCGGGGCCACGCCGGCAACTTCGGAGGTACGACGTCCTCATGCTCGCCCCCCACGACCTGCCCGCGACCTCGCGTAGAGTCGCGCCGATGCTCGCGCTCGGCGAAGCCAGTCTCTCCTCCTCGCGCATCGCGGCGGCGCTGCGCAACTATGCGGAGATCCGCGGCGAGCTCGGCGGCCGGTCGGCGCCGAACCTCGCGTTCGAGGCGCTGCGCGCCGGCAAGCATTTGCTGGTGGCGCTCGCCGCGGAGGCGCAGTTCGCCGATCTGGAGAGCGTCGTGAACGACCTCGAGGAGGTCGCGGTGCGTCACCCGGAGCCGCGGATCGGGGTGGCGTGGACGATGGCGGTGCGCATGGTGCTGGCCAAGCTGTCGCGCGCGGGTCGGATGGAATTGCTGGCGCGCTCGGAGCGGCTCGCCGAGCGGTTCGGGCCGGAGTTCGCGGGCGCGGTGATTCGCAATTACGGCGAGTCGATGGCGATCACGGCGTATCGAGAGTTCGATGCGCTGGGCGAAGAGCTCGCCCGCGTGCGAGCGTTCGCCGGGGCCGATCGGGGGCGGCGGGTCGTCTACGCGGCGCTGGCAGCAGACCTGGCCACGCTGGTCAGCGACATGCGGCCCGGAGAGCCGCAGACGGTCGCGTGGGTGCGTGCGATCGTCGACGAGCTGGCGCAGATCGACGGGGCCTCGGAGGCGCTGGCGAGGGCGCGCAATGGTTTGCCCGAGGTCGCGGCGGCCGAGCAGGCGCGGCGCCGCCAGGAGCGGATCGAGCTGCGCGAGCGCGACCCGACCGCGGCAGCGCTCGAGGCGACGCTGGTGGAGGCCGGGTTCGCGACCCCGACGGCGATCGACGAGGCGGCGCTGGACGGGCGGCCGGCATGGTTTCCGTTCGAGCGTCGCGGCTGGCTGCTGCAGTTCGACGCCGAGACCGGGTTCGCGCCGCACCGCGAGCACGGTGCCCTGCTGACGGCGATCGCAGGCAGGTTGGGGCGGACGATCTCGATCGACGAGGATTGTTTCGTCGAGGGCCGCGGCTGGCGGCTGGTATTCACGGCAGGGGAGCAGCACACGCTCGAGTCGCCGCTCGCGGAGGTCGACGATTGGGTCGACGTCGCGCTGCTGTTCCGCGCGGTCGCCCTCGTCGCCGGGGTCGCGCCGCTGTATGTGCTCGGCACCGGCGATCAGACGGTGACGCTGCTGATCGCGCCGCCCGCGGCCGTGAGCGCGCTCGAGGCCGGCGGATGGTTCAAGCAGCGAGGGCTGAAGGCGAAGCGACTCGGGGCCGCGAAGCGCAAGAGGTGATCGTCGAGTTCGCGGCGACGACCACCGAGGCGAGGCGGTCGGGGTTTGCACGATCTGTCCGCGAGGTCGGGCTGCCGCAGGCGCGAGCTGGTCGGGCGCGGCGAGCAGGAAGAATCGCCGGCGATGGCGTCGCTCTCGCGGAGGGAGCGGCTGGTGCTCGCCTGGATGGCGTCGTATGCTCGCAGGCATGCGCAGCGATCTGCTGTCTCGCCTCGCCTCGCTCGGGCCCGCGGTAGTGCGCTGGGCCGAGGCCCGCGAGGCGGAGATCTTGCGCAACGGGCTGGCGCTCGACGCGAAGATGCAAGCGGTCGCCCGCTCGGTCGGGGTCCGAGAGCCGGAGCGGGTGCGGATCGCCGTGGTCGCCCGCATCCCGCTCCCGGAGGATCCCGAGCTCCGCCAGGCAGCAGTGAGCCTCGGCATGCTGGGTCCCGAGACGATCGGCCTGACCCTGGGCCATGGCATCTATGTCCGCAAGCGCCCCGTCTCCACCCGGCTGCTGTCGCACGAATGCCGGCACGTCCATCAATATGAGCAGGCGGGCTCGATCGCGGCGTTCCTCGGGAGCTACTTGCAGCAGATCGCCACCGTCGGGTACCGCGATGCGCCGCTCGAGGTCGACGCCCGCGCCCACGAGATCGAGCGGCTGTAGCGAGCGTCGCGTCTGCGAGGCCTCGCAGCGCGAGCGCCACGAGTGAGAGTCACGCCTCGCGGGCGGCCGCGATGGTTCGGGTCGGAGCAGCCGGAGTGCGCGAGGACCACGGCGAGCGATGAGGCCGATCACGTCGGCGCGCGGCCTCGTGTGGGCGCTCGAGGCGCCGGGGCTGAACCGTGCTGGGGGCGCTCTGACGGCACCTTCGCGCTCCCCGAGACCCACACGTGCGGGGACTCGCACGTGTCCGCCGACGGGCCTCGCTTGACCCTGTAGTCGCTACAGGGTCTACGTTGACCGTCACCCCGGAGGACCGGTATGAGCGCAAAGTGCTGCGGAACGCCGATTCAGGTCGCGCCTGGCTACAGCCGGGCGCTGTGGATCGCGCTGGCCGTCAACGGTGGCATGTTCGTGGTCGAGGTGGTCGCGGGGCTGTTCGCGGGCTCGCTGTCGCTGCAGGCGGACGCGCTCGATTTCCTCGGCGACGCCGGCAACTACGCCCTGAGCCTGTGGGCCGCCTCGCGGGCGCTGGGCGTGCGAGCCCGCGTCGCCACCGTGAAGGGCGTGACGATGGGCCTGTTCGGCCTGTGGGTGCTCGGGCGCGCGGTGCTCAGCCTCGCCGGCGGCGAGCTGCCGCACGCCGAGGTGATGGGCGCGACCGGCGTCGTCGCGCTGATCGCCAACCTCGCCGTCGCGGTGCTTTTGTACCGTTATCGCGACGGCGACAGCAACATGCGCTCGGTGTGGCTGTGCACGCGCAACGATGCGCTCGGCAACCTCGCGGTGTTGCTGGCGGCCGGTGGCGTGCTCGCCTTCGGCTCGCGCTGGCCCGACCTGCTGGTCGCCGTCCTGATCTCCGGGCTCGCGCTCGTCAGCGCCGTCCAGGTCCTCGCCCAGGCGCGCCGCGAGCAGCGACAGTCGCGCGCGAGCGGCTGACCACCCACGTACCCCATGCCGCGCCTCGTCCCTTGGAGTCCCTCGTCGTGGCGTCGTCGCTCGCAGGCGATCGGCCGCATCCACCTCCCAGCAACTCGCACACAGCGCCCCTGAGGGTTCGTTCATGGTCCACACATTGGCTCGCTCCGTCTTCCTGTCCCTCATCGTCCTGTTCGCGTCTGGTTGTGATTCGCCGAAGCAGGACGCGGAGCAGAAGGCCCGACCTGCCGCCCCGGCTCCGGCGTCAGGCCCCGAGCACGCGGCTGCCGGCGTGAAGCCTGGTTCTCACGAGGACTGGTGCGGCGAGCACGAGGTCCCCGAGTCGTTGTGCACTCGCTGCAATCCCGCCCTGATCGCCGCGTTCAAGGCCAGCAACGACTGGTGCGTCGAGCACGACCTCCCCGAGTCGCAGTGCCGGCTCTGCAACCCCGAGCTGAAGATCGTCCGACCGCCGCCCGCCGGCGAGGCGAAGCCGTGAAGCGGAAGCTCGGGCTCGTCAGCGCGGTGGTCGGGATGCTCGTCGCGGCCTGCGGCGAGCGCGGCCAGGCTCCGCGGTCGGCCGCGAGCGCGACGGCGCCTTCGGCCGTCTCGCCGCCGGCTGTGGACCGGTGCGAACACGGCATGACTCGCCCGATCTGTCCCAAGTGCAACCCCGCGCTCGCGGCGGTCTATCAGTCCAAGGGCGACTGGTGCCACGAGCACGGCTTCCCCGGGTCGCTGTGCCCGATCTGCAAGCCCGACGTGAAGCTCCCGGACGTGGGCCCGCCCGTGGCCGCGCCGGCCGACTGGTGCGGCGGCCATGGCCTGCCCGAGTCGAAATGCACCAAGTGCAACCCTTCGCTCGTCGCGCAATTCAAGGCTGCGGGCGATTGGTGCGAGGAGCACGGGTTCCCTGATTCGGTGTGCCCGATCTGCAACCCGCAGACACCACCGACCTCGGCGGCCGCGGGCGATTGGTGCGTGGAGCACGGGCTGCCCGAGTCGAAGTGCACGAAGTGCAATCCCTCGCTCGTCCAGGAGTATCGGGCCGCGGGCGACTACTGCGACGCGCATGGTTTCCCGGAGTCGGTGTGCCCGGTCTGCAAGCCGGTGAAGCCCCCAGCGGGCGCCGAGGAGGCCGCGCTCGAAGCTCGCACCGTCCGCTTCAAGTCGCCGGACATCGAGGCGGCCGCGGGCATAGCGACCGTCATGGTCCAGCGAGTCGAGGCCGCGACCTCGTCGGTCGCATGCACGGCGCGGCTGGCGTTTCACGGCGATCGGGTGGCGGAGATCCACGCGGTCGTGCCGGGCATCGTCCGCAAGGTTCGCGTCGAGCTGGGTGACCGCGTGGAGGCGGGTGGTGATCTCTTCGAGCTCCAGAGCATCCACGTCGGCGAGATCCAGGCCGAGCTGCAGACCGCGCGTGAAGGGATTCGGACGGCGCAGGCCAACCTCGAGCGCAAGCGCGAGCTGCTCGCCAGCGAGATCACCTCGAGGCGTCAGGTCGACCTCGCCGAGCAGGAGCTGATCACCGCCCAGGCGCACGCCAACGCCGCTCAGGCCGGCCTGCGGCTGCTCGGCGCCGGCAAGGCGAGCGCCTCGGGCCGCTACGTCCTGGTCGCTCCGCTCGCGGGCACCGTGGTGCGTCGTCCGGCCGTGCTCGGCATCCTCGCCACCGAGGAGATTTCGCTGGCGACGATCGCGGACACCTCGGTGATGTGGGCGCTGTGCGACGTGCCGGAGACGGCGGCGTCGGACATCGCTCTCGGGCAGACCCTGCAGCTCTCGATCGACGCCGACACCGCGTCGAGCTTCGAGGGCGAGATCACGTGGATCGCCGCCGAGGTCGATCCGCGCACCCGCACCGTCACCGCGCAGGCGGAGATGCCGAACCCGGGCGGGAAGCTGCGGGCCAATCAATTCGGGCTGGCGCGGATCGACACGAGCGCCGCGAAATCCGCGGTCTCGGTCCCGCGCGAGGCCGTGCAGCGGGTCGGCAAGCTCGACGTGGTGTTCGTGCGGACCGGGCCGGGCGTGTACGAGCCGCGGGTCGTGAAGCGGTCGGGCGACGGCGAGGTGGTCGCCGTGAAGGGGCGCCTGCGCAGCGGCGAGGCCGTGGTCACCACCGGCGCGGTCCTGCTGCGCACCGAGATCATGCCGGGCAGCATCGGCGCCGGCTGCTGCGAGGTCGAGCCGCCCGGGGGTCGTTGATGCTGACCGCGCTGATCGACCTCTGCCTGCGTCACCGACCGATCGTGGTGCTGGCGACCGTGGTGTTGATCGCCGTCGGCCTGGTCAGCTTCCAGCGGCTGCCGTTCGACGCGTTCCCGGACACCACGCCGGTCCAGGTCCAGGTCAACACGACCGCGCCCGCGCTCTCGCCCCTCGAGGTGGAGCGGCAGATCACGTTTCCCATCGAGCAGTCGATCTCGGGCTTGCCCGGGCTGACCACGGTGCGGTCGGTCTCGAAGTTCGGCTTCTCGCAGGTCACCGCGATCTTCGACGACGACACCAACATCTATCTCGCGCGCCAGGTGGTGAGCGAGCGGCTGGCCACCGCGGATCTGCCGGACCGCGTCGGACGTCCGGCGTTGGGCCCGGTGGCGACCGGCCTCGGCGAGGTGTTCCAGTACCTCGTCCACAGCGAGACGCGCTCGCCCACCGAGCTGCGGACGCTGCATCGCTGGGAGATCCGCCCGCAGATGGTGCAGGTGCCGGGCGTCGCGGAGATCAACACCTGGGGCGGCCACGAGCGGCAGTTTCACGTGGTCGTCGACCCGCGCCGGCTGGTCAAGCACGGGCTGACCCTCGACGACGTCGCCCGCGTCCTCGAGCGAAGCAATCGCAACGCCGGCGGCGGCGTGCTCGAGCAAGCCGGTGAGTCGCAGCTGATCCAGGGGCAGGGGCTCGTCGGCAGCGTCGCGGAGATCGAGGCGATGGTGGTCGCCCACGTCGACGGCAAGGTGATCCGGGTGAGTGACATCGCGGAGGTCCGCGAGGGCCACGAGATCCGTCGCGGGGCGGTGACGGCGGAGGGTCGAGGCGAGGCGGTGCTCGGGCTCGGCTTCATGTTGATGGGCGAGAACAGCCGCGAGATCACCCAGCAGCTCGAGGCGCGGCTCGAACAGGTCCGCCACAGCCTGCCCGAGGACGTCGCGGTGACGCCGGTCTACAGCCGCACCGACCTGGTCGGCGCGGTGCTTCACACGGTCCGCGACAACCTGCTCGAGGGCGCGCTGCTCGTCATCGCGGTGTTGTTCGTGTTCCTCGGCAACCTCCGCGCGGGGCTGATCGTCGCGCTGGCGATCCCGCTGTCGATGCTGTTCGCGTTCAACGCGATGCTGCAGTACGGGATCGCCGGCAGCCTGATGAGCCTGGGCGCGATCGATTTCGGCCTGGTCGTCGACAGCTCGGTGATTCTGGTCGAGAACGCGGCCCGGCGATTGGAGGAGGACGACAGCGACCGCAGCGTCCGCGAGATCGTGCGCGACGCCGCGGTCGAGGTCCGAAAGCCGACGCTGTTCGGCGAGCTGATCATCGCGATCGTCTATCTGCCGATCCTCGCGCTCGAGGGGGTGGAGGGCAAGCTGTTCCAGCCGATGGCGCTCACGGTGATCTTCGCCCTGGCCGGCTCGATGCTGCTCTCGGTCACGCTGATGCCGGTGCTCGCCAGCCTGGCGCTGAAGAAGGGCGGCGGGGGTCATGACAATCGCCTGGTGCGCTGGCTGAAGGGCCGCTACCGCCGCGCGCTCGGGTGGGCGCTCGACCGGCGCAAGCGTGTGCTGGTGCTCGCGAGTTTGCTCGTGCTCCTGGCCGCGGCCGCGGCGACCCGGCTCGGCTCGGAGTTCGTGCCGCGGCTCGGCGAGCAGGCGGTCGTGATCAACACCGTGCGCGTGGCCGGCATCTCGCTCGACGAGTCGGTCCGCTACGGGACGCAGCTCGAGCGGCGGCTGCTCGAGCGGTTCCCGGACGAGGTCGAGCACGTCTGGACACGCACCGGCACCGCCGAGGTCGCCACCGATCCGATGGGCCTCGAGGTGTCGGACGTGTTCATCACGCTCACGCCGCGCGAGCGATGGACCCGCGGCGCGACCCAGGACGCGCTCGTGCAGGCGATGGCGACCGAGCTCGAGGGCATGCCGGGGATGCGCAGCGTCTTCACCCAGCCGATCGAGATGCGCGTGAACGAGATGGTCGCGGGGGTCCGGGCCGATGTCGGGATCAAGCTGTTCGGCGACGACTTCGAGGTCCTGCGCGAGCAGGCAGACGCGATCCGCCGGGCCGTCGAGGCGCTGCCGGGCGCCAGCGACGTGACCGTCGAGCAGCTGACGGGCCAGGCGATGCTCGTCATCGAGGTCGATCGGCTGGCCGCCGGCCGCCATGGCATCCCGGTCGGGGAGATCCTCGAGGTCATCGAGTCGCTGGGGACCCGCAAGGTGGGCGAGGTCGTCGAAGGTCAGCGGCGCTTCGATCTCGTGCTCCGCCTGAGCGACGACGCCCGCGGCTCGGCCGAACGCATCGGCGGTGTGCTGATCACCACGGCGTCGGGGGCCCAGATCCCGCTGTCACGGGTCGCGCGGATCGAGGTGGTCGAAGGGCCCTCGACGATCCAGCGCGAGTGGGCCAAGCGGCGGGTGATCGTGCAAGCGAACGTGCGCGGCCGCGATCTGGGGTCGTTCGTGGCGGACGTGCGGCGAACGCTGGGCGAGGACGTGACGCTGCCCGACGGCTACTACACGACGCTCGGCGGTCAGTTCGAGAACCTCGAACGAGCCCAGCGCCGCTTGCTGGTGGTGGTGCCGATCGCCCTGTTGCTGGTGTTCTCACTGCTTTACCTGACCTACGGCCGCGCGATCGATGCGATCCGCGTGTTCACCGGCGTGCCCTTCGGCGCGGTCGGGGGGATCGCCGCGCTGTGGGTGCGCGACATGCCGTTTTCGATCTCGGCCGGGGTCGGCTTCATCGCGCTGTCGGGCATCGCCGTGCTGGGCGACATGGTGCTGGTGTCGCGCGTCATGCAGCTGCTCGCGCGAGGTCGGGCGCCGGTCGAGGCGATCCGCGAGGCGGCGGAGACGCGACTGCGGCCGGTGCTCATGACCGCGACGGTGGCCGCGGTCGGCTTCGTGCCGATGGCCCTGGCCACCGGTGTGGGCGCGGAGGTCCAACGCCCGCTCGCGACCGTGGTCATCGGCGGCGTGCTCACCTCGACCGTCGCCACGCTGTTCGTGCTGCCCGTGCTCTACGCGGCGTTCGGCGCCCGCCGGCCCGAGCGCGACGGGACGGCGTGAAGCGAGGCGCGTCGCGGGACAGTCCGCCCGAGGTCACGCTTTGGGTCGTCCCGGGGCTTCGTCCCGGCCGTCGCGCAGCCACCCGGCGAGCATGCCGACCAACTCGTCGACGAGGGCGCCGGAGCGGGTGTCGGCGCCGCGCTCGAGCACGCCGTGGTAGACGACCTCGCGGCAGATCGTCGCCAGCATCCAGCCGGCCAGCTCGAGCCGCTGCGAGCGGACGCCGAACGCGGCCAGGAGCTGGGTGACGTCGGCGCCGCAGCGCTCGCCGCCGGTGGCCGAGCGGCGGCCGCGGAGCCGCGGCACCTCCTCGGTGAAGGCCCGCTGCAGGGCCGGCTCGATCGTCTGCGCGGCGACGTAGGCCTCGACCAGCGCGCGCAGGGTCGACTCGAGATCGCCGCCGCGCGGGCGAGCGAGCGCGGCCTTCATCGCCGCGTCGGTGCGCTCGCCGTGGCGCCGCTCGAGCTCGACGACGATGGCCTCCTTGTTGGGGAAGAACTGGTAGAGCGAGGCGATGTTGACCCCGGCGCGCTCGGCGATCCGGTTGGTCGTGAGGCGGGCGTAGCCTTCGCGCACCAAAATATAAGCTGCAGCTTGGAGGACGGCGGCGACGGTGGCCTGCGAACGGTCCTGAACGGGGCGGCGACGGGGCTCGATGCGACGCTTGACGGCCACCGGAGAGGGCTAGCGAACGCAAGCTGACGAGGCAAGCAATTGCTTATATTTTTGAAAATGTGATGGACGTGATGAAAGACGAGCGACGGGTCCGTGGCCTCAACTTCGTGTTCAGCGGCGGGACGGCGGGGATCGGGCTGACGGCGGCCACGGCGATGGCCCGCCGGGGCGCGGCGATCTTGCTGCTCGGGCGCGACGGCGAGCGCGGGGAGCGAGCGGCGGCGACGGTACGCGCGGCGGGGGCTGCGGTGGCGGAGTACCGCGCGGCCGACCTCACGACGATGGCGGGAGTGGGCCGGGCGATCGAGACGATCGCGGGGTGGCGACCGGCGCTGCACGGGCTGGTGCACACGGCGATGACGGCGTCGATGCGGCGGGTCGACACGGCCGACGGGTTCGAGCGCGCGTTCGCCTTGCAGTACCTGGCCCGCTACGCGCTCAACCGCGGAGCGCTGGCGCAGCTGGCCCGCTCGGGCGACGGGCGCGTCGTGCACGTGGGGGCGAAGGCGCCGGCAGGGCTGGTGCCCGACCTCGACGATCTGCAGTTCGAGCGCCGCCGCTGGCGGCTGCTGGCGGCGCTGATGTCGTCGCAGGTGCTGGGCTACCTGCACGTGCAAGCGGCAGCGCAGCGCTGGCGCGACCTGCCGGTCACCGCGAGCATCGCCTGCGTCGGCATGACCCGCACCGACACGGCGCGCGAGTGGCCGTGGTTCATCCGCGCGCTGTATCGCCTGTTCGGGGCCTCGACGGAGCGCTCGGCGGCCAACGTGGTGCGGCTGCTGACGATGGCGGATGCCCGACCGGCGAACGGGGCGATCTGCTTCGACCCCGGGCGCTTCGAGCCGACGCCGCTATGTCTCGAGGCCGAGCTGGCGCGGCGCACCTGGGAGCTGTCCGATCGGCTGGCGCGCGAGCGCGGGCTGGTGCTGCCCGCGACGCCGCATGCATGAGGACATGTCCGCGAGGACATGTCGGTGGATTGCGCGGGAGCTCCGCGAGCGGCAGGGCCGCCGTCACGCCGCCGCGGGTCGCTCGCGGACGAAGCCGGTCTCGACGAACTCGTGGATGTCCGCCCGCATCTCCTCGATCACGACGGCGAGGGCTTCGTCGTCGAGGCCCTCGGTCTCGACCTGGGGCCCGACCCACACGGTCACGGGCCCGCGCCTGAACAGCCAGGTGCCCTTGTGATTGACCTCGTAGGCGCCATGGACGGCGATCGGGACCACCGGGGCGCCGGCGTCGCGGGCCATGAAGAAGACGCCTTGCTTGAACGGCTGGAGGTGGCCATCGAGGGTCCGGTGGGCCTCCGGAAACACGAGGATGGAGATCCCGCGAGCGATGCGATCGCGAGCGGCGAGCATGAGCGCGGTCGTGCGTCCGCCCTTGGCGGAGGGCACGGGGATCCCGCTGGTGATCCGCATGATCCAGCCGTACGCGGGGATCTTGAAGTGCGAGGCGAGCATCAACCCGCAGAACGGCCCCGGGATCACGCGACAGGCGACGTGGGCGTCCATGAAGTTGACGTGGTTCTGACAGAACACGCTCGGCCGCGTCGGGTCGAAATCAGGGTCGTAGATCACGCGAAAGCGCGGGTACGCGAGGCGGGTGACGTGCGACATCCACTGCGCTGCCCTGCGGTTGAGCTCGGGACCTCCGCCGCGGACCAGCCCGAAGACCACGAGGAAGAGGATGGTCACGGTCATCCATGCAAACCCGAGAGTCCAGACGAGGATCGAGGTGATGTAGCGGATGACCCGCGCTGGGAAGGACATGGGCACCTGTCGAGAGCAAGGCGAGGCCCGGACGGACGAGCATGCGGAGCCCGGGCTCGGTGCGTGCTTTTACCAGAGGAAGCCCTTGCGAACGCGGTCGACCGATGAAGGGGTGGTGCGAGGTCGTGAGCGAGGAGAGCGGCAAACGCGAGGTTGAGGCAGGTGACGTGACGGCGACGCGCCCGCCGCAGCGCGAAGATGGCGTCGAAACGGCGGACGACCGCGTGCGCGCGAACGGCGTCGGCACGAGCGCCACGCTCGCCTGCTCGGCGTGTGTTTTGGCTCGGCCGGATGAAGACGCGCCCCGGGGTGCAGCTGGCGGACGACGAGCGACTCAGAAACCATGACGACGGGATGCTCGGCGGCCTGGGAGATCGGGCTACGGACGACGGGCTTCCGGTCCGTGCACGCTGCCGTCTTCGTCGAGCCGCGGGGCCGTGAGGTCGAGCCGAGAGCTGGCCGGAGGGCGGGCTTCGTGGCGCGGCTGGGTTGCTCGCGTGATTGAAGCAATGATGATATGTCCTTTGAGACATGTCTATGAGTTGTGTAGGGAATGGACAATCGCGTGAGATGGCCGGCGTCGGTGCGCGGGGGAGTACAGGAGCATCGGCGTGAGCGCGAGACCGAGGGCGCATCGGCGGGGTTCCCATGGTCGCCCGGGAGGAGAGACGAGCCGAGCGGGAGCACGCGCGGCCGGCTCGGCGGGCACCGGGCCGGGGCACGCAGGAGCTTTTCGAGCCGCCGCGGCGGTGGTAAGCTGGGTGCATGCTTTATTTGCACCGCTTGCCTTGCTTGTTGTTCGGGCTCTTACTGCTCGGCTGTCACGACAAATCGAAGGAGACGGATTCGGATGCGACGGCGACGGACCCGACGGGAGCGACCGAGTCGTCCGGGTCGTCGGAGACCGACCAGCCGACCTCGACGTCCACCGCGACGACGAGCACGAGCACGACTTCGACCTCGACGACCGACACGAGCTCGGGCAGCACGAGCGAGCCCGGGACCGTCTCGGATACCGAGCCGCCCGAGCCCGGCGGCGTGAACCCGTGCGGGACGTGCCGGGCGGGGCAGTTCTGCCGCTGGTTCGACTCGGACATCCCGGCGTGCGGGTCGACCGAGTGCGTCGAGACGGACGACCCGACGTGCATGGTATGCTTCGCCGCGCCGGCGCAGTGCCCGACGACGACGGTCGAGAAGTGCGCGGCGAACGTGTGCTTCGACGGCGGAACGAATGGCTTCCACCTGGCGGAGGACGGCATCATCGTCGTCGAGTGCGACATCTTTGCGGACACCGGCTGCGGTCCCTGAACCTCGAGGCTTTTGCTGGGACTCGCTGCGAGTCCCGGCCGCCGCGCCGGCAGGGGTAGCGAGATGCGCGAGGCTCGAGGCCACTTCGCGCGGTGGGACGTGGGGATCGTGCGCGCGAGCTGCTGGCGGCGTGCGTGTTACGAAGTCGAGGTCGTGTCTGCGCGGAGGTGCCCCGAAAGATTGTTGGCGGGACGTAACCGGGGGCTCGGAGCGAAGCCGCGCAACGGCCTCCGAAGCCCGCGCAGGGGGGTCTGGCGGCTCGTGCGACCGGGGCGGGCGGGGGCCTCTGTAAAGCGACGGTAATCCGGCGTGCAAGGAGCCCGGGGGCGACCAATATCAGGATGCGAGCCGGGGACATGACCTGCGCGGCGATGGCCGCCACCGGTTTCGAGGAGACACACCATGACACGCATCACCAAGGCCGCCTTCCTGTCCCTTTCCCTCATGTTCGTCGCCTGCGACAAGGAGGAGACCGCGGAGCCGACCGAGCAGGAGCTCGCGGAGGTCGAGGGCGGGCACCACAAGGGCGGGTTCATGGCCAAGTTCGACGCCGACGGCGATGGCTCGATCTCCCGCGAAGAGGCCAAGGGTCACCGCTTCGAGGCCAAGTTCGCCGAGCTCGACGTCGACGGCGACGGCAAGCTGAGCGGCGAGGAGCTGAAGGCGATGAAGGGCCGCCGCGGTGGTCACGGCGGGCCGAAGGACCCGGAGGAGCGGGCGATCAAGCTGCTGGCCAAGTTCGACGCCAACAGCGACGGCGCGCTGTCCCGCGAGGAGGTGACCGAGGGGCCGCTGGCGCACAAGTTCGCCGAGGCCGACGCGGACAGCGACGGCAAGCTGACCCGCGAGGAGCTGAAGGCGCTCAAGGGCCGCGGCAAGCACGGCGACGGGTCGCACAAGGACCCGGCCGAGCGCGCGGCGATGATGATGGCGAAGCTCGACGCGAACAGCGACAACGCGCTGTCCGCCGACGAGGTGGCCCAGCACCCGAAGCTGGCCGAGAAGTTCGCCGAGGCCGACAGCAACAGCGACGGCAAGCTGTCCCGCGAGGAGCTGGTGGCGTTCAAGCAAGCCCACCACGGCGACCGGGGCCACGGCCCGCGCGGCGACCACGGCGACCGGGGCCACGGCCCGCGCGGTGACTACGGCGACAAGGGCCCGCGCGGCGAGTGAGCCGAGCTTCAAGCAGGCCGGGAACGCGGAGCGCCGCTGCCCTCACGGGCGGCGGCGCTGTTCGCGTCGTCGGCTCTCAGTCACGGCCGAGAGCGTTCGGGACATGGCTCGAAGCACATGTCCCATCGTCCATGTCGTTCGAGGCAGGTCCGGAGACGGCCCGGCGGGCAGCGTCGACCTGGGCGAGGATCGCCCGGGCGTGGGCGAGGAAGCGCTCGCCGGCGGGCAGGAGGCGGACGCCGCGAGGGGTGCGGTCGAACAGGCGAGTGCCGAGTTCGTCCTCGAGCTGGTGGATCTGCCGGGTCACGGGCGGCTGCGAGACGTGCAGCCGCTGCGCCGCGCGACCGACGTGCTGCTCCTCGGCGACGGCGACGAAGTAGCTGATCTGGGTCAGGCTCACGGGCCCAGGCTACGCGCGAGCGCCGGCGCCAGGCAAGCCCGGGTCAGCGCCGGAGACTGCGCGCCGGTGGCAGAGGCAGGGGTTGCCATTCGGGTCGCCCGGACTCGGGGCATGGCGTCGGCGGAGGACGAGCGAGGGTGTCAGGCGCGGCCGAGATGCTGGCGCGCGTGGCCGCGAGCGCGTCGGCGATCCGATCACGAACACCGCCGGGGCCGGCGAGGCGAAAGGGTCGCCGTTGCCGGGCTTTCGCGGCGCGTCATACCGAAACGGTATTGGACCGCCGCGGGCGGTCCGGCGCAGGCTCGCGGGCATGTCGGTGACGATTTACGGGCCGCGGGAGATCGCGGCGATCGAGCGCGCGGGGGCGGCGGCGGCAGGTACGCTGGCGTACGTGGCGGAGCGGCTGCGCGCGGGGGTGACGACGGGGCAGATCGACGGGTGGGTGCGCGAGGACACCGCGCGGCGGGGCGGGCGGCCGAGTCAGCTGGGCTACCGCGGGGCGGGGCCGGGGCCGTTTCCGGCGAGCGTGTGCACGAGCCGCAACGAGGTGGTGTGTCACGGGGTGCCGCGGGCCGACGTGGTGCTGCAGGACGGCGACATCGTCAACGTCGACGTGACGACCGAGCTCGACGGGTTCCACGGCGACACCTCGGCGACGTTCTGCATCGGCGCGGTCTCGGCGGAGGCGGAGCGGCTGGTCACGACCACGCGAGCGGCCCGCGACGCCGGGATCGCGGCGGTGCGGCCAGGGGCGCGGCTCGGCGACATCGGCGCGGCGATCGTCGAGGTCGCGCGGCGCGGCGGCTACGGGGTGGTCAGCGACTTCGGCGGCCACGGGATCGGCCGCCACATGCACGAGGCGCCGCACATCGCCCACGTCGGCCGCGCCGGCACGGGACTGCGCCTGCGCGAGGGGATGGTGTTCACGATCGAGCCGATGCTGACCGTCGGGACCCCGGAGGTCGAGGTGCTGAAGGACGGCTGGACGGTGGTCACCGCCGACCGCAAGTGGAGCGCCCAGTTCGAGCACACCCTCTGCGTGACGGCCGACGGGTCGCGGGTGCTGACGTGAACGAAGGGGCATGTCCGTGAGGACATGCCCGATGGCGCAGGTCCTCGGGGACATGCCCCGCAGGACAGCCTCAACCGCGGGCGAGCAGGGCGGTGAGGTCCTTCGTCAGGTTCTTCTGGTGGGCCTCGATGGTGCCGCCGCCGATCTCGAGCAGCTTGGCGTCGCGCCACAGGCGCTCGACGGGGAACTCCTTGCAGTAGCCGGCGCCGCCCATGACCTGCATGGCGAAGTCGGCGACCTGCTTGCCGACGGGGGCGGCGAACAGCTTGGCGGCGTCGGAGCCGACGCGGTTGCGCACGTCGGGGCCGATGTCGCGGGCGACGTTGTAGACCAGGCACTTGGCGGCCTCGGTCATCGCGTAGCCGTCAGCCAGGTAGCGCTGGATCTGCCCGAAGCGGTTCAGGCTCTGGCGGAATGCGTGGCGCTCCTCGGCGTAGCGGACCATGATGTCGACGCAGCGGTCGGCGATGCCGACGCTCATGGCGGCCAGCGTGGTGCGCTCGATCTCGAGGTTGCGCATCATGTGCGTGAGGCCGCTGCCGACCTCGCCGAGGACGTTGGCGCCGGGCACCTTGCAGTCCTCGAAGATCAGCTCCGACATGGTCGACGCGCGCATGCCGAGCTTGTCGATGTGATTGCTGCTGCGGAAGCCGGGGCAGTCGCGGTCGACCACGAAGGCGGTGATCCGGCCCTCGACCTTGGCGTAGACGAGGAAGCAGTGGCCCTCGCAGCCGTTGGTGATGTACGTCTTGGTGCCGTTCAGGACCCAGCCGTCGCCGTCGCGCACGGCGGTGGTGGTCATGCCGAGCACGTCGGTGCCGGCGCCCGGCTCGGTCATGCCCATGCCGGCGACCCACTCGCCCGACAGCACGCGCGGCAGGTAGCGCGCGCGCTGCTCGGCGTTCGAGCAGTGGTAGAAGTTGTTGACGAACAACATCGAGTGGGCCAGGTACGCCAGCGTGAAGCCGGGGTCGTGCTTGGCGAGCTCGTGGTGGACGATGACGGCCGCGACCGCGTCCATGCCGGCGCCGCCGTCGGCCTCGGGGATGGTGATGCCGAGCAGGCCGAGGTCGCCGAGGCGGCGGAACAGCGGGACGTTGAGTTCGCCCTTGTGATCGTGCGCGGCGGCCTGCGGCTCGACTTCGCGCGCGGCGAAGTCGGCGACCATCTGCCGCAGCATGCGGTGCTCTTCCGTGGGGTTGAACAGCAGGTCCGAGGCGAGTCGCTCCATGTCGGAGCAAAGGGTGGCATCGCTCGGCGCCGGCGCAGAAGCCCGCCGGGCGTGCGATGGCTCATCGCTGCGGCGGCTCACCAGGCTCGCGAGTCGCGCCCACGGGCGCCTGGCGCGGCGCATCGACGAGTTTGGGCCTGTGCGTGGACCTGTCGGCCTTGCAGGGCGGTCGCTCGAGGTCGGGGAGATCCACGGCGACGACGGCGTCGCGGGTCCACGCGAGGCCGACGCCGTGGCATTGCCACGGCGGAGCCCGGCGATCGGGTGCCCCGCGGACTCGCGGTTCGCGGGGCGCGTCGGGCCCGGGGCGCGGCGGTCGCTTCGCCCTCACGGGCTCACGACGCGGAGTCCCGGTCGGTGCTCTCGAAGATCTTGTCGGCCGAGCCCTCGATGAAGCCGCGGAACTGGCGGCCGTCGGGGCCGGGCCAGCGGCGCGCGAACTCGTAGTAGCAGGCGGGCACGGCGAAGGTGCCGTCGCTGAATTCGACTTCGACGACGTCGGCCAGGGTCGACGACTGCTCGAGGCCCTGCGCCGGCGAGCCCTTGATCTCGCCGCCTGCCGTGTTGAGGCGCAGGCCGTGGGCGACGAGGAAGGCGTCGAGAGCGGGCAATTCGGACAGGTTTGCGAGCTCGTGGACGGCGACGGTGAAGTGGTTGGCCCGCCAGCCGAACGCGGCCAGCCAGGCGGCGTACTCGCTCTCGCGCCGCAGGGCC
The DNA here is from genome assembly GCF_028368995.1 of Nannocystis bainbridge. Taxonomy (GTDB): domain Bacteria; phylum Myxococcota_A; class Polyangia; order Nannocystales; family Nannocystaceae; genus Nannocystis; species Nannocystis bainbridge. The sequence continues at coordinate 1,555,208 of NZ_JAQNDL010000003.1, read as the reverse complement.
TCGACCTCGGCGTGGGCGACCCTCCACGGGCGGCCGCGCGCGCACAGGTCTGGCGCCTGGAACATGTCCTCGGGGACCTGTTCGAGGAGACATCTCACCCTGTCCTGAAGGTCAGGCGAGAACTCGGCGAGGATCAGCTCGCTGATGAAGACGAGCGGGAGCGCGGGGTCGTCGTGGGCGAAGTGGCGGGCGACCAGGCGCTTCTCGGCGAAGCGGTAGGCCCCGGCGGCGCGGTAGCCGGCGCGCACGAACGGGCGCGCCAGCGCTTCGATGTCGCAGCGCGGGTCGCCCCAGGTGCGCAGGGCGATGTGGTCGTGGACGACGCGCTCGCCGGCCCCGGCAAGGAGGGCGCCGACCCGCTCGACCTGCGGGTTCAAGGCGGCGTAGTCGCGCCACAGGCGAGCGAGGAGGTCGTGGAGCTCCATGGCCGCGAGGATAACGCTTGCGACGACGGGGTGGACCGGCCAAAGTTCGCGCGCGTGGACCTCCGTTCGTTCAAGCTCCATCGACCCGACCATCACGTGCGCGCGGTCGTCGTCGGCGCCCGCGGCGAGCAGGGCCGCGACCTCGAGGGCGAGGCCTACGCGCGGGTCGACGCGGTCGCGGAGCCGCTGTGGGCGGCGCTCGAGCGGCAGGCGGGGGCGCCGGTGCGCGCGCTGGCGGTCGATGCGTTCGCCCGCCAGGCGACGCTGTCACGGGCCGACGCGGCGAACCCGGGGCTGCGGCTGACGTCGGCGGAGTTCGAGGCGCTGGTCGACCTGGTCGCGCCGGTGGCCCGGGCGATCCGCGGCGAGCTGCTGGTGCGCGCGCCCGATGTCGCTGGCGCCGGGCCGGGCGAGGCCAGGTTCTGGGACCCGCTGTTCGTGGCGAACGCCGGCGGCTGGGAGCTCGGGCGGGCCGCGCCGCCGCTTGTGACATGGTTCTCGGGACATGTCCCCGAGGGCATGCGAGCATTGGTGCCCGGGTGCGGCCGCGGGCACGAGGCGCGGCTGTTGGCGCGGCTCGGGGCGACGGTGACGGCGATCGATCTGGCGCCGACGGCGATCGCACAGGCGCAGGCGATGACGCCGCCGGAGCTGACGATCGCGTTCGCGGTGGCGGACCTGTTCGCGCGCATGGGCTCGCCCCCGGCGTTCGACCTGGTGGTCGAGCACACCTGCTTCTGCGCGATCGATCCGGCCCGCCGCGACGACTACGTGACGGCGGTGGCGGATTCGCTGCAGCCCGGCGGTTTGCTGGTGGGGCTGTTCTACGCCCACGGCCGCCCGGGCGGGCCGCCGTTCACGACCGACCGCGCCGAGGTCGAGCGCCGGTTCGCGCCGCGCTTCACGATCGAGCAGCTGGCGGTGGCGCAGGGGTCGACGCTGATCCGCCACGGCCAGGAGCTGTTCGCGGTGATGCGCCGGAGATAGGGCGCGCCGCGCTCGCGGTTTCGCGCCGGGGGCCTCGCGGGCCCGCTTGCCAAGCGCGCGGGAGATTGGCGATGGTGCGCCATGCCCAGCCGCCTGTCTGCTCTTCTGGTCCTCCTCTTCGTGTCCGCGTGCGGGGAGAGCGGGGGCACGACGACCGCGGCCGCGACCGGAACCGAGACGGCGGGCACCTCGACCGGCGCGCCGACGACGGGTCCCGGCGAGGCGCCGACGACGGGCGGGAGCACGACCGGGAGCACGACCGGCAGCACGACCGGCAGCGAGTCGAGCAGCAGCAGCACGACCGATGACGCGTCGAGCAGCACCACGGCGAGCGGCGAGGACCTCGACATGCAGGCCGAGGACTTCGTGTGCTTGCTCGAATGGGAGAAGGTCCGCAAGTTCCGCCTGACGAACATGCTCGGCCATTTGGACGAGGCCCTCGAGGTCGCCAACGACCCGAGCGGCGGGGTCTATCCGGTCGGTACCGTGATTCAGCTGATCCCCGGCGAGGCGATGGTCAAGCGGGCGACGGGCTGGGCCCCGGACAATTCGGACTGGGAGTTCTTCGCGCTCGAGGTGTCGGCGCAGGGCACGACGATCATGGCGCGCGGCACCCAGGACGTCGTCAACGGCTTCGGCGGCAATTGCTTCGGCTGCCACGCCAAGGCGGCGCCGCAGTGGGACCGGATCTGCGAGTCCGGCCACGGCTGCGACCCGCTGCCGTTCACGCCCGAGCAGATCGAGATGGTCCAGATGGCCGACCCGCGCTGCCCGTGAAGGCGGCGGATCAGCGGCCGGCGGCCATGTCGCCGCGCAGGATCATGCAGGTGCTGGCGAGGCGGGCGACGAGGCTCTGCTTGTCGTCGACGACGTCGCATTCGACGTAGCAGATCGTGCGGGTGCGCTTGACGATCCGCGCGTTGGCGGTGAGCCGCTGGTTCCACACCGGCTTGAAATAGTTGGCCTTGAGCTCGAGGGTGGTGAACGATTCGCCGCGCTCGAGGATCGAGCCGACGGCGGTGCCCATGGCGAGGTCGGCGAGGTCGCAGAGGACGCCGCCGTGGAGGGTGCCCATGGGGTTGGCGTGGCGCTCGGGGTCGGCCTGCAATTCGGCGGCGGCGACCCCGTCCTCGGCGCGCAGCATGCGAATGCCGAGGAGGCGGGCGATGGGCGGATGCGGGAGCTCCCCGGCCATCACCCGCGCGAACCAGTCGCGCGGGTGAATGACCGGGGTCTCGCTCTTCGGGGGTGGATCGCTGGCAGACATGACGTGGAGCTCCTCGGGGTTCAGACGCGCTCGACGATGACGGCGATGCCCTGGCCGCCGCCGATGCACATGGTCACGAGGCCGGTGACGAGGTCGCGGCGCTCGAGCTCGTCGACGACGGTGCCGAGCAGCATGGCCCCGGTGGCCCCGAGCGGGTGGCCGAGGGCGATCGCGCCGCCGTTGACGTTGATGCGCTCGGGGTCGACGCCGAGGCTGCGGGTGGTCTCGAGCACCACCGCGGCGAAGGCCTCGTTGATCTCCCACAGGTCGATGTCGCCGACCTGCATGCCGGCCTGCTGCAGGGCCTTGCGCGACACCGGGGCCGGCGCGGTGAGCATGAGCACCGGATCGCTGCCGATCGTGGCGATGCTCTTGATGACGGCCCGCGGCCGGAGGCCGTGAGCCCGCGCGTACTCCTCCGAGCCGATCAGCACGGCGGCGGCGCCGTCGGTCAGCGGGCTCGAGTTGCCGGCAGTGTGCAAATGATCGATGCGCGGGGTGTCGGTGAATTGGGCCAGGGCGATCTGGTCGAGGGTGCGGCCGTCGGGGGTGACGGGCATGTTGCCCAACTCGACGAACGACGGGGCGAGCCTGGCCAGGCCGGTCAGGCTGGTGTCGGGGCGGACCAATTCGTCGCGGGCGAGCGCGACCTGGCCGGTGGCCGGATCGACGACCGGGACGAGGGCGCGGGTGAAGTGGCCGTGCTCGACCGCGATCGTGGCCTTGCGGTGCGAATCGGCGGCGAAGGCGTCGAGCTGCTGGCGCGTGAAGCCCTCGCGGGTGGCGATGAGGTCAGCGCTGATGCCCTGGGGGATCTGGAACACGCGCTCGCGCAGGCGGGCGTTGTGGCCGTCCTGGCCGCCGCCGTCCGAGCCCATCGGCACGCGCGACATGCTCTCCACGCCGCCGGCGACGATCAGGTGCTGGAAGCCCGAGGCGGCGCCGTAGGCCGCCATGGCGATCGCCTGCAGGCCCGAGCCGCAGAAGCGATTGAGGGACACGCCGCTGACCTCTTGCGGCCAGCCGGCGGCCAGCACGGCGTTGCGGGCGATGTTGGCGCCTTGCTCGCCGACCTGCGACACGCTGCCGACGACCAGGTCGTCGACCTCGGCGGCGGCGATGCCGGTGCGCGCGACCAGGCCGTTCAAGGTCTGTGCGAGGAGCTCTTGCGGGTGAATGGCGCTGAGGCTGCCCTTGCCGGCCTTACCGCGACCGCGGGGGGTGCGAACAGCGTCGAGGATGAGTGCCTTGCCCATGATACATGTCCTCCGGGACTATTCGTTGGTGAACGCCTGTCGCGCGAAATCGCGGCAGGACTTGAGGATCTCGTCGGAGACGGGGGTGCCCTTGAGGGCGCGCGCGAGGCTGAGGCCGCCGTACATGAGGGACAACAGGGCGAGCGCGCGCTGACGACTGGCGGCGGTGTCGTCGGTGATGCAAGCGGCGAGCGCGTCGGCGTAATCGCCGAGCTCGTGGGCCAGGCCCTCGCGCACGGCCTCGCCGGCCTGCGCCACGTCGGCGACCACGGCCGGCAGCGGGCAGCCCTCGCCGGGGTTGTCCCGGTGGGCGCGCGAGAGGTAGCGGCGGACCACGTAGGAGACCGCCTCGACGCCGCGCAGCTTGCCGGCGCCGGCGACCAGGCCGCTCCACAGCTCGTGCAGCGATTGCCGCAACGAGGCGGAGACCAGCGCCTCCTTGGATTCGAAGTGAGCGTAGAAGCCGCCGACGGTGAGGCCGGCGCCCTTCATCACCTCGGCCACGCTGGCGCCGGCGATGCCGCGCTCGCGCAGCAGGCGAGTCGCCGAGGCGAGGATGTCTTGCCGGGTGCGCTCTTTCTGTTCGGTTCGGACGGTCACGACAGCCTCCACGCGGGCGGGTTGGGATGACGCCCGTAATATGATGGCCGTCATCCGAGTTGTCAAGCGGGGGGAGCGCCAGGACGGTTTCGCGCGGCTCGGTAGGAGAGAGCGGGTGTTCCGAGGGCGGGCTCGCGGACGAGCCCCGAGTCCTTCGAGCACCGGAGCCGACGCGGCGAGCGTGAGCGCCTTGCGTGCGGCGGCTCGGCCGGGCGAGTCGACCATGACACCACTGTATGTGGTGATGGATCGCGGCCATGGGAGTGCCCCGTCGGCGTGACCGATCTGTCGGCGCTCGCGCTCGATCGTGGCGATGAACAGCAGCGGCGGGAAGGCCCCGATCCGCGCACGCTCGCGCGACCGGGCGCGCGGATCGTCAGCGAAAAGTCGGCTCGGGCGCACCCGGGCCGAGCGCGTCGTGTATGAGCCCAAGCCAGCCGGGACATGGACCTCGCGGGTACGGTGTCTCGCTGGCCGCCGCGGGCGAGCGGTCGAACATGGGGGAATATTAATGTGAAGAGCCGGGGGGGCTCCCGCTCCTCGGAGCTCGCAGCGAGGTGGATGTCAAATAGACACTCGATCGGCGCGCGGCGCGTGCATGTCTTTTGGGACATGTCGCTTGCCCAGGCCGGGGTTCATTCGCCCGTCGCCGGAGCGGCCTCGTCCCGTGAGGATTGCGACGTCATGTCGACGGCGAACTTGGCCGGGCAGGTGTAAGGGCGTCGAACGGAGATGTCCCGAAGGACAGGTTCTTCCGGTAAACGGGCATGGTGCCGGCTTTTGCCGGCATCACCGGCGCGGGGTCGGTCACATCCGCGTGACATTGTTGCGAGGACATCCTTTCATCGCGGCGCGGGCGAGGGCGCCGATGTACGCGGCGGTGCGGCCAGCGGCGTACGTCGGGCGGCGGATCGCGGGGGCGATGCATCGTTATGTCACGAGCGAGCGCGAGGCCGGGGCCGTTGCACCGTGCGTCTCATGGCATAGAACTCCCGCGCCTCTCAGCGGGGTCATTCATCGCCATGCACAATTCATCGTCTGTCTTGTTGGCCTTTGCCTCTGTTTTGTCGCTCTCTTCCGCGTGCGGTAGCCCCGCCGCGACGAAGGCTCCTGACGAGGACCACGATGGGAGTGGGCCCGCCGCGGCCGAGCAGGAGACGTTCTACGTGGTGACGCGCCGCGATGTCCGCAAGTGCGCGGCGCCGGCCTGCGGCGGGTTCTTCGTCCAGCGCGTCAATCAGGACGAGACGACCTGCGCCGACGGCAAGGTCGCCAAGGAGTGCTACGTCGGCACCGTCGACCTGGCGGCGCTGAAGCTCGACGCGGACAACCAGAACACGTTCCTCGGGGCGTTCGCCGACAAGCACGCGCTGGTCCGCGGGACGATCGGGCGCGAGGCCGATCCGAACTTCGCCGACGTCGGGGTGCTGCAGGTCAGCGAAGGCTGGGTCGGGCGCGTGGGCTCGGAGCCGACGGGGCTGTTTTATCGGCTGCGCGGGATCCATGCCAAGTGCTCGGCGATGCCGTGCCCGATGGCGCACGCGTTCCGCCTCAACACCGGCTGGGACTCGCTGGTCTCGGGCGTCGATTTTGCGGCCAGCGGGGCGTCGCAGGCGATTCAGGACGCCGTCCGCCAGGTGATGTACGAGACGGTCGAGGGGATCCTCGTCGCGGCCTCGCCGTCGGAGGTGACGGGCCCGAACGGGACCAAGCCGGCGCTGGTGACCAGCGAGATCTACACGCGCGCGGGCGCGGCGGCGCCGGCGGCGGATAACCCGGAGTGCGGGGGGAGCCGCGGGCTCTCGTGCGGCGAGGGCCAGTTCTGCGACCCGAGCCAGTGCGGCGGCGCGGACATCGGCGGGACCTGCCGGGCCAAGCCCGAGGCGTGCACGTTCGATTACACCCCGGTGTGCGGCTGCGACGGCAAGACCTACGGCAACGATTGCGCCCGCCTGAGCGCGGGGGTCGGGCTCGCCGCCCCGGGCGAGTGCGAGAAGAAGTGAGCTGTCCGTAGGGACATGTCAGTGGTGATTCACGGACATGTCCGCGGGGACATGTCCGTGTGCGCCGGTGACGGCGCCTCGAGGGGTTCACCGATCGGCGCGTCATCGTCGGGTGTCGACGGTTCGCCAGCGCGGTGCCGAATCCGGCGATTCGGGAATGTCCTTTGTAAAAAATGTCCTCGGGGACAGCGATGATTCATGCGCCGGCGCGGAGCACGGCGCCGAAGCGCTCGCGGCCGAGCTCGGGCGCGAGCGCGCCGTCCTGCCAGGCCGTGCGGCCGGCGACGAGGACGCGGCGCACGGCGGCGTCGTTGCGGCGGACCAGGCGCCGCAGCTCGCTGAACGGGCCGCCGGCGGCGGGCGGGGCGACGGGCTGCTCGTGGAGGGCGTCGAGGCGGTCGTCCAGGGCCTCGGGGTCGACGACGACGAGGTCGGCGCGGGCGCCCGGGGCGAGCCGGCCGGCGTCGACGCCGAACCATGCCGCGAGCTCGCCGGTGACGCGGTGCACGGCCCGCTCGACGCTCATGATCGGGCGCCCGCGCGCGGCGGCGGCACGGACCATTCGCAGCAGGCGCAGCGGGAAGTTGTAATAGGCCATGTTGCGCAGGTGCGCGCCGGCGTCGGAGAAGCCGATCTGGGCGAACGGGTGGCGGACGATCCACTCGAGCCGGTCGGGGCGGTCGTTGGCGACGCTCGTCTGCCAGCGCAGGGCAGTGCCGTGCTCGGCGACCAGGTCGAGGAGGGTGTCGATCGGGTCGCGGCCGCGCGATTCGGCGACCTCGGCGAACGACTTGCCGACCAGCTGGTCTTCGGGACAGGCGAGGATCCGGGTGCGGCCGAGGTCGCGGTGGTAGGCGCGGCCGCGCAGGCGATCGCGCCATTGCCGGCGGAACCGCCGGCGGTAGGCGGGATCGCGCAGGAGCGCGGCGCGATCGCCCGGGTGCTCGAGGTGGAGCGCCTCGGTGCCGGCGGCGAACTCCTCGAACACCGGGACCTCGATGCCGTCGACCCACATGTCGAAAGGATTGGGCAGGGCCTGAAACCGCAGGTCGCCGCCGCAGAGGTGATTGACGAGTCGCGTCAATACGCCGGCGACGCGGTGGACGCCGCGGGCCGGCGGGGCGTCCATCATGGCGATCAGGGTGGTCTTGAGCGCGGCGCGGCCGAGGCCGGTGCTGAGAGCGGCGAACAGCAGGACGTTGAACTTGGTCGAGACGTCGGGCACGCCCTGGAGCACGCGGCCGCGGGCGCGCAGGACCCCGGCGAGGGCGCGATACTCCGACCACGAGGCGAACACCGAAGGGGTCGGGCGACTGCGGAATTGCTGGCCGTCCATCTTGTCCCACGGCAGGGTGTTGATCGACAGGCCGAGGAAGCCGGCGTCGAGGGCCTCGTGCAGCAGCGCCTTCATGCGCGCGAGCTCGTCGGGGCGGGCGGCGGCGCGCGCGTCGAGGCTGCGGCCGAGGCCCATGGCGGCGGCGCGGATCGCCGAATGCCCCAGCAATGCCGCCACGTGCGGACCGAGCGGGAGCCGCTCCAGGTGCTGTAAATAGTTGGCCGGCCCGTCCCAGTCCTTGACGCGGGCCAGCATCGGCGCGACGCAGGCGCGCGGGATGCCCTCGACCCGGCAGAACATGTCGGCCAATTCATCCGGCTCGCCGACCGCCAGGCTCAATCCGCAGCTGCCGAGGAACACGGTGGTGACGCCGTGACGCACGGATTCGCCGAGCGCTGGCCATAGCTCGAGCTCGGCGTCGTAATGGGTGTGGATGTCGATGAAGCCAGGCGTGACCCAGCAGCCGTGCGCGTCGACTCGCTCCACGTCGTCCCCCACGGCCGTGCCCGGTGGCAGAAGGGCTGAGATCGCGCCGTCGTCGACCAATACGTCGAGCGCGCGGGCCGGGCCGCCGAGGCCATCGAACACGGTACCGCCGCGGAGGACCTGGGGGCGCAGGCGCATGTCTCAGCGTAACAGGCGGCGCGAGGGCCGGACAGCGCGCAGGGGCCGCGACTGCGGAGATGACCCGAGAGACAGGTGAGAGGCAGGTGCTGGGAATCTACCGAGGGCGAATCACGCGAGGCACGAGGGCCGCGCCTGGGTGCGGGGAGCGACGCTCAGGCCAGCGGCGCGGCGGCCTCGGCGGCGGCGCTGGCAGCGGCGACGGTGAAGACCTGATAGACGGTGTCGGGGCCCTCGCCCTCGCGGCGGATGGCGCCGGTCTTGACCAGGCGATTGAGCACGGCCCGCAGGTCGTCAGGCTGCAATCCGACGCGCGGCCGCAGGTCCTTGGCCCGGATCGGCTCGACCGTGGTGCGCAGGGCGTTCATGACCAGGGTGTCGGGATCGAAGCGATTGTGCTGGGCGAGCGTGCGAGACATGGCGCTGCGCACGACGTCGACATTGCTGCGATCGGCGATCGGCGCGATCTCGAGCTGGGCGGGCTCCGGACGCGGACGTCGCGGCGCTGCCGAGGCCTCGACGCGCACGGCCCTGGGCGCCTGATTGGAGGCGGGAGCCTCGGGGCGGGCGCCCAGCTCGGCCTCGATGGCCCGGGCGGCGTCGGCGGCGGCGGCCTCGGCGTCAGCGAGGACGCGAGCCGACACCGGCGATTGCGGAGCCGACACCGGCCGCAATCGCGGGCGGGGTGCCGCCGATGAATCGACGGACTTGTCGACGACACGCGCGGCGGGCCGCCGCGGAACCTTCGACACCGACGGCGGAGCGACCTCCTGGGCCGTGGGGTTGCTGAGCAGAGATGTCACCGGCAGGGCGCCGACGCTGCGCGCGGCGGGGCTGGTGAGGATCTCGCCGAGCTCGCGCAGGGTGAGCGTCGGTAGTTCGTCCTGAATGAGCTGCAGGAACACCCGACGCTCGTGATCCATCAGGGAGTCCCAGAGCTGGCGTTGAATCTGCTCGAACGTGGTCACACTCCGAGGTTACACGATCCATGTAGAAACATCCATCGCAATCGCACGAGACAGTGATGCCGATGCCGGCACGCGGACAGTTGCTGCGTGCATGTGTCCGCTGGCGCCCGATCGGCCCGGCGAGGCCGTCCGCACGCTGCAGCGAATCGCCCGGAGGCCCCAGGTCCACGCATGACTCGATTGTGGTCAGCGAGCCATTCGTCCATTGCCGCGCCGCATTGCCGGCGCGGTTCCGCCCGGGGCGAGGTATGACGATTGCCGACCTGCGATCAGAAGGCGGTCCGCTCGAGCTCGAAGTCGGCGGACGCCCACGCGTCGTGGTAGTCGCGCTCGGCCCGCCTGGCGGCGGCCCTCTTCTTTTGCGCCGCCAGCGACTTCCACAGGCCGAAGTAGGCCCACCCGTTGTTGGGGTGGCGCGCCAGGTCGGCCCGATAGACGGCCTCGGCTTCGCGCGCGCGCCCGGCGTCGAGGAGGGCGGCGCCGAGGTAGTGACGCAACGGATAGAACCAATCGGGGGGCTCGTTGTAGGCGAGGGTGTCGGCCAGCGCGACGGCCCGCTCCCACCGGGCGATCGCCTCGGGCGAACGCTCGGCCTCGGCGGCGCGCGCCTCGACCACGTCGGCCGCGAGCTGCAGCACCCGCCTGCCCTGATTGAGGCCGGCGAGCTGATCGTCGGGCAGCTCGCGCAAGATGTCGCGGATCTGCATGGCCTCGGCGTAGGCGCCCTCGATCTCGTCGTTCGCCGCCAGCGCCATGCCCCGCGCGTGGTGCCACAGGGCGACCAGGGTGCGGTGCTTCGGGTCGGGCTTGGAGGCCCCGAAGACCTCGTCCCAGCGGCCGAAGCGGACCATCACGAAGAACGGCTCGGCCAGGAAGAAGTCCATGCCAGGCATGCCGCACACGATGTCGCGCGGCATGTGCTCGGCCGACTTGCGCGCGGCCTCGAGCGATTCGGCGCTGCGCCCCAGCATGGCGGCGGCGTAGGCGAGGAAGCCGTAATTGTGGGCCAGGTAGAACGTGTAATAGCCGATCGGCTCGACGCGGGCGAGGTAGCGCTGATCGACCTGGACCGCGCGCCGGTTGGCCTCGGCGGCGTCGCCGTAGCGGCCGACCCGTTGATAGATGTGGGCCGGCATGTGAACCATGTGTCCGGCCCCGGGCATCAAGGCGGGCAAGCGGTCGGCGGCGCCGATCGCCCGCTCGGGCCGGGCCGAGGCCTCGAGGGCGTGGATGTAGAAATGATTGGCGCCAGGGTGCGATTCGTCGCGCGCGAGCACCGATTCGAGGGTCTCGACGATCTCCGGCGTGCCCGGCGCCGCGACGCCCTCGTTGCTCCAAAGCCGCCACGGTTCGACGTTCATCAACGCTTCCGCGAACAGCACCTGGACGTCGAGGTCGTCGGGGAATCGCCTGGCGACGTCGCGCATCTCGTCGGCGTAGATCCGGTTGTAGACCTGCATCTCGGCCGGCGGGGCGTAGTCGGAGCCCTTGAACCGGCGCGCCAGCGCGGCCACCAGCGCGAGCTCCACCGGCCGCCCGTATTGCGCGTGCTGCTGCGCCCGCGTGACGGCGTCCCAGGCGGCGTGGGCGCGGTCGGGCAGCATCGGGATGTTGTAATTGGGGCCGAGCGCGTAGGCGACTCCCCACAGACACATGGCGCAGCCCGGGTCGAGCTCGACGGCGCGGGCGAACGAGCGCGCGGCCTCGTCGTGGTTGAATCCATAGAGGAGGTTGAGGCCCTGATCGAAGAAGGCCTGCGCCTGGGGTGATTGGGTGGTGACGGGCCGGCGGTGGTCGCCGAGGTCGTCGAACAACACGGCCCCGCGCGCCAGCGACTTCAAGCTCCACGATTCGCCGCTGCCCGGGTCGCCGATGGCGGCGAGATGGCTGCTCGTCGCGCCGGCCTCCGGATCGGTGACGCCGTCGCCGCCGCGCCGACCGCAGGCGCAGAGGGCCATGACGGCGATCGTTGTCGCTCGAGACATGACAATCAGGCTCCATCGCTGAAGGTACGCCGAGTCGCAGGCGGCGCCCGAGAGGTGACGAGGTCGGCGGCGAGCGCTCGCCGCCACGAGGCACCGGCGACCGATTCGTCCAAATCCTCGCGGCCGCGAGCGCGCGCCTGCGGGGGGCGCGCGGGTGGCGTCGGCGGCAGATCGGCGCTCTCGCCATCCGGGTGATGCGGATCGCACGGGCGAGGCGACGCACGAATCGCGGGTCCTGGGCGGCACTTCACGGCGGCCGCGACTTCTCGGGTTCGAGCCGCTCGAGTAAGGTCGCGAGATGCACGAGGCACTGATGATCGCGCTGGCGGGTGCGCCCCTCGACCGGCGGGTGCGAGCAGCCTGCTCGGTCGCGCTGATCGATCACGGAGATCCTCGCGGGAAATTCCTGGCCCTCGACGCGGCGCTGGCCGAGACCCGGATTCGCGCGCCGCGCTCGCGCCTCGGCCACCCGGTCGTCCCGGGCCGCGAAGCGGAGTTCCGCGACCGGCAGGCGGCGCTGGACGAGCTCGCGCGAGGCCTCGATCCGGCCTGGGTGGCCCGCGTGGGGGCCCTCAGCCACCGGCGATTGTACCCGTGGCGGCCGGCGAGGCGCCCGGGTGAGCCGCCCACGCTGCTCGCAGGCGGGCTCCGGGAGGCCGACCTGCAGCCGCTGCCCGCGGGCCTGGAGCTCGACAACGTCGCGGCGACGCTGCTGCAGTCGCTGCGCTGGGCGCTGCCCGGGCCGGTGCTGGAGATCGCGGTGCACGACGGCGACGACGAACTCAACGCGTGGGTGTCGCCCTTCTACTGGTGTACGAATCATCAGCGCAATCCGGAGTGCCGCGAACGCGTCGTCGAATTGCGCGTACCTCCGCCCGGCCGACCGGCCGCGATCCGCCTGATCCGCGATATCGTCGGATGCAACCTGCGGAGCGCGAGGGACATGCTGGAAGCGTTGCCGTGTGTGCTGCTCGAGACGCTCGACGGCGACGAGGCGCGCGTGGTGATCGAACGCGTCGCTGCTGCGGGCGGCCAGGCGGCGGTACGGGGCGAGGACAAACCTTGCGAACCGGCGATGCTGGCCGAGGGCGCTTCGTTGCTCGAGGCCGGTGCGCCGGTCGAGGTGGTGGTGCGGGCCGACGCGGAGGCCCTGGAAGTGCGGGACTTCGCGATTCGCTGGCCCGGGCCTCACACGCCCGAGCGGGCCCACGGGTTGCGCGCGCGCTGGCGCTGGCACGAGCTGCCCGCCGATCCGGTCGCGCGGCTGGAAGCCGTGCGCCCCGCCATCGAAGCGGCGGCAGCGGCGCGGCGGGCGAAGTTCACCGTGTGCTCCTACTGCCGCGAGACCACGTCGCCGGAGTGGCGATTCAAGCCCGACGTGTGCTCGGGGTGCGCCGAGAAGCACCTCGGGGTGACGTACTGATTACGTCCTGCGCGCGTCGTGCCATGGACACTGCGGGCAGGTCGCCTGCCACCGTCATTGTCGGCTGTCGGCGATCGCGTCGAGGGCGAGCTCAGAGACGGGCCGCGAGTCGCCGAATTGCGGCGGGGCGAGGGCGCCGGAGACCAGCGCGGGGAGCAGGTGCTCGCGCAATTCGACGAGCGCGCGCGACTCCTGCTTGGCGTGGTCGATGCGCGCGAGCAACGGCCGCGTGACGTCGCTGAAGGCCTGGCGCAGCCGCTCGGGCGGCAGGGCGATGGTGTGATCGAGGACGGCGTCGCGCGGCAACGCGAGCACGGTGGTGCCCGAGGCGAAACCGGCCGCGCGGGCGCGGAACTCGGGCTGCTGGAGGGCGAAGTAGACGAACTCGCGCCAGCCCTCGCGGCCAGGCAAAAACCGCACGGCGAAGGCGTGGTGCGAGAAAAGCACCGGACTCTCGCCGAGGTGAGGGACCCGCAGCGGGGCGCCGAGCAGCTCGCGGCGCTGGGTGAGGTCGGTGTTGGCGATCAGGATGTCGCCGGGGACGACCATGTGCCGTGATTGATGCCGGCCGCCGTAGCGCCGCGGGACGTCCTCGGCGTCGAGCTCGGGGCGGGCGCCGAAGTCCCCGAGGCCGAGCAAGCGCATGCCGGTGTCGCCGAGCAGTTCGCCGCGGTACGACAGGCCCTTGTCGAGGTCGAACAGCTCGCCGAGGCGGACGTGCTTCCAGTCGGGCGGGGCTTCGAGGTCGACGAACTGGGCCCGGAAGCGGGCGCCCGCGATCTCGGCCAGAGTGACGCACAGGCGGTGGTTGAGCTCGACCTTGTCGTCGAGGGCCCCGAGCGCCTCGACGATCGCCTGCTGACGGCGCGGCGGCGGCAAGACGATGGGGATCCGCACGAGCCCCGATTTGGTGAGGATCGGCTGGGCCGAGCCGCCGGCGGCGGCCCGCAGCTCGCGCTGGCGAGCGCGCAGGTCGTAATAGACGTAGCGCGGGCAATTGGGCGGATCGACGACGAGGGCGGCCAATTGCTGATTGATGGCAGCGTCGACGCCGGTGCAGGCGGTCTTGCCGAGGTCGGCGCCGATGCAGGTCAAGAGGACGCTGCCCTTGGGCACCCGCGAGGCGCCGATCATGCGCGCGCCGAGCTCGGTGAGCGTGCGCGTGGCCCCGTCGATGTTGCGCCGGCCGTCGAGGTCGGTCGGGGTGATGAAGGGGATCGGGCCGCCGAAATGCGCCGGGTCGTCGGCCGGCGGGGTGCCGCCGATGACGATGCGCCCGAGCGCGCCGAGGGTGCTCAGGCGCCGCTCACTCATGGTCGAGCTCCCGCACGAGGTCGCGGAGCTTGCGATCGAGCTCGGCGGCGGTGACGAGCTGGGCGTCGAGCGTCCCGGCGAGCCGTCGCATGCGCTCGGCGTAGGGCTCGGAGGGCGCCGGTTCGGCGGCAGCGCCGACGTAACGCCCGGGCGTGAGCACGAACTCCTGACGCGCGATCTCGGCGAGGTCGACGGCGCGCGAGAAGCCGGCGACCTCGACCGGTCGCGGCGGCTCGCCTTCGGTCGCGGCGACCTCGGAGTCGCCGCGCCAGGCGCGATAGGTGCCGGCGATCGCTTCGATGTCGGCGCGCGACAGCTCGCGCATGGTGCGAGTGACCATGGTGCCGAGGTGGCGCGCGTCGACGAAGAGGACCTCGCCCTGGCGCGAGCGGCCGTCGCCGCCGCGCCTGTCGTCGGCGAAGATCCACAGGCAGGCGGGGATCGAGGTGGCGTAGAACAGCTGCGACGGCAGGGCGACCACGCAGTCGAGCTTGTCGGCCTCGACGATGGCGCGGCGAATGTCGCCCTCGCCCGAGCGGCGCGAGCTCAGGCTGCCGCACGCGAGCACGACCCCGGCGACGCCGCGCGGGGCGAGGTGATGCAGGACGTGCTGGACCCACGCGAAGTTGGCGCAGCGCGACGGCGGCTGGCCGTAGCGCCAGCGGGTATCGCCAGAGTCCGGCTCGCCCCACGCGCTGGCGTTGAACGGCGGGTTGGCGAGGATGTACTCGGCCCGCAAGTCGGGGTGGAGGTCGCGGCGCAAGGTGTCGCCGGGCCCGGGGCCGAGGTCGCCCTGCAAGCCGCGCAGCGCGAGGTTCATCTTCGCCAGCCGCCAGGTGGTCGGATTCGACTCCTGTCCGAACAGATTGATGCCGGCGTGAGCGCTGTGCACGAACATGCCGCCGCTGCCGCAGCAGGGGTCGTAGACGCGCCCGGACCGCGGGGCGAGCATGGCGACGAGCAGCTGGACGACGCCGCGCGGGGTGTAAAACTGCCCGCCCTTGCGGCCCTCGGCGCTGGCGAACTCGGCGAGGAAATATTCGTAGATCCGCCCGAGCAGGTCGCGGTCGCCGGCGATGTCGACGCTGCCGACCAGACCGACCAGCTCCTTGAGACAGGCGGGGTCGAGGCCCGAGCGCTCGTAGCGAGGGGTGAGCACGCCGTGCAGCGCGACGTCGCTGCGCTCGAGGGCCAGCAGCGCGTCGTCGAGGCGCTTGCCCAGGTCGGGGCTGCTGCTCGCGGCGGTGATCGCCGGCCAGCTGCTCGAGGCCCAGCGCAAAAATACGAGCCCGAGCACGATGTGCTTGTAAGCCGCCGCATCGAGGTGATGCCGGAGCTTGTTGGCCGCGAGCCACAGCTGGCGCTCGAGAGTGGTGTCGTCGCGGCGCACACGGGGAAGCATCCGGACGCGAGGATACGCCGGCAAAACCGCGTGGGGCGCGCAATCGCGCATGAGGCAGAACACGCCGCAAGAGCCCCAGATGGGGCCTGCCGCTGGGGTGAACTTGCCGATGCAACGACCAGGAGCGAATGTTCAGTCCGCAGCCGCATCACGGGCCCTGGGCCCACCGCTGCGCGTTTTCGCGGGGCCGCGTCGGCGATCGCGTCGGCGAGCAAATCTTGTGAACGAGCATACATGCGCGGCAATCACCGGGGCGAACGCAGGCCCTGCGGGCGCCAGACATTGGTCATTCCGCACACGCGATCGCGAGGCGACTCGGTCGGCGCTCCGACAAGCGTGATCGCCGCCGTTCAGCTGTCCTTCGAGACATGGCGCCCGAAGACCGCGGGCGCGGGGACCGCACGGGCGGAGCAGCGCCGATGCGAATGGCGACTCCGTCGATTGGCGGGCGCGCAGCGAGGCGGAGGCGCAGGTCATCGCGGTCGGATGATTCGCGGGCCGCGAATTCGCGGAGTCTGGACGATCCTCGTGGGACGATGGACCCGGAATTCGTCGGCGCTCAGCCGCCGGGGATCCGCAGCGACAACAAATGCTCGACGAGGGCGCCCTGTTCGGCCGGGGTGAAGCCGGCGCCGGGGTCGACCCAAAACTCGTGGCCGACGCCGCGCACGTGCAGCTCCCAGCGCGCGGTGTCGGCGTGGTTGGCCGCGATCACGCGGGCCCGCAGCTCGCGGTCGAGGAGCGCGCGCAGGCTGGCGCGCGGGTCGAGCGGGAAGCCGCGGGCGCGGATGTTGCCGACGCCGACGACGCTCTCGCCGGGGGCGACGGCGACGCCGCCGTCGTGCAGGTACGGGGCGCTCCACCACAGGCCGACGAGGCCGGGAATCTTGTAGCCACTCTGGCCATTGGCGCGGGCGGGGTCGGTGCCGACGCGGGCGTGCGGGAGCACCGATTGGGTGGTGTAGGCAGGACCCGCGTGGCAGCGCTCGCAGCCGGCGCGGGTGAACACCTGGCGCCCGCGAGCCGCGGCCGCGGCGTCGACGACGACCTCGGGCGGACGCAACGCGTCCTGCCACGCGGCCATGGCGACGATCCGCTGCCACTCCGGCGGCTCGACGTAGGGCGCGCTGACGGCGTGCAGCGCGGTCGGTCCGTTGATGTAGAGGGCGAGGCCCGACAGCGGCCCGGCGCGCGAGGAGCCGGTCCAACCATAGGGGGCCTCTTCGTGGACGAAGACATCGGGGATCCGCGTCGGATTGGCGGCACCGTCGAGGGTGGCGTCGAAGCTGCCCGGAGGCCACGCCGCGAGCGTGCGATCGACGGCGGCCTCGACGGCTGCGAGATCGGGGAGCGGCGCGATGTCGGTGTGGGCGCGGAAGGCCGCGCTGTTGGGCGCGAGCGCGACCAGCAGGCCGGCCTGCAGGTCGCTGTTGGCGGCGCCGTGGATCACCTGCTTCGTCTCGGGGTCGACGGTCGAGTGACACAGGGCGCAGGTGATGCCGACGCGGAGCTCGTAGCGCGACATGTGCACGACCACGCCGAGCGGCAAGAACGAGCCGGCGGCGACGTCGAGGCCGGTGCCGAGCTTGCTGCCGCGCGCGAAGGTCTGGCCGCCGATCGTGAGGTCCTCGGCGAGCTCGATCTCGAGGTCGGTGGTGCCGGCGCCGCGCAGCTTGAACAGCGCCCGCGCGGCCGGCCAGGCCCGCAGCGGGCCGCGCAGCACGCCCATGACGTCGCTGAAGAACACCTCGTTGCCGAAGTCCTCGGCGTAGAAGTCGCGGCGGCCGCGGGCGAGGTCGTCGGCGTCGACGGCGGCGGCGGCGGTGACCTCGCGATTGAGCGAGGCGCGATCGCCCGGGCGCGAGGCGCATGACCACGGGACCAGGCCGACGATGGCGATCACGGCGGCGAGCGCGATCGCGGCGATCGTCAAGGGTCGGCGCCAGCGCGGCCGACGGACGTGAAATACGCGGACTGCGGCCATGACACCTCCCCTCCGGTCGCCTGTCCCCGGGGACTGGTGACGCACGGTAGAACCATGGGGCAGGCCCCCGGGCGTTCAACCACATCGAGCCAGGCGAAGAAGCCGCCTGGTGCGAGCGCGGAGGATCTTCGCGGCGGATGTAGGGGTAGCGACGCGAGGCTGCGGCGATCGATCGCGGGCGCGGCCTCCGCCCGACGATCGCCGCGTTGCGAGCCCGCCGCCGCGCCCCGCGGCCCTCAGCGCCGCTGCAACGTCGCCCGCATGCCGCCGACAGGCCGCAGCGTGATCGAGAACTGCGGGCGCGGGCGATCGGCGGCGCGGACGACCGGGCGCCAGCGACGGGCCAGGCTGGCGAGCACCAGCACGAGCTCGAGCGAGGCGAAGTTGTTGCCGATGCACAGGCGCGGGCCGCCGCCGAACGGGAAGTAGGCGAAGCGGGGGATCCGTCGCGCGAGGTCGCCGTCCCACCGCTCGGGCTCGAACGCCTCGGGCCGCGGGAAGTGCCGCGGATCGCGGTGGGCGGCCCACTGGAACATCCACAGCTGGGCGCCGCGCGGGACGGCGACGCCGCCGAGCTCGAGGTCTTCGAGCGCCTCGCGGCCGATGCTCCACGCCGGCGGGTACAGCCGCATGCTCTCGTGCACGACCCAATCGGTGTAGCGCAGCGCCGGGACGTCGGCGAGCGTCGGCGGCCGGTCGCCGAGCACGTGATCGAGCTCGGCGCGCAGCTTGGCCCACGCCTCCGGGTGCTGCGACAGCAGCATCCACGTCCAGGTCAGCGCCAGCGCGGTGGTCTCGTGGCCGGCGACGAACAGGATGAACGCCTCGTCGCGCAGCTGCTCGTCGCTCATCTGCCCGCCCTCGTCGTCGCGCGCGCGCAGCAGCATCGACAGCAGGTCGCCCTCGTCGCGGCCGCTCGCGCGGCGGGCGGTGACGATGCCGCGGATGGCGCCGTCGATGCGCGTGCGTGCCTCGCGGAAGCGGCGGTTCTTGGCCAGCGGCAGGTCGGCGAGCCACGGCAAGAAGGCGAAGGTCGGGTCGGAGAAGCGGGCCATGATGACGTCGAGCGCGTCGCCGATGGTCTCGGCGATGGCCCGGTCGACGCCGGTGGAGAACAGGGTGTCGGCGACGATGTCGAGGGTGAGGCGCATCATCGCCGCGTGGATGTCGAGCACCTGTCCTTCGCGCCAGGTCGACGCGAGGCGCTCGGCGTGGTCGACCATGATCGCGCCGTAAGCGGCGATGCGCTCGCGGTGGAAGGCCGGCTGGGCCAGCCGCCGCTGGCGCCGCCAGAAGTCGCCGTCGCTGACGAGCAGGCCGTTGCCGACGACGAGCGACAGCTCGCGGGTGAAGCGGTCCTTGATGAACAGCTTGCTGCGGCCGACCAGGACCTCGTCGATGAGCTCGGGGTCGGCGACGAAGAAGGGCGAGGCGCCCGGCATCGCTACCTGGTGGATCGGCGCGGCCGTGGTGTGACGCGCGATGAACTGCTGCGGCCGCCAGGCGAACTGCAGCATGTTGCCAGGGGCCTGCAGTCGACGGCGGAGCGAGAGGTCGAGCATGAAGAACCGCGGCGACGATAGCGGAGAGATCTCGCAGCGTCCACGCCCGCGGAGGCCGCGTGAGCCCGGCGTGGCCATGTACGGACGGCCGTCCGCGCGCCGCGCTCGTCGCACGTGGCCGCGTTTCGACATAGGATGCCGCGCATGGACCCTCTCCACGCCGCGTTCTTCGCGTGCCTCGGCGCTGCTTCCCTGTGCTGGCTGCTCGGCGCGGCCACCCGCGAATACTCTTGGGTCGACCGCGTGTGGTCGATCCTCCCGCCCGCGTATGTGGCGTGGTTCGCCGCGCAGGCGCCCGCCTGCGACGCGCGCCTGACTGTGATGACGATCCTGGCCGCGCTGTGGGGCGCGCGGTTGACCTTCAACTTCGCGCGCAAGGGCGGCTATGCGCCCGGCGGCGAGGATTATCGGTGGGTCGAGCTGCGCCGCCGGCTGCCGCCGCCGCTGTTCGCGGTGTTCGCCCTGGTGTTCATCGCGTTCATCCAGAACGGGCTGCTGCTGCTGCTGGCGCTGCCGGCTTACGTGGCAGCGTCGCCGACGGCCGCACCGTGGGGCGCGCTCGATACGCTGGCGACGCTGGTGTTCCTGATGCTGCTGGCGGGCGAGACGATCGCGGACCAACAACAGTGGCGGTTCCATGAGGCCAAGCGCGCCCGCGGCAGCGCGTACGGGCCCAAGTTCCTGACGCAGGGGCTGTTCCGCTACTCCCGCCACCCGAACTTCTTCTGCGAGGTGTCGATGTGGTGGACGTTCTACGCGTTCGCGGTGGCGTCCGGGGCGGGCCTCGTCAACGTGGCGATCGTCGGCCCGGTGCTGCTGACGCTGCTGTTCCACGGCTCGACGAAGTTCACCGAGCAGCTGACGCGCACGAAGTACCCGAACTACGCGGACTATCAGCGGACGACGTCGCGGCTGGTGCCGTGGTTCCCGCGCCGCTGAGGCGCCGAGGCGAGGCGCTCCGCGACAGGTCGCGGGGCGCCGGGTGAATGGTGGCAGGGCGCGGGTCGTGAGCCTTGATTCACGGCGGGCGCCTGCGGGCTCGGTCCGGTGACAGGCGGCCTCGGCCGGGGTCGAGTGAGGTGATTCGGCCCGATCGTGCCAGCGAGCCCAGCGCTGTCTGCAGGGCCGAGGACGAGGTCGCTGCGAATCATAACGGGGTAGACCGAACGCGCAATTCCCGCTCCGGGACTCGAGGGTCTGCCTCTCGCGAATTCGCCGATTAGCGGCGGAATTGGCCCGATTCAGGCCGATCGAAGCGGCGCGACGGACCGGCCTGTCCTGCGCGTCGGCGAGCGCCATGGACCGGTCGTACGCCATCGCGGTCGAACCCGCATTCCAGATCGGGTCCTGCCAATGACGGCATGGAGACATCGCATGGAGCCGGCGAAATGGGCGCGTCGAGGCCTTTTAATGGTGAGCTCGCCTGATGGACCGGGCGGGGCGAAGCGCCGGGGGTGTATTCCCCCGACGCATGCCCCCAGGGGGGCGGAGAGGCCGCCGGAAAACCGCGTAAAGTGGCCGAAGAACGCCGCTAGACGCCGTTTTCCAGGGTGAAGGGCGGGCGAGCGCATGTTTTTGTCGTTTGCCCGCACCTGCCGGGGCTCCATGGTTAGCCCGAAACGACCCTGCGGGATTCATAGCAGGGGATTCGCCGAGCCCGTCCGTGATCGCTATCGACGGGTTCGATGGACCTACCAAGGAGTATTCCCAATGTCACGCACCATTTCCCACCTCTTCACGGTCTTCGCATTCTCCGCCGCGGCCAGCATGGCGACGCCGGCCCACGCCCTGATCGACCTGTGCCCTCTGCTCGGCATCGGCTGCGGAGAGGATGACGGCGACGACGACATCGATCTCGGCCTCGGCGAGTGCTTCGATATCGACCTCGACCTCGGCGCCGACTGTATCGTGATCGACGACCTCGACGAGCTCGTCTGCGACCCGGTGAGCGTCGCGGAGGCCTGCCTCGTCCAGCTCGGGCCCGGCCCGGACATCCATGACTTCGCGGACTGCCTCGGCGACATGGTCGCGCTGTGCGAGGCCGAGATCGAGGACGGCGGGGCGCTGTTCTGCGACGGCCTGTTCGTCGGCGCCGACGCCTGTCTGCTCGGTCTCATCGACCTCGATATCGACATCGACATCGACCTCTTCCCGGACGTCGACCTCGTCCCGGACCTCGAGTTCGACGAGTGCACCGACCTCGGCTTCGACCTCGAGACCGATTGTGAAGTGCAGGAGGGCCTCGATTGTCTGGCCCAGTGCGACCCGATCGCGGTCGAGCCGGCCTGCAGCGTCCAGCTCGACTTCAACGACGACCTGCACCTGTTCGCCTTCTGCGCGGCGGAGCTGATGTCCGATTGCCTCGAGGCCTGCGTGACCGGCGGGGCGCTGTTCTGCGACGGCGACATCTACGTCGGCCCGAGCAGCTGCCTGTAACTGCCGTGATTCCCCTCGCCCCGCTGCGGGCCCGCTCCCCGGCCTGGACCCCGGTGACGAGCGAACCCGCAGCGGGGCCACGACCACCGAAATTGCGTGACTGGCCATTTTTCGGGCGCGGGGTATGCCGCGCCGGGCCGGTGCTTCACGGACGATGGCAGGCGCTCCGCGCGAGGTCCCTATGTCCCGGCGAGGCGCCGCGAACTCGAAGGTTCTCCCGATGCTCGATAACCGCTAAAAAGAGCGTCGGGAGCGTATCACTGCGCGGGCGACATGTCCCGTGGGACATGTGATATCAGCGCGCGCAGCGGAAGCCGACGGTGCCGTAGCCCCATTGCGGGCTGAGGCCGTAGCGATAGGACACGCGCAGGTAGCCGGGGCCGTCGTAGAAGCTGCCGCCGCGCACGACCCGGACCTCGCCGCGGTCGGGGCCGGCGGGGTTGTGGCCGTGACTGCGGGCGTAGGCCCGGGGGTGGTACCAATCGGCGACCCACTCCGAGGCGTTGCCAGCGAGGTCGTGCACGCCGTCGGGGCTGCGGCCGGCGGGGTGGCTGCCGACCGGCGCGGTGGTGGGGCCGCATTCGTGCGTCTGGGCCCGCTGGCAGGTCGGCGGCGCGTCGCCCCACGGGTATTCGTGGCGGTCGTCGGGGCCGCGGGCGGCGCGTTCCCACTCGGCCTCGGTCGGCAGCCGCTTGTCGCGCCAGGCGCAGAACGCCGCGGCCTGGGCCCAGGTCGCGCACACGACCGGGTGATCCTCGCGCATGAATGCGTCGGCCAGCGGGGCGCCGCGCACGAACGCGTCGCCGGTCCACACCTCGCAGCGATGCACGGCGATCTTCTCGCAACCGCCCGCGGCGACGCAGGCGGCGTAGTCGCGCCACGTGACCTCGTGCTCGTCGATGGCGAAGCTGTCGAGGAAGACCCGCGAGGCCGGCCGTTCGTCGGCCTCGCAGGCGCGGTCGCGTCGGCTGCGGCAGCCGAGGGTGAAGCGCCCGCGATCGATCTTCAGCATCGGCTCGGCGACGAACAGGGCCCCGGCTTCGGCCGCCAGGGCGCGCTCGTCGATGGTCTCGTCGAGCGGCAACACGCCGGCGATCGTGGGGCCGCGCTCGCGCGCGTCGTGAGCGAGGGTGAACTCGACGCCGCGCGCCTGCGGCCGCGGTGTGGCCGGGCTGCCGTGATAACCTGTCCGAAGGAGCAGGTCGACGTGGCGGTGCGCCTCGCTCGCGCTGACCCGACCGTCGCCGCTGATGTCGGCCCACCCGCGCAGGCCGCCGAGCAGCAGGTACGACAGCGCGGGGGTGTCGGCGCCGGGCAGGTCCTCGCGGCAGGCGGGCCCGGCCCCGGCGGTGAACACGACCGCGTCGGCCGGCTCGCGGCCGCGGCGGGCCATGTCGAGCGCGACCCGGTCCCTGGTCTCGGCGAGCATGGCTCCGAGGCCCGACCCGCGCATGGGGTCGTGCGAACGCGGGGCCAGCCCGGCCCACGGCGCGAGCGCGGGCAGGCCCGAGGCGGTCAGCCCGGAGCGCGCGGCGTCACCTGTCCCTTCGGGCAGGCAGCCATCGAGCACGGCGATCAGGCGCCGGTGCAGGCCGTGGCCCGCGAGCGCGAGCAAGCCGCGCACCGGCGTGCCGCGCCAGCGACCGGCGCTGGCGTCCGGGTCCAGCAAGATCCCGTGAGCGTCGCCCGCGGCCGTCGCGGCGTGGCCGACGAACACGACCCATAACGTGGCGTCCTTGCCGACCCTCCCGTGGGCCTGCTGGAGGGCCTTGCGCAGCGAGTCGCCGCCGGCCTGGCGGTCGCGCAGCCAGGAGATCCGCGCGGGCCGCAGGCCGCGGGTCTGCCACAAATAGCGGTACCACGCGCCGGCGACGGCGTGGGCGCCGGGGCGGTCGGGCAGCTGGCTGTAGTCCTCGATGCTGACGATCAGGGCGGCGTCGCCCCGACTGTCTCGCCGGGCCGGCATCGGAGCGGCGATGTCGGGCCAGGGCTCGGCGCCGCTGCGACCGCTCGGCTGCACGCTTCGCGGCAGCTCCGGCGCGCACGCCAGCAGGGTCGACGACACGAGCCCCGCGAGCCGCTGCGCCTTCGGCATGCGCGAACAGAATAGTCGAGGACGGTGGGGCTGTGCGACCGATCGGCCAGCCGCGGCCCGCGATGACCGCGCGAGTCGAAGCGCCTCGGCGTCCTCGCGAGCGAGTGCGTGGGGTCGTCGGCCGTGCGCGGGCGGGCGGCGTGGTGGGCGCTCGCCGGGGCCTCGGCCCTGTGCTGCGAGATCTACCCTCGCGTCGCCATCGGTGCGCCGCTCGCCCGTGAGGCTCGATGCGCACGAACCCGCTTCGCGCGACGGATCTGAACCCTGCGAACTCGTGTGGCAGGGTTGGGTGCTACCGGGCTCGGCCGTGCTCTCATGATTTCGAGCGAGGGCGAAGCGGACCTTCGCTCGCAAAGGCCATGTCGCGCGCGATGTCAGCGAATCAGCGGTGGGCGAGCGGACGATTGCCCGAGCCGCGACCATCATGAAAGGAAGAGAGCGGCGGCGCATTCATGCGCGTGGCGGGCGTGGTGGGCCATGCTAGGGTTGGCGGCCCGTGGCAGCAGGTCCTTCCATTCAGCTGACCCTCGCCAGCCGCAGGCGCAGCGTGGAGGCCGTCCAGCAGCCGCTGGGCGAGTTCATGCGGAGCGCGGGCGTCGACGCCGAGACGCAGTGGAGCATCGACCTCGCGGTGCGCGAGGCGGTGGCCAACGCGATCGTGCACGGCAACCGCGAAGACCCCGATAAATCGGTGACGCTCACCGCGGAGGCGCGCGACGGTCAGCTCGTCGTGCGGGTCGAGGACCGCGGCGAGGGCTTCGACGCCGCCCGGCTCGCGGACCCACGCGAGCCGGCGCGGCGGCTGCGGCCCGACGGACGCGGCGTGTTCCTGATCCGCCACCTCGTCGACGATGCTCGCTTCGTGCCGCGGGCGGGCGGCGGGACTTCGGTGGTCCTGCGCTCGCGATTCGCGGCCCCGCGTCCTTTCGTCCCGATCCGCGAACAACAAGGAGACAAGGTATGACCATCACGACCCGACAGCTCGAAGACGTCACGGTGCTCGCGCCGCGCGGCAAGCTCACCATCGAGACCGGCTCCACCCTACGGGACGCCGTGCGGGCCGCCCTCGACAACGGCGCGCGCAAGCTCGTGCTCAACCTGTCCGAGGTGACGACGGTGGATTCGTCCGGCATCGGCGAGCTGGTCAGCGCCTACACGACCGCCAACAACCAGAACGCCAGGCTCAAGCTCGCGGCCGTGCCGCCCAGGGTGCACGACGTCCTCCTGATCACGCGGCTGCTGTCGGTGTTCGAGGTCCACGAGAGCGAGGACGAGGCCGTGCGCTCGTTCGCGTGAGGCGAGCCGGCGCTTCGACATGTCTCTTGGGACATGTTGTGACGCCGGGCGCGTCGTCGGTCGAAGCCAGCTCGGCCGGGGCCTCGGGGCGAACCGTCGCATGAGCTCCTGCGGCTCGCGCCCTGCTGTCGCAAAGGAGGCCCTCGTTCGCGCAGGCTCGAAAGCACGCTCCGGGGCGGCTCCATGCGGACGACCGGGCGCGCACTCGGCGAGCTCATGGATGATGCTCTGCGCTGCGTCACGGCGCGTGCGTCGCCGGGGGCCCCGTCCTTGACAGGGAAGGGCGCCTCGGACTACCCGTCGTGCGGATTGTAGGGAGGCGAGGATCGATGAAAAGACAGCTTGTGAGGGCCGCGGCGTGGGGGATGTGTTCGCTGATCGCGTGCAACGGGGACGGCGTGGCGACCGTGACCAGCGCGACCGAGACGGGCACCGGGACCGAGACGACGACGGTGGAGACGACGACGGGCACGCCCACCGAGGCGACCACGGCGCCGACTACCAGCACCTCCACGGTGCCGACCGACGGCAGCGCCTCGGGTGACGCGACCAGCTCGAGCTCGCTTTCGACGACGACCGACGCCGAGACGACGACGACGACGAGCACGACTGACACGACGACGACGACGGGCACGACGAGCACGACCGACGGCGAGACGACCTCGACCTCGACGACCGACGGGCCGCCGCCGGTGTGCGGCGACGGCCAGGTCGAGGGCGACGAGGCGTGCGACGACGGCAACGACGACAACACGGACACGTGCGTCGAGGGCTGCCAGAACGCCAGCTGCGGCGACGGCTTCGTCGGGCCCGGCGAGGCGTGCGACGACGGCAACGAGGTCGACGCCGACGACTGCAACAACGACTGCGCGCCGGCGTCGTGCGGCGACGGGGCGATCCAGGTCGGCGAGGCGTGCGACGACGGCAACGCGATCGACACCGACGCGTGCCTCAGCACCTGCGCGGCGGCCAGCTGCGGCGACGGGTTCGTGCACGCGGGGGTCGAGACCTGCGACGACGGCAACGCCGACGACACCGACGCGTGCACGACCCTGTGCGCCCCGCCGAGCTGTCAGGACGGGATCGAGAGCGGCGCGGAGTCCGATGTCGACTGCGGCGGGCCCGACTGCGCGCCGTGCGAGCTGGCCGAGGGCTGCGAGCAGGGCAGCGACTGCGGGAGCGGCAGCTGCGACCAGAATCAGTGCGTGGTCTCGGCCAGCTGCAAGGCGATCAAGCAGGCCCAGCCGAACGCGGCCAACGGGCTCTACACGATCGACGCCGACGGCGCCGGCCCGGGCGCGTCGTTCGAGGTGTGGTGCGACATGACGACCGACGGCGGCGGCTGGGCGCTGGCGATCCGCTTCGCGCCGGCGCAGGGCACGTTCGATTTCTATTCGCCGCACTGGACGACGGTGACGGTCGTCAACGAGGCGTTGAAGTCGCCGACCGACACGCTCGACGGCAAGTTCCAGGCCTACAACGTGCTGCCGGGCGGCGAGATCCGCGGCTGCATGCAGCACCCGGTGACCAAGGCCTACGCCTGCAAGTCCTACGCGCTGCCGGGCACGACGACGCTGCTCGACCTGTTTAAAAATACGCCGGTCGGCTCGGACATCGCCATGAAGGGGCTCTACTTCAACGAGGCCCAGGCGGAGAAGGTCAAGTGGCTGACGATCCAGGGCCGCACGCTGGCCGAGGCGTCGATCGCCCCGATGTACATCGCCACCGGCATCAACATCGACGACGACCAATCGTGCTACGACGCGCGCGTGCGCTTCGGGCTGGTGCTCAACAACGAGAACAACATCAACACCCTCAACGACGCGGCCGGCTTCGGCGCGCAGTCGTACTACACGTCGGGCTGCGACGTGGCCCCGGGCGTCGACGCGCCGTGGCGGACGCCGTCCGGCTTCGCGGCAGGCCCGATGATCTACAACACGGCCGGTCACATCTGGATCCGCTGAGCGAATGAGCCGCGACGCCTCGCGTCATCGGGGCGTCGCGGGCATCACTGGCAGATGTCGCCAAGGACATGTCGTGAAGGGCATGTCCTTGAAGACATTTGATGACGACCGCATCATCCGGCGGCGTCGCAGTCGGTGATCCGCAGGCCGGTGTACCAGGCGACGTCGGCCAGGGCGGCGCAGGCGAAGCGCCGGCTCGGCGGCGAATCGAGGTAGTCGCGCACGGCTCGCGTGACGTCGGCCAACGAGCCGGCGCCAGCGAGGTCGTGGATCTCGCGTCCGTGGGCCGGGTCGTCGGCGAAGGCGAGGGCGACGAGCTTGCCGGCCTGCGTGAGCGCGGGCGCTTCGGGCAGGGCAGCGGCGCCGTGGATGCCGCTGCAGGTGAAGATCTGCACCGGGGCGTCCGGGCTGGCCTGCGCCGGCCAGACGTAGGCGGCGAGGTACGGGAAGAGGTCGGCCCAGGCGATCGTGACGGGCGCGGGCGCGGGGCCGGGCGGGCAGTCGCTGCACGCGAGGCCGCGCGCGCCGAGCTCGACGGCGAGGGCGCGCCAGATCGCCGCGGTGAGGTCGGGGTCGGACCACACGACGGCGTCGGCGCGGCGCTGGGCCGTCGCGGGGGGCAGCGCCGCGGCCCCGGGGGCGTCGTAGAAGCGGTCGTAGACCGCGGTCGAGAGGAACACGAGCGGCCGCAGGCGAGCGACGGCGGCGTGCACGAGCTTCGCAGGGTCACCGGACGGCGGCGCAGGCTCGCAGTCGGGGTCGAACAGGAGCAGGCTCCACTGCTTGACCGAGGGCTCCCAGCGCGCGCAGGTGTGTCGGTCGAGCTCGGACCGCAGTGCTGCCTGGGTGAGCGGAGCCGGCGCGCGACGGCCGGCGCAGGCGGGCGTGAGCAGGGCGCAGGCGAGGGCGAGGCGAGGCGAGAGCGACATGCGGGAGCGAGAGAACCCCGCGGCGCGACGTTCTATTGCATGACGCAGGCTGTCTTCGTAGACATGTTCAAAAGGCCATGTGAAGATTCCGCGAATCGCCGCAGTGCGATCCGCGGAATCATCGCAGGTCCGCGATCAGTTGGTGCGGCGGATGATGAGGATCGGGTCGAGCACGAGCGCCTTGCCGAGGCGCGCCTCGGCGTCGACCGTGACCTCGATGCGCCACGAGTAGTAGGTGGTCAGGGTGGCCGGGAAGTTGGCCGTGTACACGCCGGCGCTGCCGGTGAACGAGACCGACGGGGCGCCGTCGATCGGGATGGCGACCACGTCGGTGATCGTGGGCGCGCCACCGGTCGAATCGACGGTGACCAGGACCGAGGTGCCGGTGGTGCTCGCCGTGACCTGGTCGCGCGGATTGAGCTGGGGTGACGCGGCCGCAGCGTCGGTGTCGAGCACCAGCACATAGCTGGCGCCGCTGGTGACCTCGCTGATCTGGACTGGAATCGTCGATGTGTAGTTGGCCATCGGGGGCGAACTCTATATCAAGAGCGCGCGGTCGTGACGCCTGCAGGGGCTGACGCGGACGCAAGATCTTCGGTGCGCGCGCACCCTGAGACCTTGTCAGGCCGCGATCCTCGTGTTACCGCGATTTTCGAGGAGATCCGCGCGCTTCGAGGCGCCACGAGGCCGTGGAGACGACCACCCGCGAGAGCAAGCCGCTCGTCGAGCTCGACACGATCGACGCGTCGGGGCGACCGCCGAGCGAGCCGTGCTCCGACTCGTCGGAGCTGCTGGCGATCGGCCGCTATCGCGTGCTCGGACGCATCGGCGCCGGCGGCATGGGGACGGTGTGGGCGGCGCACGACCCGATGCTCGGGCGCGAGGTGGCGATCAAGCTGGCGCGGGTGGACGGCCCCGGCTCGCTCGAGAGCCGGCTGCTGCGCGAGGCCCGGCTGCTGGCGCAGGTGCGTCACCCGAACGTGGTGGAGATCCACGAGATCGGGCAGTTCCGCGGCCAGATCTACATCGTGATGGCGCGGATCCACGGGCAGACGCTGCGGGCCTGGCAGCGCGAGCGGCCGCGGACGTGGCGGGCCACGGTCGCCAAGTACGTGGCGGCGGCGCGCGGGCTGCAAGCGGCCCACGCGGCCGGCCTGGTGCACCGCGACTTCAAGGCCGAGAACGTGCTGGTCGGCGACGACGAGCGCGTGTACGTGGTCGACTTCGGGCTGGCGCGGCCGACCGGCGTGGCGCTGGAGGGCGGCGTCGAGGGGGCTTCGCCGGCGCTGTCGCTGTCGTCCGATTCACCGCTGACGCGGACCGGGGCGGTGGTCGGGACGCCGGCCTACATGGCGCCGGAGCAGCGCGCCGGCCGGCCGCCGGACGTGCGCAGCGACATCTACAGCTTCTGCGTGTCGCTCCACGAGGCGCTGCACGGGCAGCGCCCGGGGTCGAAGCCGGAGGCGACGGCGACGCGCAGACGCGAGGTGCCGCGGCGCATCGATCGAGCGCTGGCGCGCGGGCTGGCGCCGGCGGCGAGCCAGCGCTACGCGTCGCTCGAGCCGCTGATCGCCGCGCTGGGGCGCGACCCGGGGCGGTGGTGGCGTCGGGTCGGCCTGGCGGCGGCGCTGGTGGTGATCGGGGGCTTCGCGGGGCTGATGGCGTCGGACGGCGGCAAGCCGCGGGCGGCCTCGTGCGAGGCGGCGATCCAGCGCATCGATCGCGCGTGGGGCGATCCGCAGCGCGCGGCCCTGGAGGCCAGCTTCGCGGGGCCCGGCGAGTACGCGCGCGCGGCTGGGCGGCGCGTCGCGCTCGCGCTCGACGCGTACGCCGACGAATGGCAGCAGGCGCGCCTGCGGGCCTGCGAGGCGACGACGGCGCTGTCGGCGAGCGCGGCGGCGCAGCTGCACGCGCAGCTCGATTGCCTCGGGCAGGCGGCGGAGGGGCTGGGGCGCGCGGCCGAGGTGCTGGCGTTCGCGGGCGGGGCGGACGCGGAGCAGGCGATGGCGGTGGTCCAGGCGCTGCCGCCGATCGCCGGCTGCAAGGCGCAAGCCGCCAATGTCGCAAGGGACATGTCCGAAAAGTCAGGCGTCCGCGACGAGCTGCGGCGGGCGTTGATCGCCGCGCGGGCGCAGGCGGCGGCGGGTGACCGGCGCGAGGGCCTGCGGCTGGCGGAGCAGGTGGGGGCGCGGGCGCAGGGGCTCGACGAGCCGGCGCTCGCGGCCGACGCGTTGCTGACGGCGGGCCGCCTGCGCGCGGAGGACGGCGAGATCGTGGCGGCCGAGACGCGCCTGCTGGCGGCGATCGATGTCGCCGAGGCGCACGGGCTCGACGACATCACGGCGAGCGGATGGGTCGCGCTGGCGACAGTGGCCGCGCGCCTGCGCGTGAGCCCCGAGCGCATGCACGAGCGCGCGCGCCGGGCCCAGGCGCTGCTCGATCGGCTGGGCGACGAGGGGCCGCGGCGAGCCACGCTGCTCAACGCGCTCGGGGTGGCGGCCGCGGCCGAGGGTCGCTTCGCCGAGGCGGTCGGCCTGCACCGCGAGGCGTACGCGCGGCTGCGCTTCAGCGAGGGGCCGACGCTCGAGCTGATCCGCTCGCTGCAGAGCCTGGGTAACGCGCTGGCGCTGCTGGGCCGCCGCGACGAGGCCGAGGCGCGGCTGGTCGAGGCGCAGGGGCTGTGCGCGGAGCAGCTCGGCCCGCGTCATCCCCAGCGCGCGCGGGTGTCTCACGACCTCGCGGTGCTGCTGCTCGAGGGCGGCGAGCAGGCGCGGGCGCGGGCGCTGCTCGAGGAGGCGCTGGCGATCTGGAGCGAGACGTACGGGGCGAGCTGCGTCGAGTGCGGGCGGGCCCACGCGTCGCTGATGGGCCAGGCGAGCGCGACGGGGGAGCTCGGTCGGGCCGAGCACCACGCCCGCCAGGCGCTGGCGATCTACCGCCAGGTGCTGCCGGCGGAGCACCCCGATCTGGCAGCGGCGCTGGTCAACCTGGGGGCGGTGCTGCACTGGCGCGGGGACTTCAGCGGGGCGGTGCCGGCCTACGCGGAGGCGCTGCGGCTGCAAGAGCGCGTGTTGCCCGAGGGACATCTGCACCGCGCGATCACCGAGAGCAACCTCGGCGAGAGCTTGGTGGCGCTGCAGCGCCATCCGGAGGCGCTGCAGCGGTTCGCGGCGGCGGAGCCGGTGGCGCGCGCGGCCGGAGAGCCCGGCGAAGAATTGCTGCTGCTGGTGCTGCGCAACAAGGCGCTGGCGCTGCAGGGCACCGGCGAGGTAGGAGCCGCGAGGGTGGCGCTCGAGCAGGCGCGGGCGCTGCTGAAGCGCGACCCGGATCGCGCGCAGGAATTCGCGGAGGTCGAGCAGCAGCTGTCGCAGCTCCGGCCGCAGGCCCGCGCGGGGTGATCGCGATAGTCTCGAGGATTGTCGCAGGGCTGTGGGGCCCGTGGGGCCCGACTATGGGCGGAATTTCGAGCGCGCTGCCGCGTCGATGCGACAATCATTCGAGGTCGGAGCGGGAACCGAGCTCGCGGACGCCGACGAGCCGGGACGCGCTCGGTCATCCGTTCGATGTCACGCCGCTACGCGCTCGTTCGTTCGCGCGCTGTCACGGCTCGCCGTAGCCGAGGACGCGGGCGCGCAGCTGGTTCGGCGCCGGCTCGTGCAGCAGCGTCGCGGCGCCTTCGCGGCTCCCGCGGCGCGGGACCTCGGGCAGGCGCAGCTCGTTGCGCTCGAGCACGGTGTCGCCCTGGACCAGCGTGACCTCGATCAGCACGTCGGCGACGGTGCGGTCGCCGTGGTTGGTGATCGTCACCGGGACCACGAAGTGCGGCGGCTCGACGTCGTCGGAGCGCCAGCTCTGACCGAGCGTGAGCCCGAGCCGCGGCGGCAGGTCCTCGTGATACACGGCGTGGAAGATCAGGTAGCCGACGATCCCGAGCACCAGCGCGAGGCCGACGCCGAACACGCTCCATTCGAGCCAATTTTTGCGGATGGTCATCGTGCTTGCAGGAGCAGGCGCCCGGCGGACGCGCCGATGGCGGTGGGGAGGCCGAGGACGAGGGTCTGCGCGAGGCAGGCGGGCAGGTCGCAGCGATCGAAGCGGCCGAAGAACCACAGCAGCGCGACCGAGGCGACGATGGCGGCGACGTAGCTGGCGAGCGAGCCGATCAGCACGGCGTGGGCGCGATCGGCGGGGCGGGTGTTGAGGAAATCGCTGAAGTGGAGGACGAGCGCGCCGACGGCCAGAGTGACGACGGTGAGGCCGAGCAGGGCCCATTCGTGCAGGGTGCCCGCGATCTCGGGGATCTCCTCGGTCGGGGCGATGTTGGCGGCCACCAGCACGGCGCCGCACAGCGACAGCGCCATCTGACCGAAGAAGCTCAGGTCGTCGCGTTCGCCGGTCATGCCGCAGTCGTCGTCGTCGCCGCCGCCGAGCTGGGCGGTGCCGACCGAGACGCCGATCGCCACCGCGAGCCCGCCCACGAGCACCTTGCCGAGCAGCTCCGGCCCGGCCATGGCGAGGTCGATGCGCCCGAGCAAGGCGAGCAGCGCGGCCGAGAGCAACAGGCCGAGGCCGAGCTCCTCGACCGAGTCGAGCACGACCTCGAGCCGACCGGCGTCCTGCCGCAGGCCGGCGTAGCGGTTGTAGCCGAGCAGCAGGACGAACACGCCGCCGAGGCCGAGCAGCAGCCGCTCCGGCGAGAGCAGCTCGCCCGCCCGCCAGATCTCGCCGGTGTAGAGCAGCGGCAGGCTGAAGAGCAGGCCGCCGGCGATGCCGCGCCCGTACTCCTGCAACGATTGACCGACCGCGGGCGACCGCCGGCGATCGCTCGCGCGCAGGGCCCCCGGGTCGTCGTTCGGCGCGGCGCTCATGCTTGCTTGCTCGCTTGTAACACGAGGCCGCGGGGCAGATTCGCGCGGCAGCGGCGCCGTCCGCCGGACGTGGACCTCGCGCTCGCTCGACGCGCGATGCGACCGCGAGCGCAGGCTCAGGGCGCAGCCGGGTCCGCGGAGCGGCGCAGGCGCAGGACGTAATTCTCGACGAGCTCGGGGACGGGCTCCTCGCGCACGAGTTCGAAGCCGTCAGCCAGCAGCTCGGCGAGGAAGACATCCTTGCCGGCGCGCACGTGATCGAGCATCGCCTGGCTGGTCTTGCCGGGGATCCGCTCGAGCTCGACGAGCACGAGCTCGCCGCCAGGCCGCAGGGCGGCGCGCAGCGATCGCATCATGCTGCGCGGATACTCGAAGTGATGATAGGCGTCGCACATGAACACGAGGTCGACGGAGTCGGGGGCGAGCGGGGTGCGATCCTCGGGCGTCACGAGGGTCTCGACATTGTGCAGCCCGGCCGCGCGCGCGTCGGCGGCGATGCTGGCGAGCAGGCCGTGGTTGATGTCGAGGGCGTAGACCTTGCCGCCGGGGCCGACGGCGCGCGCGAGCAGCAAGGTGAGGAACCCCGAGCCAGCGCCGACGTCGGCGATCACGGCGCCGGGCCGGGCGGCGACGGCGTCGACGAGGCGCTGGCGCTGGACCCAGATCTCCCGCGACTCGGACTCGAGCCGCCGGGTCAACCGCCGGGTGTCGCTGCCGCGCCAGGAGTCGTTGATGCCCGGGTTGACGTTGACCTCGGGCGGAGGCGGTGACGCGGCCGGGACGGCGAGATCGGTGGGCGCCGCGGCGACGGGCTCCGGCGCCTGGGTGGGCGCCGAGGCGCCGCCACGGGCGACAGGAGCGGCGCAGGCGCACAGCAGGAGCAGCGGGAGAGCGAGGCGCACGGCCGCAGTCTACAACGCGAGGCGGCCTGCTGGGAACAGGCGCGAGCGCGTCGTCGATGCCGGTTTAAAGGACATGTTCGAGAGGACATGTCGCCGCGCGAACGATCCCGCGATTCTCGGCGGTCCGAGCGAATGGCGCGATCGCCGAGCGCCTTCACCCAGGGACGCACACGCCGACGTAATCGAGGTCGGCGGGCAATGTATGGAGGGGCGGCGCATACGCGACGCAGTCCTCACCCTCGGCGCATTCGGTCGCCGCGTTCACCATGCACAGCCGCGCGCAGCAGCCGTCCTGACCGCCGGGGTCGCAGGTCGGGAGCTGGGACGGGGAGGTGCAGGCGAACCCGGGCTCGCACAGCCCGAGGCTCGTCATCTGGCAGGCCTCGCCCGCGGGGATCACCGTGAACTGGGCGCACTGGGCGATGATGCCGGGGTCGCTGCCGCCGACGGCATAGAGGGCGCAGGCGTCGGACTCGCAGCCGTACCCCGAGAGCGGGTTGCACGCCGAGGGCCCCTGACAGTCGGCGTCGCAGGCAGACTGTGCTGAATCGCAGATCTCATCGTCCTCGACCACGCCGTTGCCGCAGGTCGTCACGGTGCATTCGCCCTGGTAACACAATTCGCCGGCGGCTCGATCGCAATCGTCATGGTCCTGGCACAGGTCGCATTCGCCTCTGCCGGGGAACAGCTCGTGGTACTGCTTCAGGCCGGCGCCGCAGGCGTCGATGCACAGCCGGGCGTCCTTGTCGCTGCCCTTCCAGCACGAGCCGTCGTCGCCGAAGCCCATCTGCGCGGCCGGCAGCCCCGCGGGCGCGACCGCTGCGATGCATACGAGGTAACGGTCGCAGACCTCGCGCGGATTTTCGGCTTCGACGCCGGTCGCGGTGTCCGTCGCGTTCGAATCGGACCCGCAAGCGACCACCGACACGACAGTCCACACGAGCGGACCGAACGAGCGAAACACGCGCATGGCGCAGGAGTACCGCGTCGGTGGCGGCCGCCGCAAGCAGCCGCGCTACGCGTCGCGCCGGCGATGGGTCGCCGGTCAGCGGGCCAGGAAGCCGCCGTCGACGGCGAGGGTCGTGCCGGTGACGTAGGAGGCGTCGTCGGAGGCCAGCCACAGCACGGCGCGGGCGATCTCCTCGGGCCGGGCCAGGCGGCCGAGAGGGACGTGCGCGGCCATCATCTCGGGGTGGCCGCCGGTGAAGCGATCGAGCATCGGCGTGGCGACGGGGCCAGGGGCGACGGCGTTGACGCGAATGCCGTGCGGGGCGAGCTCGAGCGCGGCGGAGCGGGTGAAGCCTTCGACGGCGAGCTTGCTGGTGGCGTAGACGCTGGCGCCCGGCATGCCGCGCATGCCGGCGACCGAGCCGAGGTTGACGATGGCGCCGCCGGTGCCGCGCCGGAGCGCCGGGATCTGGGCCCGCAGCGCCCGCCACAGGCCCTTCACGTTGGTGGCGAAGGCGCGGTCGAAGGCGTCCTCGTCGCCGCCCTCGAGGGTGCCGGTGACCTCGATACCGGCGTTGTTGACGGCGACGTCGAGGCGGTCGAAGCGGCGCAGACCAGCGGCCACCAGCGCCTCGAGGCCGGTCGGCGCGGTGACGTCGGTGGCGACGAACAGGGCCTCGCCGCCGCGCCCGCGCAGCTCTTCGACCAGGGCCTCGCCGGCGGCGACGTCGCGGCTGCCGAGCACGAGCCGGGCCCCGGCGGCCGCGAAGGCCCGCGCAGTGGCGAGGCCGATGCCAGAAGAGATGCCGGTGACGAGCACGATCTTGTCGGTGAAAGTTGTCATGGTGGGTGCGGCCGAAGATGAGGGCAGGCGGCGGCGCGCAGTAGACCCGCCGGCCGCAAGTCACCCTTGCGTGCGGCGCAACAATCGGAAATCCTCGAAGGATGGACCTGCTGGCCCAGATGGCGACGTTCGTGCGGATCGTGGAGGGCGGGAGCCTGTCGGCGGCGGCGCGCCGGCTCCGACTGTCGACGCCGGCGATCAGCCGACAGCTGCGCGCGCTCGAGGAGGAGCTGGGGGCGACGCTGGTGCTGCGCACGACGCGGCGACTGACGGTGACGGAGGTGGGTCGGACGTACTACGAGCGCTGCGTCCAGATCTTGCGCGAGGTGGAGGAGGCGCAAGCGGGGGCGCGCCGAAGCGATGCGGTCGAGGGCCGCCTGGTGGTGGCGGCGTCGGTGACGTTCGGCGGGCTGCGGGTGGCGCCGACGCTGCCAGCGCTGTTCGCCAAGCACCCGCGCCTGCGCATCGATCTGCGCCTCGAGGACCGCATCACCGACCTGGTCGGCGACGGCGTCGATGTGGCGATCCGGGCGACGACGCTGGTGCCGTCAGCCGCGGACGGGCTGATCGGCGTGCCGCTGGCGACGGTGCCGCGCGTGGCCGTGGCAGCGCCGAGCTACCTGCGCCGTCGCGGCGAGCCGAAAGAGCCGGCGGCGCTGGCCCGCCACGACGCGCTGGTCCAGGTGTTCGGCTCGGGGGCGCCGGCGATCCGCTGGCGCTTCACGAAGGGGCCGCGCGAGGAGGTGGTTCCAGTGCGCGAGGTGCTGGCCTGCAACGTGCTGGCGGTGCTGCGCGACGCGGCGGTGGCGGGCCTGGGGGTGGCGCTGCTGCCCGACTGGCTGGTAGCGCAAGAGCTGGCGGCGGGGCAGCTGCGGGCGATCCTGCCGCAGTGGACGACGGCAGGGGCTTCGGTGGCGGCGCTGTACCGGGTGGAGCTGCGCGGGACGCCGCGGGTGCGAGCGTTCGTCGAGCACCTGCGCGGGGCGCTGGGGTGATGCGAATGCGTGGATGACTTGATGGACATGCATCAATCGTTCGCGCGCGGTCTTTGTCGTCGACCTGCGATTCAGCGGCTACGACGAGGGCTCCCTCGACTTCACCGGCGAGTTCACTCCCTCTGCGCTCGGATATGTCCATTCGGACAGATCCGCGCTCCCGTCGCCGCCGCGCCGGGGAGACGCGCTCGCAGCGATGCGTCGGCGGCACGGCCGCCGGCATCTGAACTGACGATGCGACGGCCCGCTTCGGGGCGTCGAGCGGGTCGACGCTTGCGACGGGCCGAGTTTACTACTCGGCGTCACTCGGCGCTCTCGATGGGCTTCGTAGAGAAATCGCTGTAATTGTCGAGGTACATCACGCCGGTGAACATGCCGGTCAGCGTCTCCTCCCGCATGAATAATCCGCCGTCGAGGACCGTGCCCTTGAGCGGCATGTCGTACCAGCGGATCGCGGTCGCGGTGAACTTCTCGTCGACGCTACCGATGCTGGCGATCCACAAGAAGTGCCACGTGGATTTCGGCGGGACCTCGTACTCCTGGCTGAAGGACAGCCCGATGGTCTTGCTGGTGGAGTTCGTGTTGCTCTGCTCTTTCGTGTAATCGTACGTCATGCCAAGCGTCAGATCCCATCCCTGGTCCGACCCCGGCGTCCTCCGCCACTGGTAGGTGTACTGGAGGGCGGCGCCAATGGTGTGCGACTCGGTCACCGTGACCGAGGTCGTCTCCGTGACGGTCGCGGTGTAGGTGCAATCGACCTTCGCGGTGGTATTCTCCCCGTTCACCTTGCCGTCCGATTTTAACTGCGTCTGTGAAGTGTTATATGGCTCGACGTTGTGGATGACGACCTGCTTGATCTCCTCCTTGACCGCTTTGAGGCGGGTGACCTTGAACGAGGAGGTCTTGTCGTTGAAGCTGTAGGCGCTCAGCTTGAGGCACTCCCCGTCCCCGTTGTTGATGTTCGAGAAGGACGACCCGGTTCCGTCGGCGTGGTCGTAGAGTATGACGACGATGGTATCGGCCATGCCCATCCATCGGACGGAGCTGAGTTTATCGTCGACCTGCCAGCCGTCCACGTTGTAGGGCTCGCTGTTGACGGGAAACTCCGCGATGAAGATCGTAGTGTGTTGCCCGCGGCAATCGGCATCGTCGTACAATTCCATGTACCCTTGAGACAGGTCAACCTGCCGCCACCAGAACGCGGACACGCAGTCGTTCATGCCGTAATCCGACAGCCTGACCTCGTGCTCCGCACCGTCCCCTATGAGGTCGAGGACCTTGCCCGCCCCCTTGAGGCTCGGGAAGTTCAGCGAGGCCACGTTGTTCTGGAACAACGTGACAACACACCCCCGCTGGAGGTTGTAGCGCAGGCTCGTGGCCTGGTCCTGCATGCTCGTTCCGGAGATAGATTGAACCATCTTCGGGGTGTATCGATAGACGTCGATGACGTATTGCGTACCGCTGAAGTTGGCGTCTTTGTAGAGGACAACGGTGTTGCTCGCGATGGCCATGGAAATGCGCTCCTCGTATCGTCTCGCTGCAGACGGCGGCGTTCTCCGGAATGGAGAGCACCGACCATGGCTCCTCTACCCTTGCGACAGACGGTACGCAAGCGAAATGCGACGTCCACAAAGCGCCCATTTTGGTTTAGGGAGAGCACGCTGTAACGTTCGTTTGCGCCCCGATGGTCTTTGGACCCCACGCCGCATTCGCGCCAACTTCGACACGAAAACCCGTGGATGCAGCGCGCTGCATTGAGCAACATGCAGCGACATTTCGGCCGCGCGCGCGAGGCCGGCGTGGCCGCGCTCCAGGGCGTCGGTGTCGACACCGTTGTCCGCGAGGTCGCTCGGAAGGAGGCCGCCCCCTTCGGGCTGGATCCACGCCACCGTCTCGCCTTCGACTTGGGCCTGTCGCACGAGGGCGACCGCGGCGGCGAGCCGAGCTGCGCCCGCCTCTGGAGATTTCGGCAACCCTGCCCGGCGACACCAACCGGCCGAGTTGCTCCGCGCTGGCGACCTCGTGCGGTTTTAGTGCGGGAGACACCACGCCCGGAGCATACTGAATGCTTGAGCAGCCTCAGGAATGCGGCCCTGTCGCAGGGTCTGAAACAGCGCGAGGGCGGGGTGGGCACCCTGGCCACGTTCCTCGATGCGCGCCTCCGAGCGATCGATTGGACAAAGACGACCCAAAGCCGCGATCGCCAGGGGCGACGCGAGCGTGGGGCGACGAGATCGTATCGGCCGGGGCGGTGAGCCCCGGTCGTCCACGATTTTTCGCCGGCGCATATTCGCCGAGGCTCGGGCCTTTGGGATCGGCGACCTGAACTTCGAGCCATGTGAGTTCAGACCGCAGCGCCGCGCCAATGAGCGGTCGGAGTCGCGCGGCCCGGCGCTGCCGGGCGCGAAATTTCGGCGGACCGATCGTCGCGTCAGGGCGGCGCGGCGAGGCCAATGACGTCGTCGCAAACTACTTAATGGCCGAGTGCGATCGATGCCGCGAGAGTCGCCACTTCAGCGTCGTATGCGGCGAGCCGCTGTCATCGCGTCGAAGTCCGCCGCGCGGCCGATGCGATCGCAGATCGCTTCCGCGGGAGATCGCCGATTATGCTCCAGGGCCGGGTGATGGCATCGCTTTCGGGGAGCGAGGCGCACGTCGGCGCTGCGATCATTCGAGCGCGACCGCGAACAGGTGCTCGCCGTCCTCGGCCCAGACGACGCCGGCCAGGTAGATCGTGCCGGCCTCGTCGAGCGCGATGCCCTGGCCATCGCTGGTGGGATCGCAGGCGTGCAGCGCGGTCACCTCGCCGTCGGGGCCGAGCCGCAGCGCCAGGGCCACCTGCGTGTCGTGGAGGGTCGCGCCGATCGCCAGGGCGATCGCGCCGACCTCGTTGGTGGCGACCGCGGAGACGTGGCCGTCGGCGAGCATCGGCAGCTCGATCGTCTTGTCCCACAGCACCGCGCCGTCGCTCGCCAGGCGGATCACGTGGGGCGGCCAGCTCAGCGACGCCGCGACCACCACGCCGCCCTCGTCGATGTCGGCGAACGCTCGACCCCGCGATCCGAAGGGCCGCTCCCACAGCACGGAGGCGTCGGGCGCGAGGGCGAGGACGGCTCCGTCGACGCCGTAGCGGATCGCCGCGGCGACCCCGGCGGTGTTCATGGCGAATGGATCGTCGAAGCGCTTGTCGGCCAGCGTCTTGTCCCACACGAGCGCGCCGGCGGGGTCGTAACGCTCGGCGCGCGTATCGTTGCGGCCGGCGATGAGCGTCGTGCCGTCGGGCGCGACCGTCACGCGGCCGGAGAAATCGTTGGCCTGTGCGGGGCCGCGATCGGTCTGCCACAATGACTCGCCGGTGACCGCGAGCTTGCGCAGGCCCTTGCGCGCGGCCCCCTCGTCGAGGAACGACACGTAGAAATTGTCGGCCGCGTCGATACCGCCCCAGCCCCACGGCGGCGGGACTTCGATCTGGCCCACGAGCGCGCCGGTCTCGTCGAATTCCAGCAGCGCCCAATGGCTCGTGAGCCGCAGGTGGCCGCGCGAATCGACGCGGGCGTTGGCCGGTGAGCTCAGCGTCGGCTCGACGAAGCGCCAGCGGGCGTCGGCGCAGGTGAACTGGTCCAGCGGCACGCCCGGCTGCGGGGGGATGTCGGTGTCGGAGGTATCGTCGTGCGAGGGCCCGGTGTCGGCGCTCGAGGTCGCCGTGGTGGTGGGCGCCGTGTCGGGGCCGGGGTCGGTGTCGGTGACGGCGGGTTCGCTCGCGCTGGCGGCGGTGGGGCCGGGGCCGCCGGTGCTCGGCGGGGCGGTGGCGTCGGAGCTCGCGGCGGAGCCGGACCCCGAGCTCGATGCGGAGGCGGTATGACCGGGCGCCCCGGGCCCGCATGCTGCCAGCAAGCACGTCAATGCGCCCCAGATCGATACGTGACGCGGCGTCATCGAGGCCATGCTCGCAGGATGCACGACAGCCGCGGGCGCTGCCAGTGCGTGTCTCCACGACTTCGATGTCACGGCCCGGTGCCGGCGGCGATGTCGAGCGGATGTCTCTTCGGACATGTGATTTTGCTGGCGCTGCCGGTGCGTGGCGCGGCGGTGATGCGGGTGGCGTCGGCGACGCCGCGGGACTGCGGGGGCGTGCCCGGGCCTCCGGCGCTTGCAGGCGTATCGTCGGGTGCGCAGCGGCGAATTCGCGCGGCTTGAGGAGGTGCGACCGCGTCTGCTAGCGTGGCTCGCCGTGAGCCGAATCGCCGCCCCGTGCCTCGTCGTCGCCGCGTCCTTCCTCGTCGCCTGCGCCACCGGCGAGGATCCATCGACGGGATTTGCCACCATGCCGGCGACGATGACGGCGCCGTCGACGATGGGCTCGGCGACCGACGTGTCGACGAGCGCACCGACCAGCGGCGGTCCGGGCGACGACATGGGCAGCGGCGGGATGGAGCCGCCGGTGCCGGTGTGCGGGGACGGCAAGATCGAGGGCGAGGAGGAGTGCGACCTCGGCGGCGACAACGACGACACCGGCGAATGCACGGCCGGCTGCAAGCTGGCGGTGTGCGGCGACGGGCTGGTGCTGGACGGGGTCGAGGCGTGCGACGACGGCAACCCCGACGACGGCGACGACTGCACGAGCACGTGCGAGGCGGCCGGCTGCGGCGACGGGATCGTGGGGCCGGGCGAGGCGTGCGACGACGGCAACGAGACGGACACCGACGACTGCACCAACGCGTGCGCGCTGGCGGTGTGCGGCGACGGGATCGTGGGGCCGGGCGAGGCGTGCGACGACGGCAACGACGACGACGCCGACGCGTGCACGGCGACGTGCAAGAGCGCCACGTGCGGCGACGGGGCGCTGCAGCCGAACGAGGAGTGCGACGACGGCAATCAGGACGACACCGACGCGTGCCTCAGCACGTGCTTGAACGCGGAGTGCGGCGACGGGAAGGTGCAGGCGGGCGTCGAGGAGTGCGACGACGCCAACCTCAGCAACCTCGACGCGTGCACGATCGAATGCAAGGTGTCGAGCTGC
This sequence comes from Nannocystis bainbridge, assembly GCF_028368995.1. Taxonomy (GTDB): domain Bacteria; phylum Myxococcota_A; class Polyangia; order Nannocystales; family Nannocystaceae; genus Nannocystis; species Nannocystis bainbridge. The sequence continues at coordinate 1,513,775 of NZ_JAQNDL010000003.1, read as the reverse complement.
AGCGACGCGATCCAGAGCGGCCCGGAGACCGACATCGACTGCGGCGGCAGCTGCAAGGCCTGCAACAAGGGCAAGAACTGCGCGGCCGACACGGACTGCGTGACCGGAGCGTGCGTCAACGGCTCGTGCAACCTGCCGACGAATTGCAAGCAGCTGAAGAGCGGGCTGCCGAGCACGCCGAACGGGGTGTACCAGATCGATGTCGACGGCGACGGGCCGCGCGCGCCGTTCGACGTGTACTGCGAGATGACGATCGACGGCGGCGGCTGGACGCTGGTCGGCCGCTCCCGCAACACGCCGTCAGCCCCCGGCTGCGCCGACACCGACAACGGCGGCAGCTTCGGCTGGCGCGCCGCCCAGGGCTCGCTGGCCGACGACGGCAACGCGTACGCGCTCGACGTGGCAGGCAAGGCGGTCCAGTTCACGCAGGTGCTGCTCGGCGACCACGCCGGCAGCAAGGCGTTCGCAGGCACGATCTATCGCCATACGGTGGTGGCGAACTTCGTCGAGCTGCATCAAAACACGCACTACTATGTCGGCGAGCCGACGGCGATCCAGGGGGCGTGCCCGAACGGCGCGTCGATGCTGGCGTGGCTGGGTTACACGAGCAACGTGGATTCGTTCCACATGCGCGATGTCGACGGTAACGGGTTCGGGCTGACGGCGAGCGGGTGGCGCACGTGCTACGATTCGTGCGTGGGCGGCGACCTCAACGGGAAGCCAGGGCAGATCTTCGTGCGGTGAGAGGTGGGTAAACATGCTGCTGGCGGTATTGCTTTTCAAACCCGGATTGGGCATGATCAACGGCAGCCTCTGGCTCCCCTCGTGGGAACTGCAGAGTTGAACGGCGTTACGGCAAGGCGAGGTCACTGTGGAAGAGCAAGTCATTCGGTTACAGCGGTCGGAGTGGCGGTTTGATCCGAACGCACCGCTGGGGAGGCGGGGGGGCTTCGGGGCAGTCTATGCAGGACATGATGCCGCTGGTGGTGCGGTGGCGGTGAAGAAACTCCATATCAACAACGAGGCCGCTGGGCATCGGGAGATGGAGATGGCCGCCGTTCTGGCGACGCGTACCCTTCGAAACGTCATGCCGATACTGGATTGGGGATCCGACGCTGACGGCGGCGGATATTTCCTCGTGATGCCTCGTGCGGAGGGCTCATTGCAAGGCCGCCTTAATGGGGGAGCTTTGCCAGAGAGCGAGGCAGTTGCGGTGCTCATGGATATCGCGCGTGGATTGAGCGAGGTCCACGACATCGTACACCGAGACTTGAAGCCCGATAACGTCCTTCGATATGAAGGCAAATGGGTGGTTGCAGATTTCGGTATTGCAAAATTCGTTGAAGACAGCACGTCGCTCCGAACCCTTCGGGATTTTTTATCTGGGCATTACGCAGCACCGGAGCAATGGCGCCTCGAAGCTCCCACCAAGGCAACCGATATATATGCGTTGGGATGCATCGGGATTGCGTTGTTGACGGGTCTGCCTCCATTCGCGGGGCAAGATGATCTTCAGCGCTGCCATCTCCAGCAAACGCCCCCGAGCGTGTCTGCTAGCCCTGCGCTCCGTCAGATGCTCGCCGCATGTCTTCGGAAGCCGACCGGTGCGAGGCCATCCTTGTCCAGCTTGATCGAGCAGTTGGAGCGTGCTCAAGCGAAGGTCCTTCTGCACGACCCCATCATTGCTGCGGGGGCGATCGTGGCGGAACGAGCCTTAGCAAGCGACGCGCACGCCGCTCGCCAACGTGCTGCAGAAGAAGCACGAGTAGAATTGGCTCATGCCGGCGACTCTATCCTCGAGGAACTCCGGGAGCGCATCTTTAGCGAAATCATCGGTGCGAGCCCAATGGCTCATCGTGAGGATGACGCAAGTATCGCGCTGGGGGAAGGGGTGTTGTCGATCGAAAGTCGGTTCCAACTCATCCCTGCTGGGAAGTTCGAGAGTTCAGCCTGGGATGTGGTTGCAGGGTGGGTCGTAAAGGTGACTCAATCGAGCAATAAAAGTTATCGCGAGCGTTCGGCGAATCTATGGTACGCAGATCCGAGTAGATCCGGCTCTTATCGATGGTTCGAGGCGGGGCATTGGAGGCTTGGCCACGGGCCTGTTCATAGTCAGCCCTTTGCGCTTGTCCATAACAGCCAGTTGCGTGATGCAGACCTGGCGCTGTCAAAATCGATGCATTCAATGGATGTAACGCCACGCCCGCCGCGGCCCATCGATGGTGAAGGTGAGGAGTGGTTCATCGGTCGTTGGAAGAAATGGCTCGCTGAAGCCGCGACATCCAGCATGAGGTACCCGTCGCACCTGCCTGAGCGATAGCTAAATGCCAGCCGGGGACGGTATCGCTCATCAAAAATTCAGGTACTCGATGAGCGCCGCTGGCCATGTATGTCAGCTCAGCGCTCATGCAGTCCGAAGGCGCTGTCAGGCTAACCTAGCGCGATGGGTTGCGTAGAGTTCTTGAGGACTTGCCCGCGATGATAATCTCCGTGTCGCCGCTGACGCGGCATAGATTCTTTTTTCTTGCCTTCCCGTGTGGTTGGCGCGAACTCCGACCAAGTTGGCGCGAACTCCAGCCGGAGCGGCGTTGCCAGCGTGAAGTTTTTGGCGGCCAGCGCTACGCTTCGGGTGTGCGTCGTCTCGCGCTCGCTTCGTTCATGTTCGCCGCCTGTAACGGGGGCGGCAGTGGCATGACAGTGTTCAGTACGAGCATCACCACTGCGCCTCCGGAGAGCACTGCGAGCACCAGCGGCGAGACTGCGGGTTCGACGACGACCTCCAGCGCTTCGGGCGAAGACTCGACCGCAGGCGTTTCGACGGCTTCGAGCACGTCCTCCAGCTCCACCTCTTCGGGCGGGATCCGCGATGTCGGCATGGTCCCGGACGGTGGGGATGGTCCGCCGCCGGGGTGCAAGGGCAAGGTCGATCTCCTGTTCACGATCAGCTCGGCGAAGACCATGGAGGGCCAGCAAGCCAAGCTGAAGGCGAGCTTTCCAGGGTTCGTCGCCACGCTCGAGAACGAGTTCGCGGACTTCGACTATCACATCCTGTCTACCAACACCTTCGGCTCGTGGGTTTTGCCGTGGTGCGAGGGCTGCGGGGATGTCTGCGCCCAGACGCCCGAGTATCCATGTACCGCGACGCTGGAGCCATGCGACTCCGTCCAGGGCGCTGGCGTCACGTTCCCACGCGGCGACAACGCGACGAACCAGCGCTGCGACCTCACCAGCGGCCGTCGCTACATCGACACCGGTCAGTCATCGGATCTCGAGCATGCGTTCACTTGCGTCGCGTCGCTCGGGACGAATGGTGCGGACCAGGTCGCGGAGGCGACCGTGAAGGCGGTCGCCGACGCCATCAACGCGCCGGGCGGCTGCAACGAGGGGTTTCTGCGACCGGACGCGCTCCTCGTCGTCGTCGCCATCCAGGATACCGGGGATCAATTCAGCGATGGTACGGCAAAGGACTGGAGGGACGCGCTGATCGACGCGAAGGGCGGCGAGGCGGATGCGGTGGTGTTGCTGGTGATCTCGACCGACGTCGATGATCCTGCGGGCCTCTGCGGCTACGATCCCCCCGGCGTCGAACACAAGCTCCGCACCTGGACAGAGCTCATGCAGCCGAACGCCCGGTTCGGCTCGATCTGCGCGGGATCTTACACGGACTACTTCGAGGCGGTCGCCAAGATGATCAAGTCGCAGTGCGAGGTGTTCGTTCCGCAGTGATCGCTACGGGTAGAGGCGCAGCGCGAACGCTCGTGGCTGCAAGCCGTCGAACTCGCTGCCGACGATGTAGCTGTAGCCCCACGCATCGATAGCCAACCCTGCAGCCTCGTCTGGACCCTGGCCGGGTCCGTTGCGGAGCACCCCCCAGGCATGCGGGCCGATCGATCCGGAGACGGCGAAGATCCAGGCGTTCGCATCGGTCTGCGATTGTTCGCGCGCTCCGGCGATGATGATTTTGCCTTCGCGGTCTTCACCCACCGCGAACCCAAGCGCATCGCTCGAAGGAGTGGGCTCGATCCTCAGGGCACTCGGTTCGCCGTCAGCCGAGAACCAGCGCGTCAGCACCTGACGGACCGATCCTTTTTCGCGGCCCCATCCAGTCACGACGAACCCGCCCGCACGCAGAGGCGAGATCGCCATTCCTGCGTCTTCATCCAGGAGTTCGCCCGGTGAGGTCCATTCAGTGAGAGCTTCAGCATCCAGGGCGTAGTGCAGTACGACGGTCCGCCGGGCGAGGAAATTGTTCTGGTCCATGAGCTGGCGTTCACCGACCACGATCACCTCGTTGTCGACGATCGCCACGCCGCGGCCGACCTCGTCCCACGCGTTTGCGAAGTCGTCTTCCTTTGGCGCCGCGAATGTTTGCTCATCCAGGACCTGGCCGCCGCCCGTCGAAGAGACCCACCAGATTTTGAGGTCGTGCGTGCCGGGATGGACCTCGTCGGCGCCGACGAGGATCAGCGTCTCGTCGTCGGCGACGGCGATCGCGTGGACCTTCGTCCCGAGCGGCCCGATCGTCGTCGGTTCTTTCGGCTCGCCGAACTTCACGCGGGACATGGCCCACCGCGTCGAACCGTTCTCCGGCATGGTCCAGGCCACGAACGCGGTGTCGTCCTCGCCGACTGCGATCGCCGGTCCGCGGCCGCCGCCCGTCACGGCGACCGCGCCGAGCAATACGGGATCGCCTTCGGGCTGGCCCTTCGTGCCGTCGATGCGCACCGCGACCGCCTCGAGGCCCTTGTTCGTCTCGAAGAAGCCCGCGGTGGCGATCCCGTTGCCGAGCATCGCCGCGCTGGTGAAGCCGTTGACCGGTCCGGCCTTGACGTAGGGCGGCCAGACGTCGGTGCCGCCGGGCTGGACGTCGATCGTCAGCTCCGCCTGGCCCTGGCCGCGGACACCGTCGGCTGCGTGGGCGACGGCGCGGAGCGTGTGCGAGCCGTCGCCGGGGACATCGTCCGAGGTCACCTCGAACACGTGGACGGGGTTCACCGGCGCAGCGCCGAGCACCAGCGGCACGTCGCCGTCGAAGATGTCGATCGACGCGACCGGCCGTGATGTCCAGACCGTCACCTGCACCTCGCCGACGTCGACCATCGGTGACGGAGACAGGGAGAGCTTGACCTCGATGGGGATCGCCTTGCCGTCGTCGTCGTCGCCGGCTTCTCCTGAGCTCGAGCCATCGCTCGCGCTCCCGTCCTCGGTGGTGCTGCCTAAGGCGGTCTCGCCGAGGTCGGGGTCGGGTGGCGCGTCAGTGGTAGTGGCGCTCGTCGAGCTGCTCGTGGGGTCCGGGCCGAGCGGGGCTTCGTCGGTGAGGCCGTACCAGGCCGGGGCGTGGAGGGAGCACGCGGCGAGCACCAGCAAGGCGCTCGAGATCTCGAGGGCGTGGCGATTCAGCATGACGAATCTTCGCAAGGGCCTAGAACGAGAGGAGGAGTGTACCTGGCTGCACGCGCAGCCGTGCGTGAGGGCGACGGGACGGCGGCGCGATGAGCAGTGCCAAACCTGTAACGACGCTTACAACCATGGCAGCTCCGAGGAGCCCGGCGGTGATCGTGAGGCCCTGATATTTGCGATCGGCGGCGTTCGCCTCCGCGAACTCGGGAGCGGAGAGGTCGCGCTGCTCCGCGGTGGCCTGGGCGTCGATGGCGAGGATCGTCGCATTGGCCTGTCGTCGCCCGACGAGGCTGGCGGCCATCCCTCCGGCCAGTCCGGCCGCGGCCGCGAGGATGCTCGCACCGGCGATGACGCGGCCTCGCGGGCGAACTGGCGCCTTGCCGCCTTCGGGCAGCGGCTCGGGTCCTTCGGCGCGTGGAGTGTTCTCGGCGGGCTCCGCGGGCGCATCGACCTTTGCGGGTGGCGATGCGAGTGGGTCCTTCGGGGGGGCGGCCGCGCAGGTGATGCCAGCGCGCTCGCCCTTTGCGATGTCCCGGGCTTCGATCTCGAGCCATGCCGCGCGCTCGTCTGCGTCGGTGAAGGGACCGCTGAGGAGCAGCTCGCGGGCCAGCGCGAGCGCGCGGCAGAGATAGGCGGCGTCGGTGGTGTCGTCGTGCAGGGCGAGCAGGCTGTCGTGCGCGCCGTGGAGGGCTTCGGGGCGGTGCACGTCGGGAGCTTCGGCGCGCTCGAGGTACAGCTCGAGCGCCCGCGAATAATCACCCGCGTTGTAGGCCGCGTCGGCGTCCTTCTGCGCGGGAGGTGCGAGCATCGTGAGGGCGAGGGTGATGCGCATCAGCATGGCGGTCTCTCGGTCAAGGCTGCTTCTCTTCGAAGAAGGTGTGGCGGCGGCGGAGGTCGTGGAGGTCGAGGCCGGCGAGCGCGTCGCGGAGACATTGCGCGTGGACCGAGCCGGACGAGACGCCGCCGAACTCGGCGGGCGCGCCGGGCGTCCAGGTCACGACGACGCGGCGAGGCTCGGTGCGGGCTGCGGCGAGGCAGCGGCGCGCGCGGGCCTCCACTTTACGCATGCGGGCCTCCCAGGCGGCCACGGGGTCCTGCTTGCGCGGACGCGTGGGGCGCGTCGTGGCGGCGGTTTCGTGCGGGGTCTCGACAATAGGCGCGGCGGTCGGGGCGAGCATGGGCGGTGGAACGGGTAGGGGGTCGAGCGCGGAATCATGTGTTCTATGAGACATGTCCGTGGGGACATTGTCATGGGCGTGAACGGCGGGGGGAGTGACTGGCGTCGCGGGGACCTGCTCGCGCGCGGGCGAGGCGGGTCGGAACCACCACCCGGCGGCGGCGAGGCCGAGCGTTGCGAACAGGACGAGCGCGAGGCGGGCGAGCCTTCGCGGTGGGGCGGTGACGGATGCCGGGGCTGGGCCGAGGGCGTTCGTCGCGGCGACGCGCGGGGGAGCGGGCTCCGCTGCGGGCTCGGGCGGGCTCGCGGTCGCGGGAGGGGACGCGCTGGCGGCCGCCTCCTCGCGCTCCGCTTCGCGCTCGGCGTCGAGCTCGGCCTGCTCGTCCTCGAGGCTGGTCTGCACCCACGCGAGCGTCGGGCGCTCTCGTGGGTCCGCGTGCAGCATCTTTTTCAGAAGATGCTCGAGGCCGGGGGGGCAGCCGCGGCAGACCTTGCGGGCGGGTGTCGCCTCGCTGGCTGCGGGTGGGAACGGGCGCAGCCCGGTGAGCAGGCGGTAGAGCAGGAGGCCCAGCGCGAACACGTCGCTCGCGGTGGTGAAGGCTGCCCCGGCGCGCACCTCGGGCGGCGCGTAGTCCATGCGCTGCAAGGGCTTTTCGCGGGCTGGTTCGATGCGATCTTCGGGGGGCGTGGCCCAGCGCTCCGTCACGCGGGCGTAGAACTCGGGCGACACCTGCGCCTGATCGAAGTCGAAGATCCAGGCTTGCGGCGGATCGCCGCGCGCGATCAGGACGTTGCCGACGTGGAGGTCGCGGTAGACGAGGCCGGCCGCGTGCACGGTTTCGAGGGCGCTCGCGAGCTGGTGGCCCACCGCGATCACCTCGTCGGGTCGCAGGTGCCGGTCAGGCCGGGTGAATTGCGACGCGGGCGAGCCGGGGCACAGCTCCATCACCGCGAAGCGCTGACCTTCGTCCCGGGCGGGATCGCCGGGATGGACGCCGAAATGGTGGATCTGCGGGATGTTCGGGTGGCGCAGCGCGGACAGGATCTTGGCGGCGCGGCGAAAGCGGAGCGCATCGTCCTCGCTCGGGCTGGCGGCGCGCAGGACCTTGAGCGCGACCTCCCGCGACAGCGCACGATCGGAGGCGCGGTAGACGACGGCGCTGGCGCCGATGCCGATGACCTCGAGGCGATCGTAACAACCGCCGAACAGCGGCCGCGAGGTCTGGGGGTGCGCGGCGAGGATCGCGTCGAGCCCGCGCCGCAGGTGATCGGCGGAAGGGAGGCGCTCGGTGACTTCGCGATCGAGCGCGGCGAGCAGCAAGCGCGAGAGGTCGTCAGGGGCGTCGCTGTCGGGACAGACCTCGGCGATCGGCGAGAGGTCGGACGGATCGGGCAAGATCCCCGTGCACAGCAGATAGAGCGTGGCGCCGAGCGAGTAGACGTCGAGGCGCGGCTCGGCGGGGCGCAGACCGGCTTCGGGTGGGAGGTATGCGGGGGTACCGATCGCGCGACCGAGCTCGGTCTTGTGGCGCTCGGGCACCTGTGAGGCGAAGCGGGCGTCCTGGACCTCGTGGAACGGAGTGCCGACGCTTGCGAGGCCGAGATCGATGACCTTGGCGACGGGCCGACCGGCGTCGTGGGCGATCATGATGTTGTCGGGCTTGACGTCGCGATGCACCACGCCCGCGCGGTGCAATGCGTGCAGGGCTCCGGCGATCTGGGCGCCGAACTCGGCGACCTCGCGCCACGGCAGAGGGCCGCGAGCGAGCCGCTGCGACAGTGATTCGCCCTCGAGGTGCTCGAGCGCCATGTACGGCCGGGCGTCGAGGGTGTGGCCGAACGCGAGCGTCCGGACGATGTGCGGGTGGCGGATGTTGCTGAGGACCTCGGCCTCGTCCTCGAAGCGCCGCCGCGACTCCGGGCCGGTCCGGTGCAGGAGCTTGAGCGCCACGTGGCAGCGACGGGTCAAGTCCTTGGCGAGGAACACGTGGGCCATGCCGCCCACGGCGAGGCGCTCGAGGATCCGGTAGCGGCCGTCGATCACCTCGCCGAGGTAGTCGGAGCCGGCCTCGATATGGATGGGCCACGCGGGATAGGTCCGCGGAGCCGGCGTCGGGGAGCTGTCCATCGCAGCCCAGGTTGCCATACGCGCCCGAGCATCGGGTGTCCTTGCGACCTGAACACATCATCATGTACGTTCAGGCAGGTCGGTAGAAATGCTTGGATGAACGATCCTTGCAGCAGCAAGAGATTGAAGCGGGCCAGAGCATTGCGCGACCGGGAGGTCCCATCGGAGACGCCAAAGCAACGACAGCGCCGCGAGCTCGGACTCGCGGCCGGACGGATCTGCCTGTGGCACGATTGTCTTCGGCGCAGAGACGATCGGATGTTCGCGGCAGGACGATGCGTCGCGGTGAGGAGATACCGTCTGTCTCTTGGGTCATGTCGTGACGCGGGGCGTGGGGTCGGGGAGCGGGACCGGTGGTTTGCTTTCATGGCGCGGCGTGCGGTCGGCTCCGTGTCGGGCGCGCTCGCTTCCGGGGTTGCGTCGAGGGGTCGTAGATCCCGGGCGCCGCATGAGCCTGCCGCGCCGCCGGGGGGAGGGTTCGCGGGCGCAGGGGGGACGGCGCGCGCGTGGGGGCGCGGTGAGGTGCGGAAGCTCCGGGTGCGCTGCGGCCGCGATTGAGGGGTGGGGCGGGGCGCGGGCCGGGGGGCACCTGCTAAGCTGGCGACCGTGTCGAGGCCGCTTCACGAGGTCGATGCGACCCTGCGGGGCGACGAGGTCCCGCACGAGACGCCGCGCGGGGAGCTCTACGCCAATCGCTACCAGATCGAGGCGCTGGCCGGGCGCGGGGGGATGGGGGCGGTGTACCGCGCGGTCGATGTGCTGGTGGGCGACGTGGTCGCGCTCAAGCTGCTCGGCAACTCGGTGACGCCGAAGCAGCTCGAGGGGTTCCGCCGCGAGGTCCGGCTGGCGCGCCGGATCAGCCACCCGAACGTGGCCCGCACGCACGACATGGGCGAGCACCGCGGGGTGCCGTTCCTGATCATGGAGTTCGTCGAGGGCTCGACGCTGCAGGATCTGCTTCACGACCCGGCGTCGGCCGGCGGGCTGGCGCCGGCCCGCGCGGCCCGCATCGCGCTGTCGGTGTGCGAGGCGCTGACGGCGGCGCACGCGGCGGGGGTGGTCCATCGCGACCTCAAGCCGGCCAACGTGCTGCTCGAGGTCGAGGGCCGGGTGGTGCTCACCGACTTCGGCATCGCGCGGCCGCTCGACGACGGCCAGCACACGCAGGGGCTGCTCGGGACGCCGGTGTACATGGCGCCGGAGCAGGTGGCGGGGGCGCCGGTCGACGCGCGCACCGACCTCTACGCGGTCGGGCTGGTGCTGTTCGAGATGCTGACGGGGCGGCTGCCGTTCGCCGGCGACACGGCGTTCGCGGCGGCGCTGGCCCGCCTGACGGAGCGGCCGCTCGAGCTGCTGTCCGTGCGGCCCGACGCGCCCGAGGCGCTGGCGGAGCTGGTGCGGCAGTGCCTGTCCCAAGAGTCAGGTCATCGGCCGGCCAGCGCGGCGGCGATCGCCGAGCGGCTGCGCGGGTGGCTGGTCGGCAGCGGCGAGACGATCTCGAGCGGGGCGGGGCCGCTTTCGACGCTGGCCTCGACGCGTCACCCGGCCGGGGCGACGACGCCGACCGCGACGCTGCAGGCGCCGATGGTGGCGGTGCTGCCGTTGCGCTACCAGGGGCCGCCGGCGACGGCGTACCTGGGCGAGGCGCTGACTGACGCGGCGATCGACGTGCTGCAGCAGACCGGCGGGATGCGGGTGCTCGGCAGCGGGGCGACGGCCCGCTACCGCGACGCTCGCGACCCGCGGGCGGTCGGCACGGAGCTGGGCGCGGCGATGGTGGTCGACGCGACGCTGCAGGTGACGCCGACGCTGCTGCGCGTGCAGGCCCGGCTGGTCGAGGTCCAGACCGGGCTGCAGGTCTACAACGAGCGGTTCGAGGCCCGCGCCGAGGACTTGCTCGACGCGCAGGAGATCGTCGGCAAGAAGATCGCCGAGGGCCTGCGCGTCGAGCTGACGACGTACGCGCACCGCCGCACCGGCACGCCCGAGGCGATCGCGCTGTACCGCCGGGCCCGCCGCAAGATCATCGGCGGGCACGTGGTCGGGCCCGACGGGGCGATCGAGCTGCTCGAGGAGGCGCTGCAGGCGGCGCCGATGTTCCGCCCGGCGCTCGCCAGCTACGCGGTGGCGTGCACGCGCGCGTGGTTCTTCGCGACCCGCGTGGGCTCGCCGCGCGACTTCGCGGCGCTGTCGCGCGCGGCGGTCGAGCGCACGCTCGAGCTGGCGCCGGACCTGGCCGAGTCGCAGTTCGCCCGCGGGATGTACGAGGTGCAGGTCGGCGAGTGGCGCGACGCGGTCAAGGCGTTCGTCCGGGCGCTCGATCTGGCGCCGACCTACGCCCACGCCCACGAGTACCTGTCGCAGCTGCAGTGCGAGGCGGGCAACATCGAGGACGGGGTGACCCGCGCCCGCCTGGCGGCGGCGCTCGAGCCGAGCCTGCTGCAGGCGTACGCCCACGTGGCCCGGGTGCACGCGCTCCGCCGCGACCTCGGGGCGCTGCACGAGTTCCTCGACAAGCTCGAGCACCAGCCGCACTTCCAGTTCCAGGCGCTCATCACCCGCGTGCGCGTGGCCGGGTGGTTCGGCGATCTGGACACGGTGCGCGCGTGCCTCGAGCGCTCGCGGTCGATGGCCCAGGGCGAGCGCGAGAACGCGGTCAGCTTCTCGGCCCACGGGCTGCTCGGCGACTACGACCGCGAGCGGCTGTGGGTCGGTCTCGAGGACGTGATCAAGAACGGTCCGAGCCCGCGCATGCTGACCTCGACGTGCCAGGTGACCGCCGAGATCATGGGCCTGCGCGGGTTCCAGGACGACTGCCTGGCGCTGATCGAGCGCGCCTGCGAGTCCCGCCTGATCGACCTCGAGTGGCTCGACCTGTGCCCGGCGCTGGCGGCGGTCCGCGCCGACCCCCGCTTCCTCAAGGTCCGTCGCACGGTCGCCCAGCGCGTCGAAGCGATGTGGATCGTGTGAGCGGATAGGTAGAGGATGGCCCGGAGGGCATGCTCGAAGGGGCATGTGCTTTGGGACATGCCTGATGGAGCATGCTCGAAAGGGCATGTCTGAACGGGCATGTGTGCTTGGCGGGCGCGTCAGCGCGCGGGCGGGTCTTCGAGGCGGAAGAAGCGGAAGCCGCCGCCGCCGCGCCAGCCGGTCGCCGCGGTCGCGCCGCTCGGGTCCTCGCCGTCGACCACGGCGCGCAGGCGCGGCAGGCAGTGGGTCTCGGCGTGCGGGCCGAGCTCGACGGCCAGCCAGCGGCGCCGCATCTTGTGGGCGACGGCGGCGGTGGTGCCGGAGCCGGCGAAGCAGTCGAGCACGAGGTCGCCGGGGGCGGTGGCGACGTCGAGGCAGCGCTTGAGCAGCAGCTCGGGCTTCTTGCCGTGCGAGAAGGCGACGCCGCCCTCGTTGTGGAGGTTGTTGGGCAGGAGGTCGTCCCAGATCGTCGACAGCGGCTGGGCGGTGACGCGGCGGCCGTCGACCTCGCGGACCTTGGCCGCATAGAAGATCAGCTGCTCGCCGCCGAGGAAGTACATGTCCTCGCGGCCAGGTCGCTCGGCGCGCAGGACCACGCCGGGCTCGGCGGCCGAGCGGGCCAGGATCTGCCGCGCGGGCTCGCCGACGTCGCGGGCGGCGATGCGGGCGGTGCGGACGACCCGGTGGGGGGATGCGAGCACGAACGCCTCGAGCTCGGCCTCGTGGGCGCCGCCCCGCAGGCCGCCGGGGGCGAGGCCGCGGGCCCGCGCGAACGCCTGGCGCAGCGGGACCAAGCGCCAGCGCTCCGGCGGGTCGTCGATGTTGTCGATCCACCGGCTGTAACGGGCGTCGCGCGCGGTCGCGGCGTGGACCCGCTCGGGGCGCCAGGCGCTGCGCTGGCGGGCGTAGACGACGATGAAGCTGGCGGTGCTGACGAAGCCGGCGTTGACGGCCTTGGGCCCCGAGACGGAGCTCTGCTTGAAGGTGATCACGGCGATCCGGTTGGCCCGCCCGAACACCTCGTCGGCGGCGGTGATCAGATAGGCCAGCTCGTTGTCGTCGATGTGCACGAACAGCGTGCCCGAGGCGGCGAGCAGCCGCTGCAGCACCTCGAGGCGCTGACGGATCTGCGCCGACCAGCGCTCGTGGTCGACGCCGTCGTCGTAGTGCGCGAACACCTGGCCGGTGTTGTAGGGCGGGTCGATGTACACGCACTGCACCCGGCCGGCGAACTCGGGCTCGAGCGCGCGCAGGACGGCGAGGTTGTCGCCGTGGATCAGGCGATTGTCGAAAAGGTCGCCTTCGCCGGGCCGGGCGGCGCGGTGGCCGAGCGCGAGGTCTTCGCGTAACACCGGCGTGACGGGGTCGTCGGCGGCGAGGCGCTGCGATCGGCCGCGTGCAGGCATCGCGCGCGAGGGTAGCACTCGGCCGCGGCGGGCGCCGCGGACAAGTGGACGCGATCGTCCGCCTGGTGCATGTCCCTTGGGACAGGGTCATGAGGCCGCGTCCTGGAGCCGGAGACGACACGCGGTCGGGGGCGCACAGCCGCGTCTGCGCGTGCGGGGCGTGCGCTGGCGGAGGTCGGCGCTCGCGTGATGCGTGGGCCCGGGCCCACGCGTTTACTTGCGTGGACGGTTGATGCATCTTGACCGGAGATGCAGCGGCTGGTGGACGCGTTTCGAGGCCGGTTGAACGACAACGTGGCAGCGTCCGCGGCCAGGATCCGGGCCGCGAAGTTGCCGTTCTACGAGGGCCTCACCGATCCGCAGCTGTCGGCCACGCTGGCCCGCGCGTTCGAGGCGGTGGCCCTCGACCTGGCCCACGGAGAGCCGCAGGCGCTGCTGCAGCGCATGCGCGAGATCGCGGTGGTCCGCTCGCAGCTCGGGGTGGCGGTGATGGATGTCGTCACGGGCCTCAACCTCGGGTTCCAGGCGGTGTCCGACGATTTCGCGGCGCATCACCCCGACGAGCCCGAGCTCCGCCTCGGCTGGGAGCGCGCGCGGGCGAAGCTCGCCTACGCCGGGGCGGCGGTGCTGGCCGATACGTACCTGCAGGCGCGCGAGGCGGTGGTGCGAGCCCAATCGGAGGCGCTGGTGCGGCTGTCGCTGCGGGTGCTGCCGCTGTACCCCGGGGTGGTGGTGCTGCCGCTGCTGGGCGAGCTGGGGGCCGAGCGCGCGCAGCAGATCACCGAGGCGCTGCTGGCGGCGGTGGCCAGGCATTCGGCGGCCTATGCGTTGATCGATCTGTCGGGCGTGCCGAGCCTCGACACCGACGAGGCCGTGCAGCTGCTGGCCCGCGCGGCGCAGGCGATCGAGCTGCTCGGGGCGACGCCGGTGCTGGTCGGGATCCAGCCGGCAGTGGCACAGTCGATGAGCGCCCGCGGGGTGTCGTTCCGGGCGCCGACGCTGGCCGACCTGGCGAGCGGGCTGCGCTACGCGCTGCGCGGGCTCGGCGTCGAGCTCACGCAGACGCGCTAGATTCGGTGCGCCGTGGACATGGCCTCGGGGGCATGTCCGATGGGATAGGTCGGATAGGGCATGTCCCAGGGGGCATGTCCTGCGGGGCATGCAGAGCGGCGCGCGTCAGCCGGCGCGGGGGAAGCGAGCGGCGAGGGTCATGGCGGCGAGCAGGGAGTCGAAGTCGAACGGGCCCTCGTGGCGGATGCCGTTGACGAAGAAGGTCGGGGTGCCGGTGACGCCGCTGATGGCCCCGCTGTGGCGGTCGCCGCGGACCTTCTCGAGGTGACGGTGGGCCTGCAGGTCGGCGACGAAGCGGTGCATGTCGAGGCCGAGCTGCTCGCCGTAATGCCCGAGGTGCGGGACGGTGAGGGCGTGCTGGTTCTCGAACAGGAGGTCGTGCATCTGCCAGTACTTGCCCTGGGCGCCGGCGGCCTCGGCAGCCTCGGCGGAGAGCCGGGCGTGCGGGTGGGCGGCCTCGAGCGGGAAGTTGCGGAAGCCGAAGCAGAGCTGATCGCCGAGCGCCCGTACGAGGGCGTGGACGACGATCTGGGCCTGGCCGCAGAAGGGGCACTCGAAGTCGCCGAATTCGACGAGGTGAATCGCCCGCGAGAGCTCGCCGCGCAGGTGATCGCGCAGGCCGAGCGAAGGCTTGAGGGTGCTCATGATCGGTCTCCTGGCGGCGAACGCCGGGCTGATGTGTGGACGAAGAGGCCCACCCGCGAAGGCTGGGCCGAGGCGCGGGGCTGTCAATGCGACGAGCCGGCGCGGCTGCGCTGTCGCTCGCGTCCGCGGGCCTCGCGGGCGTCACTCCTGGGGCCGCCGCGACGAGACGCGAGGCCGGCGCCCGGCGTGGCGGGGAGGCGAGCTGGCCGTCATGCGCCGGGCTTGATAGACTTGGAGGCGTGTCCGCGGTCCCCCAGGTACGCATGAGCCTCGAGGCGTTCCTGGTGTGGGAGCAGGAGCAGGAGCCGCGATACGAGCTCGTCGACGGCGAGGTGTTCGCGATGGCGGGTGGCTCGACGTTCCACGCGCACATCGGCGTCAACCTCGCCGCGACGCTGCGCGAGCAGCTGCGGCCGCGCGGTTGTTTCACGTTCCACGAGGGCATGAAGGTGCGCGTGGGCGCAGATGTGGTCTATCCCGACGTGGTGGTCAGCTGCGATCCGGAGCAGCTCGAGCGGAGCCTGGTCGAGCGGCCGGCGCTGATCGTCGAGGTGCTCTCGCCGTCGACCGAGAGCTTCGATCGGGGGCGCAAATGGGCGCTGTATCAGCAGCTGAGCAGCCTGCAGGCGTACTTGCTGGTGAGCCAGGAGGCGCTGTCGGTCGAGGTCTTCGTCCGCGCGGCGCACGGCTGGCACTACCGGCGCGAGGCCGGGGCCGAGGCGGTGGTCGAGCTGGCGGCGCCGCCGTGCCGCCTGGCGCTCACGGACGTGTATGACGGCCTGCTCGCGCGGCTCGGTTGAGCGCGCAGGGCTCCGTCGCGCCCATCGTCGCGTGGTAGAGCCGGGCGGTGCGGCCTGGCGCGCTCGCGCTTCGAGGCGGCCTGTCCTTGAGGACAGGTCGCGGTGCGGCGCTCAGGGGACGATGGTGCGCAGGCTGTCGACGGCGTGGACCGGGGCCATGTCGCCGGCCATGAGGTGGGCGATGGCGCCGTAGACGAGGCGCTGCTGGGCGACCATGGTCTTGCCGGCGAACTCGGAGGAGACGACGACGATGGCGTAGTGGCCGCCGCCGCCCGAGACCTGGACGTCGTCTGCGGGCATCTTGGCGAGGATGGCCTCGCGGATGGCGTCGACGACGGAGCCCTGGAAGTTGGTCGGGTGGTGACTCATGGCCGGAGTTATACCGCCTCGCCGGCGATCTTGACCTCGAGCTCGAGGGCGACGCCGGTCGCTTCGCGCACGCGCTCGCGCACGAGGTCGATGAGGGCGAGGAGGTCGGCGGCGCGCGCTTCGGGCACGCCGGGGCCGGGGCGCTCGACGACCAGCCAGTTGGCGTGCACGGGGCTGACGATCGCGGCGCCGACGCGGGTGCCCTTGAGGCCGACCGACTCGATGAGGCGGCCGGCGAACTCGCCGGGCGGGTTCTTGAAGGTGCTGCCGTTGTTGGCGACGCCGGTCGGCTCGCGCTGGCGCCGGCGCTCGCGCAGGCCGGCGACGTCGGCCTCGATCTCGGGGCGCGGGCGCGGCCAGCAGCGCAGCTCGGCGCCGACGACGAGCTCGTCGGGCGGGAGGTCGCTGCCGCGGTAGCGAAAGCCGCACTCGGCGTGCTCGCGGGTGCGCGCGCGGCCGTCGCGGTGGAGGCTGTGCACGCGCACGACGACCCTGGTGAACTCGCCGAGGTAGGTGCCGGCGTTCATGACGAGGCCGCCGCCGACGCTGCCCGGGACGCCGCCGAGGAACTCGAGGCCGCCGAGCTCCCAGGTGGTGACGTGCTGCAGCAGGCGACCGGTGGTGGCGCCGGCCTCGACCTCGACGCGCGCGGGGTCGGCGGGGTCGGGCCGCTCGACCCGGTTCATGCGTGCGAGGTTGACGACGACGCCGCGGATGCCGGCGTCGCGCACGAGCAGGTTGGAGCCGCCGCCGACGAAGCTGACGCCGATCGCCCGCGCGTGGCAGGCGGTCAGGAGCATCTGCAGGGCGCGGGCGTCGGCCGGCCTGGCCCACAGGTCCGCCGGGCCGCCGAGCCGCAGGGTGGTGTGCCGGGCCATCGACTCATCGGGCCGCAGCTCGAGCGCGCCGGGCGGGAGGTCGAGGTCACCGAGCTCGGCGAGGAGCCGCTGCCCGCGGGAGTCGGTCATGGCGGTCACGCGCGGGCGGCGGGCTCGCGCAGGCCGTCCAGGTGCGCGGCCAGCTCGCGGCTGACGTGGGTGACGCTGCCGGCGCCGAGGGTGATGATGAGGTCTCCGGGACATGACTCTCGGGCCAGGTACTCGGAGAGGCCGGCGACCGGCTTGTGGATGACGACCGGGCGGTCGGGCCGGCGGGCGAGCATGGCAGCCTCGAGCGCCTCGACGGTGGCGCCGGGCAGGGGTGATTCGCCGGCGGGGTAGATGTCGGTGAGCACGACGAGGTCGGCGGCGTCGAGGCTGGCGGCGAAGCCGTCGAGGTGGGCGCGCACGCGGGTGTAGCGGTGGGCCTGGAACACGGCGACGAGCCGCCGCTCGGGGTAGCTGGTGCGCGCGCCGGCGAGGGTGGCCCGGACCTCGGTCGGGTGGTGGCCGTAGTCGTCGACGACCATGACGTCGCCGGCGGTGCCGCGCACGGTGAAGCGGCGCTGGACGCCGCCGAAGCCGGACAGGGCGTTGGCGACGGCGGCCATCTGCAGCTCGTGGAACTCGCACACGGCGATGGTGGCGAGCGCGTTGAGGACGTTGTGCACGCCGGGCATGTGCAGCGTGAACGGCCCGAGGTCGCGGCCCTGACCGACGACGCGGAAGTGGGTGACGGGGCCGTCGTGCACGACGTCGACGGCGCGGTAGTCGGCCTCCTGCGAGAAGCCGTAGGTGACGAAGCGCTTGTGCACGCGCGGCAGGATGGCGGCGGCGTTGGGGTCGTCGACGCAGACGACGCACAGGCCGTAGAACGGGACCCGGTTGGCGAACCCGACGAAGGCGTCCTGCAGCCGCGTCATGCTGCCGTAGTGGTCCATGTGCTCGTCGTCGATGTTGGTGACGACGGCGACCGTGGGCGTGAGCATGAGGAAGCTGCCGTCGCTCTCGTCGGCCTCGGCGACCAGCAGGTTGCCGCGCCCGTTCTTGGCGTTGCTGCCGAGCGCGTTGAGCTTGCCGCCGATGACGACGGTCGGGTCGAGGCCGGCGGCGTGAAGGGCGGTGGCGACGAGGCTGGTGGTGGTGGTCTTGCCGTGCGAGCCGGCGATGACGACGCCCTGCTTGAGCCGCATGAGCTCGGCGAGCATCTCGGCCCGCGGGATGACGGGGATGTTGCGCGCGCGCGCAGCGACGACCTCGGGGTTGTCGGCCCGCACGGCGGAGGAGATGACGACGACGTCGGCGTCCCCGAGGTGGGCCTCGTCGTGCCCGCGGTGGACCACGGCGCCGCGCTCGCTGAGCCTGCGCGTGGTCTCGCTCTCGGCCAGGTCGGTGCCGGTGACGCGGTAACCGAGGTCCAGCAGGATCTCGGCGATCCCGCTCATCCCGATCCCGCCGATGCCGACGAAGTGGATGTGTGTGTCGCTCTTGCGGAACATGCGGGGAAACGCTGGCCGGCGAGTGTACTGGTTCGCCGGTAAAAGGACACAAAAAGCCCCGGCTGTGGCGGGAGGCGCGCGGGGCGGCAGAGGCTTCAACGTGTCGAGGCAGGTGGGTTATTTCCCGCGGCAGAAGCGGCGGGAGGCGGGTTTGGGGCGAGCAGAGCGGGGCGCGCGCCCGATGCGCGGACGCAGGTCGGGCGCGGGCGGGAATCTCTGCAGGGGGCTTGGGGCGCTCGATCGGCGCTCGATCGGCGCTCGCCATGTCGAGGCGACGCCGAGAGCGGGGCGGCCGTGCGTGCCTCGCCGGGGGTGATGCGACCTCGTCGCTGTGTGGGGCGGGCAGCTCGCATGATGCGAGCATGGCGTGTTCGCCGGAGCTCTGGGCATTGATTCGCAGGAGATGAATGCCAAGACTGTGCTTGAATGATCAGACATCCGAGCGCGACAAGCGATCGATGGTGATGCGATTGGGCCGAGCTGCATGAGCAGACCCGTCGGCGTTCGGCCCGGCGAGGCCGTCCGGGGGGCCTGCGGAGCGGGCGCCGGGGTCCGGGGTGTGGACGGATCCGGGGTTCACTTTCGCGCTGGACATGCTATACGAAGTGTGTGCTCGATCTCGCGCATCGCCTCGCCAACCTCCTCGAACCCTGGTTCCACCAGCACCAGCGCGACCTGGCGTGGCGGCGCACGCGGGACCCGTACGCGATCTGGGTCAGCGAGATCATGCTGCAGCAGACGCGCGTGGACACCGTGGAGGCGTATTACGGGCGGTTTTTGGAGCGCTTCCCGGATGTCGGCACGCTGGCGGCGGCCGACGAATCGGAGGTGCTCGCGGCGTGGAGCGGGCTCGGGTACTACCGCCGGGCGCGCCTGCTTCACGCGGGGGCCCGACACGTGGCGACCAGCCACGGCGGGACCGTGCCCGACGATCCTGAATTGTTGCGCAAGATTCCCGGGGTGGGCCGGTACACGGCCGGGGCGATCGCGTCGATCGCGTTCGACCGGCCGACCGCGCTGGTCGACGGCAATGTGGCGCGCGTGCTTTCGCGGCTGCAGGCGCTCGAGAACCCGAAGCAGCAGGACGCGAGCGCGGCCGGGCACTGGATCATGGCGCAGAAGATCGTGCAGGCGGGCCAGCCGCGGGTGCTGGCGCAGGCACTGATGGAGTTGGGGGCGACGGTGTGCACGCCGATGGGGCCGCGCTGCGAGGGCTGCCCGGTGCGCAGCGAGTGCCAGGCGCTGGCGAAGGGGCTGCAATCGACGATCCCGACGCCGAAGCAGCGAGCGCCGTCGCCCCGCGAAGATCTATGGGCAGTGGCGGTGCGCCGCAACGGCCGGGTGCTGCTCGAGCAGCGCGCGAACGAGGGGCTGCTGGGCGGAATGTGGTGCCTGCCGCTGATCGAGCGCAAGAGCACGGACCGCGCCGGGGCGCCGCCGCGGGTGATCGCGGAGGTGACGGGAGTGAAGGTCAAGTCGGTCGAGGCGCTGGTGGAGCCGGTCAAGCACGTGTTCACGCACCGGGTGTGGATGCTGTGGCCGTGCCGCGGCGAGGCGGCGGTCGTCGACGTGCCGTTCCGGGCCGGCTATGAGGACGGCCCGGGGCGCATGTGGATCGCGCCGGGCGAGCGACCGCGCGGGGGGATCCCAAAGGTGACGGAGAAGGTGCTCGAGCGGCTCGGGTATTGATAGGAGCCGGAATCACCGTACTGTGAGCGGCCGGCCCACTGGGTACGTAGTCGCAGTGATTCCGTGGTCGGTGCATTCGCCGAGGTCGCCCGGGCAACCGAGGTCGCGGCTGCCGGGTAATCATCGCGGTCGGTACATTCGCCAGGGTCGCGCGGGCAGCCGCGAGGTCGCGGCTGCCGGGGGCTCATCGGGGTCGGTGCATTCGCCGGTTCAGCGCATCTTCTTGACGAAGGCGGCGACGGCGTCGACCTCTTCGGGCTTCAGCTTGGCGGCGAAGGCTTTCATCATCGTGCCGGGGATGCCGACCTTGATCGCCTTGGCGACCGCGCCCTTGCCGTTCTTCTTCTGCCAGTTCTTGTCGGTCATGTCCGGGATGCCCTTGCTCTTGAGGCCCGGCTTGCCCTTGCCGCTGACGTCGTGGCAGGCGGCGCAGTGCTTGACGTAGAGGCCGCGGGCGTCGATCGCCTTGGGGGCCGGCTTGGGCTTGGCGGGGGCGGCGGGCGCGGGCGTCGGGGCCTTGGCCGGCGGGGTGTCGTCGTCGACGATGACGTCCGGATCGGCGGCGGGCGGCGGGCTGTCCGCGGGGACAGGCTTGCTGTCCGCGGGGACAGGCTTGCTGTCCGCGGGGACAGGCGGGGCGCTGGCCACGGCCACGGCGGCCGCGACGTCGGCGCCGACGGCCGCGCCGAGAGTCGCGGGCGCGGTGGCGACCTCGTTCGGCGCGTACTTGCGGATCATGAAGGCGTAGCAGAGGTCGAGCTCGGCCGCGGGGGCGGTCATGCCGTTGTCGGCGACCATGCGCTCGATGACCTCCTTGACCTCGCGGGCGGAGGTGGGCGGCTTCTTGTCGACCTCGGCGAGGTCGTGGCACTCGGCGCAGCGGGTCTCGAACGCTTTTTGCGCGGCGGAGGCGTCGTAGGTCGGCGCCGGGGCGGCCGGGTCGACGGGGGCGATCGCCTGCTGCTGCTTGAGCTTCTGCTCGCGCTGCTGGCGGGCCGATTTCTGCAGGTCGCCGGTGATGGCGACCAGGTAGGCGGTGACGTCGTAGAGCTCGCGCTCGGTCATCGGGTCCTCGAACATCGGCTTGTCGGCCATGCGCTCGACGGTGCGCCACCAGCCGGCGGGCGAGCGCGGCTGGACGAGGACGGTCTTGAGGTCGTGACAGACGACGCACTTGGTGGCGAGGATCTCCCGGCCGTGGCGCAGGGCGTCGACGGTGGTGAGGTCGGCCAGCGGGGCGTCGGCGGGCATCTCGGCCTGCGGCAGCAGGCGGGCGACGCGGGCCCGGTTCTCGACGCTGTAGACGCCGCCGCCGACCTGGCCGCGCGCCAGGCCGTACTCGCGCAGGGCGCTCGGGACCGACAGGCCGAGCAGCAGCACGGAGCAGCCGAGCGTCGCGGTGGCCAGCGCCGGGACCCAGGACTGCAGGTGGCGGAACAGCTTGTAGAACGCGAGCTCGACCAGCAGCAACACGCCCAGCAAGAAGCCGAGGCTGACGTGCACGGCCGAGCGCGGCGGCAGCTCGACCTGGTAGTTCCACAGCCGCGGGACCATCACGGCCATCATCACCACGTAGAGCGCGGTGAAGATGACCTTGAAGATGTCGTGGAGGCGCACGAGGTGCCGCGGCGCCTGGCCCATGCCCGGTTGATGTCCGTCGGGCCAGCCCCACAGCTTGAACATCAGGAACACTGACGCGAAGCCCGAGATCAGGAACAAGAGTCCGAGGGTGACGCTCGCTGCGATTTCCATGGCCGTCCTGGCCATCCGACCGTATCGCAACTGGCACGGGCCAGCCAAGAGCGCGGTTGACCCGCGCAGGCGGTGTCGGTACACCCGGTGAGGTGGCGGAAGGCCCCACGGCGTCTCGCGCCGACCCCGCGCGCCCGCGCGTCGAGGTGCTGGCGGCCTGACCCGACATCACGGTGAGGCGCCACGTGTGTCACGCGGGGCCCCGCGACCGGCCGGTCCCGGAGCAGCACCGCCAGGTATGCTGTACTTCGTGCTGGTCGGCAGTTTTTGTGACCGCTGCCGCGACCGCACGCTCGCGCTGGTGGCCGGGTCGGTGCTGCTCGGCGAGGGTGAGGAGGGGTTCGAGGGTTCGCACGAGCACGGGGTCGGCGACGTGTGCCCGAGCCCCGGGCTGTCGGCGTCGCTGCTGGCGGCGGTGGCGTCGAAGTCGGCGGCGCCGGGGCGGCTGTTCGCAACCCCGGCGCTGGCTCCGCGGCCGCGGATCTCCGCCCTGGCGCGGGCCCTCGCGGCCGCGACCCGTTCACCCGACCCGACCGACGCGCCGGAGGTCGAGGCGCTGGCGCTGACGCTGACCGCCGGCTGTTCGGAGAGCTGGCTCTTCAGACAGGTGCGCGCCGGGCCGCGCCGGGGCGCCCGAGCGCGCGCCTCGAAGCTGGCCTTTCAGTCATGCGCGAATGGGCATGTCCGAAAGGTCATATGATCCGGCGCGCCGAGGCTGTGGCCGCGAGCCGGTTGACGTAAGGCGCCCCCAGGACATGTCCTGAGAGACAGGGGCGAAGCCGTGGTCTGCGCCCGAGGACATGTCGCAAGGGACATGCGCTGCGGCGGCCCCGGCGCGGCCCGAAAGCGACGAGCGCCGCCCGGGATCCGGGCGGCGCTCGGGCTGGCGCGCGTGGCAGGAGTCGAACCTGCGACCTTTGGCTTCGGAGGCCAACGCTCTATCCAACTGAGCTACACACGCAGTTTGGGGACGGGATCTCTACCCCAGGAGGTTCCGGCTTGCAAGCCCCCGCCGGGGTGCGCGGGCGCCGGGTCCACGCCGCCCGCGCCCGTGGCCGCGGCCTTGGGCCCTGGCTTCGGGGTGGTACACTGGACTTCGATGCGCTCTCTCTTCGCGCTGCTCCTCCCGCTCGCCGTGTTCGGCTCCACCCTCCTGGAGGGCCTCGACCGGGCCTTCGGCGGCCTCGACCGGCTGCGGGAGATCTTCCGCCGCGCCCAGGAGCTGCTGGTGCTCGGCGGGGTGGCCCTGGCGCTGCTCGCCAGCCTGGTGTTCATCGCCTCGTGGGCGCTGTCCCACGCCCGCCGCGCGAGCGACCACTCGCGGCCGTGGCTGTCGCGCGCGGTCCTCGCACTGGCGTACGTGCCCGTGCTCCTGACGGTCGTGGCCGCCGCCGGGCTGTTCGTCCCCGGGGTGGCGCCGTTCATCCTCAAGGCGTTCGCCCTGGCGGTGGCGATCGCGGCGGTGGTCTGGTGCCTGGCGCTGGGGCTGATGATCGCGGGCGGCTCACGGCGCGACCTCGGTCGCGGGCGGCGGGCGATCGTCCTCGCCGGGACGCCGTGGTACTGCCTGGTGGTCTACATGGCGACGTTCCTGTGAGCCGGGCCGGCCGCTGAGCGGCGTCGTCACGCGGGTCGAGGCCATGCTCGGTCGCCGGAGGCGTGACGATGAGAGCACCGGGTCGGATGCGGGGGTGGTGCTGGACGATGGTGGCGCTGGCGTGCGGGCCGTCGTCGCCGGGCGCGACGACGGGGAGCGAGTCGACGTCGATCTCCGAGGCAACGGGAGCGACGTCGGGGGCGAGCTCCGAGGCGACGGGAGCGACGTCGGGAGCGAGCTCCGGCGAAGCGTCGTCGGGAGCGAGCGCCGGCGAAGCGTCGTCGGGAGCGAGCGCCGAGGCCACGGGAGCGGCGACTTCGATGGCGCCGACGAGCGGGGCGGGGGAGGTCACCTCCTCTGCGACCACGGACACGACCGCGGAGGACGCGTGCGTGGTCGTGCCTTCGCAAGACCTGTGCTCTGCCGCGTGCGAGCCGCTCACCGATTGCTGCAAGTGCGGCGGGCCCCTGCCGTTGCCGTCCGGCCGCGCGACTTGTGCCATTCCGACCGGGATCGTCGGCGCATTCTGCCCCTGGCCGGTCGAGTCCGTGCGGCTCGACGACGTGTCGCTGCCGCAGGGCGTGGCCGATTGCAGCGATCCGAATGCGCTGTGGGTGCAATTCCACGCGGACGGCGAGCGCATCGTCGAGCTGTGCGGGGCGGCCTGCGCGACGTACCTGGCGGGGACGTTCGCCTCGCTGGAGATGGAAGTGGGGTTCTGCGAGGCAGCATGAGGGCGGGATAAACGGCGATCTCGGAGAGGGCAGGTCGCAGGTCGCGTGGCGCCATCGGTTGACCGGGGGTCACGCCGGGCTCGAGTCCAAATTCGGACCACCGGGTGTCCACGTGTCGCCATCACGGCGCGGCCGAGTCCGCTAGCGTGGCGGACCATGGACGGACGACGCGTCGTTGTTGTGGGTGTGCTCCTCTTGGGCGGTTGTGACACGCGGGCCGAGGGCCGGACCACGGCCGCGCCGGACCCGGCGCCGGTGGCCCCGGCTCCGGCGCCGACGGTCGCGGCGCCGGCGGTGGCCGCGGGTGAGCTCGATCCGGGCCGCGGGACCCAGATCGGCGCGATTTTTGAAGCCTACTTGAGCCCGCACCAGGAGGGCGACGAGGAGGAGAACACGCCCGCGACCACGCCCAAGCAATTCCGCTCGACCACGCCGTCGCAGAACCGGGCCGCGCGCGAGGCCGCGGGGCACCGCGCGCACGGGCAGGTCCGCTTCACCAACGACTTCAGCCGGGCGTTCGTCGACGTCAAGATCGAGGGGATCGATCTGAAGTCTATCAACATGTTCCACATCCATTGCGGCAAGCCGGGCATCCTCGGGCCGATCCTCGTCGATTTCGCCCACGCCACCGATCTGCAGGGCAACCTGGCCGACGGGATGTTCTCGGTCGAGATCCGCAACGAGCACCTGGTCCAGACGGTCGAGCACGCGCACGGGCTGGTCGGGGCGTTCACCACCGGCTGCGTGATCCCGAGCCCGTCGCTCGGTAGCGTCGCGCCGGTCAAGGTGTCGACGGTCGCGGGGATGGCCCAACTGGCCCGCGACGGCGAGCTTTATTTTAATCTGCACACCACGGGGCAGAGCTACTTCGGTGACATCCGCGGGCAGATCCACCCGCTGGCTCCGCGCTGAGGCGGACGCGTGCCGAGTATGATCATAGGTCCGCTGGGACAGGTCTGCGGCGCGCCGAGAAATGCGCGTAGGCGCGGCGCAGGTCGGCCTCGCGGTCGCAGCGGTCGAACGGCGGGAGGTACGGGCCCTGAACGTCGTGGGCCCACACAGGCAGGACTTCGCCGGCGCCGGCGTCGGCGATCGCCAGCCACCGGCGGCGATCGAGGCCGAGCCCCGCGAGCAGCACGTTGTCGGAGAACACGACCTTGCCGCGCCGGTCGTACCAGGTGCCGCGCTCGTTCTGCTGCAGCACCGCGAATTGCAGGCGGTAGATCGCCAGCAGCTCGGGCAGCGTGAGCCCGAGGGCCAGGGCGGCGAGGGCGTCGAGCTCGACCAGCGCCTGCCGACGCGCGAACGGGGTGCGCAGGGGGGTGCCCGGGGTCCAGCGCGGGCCGAGGGCGGCGAAGGACGGCAATCGTGGATCGGCGCTGGCGAAGCCGTCGGCGCGAAAGGCTTCGACGAAGGCGTCACGCCACAGCGGCGCGTAAGGCTCGGTGAGGCAGTTGAGCAATAAGGCGCGCAGGACGATCTCGGAGCGCCAGGCCGTGGGCAGCGGCAGGAACTTGACCACGTCGTTGCTGAGGTTCGACTTGCCGGTGATCTTGAGCCAGAAATCGTAGGGCAGCGAGGCGGCCAGGCCGGCGAAATGCACGGTGGTGGCGTCGTCGCGGCAGGCCAGGCTGACGCTGGCGCCGATGTGCGCCGGCCCGGGCGGGAGCAGGGCGCCGATCAAGGTCCGCTCGCCGGAGGGCGACAGCATCTTGCGGGCGATCCAGCGCGCACGCGCGGCGAGGGGCGTCTCGTGCCAGCGCGGGCTGCGGGCCGCGTAGGTGGCGGGATCGCAGGCGGGCAGATAGTTGGTGCGCGGGAGATAGTCGGGGGCGATCGCGGCGAGGTCGATCGTGGTGTAGTCCATGGGGCTGCGACAGGCCGCGTTGGGGTCGCGCGCGAACGGGGTGGCCACGTAGTAGTGCGGGCCGGACACGATCCATTGGGCGAGGCGCTCGGGCCGGCAGGTGACGCGGCGGATGGTGCCGTCCTGCTGCTGATAGGTCTCGTGGAAATGTTCGCTGGTGGTATAGGCGTCGGCGAGGTCGAGCATGCGCCGCGGGCCGGCGGCGAACTTGAGGAGGATCGGCAGCAGCGCGCCGGCGTGCACGATCGGCAGGCGAGCCTCGGCGAGGGGCGTGTCGGGTGCGTCGAACACGGCGCGGAACAGGGCCAGAGCGGCCGCGTCGACGTCGACGACGCGGTCGCGATGGCCGCGGAGGTCCCAGGCGCCGTCGTCGCCCTTGAGGCCGGGCACGTCGCCGCTGCCGTCGTGGGCGAGGCTGTCGTCGAGCGTGCGCGGGTGCAGCAGGTTGGCGACGTAGCGGAATCGCGGGACGTCGCGGCGGTCGCCGCAGATCGTGAAGGCGTAGGGGCGCGTGTGAAGGACCTCCGGGAACAGCATGAGCTTGTTCTGGAAGCGGGCGGCGAGGCGCAGGCGGTGGTGCAGCTCGGCGCGCAGCGGGCCGCCGGCGGGGTCGTCGAACACGCCTGTCTGATGGAACAGGCCGACGACGGCGCGCGGGCCGGCGAGCGACCAGGCGCGCACGAGGAAGGCCTTGTAGAGGTTGGTGGCGGTGCCGCCGAGCAGCGGGTAGAGCCGGCTGCTCAGGAAATTGCGGGTGCCGAGGCTGGTGGTCAGCTCGCGCTCGTAGCGGCCGCGCGAGCGTGGGTCGGCGAGCAGGCGCTGGCGCTCGGCCTGCGAGAGGGTCGCGGCGGCGCGGCCCTGGCCGAGGCGTGGGTGCAGGTCGGCGAGCACGCCGGTCTCCTCCCACACGACCTTGGTCCACGGCGGGTTGCCGAGGATGATGTCCATGCCGCCGGCGGCGAACACCTCGGGGAAGGTGACCTCCCAGTGAAAGAAGCGCTGCTCGCCGGCGACGCGGCGGGTGACGGCGAGGGCGGGGCGATCGCCCGGGCGATCGAGGTCGTCGGTGGCGAGGAGGTGCTCGACGTCGGCGAGCCATTGCCCGCGGTCGGGCAATGCTTCGACCTGGTCGATGGGCCAGAACCACAGGGCGCACCAGTAATCGAGGATCGCGGCGAGCTTGCGGCCGGGGGCGTCGGGGCGGGCGAGGGCTTCGCAGGCGGCGACGGGATCGAGCGGGGGCGAAGGTTCGTCGGTTTGACCCCACAGCGCGAGCGGCTGGCGGACGGCGGCGAGGGCGGCGCGGCGCTCGTCGAGGTGGGCGCGCCACAAGAGGTCGATGCCGGCGCAGATCGCCGCCAGCCGCGGCAGCTCGCGCGCGGTGTCGGCGGCGAGCTGCTGCCGGCGCCAGGACTTGATGCGGGCGACGGCCGCGGGCGCGAGCGACTTGAGGGCGCGGTCGTCGTCGAAGCCGGCCATGCCGGGGTCGGCGAGGAGGAAGTGATAGACGGCGCCAGCGGGCCGCGGTTCGTGGAGGGGCACGGCGGCCGGTTCACAGCGGAGGCCGCGGGCGAGGTCGTCGGCGCGAAGGACGGCCCGGCGGGCGCCGATCAGGCTGTTTCCGACGGCTGTCCGCAAGGACAGGTTCGGCGGGGCGGCGCCTTCGTGGCGGACGCTCAGCCACAGCGAGACGCGGCCGAGCTCGGCGGCGAGCGGGTCGAGGTCGACGCCGTAGCAGTTGCGAGCGACGAGGTGATGTTTGACGCGCTGTCGCTCGTGGGCGTACCGGTCAGCGGCGATCGTGCGCCCGAGCTCGGCCTGTTTGCGCGCGAGGTAGGCGTCGGCGAGCTGTTCGACGGCCTCGTGGAGGAAGGCGCCGGAGCCCATGGCGGGCTCGCAGATTGTCCATTGCAGGATGTCGTCGGCGCGGGCCCCGGGGAGCCGCTCGGCGAGGGTGTGGCGGGTGAGGCAGCGAGTGAGCAGCTCGGGGGTGTAATAGGAGGCGCTCTTCTCACGCTCGCGGCCGGCGAGGCGGTAGAGGAATTTGCCGCGCGGGTGGAGGAGGGGGAGGCCGGCTGCGTCGCGCACGAGCGCGTGCCCGGGGTCGTCGGTGAGCTGGGCGGGAGCGACGAACCAGGTGCGGGCGTCGTCGTCAGCGAGGTCGGCAGCGGCGCGGACCTCGTGCACGTCCTCGCGGGCGAGGAAGCCGGTGTAGCTGAGCAAGCCCTCGTAGACGGCGCCGAGCTGGTGGATGCCGAGGTGGGCGTAGGAGATCCGCGCAGGCGGGCGCTTGCCGAGCGGACGCGATAAGGACAATCGCCGCAGGACGTCCTGGAGGACGTGATTCCGCAGCCGGGCGGCGGTGAGCAAGGGAATGCGCGTATCGTCGAACAGCTGGCCGTGAAGGCCAGCGAGGGCGAAGCCGGGGTAGCCGCGCTGGGCCAGGCGAAACAGGAGCTTCAGCGAGGCGTCGAGGTAGTGGCCGTCGCAAGCCTCGGGGGCGTCGAGGGGTACGAGCTCGAGGTCACGCAGGGCCTCGAGCGAATAAGCGCGGCGATAGGCATCGGTGAACCAGGGCTCGGCCTGCAGCCTGGGGCCGCGAGCCTCGACGTAGAACAGGAACAGCAGGCGGTAGAGGTAGACGACGCATTCGCGGGCGAGGCGGTCGGCGAGGTGCGGGGCGTCGATGACGGACGGATCGGCGCAGCGGTGCCAGTGGATGCATTCGTCGGCGAGCCGCTCGATGATGTCGCGAGCGCCGCGAATCCGCGGTCGCGGCTGGTCGAGGGCGAGCTGATCGAGCAGGACTTCGGGGTCGCAGGGGCCGAGTTGCTGGGGGTCGGGGGCAGAATGAGGGGAGACGAGGTCGGTGGACCCGGAGTGAAGGAGCTCGAGGTCGTCGAGGTCGTCGAGGAAGACGGCGTCGCGGCCCTGCACGAGCGAGGAGAGGCCGGTGACGTGGAGCTCGGCGCCGCCGGCCGCGGTGACCCGGACGGCGCGCACGAGCCATCGCTCGCCGCGGACGAGGACGCGCGCGCCGACGAGGTGGGGGCGAGGCTCGGTCATGCGAGAGGTCGCGCGAGGGGCAGGGTAACGAGGTTGATTCGTGGGTCCAAGCTGCGCATGCTGCGCTCGGGCAATAACGCGCCGAATCGGCGCGGCGGACTCTTCGCATTCGTGCGGGGATGGCGGGCGGACGAGCGAGCCGCGGGGTCGGCGATTTCGTTCGTGAGCGATGGGATGTCTAGCGAGACATGTGGATGGGCGAGGCGCGAGGGAGGCCGGTGCACGGCGCGGGCGGTGAGCCATGATATGTCCTTTTGGACATGTTTAGGGGTGACGCGGGGCGGCGAGCCGTGATATGTCCTTTCTAGACATGTTTAGCGCGATGCGGGGCGGCGAGTCGTTGCATGTCCTTTGGGACATGTTCATGGGCGGCGAGCTGCGATTTCCTTTTGGACATGTTCAGGGGCGGCGCGGGGTGGCGAGTCGAGATATGTCCTTTTGGACATGTTTAGTGCGACGCGGGCGGCGGGCGTGAGATGTCCTTCTGGACATATGACGGGGCGGCGGGGGCGGCGGCCGTGAGATGTCCTCTGGGACATGTGGTCGGGGTGGCGAGGCCTGCGCCGTTTGACGGCGGTCGCGGCGAGGCGCGGCCGCGGGGGCGCTGGGCGGGCGGGCTGGCGGTCCGGAGCGGCTGCGCCATCCTGGCCCGGGATGCGGGAGATCCGTCTGACCCTGCCGCCCGGCGCTGCGGAGGCCGTGTTCACGCTGGCACGCGCGGCGGGGATCGCCGAGGCGAGCGTGCACGAGGTGCGGGTTCTGGGCCGCGAGGAGCCGGCGGAGGAGATGACGGTGAAGTCGTCGACGCCGAAGATCCGCGAGTTCCTGCGCGCCCTGCTGTGCTCGCCGCTGTTCGACCGTCGCACGGTTCGGTTCTCGGCCCACGAGGTGCTGGCGCTGGTCGACGAGGAGTCGGCGCAGCGCGTGACGGTGCCCGCGGGGGTGCCGCTCACCGACGTGCATCACGATCTGTGGCGCCATTGCCACGTGACGGCCAGCCTGGTGGCGCGCACGTGCGTGTCGGCGGCGCTGTTGGCCTACGCGATGCTCAAGGCGGATACGCTGCTGGCCGTGGGGGCGCTGATCTTCACGCCGTTTTCGCCGCTGGTGCTGAGCGCGGCGCTGGGGGTGGCGGCGCGGCGGCGCGCGCTGATGCTGCAGGCGCTGCGGGTGCTGGCGCTCGCGCTGGTGCTGACGCTGCTGTCGGCGGCGCTGACGGGGGCGCTGGTCGGCGGGCCGATGATCGACGTGGATTTCGGCGGGCCGACCCGCAACTTCGTGGCGTCGGCGCTGATCGGGGTCATGGCGGCGCTGGCCGATTCGGACGAGGTCGGCCGTCGCCAGCTGCTCGGGCTGGCGATGGCGTACCCGTTCGTGCGCCTGATCGCGTGGCTGGGGCTGACGATGACGCTCGGGGCGCCCGAGGGCGGCGAACGCCTTCACGATGTGTTGTTGCTGTCAGGCAACGCGGTGGTGATGACGGCGGCCGCGGCGACGACGTACCGGGTGATCGGCCGCGACGGCGAGCTGACCGGGCTGCCGTGGTGAGAGAGCGGAGCGAAGGGTCGGCGACACGGAGCATTCGCGTCCCGGGCGATCAGGCGGGGTGGAGGCGCAGGGGGGCGGAGACGGGGCCGCGCACGGTCATGGTGCGGTTGCAGGCGATCGGGCCGGGCAGCCGATCGATCCGGGCGAAGCGCTGGAGGAGGGCGGAGACGGCGATCTGGGCCTCCATGCGGGCGAGGGCGGCGCCGAGGCAGAAGTGAACGCCGTGGCCGAAGTTCAGGGCGCCGGCGCTGCGGCGGTCGAGGTCGAAGCGGTCGGGGTCGGCGAAGCGCCGCTCGTCGCGGCCGGCAGCGCCGACCAATGCGAGCACCAGCGAGCGAGCGGGAATGTCGACACCGGCGAGGGTGAGGTCGCAGGTGGTGAAGCGGGGCAGCGATTGGCTGGGGCCGTCGAAGCGCAGCATCTCCTCGACGAACGCGGGGACCAGCGCGGGCTCGCCCCGCAGGCGCGACCACAGGTCGGGGCGAGCGGCGAGGAACAGGGCCGAGGTGGCGATCAGGTGGGTGGTGGTCTCGAGGCCGCCGAGCAGGATGGCGATCATGAATTCGAGGATCTCGGCGTCGCCGAGGCGCTGGCCGTCGAGCTCGGCGCTCACCAATTCGCTGACGGTGTCGTCGATCGGGGCGCGTCGGCGATCGGCGATCACGGCGGTGAGGTAGGCGGAGCTCTCGGCGATGGTGGCCCGCACCCGGGCGGCGTGGGCGGCGTCGAGGGGCTCGGGGGTGACGGATAAAAAGTCGTCGGCCCAGCGCTTGAAACGGTCGCCGAGGGCCTCGTCGAGGCCGAGCAGGGTGGCGATGACGAAGGCCGGCAGCGGGGCGGCGTAGGCGCTGACGAGGTCGACTTCACCTGCGAGCCCGGCGAGCAGTTGGTCGGCGCGAGCGTGGATGGCGGGCCCCAGGTGGGCGACGGCGCGCGGGCCGAGCGAGCGGCTGGCGAGCGCGCGCAGGCGGGTGTGGCCCGGGGCGTCCATCGCCAGGATCGAGCGCGCGAGCGGGTTGTAGTCGAGCCACGGCGGCTCCCACACGGCGCGAAAGCCCTGCGAGGAGAACCGCGCGGGGTCGCGGAGCACGGTCATGACCTCGTCGTGCCGACTGACGAGCCACACGCCAGCAGGCTCGGCCAGGCACACGGGGGCGTCGCGTCGCAAGACGGCGTAATGGGGGTAGGGGTCGGCGCGGAATTCGGGGGCGAGGATGTCGATGCTGGTTCGCATGCGCCGCCCCTTCGCAGGTCGCGTGCCGGCACTGATTTCAACGACTTGCCCGGGGGGCGCGCAGGACTTCGGTCGGTTTGACCGCTCGCGTTCGGTCACAATGACCGGACCATGCGCGCCGAAGATCTCGACATCGAAGGGCTCCTGACCGCCGACGCGGAGGTCGGGGCGCTGCAGTTCGCGGGGCACCGCGCGGTCATCGTCGACGCGGTGGCCCTGGGCTCGCTGCGCCGCGAGCTGCTCGGGTCGCTCGGGCTGGCGGGGGCGCGCGAGGTGCTGACGCGCTTCGGGCAGGTGCAGGGGCGACGCGCGGCGGAGGCGATGCGCGGGCGCTTCGAGTGGGACAGCGCGCACGCGATCCGCGACGCGGGCGGACGTCTGGGCATCTTGCAAGGGATGCTGCGGCTGTCGCCGGGCGCGAGCCCGATGACGCCGGAGGGGGCGACGGTCGCGGACTCGTACGAGGCCGAGCAGCACCTGCTGCACTGCGGACAGGCGGAGGAGCCGGTGTGCTGGACGCTGGCGGGGTTCGCCAGCGGATATTTGAGCTGCGTGGAGCAGCGCGAGATCGTGGTGAGCGAGGACCGCTGCGTCGGCCGCGGCGACGGGGCGTGTCGCTTCATCGCGCGACCGGGGGTCGCGGAGATGGCAGTCGCGAGCGCGCCGGTGGACGCATGGGACACGCGCAGCCCGGCGATGCGGCGGGTGCTCGAGCTGGCGCGGCGGGTGGCGGCGGTCGACAGCAACGTGCTGCTGCTCGGGGCCAGCGGCACGGGCAAGGACCGGCTGGCGCGCTTCATCCACGCCGGCTCGAGCCGCGCGGCGGGGCCGTTTTTGGCGCTGCATTGCGGGGCGATCCCCGAGCCGCTGCTGGAGAGCGAGCTGTTCGGGCACGCGCGCGGGGCGTTCACCGGGGCGTCGCGCGACCGCGTGGGCCTGCTCGAGGCGGCGGGCCGCGGCACGCTGTTCCTCGACGAGGTCGGCGAGATGCCGCCTGCCATGCAGGTCAAGCTGCTGCGCGCGCTGCAGCAGCGGGAGCTGCGGCGGGTCGGCGAGAACCAAACGCGACCGATCCACGCGCGGGTGGTCGCGGCGACCCATCGCGACCTGGCGGCCGCGGTGGAAGACGGCAGCTTCCGCCGCGACCTCTATTATCGCCTGCGGGTGGTCGAGCTGCGGCTGCCGGCGCTGGCCGACCGGCGCGAGGACATCCTGCCGCTGGCGCGCGCGCTGCTGGCGGCCGCGTGCGCGCGGGCGGGGCGAAATCACATGTCTCTCGGGACAGACGCGGCGGAGCGCCTGCTGCACCACGCGTGGCCGGGCAACGTGCGCGAGCTGGAGAACGCGATGGAGCGGGCGGCGGCGCTGGCGGAGGGGCCGGAGGTGGCGGCGGCCGACCTGCCCGACGACATCGAGGGTCCGCAGGCGGCGCGCGCAGGCTCGCTGCAGCAGCTCGAGCGCTCGGCGATCGCGGCGGCGCTGGGGCGCCACGGGGGGCATCAGCAGCGCGCGGCGGCCGAGCTCGGGATCAGCGCTTCGACGCTGTACCGGCGGCTGCGACGGCGGGATTGAGGCCCGGGCGAGCGGCCGCCTCCGCTGGGTGAACCGAGCGGCCTGAGGAGCAGCGGCGATGCGCGGCGCGATACGGTCGACCCGGGTTGATGGCGGCCCGGAGGGTGCGCTCCGAGGACCTACCGCTGACTTTGCGCGCGGGCGGTCCGCCGAGGTGAAGGACGCTGTTCCTCGGGCTACTCTCGATCGTGGGCGGGTCCCTCGATTGCGCCAGGTGAGCCCTGCGTGCTAAGGGGACGGGTTCACCTGCCGCGCACACGGCGAGCCCACTCGAGAAGAATGTATATGCCGAATTCGAGTGGCCCAGGTGATTCAGAAGAACGTCCGGCTCCCCTCATCGTGGTCGGAATCGGCGCCTCCGCCGGCGGACTCGAGGCGCTGGAGCAGTTCTTCGACCACGTGCCGCCCGCGCCGGGCCTGGCCTTCGTCGTCATCTCGCACCTGGCCCCGCACTTGCCGAGCCTCATGCCCGAGCTGCTCGCCAAGCGGACGGAGCTGCCGGTGACCACGGCCGAGGACGGCGCGCGGGTCGAGCCGAACCACGTGTACGTCATCCCGCCGAACGGGAGCCTCACCCTCGTGGACGGCGCTCTCCGGGTCGAGGCGCGAGACGAACGCACCAACCTGATCGACACGTTCTTCCGCTCGCTGGCGGAGGCGAGGGGGGAGTACGCGATCGGCGTCGTCCTCTCGGGGACCGGCAACGACGGCAGCCTCGGCCTCAAGGCCATCCGGGAGCACGGCGGGGTGGCGATGGCGCAGGAGCTGGCGTCGGCGAAGTACAACACGATGCCGCGCTCGGCGATCGACGCGGGCCAGGTCGATTGGGTCCTGCCGGCCCAGGCGATGCCGGCCAAAATGTTGGAGTACGCGGGGCACATCCGCAGCACCGGCGACCGTCCGGCCGCGGACCCGTCCGACCCCAACGGGGCGCGCGCGAACGGTCCGCTGATGAATCGGCTGTGCGGGCTCATCCACCGCAGGACCGGGCGGGACTTCAGCCGCTACAAGCGCTCGACGGTGGAGCGGCGGGTGCTCCGGCGAATGCACGTACTGCAGCAGCGCTCGCTGGAGGATTACGTCGAGCTGGTGGCGAACACGCCCGCGGAGGTCGATCGGCTGTTCCAGGATCTGCTGATCAGCGTGACCCAATTCTTCCGCGATCCCGAGCTGTTCGAGGCGCTGGCCCGCGAGGTCCTGCCGCAGATCCTCGCGGACCGGGCGCCCGACGACCCCGTGCGGGTGTGGGTCCCCGGCTGCGCCACCGGTGAAGAGGCCTACTCGATCGCCATGCTCCTGATGGAGGCGTCGCCGACGGAGGCCCGCGGCGCCAAGATCTTCGCCACCGACATCGACGACGAGGGCCTGGAGACCGCGCGGGCCGGACGCTACCCGGAGACGATCGCAGATCGCGTCACCTCGGAGCGGCTGGAGCGCTTCTTCGTCCCCCGCGCGAACGGGGGCTGGCAGATCCGCAAGGAGATCCGGGACATGTGCGTGTTCTCGACGCACAGCATCATCAGCGATCCGCCGTTCTCGCGGCTCGACCTGATCTCGTGCCGGAACGTGCTGATCTACCTCGACAGCGACCTCCAGCGGACCGTGTTCCCGCTGTTCCACTACGGCCTGCGCCCGCGCGGGTTCCTGCTGCTCGGTCCGTCGGAGAACGTCACGGCTTGCCCGGAGCTGTTCACCCCCATCGATTCGAAGCAGCGGATCTTTCAACGCCGGGAGGCGAAGGTCGCGGTCCGGTTCCCGCTCGAGAGGCCGACGACTTCCAGCCGCCGGCTCACTTTGGGGCCGCAGAACCGCGAGCCGGCGGGCCAAGATCAGAGCCTCACGCGGACGCTCGAGCGGCTCATCCTGGCCGTGTATGCGCCGCCGGCGGTGATCGTCCGCGGCGACGGGGCGATCGTGTTCGTCTCGGGGCAGACGCGGAAGTACCTCGAGCTCGCGCCCGGGGCGGCCGGGATCAACGTGCTCGAGATGGCCGGCAAGTCGCTCCGGCCCCACTTGCACGTGCTGCTGCGCGAGGCCACCAGCAGGCGCCAGGAGCGGGTCCAGCGCGGCGTCTCGCTCGCCGTCGACGGCCACGTCCTGCCGGTCGACATCGTGGTCCGCCCGCTGGTCGAGCTCGGCGCGGACAACGATCTGTACGCGGTGCTCTTCTACGAGGCCGGCCCCTCCCTGAGCCCGGAGCAGGCCGAGGCCGAGGGCCGCGCCCCCGACGTCGGCGACGCGCACGCGGTGGCGCTCGAGAGCGAGCTGCGCAGCACCCGGGAGAGCCTGCAGACGGCGGTCGAGGAGCTCGAGGTCGCCAACGAGGAGCTCAAGTCGACCAACGAGGAGCTGCAATCGTCCAACGAGGAGCTGCAGTCGGCCAACGAAGAGCTGCAGACGTCGAAGGAGGAGCTGCAATCGATCAACGAGGAGCTCCACACCGTCAACGCCGAGCTGAGCCGCAAGCTCCACGAGCTCGACAAGGCCAACGGCGACCTGCAAAACCTGTTCGCCAGCAGCCGGATCGCCACCGTGTTCCTGGCCAGCGACCTCACGATCAAGCGCTTCTCGCCCGAGGCCAGCCAGCTGTTCCGGCTGATCGACAGCGACGTCGGGCGCGACATCACCGACATCGTCCCGCGGTTCACCGGCGGCGATCTGGTCGCCGACGCCGACCAGGTGCTGCGGACCCGGACGCCGTCGCAGCGCGAGGTCCACCGGCTGGACGCGGATGTCTGGTACCTGCAGCAGATCCAGCCCTACCGCACGGTCGACGGCGCGGCCGTCGGCGTGGTGATCACGTTCGTCGACATCACCGATCTGAAGTCCGCCAGGGACTCGGCGCGGCGGCTGGCGGCGATCGTGGAGTCGTCCCACGACGCCATCGTCGCGCTCGACGAGCGCGCGGGGATCGTGACCTGGAACCACGGCGCCGAGCTGATGTTCGGTCACGGCCCGCGCGAGGCGGTGGGGCGGGGGATCGATTTCCTGGCCACCTCCGGCGAGTCGCCGTTCGCCTCGGCCTTCGCGGCGGCCCTGCGCGGGGAAGGCAGTCAGCCGGTCGAGGCGATGTTGCAGCGCAGAGACGGGACGTCGCTGCGGGTGCTGGCGAGCCTCTCGCCCATCCGCGACACGCAAGGCAGCCGGGCGGCGGTCTCGTGGATCGCCCGCGACATCACCGAGCACGAGCGCACCCGGCAGGCCCTCCGCGAGAGCCAGGAGCGCTTCCATGAGGTCGACGCGGCCAATCGGAGGAAGACCGAGTTCCTGGCGCTGCTGGGCCACGAGCTGCGAAACCCGCTGGCGCCGATCCGCAACGCGACGCATTACCTGCAGCGTACGGTGCCCGCCACCCCCGAGATGCAGCGGGCGGTGGGGATGATCGAGCGACAGGCCGCGCACATGGCCCGGCTGATCGACGATTTGCTCGACATCTCGCGCATCTCGAGCGGCAAGATCCTGCTCAAGAAGCGGCGCGAGGACCTGGCCGCCGTGGCCCACACGGTGGTCGAGGACCTGCGCGGCGAGGCGGCCCGCGCCGACGTCACCGTCGAGTTCACCGCCCGCGAGGCGATCCCGGTCGACGGCGACGCGGTGCGGCTGTCGCAGTGCATCAGCAACATCCTCGGCAACGCCTTCAAGTTCACCGACCCGGGCGGCCGGATCTCCGTCGTCGTCGAACGGCGGGGCGACGCGGCGCTCGTGCGGGTGAGCGACACCGGCATCGGCATGGACCCCGAGACCCTGGCCCGCGCCTTCGAGCCGTTCGCGCAGTCCGATATCCACCTCGCGCGCGGACACGGCGGCCTCGGCCTCGGCCTCTCGCTGGTCAAGGCGCTGGTCGAGCTGCACGGCGGCGAGGTCACGGCCACGAGCGGCGGCCCGGGGCGTGGGACGGAGGTCGCGATCCGCCTGCCCCTCGCGGCGTCGGCCCCTCAGGGGCAGGACGCGGGCTCGCCGGCGCCGGCGGACAACCCCGACGGCCGGCGGCGCGTGCTGGTGATCGAGGACAACGAGGACGCCGCGCAGAGCCTCAGCATGTTGCTCGACATGTGGGGCCACGTGGCGGCGGTCGCCTGCTCGGGCGCAGCGGGCGTGGAGGCGGCGCTCGCAGATCCTCCCGACGTAGTCCTGTGCGACCTCAGCTTGTCGGGCGCGATGGACGGCTACGAGGTGTGTCGGATCCTGCGCGGCGCCTCGACGACCGCGGGTGCCCTCATCATCGCCATGACCGGTCACGGGCTCGAGTCGGACAAGAGGAAGGTCGAGAGGGCGGGCTTCGACATGCACCTGATCAAGCCGGTCGACCCCGAGGTGCTGGCGCGAATCATCCACGACTCGCCGCTGGTGCACGCGCCCGGCTGACGCGGCTGCCGCGGGGTTGGGTCGTCGGTGTCCCTCGGCGCTCGTTGTCCCGGCGAGCGCCTCCTACCCGCCAAGACATGTCTTTCACAGCATCCGATTTCGGCTCCCAGCCGCGCGACGCGTGAGCTTCATCATTCCTTGCGCAGGGTCGGCGAGCGAGGCCGGGTGCCAGAATCCAAGCTGCCTCATCGGACATCTTCGGGGTCGGCCTTCGCGGCCGTGAACGTCCGCGGGTGTCCCTTCTCGTCAGACCGCTGCTCTCGGAGACAATGATGCACCTACCTCGTCCGCTCCTTTTCGTCCCGCTGGCGCTCGCCCTCCTCGGTGGTTGTCGCCACAGCCCCGACCCGACCATGGCTGTCGACGGCTTTACCCTCAACCCTGACCCGTGGTTACAGGACCGGCAAGCCATCGCCCAGCGAGCCAGCTTCGACCTCAACTGCCCCGCCGAGAAGCTCGCGCTCACCGTCCTCGCCGTCGGCGGCAACGGCATGTTCTTCGATGATTGGGCCACCCAGGTCGGCGTTTCGGGCTGCGAGCAGCGCGTCGTCTATATCCGCACGGCCCAGGGCTGGATCGCCAACATCGCCCGGAGCGACGCGGCGCAGCCGCCCCCGTCGAACCCCCCGCCTCCTCCTGTGGTCCCCTGAGGTGACGCGGGCGCCGCCGGCCGCGGCGGCGAATCCGGCGGGTGACTTCAGGGATATGGCCATGAGGACATGTCCCTGAGGTCATGTCGAATACGACATGTTCTCTCGTACACGTGAAGCCGCTCCGCGCCGGAGCGCGCGCGTCGCTGACGGACGTGGCGGAGCGCCTCGCGGGCGGCCGCTCAGTCGTCGTCGGCGGGCACCGCGTAGCCGGTGAAGGTGATCCACGTCGGCGCGTGGTCGCTGGTGCTCTCGAGGTCGCGGACCCAGCGGTCGACGCCGGCGGTCTGGAGGCGCGGGGCGAGCTCGGCGTTGAGGAGCAGGTGGTCGATGCGGAGGCCGGCGTCGCGCTGCCAGTGCTGGCGGAAGTAGTCCCAGAACGTGTACATCGGCTGGTCGGGGTGGAGGTGGCGCAGGCTGTCGAGCCAGCCCTGCGCCAGCAGGCGGTCGTAGCGGGCCCGGCTCTCGGGCTGCAGCAGGGCGTCCTTGCGCCACGACTTGGGGTTGTAGATGTCGGCGTCGGTCGGCACGACGTTGAAGTCCCCGGCGAGCACGGCGGGGATGCCGGCGTTGCAGAGGGTGGCGGCGTGGGCGATCAGGCGGTCGAACCAGGCCAGCTTGTAGTCGAACTTGGGGCCCGGCTGCGGGTTGCCGTTGGGCAGGTAGAGGCAGCCGACGAGCACGCCGTGCACGGCGGCCTCGAGGTAGCGGCTCTGGGTGTCGTCGGGGTCGCCGGGCAGGCCGCGGCGGCTCTCGAGCGGCATGCCGTCGCGCGCCAGGATCGCCACGCCGTTCCACGAGCGCTGGCCGTGCCACAGGGCGCCGTAGCCGGCCTTGCGCAGCTCGGCGACCGGGAAGTCGGCGTCGACCGCCTTGAGCTCCTGCAGGCACACGATGTCCGGCTGCTCTTTGGCCAGCCATTGCAGCAAGATCGGCAGGCGCGAGCGGATGCCGTTGATGTTGTAGGTGGCGAGCTTCAGCGCGGACATCGAGGGTGGACCGAGCTTGACCGCCGTCGCGCGCGGCCGCAACCGGCCTCGACCGCGCGCAGACATGCGCGAAGGCGAGCATCACCGGCGCGCGGGCGGAGGGCGTCGCCGAGGTGGCGGAACGGACATGTCCTCAAGGGCATGGTCAAGACGACATGTCGAAATGGACATGTCGGATCGGCCATGTATCAATCGAGGTCGGGCAGGCCGGCGGGGCGGGTCGGCGCCGGGCCTTTTGGCGAGCGCGACTGGGCCACGGCTACGCGGTGCTGGATCTCCGTCAGCTCGGGCAGCAGCGCGCGGTTGGTCGCGTTGAGGTCGCGCAGCAGCGACTCGGGGAATGGTTTTTGGGCGGCGACGCCGGCGTAGAGGTCGTCGAACACGCGGGCCAGCGCGGGCGGGACGCTGTCGGAGCTCGGGCGGGTCTGGGTGCGATAGGCCGGCTGGATGGTCGGCAGGGCCGCGGCCAGGTCGCCGCGGCCGAGCCAGGCGAGCACGCCGGTGAGGGTGCCGACCGGGTCGTCGAGGACCTGGTCGTAGGTCATCAGGCGGGCCGGGTAGCGGCGCAGGCTGATGTCGCGGACCAGGGCGAAGTTCTCCATCCACCACTCGTAGGCCGGCGGGAAGTAGACGCTGTCCTC
Source organism: Nannocystis bainbridge (assembly GCF_028368995.1). Taxonomy (GTDB): domain Bacteria; phylum Myxococcota_A; class Polyangia; order Nannocystales; family Nannocystaceae; genus Nannocystis; species Nannocystis bainbridge. The sequence goes on along the minus strand of NZ_JAQNDL010000003.1, from coordinate 1,473,728 downwards.
GGGGACAGGTTGGCCGGCCGCGGCCATGCCGTCGCGCTCGAGCTGGTAGAGGCGCAGGACCGAGGCCTCGTACTCGCGCCACTCGCGGACGTTGGCGACGAGATGGCTGATGTAGGCGCGCTCGCTGCGGATGACGCCGGGCACGAACACCTTGACGACGTAGCCCTCGACCTGCTCGGGCAGGAAGTACTCGCCGGTGACCGGGTGGGGGTTGGTGCGGAAGTAGACCCCGTGGCGGAGGATCGACTCGAAGAAGCCGGCCGGGTTGGCCTGGTGGAGCGCCTCGGTGAAGCCGCGCGGAAAGGCCTCGCCGAGCACCGGGAAGCCGGCGGCCCGCAGGACCTGCATCCACATCGAGGTGCCGCTGCGCTTGGTGCCGGAGACGAACAGCATGGGTGGCGCCTCAGAAGTCCTTGCCGGTCTCCGGGCAGAACTGGTCGATCAGCTCGCGCTGGATCGCGCAGTGGAACGAGTGTTCGAACTCGAACGCGAGCTGCTGGCAGTCGAGCGCCCCCAGGCAGGCGTAGAGCTCCGCGTACGTGTCGCTGCACATGGGGCCGTCGATCTCGTGGCCCTGGGTGATGACCATCTCGCAGTCCGTGACCATCGCGTCGAGGTACTGGACCAGCCGCGGGTAGCAGCCGATGTACGTGGCGACGTATTGCATGCACACGACGGTGTCGGGCCCGGGATCCGTGGTCGAGGTGGTCTCGAGGTCGGTGGTGGCGGCGTCGGTGGTGGTGTCGGGCCCGGTGGTGGCGGTCGCGGGCGCGGTGGTGCCGGTGGTCTCGTCGGCGCCGGAGGTCGTGGTGGTGGTGTCGGGGTCGCCGGTGGTGCCGGGGTCGCCGGTGGTGCCGGGGTCGCTGGTGGTGCCGCCGGTGGTGTCACCCGGCCCGCTGGCGCCCTCGTGCGGGCCGTTGTCGCTGAAGCACGCGGCCGAGAGGCCGCCGAGCGACATCAGGAAGGTCAGGTTGCGCAAGCGGTGGGTGTCCATCGCCCGGCCATCGTAGTCGAGTTGCGAGGCGGCCGCGAGGGCGCGGGCGTCCGCATGGGCGGGCCGCAGGGGCCTGATTCGCGGCTGGACGGGCCAGGGCGGGCCGCGGCCCCGCGGCCCCGCACCGGCTCACGCGCGGCGACGGGCGGCAGCGGGATGTCTCGAAGGACATGTCGTGATCGCGGTGCGCGAGGAAAGCGGCCGGGTCACGCGGAGATCGGCGGCGAAGTCGATGTCCTTCGGGACATGTGAAACGACGCGGCGGTCCGTCTCTCGAGGGTCTTCAGGACATGCGCGAACGGACATGTCCCGAGGCGGATCGATGCGGTGGCGGTCCGTCTCTCGAGGGTCTTCAGGACATGCGCGAACGGACATGTCCCGAGGGACCGCTGGCGATCACGCGTTCGGGGTCGCGCGGGCTGCCGCGGAGTCCTTGTAATCGTCGGTCGACAGCACCGGGCGGGCCTCGCCGGTGATCACGCCGAGCCATTCGTCCCACAGGCGCTCGGGCGGGCCGGGGCGGAACGGGCCGAAGTGGCCGACGCGGCGCAGGCCGAGGTCGGCGGGGGAGATCGCGCGATGGTGGGAGTCCGCGCGGCTGTACCAGCCACGCAGGGCCGCGGCGGCGCGGGCGGGGGCGTAGCTGTCGTCGGTGAATTCGTAGAACCACATCGGCGCGGCGATGCGGTGATAGAAGGTCGACTCGGTGCCGAGGGCGCCGCGGGCGTAATCGGGGGTTTCGCACCAGCGGGCCCACTGGCGGACGACGCCGGCGGGCAGGTCCTCGCCGAGGCCGAGGCGGCCGGGCACGTAGCCGAACAGGGCGGCGATGACGTTGGTGGCGAGGCCGAGGCGGACCTTGAAGCTCTGGCGCTGGCCGCTCGGATACAGCGACATGTCGCCCGAGCCGGCGGCGACCACGAAGATGCCGGCCAGGTCGAGCGCGCGGGCCGTGAGGCCGAACGCCTGGCCGCCGAAGCTGTGGCCGAGGCCCCAGACCGGCAGCCCGGGGAAGCGCTCGCGCGCGAGGTCGATCGCGGCGGCGGCGTCGAGGCGGGCCCAGTCGAGCAGCACCGCCGGGTCCTGGCGCAGCGGGACCGAGCGCGAGCCGCCGACGCCGCGGTAGTCGAGGGTCAGGACCGCGACCTCGCGCTCGGCCAGCCAGGCGGCCAGGGCGGCGTAGTAGCGGCGCGGGACGCCGAGGGCGCCGAGCACGACCAAAACCGCCTGCGGGGCCTCGCGCGGGGCGTGGAGGGTGGCGGCGAGCGGGCGCCCGTCGAGCGCTTTGAGGGTGATGTCTTCCGACGGCATGGGGACCTCCGAGGCCCGTGAACCGTACGGGCTACCGGCGGCTGCGCCAACGCAGTATCATGCAGTCCCGAACTGCATCCATGCAGCACCTCCTCGACTGGCGCGACCTCCGGATCGCCCTCGCGCTCGCGCGGCACGTCTCGCTCGGCGAGGCCGGGCGGGCGCTGAGGCTCGATCCCACGACCATCAGTCGCCGGATCTCCGCGCTCGAGGCCGCTGTCGGGGCCGCCCTGTTCGTGCGCGACGCCGAGGGCTGGCGGCTGACCGAGGCGGGGCGGCGGGTCGTCGACGCGGCCGGGCGCATGGCCACCGAGGTGCGCGAGCTCGCCCGCGACCTCGAGGCCGCGTCCGAGCGGGCCGTCGGCACGGTGCGGCTGACGACGCTCGACTACATCGCCTCGTCGTTTTTGGCGCCGAAGCTGCCGCTGCTGCGCGAGCGGCACCCGGAGCTGGTGCTCGACCTGCGCTGCACCGAGCAGGTGCTCGACCTGGCGGCGGGGCAGGCCGACGTCGCGGTGCGGGTGGTGCGGCCGACCGAGGCGGGGGTGCGGGTGCGGCGGCTGGCCCAGGTGTCGCTCGGGCTGTACGGGCTGCGCAGCTACGTCGAGCGCCACGGGCTCGACCCGCTGCCGCCGGCGGCCGAGGCCGAGCTGGTGATCCTCGGGCCGCCCGACAGCCGGCTGGCGGAGATGCGATGGATGCGGGCCCTGGTGCCGCACGGGCGGGTGGCGGCGGCGACCGGCAGCGTGCCGACCTCGTACGCGCTGGTGCGCGCGGGGGTCGGGCTCGGGGTGATGACAATGGCCGCGGCCGAGAGTCACCCGGAGCTGGTCCGCCTCGACCGCGACGCGCCGCCGATGGAGCGCGCGCTGTGGCGCGTGGTGCCGGAGGCGCTGGCCGAGGTGCCGAAGATCCGCGCGGTGGTCGACTGGCTCGACGAGGTCGCCGAGGACGCGCTCGATTAACCGGGCGCGCTCAGCCGGCCTCGATCAAGAACTCGACGCGGCGGTTCTTTTGATGGCAATCCTCGGTGTCCTCGCTGCACAGGTGCTGCGATTCGCCCTTGCCGACGGCGTCCATCGTCTGGGTCGCGCCGCGGCTGCGCAGGGCCTCCAGGACGGCCTTGGCGCGCGCGTCGGAGAGCTTTTGATTGTGGTCGGCGCCGCCGGCGCTGTCGGTGTGGCCGATGATGTGGAGCTTGGCGATCTCCGGGTGGTTCTTCAGCAGCTGCGCGACGTGGTCGAGCAAATCGAAGGAGTCGGCGAGGATCTCGCTCTTGTCGAACGCGAAGTTGATGTGACGGTCGATGACGAGGTGGTCGCCCTCGATGTGCACGTCCGAGGGGTCGACGACGGCGGTCGGCGCGGGCGCGGGCTCGTCCTCGGCGACGGTGGCGGGCTCGGGCGGGGGCTCGGCGGGGATCGCGGGCTTGCACGCGAGGCCGGCGCTCACGAGGCAGAGGATCGAGAGGATTCCGGGCTTCATGTTCGTATGTCTCCTGACGGAAAAGTCCGGCTCACGCCATTCGACGGAGCGCGGGGGGGCTTCGTCGCATGGGTCCGCGCGGACCGCAATCAGGGAATGTGCAGAGCGCCGCACGGTGGGGCGCCAGATCGCGGTGAATCGGGCGAAGGCGCGGGTTTGGGCGGCCTTCTGTCCATCATGACAGAATGCCGGTGACGGAATCCGGTTTCCGCAGCGGATAGATCATTCCGGATCTTCACGACCCTATCCGCGGCGACATATGGATGCGTCAATTGGACGCACTCTTGTGATTCGAGACCGGCGGATCAGGCGCCGAGCAGGGCCTCGAGGGCGTCGATGTGGTCGGCGTCGACGGGCTGCTTGTCGCGGCGCCAGCGGAGGATCCGCGGGAAGCGGACGGCGACGCCGGACTTGTGGCGGCGCGAGCGGGCGATGCCCTCGAAGCCGATCTCGAACACCAGCTCGGGGGTGACGCTGCGGACCGGGCCGAAGCGCTCGAGCGTGTGGGCGCGGACGAAGCGGTCGACTTCGGTCAGCTCGGCGTCGGTGAGGCCGGAGTAGGCCTTGCAGAACGGGACCAGGGCGCCGTCCTGCCACACGGCGAAGGTGTAGTCGGTGAACAGGCTGGCGCGGCGGCCGGAGCCCGACTGGGCGTAGACCAGCACGGCGTCGACGACGAGCGGGTCGAGCTTCCATTTCCACCAGTCGCCGCGCACGCGGCCGACGCCGTAGGGCGCGGCCCGGCGCTTGAGCATCAGGCCCTCGACGCCGCGGGCGCGGCTGTCCTGGCGCAGGGCGGCGAGCTCCTGCCAGGTGGCGGCGGTGACGACCGGCGACACGCGCAGGACCTCGCCGGCGAGCGGGGCCAGCAATTGCTCGAGGATCGGGCGGCGCTCGGCGAGCGGGCGCTCGCGCAGGTCGCGACCGCCGGCCTCGAGCGCGTCAAAGGCGAGGAAGGTGACGGGGACCTCGGCGAGGATCGTGCGCGACAGGTTCTTGCGGCCGATCCGCCGCTGCAGCTCGGCGAACGGCAGGAGCTCGCCGTCCTTCCACGGCAAGAGCTCGCCGTCCAAAACTGTCCCTTCGGCCAGGCGACCGGCGGCGGCGGCGAGCTCGGGGAAGCGCTCGCCGATCAGCTCCTCGCCGCGCGACCACACGAACAGCTGGCCGCCGCGGCGGACGACCTGGGCCCGGATGCCGTCGTATTTCCACTCGGCCTGCCAGGCGTCGCGCGGGCCGAGCTCGGCGGGCTCGCCCTCGAGCGCGTGCGCGAGCAGGAACGGGTAGGGCCGCGAGGCGCTCGGCTGGTCGGACTCGGCGGCGACGAGGCCGCGGAACTGGGCGGCGGAGGGCTGCCAGTCGCCCATGAGCCGGTGGGCGACGGTGGCCGGGGCGAGCTCGCCGAGCTCGGCGAGGGCGGCGATGACGAGCCGCTGCGACACGCCGACGCGGAAGGCCCCGGTGATCAGCTTGTGGAAGACGAGCCGCTCGTTGCGGTCGAGCTCGTCCCAGGCGGCCCGCAGGTCGGCCCGCTGGGCGGCCTCGTCCTTGCCGGCGAGCGGGAGCAGGCGATCGTGGACCCACCGGTGCAGCGGCTGCTCGGTGGTGCGCGAGGGCGGAGGGAGCAGCAGGGCGGCGGTCTCGGCGATGTCACCGACGGCCTCGTGACACTCCTCGAACAGCCACTCGGACACGCCGGCGGCCTCGCTGACCCACGTCCGCAGCTTGCGGGCGCCGACGGCCTGCCGCGGCTTGCGACCGATCAGGAAATAGACGGCCCAGGCGGCGTCCTCGGGCGGCGCGGCGGCCAGGTAGGCGCGCATCGCCGCGACCTTCTCGCTGGTGCGGGTGGTCTCGTCGAGGGCGGCGTAGAGCGCGGCGAACGATCTCATGACGCGGAGCCCCGGAGAGGGTCATTATTAAAATGGCGCTCGGGACAATGATGATATGTCGCTTCGAGCATGTCTCCGAGGACAGGATGATGAGGCGCGGAGGTCATGGTGCGGTCTCCTCGGAGGCTGGTGGTTCGGACATGTCCGAAAGTTCATCCTCCGCGGGCTCATCCTCCGGGGGGTCGCTCGCGTCCGTGGGCTCGGGTGCGGGCAAAACCTCCTCGCCGCCGGCTTCGCCGACGAAGCGGGTGGCGAGCGGCTGGGCGTCGAGGCCGCGCTCGCAAAGGTGGCGGGCCAGCGCCTGGGCGTAGCCGTGGGTGACCAGCACGCGCTCGGCCCCGGTGCCGGCGATCGCGGCCAGCAGCTCGGGCCAGTCGGCGTGGTCGGACAGGACGAAGCCGCGGTCGACCACCTTGCGCCGACGGGTGCCACGGATCTGCATCCAGCCGGAGGCGAAACCGCGGACCGGACGCTTGAACCGGCGGGTCCACGGGGTGCCCTGGGCGGAAGGTGGGGCGAGGATCAGGGCGCGCTCGAACTCGGCGCTGCGGGCCGCCTCGAGCACCGGCGGGGCCGCGGGCAGGCGCACGCCGCCGGCCCGATAGACGGCGTTGCAGCGCTCGACGGCGCCGTGCACGTAGATCGGGCCGATCTCGGGGTCGAGGCCGGCGAGCAGGCGCTGGGCCTTGCCGAGCGCGTAACACAGCAGCAGCGAGGTGCGGCCGCTCTGTTGATTGGCGCGCCACCAGGCGGCGACGTCGTGCATGGTGGCGGCCGGCGGGGCCCAGCGGAAGATCGGCAGGCCGAAGGTCGATTCGCTGATGAAGCAGTGGCAGCGCACCGCCTCGAAGGCGGCGCAGGTGGGGTCGGGGCTCAGCTTGTAATCGCCGGACACGACCCACACCTCGCCGTGGTGCTCGAGCCGGACCTGGGCCGAGCCGAGGATGTGACCGGCCGGGTGCAGCGAGACGCCGACGCCGTGGTGGACGATCGCTTCGCCGTAAGCGAGCGGCTGGATGGCGGCGCCGTCGCCGACGCGCATGGCAAGGAGGTCACGGCCGGGCGCCGCGGTGAGGTAGTGCGCACATTCGCCGATGGCGTGGTCGCTGTGGGCGTGGGTGACGACGGCGCGGTCGACCGGCTGCCAGGGGTCGATGTAGAAGTCGCCCGCGCGGCAGTAGAGGCCGCGCTCGGTGAGCTCGACGAGTGGGTCGCGCATGGCGGTGCGTGGCAGCGTAGCGCGCGGGGGCGGGCCCGCTCGCGGGGGGCGCCGGGGCGGGCTTGATTTCGCGCGAGCGACGGAGCAGGGGCGCGACGGCGGAGAATGCGTGGCGGGCTCGGCGTTGATCCCATGTCCGGAGAGACAGGTGATGACTCGGCGGCGGAATCACCAGACGTCGTAGTCGACGTGGTCGAGCTCGCCGACGAAGGTGGCGAGGCAATCCTCGTAGACGGTGGTGGCGACCCACACGTGGCCGAACCAGGTCTGCTGCAGGTGATAGCCGCCCGCGTAGATGGTGGCCTGGAACTGGCGCTGGCCGTCAGCGTCGAGCCAGAAGAGGTAGACGTCGGCGGGGCTGTGATTGGTGACGCCGAACGAGGCGGGCTCGGTCTCGGGCGGGGAGGCGCGCTCGTCCGGGCAGACGAAATAGGCGAGGGCGGGCGCGGCGGCCAGGAGCGCCGTGAGGGCGCAGGAGAGAGGCAGGGTCGGCTTCACGGGACAACCTCGGTCGGCACGGTGTGGGCCGATCGGGGGCCGGGCGGGCCGCGGTGGCGTGAGAGCGGGGAGCGGTGGGCCGGCGAGCGGCGGCGGCTGCGAGCGCGCAGCCGGCCGCGGGGGCCGCCACTATGCGTGAAGCGGGCGGCGGGCGCTGCGGGCTCGTCGCGTGTGCACCGAGGACGCGAGCAGTTGGGTCGCCCGCCCGCGCGCACCGGATTAGAGGGGCTCAGGGCGTGGGCGGCTCTTCGGGCGTCTCGGGGGTCTCGCTGCCCTCGGGGCACGCGGCGAATTCACAATCGGGGCCGGTGCGGCCGACGGTGCTGCCGTCGGGGCAGACCTTGGCCTCCTTGGTGCAGGCCTTGGGGGCGCCGGGATCTTCGGCGGGGGGCTTGTCCGACTTGCAGGCGCCGACGAGGCCGGCGACGATGAAGAGGAGCGTGCGCGTGGTGTTCATGACCGCGGTGACGATGCCCCGTCCGCCGGCCGTTGGGTAGGCATTTTCAGCGGAGCGCGGCACGGTCGAGGCCGGTGGGCGACGAGGGTGTTGGCGCGCGAGTTCGTTTGCATGGCCTCGAGGACCTGCTCGGAGGGACAGGTGAGCGGGATTGCTTGCTCGACCCGTGTCCTGTTGGACATGTCCTGTTGGACATGTCCTGGCGAGCCATCGCTACAGTTGTGTCTCATGTCGCATGGAGCATGTTCTTTGGGACATGTCCATGCGTTCGGGCGCTACCCGGTCAGGGCGACGGCGGCGGGTTCGGCGGCTCGGCGGGCGGCGGGGTCTCGCTCTCGGGCGATTCGCCGGCGGGGCCGGGGCAGGGGGCGAACTCGCAGTTCGGGCCGGTGCGGCCGACGGCGCTGCCGTCCGGGCAGACCTTGGCTTCCATGGTGCAGGCCACCCCGCCGGGGTTGTCGGCGGGCGGAGGGTTCGACTTGCCGGCGCAGGCGCCGAGGAGGCCGGCGAGGGCGAGGAGGAGCGTTCGCGGGGTGGTCATGATCGGGAGGATGCCGCGTTTGCAGGCGAGCTTGGGGAGAAAATAAGCAAGAGGTCGGTGGAATGGTGGCAGTCGCAGGGAATGCGGCGATCAGGGCAGGCGGCCGCGCTCGGCGGCGTCGCAGCGGGACAGCAAGGTCGCGTCCTCGAGGGCGTGGGCGATCGCGCGGGCGCGGGCGAGGGACTCGGCGGCCTCGGGGGTGCCGTGGGTGACGCGCACGACCATGAGGAGGGCCATGGCGCGCAGGCGGACGTGGCCGGCGTCGCCGGCGTGACGGGCGGCGAGGCGGGCGTGCTCGCGGGCGGCCGCGAGGTCGCCGTGGCGAAAGCGGGCGTAGGCGAGGCCGTTGGCGCGGCGGCTGCGGGCGAAGGGGTGGGTGGTGGCGGCGTCGGGCAGGGCGAAATGCAGGGCCTCGGCGCCGTCGATGTCGCCAGCGTGATTGAGCGCGTGGCTGACCTGACCGACGTAGCGGGCGCGCAGGCAGTCGGCGTCAGGCCCGGTCAGCGATCGCAAGAGCTCGGGTACGTGGGCCAGCGCGGCCGAGGCGGAGGTCGGGCGCGCGCGGCTGTCGAGCAGTGATTCGGAGAGGGCCAGCTCGATCTGCGCCGCGGGGTCGTCGGTGGCGAGAGGTTTGGCGGTGGCGAGGTGGGTGGCGGCCTCGTCGGGATGGCGGGCGCGCAGGGCCAGAGTGGCGCGCGCGAGCGAGAGCCACAGGCGTCCGCCGCGGCTCTCGCTGGTGGGCGGGCGGTCCCACAGCTGCACGAGGTCGGTGCACAGCGACACGGGCAGGTCGACGAAGCGCGAGTGATAGCTGCCCATGAAGCGCAGGCGGGCGTCGACGCTGGCCGGCAGACCGAAGGTGCGCAGCAGCCGGTCGCCCCACTTGCCGCCGGGCAGGCTGCCGCGCAGGCGCAGGCGACGGAGGGCGCGGGTGATGCTCTCGACGTCCTCGCGCCAGCCGTGGAGCGCGGCCATGCGCTCGGCGACGGCGGCGAGCGAGCCGTGCTCCTCGACCAGACCGTCGAGATAGACGGCCCACGTGGGTTGTCCGGAATTTTGTCCTCGCGCGGCCACGGGGTGCCCTTTATACCCGGACGCGACGCGGCGACGGGGTTCGCCGCGCAGTTGGTGCGATCTGGCGCGCGCGGAGATCCGCGGCGCGCGGGCGGCGTCGAGCGCATCGGCGCGCGCCGAAGGAGAAGGTGTCATGCAGTCCACGCTCATCATCGGCGACATTCACGGCTGTTACGCCGAATTGCTCGACCTCCTCGACGTGGCGGCGATCGGCGACGACGACCTGGTGGTCAGCGTCGGCGACCTGGTCGACCGCGGGCCCGACCCGAGCTCGGTGGTCGAGCTGTTTCGCAGCCGGCCGCACTCGCTGGCGCTGTGCGGCAACCACGAGCGCAAGCACATCCGCGGGGTGCTTTCGTATTCGCAGCAGGTGGCGAAGCTGCAGCTCGGGGCCGATTACGCGGACCACGTCGGCTGGATGGCGACGCTGCCGTACCACTGGGAGCGCGACGACGTGCGGGTGGTCCACTGGGGGCTGTTCCCCGGGGTGCCGCTCGACGAGGTGCCGGAGGACGTGCGCGCGGGCACGACGTCGGGCGAGGCGCGGCTGCGTGAGCGCTTCGGCGAGCGGCCCTGGTACGAGTTTTATGACGACGACAAGCCGGTGGTGTTCGGGCACGCGGTGGTCGGACCGGAGCCGCTGGTGCTGCGCGACCGGATCTTCGGCATCGACACCGGGGTGTGCCACGGGATGCGGCTGACGGGGCTCTTGCTGCCGCAGTTTAAACTAGTGTCGGTGCCGGCGCGCGCCGATCACTGGGCGCGGGTGCGCGGCGAGTGGCAAGCGCCGGTGCTGCGCACGCTGCCGTGGCAGACGATGACGTTCGAGCAGATCGAGAAGAAGGTCCGCTCGCTCCGCGATCCGGAGCTCGACGGGGCGGTGCTCGACCAGGTGCAGCATTGGCTGACGACGCTGCGCGGGGCGCTGCCGCAATTGCGCGAGCGGCTCGACGCGGAGGTGGCACGGATCGCCGAGACGGCCGGGGAGGAGTTCGGAAGGGCGGCTGCCGCCCACCCGGCCGGGTCGTGGCTGCTGCGCCGGCGAGCAGGGAAGCTGTCGCCGGAGCACCTGGGCTGCGCGTCGCCGCGGCAACTGCTGGCGCTGGGCTCGGCGCTCGGGGTGACGCTGGCGAGCGACCCTGTGTGAGGATCTCGGGATGTCCTTCGGGGAATGTTCTTCAAGACATGTCTTGAAGGGCATTTTCCGGAGGACATGTTCTTTGGGACATGGGTGAAGAGAGCCTCGACTCGGTCGTGGCGTCAGCCTTCGACGCCGCGGGCGCGCAGGACGAGGACGCGGACGTCGCCCTGGTCGCCGAGCGGGGCGAACTTGAGGCCCTGGGCGTCGCCGATGTCGGCGACGAGGTCGTCGGGGCCGAGGCGGCCGTCAGCCGGACCGCCGCCGGGGCCCCGGTCGACGGCGAGCACGACGATGTGGTCCCACGGGCGCGGGAGCGCGGCGCTGTTCACATAGTCGAGGGCGAGGATGTCGCCGGGGCGCGGGGCGTAGATGGCGGGGTCGAGGGCGTCGCCGCGGGCGTGGACCTCGAGTGGTTCGGTGACGCGCTCGAGCGAACGGACGAGGCCGCCGACGCTCGAGTAGGCGAGGTCGGGGCGGCCGGCGCGGCGCAGGCCGGCGACGATGAGATCGGCACAGTCGACGCCGACGCGGCGCTCGGCCTGGCTGCGCGCGCCGACGCCGGCGCTGCCGAACACGTAGGGGACGTTGAAGTAGGAGGTGAGCCAGCCGAACAGGCCGTCGCCGCTGCGCACGCTGTAGCGGAACACGTCGTCGCCGATCTGCCCGCGCGGAGCATCATCGGCGTCAGGGGTGGCGCGGGCGCGAGCGTCGGGGCCGGTGATCGTGGCGGCGAGGCGCATGGTGCCGAGGTCGCGGTACTCGGGCAGGCGGGCGTCGGCGAGGGCGGGCTCGCTGGGCCGGGCGTCGCGGACGGTGAAGGTCCACAGGTCGTCGCCGGCCGGCTGCGCGGTCTCGAAGTACTCGAGGTGGTCGTGGCCGAGCCAGGTGCCGTGGGTGGGCCCGAACACCACGGCGTTGGCGTAGATGGCGATCGCGGCGTTGGGCGCGGGGGTGGTGATGTGCTGCATGCGCGGCTCGACGCGGCGCCATCGGACCTGCGCTTTGGGACAGCCGGACCCGGACCACGAGACGTGACGGGCGGCGCCGGTGTCGGCGAACAGGACGGGCTTGCCGTCGAGGCGGCCGGGCGCGACCAGGTGGACCTCGATCGCGGCGCCGCGGCGGACGTCGAGCGCGCCGGCGAGGCGATCGTCGCCGACGATCCGTCCGAGGAGCGCGGGCGAGCCCGTCAGCTCGCAGCGCGCTGCCGCGTGGGCGAGCCGGGGGGCGGCGAGGACGAGGGCGAGCAGCGCGAGCGAGGTCGACCGCATGAGCCAGGAGAGGGTGACAAGCGGAGGGGCGAGCCGCAAGCGAGGTGGTTTTGATCGGCGCCTGAGCGCCGGCGTGCCATGGTGAAGCGATGACGGCGGCGCTCGACATGCGGGGCAGGGCCGGGGAGATCCACACACGGCGGTGGAACGATCGCGCGCACCGGGGCGAGGGCACGCGGATCCTGGTGTGCCGCTACCGACCGCGCGGGGTCCGGCACGAGGACGAGACGTGGGACGAGTGGATCAAGGAGGTGAGCCCGAGCCCGGAGCTGCTGGCGGCGTTCCATGGCAAGCAGCAGGCTCCCATCAGCGATCGCATGTTCCGCCGGCGCTACCGCAGCGAGATGCGGCACGAGCCGGCGCACGCGCAGGTGCTGGCGCTGGCGGAGCGGGTGGCCGCGGGCGAGACGATCACGCTGCTGTGCTCGAGCGCGTGCTTCGACGCGGATCGCTGCCACCGGACGATGCTGCGCGAGCTGCTGCTCGAAGCGACCGGTGAATGAGTCCTTTTTTTAAGATTGTCTCTCGGGACATGTCCTTGGAGACAGAGTTTACGGTCGGGCTCACGCGTGAGCGATTGATGTGTCTCTCGAGACATGTCCTTGGAGACCGATGGGACGCATGGATTCATGGTTCGACGAGGGCGCCGATCCGGTGGCCGATCTCGTCGCACGTCGAGACGGCGGCGTGCAGCCATGGATCGCCGCCGAGTTGCGCGAGCGGCAAGCTGCCGCGCAGCGCGGCGACGGTGGCCCGCGGGGTCAACAGCAGGCGTTGACCGGGCTGCAGCGGCGGCCACTCGACGAGCTCGGGCGCGGGGGCGGGGTGGCCCGCGGGGCCGACGCTGCGGACGATGATGTGGCCGAGGCTGAGGGCCATGCCGCCCAGCGCCGCGGTCTTGTGGCCCTCGGCGAGCAGCTGGCGGATGAGCGTGTGCGGCTCTGACTCGCGGGCGAGGCGACGATCGTCGAGCACGCAGGCCGTGACGCCGCCGAGCCAGCCGACGAAGATCTGCGCGGGCGTGACGACGGCGCAGGTCAGCGAGGTGAGCGGGGCCCACTCGGGGTCTTCGGGCGGGGGCAGGCGGCTGATGTGCGCGGAGGCGCCAGCGAATGCTCGCACCAGCGCGGCTCGCCAGTCGGTCGCGCCGGCGCGCGCGTCGGCGGCGAGCGAGGTCTGGGCGCCGAGGACGGCGGGCTGCTCGGCCTCGAGTCCGGTCCACGCTCCCCATGCGCTGGCGACGGCGACCACAGCGACGTCGCCGACGACTTCGGCGGCGACGGGGCTGCCGTAATTGGGCTCGCGCAGCGAGACGACGAAGGCGGGCATCGACTATGACGATACCAGCCGCGGCGCGGATGCGGCCGTGAATCGTGCGCCGGCGCGCCTTGACGGTGCGGAGGGGCTCGGCTAGCTTTAAAAATGGCTTTTACAGGAGGCTTTTGAATGCAGAAGAAAAAGGGTGTCAAGGGTGGGGTGAAGGTCAAGACGAACGTGCGCGCGGGCAGCTGCAAGGGCTAGCGCCGCGCCGGTTCGCGCCCGGCGGGCCGCATCGGCGCGCCGGGGAAATACGGGCCCTCCTCGCGCCTGGGCGGCTCGCTGCGGGCGAGGAGGGCCGATTGAACCCACCCCGGATTGTTGGCTGTCGCGGGCTCGGCTCGCGGTATGGGCATTGGTGAGACTGCGATGAAAGGGACGATCGCGGACGGCGGGGTCGGGGTGTTGCTGCTGCACGAATATGCAGAGGCGCTGCTGGCCGCCGAGCCGGCGCTCGACTTCATCGAGGTGATGCCGGAGAACTGGGCCCGCTTCGGCGGGCGGCGGCGGCGGATCTTCGACGCGTGTCGCGAGCGCTGGCCCGCTGTCGGTCACAGCATCTCGCTGTCGGTCGGCGGGCCCGAACCGCTCGACGACGAGCTCCTCCGCGCGGTCGCGGGGCTGGGTCTCGAGTGGTGGAGCGACCACCTGTGCTTCGGGCGGATCGGCGGCGGCTACACGCACGCGCTCCTGCCGTTGCCGCACAGCGAGGAGGCGGCGGCGCACGTGGTGGGGCGGGTGCAGGCGGTACAGGCGCGGCTCGGCCGAGAGCTGGTGCTCGAGAACGTGGCCACGTACGCGCGCCTGCCCGACGACGCGCTGGCGGAGCCGGTGTTCGTGCGAACGGTGATCGAGGAGGCCGACTGCGGGCTGCTGCTCGACATCGGCAATGTCCTCGTCAATGCGCACAACCACGGGCTGGCGCCGGAGGCCTATGTGGACGCGCTGCCGCTGGCGCGGGTGCGGGAGATCCACGTGGCGGGGCATCGGCCGCGCGGGTCGCTGCTGATCGACGATCACACGGGGCCGGTGCCGGAGGCGGTGTGGTCGCTGTATCGCTGGACGATCCGCAAGGCGGGGCGGGCGATCCCGACGATCGTCGAGTGGGAGACCGATCTTCCGCCGGTCGAGGTGCTGCTGGCCGAGGTGGCGCGGGCCCGCCGCGAGTCGGCGCTGGCGCTGGAGGGGCTGTGATGCGGCTGGCGGGCTTGTTCTCGACGCTGCAGCCGCTGATCGAGGGGACGGCGGACGCGGCGACGGTGGCGAAGTCGCTGGCGATCGAGGGGGCAGCCGAGGGGCTGCAGGTGTACGCGGAGATGTGCCGCAAGCTGCGGCGCGACGCGATCGACGTCATCCACGCGGGCACGCGGGAGGCCGTGATGGTGCGCGTGGGCGAGGCGCGGTGGGCGGCGTGGGTCGAGGCTTATTTCCACGAGCGGCCGGCGCAGAGCTTCGAGCTCAACGAGAACGCCGCGGGGTTCGGCGAGTTCGTGGCCCGGCAGGCGGGGTCGCCAGCGTGGCTCGGGGAGCTGGCGGCGCTCGAGTGGGCGACGTGGCGGGCCGAGAGCGGGCCGGATGACCCGCGCGACAGCGCGGAGGGGCCGCTGCGAGCGGCGAGGTCGGTGGTGGTGCTGCGCGGGTCGTGGGACGTGGCGGCTTGGCTCGGCGAGGAGGCGTGGGCGGCCGAGCCTGTGCGCGGCGAGACGGCGACGGTGGTGTGGCGAGACGGCGAGCTCGACGCCTGCCGGGCGACGCCGATCGACGAGGAGCTGGCGGCGATCGAGGCGGCGCTGGCCGGCGCGCCGGAGCCGTGGGGCGCGGACGAGGTGGTGGAGGATCTGCTGGCGGCGGGGATCTTCGTCGGGGCGCGATCAGGACATGCTCACGAGGACATGTCCCGATGAGCATGTCCTCGGAAGCATGTCGCAGAGGACATGTCTCTTCCTTTTAAGAACGGGGAAGAAGACTAGCGGCGGGCTTCGGCGACCTGGCGGCCGCCGGGGAGCTGGAGATCGGCGGCGAGCTGGAGCGCGGGCGGATACTTGGGGCCGTACGCGAGGGCGCGGGCGCTGCTGCGGCGGGCGGCTTCGACGTCGCCGAGGCGGAGCTCGATCTCCCCGCGCGTCGTCCAGAGGTGCGGGTCGTCGCGGTCGTAGCGGAGCGCGAGGTCGATCTGCTGCAGCGCGCGGGCCAGGTCGGGCGGCTCGGCGGCGAGGGCGATCCGGGCCTGCATGTACGCCCCGTAGGCGCGGTGGTCGACCGGGGCGCTGGTGACGAGGGTCTTGTCGATGTAGTGCAGGGTCCGCGAGCTCGGGCCGGCCTGTGCGCACGCGCTGACGAGCGCGAGGGCGAGGACGGCGCGGGGCGGGGACATGCGGAGAGCTTGACACATTTTGCGGCGACGCGGGTTCAGGCCCGGGCAGGTGGCCGTGGACGCGAGCGGCGCTTGGCCCGGGGCGGCCTCGTGGGCACGATTGGCGCGCTCGCTCGCTCGCGGGGGCGCGAGCCTTGGCGCGGGTGCTGCTCGGCGAGTCGCTATGGAGGGTCGGGCGAGCGCGCGCAGGACGATCCCCTGCCGACGCGCGTGGCGCGGTCGCGTGATGCGCTCGCGGGTCACGGGCAGCGACGCGATCGGCGTCTGCGTGGGCCGAGGCGAGCGCCTTGCGCGATGCGGGGCGATCAGGATGCGCTCGATGGCCACGCGGGCCGAGGCGGCTCGCTCGGAGGCCGCGACGCACGATGCGCTCGTCGTTCGCGCGGGCGAGCCCGCCCCGAGTTGCGCGGGCACGGTGCTCGCGGTGAGCCTGTCCCTGGGGACAGGCGGTGCGATTCACAGCGGGATGTTGCCGTGCTTGCGGCGCGGGTTCTCCTGGCGCTTGTTCTTCAGCAGGGCGAAGGCGCGGGAGACGTGGCGGCGGGTGTCCTCGGGCAGGATCACCTGGTCGATGAAGCCGAGCTCGGCGGCCTTGTACGGGTTGGCGAACAGGTCGCGGTAGTTGTTCAGCAGCTCGGTGCGCTGGGCCGCGGGGTTCTTGGCCTCGACGAGGTCGCGGCGGTAGATGATGTTGACGGCCCCCTCGGCGCCCATGACGGCGATCTCGGCGGTCGGGTAGGCGAGGTTCACGTCGGCGCGGATGTGCTTGCTCGCCATGACGTCGTAGGCGCCGCCGTAGGCCTTGCGGGTGACGAGGGTGACCTTGGGGACGGTCGCCTCGACGAACGCGTAGAGCAGCTTGGCGCCGTGGCGGATGATGCCGCCGAACTCCTGGTCGGTGCCGGGCAGGAAGCCTGGGACGTCGACGAGGGTCCACAGCGGGATGTTGAAGGCGTCGCACATGCGGACGAACCGGGCCGCCTTGATCGACGCGTTGATGTCGAGGCAGCCGGCGAGCACGAGCGGCTGGTTGGCGACGACGCCGACGCTGCGGCCGTCGATGCGGCAGAAGCCGATCACCATGTTGCGGGCGAAGTGCTCCTGCACCTCGAGGAAGGCGCCGTCGTCGGCGACGGCGCGGATGATGGTGCGGATGTCGTAGGGGCGCGAGGCGTCGACGGGGACGAAGTCGGCCAGCTCGGGGGTGGCGCGGGCCGGGTCGTCGGTGGTCGGGCGGTGCGGCGGGTCCTCCATGTTGTTGGAGGGCAGGTAGCCGAGCAGCTCGCGCGTCATCGCGGCGGCGGCGGCCTCGCTCGGGCAGGCGAAGTGGGCCACGCCGCTCTTCTCGTTGTGCGTGGCGGCGCCGCCGAGCGCCTCCTTGGTGACCTCTTCGTGGGTGACGGTCTTGATGACGTCGGGCCCGGTGATGAACATGTACGAGCTCTCCTCGACCATGAGGACGAGGTCGGTGAGCGCGGGCGAGTACACGGCCCCGCCGGCGCACGGGCCGAGGATGAGCGACAGCTGCGGGACCACGCCCGACGCGAGCACGTTGCGCTTGAAGATCTCGGCGTAGCCGGCCAGCGAGGCGACGCCCTCCTGGATCCGCGCGCCGCCGCTGTCGTTGAGGCCGATGACCGGCGCGCCGACGGTGGTGGCCATGTCCATGACCTTGCAGATCTTCATGGCGTGGGCCCAGCCGAGGCTGCCCCCAAAGACAGGTGCCTGCTGGGCGAACACGAACACCGGGCGGCCCTCGACGGTGCCGTGGCCGGTGACGACGCCGTCGCCGTAGACCTTCTTGCCCGGCATGTCGAAGTCGGGGCACTGGTGGGTGACGAAGCGGTCGAGCTCGACGAAGCTGCCGGGGTCGAGGAGCAGCTCGATGCGCTCGTGGGCGGTCTGACGGCCGCTCTTGTGCAAGCGCTCGACGGCCGTGGCGGCGCCCTTCTCGGCCACCGCGAGGTCCTTTTCGCCGCCGGCCACGAGGTTCGGACCGGCGTAGCTGTCGGCGAGCCGCTCGCGTTGTTCGAGGGCTGCGCGCGGGTCGGGAGTGCTCGGGCGCTTGGGTGCGTCGGACATGACGGGGCGGAAAATAGCAGGAATCGCGGCGGGCTCGCGCGCAGATGTGCTATGGGCGCAGCATGCGAGAAGAGCGCAAGAGCACCCCGATGGCGCCCGTGCTGGGGCTGGCGGCCTGCCTCGCGGCCTGCGGCGGCGGCAGCGGCAGCGAGCCGGCGCCGAGCCAGCCGCAGGGCCCGAAGACGGAGTACCGCTGCAGCATTCAGGTGGCGAACAAGGCCAGCGAGTTCTCGGGCAAGGGCAACGGCGAGGACCCGGCCAAGGCCGACGAGGCGGCGTGGACGGACGTGTGCGCCAAGCTGCCGGAGGCCGAGCGCCCTTCCTGCCGCGACGAGTCGAAGTGGTCGATGACGAAGTCGTCGATGTCGGCCAGCGGCGGCGGTCCGACGGCCCACTCGACGACGCTGACGCTGGTGGCGATCGCGCCGATGGTCGACGGCGAGGCGTCCTCCGCGGTCAGCAGCGAAGAGGCCTGCAAGGCGGCGCTGACCGACGCCTGCGCCAAGGCGGGCTCACCCGGCGATTGCCTGGCGGCAGGGTTCGAGAAGAAGGGCGAGGCCCGCAGCAAGAAGACGCAGATGAGCAAGAATTAACGGGGCGTGCTGCGGCCGCGGGTCATCCGCGCCGCGGCGATGGTTGCGAGGACGCGACCGGGTGAGCGCGCGCCCGCCGAGCGAGTGGCAGCTGCGTCAGCCGAGCGTGCCCTTGGTCGAGGGCACGCCGACGTATGGATCGGGGGCGCAGGCCTGACGCAGCGCGCGGGCGAGGCCCTTGAAGCTGGCCTCGACGAGGTGGTGGGCGTTGCCACCTTCGCGCTGATGGACATGCAGGTTCATTCGCGCCTGGACGGCGAAGGCCTGGAAGAACTCGCGCACGAGGTCGCAGTCGAAGCTGCCGACGCGCTTGCCGGCCACGCCCGGCAGGTCGTAGACGAGGTAGGGGCGGCCGCCGAGGTCGAGGGCGACGTCGACCAGGACCTCGTCCATGCACAGCGAGAAGTGGCCGTAGCGGAAGATGCCGAGCCGCGGGCCGAGAGCCCGGTCGAACGCGCTGCCGAGCACGAGGCCGATGTCCTCGACGGTGTGGTGGTCGTCGATGTGGGTGTCGCCGCGGGCCAGGACCTCGAGCTGCATCGCGCCGTGACGCGCGAGCGCCTCGAGCATGTGCGAGAGGAACGGCACCGGGGTGTCGATGTTGTGGTGCGCGGGCCCGTCGCACGGGAGGGTCAGATCGACGGTGATCTGGGTCTCGCGGGTGGCTCGCTCGACACGGGCGGTGCGCACAGGGTTCACGGGGCCTCGCTTACATCCGGGTCTCAGGCACGAACACGATGTCACCTGGCCGTAAGACCAGGTCCTCGGCGCGGCCGTCGACGATCGCCGAGAGGGAGATCTCGAAGGTCACGGTCTCTTCGCCGCGGCCGGTGCGGCGGGTCAGCTTGACGCGCGCAGGGGCGGCGAAGGGGGTCAGGCCGCCAGCCAGCGAGACGGCCTGCACGAGCGTGAGGCCGTCGCGCCAGCCGAGCGAGCCGGCCTCGTTGACCTGGCCGAGGATGCTGATCTCCCGGTTGCCGCGCTCCTTGATCTGGACCACGACGTGCGGATGGTTGAGGTAACCATCGGCGAGCTTGGTCTCGATGTGACGGGCGACCTCGTCCTTGGTGAGGCCGGTGACCGCGACGCCGCCGACCATCGGGAAATCGATCGTGCCGTCCTCGGCGACCGCGTAGGTGCCGTTGAAGCGGTCCTCGTCGAACACGCGGATGTCGAGCTCGTCGCCCGGGCGCAGGCCGGCGCTCGGGGCGATCACCGGGGCATGGGTGCGGACCGGGCGATCACAAGCTGTCCCGAAGGACAGCAAGAGAACGAGGCCGGAGCCGAGCCAGGAGAGGCCGCTGCGTGGAGGTGCGGGCATGAGCAGACGCCGCAGCCGCTAGAATCTCACGGCGCCGAGGACCATGGCAATATGCTTGGAGAAGCCGCCGAAGTCGGTCAAACCGCCGGCGTAGTGGGCGATGAAGTCGGTGCGGTCGACGATCATGTCGTAGCGGACGCCGACGACGAACAGGCGGCCGAAGGGCTGCTCCACCCTGGCGCCGATGGCGAAGAGGGTGTCGGAGCGGACGAACCCGGGGGCGTTCTCGTACGACTGGATGCGGGTCTCTCGCCCGGGGATCGGCAGGCCGGCGTAGCGACGACCGACGACGGAGAAGTTCAGCTCGGCGTACATCTTCCAGCGGAAGGTGTGCTGGCCGCCGATCCGGCCGGCGATGTCGTGGAAGTAGTTGCCGAACAGCGAGTCGCTGAACTGGCGATCGATCTGGGCGAAGAACTGGGTGCGCAGGGTCGGGTAGTAGGCCGCCCGGAGGCCGCCGATGAAGCCGCGGAAGTTGGGGCCGTTCTCGTCGTCGTAGTAGAGGCCGGCGCCGTAACCGGCCATGGCGTCGAGGGTCCAGCGCCTGGCGATCTGGCCGCGAAAGCCGAGGTAGACGCGGTGGGCGTTGTTGTCCTCGTTGCAGTCGGGATCGGTGTTGGCGTTGCAGCTGAAGTAATACGAGTGGGCGAACGAGTAGTTGACGAGCAGCGCCGAGCGCGGGGCGATGCGCCACTTGACCTCGGCGGCGGCGCCGTGGATGTAGCGGTCGCCGCTGTAGACGTCGGGGGCCTCGAAGAACAACACCTCGTTGAGGTAGTTGGCGCCGATGCTGAAGCGGCCGCCGCCCGGGCGATAGATGAAGCCGAGCGAGAGCCGGTGGTCGATGCGGTTGTAGTTGTAGCCGACGCCGGCGTCGTAGTTGCGCGGGTCGGCGAAGCGCGAGAAGAACTCGGTGATGTTGAAGCTGAAGCGCCGCCCGGGGGCGATCACGAGGTGCGCGTTGAGATCGACGCTGAAGCGGGGGAGGCGACGAATCTCCTCGGCGCGGGCCATGAAGGCGCGGTAGCCGGCGGTGACGCGGATGTTGTAGTCGATCTTGCGATCTTGCTGCGCCTCGACCTCGCTCTGCAGCACGCCGTCGCGGACCTCGCGGTTGCCGATGCCGAGCCATGCGACCGGCATGACGAGGGCGGCAGGCCGAATGCCGCCGTGGTCGCCGCGGCGGTTCCAGAACACGTTGCTGTCGCCGCCGACCATCAGCGCGAAGCCGGGGTGGAACGTCGATCGCGGGCCGAGCTTGATGCCCGCGCCGTCCTCGGTCCGCGGCACGCTGCCGATCAGGCTGCCAGTGGCGTTCCCCCCGGCCGCGCGCGCGGGACGGATCGAGAGGGCCATGCAGATCGTCGCCGCGACGACGAGGCCGCGGAGAGCCCACCGGGGGGCTGGCTGGTTAAGTCGGCGCAAGGGAAGGCGAGAGGCTACAGCCTAGCGAATCTCAGCCCGGAGGCGAGAATTGTGAGCGCCAAGTCCGAACCGCGAGCGCCGTGTGGCTTGTCCGCTGCGGGGGAGCGCCCGACGAGACAGACCGACGCGCGTGTGGCCAGTCCGCCCGGCCAAAAACCGACGGCGAGGTCCGACGCAGCGAGGTCAAATCACGGGGCTGGCGACGGGCGGGCGCGGGTCGATGCGCGGCGGCAATCGCTGGACACCGGCGCTGGTCGACGTGGGGTCGGTGGGGATGACCGTCTTCGGCTGATTGGCGGTGTTCTGGGCGTCGCTGCGCTTCTGCTCCTGATCGCCCTGACACGCCCTGGCCTGGCCGACGAGGCCGGAGATTCGCTCGGCGGCCTCGCCCAATTTCTCGCCGGCAAAGGCGCGGCTCTGCCCATCGGCCGACGAATCTTGCAAGACCAAGAGCTCGCCGGTCGCAACCTCGAGCACGATCTCGGCGCGGTCGTGCTTGTCCTGGACGCACGCAGTCCGACCCATGTCGCCGCTTTGCCGGGCGCGGGTGAGGAGCGTGCCGAGTTCGGTCATGCCGCGCTCGATGCTGCCGCGAGAGCTGCCGACTGCGGCGGCGGCGAGCGGCGCCGGGGCGGCGGCGGCAGCGTCGGGAGCGGCGGCGTCGGCGGCAGGCCCAGATGCAGCGACGCCCGCGTCGGGCGACGCGGGCGCAGGTGCCGGGCTGGTCGAAGGAGCTGCTCCGACGGGGCTGGCCGCGAGCAGCGTGGCGGACCCCCAGGCAAGGACGACGCGCTTGGAAAACGTGCTCATGACCCTCCAGAAAATACCACGGAGAAGGTCACGTCCGAAGCCTGCTCGGCCCCTGGCGTGGTGGGGAACCGCCACCCCTTGAGCTTGGCGACAGTGCACGTCTGTACACCACCGTCCTGGAGGGTGTCGTCATTGATGCGGACGTCGGTGACGGTGCCCATGACGCTGATGGTGATCGTGTAGGAGATCTTGCCAGCCAGGCCAGGGTTGGTCTGCAACGCCTTGTTATAACAAGCCTGAAGCGCGCCGGTGCGCTGGCGGATCGTGGCTTGCACGGCCTTCTTGTCGGCGTCGCCGTAGACATCGGCGCCGGAGCTCTTCACGGAGGAGTTGATCTTCCGCTCCTTCTTTTCGAGCTCGGCGAGCTCCGGGCCCTGGGCCTCGAAGCCCTTGGTGCCGACGATCGCCCCCTGCGCGCTGATGCCCTCACCGCCGGGGACGTAGGGGCTGACGACGGTGCCGTCAGGCAGGACGGTGGCCGTCATGCCGGCGGCGAACAGCTCGCCGAGGTTGTTCTCGGTGCCCTGGATGACGTCGAACACGGTGCCGGGTCCGTCGCCGCCGTAGGTGCCGAGCACGCGGGCGATGCCGACGCCGCGCGCCTTGTCCATCGACTCCTTGGAGTAGGTCTTCTGCGTCAGCACGGGCTTGTCGATCACCTTGTCCGGCTTCGGCGTCAGCTTCTCGTCCTCCTTGGCGAGCACCTCCTCGTCGTCGTTCAGCTTCTCTTCCTCGGGCTCCTTCTTCTTGGGCTTGTCGAGCTGCATCACCCGCAAGAAGCGCTCGTCGATCTCGGGCTCGATGGTGTAGTCGATGTGCTTGTTCGAGGCCCAGATGAAGTAAGGCCCGAACATCAAGAACGCGACCGTCAGCGTCGTCAGGTCGGAGCGCGTCCACATGTTGGACGGACGCGCCTTGAACTCGGCCGGGAACGGCGGCTTGGGCGGGACCGGGACCGGCGCCGCGAACTGAAACAGCAGGGTGGTCTCGCCGACGTCGAGCTTGCCGCGCGTGCTCGGGTCGAGCGTCACCCGCAGGCTGCGAGCCTGCGGGTCGGACTGCAGCTGCTTGCGCCACAGCTGATTCAGGTTGACCGAGCGCCCACGCGTGACGAGCTGGCCGCCGACGCGCGGCGGCAGGTCGAGCACGTAGCGGCCCTCTTGCACGACGAAGAGGACGTGGCTCTTCGGCACCGCGGGGCCGAAGCACAGCAGCTGATTGTCGACGTCGGTGCCGGCGGTCACCGCCTCGGCTGCGCTCTGATGCAGCTCGTCGCAGACCAAGCCGTCGATGATCGAGGCGATCCGCAGGACCTTGGACCGGGCTACCACGCGAAGGAAGTTTAGCGGATGTAGTTGATTTGTGGTGCACGCGCCAATTTTCCCGGGTCCCTGCGCGATCGGACCTGGGGACAAGACAGCTCGGAACACCATGCGAGCGAGGTCGCCGGGAGTTCGCTGCGCGGCGCTGACGGATTTCAGGGGCGGCGGCCAAACGGCTACGCGGGGCGCTCCGCGAGCAAAAAACGAAGGGCCGGCGGCTCCGAAGAGCTGCCGACCCTCGTCGTGTGTTCCTGCGCTCAGCCGCTCTTCTTGATCACGCAGAACGAGTACTCGGCGAACTCGGCGCGACCCGTCGTGTACATGACATCGACGAGGACGCTGAACTTGAGATCCGAGTCTCCGACCAGGATGATCCGCGAGTTCCACGGCTTGCCCTGGCGCTCGGCCAGCTGCTTGGCCTTGTCGACCTCTTCGGCGAGCTGGTCGTACAGCGGCCCGATCAGGTGGTTCTGCACCTGGGACGGGTCGATGTCGCCGTCGGGCGTCATCGTCACGATCTTCTTGCTGTCGAACGTGATGCCGCGGGTGGTGACGAAGACCGGGATGCCGTCCTGGATCGGCGCGTCGGCATAGGACATCGGGATCTTCTGGCCCGCGGTCGGGTTGATGACGACCGGGTCGGACGCGTAGCTCTTCAGCAGGTACACCACGAGGATGGACACGATGTCCATCAGCGAGGTGATGCCGAGGTTGGCCTTCTCTTCCGGCTTGGCCCGGCGAGCTGCGGCCTTCTCCTTCTTCCTGGCGATGAACGCCTCTTGTTCGGGGGTCATCAGCTCGCACCCCCTTCCACGATCGGCTGCCAGAAGTAGCAATCGTCGGGGATCTTCTCGCCGCCCTTGAGGGCCTTGGCGAGCTTGCACTTGGTGCCCGCCAGGGCGTCCATCGTCATGATGATGGACTGCATCGGGATGTTGGCCTCGGCGCTCACCGTGACCACCGCCTCGTTCGGGAACAGCTGCTTGTAGCCCTTGGCCTTGGCCTCGAGCTGGGCGTAGTCGTAACGCTCGTAGTCGTTGAGCGGCGCGCCCTGCTTGGCGAGGCCGATCGTCGGGGCCTTGGAGTCTTGCGACTTGCCGGCCTCGGCGCCCTCCTGCTGACCATCCGCGCTGACGCGGAAGCCGTCCTCCATGACGAAGACCTTGAGGTTGAGCGGCTTCTCGTCCTTCTTCTGCTCCTCGTCCTTCTGCTGAGCAGCAGCCGCGAACTTCGGCGGCGAGACGTTGATCGAGGCCATCTGGGCGAATTCCATCGCCATCAGCAGCGCCGGGATCATCAAGAACATCACGTTCATGACCGGCAAGAGGTTCGCCTCAATCTCCTCTTCCTCCATCTTCTTACGGGGCATCGTTCACCTCCTTTCTTTCGCTCGGGTGGAGAGTTGGTCTGCGGTCGGCCCTGGGTCTGTCTTGAAGGACATGTCCTCGTGAACAGGCTTCGAGCCGGACCGCCTTACCCCTGACGCACCCGCGCGGCGAGGAGGTTCTCGAGCTTGACCGCGTAGAGGTCGACCTCGTCGGCGATCTTCTTGGCCAGGCCCTGGATGAAGACCTGCGCCGAGAGCAGCGGGATCGCCACCATGAGGCCGAAGCCCGTGGTGTTGATGGCGATCGAGATGCCCTTCGCGAGCGCCTGCGACCGCTGGTCGGCGGCCGCCACGGCCACCGCAGTGAAGGCGTCGATCATGCCGAAGATCGTCCCGAGCAGACCGAGCAGCGTGGCGATGTTCGCGACGGCCGCGATCATCGAGATGCGCTTGGTGATCGCCGGCGAAACCTCGAGCATCGCCTCCTCGATCGCCGCGGCGATGTCCGCCTCGCTCTTGTTGGCGCGGGTCAGACCGGCCTTCATCACGCGGGCGAGCGCAGCCTTGTCAGCGGCGTTGCACAGCTTGATGGCGCGGTCGATGTTGTTCGCCATCACCAGCTTCTGGATCTGGTTGAAGAACTGAGCGCCGTTGATGTTGAAGCGGAAGAACAAGAAAATGAAGCGCTCGATCATGACGCCGGCACCGAGCACGGCGCACACGGCGATCGGGTGCATCCAGACGCCGCCTTCCTGGTAAAACTGCGCAAAATCCATGGCCGCTTATCCTCCTCAGAGACCGGGGTGTGATCCCGATGTGTCGCTCGTGGACCGGGTTCGTCCCGGCTGTGGTGGTTGTTGTGGGTTCGGACTCGGGTGCGGGAGCTTTCGCGCGCGGAGAGCGCCCGACCCGCGTTGTCTTCTCAGGCCTTCAGGCACCTGAAGCTTTTTCAGGGTCCATTAGAACAAAGGATCCCAGACACTTTCAAGCACCAGCGGAGTCATGGTCGCGTCGAGACGCGCCCAGTCGTAATCCGTGGACGAGCGCCGCAGCACGTAGAACGCACTCGGCTTCTCCAACTGGCCCTCGACGAGGAACTCGTCGTCGAGCGAGATCACCTTCTTGCCGCCGGGGGTGGGCTCGGGAGCCCGGGTCGAGGTCTTGGCCGCCTTGGTGCCCGACCCTGATGCGGGCGCCGGCGGCGGGGCTGCGAGCGCCAGGGCCGGGGCCGTGACGGGCGCGAGCACGATCAGGAACACGAGCAGCTGCCACATCCGCGCGCGGCCCAGGCCCGGGAGCGGGCGGACGGCGACAGAACGGTGTGAGCGGAGCACGACCGCGTTATACAGTGAACGCCGCGGAGAATTCCACCAACGAGTTGGTGGCGAGCCCCCGGTCGGTCGACCGCTGCGGGGATGAAGGACGGGGCCGCGGCGGACCGACGAAGCGGCGACCGATCGCGCAGGGCGCCCCGATTCGCCAGCCATCGTCTCGCTGCGGAGTTCCGTCGCCACGGTGGAGGCCAAACGGGCGGGGTGGAGCGGCGGTCTCGATCGGCGACACCGGTTCGCGAATTTTTTCCGGATGGCGGAGATCACTCCGGCCGATTTTCTCATGGGGCGCTCGCGCCCCCATTGCCGCCCGGCTTCTGGGTGGGCGACGCCGCACTTCCGGGCTTCTGGGCCGACGGCGGCGGAGCCCCGGGCTTCGCCGTGGGAGGGGCTTCGCCAGGCTTGGCGGTCGCGGTCGGCGGGGGAGCGGTCCCGCCCGGCTTGGCGGTCGGTGGCGGGGTGGCCGAGGGCGCGCTGGCGGCCGGCGGGGTGGCCGGGGGCGCATTGCCGGGCGGCGGCGTGCCAGGCTTGGCGGTGGCCGGCGGCGGCGTGCCGGGCTTGGCGGTGGCCGGCGGCGGGGCGCCGGGCTTGGCGGTGGCCGGCGGGGTGGTGGCGGGCGAACTGGCGGCCGGAGGGGTGGCGGCGGGTCCGGAGCTGCCGGGGCCGGCGGGCGGCGGGGTCGTGGCCGTCGGCGGGGCCGAGGCACCGGGCTTGGCGGCCGTGGGCGAGCCGGCGGTCGGCGGGCTGGCGGCGGGGGTGGAGGCGCCTGGCTTGGGCGAGCCGGCCGGGCTGCCCGGAGTCGGATTGGTCGCGGCCGGGGGCTCGCCGGGCTTCGTCGGCGAGCTGTCCTTGGGGCCAGGTGCAGTCGAGGCTGCGGCGGGCGTGGCCGCGGCCGGCAGGCTGTCCTTGGGGCCAGGTGAGGTCGCGGTGCCGGGGGCGGCCGGGCTGTCCTTCGAGACAGGTGGCGACTTGCCCTCGCGCTCCAGGCGCCGCTTTTCGCGCTCGAGGCCTTTCTTGGCAAGGTCGATGTAGAGGTCGGCCTGGGCGACGCTGACCGACTCCTTGCCCGGGGCCGTGCGGGGTTTGTTGGCGCCGGTGTCGCGTTTGAGATCGGTGAAGCGATCTCCCTTGGCCGCGCCGCCGCCGCTGGCGAGGGCGAGGTCGCGGTACTTGCCGAAGTGGATCAGCGCGCGCTGCAGGCGGGTCGTGATGTCGAGGCCGGGGAACTCGGGTGCGTCGAGGTAGAGCACGCCGAGGTCGAAGTGGGCGTCAGGGTAGTCGGCGCGCAGGCGCAGCGCGGCCTGGTAGGCCTTCTCGGCGCCGACGACGTCACCCAGAGCCCGCAGCGCGCTGCCGTGGTTGAGGTGGGCCTTGAAGAAGTTGGGGTCGAGCTTCAGCGCGTAGATGAAGCACTCGCTGGCGGTCTTGAAGTTGCCGGTGCGGAGGTACTGCGCGCCGAGGTTGTTCCACGCGGTGGCGTTGCCGGCGTCGGTCTCGGCGGCCTTGCGGAACGACTGGGTGGCGAGCGTCGGCTTGTCGGCGGCGAGGTAGGCGAAGCCCTTGAGGTTGTAGGCGCGCGAGGTCTCCTCGGGGGTGATGACCTTGGCGTCGACGGCGAGCGCCGAGCTGGTGACGGTCTGGGTCAGCTCGTGCTTGCCCTGCTTGAGGAAGGCCTCGGCCATGACGAGCATGGCGTCGACGTTCTGCTCGTGGATCCGCAGGGCCTCGCGCGAGAGGTCGAGCGCGCGGGAGAGGTCGCCCTGGCGCAGCGACTGGCCGGCCTGCTGGCTCTGCTGGTGCGAGGCCGCCAGCTTGCGCCGCTCCTCCTCGGGGTCGCGGTCGCGGTTCTTCTTGGCCGCGGGCTTGTCGCTCGCGGCGGGCTCGGCGGGCTTTTCGACGGCCTCGGGCTTCCAATTGGCGTCGGGCTCGGCGGCGGCGGTCTTGCCCGGCGGGGTCGACTCGCCGGCCGGCTTGTCGCACGCGAGGACGAGCAAAAGTCCCAAGAGACAGGTGCGAACGGACATGTCCCGAAGCACAGTCATCGGCGCCGGTCCTCCACCTGCAGGTCGACGGCGGCGTCGTGCAGCAGCGGGTACTGGTCGGGCTTGTAGATGTTCATGCGCTCGAGGGCCTTTTTGGTCCACTCGCTGGCGACGCCGTACTCCTTGCCGCGCTTGATCGTCTCCTCGTACAGCTGGATCGCCTTGGCCTCGAACTTGCCCGCCTCGGTCTCGACGATGTCCTTGTAGGCGAACCAGGGCTCGCTGTACTCCTTGAGCTCGCGCGGGACCGGGGCCTCGCGGATCTTGATCGCGGTCACCTCGAAGGCGTAGCCGCGGCGGAACATCGCCGCCAGCACCCACTCGATCCGGCGGTAGGGGAACACGGAGTCGTAGGACTTGCTGGCCGCGACGACCTTGTCGAACAGGACCTTGGCGCTGTCTGCGAACTTCTTGCCGGTGCCGGTCAGCTTAAAATCGAGCAGGTCGGACAGGCTGAACTCGGAGAGCAGGAACTGGGCCTCGGACGGGAAGTCGGCGGCGTCGCTGGCGGCCTGCAGGCCGCGGGCGGTGTAGAGCGCGACGCACTCGCGGTAGGCCGTCTCGGCGCCCTTGCGGTCGCCGCGAGCGGAGCGGGCCTCGCCGATCCGCAGGTGGGCCTCGACCGACTTGGCGGCCTGCGTCGGGTCGGCGCCGAACTTGGCGAGGAAGGCGGCGAAGGCGGTCTCGGCGGCCTTGTGGTCGTCGGTCTTGCCGAGCACCGAGGCGGCGCGGAAGCTGGCGTCCGCGGCCTCCTTGGGGTCGGTGGTCTTGGCGGCGTAGCGGACGAACAGGTCCGACGATTTCTTGTACTGCTGGAGGTTGTCGAGCAGGTCGGCGGCGTTCTTGAGCGCGAGCAGGCGGTGCTCGGAGTCCTTGTAGCGCTCGTCCTGGGCCAGCACGAGGTAGCTGGCGACGGCGTCGTCGAACTCGAAGAAGCGGACGTGGTTGAGGCCCGAGCGCAGCAGGGCGTCGTCGGCGAACTCGCTGTCCGGGTACTGCTTGTAGATGCGCTCGTAGGTCTTGGAGGCGCTGCCGAAGCGGCCGATCTTCTCGTAGGCGACGGCGGCGTTGTTGAGCGCGCGGTCGGCGTTGGGGTCCTTCGGGGCCTGGTCGACGAGCGCGGTGTAGCGGTCGGCGGCGGCCTCGAACTCGCCGGCCTCGAACAGCTGGTTGGCCTCCTTGAAGCGGACCGCGTTGCCGAGGGTCTTGAGGTCGCCGGCGAACTTCTCGCTCTGCTCGGCGTCGCCGCAGCCCTTCTGCAGCAGCTTCTCGGTCCACTCCTGCGCGGCCTTGAGGTCGCCGCGGATGACCTTGCCGTCGATGATCGAGAAGCCGGCGTTGATGGCGACGTTCTCGCCGCAGTAGTCGTCGATGACGCGGGTGAAGCGGGTCTCGGCCTCGTCCCAGTGCATGTAGCGCTGGCTGATCGCGCCTGACTTGAAGGCCAGGCTGCCGGCGGCCTTGGCGTCGGGCTTGATGGCGACCAGCTTGTCGTAGGCGGCCTGCAGCGCGACCAGGGCCTCGGGGATCGGCTTGGGGTCGAAGGGCGGCTTGGCGACGTCCTGCTTCGGCAGGTCCGGCAGGGTCAGCTTGCCGGCCTTCTGCTCGGCGTCGACGAAGTCCTCGAGCGAGAACACCACGCCCTCGGCGGCGTCGATCTGGCGGCTGGCGGCGGTGTTGCTGTCGCGCACGATGATGTACTCGCGCGCGGCCTCGAGGAACTGGCCGGAGTAATAGAGGCTCTCGGCGTAGTCGTAGCGGTATTGGTACGAGGACGGGGTGTCGGGGTAGCGCAGGAGGTAGGCGGCGTAGGCGGCCGCGGCCTTCTTGTACTCCTCCTCGGCCCGCGGGTCGCCGGCGGCCCGCAAGCTCTGGGCGTAGGCGTGGCGCTCGACGGCGCTGGCGACCAGCGCCTCCTCGACGAGCTTCATCGCCGCGTCGATCGCCTCGGTGTCGGCCTCGTTGGCGTAGAACCACGGGGTGCCGCGCAAGAAGTTGTTGGCGAGGGCGTCGCGGGCGTTGCGAGCCCCGTTCTTGTCGCCGAGCGCGACCTGGGCGTCGAGGATCTTCTTCTGCAGCAGCGGGGCGGCGGCGGCGGTCGGCCAGCGGGCGAGGGCGGCGTCCCAGATCTTGATGGCGAGCTTGAAGTCGGTCTGGAAGGCGTAGAGGTCGCCGAGCGCGGCGTAGATCTCGGCGACGTGCTTCTCGCCGCCGCGGGCCTTGTAGTCGCGCTCGAGGCGGGCGAAGCCGATCGCGGGGTCGGGGTTGCCGTCGAGGTCCCAGTCGTCCTCGATGTAACACTTGGCGATGTAGCGGATGGCGTCGTCGCGCAGGGCCATCGCCGAGTCGTCGCCGGCGGCCTTCATGCTCTCGGCCAGGCGCACGTACTCGTCGAGGCGGGCGGCGGCGCCGGGGAAATCGCGCTGAAGATAGAGGGTCCAGGCGATCCGGATGGTCGCCTCGTCGAAGTAAGGGCCGCCGGTGTCGCGCGCGGCCTCGGTGTAAGCCTCGAGCGCGGGCCGCATCTCGTCGAGGTCGTAGTGGAGCTCGCCGATCCGCAGCCAGGTCTCGGCGATGTACTTGCTGCCCGGCTTGCGCGGGTTGCAGCCGTTGTAGTCGCCGGCGCGGAAGTTCTTGGCCGGGACGACGCCGCTGCCGTCGGGGCCGGGCACGGCGTAGCGGTCGGCGCACACCAGCGCGAGCATGGTCTGCCGGCTCTCGTCGAACCGCTCCTCTTCGAAGCGCAGGACGGCCATCAAGTACAGGGCGGCGTCGGCGTGGACGTAGGACGGGAAGCGGGCGTTGAGGTCGTGCAGCAGGGCGACGCTCCTGGCGTAGTCGACCTTCGGCGGGTCGGGCGGGACGTCGGCACCAGGCCCGGAGGGCCGTGGAGGTGGCTTCTTGTCTTTGCGGTCCTCGAAGGCGAGCAGCGCCTTTTCGTAGTCGGACTCGGCGCGTGCGTATCGCTCGTTGTCGGACTCGAAGTGGAGCTCGGCCAGGCGGAACAGGATCTCGGGGGTCCAGCTCGGGTCGGACGGGTTCTGCTTGAGGAAGCCGTCGTAGCGGGCGATCGCGGCCTCGCGCAGCTGCAGGGCCTTGGCCTTGTGGGCGGCGATCTGGCCGTCGAGCTGCTTCTGCAGCTTGCCGCGGCCGCGCTCGGCCTCGACCACGGTGACGACGGCCAGGGTGTCGGCGGCGACGGCGGCGGCGCGGCGGTAGCGGGCGAAGATCGCCTCGAGGTCGGAGAGGGCCTTGTCGTCCTCGGCGGTCTTCGGCAGGCGCGCCGGCGGGACCGACAGCGCGCGCCGGTCGACCGCGCCGGTCGGCTCACGCGCGCTGCCCGAGCCCGGCTCGCCGAGGATGCCCTGCCAGCCCGACGGCGGCGGCAGCTCGCTGCGCGGCAGGGCGGCGGCGGGCGATGCTGTCGCAAGGGACAGGGCCCAAAGAGCAGGTCCGAACAGCCATGGCCGAAAGGACAGGCGCTTCACTCGCTGTCCTCCAGCGCCTCGTTGACGGCGCGGTCGATGTTCTTGAGGCTGCGGTCGCGGGTGCGCTCGAGGTCGCGGGCCTGCTCGAGCTCGGCTTCCTTGGTGGCCCAGGCGACGTCGAGCAGGCCGACGTCGGCGCGGATCGTCCAGTAGCGGAGGTCGGCGGCGACGTCGCGGACGCCGGCGTGCACGGCCTCGGCGGCGGTGACCTCGGCGCGCGGGCGCAGGGCCTCGAGCTCGTCGCGGTAGCGGGCGAGGTTGTCGCGCTCTTCCTTCAGGACGACGACGGCGCGGGCGAGGCGGGCCTGGGCGGCGGCGGCGAGGCGCTTGCGGGCGGCGTCGAGGCGGATGAGGAGGCGCTGGCGACGTTGCCACGGCTCGCGCACGCCGTCGCCGCCGCCGGCGGGCCACAGGTTGCCGACGACGAGGTTGTGGGCGGCGATGGCGTCGCGGCGGGTGCCGGGCAGCGGGTCGGTGAAGCGCAGGGTGGCGCGGGCGGTCTGCAGGCCGCGGTGAGCGTCGGCGAGGCTGTCCTCGAGCGCGCCGAGCTCGCTGCGCAGGGCCGCGGCCTCCTGGAAGAACGGGTCGGGCGAGCCGCGGCGCGACGACTCGCGGTGCATGTACTCGAGGCCGTGGAGGCGCGCGCGCACGGCGGTGGTCTCGGCGCGGGCGTCGGCCAGCGGTTCGCCCATTTCGCTGACGCGGCGCAGCTGCTTGGACGGCCGCTCGAACAGAGCGTCGACGGCGCTGCGCATGTCGGTGAGGGCGCGGGTCGGGCTGCGGCCGACGGCGAGCAGCAGCGCCTCGCCGGCCTCGCCGAGGTCGCGGCCGGCGCGGTCGAGGGCCTGCCAGTGGGCGCCGAGGTCGGTAAACAGCAGCGCGCGCTCGGGCGAGGCCGCGGCGATCTCCATGCGCTCGAGCAGGGCCAGGGTCTCGCGCAGCAGGTGCTCGGTCTCACCTGTCTCTCGGGCCAGGCGCTCGGCCTGCACCGCGCGCGGCAGGTTGCGCGCCAGCGGGATGGCGGCGCGCGGGACGAGGGTGTCGAGGGCGAAGTGGCGCGGGTCGGAGCGGATGACGGCGGCGACGTAGTCGAGCGCGTCGCTGCCGACCGCGAGGGCCGGGGCGACGGCCTTGTACTGGTCGTCGAAGTGGCGGCGCAGGGCCGCGAACTCGTCCTCGGCGGCCTTCCAGTTGCGGCGGCGGATCTGCAGCTTGCCGCGCAGCGACTTGGCCTCGGCGGCGGCCGGGCTGTGCGGGGTCTCGCGCAGCAGCTGATCGAGCGCGGCGAGGGCGGCCTCGTGGCGGTCGGCGCGGAGCAGGGTCCACGCGATCTCGTAGAGCGCCGAGGCGTACAGCGGCGAGGCGCGGCCGATCGAGCGGTACGACAGCAGGGCGCCGTCGTAGTCGCCGCGGTCGTGGAAGACGCGCGCGCGGGCCATCCACGCCAGCTCGCGGATCTCCTGCTCCGCCGGGCCGGGCAGGGTGCGCGTGGCGACGATCCGGTCGAAGCGCACGATCGCGTCGTCGAGGCGGCCGAGCGCGGCCGCGGCGGCGCCGGCGACGTACACGGCGCGCAGCAGGCTGCGCCAGGCGGGCGCGGATGTCCCGAGAGGCAGGTCCGCCGGGACCATGCCGTCGAGCTCGGTCAGGGCCTCGGCGTACTCCTTCGAGAGGAACAGGAAGCGGCCCCAGGCGTAGCGCAGCTCGGGGATCCGCTGCTCGGTCGGGACGGCGGCGACCCACCCGCGCAGGCGCGTGACGTCGAGGGCGCTGAGCTCGCTGCCGGGGCCGCGGTCGCCGTCGAGGCCGACCGACTGCATGCGCGCGCGCAGCTCGGGCATGACCGACAGGCCTTGCTTGCGCGCGTGGCCGCGGGCGCGGGCGGGCGCGGCGAGCTCGAGCAGGCGGGCGACGCTGCGCTGATGGAGGCGGCGCGCCTCGGGGCTGGCGTCGGCGAGGGTCAGCGAGAAGCACTCGCTGGCCCACCGACGCATGCGCAGGAGCAGCAGCGCCTCGCCGAGGTAGTAGCGGGCCTGGACGGCCGCGGGGGTGCCGGGGGCGTTCTCCAGCAGGTCGAGGAAGATGATCGCGGCGCCCTCGGCGTCGCCGCCCTCGAGCTGGACCTGGCCGGCGACGAGGCGCTCGGCCAGCTCGGCGGGGCTCGGGGTCGCGGCCGCGGCGGTGAGCTGCTCGGCGGCCTTGATCGCGTCCTCGGCGTCGCTCAGGAGGCGGACGGCGTCGCCGCTCACCACCGGCTCGCCGGGCGTCGCGGGGACGCGCGGGCCGGGGGCGGCGAGCACGGGCGCGCGCAGGGCGGCGGGCAGCGGAGCGGATGTCCCGAGGGACAGGTTGCCGGGGAGCGGGGCGAAGAGCGGAGCGGATGTCCCGAGGGACAGGTTGCCGGGGAGCGGGGCGAGGGCGGCGTGCGCGGATGTCCGAAAGGACATGGCGCCAGAGACAGGGGCGAGGGCGGCGTACCAGGATGGCTGGAGGGACATGCGCGAAAGGACAGGTGCGAAGAGACCTGTGCTCGCGGGCATGTCCCAAGGCGCAGCCTCGGCCGCCGCGGGGGCGAGCAGGGCACAGGCCAGGGCCAGGCGGGCGAGGGCGCGCGGCATGGGATCACTTGGCGGGCGCGGCGGCGGGCTCGGACTTGGCGGCGGAGCTGGCGACGCCGTCCTGGCCCAGGATCTGGAACTCGACGGCCGGGCGGTCCTTCATCTCGGTGGTGAGGTTGCCGCGCTCGTAGCCCTTGCTGACCAGCTTGAAGCTGCCGCCCTCGGTGACGTTGAAGCTGTGGGTCTGCGGCGACTTGAAGGTGTAGCCGCGCAGGTAGGTGAAGACGCCGTAGCCCTGGCCCTGGTAGGTGAGCTCGACGCGGGCCTCGTGCGGGCCGGGCGGCAAGGTGCCGTCGAACACGAGGATCTCGTCCTCGGCGTCGAGGCCGCCCGATTCGTCGCTGCGGGCGAAGATCTGCGCGCCGTCGAGGGTGTAGACGATCCGCACCAGGCGGAAGCCGACGCCCATGAGGTTGCGGTGGGCGAGCACGACGCGGCCGCCAGCGGCGACGCCCGCCATGACGGTGTCGCGAAGGACAGCCAGGCGCGCCTTGCTGCGGAAGATCTTGTCCTTGAGGCTGTTGACCTCGGCCTCGATGCCGTCGAGGCGGTCGCCGTAGAGGTCCGAGGTGCGCGCGCTGGCGGCAGGGTCCTCGCCGAGCAGGCCGCCGGTGTTGGTGGCGGCGGTCGGGGTCGGCGTCTGCGCGGCCGTCTGGGTCGGTGCCGGATCGGCAGACGCAGGCGCCGCGGCCGGGGCGGCGGCCGCCTTCTTCGGGGCGGGAGCGGCGTGGGCCCAGGTGGCCCCGCCGGCGAGGGCGAGGACCAGAGCAGCAACAGAGAGCCGGCGCGACGGCGAGGCGACCATCACAGACAGGCTACCAAGGCGCGTAATTCTGAGCCAGTCGGCGGACAATTCGTGGGCTCCGTGGGTGCTTGCAGGGTGAGGGCGGGATCGAACCAGCGGCGACCGCGCTCGAGAAATTGCTGGGGCCACGCGAGCCGGGTCGACTGCACGGCTTTCAACCATTGAAGTGGCCGGCTCGCGGCGAACTTGGCGGAGGCGTGCTTCGGTTTGCTGCATCTGCACGCGCGCTCGGGTGCTCGCTCGTCGCGTTCGCGAGTCGCAGCGAGACAGGCCGCGCTGCGTGAGTCGGACGAGGGGGCGCTCGGCGATGTCGCCGTGCCGATGGCTGCGGCGTGCTAGGAGCGAGCGGCTGCTTGCGGTGCGCGCGATCTCGGGGCGGCGAGGGAGACTCGGCGTGTCTGGAGCATGACGGGGCCGCCGGCCGCGGATAGCGAGTGCGCGACCGCGAAGGCGGCCCCGCGTGCTTTGATCTTGTCGGGGCCAGCCGGCCGCGGATGTAGCGAGTGCGCGGGCGAGAAGGCGGCTTCGGCGTGCTCTCGAAGATGTCGGAGCCAGCCGGCCGCGGATGGGCGTGGGCGAAAGCGAGTGCGCGGGCGAGAAGGCGGCCCAGGCGTGCTTCGGACGTGTCGGGGTCAGCCGACCCGCGGATGGGCTCGGGTGGAGCGAGTGCGCGGTGGCGGAGGCGGCTCACCGTGCTTCGGACATGTCGGGGCAACCGGACGCGGATGCGCGCGGGTGGAGCGAGTGGGCGGCCGCGAGGGCTGCCCCTTGGACATGTCGAACGGGACATGCCACATGGGACATGTCGATCGGGACATGCCCGTGAGGACATGTCCCGAACGCCATCGTCATCGCCAAAAAAAACAGCGCGCGACCGCGGCGGGGGCCGGGGTCGCGCGCGGGCGTCGGGACCGGAGGGGGCTCAGCGCGCGGCGGCGGCGAGCGCCTCGGCGCGATCGGTGCGCTCCCAGGTGAAGTCCGGCTCGCTGCGGCCGAAGTGGCCGTAGGCGGCGGTCTGGGCGTAGATCGGGCGCAGCAGGTCGAGCTCCTGGATCAGCTTGGCCGGGCGGGCGTCGAAGTGGGCCTCGACGATCTGGGCCAGCTTCTCGTCGGGCAGCTTGCCGGTGCCGAAGGTGTCGACGGCGATGCTGACGGGGCGGGCGACGCCGATCGCGTAGGCCAGCTGGATCTCGGCGCGGCTGCACAGGCGCGAGGCGACCAGGTTCTTGGCGATGTAGCGGGCGTAGTAGGCGGCGCTGCGGTCGACCTTCGACGGGTCCTTGCCCGAGAAGGCGCCGCCGCCGTGGCGACCCA
This sequence comes from Nannocystis bainbridge, assembly GCF_028368995.1. GTDB lineage: Bacteria > Myxococcota_A > Polyangia > Nannocystales > Nannocystaceae > Nannocystis > Nannocystis bainbridge. The sequence goes on along the minus strand of NZ_JAQNDL010000003.1, from coordinate 1,437,676 downwards.
TGCCGCCGTAGGTGTCGACGATGATCTTGCGGCCGGTGAGGCCGCTGTCGCCCATCGGCCCGCCGACGACGAAGCGGCCGGTCGGGTTGATGTGGAACTTGGTCTTGGCGTCGAGCAGGTCGGCGGGGACGACCTTCTTGATCACGCTCTCCATCACGAACTCGCGCAGGTTGGCCTGGGAGACCTCGGCGCTGTGCTGCGTGCTGATGACGACGGTGTCGACGCGGGTCGGGCGGCCGCCGTCGTACTCGACGGTGACCTGGCTCTTGCCGTCGGGGCGGAGGAAGCTGTTCTTGTCGGCGCGGCGGGCCTCGGTGAGCTGACGGGTCAGCTTGTGCGCGAGGCTGATCGGCATCGGCATCAGCTCGTCGGTCTCGGTGCACGCGTAACCGAACATCATGCCCTGGTCGCCGGCGCCCTGCTCCTTCTGGCTGTCCTCGTCGACGCCCATGGCGATGTCCGGGCTCTGACCCTCGATGGCGACGAGCACGCCGCAGCTGTCGGCGTCGAAGCCCATGTCGGAGCTCGTGTAGCCGATGGTGCGGACAGTGGCGCGGACGATCCGCGGGATGTCGACGTAGGTGCTGGTGGTGATCTCGCCGGCGACGTTCACGTAGCCCGTCTTCACCAGCGACTCACAAGCGACGCGTGCGCGGGGGTCCTGGGCGAGGATCGCGTCCAAGATCGAGTCGCTGATCTTGTCGCACATCTTGTCGGGGTGACCTTCGGTTACGGACTCACTGGTGAACAGTCGGCTTGCCATTTTGACTCTCGGTGGCGGAACAGCGGTTGACGTAAGGATTGGCACCCGCGGGCGCGGCGCGAGCATATGCGCGCCTTTTGCGCAGGGCAAGCGCTTTGCGGCCCATTCGCGACGATCTCACGCGGGATGAGCCCGCCGATCACGCAGGTGGCGTCAAACCCTCACACGCGCACGCGAGGGCGTCACGGTGCTCCAGCCGTGCCCCAGGCGGTCGGCTCGGGCACGAGGCGCAGGTCGAGCGTGAAGGCAGGATCGCGTTCGCTGTGGAGCGGGAGCTCGATGAACAAGTAAGGCGCCACGCCGGCGGCGCGGCGGGCCGCGAGGCGATCCAGCACGATCCGGGCCGGGGCGCCGGTGCCGGCCGCGCAGGCGACTTCGTCGGCGGCGAGGCAGCCGGGCGAGCGCACGGCGAGGCCGATGTCCGGACGGCTGACCGTGATCTCGAGCGCCCGCGCCGGGGGCACCACCGGCAGATCCAACTGCAGGACCCGCTCGCGCAGACCGGCGCCGCCGCAGCTGCTGGCGTGCGCGTCGGTCTGCGGCAGGGCGGGGTCGATCACCAGAGCGCCCTCGCCGGCGGGGCTCAGCACGACCGGCGTGCGCAGGGCGGTGCTGCAGGTGTCGCCGGGCAGGGTGGTGCACTCGGGCGGCTGGGCCGGGGCGCTCGTCATGCACAGGGTGCCGGCGACGCAGCGCCCGCGCGAGGCCGGCTCGCACACGTCGCCGGCCGCGAGCACGCGGACGAGGCCGATGTCGAGGTCGTAGCTCAGCGGGTCGACGGCGTCGTCGGGGGCTGGCTTTTGTTTCAGGTCCGAAAAGACAGCCGCGTCGACGCCGATGGCGAGGCGCAGGACGGTGCCGGCGGCGAGGTCGGGCAGCTCGAGCGGGCCGTCGGCGGCGCAGGTGATCTCGCGTCCTCCGAGGCAGTCGTCGGGGGCGAGCGAGAGGCGCGGGGCGAAGCCGACGCCGTGGGCGGCGACGCGGAGGTCGGCCCGCACCGGGACCTCGACGCGGAAGAACGCGTCCGGGCCGGCGCCGCCGCACACGCCGCCGATCGGCTCGTCGACCTTCATTTCGCGCAGGTTGCCGCGATAACGCCCCTGCGACACCAGCAGGGCCTCGTCGCAAGCGTCGGCGGGGGCGGGCGCCTCGGCCCACACCCCGGTGCTGCTGCTGTCGCCCGTGCCGGCGCCCTCGGTCGCGCCGGGGCCGGGGGCGGTGCAGGCCGCGTGCGCGAGCGTGAGCGCGAGCCCCACCGCGCGTGCAGGCGCGAGGACGCGAGCTGGACAGTACGCGGCGGGCGACATCTGCGCAGAAGGCAGGATAACCAAGAACCGGGCGAGTTTCACTTCCGTCAGGGGCGTGAGCGCTGTACCTTGCGAGCGATGCGAGACCTCGGCTTTCGCACGCTCGACCTCCGCGGCGGGGGTAGAGCCGAGGACCAGGCGACCTGGAGGAGCCTCTGCTCCCGCGCGGCGGGGCTCGAAGGCGAGGCCGATGCGGCTGCGCGCGCAATCATCGCCGACGTGCGGGCGCGCGGCGACGCGGCGGTGTGCGAGCTGACGAGCCGGTTCGAGCAGCGCACGCTGACGCCCGAGCAGTTCGAGATCTCCCGCGAGGCGCGGGCCGAGGCGGCGGCGCGCGTGTCGCCCGACCTGCGCGCCGCCCTCGTCACCGCGGCCCGCGGGATCCGGGTGTTCCACGAGACCCAGGCCCACGGCGACACCGGGCTCGAGATCGAAGATGTCTCTTTGTACAGCCGGGTCGCGCCGCTGCGCCGCGTCGCCGTGTATGCGCCCGGCGGCACCGCGGCCTATCCGTCGTCGGTGCTGATGGCCGGGATCCCGGCCAAGGTCGCCGGCGTGCCCGAGGTGATCCTGGTGACGCCGCGCGCGCCCGACGTGGTGCTGCTGGCGGCCGAGATCGCCGAGGTCGACCGCGTGTTCCAGATCGGCGGGGCGCAGGCGATCGCCGCGCTGGCGCTGGGGACCGCGACGGTGCCGCGCGTCGACAAGATCGTCGGGCCCGGCAACGCCTACGTGACCGCGGCCAAGCGCCAGGTGTTCGGGCTGTGTGCGATCGACGGGATCGCCGGGCCGAGCGAGATCGTGGTGATGGCCGACGCGGCCGCCGACCCCGAGCTGATCGCCGCCGACCTGATCGCCCAGGCCGAGCACGACGTGCTCGCGTGCGCGATCCTCGTGACCGACGACGAGGCGCTGGTGCCCCGCGTGACCGCGGCGCTGGCGCGACAGCTGGGCGACCTGCCGCGGGCCGAGATCGCCTCGCAGGCGCTGCGCGAGCACGGCGCGGCGGTGGTGGTCGACGACCTCGCGGCGATGGTCGCGGCCGTCAACGCCTACGCGCCCGAGCACGTCGAGCTGCTGGTGGCCGAGGCCGACGAGGTGGCGCGGCAGATCGTCAGCGCGGGGGCGATCTTCGTCGGCGCGTTCACGCCCGAGGCCGCCGGCGACTACACGGCCGGGCCCAGCCACGTGCTGCCGACGGCCGGCGCGGCCCGCTTCGCCTCACCGCTCGGGGTGTGGGACTTCGTCAAGCACACCAGCGTGCTGCGGCTCGGCCGCGCCGCGCTGGCCGCCCAGGCGCCGGCGATCGCTCGCTTGGCCCGCGCCGAGGGGCTCGAGGGGCACGCTCGCGCGGCCGAGTTACGCCTGCGCGAAACGACATAGCACTTAAGACATGACCCGGAGGACATGTTCATGACGACATCTGAATGGACCCGCCACCTGCGGCCTGCGCTCGCGGGTCTCGACGTATATGACATCGAGCCAGTGCCGGCCAAGGCACGCCTTGCGTCCAACGAGCTGGCCGAGCCGTGGCCGATGGAGGTGATGCAGGAGATCGGCAAGCGGGTGGCGCAGATCGAGCTGGCCCGCTATCCCGACACGTCGGGGCGCAAGCTGCGGGCGCTGCTGGCCCAGCGCCACGGGGTCGACCCGGAGGCGGTGGTGATCGGCTGCGGCAGCGACGAGATCATCGGCTTCCTGCTGACCGCGCTGGGCGGACGGCCGAGCGAGCCGAGCTTCCTCGTCGTGCCGACGCCGACCTTCCACATGTACGGCCACGCGGCGCGCTGCCGCGGGATCGGCGTGCTCGAGGTGCCTCTCACCGAGGAGCTCGAGCTCGACGAGCCGCTGCTGCACGAGGCGCTCGACGTCGCCACTGGCGCGGCGCTGTGTTTCCTGGCCCGGCCGAACAACCCGACCAGCAGCCTGTGGGACGCGGCGGTGATCGAGCGGCTGATCGCGCAGCACCCGGGGACGGTGTTCGTGCTCGACGAGGCGTACATCTCGTACGCGCCGGGGGCGTCGCTGTGGCGCGCGGGCCTGCCCGACAACGTGGTCTACATGTCGACGCTGTCGAAGATCGGGCTGGCGGCGCTGCGGGTCGGCTACTGCGTGGCCCCGCCGGCGCTGCGGCGGCCGCTCAACGTGGTCCGCAACCCGTACAACGTGTCGGCCACCAGCCAGGCGATCGCCGAGCTGGTGCTGACCAAGTTCGAGGGCGTGCAGAAGGCGATGCTGACCCGCAGCCTGGCGGCGCGGCAGAAGCTGGTCGGGATCCTCGGCAAGATCCCCAAGGCCAAGCTCTTCCCCGCCTCCGCCAACTTCGCGGTCGTCCGCCTCGACCCGCCCGGCGAGGCCACTCGCGTCGCTCTGGAGCTGGCCCAGCGCGGGGTCCTGGTCAAGGACGCCTCGGGCCTGCCGCGCCTGGGCGGCTGCCTGCGCGTCGGCGTCGGCACGAACGCCGAGCTCGACGTGCTGGCCAAGGCGCTCGCCGAGGTGATCCCCGGCTACGGCGCGGCGACCTGACGCTCCCAGAGCGGACATGGTGAAAGGGACATGCCCTCGTGGGCATGTCCCTTCGTGCATGGTGCGAGGGACATGTCGCGGGTGACATGTCCCAAGAGCGAGCCGTCAGCGACGGCGGCGGCGCAGCGGGCCGAGCAGGAACGAGTAGAGGGCGATGCCGGCGAGGCCGAGGCCGGACACGCCGGCCAGCCACTTCGGGTAGCTGGTGTGCGGGCGGCCGGTGACGGTGTACCACTCGGCGCCGTCGCTCGGCAGCTTGACCCCGTCGAACGAGTAGTCCTCGTCGAAGTCCTCGGCGCACACGTAAAGCCAGCGGGTGTGGCCGGTGATGTCGGTGGCCTCGACGTGGCACTGGCCGTAGGTCTGGTGCATGCTCGCGCTGACGTGGTCCTCGGGCGTGAAGGTCGCCATGATCACGGCCAGGCTTGTGAAGTAGAGGACCACCGCGGCGTGGAGGATCCGGTCGGCGCGGCGCGGCTCGGCCGGGTCGGCGCGCCTGGCTCCGCGCCAGATCAGCAGGCCGTACAGGGCGATCACGGTGACGAGGCCGATCGGCCCCGGGACGCCGCCGTCGAGCTGCTGGAGGACGTTGAGCTGCAGCATCATCAGCAGCGTGCTGAGGCCGCACACCAGCGCGAGGCCCTTGGCGACCGTCTTGCCGGCCACGGCGGGGTCGCGGTCGGTGGCTTTGCCGAGCAGCCACGAGAAGGCGGCGACGAAGGTGATGACCCACATGGTGCTGCCGATCGGCGCGCCGAGCAGTCGGCTGGCGATCGGGGCGTCGCTGTCGTGCCAGGTCCACCACAGGAACTTGGCGCCGGTGATGTCATAGGGGGCGTAGAACAGGCTGCCGGCGAGGCCGGTGAGGGCGGCGCGGGCCAGCGGCGGCAGGCCGAGGCGCCACACCGACACCGTCGGGAAGTACATGAAGCAGACGTAGACGCAGGGGATGTACAGCGGCAGCCGCGGCGTGATCATGATCGTCGACTGCGCCTGCCAGAAGTTGTCGACCAGCGGCAGGGCCATGAAGATCATGTCGTTGGCGGTGCCGGCCAGCAGCGCGCCGAACCACGCGAGCAGGTGCTTGCGCCGCTCGGCGCCCTGCTTCCACGCGTGGGTGAACGCCAGGGCGGCGCAGGCGTAGAACAGGTACTCGCCGAGCAGGAACGACGGCATCGTCGCCCACTTGTCGGCGGGGTTGGTGAAGACGTGCCAGGGCAGGTGCGGGGCGAGGTCCCAGGGAGCGTGCATGCGAGGTCGATCGGGGCGCGGGAGGTCGTCGAGGCGAGGCGGCGAGCGGGCCGCGTCGGGGTCATTTGTACGTGACGAATTCGTCTTCGGTGGTTCCGCCCGATCCACGGCCGCCGTAGACGTCGGCGCCGTAGCGGCGGTTCTTGCGGCGGAGGGTGCCGTGGAGGCGGTCCCACAGCAGCAGGCACTGGCCGAAGTTGCAGTGGAAGTGGGCGTGGTGGTCGTCGTGGAAGCTGGTCGGGCCCTGCCACGGCCAGCGCGAGCTCAGCTTCACGCCCGAGTGGTCGATGATGTTGAACACCAGGATGTAGACGAACACCGCGATCGCCGTGAGGAAGTAGATCGGCAGGAACAGCATCGGCAAGAAGGTGACCGCCTGGAAGGTCAAGAACTCGGCCGGGTGCATCGCCGTGACGACGAACGGGGTGGTGGCGACGTAGCGGTGGTGCCACGCGTGGACGTGGCGGAACACCCGCTTGTGGTGCATCGCCCGGTGGGCGTAGTAGGCCAGCAGGTCGACCAGCAGGAAGAAGGCGGCGCTGCTGAAGAGGAACCACGCCCAGCCGCGCTCGGCGAAGTCGAAGTAGAGGCCGGTCGGCAGGCCGCGGTCGAGGCACCAGATGAAGGTGCCCGACAGCAGCCCGCCGATCGTCATGTTCATGGTCGTCAGCCGCATCGCCTGGCGCTGCTGCTCGGGCCGTAGCCAGCGCCGGGGCTGGCACTTCCAGGTCTCGGGCTCGTGGCGGCGGAGGACGTAGTAGCGGACGTGGTAGTAGCCGGCGACGCCCCAGACGATGACGAGGCCGCCGACGATCGACCAGAACGCGAGGGCCAGCCAGCGCAGGAGCTCGTCCATGTTCAGACCGCGGCCTCGAGCGGGAACAGGCGCTGCATCTTCATCGCCAGGCGCACGGGGCCGCGCAGGCGCCCGCGGCCGGTCGAGAAGGCGCGAGCGCCGTTGAGCTCGCCGTTGATCATGAGCAGGTAGTCGTCGGCCGACATCTCGATGGTGATCGTCGGCGCCGGGTGGGTGCCGGCGACGCGCTGGACGTTGCCGTCCTTGATCTCGGCGAAGTAGGTGCAGGCCTTGTCGCCGGTGAGCACCCACTGGATGACGGCCGTCAGGTCGCCGGCGGCGGCCGGGTTGAAGCGCTTCTCGAGGCTGTCGAAGTAGTCGCCGACCGAGGCGAACTTGCTGGTGGCGGCGACGGCTCGCGGCTTGCGGGGGCCGAGGTCGATCAGGTGGGCGTCGAGGCCGGCGTCGTTGTTGCTGCCGCTGTTGTTGTCGCCGTTGCCGTTGGCGGCCGGGGCCTGGGCCAGGTTGCGCAGCCAGCCCTTGAGCTTGGCGATCGCGGTGACGGGCGCGGCCAGCGGTTGCGCGGCAGCGGCGGCGGCGGGCTGCGCGGGGGCGGCCTCGGGGTAGTCGTAGAACTGGCGGCACCAGCGGCGGTAGCGACCGATCGGGCCGTCTCCGCCGGCGAGCATCGGCTTGTCGAGGTAGGCCTTGTTCTCCCAGATCGGGAAGTCCTTGGGGAAGTCGGCCAAGAACGCCCGGTAAAAGATGTCCTCGATCTCGCGGGTGTAGCCCTCGTCCGCCATCTGCCGGATGTTGCTGACGCCGAAGATCGCGATCGTGTCCTCGTCGATCGGGGTCGGGTAGATCCGCTGGCGCGTTTGCATGTCCGAGGTAAGCACGGTGGTCGACGAGACGATGTGGCCGATGCCGTACAGCTTGACGTCGAGCTGGACGTCGTTGAACTCGTCGGGCATGTCGATCGGCGCGCCCGAGGCCTCCATCTGGAGGACGACGCGCATGAAGTGGCCCTCCTGCTCGACCGAGAGCACGTCGGTGCGGCCGACGTGGTGGACCGGGCCGAGGTGCGAGCAGTCGACGGTGTTCTCGGCGACCTCCTGCGGGTGCGAGCGCACGACCCATCGCACGGTCTTGTTGCCGGTCCAGCCCTCCTCGTCGAGCACCGGGACCTCGTAGGCCGGGGCTTCGCCCTTGGGGCAGTACCAGGCCAGGATCACGCCGTTCTGCTCGCGGATGTGCCAGGTCTTGACCGCGGCCTTGGCCGGGATCTTCGGCGCGTACGGGACGTCGACGACGACGCCGTCGGTGCGGAAGCCCCAGTCGTGGAACGGGCAGCGCAGGCACTCACCCTTGACGTGGCCGCCGCCGAGGTGGGCGCCGAGGTGCGGGCAGGTCTTGTCGACCGCCGACAGCACGCCCGACTCGGTGCGGAACACGACGATGTCCTCCGCGAAGTAACGGAGGGTCTTGACCTGCCCGGGAGCGATGTCCTCGGGGAAGCCGATGACGAACCAACCACGCGGAAACGAAGGGAAAGGAAAGCGAGCGCCCACGGCCGCACACGGTAGCGGCGCGTGTCTCGCGAATCAATGAGGCAGAAACCTCCGGTCGGGCGCGTGGGCCCGCGCCCCCAGACACGTGACGTCCGGGTAGTTATCTGCGGGGCGCTGCCGCCCCATGTACAAAGGGCCAGGTCCCAAGAGACCTGGCCCAACATTCATGTCTGAAGAGACCGGCGCGAGCCGGCCGCCTCAAGCGCGCAGCCAGCGGGCGATCGGGCGGGCGAACGCGAGGGGCACCAGCAGCATGAGCGAGGCGAGCAGGGCGAAGCCGGGGCCGTGGAGGATCAGGCTGCCGCTCGGGGTGGTGAGGAAGTAGCCGTGGGTCGGGGCGCCGAACAGGCCGAGGCCGTCGCCCAGGGCGATCGCGCCCGCGCCGGCGGCGGCGAACAGGGCCCAGGTGCGGCGACGGATCAGGCCGACCAGGGCGGCGACGCCGAGGCCGAGCGCCGTCAGGTGCAGGGCGTCCTGCCGCGGGGCGAGGGTGAAGAGGATGAGGAAGGGCAGCGACATGCCCGCCGACTTGATCGAGCGGCGGAGCAGGATCAGCGACTCCTCCTGGAAGTTGTAACGCTCGACGCAGGCCTCGCTCCGCTCGTAGCGGGCGGCCATGCCCTCACCGCCGAGGAACAGCGCGACCAGGACGTGCGAGATGCCGAACACCAGCAGCGACGGCTCGGGCCCCGTCTGCGGCAGCGCCAGCAGCGAGAAGGCCCCGAACTGGCCGAGGCCGATGGCAAACCACCGGGCCCAGAACCACTCGGCGGCGACGCCGACGAAGGCGACCCCGTAGACCGCGGCCAGGGCGGCGTAGCAGGCGTACAGGTCCTCCGGGCCCACCAGGGCGACGAGCAGGAAATTCCAGAAGTAGAGGCTCAGCAGGAGGAGGGAGATCGCGCGTCGAATGCCGAGAAACATGGTGGAGTGTCGCAAGCCTACGCCCGCCGCGGGGCCCGTGCAACGACGGCGGAGCCCGCGCGGGCCGCCCCGGTGGCACAGGGGCCCCAAACCGGCCTCGGGCGAGGATGGGAAAGGATGGCCCTTCGGACAGGTTCGCCGCGGGGCGCGCGGTCGCGCGGGCAGCGAGGGGCCAGGCGGGGGCGGCCCGGCGGGCTCGACCGGGCCGGCGATCGAGGCGCCGCGGTCCGGGGCGGGGTGAGGTCATGACGAGACATGACCCTTCGGGCATGTCCGAAGGTGCATGTGACAGCAGCTGGCGAGGGGCCTCGAAGACCACGAGCTCGTGGGCGAGAACTCGACGCCGCGCGGATTGATTCGCAGCGAGTTCGCGGGGTGTCGATCGACGCCGCGCCGTGATTCTAGCGAGTCCGCCGGGCGGCGATCGCCGGGACGCGACGATCGCAGCGCGACCGTGGATGGCGAGATTCGCCGCCCGCGTCGTGGGGCCAGACGTCGACGACCGCGCAGGCGGGGGCCGGCGCGGTCGTCAGAGGGCCTCGGTGAGGCTCACTGGCAGGACAGGTGGACGTCGACGATCTCGCCGACGCTCTCGCGGCCGAGGGCGTCGCGGTAGGTGAAGGCGGCGCGTTCGATCTCGCAGTTGGAGCGGCCGTCGCAGCGCGAGTCGTTGCGGTAGGTGAGGCCGATGGCGACGATGCCGGCGGAGGTGATGGGGGTCAGCTCCCACGCGGTCGAGCGGCGGTCGGCGTCGTGGTCGGCCCACAGGAGGAGGCGGGCGAAGGCGGGGTCGCTGGCGGAGATCTTGCCGTCGCGATCCTGGTCGAGCTCGGCGAGGGCGGTGAAGCCGTTGTCGGCCAGGCCGCCGGCGCGCAGGACGGTGGCGCTGCCGAACAGCTCGCGGCCGGCCTCGATGGCGCCGGAGCTGTCGCGGTCGAAGGCGAGCCACGGGGTGGTGGCGGTCGGCCAGTCGGTGGCGCCGCAGGCCGGGCCGAGGTCGAAGTCGGCGGCCGAGCTGGCGTAACGGACCGGGTCGGCGCCGAAGTTGAGGACGAGCGGGGTGGTGGTGCCGCCCTCGTCGCAGGTGTCGACCCACTCGGGCACGCCGTCGGCCCGCAGCTCGCAGGTGTTGCAGCCCTGCTCCTCACCGGGCTGGCAGACGGGGGCGGCGAGGCAGGGGCCCCAGAAGTACTTGGCGTCGGGCACGGCGAAGTCGGTGCTGCAGAACTGGGTGCCGCCCTCGCAGGTCCGGGCGTCGCCGACGATCTCCGGGGTGCAGACGGCCTCCTCGACGTTACCAGTGGTGGTGCCCTCGCCCTCGGTGCCGGTGCCGGTGCCCTCGGTCGGGTCCCCGGGGCTCGCGGTGCCCTCGGTGCCGTCGCTGTCGGTGCCGTCGCTGTCGGTGCCCTCGCTGGCAGCGATGTTGCCGGTGTCGTCGCCCGGCTCGGGCTTGCTGTCACAGGCGAGCAGGGCGGGGGCGAGCAGGAGCGAGGCGACGGTGAGGACGGTGCGGGTCATGCCCGGCCCCTAAGCGAGGCTCGTGCCATGGCGGGATCATTGAGAAATTGTCCCAGGGCCGGATCGCAGGCGCATGGAGCCTGACAGGGCTGTCGTGCGTGCAGTTCGCGAGCGCGGCCGGCATGACGCAGGAGCCCGGGCGGACAGGTGGGGGCAGCCGAGGTCGAGCTCGCACGAGGGCGAAGTTGCTCGAGAAGGAAGCTGCGGCTCGAGTCGAGGATGCAGTGATTCCGCCGAGCTCGGCACGGAGGCAGCGAGCGAGCTCGCTCGCAATGCCGCGAGCACGATGCGCCGGGCGAGGGGCTCGCGGAGGCGGCGGGTTCGTGACGAGCGGGCTCGCGATGCTGCGAGCACGATGCGCGGGGCGAGGAAACTCTTCGAAGCCGCGGGTCCGCAATTCGAGCGATGCGGGCGAGCTCGGGGGAGGAGCTCGCCGCGGCGGTGGATCACCGCTTGATCGGCAGGAGGGCGCGGAGGCGAGGGTCGCGGAGGTAGAGGCCGGCCCAGGCGATGACGCCGAGGATCACGGGGAACAAGATCTTGCCGAGCTCGTCGCCGCCGCGGACGTGCACGTCGACGGCGCCGCCGAGGTAGCCGGTCACGAGGATCGCGCCGAGGACGGCGGTGGCCGGGATGGCGTAGAGGATGGTGGCGACCAGCTCGATGATGCCGAGCTTCAGCAGCGCGCCGTCGGGGTAGCCCATCGCCTTGAAGCCGGCGACGGCCTCGGGGTTGGAGCCGAGCTTGGCCGACGCGCTGAAGAGCAGCATGGCGACCGGGAGGACGGAGAGGGCGATGCCGACGCGTCGCGGCCAGGGGCTGGAGGCTTGGGGCTCTGTCATGGCTCGAGCAGCTTGACCAGCGAGCGCCGGCCGCACAAGAAGGCACACGCGTGTGACCACGCCTCAGGGGCCGAATTCCGCCAGCTCGCCGCCCTCGACGACGGCGACGCCCGGCGGGAGCTCGAAGTGCTTGACGGCGCGGCGGACTGCGTCTCCGTCGGCGGCGCGGCGCAGGCGGACCTCGACGGAGGCGGTGGGCTGGCGATCGATTCGCTCGAGCGGGCCGCCCGCGGAGGCCTGCATCTGGACCAGGTCGGCGAGCGGGACCGGGCCGGTCGGCGCGCCGACGTAAAGCTCGCGCACCAGCGGGTCGATGGGACCTGTTCGATCGACCAGGTCGATGTCGACCGGGAGCCGGGAGCCGCGGCCCACGAACGGAGGATGGAGGGTGACGGGTCCGAGGGCGAGGCGGACGACGGCGACGGCGGCGGTGAGCGGGACGCCGCGGGCGGCCAGGACGTCGCGGCGCAGCTCGACGGTCTGCGAGGCGGGGCCGGGCGCGCGGACCCGCAGGCCGGTGAGGCCGGGCAAGCCGGCGATGCGCTCGCCGAGGCGATGGGCCACGTCGGCGCGCAGCCCGGGATCGGCGCCCTGCACGGCCAGGCTCACGGCGTGGTCGGCGGCGAGCCGCGGGGCGACCACGGCGACCCGTGAATCACCTGCGCATTTGGACAGGGCCCTCCGGACATGTTCGATGGGGAAGGTCGTGGTGACGCCGGCCAGCAGGCGGACCCGCGCGAGCGGCCCGGCCGGGTCGGGCGCGGCGACGGTGAGGGCCCACGCGGGCAGGTCGGGGACGGCGGCGAGACAGCCGGCGAGCGCGCTGCCGAGGTCGTCGCGCGGCCGCAGCTCGGCGGTGAGGACGGCCAGCTCGGCGCCCCCGGCCGGGACGGGGTCGGCGAAGAGATCGGCGGTGGGCGAGACGAGGTCGACGGCGTGCGGGCGAGCGCGGGCGGCGACGTCAGATGGATCGGCGCCGGGCTGGGTGGCGGCGAGCACGAGGGCGACGGGGCCGCGGGCGCCGTAGGCCCGGCACGCGGGCGGACGCGGGCCGTCCTGCAGCGCGGCGACGTCGCGGAGCTGCAGGGCGCCGGCGATCGGTCGGCTGGCGAGGCGCTCCAACGCGGCCGGGTCGTCGTCGGCGAGGGCGGCGGTGACGGCGGCGACGAGCGCGTCGAGCGGGACGCCGGCGAGGCGGGTGCGATCGAGGAGGACGGCGGTGCGAGGCTCGCCGACGCCGCAGAGTTCGACGCGGCCGACGCCCGCGGTCCGCTCGAGCGCGCTCTGAACGGCGCCGGCGTGCTCGGGGCGGGTGACGAGCGCCAGCGCCGGCACGACGCCGTCGAGGCGGGTGAGCGCCGGGGCCTCGGCGGCGGGCGGCAAGGACGGGAGGACGCCGGTGACGGCGTCGCGCACGGCCTCGATCGCGCCGGCGTGGGTGAGGGTGGCGACGACCTCGACGCGGCCGGTGTCGCTGCGGGTGTGGAGCCGCCGGACCGCCGGCAGGCGGGCGAGCGCGGCCTCGATCGGCTGGGCGACTTCGGCGTCGAGCTCGGAGGCGCCGCCGCCAGGGGTGACGACCTCGACGCGGACCTGGACCGGCGGGGCGGACGGCGCGGGCTCGGACGTCGGGGCCGGGGGCGGGGCGGTGCAGGCGGAGAGGATCAGGATGGCCTGGAGGACATGGTCGAAGCGACAGGGCCTTCGCGCCATGTCCATACGGTCAGCCTTCGACGGCCTCGTCGGTGATGGCGAGGCCGCGGTCGATGATGGCGAAGCCCTCGCGCAGCTCGGCCTCGGTGATCGAGAGCGGCGGGTTGCACATCAGGGTCCACCAGTGCGAGATGGTGAACAGGCCCTCTTGCTTGAAGAAGGCCATCATGCGGTCGATGGCCGGGTGCGAGCCGTTGTAGGGGGCCATGCGGGTGCCCTGGCGGTCTTTCTGCAGCTCGATGGCGCCGAACAGGCCGATGGCCCGGAAGTCGCGGACGCTCGGGTGCCTGGCCTTGAGGGCGGCCATCTCGGCGAGCATGACGTGCTGCATGCGGGCGGCGTTGCCGACCATGTCCTCCTCGAGCATGACGTCGAGCACGGCCTCGGCGACGGCGAGGCAGAACGGGTGGGCGTTGTAGGTGAGGCCGCCCCAGAACACGTTGTCGCGGAAGTGGGCGGCGATCTTGTCGGTCACGCCCATGGCCCCGAGCGGGACGTACGAGGACGTGAGGCCCTTGGCCATGGTGAGGATGTCGGGCTGGGCGCCGAAGTGCTCGAAGGCGAACAGCTTGCCGGTGCGACCGAAGCCGCACATGACCTCGTCGCACACGAGGAGGATGCCGTACTTGTCGAGCAGGGCGCGCAGGCCGGCCAGCCAGCCCTCGGGCGGCGGCTGGATGCCGTTGGTGCCGATGACGGTCTCGACGAACATCGCCGCGATCGTGTGCGGGCCCTCGTACTGGATGATCTCCTCGAGGTAGCGCAGGTGATTCGCGGTGCGCTCGGCGTCAGTGTTGCCGAAGCTGAAGTCGTAGGGGATCGGGTCCATGACGCGGACGAAGCCGGACGCGCCGGGCTCGTTGGCCCAGCGGCGCGGGTCGCCCGTCATCTGCATGGCGGCGTGGGTGGCCCCGTGGTAGCTGCGGTAGCGGCTGAGGATCTTGTGGCGGCCGGTGTAGAGGCGGGCGGCCTTGATCGCGTTCTCGTTGGCCTCGGCGCCGCCGAGGGTGAAGAAGAACGAGTTGATGTCGCCGGGCACGAGCTCGGCCAGGCGCTGGCCCAGGCGCGCGCGCACGGGGGTGGCGGCGCTCGGGGCGGCGAACAGCATGTGGCCGTCGATGGCGTCCTTCATCCGCGCCAGCACCTTGGGGTGGCTGTGGCCGATGTTGACGCTCATGAGCTGGCTGTTGAAGTCGAGGTAGCGCTTGCCCTCGGGGGTGTAGAGGTACACGCCCTCGGCCCGCTCGAACGCGAGCGGCTGCAGCGGGCCGCTCTTCGACCACGACCACATGGTGTGTTGCTTGCAGAGTTCGACGATGGTGCGGCTGTCCATGGCGGAGATCCTCGGGGGCTCGGAGGGCTGCTCGGACATGTCCCTCAGGACATCCAGGTGGCGTCCTTGCTGAGCTGCCAGCGGGTGGTCAGCTTGCGCGCGCGGGTCCAGAAGCGCAGGCCGTCCCAGCCGGTCAGGTCGCCGGCGCCGAACAGCGACTGGTTCCAGCCGCCGAACGAGAACGGCTCGCGCGGGACGGGCACGCCGATGTTGACGCCGCACATGCCGGCCTCGAAGCGCTCGATGCAGTAGCGGGCGACGGCGCCGTTCTGGGTGAAGATCGAGGCGGCGTTGCCGTAGGTGCTGGCGTTCTCGATGGCGATCGCCTCGTCGACGGTGCGGGCGCGGATGATGGAGAGGACGGGGCCGAAGATCTCCTCGCAGCCGGCCGGCATGTCGGGGCTGACGTGGTCGAGGATCGTCGGGCCGACCCAGTGGCCGACGCCGCCGGGGCCCCTGGCGCCGCGGCCGTCGAGCAGGATCTTGGCCCCGCGCCGCTCGGCGTCGGCGATGTAGTGGGTGATGCGCTCGACGGCGCCGCCGTGGATGACGGGGCCCATGTCCTCGCCGAGGCGCAGCTTCTTGGCGTGGGCGACGATGGCGTCGACGATCGGATCGACGTCGCCGACGGCGATCATCAGCGAGGCGGCCATGCAGCGCTGGCCGGCGCAGCCGTAGGCGGAGGCGACGACGGTGGTGCTGGTCAGCTCGAGGTCGGCGTCGGGCACGACGAGCAAGTGGTTCTTGGCCCCGCCGAGGCACAGGGCCCGCTTGCCGGCGGCGGCGCTGCGCGAGTAGACGGCCTTGGCGACGCGGGTGCTGCCGACGAAGCCGACGGCCTTGATGTCAGGATGGTCGGCGATGGCCTCGACGGCGGGCTGGCCGCCGTTGACGGTGTTGAACACGCCGGCGGGCAGACCTGCCTCTTGGAGCAGCTGGGCGAGCTTCATCGCGCCGTAGGGGACGACCTCGGACGGCTTGAGGATGAAGGTGTTCCCGGACACGAGCGCCTGCGGCAGCATCCACAGCGGGACCATGATCGGGAAGTTGAACGGGACGATGCCGGCGCACACGCCGAGCGGCTCGTAGGTGATGCTGCAGTTGATGCCGCGGCTGACGTCGAGCTGCTCGCCGGCGACCATGTTCTGCAGGCTGATGCCGTACTCGAGGCACTCGATGCCCTTGAGCACGTCGGCCCGCGCCTCGGCGATGACCTTGCCGTTCTCGTGCGAGACGAGCCAGGCGAGCTCCTCGAGGTCGCGCTCGAGCAGGGCCTTGAGGCGGAACAGGACCTGGACCCGCTCCTTGAGCGGGGTGTCGCGCCAGCCGGGGAAGGCGGCCTTGGCGGCCTCGACGGCGCGGGCGACGTCGGCGGCGCCGGACATGGCGACGTGGCCGAAGGTCTTGCCGTGGCGCGGGTTGTCGATCGGCAAGCTGTCGCCGGCGGCGGCGGGGGTAAACTCGCCGCCGATCCAGTTGTTGCACGGGACGTAGGGCGTAAAGTCGTAGCTGCGGGCGGGGAAGCGCAGGTCGTTCGTCATGGCGCGGCTCAAGCCGAGGGATATCGCAGGCGACGGCGCGGCGGAAGGGGGCCCGGCGGCGAGGCGGGGCGCGAAACGAGGATCTGCGCGGCAATCGGCGGGGCGGGGCGGCAGAGCGGCGAGCCGGCGGCGGAAATTCTGCGGGGCGGGGGCGGCGGAGCGGGGGAAAACTGCCGGCGGGGGCGGCGGCGCGGGGACCGGCGAGGCGGGGTTCGGCAGTCGGGGTCTGCGGCGAGTGCGTCGGCGCGATGATTCTCGCGGGGATGCAGATCGAGGAGGATGGAGATGGTCTTCGGGACAGGTTGATTTCGCCGCGCGACCGTCTGCGCGAGCGTCGAGCGGGCGGTGTCCGGGGCTCACGCGCCGCGACGACGGGGTTTGCATGAGGCGCGGTGCTTCGCGGTCGCGCGCGATCGAGCCCCGGGCTCGGTGGGGCTGGGCTATGGTCGGCCATGTTCGTGCGATCGCTGGTCTTCGTGCTCACCTCCTGCGCCCTCGCGGCGTGCAGCGACGAAGGTCGCCCGGACAGCGGCGGCGCCTCGGCGACGACGACGGCGTCGACGACCAGCAACACGGCGAGCACGACGGCCGAACCGCCGACTTCGAGCTCGACCACCGGCGAGGCGACCGGAACCGGCACGAGCGACTCGACGACCTCGACCGGCGAGGTGCCGACGGGGACCTCGGCGGTGACCTCGACGACGACGACGAGCTCGACGAGCACCACCGAGCCGGCGACGAGCACCACCGAGCCGAACTTCTGCGACCCGCAAGCGGTGACCGACACGGTGGCGTTCACCTACGTCAAGAAGTTCGACACCGGGCTGCCCGACAAGGTGCTGCAGGCGTCGTTCTACAACGGCGACGCGGACGAGGTCATGATCATGTCGTTCAGCGGCAAGGCGCGCCGCTTCAGCACCGACGGCACGCCGAAGGGCGAGGTGTTCGACGTGCCGGCCGAGGCGCTGCCGCAGCTCGACGGGGCGACGTACGATGCGAAGCTGCAGCGCGGGCTGCTCATCAACCAGAGCTGCGTGCTCAACGAGGTCGACCCGGTGACGCTGGCGCCGCTCGAGCCGCCGCAGCAGCTCGGGTTCGGCATGAGCGTCTGCGCCGGGCTGGCGCTCGGCCTCGACGACAACCTCTATATCGCCAGCTACGGGACGAACGAGCTGGTGGTGCTGTCACGCGACGGGCTCAGCGAGGTCCGCCGCGTCGACATGCCCGGGCAGGTCGGCCTGACCGGCTTCGACGGGATCGCGCTGATCGCCGGCAGCGAGAATTTTTTGGTGATGAGCACCGCCCCGGACGCCCGCGCGGCGATCATCGATCCGCTCGGCGGAGTGGTGGCCCCGGCGACCAAGCTGGGCCTGGGCGAGGCGCCGCTGCTGGGCGGGGCGCCGATGCTGCCGGACGCGGTCCTGACCCTGTGCGGCAACGGCCACGCGTGGCTGTGCGAGGCCTACGACGCGACCTGCTTCGACTACGCGCCGGACGACGGGGACAAGGACGCGTGCGCTTGCCTGATCCCGCAGTGACGAGGTGAACTTTAAGACATGTCTCGAAGATCATGCCAGGCGTGCGTGGATGATCTTGGGGACATGTCTTGAAGGTCATGGCACGCGCGCGCCTCGGGGAGACGAGGCGCCGCGAGATCGCTAGCTCTCGCAGCTCTGCGCCTCGGGGACGCAGACCTGCAGCTCCTCGCCCAGGCCCTCCACGAGGCAGTCGAAGCGCTCGCGGCCGGTCGGCAGGGCCAGGCAATCGTCGAAGTAGGTGGGCTCGGCGAGGGCGTGGCGGGTGTCGGGGCCCCAGTAGCTGCAAAGGTCAGCGCCGCCGGAGCGGGTGACGATCGCGCTGCCGTCGGCCTGGACGTAGATGGTGGTGCCGTACGCGTACTGGCCGAGGCTCTCGCGCACGAACCAGGAGACCTTGCCGGCTTCGCGGTCACGCAGAGCCTCGAGGGTGCACTGCAGGGCGGCCTCGTCGTTGACGGGGTGGGCGGGATCGCAGGCGGGCTCCTCGCAGTCGAGGCCGACGCCAGGGCACAGCTCGGCGCCACAGCTGGCCTCGTCGGCGAGGCAGGCGCACTCGGGGGCGAGCGGCTCGCCGTCGGTGTCGGTGCCGGGCGCCTCGGTGGGGTCGGTGCCGGTGGTGCCGTCGGTGCCGGTGGTGCCGTCGGTGCCGCTGGCCTCGGTGACGCCGGTGGTGTCGGTGGCACTGGTGTCGCTGTCGCCCCCGCAGGCGAACAGGACCAGGCTCAGGGCGCAGGCGAATCGGGGTAATCGCATGCGGCGGAAGGTGACACGGCGAGCACGGGCGAACAAGTCGCGGTTCCGGGGGCGAGGGGCGGGGCGGCGAAGGATGAAGCTGCGAATCGCGGGGCCGACGGGCGGGGAAGCAGATAATGTGTCCGAATGGACAGGTGGTCTGAGCGGTCGTCAGCGGTGCGGGGGTCGGCGTGGTTTTTTTCATGTCGCGGCGACTGTCAGTTCTCGCCGTTCGGCGGCAAGAGGGCGGTCATGCGGATGTCGGCGTCGGCCGGGCGGCCTGCTTGCGGTGGCGCGGACCCGGGCGCCGCGATTCGACGGCGGTCACAGGCGCTCGCTCGCATGCGGTGTCGCAAGGGCGATCATCGACTGCTCGGGTCCGCTTGAGGCCGGTGCGGGCTCGGTGGCCGCGACCTCGACGATGGTGGCGAGCGCTCGCGGACTGCCGAGATGTCGCGTAGGTCGCTCGCATGACATGTCATGGACGACATGTCGTGAAGGACATATGAAGAGAGACCGGGCCCGGCGGGTGGCGGCCGCGCACGCGGGGTCCGGCGCGCGCTGGCGCGGGCGCGAGGAGGGAGGCCCCGGGGAGCGCGAGGGAGCCACGTTGGGGCGCGAGACCCGGGTCACGCTCGTGGCATGGCGATCTTCAAATTTCTGATCGTGGGAGCGATGGTCGTGCTTGGCGGAGCTCCAGCCGGGGCCGCAACCCCGCCGACGCTCCCGCCCGCGGCGCTGCCGAGCCCGCCGGCGTCCGACGACGAATTGCTGGGGGTGCTGGCGACCATCCACGCGGTGAGCCGCGAGGCGGCCGCGCCGGGGCGTACGCGCGGGACGAGCCGCGAGGTGCGAGCGCTGGCCGAGACGATCACGCGCCACGCGGCGGCGGGGCAGCGGCGGCTGCGAGCGTTGAGCGTGCAGACGGGGCTGCGAGCGAGCGGCGGTGATACGAGCGACGGGCTGCGCTTCGCGGCCCGGCGGGCGCTGGCAGAGCTGCCGGCCGAGCCCCGCGGGGCCGGGTTCGACGAGATCTGGCTCAAGGGACAGATCGAGGCGCTGATGCTGGGGATCGGGGCAGTCAACAACGAGGCGCGACCGTACGCGCAGGCACCAGGGCTGCGCGCGGAGCTGGTGACGGTGGTCGAGCAGGCAGCCGCCGATCTGGCGGCGGCCGAGGCCCTGCGCGCGGCGCTGGCCGGGTCGACGCGGTCAGGCGAATCGGCGCTGGTCCGCGGCGGCGGGCAGTGACGGCAGGTCGAGCGCGGACGAGGGGTTGTCCGGGTGGCTGCGGTCGGCGTCGCCGGGCGTGACGAGGTGATCCGCGACGTCCGACAACGAGGACGGACCGCCAGCGGAACATCGTTGCCGATGCACGCGAGGTCGTCCGGCGGCGAGACGCGAGCGGCGGCAGAGCCCGGCCGCCGCGAAAAACCCTGCGATCGGGGTCGTGGGCGCGGCCGCGGCGATCGTGCGATGCTCGGCGCGGCTGCGACCCTTGCGGCGTCGCGCCCTCTTCACCCCCAGGAGAATGTCATGACCCTGTCGTTCAAGCTCTCGCTGGCCGCGCTGTTCGTCGCGGCTTCCGTCACCTCCGCCTGCTCGGGCGGCGCCGACGACTCTCTGTGTGCCAAGGCGGCCGGTCCGCTGGCGGGCATCGTCCTCCTCGAGGCCAAGGAGACCGGCGATTCGCCCGAGATCATGAAGACGCTGAAGTCGGAGGTGGCCGCCGAGTGCCAGGCGCAGAAGCTCGAGGAGAAGCACAAGGACGTGCTCGAGTGCTACGACAAGAACCGCTCGGCGATGGGCTACCGGATCTTCAAGTCGTGCGCCGAGGAGCCGGGCAAGACGCTGATCGCGGCGGTGGTGGCCAAGCACGGCGGCAAGAAGCCGGAGTGAGGCGCGCGTGAGCGCTCGCAAGGGGCAGTCGCCGCGAGGTGGCTGCCCGCTCGCGTTCGGGGTGACATGTCCCGAGGGACATGCTGTCTGGAAGACCGTTTCTCACTCGAGCGCGAAGGACCCGAGTCGACCGTCGACGAGCAGCACCGCGACCGAGCCCATGAGCGCTCCAGCGGGCCGGCGCAGCTTGCCGTCCTTCGCGGGCGGGAGGTCGAGGCGACGCAGCGGACCTGCGGCCGCGGCGTCGCGGACCCACGCGGCGTCGAGCTGCAGCGCCAGGACCCAGTCGGGCGAGACGTCGCCGTCGGAGAGGTGCTCGTGCTTCGGATCGGCCGGCGCGGGCAACTCGAGGCGACGCGCCGGGACCAGCGGATCGGGCAGGGCAGCCGGCAGCGCCCACACGACGGCGCCGTCGGGGGTCGGCCGCTGGAACCCGAGGAACAGCTCCGCTCCGGCGAACGCCAGCGCGGTGACCGGGCCGGGGAGCGCCCGCGTGCCGGCGAGCGCGTAGCCGCCGGCGGGCCCGCGACGGTAGAGCGCGAGCGCTGGTTTGTCGGCGGCGTCTTGATAGGCGACCGCGAGATCGGCCGCGTCCGCGGACAGGTCCATCGCCGGCTCGAGCATCAGCGTGCTGCCCGCAGGCAGGGCGATCGGCTGCCCCTGCCAGTCGTCGTTCGCACGCGTGTAGTGCCACAGGCGATCGTGGCCGTCGGCGGTCAGCAGCACGTCGCCGCGGCGCAGGGCCGGCCGACCGAAGGCGATGTCGGCGTCGGTCGGGCTCTCGAGCTCCGTCGTGTTCGTCCACGCACCGTCGACCAGCGTGGCCACGGCGATGCCGTGCGAGCCGCCCTGATACTCGACGCGGGTCAGCGAGACGTGCGCGCCTCCGGAGGTCGCCGCGACGCCGAGCCACGCGCCGGAGCCCGTGAGATCGTGGCCTGCCGGGACTGTCGGCGGCCAGGGCACGCTCCACGGCTGCTCCCACCGCCATTGCCCGTCGCGCCAGCGCCCGGCGTGGACGCGCATCGGGTGCCCGGCCTCGGGGACGTCGGCGAGGAACAGCATGTCGTCGGTCGCCGCGATGTCGACGATCCGCCCCGGTAACGGCGCCCACGACCCGGACAGCAGGTCGCCCTGTCGCGCCGCCTGGCGGCCATCGATCTTCGCCGGCGCCGCGTCGACCTCGCGCCGCTGCTCGCCGGCCGAACATCCTGCGAGCGCCAGCGCGGTGGCGACGGCCTGGGGGGCGGTGGTCCGCGTCATCGGTCGCACGCTACCCAGACGCGCGGCTCGGAGGCAACCAGGCCCAAATCAGGGCCTGGAGGCCATGCACGGCGAATTCGGGCGCGCGTCGAGGTCGAGGATGGGCGGCATGGACAGGTTCGGGCGCAATCGGATCGCCGCGCCACGGACAACCCGGTCTCGCCTTGAAGGTCGGCCAGAAGATCGGGCGCTGCAGGCGCTCAAGGCGGGAGGGCTGGACACGATGTGGGTTCTCCCTCGGCGCACCAGGCGCGAACCTGAGCCTGGGAGCACCCACGGTGATGACCGGTACCCTGGCCGGACGGTCACGCGTGATTCGGCCTCCGCCGGATCCATCACTCCAGGTGGGCCCACCTGGCCGAGCAGCATCTGCCTCTGCGGGCCTGCAGCACCTCGTCCGGCACACCGGCGAGGGGACCGTCGCGCGGGGCTACCTCCACGCGGGCAGGATGAAGATGGCGGGGATGGCGGTGGACGTGAGCACCGCCATGGCCGAGCCGCCCCCGCCGCCGTCTGGAAACGGCCTGGACACGAAGCGCAAAAAGCCCCGGATTGCCCTTGTAGCGTGAGCTACGGGGGTACGGAAGTTTAAGGGGAAAGTTTCGCGTTCTCGGGCAGCGCGGGTAGCGTGAGCGCCCGACGTCGCCGGCAACCGATGCTCTTCGTCAGCTTCGACTTCCTGCTCTTCATCGTCCCCGTGCTGCTGATCTCGTGGGGGCTGTCGCATGTGCCGGTGATGCGGGTGCTGTTCCTCATCGCGGCCAGCTACTTCTTCTACATGGCAGGGCCCGAGACGGAGCCGCTGCAGCCGCCGTGGTACTTCGTCGGGCTGCTGCTGCTGTCGACGGTGCTCGACTACGTGTGCTCGCACCAGATCTGGCGCCAGCGCGAGGCCTTCGAAGGCAAGGACCGGCAGGCGAAGGCGGCGGCGAGCCGCACGCGCAACTTCTGGCTCGGCGTCAGCCTGGTCGGCAACCTCGGGCTGCTCGGCTACTTCAAGTACACCAACTTCTTCCTCGGGATCTTCAGCGACGTGGCGAACGCGCTGGGGATGGCGGTGGTGGTGCCGCACCTCGAGCTGCTGCTGCCGATCGGGATCAGCTTCTATACGTTCCAGACGCTGAGCTACACGATCGACGTGTGGCGCGGGCGGCTGACGCCGGAGCCGAACTTCCGCAAGTTCGCGCTGTTCGTGGTGTTCTTCCCGCAGCTGGTGGCGGGGCCGATCGTGCGCGCGCACGAGTTCCTGCCGCAGCTGCACCGGCCGCCGCAGCTGTCGGCCGAGGCGATGACGCGCGGGATGTACCGCGTGGTGATCGGGGTGGCCAAGAAGGCGATCCTCGGCGACTGGATCGCGGCGCAGTTCACCGACGCGATCTTCAACGCGCCCGAGAACTACACGTCGCTCGAGATCCTGCTGGCGCTGTACGCGTTCACGCTGCAGCTCTACGCCGACTTCAGCGGCTACACGGACATCGCGATCGGCGTGGCGCTGATGCTCGGGTTCGTGCTGCCGGAGAACTTCGAGCGCCCGTACCAGGCCAGGAACCTCGGCGAGTTCTGGCGCCGCTGGCACATGACGCTGTCGACCTGGCTGCGCGACTACGTGTTCTTCCCGCTCGGCGGCAGCAAGGGCTCGCCGGGGCGGGTGTACTTCAACCTGTGGCTGACCATGTTCCTGGTCGGCATGTGGCACGGGGCCAGCTGGAACTTCATCCTGTATTCGAACATCCACGCGCTGGCGATGGTGTTCAACCGCTGGAACCGGCTGCGCAAGCGCGGGGCGGGGACGGCGAAGACGCGGGCGATGTGGGTGACGGGGCTGCTGATCCTGTTCGCGGCGGTGTACGGGCTGTCGTCGACGACGCTGCAGCTGGGCCAGACGGAGAGCCTGGGGCTGGGCGGCTTCGCGGTGCTGATGTTCCTGATCGTGGCCCGCCTGCCGGAGACGGGGACGGCGTGGAACACGGCGCTGCACGTGCTGCTGACGTTCCACTTCACGGTGCTGTCGCGGGTGTTCTTCCGCGCCGACGACCTCGACACCTCGCGCAAGATGATCGCCGGGCTGCTGCGCTTCGACGCCCACGGGATCCGCGACGGGCTCATCACGCCGGCGGTGTGGGCGGCGCTGCTGTTCGGGCTCGGCTACCACCTGCTGACGCCGAAGGGCCTGGTCGACCGCCAGACGTACGCGGCGTTCCGCCGCCTGCCGGGGCCGGTGATCGGGCTGCTGCTGGCGCTGCTGGCCCTGCTGATCTACATGCTGCTTTCGAGCGGGCCGCGGGCCAACATCTACTTCCAGTTCTGAGAGACGACGACCGATGACCAGCAGGGCCATGGCGGCGGACGAACACGAGGGGCTGCTCGACGGCGAGGAGCGCAAGGTCGCGGTCGACCTGATGCGCGACGACGAGGCCGGCGTCAGCTATCCGCCGGGCACGTTCCGCAAGGTGATCGGGGCGATGTTCGGGGTGGCGCTGGCGATGGGCGCGACCTACGTGGTGCCGGCGCCGACGGTGGCGACGTCGCCGGGGACCGAGGTGGCGGCGGCGCTGACGAGCTGCGTGGCGGCGGAGGCCGAGGTCGGCGGTGCGGCGCCGCTGCAGTGCCTGCACCTGGTGCGGCCGTGGACGCTCGAGACCGAGGCGGACACGGGCCAGTACCGCTATGTGCCGTTCTGGAACCTGATCGGCCGCGAGCTGCTGGGGATGGGCCAGAAGGCCGAGGTCGCCGACGCGGAGGTCAAGGAGGCGGTGGCGGTCGCGCGCGCGGAGGCGGAGAAGGCGGAGGTCGAGGAGTTCAAAGAGGTCGAGGTCCGCGCGGCGCCGGTCGAGGAGGACGAGAAGGTGCCGCCGCTGGCCGTCGACCCCGAAGACGCGACGCCGGTCGAGATGCCGCTCGAGCGGCCCGAGGCGCTCGACCGCTTCTACGCGGCGCTGACTCGCACACACCTCGGCCTGCCGGGGGCGATCACGCGGGCGATGCACTACGGTGATTCGGCGATCGGCAACGACGGGATCACGGGGGCGATCCGCAGCAAGCTGCAGGCCCGCTTCGGCGACGCCGGCCACGGGTTCCACCTGCTCGGCCAGCCCAACGCGAGCTACCGCCATCAAGGGGTGCGCTTCGACGAGCGCAGCCCGTGGCAACATTGCTTCATCATCTTCGACTGCAAGAAGGACGGCTATTACGGGGTCGGCGGGACGACCTTCGAGTCGGCCGGCGGGGCGGAGATCCGGCTGTCGACGGCGCAGAAGGGGCCGATGGGCCGCAAGGTGGCCCGCTACGAGGTGTGGTACGCAGGCATGCCGAAGGGCGGCAAGCTGCGGCTGAAGCTCGACGAGCAGGAGCCGGTCGAGCTCGAGACGGCGGCCGAGCAGCTCGAGGACCGCTGGCACGTGATCGAGACCGACGACGGCGAACACACGCTGTCGGTCCGCGCGGCCGGCGGCGGCAAGGTGCGCGCGTACGGGGTGGCGATGGAGCGCTCGGGGCCCGGGGTGGTCTACGACGAGATGAGCCAGATCGGCGCGCTGACCCGCCGGATCCTCAACTTCGACGCGGACCACCTGCAGCGCCAGATCGCCCGCCGCGACCCAGACCTGCTGGTGCTCATGTTCGGCGGCAACGACATGAACACGCAGGGGACGATGGAGAAGTACAAGGCCGAGTACGCGGCGGTGATCCAGCTGTTCCGCAAGGCCGACCCGACGCTGCCGTGCCTGGTGATGGCGCCGCTCGATCACGGCGAACGCGACGGCTCGGGCAAGATCGTGACGCGGCCGATCGTGACGAAGCTGGTCCAGGCCCAGCGCGAGGTGGCCCAGGCGGAGGGCTGCGCCTTCTTCGACACGTACGAGGCGATGGGCGGGGCAGGCTCGATGGGCCGGTGGGTCCGCTCGTCGCCGGCCCTCGGCGCCGGCGATCTTTCACACCTGACGCATCACGGGCACAAGGTGGTGGGCGCCCTGCTGTACCGGTCGCTGATGCAGGGCTACGCCGAATATCGCCAGCGCATCGCCGGAACGCCGGTCAAGGCGCTGACGGGGCAATGACGGCGATGCGAGCGAGGGCGCGGTTTCGCGCCTTCGAGCTGCGCGAAGCTTGGTAGAGTCCCGGCGTGCGAACGAGAGTGACGTGGTGCGTCGCGCTGGCGCTGGCCGGCTGCGGCGGCAAGGGCAGCATCCTCGACGAGCTGACGGTCAGCGCCGGGCCGACGAACGATCCGTCGTACGGGCCCTCGGGCGAGCCCGACGACTCGGGTGACGAGCCGACGGCGGGCACGACGACCGAGGACACGCCGACCGGCGGACCGTCGGGGACCAATCCGATCGACGTGCTGTTCGTGATCGACAACACCGGGTCGATGGCCGACGAGCAGGCGCTGCTGGCCAAGAACATCGACGCGTTGCTCGACACGGAGCGCGACCTGCGGATCGGCATCACCACCACCGACGTCGGCAATCCGCGCTGCCCGGAGGCCCAGACGACGCCGGAGCGCGGGGCGATGGCGACGCGGAGCTGCCTCGAGAGGATCGAGGACGGCGAGTTCTCGTTCAACATGGACGATTATGCGTACGCGTGCGCCGACATCTGTGAGGTCGCGTCGATCGGCATCGCGCCGACGCCGACGGCGCTCGACGACGAGCCGGCGGTGCGGCCGTGGTTCGAGCGCACCGGCGGCGTCACCAACCTCGCGGACGCGGGCCTGAGCCTGGTGCAGGCGCTGCGGTGTGCGCTGCCGCGGGGGGTGAACGGCTGCGGGTTCGAGTCGCAGCTCGAGAGCATGTACCTGGCGCTGGCGCGGTCGATGGACGCGAACGAGCCGGAGTACGGGTTTTTGCGGCCGGAGGCCGACCTGGTGGTGGTGATCGTGACCGACGAGGTCGATTGCAGCGCCAACCCGAGATTCGGCGAGATCTTCACCACCAACAAGACCTTCTGGGAGGACCCCGAGCGACCGGACGGGACCAGCGCGGTGTGCTTCAACGCGGGGGTCGATTGCGTGGGCGCCGGGCCGACGTACTCGGCGTGCCCTGCGGCTGACCATGACATCGATGGTGCGCCCACCAAGGATCCCGACGCGGCGGTGCTGTGGCCGGTGGCGCGCTACTCGAATTTTCTGGCCGACATTCAGGCGAGCAAGACCGGCGGGGCGCGGGTGCGGCTGCTGGCGATCGCCGGGGTGCCGCCAGGCTTCGAGTCCGGTGACGCGGCGCTGGTGTTCGAGGACGACCCCGATCCCGAGGTCCAGGATCTGTTCGGCATCGGCCCTGGTTGCGTGCTGCCGAACGCGATAGATCCCGATTATCCGATGACCGCCCGTCCGCCGGTGCGCATGCTCGAGGTCGGCGCCAGCCTCGGGCCGCTCGAGTTCCACTCGATCTGCCGTGAAGACTTTTCTGCGGCCCTCGCCGCCATCGCCCAGCCCTGAGAGCTCTCATGTCCGCACGCCAGCATCACTTGTCGTTCGCCAAGAAAGTCATCCCCGCGGAGACGTTCCGCGCGCCTGACCGCATGTTCGAGGAGCTGACGGGGCCGAAGCGCGAGGCGTTCCTGTTCTTCCTGTGGACCGAGTCGGGCAAGGGGATGGTCGAGGCGCTGCCCCACGTCGGCCTGGCCCCGGGTGGGCGCGAGATGGCGAAGCTCGACGTCGTCGGTCACGTGAAGTCGGGCGCCGTCGAGGTCGTGGTGATCTCGATGCCGCCGGCGCTCAATGCCAACGAGGCGATGTTCCTGGCGCTGGTGCGCAAGGCCGGGGAGCCGAGCGTGTTCTTCTACGAGCGCTGCGCCGATCTCGGCACCGGCACGGTGCACGTGAAGGAGGCCGTGCTGGCCGAGACGCGGCCCGACGGCAGCCGCAGCAACTACGGGTTCCACGAGGGCCTCGACCTGCCGGCGTTCAAGGCCCAGCTCGAGAAGATCCTCGAGGTCTCGCTGGCAGGCCTCGAGGGCAGCCTCGAGCCGGTGACGGCGGCGGCGTTCATGGCGACGGGGACGGGGCGCTCGGGCGTGGGGCGGTCGACGATCCGGCGCCCGCCCGAGAAGAAGGGGCCGAAGCACGGCGGGCTGCTCGAGCTGCTGCTGCTGGTGCGCTTCGGTCTGCCGCTGGTGATGTTCGCGCTGGCGTACACGGTGCCGGCGCTGGGCTTTCGCCTGTGGCAGGTGGTCGGGCCGCTCTACACGCTGCTCTCGCTGGTGATCGGCGTCGCGCTGCTGGTGTTCCTGTATCGGGTGTACGCCGCGAATCGCCTGGGCACGCCGTTCGGCCCGGGCATGGCGGTGGCCGGCTGGCTGGTCCCGGGGCTCAACTTCTTCATGCCGCCGCTGGTGGTCCGCGGGGCCCACAAGGCGGTGGTCGGCACCGGCGCGGGTCTGCTGGTGCTGGTGTGGTGGCTGGGGTGGCTGCTGCAGATGACGAACGAGATCGTGCGCGGGATGAAGGCGCAGCTGACTCGCGTCGACGGCGGGGCGTGGCACGTGTCGTTCCCGACGGGCGGCGGCTTCTCGCTGCCGGATCCGCTCGGCGACATCTACATCCACCTGAGCTCGGGCATCGGCGGGCTCGCCGTCACGCTCGCGGCCTACGCCATCTTGTGGCACCTGGTGCGATCGATCCGGGCCAAGCTCTGACCGGGATCGCAGGCGGGCTCGCCGGCGGTGCGGCGAGCCCGGGTGGTACGATCAATCGCGGCTGAAGCGGTAGAACAGGCCGAGGCCGACGCCGAGGCCGAGCAAGATCAGGAGACCCAGCGGGGCGTGGTAGAGCAGCGGCTTGCCGAGCTCGTCGACCTTGACGCCGAGCAGGCCGGCGGCGTCGTCCGGGGTCAGCTCCCACACGTTGTCGCCCTGGTAGAGACAGTACTTGCCGTCCCAGGTCCACAGGTCGAGCCAGAACACGCCGAAGTGACTGTAGAGATAGCCGACCTGGACCTCGTGGCCGGTGGTCTCGGCGGCGAAGGCCTTGGCCTCGCCGGTGAGGTCGTCATAATGCAGGACGCTCTCGCCGGTGGTGATAAGGACGAGGCCCTTGGCGTGGGCCTCGGTGGCGGTGAGGGCGACGCCCGCGAGCGCGAGCGCGGGCAGGGAAACAGACAGCAGTGGGCGCATTCGTACCTCCGGCGGCGATGCTCCCAGCGCGGGCGGTGGCTGTCAAACCGCGGCCAAGGCAGAGCGTGGCGCGGAGGAGCCGTGGGAACGCGGTTCTTCGTGGATCGCGTGGAGGTAGGGAAGGATGGGCGGTGAGGTTTTGGCGGAGATCGGGCAGCGCTGCGGCATGGGACGAGAGCTCAGGGGGCCGCGGCGTAGGGGATGTCGAGCGGGGCGGCGTCCGGGTCGCGGAAGGTGAAGTGCCACCATTCCTGGTCGTACGGGGTGAAGCCTGCTGCTTGCATGGCGCGGCGCAGTCGTCGGCGATGTGCGAGGGCGTCGCCGTCGGCCCGCGAATAGCGGCTGTCGGGTCCGAAGTGGTCCCAGGCGGTGCCCATGTCGAGCGGCTCGCAGGTGCCCGCGCGCGCGAGGGTGAGGTCGACGGTGTCGCCGCGGTTGTGACCGGAGCGCCGGGCGATGTAGCCGTCGTCGACGAGCTGCCGCCTGCCGCTGCGCTCGGCCCAGGCGACCATGGCGAGGCTGGCCCGCACGGGGCGATACGCGTCGTGGACGAGCAGGGTGAGGCCGTCGCCGGCGAGCGCGGCCTGGACGCGGGCGAGGGCCCGGGCCGGACGAGGGCGTAGCCAGGCGCCCGGGGTGTCGTAGCCGGGGAGGACGGCGCCGGTGAAGTTGTCGGCGGTGGCGTAGCGGACCTCGAAGCAGGCGCCGGGCAGCTCGCGGCGCAGGTCGAGGAGACCCGGCGGCGGGGCGATCGTGAGGAGGGGCGGGGCGGCCTCGGGGTGTGATGATATGTCCCCGGGGACAGGTCCAGAGTGAGCGGCGGGCGGAGCGGGTGATTCTTCGGTCGCCTCGGGTGGGGCGTCTCCGGGGTTGCGTGCGAGCGTCGTCGGCGGGGTGACGTGGCTGTCTCTAGGGACAGATGATATGTCGTCGGGGACAGGTCCGCGGGCGTGAGGAAGCTTCTCGGACCTGTCCCCTGGGACATGTGTGCCCGCAGCGGGCGGCGCCGGCTCTGGCGCACAGGCCATCACCAGGACGAGCAGGCCGAGGCGGGCGGAGGCCGGGCGCATGCGGATCAGAGGCCGCGGAGCATGCGGGCGGCGCCGACCGGGTCGACGGCGGCGGCGGCGAGGGCCCCGCCCATCATCGCGCCGATGACCCCGACGGTGGCCACCTCGCTGCCGGCGAAGAAGAGCCCGGCGATCTTGCTGCGCGGTCGCAGGTACGGGTTGGCGAACCGCTCGGGGGTCGGGAGGATGCCGTAGATCGAGCCGCCCATCGGTCGCACGAAGGTGTCGGTCGACAGCGGGGTCGAGAGCTCGACGTGGTCGACCATCGATCGCAGCCCGGGGAGTTTCTTGAGGAACTGCTCGAGCAGCCGATCCTGCAGGACCTTTTTAAAAGAATCGTAGTCGTCGCCGCGGCGCTTCCAGCGGGTGCCGAGCCAGCCGGAGAAGCGGTCCCAGGGGACGAATGTGACGACCTCGCCGGTGTGGCGCTGCTCGGGGCCGGGGTCGTAGGCGGGGTCCTTGAGCGAGGGGAAGCTGCAGTAGAGCACGGGGGCGTCGGCGATGCGCTCGGGGTCGGCGATGTCCCAGGCGTCGAGCTCGGTGTCCCACGTATCATAGTACCATTGATTGTAGGCACCCGCGCCGGCCGAGCGGATGTCGCCCTTGAAGCCGAGGTACAGGCAGACGTGGGCCGGCGCCGGCGGCAGCGCGCGCACGCTGGCGGCCCAGCGCGTGTCGGCGACCTCGCGCGGGAGCAGCCGCTGCACCGTCGACGACACCCCTGCCGCGCTGATCACCCGGCGTGCGCGGATCTCCTCGCCGTCGCGCATGCGCACCCCGACTGCCGCGCCGTTCTCGAGCACGATCTGGGCGACGTCGGCGGAGATCCGCGTGTAGCCGCCGGCGTCGGCGACGGTCTGCAGCAGCTCCTGGGCGATCGTGGACGAGCCGCCGACCGGATAGTAGCCGCCCCACTGGAAATGCTTGGTGACGAGGGCCTGGATCGCCAGCGAGGCGCGGCTCGGGGTGGCGCCGTGATAGCCCCACTGGGCGGCGAGCACGGTCTTGAGGCGGGTGTCGTCGGTGAGGCGGTCGAGGGCGTGCTTGGCGGTCTCGCCGAAGGCGCGGCGGGCTGTCTTCGTGAACATGTCCGTGAGGACATGTGCAGAGGGCGGGGCGAGGCGGGCGAGGTAGTAGGAGCGCATGGCCGCCGAGACCTCGCGGACGCGCGCGAAGTAGGCGTCGATGGCGGTGTGGCCGTCGGGGAAGGTGTCGTGGAGCAGGGCGCGGAAGGCCTGGGGGTTGTCGGGGAAGCCGAGCTGGAGGCCGTCGGGGAACACGAAGGCGTCGTAGACCGGGCCCAGCGAGGCCCACTGCAGCCGCCGCCCGGTGAGCCCGGCGAGCAGCCGCCCGGGCATGCTGCGCTCGGTGACCTCGCCGACGGCGTGCACGCCGACGTCCCAGTGATACTTGCCGCGCTTGAAGCTGTGCGTGAAGCCGCCGGGGACGTAGTGCTGCTCGAGCACGAGGACGCGCTGGCCGAGCGCGGCGAGCATGGCGGCGCAGGTCATGCCGCCCATGCCGGAGCCGATGACGATGCTGTCCCAAAGAGCAGGCGCGGCGAAGCCGGACGGGAGGTGCTTCGACCAGGGGTGACGCACAGGGCGGTCAGACATGCGTGCTCAGCATACAGCGCGCGGCGGCCGCCAAGACGGAGCGAGGCGAAACTGCAGCAGAGGCCGCCGGCGGGGCGCGCCGCGGCGGGCGGGGCGGGGCCGGCAGACGCGACGGTGGGCAGGCGAACAGCGGGGTCTGGAGGAGCGTCGTCGCGATTTCGGGGGCGCGAGCGGTCGATCGGTCCCACGCTCGAGACAAGAGGAGGGCGCACGCGATGACCCCGCTTGTCCTGTTGCTCCTGCTGTTCGTTGCCTTCGGGCTCTACGGTGCGATCAGCGACCGGGCCCAGCGCTCGACGAAGCTCCACCGCGGCCGCGAGGAGCGCCGCGTGACGCTCAAGGACTTCGTGGCACCCCGGTGAGCGCCGAGGTGCGCGGGCGAGGGTCTCACACCGGAGGCAGCTCGAGGACTCGTTCGGCCGGGGACCGGTGTCCCCGCGGCCGAGAGTGCTTTGATGGCGAGACGAAGGTCCTCGCTCAGCCGACCGGGACGACCACGCCGCAGGCGCACTTGATCGAGACCTGGACCTCGCCGTTTTGGATGGCGTCGCAGGCGTCGCCGACGAGCTCGACCTCGCCGGGGTTGTTGAGCTGCCAGCCGTCGTCGTCGCCGAAGGGCACGACCTCGCCGTTGACGTAGACGGTGCACTGATCCTCGCCGCCCTCGGAGACGGTGCCGTCGAGGTTGAGCTTGCAGTCGCGGACGCCGTCGACGATGTCGGCGAACGCGTCCGCGAGGGCCTGGGCGTCGTCGGCCTTGTAGAAGGGGGCGTCGGGGTCGCCGTCGCCGACGCCGACGCCGGCGTTGGCGACGTCCTGCAGGTGCTGGTCGCTGACCTCGTTGCCGACGCTGATCACGTAGGTGCGCACGCCCTGGGCGAAGGCGGCGGCGGCGGCGTCGACCGACTCGTCCTGGCCGTTCTGCGGGTTGGGCTCGGCGCAGGTGTCGGGCTCGCCGTCGGTGGCGAGCACGATGATCTTGTTGCCCTCGGTGGGATCCATGACGAGCGTCGGCGTGACGGCGGCGATCGATTCGCCGGTCGGGGTCTCGTCCTCGGGCTGGCTGGCGTCCCAGGTGGCGGCGATGGCCTGGTAGTTGTCGAGCGCGGGCGCGGTCTCGGTGATGACGGGACACTCGCGGCCGCCCTGGTCGCCCTCGAAGCTGGTGTAGAGCGCCATGCCGAAGCGGACCTGGCCCTCGAGCTGGGGCACGAGGCCGTCCTGCTCGTCGAGCAAGGCGTTGTAGACGGCCTCCCAGCGGTCGGTGTCGCCGAACTGGGTGGTCATGCTGCCGGACTGATCGATGAGCAGCAGGACGGTGGGGATCTGCGGCTCGAACTTGATGTCGGCGTCGGCACAGACGCTGGTGTCGTTGTCGGTGTCAGTGCCGGGGCCGCCGATGTCGAACTTGACGGCGTCGTCGGTGGTCGTACCGGCGGTGGTGGTCGGGCCGGTCTCGGTGGTGCTGGTGACGCTCGTGATCCCGGGAATGTCGGTGGTGCTGCCGGTGCCGGTGTCGGTCCCGGAGGTCGCCCCGACGCCGCCGCAGCCAGCCAGCGCCGCGACCATTGCCCACATTGTCCCGCCTGAAATGCTAATTCGCGCAAGCATTGGTGCAAGCATAGTGAGGTCGACGCGAGGCGCTAGCCGGATTGCCCCTGCCGTTTTCCTCGACCTCGGCCGGGGTCCTTGGGCCCGCGCGCGAGATTGACGGCCGCGAAGCCGCGTAGAGCCCGCAGGCGTGCGCGCATGTCCTGCGACACGCGCGTGCATGGACAGAGGCGCAGGTTCCGGGCGATCTGCGAGGGTTCGCGGCTCGGTATATTCGCCGGCCGGCGAGGCGCGGCGCCGAACCACTGGCGCCCGCGCGCCAGCGAGCCCGCGCGTCCACGAGGGCGGGGTCGGGGATTCGTCCTGTCGTGCGCAACCGACAAGGACGCGGCGCGAGGGCGACGGGCCCGCGAGCGTGCGCGGATTGCTGCGATCGCGCGGGGAAGGGGCGGGTCGATCCCGCGGGCTCGGGCAGGTGCTGCGGTCGCGCTCGGGGCGGCGAGAAGGACCTGTCCGTTCGGTCAGGTGGGATGATGCCGACGGCGAGCCAGCGCGGCGCTCGTGGGCGCGGCCAGGTGCCTGTCCGTTCGGACAGGTTCGGAGTGAGGCCGAAGACGAGCCGGCGACGCTCGTGGGCGCGTCCAGGTGCCTGTCCGTTCGGACAGGTGCGGAGTGAGGCCGACGACGAGCCGGCTCGTGGCGGTGGCCTGTCCCTTCGGACAGGCGGTCACCCCGGGCTGCGCAGGCCCTTGCGGTGGATGAGGCGGGCCAGCGGGCCGCGCGGGGGGACGGACCACAGCGGCTCCTCGGCGGCGCCGTGGTGGTGGAGCACGTGGTTGGCGGCGAGGATGCCGGTGCTGGCGGCGCGCTCCATCAGGGCGGTCGGGAACGGGGTGTGGACGAAATCGCCGGCGAGGTGGAGGGTGGGGTCGGAGGTGTCGACGCGGAGGCGCTGCGGGTGGCTGCCGGGGCGGAAGGCGGGGCAGTCCTGGCGCACGAAGAAGCGCTCGTCGAGGACCCTGGCGGCGCGGGTCTCGGGGTAGAGCTCGTGGAGGGCGCGCCGCAGGTCGGCCTGGATGGCGTCGTCGTCGACGTCGCCGGGGAGGGCGTAGGCGTGCAGCTCGACGACGCTGCCGCCGGTGCGCGCGGCCCAGTCGCGGCTCTCGTCCTCGAACAGGTGGTAGAGCGAGATGTTGTCGACGAGGCCGAGGCCGGTGGTGCCGACAAAGGCGGCGCGGCCGGGGGCGCACGGGCGGTCGAGCCACAGCCGCCACACGGCGAAGCGCGCGGTGACGGACTGGGCGGCGACCTGCTCGCGCCAGCAGTGGCCGATGCCGGGATCTTCGGGGGCGGCGCCGCGCGGTTGGCCGAGGCCGGGCGAGTCGGCGACGAGCTGCTGCAGGCCGGGCACGCTGGCGGCGAGGATGCACACGTCGGCGTGGTGGACCTGGCCTTTGGAGCTGGTGATCCGATGGCGGCCGTCGGGCCCGCGGTCGATATGGACGGCGCCCTCGCCGAGGCACAAGCGGACGCCGCGGCGCTCGAGCACGGCGGCCATCGGCTGCCAGATCGACTTCGAGAACGGGCCGTCGGCGACGTCGAAGACGATGCCCTCGGGGTTACCGACGAAGTAGAAGTGGAACATCATCAGCAGCTCGGCGGCGCTGAACTCCTGCTCGGGGTTGAAGAAGGAGTGGGAAAAGACATCGAACAGCATCTGCCGCGCCTGCGGCGGGAAGCCGAGCTTGTCGAGGAAGGCCTGGGCGCTTTGGCGGTCGAACTGGGCGTAGGTGGCGACCGGGTCGTAGGCCATGATGGCGCGCCCGCAGGTGTCGTCGACCCGCAGGGCGTCGCGCAGGGTCATGCTGCTGCTGCGACGGATGAGGCTGACGAGGTTCCAGATCGGCAGCTTGGGCAGGCCGGCGAACGACTCGCGCAGGCCGCCGGGGCCGAGCAGCGGGTAGTCCTCGACCGGGCGGAGGAAGCCGAGCGACGGATCGATGCGCCGCAGCCAGGCGCGCAAATTGTAGTACTGGCGGAAAAAGGCGTGGAAGCCCCGCTCCATCTCGAAGGCGCTGCCGTCGGCGAGGGTGTCGCTCCAGGCGCCGGCGCGGCCGCCGAGGAAATTGTCGGGCTCGAGCACGGTGACCCGCGCGCCTCGCTCGGCGAGGATCGTGGCGGCCGCGAGCCCGGCGATGCCGCCGCCGACGACGAGGACTTCGAGCGGCCGCGGCAAGGCGAGAGGGGCGCGGCGGTCGGGGGCGTTTGCGGGGCGGCGAGAGATTCCGAGCATGGCTTGGGGCGGGTCGGCCGTGAGGGCGTGAATTGGAGAAATGTCTCTCGGGGCAGGTATGGTGAATGTCCCCGGGGACAGGTCGGCGAGGATGGGTGCGGAGGCCGGATGTCCTCGGTCGGCGAGGTCGGGGGAACAGGCAGGCGAGGTCGGGCTCGGAGATCCTCGAGGTGGGCCGGTGAGAGCGGCCCCGGAGTTGGGATGTCCCCGGGACAGGTCGGTGGGCGCTGAGGTCGGGTGTCCTCGGGGACAGGTTATGAGGGCACCCTGGAGGTCGGATGTCCTCGGGGACAGGTCGGTGAGGATGAGCCCGGAGGCCTGGCGTTCGGGGACAGGTTGGGGAGATGTCCCCGGGGACAGGCGGCGCGGGCGGCCCGGTCCCAGGTATGGCTCAGCCGGGGCGGCGGGCCAGGAAGGTGTGGACGATGCCCTCCTGCCAGCCGTCCATGCTGGCGGCCTGGGTGTCGCAGAAGCCGGCCGCCTGCAGGCGCCGCTGGAAGGCGGCGGCGCCGTCGAAGGCGTTCACGCTGCGGCGCAGGTAGCGGTAGATGTCGGAGCCGGGCGAGGTGACGAGGCCGGCTGGGATGATGATGCCGAGGCACACGGCGTTCCACACCAGGTGGGCCCGCAGCGAGTCGCGCACGCTGTACTCGTGGAAGCAGACGACGCCGCCGGGCTTGAGCAGGGGCAAGAGCCGGCGCAGGCACAGGTCAGGGTCCGGCATGTTGCGGATGCCGTAGGCCATGAGGATGCCGTCGAAGGGGCCGTCGGCGCCGTGGGCCGCGGGGTCCATGGCGTCGCCGTGGAGGAAGCGGACGCCGGTGAGCTCGGGCTTCTTGCGGGCCAGGTCGAGCATGCCCTGCGAGGCGTCGAGGCCGGTGATGCGGGCGCGCGGGTAGGTGCGCACGAGCGCGAGGGTGGAGAGACCTGTCCCACAGCACAGGTCCAAAAGGGCAGCCTCGTCGGGGACGCGCATGCGCTCGGCGCTGCGCTCGAGGTGCCGGCTGTAGCCGGGGTTCATGCCGGTGAGGAGGTCGTAGCGGGCGGCGACGCGGTCGAAGGCGTGCGGGACGGCCTGCTTCTGCGCGCGCAAGGTCGGCGGCGGTCGAGTCATGGGAAATTTCGGGTGAGAGAGGAGAGTCTGCGCGAGGATCGGGGCCGAGCGAGGGCGAATGCGCCGGGGGCGAGCGGTGAGGCGAGCGAGCCTCGCCAGGGCCGCGGGAAAGCAGGTGCGGGACCGTGAGACCAGCCGCCGCGTCGCCGCCGAGACCGCTGTCCCGGCGGCGCTCCGCGAGGCTCGAGGGGTCGGCGCGAGGGGCCGGCGCGAGGGGCCGCGAGGGCTGCGGGCGGCGTTTCGCGGCTCCGCAGGGGGGCTGAGCCGTCGCGGGGCCAAATCACGGGAGGCTGGCGGCGAGCGGCGGAGGGGCGGCGAGCAGCTGCTCGGACCAGCGGCGGAGGTGGGCCAGGAGGTCGCTGCGGCCGGCGCAGGCGGGGATCCGTCCGGCGGCCTGGTCGACGAGCTCGCCGAGGTGGCTGGTGGCGCCGCCGAGGCCCAGCTCGCGCACGGCGGAGGGCCGGTGATGGGCGCGGTCCTGGCCGACCGGCTTGCCGAGCAGCTCGGGCCGGCCGTAGGCGTCGCGGATGTCGTCGGCGATCTGGTAGGCCTCGCCCAGGCGATAGCCGAGGCCGGTCCACTGCAGGGGGTCGCCGCCGCCGGTCATGGCGCCGGCGATCACGGCGGCCTCGAACAGGGCGCCGGTCTTGGCCCGGTGGTAACGGCCGAGGTCGCCCTGGCCGGCCTCGGACTCCCAGCCCTGGCCGGCGACGATGCCCGCAGGCCCGCCGACTCCGCGGGCGACCACGCGCAAGAGGCCGGGCAAGAGGTGCGGGTGCGAGCCGCTGGCGCGGGCGAGGGCGTCGAAGGCGAGCACGATGAGGGCGTTGCCGGCGAGGATCGCCAGCTCCTCGCCGAAGGCGGCGTGCACGGTGGCGTGGCCGCGGCGGACGGCGGCGTCGTCGAAACACGGCAGGTCGTCGTAGACCAGCGAGGCGCAGTGCAGCAGCTCGACGGCAGCCGCGGCGGCGTCGGCCATCGCCGGGTGGGCGGCGCCGCAAGCCTCGGCGACGGCGAGACAGAACTCGGGGCGAAATCGCGCGCCGCCCGGGAAGACGGCGTGGCGCATGGCATCCCCCAGGCGCGGCGGACAGGGTGGCGCCGTCGCCAGGTCGAGGCAGGTCTTGAGGGCTCGGTCGATGCGCCGTCGAGATTCCATGGCCGCTGCTCAGGCCCGCCCGGGCCGCCCATAGGTCAGAGTTAGGCGCAAAAGTGTGCTCGCTTGTTCAAGGATTGTCAATGAAAGGGCCGATCGTTGGACAAAGACTTGAAACCTGGAGTGGTCGCGATAATTTGGCGACAGTCATGATGGTGGCGAAGCACAGCCCCCGCGTGGTCGTGATCGGCGGCGGGGCCGGAGGCCTGGCGGCGGCGGTGGATTGTGCCCGCCGGGGGGCGGCGGTGCTGCTGCTCGAGCGCGGCACGGAGGTCGGCGGCAAGGTGCGCCAGGAGTGGGTCGGAGGCCAGCCGGTCGACGCGGGGCCGACGGTGCTGACGATGCGCTGGGTGTTCGAGGCGCTGTTCGCCGACGCGGACGATGCGCTGGCGGACCACGTGCACCTGCAAGCGCTGTCGGTGCTGGCGCGACACGCGTGGCAGGACGGCGAACGGCTCGACCTGTACGCGGACCGCGAGGCCACGGCGGCGGCCATCTCCCGCTTCGCCTCGGCGGCCGACGCCTCCGGGTACCTCGCGTTCTGCCGCCATACAGAGGCGATCTACCAGAAAGTCCAGGGTCCGTTCATCCGCGCCGCGCAGCCGACGTTGACGAGCCTGGTCGGCTCGCTCGGGCTGCGCGGGCTGCCGGGGGCCCTCGGGCTCGATTTCCACCGCACGATGTGGAAGTCCCTCGGCGATTATTTCCGGGATCCGCGGCTGCGCCAGCTGTTCGCCCGCTACGCGACCTACTACGGCAGCAGCCCGTTCGAGGCGCCGGCGACCCTCAACCTGATCGCCCACGTCGAGCAGACCGGGGTGTGGGCCCCGGTGGGCGGGATGTCGGCGCTGACGGGGGCGGTGGCCGAGCTGGCCCGCCGCCACGGGGCGGAGATCCGCTGCGAGGCCGAGGTGGCGGCGATCGAGGCCGATTCGTGCGTGCGGGCGGTCCGGCTGGCGTCGGGCGAGCGGGTGCCGGCGGAGGCGGTGATCTTCGCCGGCGACCTGGCGGCGCTGGGCGACGGCCGGCTCGGCCCGGCGGCGGCCCGGGCCGTGAAGGCGCCCCCGCGGTCGCGGCGGTCGCTGTCGGCGGTGACGTGGTGCCTGCGCGGGCAGACCGGCGGCTGGCCGCTGGCCTATCACAACGTGCTGTTCTCGCGGGACTACGCGGCCGAGTTCACGGCCCTGATGGACCGCGGGGCGCTCCCGGCCGAGCCGACGGTCTATGTGTGTGCGCCGGACCGCCAGGGAGACGGCGTCCCGGTCGCGGGGGAGCGCCTGTTCGTACTGGTGAACGCGCCGCCACGCGGTGGCGAAGGGTGGCTCACGGCGAGGGAGATCGAGGCATGCGAACGAGCGACATGGCGAGTGATCGAGCGCTGCGGGTTGTCGATGGCGCCCGCGGAGCCGCCGCGGGTGACGACGCCCGACGACTTCGCGGCGAGGTTCCCCGGCTCGGGCGGGGGGCTGTACGGGACGGCGACGCGGGGGCTGCTGGACGCGCTGGGGCGGCCGACGGCGACGACGAAGCTGCCGGGGCTGTATGTGGCCGGGGGCAGCGTGCATCCGGGGGCGGGGGTGCCGATGGCGACCCTGAGCGGGCGGTTCGCCGCGGCGACGGCGTGCGCGGGCCTCTGTTCGACCGGGTGGTCCCTCCGGGCGGCTACGGCTGGTGGTACCTCGACGCGCTCAGCGACGACGGCCGCCACGGACTGACGATCATCGCCTTCGTCGGCAGCGTGTTCTCGCCGTACTACGCCAAGGCCCGCGCGAAGGCCCCGGCGGGCGCGGCCGACCCGATGGAGCACTGTGCGATCAACGTGGCGCTGTACGGGCCAGGCAGCGACGCGTGGGTGTTCTCCGAGTACGGCGCCAGCGAGGTCGAGCGCCGGCCGGACCGGCTGCAGGTCGGCAGCAGCTCGATGGCGTGGGAGGGCGATTGCCTGGTGGTCCGCTTCGACGAGCGCACGGCGGTGCTCGGGCAGCGGGTGACGGGGACGGTGCGCCTGTACCCGTCGGCGTTCCCCGACAGCCCGGAGCGGCTCGACGCCCGCGGCCGTCACAGGTGGTACCCGGCGGCCCCGCACGCGCACGTGGTGGCCGAGCTGTCGGCGCCGGCGCTGACGCTGCGCGGGACCGGCTACCACGACGCGAACTTCGGCGAGGAGCCGCTCGAGGCGGCGTTCGTCGACTGGAACTGGTCGCGCGCGGCCCTGCCGGACCGCACGGTGGTGCTGTACGACGCCCGCCGCTGCGACGGCAGCCAGCTGCAGCTCGGGCGGGTGTTCCACGCCGACGGCCAGGTCGAGCCGCTGGCCGCTTCGCACGCGATGAAGCTCGGCCGCACCCGCTGGTGGATCCCCCGCTCGACCCGGACCGACGGGGCCCCCGCCACCGTCATCCGCACGCTCGAGGACACGCCGTTCTACGCGCGCACCCAGGTGGCCACCCGCGTCGGCCAGGTGCCGGTGCGGGCGGTCCACGAGTCGCTGTCACTGGCACGCTTCTGCTCGCCGCTGGTCCAGACGATGCTGCCGTTCCGCATCCGCCGGGTGAGCTGAAGGACATGTCCGATGGGGCATGTCCTCGGTGACATGCCCCATCGGGCATGTCCATTCCGTCATGTCCTGGCGATCATGTCCGAGCGGCGCCGCAGCGGGCGCAGGCCGACCACGGCGGCGACGATCACGGCGACGCCGGCGACCGCGGGGATCATCAGGGCGGCGAAGTAGGGGAAGAAATAGACCGTCGGCGAGGGGACCGGGAAGCCGAGGCGCCAGCCGAGGATCAGCGGGTGGGCGGCGCCGAGGACCGAGCCGATCACCAGGATCGCGGCGAGATCGAGCATCAGGGCGCAGGCGTCGCGGCGCGCCAGCCAGTGGACCAGCACGGCGAGGGCGGTCCAGCCGACGCCGAGGGTGAGGGTGAAGCCGATGAACTCGCCGCGGCCGGCGACCGAGCTGAGGTCGAAGCTGCCGCGCAGGCCGACCTGCAGGGCGTAGGTGACGGCCCCGAACACCGCGACGAAGCCGAGCCCGAACAGGGCGGCGCTGCGGGCCTCGCCCTGTCGCTCGCGCCGGCGGTGGAGGTAGAGGTGGAGCAGGCACACCAGCGCCAGGGCGGCGACCAGCACCCGCGCGCCGCTGCGGTGGCGCTGGCGGTAGGCGTCGTAAAAGGCGTCCCAGCTGCCGCCGGTCGCGGGCAGCCAGGCGCGCACGGCGTCCTCGTTGGCGCGGCGGAACCGCTCGACGGCGGCGCGGCGATCTTCGAGGTAGGCGGCCGGGAAGGCCGACGGGTCGACGATGGCCCACAGGGCGTCGAGGTCGTCGTCGCCGGCGCGCATGTGGTTCGGGAACGGCAGGCCGAGCAGCAGCGCCAAGGACGGGGCGACTGTGGTGATTCGCAAATGGCCGTAGTCTGGGTCGCGGCGGACGCCGAAGCCGGCGTGGCAAGTCATGACATTGGCGATCGCGTCCTGGTCGCCGCCGTGGCCGCCGCGCAGCGAGTGGCCGTGGTCGGCGGTGAGGACCACGAGGTCCTGGCTGAAGTCGAGGCCGCGCAGCAGGCCGCCGAGCTCGCGATCGGCGCGCGCGACCGCTTCGGCGTACTCCGGCGAGGCGGCCCCGAACTCGTGGCCGGCCTCGTCGACGTAGAGCGGGTGGACGAGCTGGAGGTCGGCCGGCGGGAGCGCGGCGAAGTAGTCATCCTCGAGGCCGAGCACGGCGTAGCTGGTGAAGGCGCCGGGGAAAAGGTCCTGCCACCATGTCAGCTCGCTGACGGCGGCGACCGAGAGGCCGGCGGCGCGGGCCTGCTGCCAGATCGATCGCGCGAACAGGGGCGACTCGTCGTCGTTGCCGCGGGCGCCGGTGCGGTCCTGCTCGAGGCCGGTGGAGATCGTGGCGTAGACCGGCCGCGACATCGAGGGCACGCCGACGGCGGTCTTGCGGCACTGACCGTGCTCGCGCAGGAGCGCGATCGCGCCCATGGTCCGCGCGGCCTCGTGACCCAGACCGTCGACGACCACGAGCACGCTGCGGCGCGGTCTACGCGGCTCGGCGTTCGCGGCGATCGCGTCGTCGACCTCGACAGCGAAGAAGCCGGTGGCGTGCGACGAGAGGCGGTCGGAATAGGTCACGCCCAGCGCCAGCGTGACGCCCAGGCCGAGCGCGCTGCAGACGAGGAGGAGCACCAGACATTGCCGGACGTGCATGTCGCGATCAGAGCATAGACCGTGCGAAGCGCACACGCGAGTGCCGTCATACCCAGAAGGGCCGGGCGAATCGCCCTCGGGCGATTGCTTGCACCGATCGTCGCCGTGCTCTCGGCGTGCGCGCCGACGTGGCAGGCGCCGCTGATGGTCGACAGCCGCGAGGTCGCGCGCGCGCTGCGAGACCCGGCCGACGTCGGGACGAGCTTCGACCCGGCCAGCGTGCCGGTGTTCGACCCACCGAAGAAGCTGCGGCCGTGCTGCGCGTTCGGCCAGGACCTGCGGGCGGAGGTCGGGCCGGTGCCGGTGCCGCTGTACAAGAACGAGAACATCCGCGCGCCGGAGGAGATCGGGCCGCACGGCTACGACAAGGGCGAGGCGACGCGCGAGCGCAACGGGCTGGTCTACACCTGCCGCGGCGGGTTCCTCGACATCGCCCACGTGCGCGACATGGCCGACCGCACGCTGTTCTTGACGCTGCAGCTGGTGCGACGATTGCCCGACGGGGCGACCATCGATTGGCCAGAGGAGGGCACGAAGCGGCGGGTGGTGGTGAAGCCGCTGCCGGAGGGGCTGCTGGCGCGCCACGGGCGGTGGAAGACGGCGGCCATGCTGGCGAGCTGGGCGGTCTATCAGCTGTCGACGTGGCACGAGGTGGTCACGTGGTACGGCTTCGAGAGCGTGCCGGGCGTGTCGGAGCGGCTGTCGTCGTTCTCGCCGGAGGACGTGTACTCGAACGTGCTCGGCATCAACCTGGCGACGGGGCTGATCCTGGCGGGCGAGATCCGCTCGCGCGAGGAGTACGACCTGGCGATGCAGGCGTGGATCCGCGAGGGCCTGCGCCGCCTCGGGGTGGTGTCGAAGGACGGGGCACGAGCGGCGATGCAGGCGGTCGACGGGCTGTGGTGGGACTCGAGCAAGCGGGTGCCGGAGTTCACGCTGGTGACGCGACGCTATATCCATACCGAGCCGCAGGTGCCGGCGTGGCTGGTGTCGGCTCCGGCGATCCGTGAGGCCTGCTCCGGCCAGCCGCCGCCGCTGCCGCTGGTCATCGACCACCGGATCGGCGAGCGGGAGATCTCCGACCTCGTGACCGTCGAGTTCGAGTTCGGCACCTGGCTGCCGAAGAATTTCCCGCTGCCGCTCGCAGAGGGCACGACGGTGACCCAGGCCGATTTCCCGGTGATCATGGACGACATCCGCCGCGAAGGCGCGGCGTCGCTGGGCCCGGAGTTCGACAAGCCCGGGGCCGGCAAGGCCGAGAAGCCGCCAGCAAAAGAAAATCAAAAAATCGTGCGCCGACCCGTGACGGGTCGGCCCGGGCCGGCGACTACCCCCGCGAGACCGTGATGCCGGAAGTCGCGCCGGCAGCACACACACTATCCGCGCGCGACATATCACCGCCGAGCCCCGCTCGGGTTCGCTGCTTCAGGCCCTCACCGGTTTTGAAGCGCTTTTTAATTGCGGCGAGGGGGTTCGCTCACCCGGCCAGCGCCGGTCACGCGACCTCGATGAGCGGTGAGGGCTCCAACTCCGCGAGCGTCTCCCGCAGGATGGCGGCGTCGAACGCACGATCGGCGCTCCATGCCCGGCGGAGCGCCTGACGGCCGAGGCGCTCGGTCAGATCCGAGTAGCTGAAGGGAACCTCGCGCTCGCTGGCCTCGACCAGAGCCTTGATGTCGCGCTCCGTGGTCGAGGTCTTGTGCAGCATGGAGTGGAACAGAGCCGCCCGGGCGTCGGCATCGGGGCGGGTGAACTTCAGGTGTGATGCCGCTCGACGAAGGAGCGCCGGATCGAGCGCGGATGCTCGGTTGGTGATGAG
The DNA here is from genome assembly GCF_028368995.1 of Nannocystis bainbridge. Classification (GTDB taxonomy): domain Bacteria; phylum Myxococcota_A; class Polyangia; order Nannocystales; family Nannocystaceae; genus Nannocystis; species Nannocystis bainbridge. The sequence continues at coordinate 1,394,221 of NZ_JAQNDL010000003.1, read as the reverse complement.
CACGGTCACCAGTTGGACTTTCTCGCGCGCCAGCAAGTCCAGCTGCTTGAGGAGGACGTTGAGTCCGGCGCGATCCTCGTGGTGGGCCTGCATCTGCGCGCGGCTGGTAGCCAAGTCGTCGGCCTCGTCGATGATGAGGAGGGCAGCATCAAATTCACGCGCGCGGGCCTTGGCCTGCGTGAACGCGTCGGTGAGGCGCGCCGAGATCTCGCCGACCTTGCCCCAGCCACGGATGTCGGAGGGCGTCTCGAGTACGAGGACCCGCTGCTCGAGCCGCTCCGCCAGCGGCGTCGCCACGGAGGACGCGAGCGCCGTCTTGCCGCAGCCGACCTCGCCCGACAACAGCAGCAAGCGGCTGCTGGCAGCCCCCGCGTCGGCGAAGGGAAGGCCGCGGGGATGATGCCGAGCGCGCCAATCTTCGAACTCTTTCGGCGCGAACATCAGGACCAGGTCGTCGAGAAGGCGTTGCTTCTGAGCGTCGATGCCGACGAGGCCCTCGAACCGGCGCCTCGCGGACTTGTCGGGGTGTTTGGTCTCCAGGAGGGTCAACTCACTCATTTCCATTCTCCTACTTTGGTGCGGGTCACGCCGTAACCGTTCTGGGAATATTGGCGGTCGACGTAGGCGTCGCCGGTCAAGATGGTGCCTTCCATGCCCCAACCATGCTGCTTCATGAAGTCGAGGACTTTCTGGCGGCCACGCGCTTTCTGACGCATTCGCACGGTCAGGCAGACCGAGGTCCCCTGAGGAAAAACGGCGTAATTGTTGCCACCAGGGCGCTGATCGGTGGCGACCGAGCCGTCGTCCTTGATCTGATAGTCCAAGGCCCATTGCTGGCCTGCCGGGCTCGTGAACGCGACCTGGAACATTTCGATAGCCTCCTGATACAGGCCGAACAACAACACCTCGTGCCAGTTGTCAGCCCGCGCGGCCGAGATGAGCCCGGCGTTCTTCATGGCGGTGAAGTCCACGAAGATCTTCACCATGACGGCCCTCGCGCGAGCCTCGGTGAAGGTCGAGGCCTCCGTGTTCGTGAAGGTCGAGGCCATCACAGCTCTCCGTGATGCTTGAAGGGATTGCCGAACAGCTCGATAAGGACCCGGCGCGACTTGTCGACCTCGTCGACCCTTTCGAAGCTCTCGACCTCGGCCCACTGGTCCCGGGCGGTGGACAGCCAGTCGGCGAGCTCGGCGATGTGCAGGTTGTTCCAGGCCATCGGCAGGACGTTGTTGTCCGGGTTCACGGGGTCGAGGACGGCCCACTGGCGGTCGTCCACGGTGCGGTCGGGGACCGGACCGAAGTCGTCAAAAGCGACCAGGCGCTTGCGCAGGGCCAGATCCGCCATGGTGGAGAACCATCGGGCGAGCGTCTCGGTATAGGTCGCGGCGACGCCATGCTGGTCAAAGGCCTTGGCGCACAGCAGGTCGACGAGGATGCTGGGCACCTCTTCGATCTGTTGCGCGCTGCCCTCACAGTAGTGACGCCACCACTTGACGAGCCGGACGCACTCGTTGAACTTTACCCGGCCAGGCAAATCGTTGCTGCGCTTGTTGCGGCGCCGCACGAATTCGCTGTGGTTCTGGATCGAGGTCCGGCGGCGCTCACCGTTGCTGCGAAACAGCAACTGTTCGCGGTCGGTGCCGTCCACCGCCAGCATCGGAACGAGATCGAAATTCACCTTGCTGCCCACGAAGGCGACCCGCACGGAGCTGCGGGTCGCTGACGCCTGCGTATCGGGGTAGCTGGCGCGAAAGTAGCTCAGGAAACGTTCGATCAGGCGCTCACGGTCAGCATCCTCGGGGACACTGCGTGGATGGATGACGATGGCGATGTCGACGTCCTGACCCTCGATCTCGGCCTCGCCCTGCATGTGGCGCCGCAGTCCCGTGCCTTTCTCGTACGAGCCCGAGAACGGCATGGAGCGGATGACGAGCTCGTCGCTCTCGGCCTTGCCGCGGAGACGGCGCCGTACCTCGTCGGCTTGGTTCCTGATCCGTTCTTCTCGATCGTCGGGCGTGCGGATCCACTCGACGAATGCGGTCAGCCGTCGATGCGATGGGCTCTTGGAGCTGAGGCTCTTCACGGGGTTCCTCCTGGGTCGAGACGTGGTGCCTCGGCCCCGCCTCACCGATCACCTCGCTGGCGAGGTGATCGTTCGGACCGCGAGGGGGCACTTCGAGGAGCGCCATGGACGATCCCGCCCTGAAGACCCACGTCATCCGCCTCTCCGCCAATATCGGCCGTCAGAAGGGGTTGTGGAGCGAGGAGCAGATCCAGGCTGCCCTGCCGCCGTGGGAGGCGCTCCCGGGAGGACTGGAGATCGACCTCGCATATCTCGAGGTTTCTGACGACGAGCCCGCGACGTGGAAGTTGTTGGCCTCCGAAATCCGGCGCAAGGTGAGCGGGTTCTTGCAGCAGGTCGCGCAGTCGTCGGTGCGGCGCATCAGTGTGTTCGGTCTCGCACCAATCCCGCTCCTGATGGTGCTCGGTGAGGCCTTGGGCGAAAAGCAGGAGATCCGGGTGTTCAACCGGTTCCACAGGCCCGCTGGATGGACGTGGGGAGATTCGCGGCCGGACCAGTCGGCCTTCAAGGTCGTCACCCACACAACACGAGGCTTGAACGTCGGGGTGTTACTGTCGATCAGCGGAAAGGTGCACCCGGAAGAGGCGGAGGCGGTGCTGCCTCCGGGTCCGTGTGCGATGTACGAGATCGCCGTCGAGGAGCCGGGCCGTGACTCCGTGCGCACGGAGGCGCATCTGCAAGATTTCGCCAGTGCCTGGCAGAATCTGCTGACGAAAATTCGCGCGACGCACGGACCACGCTGTCGGATCCACCTGTTCCCCGCCGTGCCCGTGGCCGTGGCGGTTCAGTGCGGCCTGAGCTTCCTGCCCAAGGCGGATCCGCCCGTGAGAGTCTATGACCATCAGCGCGACAAGGGCGGGTTCGTGCCGACTCTGGACCTCTTGTCGCCGGCGCCGCCCCAGCTCCGGGCAGGAGACGCCGAACCCGCGAAGGCGCTGGTCGACTTCTTAGCGAGGTCCTTCGAGAGCGCCGACCTTCGACGATTGTTCGCCATGACCGAATCCTTGAGTTCACTCGTCAAGGAAATCCTTTGGGAAGCCGAACTCGCCGGAGTCGCCCACCAAGTGATGGATGTCTTGAAGCGGCATGGCAAAGTAGACGCGAACTTATTCGAAGCGCTGCGCAGGGCGCGGCCCAGCCGGGCGGCGGAGATCGAGGAAATCGCGGTGCTCTGGGGCTGTTGAGCTGAAAGCGCGAGGACGCGTCCGGCAAGGTGATCGGTCGCTGCCGTGGCCTACACTTCTGAGTAATGGCAGCCGTGTCGCAGTATCCTCAGCCCTTGCATCACTACCTCGTCCAGCGGGTATCGCTGCCCGACTTGCGGCAGTTCATCGCCATGCACTACGCGGACATCGCCGCCGGGTTGCCGGATTCGGTGGTGGGGGTCGACCAGTACGTGTTTGCCGTGATCGAGCGGCTGCGCCAGTTCGGCTACCTCGAGCGGGAACTGTTTCTGCGCCTGGGGGAGTTTCGGAAGCATGACGACGCGCTGCGGACAGCCGCGGTCGCTTGCCTCGGGCTCGACCCGTTTCCGGCGGGAGGTCCGGGAGGTCCGGTCACGGACAAGCAGGTCGCGCTCGTGCTCATGGCCTGTCCGGAGGGTCAAGCTCCGCTCGAGCTCGCAAGAGAAGCAGGCGATATCGAAGACGAGCTCGGTCTGGGGCCTGTCCGCGAGCGGTTTTCGTTGGTCTGGGGGTGGTCCGTCACGGCGGAGCAGACCTTCGATCTGATCACCGACCACAACCCGGTCTTGTTGCACTTCGCGGGTCACGGCGGCTCGGACGGGACGATGCTGGTCGTCGGAGCGGAAGGATCGACGACCCGGCTGCGCTACGACGCTCTCGCGCGTTTGCTCGGCGCGCTACGCCAGCCACCCCGCTGCGTGGTCCTCAACGCTTGTTTCAGCGGACTGGCCACGGCAGTGCTGACCGAGCGCGTCGACGCGGTGGTGGGGATGAGAGAAAGAATCTCCGACGAAGCGGCGAGGATCTTCTCGCGCGCTCTCTATCGTGCGATCGGCAAGGGGAAAGATCTCCAGGAGTCGTTCGGTATCGCCCGGGCGGCGCTCGGGTCGCTGGACCCGCGCGAGGATCACCTGCCGTTGCTGAGCTGTCGCGCTCGCGTCGACCCGGGCGGAATCCGCTTCTGATCCCAGGGTCCGAGGAGATGGGGTATCCTCGGCGGGGGAGAGCTCGTCTGCACCATCGACGCCGTCATCCTTCAAGAGATGTGTTCGCAAGGACAGGCTCGTTCGGACATGTCGCTTGGAGCATGGTCATTGGGGCATGTCTCTTGGGTCTGGTGGTTCCGCGGACCGCGGAGGCCCACCAGGTCGGGCTGTCGCGCGGGGTGTACACGGTCGACGGCGAGGCGGTCGCGGCCGAGCTGACGTTCGCGCGCGGGGAGCTGCGCGGGCTGGCGCCGGGGCTCGACGGCGACGGCGACGGGACGCTGACCGAGGCGGAGCTGGCGGGCGCGAGCGCGGCGTTGGGGCCGGTGGCTGCGGCGCTGGGGCTGGCGGCCGATGGCGAGGCGTGCGCGGGGGCGCCGGTGCGGGCGTGGCTGACGGAGGAGGACGGGGCGACGGTGGCGATCAGCTTCGACTGCCCCGCGCCGCCGCGCACGCTGACGCTGACGTGGTCGTTCGCCGGGCTGGCGGCGGGGCACCGCCACCTGGGGCAGTTCGTCCGGCCCGGAGCTGGCCCCGAGGACATCTTCGCCGAGCCGGTGCTGCTGGCCCGCGCGCCGTCGGCGACGATCGCGGTCGAGGGCGGGGAGGGCGAGGCGCCGACGCGGCCGGTCTCCGCGTACTTCGAGCTGGGGGTGGAGCACATCCTGATCGGGACCGATCACCTGGTGTTCCTGCTCGGATTGGTGGTGGTCGGCGGCAAGCTGCGCTCGCTGATCGCGGTGATCACGGCGTTCACGCTCGGGCACTCGTTGAGCCTGGCTCTTGCGACGCTGGGGATCTGGACGCCGAGCGGTGCATGGGTCGAGCCGGCGATCGCGCTGTCGATCGCGTACGTCGGGGTCGAAAATTTCTTCGTGCCCGACGCGGCCGGGCGCTGGCGGATCACCCTGCCGTTCGGGTTCATCCACGGGTTCGGGTTCGCGGGGGTGCTGGCGGAGCTCGGGCTGCCGGCCGGGGAGGTCGGGCCGGCGCTGCTGCTCTTCAACCTCGGGGTGGAGGCGGGCCAGCTGGCCGTGCTGGCGCTGGTGCTGCCGATCTTGCTGCTGCTGGGGCGCGTGCCGGCGTATCGCCGATGGCACGGGGCGCGGTGGATCTCGGCGGCGATCGTGGTGGCGGGATTGTGGTGGTTTTTTGAGAGAGTGTTCGGGTGAGCGGAGTGTGGTGAATCGAGCCGATCGGGTGCTGCATGCTGCGAGGATGTGCGCGCGCCGGGCTGGGCCGATCCGGCGCGCAGGGGTGACGGGGCTATCGCCGCGCAGCGGGCCGCGATAGGGTGGCGTCATGGCGACGCTGACTTTGCCCGACGGCGAGCTCTATTATGAGGTGCACGGCAGCGGGCCGCCGCTCGTGTTCGCGCACGGGCTCGGGGGCGGTTATTTGTCGTGGTGGCAGCAGGTGCCGCACTTTCGCCAGCGGTTCAGCTGCGTGGTGTTCTCGCACCGGGGCTTCGCGCCGTCGCGCGACGCGTCGGGGCAGGGGCCGGTCAGGTTCGTCGACGACCTCGACGCGCTGCTGCAGCACCTGCACGTCGACGACGTGCGGCTGGTGGGGCAGTCGATGGGCGGGTGGAGCTGCCTCGGCTACGCGATGCGGCGGCCGGAGAAGGTGCGGGCGCTGGTGATGGCCTGTACGACGGGACAGGTGACGACGCCGGAGATCGACGCGGCGATCAACCGCCTGCGCGGGCGGGCGACGGCGGCGTTCATGAAGGGGGTGCACCCCGCCGCGGGCGAGCGGATGGTGCGCGACCAGCCGGCGATGCACGAGCTGTATCGCGGGATGGACGTCCTCGGCGGGGCCGACAAGCGGGCGATCCGCGACGTGCTGCTGGGGATGCGCACGGTGACGGCGCGCGACCTCGAGGGCTTCGCGGTGCCGACGCTGTGCATGACGGCCGAGGAGGACTTCGTGTGCGCCCCCGACTCGGTGGCCCACCTGGCGCGCCTGCTGGTCCACGGGCGCTTTATTAAAGTGCCGGAGACGGGGCACTCGGTCTACTGGGAGCGGCCGGCGCTGTTCAACCGGTTGGTCGACGAGTTCCTCGACGCGGTCGAGTGACGATCGCGGTCGGAGGAGCGGCGCGCCGACCACGTCGGCGGCGGCGAATCACTGCACGCGGCGGATGACCCGGTTGGCGCTGTCGAGCACGAACAGCGAGTGACTCGGGTCGTGGTAGGCGAGCGCGAACGGGCCGTTGAAGCGGGCCTCGACGCCGACGCCCTCGACGTAGGCGCCAGGGCAGGTCATGTCGCCGTCGCAGTGCTGGCCGGCATTGGTCGAGACCTCGCGGGTGGCGAGCATGGCCTGGCGGACGGTGTGCTGGGCGAACTCGCCGAAGTAGAGGCTGGCGCCGTCGCTGGCGAGGCCGCGCGGGCGGTGGATCGCCGCGGCGGCGCCGATGCCGTCGACGTAGCCGGCGCTGCCGGTGCCGGCGAAGGTTCCGACGTGGCCGGTGACGGTGTTGAAGCTGCGGAGGGCGAAGCCGTTGGTGTCGGCGACGTAGAGCATGCCGCTGTTGTCGGAGGTGAGGTAGCGCGGGCTGACGAAGCGGGCGACGTCACCGACGCCGTCGTCGCCGCCGTTCTCGTAGGCGAGGCCGGCGAGGGTGACGACCTCCTGGGTGACAGGGTCGAAGCGGCGCAGCACGGCGGCGCTGGCGTCGACCATGTAGACGCGGCCGGCGTAGTAGGTGAGGCCGCGGTTGTCGTCGAAGGTGGCGGCGTCGGCGATGCCGTCGGCGACGCCGGTCATGCCGCTGCCGGCGACGGTGGTGACGGCATACGGGGCGGTCAGGCTGACGGCGCGCAGGCGCTTGTTGGTGCCGTCGCTGACCCACAAGGTCTTGCCGTCGGTGGCGATGGCGTCGAGGCCGGCGAAGCGGGCGTCGAGGCCGTCAGGGGCGTCGAGGTAGCCGCTGGCGCCGGTGTTCGAGCCGGCGATGGTCTCGACGGTGGCGGTGGCGATGTCGATGCGGCGGATGCAGTTGTTCTGCGCGTCGGCGAGGTAGAGGTGGGTGAGGTCGACGGCGAGGCCGCCGGTGCCGGAGATCCGCGCAGCCTGGCCGACGCCATCCTTGAGGCCGAGCTGGCCCTGGCTGCCGACGAACAGGGAGGTGCTGTTGCCGAGGTTGCAGGTCGGGTTGCAGGCGTCGCCGTTGGCGAGGTTCTCGTCGTCGCAGACCTCGAGCACGGGGTCGACGAGGCCGTCGCCGCAGGCGCCGCCCGGAGGCTCGAGCTGGCAGTTGGGGCCGCAGCCGTCGCCGGGGTCGAGGCCGGCGTCGTCGCACTCTTCGCCCTGGTCGAGGTCGAGCAGGCCGTCGCCGCAGGCGGCCCCGACCTCGACCTGACAGGCGCCGCTGCAGCCGTCGCCGTCGCTGCGGTTGCCGTCGTCGCACTGTTCGTCGTCGAGGTATTCGACGACGCTGTCGCCGCAGCCGGCGGCGGTGCAGTCGCTGCGACAGGCGCCCGGCTCGATGTCGTTGTTGTCGGGGCCGGCGTCGCAGGCTTCGTCGCATTCGACGAGGCCGTCGCCGCACTCGGCCCGGCAGGCGGGCATGGTGGTGCTGGTGTCGTCGGTGGTGGAGGAGGTCGCGGTGGTGCCGGTCGGGGGCTCGGTGGTGCCGGGGCCGGTGGTGGTGGTCGGATCGGTGGCGGTGGTCTCGGTAGTGGCGGTGGTCTCGGTGGTCGCGGTGCCGCCGTCGGTCGTCGTCGCGGTGGTGCCGTCGCTGGCGGTCTCGGTGTCGGCGGCCGGCGGGAGGGGGCAGGCGGACATCAAGCCGGCGCCGAGCAAGGCGAGCGCAGACGGGCTCAAGCTGAGGGGGCGATGCATCGCGTCAGGGTAGGGCCCAGGGCCCGGCGCTGACAACGTGGTCGGCGGAATTTCCGCGCGAGCGCGAGTGCGCTGGCACGAGAGACAGGTCGTGTCGCGTCGGATTGGAGAGGGGACCTTTCGGCTGCCAGGCCTGGGACATGCGTGCGCCTGGCTCGATCTGTCGTGCGTGGCTCCTGGTGGTCGCCGCTCCCGCTGCGGCGGCGGATACCGACACCGGTTTCGTGCCGCATCCTCCGCTGGACTTCGATATCGCGTCCCCTGAGGAGGGCGCGGTGTTCGATGGCACGCCCGACGCGGTGGTGGCCGTCGACGGATGGCCGACGGGACAGGTCGTCGCGGCGCTGGCGAGGATGTCCGAAGGGACATGTCACGAGGGCGCGAGCGAGCCGCGGCGCTCAGCGGGTATGGAGGTGGGCGGCGAGCTCGGGGTGGGAGCAGCTGGTGCCGGTGAACTGGGCCGCGACGGCGCCGACGGTGAGGGCCGCGGCGGCGCCGAGCGAGGCGGCGAGGAGGAGGGAGGAGCGCCGGGGGCCGCGGGCGGCGAATTCCTCGAGCTGGGCGACGAGGGTGTCCATGTCGGGCCAGCGGTCGTCGACGTCGAGAGCGAGGCCGCGGGCGATGCATTGATAGAGGGCGCGGGGGATCTGCTGGCTGAACGGGGGCGGCTGGGTCGGCGGGCCGGCGAGCACGTTGTCGATCAGGCGGCGCAGGGTGGGACCGGCGAACGGCCGCTCGCCGAACAGACACTCGAAGGCGGTGACGCAGAAGGCGAACTGGTCGGAGCGCGCGCAAGCCGGGGCGGCGCGCAGCTGCTCGGGGGCCATGTACGCGGGGGTGCCGACGAGGTTGTGGGTCTCGGTGTCGGTGAGGCGGGTCTTGCCGACGAGGGTGTCGCCGCTGCCGCCTTGCGGGCGGGCGACGCTGAAGTCGACGACGCGGACGCGGCCGTCGTCGCCGACGAGGATGTTGTCGGGCTTGATGTCGCGATGAATGACGCCGCCGCGGTGGGCGGCCGCGAGCCCGCGCCCGGCCTGGATCAGCAAGGGGAGCAGCTCCCGCCAGCCCCGCGGCTGGTCGCAGAACTGCCGCAAGGTCGGACCCTCGACGAACTCCATGGTGAGGAAGATGCGGTCGCCGACGACGCCGACGTCGTGGACGGCGACGATGTTGGGGTGCGAGAGGCGTGCGATCGACTGGGCTTCGCGCAGGAGCCGGGTGTCGCCGGTGGAGACGAGGTGGGCGGTCTTCTTGCCCGAGGGGTAGAGGATCTTGACGGCGACGGGCCGCTGCAGCCGCGGGTCGTAGGCGCGGAAGACGACGCCCATGCTGCCGCTGCCCAGCTTGCCGAGCAGCGAGTAACGACCGAGGGCGTCGGCAGCGGTGCCGAACAGCTCTCGCTCCGCGGGGCTCAAGGTGCGCCGGGTGGTGCACAGATCCTCGAGAGCTTCGGGCTGCGAGACTTCCATGCCGATGTCGATAGCGCGGGTGCTCATGGTGCAGCTGGCCTCGAGGACAGGCGAGCTGTAGGCCGAGGATGTGGCGGCGAGGGCCGGCGCGGCGCGACCGCGGCGCAGCGGGCCTGGCGAGCCTCCGCGATCCGGCGCACCAAAAAATCATCAAGTCGAAGGGGGTGCCCGAACGAGTGTCCGGGCCGGACGCGCGCCGGCGCCGCCAGGTCGCGCGGCGCTCGTTCGCCCTCGCAAGCGCGTGAGGCGGGCGCAGGAGCGCGGGCGCTGCGAAGCGGGTCACATAAACTTTGGGACAGGTGAATTGTAGTTCGCGGCGCCGCTGAACCCGGCGGCGGGCGGTCGGGAGGGCACGGGCGCGCGGGGGCTGCGAGGCGGCGCACATGTACTTCGGGACAGGTGATGCGCGGCGCGGGTCGAGGCGCGGAACCTGCAGCGAGCGCACGGGAGCGCAGCGGTTGCGGGGAGGGTCACGCAAAATTGTGGCGGCGGCGATCGGGCCGATATCGGGGCGTTCGCGGGCGCGGCCGGGGTGATGCGGGCGGGGTCACGTGCGTCGCGGGGCCTCGCAGGGGCGGGTGCTTTGAAGGAGCGCGCGCAGGGTGGGGGCGCGGACTTCGGGACCGGCGATGGCGCTCACTCGCAGCCGGCGACCAGCAGGGGGACAGGGCCGACGGGGGCGGGGGCGCCGGCGAGGCGGGCGGCGTCGCATGCACTTCGGGACAGGTACCAGCGCTCGCCGCCGAGGTCGATCGCCGTGGGGCCGACGGCCGCGACGCCGCGGGTGACGAGGCAGCTGCTGGCGCGCACGATGTCGGTGCGCTGGCCCGCGAGGTCGATACGGCGGAACTCGGCGGGGCCCTGGAGGGTGAGGTAGCCGGGGCCGACGTCGTAGGCGTAGGTGCGGACGAACCGGCCGTCGTCGTCGCGGCCGCGGTGCTCGAGGCGGCCATGCCCGCGAGCCCGCTCGGGCCGGTTGCGCCAGACGTCGCACACGAGCGCGCCGTCGCTGCCGCGGCGGAGGTGGTGGACGGCGCGGGCGCGGTGGAGCCGGGCGGCGGCGTCGGGGGCGTCGCGCGGGGGCGGCCGCTCGAGGCGGGCGCGGGTGGCCGGATCGGCGAGGGCGCCGGCGCAGCCGAGCACGCGCAGCTCGTCGGGCCCGGGCGGATCGTCGGCGAAGCCGGCCGCATCGCAGGCGTCCCGGGTGAAGAAGAAGCGCTCGCGCGCGGCGAGGATGAGCCGCCGCGGGCCGCCGGCAGGGCCGCCGAGCGCGATGCCGGTGAAGACGCAGGTGAGGGCGCGCTCCTCCGATTTTTTGGTGCCCTCGGGGGCAGGGACCAGGCGCTCGTGCTCGGGGGCGGTGAGGGTGAGGTGGCCCTCGGCGAGGCTGTAGTCGAGCTGGATGGTGAGTGTCCCGGAGGACATGTCGCTCGGTGCAGGTGGGGAGGCGGGAGCGGGGCTGGCCTCGGGGACAGGTGGGAAGCGAGGCCAGGCGAGCCGAGCGGTCGGGGCCGGCGCGGCGAGGAGGGTCACGGGGATCGGAGGACCCGGCGAGGCGAGGGGCGGGGGAAGCGGGGGGCTAGCCTCGAGGACGGAGGATGAGCCGGTGCGGCTGTCCTTCGGGACATGTGATTGGTGGGCCTGGCTGTCCTCGGGGGCAGAGGACGGGTCGGTGCGGCTGTCCTTCGGGACATGTGATTGGTGGGCCTGGCTGTCCTCGGGGGCAGAGGACGGGTCGGGGTCGGCGGGCGGGCGCGGGTCCGGCGGGCTGTCCGTCGGGACAGGCGGGGGGTCGGTCAGGAGCAGGTGGCCGTGGGTGAGATCGCCGGGGTCGGGCACGAGGCGCCACGGTTCGCAGCGCGGGCCGGCGTCGCCGGGCAGGCGCCACCAGAGCAGGCCGCCGGCGCGGGCGTGGTCGGTGAGGCGAGTCTGCTGCTCGGCGGTCAGCGGTTCGGCGGCGACGCGGACCTCGCGCTCGTCGTCGCCGTCGCGCGACCCGCCGAGGCGCGCGCACGCGAGGAGGGCGGCGAGCGCGAGGAATACGACGCGCATGCCCGCGAAGGGTGCCCGCAAACGACAGGCGCCGGCAATGTGGCGCGGTTGCCGAAGGATGGCCCTGGAGCGCGGAAACGCACCGATTTCGCGTTGCCTCGCGGCGCGGCGCCAGCCAAAATCCGCCGGCCATGCCGTGGAGCCGCGAAGACATGGCCGCGCGAGCGGCCCGGGAGCTGAGCCCGGGCAGCGTGGTCAACCTGGGGATCGGGATCCCGACGCTGATCCCGAACTACTTGCCGCCCGATTCGGGGATCTTGCTGCACTCGGAGAACGGGCTGCTGGGGATGGGGCCGTTCCCGTACGACGACGAGGTCGATGCGCAGGTGATCAACGCCGGCAAACAGACGGTGACGATCGTGCCCGGCGGGTCGACGTTCGATTCGGCGCTGAGCTTTGCGATGATCCGCGGCGGCCACGTCGATGTGGCGGTGCTGGGGGCGATGCAGGTGGCAGAGACGGGCGACCTGGCCAACTGGATGGTGCCGGGGCAAAAGGTGGCGGGGATCGGGGGGGCGATGGACCTGGCCACGGGGGCGCGCAAGGTGATCGCGGTGATGACCCACACCGACCGCGACGGGGGGGCCAAGCTGGTCCGCCGCTGCTCGCTGCCGCTGACGGCGATGCGCTGCGTCAACCTGGTGATCACGGACTTCGGGGTGATCGCGGTCGAGGAGGGCGGCTTCCGCCTGGTCGAGCGGGCGCCAGGCGTGACAGTCGAGGCGATCGTGGCCGCCACGGGGGCGTCGCTGAAGATCGAGCCGTCCGTCGCGAACGCCTGACTTTCGGGACAGGTGGGTCGGGGATCGGGCCCCGGCGAGGCGGGGTGTGAGCGAGGCGCACCTGCGCGCGCGGGGCCGGGAAACAGAGTTCGCCGGCCGCAGGGCGCGGCCCGAGTTGCATCGCCATGCAGTTTTGGCCAACGTCGGCGCATGTCACGTTGCCCGCGCTTCGCCGGTCCATGGCTCCTGTGCCTGCTCGCCGCCTGCAACGATACGCCGGCGGCGACGAGCGCATCGGCGCCGACGGGCAGCACGACGGGGACGACGGCGGCGCCGGGGCCGATGACGGGCGAGACGAGCGAGGCGGCGCCGCCGACGACGACAGCCGAGCCGGGCAGCGAGGGCAGCTCGACGAATTCGACGAGCTCGACGACTTCGACTTCGACGGGCGAGGCGGTGTGCAGCTGCGCGCCGGGCGACCTCGGCGAATGCGAGGGCGCGCAGATCCTGGTGTGCCAGGCCGATTGTTCGGCGTTCGCGCCGCAGCCGTGCGGACGCGACCAGGCGTGCGCGCACGGGTCGTGCGAGGCCGGCGATTGCCCGCCGAACAGCTCGAAGTGCGTCGACGACGATCACTATGCGCAATGCAACGGTGAGGGCAGCGGCTACGGGCCGCCGGTCGCGTGCGGGCCGGCGGAGGCGTGCGCGGGCAGCAAGTGCTTCTCGCTGTGCGACCTGGCCGAGTCGACGCCGAGCACCGTGGGCTGCTCGTTCTTCGCCAGCCGCATGGACAACTATTATGCGGAGGAGAACGATTCGCTGGTGATCGGCAATACGCACGCGAGCAAGACGGCGACGGTGCAGCTGTACCTGGCGCCGACCGGGCAGAACGTGGAGGCGCCGCAGGGCCCGGCGGTGAAGATCGGGCCGGGCGAGACGCACACGTTCACGCTGACGAACCCGCCGATCGACAAGGTGTCGGCGCTGCGGGTCGGCGGGGCCTATCGGGTCGACAGCGACGTGCCGGTGGTGGCGTACCAGCACTCGCCGATCGGGGCCCAGGCGACCAATGACGCGTCGATGCTGTTCCCCGAGCACGCGCTGCAGGCGAGCTACGTGGTGGCGTCGTACCGGCAGACGCAGGAGGAGTCGCCGAGCTACTTCACGGTGATCGCGATCGCCGAGGAGACGACGGTGCGCTGGACGCCGCCGATCACGACGAGCGCGGGCAAGGGGGTGCCGCAGGTGTTCGCGGGCCAGACGGGGGAGGTGGTGATGAACCGCTTCGATACGCTGCAGGTGATCGCGCCGGGGCCGAGCGGCGACCTTTCGGGCACGATCGTGAGCGCCGACCGACCGATCTGGGTGGTCGGGGCGGTCGAGTGCGTCAACGTGCCGAGCAGCAACGTGTCGTACTGCGATCACGTGGAGGAGCAGATGCTGCCGCTGGCCTACTGGGGTCGTGAGTACGTCGGCGCCCACGCGCCGGCGCGCCACAAGGAGAAGCACTACTGGCGGGTGTTCGGCGGCGAGGACGGGACGACGGTGTCGACGGTGCCGCCGCTGCCGGGCACGCCGCTGCAGCTGAACCGCGGCGAATGGCAAGAGCTGGTGGTGAACACCGGGACGAGCTTCGTGTTCGCGGGCGACAAGCCGTTCTTGCCCGTGCAATACCTCGAGAGCCAGGACGGCGGCGGCGGGACGGGAGATCCGGCGATGGTGCAGGCGATCCCGGTCGAGCAATTCCTCGACCGCTACGCGTTCGCCACCGGCACCGGGTATTCACAACACTTCGCACAGATCGTCCGGATCAAGGGCGGGGCGGAGGTGCAAGTCGACGGGGTGGCGGTGGGTGGTTATTACGCGGTCGGCGGCTACGAGGTGGCCGACTGGCCGATCGCGGAGGGCGGCCACCTGGCCGCGAGCGCGGAGCCGTTCGGGATCGTCAACTACGGGTATACGGACGTGACTTCGTACGCGTACCCGGGCGGGACGCGGCTCGAGGTGATCAATCCGCAGTGATTGCGGCAGCGAACGCGTCGAGGGTGATTCGTGGCAGGATTCGCCGCCGGTGCGGCGGTCGAGTCCGCTGATTCCACCTCGAAACACAAGGAATGCAAAAACGGACGAGGGCGGCCGGCAGGCGCGGCGGGCGCGGAGGCGAATCGTCGCTGGGGCTGCTGGACGGGGTGCGAGAGTGCGTCACGTTGAGGGCTGAAAGAAGGGGTCTCATGCTCTGTGAATCGCTCTCGACGGCGTGGTGGTCGCTGCTGCTGCGCGGCCTCGTGGCGCTGCTGTTCGGCGCCCTGTCTCTGGTCGCGCCCGGCCTGTCGCTGGCGGCATTGACGGTGTGGTTCGGGGTGTTCGTGCTGGTCGACGGGGTGTTCCTGATCGGCGGGTCGTTCGCCGGCCGCAAGGAGAACGAGCACTGGTGGCTGATGCTGCTCGAGGGCCTGTGCGGGGTGGCGTTCGGGCTGCTGGCGCTGCGCGTGCCCGGCATCACGGCGCTGGTGCTGCTGATGTACATCGCCGCGTACGCAATCATCACCGGGGTGCTGCGCATCGTCATGGCGATCCGCCTGCGCAAGGAGATCGAGGGCGAATGGTGGCTGGCGCTCAGCGGCCTCGCAGGGGTGCTGTTCGGCGGGCTGATGATGACGATGCCGGGGGCCGGGGCGCTGGCGTTGATGCTGTACATCGGGGTGTGGGCGCTGCTGGTCGGCTTCTCGCTGATCTTCCTGGCGTTCCGGGTGCGCCGGATCGGGCGGGCCGGCGGCGTGTGGCGCGGCGGCCAGACCATCCCGGCGCACTGAGGCGCGGCGCGGCGCCCGACGCCGGGCCACTCGTTCACGTCGAGGTCCGCGATCTCTCGCGCGGGCAGGTCGGCCGCTTCGCTCCTCGTCCCTCGCGCACGGTCGCCAGCCGACACCGCGTCAGCAGCTCCGACAGCGAAGTCCCTGGCGGGTGACGGGCGGGCGCGATCGCTCCTGGTGCAGCCTTTCTCACATGAAAGGTGTCCTGGGTTTCCGGTATGCTGCCGGGCCCAAGGACTTGCTCTTGAACGCCCCGCTCACGGCTCTTACAGCGTTCCTCGTGATTGTGGGCATCGGCCCCATCGGCGCCTGGCAGCCGGCATTTTCGCCGCCTGCCGCCGATCCCGAGAGCTCGACACCCTCGTCTTCGGCCTCGCCGGACGCACCCGCAGCGCCGACGGTCACGCCCCCGTCGAGCTCCGTGCCGGACTCGGTCCCTGTGCCCGATCCGTCGGCCTCGTCCGTCACGCGGGCCGAAAGCGAGACCGAAGCGCTGCGGCGCGAACTGGAGCTCCTGCGGGCCGAAGTCACCGAGCTCAAGCGCGTCATCCGGCCCAAGAAGTCTCCGGGACCCGGTGAGACTGTCTCTCCGGATCCGGTGACGCCGGGGCCGGTTTCCCAGGCGCCGGGGGCTGTCCCTCCGTCACCGCGGGGCGCGGTCATGGAGGGCGCTCCCTCGGCCTGGGCTGCGCCCGCTTCGGCGCGAGGGCCCTTCCCGTGCCTGCTGCGTCGGTGCAAAGAGGCGCGCGGCGCTCCGCTCGTGCCGCCGATCAGCACCAAGATCGGCAGAGGCATCCTGTCCCTGAACCTGTACGGGGACTTCGGCTACGCCATCGGGCCGCAAGGGAGACATCAGTACTACGATTACATCACCAAGCAAGAGGTCGAGGACTACGGCAGGAGGGACTACACGAGCTATCCGCTCTACGCCAACCAGTTCGCGCTGGCGTACGGGTTCGTGCAGGGCCAGTACGAGGTCCCGAACAAGGTCCGGTTCCGCTTCGCCGTGCACGCCGGGCACATCGTCGAGTCGCTCTACAACGAAGAGCCCAAATCGCTGCAGTTGATCCGCGAGGCGGCGATCTACTACTTCTTCCACCCCAAGCTGGCGGTCGAGGCCGGGATCTTCCCCTCGTACTACGGCGCGGAGATCGTCCTGAACAAGGAGAACCTCCACGCCACGCGCGCGTACATCGCCGACTTCACCCCCGACTACGAGGCGGGGGCCAGGCTCCACTATCACTTTCGCAAGGACATGACCTTGAGGTTCATGGTCCTGAACGGGTGGCAGGAGGTGCGGGACGCGAACGGCAGGAAGGGGTACGGCTTCGTCTGGAGCGTCTTCAGGCCCTTCAAGATCGTCGGCGACTGGACCATGTACTGGGGCAACGAGGCCCGACAGGGCGAGCCGCCGATCTTCAGGCACTACCAGAACCTGTATTACCGGATCTGGCTCGGGAGGCGCTGGCTGATCTTCCCGATGTTCGACCTCGTCATGCAGAAGAACAACGAGAAGGAGAGGTACGAATTCGTCGTCTCGCCGGCGTTCTCCGCCCGGCTGGCGATCACGGAGAAGGTCGGCATCGCCGCGAGGTACGAGTACCTTTACAACAAGGCCGACATCGTCCCGGAGCTGAGGACGAACACCCCGAACGGCTGGCAGAGCCACAGCGGCGCCCTGACCCTCGAGTATCTGCCCTTGCCGCAGCTCACGTTCCGCGCCGAGGGGCGCTACGGGGCCAACAAGGACGCTGTGTTCAGGAACCGGACGAACGTGCTCGTCAAGGACGACTGGTACGTGTACTTCGGCGGAGCGTTCCACTTCTAAGGGCGGCGCCAGACGGCGTGACGATCGCCGCGCGAGGGGTGTACGGCGAGACCCGCGGGCCCGGCGGTCGGTCGTCGCCCGCGGCCGCGGGACATGTCTTTGTGGACATGTGAGGATCGGGCCGGTCGCTGGCGGGGCCGGTCAATCGCGCGAGCCCGGGTCCATCCAGCGCTCGGCGCGGCCCGCCATGACGCCGACCTCGACGATCCGCGCCACCAGGTCCTTCGGCAGCCCGCGCGGGCCCGGCGGCTTCGGCGGGCGGACGATGATCACCGCGCCGGAGATCTCGTCGGACACGTCGACCGGGACGCGATGGTTCGCCGGCGGCCCGATCTGCGCGAGGTGCTTGCGCGTGTCGCCGTCGCGCACGGCGACGATCCTGCGCTCCTTGACGTCGACGAGGAAGGCCATGAACCGGCCGCGGTCGTCGGCGTGCGGGGTGACGACCACCGCGCTCTCGGCCACCTCCGGCCAGCGCGGCCCGGCCTTCCAGTCGTCGAGGCGCTCCATCGCCACGAGCTCGGGGACCTCCAGCGAGGCGGGGGCCGCGACGGGCCAGCATGTCTTCGATCTCGCCGACCCCGGGAGGGTCGGGGCGAGCCACAGCGCGGCGAGCAGGACGGTGAGCTGCATGAGGGGCGTCTTTCTGCGCGCCCGAGCGCGCGGCGGTGAATGGCGATTCTACGGCGCCGGCGCCCGCCGGTCCTTGCGCGGTCGACAGGCGCGTGTATTCACGATCCGCTCACCGGGCGCGGACGAGCGGACGCGGCTCAGGGCGAGAAGAAGCCGTGGGCGAGGTAGGGCGCGTCGAAGATGGTGCCGTTCGAGCGCGCGACGAAGACGTCGGCGGCGACGTCCTGGGTGAAGCGGAGGAGGTCGTCCTTGCCGTCGCCGTCGACGTCGCCGATCCGCAGGACGTCGCCGTAGTCGCCGAAATCGAGGCGCCGCAGCGTCTCGGCGGACAGGCCGGCGCCGGTCGAGTTGGCGGCCGACACGACGCCGTTGCCGATGAAGCGGAGGACGTCGTGCTTGCCGTCGCCGTTGAAGTCGCCGAGAGCCGGGACCTCGCTGGCCTGGATGTGGTTGATGCGCCAGGTCGCGCGCGCGCCGAAGCTGCTGCCGGTCGAGAGGGCGACGCGGAGCTCGCGGCCGCTCATGCCCTGGGTGGCGCTGACGAGGTCGGCCCGGCCGTCGCCGTTCATGTCGGCGAGCATCGGCGTCTCGCCGGCGTACGAGAACGCGTCGTGCCATTTGGTCTTCGCGCCGAAGCCCGAGGTGGTGGCGAGCATGACGTGGACGTCGCCGGTGCCGTCATTGGCGAACACGACGGCGTCGGCCCGACCGTCGCCGCTGACGTCGCCGACGGCGCCGATGCTGACGGCGGTGGTGCTACCGACCGGCGTCTCGTAGCCGCCGCCGTTGAAGTCGAAGCCGCGCGAGCGCCGGACCCACACCTGCTTGTCGGTGAAGGCCCAGATGTCGGCCCGGCCGTCGCCGTCGAAGTCGCCGAGCATCGGCGTGTGGCCGCGGTGGGCCCACCAATCGTGCCACTTCTGCGCGGTGCCGAAGGTCGCGCCGTTCGACAGCGCGACGTAGACGTCGAGCGGCCCGTAGGACGAATCGCCGTGGGTGAAGGTGACGATGTCGGCCCTGCCGTCGCCGTCGACGTCGCCGACCGCGGGGGTCTCGTGGAGGACGGTCCGGAGCCAGCGGTGCAGGGTCGGCGCGCCGATGCGGCTGAACAGCGACGGGCTGACAAAGTCGTAGGGCTGATAGTCCAGGTCGCAGCCGCTGGTGTAGAGGTGCACGCCGATCTGCTTCCAGCCGGCGGCGGTCTGGACGAGCAGCGGGCCGCCCTCGTCGCCGTCGCACGCGCCAGCCGGAGGCGAGCCGGCCATGACGTGCAGCGCCGGGTCGTAGTCGCCATCGAGCCACTGGGCGCCGGTGTCGGTGTCGGTCAACACCGGCAGCTGGATCTTCTGCAGGCTGAACGAGCCGAGGCCGCCGGGGATGAGGTCGCCCCACCCGAGCGCCGTGACGAGCGCGCCCGGCAACCACTTCGCGCGGTCGCTCGGACCGAAGGGGCTGGCGATCTCGACCGGCGCGAAGCTCGAGGGCGAGCTCAACACCAGGACGGCGAGGGCGTAAGGATTGTCGTGGCGCGGGAGCGCAGGCACGTACTTCGGGTGGACGACGACCTGCGACACGCTGCGGATCTCGTCGGAGGCGGTGACGCTGAAGCCGATATCGCCGATGCCGACGGTCATCTGGCCCGGCAGCGCCACCGCGCCGTAATCGGTGATGCAGGCCGCCGACGTCAGGATGCGCGCTGGCGCGACGAGCGTGCCGCCACATATGCGGAGACCGGTGGGGGTGTCGACCTCGATGGTCGCCATGAACGGGAATTCGCCGGCCGCGGCCGGCTGACCGCCGACGATGGTCGCGGGCTCGCTGTCGGCCGCGAGGACGTCGCGCGCGTCGAGCTCGATCGCCGCGCCGTCATCCGTATCGGTGGTGTCTTCGCCCGCGAGCAGCGCGTCGTCGGTGTCGGTCGCGGCGTCGCTGTCACAGGCCGCGATCGCGGGCAGCAGGGTGGCGAGGGTGGCACTGAGGAAGGTTCGTGATTGCATCGTGTCGGTCTCGTGGCTGCGACCGTCGGACGACGCGTCGCGGAGGTCGCGCGCGCCGGACGTCGGGGTCTGCCGCGACAACGCCGGGCCTTCGCGATCTTCCCGGGCCCGCAAAAAAAAATCGGACGAGGCGAGACGTCGCCGAGGACGCGAGGTGGTGCATGCACGAATCGAGGTTCGGTCCGACTTCGCGCGTGGACACCCTCGCTCGAGCAGTGCTAGGGGAGGCGCATGCGTGGTGTTTATTCGAGGTTGTGTCTTTGTATGATCGTCGCGGCGATCGCTCCGGCGTGCGACGACGAGTCCAAGCGCGAGGCCGCGGAGACGAAGCCGGCCGCGACCGCGGCCGCAGCGGCGCCCGCACCGGCCGCGGCCAAGCCGTCCGGGGGGGCCAAGGACAGGGGCGACGGGACGGTGACGATGGACGGTCGACCGTGGGCGGCGGAGCGCTGCTCGGCGCGGGCCAAGGCGAGCGACGGCGGCGGCGAGACGTTGACGGTGTCGTGCAGCCACACCGCGACGAGCGAAGGCGCGGTGAACCGCGAGGAGCTCGTGCTGGTCGTCGCCGACTTCAAGGGCGCCGCGACGTACACGACCGGCGGGAGCTCGCGCTATGTGAGCGTGGGCGTCGATACGGCGGCGGCCAAGGCGGCCCAGGGCGACGAGGCCAAGAACACGGTCGTGACCGACAGCATCCGCGGCAGCACGTACGTCGACCTCAAGGGCGCCCAGGTGATCGTCAGCGCCGCCTCGGAGTCGGCGATCGACGGCAGCTTCCAGTGGTCGCCGGCGGCCGGCAATGAGGGGCCCACGCTGACCGACGGGAAATTCCACGCGGTGCGCAAGGACTGACGAAGCGGCGCGGCGAGCTCGACCGCGTCGCGCGCGTCCGCCGAGCGGGCTCGACGGCGCCACGCCCGCGCCGGTGAGCTGCCGCGCGCTCGACGATCTCGAGTTCATTCAAGCGCGAGCGCGGTGCGACTACGATCCGCGGACATGAGCGACGCATCTGCAGCGGCCGGCCGCGAGCACCCGATCCAGGACGCGCTGGCGCGGCGATTGGGGGTCCCGGCCGGCCAGCGCGCGGCGATCGTCCGCGACATGTACGCGCGCCATCGTGCGGACACGGTGAGCTACTGGCTGCAGTTGGTGCTGGCGACGGGGATCGCCACGCTCGGCCTCGTGCTCAGCAGCACCGGCGTGGTCATCGGCGCCATGCTGATCTCGCCGCTCATGTCGCCGATCGTCGGGCTGGGCATGGGCCTGGCGGTCGGCTCGCCGCTCCTGACCCTGGGCTCGATGTTCCGCGTGGCGGCGAGCATCGCGTGGGTGGTGCTCCTGGCCGCGGGGCTGACCGTCGGCCTGCCGTTCCACGAGACGACGCCCGAGATCGCGGCCCGCACGTCGCCGACGGTGCTCGACCTCGCGATCGCGGCCTTCTGCGCCCTGGCGGCCGGCTTCACGACGGCCCGCCAGAGCGCCGACACCACCAGCGCGGCGGCCGGCACGGCGATCGGCATCTCGCTGGTGCCGCCGCTGTGCGTGGCCGGCTACGGGCTCGGCGTGAACCAGTGGAACATCGCCGGCGGCGCGTTCCTGCTGTTCACGGCCAACTTCTGCGCGATCATCTTCTGCTCGGCGCTGCTGTTCGTCGGCCTCGGCTTCAACCACGTGGTGCTCGCGGAGGACGGCGCGTCGGCGCTCGCCGCTCGCCTGCGTCGGGCCGTCGGCGCCCGCTACGGCGTGATCTGGCGGCTCGTGCTGCCGACCCTGCTGCTCGCCAGCGTCTACGTGCCGCTGCGCGCCGCCCTCGCCGAGGTCGCGTGGAAGATCCGCGTGCGCGACGCGGTGACGCGGATCCTCGCCGAGGTCGCCCCCGACGATCGCTCGTTCCGCACGGCGCTCGTGGTCGAACCCGGCGGGGTGCGCGTGCGCCTGGCGTTGATCGGCTCCCCCGAGGAGGCGCACGACGTCGAGGCGCTGCTGGTCGCGCGGATCGCCGCCGTCGCCGGCAGCGAACCGGAGGTCGACGTCACCGCGGTGGCCGACGAGCGCTCGTTGCAGAGGATCACCGCCGCGATGGCGGCACCGGTGACGCCCGCGACGGCCCCGCTCGCGCCGCAGCCGCGGCCGTCGCTGCTGCGCAAGCCGATCGAGGAGGCGCTCGCGGCCCACTGGCCGGCCGCGGGCGGCGCGCTGCACGGCTGGCAGGTGGACCTCGGCGCCGACGTGACGACCTTGCACGTCCGCCACCAGGGGCCGCCGCTCGGCGCGGCGGCGGAGGCGTTGCTCGCCGATTTCCTCGGCCTCGCGCTCGGCGAGTCGATCGCCGTCCGCAGCGAACCTGTCCTCGTGGGCAGGTGGAGCGCCGGCCAGAGCCCCGCGCCGGAGTTCCTCGGGGCCCTGGCGCGCGGGCTGGCGTCCGCCGGGCGCCCGCCAGGGCTGCGGGCGTGCGTCGACCGACCGCCGCCCGCCGAACCGGCCGACGAGGAGCGCGTCGCCGAGGACGAGGTGCGTCGGACCGGCGACCTGCTGCTGGGCGCGTTCGCCAGCGCGGACGTCGAGGTCCGCGACGGCCCGGGGTGGGCCGTCGAGCTGGTGGTCGGTCCGTGCCCGCGGCGCGACGGCGTCGCCGGCCCCGCGGACGCGAGCGGCGGCGCCGCGGTCGACGACGCGACGGCGCGGGCCGACTAACCGGACAGCGCGTGCGCGAGCACCGAGACCGCCGCGGTGACGACGACCACGGTGACGGCGTAGCGCCGCCAGTGGGCGAGCGTGGCCGGCTCGCCGCTGGCCGTGGTGCCGGCCCAGCGGGTGATGTCGACCCGGCGGGCGGCGATCGTCAGCGCGACGGTGATCCAGACGACGCCGTCGAGCAGCGACGGGAACGGCAGGCCCTGGAAGGCGATGGTGGCCAGGCAGGCGTAGACGATCGCGTTGCCGACGAGCATCCAGAACAGTCGCAACGCGCAGCCTGCCGGCGCAGGCGCGTGGTCGGGGGTCTTCAGTTGTGGTGACACGGGACGTCCTCCGCAGCCGCACGAGGCGTCTGCGAAATGGCGGCCCGACCACTTCAGCGCTCCCGTCGATGCGACGGCGGGAGCCAAATCCTGCCGCGGCGAACTATTACGCCGCGGCACCCTTGCTCGCCCAGTATGACGCGAGCAGGTCGACGTCTGACAGAGAAAATCACAGGGCCGAAGAATGCGGCGCGAGCCGCGGCCCGGCGCGGGTCCGCAGGGGATGTCACGAAGGACAGGTCGTGGGAGCTCGACCGCGACGATCACGGTCGAGGCCGGTACCCTGGTCCCGGACAGGACGAGGACGGCGTCGGAGAGATGGCCCAAGAGACATGTCGACGTGCGCCCGGCGAGACGTGCGCCGCGGCCAGGCCGAGGTCGGCGGCGGGTCGATGGCCGGGGCCATGCGTCGTCGCTAGCCGCGCGAGATGTCCGAAGGGACAGGCATGGCGAGCCCGGTGCGACATGCTTCGACGTTCAGCCGTCGTCGTCGTCGTCGTCGTCCGGGGCGACGACGTGGGCCGCGGCCGGCTCGAGCTTCTGCAGGGCGTCGACGACGCCGGCGCGCACGGCGAGCAGCGGCTGCGGCATGAGGCCGCCGATCAGCAGCGTGGCCATCAGCGCGACCGAGGCGCGGTACTCCCAGCCGCGCAGGTCGGCGAACGAGCGCAGGTCCTTGGCGTGCTGCGAGCCGGGGCCGAGGAAGGTCTGCTTGAACGCCTTGAACAGGGCCACGCCGTTGATCGCGGTGACGACCAGCAGCAGCGCGGCGGCCAGCGGGTGGTCGTAGAGGAGGCCCTGGATGGCGAGGTCCTCGGCGACGAAGGAGATCGTGCCGGGGAAGCCGACGGCCGCGGTGGACAGCATGAGGAAGCCGGTGGTGAGCCGCGGGGCGCGGCGGACCAGGCCGCCGAGCAGGCGCATGTCGGTGGTGCCGGCCCGGGCCTCGACCTCGAGCGCGATCAGCATCAGGCCGCAGACCTCGACCACCGACGACATCGCCTGCAGCAGCCCGCCCGACACGCCGGGGGCGTTGAGGGTGGCCAGGCCGGTGAGCACGAGGCCCATCTGGCTGACCCAGAAGTAGCTGATGACGCGCCGCAGGTCGTACTGGCCGACCGCCAGCACCGCGCCGTAGAGGGCCGTGACGGCGCCGAGGACCACCAGCGGCGTCGACACCTGCTCGCACAGCCGCGGGAACAGCGGCATGACCACGCGCGTCAGCCCGAACGAGCCCAGCGAGGTGAACAGCGCCGGCATCGCCGAGTAGCCGGGGGCGCGCCAGCCGGCCGCGGTCAGCCACAGGTGCATGGGGAAGATGCCCATGCGCAGCAGCGCGACGAACAGGAACAGCCAGCCGACGATCGGCGGCAACGAGGTGGTGGCCTGCGTCAGCGCCAGCAGGTCGAACGGCGAGGCCGAGCCGGCGGCCCCGGCCCCGGCCATGATCACCAGCGCGGCCACCAGCGCGGCGGTGGTGGCCGCGATGGCGAGGGTCATGACGAGGTGCAGCGGCCGCGATTTGCTGCGCCGGGTGTCCTGCCACAGCGGCAGCATCGAGCCGACCCAGAACAGCGACAGGGTGGCGGCGTCGAGCGCGAGGAAGCAGCCGAGCAGGGTGCCCTCCACGGCGAGGATCCGCGCCGCCGTGTTGCCGCGCAGGTCGGAGCGCGGGGTCGACAGCAGCGAGGCCAGGGCGATCGCGGCGGTCATCGGCAGCAGCAGCGCGTTGAGGCCGTCGACCGCCATGTGAAAGCGCAGCGACATGAACAGCCCCGACTCGAGGTCGTCGCGGTCGAAGTGCGAGTCCCAGCCGTTGAGCAGGAACGCCCCCATCGCCACGGCGAACACCACCCAGGCCACGCCGATGGCGACGTCGCGCTGGCGGGTCGGCTCGCGGATCAGGAACTGGACCACGAACGCGGCCAGCAGCGGGAACAGCCACAGCAGCGGGATGGCGAGGGCGACCAGGTCGTGGGTCATGTGCGGGCCTCCGGCGCGCCGTGGTCGGCGGGCCTGAAAGCGGGGTCGCCGTTCATGTCGGGCGCCATGACCGGCAGCGGCGCGCCGGTGCCGGCCTCGGGCTGGCGGCCGTGCAGGGCCAGGAGGCCGCCTTCGAGCCGATCGAGCAGGCGCGAGAGGTTCATGATCGGGCGGGTGACGAGGCGGTCGAGCGCCTGCTCGACGGCGAACCGCTCGAGCGCGAGGCGGTAGAGCGCGCGCCGCTGGCCGAGCGCGAGGCCCTCCCAGCGGGCCGCGGCCTCGTCGGAGTCGGTGCGGCCGAGCGCGGCCTGCTGCCACAGCGCGTCGTGCAGCGCCGTGGGCGTGCGCAGGAATTGATAGTAGCGCAGGGTCGCGTGGGCGATCAGGTGGACCGTCGCCAGCGTGTAGAAGCCGAGGCCGCACTCGACGAACATCAGGCCGACCTGGCTGGCGGTCGCGTGGGCCACCGCCGACTTGGCGTCGGCGCTGACCTGGCTGCTGAGCGCGGCGATCACCGCCGTCGTCAGGCCGACGATCACCAGCACGATGCGCGCCGTCAGCGATTGCTCGATCAGCGGCGCCGCGCGCAGCAGCAGGAACACCCCGGCGTGGACCGAGAGGCTGCCGTAGAACACCGCCGACGAGGCCGTCGGGCCCTCCATCGCCCGCGGCAGCCAGCCGCCGACCGGGAACTGGGCCGACTTGCCCATGGCCGCGAACACCAGCGCCAGCGCGGTCGCCAGCCCGGCGGCGGCGCCGGTGTGCTGCGGCAGGCGGGCGAACACGTCGACCCACACCGTGCTGCCGAGCCAGTGGTGCAGCGTCACCGCACCGATCAGCAGGCCGATGTCGCACACGCGGTAGGTGACGAGCACGCGCAGGGCCGCCTGGACCGGCATCGCCCGCTCGTGGAAGAACGCGACCAGCAGCACCGAGCTGAGGCCGACGAACTCCCAGCCGATGAACAGCAGCTCGACGCTGCCGGCCATCACCAGCAATTGCATGCCGGCGGCGAAGCCGAGGGTCAGCACGAAGAAGCGGATGAAGCCCGGCTCGCGGTGCAGGTAGGTCACCGAGAACCGCACCGTCGTCAGCACGATCACGGCGATGAACGCCGACATCGCCGCTGCCAGGCCGTCGAACAGCAGCACCAGCGGGAAGCTGTAGCCGGCGGCGTCGTACCAGTTGCCGAGCCGATAATCGACTGGCCCATGGGACAGGTAGAGGCCGACCCCGCAGACGGCGCTGAGCAGGCTCAGCCAGCCGGCCGCGGTGGTGATGCGGGCGACCAGGCGCTCCGACGGGCGCGTGCCCGGCAGCAGCAGCAGGGCGACGACGATCGCCGCCAGGGCCGGCCACACCGGCGCCAGCGCGAACCCGACGGACAGCAGTTCAGGGAGCATGCTTCACCTCGTTGGGCGTGACGACCCGGACCGGCTTCAGGCATTCGACGCGGCCGGCGCACCAGTCCTCGGAGCGCGGCACCACCGGCAGCTCGACCGGCGTCGGCGCGTACGGGCGGAAGCCGAAGCGGGCGTCGAAGGTCCACATCTGGCGCGTGTCCGGGTGGATCGCGGTGATCCGCACCCACTCGTTCAGCACCAGCTCGGCGACCGCGGCCTGGCGAGTGAGGATGTCCTGCAGCACTTCGGGCGTGGCCTCGACGATCACCTCGAGCCGCATCGGCTCGTGCATCTCGGTCGCCTGGGTCGGCAGGCCGGTCCGCAGGTCGCTCGACGAGCCGTTCATCACCCCGGCCAGAGCGGTGACGTTGTGCGGCAGCTTGGTGCCCGAGCCGAGCTTCTCCGGGTCGACGCTCGAGCAGTAGTAATCGAGGGAGATGCCGGCGCCGACCGGCGAGGTCGCGGCGAGGGTGCGCTCGAGGATCTTGTGGTCGGGGTCCTGCGTCGGGTCGTAGGAGATCAGCAGGCAGCGGCGGTCGAGGAACAGGCCGTAGGTCAGCTCGCGCCGGCCGACGATGCTGCAGGCGCAGGTGGCGTGGCCGAGCTCGGCGCGCGGCTCGCTGAGGTCGACCGCGCGGCTCTCGACGTGCTTGCGGGCGGCCTGGGCGTCGGGCAGCTTCGGCGCGGTCGCGAACCGGCGGCTGCGCTCGAGCGCGTTGCGGCGGCACATCTCGTCGAGGATCACCGTGAGCGCGGCGAGCTCGCCGCGGGCCGCGGCCGGCAGCAGGTCCTCGTCGATCCACGCGATCTTCTCGGCGCAGGTGTCGTAGACCCCGGCGACGAACACCGACTCGGGCGGGATGACGATGCCGCGCGCGGCCAGCCGCTCGCGCACGTCGGGGCGGTTGCCGATGTGGGCCAGGTAGCGCGCGTTGGGCCCGCCGCTGCGGCCGCCGCACGCGGCGCACGAGTAGGCCGCGAGCAGCGGGTTGTTGACCGACGAGGTGTCGTGGCCGAGGGCGACGATCAGCTTGCCGAAGCGCTTCGTCATGCCGAGGTTCTCGAGCAGCGAGGCGACGCGCGCGGCCATCTCGTCGACCGAGAAGCCGGGCAGCAGGTCGTCGCCCGGGGCCTTGTCGAGGCCGATGCGCGCCGGCGTGAGGCGGGTCTTCGGCTCGGGCAGGATCCGCTTGCGGACCGCCTCGCGCAGCTTGCCGGCGGTGCGCGGGGCGAAGATCGACAGCAGCAGCGGCACCAGCGAGAACACGCCGGTGACGATGCTGACCAGCAGGCCGAGCCACAGCGAGCGCGAGGCCCGGCCGAACAGCTGCCGCACCCGGGCGATCCGCTGGATCCGCTGCTTGCGCAGCTGGGCCAGGTCGTACTGCTGCGTCAGCACGACCTCGTCGATGCGGTGCTGCGGCGTGACGATCACCGGGCACAGCGGGAACGTGCGCGGGTCGTCGATGCCCTGGTAGGCGAACGCCACGCCGAAGAAGCCCGGCCCGCCGTAGGTCTCGACCTCCGGCGAAATCTCCTCGAGGTAGCGGCGCGACGACTCGAAGCGGTCGTCGAGGCACAGCATCACCTGGAACCGCGGCGCGACCTCCGGCATGCGGGCCTGGCGGACGTTGGCCGCGATCGCGTCGAGCAGCTCGACCCGGTAGTGACGCTCGTACGCCTCGTGCCACAGGCGCATGCGGGTCATGTCGTCGTGGCGGTCGAGGAACGCGA
This sequence comes from Nannocystis bainbridge, assembly GCF_028368995.1. Taxonomy (GTDB): domain Bacteria; phylum Myxococcota_A; class Polyangia; order Nannocystales; family Nannocystaceae; genus Nannocystis; species Nannocystis bainbridge. The sequence goes on along the minus strand of NZ_JAQNDL010000003.1, from coordinate 1,366,465 downwards.
CCAGGACGTCGATCTCGCCGCGACTGGCGGCGCGGATCGTCGGCGCGGCGATGCCGGCGTGCTGCGCCAATTGAAACAGCGGCCAGGCGGTGTCGTGCGGGCCGCGGACCGGCGGCGGGGCGATCTGCGGCAGGCCGGCGCAGACCCGGCGGATCTGCGACGCCGGCCCGCTGTGACCGACCTGGCGGGCGATGTCGCGGAAGGCGAACAGGTCGAGCGCGAGGCGCACGGCCAGGAAATCGAGCAGCTCGATCTTGGCGCGCGAGCGGCCGATCGGGCCTGGCGCGTGGCCCAGGCGGTGGAACATGCCGGCCCACCCCGGCAGCTGAAGCAGCGTGCGCTCGACGTAGGCCTCGTACTCGTCGGGCTCGACGCCGAGCTCGGCCAGCAGCTCGATCACCGCGTCCTCGGCCGTCACCCCGCGGGTCTGCCAGTCGCGCATGCGCTTGTCGGCGCCGCCGAGCCAGCTCGGGCGGATCGACACGCCGGCCTGCTTGACCCGCAACCACGCGTTGAAGAACCCGTCGGCGCGGTCGGGCATCGACCAGTGCGACTGGCCGCGGTCGAGGAACGCCGCGCACAGCGGGATCAACACCGCGTGGACCAGGTCGTTGGCGTCGATGTCGCTGCAGGCGCGCAGCAGCTCGCGGTGGGTCCACAGCTTGCGCGCGCCGATCACCGGCATGCCGGCGTAGTGGACGCAGGCGTCGACGCAGGCGGTCCACAGCGCGCGCACGGCCACCGGTTCGCGGCGCTCGGCGAACGCGGCCGCGTGCAGGCGGTCGCCGAGCAGCGCCGTCAGCTCGCCGGTCGGCGTGCGGAACGGCGGGCGGCCGACGACCAGCGCCGCCAGCTCGGCCTCGCGGCCTTGCAGGTGGGCCAGCTGCGGCTGCAGCCAGTCGGCGGTGGCGGCGAGGATGGCGTTGCGCGCGTCCTCGCCGGTGTCGGCGGCGAAGAAGGTGGTCGCCTGCTCCTCGACGATCTTCCAGTGCAGGTCGGCCGGCGTCTCGGCGCCGATGCTGTAGCGGGTGACGGTGCGGGCGATCGCGCGGGCCGAGGGGAAGTTCGGCGCCAGCGGCAGGTCGGGCAGCGGCTCGTCGGCGAACACCGCGTCGAGGTCGGCCTCGGTGATGCGCCCGACCGCGTGCTCGTGGCGGTAGCGGTCCTCGGGGAAGTAGCCGCGCACGCCGAGCTTGCGGCGGGCCGCCAGCATCGCCTGGTGGAACGGCAGGTGCTGGAACGCGACCAGCAGGTTGTTGTGGACGAAGACCTCGAGCGGGGCCTGGATCGGCAACCATTGGGCCGCCCGCTCGAGCGCGTGACGAAGGCGATCGCGGGGGCCGTGCGCGAGCGCGGCGTCGGTGGTGGTCATTGTCGACGGTCTCCCTGGGCCGAGCGGTGGCGATGACGACGGCGTCGGCCCGAACACGGCGCGCCTCGAACGGCGTCCGTGGGCTCGAGCGTGCACACAGACGGGGGTCGACACGAGCGCATGACGAAAATTTCACCGTCCGCCGCGCGGGGCTTCATCCGCGTCGTCTGCCGCGATGGGGCCGCCCGCCGCGAAGCGACGGCGGTGCGTCGGCGCGTGGCCGCTGGCAGTGGAGCACGAACCGCGGCCAGCGCGAGCGAGCCCGGCGATGGCGCGGTCGCGGCCCGCATCCTCGCTGTCAGGCGCAGCTTCGTGGGCGGCGGAGCGAGCATGGGTGTGCCTGTCGATGGCGCGTCGTGGCCCGCTTCGTGCGAGCGCGCGGCCGCGGCTCGCGGTGAAGGCCGCCGAGAAAAATGAACGGATGCTTACGCAGGCGCTGGCGTCGATTGCGCTCGCGCTGGTGTTGCGCGCTCGCGGTCAAACCGGCGCGAGCGAGGGAATCGCGGCTCGCGGCGGCCGACCGGCGGCGTCGAGGTCGGCGTGGGGTGCTTGCCGGCGCGGCCCGAGGTCGCGGCTGTCGTCGCGCCACGGACCTCTGTCCGCGGGCGAGATCTACGCCCGGGTCGGCGGTCGTTGTGTGTGCAGGGGTCAGGCTCGGTCGCCGGCAGTACGCGGTTTTGCGGCGATGCGGCGCTCCGCCCTGTCGCTGCACGAGGTGGGGACGGCCGCCCGCGACCGCCGACGTATCGCGCCGAAACGCTTCAATCGCCATGTAAACGACGTTTGCGTGGCAATCGCCCGATCCGGCCGACGCCGGCGTTTGACCCTTGTACGCGGCCGTCGCCTCGCCGACACTGCCTGCGCCCGCACTGCGGGATCAAGGAGTGACTACCTCATGGGTCTGCTGTCCAAACTGACCGGCAAGGTGACGCCGCAGAAGAAGCCCACCGACGACGCCCTGCTCCTCCACGGGATGCTGCTGATGTGCGGCGCCGACGGGAGCTTCGACGAGGCGGAGCTGCCGACCGTCGAGAGCTACTTCGCCCAGCTGCCCGAGTTCGAGGGCAAGGAGTTCGGCGACGTGTATCAGGAGGCGGTGAAGATCCTGAAGCGCTTCCCCAACCTGAAGGACTCGGTCAAGGCGCTCGGCGATCTTTCGTCGCAGATGGTCAAGAACAAGGCCTACTTGCTGGCGGCCGACATCGCGATGTCGAGCGGCGACGTCGACGAGCAAGAGGACGCGATGCTCGAGGCGATGCAGCGCGTGCTCAACGTCGAGGACAGCCTGGCGACCAAGATCCTCGAGGTCTTGACGCTCAAGTATGCCCGCGCGTGATCGCGTGAGCAGGTAGCGAGGCGCGCCGACCCGGTGCCGCGTGGCGGTCCGGGCGGCGCGTTTCGTTCGTGAAGACAGGTGTGAGGCGAGAGGTGGAGTGATGCGCATTGATCCGCGGCAGTTCCAGGTCCGGCGCGAGCAGCAGCTGCGCGACGACGTGATGCAGGACTTCGGGGTGCGGAAGGCCCTGGCCAAGCTCCGCGAGTGGCGCGGCGGCAAGGGCTACGGCTACCGGCGCAACCTGCTCAGCTCGACGCTCCGGCTGACGCGCTCGATGTCGCCGGAGATCGCCGACACCGTCACGCAGTGCAAGGAGATGCTCGGCTACGAGACGCCGGTCGAGGTCTACGTGACCCCCGAGCACCAGTTCAACGCCACCTGCTACCGCGAGATCAAGGGCCCGACGATCTTGACGCTGTCGAGCCGGCTGCTCGAGGTGTTCACGCCGGCGGAGCTGCGGTTCGTCATCGGCCACGAGCTCGGGCACGCGGTGTTCGATCACTACGGGCTGCCGATGCCGATCACCGCGACCATCGAGGAGCTCGGGATCCCGTTCGTGTCGCGGGCGACGTCGCTGCGGCTCTACGCGTGGTGTCGCAGCGCCGAGCTGTCGGCCGACCGCATCGGCCTGTTGTGCGCCGGTGACCCGGAGGCGGCCGCCAGCGGCTTCTTCAAGCTCGCCAGCGGCATGGCCAGCGAGCGCGTGCGGCCCGACCTGGCGACCTTCGCCCGCCAGGTCGAGAGCCTGGCCTCGGCCCCCGAGGCGCGCGAGAAGGAGTACGACGAGGACACCCTCGACTGCTTCAGCACGCACCCGTACAACCCGGTGCGGGTGCGCGCGGTGTGGGCGTTCAGCCGCTCGGAGCCGTACCTGCAGGCGCTGGGGCGCAGCACCGACAGCGCGTGGCAGCTCGAGGACGTCGAGCAGGTGATCGAGCGCGACCTGCAGCTGATGGAGCCGTCGTACCTCGAGGAGAAGAGCCAGACCTCGGACACGCTGCGGCGGCTGCTCTACACCGCCGGGCTGGCGGTGGCGGCCGCGTCGGGCGGGGTCGAGCCGGCCGAGCTCGACGCCCTCGGGCGCCTGCTCGGCTCGGACCACGCCGACGAGCCGGCCGACATCCCCAAGCTGCTCGGCGACCTCGACGGGCGGATCCAGGCCGCGCTCGAGGTGCCGCTGCGCAACCGGGCCCAGCTCGTGCAGCACTTGACGATCGTCGCCGCCGCCGACGGCTCGGTCAGCGACGAGGAGCTGCACGTGATGGAGGACATCGCCCGCCGGCTCGAGGTCGGCGCCCAGGTGGTGCACCAGACCATCCGCGGGGCGATGCACCCGCTCGACTGACGCTCACTCGACGCGGATCGCCAGCCAGTCGAGGTGCTGCCACTCGGGCGGCGGCAGCTCGGTGCACTCGGGCGGCGCGTGCACGTGGGCGCGGATGCTGGAGAACACGTGCTGCTTGCCGCCGTGCTCGAACATCAGGGTCTGGCCCTCGGCGACCTCGCCTGCGGACAGCTGGTAGCGGTAGAGGTCGGGGTCGAGCCCGGGCGCGCAGCAGTCGGGGCAGGCGCAGGTGCCGGTGGGCTGCAGGCCGAGCTGGAACGGCACCTCGGGGCCGAAGTTCGCGCGACCGAAGCTGCCCACGAGGACCGGTGAGCCCTGGTGCTTGACCATCAGCGACGACACCAGGCAGCTCGGCTGATCGGGGTGCAGCGTGAGCTCGAGCTTGACGCACTCGCCCTGGGCGACCGGCAGGTCGGGCATGAAGATGTTGAAGGCGAAGCCCTGGCCCGGCAGGTTCTGCGACGGGCAGTCCTGGTGGGTCTCGATCTGGAACCCGCCGGGGCCGGCGTAGAGCTTGCCGGTGAGCTCCTTCATCTGCACCTGCGCGCACTGGTCGGCGTTCAGCGGCTCCTTGTTCGGCAGCAGGAGCGCCGGCAGCATCGGCCCCGTCACGTCGAGGAACCCGCACGCCACGGGGTCGGTGTCGTCGCCGCCGCTGCTGCTGCTGCTGCTGCTGGCGGTCATCGGCGTCGGGTCGGTGGTCGTGTCGACGGTGGTCGAGGTCGCGGTGGCCGGCGGATCGCTGGTGGGGCCGCCGGTGCTCGTGCCGGTGGTGATGGGCTCGCTGGTGGTCGCGGGCGGCTCGCTGGTCGCGTCGGTGCCGGGCGCGGTGGGCGTGTTCGAGGTCGCGGTCGGGCGCGTGGGGTCACCGCTGGCGCCGTCGGTGACGAAGAACGCGGGGTTTTCGAGGGTGCAGGCCGAGGCGAGCAGCAGTAAGCCAAACAGGCGCATGCGACGAATCTAGCCCGGTGCAGGCCGGCGGTCAGCCCGCGCAGGTGCGGATCCCCGCGACCGGCTGAGCGGCCGGGCAGCGCCTGCGTGTGTGGCGCACCTATCCCGAGAGGCAGGTTTTAAAAGCTGTCTCGAAGGCCAGGTGATGGCGACGGGCCCGGGCCGGGGCCCGGATGAGAGGCCGCCCGCGCCTGCGCGTGGATCGCCGCCTCGGTCGCTCGCGGTGATTTCGCCTGGACCCGGCGCCGTGAGCTCCCCGCGGCGAACGGGGCCGGGGCTCCGTGCGCCGCGATCTCGCGCGAGCGGAGGTCACCCGGCGAGGGCTTGCGTCGGGGTTCGCAGTCCGGGCCCGCGACCTCCGGTTCGCTACTCGGTTGCGACGAAGGCCGCGTCTCCGGCGGCTTCAGGGCGCTTTGCCGGGGCCGGCGGGCCTGGTACACCTCGGCGGCGATGAACGAAGTCGTCAGCTCCCCCGCGACGGCGCACGACCTCGAGCAGCACCGCGCGGCGCTCACCGGCCACTGTTACCGCATGCTCGGCTCGGCCGCCGAGGCCGACGACGCCGTGCAGGAGACCCTGGTGCGGGCCTGGCGGGCGCTCGATCGCTTCGAGGGGCGGTCGTCGCTGCGCACCTGGCTGTACCGGATCGCCACCCGCGTGTGCCTCGACGCTCTGGGCCATCGCGCGCGGCGCGGGCGGCCGGTCGAGCTCGGGCCGATGGGCACGATCGACGACAGCCTGGTGGCCCTGCCGGGCGATCAGTGGATCGAGCCGATCCCCGACGCGCTGGTGCTGCCGGCCGACGCCGACCCGTACGAGCGCGCCAGCCTGCGCGAGAGCATCCGCCTGGCCTTCGTCGCCGCGCTGCAGCACCTGCCGCCGAAGCAGCGCGCGGTGCTGCTGCTGACCGAGGTGCTCGGGTGGCCGGCGGCCGAGGTCGCGGGCAGCCTCGAGACCTCGGTCGCGGCGGTCAACAGCGCGCTGCAGCGGGCCCGCGCGACCCTGGCCAGCCGCGGCGTGACCACCGAGCGAGCGCCGCTGTCGAGCTCGCAGTCGCAGCTGCTCGAGCGGTTCGTCGACGCCTTCGAGCGCTACGACATGGACGCGTTGACGAGCCTGCTCCACCAGGACGCCACGCTGTCGATGCCGCCGTATTCGCTGTGGCTGCGCGGGCACCCGATCCTGCGCGCCTGGCTGACGGGCCGCGGCGGCGGCTGCCGCGGCTCGCGGCTGGTGCCGACGGCGGCCTCAGGCTCGCTGGCGTTCGGGCAGTACCGTCCGAGCCCCGAGGGCGGTCACACGGCGTGGGCGCTGATCGTGCTCGAGACGGCGGGTGAGCAGGTCGTCGGCCTCAATTCGTTCCTCGACACCGCGGCGTTGTTCCCGCGGTTCGGCCTGCCGCCGGCCCTCGAACCCTAAAAAATTTTGCGAGCGACCGATGAGTTCAGGGAAGGGCTCCGGTCTCCAGTTCAGAACCTTCAAGGAGGAACCACCATGGCAATCACCAACCCGCGCAAGCTGTTCGTCAACCTGGCCATCCGCGACCTCGAGCGCACGGTCGAATTTTTTACCAAGCTCGGGTTCACCTTCAACCCGCAGTTCACCGACGACAAGTGCACCTGCATGATCGTCAGCGAAGAGGCGTTCTTCATGCTGATGACCGAGGAGCGCTTCAGGGACTTCACGCCGCAGGGGATCTGCGACACCCGCACGCACCGCGAGGGGCTGTTCGCGCTGTCGGCCACCAGCCGCGCCGAGGTCGACCAATTGGCCGACACGGCGGTCGCGGCCGGCGGGAAGGCGATCGGCGAGCCGAAGGACTACGGGTTCATGTACTACCGCGCGTTCGCGGACCTCGACGGCCACCACTGGGAGTTGGCCTACATGGACCCGAGCCACGTGCAGGCGTGAAGCCGCCGGGCGCCCCGCGGCGCCCGACCATTGGCGACGCCGGGAGGCGCGGGTCCGCCGGGCGCCCCGCGACGTCCGGCTGATGGCGACGCCGGGAGCTCGCCGGGCGCCTCGCGGTGCCCGGCTGGTGGCGCGAGGCGGGCTCGCCGAGCCTCGAGGACATGTCCTCTCGGACATTTTCCTGGAGAAGAGTCCCGGCGAGCTCCGCGGTCGCGGCGAACGCTTCACGCCGCCGTCGCTATGGCGCATGGAGATCCGCGCGCCGCTCGACGCTCCGACTTTGCATGGCCGTCACGACATGCTCGTTACGACATGCTCTCTGCGACATGCCCGTTACGACATGTCCGATGTGACATGTCTATTTCTACATGGCCTGAAGCCTGGCCGTGACCACCGCTCCGCGGCGGTCAGCAGCCGGTGTCGATCTCCTCCTCGCCTTCGGGCGGTTCGATGAAGGGGATCGGGTAGCGATCGATGTCGCTGGGGATCGGGGTCCCGATCGGGGCCTCGCTCTCGGGCTTGGCCGCCGGCGACTCGGCCGGGGTCGGCGGGGCGACGAGCGGTTCGGCGGTGGGCCGGGTCGGCGCGGTGTCGGCCTCCTCGGTCTCGCAAGCGGCGAGGGCTCCGGCGCCGGCGAACGCGGCGAGCACGAGGGCGAGGCAGAGGCTGCGCGAGCAGGCGGGCAGCGGCAGGGTGGGGTCGACGAGGCGTTCGATGCGAGACACGAGGGTTCCTCCAGTGGCGGACAGGGCCGGACCAATCGCCGCACGATCGGCCGTGGCGAGCCGGGCGAGGGCGCGGACGTAGGGGACGAGGGCGTCGGGGCGGGCCAGCACGGCGGCGTCGCAGCAGCACTCGCGCTCGTGGCGGACCTGCCGCGACAGCCAGCGCGCGCCGGGGTGAAAGAAGAGCGCGGCCTCGACGAGGTTCTGCGCCCAGCCCCAGGCAATGTCGGCGCGGCGGACGTGGGCGAGCTCGTGGACCAGCAACCACTCGAGGTCGTCGCCGGGCCAGGCGGTCAGCGCCGCCGCCGGCAAGGCGCACAGCGGACGCCGCCAGCCGAGCACCGTGGGGACGCCGACGTCCGGCGAGATGACGAGGTCGATCGCGCCGGCGTAGTCGAGTTGACCGCGGGCCCGCGCGAGCAGGCGCTCGGCGTGGGCGCGGGGCAGGGGCCGGGCGCGCCGCCGCAGCCGCGCGAGGTGAGCGGAGGCGACGGCGAGGCCGAGCAGGCCCCAGGCGGTGCCCAGGAGCCAGGCGAGGCCGAGCCACGGGGTCGCGGGCGCGAGCGAGTAGGCGGGCGGGGCGAGGCCGGCGAGCGAGGCCGGGATGAGGCTGGAGGAGGCGGTCGCGGCGAGGCCGGCGAGCGAGTCGGAGGCGGACGCGGCGAGGCCGGCGAGCGAGTCGGAGGTAGGCGCGGCGAGGCCGGCGAGGGCGGCGGATACCGCATCGGGTTCGGCGGCGAGGCGCGGGGCGGCGGCGCACAGGACCGCGACCGCCGGGACCGCGAGCAAGGCGGCGAGGGCGACGGCGTAGCGTCGGCGCGAGCGGGCGGCGCCGAGCCGGCGCAGGGCGATCGCGGCGACCCCGGCGGCGGCGAAGCCGGCCCACGTGGCGTGCAGCATGACGACACCGAGGAAGGCGAGCGCGGCGGTCATGGCCCGTCCTTTCGCTCGAGCCGCGCCAGCAGAGCGCGCAGCTGGGCCAGCTCGTCGGCGCTGGCCGGCCGCTCCTCGAGCGCGCGCATGACGAGGCGAGACGTCGAGCCGGCGAAGGCCTTGTCGAGCAGGTCGCGCACGAGCGACCCCTGCGTCTCGGCCTCGGCCTGCGCGGGCACGTAGACGTGGCTGCGCGCGCTCTCGTCGCGGGTGACGAGCCCCTTGTCGGTCATGATCTGCAGCAGCTTGAGGACGGTGGTGTAGTTGACCGCCCGCTCGGCCTGCAGCGCCTCGAACACGGTGCGCACGGTGGCCGGCCCGGTCGACCACAACACCCGCAAGATCGAAAGCTCGGCGTCAGTCGGGCGCGGCGGTGGCATCGCTCGGGATGATGTACGAGGATCTTCGTAGTGTCAACGAAGAGCTTCGTATTTCTCGCGGGCGAAAACAACTGAGCCGTCCGGAGGGGCTCGCACGACCCTCTGCGCATGCGAGTCTCAACCCGTTTTTTGTTCGTCCTGGCCCTGTTCGGCTGTGACCCTGGCGTCCTCGATCCGATCCTCACCGGCGGAGGCAGCGGCGGCTCGATGTCGGGGCCGGCGAGCACCACCACCACCGACCCGACCCCGGACTCCACCGGCACCGCGAGCGACGGCTCGACCGGCGCCATCAGCGGTGATTCCGGCTCCACGTGCACGACCTGCGACGACCCGACCGGGGCCGTGTTCGTCGTCCCGCCGGGTCCGCCGGCCGCGTGCGACGTCTACGCCCAGGACTGCGAGAGCGGGTTCAAGTGCAGCGCCGAGGGCCCGCCTCCGCTCGACAGCGAGAGCATCGTCTGTTCATCGATCGTCGCCGAGCCGGACCAGGCCGGCGAATCGTGTCAGCAGCTGGTCCTCGGCCACCTGGGGCCCGATACCTGTGACGTCGGCCTGTTCTGCGACCACGCCGATCCGCAGACCGGCACCGGCACCTGCGCGGTGATGTGTCAGGGCAGCTCGAGTCAGCCGCTGTGCGACAGCGCGTCGGCGTGCTTCGGCTATCACGAGATCCCGCTGTGCGTGCCGCACTGCGATCCGCTGCTGCCGAGCTGCCCCGCGGGCGACACCTGCCAGTACGCCGGCGTCGATTTCGTGTGCCTGGGGGTCTCGGACTTGCCGGCCAACCAGCTGTTCGAGGGCTGCGGCGGCGACTGGCAGTGCGCGCCCGGGCTGAACTGCGTCGATGAAGACGCGGCCGTGGAGTGCATCGGCGGCGGCGACGGCCCGGGTTGCTGCTCGCCGTACTGCGCCCTGGACAACCCCGCCTGCCCGGGGGTCGGTCAGCAATGCCGGCCGTACTACGACCCGGGCGAAGCGCCGGTGGGCCTGGAGAACGTCGGCGTGTGCGCGCTGCCGTGAGCGCTGGATCGCCGGTGGCGAGCCCGAGGCTGCCGCCGCCGCGAACGACCGCGGTGCGCGTCGGTGTGATCATAATGTCTCTCAAGACATGTCTTTGAAGGCATTGGTATGACCACCGGTCGCGAGCACCTCGCTGCGGCCCGAGCTCGGCGACGCGCAGCTCAGGGCATCGGCAGGATCACGCAGCCGCCGAGCCCGCTGCACGCGTCGTCCATGTTGTCGTAGCAGAAATCGGCGGGCGGCGACTGCAGCGAGTCGTAGAGCGCCTTGGCCAGGCAGCTCGGCAGCTTCGGGTTGCCCGAGACGTCGTACGCCTGGCCGACCTCGATCAGCGCGCCGTCCTGCAGCGGCGCCAGCGTGGTCAGCAGCGGGTTCTGGCCGATGTGCAAGGAGTCCACGCTGGCCAGGTTCTCGAGCCCCTTCAGCGACGCGAGCGCGAGGTTGTCGGTGAGGACGAGGGTGCCCAGGCTCGTCAGGTCTTGCCACGCCGGCAGCGCCGCGGCCTGGGTCTGCGCGAGCGTCAACCACGATACCGACTGCAAGCTCTTCAGCGGCTCCAGCGACGCGAGCAGCGGGTTGCCGACGATCTTCACCTCGAGCGCGCTCGTGACGGCGGACAGGCCGGCGAGGGTCGCTAGCGCAGGGTTGTGGGTGATCGCCATGCTCTGGAGCTCGGCGCTGACGCCGGCGAGGCCCTGCAGGTCGGTCAGCGATTCGTTGCCGTCGATCCTGAGCTCGTGGGTCGTGGCGACGTCTTCGAGCCCTGCGAGGCCGAGCAGCGCGGCGTTGCTGCTGACGTCGAGGAGGCCGACCTCGCCCTGCAGCGGGGGCAAGGCGGTGAGCTTCGTATTGCCGACGATCATCAACGCGTGCGCCACCGACGTGCCGGCGAGCGGCGCCAGGCTCGTCAGCGCCGGGTTGCTCCGCACCTCCAGACGACTCAGCGTCGTCAGGCCCGACAGGCCGTCCAGGTCGACCAGGACCGGGTTGTGCTCGATCTCCAGGAGCGCGTCCGGCTGCACGACGACGTCCAGGCCCTTCAGGTCGACGAGCTCGGCGTTGTCCGCGAGCCGCAGGCCCGCGATCGACGTGAGCGCGGCGAGGCCGGCGAGGTCGGTCAAGCGGGTGTGCTCGAGCACGAGGTCGCCGGGCACGCTCGTCAGCGCCGTCAGGTCGAGCGACGCGAGCCCCGCCGACAGGCGCAGGTCGCCGTTCACCGTGGTCAAGGAGCCGAGGTCCAGGGTCTCCAGTTTGTTCGCGCCCCGGATCTCGAGGGGGCCGCCGACCGACACCAGCCCCGCGAGCGCGCTCCCGTCCTGCAGCTCGGGGGTCTCGGCGATATACATGGAGCCGCCGACCGACTCGAGCTTCTCCAGCCCGTGGAGGCTGACGATCTCGTGCGGGCCCTGGATCTTGAAGTAGCCGCCGATCGAGCGGATCTCGCTCAAGAACCACAGGTCGGGGCCGGTGCCTTCGACGATCCACACGTCGCCGAGGATGCAGTTCTTCCCCACCAACCGCTCCGCGCTCAGCTCGGCGACCGCGGTGACGATGCTGCCCTCGTAGCAGTCCATCGCCGGTGCATCGGTGTCTGACGTGGCGGTGTCCGTATTCGTCGTCGTCGACGCCGTGGTGCCCGCGGTGCCGCCGGTCGGCTCGTCCGTGGTCGCGGGTCCGTCGGTCCCGACCGAGGTCGTGCTCATCGACTCCGACGCGCCGGTGGTCCCGGTGGTCCCGGTGCTCGTGGCGCTGTCCTCGGCGACCGGGTCGCCGCAGGCGGACAGCAGACTCAGGGCGGCGAGCACGAGCGAACGAGCCATCGCGCCACCGTAGAGCATGACGCGCGCGGCTCGCAAACGGCCGGCGAAGCGGGGCGCGTGGACGGGGAGCGCGCTCGCAGGCCGGCGCGACGGCGGAGGCGAGCGCGCGCCGGATAACGGTCGATCCGTCAGCGGGTCGAGGGTGCGCTGGCGGCCGCGACCTTCAGCGGATGTCGCAGCGACCAGGTGCTCAGTTGACCGCGACGGTGGCCAGCTCGCCCTCGACGTGGACCTCGCAGCCGGTGCGGGCGCGGACCTCGTCGAGCGTGTGCCCGGGCGCGATCTCGGCGAGGACGAGGCCCTTCGGTCCGGTCTTGAAGTAGCCGAGGTCGGTGACGACCTCGTGGACCACGGCCTTGCCGGTGAGGGGGAGGGCGCAGGACTTGACCAGCTTGGGCTCGCCGTCCTTGTTGTTGTGCTCCATGCAGACGATGACGCGGCGGGCGCCGGCGACCAGGTCCATGGCGCCGCCCATGCCCTTGACCTTCTTGCCGGGGATCATCCAGTTGGCGAGGTCGCCGCGCTCGCTGACCTCCATGGCCCCGAGCACGCACAGGTCGATGTGGCCGCCGCGGATCATGGCGAAGCTGTCGTGGCTGCCGAAGAACGAGGCGCCGGCCTGGAAGGTGATGGTCTGCTTGCCGGCGTTGATGAGGTCGGGGTCGACCTCGTCCTCGCGCGGGAACGGACCCATGCCGAGCAGGCCGTTCTCGCTGTGGAGCACGACGTCGATCCCGGCCGGGATGTAGTTGGCGACGAGGGTCGGCATGCCGATGCCGAGGTTGACGTAGTAGCCGTCGCGAAGCTCTCGGGCGACGCGCTGGACGATCTGCTCGCGGGACAGGGGCATGGCGTGGTCTTCCGGTCGGGAGGGTAACAGGTGCGGGCGTTCAGGTTGAGAAGTCGAGCAGCAGCGGCGGCGGGTCGCCGAGCTCGGTGAGGGAGAGGCGCGGCAGGCGAGCCGCGAGCGCCTCGTCGGCGGGGTCGGGGCGGGCGCCCGGGTCGCCGGCGCGTGGGGCCTCGGCGGCGACGATGCGCGGCGAGCCGCCGCCCTCGAGCCGGGCCCACGCGCGCGCGCCGGCGGCGGTCAGCACCAGCGGGCGCTGCAACCTGTCCGCGAGGACATGTGCCGAGGGCGCGTCGCTGGCCTGGCACAGGCGCAGCACCTCGGCGGCGAAGGCGAGGGCGAGGGCGCAGTCGTAGCGGCACGGCTCGAAGGTGACGAGCCGCAGGTGCTGGCGCAGCAGCAGGTTGTTGAGGCGCCAGTCGGGCCTGGCGACGTGGGCGTCGCGGGCGGCGACGTAGTCCTCGTGGACGCTGTCGCGGTCGCCGGCGCGCAGCTTGCCGGGGCCGCGGAGGACCCGCGCGGTGAAGGCCTCGACGCAGCAGCGCGGGTAACCGAGCCGGCGCCCGAGCTCGCCGGCGTAGTAGGCCTTGTCGCGCGGCGGCAGGTGGGTGGCGAGCAGCGGGCGCTCGGCGGCGCGCACGGCCGCGGCGGCCTCGGCGTCGCGGGCGACGTAGACGAGGGTGTGCTCGTGGCGGTGGACGCCGACCGGCCCGCGCGCGGTGACGACGGCGGCGCCCATGGCCTGGAACCGGCCCGCGATCGCGCTCGCCTCGAGCGCGGTTGCGGCGATCCGGATCGCCGGCTTGAGGCCCGCGGCGAGCGCGAGCCACTCGACGTCGATGCGCTGGTGGCCGCCGTGCATCTGTCTCTTGGGACCTGGCGAAACGGTCAGGCGCTCCGGACGGTCCGGAACTCGATCGGCTTGGCGTAGCGCTCGCCCTGGATGATGCGCTGGACGTAGATGCCGGGGGTGTGCACGTGGTCGGGGTCGAGCGCGCCGGCGGGCACCAGCTCCTCGACCTCGGCGATCGTGATCTTGGCGGCGCTGGCCATCGCCTGGTTGAAGTTGTTGGCGGTGCGGCGGAACACGAGGTTGCCGTGCGTGTCGCCCTTCCACGCCTTGACGATGGCGAAGTCGGCCTTGAGCGGCGCCTCGAGCACGTACCAGCGGCCGTCGATCTCGCGCACCTCCTTGCCCTCGGCGATCGGGGTGCCGTAGCCGGTCGGCGTGTAGAAGCCGCCGATGCCGGCCCCGCCGGCGCGGATCCGTTCGGCCAGGGTGCCCTGCGGGACCAGCGTGACCTTGAGCTGGCCCGACAGGTAGAGCTTCTCGAAGGTCTTGTTCTCGCCGACGTACGAGGCGGTGATGCTGCGCACCTGCCCGGCCTCGAGCAGGATGCCGAGGCCGACGCCGTCGACGCCGCAGTTGTTGCTGACGAGGTCGATGTCGCGGATGCCCTTGCGATGGATCGCCTGGATCAAGTTCTCGGGGTTGCCGCACAGGCCGAAGCCGCCGCTCATGAGGGTGATGCCGTCACGCAGGTCGGCGACGGCCGCGTCGGCGCTGGGGTAGGTCTTGTCCATGGCGCGGCGATTGTCGGACCGTGACGGGCGCGAGGCAAGCGCGCCGACGCCGGCGCGCGTGAGCCGGCGCAGCGGGCCGCGCCGAAGCCTGCAGGCGCGCCGTAGACGGCCGCAGCTCGGCGCCGCCGCGCGCCTCGCGGGCGGTTGGCTGCGCCCGCCTGGTGGCCCTGGCGGGCTGTGGTAGAGGAGGGGCCATGGCTTCCCATACAAGGTTCTCCGGCGCCCTCGCGGCGATCTTCCTGCTCTCGCTCCCGGCCTGCGGCGACGCGACTTCGGCGACCACGGCGACGACGGTGGCGACCACCGAGTCGACCGGGCCGGCGACGGCGACCGAGGCGACGACCGACACGACGACGACCACCACGGCGACGACCGAGGCGGTGACGACGACGACAGGTCCGACGAGTTCGACCTCGACGACCTCGACGACCTCGGCGTCCGAGACTGCGACCGGCGAGACGACGGCGGTGTCGGCGACGACGGCAGACACGACCTCGACGACGGACGCGACGACGGCCGCCGAGACTTCGGAGGGCACCACCGGCGAGCCGATGGGCGCGACCTGCGAGCAGGACAGCGACTGCCAGCTCCACACCGACTGCTGCACCTGCGACGTGATCGCGGTCGGCGAGGCGCCGCCCACCTGCGACGTGCCCGAGTGCTTCGTCGACGTGTGCTCGACGCTCGACCTCGGGCCGGACCAGCCGGAGTGCCGGTTCGGCCGCTGCACGTTCCCCAAGGTGACGTGCAACCCGTTCGGGGTGACGTGCAACACGCCACCGCCGATCTGCGCCGCCGGGACGCTGCCGAGCGTCAAGGACGATTGCTGGTCGGGCCAGTGCACGCCCGTCGAGGCCTGCGACTGGGCGCCCGACTGCGCGGCGTGCGAGCTCGACAGCGATCCGCTGGTGTGTGTACTCAAGGGCCAGAAGGGCGCCTATCACGTGTGCGAGCCGAAGCCCGCGGCCTGCGGCGATGCGGCGGAGATCGACTGCGAGTGCGGCCAGGAGATCTGCGAGGCTTCGCCGCCGCACACGAAATGCAACGACCAGCCGGTCGGGATCGAATGCGAGTGCCAGTTCTGCTGAGCGCGGGTCAGCGCCGAGTCGCCCCGAACTCCACGCGCCAGGAGACCTGGCCTGCAGCCCTCGCCCTCCTCACGATCCGTCGGGATCGCCGAGCGTGGGCGTGGGCGGCTGCGGGGGCGTGACCGCCGGGGGGACGGTGGCGAGGGCCGTCCCCTGTTTCGCGTTCGAGTCTCCCTGGCCGGCCGGGAAGTGCTCGGTGACGAAGGTGATGGAGCGATCGAGGATGTGCCCCATGGCCAGACCGGACGCGAGCGCCGAGCTGGCGATGAGCTCGCGATTGGCGATGTCGAGCTTGCTGGCCACCTGATAGACGAAGATCGCCCCGAGCGGCGCGAACGCGACGGCGAGGAAATGGTCGCGGAGTCGGTTGGTCTCGTTGTCGATCTTGGCCTCCGTAATCTCGTCGAGGAGGAACCGGGTGACCATGATGCCGGCGCCGAGCGTGGCGAACATGATGACCCATACGGGAGCACCGAGCGCCGCGATCGTGCCGTCCTTGGCGGGAGCCGGGATGTCGAACATGAACAGCCAGTCCTCGCTGGCGAGCTCGCTGAAGCGACCCTTCTGGATGTACCCGAGCCCGATCGACACCAGCTCGGACTTGAGATCGCCGGAGGTGAGGGTGTGGTAGCCGCGGAGGATCACGACCGCCATCGTCGCGGCGAAGCAGGCGAGGGTGATGCGGCCGAAGATCACCATCGTCAGCACGGTCTGTTGCCAGGGGAGACGGCTGTCGAGCAGACGGACGGTGCCGATGCTCATCAGCCCGGCGGCGAAGATGGCGAACAGCAGGCGGAGCGAGTTGCCGTCCTTCTCGAGGCTGAGCCGCGAGGTGGGCTTCTTGGAGGTATCGGCGGGCAGCTCGATGGTGGCGCTGGCGAGATGCTGGGACTTCTCTTTGCATTTCTCGTCGGGTGGCCGGGTGGGCCCGTCGTTCACGGCCGCGGCGGATGTCGGCTTCTCGGCGCGGCCCTCGACCTCGTGTGTGGCGGGCGCGGGACG
The DNA here is from genome assembly GCF_028368995.1 of Nannocystis bainbridge. Classification (GTDB taxonomy): domain Bacteria; phylum Myxococcota_A; class Polyangia; order Nannocystales; family Nannocystaceae; genus Nannocystis; species Nannocystis bainbridge. Next base: position 1,350,151 of record NZ_JAQNDL010000003.1, on the reverse strand, counting down.
GCAGAGCGTTCGTCGCCGCACGCTGACGTTGATGACCTCGGGCGCCACGGTGGTCCGCAGCGGGAAGTGGAACGTGAAGCGACCGCTGACGAGCGTCTCGTGGTCGATGTGCAGCATGGCGCCGCTGCGGTCGTAGACCAGCAAGACCACCACGAACTCCTCTTCGAGCCCGGACAGCACTTGCGACGAAGCCTGGAGGAACGTCCCCGAGACCTGGTACTCGTGGATGCCATGGCGATCGAAGACGGTGTGCGTGGCGTAGAGCTCCACCTCCGGCTCGGCCCGCTGGACAGGGATGATGCACTCGAACGCCTGGCAGTCCGAGAAGCGACTGTTGACGAACCATAGTGCCCCCAGCACGAGCACGAGGATGAAGACGGGCGGCGTGCCGGCCCGGAGCAGTTCGATGACGCGAGGAGGAATCTTCATGACGTGCCGGGGGTCCGAGGGGAGGTCAGCTGAGCCCGAGCCGCTCCTTCAACGATTTCGGGAGGGTGAGGCGGTGCACCGGCGCGTATGGGTCGCGCGTGGTGCAGAAGTCCCACGTGGTGTTGAAGTAGCCCTTGTCGCCCCTGCTCTTGCCCCACGCCTGGTCGCTGTCGACCTGCCTGGCGGGGTCGCGGAAGTTGAGCGAGCCGTCGGCGTAGATCTTGATCGCGTCCCTGCGATTCTTGAGCACGCGGGCGATGAGCCGGGCGACGTCGGGCAGCAGGCCGATCACGGCGGACGCGGCGAGGCCTCCGCTGGGCAGCATCTTCACGAGCGGGAGCAGCGCGTCGACGAGCGCCTGACCCTGCCCCTCGCCCTCGAAGAGGTTCTCCAGCATCGTCGCGGTGTCACGGGACCGGCTGTGGTCGCGGATGAAGAAAGAAGTGAGCGAGATGGAGTCGAGGTCCTTGCTGGGGAAAGAGGCCAGCAGCAGGCCGTCGCCGTCGTATTGGTGGATCCGGTCGGCGCGGCCGGCGACGTTCTCGCGCTGGACGCGGAAGGCCATCGGGCTGATGTACATCTGGCAGCTGCACTCGTCGTCGTCGCCGGCCCTGCCGTCGCGCGAATCGACGCTCGCGCTGGCGAAGGTGGCGACGTATCCGTGCATCACCTCGAGGGTGGCGCGGTCGAACATGATCTCGTTGAGATAGATCTGGAGCGTGTTGTGGGCCATGACAATCCTGGGGGCGGGCCGACCGCTCCGTCGAAAGGACGGAGCCGGTCGGCCGCTTCGATGCATGAGTGACAGGCGGGTCGAAGACCGTCACGCCGGGGCGTCGATTCTTTCGCCGGGCGCTACCGATGCACGCGGACCTTCATCTTGAGCGCGATCGGTGGTTCGTCCTCGCCGAGCGTCCAGCGGTAGATCTCCGTGCTGGTGAGGGCCGGGACATCGAACGTGATCGTCGTCGTCCCGTCGCCTTCAGTCGTCCAGGTGTAGTCGCCGGGGTGCGACGGGTCTTCCCGGGGGCGCGTCATCACCTGCGAGAGCCAGTAGCCGGACTCGTCGGGGCTGAGATGGATGACGACCGTCGCCCCGGTGGGCTCGGTGGCCTCGCAGAGGTAGATCAACTCGGCGGGCCAGCCCGCGAGATGGGCTTCACCCCTCGGGGTGAAATTGAGCTCGAGCGGAGAGCCGCTCGGGGGCTGATGGGTGAGGTTGGCTCCGGTCGCATCCTTCAATAACCAAGTCGTCGCCATGATGCCGTCCTTTCGTTCACGATTCGCAGCGTTCAAAAATCGCCCCGCAGGCAGCGCGCCACGGGACCGCCGGATAGTGACGCCGGAACACCGAACCGTCACGCCGGCGGAAGCGACCCGGCGCGCGCGAAATTTGTCGCCGAGGGCGCGTGACGGTTCGGCGAACGGCCGTCACTATCCGGCCGGAGGTGAAACATGGCGGAGGAGCGATTCACGGGGGCGAGGTTCTCGCTGGAGAAGCTGATGCAGGATTATCGGGGCGGTTTGCTGCCCGAACTCGCGCCCGAGAATTTCGGGGACGTGCTCGGCCCCGCGCTGCTGAAGCATTTGATTTATCGCAACATCCATCCCATCGACGGGGACAACCCGAGCATCCCGATCGTCGGCGGTTCGTTCGCCCTGCCGCTGTCCGGCAAGTGGCCGCCCGTGCTGACGACCGCGCGATCGTGCATCGGGCCGGCGATCGCCTGCGTCGGGCGGTTCGAGCTCGCCGGCAACCCGGCCTACGAGAACCTGGGGACGGCGTGGCTGGTACGTCCTGACGTGATCGCCACGGCGGGCCACATGGGGCACTATTTCGGCGAGCTGCAGGCGCGGGGCAGGACCGAGCTATACGTCGATTTCTTGGCCGAGAAGGGTTCGACGCAGTCGCGCGAGTTCAAGGTGACGCAGCTCCTCGACATCTCCGACGCGCTTCACGTCGCGTTCCTGAAGATCGACGTGGCGCAGGGCCCCGCGGTGCCGCCCACGGGGCTGGTGAGGTTCGCCAGCGCGGTGCGGGAGGACCAGACGGTGTGCCTCATCGGCTATCCCGCCGAGAAGACGGCGTTCTACCCGAAGGACCTCATCACCAGGATCTTCGGCGAGACCTTCGACATCAAGCGGGTCGCGCCGGGCAGGCTGCTCAAGGTCGCGGACAACGAGCTGTGGCACGACTGCTCGACGCTGGGCGGGAGCTCGGGCTCGCTGATGGTCGATGCCGGCACCGGCGAGGTCGTCGGTCTCCATTATGGGGGGATATGCAGCGGGGACGGCCCGCGCTGTCAGTACAACCTGGCGGCTCCGGCTCCGGCGATCCGTGCGTTCATGAAAAGTCGGAACATTTGATGCTTCAGCGCGCGAGCGCCAGCTGGTCACGCAGACCGGCTGCCCACCGCTCCAGGTCCGAGATCGTGCTATGCAGGCTCTCGCGGTCGGTCTCGAGCTGGTGGAGGAGCAACTCGAGCTGCCGCTTGGCCTTGCGCAGGCGGCTGCGCGCGGTGTCTTCAGGGACGTTCAACAGCACCCCCAGCTCCCCGCCGGTGATCTGCTCCCAATAATACAATTCGAGGATCATCTGGGACGCCAGCGGGAGGCGACGCAGGGCGTGGAGCAGCAGCTTTTCTTCGGCGCGCCGCGCCAGCAGGGAGAACGGGCCGGCGCCGAGGTCGATGGCAGACGCTTGCTCGAGGTCGAGGGGAGCCGGGGCCCGCAGCTTGGCCCGAAAGAACTCCCGCAGGATGTTATGGGCGATCCCGAACAGATAGGTGCGAAATGAAGAGTCCTCGCGGAACCGTTCCTGGCCCTCGACGCAAGCGACGAAGGTCCGCTGAACCAGGTCTTCGACCCCGAAGTCGACCTTATTGCGGAAGAAGCGGCGGATGCTGTCGAAATGGCGCTTGAAGAGGTCATTGCCCGCGCGACGGTCCCCCGAACGCCACGCCTGGAGTAGCTCGACGTCGCTCGTCATGACCTCACTTTATCACAGGCGGACGCGCCGCGAGACGGCGTATACTGGCGATGGACCTGTGATGGACAGTGAGCCGACCAGCTCGCGGGGATTCAGTCCGCCGACGCGGGACCTCGAGGGCGAGGCGATGAGCCGCAGGATCGCGTGGCGCCTGTTCGGCGAGACCTCGGAGACCGTCACGATCGGCCGCTTTCGCGTCTGCGAGACGCTCGGGCAGGGCGGGATGGGGGTGGTGTACGCGGCGGAAGACGAGCAGTTGGATCGCAGGGTCGCATTGAAGGTGATCCGCCCGGAGGTGGTCGCCCATGCACCCGGCGAGCGGGGCCGGCTGCTCCGCGAGGCGCGAGCGCTGGCGAGGCTGTCGCATCCGAACGTAGTCCAGGTCTACGAGGTCGGAGAACACGAGGAGGGCGTCTTCATCGTCATGGAGCTGGTGCCTGGCACGACGCTGGCTCACTGGCTCGTCGGCGGATCCAGGTCGCTTGAGGACATCCTCCGGCGCTTCGTCGAGGCCGCGCACGGGCTCGAGGCGGCGCATCGCGCCGGGATCGTGCACCGCGACTTCAAGCCGGCGAACGCCCTGGTGGGCGAGGACGGCCGGGTCCGAATCGTCGATTTCGGCCTCGCGCGCGGCGAACGGCTGCAAGCGCCCGCGAGCGCGCCGGCCAGCGGAAGCGTCGACTGGGCCGCACCCGCCGCGGTGACCACGGGCTCGCTGGCCGGGACGCCCGCGTACATGTCTCCGGAGCAATTGAGCGGTGCGGCGTGCGACGCTCGCAGCGATCAATTCTCGTTTTGCGTCGCCCTGTACGAGGCGGTCCACGGCGAGCGTCCATTCACGGTGGAGGAGATGCTCGAGCGTGGGCGCGCGGGGGGCGGCGCGCGGGCGCTGCCGCATGCGGCGAAGATGCCGCGCTGGTTGCGGCGACTATTGACAACAGGGCTCGCGTACAGCCCTGCCGATCGTTATCCGGCGATGGCGCGGCTGATCGCCGAGATCGAGGCCGCGCTCGGCCGGCGCAAGCGGACGCGGATGTTCGCGGTCGCGGGGCCGGCGATGATCGCGGCGGCCGTCGCCGGCAATCAACTCAGGCTGGGCCCGCCCGAGGTCGTCGGCTGCCCGGCGCCGGAGACGGCGCTCGTGGGGGTCTGGGATCCAGCACGCCGGGATGCGCTCGAGGCGGCGTTCATCGCACTCGACGCTCCGTTCGCAGCGATGGCCCGCGAGCGGGTCGTCAAGGCCCTGGACGACTACGCGGGCGCGTGGACGCGAGCGCGTGCAGACGCCTGTGAATCGTCGGTGACACCGAGCGAGCAGGCGCGACCACGGCTCGAGCGGAGGGTCCAGTGCCTCGAGCGAGCGCGAGACGCTCTGGGGAACCTCGTCGAGCAGCTGTCAGCGCCCGATGCCGGGATCGCAGCGGAGGCCGAGGGGCTGGTCGCCGGTTTGCCAGATCCGCAACGTTGTCGCCTGTCCCTGGCGACCGCCCCTGCGCCGCGAGCCGCGGAGGTGGCTGCGCTCGCCTCGCGTGCGAGCGTGCTCGAGGCGACGAAACAAGGCCGGGACGCGGTGGCGGTGAGCGAGCTCGCGTTACAGGCGAGCAGGCGCATCGGCGATCCGGGGGCAGAGGCCGAATCGTGGCTGGCGATGGGGCGGCTACGGAACCGCGTGTTGCGCGAGCCGTATCTGGCCCGGCGGGCATTGCATACCGCCTATGATCGCGCCGCAAGGGCCGGTCGTTCGGATCTTCTGTGGCAGATCTGGAGCGAGCTCGCGCTGGTGGATGGCTTCGAGCTGGGGGACTCGAGCGGCGGCGAGATGTGGCTGGAGCACGCATACAGCACCGTGGTGGATGCGGCAGATCCGGCCGTGGGCGCGACGTTGCAGGCCGTGCAGGCGCAATTGCTGGACCTGCAGCCGGGGCGCGCGCACGAAGCCGTGGTACTCCGCAGAATGGTGATTCGCGCGCTGGAGGCCCTGCACCCGGCCGACCATCCGCACCTCGTCGTCGCCCGCGAGGGGCTCGCCAGCAGCCTCGGCCGCGCAGATTCGCCGAAGGAGCGTCTCGCCCTGCGCCAGGCGCTGTGCGAGGAGCTCCGGTCCCGCTACGGCGCCGAGCACCCGTGGGTCGCGCGTTGCGAGCTCGACCTCGGGATCGATGCTGTCGAAGATCAGCGCTATTCGGAGGCGGTAGCGCCGCTCGAGCACGCCCGCGCGGTCCTCTCCGCCACGTACGGGCGCGACAGCGTGCGGGTCGCGACCGCGGAGCTCATGCTGGCCGAGACCGACCGGGCGTCCGAATCACTGGAGCGGGCGGAACGGCGGGCCCGCTGGGCGTTCGCGGTGTACACGAGGGAGCTGCCGCGCGGCCATCCCGATCGCGTGGCGGCGCTGCTGGTGCTCTCGGACATCTACCTCGCGAGTGGCGACGTCGCGCGTTTGCTCGAGACGAGCCGCGAACTGCTGCGGATCCACGACGAGGAGCAGACGACGGTGGAATTCGATGTCCCGGGGGTGCTGACAAACATCGGCGAGTGCCTGTGCGATCTGAACCGCTGCCACGAAGCGCTGCCGTACTTCGCGCGGTTGACGGTGCTCTATTCGGAGGTGCCGGACGAGGAGAAGGTCTTGCGGGCCTTCCCGGCGCTGGGGATCGGGCGCGTGCACCTGGCGAGCGGATCTCCCGCTCTGGCCATTCCGTTCCTCGAGGAGGCGCTCGCCATCTTCGACGCGAACCCGCGCGCGCGGCAGGGCATGGACGCGGCGTACGCCCTGGCGGCGGGACGTCTGGCGGAGGCGCTCGAACAAACGCGGGGAGATCCTCGCCGGGTCCGCGCGCTGCGTCGTTTGGCGGATTCGCTGACGGAGGTGCCCGGCTAGCCCGTGAGAACGGCCATCGCGCGTCATGGGCCCTGGCCGCGGAGCTTGGTTCATGGCGCTCTGCGTATGGCCGAGTCAGCTTGCGCGCAAATCGCTGACGTGCTCTTCCTTGGCATGCCCACGGCCACGACGGCCCGGGTGAGGAGGTTCGGATGATCACGCTCTACGGCTTCGGCCGGGTCCATCCCAAGGTCATCGGCGAGACACGCGACCTGCGCGTGCTGTGGGCGCTCGAGGAGCTCGGGCTGCGCTATCGCGTCCACCCGCTCGACCACACCGGCGGCGAGTTCGACAGCCCGGCGTTCGCGGCGATCAGCCCGTTCAACCAGGCGCCGGTGATCGACGACGATGGCGTCATCATCGCCGAGACGGGCGCCATCCTGCTGTACCTGGCGGAGAAGGCCGGGGCGCTGCCGGCCGACGCCGCGGGCCGGGCGGCGATCGTCCAGTGGTGCTTCGCGGCGCTCACCTCGGTCGAGCCGCCGGTGGCGACGATCCAGCTGATCGGCGGCGGCGGCCTGCCGGCGGGCAGCGACGAGCAGCAAGCCGCGCTGGTGGCCTGGACCCGCCGGCTGTTCGCCGGGCTCGAGCGCCGACTCGAGGGGCGCACGTGGATCGCCGCGGACGAGTTCTCGGTGGCCGACATCCTGCTCGCCACCGTCCTGCGGGAGATCCGTCAAACGGCCCTGCTCGGCGACTACCCGCGGCTGCGGGCGTTCTACGTGCGAGCCCTGGCGCGCCCGGCGTGGCAGCGCACGCTCGAGCGCTACGCCGAGCGGCTCGGCGTGACCGTGGCGGACATCCCCTGAGCGGGACCGGCGAGGCCGGTGCGCAGGGGAGCGGCGCGACGCTCGGGGCATGCTTGAGAGCTGTCTGAAGGGACATGTGGCGCCATTTCGCTGCAGCTCGCGGCAGGAGATGCGGCTCCGGTCCTTCGGGTCAGCATCGCCGCCCGCGGCGCTGCTCGTGCTCGCCCTGCGCGAGGCGGAGCTCGCGAGCGACCCCGGCGGGCGTCTGTCCTTTGGTTCATGTCGATCGGCCACGGCGGCTCGAGGCGACGCCCCTTCTGGTCCTGCGCGAGGCCGCGAGCTCGCGGCCGACACGGCGGGCGAGACCCCGCGGGCGCGCTTGCGAACTTCATCGCGCGCGGCCCACTCGTTTCGCTTTCCTCTCAGCGGCGATCCGCTACCCTGGCACCCATGGCAACACAGTTCGGGGCCCTCGTTCACGGACGGCGCGCAGACACCGACGCGGCGTCCAGCGTGGAGGCGCGGTCGGTCGAGGAGGGGCGCGTGGTCGCGTTGGTCGCGGTGCAGGGCAATCTCGCCACCCCGTCGCTCGAGGGCATCAAGGGCGCCCTTGCACGCCTGGCTCGCGTGAGCGACGGCGCAGCCGCGACGCTCGCAGCCGCGACCCCACCGCCGCCCTATTGTTCGGGCGCGAGCGTCGTGCTCCTGCTCGGCGACGTGGCCCACGTTGCAAGCACCGGCGGCGCGCGTTGCTACCGCGAGCGCGGCGGGGTGCTCGAGGAGCTCGCCGCAGGGGCCCACGACGCGCGGCCCGGCGATGCCTTCGTCGCCGCGAGTCACACGGGCTTGCGCACGGGGCAAGCCTTCTTCACGACGGACATCCGGTCCGCCGCCGACGCGGAGTTTCGCAACGACGCCCTCGACGCCGCCCTGGGGTCGGCGCTCGCCCCGTATTCGGCCCTCGTCGCGGTGGCCGCTGCACGCGTCGATTGATACGCGTCGCCTCCGCGACAAACGAAAGGGGACCACGTGCCGGCGCTTCGGCGCGTGCCCGGTTTTCGCCGCGCCTCAATCGACGCCGACGCGGATGGGCATGGCGTGAGTCACGATGTCCCAGCCCTCGGGGTCGACGCCGTCGATGACGACCAGGAACAGGTCGTGCTCGCCCGGGGGGAGGCCGTCGGCGTTGAGGCGCAGGTCGATGGCGCCGTCCCAGCCGATCCACTCCTGGACCTCGCGCAGCGTGGCGCTCTGGAGGTCGACGCTGTCGCGCAGCTCGACGCGCCTCCAGCCAGTCTCGGCGGTGTTGCCGACGAGGACGCGGCTGTCGTCCGACCACAGCTCGCGCACGTCCGGCTTGGGCAGCGGATTGTCGACACCGTCCTCGGCCTGGCCGAAATTGCCGAAGTAGTTCTGCTCGATGAAGTGACGCAGGCGCATGGACGGGTCAGCGTAGATCCGCTCGGTCTGCATGTTCTCGCTGATGATCGTCTTGCCGTCCTTGTGCACGCGGGTGATCAGCTTGCCGTCCTCCTGCCCCTCGGTGCCGGTGAAGACGAGGATCTCCAGCAGCGCCCAGCCGCCGTTGCTGTCGCCGGCCTGTCCGCCGTAATAGGTGGACTTGTCGCTGGCCGAGCGGTTGACGAAGGTGAGCACGCCGGCGCCGCCGATCTGGTTGTGGATCTTGATCTCGCAGTCGCCGTCGACGACGGTGTTCTCCCAGTTCACGCGCTCGTGCTTCCACTGGTAGGTCTTGACGTACGGGGCGCCGTCCAGGAGCATCACGTTGCGCACGTAGTGGGCCTTATAAAAGTGCCGCTGCTCGGCGATGGGGAAGCCCGGATCGAAGCGCCGGGTGGCGTTGTAGTGATCGCTGTCCTCGGGCGTAAAAAGGACCCTGCCGCGCTCGGGGTCGATCTCGACGCTGGTGGGGCCGCCGAGATCGTTGAACGACCAACCGTCGCCGCTCTCCATGGTCTGCCCGGGCGAGAGCGACTCGATCTTGCCGTCAGCGCCGCCGAGGAAGGTCCGGGTGACGTCGTTGCTGCCGAAATCGCCCTCGATGGTCACGAGGTCGCCGTGGCGGTAGCTCGCGGGCAGGTCATCGCCGGTCGAGGAGGAGGTCGTGAGGTCCGGGGCGTCTCCGCGGGTCGAGGAGGAGGTCGTGGGACCGCCACTGTCGCCGGTGGTGGAGGAGGTCGTGGGGCCGGCGCTCGAAGGGGATGTCGTCGGCTCGCTGGCGGTGACGTCGCTCGCAGCGGTGGTCTCGGTTCCGACGCCGTCAGTGTCGCTGCTCGCAGCAGGGCCGCCGCCGCCACCGCAGCTCGCCCCCGCGAGCGGCAGGCCGATCGTCAGGGCCCATGAGAGCGTGAGGACGGAAGAGCGGGAGGGGAGCGAAGCAGAGCGAATGCGCGTGTTCATGAACCCACCTGTCGGGCTCCGTTTTACCTCGACGCGCGCGCGCACCCGCGAGGCCGCCGTCGCAAACGTGCGGGTGAGGTTCGCACGTATGAGAACGCCGCGCAGAAGGCGGTGATGGGGCCCCGGGCCCGCGCATGCGAGGGACGCCCGCGTGCTTCGTCAACGATGGCATTCTTATTTTTTTAAAAAAAACATGTCCTACGGGACATGTCGTCGGATTCTCGCCATGCGGTGGCGTTCGCGGATTCGCGCTGCAGGTCAGCGATCCGCGAATCGGGCAGCGATCGCTCGGCGGCTCAATCCCGGCACTGGGCGGCCAGCACGGCCCGCGTCTCGCCCTTTCCGAGCGTCCACTGCCCGGACGGGAGCATCGGCGGGACGTTGCCGGCGAGCGAGGCGAGGTGATCGTCGACCATGAGGTCGCGGTCCCAGATCGAGACGGTCACCGCCGCACCTGGCTTTAAATACAGGTCGGTCAGCTCGCCCTGATGCGAATAGCTGCTGACGGTCGGCAGGCCGATCTGGCGCCCGTCGCTGTGCAGCGAGACGATGAGCTCGGGGGCCGAACCATCGGCGTCGTACTCGCGCGAGGCGACGCGCACGGAGAGCGACGAGAACTGCCACAGGTGGCACGGGGCGTCGACGCCGGGCTGCGGGGGCGGCGGAGGCGGGGTGAGATCGACAGGCGGGGGCGGCGGCTCGCAGCGCGCGAGCGCCCTGGCGTGAGCCGGCGGGTCGACGAAGGTCAGCCCGCGATCGCTGCAGCTCCGCCGCGGATCGATCTGGCAGTCCTGCGCGCGCTTGCGGCTGGCCTCGATCGCGGGGGCATAGCGCGCGTGGAGCCGCTCGAGCTCCCTGGCGTCGCCGCGGCGCTTGCAATAGCCAGCGGCGATGCGCGACTGGACCTCGTCGTCGGCCCGCTTGAGCTCGCCGTGGCGCAGGGCCAGCGCGTCGAGGAAGCGCTGCTGCGGGAGCAGGTTCCACAGGGTGGCGCCGCGCGGCAGGTTGGAGATCACCTGGTACGGCTTGACGATGAGCTGCGTCGGCACGGTCGCGCCGGCCTGGACCTCGCGCTCGAACGCCTGGGCGCGCTGGACCAGGACGTCGATGTCCTGCAGCTCGCTCACCGAGTTCCAGCCGCCCGGGCCGCCGCCGTTCTGCAGCACGTAATAGCGGGCGCGGTGCCGCGCGAAGAATTGCCGGGTTTCGCTGCCGGCCCCGGCCCTGACGCCGAAGCCGAAGAACGACACCCCGGCGCCGCCGGAGACCCGCTGCAGTTCGGCGTCGGCGACCTCCTCGAGCGCGACGATGCCGAGGAACAGCCCGCCGCTGCGGACCGCGGCGACGAAGCCGTCGCCGCAGCCCTCGTAGAACTTGTGCGCCCCTTCGCGGCGGAGGGTCGCGGCGGCCCCGTCTTGCAGGCGATAATCGACCAGCGAATGGCCCGGGGAGTCGAAGGAGATCTGGATGACCGTGAAGGTGGTGGCCCGACGGTGGGTCCGGCGATCGAGGTTCTCGAGCCCGAGGTCGAGGCCGAAGTCGGACAGGCCGAGGCTCACGCCGCCGGAGAAGCCGACCTGGCGCGCGACCTCCTCGCGGCTGCGAGCGAAGAAGACGTGGCGGCGCCACATGCCGCCGCTGCGCGTGCGGTTCACCGGCCGCGGGGCCACGCAGGCGCCGCGCATATCGCCGGACAGCGAATCATAGCCGTGGCCGAGCTGGGCCTCGGGCGGGGCGAGGACCCGGGTCGATTGACCGGTGTTGACGCCGGCGCAGGCGGCGAGGGATAAGGCGGCGATGCATAGGATCCGCATGGCCCAGCAATGTATCGATCCCGCGCTCGCTGCAGCGCGCCGGCGGCTCGGCCTGCCGTTGCGCGTCCTCACTGCAATCGGGGTGACCGGAATGCTGGCCTGCGGACACGCGCGGGGGACCCCGGCTCCGGCCCCGCCGCCGGTGGTCGAGCCGGAGCCCGACCCACCCTGGGGACCGCCTCCGCCGCCGCCGCCGCCCCGCGCGGCGCCGGGGCCGAGGGTCGAGCACCGCGAGTCGTCGTGGACGGTCGAGGAGCGGTCCACCACCACGGAGACGCACATGCGCGTCGAGGCGCCGGAGCCGGAGCCGGAGCCGGAGCCCGAGGCGTCGCCGGCAGGGGCGTGCTGCCGGATGTGTCACAAGGGCAAGGCCTGCGGCAATACGTGCATCGCTCGCGACAAGACATGCCGCACGCCGCCCGGCTGCGCGTGCGACGAATGATGTGAGCTGCCCTCTGCGGCAAAGATGTGCATCGCCCGCGACAAGGTGTGCCGCATATGGCCGGCTTGCGCGTGCGACGAATGATGCGAGCCGTCGATCACCGCAGGCGTGGGCACGAGCGTGCGCGTGTCGGTTGCTCCCGACATTAGCGCACAATGTCGATACGCGCCGTGATGCGTGAGGACAAAGCGAAGGCGCTCCGGTCGAGTGTTGCGGCCGAGCCCGCTCGTGATTGCGCGGCTCGCATGCTGCGCCGATGGGCCCGGCGGGCCTGTCCGTCGCGCGACGGGCGAGCGCGTGGGCGGGCGACGCCGGGGGTGCGGCCCGGGTCGGCGACGTCGACCAAGATTTCGCGTGATGCGTCTCCTTCGTCTCGCCCCGCTGCTCGTGCTGTGCGCCTGCCCTCTCACCGTGCGCATCGAGGACGGCGCGGTGGCCCCGGCGGCCGCGGTCGAGCCTGCTCGCGAGATATGCGAGAACGCGATCCCCGGGGCCTGTGCCACCGAGATGGTGCTGGCGACCGTCGTCCAGTACATGACGTTCTTCGCCGAGCTGTGCGGGGCGCTGGTGATCGCCGTGGCGGTGCTGCGGGCCCTCGCTCGCTTCGTGCCGCACCTGCCGCGCCGCGCCTCGCCGCGGGACACGTATCAGGACGAGATCCGGCTGCAGCTCGGCAAATCGCTGGCGCTGGCGCTGGAGTTCGAGCTGGCGGCCGACATCCTCAAGACGGCCGTGGCGCCGTCGCTGGCGGTGATCGGTCAGCTGGCGGCGATCGTGGTGCTGCGGACGCTGCTGAATTATTTCCTCGAGCGCGAGCTGCGGCAGGCGGAGAGCCGCGGGCGAGCGGCTCCCGAGGTCGCGCGCGAGTGATGCGGCGCTCCTCGCTTGCGAGCTCGCCGGGAGATTCGTCGTAACCGTGCCTGTGCGTCTCGGAGCATGCTCGTGGCCATCGACGCGGCTCGACGGCCGCGGGAAAACGCGAAGAGCCGCCGCTGTCAGGCCAGCTTGAACACACGCCGGGCGTTGCCGGCGAGGAACAGCGCGCGCGCCTCGGCGTCGAGGCCGAGCGCATCGACGCCCGCGAGCGCGTGGGCCGGGGCGATCATCGGCCAGTTGGTGCCGAACAGCACCTTCTTGCGGCCGTGCGCGGCGAGGTACTGCACGAGCGTCGGCGGGTAGCGCTTGATGGTATAGGCGGAGGTGTCGATATAGACATTCCGGTGCTTGGTGCAGACGGCCACCATCTCCTCGGTCCACGGGTAGCCGATGTGGCCGCCGACGATCACGAGCTCGGGGAAATCGAGGGCGATCTGGTCGATGTAGGGGATCGGTCTGCCGACCTCGGACGGCTTCAGCGGGCCGGTGTGGCCGACCTGGGTGCAGAACGGGACGCCGAGCTCGCAGCACTCGGCGTACAGCGGATAGAACCGCGGGTGCGTCGGCGGCAGCTCCCACAGCCACGGCAGCACGCGCACGCCGCGGAACCCGAGCTGCTTGACGCAGCGACGCAGCTCGCGCACGGCGTCCATCGGCCGGGTGATGTCGACGGAGCCGATGCCCGCCAGCCGCGAGGGCGCCTGCGCGACCCATGCGGCGACCTCGTCGTTGCTGACGAGCGGGCCCATGGGCCCGACCCACGCGCTGATGAGGCCGAAGCCGACGCCCCCCTGGTCCATGCTCGTCAGCGTCGCCTCGAGCGGCCACGGGCCGGCGAAATCGTCGCCGGTCCAGCGCTTGAGCGAGTCGAGCCACGGCTGCGCCATGAACCGCGGGGTCGGGTGCTGCATCCAGGCGTCGATGATCGTCGGCGGGGTGGCGTCGCTCATGGAGAGACCGAGCGTATCACGCGGCACCCCTGGCTCGTGCGCGCGTGCAGCGAGGGGCCGCCGCCGCGAGCACGACTGCGCTCTCGTCATTCCTCGAGCGGCCCGCCGACCCCCGGCGGGGCTCACGGGCCCGGGACGATGAACACGACCATTCCCTCGAGCGGCGCGCCGGCCCCGGCGGGGCTCACGGGTCGGGGACGATGAACACGCCGGCGAGGCACATCTCGTTGTTGGTGCCCCAGCCCGGGAGGACCGGGTCGACCGCGCTGCGGGTGTCGTAATTACAGGTGATCCGCAGCTTCGAATCGATGGTCAGCGGCAGCGGCTGCTGATAAAAGTAGTAGAGCTGCCAGTCGAAGTCCCAGCGCTGGACATCGGCGGCGCAGCGGGGGGCGGCGGCGCCCTCGACCAGCTCGACCTTGAGCTTGCGCCCGTATTGATGCATGTGCGGGAAGATGCCGAGCAGCTCGCCGGTCTGCGCGCCGTGGTGCGGCAGGAAGTCGGCGAGCTTGAAGTCGAAGCTGTACTCGACCGAGGCCTCGCCGGGCGCGAGCTGCACGGGATCGCCGGTGGCGAGGCTGTTGAGGAGGTCGTCGGGCAGGAAGAAGTGGCCCTCGCGCTCGACGCTGTCGGCGTAACGGACGTGCACGGCCGTCTTGTCCTCGACGCCGGCGAGCGCGTCGTCGGTGAGGTTGTAGTGGACCTGGACGATCATCCAGTCGTCCTTCGTCATGCGATAGCCGGTGCCGGCGGGCAGCTCGCTGATGCCCTGACCGGGGGCCCATGACACGGGGATCCCTCGCGGCTGGACGCCTTCGCCGGCGGCGCCGAAGCAGGGCCAACCGTCGCGGTCGGGTGATTCAGCGTCGAGCGCGGTGATGAGGTCCTTGTTCTTGACGCCGCCGGCGCCCGGGGTTTCGGGGTCGACGATGACGACGAGCACGTGGTGGATCATCGCCGCCACGCCAGGCTCGACGCTGTAACCGGTGAGGAAGCGATCGGCGGTGAGGCCGGTTTCGACGCGGAAGCAGCGGTACTCGTCGAACGCGGCCAGGTCGCCGCCCTCGGCCTCGGGCACGAACGACGGGGTCTCGTAGGTGATCGCGTCGGCGAGGACCTCGATCTGCGGCAGCGCGAGGTCGGTGCGCGGCTCGCCCTCGGGCGCGCCCGCGGCGGCCCAGCCCTCGATCGCATCGATCTCTTCCGCCGACAGCGCGCGCGAGCCCTCGAAGCTGCCGCAGCTGCCGTCGTCGGTCACCAGCCACGGCGGCATCGTGCGCGCCGCGACGGCGCTCGCCGATGCCGCGGCCCACGGCTCGGCCGCGGCGTAATCGTCGAGGCGGAACGGGGCGATCCCGCCGGCCTGATGACAGGTGACGCAGCGCGCGTAGTAGATGGGGGCGACGTCCTGCCAATAGGTGAGGGGCGCCTCCTCGCCCGCGGTCGCGCTCGTGGAATCACCGACGTCGGTCGCGGACGCCTCGCTGTCGTCGCCGCCGCAGGCGACGAGCAAGGCGAACAAAGGAATGCACCACGGGGCAGCGGCGCCCCGGCCGTTCACAAATAGAGTCATGAGAGGCTCCCGCGGCGAAGGATGAGCGCGCTGCGGCTTCGCAGCGATGGACATTTCTGTTAAACGGTTTCCCGGATATGGAAATCGACTCGACGACCTGGGACGACCTGCGCGTGTTGCTCGCGGTGCATCGCCACGGCAGCTTCCTGGCGGCCGGGCGGGCCCTGGGCACCTCGACTTCGACGGTGGCGCGCCGCATCGAGGCGCTCGAGGCCGCGCTCGGGGGGACGCTGGTGCACCGCAGCAGCGCGGGCACGTCGATCGAGCCGGACGCGCTGCAGCTGGTGGCGCTGGCGGAGGAGCTCGAGCACGGGCTGCAGGCGGTGCGGCGCGACGCGGGCGGGCGCAGCTCGAAGCTGGCGGGCACGGTCCGGCTGTCGGTCGGCGACGGGTTCGTGCGCGCGGTGACGCAGGGGCTGTGCGAGTTCCGCCGCAAGCACCCGGAGACGTGCATCGAGCTGATGGCCGAGTCGCGCCTGGCCGACCTCGCCCGCCGCGAGGCGGACATCGGGCTCCGCACCACTCGCACCGAGTCGCAGGTGCTGATCGAGCGCCGCCTGGGCGTGCTGCACCTCGGGCTGTTCGCGTCGCAGGCGTATGTGGAGCGCCGGCTCCGTGGGGCCCGCCTGCGCCCCGGCGACTACGAGCGCCACGATTTCATCGGCCACAGCCAGGCGATGCCGCGCCAGCGCGAATTGGAGGAGTGGCTGGTGGCGCGCGGGGCGAAGCACTTCCCGTTCCGCTCCAACTCGATGCAGGCGATCCACGAGGCGACCGAGCGCGGGCAGGGGATCGCCATGATGGCGGAGGTGGTCGGTCGCGAGCTCGACAATGTGGTGCGGATCGAGATCGAGGAACCGCTGCCGTCGGTGACGGTGTGGCTGGTGTATCACCGCGAGCTGCGGCAGGTGCCGCGGATCCGCGCGGTGGTGGCTGCCCTCGAGGAGCTGTTTCATCAGCGCGTCGGCGCCGGGTGAGCTCGCGGTACTCGGCGCGGCGAGCTGCGGCGATACACCGCAGCGAGGTCGGCGTGGCCCTCGCCGATCGTCGGCGGTCGCGTGCTACGGAGGCGCGAGGCTCGTCGGCGGAGGGGCCCCACGGTGCGGCGCTCGCGGGATAGCGGGCGGGCGACGACGCAGGGCGGCTCCGCGGTTCGGGCTGCCCCAGCGGCGCCGGCGCTGCAGCGGCCGCACGAGGCCCCACGGCGGCGGCGAGGGCGGGCGAGCGACCTGCGCATTGCAGGTTGCGCGCGTGGGGGGCTTTCGGCGAACACTTGCGGGGCGAGGACCATGCGCGACGATCCCACGACCCCCGCGACCCCGACGGTCCCTGCCGCGAGCCCGCACTACACCGCGGAGGAGAAGCGCCGCCGCGTGTTCGCGATCGTGGCGGCGTCGTCGGGCAACCTGGTCGAGTGGTTCGATTTTTACGTGTACGCGTTCTCGGCGCTGTACTTCGCGCCGGCGTTCTTCCCCGATTCGGACCCGACGGCGCAGCTGCTGAACACCGCGGGGGTGTTCGCGGCCGGGTTCTTGATGCGGCCGCTCGGCGGGTGGTTGTTCGGAAGGATCGGCGATCGGCTCGGGCGCAAGACCTCGATGCTGATCTCGGTGACGATGATGTGCGCCGGTTCGCTGGTGATCGCCTGCCTGCCGACGCACGCGCAGATCGGCGGCTGGGCGCCGCTGCTGCTGCTGGCGTGCCGGCTGTTCCAGGGCCTCTCGGTCGGCGGCGAGTACGGGACCACGGCGACGTACATGAGCGAGGTGGCGCTCCGCGGGCAGCGGGGGTTCTTCTCGTCGTTCCAGTACGTGACGCTGATCGGCGGGCAGCTGCTGGCGGTGCTGGTGATCGTGGTGCTCGAGCTGCTGCTGAGCGAGGCCGACCTCAAGGCGTGGGGCTGGCGGATCCCGTTCGCGGCCGGGGCGGTGGCGGCCGTGGTCGCGCTGCTGCTGCGCCGCGGGCTGCACGAGACGCAGAGCGAGGAGGCCCGCACGAACGCCGAGGCCGGCAGCGTGGCGGGGCTGCTGCGCCACCACGGGGCGGCGTTCTTCACGGTGCTGGGCTACACCGCCGGCGGCTCGCTGATGTTCTACACGTTCACCACGTACATGCAGAAGTACCTGGTCAACACGGTGCACCTGCCGATCAAGACGGCGAGCTACGTGATGACCGCGGCGCTGTTCCTGTGCATGTGTATGCAGCCGCTGTTCGGGGCGCTGTCGGACCGGATCGGCCGACGCACCAACATGCTGCTGTTCGGCGGCCTGGGGGCGATCTTCACGGTGCCGATCTTGACGGCGCTGCAGCACGTGAGCAGCCCGGCGCTGGCGTTCGTGCTGGTGGTGGCGGCGCTGGCGATCGTCAGCGCGTACACGTCGATCAGCGGGATCGTCAAGGCGGAGATGTTCCCGGCCGAGGTGCGGGCGCTCGGGGTCGGGCTGGCCTACGCGGTGGCCAACGCGATCTTCGGCGGGACCGCCGAGTACGTGGCGCTCGCGCTCAAGGCGGCGGGCCACGAGTCGGCGTTCTTCTGGTACGTGAGCGCGATGGCGGCGCTCGCGTTCTTGGTGAGCCTGCGGCTGCCGCGGCAGGCGGCGTATCTTCATCATGAGCACTGACGCGGGCGTTGATTGAAACGTCCGCGTGGACCTGTCCTCGGGGGCATCTCGATGGATTGGATCCGGGTCGTGTCTCGGATGTCCCTTCGCACATGGCGAAAGGGACATCCGAGGCTCAAGCGAGAGCCGGCGCGTTGGTTCAGCCGGGGAGCACGCAGATCCCGACGTCGGCGAAGGCCGGCGGCACCTCGCGGCCCTCGTAGAAGGACACGCACTCGGCGCCCTCGCCGGTGCACTGCGGATCGGTGATGTCGCAGAACGAGAGGCAGCAGCCGCCGATGTCCTGGTCGCACTCGAGCGCCGAGTCCGAGCCCCAGCACAGGAGGCCCGGGTCGCACACGTTGCTGAACTGGCAGGGGTCGAACTCCTGGCCCTCCTCGAACGAGTATTCGGCGAGGCACACGAATTGCTGGCCGCCGCTGGCCCAGTCGGGTAAGCAGCCCTGGGCGTCCGGGCAGTCCTGCAGCAGCGGGTCGCAGCCCTGCAGGCACACGTGGGCGATGCCGGGGACCCAGAACACGCAGATGTCGGCCGAGCCCGGGCAATCGTAGGAGTCCTCGGTGCCGGAACACAGGGCGACACACTGGCCGGTGTTGTCGTCGTGGTTGATGTTCCAGCAGGCGAGGCCGTAGTCGCAGTCGTCGACGCCGGTCCACCAGCCGTCCTCGACGATGCAGGGATCACCGACCTTGCCGGGGTTCTGGATCACGGGGGTACACTTGTTGCCGACGAACGCGGGCTCACCCTCGGGCGCGTAGGCCATGCACTTGTAGCCGTCCGGGCAGTCCTGCTGCCACACGTCGCACATCGCCTCCTCGCCGTCGGTCACGCTGGTCGTGGCGTCGTCGCTGGTGGTGCTGGTGCCGGTGGTGGTGCCAGTGGTGGTGCCGGTGGTGGGCTCGCCGGTGGTGGGCGCGACGGTGGTCGAACCGGTGGAGTCGGTCGAGGTCGACGGATCGTCGGTGCTGGGGGCCGCAGTGACGCCGGCGCCGGGATCCGAGCAGCCGCCGAGCAGCGCGGCGCACAACAGGGTGAGGATTCGAGCAGGCTTATGCATCATTTTCTCCGAGGTATCGGCAAGTCATCCGGGGCGGTGATATCGACCGATCGGATGGGGGCGCAGCGTAGCAACCCAGGAGCGATCCGCACGTCGCGGTCGCCCCTCGACGGTCGGACGCCGTACGCGGGCGCGTGACGGTGGATCTCCGTCACGCGCCAAAGCACGCGTTCGCGCGGCGTCGGGGTCACGCAGGAGGAGTGCCACCCGGGGCGCCATCGATCGCGGCGATGGACGATCGTGAACCGCGACAAGGCGCACACGGTTATTCTCGGGCACCTCCCCATGACCTGGACCCCCCGTCTCGCCGCTCCCATCGTGCATTTTGCTGCTGCCCCGCGCGGGCCGGCGCTGCGGATCTTCGCCGGCAAGCCGCACGCGCTGGCGTTCCTGGCCGACGGGTCGCTGGTGGTCGGCGCGAGCCACGGGCTGACGCTCCACGATCCGGCGTCGCCGATGCCGCCACGCGCGAGCATCCCCGCCATCGGCGGGGTCGAATGGATGGTGGCCCACCCCGACGGGGAATCGGTGGTGGCGGCGGTGCGCGAGCCGGGAGGCCGCGCCGTGGTGCGCGTGTGGCCGGCGTCGGGCCGCGTGGTCGGGCTGGTGCCGGCGCCGATTCCGGGGTTTCAGTTCAACGGGGCGCTGACGCCCGACGGGGCGCAGCTCGTCGGCTATCGACCGGGTCGGCCGGCGACGCTCTTTCGCGTCGATACGCTCACCGGGGCGGTGCTCGGCGAGATCGAGCTGCCGCCGGAGGCGAGGGGGGCGCTGGCGGTCCGCCGCGACGGCGCGGTCTATATGAGCAGCAATCACCTGCTGATCGTGCATGCCGACGGGCGTATCGAGCCGCGCGAGGACAGCCCGTTCTTCATCGGCCCGAACCCGCTGCTGGTGACGGACGACGGCGGGATGATCGGGACGCGCGGCGAGCGGGCCGGGCTCGTCGACGGCAAATTCGTCCACCTCCGCGATCTGTCGATCGGCTCGGGCCCCGGGACGGTGGCGCACGATCGCAGCCGCGTGACCTTCCATGACAGCCTCGGCGAGGTGGTGGTGTGGGAGGTGGCGGCGGAGCGGGCGATCTTCACCGCCCGGCAACCAGGCACGATCGGGCAGCAGCCGGGCTGGCGCGGGCAGGGGGCGGCCGCCAGCGCGAGCCACGTGGCGGCGATCGACTGCATCGACGCGAGCGTGGCGATCTGGGCGATCGATCGCCCGGAGCAACCACTCGCCAGAGTGACGGGCTTCAGCCGCGGCCTGCGGCGGGTGATCGTGTACGAGGGGGCGGTCACGGCCCACCTGACGCAGT
Organism: Nannocystis bainbridge; assembly: GCF_028368995.1. Lineage (GTDB taxonomy): Bacteria > Myxococcota_A > Polyangia > Nannocystales > Nannocystaceae > Nannocystis > Nannocystis bainbridge. Next base: position 1,330,037 of record NZ_JAQNDL010000003.1, on the reverse strand, counting down.
CGCTGAACTACCTCGATTCGGTGGTGGAGATCGAGCTAGCGAGCGGAGCGACGCGGATGCTGACGCACGTGCAGGTCCACGATGTGGTGCGCACGCGCGACCGCCAGCGGATGGTGGTGCTCCACGACGGGGCGGCGGTGGCGGTGGCGGTGCTCGACGCCGAGGGAGAGAAGCTCGAGACGATCGAGGTCCAGCGCTGCGCCGACGGGCTGGCGCTGGCGCCGAACGACGCGACGTGGGGCGTCCTGTCGCACACGCGGCCGTCCAACCCGCGCAGCGATCCGACCTGCCACGCCCAGTGGCGCGCGTTCGGAGCTGCGAAGGGGAAGACGTTCAAGGCGAAGGGTGACTGGCCGCGGCTGGCGCTGGCCGACGAGGTGGCGGCGGTGCTGATCGGCGAGGCGCTGGCGGTGGTCGGCCTGGCCAAGGCGAAGCCGACGCTGTCGTTGCAGATCGAGCGAGGCGGCGCGATCGCCATCAGCCCCGAGGGGGCGTTCGTGGCGGTGGCAGGGTACCCGGAGATCCGGCTGATCCGCGTGGCGACCGGGGCGGTGGTCGAGGCGCTGCCCGAGCTCCCGAGCGGGCCCAGCCACGCGTGCAGCCTGCTGCTCACGCGCGAGTGGCTGTTCGTCGGCCACGAGTGGGGCCAGATCACGCAGCACCGGGTGCCCGGCGGCGAGCAGGTCGCGGTGCTCCACCGACACACCGATCAGGTGCTGGATCTACGGTGGGCCGACGGCGCGCTGTGGAGCGCCTCGGAGGACGGCACGATCGTCCGCTGGGGCGAGCTCGAGCCGTAGATTCGGCAGACATGTCCCGAGGGACATGTCGTCAAGGCGGCCCGGCGCAGCATGTCCTTCGGGACATGCTCACTCGCGGTCGAGCTCGTGGGCGTGGAACACCTTGGCCAGGTCCTTGAGGCCGACCGGCTTGGTGAGGTGGTGATCGAAGCCGGCGGCGCGGGTGGCGGCGCGGTCGGCCTCGAGCCCGTAGCCGGTCAGGGCGACAAGGATCGGCGGCTGCTCGCTCGACTGCTGCGCTCGCACCCGGCGCGCCACCTCGTGGCCGTCGAAGCCCGGCAGGCCGATGTCGATCAGGGCGATGCGCGGGGCGAACTGCAGGATGCGCTCGACCCCCGAGGGGCCGTCAGCCGCCTCCTCGACCTCGTGGCCGGACAGCTGCAGCAACTTGCGCAGCATCTCGCGGCCGTCCTTGTTGTCCTCGACGACGACGATCCTCTGCGGCGGCATCTTGGGCCGCGACAGCTTCGGCGCCGGGCGCAGGGTCGGGCTGGCGCGGAGGCGCGGCAGGCGGACCAGCAGGCGCGTGCCCTGCTGCGCGCCCTGGCTGAAGGCCTCGACCGAGCCGTGGTGGAGCTCGACGAGCTGCCGCACGAGCGTGAGGCCGAGGCCGAGGCCGCCCTCGGCGCGGTGAGCGTCGCGGTGGCCCTGGACGAACAGGTCGAAGGCGCTGCGCAGCAGCTCGGCGGTCATGCCGATGCCGCTGTCGCGGACCTCGAGCGCGACGACGTCGTCGGAGACGTCGACCTGGACGGCGATGGTGCCGCCCGGCGGGGTGAACTTGAGGGCGTTGCCGATCAGGTTGTCGAGGATCTGCCGCAGGCGCTGCGGGTCGGCCTGGACCAGCGCAGGGCGGACCTCGCAGGTGACGGTGTGGCGGTCGAAGGTGCCGCTGGTCCGCAAGGCGGCGACGTGCTCGCGGGTCAGCTCGCCGAGGTCGAAGGTCTGGAGGTCGAGGCGGATCTTGCCGGAGACGACGCGGCCGACCTCGAGCAAGTCGCCGACGAGGTGCTTCAGGTGGGCGGCCTGCTCGGCGATGATGTCGTGGGCGTGGGCCGCCTCGGACGGGTCCTGGGCGAGCACGTCGACGGCGACGGTGATGACGTTCAGCGGGTTGCGCAGCTCGTGGCCGAGCATGGCCAGGAACTCGTCCTTGGCCTGGTTGGCCCGCTGGAGGTCGAGGAAGAGCTGGGCCCGCTCGCGCTCGGCGCGGGTGTTCTCGGTGATGTCGCGGGCGATGCCGGAGGCGCCGATGATGCGACCGTGGCGGTCCTTGATCGGCGAGACGGTGAGGGAGACGGCGACGATCTGGCCGTCCTTGCGCCGCCGCGCCGTCTCGAACGGCTCGACGAGCTGGCCGGTGCGGATCCGGCTCAACACGCTCCGCTCCTCCTCGAGGCGATCTTCGGGGATGATGAGGGCCATCGGCCGACCGATCACCTCGGCCGCCGTGTAACCGAAGATCCGCTCGGCCGCCGCGTTCCACGAGGTGATCGTGCCCTCGAGCGTCTTGCTGAAGATGGCGTCGTGCGAGTTGTCGACGATCGCGGCCAGGCGGGCGCGCGATGCCTCCAACTGCTCGAGCTGATCCATGCCTCCGGGATCGTGCATGCCGAGTGACAGTGTCCTCGCTCCGGGGCCGCGCCGCAATATCAGCGCCTGCCGCACCGTGTGTGGCATACACGCGTGCCGCTGTCGCAGCGGCTCCGGCGAACCACAGTTCGTATTCGCCGGGTCACATGCAGGTACATGGCTGAGGTCGGTCATGACGCGCAGCGGCGAAGGGAGCGCGAGATGTCCGAAAGGTCAGCCGCTGGGGGCACTGGCACAATCGCGGCGGGCCGACCTCAAGGCGAGCTCGAGCGGGGGATCTCCGACGCGGGCGAGCCTGCGGCCTGGCTAGCGAGCTGGCCGGCCCCAGCTCGGTCGAGGCGCTGCCAGAGGTCGGGCTCGCAGCGCCTGGCCGAGCCGGGCGCGAGCGGGACGCGCGCGGCGAGGGCGGCGCGTGACGGCACGTCCGCCGCACGGGCGGGCGCGCAAGCTCGTCGGTGCGGGCGTCGGCGACGGCGCGTGAGGCCGAGCTCACGCCCTCGCAGGTCGGGCTCGCCCGACGCTTCGTCGAGCGCACGCGCGAACCCGCGAGTCGGGCGGGTGGTGGCGGCGAGCTCGACTGCGGTATGGTTGGAAATCGTGCCCGAGGCGGTGATCGAGGACCCGTTCCGGCCCTTCACGGTCGAGGTCGACGACGGGACGCGGCTGGTGCTGTCGCGGCGGCGGACGGCGGCGGACTGGCGGCGCCGCGTCGGGCTGTGGCTGGCGGTGGTGACGATCGCCGCGCTCCAGGTGCTCATCTTCGGGGTGCTGCTGTACCGCGAGATGGCCCTGGCGAACGCGCTGAAGGGCGTGTCGTTCCTGCTGCCGCTCTACATCTGCCTGCGGGTGGTGCTCTACTGCTTCCTGCTCGAGGCTCCGCTGCGAATCGTGGCAGTGCGCGGCGAGGTGACGCTCGAGTTCCAGGCCGCCGCGCGTCGGCACAGCGAGCCGGCGTTCGGGCTGCAGGCGCTGGAGGCCCGCCCGGCGCGGGCGAAGATGAAGCGCGGCGCGCCGCGCTGGCTCGAGCTGAAGGTGCGTACGCACGCGCGCACGCTGCGGGTCGGGTCGCTGGACCTCGATCCTCTGGCCGAGCCGATCCGCGAGGCGGCGGCACAGGCGGCGGCGGCGAAGCTGGCGGCGCTGCTCGGGGTGCCGCTCGAGCTGCGACCCGATCCGGACGCCGACTTGCTGCGGGACGACAGCGGCGTGGAGTGAGCCCAGCGAGGTCGAGCGCCGCCGGATGTCCTCGGGGACAGGTCACGGAGGCGGATGTCCTCGGGGACAGGTGGGATGCGGGACGGGGATTCACGCAGGGACCGGTGAGGCTGTCCTCGCGGACATGTTCGCCGGGGGGCGGGCCGCGGGCGTCAGGGTCGCGGGGACCTCGGAGGAGGCTGTCTGCAAAGACAGGAGAGGCGCGGCGCTCCCGAGGATCGAGGCCTCGCGGGCCGCGCGGGCGCGGCCCGGGCGTCGGGTGAAGACGGGGGCGAGCGGTCGCGCAGGAGGGCGTCGCGGCGCGCGGCGTGAGTCGGCGACGAACCTGCTGCGCAGGGGCGAAAATCACCCGTACAGCGCCGCTTTCGTCGGGGAATTCCCAGGCGTCGCGCGGCGCGGACGGCGGGGCGGAGCTTCACGCGCCGCGGGCCTCTGTGCCATATTCCGCGGCCGACGATGCCGGCCCGGCGGTCTCCACCCTCGTCCCGAGCGCACGCCGCCCAGCGCCTGCGCGAGCGCTTGCCCGCGTTCGTGACGCTGTTCGAGGGCGCCGAGCTGCTGGTCGAGGAGCTGGCCGAGCTGCTGGAGACGACCGACACGACGGCCAGCGCCGACGCGGCGACCGGGCACGGGGCCAGCCGCGCGCGCGAGGACGCCGGGCCCGAGGCGCTCGCGCGCGAGTTCGCGGCGCTGCGCCGGGACGTCGCCGGCCACCTCGAACCGGCCGATCGCGAGGGCGAGGTCGGCGAGGCGCTCCACGAGGTGCTGGACCGCCAGTACGCGGCGAGCATGGCGGCGCTGCTGCGCGAGCGCGAGGCGCAGCTGCTGGAGATGCTGGCGCACGACATCAGCAACCCGCTGATGAACATCTGCCTGTGCCGCGATTACCTGGGGGGGCTCGGCGGCGGTTCGCCGGAGCAGGAGATGGTGACGGAGATGCTGCAGAGCGCGTCGCAGCGGCTGCAGGACGTGACGCGCGGGCTGCACGAGGTGGCGGACCTGCGCGGGAGTCCGGAGCTGCTCGAGCGCTATCCGCTGCCGGTGGGCGAGCTGGTGGCAGAGGCGGTCACCCGCAGCGAGGCCTCGGGTTCGGCGCGCAAGGTCCGGATCGAGCAAACGCTGCAGGTGGGCGAGGCGTGGCTGCTGGGCGACCACGAGCGCCTGGTGCGGGCTCTGACCAGCGCGCTGCAGTCGGCGCTGCGGGCCGCGGTGGCGGAGCGCGCGGTGGTGCTGCGCGGCGAGGTGGTGGGCGCGGAGGTGGTGCTCCGCGTCAGCGACGTGATCGCGGACCTCGGCCGCCCGTCGCTGGCGCGCCGGCGGACGACGACGGAGCTGTTCGTGGCCCGCAGCATCGTCGAGGCCCACGGAGGCCGGCTGTGGCACGAACCATCGCCGAGCGGCGGCGGGACGACGCTGGCGATCGGCCTGCCGCTCGCGCCCGCGCCGGCGTGACGAGGCGGGTCGAGGGCGTGCCTGGACCCGCCAGCCGGGCGAACCCGACAGCCGGCGTGATTTTAATCTGTCCTCGAGGACATGTTTGGAGGGCCAGATTGTGTCGCTCGGGACGGGCAGTACCGGCGCCGGGAAGGTCATGCATGGCTTTGAGGACATGATCGAGAGGACATCCTCGGGTGTCTCTCCGGCCATGTCCTCACGGACAGCCCTTCACGAAAGACGTGAGGCTGCCCGGCGGGTCAGGTCTCGTCCTGCGGCGGGCGCAGCAGCGACTTGAGCTTGGCGAGGCCGACCGGCTTGATCAGGTGGGCGTGGAAGCCGCTGGCCTGCGAGCGCTGGCGGTCCTCCGCGCGGCCGTAGCCGGTGAGGGCGATGAAGCGGGTGGCGGCGAACTCGGGGCGGTGGCGCAGGTCGGCGACCACGCCGTAGCCGTCGAGCAGCGGCAGGCCGATGTCGCACAGCACCAGCTGCGGCAAGAACGACAGCGCCGCGGCGATGCCGGACGGGCCGTCGCCGGCGGTCTCGACCTTGTGGCCGAGCATGCCGAGCAGGGCCGCCAGCAGCTCGGCGGCGTCGCGGTTGTCGTCGATGACGAGCACGCGCAGGCTCGGCCCGGAGGAGCCGGCCTTGTCGGCGCGCGGCGGCTCGGGCGCGGCGCGCTCGCTCTCCCCCTGCGGCAGGCGGATCACGAACTCGCTGCCGAGCCCGGCGCCGTCGCTGTGGGCCTCGACCTGCCCGCCGTGGATGGTGACGAGCCGCTTGACCAGCGCCAGGCCGATGCCGAGGCCGCCCTGCGAGCGGTCGAGCGAGCGGTGGACCTGCGTGAAGAGGTCGAACACCTCGCCCAGCATCTCCTGCGGGATGCCGATCCCGCTGTCGCGCACGCGGACGACGGCGTGGCCGCGCTCGCTCTCGAGGCGCACGGCGATCTCGCCGCCGTTCTCGGTGTACTTGGCGGCGTTGTTGACGAGGTTGCCGATCACCTGGGCGATCCGCGTGGCGTCGGCGCGGACCCACACCGGCTCGGGCGGGCCGACGAACTGCAGCCGGTGCTGCTTGGCGTCGACGGCCGGGCGGCTGGTCTCGATGCCGCGCTGCACCGTCGCGCCGAGGTCGATGCGCTCGATCTGCAGCTGGATCTTGCCGGTGTTGATGCGCGACACCTCGAGCAGGTCGTCGACCAGCCGCGTCAGCTGCTGGACCTGGCGCTCGATGACCTCGCGACACTGGTTGGTCAGCGGGTCGTCGAGCGCCTGCAGGCTCATGATCTCGAGCGACGACTGGATCGGCGACAGCGGGTTGCGCAGCTCGTGGGCCAGCATCGCCAGGAACTCGTCCTTGCGGCGGTCTGAGGCCTGGAGCTCGCTGGCGCGGCGGCGCAGCTCGTCCTCGGCCTCGCGCAACGAGGTGATGTCGGTCAGGGTGATGACGACGCCGAGCCGCTCGCCGCCGGCGACGACCAGCGGGCCGGCGCCCAGCATCAGCTCGGCGCGCTTGCCCCCGGGGCGGTCCCAGCGGACCTCGAGGCCGCGCAGCGGCTCGCCGCGCCACGCGGCGGTCAGGTCGACGAGCGCGCCGGGCTCGTCGTGGCGGGTCAGCGAGAACACGCGGTCGAACCGCTGGAACAGCGGGTTGGTGCCGCACAGGTCGTGCGCGGCCCGGCTGGCGCGCAGGACGGTGCCCTCGTTGTCACACACGACCACGGCGTCGGCGACCTGCTCGAGGATCGCCCGCGCGGTCGCCTCGTCGGCGATCAGCCGCTCGCGTCGCTTCGGCTCGCTGAGGTCGACGACCAGCAGGCACACGCCGGCGACGCCCTCGTGCAGCGCCCGCACGCCGAGGACGATCGGCATGCGCTCGCCGTCGCCGCGGCGCAGCATGACCTCGCTCTCGGCGCTCGCGGCCAGGCCGTCGCGCAGCAGCGCCTCGAACACCGGCAGGCCCGGCGGGTCGATGTGCTGCTGCAGCGGCAGGTCCAGCACCGCGGCCGGCTCGCTCCGCAGCAGCCGCGTGAACGCCGGGTTGCAGGCCAGCACGACGCCCTCGATCGTCAGCGCGGCGGCGCCGTGGTGCATCTGCTCGACGAGCAGGCGGTACGGCTTGTCGGCGGCGTCGAGCGTGAGCACCCGCGGCGACTCTTCGTCGCTGACGACGAGGGCGTCGACCTCGCCGCCCTGGATCGCGCGGATGGTCTCCTGGGCCTCGGCGAGGCGGAGGCGCAGCTCCTCGAGCTCCCGCTGGGCAGCGGCGAGGGCGTCGCTCACGACGTCACCTCCGCCGGGTGGGCCCGCGTATGGCCGAAGAGACAGGTGACCGCACGGGCCCCGGAGGGCGCACGGCGGTCACGCTGGGCCTGGCCGAAAGGACAGGTAGAGACGGCGGTCGCGCGGGCGGTCATGGGTTCGTCGCGGGCACCAGCTGCAGGCCGATCAGCGCCTTCTCGAGGTTCGAGAGGTCGCCGATGACGCGGCGGATCGGGTCGGGCAGCTTGCGGACGAGCGTCGGGATGGCGACGATCTCGTCCTGCTTGGCCAGCTTCGGGTGCTTGTGGAGGTCGATGACCTCGATGCGGTAGCGCCCGGGCAGGTGCTCCTCGCAGATCTTCTGCAGGTTATGCAGCGCCTGCATCGACTTCGGGGTCTGACCGGCGACGTACAGCCGCAGCTCCCAGACGTCGGGCTCGTCGGATCCCGCCTGAAGTTCGTGCTCGCTGTTCATGGCGATTCCTCCTGTTGCTTGTTGCCGTCAGCGCGGCGACTGGACGCCATGCCGACGCGGTCGTCGGCGAGCCGCCGATCGACCGCCTCTTCGGCCGAGAGCAGCAGCTCGAGCTCGAGCTCCTCGCTCTCCGACTCGGCCCGCAGGGCCGCGATCTGGGCCGTCAGTGCTTGTCGCTTGCGCTCGATCTCTCGCCGCTTGCGGGCGATAGCCTGCCGGCGCAGCTCGGAGGCCTCGCGCTCCTTGGCCTCCTGCACCAGCCGCATCGAGCCGGTCAGCACGCCCTCGGGGCCGACGTAGACGTCGCGCAGCTCGACGCCGTGCGCGGTGAGCACGAACTCGCGGACCTGGTTGGAGTGCGGGGTGCCGCGCGACTTGAGGACGTGGAGGCCGCGGTTGCGCTCGCCGCCGAGCTCGACGTCCCGCAGCAAGATCCAGGTGTCGATCAACGACGAGATGTTCTGCTCGGTCGCCTCGAGCAGGCCCTTGCCGCCGCTGATCAGGCTGACGAACACGGCCGTGGTCTGCCGGCTCTTGAGGTAGTCGACCAGCCGCAGCAGCATCGACTGGGCCTCGCCGGCGGTGCCGACCGAGATGAAATTGCTGATCGGGTCGATGACGACCAACTGCGGGTCGAACTCGCGGACATGCTTGAACATGGTCGCCAGGTGCATCTCGAGCCCGTGGAAGGTCGGGCGGGTCGAGACGAAGTGGAGCATGCCGTTGTCGAGCCACGGGGCCAGATCGAGGCCGATCGTCCGCATGTTGCGGAGCACCTGCGACGGCGACTCCTCGAACGAGTAGTAGAGGCAGCGCTCGCCGCGGGCGCAGCAGGCGGCGGCCATGTGGGCGGCGATGCTCGACTTGCCGGTGCCGGCGGTGCCGGACAGCAGCACGCTGGTGCCGCGGTACACGCCGCCGGCGAGCATGGCGTCGAGGCGCTCGATGCCGGTCGACACGCGCTCGGTCGAGGCCTCGTGGTCGAGCTTGAGCGAGCTCAGCGGCAGCACCGAGAAGCCGTCGCTGTCGATGAGGAACGGGTACTCGTTGGTGCCGTGGTGGGTGCCGCGGTACTTGACGATCCGCAGCCGCCGCGTCGACACTTGGTCGTGCATGCGGTGGTCGAGCTGGATCACGCAGTCGGACACGTACTCCTCGAGGCCCTGGCGGGTGAGGGTGCCGTCGCCGCGCTCGGCGGTGATGACGGCGGTGACGCCGCGGTCCTTGAGCCAGCGGAACAGCCGCCGCAGCTCCGCGCGCAGGATGCCCTCGTTGTCGAAGCCGCCGAACAGGGTCTCGAGCGTGTCGAGCACCACGCGCTTGGCCCCGACGGTGTCGATCGCCAGGCCCAGGCGGATGAACAGGCCCTCGAGGTCGAACTCGCCGGCCTCCTCGATCTCGCTGCGCTCGATATGGATGTGCTCGACGATCAGCTTGTCGCGCGCGGCCAGGTCGTCGAGGTCGAAGCCGAGCGAGCGGACGTTGGCGGTCAGGTCGTCGGCCGTCTCCTCGAAGGCGAAGAACACCCCGGGCTCGTCGAACTCGATGGCGCCGCGGACCAGGAACTCCATCGCCATCAAGGTCTTGCCGCAACCGGCGCTGCCGCATACGAGCGTCGGCCGCCCGCGCGGGAGGCCGCCTCCGGTGATGTCGTCGAGGCCGTTGATCCCCGTGGGGGCCTTGGGGATGCTCGCGCGTTCGCTGGCAGTGATTGCGGTCATGTGCTTGCCGACTCGGGCGTGCCGAGCGCAGCCCGGCCCCGCCAGTTTAGGGCTGGCGGCGTGCGAGCGGCAACCTCGAAAGTCCGCTCACCGGGCTCGGCTATGTCACGTCGGTCCACCAGGGTCGGCGGGGGCGCCGAAAGTCGGAATAGCGGGCTCAAGGGCCGCCCCTGCCGGCGGCCCGCTGGCTGCGGACGGGCGGTGCGCCGGTCACCCGTCGGCGCCCCGGCGAAGCGAGCGCGAGCGCAGCGGCCGACGGTCGACGGTGACCCAAAAATGACGCGAGCCGATCGCCCAGGGGTTGGGGCGATCGGCTCGGGGTCGGGGGTCGTATCAGACGGGTTCAGCAGGGAGTCGCTATTGTGATTACATCAGCTGGCGGCGCTCGAACTCCGAGCGGAGCTTGCGCAGGGCCTGCTCCTGCAGCTGACGGATGCGCTCGCGCGACAGCGAGTAGTTGGCGCCGATCTCCTTGAGGGTGAGCTCGGGCTCGCCGTCCATGCCGACGCGCTTGCGCAGGATGTCGGCCTCCATCGGCGACAGCTTCTCGAACACCTCGAGCAGGGCGTCCTGGAGGACGGCCGAGTCCATCAGCTCGGACGGGGCGACCAGGGTCGCGTCGACCAGGGTGTCGGCCAGGCTGCCCTCGCCGTCGCGGGTGGCCGGCAGCGAGAGGCTCAGCGGCTGGTCGATCAGCGACCAGCTCATCCGCTGGATGCGCTCCATGCTGATGCCGGTGGCCGAGGACAGCTCCTCGTCGGTCGGGCAGCGGCCGTACATCACCTCGTACTCGCGGCGGGCGCGGCTGACCTTCTTGCACGCGTCGATCATGTGCAGGGGCAGGCGGACGCTGCGGTCGGTGTCGACGATGGCGCGGGTGATGGCGTAGCGGATCCACCAGGCGGCGTAGGTGGCGAAGCGGCAGCCGCGGGTCGGGTCGAAGCGGTCGACGGCCTTCATCAGGCCCATGTTGCCGTCCTGGATCAGGTCCTGCAGCGGGATCGAGCTGCGGGCGAAGCGGCGGGCGATGGCGACCACGAGGCGGAGGTTGGAGCGCACGAACGCGTTCTTGGCCAGCATCACCGCGCTGTGGGCCCGGCGGGCGGCCGCGACGTAGCGGACGAACGGGGCGCTGTCGCGGTACGGGGGCTTGACCTTCATGTTGGTGGCGACGCCGCGGTCGCTCTCGAGCCCGGTGAGGTCGGCGAGGATCGAGTCAGCCACCACGCTGTCGACGTCGGCGAACACGAGGCGCTCGATGAGGGCGTTGCGCGCGGCGGTGAAGGCCTCCTCGTGGCTCTTGAGGACGCGGTCGCGGAGGGCGCGCGAGGTCTTCTCGACCGCCTCGAGCACGGCCGGCGGGACCGACTCGGCCGACAGGCGCTCGGCCACCAGGGCGCAGATCGCCGAGACGAACGGCGGGTAGGCGAGGAAGGCGGCCCACATGGTCTTGCGCAGCTCGATGAGGCGCGTCGCCGCGACCAGCTCCTCGTCCTTGCCCATCACCGTCACGTCCGCGAGCTCGCGGAAGTAACGCGCGGTCGTCGCACCACCCATCGGCGCCGAAGTGACAGTGCAAGCATTCCCGGAAGCGGTGATTCGATTGAGCATTGTGGACCCCTCGTCTGACCTCCAATAGATTCGCAATGATCGGATCAAGAGGACGTCAGGAGAGCGGCCAAACGCATCAAGATCGCATCAATAACGACGTTAACTGCGAAGTATGCGCTGTTTTTCTTCGACTTTTACCGACTGTGACCGACTGAGACCCAGTTTCATGGCGGCGAGAGGACGGGCTAAAACTGATTTTGTTATCGGGGAAATCATTGTTTTGCGAGACGAATGGCCGAGAACTGCCGCTCAGGCCGCAGGAAAGCCGGCTGCAGGCCCGCGGTGCTCCCATTGGCGAGTGGGAGCGCCCCGCCAGCCACAAAATCGCAGCGAGGCGCCGGACAGTGGCGGCGACCACCCGTCCGCTCGCCCGGGGGCGCGCGAGTGCCCGTGCTCGCCGATGGGCGGGCGGTCCGGGGGATGAGCGGGGTCGATGGGCGCGCGAGGGAGAGTTCCGCGAGGCGGGTTGCCTCGCCGCGGTCGAAGCGTCGCGCCGCGGCGCGCAAAGGCGTCGCGGGTTCACGCAGCGTCACCGCGAGACGTCATGGGACGCCGTCACGCAGCGTCGCCGCGGCACCTCATGGGACGCGGTCACGCGGGGCCGCCGCGATACTTCATGCGAGGCCGTCATGCAGCACGTCGCTACACGCCCTGCGATGCCGCCACGCAGGGCCGCCCGCAATACTTCATGCGACGCCGTCTCGCAGATCGCTGCGAGACGTCATGCGACGCCATCATGCAGCACGTCGCTACACGCCTGCGATGCCGCCACACAGGGCCGCCGCAATACTTCATGCGACGCCGTCTCGCAGATCGCTGCGACACGTCATGCGGCGCATTCACGCAGCGCCGCCGATACTTCATGCGACGCCGTCGCGCAGCATTGCGACACGTCATGCGACGCATTCACGAAGCGTCGCCGAAAGTTCATGCGCCGCCTTCATGCAGCGTCGCCGCGACTGCGCTGCCGCAACACAGCGTCGCCGCGACACAGCATGCGCTGCCGCAACACTGCGTCGCCGCGACACAGCATGCGCTGCCGCTACGCAGCGTCGCCGCAACACTTCATGCGACGCACTCACGCAGCTTGCCTCGACACGCCATGCTGCGCTTCAAGCAGTATGGCGATGCTCCATGGGGCGCCGTTATACAGCGCCGCCCCGACACATCATGCGCCAGCGTCAGCCGCGTAGCGACGCCGTCACGCGGCGCCGCGGGTCACGTCACCCGTCACGCTTCGTCACGCCGGGGGCCGGCGGGGCAGGTGCACGTGCATCAGGTTGCCGCCGGCGTCGCTCGACTCGAACGCGATCGTGCCGCCGTGGGCGAGCACCAGCTGGCGGCTCACGAACAGGCCGAGGCCGAGCGCGCGGGCGCCGTGGCGGCGGGCCGGGTCGGTGCGGCGGAACGGCTCGAACACCGCCTCGCGCACGCTCTCGGGCACGGCGGGGCCGTGGTTGTGGATCATCAGCTCGACGGCGGCTTCGGCCTCGCCGACAGCGCGGACGGAGATCGGCGTGCCGGGGGCGCCGTGATCGACGGCGTTGCCGAGCAGGATGGTGACGACCTGCTGCAGGCGGTCGAAGTCCCAGGTGCCGCGCAGGTCGCCGACGGCGTCGAAGCGGATCCGCGGCTTCGCGGCCGGCAGGTCCTCGAGCGCCTGCTCGACGATCTCTCGCAGGTCGGCCGCGACCGGGTTGACGACGAGCCCGCCGCCCAGGCGCGTCAGCGTCAGGTCGAGCAGCTGATCGATGAGCCGGCCCATGCGCTCGCCGCTGGCGAGCACGCGCTCGAGCGGGGTGCGGACCGGCTCCTCGCGCGCGCGCAGGTGGGCCAGCTGGGCCGAGACCATCATCGCGTTCAGCGGGTTGCGCAGGTCGTGCCCGAGGATCCCCGTCATCATGTCGCGGAACGAGTCGACGTCCTTGCGGCGCTGGATGTCGGCGACGGTGCCGACCCATTCGACCCGCTCGCCGCGCGGGCCTTCCACCGGCGCGGCGCGCAGCAGCGCCCACCCGAGGTGGCCGTCGGGGCGCTGCAGGCGGACCTCGAGGTCCCACGCGACGCCGGCCGCGAAGGCGGCGCGCACGGCCGCCTCGACGCGGTCGCGGTCGCCGGCCGGCACACCGGCGAGCACGCCGCGCTCGAGCCATTGCTCGCGGCTCACGCCGGTCAGCGCGCGCCAGCCCGGCGAGTCCTCGAGCGGTCGGGCGCCGTCGGCCGCGACCCGCCATACGGCCTGGCCGGACGCCTGCGTCAGCGCGGCGAAGCGGCGCTCGGCGGTGCGGGTGTCGTCGTCGGCGGTGCGGCTCATGGTCTCTTCCTCAGCGGCGCTCGGCGGTGCGGCTCATGGTGGTCTCAGCGGCCCAGCAATTTGCGCAGCGCGTCGCGCAGCGCGCCGAGCTCGATCGGCTTGCGCAGGACGATGGCGCCGCCGGCGTCGACGCGCCGCTCGGCCGTCACCAGCAGCACCGGGATCGGGGCCAGGCGAGGGTCGCGGGCCTTGACCTCGCGGAACTCCTGGCCGCCCATGCGCGGCATCTTGAGGTCGAGCACGATGACGGCGGGCAGCGGCGTCGCCGGGGCGGCCAGCAGCTCGAACGCCTCCAGGCCGTCGGCGGCGGCCAGCACGCCGTAGCCCTCGTCGACCAGGAAGTCGCGCAGCGACTCGCGGACCACCTCGTCGTCGTCGACGACCAACACGTAGTCACGCGGCGCAGCCGTCGCCGGGTGCTGTCCCGGCGTCTCCGAGCGGCGCTGGCCCTCGGCCAGCATCCACTTGTCGACCTCCGAAAGTTTCAACTTCCACAGCTTGCCGATCTTCTGCGCCGGCAGGCCGCGGCGCTCGATCCAGCGGTAGATCGAGTCCTTGCGCACCCCGAGGTGGGCGGCGACTTCGTCGATCGACACCCACGGCTCCGAGCGCGGATCGTCGTCGCGGGGAGGACGGGGTGGTGCGGCCATGCGCAAGATTGCTACCTCGGCCAGGGAAATCCCTCAATAGTCGAGAAAACACGGTACTGCAGTGCGCCATTGACGCGGGCGACCGCGCGCGGGCCCGGGCCCCGGCGGACGGCCGTCCGAGCTGTCTCCGGAGACAGGAACCGAGCCTGTCTCTGGGGACAGACCCGAGGCCCGCCAGCGAGCGCGAGCGCCGTCACCCGACGCTCTTTCGCCCGGCGCCGCCGCGGTGCTGGTCCATCAGGCGGGTGAGCTTGGCGAAGTTGACCGGCTTGACCAGGTGGGCGTCGAACCCCGACTGCTGAGTCCGCGTACGCACGTCCTCCTGACCCCACCCCGTGACCGCGATCAGGAGCACGTCGGCGGCCCACGGTTGCGAGCGGATCCACGAGGCGGCGCCGAAGCCGTCCAGCTTGGGCATGCCGAGGTCGAGGAAGATGACCTCGGGGCGGAATCGGTCGGCCACGTCGATGCCCTGCTGGCCGTCGTAAGCGGTCTCGACGATGTTGCCGGACACCTTGAGCAGGCCGGCCAGGCTGAGCGCGGCGTCGACGTTGTCGTCGACCACCAGCACGCGGCGGCTGGTCCGCTTCGGCTCCGGGGCGGCGTGGGCGTCCGCGGCCTCGCTGGCGGCCTCGCGGCGCAGGAGCGGCAGGTGGACCGTGAACTCGCTGCCCTTGCCGGGGCCCTCGCTGTGGGCGGCCACCGAGCCGCCGTGCAGCTCGACCAGGCGGCGCACCAGCGCGAGGCCGATGCCGAGGCCGCCCTGGGCCTGGTGGACGGTGCGGTCGACCTGCGTGAACAGCTCGAACACCTTGGGCAGCATCTCGCCGGAGATCCCGGTGCCCGAGTCGGCGACGCGGATCAGCACCTGCGTGGTCGGGCCGGCGAGCTCGACCGTGAGGCGGATCTGCCCGCCCTCCGGGGTGTACTTGGCGGCGTTGTTGAGCAGGTTGCCGACCACCTGGGTCAGGCGCGTGCGGTCGCCCTCGATCCAGATCGGCTCCTCGGGCACGCCGACGTCGAGCCGGTGGCGGCGGGTCTCGATCAGCGGGCGGGTCGTCTCGAGCGCGCGGCTGATCACCGCCGCGACCTCGAGCGGGGCGCTCTGCAGCTTGATCTTGCCCTGGGTGATGCGCGAGACGTCGAGCAGGTCGTCGACCAGGCGGTGCAGCTGCTCGGTCTGGCGCTCGATCACGTCGCGGCACCAGCGGACCTCGGGATCGTCGATCTCCTTGACGCCCATCAGCTCGACGGCGCTGTGGATCGGGGCCAGCGGGTTGCGCAGCTCGTGGGCCAGCATGGCCAGGAACTCGTCCTTCTGGCGGTCGGCCTCGCGCAGCTGGGCGTGAGTGTGGCGCAGCGCCTCCTCGGCCCGCTGGCGCTCGGTGATCTCGGCGGCGAGGGTGCCGTTGGCCGCGGCGAGGCCGGCGTTGGCGCGCTCGAGCACCGCGTTGAGCTGCTCGAGCTCGCGGGTCTTCTCGGCTTGCAGGTTGGAGTTGGCGAGCGCGAGCTGGGCGTTGGCCTGCTCGAGCGAGCGGTTGGCCCGCACCAACTCCTGGCGCTTGAGGTGCAGCTCGACCAGCACCGACACCTTGCCGCGCAGGATCTCCGGCACGATCGGCACGTACACGTAGTCGACCGCGCCGAGCTCGTAGCCGCGGAGCGCGTCGAGGTCGGTGATGTTGTGGCCGGTGACGAAGATGATCGGCGTCCGCTCGAACCGCGGGTGCTGGTGGATCATCGCCGCGGTCTCGAAGCCGTCCATCTCCGGCATGCTGACGTCGAGGAGGATCACGGCGTACTCCTCCTTGAGCAGCCGCTGCAGCGCCTCGACGCCGGACGACGCGCGCACCAGGTTCTGCTCGAGCGGCGCGAGGATGGCCTCGTAGCTGAGCAGCCGGGCCGGCTGGTCGTCGACGAGGAGGATGTTGACTCTTTCGCGCTCGGTCATGTCCACGCCTCCGTCACCTGTGGAGCCAGATCCGCAGCAAGGACAGCAGCTGCTCGGTGTTCACCGGCTTGGCGATGTAGTCGGACGCGCCGGCCTCGAGGCACTTCTCGCGGTCGCCCTTCATCGCCTTGGCGGTGAGGGCGATCATCGGCAGGCGCCGGAGGTTCGGGTCCTTGCGGATGCGCCGCATGGTCTCGTAGCCGTCCATCTCGGGCATCATGATGTCCACCAGGGCCAGCGACAAATCCGGCGTGGATTTGACGATGTCGATGGCCTCCTGGCCGGTCGAGGCGCTGATGACGCGCATGCCCTGGCGCTCGAGCAGCGACGACAGCGCGAAGATGTTGCGCACGTCGTCGTCGACCACGAGGACCCGCTTGTCGACGAGCACCTCGTTGTTGTCGTGGAGCCGCTCGATCATCCGCTGCTTGTTGGCCGGCAGCGCCATGATGTCGCGGTGGAGCACCAGCGCCGTCTCGTCGAGCAGGCGCTCGGGCGACTGCACGTCCTTGAGCACGATGCTCTTGGCGACCTTGCGCAGCTGCGACTCCTCGGCGGGCGACAGCTCCTTGCCGGTGAACACCACCACCGGCAGGTCGCGCATGGCCGGCTCGTGCTGCAGGCGGGCCAGCAGCTCGAAGCCGGTCATGTCGGGCAGGCGCAGGTCGAGGACCACGCAGTCGAACGTGCGCTCGCGCAGGGCGGCGAGCGCGGCGGCGCCGCTGTCGACCGCGGTGATGCGCACGTCGTCGTGCAGCAGCAGCTCGGACAGGCTCATGCGCTCGACCGCGTCGTCCTCGACGATCAGCAGCTCGCGCGGCTTCTTGGCGGCGAACTGCTTCATGCGGTCGAACGCGGCGGCCAGGCTGTCGCGCGACAGCGGCTTGTTCAGGTAAGTGAAGGCGCCGCGCTCGAGCACGTGCTGGCGCTCGTCGTCGAGCGTCAAGATCTGGACCGGGATGTGCCGCGTCGCCGGGTTCTGCTTGAGCTGGCTCAGCACGGCCCAGCCGTGCACGTCAGGCAGGAAGATGTCCAGCGAAATCGCGGTGGGCCGGTACTGCACGGCCAGGTTGACCGCGTCGGCGCCACGCAGGGTGACGAGGCCCTTGTAGCCGCGCTCGCGCGCCACCTCGAGCAGGAGGTGGGCGAAGTGCGGGTCGTCCTCGACGATCAGCAGCGCGGCGTCGCCTGGCTGCAGCGACTCGCGGTCGTCGAGGATCGGCTCGGCCCGCGGCGGGGCGGTGTTGGCCGGGGCGGCGTGGTGGCTGCGCGGCGCCGGCATGACCTTGCTGGTGGTCGGGCCCTGGTACTGGGTCGGCAGGTACAGCGTGAAGGTGCTGCCGCTGCCGATCGTGCTGTGCAGCTTGATCTCGCCGCCGAGCAGGTTGGCGAGCTCGCGGCTGATCGCCAGGCCCAGGCCGGTGCCGCCGTACTTGCGGGCGGTGCCGGCGTCGGCCTGCTGGAACGCCTCGAAGATGATGCGCTGCTTCTCCGGCGGGATGCCGATGCCGGTGTCGCTGACCGAGAACGAGACCACCGCCGGGGCGTGGCTGAGCACCGGGTGCTCGGAGGTCCAGCCGCTGGGGGCGAGCTTGACCTCGAGGCGGACGCCGCCGCGCTCGGTGAACTTGAAGGCGTTCGACAGCAGGTTCTTGAGCACCTGCAGCAGGCGCTTGGGGTCGGTGGTGATGGCCCGGCCGAGGTTGGCGGCGAAGTCGGTGGTGAGGGTGAGACCGCGGTTCTCGGCCTCGTGGCGGAAGTTGCGCTGGACGGTGTCGCGCAGGCTGGAGAACGGCAGCTCCTCGGAGTCGACGGTGACGGTGCCCGACTCGATCTTCGACAGGTCGAGGATGTCGCTGATCAGGTTGAGCAGGTCGGTGCCGGCGGCGTGGATCGTCCTGGCGAACTCGACCTCGCGGTCGTTGAGGTTGTGCTCGATGTTGTCGGCCAGCTGCTGGCCGAGGATGAGGATGCTGTTGAGCGGCGTGCGCAGCTCGTGCGACATGTTGGCGAGGAACTCGGACTTGTAGCGCGAGGTCAGCACCAGCTCGGCCGCTTTCTCCTCGAGCGCGCGGCGGGCCTGCTCGATCTCCTGGTTCTTGCGCTCGACCTCCGCGTTCTGCTCGGCGAGCAGCTTGGCCTTGGTCGCCAGCTCCTCGTTGGTCTGCTGCAGCTCCTTCTGCTGGGCCTGCAGCTCGCCGGCCAGCTGCTGCGACTGCTGCAGCAGGCCCTCGGTGCGCATGGTCGCCTCGATGGTGTTGATGACGATGCCGATGCTGCCCGTCAGCTGCTCGAGGAACGCCAGGTGCGAGGCCGTGAACTCGCGCAGCGAGGCCAGCTCGATCACCGCCTTGACCTGGCCCTCGAACAGCACCGGCAGGACGATCACCGTGCGCGGGCGGGCGGTCAAAAGCCCCGAGCTGATGACCACCGACTCGTCGGTCACGTGCGACAGCAAGATCCGCTGGCGCTCGACCGCGCACTGGCCGACCAGGCCCTCGCCGACGCCGTAGTGGCGCGGGTTCTTGGGATCGCGGGCGTCGGCGTAGCTGGCCAGCTGGGTCAGCTCGGCCTCGCCGCTCAGGCCGTCCATCACGTACATCACGCCCTGCTGGGCGTCGATCAGCGGCACCAGCTCGGACAGCAGGCGCTGGCCCACGGTGATGAGGTCGCGCTGGCCCTGCATCATGCGGGTGAAGCTGGCGAGGTTGGTCTTGAGCCAGCCCTGCTCGTTGTTGCGCTCCGTGGTGGCGCGCAGGTTGTCGATCATCGCGTTGATGTTGTCCTTGAGGTCGGCGACCTCGCCGCGGGCGTCGACCTGGATCGACCGGGTCAGGTCGCCCTTGGTGACGGCGGTGGCGACCTCGGCGATGGCGCGGACCTGGGTGGTCAGGTTGGCCGCCAGGAGGTTGACGTTGGCGGTCAGGTCCTTCCAGGTGCCGGCCGCGCCGGGCACGTTGGCCTGGCCGCCGAGGCGACCCTCGACGCCGACCTCGCGCGCGACCGAGGTGACCTGGTCGGCGAAGATGGCGAGCGTGCCGGTCATGTTGTTGATCGTGGTCGCCAGCGCCGCGACCTCGCCCTTGGCCTCGACCGTGAGCTCCTGGCGCAGGTCGCCGTTGGCCACCGCGGTCACGACCTTGACGATGCCGCGCACCTGGTTGGTGAGGTTGGCGGCCATGACGTTGACGTTGTCGGTGAGGTCCTTCCAGGTGCCGGCGACGCCCTTGACCTGGGCCTGACCGCCGAGCTTGCCCTCGGTGCCGACCTCGCGGGCGACGCGGGTCACCTCGGCCGCGAACGCGTTGAGCTGGTCGACCATCGTGTTGATGGTGTCCTTGAGCTGGAGGATCTCGCCCTTGACGTCGACGGTGATCTTCTTCGAGAGGTCGCCGCGGGCGATCGCCGTGGTGACCTCGGCGATGTTGCGCACCTGCGAGGTCAGGTTCGAGGCCATCGAGTTGACGTTGTCCGTCAGGCCCTTCCACGCGCCGGCGACGCCCGGCACCTGGGCCTGGCCGCCGAGGATGCCCTCGGTGCCGACCTCGCGGGCGACGCGGGTCACCTCGGCGGCGAAGCCGTTGAGCTGGTCGACCATCGTGTTGATGGTGTTCTTGAGCTCGAGGATCTCGCCCTCGACGTCGACGGTGATCTTGCGCGAGAGGTCGCCGCGGGCCACGGCGGTGGTGACCTCGGCGATGTTGCGCACCTGCGAGGTCAGGTTCGAGGCCATCGAGTTGACGTTGTCGGTGAGGTCCTTCCAGGTGCCGGCGATGCCGGGGACCTGGGCCTGACCGCCGAGCTTGCCCTCGGTGCCGACCTCGCGGGCGACGCGGGTCACCTCGGCGGCGAAGCCGTTGAGCTGGTCGACCATCGTGTTGATGGTGTTCTTGAGCTCGAGGATCTCACCCTTGACGTCGACGGTGATCTTGCGCGAGAGGTCGCCGGTCGCCACGGCGGTGGTGACCTCGGCGATGTTGCGCACCTGCGAGGTGAGGTTCGAGGCCATGGCGTTGACCGAGTCGGTGAGGTCCTTCCAGGTGCCGGCGACGCCGGGGACCTGAGCCTGACCGCCGAGCTTGCCCTCCGAGCCGACCTCGCGGGCGACGCGCGTAACCTCGCTGGCGAAGCCGTTGAGCTGGTCCACCATGACGTTGATGGTGTTCTTGAGCTCGAGGATCTCGCCCTTGACGTCGACGGTGATCTTGCGCGAGAGGTCGCCGCGGGCGACGGCGGTGGTGACCTCGGCGATGTTGCGCACCTGCGAGGTCAGGTTGGACGCCATCGAGTTGACGTTGTCGGTGAGGTCCTTCCAGGTGCCGGCGACGCCGGGGACCTGAGCCTGACCGCCGAGGTTGCCCTCGGTGCCGACCTCGCGAGCGACGCGGGTCACCTCGGCGGCGAAGCCGTTGAGCTGGTCGACCATCGTGTTGATGGTGTTCTTGAGCTCGAGGATCTCGCCCTTCACATCGACGGTGATCTTGCGCGAGAGGTCGCCGCGGGCCACGGCGGTGGTCACGTCGGCGATGTTGCGGACCTGCGAGGTGAGGTTCGAGGCCATCGCGTTGACGTTGTCGGTGAGGTCCTTCCAGGTGCCGCCGGCGCCCTTGACCTGAGCCTGACCGCCGAGCTTGCCCTCGGTGCCGACCTCGCGGGCGACGCGAGTCACCTCGGCGGCGAAGCCGTTGAGCTGGTCGACCATCGTGTTGATGGTGTTCTTGAGCTCGAGGATCTCACCCTTGACGTCGACGGTGATCTTGCGCGAGAGGTCGCCGCGGGCCACGGCGGTGGTGACCTCGGCGATGTTGCGGACCTGTGAGGTGAGGTTCGAGGCGAGGCCGTTGACGTTGTCGGTGAGGTCCTTCCAGGTGCCGGCGACGCCAGGGACCTGGGCCTGGCCGCCGAGCTTGCCCTCGGTGCCGACCTCGCGAGCGACGCGCGTCACCTCGGAGGCGAACGAGCGCAGCTGCTCGACCATCGTGTTGAGGGTCTCCTTGAGCTGGAGGATCTCGCCGCGCACGTCGACGGTGATCTTGCGCGAGAGGTCGCCGCCGGCGATCGCGGTGGCGACCTCGGCGATGTTGCGGACCTGCGCGGTGAGATTGGAGGCCATCGAGTTGACGTTGTCGGTGAGGTCCTTCCAGGTGCCGGCGACGCCGGGGACCTGAGCCTGACCGCCGAGCTTGCCCTCGGTGCCGACCTCGCGGGCGACGCGAGTCACCTCGGCGGCGAAGCCGTTGAGCTGGTCGACCATCGTGTTGATGGTGTTCTTGAGCTCGAGGATCTCACCCTTGACGTCGACGGTGATCTTGCGCGAGAGGTCGCCGCGGGCCACGGCGGTGGTGACCTCGGCGATGTTGCGGACCTGCGAGGTGAGGTTCAACGCCATGGCGTTGACCGAGTCGGTGAGGTCCTTCCAGGTGCCGGCGACGCCAGGCACGATCGCCTGACCGCCGAGCTTGCCCTCGCTGCCGACCTCGCGAGCGACGCGCGTCACCTCGGAGGCGAACGAGCGCAGCTGGTCGACCATGGTGTTGATGGCCTCCTTGAGCTGGAGGATCTCGCCGCGCACGTCGACGGTGATCTTGCGCGAGAGGTCGCCGCTGGCGACGGCGATGGTGACCTCGGCGATGTTGCGGACCTGGGCGGTGAGGTTGCCCGCCATCGAGTTGACGTTGTCGGTGAGGTCCTTCCACACGCCCGAGAGACCGGCGACCTGGGCCTGGCCGCCGAGCTTGCCGTCGGTGCCGACCTCGCGAGCGACGCGCGTCACCTCGCTGGTGAACACGCTCATCTGGTCGATCATCGTGTTGACGATGGTGGCCGAGCGCAAGAACTCGCCCTGCAGCGGCCGACCCTCGACGTCCATGCGCATGGTCTGGGTCAGGTCGCCCTTGGCGACGGCGCCGATGGCCCGACTCACCTCGGCGGTGGGCCACAGGAGGTCGTCGATCAGGGTGTTGACCGAGTCCTCCATCTCGCCCCAGGCGCCGACGCGGTTGTGGCCGCGCACGCGCTGGCGGGTCTGACCGCGCTTGCCGACGACCTCGCCGATGCGTTCGAGCTCGGCGGCCATGACCCGGTTGGCGACGATGATCTGGTTGACGGTGTCGGCGATCTTGCCGCCCAGCCCCGTCCAGTCGCCCGGCAGCTCGGCCGAGAAGTCGCCGTCGCGCACCGCCTGCAGCACGCGCAAGAGCTGCCGCTGCTCGGGGGTCGCGATGCCAGTCCAACCTGCGCCGCTCTCGGTCGCATCCGTGATGGTCATGTCGAGGCTCCTGGCGCGCGACCCGAAGGTCCGCGCGTCCCCTGGAGGATACGCAGCTTTGCCAGGCGGCGTCCCGCTCGATCATGTCGACGATGAAAGGCGCGCCTGCCGCGATGCCAGGCGAAATTCGGGCGGATTCCGCAGGTTAGGGGGCCCGAGGCGCCGGCGCGCCCGGGCGAACGAACCCCGACGCCGACGTGGCGCTCGCACACACCCGGGCCCGGGATGTGTGACAGTCCAGACATGACGAAAGGGACATGTCTGAAGAGACATGCGGTGTGCAGGCGGCGAGCGAATCGCGGATCGACGGCGATGGTGCGGGCATCGATGCGAGCGCGCGAGCCACCGGGCTCGACCGTGAGACGGCGGTGATAGGCCCGCAAGCGCGGTGACGCAGCGGAAGGCGAAGCGCGGCGGAGCGCCTCGGGGATTCGCGGCGATGAAGTGTGGAGTCCCTGTCCAGGGTTGTCCGCGAGGCGCTCGGCGAGCCAGGCGCCGACGGAGCGCGGAGCCACGAGCGCGGGGAACCGGGGAGCTCGCAATGGATGGAGTCCCTGTCCAGGGTTTGGGGCGCGGCGGAGCGCCGGTGATCGCGACGCGGCGGGCGTGGCGGCCCGCACGAGCGGACGGCTGCAGATCGCTCGCGGCGGAGGCGGGCGATCCCGGGCGCGAGGGCGTGAGGCGGGCGCTGTCGCAAGGACGGCGCCGAAGGCCGCATACGGGCGCGGGCGGTGTTCCTCGCACCCGCGCCCGCCGAGGCTTGACGCTGCCGGGGCTGTGGGCAACCCTCGCGCAAATATGCGCACGCACGGGTGTCTCTCGCCCCTGGTCGCGGGCCTGTGGCTCGTCGCTGCTTGCCCGGCCGCGCAGGAGACCGCGGCGCCGGCCGAGCCGCCGCGGCAGTGCGAGGCGGCCGAGTGCAACACCGAGGGCATGCTGGCGCTCGGCCTGCAGCGCCCCGACGAGGCGCTGCGCCTGC
Source organism: Nannocystis bainbridge (assembly GCF_028368995.1). Classification (GTDB taxonomy): domain Bacteria; phylum Myxococcota_A; class Polyangia; order Nannocystales; family Nannocystaceae; genus Nannocystis; species Nannocystis bainbridge. The sequence goes on along the minus strand of NZ_JAQNDL010000003.1, from coordinate 1,306,762 downwards.
TCGATCGGTCATGTTCTCTCGGACATGCCGTCGGCTGCTCCAACCTCGCCGGGGTGCTGCGCGGCGGGGTCGGCGGAGCGGTGAAAGATCCGCCGCGGGCCGTCGGCTTGTACGACCGCGCGTGCCGGCTCGGCTTCGCCGAGGCGTGCGCGACGGTCGGGACGATGCTGGCCGAAGGCACCGCCGTGCCGGCCGATCCGCCGCGCGCGCTGGCGATGTTCGAGCTGGCGTGCGCCAAGCAGGACGCGTTCGCGTGCTTCACGGCGGGGCTGTTCTTCGAGACAGGTCGCGGGGCGACGCGCGACCCGGGCCGCGCGGCGGCGGCGTTCGAGCAGGCGTGCGGGCTCGGGCACGCGACCGGCTGCTTCAACGCGGGCATCCTGATCTTCGACGAGGCGGGCGGGCGGCCCGGCGACAACGCGCGCGCGGTCGAGCTGTTCGCGCGCGGGTGCGCGGGCGGCCAGCCGGCGGGGTGCCTGCGCCAGGGCCTGGCGGCGCTGCGCGGGGTCGGCACGGCGGTCGACGTCGGCCAGGCGACGGCCCTGTTCGCGCGCGCGTGCGAGGGCGGCGACGGCGACGGCTGCGAGCTGGCGGCCCAGCTGAAGCGGTCGCGCGGGCGCAAGGTCGAGGTGGCGCTGACGAGCCGGGCGCCGACGCTGACGATGGCGGGCCTGACGGTGCACGAGCTGGCGTGCCGGATGCCGCAGACCGACCCGCTGGCGCTGGCGGAGGCGCTCGAGGGCGTGGCGGCCCACAAGGCGGCGCTCGACGCCTGCGCGCCGGCCGGGGCGGCGGTGGCGGTGGTCTGGAGCTACCGCGGCGGGCGGGCCGGGCAGGTCCGGGTCGAGGGGGCCGATCCCAGGCTGGCGGGCTGCGTGCGCAAGGCGGTCGAGCGGGCCCGCTCGAGCCTGGCGGCCAGCTGCGCGGCGACGGTGCTGATCGGCGAGGCCGTCGGGGCCCGCAAGGCGCTGGCAGACCGGCGTTCCGCGGCCGCGAGGGCGCCCGCGCCCGCGCCGGTGCCGGCGAATTGACAGGCCGCGCGGGCGGCCCGTAGCTTGGGGCATGCGCTTAACTTTGCGTCGGTGCTCTGCCGTGATCCTGGTCGGGGTGCTCGGGTGCGGCAGCGACCAGGCCGCGACGACGGACACCGACACGGGCACGGGCACGGACACCGGCGCGGCCGAGGCGATCGCGTTCGCCGACTTCTTCGAGCTGGCCGAGGCGAGCTACTGCGGCTGGGCGGTCCGCTGCGGGGCGTTCGCGGCGGAGGCGGACTGCCGCGCGGTCGAGTTCTTCGACACGGTCTATCCGCCGCGGCTGCTGGCCCAGGCGCGGCTCGACGAGGGCGAGGGCGGGGGCGGGCAGGCGACGGCGTACCTGCGGGCCTCGGAGGCGGCGGGGCGGCTGGTGTTCGACGCCGAGGCGGCGGCGAGCTGCCTGGCCTACGTCGAGGCCCGCGGCTGCGAGCTCCTGGGCTCGTACGTGGTCGACGAGGCCGAAGCGGCCGGGCGGGCCGCCTGCGACGCGATCCTGCGCGGGACGATGGTCGAGAACGGGCCGTGCCTGCTGACGGCCGAGTGCGCGCTGCAGGAGGGGGCGGAGATGGTGTGCGGCTTCGATCCGTCGTGCACCGACAGCTGCTGCGTCGGCGGCTGCCGCCGGCTGGCGTCGCTGACCGTGGGCACGCCTTGCAACGGCAACAGCCGCTGCGAGCCCGGCAGCTTCTGCGACCGCGACCCGAACACCGGGGCGTCCACGCAGTGCACGGCGCAGCGGCCGGCCGGCGGCGCCTGCCAGAGCGTCGACGCGTGCGACGCCGACAGCTTCTGCGACTTCCAGAGCGGCCTGTGTCGGCCGCTCGGCGGCGAGGGTGAGGCGTGCGCCCCGTTCGGCGAATTCGGCTGCCAGGAGGGGCTGTTCTGCGCCGACCCGGAGTACGTCGGCGCGGGCCGCTGCCGCGCGTTCGCGCCGCTGGGCGCGGCCTGCAAGGCCGACTGGTACCTCGGCTGCGGGACGCTCGGGGCGACCTGCGATCCGGACAGCGAGCAGTGCGTGGCGGCGCCGGGGCCCGGCGAGCCGTGCCCGATGAGCGTGTGCGGGCTGTCCAGCAGCTGCGACTGGACCACCCAGGTCTGCGTGGCCCGCGGCGGCGAGGGCGAGCCGTGCGGCTTCGACATCCAGCGCTGCGCCGGGGCGCTGCGCTGCGACGGCTGGGACGACGCCCGCTGCGTCGCGCCGGCGATCGACAGCGTGTGTCCGGTGCCGGCGGCGGATCAGCTGCCTCAAGGGACATAAACATAAGGACATGTCGTGGAGGACATCATGAGGACGACGATCGCCGGGCTGGTGCTGTGTGTGACGGCGGGGTGCGCGGAGCCGGCGACGCCGGACGACTTCGCCGGCGAGTACGAGCAGGCGCTGTGCGCGTGGGCGTCCGGCTGCGCGGTGTTCCAGTCGCCGGCGCAGTGCCGCGAATCGCTGGTGTGGGACACGAGCGGGCGCTTCCAGTACCTGCTGGCGGCGCTGGCGGCCGAGCGGGTGAAGTTCGACGCCGAGGCGGCCGAGGCCTGCCTCGAGCAGGTGAGCGCGCAGGCGTGCGAGCGCAACCTGCTCGAGCGGGTGCTGTTCAGCGTCGGCCCCACGGCGGGGCCGGCGGTGTGCGCCGACGTGTTCGTCGGCAAGGTCCGCAACTACGATCCGTGCCTCAACTCGGAGGAGTGCGCGGGCGATGCGGTGTGCGGGTTCTCGCCGTTCGGCTGCGAGGAGGACATGTGCTGCCCGGGGGCGTGCCGGGTGCTGGGCGGCGCAGGGCCGCAGATCGGCGACGCGTGCAGCGGCTCGGGCTGCGCGGACGATGCGTTCTGCGCCCGCGACCCCAATACGTTCCTGCCGACGGTGTGCACGGCGCGGCGCAAGGCGGGGGAGTCGTGCGTGGACAACGGCAACTCGTGCGCGCTCGAGCTGTACTGCGATTTCTCGGAGTCGATCTGCCGCGAGCGGACCGGGGAAGGCGGGGACTGCTCGTCAGGGTGGGTCGAATGCGCCGAGGGCCTGCAATGCTACTCCTCGGACGACGGCGGGCGCACGTGCCGGACGCTGCCGAACGAGGGCCAGAGCTGCTCGACGAACAACTACCCGCCGTGCGCCCGCCTCGACAACACCTGCGACGAGACGAGCAGGAAGTGCGTCAAGCTGCCGACCGCCGGCGAACCATGCCTGGATTGGGAGTGCCAGCCGTACGCGGAGTGCAAGCCCAACGCCGGTTCGCAGGTGTGCGTGCTCCGCGGGGGGGTGGACGCCGGGTGCGGCGAGTCCGCCGGGTGGGTGCAGTGCCTGGGCCACCTGCAGTGCGGGGAGGGCGATCGCTGCCGGGAGCCGGAGCCGGAGCCGGTGTGCGACGTGCCCGAGTGAGATTCTTCTAAGAAAAAATCAGAGCGATCTGGCTTGAGGGACAGGTCGCGCCCGGTGACCGGGTGCCCTGGCGATCGGGTGACCTGGAGGGCATGGCTTCAAGGACATGTCCACGAGCCATGGCGGTGGGGTGACCTGAAGGGCATGTCTTCGGGGACATATCCACGGGACAGGCCGGGTGGGGTGACCCGAAGGGCATGGCCTCAGGGACATGCTCCCGAGGTCACGCCGGTTCGGCGACCCGAAGGCCGTGCCTTCAAGGACGTGTCCGCGGGGCAGCCAGACCGGGTGTCCCGAAGGGCATGTCCTTTTCGACATGTCCCACTAGACAGCCGGCGGCGCGCTGGGCGGATGTCCTTTGGGGCAGGTCGCTCGCGGGCCGGCCTAGATGAAGCGGAACACCAGGCTGAACGAGGTGATCGTGTCGAGCTTCTTGATGCCCGGCAGCGGGGCGTTGTCGTAGCGGAGGGTGAAGCTGGTGGCGAAGGCGAAGCGCTTGCCGAGGGCGGTGGTGAGGCCCACGTCCCAGTTGACCCACGACTTGCTGCGCGCCTTGCCGCCGTCGGTCTCGACCGCGTTGGAGCGGAACGGCGCGAACGCCTGGATGTACTCGATGCCGGTGGTGAAGGTGACGTACTCGGACAGCAGGTTGGTGTAGCCGAGGAAGACGCGGCCCGAGTGGGTGGCGACGCTCGAGCGGGCGGCGCAGGTCGGCATCGCCGCGGTGGTGTTCGGCACGTCGAGCACGAGGGTGGTGCCGGCCGGACACTGGGCATTGTCGGCGCCGCGACGCAGCCGCCGCTGGTCGTAGAGGAAGTCGTAGCCGGCCTCGGCCCACAGGCGGTGCTTGGGCTGGTTGATGATGTAGAACGCGAAGCCCGGGTCGACCCGCATGCGCATGTTGAGCCCGAGGAACGGGTCGAAGCGCGCGGTCAGCATGGTGAAGAACGTGACCCGCGGGTGGAAGTAGACGTCGTAGCGCACCCGGCCCTGGACGTTGCCGGCGGTCAGCTGGCTGCTGCGCTCGCCGTCGGGCAGGCGGATCGCGGCCTGGGCGTAGTTGCCGACGAACTGGGCCTGGAACTCGTGGATCTTGCGGCGGATCCGGAACCGGCCGCCGCCGGTCATCGCGGCCGAGCGCGCGTTGCCAGAGGTGAACAGACCACCCGCCGAGACCTCGGCCTCGGTGGCGTCCATCGGCTCGGTGGTGCTGGTGGTGGCGAACTTGGCGTCGTCGAGGTTGGCGGCGCCGCTGCTGGCCGGGGCCTGGGTGCCGATGGTGCCGGTCGTCTTGGCGGTCGAGGCGGCAGTACCGGCAGGCGGCGGCGTGGGCTCGGCAGGCGGCGCGGCCTCTTCGTCGGGCGGCTCGGCCGGCGGGGCTGGGGTGGGCGATTGGGCGGCGACGTCGCCCGCGGCTGCGAGCACGAGGGCGAACGCGACGAACGAGGAGTGACGGACGAGCGACGGCATGGCGGAATCGACGCGCCCGTTTGTGACACCGATTGCGCCGCCAGCCAACTTCCCGCGCCATCGCGCAGGGCCTCCGCGGGGCCGGACGGCCGGTCAGGTGCGCCAGATCATGGCGGCATCGGCGGTTCCCCGAAGGGCCGCGATGGCGGCGGCGTAGTCCCGACCGAACTGCCGGCTGCGCAGGACGCCGGTGCCGGACACGAAGGCGTCGGCGCCGTCCGCCGCGATGTCGGCGATGGTGTCGACGGTCACGCCGCCGTCGACCTCGATCCGGGTCGGCAGGCCGGCGGCGGTGATCATGGCCCGCAGCTCGCGGATCTTGGGCCGCACGGCGGGGATGAACTGCTGGCCGCCGAAGCCGGGGTTGACGCTCATGACGAGGACGAGGTCGCACAGGTCGAGCACGTGGACCAGGGCCGAGGCGGGGGTGTGCGGGTTGAGGCTGACGCCGGCCAGCACCCGCCCGCCAGATTTGCGCTTGAGGTCGCGGATCTGCTGGAGGTTGCGGTGGAGGTGGCGGCAGGCCTCGAGGTGGACGGTGATGATGTCGGCCCCGGCGTCGGCGAACGCCTCGACGTAGCGCTCGGGCTCCTCGATCATCAAGTGACAGTCGAGCACGCGCGCGGTGTGCGGGCGCAGGGCCTGGACCACCAGCGGGCCGATCGTGATGTTGGGGACGAACCGGCCGTCCATGACGTCGACGTGCAGCCAGTCGGCGCCGGCCCGGTCGAGCGCGACGGCCTCCTCGCCGAGGCGGGCGAAGTCGGCGCTGAGCAGCGAGGGGGCGATCACCGGCGCGAGCCGTTCGGGCGAGGCTGTTTGTTGGGACATGTCTCTCCGGACAGGTGGCGAGCCGTCCGCGCGGGAGTGGTAGCACAGACGGGCGGGCGTGGGTAAACTGCGCCGGTGTGCGCCGACGCCAGGTCGCGTGAGCCGCGGGCCGGACGGGCCGCGAAGGTCCGCGGCGAGGCGCTCGTGGCCCGGCCGGGCTGGCCGCGGGCGGGCCTGGCGAGGGCGGAGAGCGGGCCGTGGTCGCCGTCCAGGGGCGCCGCGGCGGGCGCGCTGGAGATCGCCGCGGGCCCGGGATCGCCGGCATGAACGAGGCCGCGCGGGCGCACGAACGCGGGCTCGATCCGGCCCGCCGCAAGCGCGACGGGGTGTTCTACACGCCGGCGCCGCTGGTGCGCCGGCTGGTCGACGACGCGCTCGGGCGCGTGTTGGCGGCGGCGCCGGCGGGGGCGACGGTGCGGGTGGTCGACCCGGCGTGTGGCGCGGGGGCGTTCTTGATCGCGGCCGCGGCGGCGCTGCTGGCCCGCGACGAGGAGATGGCCCGAGAGACAGGTGAAGCGCGTAGCGCGGGCGAGCGGCTGGCGCTGCTGCAGGCGGCGATCTTCGGGGTCGACGTCGACCCGGCGGCGGCCCTGCTGGCGCGCGCGGCGGTGGCGGGCTTGGTGGGAGCTGTCCCCGAGGACATGTCCGAAAACATCAAGGTCGGCAACGCGCTGCTGGGGGCCGGGGCGCCGGCGGCGGCGGGCCAGCCGTTCGTGTGGGCGGAGGAGTTCCCGGCGGCGCTGGCGGCGGGGGGCTTCGACGCGGTGCTCGGCAACCCGCCGTTCGTCGACGCGGAGGCGATGACGCGCCACCACGCGGCGCTGCGCCGCCACTGCGCCGGCTGCTACGAGGCGGCCCGCGGCAACTGGGACCTGTTCTGCGTGTTCATCGAGCTCGGCCTGCGCCTGTGCGCGCCGGGCGGCTACGTGGCGCTGGTGGTGCCGAACAAGCTGGCGTCGGCCGACTACGCGGCGGCGACCCGCCGGCTGCTGACGCGCGAGGCCCGGCTGGTGGCGCTGTACGACCTGAGCGAGGCGCTGCCGTTCGCGGCCGGGGTCTACCCGCTGGCGTTCGTGGCCCGCCGCGGCCCGGGCGAGGCGACGCCGGTGGCGCTGCGGCGCGGCACGGACGAATGTGAGGAGATGTCCCTCGGGACAGGTCTGTCCCAGGGGCCGTGGCCGATCTCGGGCCGCGGCGACGCGGCCTGCGTGGCCCACATGCGCGCGGTCGGCCGGCCGCTCGGCGAGCTGGCGCAGGTGTGGGGCGCGGCGACCGTCGGCGAGGCCTACGCGATCGCGGAGCTGATCGTGGAGGGCGAAGCAGGGCTGCGCGTGGTCAACAGCGGGACGATCGACCGCTGCGCCGAGCTGTGGGGCAAGACGCCGCTGCGCTACCTGGGCCGCAGCTTCCTGCGCCCGGTGATCGCGGCGCCCGAGCGCCTGCCGCCGCGCCGGCTGGCCCAGGCGCGCACGCCGAAGCTGATCGTGGCCGGGATGACGCGCTCGATCGAGGCGACGATCGACGCCCGCGGCGAGGTGCTGGCCGGCAAGTCGACGACGATCTGCTGGTGGCCCGACGACCTGCGGGTGCTGGCGGCGATCGTGCACAGCCGGGTGATCGACGACTATTATCAACACGTGCACGGCGGCGACCGCCTGGCCCGCGGGTACCTGCGGATCGGTCCCCGCCAGCTGCGCGGGCTGCCGGTGCCGGCCCCGGAGGACTGGGACCGGGAGGTGGCGGCGGAGATCGTCAGGCTGGTCGACCGCTGGCGCGCGGGCGACCCGTCAGTCGCGCCGGCCCTCGACGCGCTGGTCGATTCGCTCTACGGGCTGGCGTGAGGCGGACGGTCTTGGGACATGTCTCTCGGGGCATGTCCCTTCGGACCTGACGGAACAGACTGGTCGATCTTCGGCGGCGCTGTCACACGAGGAGGGTGTTGCGGATGCCCTCGACGGTCTTGTCGGTCGGCTGCGGGGCCTCGGAGGGCGGGACGGCGTAGCCGCGCACGACGGCCGGGCGCTCGCCGACGTCGCGGAGCCAGCGCTGCAGGTGGTCGAGGCCGTCGATGCTGACGCCGCCCCAGTCGTGGGCGCGGGCCCACGGCCAGGTGGCCATGTCGGCGATCGAGTAGTCGCCGGCGAGGTAGGGGACGCCGGCGAGCCGCTTGTCGAGGACCTCGAGCAGGCGCCGGACCTCGCGCTGGTAGCGGCCGATGGCGTAGGGGATCTTCTCGGGGGCGTAGCGGAAGAAGACGTTGGCCTGGCCCATCATCGGGCCGACGCCGCCCATCTGGAACATCAACCACTGAAGGACGCGACTGCGCGCGTGCGCCTCGGTGGGGAGGAACTGACCTGTCTTCTCGGCCAGGTAGATGAGGATCGCGCCCGACTCGAACACGGCGAGGTCGCCGGCGTCGCGGTCGACGATCGCGGGGATCCGCCCGTTAGGGTTGATGGCGAGGAACTCGGGCTGCTTCTGGTCGCCTCGGGTGAGCGAGAGCGCGTGGACCTCGTAAGGGAGAGCCATCTCCTCGAGCGCGATCGAAACCTTGTGCCCGTTGGGCGTGGCTGCGGTGTAGAGGTCGATCATCGCCATGCTGTAGCAGATGCCCCCGCGCGGTTCGAGGCGGCGGGCGACAAATCATTGCGCGATCGCCGACCCGGACCCGCGAGCGGCCTCAGGTGCGACGTCCTCGGGGCAGCAGGAACGAGGCGAACGGTCGGGCGGTCATTGCCCGCTCGAAGCGAGTCGACGGCGGAAGACGCGAAGGATGACCTCGATCGCGGCGGCGGATCGAGCCGTCGCGCGCACCTGCGGCGCGGAGGTGTGATGTGTCTGCGTGGACATGTCCGATTGGGCATGTCCGCGAGCGCAGGTCACGGGCCGACGTGGCGGGCTTCGCCGGCCAGCAGGTCGGTGAGCCAGTCGACGAAGCGGACGCCGTCGACGTGGGTGTTGGCGAACCGCGAGCTCATGGTCCACACGTGGGCGTCGCTGCCGCCGACCAGGTAGGTGCTCCACACGCCGGAAGGCTCGTGCACGTAGTTGTCGCGCAGGTCGACGAGCCCGGCCTCGAACTCGCCGGCGGGGACGTTGATGGTCTTCGGGGTGCACTCGTCCTCGCCGTAGCCGAAGAAGAAGCGGATCGTGACGTCGAGGGTGGAGGAGACCAGGCCGAGGCGCTGATCGGGGTACTTGGCGCCGAGGTAGCGGGCGAGGTTGACCAGGCCGCCGCCGCTGAGGCCTCCGGAGGAGGCAGAGCGAGGCGCACCTCGGTGGTCCTGATGGGATGGAACATAGCCCGAGGGACATGTATTCCGAGCGACGGAGAATCGACGAATGGAGCCCGCACGAGGCCGTATGGACGAGAATCTTCGGGGGCGCGGCGAGGCGCGAAGGAGCGATGCGGTCGGTCGTGCGCCGCTGCGCGGACAAACTGCTTCGCGGGACGGACGTCCGACCGCAGGTCTGCGCGAGGAGGGCAGCCCGCGGCGCGCGCCGCTCATAGCAATGTCAGGGAACTCCTCATCGGCAGGACGAGGCGAAGGAGGACCCCGCTCCGCTCTGGAGGAAGCAGCCCGACGATTGCTGTCAGGCGTCGGGGAAGCAGGAGAAGCCGACGTAAAAGCGACCCGTCGCCATGTCGAAATGCGCCTGGTCCTCGCCGTAATAGTGATGGCTGCGCCGACACTCGGGCTCGAGGTCGCGGGGCAGCGCGAACTCGCGGAGCAGCTTGCCGGTCGCGACTTCGAAGGTGGCGACCGTCTTGCGCTTTTTGCCTGCGAGCGACAGGGCGAGGTTTTGCCCCGCGGGCTGAATGGAGAGCGGCGACTTGCCGGCGAGGTTGAAGGGCTTGAAGCTGCGGGCCCTGGGATCGATCTCGAGGAGGGTCGTGTCCTTGACGAGGCCGGCGCCGTAGAACTTGTCGCCGAGCACGACGAAATCGCCGAAGAAGGAGCGCACGCCGGCGAGCGCGAAGGGCTCGGGCACGAGCGGATGCGGCGGCAAAAAGGCGATCATCGCTCCGGCGTCGGTGCGCGGCAGATCGAGGGGCTGGATCTGCTCCGGGGGGCGCGGCATCTCCACGAACTCGACGACCGTCGGCGTCTCGGTCTTGCCGACGCGCACGAGCCAGGCAGAGCCGTCGCGGGTCAGCAGGGTGGTGGTGTCGCCGGTGGCGGCGTCGACGATGTACACGCCGCAGAAGGGGCCCTCTTCGCCCTCCTGGCAGCGGGCGGCGCTCGGCAGGCGATAGCGGTCGGGGCCGGCGAGCAAGGTCGGCGCGGGGGCAGGGGCGGGGGCGACGACGGGCGCAGGCGCAGGCGTGGGCGCAGGGACCGGCGTGGGGACAGGGGCAGGGGCGGGCGTGGGGAGCTCGGGCGCGAGAGGGCGGGGCTCGGTGCTCACTCCCTGGGGCGGCGCGGGGGTGCAGGCGAGCGCGAGGGAGGCGAGGAGCAGGGAGCGGCGCATGATCAGGCTATACGGGAGCGACCCGCCGGCGCACAAGTACGGCGAGCGCTCGCGGGCGCGCAGGCGCGATGCCACGCGCGGGCATGCGCATCGGCGAGCGGACAGCGATGAATTGACACAACATGTCTCTCGAGACATGTGCCGGCGATCGGCGCCGGCGATCGCAGCGATGCTCCGCCTTCGATCAGGGCAGGGAGATGTCGAGGCAGAACTCCTCGACGATGCCCTGATACGGCAGGTCCGGGGACCACGTGAAGGGGTAGATGTCGAGCGTCCAGGTGCCGGCGATCGGCTGGCCGGCGAAGGCGGCGAGCGGCTCGGTGGGCTGGAAGTCGCCGACGAGCGGATCGCCGGAGCAGAAGATGTCCCCGCAGCAGGTGAACGGGCCGGCCTCGTCGTCGAAGACGACGCTGAAGTCCTTGTTCTCCTCGCAATTGTCTTTGGAAAGGACGACCGTGGTCTCGCCGTGCGTCAGCCGGATCTCGACGTAGGATGCCCTCTTGAGCTCGCTGGTGCGCAGCTTGACGTTGATATCGCCGACGGTCCCGCTCTCGGCGAAATCGAAGGTGAAGGAGGTCGGAAGGATCTCCGGCGGGACCGGATTCGGGATCGGGGTCGCGGGGGTCATGCAATTGAGGCCGCTGCCGTCGATCGGGGCCTCGGTGGTGCTGCCGGTCTCCGGCTCGCCGGTGGTCGTCGGGTCCTCGCCGGTGGTGGAAGTGCCAGTGGTGCCGTCGGTGGTGGTGCCGGGCGCGCCCGTGCTTTCGTCGGTGGCCGCGGAGGTCGCGGGCTCGGTGGTGGAGCCGTCGCCGGTCGAGCCGCCGCCGTCGTCCCCACATCCGCCGGCGCAGGCGAGGGTCCAGGCGAGGAGGCCGCGATGCACGCTTCGATGGATTGTCATGGCCTCCGGTGACGCCCCGGGAGGCGACTTATTCGCGCCGTCGCAGGCGGCGATCGGCGCGGCGCGGCGGCATTGTCACGCGGGAAAATTCAGAGGGGGGTGATAGATCGGGGCGCAGCTGGAGAGGAGAGCGGGGCGTTGCGAATCACCACAGCGGCGGCCTCTGGGGTGATTGGCGAGCTGTGGCGAATCACCACAGCGCGCCAGGATGGGCGACGGCAGCTCAGGCGTCGCGGACGATCGTCCTGAAGCGGCGCAGGTAGTCGACGAAGGTGTCGCTGATGGCCAGGTCGTGCAGCTGGGCGGGCGTGAGCGGGCCGCGCTCGGGCTCGTAGGCCGGATCGGCGGCGCGTCGCGGCCAGTCGGGGTTCAAGATCGCAACCTTGCCGAGAGCCACGAAGTCGGCGCCGAGCCCGAGCTGGGCCTCGGCCTCGGCCCGGGTCCAGATGTTGCCGGCGACGACCAGCGGCACGCCGGCCGGCAAGGCGGCGCGGAACAGCGGGACGGGGTGCTGGTCGGGGCGCTTGGCGGTGTTCTTCCTGGTGTCCCAGAGGGAGACGTGGAGGAAATCGACGCCGTCCTCGGCCAGCCAGGCGGCGAGCTGCAACGATTCGTCGAGGTCGAGGCCGCGGGCGTGGCCGAAATCCTCGGGGGAGATCCGCGCACCGACGAGGAATTGCGCGGGGGTGGCGGCGCGGACCCGGCGGACGGCGGTGCGAATGAGGCGAGCGCGATTGGCGAAGCTGCCGCCCCATTCGTCGGTGCGCTGATTCATGGCGCTGCTGAGGAATTGACCGAGGAGATAACCGTGGGCGCCGTGGAGCTCGACACCCTGGAATCCAGCGGCGGCGGCGCGACGCGCGGCCTGCTCGAAGGCGTCGAGCGCGTCCTCGATGTCGCGCACGTCGGCGGCCCGCGGGACCTCGAAGTCGGGCTTGGCCTCGGTGAAGCTGCTGGCGCTCCACGGCTGCTGACCGGTCAACCGCGAGGGCGAGCGGACGCCGCCGTGGTAGAGCTGGACGAGGCCGATCGCGCCGGCGCCGGTGATGCCGGCGGCGAGCTCGCGCAGGCGCGGGAGCTGATGATCGCCCCACACGCCGAGCTGGCCGTCGAAGCCCTGGCCGTCGCGCGAGACGTGGGCGGCGCAGGTCTCGACGACGCTGAAGCCGCCCTCGGCCCGCCGCTCGAGCCAGCGCTGCTCCTCGGGCGAACACACGCCGTCGTCGCGGCTCTGCTGGTTGGTCAGCGGGGCCAGCCAGACCCGGTTGCGGGCGACGAGGCCGTTGCGCAGACGAAGGGGAGAGAGGAGAGCGCCGCTCATGCAGGTGCGGTTAGAGCACCGTTCGGTGAGGAACCGACCGCGAGGAGGCGTGACAAAAATCGCGCGACTATGGACGAGGACGGTCGCCGCCGGCGGTGGCACGACGCGCCGGGGTCCACGGCGCTCGGCGATTCGTAAGACATGGCCGATAGGACATGTGTTGCGATTGGCCCAGCCGCGGCTCAGGCCGCTTCGCCGGTGAGGCGGCGCTCGAGCTCGGGCCAGTCGGCGAAGAACCACACGTCGTCGCCGCGGTTGGCCTCGCGCACGTAGTCGCGGAGGGCGGGGCTGTCGATGAGGGCGAGCGAGAGGTCGCCGAGGATGACGAGGCGGCAGCGGTACTGGACGAACTTCTGCGTGAACTCGCCGGCCATGCGGGTGCGCAGGACCAGGAAATCAGGGTGGAGACGGGCGACCGGGATGACGACGGTGTCGGCGTCGCTGCCCCCGGCGTCGCCGATGAGCTGGATGGCGTCGTCGAGGGTGCCGAGGGCGGGGCCGGCATCAGGGAGCACGAGCGCCGAGGCGGCGCCGATCTGGCGGAGCTGGGGGGCAGTCACGGGCGCATGATGCCCGCGACGCGCGAGGCCGTGGCGCGGATCGAGCCGGGCGAATCCGCGCGAGGCTCGTACCGCGATCGGACCGGCGGCGCGGAGCCGCGAGCCGGCGGCTATGGTGGAAGCATGCTGCGTCGCCTCGTCGGGCTCGGAATCTTCGTGTGGATCGCCGGGTGCAGCGAGCGACTGCCGGGAACGCCCGATGCGAGCACGGGTGATTCGACGGCGACGACGGGCGCGGGCGACCCGACGACGGCGGCGACGAGCGAGGCGAGCGAGGAGCCGGGGGCGAGCGGGCCGCACCTGCCGGAGGGGCTGTTCGCGTGCCTCGACAACCCGCTGTGCCCGGCCTGGGACTGCGCGGGCGGCTGCGAGGGACCTGGCCCCGCGGGCATGTGCGCGCTGGCTGCCCTCTACGACCGCGCGACCGGGGTGATCGAGGTGGCGCGCTGCGACGGGGGGTGCGCGCTGCACCGGCTGATCCCCCGCGGCGCGGGGACCGACGAGGTGCGCTGGCAGTGGCGCTCGCAGACGCAGCCGCCCGGCTACGCGGAGATCGTCGATTGCATGCTGAAGCCGCGCGAGCTGTTCGAGGCGTGCCTGATCGCGTTCACGCCCGAGTGCGGCGACCCGGCGGCTTGGGTCGAGGACTGCCAGCCGACCGAGGAGGTGTGCTTTGATTGACGGGATGTCCCGAGAGACATGTCATCTCCGATCCGGGGCGATGACATGTCCTCGGGGACATGTGGGCGACGACCGCGGGCGCGGCGAGCTCAGTTGAGGGTGACGGGGATGTCGGAGTCGCGGATCAGGTCGCCGGCGGTGATGTCGGTGGCGGCGCGCTCGTTCTCCCACTCGAGCAGGCCGAGGGCGGCGTAGTGGGGGCGGATGCGGTCGGTCAGCAGGCCGATGCGCTTGAGGTTGGGGACCAGCCGGCGGAACATGGTCTTGCGGAAGTTCTGCATGTACGACGAGCGCAGGATCAGCTCGTCCCACTGCTTGCGCGACAGGGCGTGGCCGTAGAACTCGTCGTAAAACTCGTGGGCGAGGAAGCGGTTGCGCATCAGCACCGCGACCTCGAAGGCCCAGTCCTCGCGCTCGCGGCGGTCGGTCTCGGGCAGCTGATGATAGAAGTCGCGCAGCGACAGCACGCCGTAGTGGACGTGGCGGGCCTCGTCGGTGATGACGTACTTGAGCAGCTCGCGCAGCAGCGGCTCGCGGCTGGTCTGCCGCAGGGTGCCGAACGCGGCCAGGGCGAGGCCCTCGACCATGATCTGCATGCCGAGGAACTTGAGGTCCCAGCGGCCGTCGGTCATCAGCGCGTCGATGAGCGTGAAGAGGTTGTCGTTGACGGTGTAGAGCTTGCCGAGCTTGTCGTTGAGGTAGCGGTAGAAGACCTCGACGTGGCGGCCCTCGTCGACCACCTGGGTGCTGCCGTACAGCTTGCCGTCGACCCAGTGCACGGCCTCGGTGACCTGGCAGGCGGCGAACAGGGCGCCCTGCTCGCCGTGGAGGAACTGCGACAGCATCCACGCCAGCAGCGCGTGGCGCTGGACCTGCTGGGCGCGCGTGTCGAGCTTGCGATAGGCGGGGATGCTCGGCAGCGGCGACAGCTGCTCGGGGAACAGCTCGCGGCTGGTGTCGAACGGGTCGACGTCGATCGACCAATCGAGGTCGGTGGTGGCGTTCCACTGCGAGGTCTTGGCGAGCTCGTAGAGGCGCGCCATCTCGGGCTGGGTCCGTTGGTACGTCCAGTCGAAGTGGGCCTTGTGATTGGCCTGCATCTCGCTGGTGGGGCTGCGTCCCCCGTGCAGCACGAGCCCGCGGATCGCCGGGCCGAGCAGGTTCAGCGCGACCTTGACGTTGCCGCTGCGCAGCACCTTTTGTAAGACCGTGGTGGGGTTATAGGCGCTGGCTTGGTTGAGGAGCTCTTTGACGTGCAATTGCTTACCCTCCGCTGTTGCTCGAGAAGAAGAGCGCGCGGGCGAGGACCCGCGCGTGGTCCTGATCGCCCCACAGGGCGGTCTTGAATTCGCGGGCCGAGGTGCGCAGCACCAGGTCGCTGGCGATCTGCAGGATCGCCGCGCGCACCGGCAGGTCGGGGCGGATGTCGCGGCGACCCTCGATGCGGGCGAATCGCTCGGTCAGGTCGAGCAGCGGCACGACCTGCTCGAGCAGGACGACGCGGCCGGGGCCCTGGCCGTCGAGCAGCTCCCACACGAGGATGCGCGCCAGCTCGGGGTGCTCCTCGAGGAACTGGGTGTACGTGTCGATGATGGCGTCGAAGCGCTGGGAGAAGCTCGAGGGCTGCAGCATCGCCTCGGTCAGCGCGGCGCCCAGGCGCTGGAAGGTGCGCCGGACCACCGCGTTGTAGAGCAGCTCCTTGGAGGGGAAGTGATAGAGGAGCGAGGGCCGCCGGATGCCCGCGGCCGCGGCGATGTCCTCGAGCCGCGCGCCGCGAAATCCATGCTGCGAGAACACCGCGTCGGCGGCGTCGAGCAGGCGCTCCGGGGTGGCCGTGGTGTTGCTCCCAGCTGCCGGACGACCCATGCTCGGGGAGCATATCTACTCCCGAGTAGATATGCAAGCGCGCTTGTCGAGTTCGCCGTTCGCGATCACGCTTGGGCCGGTTCGAAGGAGAAAGCATGCGCAAACACGGGATTTCAGCGCTCGCGGTGGTGCTCTCGGGGCTCTTGGCCGGCTGCGGCGACTCGCCGACGAGCAAGCGCGCGGCCGCGGAGACGAAGGAGGCCATCGACGCGGCGGCCGACGCGGCCAAGGAGGCCGGGCACAAGGTCCGCTCGGGGGCCGAGAAGGCGGTCGGCGTGGTCGAGTCGGGGGCGAGGGTGGCCGGCGAGAAGATCGAGGACGGCGCCGAGGATGCGGCGCGGCACATCCAGCGCGGCGCCGACAAGGTCGAGCAGGGCGCGCGTGATGCCCTCGAGAAGGGCAAGGCCGAGTTCAACGAGATCAAGGGCGCCGCCAAGGCCGGTGTGGAGGCCGCGAACGCGGAGCTCGAGAAGGACGAGAGGGACAAGAAGTAGTGGGGCGGGTCCGGACCTGGGTCGCGGGGCTCCTGGCCCTGAACGGCACGCCGCAGGGGATCGCCGGCGGCTTCGCGCTCGGGGTCGGGCTGTCGCTGATCCCGATCCCGTTCGCGGGGATGCTGCTGGCGCTGGCCCTGGCGCCGCCGCTCAAGCTCAACATCCCGGCGACGTACCTCGGCACGGCGGTGGTGAACCCGGTCACCGGGGCGGTGTTCTACGCCGGCGAGCTCTATCTCGGGCTGGCGCTGATGGGCCGCCCGCTGCCGTCGTGGGCCGAGCTGCGGGCGCTCGACGGGTCGGGCTGGTGGGAGCTGTTCACTTCGATGCTTGGGCCGTTCGCGCTCGGGGCGGCAGTGGCGATCCCGACGCTGGCGGGGCTGTCGTACGTGCTGGTGTACCTGGCGGTGCGACGGTGGCGAGGCACCCACGAGGCGGCGAAGGAGCCGTGACGGGCGACCGGTCGTCCTCGCGGCGACCACGGGACTTGCGCGGGCGCCGGCGAGGGTCGCGGTGATATGTCCGCGAGGACAGGTCGAGGCGGGCCTGGCGTATGTGACGACCGACGGCGGTCGATGTCGCCGGGGCGCGATCGGGCGCGTGATCGCGTGGAGGAGCGCGCCGCGCGGGCGCGCGGATGAGATGTCTCGAAGGACAGGTCGCCGTAGGGCCATGGGCACGGGCGCGCCGCGGCGGCCGCGGCCGAAAGGGCCGGTGCGGCCGGCGACCGGGCCGTGAGAGGGCAGGAGCAGCGCCGGGGCCGGAGGCTCGCGCGCCGGCAGCGGTGGCTATGGTGACCGTCGCGGGCGACGGGTGATCCGCGCGCCTGCGCACCTGTTCCAAAGGACACATCATGGATATCGAACGCGCCAAGCTGAAGTACGACCGCCTGTCGAAGGACGAGGCGGCGCTGCTGATCATCGACCACCAATCGGGCCTGTTTCAGCTGGTCCACGACCACGTCCCCGACGTGTTCGACCGCAACGTGCTGGCCCTTGCCGACACCGCGAAGCTGTTCAAGCTGCCGACAGTGGTCACGACCTCGAAGGAGGATGGACCGAACGGGCCGCTGATGCCGGAGGTGCGCGCGCGGCTGCCGAAGGTCCAGGTGATCCGCCGCGAGGGCGAGATCAACGCGTGGGACAGCCCCGAGTTCGTCAAGGCGGTCAAGAAGACCGGGCGCAAGCAGCTCATCGTGGCCGGCATCACGACCGACGTGTGCGTCGCGTTCGTGGTCCTGTCGGCGCTCGAGGCCGGCTACGACGTCCGCGTGGTGACCGACGCGTCCGGCTCGCTGTGCGTCGGCTCGGCCGGCGGGGCGATCGCTCGCATGGCGATGGCCGGGGCGCAGCCGATGTCATGGTTCGCGGTCGCGTCCGAGCTGATGCGGGACTGGCGGAACGACGAGTCCGGCTTCACCAAGCTGATGGTCGAGCACGTGCCGAACTACAAGCACCTGATCGCCGCGTACGAGGCGAAAGAGGCGTAAGCGAGCTGTCCCGCGGGACAGGTGAATGACCTGTCCCCGGGGACACGCTGATACAAGCGCAGGTCAGACGCGGGGCCAGCCGCCGGAGCTGCCGGCGGCGATCGGGTAACGGTCGCCGCTGGCCTCGTACTCGGCGCGCAGCGGGGCGAGCAGGTCCTTGACGACGATGCGCAGGGAGTCCATCACGCCGATGCCCGCGGTGGCGACGGCCTCGATGGTGGGCAGGCCGTTGGGGTTGATCGCCTCGTCGAGGGCGGCCAGGGTCGTCAGGGGGATCGGCGAGGCGTGGGCCGAGTCGAACGGGCGCAGGGTCGGGGCCTCGACGAGGTCACGCTTGTTGTACTGCAGCACCATCGGCATGAAGGCGCTGTCGACCCCGAGGTCGTCGAGCAGGGTCAGGAGCTGCTGCATCGACTCGACGTTGTCCTCGAACCGCACCAGCTCGCCGCCCTCCTCCTGGGTGTCGGCGACGAACACGACGGCGTCGACGCCCTTGAGCACGAGCTTGCGCGAGACGGGGCTCAGCACCGGGCCCGGCACGGTGACGAGGTGCAGCCGCACGCGGTAGCGATCGTCGATGCGCGGCAAGGTGTCCGGGGCAAAGTCGAACGACAGCATCGGCCCGAGGTCGCCGGCGATCGCGTCGAGCCGCCCGCGCAGGGCCGGCCGGGTCTTGCGGTGGATCGTGCGAATGTTCGTCGACTTGCCAGCCAGCGCGGGCCCGAAGTAGACGACCTTGACGCCGATCTCGCCGGCCTTGGTGTTGATGAAGGACACCGGTGACCCAAGCAGCGTCCCGAATCCCGGCCAAATCGGCAAGAGGGCCCGGGGTGCGGGGTTTGCGCGGTTTCGCCCGCGGGCCCGTCCGGGTCCCGACGGCCGATCGCGGACGGGCGCCGCGGGCAATGCGGGGTGTCACGATTGCCGCACCAGGTCGCATGAATCGCGCGACGGCGGCGCAATCGTACGAGCGCGAGCGAGGGCCGCTACGCCGGCGCGGCGGCGGCCTGGCGGCTCTCGAACACCATGGCCCGGCCGTGGCCCAGCGGGATGGCCCAGACCTCGCGCGCGCCGGCCTCGTAGCCCTGGCGCAGGCCGGCGGGGTCGCAGCAGTCCAGGACCCAGCCGAGCCCCGGCGGCAGGTCGGCGGCCAGCCGCTCGAGGATGTAAGCGTCGATGCTCGGCCACACGCCGCGGAAGGCCCCCTCCGCCGCCTCGAGCACCGCGGCGTCGGTCGTCTTGAGGGCCAGCACCAGTCGCTCGCGGAAATCGAGCGGCGCGCCGTTCGGCGGCGGCGCCACGACCTCGACGTCGATCTCTACTTCGAGCATCGCGCGCCCTCGCCGGTGAAACGTGTATATGCGGTGAAATGGCGGTTGATCATACCGACCTCGCCGGAGGTACGAGGAATCTAGGAAGCCGCGCGGTCGCGAGCAACCCGAAATTTTGGTATACGGGGTCACAAATCGCCCGATGCCGGCTCAGGGGCACAGGCGGAGACGCGAGAGATTGCGGTCTTCCGGCCCCGATGATGGGTCGGGCGTCGTGCCGGCGAACGCGCGCTCCGGCGGGGGCGGACGCCGTGCTACATGGTCGGGATGTCGCCCTGGCGCCTGTTCGCGGTCTGCTGGATGCTCGCCTGCGGGGAGCGGGGCGAGGCGGGGTCGGTGGCGCCGGTGGCCGACGCGGGGGTGACCGGGGCGACGGTGCCACGGGCCGTGGCGCCGACCTCATGCGCCGGCGAGCGCGACGAGGCGGCGGCGCTGCGCTGCTGGGTCGAGCTGCTGGCCGGGCCGGAGCTCGGCGGGCGCGACAACGGCAGCCCGGGCGGGGCGGCGGCGCGGGCGGCGATCGTCGCCGGGGTGCGGGCGTACGGGCTCGAGATGGCCGGAGAGACAGGGTCTTTCGAGCAGCCGCTGCCGCGCGGCGCCAACGTGCTGGCGCGGGTGCCGGGGCGCGACCCGGCGCGGGCTGGCGAGCACGTGGTGCTGGCGGCCCACTACGATCACCTCGGCGAGGTCGACGGGGTGGTGCATCCCGGTGCCGACGACAACGCCAGCGGCGTGGCGGTCGCGCTCGCGGTCGTCAGGCGGCTGGCCGCCGATCCGCCGGCGCGTAGCGTGCTGCTCGCGGCCTTCGACGCCGAGGAGCCGCCGGACTACCGCACGCCTTCGATGGGCTCGGACTACTTCGTGGCTCGGCCGACGATCGCCCGCGAGCAATTGGTCGCGGTGGTTTGCCTCGACCTGATGGGCGGCGACCTGTGGGACGGCTACCGCTCGCCGCTGTACGTGATGGGCCGCGAGACCTTCGTGCGGCCGCCGGCCCCGGCGCTGCGCGAAGACCCGCGGCTGCCCGTGCGGGCGATGCACCTGCGTCTCGTCGAAGAGCTGCCGCACGGGCGGCAGGCGTTCAGCGATCACGGCGCCTTCTTTGGTAGCGAGATCCCCTCGCTGTTCGTCTCGACCGGCCGCTCCCCGCATTACCACCAGCCCAGCGACACGCCGGAGACGCTGAAATACGACAAGATGCTGGCCGCCGTCGACGTGGTCGAGGCGCACGTACGTGTCCTCGCGGACATGCCCGATCGGCCAGCCTGGGCCCGGGACCAGCCGCTGCGCAGCGCCGACGCGGCGGTGCTGGCCGAGCTGCTGGCGGCCGGGCTGGGCGAGGGCGGGGTCCGCGGCACCGACGAGTTCACGGGGCTGGCGCGGCCGCGGTTGCTCGCCGACCTGGCGCGGGCGCGGGCGCTGGCGGGCGCGGGGCGCGAGCCGGGCGAGGCGGAGGCGCGCGAGCTTATCGCGATCAGCCTGCGCGCGCAGTGCCTGCTGACGGTCGACCACGAGGTGCCGACGGCGGCGTGCCTGTTGCTCTGAGACGATCGTCATTGCGCGGAGCCGCTGCGACGTCGGTGACCCGCATTGCCCGTCGTGCGCGCTGGTGACCCGATTGCGCGATTCTCTGCAGGGCGAATGCGATCCGCGTCGCCCGTCTCCGCCTGACCACTGGTATTGTCTCGAGTTCGAGTGCCCGGGCGGCCCCAGGCGGGGGCGGGTGCCATGGTATGCATGTCCCTCCATTCGAAAGGACGAACATGTGGGATACACCTGAGGCTGAGGAGCTCAAGCAGGGTCAACGCACGACGCTCGATATTCGCGGCATCGCCGTGCGCTTCCCGTCGGAGCGGTTCTGCAGCCGGCTCGTCGACGACAATTTCCTCGAGCACGTCGACGACATCGTCAATCGCGGCACTGGCTGGTACGGCAACGGCGCGGTCGTCGTCGGGTCCACCCGCAACTGCGGGCACAAGAAGCTGACCGGCGGCGACGCGATCGGCTTCAAGTGGGAGGGCGATGCGACCCTCGACGTCGTCGGCTACGGCGAGAAGTCGAGCAAGGGGAAGAAGAGCCAGGGCTCCGGCGGCTACTCCTGGGAGACCTGAGCGCAGAGCAGCGCCGCCGAGCGCCGCTGCATGACGGCGCTGGCGGGCAGTCCTATGATCATATCCGACGCTCAGGGCCGCTGTGGGACTTCGTCGACAGCGGCGAGCCGACGCTGACGCCGGCGAGCGACGGTACGGGGGCCGGCGGCGGCTGCTCCTCGCAGGATCCAGGGGCGTGCGCGCCGTGCAAAAGCGGCGGCACGTGCGGGTGGAGGCCGAATGGGCTGGGCCGGGGCCGGCAAAGCTGGTATGCCGGCCGGGATGAAGAGCTTTACCGAAAAGGTCGCGGCGATCACCGGCGCCGGCTCGGGCATGGGTCGCACGCTGGCGCTGGCGCTGGCGCGGCGCGGCTGTCACCTGGCGCTGTCCGACGTGAACGAGATCGGGCTGGCCGAGACGGCGGCGCTCTTGCGGGAGGCGCGGGTCAAGGTGACGACGCAGCGGGTCGACGTGGCCGACCGCGAGGCGATCTTCGCGTGGGCCGACCAGGTGGTGCGCGATCACGGGCGGGTCAACCTGATCTTCAACAACGCCGGGGTCGGGCTCGGGGCCACGGTCGAGGGCATGCGCCTTGAAGATTTCGAGTGGCTGATGAACATCAATTTCTGGGGCGTGGTCCACGGCACGCGCGCGTTCCTGCCGCACCTCAAGGCGGCGGGCGAGGGCCACGTGGTCAACACGTCGTCGGTGTTCGGCCTCATCGGCATCCCGTCGCAGTCGGCCTACAACGCGGCCAAGTTCGCGGTCCGCGGGTTCACCGAGTCGCTGCGGCAGGAGCTCGACATCCTCCGCTGCGGGGTCTCGGCCACCAGCGTGCATCCGGGCGGGATCAAGACCAACATCGCCCGCGCCGGCCGCATCGATCCGAGCATCGCCGCGCTCGGCGGCGACCCGAACAACGCCAACCTCAAGTTCGAGAAGAACTTCATCACCACCGCCGAGGTCGCGGCCGAGACGATCTTGCGCGGGGTGCAGAAGGACAAGCGCCGGGTGCTGGTCGGGCCTGACGCGCACTTCATCGACCTGATGGCGCGCCTGCTGCCGTCGCTGTATCAGCGGCTGACGGTGGCGGTGACGCGCAAGCACATCTGAAGGCGCTCGGCTTGCGCGAGGGGGCTCGCGGACTGGCGGCTGCTACGAGGCGTCGGGATCGCGGGCGGCCTTGCTCGCGGCGGCCTCGAGCAGGGCGCGGACCTCGTCGAGCAGGGCGGCCTGCGAGTAGCTGCCCTTGCGCAGCACCCGGTGCACGCCGGCGCGCAGGAACTCGGCCTCGCACGCGGACAGCTCGCAGGCGGTGATGACGATGACGGGGACGTCGCGCCATTGTGGCTCGGCGCGCATGGTCTGGATGACCTCGAAGCCATCGACCTCGGGCATCATCAGGTCGAGCAGCACGACGTCGGGAATGCCGTCGCGCAGGGCGGCGAGCGCCTCGCGGCCGTCGGCGGCCTCGCGCACCGACCAGCCGGCGCGCTCGGCCAGGCGGCGCAGCAGCTCGCGGACGTCGGGCTGGTCGTCGACCACCAGCACCGAGGCGGGCAGGCTCGGCCGGCGGTAGCGGGCGAGGGTGGAGAGCAGGCGGTCGCGATCGATCGGCTTGAGCAGGTAGTCCGAGGCGCCGAGCGAGAAGCCGACGTCGCGGTCGCTGACGATCGTCATCACGATCACCGGGACCTCGGCGAGCTGCGGGTCGCGCTTGAGGGCGGTGAGCACCGCCCAGCCGTCCATGCCGGGCATGACGACGTCGAGGGTGATGACGTCCGGCGAGACCTCGCGCGCCAGTCGCAGCGCCTCGGCGCCGCTGCGGGCCGGGACCACGCGATAGCCCTCGCGCGCGAGGAAGCGGGCCATGAGCTCCTGGACGACGATCTCGTCGTCGACGACGAGCACGGTCGAGGCGCCCTCGGCGGGTGGCTCGATCGGCGTCGACTCGGTCCATTCGCCGAGCTGCTGGGGCGCCGCGGGGACGGACCTCCGCGCCGGCAGGATCACGGTGAAGCTCGAGCCCTGACCGAGCTCGCTGGTGACGGTGATGTCGCCGCCGAGCATGCGACAGAACCGGCGCGTGATCGCCAGGCCGAGGCCGGTGCCGCCGAAGCGGCGGGTGGTCGAGTCGTCGACCTGGGTGAAGGGCTCGAACAGCGCGCCGATCTTGCTCTGCGGGATGCCGATGCCGGTGTCGCGCACGACGAAGCGGAGCTCGTCGACGCCGGCGTCGAGGTCGACCACGCGCGTGGCCTGGAGCAGGATCTGGCCGCGGCTGGTGAACTTGGCGGCGTTGCTGAGGAGGTTGTAGAGGATCTGCCGCAGCCAGGTGCGGTCGGTGTGGAGCACGCCGACGTCGGGGTCGACCTCGACGACGAACACGCTGCGGTGCTTGTCGGCCAGCGGCCGCAGGGCGCCAGTGACCTCGGCGGCCAGCTCGGCGAACATCACCGGCCCCAGGTGCGCGTCGAGCTTGCCGGCCTCGATCTTGGAGAGGTCGAGGATGTCGCTGATGACGGTCAGCAGGTGCGCGGCGGCGCCGTGGATCTTGGCGAGGTCGCGGACCACCTCGCGCTGGCCGGCCTCGGCGGCGTCGTCCTGCAGCAGCTCGGTGTAGCCGATGATCGCGTTGAGCGGCGTGCGCAGCTCGTGGCTCATGTTGGCGAGGAAGGTGCTCTTGGCCCGGCTGGCCTCGAGCGCGCGGTCGCGGGCGGTCGACAGCTCCTCGTTGAGGCGCTGCAGCTCTTGTTCGCGCTGCAGGCGGGTGGCGACCTCGGCGTGCAGCTCGGCGGTGCGGGTGCGGAGGCCGTCGATGAGCTCGCCGAGCTGGGCCACCATCGCGTTGAAGGCCCGCGTCAGCTCGCCGACCTCGTCGTGCGCGCCCTCGCTGGCGCGCGCTGTCAGGTCGCCGGCGCGCATGCGCGTGACCGCGGCGGTGAGCCCGAGGATCGGCCGCGACAGCACGCTGCCGACGGCGAACGCGACCCCGGACACCAGCGCCGCGATCAGCATGGCGATCAGCTTGGCGTCGCGGTCGCGGGCGCGCAGCGGCGCCAGCAGGGTCGAGGCGTCGATCGTCGCGGCGATCCGCATGCCGTGGCGCCCGGGTGGTTGCAGCTGCGTCACCCGCTCGCCCGGTGATTCGTGGACCGCGGCGAGCGGGGTCGCCTCGGCGCCGGCGCGCAGCGCTGGCTCGCCGTCGGGGGCGAGCACCAGCACGCCGACGCCGTCGCCGACCACGCTCGAGAGCCGGCCCAGGGCCTCGCGCAGCGGCGCGGCGGCGTAGCGAATACGCAGCACCGCCAGCCGGGCGCCGTCGCGGCCGAGCAGCGGCACCTCGACCTCGAAGGCGCCGTTGCGCAGCCCCACGCGCACGCCCGTGCGCACGGGCTCCTGCGGGGTCGTGTGCGCGACGTCGAGGTCGCCGACCGAAGCCCACACCTCGCCGTCGTCGCCGAGGACCACCGCGCCGACGGCCGGCCGGAGCGGGCGCTCGGTCAGCGCGACGATTCCGGCGGCGGCGCGGCGGCGGCCGTCGATGTCGGGGCCGGCGGCGGCGAGGTCGGCCTGGCGAGCGTCGCTGGACGCGAGCGCGGCCGCGTCGTAGAGCGCCGCGTCGAGCGAGCCGGTGGCCGCCAGCGCGACCTGGCCGAGCTGCGCTTCGGCGCGGCTCACCAGCTCTTTGCGCAGGTCGGAGCCGCCGAGCCCCGCGTGCAGCGCGACCCCGCCGAGCGACACGAACAGGAACGCGATCTGCAGCTTGGTGGCCAGCGGGAACTGCTTGAAGTCGCGGACGACGAGCAGGGCCAGGGCGACCATGCCGACCGACGTCATGATCAGCAGCCACGTCTGAAACAGCGGGAAGACGGCCTGAAACGGCGGCTGCAGGGCCTCCACGGCGATCAGCGCGATGCCGATCAGCGTGATCGCCAGCATCGTGCGGTTGACCTCGCGGAACGACAGCACTCCGGGCGCCAGCGCCAGAGCGGTGATGAAGCCGGTCAGCGCCAGGCTGCCGGCGGTGCCCGCCATCAGCAGCGAGCACAACACGACCGCGACCGTCATGACGCGAATGGCGGCGCGGGCCGCCCCGTCGAGCTCGCCGGCCCGCGCGCGCGGAATGACCACACGCCAGTAGGCCGCGACCAGGCCGAGCAGGACGACGATGACGCCGTCGAGCTGCCACATGTGCGCGAGCAACACGGTGATCGCGGTGTTGCCGGCCGCCGCGATCAGGCAGGCGATCACGAGGACCTGGGCGCTGAGGAGGATCCGCCGCTGGAGCTCCCGGGCCCGCGGCCCCGTCATGCCGAGCGGGGTATGATCATTCATGGGGCGCATCCGACACGTCGGGCGTGGGGCCCCGGCGCCCCGGGGCCGGTCTCCGCCCCGTGACCACATTCAGCGCAGCGCGTGGGATGCCCAAAGGTCCCGCGAATTGTCTTGGCTGCGGCGCCGCGGGCTTGTAGCTTGATCGTGCGGCGTCGCTGGCGGGGCCGTGCGGCCCTGGTCGTCGCGGCCGCGACCCCGGCGAATCATAGGAGGACGAGATGAGCGCACGCAAGGGAGCTCGCGCGGCGGGTGCACTGATGGTAGCAGCAGCGGCGAATCTGCTGCCTGTCCCGGCCGCCGAGGCCGGGCTTTTGCCAGTGAGCGTCAGCCTCGGCAAGCGTGTCGAATTCGTGGTCACGCTGTCCGACGACCAGGACTACACGGTCGTCGGGCATTTGTCCATGAAGCTCGGCGGCGCGTGCGGGCTGTGGCACGATCGGACGCTGCAGGTGGTCCTGCACGGGGGGACGTACGACAGTGAGTACTGGGACGGGCCTCGCATCAACGGCGAACGCTACTCGTATGCCGACTACATGACGGCGCGCTGCTACGCGGTCCTGGCCCTCGACATGCTGGGTGCCGGCGCGTCGAGCGCTCCGCCCGGCGATCTGGCCGACCTCGCTGAGAGCGCCAGCGCGCTCGAGCAGGTGCTGACGCGGGTGCGGAGCTTCGGTCTGTTCGGCGATCCGGTGTTCGACAAGGTGGCCCTGGTCGGCCACTCGATGGGCACCATCACCTCGGTGTACGCGCTCGGCAGCTACGGGCCGATCGCCGACGCGCTGGTGGCGACCGGCTGGGCCCACGCGCCGCGCATCATCCCGATCGATCCGGAGGCGTTCGCCGAGCCGCTGCAGCAGCCCTACGTGGCCTTCTCGCCGCCGGTGCGCGAGCTGCTGTTCTACTATCCGCCGACGGCGGACCCGGACGTGATCGCGTACGACAACGCCAACATGGTCTCGGGGCTGCCGCGTGGGTTGTTGCTCGACGTGCTCGACATGATGACGGCGCTGGCGATCGGCGATCCGGAGGCGATCGTCGGGTTGTCACGCGTCGACCAGGTCGAGGTGCCGGTGCTGTCGCAGCTCGGCGAGCACGACCTCATCGCCTCCGCCTCCGTCGCCGCCGAGGAGGCCGCGTTTTACAGCGGCGCTCCGGCGGTCACGGTGCAGGTGCTGCCGGACATCGGCCACGACTTCAACCTGCACCTGAACCGCGAGGTCGGCTGGGCCCAGATCGACGCCTGGCTGGCGGCGACGCTGGGTCAGTAGCGCGGGCGAATTCTCAGTGCTTCACCAGCGCCGCGAGGCGGTCGGCGAAATCCGCGTAGTCGCGCTGGGCGTCGACGATGATCGCGCTGGCCTCGCGCTGGCCGCGGGCGGGGAAGAACTGCTCGGCGAGCGCGGCGATCGCCGGTTGCGGTGATTCGCCTTCGGTCGAGCCGTACTCCACGACCTCGTAGGGCCCGATCCCCGCGGCCAGCAAATGCAGGAAGTCGGCGAGGTCGGAGGCCACCGCGCCTCGCTCGCCCTCGGAGCCGAGGAACACCACCGGCTGGTCCGCCAGCGGCCGCGCGGCTCCGTCGTCGTGTTGCACGATCCAGAAAGCCACCAGCCCGCCCGACCCGTCCTGCGCGAACACCCGGAGCTCGTGCTCCGCCGCCTTGTTGCCGGTCCACGCCGCCGGGCCGCCGGCCTCGATCTCCGACAGGACCTCGAGGTCGATCTCGCCGAGGCCGTCGCTGCCCTGCAGCTCGAACAGGGCGGCGAGCGGCGCGGGCAGCGGCTCGTTGCCCGGCGCCTTGCGGCCGCGGCGCGGGAACTGCCGCGGCGCCGGCGTGGGCTCGCTGGCCTTCGCGTCGCTCGCCAGCTGCGCGAGCGCCGGGTCGTCCTCGGCGAGCTGCACGAGCTGCAGCTGGACCTCGGCGAAGCTGTCGTCGTCGGGGTCGTAGAGGAACACGACCTCTTGCCCGGCCTCGCGCCGCACGACGTGGCCGCGGTACATCGGCGTGCTCCACGAGCCGTCCTCGAACTGCTGCGCCAGCGTCCTGGCCTGCGCCTCGGGCAATCCGACGTCGAGCTCGCCGGCGATGCGCCCGGTGAACGACGGGCGGAAGTCGACCGACGCGAGGTAAGCGACGTACTTGCCGCCCTCGCGGCGCGGCGGGTAGCAGCCGGGCAGCAGCACCTCCGCCTGGTAGTTGAGGGTGAAGCCGGCCTCCTGGTCGCGCACGTCGTACAGCATGTCGAGCTTGGTGACGATCGGCGGCGGCTTGAGGCCGCGGGCCGCATGGAACGCGACGACCGCGGGGTCGTCGGAGCGCTTGCCGAGGAGCTGGGAGACTCGCGCGAACACGTCGTCGGGGGGGTGCGTCATGGCGGAGGGAGGGGACGGCATCGGCGCCGGGCTTGTCAAGCCGCGGGCCTCGGCGACGCCGGCTGACGCGGGATTCATGCGGCGACGATGGCGGACTTCCGGTGGCATGAATGAGGGCATGCCGCAGGGTGCATCGATGGTGCGGCGCGAGTCGGGGACCGCCCTGGGGCCGGCTCCGCGTTCGCGGACGAACGACGCTTTCGCGAGTCTCCGTGCGACCTGGCCCGGAAGGCGACGTCCTTGTCCCACGAGATGACCTCGACCCCAGCTCGCCGCTCCTTCAACTCGACCACCTTCGCCGCCGGGTTCCTCGCGCTCGTCGCGCTGCTCGTCGCCGGCGCCGGCATCAGCGACTATCGCAAGTTCCAGGGCACGAGGGCCGAGACGGCCGAACGGCTCGAGGCCGCGGACGCCACGCTCGCTCAGGTGCGGTACGACCCGCAAGGCAACGTGCTGCCGGAGGACCGCGAGCAGTACAGGCGCGCGATGTCGACGCTGGAGAGCGGCACGGGCACGCTCCGGATGTTGCGCGCGAGCGAGGCGAACACCTATCCGTACATCGGCGGCGGGGCGCTGGCGTTCCTGGTGTTCGCCTTCATGGCCGTGCGCAGCACCCGGCGGAAGTAGTCGCGCGCCGCCGCAGGACATGCACGTTCGGACATGCCCGTAAGGGCATGTCGATAAGAGCATGTTATGAAGAACATGCTCTGGAGGCCATGTGGCGAAATCCGGCGTTCGCTCCCGTGGAGCCCGGTGGGCGCGAGCGCGCAGGGGGGCCGCCGTTGACTGTCGAGCTCGCTCGGACGCCGGCGTCGGCGTACAATCGGTTGATGCTCCGCCTCGCGCTCCGCTCCACGCTCGCCGCTGTCTGTCTGATCTCCTGCCGCGAGCCGGCCGAACCGGACCTCTCGATCGCCGCGGCGCGCGAACAGGCCGACGGCAGCGAGGTGACGGTCAAGGGCCATGTGTCGGTGGCGCCGGGGACCTTCACGTCGGCGACCTTCGAGCACGGCTTCGCCATCGCCGACGGCGGCGCGGGCATCTACGTGAAGATGGACGAGGCCGCGACGCTGGCGCTGGGTGACCGCGTGGAGGTGACCGGGGTGCTCGGGCAGATGGCGAAGATGCGGGTGGTGACGGCCGAGCCGGCCGGGGTGGCGGCGCTCGGCGAGGCGATGGCAGTCGCGCCGGAGGCGGTCGCCACCGCGGACGTCGACGAGGAGGTCGAGGGCCGGCTGGTGAAGGTCACCGGCGCGGTGACGCAGGGCTTCGTCGACGACTCGCCGTACGGCTACAAGCTGTGGGTCGACGACGGCTCGGGGCAGATCCAGATCTTCGTGCACGTGTCGGCCGGCTTCGACGCGGCGGCGCTGCAGGCGATCGTGCCGGGGCAGACGCTGGCGGTCACGGGGCTGGCGTTCCAGTACGAGGACACGTACGAGGTCGCGCCGCGCTCGCCGGCGGACCTCGTGGTGCAGTGATTCGCCGGGCCGCCGCGGGTCACTGCGGGATGATGATCACGTCGTTGATGAGCTGGACGTTCATGCCGGCGGGGTAGCCGTAGGAGACGTTCTGGGTGAAGACGGTGGTCTTCGGGCTGCCCCAGCCCCAGATCCACATGCCGAAGCGGCCGTCGCTGGTGATCTCGTGGCGGCCGGTCGAGCAGCCGGCGACCGGCTGGAAATCACCGGTGCTGAGGTCGACGCGGGTCCACTCGTAGTCACCGACGGGCTGCCAGCCGCCGACGACGCCGCTGCAGTCGAGCGTGACGTCCTCGAACACGTCAGCCTCGGTCTTCTTGCGCACGAGCACGAGGTTGGTCTCGGGGTAGGTCGGGTCGGTGAAGAAGACGTAGCGCGGCAAGTACTGGTCGACGGGGACGCTGATGACGTAGTCGGAGTCGCCGTGGCCGCTGAGGTTCGGCTGCCAGCCCGAGCCGCTCATGTAGGTGAAGAGGAAGAAGGGGTGCTCGTCGTCCTGGCTCTCGACCACGAACGGGGTGGCAGTGACGAACTCGACCTTCTGCCCGCGAGCGAGGTTGGTCGGCCCGCCGACGTCGCCGCTCCACGTCAGCTCGGTGCCGTCGACCGCGCCGACGACCCGCCACATCGCCGGCTCGTTGACGCGCGGGCGGTGCATGACGCCGACGTACTCGCTGCCGAGCGCGCGGATCGGCGGGATCATCTGCTCGGCGTGGTCGGAATAAGGGGTGCCGACGGGGGCCTGCATGCCGGTGTGGCCGCCCATCAGGCCGATCGGTTTGTCGGATTGAATGACGCTGCCGGTCAGCTCGGCACCCTGGGTCAGCTGGGCGTGCTGGCCAGCGTTGAGGGTGAACTCGAGCGGGACGCCGGGAGGGCCGCCCGGGATGCCGCCGCCGCCAGCGAGGGCGACGACCGGCTCGATGGTGACCTTGGTGCCGTCGCTGTGAGCGACGATGTTGGCCGAGGGCTGACCGACCGAGGCCTGCAGCGAGTTGATGACGATGTAGTTGGTGTCCCAGGCGCTGGTCGGCAGGAGCAGCGAGGCGCCGGTGACGGCCGCGCTGCCGCCCCCGTAGGGGTTGATCTGGTAGGCGACGACGGGGACGTCGGCGCTGATGCGGAAGCTGTCCCCGAGGCCAGTACCGGCGACGGCGGCGCCCTGCGGGACGGCGCTGTCGACCGGACAGGGCGCGGAGCCCTGCATGGGAGCGCCCTTGGGCCCGGCGAGGAAGAGGATGGCGACCTCGCCAGGCGCGAGGCCGGCGTCGGCGTCGTAGGGGCCGTAGGTGAGGCCAGGGCCCATGCCGCTGGGGATCCGCGCAAACTTGGCGATGTCGAGGGTCTGGCCCTGGCGAGTGACGGCGAGCTTGGCAGGGGTGTTCCAGGTGTTGGCGACGAAGGCGGCGAAGCAGCGCGACTGGGGGCCGTCGTGGTGCTGCATGAAGGTGGCGTAGTACTCGCAACCGACCGATTGTTTGCTGTTCTCGGCGGCCTGACAGGCGTTGATGCAGGCGACGAGCTCGGCGTCGCAGCCGTCGGTGCCCTCGCAAGTGGCGATGGGCTGACCGTTGCAGGTCTCGATGCCGTGCAGGTCGGCGGTGCACTTGATGCAGGTGCCGTCGGTGTCCTCGGTGGTGCCGCGGCTCGGATCGATCGTGGTGACGTCGGTCTCGGTGCCGGTGGTGACGACGGGGCCGGTGGTGGCGTCGGTGGTGGAGGTGGAGGTCGTGCCGGTGGTGGTGGGGGACTCGGTGGCGCTGACGCTGTCGGTGCCGCCGAGCGTGTCGGTGCCGGTGCCAGTGGTGATCGAGGCGGTGCCGACGTCGGTGGTGGGGCCGTCGGTGACGCTGGTCGGGGTGGTGAGCGTGGTGGAGGCGCTGCTGCTCTCGGTGGCGACGCCGCTGTTGTCGCCGCAGGCGGTGGAGAGCGCCGACAAGACCAGAGACGCGCGAGTCACGAACGGGCGAAGCGAAGCCATCGACATGCGACCATCCTACCAGCGGGGGCCGGCCCGCTCGCGCGGCGCGACCCGCTGGCAGGACCGGCGCGTCCACACATCGATGAGGCGCGTTTTCGGCGCGGACGCCCGTCCGCGGCGACGACGGCCGTCGCGCATGTCGGAAGGCCCGCACCCTGCACGACACGCTCGCGGCCGCGGGGCGCCGAATCGGGACATGCACTTGAGGACAGGTGGTGACGCTCGCGGTCCGCGCGGCGCACGGGCCGGGTCGCGCTCGCCGCAGCGGGCGGAGGGTCGACGACACTGCGGCGTCCGCTGGCCGCGTTGGTGACAATGAATTCAGTCGGCGCGGGTGAGGCCGACGGCGACGCCGTCGCGGCGCGGGTCGGCGACGCCGACGTAGGTGTCGCCCTCGATGGCGATGAGGCCGACGTCGCCGACCTCGAGCGGTTCGTCGCGGAAGCGATGGCCGAGCTGCTCGAGCTCGCTGCGGACGGCCGGCGAGAGGTCGGCCTCCCAGCGGATCTTGTCGTCGCAGGCGGCAGCGAAGACCCGCGGGCGGGCGATCGCGTGCTCGAGGTCGAGGTCGTACTCGAGCAGGTCGAGCAGGACTTGGGCGACGGCGGCGATGATGCGCGGGCCGCCAGGCGAGCCGATGACGTAGGCGGGCTGGCCGTCCTGGAGGACGAGCGTCGGCGCCATGCTGCTGAGCGGGCGCTTGTTCGGCGCGGGCGAGTTGGGCCGCCCGGGCAGGGGGTCGAAGTCGGTCAGCTCGTTGTTGAGGAAGAAGCCGTGGCCGGGCAGCAGGCGACCGGTGCCGTAGTGCTGCTCGATGGTGACGGTGAAGGCGACGAGGTTGCCCCAGCGGTCGGCGACGTCGACGTGGGTGGTCTGCGGGTCGCCGTTCAGGAATTCGAGGGGCGCGAGCGCGGGCGCGGCCCCGGCGAGCGCGCCGGGCGGGATGGGGCAGGTGTCGGCGTCGAAGTCGATGAGGGCGGCGCGCTGCTTGATGTACTTGGGGGCGAGCCAGCCAGCGAGCGGGATGTCGACGAACTCGGGGTCGCCGAGCCAGGCGTTGCGATCGGCGAAGGCGAGGTGCATGGCCTTCAAGACGGCGTGGTAGCGGAGGCTGGAATCTTCGGGGTACTGGCCGAGGTCGAGCCGGTCGAGCAGCGCGAGCATCTGCAGGACGGTGAGGCCGCCGGAGCTGGGCGGGGCGACGGTGACGAGCTCGTAGACGCCGTAATTGCCGCGCACGGGCTCGTCACGGGTGATGGCGTACTTTTTGAGGTCGGCCATCGTCATGCCGCCGCCAGCGGCGTCGACCTCGGCGACGAAGGCCTCGCCGATCGGGCCGCGATAAAAGGCGTCGATGCCGTCCTCGGCGATGAGGCGCAGGGTGTCGGCGAGCTCGGGCTGAACCAGCAGGTCGCCGATCGCCAGCGGCTCGCCGCCGGGCAAGAAGCGGGCGCTGGCGGCCGGATTGGCGGCGAGCACGGCCTCGTGCTCGCGCAGGCTGGCGGCCATGAGCCGGCTGACGATGACGCCGTGCTCGGCGAGCTCGATCGACGGGGCGATCAGCTCGGCGAGAGGACGGGTGCCGAACTCGAGCCGCGCGGCCTCGATGCCGGCGAGCGCGCCAGGGACACCGACAGCGACGCCGAGCGTGCGCCGCTTGGCGAATGCGATCGGCTCGCCGTTCTTCTTGAGGAACATTTTTGGCCTGGCGCTGGCAGGGGCGCGCTCGCGGCTGTCGAAGACGGTGACTTCGTCGGTGGCGGCTTCGTAGACGAGCATGAAGCCGCCGCCGCCGATGCCGGAGTAGCCGGGCTCGGCGACGCCGAGGGCGAACTGGACGGCAATCGCGGCGTCGACGGCGTTGCCGCCGTCGGCGAGGACCGCGGCGCCGACCCGCGCGGCCTCGTTGCTCGAGGAGACGACCATGCCGTGCTTGCCACCGACGATCGGGCCGATCGCGGTCGCTACCTCGGCGGCGCGGGCGTGGACCGGCAGCGCGAGGAAGCAGAGCGCGACGATGGATTGGTAAATAGAATGGAGCGGTGCGGGGCGCATGGCGGAGCGCAGGAGCATGGCATGTCGCGGATCGGCGGCAACCGAGTTCGACGGTGCGGCGACTGCATGCATGCGCCGCGAGCGAGCGGCTGGGGCCGCGCCGAGCCCGGGCGGGCGACTGTGATGAATGCTCGCGTCGCTCGCGGACGAGCGACTGTGATGAATCGAGACCGGCCCGGGAGCCCGCGTGAGACGCGGGCGACTGTGGTGAATGTCCCGGGGCTCGTGGTCAGGAAGCGCGCCGGCGCCGGCGCAGCAGGCCGGCGAGGGCGAGCAGGGCCAGCGGGCCGCCGGCCGAGGCGTCGCTGCGGCAGCCGCAGCCGCCGTCGTCGTCGGTGGCAGGCGCGGTGTCGCCGGCGGTGTCGCTGGCCGACGCGGCGGTGGTCCCTGCGGTCGGATCGGTGGTGGTCGAGTCGCCGGAATCACCGGTGGTCGGGTCGCTGGAATCACCGGTGGTCGGGGCGCCGGAATCACCGGTGGTCGGGGTGCCGGGATCGTCGGTGGTCGAGTCACCGCCGGTCGATTCGCCGGTGGTCGAGGTCTCGCCGCCGCTGCCGCCGGGGACCGGGAGGCCGCCGTTGCAGCCGTCGCCGTCGTACTCGATCGCGCCGATGTCGGGCGCGCCGTCGTTGCGATCGTTGCCGCAGTAATCGTCGGTGACCTCGGGCACGGCGAGGCCGAGGCCGACGATCGCGGCGCCGTCGACGAGCGTGAAGTCCTGGGCGGCCGGGTCGGCGAACCAGGCGGCGAACTGCTCGAGGGTGGCCTCGACGAGGTTGTTCTGCTTGTCGGTGACGGCGCCGTCGCGGTCGCGGATCTTGCCGTTCATGAGGTTGTTGTGGACGACGCCGGTGGTCTCGGCGAAGCGCATGTCGATGCCGGCGGTGTTGTAGAGGGTGTTGTTCAGAATCTTCGAGTCGGCGCCGGCGTTGATGTAGATGCCGACGTCGGCGGGGCAGTTGAGGACGATGTTGTTGCGGATGATGCCGCGCTCGTGCTCGGGCTTGCAGGCGCCGTCCTCGCAGATCATGTCGGGCCCCGAGCCGCCGCCGCCGAGCGAGAGGCCGAGGCGGACCTGGCCGCTGTGGAGCAGCTCGCACACGACGAGGTTGCGCTCGATGAGGCCGTCCTTGGCGTGGCCCTTGAGGAAGGCGGCGTAGCTGATGTTGTCGCCGCCGCCCTTGGCGTGGTCGTGGATGAAGTTGCCGCGCAAGACCCACCGCTGGCCGCCGACGACGTCGATCGGGGTGACCGGGTTGGCGGTGTCGCGCGGGGCGTCGTTGTAGAATTCGTTGTACTCGACGACGACGTCGTCGGGGTGCTCGTAGGCCATGTCGGGGCCGATCGGCTCGCCGTTGCCCTTGATCATGGCGTTGAAACCGTGGAGGCGGTTGCCGACGATGTGGGTGTGGCTGGCGGCGCCGGTGATGTGAAAGGCGTGCTCGCAGTCGCTGTCGGCGGCGCAGATGCCCTCGATGTCGAGGCCCTCGAACTTCCAGAAGGGAGCGCGCACGTGGAAGCCCTCGAGCGAGTCGAGGCGCAGCCTGGCGGCGCCGGGCTCGGCGGCGCGCACGACGATCGGGGCGTCGGCGGTGCCGGGGGTGTTGCAGGCGATCTTGCTCTGGTGGACCTCGTAGTCGCCGGCGGCGAGGACGATGGTGTCGCCAGGCTGAGCCGCGGCGACAGCGGCGAGGAAGGCCTCGACGTCGGCCACCGGGACGTCGGCGGCGTGGGCCGTGGCGCTGGTGAGGACGACGGCGAGAGGAGAGATCGCGAGCATCGGCAGGCGCTGCATGCGGGCGACGGTAACACCGCAGGCGGGGGCGCCGGTGCGCGGCAGGGCGCGCGGCGGATCGCAGATGCAGGCGCGGGCGCGCGGGCGCGCGAGGCAAACCGCTTGCTTCGCCCGGCCGCGCTGCCTAGCCTCGTGACCCCGCGATCGCGGGAGGTCGTCATGGCGAAGCAGCGCGAGAGGCAGGGGCTCCGGCCGGTGCAGGACGTGGTCGGGCGGCTCCGCTTCGACGCGGCGTTCGACGTGCGCCAGTTCGTGGTCGGGTACGAGGAGCGGTTCGCGGGGGTGCGCGAGGCGCCGCTGGCCGAGTTCCTGGCCGGCGACAACGAGATCCCGTGGCACCGGATCTTCTTCATCAAGGCCGGCGAGCTGGTGGTGTGGGATCGCCGGGCGCGCATCGACCTGGTCTTCGGGTCAGGTGATAGCCCGGCCGCCGACCACCCGGCGATCGCCCGCGCGTGCGCGCCGACGCCGACGATCGCGGCTCCGCCGACGCGGCGCGGCAAGGCGCGCGGCGGGCCGGCGGCGTTCGTGGCGCGGCCGTGCTTCCGCTTCGATCGCCGCAGCGGGGCGTGGCTGCCGGTGCCGGCGACCGGGCTGCACGAGGCCCGGGTCGAGGCGCTGCAGGTGGCGACCTACAACGTGCTGTTCGACCTCTACGAGCCCGAGCAGCTGTACACCGAGGCGCGCACGCCGGCGTGCCTCGAGCTGCTGCGCGAGCGCGACGCCGACATCGTCGCGCTGCAGGAGGTGACGCCGGGGCTGTGGGCCGCGCTGCTGGCGGCGCCGTGGCTGCGCGATGGTTACTACGTGTCCGAAGGGCCAGACGCGGAGGGGCTGCAGCCGTACGGGCAGGTGCTGCTGTCGCGCTGGCCGCTGGCGCTCGAGCTGCACGCGTTCTCGGAGCGCAAGCGGCTGGTGGTCGGGCGCTTGCAGGTGGCGGGGCGACGGCTGGCGGTCGCGGCGGTGCACCTGACGAGCAACCGCAAGGCCGACGCGGACGACCGCCGCGCCGAGCAACTGGGGGTGCTGGTCGAGCGGCTCGGCCGGGCCGATGTCGACGACGCGCTGGTGCTCGGCGATCTCAACTTCGGCGACGGCGAGGAGGACCGGCAGCTGGCGCGCGCGGGCCTCGTCGACGTGTGGCGCGAGGTCCATCCGCATCACCCGGGCTTCACGTTCGACCCGGTCGCCAACCCGCTGGCGGCGCTGGCGAGCCGCACCGGGCGGGCGGCGCGGTTCGACCGGGCGCTGGTGCGCTCGCCGGCCGGGGCGCTGGCGGCGGTCGACGCCACGATCTTCGGGGACAGGTCGTTCGGGACAGGTCCCGAGGGACAGGAGCGGTTCGTGTCGGATCACTTCGGCCTGTGCGCGCTGCTGCAGGTGGTCGAAGGCGCCGACGCGGCGGCGCGCCGGGCCCGACTGGCCGCGGCGACGCCGGTGCACCGCAGCGCGCTGGTGGTGATCCCGCCGGCGTCGGCGTGGCCGGCGATCGAGGCGATCCGCGTGGACCACGACCCGAGCCACGGGCGCTGGATGCCGCACATCAACTTGATCTACGGGTTCGTGCCGGAGGCGCTGTTCGCCGCGGCGGCGCAGGCGTTGACGACGGCGCTGCGCGAGCTGTTGCCGCTGCGGATCGTGTTGAAGGAGCTGCGCCGGTTTGACCACCGCGGCAGCACGACGGTGTGGCTCGAGCCGGTCAGCGATCCGCCCGGGGCGTTGATGGCGCTGCAGGCGGCCGCGGCGGGGCTGTTCCCGCTGTGCGACGAGCAGTCGTCGCGCGGGCCGGGGTTCACGCCGCATTTGACGATCGCCAGACTGACGGGCAGCGAGGCGGAGATCGCGGCCGCGATGGCGCGCTGGCAGGCGAGCTGGCGGCCGCTGGAATTCACGGTCGAGGCGGTGCACCTGATCGGCCGCGGGGAGGAGGGGCCGTTCGAGATCAAGGCGACGGTGCCGAGCTGTCCTGAGGGACAGGCGGTTCTGTTGCCGTCGTTCGCTCGCTGGCCGTCGCCGGCGCACGAGCGGGTCGCGGGGGTGTTCGCGCGAGCGACGGCGGCGGTGCACGCGGGCTCGCAGCTGCATTTGGTCGGCTCGGCGCGGCTGGGAGCGGCGCGGCCGGACGGTGACCTCGATCTGGTGTGGGCCGGCTCGGACGGGGCCGAGCGCGAGCCGCTGTTCGCGGCGCTGACGGAGCGGCTGGCCGCGGCCGGCGAGCTGCAGGGCGTGCGCACGGTCAAGAGCGGGGGGCTGCCTGTCCTGAAGTGCAGGTTCGAGGGGGTCGCGGTCGATCTGCAGGTCGCCGACTTGCCGCCGCCGCTGCAGGCGCGAGCGCTGGGGTCGCTGGCCGCGGACGAGCTGGCGACGCTCGACGAGGCCAGCCGCCGCGCGGCGCTGGCCTGCATCGATGCCGACGCGCTGGTGGCCCTCGTGGGCGAGCACTACGAGGCCGAGGTGTTCCGCGAGACGCTGGCGCGGGTGCGGGCGTGGGCGCGCGCGCGTCAGCTCGACGTCGGGGCGTGGGGGCTGCTCGGCGGCTATACGTGGGCGCTGCTGACGGCGTGGGCGCTGCGCGCGGCCGGGGAGGCCGAGGTGGCGGCGGAGCCGGCGGCGCTGCTGCGGTATTTCTTCATGCTGCTGTCGGCGCGCACGCCAGGGGCGGCCATCGCGTTCGGAGCGCCGCCGGAGCCGCGGAGCGGCGGGCGCAAGCCGCTGTGGCCGATCTGGACCCCGACGCCGCCGTCCTTCAACTCGGCGCGCCACGTGATCCGCTCGACGCTGGCGCTGCTGCACGCGGAGCTGCGCCGCGGGCACGCGCTGGCCGGCGCGGGCGATCCGTCGCTGATCAGCGCGGTGGATCCGGCCCAGCATCCGGCGCGCGTCGAGCTGACGCTGATCGGGGTGGGCGAGGCGGCCGGCGAATGCATCGGCTGGCTCGAAGGACATGTGATGTGGTTGCTGCTGGCGCTCGAGGACGCGGGGGCGCGGGTGCGGCCGTACCCGCGGCCGCTGGGCGCGGGCGCGCTGCGCTGGGCGATCGGGCTCGAGGGCGGGGAGGCGGCGGCGATCGAGGCGGCGGGGGCCGCGTTCGCCGGGAGCTTCGCGGCGTGGGAAGGGCGGCCGGCAGAGGCCGAGCTGCAGGTCCGGCGGGTCGAGCCGGCGGGAGAGTGAGCGCCGGCGCGCCCGGAGGTCCTGCGGCCGATGTCATGAGATGTCCACACGGACATGCTCTCAGGAGCATGTCCGGTTGGACATATGATTGGATAAGATCTGCGCGTCGCGTCGGGTCCTCGAGGGCTCGGGGCGACGCGCGGATCGATGCTTCGGGCGAGGCGCTGCGGCCTCGGCGGGCTCAGGGCACGTTGGCGGCGCCCGGGGTCGGGGTGTTGACGAACTTCCAGTCGACGCTCATCTGGTTGGTGTCGATGCCGTTGGGGATCCGGCTCAGCGACCCGGGGTTGTTGGCGGAGTCGACGAGGTTGGCGGGCGTGCCCTCGACCAGGTTGAAGGGGCCCACGCCCATGAAGTTCACGCCGTTGATCTCGCCGGCGTAGGAGAGGGCGTCGATGTACTGCTTGCTCGGGACGTGGACCAGCGCCACGCCGTCGGGCGAGCCGTTCTGGAGGATGACGCTCATCATGTTGGCGACCAGCTTGAGCTGCCCGGCCGGGACCGTCACGTTGCCCCAGATGACGACGAGGTACTGCCCCGCGGCGAGCGAGGGGAACGACGCGCCGAGGTCCACCGCCGAGTAGGGCGCGTTGCCGTTGCCGTTGACCGGCACCAGCCAGTGGCCGGCGAGGCTCACCGGGCCGCTCGAGACGTTGTAGATCTCCACGAACTCGGCGTTGTCCGTGCCCGGCTGGTCGTAGTCGACCTCGTTGATCACGAGGCATTGCTTGGGGCACGGGCCGCCGCAGTCGACGCCGAGCTCGCCGGCGTTTTGGGTCCCGTTGGCGCACAGGCCGACGGTGCAGGCGTTGGTGCAGGCGTCGTTGTCGTTGGCGTTGGCGTCGTCGCACTGCTCCTGGCCGGCCCAGACGATGCCGTCGCCGCAGGTCGCGGGCTTGCAACTGTCGGTGCAGGCGTCGGTGGCGACGGTGTTGGCGTCGTCGCACTGCTCGACGCCGGCGTGCAGGAGGCCGTCGCCGCACTTGGCGTCGAGGCACCCCAGCACGCAGGCGTCGGTGTCGACCATGTTGCCGTCGTCGCACTGCTCGACGCCGACGTGGAGGAAGGTGTCATGGCAGGCGGCGAGCTTGCAGGTGGCGAGGCAGGCGTCGCTGTTGGAGAGGTTGCCGTCGTCGCAGGTCTCGCCGGCTCCGGGCTGGACGAAGTTGTCGCCGCAGACGGGCAGGGTGCACATCGAGGTGCAGGCGCCGGTGTTGTCGTTGGCGCCGCCGAGGTCGCACTGCTCGCCGGGCTGCTTGACGCCGTCGCCGCAGGCGGCCGGCTTGCACGCGGAGGTGCAGGCGTCGTCGTCATTCAGGTTGCCGTCGTCGCAGCCCTCGCCGGGGCCGAGGTCGCCGTCGCCGCAGATGTTGGCCATGCAGCCGGCCTTGCACGCCTTGCCGGGGCCGTTGTTGGGGCCGTCGTCGCACTGCTCGACGCCGCCGTGGACGAGGCCGTCGCCGCAGGTCGCGTCGGCGCAGAGCAGGGTGCAGGCGCCGGTGTCGCTGTTCTGCGGCCCGAGGTCGCAGCCCTCGCCCTCATTGGTCTGCTCGAAGCCGTCGCCGCAGGCGGGCAGCTTGCAGAGGTCGGTGCAGCCGTCGTCGTTGTCGCCGTTCTGGGCGTCGTCGCAGGCCTCGCCGGGGTCGAGCTCGCCGTTGCCGCAGCCCTCGAGCTTGCACGTCGCCGAGCAGCCGTCGCCGGGGTCCTGGTTGCCGTCGTCGCAGGCCTCCTCGGGGCCGGCGTCGCCGTCGCCGCAGAGGTTGAGCGTGCAGTCGGCCTTGCACGCCTTGCCGGGGCCGTTGTCGCCGCCGTTGTCGCACTGCTCGAGGCCGTCGCCGGTCGAGAACACGTGGCCGTCGCCGCACACCGCGAGCTTGCAATCGCCGGTGCAGGCGGCCGCGTCGGCGTTGGCCGGGCCCTCGTCGCACTGTTCGCCGGCGCCGGTCTGCAGGTGGCCGTCGCTGCACGCGGGCAGGGTGCAGGCCTCCGTGCATTCGTCGGTGCTGTCCATGTTGGCGTCGTCGCACTGCTCGGCCGGGCCGACCACCCCGTCGCCGCACGAGGCCAGGGCGCACATATTGCTGCAGTCGTCGTCGTCGACGTCGTTGCCGTCGTCGCAGCCCTCGCCGGGGCCCTTGGCCCCGTCGCCGCAGACGTTGTCGGTACAGTCGGCTTTGCAGCTGTTGCCGTCGGCGTTGTCGGCCCCGTCGTCGCAGGCCTCGTCAGGGCCGGCGTCGCCGTCGCCGCAGACGTTGAGGACGCAGGCGGCGTTGCAGCTCTTGCCGGCGCCGTTGTCGGCCCCGTCGTCGCACGCCTCGCCGTCGTCGAGCATGCCGTCGCCGCACACACCGTCGCCGCCGGTGGTCTCGGTATCGCCGGTGGTGGTCGTCGTGGTCGCGGTGTCGGTGGTGGTGGTGACGTCGGTGGTCGAGGTCGTGGGGATCGTCGTCGTCGTCGGCGTCGTGGTCTGGGAATCGGTGGTGGTGTCGGTGCCGCTGCTGCCGCTGGTCGCGTCGGTCTCGTTGGTGGGCGGAGTATTGGGGCAGGCCGTCAGCCACAGGCAGCCGACCAGAGCGAGGGTAACGGGACGATCTATGATTCGCATGCGCTGCATCGGGCGGACCCTACCACAGCGCGCGGTGACGCCGTTCGCCGGGCATCGTGGGCACGTGGAGCATGGCGGTGATACGCGGCGGTAGCGAGGCGTTCGCGAGGACTGTCGGCGTGGAGCCAGACGCGGGTGCGAGGACGGGGCAGGTCCGCGAGAGCAGTCCGCGGTCCATCGAAAAGCTTGCTGGGCTGTCACGGGGAGGACGCGGTCGAGGCAGATCTCTCCGGGCGGCCGGCGGTGCGGGGAGCTGGGTCCAGTGTCGACAATGGTTGGGCGTACCTCGAATCCGCGGCGGCGGGCTCGGCCGTGGGGTGGCGCGATTGATGGGGGCGCAGTGCGACGAATGAGGCGACACACGCGGCGCACATGCGGGCGGTGTGGGTCGGGCGTGGGGGCCCGCGCCCGCCCGGCGCGACGGGTCGGCGGTGCTCGCATTGGCGGCGAATGCTGTGAGTACGTCGTTGGGCGGTGAAACGGGGCCTCGCGGGCGCGCCGGGGCGGGCGTGCAAGCGGCTGCGCAGGCAGATCTGCGGTGCGGCTCAGGCGGCTGGGTCGCCGGCGAATCCGTTGGCAGCCGCTGGCGTGCGCCCGTGTCGGTCCACACGCGCCGAGGCGTCACCGTCGCGGACGGTTGTGGGCACGGGCGGCGGGCACCCACGCAGGGCGAGTCAAAGCATTCGCCGGGGCGCGGGCGCGAGCCCGGCGGCGCCGCGGTCCGGTCGCGCTCGCGCTGTTGCGGGCCTTCAGGACGGCTTCGACGGCCGCGCCGGCCCCGCACGACGCGAGTATGATGCTCGGCGATCGCGTCGGCGGTGTGCCGGCAGGTCGCCCGGGACGTTTGGCAGGTCGGTCGCGGACATGCGGCGAATGGGCGTTACGAATCGATGGCGCGGCACAGCGGGAGGACCACCATGAAATCGAGTCACGTCAAGTTCAGCGTCTCGCACCTCACGGCCCAGGCGATCGTGTTCGCCGTGGTCGAGCGGGCGCGTTCGCTCGGGGTGCCGCATTCGGTGGCGGTGGTCGACGCCAACGGGCTGGTGATGGCGCTGTGTCGCATGGCCGGGGCGCCGCTCGTCAGCACCGAGGTGGCGCAGAGCAGGGCCTTCGCGGCGCTGTTCGGGGCGCCGACCAGGCGCGAGGCGCTGCCCGCCGGTGGGTCCCGGCTGCCGCGGGTGGTGTCGATCGGGGCGGGGTCGCCGATCGTGCTGGCAGGCCGGGCCGTCGGGGCGATCGGGGCCAGCGGCGGGACGGCCGAGCAAGACCTCGACTGCGTGCTGGCCGGGCTGGCGACGCTGCGCGAGCGGGCGGGGCGGCGCACGGGTGGAGCGGTGGAGGAGCGGCGAGCCGGGCTGGATCGTTGAGCTGTCCTCAGGGCCAGGTGACTCGGCCCTCGTACGACAGCCACCAATAGAGGCCGCAGATGACCATCGAGTTGATCACGGTGTCGCCGATCTGCGGGCGCAGCTCGGCGGGGTCGCAGAGGACGACCTCGATGTCCTCGCCCTCGTCGAAGGCGGTCTCGCCGGTGCGGCGGCAGCCCTCGGCGAGCACGGTGAAGCAGCGGTTGGTCTGGTAGGCGGCGTTGGGGGCGACCTCGCCGAGGCGGACGATCGAGGCGGCGGAGTAACCTGTCTCTTCGAGCAGCTCACGCGCGGCCGCCTGTTCGGGCGTCTCGCCCGGCTCGATCGCGCCGGCCGGCAGCTCGAGCTCGAAGCGGCGGGTGCCGTGGCGCCACTGACGGACCAGGACCAGCTGCCGCTCCGGCGTCAGCGCGATCAGGTTGACCCAATCGGGCGTGTCGAGGGTGACGTAGGGCCGCAGGCTGCCGGTGCGCGGGTGCTCGGCCTCGATCTCCTGCAGGCGGAAGATCGGCGTGGTCGCCAGCTCGCGGCTGGCGCCGTAACGGAAGGGCTTCAACGTGGTCACGCGGGTGCTCCGCGGCCGACGTTAGCACGCGGCCGGGGAGCGCCGCGGCGGGCGAAGTCGCCAGCCGGCGGGGCCGCTGCGCTCAGGCGTCGTGGCGCAGGCGCGCGCCGAGCTGGCGGATCGAGTCCCAGGCCATGTAGGCGTAGCCGAGCAGCCACGGCAGGTTGGGCGCGTAGAACAGGAAGAACGTGTAGGGCGACTGGTACCGCATGTCCGGGTAGCCGGTGACGTGCGCGGCCCAGAAGTAGAGCACCACCGAGTAGGCGAGGTACGAGCCGACCACGAGCTGGAGGATGTGGCGGTAGTACACGCGCTGGACGATCGCCCACAGCAGCCAGACGTTGACGATCTGGGTGACGAACACGTTGATCTGCTCGAGGCCGATCGCCATCGGCGTGACCTTGTCGAAGTACGCCCGGTCGGCGTCGCCGTAGATCTGGAACAGCCGAGCGAACAGCTCGTGGTCGGCGCGAGCGACCAGGCTGTCGTTGAAGACGATCCAGTAGAGCTCGAGCGAGAAGGCGATGCAGAGGAAGAACGCCAGCAGGCCGATGATGACGCGGTCGCTCATGGACATTTTGTCGGGCGTGGACATGGGCGGCGGAGTCTAGAGGCCGGGCGCGCGCGGCGTTGCCGACCAGATCACACTGCGCGGCGCGGCCGCCGATGCTTCGGGTCGATTCGCGGCGATCGCGGGGGCTGCTCGCTGCAGGCGCGGGCCGACCTCGACGTGGCGCGCGTGCCTGC
The DNA here is from genome assembly GCF_028368995.1 of Nannocystis bainbridge. Taxonomy (GTDB): domain Bacteria; phylum Myxococcota_A; class Polyangia; order Nannocystales; family Nannocystaceae; genus Nannocystis; species Nannocystis bainbridge. The sequence continues at coordinate 1,263,363 of NZ_JAQNDL010000003.1, read as the reverse complement.
GGACGATCTGCGGCGAGGACGGCGAGAGGGCGGCGCCCGGGGGGTCCTGCGGCCGCTGGCAGCGGCGGGGGTTCGGCAGATCCGCGCGCGCCTGGCGGGGGCTAAACTCGGCGCGTGGTCGCCGTCCACCCGGAGGAGTTCTTTCAGCTGCCGCTCTACTTCGACCTCGGCGCGACGCTGCTGTTCGGGCTCAGCGGCGCGCTGCTGGCCGCGCGTCGCGGCTATGACCCGGTCGGATTGTTCGTGGTGGCGCTGGCGACCGGGGTCGGCGGCGGGCTGCTGCGCGACGGGCTGTTCTTGCAGCAGGGGCCGCCGGTGTGCGTGCAGGACGGGCGCTATCTGCTGGTGGTGCTGATCGCCAGCGTGTGCGGCTATTTCTTCGCGGCGGCGCTCGACCGGATCCGCGGGATGTTGTTCGTGGTCGACGCGATCGGGCTCGGCACGTACGCGGTGGTCGGGGTGCAGAAATCGCTGGCGATCGGGCTCGGGATCGGCGCGGCGTGCTTCATCGGGGTGATCAATGCCGTCGGCGGCGGGCTGCTGCGCGACGTGCTGGTGCGCGAGGAGCCGTTCTTGTTCAAGCCGGGCGAGTACTACGCGCTGGTCGCCGGCGCCGGCGCTTCGCTGTTCTGCGGGCTCACCGTGGCGCTCGAGCTGCCGCCGCCGCGCGCGGCGGCGCTGGCGATCGCGGTGACGTTCTTGCTGCGGGTGGTGTCGCATCGCCTCGGCTGGACCACGCCGGCGGCGCGCACGGGGCCGCACGCGCGCGTGGAGGCGCCGCTGCGGCCCGACAAGGAGTGAGCGCTCAGCTGACGGGCAGGTCGCCGGGGCCGACCCACCAGGTGGGCAGGTCGCCGAGGTCGTCGGGCTGGGTCGCGTCGTGATCGATGTGGATGCCGTGCACGAGGTCGTTGGCGGGCGGCAGCTGCAGCATCTGATAGCCGCGGGTCTGGACTTCGACGGTGGTGATGCCCGATTTCCAGTAGTTGCGGAACTTGAGGCCGCGGTACAGCTGCGCGCTGGTCAGCGGCAAGCGGCCGACGTAGAGGCCGGGCGTGAAGCCGGCGGCGGCGACGGCCTTGTACCAGGCGTTGCCGTAAGTGAGGATGTTGTTGGCCGGCGCGCTGGGGTCGACGCCCTCGACGTCGGTCCACACCGTGAGCTGCGGCGGCGCGCCGATCTCCTGCAGGTGGCGCACTGCGAGCGCGCCGTCGCTGCTGCCGAGCGCCGCGGTCGGCGACCAGCCGGAGCGGCGCACGTGCTGGACGATCATCAGCGCCAGGCCGGCGCCGAGGATCGCCTCGACCTCGGCGCGCGAGATGTCGCTGTCGCCCTCGCTCTCGCTGTGGCTGACGTAACGGACGCAGAACCTGTAGCCGTCGGCGACGAACTTGCGCGCCACGTCGGCGGCGACCACGACGTTGGTGTCGAAGCCCCGCGCCGCCGCGGCGCCCGCGACCTTCCCGTATCGATCACTCATGAACGCTTTTCCCCTGGTCGCCATGATGCGACGAGCGGGGCCGGGGGCGTCAAGTCGCGGGTCCGCGCCCGGGCGCGCGGAGGTGACCGCGGCAATCGTGGCAGCGGCGCGGCGGTGCCGTCATTGCGGGATGGGCGGCGGGGCCTCGAAGCCCTGGACGATGTAGATCCGGTCCTGCCCGGCGCCCCAGGTCAGGAACATGAAGTCGCCGGTGAGCGGCTCGAAATAGGCGCCCCAGGGGCTCGGGAAGTCGAGGTAGAAGTCCTTGCGCGACTCGGCCAGCGGGTCGCCCTGGGCGTCGACCTGGTAGACGCCGACAGTCCCGGCCGACCACTCGGAGACGATCAGGTGGTCGACGTCGAACCCGGGCGAGCCCTTGGGCACGTAGGCGAAGCCGCCGGGGCCGAATTGCAGGGTGGCGGTCTGCTGGGCGTTGGCGAGGGTGAAGGTGTTGCCATTGGCGGTGCGGTCGAGGTGATACCAATTGCCGCCGGGCCAGGTGATCGTGCGCATGCCGCCGGCGTCGGCGAAGCCCGGGGGCACGAAGCCGAGGCCGCTGACCGAGTTGACGACGCCGAGCGAGGCCATGTCGGTGGTGACGGCGGGGGCCATCTGGCCGGGCAGCAATTGACCGATCTGGTTGATCGGCCAGGCGGTGTAGAACATCAGGCCGGAGTCGACGAGCGCGAGGTTGGCGTCGACGTAGGGGGTGTCGGCGACGACCTGGGCGACGCCGTTGAAGCCGACGATGTGGTCGCAGTCGCCGCGCACGACCTCGATCGCCCACACCTTGCCGGTGGCGGTCTCGGAGTCGCCGGCGACGAGCAGGAGGTTGGGATCCTCGTTGGAGATGACGCAGCCGCCGAGGCGCGAATCGACGGGGATGCCGGGGACCTGGCCGAGCTCGTAGGTGGTGTAGAGCCCGGCGAACTCGGGCGCGAGCACGACGTCGGGCCCGGCAGGGGTCGGCGGCTGGTCGCCGCACGCAGGCTCGCCGGTGGTGGTCGTGGTGGTGGTGGTGGTGCCGGGATTGACGGTGGTCGTCGAATCGTCGGTGGTGAAGACGGTGGTGGTGCCGGGCTCGCCGGTGGTGGTCGTCGAGGTCGCGGGGTCGGTGGCGCTGGCGGGCAACGAGGTGGCGCTGGCGGTGGTCGGCGGGTCGCCTTCGGTGGTCGAGCCGGTCGCGCTCGTGCCGGTCGGATCGACGGCGGTGCCGCCGGACGGATCGCCGGTCGGGTCGCTGGTGTCGGTCGTCATCGTGCCCTGATTGCCGGGACAGGCCGCGACGGCGAACCCCGTCACCACCACTGCGATCGTCGTGAGCCGCTGCATCGCCGCGATTCTACGCCGGTCCGCGCCCAGGGCCGCCCATTCGCGCTCTGGCGCGAGATTCACGGCACAAGGGCGGGTTGAGGTTCTGGGCCCCCAGGTCGTGCGCGGGGCCGTCGGGGATCGCATCATCGCTTGCGCGCGCCGGCCCCGAGGTCGCGGGGTGTGGACATTCGCTTGCTGCGAATGCGACGACGCTCGCCGGGTGAGGTCGCTGCGCGCCGGGGATCGCGGGTCGCGCGACCGAGCTTGCTTTCATCGCCGCAAGCCCCGGACGAATGGCCGGGCGAGCTCGACGCTCCGCGCGCCGGGCAGCCGCGCGAGGCGAGCCTGCGCGCGAGGGCGCGGCGAGCGTACGCGCACGCGCACGTGCGATATGCGGGCAGAGAGATTCATCGCTGCGTCGCCGGTATCCGCAGGGCGCCGAGCGCCATACAAGGCCCGCGGCCAGATTTTCGTTGACGTGGCCGCGGACCTGGTCTTTTCATGGCGGGGTGCGCCGCAGGGGTCGCTGTTTTCGTTTCGCCGCCATGCTCTCGCTCGCGCTGGCGGGCTGTCACAAGGAGTCGTCCTCGGCGGCTCCGGCCGACGACTCGTGCTTCGGCGCGCAATGCGTCGAGCAGGCCGAGGCGGCCATGTTCTACAAGGATTACGACAACGCGCGCGAGCCGTTGACGGCGGTTTGCGAGAAGAACGACGGGTTCCAGTGCTTCCGCCTGGCGGAGCTGTACCAGACGGGGCGCGGCGGGCCGGTCGACCTGGTCAAGGCGGCGGAGGTGTACGAGAAGTCGTGCGCGAACGACTACCCGGAGGCGTGCGAGCGCCGCTCGGACCTGGCGCGCGAGGGCACGGGCACGCCGCAGATCGAGCTCGAGTACGCGACCAAGGCGTGCACGGGCGGGCGGCCGGCGGCGTGTACGCGGGCGGCCCAGCAGCTTCACACCGGCCGCGGGGTCGAGGCCGACGTGGCGCAGGCGATCGAGATGTATCAGAGCGGCTGCAAGCTCGGCGACATCGACGGCTGCACCGGGGTCGGCGACCTGCTGTTCGCGCAGAGCTCGGCCGACGCCAAGATGCGCGGGGTGAACGCGTACATCAACGCGTGCGTCGGTCACAGCGCGTACGGCTGCTTCAAGGCCGGCATCGCGTTCCACGACGGCACCGGGACCCGGCGCGACGTGGCGCGGGCCGAGCAGCACTTCGCCAAGGCGTGCGAGTGGCAGAACGACGACGCGTGCCACGTGGCCAAGCAGCTGAGCGCGTCGGGGGGCAAGCCGGTCGAGCTCGAGCTGACGACCAAGGCGGCCGAGCTGGACGCGGGCGGGCTGCAGACGCGCGACCTGGCGTGCCGCATGGTCGCGCAGGGCGAGCCGGCGCTGGCGAAGGTGGTCGCGGGGGTGGCGAAGGGCAAGCCCTCGCTCGACTCGTGCGCGAAGGAAGGCGCGGCGCTGGCGGTCAAGTGGGAGTTCGAGGACGGCAAGCTGCTGCAGGCCAAGGTGGTCGGCAAGGCGCCGAAGCCGTTGAAGGAGTGCGTGGCCTACGTGCTGCGCAAGAAGGCCAAGTTCTCGCACTCGGGCACGTGCTCGGCGGTGCTGCTGCTCGGCGATCCCGACGGCGCGGCCAAGGCCCTGGCGGCGCGGGCCAGCGCGCCGGTCGACGACGGGCGCAGGCACGTGCGCATGAGCCTCGAGGACGAGGAGTAGCCGCGGAGTCGGGGCGACGCCCCGGGGCTCGAAAGCGGGCGATCGCCGCCCGCCTCGCCGCGCACGAGCCGATCTCGCGGTGCCAGCAATCGTCGGAGCGCCGCCAGCCGAGCGCGCAGCAGTCGGCGGTTCGGGGTGGCGGCCATGCGCGCGAGCTCGGGGGCTTCGAAGCGCAGGCCCCCGGTACGCGCCGGGGGCCCGGCTTCGGGCCTGGCGAGGCTAGCGACGGCGGCGGCGGGCCGTAAAGCCCAGGACCGCGAGGACCGTCAGCAGGGCCCCGGGGCCGCCGCCGGCGTCGTTGCGGCAGCCGCAGCCGCCGTCGTCGTCGCCGGCCGAGCCGGTGTCGGTGTCGGTGCCGGGGTCGGTGTCGGAGGCGCCGCCGGTGGCGTCGGTCGTGCCGATGCTGCCCTCGGTGCTCGGGGCCGCGGTGGTCTCGCCGTCGCTGGTGGCGCCGTCGGTGGTGGGGTCATTCGTGGTCGGGCCGCCGGTGGTCGGGCCGTCGGTGGTCGGGCCCTCGGAGCTGGTGCCCGGCTCGCCGGTCGGATCGCCGCCGGTCGAATCGTCGCCGGTCGAATCGTCGCCGGTCGAATCGGTGCCGGTCGACGTCTCGCCGGTGGTGCCCTCGTCGACGCCGAACTCGTAGGCGCCGACGTCCGGCGCGCCGACGACCGGGCGCGACTCGGTCTGGCTCGGGTGCAGGTACTGCGAATCGGGGATCAGCGCGGCGTCGAGGGCCTCGCCGGCGTCGATCCCGGGCGCGCCGTCCAGCAGGCGATAATCGTAGCCGGAGCGGTCGACGAGGCCGGCGTCGTCGAGCTTCAGGTTGCCGAGGTCGACGACCATCGCGTTGGGGTCGCCGGTCTTGATCGGGGTGCCGGGGCCGACGAACAGGTTGTTGAGGACGTGGACCTCGGTGCCGGCCGGGGCGTCGACGAACACCGCGTTGGGCGAGCCGTCGTTGACGAAGGTGTTGTGGCTGACGAACAGCCGCAGGTCGGGGTTGGTGCCGCCCTCGCCCTTGTAGAAGATGATGCGGTTCTTGTTCTCCGCCTTCGGGCCCTTCTGGATCAGGTTGCCGATCACGTACGAGAGGCCGCCCTGCGGCAGGTCGATCAGCGCCGAGCCGTTGCCGTCGGCCTCCTCCATCAGGCGGTTGTAGACGATGTGGTTCTCGAGCGCGCGCGACTTGACGGCGTGGCCCGACTTGACGTGGTGCGAGTAGTTGCCGCGGAACACGAACTTCGGCGCGGTGCCGATGTAGATGTTGTGCTCGTAGCCGGCCTCGCCGTTGAAGGCGAACTCGGAGTATTCGACGGTCATCGCCCCGTCGCCGGCGAGGATGCCGTTCTGGTTGTCGTGGAAGTAGCAGTTGCGGACGGTGAGGTCGGTGCCCTGGGCGCGGATGCCGGCGCCGTTGTTGCCGTCGCCCTGGCTGATCTTCGAGCCGGAGAACTCGATGTTCTCGACGGTGACGGGGCCGACGCCGGCCTCGACGACGAAGATGCCCTTCTTGTTGGGCGGCGGGACGGTGGCGCGCAGGTGCGGGCGGGAGTCGCCGACGCCGCGGATCGTCAGATCGCCGGTCTTGATCGACGAGATGTCGTCGACGTATTCGCCGGGATCGATCTCGATGACGTCGCCGCTCTTGGCCGCCGCGACCGCCTCCTTGACGGTCTTGTATTGCTTGCCGGCGCCGACCGACAGGGTGGCCGCCTGCGCCAGCGACGGGGCGAGCAGGCCGACGAGCGCGCCGAGGAGGACAGAGTTGGAGAGGTGAGCGTATTTGAACGAGGTCCGCATGCCAAGAATCTCCGGCCCGTTCGTGTGCCCGTCCGCGGCGCCGACGTCAAGGACGTCGCCATTCGTGAGAGTCGACGAAACGGGTCCTGGAGGCCGCGGCCGAGGCGCTCGCGGCCCCCTGTGCCGAGCGCGCAGGACGGGGTCCGCGCGCGTGAGATGTCCTGAAGAACAGATAACATGTCCTCGGGGACAGGCAGATGAGAGCGAGCTCGGGCGTGCACGGCTCGCGGTGGACGTCGCGGGGTCGATGACGCGCGCGAGTCGAGATCTTCGGCGTCGAGTCGGGCCTCGCGACCAGCGAGGGCCGCGCACGGGCGAGGGTCGCGCGGCGGGCGAGAGCTTCGCGCGTGCGAGGGCGATGCACCTGCGAAAGGCGTCGCGCAGCTTCGACCTCGGGAGCGACCGCTTCGCGGAGCCCGGCTGCGCAGGTCCGCGGGATCATGGTCAGGATGATAGGCGGACGCGGGCGGGCTCACTCGGCGCCGTACATGGCGCGCCACACCGGCGTGAACACGTAGGCGTCGGCCTCCTTGGGCGAGGCGCTGCCGGCCTGGGTCGAGACGTGGCCGTTGTCGGTCGGGGCCGAGGTGACGAGGCGGTGCGAATCCATGTAGGGCGGCTCGGCGCCGTCGACGACGAATGGTTCGCCGGGCACCAGCATGTCGGCGAAGCTCTTCAAATGGCCGGGGTGCTGGTCGTCGCCGGTGTGGGTGAAGCCCCAGAAGCGGTCGATCGGGGTCAGCGGGTCAGCCTTCAGCCACGCCTGATTGCTGTCGAGCGGGCCCGAGAGCATCACCACGCGCTCGACCGTGCGGTTCATCCCGATCACCCCCGAGCTGCTCGCGCCGTGGGAGATCCCCGAGATCACGATCTCCGACCAGCGCGGCAGGCCGTCCTCGATGAAGTACTGCCAATCGCCGCCCGGGTGCAATGCTTGCAGGTGCTCCAGCATCTTGACCACGCGCGTCTCGATGCTGTCGGCCGGCGGGATGTCGATGAACGGGTGGTGATCGACGCCCTCGAACGCCTCGAGCCGGCAGCCGCCGATGTCGTCGCCGCAGTTGCCGACGCCGTAGTTGGCGACGTAGCACGGGTGGATCACGTGGAAGCCCATGCGCGCGAGCTCGACCCCGTGGGCCTGCGAGCCGCAGGTGCTCGGCTGATCGGCGCCGTGGAGGTAGACGACCAGGCGGCCCTGCAGCGGCGCGCTGGTGTCGAGCTGGGCCAGCTGGTTGCCGAGCGCCAGCGCGGCCGCGGGGTCGGCCTCGTCGGCCTTGAACGAGAACTCGTGGAGCTTCGGGTCGGACACGTCGACGTCGGGCCCGCTCGGCATGGCCTCGGTGGTGGTGCCGGTGGTCGTCGTGGTGTCGTCGACGGTGGTGGTGCCGGTGGTCGTCGGCTCGACGGTGGTCGTCGGCCCGGTCGAGGTCGAGGTCGAAGACGAGGTGGAGGTGGTGTCGTCCGTGGCCGTGGTCGACGTGGTGTCGGCGGTGTCCGCCGTGGTCGAGGTGGTCGACGTGGTCGAGGTCGTGTCGGTGGCGGTGTCGACGGGCTCACTGCTGCACGCGGCGAGCACCAACGCCGCGCAGATCGATCGCGTGCCTGGCATGCGGCGAATATGCCAGAGACGATCGGGCACGGGCGCGCGCGCGGATCGTCGTGGTCTCACCGAGCTCTTCGCAGTGCGATCGTCACGCCGCAATTGCATACATCGGCGCGGTGCGGCCGAGTCCGTCGTGCAGGTCGCGCATGCGCTCGAACCATGCGACGACGGGATCGTCGCGCTCGAGCAGCGGCAGCGTGGTCACCGACGCTGCCCACAAGAAGATGCCGGCGGCGATGTAGTCGGCGTACCCCGCCCGATCGCCCGAGAGAAATTGTTGGCCCTGGGCGGTGAAGGTGAGGCGCAGCGGGCTCAGGGCCGCGCGCAGCTCACTCAGCTGCTCCTCGCGGCCCGCAGCTGCGGCCTCGAGGCTACGACCGAGCCGCTTCTCGCGGCTCTCGCGGAAGTACGCGCGATCGCTCGGGTGCGCGTGGTCGTGGATGTCGAGCGCGAGCATCGGCAGCAGCAGCGGCGCGAGGGCGCCGAACAGCCACGCCTCGGTGAATCGACACAGGGCGCGCTCGGCTGGCCCGGAGAACAGGGGCGGGCGATCGGGGTAGTGGGTGTCGAGGAAGTCGGCGATGGCCCACGAGTCGTGCACGACGCGGCCGTCGTCGTCGAGGATCGGCAAGGTCCGGTGCGCGCCGCCGTAGAGCTGCTGGATGTCGAGGAAGCCGTGGGGGCGCGCCTCGAACTCGAGGCCCTTGTGGGCCAGCGCGTACTTGCTGCGCCAGCAGTACGGGCTCAGGCGGCGGTCGTCGAGGCAAGCGAGGTCGTGGAGGATCCGTGGCACCGCGGGCGATGGTGGCGGAAGCTCCGGCGGCGGACAAGCGGGCGACGCCGCCGGGATCGCGCGCGATGACGGACGGCGCGCGGGGTCAGCTCCACACCTCGGCGAGCGGGCCCTCGGCGATGCGCGTGACCGGGTTGCTGTGGCCGAAATCGTCGGTGGGCAGGCCGGCGCCGTGGAGCAGCGAGTTGAAGAGGTTGGAGGTCTGACGATTGTTCTCGTGGCCGCTCTTCGGATAGGTGACGCTGCGGCCGTCGGTCTTGAAGCCCATGTTGTTGCCGCCGAGCATGAGCATGGCCCACTCCTCGGCGTTCGAGTGGTGCTTCTCGCCGTTGTCGGACATGTAGAGGAGCAGGGTGTTGTCGAGCATGGTGCCGCCCTGCTCGGGGCGGGCGGCGAGGGCCCGAGCCATGCGCGCCATCTCGCCGATCCCGCGGCTGGTGACCTCGTGCAGGGTCTCGTAGAACGCGGGGCTCTCGCCGTGGCGCAGGTCGTGGCCGCCGATCACTTGTTTGGAGGGGTAGAAATCGGACAGGCTGGGGTATTCCAGCGACCAGTAGTAGCTGCCGGCGCCGAACGAGACCACTGCGACATTGGTGAGACCGGACAGCAGCGAGGCGGTGGCGATGTCGGCTTGCAGGCGCAGCTGCTCGAGCGGGTCGCCCGAGGCGTAGGGGTCGGGGTCGGACTCGCCGGGACCGAGCGGCTTGTTGGCCTGCAGCGCGCCCTTCATGCCGAGGATCTGGTCGTTGCGGGCCAGCATCGTCAGCAGCGAGGCCTCGTAGGTCTCGAGCTTGTCGCGCCCGCGCTTCGAGCCGCCGAAGCCTTTGAGCTCGCGCATGACGTCCTCGAGCGCGAACTCCAGCAGCTGCTTGCGGCTCTCGAACTCCTCGCCGGCCTCGCCGGAGGCGACCGAGCCGAACAGCGAGGCGAACGAGGCGGCGGGACTGAGCAGCAGCGGGGCCGGCTTGCCGGCATCGAAGGCGCAGCTGGAATAATTGAGCGGGGTCGTGGCGGCGCCGACGCCGATGCGAATGGCGTCGAACGGGGTGTTGCCGCGGACCTCGGGGATGGCCGAGAGCACGGTCTCGATGGTCGGCCCGGCGGGTCCGCCGGCGGCCTGCGAGGCGCTCAGGGCCCCGAAATCGGTGGAGTGGCCGCCGCCCAGGTAGGTGCCCGACAATCCGAGCACCAGGCAGGCGCGCTCGACCAGCGAGATGTCGTCGTCCTTGGCGGCCAGCGCGGCGAGCGAGCGCGCCTCGGCGAGCGGGGCCGCGGACACGAGGACCGGATCGTCGTGGCCGTAGTCGCGGTTGCTCTCGATCGGCTTGCCGGCGTAACCCTCGAGGGTCTCGAGCGTCAGTGGGTCGCGCACGCACTCGGGGCGGATGCCGTTGCCCTCGAGGAAGATGACGATCCGGCGCGGGTCGCCGTCGGCGGCGCGGGTGGGGCGGCCGGTCAGGGCGGCGCCGCCGAACAGGCCGGCGCCGGTCAAGAGGCCCGCGGTGGTGAGGAAATTACGACGCGTGAACATGATGGGTCTCCGGTCGGCGTCGCCGCTCACTCGGGCACGCGGGTCTGGAAGCTGTCGCTGTTGAAGAGGGCGATCAGCAATTCGGCGAACGAGCCGTCGCTGTCGTCGTAGGCGGTCTCCATGGCCACGAGGGTGCAGCCGTCGTGCATCGTCTCCTCGCGGCCGGCGAAGAAGCGGAAGGCCTGGCGCACGAAGCAGCGCTTGGCGTACTTGGAGCCGGCGAAGCGCACGCTCATGTCGATCGCGCTGGTCACCGGGCCGTCGAGCTCGGGCGCGGGCATGTTGGCGAGCACGCTGGTGCCGTTCGGCGCGGCGCCGTGATCCTCGATGCGGAGGAAGCCGGCGTGGTTGTAGATCTCGAACGGATAGCCGAGCGGGTTCATCATCTGGTGGCAACCGGCGCAGTACGGGTCCGCGTCGATCTGCTCGGAGATCCGCTGGCGCGCCGACTGCTCGCGCGACGCCTCGGACAGCATGGCGTCGACGTTGAGCGGCAGGTCGGGGATGTTCTGGCACAGCAGCTCTTCGCGGATCCACTTGCCGCGATGGACCAGGTTGGGGTCGTTCTCGAACGACAGCGAGTGCGCGCCGAGCCACGCCGGGTGGGTGAGCACGCCGGCGCGCTCGTTCTCGGGCAGCTGCTTCCAGCGGGCCTCGCGGGTCTGCGCGGTGATGCCCGCGACGCCGTAGACGCGGGGCGAGTCGGCGGTCGAATTGGAGATGGAGCTCTCGCCCTCCTGATAGCCGGCGTTGGCGGGGGTGTAGAACAGGCGCGAGGTCAGCAGCTGGGCGAACACGTCCTGGTCGGCGGCGACGATGCGGGCGATCATGTCGTCGAGCTGGGTGACGAGGGTGTTCTCGGTGCCGTAGATGCCGGAGACGGTGTTTTGGTAACTGAGCTCGGTGGTGCCGACCTCCCACCAGGCGGAGGTCTTGGCGGTCTCGACCTTCGGCGGCTTGTCGGCGAGGCCGGCGTAGTCGAGCCATTCGCGGAAGAAGGCGCGCACGCCGGTGGCCATCCAGTACTCGCCCTGGTTCTCCCACCACCGGGCGTCGCGGTCCTCGAACAGGAGGTCGCGGCGCTCCTCGTCGAGGCCGCCGAAGTGGGCGCGGACCAGCGCGGCGACGACCTCGGGGTCCTGGATCGTGCCGTCGGCGGCGGCGTCGAGGAAGTCGCCGAGGTCACCATCGACGTCGCCCTTGGTGTAGCCGGCCTCGTAGTAGCGATTGACGCTCGGGGTCCCGGCGGGCGCCCGCGTGAGGGCGTAGGCGATCGCCTGCGCGAGCTCCCAGTCGCCGAGCCGCAGGCGCCCGTGCTCGTCGGGCTCGCCGGCGCCGAGCTCGGGCCGATACAGCGCGGCGGTGGTCATCCACGCGGCGGCGGCGATCCGCTTGATGGTGGCCGGCCGCTGGGCGACGTCGGCCTCGCCCGCGAGCACGGTGTCGGCGAACTCGCGCAGCGCGGCCGCCTGCTCGTCACCGGCGGGGCGGTACACCGCTCCGTATTCGAGGTAGCGGCGGACGAAGTAATCGACGCACTCGGGCGAGGGGGCGGCGTCGTTGAGGAAGCACTGACACTCGGGGTCCTCGATCACCGTGCGCACGCGGCCGGCATCCCACTTGCCGATGGCCCACGCGGTGCCGGCGCCGCCGACGACGTCGAGGTAGAGCGAGAGCACGCTGGGGTCGAGCGCCTCGCCGTCGCTGTAGGTCGAATAGCGGTGGGAGGCCCGCGGATACAGCGGATTGTTGGCGAGGTTGGTGCCGGTCCAGCTGCCGACGCTGCGGGTCCACTCCTGGCGGTCGAGCAGCCGCAGGTCGGCCGGCGGCAAGGCAGGGCGATCGTCGCAGGTGAACAGGAGGTTCTGGTCGAGCGCGTTGCCGGACGGCTCGCCAGGAGGCTCGCCGGTGTCGCCGGTGTCGCCGGTGTCACCGGTGGGATCGGTGCCGCTCGAGGTGGGGCCCGGGCCGGTGTCGCCGGTGGTCGGGGCGCCGGTGCCGGCGGTGGCGCCGGTGCTGGCGTCGGCGGTGGCGCCAGGGTCGGCGTCGGTGGCGACGTCGCCGCCCTGCGGGCAGCCGAGCGCGACGAGCACCGGCAAGAGGAGCGAGCGCTGGAGCGGCGACAGGCGTGGCACCGGACGACGCTATCACGCGCATGTGCGCAGGTCGGGACGCGCGCGGCGGCGGGTCGGGAGTTTTGCCGAGGGCCGGCAGGCCCGTGGGCGAGATGCCGAGGGCATCTGCGCGCGCTGCATGGTGGACGATGAATTCCGCGCGCGGTGGTGCTGACATTGCCGGCGCGCTGGCGCGCTCGCCAATCGAGTCAGTCCCAGGAGTGTGATGATAGGAGTCGCAGCGGCCAGTCGCGCCGTGATCCCGCGGAGACGGGTGCGCGGCGGCGGTGGGGACGCCCGTGAAGCCGGCCTGGAGGTCCCCTTGGCCCGGATTGCTCGCATTCCCGGGCGGGCGCGGGCGTGCCTGCGGGTGCAGGCTCGGGAGGGCCCGCGCGGGGGGTGACTTCGCGCAACGGGGGGTCGCAACGGCGGACCGGGGGGTCGGTTATCGTCGCGGTGCAACCATGGAAGAGGCACCGACCGACGCCGACCTGCGGGCCGAGAACGAGGAGCTCCGCGGCCGGGTCGCCCGGCTCGAGCGCGCGGCGCAAGAGGTGCAGCGCGCGCACGCGGAGCGGCTGAAGCTGGCGACGGCGCTCGAGAACATCTACCGCGGGGTGCCCGACCTGTTCTTCCAGATGCGCCTCGACGGCACGATCACCCATTATCTGGCAAGCCCGTCGACGCCGATGTACGTGGGGCCGGAGGCGTTCCTCGGCAGGCGCATGCAGGACGTGCTGCCGGCGGAGATCGGGGCACAGTTCGAGGCGACGTTCGCGGAGGCGGCGGGGCCGGCGGGCAAGGCCCGCCTCGAGTACGCGCTCGAGCTGGACGGCGCGACCGAGTGGTACGAGGCGCGGGTGATCCGGGTCGGCGAGGACGGGCTCATCAAGGTGGTCCGCTGCATCAGCGAGCAGCGGCGCGACCGCGAGGCGGTGCTGCGCCTCAACGTCGAGCTCGAGGAGCGGGTGCGCCAGCGGACGGCCGAGCTCGAGGTGGCGACGGCCGAACACGTGGCGCTGCAGCAGCAGGTGATCGAGGCCCAGCGGGCGACGCTGCTGGCGCTCTCGACCCCGCTGGTGCCGATCGCGGAGCGCGTGGTGGCGGTCCCGCTGGTCGGTGATTTCGACGGCGACCGGGCCGGTCGATTGTTGGAGGCGATCCTCGAGGGCGTGCAGGCGCGGCGGGCCGGGTTCGTGTTGCTCGACGTCACCGGGGTGCCGCAGGTCGACGAGGTCGCGGCGCGGGCCCTGGCGGACGTCGGCCGCGCGGTGCGGCTGCTCGGCGCGGAGCTGGTGCTCACGGGCATCGGGCCGGAGGTAGCGAGCGCGCTCGTCGAGCTCGGGGTCGAGTTCGGCGGCGTGCGCACGCTGCCGAGCCTCGAGCACGGGATCGCGTACGCGATGCAGGCGTCGGCGCGGCCGGTTCGCAGATAGAAGACGTGCCTCGAGGCGATCGTTACACCGATCATTGGCGGAGCGCCGATCGGTACGAAAGCGCGCGACTTGGCGACGTCGGCACGTCGGTGCGACGGCGCGGGAAATATTCGCAGGAGCGGGGTGGTTGGAGGGGCCATGCTTCGAAAACCTCGTGGTGGGGCGCGCCGCTCGGGCGCGTCGCTGGTGGCGTGCATCTGTGTGTTCGGGGCGACCGGCTCCGCCGGGGCCAGCGAGGTGTCGTTCGACGCTCGCGTGCGCTACGCGATCCTCGACGAGGACGGCGCGGCCCTGAGGACCCTCGACGACGCCGACCGCCAGGGCCTGCTCAATCGGGCCCGCTGCGAGTGCGGTGCGCCGATCCAGGCCGAAGTCTCGACCGTCGGCGGGGCGGGCGATCCGACGCGGACGATCTTCGGGTTTGTCGGCAATCGCTGCGACAGCCGCGAGGCCGCGGAGGGGCGCAACGGGCTGTGTAGTATCCTGCTCGAGGAGCCGGTGGCGAAGTTCCGGACCGGCTTCACGGCGCTGTTTCATCCGGCGTTCCTGGGCAGCTACGTCGAATCGGCGCAGCGCCGCGCGGACTCGCCGTACACCACGCTGGCGCGCGGCTGCGAGGGCGAGGGCGAGGGCGGGGTGTGGCTGTGCGACCCGGCGGCGAATGGGGTCACCGGCTGTCAGGCGGAGGATTTTGTGTACGATCCGGAGACGGCGGAGTCCGGGGTGCTGCGCTACGACTTCGAGCCGCCGCACCAGCTGCCGCACGGGCTGCGGGCCGAGCCGCGGGCCGACGGCGTGCTGCTGCGGTGGGAGCTGCCCGATGCGCGTGACATCGCCGGCTTTCGTGTGCTGTGCGAGACCGACTGGCAGTACTCGGCGGAGCTTGAATTTCCCGCGCCCGCGCGCGACGCGGTGGCCGACGGGACGGGCTGGTACACAGTCGCCAGCGTGTGCGGGGGCGAGCCGCAGGCGCTGGTCAAGGTCGACCGCGATATGCCGGCGTTCTGCGGCGACGGCCGCGTCGACGCGGGCGAGGAGTGCGACGAGGGCACGCAGAACTCCGACGCCGGGCTGTGCAGCGACACCTGTCAGCTGTGCGTCAGCCGGGAGATGCAGCGGCTCGACTGGAGCCGGGTGTGCAGCGGCTTCATCGCGCCCGACCAGACCTCGGTGCTCGTCACCGGGCTCGACCCCGGCTCCGGTCACGTGTTCGCGCTGGTCGCCCACGACGCCGCCGGCAACGCCCGCGCGCTCGGGCAGCTGGCGACCGTCGATCCGTACGAGCCCGCCGAGCTGGACGACACCGAAGGGTTCATGGGCTTCTGCGCCGTGAGTCCCGAGGGACATGGCGCATGGGGCATGTCCCTCGGGCTATGTGCCGTGCTGACCCTGCTGCGCCGGCGGCGACGCGGGTAGCGTTCGCGGACGTGGGCTCAGCCGTCGGTGAGGCGGCGGCCGGCCTGGCTGGCGGCGTAGACCTCGACGCGCACGGACTGCAGCAGACCGTCGGGCACGAGGCCCATCGCCGAGGAGCCGGGGTCGAGCTCGAACGCGTCCTCGTCGACCTCGAGGCGGTCGCGCAGGTCGACGGTCGCCAGCGGGTGCCAGTCGTCGCCGAGCGCCTCGCCCTGCAGCTCCAGGCAGAAGATCGCCTTGCGCTTGGCGACCGCGAGCTCGAGCCGCCGGTTGCGGTCGGCGCCCGCGGGGGCGGGCTGGAGCGAGACGAGGCGCAGGCGGACCTGGCCGAGCCCCTCGAGGCGGTAGGGCAGGAGCGAATAATAGGAGTTGTCGAGGTAATCACCGGTGTCGGTGGCGAGCGCGGCGATCGGCATGCGCAGGAGCGAGGTCGCGGTGACGAACGAGAGGTCCTGGTCGCCGGGCAGGCGGCGCAGGGTGGTCTCGTCGTTGCCGCGGACCCGCACGCTGACGCCCAGCAGGTCGGGCCGGCGGCGGCCTTGCGGCCAGCGCCACAGCGCGCCCGAGAGGCGCACGAGCGCGACCCCGGCGAGCCGCTTGGCCAGCGGCCTGAGGGCGGCGTGCTGCGCGGCGGGCTCGACCTCGGCCCGGTAGAGCACGCCGTCGGGGTGGAAGATCCGGTCGCGGCGGAGCGCGCTGGCGACGAACGCGGCCGGGGCCAGCGCCACGCCGAGGACTCGTCCGATGTAATTGGAAATGCTCATGGCTGCCTCCGGCGAATCAAGATGCGGCGGCGACTGGGGCGCGCGCGGGCGCAGGATCGCCCTGAGGCCCGCATGGGGGCAGGATCGCGGCCGGCGGGGGGAATGTCGGCGATCGTCTTGATGGGTGCCGCGGTGGGGGAGGGGTCGGTGCGGAGCCGCCGCGACGATGTGGGGGCGCTCGCGGCTGTCGGCGAAATCGCGCCCGGGAGGGGCTCGCGGGCGGAATCGTGGGATGGCTTCATGGACATGTCTTGAAGGACAGCCGATGACGAGAGCGGGCCGACGCGGCGCGGGGTTTGTCCCGGGTGTGTGGGCGCGAGCGGGCGCGCGAGCAACTCGAGGCGGCGGCGGGGGCCCCGGGCGCGGCGGGCGGGCTCCGCGGGCCCGTACAGCGCGACGTGCGCGAGGTTCGCGGGCGGCCGATGACACTGCGGAGCGCCTCGCCTATGCTGGCCGCGACCGTCATGAAGCCCGTGATCTTGCCGCTCGGTTGTTGTCTCGTCGCTTGCGGGCTCGTGGCGGATCTGGGGCATGAGCGCGAGCCCGCGATCGTCACCGCCTCGCTGGTGATCGGCGCCGGCGGGCAGGAGCGCGAGTTCGGCGGCGAGCGCGAGGCGTGGGCCGACGACCCGACAGCGTCGTGCGAGATGGACGGGACCGACAACGAGCACACGGGGGCGTTCAATCGCAGCTTCGCGCTGGCGATGGCGGCCGACGCCGGCGATCCGCTGGCCTTCGGCGTCGCCCTCGAACTGAACGAGCGCGGGGTGTGGCAGGCCGATATCGGGCTGTACGCCGCGGGTTTCGACGGGTGGAGACCCGCCGAGGATTGCCAGCTCGAGCTCGACGAATGGGACTACGAGGCGCGGTTCTTCTCGTTCACCGTCGATTGCAGGTTCACGCGGGACGGCGAGGCGGACGTGGTGGTGGTCGGCGAGCTGCGGGCCGAGCGGTGCTTCGATCGCGGGGCGGCGTCGCTCGAGCTCGCCAAGTCGATCGTCAAGGAGGGCTCGCAGGTGGCGCTGGAGCTCGGCCGGGCGCTGGTCGCCGATCCAGCAGGCTTCGCCCGCACGATCGCGCTGCTGCCGCTGTACGCCGCGGGCGGGCACTGACGGCGCAGAGCCGGGACGTATCGCTTCGACTCGGTCGCGGAGGGGCTGCGGTCGTGCCGGCGGCGCGCTATCCGGGATGGTCGAGAGGACATGTTCTATAGAGCATGTCGCTTAGAGAATGTCCGAGTGGACAAGTCGTGGAGGACATGTCCTTATGGACAGTCGCTATAACTCGTCGGCGGCGGCCAGCGCGGCGGCGACGTGGCGCAGCTTGTCCGGGTTGCGGACGATGTAGATCGCGGTGATTCGACCGTCCACGAGCTCGAGCGCGGTGGTCTGCAGCACGTCGCCGCGGTCGAAGCTGGCGTAGCCGGGCAGGCCGTCGATGACGAGCGGGCGCAGCAGCACGGGCGGGGACTTGAACTTGCGGTAAAGGCCGGCGAACAGGCGGAGCACCCGCTGGAGCCCGCGGATCGGGTTGCGGAAGGCGACCACCCGGCCGCCGCCGTCGGCGTGGATCACGACGTCCTCGGCGAGCATCGCCTGCAGGGCCTGCACGTCGCCGTCGCGCGAGGCGACGAAGAAGGCGCGGGCGATCCGGTCGGCCTCGGCCGGCTCGACGCGGTAGCGCGGGCGGGCCGTCTGCACGTGCTTGCGCGCGCGGGCGGCCAGCTGGCGGACGGCGGCGGCGTCGCGGTCGAGGGTGCTGGCGACCTCGCCGAGGGCGACGCCGAACACGTCGTGGAGCAGGAAGGCGGCGCGCTCGAGCGGCGAGAGGCGCTCGAGCGCGAGCATCAGGGTGAGCGTCAGGTCGTCGTCGGCGTCGCTCGACTCGGGGGCGAGCAGCGGCTCGGGCAGCCAGGCGCCGACGTACTCCTCGCGCCGCGCTCGCGCGGACTTCATGCGATCGAGGCACAGGCGCGCGACGATCTGCTTGAGGTAGGCGGCGGGAGCGTCGACGGGGGCCTCGACCTTGCGCCACCGCAGCCAGGCGTCCTGGACGATGTCCTCGGCCTCGGCGAGCGAGCCGAGCATGCGATAGGCGAGGCGCAGCAGGCGGGGCCGCTGCGCCTCGAAGGGATCGATGGTGGCGTCGTCAGCCGGCTGCACTCGCAGGCTCCGCGGGGTGCGCCGCGCGGAAGCCGACCTGCAAGCGGTTCCACGTGTTGATCGAGCCGATCAGGAGCGTCAGGTGGACCTGCTCGGCCTCGTTGAACTGGGCCTTGACCAACTCGTAGTCGCTGTCGGGGGCGCCGGTGTCGGCGACGCGCGTGAGGGCCTCGGTCCAGGCCAGGGCGGCGCGCTCGCGCGGGGTGTAGAGGGACGACTCGCGCCACGCGTTGAGCATGTAGAGCCGCATCTCGGTCTCGCCGGACTTGCGGGCGTCGGTGGCGTGCAGGTGGATGCAGTAGGCGCAGCCGTTGATCTGCGAGGCGCGCATCCTCACCAGCTCCATCAGGCTGTGCTCGAGGCCGCTCGCCTTGAAGCTCGCCTCGAGGGCCATCAGCGCCTTGGTGCTTTCGGGGGCGAGTTTGAACGGGTTGCTCTGCAGTCGTGGGGTCATGTTCGTCTCCTGCGTGGCTTCTGCACGCTCGAGGACAAGACGAGACAGGGCCCGACGGTTGTGACACGGGCGCGGATTTTTTTGTACGCCGGTGTTGGCGGCGAGGGGCCCGCGGCGGGGCCATGACCCACCGCACGGGCCCGAGCGGGGCGCGCGCTCACCAGGGGAGGGTGCCGTCGCCGTCGACGAAGCTGCCGCTCGGCGCCTGCGTCGTCGTCGCCTTGAGCACCATGCGGGCGCCCTCGTCGGGGGTGCCGGTGCCGCTGTGGTCATTGAGGTCGGTGGCGATGAAGCCGGGGTTGACGACGCGCACGGCGATGCCCTCGGGGCGCAGCTCGTTGGCGAGGGCCACGGTGAGCGCGTTGAGGGCGGTCTTGGAGGAGTTGTAGCCGAACACCGGCCAGCGCGAGAGGCCGCTCGCGGGGTCCGACTGGAGGGCGAGCGAGCCGAGGCCGCTGCCGACCATGACGATCTGCGCGGCCGGGGCGGCGCGCAGCAGCGGCAAGAAGGCGCGAGTGACCCGGAGCGGGCCGAACAGGTTGACTTCGTAGGTGGCGCGCAGGACCTCGAGGCGGATCAGCGTCGGCGGGCCCTCGCCGTCCTTGATGCCGATGGCGGCGTTGTTGATGAGGAGGTCGAGCCGCCCGGTGGCAGCGCCGACGAGCGCGGCCGCGGCGGCGACGTTGGCGTCGTCGGTGACGTCGAGCGGCAACCAGCGCACGTCCCCGTGCCCGGCCAGCTCGGCGACCGCGGCCCGCCCGCGCGCCTCGGCGCGGCTGCCGAGCCAGGTCGTGTAGCCGAGCCCGGCCAGCTGCCGCGCCACCGCCAGGCCGATGCCCTTGTTGGCGCCCGTGACCACTGCGTGCTTCCTGTCGTTCGTCATGCCCTCGGTGTACGTCGGCGCGGCGGGACTGGCCATGATGTTTCGTCTCGATTAGTTTATGCGGCGTCCATGAGCGAGGAACACGGCGACCCACTGGCGGACATCGTCGCGCTGCTGCGCCCGCGCGCGGTGGTGTCGGCGAGCCTCGAGGCGCGCGGGCCGTGGGCGATCCGCCTGGAGGCGTACCCGCACGTGAAGTTCGGCACGGTCGTCGCGGGCCGCTGCCTGATCGCGCTGACGGGCCGCCGTCGCCCGCTCCGCTGCGAGGCCGGCGATTTCTTCATGCTGAGCGATCCGCCGGCGTACGTGATGGCGAGCGCGCTGACGGCCCCGCAGCGCGCGGCCGGACCGCTGTTCGCGGCGGCGGTCGACGGGAGGGTCCGCCTCGGGGCGCCGCCGGCAGCGTTGACTTCGCATATCGTGGGTGGGCACTTCGCGTTCGACCCGAGCAACGCCCACCTGCTGGTGGCCGCGCTGCCGCGGATGATGCGGGTGCCGGCGAGCGAGGCGGGGGCGCTGCGCGAGCTGACGGGGCTGCTGGCGCGCGAGGTGGGCGAGCGCTCGCCGGGGCGCGCGCTGGTGCTGGACCGGCTGGCGCAGGTGATCCTCGTGCAGGCGATGCGCCAGCTGGGGGCGGCCGACATGCGGCGCCGCGCGAGCTGGCTGCGCGCGCTGAGCGATCCGCAGATCGGGGCGGCGCTGCGGCAGATCCACGCCGATGTGCGCACGCGCTGGACGCTGGACGCGCTGGCGCAGGCGGTCGGGATGTCGCGCTCGGCGTTCGCGCTGCGGTTCACGCGACTGGTCGGGAAGCCGCCGCTCGAGTACGCGATCGCGTGGCGCATGCAGCTGGCCCGCGACGCGCTGCGCACCGGCGATCGTGCAGTGGGCGAGCTGGCGTTCGCGCTGGGCTATGCGTCGGAGAGCGCGTTCAGCACGGCGTTCCGCCGCGAGGAGGGCGAGTCGCCGCGGGCGTTTCGCCAGCGGGCGCGCGCCGAGGGGGCCGCGAGCGAGGTCGGGTGACCGCGGGCCGGCGGGCTGCGAGCGGCTTGACGGGGCCGCAGCACGCATTTCACCATGCGGCGGCGGCGAGGCTTCGGGCCGCGCGCGCACAGGGTCCCCGCGGCGAGAGGTTGGTTCGGAGAAGATGGCGATCGCACCGGGCGAGGGTCTGCGCAGGTCGAGTCTCGGCAGGTTGCTGGCGATCGGCGCGCTGCTGATCGGTTGCGACGCTCCGGCGGGCGAGGCGGCTCGCCAGGAGACCGCGCATCTACAGGCGCCGGTTCGGGAGGTGGCGCCGGCCGAGCAGGACACGCTGGCCGGTTTCATCGACGCGTACGCGCGCGAGCACGAGTTCCACGGCACGGTGGCGGTCCAGCAAGCGGGAGCCGTGGTCCATCGCCGCAGCTACGGGCTGGCCAATCGCCAGTTCGCGGTGCCGCACGGCGACGACACGAAATACAAGATCGCGTCGATCACCAAGCTGTTCACGGCGGCGCTGATCCTTCAGCTGCGCGATCAGGGCAAGCTCGACCTCGAGGCGACGATCGGGACCTAGGTGGCGGCGGGCGGGCAGAAGGTCCGGGTGTTCCGCCGCCCCGGGCAGATCATGGGGGCGCAGACGATGCTGATCCGCTACCACGAGCGCGAGCTGACGATCGTGGTCCTCGGCAACGCGAGCAATACGAGCCCGGATGAATTCGCGTTTGCGATCGGCCGCCGTTCTTTAAATGGGGGCGATCCGGATTGATACCCACGTCGAGCGTGGCCGATCGAGCGGTGCTCCGGACTCGGGTCAGAGCCAGGGCTCACGGGCCGCAGGCTTCGACGACGATCATGCCGCCGCTTTCGGACGAGCAGTAGTAGTTGGTGCCGTCGGGGAGGCAGCAGCCGATGTTGCTGATCGGGGAGTCGCCGTCGCACGGGGCGCCGGTGGCGGGCAGGGTCTCGGGGCAGGTGAGCGGGTGGTCGCCATCCGGGTCGACGCCCTGGAAGCCGCAGCCGTAATAGCCGTTGTTGGGGTCCCAGCCGCACTGGCCGAAATTGCCGGGGCTGGTGGTGGTCGTCGTCGTGGCAGAGGTGGTGGTCGAGGTCGTCGTGGCAGAGGTGGTGGTCGGGGCGGTGGTCGCGGTCGCGTCCGTGCTGTCGGTGGTGGTACCGGTAGTGGTCGACGTGGTCGTCGTCGTGGTGCCGGTGGTGGTCGTGGTGCTGGTGCCGTCGGCGTCGCCGTCGCTGGTGTTGGTGCCGAGCAGGCAGCCGGGGGCGAGGAGGTGGCCGGCGAGGACGAGGAGCGCGCGGTGCTTGGGCATGGGTCTCTCGCGGCAGAGGGTTACCCGGCGGGCGCGCGCGGGCAAGCGCCCGCGACCGGGGCGTCGCTGCGATCTTCGCGCAGCCTGAGGATGGTCGAATGTACATGTCTTTAAGGACATGTTTTAAGGAACATCCGGATGAGCGGGGGCGCCCGGCGAGCGCGGGTCCGCGAAGGTTGACGCCCTGAGGTTCGGAGATCGCCGGGACCGGGCCTCTCCGTGTGTCGAGGATGACAGGTGTCGGCGCGAGACCTCGGGGCTCGCCCTCGAGGGCCATGGCGGAGGTCAGCCTCGCCCGCGGGCGCGCAGGCGGCGTGCGCACGCGACGCGGCGCAACGGACGCGCGTGGCGTATGTGGCTTGGCGGACGGCGGGCCGGTCGGCACTCTCGGGCTGCGCATGCGAACGCTGGTCCTCACGCTCTGCCTCGCCACGGTCGCCTGCAGCATCGACGAGGGCGCGGCGACGGACGGGCTCGCCACGACCGGGGCGGGGGTGACGACGGGGATCGGCGAGCCGGTGACGAGCACCGAGGCGCCGGCGACGAGCACGGAGGCGCCGGTGACCACCGCGGCGGCGACCGGGGAGCCGCCCGAGACGTGCGGCGACGGGATCGTTCAGTCGCCCGAGGGCTGTGATTTCGGGGCGCTCAACGCCAACGACGGGCCGTGCACGCTGGCGTGTCAGTTCGCCCGCTGCGGCGACGGCCTGGTGTACGCGGGGGTCGAGGTGTGCGACGACGCCAACCTCATCGAGTCGGACGACTGCCCCAACGACTGCGTCCCGGGCGGCTGCGGCAACGGCTTCGTCGAGCCGGGCGAGGCCTGCGACGACGGCAACGACAGCGACGAGGACGCGTGCCTGGGGACCTGCGAGGAGGCGCGCTGCGGCGACGGCGTGATCCAGGCGGGGGTCGAGCAGTGCGACGACGGCGACGAGGACGACAACGACCTGTGCACGAGCACCTGCGTGCCGCCGAGCTGCTCGGACGGGGCCGCCAACGGGTACGAGTCGGACGTCGACTGCGGCGGGCCCAATTGCGTGCAGTGTTCGCTCGGCGGCCAGTGCTTCGGCAACCAGGACTGCGATGGTTCGGTGTGCAAGCAGCAGCACTGCGTGTCGCCGCTGCCGCTGATGCCGCCGGACTGCGCGCCGGCGGCGGTCAGCGCGGCGCAGGCGTGGCAGGCGGTGGTCGGGACATGCAACTGCCACGGCAAGGGGGTCGGCACGCCGCTGATCTTCAAGGACGCAAGCAGCTTCCGCGACAGCATGGTGGGGGTGCCGTCGCTGATGGCGAACATCGACATCGTCACCGCCGGCGACGTCGACCAGAGCTATCTGCTCTTCAAGTTGCTGAATCAGCAGACCAGCGTGGTCGGCGGCGGCGGCAATCCGATGCCGATCGGCAAGGTGCTCACCGAGGCGCAGCTGTGCACGGTGATCGAGTGGGTCCGCAGCGGCGCGAAGTGAGAGGTCACGGCGCGGTCGGCAGGGCGGGCGCGCGCCAGCGGACGGCCAGGTGATCGCTGCCGTGGGCGATCGCCTCGGCGCGCATGGCCAGGACCAGGCGGCCGGTCGAGTCCAGTGAATCGAGCGGGGCGCCGGCGATGTCGGGCCATTCGGGCCGGTCGTGCAGCGGGACGGTGGTGGCCAGCAATTCGTCGAAGCCGCTGAGGTCGTAGACGCATTCGCCCGGGCCGTGGAACATGAGGCCCTGATCGGCCATCACGTGGGTGTCGCGGGCGATGTCCTCGAACTGCGGGGCGGCGGCGATGGTCTGGCGCATGGTGTCGTCGCAGCGGCTGCCGACCGGCGGCACGACCCGCGTCAGCGGCTGGCCGGGCCGGCGCAGGTAGGTGTGATAGCCGCCGAGCAGGATGCACCAGCCGTCGAGCAGGAGCAGCGCGGAGGCGCGGTCGGCCCGGACCCGGGAGCGCGGGTTCGAGGCTTGCAAAGCGACCAGGCGGTGGACGAGGTCGGCGGTCAGCTCCTCCATCTGCGCGCGGGTCGGTCGCGGCCGTCGGCCCCGCACCCACGGGCCGAGATCGAGGCTGTCCCACCGCGGCTCGTAGGCGTAGCCGCGGTCGTGCTCGAGGTGGACCGAGACCAGGCCGGCGGCGCTGCGGTGGGTGTGAAACTGATAGTGACCGTGCTCGGTGTGCCGGTGGAAGATCAGGTCGATCGCGGGGTCGTTGTGGAATCCGTTCGGCATGGGGGACCGTCAGGCGGGGAAGCCAGGCGCGAGGCGGCCCCACGCGCCCGACAGCAGGCAAGCGAGCGCGACGCTCGCGGCGGCGCCGCCCGGTCGCCCGATCGCTAGTGGGATTTGTTGGAGGGCAGGATCGGCGGCGAGGGTGGTGAGAATTTTTGAGAGTGACTCTTGGGACATGTCCGAATAGTCATTGTCGTGTGTGCCGGCGGAGAGCCACAGCGCGTGGGCGGTGCCGGCGGCGATCGCCTGGGCGGCGGCGGTGAGGTCGGGCGCGGCGATCGACGGGCCCGGCAGATCGGCAGGCGCGGGGCCGACGACCACGAGCGGCGAGCCCTGCGAAGCCGGGGCCAGGGCGGCGACCACCGGCTCGGCCATGGCCACGAGCAGGGCGCCGAGCGGGGCGGGCGAGAGGTCGCCGGCGGCGAGGCGGTCCTCGAGGTCACCGGCGAGCTGGCCGAACGCGGGGTGGCCGTAGGTGGCCGCGGTGCCGCGGAGCCGGTGGGCGAGCATGCGCGCGTCGGCGATCGCAGCCGTGCCCTGCTGGGCGGCGGTGACGACCTGGGCCAGGGCGGCGAGCGAGCCCGGGAGCTGGCCCGCGTAGTCGCGGCGCATGGCGGCCAGCATGTCGGCCACGCTGGCATCGGCGGCCGGCTCGGGCTCGGGCGGCGGCGCGGCGAGGCCCGGCGTGCGCACGATCGCGGCCATCGGCGCGCGCGCGACCAGCGGTCCGGCGGTCCACACCACGCGCGGCGGATCGCCGGCGCGAGGGTCGTCGGCCGCGTCGCACAGCAGCACCTCCGCAGGCTCGCCGAGCTCGAAGCCGCGGGCCCACAGCAGCGGCCACGCGGACGCGGGCGCGTGGCCGCGGACGCCGACCTTCACGGCTTCACCGCTGCGCCGGCGCACGGCAGCTCGAACCAGAACTTGCTGCCGCGCCCGGGCGCGCTGTCGAGGCCGACGACGCCGCCGTGCTCCTCGACGATGCTCTTGACGATCGCCAGGCCGAGGCCGGTGCCGCCGCGCTCGCGGCTGTCGGAGGCGTCGACCTGGTGGAAGCGCTCGAACACGCGGGCGTGGTGCTCGGGGGCGATGCCGGGGCCGCGGTCGGTGACGCACAGGCGGAGGCGGCCGCACGCACCTGGCTCTGCGGACAGGTCGACGCGGGCGCCGCGGGGCGAGAACTTGATCGCGTTCGAGAGCAGGTTGTTGAGCACCTGGATCACCCGGGCCTCGTCGGCGAGCACCGGGGCGCCGGCGCAG
The DNA here is from genome assembly GCF_028368995.1 of Nannocystis bainbridge. Taxonomy (GTDB): domain Bacteria; phylum Myxococcota_A; class Polyangia; order Nannocystales; family Nannocystaceae; genus Nannocystis; species Nannocystis bainbridge. The sequence goes on along the minus strand of NZ_JAQNDL010000003.1, from coordinate 1,238,115 downwards.
TCGCCGACGACGACCTCGACGCCGGCCTGGGCCGCCATGCCGCGGATCGACTCGGCGGCGGTCTTCATCACCCGCGCCGGCTCGACCGGCCGCAGCGACAGGTCGAGCTGCCCGGCGGACAGCTTCTCGAGGTCGAGGATGTCGTTGATGACCAGCAGCAGCCGCTCGGTGTTGGTGCGGGAGATCCGTACCATCTCGAGCGCCTCCTCCGGCAGCGGGCCGACCATGCCGTGCTCGAGCAGGCTGAGCGAGCCGCGGATCGAAGTCACCGGGGTGCGCAGCTCGTGCGAGACGGTGGCGATGAACGCGTCCTTGGCCCGCTCGCCGAGCTTGCGCTCGGTGACGTCGCGGATCAGCGCCAGCGCCTCGTCGGGGCCGCTGGCGACGAACCGCAGCTCCTTGTCGCACGGCTGGCCGTCGACCAGCTCCTGGATCTCCAGGGTATGCACCGCGCCGCTGGCGAGCGTGCGCTCGAGCTGCTGCACGAACAGGCGCGCGAGCCGGGGCGGCAGGCAGTCGGCGACGTGGCGGCCGAGCATGTGCTGGGGGTCGGGCATGATGGCCCGGTCGCGCGCGACCTTGCGGTCGAGCACGGTGCCGTCGCGGGCGACGCGGAGCATGCCGTCGGGGTTGGCGACCACGAGCGCGCGCAGCCGGGCCTCGCTGGCCTGCTGGGCCGTCGCGGCGCGCTGCAGCTCGTCGTTGAGCGCGACCGTGCGCCGCGCCGCCTTGCCGATCTCGAGGTTGCGCACGACCTGGCGCGCGAGCGCGTGCATCGCCTCGGTCTGCTCGGGGGTCAGCCGCCGCGGCTTGCGATCGATCGCGCACAGCGTGCCGATCGGCAGGTCGTCGTCGCCGATCGTCAGCGGTACGCCGGCGTAGAAGCGCACCCACGGCTCGCCGGTGACGAACGGGTTGTCGGCGAAGCGCGGGTCGTCGCGCGCGTCCTCGACCTGCATCATGCCGGAGTCGTCGAGGATCGCGTGGGCGCAGAAGGCGACGTCGCGCGAGCTCTCGTCGGCGTCGATGCCGACGCGGGCCTTGAACCACTGGCGGTCGCGGTCGACGAGCGAGATGAGGGCGATCGGGACCTCGCAGATGTACGAGGCGAGGCGGACGACGTCGTCGAACATGGCCTCGGGCGGGGTGTCGAGCAGCTGCGCATCCGCGAGCGCGTGCAGGCGCGCCTCCTCGCGCGGGTGCGGCGGAGCGACGATCACGGGCCCTCCTCCGCGGCCGCGAGCACGCGGCGGATGTCGTCGGGCAGCGTCATCGGGTCGAACGGTTTGGGGATCGTGCCGGCCGCGCCGAGCTCGCGCCAGCGCCGGGCCTCGGGCGCGAGCACCTTGGCGGTCATGAAGACCACCGGGATGTCGGCGGTGCTCGGCTGCTGGCGCAGGCGCGCGAGGGTGGTCGGGCCATCGTCGACCGGCATCATCACGTCGAGCAGGATGACGTCGGGGCGCTCGCTGGCGGCGAGGGTCAGCGCCTCGGCGCCGCTGGACGCGAGCACGACCTGCCAGCGCCCGACTCGCTCGAGGCTGAGTTGGCCGATCCGCCGGATGTCCGGCTCGTCGTCGACCAGCAGGACCTTGCGGATCTCCGGGGCGCTCATGCGCGCGCCGCCTCGTCGATCCGGCGCGCCCCCTCGAGCAGCAGGCCGGTCGTCGACATCTCGACCTCGTCGCGCATCTCGACGAGGAACGCGTTGAACTCGAAGTGCCCGTGCTTCCACCCGAGCACGTGATAAACGGCGTCGGCGTTGCGGGCCTGGCCGTCGTCGGCCTGGGCGGCGACGATGCGGCCCTCGATGAGGTAGATGCGCACCCGCTCCGCCGGGGCGTCGCGCGTGACCCCCAGCAGGCCGCTCTTGCGCTCCATCTCCAGCATCACCAGCAGCGACGAGAGGCCGAGCTGATCGAGGTCGCCGCGGAGCCCGGGGGCGCCCTTCGGCGGGGCCTTGCGGACCCGGTCGCGCGCGGCCTGCTCGAGCTGGGCCAGCCGCTGCAGCACGTGGTCGACCCGCTGCCCGAGCTCGGCGATGTCGATCGGCTTGGGCAGGTACTCGTCGGCGCCGAGGCGAAACCCGTACAGGCGGTCGTCTTCGGAGCCGAGCGCGGTCAGGAAGATGAATGGCACGAACGCGAGCTGGCTGTGACTGCGCACCTGCTTGACCAGCTCCCACCCGCTCATCCGCGGCATCATCACGTCGGAGACGATGAGCTTGGGCGGCCGGACCAGCGCCTTGGCGAGGCCCTCGATGCCGTCAGCGGCGCCGATGCACTCGTAGCGCTGGCCGAGGGCGGTGCAGATCAGCTTGACCAGCCAGGGGTCATCGTCCACCACGAGGATCCGCGCGCGCTCGGGCATGGCCCCAAGGAACATTGCCGAGGCGGTCCGAACTGTCAAATCACCGGGCCCGCCGGCGCGGGTATGCAAATGTGATGACGGGCGGGCGTATGCTCGATGCAGTGGGCGGACGGCGTCCTGCACGGCTCAGCCCGCTGCGCGGCGGGCAGGCGTGAGTCGGTGGGGCGCTCTGGAGCCGCGGATGGACATGTCCTTCGGGACATGTCGAGGCCGGCGTGCCGCCGCACATGAGGTCGCCGATGCGCGCTTGGACGACGCGGACGACGAAATCGAGTTCGGGGACGCGGCTGCGAGCGTCGGCGAGCCGAATGGCGGGCATGCTTCACGAGCGAGGTGGCTCGTCCGGCGGCTCGCCGCGAGCGCAGCGCTCACACTCGATCTCGGCGCCGATCCGGGCCGCTCGCTCCGCCGGGTCGGCCAGCCACGGATAGTTGGAGAGCGGGGGGCGGTGGCGGACGTGGCGACGGTGCCCACATTCGAGGTGGACGATCCATTCGCCGGCGGCGTCGCGCGCGAACTCGCAGATCCGTCGCGGGATGAGGGTCGGATGCACGGGCGACACGCCCGCAGTCTAGCGGCTTTCGTAGTTCCGCGGGGTGGCGGCGGCACGAGCTGTCGGTCGAGGTCCGGGAGTTCGGCGCTGGCCGGGGGCTGCAAGACGGCGATGGCGACGCGGTTTGATCGGCGCGTCGCCCGCGGTGGGCACGCGGATGGCCCGCCTCGGTGACGCGCCGTGAGGGCGTCAGTGCGGTGGGGTCCTGAGAAATGGATTGGCATGACATGCGCTTTGGGACATGTCACGGGTATCGCGGACCAGGACGAGTCGTCGTGCTGCTCGAGCGGCTCGAAGTGGGTGCGACGGAGGCGAGACCCGGGCTCCCGCGAGTGCCGCAGCGATGGCCGTAAAAAGGCTGCGGCTGCGGGCCGCGGCCCTCGTCGTCGGGGCGGGGGAAGACCCCGGAAAAAGTACGCACCTTGCGCCGAAAGCGGCGGCCGATGCGCGCGATTTCGCTCGCGGTCCCTCCAGACGCGAACGAAGCGGTGTTTCTGGCGGCCGGCGGCTTCGCGCCCAAGAAGGCGGGCCTATGGCGTCCTTTCACACGTCTCAAGCGAACGCTGTCGCCCTTGCCTGCGACACGCCCGCCGAACTCGCCGAGCTCACGGAGCTGGCGGTGGCCAACGTCACCGTCGCCGCCCTCGAATGCGCCCCGACCAGCGACCGCGTCCAGCTCGGCGCGATGGCACGCGCCTGGATCGAGGCGCTCGACCGACCCTCGCTCGTGCGCCTCTGCAGCACGATCTCGCCCAGAGGCCCGCGCGACGCGGTCCGCCTGGTCGCGGGCGTGTTGCTGACGACGTATCACCGATCGCACGCTTGAGCACGGGAGCGCCGTCCGCCTCGTCCCGGATTCTCATGATGTCTGCGGGGAGGACGCGACGCGCAGCGGGCGTGGCAGCGCGTCCGCGAGGTCTCTGAGCTCCGCGGGTGTCCTGCTCGCCGCGTCGAGGCCCAGGTCGATGCAGGTCGAGGACCGCGTGCTTCCATCCTGCCGGTGATCGGCAGCGACGCGTCGTGAGTCGCGGCCCGAGCACCGCGAATCCTGGGTGCGACTGCGACCGAGGCTGCGCCTGCGTGCGCGTTCTCGAGTCGGGGCGAGCCGGCTTGTTGCCCGCGGGCGTGCTTGGCACGATGACCGGGTGAGCGGGGGGAAGGGAGCGGCAGGGGCGCCGCTGGGGACAGGGCGACGCGTCGTCGAGCCGGGCGAGTGCCTGGCGTCGATCGCCGAGCGCGAGGGGTTCTTCTGGCAGACGCTGTGGGCCCACCGCGACAACGCCGAGCTCGCGGCCGGGCGCGAGAGCCCGTACTTGCTGCTGCCCGGCGACCGGGTCGCGCTGCCGCTCAAGCGGGAGCGCCAGGTCGCCTGCGAGACCGACCGCCGGCACGTGTTTCGCCGCCGCGGGGTGCCCGAGCGCCTCCGGATCTGCCTCGAGGACGAGCGAGGTCCGCGGGCCAAGGTCGACTACTTGCTCGAGGTCGCGGGGGTCGAGCTGCGCGGGACCACCGACGAGCACGGCTATCTGGAGCACTGGATCCCCGCCGACGCCCGCCGCGGGCTGCTGACCGTCGACCCTGGGCGCGAGCAGCTGTTCGCGCCGGAGCCCGAGATCTACGAGCTCGAGCTCGGGCGCCTCGGCCCCTCGTCGAGCCTCGCGGGGGCGCGCGCGCGGCTCGTCAACCTCGAGCTGCTCGACGCCCACGATCGGCGCGAGGAGGCGTTCACGAACGCGCTGATCGCCTTCCAGCGCGCGCTCGGCCTGCCCGTCAGCGGCGAGCTCGATGTCGCCACCGCCGCCGCGCTCGTCGAGGCCCACGGATCGTGAAGATGGTAGACCGCCGATCGCCCAAGGACCCCCGCGGCTGGCTCGCCGAGGCCCGGGAGCGCCGCTTCCGGCTCGCCGCCGAGCGCCGCGCCGCGGCCCGCGGGGCGCTGATCAATCGCCTCCGCCGCCAGGAGCGCCTGCTCGGGTTCGTCAGCGACCTCGAGGGCCCGCCCGGCGGGCCGTGGTTCCTCAAGGTCGAGTGCCTGGACAAGCGCTGGATGGAGGAGGTGTACGCCGAGCTGCAGACCACGGACTTCGACCTGTCGGACCTCGAGGAGACCGCGAACCTGCCGACGTTGTCCGGGGAGGGGATCCTCGCGGGGTTCCTCGCCGGGCGACCGTTCGCGACCGCGTTCGAACACGGCACCGTCGAGCAACGCTACGCGCTCGGGGCGGTGCGCCGGTGGTTCGTCGATCGCAGCATCGACGGCACCAGCTCGCTCCCGGTCCACAGTCTGTTCGAGGCGCGCGTCGACGCCCGCACGCTCGAGGCCGTGCCGGAGGTCGGGCAGTGGCTGGAGCTGACGATCTGGCCGCCCGAGGACGCGAACGACTGGGACGACGCCTACGGGACGCTGGTGCGCCTGTTCGACCACGAGCCGTTCATCGCGCCGCCGGAGCCGATGCAGATCCGCCAGCTGCGCGTGCTGCCCGAGCCGTGGCAGGGGGTGATCCAGGCGCTGCATTTTCCGGCGCCCGAGGGCGACGAGATCGAGTTCGAGGAGGAGCCCGTCGACGAGGAGCCGCCCACGTTCGGCGGGGGCGGCGGGGGCGGCGGCTGGGGCTTGTTTCGCCAGGCGTACCACGACCTGCGCGAGCGGGCGCGCCGCTGGCTCGAGTCGCTGGCCGAGCACCCGTGGCTGCACCCGGTGCCGGCGTTCGCCGGCGCAGGCGGCTTCATCCTCGGCGGCGGGTCCGACGACGACGAGGTCCCGCGGATGCGCCTGCGCGCCTACGTCGGCAGCCCGAAGGCGGCCCCGATGGCGGCGGCCGGTCAGGCCAACCCGATGGTCGGCGGCGGCCAGCAGGCGTTCATCGGCCTCGTCGACGTCGGGCAGGGCAACTGCAACATGATCGTCGACTCCAATTGGCGGGTGCTCGCCTACTATGATTTCGGCCACTCGGTCCGCGGCGACGGCCCCGACGAACTGCCGCGATTGTGCTTCTGCCACGATCCCTACGTGATCCTCTCGCACTGGGATCAAGACCATTACATGCTCCACGCCAAGATCCCCGAGTGCTACCGGGCGACCTGGATCGTGCCGCGGCAGGGGACCGGCAATATCGGCACCTGCGTGACCGGGAAGGTCAAGCGCGCGGGCGGACAGGTCTACACGTGGGCCGCAGGGCACCCCAGCCACATGGCCTTCCCGTGGGGCTTCGTCGAGCGCTGTCAGGGCGCGCCGGCGGGCCCCGACCGCAACTCCTCGGGCCTCGCGGTCTACGTGTGCTGCAAGGATCGCAACGCCAACCCCGACACGCCGGGGGGCCAGCCGTGGTCGGTCGCGGGACCCCCGGGGGCGCTGGTCGCGGCGGCGGCCTCGGCCTTCGCCGTGCGGGCGCGAGCGGCCGTCGCCAACGCGGGCGCCGGGACCGTCGCGCGCTGCCTCGCGTCGGTGCTGGCCAACAGTCGCTTCGGCAATGGCTTGACCGCCGTCAATTGCACGCTGGTGGCCACCCAGGCGGAGGCCGACGCCGTGGCGCAGGTCGCCGGCGGCGCGCCGGTGCCCGATCCCGCGGCCGTCGTCCTCGCCGTCACTCCGGGGCTCGCCGCGAGCTCAACAACCTCGGTCACGCGATCACTGCGCCCCGGACCGCTCGCTGTGCGCGCGTCGCCGCCGCCCTGCGCGCGTCGCTGTTCGGCAGCCACCTCACCGACGCCCAGGCGGCCTCCGCCGCGTGCCTCGCCGTCGAGGCCGTCGCGGTGGCGCTGGCTGGCGCGGCGATGCTGCCGGACCTGGCGACGCTGGAGGCGGCGGCGAGCGCCAACAACTCGCTGAACAACCTGCCCAATCAGCTGACCGGGCGCCAGCGAGCGCGCCGCGAGCTCACGGTCGCGGCCTTCGCCGGATACATGGCCGATCACCTCGGCCTGGCCGAGGATCACGTCGCTCACTGCGTCGCCGGCGGCTTCGTGCCCGACCAGGACTCCCAGGACTGCTGGCCGCAGGCGGTCGTCGGCGGCCTGCGGGCCGCGCCCGGGGCCGGCGACATCCCCCAGGTCCGGGCCGGCGCGGCGCCGATTGACCTCGGCGAGCGGTACATCTTGCTGACCGGCGACGCCAACTTCGACGTGATCCCGAGCTGCGCCGCCGTGCAGCCGCCGGTGATCGTCGGGCTCGGGGCGATGCACCACGGCTCGTTCATCGAGACCGGCGTCTACCTCGACCGCGTCCGGATCCCGTGGGCGCCCGGCTCGGCGGCGGCCGTGGCCGCGCACCACGCCCATTTGGCGAACCTCGCCCTCGAGCGGACGATCACCATCGCCTGCGCGGCCGCCCATGGCAACGCGGCCCCGCCGGGCGCCACGGTCACGCTGGCCGACCACGTCGCCGCCGCGGCTGCCGCTGCGATCGTCGCCGCCGACGCCGCCGGTCACGGCGGAGACATTCTCTTCGACGCACAGACCGCCGACCTGATCGCGCTGTCGACCGCGGCCGCGGCGTACGCGGCGGCTCGGGGCGTCGCCGCGGGCACGGGCGCCCGCGCGGTCGCGGTGTCGATGCTGATCGTGTTCGGGCTGACCAAGACCAGCCCGCCGCCGTTGCCGCTGGCCGCGGTGTACACCGCCGCGACGAACTTGCTGGCCGCGGCCGGCGGGGGCGGCGTGAACGGGCCTCGAGTCGCCCAGGAGACCCGAGGGTGCGTGGGCCAGGCCGGCGGTATCAATTATGCGGCGACGGTCGCGGCCGGCGTCATGCAAGTGGCGGGGCTCGCCGACGCGCTCAACACAGCCAACGCCGCCGCCGCCGCCGTGGCCGCCGTGACGCACGGGATGCCGGCCACGTATCTCCCTTATGCGGCGGTCGCCGGGGCGATCGCCGGTGCGGCGGTGCTCGGGGTGGGTGCGGCGGCCGGTGTCGGGGCCGAGGCGACGGCCGCAGGCGTCCCGCTGCGGGCCGCAGAGGTCACGACCGCGCTGACCCACAGGCCCGCGGCCGGCTTCGCCGCCCAGCCGAACCTCGCCACCTGCCTCGTCCACGCGGCCCGCTGGACGGCCGAGGGAGTCGCCGCCTGGACCGCGGGCGCCGACGCCGAGGCGGTCACCCTCGGCGTGGATGCGGTGCTCGCGGGCACCGGGGCCCACGCGTCCGCCGTCCATGGGCTCCCGGCCGGGTCGCGGATCGCCTACTCCTACGGGGTCACCGCGACGGGCAAGCACGCGTATCGCTCGGACAACCTCGCGTCCTACGGGCACGCCCATCCGCCCGCGATCGCGCTCTACGAGGCCAAGGGCTGGACCGCGCGACGCAACGTGTGCGCCCGCGCGGCGGCCAACGTGGTGCACGCGGGGCACCACGATCAGCACGATGCGGTCAGCCCCGCCGGTCACGTCGCGCTGTGCTGGGACGCGGCCAACGACGCCCAGGTCGTCGCCGGGGTGATCAATTACGTCTGCCCGGATTGCGGCGCCGCGATCGACTTCAACGTCTGAACGAATCCCGTCACATGGTCTAAAGGCCATGTAGCGAAGCACGGCCGGTCGACGTGCTCTCCACCCGTCGCGGCCGACATGACCGCGCAGGACGACGAGACTCCGACGCGGCTTCTGGCAAGGTGGCACCCGCGGCCATGACGGCAGCAGCCTGGACACCGACGGCGAGATTCAGGCGACTCTGTCGTGCCTACCACGTCGCTCGCCGCCGACGGGGAATCATGGCGATGCGGCGAATCATGATTCGTGACACATCCTCGGATGGAAAGAGGGCCGGCGCGAACACGAGCGGCGCCGAAGCGCGCGGCGACAAGCCGTCCGCGATCGGGGAAGATCGCGGCGTGCCGATCGTCCCCGCGACCCATGCCCCGCGACCGCCAGCCCTCCGCGCGGTTGCATGTGCCACCGCGTTGCTGGCGAGCGCGTGCCAGGACGAGCTCGCGGTCACCGACACCGAGGCGTCGGCGACGACGGGGACCAGCGGGACCACCACAACCTCCGAGCCCGGAACGACCACCGGCGAGCCTCCGACCACCGGCGAGCCTCCGACGACCGGCAGCGACGGCGACACCACGGGCGAGCCGCCGCCGAGCTGCGAGGCGCTGCCTGGCGCGCCGCCCCCGGTCGAGGTCGCGGACGTGCGGGTCGTGCCGATCGACGTCGTGAAGGTCGCGGCCGAGCTGCGCTTCGACCCGGCGGCGCAGGAGGTGCTCGGGCGGGCGACGCTCGAGTTTCGCAGCGGACCGCTGCGCGGCCTGCCGACCTTCGATCTGCGGCAGTCGATCGATCGCGCCGTGCTCGACGGGGTCGAGCTGCCGGCCGGCGCGATCGTCCCGTTCATGCCGCCGTCGCAGACGACGATGCTGGTCGTCAACCGCATGCTGGAGCCGTGCGGCGAGCACCGGCTCGAGCTCGAGTACCACGTGGAGGCGGCGTTCGAGGCCGATCCGCGGCCGTTCGTGTGGGCGGGCGACACCGTCGGATGGGGCACTCACCTCGCCGATTATTTCGGCGGTCGCTTCAGCGAGAAGTGGGTGCCCGCCAACCTGATATACGACGTGCACGCGCTCGAGCTCGAGATCGTCGTCGACAGCGACACGCCGCACGAGGTGGTCGCCAACGCGCCGGTGACCGCGCTCGCCGACGATCGCTGGGCGGTGAATTTCCCCGCGATCACGAGCATGGACCCGCTGGTGCAGCTGTGCCCGACCGCCAGCGTCATGCGCGAGGCGCTTGACGTCGGCGCGATCGAGGCGCTGGTCTGGCACTGCACGCTGTGGCCCGGCGCGACCGACGAGGCGAGCGCGGTGGCTGACGCGCTGGCGCCGGCGCTGCAATTCGCGGCCGACGAGCTCGGCCCCTATCCGCACGGCGATCGCTTCCTCGCGGTCGTGGCCCCGCCCGGCGAGGCTGCCATGGAGTATCCGGGCGGCACGGTGACGACGTGGGCCGCCGTCTCGCACGAGGTGTTCCACAGCTGGATCGGTCGCTCGGCTCGCCCGCTGGGCCAGCGCGACGCGTGGTTCGACGAGTCCTGGACGACGTGGGCCATCGAGGAGGCGTTCGAGGCCGATCCGCTGGCGCTGGAGGCTCCGCCGTTCACCCTCGCCACGGACAACCTGTGGTCGCGCGACACGCCGCTCGAATCGTACAAGCTCGGGCCGTCGCTGCTCACCACGCTTGCGAACGAGGTCGGGCTCCCCGAGCTGCGCGCGCACCTGCGCGAGTTTTTTGCGGCGAACACGGGCCAGGCGGTGACGACCGAACAATTCGAGCGCTCCCTCGAGTGCAGGTTCGAAGGTGGACCGGTGCGGGCGCTGTTCCACCGATTCGTCTACGGCCAGGAGGGCGACCCGCCGCAACCGCCGCCGGGCTACTGCGATTCGCCGTGAGCGGCGCGGTGCGCATGGGAGATTCCCGTTCGGGTTCGCCGCACTGTCGACAAAAGGCCCGATGTGGGGACCACGATCGGGGTTCGGCGAGCCCAGGAACAGTCGCCCCGGCTGCCGGCGAGTTGCGCTATTCTCCGATCCGGCAAATGATGCAGGTGCCGGGCGCCATGTCCGGCATCGGCGAAAGGAGCGACCTCATGCGCAAGATCAGCCTCACCGCCCTGTTCCTGGCCTGCCTCGGCCTCGGAGCGCTGCTGTCCGCCCCGTCGGACGCGGCCAGCAACTGCACGTACTACGGCGACGCCAGCCACACCACGGTCGTGGGCCAGTACGGCCGCGATTGTTGCAACAACAAGATCGCGTGGGGCAGCAAGACCCAGCACGCGGAGTGCGGCGGCTGCTTCGTGTGCCAGCCGCCCCCACCCTCGGAGTGATCGCGCGGCGGGCCGCGTCGGGTCGTGATCGCGGCGTCGCTCAGCCGACGCCGCACCCGACGTTCTCGGTGTAGCCCGTCGAGTGGATCACACAGTTCTCGTCCTGCAGGTGCTGCTGGCACGAGCGCCACTGGCAGTTCGCGCTGGGAGACGCGTCGGGCGGGCAGCAGTCGTACGTGTGGTAGGGGCCGCAGGTGCTCCACACCTTGGGGATGCAGTAGAGAGACGGATCCTCGCTGACCTGGAGGTCGTCGGGACCGACCAGGGGCGCGGCCGGAGCGGGCTCTTCGGCGGGCTCCTCGGCGTCCGCGGCGAGGGCGAGCTCGTCCTCGGCGAGCTCGTCGAGATCTTCGAACTCGTCGGCCTCGACGCAGGCCGAGAGACACAGGGCGCCGACGAGGACGGCGAAGCGGGAGACCGGGCGGGGGAGGCGGGGCGGGGAGTGCTGGGCGGTGGTTCTGGGCATGGGAGACCTCGGGTCGTCGCGCGCGCGACGGGTCGCGGAGGAGGTCGCGCCCGGGCCTCACGCGCGAGCGAACGCCCTCCTGTGGACATGACAGGCGCCCGGGGTCGATGTCGCAGCACCGCGCGGAGAAAAGGATCGGCCGCGACGGTCGAGGTCGCGCGCCGGGCTCGCGGCGCCGGCTCGACGCGCGCGGGGACCCGGCGAGGTCGGCGGCGGCACGTTATGATGTCCCGAGGGACATGTCGATCAGGACATGCCCCGAAGTACACCTACGCGGAGTGCAGCGCCGCGCTCGCCTGCCGCTGCGGCGGCGCCCGCTCGGCGAGCAGGTCGCGGGCCGCCGGCAGGATGACCTGATGCAGCGTGCGTGCCGCGTGCCGCAGCGAGGTCGCGCGGTCGAGCAGCCCGACCCGCGCGAGCACCATCGGATCGTCGAGCGTGCCCGGCAGCGGCACCGCCACGCCCTCGCGGGCGGCGGCGGCGAACACCTCGGCCACGGCCGTGCGCACCGCGGGGCCGCCGTGGCGGAGCGCCCAGGCGACGGTGCGCCAGCCGAGCAGCGCGTGGCGCTGTTCGTCCTCGGCGATCCCGCGCAGGACCTCGCGGATGGCCGGCTCCTCGCACACGGCCGCCGCCTCCCACGCCAGCAGCGACGCCACGGTCTCGCCGATGCAACCGTCGAGCGCGGCCTCGACCGCGACCGCGACCAGGTCCGGGGCCAGCGGCACGCTCGCACCGAGCGGGAAGGGGCCGGGTCCGACCGGGGTGGCGCCGAGGGCCGAGGCGATGGCGAAGCCGTGCCGCGCGTGCCTCACCTCGTCGAGCGCCGCGGCGTGGGCCTGCTCGATAAGCTCGGGCGGCGCCCCGTGACGCATCAGGTCGAGCGCGACCCGGCTGAACGCCGCCACCGACGCGTGCTCGTCGAGCGCGGCCCGCGTCCATCGCACCACCAATTCGTCGCGCACCGCCGGCGCCAGCGCCGAGGCCGTCACCGCCAGCGCCGCGGCCCACCGCGCGTCCGTCACCGTGGCCGCGAGCACCGGCTCGCCTTCGATCCGCAGCGGCCGCCCGTAATCACAAGTGGCCCGGGACTCCTTGACCGGATAGCAGCAGCCCGGCACGTAGTCCTTCTCCTCCCAGGCCCAGTCGGAGATGTTCTCGACGCGCTCGCCTTCGCCGAGGATCCTGCGCACCTTGGAGCCGCAGCTGCCCCGCAGCTCGTCGCGGTCGACGTCTTTGGGCGCGGGGCACTGCTCGACGGACGGGTCGACCTCCATGCAGGCCTGGCCCTCGGAGCCGCAGCCGGAGCCGAGAGCGAGGAGGATCGAGCCGAGGAACAAGCGATAAGGATCGAGCATGCATCGACTGTAGCAGGTCGCGCCTCTGCTGGCGTTCGACGAGGTCGCCGCTGCAGCCGCCGGCCGGCGCGACCGTCATGGAGAGGTGGCGTCGTCGGCCCGCTCGAGTTCACCGCGCCGTCCGGCGCGCGTCATCCCCCGGCATCGACCACGGGGTCGATCGTGGCCAGCTCGCGCGCAGCCGGTCCTGCAGCGCGACCATGGGCTCGCGCGCGTTCCCTGCGATAGCGACCGCCACCGGGCCCTGCCTGGCCCCGAGGCTCACCAGGACGCTCGTGCCCGCGAGCCGGAGGCACGTGACGCCCGCGAGGTCGGGCAGGACGAGGCTCCCGCCCATGTCACGGAGCTGCTGGACGACTTCCGCTTTGATCGACGGCAGGCTCGGCTCGTCTCCGAAGATCAAGAGGCGGCTGCGCTCCGGCCAGGCGCTCAACTCGAAGCACGTCAAGGCCTGCTCGGCCAGCAGCTCCCCGAGGGTCTGGCCGACGTCGTGGCGGGCATCGGCCTCGTAGACGCCGTTGCTGCCCATCTCGACGAGGGCCGCGTCCACTCCGTCGCCGCGGCTCAGGTCGAGGAACAGCTCGAAGGGCGAGATGGCGCTCGGGTCGGGCTCGAAGCCGACGAGGAAGTACTGGTCTCGTGGATAGGGGGCAGGTTCCTCGTCCGCCATCCACGCCCATTGCTCCGCGAGAGGATCGAGCCTGTGCTCATAGGCCCCGAGCGGGTTGAACTCCCCGCTGCTCCGGCCCATCGTGCGCATCAGGTCGACGTAGAGACGGGGGAGCGTGAGGCCGAACCGCGCCTCCCAGCGCGCGAGCTCGGCCCTGTCGGCACCCTCCACCGTCGCGAGGAAGTCGGGACGGCGAGCGCCGATGAGGGCGATCAGCGAAGGCCAGAGGTCATTCATCGCCTCATCCTGGCGAACAGACGCCGGCTCAGGGCCGCACGGCGTCGATCGTGAATTCGAACGTCCACTCCTCGGGCGGCGTCCCGACCTGGCCCTGGAGGTGAACGCTGAAGGGATCGCCGGGTGCAGGCGCGGCCGTCACGCTCGCCGTACCGCTGGCCGGCGGGTCCAGGAAATCGAACACACGCGTGACCGGGCCATCGTCCCACAAGTACCGTATGTCGCCACCCATGGCGAGGTCGACCTCGCCCGACTGGTTGATGAAGGAGAACTGCAACAAGCTCTCGGTGTCGGCGCCGAGGATCGGTCCGAAGCCGACGGTCACCTCGATCGAGCTCTGGGTGACGACCATGCACGGCTGATGGACGACAGAGGCGATCGCGGCGTCGAGCGAGGTATCGACGGCCTGACCGTGGACGACGAAGGTCGCCGCCTCGAAGGTGAGCTGCTCGATGACGTCGCCGCCACCGGCGCACGCCACCGGCGGCGGGAGGTCGGGGGAGACCGTCGAAGCGCTGCTCGTGGGGGTCTCGGCCGTGGTGGAGCTGCTGCCGGTGGTGCCATCGCTCCCGGAGCCGGTCGAGCCGGAGCCGCCGGGACCACATCCGACGGCGAGGAGCAGGACCCAGGGACGCGCGCTCGACATGGCAGCCAACGTACTGCAGGCGCGACAGCCGCCCAAGTCGCGCGGCGCGTGAGATCGAGCCGTCCGTGTTCGCGGGCGACCTCGATGCGGTCCGCCATCGTCGCCAGCGAAGATCGAGCCCGCGAAGACGCGCGCGGCGATCGCCGTGGAGGCCCTGCCTCGCCGGGACTCAGCCGTCGCAGGGGCCGCCCTGCTGGACCCATCCATCCTGCCCACAGACGTAGTACTGGAGGTTTTCGCCGCAGACCTGCACGTCGCATTCGGTCGCGTGCACGGTCTGGCCGAGATGGTTCTTACCGCCGGGGCAGTCGCAGCCGTCGTCGCCGCCGCAGACGCCGCCCTGCGAGACCCAGCCGGTGAGCTCGCACGAGTAGTACTCGAAATTCTGGCCGCAGACCGTCTGGCCGCATTCGGTCGCGTGCACGGTCTGGCCGAGGTTGTTGGTGCCGTCGGGGCAGTCGCACACGACCTCGCCGCCGTCGCCGTCGCAGGCGCCGCCCTCCTGGACCCATCCGCTCGGCTGGCAGGTGTAGAACTTGAAGTTCTCGCCGCAGACCTGGTGGTTGCATTCGGTCGCGTGCACGGTGTCGCCGCGGAAGTCCTTGCCGCCGGGGCAGTCGCAGCCGTCGTCGCCGCCGCAGGTGCCGCCCTGGAACTCCCAGCCGTCCGCGCCGCAGACGTAGTTCTTGAAGTCCTCGCCGCAGACCTGGTAGCCGCACTCGTCGGTGTCGACGGTCTGGCCGAGGTGGTTCTTGCCGCCGTCGCACGGGCACTCGCCGGCGCGCAGCTCGACCGCTTCGACGCGGGCGGCCGGTTCGTCGTCGCAGGCCAGCGGGGCCAGCACGGAGCCGCCGAGCAGCAGCGCGGGGCCGAGGCGCGAGGCGGCGAGGAAGGAGCGGGACAGCGAGGCGTGGGGACGCGCGAACGTGATGGACATGAACGATTCCTGTTGCCGCGCGGATTCGCTGCGCGGCACGCGTGAGGCCGCCACGAGCACGACGCTCGCAAGCTCTGGCCTCCTGCGGGCATGACAGGCGGCCGGGTCCGTTGTCGCAGCGCGCGGACGAAAAATTTGACCGCGCCCCGGCGCGTGGACCTGAGGCGTGACGACGACAGGGGAACGGCCGTAGCGCCTGCAGCACGGCCTCGAACTCAGAACAGCACGCGACCTGCGACGGCCGGCGTCGCGGTCGACGGCTCGGTCCGCGCGAAGCCGAGGCCGAGCTGGCCCGACTCGTTGGCTCCCCAGCAGCGCAGCGACCCGTCGGTGAGCCGCGCGCACGTCGTGTCGCCGCCGTTCGCCGCCAGCCGATCGGCCTCGCCGCCGAGGTCGACCGGCCCTGGCGGGAACGTCAGCGGGTCGACCCCGACGTCCGCGGTCTCTCCGTCGCCGAGCTGGCCCGCCGCGCCCGCGCCCCAGCAGCGCACCGTGCCGTCGGCGTGACGTGTGCACGTGTGATTCGCTCCCGCGACCACCTGGACGACCTCCTCCACGTCGATCGGCGGCGGCGGCATCTCGCCCGGCTGGTCACCGACGTCGCCCGCGCGCGCCTGCCCGAGCTGACCCGCGTCGTTGGCTCCCCAGCAGCGCAGCGACGCATCGGCCAGCAACGCGCACGTGTGGTGGCCGCCGGCCGCCAGCTGGACCGCCGGCCCGCCGAGCGCGACCGCCGGGGTCGGCAGGTCCCCGGGCGCGTCGCCGCGGCGGAGCGTGTCGCCGTAGCCGAGCTCCCCGCGCGAGCTGCTGCCCCAGCAGTGGACCGTGCCGGCCTGCACGCGGGCGCAAGTGTGACTGACCCCGGCCACGACCTCGACGACGCCCGTGAGCGCGACGGCCGGCGGCGGCAGCTCGCCGACCTCGTCGCCGATCGTCTCGGTGCTGCCGACCCCGAGCTGGCCGAGCACGTTCCAGCCCCAGCAGCGCAGCTGCCCGCCGGCGACAGCACACACGTGCCCGTGCCCCGCCGCGATCTGCGTCGCCGGACCGCCGAGCGCGAGCGAGGCGACCGGCAGCGCCCCGGGCTCGTCGCCGACGTCGCGCGTGTCGCCCCGCCCGAGCTGCCCCCACGCGTTCCCGCCCCAGCAGCGCACGTCGCCGTCGACCAGCCGCGCGCAGGTAAGATCACCGCTGCACACCACCTGCGCCGCCTCGCCGCCGACCGCCACGTCGGACGCCGGCAGCTCTCCCGCCGCGTCACCGATCGTCGCCGCGTCGCCGCTGCCGAGCCGGCCCGCCGCGCCGGCGCCCCAGCAGCGCACCGCGCCGTCGGCGAGCGCCACGCAGGTGTGCGAGCGGGCGGCGCACATGTCCACGACGACCGTCTCGCGCGAGCAGTCCGCCGCGCACGCGTCGTGGTCGAGCACGTCGCCGTCGTCGCATGCTTCACCCCCGGCGACCTCACCGTCGCCGCAGCCCGGCGGACCGGCCTCGGGGATCGCCTCCCACCACACCGGGCACGCCGCGCCCGCCGTCACGACGACCGCGAACACGAGCCCTGTGCCCCACCGTCCTGCCATCACCACTCGAGGCATTCGAGCGCGGTCTCGCCGACGCACGGGCCGGCGTCGGCGTCGAGGCACAGGCCGAGGTTCACCAGCGCCGGCTCCGGCGCCTCGCCCGGGCCGTAGTACGGGACGCACGTGTTCCCGAATTTGCACACGGTCTCGCCGACGGTGCACCACTCGGCGATGCAGCGGAATTCGTCGCACTTGCAGCCGTCATGGTAGCACTCGGGGTCCGACCGGATCGCGCCCGCCTTCATGCACGGGAGCCCCTCGCAGTAGCACTGCTCGTAGGGCCCGCAGCCGCCGAAAGCGTCCTTGCACGCGAACGAGGCGCCCTTGGGCAGGCACGCCATCTCCGGGGCCCCGTTGTCCTCGATACAGCCGCCGACCCGCGGGTCACAACATACGTCGTCGGGGCCGGCGCCGCGGTCCTTCGAGTTCGGGCAGGAGTCGCACGCGTTGCCGAGGCCGTCCTCGTCGATGTCGCTGAGCGGATCGAACAGCGACATCACCGCCTGCGGCGGGTCCGCGTTGGCGACCGCGGGGCAGTTGTCACAGCCGTCGTCGTAGCCGTCGCCGTCCATGTCGACCCCGCTGTCCGGGCACGCGTCGCACACGTCGCCGCGGTCGTCACCGTCGCCGTCGACCTGATCGAGGTTGGCCACGAGCGGGCAATTGTCCTCGCTGTTGGCCAGCCCGTCGTGGTCCTGGTCGAGGATCCGCGCGAAGTCCGGGGGCGCGCCGGGCAGCCCGAGATCCGCCATGTAGTCCGCCAGCGCCGCCCGCACCGGCCCGGCCGCGAGCGCCGTCTCGGCCGCCTCGAGCCGGCCCAGCAGCGCCTCGTCGTCGAGCGTGCCGTCGCCGGAGAGGTCCGCCGCGAGCTGGTTGAGCAGCGTCTGCACCGCGGCGTCGGCCGCCGCTGGATCGGTCATGTACGCCGCCTGCATGACGACCGCGCTGACCGCCAACAAGTACGCGTTGTCGTCGGTGTCCGGCCCGAGCACGCTCGCCTCCGCGGCCGCCCCGGCCAGCGCGAACCCCGGCTTGCCGATCCCCAGCGCCGCCACGACCTCCGCGTCGGCCAGCGCCAGCGCGTCCTCGACGGTCACCTGCTCGGCGATCAGCATGCGCGCCCGCTGCTCGCTCAGGTGACTCAGCACGTGGATGTTGACCGTCGTCGCGTCGTCGCTGACCCGGTGGAGCGCGCGCAGGGTCAGCGGCGCCATCGACGGCCCGCCGCGGATCTCGTCGTAGTGATACCCGCTCGCCAGCAGCGCCACGGGACCCAGCGGCACCCCGTCGACCGAGAACTCGCCGCCGTCGCTGCTCGTCGGCACCTCGAATTGCTGGCCCGTCGGCTGCCCGGTGTTCGTCAAGGGTGACACCGAGATCGAGGCCCCGAGCACGAAGGGCCCCTTCTGCGCCACGCCGTGCAGCGTCAGCGGCGCGGCCCCGCCCGTCGGCTCCGTGTCGGACACGCTCGTGGTGTCGGACACGCCCGTCGTCTTCGTCGCCGTCTCGTCACCGAGCCCGGCGTTCGTCGAACACGCGGCCATCGTCAGGATCACGCTCCACAGTCCAATGCGCATGCCGTCGACGATAGCAGCCCGCCGCCGGGCGTCACTTTCACGGGATTTCACGCGCGGTCCCCATGCGACGGAGCGCTCAGAAACGGACCACGACGCCGGCACGCGGTCCGCTCCACGAAGCAGAGACGCGGGCGCGTCGGGCATGGCGGACGCGCAGTCCGGTGAGCAACGCCGTCGCCGCCAGCGCGACGCCCAGGGTGACGCCGCTCGCGACGAACAGCCGCCGCGCCGATCGCAGATCGTCGCATCCATCGGCCGAGGCCATCGCCTCGCACAGGTCGACGCCGGCGGCGGCATCGACGGCGTCGGACCCGGACAGCGCCGCTGTGTGGGCGCTGCGCCCGAGCCGGTCGCCGACCACGAGCCCCGCGATCGCCAGCCCCGCGACCGTGGCGGCGACGCCGAGCCCCGCGTCGAGCCCGGTCGGTCGCCGCGGCGCCGGCACGGCCCGCGGCAGCGCCGGCGTGGAGTCGCCTCGCGGCTCCGCCGGCGTCGCCGTCGGTGGCACCTCCGGCTCGGGCGGCGCGGGCAGCCCGGCGAGCAGCGGCTCCAGCTCCGCGCGTCGCTGCCGCGCGGCCGCGGCCGACCGCGAAGCACCGGCGTCGACCGCCTCGAGGTCCGCGAGGAACTCGTCGAGCAACTCGACGCACGCCGTCAGCATCGCCGGTGACGCCTCGCCCGTCAGGTTCGCGGGCGCGCAGCCCTCCGTCCCGTAGTGCACGATCTGCTCGCCCGCCGCGGCGTACCAGTCCGCCGCGGCCCCCACCTTGCCGGCCGCGTAGGCCTCGCGCGCGAACATCAGCGCCCGGGCGTAGGCCGCCGCCGCCAGCCGCGGCTCGCCCTCCTGCCTCGCCTCGCGCGCGTCACCGAGGCAATTGCCGAGGTTCGCGTCGGCGTCGGCGTCGGCTCGCTCGTTGGCACACGTCCCGGCCGATCGCGTCGGGGTCACCGGCGCGCTCGCGAGCGCCGCGGCGAGGACCAGACGTGGGCACGCCAGCACCGGCGTATCGTACCATGCGGCGTGGTCGAGGCAGACTATACGGGCGTCCTCCTCGACGGGCGCTACCGGATCCAGGCGAGGCGAGGGCAGGGCGGCATGGGCACCGTGTACGTCGCCGAGCACGTCGGCCTCGGCCAGCCGCGGGCGATCAAGTTCCTGCGCGCCGACCTCGCCCGCAAGCCCGGCGCCGTCCAGCGGTTCCTGCAGGAGGCCCGCGTCCTCTCGGCGATGCGCCACGACAACCTGGTCGGCGTGATCGACATGGGCGAGTACGCCGGCTCCGCTTATTACGTCATGGAGCTGCTCGCGGGCGAGGACCTGCGTCAGCGGCTGCGCCGCCTCGGCGGCCTCGGCTGGCCGCAGACGCGGGCGATCGCCCTGCAGGTGTGCGCGGCGCTGCGGCTGACCCACGCCCGCGGCGTCGTCCACCGCGATCTCAAGCCCGAGAACTGCTTCTGCGTCGACGCGGCCGACGGCGCCCTCCACATCAAGCTGCTCGACTTCGGCATCGCCAAGGTCCCGCGCGAGGCCGGCGGCGCCTCGCAGCTGACCGGCGCCGGCGAGATGCTCGGCACGGTCGGCTACATGGCCCCCGAACAGCTCGAGGGTCAGGGTGACCGCCGCGCCGACGTCTACTCCCTCGGCGCCATGATGTTCGAGATGCTCGCCGGCCGCCCGCTCCACGCCGGCAACGCGTTCGAGATCCTCTCCCGCATGCTGCTCGCCCCGGCGCCGCGGCTCGGCAGCGTGTGCGCGGTCGATCCGGCGATCGACCGATTGCTCGCCACCGCGGTCGCCCGGGACCCCGACGAGCGCTTCGGGTCGGTCGACGCGTTCGCCGCGGCGATCGCCGAGATCCCCGTCACCGCCGAGCCGCAGGCGTTCGACCGCCTCGCCTCCGCGCTCGCGCGGCCCGAGGGCGAGACCACGGCCGGGGGCGCTCCTGTCCTCGCGGACATGCCAGTCACCGCCATACCTGGCCCCGAGGACATGCTGTTGTCCTTGAGCCTGCGCCGCACGGAGTACGCCGGCGGCGTCCATGCGTCCGGGGACGGCGCCGCCGTCACCGACGCGCCGGCGGACATCCACGGCACTGGAAAACATGTCCTGAAGGACATGTCATCCGTCGCCCGAGCACCTGTCCCGACGGACATATCATTCGTCACTCACGAACCTGTCCCGGCGGAGGTATCATCCGTCACTGTCGCGCATGTCCCGATGGACAGGTCATCCGTCACCTCATCACCTGTCCCCGCGGACATGTCACCCGTCACCTCATCACCTGTCCCCGCGGACATGTCACCCGTCACCTCATCACCTGTCCCCGCGGACATGTCACCCGTCACCTCATCACCTGTCCCCGCGGACATGTCATCTGTCACCCCATCACCTGTCTCCGCGGACATATCAGCCGCCACCCCCCCACCTGTCCCGGTGGACAGCTCAGCCGCCCCCCCCACACCTGTCCCTGCGGACCGCGCTTCCGCCACCTCGGGCGCGCCTGTCCTCGCGGGCGGCCCTCCAGCGCCCCGCCCGCTTGAACCCCCTGTTCCCGCGGGCAGCCCCGCCGCTCCGTCGCGCTCACGCGTCGCTGGCGGGCTCGCCGTCGCTCTGTTCGCCGCCGGGATCGCCTGGCAGGTGTGGCCTGTCGGCGAGGTCTCCACCGCGCTGGCCCCGGCGACTTCGACGCCCGGCGCCGCGACCGCATCCGCCCCCGCGGCCAGCCCGTTCGCCGGCGTACCTGTCCCTGCGACCAGCCCCGATCTCGTGTCTTTCGAACCTGTCCCTTCGGACATTCTCGATGATTCGCCCGTCAAACCTGTGCTCGCGACCGTTCCCGAGCTCGCGCCTGGCGAACCTGTCCCAGCGGCCAGCCCCGAGGCCGCGCCTGCGGCCTCGCGCCCCGCGCCCGCCAGGTCTGCGCGCGACGCCAGCAAACCAGCCGCATCGGTTCGCCCGCTCACCCGCGCGGCCCTCCGCGGCCGCCTCGAGCGCGAGCTCGCGACCTGCGGCTCGCCGTACGTCGCCGAGGAGATCGCCGTGCGCGTCACCCCGGGCGAGGCCGGCAAGCTCTTGGGGCTCGCCGCGATCGCCGACGATCGACTGGCCCCCGGCACCGTCGACTGCCTCGGGCGGGAGCTCGCGCGCGTCCTCGCCGGGCTCGCCGAGGGCGTCGACGCCGCGCGGGCTTTTGACGTGTCCCTGACGCTGCCCCGGCGCGGCGGGGGTTGATCGGCGCGAACGAGGCCGTGTACTGGTAGGCGATGGCGGCGCTCCTCGGACCCGACGCCCGGCGGCAGGGCGCCCTCCCGGCGCGGTGTGTGGTCGGGCGCTCGCCCGCCTGCGACCTCGTGCTCGACGTCCGCGACGTCTCGCGCGAGCACGCCGCCATCCACTGGACCGGCGCCGTCTGGGAGCTGCAAGACCTCGGCAGCCGCAACGGCACCTGGCTCGCGGGCCGCCGGCTCGTCGCGCGGGAGTGCCTGCCGCTCGCGCGCGGGGCGGAGATCCGCTTCGGCGAGACGCTCGGCGCGTGGCAGCTCGTCGACGACGCTCCGCCGCGACCGATGGCCGTCAACCTCGTCGACGGTCGGGTCGTCCTCGTCGATGTCGACGAGCTCGCGCTGCCCGACGCCGACGAGCCCGCGCTGTGGCTGCGCCGGTCGGACGCGGGCGTGTGGTTCGCCGAGCCCGCCGGCGGCCCGGCCACCCGCGTCGAGGACCGCGCCGTCCTGACCGCCGGCGGCGAGCCGTGGCGCGTGCACCTCACGGACGGCGTCGCGGCGACCTGGCAGGCCGCGAGCGAGCCCGACGCCCCGCCCGTGCATCTGCAATTCCGCGTCAGCGCCGACGAAGAGCACGTCGAGCTCGTCGCCAGGGTCGGCGAGCGGCGCATCGATCTCAAGGCGCGGGCGCACCACTATCCGCTGCTCGTGCTCGCCCGCGCCCGCCTGGCCGACCGCGCCGCCGGCGTCGTCGACGGCGAGCAGGGCTGGCTGCCGCAGGACCGCCTGCTGCAGATGCTCAAGGTCGACGCCGGCTACCTGCACCTGAGCATCCACCGCATCCGCCTGCAGTTCAGCCAGGCCGGCGTGCCGGACCCCGCCCGGGTGGTCGAGCGCCGCCTCGGCGCCGGCCTCCTCCGCCTCGGCGTCGCGCAGGTGACGATCGATCCGCTGTGACCCGAGCAGTTTGCGCGACGAAGCACGAACTCCGGGCTCCCTGGATTCGTGGCGCTCGCAAGGCGGCGCGCGTCATGCCGAGCGGGCGGCGGCCGGAGCCGTGGCAGACGCCGCGCGCGATCGGGTCCGGGCTCGCGGCGTCACTGCATCCGCGCGAGGTTCCGCCAGAATTGCCGCAAGCTGTCGGTGCCGCCGAACAGGGTCGTGAAGTGGGTCGAATCGACCATCAGGATGTCGCCGGCGCGCTGCCCGGCGGGCGGGAGCCAGAGCAGGCAGTTGAACTCGGTGTTGCCCGCCGCGGTGAAGGGGTGCGGGCGTTGGAGATTGATGGGCTGGCGCGCGAGCACCTGCACCGACTTCGTGTCGTCGCCGATCAGCGCGTAGTGCGGGAGGTGGGGATGCAAGTTGAATGTCGGGACGTCTTTGAGCAGCCCCTTCTTGTCCAGATCGTGGAAGGACGTCAGGGGAGCGATCTCCTTGGTGCCCGGTGCGAACGCGGGGTGCAGACCCCATTGGTTGATCACGGGGATGTCCAGCGCCTGCAACAGCGACCGGGTGTAGCCGCTGAAGCGCTGCTGCCGGGGCACGAGCGGGTCGCCGTGGTGCTCGTATTCTTCCTGGCGCTGCTTGTAATCCGGGGTGTCGCCCACGTCGTGGTGCGGGGCGATCACGATGCAGGTGTCCTGCCGCTTCAGCCAGTGCTGGATGGCCTCGATCTCCGCCGGCGCGGCCGCCTGGTCGGAGCTCAGGCTGTCGAGGCCGAACACCAGCAGCGTGTCGGTGTCGGCGAGGATCCGCTCGTCGATCGGCTGCGTGAAGCCGGCCTGATCGATGCGCTGGAACACCGCCACGGGGTGGCCGGTGGCCTCGCCGGCGACCGTCTGAAAGCTCAGCGCGGAGCGGTGGAACAGCTCCAGCGTCCCGTCGATTCCTTGCAGGAACTGCGCCGGGCTGTACTCCGGCGTCTCGTAGGCCGGCCACAGCACCCTGCGCACCTCGGTGAAGGTCGAGTAGCGGTTGTCCAGCGTCAGGAGGCTGCACTGGGCCTCCCACGGGTAGCTCCACGCCCAGTAGATGCTGATGCGCCGCTTGCCGGGTGTGTACTTGCGCGGGATATGGGCCTGATTGTAGGTCCTCGCCGGCGGTAGGTTGGGGTTCTTGGGGGGCATGGCGATGAATCGGGGGAGGGGGTGGACAGGCTCGTGCGCGTGCGATCAATCGCCGGCGGCGAGCCAGCGCAGCGCCTCGATCCCGGGGATGAAGAAGTAGGCGCCGCCGCGTACGGTGGTGAAGGCGGGCAGGCCGGTGATCGTTCGCCGGATCGGTCGCGTCGGGATCTTGAACTCGAGCGTACCGTCCTGGGTGCCGATGATCGGATCGCGCTCGTTGCCGAGCTCGTGGAAGTTCTTGTCGTTGATCCACACGTTCTGGGCGAACTCGAACTGGCGGATCAGGCTGGCGCAGAGCACGAAGGCCGCGACGCCGCGCTCCTGATCGTCCTCCGGCGCATCGTCGGGCAGGTGCGGGCCGTAGGTGGCGCCGCGGCGGATCATGCGGTGCCGGTTGATGCTGGCCGCGGTGTCCCGCGGGTTCACGCGGCGGATGTGCGCGCCGAGCGGTACGGCGTAGCCGAACGGGTCATCCTGCTTGTAATTGAAGTCGTTGTTGCGCTGCGGGTCGTCGGCGAGCTTCGGGTCGTCCTTGTCGGGCGCGAGCACCAGCGGGGCGCCGCTGCGCCAGCGACCCATCAGCTTCGCCGCCAGGAGCTCCTGCTCCTCGGGGGTCTCGCCGTGCTCCGCGAGGAATTCGCGGAACTTGCCCACGTGCTCCTGCAGCCGGCGATACGCCAGGAAGCTGCCGTTGCGCGAGAGGACCTCCGGCTGCGGTCGGCCCGCCGGCGGTCCGTGCTCGTCGGGATAGCCGAGGATGAACTCGCCCGGCTTCAGCAGCCCGCCGGAGCCGGGCGTCGGCGCGTCGCCGGAGCCCTCGATGGCCAGGTTCGTCAGCTGGTCGCGGTAGCCGAAGTGGTCGTGGGCGTAGCCGAACGGTGGGATGGCCTCGACGTCGAGCGCCGAGAGCAGCTCCGCACCCGGAGAGGCAGCCAGCAGGCTGGCGAGCTCCTCCTGGTAGTGCGCTCGGTCCTCGACGGTGCGGGTGAAGAGGAGGACGATGGCGTGGAGGTCCGGGTCGGTCGTGCCGTCCACCCAGTGGTCCGGGTGATTCGCGCCGGTGTCGCCGAGGATCTCCGCGCGCGCCGCCATGCCCTGGCGAAACTCCTCCGGGAAGGTGGCCAGCGCGGCCTCGTCGACGCCGAGGGCGCGCAGCCCGTTCCACGTGAACGCGAGCGTCACCCACCGTTTTTCGTCGGCGATCGACGCCCGCATCGTCTCGACCGAATGCACCTGATCCACGAGCGCGGACAGCCACGCCCGCCCGGCCTCCGCGCTGGCGAACGAGAGGAACTCGTACCGCCCGGCGCGGGCCGGCGCGCGGTTCAGCAGGATGTACTGAATGTCGTCGAGGTCGAGCATCGGGGCGTGGGCCTCACTGCATCTGATCGAGCATCTGGGAGAACAAGTGCTTCACGCGCAGCGCCTTCTTGATCTCGTCGGCGCTGACGTACGGATATTCGCCGTACTCGAGGAAGCTGGGGCGGTGGTGCGCTCGCACGAATTCGACGAAGGCCTCCGGGTTGGTCTTCCAGTCGGCCGGGAAGCCCTCGAGGTTCTCGAACACGGTGCTGATCCCGGACTGCGAGAACAGGGCGACGGCGTCCTCGGTGTATTTGTCGAAGTCGGTGTCGAAGATGCCCTGGTACATGAAGTACGTCTCGCCTTTGATCTCGAACAGCACCCAGCGCAGGTAGTGCAGCTCGAGCGGGGCGAGGATGTCGGGCTGATCCTTCACTGCCTTTTCCAGGGTGCGCCCGTGCTCGCGAAAGGCCTCTTCGCGCCCGGGGATGATCTTGGCGACGATGGTGAAGCCGTAGCACGCGGGCGTTTTGGGGAAGATGGGCCCGTAACGGCCGTACTCGACGTCGTCGGGGAAGAAGCCGCCCTCCGGGATCGCCATCGCCGCGGGCTCGGACCATTCTGGTGGCTTGGATGTGTCGGACACAGCCGGCGAAGATGCCGTCGTCGCGGTCAGGTGCAAGCATCGCGGCCCGCCCTCGCGGCCCGCGGAGCGACAACACTGTTCATGCGAAACGAACCCCGAACGGGCGCGCGTGGCGCCAATGCACGCACTCGGTGCCGAGGCTCGAGCGCGGCCCCGTACGGGACGGGGCTGGACGCGCCGCTCGTCAGCCCCCGGTGCGCGCTTGAAACTCGGCCGCGATGCGCAGGGCGATCGGGGCGAGCTCGGGATCGGAGAGCGGGGCCAGGACCTCCTGCAGCGCGTCGGCGAGCTCAGCGAAGTGTGCGTCGCGGCGGCGATAGTTGGCGACGAGCGGCCGAGAAGTCGCCACGAACAACACCAGGAACATGAGGCAGAACAGCAGCGCGCCGGGGTCGTCGCTCCGAGTGAGCCCTGCCCACAACGTCGCCACCGTCATCATGAAGGACGTCACCGCCATCACGAGGGGCCGCGCTGCCGACAGGTGGCCATTGCGGCGCAGGAGGGTCCCGGCGTGTGCGACCGTGACGACCGTCCCACCCTGTGTGCGCTCGAGGCGTACGCGCGCCCCCACGACCCATTCGGAGAGGGCCGGGACATTCTCCGCGGCGCGCAGGAGGTGAAAGCCCCGCGCATGGACGAGGTCGAAGCGGACCCGCGCCACGCGGCTGTCCGGACCGGCGATCTTGAACTGGACGAAAGGGAGGAGCTGTTCCGGCGAGGCGGCGACGCGGAAGGTGCGGCGCAAAGTTGTCATCTGCTGGTGGTTGCGTCACTCAAAGGCGAACGGATCGCCGGCGAATGCTCCGCCAGAAACTGCGGCCCTGAATGTACGAAATATCCCGAGATCGTGCGCATCTGCGCGCCTCGGCCGCGGGGACGCCGTGGCGGGCGTGTCTCGCGCCGCGCCCTCGCCTGTGCCGCCGGGCAGCCGGCCGACGCGACGACCTCGGGGCTCGACCTCGGGAGACGTGGGCTTCAGCGATGCTGGAAATGTCGGGGAATCATACCACTCATGGATAGGGTGAGACTCGTTGCTCGCCCCGGGGACCGTTGGGTTCTCCATGCGGAGTGAACTGCCAGACTGCAACCATCGGGTGCTTCGAGCAATTGGAGTGACATGTCTGAATCGTCGCACGCACTCTTCGGGACAGGTCATGATCTTCGGGCGGCGCGGCCGTCGGCGTGACCCCGCCGCCGTCCCGGGGCGCCCCGACCCCCGAGCCCTGCCTGCGCCGAGCCTCGGTGCGCGGCGCGCCCAGCACGATCGGACATGTCCCGGGGGACATCGGCCGGTGGCGCCCCCCGGCCGTTGGCTGCGCCGCGGCCGCCTGCGGGTCGGGGCGGTGCGCAGCGCAACGGCGACACGGTTGTCGCACGATTGCGCACCGAAGTTCGAGAACGCCCGGCTCCTGCTTGCACGCTTCGTCGGCATCCGTGACCCTGGAACAGGCGCCGATGCCCGTCGACACCACACGCACGAGCCAGTTCGTCACCCGCGTCGACGCGGCCGCGTCGGCGCCCGAGCGCGGCCGGCGGGTCGAGCCGGACGATGACGCGGGCCCGGCGAAGATCGGCCGGTTCATCGTGCTGCGCAAGCTCGGCGAGGGCGGCATGGGCGTCGTCTACTCGGCGTATGACGAGCAGCTCGAGCGCAAGGTCGCGCTCAAGCTGTTGCGCGGCGAATTCCGCGGCCAGCAGCAGAGCGTCGGCCAGGCCCGGCTTTTGCGCGAGGCGCAGGCGATGGCCAAGCTGTCGCACCCGAACGTGGCCCAGGTCTACGACGTCGGGCCGTTCGGCGACGCCGTGTTCATCGCCATGGAGTTCGTCAGCGGCGACAACCTCAAGGACTGGCTCAAGCGCGAGGACCGGTCGTGGCGCACGATCGTCGGCGTGTACCTGCAAGCCGGCCACGGCCTCGCCGCGGCCCACGGCGCCGGCCTGGTCCACCGCGACTTCAAGCCCGACAACGTGCTCGTCGGCGACGACGGCCGCGTGTGCGTCGTCGACTTCGGCCTCGCCCGTCACGACGAGAACGCGATGACGCTCACCGGCGGCCCGCCGCCGAGCGCGAGCAGCGTCGAGCTGACGCAGATCGGCACGTTCATCGGCACCCCCGCGTACATGGCCCCCGAGCAGCTGCTGCGCGAGCCGGCCGACGCGCTCAGCGACCAGTTCAGCTTCTGCGTCGCCCTGTTCGAGGCGCTGTACGGCTATCGCCCGTTCAAGGGCGCGACGACGGCGGAGATCTCGAAGGCTGTCCTCGAGGACAGGCGCCTCGAAGCGCCGCGCGACATCGGGGTCCCGGGTTGGGTCCACGCCGCGCTGGTCCGCGGCCTCAGCATCGACCCGACGCACCGCTTCCCGACGATGGACGCGCTGCTGCAGGTGCTGTCGGCCGACCCCGACCGCGCCCGGCGGCGGCGCCTCGGCATCGCCGCGGTCGCGGCCGGCGTGATGATGTTCGCCAGCGCCGGCGGTTACGCGGCCTACGCGATCCAGGCCCGCGACGCCGCGACCTGCGTCGGCGCCGGTGAACAGCTCACCGGCGTCTGGGATCCCTCCGTCGCCCGCGCCGTCCGCGAGGCCCTCACCGCGACCGGGGCCGCCTACGCCGACGACGTCGCGACGCGCGTCGGCCAGCGGCTCGGCGACTACGCCGGGGCGTGGATCGACATGCGCCGCGGCGCCTGCGAGTCGCACCGCAGCGGCGAGCAGTCCGACTCGCTGTACGACCTGCGCGCCGCCTGCCTCGACGATCGCAAGACCGCCCTGCGCGCGCTCGTCGGCGTGCTGACGACCGCCGACGCCGCGGTGCTCGAGAAGGCCGTGCAAGCCGCCGACCAACTGCCCACGCTCGCGCGCTGCGCCGACACCCGCGCCCTGCTCGCGCGCAGCCCCGCACCCGACGACCCCGCGGTCGCGCGCGCCGTCGACGATCTGCGGGCCCGCCTCGCCGGCGTGCAGGCGAAGCTCGACGTCGGTCAGTTCAAGGCCGCGCGCGCCGAGCTGGGGCCGCTGCGCGTCGAGGCCGAGGCGCTGGCGCATCCGCCGACGCTCGCCGCGACGCTGCACCTCGCCGGCAAGATCGACGACCAGCTCGGCGACTATCCGACCGCCGAGGCGCTGCTGCTGCGCACCGCGGCGACGGCCGATCGCGCTGGCGACGACGACATCCGCGCCGCCGCGACGATCGACCTCGTGCGCACGGTCGGCGTGCGACAGGCCCGCTTCGACGAGGGCCTGCACCTCGCCGAGCTCGCGCGCGGCGCCACCGGCGGCCTGGCGGACGGCGGCACCGCCGAGGCGCTGCTCGAGGGTCGCCTGGGCGATCTGCTGCTGACCCGCGGCGACCTCGATCGCGCCGCGCCGCACATCGACCGCGCCGTCGAGCTGCGGGCCCAGCTCCACGGCGAGACCTCGATCGCCCACGGCCAGGCCGTGATCTCCCGCGGCACGCTCAAGTTCCTGCGCGGCGACTACCCGGCCGCGATCGCCGAGTACCGCCGCGCCCTGGCGATCTTCGAGCAGACCTACGGCGCCCACCACCCCGTGCTCGGCGACGTGCTCAACAACATCGGCGCCGCCGAGCTGAGCCTGTTCGACTTCGACGACGCCGAGGCGACGTTCACCCGCACGCTGGCGATCGTGCGCGGCGCCTACGGCGACAGCCACCCCGCGCTGGCGACCGTGCACTTCAACCTCGGCATGATCGCCCAGTTCGAGGCGCGCTACCCCGAGTCGCTGGCCGCGTTCCGACAGGCGCTGGCGATCTACGACGCCCACCTGCCGCCCGCTCACCCGAGCCGCGGCGACAGCCTGATCGAGCTCGGCAACACCCACCTTTTCGCCGGCGAATTCACCGCGTCGGAGCAGTCGTTCGCCGACGCGCTGGCGATCTTCCAGCTGGCCTTCGGGACAGGTCACCCGCGGACCACGCAGGCGCTCGCGGGCATGGCGACCGCGCAGCTTCGTGCCGGTCGGCTCGACGACGCCGAGCGCACCTTCCAGCGCGCCCTCGCCGAGCTCAAGCCCGACCCCGCCGATCCGACGCGTGGCGTCCCGCTCGCCGGCCTCGGTCGCGTCCACCTCGCCGCCGGCCGCCACGCCGCCGCCGTCGAGGCGCTCGAGCAGGCGCTCCCGCTGCTGCCGCAGAACGCCTTTGTCGCCCCGTACGACGTCGCCGAGGCCCAGTTCGCGCTGGCTCGCGCGCTCGTCCAGTCAGGCCCGGCCAACGCCGCGCGCAGCCGCGAGCTCGCGGCGCAGGCGAAGGCCGGATTCCTCGGCGTCGGCGCGGCGTTCAAGCCGGCCGCCGCCGAGGTCGATCGCTGGCTGTCCTCTAGGGCAGGTTGACGTACGCGGTCCCGTCGGACTTGCCGGCGCAGACCAGCCCGCCGAGCGTCATCGTCTTGTCGCCGACGACGACCAGCCCCTGCTGCTCGATCGCGTCGTATTTGGTCTTCGGCGTCAAGCACTGCAGGTCGGCGCCGCTCTTGGCACAGGCCTCCAGCACCGGCACGCCGGTGAAGCACTCACAGGCGATCGGCTTGACCGTACAGGGCTCGCCGCCGCCCATCTTGTTGGCGTCCTGACCGAGCGTACTGCCCGTCGTCGTGGTCCCGCCGCCGCCGCCACCGATGCCGGTGCCGATGATCACCTTGCCCGGGTAGAAGTAATTGGCCACCGCGGTCTCGACGACCCCGAGCCCGCACGCTGCAAACACACCGATCACGATCAACTTGCGCATGTCCAAACCTCCGAACCGAGCTGACGATTAGGCCGACACATTTACGATTCGTCAATCCGGCCGCGAGCCCCCACGCAGCGAACTGCGCACGATGCCGCCGTGTAGGTGAAAGGTGGACGGGCACCGCTGTGCGGACTGGTGCGCCATGGCAGCCCCGATCGTGGTCCCCGACAAGGCCCGACGGCCGCGGACCGGCGCGGCGACGAGGACGTCGGCGATCGCAGCGCGGGCGACGACGACGCGGGCACGGTCTGCCAGGCGCCGCGAATCGTCAGCCTCGTGCGATCGCCGTCGATCCGTACGCCGTTCGTGCGGCCGAGGGTGTCGTCATTGGTGTCGTCGGGAGCCGGCGGAATCGTCACTTCGATTTCATCACAGGCGCTTCAAGAATGCGACCAGGTCGCTCTTCTGTTGGCGGGTCGTGGCCTCGGGCGGGCCGATGTCGCCATCGAGGGACAGGAGCTTGGCCAGCAGGTGATCGCTGTAGAGCTAACCACGTCCTCCAGGGTCTCCGAGATGTTGTCGAGCCGTCGCGCGACGGACACGAGTCGCAGCGGAGCGCAGGTCAGGTGGCGGGCGGCTGGCGTTGCCCGCTGGCGATCAGCGCCATCATCTCGGGGTAGTGGTACGTCGCGCTCGTCGCCGGGTGGTGCTTCGCCGCCGCGACCATCGCTTGCGCGATCTGCTCGACGCGGATCGATCGGTACTTCGCCGGCGTCACGAACGAGAACAGCGGCAGCGCCTTCTCGAGCAGCCACGGCGTGTGCTGCGAGCCGATGATCATCGCCGGGCGGAACACGCTCACCAGCGCCGGCCCGCTCGCGCTCACGGCCGCCTCGGACTCGCCCTTGACCCGGTTGTAACGCGCCATGCCGGCGGCACCGCTGCCGCTGGTCTTCGCGGTCGCGTCCGCACCCGCGGCGCTCATGAACGCGAGGTGCTGGACCTTGCCCGAGTCTCGCAGGGCCCGCGCGAACGCCTCGTTCAGCGCCACGTCGACCGCGCGATGCTGCTCGAGCGTGAGCTTGCCGGTGCCGGCGCCGACGCCGAGCACGCTGAATCCCTCGAGCTCGCCCTCGACGGCGCTCGCTGCATCGAGGGTCGCCGCGGCGAGGGCCGCGGGCTTCATCTCGGGCACGAGCTTCTCCACCAGCGTGCGGCCGGTGGTGCGAGCCAGCGCGACGGCCTCGGGCAGCGAGCGGCGCGACAACGTGATGACGGCGTCGAAGCCCTCGTCGTGGAACAACTCGCGGAGCAGGGCGGCTCCGACCGAGCCGGAGCCTCCGAGGACGATCGCTGTGCGTTTGCGGGTCATGGCGGGGCGATGATACGCGCGAGTCGCCGCGAAACTGCGACCGAAAATCCCTCGCCTCACAGTCCGATGCAGTCGCCACGGTCGCGGCGATCCGCTCGAACGACGGCTTCGAGGCGGCGCGTGCGTGTCGGTCGGAGACCCCACCGCTGGCCCGGCAGGGTCGTTCCGCCGGCGGATGGGACGGTGTAGCTTTCGACGGCCCCGGCAGCAGGACGCCATTCATGCAGACTTCACAGCGCTCCCTTTCATCCCTCGGTCTCACGGTCGCGCTCGCGGTGGCGCCGGGCTGCGGCGGTCCGGCCGGGCAGACCGACTCCGACGGCTCGGCCGGCACCCATTCGACGAGCGACGCGACGACCACGAGCGAGCCCGGGCCGACCACGACCGTCGAGCCGTCGGGCACGACGACGGAGGCGAGCACGGGCACGACGATGGACGCGAGCACGGGCACGACGGCGGACACGAGCACCAGCAGCACGGGTGATGCGAGCGCGGGCACGACGGCAGACACGAGCACGACGGGCACCGAGGGGACGAGCACCGGGGACACCGGGGCGGGGGTGTGCGAGCCGACCTGGGTCGTGCCCGAGGTCGCCGCCGACGCGCTCGCCGAGCACGACCTGCGCTGGATCGAGTGCGAGCTGCTGAGCTGCGGCGCCGATGAGCAGCCGGGGCCGGGCGAGACCAGCCTCCTGTGCGACGAGTTCACGCTCGACGGGGTGCCGCTCGAGTACCTCGGCTACCTGCACCCGAACGCCACGGGGGCGTTCACGACCGACGACGTGATCTCGCCGGCGAACATCGCCTGGCTCGACGGCGAGCGGCACGTCTATCGCTACGGGGACGCGGTCTATGTGATGACCGAGCAGGACGAGGCGCGCGACCAGCTCGAGGTGTTCTTCACCGTGCGCGCGCTCGAGCTGCTGCGCACCGATCACCCGGCGACCTACCAGGCGCTGCTGGTCGACATGGCGGAGTTCCCGGCGGATCCGGCGCTCGACGGCCTGGCGTGGAAGAACCGGGCGCGCAGCGTGGTGATCTCGTTCGACACCACGCCGCTCTACATCGCGGCCGGGATCACCGTGCTCGACGCGGCGCCGACCGTGGATCAGGGCCTCGACCTGTACAGCAACGTGCCGGCGATCTCGATCGACCGCGAGACGATCCTCGGGTCATCGGACCAGATCGGCAGCCGGCCGATCTACGACAAGCCCGGCGACGACGAGAACTTCCTCCGCTACATGCGCGAGGGCGTGGCCGAGACGCTGGTGCACGAGCTGCTGCACCGCTATGTCGACCGGCTCAACAGCGTGGACGCGGCGATGAACGACCTCTACTTCCGCCGCGGCGACATGCAGGCGTGCGCGCGCTTCGAGCTCGAGGAGACGCTGGTGGCCGCGGCGTCGCTGCTGCACTTCCGCGCGGCCGGCGGGGTCAGCGAGACGTACCTCGATTATTACGACGTCGTGCTCGACGCGAACCTCGAGGTGGTGATGCAGTGCCCCGAGTTCGCGACGTGGGAGGCGCAATTCTCGGCGCCGTCGGGCGTCGACCCGCGCTACGACCTGCGCCTCGTCGACCTCGAGTGAACCGCGGGTTCGCGGTGTCGCTCGCTCGGCCCATCCGGCGGACCACCCGCACTGCCCGGCCGCTCGCAAGCCCGGGTCCGTCGCCGATCAGCGCTGGGAGGGCCACCCGTCGCGCGGCGGCTGGCCGGTGACGTCGATCGGGCCCACTGTCTCTGCGCTCCGGCACAGGCTGCGACCGAGGCGAGCCGTCGCGGAGAACCCGAGGGAGCGACCCATGCGTGCGACCAACATGTACGGCGCCGGCGACGTGCGCGTCGAGAACGTCCCCGATCCCACCATCCTTGAGCCGACCGACGCGATCGTCCGGGTGGTCCGCGCTTGCATCTGCGGCAGCGACCGGTGGCCGTACCACGACATGGCCCCGAGCGAGACCGGGCAGAGCATGGGTCACGGCCCGGCTCCGGTGCGCGCGTACATCGGCGAGCTCCTGCCCGAGGTCCTCGAGGGCAAGATCGATCCCGGGCGCGTGTTCGATCGCTCCATCGGCCTCGACGGCTATGGACCGGCGCGAGGCGATCAAGGTGCTGGTGACGCCCTGATCGTCTCACCCTGAAGGAGCACGAGATGCAGACGTGGAACCTCGGCGATAGCGGCCTCGCGGTGTCGGCCATCGGCCTCGGCTTCGAGTCGACGACCGAGGGCGAGGCGCGGTGGAGCCTGCTGGACGGCCGACCGCGCTCAGGTCGAAGCAGTTTGTTCCGCGGCCATCCATGTCCAGTGCAGGTTGCAGTATTGATAGACGGTGAACCTCGTCGTGCCCTCGGGGATAGCGAATGTCATGGTCGCGGCGAGGTCCTCGCCCAGTACGTACTCTCGCAGCGCGAAGATCACGTCCGCCTGGTCGCGGACATAGTGATACTGGATGAAGTGATCGGCCTCGACCGACATCACGTGGGTCGTCGACGCCGTGACCGTCTTTCCGGACACCGCCACTCGCGGGAGATGCGTCTCCCCCTTGCCCGGCAGGTCCAGCTCGTCGTCCGCCGTGTAGATGCCCTGACCCGTCGCTTCGAGCTCCATCGCCCTGGCCTCCCACGCGTCGTTGACCGGGTTCGAGGACGCGGGAGAACCCTCCTCGTTGCACCCCGGCAAGACGAAGACGGCCGCGACCATGCCTGACTGCGTCACGAACCAGCGCCTGCTCGAGATCAGCGTCGTGGTCATGGTGGCAGCCGGAGAGCGAGGCGAGCCGGCGAGCGGCTGGGGGTCTCTGCGAAATGGCGGGTAGAACATGCCTGATCTCGCATCCCGGGGTGCGAGCCGCCATGCGTAACCGACGAACCGTCGCGCGCCTGCGACGACCCGAGCCGCCAGAGCGACGGGCCGAAGACATGGCGCTCGAAGCCGGTCGCTGGCAGGGCATCGTCGACTACCCCTCATCCCGAAACCTCAGGTCGCCAGAATCGCGGTCAGGAGCCCCGCCATGGTCGAAGCTTTCACTCCCCCCGCCCGAATCACGAGATCGCATTTCGGGCAGCTCCATGGCGCAGAGGTGGCGCTCTACACCCTCACCAACAGGAACGGCGCCGTCCTGAAGGTCATCAATTACGGAGCGATCGTCACCGAGCTGCTGGTGCGCGGGCGCGACGGCGAACTCGCCGATGTCGTGCGTGGCTTCGACGACCTCCAGGGCTACCTCGAGAATACCCCTTACTTCGGAGCGACCATCGGGCGCGTCGCCAATCGCATCAAGGGCGGTACGTTCGAGCTGGAGGGCCAGCGCTACGCGTTGGCGCTGAACGACCCTGCCACCGGCAGTCACCTCCACGGCGGCAGACGAGGGTGGGACAAGGTCGTGTGGAATGCCGAGGCGGACAGCTCCGAGCGCGGCCCTTCCATCAAGCTGAGCTACACATCGGCGGACGGAGAAGAAGGGTACCCCGGGCGCGTGCAGGCGACGGTCCTCTATTCATTGACCGACGCCGACGAGTTTCGCGTCGAGATGCGGGCCATGACGGACAGGACGACCCTCGTCAACATGGCGCACCACACGTACTGGAATCTCGGGGGTCCGGGGTCCAGCAGCATCGCAGGCCACGAGCTGACCTTGCACGCGAAGGCGTATACGCCGGGCCTGCCGCCCGCAGGGGCGGTCGAGCCCGTCGCCGGGACCCGCTTCGATTTCACCACGGCCCAGCCGATCGGACCGCGCCTTCAGCCCACCGGGTACGGCCCCGGTGGCTTTGACGACAACTTCGTCGTCGACGGTGCCGCCTTTTCGCTACGGCCGGTGGCGCGCGTGCGAGACCCGGGGACCGGCAGAGTGATGGCGCTCGAGTCCGATCAGCCCGGGGTGCAGTTTTATACGGGAAACTTCCTGGACGGCTCGACCCGTGGGAAGGGCTCGCCGCACGTCCGGCACTCGGCCTTTTGCCTCGAGTCGCAGCGGTTCCCCAACTCCATTCATGTGCCTGCCTGGAGAGACAGCGTGATCCTGGTGCCCGGCAGGCTCTACTCACATACGATGATTCATCGTTTTACGGTGGAATAAGCGTATTGCCCCGCGCCCGCTTTCAGGGCAGCGGCACCGCCGAGACCACCCCGTCGAACCCCACCGAGTGCTGCGCGTCGAGGTCGAACACCATCTCGAAGATGAACGGCCCGCCGAGGTCCGCCGGCGCCGGCGTATACGTACCGGTCCACTGCACCCATTCGTCCTCGACGGTCGGCGTCGGCGTGCTGGTCCACTCGACCATCCCTGCCGGCCCGCCGATCCGCAGCGTCGAGAAGTCCGCCAGCTCGATCCCCGAGAAGCCCGCAAGGTCCATCGTGACGAAGAACGACACCTCGTACGTGGTGTCCTCGACCACCCCGCCGAGGTCCTTCGTGAGCCCGAGGCCGACGAACGACCCCATCTGGTTGCCGTTCCCCGAGGCGAAGAACGTCCTCCCCGCGTTCGGCTGCGCGAACTCGGTGGTCCAGTTCTCGTCGTTCAGTCCGCCGACGTACGTGTTCATCCCGGGCGCCAGGTCGAACGGGTTCATCAGGACCTCCGCGCCCGGATCGGTGTCACCCGTGCTCTCGCTCGTGGTCGTCGTCTCGCTGTCCGCGGTGGTCCCGGTCGTATCGTCGGTCGTCGAAGTGCTCGCCTCGGTCGAGCTCGCCTCGGTCGAGCTCGACGTGTCGTCACTCGTCCCGGAGGTCTCGTCGGTCGTCGACGAGGAGCTCGTCGGAGCGCCCGTCCCCGTGGCCGACAGCGACGCCGTACCGTCGGTATCCTGTGTGTCGCTGGCTCCGTCGGTGATCCCGGTCGTCGGCGTCACCGTCGTGTCCGTGCCCGGGTCGGTCTGCGGCCCCGTCGTGGATGCGCCGACCGTCCCGCTGCTTTCACCCTGGGTGCCGGAGTCGGAGCCGCCGCCGTCGACGCCGCAGGCCGGCAGGAAGCTGATGGAGGAGAGGGCGAGCGACGAGAGGAAATTGATTCGCATGAGAAGGTTTCTTCTTCGGAGGGGTTCGCGGACCAGACGGAGCCCGGGCCCGCGGTCGCGGCAAAAGAGCGCGCGGGAGAGCCTTTATCTGAACGGCGCTCGCGGCCGCAACCACGCATGAGCCCCCAAGCGAGGTCGACAGCACCCGAGCGTGGGGTGCCCGCCGAGGTGCCGACGATCGTGCGCGAGGCGAAGGCCGCTGCGTGACCGCCCGGGGGCGCGCTGGCGCTCCACGTGCGCGCTCTGCGAGGCCGACGGCGCGTCGAATTTCCTCTCGGACCCCCAGACAGAGGCGACGCAACCCGGGCACATTGTCGCGGACGCGAGTCACCATGCGCCACGAATTCATTTCACTTACACCCTGGTTCCTGACGTTCACCCTCACCGCCGGCTGCACGCCCGGCTCCCCCGGC
The DNA here is from genome assembly GCF_028368995.1 of Nannocystis bainbridge. GTDB lineage: Bacteria > Myxococcota_A > Polyangia > Nannocystales > Nannocystaceae > Nannocystis > Nannocystis bainbridge. Next base: position 1,201,123 of record NZ_JAQNDL010000003.1, on the reverse strand, counting down.
GAGACCGCGACGACCGGCTCGACCGGCTCGACCGGCTCGGACACCGGCGGCGCGACGAGCACCTCGACGGGCACGAGCGACGACCCGACGACCACGGAGGGCCCCGGGACGAGCACCACGGAGGGCCCCGGGACGAGCACCACGGAGGAGCCCGGGACGACCACGGCGGGCGACCCGACCGGGACGGACAGCTCACCCGGCACCACGACGGAGGACGACACCACGACGACCACCGGCGGGCCCGATCCGGTCGAGGAAAATTGTCAGGGCCTCGAGTTCCCGCCGGAGGCGCCCGCCAAGGTCGAGGGCGCCCGCTGGACCGGGCCGATGTCGATTCGGCTGACCGACGCCGAGGAATTCCTGTGCGATGACATCTCGCCCGACAGCTTCGGGACGAGATGCACCAGCGGCTTCCTCGTCGACGCCGAGTTCCCGGGGCCGATCGTCGCCGGAGAGTATGTCGACGGCGAAGACATCACGATGGAAGGCGTCTCCGCCGTGTGGGACCGCGATTGCGCGAATGGTGGCTCCGGCGGATTTGCGCCCGGGGGGACGGTGACGATCTACGCGGTCAGCGAGACTTGCATCGCCGGCGCGCTCGTGGATCCCGATGACGGGGTCGAGGCCCGCTTCCTCGCGCCGAAGTGCCCGTGATAGTCCGCGGCAGGCCGACGCTCCCGCAGCGGGGGGCGTCCTGGACCCCCTGCGAGCCCGAAGTCGAGGGGTTGTCTCGAACTGCCGAGAGCGTGACAAAATCGGGGCGCTCGCCGTGGGAGCTCTCCCACGCGGTGACGCAGAACGCGAACACGTCCGTGTGGGCGTCGATCGCCCCGCCGTCCCACCGCGAGCTCACCGGCGCGTTCGTCCGCAAGGGCACCCGCGAAGACTGGTCGAGAGCGCGGCGGCTCGGCGACCCGCGGACGGGCCTGTACCTCGACCTCGACGGACGCGCTGTCTTCGGCGACGGGCACGAGTGATCACGTCGGGGCCGAGCGCGACGCCTTCCCGCAGAAGCGGCGCGAGATCGAGGAGCACAACGCCCGCGAGCGAGCGCTGGCGGGTTGAGGCGACGCTCGAAGCCTGCTAAGGCTGGCTCATGTCCGGGAGGAAGAGCCAGTTCGGCGCAACGGTGAAGCTCGGCCATGACGACACTGGTGAGGAGCAGACCTTCCAGATCGTCGGTTCCGTCGAGGCCGACATCAAGCACTCGCTCGGACTCGCGCTGTGGGTGGGCCGGCGGCGCTGAGGTATCGTGGCCGAGATGAACACCGCAGCGACACCGTGCGAGGCGGAGACTGGCCGTGCGCGGCCTTCGAGGGCACGCCAGCTGGCCACGTTCGCGGCGCTGCTGGTCGCCTCCGTGTCGGTCATGGCGACATCGAAGCCGCGCTGGCACCTGGATTCATCGGCCACCGGGGCGCCGATGGAGGTGGCGCCATCGTCGAGCAAGTCGGCGAACATCGTGGTTGCGGTGGCGCATGCGACGGCGCCGGGTGAGTCGATCTCCGACTGGCTGGTGACGGTCCGCGTGACGACAAAAACGCCGACATCAGGCGGCGCGGGGCAGGTACGCCTGTCGCTCCAGTCGCCGGCGGGGCAAGCCGCCGATGCGCCGGCGTCGTCCACGGGGCCCACCGATCAGGTGTCCGTGAGCACCACGGTTTACTCGCCCAAGTGTCCACCGGAAGGTCCCTGCGAGCTGCGCTTCACGCTGAGCGCCGAGGGGGTCGGCGGCACAGTACGTGTCGAGCCGACGGTGTCTGCGTGGCTGAGGGGCGACGGCACTGTCGTGCCTCCGGGGGCGGGGATCACGGTGCGCGTGGATCCCACGCCGTGAGGCTGGGGCGAGCGGGCGAGGGGTTGCTGCATCCCGCGGCGCTCGCCTCGGTCGCGGTGTTGCTGCTCAACGATCACTGGGCGAAGCGTGCGTACCCAGGCTTTGCGACGGGCAAGCTGTCCGATTTCGCCGGGCTGATCTTCACGCCGCTGCTGCTCGACGCATGGATCGAGCTCGGGCTGCGCCAGGCGGGGCGCTACCGCGGGCCCTCGCCGCGGAGGCTGCGGGCGCTGGCGGTGCTCACGGGCCTGGTCTTTGCGCTGGCCAAGACCTGGCCGCCGGCGAACATCGCCGTGGCGTGGGCCATGGGGCTGGTGCGGCTGCCGCTCGACGCAGGGCTGGCGCTGGCGCTGGGCAGGGGGCTGCCGGCGCTCGGGCCTGTCGCGCTGGTGCGAGATCCGAGCGATCTGCTGGCCTTGCCCTCGCTCGGCCTCGCGCTGTGGGTGGGCCGGAGGCGCTGATGGCCGCGAGGCCTGGGGTCGTTGTCCGGATGAGCACCGAAGCGACACCACCCGATGCGGCATCCGGTCGCGCGCGGCCTGGGTGGGGGCGCGAGCTGGCCACGTTCGCGGCAGCGTCAACCTCCGCGGCGAGCGGGCCGCCATCGCCTGCAGCTCGGGTCGGGTCGCCGTGTTCGAGCCCGCGCGCGATGACGACTTCGAGATCTTGCGCAGTAAGGATTCGCGGATCGAGGAGATGTCAGCGCAATCCAGACGAAGTCTGTGGGGCTGAACACATCATTAGCAATCGACCATGCCGATTGTGCATAGTGCTCCTGCACGCCGAGCCCGCGGCGCAGGGACGCGATGCGCTCACCCCCGCGTCAGCCCATTGTGGCGGGTGAGGTGGCGGGCGAGCTGGCTGCGGTTGTCGACGCCGAGCTTGGCGTAGATGGTCTGTAGCTGCTTGGCCACGGTGCTCGGCGCCACGCCGCGCGCGCTGGCGATTTGGGCGTTGCGGAGACCACGGGCGACGCCGGTGGCGACCTCGCGTTCGGAGGGGGTGAGCACCGAGTCGGGGTCGGCGACGCTCACGTCGACTGCCAGCACCCGCAGCCGGTCCTCGGCGAAGGCCACGTCGAGCGACCCGGCGCTGCGGGCCTGGAGCAGGGCGGCCAGCTCCACCCGCGAACGGACGCGCAGCTTCTTGAGGATCTGCGTCACGCACGACGACACGGTCTTCTCCGGCAGGCCGAGCGCATAGCTGGCTTGTTTGTTGGTAGCGCCCAGCGCCAGGTGGCGGAGCACGCTCTGCTCGGTCGAGGTCAGCGCGCGCGGGTCGAGCACGCCGGGGCGGTTGGCGTAGGCGGCCAGGTAACGGCGGCCGTCTCGCTCCCAGTGCTCCACGAGCGACCAGCGGCCGGCGACCAGGCCGCGCCAGAGGTCGAGGGCGCGCTCGGGGGAGCCGCGCAACTCGACGCTGCGCGCGCGGTCCATGGCCTGCACCGCTTCGGTGAGCGCGCGGCGTGCGTCGCCATCGGCCGCGACCTCGGCGCTGGCGTCCTCGACCCGCCCCGCCGGCGACAGCAAGGCGTCGCGACCCATCACGCGCGCCGCCAGTTTGCGTCGCAAGCGCAACCCCGCCACCAGATGCAAGCCCACGCGCTGCCAGATCCCCCGCACGCGCGGCGACGGGGCCACGACCGCGGCGGACGGCGCCGACAGGGTGACGCTGCCGCCCTCGGTGTCCTGGGCGAACATGCAGAATCCGTCGGAAATGCCCGCGCGCGCCATCACACGGCGGAAATGCTCGACCACCGGTGAGCCGCGGCCGAGGACCTGCTCAAGCCCGCCGCAGGTCACCAGTCGCTTGCGCAGCAGCTCGAAGATGGCGTCTGGGGCGGTCTCGTTGAGCTCGAGCAGGCGCGCCTGGAACTCTGGCGAGAGCGCCCGCGCGGCGAACACCGGGCTGCGCGCGTAGTCCGGAGCGGTGCTGTCACCGGTGAATGCGTACAACCCCGCGCCCACGTCGAGGTCGGGTTGGGCGCGCGCGGTCACGGCCGCGAGCCACTCGGTCTCCGTGCCGTCGAGCTGGTAGGCGGCCTCGACGAGATCGATGGCGGCCTTGCCGGTGACGAGCGGGGGGCGGCTCGTGGGGGGGCGGGTGAACATGCTCGGTCTCCGGAAAAAGTGACGCCGAAGGGTCAATGCGCCGGGTGTTCGGAGTATGGCGGAGCTGCACAAAACCTTGGAGCATGGCGTGCGGGCGGCGAGTCTTTTCGGGGTGCATCCTCGCGCGCCGCCCAGGAGCTTCATGCCGTCAATTCGCTCGTTGCCAGGGTCCGCTCTCCTGTTCTGCGCCGCTGCCGTGGTCGCCTGCGAGGGCGGAGAAGGGGCCGATCCTGGCACCGACACCGCGACCGACGTCCCCGAGACGTGCGGTGTCCCGAGCGGTGAGGGCACCGTGCACGCGACCGCCGCGCTCGAGTCCGACGACACGGTGTGGACCGCGGCCGCAAGCCCCCACATCGTGGATTTTCCGCCGATCATCTCGGAGGGGCAGCGACTGACCATCGAGCCCTGCGCGGTGGTGCGCTTCGGCGATCGCGTCGGCATGCAGATCGAAGGCGAGCTGATCGCCGAGGGCGCCGCCGACAAACCCATCGTCTTCGAGCGGGCCGGGGCCGCGGCCTGGGACAGCCTGCGCGTCGCCGAGACGGGCCGTATGCGCCTGGCCCACGCCACGCTGCGGGGCGGCGGCGCGCTCGGCAACTCGCGCATCGACGAGACCGGCACCCTGGTCCTGGTCGGCGATCCGCGCTCGCCCCAGGGGCTGATGCCGCTGGCGAGCGTGCAGCACGTGACCATCGAAGATTCGGCCTCTCTCGGCGCCTTGCTGAGCCAGAACGCCACGTTCAGCGACGACTCGAGCGAGCTCACCGTCACCGGCAGCGGCTCGGCGCCGCTGCGCCTGTGGCAACGCGCCGCGAGCAGCGTGCCGAGCGGTCAATACACCGGCAACCAGGACGACGAGATCCTGATCGACGAGGGCTTCGGCAACTCGCAGATCGTCGGTGAGGCCACCCTTCACGATCGCGGCGTGCCCTATCATATGGTCACCGGTATGATGGTGGTCGGCAGCAGCGGCGACGATCGCACGCCCGGCAGCTTGTCCATCGAGCCGGGCGTGCAGCTGCGCTTCCAGCCGGGCTCGCGGCTGCTGGTGCAGGCTTACGTCACCGAAGAAGCCGCCACCGGCAGCTTGCGCGCGCTCGGCACCGCGGAGAAGCCGATCGTGATCACCTCGGGGGCCGATGCGCCGGCGCCCGGCGACTGGGTGGGCATCACCTTCAAGGGCACACCGTCCGCCGACAATCGCATCGAGCACACGACGATCGCCTACGCCGGCGGCGTCTCGGGGATCTCCAGCTACGACTGCGGGCTGTCGGGCGACACCTTCTCCAACGAGGGCGCGGTGGTGTTCTATGGCCAGCAGCCGGCCTCGGTGTTCCTCACGAGCAGCCGCATCGAGCACAGCGCCCGCGACGGGGTGGTGCGCGGCTGGGTCGGCGATCCGCTCGACTTCACCGTTACCAACACCTTCGTCGGTGTCGCGCGCTGCCTGCAGACATTTCCCCAGCCGCTGAACGACTCGTGTCCGACGGATCCGCCCTGCCCGAAGTGAGCGGCCGGCGAAGCACCCGGCGGCGGCGGTGCGGGGGCTCTGCTCCGCCGGGGCAGCGTGGGGTTCACCGAGAGGCCAGGGGGAGCATCGATTGCTCGGACGTTGAGATCGATCGCGGCGCCGCAGTCCGGGCAGACATCATCGACCACCCCGGCGCCGACCTGCGCGGCGCGACCGGCAGGACCGACGAGGTCGTGCTGCGACGATAGCGGAGCGAGGTCCCGACGACTGGCACCATTTAGGCTCCCCTGCGGGCCCGAATCCGGCGACTTCCGTACTCGCTGCCGGTGCGTTCAACCTGGCGCCGTGCCCGAGACGTGCGGCGCGGTTCCGCAGCGCTCGATCAGGAGCTCGGTCAGCACCCGGACCTTGCGCGCAGGATGCTGCGCCGGCGGACGCACGACGAAGATGCCGAACTCGGGCGGCGGATAGCGCGTCAGCACCGGGACGAGCGCGCCGGATGCCAGATGCTCGGCGATCAGCCTGTCCGGCAGCATGGCAATGCCGAGACCCGCGAGCACCGCGGCTGCGATAGCGACGCCGTTGTCGGCCTTGACCCTGCCCTGGGGCTTGACCGCGATCGTCTGCTCACCGTCCCTGAAGTACCATGATTCCGTGCCCTGCAGGATGGCCTCGTGGTCGGGGAGGTCCTCCAGCGTCTCGGGCATCCCGTTCGCCACGATGTAGTCCGGGCTCGCGACCAGCGTGGCGTAGATCGGTCCGACGCGTTGCGCGAGCAGCGTCGAGGGCGGCAGCCGACCGACACGGATCGCGCAATCGTACCCCTCGTCGATCAGGTCGACGAACTGATCGCTGTAACACGCGTGGACGTGCAGGGCCGGGTGTCGTCGCGCCAACTCGGCGAGCACCGGTGCGAAATGCGTCGGGCCGAACGAGAGCGGCGCGGCGATCCGCAGGCGGCCGCGCAGTTCGCCGCTGGGCAGGATGGTCTCGCGCGCGATGTCGATCTCGGCGACCACCTTCGCGGCGTAGTCGCGAAATGTCGCGCCCGCCTCCGTCAGCGACGCGCCTCGCGTGGTCCGCGCCAGCAACTGCACGCCGAGGTCTGCCTCGAGCCGGATGAGCCGCCGGCTGACGATGGCCTTGGCCACGCCGAGCCTGCGGGCCGCCGAGGTGATGCCTCCGGCGTCGGCGACTTCCACGAAGGTCTTCAGCTCCTCGATATCCATCTGGCGTTCCCCGATCTGCGACACAGAGTAGGTCGAAACGAGGCTAGCGTATCAAAAGTCGGACTGTCAATGTTCTTCGAGGCAACGCTGATGCCATTGCCTGCCACCCGGCAAACAGCCCCTTTTCAACGACCTCAGAGGATCACCATGAGCTTTCGCAACGGCCTCGACTCGCTGCTTCGCCCCGAAGATTCCGTGCTCGTCCTGATCGATCACCAGCCCTTCCAGCTCGCGAATCTCAACAGCCACGTCCCGCAAGTCGTGGTCAACAACGTGGCGGCGCTGACGAAGACCGCCAGGGCGTTTCGCGTCCCGACCATCATCACCAGCGTCATCGCCGATCGGGGCGGGTTCATCTTTCCGCAGATCACCGATGTCTTCCCCGACGAGAAGGTGATCGATCGCACCACGCTCAACACCTGGGAAGACAAGAAGGTCGTCGACATCGTCAAGGCGACGGGCCGCAAGCAGTTGGTCATCGCCGGCCTCTACACCGAGATCTGCGTGGCGATGCCCGTGATCCACGCTCTCGGCGACGGTTGGGACGTGACGGTGATCACCGATGCCTGCGGCGGTGTCTCGCTCGAGGCGCATGAGGTCGCCATCCAGCGCATGATCGCCGCCGGCGCCAACGTGATGACGTGGCTGGCGCTGGCATCCGAATGGCTGCGCGACCATGCGCGTACCGAACACACCGCCGAGTTCGTGGAGGTGCTCAAGGAGCACGCGGCGGGGAGCGGTATCGCGTTCCTGTGGGAGCAGCAGTTGCTCAACACGCCGGTGGAGTCGCTGAAAAGCTCCGGCTTCTGATCCGGTGACGAGGGTGCCGTCGCCGCATTGCTGAACGGCGATGCGGCGGCGGCGCTGTCGCAAGGGCATGTGGCGCCGGACGCTCTCAGTCGTGTTCGTACGCCGCGCGCAGCCGGGCGAGCGTCGGGCACGGCAGCGCGGCGCGCAGCGAGGGCAGCAGCTCCTGCGCGGTCTCGAGGAAGTATGAATCGTGGTCGCTCTCGTCGAGCGAGGTCGCGGCCTCTGCCGGGGTCACCTCGCCCGCTTCGACGTCGAGGACGAACCACACCAGCAAGCCGACGCCGAGGCCGAACGCCTGAACGCGCTCCGCTTCGTCGCTCGGGCTCGGGTCGTGCGACCACCACAGCTCCTGCGGATGGAGGCAGCCGAACGCCTCGTCGACGGCGTCTCGCGGGCCGGTGCCGCGCACGAGCGACTCGGCCGCCTCGAGCGCGCCTGCGAGCCGGGCCCCGACGAGGGACGGTGATATGCGCGCGAGCTCGGCGCGGGCGACCGCGCAAATGGCCAGCACGGTCGCGGTCGTGCCATGGGCTCGCATCGCGGCCAGCACCAGCGTCAACACGTCCGCAGTCGCGTGCCAGGCCCGGGTGAGCGACCCGTCCGGGATGTGCAGCGCGAGCCAGGCGGGCGGCACCTCGCCGTCGCGCTCGAGGTGCGCGAGCAGATCAGCGAGCAGGTTCGACGCGGTGTCGTCGGTCATCGCGTCGTCGGCATACCACGGGCGGTTGCATTCGTGGGTGGCGAGGACGCGCGCATCATGGCGCCCGGCGGCGTCGGTGGCAGCGAGGAGCCCGGCGCGACTGCGAGGCGCGCGGCAGCGCCGGTCCCACGCGGAGCTCGGCGTGCACCGCCCGGCCTGCGGCGGCGCAGGGCGGGCCGGAGACGTCGGCGGTTTGCGCGAGTTTTTAAGGATATGTCCGAATGGACATGTCCCCGGGGTCATGCCGGCGTGCCGAGGCTGACGGGGAGGCTGCTGATCTTGCGCAGGAAGGCGTGGCTCTCGAAGGTCGGCGGGGCGGCGAGGGCGAGGTCGGGGTAGCGGGTGACGAGCGAGAGCACGGCGGTCTGGCTCATCATGCGGCCGAGCGAGGCGCCGGCGCAGAAGTGGGGGCCGCTGCCGAAGGCGATGCTCTGGGCCTGGCTGCGAGCGATGTCGAGGCGGTCGGGGTCGGGGAAGACGTCGGGGTCGCGCAGGGCGGAGCCGACCAGGGCGATGACCATCTCGCCGCGGCGAATGAGCTGACCGCCGAGCTCGACGTCCTCGATCGGGAAGCGAGGGACGCCGCCCTTGCCGAAGTGGTCGAAGCGCAGGACCTCGTCGATCGCGCCGCGCACGAGGCCAGGGTCGGCGCGCAGGCGGGCGAGCTGGTCAGGGTGGCGCAGGAGGTCGAGCACGGCGAAGCTGACGAGCTGGACGGCGGTGTCGGTGCCGGCGGTGATCATGCTGCCGGCGAGGGCGACGAGCTCGTCGCGGGTGAGCCGCTCGCCGGCCTCCTCGGCCTCGATCCAGGCGGTGAGCAGGCCCGGCTCGTGATCGCGGCGACGGTCCTCGATGACCTCGTTGAGCATGTCGAGGCCGGCGGGGATCGGGGCGATGGTGGCGGCGAACTCGTCGGGCGAGAGGGCGACGCTGATGGAGTCGATGAGGGCGAGGCCGAACCGGCGGAAGGTCTCCTCGTGACGCTCGGGGATCTGCAGCATGCGACCGATGACGCGCAGGGGGATCCGCTCGGAGAACTCGCGGGCGATGTCGACCTGGTCGCGGCCGGCGAGGCGAGCGAGGGCGTCGCCGACGACGGCGTCGACGTCGCGCTGGAGGCCGACGAGGGTCCGCGGGCTCATGGCGGGCGCGACGAGCCGGCGGATCCGCTGGTGATCGACCTCGGGCAGGCGGAACAGGCTGTTCTTCATCAGCGATTGATAGGGCGTCGGCAGGGCGCCGGGGGGCGGCGGGGCGGCGAACTCCCAGTGGCTGTCGTCGAGGCTGAATCGGCGGTCGCGCAGGACGGTGACGACGTCGTGATAGCGACTGACGACCCAGATGCGGGCCGGCTCCCAGCGGTAGACGGGGGCCTGCTCGCGCAGCCGGCGATAGGTGGGGTACGGGTCGGCGATGAAGCCGAGGTCGCTCGGGTCGAAGGCGATGGCGGGGGCGGCGGTGGTGGCAGTCACGGGTGCTCCTGAGCGCGTGGGGCAGACAACAGACGCGAGAGCCGGGCGAGCAGGTCGGCCCGGGCGGTGTGGAGGAAGAAGTGGCCGCCAGGGAGGACGTCGAGGCTGAAGCCGCGGCCGGCGTGCAGCGCCCAGGCGGCGACGTCGCGCGGGGGGACGCCGCGGTCGTCGCTGCCGGCAAAGGCGTGGAGCGGGAGGTCGAGCGCGGGCTCGCGGGCGTGAGCGTAGGTCTCGAGCACGGTGAAGTCGGCGCGCAGGACGGGGAGCATCAAGGCGCGCAGCTCGGGGTCGGCGAGGGCGTCGTCGAGGACGCCGTGGCGCTGCTGCAGGGCGGTGACGAAGGCGTCGTCAGCGAGCGGGTGCAAGGGGCTGGCGGGGTCGGGGAGGTGCGGGCCGCGGAAGGCGGACAGGCACAGGCGCTCGGGCTGCGGGCCGCCGCGGCGCCGGAGGGCGCGGGTCCACTCGAAGGCGACGAGGGCGCCCATGCTGTGTCCGAAGACGGCGAAGGGCCGGTCGAGCAGCGGGGCGGCGGCGGCGTCGAGGGCAGCGACGAGCGGCGCGACGGCGGTGTAGGCGGGCTCGGCGAGGCGAAAGGCGCGACCGGGGAGCTGGACGGCGCAGACCTCGATGTCGGGCGGGAGGCCGGCGGGCCAGGCGTGAAAGACGTGGCCGGCGGCGCCGGCGTGGGCGCAGCAGAACAGGCGCAGGCGGGCGGTGGGGTGCGGGCGCGGGCTGTGGAACCACAGCGCGGTGGGGTCGCGGACGGTCACGAGGCGCTCCTTTCGGGCGAGTCGAGGCGGGTGAGGAGGCAGGCGGCGAGGGCCCGGGCGCTGGGATGTTGCCAGAGCAGCGCGGCGGCGATCTGCAGGCCGAGGCCGACGCGCAGGGCGTCGCGCAATTCGACGACCATGAGCGAGTCGAGGCCGAGGTCGGCAAACCCGCCGTCGACGGCGATCCGCTCGGGGTCGATGCGCAGGACGTGGGCGAGCAGGCCGAGGAGGTGCTGCTCGAGCAGGTGGGGGCGGCGATCAGGGGCGGCGTCGAGGAGGCGGCGGCGGAGGTCGTGGTCGCGGGCCGCAGGGGCGGCGGCGTGGAGACGGACGCCCTCGAGCCGGGCGATCGGGCTTTCGTGTTCGTCGAGGATGGTGATGTCGCCGAGGAGGACGCCAGGGTCGGCGGGGCGCAGGACGACATGACTCCAGAGACAGGTGCCGCGCGGGCGGGCGCGGAGGATGACGCGGTCGATGCCGCCGCCGACGAGGGCGACGGGGGCGGCGTCGGGGAGGAGGGCGGCAGCGGCGAGGACGTGGACGCAGGCGTCGAGGACGGCCGGGTGCATGGCGGCGACGGCGTCGGGCGGGAGGCCGGGCGGGGCCTGGACGCTAGCGAGCAAGCTGCCGTCGCCGCGCCACAGGCGGTCGACGCCGCGAAAGGCCGGGCCGAAGCCGCTGCCGCCAGCGTCGAGGCGGGCGTAGAGCTCGGCGAGGTCGACAGGCTGGCGGCAGGCGTCGCGCAGAGCGGCGAGCGAGAGGGGTGTGGTGAGGGAATCGTCGGAGGGCGGTGAAGCGAGGTCGAGCGGCGGAGGGACGGTCGCGGCTGCGTCTCGGTGCGTTGATTCGCGGCCCGGGTCGACAGAGGGCGAGGATTCGCGGGGCGAGTCGGAAAGGTGCTTCAATCCACCGCTCGGCCCGACGCAGGACGAGGATTCGAGGTGCGTTGATTCGCGGCTCGGGCCGACGAGGGGCGAGTCGAGGAAGTGCGTTGATTTTCGGTTCGGCTCGACGGGGAGCGATGATGCGACGCCGGGTGAGCGTGATGCTCCACCGCTCGGGCTGACGAGGTGCGGTGATTCGATGTGCTGCGATTCGTGGCTCGGGCTGGCTCGGGGCGTTGATTCTACGGGTGATTCGCCGGGGTACGGGGATTCGATGGTGGCGGAGAGGTGGCGGGTCCACGGCTCGCGTGTGGCCTGGGGGCGGCTCGAGACGACGATGCGCCAGTGACGGTCGCCTTCGGGGGTGAGGGTGGTCTGGAGGGCGCGGGCGGCGTCGTCGGCGAGGACCAGCGGGGCGGCGTGGTGGAGGTCGCGCAGGTGCAGCGCGTTTGAAAAATCGGGGCCGAGGTTCAATGCGGCGGCGGCGGCGGCGGCGACGAGGTCGAGGAGGACGGCGCCCGAGGCGACGGGGACGTCGTGGACACGATGGTCGCGCAAATAGGGGGTGCGTCGCGGATCGAGCTCGCCGTGCCAGAGATAGCCGCCGGGCGGATCGGCGAGGTCGAGTGGTTCGCCGAGGCCCGAGGACGTGGGCGCGGCGGGGCGGCGCGGGCGTGGATCGATCCAGTGGCGCTCGCGCTGCCACGGATAGGTCGGCAGGGCGACGCAGCGGCCGGCGGGGGCGTGCTGCTGCCAATCGACGGGGTAGCCGCGAGTGTGGAGCGCGCCGAGGGCGGCGCGCAGGGCGGTGCGCTCGCCGAGGCCGCTGCGCAGGCTGGCGAGGGCGTGACGCTCGCCGGCGGGGCCGGCCTGGCGCAGGGCGAGGTCGAGGAAACCGAGCAAGCTGGGACGCGGGCCGATCTCGAGGAAGAGGGTGAAGCCGTCGGCGAGCAGGTGATCGATCGCTTCGGCGAAGCGGACCGGGGCGCGCAGGTTGTTGACCCAGTGCGCGGGGGTCAGGCGGGCCGGATCGAGGAGGCCGCCGCGCACGGTGGAGTAGAGCGGGGTGGCGCCGCGCAGCGGCTCGAGGCCGCGGAGGGCTTGCGCCAGCGGGGCGCACAGCGGGTCCATGTGCGGGCTGTGAAAGGCGATGTCGACGCTGAGGCGGCGGGCGTCGACGCCGTGGTCGGCGAGCTGGCGCAGCAGGACCTCGAGGTCGGCGGCGGGGCCGGAGACGACGGTGGCGGCGGGGGCGTTGTGGGCGGCGAGCACGAGGCGGCCGGCGAACTGTTCGAGGTGCGGGAGGAGGCCCTCGGGCGGGAGGTCGACGACGGCCATGGCCCCGCGGGCGCGCGGGTCGGTGAGGAGGCGGCTGCGGGCGCAGACGATCCGGGCGGCGTCGTCGAGGTGCAAGGCGCCGGCGACGTGGGCTGCGGCGATCTCTCCGAGGCTGTGGCCGACGACGGCGTCGGGCCGGACGCCCCACGCATGCCACAAGGCGGCGAGGGCGACCTCGACGGCGAAGAGGGTCGGCTGAAACACTTCGACGCGGGCGAGGCTGGCGTCGTCGTCCAGGGCGGCGCGCACGTCGATGTCGCCGTGGCGCCGCACGGCGTCGGCGGCGTCGGCGAAGGCGCGGGCGAACACGGGCTCGTCGGCGAGGAGCTGGCGGCCGACGCCGGCGCAGCGCGTGCCCATGCCGGGGAAGACGAAGGCGAGCCGCGGCCGGCCGCCCGGGCGCAGCTGGCCGCTGGCGACGGCCCGGTGCTCACGCCCGGCGAGCCAGGCGTCGAGGCCGGCGCGCAGATCGTCGAGGTCGGCGCCGGCGACCGCCAGGCGGTGGGAATGATGGGTGCGGCGGGTGGCGGCGGTGTGGAGGAGGTCGTCGAGGGCGCGGCGATCGGGGAGTCGATCGAGGCGGGCCCGCATGCGCTCGGCGAGCTGCCGTAGAGCGGCAGGGGCGCGCGTGGACAATGGCAACAGCAGGGGGGCGTCGGCCGGGCCGGGGTGTTGTGATTGTGGGGAGGCCGGCGGGGCGAGGGCTGGGGCGCGGGCCGACAATGGCGACAGCAGGGGGGCGTCGGCCGGGCCGGGGTGCTGTGATTGTGGGGGGGACGGCGCGGCGAGGGCCGGGGCGCGCGCCGACGATGGCGACGGCAGGGAGGCGTCGGCCGGGCCGGGGTGCTGTGATTGAGGGGAGGCCGGCGATGGTCTCGCCTGGCGGGGTTCATGGGTGTCGGGCGACACCGGTGCTGCGAGTGATGCTTCGACGAGGGGGCGTGCCGCGGACGAGGTTGATGCGATGGGCCGGGGGTCGTTCGCGCTCGCGGGGGCGTCGGTAATCGGGGGTTCTTCGATCAGCACGTGGGCGTTGCTGCCGCTGAAGCCGAAGGCGCTGATGCCGGCGATCCGCGGGGCGGGGCCGGGCTGCCAGGGGGTGGCCTCGGCGGCGACGACCAGCGGGGTGTCCGCCAAAGACATGCGCGGGTTGAGGGCGGTGAAGTGGAGGTTGCCGGGGATCTGGCAGTGATGCATGGCGAGCACGGCCTTGATCAGGCCGGCGATCCCGGCGGCGGCCTCGAGGTGGCCGGTGCAGGTCTTGAGCGCGCCGAGGCGGATGGTCGAGCCATCCTGGCGCGGGCGGCCATAGACGGCCTTGAGGGCGTCGATCTCGATCGGGTCGCCGAGGGGGGTGCCGGTGCCGTGGGTCTCGATGTAGCCGACCTGCTCGGGCGCGAGGCCGGCGCGGGCGAGGGCGTCGCGCAGAAGGCTTTGCTGGGAGAGGACGTTGGGGGCGGTGAGGCCGGTGGAGCGGCCGTCCTGGTTGATGGCGCTGCCGCGCACGAGGGCCCAGATCCGGTCGCCGTCGCGCCGGGCGTCGGCGAGGCGCTTGAGGACGACGACGCCGCAGCCCTCGCCGCGCACGAAGCCGTCGGCGGCGGCGTCGAAGGTGCGGCAGCGACCGCCCGGCGAGAGGGCCTGGGCCTGCGCGAGCATGTGGGTGGCGACGGGGGAGAGGATCAGGTTGACGCCGCCGGCGAGGGCGAGGTCGCACTGGCGATCGCGCAAGCTGTCGCAGGCGAGGTGGACGGCGGTGAGGGAGGAGGAGCAGGCGGTGTCGACGGCGAGGCACGGGCCCTGGAGGCCGAGCATGTAGGAGAGGCGACCGGCGGCGAAGCACTGGCTGTTGCCGGTGAGGGCGTAGACGTCGAGGTCGGCCGGCTCGCCGCCGAGGACGCGCTGCTGATAGTCGAGGGTGGTGAGGCCGACGAACACGCCGGTGCGGCTGCCGCTGAGGACGGGCTGGGGCTGACCGGCGTCCTCGAGCGCCTCCCAGGCGACCTCGAGCAGGAGGCGCTGCTGCGGGTCGAGGACGGCGGCCTCGCGCGGGGAGATGCCGAAGAAGCCGGCGTCGAATTTGTCGACGCCGTCGAGGAAGCCGGCCCAGCGCGTGGCAGCGGCGGCCTGCAGCGCCGGATCGAAGGGCCAGCGACCTTCGGGGAGCTCGCGCACGACGTCGTGGCCGCCGGTGATGACGCGCCAAAACCCCTCGGGCGAGTCGGCGCCGCCAGGGAACCTGCAGCCGATGCCGACGACGGCCAGCGGCTCGCTAGCGCCGGCGTCGCGGGCAGACAGCGCGGCGCGCAGCTCGGCGACCTTCTCGAGCGAACGTTTTAATAGGGCGCGGAAGTCGGGGGGCGTGGGGTCGCTCATGGCGGTCCGTGGAAGTCGCGTGGGGAGAGGCGGCGAGGTCCCGCGCCGCGGGGAATGATGTGTCTCTCGGGACAGGTGCGTGCGGTGACGGTATGTGTCTCTCGGGACAGGTGCGTGCGGTGACGGTATGTGTCTCTCGGGACAGGTGCGTGCGGTGACGGTTATGTGTCTCTCGGGACAGGTAACGCGGCGAGCCGCGGTTCTCGGCCAGGTTGATAGGTCAGCCGAGCAGTCGCTCGCCGAGCTCGAGCAGCTCGAGGTCGTCGAGGTCGTCGAGGTCGACCGGGGCGGGGGCGGGTGCGGGCGGCGGGGCGTCCCAGCCGAGGCGCTCGCCGAGGTGGCGGGCGAGCTCGTTCACGGTCGGCCAGGTCCAGATCAGGGTGGCGGAGAGGGTCAGGCCGAGGCCGGCTTCGAGGCGGTTGCGCAGCTCGAGGCCGAGCAAGGAGTCGAAGCCGAGCTGCCTGAACGGGAGGTCGCGATCGATGCGCGTGGGCTCGATGCGCACGATCTCGGCGACCTGCGCGGTGATGAAGCGGTCGAGGGCGAGGCGGCGTCCGGCGGGGTCGCCGTCGCGCAGGGCGGCGCGCAGGGCCTGGGCGGCGGGGGCCGCGGGGCGGGTCCGGGAGCCGCGGCCCAGCAGCGGGGCGAGCAGGGTCGAGGCGGCGCGCTGGGGATAAAACTCGAGCCACTGCTGGGCGTCGAGCAGGGCGACGCCGAGCTGCGGGCGGCCGCTGGCGACGGCGTCGAGGAGGATCGCGGCGCCGTCGTCGGGGCGGATGTCGCCGACGCCGCGGGCGGACAGGCTGGCGCCGGCGAGGCGGCCCATGCCGACGCCGGAGAACAGGCCCCAGTCGATGCTGGTGGCCGGCAAGCCGAGGCGGCGGCGATGGTGGGCGAGGGCGTCGAGGGCGGCGTTGGCGGCGACGTAGTTGGCGAGGCCGGGCGCGCCGAGCACGGCGGAGACGGAGGAGTAGAGGACGAAGAGGTCGAGGGGGCGCGCGCGGGTGAGGCGGTGGAGGTTGCAGGCGCCGCGCAGCTTGGGCGCGAGCACGGTGCGCAGGCGGTCCACGGTCTGGCCGGCGATGAGGCCGTCGTCGAGGACGCCGGCGGTGTGGAGGACGCCGCGCAGCGGGGGCATGGTGGCGTCGAGCCGGTGCAGGGCGGTGGCGAGGGCTTCGAGGTCGGCGACGTCGCAGCGGAGGTGCTCGAGGCGGGCGCCGCGGCGCTCGAGCTCGGCGAGGGCGGCGGTCTGATCGGCGGTGGCGGGGCCGCGGCCGAGGAGGGCGAGGTGACGGGCGCCGCGATCGACGAGCCAGCCGGCGGCGAGCAGGCCGAGGCCGCCGAGGCCGCCGGTGATCAGGTAGGTGGCGTCGCCGTGGATCGCGGGGGGCTCGGCGGGCGGGAGCTCGAGCGGGACGACGCGCGCGAGGTGCCGAGTGGGGCCGCGAAGAGCGACCTCTTCCTCGAGGTCGTCGGCCCACAGCTCGTCGACGAGGGCGGACGCGGTGGCGAGGTCGCGGTCGACGTCGACCCGCTTGCAGCGCAGCTCGGGGTGCTCGAACGGGACGGTGCGACCGAGCCCCCACAGCGGGGCGTGGGTGATGTCGAGGGGGCCGGCGTCGGGGAGGGCGGCGAGGTCGCGGGTGACGAACCAAAGACGCGGTGGGTCGCGCCAGGCGAGCCGGGCGAGGGCCTGGACGAGGTGCAGGCCGACGCCGTAGCCGACAGTCTGGGCGGCGTCGAGTCGGGCGGCGTCGAGGTCATACGATTCGTCGGGGAGCGGGGATTCGATGGGCGACGATTCGATGGGCGATGATTCGTGGGAATGGTGAGATGGCGGCGCGGATGCTCGGCCTTGGTGCGATGATTGGACGGGGTGGGAGTCTTGAGCCGGTGCGGCTTGCGAGGAGGCGATGGAGGCGGATTCGTCGAGGGCGCCGAGGTGGATGACGCCGCGCCACGGCGGGCCTTCGCGGCGCTGTTCGAGGGCTTGCACGAGGGATTCGGCGGAGGCGGCGGAGCCCAGGGGGAGCCGCTCGCAGGCCTGGTCGCGGGCGTGCAGGCCGGTTACCACGGCGTCGGCGAACGGGCCGGGCTCGGCGATCAACAGCCAGCGGCCCGGACGCGCGGGACCGGCGGGGGGCGGGGCAGCGTGCCACTCGGGGGCCATGTACGGGACGACGGGGCGCGGGGCGTGGCGGGCCAGGGCGGCGGCGAGGTCGATGCGGCGCAGCTGCAGGCCGACGGCGGTGAGGAGCAGGCCGCCGTGGAGGTCGTGGAGGTCGACGTCGGCGACGAAGCCGTCAGCGTCGGCGCGGCGCACGTGGACGTGGCTGTAGGCGGCGCGACCGGCCGGGGCGTGGCGCACGAGCCGGTCGATGCCAGCGAGCACCCGCGGGCCGGCGGCGGGGTCGATTTCGCCGCGGGCGGCGAGCAGGACCTGGAAGGCGGCGTCGAGCAGGACGGGGTGCGGGTCGAGGTCGCCGGTGACGCCGTCAGGCAGGTGCAGCTCGCCGAGAGCCTCGCCAGGCGCCGACCAGACGTGGCGCACGGCCTGGAAGGCAGGGCCGTAGGCGAGGCCGACGGCGGCGAGGGCGTCGTAGTACTCGGGGCCGGCGATCGGCCGCGCGAGGGGAGCCTGGATCGCGGCGAGGAATTCGGGCGATGAAGTGGCGAGCGACGTGGGGAGTGATTGCGAGGCGAGCGACGCGGGGAGTGATGGGGAGGCGGGGAGTGGTTGCGTGGTGGGGAGTGGTTGCGTCGCCGGGAGTGATTGCGCGGCGAACGTCGCGGGCAGTGATTGCGTCGCGGAGAGTGATTGCGAGGGGAGGCGTGACTGCGGGTCCGCGGGGCGCAGGGTGGCGGTGACGTGGACTTGCCAGGCGTCGTCGCCGGCGGGGCTGGCGATCTGGACGGTGAAGCCGTCGGGGTCGGCGCGCACGACGGTTTGCAGCTGCAAGCTCGCGCCGTCGGGGACGATCGCGGGGCTCGGGACGGCGAGGTCGACGAGGGCGTGGCTGCCGGCGCCGACGACCTCGGCGGCGGCGAGGGCCATGGCGATGAACTCGGCGCCGGGCACGACGACGAGGCCGCCGAGGCGGTGGTCGGCGAGGTAGGGCGCGGCGGCGAGGTCGAGGCTGCGCTCCCAGAACCACGTGCGATCGAGCGAGGAGCGCAGGGCGCCGCCGAGCAGCGGGTGGGCGCCTTGCACACGACCGACGGCGGCGGCGCGGGTCGGGGCGATCCAGTGGCGCGTGCGCTGCCAGGGGTAGCGCGGCAGGGGCAGGGGCCGGGCAGGTCGCGCGGACAATCGAGGCCAGGCGACGGGGAAGCCGCGGGTGTAGAGGGCGCCGAGGGCGGCGAGCAGGACGGCGCGCTCGTCCTGGTCGCGGCGGCCGCTGACGACGGCGAGGTCGCTGCGGTCGCGCCCCTGGATCATCGACTCGACGAACGGCAAGAGCACGGGGTGCGGGGCGACCTCGATGAACACGGCCTCGCCGCCGACGAGCAGGCGCTCGACGGCGGCGGCGAACTGGACCGGCTCGCGGAGGTTGCGGACCCAGTACTCGGGGCCGAGCTCGCGGCCGGCGATGTCGCGGAGGTCGACGGTCGAGGTCATGGGCACGCGCGCAGGCCCGGGCGCGAGGCCCCGCAGGGCGGCGAGCAGGGGGGCGCGCAGGGGCTCGACCTGCGGGCTGTGAGAGGCGACGTCGACCTTGACCTTGCGCGCGAAGATCTGGTCGGCGGCGAGCTCGGCGAGCAGGTCGTCGAGGACTTCGGGGTCGCCCGAGAGCACGGTGCTGCGCGGGCTGTTGCTGACGGCCAGCGAGACGCGGTCCTCGCGGCCGCGCAGGCGCTCGCGGGCGGCGGCCTGCGACAGCTCGACGACGGCCATGGCGCCGCGGCCGGCGAGCGGGCGCATCAAGCGGCTGCGGACGCTGACGATCCGGGCGGCGTCGTCGAGCGTGAGCACGCCGGCGACGTGGGCCGCGGCGATCTCGCCCATGCTGTGGCCGACGACGGCGTCGGGCTCGACGCCCCAGGCGCGCCACTGGGCGGCGAGCGCGACCTGGACGGCGAACAGGACCGGCTGCAAATGATCGATGCGGGCGAGCCAGGCGGCCTCGTCGCTGTGAAGGGCGGCGATCGGGGAGAAGCCGGCGTGGCGCTGGACGACGGGGTCGACGGCCTGCAAGGCGGCGCGGAAGGCCGGCTCGCGGGCGAACAGGGTGCGGCTCATGCCGGCCCACTGCGAGCCCTGGCCGGGGAACACGAACACGATGCGCGGGCGGGCGCCGGGGTCGCGCCGGGTGCCGGTGTCCGGGGCGGCCTCGAGGCGCGCGAGCTCGGCGTCGAGCTCGGCGCAGTCGCGGCCGACGACGGCGAGCCGCCACGGGTGATGGGCCCGGCGCGCACCTGCCCCATGGGCCAGGTCGAGGAGGTCGAGGTCGGCGCCAGGCTCGGCCAGGCGGGCCCGCCAGGCGCCGACGAGGGCGCGCAGGGCCTGCGGATCGCGGGCGGAGAGCGGGAGCAGGACGGCGTCGGGGGGCGAGGAGTCGGGGGGCGAGGAATTGGGGGACGATGAATCGGGGGGCGAGGAATCGTGGCGCGAGGAATCGGGGTGCAATGAATCGAAGTGCGATGATTCCGTGTATGACGATTCCGAGTGCGATGCTCCGCTTCGCGCCGCTTCGCGGCGCGATGAATCGAGGTGCGATGATTCCGGGTGCGATGCTCCGGGTCGCGCAGCTTCGCGGTGCGATGAATCGTGGTGCGACGCGACGCGGTGCGATGATTCCGGGGGCGACGCCTCGGGGCGCGCCGCTTCGCGGGGCGCGGGGACGCGGGCGGAGGCGGGGGCCTCTTCGACGATCACGTGGGCGTTGGTGCCGCCGATGCCGAACGAGCTGACGCCGGCGCGGCGCGGCTCCTGGCCTTCGGGCCAGGGGGTCAGGGCGGCGTTGACGTGGAGGGCGCTGCCCGTGAGGTCGATCTCGGGGTTCAGGCGGGTGAAGAACAGGCTCGGCGGGAGCTGGCGGTGGCGCAGGGCCAGGACGGTCTTGATCAGGCTGGCGACGCCGGCGGCCGACTCGAGGTGGCCGATGTTGGGCTTGATCGAGCCGACGGCGATCCGGCGCGGCGGCCTCACGTCGCGGAACACGGCCGAGAGGGCGGCGAACTCGATCGGGTCGCCGAGCGGGGTGCCGGTGCCGTGGGCCTCGATGTATTGAATGGAGGCAGGGTCGACGCCGGCGACCCCGAGGGCCTCGCCGATCACCCGCGCCTGGCCGGCCTGGCTGGGGGCGGTGAAGCCGACCTTGTGGGCGCCGTCGTTGCCGACGGCCGAGCCGCGCACGACGGCGTGGATGGCGTCGCCGGCGGCCAGGGCGTCCTCGAGGCGGCGCAGGACCACGACGCCGGCGCCGTTGCCGAAGATGGTGCCGCGAGCGTCGGCGTCGAAGGCCCGGCAGCGGCCGTCAGGCGCGAACAGGGCCCCGGGCTCGTAGAGATAGCCGGCGCGGTGCGGCAGGCGGATGGTGACGCCGCCGGCGAGGGCCAGGTCGCACTCGCGGTCGAGCAGGGCGGTGCTGGCCAGGTGCACGGCCACCAGCGAGGTCGAGCAGGCGGTCTGGACGGCGACGCAGGGGCCGCGCAAATCGAGCAAGTAGGCCAGGCGGGTGGCCAGGTAGTCCTTGTCGTTGCCCATGAAGGCCTGAAACCACCCGGGCCAGCCCTGCGCCGCCGGGGCGCCGCGCAGGTGCTCGGCGTAGTAGGTGCTCATGGTCGAGCCGGCGTAGACGCCGACGGCCCCGGGGAAAGCGGCGGGGTCGAGGCCGGCGTCCTCGAGCGCCTCCCAGGCGCACTCGAGGAACAGGCGCTGCTGCGGGTCCATCAGCTCGGCCTCGCGGGCGCTGATGCCGAAGAAGCCGGCGTCGAACGACTCGATGTCGCCGAGCACGGGTCGCGCGCGCACGTACTCGGGCCGGGCGGCCAGCGCCGGGTCGACGCCGGCGGCCCGCAGGTCGTCGTCGCCGAGGCGGGCGATCGACTCGACGCCGCCCCGCAGGTTGGCCCAGAAGGTGTCGAGGTCGGGGGCGCCGGGGAAGCGCCCGGCCATGCCGACGATGGCGATCGCGTGCTCGGGGATGTTCGGATCAGACATCGCTGCCTCCGCGGCCGCGACGGCCTCGCGCGGCCAGGCGGGCCTCGACGCGGCCCTGCGCCTGTTGTTGGAGCTGGGCGGCGGCCTCCTCGGCGGCGCCGACCTCGAGCTGGCCGGCGAGCACGCGCACGGTGGCGGCCCGGAACAGGGTGGTGACGGTGACCTGGCAACCCAGCTCGGTGCGCAGGCGGCCGGCGATCCGGACCAGGTGGACGGAGGTGGCGCCGAGCTCGAAGAAGTTCTGGTCGCGCTCGATGCGAGGCAGCTGCAGGACCTCGGCGACGATGGCGGCGACGCGCTCCTCGAGGCCGCTGGCGGCCGCGGCGGGGGCGGCGGTGTCGTTGACGTCGCGGGCGGCGAGGGCCCGGCGGTCGAGCTTGCCGTTGGCGGTGCGCGGCAGGGCGTCGACGAGGACGTAGGTGGCGGGCACCAGGGCCTCGGGCAGGCGCGTGCGCAGGTGGGCGCGCAGGCCGGCGGGGCCGAGCGGGCCGGCCGGCGGGGCGGCGGCGGCGTCGGGCAGGCCGCCGACGTGGCTGTGAAGGACGACGTGGCCGTCGTCGAGGGCCAGCGGGCCGCGCAGGGCGGCGTCGTCGAGGCCGCCGATCGGGCACAGGCCGAGGCCGTGCTGCTCGGCGGCCAGCATCAAGCTCTGGCTGGCGTAGCCGGCCTCGAGCAGGCAGAAATCGCGGGCCTGGGCGCCGTAGAGCGGCTCGATGGCCCGCAGCTGGCCGACCAGGAGCAGCGAGAAGGCGGCGCTGGTGAAGGCGGGGCGGTTGACGGGGGCGTGCATGCCGGGGCCGGGGAGGTCGTCGCCGAGGCGGACGAGGCGGTGGGCTTCGGGGTCGTAGTGGTAGGCGCCACCCTCGAGGCCGTCGATGCGACCTGGCTTTACGAACATGTACGTTTGGACAGGGTAGAGGCTGCCGGCCGAGGGGTAGCCGCGGCGCACGAGGTCGTCGTGACGGCGGGCGCGCAGGCCGGCGAGCAGGCCGGCGATCGCGGTCAAGGGGACGGGGTCGGGGCGGAAGCTGCGGCGGCTGCGACGGGCCGCCACGAGGTCGGACAGGGGGTCGCCGGCGAGCTCGGGCAGGGCGACGGCGGGCCGGTCCGCGAGGTCGTCGCGCAGCTCGAGGTGACGCAGCTTGAACTCGAGCTTGGCGGCAGGAGCGTCGAGGCCGGGGTCGGCCCCGTGCGGGCGCGGAGCTTCGGTGTCGGCGTCGGTGTCGGCGTCGGCCTCGGTCTCGTTCGGGACGACGAAGGCGACCAGGTGACGCGCGCCGCCGGGCTCGCCCTTGACGACCACGGCGCAGCCGCGGACCTGCGGGTGACGCCCGAGCTCGGCCTCGATCTCCTCGAGCTCGATGCGCACGCCGCCGACCTTGACCTGGTTGTCGGCGCGGCCGAGGAACTCGATGTTGCCGTCGGGCAACCACCGCCCGAGGTCGCCGCTGCGATAGAGGCGCTCGCCGGTGACGGGGTGGACGACGAAGGCGGCGGCGGTGCGGGCCTCGTCGCGCCAGTAGCCGCGCGCCAGGCCGACGCCGCCGATGTAGAGCTCGCCGGGGACCTGGGCCGGGCACGGGCGCAGGGCGGGGTCGAGCACGTGGTAGCGGCTGCCGGTCATGGGCCGGCCGTAGGGGATGCTGCGCCAGGCCGGATCGACGGCGCCGATCGGGTACCAGATGTCCCAGATGGTGGTCTCGGTCGGGCCGCCGGAGGCGACCATGGCGACCCGCGGGAGGTGGGCGCGCAGGCGGTCGGGCAGGCCGACGGGGATCCAGTCACCGGCGAGGATGACCCACCGCAGGGCCTCGGGGACGTCGTCGGCGGCGTGCTCGAGGTGCTCGACGAGCATCTCGAGGAAGGCGGGCACGGAGTTCCACAGGGTGACCCGCTCGCGCCGCATGAGCGCGGTCCAGCTGGCCGGATCGCGCACGGCGGCGGCGTCGGGCACGACGATGGTGGCGCCGGCCGCGAGCACGCCGAAGATGTCCCACACCGAGAGGTCGTGATGAAGGGCGGTGAGCGCGAGGCAGCGGTCGTCGGGCCCGACGCCGGCGCGCTGGCCCACGTCGAGCATGCGGTTCACGACGCTGCGCTGCTCGATCATCACGCCCTTGGGCTGGCCGGTCGAGCCGGAGGTGTAGAGCACGTAGGCGAGGTCGCCGGGCCGCTGCGCGGGGACCAGCGGGGCGTCGTCGTCGCGCAGGAAATCGTCGCCGTCGATGCGCAGGCGCTGCACGCCGGCCGGCCAGGCGAGGCGAGCGTCGAGGTGCGACTGGGTGAGCACCAGCTTGACCTCGGCGTGGGCGAGCAGGTGATGCAGCCGCGCCGGCGGGACCGACGGATCGATCGGGACGTAGGCGGCGCCGGCCATGTGGATGCCGAGCGCGGCGACGACCTGCTCCCAGCCCTTGTCCATGACGATCGCCACCAGGGCGTCGGGCACGGCCCCGAGCGCGCGCAGGCGGTTGCCGACCTGGCAGGCGCGGCGGTGCAGCTCGGCGTAGGTGAGCGTGCGGCCGCCGGCGACCACGGCCGGGTGATCGGGGCGGCGCGGGACCTGGGCCTCGAACAGGCGGTGCAGCAGGACTTCGGGGACCGCGGCCTCGGTCCGGTTGGCGGCCTCGCACATGGCCACGTGGTCAGGCGAGACGAGGACCAGCGGGCCGCGCCAGGCCTGCTCGTCGTCGGCGAGGCGGCGCAGCAGGCGGCAGTGGGCGGTCAACATGTCGTCGACCATGCCGGCCGGGAACAGGCCCTCGACCGCGTCCCAGGTCAGGCGCAGGCCCTCGGCGTCCTCGTGGACCTGGTAGTCGAGCCACACCTGCGGGGTCTGGGTGAGGATGAAGGCGACGCTGCCGAGCCGCTCGAGCGCGGTGTAGAGCGGGGCGAAGCCCTTGGCGCCGAGGTTCAACATGTTGGTGAAGACGATCGGCATGATCGCGCCGCCGTATTGCTGGCGCACCCGCGCCAGCTCGCGCAGGACCTCGATGCCGCTGACCTCGTGGTGCTCGAGGTCGTGCCACAGCTGCTGCTGGATCGCCCGCGCGCGCGCCTCGAACTCGGCGTGGGCCGAGCCCTCGACGCCGAGCAGGATCATCGAGGTGAAGTCGCCGAGGATCGCGTCGACCTGCGGGTGCACCGGCAGGCGGTTGAACAGGGTGACGTTGAGGGTGAAGTCGGGGCCCTTGCCCCACGCGGCCAGGACCTCGGCGTAGGCGGCCGCGAGCACCGACGAGACGGTCAGGTCGCGGGCGGTCGCGGCGGCCTTGAGGCGCTCCCACACGGCGCGCTCGATCTTGGCGGTCTTGTGGACGAAGCGGGTCCGCTGGCGCTCGCCGCCGACGGTCACCAGCTCGGGCGCGGGCGGCAGCTGCGGCACGCGCTGCTTCCAGTAGGCGAGCGACTGCTGGTAGGCCGGGGTCTTGCGCAGCTCGAGCTCGGCGAGCACGTAATCGCGGTACGACAGCTCGAGCGGCTCGAGCGAAGTGTGCGGGTCGAAGTAGACGCGGGTCCACTCGTCGAGCAGCAGCATGAGGCTGCCGCCGTCCATGTTGACGAGGTCGACGCTGAGGTGGAGGCGAGTGACGCCGCCGGGCAGGAGCGAGGCGCGGATCTCAAAGGCCGGCCAGCGGTCGTTCGGCAGCACCTGGTGCGAGAGCTCGTCGTGCACGGCGGCGAGGGCGGCCTCGACTTCGGCGGCGGAGCGCTCACGCAGGTCGGCGACGACGAAGTGATAGTCGGGGACCTGCTCCAAGATCCGCTGGCGGCCGTCGGCGGCGACGACCGAGTGCAGCATGTCGTGGCGCCGCACCATGCGGTTCCAGGCCGTCTCGAGGCGCGGCAGGTCGAGGTGCTGGCCGTCGACCTCGACGTAGAAGTGAATCGAGACGTCGCCCTGATCGAACTCGGACATGCGGCCGACCCAGTAGGCCTGCTGGATGTCGGTCAGCGGGAACGG
This sequence comes from Nannocystis bainbridge, assembly GCF_028368995.1. Taxonomy (GTDB): domain Bacteria; phylum Myxococcota_A; class Polyangia; order Nannocystales; family Nannocystaceae; genus Nannocystis; species Nannocystis bainbridge. The sequence goes on along the minus strand of NZ_JAQNDL010000003.1, from coordinate 1,175,995 downwards.
CTCGTGGCGCGCGGCGAGGTCGGGGGTGACGCGCGGGATGGCCGGCTGGTCGCCTGCCGGGATGTCGCGGCGCAGCAGGGTGAGGATCGCTGGCTTGTGCTGCTGCAATTGCTCGCGCAGCCACGGGGTCAGCGCGCCGCGAGGCGCCCGCACGGTGAGGTCGTCGCCGTCGGCGGCGATGCGGATGTTCTGCTGCGCCAGTTCGTTGAGGAGCTGTGTCACGTTCATAAGCGGGTCACTTCCCATTCGTCGGCGACCCCGGCCGTGTCGCCGCGGTCGCGCATCGCCTCGACGAGGCGCGCTTCGGTCCAGCGCTCGGCGAGCTCGCGGCCCAGCTGGCGCAGCGTCGTCCCTTGCAGGAACGACACCACCGGCAGCCGGACCCCGGTCCGCGCGTGGACCCGGTTCTTCAGCTCGATCGCCATCAGCGAATCGACCCCGTGGTGCTTCAGTGAGGATTCGTGATCGATCTGCGACGGGGCCAGGCGCAGCACCTGCGCCGCCTGCTCGCGCAGGAGCTGCTCGCACAGGCGCGCGCGCCCGGGCGGGTCCGCGGCGACCAGAGCGGCCTGCAGATCGGGGCTGGCCTCCGTCGCGCGCGACTGCTCGCGCAGGCGGGCGAACAGGCCGCTGCCGGCGATCTGCGGGTGGTACTCGAGCCAGCGCGCGGGGTCGAAGGCGGCCACGCCGAGCAAGGTCTCGCCGGCGGCGATCAGGCGGCCGAGCAGCGGGCCGCTGGTGGCCGGGTCGAGCGAGGCCATGCCGCGGCCAGCGAGGCGAGCCCCGCGATCGGAGCGGGCCGCGGCCAGGCCGACGTCGGCGAAAGCGCCCCAGTGGATCGCCAGAGCCGGGAGGCCGGCGGCGCGGCGGTGCAGGGCGAGCGCGTCGACAAAGGCGTTGGCGGCGGCGTAGTTGGCCTGGCCCGGCGAGCCGAACAGGGACGAGGCCGAGGAGTAGAGGACGAACCAGTCGAGCGGCAGGTCGCGCGTGGCCTGGTGGAGGTTCCAGGCGCCGCGCACCTTGGGCGCGAACACGGCTTGCAGGCGCTCGCGGTCCTGGTCGACGACGAGGCCGTCGTGGAGCACGCCGGCGGCATGGACGACGCCGGCCAGCGGCGGCATGTGCAGCCGCATCGAGGCGAGCACGCGCGCGAGCTCGGCAGGCTCGGCGATGTCGGCCCGCTCGACGACGACCTGGGCCCCGGCCGCGGCGAGCCCGGCGATAGCCTCGACCTGGGCATCGCTGCCGACGCCGCTGCGGCCGACCAACACGAGGTGGCGCGCGCCGGCCTGGACCAGCCAGCGCGCGGCCTCGAGGCCGAGGCCGCCGAGGCCGCCGGTGAGCAAGTAGGTCGCGTCGGCGCGCGCGGTGACGACGGCGGGCGGCGGCAGCGGGCGCTGGACGATGCGGGCGACGCGGCGGCCGTCGCGAGCGAGCACGACCTCGTCGTCGTCGCGATCGGCGAGCAGCTCGCGCGCGAGGTCGTCGACGACATCGTCGTGGAGGTCGACGCGGGTGCAGCGGAGCTCGGGGTGCTCGTAGGCGACGGTGCGGCCGAGGCCCCACGCCATGGCCGCAGGCGGATCGGGCAGGTCGCCGGTCGATTGCGCGTGACGGGTGACGAGCCACAGGCGCGGGGTGATGTCGTTCCGGACGAGCGCCTGGACGGTGGCGAGGGCGCCGAGGTAGCCGCGCTCGCCGAGGTCGTCGGCGCGGCGGGGGAGCTGGCAGACGACGCCGCGCAGGGGATCTCCGGCGAGGGCGAGGTCGCCGAGGCGATCGAAGCCGAGGGTGGTGACCCGCTCGCCGTGGCGCGTGAGAGCGGCGGTCAGCGGGGCGAGGTCGTGGTCGTCGCCGACGAGCAGCCAGCGGCCGTGGATGTCCGAAGGGACAGGTTCACCGGTCTTCGCGGTCGACTCCCACTCGACGGCGAAGGCGGCGGGCTGGGCCCTCGCCTCGAGCCGCTGGACCCGGAGGCCGACGATCTCGGCGACGACGACGCCGCCCCCGTTCAGCAGGGTGATGTCGGCGGTCGCAAATTCGCCTGCGCCCGGGCGCAGGCGGACGTGGCTGGTCAGCGTGGCGCCGGGGCGCGCGTGCAGGCGGACCCGCTCGGCGGCGATCGGCAGGGCCGGGCCGCTGGCGCGCAGGCCGTCAGGCAAGGCGGCGAGGATGGTGTGTAGGCCGGCGTCGAGCAGGGCCGGGTGGATCTGGTGGCGGTCGGCGGTGGCGACCAGCGCGGGCGAGAGGCGCAGCTCGGCCAGCGCCTCGCCAGGGCCGTGGACCAGCGACTGCACGCCGCGGAAGGCCGGGCCGTAGTCGAGGCCCTGGCGGGCGAGGGCGGCGTAAAAGGCGTCGCCGGACAGGGACTCGCGGCAGCGGGCGCGGACCTCGACGAGGTCGGGGACCGGCGGGACCTGAGTGTCGCTGCGGGTCACGCGGGCGGTGGCGTGAATGATCCAGGGGCCGTCGCCCTCGCGGCTGGCGAGCTGCACGCGCGCGCCGATGCTCGCGGGGGGATCGGTGGCGAGGTTGGTGCTGGCGGAGGAATCGGTGGAGAGGTTGATGCTCGCGGAGAGGTTGTTGCTCGCGGCGGAATCAGTGGCGAGGTTGTTGCTCGCGGTGGAAACAGTGCGGGCGAGGTTGTTGCTCGCGGAGGAACCCGTGGCGAGGTTGTTGCTCGCGGTGGAATCAATGTGCTTGGTGCTCGCGGTGGAATCCGTGGTGAGGTTGTTGCTCGCGGTGGAATCACTGCGGTCCGTGATGCTCGCGGATTCCCTCGTGAGGGCGACCTGGACCTGGCGGGGGGCGTCGTCGGTGAGCACCAGCGCGGTCGAGAAGGCGACCTCCGTGAGCTGCCACGGTCCTGTCCCGAGGGACATGTCAGCGGCGGCCAGGGCCATCTCGAGGGTCGCGGCGCCGGGCAGCACCGTCGCGCCCTGGACCTTGTGATCGACCAGCCAGGACGGGTCGTCGCCGGCCAGCTCGGCCTGCCAGAACTGCGTCGGCGTGGCGATCGAGGCGGAGAAGCGGGTCCCGAGCAGCGGGTGTTCGCGGCGGGCCTCGCCGTCGCGGGGGCGCCTTCGGGCCGTCGGCAGCCAGTGGCGCTGGCGCTGCCACGGGTAGCGCGGCAGGGCCACGTGCGCGGTCGGTCCGGGCCACAGGCGCTGCCACGCGAGCGGGTGGCCGTGTACGTGCATCGCCGCCAGGCCGCCGAGCAGGGCGGCGCGCTCGTCCTGGTCGCGGCGCAGGCTCGCCAGCGCCAGGGCCGGGCCGTCGCCGGGCTCGCGCGCGTGGGCCTCGGCCGCCATCGCCGCGAGGAAGGGCAGTACCACCGGGTGAGGGCTGACCTCGAGCAGGACATCGTGGCCGTCACCGAGCAGGTGCTCGATCACCGGGGCGAAGCGGACCGGGTCGCGGAGGTTTCGCCACCAGTAGGCCGCGTCGAGCTCGGCGCCGTGGATCCGCGCACCGGTGACGGTCGAGTGCAGCGGCACGGCGCCGGCGCGCGGGCGGATGCCGGCGAGGGCGCGCCGCAGATCGTCGCGCAGTGGGTCGACCATCGGGCTGTGCGAGGCGACCTCGACCTTGACGCGGCGGCAGAACACCTCGCGCGCCTGCCACTCTTCGAGCAGGACGTCGATCGCCGCCGGGTCGCCAGCGATCACGGTCGAGCGCGGGCCGTTGATGGCGGCCACGGTGACGCGACCGCCGAGGCGGGCCAGCGCGGGGGCGATGTCGGCGGCCGCGAGCTCGACCGCCGCCATTGCCCCCTGACCGCCGAGGCGCCGCATCAAGCGGCTGCGCTCGCAGATCACCTGGGCGGCGTCGTCGAGGCTGAGGGCCCCGGCGACGCAGGCGGCCGCGACCTCGCCCATGCTGTGACCGACGACGACGTCGGGCTCGACGCCCCACGACCGCCACAGGGCCGCGAGCGCGAGTGACACGGCGAACAGCGTCGGCTGGACCACGTCGATCGCCGCCAGCGCGGGGGCTTCGGGATCGCCGGCCAGCACCTGCGACGGCGACCAGCCGGTGAACCGGCGCACGGCGACGTCGGCCTCGGCCAGGGCGGCGCGGAACACCGGCTCGTCGGCGAGCAGCTGGCGGCCCATGCCGAGCCACTGCGAGCCCTGGCCGGGGAATACGAACACCACCCGTGAGCGCGGGCGGGGGCGGGCGCGGGCGACCTGGCAATCGGCGTGGGCGTGGCCGTCGGCGAAGCCGCGCAGCGAGGTGGCGAGCGCATCGGTGGCGGCGCCGACGATCGCGAGGCGGTGCTCGTGGGCATCGCGGCGCACCGCGGCGGCGGCGGCCAAAGCGGCCAGGGGCGGGGCGTCGTCGGCTTCGAGCAGGGCCGCGAAGGCGCGGGCCTGGGCCTGCAGGGCCTGCGGGCTGCGGGCCGAGAGCACGAGCAACTGGGCCCGGCGATCGACGCTCGCGGTCGGCGATGGCCCCGGCGGCGGTTCGGCGAGCACGACGTGGGCGTTGATGCCGCTGAGGCCGAACGCGCTGACGCTGGCGAAGCGCGGCCGACCCTCGTCGGGCCACGCGGCCGCGGCCGTCGGCACGGTCATGGCGTGGCTGTCCCATGGGACATGTCGATTGCGGGCCTGCAGCGTCGGGTGCGGCGGGAACTCGCGCCGCGACACCACCAGGGCGGCCTTGATCAGGCCGGCGATCCCGGCGGCGGCGTCGAGGTGGCCGATGTTGGCCTTGAGCGCGCCGAGCCGCAGCGGCGCGCTGGCGTCGCGGCCGGGGCCGAGGGCGGCGGCGATGGCCCGGGTCTCGATCAGGTCGCCGAGCTCGGTGCCGGTGCCGTGGGCCTCGTGGTAGCCGATTTGGCGCGGCTCGATCCGGGCGTCGGCCAGGGCGGCGCGGATCAGGGCCTCCTGGGCCGCGCCGCTCGGCACGGTCAGCCCGCCGCTGGCGCCGTCGTGGTTGATCGCCGAGCCGCGGATGACGGCGACGATCCGGTCGCCGTCGCGCTCGGCGTCGGCGAGGCGGCGCAGCACGATCATCGCCGCCCCCTCGCCGCGGCCGAGGCCGTCGGCGCCGGCGTCGAAGGTCTTGCAGAGGCCGTCCTGCGCCATCACCCGCGACTTCGACAGCGCGATCGTCAGCGCCGGCGAGATCACCAGGCTGACGCCGCCGGCCAGCGCCAGGTCGCACTCGCCGGCCCGCAGGCTGCGGCAGGCCTGGTGCACGGCCACCAGCGAGGAGGAGCAGGCGGTGTCGATCGCCAGGCACGGGCCCTGGAGGCCGAGCAGGTAGGCGATCCGGCCCGGGGCGAACGACATCTCGTTGCCGGTCAGCCAGTAGGTGTCGATCGCGGTCGGGTCGCCGTCGGCGAGCAGGCTCGCGTACTCGCTGCTCATGATGCCGGCGAACACGCCGGTGCGGGTGCCGGCCAGCGCCGCGGTGGCGACGCCGGCGTCCTCGAGCGCCTCCCAGGCGACCTCGGCGAGCACGCGGTGCTGCGGATCGATGCGCTCGGCCTCGCGCGGCGAGACGCCGAAGAAGGCGGCGTCGAAGCCGGCGACGTCGCGCAGAAAATGGCCGTAGCGGCTGGCGACCTTGCCGGGGGCGGCCGGGTCGGGGTCGTGAAGGGCGGCGATGTCCCAGCGGTCGGCCGGGACCTCGACCTGGGTGGTGCCGCCGGCGCGCAGCAGGTGCCACAGGGCGTCGGCGTCGTCGACGCCGCCGGGCAAGCGGCAGCCGACGCCGACGATGGCGACAGCTTCGCTGCGGCCGCGCTCGAGCTCGTCGACGCGGGCCTGCAGCCGCTCGAGCGCGAGGAGGGCCTGCTTGAGCGGGGACAGCTCGGGCGTGGTCATGGCAAGTACCTCCGGAGGTGTTCGAGTCGGCGGGCCAGCTCGGCCTCGGCCTCGACCTCGGTGAGCGCGGCGAGCTCGCGAGCGCGGGCGTCGACCGGGGCGTCGGCGGCGGGCTCCGGGAAGGCGGCGGCGAGCAGGCGCCCGGCGAGGCCGTCGAGGCTGGGGTGGTCGAACAAGAGGGTGGGAGGCAGCTCGCAGGCGAGCTCGCGCTGGAACCGGGTCCGCAGGGCGAGCGCGGTCAAGGAGCTGACGCCGAGGTCGAACAGGCGGGCGTGCGGGCCGATCGGGAGGTCAGCGGGCAGCTCGAGCGCGGCCCGCAAGGCCTGCTCGACGTGCTGCAGCAGGCGAGCGCGCCGCAGCCCCGGCGAGGCTTCGCGCAGGGCGGCGAGCAGGGGCGGGATGACCGGGTCGACGGTGTCGTCGCCGGTGCTGGCGTCGATATCGATCTTTTCGGGATTCTCTGATTCGGCGTCCACGGCCGGCGGGGTGGCGAGCCACTCGAGCCACATGCGCTCGCGCTGCCACGGGTAGGTCGGCAGCGATACGCAGCGGCCCGCCGGCACCAGCGGGCGCCAGTCGATCGCCGCGCCGGTGTTGTAGGCGGCGATCAGCCGGTGCAGCTCGCTCGCTTCGATGCCGGTCGCGGTGCAGGGCGAATCGGCGGAGGTCGCGAGCGAATCAGCAGTGCTCGCGGGCGAATCAGCGGAGTTCGCGGGCGAATCAGTGGAGTTCGCGGACGGAGCTCCGGCGAGCCAGCGCGCCAGCGCGTCGGCCAGGGCTGGAGCGCTATCGCCGATCACCGCCACGCGGTGAGCGTGGTGACTGCGCAGCAGCGCGGCGGTGAAGCAGACGTCCCGCAGCGCCGCGGCGTCATCCGACTCGAGCCCTCGCAGCTGCTCGATCGTCGCGGCGGCGCGGGCCCGCAGCGCCTGCGCATCGCGGGCCGACAGCGGGAGCGGCAGCAGGCCGCGCGGCGCCGGCAGGGCCGCGGCTGGCTCGGCCTCGCCGAGCACCGCGTGAGCGTTGACCCCGCTGAACGAAGTCGTCGTCACCGCGGCCACCCGCGCCCGCGCGCGCCGCGGCCAGGCGGTCGTCTCGGTCTGCGCCGCGAGGCCGAGGCCCGCGAGGTCGATCGCCGGGTTGATCCGCTCGAGGTGCAGCGTCGGCGGCAGCTCGCCGTGGTGCAGCGCCAGGCACACCTTGATCAGGCTGGCGACCCCGGCGGCGGGCTCGAGGTTGCCGATGTTGGTCTTGACCGAGCCGACGGCGCAGGGCCGGCCGCGCGCCGCCCCACCGAGGGCCGCCCCGAGCGCGGCGGTCTCGGTGGCGTCGCCCTGGGGGAAGCCGGTGCCGTGGAGCTCGACGTAGTCGACCTCGGCCGGGTCGACGGCGGCGCGGGCCAGGGCGTCGCGGATCGCCGCCGTCTGGGCCTCGGCGCGCGGGGCCATGATCCACGGCCCGCGCCCGTTGTGGTTGATGGCGACGCCGCGCACGTAGGCGTACACGCGGTCGCTCGCGGTCACCTGCGAGCGCAGCTTGAGCACCACCAGGCCGGCACCCTCGCCGCGCACGAACCCGTCGGCGTCGGCGTCGAGCGCCCGGCACAAGCCCTGGGCCGACAGCACGCCGGCCTTGGACATGATGATCGCGCTGTCGGGCGCGAGGATCAGGTTGACGCCGCCGGCCAGCGCCAGCGTGCTGTCGCCGCTCCACAGGCTCTGGCAGGCCTGATGCAGCGCGACCAGCGAGGCCGAGCAGGTGGCGTCGAGGGCGACGCTGGGGCCGCGCAGGTCGAAGGTGAAGGAGATCCGGTTGGCGGCGAAGGCCATCGGCGTGCCGGCGGCCGCGTAGCCGTCGAGGCGGTCGCGGTCGCGCGACTGCATGCGCGCGTAGTCGTTCCAGGTCGCGCCGACGAACACGCCGGTGCGGCTGCCGGCGACCGCCTCGAGCGGGAGGCCGGCGTCCTCGAGCGCCTCCCAGGCGACCTCGAGCAGCAGCCGGTGCTGCGGATCGATCGCCCTGGCCTCGCGCGGCGACAGCCGCAGGGCCCGCCAGTCGATGCCGTCCACCTCGGGCAAGAAGCCGCCGCTGCGGCACAGCGTGCGCCCGGGTCGCTGCGGGTCGGCGTCGTGGAGCGCCGCGGCGTCCCAGCGCGACGGCGGGACGCCGACGATCGCGTGACGACCGGCGCGCAGCAGCGACCAGTAGGCGGTAGGGTCGGGGGCGCCGGGGAAGCGGCAGCCGAGGCCGACCACGGCGACGGGCTCGAGCGCGGGCGTGACCATGGGATCCTCGCGCGGCGAATCACAGCACCGACGAGAACGCCGACGAAGTCAGCGAGCCGAGGTACTTGTGCCAGATGTGCTGATCGTTGCGCTCGACCTCGGTGACGATCCGCCGCATCTCGGTGAGCACGGCCGGCTCGTCCTCGTCGTACATGTCGCCCTGCAGCAGCTTGAGCACGTCGATGCGGTGCCGCGGGTCCTGCACGAACGCGGTGAACAGCACGTTGAGGCGGTAGTAGAGGTTGATGAAGTTGTACCAATTGCGGGTGCCGCGGCGCATCAGCGTCTCGAAGGTGCGGAAGCTGTCGCGGCGGAAATCACCGCGCTCGGCGGCGGCCAGGATGTCGTGCGAGATCAGCCGACCGCTGTTGAGCGCGATGCTGACGCCGCTCGAGAAGATCGGGTCGACGAAGCGCGCGGCGTCGCCGACGAGGGCGAACCCGTCGCCGCAGATCTCGCGCATGGCGTAGCTGTAGTCGCCCTCCTCTTTGAGCGGCATGACCTGCCGGGCGGCGCGCAGGCCCTCGTACAGCTCGGGGCGGCTCTGCAGGCACTCCCAGAAGAACTGCTCGCGGTCGAGCCGGCTCTTGGCGAAGTTCGACTTCTGGGTGACGACGCCGATGCTGGTGACGGACTCGGAGATCGGGATCTGCCACACCCAGGTGTTGGTGAGCGGCAGGAAGTGAATGAAGATGTACTCCGGCTGGCCGCGGCCATGGGCCAGGCGGTCGCGGTCGTAGCCCTCGAACCAGGTGTGCAGGGCGTATTGATTGAACACCGGGTCCAGCACCTTGAGCTTGAGCTGGTTGCCGAGCAGCGTATGCCGACCGCTGGCGTCGATCACCATGCGCACGCGGGTGCGGATGTCCTGCTGGCCGAGCTTGAAGTGGACCGTCGGCTGGGTCGGATCGGACAGGTCGACGCCGCGCACGCGCACGCCCTCGTAGACCTCGGCGCCGAGCTGGTGCGCGTGCTGCAGCAGCATCAGGTCGAACTTGGCCCGGTCGACGTGGAAGGTGTAGTTGCGGTCGACGCCGGCCTGCTCGCGCTCCTCGAAGCGGATGTCGACGTGGCAATCGGCCGCGAGGCCCTCGAACTGCATGGCGTAGACCGGCGCGCGGTCGGCCGAGGTCCAGGCGGCGCCGTACTTCTTGGGGAAGCCGGCGTTCTCGAGCGTGTCGAGGAACCCGATCTCCTTGAACACCCGCGTCGCCGCCGGCACCAGGCTCTCGCCCACGTGCGGCCGCGGGAACAGCTCGCGCTCGAAGACGACGCACTTGAGGCCCGCGCGCGCCAGATAAGAGGCGGTGGCCGACCCGGCCGGCCCGCCGCCGATGATCCCGACATCAAAATCCACGTTCGACATTGAACATTCGCTCCACTGCAGACAAATAAACTCCGCGCGCCGCCGCGGACGCGGCGGTGCGATGGCGGCGACCGGGCCTGCCCCGATTCAGCCCTTGAGCGAGGCGACCAATCCGGTCAGCGCGCGCAGGTCCTTGAAGTGTTCGGCGGTCACCGACTCGAGCGGCACGACCACCCCGAATTGCTCGCGCACGAACCCGAGCAGCCGCGCGATCTCCAGTGAATTGATCACTCCCCACTCGAGCAGCGGCGTGTCGGCGTCGAGGCCGATGTCCTTGCCGTCGAGGATCTCGCGGGCGACGTATTGTTTGAGGGCTTGCTCGATGTCGTGGGTGGCGGGGGAATTGCTCATGGCTGCTCTCCGGAGGTGGAAGACGAGGCCGCCGCCAGCCGCGCCAGCGCGAGGCGGTCGACCTTGCCGTTGCCGGTCCGCGGCAAGGCGGTGACCGGGGTGAAGTCGTCGACGATCATGTATCTGGGCAGTCGCTCGGCGCAGTGGCGCTTGAGGCCGAGCAGCGACAATTCAGCCGGCGGCGGGGCGACCACGAAGGCGTGCAGGCGGGCGTCGATGCCGGCCCCGCGCACGGCCACCGCGACCTCGCGGATGTCCGGGTGCTGCAGCAGCGCGGCCTCGATGTCGCCGAGCTCGACGCGGTGGCCGCGGATCTTCACCATGTGATCGCGCCGGCCGATGTACGTGTATTCGCCGGCGTCGTCGCCACGGACGATGTCGCCGGTGGCGTAGGGCCCGCGCTGGGGCGGCTGCCCCCAATAGCCGAGCATCACCGTCGGGCCGGCGACGATGAGCTCGCCCTCCTCGCCCGGCCCGGCGCGCTCGCCGTCGGCGCGCACCGCCCACACCTCGTCGCCCGAGCAGGCGCGACCGATCGGGACCGGCGCGCTGCGATCGTCGGCCAGCGTGGTGACCTCGTGATAGGTGCAGACATTGGTCTCGGTCGGCCCGTACAAGTTGAAGAGGCGCGCCGCGGGGAAGCCGGCCCGCAAGCGCCGCAGCGGCTTGATCGGGAACGGCTCGCCGGCGAACAGGATCGCCCGCAGCGTCGGCGCGGCGGCGGCGGACAGCTCGCCCACTTCCATCATCAAGGCCAGCGCCGAAGGCACCGAATACCACACGCTGATCGCGTGCTCGCGGACGAATTCAACGAGTCGACGCGGCGCGTACGACAGCCCCTCGGGCACCAGCGCGACCGCGGCGCCGGCGAGGAACGCGACGTAGAGGTCGAGCACCGACAGGTCGAAGTGGAACGGCGCGTGATTGGCGAAGCGGTCCTGCGAATCGGCCGCGATCGCCTCGGCGGCCCATTCGACGAAGGCGAGCGCGTTGCGGTGGCTGATGCACACGCCCTTGGGCTTGCCGGTCGAGCCCGATGTATAGAGGATGTAGGCGAGGTCGTCCGGCCCGCGAGCCGGGGGCGGCAGCGAATCGGCGGACTCGCGCAGGACCTCGTGCCAGTCGCTGTCGACGTGCAGCACCGCCAGCTCGGCGGGCGCGTCGGCGGCCGCGAGCGCGGCCCGGCGCGCCTCGGTGGTGACGACGCAGCGCACCGTGCAATCGCCGAGGATGCCGGCGACGCGGGCCGCGGGGCTCAGCGGGTCGAGCGGCACGTAGACGGCGCCGAGGCGCAGGCACGCCTGCATCGCCGCCACGCCGCGGCCGGACTTCTCGAGCCACAAACCGACGCGGTCGCCGGCGACCACCCCGCGCCGCGCCAGCGCGCGGGCCAGGCGATTGGCGAGCGCGTCGAGCTCGCCGTAGGTCAGAGCCCCGTCCGGGCCGATCACGGCCGGTGCATCCGCGCGCGAGCGCGCCGCGGAGATCACGAGGTCGGCGAGCTGCATCGTCACAGCCCCAGCTCCCGCGCGACCAGGTCGCGCTGGATCTCCGAAGTGCCCGAGAACAGGGTCGCCGGCACGCTGTCGCGCAGCATGTGCTCCACGTTGTAATCGGCGGCGAAGCCGACCCCGCCGTGCAGCTGGATCGCGTCGAGGCTCGACTGCCGGGCCGCCTCGCTGACCGCCAGCTTGGCCAGCGAGACCGCGGCCACGGCCGGCTCGCCGCGGTCGCGCAGCCAGCAGGCCCGGTAAAGCAGCAGGCGCGCCGCCTCGAGCCGCAGCTTCATGTCGGCCAGGCGATGCGCGACCGCCTGGTGCTTGCCGATCGGCTTGCCGCCCTGCCGGCGCGTGCGCGCGTACTCGACGGCCTGCTCGAGCTGGCGCTCCATCATGCCGACGTAGCCGGCGAACAGGCACGAGCGCTCCCATTGCATCGAGGCCTGGAACACCGCGCCGCCCTGGCCCTCGCGGCCGAGCCGGCGGCCGACCGGCACGCGGCAGTTCTCGAGGTAGAGCGAGCACGCGGGCGAGCTCTTGAGGCCCATCTTCGCCAGCGGCGCGCCGAGCCGGAGCCCGGGCGTATCGCGCGCGACGACGAATGCCGTGATCCCGAGGTAGCCGTGTTTGCGGTTCATCGTCGCGTAGACGACGAATTCGTCGGCGACCGGGCCGTTGCTGACGTAGCTCTTGGCGCCGTCGAGGACGTAGAAATCGCCGTCGCGGCGGGCCTCGGTGCGCAGGGCGAACGCGTCGGAGCCGGCCTCGCCCTCGGTGATGGCGTTGGCGCCGATGGCCGCGCCGCGGGCGAGCCCGGGCAGCAGCGCCGCCTTCAGCGGATCGTCCCCGTATTCGACGATCGGCATCACCGCCGCGAACAGGTGCGCCGCCGCGGAGAAGACCAGGCCGGTGTCTTCGCAGCCGCGTCCGAATGCCTCGACCACGCGGGCGGTGGTCAGCGCGTCCAATCCGAGGCCGCCGTGGGCCTCGGGGACGCAGAGCCCCATGAGCCCGAACTCCGCGCAAATGTCCCAATGAGCGCGGTCAAAAGCGTGATCGGCCCAGACGCGGCTCGGCCCGGCGAAGTGCCGCCGCGCCAGCTCCAACGCCCGGCGATACAGCTCGTCTTGCGATTCCGACCAATGAAAATCCATACAGTCGCTCACTGTGTTAATTCGCGCGATCGCGCGTGCACCGCGACGAATGATGGGCGCGGCGGGGCTGGAATATACACAGGCAAGAACCACCAGCAAGGCCTTAATTCGCGCGATGCGACGCATGTTCGTGGGGCTTTAAAACGACATGCTCGCATCGCGGATCGTTCGCTTGACTTGGTTGTATACGGCTGATAACCACACCGCCGCTGGAGGTACATTTGGAACACGCGATCGATTCCGACGTCGCCGAGACGATCGATATGGCCACGGAGGCAGGACAGGCGGCGTACACCCGCTCGTTCCTGCCGCGCTACGACTTTCTGGTCCTGAACCTCAACAACAACCTGCTGTGGCGCTGCCCGACGGCGCGCATGGTGGAACACTACGACGCGCACGTCACGGACCGGCACATGGACGCGGGCGTGGGTTCGGGGTACTTCCTCGATCATTGCCGCTTTCCCGGGGCGTCCCCCCATATCGCGCTGGTCGACCTGAACCCCAACACCCTGATGTTCGTGCGCGAGCGGATCCGCCGCTACGCCGACGTCACGCTGTACCGCCGCAACATCCTGCGGCCGCTGCGGATCGCCGAGAAGTTCGACTCGATCGGCATCAGCTACCTCCTGCACTGCCTGCCAGGCCTCATCGAGGACAAGGCCGTCACCGTGTTCGAGCACCTGAAGCCGTGCCTGAACCCCGGCGGGGTGGTGTTCGGCTCGACGCTGCTCTACGACCTGTCGATGAAGCACTTCTTCGCCCGCCTGGCCCTCGACGTGTATCAACGCTCGGGCGCCATGTCGAATCGCTGGGACACGCTCCCGGGCCTCGAGGCCGCGCTGAAGCGCAGCTTCTCCCGCTACGAGCTGTTCACGGTCGGCTGCACCGCGTTCTTCTCCGGGCGCGTCTGAGCGCCGAGTGCCACGAATCACCGCGGCGCGCCGAGGCGCGCTGCGGTGATTCGCGTTTTCGCGGACAAACGTGACAGTCGTCCGCCTGCCGGCCGAGGCGCCGCCGCTGGCAGTTCGCGTCGACGGCGCCGCGCGCGATTCATACTATGATGAATCGCGGGGGCTGCCGCGGCCAGAGCGGGTGATCACGGTGGCACGATCGAGGGGAACGCCCCGGCGCCGGGCAGATCCGGCGGTCGGCCGTTTTGTCGCGCGGGCGGCGGTTTCGCCGCGGCGCGGCTTCGCCGTCGGCGTGACCCCGATTCGGGCGCCCGGGGCGTCGAGATCGATCGCGGACGAGCCGACGAATCGGGCCAGGCAGGGGCCGTGGGAGGTGAATGGTTCGCGGGTGAAGGATGCACGCGGAGCTCGGCAGTCGGCGGCCATCGTGACGCAATGAGGTTTCGGCGCGAGACCGCCGGTCCCGCCCGATCGCGCTCTGCTGGTCGTCCACGGGGCTAGTGCCGGTCGGACGGGGATCAATTGCCGAGCGTGGAATGATTTCTCAAAAATTAAATCGGGCCGCAAAGACCGCGGCGCCGCGTGGCGCGATGCCGCAAATCGACCCTCGCGTTCGCGGACGGCGACGTACCCTCAGACGAGTCCGCCGAGGCTCTGTTCTGGGGCGAGAAGCACCGTCATGCTCTCCGACGGCTCTCCGACGGCGCGCCCGCGTGGCGCGCTCGCCGGTCAGCGCGGCGGCTCGAAGTTGTCGCAGGCGAGGTCGATGACGTCGACCGCGTCGATGAAGAAGGGCGTGTATTCGGGGGCGCAGACGCTGCCGAGCACGCCGTTCGGGAACATCCCGACGAAGCTCTGCAGGCGCGGCGCCGCCTCGGCTCCGTTGCCGTTCATGTTCGGGTCGACGTCCGGGAGGCACACGCCGCCGGGGAGATTGCTGTCGCCGACCAGGCCGAGGACCACGACCGCCTCCGGGTCGCCGCCCTTGGCCGCCACCATCGCCTCGTACCACTGCTGCGGCCCGCCGGGCGAGCCGTTGTTCATGTCGCCGACGTCGTCTTCCTCGTCGGTGATGAAGGTGAGGACGAGGATCGCGTCGTCCCGCAAGAACCCCTCGTTGCACGCCCCGGGGCCGTTCTGCGCGTCGCTGACCGCCTTGATGGCGGCGAGCATCGGCTTCTCGTCGCCGCTGCCGTAGGTGCCGACGTCGGCGATGCACCCGAAGGTGTCGGCGATGTCCGGCTGGGTGGCGAGCATGTACCGGCGGTCCGCGGCGAGCATGCACGACTTGCCGCCGGCGTCGAACAGCCGGCCGCTTCCGTACTTGTAGTCGCACGGGCCGATCGGCAGGTCGTCGCAAGGGGCGCCGTTGCAGGTCGTGCCCGACTCGCAGGAGATCTCGCAGCAGGTGGGCGCGGGCGTGCAGGTGCACAGGCCGCCCATCATGCACTGGCTGTTGACGCCGGTGTTCATCCCGTCGTCCGTCGACACGGCCATGATGTGATAGTCGCTCGCGCTCAGCGTCCGCGTGATCGTGGCGATGAAGCCGGGGAACGAGGCGACCAGGCTGGCCTGCTCGTTGCTCATCGACCCCGAGGCGTCGACCACGAACAGGAAATCGGCCTTCTTGCAGCCGCCGAGCCCGCCGGTGTCGGTCTCGCCGTCAGGCAGGTCGAGCTTCGGCCCGTCGTTCATGGTCGTGCCGGCGGTGGCGGTGTCGGAGGTCGCTTCGTCGGCGGTGGTCGCTCCGGTCGACGACGACGAGGTGCTGGTCGGCGTGTCCGTGGAGCTCCCGGTCTGGCTGGTGGGCGCCAGGGTGGTGATCGTGGTCGTGCCGCCGGACTCCGTCATGCCGCCCCCCCCGCCACTACACGCCACGAGACAGAGCTGCACGAAGAGGAGAAGGAAGGGGCGAGGCACCATCGCCCGCAGCATCGCCGATCTCGAGCTCGAGCGGTAGACCGCGCGCGTGACCTGCGATTGCCCGGCGGGGCGAGCACGATGGCCGGCCGTAGATTGTGTTCGACGACATGCACGGCGGCAGCCGCCAATTCCCGCGCGCGGATGCGGTGGCCTGCGCGTCGCCGTCAATCGGGGAAGAACGCGTTGCGGGCCCACCACTTGGCGGTCGAGTTGCCGTTGTAAGCGTTCGCCGCGGCGGGGGCGGTGGTGCAGGTCGGGATGACCTTGCCGTTGTTGCACACCACGGAAGACGCGCTGCTGTAGGCCTCCCAGCGGGGGGTGCCGAGGCAGAAGGCGCCGTTCACGGTCCACACCGCCTCTTCGCTGGTGGCTTCGCCCTGGTGCTGGTTGATGCTCCACTTGTCGCGCAGCGTGACGGCCTCGCCAGGGCGGGTGTACGAGCGGCCGTCGCCGCAGTACTCGGCGCCGACCATGCGGTGCGCGCCCTCGAATTCGGCGAGGGTGAGGTCGGGGCGGTTGGCCGACGGGTTGTCGGGCGCGTAGCCCCACAGCGAGGTCTTGCCGATCCGCCCGCTGAGACAGGCGATGTAGGCGTATTGCTGCGGGGCCCAGGAGGCGCTCGTGACGTCGCCGGTGGCCTCGTCGACGAGCATGCCGCGGTACATCACCGACCATACGCCGCCCTTGTCGTCGGTGGCGCAGGTGTGAAGGCCGTCGAACGTGCCGCCCCATCCGGTCTTCGGATCGACCCTGGTGCCGGCGGCGGGGGCGTTCGGGGCGGTCCACTTGTAGACGAAGCGATTCGGGTCGAGGTTGGTCATCAGCTTCGAACCCTCGTGGGCGAGCCCGACCTCGGAGGCGTAGCGCACGTCCTCGAGGACCGCGTAGGCGTCGACGCCAGCGCCCGCGAAGTACCAGATCGAGCCGTCGAAGCTCAGCGTGCTGGCGAACGTGCCAGTCTCGGTATGACCCTGGACGCCGCCGTCGATGACGGTGACGGTCTCGATGTCGAGGAACTCCTGGAGGGCCGCGCTGTAGATCCATGCGACCTGGGCGCCGTAGTTGCTCGGGAAGCCGAAGCGCACGGTGTCGATCGAGGCTCCGTTGAGGATGTTGGTGTTGAGCTGGACGGTGCTGCCCGAGTAGCCCCAGCCGCGGAACTCGAACACGTCCTCGGGCAGCGGCTCGCCGAAGTTCGGGTCGGTGTCGGGGTCTTCGTCGCAGGCGGGCGCGATCACGAGCGGGAGGAGGAGCAACGGGAGGAGGCGGCGGGCGTTCGTCATGGTCGTCTCCGAGGAGCCGTGGCCCCTCGCACCGATGAGTTGATCGTGGGCGTCCCGGCAATTGCGATCGCATGAAAATTTTCGCGGGCGCGATCGCCCGCGGTTCGCCAGCGACGCGCCGCTCGTGAATCGTAGCGAAGGCGCCCTGGTCGGCCGAGGGGGCGTGTTAAGCTGGCCGCCACGGCGATGATGAAGGACCCCGAGCCGCCGCTCCGCGACACGGCGATGGGCCCCGCGAGCGCAGCGCGGGCCCGCGAATGCGAGCCCTCGACGCGCCCGATCCCGGCGGCGACCGAGCCGTCGCTGCGCGAGACAGACGCGACCCTGGGCCGGACCGAGCCGTCGCCGACGTGGGTCGGCTCGCTGGCGACGGAGGCGCCACGCTCGGCCGAGCTGCGACGCTCGCGGCCGCTGCCGAGCCCCGACATCGACGGGGTCGAGTCGGACCAGATCAAGGGCGCCATCATGGCGGAGCTGTTCGGCGCGCCGGTGAGCGCGGCGCGGATCGGCCGCTTCACGGTGATCGAGCGCCTCGGCGAGGGCGGGATGGGAGTGGTGTACGCAGCCTACGACGCCCAGCTCGACCGCAAGATCGCGGTCAAGCTGCTGCGCCGCGACACCGTCGGCAACGACTCCGCGGCGCGCATGCGCCTGCTCCGCGAGGCGCAGGCGATGGCCCGCGTGAGTCACCCGAACCTCGTCACGGTGCACGAGGTCGGCGAACACGCCGACTCGATCTACGTGGCGATGGCGTTCGTGAAGGGCCAGAGCCTCGACGCGTGGCTGGCCGGTCGACCCGGCTGGCGGGACGTGGTGGCGGCGTTCGCCGCGGCCGGCGCGGGGCTGGCCGCCGCGCACGCGGCCGGGGTGGTGCACCGCGACTTCAAGCCGCAGAACGTGATGCGCGGCGACGACGGCGCGATCACGGTGCTCGACTTCGGGCTGGCGCGCTCGACCGCCGCGGCCGCGCTGCCCGAGGCCGAGGCGCCGCCGCGGGCGCTGCTCGACGCGGGCATGACGGTGGCCGGGGCGGTGATGGGCACGCCGGCGTACATGGCTCCAGAGCAGCACGAGGGCCGCGTCGCCGACGAACGCAGCGATCAATACTCGTTCTGCGTGGCGCTCTACGAGGGGCTGTTCGGCCGCCTGCCGTTCGCCGGGGCCACGCTGCCGGCGCTGGTCGACGAGGTGCTCGCGGCCCGCGTGCGGCCGCCGCCCGAGGGGATGGCGCCGCGGTGGGTGCAACGAGTTGTCCTTCGGGGCATGTCCCGCAGGCCAGCCGACCGCTGGCCGTCGATGGCGGCGCTGCTGACCGAGTTGAGCCGCGTCCGCCAGCGACGGCGGCGGAACCTGGCCGCGGGGGCAGGGTTGGCGGCGCTGCTGGTCGGCGGCGGCTTCGCCCTGGCACACATGTCCGAAGAGTCAGGTCAGGCGCCGTGCACCGGCGCGGCCGACGAGCTGGCGGCGGTGTGGAGCGAGCCGCGGCGGGCGACCGCGCGCGCGGGGCTGACGGCGGCGATCCCGACCCTGGGCGCGACGACGTGGGCCGCGGTCGCGCCGCGGCTCGACCGCCACGCCGAGGCGTGGGCGGCGATGCGCGCCGAAGCGTGCCTGTCCCATCAGTCAGGTCATCAGTCGGCCCGGCTCCTCGATCTGCGCATGGCGTGCCTCGATCGCCGGTTGGCCGGGCTCGACGCGCTCGCGGGGGCCTTCGCGGCGGCCGACGCCGACACGGTGATCCACGCTGTGGCGGCGGTCGACGGCCTCGCCGTGGTGGCCGGCTGCGGCGACGCGCAGGCCCTGACGGCGACGGTTCCCCTGCCCGAAGAGACAGGCCTCGCCCGGGCCGTGCGCGCGCAGCAGCTGGCGCTCGAGCGCGTGGCCGCGGACCAACTCACCGGGCATTACGCGGCGGCCCGGGCCGGCGCAGCGGCGGTGACGAGCGCGGCGGCGAGCCTGGGCCACGAACCGCTGACCGCCGAGGCCGCGCTGGCGCTCGGGCGCGCGCAGCAGGAGCTCCGCGAGGCCGAGCAGGCGGCTGGTTCGCTGGCGACGGCGCTCCACGCGGCCCTGCGTGGGCGGGCCGACGCCATCGCCGCCGAGGCCGCGGCGCGCCAGATCTTCGTGCGCGGGCGGCTGCTCGGCGCCCCCGAGCTCGGGCTCGCCGGGGCCGAGGTCGCCGACGCGCTGATCGATCGCGCCGGCGACCCGCCGCCGACGCGGTGGCTGTGGGCGCTCAACGTGGCGATCGTGCGCTTCGCCAGCGGCGACCTCGAGGGGGCGCGCGCGTCGTTCGGCCGCGCGGCCGAGGTGGCCGCCGCGGCCGGGCTGACGCAGGCGGCCGCGATCACGGTGTTCAATGAGGGCTGGCTGGCGGCGCAGGCCGGCGATCAGGCGACCGCGGCGGCCCGCTTCGGCGCCGGTCTGGCGGCGATCGAGGCCGGCCTCGGCGAGGACCACCCGATCGCGGGGCAGATGCGGATGATGCTGGCGCAGGCCCGCTGGGAGCTCGGCGAAACCGGGCAGGTGCGGACGATGCTGGCGCGGATGATCCCGCAGCTGCTTGCGACCTTCGGGCCCGCGGCGCCCGACGTGCAGTCGGCGCAACTGCTGGCGGTCGAGGTCGACCTCAAGTACCGCCGCTTCGCGGAGGCGGACGCGCTGGCGAGCGCGGTGGCTTCGCACCCGTCGCACCCGGGCCCGGCGGCCGACGCCGAACGCATGCGCGGCGCGGCGTCGATCGGGCTCGGGCGGGTCGACGCGGGGCTGGAACACCTGCGCGCCTCGATCGACCGCGCGGGCGAGGAGCCAGTGGCGCGGCTGGTGGCGGTGAGCGCCCTCGGGGACGCGCTCCTGGGGCTCGGTCGCCTCGACGAGGCGGTCGCCCGGCAGCGCGAGGCGCTGGCGGGGTTCGTCACCGGGTTCGGCGCCGACTCTGCGTTCGCGGCGATCGTCCGCAGCCACCTGGCGCGCGCGCTGCTGGCTGCTGGATCGCTGGCCGAGGCCGAGCGCGAGCTCGTGGCCGCGCGCGACGGCTTCCTCGCGCACCAGGCGAACAGCCCGTACCTCGCGGGGATCTTCGCGACCCTGGGCGAGCTCGAGCTGGCCCGCGGCCGCACGGCCGAGGCCGAGGCGGCGCTGCAGATCGCCCGCGAGCGGCACGCGGCGACGTTCGATGACGATCATCCCGATTTCGTGGCGGTCCGCTTCCACCTGGCCCAGGCACGCGCGCGCCGCTCGCCGGCCGAGGCCGTGGCGTCGGCCCGCGAGGTGGCGGCCGCGTACGCGGCGCTCGGCGAGGGCTTCGCGGCCGAGCGCGCGGCGGTCGACGCATGGCTCGCGCGGCTCGAGAATTGAGCGTGTGCGAATCATAGTACATGTTCCTTAAGACATGTTATGGACATGCTCGCCGTCAGCCGGACTCTCGAGAATATGTCTCGGAGGGCAGGTAATCTGCGGCCGCCGGAAGGATGGCCGCGAGGGCAGGTTCGACGCTCCGCGGCCGCGACGCCGGCGCAGCCCGGTCGCGCCTATTCGCCCGCCGCGCAAGTTCACGGCACGGATGGGCAGCCCGAGGTCCGGCGAGCGGATGTCCTTCGGGTCATGTCGCCCTCGCGCCTCTGTCGCCCGCGAGCTCGTCACGCACGTGCTTGGCCCAGTCGGCGAGGCCCGTGAGGGTGCTGTGAAATTCCGCGGGCGAGGCGGCGATCGCCTCGAGCTCGCGCTCGAGCAGCTGGCGAGCGCGACGCAGGCGGGTGCGAATGGTGCCCTCGGGCAGGTCGAACACGCCGGCGATCTCGCCGGCGGACATGTCCTCCCAGTAGAACAGCTCGAGCGCCATCTGCAGCTCGATGGGGATCCGTCGCAGAGCGGCGAGCAGGAGCCGGACCTCGCGCTTGCGCGACAGCATCGAGCTCGGGGTCGGGTGCGGCGAGACGTCCTGGATCGTGGTCACCATGCCGTCGAAGCGCTGGCCGTCGCGCTTGACGCCGCGGAAATGCTCGAGCAGCACATTACGGGCGACGCCGAACAGATAGGCGCGAAAGCTCGATCCAGGCAAGATCCGGTCGCGCGCCTCGAGGCAGCGGAGGAAGGTCCGCTGGATCAGGTCCTTGCCCTGCTCCCCGGCCTTGTTGTGGAAGAACCGCAACACGCTCGGGTAGTGCCGCTCGAACAGCGCGGCCCCGGCCTTGCGGTCGCCCGCCTTCCAGGCGTCGAGCAGTCCGACGTCGTCGTCAAGCACGCCGCGAGTCTATCCCAGATCGCGGCGCCGGCCCTGCACCGAGATGCGGGAGCAAGACGGGCCGGCGAGGTCGATGAAGCGGCGGAATTGCGCCGCTCGCTGGGGTCGGCGCGGCGCCGCGGGTGGACGACCTGTCGGCGATCCGCCGGAGGTCCTGCGCAGCAGCGCGCGAGCCGACCCCAGCCGACGGGATGAGCGCGAGGCAGCCGCGCCGCGACCGCGAGGTCGCGACGCGGCCGCGAGTTCACGCGAGCTCGACGACCAGGCTCGAGACGATGTCGTTGAAGTCGTCGCCCACGTAGTTAGCGTCGGCCTGGAAGACCTTCTTGCGCCCGGAGAAGCCCTTGTTCTCGAACAGGGTGACCTTGAAGCCGGGCGGCACCAGCAGCGAGGACGCCTGGTCGTTGCCGAGCTTGAGGCTGGTGACGTCGTGGCGACCGAGCGGGAAGCTCTGCGCGCTGCCGCCGTACTCGCCGTGCTGGAACAGGGTGACGGCGATCGGCTCGATGACCACCGACGAGACGCGGTCGTTGAAGTCGCTCAGCTGGGCGACGGGCCCCGAGTAGACCCGCGCCGGGCCGCCGAAGCCGGCGTGCTCGTAGAGGATCACGCGGACCCCGGGGCCGACCTTGAGCGAGCTGACGGCGTCGTTGCCGAGCTCCTGGATCTTGGCGACGTCGTGGCGGCCGACCCCGAGCGTCAGGCTGCGGCCGCCGAAGTTCGCGTGCTCGTACACGACCGCCTTGTTGCGGAGCGCCGCGTCGCCGGCCCGCTCGAGGGTGGCGCTGTACCACACGCGGTAGTGGCCGCCGTGGCCCTTGAAGTCGACCGATCGCGGCCCGCTCGTGGCGGCACCGCCGAAGCTGGCGCCCGCGTCGGCGAACGTGAAGGTGGTGACCGCGCCGGGGAACACGTCGTCCTCCCATACATCCTTGAAGAACTTGAACACCCGATCGAGGGCCTGCATGATCGCGCCGGTGACCGCGTCGGCGAGCGACCCGCCGAGCCCTTGTGCGGCCTTGCTCGCGGCCTCGCGGACCCGCTTGCTCACCTCGTCGTAGATCGTCTGGACGAGCTGCGGCAGGTCGCCGTTGTCGACCTCGATCAGGGTCAGGAGCAGGTTGAAGGACCGGGGCAGCGAGCCCTTGGTGAAGTCGACCGACCCGAGCAGGAGCGGCGGGTCGTAGGTGCGGGTGGCCCTGTCCCCGCCGAAGCCGCCGACGCCGATCTTCGGGATCGCGACGGTGTTGCCGGCGGCGTCGACCATCGCGCCGGACAGCGCGATCTCGTCGGTGCCCGACTCGGTGCCGAGGAAGCCATCGGTCTCGTCGATGCACTTGACGGAGACGAGGTGGAACACCAGCCGCTCGGGGGCGCTCACGGGCACCGGCGCGGGCGCGGTCGGCTGGGTGGGTGTCATGGCCTTGCGCAGCAGCAGGTCGCCGCTGCCGAGCGTGCGCAGCATCAGCGCCCTGGCGCCCACCTGCGCCCTGGCGGCGGCGAATTCGGGCGCGGCGAGGCCCGCGAGCTTCTTCTCGAGGATGCTCGTCATCACCCGCTCGGCGGCGCGCTTCTGGATCTCGAGCGGCTTGGCCCGCAGGTGAGCGACGAACTTGTGCTCGAGGGCCTGTCGGTCGGTCGGGAGCAAGAAGCGCTTCGGCTCGGCGTGGTGGGCCACGGCCTTGTGCGCGGCGAGGATGACCTCGTCGGCCACGGCGTCGGCGAACTGGCGCAGTCCCTCGTCCTGGATGCTGCTCGGGTTGGAGAGGATCACTTCAGACATCGGATTTTCCTTTCGAGCGCCCCGCGTTCGGACGCCGCGTGTCCTTGACCTCCGCGGGTCCCGTCGATCGCGGCTTTCTTCGCGCATCGCCGCGGCGCGCCAGCGCGCAGGCAGGCACGGCGCGCCGACGCCCGCGCGCTTCCGCGGAGCTCGCGACGTGCCCGCGGGGATCCGCGGCTGCCTCAGCCAGGGCCGGCCCATCGATGCCGGACGCTGGCGAGTCGCGCTTGGGGATTCGCGTCTCTCAATGATCAAGCGGGCCATCTTTGGCCGTGGCCTTCGCAGGGAATGATCAATGACGGAGGAATGCTCGAAGGCGTGGCGGAGATACGTGCTCGTTCCGAGTTCGCCGTCGACCCACCATTGCGAACGCGAGCGCGACGAGCAGGCCCTGCGAATTGCAGTCCCGCGATCGGCCGGGCTCCTCCGTCCCCGGCGCCTCGACGTCGTCATCTCGGCGTATTCAGGGCTGCGGCTCGGAGGCGCGCTCGGCGGCCCATCGATCGGCCTCGGGCGCGCACGGGACGAGCGCGCCGAGGGCCGCGATGAGCGGCTCGAGCTCGCTGCGCCTGCGATCGTCGGGCATCTCCAGGCGGACGCCGCCGCCGAGCTCGGTCACCGTGATGTAGTCGGGCAGCCTGGCGCGATCGAGCCGCGCGGCGTGTCCGGCCGACAGCCAGATCCGGCGGTCGATCCCTCGGATGTGCGTCTCGTGCCAGGCCGCGAGCTTGAGCGGCGCATCGTTCCCGCCGAGCGTGATGTCCTCCCAGCGCGTCGTGTCGTTCGGACGGCTTTGATGCTGCTCGAGGAGCGCCGAGTAGGCGGCGCCGCAGCGGATCGCCTCGTCGCAGATCGCCGTGAGCCGGGCGATGTCGGGGGCGTGATCGTTCACGCGGTCGTACGCGGCGAGCATGAGCTGGACGACGAGCTGATCCCGAGGGTCCATCGCCCATGGCGCGTAGCCGAAGGTGCCGAACAGGTAGGTCGCGCCGGCGACCTGAAACGGCGACGTCGGGCCGGGCATGAATTCAGGGACTCGGTCGAGGGGAGGGGCGCCCGCTTCCTCGCGCGCGTGCACGACGACCTCACCATCACGCTCGATGCGGAGGTTCCCGTCGCCGTGGGCCGTGCGCCACGCCTCGACGTGCCGGCTGGCCCACGCCCACGCTTCGGCGAGCGAGCCACGCAGGGTGATGTGCGCGCTGACGTGCTCGCTGCGATGCATGGCGAAGAGGGCGTAGTCGTCGATGCTGCCGAGCGTGAGGCTCGGTCGCCACGGCTTCCATAGCACCATGAGCTCGAGGCTGTTGGACGTGCGCCCGCCACCGCTCGCGAGCTCCGCGACGAGCTCGCACTTGCCTTCTTTCAGGGTGCGGTACTCGATATGGAGGGGCCAACTGCGCTTGCCGGCGAGGGCGCGGGCCCGCTCGGCTTCTCTCCGGCTCATCGAGAACGTGTCGGGCTCCTCGACGAGCCCCGGCGGGATCACAAGCTTCGGGTCGCTCCAGGCGTGCGGCCCCGCGGGCACGAGCTCGAGCCTGTCGCTCTTGCACGAGAGCAGCTCGATGAAGCCCTCCGCGATCGCGCTGCCCGAGAGCTGGATCGTCAGGCCGCGCCCGGGGCCTCCGTCGGAGCGGACCTCCAGGTATTGCTTGCAGACCGCGCCCTCGAAGACGAGGTGCTGCACGCCCCAGCCGCGGTTGCTGCCCCAGTCGACGAGCAACGCGGGGTCGCCGGTCTTGTCACGCGGCTGCCATGCGGCCTGCTTTCGCCGCAGCGCGATCGTGGTGCCGCGCAGCGCTCGCTCTCCGAACATTTGCGCGACGGACAGGCCGAACCGCTCCGCGGCGACGGCGAGCGCCGTCTCGGGGAAGATCTGGATGAGCCCGTCGGCGAACGCTTTCGCCAGCTCGGTCGGCGTGCCCTTCACGAGCAGCGGCTCGACGTGCTTCTTCGCCGGCCTGCGCTCGCCCTCGCGGGCCCACGCGCCCACGGGCTTGCCATCCGCATGGAGGCCGAGCCGGACGATCGCGCTCGCTTCACAGTACGCCTCGAGGACGGGCAGCTTCGTCGCCTTCGACACCACCTGGGCGAGCGCCGCGGCCTCGTAGCCGTCGTCCTCGAGCGAGAGCCAGGGCGACTTGCCGCCGAGGCGGATCACCCGATCGGCACCGCGGGTCCGCGCGATCCGTTCGTACCCCGCCTGTTTCGCGTACGCGAGCACGGCCCGGACGACCCGCTCGCGCTGCCGCTGCGTCGGCGCATGGACGTGGAGGTTGTGGAAATTTTGGCTCATGGGGCGGGCCTGGCAAAGAGTGGGTCAGCGTCGAAGGTGCGGTCCGGGGGAGAGCGGGGCGACTTCGACTTCCACGCGCGCAGCCGCTCCGGCCGCGACCCTTACGCAGTGCCCCAGGAACACCACGTAGCGCGGCTTCGCGAGCGCTGACGGGAGCCAGGTCTGGACCGGCTCGCCCTCGACCGAGAGGACCAGCGAGAGCAAGAGATCGGCCGCGCCGCCCTCGAACGAGTCGTGCGTGGCGCCCTCGTAGCGGATCGAAAGACCGGTCGCGGAGGTGCGCCCCGCCCCCACGTCGATAGCGAGGCGCTCGGGCGCTTCGATGCCGGCGCATGCGTCGGGCTCGGCGCTCGTGGGCTCGCTGGGTTCGCGGGCGGGCTCCGTCGCCATCGGGCGGGGAGAGGCGCACGCAGCGAGCGCGCCGAGGCCGAGGATCGCTGCGTGCCGTGCCGCGCTGCCGAGCATGCGGCGATCGATACCGAAGTCCCGTACGCGTGTCGAGCAAGGGCCGGGCGCGGCGCTGTGATCGGCGCCCGGCGGGCTGGCATAATGCGCCGATGTCCGCCGGCCTCGCTCGCAGCGTCGCGCTCGCCCTCCTGTTCGCCTGCACGCCGGACGCACAGACGGAGCCCGCGGCTCAGGAGGCGAACCGTCAGACTCCGTCCGCGCCGGTGGCCGCGCCCGCTCCTGTTCCTGCAGTCCCGCCGCCGATCGTGCCGCTGCCGGAGCCCGATTTTGTCACCGCACCCGGTCACCTCGAGGGCGGCCACCTCTACGTCACGGTGCGCCCGCGGCGGCTGCAGGAGTTCGTGCGCGCGCTGCCGATCGCGGCCGAGCGCGCGGCGGTGGTGGCGATCCTGCAAGAAGAGCTGGGCCTCTCGTTGGGCTCGATCGAAGACCTCGGCCTCGATCCCGAGGCCGCGATGACTGCCACGCTGATGCGGCCGGTCGCGCCGCAGATGGCCGCGGTGCGCGAGCAGGTGCAGCAGATCGCGGCGGTGCAGGGGGGCGATCCGGCCGCGACTCCGCCGCTGTCGCCCGAGCTGCTGCGCGCTGCCGCGTCGCTGACGTATCACAATCGGCTCCACATCCCCGTGCGCGATCCGGAGGTCCTGCTGAAGATCGCACGCGAGCAGCAGCGCGCCGGTGGGCTGTGCCCGCGGCTGCCGCACGACGCCTGCCTGGCGTCCGAGCGCGCGACGGTGCTGCTGCGGCGCGACGACGGCGCCGTGGTCGTCGACGCCTTCCTGCAACCGTATCCCCACCCCGACGTCGGTGACGAGGACAGCCGCGCCGAGGCGGCGCTCGCTGCCCTGGAAGTCCGGCCGGCGAGGCACGCGGCGCTCGCCGTCCTCGCCGGCGATGTCGGCCTCTACATCCACGGCGCGACCATCCCGGCGCTCAGCGACATCTTCGAGCTCGGCGAACTCGTCGAGACTCTGGCCATCACCCCGAGCGGCCAGCGACGCGCGGTCATCGACGACGCGCTGGCGCATCAGGCTGCGGTGCTCCGGCTCCGCGACACGCGGCGGCTGTTCACTGGCCTCAGCGTCAGCGCCGCGCTCGACCCTTCGGACGTGCGAGTCGACCTGTCCTGGGAGCCAGCCGATCTCACGGCGGCGCAGCAAATGGAGCAGCTGTTCGCGCCGGCCGGTGGCGGCCTGCCGGGGCCGAGCCGCGCGGCGCTGTGCGACGGTGCGCTGCTGTGCTGGCAGCTGCCGCCGCTGCCGGCGCTGGCGGGCTTCGAGGGGCTCGGGCTCGGCGACTACGCCAGCCATGACACGCTCGGGCCGACGATCGCGGCCGGCGGTCAATTCGGGCTCACGGTCATCGCCGTCGAGACGTGGCCGAACCAGCTCGGCGCGTGGCAGCGGTGGAGCCGCGGCCACGGGCGCGACGCCGGTGTCGCCCGCACGCTGTTCGAGCTGGTCGGCGCGGTCCAGGGCGCCGGCGGGTCGATCCGCGCCGGCGGGGGCGACATCAAGCGAGCGAAGGTGATCTACGCCCGCCTGAATCGGCAGGAGCTCGGCCTGGTGCGCTCGTTCGCCAGCGTGGCGGGCGCCAAGTTCGAGGACCTCCCGGAGGGCGGCCTCCAACATCGACTGGCCGCCGCGGCCGGCCAGGACGGCATGACCGCCTTCCTCGCCAGCGAGCCCGACGAGCAGACCGGCTGGCTCATCGGCGCCGACCACCTCGATGGTGCGCGCTGGCTGCTGACCGCGGCGCCGCGCGAGTTCAACATCGCGCCGTCCTTCTTCGTCGGCTCCGACGACCTCGCCGGTCTGCTCGCCGAATACGGCCCGGCCGGCGCCGCCAACTTCGCGGCCTGGGCGACCGGCCGCAAGCTGACCGCCATCGTCGAGCTCAACCGCGCCCGGCCTCGCATCGAGATCGCCGTGACGCGCTCAGTTCCGTGAACGATGAGGCCTCGCGCGAGGCGGTTGCGCGATGGAAAGATGCGCGCGCGATGCTCGGCGCGCACGGCCCGGCGCAGCACGGCGCTCGCCATCGGCTCGGCGCTCGCCTACGTCTTCGCGGGCGTCTTCTTGGATGCGGCCTTCTTCGAGGCGGCCTTCTTCGAGGTTGCCTTCTTGGAGGTTGCCTTCTTCGAGGCGGCCTTCTTGAAGGCGGCCTTCTTGGGCGCGGCCTGCTTCGACGCCGCCGTCTTGGAGGCGGCCTTCTTCGTCGCGGCCTTCTTGGAGGTGGCCTCCTTGGAGGCGGCCTTCGTCGTCGCGGCCTTCTTCGCCGCGGCCTTCTTGGACACGGCTTTCTTCGAGGTGGCCTTCTTGGGCGCGGCCTTCGTCGTCGCGGCCTTCTTCGCCGCGGCCTTCTTGGACACGGCCTTCTTCGAGGTGGCCTTCTTGGGCGCGGCCTTCTTCGCCGCGGGAGCCTGCGCCGCTGCCTTCTCGCGCGTAATGCGGCCGTACTCCCCCCAGAAGTCGACGGGTGGCTTCACTGCGGCCGGCTTCTGCGCGGCCAGCCAATTGCGCAGCCGATCGGCGTCCGCTTTGTCCTGGATGAGCCCACAGAGCCTCGTGAGCGGCTCGACGAGCTTGCTCGGCTCGCGGGCGACCTGGATCGAGAGCGCGAGCTCGCGAAGCACCGCCTCGTGCTCGTCGAGATCCATGAAGGAGCGCTTCGCGTGGAGCACCGCGCCCGCCGTGCTCTCGGCCTCGCGCTCCGCGAGGAACAGGGCGTCGAGGCCGGCCAGCGCCGACGTGATCTCACCACGGCCAAAGCGCGCCGCCAGGCTCAAGCGCTCGGCGCGACGCGGGAGCTCGGGGTCGCGCTCGAACGGTCGCGCCTCCTCGGCCGTCGCCTCCGCCTCGGCCCACAGGCCCTCCTCGAGGCAGCGCGCCGCGTGCACGAGCAGCGCGCGGTGCAGCAGCGCCAGATCGTCGTGCGCGCGCAGGTCGATCAGCAAGGCACGCCCGTGCTCGACGACCTCCCGGTCCGGCCGTCGCTCGAGCGCGTCGAGGCGTACCGCGAGCACCGTCGGGTCGTCGGCGGGCAACGAGTCGAGGACGCCGTTGCGGACCCAGGTCGTGAGGTGCTCGCCGGAGCGCAGGCCCGAGTAGACGTACTCGGAGCGCATCCTGCCAGCGACATCACCTGCACGCTGCGACCACGCCGCGAGGTCGTCGCTCAATGCCACGAGCTCCTCGCAGAACGACGCGGGCGCCGCATCGCCGAGCACGCGCTTGGCGAGCCCCTCGAGCAGCGGCTCCCAGGCGTCCTCGTCACCGTCCCACAGGTCGTGCACCCGATCGAAGTCGGGGCTCAGCAGCTCCGGGTCGAAGAGGTCCGCGATGGCCACGTCGTGCTCTTCGACCAACGGGCGGATCGTCTCGTCGACGAAGAACCCGTACACGAGATCCTGATAGCTCGGCGACACGATCACACCCACCGCGCCCGCCCGCATGGCCGCGACGATCGCGTCCCGCCCGCTGTTGTCGTGCTCGCCGTCGTCGACGAAGCGCGCCGCACGGGCGCCATCACCACCGAGCGCGGTCACGAATCCGCGCGCCTCTGCCTCGCGCGCGATCGATGCGCCGCGGAAGTAGAGCACCACCGGTCCGGCGCGCATCCGGTCCGGGAGGGAGCGAGGGGGGCGGCGTTGCGGATTCGGCGTGGTCATGTCGAGGGTCGTGGGGGCGAGAGGGCATGATAACCGAGCCCGGTTCGAGCCGCTCGGGCGAAGAGAATCTCTCGTTGGGATCGGCGCGGCCGCGGCTCTTTCTCCGTGGAGCCGGCTTTACGTGGTCGCGGCGTCGCCGTGACGCGACGGTCACGACGCACGGAGCACCGGCCGTCCTGCGGCCGCTCGAATCATTGCAGTGAGTCGTCGCCGTACGCCAGCGCCCGCGCCGTGAAGCCTCCGTCGCCGTCGGGCCGCAGCAGTACGGGCGCGTATCCGCGTAGCCCCACGAGCAGTGAGCCGTCGGGGAAACGCGCCAGCCGGTGCGGCACGGATTCGTACACCCTCGGGTCGGGCACCACGAATCGCACCACCGGCGCGAGCCGCCCCTGGCGCACCACGGCGATGCCATGCATCCCGGCGAGCCAGAGCGCCTCGCCGTCGTCGAACACGGCCGTCGCGGGGATCAGCCGCGCCCGCGTCGACTCGGACCGCTCGGGAGCATTCACGTTGCCGTGGTCTGCGACCAGCGGGCCGTCGACGCTGCTCTTGACGATCGGCACCTGGGCCGTGGCCGGCTCGTGAAGCCTGACGAGGTTCTCGAGATCCTCGTAGTCGCTCATGGCGATCCACAGGCCGCCAGCGACAGCGGGCGCGAGATCGTGGACGTAGAGAGCCTGCGATCCGAATTGCTCCCGGCCCCACGTCCAGTAGAAGGAGTGGAGCTCCGGCGGATCCGAGAGGTCGAGCACGTGCGCATCCGAGGCCGCGACGCTCGGAAAGTACAAGCGACTTCCGAGGCCGCGCGGCGTGTCCCCGCCGAACGGCAGCGCCGTCAGAGCCTTCTCGTGACCGAAGGTCGTGGTACGCACGCCTGCGGCCCCGGGGCCGAAGACATGCACGGGCCGCCATCCGTCGCCCGCGCGGAAATATAGCGAATGTCGATCGAACAGGAACAGCTCGCCCGCGCTCGTGCCGAGTCGTAACGCGTCGGCGTCGATCGGGATCGACTTCGACGAATCATCGGAGTCGGCCAGGAGGCTCCACGCGTCCGCGGACCGACACAGCCACGTCGTGCGTCCTGCCAGCGTCACGACGTCGTGGACCTGCGGACAGCTCGCCCGCGCGGCCGGACGCAGCGACGTCGCGGGATCGGTGAGCTGGTACGCGTCGGCGTACCACTGGCCCTCGCGCTCGCCGCCGCCGGTGAACAGCACGAAGCCGGGACCGACACGCTCGATCTTCACGAGCAGCGTATCGACCTGGTGTCGCGGCAGCGCGATCGTCTGCACTTCGTGGTCCTCGTAGACCCAGCCGGCGCGAAGCTTTTCGAGCCGCGCCGCCCGCCGAGGCCCTTCCGCGAGCTCCGTTGCATAGAGCGCCTCCTGCTCGCGCTCGCCCTCCCTGACACGCTTCAGCAGCGCGGGCACGGCGAGCGGCTCGCCGCGGACGTGGCGTGCGTACGCCTCGAGCACGACCCCGGACATGTCCTCCGGGTGGTAGATCTTGCGGACCCGGAACCACCGCGCCAGCGCCGACTTTCCACTCCACAGGCCCCAGGTGCCTCGCAGCGCGGAGCCGAGGCCGAAGTGCATGTCTGTCGGCTCGAGGTCGCCGCTGCGGATCGCCGTGATCGTGGCCGGCTCGAGCTTGCGATCGAGGACCCGCAGCGCGTGCCGCAGCGTGAGGGGCGACGGTCGCATCCCGCCGCAGCCCACGATCACCAGCAGGCCGAGGAGCATCACCAGCAGTCTCGCGGGCCGCGGTCTCATCCCGGCGAGCGTAGGCCACTGCCGCGCGCGCCTCACCGGACCGGCTTCGGCGCCGTCCGCATCGGGCGCATGCTCATCGCGGCAGCGCTTCCACGCGAGCGCGGGCCTCCGCCTGCTCCGCCGCGAACATGGGGCCGCTGGCGACGAACGCCGCGAGCGCCTGCTCGGCGAACCCACGGGCCTCGTCGCCAGTGAGGGCGGCCGCGAGGGCGAGGCGGGTCTGCGCGAGCGGGCCGTGAGCAGGCTCGGCGAGCGCGGCGTAGATCGATTCGGCGCGGCGCAGCGGCGCGATAGCGTCACCCGGGCGGTCCTGCGCGAGCGCGAGTTCGCCGAGTCGGCGCTCGACGTCGGCGAGCTCGAAGCTGTCCGCCGGGACCATCGCTGCGTAGCCGGCCAGCGCCGCACGGAGCGACGCCTCGGCGGCCGGGAGCGCGCCGGCCCGTCGCTGCACCGCGCCGAGCGAGCGCTGCGCCCACGCGCACAGGACCACCTCGCGGAACCCCTCGGCGCCGTCGCAGCCGGCGACCGCCGGGGAGATGTGTGCGCTCGCCTCGGCGAGCTGTCCGAGCTCGCCGAGCGCGCTCCCGAAGTGCACCCGCGCCACCGTGAACCGGGGCGAATCGGCCCCGGACGCCTGCTCGATCGCCGCCAGCGCCGCGCCGTAGTAGCTGCGCACCGCCGCCTCGTCACCCGCCAGCGCGAGCGCCTGGCCGAGGCCGGCCAGCACCTGGTCGGCGCAGTCCGAATGCTCCGGGCAGGCCTGCAGCGCCGCCTCGTAGCTCGCCCGGGCCCGTGCGAGGTCGCGCTCGGCGAGCGCCAGGTCGCCCTGCAGCCGGTGCGCGAGGGCCCGCGCCTGCCCGCTCACGCCCGCCAGGCCCGGCGTGAGCGCGTCGAGCAGCGCCCGCGCCTCCGCCGGTCGGCCGACCGCGAGCAAGCCACGGACCAGCCCGAGCGCGTGGCGCAGGTGCACCGGGTGCCGCTCCCCGAGCAGCGCCCGCGACAGCGCGCTCGCGCGGCGCAGCAGCGGCACCGTCGCGCTGTGCCTGCCGCCGTCCTCGGCGAGCCTGCCGAGGTTGTAGAGCGTCTCGACGTGCTTGAGCGTGCGCTCCCGGCCGTGGCGCTCGCGCAGGTCGAGCGCCGCCTGGAACGCCTTCTGCGCGTCCTCCGAGGCCCCTGCCACGGCGTGCACGACCCCGATGTTGTTGAGGAACTCGCCGTACAGCTCGACGTCGTCGGCGACGCGGGCGTTGAGCGCGCGCACCAGCGACAGCTCGCCCTGCGCCGCGGTGGGCTGGCCCATCCGGGCCGCGCGCAGGAACACTCGCTTCGAGCTCGCCTGCGCGGCCACCGGCGCGTGGTCGAACTCCAGGGCGGTCCACAGCGCGCGGTCGAGGGCGGCGTCGGCCGGCGCGAGCTCGCCGGCCTCCATCTCGAGGCTGCCGAGGCGCAGCAGCGCCTCGGAGACCAGCGGCGGGTAGCCGAGCGCCTCGGCGTCCGCCAGCGTCGCGCGGGTCAGCTCGAGCCCTTGCGCGTAGCGGCCGGCGGTCTCCTGCGCCTCGGCGCGCGCCAGCGTCTCGCGTAGCCCTTGCACGCGCGCGCGCGTGTGCGGGTCGTCCGGCGGAGGGATCGCGGCGGTGAGCGCCGGAGCGTCGGCGCAGCGGTCGAGGGCCGGCAGCCTGGCGACGCTCTGCACCGCGGCGGGCAGGTCGGCCGCGTCGGTCGACGCCAGCGCTTCGACGACCCCGGAGAACCCGGCCCGCCGCTGGTCGAGGCAGGCCATGCGCAGGTCGAACAGGACGTCCGACTGCCGGCCGCTGGCGTGCGTGTGGCACGACTCCTCGCGCATCGCCGCCCACGCCGTCGCCCACGCGTCGAGCTGCGGCGCGACGGTCGCCCACGCCTCGGCCGCATAAGGGGTGGCGACCGCGAGCACGACGGCGCGGACCGTCTCGGCGCGCGCGGGGTCCCAGATCCCCGCGAGCTCGACCTGCGCGTCGGGACAGGTCGGCAGCGCCGGCGGGGCGAGCAGCGCCGACGTCGTGAAGCTCGCGGCGGCGACCAGCGAGGCGACCCCCGCGGCGGCGGCGATCCGGCGCCGGCGCCCGCCGACGACGCGCCCCAGCTCGGCGAGCAGCAGCTCCATCGTGGCGAACCGCTCGGCCGGCGCGACCGCCAGCCCGCGCCGGAGCGCCCCGAGCACGTGCGCCGGCACCGGGGTCCCCGGCGGCGGCTCGATGATCGCGCCGTGCAGCACGGCACGGCGCAGCGTCTGCATCGACTCGTCGGGGAACGGCAACTGGCCATAAAGGCCCTGATACAGCGATACGCAGAAGCTGAACTGATCGGTCGCCCCGGTGGTCGGCAAGGCCAGGTGCTGCTCCGGCGACATATACGCCGGCGTCCCCATGACCACGCCGGTGCGCGTCAAGGGCTGGATCAGGTGCCGGCCGGAGTCGTGGGTGCCCGAGCTCAGGCTCTGCAGCGCCTCGTCGTGCGTGAGGCCGTCGGTCGCGCGCGCGAGCCCGAAGTCGAGCACCTTGACCACGTCGTCGGCGGTGACGAGCACGTTCTGCGGCTTGAAGTCGCGGTGGATGATCCCCGCGCGGTGCGCTGCCGCCAGCCCCCGCCCGGCCTGCAGGTACGCCGCGAGCACCTCCTGCCACGGCCGCTCGACCTGTTCGGTCCAGACGTCGAGGCTGACGCCGCGGAGGAACTCCATCGCCACGAACACCTCGTCTTCGAGGACGCCGACCTCGAACACGGTGACGATGTTGGGGTGCGCGAGGCGGGCCATCGCCTGGGCCTCGCGCAGCAGGCGGACGCGGGCGAGGCCCGGGTCGCGCCCCGTGTCGTTGCGCAGGACCTTGAGCGCGACCTTGCGATCGAGGTGGTCGTCGTAACACGCATAGACGATCCCCATCGCTCCGCTGCCGAGCCGCTCGAGCACCGCGAACCGACCGATCTTGACCGGACCGACCCGCTTCGGGAACAGCCGCTGCTTGGCGAGCTGCTTGGAGTAGGCGTCCTCATCGACCGGCGGGCGGCGCAACGCCTCCGCGTGCGCGCCGGATTCGGTCGAGGCGTGGGCCGACACGCTGGCGAGCAGCGTCGCGCCGCTCGCGTCGTACTGGGGGTCGTCGGCCGTGGACACAGCGGGGAGAGCCGCGAGATTCTACTCGATGCCGCGCGGTCGATGCTCGTCGTCCGTGGCCGCGGTTTTCGCGCGCGCCGCCTCGTTTTTCGCCGCTCGCGCCCGCCGCGGGCGCAATTGCGGATTTTTTTGAGCGCCGGCAATTGAACCGCGGGCACCGGTCACTCGAAGGAGTGAGCGGTCACTCTGCGGCCGAAGTACATCCTATGTCTCGCGCTTTCATTCGTCGATTCACCATCGCTTGCCCCTTCCTGTTCACCCTCGCCGCGTGCGACGAAGACGCTCTGGCCATCGGCGACGACGGCGACGAGATCGAGTTCCGCACCTGTCCGCCGGCCTGCACGGGCGGCGATTGGGGCAACACCAGCTACGCCGGCGAGTGGTCGCTCGCCAACATCAACACCGGCTTCGGCGTACCGGCCGCCAATTCGCTCGACGGCGACGCGAGCACCGCGACGCTGACCAGCGCGCAGGGGTGGTTCCAGAACGGGTACCATACCGCGGGCCTGGTCGACGTGACCGCCGACGGCGAGCTGCGCCTCCACTACCAGGTCTGCTTCGGCAATGGCTGCGTCCTGTTCCCGCAGACCGGCGCGCAGGTCGTGGGCAGCAAGCTGTACTTCCAGCTGGGGGACGGGATGGAGACCGACACCTACTGGGTGCGGGTGCACGCTTACGAGACGAGGACGATCCACAACAAGACGGCGCACGTCTATACCTTGACCACCAACGCCCCGAACGGGACCCCGCAGCTCCCCGACGAGTCGCGCCCGCTGTGCTACGCCAACTCGGCCGGCGAAAACTCGGCCCGTTCGGTGTTCTTGCCCGGCGTGCAGCTCGACGCGGAGCTGCTGACGATCGACGCCGCGACCAACGGCGCCATCATCGCCTGCGAGACCGGCGCGGACGGCAAGATCGTGCTCGGCTTCGGCTATCATCCGACCGACCTGGCGACCTCCAATCGCTACACGGGGGCGCTCAAGATGACCACCGGCGACATTTGCGGGACCGGCCACGCATATACCTCCCCCGGCCGGCTGATCAACATCCAGGACAGCCTCGGCATCAACTCGTGGAGCAGCGGGTCGCTGACCGTGCGCGAGGGCGACTATGATCATACCGGGATGATCTGCCGCGGTACGGCCTTCCGCGGCCAGGACGGGGTCCAGCTCAACCAAATGCTCCTCCAGGCCCCGTGCCTGCAGGAGATGCCGTTCTGCGGCTCCACGTTGACCTCGCCGGGGGTCAAGACGGCGACGTTCGGCGTCAAGGTCGAGGGCGGGATCATGTGACAGCATCGACCTGCTGCGCGGCGTCGGCGGTCGTCGGGGAATTGGTGCAGCCCGTCGGCGACGTGCATCCACGGGTGCGCCAGTCGGGCGACGGCGTCGAGCGAGTCCGCCGGCACGACGACGCCGTCCGGGCGCATCGTGCCGCGCGGTTGGCCGCCGAAGCGGATCGTCGGGCTCGCGCCAGCGATCGCGGGTTCGACGCGGACCGCGGCGACCCACGAGCGTGCGCGCTCGGCGTGGGCGACGGTTCCCGCCGGACAGGACCGCGCCGGGACTGGCCACGCGCAGCAGCGCGACGAGGTGGCGGCTGTCCATCGCAATCGGCGGATGATACCGTGACGACGAGGTAGACCCTTGGAACCGTATCGCCCTTTGCGCCTCGTCTGGCCCCTCTCGGCCGCATTCGCGCTGTTCGCCTGCTCCGCGCGCGCCGATGTCATTCCCCGGCCGCCGGACGACTGCCCGCCCGGCAGCGAGGGGGGCGCCGGCCATTGCGGTGCGCATTGCTTCGCGCTGGCCTGCACGAGCGACGACGAGTGCCCCGACGGCACGACCTGCCAGCCGGCAAAGGCATGCATTGGGATCGTCAATTGTTTTCCCGAACCATCACCCGTGCACGGCGGCGCTTGCTCGCCCAGGGATACCTGCGGTGGCGTCGGCGAGACCTGCCAGACCATCGACCTGTGCCTGCCGGCCGGTGAGACGGCGTCCGGTGGGAGCGACACCGGGAGCACGAGCAGCGGGACGAGCAGCGGAAGCTCGGACAGCGGGAGCACGAGCAGCGGGAGCACGACCAGCGGGAGCACGACGAGCACGAGCACGACCACGGGGAGCACGACCAGCACGAGCAGTGGCACGAGCAGCGAAAGCACCAGCAGCACGAGCAGCAGCACGAGCAACGGCAGCACCGAGGCGACCCCGACGACCGGTGGCCAGCCGGGGACCACGGGCGGCAGCACGAGCAGCTCCACGGCCAGCGGCACGGGCAGCAACACGGGCGGCGGAGGCGGCGGCGACAAGGCCGGTTGTGCCGGCTGCGGCGTCGCGGAGGGGCCGCAGGGGGTCTTCGCGCTGCTCGTGATCGTCGGGGCTCGCAGGCGGAGGCCGCGTCGACCTGTCCCAAAAGTCATGTGAACCCACAGGCGCGAGCATGCGCGCACCTCGGGAGTCATCCCGCCTGGCGTCGAGCGCGTGCGAGGGCAAAACGCCAGCCGTCGACCTGTCCGGGTGGCTGCCTGGTGGTCGCGCCAGGCGGCTCGCATCAGCGACCGCGCTGGCGCGCGAACCAGGCCGGGACCGTCGTGCCCGGCGGGACGTCGTCGCCGTCGAAGGCGAAGCGCCCGGCGAGGTCGTCGGGCGTGAACTCGGGGCTCGACCACGTCGCGCCGAAGTCGCTCGTGCGGTAGGTGTAGCGCCCGGGGGCGGTGCCGCTGATCGGCGCCGCCGGGTCGTCGTCCCAGCGCATGACCAGCGCGCCGCGGCCGGCAGCGTCCATCTGCAACCCCTCGACGCCGGCCATGTAATACGGCTTGCGCAGGTGGCCGCGGAGCCTCCAGCTGCGCCCGCCGTCCTCGCTGGTGACGATCGGCAGCGTCCACGACGGACCCTCGACAGCCGAGTCCGCGACCAGCCAGATCCGCCGGCGATCGTGCGATGTCTCGACGACGATCCACCCCGTCTGCGCGAAGTCATCGATACCCTCGAGGTCGATCAGGTTCGGTCGCGCCTCGCTGGCCCGATCGAACCACACGATCGCGGGCCGGGTGGCGGTCGGCAGCGACGGGCCGTACGAGGCGAACACGACCCCGGGGAGCGCATCGGTCGGTCGCAGCGAATCGACGGCGATCCACGGCTGCAGCTCCTCGACGCTCGCGGGGCGGCTCACCAGGGCGACGTCGGCGGCGACGAACCATGGCTCGACGTCGGGTGGTGGAGGAATCGGCTGCGGCCCTCGCCCGGCGTCGACAGAAGGTTGCGTCGTACACGCCGCGAGGACGAGCGTCAGCAGGCATGCGCGCATGCGCGGACCGTATCGGGCCGCGCATCGCCGGTCAAACGGCGAGGAGGCTCCGCCGCCCGCGCACGGCGATGATGGAAGGCTCATCCGTGGGCATCACCGCGGCCAGCCATGCCGTCATGACCAGCCCGGGCCGAATCAGGTCGGACCGGGTACCCGCTCTGGCGTCAGCCCGGCGTCCTCGAGCAACTTCAGCTCTTCAGGCGTGCACGCGACGAACGCATACCAGAGGCCCTCGGTCACGAGCTCGTAGATCCGGCGTGGCCAGTTCGAGACTTGCGGCACACAGCCGGCCAACTGCTCGAGCGGCCACCGTACCACACCACGCCGCGAACCACGGCGCCTCAAGAGCCCAGAGTCGGTGAGGGCTCTACGAGCCCTTCTTGACCGCCTGGTGGCCGCAGTCCGTGGGTAGACCGGGCGATGCGGAGAGCGACTGTACCGTGCTCGTGATCCATCGGATGCCCGAGCTCACCCTGGCATAAATCCCCGGCATCCATGCGCCGTCGTCGCAGCCACCACCCCAGCTGGAGATGCCCGCGAGCATCCATGTGTCTTCCGCGTCCTTCCGCTTCATCACGAGCGGCGCGCCATCCTCGCGCAGGCAGGCGTCCTTTCCACCCGACCCGGCGGCCATCATGGTGTCGTCGATACGGCCGCGGTAGTGTGCGCGATCGTTGGCGACCGAGTTCGGGACGATGGGGACGGTCAATTGCAGCAGAGGCCGGTTGTTCCCGGTCCCTTGCTTCTCTCCCCAGAACAGAGCCTCGGCGGACTCGTCCGTGGGTACGTCGCCATCCGGCAGGCAAATCGGCGCTATCGAGTCGGAGAAGCCAAGGGGGTTGGCGAGCCTGATCAGCGCGAGGTCGTTCGAGTTGCTGTCGTCAAGATAATCGGGGTGAATCTTGATGGACTGCACGGCTGAAGGCACGTTTCGGCCGCCGAACAGGCCTGCGAAGATCTCATAATCACTCACCTTGTTCGAAAGTTCGAAGCAGTGTGCTGCCGTGATCACGATGTCGGCGGCCAGGAGAGAACCGCCGCAGAGGTGCATGCCGCGGTATTGCAGCGAGACGTACCAGGGTCCGACAGGAGGTTGTGCCTCTCCACCGACGATACTCTGTCGGCGGTCGCCGACCGCATCGACACGGCCCAGCGCTGGCTTACACCCACACAGGGCGAGGAGCCCCACCGCGGCGACGATCTTCTTCGTGAAACGCATCGCTTCGGTCACCGAGCCGGCTACCTTCTCGGCACATACCGCATCGCCACCGCCCCCGAGGCGAACTCCAGCCGGCTCACGAGCTGCAACTCGATGCGCTTCGACAGCCCCGCGAACAGCGTCGGGCCATGGCCCGCGAGCGCCGGCAGCATCACGAACTCGTACTCGTCGATCAAGCCCAGCTCCGCCAACGCCAGCGGGAGCTTCACGCCGCCCACGAACAGGCCCTTGCCCGGCTCCCGCTTGAGCTGCTGAACGGCCTCCGCCAGGTCCCCACGCACGAGCTCGGCGTTCCAATCGACCCGGTCCAGGGTGCTCGACACGACGTATTTCTTGGCCGCGTCGATCGTCCGGGCGAACGGTTCGGTCCAGGCGGGCATCGTCTCGGTCCGAGTCGACAACCGCCACGCGGCCTCCATCATTTCGTAGGTCACCCGGCCAAAGAGGAGGGCATCGGCCGCGGCGAGGTTCTCGGTCGCGTGACGATGCAGCTCTTGCAGTGCTTCGACCGGCATGTTTCCACGATGATCGCAGCACCCGTCCAGCGTGACGTTGATGGAATATCGAAGGGGTCGCATGTTGCAAGAGTACCGGCGATAGAGAAGATTCGCAACCACCGATCGCGGATCACCCCGCCGAAGGGTCCGTCCACACCACATTCCATCCGTGCCCGTCGAGGTCGTAGAACCCATGGTCGTACATGAAGCCGTGGTCCTCCGGCGGGCCCGCGGAGACGCCACCGTGCGCCACCGCCTTGGCGACGATCGCGTCGACGTCCGACCGGCTCGAAGCCGAGAACGCGAACAGGGCCTCCTCGTGCGTGCGCGTGTCGCAGAGCTCGCGCTTCGTGAAGCCGGCGAAGAACGACTGTGTCAGCAGCATCACGGACACACCCTCGCTCACGATCATGCAAGCGTTGTGGTCGCCCGCGAACTTCGGGTCGAACTCGAAGCCGAGCGCCGTGAAGAAGGCCACTGACTTCGGAAGGTCGCGGACGGGGAGGTTCACAAAGAATTTGCGGGTCATGTCGGTCTCCGGGGAGGCGGATCGCTCCGATCGCACAGACCGCCCGGTCCCGACGAATTCATCGGTCGATCGCGCGGGCGGACGCGAATTTTCGTATCCCTTCGGAATCGTTCGCTTCTTCGACCCGGATCGGGCAGCCGCGAAGCGCGGGGAGAGCGCGTCGGCCTCGAGCCGCGACGTCAGGGACACGATGCCCGAACCTCGATGCCGGGGGAGGGCGCCGACCGAACCTCGATGTCGAGACCCCAGCGGGCGATGGCTCCGCGGCGTGAGCGGCCAGTGAGATGTCCTTCAGGACATGTGAGACGTGCGGTTCACGGCGCCGCGGCGTCGCGGGCGATGCGGAAGCCGAGGTGGTTGGTGGCGCTGTCGGGGGCACCCTTGCCGCGGGCGTCGGGGGTGTAGCGGCCGCAGTAC
This sequence comes from Nannocystis bainbridge, assembly GCF_028368995.1. Classification (GTDB taxonomy): domain Bacteria; phylum Myxococcota_A; class Polyangia; order Nannocystales; family Nannocystaceae; genus Nannocystis; species Nannocystis bainbridge. Next base: position 1,136,029 of record NZ_JAQNDL010000003.1, on the reverse strand, counting down.
TGGTCGGTGCAGAGGTAGGAGCCGCCTCGCTGGACGCGCTTGGCGACGCCGGGCTCGGCCGGATCGAAGCTGTCCGCAGGGCCAGGTGGATCGACGGCACGCGGCGGGCGGCGGGCGTAGGTGTCGGGGTGGTACCAATCGGCGGTCCACTCCCAGACGTTGCCCGACACGTCGTAAAGGCCATATCCGTTGGCGGGGTAGCTGGCGACGGGGGCGGCCCCGGCGTGGCCGTCGGCGGCGGTGTCGTGGCCGGGGAAGGAGCCCTGGAAGGTGTTGGCGGGGTGCGCGTCGGCCACGAGCGGCGCATCGCCCCACACGTGGCGCTTGCGGTCGAGGCCGCCGCGGGCGGCGTACTCCCATTCGGCTTCGGTCGGCAGGCGGCCTCCGACCCAGCGGGCGTAGGCGAGGGCGTCGGTATGGGCGATGTGGACGACCGGGTGATTCATGCGACCTTCGAGGTCGCTGGTCGGACCCTCGGGATGCCGCCAGTCGGCGCCGGGGACGTAGCGCCACCACGCGCCGGCGCGCGCGAGCGAGGCGAGGCGCTCGGGCGGGGTGAAGACGATCGAGCCGGCGACCCGGCGGTCGGGCGGGACGTCCGGATAATCCTCGGCGCGTGGGGTCCGTTCGGCGAGCGTGACGTGACCGGTGGTGCGCACGAAGGCGGCGAACTGGGCGTTGGTGACCTCGGTGGCGCCGAGCCAGAAGCCCGAGACCACGACGCGGTGGCGCGGGTGCGCGTCGGTGAATCGTGGATCTTCGGAGCCCATCCAGAACTCGCCGGCGGGGATCCACACCATCCCGGGAGGCGATGATTCGCAGGCGGACAGGCACACGGCGAGCAACGAGCCGCACGCGGCGACGCGGGCGCGGGTCATTGCGTGAACTCGATCTGCTTGCGCGCCGGGAATTTCTTCAGCACCTCGCGGTAGCGCAGCAGCTCCGCCTCGAGCGCGATGGCGACCGGCGCGTGGCGGATCGCGATCGAGTCGTCCTCCTGGGGGTTTGTGTAGAGGTTGTACATCAGCGCGCCGGCGCTCGGCACGACCGCACCGGTGAAGCCGCCCTGTTGCCCGCGCTGCGTCACGAGCTGCGGCATCTGGGCGATCGTGGAGAACTTGAACTCGTCGATGCGGGTGCCGACGGGGCGGTCGTTCCAGAAGTAGAGGACGCTGCGACGGTTCGATTCGCCGTCGTCGGCGACCAGGAAGGAGGTCTGGTCGACGCCGTCGACATAGCGATCGTTGGGCATGAGCGCGGACAGCTCGGCGCCGGGCCGGCCGGCGAGGGCGAGCGCGGTGTTGAAGATGTCGGCGAGGTCGAACAGGCCGTCGGATCGGCGCGGGGTGATGGTGCCGCGCCAGGAGGCGAAGGTCGGCACGCGCACGCCGCCCTCCCAGGTCGAGCCCTTGCCGCCGCGGAACGGGGTGTGACCGTACGGCGCGACCTCCTGCTCGGGGCCGTTGTCGGAGGTGAACAGCACGAGGGTGTTGTCGACCTGGCCGGTTTGCTCGAGGGTGCGGTAGAGGCGGGCGAACACGTCGTCCATCTCGACCATGCAATCGCTGTAGGTGGTTCGGGCGGGCGAGCGGCCGCGGTAATGATGATTGGGGTAATTGTCGAAGTGGCAGCCGCGGGTGTTGTAATACAGGAAGAAGGGGCGCGAGTCGTCGGCCATGCGGCGCAGGAATCGCTCGCCGTAGGCGGCCCACTCCTGGTCGAGGTCCTGGATCGTCTCGAGATCGATCACCTGGACGGTCTCGAGCGGGCCGCCGCGGACCGCGTGCACGTCGGCGCGGGAGAACGGCAGGCTGCGGATGAAGGCGGTGCGCGCGGGGCTCAGGGCGATCTCCGGGTTGAAGTTCGGGTCACGCCATTCGGTGTACATGTCCGAGACGCTGAGGAAGCCGCGGAAGTCGTCGAAGCCGACGTTCTGCGGCTGGGAGCCCTCGTTCTCGCCCAGGTGCCACTTGCCGATCGCCTGGGTGACGTAGCCGAGCTGCGAAAGCAGCCGGGCGAGGGTGACTGCGCCCTCGAGGCCGCCCGACTGGCCGTACATCGGCGGGCGCAGGATGCCGTGATGGACCGGGTATTGGCCGGTCATGATGGTGGCCCGGGTCGGCGAGCAGCTCGGCTGCGAATAGGCCGAGGTCAGCACCAGGCTCTCGGCCGCGACTCGGTCGATCTGCGGCGTGGGGTTGCCGACGCTGCCGCCGCCGCCGTTGAAGCCAGGATCCATCCAGCCGACATCGTCCATCAGGAAGATCAGGACATTGGGGCGCTTGCCCATGCGTTGCTGCAGCGCGCCCAGCTTGTCGCGGGCGGTCCGCACCTGCGCGGCGTGGGTGACCACCGGTTCCATGTTGGCGGCCGGGCGGCTGGTGCGGGCGCTGAGGAATTGATCGGGGTGATCGTAGCCGGGGCCGGGCGGCCGGACGGCGGGCTCCGGCTCGGCGAGGCCGTCCGGGGCGATCGGCGGGGCCTGCTGGGGCGTTGCGACGGGCGGCTCCTGCTCGGCCGCGGGCCTCTCGCCGGGGCGCGGCGTGCAGGCGAGGGCGAGGCTCAGCGCGGCCGTCCGCCGGAGGAGAGCGTTCGAAGTATGAACATTGCGCGGGGGCACGGGACCGTCCTTGTCGTCATGGTCGAGCGCGAGAAATGTGGGCAGGTCCTTGGCCCCGGACGGCGCGCGGCGCAACGACGGCGGGCACGAACGGCCGTGTCTGCGAGGCCGCGAGGGCGCAACGTCGCGGGCGCAGGGATCGATCCGTCGGTCGGTCGGTCGGTGCGGGCGGTGCTTGCGCCGGCGTCGGGGTCGCGGCCTTCCATGACAGTCGCTCCGCTTCGCCCTGCAGCTGCGCCGCGCGGACCCGGGCGGCGCTCGGCGAGGCGGGCAGCCGCGGAGGGGGTCTGCGATCGCCCACGGCGTCGCGCCCGTGGCGGCGACAGACGGGCACCCCGGGGTCGCAAAGCGTCGTTTTATGCCCGAGCTCCCCGAAGGAACTTGACAGTCCGTTCCAGAATGCCATCCTGCAACCCGTGCCGAGACCCAAGGCGTTCGACCCCGACGAAGCCCTCGAGCAGGCCATGCGCCTGTTCTGGGCGCGGGGTTTCGCGGCCACCTCGATGAGCGACCTGGTCGAGAAGATGGGCGTCTCGCGCCAGAGCCTGTACGACACCTTCGGCGACAAGCAGGCGATCTTCATCGCCGCGCTCAAGCGCTTTCGTGATCAGGTCGGCGCCCCGCTGCGGCAGTTCTGGGCGAGCGAGGAGCCGGTCCGACCGGCGCTGCGCCGGCTGTTCGACGCCGTCATCGCCCAGGAGCTCGTCAGGGGCTGCCCGCGCGGCTGCATGATGTTTCACGCGGCCGTGGCCGGCGCAGACGCGGGCCCCGAGGCGGAGCGCCTGCTCGCCGACAACAACCAGGAGATCGAGCGCGGCTTCATCGACCGGATGCGCCGCGCCCAGGAGCGCGGGGAGATCGGCGACCACCACGATCCGGCCGCGCTCGGTCGGTTCTTCGTCGCCACGCTCGCGGGCCTGCGGTTGTCCGCCAAGCAGGGCCAGAGCGCCGAGGCCCTGCGGGATGTCGTGCGCGTCACGCTCGGCGTGCTCGGCTGATTTTTTTTGCTTCGTTCAAGAACGTTCATTCCAGAAAAACGCAAAGAGAGAGACCATGAGCAAGCTCGCAGGGAAAGTCGCCATCATTACCGGGGGTAGCACGGGCATCGGCCTCGCCACCGCCAGGCTGTTCGTCGCCGAGGGTGCGCACGTGTACATCACGGGCCGGCGGCAGGCCGAGCTCGACGCGGCCGTGCGCGAGATCGGCGACAACGTCGTCGGAGTGCGCGGCGACGTGTCCAACCTCGCCGACCTCGACCGCCTTTACGAGCAGGTGCAGCGCGAGAAGGGCCGCATCGACGTGGTGTTCGCCAACGCGGCGTCGGCCACGTTCGCCCCGCTCGGCGCGATCACCGAGGAGCAGTACGAGCGCGAGTTCGGCAGCAACGTGAAGGGCCTGCTGTTCACCGTGCAGAAGGCGCTGCCGCTGCTGGTCGAGGGCGCCTCGATCATCCTCAACGCCTCGATCGTGGCCAGCAAGGGGTCGGCGGCGATGAGCGTCTACAGCGCGACCAAGGCGGCCGTGCGCTCGTTCGCCCGCACCTGGACCACCGACCTCAAGGATCGCAAGATCCGGGTCAACGCGATCAGCCCCGGCCCGATCGACACACCCGGACTCAACGGCATGGTGCCGGCGGACCAGGCCGAGGGGCTCAAGGCCAGCCTGGTCTCCCAAGTGCCGCTCGGGCGGCTCGGCAAGCCCGAGGAGATCGCCAGGGCGGCGCTGTTCCTCGCCTCGGACGACAGCACGTTCGTCACCGGCATCGAGCTGTTCGTCGACGGCGGCGTCGCCCAGGTGTGAGGCGCGGCGGGCGTCGCCCGCTCGCGCTCGGCGTCCTCATCGACGCCCGCGCTGCCCTGCGCAACCTGGCCTTCGGGACATCCACTGTCCATCGCGACGTCCTGCTCGCGGCGCGGGGCCTCGCTCAGAGCGGGCAGGCCATGGTGTACATGGTCTCGGCGTCCTCGCAGCCGGTCTTGGCTGCGAGCTGGTCGCACGGGAGCTGGGCCTGACAGGCATAGCGGGCCGCGTTGGCCATGAGGCAGGCGTCGCCCTGTCACGGGCGGGCCCGTGTCACCCGACCGTGTCCTTTTGCTAAGGTGAGGAGGATGACTGTCGTCGACAAGAGGTGGTGGCTCGCTGCGCTGCTGGTGGGCTGCGGGCCCGAGCCGAAGGCCGAGACCGGTGGGGACGTCTCGACGAGCGGCGCGACGACGACTTCGACGACGTCGACGACGACCGGCAGCGCCACGTCGTCGACGACGACGGCTTCACCGCCGACGACGGGCACGACAGGCGATACCAGCGAGACCGCCAGCTCGAGCACGACGAACGTGCCGTTCATCATGCCCCCCGACCTCGGCCCGATACAGCCGTGCATGTGCGCGGCCGGCGAGCTGTGCGTAAACGAGACGGGCATCGACTCGAATTGGATGATTTGCGTGCTGGCTCCGGAGGGCTGCGATCCCGCGCAGAAGTGCTCGGAGGCGTGCATGCAGGCGTGCATCAACCCGTCGCCGCCGAGCAAGTTCTGCACCGACGACATCGATGAGGCGCTGAGCTGCGACGACGGAGTGTCGGTGTGCAGCCCGTGGGCCCAGAATTGTCCGGAGGGACAGAAATGCGCGCCGTCGGAGTTCCTGAGCCCGTTCTGGGAGCTCGAGTGCGTGCCGGTCGCCGAGTCGGCACCGGCGATCGGCGAGCCTTGCCTCGGGAAGGAGGCGTCGCCGACCGGCGCGGACGACTGCGCAATGGGGGCGCTGTGCTGGCCGGTCGAGGGCGACGCCGCGAAGAGCTGCGTGGCCCAGTGCGGCGGGTCGCCGGAGGCGCCGATCTGTCCGCTCGACCAGGTGTGCACGACGACCCGCGACGGGACGGTGACAGCGTGCGTGCCTGCATGCGACCCGCTGGTCCAGGACTGCCCGCTCGGTCACGTGTGCACGCCGGGCCTCGACGGGTTCGGGTGCACGCCCGACGTATCCGGGCCCGACGGGGACTTCCCGGACAACTGCACGATTGACGGCTGCGATCCAGGGTTTTACTGCGCCCCGGACGCGTGGCAGCCGAGCTGCCAGCACTCTCGGTGCTGCGTTCAATACTGCGACGTGGGCGCGCCCGACTGTCCAGCGAAGAACTCGTGCGTGTCGCCGTTCGTGATCCTCGAGGACGAGCCACCGCCGGCGTGGGCGCACGTCGGGGTGTGCGTGGTCCCGCCGTGATGACCTCGAGGGCTGGCTCTGCTTCCCGGCCATGATCGACCTGTTCTTGCGCCGTGTGGCGGCTGGTCTGGCGGCCGCAGCAGGAATGGCCCACGACCTGCAACCATGGCGTGTCCATGCTCATTCCTGGACGCCTTCGATCCTCTCCTACCCATTCCCACCTCGGGATCCGGCTTGCACTCGGACGCGCCTGTTCGCCGATTCGAATCTCGTGAAGATCGCAGCCGCGGACGACTTCCGCGCTCTACAAGCGCTGCCGTCGATGCGGTATGACTGGCGTCGTCGGACACCGTCGATGCGCCCGCGCCTCTCATCTGGTCTCGTCCGCGTCGTCGCGTTGGTCGCGCTGGGTTTGACCGTCGCACCTGAAGTCTCGGCCGCTCCCGCCCCGCCGGCCGCGCCCGGGACGCCGCCCAAGAACATCCGCGCCGCGCTCTCCGACGTCGCCCTCGAGCCGGACGGCGGCGGTCGTCTGCGCCACCGCGGCGACGGCTTTACCGCCATCATCCATCCCGACGGCGCGTTCGAGTTCCGCGATCACGGCGGGACCATCGAGATCAATCTCTTCGGCCTCGACATGTTTCGCCGCCGCTTCCGGGAGCCCGAACCCGAGCGCCACCCGCCGATCTGGATCGGCATCCGCGAGGAGCTGTTCTTCCCCCAGGGGCGGTTGCCGGTCGCGGCCGGCTTCATCGCGCGCTTCGGCGGCCTCGCCGACGGCCCGCGCAAGGACCGGCACAAGAGCGAGAAGCGACACTTCCTGGCCGCGACCGAGCGCCTGCGCGCTCACCTGGCCAATCGCGCGTACCGGGAGAGCTTGCAGCGAGAGCTCGCCGAGCTGGGGCCTCACCTCGTCGAGCTCTGGCGCGACGAGACGCTGGCGCTGGCCGAGCGCAAGCGGCAGATCTTCGAGCGCTGGGCCGATTGCGAGGACCCGTCGGCGTCCGCCCGCAGCGAGCGCGACGGCCTGCGCCACGCGTTCGCCGACGCGGCCCGCGCCAAGATCGAGGCGTTCGTCCGCCAGAGCGCTCCGCGAGGTTCGCAACAGGCCTACACCCGGGCCGAGCTCGCTCGCCTCAATCGCGGCCGCACCGGCGAATCCCGCTTCCGTCCTTATGAAGTGTCCAGGTCGGCGCAGGCGCTCGCAGACTTCGAGGCGGTCCCCGATCTCGATGCGCCGCTGCTCCCGCCACAGTCGAGCCCGACCTGGCCTGCCGTTCCCGTGCTGCCGGAGCCGCCGCCCCGCACGGAGGTGCCGCCCGCTTCGCCGCCCAAGAGCCCACCTCCCGACGTCGGCCGGCCCTTCACGGCGCCCGAACGAAGCGTGCCCCAGCGGAAGGGCGCCGCGGTGCCCCTCTGCTGGCTCACCCGCAGCTGTTAGGCGCGGCCAGGCTGCGGCGGAGTCATCAGCAGAGCCGACAGTCGCGCTGCCATCGTGTCGCTCCGCAAGTCACCCGATCAAACCCCGCAGATCTCTTTTTGCGCCGTCTTCTCCGCCTCGCAGCTGGCGGCCTCGTTGATCTGTTCACAGGTCAGGGTCTCGACCTCGCAGATGAGAATGTCTTCCATCGCCAGCGCGCAGGCCTCGCTGTCGACAAAGGCGCTGGTGGTGCCGAGGGTGCACTCGACCGCGCAGCCGACCTTGTTGTCTTCCGACACGGAGCCGCAATCGACCAGGAATCCACACAGGTCGAGGCAGGCCGGCCGCGCACAGACCTCGGCGCGCGTCGCCCAGTACGCGTCGTCGCACGCGCCCATGTCCTGCTCGGTGCAGGTCACCTCGGTGAAGCACGCGTAGTAGCCCTCGTACGCGTCGCGGCACCCGGCGCCGACGAATGCCATCGCGTCCAGCTCCGACTCGCACTCCCCGACGCAGTCCTCCCCGTTCGGGAGGCCGCACGCCTCTCGCTGGGCGCAGTACGTCGGGCACACGCTGTCCTCGCCAGTCGTCGCGCCGCCGGTCGTCGGGTCGGTCGTCGTCGGCTCGCTCGAGCTCTCACCGGTGTCCGTTTCGGTGCCGCCGGTGCCGGTCGTCATGGTTGCACCCGGTTCGGTCGACGCGGTTCCACCCGGTTCGGTCGTCGCGCCCGGGTCGGTCGCCGTCCCCGTGTCGGTGTCGATCGGGTCGTCCGACTTCGGGGAGCAGGCGGCAGCGAGGGTTGCGACGAGCGCGACCCGGAGGGGCATGGAGAGGCGGTGGTTTGCTGGCATCGTCGGGCTCCGGCGGACGCGAGCGCTGTCGGGCGGCGCGTCGGTACGCGCCAGCATAGACCACCGCCTCGACCGCGGGGACTGGTGCGCCGGCCCCCACCGCGTGTGCACGGCCGACCGCTCGTGCGGCGCGCAGTCGCGTACACCCGGAGCGCGCTCGTGCACGCGCTCGTCCTCCGCCCCGCGCGCGACTTCCTGGTCGAGACGCTGCTCGCGTGCGCCTCAAGACGACCCGTGCGACGCTCAGCTCGGTAGCTCACCTGTACCCGAGCGCGCGCCAGCGCGTCGGCCCTCGTTCGTGTCGCACTCGGCCTCGAGCCGGTGACGCGGCCCAGGGGTCCCTGCCGATTCGACTTCCAAGAGATCGATGCGTGGTTCTCGACATCCGTCCCAGGTGGAGGTGAAGCGCGCGCGGCCTCGCGGGCGGGGCTCATCTCGCCATATCCGAATAGTTCTCGAGCGCGAACGGCAGGGTCAGCGCACCGAAGTCCGGAATGCCGCCTGGGGCAGCAGTCTCACCCTCGCTCGTCGGTTCGTTTGGCTTCGTGTTCTGTTCCAGCGCGATGTCCTGATTGCGAATCACATAGGCGCGCAATTTATCCTCGTATGCGTCGAGCCCACCCAGTAGATCATCCTTGTGTGTGGCGAGCTCCCCGGCCAGCACGTAAGCGCCGACCATCGCGACCGAGGTGGCCTGTCCCGTGCCCAGGGAGACGGCGTAGCCGGCGTCGCCGACCAGCGCGATCCTTCCGCGCGACCAACGGCTCATGCGGACCTGGCTCAGCGAGTAGAAATGGAAATCGGTCGCGCGCAGCATGTGCTCCGCGATCTGCGGGATCACCCAGCCCGCGCCGGCGACGCGATCGGCCAGCAGCCGCTTCTGCGCCTCGACGTCGCGGACGTCGTGATCGATCCCCTCTGGCGCGCTGAAGCCGAGATAGGTCCTCGCTTCGACATCCTTGCGCAGGCCCATGACCAGCGCGCCGACGGAGTCAGGCTGCTGGTACATGACTTGCCATCGGTCGAGGCCGAGGAAGTTCGGCATGCCGAAGGTCGCGATGTGCAGATCGCCGAAGGTCCGCAAGAACTGCTCATCGGGGCCGAAGGCGAGTCGCCGCGCCCCCGAACCTAGCCCGTCGGCGCCGATCACCAGCTCGAAGCGGCGCGGCGCAGCGGTGACGAACGTGACTTCGACGCTCGACTCGTCCTGGGCCAGCGACGCGATGGAATCGCCGAAGATGTACTCGACCCGGCCGCCCACGGCCTCGTGAAGCACGTCGCAGAGGTCGTCTCGCAGGATCTCGACATCCGGGCTGTCCAGCCGGCCGCCCGTCAAGGTGCTCTCCGTGCTGCGGAAGAGCTCCTGGCCGGCGAGTCGACCACGGAGATGCCCGTCAGCTTGGTGCTCCGATCGCGGAGCGTGGAGAGGATGCCCATCCGCGCTGCGACCGCGAGGGCCGGGCCGCGCACGTCGAGCGCGTGACCGCCCGGGCGCAGATACGGCGCGCGTTCGACCACCGTGACATCGAAGCCGTAGCGGGAGAGCCAATAGGCGAGGGTGAGACCGGAGATGCTGGCGCCGGAGACCAGCACCCGTGCGGCGGTGCGCCTGCGAATCGTCGAACTCATGGACGCGGTGTACCGCCCCGGAACCGAGCCGTCCAAGACATTGATCGCCATTCTATGATACCTTCGCAGCAACGGTCGTGAATGCATGGAACTCCGACACCTGCGCTACTTCGTGACGATCGCCGAGGAGCAGAGCTTTCGTCGGGCCGCCGAGCGGCTCCACGTGTCCCAGTCTCCGCTCAGCCGGCAGATGAAGGACCTCGAGCAGGAGATGGGGGTCGAGCTCTTCGAGCCTGACGGCCGCGGCATCAAGCTCACCGCCGCTGGTAAGGTCTTCGCGGAGCGGGCGAGGGGCGTCCTGGTGAGCGTGGACGCGGCGGTCGAGGAGGCCAAAGGGGTCGCCGGGGGCAGGCTCGGCACTGCCGTCATTGGTTTCGAGCCGGGGGCCACCTTCACCGGCGCGCTGGCCTCGCTCGTGGCGGCGTTTCGACGACGTGCGCCGCGCATCGGCCTCCAGCTCCTGGCGATGAGCAGCACCGAGCAGTGGGCCGCGCTCCGCGAGGGGACGATCGCCTTCGCCTATGGGTCGTAAGCTCCTTCCGACGACGGCCTGGCCTGCATGGAGATGGCGCGCGACCAGCTCGGCATGGCGCTCGCGCACGACCATCGGCTCGCACGTCGCCCGAAGATCTGGCTGCGGGACCTGGTGGGCGAGCGCGTGGTCCTCGAGCCGCGTCAGCTCTACCCGCGCCTCCATGCGGACATCCTTGCCGCCGCCCGCGCGCGAGACGTCACGCTCGCCGTGATGGCCGAAGTCCCCGAGCTGGAGTCGCTCCTGGCGCTGGTGGCGATCGGCGACGCGGTGACGTTCCTGGCCCGAAAGACAGTAGAGCTGGTGTCTCCGATGACCCCGGTGGTGTGGCGTCCGGTCGTCGATCTCGACATCAAGCTGTCCGACGTCGTCACCTGGCGGGCGAAGGACGCGGACATGCCGGTGGTGCGGGCGCTCATCGAGAGCGCTCGCGAGGTCAGGCCGCTCCTGCGACTCGATGCCGGCCCCGTGGCGTCCGCCCCGTCGAATCGAGGGCGACGCAAGAAGCGCTGAAGCGTTCGTGACGTGTCCCCTTCGCGCGGAGTGGGGCTTTGCCCCCACGGTCGTCTCGCCGTCCCCGATGCACGCGATCACACCCCCGGCGCCGGCCAGACCGACCCGGACGGTTGGCTCGTCCACCACGTCTCATCAGCGGCGGCGGGCTGTACCGGTGCGTCGGGCTCACCGCGGGCTCACACGCAGTTACAATTGCATAGATCGCTCCACGCGATTCCCTACTGGACGGACACGCCCGCGGCGCACAGAGCCGGGATGATCACCTCGATCGTCTCGGCATCGAGGGGATCGTCGGCGACGAAGATGATGTCGTCGTAGCCGAGCCACGGCGCGCCAACGATTGGCGCCAGGGTCGTGATCGCGTTGCCTTGCACATCCAGGGTATTTGGCGCCTGAAGGCTCTTCAAAGGGCCGAGGTCCGAGATGTGGTTGCGCGCGGCTCTGAGCATCTCGAGGGTGTTCGGCGCGACGACGGGGAGCGTCTGGAGCCCGGTGTCGGAGAGGGAGATCGTGCGCAGGCTCGGGTGATCGGCCAGGCTGTCGAGCCCGAGCGCGAGGGGGTTGGCGGACACGTCCAGGTGCTCGAGCCCCTGCAAGGTCGCCAGCGGGCCGAGGTCGAAGATCTCGTTGTCGTTCAGCTGCAGTCGCTGCAGCGGCAGGCCGGCGAGCGGCGCAAGCGAGGCGATCGCGTTGTAGGCGGCGTCGAGCTCCGCGAGCTCGGTCTTACCAGCAAGCGGGCCGAGGTCGACGATCGCGTCGTCGGTGATTGCGAGGCTCTTGAGCTCGGCGAGCGGCGCGAGCGGTTCGATGTCGGTCAGTTCGCACGTCCCGACGCGCAAGTGCTGCAGCTCGAGCAGCGCGGACACAACCGGCACCGCACCCGGCGTGACGTGGATCCAGAGCGTGACCAGCGGAAGCCCGGCGATCTCGAGCTCCATCATCGCGCTCCGATCCCGATGTCGTCCGACGCGCCGAAGTGAGTAATTGCGCTCGGCCGTCGCGTCTTGGCTACGCGGGCTGTTCGATAGCAAGCGCCTTGGACGGCGACAAAACCCTCATCCGAGGACCATTGGCGTCCCTGGCACTGGGCTCGACGAGAAATTGCGGCTTGGAACATCTCGAGCGCTATGGCATAGGCATTGATGCTGCGAAAAGGAAGGGCGACACGATGGATAGCGATCTCGCTGAGGCGGTTGCGAAGCTGAAGGACATCTTTACCCGACGAAACATCCCGACGAGATTCGGGAAGGCGCAACCAGCGGTGGTCGACGAGCTTCGCAATGCGCTCAGGATCCCGGCGCGCTACCGGGCGTTCTTGCAGGCGGCTGATCCCGTCGACGTCGAGACCGTGACCTCGGTCGAGCGTGTCCGCTTCATCCCCGCCGATAGGCTCATCGCGGAGCAGGTCATCGGGGAGGAAGGTTGGCAGAAGAACTGGGTTGTCATCGCGCGGAGCGCGGTCCGCGGCGACCCGTACTTCCTCGACATCTCGAAGCTCGACGCCGAGGGCGACTGCCCCGTCTTCAGCGTCACGATGGGCGCCCACTCCTACAAGCCGGAGCTCTACGCATCGAGCTTCGAGCAGTTCCTACGCCTCCTGGCGACGAACATGGAGGCGGCCGCCTAGTGGACCCGGGGCTGGATGCCGCCTCGTTTGACGGCACTCGCAAGCGCATCGCGGTCTCGTCGCGTTCGATCTCCGCTTGGTGCGCTTGCATGCGCCAGCGGTTCGGCGCTCAGCTCCCGACGATCCGCCCTACCCGTGGCATGCCTGCGCGCGTGAAGCACTCGAGCGCGTTCGCTTCCCGGTGAGCGACGTCGCCGGGCGCGTACGTGTCCGCCTCCCGCTCGGGTGTGCGCTCAGGATCGCGCCTCGACGTAGCCGTCGCGGCGGGCGGCGCTTCACCCCGGCGGATCGCAGACCGCCCCGCCTTCGATCTGCGCCTGGGTGCGGAACGTGTTGAGCAATTGCCAGCTCTTCGGTTCGACGGCGGGGATGGTGCCGTCTTCGCGGACGTTCGTGACGTGATACGTGTGTTGATTCCAGATCCGTCGCGCCTGGATCCACCGGTCCTCGACGTCGCGGATGACCTGGACGGTGGGCGAGGGCGGGCCCTGGATGCTTTGGTTGGAGACGACGACGATCTCGGCGGAGCCGTCGTTGTCGACGTCCGCGACCACCGGGAATTCGATGTACGTGAGGCTGGTGTGGGGGACCTCGAGCAGGGGGGCGCCGGCGCCGTCGAACACGAACAGGCTGTATTCGTCGGCGTACATGGCCTGGGCGGCGCCGGCGGCGATGAAGTCGAAGGCGGTGCCGCCGGCGGCGCCGCTCTGGTCGAGGACGGCGGCCTGCCACTGGATGGCGGCCGGGTTGGTGTCGTAGATGGCGTACTGGGCGGCGGAGCTGTGCGAGAACTCGGGCAGGTCGTCGCCGTCGAAGTCGTGGATGGCGGCGGGGCGCAGCCAGATGAAGACGTGATCGGGGTTGGCGCCGGTGAGCCGCATGTCGAGGTGGCCGGGCTTGGTGGAGCCGTCGTGCTCGAGCACGGTGAGGCCATTGCCGGTGGACAGGAGGATCTCGGGCAGGCCGTCTTCGTCGAGGTCGGCGACGTGCGGGAGGGAGGCGACGGGCACGGCGTCGTTGGTATAATAGGGGGTGCCGTCGTGGCGGTAGGCGCTATGACCATAGACGACCTCGAGCAGGCCGTCGTCGTCGAGGTCGGCGGCGGTCGGGGTGGCGTAGCTCCACGCGCCGTCGAGCACGCTCCAGAGCACCTCGCCGCCGGCGCTCAGGACGGAGTCGGAGTAGAGGATCTCGGGGCTGCCGTCGGCGTCGAGGTCGGCGATGGCGACGGCGCCGCGGGTGGCGGCGGCGCTGACGGGGGCGGAGGTCCACTTGGGGGTGCCGTCGTGCTCGTATGCGCGGACGACGTCGCCGTGGGCGAAGACGAGGAGCTCGGGGACGCCGTCGCCGTCGATGTCGCCGAGGGCGGGGCTGGAATAGCCATAGACGGGGTCGGGGATGGTGTAGTGAAGGGCCCCGGTGGCGCCGTCGAGGACGTAAATGTGGCCGGTGTCGGGCTCGACGCCGTCGCCCGGGCCGGCGACGACGACGATGTCGGGGATGTCGCACAGGTCGATCTGCCCGTCGCCGTTGTCGTCGGTGAGGTTGGCGACCAGCGGGGAGACGCCGCTGAACACGTCCTCGCCGACGCCGGGCCAGCTCCACTGGACCTCGGGGCTGAAGGCGTCGGGCGGGGCCTTGGTGCGGCAATTGCCGGCGTCGCCGTCGACCGCGACCTTGCAAAGGTTGGGGGCGCCGGTGGTGCCGCTGTCGGTGTCGTCACCGTTGCCGACGTCGAACTGGACGCCGCCGGTGGCGGTGACGCCGGTGCCCTCGCTGGCGCTGGCGCCGGTCGAGGTGGTGGGCGCGGTGGTCGGCCCCGAGGTCGTGCTGCCGCCGGTGGTGGTGGTCGTGGGGCTGGTGGTCGTGGCGCCGCCGGCCGAGGTCTGACCCTGCGGGCGTCCGTCGTCGCCGCATCCGAGCTGCGGGCCGACCGCGAGGGCCAGGGTGACGAGCCATGAACTGTGAGAGGCCGGCCGAGAATTGCGCATGCGCTGCTTCCTTGTCGGCGCCACAGTTTCACGCGGACGGGAGCGCTGGCAAGCGGGCGAGCAAGAGGCGCGATACCGGGCCGGTCGATGGCGCTCGCCGGCCCCGCGAGCGCAGACGGTGCATTCGTGTGCGTAAACCTTAGGACATGTTCGATGGGTCATGTTTGTTCGGTGCTCTCGCAGCATGAGAGGCAGGGCGTCGGGGCGCGCTCGAGCAGGCCCGCTTGGGAGCGGCGCTCCTGCCAGCGCCGCGCACTGGATCGGCGCTGCCCCGCGCCAGCGCGGCAGCAGCGACGCGTGGACGATGATGCAGTCGTGACGCGGCGCTCCGAGGTCGACGATGGCCGCTTGGCGGGCGGCCCTCGAGGAGGTGGCGCGGCGCCAACCGATCTTGCGCACCACCTTCGTCATGGACGCGCCCGGTCCGCGGCGCCGGATCGCCGCCGAGCCGGCGGTCGATCTGACGTCCTATGATCATACCCAAGTCGAGCCGTCGCGGCGCGAGGCGCAGGCCCGGGCGGCCGCGGAGCTGCGCCCGCGCGACGGCTTCGACCTCGAGCGCGGGCCGCTGTGGCGCGTGCTGGCGTTCTCGGCGGAGGGCGCGGCGCCGACGATCTTCATCCTGTTCCATCACATCATCCTCGACGGCATCGCCTGCGCGGCCGGGCCGAGAGCGAGCCGCTGCTGCCGGCGACCGTATCGGTAGCGACCGAGGCGCCGGGTTGCACGGTGCTCTCGGGGCCGGTCGAGGCCGTCGCTGACGTCGAGGCGCGGCTGCTGGCGCGCGGTTCGAGGCGACGCGGCTGGCGGTGACCCAGGCGTATCACTCGCCGATGATGGCGCCGATCCGCGAGGCCTATCTGGCCAGAGTCGCGGCGGTCCAGCGGCGACCGCCGGGCCTGCCGGTGCTGTCGTGCGTGACCGGCACCTGGCTGACCGACGCCGAGGCGACCGATCCGTCTTACTGGGCCGATCACCTGTGCGGCACCGTCACCCTGACGGCCGCGCTCGGCACGTTGCTCGCCGACCCGTCGCGCGTGTTCGTCGAGGTCGGCCGGGCCGATCGATGCGCGGCTTCTTGCGCCGTCACCCGCTCGCCCACGAGTCGCCGGTCGCGGTGACGACGATCCGGCACGCCAGCGAGCCGGCGGTGGCCGACGACGCATATCTGCTGGCCGCCTGGGGGGCCGGGCCGCAGGAGCTCGCCGCCGAAGCAGGCTCCACTGTGGACGAACTGCTGCAGGGGATCCGCTGCGAACGTGTGGAATAAGGCATCCACCGCTATGGTTGCTGGCCTGGTGTTCGGCTCCTGGAACCCCGCGATACTCCGTCTCCACGTCTCTCTCTCCCTCTTGCTCTCGAGCGCTTGTGCCGCCGGCGAAGACCCGGTGGAGCGCGACATTACCGTGTCGCTCGCGGACGCGTCATTCGTCGAAGACGGAACCCATCCGAGCACGGTCAAGGATGGTTGGGTCATCACCTTCTCCGAGCTGCAGGTCTCGATCGGCGACGTGATGCTGGAGGGATCGCCACTCGACGACACTTCGCCGCAGTACCAAATCGTCGACCTGATGGAGGCAGGTGAGGGTTTCGTCCTCGGCAGCGCCCAGCGGACGAGCGAGCGCCCTCACGCGCTGATCCGCGGCATTGGGTTCACCATCGCTCCGGCTGCCGACCCGGTAGCCGGCAATGTCGACGAGTCGGACGTCGAACGGATGCGTGCCGGCTCGTACTCGGTCTACGTGGAGGGTACGGCGCAGCGCGGCGGAGAGACCAAAGACTTCTCCTGGGGCCTGACCGCCGGAAACGCATACAGGGACTGTATCTCCCAGACCAGCTTCGCGGACGAGGAGCCGCAAGTCACGATCAGCGTGCGCGGCGATAGGTTGTTCGGCGATGAAGAACTCGTCTTCGATCCCTTCGCGGCGAGCGATGCGAATGCGGACGGTGAGATCGAGGAGGCGGAGCTCCGCAACTCCGACGTCATGCTCGGGGGCAAGAATTTGTGGACGTGGTTGGAGGCGCAAGCCAGCACCCTCTTCTCCGTCGATGGGTCGCCGTGTACGGTCGAGCCTTCATGACTTTCGCTCGAGTGCCCCAGGAGCCGCGACGCCTGTCGAGAGGAATAGGGCGAGACGCGGTCGGGTTCACGCGCCATCGATGCAACGAGCCAAAAACAGAGCACTGAATAGGAAATGTCGACCCCAGGGCACGGGGGCCGGATACCTCCTTTGGGCCGCCATCGCGGCCGGCGCCTGCGGCGATGCAGGCAGCGGATCGAGCGGCGGCACCGAGGGCACCTCCGGCGTCACCACGAGCACCACGGAGCCCGGGAGTACGAGCTTGGAGAGCACCACCGGTGCGGTCGAGCCCACGACCGATACGGCAGTGAGCTCCGGCGATACCGGCGACCAGGATGCCTGCGCGTCCTTCTGCGCTGCCGCCACTGCTTGCTTTCCCATGGTCATCGTCACGGAATGCATCGCGGAGTTCTGCGGAGACGAGGACGAGACGCCGGCGTGTGTGGCGGCCACCGATGCCCGCCACATGTGCTTCGCCAGCATGAGCTGCGACGACATCTCGGTCTTCTTCAACGAGGACGATCCGGGGCCCTGTTCCGAAGCCGTCGCGCAGGAGGTCAAGATCTGCACTGGCGAGAACGCCTGCGACCACGAAGCGAGCGGGAACGTCGACGGCAGCGCCTGCTCGATCGATTTCGAGTGCATCGGCGAGCCGCCGCAGGCGATGCAGTGCGACACGGAGACCTGTACTTGCATCGAAGACGGCAGCACGACCGGGACGTGCGCATCCGAAGCGATCTGCGCGAAGCTGACGGATCTCGACAGCTTCCAGATGCTGGTAGACCTGGCTGCGACCTGCTGCAGCTTTGGGCCTGCCGCATGAGGTGGGTCGCAGAGTCGCGCGTTACGAGCGGCCCCGAGACTGCATGACGATGGCCGCAGCACCCGCGCCCGCAGCGACACACGACACGCCGAACAGGAGCTTGCGGCCGAAACTCCAGTCCTTCCGGGCGGACAGCTCGGCGGGCTCGGCTTCATCTTCCGCCCGGAGGCGCTCGAGCGCGGCGTTAAGGCCGCGCAGCCTTTCGAGCTCGGCGGCGCTAGACCCACCTGCGAGCCCGAATTCGAGGCGCCGTCTCGAAAACAGCCAAATTCGCGACAAAATCGGGACGCGATCCCTCGGAAAAGCCCCCAATACGCGGAACGCCGCGGATCTCCAAACAGCGGGCATATACGAGGGATCGGTTCGCCCGCGTGCGCCTCACCGCGGTGCTGGAGAAGGACGGAGCCGACTGGCACATCGTCCACGTCCACTACTCGCTGCCGGTCGGCGTCCCACTGTCGATGATGGATTGAATCACGAGATAAACTTTCAGACATGGCCTCTCGGGCATGTCTCGATGATCAGGCGCCTCTGGCGAACGCGCGCACGCGCTCGCGCAGCCAGGTGAGGGCCGGGTGCTTGGCGGCGCGGCGGTGCCAGACCATGGCGATTGCGAAGCCGGGGACGGCGATCGGGGGCTCGAGCAATTGCAGGCGGTCGGCGCGGTCGCGGGCGATGCGTTCGGGGACCAGGGCGGCGAGGTCGGAGCGGGCCACCAGCTCGGGGACCATGAGGAACGAGGGCACCGAGAGGACCACGCGGCGCTCGCGGCCGTGGCTGGCGAGGGCAGCGTCGGTGGGGCCCGCGAAGCCGCCGCCGCGCGGGCTGACGACGACGTGGTCGAGCGCGCACAGCCCGTCGAGATCGATAGGGCCGGACACGTGCGGGTGGTCGCGGCGGACGATGACGACGTAGCGCTCGTCGAGGACCTTGCGGCTGCGCAGCTGCTCGGGCGCGGTCTCGGGGGTGAGGAAGGCGAGGTCGACGTCGCCGCGCTCGGCCTGGGCGGCGAGCTGGGCGGCGTCGAGGGCCCGCCAGGCCAGCCGCACGCCGGGGGCCTCGCGGCGGAGCTGGAGGGCGAGCGGCATGAGCAGGGCGTATTGCACATAGTCGGAGGCGGCGATGGCGACCGTCAGGGCGGCGGTGGCGGGGTCGAAGCCGGCGCCGGCGGTGAGCACGGCGCGCACGCCGTCGAGCGCGTCGTGAAGCGGCGCCTGCAGCTCGAGCGCGCGCGCGGTCGGGGTCATGCCGCGCTGCGCTGGCAGCAACAGCGGGTCGCCGAGCAGGTCGCGCAGCCGCTGGAGCTGGGCCGACAAGGCGGGCTGGCTGAGGCCCAGGCGCCGGGCGGCCTTCGTCACGTTGCGTTCGGCGAGCAGGGCGTCGAGCGCGACGAGCAGGTTGAGGTCGAGGCGGCTGCTATCCACGGCGGTGATACCAGCACACAAGAACTACGATTTCAACGCGGCGGGGGCCCGGCGTAGCGTTCGCGGGCCCGGCGGAACCGCCTGGCGAAAGGACCCTGCCGTGAAGATCCTCGTCGTCTACGCCCACCCCGGGCCGCGCTCGCTGAACGCCTCGCTGCGCGATCGCATGGTCGCGACGCTGACCGCGGAGGGGCACGCGGTGATCGTGTCCGACCTCCACGCGCAGGGCTGGAAGGCGAGCCTCGACGGCGCCGATTTCCCGGGCGAGCCCGGCGAGCAGCTCGACGTCGTCGCGGCGTCGCACCGCGCGTTCGCCGAGGGCACGCAGCCGGCCGAGGTGGCGGAGGAGCAGCGGCGCCTGCTGTGGGCCGATGCGGTGATCCTGCAATTCCCGCTGTGGTGGTTCTCGATGCCGGCGATCCTCAAGGGCTGGGTCGACCGGGTGTACGCGCACGGGTTCGCCTACGGCCGCGGCGAG
This sequence comes from Nannocystis bainbridge, assembly GCF_028368995.1. Taxonomy (GTDB): domain Bacteria; phylum Myxococcota_A; class Polyangia; order Nannocystales; family Nannocystaceae; genus Nannocystis; species Nannocystis bainbridge. The sequence goes on along the minus strand of NZ_JAQNDL010000003.1, from coordinate 1,116,879 downwards.
CACTCGGACCGGCGCTGGGGCGACCGCTACGGCGAGGGGGTGTTCGCGGGCAAGCGAGCGATGCTGGTGGTCACGACCGGCGGCTGGGAGGAGCATTATCAAGAGCGCGGGATCAACGGGCCGATCGACGACCTGCTGTTCCCGATCCAGCACGGGATCCTGTTCTACCCCGGGTTCGCGGTGATGGACCCGTTCGTGGTCTACCGCGCGGGGCGGATGGACGCGGCCCGCTTCGCGGCGGTGGGGGCCGAGCTCGACCGCCGCATGCGCGGGCTGTTCGTCGAACCGCCGATCGCGTACCGCCAGCAGAACGGCGGGGACTACGAGATCCCTTCGATGACGCTGAGAGCTGGGCTCGAGCAGGCAGGGCAGCAGGGGTTCCGCCTGCACCGCGGCTGAGGGCGCCGCGGTGCCGAGGAGTCTCTCAGGACATGTTCATTCGAACATGTCCTTGGAGACAATCAGGCGACGTCCCACTCGACCCACATCGACACCGGGCCGCGGATCGTCGTGTGCGAGCGATGGACCGGGTCCGGCTCGGCCGCGAGGCGCAGCCCGGGCAGGCGCTCGGCGAACAGCTCGAGCGCGATCCGGGCCTCCGCGCGCGCCAGCAGGGCGCCGACGCAGTAGTGCGCGCCGCGGCCGAAGCCGAGGTGGTCCATGACGTTGGCCCGCGCCGGGTCGAAGCTCGCCGGGCAGCGGAACTGGGCTTCGTCGCGGCTGCCGGAGGCGTACAGCAGGTACAGGCGGGCGCCGGCGGGGATGGTCTGACCGCCGACCACGACCTCCGCGGTGGCGACGCGGACCATGCCGAGCGCCGTGCTCTCGAAACGCAGCGCCTCCTCGAGATCGCGGGCGATCCGGGTCGGGTCGGCGACGATCGCCGCCCACGCGCCGGGCGTGGTCAGCAGCACGCGCATGGTGTTGCTGAGCATGCGGCTGCTCGTCTCGTGGCCGGCGGCGATGAAGGCCCCGGCGATCAGCGAGATCAGCTCGGCGCGCGACGGCGGCACGGATTCCTCGCGCCCCGCCCGCAGCATCTCGCTCATGGCATCCTCGCCCGGGTTCGCCTCGCGCGCGGCGATCATGCGCTCGCAATAGCGCTGGAACTCGAGGTAGCTCTCGACGCGCGCGACGTGCTGCGCGGGCGGCACGCGGGCGAAGATCAGCTCGAACCAGTCGTCGCTCCACCGCTTGATCTGCGGCAGGTCGGCCAGCGGCACGCCGAGCATGTCGAGGATCACCCGCAACGGGAACGGCTCCGCGAATTCGGCGGCGATGTCGACCCGACCGGCGTCTGCGAAGCCGTCGAGCAGCTCGCGCGCGAGCTCGCGGATCCGCGGACCCCACCGCTCGACCATCTTGCCGTTCAGCGCGCTGCCGACGATCCGCCGCAGGCGGGCGTGCTCAGGCCCGTCGCTGTCGATCGGCGTGCGCGTGTGCGGGTGACCGGTGGCCAGCAGCGCCGTGGCCTCGGGGGTCAGGTCGGCGCCGATAGCGAAGGCGTCCTGCGAGGAGAAGCGGGCCGGGTCGCGGAGGACGCTGCAGATGTCGCCGTGACGGCTGACGACCCACATCCCGAGCTCGGGGCTCCAGAACACCGGCCGATCGCGGCGCATCTCGGCGAACATCGCGTGCGGGTCGCGGAGCTGCTCGCCGTCGTACGGGTTGAAGGTGTGGACATTGCAATTCGTGGTCGGGTTCGAGTCTTTAGGCATGGTTATTCCTCAGGCGCCGGGATGTCCGGCGCGACGTATGAAGGACAGGATGCCCGCTCCGGCCGCGATCGGTTTGTGAGCCTGCGACTCCGGACATTCGCGCCCTGGCGAAACCGCGGCGCCGCGATCGTTCGTCGGCGAGTTTCGCCGAGGTTGCCGTGGGTCGCCGCGCCGCGGGTGATTTTCGCCACGACGGCGCGGCGCCGTGCTATCGGGTAGGCATGAAGGCGTTTCCCTCTCTCGTCGAACAGCTCTCTGACTGGGTCATGAACGGGCGCTGCACCGTGAGCGACCTCGAGTTCTACGAGCAGTACAATCAGGAGTACCGGCCGTCGCACTGGATGCGCAATCCTGCCGCCGACGAGGAGTTCTTCACCTTCGTGCAGGACGGCGCCGGCGGTCAGTATGCGCTGCACCTGGTGGGCGAACTCGATGGCGACCATGCCCCTGTCGTCAAGCTCGGCCGCGACGGCGAGGTGGCGGTGCTCGGCCGCGACCTGATCGATTTCGCCTGGCTCATCGCCTGCGGGGTCGAGCCGATCGGCGTCGGTGACAACGGCGAATTGCGCGATCCCTTCGAGGCCTCGGCGCCGATGCAGGCGTGGGTGCGCACGCTCGATCCGGGCCGCAGCTTCGGCACCGCCCAGGAGACGCTGCAGGCCGCGGCCGCCGCGTACCCCGCGCTCGTGCAGCACATCCGCACCCTGGCCGGGACCTGAGCTCCGCGGCTCCGCGGGCCAAGCGCGGCGCCGGGTCAAGGAGGTGTCTCTCGGGACATGCCTGTTTAGACATGTCCCGAGAGTCATTCACCGCTGCAGGCAGTCGAGGGCCGCGGTCAGCTCGGGGTCGGCGGGCACGGCGATCTCGAACTCGTGGGCGAGGACGCGGCGCAGCGCGTCGGTGCTGTCGAGCACGTGGCGCTCGGTGTCGCCGCCGAGGTGGTGGATCGCGAATCGGCGGTCGGCGAGGGCGAGCTGGCGGTCGGGCAGGGTGCGCGCGGCCATCAGGCCGGTGCGAAAGTGCGAGGCCGGGTGGGTGGACAGGAAGTAGTTGGAGACCTCGTAGTCGGGCTGGATCTGCTCCGCCAGATCGAAGCGGTAGAGGCCGCGCCATTCGCCGCGCACCTGCGCCTGCATGAGAAAATAGCCGCCGTCCTCGCGCAGGCGGAACGGCCCGTGCGGGGTCGGCTGGGCCTCGTCGACGACGAGGCGCAAGACGCCGGTCAGGGTCATGCCGCCGAAGCCGACGTCGACGAGGTGCGGCTGACCGTCGAGCACAACGTGCAGCAGCATGTGGCTGCGCGGGCCGACGTGGCCTTCGGGTTGATTCCAGGTGACGCGGGCCGCGAGGCCGCGCACCGCGTAGCCGAGGGCGCGCAGGACGTGCGAGAGCAGCAGGTTGTGCTCGAAGCAGTAGCCGCCGCGGCCGCCGTGCACGAGCTTGCGCTGGAGGCCGGCGAGATCGAGCGCCGGGGTGCGGCCGATCAGCGGGTCGAGGTTCTCGAACGGGATCGCGGCCGCGTGGGCCTTCACCAGGGCAGCCAGCGTGGCGAGCGTGGGCGCGGTGGGACCGACGTGGCCGATGCGCTCGAGATAGGCGGGGAGATCGATCTCGGCAGACACGGCAATCAATGTACGCGGGAAGCCCCGGGCGCGAAACGGCGACCGCTCGATTCGCCTGCAGGCCGCGTCCCAGCGTCGCACGGCGCCGCGCGGCGGGGCTCGCTCACTGCGGCACGAGCTTGGAGCAGCCGGCGAGGTCGGAGGTCCCGCTGTTGGTGGGGATCGGGTCGGCGTAGAGCAGGGTCTCGTTCAAGGTGGGCGGCGCCGAGAGATCGAGGATGAAGATGTCGTCCTCGCCGCGGATGTCCATGGCGATGATCTGCTGCGCGTCGCCGACGAAGACGATGCCGGCGGCGTAGAGATCGTCGGGGCCCTCGACCGCGGAGAGCACGGTGGCGGTGGCCCGGTCGACCTCGAGGTAGCGGCTGAGCGGCTCGGGCGGCGGCGGTCCGGGCTCGTTGGCCGAGATGAACATCGAGCCGTCGAAGCGGAAGGCGACGTCGCTGACATGGGTCGACCACACGGTGACGGGCTCGCCACCCTCGGTGAGCGGAGTCGGGCCGGCGATGAACTCGCCCGAGTCGGGGTCGATGCGGGCGATGCTGACTTCGGTGGTCTGATTGCGCTCGTAGGTGTCGAAGACGGTGACCCAGAGCTCGCCCTCGTCGTTCATCGCCGCTCCCATGATCCAGGCGCCCAGGCTCTGCCCCACGGGCGTCAGCTCGCCGGTGCCGGTGTTCACGGCGACGAGCCGGCTGCCCGTTGCGATATCCTCGGTGTCGCCGGCGAAGCCGAACACGGCGTTGCTCGGGTCGGTGTACATGGCGTCGAGGTGGCGGGGCTGGCCGTCGATGGTGGTACCCGGGCTCAGGGCAATGTGGTCACCGGCGACCGAGAGGGTGGCGAGCTGGCATTCGTTGGCGATCGGGCTCGCCTGGCCGAAGGGCGCGCCGGGAGAGGCGCACTGGACCGCGTGAAAGCCAGGGATGCAGGGCGCGCCGCCTTCGAGGCACAAAAAGCCGCACTCGGTGGCGCAGCCAGGTCCGCAGCCGTCGTCGGGGTCGCTGTTGCCGTCGTCGCAAGCCTCGCCCGCGTCGATCACACCGTTGCCGCAGAGCACGTCGCCGATCTTGCAGTCGGATTCGCAGCCGTCTCCGTCGACGAGGTTGCCGTCGTCGCACTCCTCGCCGACCCCGACGACGCCGTCACCACATTCGACGGGGCCGCCGCTGGTGTCGGTGGTGCTGGTGGTGGTCGTCGTGGTGGGGTCATCGGCGGCGGTGCTGCTGGTGGTGCCGTCGGGGCTGTCGCTGGTGGTGCCAGTGCTGGTGGTGGGAGCGGGGGTGCTGGTGCCGGTGGTGCTGGTGGTGCTGGGGGGCTCTTCGGTGGCTGCGCTGTCGCTCGCGGTGGGGTCGGCGGGCTGGGCTCCGCAGCCGGCGACGACGGCGAGCGATGCGAAGCAGCCGAGCAGGACCAGGGGCACACGCGAGAGCGTCATTGTTTCCCAGGCTAACTCGAGCAAGGACCCGGGCGGGCGAGGTCGTGTGCGACCGCGACGTCGGGGGATCCAGGACAGGACCTGCGAGCTCGCATTTCTGCCCGTGGTGAGCTCCTCGGCCGATGCCGGGCGCGAAATGGCCCGGGCGCTCCGCGGTCGCGCGCGGGAGCTCTTCACGGCACGAAGTCAGCGATTCGCCACAGCGCGGACGGATCGTACATGCGCCCGCGCGCGACCACCCGCGTCACCTTGCGGACGGCGCGGATGTCGGCGATCGGGTCGCCTTTCACGATCACCAGATCGGCGCGCTTGCCCGGCTCGACGGTGCCGACCTGGGCCTGGAGCCCCATCAAGCGCGCAGGCACGCTCGTGGCGGCCTGAATCGCGGCCATCGGCGAGATTCCGGCCTGGACGTAGAGCTCGAGCTCGCGGTGCAAGGAGTGGCCGGGCACCGAGATGTCCGTGCCCGCGACGATCGGGACGCCGGCGCGGTGCAGCTCGCCCACCAACGCCAGGAAGCGGTCGAAGATCGCGCCGTCGAGGGCGGCTTGCTCGGGCGAGGAGCCGTCGAACAGGCCCTGGAGCTCGCGCGGCAGCTTGGCGAGGCCGGGCTCGCGGCGCGCGTTGTCGTCGGCGGTGTGGTTCAGCAATTCGAACAGCGCGAGGGTGTCGTCGAGCATCACCTTCTTGCTGGCGAAGGTGCGGATCACCTGCGCGAGCGGCGGCTTCGTGAAGTCGGCGTCCGCGATCCGGCGACCCCTGGCCTCGCGCGACAGCTTCGCCGCCTCGCCCGGGGCGAACAGCGGCTCGAACAGGAACGTCACGTGGCTGACGCCGTCGTAGCCGGCCGCGATCGCCTCGAGCACGCGCATGCCCTCCGGCACGTGCCCGACCACTCGCATGCCGCGGCGATGCGCCGCTTCGGCGATGGCCCGCACCAGCGAGGGCGCGATGCTCGAGTAGAGCTTGACCTCGAGGCACCCGGCGCGCTTGAGGCGATCGAGCACCGGGGCGATGTCCTCGCGGGTCTTGATCCGGACCGTGCCGAGAGCACGAGGGCCGTCGCCGTCGACGATGCCGCTGACGAGGATCCGCGGCCCCAGGCCAGCGCCGGCGTCGATGGCGTCGCGGATGCCGGTCACGAACTCGAGGATGTTGCCGAGGTCGCGGACGGTGGTCACGCCGGCCGCGAGATACGCGGCGCCTTGCTCGACCTGCTGGACGTGCGCGTGCATGTCCCAGAGGCCAGGTATGATCGTGCTGCCCGAGACGTCGATCGTGGTCGCGCCCGGGGGGATCGGCGTCGAAGCGCGGGGCCCCGCGGCGACGATCTTGTCGCCGTCGTAGACGACGACGGCGTCCCGCACCGGCGCGCGCCCGGTCCCGTCGACGAGGTCGGCGCCGACGAGGGCCACGACCCCGGCCGGCCCCTGCAACGCCGACTGACCGACCTCCGACAGCCACGCGGCGCCGTCGGCACCGGCCCGCGCCACCAGCTCCGGCAGGAGCGCGACGAAGCCCTCGCGCGCGGCCTCGAAGTGGTCGAACTCGGCGTCGCGCGTCACCACCGCGACGAGCTTGCCGGCGTCGTCGAGCCACGCGTCCTCGCGGCCCCACACCAGCCCGCGCACGCTCACGTGCTCGAGGGTCACGCGCTTGCCCTCGACCTCGTGCTCGTGTTTGCCGCGCGTCTCGATCGTCAACGTCGCCGCGGGCAACAAGGTCATGGTCGCCGGTCGGCCACGCGCGACCCAGGCGCGCAGCATCAGGTCCTGGGCGAGCAGCGGGGCGTAGCCCGAGGCCATGACGGACGCGGCAGGGGCCCCGGCGTGCACCGGCGCCTCGCCGACGCGGCTGTGCGTGAACGAGCCGTCAGGCTCCTGGGTGATGCGCTCGTCGATGGACGAGTGCCGCGAGGTGCGGCCCCAGGCCTGGTAGTCGCGCGGCATGCCGTCGGGCCCGAGGCGGAACGAGGCCGCGAGCGTGACCTGGCTGCCGCGGTCCTGAAACCCGAACGACGCCTTGGCCTCGATCTCGCCCGCGCCGTCGCGCGTGTAAGTGTCGCGCTCGACGCCGATGCGCTGCAGGAACTTGTGAAGATGAAAGACGGTGGTCTCGACCGCCTCGCGCCTGGCAGGCTCGCCGCTCGCCGCGCGCGGGGGAACGCCCGACGCCGGGCTCGTGGCGCCCTCGCTCACGGCCGCGGCCGGCGAGGCAGGCTTCGGGGACGGACGGCATGCCGTCGTGCAAGCGAGCACGAACGCGAACAGCGAGAGCCTCGACATCCCCGCTCATATATCGGACGGAGCGGCGCGCTGTACAGCTCGGTGAGCGATCGTCGACAGCGCGCGGGCGTTCACCGGGTGCGGCGCCTGCCGGCATGGCGTAAGAAGTCGCCATGTCGAACTTCGCCGCGCTGTCCCGCTTCGTCCCGCTCACTCTGCTCGTCGCCACGGCCTGCGCCGGGGAGCCTGGCGGCACCGGGGCGACGACGAGCGCCGGCGAGACGGGGACTTCGAGCGAGACCAGCGGCGAGCCGGCGGAGAGCACCTCGACGAGCACGGGCGAGGTCACGACGGGCGAGGTCACGACAGGCGAGGTCACGACCGGTGAACCGACCACCGGCCCGGAGATCACGAGCACGACGAGCACGGACACGACGAGCACGGACACGACGAGCACGGACACGACGAACACGGACACGACGAGCACGACGAGCACCACCGGCACCACCGGCGATCCCGATGTGCCGCTGCAGTGCCCCGAGGCGATCGACCAGGCGATCCTGGCCTGCGTCGCCGCGCTGCAGAGCGACCCCGAGCTGGCCCCGGGCAACTTCCTGCTCGACCTGCTGTTCATGTGCAGCGACGCCGAGCCGGTCGCCGACGATTACGACGCCCACTGCGCGAGCGCGCCGGACGACCCGATCTGCGACCTCGAGTATCCGCAGTTCGTCGAGACCGTGCTGCCGGCGTGCATCAGTCGCGCGCAGACGATCCTGTTCACCGACGTGTGCCTGTTGCCGGACTCGTACGACGGGCTGCTGTTCGCGCCGGGGATCGTGCTGATGGATCGGCGCATCGTGACCAGCGCCGCCGAGCTCGACGCGACCGAGCAGGAGCAACTGTTGCGGGCGAGCGCGGAGATCGGGGTCGACAGCGGTTCCGTGGAAGCGGCCCTGAGCGCCACCGACGAGGGCGAGGTCGAGCTGCTCACGGTCCTCGACGTCGGCACCGACCGCGTGCTCGTGCTGTTCTCGGCGCGCTACGACGGGGCCCGCCACGGCCGCCTGTTCTTCTGGCACACGTTGACGATCGCCGGCGCGATCGAGGCCGACGTGTTCACCCGCTGCGGGGTCGAGCAGACGATCGAGGGCCAGCCCTGCGAGGACGCGCTGACGTGCGGCGATTCGCACACGTGCTTCGACGTGCTCGAGGGCGAGGGCGGGGTCGTGCTCGCGCCGGGCACCTGCGTGTCCCAGGCCGCGATCCCGGGCGACGGTGAAGCTTGCAGCGCGCACGCCGACTGCGTGCCGGCCAACGGCCTGCTGTGCCTCGACCGGCTCGAGGGCGAGGGCGACGGGGTGTGCCGACCGGGCTGGATGCGCCGCAGCTTCGCCGGCCCTGCCGGTGATTCGCAGCTGGTCGCCGCCGGCACGCTGCTGCTGCCGATCCTCGCCTCCGGCGTGGCGACCGTGCCGACGGCCGCGTACCTCGACTTGCAGATCGTGCAGGACGCGGCCAACAGCCTCGCCGTGCACCTCGTCAATCCGACCGGGACCAGCTCGGCCGTCATCACCGCGGACGGGCCGGTGATCGATCTGCAGCTGTTCAAGGTCGGCGTGCCGGGTGACGAGAGCGCCGGCGGCACCTGGTTCCTCGCCGTCGAGGACCTCGGGGGCGCAGCCAGCGGCGCCGTCACGCGGCTGACCCTGACGGTCGACACTCGCTACGATTGATTCGCCGGCGGCGGCGTGCGCGGCCGTCGAGGACGCCTAGGCGCGCGGCAGCTCGATGTGGAAGGTCGTGCCTTCGCCCGCGGCCGAGCGCACGGCGACGTGCCCGCCGTGGGCGTCGACGATCTCGCGGACGATGAACAGGCCGAGGCCGATGCTGCGCTCGCGATCGAGGCGCTGCTCGCCGCGGCGGAACGGCTGGAACAGCCAGGGGATCGACTCCGGCGGGATGGGCGGCCCCATGTTGTGCACGAGCACCTGCGCGCGCGCGCCGTGGCAGACGCTGCGCACGGTGACGGGCGTGCCGGAGAGCCCGTAGCTGAGCGCGTTGTGGACGAGGTTGCCGACGGCCTGGGCGAGCCGATCGGGATCCCAATTGCCTTCGCCGTCGCCCTCGGGCTGATGGACGATGAGGCGGTCGGGATGGTTGAGCGCCACCTCGTCGACCACCTGGCGGCACACCTCGTGGATCTCGACCGGCTGCGGATCGATCGGGAGCCGCCCGCTGGCGCGCACCTGCGTGAAGTCGAGCAGGTCGCGGATCAGCCGGGTCGCGCGCTGACCGCTGCGATCGATGCGCTGCACGATCTCGGCGAGCGGCGAGTCGGGCGGCAGCAGCTCGGACAGCAGCGAGGCGCCGGTCAGCATCGCCGACAGCGGGTTGCGCAGGTCGTGGCTGACGATGCCGATCAGCTGCTGCTCGAACTCCGCCTGCCGCCGCTGCTCGGTGACGTCGCGCGCCGTGGCGACCAGCCGCTCGGGCTTGCCGCTGGCGGCGAGCACCGGCGAGACGATGACGTCCCACCACATCTGCGCGCCGTCGAGGGTGGGACCGAGGCCGACGACCCGACCGACCTTGCCGGCGAGCGCCTCGGCGAGCGCCCCGGCGACCTCCTGGCGGTGCGCGCTGCTCCACAGGTCGACCCACGAGCGGCCGCGCAGCTGGTCGGGCCCGGCGGCGCCGAGCAGGCGCAGGCCGCCGGGGCTGATCGAAAGGATGTGGCCCTCGAGGTCGAGCACGATGATGCCGTCGTGGCTCGACTCGAAGATCCGGCGGCTGAACTCCTCGCTGGCGCGCAGGGCCTCCTGGGCGGCGCGGGTCGCCAGCTCCGAGGCGCGCAGGCGCAGGGCGTGGCGGACGCTCTGCGCGAGCCGCTGAGGCGTCAGCGCGCCCTTGGCGATGTAGTCGACCGCGCCGTTCTTCATCAGCTCGACCGCCAGCGCGGTGTCCTCGTGCCCGGTGAGCACGATCGCCGGCACGAACACGTCGAGCTCCCGCAGCCCGCGCAGCACGACCAGCCCGTCGTGGCGCGGGAACTGATAGTCGAGCAGCACGACCTCGACCGGCGACCGGCGCAGACGCTCGAGCGCGGCGATCGGGTCGTCGTCCTCGATCAGCGTCACCTCGAGGCCGGACTTGGCGAAGGCCCGCCGCACCAGCTCGCGGTCGACCTCGTCGTCGTCGATCACCAGCACGCGCACCGGCTCGCCGGGACGCGGGTTCGAAACGTAGTCCAGGTCGGGGTGAGGCGTGGTCACGGCATCTCGACCAGGGTCCAGTACTTGTTGAGCGTCGCCATCAGGTCGATGAAGTTGCCGAAGCTGACCGGCTTGAGCAGGTAGCCGGCGACGTTGAGCTTGAACGCGTCGACGCGGTCGCGCTCCTCGTTCGAGGTCGTCAGCACGACGACCGAGGTGGCCTGCAGCGCCGGGTCGGCGCGCACGGCCCGCAGGAACTCGATGCCGTTCATCTTCGGCATGTTGATGTCGAGCAGCACCAGCCGGCGCGGCCCCAGCGAGCCGTCGCGCAGGCGCTCGAGCGCCTCGAGCCCGTTGTGGGCGACGTGGATCGGGTTGGTCAGCCGGTTGCGCTGGAAGGCGCGCTTGATGGTCAGGACGTCGACCTCGTCGTCATCGACCAGGAGGATGTGTAGCTCGCGGTTGTCCATCGTGGGCTCGTTGTCGTGCCGGTCGCCGGGAGGATGGAGGGTGTTTCAGCTTCGGTGCGTCGGGCCAAGAAATCAAGCTGCGCCGGCTCGCCCTCAGCCGGAGCGCTTGGGCCAGCGCACGAGGAACGTCGCGCCCGCGCCGGGTCGCGACTCGAGGGCGACGCTGCCTCCGCGGCTCTCGACGATCTTCTTGACGACCGACAGCCCGATCCCGGCGCCCTCGAATTTGTCGCGCGACTCGAGGGTCTGGAACAGGCCCCAGATCCGCTCGTGGAACTCCGGCGCGATCCCCGGCCCGTCGTCGCGGATCGAGAATTCGTAGAGCTGGCCGGCGTCGCGGCCGGTGACGGCGATCTGGATGTCGTCGCGGTGCGCGTGCTTCAGGGCGTTGCCGATCAGGTTCTGGAACACCTGCTGGAGCGGGATGCGCTCGGTGGTCAGCGTCGGCATGCCCGGGGCGATCGAGATCCGCGCGGAGGGCGGCGGGGACAGCAGCTCGACCACCTCGGCGAGCAGCTGGCCGGTGTCGACGGTGGTCGCGTCGACGCGGACCCGGCCGGCGCGCGAATAGTGGAGGATCCCGTCGATCAGTGTCTCGAGGCGGAACACGCGCCGACGCAGCAGGTGCATGTGCGTCTGCGACTCCTCGTCGAGCTTGTCGCCGAGCGCCTCCTCGATCCACTGCGACAGGCTGGCGATCCCCCGCAGCGGCGCCTTGAGGTCGTGCGAGGCGACGTAGGCGTACTGGTCGAGCTCCTTGTTGGAGAGGGCCAGCTCCTCGGACAGCCGCTCGACGCGGTGGCGCGCGAGCACCTGCTCGGTGACCTCGAAGGCGACGACCATGGCGCCGGTGACCGCGCCGCTGGGGTCGCGGATCGGCTGGGCGACGTAGTTGAAGTAAGCGTCCCGGATCGCGCCGTGGCGCAGGAGCGGGATGTTGAGCTCGAACACGTGGACCGGCTCTCCGGTCGCCAGCACGGCGTCGAGCGAGGCGATCACGGCGTGCTCGCCGATCTCCGGGAACGCCTCGCGCATGGTCTTGCCGACCAGCTCCGGGCGCCCGAGCATCTCGCAGATCGGCGGGTTGGCGACCTCGTAGCGGTGCTCCGGACCGACGAACACGGCGATCGGCACGGGCGCCTGCATGAACAGGTCGTACAGCTTGGCGCGCTCGTGCTCGGCGACGGCGCGCAGGCGGGCGATCTGCAGGTGGGTGGCGACGCGGGCGACCAACTCGCGGGCGGAGAACGGCTTGACGAGGTAGTCGTCGGCGCCGGCCTCGAGGCCCTCGATGCGCGACTCCTCGCCGGCGCGCGCCGACAGCATCAGCACCGGGATCCGCCGCGTGCGCGGGTCCTCGCGCAGCGCGTGGAGCAGGCCGAAGCCGTCGAGGTTCGGCATCATGACGTCGGTCAAGACGAGGTCGGGCGGGCGATCGAGGGCCGTCGCGAGCGCGACGGCGCCGTCGGGCACGGCTTCGACGATCCACCGCTGCTGCAGCACGCGGCCGACGTAGTCGCGCATGTCGGCGTTGTCGTCGGCGAGGAGGATGCGCGCCGGCGGTCCGGCGTCGAGCCCCGGATCGGAGGCCGGGCCGAGCGCGTCCTCGCCGAGGTCGTCGTCTTGCTGCGGGCCGGCCAGCCAGCGCAGCGCCTCCTGCACGTAGGGCGCCGCGCCGGTCGCCGACGAGACCTGGGTGCGGCGGGCGCCCAGCCGATCGGCGGGCAGGTGCGCGTGGCCGCGAGGGATCGCGACCGTGAACGTGGTGCCGACGCCGACCTCGCTGGTGACGTGGAGCGTCCCGCCGTGCAGGCGCACGAGCTCGTGGACCAGCGCGAGCCCGATGCCCGAGCCCTCGTGCGTCCGCGAGCGCGCGCCCTGGACCTGATGAAAGCGCCGGAACAGGTGCGGCAGCTCGTGCTCGGGGATGCCGGTGCCGGTGTCGCTCACGGCCAGCTCGAGCTGGTCGCCGTGCAGGCGCAGCGCGACCGCGATCGTGCCCTCGAACGTGAACTTGAGCGCGTTCGAGAGCAGGTTGAGCACGATCTTCTCCCACATGTCGTGGTCGACGTGGATCGGCTCGGGCAGCGGCGGGCAATCGACGGTGAAGACGAGCCCGGCGCGCTCGATGGCCGAGCGGAACGCGCTCGCCAGGTCGGTGGTCAGCGCCGCCAGGTCGGTCGGCTCGTACGAGGCCTGGATCCGGCCGGCCTCGATGCGCGAGAAGTCGAGCAGCACGTTGACGAGCTTGAGCAGGCGGACGGCGTTGCGGTACGCGGTGTCGAGATCGGCGCCCACGAGCCGGCGCTGCGCCGAGGACAGCGCGTCCTCGAGCGGGCCGAGCATCAGCGTCAGCGGGGTGCGAAACTCGTGGCTGACGTTGCTGAAGAAGATGGTCTTGGCGCGATCGAGCTCGGCGAGCGCCTCGGCCCGCCGCCGCTCCTCCTCGTACGCCAGCGCGTTGGCGATGCTGGCCGCGAGCTGCCCGGCGGCCAGCTGCAAGAAGCCGCGGTAGTTGTCGTCGAGCTGACGGAACGGGTTGAGCCCGACGATCAGGACCCCGGCGCGGCCGGTCTCGCCCGACGGGGAGATCGGCAGCGCGACGGCGTGCGTCGGCGGCCGCGGCCAGGCGCCGGACGGGATGTCCTTGAGGACAGGTGGCAGCTCGACCACGCGCTCGTGGCCCTGTAGCGCCTCGGCGAACGGCCACACGGAGTCCTCGAGCGTCGACACGAACTCGGGCGCGCCGGCGTGGCCAGGCGGGAGCCCGGCGGCCCCCGCGAGCTGCACGCGGCGCCGGTCGGCGTCGGCGATGTAGATCAGCGCGAACGGCAGGTCCTTGGGGTTGGTCTGCAGCGACGCCGCTCCGCGAGCGCATACCTCCGCCCAGGTGCGTGCGTCGGCGGTGCGGGCCGCGAGCTCGCGCAGCAGCGCGAGCTGGCGCTCGCCGAGGATCCGCTGGGTGTCGTCGGTGTTGGCGCAGATGATGCCGCCGGTCCCGCCCTGATCGTTCGGCACCGGGCTGTAGGAGAACGTGTAGTACGTCTCCTCCGGGTAGCCGTAACGCTCCATGATCAGCAGCAGGGCCTCGTCGTAGGTGCCCTCGTTGAGGCGCATCGCCGAGGCGGCGCGCGGGCCGACCTGATCCCAGATCTCGCGCCACACGACGGAGGCGGGCTGGCCGAGCGCCTCCGGGTGCTTGCCGCCGACGATCGACTTGTAGGCGTCGTTGTAAAGATTGATGAGGTCGTCGCCCCACCAGACGAACATCGGCTGGAGCGAGGTCAGGATGATGCGGACGCAGGTCTTGAGGCTCTGCGGCCAGGCGTCGACGGGGCCGAGCGGCGTGGCCGCCCAGTCGATCTCCCGCATGCGGGCGCCCATCTCGCCGCCACCGGCGAGCACGTGCAGCCGACCCGAGCGGCTGGGGAGAGCATCCGAGTCGAGCGCCATGGTGGATGTCCATTACCCCACCGAGGTCGGACTGAGAAGCACCCGCGCCCGTGCAGGTCGGCGTCCCGCCGCGCCGCGCAGGACAGCACTTGCGGAGAATCACCGGGCAAGTCGTGCTCGGGGCGGCGAGGCGGCGGCGGTGGCTCGATACGAAGGATTTGGGGGTCGTGGCGCAATTTTCGCCACCACGCTTGGCGCGTGACGAGTCATCGGACCGCGAATGAGGTGATAGCCGGACGTCCACAATGTCAACCCGGGTCCGCGGATGATCAGGTCGCCATGCGCGATGCTCCGCCGGGCTCTGCATGAGGGTGGTTACGGCCCGAGGTCGTCGAGGATGAGCCCGCCGTCGCCGGTCCGCGGCGCCGATGCGGAGAGCCGGCGGACGCGACCGCCGCGGCCCTCGTGCGAGGGACCTGTCGATCGCGGCAGGTCCCTGGCACGCCCGACACGATGGGCTGCCACCGTGCATGGCGACGGCGAGTCATCATCGGCCGCGGTCGCGATGATCTTCGCGGCGGCGTGCGTCAGGCGAGATCGAGACAGACATCGTGCGCGCTCGCTGATGTCTCTGACTTCGGGCTCCCGATCTCCGACATTCATGCGCCGCGAGCTTCGGCGCCTCGGGTCACCCACAGGGAGAGAGTCACCGCGGAGGTCCCGGCAATGCGCGACGCCCTCGCGCAGCTCGACGGACTCGCGGGGACGATGCCGCAGTGGGCCACGCCCGTCTCCGGCTGCGCGCGCCAATCGGGCGCTCGGGGCTCGCCACCCCCGAGAACGCTGAGCCGACGCGGTGATTCGCCGCCGCTGTCTTTATCGCCATCGTCGCTTCAGGCGGCCGTGCGCGTGGGCCCAGGGGGGGCTGCCGCTTGACGCGCCACGAAGGTCCCTCGTACCGTCCAGCTCCATGTCACGGTACGTCCTCGCCCTGTTCCTGGTCCCCGTTCTCGCCGCCTGCAACCCCGACGGCACCTGCATCCACCAGTTTCCGGACGGTGGGTCGACCTGCGGCGTCGAGATCAAGAAGAACGCCTGCCCCGCGCCCTCGACGTTCTTCGAGGAGAACAACGAGGCCGGGGCCCTGCGCTGCAGGAACATGGGCTACGACACGAAGCTGGATGACCGGGGCAAGACGTGGATGAAGTCGACCCCGCGGCCCAAGAGCCAGGAAGTGCAGGACATGGAGGCGGCCGAGAAGCAGCGGATCGAGGCGCTCAAGAACCAGCCGCCGCCGTCGCCGTGAACGCCGGGCGCGGGTCCGGCGCTGCATGGGTGGGCGCTCGCCGATGCCCGCCGAGAATGAGCGGTTCGCCGAGCGGCGCCCGGTGTCGAGATATGCGGCGAGGGCGAGTGCTACGATTGCGAATCGTTGGAGACGCTGTGCCCAATCGCAGCCGCCGAGCCGGGCCGGCCGCAGCGTGACCCGTCACGGTCGCCGAGGCTGCGACGCTGTCCCAAGCGGCTCCGCCGCCGCGAACGGTGAGGCGCGGCGCGCGGATCTGCAGCTCAGGCGGACCCGCCGGTGGCCTCGCGCGAGCCGCGGACGAGCCGCTGGACGCCGGTGACGACGGCGAGCAGGAGCGCGCCGACGAGCAGGCCGACGAGGCCGCTGTACAGGCTGGGCAGGATGAAGCTGGCGCCCGGGATGGCGACGGCGGCGAGCCGCTGGCCGAGCGCCTCGGCGCCGGGGATCCCGTGCACGAGGATGCCGCCGCCGACCAGGAACATGGCGACGGTGCCGGCGATCGACAGGCCCTTCATCAGGTAGGGCGCGCCGCGCAAGATCAGCTCGCCGATCCGTCGCGTCACACCGGTGCGCTTGCTGAGGTGCAGGCCGAGGTCGTCGAGCTTGACGATGCCCGCGACCAGGCCGTAGACGCCGATGGTCATCAGCAGGGCGACCGTCACGAGCGTCAGCACGCGGGTGGGGAACGGCGCCGAGGCGACCGCGCCGAGCGAGATCACGATGACCTCGGCCGAGAGGATGAAGTCGGTGCGCACGGCCCCGCGGATCTTGTCCCGCTCGAAGGCGACCATGTCGACGGCGGGGTCGGCGATCGCCTGGACCAGCGCGGCCTCGCGGCGCGCGTCGTCGGCCGGCGCGAGCCAGCGGTGGGCCAGCTTCTCGCAGCCCTCGTAGCACAGGAAGGCGCCGCCCAGCATCAGCAGCGGGGTGATCGCCCAGCTCGCCACGGCGCTGATCAGCAGGGCGCACGGCACGAGGATCACCTTGTTGACGGTGGAACCCTTGGCCACCGCCCACACGACCGGCAGCTCGCGCTCCGGGATGACGCCCGCCACCTGCTCGGCGTTGAGGGCCAGGTCGTCGCCGAGCACCCCGGCGGTCTTCTTGGTCGCCACTTTCGTAAGGACGGCGACGTCGTCGAGCAGCGCGGCCAGGTCGTCGAGGAGGGTGAAGAGCGTGGTGCCTGCCATGCGAGTCGGCTCGGACGAGCCAGGCCACGGTACTCCAGCGCGGGGTGCTTTGTCGTGGGCGCGTCGGAAGTCCTGAATCGGGGAGCGGGCACCGGGGCGCCGGCAATGTCGAGTGCGCGATACCGGCGAGCGGCGGCGGACTCGCCCGAGCGAGAGAACCCCGATCCGGCGACCCAGCTCGCGCTCGGCGCGAGTCCGGCCGAGGCGTTGCGCCGGTTGCCATCATTGCGCAGCCGGGAGGTCGATGCGAGTCGATCGATGGTCCCACCATTGGCGATCATAGCGAGGAGGCAGGATCGATGACGGCATGGCTTTTGGAGCATGTGCTTTGGAGCATGTTCATGGAGACATGTCCTCGGAGCCCCGGTGGTTGCCCCGCCGGGCCGGCGTGGGTTACGCTCGCCGAGGAGAACCACCATGCGTTCGCGAACGGCGTCCTGTTGCTGCGGCCAGCTGCGCATCGAAGTCCACGGTGAGCCGCTCGGGGTCGGGGTGTGTCACTGCCTCGCCTGCCAGCAGCGCACGGGCAGCGTGTTCGCGGCCCTGGCGGCGTTCGCGGGGCCGTACGCGGTGACCGGCGCGGCGAGCGAGTACGTGCGGACCGGCGATCGCGGGGCGAGCTTCAGGTTCCGGTTCTGCCCGGTGTGCGGGTCGTCGGTGTTCCACACGGAGGAGGGCGACGAGGGCGCGCCGGTGCTGGTGGCGGTCGGGGCGTTCGCCGACCCGAGCTTCCCGCCGCCGCAGGACTCGGTCTACGACTGCCGCCGCCACGCGTGGGTGCAGTTGCCGGCAGAGGTCACGGCGTTCGCCAGGGACCCGACGTGAGCGCGTAGCGAGCCGGTGGAGGGCTGGATGTCCGGACGGAGTGAGCGTTCGGACATGTCCTTCGGGACAGGGTGGTGGGTGGACCGGCCCGGCCGATCGCCTTTGGCGGCGCCGCGAGCGAGCGCGTCGCGGCGGAGCGCGGACCGACGGCGCCGAGATCGCGGCGCCGGGGCCGGTCCGGCGCGGGGGCGAGGCGCGGAGCCGCGTGTGCGAGGAGATCCGCGAGGCGCCCCGGCGAGGCGCGCCGCCGCCTCCGCGTCGACGCCGCGAGGAGGCGCGGAGGCAGATCGGGGCGGGCCCGCGCTCCGCTTCGTTCGCCAGAGTCATGGCGTCGGGCCGCGGCCTCCGGCCAAATTTCAGAACCTGTCCGATTGGTCATGTGATGTGGGCGGGCGTCCGCCGCGCGCTCGCATGCGCGCGTGCGCGCGGGGGCGCGAGGCGGAGCCGTCTGGTCCGCGGCCCCGCCCGCCTGCTATCGTCGCAGTCCGCCGGGCCGGGAGGCGCGGCGTCGCGCGCACCGACGGGGG
Organism: Nannocystis bainbridge; assembly: GCF_028368995.1. Classification (GTDB taxonomy): domain Bacteria; phylum Myxococcota_A; class Polyangia; order Nannocystales; family Nannocystaceae; genus Nannocystis; species Nannocystis bainbridge. The sequence goes on along the minus strand of NZ_JAQNDL010000003.1, from coordinate 1,098,953 downwards.
GATCGAGCAGGCCGATGAATTCCACGAGCCAGGGGTCGGGCCCGAAAGCGCCGCGCCGGGGGTTGTTGGCGCGACTGTCGACGGGCGGGCAGCGGATCGGCGAGCTCGAGTCGATCGTGACGCACCTGCAGGAGCTGCTCAACACGCGCTCCGGCGAGTCGCTGTCGGCGTCGGACTTCGGCATCGTCGACTTCGCCGACGTCGTCCACAATTTTCCCGAGGCGACGCAGGTGCTGCAGCAGAGCATCCGCGCCACGATCCTCAAGTACGAGCCGCGCCTGCGCAACGTCTCGGTCCACCCGGTCCCGAGCGGCGACACGCTGATGATCGCGTTCGAGGTGTCGGCGCGGCTGGCCAGCGGGGCTCAGCGCGGGGTGTTCCGCGTGCGCACCGAGATGACTTCGACCGGCAAGATCCAGGTCTCGGGGCGGTGAGGCAGCGATGAGCTTTTCGCACTACTACAAGAGCGAGCTCGCGTTCATCACCGAGATGGCGCGCGCGTTCGCGGAGGCCAACCCCGCCACCGCCGGCCTGCTCAAGGAGCGCAGCAGCGACCCCGACGTCGAGCGGCTGATCGAGGCGTTCGCGTTCCAGGCCGCCGGCATCCGCGCGCGCATGGACGCGGTGGCGCCGAGCATCGTCCACGGGCTGGCCGAGCTGCTGCTGCCGCACTACCTGCGGCCGCTGCCGGCGGCCACGATCGTCGAGTTCCAGCCCAACATGCGGGCGCTGCGGAACCGCCACAAGGTGGCGAAGGGCCGGGTGCTGCAGTCGCGCCTGGTCGAAGGGACAGCCTGCAAGTTCCGCACGTGCTGGGACGTCGACCTCGCGCCGGTCGAGGTGGTCGACGCGACGCTCGACGACTCGGTGGCGGCCCGCCCGGCGATCAAGATCACCCTGCGGCTGTCGGAGACCGGCAAGGGCGTGCTGGCCGAGTGCGAGCGGCTGCGGTTCTTCCTCCACCACCGCGAGCCGTCGCTGCCGGCGACGCTGATGATGTGGCTGTCGCGCCACTTCACCGGCGCGAGCGCCAAGACCGGCGAGGGCGAGGGCGGGACGGTCCAGCTCGGGGCCAAGGCGATCGAGCTGGTCGGGCTGTCGCGCGACACGGCGGTGTTCCCGTGGCCCGACACGGCGCCGACCGGCTACCGCGCGATCCTCGAGTACTTCACGCTGCCGGAGAAGTACCACTTCTTCGATCTGCTCGGCCTCGACAAGGTCAAGCTGACCACCAACGAGCTGACGCTGCGCCTCGAGTTCGAGCGCCCGCCGCCGCTGCCGACCCAGGTCGGCAAGGACACGTTCCGCCTCCACTGCACGCCCGCGGTCAACCTGTTCGAGGTCGCGGCCGAGCCGGTGCAGTACTCGCCGCTCGAGCGCGAGCACCTGCTGCGCGCCGACGGGGTCGACCCGCGGCACATGGAGGTCTACGAGGTCCGCGGCGTGACCGGGGTCGGGCGCGCGACCAACACCCGGCGCCAGTTCCTGCCGTTCTACCGCTTCACCCACGCGGGCGCGGCCCGGTCGACGCCGCACTACTCGCTGCGCCGGGTCGAGGCGATCGACGACGGGGTCGACACGTACATCACGCTCGACGAGCCGGCCGGCTCGGCGCCGACGCAAGAAGAGTCGGTGTCGATCGAGCTGGTGTGCACCAACCGCGGCCTGCCGCGCGAGCTGCAGCCGGGCCAGATCACCGAGACCACCCCGGGCGCGATGTTCCGCGGCTACGAGAACATCACCCAGGTGACGGCGCCGATCCGCGTGCCGCTCGGGTCCGAGGCGCTGTGGCGCATGCTGTCGCATCTGGCGATCGGCCAGCGCGGCCTGGTCGAGGTCGAGGCGCTGCGCGCGTTGCTCGGGCTCTACAACCTCCAGGGCCTCGGCAACGTGCAGATCGGCCGCGGCAACGAGCGCCAGATCGAGTCGGTGCGCCGGCTGCAGCGCGAGACGGTGACGCGGCTGGTCTACGGCATCCCGATCCGGGCGGTGCGCACCCGCATCGAGCTCGACGAGTCGGGCTTCCCCTCGGCCGGCAACGCGTTCGTGTTCGGCGGGGTGCTCAACGCGCTGTTCGGCTCGCTCGTCAGCCTCAACGCGGCCAGCGAGGTCGTCATCACCCTCGTCCCCTCCAAGGCGGAGTTCGCGTGGCCCGTGCAGATCGGCCTGTAAAGGAGACGGCGGAGTCGTGGGCCGAGCGCCTGGCCGAAGCGCCAGGTCTGGTCGATTTCTTCACCGCGGTCGACGTGCTGACGGCCGCCACCGGCGGCGGCGAGCTCGGGGCCGGCGAGCGCTTCCAGGACGAGCGGGTGCTGCTCGGCCACGCGCCGGGGCTCGGGTTCCTGCGCGCGGAGGTCGAGTCGGTGGCGCTCGAGCGCGGGCCCGACGGCCTGCGCGCGCGCCTGGTCGCCGACTTCTTCGGCCTCACCGGCGCGGCCACGCCGCTGCCGCTGCACATGGCCGAAGAGGCAGATCGCGACGACGACCACGGCGAGGTCGTGCGCGGGGTGCTGGGGCTGTTCCACCACCGCCTCCTCAGCCTGCTGTACCGCGGGGTGCGTCAGCTCGACTACCCGGGCGGCTTCCGCGAGGACGGCAAGGATCCGTGGACGCTGCGCGTGCTGGCGCTGCTCGGGGTCGGCGAGCGGGCGCGGGCGCTGTCGATCGGCCACCTGCTGCGCCTGGCGCCGGTGCTGGCGTCGGGCGTGCGCTCGCCGCAGATGCTCGAGGCGGCGCTGCGGATCGCGCTCGACGACTGCCTCGGCGCCGCGCAGATCCGCTGCGAGCCGTTCACCGGCGAGTGGATGCCGATCGACCCGGCCGAGTGGTCGCGCCTCGGCGGCGGCACGGCCAGCGTCGGGGCGACGTCGGTGCTCGGCACCAGCGTGATGCACCGCTCCGGCGCGGCGCGGGTGGTGGTCGGCCCGCTGTCGGGCGACAACTACAAGGACTTCACGCCCGGCGGCCGCGCCTACGAGCGCGCGGCGGAGGTGCTCGACACCTTCCTCGACGAGCCGCTCCACCTCGACATGATCCTCGAGATCCAGGACATGACGTACCCGCCGGCCCGCCTCGGCGAGCGCCGGCTGGCCGACGATCTGTGGCTGGCCCGCAGCAAGCAGGCCGGCCTCACCACCCGCATGGCAGTGCCGATGGGCAAGCGGCGCGAGGGAGCGGCTTGATCAAAGGACAGGTCCCGAAGTTCAGCCTGGTCGTGACGGTGATCGACACCGAGGAGCACCGCTCGAAGCGCCACGAGTTCCAGCGCGGCCCGGTGCGCATCGGTCGCGACCCGGGCAACGAGCTGCAGCTGCCCTACAAGTTCGTGTCGTCGTGGCACGCGGTCGCCAAGTTCGACGCCCGCGGCGCCCGCGTCGAGGACCTCGGCGGCGCCAACGGCCTCAGCGTCGACGGCCAGCGGGTCGCGTCCGGCGGCCGGGTCGAGGTCCGCGGCCGCGTCAAGATCGCCATCGGCCCGGTCGAGCTGCTGATCGAGCACAAGGTCGAGGGCGCCCAGCAGCCGCAGCAACAGCAGCAATCTGGCCCTCCGGACCTGTTCGAAGAGCCAGCTCCTCGCGGGGCCCGCCCGCGCGGCGGGGCGCCGGGGCCGACGCCGCCGGACGAGCTGCACATGCGCGACCGCCGGTCGGCGCAGGGCGAGCTCGGCGACGGCGACGAGCCGCCGTCGCTGATGCCCGAGGGCGGGACGCAGCAGATGAACCTGTCGCGGCTGCACCAGGCGATCCTGCGCCTGCGGCCGCTGTACGAGAAGCTGCGCGAGGGCCACATGGCCTGGGACGCGGCCCTCGGCGAGTCGATGGCCGAGCTGTCGACCGGGCGCGACCGCGGCGAGGCGCTGCTGCTGCAGCGCGAGTTCCCGCCGCTGTCCTTCGGGACAGGTAGCGAGGGCCCGGCCGCGCTCGACCACGGCGGCGCCGAGTTCTATCAGCAGGCCGAGCTCGGGGCGGTCGCGCAGGCGGCCGAGCAGCTGCTCGAGGGCCTGCGCCCGCCCGGCAACGTCGACGAGACCCGCCGCTTCCTCGACCGCTGCGTCGCCGCGCTGCGGGCCTTCGCGGTCGCCACCGTCGAGCTGCAGGAGCTGATGCACCGCCAGGGCGGCGAGCTCGGGGTGCGCGTCGACGGCGACGAGAACCCGCTGCTGATCGCCGAGTCGGACGCGGACCTGCTGCGCTACTTGCTCGACTGGCGAGCGACCCGCGAGGAGCGGGCGCACCAGCTGGCGGAGGTGTTCGCGGCGGCGATGGCCCACCTGCGCGGGGCGCTGCGCGGGACGGTGAGCGGCGGGCAGAAGGTCGGCGAGACGCTGTCGCCGCGGGAGATCGAGCGCTCGGTGACGGCGGCCTGGCCGACCCGCGCGGGGGCGCTGTGGCGCCGCTTCGAGGAGCGCTACGAGTCGGTGTTCGGCGACGGCGACGAGGGTCTGGGCAAGGTGTTCCGCACGGCGGCCGGGCGAGCGATCCGCGAGGAGCTCGCGCGCGCCGGGATCCGCGTGCAGTCCGGCGAAGACGCCGAGGAGGACGAAGATGCGTAGGTCGATGATGACGATGTTCGCCGGGACGGCGCTGCTCCTCGCCGCCGGCGCTTGCAAGCCGAAGGACCGCGACATGCCGGTCTGCCCGTCGATGGTGGCGGCCGAGCGCGCCAACGAGGCGGACACCCAGACCCTGCCGGTCGACGTGTGGTACTCGGTGCTGGTCCGCAACTTCAATCGCATGGCGATGGAGCCGCCGGACGAGCCGCGCGAGTGCAGCGGCCGGCCGATCGAGGTGACCTGGCCGGACAACCTCAAGGAGGATCCGCGGGCCACCGCGCGACCGCTCGACAAGCGCCGCCTCGGCGACGGCGACGTGACGTTCACGCAGGGCGAGGACGGGGCGCTGCTGGTGTGGGCGCGGATCCAGGACCTCGGCAACGGCGACGCGCTCGGCCCGGTCGCGCTGGTCCGATGGGTCGAGCGCGGCCTCGAGGTCCGCGGGATCGGCAGCGTCCAGGCCCCGGCCCAGCGGCCCCGCCTGCGCCTGGAGCCGCTCGGCGTCGACGCCAAGGTGCTGGTGGTCGAGAGCGAGAACTGTCCCAAAGACCAGCCCGGGGCCAAGTGCTCGCGCGAGGCCCAGCTGCTGCCGCTGGTCGAGCAGCGGTTCGTCAGCGCGCCGATGATCGAGGACGGGGTCGACATCGGCCCGGCTCGCTTCGTGCTCTCGGACCACTTCGAGCTGACGCTCAAGGACGGGTGGATCCGCCGCTACGACCTGGTCCGCCTGCTCAAGTTCGAGAAGGGCGTGCCGATCGTCGACGAGACGATCCGCAGCAAGGACTGCGACCCCAAGAACACCGCGACGCCCTGCGAGGAGCGCATCGACGCCGCCGAGAAGCGCCCGCTGGTGTTCCGCGACGGGGTGTTCATCGCCCCGCGCAGCGCCTGGACCCGCACGCGGCTCGAGAACACGACGCAGGTGCCCACAGGCGGGTAGACCACCGCGAGGTCGCGGGACTCCGAACAGACATGTTCTTGTGAACATGTCCTATCGCTCGGCATGATACTGAGCGCAGCCTCCGCATCACGAGGGCGGGGGCCAGCGCTCTGGAGGCGAGCGAGGGAGCGCGAAGCCTCGGACGTCGTTTACACCTGCAACCCGAGCTGCGTACCCCCAACGGCTGTTCGCGTGGGAACGCAAATGGGCGGTGCCTGGACAGGGCGGGTGACGCTGCTTCACTCGCGTATGCCCATGGTGGCAGGAGGAATCGAGCAGGTGCGTGACTCACAGGTTTGTTTGTTGGCGTTGGCGTTATCGGCCGGTTGTGATGATAGCGCGGAGGAGGTCGGGGCGCGGGCGATCGAGGCCGCCGCGGACTCGTGTGACGAGCCCTGTGCCCCGGGCGCGAGCTGCTGTACGGAGGTCTTCGTGCACGGCAACGGGTCTCCCGTCGGCTGGTTGCGCCGCGGGGCGCCGATCGCCGTGCCGATGGCTGAGGGCGCCGGGTTACGGCGTCGTCGGCAGCGGCTGCGGGGGCCCCGGGGACATGATGTGCAAGCCGGCCTGCGTGCTCGACAGCACCGACGAGAGCCTCTCCTTGAGGGAGACACTCGCCGACTTCATGGGCACGTTCGCTATCGGGCGCCTGTACTCCGAGCTCACCTACGACAACAAGTGCAGCGCGATCTCGCAGATCGCCAACGCGGGCGTATCGACCCCTGTTCACGGGCCGAACTGCGTCGCGAATGCCAGCCAGATCCGCAGCTTCCTCGACGAACGGCCGACCGAGCCCGGCTATGTCCCGACCGACGACGGACCGATCCCGACCGGCAAGTGTAGCCTCGCTGCGGCTGCGCGACGGAACCCGCGAGCGGCGCGTGGCTCCTTGGGCTCGCGCCCCTGTTCCTCCGTCGTCGTCGGCGCGACCTGGACAGGCACACATGCGCGCGCTAGGGTGTCGGACCATGCCCCTTCGACGAGCGCTGGCCGTGCTCGTACTCGTTGCCGCCTGCGGCGACGAGATGGCGCCGTCGCCATCGTTCCGCCACTGCGGCGACGGGATCTCGGTCGATGGGGAGGTCTGTCTCAAGGTCGAGCGGAAGCCGACCCCAATCGGCGGCGGGGTCTTCCTCGCGGGCGACTTCGGCGGTGATGGTTCGCGCGACTATTACGTGGATGGGGAGGGGTACAGCGGCAACTATCGCGTGACGAGGGAAGGCCCGCACTCCTGGGATGTTTTGTACCGGGGGGAGTTTCGCGGTGAGGACGGCCTGGAACACACGGTCTACCGCGCGAGCGGCCGAGATTTCGACGGTGATGGCTTCAGCGACCTGCTGGCGCTGATGCAGTACGAGTACTGGTCGTACGACGTCCAGGCAGTCGCGTTCGGCGGCATCGTGCTCCATACGCGCCCGGGGTACCAGTTCGACTACGAGCGGTACCTGTTCTGGGAGTACAGGCCGGAGTACCACGGCGACCCGGAGAGCCGGTTCGACGGGGCATTCGGCGACTTCGACGGCGACGGCGCAACCGATCTGGTGTTCGCGACCAACCTGCACCGGGCGTACGTGTTTCGGGCGAAGCCGGGCGCGCCGCCGGGGCAGATGTTCGAGCTCGAGCAAGAGCTGGATCTGGGGCCATTCGTGGCGCGGGACAACATCGTCACGGTGGTCGTCGACCTCGACGCCGACGGGCGCGACGACCTGGTGCTCGTGGACGGAGTCGGGCGCGTGTGGACGATGTGGAGCGACGCGCAAGGCATGCTCACGCCGGGGACGCTGAACGACGCGCCCGTGTTGCCGCCCATGGCGGCGACGGTGCTCGCACGGGATGTCGACACCGATGGTGTCGTCGACCTCGTCGGCGCGGCGACCACGTTCGTGGCCGGACAGGGGCAGCAGCCGGGGGAGTTTGCGGTCGCGCGGGGCGAGACAGGCGGGAGGTTCACCCGGGTCGCCGCCTGGACCGACGCGGGCCCCACGCAGACGAACGCGCCGTTCGGCCCGCCCGTCTACTACGTCCACCTCGTGCTGCTCGACCTCGACGCGAGCGGTTACCCGGCGCTGGTGTACGCGCTGCCCGAGCCGCGCAAGCTGGTGGTGCATCCGCAGGTCGGTCGCACGCGCGGGGACGAGGCGATCGAGCTCCCGCTCGACCTCGAGCCGGCGGGGGTCTTCGCCGATCCGCAGCCGGACGGCACGGTCGATCTGCTGGTCTCGCTGTGGCTCGACGACAACGGCACCGAGGACGACGAGTCGGACGATCGCGGACCGTTCATCGATCGCTATCGCGTCGATCCGTGAAGGGCGGCAGAGCAGGAGCACGGGTCGATCCCGGGTGATGCTCGTCGATGGGGTCGCTCATGAGTTGCGCCGGCGAGCGGAGAGCAACACGGTCATGTGTCCATTGAAACATGTCTCATAAGACATGCGTAGCCGAGGGCGGCACGCAGTGATCGGCGGAGGTCTGTCCGATGGACGTCACGAAAGGCGAGCCGGACCGGCGGGCACGGGCGGGGACGGCTGCAGCGGTGCGGGGACGACAGAGTCCGGGACGTGCTGCCCACGTCGCGGTGCATGGGACCGGCAGCGCCGGCGACGAGATCATCCTCGACGACGCGGGGCCGAGGAGATCGACGCCCGCACCGGGTGGCGCGGGGACATCCGGCGAACTGGGGTTCGCCCGGCCGATCGAACGGGCGCTTCGGCGCGGGAGCAGATCTGCCGCCGGAGGGCCGCCGCGGGCAGCTGTCCGGGCAAACGCGAGCGCGCGACCACCTGACTCGAGGGTCAGGCGATCGCGCGGGGGCGGGAGCAACGCGAGCGCGCGACCACCTGACTCGAGGGTCAGGCGATCGCGCGGGGCGGGAGGGAGCTGTCCGTACGGACAGGTTCAGTCGGCGCCGCCGGCGCGCTCGACGGCGGAGCGGGTCGGGCGGTAGACGTCCTTGCGGATCTGCAGGTCGATGGTGAGGACCTTGCCCGACTTGCGCACGACCGCGAACACCTCGTTGGCCTCGGCGAGCGAGCGCTGCTTGGTGTAGCGCAGCTGGTTGCGCTTGAAGGAGTTGCGGCGGTAGCTGACCGGCTCGTCGTACTTCTCGCGGTCGGGGACCTTGATCAAGGTGTAGCGATCGAGCTCGGTCTGGGCGAAGGCGTAGCTGCAGGCCGTGTCTTCGCACTCGTTGTCGAAGCTGACCCACAGCACCGGCATGCCGTTCTGCTCGCTGGTGCCGACGACCTTGCCGGGGGTGTTCTTGCCGATGATGCGCTCGAGCGGGCGGTAGGCGCCGCGCTCGGTGATCTTGCGCTTGTTGACCTCGTAGCTCTGATTGACCGACGACTCGCGGTAAATCGAGATGAGCGTCTTGTTGGGGACCACGCGCAGGGTCTTGAGCTCGGAGTCCTTGTCCTTGATGCGCCCGAACTCACCCGGAGTGAGATCGAGCCGGCGAGCGCATGCGCTCGCGACCAGCGCCGTGGCCGTGAGGAGGAGCACCGCGAGGGGCCGACGCCAGGCGAGCTTGCCTCGAAGGTCGGAGTTCGCAGGCGCCCGCAGATTCATGTGCCGCTCCACCTGGCTCATTGGGTACCATAGGGTCCTTACCTTCCCGCCCGACTCGAGTCAATCATGTCGAGCAGACCGCCGCGCGCGCGCGGGAGCAACCACTGATGATCCGCGTCACGATCCGCCGCCAAGACTCCAGTCAGGACGAGGTTCACGAGTTCACGCTGCCGCAGATCACGGTCGGTCGCGTCGACCGCAACCACGTGGTGTTGCCGAACAACCGCGTGTCGAGCGTCCACGCCCGCGTGATCGAGAACGAAGAGGGCATCGTCCTGGTCGACAACAACTCGACCAACGGCACCTTCGTCAACGGTGAGATGGTGCGGGGGCCGGTGGTGCTGGCGCCGCACGACGCGGTCGACATCGGCGTGTTCACGCTCCACTTCGAGCGGGCCGAGGAGGGCCACGAGGTCCAGGAGTCGTATGGCGGCGGGCCTGACTTCGAGGATCCGCAGGCCTACGGCGAGGGCGAGCCGCAGGGCGAATACGACGAGTTCCAGGGCGGTCCGGAGCCGATCGGCGAGCCGCCGGACTTGCTGCTCGGCTCGGCCGAGCCGACCCCGACCGACCCGATCGCGGCCCACGACGTCGAGCGCATCCCCGCCCGCACGGTCGAGCAGGTCGGCCCGGCCGGCAGCGGATCGTTCCGGATCTCTCCTGACGCCCCCGACGTCCCCGCCCGTCCGTACGGCGCGGATGTGCGCCGCACCGCGGTCTCGCCGCGACGCACCGAGCCCGACCCCGAGCCGCCGCGCACGCTCGACGACGCGCTCGCGCTGGCGTTCCGCCAGACCTCGGAGGCGCTGCTCGGCGAGCCCCCGGGGCCGCAAGCGCGGGTGCGCGCGCTCGCGGCCGCGCGCGAGATCGTCGAGCGCACGCTGACGATGGCCGATCCGCGCCAGCGGCGGCAGTGGATCGATTGGCTGGCCCAGGAGGTCGCGGGCACCGGTCCGCTCGACGACATCCTCGCCGACGCCGCGGTGTCGGAGGTGCTGGTCGCCGGCGCCAGCCACATCGAGGTCCGGCGCGGCGAGCAGCGCTCGCGCCACCCGGCCCGCTTCTCGTGCGAGCAGGCGGTCGGGCTCGCGCTCGAGCGCCTGGTCGGCACCCGCACGACGGCGTCGGCGCCGATCGTCGACGGCGTCACCGAGGCCGGCGTGGCCGTGCACGCGATCGGGCGCCCGATCGCGGCCTCGGGCCCGATCCTCGTGCTGACCCGCGCGGCGGGCGATACGCTGTCGTTGGCCGCGCTCGGCGAGCGCAAGACGCTGTCGCCCGCGGCCGCCGAGATGCTGTCCGCGGCGCTGCGGCAGCGCCTGAATTTCCTTGTGTGCGCATCGACCCGCGCCGACACCGGCGCGCTGCTCGGGGCGATGGCCAGCGAGCTGCCCGGCGACGCGCGGGTGGTCGCGGTCCACCGCGGGCCGATCGCGGCCGCGCTGGCGAGCCGGGCGATCGTCCTCGACGCGGCCCGCGACGCCACCGCGGCGGTCCGCAGCGCGGCGCGGATGCGACCCGACTTTCTGTTCGTACAGGACCTCGGCGGGGTCGAGGTCGCGGAGCTGTGCGCGACGGCGCGGCGCCCCGGCGGGGCGACGGTCGCGGTGCTCGCGGCCGACAACGTCGAGGTCGGGCTCGAGCGGATGCAGGCCACGCTGGCGCTGACGTCGGCGGGCGCCGATCCGACCCATCTGCGGGCCTACGTGGCGGGCTGCTTCGACGTCGTGGTGGCGCTGCGTCGCTCGCTGTCGGGGCGCGATATCGTCGCGCAGGTGGCGGAGCTGCGCCGCGGCGATCTCGTGGAGCTGTTCGCGCGCGCCGACGACGAGTCGCCGCTGCAGTCGACCGGTGTCACACCGACGCTCGTGTGAGCCGCGAGCGCATGGGCGGCGTCGCGCACGGTGAATCGCCGTGCTGGAGCTGCGACGGTTTCTGCTACCTTCGCCGCTGTGACAGGGCGCGAGGGAAGGGTGCCGTCGGCGGTCGTGTGGCCCGCGGCGCTGGTGTTGGCTGCGGCGGCGTTCGGCTGCCGGGCCGGTGACGAGTCGAAGCCGCCGTGCGAGGCCCAGCCGGGCGTGCAGGCGCTAGTTCAGGTGTCCGACGTGGTCAACGTCGGCGAGGGCGGCGAGTCGTGGCCGACGACGCTGGTGGTCTACCAGCTCAAGGGCATCACCAGCCTCGACCAGCCGCTCGACCCGGACGCGATCGCCAACGAGGGCGAGAAGGTGTTCGGCGACGAGTACGTCGACAAGCGCGAGCTGGTCGCCTACCCGTCGACCGACGACAAGCTGACGCGCGACAAGATGACGATCGCGCTCAAGCCGAACACCACGCACCTGGTGGTCGTGGCCCAGTTCCGCGAGAAGATCGGCTCGGCCTGGTACGCCTCGATGGCGGTGCCGCCGAACACCCGCGAGGACCAGTGCGCCGCGGTGGCCGAGGACGAGGAGCCGCGGCTGCCGTGCCTCTACGTCTCGCTCGAGCGCAGCGAGCTGGCCGGCGGGGCGTTCGCGCCGTCGGGCTTCGAGCTGTCGACCTTCGAGACCGTGTGCGCGGCGCCTTCGACCGCCAAGAAGAAGCCGAAGAAGAAGAAGAAGAAGGCCGAGGTGCCGAAGGTGCCGAAGACGCCGCAGATGCCCAAGACGCCGACGACGCCGACGACCCCGTCGACGCCGAGCACCCCATCGGCGCCGAGCATGCCGTCGAAGCCGACGGCGCCGACCGCCCCGAAGCTGCCCGGACGCTAGGACTGGAGAGGATTACGCGATGCTGAGCGGACGACCCGTGTGGAACGAGGGGATGCTGCTGTGCCCGCAGCACATGCAGCAGCAGGACCTGTATCACGAGCAGAACCTGGCGGCGCGGCTGGGGGTGATGACCGCGCTGTCGTGGGGCGTCGCGGCGATCTCGTTCGACGCCGGCGCGATCAAGGCGGGCCAGCTCGCGCTCACCAACTTCCGCGGCGTCCTGCCCGACGGGACCGCGGTGATGTTCGAGGCGACCAGCCAGAGCCGCCCGGCGAGCCGACCGATCGCGCCGGCGTTCCCGCCGAGCATGCGCTCGGTCGAGGTGTTCCTGGCGCTGCCGACGATGCGCGAGGGCGTGGCCAACTACGCCGGCGCCGAGGTCACCGCGGGGCTGCAGCGCTACAAGACGGTCACGCGCAACGTGTTCGACCTGACGATGGCTCGCAGCGAGCGCGAGCTGCAGTTCAGCGAGCCGAACCTGGTGCTGCTGTTCGGCAGCGAGCCGCGCGACGACTACGCCGCGATCAAGGTCGCCGAGGTCGTGCGCGACGAGACCGGCGGGTTCCGCCTCAACGACGAGTACATCCCGCCGTGCCTGACGATCGGCGCCGCGCCGGCGCTGCTGGCCGCGCTGCAGGACCTGCTCAGCCTCTCGGTGACCAAGCGGCGCCGGCTGGCCGAGGAGCGGCGCACCCGCGACGGCGTGCGCATCGAGTTCAACGCCCAGGACATCACGCGCTACCTGTTTTTGCAGACGCTGAGCGGCGCGATCCCGGTGCTCAAGCACTTCAGCGAGGCGCCCGCGACCTCGCCGTGGCCGGTCTACGTCGAGCTGTCGCGGCTGTGCGGCTCGCTGATGACGTTCTCGTCGGAGGGCGACCCGGCCGAGCTGCCGGCGTTCCAGTACAACGACCTGCAGGGCGCGTTCGGCAAGCTGACCAATGAGATCAAGCGGCTGCTCGGCCTCGTGATCCAGGAGGCGTTCGTGACGGTGCCGCTGCGGGCCCGCCAGGACAACTCGTGGATCGGCGAGCTGCGCGACGATCGGCTGCAGCGCTGCACGCAGTGGGTGCTCGCGGTCGAGGCCGAGGGCGAGCAGCAGCAGGTCGCCAACGAGGTGCCCGAGCTGGCCAAGATCGCCAGCTGGAAGCGCATCCCGCTGGTCGTGAAGAACAACGTGCTCGGCGTGCCGCTGAAGACCGCTCACCGCCCGCCGCCCGAGATCCCAATCCGTCCGCGGCAGGTCTACTTCCTCGTCACCACCGACGACCCGCACTGGCGCGAGATCCTCAACGAGCGGACCATCGCCATCTACATCAAGCCGCCCTACGACCCGCGGCGGGCCAAGGTCACGCTCATGGGGATCTTGGCGCGGGAGGACTAGCGCATGCACCGGATCTACGAGGTGACGCGGGTCTGCTTCGACCACGCGCTCCTGCTGAACCAGCCCGAGGGCGTCACCGACGTGGCGACGCTCCACCGCAGCGCGGTCGACCAGGTCGAGGCGACCGAGGCCGCGGCGCGCAAGGTCGGGTTCGGGGCCGAGAACGCCCGGCTCATCAAGTACGCGCTGGTGGCCTTCATCGACGAGGTCGCCCAGGCCACCCCGGGTCCGGTCGCCGACTTTTGGGTCGACCACCTGCTGCAGCGCGACTACTTCAACGAGGTCCGGGCCGGCGAGAATTTCTTCGTCCACCTCGAGAAGCTGCTCGGCGCCCGCCGCGACGACGAGGACGCGCTCGACGTGCTGCAGGTGTACGCGACCTGCCTGTTCCTCGGCTTCCGCGGCAAGTACGTCGCCCGCTCGAACGAGAAGGGCTTCGACCAATTGTGTCGCCGCGTCGAGGACAAGCTGAAGGACCGGCTGGCGTTCGAGGACGGCCTGCCGGCCCCGGCCGAGGCCGAGTGGAAGCGGCCGGGCCACACCAGTAACCTGGCGCTCTGGCTCGGCGCGCTCGCGCTGCTGTTCTCGGTCGCGCTGCTGTGCGGCTACGAGAGCGAGCTGTCCGAAGACGCCGAGGCGCTGGCCGGCCGACTGCAGGAGGGCGTGCCGTGAAGGGGATGATCTACGTCCTGACGTTCGCCGGCGCGGCGATCGCCGCCGTCGTCGCCGCGGTCCGCTACCTCAAGCTGCCGCAGGAGTACGTGTGGTGGACGGCGGCGCTGATGGCGGTGGTGGTGATCATCGCCGGCATCATCACCTTCGTCAGCTTCCTGCGCGCCAAGAAGGCCGCGGTCGACAAGGCCAACCCCAAGGCCAGCCAGGAGCAGCTCGACTTCGCTAACCGGCTGCGCGACGTCGCGGCCACGCTCAAGCACGTCGAGCGCCACCAGCGGGCCACCGCGCCGGCGCGCCCGCGCCTCGTCAGCGCCAGCGCCGACGCCCCGTGGGTGGCGGTGCTCGGCCTGCAGGGCCAGGGCAAGACGCGCCTGCTCGGCGGGCCGCACCCGAAGCGCCTGCCGGAGTACGATCATAACGGCCCGGTCAAGGGCGCCGACGCCAGCGCGGCGCCGGAGGACCGGCCGCGGCTGTTCAGCGCGCCGGGCCAGGCGGTGTTCGTCGAGGTCCCGCACGCGCTCGCGCACCGCGAGGACCTGCGCAAGTCGTGGCTCGCGGAGCTCAAGCTGCTCAGCAAGCGCCGCCAGCCGCTGCACGCGATCGTCGTGTGCGTCGCCGCCGACGACCTCGTCTCCGCGTCCGACCCGATCGCCCGCGCCGGCGAGATCGGCGACCTGCTGGCCGCCGAGGTCTCCGACCTGGTGACGAGCCTGCAGGTCCACGCGCCGGTGTTCCTGGTCGTGACCCGCCTCGATCGCCTGTCGGGCTTCGGCGACGTGCTCGGCGCGTTCGAGACGCTGACCTCGCCGCTGGGCTTCGAGCTGCCCGACGGCCGCAGCGAGGAGCTCGCGGTCAAGGAGCTGCGCTCGCGCTTCGACGCGCTGGCCGGCTGGCTCGACCGCCGCGCGCTGCGCCTGCTCAGCCGCTTCCGCGAGCCCGATCCGCCGCGGCAGGGCCGGATCTACACGCTCGTGCAGCAGATCGCCGGCATGCAGGAGCCGCTCGCCGCCATCGCCCAGCGCCTGCTCGCGGCCCGCGGCGGCGACCCGGTGCGCCTGCGCGGCGTGTTCCTCACCAGCGCGATGCAAGACGGCGAGCCGGTCGTCGACGCGGTGCTCGAGAACCTGGCCCGAAAGACCCGCGGCAGCTTCACGCCTGCCGCGGCCGACCCGGTCCCGAGCAAGCGCATCTTCACCGAGGAGCTGATCGGCACCCACGTGCTGCGGGCCGGCGGCCTGGCCCGCCGGACCTCGCGCTCGCTGCAGCGGTCGACGGTCAAGCGCGTCGTCGTCGGCGCGTCGCTCGGGCTGGTCGGCCTCTACATCGCGCTCGACGCGGCCGGCGCGGCCGGACGCAACCGCGACCTCAACCAGCAGACCGCCGACGCCAGCGCGGTCGCCTCGGCCGAGCTCGGCGGGCGCCGCCGCGTCCCGGTCGAGAGCGGCAAGATCGTGCCGCTGCGCGAGCTGCTGGCCCGCTGGGAGGACGAGGGCGGCGGCGACGTCGACCACGTGCGCGAGTGGGGCCTGTTCCGCGACGAGGTCGTGCCGCCGCTGCGCGGCTTCTACAAGGACGCGATGTTCGCCGGCGTGACGTCGACGCTGCGCGACAAGGCCGAGGCCGAGCTGCGTGACTTCGCGGCCCGCTTCGAGTCGCCGGAGCTGATCCCCGACATCGAGGATCGGGTGCGCAACCGGCTGTCGCTGCGGTTCTACCTGCTCGTCACCGGCGACAAGAAGAACTACGAGATGCAGCCGATCAGCGGCGAGTCGAAGTTCCTGCGCGAGACGCTGCGGATCCGCTGGTCGGGCAGCGCGCGCACGCAGACCGGGACCGCCGAGTACGGCGCGATCGAGCGGGCGGTCGACAAGTACATCGACCTCGCCCAGGACAGCGACTTCAACCTGCCGCGCGACCCGCTGCTCATCGAGCAGGTGCAGGAGATCCTCAAGCGCGAGGACTCGGTGCGGGCCGAGGTCGACAAGATCGTCGACGAGGTCAACGGCATCCAGGAGCTGGCCAAGATCAACCTGCGCACGCTGACCGGCCTGCCGGACCTCGAGAACGACGGCACCGAGGTGCGGCCGGCGTTCACGATCGAGGGCTGGGCCTACGTCAAGCGCGAGCTGGCGAGCGCGCTCGAGGCCGACTCGTGGGTGCTCGGGCTCGACCAGGCCCAGGCCAGCCAGCGCCAGCGCCGACGCGGCGCGGAGATGCGGACCGAGTACTTCAAGATGTACATGGAGGAGTGGCGCCGCTTCATCCAGCGCACGCGGATCGCCCCGCCGACCAGCCTCGACGAGGGCAAGCGGCTGATGGGCGAGCTGGTCAAGGGCCCGCGCCTGCCGCTGTGGCGGGTGTTCGCGGAGCTCAAGCGCCACTCGGAGATCGTCGACGACTACGACTACGGCGACAACAAGTCGCTGCTGGCCCTGCTGAGCAAGGACAAGGACAAGAACACCGGCGGGCTGGTCAAGGCCGACGCGGTGCGGCGGGAGTTCGCGCGCCTGGTGCTCTTCGCCGTCGCGCCCGAGGGCAAGGAGGGCATGGCGGGGCTCGACCAGTACCACGGTCGGCTCAAGGAGCTGCGCGACGCGATCGGCAAGGCGCTCGAGAACAAGGAAGAGGAGAAGGCGCTGGTCGAGCAGCTGCGCGGCGCGATCGACTTCACCAAGTCGCTGGTGCAGGACGCCGAGCTCGACACCTGGACCGCGGGCACGACCAAGCTGCTGGTCACGCCGCTCGAGGAGCTGCTGCGCATGCTGGTCCGCGACCAGGGCACCGGCGCGGTGGCCGACTGGTGCGCGCGCATCGTCGACCCGATGTACGAGCGCTTCAACGGCCGCTACCCGTTCGCCGCCGACTCGCGCAGCGACGCGGCCGTGGCCGACTTCGAGGAGTTCTTCCACCCGGAGAACGGCTTCATCCGCAAGGCCCGCGAGGAGCTGCTGTCCGGCTACGTCGTGCTCGAGGGCAACACCGTCGAGCTGCGCGACCGCGGCCGCAACGACGGGCCCAAGCTCGACGCCGGCGTGATCCGGTTCCTCAACCGGGCCCAGGACATCGGCACGGTGTTCTTCCAGAACGAGGAGCTGCGCGTCGACTTCGAGATGATCCTGGCCTGCAACCCGCAGGTCAGCAAGGTCGAGGTCACCGTCGAGGGCAAGAAGATCGAGTTCGCGTGCGGCAACGAGAAGCCGACGCTCTTGCGCTGGCCCGGCAAGGAGGAGCACGGCGCGTCGCTCAAGGCCTACGGCCGCCAGACCAACAAGGTGCTGGCGATGTCCGGCGAGTGGGGCCTGTTCGAGCTGCTCGAGAAGCCGCCGTCGACCGTGCCCGAGTTCAAGGGCGACGAGGTCATCGGCTTCCGCTTCGACATGACGTCGTACAACCTCGGCCAGCTCGACGTGCGCGTGCGGCCGCGCCGGGTCCGCGGCGGCACCGCGTTCTTCGGCCTGCCGAACGGGAACAAGCAGTTCCTGTCGCTGGTCCGCGCCGCCGACGTGCTGCCGCCCAAGCGGCTGTTCACCAACATGACCCCCTGCGGAGGCAGCTGACCGTGGCCACCGTGCTCGAAGGACTGCTGGACAGCGTGCCCGAGAGCCAGCGCCCGCGGGTCCGCCAGGGCTTGAAGACGGTGCTCGCCGGGCTGGCCCGCGCGGCCGCCTGGCGCCAGCCGGAGCTGGTCGACGCCGTCCACGTCGACAGCATGATCGGCGAGCTCGATCGCCGGCTGTCCCGCCAGCTCGACCTGATCCTGCACCACCCGAAGGTGCAGGCGCTCGAGTCGGCGTGGCGCGGGCTGCGGTTCGTGGTCGAGCACGTGCGCGAGGGCGACAACACGTTCATCGAGCTGGTGAGCGTGACGAAGCAGGAGCTGGCGGACGACTTCGCCGACGCGCCGGAGATCCCGCAGTCGGGGCTGTACCGGCTGGTGTACTCGAGCGCCTACGCGACCTTCGGCGGCAAGCCGTACGGGCTCATCTCGGCCGACTACGACTTCGGCCCCGGCGCCGAGGACCTCGGGCTGCTGCGTCAGTGCGCCGCGGTCGCGGCGATGGCCCACTCGCCGTTCATCGCCAACGCCGCGGCCGGGTTCTTCGGCCTCGAGTGCCTCGACCAGATGCCACGCGTCCGCGACCTGCGGGCGATCCTCGGCGGCCCGCGCTACCGGCTGTGGCACGCCTTCCGCGACACCGAGGACGCGCGCTACGTCGGCCTGTGCCTGCCGCGGTTCCTGCTGCGCCTGCCGTACCGCGTCGACGGCGACCCGTTCATGGAGCTGCGCTACCGCGAGCGGGTCGAGGACGACCACGACCACTACCTGTGGGGCCGGGCCTCGTTCGCGTTCGCGGTGCGGGCGATCGACAGCTTCGCGCGCACGCGCTGGTGCGTGTACATCATCGGCTCGCGCGCCGGCGGGATGATCGAGGGGCTGACGCAGATCGGGTTCCAGTCGATGCCCGGGCTGGCGCCGCGCTGCCCGTTCGAGTGCCTGATCACCAGCCGCATCGAGCACATGCTCAGCGAAGAGGGCTTCATCGCCCTCGTCTACGACCGCGCCTCGGGCGGGGCGATGATCCACTCGGCCTCGTCGAGCCAGAAGCCGCGCCGCTACGCCGACACCGAGGAGGGCCGCGCGGCCCAGGCGTCGGAGCGGCTCGGCGCCCAGTTGCCTTACATGTTCCTGGTGTGCCGGCTGTCGCACTACATCAAGCGCGTGCAGAGCGAGCGGCTCGGCCAGTGGGACAGCCGCCAGACCTTGCAGAAGGAGCTGACCGACTGGCTCCGCGGCTTCGTGTCCGACGTCGAGAACCCGCACTGGGAGACGCGGGCCCGCAAGCCGCTGCGCAAGGCCTCGATCAAGGTCGAAGCGGTCGAGGGTCAGACCGGGTGGTACCGCTGTCAGCTGCTGCTGCAGCCGCACCTCACGCACAACAGCGCCTCGTTCACGCTGTCGCTGCTCGGTCGGCTCGAGAAGAACCAGGGCTCGCGCGAGTGAGCCGAGGGGAATAGGAGGTAGCCGTGGCGATCGCCGAGGTGTTCATCAAGGAGGCCGAGGCTCTGCTCGCGCCGATCTCCGCCGCCGAGCCGGGCGGCAAGAACCCCAACACCGACGAGCGCTACCAGGAGCTGCGGCTCGAGGTCGACAAGGAGAACTCGCCGATCGGCGAGGCCGTCGGCTGGCCGCGCGTCGAGAGCCTCGGCCGCGAGATCCTCGGCAAGGTCGCCAAGGACCTGCTCGTCGCCGCCTACTTCGGCTTCGCCCTGCAGAAGACCCGCGGGATCCACGGCCTCGCCGTCGCCGTCCTCGTCGTCGACGGCCTGTTCGACCGCTTCTGGGACACGATGTACCCGCCGGTCGCCCGCCTCAAGGGCCGCGGCACCGCGCTCAAGTGGCTGCTCGAGCACGCCGCCGCCGGGCTGCAGAGCTACACGCCGCAGGTGTCCGACCGCGCGGCGATCACCGCCCTCGTCACCGCCAGCAAGCAGCTCCGCGGCCGCGCCCGCGAGAAGCTCGGCGACCACGTGCCCTCCTTCAAGGAGTGGACCGACCTCCTCGACAGCATCCAGGCGACCCTGCCGCCCGAGCCCAAGGCCGAGGCGCAGCCCGAAGAGTCTTCGGGACAGGTCCCGTCGGACATGTCCCAACAGCCATCCGCCGCGCCCGCGGCCCCGCCGCCCGCCCAGGCCCCCGAGGCCGCCGCGCCGCCGCCGGTGGCCGCGCCGCCCGAGCCGCCGCCGAAGCCGACCCCGAAGGACATCGCCGGCCCGTGGCTGGTGCCGATCGTCGGCCCGAACCCGGCCGGGCGCGACCCGACCGAGTCGCCCGAGTACCAGACCCTGCTGGCCGAGGTCGACAAGCTGCAGTCGCCGACCGGCGGCGCGATCGACTGGGCGGCGATCGTGCGCGACGCCGACACGGTGCTGAAGACCCAGGCCAAGGACCTGCGGGTCGTGTGCCACCAGGCGCTGGCGCGCTTCAAGACGCGCGGCATCGCCGGCCTCGCGCTCGGCCTGGCGATCGTCGCCGAGGTCGCGGACACGTTCTGGGACACCGCGTTCCCGCCGGCGGCCCGCCTGCGCGGCCGCGCGGGGGCGCTGCGCGGGGTGCTCGACCAGATCGAGCCGGAGCTGGCGGCGTGGCAGCCGAAGCCGAGCGAGCGCGCGGCGATCGAGCAGCTCAAGGACAGCGCGACGCGGCTGCAGCAGGTGACGCGGGCCCGCTACGCCGACCAGGCGCCCAACCTGCGGCTGATGCTGCAGTCGATCGACCAGCTGCTGCTGACGATCCCCGCGCCCGAGCCGCCCAAGCCGGCCGCGCCGCCGCCACCGCCGCCGCCGCCGAAGGTCGAGGCCCCGCCGCCGCCGCCGCCGCAACAGCAGCAACAGCAGCAGCAGGCGCCGCCACCTGTCCCTCAGGCCAGCCCGGCCAAGCCGGCGCCGGTAATCGAGCCGCCCAAGACGGTGGCCGCCGCGCCGACGGCCGACCTGGCCGCGGTCGACCGGTTCCTGCGCAACACCGGCGAGGAGCTGGTCAAGCTGGGGCACGCGCTGCGGCGGGCCAAGACCAGCGACGCGCTGGCCTACCGGCTGCTGCGCTCGGGCCTGTGGATCTACATCGCCGCGCCGCCGCCGACGCGGCCCGACGGCAACACGGCGATCAACGGCCTGCCCGAGGGCGAACGCAACCGCCTCGAGGCGCTGATGAACGCCGGCAAGTGGGCCGAGCTGGTCGAGCACAGCGAGTCGCTGCTGCCGATGAACCGCTTCACGCTCGACCTGCACCGCTACAGCGTCGAGGCGCTGAAGAACCTCGGGGCCGATCACGACCCGGCGCTGCGCGGCCTGCTGGCCGAGGTCGGCGCCCTGCTGACGCGGCTGCCGAAGATCTTCGACCTGAAGGACAACTCGGGCGCGCCGCTGTGCAACGACGCGACCCGGACGCTGCTCGAGCGCGAGGCGCTCGGCGGCGGCGGCGGCGGCGGTGGCGGTGGTGGTGGCGGTGCGCCGGTGGCCGTGGCCGCGGGCGGGCCGGCGCAGATCGTGATCGCGGCGCCGGTGGCCAGCGGGATCGACGACGCCGCGATCGCGCAGATCAAGGGCCTGCTCCGCGGCAAGCGCGAGGAGGGCCTGCGCCTCGGAGCCGCGCGTGTGCAGTCGGCGGCCGGCGGCCGGTCCCGCTTCCTCCGCCGCGTCGAGCTGGCCGAGGCGTGCCTCGACGGCGGCGAGATGGGCCTGGCCCGCTCGCTGTTCGCCGGGCTGGTCGCGGAGATCGACGGGCAACAGCTCGAGACGTGGGAGCCGGAGCTGGCGGCCCGCTGCCTCGAGGGCCACGTCCGCAGCGCGCCGAAGGCCCAGCCGGCCGAGAAGGCGATCGTCGACGCGGCGCTGGCCCGCCTCGCCGGCCTCGACCCGGTCCGCGCGGCGGCGCTGGTGCCGAAGAGCTGAACGCGCTCGCTGTCCCCCGGGACAGGTGCGCGCCTCCGCCATGTCCGCGTTCGCGGGGAGTCGCCGCATGCGAGCGCTGCTCGCTCGCGGGTGCACGCGGCGCGTCGAGGGCGACCGAGGCCTCCGTCCCCCGGCGCCCGTCCACGATTCTTCATCACCTGTCCCTCGGGCCAGACGACCGCGCACGCGCGGGGTCGCGGCTTGACGTCGCCCGCCTCGTTGTCGACGATGCACCGATGCGAATGCATTGGAGTCCGTGGGTTTTGGTGGGTGCGGTGACGTGGGCGGCCGGATGCGGCGACGAAGGCAGCACCTCGGCGGGTTCCAGCACCGATGGCGATCCCACGGCCAGCGACCCGACCGGGAGCCCGGGCAGCACGACCGCGCTGCCCCTGACCACCGGCACGTCTCAGCCCGACACCGGCACGACCGAGCCCGTCGATCCGCCGACCGGCACCTCGACGGACCCGACCGCGACCACGGTCGAGACCACGGGTGACCCCGCCTGCGGCGGCTGCCCCGACAACTTCATCTGCAAGTACGAGACCTGCATCCCCGACCTCGGTCCTTGCCTCACCCACGACGATTGCCCCGGCGACTCCTACTGCGACGCCGACGGCGTGTGCATCCCCTACGACGTCCCCCCCTCCGTCATCAACGACCCCGACTGCACCAAGCCCCCGATCCCCGAGGGCGTCACCCCCACCCTGCAGTGCGAGTGGACGGGCACCGCCGCCGACGACCCGACCGCGGCCTCGAACCGCATCTATACCACCCCGTCGATCGCCGACCTTAACCTCGACAAGGACCCGGGCAAGCTCCAGCCCTCGATCATCGTCACCACCTTCCATGTCGCCAACGCCAACCGCCTCGGCACCCTCCGCGTGTTCGACGGCCGCACCTGCGAGGAGCAGATGCGCCTCGGCGGCGTCGACGAGCCCGACTTCAAGAACCGCCCGGCCTACGCCGCCACCTGGGCGGTCGGCGACCTCGACGGCGATGTCCCGCAGGGCGGCCACCCCGAGCTCGTCAGCTACCACCTCAACTCCGACGACGACGGCGACGAGGTCCGGCTCTACGCCGTGCGCATCGACTCCACGGTCGACGCGCCAGTGCTCGAGCGCATGTGGTACGGCCGCGACTGTGACAACAACGACATGGCGCTCTACTTCAGCAGCGGCAGCACCCTCGCCAGCCCGCTGCTCGTCGACCTCGACGACGACGACCGCCCGGAGATCCTCGTCGGCCGTCAGGTGTTCGACGCCGAGGGCTGCCTGCTCACCACCTGGCTGAAGAGCGAGGCCACCGGCATGGAGTACGCGGCCGACGTCGACCTCGACGGGCAGATGGACCTCGTGACCGCGCGCAGCGTCGCTGGCTGGGACGAGGTGACCACCGAGTGGGTCGAGAAGCCATGGTTCGTCGCCAACCCGATGCAACTGAACGGCTTCACCGGCGTCGCCGACGTCGGCCTCTACTCGAACCTCCCCGGCGTCGATCCGGCGCAGCAGCCCGAGGTCGTCGTCCTGTCGGCGCCCGGCGACAAGGGGCAGATCCGCGTGCAGACGCTCGACGGCGCCGTCGTCTGGGGCCCGATCGAGACCTACAAGACCGGCCCCGCCGACGATCCCGACGAGGGCGGCCCGATCACGATCAGCGACTTCGACGGCGACGGCCAGGTCGAGTTCGCCTCCGCCGGCGCCGAGCAGTACGTCGTCTACGACCCCGACTGCCAGGCGTCGCTCATGGGCATGAGCCCGCCCGAGCGCCCGGGCGGCACCTGCGAACGCGCCCCCGAGCAGGTGGCCAAGGACCTGCCCGACGGCGTCCTGTGGGCCCAGCCCTCGGACGACCAGTCGTCAAGGACCACGGGATCGTCGATCTTCGACTTCGACGGCGACGGCGACGGCGAGGCCGTCTACCGCGACGAGTGCTACCTCCGCGTCTACGACGGCAAGTCCGGCGCCGTCCTCTTCAGCACCCCGGCCTCGAGCGCGACCGGCCTCGACTACCCGACGATCGCCGACGTCGACGGCGACTTCGCCACCGAGATCATCGTCCCGCGCACCCCGGCCGGCGGCTGCCCGGCGACCGACCCGCTGTTCCCCGAGGGCGGCCCGTTCAAGGCCTCGACCGGCTTCGCCATCTACCGCGATCCGATGGACCGCTGGGCCAACTCCCGGCCGGTGTGGAACCAGCACGTCTACTCCGTCACGCACGTCACCGACGACGCCCGCGTCCCGCCGCGCAGCGAGTTCAAGAACAACTGGCAGACGCCAGGCCTCAACGACCTGCGCCAGAACAGCCAGGGCGACGTCGGCGCCCTGCAGATCGCCGACCTCACCGTCGAGCTGGCGGAGATCGGTGAGCTGTGCTCCTTCGGGGCCGGCGAGATCGAGCTGACCGCCGAGGTGTGCAACCGCGGCACCAACGCGGTCCAGGACGGCGTCACCGTCGCCTTCCTCGAGACCATGACCCTGGACCAGGACGTCAGCATGGCCACGGTCGTCTGCGAGGCCGCGACGACGATGCTGCTGCAACCCGGCCAGTGCGAGGTCGTCCAGTGCGTCGCCAACCTCGCCGGCACGGGCAACGTGTTCGTCGACGTCGACCCCGACGACAAGATCGCCGACTGCCACCCCGGCAACAACCTCGGCGCCGACGCCTTCCAGATCTGCCCGGGCTGAGCCGGGGCGGACATGACGGCCGAGCTTGACCCGGCGGAGCGTCGGCGGCGCTGCCCGGGTCGGGCGCGGTCACGCCGCGTGACGCGACCACCGGCGCCGGGGCCGAAGGGCGGAGCGGGGGAGGGTGTTCGAGAGGACATGCCCTGAGGGGCATGGGCTCACAGACATGTTTCTTTCGACATGTATGAAGGGACAGCCGAAGAGATCGGGTCCTCCGCGCGGTCCGGCGTCGCCCGCACGCGGCGCGGCCTTCACCTGGCGGGAAGATACAGGCATGGGCGGTCACAGCCGCAGCGCCAGGGTGACCTTCTGCGGCGCCGTGAGGGTGGGGAAGCGGGCCCGCTTGGCCGCCTCCTCGACGCAGTTGCCGAGGTCGGAGCCGCGGGCCGGCTTGTGGGCGGTCGCGCTGGTGACCTTGCCGGTGGTGCCGACCTCGACGTCGACCTTGTAGGGGGTCCCGGGGATCCCCAGCTCCGCGCACTCCTTGAGCGCGCCGGCCAGACCGGCCGTGGCCGCCTTGATCTCGGCGTCGCCGAGCGCGGCCAGCGGGCCCTGCGATTTCGGCGGGGCCTTGGCGATCGCGGCTTGCTTCGGCTCTTTCGGCTCCTTGGCCTTCTTCGCCGGCTTGCCCGCGGGCTCGGGCTCGGGCGGGATGTCCTCGGGGACAGGTTCGGCGAGCGGCGGCGATCCGACCGGCGGGGTCGTCGGCGGCTCGGCCGCGGGCGGGGTGTTCAGGGGCGCGGCCTCGGCCGGCTCGGACGGGGCGGCGGCCAACATCGGGGCTGGCTTTTCGGGCATGTCCGGAGAGCCAGACGGTCGGACCGCCATGAACACCGCCAGGCCGACGGCCGCGGCCAGGCCGACGGCCGCGAGCACGGGCCCGAGCAGGCGGCGCGGCGGCGGGGCCGGGACCACCTCGAAGTGGATGTCGAACGCCCCCGCGGCGTCGATCGCCCGGATCGCCGCCGCCAGCTCGTCGGCCGTCTGGAACCGCTGCTCCGGCTGCTTGGCCAGGCAGCGCAGGATCACCGCCTCCTGGCGCTCGCCGACCGGGTGGTTCGGGTCGACCTCGCTCGGCCGCGGCGGCGGCTGCTGCATGTGCATGCCCAGCACCGCCATGAACGCCTTGGCGCGGAACGGCAGGCGGCCGGTGAACATGCGGAACATCAGCACGCCCATCGCGTAGATGTCCGAGCGGCCGTCGAGCGGCTGGTCCTGGGCCTGCTCCGGCGACATGTACTCGGGCGTGCCGAGCAGCACCCCGGTCTGCGTCATCTCGTTGCCGGCCTCGCTGACGACCTTGGCGATGCCGAAGTCGAGCACCTTGACCAGCTCCTGCTCGTCCTGGCGGACGAGATAGATGTTGTCGGGCTTGAGGTCGCGGTGGACCACGCCGTGCGCGTGCGCGGCCGCCAGTGCGGCGCACACCTGCAGGATGATGTCGCGGGCGCGCTCCCACGGCAGCACGCGCTCGCGCTTGAGCACCGTCTTGAGGTCCTCGCCCTCGAGGTACTCCATGACGAAGAACGGCGCGCCGTGGTCGGTCTTGCCGAAGTCGGTGATGTCGACGATGTTCGAGTGGCGGACCCGCGAGGAGGTGCGCGCCTCCTGCATGAAGCGCTCGGCGATCTCCGGCTTGTCCTGCAGGTGGGCGTTGAGGGTCTTGATGGCGACCTTGCGGCCGATGTCCATGTGCTCGGCGAGGTAGACCTCGCCCATGCCGCCCTTGCCGAGGCGGTGGTGCACGCGGTAGCGGTCGGCCAGGACCTCGCCCTCGTGGATGGTCGCCGGCGCCGGCATCGGCGGGTGGCTGAAGCCCGAGGAGTTCGAGCCCGACATCCGCGTCGGCGTCTCGATCGCGGGCGCAGGCGCCGGCGATGCGATGGGCTCGATTTCGACGGCGACGGCCAGCTCGTCGGCGTCAGCGCTCGACGACGGCACATCTTCGCGCAGAGGGGCGACCAGCGCCGCGAGCGACGGGATCGCGGCGAGCGGCGCAGCGGAGGCGGCGAGGATCGAGGCCTCGGCGGTCGACGCGGTGATCTGGGCCGCGAGCGGCGTCGGGTCGACGGGCGGAGCGACGGGTGACGCGAGCTTCGGAGCCGGGGCGGCGAGCGTCGGTGCTGCGACGGGCGGCGCAGCGAGCGGTGCTGCGAGCGTCGGGGCAGCGAGTGGTGCAGCGAGCGTCGGGGCAGCGAGCGGTGCAGCGAGCGTCGGTGCTGCGACGGGCGACGCAGCGATCGGTGGCGCGAGCGTCGGAGTTGCGACGGGCCCAGCGATCGGCGCGGAGAACTTCGGGGCCGCGAGCGTGGGCGCGGGCACGGGCGCGGTGAACGTCGGCGGCGCGACGGCAGCGGAGCTCGTCGTGCTCGCCGGCGCGGCGACGGGAGCGGACAGCGGCGCGAGGCCCGGGGATCCCGGTCGTGGCGATCCGAGGGGCGGCGGCGCGGGCAGCTTGAACGTCGGCGGCGGCGCGAGCACCGGGGCGCGGGGCGCCGCTGCCGGGGCCGTGGGCGGCGCGGGGAACTTGAGCGAAGGCGGGCCGGGGGGCGGGCCAGGGACCGTGGGGGCAGGCGCGGCGACGGGCTCGGCCCCGGTCGCCGACGAGGGCTGCTTCTCGGCACTCACGTCGATCACGATACCGCAACGCCAGCCCGCGCCGCTCACGCCCCGCAGGCGACGCGCAGTTCGTTGCGGAACTCTTCCATCAGCGATTTGAACGCGGTGCCGCCCGGCACCACGTTGCACAGCGTGCCGAGCGCGTAGCGCTCCGGGGGCAGCGATTGGATGAAACCGCGCAGCTTCGGGGTGGTCTCGGTGCCGAAGCCGTCGGGCTCCTCGCTCGGGTTCCACGGGCAGGCTTGCTGGCCCATCTTGGGGTCCCCGAGCAGGCCGACCATGTAGAGGTCGTCGATCCCGGTCGGCTTGAGGTTGGCCAGCGAACCGGCCCAGAACGACTCGAAGATCTCTTCGGAGCCGTCGTGGCCCTGGGCGTCGTTGTTGTCGTCGTCCTCGTCGGCCACCAGGACCATGGTGAGGAACGCGCCCGGGCGGTAGAAGCCCTGGTTACAGCCGGGGTTGAGCGACGGGTCGAGCGCGCCGACTGTCGAGAACAGGGCGTCGACCGGGCGCTCGTCGTTGTCGCCGTCGGAGCCGATGTTGAACAGGCACTCGAGCGTGAGCGGCATGTCGAGGTCGGCCATGGTCGCGTAGGGCTTGCCCTCGGCGAGCACACAGGCGTTCTCGTTGTTGTCGGCGGACACCAGCGCGCCGATCTTCTGGCACTCGGGCGGGTTGTGCGGGTAGGCGTCGGTGGTGATCACCCCGAGGTGCACGCTGCAGGCCTTGCGCAGCTCGGGGATCATCTCGGTGCCGAAGGTGGTGATGAAGTCGAGCAGGATCAGGGTCTTGATCAACATGCTCGGCGAGTTGTCGGCGACGAACAGGATGTCGAGGTCCTTGCACCGGCCGATCCCGCAGCCGCCGCCGGTGGTCTCGTCCTCGGTGGTGGACGTCGTGCTGCTCGTCAGCGGCGTCAGCGTGGTGTCGCCGGTGGTCGTGGTCGTCGAAGTCGAGGTCGGCTCGACGGTGGTCGCGTCGCCCGCGGTGGTGGTCGAGGTCGGCGTCGCGGTCGCCGTCGAGGTCGAAGTCGGGCTGGTCTGCGCCGTCGGTCCGCCGCACACGCCGGCCTCGCAGCGCAGGCTCGGGCCGCAGTCGCTGTCGGCGGTGCAGGGCTGGCCGGACAGGAATCCGCCGGTGAAGCAGGCGCTGAGCGCGAGCGCCCAGGCGACGAGGAGCGGGCGCGCCATCGTCGGCAGTATCGACGAGGAAGTGCCGACGGTGCAACGTCCGCACGGACCTGTCCTAAAAGACACGCGGTCAACGTCCCGCCGGCGCGCTCGCGCGGAACTGAGCCTTGTCGCCGTGGCGGCCGCCGGCATAGTATCGAGGCCGCTTATGGCGATGGCGAGGCACGGGCGGCGATGCTTGGCCGCGGGGCTCGCGGCGGCGCTGACCCTCGCGGCAGCGGTGCCCGAGGCTGGCGCGGCTGCCCCCACGAAGGCGGGCGACGAGCTCAACGCGAAGATCAGCGCGCTCGCGCAGGAGGCGCAGACGCGCTTCGAGACGGCCGACTACGCCGGCGCGATCGAGCTGTGGACGCAGGCCTACGCGGCGCTGCCGAACGAGGCCGCGTACGACAAGCGGCGCAACGTGCTCGCCTACCAGATCGCCCAGGCGTGCGTCGAGGCGTACGAGCTCGACCCGCAGCTCGTGTACCTGCGCAAGGCCGAGCGGCTGTTCGACAACTACCTCAAGACGATCAGCGCCAAGGACACGACCACGACCGCCAAGGTGCAGGGCACGCTCGACGAGCTGCGGGCGAAGATCGCCGACGCCGAGGCGCGCGAGGCGGCCGAGAAGAAGGCCGCCACCGAGGCCGCGGAGGGCCGCGACGACGGCGAGGCCGAGGCCCGCCTTGCGGCCGAGAAAGCCAGCGCGTCGCGCGAGGCCGAGGCCCGGCGCGCGGCCGCCGAGCGCGAGGCCAAGCGCTCGCGCCGGCTCACGATCGCCGGCGGCGCGCTGACCGGCGCCGGCGCGATCGCCCTCGGCGTGATGGCCTTCGGCCTGGCCCGCGGAGCCCGCGTCGACCGCGACGGCGAGGCCGCCAAGGCCGACGGGGTCACCGACCCCACTGTTTATCGCGACCTGCTCGACCAGGGCACCGTCGCCAACACCCTGGCGATCGCCACCGCGGTGGCCGGCGGGGTGCTGGTGGTCACCGGCATCGGCCTGATCGGCGCCGGCGCGGCCGGCCAGCAGCGGGCCCGCCGCGAGCTCGGCCTGGCGCCGACCTGGCTGCGCGGCGGGGCCGGGCTCGTGCTGCAGGGCCGGTTCTGAGGGACATGCCCGAAGGGGCATGTCTGGAAGGGCATGTTCTCGAGGGCATGTTCTCGAGATCATGTCCTTGAAGACATGAGAAGACCGAGGCGCGGGGGCGGGGCGCCCCGCGAACGTGGCTCCGAGGACATGCCGACGCGGACACGCCCTTCGGAGGCGGGCGGCCGTCACCGGCGGCTGGTGCGGACAAAGATCTGGCCGATGTCCGGGCGGCCGTCACCGGCGGCTGGTGCGGACGACGATCCGGCCCTGGGTGTCCAGGCCGACGATGTCCGGGCGGCCGTCGCCGTCGATGTCGGGGAACTGGACCGCGGCGAGCTTCTCGTCGAAGAGCTCGATCGGCCTCGGCTCGCCGTCGCCGAGCGGCCACACATAGGTGGCGCCGGGCCCGGTGGTCACGAGGTCGTAGCGACCGTCGCCGTCAGCGTCGCCGACCTGCCGCAGCGCGCCCTCCACCAGCAGCTCGTGCTGCACGAGCGCGACCCGCCGGGCGGGGTCGCCGTCGACGTGGCGGTAGACCGTCGTGCCCTCGTGCGAGACGAGCTCGACGCGCCCGTCGGCGTCGCGCGGGCCGAACAGCGCCGTGGTCCCCGGCAGCGCCTGCGGCTCGGTCCACGAGCGCGGCCCCTGGGACCGGAGCAGCAGGGATGGGTGCTCCACGGGCGCGCGGATCAGCAGATCGAGCCCGCCGTCGCCGTCGACGTCGCCGACCTCGAGCCCGCCCCGCTTGAGCCCGGGCACCGCCGCCACCGGCTGCCACGGGGCGAACTTCAGCCGCTCGGTGCCGTACGCGACGTACAGGATCACCTGCTCTTCCGGCTCGCGGGCGTACGCGAGCGCGAGGATGTCCGGCAGGC
Source organism: Nannocystis bainbridge (assembly GCF_028368995.1). GTDB lineage: Bacteria > Myxococcota_A > Polyangia > Nannocystales > Nannocystaceae > Nannocystis > Nannocystis bainbridge. The sequence goes on along the minus strand of NZ_JAQNDL010000003.1, from coordinate 1,069,190 downwards.
CGTCGTCGTCGACGTCGTCGATCGCCAGGTCCTCGGCGCGCTCGAGCGAGTGGAGGAAGTCCAGGGACGCGTACTTGCCCGCGGGTTCGCGGCCGACGTCGTGGATCCGGACCCAGTAACCGCTGGCCGCCGAAAGCACCTCGGGCAGGCCGTCGCCGTCGAGATCGCCGATCGCGAGCCCGCGGTTCTCGCTCCTGCCGTTCTCGCCGTCGCTGCGGTCCAGGCGGGCGTCCTCGCTGCCCCACACCACCGCCACGCCGCCGCTCTCCAGCCGGCACGCGGTCACGAGGTCGTCGTGGCCGTCCCCGTCGATGTCGGCGGACGCGAGCTCGGCGACCGGCCCGAGGAAGTTGAACGGCTGGTCGGCCTCGGCCGGGCGCATGACGTCGCGGAGCAGGTGGATCCGCAGCCCGGCGCCTCCGAGCGTGACCATGTCGAACTGCGCGTCGGGTCGGGCCGCCAGCTCGATCACGGCGCCGCCGGCGATCGCCACAGGGGCCTGCGAGTCGTCGAACTGGCCGTCGCCGAGCCCGCGCCGGAAGCCGTAGCTGTAGCTGCCGAGCGCGACCGAGTCGAGCCGGCCGTCGCCGTCGAGGTCGCGCAGGTGGGTCGGCACGCCGAGCTCGGACGACACGGTCGCTGTCGGCGCGTCGTCGGCCAGCCCCGACACCACCACCGCGCCCTCGGACGACGAGGCCACGACCTCCGGGGCGCCGTCGCCGTCGAGGTCCCCCACCGCCAGGCGATCGATGTAGAACTTCTCCGCGGGCACGCCCGACAGCGCCGCGAGGTCGTGCTCGGCGCCGAGGCTGTAACCGTCGCCGTCGGGGCTCGCGTGCACCAGCACGATCGCACCGTCGCGCTTGCCCAGGATCAATGGTTCGTCGACGCCGTCGTCGTCGAAGTCGACTGCGAGCACCCGGGCGGCGGCGAGCCCCTCGCCGAGCACACGCTCGTCAAGCAGATGGCCGTCGCCGGTGAATCGCAGCAGCACCGCCGGAGCGAGCACCGCCGGCAGGACGGCGTGGTTGGCGGCCACGGCGACCACGACGGCCGGCGTGTCCGGCCCCGTGCGCAGCGGCGTCAACTCGCGCGCCGTCGCATCCACCATCTCGGGCGCCTGCGGCGGCGCTGGCCCGAGCTCGCCGCCCATGGCGACGGCCAGCCATTGCTCACCCATCACGAGGACGTCGGGGCGGCCGTCGCCGGTCAGCTCGGCGATCGTCAGCGCCCACGTCGTCGAGCTCGACCACGAGGTGATTTTTTGCAGCCCGGGCTCGGCGCGGCCGCTGAACACCCCGACCTGCCCCGCTCCCGCGGCGACGACGTCGAGCAGGTGATCGCCGTCGAGATCGCCGGTCGCCAGCACCCGCTCGTCATCGGTGACGTGGATATCCCCCGCCTGCCCGATCTCGACCGGCAGCCGGCCGCGGGCGTACGCGTAGGGCGTCACGAACCCCTCGCCGCCGACGAGCAGCCCGCTGTCCGTGCCGCCGCCGACCCAGGTCGACTCGCGGTGCAGCATCACGTCGCTGTGCCCGAGCCAGGTCGCGCCCTTGCCGAACCAGGTGGTGAGCACGCTGCCGCCCGGGACGCTGACGCCGGCCAGGCCCGCGGCGGTGACCGGCGCCGCCGCCAGCCCGGCGCCGCTCAGCTGCGTGGCGCCGAACGGCAGCGAGATGGGGCTCGAGAACCGGCCCGCGCCGTCGTTGCGGTGCAGCTCGACGGCCTCTATGGAGCCGCGCGTGAGCGCGTCGAGGTCGCCGTCGCCGTCGTGATCGGCGAGCACCACCGTCGTCATGTCGTCCGGAGCCGGGCTCGCGCGCCGAGGCTTCAGCGTGCCGTCGCCGCCGCCGCGCAGCACTTGCAGCGCCGCGCGACCGAGGACGACGACGTCGAGGTGCGCGTCGCCGTCGACGTCGCCGAGCGCGAGCCCGGTGGGGAACTTGCCGGCGGGGTAGGTCCGCATGTCGCCGGTCCGTGGATCGATCACCGCGACCGTGCCGAGCTGGCGCATCGTCACGACCAGCTCGCGCCGGCCGTCGCCGTCGAGATCGCCGCTGACGAGCCCGGACGGGGCATCGGCCAGCAGGATGTCCCGCCGTCGCTCGAGCCGCCCGTCGCCGTCGAGGCCGAAGATCGCCACTCGCTGCGCGCCAGGGAACAGCACCGCGAACTCGCGCTCCAGCGCCACGACGGGCCCCGGGATCTCCTCGAAGGTCACGCTCGAGCGCCGGCCGCCGCGGCTGCCGACGACGAGCTGCCGCCCCAGATGGTCGCCGGTCGCGACCATCTCGACCACGCCGTCACCGTCGAGGTCGACCGCGACGGCGCCCGTGACCCGGGTGGCGAGCTGGAGCCCGCGCGCTTCGCCGGCGCACAGGGCCGCGAGCGACCCGCACGCGTCGTCTCCCCCGCAGCCGCCCGTCAGCACCGCGAGGGCCGCGATCGTGGCGCGGCGCGAAAACGAGAGCAGGCGGGGCGACCGGGCCGTGCGAAGCGCCATGGGCCCGATGAAGGTGCATGCCGGCATCACCGCGCGCAAGCGTTCGCTGCAAACGCCGTCCGGAGCCGGTGGGTGAGCCTCTGCGCGGCGAGGCTGCGAGGATCGACGGAGCTCGGGGGCGGCTCGCCGGCATCGGGGAGGCGAGCGCGAGGCGTCGCTCGTCGTGATTCCATGGACATGTCCGAGAGGCCATGTGAATCGTCGCCGGCGGGGTCATGGGACTCGATGCAATCGATCATGCGTCACATGTCCTGATGGACATGTGACACATGGCGGCGGGCCTCTGATTAAACATGTCCGAAGGGACATGCTCAGAGCCGGCGGCGGGGTCGGCCGGGGCGGCCGCCGGGCTGGGACACGCGGCGGGCCAGGCTCTCCATGAAGGTCTCGTCGGCGAGGTCGGGGTCGCGCTCGCGCAGGTGGGCGAGGAAGGCCTCGATGTCGGGCTTGTCGCTGCCCTGCTGCAGGCCGTGCATCACCCCGAGCAGCATGCGTTCGCTGCGGAGGCGCTCCTCGTCGAGGCGGCGGCGCAGGACGATCGCGCGACCGAACAGGATCGCCAGCACCAGGACCACCGCGCCGAGCCCCCACGCCACGAGCGCGCTGAGCTGCATGCCCTTGTGGAGCAGCCCGTCGAGGCGGCTCCAGAAATCGACCTGGAACTGCCCGGCGCGCTCGCGGAAGCGCAGCTCCTCGAGGCCGTCGTGGCCGCCGATCACGATCTGGTGCGTCACCTCGCGCGCGGCCAGAGCCAGCGCCGGGGTCAGCTCGGTCGCCAGCGCCTGGCGCAGGCTCGGCGCGACGTCGCGGGCGATCATCGTGCGCAGGCTCGGGCCGAGATCGTCCTCGATCACCGCGCGCACGGCCGGGCCGAGCTGGTGGCGCAGGCCGCGGCCGGCCGACTCCATCAGGCCGTCGACGGTCGCCTGCGTCAACGACTGGGCCAGGGCGCGCATGTCCTGACGTGTCTCCGGGGACAGGCCGGCGGCCAGTACCTGGGCGACAGCGTGGCGGGCGGCCTCGGCCGCGGCCGGGCCGAGGTCGCTGCGCAGGCTGCGAGCGGCGGCGCCGGCGACGGCCTCGATGTATTTCGTCGAGGCCTCGCGCAGCTCGGCCTGGCGGGCGTCGTCGGTCACCGCGTCGACGACGCCGCCGACCATCGACTTGCTGAGCTCGCGCGCGGCGTGCTGCACCTGCGGGTCGAGCATCAGGCGCTCGATGCGGCGCTGCGACTCGGGGTCCTCGAAGAAGCCGACGCCCTCGTCGAGCGCGGCAGGGACCATGCGACGGGTGAGGCTCTCGGCACAGCCGCAGAGCAGGAGGCCCAGGAGGACGCCGATGCGAGCGCGCATGCCCGGTTCATGCGCGAGGCGGCGGCGGTCGTCGGCGATCGGCGACGTGACGGACGCGCGGGCCAGGGCTCGCGCGTCCGTCACGGACGCGGGGTCGCGGCGAGGGGGCCGCTCACGGCTTGCCCTGCGTATCCGTACCGCGCCGGCGGATCTCACGCGGATCGAAGGCGTCGAAGCCGAGGTCGCGGTGTCCGTCGTTCTGGCGGTCGCGGTTCGGCTGCAGCTGACTCGGCCGGACGTCGTGCGGCTCACCGCCCTGGTGGCCCTTTTGGCCGTCCTCGCGGGTACGAGGGGTGTCGCTGGGGTTGACCTGGTTCAGGCCGGTGTTCGGTCCGCCACGGTCACGATCGGTGTCGTCGTGCGAGGGTTTGGTTCGCTTGTGCGGGTCCATGTCCGAACCGTGACTTGCTCGGGTGGAGAGTCAAGGCGAGCGAGGTGACGACGCGACGAGGTTCGCGGGTCGAGCATGGATGACTCCGCTGCGCGCGTGGGGCGGTGCGTTCACTCGCCGTGCTCGGCCAGCCAGGCCGTGACGGCCTCGGCCGCCGCGTCGCGCGAGCGGGCGCGCAGGGCCGCGAGGGCGCGCCGGGCCGCCTCGCGTGCGGCGGTCGGAGCGGCCGCGGCGTCGCCGGTCAGCGCCCGCGCCGACGCGAAGCGGGCCTGGGCGAGCGGCGTGTAGTCGGGCTCGGCGACGGCCTCGTAGATCGACTCCGCCTGCTTCAGCCACGTGAGGGCCGCCGCGAACTGGCGCTGCTGCAGCGCCAGCTCGCCGAGCGCGAGGCGGACCTCGGCGTGCTCGAGGTTGCGGGGCGGCAGCACTCGATCGAGATCCTCGCGCGCGGCCAGCAGCTCGCGCTCGGCGTCCGCCGGCGCGTCGAGGCGCGCGCGCAGCTTGCCGAGCTCGAGCGCGACCGCGGCGCGACGACGAAGGTCGCGGGGGGCTGTCGCCTCGGCGAGGGCCTCCTTCACCCGCTCGAGCGCTTGCACGGCCGCGCCGGCGCGACCGAGCGAGCCGAGCGCGCGGCCGTGGGCCAGCAGGAAGTCCTGATAGTTGAAATCGTGGAGGTCGAGCGGCCGCGTCACCAGGGCCAGCGCCGCGTCGCTGGCAGACTGCATCGCGGCTGGATCGCCGGTCGCCGCGGCCGCGCGCATCAGCTCGAGCCAGTAGAGGAAGTTGAAGTGCTCCGGGCTGGTCTGGCGCGCCGCCTCGAGGTCGCGCCGGGCCGCCGCCGCGTCGCCGTCGGCGAGCGCGATCATCCCGGCGACCGCGAGGGCCAGCTTGCGATACTCCTTGCTGGCGACGACCCCCAGGTTGCGCAGCAGCGGCCGCAGGACCTCGAGCGCGGCGCGGGGTCGGCCCAGGCTCTGCAGGTTGAGCGCGAGCACCACCTCGAACAACGTGCGCTCCGCTTGCTGGCGCCCGAGGATCTCGTCCGAGAGGGCGATCGCCCGCGCGAGGATCGGCTGCGCCTGCTCGTAGCGGCCCTCCTCGCGGTGCATCAGGCCGACGTTGAAGAGCATGCCGATGCCCTGCGGCGTGGCCAGGCGCCCGTGTCGCTCGCGCAGCGCGACGGCCTGCTCGGACAGCCGCAGCGCCTCGGCCCAGTCGCCCGCGGTCGCGTGGATCGTGCCGGCGTAATTGAGGTACTCGCTGTAGAGCTCGACGTCGTGCTGCACGCGGCGGTTGAGCGCGGTGATGAGCGGCAGGTCGGCCAGCGCCTGGGCCGGTCGCTCGAGCCGGACGGCCCGCAAGAAGCCGCGGCGCGAGCTCGTCTGGGCCGCGACCGGTCCGTGGCCGGTGGCCAACGCGGCCCACAGCGCGGCGTCGAACGAGCGCTCGGCCGCGGCCGAGTCGCCGCCCTGCATCTCGAGGCTGCCGCGGCGCAGGTGGGCCTCGGCCAGCAGTGGTTCGAAGCCGGCCGCCTCGACGTCGGCCAGCACGTCGCCGACGATCTGCAGCCCGCGGTCCTGCTGCCCGGTGTGCTCGTAGACCTGCGCCCGCGCCAGCGCCTCGCGGTGCCGCTGGACCCGCACGCGCAGCAGCGGATCCGCGGGCGGGGCGATCGCGGCGGTCAGGACGGTGATGTCGGCGCAGGCGTCGAGCGGCGGCAGGTGACCGACGGCGGCTCGCAGCTCGGCGAGGCGGCTGGCCTCGGCCGTGGCGAGCGCTTCGACGGTGGCCGCGAGGCCGGCGCGGCGCTGGTCGAGGCACGAGGTCCGCAGGTCGAACATGTGAGCCGACTGGCGACCGAGCGCGTGGTCGATGCAGGCGTCGTTGCGCATGCGCGACCACGCGTCGGCGTAGCGCTCCAGCTCCGGCTCGACGAGCCCGAGCACCTCCCCGGCGCGCGGCGAGCCGGTCGCCGCGATCGCGTCGCGCACCGCCTGGGCGCGGTCCTCGTCCCAGATCCCCGCCAGCTCGGCGCGCGCGTCGGGGCAGGGCGCGAGCGCCGAGCCGCCGGCGAAGTAGATGCCGACCGCGCCGGCGACCGCGGCCGTGCCCAGCAGCGCGCCGACGCGGCGGTAGAGCGCCGCCGGGTCGCGCTGCAGCGCCGCCAGCAGCTCGGTCATCGAACCGAACCGCCCGGCCGGCGCGGCCGTCAGCCCGCGCCGCAGCGCCTTGAACACCCGCGCCGGCACCGGGCTGCGCGGCGGCGGCGGGATCACGCGGCCGTCCAGCACGTCCTCGATGCGCACGCCGAAGTTGTCGGTCGCGAACGGCAGCCCGCCGTAGAGGCACTGATAGAGCGCGACGCAGAAGCTGAACTGATCGCTCGCCGCAGTCGCCGGCAGGCCGGCGCGCTGCTCGGGGGGCATGTACGCCGGCGTCCCGAGCATCACGCCCGTGCGCGTGAGCGGCCGCTGCAGCAGCGCCCCGGGGCTCGGCGGCAGCGGCTCCGCTTCGTCTTCGGCGCTGTCCTGGCCGCGCGCGAGGCCGAAGTCGAGCACCTTGACCCGCCCGTCCTCGTCGATCATCACGTTCTGCGGCTTGAAGTCGCGATGCACCAGCCCGGCCCGGTGCGCCGCCTCGAGCCCGCGCCCCGCCTGCACGAACGCGGCGACGACCTCGCGCCAGCTGCGAGGTTGCGCGGTCCAGGCGTCGAGGGTGGCGCCGCGGATGAACTCCATGGCGACGTAGACCTGCTCGCCGGCCTGCCCGACCTCGAACGCGGTGATGATGTTGGGGTGTGACAGGCGGGCCATCGCCTGCGCCTCGCGCAGCAGGCGGACGCGCGACAGCTCGGGGTCGCGGACGCGCGCGAGGTGCAAGATCTTGACGGCGATCTTGCGGTCGAGCTGATCGTCGAAGCAGGCGTACACCACGCCCATACCGCCCTCGCCGAGCAGCTTGAGCACCGTGTAGCGGCCGATCCGGACCGGCTGCGCGCGGCGGGGGAACAGCGCCCGGCGCATCAGATCCTTGCCGAGCGGATCGCCGAGGCCGGGCGGCGGCGAGGCCAGGCCGACGGTCCCGGAGCGGTCGTCGAGCTCCGCGAGGGTGGGCGACGGCGTGCTCGCCGCGGACGCCGAATGCTCGAGCGTATCGGCGACCATGGTGTCCGAGCCGACCGAGACGCGCGAGCCCGGGCTGTCGTCGTCACGCACCATGAAGCTGCCGCGAGGCCGCCCATGATGGCGGCAACTGGCGCAGGCACACAAGCGTGGATCGCCCGCGGTCGCGGAGGGCTTTTTGTCCGGCGTCGCGGCTGGATTTCCGATCGGCGTCCGTCCGGATTCTTCGCGCGGCCGCAATTGACCGGGCCGCTCGCGGCACTGTTCGGGCAAGGGGCCGCGCTCGCGGCGCGAACCCGGCCGCCTGACCCATTGCTCGGACCTGGATTGAGACACTGCCATGCGTACCTCGGTTTTTCTGTCGTCGCTCGTATTGACCACCCTGATCGCCGCCGCGTGCGACGAGGAGCCGGGCCTCTCCGAGCTCGAGGCTGACGAGCCGGTCGCCTTCCGCTGCGGCACGCCGTGCCTCAACTCGCCGTACCTCGGCGTCTACGACATCACCAACCAGTCGTACCGCCACGACGTCGAGGCGGACAGCCCTGACGGCGCGTACAGCATGCAGTGGCACACCGGGACGATCGGCGGCGCCACGATCAGCTCGATCAACGTCAGCGTCGACGGCGTGGCCACCGTCGCGACCTCGACCGGCGCGACGGTCCCGATCGTCGGCGCCCGCTTCGACCTCGAGATCAACGACGGCGCGGCCACCACGAACGGCAAGATCTGGTTCGCGACCGGGAGCTCCTCCGCAGGCGACGAGGCCCCGAGCTTCAACGTCACGCGCTACGACATCCGCACCAACATCGACCCCGGCCCCGGCCACCCGGCCCACGTCGCCCACGGCGAGACCTGGTACAGCGTGTGCCCGATCACCCCTGGCGGCATCAACAACGCGGTGCTGTTGTCACACACCCATGCCAACGCCAACGGCTCCATCGGCTCGGTCGTCTCCGACAGCACCGAGTTCGTGATCGCCTGCGACGGCCACGCGCTGGCGAAGGGCGTCACCGAGCTCAACGTGGTCCCGCGCTCGGGCCACGCGCGCAGCTACGGCCACGCCCGTTACAGCTCGCTGGTCCAGGGCTGGCAGGCGATCTTCGCCGGCGCGACGCGGACCTACCTGGGGGCCAAGGTCGGCGTGGTCGACACCGCCAACAGCCCGCCGCTGTTCGACACCGTGGGCCCGATCCCGCTGCCGCCGCCGGTCCTCGGCCAGTACGAGTGGATCCTCGAGTCCGTGTACAAGGACACCGGCAACGTGAGCCGCGGCGCGCGCTGCAAGTTCACCAGCCACCCGCTGCGCCCGGGCGGCGAGCACCGCAACGCGGTCTACGACCCGCCCGTCGCCAACCTGGCGGGCTGGAGCAGCCTGCCGGAGTGCAGCGGCAACCTGTCGCAGTTCGGCGACGCGGCGTTTTATACCATCTCGCACATGATCTACAACGGCAGCGGCGACCCTCAATCGTAGCAGGAGGCAGGACGCCTGCCGAAGCGGCCGGACCGGCTCGAGGTCCGGCCTTTCGTTTTTTTAGAATGCGCAGAGAAGGTCGACGCGGTCCCGCTCGAGTCGCTCCACGAAGGTCACGACGGAGTCGTGAGTCACTGGATCGCCAGGACCCACAGCGTCGGGCCGTCATGACGGGCGCCTTGCGGCGCCAGCTCGACCTCGCGGGCGACGATCTGCTGCGGCTGACCGGGGCGAGCGTCGTCGGGGGCATTGGCGAGCTGGTACGTCGCGCCACCCTCGACGGTGAACACGCGGTGGGGTTCGTCGCCGGGCTCGTCGGTGAAGGTGCCGCGCAGGGACTTCTCGGGGCCGACGGAGATCACGAAGGGAGCGGTGAGGGCCCGGGAGGGATCGACGAGCGCGAGGGTGTGCACGCGCAGGTGCGGGCGCAGGAGGGCCTGGCCCTCGGGGGTGTAGGGCTCGCCGGTGACGCGCACGCGCTGGTCGGCGAACGCGGCGAGCCAGGGCTCGGGCTGGTAGGAGACGACCCATGCCTCGCCGTCGTCGGGCTGGAGCAGGACGCCGTGGAACTGCTTGCCGTGGGGGTCGTTCGCGAGCTGGACGGTCGCGGTGAATTCGCGGAGAGCGTCGCTCGCGGGTGGGACGGGTGTCGCGGGTGCCGGGCTGCAGGCAGGGGCGAGCAGCAGGGCGAGCGAGAGGCCGAGGCGGAGTGAACGTGGCACGTCGGCCGGGACGATAGCCGATTCGTGGCCGCGGACCGTGAGCAGCCGGGCGACATCGAGGTCAGGCGTGCACCACGCGCGAGGCGGGCCCGCCCTGGCGCTTCGCCGGTCCGCCTGATGTTGGTGGCGACGGCGTCGCGGCGGGACCGAGCGATCGATGACGGCCGCGCGCACCGTGGGCGGCCTTTCGCTCGACGTCGTGTCGTCGCCCGAGCACGCGTCGCCGGGGCGCCCGCACGGGCCAGCGAGACGGCTGTCACGAAGTCACTGGGTCCCAGGTGCCAGGGGCGAGGAGAGCGCATTTCTGCACCGCTCGAGCCGCGACCTCGGCTCGTGACCATGCTTGTGTTTTTGGCCTTTGCTTCGCCGCGCTTGCACTCAAGCTCGCCAACACGAGCGGGATCGGAGACTCATTGTCGTGCGTGTGCGGATTGGTGAGCATCGGCTGCACCTTGCGGCTCCGGCCTGCTTGTTCAATCGAGCAATGCCTATTGCGGTGGAATGATTCGCTCGACATGAATAGTGTCACCATTATGGTCCAGTGAATCGACCCAGATTCCCTTTGATTCGCTGGACCGCGCGGGCGATCGGGCGCGCCTGGGCGGGCGTGCAGGCGCGAGCGCGCCTGGGTGGGCGCCGGCCTTCGGGATTTCCGGCGCGGGTCGCCTCATTTTTTGCTACGTTGCCGCCGACCTTGGCCGACGCGTGCACCTTTTCGTATCCCTGTGACCGCCGATTCGCCGCCAATCCCTTGGCAGGAGGCCCGCAGCGATGACGGAGCGGACCGACGAGGCGCTGCTGCTGGCGTGGATCGACGGCGACGCGGTGGCCGGCAAGCAGCTGGTGACGCGGCACTATCGGCGGATCTTGCTGTTCTTTTACGGCAAGGTCGGGCCCGAGCTCGGCCGCGACCTGACGCAGTCGACGTTCGAGACGCTGTGCGCCAAGAAGGTGGTGTTCCGCGGCGAGGCGAGCGTGCTGACCTACCTGTTCGGCATCGCCCGCTGGAAGCTGGTCCACCACCTGCGGTCGCGGCGGCTGCACGCCGAGCGCTTCGAGCCGCTCGAGCACTCGGTCGAGCTGCCGGACGTCGAGCGCTCGATCACCTCGCTGTTCATGGGCCGCCAGCGCGAGGCGCTGCTGGTCCGGGCCCTGCGCTCGCTGCCGCTCGACGACCAGATCGTGCTCGAGCTCAAGGAGTACGAGGGCATGACGTCGCGCGAGCTGGCCGAGGTCTACGAGGTCGGCCGCGACACGATGTCGAGCCGGATCAACCGCGCGCGCCAGCGACTGACGGCGGCGGTCCAGCGCGCGGCCGAGTCGGCGCAGCTGATCGACTCGACGCTGACGGGCCTCGACGCGTGCATGCGGGAGATCCGCGACCGCATCGAGAGCGCCGCGCGCGGCAGCGGCTGACGGCGCGACCGAGCGGTGACTTCGCCGCGAGTATTTGTTCAGCAGCCGCGGCCGGCGAACACTGGCACCGCGCCGCAGCCGTGGGCCGCGTAGTATTCGCCGGGCGTCTCGTCGTCGCCGATGTCCTCGGTCATGCCGTAGCCGAGCTGGCCCTCCGAGTTGCTGCCCCAGCAGCGCACGCTGCCGTCGATCGTGCGCACGCACGTGTGCGAGTAGCCGAGCGAGATCTGCGTGACCCGATCGATCTGCCCGTCGTGATCGAGGTCGCCGACGTCGACCACCCCGTCGTTGCCCATCGCCGCGTACGCCTGCGCCGGCGTCATGTGGTGGCCGATGCTCCAGTGGCCGGTGGTCTGCTGCAGCCGCGGCCCGTAGCCCAGGCTGCCGCGCTTGCCCCAGCCCCAGCAGCGCACGCGGCCGGCGTCGTCGAGCACGCAGGCTCGCTTGCGGCCCATTCGCAGGTCGACCACCCGCGCCCCGCCGAGGTCGCCGAGGTCGACCGCGCGGGCGGGGCGGGGCACCAGGCAGCCGACGCCGTGGCTGCCCGCGTCGCAGCCGGCGATCTGGTCGAAGCGCTCGCCGAGCGCGCCGTCGTCGTTGCCGCCCCAGCAGCGGACCTCGCCGGTGGTCCCGAGCACGCACGCCCAGCCGCCGTTCATGCGCACCGCCGCCACCTCGAAGCCCTCGAGGCCCTCGACGTCGAGCTCCGGCGTGTCCGGCGTGCGGCCGCGGGCGCCGTCGCCGACGCCGTCGCCGGCGTAGCGGTTCACCGGCCAACCTGTCCCGAGGTGCAGGTTGCGATTGCCGCCCCAGCAGCGCACCGCGCCGCCTTCGAGCCGCGCGCACACGTTGGCGATCCCGAGCGACAGCTGAGTGGCCACCGCGCCGCCGAGGTCGATCGATTCGGCGGGGGGCGTCGCGCGGGGTTCGGTGTCGCCGCGGCCGAGCTGGCCGTGGCTGTTGCTGCCCCAGCAGAACACGCCGGGCCGCGTTGGTTGGGCGCCGGCCAGGGCGCAGGTGTTGGCCTCGTTGGCGACGATCGAGCGGACCGGCGGCAGCGCGAGCGGGGGCAGGCGGGCCGGGACCTCGTCGCGGGCGTCGCCCCAGTGGGTCACGCCGGGGCCGAGGCCGAGCTGCTCGCTGTCGTCGCTGCCCCAGCAGCGGGCGGTGTCGTCGTCGAGGACCGCGCAGGCGTGCGAAGCGAGGAACTCGAGCTCGAGCTGTCGCGCGCGCCGCGGGCCGAGGTCGATCGGCGGCACGGCGTGGGGCAGCTCGTCGTCGCCGATGTGACCGACGTGGTCCGGCTGGGCCAGGTGCGCGCCCTGTCGGCCCCAGCAGCGCACGTGGCCGGCGCGCGTCAGGACGCAGGTGTAATGCGGCCCGGCGCGCAGGTCGACGACCTCCGAGGTCGTGCAGTCGACCTCGCAGCCGTCGGCCGGGGTGGCGTCGCCGTCGTCGCACTGCTCGCCGCCGTCGATACGGCCATCGCCGCAGCGCGGGGCAGGGAGGATCGCGGGGCTGGCGTCGTCTTGCGTCGCGCTCGCGGGCGGCGAGGGCTCGGCGCGTGGCGGGTCGTCGAAGCCGCCCGCAGCGGCCACGGTCGCGACACCGAGGCCCAGCGCGAGCGCGACGCTGCCGAGTTGCGGCAGGCCGCGCCAGCGCGAGCGGCCGTCGATCGCCTGCAGCGCCGCCAGCATCGCCGCCATGCTCTGAAACCGCTGCGCGGGCCGCTTGTGACAGGCGCGCTCGAGCCAGCGGCGCAGCGCGGCGGCGGTGCTCGCCGGCAGCCCGGGCGCGTGCAGCCGCGGCAAGGGGGCGAGCAAATGTTGGTACATCAGCTCGGCCGGGGTGGTGCCGGCGAACGGACGCTGGCCCGCGAGCACGAAGTAGGCCGCGCAGCCGAGGCTGTAGACGTCGGAGCGCGGATCGGCCTCCTCGCCGCGGAACTGCTCGGGGCTCATGTACGCCGGGCTGCCGAGCACCACTCCGGTGCGCGTCAGCTCGGTCGATTCGTCGGCGCGCACGAGCCCGCGCGCCATGCCGAAGTCGATGAGGATGCAGCGATCGCTGCCGTCCTCGCGGTTGCCGACCAGCATCACGTTGGAGGGCTTGAGGTCGCGGTGGACCACCCCGCGCTCGTGCGCGCAGGCGAGGGCCTCTGCCAGCTGGATCAGCACCGGCCGCGCGCGGCTCCACGGCAGCGGCCCGGACCACTCGACCTCCTCCGCGAGCGTGCGCCCGACCAGCCGCTCCATCACCAGATAGACGCAGCCGTCGTCGGTCTCGCCGACGTCGAGGATGTCGACCACGCCGGGGTGACGCACGGCGGCCGCGAGTCGGCCCTCGCGCAGGAATCGGCGGCGCACCAGCGGGTCGGCGGCCAGCTCGTCGCGCAGCAGCTTGACGGCGACCTCTTTGCGCAATGCGACGTGCTCGGCGCACCAGATCTCGCCGACGCCGCCGCGGCCGAGGCGGTGGAGCAGGCGATAGCGACCGGCCAGGGTCGCGGTCGCGGAGGCGGTCGCGGGCTCGAACCCGCCGGGCCGCACGCGCGCGACCAACTCGGCGCACCATCCGTCGATATTTGTGCCGTCGGGGGCGTCGCGCAGCGGCAACGCGGCCGAGCTGTCCCCGGCCGCGTCGGGCCACGTCGACGGGTCGCGCATCGTGATGGACACGAGCCTATCACCGTCGCGGCAGGGGCCCTAGCCCGGATTTCTCACCACGGTAAGGAATTCCGGCCGTACTTCCCGAGTTTGAGCGGGTGTGAAACGATTGCTTGCCACCCAGGGGTACGGCCGGAACACGACAAGGTGTATCCGCACCGAGTTCGATTTTCAACCTGCCGGACGGCGCCGGGTCGAGGCTGCGTTCGACGCCGGACGGGTCAGCTCGGACGGCGGTTTGCTGCTGCTGCGCGAGCTGACCAAGAGCTCAGGTGTGTTTCGAAGGTTCGCGTCCTGCTTCCGGGACCACCGCGACCCGAGCCGCATCGAGCACACCGTCGAGGAGCTGCTGGCGCAGCGTGTGCTGGGCCTTCTGTGCGGCTACGAAGACCTGAATGACCATGACACGCTCCGCGACGACGCCTTGCTCGCACTGGCGGTCGGCAAGGCCGATCCGACCGGCGAGCAGCGCAAGCGGGAGCGCGACCGGGGCCACGCGCTGGCCGGCAAGAGCACGCTGAACCGCCTGGAGCTGGCGACGCCGATCGTCGCGGGTGACGAGCGCTACAAGAAGATCAGCTACGACGACCACGGCATCCAACGCCTCTTCGTCGACACCTTCCTCGCCGCGCACACTGAACCGCCGGCGGAGATCGTCCTCGATCTCGACGCGACCGACGACCCGGTGCACGGTCAGCAGGAGGACCGCTTCTTTCACGGTTTCTATGACGGCTACTGCTACCTGCCGCTGTACGTCTTCTGTGGCAACTTCCTCCTCGGTGCCGCGCTGAACACCGCCAACGAGCAGCCGGCCAGCCATGCGGTCGAGGAGCTGGAGCGGATCGTCGCGCAGATCCTCGCGCGCTGGCCGAGCGTGCGGATCATCGTGCGTGGGGACTCGGGCTTCTGCCGCGATGACCTCATGCGCTGGTGCGAGGACAACGGGCTCTACTTCGTCCTCGGCCTGCAGAAGAACTCGCGCTTGATCGAGGAGATCGACGCCGAGATGAGCGAGGCCCGCGCCATCGCCGAGCGCACCGGCAAGAACGCGCGGGTCTTCAAGGATTTCCGATACGAGACGAACCGGTCCTGGTCCTGCGAACGCCGCGTGGTCGGCAAGGCCGAGTACACGACCGACAAGGAGAACCCGCGCTTCGTCGCCACCAACCTGTCCTGCGACGAGTATGACGCCCGCGGCCTCTACGAGGACCTGTACTGCGCCCGCGGCGACATGGAGAACCGGATCAAGGAGCAGCAGCTCGGCCTCTTCGCCGACCGCACGAGCGCGCACACGCTGCGCGCCAACCAGCTCCGCCTCTGGCTCTCGTCCGTCGCCTACATGATCCTGAACGAGCTCCGCCGAATCGCGCTCGTCGGTACCGAACTCGCGCACGCCCAGGTCTCCACGATCCGCACGCGGCTGCTCAAGATCGGCGCGATCATCACGACCTCGGTCCGCCGCATCTACATCTCCCTCAGCTCGGTCTTCCCCTTCCAGCACGTCTGGTGGCGTGCCCTCGACAACCTCCGCCGATCACGCTCATGAGACGCTGACGATCCTCGACAACCTCCTGCCCGCATGGGTGCGCCTCTCCGCGCCGGGATTCGTATGTCCTCATGGACATGTAGCTCGGAAGGGCCCCGCCGGGCTTGTAATCCACCCTACAGCTCGATCTCGCGCAAGCTTCGGCGTCGCCCGCGACTCCTATCACCGACGACCGAGCGCCGAGCGCCTGGTCGGATAGAGGCCGCTCAGCAAGCTCCGCTACCCGTGGTGAGAAATCCGGGCTAGCGGGGCTTCACGTCGGCGAGAACGAGGTCCTTCGGGGTGTGGTGGCCTCGCGAACGGGACAGCGGGGCGAATGGGTGGAATCGACATGAAGTCGCGCGCGGACTCGAGGTTCGCGATCTCGGGAATTCCAGAGCGGGGCTCCCTGAGCGAGGTGTTCGTCGCGCGACGAACACCTCGCCGCCGCGCATGCTGCGCGAGGACGCGGGGGCGCAGGCGAAAAGCGGATGCCTGAATTGACGCATCCCAGCAGGCTCGGCACCTCGTCGAAGGCTGCGCGCTCGCCCTCGTCGGCTACGGTCGAGCCTGGCGGAGCCGCGCATTCGACCGCGGCAATTGTTGTGCTTGGATCCCCCGGTGCGGACAACGAAGCGACGTTCACGGACCGCGGCGGCCCTCCCGGGGCCTTCGATCGAGCGCGAGCGAGAGGGGCACGGCGCTTGATGTCGCCGCAATCTTTGACGTCGGCCCTCGTGCGCGCGGGCATGGTGGCGGCGGGGGTCCTGCTGGCGTGGTGGCTGGTCGACGTATTGCTGCTGATGTTCGCCGGTGTGCTGATTGCAGTCCTGTTGCGCGCCCCCGCGGACTGGCTGAGCGCGCGCACCCGTCTGTCGCCCAATCAGTCGATCGCCCTCGTATTGGTGGTGCTGGTGCTCGCCGCGGCGGGCGCGGCGTTTGCGATCGCGCCCGAGTTCGGCCGGCAATTCGACGAGATGATGGCGCAGATCCCCGACGCATGGCGCGAGCTGTCGGCGATGCTCGAACAACACCGCTGGGGTCGCTGGCTGATCGCCCGGGTGCAGGGCGCCCAGCCGGAGGCGATGCAGGGCGCCGGTCGAGCGCTGTCGACGACGTTCGGCGCGGTCGTCAGCCTGTTCGTGATCGCGGTCGTCGGCCTGTGGGCGGCCTTGCAGCCGCGGGTGTACATCGACAACGCGATCCGGCTGTTCCCCGTGGATGCCCGGCCACGGGTGAGGGCGCTCGTCGCCGAATGCGGCCAGGTGCTGCGCCGCTGGCTCGTGGGCTCGCTCGTGTCGATGACGCTGGTCGCCGTGGCGACGGCAGTGGGGCTGTGGGCCCTCGGAGTGCCGCTCGCGCTGGTCCTCGGGCTCGTGGCCGGGGTGATGGTGTTCGTGCCGAACTTCGGTCCGATCCTCTCGGCAGTGCCCGCGCTGCTGCTGGCCCTGCTGCAAGGGACGCAGACGGCCATCTGGGTGGCCGTCCTCTACGTCGGGGTGCAGGTCGTCGAGAACACGGTGGTCACGCCGCTGATCCAGCGAAGAGCGGTGTCGTTGCCGCCGGCGCTGACCATCCTCGCGCAGACGGCGATGGGTGTGCTGGCCGGCGCGCTGGGGGTCGTCGTGGCGGTGCCCCTGACGGCCCTTGGGCTCGTCCTGGTCCGTCGCACGTACGTCGCCCGGCTCGAGGGCGAGGCGCCGCGTCCTTGACGCGCGGTTGCGCTCGGAGCCGCCTCCTGCGAGGCTCGCCCGCATGCGGAGCCGCCTCCACGCCCAGCTGTGCGCCATCGATGACCGGCCCGCGCCGTCGCGCGCGGTTCGGGCCGGCGGCCGAGCTTCACAGCCGCGTCCTGCTCGGGGTCGCGACAGGTAGACCCGCGCATGTCCCTGGCTGGGACCACGCGCGGGTCCGAGATCTAGGCTGAACGCGAGGCGAGCCCGCGATGCTGCGGAGGATGCAGCGCTTCGCGTCCGCTCGGAGCGCCGAGCGGTAGGAGGTCACGCCGGTGATCGCCACGTCGTCGAGCGCCCCGCCGGCGCCGGTGCTGCTCAGGGGTCCGCAGATTTTTTGAGCTCGATCGCCGGCCGCGACCGAGGGCGAAGGACGACATGGATCGCGATGTAGGCGTGGCGAGGTCGCGGCGATTCGCCGTTGCGCGCGTACGACGCAAGCGATCCATGACGGCGAGGCGCGAGCGCTTTGCGAGACAAAAGCGGACGCGCAGCGCTGCCGCGATCGGGACCCGCCCCGAGTCGCCCGAGGACCCCGCCGCCGAGAGGAACATCGGCGATCGCCGCGAGGCTGCGAATGGCCCGGTCAAAAGGTGGTGCTCGCGGGGCCACGGGGGCGGACGGCGGCCGGGCGCGGGTGCTGGCCGACCCAGTTGCCGGTCATCGGGTCGCCGATCACGGTACCCGGATGTCGTCGGCACCAGCCTCGACCGCGAATCGACGCGAAGGACCCGCCGCAAACGACGAACCGCATGTTGCGTGCGCGTGACGGGCCCGCGATCCGCTGCCCCGAAGACGGGTTCGCGGACGCCGTTCGGCATCACGGGCAGCCCGCTGCAGAGGGCCAATGCAGCGGGTGGTTCGCGTGATGTACCGCGCGGACCCGGGTAGTCTCGGCCTGTGATCCGTTCTCTCCTTCAGATCACAAACAGCTGGTTATCTCACCGCCGACGACGAAAGGTCGCCATGAAGCACCCCATCCTGCTGTCCATCGCCGCCGCGCTCCCCGTCCTCGCCTGTGACCTGCCCCTGCCCGAGCAGTACAAGCTGGCGAGCAAGACCTCGTTGCCCGAGGGCATCGCCTACGACGAGGAGACGTTCTCGTTCTTCGCCACTGCCATCAATGGGGGCGAAATCACGCGGATCACCGCGCTGGGCCCCGAGCAGGTGTTCTACGCCTCCCCCGACCCGCTGGTGTCGTTCAGCGGGGCGCACGTGGACGCGGAACGCCGCCTCTTGTGGGTCTGTCAGGTCGATGTCAAGACCGACCCGGTCCCGAACTCGAAGGTGCTCGCGTTCGACATCGACGCCGGGACCATCGCGCGGACCATCGACCTCGGCGAGCCGTCGTTCTGCAATGATTTGACGACCGACGCCGCGGGCACGGTGTACGCCACCGATTCGGCGCTGCCGAACATCTACCGGATCGGCGAGGACGACACGGCCGAGGTGTTCGCCACCAGCCCGCAATTCGCCCCCCAGGCGCCCGGCGCGATGGGCCTCAACGGCCTCGACATCGCCCCCGGCGGCGAGGACCTGATGGTGGTGACCTCGATGCCGCCGGCGCTCTTCCGGGTGTCGCTGTCCGACCCGACCGAGATCGACGCAGTGACGTTCTCCGGCGACCTGTTCTCGGTCCCGGGCGACCCGCGATTCCCCGGCCCGGACGGGCTCGAATTCCTCGGGTCGAAGCTGTACGTGATCTACGACGGCGGGGTGCAGCAATTGTCGTTCTCAGGCAATGACCACACCCAGGCGACGGTCCGCACGACGACTTCGGTGCCGACAGGCCTGACGAGCGCGACGGTGGCCGAGGGCCAGCTCTACATGGTCGACAGCGAGGTCTATCGCGTGCTCTATACCAATCAGGCGCCGATCCTGCCGTTCAAGATCGTGCACCTCGACGAGGATCTTTTTGAAGCGATGTGATACGCGAGCCGGTAGTTTCCGAACGAGCCGGTACGCGCTTCTCGAGCCGGCCGCCTCGCCGAGCGGGTAGAGCCGTGGCGAAGAATTGGGCGCTCGGCCCTCGAGCAGGCGTCCGTACCGCGTGAGCCCCGACGAACTTCGGGTCCGCGCGCTGGTCGCCTGCCCTGGAGCGGCCCTATAGTCGGGCCATGCGTTGCGTCGACGAGCGGTCGGTTCGCGCGGCACTCGCCGCCGTGTCACCCGCGTTGCAGGCGGAGCTCCTCAACATCGCCGGGGCGCTCCGTGATCTCCCGGAGGTCGCGCTCGCCGTGTTCAACGTGGAGGCAGAGCGGGCCTTCGAGCGCTTCCCGGTCGAGCTCTTCACATATGACGCGCACGGATACGACTACGACGAGTGCTCGCTCGACGGCCTGGTGTTGCTCGCGGGCCGGACGCTCCTCGATCCGCGCGACAGCTACCCGCTCGGGCGGGTCGACTGGTTCGGGGCCGACACGACGCCCGACCTCGAACTCATCGAGCGGTTGCTCGTCGAGCAGCTCCGCGCGCATTGGCCGAAAATCGCGCACGTCCACGCCTATGCGGGCCGGATCGGGATGCCCGACGACGAAGGGCCGGAGCCCAGCGAGCTGGTGAGCCTCGACGACGGAGCGCGCAGGGTCATCACGCTGCGCTGGCGCTGAACCTGGGCCCCGAGCCGGCGCGCGGCGAGCCGCTCGCGGCGTTCGCGGCGCATCGGGTCAATCATCAACCATGTCCTTTTGGACATGTCGATGACCCGCTCAGGTGTCGCGGATCCGCGGGTGCAGGTTGTAGCTGCGTTCGCCGAGCGGCGCCGTGCGCTCGAGCCACAGGTCCTCCAGGAACGCGAGCTCGTCCTCGTGCGGGCCGGCCTCTGCGTCCTGCGGCGCGACGACCTCGGCGATCGTGAACTCGAAGGCGTCCGGGCCGAGGCGGCGCCAGTCGTCCTGCAGGGCGCGGTTGGGGTGGCCGCCGATCGAGAGCAGGAAGCGGTGGCGGTTGAGCGGGCCGTGCAAATTCATGCTGCTGCCGAGCAGCACGCGATCGCTGACGGTGTTGCGAATGAGGTAGATGCCGGCCTGCCGCGGCTGCTCGCGGTACTGTCGCTTGTGCTCGGCGCGGGTGGTGAGGTGCGAGGTCATGGGTCGTCTCCGGGCGGAAAGGCGTGCCCCAGCATGTGAGCGAGGTGGTCGCGGATGTCGGCCGGCCAGCGGCGAGTCGTCTGGGCGAAGCGCCCGGCGTCGCGCGCGAACAGGGCCCGCGCGGCCTCCTCGTAGCCGGGCAGGTCGCCGGCGAGCGCGGTCATGACCCGGTGCGCGGCCTCCCGCGCGAGGCGAGCCCGCTCCGCGTCCGGGGCGCGCCGGATGGCCTCCTCGACGAGCCGGCGCAGGGCGGCCGAGATGCCGCTCGGCTGCTGCTCGAGCCACTCCCAGTGCCGCGGGAGCAGCGAGACCTCGCGCGAGACGACGCCGAGCTTCGGGCGACCAGGGCCCGCGCGGGCGGGCGGGTCGTCAGCGGCGAGCCGCGGGTCGAGCTCGACCTGGGCCCCGGTGGCGTCGTCGAAGACGAGGACGGGCCCGGCGCAGGCGAGCTCGCCGAGCCGCTGGAGGACCTCCCGCGCGCTGCCGGAGGCGATCCGGCGAGCGCCGGCAAAGGCGGTGTAGCTGCGCGGGGCGTGCACGGCGGGAATAATACCCGGGTGTTATTGAAGGGTCAATATCCCCCGGGTAAAATTATGGGGTGGGCGCTGGCGAGCGTGCGGGCGGCTCGTTCGTCGCACCGGAGACTCGGTCGCCTCGGTGCGGGGCGCCGTCGTGGCGCTTCAGTGATCGGCCGTCGCGCCGAAGTGGCGATGGTGACCCGGCGCGGCGGAGGCGAAGGCTACGGCGCGGGGTCCGGGGCGTGGGCGCGAGAGCAGCGGACCAGCAGGCCGCCGAATTTGCCGAGCGCGACGAGGTCGGGGCGGCCGTCGCCGTCGATGTCGGGGAAATCGACGGCGATCGCGGCGAGCGGAGCTTCGAGCGGGATCTGCACGCGCCGGGGATCGCCGTCGCCGAGCAGCCACACGAACAATTGCTTGCCGTCGGCGACCGCGAGGTCGTAGCGCCCGTCGCCGTCGGCATCGGCCGCGGTCAACAAGGCCGCCTCGTCGATTGTGACGAGCGGGCTGCGATGAGCGGGGTCGCCGTCGACGTGGCGATGGATCGTCGGCCCCTCCTGCGTCAGCAGATCGACGCGGCCGCGCGCGTCGGCGCGGCTGAACAGGGTGCGCTCGCCCGGCAGCGCCTCGGGCTCGGCCCACGCGCGGCCGCCGAGCCCGCGCACGAGCACGCTGGGCGCCTCTTCGGGATCGACGAGGATGTCGAGGTCGCCGTCGCGGTCGACGTCGCCGAGCTGCAGGGACGCGAACTGATACTCCGACACCGTGGCGATCGTCTGCCACGGGTCGAACCGCAGCGGCACGGCGGTGCCATGGGCCACGGCGAGCGCGAGGCGATCGTCGTCCTCGTACCGCAGGGCGACGAGGTCGGGCCGCGTGTCGGCGTCGATGTCCGCGACCTCCAGACGCACGGGCCGCTGGAACACCTCGAACACCACCTCGGGCTCCTGGCGGCCAGGGAATCCGCGGTACGCGAACAGGACGCCCCATTCGCCCGACAGCAGCTCGGGGCGGCCATCGCCGTCGAGGTCGCCGAAGGCCGTCGCGTCGGTGGCGATGCCCTCGCCGCGCCCCAGTGGGTCGGTCTCGCTGCCCCACAGCGCCGCGGCGCCGCCGCTCGCGCCCAGGGTCACGAGATCGTCGATACCGTCGAGGTCGAGGTCGGCGCGGATGAACCGGGACACGTCCCCGTGGAACTCGAAGCTGCCGCTCGCGCCGACGAGGCTCATCGTGTCGCGGGTGAGGTGCGTGGATATGCCATGCCCCACAGCGACGATGTCGAACTGGCTTGCCGGGTCGTCCGCGAAGGTCATCGCCTTGGTCGCCATCATCCGGTGACCGCGCCGCTCGGTCGCAAACGTGCCGCCGCCGAGACCGGAATGGTAGAAGAAGTTGTCCCCGAGGAGGTACACCAGGTCGAGCAGCCCGTCGCCGTCGACGTCGCGCACGGTCGTCGGGCTCAGCTGATTTGCGAGCGTCGCCTGGGGCGCGTCGTCGGCGATCCCTTCGATGCGGAGGTGACCCCCGGGGGCGTCGACGAACATCTCGCCGTCGCCGTCGCCGTCGACGTCGGCCGCGGCGAGTTGAGCGAAGTCATCGATCTCCAGAGCGACCCCGGACAGCGCCGCCAGGTCGTGCTCGACGCCGGGCGCGAAGCCGTCGCCCGCGGGCGTCATGCGCGTGAGCACCCGGGTCTCGTCGCGCCGCCCGAGGATCAGCGGCTCGTCGACGCCGTCCTCGTCGAAGTCGACCGCGATCAGTTTGTCGACGTACAGGCCGTCGGCAAACTCGACCACGGTGACGGCGCCGTCTTCGGCGAAGCGCAGCAGCGAAGCTCCGGGCGTCTGACTCAGGTCGTACTCTCGATCGGGGATGGCCGCGATCACGCGCGGCTGGCCCGGACCGGTCCGGAGCGACACCAGCGTCAGCGGCGCGACGCTCGGCGCGACGCCGGGCCCGGCGACGAACTGGCCGTCGTCGCCGCGAAAAAACGCCTGCGCACGGACATCGTCGCCGACGATGACCTCGGGCTGGCCGTCGCCGGTCACGTCGGCGATCACCACCGAGGTCGCGTACGCTTCGAGCTCGAACTGGGCTATTCGCTCGAGCTCGAGGTCGGCGCGGCCGCGGAGCAGGTGGAGGCTATCGCCGATGGTGACCGCGACGTCGATCAGGTGATCGCCGTCGAGGTGGCCCGTCGCCACCGTGCCGGAGCCGATCCACTCACCCACCTGCTCCCCGCGCCAGGTCTGGATGGCGGACGCGCTCGATCCCCAGGTGAAGCGCGTCAGGGAAGGGTTCCCGCCGACCAACACGGAGCCCGAGCGATCGGTGCCGACCCACTCGGAGGGCTCGCGCAGCCACCGCTCGGAGTTCCCGAGGAACGCCGCGCCCTTGCCGAACAAGGTCCGCAGCTGCAACCCTGCCGGCACGACGACCCCGACCAGGCCGTTCTTCGCCGGTGGGCCGACGGCCAGGCCGGCGCCCGTGGGCGCTTCGCCGGCGATCGGCAGCGCGACGGGGCTCGAGAACCGGCCGCCCTCGTTGTGATGGACCAGCACGCTGGTGGCCTCGTCGCGCGCGACGGCGTCGAGGTCGCCGTCGCCGTCGTGATCGGCGAGCTCGAGCCACCGCGTGCCCGGCGACGACGGGCTCGGCTCGGCCTGCAGCAGCCGCCCGTCGCCGGTGCCGCGGAGGACCTGCAGCGCGCCGGCGAAGGCGTCGACCACGACCACGTCGAGGCGCGCATCGCCGTCGACGTCGCCGATCGCCAGCTCCGACGCGCCGCTGCCCGCCGCGTAGTGCTGCGTGGCCCCGGTCACCGGATCGACGACCGCGAGCTGGCTCGCCCCGGACAGGCTGGCGATCAGCTCCGGCGCGCCGTCGCCGGCGAGGTCGGCGGCGCGCAGCGCCATCGGAGCGGAGCGCAACGGGAGGGTCCGTCGCCGGTCGAGCCGGCCCTCTGCGTCGACCGCGAAGACCTCGATCCGTCGTGCCGGCTCGGCCAGCGCCACCGCGACCTCGCCGGGCAGCGCCTCGATCCCGACCGGGTCGCTGTCGAGGTAGATCGAGGAGCGCCAGTCGTCGGCGTACCCGAGCGTGAGCTGCCGGTTGTCGCGCGACAGCACCACGGCCTCGTCCTTGCCGTCGCCGTCGAAGTCGAGCATCACCGCGTCCTGGACCCGCACGGCCACGCTCCGGGTGCGCCCCGGGTCGTCGCACAGCGGCGCCAGCGGGCCGCATGGACCCCCGTCGCCGCAGGCCAGCAGAGGCCCCAGGAGCGCGCCCAGGGCCGTGAGGCCGGCCATGCGTGGATTCGAGCCCCGTCGCTGCGGCATGCGGTTCGAAGAGGGTGAACGCTCGCCCGGCCGCGAGCAAGGGGCGGCAGCCAGTTGGTCAGAGTTCGAGGCTGCGGGAGAGCGCCGCCGAGGGCATCACGCCGGCCATGGCACGGAAGGCGAGTCGACGGCGACGCCCGGCGTCGACGGCAGCCCGTGAGCAGCTCGTATCGCAGTTGTCCTGAACCAGCCCTCGTCGGTATGCGTCCGGCACGTCGAGTCGGTATCGCGAGATGCATCATGATAAAGATCTCGACGGGAGTGATTGCGCGTTGATGACGCTCGGCGTATGGCTGGACGGATCTATTCAATATGGATAGAGCTCCCTTCGCGTAGTGTCCATAAACGAGGTGCGCGGCAAGCGAGCGGACTCTTGCATATCGTCTGGCTTGAGCGCGCTTCGGCGCCGCAGCGTTACGTGACGAAGTAGGTGTCTCTTGCATAAAAACTAGGTTATGTCGATTGTTCTCTTGCACCAGCGAGGGATTGAAGCATGCTTCGTTCAGGGAGAAGAAAAGATGCGAAACCTCTTCTTTGTCTTGTCTGCATTCTTCATCGCCTGCGATAGTCCGGATGACGAGGAGCTTTTCGAAGTCTCGGAGGGAGAGATGGCGCAGGATGCCGATGCGGACGCCGTCGGTCCGGACGAGTTGAGCGCCAATCCTCGCCCCGCCGCGGCAAACTGTCACTACAAGGTCCTCTGGCCGACGGCTGGTGTGTACGAAAAGCCTGGTTGGAACCTGCTGAAGACCAAGAATGCTGGCGACATCGTCGGCGATTGGTGTGACTGGACGTACTACGACGGATCGCATGAATATTTGGCGGTCACGACCGCCAGCGCGGAAGATGGCATCGGATGGATGCGCCGAAGCGCGGTGGTGAAGATGTAGAGGCCGCGGCTCGGGAGAGGCCGAGCTCGAGAGACTGGCTTGGCCGTAGCGAATGCGTCGTCGTGTCAGCGCGCTCGGCGGCGATCGTCGGCCAGCAGCTCGGGCACCGCCGCGCGCATCGTCGCCACGAAGCGCAGCAGCCGCGACGGGTAGAAGCGGGCCTGCGGGTACGTCAGGTACACCGGCAGCGGCGGCGCCTGCCAGCGCGGGGCCACGTGCAGCAGGCGGCCCTGCGCCAGGTCCTGCGTCAGCAGCCACGCCGAGCCGACGCACACGCCGAGGCCCTCGAGCGCCGCGCTGCGCAGGGCGAACAGGCTGTCGGTGCTGAAGCGCGGACGGATCCGCAGGCGCCGCGTCTCGCCGGTGCGCGCGTGCGTCAGGGCCACCTCGCTGAGATAGAACGTGCGCAGCGCCAGCCACGGCAGGGCCGCCAGGTCGTCCGGGTCCTCCGGCGGGGCGCCGGCGGCGGCGA
The DNA here is from genome assembly GCF_028368995.1 of Nannocystis bainbridge. Lineage (GTDB taxonomy): Bacteria > Myxococcota_A > Polyangia > Nannocystales > Nannocystaceae > Nannocystis > Nannocystis bainbridge. The sequence continues at coordinate 1,043,979 of NZ_JAQNDL010000003.1, read as the reverse complement.
TCAGCGACGGCGCGGCGACGACGATGCGCGGCACCTCCGACAGCTTGACGGCGATGACCGCGGGGTCGGCCGGCTCGCCGACCTGGATCGCGCAATCGATGCCGGCGGCGATGAAGTCCCGCACCTCGTCGCGCAGCAGCCACTCGACCGCGACGCGCGGGTGCTCGCGCAGGAACGCGGCCATCGGCGCGACGAACCGGTCCTGGCCGAAGGCGTGGGGCATGGCGACCCGCAGCGTGCCCTCCGGCTCCTCCTGCGCGCCGCGCAGGTCGGCCTCGAACGCGGCCCAGCTGGCCAGCAGCTCCTTGGCGCGCTGAAAGCAGCGCTCGCCGTCGACGGTCAGGCGCATCACGTGGGTGGTGCGCTGCAGCAGGCGCACACCGAGCGAGCGCTCGAGCAGCTTGAGGCGGCGGCTGACCGTCGGCTGGGTGGTCCGCAGCTGAGCCGCGGCGGCCGACAGGCTGCCCGCCTCGACGATCCGCACGAAGGTCTCCATGAGCTGCAGGCGGTCGCCGGTCTGGGCCTCCGAGGCGGTCATACGCCGAGCGTATAACCGATGTGCGGCCGTCATGCCTACCACCGCCGGGCTCGGGCTTGCACACTGCGGCTCGCCCTCGGGAACGAGGTCCACCCGCCATGACGACCATGCAAGAAACGAATGCCATCCTGCCCGCCCGGGCCGCCCCGGAGCGGGCTGCGCCGGCGCTGACGCCCGCGCTGACCGGGCTGCTGGCGGCGGGGGCGGGCCTGAGCGTGGCCTCGCTGTACTACAGCCAGCCGATCCTCGGCTCGCTGGGCGCCGATATGGGCGCCTCGCCGGGCGCGCTGGCGCTGGTGCCGACGCTGACGCAGCTCGGCTACGCGCTGGGCCTGCTGCTGCTGGCGCCGCTGGGCGACCGGTTCGACCGCCGCCACCTCATCCTCGGCAAGACCTCGGCCCTGGCCGCGGCGCTGCTGGTGGCCGCCGGGGCGCCGACGATCGGCGTGCTGCAGGTCGCCGGCCTGGCCATCGGCGTCGCCGCCACGATGGCGCAGGACATCGTGCCCGCGGCGGCCTCGCTGGCGCCCGAGGCCCGCCGCGGCAAGGTCGTCGGCACGGTGATGACGGGGCTGCTGCTCGGCATCCTGCTGTCGCGGGTGGTCAGCGGCTTCGTCGCCGAGCATTTCCACTGGCGGGCGATGTTCGTGGCCGCGGCCGCCAGCGTCGCCGCGATCGGCGTGACGGTGTGGGCCCGGCTGCCCGCGTCGGCGCCGACGACCCGCCTCGGCTACGGTCGCTTGCTCGGCTCGCTGGCCGCGCTGTGGCGCCGCCACCCGGCGCTGCGGCGCGCGACCCTGGCCCAGGGGCTGCTGTGCGTCGGCTTCAGCGCGTTCTGGTCGACCCTGGCGGTGATGCTGCACGCAGCGCCGTTCCACCTCGGCAGCACGGCCGCCGGCGCGTTCGGCCTGGCCGGCGCCGCCGGAGCCCTGGCCGCGCCGATCGCCGGCAAGCTGGCCGACCGCCGCGGCCCGGAGCCGGTCACGCGTATCGGCGCAGGCGTGGCAGTGGCCGCGTTCGTGGCGATGACGGCAGGCCCGCTGCTGTCACCGCCAGGTCAGCTGATCCTGCTGGCGCTCGGGGCCCTCGGCTTCGACCTCGGGGTGCAAGCGACTTCGATCGCCCACCAGACGATCGTGTACGGCATCGACCCGGGAGCGCGCAGCCGGCTCAACGCGGTGCTGCTGTCAGGGATGTTCCTCGGGATGGCGGCCGGGGCGGCGCTCGGCGGGGTGCTGCTGGCAGCGTGGGGCTGGCAAGGGGTGACAGGGCTGGGGGCGGTGGCGGGGCTCGGGGCGCTGGCGGTGCGGCTTTGGCCGGCTCGGCGGTGACACGGGAGAGGCGCGTCCTCGGTGATTCGCGCCGGCCGCTGCGGCCGGGTGCTTGCTCTCAAGCTGCGCCTGCTCGCAGCTGGCGCGGCTTGTTGATGCGAGGCCGAATGCTCGGCGCTCCGGGTCCCCTGGACGCAGCGGGCAATGGTCATACGCCATAGCGCGCGTCGAGCGGGTCGGGCAGGGCGTTCGGCGGCGGCTCCTACGAATGGACGAGAGCCGCTCGTCGCATCGCGAGGTGCGGGCGCGGTCCGACGCCGGGCGCGCGCTCGGGTAAGTCGGTCAACGAGGTCGAGCGGTCTCGATGAGGGTGATGATCTCGGGGGTCGTGCCAGTGACGCGCGGCTCGACGTCGAGCCGCAGGCAGTCGAGCCGATGCGGTGCGGAGGCTCGGCTTTTGCCGATGCAGCACGCAGGTTCTCGCTCGCCGATGCGGCCGCTCGAGCGTCGCGCCTGGCTCGCGCTCCTCCGGCCCACGGCAGAGCTCGCCGCAGCAATTGGCGCGGGGCCGCGCGGCCCGGGCGCGGTCTCGCCCTTCGATTTTTTTCATCCACCTCGCCGCCCCTGCGCCACAGGGGGAGAGAGGCGTCGCCCGGTCGCGCGGGCAGGGCAGCATGAACTTTACGACATGAACTTTACGACATGACCCTCGAGTCAGCTGACTCGAGGCGACCTTGCGGCGCCGGCCGGGCGGCGCCTGGTCGCGCGTCCATGCCGCCCTGCCGGGCCTCGATCTCCAGTCACTCTCCTTGTCGAACATCGCGGAGGAACGCATGCACCGATCGCAGCAACGACTGATGCGCCGCACCTTTTTGCAGGCGCTGGGGCTCGGCATCGCCGCCCCGCTCGCGGCCAAGATGTCCCGTCTGGCCGTCGCCGGCCCTGGCGACCGGCCCAAGCGCCTCTTCATCTTCTACGTGCCGCACGGCATGCCGCCCGAGCACCTGATGCCGTACGGCGAGGGCGAGACCTTCCTGCAGGGCTCGAACGTGCTGAGCCCGCTCATGCCGTACCGCGACCGCGTCGCCGTCGTCCGCGGCCTGTCGATGAACGGCGGGATCTCCAACCACGTCGCCATCCGCGCCACCTTGACCGGCTTCGCCGAGGGTGAGGGCAGCAACTCGATCGATCACCTGATCGCCGACGGCATGGGCGTCACCCCGCACGTGCTCGGCGCCATCCCGTACGACAAGGGGGCCGGCTTCTACAGCGACTGTTACCTCGTCAAGCACGGCTCGTGGGTGCGGCCGATCGAGAGCCCGGTCGAGGCCGTCACGCAGCTGTTCCAGGGCGTCGGTCCGGCGCCGATGCCGATGCCTGGCGTCGACGAGAACAAGTTCCGCGCGGCGACACTGGGCCTGACCGAGGGCGAGATCGAGGCGATGCAGGGGGTGGTGTCGGGGCTGACGCGCGAGGAGAACAAGCTCGCGCTGCACCTCGACGCCATCCGCAACCTCAAGGCCAAGGCCTCGGGCGAGGGCCCGCCGCCGCCGATGGTCAGCTGCGACAGCAAGCCGGCGCTGCCGGCCGTCGAGGCGGTCGCCGGGCTCGACCCGCTCAACCAGAGCTTCTTCGGCAAGATCCTCGACGCCCACCTCGAGGCCAGCGCCCACGCCTTCGTGTGCGGCTCGGCGCGGGTCATCACCCTGCAGAACATGTGGGTCAACGCCGGCCTCAACTTCGGCTTCGAGGGCGGCCCGGGGATCGCCAAGGGGCACCACGACCCGGTCTCGCACTCGTGGGACGGCGCCGGCCGGGCCGAGTTCGCGCAGTGCCAGAAGTGGTTCTTCGAGCGGCTCGCCAGCAAGTTCCTGGCGGTGCTCGACCAGCCCGACCCGCTCGACCTCGAGGACCCGACGCGCACGGTGCTCGACAACAGCCTGGTCTATGTGTGCAGCGAGGTGTCCGACGGCGCCAATCACAACTCCGATCATTCGGACGTGTGGATCGACGGCCAGCCGGTCAGCTCGAGCCTGCCGGCGATCCTGATCGGCGGCGGCGGTGGTTACCTCAAGACCCGGCGGGTGGTCCAGGTCGATCGCAGTCACATCGACATGCTCGCGACCCTCGCCGACGCGATGGACGTCCCGCTCGGCTCGATCGGTGGTCAGTCGGTCTCTGCGATCCAGGAGCTCAAGGCATGACACGCATCGACCTCTCCTCCCGACATCTGTACCTCGCGCTCGGCCTGGCCTTCGGGACAGGTTGTCCGAGCAGCGGCGGCGGCGCCGGCACCGACTCCGACCCCGGCGGCAGCGACACCGAGACCGGCGGCACCGCGGGCGTGCCGACCACCGGCGACGATCCGACCGCCGGCACCAGCGACACCGGCGACGATCCGCCGCCGATCAACCCGTCCGGCCGCTGCGAGCAGTCGCGCCTGGGCGCGCGGGTGCTGCGGCGCCTGTCGCAGGTCGAGCTCGAGAGCACGCTGCGCGACATCTTCCCCGAGATCGAGGCGACGTGGTCCGGGGTGGCGCTGGGCATCGATCCGGCGTCGAAGCACGGGTTCACCAACGACGCCGCGACGCTGCTGGTCGGCGACCAGACCGCGAAGGAGTGGCTCGCCACCGCCGAGGCCGTCGGCGACGCCGTCACCGCGCCCGCGGTGCTGTCGACGATCTTGCCGTGCGCGGCCCAGAAGCCCGACTCGGCCTGCGCCGCCGAGTTCATCGGCAAGTACGGCGAGCGGCTGTTCCGCCGCCCGCTCAGCGGCGACGAGCGCGGGCGCTACGAGGCGCATTTCGCCGGCATCGCCGCCGAGGTCGCGTTCCCGATCGCGCTGAAGTGGACCCTCGTCGGCCTGATCCAGTCACCGCACGCCGTGTACCGCAGCGAGCTCGGCGAGCCGGTCGACGGCGGTCACGCGCTGACGCCCTACGAGGTCGCGACCGCGCTCGCGTACACCTACGGCGGCAGCACCCCGAGCCCGGAGCTGCTGGCGAAGGCCGAGCAGGGCGCGCTGGCGACCCCGGAGGCGCGCATGGCCGAGGCCGAGGCGCTGCTGGCGACCGCGCGCGGCAAGGGCGTGCTGCACCTGTTCTTCCGCCAGTGGGCCAAGTACCCGCAGGTCGAGAGCAAGGTGAAGATCGACATCGCCGGGTTCGACGGCATCCGCATGCGCATGATCGACGAGACGCGGCGCTTCGTCGACGAGGTGGTGTTCGCCCAGGACGGCGACGTGCGGGCCCTGCTGACGGCGTCGTTCACGGTGCTCGACGCGACGCTGTCGCAGTTCTACGGCTTCGGCCAGATCGCCGGCGAGAGCGTCGTCGTCGAGCGGCCGGACGACTGGGGCATCGGCCTGTTGGCCCAGGGCTCGGTGCTCGCGGGCCAGGCCCACGCCGACAGCTCGTCGCCGACCAAGCGCGGCCTGCTGGTCTACGACCGCCTGCTGTGCGGCCCGCACATCCCGCCGCCGATGAACATCCCGGCCATCGATCCGCCGATGCCCGGCGCGCAGACCACCCGCGAGCGCTACGAGGTCGCCCACGCCGGCGATCCCGCCTGCCAGTCGTGTCATCAGTACTTCGACCCGATCGGCTTCGGCTTCGAGCACTTCGATCAAGCGGGCCGCTACCGCGCCGACGAGAACGGGCTGACGATCGACGCCACCGGCCAGGCGGTCGACTCGAAGCTGGTGCCGCTCGTCACCTTCGACGGCCTCACCGACATGGCGAGCAAGCTGGCCGAGCTGCCGCAGACCACCGACTGCGTCAGCGGCCTGCTCGCCAACTTCGCCTACGGCGTCGAGGAGAACTGCCTCGCCGAGGAGGCCCGCACCGCCCTGCAGGAGGGCGAGCTCGGCCTGCGCGAGTTCTACGTGCAGCTGGCCGCGAGCGAGCACTTCGTCCGCCGCGCGGAGTGAGACGGCGCGGGAGCGAGACGCAGCGCGGCGCGAGTGAGGCGTCGCGCTGCGTCGATCGTGGTGATGCGTGAGTGCGGCATCGAGTCGTGCGGCGCGGCTGCGCGCCGTTGCTTGCTCGCGGCTGGCCCGCTAGAAGAGGGCATGCGCGCCGCTCGCTCTCGTAGCCGCTCTCGCATCGCTCTGCTCGGCCTCGCGCTCGGGCTCGGCTGTCGCGGCGAGGGCGAGGTCTTCGAGCTCGCGGGCGGCGAGCCGGCTGACGGTCGCTGCGGCCTCGTCGTCGTCGAAGCCGCCCCCGCGCTCACTGTCGCGCGCCTGCTCACCAGCGACTGGGAGAGCGGCTCCTGCTACGAGTTCACGATCACCAACACCAGCGCCGCGCGGGCCGCCTGGTGGGTCCAGCTCGCCAGCGATGCCGCCGTCGTCGATCGCTGGAATCACGCCGCCACCGACCTCGGCGGCGGCCTCTCCGAGTGGCGGGGGATCTCCGAGTCCTACAACATCGAGCTCGACCCGCAGGGCGTCGCCGTCGTCGGCGCCTGCCTGGAGTGCTGACCCGCCGCGCCCCGGCTGGTCCCCGCTGACCGGGCGGGATACAACTTGCCCCCTGTGGTCGCCGTCCCTCTGGCCCTCGCGCTCGTCGTCGGCGAACCGTCGCCCGCGAGCGCCCCGGGCCCGGCCGCCGAGGTCACGGAGGCGCCGCAGATCGCCGTCGGCGTGATCGAGGCCGGCCGCATCGACGCCGTCGCCGTCGCCCAGGCCCTGCGCGGTCACCTCGCCGATCTCGGCGTCGGCCCGGCGGTCGAGGTCCGCCCGGCGGCCGCGCTCGCCGACCAACTCGTGTGGGCCCGCGAGCGCCTGGCCGGGGGCGCCGGCGCGGTCGTGTGGGTCGAGGCCGCGGGGCAGGGCAGCGCCGTCTACTTGCTGCTCGGCGCGCCCGAGCGGCTCTACACGCGCCACCTCGACACGCCCGACGATCCGCTCGAGACGCGGGAGATCCTCGGCGTGGTGATCCGCGGCCTCGTCGCCTCGCTGGCGACCCGCGAGGCGCCGCTCGACATGGAGGTGCTCGCCGTGCCGGTCGAGGCGCCGCCGCCCGTGGCCCCGGAGCCTGCCCCGGCCCCCGTCGCGCCCGCGCCGAAGCCCGCGCCTGCGCCTGCCGTGCGGCTCCTGCTCGGCTTCGGGTACGTCGGCTCGAGCTACGCCGCGCAGCTGCCGTGGGCCAGCGGTCTCGGGCTCGAGCTCGGCTTGCTCGGCCGCCGCGGCCTCGTGTTCGCCGTCGGCGGCGCTGGCCTGCTGCACGCCGCGCTCACCCCGGAGCTCGGCGGGCAGCGCTTCGACGACGCTCGCCTGCGGCTCGGCCGGCTCGGCTTCGGCGTGCGGCTCGGCTATCGGATCGGGCTCGGGGCGCGTCGGCGGGTGTTCGTCGAGCCTGCCCTGGCCGGGCGCGGCGAGGCGCTGGTGTGGCGGCCGACCGCCGGCTCGCAGGCGCGCGCGGGCGCGGGGCTGCGGTTCGGCGTCGCGCCTACCCTCGGCCTCGGCTTCGAGCTCGGGCGCGGCTTCGCCCTCGTCCTCGCGGCCGGCCTCGACATCTGGCTGCGCAACTTCGACCTCGTCGCCCGCACCCCGGTCGGCACCACCCCGCTCGTGCGCCCGCCGACCCTCGGCGCCACCGCGGGCCTCGGCCTCACCTGGGTGCGCTAGGGCGGCGCAGCGAGGCCCCCGGGGGCGCGGGGCTATCCGCGCTCGGCAAGTCTGAGCTTCGCCTGGAGGCGCCAGGACGACGAAGCGAGGCCCCCGGGGCGCGCGGGGCTCCCCGGCGCCCGTGCCGTCGCTTTTTTTCATCCGCCGCCCGGCGGTCGCGCCACCCTACCGCTGATTGCTCGCCAAGGCCCCCGCACCTGCGCTCGTCGCCGTCGCCGCGGATGCTCCGTCCGACGGGACCGCCGAGCACGCCGAGGCCCGGGCCCTCGCGCGGGCCACCTCCGCCGGCGATCGCCAGGCCGCCACCACCTTCGCTCGCCGGCTGCTCCCGGTCGCGCGGCGCGTCACCCGGGCGCTGCTCGGCGCCGGCAGCGACGCCGACGACCTCTCCCAGACCGCCCTCGTCGAGCTGCTCGAGTCGGCCCGCACCTACGCCGGCCAGGGCCCGCTCGAGGCGTGGGCGCGCCGGATCACCGTGCGCGTCACCCTCCGCTGGCTGAAGCGCGGGCGTCGGCTCGCGCTCGTCAGCCACGACGAGGACGACCCCGGCAACGAGCCCCTCGAACCCGGTGACGACCTGCGCGAGCACATCCCGCGGGCCGTCGCCGACTACCTCGCCCTCCTCCCCGAGCCCCAGCGGATCGCCCTCGTGCTCCGCCACGCGCTCGACCACACCTTGCCCGAGATCGCCGAGCTGACCGGAGCCCCGGTGCCCACCGTCAAGTCGCGGGTCCTCAAGGCCGAAGAGACCCTCCGCAAGCTCATCCGCCGCGACCTCAACCTCGGCCGTCCGGCCCCGTGACGGAGCCTCCCATGCACCACGAACCCGAAGCAATCGACGACACCTCCGCGGACCGACGCTGGCGCCGACTCGTCGACGCGTCCCTCGCCGGCGACCCGCTCGCGGCCGACGACGCCGCCTTCCTCGCGGCCCACCGCGGCGACGGGGCGGCGACCCGACGCGAGCGCGAGCTGCTCGACGAGCTCCGCCGCGGCGAGCCCGAAGTCACCGCCGCCGACGACGCCATCGTCGCCGGCGCGGTCGACCGCTTCCTCGCCGGCCACCCGGCCGCGTCGGGCCCCGGCCGGCGCTCGGCCCTCGGCATCGGCCTCGGCGTCGCCTTCGCCGCGGCCGCCGCGTGGCTGCTGATCATCCGTCCTTTCGGACATGTCCCCGAGGACATGTCATCGCGCGCCGCCCAGGTCGCGCCCGGCGCGAAGCTCGACCTCGAACCACCTGTCCCAAAGGACAGAACCGCGCTCGACCTCGTCGCCCATGCCCCGAAGGACAGCCCCGGTCGAGCCGAAGCGCCTGTCTCGAAGGACATGCCCGCCGAGCTGCGCCTGCTCCGCGGCGGCGGCGGCGGCAGCGACGGCCAGGCTCCGCTCGCCCTCCACCAGCCGCTCGCCGACGGCCCGCTGCGCCTCGACGACGCCGCCTGCGTCGGCGCAACTGACCTGTTCACCGCCTGCGCCGCGGGCGAGGCCGAGCTGCGGGTGCGCGGGGCCGTCCTCGCGGTCGAGCGCGGCGACCTGCACGTCGAGGTCACGCCGGCGGCCGTCGGCGTGGTGTGGATCGAGGTCGCCGGCGTGGCGATCGTCAGCGACGGGCCGGGCGCCCTGCGAGTGATCGCGGAGCCCGAGCGCTGGCGGATCACCGCGGTCCACGGCACCCATCGCCTGCACGGCCCCGACGGCGAACGCCTGCTCGCCGAGGGCGAGACGGCCGACTCGCTGGCCCGGGCGGTCCCCGCCGCCGCCGAGCGCAGCGCTCCGGCCAAAGCGCGCCCGGCCAGCGACCCCGGGCAGCTCATCGACGAGGCCCACGCGCTGCGCGGCGCCGGCAACTACCGCGCGGCCGCCCGCATCTACCGCCGTCTGCTGCGTGAGCACGGCGACACCTCGCTGGCCCGCACCGCCCAGGTCACGCTCGGCCAGCTGTCGCTCGGCCCGCTCGGCGATCCACGCGGCGCGCTGTCGGCGTTCGACGCCTACCTGCGCGACGCCCCGCAGGGCGCCCTCGCGGAGGAGGCCCTGCACGGCCGCGTCGAGGCGCTGCACCGCCTCGGTCGCGCCACCCAGGCCGCCCAGGCCGGCGCCGAGTTCTTGCGCCGCTTCCCCCGCAGCCGTTACGCCCAGGACGTCCGCCAGCGCCTCGGCGACGGCTGAGCCGCGACCGCCTGTCCCCAGAGACAGGCCCCAGCGAAGGCGCGCGTCAGCCGTAGGCCGCCGGCGGCGCCAGGCGTGTGGCCCAGAAGTCGGGATCGTGGCCGGGCCAGACCTCGGTGCGAGGCTGGCGATCGAGCGCGTGCAGGCGCTCGATCGACCGCGCCGCGGCCGCGGCGAGGTGCGGGTGCGTGAGCTCGCCGCACGGGATCAGCGCGTCGATGTTGCGCCGCAGATCGGCGGCGTCGCAGGCGAGCACGACGGTGCCGCCGACCGGCAGCTCGACGGCGATCGATTGATGCCCGGGCGTGTGGCCGAAGGTCGGGATCGTGCGCAAACCAGCGGCGAGCTCGACCTCGCCTTCGATGAGCCGCCAGCGCAGCCCGGGGCGGTCGTAGTCGCTCTTAAAATAGCAGTGCTCGAGGGTCGCCTCGTCCATGGCGAACGCGTGCTCGCGGGCCTGAATCACGATCGGCGGGCCGCCCTCGAGGTGCCGCAAGCCGCCGCCGTGATCGCAGTGGAGATGCGAGAGCACGCAGCCCTTGAGGTCGGCGAGCGCCAGCCCGGCCGCGTCGATCTGGCGCAGCAGCGGATCGCCCTCGGGCACGCAGCCGACGGCCGCCTTGACGTAATGCGCGGCGCGCAGCGCCGGGTCGCGCAGGATGTCCGGGTTGAGGCCGGTGTCGATCAGGACCCAGCCGTCGTCGTACTCGACCGCGGCGCCGGTCACCGGCTCGAATAAATACACATCCTTCGAGCCACCGCGCAGCGACACGGCCTCGGGCACCGGCTCCCAGCCGAAGCGGAGCGCGTAGAGGCGGCGCGGCGGACCGGTGACGGCGAGCATGGCCCCTGTATGGCACACGCCCCGTCCGCGGCCAGCGCCCGGCGTCTCCGCGTCCGGCGCGGCGGCGAGCCGTGACGACCCCCGCGGATCCGCGTTACCCTCGCCCGCGATGATGCCCCGGCGCGCCCGCGCGATCCTCTGGCTCGACGGCTCCGCCGCCTGCATCGCCGGTCTCGTGGTGCTCGCGCTGCGCGGCCCGCTGGCGCAGCTGCACGCCTTTTCGCCGGCGCTCGTGGGCTTCATCGGCGCGGTCAACCTCGCCTACGCCTGCTACTCCGGCTCGCTCGCGGTCCGGGCGTCGCGCGGGCGCACCCCGTCGCGCCGCGCGATCGACCTCCTCGTGGCCGCCAACGCCGCGTGGGTCGTCGCCTGCGCCGCGATCCTGGCGACGACCGCGGGCACCGCGAGCATCTTCGGCGTCGTGCACGTCGGCTTCGAGGCGCTGTTCGTCGGCTCGCTCGCGGTGGTCGAATTTCGCGAGGTCCGGCCCTTCGCGCGCGAGCCCGGCGTCGCCGCGTGAGCCGCCGCGTAGCGAGCGTCCACCACGAGGCGCCGAACCGCTGCCGCGCGACCTCGAGTGGGGACAACAGACCGCGAGCGTGCATTCACCAGAGCGTCACGGCCGAGCCCGCCGTGCATTCGCCGGCCGTGACTGCCCATTGCCAGCGAGCCGCCATACGCACGCGAAGCCGGGGTCTTGCGAAACCTGTTTCACCGCCGACGAAGAATGCGGCGCCCATCGCCATCTCGCCGCGTGGGGTACCCTCGCGGCCATGCAACGCTCATTTCTCGTGAAGACGCCGGTGATCCTCCTGTTCGCGGCCGTGCTCGCGCCGCTCGCCTGCGGCGCCGACAAGGGCAGCGGCACGGAGACCTCCGGCGTCACGACGGACTCGACGCAGGCCACGCAGGCCACGCAGGCCACGCAGACGATGGGCACCTCGAGCGACGATTCGGTGAGCACGACCGGCACCTTCACCACGACCGGCACCGTCACGAGCGAACCGCCCGCGACCACCACGACGACCGCGCCCACCACGGAGGCCACGACCACCGGCGGCGCCGGCCAGTTCTGCCAGGAGGCCTGCGCCAGCGATACCGACTGCTTCGTCTTCGGCGAAGATGCCGGCTACACCTGTCAGGACCAGCGCTGCGTCAACGATGTCGTCACGGTCTGCTCGACCGACGAGCAATGTGACGTCATCCTCAGCGGCTGGACGATCACCTGCGCGGCCCAGGCCGATTGCGGCAACAGCTACGCCTGCGTCGCCATCGGTGACGGCGCTGGCAAGTGCGCGCCGCGGCCCAGCGACGGCGCCCCGTGCGACGTGCTGGTCGGCGAGGAGCTCCAGGTCGAACCAATCGAGGGCGGGGCGCCGGTCACGGTCTGCGGCCTGACCGAGACCCGCTGCGACGACGGGGTCTGCTTCGACCCGTGCGCGAACGGCTCGGATTGCGCGACGCAGACCGGCCACCCGGTGTGCAATCCTCGCACGCAGCGCTGCGAGTGCGGCGAAGACTCCGATTGCGCGACGTCCGGCATCGGCGGCTACGCGGTCTGCATCGCCGGCGTGTGCGGCTGCGGCCAGGACGCCGACTGCGTCGACACGCTGCGCGCCGATACGTGCGTGGAGGGGATCTGCCACTGCTCCAGCGCGGCCGCGTGCAAGGGACCGCAGGTGTTCGACGGCACGACGAAGGTCTGCGCCGGCGCGTGAGCGGTCCCGGCCGAGCCGCTGGCGCTCTTGGTGGCGCTCCGACCGGCGCCGCGAGATTTCTTCCCGGCGCGTGTAGGGTCGGCCGCGGCCCCGGCACTGTACTCACCGGAGCACGCAACGCGCCCGTACTCCTCTCGCTCGCGGCCAGGCGGGCAGGCGCCGCCCGGCGCCGTGGCCCGTGTCACGGCCCGCGAGCGGCGACGTGACACGGCTCTTGCGAAGTCGTCGCTGACGCCCGCCTGCTCCGCGGAGCGCGGTCCGGCAATTTCGACATTCATATGGTGCGCCGCGCCGGTCTCTCGATCCGGCGCGAAGGAGGATCCACGTCCATGGAGTTCATACAGCGTGTGTACCCAATCATCCGCTCTCATTGCGGTCACCCCCGCTCCGGGGCAAGGAGGTGAAGCGATGCGCAGGCGTAAAAAATTCGAAGGAGTGGAGATCGAAGCCGACCTCCTCCCGGTCATGAACGTCATGTTTTTATTAATTCCCCTCCTGCTGTCGGTGATGGAGTACGCGTCGATGTCGTCGATCAACGTCTCGCCGCCGCGCTTCTCGGCCGCCAGCGCCGAGACCAAGCCCGACGACGCGCCCCAGGACAAGCCGCTCAACCTCAAGGTCATGGTCCTCGAGGACGGCTTCCGGATCTCCGCCGACGCCCAGCAGGACGGCGCCGAGGCCGGCAAGGCGACCGATTCGAAAGCGCCGACGATCCCGCTGGCCAGGCCCGGCACGCCGCTCGGCGATTACAGCCGCTACGATTACGCGGCCCTCGAGGAGCGGGTGCAGCGCTACAAGCAGGCTTTCCCGCACGAGACGACCGTGACCATCTCCGCGGAGTCCAACATCCCGATGCAGACCATCATCGATACGATGGACACGCTCGCCGGCCGCGATTGCAAGCTGAGCAGGGCGCTCAAGGGCGAAGAGGTGCCCGCGAACTGCTATTTCTGGCAACCGGTGCTGGAGGCCGGCGCCGGCTGACCCGGCCGCCCGACGGGCGAGCAAGCCCACGGCGTCGAGACAGCGCCTGCGCATCGGCCTGATACTTGAGACATGTCCTCAGGGACATGCTCCTGCCGCCAGACGCAGAGCAGGTTCGTGGCCGCGCGGTCAACCCGGCGGGTTGAACTCGTCGCAGGTCTGGTCGATGGCCTGGATCGCCTGGAGGAAGAAGGGCGCGTAGTCGGCCTCGCAGACCGAGCCGGAGATCCCGTGCGAGCCCCACGACTCGATGAACTCCTGCCAGTGGGCGCCCTGGGTCAGGTTCGGGTCGTTGCCGGTGATGCAGTCGAGCTCGGGGTGGGGGATGAGGCCGAGCACCACGACGGCGTTCTCGTCGCCGTTCTTGGCCGCGACGACCGACGCCTTCCAGGAGGCGGGATCGCCCTGGTCGGGCTTGTTGGGATCGTCGCTGATGAAGGTGATGACGAGGATCGCGTCGTCGCGGAGGAACCCGCCGTTGCAACCGTTGGGGAAGTTGAGCTCCTCGCTCACGGCCTCCTCGATGGCGTTCATCGGCCGCTCCGAGGCGTTGCCGGCGGTGCCGACCTTGGCGACGCAGGCGAACGTCGAGGCGAGGTCGGGCTGATCGGGCAACATGTAGCGGTGGCCACCGGCCACCGGACACTTGGTGTTGCTGGAGAAGGAGCCGACCGGGTGGATGACCCCGGCGCCGCGCTGCGTGTCGCACGGCTCGAGCTCCGTGGTGCAGGCGTGGTAGTTGGCCGCGGCGCAGAACTTGACGTAATCGGGGTCGCTCTCGTCGCAAGGCTTCGCGCACCGGCCGTTCGCGTCGGTGTCGACGACCATGATGTGGTAGTCGTCGACGTCGCCGAGGGCGGTCTTGATGGCGTCGATGAAGCCAGGGAAGCTGTCGATCAGCGCGTCCTGGTTGTCCTCCATGCTGGTCGAGTTGTCGATCACGAACAGGAAATCGACCTTCTTGCACCCGTTGTCGCCGCCGGTGGTGCCCGCGCCGAGGTCGCTGGCGCCGAGGTCGAACTTGGCAGTGTCGACGCCCGAGGGGTTGGTGGAGGAGGTGGTGGACGTGGAGGTCGGCTCGCCGGTGCTGCTCGTGGTGCCCGAAGAGGTGGGCGCGACGTCGCTGGTGCTGGTGGCGTCGGTGGTCACGGGCACCGTGGTCGCGCCCGTCGGCGCCGTCGCCACGCTCGTGTCCCCGCGCCCGGAGTCGGCCCCCCCGCAGGCGGTAAACACGGTCATCGCAATCGCAGACAGAGTGACGGTGGTGCGGAGCATGCGGCGACCATAACATCCGGCGCAGGCCCCGGGGCAAGCGCCTGCACGGAGCCGCGGGATCGAGGTCCAAAAGCACCGTGGAGCGGACCCTGATCGCAACGGGCGCATCGAGGTGCGAGCTCGCGGAGGTGCTGACGAGCCCGCCGTCGCTCGCGTGAGCTCGCCCGAGGTCCACCCGGCGAGGCGATGAAGACACCGTCGTCCCCGCGCCGCGGTCAGGTCACGATGGCGCATCGCTCGGCCCCCTAGCCCGGCCCGAGGATCTCCACGAACAGCGCGGTGATGTTGTCCCGGCCGCCGCGACGTCGGGCGTGGTGAACCGCGGCAGGAGCGGCGGTGCGGATGTCGAGCTGGAACAGGTGCTGCAGGACACCCTCGCGCTGGAAGTGCTCGTGCAGGCCGTCGGAGCACAGCAGCAGCCGATCGCCGCGGGCGACCGGCACCGCGTGAATGTCGACCTCGAGTTCGTCGGCGAGGCCGAGCGCGCGGATGATCGGCGATCGTCGTCCGCGCGCCTGCTCGGGCGCCACGAGCCCTCGCTTCACCTGCAAGCCCAGCAGCGTGTGATCCTCGGTCACCTGCCGCACCGCCGCGCCGCGTGCGTGGTACACCCGCGAATCTCCGACCTGCCCGACCACCGCGACGTCGCCGGCGACGAGCACGACCGAGGCGGTCGTGCACATGCCCGCATAGCGCGGATCGGCCGTGGCCATCGTGCGGAGCGTCCGCGACGCGTTCTGCAGGGCGGTGCGAACGACGGACCCGAGCTGCACGACACTGCTGCCATTCCCGGATGGCTGGCCAGGCCCACGCATCGGTGCGCCGAGCGCCTTCGTCTCGCGCAAGATCCACTCCCACAGCACCGACACCGCCTCGCCAGCAGCGAGACCGCCGAATGGCCTGCCACCCACACCATCCGCGACGATGAACAGCCCGAGCCGACCGTCGGCGAGGAAGGCATCCTCGTTGAGCACGCGCCGGGTCCCCGGGTCGCTCATGCCGGAATGCGCTGTGCGCGCAGCCGACCAGGTGGAGCCGATGAGCGCGGAAGCGTCCGGCCACCGCAGCGCCGAGTGCGCAAAACCAGACACCGGCAGCGGCAGCGCCGGGTCGTCGACCCCAGGCAGCCCCACGCCCACGGCAGAAAGAGCGAGTTTTCGGCGGCGATGGCTCATGAGACCTCCGACCTGCGAGCGCGCATCCTCGCACAGCGCGGTGGCGCTCACAAGGATCGGAGTGGCCCGGCAGGCGCATCTTCGCACGGGGCGATATCGCTCACAGGTGTCGGCGGGAGACCCCATGAACCGGCCGGAACCGGGGCGTTCGCGTCGAGCGCGAGGGGCTCAGGGGACGATACGAGTGGAGCGCGCCATTCTGCGGTCTGTTGCTCGATCGCTATCATGATAGCGCTGGGATGGCTCGATCCGTTCGCGCGTTGGCCCGGCCATCCTTCACTGTATCGACGCACCGATCGGGCACATCATTCGCACCTAAAAAAGCGCGAGGCTGCAATGACAGCCTCGGCGAACCATTGATTGTAGGACGGCGCGACGAGCTGAACCTGCGCACCGCGCGTCAGGAAGGAGAGCGCGGGCGCAGGTCGATGCGGAGGCGGTCGGCGAGGGCCGTGGGGAGCGGCGGCGGCGGCGTGTCGACCTCGGCGTACTCCTGGGGATCGGGCGGCGCGCCGAGCAGGAACTCGAGCCATTTCTCGCGCTGGCGGACGACCTGGTGGATCCGCATGTCGATCGTCTGCTGGATCAGCGGGTAGAGGATCTCGAGCTTGGCGTCGGCGTTCTTGTCGCGCAGCTTGTGGATCCGGCCGCCGAGGCGGTCGATGCGGCCGACGCGTTGCTCGAGCTGGGCGGGGTTCCAGGGCAGGTCGTGGTGGATGATGCGGCAACACGAGCGCTGCAGGTCGAGGCCCTCCTGCATGACCTCGTTGGCGATCAGTACCATCGGGTACAGCGGGGTGTTGAAGGCCTCGCGCAGGCGCTCGCGCGCCTCGCCGTCGCTGGTCTGGCGGACGAACCGGCCCTCGAGCAGCTCGCCGTCGAGGAGCTTGTCCTGCGACTCCTCGGAGAGCTCGTAATGGAAATACTGCAGGAACTGCCGCAGCTGAATGACATAGCCGCGTCCGACAGGGGTCTGCCAGAAGCCGTCGACGAGGTCGAGGAGCTCGCGCGAGGGGACGGGATCGACGGCGAGACCGGACGAACTTGCTGCGGCGATGACGTCGGCGATGAACGGGACGTAGCGCGCGGTGAGGTAGCGGGCCAGCCGTTCGACGAGCTGGATCCGGCGCTCGTCGGGGAGGCCGTACATGTTGCCACGGAAGTACGTCCACAGATGGGGCTGCGCGCTGACGACGAGCTGCGCGTGCTCGCGCGAGATGTTCCAGGTCGGGGTGTGGTGCCCGTCCTCGGACTCCTCGAGCTCGTCCTTCACGAGGTCGTAGCCGTGGGGGATGAAGCGCGGGTCGCAGACCCGCTGGATGACCTCGGAGAATTCCCTGGCCCAGGCCGGGTCGTGTTCACGGCGGAGTTCGACGGCGGCGCGCTCGACGACCCGCTTGAGGATGCAGAAGTTGATGCGTTCGGCGGAGGTCGGGCCGGTGCGGACCTGGCGGAGCAGCGGCTCGGCGCGTTCGACGATCGCGTCGAGGTGGCGCTCGCCCCAGTCCCCGAAGTCGAGCAACGTCTGCAGGTAGCGCTCGCGCAGCGCGAAGTAGAGGAGGTCCTGGGTGCGGTGGAATCGCTGCTGTAGCAGGGCATGGCGGCCGCGGGCGTGGCGGTCCTCGCCGCGCTCGCCGAAGATGCCCTCGTGGTCGGCATCGGGGTAGGCGTGGCGCCAGCGGTCGAGGAGGCGGTCCTCCCAGGCGTCGTGCAGCTTGCGCTGGAGCTCGTGCAGCGTCTGGATCCGGGCGCAGAAGATCAGCGTCTTTTCACCACGCTCCTCGGCGGCGCGCAGGACGTCGCCCAGGACGTGCGAGAGCTTGGGATGACTGTCGCGCTCGTCGGAGAGGTTCTTCAAGATGTCGCGCAAGAGGCCGCGGTAGCGCTCGATCGACGGGATCGCGGCGGTCTTCTCGTTCGAGAGCATCTCGCTCTTCTGGGCGGCGCTGTAGGACGAGACCATGTTGATCTCGACTGCGGCCTTGTGGGTCGGATGCTTCTGGTCGAACAGTTCGGCGATCAGCCGCTCGTAGGCGAGGAAGGGGATCATCGCCGGACCCGCGACGGGCAAGTGCCTGGGGCAGTGGTCCCGGTAGAGGAAGCGGTCGTCACGGCGGCTGCGGACCATCCAGCGGCGGAAGGCCGGTTCGATGCGCGCGTCCTTGAGCTCGATCAGCCGCCGCACGTGCAGCGCGACCGGGCGGAGAGCGGGGTTGTCGGGGAGCTGTGAGAGATCGGGCGAACGCTCGAGGTGCTGGCCGAGCTCGGCGGCGAGCACCGGATCGACGCGGCCCCAGTCGCGCTCGAAGGCGGCGTAGGTGCCCTGATAATCGCGGATGTCGGTCAGCAGCTGCTCGGCGCGCTCTTGCAGGTCGGGAGGCGCGGTCTGGGCGAGAGAGAAGAGGGCGAAGACCTGACGCAGCTCGTCGATGCCGAGCTGGAACGGCGTCGCGGTCAAGAAGAGGGCGTTGCGGAAGCGCTGGCGCAGGGCCTGGCTCAGCGACAGGGCGCGCTTGGTCTCGCGGTTCTTGAGCTTGTGGGCCTCGTCGACGACGAGCAGGTCGAAGGTCGGGAGCAGGGCGCGGGCGAGCCGGTAGCGGGCGAGGTCGAGGAGGTCGAGGATCTTGCCGACCTTGTTGTCGGCGGCGAAGAGCTCGTTGCCGTGCTCGGCGTAGGCGGCGTCGAGCGTGGGCTCGTTGCCGTCGGCGCGCGCGAAGGCGGCCGCGAGGTGCGGCTCGAGGGCGGCGTAGTCGAACTTTCCGAAGAAGGTCTCGGCGGGTTCGCGCTGGCAGGCGCCGTCGCGGAAGCGGCGGAAGATGGCGGCGCGCGTCGGGCCGGAGAGGCGCTTGTAGCGACAGAAGAGGTCGAGCAGGTCGGCGTGGTCCTCGCGGACGCCGCGCAAGAACAGGCTGATCGGGGCGATCAGCACGCGACGGCGCGGGGCCTCGACCAGGAGGTCGCCGAGACGACCGACGTCCAGGATCGCGTCGGGCTCGAGGCCGCCGTAGATCTTGCGACCGCCGCCGGCGTCGGCGATGAAGCGCCGGATCTCTCGGGTCCACTTCTTGTTGAGGTCGGGGCCGGGCGTGATGACGAGGAAGCGGCTGTCGGGCGCGACGTGAGCGCGGGCTGCGAGCACGCCGAGCGCCTCGAAGGTCTTGCCCATGCCGACCTCGTCGGCGAGCACGACGCCGGGGTGGTCCTGCAAGATGTCGAGGGCGCGGAGGACGGTGTCCTCCTGCCGCTCGATGTCACGCGAGGAGATGTTGCCCTGCTGGGCGTGCGCGCCGAGGTCGAGGAAGGTGCGGAGCCAGGCTTGGTCACGCAGGGTCATGGCGTTCGCTCGGGGCAGTCAGTGGTTGATAGAAGCGCAGGATCGGACCGATCCACGGGCGACCTTGAATGTCGGGCGCGAGCGCGCCGAGGTCGGCGCGCAGGTCGTTCAGGAACCCGGCGAGTTCGGCGAGCTTGCTCGGCTGGTCGGGGTCCGCGGGCAGCTCGAGCTCGCTGAAGGTCTTGAGAAGTTCGGCGCCGTAGAACCACACGACCTCGCGGGTGAGGGCGCCGCCGATCGCGTCGCGCATGCGCTGCCAGACGGCGCGGACACCGATCGGGCCGGCGAGGATGTGGCGGAACGCGGCGAGGGTGATGTTCTCCTCGCGGAGGTCGCGGGCGAGGTTCTTCCACGTGCGGAAGATGTCGGTCGGGGTGAAGCCTTCGCCGAAGATGGTCTCGAGGACGGCGGAAGTGCCCTGTGGGCCGGCCTGGGTGGCGACGTGGCGCAGGCGCTCACGACCGATCCGGCGGCTGAGCAGGGCGATCAACTCGGCGAGGCCGTACTGCGCCTCGACCGGGTCGGCGGGCAGGGCACCGAGGTCGGTGACGCGGATCGGGACGCTGTAAAAGACGCCGGCGATCTCGAGCGTCAGCTCGCAGCAGATCGCGAGGAGATCGAATCCGCCGAGGCGGAGCTCGCCGAACGGCGGGGTGTCACCGTGGGCCAGCTGGCGCTCGACGTACAGGAGGCGCCAGGAGGTCGGTGCCGCCGCGATGCCATCGGCCCAGACGACGCGGAGCTCGCGGGCGCGAGGGTCGTAGGTGGCGTCGGCGATCCAGCGACCGAGGTTGACGCCGGTCGCCGGGAAGACAGGCTCGGCGAGTTGAAGCTGGTCGCGTGGACAGGCGATCAGTTCGGGTGCCAGATCGGGGAGGGCCCATGCGCCCTCGGCCGAGAAGACCATGGCGAGCTCGACGTTGCCGTGCGGTGGCGGGTGCAGCAGGGCACGGCCAGAGGCGTTGGGAGAGCCGACGAGGACGTAGGTGGTGATGACGCCGCGACGCTCGGTGGTGATCGTCAGCAGTTTGGCGTGCAGTGGGCGGCGCACCGGGCGGTCATCGTCGAAGCGGAGGGTCGGCAGGAGCCAGGTCCGCAGCTCGCGTTGACTGGCGAGCGCCTCGACGATCCGCGCGGGACCGTTGGCGACCGGCGGGGCGGCCGGATAGAGCTGACGCGCGGCGTGGGCCTCGTCGGCGTCCTCGCGGGACCACGAGCGCTCTTTCAGCCGGTGGTCGAGGTAGCGGACCGTCTTGGCGGTGCACTTGAGCGGGATGAAGTACTCGATGGTCGGCGGATCGCCGGGCGTGCGATGGACCCAGAGCTGGCCGACTCTCTGCTCGAGCGCGGGGACAATAGCCGGGGGACCAAGCGGGCCGCCCTGCCAGCCGAAGCCAAGGTGGAGCTCGGCCTTGTGGCTGTTGCGAGCGGCGAGGATGTAGCTGACGAGTGATTGGACCTGTTCGAGTTCGGCAGCCTGCTGATCGTCGCGCTCGAAGAATGGCGCGAGCACGCCGAGCTGGAGGATCTCCGCGTCGCGCGGGACGAGCTCGAGGAAGGCCGGGAGCAGCGGGGCCTGCAGGGAGTGCAGGACGTGGAAGGTGCGGGCGTCGGCCTGGGCGGGGGCGGTAGCGAGGCGAGCGGTGAGGCTGGTGCGGACGAGGGCGAGCTGCGGGCTCGGTGCGCCAGCGAGGGCCTCGACGCCGCCCAGGAAGCCGAGTAGCGCGCGCAAGGCAGCGACGTCGTTCGCGTCGCTGTAGCGGAGCTTGCGGGGGAACCACAGTTCGGTGTTGTCGCCGTAGCCACCACGCGTGAGGTTGCCAGACCCAAGGAGCAGGTTCGCGTGATCGTTGTGGACGAGCAGGGCGAGCTTGGGGTGGAAGACGCGAGCGGAGATGAGACGAAGGTCGTAGGGGAGGCGCTGGCCGGGTGTGCGGGCATCGGCGTCCACGAAACAGGCGACCGGAACGCCCTGGAGCGCCTTTAGACCCTCGCGCAGGAAGTCGGGGAGCTGTTCGTCGGGATCGCTCTGCAGCTTGAGGATCGTGCGCAGGACGTGCGACTCGAAGAAGATCGGGTCGAAGGTATAGGAGCAGAAGACGGCGCCGAGGCAGGGCTCCTGGCTCTCGAGACATTCGAGGGCGGTGCGCCGCGGGGGGGCGGATCGTTTCGTCATTGCGGCGCTCCGTTCGTGGCGGGGAGACGGCCTGTCGTTTCGAGCAGGTTGCGGACGATGTTGAGCTTGAAGGCGGGGAAGCGGGCCTCGAAGCGGTGGCCGGTGTAGCGGGTCTGGGCGATTCTGAGGTCGCCGCCGTCATGGGCGATCCAGCTGTCGCCGGTGGTGCGCTCGCGCTGGACGCGGCGGTGGAAGGCGAGGATGTGGTCGAGGACGGCGTCGGGCGTGGCGCCGGAGAGATCCTCGGCGAGGCGGAGGAAGACGCGGCCGTGCATCGGCAGTCGCTGCAGACGCGCGAGCTCGGGGGCGGCGAGCAGGGCCGCAGTGGCGCGGCGGAGGTTGTCCAGGCGTTCGGTCGTGAGCGACTGGCCGACGATGCGGGCGCGCGCGGCGATGAAGCCGGCGTCGGTGATGTCGGTGTAGATGGTGTCGAAGCAGTCGCGTACGGCGACGGCGGTGTCGCCAAAGGCGAGGGCGAGGCCGAGCAAGTCCCGCAGTGGAGCGTCGACGGGGCCGCAGCGACCAGCGAGCATGGCGAGGAGCACGTCGCGCGGATCGTGGATATCGAGCCGGGTCGCCCGCTCGACGAGGCGGGCGACGGCGAGGCTCGGCGGCGGGGCGCGCTCGACGACGGCCTCGAAGATTCGATCCTGCTGGGGCCTGCGGCCGAGGATGCTGGTCAGGCGCGAGCGCTCGCCGAGGGTGGCGAGGCGGAAATTCTGGAACTTGCGCTCGATGCGACTGGTGGCCGGCGCGAGCACGTGCAGCGCCCAGTTGTCGAAGCGCTGCATGTGCGTGGTGCCGGGCTCGCCCCAGAAGGCGTCGACGATCGGGGTGGCGGCCGGGGTGATCCGCAAGCTGCCGGGGTAGACGAGGCCGAGGTCGCGGAGCGGGACGAGGTACGCGCCGAGGCCGCCCAGCTCGCTCTGGCGGGAGATGAGCGGGTAGTCGCGCGGGAGCGGCTTGTCGCCGGAGAACCAGGTCTTGCTGACGCCACGAGCGCCGCGCATGGCGTCGGGGTGACCGCGGCCGAGCGAGCCGTTGCGGGACTCGAGGGTGGCGAGCGCCCATAGCCGTTCCCACCGTTCGAACAGCCGACGGCGCTCGTCATCGTCATCGGGCAGGCCGTATTCCTTGAGGGCACGCTCGGCGAGGTCGAGGCCGTAGAGGACCAGGGCAAAGTACTGCGCCTGGCCGCTGCGGGTCGTGAGCGCCGGGAGGAGGAAATAGCCGAGCTGCTGGCCGAGATAGTCGAGCGCGAGCGGGTCTTCGAGGACAAACTCGGACTCGCCCGGGAGCGGGGCGGCCCAGAGCAGGACCTCGGCAGGGCGCGCGAGGGGGACGAGGGCGATCATGACTCGGAAACATCAACACAGGGAGATGGGCTTCACAAGGCGGCTTGCGCTCTGAACGGTGTTAGCCAGAGCCATCAGGACGCGGCGCGCTGGCAATGATCATCAGCCGTCGTCGACCCATTCGTCGCTCGGGAAGCCCGTCAGCGTGAACGCGCCATCGCAGCCGATCCGGATCTCGATGGGTGCGGACCCAGTGGTCGGGCCGTAGCGATCCGCCTCGTGCTGCTCAAGCGGACTTATGGATGAAGCTCAACGTCGCCCGCACCTCCGCCGCAGCGCGGCGAACGGCCCCGGCGAGCGACTCGTCGCCTGGGTTCAGGGTGCCTGCTGGCCTGCGCCGGCTGCTGGAATCCGGACACGTGGTCGTTCACGCGGCGCGTCGTCCGAACATGTCGACGAGTTCGCTGCGGAGATCCTGAGCGTCGGAGACGCTCTGTCCCTTGAAACAACCGCGAGTTCGGTGTCGTCCGATACCCGCGTGGGCGGTTCAATCGGCAAAGGGAACGCCATCGCGGGGCAGAGCTCGAGGACCTCTACGTTTATCTCGACCATTGAATCTGGCAAACGACCCGCGGGGAGGAACTGCTGCCGAGTACGGTCATCGGCCGCCCACGCGCGTGTAGAGCAGCGCTTACGCTTCGAACTTGACGCCGGGCACGCCATCGTCCGGTCGCAGCGACACTCGGTCGGATCAAGTTCAAGAAGAGGGGGCTCGGTCGGGATCGGAGCCTGTCAATGACTTTGAGACACGGCGCGGGTCCTGTTTAGTGAATGTGAGATTTCGCCGCAGTAGCAGTCCGGTGGGCTATCGGTCGTGCTGCACCTGTCCGAAAGGACATGGACGTCGTACTCGCGAAGGCCGCGTTCGAGGCGGCGCGGTGGGTTGATGTAGACCGCGGCGGGTGGCCGGCGCGGCGTGGGCCTTCCACGGACGAAGCGCTCGGGATGGGCTTCGAAGGCGGCGTGGAGGGCGGCAGCCCTGATGGACAGGATGGCCTCGGTGCGGCCGTAATGCACGTCGGCGGGGGCCAGGAAGGCGATGCCGGAGTGGCGGTGGTGATGGTTGTAGCCGTCGACGAAGCGGGCGCAGAAGGCGTGGGCGTCGTCGTAGGAGGCGAAGCGGTCGGGGTAGTCGTGGGTGTACTTGAGGGTCTTGAAGTGGGCCTCCGAGTACGGGTTGTCGTCGCTGACGTGGGGCCTGCTGTGCGAGCGGCGGGCACCCAGGGCATCGTAGAGGTCGGCGAGCTCGCGCGACGTGGGAACGGCGCCGCGATCGGCGTGAATGGTCAATTGGTCAGGTTGGATGTTCTGCTTGTCGCAGGCGGCGCGGATCAGGCGTGCGGCGAGGTCGGCGCTCTCGCGGTGCGCCAGGGTCCAGCCGACGACGCAGCGGCTGTAGATGTCGAGCAGGACGTAGAGGTAATAGCTCGTCGAGGGTGATGATATCGAACATGCGCTCATCCTGCGGCGCCAGACCGACAGATTCGTCGCTACGTCTGTCGAGCGACAGATACGGCTGATCGACGAATTGGATGCGCCGTTTCGCGACCTTCGGCGCGGGATTCGGCTGTTCAAGTTTTGGAACCGGCAAGCGGCCGTCGGGTTCCATTCCTATGCCGTGGAGGTTCTGGGCATGTATGCCGTGGACCGGGATTTTGCGACACGCGGCAAGCTTCGTGTCGCGGAGGAGTGCCTGGTGGAAGCACTCGGCCAGCCCGTGTAAACGGGCGAGCCACGATTGCCCGGGCGACGTACCAATCGTGTCTGGCGCCGCGCGAGGCGGTCTCGCGGCCTCTCTACCCGCCGGGCTGCGGGAGACGAGGGCTGGCTCGCCGTTCAGCGCCCGTGCCCGAGTTGGTGCGAACATTGGGCAAGTGGTCTCGCCTCTCGCGGGTCGCTTGCCAAGCAAGAACCCTCAACCCCGCGGAGCCCTACTTCAGCTCGAACGTAGCGTGGACGATCGTGATGATGTCCTTCTCGAGCGACGAAGTATCGTTGTTGCCGTCCCACGAGCCCGTCGTGGAGTTTGCCGGGTTCACGTTGATGACGCCCATGTCGGCCGTGCGCAGCGCGCCGATCTCGGCGCCGCCGGCCGAGGCGACGATGTTGTCGGCGCGGGTTCGGGCGTCGCGCGAGGCTTCGGCGAGCATCTCGATCTTCACGTCGCCGAGCTTCGTGTAGAAGTACTCCGGAGCGTCGGAGCTGACGGTCACGCCTTGCTCGAGCAGCTCGGTGACCTCGCGCGACATCTTCTCCACCAGGGCGACGTCGCTGGAGCGGACCTTGATCTCCTGCAGCGCGTCGTAGCCCTTGAGCACTTGCTTCTCGATGCGGTTCTCGCCGGTGCCGTGATACTCGGTCTCGTAGGACGGGTCGACGCTGGCCGAGGACAGCCAGATGTGGTCCTTGGGCACGCCGTGCTTGATCAGGAACTCTTCGGTGCGCTTGGCGTTGTCGTGGAGCACCCGATAGGCCTCGGTGCGGCCGTCGGCGCTGGCTTCGACGGTCGCGGTCCACTCGATGAAGTCCGAGACGATGCGCTTCTTGGCCGAGCCGGTGACCTGGATCGTGCGGACCACGGGGCGCACACGGACGCGCTCCCAGGTGCTGCTGGCGATGTATGTGGCGAGGACCAGCGCGACGCCGACGCCGAGGAGGCCGAACGGTCGCAGATCGAGGGAGGCGGAGGGCTTGCTCGGTTCCATGCTGAAGGCGCCTTACGTCGCAGGCGCGCCAAACATTCCACGCGGCCGATCTTTCAGGACATGTCCCAAAGATCCATCACCGTGAGGTCCGACACGCCCTCTCCAGGCCTCACTGCGGGGCCGCAGCGTCGCTAGGCGAGGCAGGGCGGGCTCGCGGAGCGAGGTTCCGCGGGCCCTCGTGGCCGAAGAAGGCGCCGCGGAGTGACGCGACGCTTGCTGGCGCGGGTAGCAGAAAACCCTCGGGGACGGGTCCGTCCGCGAGGGTGTGGCTACGTCGTCGGCCCGGGAGAACTCCGGGCCGGCGGCGTCACTCGGGCAGCGGGTCGAAGGTGATGTCCCAGGCCTCGCCCTCTTTGCCGAGGCCGATGCGGAGCTTGCTCGGCTGCTGACCAGCGGCGAACGCCTCGAGCAGCTTGCGGCTGAGCACCGGCATGAGCGAGCCGCGGAGGATGTGATCGACGTTGCGGGCGCCGGTCTCGGCCTCGTTGCAGCGAGCGGCCATGGCGTCGTAGACCTCGTCGAGCACTTCGGTCTCGATCTTGTGGCTGTCCATCAGGCGCTTGCGCAGGCCCCTGAGCTTGAGCTCGGTGATCTCGCGCAGCACCGCCGGCGGCAGCGGCTGGAACGGCACGATCGACATGCGGGCCAGCAGCGCCGGCTTGAAGTGCTTCGACAGCGTCGGCCGGATCGCCTCGACCAACTCCTCGGGCGAGCGCTGGGTCAGGCCGTTGTCGGTCTGCTTCATGATCGCGTCCGAGGCCAGGTTGCTGGTGAGGATCACGATCGTGTTCTTGAAGTCGATGAGGCGACCCTCGCCGTCCGACAGCATGCCCTTGTCGAACACCTGGTAGAACAGGTTCATGACGTCGAGGTCGGCCTTCTCGCACTCGTCGAGCAGGACCACCGAGTAGGGCCGCTGACGCACGGCCTCGGTCAGCACGCCGCCCTCGCCGTAGCCGACGTAGCCCGGCGGCGAGCCGATCAGGCGCGACACCGTGTGCTTCTCCTGGAACTCCGACATGTTGATCGTCGTCATGAAGCGCTCGCCGCCGTAGAGCAGGTCGGCGAGGGCCGTCGCGGTCTCGGTCTTGCCGACGCCGCTGGTGCCGACGAACAGCAGCACGCCGATCGGGGTGCTCGGGTTGCGGATGCCGGCGTGGGCGATGCGCAGCGTCTCCGACACGACCTTGACCGCGTTGGGCTGACCCTTGACGCGCTCGGTGAGGGTGTCCTCGAGGCGCAGCAGGCTCTCCATCGCGTCGCGCTTCATGTTGCCGACGGGGATGCCGGTCCAGTTGGAGACGACGCGGGCGACGGCGTCGCTGTCGACCTCGGCGTGGATCAGGCGCTCCTCGCCCCCGGCGGCGATCAGCGTGGCGTCGGCGGTGCGCTTGGCCTCGCGGAGCTCGTCGGTGGCCGCGTCGCCGGCGGTGCGCAGGGCCTCGCGGGCCTTGTCGACGGCGCCCAGGGCCTCCTTCTCCTCTTGCCAGCGGCGGTCGAGGGCGGTCCGCTCGTTCTCGCCGCTCCGCAGCTTGTCGCGCAGCTCGGCGAGGCGGGCGAGGTCGACGAGGTTGCCCTCGCGATCCTCGCGCTCGAGCGCGCCGATCTCACGGCTGAGCGCCGCGAGCTCCTGCTCCTGGCGCAGCATCGCCTCGGGCCGCGACGCTTGCTCGATCTTCACCCGCGTCGAAGCGGTGTCGAGCAGGTCGACCGCCTTGTCGGGCAGCTGACGGCCGGAGATGTAGCGGTGGCTGAGCTTGACGGCGGCGATCAGCGCCTCGTCGCGGATCGTCACGGTGTGGGTGCGCTCGTAGGTGTCGCGCAGGCCGCGGAGCATGACCAGCGCCTGGTCCTCCGACGGCTCGTCGACCTTGACCAACTGGAAGCGGCGGGCGAACGCGGCGTCCTTCTCGAAGTACTTCTTGTACTCGGACCAGGTCGTGGCGGCGATCGTGCGCAGCTCGCCGCGGGCCAGCGCGGGCTTGAGGATGTTGGTGGCGTCGTTGTCCTTGTTGCCGACGATGGTGTGGGCCTCGTCGATGAACAGGACGATCGGCTTGGGCGAGGACTTGACCTCCTCGATGACGGCCTTGAGGCGCTTCTCGAACTCGCCGCGCACGCCGGCGCCGGCCTGCATGAGGCCCATGTCGAGCTCGAGCAGCTCGACGTCCTGCAGCGCGGTCGGGACGTCGCCCTCGACGATCGCGCGGGCGAGGCCTTCGACGAGCGCGGTCTTGCCGACGCCAGGCTCGCCGACGATGATCGGGTTGTTCTTGCGCCGGCGGATCAAGATCTCCACCAGCTGGCGGATCTCCTGGTGGCGACCGAACACCGGGTCGATCTTGCCCTCGCGGGCCTTCTCCGTGTACGACGAGGTGAAGCGGCGCAGCGCCTGCTCGCCGGCGGCGACCGGCGTCGCAGCAGCGGTGCCGCCGCCTGTGCCGCCCGCAGGGGCCGAGGCCGCGCGCACGGCCTCTTTCGAGCCGGCGGCGATGCCTTCGAGGTCCTTGCGCAGCGTCTCGAGGTCGATCGCGGCCAGCTCGGGCAGCGTCTCGGCGCTGTAGCGGTGGCCGCGGGCGCACCACTGCTGGATGAGGTGGCCGGTGCGGATCTCGGTCGAGCCGTACTGCAGCGAGGCGACGACCCACGCGTCCTCGAGCCACTGGAAGAGCGTCTCGGCGAACACGGGGCGGCCGGCGTTGCCGGTCCGCATGGTCTCGAGGGCCCGCTGCACGCGCTGCCGCAGGCGCGTCGCGTCCTGATTGAAGTGCGAGAGGATCTTCGCCGCGTCGGTGTCCTCGGCGCTCAAGATCGCGACGAGCAGGTGCTCGGGGACGATCTCGTAGTAGCGGGAGCTGGCGGCGTGGGACACCGCGGCCTCGAGCATCGAGGTGCAGGTCGGGTTGAGCCTTCGAACGATCGCTTTCGGGTCGACGCGCATGCGGGGTCTCTCGCGGGGAAAGGTGGGGAGGGAGGGGGAACGCTATAGTAGAAAGCCAGGCCGGCCAGGCGCGGAGACGAACTCACGCGCCAGGCCGTTTTATGTGCAACGAACGGCGATCAGCCGTCGCTGTTCGACCACGAGTCGACGAACTCGGCGCCCGTGGGGACGAAGATCCACGTGATGGTGTGGTAGACGATGCTCACGGTCTCGAGCGGCGGGGCCTTGGCCTCGGCCGGGTCGAGGGCGTTGGGCGAGAGGCGCTCGATCGAGTCGACGCGGCCGTTCTCCAGCTTGACGGTGAAGAACTGCTCGGTCGTGCCGTCGCCGGTCGGCATCGGGCGGAAGAACTTGAACTCGGCGTCGATTCTCTCGTTGCGGCACAGGGCCTTGGCGATCAGCGGCGAGCTCTTGTCGATGCGCTTCACGATCCGGATCGGCGCGTGGACGCGGCGACCGACGGCGGCACGGCTGCCGTGCTCACGCGCGGTGCGGACGCTGTCTTGGAATTCGACGCACTCGATGGAGTTCTCGCGACCCAGCGAGGTCTGCGAGCTCTCGCCCTGGATGTCTTGGCCATTCGCTTTCAGGTACAGATGGACGGTCTCAGCCATGCGGGACACCTTATCAAAGGCCCCCGGGCCGGCTACGGGCTCGACACCGGTATTTTCGCGCCTGCGCGGCCTCCAACGCGACTTTGGCTCGCAGAATCGCGCATGTGCAAATTCGCGCTGGTGTCACTTTCGCGCGAGCGCGCGGCGACGTCCGGCACGCCCTCATCCGCGTTACGTCGGTGTCAGCGTGCGGTGATTTCGCGCGCGCGATCGCGGCGCCTCTCGCACGCTCTGGACGTCGGACGGCTCGCCGTTCTATGGTCCATGCCGCAGAGGTGGCGCTGTCTGGTGCACCGCGGGGACAGACGGGGCGACGAAAACAGTAGTGTCCGCGAGGATGGGTGCCTTCATGAGCAAGGGTAAAGACGGATCGGTTGCGCCGAAGGAGCGCGTGAACATCACGTACAAGCCGGCCACGGACGGGGCGCAGGAGGACGTCGAGCTCCCGCTCAAGATCCTCATGCTCGGCGACTTCACGGGGCGCCAGGACGACCGGCCGGTCGAGGAGCGCGTCCCCATCAACGTCGACAAGGACAACTTCGACAAGGTGATGGCGGCGCAGAAGCTCGAGACCGACATCAGCGTCACCAACAAGCTGACGGACGGCGATCAGGGCGACCTCTCGCTCAGCCTCAAGTTCGACACGCTGAAGGACTTCCGCCCCGAGGGGATCGTCGAGCAGGTGCCGCAGCTCAAGGAGCTGATGGAGCTGCGCAACGCGCTCACGGCCCTCAAGGGCCCGCTGGTCGGCGGCAACGTGCCGGACTTCAAGAAGAAGCTGGTCGAGGCGCTGCGCGACCCCGACAAGCGCAATCGCCTGATGAAA
Organism: Nannocystis bainbridge; assembly: GCF_028368995.1. Taxonomy (GTDB): domain Bacteria; phylum Myxococcota_A; class Polyangia; order Nannocystales; family Nannocystaceae; genus Nannocystis; species Nannocystis bainbridge. The sequence goes on along the minus strand of NZ_JAQNDL010000003.1, from coordinate 1,014,425 downwards.
GAGCTGGGGATCGAGGACAAGCCGGGGTCGTGAGGCTCTCCGCCACGGATTCGCAGAAGGAGTTTTAGGACATGTCGGACACGAATTCCCAGACAGCGTCGCAGCGGCAAGCGGGCGAGTTGCAAGACTCGCTACTCGACTCGCTGCTCTCCGAGACCAAGCTCGGCCCGAACGACGGCGAGGCCTACGAGCTGGTCCGCCGCGGCACCCGCAAGCTGATGGACGATCTCCTGCGGTCGCCCACGGTCGCGCCGAAGATCGACAAGGGCCTCATCGACGAGATGATCGCGGACATCGACCGCCGCCTCACCTCTCAGGTCAACCAGATCTTGCATCACCCGCAGGTCCGCCAGCTCGAGTCGTCCTGGCGCGGCCTCAAGTACCTGGTCGACCAGATCGACTTCCGTGAGAACGTCCGCCTCGAGATCGTCAACGCGACCAAGGAAGACCTCCGGGTCGACTTCGAGGACGCGCCCGACATCACCAAGTCGGGCCTCTACAACACGATCTACCGCAACAACTTCGGCGTGTTCGGCGGCAAGCCGTACGGGGTGATCTGCTCGACGTACGACTTCGGCACCGGGACCGAGGACATCCAGCTGCTCAAGCAGTTCGCGGCCGTGGGCGCCATGTCGCACGCGCCGTTCCTCGGCAACGCCGCACCGAAGATGTTCGGCGTGCAGTCGTTCACCGACCTGCCCAAGCTCAAGGACCTGCAGGCGCTGTTCGAGGGCCCGCAGTACGCCAAGTGGAACAGCCTGCGCGAGACCGAGGACGCCCGTTACCTCGGCATGTGCATGCCGCGCTTCATGCTGCGCGCGCCGTACGGCAAGCGCGAGAGCGAGCTCGGGGTCAAGGCCTTCGACTTCACCGAGGAGGTGATCGACGACCACGACGCGTACCTGTGGGGCCCGGCGTCGCTGGCGATGGCCGCCAAGATCGCCGAGAGCTTCGCCAAGTACCGCTGGTGCCCGAACATCATCGGCCCCCAGGGCGGCGGCGCGGTCTACAACCTGCCGCTCCACCAGTATGAGCAGGGCGGCGAACTGAAGAGCAAGATCCCGACCGAGACCTCGCTCGACGACCGCCGCGAGTACGAGCTCGCCGAGCAGGGCTTCATCGGCCTGGTGTTCCGCAAGGACAGCGACAACGCGTCGTTCTTCTCCGCCAACTCGATCCAGCGGCCGAAGGTGTTCGCCAAGACCGCCGAGGGTCTGGCGGCGCAGACCAACTACATGCTCGGGACGCGCCTCCCGTACATGTTCGTGATCACGCGCCTCGCCCACTACATGAAGGTCCTCCAGCGCGAGCAGATCGGCACCTGGAAGTCGCGCGCCGACCTCGACCGCGAGCTCAACAACTGGATCCGTCAGTACGTGTCGGACATGCCGGATCCGCCGGCCGCGACCCGCTCGCGCAAGCCGCTGCGCAAGGCCAAGGTGATCGTCGAGGAGGTCGAGGGGCAGGTCGGCTGGTTCCGCTGCAACCTGGCCATCGAGCCGCACCTCAAGTTCGAGGGCGCCGAGTTCACCCTGTCGCTCGTCGGCAAGCTGGACAAGTCCTAGCCAGGTGACAGTCACTTCGTCACATCGGATCGGCACCGTCGTCGGCGGTCGCTACCAGCTGCGCGAGTCCCTCGGAGGCGGGGGAGTCGGGCAGGTGTTTCGTGCCTGGGATACGCAGGGCCAGCGAGCCGTCGCGCTCAAGGTCCTCGAGCCCGGGCGCGCCGGCGACGACGCGCTCGACCGCTACGCCAAGTTGATCGCCACGGTCGGTCGCGCCGGCCACTCGGGGCTCGTGCTGCCGCGCGGGCTCGGGCTGGCCTCGCGCAACCCGCCGATCGTGGTGATGGACTCGCTGACCGGCGACGACGTCGGCAAGCTGCGCGCGCGCGTCGGCCGAATGCCGTGGATGCGCGCGCTCGAGCTGTGCGGCCAGACGGCGGAGATCCTGCACGCCGTCTATGCGAGCACGCGGACCGCACACCGCGACCTCAAACCGAGCAACATCTTCGTCACGGACCGCGGCGAGGTCCGGATCCTCGACTACGCGACGGCCGAGCTCGAGATCGTGTCGAGCGACAGCACGCGCGTCGACTCGGCGCTCGGCACCGTCGACTACCGCGCGCCCGAGCAGCTCGAGGGTCGGGCGACCGACGAGCGCACGGACGTGTTCGCGCTCGGGGTCGTGCTGTTCGAGCTGGTCAGCGGCCAGCTGCCGTTCCAGGGCCAGTCGTATTACGAGATCGCCCGCAAGATCATGGGTGAGCCGCCGCCGCGGCTGGCCGACGTCGCGCCCGACGTGGGCGTGCCGGTCGGCGTCGAGGGCCTCATCCGCCGCGCGCTCGGCAAACAGCCCGAAGAGCGCTTCGCCGATCTCAAGGCGATGGCCGACGCGATCGCCCACGTGCGTCGGTTCCCCGGGATCACTCCCGGCGCGCCGGTGACCGCCGCGGGCACGATGATCGAGGTGCGCGGCCAGACCCCGCGCCCGTCCGGCACCATCACCGACGAGGAGGACGACGAGGACGACACGACGACGACGTTGATGTCGACCAAGCGTCCCGGCCGCAGCGGCGCCAACCTGCTGATGCAGCAGTCGCCGAAGCTGCAGGCCGATCGCACGGTGGTCGGACCGAGCCTGTCCCAACGGTCAGGTTCGATCGGGCCCACCAACAACCTCGCGACGCTGCGGCCGGTCAGCGCGACGGTCGTCGACCCGCAAGCGCCGGGCCGCACGATCGTGGCCACGACCACCGGGGCCGGGCGCACCGTCGTGGCGCCGACCACCGGCGCCGGCGAAGAGGCGCCCGTCGATCGCACGGTCGTGTTCCGCACCGACAGCCACCCGGCCGTCGGCAGCGGCGGCACGGTGGTGCTCGGGCAGAGCAAGCCGCCGCCGAGCGAGTCGACGATGATCCTGCCGGACCCGTCGGCGCAGCGGGCCGAGTCGACGATGATCCTGTCCGACCAGGGCGGCATGCCGGCGCGGCAGGACACGACGATGATCCTGGCCGACCCGAACATCCCGCAGGGCGAGACGACGATGGCGATGCCCGACGCGGCCGCCGCGGTGCAGTCGCGGGCGCGCCCGAACGAGGCGACGATGGCCCTCGACGGCCACGCCGCCGCTGCGCTGGTCCGCAAGCCGGCGGAGTGGTCGCTGCAGAAGACGCTGATCATCGTCAACGTCGGCTGCGGCCTGCTGATCCTGGTCGGCTTGCTCGTGATGCTGCTGGCCGGTTGAGGAGGACACCGTGGCTGACGGACCTGTCTTCAAGGTCATATCCCCGGACGGCGACGAGCGCCGGGTCGCGTTCAAGGGCCCGGAGATGCAGGTCGGCAGCAGCGTCGACTCCACCCTGGTCCTCGGCGGCCACGGCGTGTCCAGCAAGCACTGCCGGATCTCCTTCAAGGGTGACAAGCTCATCGTCACCGACCGTGGCTCGCGCAACGGCACCTACGTCAACTCGCGCCGCTGCAGCGAGCCGACCGAGTTCCGCGCCGGCGATCGCCTCAGCATCGGCGCCTACGTGCTCGAGATCGCCGACGACGACCGCGACCGCAAGCTCGAGCAGAAGCTGAAGTTCGAGCCGGTCGCGCTGGCCCGCGGCGAGGACGAGCAGCGGGCCGTCGAGCAGCGGCGGCTGGCTCGCTACGCCCGCGAGTGGGTCGACCACGGGCGGGCGCGCCGGTTGCTGTTGCACGGCCGCGACCTGGGGCTGGCCGAGGGCTGGATGGCCGTGCCGGCGCAGCGGGCCGAGGTCGAGGCCGAGCCGCTGCTGCGCGAGTTCGTCGGCGCGAGCATGCGGGCGCACATGATCCGCCGGGCGCTGCAGTTCACGACCGGCGGCGTGCTGCTCGGGGCGCTGGCGATCTTCCTGTTCAACCGACCCGCGGCGACCGAGCCCGAGCCGGAGCCGACGCCGACGCCGACGAGCATCGACGATCAGGTGGCCGAAAGGACAGGTCCTTCGGGGCCGACGGCGCGCGAGGAGTGGATCGAGCACCAGGTCAGCCCGAGCGAGACGCTCGAGGACATCGCCCGCTACTACGAGGTGTCGCCGGTGCTGCTGCAGCAGTGGAACGGCGGGGTGACGACGCTGCTGACGGACATGAAGCTCAAGGTGCGGACGACGCGTCCGCCGCGGCCGCCGCTGGTCCAGGAGTACTACACGGTCGGCGAGGGCGAGGACTGGCTGGCGGTCGCCAACCTGTACAGCACGAGCGTCGACAAGCTGCGCCAGTTCAACCCGAAGGTGCCCGACCGGCTCAAGGGCGGCGAGGAGCTGACGCTGTGGATCGACGCCGGTGCGTTCGGGGCGAAGTCGCCGAACCCCGACGACCTGCCGATCTTCATCGTCCCCACGGGCGCGAGCTCGGTCGGCGGCGTGACCAGCGGGACGCTCGTCAATCCGGTGCAGCTGCTGCCTTCGCCGCTGGCCGATGTCCGCTGCGCCTCGCACGCCTACGCGACCAACCACACGCTGTCGCAGCTGCTGCGCGGGGTCTCCGAGTTCCGCGCCCAGGGCTTCAGCAACCAGGTGATGATCGCCGACCTGTCGCTCAAGGACGGCGGCGGCTACGGCCGTCACAAGTCGCACCAGTCCGGCCGCGACGCCGACATCTGGCTGCAGGTCAAACGCAAGCGCTACCTCGACGGTTGCAAGAACTGCAGCACGACGAGCTGCCGCCCGGAGCCCGAAGAGGTCGACTGGCGGACGACGTGGCGGTTCATCCGCGCGCTGAACTCGACCGGGGCGATCCAGGAGATCTTCCTGTCGCACTGGCTGCAAGAAGAGCTGCACAAGGCGGCGATCGCCGAGGGCGAGAGCGCGGCCGAGCTGAAGAAGCTGATCCAGTGGCCGCGGCCGAAGGGCGCGCCGGCGCTGGTGATGCACTCGGACGGGCATATTCACCACATCCACGTCCGCTTCAAGTGCGACCCGAACGACACGGCGTGCAGCAACGCGAAGTGACGCCGCGTCGCCCGCAGCAGCGGTGACGCCGCGCGAGCGGGCGGAGCGTGCAGGCAGTGTCTTTCGGACATGCCCTCGAAGACATGTCTGTTAGCAAATGTCTTCGACGACATGTCGATAGGGACATGTCATCGAGGACATAGCGTGTCGCGTGGAGCGCCGCCCGGGCCTACTTGCCCTCGCACAGCGGCTCGACCGGCTCGCCCGGGTAGAGCGTGCTCCACTCGTCGTCGCTGAAGTCGCGGCCGACGGTGCGGCAGGCCAGCGCGATCAGCAGGTCCTGCTTGAGCGGCCAGACGCGCAGGGCCCCGTCGGCGCCGCCGCTGACGAGGAGGCGACCGCTGCCGTCGACGCGCATGGCGCTGACGGGACCGGTGTGGCCGCTGAGGGGGATCGATCGCACCTCGCCGCCGCGGCTGAGGTCGTCGACGAGCCACAGCCGCAAGGTCTTGTCGGCGCTGGCGGACACCAGGAGCTCGCTGCCTGGCTCGAAGAACAGGCCGGTGATGGCCGTCTCGTGACCCTTCAGCGGCTTGCTCCGCTCGGTCATGTTCTTGAGGTCGGTCATGTTGATGACGCCGTCGTCGCTGCCGGTGGCGAGCCACCGCTTGTCGGGGCTGAACGCCGCCGCGCGCACGCGCGAGTCGTGGGCGACGGCCGAGCGCTCGGACAGCTCGGCGGTCTTGCCCTTGTCGACGGTGCGGAGGATCGCGCGCGCGTCGTCGCTGGTCGAGACCAGCAGGTCGCCGCCGCCGCTGAAGGTCAGCGACAGCACCGACTTCTCGTGCTGCACGACCTGCTGCTCGCCGCCGTTGCCGGTCATCGGCCACAGCGTGACCCGGTTGTCGGCCGCGGCGACCGCGAAGTAGGGGCTGCTGGGCGCCAGCGCCAGCGCGGTGACGGAGCGGCCGAGCGCGACCTTGCGGGCCGGGCTGTCCTCGGGGCCGTCGCTCTTCATCGGCCAGGTGTTGATGGCGCCGGAGAAGTCGGCGCTGACCAGCCAGCGGTTGTCCGGGCTGAAGGCGACGTGGCTGATGAGGTCGTCGTGCTGGGCGCGCTCGATCGGCTTGGGCTCGCGCTCGTTGGCGCCGAGGTTGTAGATGAGCAGCTGACGCTCGACGCCGACGGCCGCCCACAAACCATCAGGGCTGACGGCCAGAGCCTGCGGGGCCTGCTCGAAGGTGCGTTCGAGGATCCGCCGCGGGGCGCCACGAGCGTCGAGCCGCCAGGCGCGGAAGGCCTTGTCCTGGCCGAGCGAGGCCATGCGGCCGCCGTCGCTGCTGAGGCCCAAACCGGTGATCGGGCCGCGGTGATCGCTGAGGACCGCGAGCGCGCCGCCAGCCTCGGCGTTCTGCAGCGGCCACAGACGCAAGGTGCCGTCGGCCGAGGCGGACAGCAGCGAGTTGCCGTCGTAGCTCGGCAGCACCGACTCGATGGTGTCGACGTGCTCGTCGAACACGACCACCGGCTGGGCCGAGGTGTGACGCTGGGCGGCATCCCACACGTAGATCTTGTGGTCCTGAGCGGCGACGGCGATCCGGCGCCCGGTCGGGTCGGCGGCCAGGGCCTTGGGCTCGGACTGCAGCCCGCGCAGGCCGACGCGCAGCGGCTCGCTGCCCTCGCGCATCATCTGATCGAGCTCGGTGACGATGAGCTGCTTGTCTGTCCCGAGGGACAGGACGGCCCGCGCGCCGGGGAGGAACGAGAGGTCGACGACGGCGCCGGTGTGGCTGGCGAGCGCGTCCTGCTGGGCGCGCGCGAGGGTGCGGACCCGCCAGCGCACGACCTGGCCGATGCTGTCGCCGACCACGACCTCGTCGCCCTCGCCGTTGACCGCGAACGCGGTGGCGTCGCCGCCGATGGCGAGGTTGAGCTGCTTGCCCTTCTTGCGCCCGTCCTGCAGGTCGGTGGCGACCGCCTGCTTGCCGCCGAACGAGTAGAGGCGGCTGCCGCCGTCGCGGAACACCAGCTGCTCGATGGCGCCGCTGTGCTGCCGCAGCTCGCCGAGCTTGGCGCCGGCGTCGGTGCCTCGCATGTCCCACACGGTGACGTTGCCGCGGCGGTCACCGGTGGCGAAGAACCGGCCGTCCTCGCTGAAGGCGATCGCAGTGACAGGGTCGCGGTGACTCTCGAGCTGCCGGGTCAGCTTGGGCGCGGTGCGCTGCGCGAGGTCCCACAGGTCGACGACGCCCTTGGCTGTCCCGACGGCCAGCCAGCGACCCTCGGGGCCGAGCGCGGCGACCTTGCCGGCGCCGCTGCTCGAGGGCAAGGTCTTCGGCTGCGAGGCGCCGGTGCGGTCGTAAAGGACGACGGCGCCGGTGTCGTCGACGGTGACGACGTCACGCTCGTCGCGGCCGACGTTTGCGTCGCGGATCGGCGCGTTGCCGCGACCGATGACGCGGCTGCGCTGGCGCGAGAGGGCGATCCGCAGCGCCCGCTCGGCGTCGGACTGACGCGCGCACGGGCCGTCGGCGGCGCTGACGGCCCGCGTGCCGGCGAGGATCGCCAGCTCGAGGTCGGTCTGCTCGGCTGCCTTTTGGGCCAGGAGGTTGGCCCGCTGCACGGCCGGGTTGTCGGGCGTGCACTGGCCCGCACCAGCCTCGCGACCGGCGGCGGCGTCCTTGAGCTCGAGGTCGTCGTGGAGCACGTGGGCCGCCACGTTGCCGCCGACCAGCGCGATCGTCAGCGCCCCGGCGCGCAGGCCGACGTCGCGGATCCGGTGGCGACGATCGCCGCGGCTGGCGTAGATGAACTCGCGGTGCAGCTCGGACGGGCGCGGCCGCAGCTTGCGGTCGCTGGCCGCCCAGGTGAGGCCGCGCTTGAGCAGCGGGCCGTGGAGGAGCAGCCCCTCGGGCTTGCCGAGGTCGCGCCAGCGCCGGGCCAGCGGATCGATCTGGCTGCGGCACGCCTCGTTCTCGTCGTTGACCGGGCCGGTGGGCTTGCCCTCGGGCTCGGGCGCGGCCGCGGGCTCGGGCTCGGGCTGGCGCAGGTTGACGCGGATGCTGGTGTCCTGCGCGACAGCCTCGGGATCGGGCGCCGGCCGCGAGGCCTTGGCGACGGGCTTGGCGACGGGCTTGGCGGGCTCGGGAGCGGGCCTGGCCTTCGGGGCAGGTTCGGGCGCGGCCGCCTTGGCCTTGGCCGGGCGCTGGACGGTCTGGTCGTCGTCGGCGCCGCGCGGCTGGACCCGCGCGGTGCCGCGGCCACCGGCTGCACCTGTCTCTCCGACCAGGTAGATCTTGACCTTGCCGACCTCGACCTCGTCGCCGGGCTTGAGCGGGGTCTTGGCGGCGATCCGCTTGCCGTTGACCTTGGTGCCGTTGCGCGAGCCGAGGTCCTCGACGAAGTGCTGGCCGCGCTCGTGGCTCAAGCGGGCGTGCTGGCGCGAGGCGCCGTCCTCGAAGTTGAGCTGGAGATCGTGCTCGGCCTCGCGGCCGACGACGACCACGTCCTTGGCGAAGCGGAGCTCTTTGCGCGGCTGTCCCTCGCGTTCGACGGCGATATGAAGCATGAGCCGCCAGGAGGATATCACCGCGGGCCGGCGCTCCCGCGGGGACAAATGCACGCACTCGCCGCGCCGCCGTCCGCGCGGGCCGACGACCGCGCGCGATGTTGCTCTGCTATGTTTCCGCGCGTGCGGAGGCAGGCCCCGAAGAGCTCGCGCGAGGTAGCGGCGCGACTGGCCGCGAGCTGCCGAACCCTGCGCGACGCGCTGCTCGCGGCCGTGACAGCGCCCGGCTCGCGCCTGCGCACGCTCGCGGACGCGTGGTCGCCAGCGACCCGCGGGGGCGAAGCGGAGTTCGCCGAGGCGCTGGCGCAGACGATCACGTACGGGCTGTGGAGCGATCGGCTCGCGCACCCGGAGGCGCGGGCGGAGGTGGCGGGGGCGTGCACGCGCCTGGGGGAGACGCCGGGTCCGCTGCTGCGGGCGATGCGAGCGGCGGCGGAGCATCGCGGGGAGATCGGCGCAGCGCTGGACGAGCTCGAGGCGACGGTGGCGGCGATCGAGGATGCGTCGCTGGCGGGGCTGCGCGAGGGCGAGGGGACTTACTTTTACGAGGAGTTCCTGGCGGCGTACGACGCGCGGCTGCGGCGCGAGGCGGGGGCCTACTACACGCCGGCGGAGGTGGTGCACGCACAGATCGTGGCAGTGCGCGAGCTGCTGCAGCGCGAGCTGGCGGCGCCGCTCGGGTTCGCGGCGCCGAACGTGACAGTGATCGATCCGGCGTGCGGCACCGGGGTGTATCCGCTGGCGATCGTCGACGACGCGCTGCGAACAGCGCGAGCTGGCGGCGGCGATGTCGAAGCGTGCATGACCCGCCTCGGCGAGAGCCTCGTGGCCCACGAGGTGCTCGCGGGGCCGCACGCGGCGGCGCATGCTCGCGTGACGCGGGCGCTGCGTGACGCGGGCGGGCGCGTGCAGGCTTCGCGGGTGATGTTGCGCGACACGCTGGCGCGCCCGCAGCTCGAGGCGACGGACGCGGGGCAGATCCGGGTGTGCATCGGCAATCCGCCGTACGACCGGCGCGAATTGACGGAGGACGATCGCGGCGGGTGGATCCGCCACGGCGATCCCGGGCGCGGCGAGCGGGCGCTGCTCGGTGATTTCTTGCCGGAGGGGGCTCTCGGCAGACACGCGAAGAATCTGTATAATGCGTATGTCTATTTCTGGCGCTGGGCGCTTTGGTGGAGCTGCGAGCAGGATGGGCCGGGGATCGTCTGTCTGATCACACCGTCGAGCTACCTGCGCGGGCCAGGCTTCGCGGCGATGCGCCGCCATCTGCGCGAGGTGCTCGACGCGCTGTGGATCCTCGACCTCGGCGGCGACGCTCTCGGCCCGCGTCGCTCCGCGAATGTTTTTAAAGGGGTGCGCACGCCGGTCTGTATCGCGGTGGGGTTGCGGAGGGCGGAGATTCAGCGATCACGGGCGGCGGTGCTGTGGTATGCGCGGCTCGCCGATTCGCAGCAGCGTGAAGAGAAGTTGCTCGCGCTCGGGGCGCTGCAATCGTGGCACTCACTCGAATGGGCGCGCGCCGCCGATGCATGGGAGGCGCCGCTGGTGCCGGGGGCCTCCGGGGACCATGGTGATTGGCCGCGATTGATCGATCTGTTCCCGTGGCAGCACGCGGGGGCGCAGTGGAAGCGGACGTGGCCGATCGCGGTGACGCCGGAGGTGCTGGAGCGGCGCTGGCGGGGGTTGCTGCGGGCGGAGGATCGCGCGGCGGCGTTCCGCGAGTCGGAGGCGTGGACGATCGCGCGGCCGGGGGCCGACCTCCTGGATGGCTCGCCGTTGCCGCCGCTGGCGTCGCTGCCGGTCGACGCGCCGATGCCACGGGTCGCGCGGATCTCCTGGCGCTCGCTCGATCGCCGCTGGTGCCTCGCCGACGCGCGCCTCGGCGATCGCCTGCGGCCGGCGCTGTGGCGCGCGCACGGGCCGTCTCAGCTGTACCTGACGACGCTGCTGTCGAGCGGGTTGTCGCGCGGGCCGGCGGTGATGGGCTGCGCGGAGGTGCCGGACCTTCATCACTTCCGCGGGTCGTTCGGCGACAAGGGGGTGATCCCGCTGTGGCGCGATGCGATGGCGCGGCAGGCCAACGTGACGCGTGGTTTGCTGGATGTTCTTGGGGACATGTTCTCGCGGACAGTGGCGGCGGAGGAGCTGTTCGCGTACGTCTACGGCTGCCTGGGGCACCCCGGGTATGTGGATGCGCTGGCGGAGGAGGTGGCGGAGCCGGGGCCGCGGGTGCCGCTCACGCGGGACGAGCGGCTGTTCTCCCGCTGCGCGGCGGTCGGGGCGGAGCTGCTGGGGCTCCACACGTTTCGCGCAGTGCCCACGGCAGGGGCAGCGCGGTGCGTGGCGCCGGTGCGCGAGGTGCCGGCGAAGAGCTCGTGGACGGCCGGGGTGCTGAGCGTCGGCAGCGGTCGATTCGCGCCGGTGGCCGCGGAGATCTGGGGCTACGAGGTGTCGGGATTGAAGGTGGTGTCGTCGTGGCTGGCGGGGCGCATGCTGGAGCCGCGCGGCCGCACGTCGTCACCGCTCGACGCCGTGCGGCCCATCGTTTGGTCGGAGGCGATGACGCAGGAGCTGCTCGAGCTGCTGTGGGTGCTCGAGCGCTCGTGGGAGCTGCATCGGGTGCAGGCGGAGATCTTCGCGCAGATCGTCGCGGGCGAGAAGGTGCCGGCGAGCGAGCTGCCGACGCCGACGGCGAGCGAGCGAAGCGAACCGCGGGGGTAGGTCAGTCGTCGTCTGCGTCGTCGTCGCCGCTGCGGAGCGCACGCGTGGTGCTCTCGATGTCTTTGCGCGTCGCGGCGTCGAGCTGCAGCGCCCTGGCGAGCCTGTCGAGGAAGCGCTTGGTCAGCCGACGCATGGTGTTCGCCGCCTCGTCATCCCACAGACTGTTCTCGACGATCCACAGCGTGATCCAATAGGGGCAGGCGTAGAGGGCCTCCTGCGCCCTGGGGGGCCACGCATCGGCGCGAACCTCGTCGAGCAGGGCGCTGAGCGGATCGACGGACTCGTCGAACAACTCCTCCAGCAGGCCCGGCAACTCGCCCAGGCTCATGGAAAGCGACTCGCCGGCATCGTCCGCGAGGTCTCCGAGCGCCTCCCGATCCATCGGCTCGTCCTCGCCGTTCTCGATCGCCTTGGCGCGCGCCGTGAGCGCGAGGATTCGCTTCTGGAAATGGCGCCGCCGCTCTGCGGGCAGGGTCTCGAGGGCAGGGACGTAGTATTTGTTCGCTACGACTTTCATGAGATCGCCGCTTCATGGCTCGGGGGGAGCGCCGAAGCTAACACCGGCCATGCTCGGCGAACAGCCGCTCGTGTTCTCGTGGACATGGCCCTCGACACGGGCCGGCTCCCCCGCCGACGCGCGCTCGCCACGGCACGCCGCCGCGAGGTCGAGAGGCTCGGGCCAGAGTGTGATCTGGGCCTCGACGGGCCCGCTCGCTCGTGCAACTGACCATCGTCCAAGATAGCGTTTTCGCGGCGAACGCCGCTCCGCCTCGCGCCGCACATGCGTGCGCGAGGCTGCATAGCCTCCGCGCGAACGCGCCCGCGGAAGCAGGTGTGCTATGCCTTTATCCGTGACACAGGCGCGGTCCCGCATCTCGGAATACCAGAGCTCCGAAGACGAGCGCTCCTTCATTCGCAAGGCCTACGACAAGTCTCTGGGCGACGCCGATCGGCTCGCCTATGCGAAGCTCGTCGAGGATCGCGACCCCGCGCGCGCCGAATGGCTGCGCCTCGAGGTCGCCCTCCATTCGCAGCCGGCGGCCGACCCCGCCGTGATCGCGCGATTCATCGAGCTGGGGCGCGAGATCGGGTTCGATTACGCCAACCTGCTGCTGCGCGACGTGATCATGAATTGTGGCAGCGACAGCGCCAAGCGGGAGCGCCCGCGGGTCCGCTTCACGTTCGCCTGCACCAAGCGCTGGGAGACGCTCGCGCCGACCGACGCCGAGTCGGTCCGCTTCTGCCAGCAATGCAAGGAGCAGGTCTATTACTGCGACACCGTGGCCGCCGCGGAGTCTCGCGCGCTCGCGGGGCAGTGCATAGCGATCCCGAAGCAGCTGTCGGACGGCGGCGTCGAGAGCCACGCGATGGGCAGGCCCGACCCCGTCGCCGATTGGGCCGGTCGCCTCTTCTCGGGCCGCCGCCGCGCGCAGGCGAGCGATTGCTACCTCGTCATCGTCGGCTCGGGGGATGCCGCGACAGCCGGCCGACTGCATCGGCTGGAAGCAGCCTCGGCGCCGATCACGGTCGGACGCAGCGAGCAAAGCGCCATCGTGCTCGGAGGAGGCTCCGCCTCTCGCAACCATGCGCGATTCGAGAGACGTACCGATGGCTGGTGGGTGGTCGACAACGGCAGCACCAACGGTACATACGTCAACGCCCAGCAGAGACAGGAGGCGCCGCTCCACGACGGTGATCGCATCCGGATCGGCGACACCGCGCTGACAGTGGTCGACGCACCGCCGAACGTCGAGCCGGCCGACCCCCTGACGCAGCTCGATGGCTTGACCAGGCTGCACAACCGCCGTTACCTCATCGACCATCTCGAACACGAGCTGCAGACCGCCAAGATCTCCGGCCAGCCGCTCTCGCTGGTGCTGTTGGACGTCGCTCGCTTCAAGAGCATCAACGACACGTATGGACATCTCGCGGGTGATCGACTGCTACGAGAGATCGCCCTGCGCTTGCGGCCGTACGGGCGCCCGGGCGCTGTCCTGGCGCGCCACGCCGGCGACCAGTTCGCACTGCTCCTGCCAGGCACGGACCCCGCAGGGGCTACCGCGCTGGCGGAGCAGATCTGCGAGGAGGTCGCCGGCGACATCACCACCGACGACGGGCATACGCTGTCGCTGACTCTCCTCGTCGGGATCGCGCAGGCGAACGAGGCCAACTGCACGGTCGATCGCCTGATCGCGGCCGCGGCCGAGCACCTGTTCGCCGCCAAGCTCGAAAGTCGTCGCCCGCGCCCGTCCGTTTGAGAGGGACCGTCAGGGCGTGCCGATGACGAGGTCGATCGCGGTCTCGCCGGGATCGGTGGCGGCGGTGTCGCTGGTGCCGCCCTTGCCGGGGCTGCAGGCGAGGCCGAGGAGGGCGGCGAGGAGCACGGTGTGTCGCATGGGTGGGCTCCTATCTTGCTTTGCGCTTTGCGTTTCGCGCGCGCGCGCGGAAGGATTCGGGTTTGCACGCAATAGAGGTGGCGCGGCGTATTGCAGTCGAGCGTGGAGCTATCGGTGGTCGAGATGTGACTGCTGGCGGCCGCGCGCAGAGGAGACCTTCACGGAGCAGGAGCGCTCTGAAAACAATAAAGGTGGAAGGAGTTGGAGCAGCCCGTGGGATTGTCGACAGCGGCGTCCGTCCATGTGGCATCGCTCGCCGATACGTCACCGAACCGACCCTTTGTGCTGAACATTGAAGATGTCCAATTGCTGCAATGATCGGCGCCGACGCTGGTGCCTGCCGATAGCGTGTTTGTCCACGCCAGGAGCGGTTCCTCCACTGGATTGCTGTTCTCGTCGAATGTGATCGGGAGTGCGAGCGGTGGGGCGACCAGGGCGCTCCACCCATGGGCGAGGATGGTCTCATTCGTGAACTTGTAGTACCCCGTGTAGTCGGTCTCCAGCCGTCCCGCAGATGTGGGCGAACTGGTGCCGTCGCTGATCCATGCCTTCCAGGTCAGATTCTTCGGCAACGGTGATTCGGCGGCGGCTTGGGTGCACTTCGCATCGGCGCCGGCGAGACCCCCAATAGCACCTTTGAAAGTAGCAGCGGTTACAAAGACCAATCGAGGAGCAATGCAGTCGTTCGTGCAGGCATCGTTGTCGACCATGTCGGCATCGTCGCATTCCTCTGGTCCGTCGCGCATGCCGTCGCCGCAGCGCTCGCCGAGGCCGTTGCACTCGCCGTTGCACTGTCCGTACATGCCGTTCGATGCTCCGTCATCGCACATCTCCTTGCCTGTCCACAGGATGCCGTCGCCACAAACGGCCGACATACATTGGATGCAGGCATCGCCATCGTCCTCGTTGCCGTCGTCACATTGCTCGCCCGGACCCGGAATGCCGTCCCCGCACTTGGGTGTTTTGGTGCAGTTGGCCTCGCAGCCGTCGCCGCTCATCGTGTTGCCGTCGTCGCATTGCTCGCCAGGGTCGAGCTTACCGTCGCCGCACTTCACTGTGACAGCCAGTCGACAATTGCTCTCGCAGCCATCCCCGTCGACATTGTTGCCGTCGTCGCAGTCCTCGCCGTCGTCGAGGGTGCCGTTGCCGCAGTTCTCGCCGGGGGTGGTGGTGCAGTCGGCCTCGCAGCCGTCGCCGTCGGCGGCGTTGCCGTCGTCGCACTGCTCGCCGGGCTCGAGGACGTTGTTGCCGCAGGCGGGCTTGTCGTCGGTGGTCGTCGCGGTCGTGGTGACTGGGGAGCTCGCCGTGCTCACGTCCGTTTCGGAGCTCGAATTGTCGGGGGTGCCCGTCGGATTGTAGAAGCACCCATATGCGCTGAAGAAGGCGAAAAGGAGGGCGGTACGGTACAGCATGAGGTTCCTTGGGCCGCTTCTGCGCGGTCCTCTTCACCGAGAACCGAGCCACAGCAGGCAGATCTGTGGGCCGTACCTGGCCCTTATGGCGACGCGCTCGGATGCGCTGCTGCGATCAGATAATGTCCTCGATGCAATACAGGTGATGGGAAGTGTCGCATGTGGCCGATGCAAGCATCTCCGGATCGGTCCAATCGCTGTTAGTGGCTGTCGAGAGACCCACGCGACCCTTGTCCACGGCCATCGAAGAGTTCCAGTTCTTACAATGGATATTCAACATGGGCAGCTCGCCAAGGATGTCCGTATTGGTCCAGACCGTTGCGGGAGCGGGGACCGCCGCTCCGGTCTCCGTGGCATCGATCGCGTGCTGAAGGGTGCCGGAGGTCAACCCCGCCCATCCCCTCGCGACGAGCGTGGGGGGGGTGGTCGGCAGGACATACCAGCCCGTGAAGCCGGTATCGAGGCGCTGGATAGCCTGGCTCGCGCCGGCGCTCAGCCAGGCGACCCATTGTGTGTTGTCGGAGATCGGCAGATCCGCCCCGATGGCCGCGGTCGTGCACGAGGTGTCGGCGACAATGACGTTGCCAAATTTTCCGGTGTATGTCGCCGCCGTCGTGAAGATGTAGCGATAGGGGACGTTCTTGCATTCATTGCAGAGATCATCTCCGTCCGGGGTGCCGTCGTCGCACTCCTCGGCGCCGGCCTGGACGAAGCCATCGCCGCAGGTCGCGGTCTTGCAAGCGATGCAGGCGTCCGTATCGACTTCGTTTTGATCGTCGCACTCTTCCCCTGCGTCGCCGTTGACGGTGCCGTCGCCACACTCGGCGACGGTGCAGTCAGCGTCGCAAGTAGCGCTGGGTCCGCCGTCGTCGCAGGCTTCGGTGCCGGCGAGGATGAGTCCGTCGCCGCAGACGGCGGTCTTGCAGGTGTTGGTGCAGGCGTCGGAGTTGTCGTCGTTGCCGTCGTCGCACTGCTCGCCGGGGTCCATCTTGCCGTCGCCGCAGGAGGCGGGGATGACGGTCTCGGTGCAGTTGTTCTCGCAGCCATCCCCGCCCACGGTGTTGCCGTCGTCGCAGTCCTCGCCGTCGTCGAGCTCGCCGTTGCCGCAGTTCTCGCCGGGGGTGGTGGTGCAGTCGGCCTCGCAGCCGTCGCCGTCGGCGGCGTTGCCGTCGTCGCACTGCTCGCCGGGCTCGAGGACGTTGTTGCCGCAGGCGGGCTTGTCGTCGGTGGTCGAGACGGTGGTGGTGACCGTGGTCTCGGTCGCCGTCTCGGTGGTGGTCTCGGTGGCGATGCCGCCGGTGTCGGTCTCGACCTGGGTGAGATCTTTCAGGCAGCCGGCAGAGAGAACGGCGAGGACGACGAGCGAGGAGCGGGCGTGCATGGCGGTGCGCTTGTGGACATGGTCGACGGTGAGGCCGCGGAGCGCAAGGGCGGGCCGCGAGGCGCCGGCAGATCTCACGCCGAACGACGATCTCGAGGACAGGAATTTCGCGGTCCGCGGGGCGCTCCAGGCCGGTCGGGCCCGCTGCGTTCGCGGCGAGGCACGCAGGGCGCGAGGTCGCAGCCGCCCGAGCCGGAGGTCGGGGCGAGAGCGAGGCTTGAAGGTGTGCAGGACGTGGAGCCGAGGCAGGGGCAGGAGCAAGGCGGTGCACGGGCGCAGCGCTCGATGGGCAGGTCGAGGCCTATCGCGCAGGTTCGCGTTCGCCTCGAGGTCGGGCGCGGAGCTGTTCGTGCACGCGTGCAGCGGGCCTAGGTCGGGCGGAGCCGTTCGTGCACGCGTCGCAGCGGGCCGAGGTCGGGGCGCGGAGCCGTTCGTGCACGCGTCGCAGCGGGCCGAGGTCGGGGCGCGGGGCCATCCGTGCACGAGGTGGTAGCGAGATCACGCGGTGGGCGCGTGGGCTTCGTGTGTCGCGCTCGTAACCCTGCGAGCCGCGGCGGTGGGGGCGTGAGGCTCGCGTGGGGCCGCGAGCCAGCGACGCGGATGCGCGCGGGCGAGCCTGGCCGTTAGGGCAGGTGGGCGTTCGGGCGCGCGGGAGGGGGTGCGCGTCACTTGGCCCGCGGGCCGGTGGGGCTTATACTCGCGGCCCGGCCGGGGAACGAGGGCGAATGCTGATCGTGCAAGGTGTCGCGCTGGCGATGGCGATGGTGACGGCAGACGCGCCCACGGCGTCGGCTTCGTCGAAGGAACAGCGGGTCGCCGCGGCGTACCAGCAGTTCGAGAAGCAGCGGCACGTGGAGGCGGCGCTCGAGTTCGAGGCGCTGTGGCGCGACTTCAAGGAGCCGCGGTTCCTCTTCAACGCGGCGGTGACCCGCTACACGGCCCGCCACTACGCGCACGCGGTGGCGTACCTCAACGAGTACCTGGCGCTGGCCGAGGTGAAGGGGGCGGACCGCGACGAGGCCAAGGCGCAGCTCGAGGTCGCGCGACGCGAGGTGTCGAGCGTGCAGGTCCGCGTGCAAGCCGATGGAGCGGCCGAGGCGCCGAAGGTGACGGCGCGGTGGGTCAGCGAGCTGGCGTCGGATCTGCGGCCGAACCTGCCGGTGCCGGTGTCGCCCAGCGGGGCGGCGCAGAGCGGGGTGATCCAGCTCGACCCGGGGACGTGGGTGCTGCGGGCAGAGGCGCCCGGGGCCGAGCCCGCGGAGACGCAGATCAAGGTGACGGCCGGGGCGCCGCTGACGGCCGAGCTGGCGCTGAAGCCCCTGCCCCCGGAGACAGGTCCCGAAGGACAGCCGACGCCGCAGCCCGACAAGCCGTTCGACGGCCGCAAGGTCGGTCTGGCGACGATCGCGGTCGGCGGCGGGCTGGCGATCGTGGGCGCGGTCATCACCGGGGTGGCGCAAGGCAAGGAGTTCGGGCCGGCGCTGAAGACGGACGCGAGCCAGTGCGCGACGTGGCCCGACCTGCAGACCTGCTCGGCGGAGCTGCGCGCGGGTGCGACGCTGCGCGGGGCCGGAGCAGGGGTGCTGGGCGCGGGCGTGGGCCTGATCGGTAGCGGGGCGGTCTGGTACGCGCGCTCGGAGCGGACGCGGAAGATCGCCTGGTACGTCGAGACGGGCGTCGGCGCGGCGGCGGTGATCGGCGGGATCGTCGGGCTGGTGATCAGCGCGAACAGCTTCAACGAGGTCAACGCGACGACGCCGGCGACTTGGGCCGAGCTGCAGACCGGGGTGAAGGGTCCGGCGACGATCTTCACCGCGACCTCGGCGGTCGCAGGGCTCGGCGCGGGGCTGGTCGCCGGCGCAGGGCTGGGGCTCGGGCTGTCGCGCGGGCGCTCGTCGCAGTACGCGAAGGCGCTGCGGATCGGCGGCGGGCCAGGGCGCGGGGCGCTCGGTCTGACGCTCACCGGACGCTTCTAAAAAGCAGAGTGACGAGCGATGTGTCCTTCGGGACATGTCGCTGGCGAGGGCAGCGGCGGCCAGGGTGCGGAGGCGCTCGGTCGTCGTTTTCGCGACGGGATGCTCGGGTCGTCGTTCAACGAGCGAAGTGTCCTTGGGGACATGTCGCGGACGAGGACGCGGCCGCCAGGGTGCAGAGTCGCTCGGTCGTCGTTCAGCGAGTGAAGTGTCCTTGGGGACATGTCGCTGACGAGGACGCGGCGGCCCGGGTGCGGAGGCGCTCGGTCGTCGTTAGACGAGCGAGGTGTCCTTTGGGACAGGCGCTTGCGGGTGAGCGCGGGGCTGGCGAGCGGCTCGGCGGGTGTTCGATGGCCCGGCGTTCGGAGCATGCCCGATCGCACAGGTTCATGAGGGCATGTTCCGAGGGACATGCCCGGGAGGACAGCCCTATTTAAGTCCCTTGGCCTGGCAGGTGTGGCGGTCGCTGGCGTCGAGCTTGCAGACCAGGGGGGCGTCGCAGGGGCAGTCCTGGCAGCAGGTCTGGCTGCTCTCGCCGCGGGCGGGCTCGCACACGCCGTTGCCGCAGGTCTTGGGGCCCTGGGGCTTTTCGACCTTGGGGATCACGGGGGCGCCTTTGAGGCGGGAGCAGCGGCCGTCGGCGGCGCGGAACTGGCCCGCGGGGCAGGCCTCGGGGGTCGGCTCGATCGGCGGGAGCACCGGGGTCTCGACGGCCGGGCCGCGCTTCTTGAGCTCGCCGCAGTCCTCGGGGCTGTGGTGGGCGGCGGTGTTCTCCTTGCCCTCGCAGCGGCCGTTGCCGGGCCACGGCTTCTTACACCAGGCGTCGGGCGAGTCGTCGGCGAGCTCGGCGTGCAGCTGGTCGAGGTGCTTCTCGAGGTCCTCGAAGTCGGCCTCCGTGAGCTGCTCGAACTTGGCCCAGCGGACGCGGCGGTTGCAGTCGAGGACGAAGGTGACAGGCAGGTTGCCGCGGAACAGCTGGCGCTGGTCTTCGCTCTCGAGCACCTTGACGAACTTCTCGTCGTAGCTGCGGTCGGCCAGCTTGACGGCGGAGGGCGGCATGATGTCGGCGAAGTCCTGGTAGGACTTGCGCGGGTCGGTGTTGTCCTTGAGCTGGACGGGGACGAACTTGACGGCGTCGGCCCACGTCTCGGCCTTGTGGGCGAACATGGCCTTGAAGTCAGGCATCTCGGCCTTGCACGGGCCGCACCAGGTCGCCCACAGGTTGACGACGTGGACCGCCTGCGACGGCAGGACCTCCTGCGCGCCGAAGCGGACCTCGACGGCCGGCTTCCTGGGGTCGCGGATGGCCTCGAGCTTGACCAGCATGGCCGGCGAGATCTGGGTCCCGAACTTGCCGACGTAGCCGCTGCGCGGCTGGTCCTGCGGCGGCGCGACCTCCTCGGGGTCGACGATCAGCGCGGTCTTGGTCTCGAGCACGCGCGTGGTGTCGACGCAGCCCTGCTTCTCGCGCTGCATGACGCGCGCGAGCTGGCGCCGCACGTCGCCCTCCTTGAGCCAGATCAGCAGGGCGAGGCCGCAGGCGAGGGTGGTCAGCAGGACGTTGATGACCGCCCAGCGGACGTACACCCGCGCCTTGGCCCGCGCGGGGTCGGCGTCCTTGAGGTCGAGGCGGGTCGGCTCGGACATGGTCTCTCGGTCAGGTCTTGGGGGCGTTGACCGGGTGGTTGACCGGGGTGTTGACCGGCATGTTGACCGGCTGCTGCGGCGGGCTCGCGGGCGGATTGGCGAGCGCCTCGCTGCAGCACGGGCAGGCCTGCAGCTTGCTCTGCAGCAGGTCGCGGGCCTTGTCGACGCGGATCATGAGCATGACGGCGACCAGCAGGCTGACGCCGGCGATGAAGGTCGTCAGGATGGCGACCAGCTTGTAGGCGAGCAGGGGCGGCGTCGGTGCGCTGGACATGGTGGTTCAGCCGGCGGACTCGTCGAGGATGGTCTTGGGCGGCTTGTACTCGGTGCCGTCGCAGGGGATCGGGACGACGAGGACGACGCGGTTGATGGCGTTGAACAGCTCGGTCCAGTCGCGCGAGCTCTGGTCCTTGAGGTCGATGGCGCCGTCGAGGAGGCTCTGCATGCGCTTCTGGTTGGTGTCGTCCCAGGCGACCACCGGCGACGGGGTCTTGTTGGCGGGCTTGTCCTCGACGTCGAGGTAGCTCTTCTTGAACCGCTCGGGGTTGAGCGGCTTGGCGTCGCGCATGGCGAACGGCTGGATCGGGATCTGCTTGCGATCGGTCTCGGCCAGGCCCTCGTTGACGACCTCGCCGAGGATCTGGGTGACCATGTCCATGCGCCGCACGGCGAGGTCGTGGTTCTGCTGGCGGTCGCCGTCGGGCGAGGCGCGGCCGATCACGAACACCTGCTTGGCCCGGGTCAGCTCGTCCTTGAAGCGGCGGATCTGGGTCTTGTAGTGGTCGCGCACCGTCTTGGTCGGCCAGTTGGTGCCCTTCTTCGGCAGGCCGGTCGGGTAGTGGACCGAGAAGCGGCCAGGGAAGGCGGCGAGGATCAGGTCGAACTGCGGGTCGTCGATCGCCAGCTGCTCCCAGTCCGACGGGGTGCACGAGCGGGTCGAGACCAGGTCGCCGAGGCTCTTGTCGCGGCTGGCACACTTGTTCTGCAGGTTGCGGACGGCCTTGGCCAGCTCCTCGTTGCGGGCGCACTCGAGCGGGGCCCGCTCGAGCTTGCTCGGGTCCTGGCAGCGCATCTGGTGGCACACGAGCGGCATCTCGCAGTCGCAGTCGCGGCAGCTGTCGCCCTCGCCGCAGATGGCGAGGTCGTCGATCGCGGCGCACTTGTCACCCATGCAGTACTGCCCGGGCGGGCACTTGGCGCTGCCCTCGGGCGTGCTGGCGTCGCAGTCGGTCGCGGGCGCGTTGACGGTCGGTGCGCCCTGTTCACCGGCGGCCTGGGCCAGCAGCGGGTCCTCGGTGCGGAACAGCGCCACGTAGGCGATGAGCAGCACCATGAGGGCCATGAAGCCGGTCAGCACCAGCAGGAGCTTGGTCGTCGTGTCGAACTCGGAGGCCATGCGTGCCAGCTCGGGTCAGGGCGTCTTCACCATGCCGCGCACGATGTTGATGATCGCGCGGGCGGTGTAGTCGGACTGCAGGTGGTTGACGGTGTCGAGGCGCGGGGCGCCGTTCTCGATCGGGAACACGTAGCCGGTCGGGACCTTGTAGTCCTGCTCGACGGCGTACTTCTGGTGCGCGGTGATCCGCGTCGGCCCGTCCTTGTCGTTGTTGATGCACTGGAACAGCTCGTTGTCCCGGTCGTCAGGGTCGATCTCGAGGCCGATGTCGACGGCCTTGTTGGCGACCCGCTCGGGGCTGAACAAGGGGCCGCCGCTCGGGTCCGGATCGGCCTGGAGGGCGAACAGGCCGGCGATCATGTCGAAGCCGGCGCCGGGCCGCAGCTTCTCGACGCACTCGGCGGCCTTGGCCGCGAGGCAGGCGCCGCCGTTGAAGGCGTCAGGGTGGTGCTTGGGGTAGCCGGCCGGGAAGGCGTCGGTGTCGCAGGCGGCGCGCGGGGTGTGGAACACGTAGACCCGCGTCGGTACGTCGAGCTCCTTGCTGCGCACGGCCCGGCCGACGTTGCGGAACTCGTTCGAGCAGTGCGGGCAGCTGAGGTCGAGGAACAGGGCGATGCCGACCTTGGGCTCGGCGGCGCCGGTGACGATCACGGTGGCCGGGAGGGCGGTGGTCGGGGCGACACAGCCGGTGTTGGCGTCGACGAACCGACGGGTGGCCTGGAAGCCGAGCGACTGCACGCCGAGGCCGACGACGAACACGACGCCGGCGATGAACACGGCGTCGAGCAGGTCGGCCTGGCGCCGCGTGGTCAGCCGCTTCCACAGGCCGCGCGGGGCGCCGTGGACGGTGAACAGGGCGCTCATCAGCAGTAAGGCGCTGATGACGTAGAGCGACAGGCAGTAGGGGCAGGGCGCCTTGAGGATCAAGAAGGCGTAGCTGCCGTAAACGGCGCTGATGGCGATGTCGAACAGGGCCAGGCCGAGCAGCAGCGGGCGGGCCGCGCCGCGCAGGAAATCGGAGCGGAGGAACAGGCCGCCGGCGATCACCGCGACGACCATGTAGAAGGCCGAGCCCCACAGCGAGATCGGCAGGCCGAACAGGGTCGACCAACTGCTCTGCAGCGCGTCCTCGCAGGACATGCCACCGATCGCGCAGGCGCCCTTGGTCGACGCGCACGGGGTGAAGGTCATGCGAAACTTGAGGACGGTGAGGTAGGCGCCGACGCCGATGCCGAGCAGGCTGAGCAGCAGGGCCGCGCCGGCGCCGAAGCGGGCGATGCCCGGCGGCTTGTCCTGAGATGTCGTGGAGGACATGTCCCGAAGACCTCTAGGGAGTGGGGGTCGACAGCGGCAGCTTCTCGAAGGAGGTCTTGCCGTTGTTGTAGGAGTACGAGAAGGCGCCGCCGCGCGGGCTGGAGTCGAACGGGAACTGCTCGAACAGGCCGCGCACGCAGGTCCGCACCGCGGCGTTGCTCGAGATGACCTTGATCTTGTGCGGCGGCATGCCCGACTTGCGGACCTCGATGGTGAACTTGAGCTTGCCGGTGCTCTGGCCGGCGCCGTCGAGGCAGTTCTGGAGGAACTTGTGCTGGTCGCGCAGCTCCTTCTCGGCGCTGCGGTAGCCGAAGTCGGGGTCGGGCACGCCGGCCGCGGCGGGCTCGGCGGTCTTGGCCAGCTCGGGCGGCTTTGTGTCCTCGGGGACAGGCGTCGGCTCGACCTTGGTCGGTTCCGGCGGCGGGGCCTCGATCTTGGTGTCGGCGATCAGCGGGGCGACTTCGACCTTGGTGTCGGGGACCGTCGGGGTCTCGACCTTGGTGTCCTCGGGGACAGGCGGGACGTTGATCGGCTCGGGCGGCTTTGTGTCCTCGAGGACAGGCGGCGGGTCGTTCGGCGGCGGGTTGACGACCGGCGGCTCCTCGACCTTGGCGGGCTCGGGCTCGGGCAGGTCGGCGGCCGCGGCGGCGGCGACGGCGTCGCCCGGTCCCGGCGTCGGCGCGGCCAGCCAGGAGGCGAGGCCGAACGCCAGCGCGAGCGACAGCAGGGTGCCGCCGCGAGACACGAGGTCCTTGCCGGTGACCGGGCGCGGGGCGTCGGTGTCGTATTGGTGCGAGCGCGACAGCTCGTCGCGCACGACGGGGTCGCTCGAGTGGGTGGCCGACTCGGCGTCGTCGAGGGTCGGCGTGCCGAGCGGGGTGGCGCCCGGCCGCGGGGTGCCCTGCGGCGTGGAGTTCGCCGGCGCGACGGTGCCGATCGGCGTGGTCCCGGGCCGCGAGCGCTCGGGGATCGCCATCAAGAACGGCTGGCTCATGTGCCGCACCATCGGCGCGCCGACCACGGCCTCGAACGACTCGAGCAGCGCCTGGCCGAACTCGTCGGCGCTCTGGTAGCGCTTGGCCGGGTCCTTCTCCAGCGTCTTGAGCAGGATCTGATCGGCGATCTTGGGGATGTTGCGGTCGGGCGCGCGCTGGCTCGGCAGCTCGGGCGCGGTGTGCTTCTGGTGGTAGAGGAGGTCGAGGACGTTCTTGCTCGAGAACGGCGGGGTGCCGGTGATGAGCTTGTAGAGCGTCGCGCCGACGGCGTAGATGTCGGAGCGGGCGTCGGGGGTCGCGTTGGTGGCGATCAGCTCCGGCGCCATGTACTCCGGCGTGCCGAGCAGGACGCCGTCTTGCGTCAGCTCCTGGCCGCTGTTGGTGTCCTTGGCGATGCCGAAGTCGATGAGCTTGACGTGATCGGGGTTGCGATCGAGGGTGACGCGGAAGCAGTTCTGCGGCTTGATGTCGCGGTGGTAGGTGCCCTTGGCGTGGGCCGAGCTGAGGCCGCTGCAGATCTGCATGGCCATGCTCGCCAGGCGGTGCCACGGCAGCGGGCCCTCGCGCTGGAGCATGTGATCGAGGTCCTCGCCCTCGAGGTACTCCATGACGATGTACACCTGCCCCGAGGGGGTCTGGCCGACGTCGTAGGCGCGCACGACGTGGTTGCTCGTAATGTCCATCATGGCCCGCGCCTCGGCGAGGCAGCGCTGCTGCATGTCGGCCTTGCCCGACAGCCGCGGGTCGAGCAGCTTGATCGCCAGCTTGCCGCCGGTGCGGGTGTGGGTGCCGCGATAGACCGTCGACATGCCGCCGGAGCCGAGCGGCTGCTCGAGCTTGTAGCGACCGTCGAGCACCGAGCCGGGGCCGATCGGCGCGGGCGGCTTGGCCGGGGCAGGGCGGGCAGGAGCCGCGCCAGCCGCGGCGGTGCCGGGCCGCGTGGGCGTGGAGGGCCGCGAGGTCGCGGCGCCGGTCGGCGAGGCGGTGCCGGGCCGCGTGGGAGTCGAGGCGACGCCGGGCCGCGTGGGCGTGCCGCCGGCCGGCGCGGCGGTGCCGGGCCGCGTGGGCGTGACGCCAGGCAGCGACCCGGTGCCAGGCCGCGTGGGCGTGCGGGCGGCGGGCGGCTTGCCCGGGGCCGCGGCGTTGCCGGCCTGCGAGGCGGGCGGCTTGCCGGGCGCCCTCATCTCGCCAGCGCTGGCAGGGGCGGCGGGACGGGGCCGCGGCACCGGTTTCGCAGGCGGCCTGGGATCGTTGGGCGGCATATCAGGGGTCTCATCTTACAGGACACTGAGGCGCGACGGCGACAACGCGACGAAGAGTTGTGTGCGCCGCGCCGGCAAGATGTCCGAAGGGCCATGCCGCGCGGCGCGAACACGCCCGCGTGCCGCGTCGCAGGGGCGGGCGCGATCGCGCGAGACGACATGTCTCTCGGGACATGTCAACGCCGGTCCCGGCGATCTGCCGCACCACGGACGGGGACGCGCGGGAACTGGTGGGGGCCGGCCCGAGGGCCGGTCCGCCCGCGCGTGGAGGTGCGCGCCCGCGGACCCGCGCGCCGCGAACCGTTTGCGGCGAGATCCCGGCGTCGCCGCGTCCTCGCGTCATCACGGGTGCGCAGCCGGCGTCTGGTGGATGTCCCGGAGAGCAGGCGCAGACGCTCGCGGCGATGAGTCGCGAGGGGTCGAGCGCTGGCAGAGGACAGGCGCCGCGCGCTTCGTGGAGCGCTCGCGCTTCGATGGTGGCGAGCGTCGCACGCGGTTCAGTGACGCGGATGAAAGCCGTGCGCCGCGCTCGCGCGGCGCTCGATGCGAGGCCGATGAGAGGGTCACGCGGCGGGGCGCGACGCGTGCGACTGGCGAGCGCAGGACCGAGGTCCGCGTTCAGGGGCAGGGGCGCGGCGTACTTCGGCGAGCGCGGGCCTCCGCCGCGAGGCGGGCGGCGACCTCGGAACGCGACATCGCGGATCTGCTTGCCGGGGTGCGCGCGCAGACGGCCACGAGGAGATCGGCCCGGCCGGCGCCGCGAGCGGCGACGGGGAGCGACCTGCTCGCGGGGGCCGTGCATCGCGCGTGACGGCGACGGAGGTGCGTCGTCACCCGCGGGGCGGCCGTGGCGGGCCTTTGGGACATGTCCTCATGGACATGCCCGAAGGTTCATCCGGGGATGGGATCCTCGTCGTCGGGGATCAGGCAGGCCGAGAGCTCGAAGAACATGAACACGAGGGCCTTCTCCTGCGGTGTCAGGCCCTGGGTCTCGCAGCCGGAGGGGAACGGCTCGCCGATCTGGTCGCCGGAGGAGACGTGGATGTCGCTGTCGACCACGCGGCCGCACTGCTGCTCGGAGGGCACGCCGACGGGGGCGTTGAAGGTGAAGTACTGGACCGTGTTCTCGGGCGAGTCGGTGTAGACCCACCGCGTCGAGGTCATGGCGTTGACCGAGTCGACGGTGTACTGCGCCTCCTTGATCTGCATCTCGCCGTGGACGTCGGAGCCGCCGACGTGCAGCATCCAATCGGCCAGCGCCAGGCCCTTGGGGAAGGTGGTGTCGATCTTGCCGGTGACGGGGTTCGGCAGGTCGGGCTCGCTGACGAAATCGGCGGTGCTCGGCCACGGGTCGGGGCCGTCCTCGATCCAGATGTTGTGCCAGTGGGACAGGAAGATCCGCCCGCCGAGGCCGGCGTAGTCGACCAGGTTCTGGCGCATCGCGTTCGACTTGGCGCCGCCGTTCTGCCCGCCCTCGCAGGCCATCAGGACCATGTCGTACTGCTTGTAGGTGTCGAGGCTGCCCCACAGGGTGCTGGCGCCGGAGAAGTCGGCGCCGCGGTTGAGGTCGTCGCTGAAGCGGTCGGCGCCGCCCTGGCCCTCGAACAGGTTGACGCGGCCGCTGCCGGCTTCGGGGGTGAACTCGCCGTCCTCGATGCCGATCTTGCGCAGCAGACACTCGAGCGGGTCGGCGCCGCCAGTGACCATGGCGATCTTGGGGATGTGGCCCTCGCTCTGGTTTTTGGGCAGGCGCGTGAGGTCGTAAGGGGCGAGGTTGTCGCTGCAGGCGACGACCTCGGGCAGGACGACCTCGCGGCGCCACTTGCCCACGCTGACGACGAGCGGGATGTTCTGCCCGGCGGGCACGCCGGCGAGGGTGAACTCGCCCCTGGTGTTGGTGAGGGTGGCGACGATCGGGTCGCCGGGCAGGCCGTCGCCGCAGGTGTCACAGGTGACGCCCTCGACGACCGGATCGAGCGGGGCGGCGGGGACGTAGACGGTGATGTTGTAGAGCGGGAGGGTGCCCTCGGGCGCGAACACGATGCCCGAGACGGTGGTCTTGTTCGGGTCACCGCCGCACGGATCGATCTGGCACTCGAGGCCGATGCACGGCTCGGTGGTCGACGTGCTCGGATCGGTGGCCGTCGGGTCGGTGATGCTGGTCGTCGAGGTCGGCGGGGTGACGGTGGTGCTCGACGTGGTGGTGGTGTCGGTGGGATCGCCGGTGGTGCCGGGGTCGGTGGTGGCGGTCGCGGTGGTGCCGGCGGTCGGGTCGAGGGTGAGGCCGGTCGGGGCGGTCGAGGTCGGGGCAGTGTCAGTGCCGCTGACCTGGGACGAGTCGCCGCAGGCGACGGCCAGCAAGGTGGAAGCGATGCAGGCGGAGGCGATGCGCTCGGCGCGTTTTGCCATGGAACTCTCCTATGCCGGCGAGCCTACGCGATCGGCGGTGGCCTGGGGCTCGGGCTTTCGGGTAGAACGGGAGGCGAAGGATGCGAGCGCTGGCGACGATCGTGGCGATGCTGTGCGGGTGCGCCCGCGGATCGGGGGCTGCGGTCGTCGTACCTCCGCGTCAGCCCCCACCCTCGCGCGCGCCGCTCAGCGAGCGCGGCGATGTCGAGATCGGGCTCGGCGCGGTGACGACCGCGGTGGCGGCGGCGCTGGTCGGGGTCGGCACGTTCGAGGCGGTGCGGGCGGCGCGGGTGCGCGAGGCGTGCAGGTCGGGGGCGATGTCGGAGATCGACGAGACTGTGGTCTGCTCCGGTCCGCTCGGCGGCGACCCGTTCGTCGCGGCGGTGGTGTCGAGCTCGCTGTCGTTCGCGTTCGCGGTGCCGATCGCGGTCGGCGGCGGCTTCCTGCTGCGCCGCGGGATCGTCGCGCGCAAGGCGTGGAAGTCCGGGCAGCCGGGGAACAAGATGTCTCTTCGGCCATGGTCGAACGGACAGACGCACGTCGGGCTGACGTTCGGTCTGAGATTTTAAAAGAGGACGAAGTCGAGGCTCGCGCGCGGCTCGACCTGGTCGAAGGGACAGGCGCTCGCACGGGCCGCGGCCCGCGTGAGGAAGTCAGGGCGCGGAGGCGGGGACGACCGCGAGCGGCGGGGCCTCGGGGTCGGGCGCGGGCTTGGCGGGCTCGGCCGGGACGGCGCCGGGGGGCACGGTGGGGTCGGGCTGCGGGGCCTCGCGGGCGAGCAAGGGGTCGCCGCCGGGGTCGAGCGTGGGCCCGCCGTCGAAGTCGAACATCAGGGCGTCGGCGAGGGCCATGCCCATGCGGGTGTAGCCGCGGCGGTTGAGGTGGAGGTGGTCGGACATCGCCATGGCCGGCTGGGCCGAGGCCCAGTAGGCCATCGAGCCCTCGCCGCCCATGAACTGGACGGTGTCCCAGAAGGCGCAGCCGGCCTCGCTGGCGAGCTCGCGCTGGGCGGCGACGATGTCGGCGACGCGCGGGCGCGGGCCGAGCGAGTTGTCGGGGCGCTTGAGCGGGAAGTCGCCGGGGCCGACGAGCACGCAGCTGGTGTCGGGCGAGGCGCGGCGCAGGCGAGCCAGGACCTCGCGCAGGTTGTTCTTGTAGACGCCGATCGGCTGGTCGTCGTCGACCGACTCGTTGCTGCCGTAGGCGAGGATGACGAGGTCAGGGTCGCGGCGCTTGTAGTTGTCGGCCCAAACGAACTCGTCCCACTTGAGGTGGTTCGAGGCCCGCGTGCCGCCGATGCCGAGCGTGTCGACGACGACGCCCTTGGCCTCGTTCTCGACGGTGACGCCGAACAGGCGCACCTCGCCGTCGCCCATGGGCCGGACCTCGATGGCCTCGGGCGGACCGGGGCGCTCGAAGCTGTGGTAGCCGGGGCCGGCCTGCTTGGCCTTGGTGTCGACGATGAAGGCCTTTTTGCCGGCGAACAGCACCTGGAACTTGCCGCCGCCAGGCTGGCGCAGGAAGAAGAGGTCGTAGCGGCTGACCGCGGGCGGCTCGGCCTTGCGATCGATCGGCGGGTTAAAGGTGACGCGGGTCGTGTCGCGCTTCTTGCTGGCCGAGGCGCTGGCGCCCAGGAGGCCGAAGTAGCCGTCGTCACGCGCCTCCGAGCGCTGGGCGTGCTCGACCTTCCAGCCGCGCGAGCTGTCGATCGTGCAGCCGTAGGGCCGCGAGTATTTGCTCGGCTTGGCGAGCGGATAGAAGCCGAGGCCGCCGTCGCCGAAGCGCTTTTGCAAGTAGGCGCGCAGGTAGGTCGGGTAGATGTCGGCGGCGGTGTGCGAGGCGCCGTAGAGGAGCACGCGGACCTTGCCGTCCTCGTCGAGGCCCTGCTCGAGGCGCCGCAGGGCCTCGTGGAAGTGCCGCAGCGGGTCGTCGGCGCCGCGCTGGAGCAGGATGAACTGGCCGAGGGCGTTGCCGTTGATCGCCGGCGCGAGGCCGATGCCGCCCGCTCCGGTGCCCTCGCTGCCGGGCAAGGCGTCGAGGTTGCCGGCGCCGGCGCCGGGCATGATCGCGGCCTGCAGCTCGGTCCCGGCTGCGACGGGGATCACGGGGAACGGCTGGCCGGCGCTGTCTTCCAGCAAGGCCGCCCGCTCGCCGAGGATCGCCCGCTGAGCCCACAGTCGGGCGTCTCGCGCGGCGTCGGTGAGCGCGGGGGTGGGCCCTGGCGGCGGCGGTACGTGCACCTGCACCGGCTCGGGCGCGCCGCCGGAACCAGGCGCGGGATCGGGAGGGGCGACAGCTTGTGCTTGTTGCGCAGGCCCGGGCGTGACGCATCCGGGGCCGCACGCGAGGCCAAAAGAGGCCCCGACCGCCGCCGTTACGAGCCGTATGTTCACCGGCTTCACCCGGGAACATTGGCCGCTCGCGCGCAGGGAGTCAAATTTGCCGAGGACCGGCGTTCCGAGGCGTCTGGTAAGGCTCTGCGCGCATTCGAGCAGGCGGCCGAGCCGCGTTCCGGGCGGAAAGAACAAGGCTCCTGAAAACGCCGCGCCGCAGGCAGGGCCGCCCGGCGAGTCGGCTGGCAGCGGTCGTGCATGCGGCTGCACAGCGGTCCCGGGATGATGGGCGAAGCCGAGAATTTTGTTGCGCTCCGGACCTGGTCCACGGTTAAAAGGCACGAGGGACCATGTCGGCGACATTTCACAAACCGGGGAGGCGGCCGTGTTGAACCGGTCGTTGCGCTGGTTTGAAGCGTGCGCCGCGTTCGTCGAGTTCCTCTGTGCTGTTTGTCGTGGTCTGCTGACGGGTCCGCGTTACCTGCATGAAACGTTGCGGGTGATGGACCTGCTGATCCGGCGCTGTCTGATCCCGGTCGGGCTCGCGGTCGCGCCGGTGGGCGCCGTGATCTCGCTGCAGGGCGCGGGGCTGTTCCGCATGTTCGGGGCCGAGAGCCTGCTGTCGTCGCTGCTGGCGACGGCGATCTTCCGCGAGTACAGCCCGGCGCTGGCGTCGGTGATGGTGGCGGCGCAGGCGGGCTCGTCGATCGCGGCGCGCATCGGCACGATGAAGGTGCGCGGGCAGATCGACGCGCTGGCGGTGATGTCGGTCGACCCGATCCGCTACGTGGTGGTGCCAGGGCTGATCGCCTGCGTGATCGTGACGCCGCTGCTCAGCGTGCTGACGACGCTGCTCGGGCTGCTGAGCGGGTGGTTCTTCGCGGTGCCGGTGATGGGGGTCGACCACGGGTCGTTCCTCGCCAATCTTTATGCGCAGGTGTCGCTGGTCGACCTGTGGGTCGGGCTCGGCAAGTGCATGGCCTTCGGGACAGCCGTGGGCCTGATCGCGGGCTTCCTCGGGCTGCGCACGTCGGGCGGCGCGGCCGGGGTCGGCAAGGCGGCCAACGACACGGTGACCATGACGATCGTGCTGATCCTCGTGGCGGACTACTTCGTCAGCATGGCGCTTCTAAGGTTGGGGGTGTAGGCGTGGAGTTCCTGCACTTCGTCCGCCGCGCGCTCGTCGCCCAGTTCAGCGGGCTGCCGCCGCGCGACGAGTTCGTGCGCCACGCGCTCGACGCCGGGGTCGGCAGCCTGCCGCTGCTGACGCTGCTGACGATCTTCGCGGGGATGAACCTGTCGGTGCAGGCCTACGGCACGTTCGTCCGCTTCGGCGGGCAGGACCTGCTGGGGCTGTTCTGCGGGGTCGGAGGGATCCGCGAGCTGTACCCGGTGATGGCGGCGGTGATCTGCGGGGCGCGCATCGGCGCGACGCTGGCGGCGAGCCTGGCCAACATGCAGATCAGCGAGCAGGTCGAGGCGCTCGAGGTGATGGCGGTCGACCCGATGCGCCACCTGGTGGCGCCGCGGCTGTGGGCGGTGACGTTGATGCTGCCGCTGCTGTGCGGCTACGCCGACGTGGTCGGCCTGGCGGCCAGCTACTGGGCGGCGGTCGATCAGATGGGGGTCAACGGCGGGACCTTCATGGAGCAGGTCCGCGACATCGTCCACCTCGAGGATCTGGCCGCCGGTGTGTTCAAGGGCGTGGTGTTCGGCTGGCTGGTGGCGCTCGTGTCCTGCTACCACGGCTACCGCGCGCTCAAGCGCGACGGAGCGGAGGGCGTCGGGGTCGCGACCAATCGCGCGATCGTCCACTCGGCGGTGCTGTGCATCGTCCTCAACATGTTCCTTTCGGCGCTGCTGTACGTGAGGTGAGGATGGCCGAGCAAGCGCCAGCGATCACGCTCGAGAGGGTCTGCAAGTCGTTCGGGCCCAACCGCGTGCTGCACGAGGTGTCGCTGGTGCTGCCCGCAGGCAAGATCCTGGTGATGCTCGGGCCGTCGGGCACGGGCAAGTCGGTGCTGCTGCGCTGCCTGGTCGGGCTGATGAAGCCGGACTCGGGCCGGATCTTCATCGAGGGCGAGGACATCACGGCGCTCGACGAGCGCCGCTCGGCCGACCGCGACAAGCTGTTCGCGCTGCGCCGCAAGTTCGGGATGCTGTTCCAGGACGGGGCGCTGTTCGACGACATGTGCGTCGGCGACAACGTGGCGTTCCCGCTGCGGCAGCACGAGAAGATGTCGGAGACGGAGATCGCGCAGCGGGTCAAGGAGTACCTGGACGCGGTCGGGCTGAAGGACGTGCAGCGCAAGATGCCGGCGGAGCTGAGCGGCGGGATGCGCAAGCGGGTGGCGTTCGCCCGGGCGATCGCGCTGCAGCCGAGGATCGTGCTGTGCGACGAGCCGTCGTCGGGCCTCGACCCGGTGATGTCGGCGACGCTCGACGACCTGATCCTCGATCTGCACCGCCGGTACAACATGACGTTCGTGGTCATCAGCCACGACACCGCCGAGGCGCGCACCATCGCCAGCCACATCGGGCTGCTCTACAAGGGTGTGCTGCAGACGTTCGGGACCAAGGAGCAGGTGCTCCGGTCGAACGGCGAGGCCATCAATCAATTTTTCGATCGATCCACGAAGGGGCCGATCCAGGTCCTGTGAGGTGAAGCATGAACACGCGCTACCTAACCCTCGCAATCTTCGTCACGGTGACCCTGGCCGCGCTGGCCGGGCTGGCGTGGACGCTCGGCGCGTTGCCCAAGGCGGGGACCTACTACCGCCTCCACCTCGACGACGCGGGCGGCCTGGTCGAAGGCAACGCGGTCCGCATCGCCGGGGTGCAGATCGGGCAGATCAAGAAGATCGGGATCGACGGCAACAAGGCGCTGCTCGAGCTGCGCATCAACCCGGATGTGCCGATCTTCGCCGAGACTTGCGCGTCGCCGCAGATGAAGGGCCTGCTCGGCGAGAAATTCTTGCACCTGCGCCAGCCCGACAGCGGGACGACGCTGCCGCCCGGGGCGGAGATCCCCTGCGTCGACCCGAGCGTCGACATCGGCGAGGCGCTCAACGCGATGAACGGGGTGGTCGAGGGCGACGAGGCGCTCTACGGCCCCGTGGTCCGCATCGTCAAGCGCTTCGATGCGCTGACAAAGGCGCTCGACGAGGGCGGGCTGCCCAAAGAGCGCCTCGATCGCATGCTCGGCGACGTCGAGACGATGCTCACCACCACGAAGGAGATGCTGGCCGAGAACCGCGAGGACCTGCGCGCGATCGTCAAGGCGACGCGGGCGCACCTCGAGAACCCCAAGATCGGTCGCATGATCGACAACGGCGACGCGGTGCTCGCCGAGCTCCGGCGTGAAGTGCCAGGGCTGATCACCAAGGGCAAGCAACTGTTCGTCGACGGCGACCGCGCGCTGGCCAAGGTCGAGAAGCTCATCGACGCGGTCGATACGAGCAAGGTCGAGTCGATGATGGCCGACGGCAGCGCGGCGGTGAAGAACCTGCGCAAGCTCAGCGAGGAGTTCCAGGGCGTCGGCAAGGCGGTGATGCCGATGCTCAAGGATCTGCAGACGATCGCCCACCGCGCGGCGGCCATCAACGAGACGGTCATCCGCCAATTCTTCCAGGTCGACGGCTTCCGCGTGCGCCTGGCGGTGCCGTTCGGGGTGCGCAAGAAGCTGGAGCAGCTCGAGGAGTAAGCGGGGCGGCTCGCTGTGGGCGGTCGACGGGTCCGAGGACGCGTCGACCGCTCTCGTGCTTTCGGGACATGTTCGAATGGACAGGTCCGCACGAACATGTCCGTAGGGACATGACCTACGGACAGGCTCGGCGCGTCAGCGCGGGCGCAGGTCGGTGCAGGCGGGGCCGGGGCCGAGGCGGCTCAGGGCGGCTTCGACCTCATCGGCGAGCTGCTCCTTGCCTGGGTAGCGGGCCAGGTAGAGCGCGTAGGCGCAGCGGGCCTCGTCGGCGCGCGAGGCGGCCTTGAGGAGGCGGGCCAGGTCGAGCAGGGCGGCGCGGGCCGGGGGGCTGTCCGGGTGGGTGGTGACGAGCAGGTCGAGCACGCGGATGGCGGCGTCGCGGCGGCCGGCGGCCAGCAGGGCGTCGGCGTGGCGGGCGAGGTCGGACGGGCTGGCCTTCGGGTCAGGTGCGTCGTCGAGGCTGGCCTCGGCCGGGGCGACGGCGAGCGGGGTGCGGGCGCCGCCGGGGGCGATCCACGTGGCCACGCCGGTGCGCAGGACGGCCTCGGTGCGGGCGCCGGCGACGACGATGACGACCCGGCCCTGGGCGATCTCGACGGTGCCGCCGGCCGTGTCGACGCGCAGCAGCTCGGGGCCAGCGTGGGCGGCGACGGTGACGTCGTAGCGGCCGTCGCCGAGCTCGACCTGCCACTCGCCGCGAACGCCCGCGGGCGGGCCCTCCTCGGCGACCACGCGCACGGCTTCGGCCAGGACCGGCAGCGGCGCGACGTGGGGTGCCTGCATGCTGTTCGTTGCGACAGGTTCCAAAGTACCTGTCCTGGAGGACATGAACGAAGGGCGGGCCCAGAGCAGCGCCACGGCGGCGGCGACGGCCACGGCGGCGCCGACGACCAGGCGGCGACGGTCGCGGCGGCGGGCCTGGAAGCCGGCGAACACGGCGTCTGAGCTGGCCTTGAGGACAGGTGGTGGCGCGACTCGGGCGGCCTGGACCAGGCGCAGCAGCTCGGGCGAACGGACGGCGGGCTCGCCGGGGGCGGGGCGAAAATCGGGGCTCATTCATCCCTCCAGGGGATCCCCAGGGCGGCGCACAGCATCTGTTCGGCGCGACGGGTGCGGTAAGAGACGGTGCTGATCGGCACGCCGAGCGCGGCCGAGGCCTCGTGCAAATTCATGCCCTCGATCGCGCGGGCGACGAACGACTCGCGCAGCTTGTCGGGCAGCTCGCCGAGCGCGCGATAGAGGTGGTCGCGCTGCTGGCGGGCCTCGAGGTCGGCCTCGGGGGTGGCCACGGGGTCGTCGGCGTGGGCCGAGGCGATGTCCTCGCGGCGACGGCGGCGGCGCTGGGAGTCCCACCAGTTGCGCACGCGGTTGGCGGCGATGGTGTAGAGCCAGGTGCCGAGCTGGGCGTCGCCGCGGAACCGACCGAGGGCCGAGAAGGCGGAGATGAAGACCTCCTGGACCAGGTCGTCGACCGACGACGCGTCGCCGGTCATGCGGAACACCTGGCGGGCGACCCGTTCCTTGTAGGCCTCGAAGATCGCGGCCTGGGCGGCCCTGTCGCCGTCCTGCGCGGCCGCCAGGACGGCGGCGCTCTCCACGTCCCTGACTGCGGCCCGCGAGGTCATGGCCGGCCAGAGTGTAGCGGAGCTGAACACGTAGCTATAGACCGGGTCGGCCGCGACAAATCCAAGGCCGCTCAGCCGAAGACGACGCCGACGACGAGGCCGAGCACCCACTGCGCCGGACCGCGCCGGATCCGCGCCCCGTGGCCTGGCACCGGACGCGGCGGCAGCACGAGATCGACCCCGGTGCGGGCGCCGAGGAACAGGCGCCGACCGCGGTATTGCAGGGTCGCGCCGATCTCCGTCGACGCCATCCAGTCGACGCGGAGATGATCGCGCTCGCGGAGTCGCGAGCGCAGCGCGTGGGCGAGGACATGTCCTCCGAGCCAGATCCGCCGGTCGAGCAGCGAGGCGCCGGCGGCCAGCCCGCCGCCGAAGCGGAGGTGAAACAGGGACACGTCCTCGGGCGCGGCGCCGCCGAGGCCGAGGCTGGCGATCGGTTGCAGGTGATCGCGCAGCAGCCAGGCGCCGCCCATCACGTCGACGCCGCCCTCGGCGAGCTTGGGGCCGGCTTCGACGCGCGGACCGAGGCCGAGCCAGCCCGACGTCGGGGCGCGAGGCGCGGGTGGGGGCGGTGTCGCGGGCTTGCCTCCGCGTGGGGGGGCCGAAGCCTCATCCATGAGCAGGGTGAGGCTGGCGGCGAGCTCGCGGCTGCGGTCTTCGCGGGTGGTGCCGGAGAGGATCAGCCGGCGCGTGCGCGTGGCGCCGTCGGGGCCGCGCAGGCGGACTTCGAGCTCGCGCTCGGTCGGGCCGGGGCGGACGCGGAGCGTCCACGCGTCGAGGTCGTCGCCGACGCGCGCGCGCAGGCCGGCTTCGGTGAGGCGCGGATCGACGGCGTCGGTCTGCAGCTCGAGCGGGGCCGCGGCGAGGGCGAGCCAGGCGACGACCGCGAGCTGAGGCGCGAGGGCCACGGTCCGCAGGAGTGCCAAAATTCGCGGCGTTTGACCAGCGACGCGGCG
Organism: Nannocystis bainbridge; assembly: GCF_028368995.1. Lineage (GTDB taxonomy): Bacteria > Myxococcota_A > Polyangia > Nannocystales > Nannocystaceae > Nannocystis > Nannocystis bainbridge. The sequence goes on along the minus strand of NZ_JAQNDL010000003.1, from coordinate 978,413 downwards.
GTCGCCGGCCCTGCGCGACAGGGCGCGCCGGTGCGAGGCGATTGCTTCGCGCGGCCCGGCGGTGGGGCGACGACCCGGGCGCGCGTCGGGGGCACCGCCGGTCGTCGCAGTGGCGACTCGGGTGCTTCGGGACATCACCGGTCGATGCGGTGACGTAGAGGGTTTCGCCGATCGTGAGATGGCGGCCGTGGACAGCGGTGGGGGCTCGCGGCACGCTCGCCGCGTGCCCGTCGACCGCGACCGCTGGAACGCCTGCCGCTTCGATCCTGCCGCGACGGCGGGACACTACGAGAGCTACTTCCAGCGGGCCAACCACCCGACGCGGCCGCTGGCGTGGTGGATCCGCTACACCATCTTCTGTCCCAAAGGACAGCCGGATCGGGCCGTCGGCGAGCTGTGGTCGATCTGGTTCGACGGCGAGCGCGGCAGCATCGCCGCGGCCAAGCAGGTGGTGCCGTGGCAGCGCTGCGCGTTCGCCCGCGACCGGCTCGACGTGCGCGTCGGCGAGGCCGTGTTGGACGATCGCGGCCTGCGGGGCGCGGTCGTCGGGGCGGCGCATACGTTCGCCTGGGAGCTGGCGTACACCAGCCCCGAGCCGCCGTTGCTGCTGCTGCCGGCCAACCTCTACGCCGGCGGGTTCCCCAAGGCCAAGTCGCTGGTCGGCTCGCCGAACGCGGCCTTCACCGGCACGATCACGGTCGACGGCGAGGCGCACGCGATCGACGGGTGGACCGGCAGTCAGTCGCACAACTGGGGCGCGCGTCACACCGACCGCTACGCGTGGGGCCAGGTGGCCGGTTTCGACGGCGCGCCGGACAGCTTCCTCGAGTGCGCGACGGCGCGGCTGAAGTTCGGGCCGCTGTGGACCCCGCCGATGACGCTGCTGGTGCTGCGGCTCGAGGGCGAGCAGTTCGCGCTCAACTCGCTGTGGCAGGCGGCGCGAGCCCGCGGCGAGGTGGCGCTCGGTGGGTCCGAGTTCACCTGGACGCTGGCGTCGCAGACCCGCGAGGTCGCGGTCGAGGCGCGGATCTCCGCCCCGCGCGCGGCCTTCGTCGGGCTCGCGTACGGCAACCCCCCCGGCGGGGTCAAGACCTGCCTCAACAGCAAGATCGCCCGCTGCGAGCTGCAGGTGCGGCGGCCGGGCAAGCCGACGGTCGCGCTCAGCAGCGATCGCGCGGCGTTCGAGATCCTGACCGACGAGGCCGGGCACGGGGTGCCGGTGGTGGCCTGAGGGACATGTGCGAACGGGCATGTCCGATCGCACATGCGCGAACGGGCATGCTCCGAGGAGCATGCCCGAACGGACAGCGAGCTACTGGGCGCGGGCGGCGGCCCGGCGCGCCATGACCTCGTCCATCTTGGCCGGGTTGAAGATGTTGGCCCGCTTGTGGTGGTTGGCGTGCATGTAGAGGCCGAACAAGACGCGGTTGCCGAGCCAGTAGAGGCCGTGGTCGAGGTTGACGGGCTTGTAGTCGCCGGTCGGCGAGTGGGCGTTGTGGGTGGCCCAGTTGAAGTGGGCGACGTGGACCCAGCCGACGGCCTGGGCCGGCAGCCACAGGAAGAAGAACGCCTCGGGGCCGAGCAGCAGCCAGAACGCGAGGTTGAGCGGGATCATGACCGAGAAGCTGAGCACGCTGCGCAGCTGCTCGCGCCGGCGCATCTCGGGGGTGTCGCCGAACTGGTCGTAGGCCTGGTTCTGCAGCTGCTTCTCGACGTTGACGAGCATCGTCCGGGCGAGGAAGCGCCAGAAGCTCGGCATCACGTGGTGCGGGTCACGCTCGGGGTCGTCGGAGAAGCGGTGGTGCCGCTGGTGGATGATCTCCCACGAGGCGTAGCGGGTGATGACGAGGACGCCGGCGACCTCGCCGATCAGGCGGTTGATCGGGCGCGGGAAGTTGCCGTGGCAGCAGTTGTGGATGAAGACGTTGAGCAGGATGTGGCAGTAGATGACGCCCGGGAGCAGCCCCAGGTACCACCACTGCCACTGGACCAGCGGGGCCTGGCCGGTGGCGAGGATCCAGGCGTCGAGCGCGAGGAAGGCCAGCAGGTAGCCGCCGTCGTAAAGGAAGTAAAACCACGGGTTCCTGCGGTACTGGACCGAGGGCTGCGCGGTGAGCCACGTGGAGAGGTTGGTGGCGATGCCGGTGTGGGCGGTCACGGTGCAGACGGGCGCCGACAGGCGCGGGGCAGGGATATCACGCGCGCAGGGGCGCGTCGAGATTGTCCCCACGCGCGCGGAGATTGAGGCCTTCCGGTCGTCGCAGTATGGTGCCGCGGCGATGGCGTCCCAGGGCGAACTCGCCGGTGCGAAGCCGGCTGCGCACGAGCGCGAGCGCGAGCGCGAGACCTGGCTCGTGCGCCAGCCAGAGGAGTGGCGCCAGGTCGGGATCGTCGGCGCGTACCTCGGGCTGCTGGCGCTGATGTACTTCGTGCCGGCGTGCCGCCACCCGCTGCCGTTCGTGCTGGCGTGCCTGCTGAGCTTCCTCAACGCGGTCGTGATCCACAATCACATGCACCGCGGGATCTTCCACTCGCACCGGCTCAACCTGGTCTGGCGCAGCGTGCTGAGCTTCGGCGTGCTGTACCCGGCCTCGGCCAACGTGCCGGCGCACAACCTGGTGCACCACCACTTCGCCGACGACGGCCAGCCCGACTGGGCCGACCCGTCGCACGTGGCGTTCCGCTGGCACCTGCTCAACCTGATCCACTTCCCCAACATCGCCGGGCCCAACACGTTCGCGGGGGTCGGGCGCTGGGCCAAGGTGACGAAGCAGCAGGGCTTCGTGCGCCAGTACATGACCGAGACGATCGTGGCGTTCGGGCTGACCGGGGCAGCGCTGCTCTACGATTTTTGGGGCGCGCTGCTGTTCATCGTCCTGCCGCAGCTGTACGGGGCGCGCTGCATCCTCCGCATCAACCTGATCCAGCACGACGCGACCGACCCGTCGAGCGAGTGGAACCACTCGCGCAACTTCGTCGGCCGGTGGTTCAACTGGATCATGTGCAACAACGGCTACCACACGATCCACCACAACCGCGCCGGGCTGCACTGGACCGAGCTGGCCGAGGCCCACCGCCGAGAAGTGGCGCCGCGCATCGAGCCGCGCCTCGACGAGCCGAGCATGGTGCTGTACCTGCTGCGCACGTTCTTGCTGCCGCGCCGGCGGCCGTCGGTGCGCGCGCGCGCCGGCGGTGAGGACGAGCAGGCGGCCCGCGGAGAGCGGCGCGCGGCGGCGGAGCAGCAGGCGGCCCGCGAGCAGTCGGGCCCCGAAGGAGCGGCGGCGTGAGCGGGTTCCCGGCCTGGCTGGCGTACGCGGCGCTGGCGATCTTCTGGCTCAACACGCTGCTGATCGCGGCGGCCGGGTGGGGCGAGTGCCGGCGGCTGCTGGGGCGCTGGGGCGCGCAGGCGCGGGTCGGCGTGGTGGTCGAAGGGACAGGTCCCGCAGGACAGGTGGCGATCCACCGGGTGCGCCAGGTCGGCCGCTCGAAGGGCGACGCCGCGATCTGGTTCCACGACCGCGCGTACGAGGGCGAGGTGCTCGGCGGGGTGGTGGCGATCGAGGGCGAGCAGGTCGGGCTGGCCGGCGGGACGGTGTGGGTCGAGCGAGCGCGCCAGCGGGCAGCAGCGGCCTGCCCGGGCCCGGAGGCGTTCGCGGCCGCACGCGCGCCAGCGACCCGCGCGGCCGGGTGGACGCGCGCGGTCGAGGTGTCGATCGGGACCGGCGATCGGGTGTGGCTGTCCCAAGGGCCAGACGGCATGCTGGTCGCCGACGCCGATCCGCGCCGGTGGCGGCGCAAGCTGATGGGGCTGACGGCGGCGCTGGTGGTGGGGCTGCCTGCCGTGGCGGGCTGGTGCACGGCGCTGTGTCTGTGGCCGCCGGTGTTCGGGACGGTGAGCAAGCTGGGCGCGCTGGCGACGGTGGTGGTGTTCAACTTGTTCCAGCTGATGGGCAAGCTGCACCACGAGGCGATCCAGCCGCCAGCGACGCTGGCGCTGCGCGGGGCCTGGCGGGCGCCGGCGTGACAGGTGGGCGCGGCGCGAGGCGTCGAGTAGAGTGAGGCCGATGTCGTTCGGGCGCGCGTCGATCGCGGTGGCAGTGCTGGGCTGTTCGGGTTGTTTTTCACCGGCCGGAGTCGCGGGGAGCGCGACGAGCAGCGAGACGACGACGACGACGGAGAGCACGAGCTCGAGCACGGCGCCGACGACGACGGGGACGACGGGCACGACGGGGACGACGAGCACGACGAGCACGACGAGCACGACGAGCACGACGAGCACGACGGAGTCGGTGACTTCGACGGAGCCGGGGACTTCGACGGAGCCGGTGACTTCGACGGAGCCGGGCACCGATGCGACGACGAGCGACGTGACGACGGTGGTGCCGTCGATGTGCGGCGACGGGATGGTCGATGCGCCGCTCGAGCAGTGCGACGACGGCAACCTGATCAGCGGCGACGGCTGCGACGCGCTGTGCCAGATCGAGCAGGGCCCGAAGGTCGTGCGCTACGTGTTCCTCACGAGCGAGGTGTTCACGGCCCTGCAAGTGGGCAAGCTGACGGCGGCCGACGAGACGTGCACGAAGCTGGCAGGCGGCGCCGGGGCGGTGCCAGAGCTGAAGATGCGCAAGTTCGTGGCGTGGCTGTCGGACGGGGCCGCGAACGCGAGCGACCGCCTCGGCGCGGGCAAGACGCCGTACGTGCGGCCCGACGGGATGCCGGTGGCGCCCGACGCAGATGCGTTGACGATGGGGAGCTTGAAGAACCCGATCAACGTGACGGAGAAGGGGCAGTCGATCCCGTCGTCGATGGAGCCGTGCGCGGTCAGCAGCGACGGGGTGTGGACGGGGACGCTGGTCGACGGGCTGGGCGACGGGGGCGTGTCGTGTGGGGGCTGGCAGTCGGACCAGGGGCAGGGCCTGATCGGGATGTTCGACGCGGTCAACGCGACGTGGACAGCCTGCGCGCCGCGCCACTGCACCGAGGCGTTCCGGCTGTACTGCTTCGAGATCGAGTGATCTTCGCCGAGCCCTCGCTCGCGTGACGGGGCGACGCGGGCAAGACCGACGCGAGCAGGACCGCGATCGGACCCCGCCGCCGGAGCGCGCGGATCCGCGGCGCGTGAGGGGCGAAATCGCACTGAACACTTGCGGATCTTGGCGCGCGTTCGCGCCTCGCTAGCCTGTGCGGCAATGCGCATCGGCCGAGCCGCGGGCTCCGGAGCGGATATCTGGGCGGTCCTGCCGGGCTACGGGCTGGTGCTGTGGGTGCTGGCGGCGGTGACCTGCGCGCTGTTGCCGCTGCCGCGCTGGCTGGTCGACCTGCTGCTGACGCTGAGCCTGGCGGGCTCGGTGACGGCGCTGGTGGCCAGCGTGACGGCGCGGCGCAGCGCGGAGCTGCTGGGGTTCCCGCGGCTGCTGCTGCTGATGACGCTGACGCGGATGGCGCTCAACGTGACGACGACGCGGCTGATCCTGCGCGACGCGGACGCGGGCGAGGTGATCGCGGCGTTCTCGACGCTGGTGATCCAGGGCGACCTGGTGGTCGGGGCGGTGGTGTTTGCGATCGTGACGGTGGTGCAGTTCGTGGTGGTGGCCCGCGGCGGCGAGCGCATCGCCGAGGTCGCGGCCCGGTTCGCGCTCGACGGGCTGCCGGGGCACCAGGCGGCGATCGAGGCCGATCTGCGGGCAGGCACGATCTCGGCGACGGAGGCGACGCGGCTGCGGGCGCGCCTGCGCGAGCGCTCGAACTTCTACGGGGCGATGGACGGGGCGGCCAAGTTCATCCGCGGCGACGCGATCCTCGGGCTGGTGCTGACGAGCGTGAACGTGGTCGGTGGGGTGGTGATGGGGCTGCGCGAGGGGCTGGGGCTGTCGGCGTCGCTCGAGCTGTACGGGCGGCTGGCGATCGGCGACGGGTTGCTGGCGCAGGTGCCGGCGCTGCTGGTCGGGCTGGCGGGGGCGCTGCTGGTGGCGAGGGTCGACCGCGAGGAGCCGGCGACCCGCGGGGCGGCGTGGTGGACTCCGGGGCTGTTGGCGGCCCCGGCGGGGCTGTTGGCCGGGCTGGCGCTGGCGCCGGGCATGCCGGCGGCGGCGTTCTCGACCACGGCTTTCGGGCTGGGGGCGCTGGCGTGGTGGACGCGGCAGCGGCGAGGGCCGCCAGGGCGGCAGATCGTGGTCTGTCTCCCGGGACATGATGAAAAGGACATCCAGGCGCTGCGCGGGCCGCTGGCCGAGCTGCGGCGCCGCTGCGCGGGGGCGCTGGGCGTCGAGGTGCCGCCGATCGTGGCGGTGGCAGGGCCGAGCTTCGCGGTGCGCCTCGGCGAGCGAGTGCTGAGCGCGCCGGAGGTGGATGTCCTCAGGGACAGGCGAGAGGGAGAGTGGGGCGGCGGGCTGGATGTCCTCGAGGACATGTCGAGCGGAGGTCGCGAGGAGGATGGTCGAAAGGACATGCTCGATCGGGCAGGTCCTTCAGGGCATGCTCGACAGGACAGGATCGTGACGGCGGTGTTTCGCGCGGTGATGCGGGGGGCGGAGGCGCTGGTCGACCTGGAGACGATCGCGCGGGCGCTGGAGGAGCAGGGCGGGCGCGAGCCGGCGGTGGTGCGCGAGGCGCTGGCGCGGGTCGGGCCGGCCGAGCTGCTCGAGCTGACGCGCGGGCTGCTGCGCGAGCGGGTGCCGCTGCCGCCGTTCGCGGGGCTGCTCGAGGCGATCGCGTCCGAGCCGCTGCTGCGGCAGGCGAGCGAGCGGGGCCGCTGGCTCGGAGCGCTGCGCGAACGGCTGGCGCCGCAGTGGGTCGGCGAGGTGGTGGCGGCCCACGCCCGCGTGGGCGCTGTGACGTGGGTGCGGCCGGTGGCCGACGCGGAGGCGGCGCTGCTGTCACGGGCGGTCAGCGGCGACCGCGGGCTGCGGCTCGGGCTCGACGCCCGCGCGCGCCAGGCCTGGCGCCGACGGGTTCTCGCGCAGAACGATGTTGTCGGCGGCGAAGCGCTCGAGGAAGGGCCGCCGCCGCTCGTGGTCTGTTCGCCGCGCGCGCGGCCGGTGTTCGCGCTGCTGCTGGGCCGCGGTACGCCGCACGTGACGGTGCTGAGCACGGTGGAGGTGCAAGAGGCCGAGTTGCCGCTGCCCGGCGATCCGGACGGGCCGCCGGTGCGGTGGTTCGAGGCGCCCCTGCACGCGGGCGGGGCCTCACGCGGGCGGACGTTGCCGGGCGAGCGCGACACGGCGTAGCTTTCGCGGCCTATGGCCGAGAAGGCGAAGGCGACCCTCTACTGGGATTACATCAAGCTCGAGGAGCTGCTCGGGCTGCAGACCGGCGTCGAGCCCGACGAGTCGGAGCTCGAGAACGACGAGGTGATGTTCATCGTCATCCACCAGATCGACGAGCTGTGGTTCAAGCTGGCGATCCGCGAGCTGGTGCGGGTCCGCAATTTGTTCGCCCAGGAGAAGGTGCGCGAGCAGTCGCTGTCCGACGCGGTCCGCGGGATCCGCCGCACCGCCCTGCTGTTCGAACAGGTCGCGCATCACTTCCGCCTGATGGAGACGATGACGACCCGCGATTACCTCGGCTTTCGCGACAAGCTCAGCCCGGCGAGCGGGTTCCAGTCGGCGCAGCTGCGGGAGATCGAGATCCTGCTGGGCCTGAAGATCGACGACCGGATCCCGCTCGGCCACGAGAACGATTATCTGCGGGCGCTCCGCTACACCGACGGGCGGCCGTCGCCGGCGTCGAAGCGGGTCGAGGCGCGGCTCAAGGACCTGCCGACGCTGCTCGAGTCGATCAACGAGTGGCTGCACCGCACGCCGATCCAGGGCTCGACGCCGGAGCAGGAGGGCGACACCGAGAACGTGCGCCGGTTCGTCGAGAACTACCTCAAGGCGCAGGCGATCGAGGCCGAGGAGGCGATGATCCTGGTCCGCGACTCGGCGCCCGGCGAGGCCGACCGGCGGCGCATCGAGGAGCGTTACAAGGCGGACCGGGTCAAGGCGCGCGATTTCCTGCTGGCGGTCGAGGTGCCGGAGGAGGAGCGGCCGCGGGTGGCGCGGGTGCGGGCGGCGCTGCTGTTCATCGAGAGCTACCGCGAGCTGCCGCTGCTGGCCTGGCCGCGCGAGGTGCTCGACGGGTTGGTGGAGCTCGAGCAGGCGTTCGTGATCTTCCGCCAGCGACACGCGCGCATGGTCGAGCGAGTGATCGGCCGCCGCACCGGCACGGGCGGCTCGGCGGGCGTCGACTATCTCGAGCAGACGGCGCTGCGTTACCGGGTGTTCCGCGAGCTGTGGGCGGTGCGCACGCTGATGATCCGCAAGACGGCCCTGCCGCCGCTGCGCGGGCCCGACGTGTACGGGTTCGTCGCCAAGGAGTGAGGCGATGCGCGGCCCGAAAGTCATCGTCGTCGGCGGCGGGACGATGGGCTCGGCGACCGCGTGGGCGCTGGCCGCCCGCGGGGCCGAGGTCACGGTGCTCGAGCGCTTCTCGCACGTGCACGAGCACGGCAGCCACTCGGGCTACACGCGGATCATCCGCGAGTCGTACCACGAGGGCGCCGGCTACGTGCCGCTGGTCCGCCGCGCCGACGCGTTGTGGCAGGCGCTCGGCGAGCGGGCCGGCGAGGCGCTGCTGGTGCGCACCGGGATGGTCGAGTTCGGGCCCGAGCACGATCCCGACTATCAGGATGCGATCGCAGCCTGTCGCGCGGCGGCGGTCGAGCACGAGCTGATGGACGCGGCCGCGGCCCGCGAGCGCTTCCCGATCGCGGTGCCCGACGGGTGGACGGCCTGCTTCACCCCGTCGGGCGGGTACCTGCGCGTCGGGCCATGTCTCGAAGCGCTAAAACGAGAGGCTATGTCCCTCGGGACAGCTTGGCGGACGGGCGTGCGGGTCCGCGAGCTCGCGCTCGGCGATCGGCCGCGGGTGCTGCTCGAGGACGGGACGCTGCTGCCGGCCGACCACGTGGTGGTGACGGCGGGTGCTTACCTGCCGGGGCTGGTGCCGGGGTTCATGCCGGGCCAGCTGAAGGTGCTGCGGCGGGTGCTGGCGTGGACGCGGCCGGCCGCGGCGGAGCTGGAGCGGCTGGCGGCGATGCCGGTGTGGGCCTCGTTCGGGCCGGCGGGCTTCGTGTACGGGTTCCCGTACGGGCACGAGGGCGTGACGGGGTTCAAGCTGGCGTGTCACGTGCCGCCGGCCGAGGTCGGCGCGGCCGAGGCGGGGGTCGATCCGGAGCGGGTCGACCGCGCGATCCATGCCGGCGATCTCGCGCCGCTCGACGCGTTCCTGGCCGCGTACCTGCCGGCGGGGCGGGGCGAGTTCGTGCACGCGACGGTCTGCCTGTACACCTGCACGCCGTCGACCGACTTCGTGATCGATCATGTCCCCGGGGACAGGCGGGTGTGGATCGCGGGCGGGTTCTCGGGCCACGGTTTCAAGTTCGCGCCGGCGATCGGCGAGCTGGTGGCGGAGGCGGTGGTCACGGGGACGGCGCCCGAGGCCCTGCGGGCGTTCGCGCGCGCACGCCACGCGGGGTGATCGGCCCGCGACGGTCGGCGGACAAATTCGCGCCGCACCTCGCCCGGACCGCCTGGGCGCGCAGATGCGCGTCTGCGCCCGTTGCTGGCCTGCGGGGCTTTTGCCAGCATCGCGGGGCCAATGTCCGACCCAGCGTACAGCGGGATCCCCGAGGCTCTGGCGACGGCCGTGCGTGCGGTCGACGTGCCGCACGATCTCCGGACGCTCTTCGATCGGCTGGCCGTGCCCCTCGCGCTCGAGGTCGAGGTCCCGGCCGAGGACGCGCCGCCGCTGGCCTTGCAGCTGCTGCGGCTCGCCGACCGCGGGGCGTCGCTGCGGCTCGTGGCCGCCCGGATCGGCGCGGCGGAGCCGAAGGTCAGGTTCATCCATGGCATGAAGGACCTGGTCCTCGGGACAGCTGAACTCGCCGACGGCATTCCGGCGCTGGCGCGGCGGATCGCGCAGAGCCTGCTCGGCGCCGACGAGGCAGCGGGTGCGCTCGAGCGCTTCGCGCGCGAGTCGCCGCGACAGGAGGCGCTGCGGCGGCTGACACGGGCGATGCTCGAGACCGGCAGCATCGACCGGCTGCGCACGATCCTGCTGATCGGGATGACCTCGGGGCTGGCCCTCGGGTTCAGCCGGGCGGCGCTGTTCGTGTACGACGAGGACGGGCGAGCGCTGGTGGGCGAGTCGGCGATCGGGCCGGCCAACGCGGCCGAGGCGGCGCGCGCGAGGGCGGCGGGCGAGCTCGGGCTCGAGCAGCGGATCGCCGAGGTCGAGACGACGGAGCCGCGCTACGAGAATCTCGTGCGCACGATCGCGGTCGACGTGACGGCGGCGGCGGGCGACGAGATCCAGCAAGCATTGGCGGCGAGCGGTCCGCTGCTGTTCTCGCGCGAGCGGTCGACCAACCCGGCGCTGGCGGCCCTCGAGCCGGCGAGCGAATTCCTGGTGGCGGCGTTCCGCCTGCGCGACAAGGTGCTCGGGATCGTGGTCGCCGACGACCCGTACGGGCGGGCGCCGATCGACCCGCAGGCGCGCGAGTTCATCGGCTTCCTGCTCGACACCGCGGCGCTTGCTTCGGAGAACCTGCGGCTGCACGAGAGCGTGGAGACGCTGGCCCGCCACGACGAGCTGACGGGGCTGTTCAACCGTCGCGAGTTCGAGACGCGCATGGCCGACGAGCAGTCGCGGGCGGTTCGGCTCGGCTCGCAGTGCGCGCTGCTGCTGTTCGACGTCGACTACCTGCAGCGGGTCAACCTGGCCCGCGGGCACAAGGCCGGCGACGAGCTGCTGCAGCAGGTCGGGGTGCTGCTGCGCTCGACGCTGCGCTCGCACGACATCGTCGCTCGCCTCACCGGCGACGCGTTCGCGGTGCTGGTGACCGATACGACCCATGAGCAGGTGCTGGCGGTCGCCCGCCGGGTCGGCTCGCTGGCCCTGGGGATGGGCGTGTCGCTCAGCGCCGGCGGCTCGTTGTGGCCGCGCGACAACCACGAGATGTCGGTGCTGTTCTCCGAGGCCGAGGCGGCGCTGATCGACGCCAAGCGCCGCGGCCGCGGGCGGGCCATCATCGACGGCGACGAGGCGCCGATGGTGTTCGAGCCGCCGGACGACGCCGACGCGTCGGCGGGCTGAGGCTCGCGCCGAGCCGCGAGGCGGGCGCGGCGGCTTGCTGGCGGATGGGACATGTCGCCAGGGACATGTCGCGGCGAACTCGACTAAACCCTTGCGTGCGAGCGGGCGCGACGCGAGCGCGGCGCTCCGGCGATGGTCGACGCAGGTGCAGCGAGCGCGGCGCCCTCATGGCGGAGAGGACGGCGCCCGCGGGTGGGCTTCGGCGGACGTGGCCTTCGGGACATGCGCGAACGGACATGTCCCGAAGGTCAGGCGACTACGCGTCGTGGCACTTCTTGAACTTCTTGCCGCTGCCGCACGGGCAAGGGTCGTTGCGGCCGATCTTCGGGGCGGTGCGGACGAACGGCGCGGGCCCGTGGTCGTGGTCGCAGTCGGGCCCGTGGACGTGCTCGTGGTCGTGGTCGTGGTCGTGGTCGTGGTCGTGATCGCAGTCGGGACCGTGGACGTGCTCGTGGCCGGGCATGCGGGGGACTATGCGCGAGCGGGCCGGCGGGCGGCAAGGCGCCTCGGCGGGGCCGGCGTCGGTCCGTCCGCGTGTGGCCCAGGGCATGGACCGGGTCGGCCGCGGCGATCCGGACGCCAGGCCGTGACCCCGGCGCGGTCAGCGGCCCGAGGTTTTGACCTCGAGCCAGCCGTTGGCGTTGGCCGCGACCACCACCGTCCCGTCCCAGCCGGTCCCGTAGATCGCGCGGTCGATCGTGCGGCGCTGGAAGATCTCGGTGACCTTGTCTTGATACGCGCCGCGGAAGCCGACCATCGCCTGCACGGGGGCGCGGCGGCCGCGGACGCCGTATTCGGGGTGCACGAGGTGCTCGAGCGCGACGATGTGCGGGTGGCCGTACTTGCGGGCGGTCCACGGGATGTTGCGCTCGTACGGGCCCATCGAGATCACGGCCACGCGCGGGCTCATCAGCGCCATCTGGTAGTGGATGGTGGCGTTTTTGCTGCCGTGGTGGCCGACCTGGTAGATGTCGACATCGAGCAGCTCCGGGTGCTTCTCGTAGCGGTCGGCCAGGCGCGATAAACCGATGAGCTCGAGGTCGCCGGTGAACAGCGCCGAGGCCTCGCCGTAGTCGACGCGCACGACGACGCTGTGGTTGTTGGGGTTGTCGCCGTAGGTCTCGACGTCGTGGGTGACGGTGCCCCACAGCGCGGTCAGCTTGGGGTCGGTGGGCGCGCGGGCGCAGCTGCCGATCGGGTCGAGCACGGCGCTGGTGAGGCCGGCCGCGGGCACTTCGCCGGCGCCGACGGCGGCGTACTGCACGCCCTTGTCGGCGTGGTCGCGCAGCCAGGCGTGCACGGCCATCTGCTGGGTCGCGCCGGGGTCCTCGGTGCCGTCGTTGTGGCTGTGCGGGGCGTCGGCGCCGTTGTCGACCACGTTCTTGACGGTGTAGCGCTCGAGCACGCCGAGGGCGCCGCGGTTGTGGTCGATGTGGGGGTGGGTGACGAGCAGCAGGTCGAGGGTGCGATTGAGGTCGGCGCGGCGGGCGAAGAACGCGTCGAGGTAGGCGTAGAGCGCGGCCTCGCCGTCGAACAGCTCGTTCTTCTCGCCGCCGGTGTCGATCAGCGCCGCGCCGCACGGGAACTCGAGCAGGGTCGCGTCGCCCTGGCCGATGTCGATAAAGTGCAGCGTCATCGCGTCGGCCGGGTCGGTGCCGGGCGGACGCGTGGTCGGGTCGCGGTCGCGGGCCAGCGGCGGCAGCGTCAAGCTCGGGTCCGGCTTGACCTCGATCGGCGGGGCGTCGTCGTGCGCACCGCAGGCGCACACGAGCACGGCGAGGGCGAGCACGCAGAGTCGCACGCGCGGATGATAGCAGCGCGGCGCAGGCCACGAGGTCGTGGGCTGCGCCGCGTCGGAGGGTGAGTTGGCCCGATGGGCTCGGGGTCCAGACGGCCAGGGGAGCGTCCGGTGGTGCTTGAGGACAGGTCACGCGACCTGTCGAGAGAGACACGTCAGACGTGATCGCCGCTCGGAAGGCGACTCGTTCCAGGTGCGCCCATCACGCACTCCGAGCGGAGGCGCGCGCCAGAGGCCCGCGCATTGGGGTCCAGGAGGCCCAGGGGGCCCCGGTCAGGCCGCCTCCGGTCGATCGAGCGGCGAGGGCTCGGAACCGCTCCCCGAGGGGGTCTCGGCGGGCGCCTGCGGCGCTCGCGCGGTCGTGACCGGGCCTCGCTCCTTCTTGGCGAGGCGGCGGATCATCCGCCGGAGCGACTTGGCGATCGCGTGCCCGGTGGGCAACACGACGGCGACCGTGTCGCCGTGCTCCTTCTGGATGATGACCGTGTGCTGGCCGATGACGAGGCGGATGGTGTCCTCGCCGGTCTGGCCGAACAGCTGCAACGAGGCGTCGAGGACGGGCGACCAGGTGTCGACGCCCCGGAATCCTCGCGGGTGGTTGGGTGAGTCGATCGTGACGGCGACGACGCCCGGGGCGGCCGCCAAATGTTCGATGTTGGCAAAGAGGCTCATGGCTGTGTCTCCTGCGTCGAGCCGCGCTGGGCTGCGGGCGCCGCGCTCGACGTTCGGTCAACCATGGTCCGTCTTGGGGGACGGTGCCACCGGCGCCCCACGGGGATGCGTCACACTGAAAGTTTGTCGAGGGCTGGCCGGACATCGTTCCAGACCCCCGCTGCACCCCTCGGAGCCTACCTTCGCGGTTCGCCTCCAGGTCCCCAGGGGGTGGGGTCTAAAGGCGTCAACCGAGTGGAGCATGCTCACCGAGCTCAGGAAGATGCGAGACTTCGCACGATCTCGAGCGCCTCGGCCACGTGTTTCTTGGGCCGGATCTGCGACGAGAACACGTGCCGCACCACGCCGCCGCGGTCGATGATGAAGGTGACCCGACCGTCGATGAGGCCGAGCGTCTTCTTCACGCCGAAGTTGGCCCGCACCTCGCCGCCGCGATCGCTCAGGAGCCGGAACGGCAGGTTGTGCTTGGCCGCGAACGCCTTGTGGGCGGCCACGCCGTCGCTGCTGATGCCGATCACCTCGGCGCCGGCGTCGGCGAACACGGTGTAGCTGTCGCGGAAGCTGCAAGCCTCGACGGTGCAGCCAGGGGTGTCGTCCTTGGGATAGAAGTAAAGGACGACGCAGCGCTCCTTGATCAAATCGGCGAGGGCGACGGTGCGGCCCTCCTGGTCCTGCAAGCTGAAGTCAGGGGCGACTTCGCCGACGGCGAGCTGGGTGCTGCGACTCATGCGCCCGCGAGTGTACCGCCGGCCGCGCAGGGCCGGAAGGGCCTGGGAACGGCGCGAAATTTCTCGTATCAGTGATGGTCGATGCGCTGGGTTCGCCTGTCGCCGCTGTACTTCGTCGCCTCGACGGCGATGCTGGTGTGGCCGCTCTATCCGCTCCTGGGCGACCACATCGAGCCGCGCGTGCTCGGGGTGCCGTGGTCGCTGGCGTATGTGGTCCTGATCATCCTCGCCAACACGGCGGTGCTGGTGGGGCTCTACCTGAGCCGGGCGGTCGACGCCGTCGAAGCCGAGGACGAGCATGGGTGACATGGGCGCGGTCGCGCCGTACGCGGTGTTCGTCTACCTGGCGGTCTCGCTGGCGGTCGGCCTGATCGCCGGCCGCCGCGGCTCGGGCGGCGCCGACGACTTCGTCACCGGCGAGCGCTCGTTCGGGCCGGTGCTGATGTACTTCGTGATGGGGGCGATGATCTTCAGCGCCTACGCGCTGCTCGGCACGCCGCAGCGGGTCATCAGCAAGGGCTCGGACGCGTTCTACATGCTGGCCTACGGGGCCGCGGCGTTCGTGCCGGTGTTCTACTTCGGGGCCCGCGTGCGCCGCATGGGCGCGCGCCTCGGGCTGGTGACGCAGGCGGAGCTGATCGGGGCCCGCTACGACAGCCGTCGGGTGACGACGGTGATGGGCGCGGCGTCGCTGCTGGCGTTCATCCCGTACCTGGCGATCCAGTTCAAGGGCGCGGGGATCGTGATGCACCACGCGCTCGGCTGGTCGCCGCTGCTCGGCGCGGCGGTGGTCTACGCGGTGGTCGCGGTCTACGTGATGTTCGGCGGCATGCGCGGGGTCGGCTGGACCAATGTGCTGCAAGGCGTGGCGATGCTGGCGGTGGTGTGGTGGCTCGGGCTGGCGATCCCGGGCCAGCTGTTCGGCGGGGTGGCGCCGATGTTCGACCGCGTGATCGCGGAGCACCCGGAGTACCTGACGCTGCCCGGGCCGGCGCCAGGGACCTCGTCGTTCCAGTACACGGCGGAGATCGTGATGTCGACGCTGGGGTTCGCGATGTGGCCGCAGGTGTTCATGAAGTGCTTCACGGCCCGCAGCGCGCGAGCGGTGCAGTACTCGGCGGTGACGTACCCGAGCTTCCTGGTGTTCCTGATCCCGCTGCTGTTCCTCGGCTACGCGGCGCTGCTGCTGCCAGGGGCGCCGCGCGACGAGGGGGTGCTGCTGTGGCTCGTCAGCCGGCCGGAGGTCGGCGGGCCGTGGGTGTTCGCGGCGTTCTGCACGGCGGTGCTGGCGGCTTCGATGTCGACCGGCGACTCGCTGCTGCACGGCGGAGCGTCGATCTTCGTCCGCGACGTGCTGGTCTCGGGGCTCGGGCTGCCGCTGAAGGAGCAGACGCAGACGCGGCTGATGCGGATGGGCGTGCTCGTGCTGTTCGCGCTCGGGCTGGGGATGCTGGTCGTCGCCAGCAAGCTGTCGATCGTCGACCTGCTGCTGCTGGCGTACGCGGTGCCGGTGCAGTTCCTGCCGCCGGTGGTCCTCGGGCTGTACTGGCGGCGGGCCAACCGCGTGGCCGCCGAGGCCGGCCTGCTGGTCGGCCTCGGGGTGGCGTTCGCGCTGTTCCTGGCCAAGCTGCTGGCGCCGGGGCTCTACGCGTGGTGTAACCCGCTCGACCTGCAGATCGGCGCGGTCGGGCTGGTGCTCAACGCGATCACGATGTTCGTGCTGTCGCTGACGACCCCGCCCATGGCACAGTCCCACCTGCAACGCTTCGAGTTCCGCAGCCCATGATGTCCCGCGCGCTCCTGGTCGTCCCCCTGTGTCTGCTCGCCTGCGAGGCCACGAGCCGCCGCTTCGCCGCGCTCGACGCCCCGCCGCCGGCGCCGGTGGCCGTCGGCGACGCGCGGCCGCTGTCGGAGCTGACGAAGGTGACCGAGCTGTCCGAGGCCGAGAAGAAGAAGCAGGCCAAGGAGCTGCCGGAGTGCGGGCGCGGCAGCGGGCGCGATGTCCACGGCGAGTGCGTGGCGATCGGGCTGTGGGACACGGGCACGGTCCAGCGGGTCCAGATCCCCGGCGGGGTGTTCGTGACCGGCAACGTGCCCGACCACTTCAACTCGTCGCCGTCGCGCGAGCTGCCGGCGGTGCGCTGGTCAGGCAACCCGCCGCGCCACCAGGCGCTGCGCAGCTTCTGGATCGATCTGCACGAGGTCACCCGCGGGGCCTACGCGGGCTGCGTGGCGGCCGGGGCGTGCACGCCGGCGATCTGTCCCCAAGGCCAGGTAGATCCGACGGCGGAGCTGCAGCCGGAGGTCGCCGAGCCGCTGCCGCAGACGTGCGTGAGCCACCAGCAGGCTGCGGCCTACTGCGGCCACGCGGGCGGGCGCCTGCCCAGCGAGGCCGAGTGGGAGTACGCGGCCCGCGGGCCCGACGCGCGGGTGTACCCGTGGGGCAACCAGATCAAGGACGAGATCCCGCAAGGGCTGTACGCAGCGGGACATGTCCGGGCGGACAGCTCGTACTTCGGGGTGCGCGGGATGGGCAGCGACGCGCTCGAGTGGGTGGCCGACACGTACGACGCCGACGCGGCGCTGCGCCCGTTCGTCGAGGGACAGTTTCGGGCGGGCGACGGACCGCTGGCGGTGGCGCGGCAGGTGTTCGAGCAGGCGGCGTTCTGCGGCGAAGACCCTGCCTGCAAGCCGCCCGCGGGCGAGCCGGTCCGCCACGTGTACAAGTACGGCAACGTCGGCCAGCGCCGTGCGGCCCGCGAGACCCGCCCGCCGCGGTTCCCGGGCGCCGAGCTCGAGGGCTGGGACATCGTCGCCGTCGACCCACGCCTCGGCTTCCGCTGCGCCGCCGACCTGCGCGCCGAAGACAAGCCGCTGCAAGTGCCAGCCGCGGTGGCGCCGATCCCTATCGTCCGCTCGGAGGGCGCGCTCGAGCTGTTCGGCGGGGTGGTCGAGGCGGTCAATCAAGAAGAGGCGCGCCGCTTCTGCGCTGCCCTGCGGGTGCCGTACGGCAACGAGGCGCTGACAGGCTTCCGCCTGCCGCTGCTGGCGGAGATCCAGCAACTGACGACGGTGTTCCGCGGTCCGGGTCCGTTCTGGGCGGAGGACGGCGCGGCGGTCCAGATCGACGACACGACGCCGCCAGCCCCGGACGCGCCGTGGCGCGAGCTGATGGTCGGCGGGGAGACGTCGCTGGCGGCCCGCTGCGTGCGCTCGACGCAGTGAGCTGGCAGAGGAGCCGGAGACAGCTCGCCAGGACCGGTCCAGCTCACGAGCTGCCCCATGAGGCAGGTGATACGGCAGATCGCGCGTGGCTGATAGGACATGCTCGATGAGGCATGTCCTGGAGGGCATGCCCATCGGGACATGCTTTGGAGAACATGTCCGAAGAGTCAGCCGGTGTACTCGACGAACAGCGCGGTGATGTTGTCGCGGCCGCCGTTGATGTTGGCGTGGCGGACGGCGTCGCGGGCGGCGGTGGCCAGGTCGGTCTGGAACAGGCGGGCCAGCAGGTCGGGCTCGTCGAGGTACTCGTGGAGGCCGTCGCTGCACAGCAGCAGCTTGTCGCCGGGGGCCAGGTCGAGCTGGCGGACGTCGACCTCGACGAACTCGCGGTGGCCGACGGCGCGGGTGATCACGTGCTTCAGGTGCGACACCTTGGCCGCCTCCGGCGTCATCGTGCCTTGACGGATGTGCGCGTTCACCAGGGTGTGGTCGTCGGTCAGCTGGACCTGCTCGCCGGCGTGCCACAGGTAGACCCGCGAGTCGCCGACCCACGCCACCGTGGCGACCTGGCCGGCCACCAGCACCACCGAGGCGGTGGTCGACATGCCCCGGCGGTCAGGGTCCATCTCGCCCATGGTGTGGACCATGTAGCAGGCGCTCTGGATGGCCCCGCGGAGCAGCGCGGAGAGGCGCTGGCGGGCCGCTTGATCGAGCTCGCCGCCGTGGCGGGCGATCTCGATGTCGGTCGCGTCGCCCTTGACGAAATCGACGATGAACTCGACCGTCTCCTGGCTGGCGATCTCGCCGCGGGCCCGGCCGCCGACGCCGTCGCAGACGATGAAGAGGCCGAGCTGCGCGTCGGCGAGGAAGGCGTCCTCGTTGCGGCTGCGCACCCGGCCGACGTCGGTGTAGCCGTAGTGCCGCGTCGCCATGCGGCGCGGACCTTAGCACGGCCGCCCGCGCTTGTTGTACCCTGGCGACGATCGCTCTGGAGCGCCCATGACACCGCGTGGAAGCAGCCGAATTCTCGCCCTCGCAAGCCTCGCTCTCGGCGGCTGCCTCGACCCCGCCGCCGGCGGCGACGACGCCTCGGCGACCGCCGCGACGGCCCCGGTCACCACCGATTCGTCTGATACCGCGGCGCCCTCGACCGTCGCGCCGACCACGACCAGCGATACGACGGCGTCGACTTCGACGGGTGAGCCCGACCCGACCGCCGGCACGACCGGCGATCCGCCAGCCGACCCGCCCGATCTATTCTGTCCCGACGGCCCGCAAGGCGGCTGCGCGGCTCAGCCGGGCGCGCCGCTCGAGGCCGGCGCGGCGGTGCTGTCGCTGGTGCCGAACTGCTGGGAGAAGTGGGTCGACGTCGACATGGACAACACGTGGAAGCCGGCCGACGACATGCTGCTCGACTGCGGCTGCGACCAGAAGTGCCCCGGCGACCCTGGTTATGTCGCGGCCGACGAGGGCGAGGGCGACGGCAAGCTGCAGCCGCTCTACATGGCCGGGTTCGGCCATGACCGCCCGGCCTACGGGGTGCGCGACGCGAGCCACGGGCTGGTCGGCGCGGGCGACGGTCTGTGGGCCCGCGCGGTGGTGTTTCGCCAGGGCGAGTCGACGCTGGCGATCGTGGCGATCGACACCGTCGGCCTCTTCAACAACGACGTCGAGGCGATCCGCGCGATGCTGGCGGAGCAGGGCGTCGACCTCGACTACCTGATCGTGCACGCGACGCACAACCACGAGGGGCCCGACACGATGGGGCTGTGGGGCGTCGACCTGTTCACCTCGGGCTACACGCCGGCGTACCGCCAGCAGGTCCGCGATACCATCGCCGCGGCGATCACCGACAGCTTTGAAGACTTGCGCGAGGTCGCGTCGATGAAGGTCGGCGAGGTCGACGTCTCGACGTATCACCCGCGCGGCATGGCCAACCTGATCCGCGACTCACGGGACCCGTGGGTCGTCGACGAGACCATCTCGGCGGCCCACCTGGTCGACACCGAGGGCGTGCCGATCGCCACGATCGTCAACTACTCGTGCCACCCGGAGACGCTGGCGAACGACAACTTCCTGGTGACCTCGGACTTCGTGCACGCGCTGCGGCGCACGGTCGAGACCGGCTCGGAGTGGCAGACGGCGCCGGGCAAGCCCGGGCTCGGCGGGCCGGCGATCTACATCAACGGGGCCGTCGGCGGGATGATGACGACGCTCGGCGTCAACGTCGAGAACCCCGACGGCGAGACCTACCAGGCGGCCAGCTTCGAGAAGGCCGACTCGGTCGGGCAGATGCTCGGCGAGATGGCGCTCGACGCGGTGGCGATGGGCGAGGAGATCACGGGGCCGGCGCTGCGCTTCGCGGCCAAGCGGTTCCGCGCCGGGGTCCGCAACACCAACTTCAAGCTGTTCTTCGACATCGAGGTGCTCGAGCGCGAGGTGTTCAACGCCGACATGCCGGGCAAGGAGGAGATCGAGACCGAGATGGCGCTGGTCGAGCTGGGGCCGATCCAGATGTTGACGGTGCCCGGCGAGCTGCTGCCCGAGCTGGCGCTCGGCGGCTACGACGGCTCGCAGATCAAGGCCGACGGGGTCCCGCTCATCAAGCCGGAGAACGTCAACCCGCCGGACCTCGAGGCGGCGCCGAAGGGGCCGTACCTCGAGGATCGCATGGGCCTGACCTACCGCTGGATCATCGGCCTGGGCAACGACGAGCTCGGCTACATCATCCCCGAGTACGACTTCCAGCTGGCCGAGACGATGCCGTGGATCAACGAGGCCGAGGGCAATCACTACGAGGAGACCAACTCGCTCGGGCCCGACATGGCGAGCCTCGTCGACCAGTTCGCCGACCTGCTGATCGCGTGGTCGCAGGGCTGAGCGCGGTTCAGTCCGCGGCGAGCGCGACGAGCACGCCGGCGTCGCCGAAGCCGACGATGTCGCGCCGGCCGTCGCCGTCGACGTCGGCGAGGGTGCGCACGTGCACGCCGACGCGCCAGCCCTGGTCGTAAGTGAACTCGGCGAGGACCGGCGTCGGCGCGTGAAAGTCGTTCTGCTTCGAAGGGGCGACGATCACCGCCGACTGGCCGAAGCCGACGATGTCGATCCGCCCGTCGCCGTCGATGTCGCCGAGCAGCCGCGGGTGGCGATCGAGCTGCCAGCCCTGAGCCGGGGCGAATTCGTCGAGGGCCCGCGTCGCCCCGGTGAACCGGCCGCTGCGCGCGAAGGACAGCAGGGTGCTGCTCGCGCCGAAGCCGACGATGTCGGGCCGGTCGTCGCCGTCGACGTCGCCGAGCAGGCGGAGGTGCTGGTCGGGGCGCCAGCCCTGGTCGTTGCCGAAGTCGGTCAGCCACAGCGCTGCCGCGGTGAAGCGATCGTCGGCCGCGCGGGCGACGAACACCCCGTCGTCGCCGAAGCCGATGACGTCGGCGCGACCGTCGGCATCGACATCGGCGACCTGCCGCGGGTTGCGATCGACCCGCCAGCCCTGCTCGTAGCCGAGATCGTCGAGCCACAGCGCGGACGGCTCGAACGCGGCGCCGGTCGAGCGGGCGACGTGCACGCCGCCGTTGCCGAAGCCGACGATGTCGGGGCGGTCGTCGGCGTCGACATCGGCGAGGAAGCGCGGGTGACGATCGATCCGCCAGCCGCGGGTGATCGTGAATTGATCGATCCACAGCTTGGGCGGGAGGAACGCGCTGCCGGTCGACAGCGACACGAACACCCCGCCGGCGCCGAAGCCGACGATGTCGGCCCTGTCGTCGGCGTTCATGTCGACGAGGAAGCGCGGGTGTTTGTCGACCCGCCAGCCGTTGCTGTAGGAGTAGTTGTCGACCCACGGCTCCGGCTCGCCGAAGCGGTCGCCGTTCGACAGCGCGACCAGGACGCCCTGCTCGCCGAAGCCGACGATGTCGTCGCGCCCGTCGCCGTCGACGTCGCCCAGCAGCCGCGGGTGCCTCTCGACGCGCCAGCCCGCGGCGACCCCGAAGTCGTCGAGCCACGGCTCGGGCGCGGCGAAGCTGGCGGCGTGGGCCGCGGGCGCGGCGGAGAGCGGGAACATCAGGCCGGCGAGCGCGCCGACCCCGAACCGATGGGCCATGGTGGAACCTCCTGAGGTCGGCGATCGGCGAGATGTCCGAAGGGACATGTCGGCGAATCACCGGCGAGACGCCGGCTCTGTGGCGGCCGGGCCGGGGTCGTGCAAGCGGCGGGCATCGCGAGCCGCGGCGGCGGATTCCAGGCCTCGTCGCCGCCGTGGGGCGCGGGGTCCGGGCGGCCCGGCTCGCACGCGCGCGGCGTGGCTCAGGGCGCTCCGCAGCGGGCCGGCGAGCAGGTCGGGGGTCACGGGCGGCAGCGGGTCGGCGAGCCTCTCACGGCGCGCACGCTGGCGGCGACGCGGGGCCGGCGCGACGCGAGCGAACCCGGGCGTGCGCGCCGGAACGGTCGTGGTAGGGTCCGCCGCATGCGCGGCACGTCGCTCCTCGGGCTGTTCCTGTTCGTCTCGTCGATGGCCCTCGGCTCTTGCGGTCCGCCGCCGGCCCCGGGCTACTGCGCCGGGACGACCTGCGGCTGCAGCGGCGGCGACAACTGCCTGCTCGATTGCCCCGCCGAGGGCTGCGCGGCCGAGTGCCACGACGTCAGCAACTGCGACGCCGGCTGCGGCGACCTCTGCGAGCTGTCGTGTCACAACAACTCCAACTGCGACCTCGAGTGTGGCGACGGCTGCTCGGTCGACTGCGATGCGGTGAGCAACTGCGACGTGGCCTGCGGGACCGACTGCGCGGTCGACTGCAGCAACCTCTCGAACTGCGAGGTCGTGATGGTCAGCGGCGAGGTCACCTGCGAGTCGGTCGGCAACTGCGATGTCCGCTGCGCCGCGGCCGACGGCAGCTCGGTGGCGGCGTCGGACTGCGGCGGCGGGCGCTTCAGCTGCCCGGTCGGCTCGTGCTGACCCGCGGAACGCCGTGAACGAGGGCGGCGCGATTGCGCCGCTCGGGCCGACCTGGGACACTCGCGGCCATGTCGCAGACCTCGCGGGCCGCCCTCGTGATCTTCGCCGCGGCCGCCGTCGCCGGCGCGTGCAACTTCCTGTCCTCGGGGACAGGTCAGACGACCTCCAACATCGCCAACGTCGCCGGCGCGGTGGCCTGCCCGGCGCTGGCGAGCGGCGGTGACGCGCTCGGGGTCAAGTACACCGCCAAGGCCGAGCTCAACGCCAAGGTCGGGGCGTTCGTGCAGGCGGCCAAGGATCTGCAGCGGCTGGCGATGCAGTGGGACAGCGAGGTCACCTCCGCCTGCCGCAGGATCGGCGGCGACATCGGCGTCAACCCGGCGGCGATGCAGCCGAACCAGAACTCGACGGCGTCGCAGGCGGCGTGCGGGGCGGTGTCGGCCCGGGTGCAGGGGATGCTGAAGGGCGGGGTCAAGATCGAGGCCGACTACACGCCGCCGAAGTGCGACGTCGACGCGTCGGCGCGGGCCCGCTGCGACGGCCGCTGCAAGGTCGACGTCGACCCCGGCGAGATCGTGGCCCAGTGCACGCCGGCCAAGCTGTCGGGCCGCTGCCAGGGCACGTGCAAGGGCCAGTGCGACGGCCGCTGCTCGGGCCAGTGCCAGGGCGAGTGCGCGGTCAAGGACGCGCAGGGCCGCTGCGCCGGCAAGTGCGAGGGGACGTGCACCGGCCAGTGCGACGCGACGTGCCACGCGTCGTGCCAGGGCACCTGGCAGGCGCCGAAGTGCGAGGGCCGGGTGACGCCGCCGAAGGTCGACGCCGACTGCAAGGCGAGCTGCGAGGCGAGCGTGAAGTTCTCGGCCCGCTGCTCGCAGCCGAAGCTCTCGGTGAAGACCTCGAGCGAGGCGCAGGCGCTGGGCAAGCTGGTGGCGTCGCTGTCGGCCAACCTGCCGGTGTTGATCGCGGCGCAGGTCAAGCTGGGGCGGGAGATCGGCGGCGAGGTGCAGACGCTGGTCCGCCTCGGCGGCGAGCTGCGCGGCAAGCTGCAGGGCGCGGGCGAGCAAGCGATCGCGTGCGTGACGGCGGCGGCGTCGGCGGTGGCGACGGCGTCGGTCAGCATCAACGTGTCGTTCAAGGCCAGCGCGTCGGTGACGGGGGCCGTGGGCGCGAGCGGCAAGGCCGGCTGAGGATGACGAGCGCGTGGCAGTGGGCGGGGCTGTTCGCGGCCGGCGGCTGCGGGGTGTGCCTGCGGTTCGTGCTGGCCCTGCGGGTCGACCGCTGGGCCGAGGCGACGCTGCCGTACGCGGGCACGCTGGCGGTCAACCTGATCGGCTGCCTGGCGATCGGGGTGCTGGCGCCAATCCTGCCGCAAGGCCCGGCGCGGGCGATCGCGGTGGCGGGGCTGCTCGGCGGGTTCACGACCTACAGCTCGTTCGCGCTGCTGACGGTCGAGCTGGCCGGCGAGGCCCGCTGGGCGCCGCTGGCGTGGCAGCTGGGGCTGCACGTCGGCGGCGGGGCGCTGATGGTGGCGCTGGGGTCGCGGATCGGGCGGCTGCTGGCAGGGTAGAGGCTGGTCGGGCATGTCTTGCGGGACATGTCCGAGACAGAGCGCTGGACAAGACATGTCTGTGAGGACATGTTGAACAGGAAATGTCGTAGAGGACATGTTCGTGGGAGCATGTCTCAAGGGACATTTGAAAAATCTTCGGGCTGTCAGCGCGGCGGCCGGGCCTGGAAGACCGGGGCGCCCCGGCGGTAGGTGGCGAGGGCGCGCAGGGACCGGAGCTCGTCCGTGCGCACGGTCAGCGGGTTGCGGCCCAAGATCACGAGGTCGGCGGCGCGGCCGACGACGAGCTCGCCCTTGCGCTCGCTGTCGAAGCTCTGGTGGGCGCCGCTGCTGGTGAGGCCGCGCAGGCCGTCGAACACGGGGATCCGCTGGGTCGGGCCGAGGACCTTGCCGCTGCGGGTGGTGCGGCCGACGGCGCTGGCGAGCAGCAGCATCGGGTCGGCGGGGACCGTCGGGGCGTCGGTCTGCAGGGTGAACAGCAGGCCGCGCGCGAGCGCCGACTGGGCCGGGTCGAGCCGCGCGGCGCGGGCCGGGCCGAGCGCGGTGTCGCGGTACCAGTCGCCCCAGTAGAACAGCTCGGCGCTGGCGAACGAGGGCACCATGCCGAGCTCGCGCAGGCGATCGAGCTGGTCCTCGCGCACGGTCTGGGCGCGCAGCAGGACGGGCCGGCGCTCGATCACGCGGCGGCCCTCGAGCGCGCGCTCCCAGGCGTCGAGGTACTGCTCGGCCGCGGCGTCGCCGTCGGCGTGGGCGAGGACCTGCCAGCCCTGGTCGACCGCGAGCTCGAGGATCTGCTCGACGTCGGTCGCGGGCATGCGGGCCGCGCCGCGCCAGCCGCGAGGCTTGCCGGGGGGCAGCGACGTGTAGGCGGCGCTGAGCCAGGCGGCGCGCGCGAACAGCGGGCCGTCGAGCACGAGCTCGATGCCGCCGAGCTTGAGGCCGCGCTCCCAGGCGCCGAAGCGCTGACCGACGAGGCGCTCGGCGTCGGCCATGCTGGCGACGACCGGATAGGCGACGAGGTCGACCTCGTGCTTGTCGGCGCGGGCCAGCCGGCGCAAGGCGTCGAGCTCGTCGGGCGAGGCGACGCCGGTCTGCACGGTGGTGAAGCCGCGGCGCGCATACTGCCGCTCGGCCTGGACGAGCTGCGCGGCCCGTTCGTCGTCGTCCTGCCGCGGCAGGGCGCGCGTGACGAGGAAGACGGCGCTGTCCGCGAGCACGCCGCTCGGCTCGCGCGACCGCGGCTGACGCACGATCTGCCCGCCGGCCGGGTCGGCGGTGGCAGCGTCGATCCCGAGCTGGCGCAGCGCCGCGGTGTTGACGACGGCGACTAACCCCGAGGCGTGAAAGACGGCGATCGGGTGCATGGTCGAGACGGCGTCGAGGTCGGCGCGCGTGGGCGCCCGCGCCTCGCGGAGCCGTGAATCGTCGTAGTTCCAGCCGAGGACCCATTGCCCGCCGGCGAGCTTGCGCTGCTTGATGTCGGCGCGCAGGAGCCGCTGGACATCGGCGATCGATCGCACGCCGCCGATCGGCGGCGCGCCCAGCTGGACCTGGTCGCTGCGCTCGGCGACGGCGGCGAGGTGGCCGTGGCCGTCGATGAAGCCGGGCAACAGGGCCTTGCCGGCGAGGTCGATGCGCTCCGTGTCGGCGTCGGCGAACTTTTTAAAGACTTCGGTGCGGTCGCCGACAGCGACGATCTCGCCGTCGCGCACGGCGAGGGCCTCGGCGACGATCGGGTTGCCGGCATCGTCGACGCGCATGGTGATCACGGGGCCGCCGAAGAACACGCGGTCGGCGGCGGTGATCGACTCGACCGGGCGGGTCGGTGGCTTCGGCGAGGTGGTGGTGGGCCGGCGGGCGACCGGTTCGGCGGGCTTGGTGGTGCTGCTCACCGGCCGCGCAGGCTTGCCCCGGGACGGTCTGGCGGGCTTGCCCGCCGTCGGCCGCCCGGGCTCCGACTGCGGGGTGCTGCCCGAACGATAGCTGAAGCTGCAGGAGAGCAGGGCGACGGTGATGGCGGCGAGCGGGACGAGGCGATGCATGGCCGGGCCTCCGCCGCAGCGATAGCACCCGCGCTTCGCTCGTCGAGACGAGCGAGCCGCCGTGCTCCGGCCGACTGGCATGATTGGCCCGGGCGGGCGAACGGGGCCGAATCAGGCGAGCAACCGGCGGGTAGGATCATTCCCGCGGTCGTATGATTCGCTCAAGCGGGCGGCAGGCGGAACGCGTTCGTCATCCACGAGGTGCGGTCGCCCTCGAAGCTCAGCTCGGTGGTGGCGGTGAGGACCGCCATGTGCGTGCCGTCGGGGCTGGTGAACACGAGGCCGCGGTCGAGGTCGTAGTTCCAGATGTAAGGCCGCCGCCGCACGCCGGGCTCGAGCTGAAGCGCGGTGTGATCGGCGAGCTCGAGCGCGAGCTTGAAGGCGGCGCCCTTGCCCTCGTGGGCGTGCTCGCGGTCGCCGCCGAGGACCTCGATCGTGGCGAGCGCCTCCCGAGCGGGCGGCAGGGCGATCGAGTACGTCTTGGCGCCGGGACGCGCGGCGGCGGCCGGCTTCGGCTCGGTGGGGGCCAGCAGGTGGCCGACCTCGATGCCGTGCTTCTGCAGCAGGGCGGTGCGCTTGGGTGCCAGGGCGGCCCGCAGGTCGGGCGGGTCGCACGGCTGGGCGTCAGGGCTGTTGGGGCGGACCTCGACGACGCCGTCGGGCACGAAGGTGTCGCTGTCGGCGTCGACCACGAACAGCCGCGCCGCGCCCTCGCAGGTGGCAGCGCCCGGGCCGGCGTCGAAGGTCTCGAACGCGAAATAGCGGCCGTCGCGGGACCAACCCCAGACGGTGAGTCGATCGATCTGCTGGCGCGGATCTCCCGGCTGCTCGAACGCGGCGCCGAGCGTCTTCGGCGACTCGGGCGCGGGCGCAGGCGCCTCGGCGCGCGGGGTCGCCGGCGGTGCGGCCTGCGGAGCGTCGGGGGCGGTGCAGGCGCTGACGAGCAAGGCGGCGAAGGCGAGGCGGGGGAGCATGGGCAGGGGTGTACTCGCTGCGAGGAGGGAGCGCCAATTTCGCGGGGATGTCCCCGGGGACAGGTTGATTTCGCTTTTAAAAAGCGACCGGGCGCTGCCGCGTGGGGCGTCGTTCTGCGCGGTCGGAGGGCTGTGCGGGAGGTCGGCGTCGGGTGGACCGAGGCCGCGAGCACGGTGTGCCGCGGGGCGGCGGGCGAGCCAGGGCGTCAGGAGCGGTCGGCCGCGCTGGTGTAGCGAGCGGCGGACGCTACGTCGTCCACGAAGGACACGACTTACTGGCGTAACGACCGCTGGTGACAAGGCGTGGCCCGGGTCGCCGTCCTTGACTGTCTTCGCTGCGCGCGTCTGTGTAGTCTGGGGGGGTTATGTTGATTTGCCGGATCTCGATCGTCGCGCTGCTCGCCGTGCTGATCCCAGGTTGTCCGGGTCGAAGAGGCCCCTCGGCGATCGCAGCCGGAGGGGCGAATCCCTGCGATTCGTGCGCCGGGGGGGAGTTCTGTACCCTGTCGACCGGCGACGACCCGAATTGCAACTGCCGCGGTTGCGAGCCGATCCCCGAGAGCTGCGCGGCGTGCTCGCTTACCCGTCCAGGTGCGACGCGAAGGCCCTCGACCGATGCATCGAGTACGAGTCTATCTGCTACCTGGCCGACCTCGAGGGCGCCGAACTGGCAGAAGACGGCACCATCGTCATCTACTGCAGCGAGATCAGCGACACTGGGTGCGAGACATGATGGCCCGAAGGACATGTCCCTCGGGTCGAGTCGCGGCGCCGCGACCCCGGAAGGGACAAGCAGCGGTCAGCCGCGCTGGTGTCGCGAGCGGCTGACGCTCATGAGGATGCCGATGCCGAGCATCATCGCCAGGGCGTTGGAGCCGCCGACGCTGAAGAAGGGGATCGTGATGCCGGTGACGGGCAGGAGCTGCAGGACCATGCCGACGTTGATGATGAGGTGGAAGAAGAACAGCGACGAGACGCCGACGCACAGCAGGGCGCCGAAGCGGTCGCGGGCCTGGGAGGCGAGGCCGAGGCCCCACAGCACCAGGGCGACGAACATGATCAGGACGGTGGCGGCGCCGAGGAAGCCCCACTCCTCGGCGTAGACGGCGAACGGGAAGTCGGTGTCGCCGTAGGGCAGGAAATCGAGGGTGTTCTGGGTGCCCTGGCGGACGCCGCGGCCGAAGAAGCCGCCGTTGCCGACGCCGATCATGGCCTGGATGGTCTGATAACCCTCGTCGTCGGCGTAGGCCTCGGGGTTGAGCCACACGTCGATGCGCGAGCGCTGGTACTTGTGCATGAAGAAGGCCCAGCCGAGCATGAACAGGGTGACGCCCGTGGTCATGAGGGCGAGGATGCTCTTGAGGCTGAGCTCGGTCAGGGCGAGGATCGTCAGCGCGACCAGGCTGCAGATGATGCCGGTGCTGAGGTCGGGCTGATTGACGATCAGCGCCACCGGCACGAGGAACATGATGAACGGGACGATGAGGTGCCGGACCTTGCGCGGGGCCTTGCTCGGCCGATCGCTGAGGTAGCGCGCGAGCGCGGAGATCAGGAGGATCTTCATCAGCTCCGAGGGCTGGAACTGGTAGTCGCCGAGCTCGAGCCAGCGGCGGGCGTCGTTGCGCATGACGCCGATCAGCGGGACGAGGCCGAGCAGGCCGAGGCCGCCGAGGTAGGCGGCGTAGGCCATGCGGTGCAGGACGCGGTAGTCGAGGGTGGCGACGATGACGGCGGCGATCGTGCCGAGGCCGAGCCAGCGCATCTGGACCTGGATCTTGCCGCTCCAGTCGCCGCTGCCGGCGCTGTTGAGGTTGATCAGCGCGAGCGCGATGATGCCGCCGACGAGGGTGACGAGCACCCAGTCGATGTTCTGCACGACCCGGCGCAGCAGCGAGCGCGGACGGCCGATCGAGCTCATCGCCGGAGCTCCTGCGCGGGCGAGGCGATGGCGAGGTCGAGGCGGCGGGTGAGCGTCACGGCAGGAGCTCCTTGGCGGCGGACTTCTTCTTCTTCGATTGCTTGGGCGCGGCGGGCTTGTGGCCGGGCTGCTTCTTCTTCTTGGCGGGCTGGCTCGAGCCCGCGAACGAGCTGGCCTTTGCGACATGTCCGGAAAGACCTGTCTCTTCGGTCTTGGGCGGCGGCGGGCCGAGCGGGCGGTCGCCGGGCAGGCGGGCGCCGGTGAGGGCGACGGCGCGGTCGGGCGTGGCGTTGCTGTCGCCGAGCAGCTCCTGCTGGCCGCGCTTGCCGGGCAGCGGCGGCGGGACGCCGCCGGGGCGCCGCGGCTGGGGGGTCTCGGAGCGGCTGCCGAGGTAGCTCTCGACGACCTTCATGACGATCGGCGCGGCCGCGTCGGCACCGACGCCGCCGTGCTCGACGAAGGCGACGACGACGATCTTGGGCGCGTCGGCGGGGGCGTAGCCGGCGAACCAGGCGTGGTCCTGGTTGAAGTCGAAGCCGGGGATCGGGCCGGGCTTGGGGTTCTTGTTCTTCTTGTCGAGGGCGCCGACCTGGGCGGTGCCGGTCTTGCCGGCGACGACGACGCTGCCGAGCCGCTCGCTGTAGGCGGTGCCGAGCTCGTTGTTGACGACGCCGGTGAGGCCAGCGTGGATCCGGTCGCGGTCGGCGGGCAGGACCGGCTCGAGGTCGCGGCGCACCTGCGGCTTGTTCTGCAGCACGAGCCGACGGTCGGGGGTCTCGATGCGGTCGACGATGTAAGGGGTCATGACGCGGCCGCCGTTGGCGATCGCGGCGTAGAGCACGGCGACCTGCAAGACGGTGGCGGTGACGTTGCCCTGGCCGATGGCGCTGTTGAGGCGGACGCCGCGCTGGTAGGTGCCCTCGCGGGCCTCGAAGGCCTCGGTCGGGATGCGACCCTTGGCCTCGCTGTTGATGCCGATGCCGGTGCGCTCGCCGAGGCCGAGCCGGCGAGCGAACAGCTCCATGCGCTCGAGGCTGAGCACGGTGTCGATCGCCAGCGTGTAGAAGTACACGTTGCACGACTGCACGATCGCCTGCTCGAGGTTGACGGGGCCGTGCTTGTGCGTGCACTTGAAGCGGCGGCCGCCGTAGTTGACGTAGCCGTCGCAGGTGATCGTCTTCTCGGGGTCGAAGGTCGGGTCGTCGAGCGCGGACAGGGCCGAGACGACCTTGTAGGTCGAGCCGGGGAAGTAGTGCTCCTGGACGGTGCGGTCGATGAAGGGCTTGAGCAGGCTCTCGGACCAGGCCTTGTACTGGTCGCGGCCGATCGGCTGCTGCCAGCGGTTGGGATCGATCGCCGGCACGCTGATCATGGCGACGATCCGGCCGGTGTCAGGCTCGATGGCGACGAGCGCCCCGGCGGGCTTGTCGGCGAACGCCTCGGCGGCGACGCGCTGCAGGTCGAGGTCGAGGGTGAGGTAGACGTCCTGGCCGGGGATCGGGTCCTCGTCAGGCGGCAAGGCGGCGAGGGCGTCGCGCGGCGGGTCCTTGACCGGGTGATGGTGGACGTCGACGACGCGCGAGCGCTTGCCAGGGCGGCCGCGCAGGTAGTTCTCCCACTGCCGCTCCATGCCGGTCTTGCCGACGCGGTCGCCAGGGCGGTAGGAGCCGGCGGAGTTGGCGAGGCCCTCGGGGGTGATCTCGCCGACGTAGCCGGTGACGAAAGCGGTGAGCTCGCCGGCAGGATAGAAGCGGCGGGCGCTCTCGCGGATCTCGAGCCAGTCGCCGAGGGCGTCCTTGCGGGTCTGGATCCGCGCGAACTCCTGCCAGGTCAGGTTGCCGCGCACGGCGAACGGATAGATGCCCTCGTCGCGGTCGCGCCGGCGCACGATCGCGGCGGTGAACTGCTCGCGGTCGGCGGCGTCGACGAAATCGACGAGGTCGGCGAGGGCGTCGATCTGGGCGTCGGACAGCGGCACGCGCGAGCCGGTCTGGGTGCGCGCGCGCGGGTCGTCGGTCTCGACGACGATGCGCGGCCGCGGGGTGACGTAGAGGGTGTAGGCCGGGCGGTTGGCGGCGAGCGGCCGGCCCTGGGCGTCGAAGATCCGCCCGCGCAGGGCCGGGGCCTCGATGGTGTCGATGAAGTTGCGCTCGGCCCGACGCACGTAGTGCTCGCCCTCGAGCACCTGCAGCTGGCACAGGCGCCCGAGCAGGACCATCAGCGCGAGCAGGACCACGAGCACCATCGCCTGCAGCCGGGGCCGCAGGGCGCGGAGGTCGTCGGGCTCGCGTAGGCTGGTCATCGGGTCATGTCCAATCGGACGGGCCGTCGCCCTCGAGGGTGGAGCCGGCGCTGCGCGCCTGCAGCGGCGAGCGGCGAGCGGGGCGGGGCCGGCGGCCGAAGGCGCGGTCCCAGGCGCCGAGGGCCAGCTCGGCGAGCACGAACACGCCAGGGGCGGCGAGCACGGTGGCGAGGGCGTGCCAGCGGGCCTGCAGGAGGCCGGTGACGAGGGCCTCGGTGTCGACGCCGAGGCGGAAGCGGACGGAGAAGAGGAGGGCGAAGGTGACGAGGTCGACGAGGGCGGCGGCGACCCCGGCCGCGAGGGCGCGCGCGATCGGGCCCTCGACGGCGAGGCGCCGGCTCGACCACACGAGGGCGCAGCACGACAGGCCATAGGCCAGCGACAGCAGGCCGATGGGCGTCCCCTGGGCCAGGTCCTCGAGGTAGCCGAGGCTGACGGCGACCAGCAGGCCGCTCGGCAGCGAGAGCTCGCGCCCGAACACGACGTGGGCGACCAGCGCGGCCGAGGTGGCCGGCAGCATGATCGTGAGCCCGAGCGTCTGCCCGAGGCCGCCGACGGCGGCCAGGAGCAGCCAGCCGAGGGCGATGTAGATCAGGGGGCGCATGAGCCGTGGGGCATGGGACCTTGATGTCCGAGGATGCTCGAAGGGCCATGTCCGAAGAGACATGTACGATCAGCGCTGTCCTCATGGACATGTCCTTGCGGACATGTCGCGGTGATGCGGGCGGCGGCGGTCGGCGTGGGCATGGGCATGGGCATGGGCATCACTGCAGCGGGCCGAGGCCGTAGGCGGCGGCGGGCGGGCGGTTGGCGCCCTCGGGGTCGGGGGCGGGGGCGCTGGCGAGGACCACCCACACCATGTCGAGGCGGTCGAAGCGGACGGCGGGGATGACGTGGACGCGCTGCTGGGCGCCGACGACGTCGTCGACGCGCACGACCTGGCCGACCGGCTGGCCGCGGGGGAACAGCTCGTCGACGCCGGAGGTCTGGACCAGGTCGCCGACGCTGACGCCGAGGTCGGCGGCGACGTGGACGACGCAGCGGTCCTCGCCGATGCCCTCGAGGATTCCGGGCGCGCGGGTGCTGGCGATCTCGACCGCGACCTTGCTGCGTGGGTCGGTGATCAGCATGACCTCGCTGTGGTCGCCGGCGGCGCGGTCGATGCGGCCGACCACGCCGGCGTCGGCGATCACGGCCATGCCGGGGCGCACGACCCGGTCGCCGCGGTCGAGCCGCAGCTTGACGACGCGGAAGAACGGCGACTGCTCGACGCCCGCGACCTCGGCGGCGAGCATGTCCTCGGCGACCTTGTCGCGCATCTGCAGCGAACGCCGCAGCTCGCGGTTCTCTTCCTCCACTTGCAGCAGGCCGCGCAGGTCGAGCCGGAGCTTGCGGTTCTCGGCCGCGAGCGTCTCGTTGTCGTCCTGCAGGCGGGCCTGCAGCAGCCAGCGCTCGAAGAACCGGCCGGCGTTGCCGGCGGCGTAGCTGATGCCGGCCTCGAGCGGGGCGCCGATCTTGACGGCCATGCGGTCGAAGCCGCCGAGCGCGCGTGGGTCCTGCAAGCTCGAGCGCAGCAGGAGCGCCGGGATCCCGAGCAGGATCGCGACCAGGACCGCGTTCTTGGCGCTGCGGAGGCCGGCCATCCTCCGGGGCTCCCTACTGGAGCGCGACCTCGCGGAGGAGGTCGAGCTCGTCGAGGACCGCGCCGGTGCCGAGCACGACCGCGAACTCGGGCTCGTCGCACACGAAGCACGGCAGGCCTGTCTCTTCGGACAGGAGGACGTCGAGGTTGCGCAGCTGCGAGCCGCCGCCGGTGAGGACGATGCCCTTGTCGACGATGTCGGCGCACAGCTCGGGCGGGGCGGCCTCGAGCACCATGCGCACGGCCTCGACGATCGCCGCGACCGGCTCGCTGACGGCCTCGCGGATCTCCTCGCTGTCGACGACGATGGTCTTGGGGATCCCGCCGACCAGGTCGCGGCCCTTGACCTCCATCGTCATGAAGTTGCGCATCGGCGCGGCGGTGCCGATCTGGATCTTGATGCGCTCGGCGGTCCGCTCGCCGATCAGGAGGTTGTACTTGCGCTTGACGTGCTGGACGATCGCCTCGTCGATCTTGTCGCCGCCGACGCGGATGCTCTTGCAGGCGACGATCCCGGCGAGGGAGATCACCGCGACCTCGGCCGTGCCGCCGCCGATGTCGACGACCATGTTGCCGCCCGGCTCGGTGATCGGCAGGCCGGCGCCGATCGCCGCGGCCATCGGCTCCTCGATGAGGAACACCTCGCGCGCCCCGGCCGCCAGCGCCGAGTCCTTGACCGCCCGCTTCTCGACCTCGGTGATGCCCGAGGGCACGCAGATGACGATCCGCGGCTTGACCAGGGTCTGGCGGTTGTGGGCCCGGTTGATGAAGTGCCGCATCATCGCCTCGGTGACCTCGAAGTCGGCGATGACGCCGTCCTTCATCGGCCGGATGGCGGTGATGCTGCCGGGCGTGCGCCCCAGCATCTCCTTGGCCTCCTTGCCGACGGCGACGACCCGCTTGGTGCTGCCCTTCTTTTGCACGGCCACCACGCTGGGCTCGTGGGCGACGATCCCCCTACCCTTGACGTACGTCAGGGTGGTGGCGGTCCCGAGGTCGATGGCCATGTCGTTGGAGAACAGGCCGTATACCCAGTCAAAGAGCATGCTGCGCGCGGCGTTCGGGTGTACCCGCCGAAGTCGTCGGCGGCAAGTCAGCGGCGTTGTGCGTGAGGCTTGCGGCTTTTCTCACAACCGACGAGCGTCCGCCGGCTTCGGGCCCAGGAGCGCGGAGCGCCGGCTCCGCGGCGGCCAACGCGGCACCCGGCCGGCGTATTCCGCGGGCCCGCAGGCGGTCCGGAGTTTCCCAGGGGCCGTCTTACCGCTAGCTTCGCCGGGACATGACGGACGAGACGGACGCGGCCCCACGTGGCACCGCGATGAAGACCATCGGCGCGTGGATCCTGCTCGGGATGCTGGCGCTCGCCTTCGGGCTGAGCTTCGGCCTGCCGACCGAAGCGATCACGTGCGGGCTCCAGCCGATCGCCAAGACCTACGGCGCGAACGTGGTCGACGAGGACTTCCAGTACGAAGCCCGGGCCATCTCCTTGACCACGCGGATCCCCGAGGACGCGAAGATGCAGGAGATGCTGGGCCTCTACGAGGAGGTGCTCGACGCGATCATCGAGCGCCGCGTGCTCGGCGAGATCGGCCGGCGCATGGGCCTGGTGGCCGACCTCGGCGACGCCGAAGATCTCACGGCCGACGGCCACTTCATCGTGCTCGGCAAGACCTGGGACTGGCTGGCCGGGCAGACCTTCAACTACGCGGCGTTCGAGCGCAACTGGCTGCCTCGCTTCGCCGTCGGCGAGCGCCGCTACCTCGACTACCAGCGCGAAGAGGTGCTGGCCCGCACCGTGCGCGACGTGCTGGCGAGCGTGATCACGGTGTCCGAGGCCGAGGTCCGGGCGGCCTACGACGGGCGCCAGAACCAGCTGTCGCTGCGTTACGCCCGCTTCGAGGCCGGGCGGTTCGCCGACCTGGTCGACTCGTCGCGCGCCGACCTCGACGCGTACGTGGCGGCCCACAAGGACGAGCTGGTCAAGCAGTTCGAGTCGCAGGGCACGCGCTTCCTCAAGCTGCCCAAGCAGATCCGCCTGCGCTTCATCGAGGTCGGCAAGCCGCAGCCGCCGGCGGTCGACGCGGACAAGGCGACGCAGCAGAAGTACGCCAGCGACCTGGCGGCGACGCGCGCCAAGATCGACGGGGCGCTGGCCAAGCTGCAGGCCGGCGAGGACTTCCGCGCGGTGGCGCGGGCGACCTCGGAGGACGGCGACACGGCCCGGCGCGGCGGTGACTACGGGTGGGTGACGCTCGAGGGCACCGGCACCGGGCTCGACCCGGCGGTCGACGAGGCGGCGCGCAAGCTGCAAGTCGGCGAGCGCTCCGACGTGGTCGAGAGCGACGAGGCGTTCTACGTCGTCAAGGTCGAGGGCCAGCGCGAGGGCGACGTGGCCCAGGACGAGGCGATCGTCGACCTGGCGGAGGAGGCGCTGATGCGCGAGCGCGGCAAGGCGCTGGCGAAGCAGGCCGCGGCCGAGGCGCTGCAGGCGCTCAAGGACGGGTCGACGATGAAGCAGCTGTTCCGCTCGCCCGACGCGCTCGGCGGGCCGACGGCCGGGGGGATCGATCAGCTCGAGGTGCCGACCGAGCCGCCGCCGGCGCCGAAGCCGGGCGACGACAAGCCCGAACTGCGAGTCACCGGTCTGTTCAGCAAGGAGAAGCCGATCCCCGGCCTCGGCGTGAACCCCGAGATCACGAAGGCCGCGTGGTCGGCCGATCCGAAGGCCGAGTTCATCGACCAGGTGTTCGAGACGCCCGACGGCTTCATCCTGGCGGCGGTCGAGCGCAAGGAGACGGCCACCGACGAGGGCTTCGCGGCCGCCCGCGCGGGCCTCTACCGCGAGCTGTCCGAGGCCAAGGCGGCCAAGGTCACGGCCCGCTTCGCCTACCACACCTGCCTCGGCGACAAGGCCCGCGGCGACATCGTCCCGTATGAGCAGCGCGTGCAGGAGAAGATGACCTACGACAGCAAGGAAGCCTTCGACGACAAGGGCAACCGGGTGCTGCGGCCGTACGTGATGTGCGACCGCGTCGGTAACCGCGGCGGCATGCTCAACCTGGCAGCGCTGACCGGCGGCGGTGGCCGCTAGCTGACTGAAGGGACAGGTCGCAGACCCATGGCGTCCGCGACCGGTCGTGACGGACAGGCGAGCGGCCTCGGCCTCCGCCTCGAGCTGGCCCAGGGGCCAGGTGGCCCGCGGGTCCGGCTCCACGCCGGCCCGGCCGACCTGGCGCCCGGGCTGCGCCTGACGGGCCTGATCGCCGAGCCGATCGGCGAGCCGCAGGGCGCGACGGCGGGGCTGCGGGACGGCCGCTGGCGCGCGCTCGAGGCCCGCCTGGAGGTGACCGCGGAGGCGCTCGCGGCGGCGGCGCAGTCGCTGCGCGGGCTGCCGATCGGCGGCTGGCCGATCGAGCAGGTCGGCGTAGATCTCGCCGGCGAGGCGGCGGTGCTGACGCTGAGCGGGCCGCGCGACGACGGCTGGCCGGCGCTGGCCCAGATCGAGCTCACGGCGACGGCGGAGGCAGGAGAGATCTGCGTGCGCGCCCGTCGCGTGTGGGCGACCGGACCGCTGGCGCCCTCGGGGACGGCCCTGTGGTCGGCGGTGGCCCGCGGGCTGGCGCTCGGGCGCGAGGGGGTGGTGACGGTCGCGGCGGACACGCTGCGGGTCCGGCCGGAGTGGCTGCTGCGCCGGGCGTTCCGCGCGGCCGGGACGAGCCCGCCGCGCACGCTCGGGCTGGCGGTGACGCGGGTGCGCGGGGAAGGCCGCGGGCTGCGGGTGGTGCTGGCGGACGTGGCCCATGGGTCAGGTCCACAAGGACATGTTCGTGAGGACATGCCCTTTCGGACATTTCCCGAGGGACATGCGCGAGAAGACATGTCCGAAGGACTGGACGATCCGCTGGCCGAGCTGCGGGCGGCGCTGCGGGCAGGTGATCGCGCGGCGGCGCTGGCGGCCCTGAGCTACGCGCCGGCGCCGACGCACCCGGGGGCGCGGCGGCTGACGCGGGCGCTGGCGCAGGTGCAGGCGGAGCTGCTGCGCTTCCGCGACCGCGCGGGGGCAGGAGCGGCGGTGCGGGCGTGGCTGGCGGCGGCGCCCGACGACCCGGAGGCGTGGTGGCGGGTGATCGTGGCCCAGGCGCGCGCCGGCGAGGCGGAGGCGGTGGTGCGCGGGCTGACGACGCTCGAGCGAATGCCGGGCCCGCCGGCGGCGCGGTCGCGGCGGCGGGTGGCGCGAGCGCTGGCCGAGGCGGAGCTGCTGGGGGCCGGAGGTCGTGCGCGGGCTGTCCTCGAGGACATGTCGTGGGGCGGGCGAGCGCGATCGGGCGTCGAGGACATGGCGTGGAGCGGGGGGCCGGCGGCGCAGGCGGCGGCGTGGCGAGCGCTGGCGATCGCGCGGGCCGGCGATCCGCAGGTGGCGAGCGAGCAGGTCGAGGCGGCCGTCGACGCGGCGCTGGCGGCAGATGAGCGGTGCGAGCGAGCGTGGTGCGAGCCGGCCGAGCTGCAGGCGCGGGTGGCCGCGGCGGGCCGCCGCTGCGGGCGCGACGTAGCCGAGGCGGAGCGAGCGGCGAGCGAGATCGCGGCTGCGGCGCTGCACCGGGCGCGCGAGGGGCTGCCAGGCGAGGCGATCGCGGGTGGCCCGGGGCGCGCGGATCGCAGGCGGGTGCGCACGGAGCTGCAAGCGCGGGCGGCCCGCTCGCTCGAGCCGGGCGCGGTGCTGGCGCTGGCAGAGATGGTCGAAGAGACAGGTGAGCCGGGGCGCGCGCGAGCGCTGCGACAGGTGGCGAGTTTCCTGCTGCCAGGGTGCGCGATCGCAGGGGTCGAGATCGAGGTCGGTGAGGCGGGCGAGGAGACGCCGACGGCGGCGAGCGAGGACGTCGGCGAGCCGCGTGAGGCGATCCGCGGGAGCTTGCAGGCGTTGACGGCGGCGACGGCGGGGATCCGTGCCGCGCGCGAGCTGGTGCCGGCGGACGCGGAGGTGACGGCGCAGGTGCTGGCGCAGGTCGAGCCGACGCTGGCGTGGCTGCGCGCGCGCACGGGATCGCGGCTGCAGGTCCGCGTCGGCCGCGGCGGACCCGAGGGCGGTGTGGGCATTCGCAACGAGCGCGAGCCGACGATCGTGGTGTATCCGCCGATCGTGCGCCAGGACCCACGCGAGCGGCGATTCCGCCTGGCGCTGGCGGCGGAGCTGATCCGCGGCGGCCTGGCGATCGTGCTCGATCCGGCCGGGGCGTCGCTCCACGAATTGCTGGCAGCGATGGCGTGGCTGGGTGAGCCGGCGCAGGTGCCGACATTGCCGGGGGCGCAGACGATCGTGCGCCTCTGGCACAAGCGCGGGGTGACGCCGGAGCGCTTCACGGCGGCGCGGCGGGGCCAGCTCGCGGAGCAGCTGCAGAGCTGGCGCGCGGACGCGGCGAGCGTGGCGCGGCTGGCGACGCACCTGCGGGGGGACGCCTGCGTGGCGGCGGCCCGCCTCGCGCAGAGCTTCGACGGGGCGCTGCTGGCGATCGGCCGCGACGCGCGGCTGCCGGCGCCGACCGACGAAGCGAGCGCGCACGCGATCGCCACGACCGCCGAGGCGCCGCGGCTGCTGCGCGGGGCGGGGCTGTTCTTCTCCGGGGCTGGTGAGTATGTTTGAAGAGACAGGTTGCTTCATCACCACGCCGCGGCTGCAGATCCGGGCGTTCCGCGAGGCGGATGCGCCGATCCTGGTGGCCTATCGCGCCGACCCGGAGGTGGCCCGCTATCAGGGGTGGTCACAATTCGACGAGGCGCAGGCGCGTGATTTCATCGCCGGGCTGCAGGGCGCCCGGCCCGGGGTGCCGGGCGTGTGGTACCAGTTCGCCCTGGCGCTGCACGCCGACGGCGCGCTGATCGGAGACATCGGCCTGCGCGTGATGGCAGGCGAGCCGACGACGGTGGAGATCGGCTATACGCTGATGACGGCGCAGCAGGGCCGGGGGCTGGCCAGCGAGGCGGTCCGCGCGGTGTTTACTTACGCGTTCGCGCAGCTGGGGGTGACGCGGATCCAGGTGACGATCGACGACCGCAACCTGCGCTCGCTGGCGCTGGCGCGCCGCCTGGGGATGATCGAGGAGGCGGCGGTGGAGACGATCTGGCGCGGCGAGGCGTGCGTCGACCGGATCTTCGTGCTCACGCGCGAATGAACGACGCCGCGCCCGCTGGCAGCGCGGCGGGGTCGACTCAATTGAAGCCGTACCACCACAGCGGGACGGCGTCGCCTTCGCTCATGGTGTAATAGCCGGAGGCGTCGGGGGCGATGGCGAGGGTCTCGCCCTGGGTCTCGATGGCGAGGGGGATCGTGCAAGGCTCGCCGGCAAAG
This sequence comes from Nannocystis bainbridge, assembly GCF_028368995.1. GTDB lineage: Bacteria > Myxococcota_A > Polyangia > Nannocystales > Nannocystaceae > Nannocystis > Nannocystis bainbridge. Next base: position 939,115 of record NZ_JAQNDL010000003.1, on the reverse strand, counting down.
GCGTCGGCGATGGAGTCACCGGGCAGGCGCAGCCACAGGAACGCCTGGCCGTAGGTGCGGACGGCGATGAAGTCGCCGGCGGGCGAGATGTCGCCGCCAGTGGCGACGACGGCCGGGAACTGGATCGGCGCGACCTCCTCGAGCACGTAGGGGCCGCCCGCCGCGACCGGGCCGGGGAGGCGGAAGATCCGGGTCGGGTCGCCCTTGGCCACGATCACCAGGTCCCCGGTCTGCGGGTCGACCAGCAAGGTCTCGGCGTTGTGCGGCTCGTCCGGGTAGGTGAGCTCGATGGCCTCGACGCCCTCGATGGTGACGGTCTCCCCGCCGGCAGCGGCGGCGTCGGGCTCGGGCACGCGGTAGACGGTGATCGACTGCCGCGACTCGGGGTTGTCGCCGATGTCGCCGAAGTACAGCCATTCGCCGGCGGTAGGACCTGGCCCGGAGGACATATCCTCCCAATCGACGGCCTGGGCGCCGTCGACCTCGAAGGCGCCGAGGCGCGCGCCGGTCGGGTCGATGGCGAAGAAGCGCGGGCCGTCGCCAGAGTCGTTGTGCAGCCAGAACACGTCCGTCTGGGTGCGGCTGGCGATCAGGCCGGAGGTCTCGTGGATGTCGTCGTCGGCGACGATCGAGACCTGCGCCGCCGGTGCGACGACGGGGCAGCGCGTGAGGCCGCCGGTGGTGGTGTCGTCGCCGGTGGTCGTCGAGGTCGAGGTCGGGAGCGGGTCACCCGTGGTGGTCGTGGTGGTGGTGCCGTCTTCGCTGTCGCCGGTGGTGAGCGATCCGCCGGTGGTGAGCGGACCCCCAGTGCTGGTGTCGGTCGAGGTCGTGGAGGTGGTGAGTTCGCCGGTGGTGGCGCTCGCGGACGCGCCGGCGGGTCCAGCGTCGTTGCAGGCGAGCACGAGGGACGCGGCGGCGAGGAGGATGCGCGGTGAAGCCACGGGCAGCGAGGATAACATCGACGGGCCAGGTCCTCGCGACGTGAGCGTCACACGCGAGGCGGCGGGCTCCCCGATCGTCCGCGAATGCGCGGGCCAATGGTGGGAGTGACGGGAAGGCGCGCGAGCTGGCGCTGCGTCCTCCGCGCTGAGGTGGCGAGTCTCCACCCCTCCTGGGGAGGGGCCCGACGGGTGGGGTGTGCGGTCGCCAGGGGTGCGTGAATTGTCGCGGGCTTGGCCGCGGCGCGCGGCTTGGAAGGAGGTGGGCATGCATGCCTTCGTCGCCAGCGCGCACACGTTCGTCGGTCGTCGCCACCACAACGAGGACGCGTATCTGCTCGCGCCGGTGGAGGGCGTGTTCGCCGTCGCCGACGGCATGGGCGGCTACGCGGGCGGGGAGGTGGCGAGCCGGCTGGCGGTCGAGTCGCTGGCGGAGTTCTTCCAGCACGTGACGACCGACGCCGAGGCGACCTGGCCGTACGGGCTCGACCCATCGCTCACGATGGCGGAGAACCGGGTCGACGCGGCGATCCGCCTGGCGAACCGGCGGATCTGCGGGAGCCGCCAGGGCTCGCTGCGCGACATGGGCTCGACGATCGCGCTGGTGTCGCTGCTGGGGAGCTCGGCGATCGTGGCCCACCTGGGCGACAGCCGGGTGTACCGCCTGCGCGAAGAGACAGGTGGCCCGTCGCTCGTGCAGCTGACGCGCGATCACTCGCTGTACGAGCAGCTGCGCGACGGCGGGGTCGCGGTCGGGCCGCTGGCGGAGTTCGGCTACGCGAACGTGATCACGCGGGCGCTGGGGCCCCACGAGGAGGAGCGACCGGAGCTGCACCGGGTCGAGCTGCGCGCGGGCGATCGCCTGCTGCTGTGCACCGACGGGCTGACGGGGCCGCTCTCCGAGGAGACGATCGCGGCGCTGCTGGCGGCCGGGCCGGTCGAGGAGGTGTGCGAGCGGCTGGTGCACGAGGCATTCCTCGCCGGGTCGCGCGACAACATCACGGCGATCGTCGTCGCGGTGACGGCGCGAGCGTGAATGATGGCAGGGGCGAGGGTCGTGATTGTTGCGGGCGCGACGGCGCGCAATGGTGCGAGTCGCCGGGGTCACTCGATGGATTCACTTGTCCGTGCGAATGGACCGTCACTCGTCGGCGCCGGCGTCGGGGACCAGGCCGTGCTTGCGCAGGAGGGTGCGCAGGTGCTTGCGGTCGACCCCGGCGGCGCGGGCGGCGGCGGAGATGTTGCCGTCGCTGCGGGCCAGCAGGTCGCGCAGGTAGCTGCGCTCGAACGTGTGGAGCAGGCGCTGCTTGGCCTCGGCGTAGGGGAGGTCGGCGCGCACGCTGAGCTCGTCCTGGGCCGAGCTGTCCCCGGGGACATCCAGGCGCAGCTCGCCGAAGCGGCGGGCGGCGGGCGAGAGGGCGAGGGCGCGATCGAGAGTGTTGCGCAGCTCGCGGACGTTGCCGGGCCAGTCGTGGGCGGCCAGGCGCGCGAGGCCGGGGCCTTCGATGTCGCCGGCCTCGAAGCCGCGCGCGGCCAGCAAGGCGCGGGCGGTGACGGTGAGGTCCTCGCGACGGGCGCGCAGCGGCGGGAGGGCCACGCGGAGCACGCTCAGGCGATAATAGAGGTCGGGGCGAAACGCGCCCGCGGCCACCGCGGCGGCCAGCTCGCGCTGACTGGCGGCGACGACCCGGACATCGACCGCGACCTCGTCGTCGCCGCCGACGGGGCGGACAGTGCGAGCCTCGAGCGCCCGCAACAGGCGCGACTGCAGGGCCAGCGGCAAGCTGTCGAGCTCGTCGAGGAACAGCGTGCCGCCGTGGGCGCGAGCGAAGGCGCCGCGGCGGGCCTGCATCGCCCCGGTGAAGGCGCCCTTGACGTGGCCGAACAGCTCGCTCTCGATCAGCGACTCGGGCAGGGCGCCGCAGTCGAGGGCGACGAAGGGGTCGCGGGCGCGGCCGCTGGCGCCGTGGATCGCCCGCGCGGCGACCTCCTTGCCGGTGCCGGTCTCGCCCTCGAGCAAGATGGCGACGTCGCTGGCGGCGGCCAGCTCGAGCACCGCGAACACCTCGCGCATCACGAGGCTCTCGCCGACCAGATCGCCGAAGCGACGGCTGCGGCTGGGCTCGATCGCCAGAGCCGCGGGCTCGGGCTGGATCCGCAAGGTGGTGTGGCCGACCCGCAGCACCGCGCCCGCCGGCACCGCGAGCTGGCCGACCACCGCGCCCTGATAGAGCGTGCCGTTCTTGCTGCCGAGGTCGGCGATCGTGAACTGTCCTTCGGGACCTGTCTCGAGGCGCAGGTGCCTCCGCGACACCCGCGGGTCGCGGAGCACGAGGTCGCAGGCCGGGTCGGTGCCGACGACGATCGGGGCGCCGGCGATCGCGGCGCCGCGGCCCATGTCGGGGCCCTCGACGACGACGACCTGACAGCGCGCGCGGCGAGCGTCGGCGGCCGGGAAGTCGGGGTGGCCGAGGGCGACGGTGGCGACGGTCGAGCTCACGCGGGCAGCATAGCGGCCTCCGGCGCAAAAACGCGGACGAGACAGGCCGGGCGACATCGCGTAGGCTGGTTCCTCGTGAGCGAGCCGCTCCCCGCGACCCTCGGGCCGTATCGCGTCGTGCGCCGGCTCGGCCGCGGCGGGATGGCGGAGGTGCTGCTGGGGCTGCGCTACGGGGCGAGCGGGTTCGAGAAGCCGGTGGCGCTCAAGCTGCTGCGGCCGGAGCACCGCGGCCGCCCGGAGATCGAGCGGCTGCTGATCGCGGAGGCGAAGATCGGCGCGCGCTTCAGTCACCCGGGGCTGGTGCACGTGCACGATCTCGGGCTGCACTTCGGGGCCTACTTCGTGGTCATGGACTACGTCGACGGGGCCGATCTGGCGGCGCTGCTGGCCCGCCGGGCGCTGCCGCTGGCGCTGGCGCTGTGGCTGGCGGAGCAGGTGGCGCACGCGCTGGTGCACGTGCACGCGCTGACGGACGAGCTCGGCCGACCGCTGGGGCTCGTGCACCGCGACGTGAGCCCCGGCAACATCCTGGTCTCTCGGACAGGTGACATCAAGCTGGCAGACTTCGGCATCGCCAAGGCGACGGCGCTGCGCAACGTGACCTGGGGCCGGATGGTCAAGGGCAAGTTCGCGTACATGTCGCCCGAGCAGGTCGCGGGCGAGGCCGTCACCGCCGCGTCGGATCAGTTCGCGCTCGGGGTGACGCTCCACGAGCTGCTGCTGGGTCGGCGACCGTTCGACGGCACGGGGCCGCTGGCGACGACGGAGAACATCCGCTCCATGCCGCTGCCCGACGACCCCGAGCTCGCGGCGCTGCCGAGCCCGCTGCCCGCGCTGCTCCGACGCAGCATGGCGAAGTCACCCGGAGAGCGGTTCGCCGATCTCACGGCGCTGTCCCTGCATCTGCACGAGGCCCGTCGCGCGCTCCCTCCCGTGAGCCCCGGTGACGTGGGACGCTGGGTGCGCGAGGCGCTGGGTGCTGCCGATGCTGCAGAGTCGCCGCCCGGCGGTCCCCCGACGCTGGGCCTCGATACGCAAGGTTGAGCCACCGCGGCGAACCCTCGCGCGTCGTGCGAGGGGATTCCGAATCGGTGCACAGGATTGCGGCGACCTGACAATCATCGCCCGGGCCGAGCGCGAGGCGTGTCACGATGCGCGGCGGGTGGCACGATGACACATCGGGACGGATTAAAGGGCGACGCCCGCGAGCCGTGAGGCGCGCGGGCGTCGGGTTGTGCACGGGACGCTCAGGGGGGGACGAACGTCACGCGTGCGGGGTGAAAAAAAGCTTCGGTCTCAATCGGTCTTCGCGACCGCGAAGGTGCGCAGCACCTCGCGGTGGAGCCGGTTGCTCTCGATCCGGTCGCGGACCTCGCTGGTCGCGGCCGCGACCGCGGGGAGGATGAGGCCGAAGAGGGCGATAAAAGCGAGTGCGTCCATGTTAGGGCTCCTTGTCTCTTCGACTAGCGAAGCATGTGCCAGGTTTCGCGACCGTCAACGTTTCGAAATTACATGTGTTGTGAAGAGCGGCAGGAGAAGTGGCTACTCGAGTTGCTGGCGACCGCATCGGCCATGGCCAGTGGGCCCGAGAACCACAAAGCTTCGATCTTCACCAGGACCGTTACCCGCGCCGCGAGCGCTTCGGCCCGGCCTGCGCGCGATGCCATGAAAGTATGCGGCCGCACGCGGCGAATGAAACCTCCACCGCGTCACCCGCCACGCAGGTGCGCGCGCCGGGCTCGTCGAACCGCGCTACGAGGGGCCATCGATCGGCGCGGCGGCGTGGTCGCCACGCCGATGTCGGCGGGCCGCGCTCAGGGAGATCGGCGCAACCCTTGACGGCCGCGGCGACGGTGGAGGGGCAAGTGGTCGGCCCGAGCCCGCGAAGGTCGACCGGCGGACGCACCCGAGGAACCCCCGCCGATCGTGCGCCGATGCCCGACGCGGCGCGGCAGTTTGCTCGTGGAGCCCGCCGGCCCCCCGCCGAGAGCCCGCGGGAGACCTCGCCAGGGCCGGCTGGTGCAGCTTTTGGCGGGGCCGGGGCGGGCCTGGAGAAATTTCGCGCGCGGCGGGCTTGTGATAAAAGGCAGGAATGCTCTCCCGTCTGCATACCTCCTTGCTTTCCTCGTTGATCCTCGTCGGGGCCGCCTGCGGCGACGACGGCAACACCTCGGCGACCGAAACTTCGACGAGCACGACGGAGACGCCGACGTCGACCGATCCGACGACGACGACGACGACGACGGACGACCCGACCACGACGACCACCATCGACGAGACGACGACGACGACGTCGACCGATCCGACGACGACCGACCCGACGACGAGCACGACCACGGGGGTGATGCCGGGCGACTGCGCGGCCCCGGCCGACGACGCCGACGAGGACGGCGATGCGATCGCCAACAAGGACGACAACTGCCGCTGCGACGCCAACCCGAACCAGCTCGATTTCGACGGCAACAGCGTCGGCAACGTGTGTGACGAGCCGCTGAAGTTCACCATCGCCGACGGCGCGCCGCCCGAGTTCAACGCGCTGCAGAGCCAGGCGACCGCGTCGCAGTTCATCGCCATGTGCCAGTTCCCGGTCACGCTGGTGGCCACCGGTGGGCAGATCGAGGTCACGCTCGACGACGTGGGCACCGGCCGGGTCTTCGCCGCGTCGGTCAACATGGCCGACACGCCGCAGCTCGAGTGCGACATCCCGCTCATCGTCAACGTCAAGCTGGTCATCAAGAGCCTGGTGATCACCGGTCCGGAGCCGTTCGCGGTCACCTTCCCGTTCACCGTCCCCGACCACGACAGCGGCACGATCACGGGCCTGATGTCCGCGATCCACAACATCGTCGTCAACGCGATCCTGGACGTGCAGGAGTCGTCGAACGAGGGGATCGCGATGCCGGGCGAGTCGCCGCTCATGGACGTGCCGGGCTCGTTCCCGGCGGGCACGGTGACCGTCGACAACGCGACGGGGCAGGTCACCGTCGACTTCGACGACGACGGCCACACCGTCTTCCAGCAGGAGACCATGGGCGGCCTGCAGATCACGCTGAGCGGCCTCACCGGCAAGCTGCGCCTGCGCCAGTGACGGGCGGCCCCGCGCGGGCACGAGTCCCGTCAGGCGCGTGGCCGTGACGTGTTAGGCTCCGGCCGCCCATGGCCCAGCCGACGCGCCCCGCGCCCGAGCTCCAGCCGTCCGCGGCCGCGGGCGAGCTCGCACCCGAACGACAGATCAAGCCCGTCGAGCGCCTGCGACGGGTGTTCTCGTACACGCGCCCGTACACCGGCCGGCTGATCGCCGCGCTGGTGTGCCTCGTGATCGCGTCGGGCCTCGGGCTCGTGTACCCGTACTACTTCGGGGCGCTGGCCGAGGCGGCGTTCACCAACGCGGCCGCGGCCGACAGCGAGGCCGCGTACGCCGAGCTCGGCGACAACACCGTGCTGCTGCTGGCGGTGTTCCTGGCGCAGGCGGTGTTCGTGTTCTTCCGCCATTACTGGATGACCTGGCTCGGCGAGCGGGTCGTCGCGGACCTGCGGGTCGGGCTGTATCGCCACCTGGCGATCATGCCGCAGAGCTACTTCCACCGCACGCGCAGCGGCGAGCTGTTGTCGCGCCTCTCCGACGACGTCACGCGCCTGCAGAGCACCGTCGGCCAGGACCTCAGCATCTTCCTGCGCAACGTGCTGACCCTGGTCGGCGGGATCGCGGTGCTGTTCTGGATGAACTGGAAGCTGACCGCGGCGATGCTGGCGGTGGTGCCGGCGTTGATGATCGCGGCCAACTATTGGAGCCGCATCATCCGCGAGCTCAGCCGCAAGGCCCAGGACGAGCTGGCGACCGCCAGCGGGGCGCTGCAGGAGGGGCTCGCGGCGATCGAGACGGTCCAGGCGTTCACGCGCGAGGACTTCGAGGTCCGGCGCTACGGCGGCGCGATCGAGACGACCTTCGGCCTTTTCATCAAGCGGGCGATCGCTCGCAGCTGGTTCTCGGCGGTGATCAGCTTCTTCGCCTTCGCCGCGATCGCCGGGCTGTTCTGGCTCGGCGGCTCGATGGTCATCGAGGGCGAGATCACGGCCGCCGAGCTGACCAGCTTCATCTTCTACACGCTGATGGTGGCCGGCTCGGTCGGGGCGCTCGCCGAGCTGCTCGGCGGGTTGCAGTCGACCTTCGGCGCGACCGCCCGGATCTTCGAGATCCTCGACACCACGCCCGAGATCGCCGATCCGCCGGCCCCGGTCGCCGAGCCCGCGCTGGCCGGCGAGATCCGCTTCGTCGGCGTCTCCTTCACCTACGGCGACCGCGACGTCGCCGTCGTCCGCGACATCGACCTGCACATTCGGCCAGGTGAAGTCTGCGCCCTGGTCGGCTCGTCGGGCTCGGGCAAGACGACGCTGGGGCGGCTGGTGCTGCGCTTCTGGGACCCGTCGACCGGGGCGATCCTGCTCGACGGCCACGACCTGCGGGCGCTGCGGCTGGCCGACCTGCGCGGGGCGATGGCGATGGTCTCGCAGGACCCGGTGCTGTTCAGCGGCACGATCCGCGACAACATCCGCTACGGCCGGCTCGAGGCCAGCGACGCGGAGATCGAGGCCGCGGCGCGGGCGGCCAACGCCGACCGGTTCATCCGCGAGTTCCCTCTCGGCTACGACACGCTGGTCGGCGAGCGCGGGGTCAAGTTGTCGGGCGGGCAGCGGCAGCGGGTCTCGATCGCGCGCGCGCTGCTGCGCGACCCCAAGGTGCTGATCCTCGACGAGGCCACCTCGGCGCTCGACGCCGAGAGCGAGCACCTGGTCCAGGGCGCGCTCGAGGTGCTGCAGCGCGGGCGCACCACCCTCGTCATCGCCCACCGCCTCAGCACGATCCGCGACGCCGACCGGATCGTCGTCCTCGACCACGGCCGGATCGCCGAGACCGGGCGCCACGCCGAGCTGCTGGCGCGGGGCGGCGTCTACGCAAGGCTGGTCGCCCGCCAGGCCGCCGCCGCCGCGGACAGCCCCGGCGAGGTCCCGGGCGGGCCGTAGCGCCTGGCCGGAGCCCTGTGCTACACCTCGCGGCCGCCATGGAAGACAGCCAAAAGCCGGACCTGATGGACAAGATCGTGTCGCTCTGCAAGCGACGGGGCTTCGTGTTCCAGAGCTCCGAGATCTACGGCGGCCTGCGCTCCGCCTACGACTACGGTCCGATGGGCGCGGAGCTGAAGCGCAACCTGATGAGCGAGTGGTGGCGCTTCATGGTCCACAGCCGCGAGGACGTGGTCGGCATCGACGCGTCGATCATCATGCGGCCGGAGGTGTGGCAGTCGAGCGGCCACCTCGCCAACTTCTCGGACCCGCTGGTCGACTGCAAGGTCTGCGGCGAGCGCTTCCGGGCCGACAAGGCCCCGCGCAAGGCCGAGGGCGAGGACGCGCCGATCACCCTCGACAAGAGCCGGGCCAAGGCGGCCCAGGACAAGCTGACCGAGGCCGGCGTCAAGCTGCACCGCGAGGGCGCCACGCTGACGGGCGCCAAGGCGGGCGCGGCCGGCTACGTGTGCCCCAACTGCGGCTCGCCGTTCATGAGCGACGAGCGCCGCTTCAACCTGATGTTCCGCACCAGCCTCGGCCCGGTCGACCCGATCGGCGACGTGGTCGACATCGTCCGCAAGGCCATGGCCGAGGGCGCCGACGACAAGGCGCTGCGGGCCAGAGTCGAGGGCGCGCTGGCGGCGTCGTCGGTGTACCTGCGGCCCGAGACGGCCCAGGCGATGTTCGTGCAGTTCATGAACGTGCAGCAGAGCCTGTCGCTCAAGGTCCCGTTCGGCATCGCCCAGATGGGCAAGAGCTTCCGCAACGAGGTCACCGCCGAGCACTTCATCTTCCGCTCCTGCGAGTTCGAGCAGATGGAGTGCGAGTTCTTCGTGCCGCCGGGCGAGGGCCCGAAGTACCTCGAGTACTGGATGGGCGAGCGCATGAAGTGGTGGAAGTCGATCGGCATCAAGGAGGACAGCCTCCGCTTCCGCAAGCACGACGACGACGAGCTCGCCCACTACTCGGATGGTTGCTACGACGTCGAGTACAAGTTCCCGTGGGGCTGGGACGAGCTCGAGGGCATCGCCAGCCGCACCGACTTCGACCTCAAGGCCCACTCCGCCGGCTCGGGCAAGAAGCTGACCTACTTCGACCCCGAGGCCGTCGACCCCGCGACCGGCAAGCCCGGCCGCCACTACGTGCCGCACGTGGTCGAGCCGGCCGCAGGGGCCACGCGCGGGGTCCTGGCCGCGCTGTGCGACGCCTACGACGAGGAGCCCGCCGACGCCGAGGGCAAGGGCGCGCGCACGGTGCTGCGCCTGCACCCGCGCCTGTCGCCGATCAAGGTCGGGGTGCTGCCGCTGGTCAAGAAGGACGGCATGCCCGAGGTCGCGCGCAAGGTCGTCGACGCGTTCTTCACCGCCGGCGTCAACGCCAAGTACGACGAGCAGCACGCGATCGGCCGCCGCTACGCCCGCCACGACGAGGTCGGCACGCCCTACTGCCTGACCGTCGACACCCAGACGCTGCAAGACGACACGGTCACGATCCGCTACCGCGACGACCGCCGCCAGGAGCGCATCAAGATCGCCGATGCGGTCGACACCGTCCGCAAGGCACTGACGGAGACGCCATGAACACGCCCCGCACCGTCCACTGCAAGAAGCTCAAGCAGGACCTGCCGGCCCTGCCTTTCAAGCCGTTCCCCAACGAGTTCGGCCAGCTGCTCTACGACAGCATCAGCCTCCAGGCGTGGCAGATGTGGATCCGCGAGTCGCCCAAGTTCATCAACACGTACCGCCTCGACCTGCAGTCGAAGGAGGGCCGCGACTTCCTCGAGAAGCAGATGCGGATCTTCTTCGGCTTCGAAGAGGGCGACATGGCCGACACGGCCTTCATCCCGCGCGAGGGCTGAGCCAGGGCGCGGCGCGCCGTGCCGTGATTGGCCGGCGAAGCATCGGGGTCTGAAGTCTTCACAATGACGAAAGAGCGCGACGGCCAGGCCGTCGCGCTCTGTGGTCATTCGTCAGCGCCGCGCGGGTGGCCCGCGCGGCCGCCGATCACTGGATCACGCACACACCGGCGCCGCCCGGGCCCGCGTGCGGGCAGTGGGTCACGTCGTCGGTCTGCGCGACGCCGGCGTGGTAGAGGCGGCAGCCGACGGAGTCGCCGTCGACGTCGGCCTCGGTGCCGGGGTACCAGTGGCCGCACTGGTCGAGGCAGTCGGCCTCGTCGTTGTAGAGGTTGAGGTCGTTCTCGCAGTTGGCGAAGTACGTGGTGCAGTAATCGGCGCAGGCCGGGGCCGCGGCGTCGACACACACGCCGGAGCCGTTGGGGCTGGCGTGCGGGCAGTGCTCGTTGGCGTCGACCGTGCTGGCGACGGTCACGTGGTAGAGGCGGCAGCCGAGCGTGTCACCGGCGGTGTCGGCGGAGCTGCCGACCGGCCACTGGCCGCACTGGTCGAGGCACGCCTGCATGTTGTCGTACTCGGCGAAGTCGGTGCAGGCATCGAGGTAGATCCCGCAATAGGCCTCGCAGGTGACCTCGTCGCCGGTGGTCGTCGTGTCGGACGTGGTGGTCGAGTCGTCGGTCGTCGACGTGGTCGTCGGCGAGGTCGTGGTCGTCGGCGAGGTCGTCGTCGTGTCAGTGGCGGCCGTCGTCTCGGTCGCCGTGCCCGTCGTCGTCGTCTCGTCGGTGTCGGTGCCGGTGGTGGTGGCTTGCGTCGCGTTGTCGGTGGTCGACTCGGTGGTCGAGTTCCCGCTGTCGCCGCAGGCGGCGAGGCCGAGAATCAACAGCGGAGCGGTGAAAATCCAAGCTGCTTTACGCATCAGAAGCATCCTTCGCAGGGTTCGGTCGGGGAGGATATCGTAACTGCGCGGCCGATGTTACAGGCTTCACGCCGGCCGCCGGGCCGCGCGGTGGCGCGACCGAGGATTCACAGGTGTGCGAGTGAGTGCTCGTATTCGGCCGGTGCGCGGCGCGAGAAAAAATCGCTGCGTCTGCCCGATCCGTCGGCTCGCCTGGTTCGTACCGACCAATCGCCCCTTATCGGCCGTGCGGAAGTCGCGGGCACGCGAACGCAGACGATTGTGGGGACGATTGGCGACAATAGGCGCGACTTCATCGCCGCCCCAAGAATTCCGCCTGTGCTCGCTCGGCCGTAGATCCATCGGCCTCACGGTGGAGTAGGATGGGATTGACACGACGACTGGTCGCGGCGCTCGTTGCCCGGCCGGACGAGGAGGCGCGATGTACAAGAACTTGAGAGCGAAAACTGGGTTGGCGGTGGTCGCCGTGGCTGCGATCTGCGGGGGGAGCTGGTGGACCTCGGACGTCCGCGCGTCGGACCATGACGAGGCACCGCTCGTCAAGGCCGACGGCGCGCAGGACATCACCGATGTCTACGTGTTCGAGAGCGGACCGAACAAGACCACGATCATCGTCTGTTGGGCGGGCTTCAACGACAGCCTGGACAAGCCGACGAAGTCGGGGGTGTATGACGGCAACGCCCTCTACACCATCCACGTCGACAACGATGGCGACAACGAGTCCGACCTGAAGCTCTACTGGCGCTTCGGGACCAACGCCAAGGACGAGATCGGCATCCAGTGGTCGGGCATCCCCGGCGCCGATCCGGCGGTGGCGGGCCCGGTGGAGACGGTCTTCGACGCCGGCACGTTCGCCCGCGTGTGGGCGGGCCACGCCGACGATCCGTTCTTCTTCGACGCCCAGGGTTACCTGGAAGGGCTCGACACCCAGACGGTGTCGTTCATGAGCAACCGCGATTTCCTGGCCGGCCTCAACGTCACCGCCGCGGCGATCGAGATCGACACGGACGTGCTGACCGGCGGCAACCCCATCCAGGTGTGGGCCACCTCCGCGAGGAAGGGGTAGGAGGTCGCCATGACGAAGTACGCATCCATTCACAGCATCCTCGGCGCGGCGCTGCTCGCCTCGTTCGTCGCGTGCGGCGACAACGGCGGCCGCACCACCGACACGGACTCGACCGCGGCGACCACGGAGCCCGGGACGACCGACGGGACGGCGACGACCGACGGGACGGCGACGACCGACGGGACGACGACGACCGACGGGACGACGGCGACGACGGTCACGCCGACCACGACGGACGCGACGACGGTCACGCCCACGACCAGCAGCACCACCGACACCGGCGGTGACGACGGCTTCGTGTTCCCGACCGACCCGTTCGACGCGTACGTGCAGATCGATCGCCACGGCGCAGTCGAGGCCGGGACGGCGGGCATCGCCGCGGCGCAGGGCCTGGGCTTCAACATGGGCTCGGACATCTCGATCCGCGACGACTACAACGCCAGCAACCCGGCCGACGACGCCGCGGGCATGTGGCTGCCGGAGATCGTCGAGAGCATCACGTTCTTCCACGACGCGTTCGACGACGACATCATCGGCCTGGGGCTCGTCCCCGCGACCCTCGACGAGACCGTGGATCAGGCCGGGCCCGTCATCGTGCCCGACACGATCAAGTACGATCCGAGCATGCCGACCTCGTACCCGAACGGCCGCAAGCTGACCGACCCGGTGGTCGACATCACCCTCGCCGCCGTGCTGCTCAAGCTCGGCCCGGGTCAGCCGCTGACGTTCTTCGCGGACCTTCCGCTGAACCCGCCCGCGAACGACGTGCCGTTCCTGACCGAGTTCCCGTTCCTGGCGCCGCCGCACGCGCCCTGATCGACGAATTCGCGCGCAGCTCCCCGGAGTGACGAGCTCCGGGGAGCTGTATCTTTTCAAGGCCCTCGCGCCGACCGTCATGGACCGAAAGACCACTCTCGTCGCGGCCGTCGTCGCGTTCGGCCTGTCGGCGTTCGTCTCGCAGGTCGTGTTCCGCGGCCAGCCGACGCCGCCTCCGGTCGTCGCGGCAAAACCGGTCGCGCCGGCGGCAGCAGGCGCCGACTATGCGTCGCTGCTCGCCGAGCTCGACCAGACCATCCAGGGGCTGCGTGCGCGCGCCGACAAGCGCCCGGGCGACTGGCTGACGCGCATGCACCTCGGCTCGGCGCTGCTCGAGCGCGCGGGTCTGACGAATCAGCTCGACGACTTCGCGCGCGTGCAGGCGGTGCTCGACGAGGCGTTTGCGATCGCGCCGCCAGGCAGCGGCCCAGTCCTGGTGGCAGCCCGCTTCAACTTTGCGATCCACCGCCTGGGCGAGGCCGAGAAGTACCTCGACATCGTCGATCGCCGCGCCGTGCCGCGCCGCGACGATCAGACGCTCGCGCGCGTGTTGCGGGCGGAGATCGCCGCGCAGCGCGGTCAGTACGAGACCGCGATGGCCGAGCTGACGGCGATCGCCGCGGCCGAGCCGATGGTCGCGACCGCCGAGCTCGCGCTCCTGCACGCGAAGACGGGCAAGCCGGGCGAGGCGGAGATCTTGCTCGAGCAGGCGCTGCAGGCGACCGGCCCCAAAGACGCGCGGCGGCGGGCGTGGATCGAGCTGCAGCACGGGATCGTGGCGATGGAGCGCGGCGAGCTGCAGTCGGCGCTGAAGCACCTGCACGCGGCCGACGCGGAGCTCGCGGGCTGGTGGCTGGTGCGCGAACACATCGCGGAGATCCACCACCGCCGCGATCAGCACGCCGAGGCGATCGCGATCTTCGAGGACCTGGTCCGCACGGCCGATCTGCCGCAACACATGGACGCGCTCGCGGGCCTCTACCGGCACACGGGCGCGGCCGAGCGGGCCGACGAGTGGATCGCGCGCTCGGCCGCGCGATGGGAGCAGCAGCTGGCGCGCTTCCCCGAGGCGGCGATGGGCCACGCGCTGCAGCACTATCAACAGTTCGGGCCGCAGGAGCGGGCGCTGGAGCTGGCCATCGCCAACCACGCGGTCCGCCCGGGCGGCGACGCGAAGGTGGCGCTGGCACAGGCCTATCTGGGCGCGGGGCAGGCCGCGGAGGCGCTGGCGCTCGTCGAGCAGGCCCTCGGATCGCCGTACCGCACGGCGCGGCTGCACGACGTCGCGGCGAAGGCCCACACCGCGCTCGGCCAGGCCGCGGCGGCCGAGCAGCAGACGGAATTGATGCTGGCGATCAATCCGCGCTACTCGAGCACCGATCACGCCCATTGAGGCGATGATTCACGCGCCGGTGGGTGAGTCCGTGGGCTCGTGTTCGTTCGTGGCGTCATGCGTGAGGTCGTGATGGTTTGCTTGCGAGCGGATCGCGGCATTGATGCGCTGCGATCGTCGGCGAACAGGGCTGGCGATTCGCCGGCAGCGACGGGCGTCCGTGGCCGGTGCTGGCGAGCGCCCGCCAGGTGTGCGGGACCAGGGCGACCGCGAGCGAGCCGGCGACCACGGCGGCGACCAGCAGCGCGGTGTGGCTCTCCGAGCTGGCCAGCGCGAGCAGCAGGGCGCACAGCGCAGCGACCCCCAGCGGGACGGTGCGCGCCAGCGCCGGCGGTGGGGCCCGGGTCACCGCGGGCGAGGGCCCGGGTGCGAGCATTCGCCGGCGGACGTGGCGCTCGACGAGGCCCATCAACAGCAGCGGATAGAGCGCGACCAGCAGCAGCAGCGGCCACGCCAGCGCCGGGTGCCGCAGTCCCACCAGTTGCACGGTGAGCGCCAGCGGCACGGCCGTGGTGAGCACGAGCGGGAGCAGCAGCCATTGCCGGCCGGCGTCGTTCCAGAACCACCAGGTGGGCACGACGCCGAGCCGCTGCGGGCGGTCGAGCAAGGATCGCGGAGCAGGCAGGTCGGTCATGACTTCCCGTCTCCCGAGCAGTCGCTCTTCCAGCACTTGAAGGCCGCCAGGCACTTGGCCCCGGCGGCGACGCAGGCGCCGGTGAGCGGTTTCCAGAAATAGGCGACCGCGCAGATGCCGAGAGTCGCGCCGCAGTCCTTCTTCACGCCGCCCTTGTCGACGTCGTGGCAGACGTTCGGCGGCAGGGCCAGGCTCGACGCGACCTCCAGAGCCTCCTCGTCGCGCTGCAGGCCGCTGTCCCACACGCCAGTGACGGCGTGGATCACGAAGTAGGCGTCGCGCCACGGAGCCGAGCCCGCCAGGACCGGCGCGAAGTCGGCGTTGAGGAGGTCGGGGTCGCCTTCGACGCTCCAGCCGCCGGTGGACGGATCGAACTCGACGCAGGCAGCGGCAGCGTCGTGCTCGGCGGTGTGACGCAGGCGCTGCTCGGACTCGACGCCGCTCCAGCGCTGCTCGACGCGACCGAGGCCGAGGAATTCGCCGCGCACGACGAGGCCGGTGGCGGTCCACGTGACGTCGACCGTGGCGTCGGGCCCGGTGAATGTCATGACCGCACGCTCGGCCGCACAACCGGCCTGGAGCGCGTTCTGCTGGCCGTCGAGGCCGGTGAGGCCGCCCTCGGTGGGGGTGAGCAGGTAGCCGCGCGCGGCGGCGTGGTCGCTCACGTGCGCGAGCCAGGCGTCACAGAACCCATCGGAAGCGGCGGCCGACCGGGCGCCCGCGCCGACGAGGGCGAACACGACGAATCGCAGGACGCGCCCGGCGACGAGCCGACGCCGAGGTCTCGAGCCGCGATCGGTCATGTCCCGAAGTTAATCCGGTCACCGCGGCTCGCCACACCGCACGAGCGGCGGGCCAGGCGATCCGCGCCGAGAGCCGGCGAGAGCCCCGGTAGAACGCCGGGAGGCGTCACGGGCGAGCGCCGAGGCCGATGGATCGGCGCGAATGCGTGGGCCCAGCGCCGACCTGCGCCAGGCGATCGAGCCGCCGGCGCTGGCGTCCCTGCGCCACCGACCTGTGCCGCGTCCCACGATATGCGCGGCCCGGCCCGAACGACATACCCGGTGTAGGTATTGATATCGGTGCACCGCCGGCCTGTGCCGCGTCCCACAGCGCGAGCCGTGGCGACCCGCCCTGTGTAGGCATCACATTCATGCGACACCGAACCGTGCCGCGCGGCGTGGCCAGCGGCCAGGCCCGCGTCACCGCGCGCAGCTTGGCGCGGTCCGGCGATTGAAACGGCGCGAGCGGGTCCAGGAGGCGGTCACGGGCAGTTCTGCGAGGTGACCATCTCGCCGGTCACCGGCACGCCGTCGTCGGGCACGTCCTCGAACGAGACCGGGATCGACTGGCAGAAGCCGAAGTCGCAGGCCTCCTGGCGGGCGACGTGCGCGTGCGGGCCGGTCGACCAGCCGGTCGAGCCGGTCAGTCCGACCACGCCGCCGCGCTCGACGACCTGACCGACGCTGACCTGCACGGCGCTCAAATGTGCGTACACCGAGCCGGTGCCGTCTTCGTGCTGGAGGATCACGTAATTGGCGGCCGACTTGCACTCCTCGCCGCCGCCGTTGTAACAGGGGTCGCCGGGCTTGGTGTCGCCGAACAGCTTGGACACCGTGCCCTTGGCGATCGCCACCAGCGGGGTTCCGGTCGACAGCGAGAAGTCGAACGCGTAGGCCGAATTGCCGCTGTGGCTGAAGTCGCCGTTGTTTCCCTGCGTGACGGTGGTGGTGGTGCCGCACTGCAGCGGCAGGAAGAACCCGTTTTCGTCGGGCGGCTCCTGCTCGGGGATGCACTGGACGAAGTTGGCGAACACGTAGCCGGCCGGCCAATCGCCGGCGATCTGGTACCAGGTGTCGACGCCGTCGATGCTCTCGCCGGCCACGATCGCCACCACGTCGTGGACCGAGCCGTCGGCCACGGTGGCGATCGCGGCCATCGCTGTCGAAGGGGTCGGGCGGACGTTGAGCACGTCGCCCGGCGTTTCGATGCGGATCTGCGGGCACGGGTCGAGCGGCTCGCCGGTGGTGCCGTCGGTGGTGTCGGGGCCGCTGGTCGTCAGCCCGGGGCCGGTCGGCTCGGGGCCGGTGGTGGTGGTGAACTCGCCCGGGTCGGTGGTGCTGGTGGTGGTCGAAGTCGGGTCGGGCAGGCCGGTGGTGGTCGTCGTGTCGGAGTCGAAGCCGCCGCTGGTGCTGTCGCTGTCCTCGAACCCGTCGGTGAGGAACGGGGAGCTGGCGGAGTCGGTCGACTGGGGCTCGCCCCCCGAGGCGCAAGCGGTGCTGAAGACGACGAGCGCGAGCCACGGACGCGGGCGGACCTGCATGCCTCCGGGGTACTCGAAAGCGCACACGAATTCAAGCCTCACGCCCGCGGCCGCAGACGTCCGCGGGTCCCGATCGCGCATGGTTTAAAGGGCATGTCTTGGAGGACATGCTCGATCGAGCATGTCCTCGAGGGCATGTTCGAGCGGACATGCGCGGGTCAATCGCCGGGCGGCTCGAAGGAGCGCAGGACCTGGCGCAGCTGGCCCTGCACGCCGGGGTAGGCGGGGGCGGGGGCGGTGGCGAGGAGGTGGAAAGCGCGCAGGCCGACGACGTAGATCGCGTAGTCGATCTCGAACGCGCCGGCGGCCCCGGCGACGCTGGCGTGCAGGACCTGGCCCTGGGCGTGGTCGCCGGCGAGCGGCTCGGCGGGCTGCAGGGTGGCCGTCGGCCAGGTGCTGCGCAGGCGCTCGGGCAGCTGCTGCATCAGCGCGTCGACGGCGGTCTCCTCGCCGAGCGGCTCGAGCATGACGGTGACGTGGGCGTCGACGTCGGGCCGCACCAGCCAGCGGTCGCTGTCGGGGTTCTGCTGGGCCAGCATCTCGGGCGAGGCGGTGATCCAGCGCGCGTCGGGGGCGGTGACGGCGTACGGCGCGGCGCTGCCGACCACGCGCCCGGCCCCCTGCGGCAGGGCAGCGCTGGCGGGCAGGACGAACGACTCGATCGCGGCGCGCAGCTCGGGCTCGACGGCGGCGAAGTTGCGCGCGCCGGTGAAGCCGATCAGCTGGAAGGCCGAGCCGTAGGCGGTGACGAGGCCGGCGAGGTACTCGACGTCCTGGCCGTCGACGCTCGCGCGCATGTGCAGCAGCTTGCCGGTGTCGAGGTGACCGGGCAGCGGCGCGCTGTCGATCAGCTCGAAGTTGCTGGCGGCGCTGCGCATGTTGCCGACGACGGTGTCGACGAACGGCGCCAGCGGGACCATGGTGTCGGGCACGCGCTCGGCGATGATGAGGATGTGGGCGTCGAGGTCGGGGCGGACGAGCCAGCGATCGGCGAGCGGGTTGTCGCGCCGGGCGGCCTCGTCGGTGCGCAGATACCAGCGGTCCGAGGGGGCGCGCAGGCGGTAGTCGACGAGCCCGCCGACGACGTCGCCGGCCGGCTCGCCGGTCAGCTCGCCGCGCGCGCTCATCACGGCGTGGGCGAGCGGGTTCTGGCCGGTGACGAGGATGTAGAGGCCGAAGCTCTCGAGCGCGAGGTAGAGGCCGAACAGCAGCGCGGCGAGGCCGATGCGCACGCGCTTGGCGTGACCGACGAGCAGCAGCAAAAAGGCGAGGCTGACCCCGACCTGCATGCCGGCGGCCAGCCACTCGCCAGTGAGCGCGCGGAGCAAGGTGAACAGGACGAGGCCGAGGCCGACGCGCACGATGCTGAGGGTGACTGCGCCAGTGCTGCCGCTCAGCAGGCTGACGCCGAGCGCGACGTCGATGAGGGCGGCGATCGGGAAGCTGCCGGTCAGCAGATCACCGCGGGTCGACGCGGGCATCATGTAGGTCTCGCACAGGACCAGCGCCGCGTTGACGATCATCAGCGCGCCGGCGATGCGGTGGCCGGTGGACGCCCTGAGCCCGAGAGCCACATCGTCGTATGGAACGCCGGGAGGGTTCACGATCGCCAGCGTATCCGCGGGCCGCGAGGCCCACAAGCGAGGCGGGGCGGCAGGACGCGGTATGGGCTCGTGCGCGCTCGTCGATGCCCGTGTGCGAGCGGTGATCGAACGCGAAGTGTGGTGCGTGCTTCGACGACCGCGCAATGAAGAGGAAGGCGAGCCGGGTGAAACTCGAGGTCGGACAATGCGGTCCGAACGAGGAAGGTGGGGTGCTCTGCGCGACTCCGCGCGGGCGGCAGGTGGGCACCAGGGGCCGCGGGGGGCCTCCTGGGCGGGCATCCGGGTAGGGCGTTGCGACCGCTGCACCTCGCTTGACCCCTTACTACACGTGTAGTACTACGGCTGTCGTTCATGAGCGAGTCACACCAACTCAGCGATCTGCAGCTCGGCCTGCTGCGGATCTTGTGGGACCGCGGCGAGGCGACCGCGACCGATGTCCACACGGCCTTGCTCGAGCAGGATCGCGAGCTCGCGCCGACCACGGTGTCGACGATGCTGTCGCGGCTCGAGAAGAAGGGCACCGTGACGCACCGCGTCGAGGGGCGGCAGTTCATCTATCGCGCGCTCGTCAGCGAGGACGAGGTGCGGCGGTCGATGCTGTCGCGGGTCACCGATTATTTCTTCGGCGGCGACGTGTCGGCGCTCGTCAGCCATCTGGTCGAGGACAAGGATGTCGATCCGGACGACGTCGCGCGCCTCAAGCAGCTGCTCGGTGCGAGATCCGGCGAAGCGGAGGACGACGACGATGCTTGATCCTGCAGCCTCTCTCGCCGACCCGGCGGTGCACACGGTGGTGAGCTGGCTGGGCACGTACTTCGTGCACAGCTCGGTGCTGGTCGGCGGGGTGTGGGCATTCACCCGCTTCCTCCCGCTCGACGCGCTGACCCGCAGCTTGCTTTGGAAGATGTCGCTGGTCGGCGGGCTGTTCACGGCGACGCTGCAGACCGGGCTCGGGGTCGAGCCGCTGCTGGGCAGCGTCAACGTCGAGGCGGGCTCGCTGGGGCCGCCCGGGCCGCCGCCGATGTCGGCCACCGCGATGGCGCCGCCGCCGTTGGAGGTCGCAGTGGCGATGCCGCAGGTGCACGGGTGCGTCGGCTGCGAGCCGCCGGGGATGCTGCTCGCCGACGCGGAGGTGACGGCGATGTTGGCCGCGCCGGGGCACGTGCAGGTCGAGCACGTCGTGTTCGTCGAGTCGGCGACGATCGGCGAGTTCGAGCCGGTGGTGTTCGCGGCGCCGTCGTTCGTGCCGCCGGCCCCGCCGCTCGCGCCGGGGCCCGTGGTCGCGGCGGGGGGCGAGTCGCAGGCCGGGCTGGCCGCGTGGATCTTCGCCGGTCTGTTCGGGCTCGGGGCGACGCTGTCGCTCGGCCGGCTCGGGGCGACCGCGGTGCGGCTGCGTCGCGGGCTCCGCGGGCGCACGCCGCTGCGTCAGGGCCCGCTGCGCGAGCGGCTGGCGCGGCTGATGGCGCACGTACGTGTCCCTCAGGACAGTGTCCGATTGACCATGTCCGAACGGGTAGGTTCGCCGATGGCCCTGGCCAGCCGCGAGATCGTGGTGCCGGCGCGGGCGCACGGGCTGGCGCCGCGCCAGCAGGAGGCGATGCTGGCCCACGAGCTGGCCCACGTGCTGCGCCGCGATCCGGCCTGGCAGGTGCTGGCGTCGGTGCTCGAGGCGGCGCTGTTCTTCCAGCCGCTGAACCGGGTGGCCCGCCGCGGCATGCAGGAGGCGGCCGAGGAGCTGTGTGACGACTGGGCGGTGCGCCACACCGGGTCGGGGCTGCACCTGGCTCGCTGTCTGACCGAGGTCGCGCAGTGGCCTGGCCGATCGGACAGGTTCGAAAAGTTCGTCAGCCCGATGGCGGCGCGCAGCTCGCTGCTGGTCCGTCGGGTCGAGCGCCTGCTCGACGCCCGCACGCGCGACCGCGGCCGCTGGGCCAGGCGCTGGCGCGGGCTGCTGGGCGCGGCGCTGCTGGCGATGGTCGGGCTCGGCGCGCCGGGTCTTTCGCTGTCGATCGCGCGCGCCGAGGTGCCCGAGCCGCCCGCGCCCGACGAGCCGCCCGAGCTGATGCCGGAGCCGGTGTTCGCGGCGACGAGCGGGGCAGCGCCGACGACGGTGCTCGGCGTGGCCCCGGCGCCGCCGGTGCCGCCGGGGTCGCTGCTCGGCGTGGCCGCGCCGCCGCCCCCGGGCGCGATGGGCGAGCCGTCGCCGACGGTCAAGCAACGCCGCGCGCTGCGTCGCGCCGAGCGACATGAGCGCAAGGCGGTGCGACTTCAGTACGAGAGCGGGCCGAGCGCGCCAATGCACGTGTTCGTGCCGGAGCCGGCGATGCGCGGGATGCCGACGCCACCGCTGGTGATGGCGATGCCGCCGACGCCGCCGAAGTTCGCGGTGGGCTCGCGCCCGCCGACGCCGCCGACGCCGCCGAAGATCGTGGTGAGCCCGCGCCCGCCGACGCCGCCGACGCCGCCGACGCCGCCCGGGGTTCGCCTGGCGGTGACGGTCGAGCACGACGACAGCTGCTCCGACGATCACGGGCCGTCGCGCTCGCACGTGCGGGTGGTCCCGCGCACGACCGAGAAGCTGCTGCGCCAGGGCGGCAAGCTGGCGGTCCAGGCCAAGGTGATCGACGTCAAGCAGCTCCGCGATCTCGAGCGAGCGGCGGCGGCGATCGCCAAGCAGGCGAGCAAGCTCGACGCGGCCAAGGTCGAGGCGCTCAAGGCCCGCGCGGCCGAGCTGGCCCGCCGCGCGCCCGAGCTGAGCCCGGAGCAGCTGGCCGAGCTGACCGGTCGCGCCGAGCAGATCGCGGCCGAGGTCGAGCGCAAGGTGGAGCACCTCGACCTCGCCGGCCTGGCCGACGCGCTCGAGCACCTCGACGTCGACGACCTCACCGCGGAGGTCGAACGCGAGGTCGAGCGCTCGCTGCGAGCGTCGGCCCGCGAGCTGCAGCGCGCCGACCGTGAGCGCCAGCGCGGCTTCGACGAGGCGCAGCGGGCGGCCCAGCGCGAGGTGCTGAGCGAGCAGCGTCGCGCCGACCGCGAGCGGGTGCAGGTCGAGGCCGAGGCCCGGCGGGTGCAGGCCGATGGCCGGCGGGCGCAGGCCGAGAGCCGGCGCGCGACCGAGGAGGCCAAGCGAGCCCAGCGCGCTCGCGTGCGCGCCGGCGAGGCGGTCCGCCGCGAGGTCGACCGGGCGCTGCGCGACGGGGTGATCGACGCCGCGGAGCAGCGCCGGATCGAGGACGCGGCCCGCAAGGCGAGCGAGGGCGGCTAGCGAGCCGGAGCGCCCGCGGGGCCGGACCCCGCGGCGCTGCCCCTGGTGTCCGTTCGCTGGATGGCTTGAAGGACATGCGCGAACGGCCATGTCCTTCGGAACATTTTCTGAGGGGCATGTCCGAACGGACATGCCCGAAGGCACCGCTCACAGCGGGGTGATCACGGCCAGGCCGTCGCCGGCGCGCGCGCCGGGCTCGGTGGCGGCTTCGGCGAGGGTGCCGAGGTAGGACGAGCCGCCGCCGCCGTGGCCGTCGTCGCCGCCGCCGCCGCCGCCGTACCAGCCGCCGCCGCCGCCGCCGCCGTGGGTGTTGCCCACCACTTCGGGGCCCTTGCCGCCGAAGCCGAAGCCGCCGGGGCTGCCGACGCTGCTGTCGGAGTCCCCGCCTGCGCCGCCGCTCGCCTGCGTGCCGCCGCCGCCGTCGGCCAGGACCTCGTCGCCGCCGAGGCCGGGGGTGCCCTCGAGGCCGCCGCCGTGGCCGCCGCCGTGGCCGCCGCAGGAGAACTCGGCCCCGCCGCCGCCGCCGCCGACGATGATGCGAGCTTCGAGGCTGTCGTCGCCGGCGCGGATGTCGGTCGCGCCGCCGCCGCTCGAGCAGACCGCGAGCGTGGGGCAGCTGCCGCCGCCGCCGTTGTAGCCAGGGGCGTCGCCGGCACCGCCCGCGCCGCCGACCCGCACCGCGAGCGTCTGGCCGGGCTCGACCGCGAGCTCGCCGACGGCGCGGCCGCCGAGGCCGCCGATGTCCGGCGGGTCGCAGACGGCGGACGTCGTCGTGCCGCCGGCCGCGCCCCAGACTTCGAGCCGCAGGCGGGTGACCCCGGGCGGGACGATGTAGCTCTGCACGGCGCCGGTGTACGGGAACTCGACGGCCTCGAGCCCGCACAGCCCGTCGCAGCCGTCGCCGGCCGCGAGGTTGCCGTCGTCACAGCGCTCGCCGATGGCGAGCAGGCCATCCCCGCACACGCCGGGCTCGTCGACTGTCTCTTGTTCGACGGGTATGTCGAGGTCGCATTCGTGGACGAATGGGACGGCGAGGACGAGGCTGGTGGTGAGCAATACGTGGTTGGATAACGACATGGCACAGCTCCGATGACGGCAGGGAGCACCCGGGCGCATGCTCTGCCCCGGGCGCCGATATCCGCGGTCTTTATCCCATTCTTCATCAGCTCGCGCGCCGGGCAATCCGCCGCGTGACCCGATCCACAGGCTTGCATCGTGCGGTATGCCGCGCTGCGTGTAGGTCCCGCCGAATCAATGCATGGCTGAAGAGACATGTCCTCGTGGACATGTTGCCGCCGCGTCGAGGCCGCGCGGAGTGGACGTGCCGGGCTCTACATAGATGTCGCTTCGGACATGGCTAAAGAGGCATGTGATCATGGGGCGCCGCGGTCGGCGAGGCCGCCCTGGCGCACGCGGGCGCGCTCGGCCAGGGCGTCGAGCTGCGCGAGCTCGGCGCTCGGGTCGGTCACTCGCACGAAGCGCGCCGGCGGGACTCTTGGGAAGCCGGGGTCGAGGTGGCTCGTCAGCACGATCGCTTCGCCGTCGACGACGCTGCGCATGAACTCGAAGCGGCGCGCGCGGACCTGCGAGCGCCGCGATTCGTAGCCGAGGCCCGCGGCGTCGCTCCAGTCGCCGAGGGCGGGCAGGTCGACGACGAGCCCGCCCTGGACGCAGCGGAACGTGCCCTCGCCGTATTGCTCGTCGGTGCCGTGATTGGAGGCGTAGATCTGCCCGTAGCGCGCGAGCCCTCGACCCGCGGCGTCGCGGCCGAGCACGAGCGCGTGGAGCTGCATCGAGTCGTCGACATCGTCGTCGTCATCATCCAGATCGGGCTCGGGCGGGTCCTCGATCCAGGTGCCGAACAGCTCGTCCTCGGAGGCCATGGGCTCGCAGCGTACCTGCCGGCGAGCCGCCGATCCACGGACGCGGGCGCTCACGGCTGTTTACGAGTGCGGCGATCCGGTCGGTGGGCCCGTGATACCGTGGCGAAGGAGTGTGAACAAATTGACGGATCTTGCGGATGACGAGCAGAAGAAGCGGCTGAAGCGACTGGTGAGCCGGACGGAGATCGAGGCGTTGAAGGCGGAGTACGCCCGCAAGGCCGACGCCGTGTTCAATCATCCGGGGGCGGCCAGCGCCGCGGCGCTCGCCGACCTTTTTACGGTCGACGGGATCCTCGACCTCGGGCCGTTCGGGCGCTACGAGGGGCGGGCCCAATTATTAAATGCCTGCGAGAACATTCTGCCGCAGGCGACCCGGTGGACCACCCATTATATCGTCAGCCCGATCCTCGAGGTCGGCGATCATGCGGCGACCGGGTCGTGGTACTTCCTCATCAAGTCGGTGCCGCAGAGCCCGCCCGGGGCCGGGGTGAGCGAGACCTGCGGCGGCTACGCCGACAAGTACGTGAAGACGCCGGGCGGGTGGAAGATCCGCGAGTCGCTCAGCAGCTTCTTCGTGCCGCCGACCTGAGCCGGCGTCGATGGGGTGCCAGAAGATGCCCCATGTGACATGGTCAAAAGGACATGTCGATAGGGACATGATGATTGGGACATGCCCAGGAGGGCATGTCCCAACAGTCATCGGGCGACCGCGGCGCGGCCGCCCCGGTGCTCAGCCGCCGCCGACGGCGGCCGAGAGGTTGTGCATCAGCTTGGCCAGCACGCGCCTGGTCTCCGACTGGATGATCGCCTCGGGGACCGCCACGTTGGGCATGGTGCGGGTCCGGAAGGTGACCGTCGTGCCGCCGGTGCTGGCGTCCTCGACCACCCATTCGTTCCAGTACTCGACGAAGTGCTCCGAGGCGATCAGCGTCTCTTTCCAGCCGTGGGCGGTCGGGCAGCGGCGCGTCTCGAGCTCGAAGGGGGACAGCAGCCCGCGGGTCTTGAGCTTGACGCGCTCGCAGTTGCCGTCCGGGGTGGCCTTGGCCGACACCGTGAAGGGCGACAGACCGTGCGAGCGCTCGGCCTTGCCGAGGACCTCGCGCACGGCGGTCGGCGCGACGGCGAGGGTCACGCTGGCGACCACTTCGCCCTTGGCGGTGATCTTGGTGGAGATTTTCGGCGCGTCGGCGGCGGCGTCGGCGGAGGTCGCGGCCACGAGCGCGGCCGCGGCGACGGCGGACAGCGCCCAGCGAGTGCTACCGGCGGAGAAGGACGTCACGCGAGCGGCGGTCATCGAGCCCAAACTATAGCGCCGAATCATTATTCCGGGCGGCGGCCCTGTGGCCGAGATCGGCGGCGAGCGCGGATCTGTGCGGCAGAAGCCCGGAATTTGCGGTCTGCGGGCCCCGTTCGCGCAGAGCGGTCTCAGGCGAATGGGCCCGCGTCGTCGGCCGGAAGGTCAGGTCGCGGTGAGCCCGCAGCGCGCGGGTCGGCGGACGAGCCTGGAGGATCGAGGAGGGCGGAGCGGCGATATGCGAGTCGGCGACGCGTGCGGCCGCGGCGGGCCCGGCGGCGCTCGGGTCCGATGCGCGTCCGATGTTGCGTTCTGGATGCGGAGCGGATGCGAGTTCGTGGGCGAGGTCGTGGGTGCGTAGCGAATGCGAGTCCGCGGGCGAGGTCGTCGAGGCGGGTCGGACGCGAGTCCGCGGGCGAGGTCGTCGATGCGGGTCGAATGGAAGTCCGCGGGCGAGGTCGTCGATGCGGGTCGGATGCGAGTCCGCGGCCACGTAGCCGAGACGTCCGAGGCGGGCCGCGTCGTGGATGCGAGTCGAATGCGAGTCCGTGGCGGCATAGCCGCGCCGTCCGAGGCGTGGCCGTGTCGAGGGGACGAGTCGTGGCTGTGGGTCGCATGCGAGTCCCGAGGACACGCACGCCGATGCATGGCGAATGCGAGTCGAGAGCGCGCGGGCGTGCGAGCCGCGAGCGAGTCGGGGACGCGCTCGTAGGCGCGGGGCGAATGCGAGTCGAGGAGAACGCGGGGCGTGCGGGTCACAGTCGCGTCAGGGGTTCGCAGACGCGAGCCGGGTGCGAGTCCCGAGGATGCACGCGCCGATGCGAGTCGAGGGCGTGGGTGGATGCGCGACGAATGCGAGTCGACGAATCCGGCGCGATTGCGAGTCGGAGGACGAGCCGCGCGGTACGGAGCGCATGCGGGCCCCAGGAGATCGCGCCACCCATGGTCGCGCGCACGCTCGAGTCCCATGCGGCCCGTCGGTCCAGGCCGCGGACCGAGTCGCAAGTTGGCAACGGCAGGCGGGAGCGGCGGACGATCGGGCCGGTCAGCCGGGCTCGGTCAATTGCCGCCGGAGGGCCCGCAGCGGGTGCCTGCGCCACGCGTAGGCCTCGCCGGCGCCCGCGTACCAATGGTCGGCCGCGTCGAGGTCGAGCAGGGCCAGGGCGCGCCACGCAGGGTCGGTCGGGGCGGCGGCGGCGAGCTCTGCGTGGGCCACCCGGGCGCGCGCGAGCTGTTGATCGGCGACGACGCTGCTGGCGATCGCGGCGACCGCCACGAAATCGTCGATCGCGCCCTGCAGGGCGGTGCGGGCGGCGGCCAGATCGCCGCTGGCGCGCAGGTGGAGGCCGAGCAGCAGCAGCACTTCGGCCCGGCGCTCGCGCACCCACCAGGCGTCGCCGGCGAGGTCGGTGACGAGCACGCCGCGCAGGCGCTCGACGGCGTCGCCGTGGCCGCTGCGGGCGAGGCCGGCGAGGTCGAGGTGGGCGCGCAGGACGATGTCCTCGACCAGAGTGGAATGCGGGTCGACGAGGCCGAGCGCTTCGCTGCGCAGGGCGGTGGCGGCGTCGTCGTCGCCGGCTTCGTCGGCGTGGTGGGCCAGGTGGGCCAGGCAGCGGGCGCGGTCCGGCGAGGCGCCGGGGGCGAAGCGGGCCAGGGCGTCGCAGCCAGGGCGCAGCAGGGCGTGCGCGACCCGGGGATCGCGGGTGTGGAGGCTGGCGAGCACGCGCAGCTCGATGGTCCGCGCGTGGGCCGGGCCGAGCTCGCGCTCGAGGATCGCCAGCGCCTCGCGCAGCGCGGCCTCGCGGGGCGCGGCGTCGTCGGTCGCCAGGGCGAGGTTGGTCAGCGTGTACGCGGCCTCGACCCGCGCGGGGCCAGGCGCGGCGCGCTGGACCTTGAGGGCCTCGTCGAGCAACCCGCGGGCTCTCGTGAACTCGCCGGTCGAGCGGGCCAGCACGGCGGCGTTGTTGAGGAGGAGGCCGCGCAGGCGATCGTGGGGCGGCAGGCGAGCGACCAGGGCCTCGGCCATCGGCAGCTCGGCCAGGCCGCGGGCGGTGCCGTCGGCCTGGCGCCCGCGCACGAACACCAGCAGGGCGGCGGCCTCGGCGGCGATCTCGTCGGCGCCGGCGCGCACGGCGGTGAGCAGGGCCTGCTGCAGGCGCGCGGCGGCGTCGTCGGCGTCGTCGTGGAGGCGCAGCTCGCCGCGGCGCAGCAGGACCTCGGCGAGGGTCGGCGCGTGGCCGGTGGCCTCGGCGGCGCGCACGAGCCGGTCGGCCAGCGCGAGCGCGGCCGGGGTGCGGGCGACGCGGCCCATGGCGGCGAGCTTGACCAGGCCGTCACGCACGGCGGCGACGCGAGCCGCGGCCTCGGGGTCGGCGGGCGGGGCGACGGCGGCGTCGAGGGCGGCGACGTCGCTGCAGCGGCTCAGCGCCGGCAGACCGCCGACCAGCTCGAGCGCGTGCAGCGGGACGGCGGGGTCGCGCTCGCCGAGCAGGGCCGTGGCCTCGGCGAGGGCGGCCTTGCGCTCGCCCAGGCAGGCCATGCGGCGATCGAACAGCGGATCCGACTGTTCGCCGCGGCGATGGGTGACGCACGCCTCGTGGTGCTGGGCGGTCCAGGCGGCGGCGTAGGCGTCGAGCGAGCTGGCCACGCGTGGCCACACCTCGGTGGCGAAGGCTGCCCCGGCGGCGACGAAGTTGCCGGCCGCGACCCGCCGCTGCGGCCCGTCCCAGGCGGCGGCGATCTCCGCGGCCCCGCCGCTGCAAAGGTCGAGGCTGGCCTCGTGGGCCTTGAAGGCGAAGAAGCTGGCGGCCACGCCGAGGCCGGCGAAGGCCAGCAAGATCCGCTGGCGCTTCATCCACCGCTGCAGCCGCTCGGCGACGGTGTAGCTGTGGGCCGAGACCACGCGCCCGGCCTGGAACCGCCGCAGGTCCTCGGCGAACCCGGCGGCGGTCGGGTAGCGCTGCTCGGGGCGGGCCGCGGTGGCCCGGTGGGCGATCGCCGCCAGCTCGCGCGGGACCCCGGGCACCCGCTCGCGCAGGTCCTCGAGATCGGCGGCCTTCACCCGCGCGACGAGGGCGTCGCCGGTGACTTCGGCGAACGGCGGGCGCCCGGACAGCACGTGGTAGAGCAGGGCGCCGAGGGCGTAGATGTCGCTGCGGGCGTCGACCGGCTCGCCGCGGGCCTGCTCGGGCGGCATGTAGCGCAGCGTGCCGACGATCGTCCCGACCTCGGTGAGGTCCTCGCCGGTGCGGCTGCGCTGGCCCGAGCGCGTGGTCTGCTCGGCCTCGCTGTCGCTGCGACCGGCCAGGTCCTTGGCCAGGCCCCAGTCGATCACCACCGTCTCGCCGAACCGACCGATCAGCACGTTGGCCGGCTTGAGGTCGCGGTGCAGGACCTGCTGGTCGTGGGCGTAGGCGATCGCGTCGGCGACGGCGATCACGTGCTCGACCAGACGCAGGCGCTCGCCGAGATCGCGGGTCTCCTGGATCTTGGCGTCGAGGCTGGCGCCGTCGACGAGCTTCATGCAGTAGAACGGCTCGCCGGTGGCGCGGTGGCCGAGGTCGTACAGCGGGACGATGCTCGGGTGCTGCAGGCGGGCCGTGATCGCGGCCTCGCGGGCGAACCGACGCTGGGCGTCGGGGCTGTCGCGCAGCAGCTCCTTGATGGCGACGACGCGGCCGAGGCGGCGATCCTCGGCGCGCCGGACCACGCCGAGGCCGCCGGACGCGAACACCTCGCCGAACTCGTAGCGGGCCTCGCCGCGCGGGGGGAGGTCGCGCGGCGGCCAGGTCGAGCGGCCCTCGGGGCAGTTGTCGAGGGTGGCGACGAGGGTCGGGTCGCGCACGCCGACGACCTCGAGCCCGGCCCGGAAGTCGCCGACCGCCATTCGTGACATGTCCTCGGGGACATGTCCTGCGAATGACCGGTCGCCCAGCTCCACCGGCACCACCTGCACGTCAGCCGTATGGGCAGGACCTGCGCGCGGGTCAAGGCGCGTCAGCGCCCGGGCGGCGAGGCTGACGGCGTTCTCGAACCGCGAAACGATGATGGGCCGCCGGTCACAGCGCGACCTGAAGCTGCAGGCGGACCAGGTCGGCGGCCAGATCGGCGGCGCCGCGGTCCCAGGTGCGGAACCAGTCGAGCTGGAGCTTCAGGTTGTGACCCGCGAAGTAATAATTGAGGCCGCCGCCGAGCTCGTTGCGGTCGGGCATCGAGGTCACGCCGAGTCCGCGGATCCCGCTGGTGCGGATGGCGGGCTCGAGGCCGGTCCGCGGGATGAGGAAGGCCGCCTGCATCATCCAGCCGCGACCGTTGCGCGCGGCCTCGACGGGCAGCGGAGCGCCCATGTCGTCGACCGCCCCGCCGGGGTTGCGCCGGCCGTCGCGCCACAGGAACGCGGCCTCGAGGCTGAAGCCGGCCCACTTGAACATCATGTCGGTGGTGAGGTTGTGATAGTTGGTGCTACCGCCGTCGGCCGGCGGGCTGCCGAGCACCCCGCGGTTGTTGCGGGCGCGGTCGTTGAAGGCGTAGGCGAACCCGAGGCTGAGCCTCGGCCTTCGCAGGCGGGTCTGGTCGCTGGCCTCGTAGTCGTCGAACAGTCCGAACGGCAGGAAATCGAGGCGCGCGGTGTACATCAGGCCCGGGTCGCTGAACCGGTTCTGATCGCGCCCGTCGCCCATGAAGACGCCGGCGTAGTAGCGCAATTTGCCGAGGCCGCCGAGGTCCTCCGAGCGCACGTCGAGGCCGATGTCGCGGTCGACGTTGAACTCGCCGTTGGCCAGCGAGCGGTCGACCAGCAGCGGGTTGATGTCGGCGATGTTGCGCTCGCGGGTGTACATGACCCGGTAGATGCCGATCCGCAGGTTGGCGTCGCGCAGGCGGTCGAACACCACGTAGTTGTCGAGCAGCGGGCCGGCGCGCGCGACCCCGTCGACGAAGTTGAGCTCGCGCGGGGCCACGGCCAGCTGCACGAAGTACTTGATGCTCTTGCTGAACACGTTGCCGGAGAAGACCAGGCGCAGGCGCCGGATCTCGAACGCGTGCTCGTAGGCCGCCCCGCCCTGGCGCCGCCCGCTGTACATGAAGCCGGTGCGCAGGCTCAGCGACAGGGCGTAGCGGCCGTCCTTGCTCTTGACCTCGAGGCCCTTGCCCGCGGTGAACTTGAGCGGGCCGTCGCCGACGGTGCCCGGGGCGAGCAGCAGGTGCTCGCGCGCCGGCGGATAGAAGCGGTCCGGATCGGGGGCAGGCGCGGGCGGCGGCGGGGCGAGCGCGGCGAGCAGGAGCAATTGGAGCATGACGCGCGGGGGGCCGAGAGGTAGCGCAGGAGGGCGTCGCAAGGCCAGGGCGACGTTGTTCAGTATGCTGGAGAATATCCATTATGGTAAACCTCCTTCCGCCATGCCCCTGACCCGCCGCAGCTTCGTCGCCAGCCTGCCCGCCCTCGCCCTCGCCGGCGCGTGTCGCCCGTCGAGCGAGAACACCGGGGCGCTGCGGCTCGGCTACTTCCCCAACATCACCCACGCGACCGCGCTGGTCGGGGTCGAGCGCGGGCTGTTCCGCGAGGCGCTGCAGGCCGAGGGCACGGCGCTGGAGACGTTCACGTTCAACGCCGGCCCGGCGGCGATCGAGGCGCTGCTGTCGGGGGCGCTCGATGCCACGTACGTCGGCCCCAACCCGGCCGTCAACGCGTTCGTCAAGTCGAAGGGCGAGGTCAAGGTGATCGCCGGCGCGGCCACCGGCGGGGCGTTCTTCGTCGTCCGCCCCGAGATCGCCGGCGCGGCCGACCTGCGCGGCAAGAAGGTCAGCACCCCGCAGCTCGGCGGGACCCAGGACGTGGCCCTCCGGACATGGCTCATCGGCCAGGGCTTCAAGGTCGACGAGTTCGGCGGCGGCGATGTCAGCGTCACCCCGCAGGAGAACGCACAGACGCTCGAGAGCTTCCAGTCGGGCGAGATCGCCGGCGCGTGGGTGCCCGAGCCGTGGGCGACCCGCCTGATCCTCGAGGGCGGCGGCAAGGTGCTGATCGACGAGCGCGACCTGTGGCCCGAGCGCCGCTACACGACCACGGTGCTGCTGGCGCGCAAGGGCCAGATCGAGGCCCGCCGGGCCACCCTGCAGGCGCTGGTGCGCGGCCACGTGGCCGCCAACAAGTGGATCGCGGCGAACGCCGGCGAGGCCCGGGAGGTCGCCAACGCGGCGATCAAGAAGGTCACGGGCAAGGCCCTGGCGCCGGCGACGATCGACCGCGCGTGGCAGAACCTCGAGTTCACGTCGGACCCGGTGCCGGAGGCCCTGGTGCGCAGCGCCGAGGACGCGCAGAAGCTCGGCTTCGTCAAGCTCGAGGGCTCCGACCTGCAGCAGCTGTTCGCGCCCGAGCTGGTCGCCGCGGCCGAGAAAGCCTGAGCGGGATCGGCCGATTGCGACGGGCCGCGCGCCGGCGCGAGACGTCGCTCATCAGGCGCGCCAGCTCCCTCGTGCTCGTGTCGTGGCTCGCGGCCGCCGGCCTCGAAGTGCCCGGCGCGGCCGCGCGAGCAGCCGCGGATCGACTCTCTTCTGGAAAAAAGACGGCGCCGCCATCGCGGCGGATGCTCGCGCGGCTGCCCGCAGGGGCACCGCAGATCATGGCCGGATGACCGTGTGATACGCTGCCCCCGAGCGATCGATGGCGAAGCGTCGCAGCAGTGAGGTCCCGGGCGAGTTCGGCGAGCCGTTCCTGCGGTGGCTGGGCGCCGCGACCGAGGAGGCGTGGAGCCGGGAAGAGGAGCCGACGCTCGCGGACTACGAGGCGTGGGGCGTGGGCGGCTCGCACTGGCGCCGCGGGACCCGGTGGACGGGCGGGCTGTCCGACGCCGAGCTGGCGCAGATCGAGCGACGATTCGCGGTCCGCTTCCCGGCCGATCATCGCCCGTTCTTGCAGCTGCTGCACGCGACCGAGCCGTGGATGGGAGGCGCGGGGTTCGCCGCCGACGATCGCCTGGTGCCGCGCGAAGAGCCCGGCTTCTACCACTGGCAGCGCGACGAGGCGGCGATTCAGGCAGCGCTCGCCGAGGTGCTCGACGGGCTGGTATTCGACGTCGAGGCGAATGCGCTGTGGCGCGACAGCTGGGGCCCGCGGCCCGGCGAAGCGGACCAGCGGCGCGCCCGCGTGGCGGCGCTGGTGGCCGGTGCACCGCGGCTGCTGCCGATCTACGGTCACCGCCACGTGCTCGCCGAGGGGCCGACGCTGGTGCTGTCGGTGTGGCAGAGCGACATCATCGTCTACGGCCACGACCTCCGCGACTATCTGCTCGCCGAGCTGCATGGCTTCGTCGGGGTCGAATACGAGCGGTCCGCCACCGACTTCGACGCCGTCGCCGCGATCCCGTTCTGGGGCGAACTCATCGGCTGACCTGCGGAGGCGGCCGCGCCTCGACGACGAACCGGGGCCGCTTCGCCAGGAGCGCCGTCCGCGAGGCGCCATGCCGGAGATATGCCCGATCGGGCATGTTTGAAGGAACATGTACACGAGGACATGTCCAAACGAGCATGTCCTTTTGTACCCAAACCTGCGGCCATGCCGCGGCGCGGCGCTCGCCGCGGTAAGGGCCAGATTCCGCGGCCGGCCGGGCGGCCTTGGCGGTGTCGGGGGCCGCGCCTGCGCCCGAGCAGGCTCGCGGAGATCCTCCCTCCGGCGTCGGACTCGCGGAGCCGCCGCCGGCGGGACGTGACGGTCTCTACAGGAATCGATGGAGTGGGGCGAGCGGACGACCGGGGATACGCGGGGGTCGGCTGGGGCGCGTGGTTGCCGGTGTCGGAGGTCGGCCCACGCTTGCGGATCGAGGATTTCACCATGCGCCCATTCGCCTCGCTCATCGTCGCTTCGTCGCTGCTATCGCTGTTGGGGTCGCTCGCCTGCTGGACCAGCGGCGAGGAGGGAGCGGCCATCGCCACGCTGGAGCCGCTGGCTGGCAGCGGCGTGCGCGGGACCGTCCAGTTCACCCGCGTCACCGCCAATCGCCTGCGGGTGCGCGCGCAGATCCAGGGCCTCACGCCCGGGCCCCACGGATTTCACATCCATGAGTTCGGCGACTGCTCGGCCGCCGACGGCAGCAGCGCCGGGCCGCACTTCAACCCCGAGCACAAGCACCACGGCGGGCCAGAGGGCCCCGATCACCACCTCGGCGACCTCGGCAACATCGAGGCCGACGGCGCCGGGCGGGCCGCGATCGCCATGACCACCGACATCATCACGCTCGACGCCGGGCCGCGCGGGGTGCTCGGACGATCGATGGTGGTGCACGCCGATGCGGACGACCTGATCACCGATCCGGCCGGCAACTCGGGCGCGCGGCTGGCATGTGGGGTCATTCGCGCGCCGTCGGGCACGACCCAGCCGATCCTTCCATAAGCGCAAGGTCGACCCGCGAGCCGGCGTGCACCGCCGGCACGTGGTCGTGACAATCGCGGGCGAAAAATTGCAGAGCCTCCGCCGTGCCGATGCACGACGTTGATAGGCTCGGTCCATGGCGTTTCGTCGGAGCGTGCGCGCGGGCCTCTTCCTCGGTGGATACGTGTCGTCGGCGGCTTGCCAGGTGGCGCCCCCGCCCGAAGTCGTCGAGGTGTTGCCTTGCGGCAACGGGGAGCCGCGCGCGTGGGTGATGGCCCCCGACTACGACGGCGTGCGCGAGCGCCTCGAGTTCGCCGGCTTCATCGTCGAGCCGCTGCCGCTCGACCGCTCGCCGTGGGGCCTCGACGGGCTGATCGTGTTCGGCTCGGGCGCCACCGAGCTGCCCGAGTACCCCGGGTACATGCAGAGCTACGCCGACGACCTGTATTTCTTCGTCGACGAGGCCAACGTCCTGCTCGAGCTGGCGCAGTCGGCCGAGGCCGAGGCCGAGCCGCCGTTCTTGCCGACCACGCACACGGCCCGGCGGGCGCGCGCCAAGCTGGTCGAGCTCGAGGTGCTGGAGCCCGACCATCCGCTGCTCGCGGGGGTCGAGATCGACGGCGGGCGGCTGGCCTGGCGCGGCGAGCTCGGGCGCGAGGCGTTCGTCGAGCAGGGCGGCTTCGAGATCGTGCTAGCGGGCGCGGGCGACGGCTCGAACGGGGCGCTGCTCGAGGGCGCGTACGGCCAGGGGCGGATCTTGCTGTCGACGCTGCCGCTCGACGCGCCGATGGGCTCGGACCTGCAGCAGGAGGCGTTCATCACCAACTTCTTCGCCAACCTCGCCGCCCACGTCGAGGGCGTGTGCGTGCGCGAGACGCTGCCGATCCGGCCGACGCCGCCGCCGCAGTCGCTGCCGTTCACCGAAGGCTCGACGGTGTTCGCGGTGCTGCCCGACACCCAGGTCTATTCGCTGCGCTACCCCGGGGTGTTCGACGCCCAGACGGCGTGGATCGCCCGCAACGCCGAGGCGCTCGGCATCGCCTACGCGTTCCACCTCGGCGACATCGTCAACAACAACACCGAGCTCGAGTGGGAGCGTGCCAGCGGCTCGATGAGCCTGCTCGACGGGGTCGTGCCGTACGGGATCGTGCCCGGGAACCACGACTATGGCCCGTCGGGCGACGCTTCGACGCGCGGCACCAAGATGAACGAATGGTTCGATTTCGACGACGCCGCGATGAGCCCCAATTTCGGCGGCGCGTTCGAGAAGGGCAAGCTCGACAACACCTATCATTTGTTCACCGCCGGCGGGCACGAGTGGATCGCCATGATGCTCGAGTGGGGCCCGCGCGACGAGGTGGTCGACTGGGCCAACACGGTGATGGAGCAGCACCCCGAACGCCTCGGCATCTTCGTCACCCACGCCTATCTCAACAACAACGACCGCCGCTACGACCACAAGGACAGCACGTCGCCGCAGGACTTCAACCCGCACGAGTACAACACGCCCGGCGGGGTCAACGACGGCGAGGAGCTGTGGCAGAAGCTCGTCCGTCGCCACCGCTTCGTGCTGACCCTCAACGGCCACGTGCTCGGCGACGGCACCGGTCACCTCGAGAGCATCAACGACCGCGGCAACGTGGTCCACCAGATGCTCGCCAACTACCAGATGCGCGAGCTCGGCGGCGAGGGCTACCTGCGCCTCCTCGAGCTCCTCCCCGACGGCAAGACCATGCACGTGCGGAGCTATTCGCCCCTGTTCGATCGCTACCTGCTCGGAGCCGACCAGCAGTACACCATCGAGCTCGACGTCGAATAGTGTGCCCGCGGCCCCGGCCTGGCCCACGTCCGCCGGCCCGGCCCCGGGCGCAACCGCCCGCGGTTTTTGTCTACGCTGCCTGGCGCATGCGTACGATCCCGCTCCTCGCTGCTGCTGCCATCGTCACGACTGCCGCGCCTGCGCGCGCCGCCGACGACCTGCAGATCCTCGAGACCGTGCTCGACCGGCCCACGGTGGTCACTCTCGGCGTGCAGGTGCTGATCGCCGGCGACGACGATCGTGACGCCGCGATCGAGCTGCGCTACCGCGTCATGGGCGAGGCCGCGTGGCAGGTCGGCGCGCCGCTGTTCCGCGTGCGGCCCGAGGTCGTGAACCTGCAGGTGCCGCAGCAGTTCGCCGGCAGCGTGTTCGACCTGCGGCCCGACACCACCTACGAGCTCGAGCTGCACGCCCGCGACCCTGACGGCCTCGACGAGACGTGGACGGTGACCGCCAGCACCCGGCCGGTGCCGGGCGATCCGGCCGCGCCCAAGGTGATCCAGGTCAGCGACGCCGGCGGCCTCGGTGACGCCCTCGGCGCGGCCCAGCCGGGCGACGTCATCGAGCTGGCCGCGGGGACCTATGGCGGCACCTGGTCGATCGAGGCCAGCGGCACCGCCGACGACCCGATCGTCGTTCGCGGCGCCAGCACGGCCGGCACGATCCTCGACGGCGAGGGCGCGGGCGGCAACGTGCTCGAGGTCTACGGCAGTCACGTGCACATCGAGCGCCTGACGATCCGCAACGCCAACCGCGCCATTCGCTTCCAGACCGCCGGCGCCGAGGGCAACGTCGTCCGCCGCCTCCATATCGAGGACGTGAACCTCGGCATCGGCGCGCGTCAGGACCAGCTCGATTTTTACCTCTGCGACAACACCCTCACCGGCCCGCTGGCGTGGCCGAACGTCTACTCCGACGACGGCGGCGTCAACGCCAACGTCGACGGCATCGTCATCCAGGGCTTCGGCCACGTCGTCTGTCACAACGAGCTGGTCGGCTGGGGCGACGCGATCAAGACCGAGCAGGACGGCGCGCGGGCGATCGACATCTACGGCAACGTCTCGCGCTCGGCCTACGACAACGCGATCGAGCTCGACGCCTCGGCCGGCAACACCCGGGCGATGCGCAACCTGCTGCTCAACTCCTATTCGCCGCTCAGCTTCCAGCCGATCTTCGGCGGCCCGGCCTACGCGCTGCGCAACGTGGTCGTCAACGTCAAGGACGAGCAGACCAAGCTGCACGCCAACAGCGACACCGGCGAGACCGTCGGCGCGGTGATCCTTCACAACACCTTCGTCAGCCCCAGCCGCGCCAATCAGGTCCAGACCACCGACACCGCCCACGATTTCCACCTCGTCAACAACCTCTACGTCACCCGCGCCGAGCCGGAGGGCGGGCAGACGGTGCTGCTGAGCGCGCCGATCGACAACGCGGTGATCGACTACAACGGCTACTGGCCCGACGGCGCGTTCGAGTTCGAGGGCGTCGGCGATTACCCCGACTTCGCGGCGATGCAGGCCGCCGGGGTGTTCGAGGCCCACGGCACCCTGCTCACCGCCGACATCTTCGCCAGCGGCTACGTCGCGCCCACCAGCTACATGCCGGTCGTCGAGGCGGTCGACGTGAGCCTGTCCCCGAGCTCGCTCGCGGTCGACGCCGGCGCTCTGCTCCACGGATACGGCGGGTTCCTCGGCGCGGCGCCCGACCTCGGCGCGCTCGAGGCCGGCTGCGACGCGCCGAATTACGGCCCGCGGGCGGAGGGCGTCGACGAGACCACCCCGCCGCCGCAATGCGGTGACCCGGGCGGCGAGACCAGCGACGGCGAGACCTCGGACGGCCCGGGCACCAGCGACGGGTCGACGAGCGACGGGCCGACCACCGGTAGCGATCCCACCGACGGGCCCGAGCCCTCGGGCGGCGACTCGGCCCCGACCACGACGGCGAATACCGGAGACGACCCGACCGCCGGCGGCCTCACGGGCGGCGATGCGAGCGAAACCGGCGGTGCGAGCGATTCGGGCGCGACCGCCGGTTCGGAGGGGTCAGGCGAGGGTTGTGGCTGCCGCGCGACAACGCGCCCGCCGGCGGCCCTGCTGCTGGTGCTGCTCGCATTCGCCCGTCGACGCCGGCGATGAGCGGTCATGCATGAGCCCGCCATGTTCGGTATCGTCCCCGGCACCATGTCCGAGACGTACTACAAGATCATCGAAGGCAAGAAGTTCGACAAGCAGATGCTCGAGATCGCCGAGCGGACCACCGCCGGCAAGGGCGACGGTCGCATCTCCCTCACCGACGCCAAGGAGCTGATCGGCGCCGTCACCGACGGCGGCAAGTACACCGATGTCGAGAAGGACACGATGGCGTACATCCGCGAGAACTACAAGTTCACCGACGAGGCCGACTCGTGGTTCCGCGAGGAGATCCGCCGCTTCGCCGCCCGGGCCTGATCCCCACGGGACCAGGGCGCTGATTCACTGAAGAATCGACGATGACGCGGGCGCCGGACCCCGGCCCGCGTCATCGTTTTTTGGTCGCTCGGAGACTATGATGATAGGTCCCGAGGGACATGTCCTCAGGGACCTGTGCGGACCCGGACGCGGTAGGCCTCGGGGGTCTCGCCGGTCCAGCGGCGGAACGCGCGGAAGAAGGCGCTCGGGGCCGAGAAGCCGAGCCGGTACGAGACCTCCGAGAGCGGCTGCGGGCCGGCGAGCAGCGCGGCGGCCCGCTCGCGGCGAACGGCGTCGACCAGGGCCGCGAGCGTCTCGCCCTCGGCCTGCAGCTTGCGCTGGAGGGTCCGCGGGGCCAGCCCGAGGGCTTCCGCGAGCTCGAGCAGGGTCGGCGCGCCCTGGTGCAGCCGCGCGGCCACCTGCGCCCGCACGCGCGCCCGCAGGCTGCCATCCTTCGGCAGACGCGCGAGCTGGTCGCGGGCGAATCGCTCGAAGAACGCCTGCATCGCCGGGTCTGCGCCCGGCATGCGCACCTGCAATGCCGCGCGCGGCAGCACCAGCTCGTCGCAAAGCGCCCCGAACTCGACCGGGCCGAGCGCGCGCCGCAGCTCGAGATCCTCGGTCGGCACGCGCCGCAACCTGACTGCGCGCACCTCGAGATCGCGGCCGAGCCAGCGCGGGCCGTTGACGAGGAAATCGAGGAAGGTGACCTCGGCCATCCACGCGTGCGCGCGCCGGGGCGGGCCGAACGGGGTGTAGCGCAGGGCCACGGCGTCGTCGCCGACGTCGATCGCCTCGAACCGCTCGCCGTCGTTGTAGAGGGCCTGAAAGGCGACGAAGCGGGCGAGCGCGACGCCGAGGTCGGGGCAGGTGTTGAGGAGGAAGCCGAGCGCGTCGAGGTCGCCGGCCTCGATGCCGGCGATGAAGCGCAGGCTGGCGACGTCGCCGAGGCGCTCGCACACGGCCTCGATCAGTTCGTAGACGCCGGACAGGGGCACGCGCGCGTCGGGATCGGCGAGCGCGGCGGCGCCGAGGCCGGTGCGCGCGCGCAGCCCTGTCTCTTCGAGGCCGAGGCCGACGGCGAACGCGAACAGGCGCGCGGGCAGGTGCGAGCCCATGGTCGCATCGCTCGCCGGGTGGCGCGCTCGGTCAGTCGATCTGGCGCGGTGCATGCGTGCGGCCTCGGGCCCGCCGCGCCACGCTGAGGCGCGGACGGGCCGAGCATAACCCGGCCGCGAGGAGCCGACGATGCGACACGAACCCCTGATCTCCATCCGCCGCGACGCCGCCGAATTCATCGAGGACGCGTGGTACGCGGTCGCACGCGCGCGCTCGCTGCCGCGGCGACGGCCGCTGGCGCTGCGCCGCTTCGGCCGCGCGCTGGCGCTGTTCCGCGGCGACGATGGCAGGATCGCCGCGGTCGACGCGGCCTGCCCGCACCGCGGCGCCGACCTCGGCGAAGGTCGCGTCGTCGACGGGGCGCTGCAGTGCCCGTACCACGGCTTTCGCTTCGCCGCCGACGGCCGCTGCGTGGCGGCGCCGTGCGAGGGCCGCGAGTTCCGGATCGGCGCCGAGCTTGCGGTGCGCACCTATCCGGTCCGCGAAGCCCACGGCCTGGTGTGGCTGTGGTGGGGCGCGCCGCGCGAGCGCTACCCGGAGCCGTTCTGGCCCGCCGGCATGCCCGAGGGCGAGGGCCGCGGCACCGCCACCGGCGCGCTCGAATGGGACGTGCCGCTGCAATTGGCGATCGAGAGCAACCTCGACATTCATCACACCCCATTCGCCCACCGCCGCGTCACGCCGGGGCTCGGTCATCGGCTCGATCCGTACGAGGCCCGCCTCGACGGCGATTTCGTGTACAGCAGCGGGACGCTGCGGCGCGACGACGGGCACGCGTGGGACGGCCGCGGCGGCCTAGCGATCACGCTGAACTGCAATTTCCCGGCGCTGGTGTTCGGCGAGTTCCGCGGCGGGCGACTCATCGTGGCGATGACGCCGATCGACGCGAACCGCACGGCGCTGGTGTTCCGCTACGCGCTCTCGACCCCGGTGATCGGCGGCCTGCTGGCGCGCCTGGCGGTGTGGAGCGAGCAGCGCTTCGTCCAGCCCGACGACCTGGCGCAGCAGCGGGCCGTGGTGCGCTCG
The DNA here is from genome assembly GCF_028368995.1 of Nannocystis bainbridge. Classification (GTDB taxonomy): domain Bacteria; phylum Myxococcota_A; class Polyangia; order Nannocystales; family Nannocystaceae; genus Nannocystis; species Nannocystis bainbridge. The sequence continues at coordinate 898,788 of NZ_JAQNDL010000003.1, read as the reverse complement.
GGCCTGCCGCTGCACGCGTGCCGGTTCGTGCCGTCGGACCGGGCGATCGTGCTGTGGTACAGCCTTTATCGTCGCCGGCTGGCGGCCCAGCGCGCGGCGCGAGCGGAGGCCGTCGATGCGCCCGTCACTTCCACTTGAACGACGGGGGCATGGCGGTGAGGCGCAGGCGGCGATGGGGGATCCGCCGCCGCCTGCCGGCGGGATCGATCTGGTTGCCGACGTTGGTGACGTGACCGGCGACGCCGTCGTTCCACACGCCGGCGACGAGGCCGCGCGGGCGGACGCCCGACTCGTGGATGTAGCGGTTGAAGAACTCGCGCTGCGGCTCGGTGAGGCGCTGGTGCGAGGTCATCGGCTTGGTCGCGGGGCCGGCGAGTTGGTCCGAGCGGACCTTCAGCGGCTGGACCGCGTTGACGGCCAGGCCGTGCAGCTGGGTCGTCCAGGCCAGCTTCCACAGGGTCCAGCGAATGCCGGCCTGGTACATGTCGCGGAACGGGATGAACGCGAGGTGGTTGACCTTGCCGTTCTCGAGCGGGGGGTAGCTGCCGCCGACGTCGGAGTGGGCCCCGGGGTACTCGCGGTCCACGCCGGTGATGTACGACAGCGGGAAGTTCTCGCGGTACTCGTGGCGGGCGACGAAGTGGCGCAGGTCCATCATGTCCGTGGCGTCGACGTACATGTTCTGGCCGGGGTTCGAGTCGTCGCCGGCCTTGCCGAACGAGCCGACGGAGTCGTAGATGCCGACGAAGCGGACCGTGACGTGCGGCTGGCTGCGGCGCAGCGCCATGTTGACGAGGTTGATGAAGGTGCGCGCGAGCGCTGCCCCGCGCGAGAAGCCGAACACGTCGACGGTCTTGCACGCCTGCAGCGGCAGCTCGCCGCAGCGGTCGCGCAGCCAGAAGTAGGCGCGGTTGAGCCGCTCCTGGCCGCCGAGGCCGCCGGCGAGGCCGGCGACGTTGGCCCCGGTGTCGGCCAGGTGCCGGCCACGACTGGTCACCTCCCGGCCCCAGCGGGCGCCGAACCACTTGTCCTTCACTTCGGCCCGCTCGCGCTCGGCCTGGCGCTGACGCGCGTCGGTGTCCATCGAGCCGAGGCCGACGATGTACTGCTTGACCCACTTCTCCTGCGGAGTGGCGGTGTCCTTGTAGACGTTGTAGAGCCGGACCACGTTGGTGTGGCCCTGGCGCGGCTCGTCGCGGGCCTTGTTGTTGTCGGTGCCGTCGAAGAAGACGCCCGCCCGCAGCTTGCGGCCCGTGGCATCGCACGGGCGGGTCGCGCCCGGCCGCGTCGCCGGGAACGACTGCGCCTCGCCCTGGACCCCTCTCGCCGTAGCCCGTGCCGCCGCCATCGCCTACTCCCTCTTTTTGTCGGCCTCGTTGAGCACGTCGTCCCAGTAGACCGCCGGATCGGTGACCACGGCGGCCTCCTCCCACGCGACGTCGTCGACGTCGTCGACGATCCGGTCGAGCCGGACCTGCTCGTCGAGCTCGCGCTGGTCGAGGATCGCCTGGATCTTCGGCTGCAAATGGAAGCACGGGCCGACGGCCAGCATGTCCATGACGAAGGTGAAGAGCCCGCGCTCGCTGGTCACGGCGTAGGAGCGGGCGACCTCGAAGCAGTGGAGCACCGCCGCCCGCAGGTCGAACGGGTCGTGCTTGGCGATCTGCTCCGGCATGCGGACCTGCAAGTAGGCGATGATGCGGCGGACGAGGTCGTCGTCAGCGAGCGTATCGGCCTGTTCCGCGCGGATCTTGAACATCGCTGGCACGCTCGCCGGACGAGCCCCGCGACACCGTAACAGAAGTGCGATGCAGGGAGGATCGGGGCCTGGCCCGAGGCCCGCGCGCGGTCGCTTCATCCGCGCGGGCGCATGCGAGCGCGAGGGGCCGGTGCCCGTCCGCGACGGCCGACATGCGCGGCGCGAAATTGCCACGCGGGGACCGCCCGCAATGCTGTCAGTTGTAGATGAACGCGTCATCACCGTCGGTGACGGTGATGACGAGGATCGTGTCGGCCTTGATGGCCGGGTCGAGGCCCTCGTAGGCGGCGAGCAGGCTCTCGAGGTGCATGGGTCCGTAGGCGACGACGCTCAGGATCTGTTTGGTCCACGCGTCGGCGGGGGCGACGTTGGCGCTGCTGACGAGGATGTCCGAGAGCTTGCCCTTCAGGATCGTCTCGGCCTGGGCGACGGTCCACGGCGCGTCCTTGGGGAAGCCGACGGCTCGCACGACGCTGACCCCGATCTTGAGGCCGTCGATCTCGGCCAGGAAGTCGGTCTTCTTGCCCATCGGGTTGGTGTACGTGATCGTGCCCTCGGTCTTGAGCAGCGCGGCCTGCTCGCAGCGCGCGAGCACCTCGTAGGCGACGATCTCCGAGTACAGCGAGCCGGGGTTGAGGTTGCCCGCGTCGTAGATCTGCTGGCCGCCGGGGGTCAGCAGGTCGTAATCGTAGCCGACCATGGCGAAATCGATGGCGCCGCTGAACACGAACGGGTCCGGTGATTCGAGCTCCATGGCGTCGATGAGCCCACAATCGCCAGAGAGCTCGCCGAGCTGGCCCGGCTCGTCGGTGGTGGCATCACCGGTCGAGGTCGTCGAGGTCGTGGTGGTGTCGTCGGTGGTCGAGCCGGTCGTGGTGGTGGTATCGCCGGTCGACGAAGTCGACGACGAGGTGGTGAGGTCGCCGGTGGTGAGGTCTTCGGTGGTCGTGCCAGTGCTCGGGCCGACGCCGGTGTCGGTGAGCTCGCCGGTCGAGGTCGTGGTGTCGCTCGCGGTCGTCGAGGTCGAGGTCGTCGAGGTCGTCGGCGAGGTCGTGGTCGCGTCGTGCGTGGTGCTCGAACCGGAATCGGTGGTGCTCGCGGACTCGGTGGTCGTGGCGCCGCCGTCGCTGCCGCAGGCCAGCAGGAGCGCCAGGACGGGCGAGGGGCGGACGAGCAGGCGGGCGAGCGCGGGCACGGGCATCGCGGGAGACAGTAACAGGACCGCCGCGGCGGGGGCGCGGGCGCGCGACCCGTGCGATCGCGCACCTGCCCGCGGCGGGTGCCGGCGCGAACCGGCGAACGAAACCACCGGCTCGGGCATACCAGGCGACGAGGATGCCCGAGGTCGCCGACGAGGAGCTCGTGGTCGCGCTGCGCGGCGGGGAGCTGGCGGCCTTCGACCGGCTCTACGCGCGCTACGAGCGGCGCCTCTACGGCTACATCCGCCGGATCGTCGGCGAGTCCGCGGTCGCCGACGACCTGTTCCAGGACGTCTTTTTGAAGGTGCTCCGCGATCGCAGCTATGACCCGGCGCGCGGGCGGTTCGCGCCGTGGCTGTTCGCGGTGGCCCGCAACGCGTGCCTGATGGCCCAGCGCAGCGAACGCAGCCAGGCGTCGCTGCGCGAGCGGGCCGAGGCGCAGCTGCGGCCGGGGGCGCAAGCGCTGCCCGACGCCCGCCTCGGCGAGGCCGCGCGGGTGCAGGCGGCCATGGCCGCGCTGCCCGAGGCGCAGCGCCAGCTCATCCTGCTCAAGCAGCTCGGCGAGCTGAGCTATCGCGAGATCGCCGGCCTCATGGGCGTCGCCGAGGGCACCATCAAATCGCGACTGCACGCGGCCACCCAGGCGTTCCGCCGCCTGCTGACCGAGGGAGGCTCCGGCGATGCACTGTGAAGCTTGCGAGGCCCCGCGGCCTGCGACCCGCGACGCGAGGGCGATGCGACGTGAAGACCGCGAGGTCCGGCCTGCGGACGGAGGGAGGCTCCGGCGATGAATTGTGAAGAGTGCGAGGCTTCGCTGATCGATCACGCCTACGACGAGTTGGCCGCCGAGCCGCGCCGCGCGGTGACGCGTCACCTGGCCGAATGTGCAGGTTGTGCGGTGGCCTATTGCCGGCTGCGCGCCGACCTCGACGGGGCGCTGCAGGCCGCCCACGAGGCGCCGCCGCCGGCGGTGCGCCAGCGCTTGCGGGCCGAGGTCGAGCGCGCGTTCCGTCCGAGCTGGTGGCGGCGCGGGCTGGCGCTGGTGCGCCGCCCGGTGCCGGCCTACGCGGTGGTGGCGGCGCTGGCGATCCCGGCGGCGCTGTGGCTGGCGCGGACTTCGGCCGGTGAGGAGGCCGCGGGCGCGGTGACGTCGCCCCGGGTCCGCGGCTACGACGCGGCCGCCCCGCCGCGCATCCAGCGGCCGGTGCTCTGATGATTCTCTCGTTCTCGAGCTCGATGTTCACACCTGACTCTGGAGACATGTAAAATGCGCAGACCGCTCTCGCTGTTGACCCTGGCCCTGTTCGCCTGTGACCCGGCGCCCGAGGACGCCGCCGCGCCCGAGGCGACCGACGTCGCGGCGCCGGTGCTGGCCGAGGCGCCGGCGCCCGCCAAGGCGCCGACCCGATCGCACGCCGAGGCGATGCCCGACGCGGAGAAGGCGTTCGCCGCCGCGCGCAAGCTGATCGCCGAGCACTACGTCGACGCGGCGGTCGACCCGGGGGCGCTCTACACCGGCGCGGTCGAGGGCATGCTGGCGCGGCTCGGGCAGCCGGCGGCGCACCCGATCAACGAGCTGCTGGCGCCGCGCGAGCTGGCCGAGCTGCTGCACGACACCGGTGGCACGATCGTCGGCGTCGGGGTGATGATCGAGCAAGTGGCGGGGATCCTGGTGATCCGCGAGGTGATCGCCGGCGGGCCGGCGGGCGCGGCGGGGCTGCAGCGCGGCGACCGGATCCTCGAGATCGACGGGGTCCGCGTGCAGGGCAAGCCGATGGTCGAGATCGTCGACAAGATCCGCGGCGCGGCCGGCACCAGCATCGACCTGTTCGTCCAGCGCGACACCGAGGAGTGGCACGAGAAGCTGGTGCGGCAGACGGTGGCGATCCAGAACGTCGAGGCGAAGCCGCTCGGCGACAAGCTCGGCTATCTGCGGCTGCGCGGGTTCGCCGAGACGACGCCGGCCGAGTTCGACGCGGCCCTGGAGGCGCTGCAGAAGGAGGGCGCCGAGGCGCTGGTGCTCGACCTGCGGGCGTGCCCGGGCGGGCTGCTCGACGCGGCGATCGCCATCTCGGGCTCGCTGCTGCGCGACGGCCAGGCGATCGTGACGACGACGATGCGCGACGAGCCGGTCAAGGCGGCCGTGGCGAAGGGCGACGGCCGCTGGCACGCGCTGCCGCTGGCAGTGCTGATCGGGCCCGAGACGGCCTCGGGGGCGGAGATCCTGGCCGACGCGCTGGCGACCCACAAGCGGGCGACGCTGATCGGGGCGCCGACGTTCGGCAAGGGCACGGTCGAGAGCATCCACGAGCTCGGCAACGGCTGGGCGATCAAGCTCAGCACGGGCCGCTTCGTCGGCGCCGGCGGGGAGCCGCTGGCCGGCCGCGGGGTCAAGCCGCACCTGCCGGTGGCGGTCGCCGCCGACGCGCCGCTCGACCCGCTGGACGCGGTGCCGAGCGAGGCCGACTCGGCCCTGACGGTGGCGAAGACCTGGCTCGAAGACCAGGCGAAGTGATCCTTGCCACGGACATGTCCGATCGGGCATGTCCGTACGGGCATGGCGACCGGGGCATGTTTTCATGGACATGCCCTGAGGGACATGGGATCGCCCTGGCCGGATGAGCTCGGGGCTGTGCGGGCGGCTCGCGCTCGCATCGACCGGGGGCGCTGCCGGGCGGGGCGATTCGGGCGTCCGAGGCCAACTTGTGAACGCAAAACAAGATCGCCGCGCGGCGGACCCGAAGGTCGTCCGCGCGGCGTCGTGGTGCCGCGAGTGATTACTCGGTGATGACCTTGTACTCGATGCGGCGGTTGACGGCGCGGCCCTTGGCCGTCTTGTTGTCGGCGATCGGCTCGTCGGGGCCGGCGCCGCGGGTCTGAATGCGGTCGGCGGCGATGCCCTGGGCGACCAGGTACTCGCGCACGGACTCGGCGCGCTGGCGCGACAGGTCGAGGTTCACGTCGCGCGAGCCGGTGTTGTCGGTGTGACCGACGATCTCGACGCGGATGCTGGGGAAGTCCTTGAGCACCTGCACGGTCCCGTCCATCGTCTTCTTCGAGGTCGGCTTGATGGTGGCCTTGCCGAGGTCGAAGAAGATGCCCTTGATGACGCCGGTGAACTTGGTGATCGCGGCCGGCATCTCGTCGGGGCAGCCGTCGGTGTCCTCGTAGCCGTTGCGGTTCTCCGGCTCGTTGGGGCACTTGTCGTCGGGGTCGAGGATGCGGTCGCCGTCGCTGTCGCGGATCGGGCAACCATCGGGGGCGACGCCGGGCTCCTCGGGACACTTGTCGTCGTCGTCGAGGAAGCTGTCGCGGTCGCGGTCGGCGGGCGGACAGCCATCGGGCGCGACGCCGGGGACGTCGGGGCAGCGGTCCTTGGAGTCGAAGAAGCTGTCGCCGTCGGAGTCGCGGTCGGGACAGCCGTCAGGCATGTCGCCGGCCTCGTCGGGGCAGCGGTCCTTGTCGTTGACGACGCCGTCGCGGTCGCGGTCGGTGTCGACCTTGGCCGGCTGCTGCTTCTTGCGCCCGAGAGTCAGCGAGGCGCCGGCGAGGACCTCGAGGTGGCTGGTGCCGTCGGTCTGCTGCGCGGCCTGGGCGGCGACCAAATGGCGCGCGTCGAGGCGGAGGGTGAACATTCGCGTGACGTGGAACTTGACGCCGACGCCGTAGTGGCCGACGGGGTCGATGTCCTTGCCGGCGACCGACTGCGGCGAGCGGATGCCCATGAGCCCGTAACCGCCGAGGATGAACGGCACGATGCGGAAGAACGGCAGCTGGAGGATGCCGTGGCCGCGGAAGGCGTACATGAACGCGTCTCCCCCCGGGTCATAGCGGACCGGCAGTGCTCCGAACTCGAGCTCGAGCCCGAGGAAGCTCAGCGGGAAGTAAGCCGCCCGCACGCCGCCCTCGAAGGACGGCCGACGGATCCGCTCCTGCGGCGCGGTCGCGGGGTCGTAGAAATCGTGGTACTTGGCGAATACCGCCGTACCGAGGAAGATGCCGATCTCACCGGTGTTGCGCTCGGGGCGAAACCGCCGCATGCGCGACTCTTCCTTGGCCTTGCGGGGCTCGGCCGCGCTGGCCTCGGTCGCCAGCGATCCCGCCAGCCCGAGAGCCGCGATGAGCGTAAAGCAGCGTGATGTCTTCAATGCCGTTCTCCTTCGAATGTTCGGACAAAAAGGGGGACCGCCGGACTCGGCCGCCGCGAGGGTCGCGGCGGCCGAGTCCGCTCGATTTCATCCGCGGTCGCGGACGACTACAGCACGAACCCGAAGACCGGGCAGATGGCGAGGCCGCACTCGCCGATCAGGCCGCACTCGCCGAGCACGTTGTTGAGCGTGTTGACCAGGGTCGGCAGCGACACCTGGCACTGGAGCCCGCAGAAGAGCGCGTTGTTGCCCGACTCGGCGCAGCCGAGCAGGCACAGGCAAGCGACGTCCTCGTTGCACTCGACCCACGCGTCGCAGCAGTTCTCCTTGAGGCACTCGTCGCAGGCGCCGTCGCCCGGCTCGAGCTGACACAGCTGCTCGTTGGTGTCACCGGAGCCCATGGTGCCGTTGCTGTCGCTGACGGTGCCCATGGAGTCGGTGCCGTTGGAGTCGGTGCCCATGGAGTCGGTGCCGACGGTGCCGTTGGAGTCGGTGCCCATGGAGTCGGTGCCGACGGTGCCGTTGGAGTCGGTGCCGACGGAGTCAGTGCCGACGGAGTCGGTGCCGACGGAGTCAGTGCCGACGGAGTCAGTGCCGACGGAGTCGGTGCCGACGGAGTCAGTGCCGACGGAGTCAGTGCCGACGGAGTCAGTGCCGACAGAGTCGGTGCCGACGGAGACGGTGCCGATGGAGTCGGTGCCGTCGGTCGCGGTGGCTTCGGTCGCGGAAACCTGCCCCTCGGTGGGCGCGGTGCCTTGCGAGTCGGAGTCCGACTCGGAGCCGCTCTGGCTGTTGGAGTTGGAGTTGGAGTTGGAGTTGGAGTTGCTGTTGGAAGCAGTCTCGCTGGCGCTAGCAGGATCGGTGGCCGACTCCGAGGCCGAGGCGGACGCTCCGTCCGTGCCGGCCGTATCGGTGTCGAGCAATTGGTCGCTGTTGCAGGCATACCCGCCGAACACGAGCGAAGCCGCCAAAGCGCAGACGTGTAATCCATTCATTCGCGTGTACATATCCGTTTCCTCCCATGAGTCGCGCGCAGCTTCGAGAGGCGCGACCTACCATTTCTGGATGGCGACCCTCTCATGGCACTGATCCTCGGTCAAGCGCCAATCTCGGGAGTTCGAGGTCACCTGTCCGCAGACTGTGTGGCGCCCCAAAAACACCCGAGCAGGGCCGACTCGCGCCAGATCGAGGCGATCGGCCGGCGAGCGCTGTTCGGGCGGAGATGCCCAGGGTCGCCACGAGGGCGCAAGACGCGGAGACCCGGGGCTATCGCTCAGCATGTGGGTCTAACAGTAGAGTCCGGCGTATCTCGGCTCCGAACGCCCACTGGCATTGTTTCTCGATAACACTGTTATCAATATGCGCTCAGGAGCCAGGTGCAACCTACTGCCATGTAAGCGGCGGGCTCAACCGTAATTCGCGGAGTCTTCAATCGACCGACCCGGCCGGTGACGGTCCCGATAAGCGCGCTCGCAATGATGATAGCGCGGCTCGCCCGCCGGCCGCGGGGAGACGGGCGATCGCGCGCGAGTGCGCGGCGGCGAGGGCGTTGCTGGCAATGCTGGCAGCCGAGCCGACTCGGCTGCGGTGTTGAATTGTCGGACACGCACAGATGCGCCGACACCCATGGACGTCGCGGCGAGGGCGAATCGGAGTTCGGCGAAGGCGATCGCGCATTGAAATAACAATGTTCTGAATGGTGCGAGAGGCCGACCGCGCCGGCGCGGTCCGGTGGCGGCGGCGGCCGGGCCCACGTGCACGCGAGTTAATGTGGAGATTCCCGGGGGCCCGCCGCGACTTGCTTGATCCGTCGGAGCGCCTCTTGTAAGACTCCATGAACCGGCCGGACGAAGTCGCCGTGGAATCACCTCACCGACCGATCCCCGGCGCCTGGGAGCACTTTTCCGAGCTGGACCTGCACCGCCTCGACTTGGCGGCGCGGATCCTCGCGCGCAAGACCGCGCCGTGCGACCCGACCGACCTATTGGTCCAGGCCGGCTCGGAGATGGCGCGCGGGACCGACGACGCCAGCGTGCTCGCGGCGATCGCCGTGCTCGTCCGTATCAGCGCGACCACGTCGGGCTCGCTGCAGGCGTCGCGCGACGCGGTGCTGCGCGACCTCGCGGCGCGCCTGCTCGAGGCGCTCGACGATCCCGACGACGTCGCGCTGGTGCGCGGGTGGCTGCGCCACGTGCCGTGGCAGCGGGTCGGGATCACCACGCTGCGCCGCATTCGTCGCGCGCTGCGCCGCGGGCTGCAGGCGGGGCCGGCTCGTGGGTCGGTGTCCGACATCGACGGCTGGAGCGACCTGCTCGACGCGCTGGCGCGGACGCTGGCGGTCGAGCGAGATAAAGAGGTATGGCTCGACGCCGCCGAGGTCGACCAGGACGCGGCGGCGCTGAAGCGGCGGGCCGAGGCGACGCGGGCGCTGCTGATCGAGGGCGCGGGGCTGGTCCAGGTGCCGCGCGACGGCCCGGTCCACAGTACGATCAGCACCCAGTCGGGCCAGACCGTGCGGGTGTCGACGCGAATCGTCGCCTTCCAGCCCGGTGAGACGATCGGCCGCTTCACCGTGCTCGATCGGCTCGGCAGTGGCGCGATGGGGGTGGTCTATTCGGCCTACGATCCCGAGCTCGACCGCAAGATCGCGCTCAAAGTATTGCACACCCGTAATCAGGACAGCTCGGCCCGCGGCAACGCCCGTCTGCTGCGCGAGGCCCAGGCGATGGCCCGACTGTCACACCCGAACGTGGTCGTGGTCCACGACGTCGGGATGCACCGCCAGGACGTGTTCGTCGCCATGGAGTTCATCCGCGGCAAGACGCTGCAGAGCTGGTCCGAGGAGCGCGGGCGCAGCTGGCAAGAGGTGGTGGCAGTGTACCGGCAGGCCGGCACCGGGCTGGCCGCCGCGCACACGGTCGGGCTGGTGCACCGCGACTTCAAGCCGGCCAACGCGATCCTCGGCGAAGACGGCCGCGTGCGCGTGCTCGACTTCGGCCTGTGTGCCAGCACGGCGGCTCGCATCGACACACCGGCGCGCTCGGCCTCGGGCTCCGAGCTGCCGCTGGTCGTCGGCCCGTTCGTCGGCACTCCGGCGTACATGTCGCCGGAACAGTTCCGCGCCGAGGGCGTCGACGCGGCCTCCGATCAATTCAGCTTTTGCGTGGCGCTCTACGAGGCGCTCTACGGCCAGCGCCCGTTCGCCGGCGAGACGACGCAGAGCATCGCGCTGTCGGTCGGGTACGGTGAATTGCGGGCGCCGCCCGCCGGCGCCAACGTGCCGGCCTGGCTGCTCGCGGTGGTCGCCCGCGGCTTGCGGGTCGAGCCCTCGGCCCGCTGGCCCTCGATGGAAGAGCTGCTGCGGGCGCTCGATCGCAGCCGGACGCGCGCGCGCCCGATCGTGATCGCCGCGAGCGTGGCGGCGCTGCTGGCCGGCGCCGGCGGCTACCTGGCGGCCAGGCCGGCGCCGGTCGACGAGACCTGCAATGGTTCGGGCCAGGAGATCGCGGCGATCTGGGGCGCGAGCCAGCGCGCGGAGATCGATCTGCGATTCGCCGGCCTCGGTCCCCACCACTCGACGGAGCTGTGGCCGCCGATCGCCGCGGCGCTCGACGGCTATGCGGGCGGGTGGCGGGATGCCCACAAAGAGGCATGTCAGGCTCACCGCCGGGGGGAGAATTCGGAGACGCTGCTGGACCAGCGAATGCTGTGTCTGGCCCAGCGCAAGGCCGGTCTGCGCGAGACGATCGCGGTGCTGCGCGCGGCCGACGGCGAGGTCGCGGCGCGCGGGCTCGAGATCATCCGCGGTCTGCAGCCGGTCGACGATTGCGCCGACCTGCGCATGCTCGCCAGCGAGGCGCCGCTGCCCGAGGACCCGGAGCTGCGCGCGGCGCTGGCCGAGCAGCGGGCGCAGCTCGAGCGGGTCGGCGCGCTCGACCGCGCCGGTCGCGAGGTCGCGGCGATCGAGCTGGCCGAACAGGTGGTGAAGGACGCCGAGGCCCGCGGCTCACGACCGGGCCTGGCCGAGGCGCTGCTGGCCCGCGCCCGCCTGACGATTCACATGAACAGCCCGTGGGCCGCCGACGCGTCGCTGCTGAGCCGCGCCTACTTGACGGCCTTCGGCGCCGAGGTGGACGAGACGGCCCTGGAGGCGCTGGCGCTGCGGATCCACCGGCGCAGCCGGGAGATCGGGCAGGCCGAGCAGACCCGCGAGGACATCGCCCTGGCCCGCGAGTACACGGCCCGCGTGCAGGCGCCGGAGCGGCTGCAAGGCCTGGTGCTGAACAGCATGGGCTCGGCCCTGCTGGCGATCGGGGATCTTCATCAGGCCGAGGTGACGCTGCGCGAGGCGCTGGCGGTGCGAATGGCGGCTCTCGGCCCGCGCCACGTCGATGTCGGCTTCACGCTGAGCAACCTGGCGCTGGTGGTCGCCGGCACGGCCGAGCGCGAGACGCTGGTGCTGCGGGCGCTCGAGATCTTCGAGATGGAGCTGGGCCCGGCCCACCCGCACAGCGCGGTCATCCGCATCGTCGCCAGCGTGTCGCTGACCGACCCGCGCATGGCCGCGGAGGTGCTCGAGCGCGGCTGCTCGGTGCTCGAGCGGTTCGCCGCCGAGCGCGTGGCCCAGCGGGCGATGTGCCTGGCCCACCTCGGTCAGCGCCACGAAGAGGCAGGCGCGGTGGCGCCGGCCCGCGCGGCGTGGCGCGAGGCCGCCGTGCTGGCGCGACAACTGACGGCCGACGACACGGCGCTGACGCGACCCGAGATCGCGCTGATCCGCGGCTACGCGGCGCTGCGCCTCGGCCCGGTCGGCGACGAGGTCGCCGAGTTGCGAGCAGTTTTTGCGGCCACGGCCGCGAGCGGCGAATGGTGGCTCGCGGTCCAGCAGGCAGAGCTGCGGCTGTGCCTCGGCCTCAACCTCGCGGCCCAGGGCGAACAGGTCGAGGCGCGCGAGCACCTGACGGAGGCCGTGGCCGGTCTGGCGACCGTCACCGCCGCCGCGCAGGCGCGCGACGTGTCGCTGCCGCGGCTGCTCGCGCGAGCCCGCGTCGAGCTGGCGACCTCGCTGCTGCTCAGCCAGGACCCGGCCGACAGAGCGCGCGCGACGGTCGAGCTCGCGGCGGCCGAGCAGTGGTTCAGCGGGGCCGGCGACGCGTTCGCGTGGCGGCTGGCGGCGATCGATCGCCTGCGCACGCGCGCCGGCGGGCGCTGAGCGGTGAATCGTCGCCGGAGCTGCGAGGGCAGCGACACGGCTGCGCGAGCTGAAGGTGGATTCATCACAGCTCCTGCTCTTCATATTATGCTTGACGCGGCAGGGCGCCGTGGATAGTGTCCGCGACGTCGGGGGTAGCGAGGCTATCATGCTGGGTCGGGCGCTTTGTCTTACAATCACAGGTGTGTGTCTATTTGCGGGCGGATGCGACGAACCGCTGACGGACGAGGATCTGGGGGATGACGCGGTCGCGCTGCGCGACGGCGGCTCCACGACCTGTCCGGTCTGGCGCTGCGGCTTCAATTCGGCCGAGGTCAACGGGCGCGCTATCCGCGAGCTCAACCTCGACGGCGTGGCCAACGGCGAGGGCGTGCGGATCGTCGGCTTCGTGCCGCCGCCGCTCGGGCTGCTCAGCCTGCAGAAGTTCGATATCGCGGTCGAGAAGGGCGCCCTGGTGGCGCGCTCGGGCACGACCACCCTGCGCGGCAATCAGCTGATCGGCTCGATCATCCTGGTCCATCAGCAGGGCTCGCTGCTGCCGCTGCCGATCACGGTGCTAGGACACCAGAAGATCGATTCGTGGGCCGCGGGCGCGCCGCAGGTCTCCACGTATACCCTGGTCTACCCCGACCTGAACGCGCTCCTCGGCATGCGCAATGTATGCACCGGCGACCTGCTCGACGTCCTGACCAGCGCGGTCACGGTCATCGGCGGCGAGACGTACGACCTCGAGACGAAGTCGATCCAGCCCGGCAAGTCGCGCTGGCTGACCCTGGCGTGTGCGGGCTCGGCGGCGGCGAAGCTACAGCTGATGAACTACGGGCCGCAGTCCGACTTCGATGGCGCCGGCCACCCGGCCTCGCTGGCCCAGCGCCAGGCGACCCTGCGCATGATCACGGCCGATTATTGCGGTACGGGCCACAGCTACACGCAGAACGGCACCCCGCTGCACTGGGAGAACGCGGCCGGCACGGTGGTGTCGTCCGGCGAGATGGGCGCGGTCGAGGCGGTGTGGTCGGCCTCCGGTGCGCTGTGTCTCGAGGCCCCGCGAATCGCCGGCGCCAATGTCGCCTGTAACCTGCCGGCGTGCGATGATTACTCGCTCGCGGAAGGCGAGTGGGTGACGTACGTACCGGGTGCGTGAGCAGGCTCGGCCCGCAAAGTGAGCGAGCTCCGCGGTCTTGCGATTCGCGGGCGCGCCCGGCAGACGCTCGCGCAGGGCGTGGCTGTCGGCGGTGGTGTGATTGGGTCGCGGCCGGCGTGCCGATGAGCCCGTCGCGCGGTGTCACGATCTCTCGGGAGGCGATCCGGGTCGGTGCAGCAGGCAGAGGGTCCTGCGGCGCCGGCCCGCGGTCGCATTGTCTGCCGAGACAAGGCGGAACGTTGTTTGTCGAGAGATGGCGGCTGCCGATCATTGACATCGGGCCGGCCTCGAGGTGCCTGATTCGTGGCGAGGGATGTAGATGAACAATGTTCTGTGAGCGGGGCGCGTGGCTTCGTCGGTCGGTGATGGAGCTGGCGGTGATCGGGCAGCGGAACGTTGTTCGATTGGGTAAATCGAGGTCCGGCGGGTCGTGGCAGACGATCGGCGGAGGGCCTTACTCGGCGCTGATGGGCGCAATGAACAATGTTTCGTGGCGCAGATCGGCGGGGGGCGTCGCGGCGGCGAAGAGGCGCGCGGGCCATGCGGCGGCGCGAGCGGCCTTTGCCGACCTGAACGATGTTCTGTTGCGCGAGGTGTGCCGGGTGGACACTGCGGCGTGGGGACGAGGGAGCCGGCGCGATGGCTCGCCCGGAGCACATTGTGCCAGCGGACCCGGCATTCTCACGGGTGAGGCCGTTCGATGTCAGCGGGCCGGCAAGTCGGGTCTCGGGGTAACCGCGTATCGTCGTGTTTTCTCGTGCATGTTGCTGGCGCGAGGCAGAGCTTGCATGCGAGCAAGCAGCGTGCCCGCGGATGCTGCGATCGAATGGTGCGTGAGGACAAAGGGATGACCGCGTATTGCCCTGTTTCGTCGCTTATCGTGCAAAGAAGGGAGTGGGTCCTCGGCATGGTGAAGCGAGCTCCGCGACAACCTCCCGCAAGGTTGGCGCTGCGGCAGTGTTGTGATTCGCAGCGTGGGCCGCGCGAAGTGTCGCGCGCATAACATGCGTTGTAGACGTTCGCGCGGACCTTCTGCATAGCACGCGGTGCCTCGATTGTTTCGTGGGGGCTCGGAGCGAGCGAGCGGTCGAGGTCGGTGCGATGGAATGCGTGCAGGTGGCGCTCGGCTCGGTTGAGTCCGGTGGAATGCGTGCATCGCGGCGCTCTGGTCGGATGAGCTCGGCGCTGTGGAACGAGTTCTATTGCTTGCTCGAGCTCCGCACGTGCGGCGAGGTGGCACGAATGCGAATGCCGGTGTCGACGGGGTGCGAGTGTGTGGGGACCGGCACGCGCGGCGAGGTGGCACGAATGCGGGTGCCGGTGTCGACGGCCGGTGCGAGCGCGTGGAGATCGGCACGCCCGGCGAAGTGGCACGAATGCGCGTGGCGGTTTGCTGCGAAGTCAGGCGCGAGCCCGAGGACCGGCAAGCGCGGCCAGGTGGCACGAGTGCACGCGGCTGAGCGCGCGGGACCGGCAGGCGCGGAGAGGTTGCAGCGCGAGGACCGACAAGCGCGGCCAGGTGGCGCGAATGCGTGCCGGTGACGGCGACGGCCGGCGCGGGCGTGCGGGCCTCGGCCTTGAGGTCCGCCCGTTGGCGACGGCCGGCGCGTGCGTGCGGGCCTCGGCCTTGAGGTCCGCCCGTTGGCGACGGCCAGCGCGAGCGTGCGGGCCTCGGCCATAGGTCCGCCCGTCGGCGAAGGCGGGCCCGAGCGTGCGGGCCTCGGCAATGGGTCCGCGCGCCGGCGACGTGGCTCTCGTCGGCGGCGCGCGGTCGCGGGCGCGCTACTCCGCCGGTACGGCTGCGGGCGGCGCAGCGGCGGCGGCGGGGCGGCTGCAGGGGTTCTTCGGGCTCAGGCCCTCCTCGTCGCTCTCGGTCTCGCTCTGGCGCCGCTGCTGGACCGCGCGCAGGACGACGCGGGCGCTCAGCAGGCTGGGCTGGGCGGCCAGGGCCTCGCGGGCGCAGCGCTCGGCGTCGAGGAACCACTCCTTGGTGAGGTAGAGCGAGGCCATGCTGGCGAGGCTCGGGCCGTAGTCGGGCGCGTAGGTCAGCGCCTTGCGGTACGACTGCTCGGCCAGCTTGAGGTCGCCGCCGGTCTGGGCGATCCGGCCGATCATGTCCCAGGCGGGGGCGTGGGTGGTGTCGCGCAGGTGGGCCCGCTCGAACCGGCCGCGCGCGTCCTCGGTGCTGCCGCGCTGCAGCATGACGAAGGCGTCGCGCCACAGCTGACGGGCCATCTCGCGCGCCCGGGCGTCGCCGCTGGTGCCGCGCTGCGGGGCCTCGAAGCCGGCCACCTCGGCCAGCACGCGGGCGCGCTGGCGGGTCTGCTCGGCGGTGGCGGCGTCGAGGTCGGCGCGCAGGCGCTCGAGCTCGGGGCCGCGCGAGGCTGTCTCTTTGGCCAGGGCCTTGAGGTCAGCCTCGACGAGCGGGCGGGCCTGGGCGGCGGCGGTCAGCTCGGCGGTCAGCTCGGCGTGGCGCTGGCCCACGCCGGTGAGGCGGGCGCCGAGGCCGGGCAGCTCGGCGGCGACGGCGACGAAGTTGGTGAGGTCGGCGGGCTCGTTGTCGCGGCCGCGCGGGCTGAAGCGCGCCATGTCGGCGATCACGCCGCGGGCGGCCTGGATGTCGTCGGCGAGGCCGACGAGCTCGACGTCGAGGCCGCGCGCCTGAGCCCGCAGGCGCTCGACCGCATAGTTGCCCTCGGCCCGGGCGAGCGACTGCTCGAGGTCCTCGCGGGTCTGGCTGGCGGCCGCGAGCTCGGCCTCGACGCCGGTCTTCTGGCCCTCGAGGCCCTGGTAGGTGGCCAGCGCCCACTGCACGCCGAACCAGGCGGCGACGCCGAGGCCGGCCAGCAGGAGCAGCAGCAGGGCGACGCGGCGGGCGCGACGGCGGCGGCGCTGGGCCTCGAACCATGCGGCGTTGGAGATCCGCATCGGCTCGACCATGCGGTCGTGCGCGAGCTCGTACCAGCGGGTCCCGAGCCGCTCCTCGGCGCGCACGATCCGCTCCTGCTCGAGGCGGTCGACCAGCTTGTTGAGGAGGCCGGCGGTGTGGCGCTTGCCGCGGACGACGGCGCTGCGGCCGCCCTCGGGGGTCAGCAGCTTGTCGCCGATGAAGCGGCGGATCTTGGCCTCGGAGCGCCAGCCGGCGCGGGCGCGGGCGATGCCGGCGTCGACGTAGCGGACCAGCGCCTCGTCGGGGTCGCGCGGCTTGGCCATCGCGCCGCTCTTGCCGCCGCGGCGCCACTTCTCGTCGCACGCGAGCTGCAGCTGGATCGGCTCGACGAACTCGCTCGGGACCAGGGCGATCTTGCCGAAGGTGCGCACGCGCCGGTGGGCCAGGTCGGTCGCCAGCTTCTCGGCGTCGGGCCGGGCGAACATGCCGCCGGCGGCGTGGGTCATGACCTCGATCGCGGCCGGGCGGCGCAGCGGGTCGAGGCGGAAGCGGATCCGCAGGAGGTCGGGCAGCAGCGCGGCGTAGCGCTCGAGCTCGGCCAGCTCCTCGTCGCGGATCGCCAGACAGACCCGCACCGGCCGCTCCTCGATCCCGCGCTCGGGCTTGGCGAGGCAGTCGACCAGCTCGCGCAGGAACGCCTCGCGCTGCTCCCACTGGGTGGTGTGGGTGTTGAAGAGATCTTCGAACTGGTCGATGACGAGGGCCAGCGGCCGCTCGGGCCGCGGGTCCTCCATCGCCTCGAGGTACGAGGTGATGGTGTGCTTGGCGACGCCGTCGAGGTCGCCGTGGTGCCAGTGCATCAGCACGTTGGCGCTGTAGATGTTGCGCAGGTGGACCGGGTTGGTGCCGGGCGGCAGCAGCCCGCCGGGGCGCGCGATCGGCATGACCATGAAGCCGGCGCGCTCGAGCTCGGGCACCAGGCCGGCCGCCAGCAGCGAGGTCTTGCCGGCGCCGGTCGGGCCGTAGAGCACCGTGAGGCGGTTGGCGATCACCAGGGCCGCGAGGTCGCGGCGCTCGCCGGCGCGGCCGTAAAAGCGGTCGCGCTCGCCGGCCTCGTAGGGGCGGGGTCCGGGGAAGGGGCTCTGCGGGCCTGATTTGGGTGCGGACATGGACCTCCGGGGCTCAGTCGTGGTCGCGGAGCCAGCGCTCGCGCAGCTCCTGCAGGAAGTCGCGAGGTGTCCCCCAGTACAGCTTGATGTGCTGCGCGCCGAAGTGACGCTCGAGGTAGTGGATCGCGGCGTCGTTGCCCTCGGGACGGACGTGGACCGACAGCGTGCCGTCCTGCAGGCCGCGGTAGTCGGCGCCGCCGAGGCTGCGGGCGAGGGCGCGGAAGTTGGCGTCGGTCAGCGGCTGACCGATGAACAGCAGCGGCCCGCCGCGGAGCGCCCGCTGGACCGGCGGCGGCAGCAGGCCGGGGTGGCGCGCGGTGGCGACGAACAGGTCGTAGTGGTCGGTCTCGGTCAGCACCAGCGACTGCGGGAAGGCGGCCTGACCCAGCAGGTGGAACACGAACGGCTCGTCGGCCGAGGGCTGGTAATAGGGGTCAGCCTCGAACGGGGTCGGCAGGGCGGCCGAGCGCAGGGTCTCTTGCCAGCGGCAGAAATCGAGGCGGGGCTTCCGCGCGGTGCGCCGCTCGTCGCGGCGGAGCTGCGCGCCGCGCAGGGCTTGCGCGAGCAGATCGTCGTAGCCGGTGGTGATGTACGTCGAGAACGGCAGGTCGGCGAGCAGCTGCAGCACGTCGTCGGGCTCGACGGCGTCGGCGTCGGCCAGCGCCTTGGCCAGCTCCTCGCGCAGCCAGCGGGGGCCCTTCTCGAGCTCGAGGTACTGGGCCACGCGCGGCAGGTTCCAGCGGTCCTCGAGCGGGTACTGATAGGCATCGGCCCACCGCATCGCCAGGTCGCCCGGCAGCGGCAGCCGACCGAGCGCGACGCCCGGTCCGAGGAAGGGCGTGCATTCGCCTCGCTCGATCCGCGACAGAAGCTGGCTCCATTCGGCGTCGGTCAACTGCGAGGGCATGCTTCGGCTCCCGCGCCAACGTTACACGGACGCTCGCGGCGCCGCGAGTCCCCTGGCGGCCCCAGACCCCATATGATTGCGACCGCCGGGGCCGGCGCCGCCGGGGCCGGGCGGCGGGGCGTTCGTGCTAACTTTGGCGAATGCAGCGCGATGAGGCAGATCCGCCGCGAGCGGGGGCCGCTGGACCCCCATCGGCGACGAATCTGGCTCAAAATACAGGTATGCTGCGAGGCTTCGCCGACGCCGTGCCGCACCTGCTGTGGACCTTCGGCGGCCTAGGGGACCTGGAATTCGTCAATGCGGCCTGGTTTCGCTACGCCGGGGTGCCGGACCGGCTCGCCCCCGTGGAGGTGATGGCCCGGGTGATCCACCCTGACGACCTGCAGGCGCTGGCCGCTCGCCACGCCGAGGCGCTCGGCAAGGGGGAGCCCTACGAGTGCGAGATCCGGGCCCGGCGCCGCGACGGCGACCTCCGGTGGCACCGCGCCCGCGTCGAGCCGGTCAGCCCGCCATCCGGGCCCGTCGAGCGGTGGGTCGGCACCGCCACCGACATCCACGCGACCCGCGAGCGCGTGGGCCAGAGCCGCGAGCTGGCGTCGGCGCTGATGGCGTTCCAGGGCGGCGACCAGGTGCGGGCCCAGCTCGACGCCCTGTTCGAGGGGGCGTCGGTCGGGCTGGCGCTGCTGGACCGCGAGCTGAAGTACGTGCGGGTCAACCGGGCGCTGGCGGAGCTGAACGGGCTGTCGCCGGAGTCGCACCTGGGCCGCACGCCGGCCGAGATCTCGCCGAACCTGGCGGGGGCGATGCCGATGATGGAAGAGGTGCTGCGGACCGGGGCGCCGTACACGATCGACCGCTTCACGCTGTACGGCGAGCGCATGTGGTACGTGTGCTTCCAGCCGGTGCGCACCCGCGGCGTGGTGACCGGGGTGGCCGCGACGGTGTTCGAGCTGACCGAGCGCGTGCGGGCCGAGGAGGGCTACGAGCTGGTCAACCGCGCCACCAACGAGGCGCTGCGCGACTGGGACGTGAAGACCGGCGAGACCCGCTGGAACGCGGCGATCAAGACCCGCTTCGGCTACCGCGCCGACGAGGTCGAGGACGACATGAATTGGTGGCTGGCGCGGATCCACGGCGACGACCGCGAGCGGGTCGCCGCCGGGGTCGAGCGCGCGATCAAGGACGGCGCCGAGCGCTGGGCCGAGGAGTACCGGTTCGCCCGCAGCGACGGCAGCTTCGTCCGCGTGCTCGACCGCGGCTGGATCGCCCGCGACCCGAACGGCCGGCCGACGCGCATGGTCGCCTCGATGTTCGACGTCAGCGAGCACCGGCGCGCCGAGACCGAGCTGACGGCGATCCTCGACGGGGCCCAGATCGGCTTCGCGGTGTTCGACCGCGGGCTCCGCTACCGCCGCATCAACCGGGCGCTGGCGGCGATCAACGACCTGCCGGTCGAGATCCACCACGGGCACAAGCTGGCCGACGTGGTCCCGTGGGTGGCGCCGGTGATCGAGCCGATGCTCGAGCGGGTCCGCGACCGCGGCGAGACGATCACCGACATCGAGGTGTCGGTGATGCTGCCGCAGCGCCACGGGCTGCCGGGCCACTTCCTCGTCAGCTTTTACCCGTGGGTGCTCGAGGGCAACATCGAGGGCATCGTCGAGACGGTGCTCGACATCACCGAGCGCAAGCGGGCCGAGGAGGCGATGGCGCTGCTGGCCGAGGCGGGGCGCGTGCTGGCCGAGTCGCTCGACGGCGACGCGACGCTGGCGCGGGTGGTCGACCTGGTGGTGCCGAGCTTCGGCGACTGGTGTGTGATCCACCTGCGCCGCGACGACGGCTCGCTGGCGGTCCCGGCGGCGGCCCACATCGACCCGGCGATGCAGGCCCGCCTGCGCGCCTACGTGGCCGCGCAGGGCCGGTTGCCGTACGACCGCAACGGCGAGCACACCTACGCGCGGGTGATGGCGAGCGGGCGCTCGCTGTTCTTGCCCGACGCCGACGCGCTGGTGCCGGAGATCGCCCGCGACGCCGAGCACATGGCGGCCCTGACGGCGCTGGCGGTGCGCTCGGCGGCGGTGGTGCCGTTGCCGGTCCAGGGGGCGATCCTCGGCACGCTGTCGGTCGGCACGTGGAAGGGCTCGGGGCGGCTCTACGACAGCCACGACCTGGCGCTGGCCGAGGAGCTCGGGCGCCGCATCGCCCTGGCCCTCGACAACGCGCGGCTGCTCGAGCTGTCCCGCCGCGAGCGCGCCCGCGTCGACGCGGCCAACCGGGCCAAGGACGAATTCCTCGCGGTCGTGTCGCACGAGCTGCGCACCCCGCTGCAGGCGATCCTCGGCTGGTCGCGGGTGCTGCGGCGCACGGGGCTGAGCGAGGAGCAGCGACAAAAGGCGATCGACGCCATCGATCGCAACGCGTCGGCGCAGGCGGGCCTCATCAAGGACCTGCTCGACACCACCCGCATCATCACCGGCAAGCTGCAGCTGCGGGTCGGCCCGGCCGAGCTGGTTCAGATCGCCGAGGCCGCGCTCGACATCGTCCGCCCGGCCGCCGAGGCGAAGGGCGTGCGCCTGGCGTTCTGGCCCGAGCCGCCGGTGCTGCCGGTGCTGTGCGACGCGGAGCGCGTGCAGCAGATCCTGTGGAACCTGCTGAGCAACGCGGTCAAGTTCACCGAGCGCGGCGGCAAGGTCGACCTGACGGTGATCCAGAGCGGGCGCAATCAGGTGGTGATCACCGTCCGCGACACCGGCCGCGGGATCGGTGCCGAGTTCCTGCCGCACATCTTCGACAAGTTCCGCCAGGAGGACTCGGGCACGACGCGCCAGCACGGCGGGCTCGGGCTCGGGCTGGCGATCGTGCGTCACCTGGTCGAGGGCCACGGGGGCACGATCCAGGCCCACAGCGAGGGGGTCGGCCAGGGGGCGGAGTTCGTGGTCCGCCTGCCGACCCGCGCGAGCGCGCCGGGCAGCGTCAGCGCGGTGGCCCCGGGCGCCGTCCAGGGCCCGCCGCTGGGCCCCGCCGGGCCGCGCGACGCCGATCTGCGCGGGCTGAAGATCCTCATCGTCGACGACGAACGCGACGCGCGCGAGCTGGTCGCGGCGTTCCTGCAGCCGACCGGCGCGGTGGTGCTGACGGCCGAGAACGGCGAGCAAGCGCTGACGCTGGTCGGCCGCGAGCGACCCGACGTGATCGTGTCCGACATCGCCATGCCCGGTGAGGACGGCTACGACTGGATGCGCCGCCTGCGTCAGCGACCGAGCGACGACGGCGGGCGCACGCCGGCGCTGGCGCTGACCGCCTACGCGCGGCTCGAGGACCGCACGCGGGCGCTGCTGGCGGGCTATCAGAAGCACCTCGGCAAGCCGTGCGAGCCGCTCGACCTGGTGACGGCGATCTGCGAGCTCGCCGGCCGCGACGGCCGCTGACAGCCGCTGCTTGATGCAAAGCGCACAGGGCCGATGGTGCGGCTCACTCGCCGGGCGCAACAGCATGCGCGGAGCTCGTCTCGCACGCCGTGACGGCGCGTGAGTGACGAGCTCGCAGCGCTCGTCGCCCCGCGATGCGGAGCGGCGGACGCTCCCGCGGCTCACTCGCCGAGGTGGTGGATCATCAGGCCGTAGTAATATTCGGGGATGTCGAACGACTGGCAGAACCCGCCCTGGCCGTCCTGGGCCTCGTCGTAGTGCTTGCGGGCGATGCTGGCGCCGACGCGGTACGGCGCGGACTCGCCGATCACCAGGCTGTGGAGGGCCAGCACCAGGGCCGTTTCGTCGCCGTGGGTGAACTCGACGCCGATCGTCTCGCTCATGTTGTCGCAGTCGATCACCGTCGGGCACACGCCCTCCTGGCGGGTCATGCTCAGCGGGGCGAAGAACTGCTCGGCGTTGGGCGGCGTGAGCGTCTCGCCGAGCACGCCGCCGAGCAGGAGGGTGCCGTCGGGGGCCGGCCGGCGCACGGTGAACCATTCGCTCTGGCCGAACGACTGCACCATGCGGTAGTCGAAGGCGAGCGCGTCGCCGACCGCGAACTCGGTCAGCGGGCCGTCGAGCTCGAGGCGGAGCTGCACGAGCTGCTCGCCGCACGCGAGCGCCACGTCGGCCCCGTGCGGGTGGGTCTCGATGTCGCTGACCTCGCAGTCGGCGGCGAAGCCCTCGCCGACCAGCGCGGGCTCGAAGCTGAAGGTCGCCGACTCCCAGGTCGGCTCGCCCGGGCCGTCGCAGGCCGGCGGCTCGTCGGGGCCGGTGTCGCTGTCGCCGCTCGAGGTCGCGGTGCCGATCGGCCCGGTGTCGTCGCTCGAGGTCGCGGTGGCGACCGGCCCGGTGTCGTCAGGGTTGCCGGTCTCGACGGTGGTGCCGGCGTCGGCGGTGGTGGTGTCGTCGCCGGTGGTCGCGTCACCGGTCTCTTCGCCGTCGGTGGCGGTGTATTGCCCGAGATCTCCCTTGGGCGGGAGGCAGCCGAATGCGAGCAGGGCGGGCAGGGTGACGAGGATGCGATGGAGGGTCTGCATGGTAGTGTTATTCCGTGGGGGTCTTAGGGTTGGTATCAATCGATGTAAGGATGAAATTCGGCGCGGCGCATGGCGTCGCTCGATCGCCGCGGGTCGTTTCGAATTCAGCGCGACGGGAGCGGCGTCCTCATGGTGAGCGTGCGCGACGGAGGGCCCACGCCGGGGCGCGGAGTCGCGGTCCGCGGGACGGCCGCGGCCAGGAGGCCGGGATGATCGCGCGAGGGAGCGGCCAGGAGGGACATGCGCGGGTGATTTCCCGGCACCCGACCACTTCCGTGAGGGGCTCCGCGAAATTTGTCGGCGGGCCGGGGCCAGGGCCGCGCTAGTCTCCCGGGCGTGACAGCCCTCGTCCTCGCGCTCGTCGCCGCGCTGCCTGCGCAAGCGGCCGAGCTGACCTGGCGCGGCGATCCGCGCTGTCCGCAAGCTGGCTTTCAGGACAGCCTGGCGCGCTACCTGGCCGGCGCCGCCGAGTCGCGGCCGGTCCGCGTGACCGTCGACGTGCGCCGCGAGGGCGAGGGCCGCTGGTCGGCCACGCTCGAGCTCGAGGCGGCGGAGGGCCGCAGCAAGCGGACCCTGCGCGGGCGCTCGTGCGCGGAGATCGGCGACGCGGCGGCGTTCGTGACCGCGGTGGTGGTCGACCCGGGCGTGCTGTCGCGCCCGGCCGACGGGGCGATCGTGCCGGCCGCGCCGGTGACGGAGGCTGGCGATGTGGACATGCCCTCGGGGACAGGTTCTTCCGGACCTGCGCCGATGGACATGTCCTCCGGGGCAGACGCGGGCGAGGCTGCGCCGGGCGCGAGTGACATGTCCTCGGGGACCTATGCGGGCGACGCCGCGGCGGGTGAGGTGTCCGCGGCGACATCGACGACGCCGGGCGCGAGTGAGCTGTCCCCGGGGACAGCCGCGGAGGAGCCGGCCGCGGAGGATGTCCGTGCGGACAGGTCCGGGAGGCCAGCTCATCCGAGCGCCCGTCCGCGCGGGTTCGTGCGGGTCGCGGGCGGGCTCGAGGCGCTGGGCATGCCGCGCTTGGGGCCGACGTTCGGGCTCGCGGGCGGGCTTTTGGGGCGGCGCTGGCGGGTCGAGATCACCGGCCTCTACCGCGCGCCGACGACCGAGTACACGCAGGTCGATCCGCAGGCCGGGGCGAAGGTGCGGCTGTGGACCGTCGGCGCGCGCGGCTGCGGGGTGCCGCGGGCCGGGCGGGTCGAGTTTCCGCTGTGCGGCGGGCTCGAGGCCGGGCAGGCGATCGGCGCCGGGGTCGGGTTCCCGGGCGGGCGGACCGACCGGATCGCGTGGCTCGCGGTGGTGTTCGGGCCCGCGGTCGCGTGGGCGCCGCGGCCGTGGCTGGCGCTGTGGTTCGGCGTCGACCTCGGCGTGCCGCTGCTCGGCGGGACCTTCGGCGCGGTCGGGCTCGGGCCCATGTTCACGATCGCGCCGGTGTCGCTGCGGGCGGCCCTGGGGCTCGAATTCCGGTTCGGGCGCTGAGCTCACGGATCTGCGGCGAGCCGGGAAATCATCAGCAGGTCCGACGTGAAGCAGACCGGCGCCCACGACACGAGCCCCCGACCGAGCGCGACGCCGACGCTCGAGCAGGTCTATCGCGACCACGCGGACTTCGTGTGGCGGCTGCTCCGTAACTTCGGGGTCGAGGGGGCCGGCCGCGACGACGCGTTCCATGAGGTCTTCCTGGTCGTGCACCGCCGGCTCGGCGACTACGACGGGCGCGCGAGCCTGCCGTCGTGGCTGTTCGGGATCACCCGCAACGTGGTGCTGCACCACCGGCGCAGCCACGCCCGCCACCTGCGCCGGCTGACCGTCGCGCCCGAGCCCAGCGGCGGGCCGACGCCCGACGACGTGATCGCGGTCCAGGAGGCGCGGGCGCTCATCGATCGCTTCCTCGCCACCTTGCCCGAGGAGCACCGCCTGGTGTTCATGCTCGCCGAGCTCGAGGGCCTGCGAGTGCCCGAGATCGCCGAACAGCTCGGCGTCAACCTCAACACCCTCTATTCCCGTCTCAACAGCGCGCGCCGGCGATTCGCCAGCTTCGTCGCCGGAGGTCGCGATGGATCCGCAGAATCTTGATGAGGAGAAGTGCCGCGACCTCGTCGCTGCTTACCGGCGCGAGCGCATGCCCACGGGCGCCCGCGCCGACGCGTGGGTCCGTTTGCAGGCGGCGATCGCCGACGAGGAAGTGGCCCCGCAGGCGGCGCCGTCGGGGCGGCGGCGCGACCTGGTGTGGGGCGCCGTGCTGGTCGCGGCCGCGGTGCTGATCTTGATCGTCGGGGCGCGCGAGCGCCTGGCGCAGCGGGCCGCCGGCGATCCGCACAGCCAGGCGGCTCACGACGCGGCGGCCACGGGCACCGGCGCGGAGGCGACGAACGTGCAGGGCGAGCCGCGGCCGAGGGGCGACGAAGCGCCGGCGACCGTGACGGAGCCGGCGGCGCTCGAGCCGGCGCCGGAGTCTCGACCGCGGCCGGCGAGCCCGCGCGCGGCGGATGTCCCGAAGGACATGCCGGCGCTGGACGCCGAGCTGGCGCTGCTGCGGACCGCTCGCGCGGCGCTCGGGCGCAAGGACCCGGCCGCGGCGCTCACGGCGTTGGAGCAGCACGCGCGCGGGTTCCCCTCGGGCCACCTGGTCGAGGAGCGCATGCTGCTGCGCGCGCAGGCCCAGTGCGAGCTCGGTCAGCGCGACGCGGCCCGGGCGACGGCGGCCGAGCTGGTGCGAACATTCCCGGATTCGCCGCACGCGCGCACGGTCGCGGGCCTGTGCGCGGATTGAAGCAGGCCGTGAATCGTCGCGCGCGCGGTCGCTTCGCCGACCGGGCTGCTCTACACTCGGCGCCCACGAATGGGCACGACCAGAGATGAACCATCGGGGCGCGCTGTCCTGGTCTGCCCCGCGTGTGAGGCGTCGTTGACGACGCCGCTGCGCGCAGTCCCCGATCCGCGGCTGTTCGCCCCGCCGCCTGCGATCCGTCGTCAGGGGATCCAGGCGACCCAGGGCTTCTGGCGCCGGGCGGAGCCGGGGGAGCTGTCGCAGGGCGTACCGACGGACCCGTTCCCCGTCTCGATCCATCCCCACGATCTCGTCGCCCCCCAGGTGGAGACCAGCGGCGGCGGGTGCTGCGGCGTCTACTCCGAGGACGGGAGCGCCAACCTCCACTGCCGTTGCGGTGCCCCGGTGGGCGTGGTGGTCGACGAGTGCGTCTTCGACGTGGAGGTGCGCCTCGGCGCGCTGTGGCGGGTCGGCGGTGACGACGAGGTCGGCGTCGGCGAGCTCGCCGACGATCGCGTGCGCCGCAGCCTCGATCGCTGGTCCGGCGTCCGCTTCGCGGGCCCACCGGTCTCGATGGACACCTCCTGGGAGTGGACGGCGAGCGAGGTCCCGACGCGCCGCGAGGTCGAGCACCTCGAGCTCCACCTGACCGCCGGGGACGAGGGCGTGGCGCTGCATGCGGTGGTCGACGGGCACGCGATCGCGCTGCCCCTCGCTGCCATCGATCTGCTGCGAGCCATCGCCCTCGAGCGGCTCCCCGTGGGCAACGAGGGGCTCGCCCTCCGCTACGACCTGCTGTTGTCGCAGCGCGAGAACCGGGTGATTTCGTCCTGGGGGCTGTTGCGGCGGGGCAAGGACGTCGAGCTCGTCGAGAGCCCGGCCTCGACCACCTATCCGACGGGCTTCGACGTCTACGAGCTCTCGCGCATGCCGCTCGCCGAGGCTCGTGCGATCGGCGTCGTGATGGGCCGCGAGAGCGAGCCCAGGGGCTGGCGCTTCTCCGAGGCCGCGCTGCTGCGCGCCTGGTCGGCGGCGATCGCTGCGTGCGACCCGGAGCGCCTGCCTGCTTCGGGGTAGCGCCGGCGCCGGGCCAGGGCGAGAGTCGCCAGACATGTCCTTCGGGTCATGTCACCGGCCGAACGCGAACTGCCAGCGGATCACCACGTCCGCGTCGGCCCCGGACCATGAGGTGTGGCGGACCAGCGCGTCGATGATGCAGCGCTCGACCTCCGGGTGGGCCAGCCGTGAGGAGACGATCTTGACCGAATCGAGCGCGCCCGCGGCCGAGACCGCGAGGTCGACGACGACCGCGCCGGCGAGCTCGGGCCGGTCGGCGAGGGCGCGGGCGTAGCAGTATTCGACGCGGGGCTTGGCGCTGAATAGGCCGGAATTGATGTTGTTGGGGCCGCGCGATTTGGGCACGACCGACAGCGGCTTGGGCCCGTGCGGGTCCCAAAGGATCGAGACGGTGCGATCGGGCGGGCCGAGCTGGGCTTGCATGTCGGCGGCGTCGACGAGCACGTGCGGCCTGCAGGTGCCGGCGAGGGCCACGGCGACGGTCGACCACGGGGTGGTGTCGGTGGCGACGACCATGGGCGGCAAGCCGTTGTCGGGCCGCTCGCGCGCGTCGGCCTCGATGGTGGTCGCGTGCAAATAGGGGTAGCTGCCGAGCGCGGTCGTGCCGGTGCGCATGCGCAGCGTGGCGCCGTCGGCAGCGAGCACGAGGGCGCCGACGCGCTGGTGGGCGGGCATGCGCGACAGCTGCGAGGCGGTCGGCGAGCTGGCGGCGATCTGCGGGGTGACGGTCGGGATGCGGTAGAGCGGAGCGGTCTCGCGGTCGTGGCTGGCGACGATGCCGAGGCGGATCTCGGGGCGCTGCGCCAGCGCGGCCAGCAGCGGGCGCACGGCCGCGAACGGGGTGGTGGCGTCGATCGCCAGTTCGAGGCTGGGGTCGCGCTCGTCGGCCAGGGCGGCGAGCTGTTGTTGCAAGGCGGCGAGATCGACGATGCGGTCGTCGAGGGCCATGCGATCGCCGGCGAGCACGAGGCGGTAGGCGTGGCGTGCGTGGTGATCGGGGCAGTTGGAGTGCAGCCCGGGCAAGGTGACGTCGGGCAGCTGGGCGAGCTCGGCGCGGCGGCTGCACGCGAGCGGATCGCCGGCCTCGCACGGGCCCGCGAGCACGCGCGCGGCCTCGGACGGGCGCAGGGCGTCGGCGAGCAGGTCGGCGAGGGCGAGCGGCAGCATGCGCCGCAGGGCGGGGGCGTGCGCGGCGGTGGTGGGATCGGCCGCGACGCAGGTCAGCGATGATTCGCCGGCGGCGAGCAGGAGGTCGAGCGATTGGCCGGTGGGCACGGCGGCGGGCAGTCGAGCCTTGTCGAGGGCGTCGATCGCCTGAGACGTGAAGGCACGGGCGCAGACGAGGCCGGGCGAGGGCGGCGCGGGAGCAGGGGTCGGTTCGCCGCGAGTCGCGGGCTCGGGTCGGGTCGCGGCGATCGCCTCGCCGTCGTCGAACACGAGCTCGCCGCGCAACCGCGAGCCGTCGCGCGCGAGGTCGAAGGCGGCGCGGCGATGGCCCAGCAACGCCTCGGGGACGAAGGGGCGGAGCAGGGGCGCGAGCACGGACAGATCGAGGCGCGCGGCGACGAGGCCCGACGGTTCGGTGGTGTCGGCGAACACGACGCGCGGGTCGGCGCCGACGCCGACGAACACGCGCTGACGATCGCCGGCGAGCTCGGCCTGCAGCGTGAATTCGTGGCCGAGGTTGGTGATGGCGGGGCGGCCGAATTCCTGCAGCAGCGAGGTGTCGGCGGCGGCGGCGAGGTCGAGGGCGATCGCGCCGCGCAGGTCGTCGGCGGCGCCGGCGAGCGCGAGCTGGGCGGTGAACGCCGCGGGGATGTGGATGCGCGGGCCCTGCAGCGCCGAGAGAGGTGTCCCGAAGACCATGTACGGAAGGACATCCTGGCAATCGAGCAGCGCGGTCGCGGCGTCGATCGGTCGCCCGGCGATCGGGTCGGGCGGATCGGCGAGGGTCAGCCGCACCGCGACGCTGGCGACCGCGGGGCCGCGCATTGCCAGTGGTTCGCGGGCCACCGGCGGCTCGGCGAGGGCCTGCGCGCCGGTGGCGG
Organism: Nannocystis bainbridge; assembly: GCF_028368995.1. GTDB lineage: Bacteria > Myxococcota_A > Polyangia > Nannocystales > Nannocystaceae > Nannocystis > Nannocystis bainbridge. The sequence continues at coordinate 869,949 of NZ_JAQNDL010000003.1, read as the reverse complement.
TGAGATCGGCCGAGGCGCGCAGGCGCAGGCCGTGCGGATCGGCGGTCGCGGTGAACAGCCAGTCCTCGAGGTCGACGGCGCCGTCGCCGAGCGCTCGCTCGCAGCTCAGCAGGCCGGCCAGGGCGGCGCGGCGCCGCTGGCCAGCCTCGACGTGGCTGACCTGCGCGAGCGCGTCGACGTCGGCGCGGGCGCGCTGCCACTGCAGCAGCGCTGGCAGCACGCGCGGGCGCAGCAGCACGGCCAGCGGCTCGCCGCTGGCGGCTGCCTGCGCGAGGCCAGCGGTGCGCGCCGCGGGGGATGGACTCGCCCGCAGCAGCTCGCCGCGCAGCGCGGACGGGACGGCCTCGATCGGCGTGCCCGCCGGCGCGAGCGCGTGCTGCAGCGCGACGATGCGCACGGCGTCGGCGGTGGGCACGACGGCCGCGAGATCGCCGGAGCCGAGCACCCACGCTCGCGCGCCCGCGGTCCCGGCGGCCAGGGCCGGATCTTGCCGCCCGCGGCCGTCGAACCACTGCGCGAGCGCGTCGGCGAGGCCGGCGGGATCGAGGGCCGGGAGCACGAGCTCGTGCCGCAACCCGGGCAGCGCGCCGGGTCGCCGCGCCAGCTCGGCGGCGAGCAGGCCGGCCGGCGCGGCGAGGGCCGGCTCGTCGAGCGCGAGCACCAGCGGGCGCGCCGGGTCGAGGCCGGGCAGCGGCGGCGCGGCGGACGAGGCTGTCCCGAAGAGCATGTGCAAAAAGACAGATGGCTGGCCGGCCAGCAGCAGGGCGGCGCGCGCGGGCCTCTGGGCGTCGCTGCGCGGCAGGAGCGGGGCCAGGCGAGCGGCGGTCGCCGGCCATGTGTCTTGCCGGATCACGGCGACGAGGGCGGCGCGCTCGCCGAGCGACTCGAGGGCCGTCAGCGTCCACGGGTCCGTCGCCGGGGCCTCGGCGGGCGCGCCGTCGCGGGGCGCAGAATCACCGGCGCGGTCGCAGGCCGAGCCGACGAGGGCGGCCGAGAGGACCGCGAGCGCGGCGAGGCGGGGCGAGGACGGCATCGAGCGCCAGGATGGCACAGGCCGCACTTCCGCACGAGGTCGCGTCGTGGCGAAGCGGCGAAGATGCGAGCGTACGTCGTTCGGCGAGGATCGGCGGATCGCAAGAGCACGCGAGCACGCGCCGAAATGGCGCGTGCTCGTGGGCAAAGGCGGCAGATCAGTCGACCTGGACCGACTGGGTGATGAGGCGGACCAGCAGCCTGTTGAGCAGCTCGACCTGGTACTCACCGATGGTCGGCTCGATGTGCTCGCCGCCGATGCCGCTGTGGCCGGTGAGGAACACGTAGGTGCCGCCGGTGGCGATGTCGATGAAGCGGAGGAAGAACTCGGTGTTCTTGTCGATGCCCGAGCTGGCGACCGGGATGATGCGCACGCCCGCGGCGGCCGCGTCGACGACGCTCTCCTGGATCCGCGCCAGGTCCTGCGCGCCCTCGTGGGGCGGGGCGTCGAGGACCAGGAAGGCCAGGCGCGACACCGCCGAGGCGCTCCACTGCGCGTTGTGGATCGTCGCGTCGAGCGCCTCGCTGACGGCCTCGGGGAAGTCGCCGCCGCCGTCGTAGTTCTGCGCGGCGAGGTCGGCCAGGGCGGCGTCGATGTCCTCGGTGAACGGGAACTCGCGCACCACGTACTCGTCGTCGTGGTCGCGGTAGAAGTTGACGCTGAGGCGGAGCTTGAACGACTGGCCGATGTTGTCGCGGATCTCCGAGATCACGTCGGCGAGCTCGACCTGCAGGTACTCGAGCTCGTCGCCCATCGAGCCGGTGGTGTCGATCATGAACAGCAGATCGAGCACCTTGGCCGGCGCCTCGGCGGCGTCGAGGTTGGCGATCGCGGGGTCGCCGGCGAACGGCTGGACGTCGGCGAGGGTGACGGACGATTCGCCGGAGCTGACCTCGATCGTGAACGGGCCCTCGCCCGCGGCGCCGACGAGGCCGTTGAACAGCTCGGCGCGGCCGCGGACGTCGGTGCGCGCGCTCCACAGCGGCTTCTGATCGCCGCCGAGCAGGACGACCTCGGCGTCGACCACCGGGGCCTGCTCGGAGAGCGCGACCACGGCGAAGCGCTGGCTGGTGTAGAGCTTCCACAGGTTTTGCATCGGCGACCACATGTCATTGCCGAGCAGACCGATCCAGAAGTCCCAGTGATCGAGGTCCCGCCATTCGCCGGCCGTCAACTGGCCCGGATCGATCGGCTCCTCGCCGCCGGTGTCGGTGTCACTACCGCCGCCCGAGTCGGGCCCGCTGTCGGTGCCGCCGCCGCCCGGATCGCCGCCGGAAGTGCTGGCGCCGCCCGAGTCGCCCGGCGCGTCGGTGCCCCAACCGTCCCCGGGCTCTTCGCCGCCGCTCCCGCCTTCAGTGCCGACGGGCGAGGACGCATTCGTGGCACTGCTGCCTTCGTCGCTCGGAGCATCATCGCCGCAGCCGACAGCCAGGGTCATGAGCGGAAGGGTGAGAAGCGCGAGACGAAGGGGACGACAGGCGGCGAAAGTCATAGGTTCCCCGAGCTCTTCAAGAGGCGTGCCACGGCTCCAAACGGGCTGCGGGGCGGTTTCACGGCGCCGCGGCGGGCGACGGCGCGCGGCCGCACGACACGGCTGTCATGATCCGCCGACCGCGTGGACCGAGCGAGCACCCGCGGTCGCACGTTGGCTGTCGTCGCCGTCACGCGGAGTCAAGACATTGGCATTCGAGCTGGCGACAATGAACGCGACCCCGTGTGACGGAGGTGCGAGGTCGCGGCGCCGAGTGACGCGCACGCCATCGACGAGGATCGTACGCGGCATCACAAGGAAGGCTGTTCCAGGATTCACGGATCGCCGCGGTACCGGTCGCATCGCTACGGGAGAGGTGAGGCGGGGTCGGCCGGGGCGCGAGCGGTCGCCGTGCCGCCGCGGCAGGTCGCGGGCGCGGAGGTCACGAGGGATCGACCTCGCGGCGTGGGTTCGCACGTCGCGCCCGCAGGTCGCTGCGGCCTCGCAGGGCCCGTCGCGCGCATGTGCGCGCGAAAGCGAGCCGGGGACGTGCGGGCGCGGTTTTGTTAACATCGCGGCCCCTCATGAGCGCCTCGACGACCCCCGCCTCCGACCTGCTGACCCTCGACGCCGCCGCGGTGAACGCCAGGCTGCCCTCGTTCACGGCCGACGAGCTCGAGGCGCTGGTGCGGCGGGCCAACAAGGAGTACTGGGACGACCACGCGGCGACGCTGCCGGACACGCTGTACGACCAACTGGTCGAGCGGCTCAAGCGGGTCCGGCCCGACGCGGCGGTGCTCGACGAGATGGGTCCGCAGGCGGCCGAGGCGCCGGCGATGGACGCCGACGAGGCGCTGCAGCTGGCGCCGGAGCAGCGGTTCGGCGCGGCGGTCCGCCACCTGCGGCCGATGCTGTCGCTCGAGAAGTGCTACAGCGAGACCGACCTGCAGAGCTGGGCCGGCAAGTTCAGCAGCGAGATCCTGGTGATGCCGAAGATGGACGGCGTGGCCTGCAGCCTGCGCTACGACAAGAAGGGCAAGCTGGTGATGGCGGCCACCCGCGGCTCGGGCACCGAGGGCGAGGACATCACGATGAACGCGCTCGAGGTGAAGGACATCCCGCGCACGGTCGACTCCGGCGGGGTCGAGCTCGAGGTCCGCGGCGAGCTCTACATGAAGCTCAGCGACTTCGCCAAGTTCAAGGGCGACTTCGCCAACCCGCGCAACCTGACCGCCGGGTCGATCAAGCAGAAGGAGCGCAAGAACACCCGCAACGCGCACCTGAGCTTCTTCGCCTACGACATCATCGGCCCCGAATTCGACAGCGAGCGCGACAAGTTCGAGCTGCTGAAGAAGCTCGGGCTCGGCGGCATCGACCACGAGTTCGTCGACCGCGAGGGGCTGCAGGCCAGCTACGATCGCTGGGCCCGCAACCGGCCCGAGCTCGACTACGAGATCGACGGGGTCGTGTACCGCACGGCGTCGGTCAAGGAGCAGCGCCGCCTCGGCCTCACCGGGCATCACCCGCGCTACGCGATCGCCTACAAGTTCCAGGGCGACTCGGGCGTGACCGACCTGCTCGACGTGCTCTGGTCGGTCAGCCGCACCGGGGTGATCACGCCGGTGGCCATGCTCGAGCCGGTGGAGCTCAGCGGGGCGCGGATCGGCCGCGCCAGCCTGCACAACCTCAACATCTTCGAGGCGCTCGGGCTGACTCACAACTGCCGCGTCGAGGTGACCCGCCGCGGCGGGGTGATCCCCAACGTCGAGCGCGTGGTCGAGTCGGGCCCGGCGTCGCGCCCGTTCGAGCTGCCGACGCAGTGCCCGGCCTGCGGCGGGCCGATCGAGCGCCGCAAGAAGCGCGACGGCGAGAACCTGTGGTGCGCCGAGCCGAAGAAATGCGTGCAGGCCCGCCTCGGCGAGCTCGAGCACTTCGCGAAGGTGGTCGACCTGCAAGGCTTCGGGCCGAAGGTGATCGGCGCAGCGGTCGACGCCGAGCTCCTGAGCACGCCGGCGGACTACTACCGCCTGCGCGCGGTCGATCTGCAGGGGCTCGAGCGGCTGGGCGAGAAGAGCGCGCAGAACCTGATCGAGCAGATCGAGGGGCACAAGGAGCTGCCGCTGGCGGTGTTCCTGCAAGCGCTGGGGATCGAGCACCTGGGCCGGCAGAACGCGCTGCTGCTGGCGGGCGAGTTCCGCACGCTCGAGCGGATCCGCGAGCTGACGCAGGCGGACCTCACGGCGGTCCGCGGGATCAAGGACGCGATCGCCGATGCGATCGTGCACGGCCTCGCGGCCCGCAAGGAGCTGATCGACGGGCTGCTCGAGTTCGTGACGGTGCTGCCCGGCGAGGCGGCGCCAGCCCCGGTCGAGGGCGCGGCGCTGTCCGGCAAGAGCTTCGTGTTCACCGGTACGCTCGAGGCGTTCACCCGCGAGGTCGCGCAAGCCCGCGTGCAAGCCCTCGGCGGCGAGAACCCGTCCGGGGTGACGAAGGCGCTGTCGTTCCTGGTGGTCGGCGCCGGCCGCGGGGCCAAGTCGAGCAAGCAGAAGAAGGCCGAAGAGCTGATCGCCGCCGGGGCGCCGCTGAAGATCCTCAGCGAGGAGGAATTCCTGGCGATGGTCGGCTCGCTCGAGTGAGCGGGGTGGTGTGATGGACATGTCTGAAGATGCATGTCCCTTGCGACAGGTCTATAAGGGCATGTCCGGGAGGGCATGTGGAAGGAGGGCGCGCTGTCCGGGCCGGAGCGGGCGAAGACCGGCGGCAGCCGTGGAGCACGGTCGCGGCCGCGGCGGACCACGCGTCAACGAAGCCTCGCCGAGGTCGCGGACGCGGCGGGCCCAGGGCGAGGACGTGGTCACCGCCGCGCCGCGTCCGTGGGCGGTCATGGGCCGCAGGACGAGCGTCGCGCCGGCGCCTGGGAGGTCGCTCGGCGGCGCGGGCGGGCTCGAGTACAATCGGCGGCGATGAGCGAGGACGCGGACGAGAAGGAGCGGCGGATCGTCGAGGCGCGGCACAAGCTGATGGAGCGCTGGGAGCAGCGGATGCGCGACTCGCCGGCGCTGTCCGACGCGCGCCCGCAAGGCTCGGGGCCGCCGAATCGCCACGGGATGCCGAAGCTGCCGGTCGGCCAGACGGAGACGCGAAAGTGGCCAGTGCTCGACCTCGGCCGCAAGCCGGTCGTGCCGAAGGACAGGTGGCAGCTGGTGGTCGACGGAGCGGTCGAGCAGCCGCTGACGCTCGACTGGGCGGCCTTCATGGCGCTGCCGCAGACGACCGACACCAGCGATTTCCATTGCGTGACGTCGTGGTCGAAGATGGACATGCAATGGGTCGGCGTGCGCTTCGCCGACCTGATGGCGCGCGTGCACCCGACAGCGACGGCGGTCCACGTGATGTGCCACGGCTACGACGGCTACACGACGAACGTGGCGCTCGAGGAGGCGCTCAAACCCGATGTGCTGCTGGCCCACACGGTCGACGGCCGCGAGCTGGCCGTGGAACACGGCGGGCCAGTCCGCATGATCACGCCGCAGCTGTATGCGTGGAAAGGGTCGAAGTGGATCAGCCGCATCCAGCTGCTGACGCGCGAGAAGCTGGGGTTCTGGGAGATGAACGGGTATTCGAGTTCGGCGCATCCGTGGCGGGATGATCGCTACAGCCGGTCCAGAGGGAGTTGACGGGAATTTTGAATGAATGGGCACTACCCAGTTGCGGCGGTTCGCGGACTCGGCCGGCGAAGCGACGAGCGAGACGGTTTCCGACCTCTCACACCCCCAGGAGCGCCGCCAGTGCCGGCAGGTCGAGCTCAGCGCCGCCGGGCCACAGGCGCAGCCGCCGTGTCGGGTTGCCCGCCCGGGCGCCAGGTGCCTTGCCGACCTTCGCTTGAGCGGTACTCAGGCGACGCCGAAGTTCGGCTGCGTCGAAGATTTTTACCGGATACCCCCCGAGCTCGAGGCGTCGAGCTGCGATGGGGAGGTGCGCCGTCTCGCGTGTGTCGATCGCCGCATCAGCGAGCGTCAATTCGGCCTGGGCGAGTCGCTCGAGGATGAACTCGAGGCCCACAGCATACTCGGTATTGCGTGCGTCGGCCGAACCGCGGGTTCCGCCGCGCGCCTCAAGCACGATGCTCGGCCGGCCGTCGACCTCTTCCAGGCGAAAGGTCGCGTCGATCGTCGAGCCGTCAGCGCGAACCGGACGATGAGGCCCGAACGAGCCCAGACGAGGCTCGGTCAGCTTCCAGGCAACGAGCGCCCAGCCGGTGTCGATCCACCGGGTCGAGCCCTTGGGCGTGCCGTCGAGGTAGCGCGCGCGGTTGACCCGCGCCTCGTCGAGCACGCCGCCATGGGCTTGCACGTCGTCGCTTGCGACAGCGACCCATGCGAGATCGGTCAGCGAGATTGAGCGCTCGGCAAAGCCTTCCTCGCCGCCGTCGATACGCAGCCCACCGCGCTGCGACGGACCGAGAACGCGGGCACGCCGCCCCCCCTGGACAAGCATCGCGTTCGGCATGGCGAGGAGCACGTCGACAACTCGCTGCGCGCGGGCAAGGCTGCCATCTGGAAGGACCCTGGACACGGTGCGTCCGTCGCCCCAGCGCTGCCACGTCCGGTAGTCGACGTCGGGGATTTTCCATCCGTCGTCTTGCCAGCGCCCGACACCCAGGTATTGAAATCCGCCGTCGGTCTGCGCGAGGACGAAAGCGGTCTCGGCTGGCCGGCGCGCGACGGACCCTCGCACTCTGTCGGGAGCGACGAGCTGGCCGGGACTGTCGATGAACACAAACAAATGGCCGCCCCATCGGCCGGTGGCAGGCCGGGCGATGCCGAAGGTGGTTTCAAGATCCGTGATGGTCGTACCGACGGGTGGCGCGATATCTTCGGGCCGCACCGACCCCTCGAGGCGGGCAATCGCCCGCATGTCCTCCGTAGCTTCGTACGACGGACCCGCAGGGTTGTCGGAAAGCAGGCGCCAGCGGCCTTCGCTTTGGACAATGCGCTTGAGCTGCCACGAGCTGCCTTCGGGAAGCTGGATGAGTGCGATGCAGTTGGTGAGCGCGCTCGCCGGCAAGTTGCGGCAGTAGCGGAGGATGGCCCAGTCACCGTCGCGAAGTGGATGCGAACCGCCGTCCATCGATGTTCCGGAGACACGCACCGCGAACCGATCCGATGCTTCCCCCTCGACCGGCAACAGCACGAGCTCGGAATCGGGCGGCTCGGCTTCCCCGAGCGCGGGACCAGCCGCAGCGCGCAGGTCCGGATAAGCGACGACGGCGCGTCGGGTGAACGGGAGCAGGTTGCTCTGCACCGGCTCGCACCACAACCCGTCGGGGCTGGCGACGAAGCGGACGTCAAACGCGGTGCCGGGTTGACCCGCGGCGGGTCCGAACCACCTTCGCAGCAGATCTGGCAACTGGTTGCGAGCCGACCCGACGGGCCGCGCGACGTTGCAGAATCCCGTGACGAAGCGAAACAGCCAGACGGAGCCATCGGGCAGACGAACGGGGAGTTCTTGCCCGGAGACGTTTTCGGTCGCCCGCTGGGGTAGCTTGATGATCGGGTCGCGTTTATTCCAGATTACCCGGCAAACAAAGCTGTCGTCGCTGATCGGCACGCGGTAGCGCGCGAGACGGTAGTCGACGAGCTCGTGCACGAGCCCGGGAAGCGCGGGATCGGGTGGGAGCGCGAGACGGAAGCGGTCGTCCTCGTCGACCACGAACCACGTCCGTTTCTTCTTCTTGGTGGCCGTCCATGCCGCGATGGGATTGTCTCGCCAGTAGGCGACCCAGCGGCGGGCGGCGGACTCGTCGGGATTTGCGGGCAAGCGATCGTGCTCGAGCACATCGGCCAGAAGTTCAGGCGAGCGCCGCAGACGACTCCAGGCGCCGAGGGCGAGGTCTCGGACCGACAGACCGGAAAACAGCGCGCCGGCGTCGAGGAGCACGTCGAGCGTCACCATCTTGAAGCTCTTCGTCATCTCGGTGGTTTCGAGGTCGTCCAGAAAGCCGCTGTCGAGCACGCGCAGCTGTTCGGGCGTGAGGTCACCTTCCGCAGCGACGAAGGCGAACCAGCTGCCGTGGCGAGCGCGCAGGGTGGCGGGCGCATATCCGAGACGCTGCAACTCGCCCGCGGTCGGGCGATGGTCGCGAGTGTCGCGCAGCTCCCGGTAGGCTTGTTCAACGCGCTCGGCCCCACCGAGGCGGTACAGGCTCTCGAGGATCCGCTTGGCCTCGAGCTCGAGCTCGACGGTGCAGCCGTGCGGGAGTTCGGTGCGGCCGGTGGCGACCAGTGTGGCGAGCGCCGCGGCACGATCTCCGAGCGAGAGCAGGGCTCGCAGACGCTCAAGGAAGATCTTGTGATTACCGACGAAGTCGAGGACCGTCACCGCCTGCTTGCCGGGAGCAGCCCGGAGCCCGCGCCCGAGCTGCTGCAGGAAGACGACGCTCGATTCAGTCGGACGTAGCATGACGACGCGGTCGAGCGCGGGGACGTCGACGCCTTCATTGAAGATATCGATCGCACAGATCGCGTCGAGCTCGCCGCGCTGCAAGCGTGTCAATGCGAGGTCGCGGTCATCCGAGCCCGGGGCCGCGTAAACCTTGGCAACTCGCACGCCCCGCGCCGCCAGCCAGGCGGCGGCGTAGTCCGCGTGCGCCACGCTGCAGCAGAACACGAGCGTGCGCGTGCCTGGATGGGCCTGCCAGGACACCCACAGCGTTTGCATACGGCGCTCGGTCTGCGCCGCAGCGGCGAGCTGTTCCGCATCGAAGTGATGGTGGCGCCAGGGGATGTTTTTGTAGTCGATGTCGTCGCGGACACCGAAGTAACGAAACGGAACCAGGCGGCCGATCTGGACCCCGCGTGCGAGGTCGGCGCGGTAGGCGACGTGGTCGTCGAACAAGCCGAGGATGTCGGCAGCATCGGCACGATCGGGGGTGGCGGTGAGACCGAGCAGGAACGTCGGATCGAGACGCGCGAGGATCTTGCGATACGACTCCGCAGCCGCGTGGTGCACTTCGTCAATGACGACATAGTCGAACCGCTCGGCGGCGAGCTGGTCGATCCACGGCGCGCGCGAGGCTTTGGCGATCGAGGCGAACACGAGATCGGCGCCGATGTCCGCGAGATCTTCGAGGCACCAGCCGACGCGGGCGCTGACGTTGCGACTGCGCAGCTGCGCCCGGTAAGTGCCGGCCGCCTGACGCAGGAGTTCACGGCGATGGGCGAGAAAGAGGAGGCGCGGTACACGGCCGAGCTCGTCCCACAGCTGGACGAAGTCGAAGGCCGCTAGCCAGGTCTTGCCGAGGCCGGTAGCGAGCACGACCAGGGCGCGGCGTCGGCCCTGTTCGCGAGTCGCACGCAGGCACGCGAGCGCCTCCTTCTGCACGTCGTGGGGCGTGGCAAGCCGCACGGGCGGATCGACCTCGATCTCGCCCGGCGGCACCGAGGCGGGACGGGCGCGTACCCTGGCGGCATAGGCCGCGATCCAGGTCGCGTCGAGCGGCTTGGCTCTCGACCAGAGCGCCGCGAACGCGTCACGGATGCGGCCCCACGCGCGAGCGTCGGCATCGCGTTCGACCCTGAGGTTCCATTCGATACCGGTGTCGAGCGCCGAGCGCGAGAGGTTCGAGCTGCCGACAAACGCGACGCCGAAGTCAGGGCCTTCAAGATGCCAGGCCTTGGGATGAAACGAGCGCGTACGGCCGGGCAGCCCGGCAACCTCGACGACCTTGGCCTCGAGCGTCCCCCGCTCTCCCCGGGTCGCCTGCCAGTCGAGGAGGAGCTCGAGCGCCTCGACCTGCGTGATCTCAAGGTAATCGCCAGTGATGATCCGGATGACAGCGCCCTCGCGCAGAGCGGTCTCGAGGGGATGCTCAATCCGCTCAAGGCCGCTTGCCTGCACGAACGCTGACACGATGTCGACTTTTTCGGCGCGCGCCAGGAGCGGCAGGACGTGCGCGGCGAACGGGTCGTCCTCGCCGCCCGAAGCGAGCGGCGGAGTGTCGCGGAGGTAGTTGCCGCGGCTGGGGATGACGTGGCGGACCCCCCCGCGCGGATCGTCCATGTCGCCGACGTAACGCGGGATGACATGCACGTGGAGATGCATGACCGTCTGGCCTGCGGCGGCCCCCGCGTTGAAACCGACGTTGTACCCGTCTGGCTTGTCGCCGGCATCGAGCATGTGCTTGATCGCGTCGACCGCTCGCCAAATGGCCTCCCGCTCGGCTGCGCTGGCGTCGAACCAGGTGCCGACGTGGCGCCGGGGAATGACGAGCGTGTGGCCGCGCGAGACCGGATGGAGATCCCGCACCGCGATCACGAGCTCGTCCGACCACACGATCTGGCTGTCGGGGATGGCGCAGAATGGGCAGGGCGGCACAGGCGACCTCAGCGCGAGTGTACGCGAGCCAGAGCGGCGTGGGCGAGCGACGGACCAGCTTCCTCTCCCGGTGCGCGTCGTCGCGCTCCGCCCGGCGGCAATTCGTCTCAATGAGCCCGAGTGAGGGTGACGGCGTCCCAAGAGCCGCCGATGCGTTTGATGAGGTCGTCGAGCGTCGCTACCAGGGCTCGGGCCTCGGCGAGCGCGGATCGTCCTCGGTCCTCCACAGCTTGCCTTTGGGATTGCCCCGAAAAAGTGGACACTTTGTTTATGCCGCTTGAGTCTGCGCCTGCTCGGCGTAGAAGCTCTCCTCGTAGGCGATCGGGGTCGAGTACCCGATCGACGAGTGGCGACGCTGGCGATTGTAGAATACTTCGATCCACTCCGAGATGGCCGTCCTCGCACCATCCCGGGTGAGGAGGTGCCCCAGCGCGGCCCTCAGCGCGCCGAGGACCAGTTCGGTGCGCATGTGGTCGGCCATCGACCAGCCGACCACGCGGCGCGAGAACAGGTCGATGATCACCGCGAGGTAGAGCCAGCCCTCGAGGGTCCACACGTACGTGATGTCAGCGACCCACGCCTTGTCGGGCTTGCTGGCGGTGAAGTTGCGCCCCAGGACGTTGTCGGCCACGGGGAGTCTGTGGTTCGAGTCGGTCGTCCTCGCGAATTTGGGTCTCCGACGGCCCTGGATTCCCTTCTCGCGCATAATCCGGGCTACTCGCTTGCGGCTGACCTTGCGGCCACGTCCTCGTAGTTCGCTGCGGACTCGCGGGCTCCCGTAGGTCCGCCTGCTCGCGGCATGGATCTCCGGGACTTCCTGGGCGAGGGCCGCGTTCTCCCGCGATCTCACCGAAGGTTCACGTGTCTTCCATGCATAGTAGCCGCTCCGCGAGACGTCGAGGGTCTCGCACATCATGCTGACCGGGAAACTGGCCTCCTCCGCCGCGATCACCTGGAACACGGTCACGTCTCCCTGGCGAAGAAGGCCGCCGCTTTTTTTAAAACGTCGCGCTCCATCTCCACCCGCTTCAATTCCTTGCGTAACCGGACGAGCTCGGCCCGCTCATCCGTCGTCAGCGTTCCTCGCGGGGCCGGGCTCTGACCCGTCTCTTCCTGCCACCACTGGCCTCTCGTCGGCGTGCGTGACGAGGCCGTACAGCGAGCCGGCGAGACCGAGCGGCGCGAGCTCTGCGGCGAACTTCGGGTCGTCATGGCGGCGAAGGCCGACGACTTCGGCCCACGCCCCGGCGATCTTCGTACACACGCGGGGCAGCGGGAGCTCGCCACAGGCCTGCCGCGAGCACGAGCCCCGGCCCGCGACCCCCGCGCTCACATCGTGCACATGTCGTGGTCGCATGTGCCGTACGTGTACCCGTAGGAGCAGGTGCCCGTCGACGGATCGTACGTGCTCGACGTCAGGGTCCTCGTGCGCACCCGACCGAAGCCGCAGCCGATGCAGGTGTGGCTGCCCGGCGCCAGGCAAACCGACGCGGGCAGGCCCTGCGGCGCGCTCAAGGGCAGGTCGCCGGCGCCGCCGAGCGCCGGGATGAAAGCGATGCAGTCCTCGCCATCGCACGACTCGCCGGCCTCGCGCAGGTTGATGTGCGCCGTCGGGCTCTCGCCGTCACAGGTCGCCTCGAGCACCGGTGCCACGAAGACGCGGTCCCCGAGCTGTAGCGGATCGATGAGGAGCTGGGAGACGCGCGCGTCGCCGTCGCACTCGAGGGTGGCGCGCTGCTCGTCGCTGAGCGCGAGCTCGACGACCTCGCCGTCGGCGAGCTCGATCGCGGCCGAACCGGCGAGCTTCAGCGACATGCCGGCGACCGCATCCTCGGCATCCTCAAGGTTGGGGGTGTAAGCGACGAGGCTCGCGGCGGCCGGATCTCCCGCGTCGCAGCCGGGCACGGCGAGCAGTCCGGCGAGCAGGGTGGTCAGCGCGACGAAACTACGAACATTGGTGTTGAACATGAGCGATCTGTCTTTCCAGGGTGAGATGAACGCCGCGGCGTCAACCGCGACGCCACCTGGATTGCAGAACGCGTACCAACGACACCGCTCGGCAATACGCGGACCCTTGACCGCGTTCGCCGAAGGGCAGTGGTCTGTCAGGCCACTCCGCCACGATATGTGGCGTCGCAGTCGACATCCGCCTCGCGCTCGCGGACCGCCACAGACGCTCGTCGACGACGCCGCGCCGACCGCTCTGCTCGTGTCCGTCGCTCACTGCGCGTCGCACCTCGGTGCCCGGCTCCGCCGGCCGCAGATCGTCGATGTCGCGGTCCTGCTGGTCTTGCCCGGTCCGGCGACTTACCCCGTGGGCGGAGTGGCGAACAGCAAGGGGTCGCGGCCGATCGGCCGCGACTGCAGGGCCGCGCGGAACCGCAGTCGTGGGTCAGCCGCAGGACGCATGCGCGGCGTCCTGCTGCCATCAGGTTCGCGGGCTGCGCGTCACCAGCATGTCGACCGGGAGGCTGTTGAGCAGGTTCAATGCGACGCTGCCGAGCAGCCGACCGGAGAGGTAGCCGCGGCCCTGCGTGCCCATCGCCACCAGGTCGATGTCTCGCGTCTGGAGCAGCTCGAGCAGGAGCGACTCGACCGATCCGCTCTCGCACTGCATGCCGACAGACCGGCCCGATTGGGCCAATCCCGGCGTCGCCGCGAGGAACGCCCGGCATTCCATGAGCGCGTCGTCCCGCTTGGCCTCGCGGACCGCTGCGGGGTTGCTCATCAGCCCGCGGAACGGCACGTCGAAGCTGTGGAACAGGTTGACGTGAGCCGCTGGCAGCAGGGCCAGCGCGACCTCCAACGCGCGCCGCGACCCCTCGGAGAGATCGCTGGCGACCATCACCTCGCGGTACAGCGCGCGCGGCCGTCGCTTGACCACCAGCAGCGGCACAGCCGACTTGTGGAGGAGGCGCTCGACGGTCGTGCCGAGGATGATGCGGCCGAGCGTCTCGTCGCGGGCGACGCCGGTGATGATGAGCTCGCAGCCCAGGCGCTCGGCGGTGGAGAGCACCAGGGCGGACGGCTCCGCGTCCTCGACCACGATCTGCACATCGAGCTGATTCGCGTCACGCAGGTCCTGCTGCACCCGCTGCCAGGCGGCTCGCCGCGGGTCGGCCTTGCGGCGCCAGGACGGGAGGTCCTCGCCTTCGATCGAGCCCTGCAGCGCGTGGACGACCACCAATTGGGCGTTCCAATGGTTCGCCAGGATCGTCGCCCGATCGAGGGCCCGATCGCTGCGACAGCTCAGGTCCGTGGCCAACAAGATCTTCTTCGGCACCATGAGGGGATGGTCCTGCACGACCGTGAGCTCGTCAAGCGGCGCAGCGATTCCATCCCGAGAATTCCGGACACCGGAAACTTGGCCCCACCGCGTCTCTCTCCGCTGAAAGGAATCGTCATGGCGATAATGCGTAGACCGCGGCCGTTCATCGGCCAAGAGCGATCATCGCTCGGGCGGGCTCACGACGAGTCGAGCCGCCGGCCTTCGGACTCGCGGGCGCTCGCCTCAGTCGGGGGGCGCCCACAGGGCGACGAGGCCGCGTCGCGCCAGGTCGATGGCCATCGCCAGCACGCGGGCCGCTTCTTGCGGAGCGTGGAAGCCGGTCGAGTTTTCGGCCTCCGCGAAGTCGAGCAGAAATTGCGCCTTGCGCTGGTACTCGCGCGCCGCGGCGAGGCGCTGCTCGTCGGGCGACGGTGTCGCCTGCGCCGCCGCGATCGCCTCGATCAGCTGCACGACCGCGTCCATCGCCAGATTGCGCAGCTCGAGGTGACGGCCCTGAATCGTCTCGACGCGCTCGCGCAGCTGCTCCTCGGTCGCCTTGTGGCAGGTCTGACAGGCGGCGTTGATGTCGAGCATCGGGCTGCGGACGTGATGGCTGCTGACCTTCGCGGCGCCGACGCGCTGGTACGGCATGTGACAGTCGGCACAGGCGACGCCAGCGCGGGCGTGGGTGCCCTGAAGCCACATCTCGAATTCGGGGTGCTGGGCCTTCAGGGCGGCGGCGCCGGTGGTGGCGTGCGTCCAGTCCTTGTGGCCGATCTCGTCGTAGTAGGCGAGGATCTCGTCCGCGCGCGCGCCCTGGCGCCACGGATAAGTCAGTGTCTTGTCGGGCCCGGCGAAGTAATACTCGACGTGGCACTGCGCGCACACGTAGCTGCGCATCTCCTGGCGGGTCGCCTGCGCGTGGACGTCGTAGTCCTCGACGCCCTGCGTGGCCTTCAGTGCCGCGATACCGGTAGCGAAGGCAGGCCGGGTGATCCGCAGGCGCATCGTCGCCGGGTCGTGGCAATCGATGCACGCGACGGGGTGAGAGACACGCTCGCGCGCCTGGGCGTAGGGCATCCGGTTGAGCGCGTCGAAGCCGGCGCGCACATCGCCGCCGCCGAGCTCGAGGTAGGTGGCGACGACCGACGCGTGACAGTTCAGGCACGCGCCCGGCTGCTCGACCGCGTGGCGGCCGGTGAAGGTCTGATCATCGAGCATGTAGGCGTGACCGCGCTCCTCGCGAAAATCCAGAGCGAACGCGTAGCCGCGCCACAGCGTCACCAGGCGCGGGTCCTCGGCCAGCTTCGACTGCGTGACGACGGAGCGCGGGTCGGCGTCGGACGGGGTGCGGAGGACCGCCTCGCTGCCGCCGTGACGCGTGCGCACCTGATCGACGGTGCGGGCATAGGAATCGTAATGGTGGGGAAAATTCTGCGCCCACACGGCCGGGTCGGTGCTCGATTCGTCGAGCTCGACCACGCGGAAGAACGGGTGCTTGGCCTCCTGTTTGTGCTCGAAGACGCGGATCAGCAGGGCGACCGCGAGGGCCGCGGCGACCGCGGCGACCAGGGCGCCGATGCCGAGCGCTATGAGCAGCCGGCGTCGCGGCCGCTGCGCGGAGGGTTTTTCGGGGTTCGTTTCGGCGTTCATGGGCTGCTGTGCTTACTGCACGTCGTGGCCGACGCGGGGGTGGCAACGAACACACGAGAGCCTCTCCGCGTCGCCGCCGGGGTGATCGATCGCCGCCACGATCTCGCCGTGGCACGCCCGGCACGCGTCCTCGGTGACCCGGCGGTTCATCGGGGTGACGTGGAACGGCTCGGCGAATTCGCCGCTGACGAACGCGACCGAGTGATTCCAGCCGTTGATCGCCTTGACGGCGTACTTCCCGACCAGCCCGCGCGGGGCGTGGCAATCGTTACAGACCGCGACGGCGTGGTGACTCGAGCGCGACCAGGCGTCGAGGTGCGCGCGCATGACGTGGCAGTTGGCACACGCGCCCGGGTCATCGGTCAGGTAGGACGCGCCTTCGGCGTACACGAATACGTAGCTGCCAATGCCGACAGCCGAGCCGGTGGCAGCACCGAACACAGCCGCGACCGCGAACAGCAGCGTCGCGCCCCACGTGCGCCTCCTCGTGCTCTGTTCGTCCGCGGGGGTCACCCGCGCAAGGGTGCTGGTTCCCCGGCAGGGATGCAAGCCCGCGGCGGGCACTTGGTGACCGGCAGCGAGTCGCGCACTCGGCGGTCGCGCTGGGCCCGGGATGGCAAACGATCGCTGGCGTCATCGGTGACGTCGGGGAAGCTTTGTTCCGGAGAATGCGCGGCTCGAACGAGATATCGCGTCGGCGATACGGAGTCGTGATTCTTGCTGCTGCGGATCAGGGTGGTGGTGCTCGGCTGGACTTCACGATCGACATCGTGACCGTGACCGCCGCGACGGTGCGGGCATCCCAGACACCTGCCCGGAGTCGGATGGTTCGTGGATTCCGAACGATTGCGTGACCTGGCTGGACGGTGCATGACGTCGGCGGCGGCGACGTCGAGGCTGGCTTCGATGCGTTCGACCGGATGCCGTGCGCCGAGAGCCCGCGAGCGCGTCGAGTACCTGGTCGCGTGACGGCGGCGACGGCTGTGGAGGTGACGTGCGCCCGCTCGCGGGCGTCTCGATCTGCAGGGCGTGTTCGAAGCCTGCGCTGCGAATGCGGCCGCAAGACTCGAGCCCTTGCTCGCGTGTCCCAGGGGGATCCACCGATGCTCCGCGAGGCCGATCGATCTCCGACATTGGTAACAGGCGTCCGCCTGGCAAACTCGAATACCCTCAACTCTGAAAGGTTGGACTGTGAGCATCGTCCAGGTCTCGTGAGATTCTGACAGCGACGAAGGATCTCGAGCGCTTCGTCACGCTTTCAGGCGCGACAGACATCCGCGAAGCGTTTGTAACGGCAACGCCATGCCCTCTCCCGCGCACCGCAGCCGGCGGCGGGAGCCACCGTCGACGTGGCGGGGCGGCCATGTTCAAGCGCCGGAGCCGAGCGGGGGGCGTCGAGCGAAATACTGCGGAATGGCGTCGCTCTCGGCGATCGTGGCAGCGCGGACCTGTTTGGCGGTGGTGAGTACCCGAAGCCGCAGGGTCTGCTATCCTTTGTGTGATTGGATGGGTGCCCGCCATCGAGCTTTTCTCTCTACCCGAAGGAGCATGACCATGCTGCAACGTATCCTCGTCGCCACCGACTTCTCCAGCGCCGCTCACAACGCCGTCGCTCGCGCCGCACGCCTCGCGGCGGAGGCCGGCGCCACGCTGGAGGTCGTACACGTCGCCCGCCCGCGCCGCCGCTCGCTGCTGGCGTGGCTGCGCCGCGAACCCGAGGTCGCGGCGGGGACCGAGGTCGCGCGTGAGCGGCTCGAGGACGTGGTGGCGAGCGCACGCAGGCACGGCGCCGACGTGCGTGGTCACGTCGTGACGGGCACCCCCGTGACGGCGCTGGCCGCGACGGCGCGCCGGTTGAAGGCCAATCTCGTGGTGGTCGGGGCGCGCGGCGTCCTCCGCTTCCGCGACCAGATGCTCGGCACGACGGCAGAGCGGCTGATCGAGCAGGAGCTCGCGGGGGACGTGCTGGTCGTCCGCAAGCCAGCGCGCGCGCCCTACCGGACGCTCCTCGCCTGCGTCGACCTGGGCCCCGCCGCCGCCCAGGCGTTGCGGTCCGCGCTGCGGCTCGCGCCGCAGGCCACGGCGCGGGTGCTGCACGCTTACGAGCCGCCGTTCGCCAGCTTGCTCCGCAACGCCGGGCTGCGCGTGCAGGCCCGAGAACACAGGGCCTTCGCGCGAAGTCGGGCCCTCGAGGCGCTCGAAGAGTTCCTGCGCGACGCCGAGGTCGACGCCGACCGCTTGAAGGTGGCCCTGAGGATCGGCGAGCCCCGGCAAACGATCGAGCGCGCCGCCCCCCAGCTCGATCCGGATCTGACCGCCGTCGGGCACCATACCTCTCCCCTGGCCCAGCCCTTCCTCGGGAGTGTCGCCCGCCACGTGCTGCGATTGAGTGTCGGTGACGTCCTGGTCTCGCGCCACGCATGAGCGTCGCGCGGGTCATTCACCAGCACGACGCAATGCGATTCGAGCTCGGCGAAGTGCGCTTTCGTCGACGACTCCGAGGCCGCCGAAGCCGCGCCACGGGCGCATGATTTTCGCGGGGGCGCGAAAATCATCTGACCGATGAGTCTGCCCGCGCGGGTGTCCATTCGCCGGCGCGCTCGCCCTCCTTAAAAAAAGGCTCTTCAGGGTTTGTGGTGGATACCGCTGATTCAGCGCGTGATCCCGGCAGGATAGAGGTCGAGGCCGCCGAGGTGGAAGTAGATCGCATCTCGGAAGCGCTCGCGGTTACGGAAGCCGCGGGCGACGTACTTGAGCTTCTGGATGACCGAGTTGAGGCCCTCGGCAGAGGCGTTGGTGATCCGTTCGGTGGCTGCATGGATGATGCCGCCGAGGTGATTCTTGACCATGCGCGCGGCGGCCTTCATCGGCTCCAGGCGAGAGCGGATGGCCCAATCGTACCACATGGCCCATTGATCCCGCATGTTGCTCGGCGAGGTGTGCTCCCAGACCTCCATCGCCGCCTCCTTGAGCGCCCACGCGCGGGCCGTCCGCAGCGAGCTCGTCCGCAGCGCCTCGAAGTCGTCCCAGACCTCCTTGCTCATCCGTTCGGGGTTGCGCAGCCAGAGGTACTTGGTGCCCTTGAGCCGGTCGTCGCCGAGGCCGTGGAGAGCGCGGTGTTCCTCGCGTCGCACGTGGTCGACGGCTTGACCGAGGCGCGCGGCGACGTGGTACTTGTCGAAGGCGATCTTCGCGTCGCCATCGGGGATGGCCTCGCGGACAGCTTGAATGTAGGGCTCGTGCATGTCCATGACGACCACCGAGACCGCAGCCCTCTCTGGGCGCGAAAAGCCGCTCAGGAAGCCCTTGAGGGCCCCTTTGCCGCGTCCGTCGGCGACGTGGATGACCCGCTTGCTGGCGGACTTCGGGTCATGCACGATCGTGACGTACTCGTGGCGCCGCTGGAAGGAGGTCTCGTCGACGGCGAGCATCGACGGCAGCGCGACCTCGCGGCGCTCGAGTCCACGTTGTACTGCACGCTCCTGGACGCCGGCGACCTGATCCCACGAGAGGCCGAGGCGCTCCGCGACCACTGCGATCGACGCCTCGCGGAGCCAGTCGATCACCAGCGCCTCGAACAGCGCGGTGAGCCGGGCGCTACCGTCCGCCCAAGAGACGCGCATCGTCAGCGTACCGTGCTTCGGGCACGACGTCCGCGGTACGCCGGCTTCGATGATCGTCCGATACTGACACGTATCGAGGTGCCGCCATCGACGAGTCCGTGTATCGTGACGGGGAACAGCCTGGTCACACTCCGGGCACCTCGTCGGCACATCGGAGTCGTGCTCGACCTCGATGACGATCTGCCCCTGCCCGAGCTGCAGCTTCACCGCAGCAACACGCCAGGGAGCCTCGATACCGAGAATGCGGGCATAGAGTTCGGTCTCTGCCATTCGCGCACGGTATCACGGCGCGATTTCGCGCGCAACCCACGCCACCCTCAACCCTGAAGAGCCTAAAAAAAACGACCCGCCTGCGGCTCGCCGTGTCGATCCGGCGGGCCCTCGTTCGACGAGCAGGTGGGGCCGGGGCGCCGCGCCCACCGAGGGCACAAACAATGCTGAATTTCATGAAGAATGGGACCGTGCGACCTGATTTCACCCGCCTGGCGAAGAGGGGTGGGTTCGTTTTGGCCCTCGCCGTTGCCGGCTGCGGCGCGGACGCCGGGCCGGACGCGCGCTGGGTCGCCGGCTGGGCGACGAGCATGATGGAGCCGGGCACGGAGATCGTCGAGCTGAAGTCGCGCAGCTTCAGCGACGAGACGCTGCGTCAGACGGTCACCGTCACCGCCTCGGGCGATCGGGTCCGGCTCCGGCTATCCAATCGCTTCGGGAGCCGGCCGCTCGAGCTCGCCGAGGTCCGGGTGGCGAAGGAGCTCGAGGCGCTCGTCACGGCGCCCGGGAGCGATCGGCCGGTCCAATTCGGCGGCGGGCAGGGCGTGACGATCGCGGCGGCCGCCGAGGTGACGAGCGACGACGTGGACCTCGAGGTCCGCCCGGGCGACCGCCTGATCGTCAGCGTGTACGTCTCGCAGCCGACTGAACTCGCGACGTGGCACCCGTTCTCGTCGAGGACGCACGCGGTCGCAAGCGGCAACCAGGCGGCGAGCGAGCGCCTGAGCGATTCGGGCCCGCTGTCGTCGACCTTCTGGCTCGCTGGCGTCGAGGTCGAGTCGGCGGAGACCGACAGGGTGGTCGTCACTTTCGGCGACTCGATCACGGATGGGACCTCCTCGACCGTCGACGCGCCCAGAAGCTATCCGGATCGCCTCTTCGCGCGCTTGCAGGAGGACGAGCAGACCCGATCGGTCGCGGTCGTCAACCACGGGCTCGGCGGAAACCGGCTGCTGCGGGACTCGCTCGGACCGAGCGGGCTGTCGCGCTTCGAGCGTGAAGTCCTCGGCACGCCGGGAGTGAGTCATGCCATCATCCTGATCGGGATCAACGACATCGGCATGCCGGGGTTCGTCGGGCCCTCCGAGAGCGTGACGGCGGACGAGCTGATCGACGGACTCGAGTCGCTGGCCGATGAGGCGAGAGCGAAGGGGGTCACGGCCTTGGTCGGCACGATCATGCCGTTCGAGGCCGCATTTCCGCCGTACTATTCACTCGAGGGGGAGGAGATTCGGCAGACCGTCAATACGTGGATCCGCGACAACGACGCGTTCGATGGGATGATCGATTTCGAGGCGGCCGTGCGCGACCCAAAACACCCCACCCGGATCCTCGCCGCGTTCGATAGCGGCGATCACCTGCATCCCAACGACGCCGGCTACCAGGCGATGGCCGACGCCGTGCCCCTGTCGCTCTTCGAGTAGATCGCGGCCGGCGAGGCGCGCTTGCGTGGGCGCGCGGACAAGGTATGGCCACGAGCGGCGGGAATTCGTATTCATCGATTTGCGAGGAGCTCGCTCCATCGGTCCGATTCGGCGATCTCCCGCAGCATTCGGTTGCGCTCGACCAGGAAGCCGCGCATGTAGCGAGTGAGGACCAGGGCGTCGGCGAGTCGACCGAGCGGGCCGAGCGGCGACGTGAAGTCGAAGCGGTCGCGCATGATCGTGCGATCGGCGTCAGCCTCGAACAGGTGGTCGTGGTCGAAGCGAGCGAACGCGCCGCGCGTCATCGAGTCGCGGAAGCGACGCGGGCGCTCGAACACGGTGATCCTGCTGGTCAGCAGTTGCCACACGCCGAAGTGACGGGCGCGCCAGGTGACCTCGTCGCCCGGGCCGAGGAGGCCGCGCACGACGCCCGCGACCGCGCGCTCGCCGGTCTCGCCCGCGCCGGCGAGGTGGACTTCGACGCTGCGGGCGAGGTCGAAGCAGCGCTCGATCGGGGCGTGGATCGGCGTGACGAGCTCGATGACCGGCATGGAATATGGTCTATACTACCGCGCTGATCCGCGGTTCACCGGCGAATTGCCCGTCGAGATTTGCGACCGGCAGCGCGTCCATGGCGTCGCAGGTCTCGAGCGCCGGCGACCGATGTTCCTCCGCACCACGCGGCCGACGCCCTGAGCGACGGCTCGGCCGCGCTCTTCCGGCCACGGGTCGCGGCGTGCGCCGGAGCGAGAGGCCTCGCTCCGAGTCACCAGGATGAGCTCGCCCTGCGGCGCGACGGCCACACCCGACCGACGGCTTCGCTCGCCGGCGCGTGGCGTAGTACGCTGGGCGACATGCTCAGCCTCGCGCTCGTCAACCTCCTCGTGGTCGCGGACGTGCCGCCGGCCGACGCGGCCGTTCACCGCGGGACCGGCTGGTACTCGGCGAGCATCCCCGTGCCGGAGCCGCCGATCGCCCTTGCGCTGGTGATCGTCGGTGCGGCGGGGATGCGCGTGCGAGAGCGCCGGCGCAGCGCCGCGGCGTCATCGACGAGCCCGACCGCTCGGCCCTGATCGCAGTGGTGCGCCGGCCACAGGCGTCACGGCTCGAAGCCGGCGCGGTGTACCCTCGCACCTGGTTTGGGCGTAAGACATGCGCAGTGCGCCGCGCCCAGACCACCGCCCTGTCGCTCGTCTTGTCCTGCGGTGGTTCGGGTGGCCAAACCGCCGATCCGCCGCCGGGTCCTGCTTCGACATTCGCACCGTCGACGCCGGCCCCGCCGAGCGCAGCGCCGGTGGTGGCGGCGCCGGTGGTGGCGGCGCCGGTGGTGGCGGCGCCGGTGGTCGCGCTGCCCTCGACCTGCACCGCGCCGTTCATCGTGCCGCCGCCCTACCACGATAATTTCATCGACGACGCCGCGGCCACGCCGGGCCACGACCTCGGCGTGTGGCCGAGTCAGCCGATGCGCGGGCCGTTCGCGACCCGCGAAGAGCTCCAGCCGGATTGCACCGACCGCGCGAACATGACAGCGGAGCCGTTCGCGGAGATCGTCCATTGCATGACGGGCGACGGGAGGCGGCCGCCCGGGCCGGACAACCTGCCCGAGCACGTCTTGCTGGTGCGCACCGCCCAGGGCTGGTGGGCGCACACGCTGGCCCGCACGCGCTGGCCGCACCGCCGCGAGGACGAGGCGCAGCTGGCCCACGTCACGCAGGTGGTCGCGGCGGACCGACTCGGCGACGGCGGCGCGGAGGTCACCGCGATCGCCCAGGTCGGACCGCCCGGCGGCGACAAGATCCACACCGCATTTCTGTGCGGCCTCGGACCGTCCGGGGTACCCGCGTGCGCCGACATTCGCGTCGCCGCCGGCGGGCCGTTTCATGGTCTCGGGGCCATGCTGTACCAGCTCACGATCGGCTGCGACGCGACCCTGACGATCGTGGGCTGGGAGGGCGGTTCGCCGGTCAAGCTGATCCACGGCCGCGCGACGCTCGCGTTCCAATGATTCCGCCAGCGACCGGTTCGCAGCGCGGCCTCTCTACGCGCTTCGATCCGCCTGATATACAATGGCGAGAGATCGCCGCTTCCCGCCGCGCGTACGAGCCGACGATGCCTGACACCCTTGCTGTTCGAACGACCATCGCCCTCGCCCTCGCGCTGACGCTCGTCGGATGTGCACGCGCCGCGCCCGAGCGGCCGGCCCCGGTCGTCCTCGATCCCGCCGACATCGCCGCCGACGTCCTGCGCGACCGCCTCACCGCCCTCGACAGCTTTGGTTGCGCCCGCGACGGCGAGCCCCTCGTGCGGCAGCACCTCGCCAGCGGCCGCCTGCGCGCGTGGTGGATCGGCTGCGTCGCGGCGGCCGGGCGCCTGGACGAGGCCGCGACGCTGGCCGCGGCCATGCTGTCCGAAAAGCCAGGTGACCCGTGGGCCGAGCTGGCGGCCGTGCTCGCGGGCCTCGGCGGCGGCAACATCGAGCCGACGCTGTTCGCCCGCTCCGAGGCGCTGCTCCACAGCCTCCCCGAGCACGCCGACGCCGTCGTCGCGCGCGCCTGGCTGCTCAAACACATGCGACGCCCCGCGCAGCTCCTCGCGCTCGCCGCCGCCGAACCAGGCGTGCCGGCCTCGGCGCGGGTGTTCGCCCTCTCCGACGCGGCGCGCAGCGACCCCACGCGCCTGCCCGAGGCGCTGTCGCTCGCCGGCGGCGTCGCGCCAGACGACCCCGAGTTCATCGCCGTCGCCGAGGCGGCCGCGTCGATGCTGGCGCAGCACGGGCGGCCGGTCGAGGCGCTCGCGTGGGCCGAGGCCGGGCTCCGGCGCGCCCCCGACGCGCCGGCGCTGCTGGGGCTGCGCTGGCACCTGGCGCAGCTCCAGCCGGGCGCCGGCGGCGGTGTCGAAGCTGTGCTCGCGGACATCGACGGGGCCGTCGCCGGGCACCCCGACCGGCCCGACATCCTGCTCGCCGCCGTCGAGGGCGCGCGTGGTCTCGGGCGGGCCGGCCACGCGGCGCCGCTCGAGCAGCGGCTCCTCGCCGAGCACCCCGACAGCCCCGAGGCCGAGTCGGTGCTGCACCGCCGCCTCGACCTCCGCGCCGCCGGTAGCACGCCCGCCGACGCCGAGGCCGCGCTGCTGCGCGACACCATGCTCGCGGCCTTCCTCGCGCGCCCGCATCACCACGACCCGAGCAAGCTCGCCGACGTCGCTCGCTGGCGCTTCGAGGCCCGCCTCGCCGACCCCGCGGCCACCCCCGAGGCGATCCTCGCAGCCGTCGAGGACATGGTCGCCCACGACCCCGAGGAGCCGCACCCGAAGCTCAACGGCGCCCGCGCGCTGTTCGCTCGCACGCCCTATCACGAGCGCGCCGGCGAGCTCGCGCGCGCCGGCGTCGAGGCCACCGAGGCCTACGCCCGCGCCTGGCGCGAGGCCGGATCGGAGCACATCGACCTGATCCGCCGATCCCTCGTATCGGACGGCAACACGACCCTTGGCGGCCTGGCCCTGAAGGCAGGTCGCCTCGACGACGCCCAGACCGCCTTCCGCCGCGCCGAGATCCACGGCCTCGGACCGTTCGCCGAGCTCCAGCTCGGGCTCGCCGAGGTCGCGCGCCGCCGCGGCGACTTCGACGCCGCCGAGCTCCACCTCGTCGCCGGCCTCGGTCTGGCGGGTGAGGGCGGCGAGCGCTGCCGCGACGCCCTCGCCGACCTCCACCGCGCGCGCACCGGCAGCGCCCGCGGCCTGTCGCAGTACTTCGAGGAAGTCGAGGCGCGCTCGGCCGAGCGCCGCAAGCGGAAGATCCTCGCCGAGTACGACGAGTCCGCCGCGACCCCGCCCGACTTCTCGCTGCGCAGCATCGACGGCCGCGAGATCACCCTCGCGTCGCTGCGCGGCAAGCTCGTCGTGCTGCATTTCTGGTTCAAGACCTGCGGCGGCTGCTTGGTGGAATTGCCCGAGTTCTCGGCGTTCGCCGCCGCTCACGCCGACGATCCCGACGTCGCCGTGGTCAGCCTCCACTACGGCGGCAGCCTCGGCGACGTCGCTCAGTGGGTGCGCGAGCGCCAGCTCCCGTTCCCCGTGCTGATGGACGACGGCTACGCCGACCGCGCCGGGGTCCAGGCCTATCCCACCACCTGGTTCCTCGACCGCGAGGGCCGGCGGCGCTTCGGCGGCCTGGGCATCAGCCGCTACCTCCGCCAGGAGTTCGAGTGGCGCATCGACGCCCTCCGCGCCTCATCGCCGGTACACGCCGGCTGAGCCGGTCCTCGTGCTGCAGGTCGCGGGTGAGCAGCGGGGCTTCCGCCAATCGCGTGGGTGTTGACTTCGATGTTCGGCATACGCGTGCATCATGGGCTACTGGCGTCCTCGTAGGGGCCGTGAGCACGAAGCTGCCGCGGGTGCGCGAGAGGTCGAGGGCAGTAGGGTGTCGTAGCTGCCGGACTTGACCCGCTTGCGCTCGTCGCAGACCCGGGTGACAAACGCGTCCTCGAGCTGCTGGCTCCAATGGAAGGGGTCCGCGAGGTCGAGCTTCGGGTTTTTCGCCTGCAGCTCGGCGATGAAGCGATTCGACCAGGTCGCGACGTGGCCGGGCATCCAGTTGTGGAGGCGCACCAGCACCGCGAGGCCGCGCTCGGAGGTGATGAAGCGGCGGACGGCGCCGCCGCCCGAGCCGTCGGCGCGCTTGCCGACGTGCTTGACGATCGCGCGCGCCAAAAAGGCGCGGCGCCAGAACTCGATCTGGCCGAGCTGGATCGCCGGATCGTTGCCGGCCAGCATGAACGCGCCGAGCAGCCGCGGCTCGCTGCGCGCGTGCTTCCAGCCGTCGTTGCCGCGCAGGGTCCGGCCGTCGCGGGTCGAGATCACCACGTGCCAGCCGACCTTGGTCTGGCCGTTCCTCCACGGGTACTCGCCGCGGGCGACGTCGAGCCCGTTGGCGACGAACCACCGCGAGAAGCTGGCGCGGGTGCGCGGGCTCTCCTTGAGCTCGGCCAGCAGCGCCGCCAGCGTGCCCGCCTGGCCCGCGAATTGGGCCATGCCCCACGACACGAGCTGGTCGTCCCAGGTGTTGATCGCCCCGAACGCGCCGCCCGACTCCTTCAGGGCGTTGGCTTGCAAGATCTTGAGCTCGCTGCGCGAATAGCCGATCTCGAGGATCTGCGCGTCCGCCAGCAGGCCCTTGCGCGCGCCCGAATGACGGCTGACGTTGTGGGGCTTGTAATTGCGGTAGTTCGAGGTCCAGTAGGAGAACCGCACCTCGTCGTCGCCGCTGCGGATCGCGTACTCGGTGACGCCGTCGACCTGGCGCTCGCTCACCTGCAGCGCGCCGGCGGTCGGCGTCGCCGCGGTCGCGGGAGGCGAAGGAGGTTGTGCGGCCGCGGCGGTCGGGGCGGTGCTGCGAGTCAGCCGCTCGAGCGCGGCGATGGTGCGTGGTCCGACCAGGCCGTCGACCGTCAGCGGGCCGCCGCCGAGGGCCGGCGAGCGGCGCTGGAACAGCTGCACGGCCCGGAAGGTGCGCGGACCGACTAGGCCGTCGACGGTGAGGGTGGGGGCGACCAGGGCCTTGAGCGCGCTCTGCAGCCAGCGCTCGCGGGTGCTGCGGTCGGCGAGCGTCGGCGCGGCGCCGTCGAAGCTGAGCGGGCCGTCGTCCTCCTCGAATTCGGCCAGGAGCTTGCCATGCCCACGATCTTGATCGCCGATCCCTCTGACCCTAATTTTATCATCGCCGACACCACCCCGACCGGCGCCGACCCCGACGCCATGCTCAGCTTCGACGCGTGACTGGCTCGTCGGGTGAGCGCATCGACTTCGGCGCAGGCGTGAGTGAGCCGGAGTTGTAGATGTCCCAAGAGACACGTAGAGAGGGTGTCGCTGCGACCGCCTGTCGCATGTCGTCGACGCAGGCGAGGATGAGCCGGAGAATGATATGTCCCAAGGGACATGTAGTTTTGGCGCCGCTGCGACCGCCTGTCGCACGTCCGCCAGCGGCGCGAGGCCGAGGCGCCGTGTGACGCCGCTGCGGAGGCGTTCTCGGCGGGCGAGCTCGACGGTCGCAGGACGCAGTGCGAGGCCGCCGCCGGCGATGCATCCCTGTGCGAGGGCCCCTGGCAGAAGCTCCGCACGAATGACCGACTCGTCGCGCGCCACAGAAGTGCCGCGACATCACGTCGCAGAGACAGCGCGCTCGATCCTCCGTAGGGTCGGTGCCGCTGCCCAGGCACATCGAACCATGAAACTGCCCCGCCTCGTCGTCCTTCTCCCGCTGCTCGTCCCCGCCTGCGATTCGCACGAACCGGGCCTCACCGACGAGCCCGTCGAGATCGTGTTCGAGGGGCGCGTCGGCGGTGCGCCGTTCGCCTGCGGCGAGACCTACGACGGGCTCGGCAAGGACGGCGCGAGCGCGACGCCGCAGGACTTCCGCTTCTACGTGCACGATGTCCGGCTCGTCACCGCCGACGGCGACGAGCACCCGGTCACGATCGAGGACGACGGCGTGCACCAGGGTGGCGGCGTCGCTTTGATCGACTTCGAGGACGGCTCGGGCGCGTGCGCCAACGGTACGCCGGAGCTGCACACCACCCTCAAGGGCGTCGTCGCAGCGCAGCCGCGGCACGGCGGCGCGCACGGCGGCGGGCACGAATTCGTCGGGCTGCGCTTCAAGATCGGCGTGCCGCAGGAGCAGAACCACACCGATCTCACGCAGGCCCCGGCGCCGCTCAACGACACCACCATGTCGTGGAGCTGGAACTACGGGCACATCTTCTTCACGGCGTGGGGCGTCGTCGAGGCCGACGCGCCGTCCACGGTCGGCCTGCACGTCGGAAGCATCGGCTGCGAGGGCGACGCGATGGCCGGCGAGATCGTGGCCTGCGCCAACTCGAACCGGCCCGAGATCGTGCTCGACGGCTTCGACGCCGCGACTGGCAAGGTCGCCGTCGACTGGGGCGCGGTGTTCAGCGGCCTCACGCTGGCGACCCCGGCGGCCGAGTGCGAGGACAAGGACGGCAAGACGACCTGCGCCTGTCACTCCTTCGGGCCCGAGGCGCTGTGCTCGTCGATGTTCCGCCCGCTGGGCCTCGACTGGACCAGCGGCGACAGCACCGCCGACCAGGCGATCTTCCGCGTGCAGTGATGCGTGCCGCGCTCGCGCTGACGGCCTGCCTGGCGCTCGTCGCCTGTGACGACGACGAGCCGGACCGCGGCTACATGTGGCCGCTCGGCGTCGGCCTGCCTGTGCCGCTCGTGCCCGAGGACAACCCGATGAGCGCGGAGAAGGTGGAGCTCGGGCGCCATCTCTTCTACGACGCGCGCCTGTCCGGCAACGAGAGCCAGTCGTGCGCCAGCTGTCACCGCCAGGAGCTCGCGTTCAGCGACGGCGAGGTGCTCTCGCTCGGCTCGACCGGCGAGCTTACGGCTCGCAACTCGATGAGCCTCGTCAACATCGCGTACTCGACCACCTACACCTGGGCCAATCCGCTGCTGCTCGACCTCGAGATGCAGATGATGACGCCGCTGTTCGGCTTCGACCCGGTCGAGCTCGGGCTGCGCGGCATGGAGGACGTGCTGATCGAGCGGCTGCGCGGCGAGCCGCGCTACGCGGCGCTGTTCGCCGAGGCGTACCCGGACGACGACGACCCTTTCACGTTGACGAACGTGACGCGCGCGCTGGCCAGCTTCGAGCGCAGCTTGCTGTCGGGCGACTCGCCGTTCGATCGTTACCTCGGCGGCGACAGGGGTGCCATCTCCGAGTCGGCGCGGCGCGGCGTGGCGCTCTTCAACTCGGAGAGGCTCGAGTGCTTCCATTGTCACGCCGGCTTCAACTTTCAGGACAGCATCGCCTACGAGGGCAGGCCGCCGCGCAACGGCATCTTTCATAATACCGGCCTCTACAACCTCGACGGCGAGGGCAGGTACCCCGCCGGCAACACGGGGCTTCACGAGTTCACCGGCGTGGCGGCCGACATGGGCCGCTTCCGCGTGCCGACGCTGCGCAACATCGCCGTGACGGCGCCCTACATGCACGACGGCAGCGTGGCGACGCTGTCCGAGGTGCTCGACCATTACGCCGCCGGCGGACGTACCATCACGGGCGGTCCAAACGCCGGGGTCGGCAGCGCCAACCCGTTCAAGAGCAGCTTCATCCGCGGCTTCGAGCTGACGGACGACGAGCGCGCCGACGTGCTGGCCTTCCTCGACAGCCTCACCGACGACGCGTTCTTGAACGACCCGCGGCTCGCCGATCCGTGGCTGTGAAGAATGCGTCCGACGGCCAGGGCACAAACCTGCGAAGGATGGGCCCACCACGGGCCGCCTGACGTCGGACGCGCCGGGCAGGATCTCGCGCGTCGGCAGCAGCGTCGAGCAGTCGTTCGCGCCGCGACGCGGTGTCGCACGACTCGTCGGCGGTGCGACGCGATGCCGCGCCGGTCCGCTTCCGGCTTCGCTCTGCTAGCGTCGTGAAGATGGACTCCTCCGCCGAGGCTCGTCAGGCGCTCCTGCTGCTCGCGCTCTTCGTGGGCGCCGGGGTCGCCATCTTCATGCTGTTCGTGCGACCGCAGGGATGAACCTGTCCTCGGGGACATGTGGCTGTTCGATGCTCCGGCGCGGTGCGACCTCGGCTCGTCACGCTGACTGCGCGACGGACGTCGTCGCGGCGATCGATCCCGCGATCCTTCCGCGTGGCTCTCCGCAGGTAGAGATTCTCGGCGTCCTCGTGTGCAGGGTGATCACCACAGATTGTGATTGACGGGCGAAGTCGACCCCTATATCTTGGGGTTGGCGCTGGTGCCGTCCTCCTCCGAGGATGGTTTCACAGGGAACCCGGTTCGAGTCCGGGGCTGCCCCGCAACGGTACGCGAGAATCCGCCTGGTTCGCCCGGAGGAGCGCTCGTGAGCCCGAATACCTGCCACCGCCCGGAGCCGGGAGAAATCCGTCTCTGTTCGACCTGGTCGCCTCGCGGGAGGCAAGGTGCAAGTCACACGCGCGAGCGTGTTCGCCTGCTCTGATTCCGTCTGCGTCGTGTCCGGTCGCCCGTGGGGGCGAAGGGTCGGCGCAAGGCGTTCGCAGGTCGAACCCTCTGCTCCGGCACCCGCCCCGCGGCTTCACGCGAGGAACGGCGATGCAGGGCGAGACCAACAGCGAGACGACGACGAACACGAGCCTGCAGCGCGCGCGCGCCGGGCTCGCGGTCGCGTCGCCGGCCGTACGCGCGCCGCGGGTGCCGGCGCGCCATCACGACATCACGCGAGCTCAGGACGACGACGACGACGATCGAGACGAATCATGATGACGCTGAATCAGCCCCGAAACACCCTCCTGCTGTCCTTCTGCCTGGCTCTGGCGGCCTGTGACGACGCCGGCGACGCGCCGGAGGTGCCCGAGATCGAGGGCGAGTACACCGACCAGTACGGCGGCAAGCACACCATCGACGCGGACGCCTGGACGATGGGCACCGATGTCTTTCACGTGCTCAGCTTCGACAACGAGCGCGATCGTTTGGTCGCCCAGAACGACGCGGACAACGCCTTCAACCCCGATCTGTTCTCGCGCTTCGATTGGCACGTCGACGGGGACGATGTCTATTATTGCCAGTCGGCCTTCGACGCCGCCGACGAGGCCGCAGCGGAGGCGGCGACCGCCGCCGATCCGACCGACCTCATGACGGGATGCAGCGGCTTCCCGTGGACCTCGCTGACCCCGTGACGGCCCGAGCCATGTCGCGCGCCACGACCCTCAGCCTGGCCGCCGCGCTGCTCTGCGCGTGCGGCGACCCCAGCGGCAACGAGACCGACGGAGACAGCACGTCCACCGGCGGCGAACCCACGACCGGCGGGACCACGGAGCCCGTCGAGCTCGACATGTCCCCGGTCGAGTTCGTGTGTGAAGCCGGCGACGCGCCGAGCGATGCGTTCATCGACTGCGTCGAATCGTTCGCGCCGTTCGGCGCGACGTTCGGGCACGACCTGCTGCCCGAGGTCGTCCTCGGGCCTCCTGTCGGGCGCGGCGTGGAGAACGGGAGCGTGGACGTGGTGTCGCTCGGCTGCGACGGGACGATCACGGTCTTCTTCGACGATCCGGGGCTGGTCGACGGGCCGGGCCCGGACTTCATCGTGTTCGAGAACCCGTTCGTCGCCGGATCGATCACCTTCGTCGAGCCGGCGCAGGTGCTGGTCAGCGAGGACGGGGTGACCTGGAAGGTGTTCCCCTGCGATCTCTCCGCGGAGCTGCCGCGCGGCTGCGCCGGGGTGACGCCGGTGCTCAGCAGCCCGGACAACGGCATCGATCCGACCGACCCCGGGGCCGCGGGTGGTGACGCCTTCGATCTCGCGGACGTCGGACTGTCGTCCGCGCGCTACGTCCGCCTGGTCGACGTCGGCGTCGCGTTCTACGGCGACAGCACCTGGTGCGGCGGCGTCGGCGGCGGCTTCGATCTCGACGCGATCGCGGCGCTGCACTCGGGCTGAGCAGGACGCCGACCGAGCGAGGAGATCGGGCCCGGGCCACGGCTGCGGCGAGCCGCGAGCGGGCCCGGGGGGTGGTACATTCGCCGCCGAGCGAGCTCCCTGTCCGCGATGACCCGGCCGATCCCTCCTTTCACCGATCCCGCCGACGTCGAGGCGGCCGTGCGCCGCGACGGTTACGCGCTCGTGTCTGCCCGGGGCCTGGCGTCCTGGTTGCCTCAGGGGCTCGGCGACCTGCAGGCGCTGCAGCCGTCGTGGGACGATCTGCCGCCCGACACGTACTTGCGCGACGGCGGTCGTTATCGCCGGCGCCGGCACTCGTGCTTCGTCGTCGAGGGGCTGCAGGTCGAGCTCACGCCGCACCGGGCGCACTGGCAGCCGCTCGAGTACAACGCGCTGCACGGCGGCCTGGAGCGGTGGTTCGAGCCGATGCTGCCGGAGGTGACGGCGCAGCCGGTGTGGGCGGCGCTGCTGCGGCGGCTGGGTGCGACGTGCAGCGCGCTGGCGCCAGCTGTGCCGCGCTGGTTCGTCGAGGCGCATCAGTTCCGCATCGACACTTCGGACGGGATCGGCCGCCCGACCCCCGAGGGGGCGCACCGCGACGGGGTCGATTTCGTGGTGGTGGTGCTGGTGGCGCGCCGGGCGATCAAGGGCGGCGAGACGCGCGTGTTCCAGGCCGAGGGCCCGCACGGCCTGCGCTTCATGATGCGCGAGCCGTGGACGCTGCTGCTGCTGGACGACGCGCGGGTGATCCACGAGGCGACGCCGATCCAGCCGCTGGACGAGGCGGGCGGGCACCGCGACACCCTGGTGCTGACGTTCCGCGCCGGGGGCTTTCAGGGGCCAGGGTGAGGCGGGCCGGCGCTCCGCGGTGAAACTCGAGGAGCCGTGTGGACATGTCCACGAGGACATGTCCTTTGCGGCATGCTCTCAGTGACATGTCCCTGGCGACATGTCCTTCGAGATGTTTGTCGGCGGCCGGGATCAGAGCTGCAGCTTGGGCTCGAACCGGGTCTTCCTGGAGCTCTGCGGCGGCCGCGGATCAGAGCTGCAGCTTGCGGCCGAACACCAGCTTGGGCTTGAACCAAATTTCTTGGAGCCTTGCCGGCGGCCGCGGATCAGAGCTGCAGCTTGCGGCCGAACACCAGCTTGGGCTCGAACCGGGTCTTCTTCACGGCGTCGGCGAGGCAGTCGCCGAGGTGGCCGCCGCTCGAGGGGATCGATCTCGTGACCGTGCCGTCGGCGCCGATGGCATAGTCGATGGTGACGGCCGGGCCGCCGACAGCCTTGTGCTTGCGCCGGCAGGCGAGGGCCTTGCGCTCGATCTGCTTGAGCGGGTCGAGCGGGGCGCTGGCCTTGGCCTTCGGGACGGACGCGGCGGGCTCGAGCTTCGGCGACGGGTCGGACGCGGCCGGCTCGACCGACGGGTCGGGCGCGGGCTCGGCGACGGGCGCGGCGGGGATGACTGCTGCGGGCTCGACGACCGCTCGCTCGACGGGCGCGGGCGGGTCAGGGACGAGGTTCGCAGCGGCGGTCGGGGGCGGCGCTGCGGGAGGCGCAGGCGGGCCGCGCAGCAGGCTGACGGCGACGATGACCAGGACGACGAGGCCGCCGCCGAGGGCGGCGCGCAGCGGCCAGCGACTGGCGGCAGGTCCGGTCGCCGCGGGAGCGCCCGCGATGAAGATGCGCGTCGGGTCGGTCGCGTCGTCGGGATCGCCGGCGCGCGAGGCGGCATCGGCGAGCGAGAGCGCGGCCGAGGTCGAAGGCGCAGCGCCGCTCGAGATCGAGGCGGAGGGCGCTGCGGCGGAGAGCGAGGGCGCGAGCGAGGCCGGGGCCGAGAAAGGCGCAGCGCCGCTAGCGATCGAGGCCTCGGGCGCCGCGGCGGCCGAGGAGGCGGCGGAGAGCGAGACCGGAGCCGCGCTCGCCGAGGCGGCCGGGGCCGCAGCCGCAGCGCCCGACATCGAGGCGGCGGCGGAGAATGAGGGCGAGACCGCGGCCGACTTCGAGGACGCGGCCGCGAGTGATTCGGGGGTCGAGAGCGGGGAAGCGAGCGGGGCCGAGAGCGAGGAGGCGGCGGCGTGGGCGACCGGGGCCGAGAGCGAGGAGGCGGCGGCATTCGCGATCGGGGCCGAGAGCGAGGTCGCGGCGCGGATCGAGGTTCCGGCCGAGCTCCGCGTGGCCCGAGAGACAGGGAGCAGCTCCGGCGCCTCGTCGCGCAGCAGGTCCGTCAGCGCGGCCTCGATGTCGGGCATCGATTGGAAGCGGTCGGCGGGCTGCTTGGCGAGCGCGCGCAGGATGATGGCCTCGAGCGCGGGCGAGATGCCGGCGTCGGGGGCGAGCTCCGTGGGTCGCGGCGGCGGCTGCTGGCAGTGGGCCATGGCGATGTGGACCATCTCGCCGGTGAACGGGAAGCGGCCGGTGACGAGCCGGAACAGCAGGACCCCGAACGAGTAGATGTCGGTCCGGCGATCGAGCGCGGCGTTCTGGATCTGCTCGGGCGACATGTACGTCGGCGTGCCGAGCAGCACGCCGGTGCGGGTCAGCTCGGAGCCCTCCTCGGGCCGGGCGATGCCGAAATCGAGCAGCTTGACGACTTCCTCGCCGTCGCGCTTGCGGGCGAGGAAGATGTTGGGGGTCTTGAGGTCGCGGTGAATGAGGCCGCCGTCGTGCACGCAGCCGACGGCGCGGGCGAGCTGGAGCGCCCACAGGCAGGCCTCGTGGATGTCGTAGGGCCGGGTGTCCCTGGCCTTGAGCCGCGTGTAGAGATCTTCGCCCTGCAGCAGCTCCATGGCGAAGAAGACCAGGCCCGAGGGGTCTTCGCCGAACGAGTAGATGTCGACGATGTTGGGGTGCTCGAGCCGGGCGATCATCTGCGCCTCCCGCAGGAAGCGCTCGACGTGGGCCCGCTCCTCGGCAAAATGCGGGTGCAGGACCTTGAGGGCGCAGCGCCGGCGCAGATGGACGTCCTCGGCGATGTAGACGCTGCCCATGCCGCCGCGCCCGAGCACGCTGAGGAGCTCGTAGCGGCCCTCGAGGACGGTGCCGAGCAGACGGTCGGGGGAGGCGGCGGTCATCGCGAGGGCCTGGCTCGGGTCATTGCTCGAAGCAGTGAAGTTTATCTAGAATTATTAGTTCATTTCTACGATTTAGCGGAGAGCGATATTGCGCCTCCACTAGCTCTCCAGCGCCTTAAGCGCACGCGAGGTAGCGCCGCGGCGGTCGATGTACCGGCTCGCGGTCCCGAGGTCCTTGTGCCGGAGGTGGGTGGCGACGGCCGCTACGCCGCCACCACCATCGGCGATCCGGGTGCCGCAGGTCTTGCGGAGGACACGGGTGCCGCGCCAGGGCAGACCGGGCCAGGAGGGCCTCCTGTTCGTGATCATCGTACGCGATTGGAAGTCGATGGACCCCGACGCGGGATGTCGAACTCCACCGGCGCGCACTCGATCTTTCTTTCCGCGATTGCGCCGTTGAGTACCCGGCGCAGAGTCTTCAGGACCTCGCAGCTGGTGTTATGCGACTTCTTCGCCAGCGATTTCTTGAGCTTGGTGATATCCTGCGGCGTGATCTCGTCGAGCCGCCGCCGGCCGAGTGCCGGGAGTAGGTAGAGGGGCAGGTGGACGTCGTAGTTCATGCGCGTGTTGATTCCGAGGCGG
The DNA here is from genome assembly GCF_028368995.1 of Nannocystis bainbridge. GTDB lineage: Bacteria > Myxococcota_A > Polyangia > Nannocystales > Nannocystaceae > Nannocystis > Nannocystis bainbridge. The sequence goes on along the minus strand of NZ_JAQNDL010000003.1, from coordinate 834,723 downwards.
TCGGTCTCGCACAGTTCGAGGAACTCGCGTGCGAACGCATGGAACGTCGGCGCTGGCAACTTCTGGGGCTCTGCGCCGGACTTTAGATCCGGCGCCTGCCCAAGCGCGAGGAGCTGCGCGAAGAGCTCCTGCTCGAGCGTGCGCGCCCAGCGCTTCGTTGCCTCGGGCGACCTGCTGCTCGCGTCGACACGCTCGAAGGCGGGGCCCAGCAGGGCGAGGTCATGTATCCCGAGTTCGTACGCCGCACACGCGCGGCCGGCTCATGTCGCTACATATGCCGGAGGCCCAGGCGGACGTGCCAGCGCCGCAGGGACTCGGCGTCCAGGAACAGCAGATAGAAGCACAGCATCTGCGCGCTGAAATAGAACAGCAAATGCATGGTCACGGCGATCATGACGTGCATGGCGACGCCGATGGCCAGGCCGAAGGGCCGCAGCCGGCGGACGCCGATCAGCAGCGGCGCGAGCAGCTCGAAGCCGAGGGCGGCGTGCTGCAGCAGGGTCATCGCCCAGGTCGGCGTCAGGCGCACGAACAGGGCCGCCGCATCGGTCATGTAGACGTTCTGCAGCTGGGCCCACAACACGTCATGGCTGATGAGCCAGTCGCCGCGCAGGGACTTGCATATGCCCGAGCTGGCATAATGCACGAGGAGGGTCAGCTGCAGCACGCGCACCAGCCAGGCGGGCATCGTACCGTCACTCGACGGTGCCGGTGCGAGGGCCAGGACCAACAGCGACAGGATGAACAGATGATTGAGGGTGAAGGCCGAGACCGGGTCGACGAACGTGACGTAGACGACCAGCAACAGCGCGACGATCGTGGCCGGGCGGCGCAGCCAGCCGACGAGGGCGAAAACGATGCTGGCGAGGAGGCCGAGGCCGAACACCTGCAGCAGGGCAGGAGGCAGCAGAGGCAGCTTCGGGGTGTTGACGCGGTCGGCGACGCGCGAGGGGTGAAAGCCAGCCTCGGTCAACCATTCGGCGGCGTACATCCAGCGGGCGAGCATATAGATCGCCAGCATGAACAGGATCGCCTGGCGGAACGCGGCCAGGCGGACGGCCGGCACTGGGCCGTACCAGTAGCGGTTCCAGCCGTCAGTGATGCGCATCTGCGAGCTCCGGCGGCGGCGCGTGTAGCGACATGATTTGGGTGCGCTCCTCGGGGAACTCCGACAGCGGGGGCGGGCGAGCGTCGCCGGTCGGCGGCTCGTCGACGCTGGGGATCGTCCAGGCGTGGACGAAGCGCAGCTCGCTCGGCAGCTCGCGGTCCGGGTGCAGCTCGGCGTGGCGACGATACAGCCAGGCGGCCAACTCCTCGCGCCCGCGCGACTTCTTGCCCCGCCATCGCACGAGATATCGGTGCATACGGGTGCGGTAGCCGAAGGGCTCCATCTCGAAGTAGCCGGCGAGGTCGAGGGTCTCCCACTCGGACTGACCGAAATAGCGCACCTGGACGTAGTAGGTGTTGCGCTGATTCGGCCTGTCGGTGAACAGGCAGCTGATGCTGTGCCAGCGGTGGAAAATCGCCGGCTCGCCAGGGAGCCGGGCCGGCGAGACGAACCCATGCCACACCAGTGGCACGAGCCAAAACGCGATGAAGCCGGCGACGCAGAGCCGGTCGCGGAGCCGCGGCAAAGTGTAGGTCATGAGAGTCCCTATTTGCCAAGTTTATTGCGCACTGTCGAGGAGCGAGACGAGGCCCGTCCGGCACGGGCAACATTTGTCCCCATGGCGACGAGAATGTGCGGGGCACGCGGTCGAGACACATCGCTCGACGCTATCGATTCATCGCTGGGGAGAGGCGCGTGGACATTCATGGACGTCGTGATGAAGCATCGGCGCGCGTCGCAAGCCGCGGTCGACCTCCCACTGAAGCACGCGCAGAGCCGCGCTGCGGCGGGGCGTGCAAAGGCGCTCGCGCCAGGCCTCGTCCGCTGCGCCCGTCGACGACAACGGCCCCGTCGTCGACGTGGCGCGCGCAGCCAACGCCTCAGGTCACAGGCTCGGGGTCGGGCTCGGGCATGGGCTCGGGCATCATGGCGGGAGGCTCGAACTCCACTTCGGCCTGCTCAGCCTCCTCGGCAATGATATCGAGTTCCTCCTCGGTGAGATCGTCCTCGCAGGCGGTCAGGGTGATGGCAAAGAGCGTGGAAATGACGAGACAACGCATGATCATTGTAACTCCCATGACGTCGCGCACCCGGCGACAGGCCGGGGACCACAACGTTGAGGCTACTATATATCAACCGTTCGCGGTCTGCCAGATTTTTCGTCACTTCAGGATCGACGTGGCTTCTTCGTCGATCCGAGTCGCCGTCTCCGGCTGGTCCTCCGGATCAAGCATGATCAAGCATGATCAAGCATGGTTATGGTTGATCATGCTTGATCATGCCTGGTCAGGCTCGCGGCGCGCTCCGGTCGATCGCCAGCTAGGCCGTCGTCGACCCCGCCGGCCTCACGCTCAACAAGGACGGCACGCGGGCGACGATGGTTCGTCCACCGAGTCCACCTCGGCCAGCGCCACCGTCACCGGCTCGAGGACCATCCGGTGGTGCGTGAAGCGACCGCGGACAGATCTTTCGTCCCCTCGATCTCGCGGGCGAGACAGGCAGCTCATCAGAGAGCACGACTCGATTCCCGGCGCGGAACTCACTGACACGCGTGCTTCCGGCGTACCCCGCCGAGCACAATCTCGTTCGCCACGCTGACATCGATCCGCCGGTTCGCTGCCCGATCCGACCCATCACCTGACCACTGCATACTGCCGCCCCACCCGATCGCCTCAAGTCGCGTACAACTTGAGTCAAGCGGTCACCGGACCGCTTGGCTTGAGGTGCTGTTCGACCTCCTCCGCGAGTTCCTGGTTGTAGTAGAGAATCGAGGTTCGCACGTAGTGGTCGCCCTGCATGGCGCGGCAGTGCGGGCAGGTGTTCGCCCAGTAGCTCTTCCCAGCCACGCGCGAGGAGCACCACTGCACCGTGCGCGGCCGCGGCAACAGGCTCGACGTAGGCATTACCGTGCATCCACGGCAATCGAGCCGCGAACGGGTCATTGAAATTCGATTGCATCAACTCTAGGTTGATGACGCAAGCTAGCTCAGTGCGTTGATAAATTTTGAGAGATCATCTGAGTTTTCAATGCATTCTCTCGCTCGCGCGAGTACTTCCTCACGCTCATAGCTTCGCTCTCCATCGAGTATCGACAAGTGAATGAGTGCACCTGGCGGTCCTTCGACGGCGAGCACTTGCCAATCATGCTTCCGTCTCGCCCGGTGCAGTGAAGTTTAAAGCGGACTTTAACTGATTGTGTCGTCAAACTATGACCCTTTCCCCTATTGCTCGAAACAGTGAAGTTTATCTAGAATTATTAGTTCATTTCAACGGTTTAGCGGAGAGCGATATTGCGCCTCCACTAGCTCTCCAGCGCCTTAAGCGCACGCGAGGTAGCGCCGCGGCGGTCGATGTACCGGCTCGCGGTCCCGAGGTCCTTGTGCCGGAGGTGGGTGGCGACGGCCGCCACGCCGCCACCACCATCGGCGATCCGGGTACCGCAGGTCTTGCGGAGGACATGGGTGCCGCGCCAGGGCAGACCGGCCAGCTTCACCAGGGCCCTCATCCACGCATTCATGTTGTGCTCCTTGAAATGGCTCCCCTTGTTGTCGAAGACGAAGGGGCCCGTCCGCGGGTGCGTCTCGAGAGCTTGGGCCAGGCGCTTCGTGATGCCGATGTTGTCCTCAGTCCTGCCCTTCGGGGCATCGAGCTTGCCTCGGACGACGTTGTGTCGGATGACCATCTCAGCACGCTTTAGGGCGATGTCCGCCCACTGGAGGCCGAGAATTTCGCCCCGCCGCAGGCCACCATCGATCCCGAGGAGCACGATAGCGACGTACATGGGCCCGAGTGCTTGCGCAGCGGCCAGGAGGGCCTCCTGTTCTTGATCGTCGTACGCGATTGGAAGTCGATGGACCCGGCGCGGGATATCGAACTCCACCGGCGCGCACTCGATCTTTTTTTCCGCGATTGCGCGGTTGAGGACCCGGCGCAGAGTCTTCAGGACCTCGCAGCTGGTATTATGCGACTTCTTCGACAGCGACTTCTTGAGCTTGGTGATGTCCTGCGGCGTGATCTCGTCGAGCCGCCGCCGGCCGAGTGCCGGGAGCAGGTAGAGGCGCAGGTGGACGTCGTAGTTCATGCGCGTGTTGATTCCGAGGCGGTCGGTCTCGCACAGTTCGAGGAACTCGCGTGCGAACGCATGTAACGTCGGCGCTGGCAACTTCTGGGGCTCGGCACCGGACTTTGGATCCGGCGCCTGCCCAAGCGCGAGGAGCTGCGCGAAGAGCTCCTGCTCGAGCGTGCGCGCCCAGCGCTCCGCGTTGGTCCTGCCGGTGACCGGGGCCTTGAGGCGGCGTCGCAGGGTCTGTCCCTGGACGCCGCCCACGATGATGTCGACTTCAAATTCATTCTTCGATCCCTTCCACGGGCGCAGCTTGATCATGGTTGACCTCCCGCGCTCGCACTGTTCGCCGAGAGCCATTGTGCGATGATCCGGGGGTCGAAGCGCAAGGTTCGACCGAGCCGGACGGCACCAGGGATCCCCCCGCGGGAGAGCCGTGCATAGACAGCCCCTTTGCTGGTGTTGAGCAGTAGAGCGAGCTCCTCGACGGTCATGAGCGTCAACGGCAGTTTCGTTGCCTCGGGCGACCTCACGGCCGCCGGACCCTGCTCATGGTGGATCTCCTCCCTTATGTCCGAAGGGACAGATCTAGTCCTGAGGCCCGCTATATTGTAAGGATGGGGCTTCTCCTCGGTCGTTGCCCGACATCCGAGGCCAGTCGTCCGTGGACCGCTCTCTGGACCATGTCCTGTTTTCACCACCCACCTCCTCCGTCAATCACGTGCTCACTTTTTTCGGATGCTCAACCCGATGCCGACGCCACATAGGATGCCGAGTGCGCCGGATACGGCCGCGCAGACGAGAGCCCGGTTCTGGTCGGCGATGCCCAGCCGGTGAAGGTCCGCGCGGGCCTGGCGGAGTTGGTCCGCCAGGGTTCGTGCCTCGGCCCGCGCGAGCTCTAGAGCCTGCTCGGCGTTCGTCTCGGACACGGCGCTCACCGCTTCCTCGGCCAGAACGCGGCCGCGAGCGCCAGGCCCAGCGCCCCGGTGACGACGAGTTTCTCCTCGAGGCCGACCTGCTTCATGTCGACGGTCTGCGCCCCGGCGGCGTTACCGACCGTGCCTCGCCAGCGCGCACCGGGGTACAGGCGCGCGGTCAGGGTCCACGGCTGCACAGTCACGACAAATACGTTCTCGGGGCTGCCGGCGAGCCGCGCGATCTCGCGGAGAGCCGCGTTCAGATCGGACACGTACTCGAGGACGCACGAGACGAACACGACCGATGAGTCGTCGGCGATGTCCGCAACCGGACCTTTGGTGATGTCGGCGACGATGGTGATCGGGCACCCCGGGCAACCATTCATATCGATGCACACGTCACCGCAGCCGTAGGCCCGCATGAGTCGAGTGTGCATGCCCGCGTCGGGGTCACCGACGACGACGAGCCGGCGTCCGAGGGCCGTGGCGCGCTCGGCGGCCATCTGAAAGGCCGTCGAGCGCTCCTTGAAACGGATCAGCGCGGCTGTTCCTTCGACCAGTCCGACGTAGCCGAGGATGACGCGCGCAGCGAGCTTAGGCAGCGCCATGGCGACGCTCCCCGTTGATGCCGCCCAGATCGTTGTAGAACGCGATGACCATCCCGACTTCTCCCTTCGCGCCGCGCGGACGCATCCCTTCGTTCTATGCTCGTCGTCCGCCGAGCTCACCGCCGCACGGCGACCACGGCCGCCGTGGTCAGACCGAGGACGGCGATCCCCGCGGCGAGGTAAGGGGCCCACTTCAGAATCGTGGCAATGCCCCTCGCTGCTTCGTTGGCTCCCGACGCGACCTCGCTCGCCGTCTCCTCCACGGTCAGGTAAAGCTCGCTCAGCGGGTTATCGCGCAGGAAGTCCACGTCCCAGGTGCGTATCGCATCGGCCCAGCCGAACTTGGCCTGCTCCCAGGATGTGTCGTCGGAGGGGTCGTCGTGCCAGCCCCCGTCGTGGGTCGGGCCCTGGTTCTCGACCAGGAGCGAGACGGGCGGCGGGTGACCGTCGCGGGGCAGCACTGTCAGCCACGGGTCCCGAAACCACTCCTTCGAAATCCCGCGCATCTTCGTGACGAACTGCTCGCGCGCTTCTCCCCGCGCACCCGCCCACGCGTCCGCTTGAAAGGCTCGCACGAGTTCGGTCAGCGGCTCACGATCTGCCGGTAGGATGAGCTGGAGCATCTGGAGGCGGGTGCGGAGGTCGCGGCACGGATTGTCCAAGGCGCTCTCCAACACATGCTGGAGCGCCGGGGGCTTGCCGTCGTCGGTACGCAGCAGCCATTTCGGGTGGAGCCTCGACAGGATCCCCTCCTGTTGGATCTGCGCACCCCAGCGGGCGTCCTTGTCGCCGTGGGCCTTGGCGATGCCGGCAGGTGTCGCCGAGCTGATCACGGCGTTGACGATCAACAGGGCCTCCCACTTGCGGACCTCGAGCTCGTCAGGGTTCAGCGTCGTGAGCTCGTAGACTTTCTTCGCCAGGACGGCGACATCTTTGTTGTCAGCCACTTGCCGCCCCTGCTTCCTCGGACTGCGCCACCTCTTCAGCGCGCGCGACGAGATCACGCATCACGTGAAGTTCGTGCTCGACCCGACTGAGACGCGTGGTGCTCTGCCTGTGTTGCGCCTCGACCTCGTCTCCGAAGGCGCCAACGAGCTCGACAGCGTGGACGACTTCGTTCTCGGTCGCCACGAGTGGAAGCGGCTCGGCGACATCCTCAAACCTCTCGACGGCGCTGCCGCCTCCGGTCTCCGCTGCAGGGGGCTGGCGCTCAGGCGTGCTATCCCTCGCGGATGCTACTCGAGGCTCGACGACTGTTGGCACCTCGAAAGCGGCGGCCATGGTCGCAGGGACAGGTTCGCGCGCGCGCGGCCGCGGAGCCGTGAGGAGCTCGCGGAGCCGCTCCCGCAGGGCGCCGAGCTCGGACTCCGCATGACCGATACGTTCATCGATCTCGGCCTGGTGCATCTCCATCCTGCGACGCAGCGCCCCGAGCTGGCGCTCAACCATCTCGACCAGCGAGGCGCGGGAGTCGGCGGACTCGGGCGACTTGGAGGTGCTCTCGGGTGGAGAAGCGCTTGCGGTGGCCTTCACGGCCTCACGGGCCTCGCGGGTGAAGTCGGCCCGGAACTGTGGCGGCCGCAAGGCGGGCGCGTCCATGGGGTGCGGGGCGGCGTCGCGGGCCTGGTGAGTGAGGTCCGGACGAGAATGCGGTGTTGCCCGGATCGCCGAAGCGGCGGGCGCGGCCATCGTGGGTGGGACCGAGCTCGGCGATCCGAACGGCGGGCACGCCGGTGATGGCGGCGTCGTCGAGGCGCTTGCTTGGGGCGCTGCCGCGGTGGCGGGTGCGGCTGGCTCCGCCATGATTGTGAGTCCGAAGTGCTGGGCGAACTTCTGCAAGAGCACCGCCGGATCGGGATTGTTGATGAGCAGCTCGGCGGCCTGCTTGGCTTCCTCGGTACCGCCCATCAATTCCTGGAGCGCCTCCTCGATCCCGGGGATCCGAAGGCCCGACTGCTGCATCACTTGCTCGAGCGTGGTCGGCCTTGTCGTCCCCGACTCCCTGGCCTGTCGCTCGTCGCGGCAGTTTCCCGCCTCGATCAACGTGTTGGCGATCAAGAGCGCCCACGAGATGGCCCCTTGCATGGTCGGACTCAATGCTGGCTTCAGTTCCACACCGTCGAAGATTTTCATGGCTGTCCTCCTGCCTCCCTTGCCCGTCTCCCACGCACTCCGATGGCCGAAGCCCTGCGCTCGGTCCTCGGGCCCTATTTCCTCGTCGTCGCCACCACGATCGTGGTGGCACTGATCACCGCCGCCGCGCTGGCGAGCCATGGGGCCCACCTCCGCAGCGACCAGGGCTCCTTCGCATCGGACATCGTCGAAGTGGCCGGTTCAGGGGCCAGCGCCTTCTCGGCCGCGGAGTCGGTGGCACCGAGCGTCGCGGCCCACGATGTCGCCCAGGCCGACCACTGCGCGTCGTCCTCGGCAGCTTGCGGGCTCAAGGAGCCGAGCTCGGTCCAGGTCGGTCGCGGGTACGCGCTATCAATCAGCGCCGTGACCGCGTCGCTTTGCTGAAACAGCCGCTCACCGGCCGTACCCCAGTCCCGGCCAGCGGGGAGGAACTCGAGGAGCGCCGGCACCGGGGCGAGCGTCAAGAGCTCCGACATGAAGGCACGGATGTCCCCCCGGATAGATCGCGCGGCGACCTTGCACGCCTCGTCGTCGTCGAGGCCCAGCATTCGCGCTCCGACCACCGCCTCCTCGAACCGTGTGCGGATCGCCTGCCACATCCGGCGGCGGTAGTGCCGGAAGCTCGCCGTCTCCGGCGCGGTCTCCATCTCGAGCCCGCCGAAGCTCAAGATCCACCTCCCGTCTTCAGCATCCGCACGCCGACGACCTGATCCTTGGCGACCACGCAGTAGGTCCCCGGGCTCGTCAGCCACACGGGTTCACCGAGGCGCGGCGTCAGGTGCAGACCGGCCTGGGCTCCCGCGCGCTGGCGCGAGACCGTCGCCGTACCGCGCAGCACGAGGAACACGGCCATGCCGCCCTCTTCGATCGTCTCGATGAAGGTCTCGCCGCGCATCAATACCAGGGCGCCGAGCTGGTGCCGGCGGCCCGCCAGCAGGTTGAGCATCGAGAACTGCATCGCTAATCCCTCCCCCTGCGCGGGGCGAGCAAGTAGCCGATACCCATGCCCACGATCGTGCAGAAGATCCCCGAGGTGATCGCGCCGGCGATGACCGCCTGGCGCAGCTCGGACGCGGTGCAGAGTGCTTCGCTCAGGACCTCGACGCGAGGCTGCTCCTCGCCTGGCGCCTCGCAGGTCACCTTCGCTACGGTCTGCTCGCTCATTTCCGACATCACCACCACCTCTTTCGATACACATCGACCATTTCAGCCCAGGAACGCGCCGCCGGGCCGACAGTAAGACCGAGCGCCTCGACCTCTTGCCGGCGGATCGGCCATTCGTGCGGCGCGTGCTCTCCCATGAACACGTCCATCGCGCGCTTGACCGCTGACTCACCCATTTCTGGCAGCCGCGCGGCCAGGGTCTCGCGGACGTACCGGGCCATGGCGACCTCGTACTCACGGGCGATCGCGGCGATTCCGCTCGGCGGTTCTTCGTCAGGCAGGTGTCGGGCCCGTTGTCCGCTGACGATGGGGTCGACCGCCGAGAGCGACGCCCCGCGGCCCATCTCGAGCTGCTGTGCGTTGAGGGCGATCAGCGTGCCACCCGAGAGCGCCATGTAGGGGACGATCGCCGTCGAGCGCTCGAATTCTCGCAATGCATTGGCGATCATCACGCACGACGTCACGCACCCGCCGGCGGTGTGAAGGAGCAGCGTGACTTCGTCTCCCGGGAGACGCTCCATCACCCCGAGCACGTGCTCCGCCACCCTTACGTCGATCACCGGCGTGACGATTGGAATGATGCTCGAAGGCAACGCTCGCCCATGCGGTCTGCTGCGCAGGAGATAGCCTGCGCCGACCAGTGCCGAGCCGGTGACGAGAGCGGTGACGAGGAACGCACGATTCATGGCACACTCTCATTCCCGGCGGATGTCGATGACGATCTCGACGGGACACCGCCCCGACGCCTCGAACCACCACTCTTCGTCGAATCGGCCGAGCGATGCGCGGGCATCTGACTCATCTGCGGTAACGACGATATCCACCACGAGACCGACATCCTCGGCAGGGTATGGCCCCGAGCTGGGGCGCAGTCGAAGCTGCTTGACCGTCTCGCTCCTGAAAACGCGCGAAACCTGCTCCGCGATCCGTACCAGGAGTGAAGCGAGGTTCGGGTGCTTGCTCAAGACGCCAGCGATGAGCTCGGATTGATGGCACGAGAACACCGACAGTTCTGTCGCGAGAGTCGGCATGCGACGTTGGTCATTCATGTTTATCCTCCATCCTTACGAGAGGTACCCGCTACTCCTCGCGGGCTCGCATTGCTACCGCAAGACCGATGGCGACGCCGGCGACGGTCGCGCCGCCGATGATCCACCAGCCGACCCGGCTGACGGCTCTCAGAGGATCCGAGCTCGCCCCATCTGTGACCGCGCTGCCGCTCGAGGGGCTGCACTCATCGGCGGAGCAGCCCTGGATCGTGGCCAGGGCGCGCTGGATCGCATCCTCCGTCTCGGGTCCCCACTTGCCGTCGACCCCAATCCCGAGAGCCGCCTGGGCGGCGCGTAGCGCCTCCGTGGAGGTCGCCCCCCACGTCGCGCTGAGGTCGCCCTTGTAGTAGCCGAGGGTCTTGAGCGCCTCGAGTCGCTGCTGCGTCTGGAGCAGGGAGACCTTGTCGCCGACCATCCGCTCGACGTAGTTGGTCGGGTTCATCAAACCGTCCGGCGGGGGTTCGGTCCTCCACCACACGGAGTTCGCGGTGCGCGTCTCGGAGATGTACGTTTCGAGGTGAATCATCCCGTAGGAGCCGAGCACGCGCCCGAGCTTGTCGCCCTTGCGCACCTGCTGGCCGGTCGTGATGCCGTATTCCTTGTGCGAGCCGGCCTTGAAGCCCCCGAGCACCACGAACAGGCCCGAGCTGGTGCGCAGGAACGCCGCCTTGGAGCCCTCGCTCCAGCCGCGATCGATGCCGACGACCAGCGCGTCCTCGGGCGCGAGGATCAGCGCGCCATCCGGTGCGCCGGTGAGATCGACGCCTGCGTGCCATCGCTCGCACTTGTCGGTCTCGCAGCCGTAGGGCCTGCCGCCGCCGACGCTCCAGGTCGCAAACTTCGGTGTCACCGTCGGCAGCGGCCATGTGGGTTTCGGGTCGCCCTGCGCCATCTCCAGCTTCTCCCACTCGGATGAGCGAGCCATGGTCAGCGCCTCCTCATGCCGACAATCGTGCCGACGAGACCCCCGAGCACGAGTCCCACCGTCGTGGCGATCGTGACCTCGTGAACGAGCTTGCGCCTGAGCTTATCGACGGCGTCGCCGTAATTGAGGGCAAACGTTCGCTGGTGTTCGGTAGCGTCGAACAGCACGTTGTCGACCTCCGACTGCGACTTGGTGAGTGCTTCGGCCATCTCATCGCCTCCCGATCTGGTAGCCGACGCTCAGGCCGAGGCCCAGCGCGAGGGTACCCGCGAGGACGCCGAGGCCCATCCTCAGGCCCTGCATCTGCCTCAGGTCCGTCGCCAGCCGCTCATGGAGGCGCCGTTGCTCGTCGCGGAGCTGCTCGATCCGCTCCTGCGTCCGCTGCATGAACTGTTGTTCGGTCATGGTCTCACCTCCACCTCGCCGCCCTCGATCGCGGCCTTGTCCTCGGGTCGCACCGGCAGGTGCGGCGGCGTGACGGCGATGTCGATCTGCCCCTCGCCGCAACTCTTTGCTATCTCGGCCGCCGCGGCGCTGATCCGCCGCATGGCCTCGTGCAGGCGGCGGACGGCATCGGCGGTGCTGCCCTCAATCAGCCGGCTGCGGGCGGTGTCGTAATACGCCTTGGCCTGCTCGAAAGCGATGATTGCCCGCGCCTTGACGTCTCCCTGGCACAATGGGGCGTCGAGCATGGCCGCCGTCCAGTAGAGCAGCATGCGGACATCCTGGAGGGTCTTCGGTGCTCGAAGAAGGTTGTCGTGGAAGTCGCCGATCCTTCTGTAGAGATCGACGAAGAACTTTGCGTCACGCAACCGTCGATGCACGCGGGATCCTTCGTTCACACGGCCCTTGAAGTCCTCGATCCAGAACACACGCTCGTCCTCGGCGCGCTCTGCCTCCGGCTCAAACGCCTTGCGGCGTGCGCGCTCGGTGCGCTCGGCTGGAGAGCCCTCCATGTCAGGGGTCATGAAGACACTGATCCGCCGCAACGACACGCGCCCGTTGTCCTCTACTCGCTCGAGGACGAACTCCTTGCGGATCTCACCGAACAGCGCACCCTCGGGCACAAGCATTTCGCCGGACTCCGCCACCTCGATCTCATCAAGCGGGAGCGCGGATAGAACCTCGGTCCACAGATTGGCGAGAAGTTCCCGGGGCGGCGCGTCCTGGCGGCGACGCAGCACAAGGGCCGCGTCCATGAGCTGCGCCGACTCGAGCCAGCGCTCGAGTTCGTCGACGGCGGGACCAGACGGTTCGGCGAGGTCGCGCAGGGCCTCCGCGATTTGCCCGTAGCCGTCGCCGCGCGCGAGGTCGAGGCTGATGTCTGAACGTGCCCCGAGGGACTTGCTGCGCCGCTCCATCATTTCGATGAGTCCCTGGATGGGCGAGGGAGTTTCGGCTCCCTCCTTGTCGGCTCCCTCCTTGTCGGCTTGGCTCGTTCGTTCCTCCTCCTCGCGCACTTCGAAGGCGGCCCACAGAGCACGGTCGAGGCGCTCCATGATCGTGTCCTGGTCGGCTCGTGGGACCCCTCCGTCGAGCCAGCGGACGTCGTCGACCTCCTCCATGACGATGTCGATCGCGGCCACCGCCCCGTCCGGGTCGCGGCCCTCGGGGTAGACGACGAGCACGTGGCCGTTGGGGCGCGTGCGTAGCTGGGCGAGGCGCCAGCGCGGCGAGGCGTTGAAGGTGTCGAGCACGACGTCGACGAGCCGTTGGCGGGAGCCTGTGGTTTGCGGAACCACGCGGCTCCTCGGCTTGCCGTCGCCGCTGTCGCCTTTGAGCTTCTCGGCAGTCTTGCGCGCCCGCTCGACGATGGGCAGGTAGCTCTTGCCGCTGGCGACCGCGGTCTCGGCCTGGGTGACGTAGTACGCGTACTTCTTGATCGGCAAGCCCAGCGCCTTGATCGCGCCGCGGGCCTCTTCGTAGGGCTGGCCGGGGTCGCTCACGGGCGGCGCGCTGGCAGTTGCTGCCACTGGGCTTCCGATTTCGGCCAGCTTGGCCCGGCCCGCCGCGGTCGTCCTGAAGTGGGGGGCTCCGCCCTTCTTGTTCTCCAGGGCTTCTACCAGTCCACGGGCGATCAGGCTGTCCCGGGTCGCATCATGGACACCTGGCCAGAAGTACATGTCATAGGGCTTCGCTTCTTCCTCCGCGCGGAGCGCAGCGAGGGCCTCGCGCATCACGGGCGACAGCCTCGGCTCGGCGACGACGGGCATACCGAACCAGTGCGCGAACGAGGTCTCTTTCATGGCGATAAGGTCCCGGAGCTCGATGGCGATCCAGCCGAAGCTGGCGACGAGCTCGCCGTCTTCGTCGGCGAGCTCGCCCCGGAGATCGATCTCGCTGCCCTGCCGGGGCGCCGCGCGCAGAGTGAGAATCGGTGCGTCCGGCGACTCGCCTACGAAGTCAATCTCGACTTCGTCCCCGCTCGCCTCGCTATGCGGCGTGTGATACCGGAAGCGCCCGATCTTGACGCCGCTCAGCAAGGCCCGAAGTCTGCGCGCGAGCTGTTTGGCGGCAGCCTGTCCCGCACGTGGGCGAGTCTCGTCGGTCGTCGCTGGCGGGAGGTCGGCCATGCGCTGGTCGCGGTCCTCGGGCTCAGCCGCGTCGCTCTCTGATGCGCCCTGCCGTGGTTTTCCGCTCGTCGAGTAGGTCTCGGCGAAGGCTTGCTCGTGGAGCGAGCGGCGGAACGCCTCGTCGTCGGAGAAGCGGCGGTAGAGCTCGCCGTGGCTCTCGGGATCTTCGTTGAAGAGGGCCAGCATCACTCGGCCGAGCGCCTTGTCGTTTTCGATGCGCGCGTTCTGGGCGTCGGAGTTCTCGCGGGCGTTGCGGTACGCGGGATCGTCCAGCAGGCGTGGCGCGATCAAGTGGCGCAGGAAGTTGCGCTGCTTCGAGAGCAGGTCCTGCGGGACCTTGCGGCCCCACCAGGCCAGGCCGATGTCCTTCAGGTTGGTAAAACTCTCGCCGCTCGACGGGGCGAGCTCGAGGAAGCCCTGCCAGCCGGCGCGGGTTGGCGGGACGATCGAGGCGCCGCGAAGCTCCGCGCCCGTAGCGATCGCCAGGCCCTCGGCGTCGACTACGGGCACCTGCTCACGCTGGTGCGACCGCGCGAGGCCCTCCGTGATTGGCGTCTCGAAGCGCGGCCACCACTTCTCCAGCCAGACGTCGCTGGCGCCGCGCCAGCGCAGGCTCTCGAATCGGCCGTAGCGAAAGACCTCGTCGATCTTCTTCTCGATCGCGGCGCCTGTGCGCGCGTCGTCGTCGTCGGGCCACAGCGGGCCGCCATCGCGCGGGAGCTCGCGGGCGGCGATGGGCGTTCCGTTGAGCGTGCCGGTGTAGGCGATGAGCTGCCAGCCCGGCGAGCCCGCGGCCCGTAGGCCGATCTTGTCGCCCTCGTCGGTGCTGACGATCTGGCCGAACTCGAGGTATTCGAGCTGGTCCGGCGCACCGGCGCGGGGCCGGGCGACGCGCAGACCCTCGTAGACCGGGGCGCCACCGTTCTCGGGGATGATCATGTCCGCGTCGCGGACGGCGTACATCCACGGCGCCCACGGCCACGCGTCCGGGCTGACCTGCTCGAGGTCGGCGAGGCGCTGTTCACCCTCGTCGCGCAGACGGGCGGCGCGCTCCGGGTCGGCGCTCGTGCGGGCGTCGCGGAAGCGGCCTGCCGCCTGCCGGAGCAGGCGCGCGGCCTCCTTGGCGATCCTGGCGCGCGCCTCCTCGACCTGGCGCTTCCGCTTCTCCTCGAGCAACGCGCGCGTCTTCTCCTTGTTGCGCGAGATCATCAGGAGGATGTCCTCGGGCGTGAGTTGCTGCTGCGCCGCGGGGTTGTTGGTGTCGCGGACCTGCGACTTGATCAGCTCCCCGAGCCAGCCGGCCTTGCCGTCGATGAGCGAGAATCGGTAACCATCGGTCGAGCCGTCGGCGAAGTAGTAGAAGATCTGGACGGTGCCGAGCGTGTTGCCCTGGCGCACGGCTCGGCCGTTGCGCTGCTCGAGGTCGGCGGGGGTCCAGGGCAGATCGAGGTGGTGGATGGTGCAGGTCCGGACCTGCAGGTCGATGC
Organism: Nannocystis bainbridge; assembly: GCF_028368995.1. Classification (GTDB taxonomy): domain Bacteria; phylum Myxococcota_A; class Polyangia; order Nannocystales; family Nannocystaceae; genus Nannocystis; species Nannocystis bainbridge. The sequence continues at coordinate 819,695 of NZ_JAQNDL010000003.1, read as the reverse complement.
CCTCGTAGGCGACCGAGTTGGCGATGACGACGTCGTACTTCGGCGCGATGGCGCTGTCGGTGGGACGCGCGCACGTGCCGGGCGCGGGGGGCTCCGAGGACAGACCGTTGAACTCGCGGGCGATCCGGATCCGGTCGGCGGGGGCGGTCTCCTCGGCGTTGAGGATGGCGATCCGTTCGCGCGGGATCCCGTGCTTCACCAGGACCTCGCGCATCCACTGATGAACCGCCGTGGGCTCGCAGAAGATGATGTGGCCGCAGTGCGGGCTCGCTGCGACCCGCTTCGCGCATTCGGTCAGCTTCGGGCTCTCGTAGGTCGGGCGACCGAGCCGGACAGTGACCTCGACGGGCTCGCCGTCTTGATACACGCGCTTCTGGACCGTGCCGCCCTCGAGCGCGGTCTTGTAGCTGTAGCCGTCCTCGAGCGACGCGTGCAGAGCGATCAGCGACAGGCGCGCGAGGAGGCCGAGGATCGCGTAGCTCTCGCCCCCTTCAGGGTTCGGGTTCTCGAGGATCCGCTCGATCTGCGCGACGTAGCGGGCGTACTTCGCCTCCTGCTCCTCGTCCATCGTGATCGTGAGGGTCTCGACGAGCGGGCGCGGCAGCTTGAGGCCGACCTCGGCGGCGGTGCGGAACTCGCCGTAGGTGAAGATGATCGTGCGGAGGTCATCGAGGTTCTTGAACCCGGTCACGGCGCTCTTCTTCGTGACGTCGAAGGCGGCGTCGAGGACCTCGCGGTATTCGATCTTGAGGAACCGATCGATGAACTGCTCGGGGTCGCGAATGCCGGACCTGGTGAAGGCGGCGGGGTCGATGAACTGGATCAGGTTGTAGAACTCGAGCGGGCTGTTCTTCGCGGGCGTCGCGGTGAGCAGGACGATGCCGGCGCCACCGGTCTGGCGGCGCACGGCGGCCGCGCGGAAGTCGACCTGCCAGGCGCGGTCGGAGCCCTCGCCACCGCCACCCATAAACTTCGGCACCCCGTCCTCGCGCGCCTGCGGCTTGTAGAGGTTCTTGAACGCAGCGGCCTCGTCGATCACGAGCATGTCGATGCCGAGCTCGTCCCATGCGACGCCCGGGTCGTACTCCCAGTCGGAGGGCAGCGCGAGGATCTCCTCGACCCACGCGCGCACGCCATGCTCGAGCAACGCCCGCTCGCGCTCGGTCAGCTTGTCGCGCTGCTTGGCGTTCTTCGCCTTCTCCTCGAGCGTCCGCTTGCGGAGGGCGATCGAGCGCGAGACGGCCTCGACCTGCTCGACATAGGCCATCACCGCGTCCTCGTTCATCTTGGTGCGCGCGAGCGCGTCGTAGCTGAGCACGGCGACGTCGGCCTGACCGGTCTGGAGCGCGATCCACTTCTTCGCCCGCTCCTGCGGGGTGTCGGTCTCGGAGGTGATGACGTCCTTTCGGACGCCGCGCGTGATCCGCTTGCGCTTCGAGCCGATCACCACGACGCGGTAGTCGGGCAACGTGCAGAGGATGTCGTCGTGCCACTTCCACACGAGAGAGCCGGGCACGAGGATCACGGGGCGCCGGACCCAGCCCTCCTGGCGCGCGCGGGCGATGATCGCCAGCGCCGTGTAGGTCTTGCCGACGCCGACGTCGAAGGCGACGAGGCCGCCACGCTGCGCGAGCACGCGGCGTGCGCCGGCGATCTGGTGCGGCTTGAGCTTCGGCGCGTGCGAGCCCCAGCGGACGATGTCGAGGGGCTCGGGCGAGAACGTCGGGACGACGCGGCCGCGCGCGATTCGGTTGTAGGCGTGGACGAGCTGCTCACGTCGGGCTTCGTCGGCGGCGACCCACGCCCTGAACGACTCGTCCCACTTCTTCGCCAGGGCCAGCCGTCGCTCGGCGAGGCTCTGCTTCTTGGCGGCCCGATCCTCGCGGCTCGTAGGCCCAGCGTCGCGCTCCCGCTTCTCCTGCGGCGGCCGGAAGAGCTCGGGGTCGTGATTGTAGTAGCCAAGGAACGCGAGGGTCTCCGGCGCCATCGGGGGCAGGTTCTCGGCTGTGTAATCGTGACCGCGGACCTGCACGAAGCCGCCCTTGCGTTCGAGCTCGATGGCGCCGTAGCGGCCGTTCAACGTCGCGGAGATCCAGCCGGCGACGAGGTCCAGCGGGACGTAGCCGTGCTGGGGGCTGATGTCGGTGAGGTCATCGAAGACAGCGGGCTTGATCGCCTCGAGCAACCGGCGAGCCTGCACCTTGGCCTGCTCGTCGCCGCGACGGGCGCGCTCGACGGCGCGGTCGTGGCGCTCCCACAGATCGTTGCCCGTCAGGTAGGCGTCGCTCGGGAGGAGCTGATCCCATGCGTCGCCGTCGAGGTTCCAGCCGGCAGCGAGGAGAGCCGCGAGGGTGGCTTCGGTCGAGAGCGTGCCGCCCTGGCGCTGATGGAAGCTCATGAGCTGCGCGACGGTCAGGGCGCGCTGCTGGCGAAAGAGCCCCTCGGCCTGGGCGATGACATCGTCGGGCTGGCCGGAGAACTTCGGCGCGACCGCCGGCGCCTCCCGCAGCGCGGGGACGACGCTGCCGGTCTTCTCGAAGGCGTTGAGGACCTGCTGGGCCGTGGCGAGCTTGCGGCGGCCCTCGGCGAGCTCGCGCAGGGGCTTGGAGCGCCAGGGGTTCCCGAAGCTCGTGGAGAAGTCGCGGAGCGCAGTGTGGAGCTCGGGCCAGAGCTGCGCGGCCCTGTCGGCCTCGTCGGCGCCGACAGCGACGAGGTAGCGGCCGACGCGGCGGCCGAGCTCGAGCGCCGGGCGCAAATCTTCGTCGACGTCGGCGGGGATGCCATCGTCCTCGCGCGCGACCGTTTGAAATGTACCGACATCGTCGCGCTGCACGATCGACGTGAGCACGCAGGCGGTGCAGACGGGCCGCGGCTCGATCGGAGGCAGACCCTTGAAGTCGCCTGTGACCTTGTAGCGCCAGCTCCGCGCCATGCCGGCCTCGTCGTCCCCGGCAAATGAGCCGTCCTCCTTTCCGAGGACGTGGTCCGGGTGATGTTTGAAGTAGTCGCCGTCGAGGATGAAGTCATCGGCAGGGTCGACCTCGGTCAGCTCGCCGCCGCGGCTGCGCCAGAAGACGACGTCCATCACGACCGACGCACCGGGCACCGTCTCGCGCCCCTTGCGATCGTGACTCGGCAGGCGGAAGGCTCCGAGCAGGTGATGGCGGCGCAGCAGCTTCTCGCGCAGGTTGCGATTGAGGTTGCCGCTCATGAAGCCGGCGGGGATCAGGAACACGCCGACACCACCCGGGACCAGGAGGTCGAGCGCGCGTCGCATGAAGTATGCGAAGGCGCGCTTCTCCTTGTAAAACTCGTCGGGGTCCTCGCGGGCCATCGCGCCGCGCTCGCCGTAGGGCGGGTTGGAGACGATGAGGCCGAAGGTGCCCTGATAGCGGGGGCCCTCGTCGCGGACCCAGCGCTCGAAGGGCAGGTGGTAGAGGTCGACGTCAGGGCGCAGCGCGCGGAGCAGCGTTGAGCTGACCTTGGAGAACTCGACGGCCGTCCAGGCGATCTTCTTGATCTGGCCGCCGGCCTCGAGCGCGAGGCAGCGGCGCGGGCTGAACGCGCGGATCAGGCGACCGACGCCCGCGCTGGGTTCCAGTGCTCGGACGATGCCGTCGTTGCCGGCAAGCTCGGGCAGCAGGGAGCACAAGGCCTCGGCGATCGACTCGGTGATCGCCGTGGGGGTGTAATACTCGTGGATCAGGCCGAAGGACTCGGGGACGAGCTCGGGCGGGAGCATCTTCTTGACGCTGTCGATCGACAGGCCGCCCCAGCCCGAATATTGCGCGAGGGCCTGGAGGTCCTCGGCGGTGAGCTCGCCTGGCTCTTTGGACAGCACGAGGCGCATCGCCTGGAGGTTGGCCTCGGTGCGCCACGACTTGTCGCGCAGGTCGGGCGGGGTCTCGATCTCGCGCGAGGGGGTGGCCGAGGTGCCACCGGCGCGGGCGCGCGTCCACAGAGCCATGGCGTAGCGATCGAAGCGGGCGGCGTCGACGATGCCGTCACGGAGCTGCAGGACACGCCTCTGCACCTCCGCCACATCGGCGCGGATCTTCTCCCCGCTATCCTCAAGGCCAGGGAAGAAGTGCAGCGACTTCTGGGCGTCGCGAACGACGACGACCGAGCCGGCGGAGAAGAGCGCCAGCGAGGGTCGGCGTAGGAGCAGCGGGACCGCATCCCAGCCGGCCCGTCGCAGGAGAATCGCCTCGGCGCGAAGCTCGGCGTACTCGACGCCGAATGCGCCCGCGGCTTCCTGGCCGGCCGGATCCCCCTTGCGGGCGAGCATCTTATCCATGCGCTTCAGCACGCGCTTGACCACGGCGGCGTCGGGCTCCGCGTCCTTCGGCCGCTCGCGCGCGACGAGCTTCGCGTAGACCGCGAACTCGTCGACTGTCTTGGGCGGGTCGCCCCGCTTGATTCGGCGCAGCATCATCGTGCGCGCGACGACGGCCTCGAGCATGGGGCGGTTGCGTTGAATGAAGCCGTCGATGTACTCGGGCGAGTAGTTCGGCGACAGCTTGGTGCGCCAGCGGGGCAGAAGCTTGTCGAGGATGGCAGCGGGGGTCATGAGGATCTCCGTATGCGAGGGAGGCGATCGACGGCAGTCAGGCGGCGCGTGCGAGCTTCCAGAGGGATTCCGCGAAGCGCCCCAGGCGCTCCTTGGTGTCGCTCCCGATGTCGATGGCCTCGTATAGATCGACGACTCGCTGCTCGGCCCGGTTGAGGTCGAAGTGGAGATGGTTCAGCTTGCCTCTTTGGTCCGGATGGATAGCGAGGCTGCCCATCGAGTCACGGACCGCCATGACAGCGCCGGCGATGACGAAGGCGAGCGCGGGGCGGCCGAGAAGGAGCGGCACGGAGTCCCAGCCGGCCTTGCGCAGAAGGATGGCCTCGGCGCGTGCATCGACGAACTCGAGCCCGACGTTGCGGAGCACCAGGAGCTCCCGGTAGCCCTCGGCGAACAACTCGTCGATTCGCTCGAACAACCGCGTCAGGACGGCCTCGTCCGACTCGGCATCCTGGGGCCGTTCACGCGCGACGAGCCGGTCGTAAGCGGCGAACTCCTCGGGAGTCTCCGGCAATGCACCGTGCGCGGCCTGGCGACTTGCGAGCGCGCGCGCGACGAGTTCTTCGAGCGTGGCACGGTTTCGACGGACAAAGCCATCGAGCGTCGCCAGCGAGAACTGCTGCGACATCTTCGCGCGCCAGCGCGGCAAGACGATCTTGAGGAGCTCGGCGGGCTTCATAGGTCTCTCCTACGAATGCTCTTCGCCAGTGTCGTGCTCGAGGCGGCAGGGGCCGCAGCCGCAGGTCTTGCCGCAGCCGCCGCAGCCGGGTTTCGCCGGCGGGTCGCCGGGCCAGGCGTCGAAGGTGCCGCCGGGCTGGACGAGGCCCTGGGAGAGCCACGTGGCTCGCTGGGCCTTGAGGCTCGCGCCGCCCGCGGCGGACAGCTCGTAGAGGGCGCCGCGCTGACGCGGGAGCTCGGGGCGGTCCTCGACGCGGGCGCAATGGACCGCACCCGCGCCGAGCATCACGCGCCAGCCGTCATGCTGCGCGACGACCTCGTGGGCGTCGGCGAGGTTGTAAACGGCCTGGCTGTCGACGTAGCGTCGGCCGCCGATCTTGTAGATGGATCCTGGCTGATGAGACATGTCAGTCGTCCTCGTCCTCGTCCTCGTCGAGGGCCTTTTCGATCTCGCTGGTGAAGCCGCTCATCAGCTCCTGATCCTGGGCTGCTTCGGACTTGCTCGGGCCCCTCGGTTCGGGCTCCGGGGCGGCCGGCTTCTCCTCGGGCCCTTGCGCGGCCGGCTTCTCCTTGGTCTTTGATACGGCCGGCTTCTCCTTGGCCTTTGGCGCGACCCTCGGGGGCGCCGGGTTCTCCTCGGTCTCTGGCGCGGCCTTCCGCTCTTCGCCTCGCTGTGTGCCCTCGTCGGCCCTCCCCGCCGGCGCAGGGCAAGCGCGCGCGATCAGACCCGCCGTGAGAGGACCGAACTCGGACTCGGGCCAGCCAGCATCGTGGAGCTTCTGCGCGCGCTTCTTCGCTTCAGAGACCTTGCCGAAGCAGGCGATGGGTTTGACCACGATGCCCTTGATCTCGAAGAACAGCGCCCACTGCGTACCCTCGGCAATCAGCGCCTTGAAATGCCCCGCGCCGGACGGGGCGGCGAAGCCGTCGTACTTGTGATCTTTGACCGGCATCCACTCGAGCGACGTGCGTCGGCCACCGCTCGGCGGGCTTGCCGGTTGTGAGACGCGTGGCTTCTTTGCGGCGGCCCTGGCCTTCGGTTTGTCCTCGGCCGCGCGTGCCTCCCCCTCGCGCCGCTTCTCCGCTACCGGCTTCGCCGGGACCGACGTGGAAGCCTCGGTCTTGGTCCTGGCAGCACGCGGTGCATGGTTTGCCGCGCTTTCGGATTTGCTCTGCTTTCCGCGTTCACAAGTGACGCGGCCATCCGAGCTCTGCTGGATGACGACGGTCTCCCCTGATTCGCTCTCCTCGAGCGTCACCTTGACATGCTGAAGTCCCCACTTCACATTCCACCTCCCTATCGTGCATTGGTTCTTCTGCTTCGCGCGACGCCGACCGCGACGGCGATCGTCGTGGCGAGTGCGGCGCCGCCGAGTACCGCGGGGCCGAGCCATCGGGGGCCGCCGCGGTCCCGCTCGGGATCCGGGTCAAAGGGTAGTCCGCCCTGCGGTAGCACAGGCCGATCGGGCGCCGGGGTCTTCGGGTCGAGCGCCTCGGCCCCGGCGGAGCCGCGCAGCCCGAGCTTGGCCGCCCCGCGCTGGATCGCGTTCGTCGGCACGCCGGCGTCCTTGAGAGCGCTCGCGTACTCGGGGTCGACCTCGCGCGCCGTCTCGTACTCGACGAGCATCCGCGACGGGTGCTGAAGCAGGCGCTTGCGCATCTCGATGCAATGGGCCCTCAGCGAAGCGTCGCGGAAGGCGGCGTAGGCCGGCTTGTCGCCGACCGCGTCGGGGCGGACGTAGGCGCAGTCGAGGCTGCGTGAGAGCCGGCGCCGCTGGAGCTGGGCGACCGCCCGAACGGCGGGGAGGACGATCATGTCGTCGGCCCGCTTGTACTTCGAGAGCAACAGCTCGCCGGGCGGCCATGGGACGCAGACCATCCCGGGCCCGCCGGTCTGGGCGTAGATCTGCGGCGCAACGTACTCTTTGGTCTTGGCGTCGCGCGTCCATTTTTGCGGCAGATATCCGCTCTGGGTCCGCGGTTTGTCCTTGAGCACGAGGTCGCTATACATGCAGGTCGTCCGCGACCGCGGGGACGCCAGCGCCCCATTCTGGAAGGTGCCTGGGGTGACAAGGGGAACGGTCGTGCCGTCCGTGGCCTCGGGGCGTAGGACACCGGAGGCGCTGGCGCCGAACCGCCACTCGCCGTGGACCTCGCGCGCGAGGTAGCCGAGGAGCCAGTCTCCGTGGCCCTGGTCCATCACCGAGGTGTAGAGCGCCGTGAACCAGTCGCGCCACAGCTTCTCGAGGGCGACGCAGTCGACTTTGTAGCTATCGGGGCCGCCGGCCGCGACCTGCTGCCAGCACGTGCCGGCGAGTTGCTGAAGCGAGGGGTAAAAGTCGCCCGTCTGCGTGAAGTCGCCGTGGAGATGGATCAGCGTGCCGTCGTTGTAAAAGCGCAGCGCCGAGTGCGGCGGTTGTGGTCGGCCTCGATACTGGAGGATCCCCGCGACGCGAAAGGTGCCGGGCAGGCAGCCGTAGGCGCCGTTCCACGCAACGGACTTGCCCGAGAATGGCGCGAGCACCTGCCCGATCTTGTTACCGTCCTCATCAATGCCGTCCGCGAGACTCCACGCGTGCGCCTCGGTGGGTGGTGAGAACGTCGGCGTCCAGTCGGACCCTCCCGCTTCAACCTTGACAAAATTCTGGACCCACCATTGGTCAATCTTCTCATTGTAACGACGCCAAGGCAGCATATTACGACGTTCGACGAGAACTTGGTCGTCCTCATTAAGGAGCCCCGTGAAGAGAGGGGCCAAGGCGCGACCGATGCCGACCACAATCCCCACGATCCACCCCACCACCGGCACCGCGGTTACGGCGTTGAGGGCTAGATCGAGTGCCACGCCAGCTATGGCGCTGACAAGTTGCTGCGGATCTGTCGTTAGCGGAAATGGTACCTCCGCCAACACGCCGGCAATGGAGTCCTTCTTGGAATCAATCCAGGCAATTTTCGACCAGACGTCGCCAAGAATATCGCCTGCCTGTGTCGCCTTGGACTTCCACAACATCTGCGTGGCCTGATTCCACGCCTGGGCCCCTGCTTGTGTGAGAAGTTCCTGACCAACCGTTCGGCCCTGTCCGGACCCGATAGCCCTCGACAGAAGAGCCTGAAATGCGTTATCAGCGTAGGCATCCGCGCCGGGAAACGGGCTTTGGAAGAGATCAGGAACTCGATCAAAAAGCCGGCTGTTGGGATCGAACTTCATAATTCATCATCCTTAGCTTCACACCAACGCGAAGTACCGATGACCCCACAGACCAGGGAGGCCCCAAGAGTCTCGGGGCAACCAGTGTCGCCATCGCAAGAGATGTGACAAAGCCCAGCCACGCAGACGTGGTTCCATCCTTCGACTGCCTGGCAGTCGATATCTTCAGTGCACTTTTCCTCGCAGTAGCCCACGTAGCACTCCATGCCAGCTACGCAGCCATCGGGCGTATCATCGTTCTCGCCCGGGATGCATGGGTCGCCGAACTCACCAGGCGTGTTGACGGTAGGCTCGTCCTTGCAGCCGACGCTGTCGGCGACAAGGAGAAGGAGGACGGGGACGATCAAGGCGCGAGCGTTCATACGCGCAGGGTAGACCAGCGCGGTTCCGCTCGTCGAGTGGCGTGGACAGCGTTCAGCCGGCACGAGCCACCTCCTCGACGTGTCGTCGCAGGCACGGGTCGCCCGAGCTCTCGGCGATCCGCTGGAGGTTGGACGGCAGCGCCACGAGGGCCCGCAAGGCCGCGCGTCGCACCGCGAAGAAGCAGGCGAAGCGGCGCAGAGAGTAGTTGTAGGCCGGAGCGGTGATGCGACCGCGAGGGCCGGACAGACCGGCGAGGTGCAGGCTGCCCTGATGGACATACAGGAAGCCCGCGCGCCGGTAGAGCTGTCCGGCCACGGCGCGGCCGGGCTGATAGACGGGCAGGCGGGCGATGAGCGGCGCGGTGTGGGCGGTGAAGTGCTCGAAGATCGCCGCGACCTGGCGGGCGTCCTGGCTGAGGTTTCCGCCGGGCTCGAGCAGCCGCGCCATGGCCCGCATCCCAGCGACGGCCGGCATGTTCGCGCTCGAGGCCCAGCGCGCGCCGACGCCAGGCCCGTCGATCCGTGAGCTGTATACCCACGGGAAGGTGCCGAGGTGCAGCACGAGCGGCGTGGTCCAGCCGCACGCGCTCTCCGCCCGCGGCGGCGGGCCGTTCCAGCCGTCTCCGAAGTACCCCGGCGCCGTGTCGGGGTAGAACGCGCGGCGGAGCTGGCCGCCGTCGTCGTAACACGCGCCGGTGGCGAGGGTCGTCGGGTCGACCGCCACACGCCACATCTCGCCCCGCTCCTCGCCGGTGGCGACGAGTTGCGTCAGCACGGCATCCTGGGTGCGAGCGTGGCTGTCAGAAAGACCAGGTCGTTGCCCGCGGAGCCAGCGTGCGAAGGCGTCGATGCCAGCCTGGTTGGTCGCGGTCACGCGGTCGCGGACGACGCGGAGCGGGGCGAGCGTCGCCTCCAGCTCCTGCGAGAACCCGAGCAGCTCGGCGATCGCCTGCCACTCCACCCGGTACCAGGCATGCACGTCCATCGGCGAGCGCAGGTCGAAATCGCCGACGAGGTCGGCGAGCCCGCGGATGTGTTCGCCGTAGCAGCTGAGGTCGGGGGTCATGCGAGATCCTTGGGCAGGGCGCCGGCGAGGCCGGCGAACACAGCGGGCACGCCGGGCCACGCCGAGGCGTCGAGCTTCGGGGGGATCGTCGTCGCGTCGGTCAGATCGATGTCGAGGAAGACTGCGTCGGTGAGGAACCGGGCCCGGACGTCGTGGTATTTGGTTCCACCGCGCCCGCTGCCGAGCAGCGAGGGGTTGGCCCAGCCCACCTTGATGTCGGCGATGTCGTCGACGCGGTAGTTCCTCAGGATCCGCTGCATGTACACGGCAGCGCCGAAGGCGGCCGCGCGTGGCTGAAAGACCAGCTCAGGCGGCGCGTTCAGGAGCGGAGCCTTGCTGCGGACCTCGGGCACGCCGGTCCACAGGAAGTAGGGCGCGAGCGCCCCGAACAGACCACCACTGCCGAACTCTGCGGCATGCTCGCCGTAGCGCAGCGGCGGGTTCTTCGCCTTGTTGTTGTCGTAGGCGAGCCGCGAGCCGTCGCGCTCGTCCTGCTCGTCGGTTGCGTTGCCATTGTGGGCAGTCGTGACGAAGCGAGACTCGCGGTAGGCGATCACCGCGAACACGCGGGCCGAGCCCGGGATCCTTGCGATCTCTTCCATCAGCACGAAGAGCGGCCGGAGGTCGACCGGCGTCTCTCCCCAGTTGGTCGAGAGGTCGCCGTTGACGTCGGCGGCCCTGGGCAGCGGCGCCAGCTCGATGTGCGGTGCTGGGCCGGGCGCAGGCACGGGGCCCGAAGCTGGGCCGGGACCCGGCGCGGGAGTGGGTAGGCTCGCCGCGCTCGCGCGGCGGCTGTGGAGGAGCGCTCCACCGACGCCGGCGACGCCGAGCGCGGTGCCCAGAGTGATCCAGATCCCGCGGTTCACGGCTGCTCCTCCTGTTGCGAGAGCACGTCTTCGAGCTCGCGGCGGCTCCGGCTCTGGGCGAGTGAGTAGAGGACCGCGCCGGTGGCGACCGCGACTGCAACCCCAGCCGCGATCACGGCGGGGTGCTTCCACGTGAGCTCCGACGGCGTTGGGGGCGTTTGTGGCGCCGGCACACTGCTGGGGGGCGGGTTGGGTGAGGTGCCCGCCGCGGGCGCCCCGCTGGTCGCTCCGTCTTCCGTGTCTCTCGGCGCCTGCCCCGAAGTGTTGCCAATCATGCTGACCCACCCCTGCGGGCCGATCGATTTCGTGATCGTCTGCGTGTCCCAGGTATCGAGCGCCCTCTGCAGCGGCTCCCATTCAGCGAACTCGGGCGAGCCCGGCTCGGGGAGCCGATTACCTGGATCGAGATCCGCCGAGTCCGCCTGGCCGCGGATCAGCACGAGCAGCGCCGGGATCAGGGCGGGTCTCGGCACGCCGACGAGGCCCCCAAGGCTGACGCCAGTTCCGCCGCGCGGCGCCATCACCTGGACCGCGGACCAGGGCCACGCGCTCGTCGGCACCCCCTGCACGCGAGCCATGAAGTCGGCACGCGGCGCGTCCATGGCGTCATCATAGGCCGCCCTGATGAGCAGCTTGACGTCTTCCTCGCGCAGTTGTCGCTCGGGCCCCTTGAGGGTGCGCTCGGCCGCAGACAGCTCCACGAGGCGGGCGACGCGATGTCTATCGATGACGGCCATGGTGATGCTCCTTGATGAATGGAGAGGGTCTCGGCGCGGGCGCACACAATCAATCGGCGACCCAGGTCCACTGCTCGCCGTTGTTCATGATGAACCCGCTGCGTTGGATGGCCTGACCGATCACGCCACCGGCGAACGAGTCGCCGGCGGCGGCGAGGAGCGTGGGGATGCCGGGCCCCTTGCGCGTCACCGTGAGAACCGCGTCGAGCGGCACGATCACTCGCGGGGGAAGGGTGATGTTGCCGGCGTTGACGCTGTCGTAGATGACGTGGAGCGTGCCGAGCCATCCCGGGATGGCGCCGTTCGCGGCGAAGCGGACCACGCGGACGCCGGTGTCGCGCGCCTTATTCGCCGCGTCCGACCATTCGTAGAGACGGGAACCGAGCTCGTTGACGCCACCGATACTCTCGACCAGCAGCTCGAGCTTCACGATCCCTTGGGGTGAGGTGACCACACGGATTTCGTCGCTGGGACGAACGAGCGTGAGCCGTAGGTTGTCGGCGCTCGGAGTGTACTGCGCCCGGGTATGCGTCGGCGCACCGGTCCGTACCTCGATCATGGTCTGCGGGTCGAGCGGGTTCACGGTCAGCAGGCAGGCGTGGAGAAGGTAGGGGTCCCCGGCGGGGACCTGCCCCCAGAGGCCAGCAGGCAGAATGCCCGCCGGAGATTCCAGCTCCGCCTCGCTCCAGCCCTCGACCAAACGAAAGATCGGTGCCTGGGTGACGGGAGTCTGGCCGTCGAAGCCGCCGCGGATGATGAGCTTGATCTTGTGCACGGCAGCTCCTACTTCGCAGCGGAGTTTTTACAACCGCTCTGACAATCGTGGCCGGACGCGCACGCGCTGCAGCACTTGACCGCGTTGGCGTGCTCGACGTGGAGGCGGATGTTCTCGATCTGGTTGGCGTTGCCCGTGTGCGAGATCCGGACCCGCAGGCGGTTGTTGCCGCCGATGCAGCAGTGCTCGCCGAGGGCGAGGGGAATCGGGAGCTTGCCATGGCCGATCACGGTGTTGTCCGTGTTGTAGATTTCGCTGCCGTATTGGATCGCGTCGAGCGGCTCGGAATCGACGAACCACTCGATCTTGATCTCGTCGTGGTTGTTGCCGTTGTTGGCGAGTCGGTACCGCAGCATGTAGCAGCCCGTGGCCCAGGGCGGATAGGCTGCCTGCGACAGCATGACGGACGAGCCGGGCGCGAGCGGGATTTTGCCCTCGACAGCCTGGTCGATGTTCGTGCGGCCACCACGGCGGAATCGAGCCACCGTGATCGGGGCATACAGCAGATTGTCGCAGCCGCTCGTCGGCACGCCGAGGCCGCAGGCCGGCGGCTCGGTCTGCCCGGCCGGCAACACGGCCGGGTTGCCCATGCGTGCGAGGTTCTGGGCGATCTCGCGGCCGAGGAATTCCATCTTCTCTTGCGTATCCGTGTCCATCGTGTCTCCTGATTTTTGAAACGAGTGTTCTCGGCTCTCACCCGAATGGGCGAAGGAGCGGTGCTAAATGTCTGGAGGTCCAGGTCAGGTCAAATGTGTTTCAGGCCGAGCAGTTCGGCGAGCCCCTGGGAGGTGCTATTCGTAGCGGTCGAGACGGAGGTAGATGTGGCGGGATCGGACTCGGCGGCGGATGTCGAGCCGCGGGGACGGCCCATCAACGCCATGAACGCCCGATCCACCTCGCTCGTGGTGGAAACGCGCGTCGTCGCGGTCGAGGAGGGTTCGGCCGGAATCGATGCCGCAGCTGGCTCGGCGGCTCGCGTGCTCGGCTCGATCGACCACGAGAGCACGAGGACGTGGCCCTGGTCGGGGCTGACCCCACGGACAGCCTCGAGCGGGACCTCGATCTTGTACTCGAGGCCAGCGTCATCGACGGCATGTACAAGGGCGCGGCCTTCGGGGCTGGTCGAGACGCGGCGTAACCGGGCGAGGACCGAGCCCTTCATGGCGCGACCTCCGTCGTCGGAGCCAGCATGCTGTAGATCACCGCGCCGGTGATGTATGACAGGCCGCCCGCCGCGAGCATGGAGCGACCGGACAGGCTGATCGGCGCAGCCAGGCCGGCGACCGTCGGCAGGGCGCCGAGAGCGGTCACAGGCGGCACGCCGCCCACGGTCGCGTTGCTGACAGCCTTCTGCGACAGGGCTCCGGCGATCGCGCCCAGGGCGGCGCTCGCGGCCACCATCAGGACCTCATGGACGCGACCCTGGCGGATCGCCGTGACCAGCTCGGCGGCCTCGGTGTCGGTCTCGACCATCCGGAGCGCCTGCGCGGTCCCGAGGTCCTGTCCCTTGTAATAGTTGGCGACTGCGACCCTCAGCGTCGTGCCGATCGAGCCCTCGGCCTGGGCGAGCACCTGTCCTGCGGACCATGATGTCTTTTGAGCCATCTTCCTTCCCTCTCCTCCCTATTTTTTCTTGTCGCCGGCGACGGCTCTCACGAGCCCCGCGACGTAGTCGGTGAGCGTCGGACCGCCCTGGTGGAGCGCCTGCGGTCGCATCTCGGACGCGAAGCCGTTCAGGAGCTGGGTGGTCGTGACGCTGCGCCGGAGCAGGTCGACGTCGGCGAGGCTCTTGTGTGTGAGCGCGCGTTGCTGCGCCACCTCGTCCGCGAACCGCCGCTCGTTGTCGAGGCACATCTCGCGGTAGCGGCGGAAGACGTCGTGCAGGTCGTTCATCGACTGGACGTAGCCCTTGCGCAGGTCGTCGAAGAGCTGCGCGAGAACTTCGCCGTAGTCCTTCAACTTGTCCGGCTCGAGCGGCGGCGCAGCGATCCGGTCCGCCGCAGGCGCTGTCCCTTCAGACAGAGCCGCAAGTGCCGCCCGGCGAGCCTCCTCCGGCACGAGCTGGCCGTCGAGGTAGACGGCGGCGTCGGGCAACACGCGGTAGCAGTCGACCAGCGCCCCGACGAGCTGTGCCTCGGCGACATCCTTCTCCGTGACGATATCACCACCCGCTGTGCTGACGACCATGCGCCGCATCGACCTCACCCTCCGCTGGGAACCCAATCAAGCCGATGATCGAACCGCGTGCAACCAGAAATTTTGAGCAATCGAATGTTCAAGTACGAGCATTGCTGGAGACTGCTGGCCGCGAATTGTCCCGATGTTGTCCCGATGTTGGCACGCATGCGGCGGGAAGCTGGTCCCCTAAGGGGCCGCTAATATCCCGCAAATAACGAGTGCTGCAGCGCCCGGAGGGTCGGGAGAGCATCGGGACAGGCACCGTCTGTCCCCTCGTACAAGCAAACAAGTTCGCAAATCTTCGTTGGGTTCCTACCTCATGAGGCACCCGAGCAGCCCACGCCTTGACGCCATGCTATCGTGACAGTGCGAGGGGACGTGAGGGCAGCGGAAGGGGGGTCTGACGACTGGGCGATCGACCAGGCGTTCGCGGAGTACGAGGCGTACTCTGCGGGCGAGCGGCTATCGATCTTGGTCGACGAGACGGCTGCCTCTGTGAACCATCTGGAAACCCAGGTGCAGCGCTTCAGGTTCGCCTGGCCTTCAGGAGGAGAAGTGCATTTCTGCGGGGCGCCGTCCGACGAGGTGCACTGGCACGCCTCGTACGTCGGAGAAGCCGGTCAGTTCGTCACGCCGCTGGTGGTCGGCGAGCTCGCGGATGTGAAGGCGACCTGGGCGCGGATCCGTGACAGCGTCGATCCGCACCAGTTGCCGCCGCCCGTGGTTCGTCTCGGTGACGACCAGCGCCGGTACTTCAAGCCAACGCACGGACGCTTCCTTGTCGGCGTGGCGGAGCAGGAGTCCAACACGATCCTGTTAGTGTCGCTCGGCCGGCAGGTCGCGGTCGTTCTTGTCGAGGGCCAGCGCCGGGTCGTCCTCGATATCAAGGCGCCGCTCGATCTCCGCGAAGTGCTCGTCGATCGCATGCGCAGCTTCCAGCGGGTCAGGACGGCCTCGAGCGGCTCGAAGCCGTCACCCGTGCCCGACCACGTGCGCGTCTCGGCGGCCACGCGGGCTCGCTACCTGCGGATCGTCCACGGCCTGCCGACTGACGTGATGGGCGGACCCTCGATCCCGGACGTGGTCTGGCGCTGCTTCAAGGGCCTCGAGCACCGGGCGATGGCGCTGCGCTCCGAGCCGGTGCGCCGGCGGTTCGAGCAGGGCACCCGGCGCGTCCAGGAGCCATGCAGGCCCAGGAGGCTCAAGGGTAAGAAGTACCTCCCCCGGCTACTGCGCGCTCTGTTTCAGTGCAGCCTCAAGGGCTCCGACGACCTCGTCGGGCTGACGGGCGTGCTCCGCGGCGCGGTCCAGCGACACGACCCGTCGTTCGAGATCACGCTCGAGGCGCTGGCGGACACGCTCAACTTGCTGCGCGCGGCGGGGACTTGCCTCGTCACCCGAGATGAAGGGGAACGGATTTGGCACATCCACCTCGTCGGCCTGAACGATCCGTCGACCGCGCTCCATCGCCGGCTGCTCGAGGAGACGCCGATCCCGTTCCGCTTCCCCGCGTCGGCCACCGGCGAGGTTTTGGCGGAAAACGCCGAGGCGACGCCACCGGCACACTCGAAGACGCCGAGCTCGCCATGGGTAGGCGGGACGTCCGCCGGCAGTCCGCACCAAGATCAGGACGCGGGTGTTGTCGAGGCCTTGGGGACACTCGAGCAGGTAAGCGCTGCTCATCACAAGGCCTCGGCGGAAGCCTTGACTGCGGTGGCCGCAGAGAACGCCGCTTCCCTGTCTGAAGGTGATGCCGCAACCGTCGCCCAGCTGGCTTCGTCGCCGCTGGCTCCCCTGTTGGCGCTGGCCGCCATCCTGAGGGCCTGGGAGGCCGCGCCCGCTAGCGACCGTGCCCAAGTCATCGCGGTTCGCAAGCGGCTGGGGACTGTTCTCCGCGAGCTCGTCCATCTTCACCCTCAAAGTGTTTCTCAGCCGCTCGAACCTGCCGCAGAGCGGGCGCGCGAGGAGCGGATCGGAAGGCCCGCTGAACCTGAGCGAGTCGACGTCACCGCGGGGGCGGCCAGCGCCCCGGTCGTCCGTGACGAGGGCGATCGTCCTCCCGCAGACGGGCCAGGTGAGGTGGATGCGAGTGTCGGCGCTGCCCCAGCGATCGGGCTGACCGGAGCTCTCGACTTGCGCGAGCCGGTCATGGTGTCTCTGCTCGAGTTGCACGAGTCGACCGACTTCGCCGAGGCGGAGGACCGGCGGCGACTCCGGGTGCAGTTCCGGGGCGGCGAGCCGCCTGCCAACCTTGAGGCCGCCGGCTTCCTCACGGGGCCGCGATGGTTCTGGCCCACTCGCCCGAGCCTGGACTGGTTCCAGATCCCGGCAGGCGCGGGGCATGACGGCGACGACCGCAGCGAGCACGACTGGGCCCACGGCAACTTCGACTTGTGCTTGGCACCGGCGACGCCGTCCGGCCCCTGGGTCCTCGGCTCGCTGGGCGCGCGGGGCCCTCCTGGTTCGTGGCGCTGAGTGCCCAGCCGTGCGACCATGTCGGGCTCGTCACGTCGCCGGGCCGAGAGCGGCGCGGTGGCCGGACTCGCCTAGGGCTGGGCGCGCGGCGAGGTGCTCGCGGAGAATGGGCATCGGCCGAGACTTCAGCAGCCCCGCAGACGCCACCCTAGTGCGATGACTCCGAGGAGCGGCGGTAGGTCGGCCCGAGTGAGCGGCCTCAGCGAACGCCCGGGGACGATGCTCTCCACGTCGGCGCCAACAACAGATCCCGAAGTCCAGCATCCATGTCCGCGGTGTCCGTCAACGGCGCTCCTTTGCTCCCGCGCCGCCGCTGCCGCTGGAGGGTACGCCGAAAAGAGCGCGCCGACGAACCGCAGATCCGGCACACCTTACACGCGAGCTGTTCTTAGAAAGATCTGATAGGATGTTTTGGGGCCAATGAAAGAATGAATAGCTTTTCAAGAAAACTGGTGGTGCTGGGGTGCTTCTTGGGGTTCGTCGGTGCCGGCTGCGAGTCCGAAGAATTTGAGAGCGAGCAAGCGGTGGGTGTCCAGGCGGATCCCGGAGACGAGGAGAGCGCGAGGTTCGGTCCAATTCCGGGGTGCTTCAAGGACGAGGAATGTCTCAAGGGTGAATACTGTAAGTACAAAAATGAGCCTTACGGCGGGGTCTGCTTCCCGAAGGAGGCCCCGGAAGATCTCTCGGAGGGGAGCGACCCGCCCAAGGACGGTGGGGGGCGGTCGGTCGCCCCGTTCGCTCCGCTCCCCCTCAGCGGATAGACCTCGGCTGGCCCGCGCGGGGTCGATCCGACGCCGCAACAGCAGTTCGTGGAGACCGCGACGATCGACGATCACGGATCTGTCGGAAGCGTCTATTCGCGGAGGCCGCCGTCCGCGACTACTTCGGGGCCACCTCATCGAGGGTGCATGCCTGGGCCCTGCGCCAGCCGTCGCAGGTGTCCCAGATCCGGCACGGGCGTCGGGCTCGTGACGGGCGAACAGCTGCACCTGCGGGCGTACCTGCAGCGAGCACATTCCGAGCAACACGGTGGTGGCAACCCTGGGGCTAGCGCCTCCGCCGGCAGCTCGACCGCCTCGACCATGATCTCCAGCCCCTGCGCCAGGGCAATGCACAGCCCCGGCTCGAGCCACACCTCGGCGACGCTGCGCTCGCCGACTGCGAGCCGCCGTCGCAGCGCCAAGCCACAAGTCGCCGCCGCGCAGGCTTAGCATCGCGTGTCCCTCGGACACCCGCGGATCGTCGATCTGCAGCCCGGCGCTCCACAGCCTCCCGATCAGCTCGCCGGGAGCGAGCGAGCGTTGGGTGCCATCCGCCAGGCGAAACGTGGCGTATGCGCGATGCACAGCCCCAGCCTACCCCCGCGGCCCGTCACGCATGCGGCGAGCCCCGCCTCTATGCCTGCGGACATGCACGTCGCGTCGCGCGATGCCGCCCGACGACGCAGCGTCAGCCCGGCGCGTAGCCGCGGGCCTGCTTGCAGAACATCGCCGCGTAGACGCCGTCGGCGGCCATCAGGCGGGTGTGATCGCCCTGCTCGACGACGCCACTGGCCGCAAGCACGACGATTCGATCGGCGATGCGCACGTTGGCGAAGCGGTGCGAGATCAGGAGGACCGTGCGGCGGCGGCGAGCTCGCGCACGCGCGCGAACAGCTCAGCCTCGGCGTCGATATCGAGCGCGGCGGTCGGCTCGTCGAGCACCAGGACATCGGCCTCGCGGTGGGTCGTCGCCGCGCGAACGCTCGCGGGGACGCGCCGCCACGAGCAGGACGGCGGCGCTCTGTTTGTCCGCCGTCATGAACCTGCGCTGCGTGCTCTTGTTCGGGCGCTGTGCAAGGGCGGGCGCCCGCGGTCGAATTTGCCGACCCCGAGCAGCGCCACCGCGAGGCGGCCGCGGTCGGGTGTCCGTGTGCGTCGGGAGCGGTCGGCGACAGGTCCCATCCGCGCGCAGAAAAAAATGTCGAGGCCGTGATCACGGCGGGCCTTTGCCGGACTACCCGACCGGAGCGCCGAGCCGACCTCGGCGCGGACGAAGCCATGCACAACAACGAGACCTACCGATTCAACAATCCCTCTGACCCGAAGTCGAGCGCGCTGACGCTTCGCACCGCCACGAATGGCCCCTCCCAGGGGCCCAAGGTGCTGTTCATCGCGGCCTCGGCCCTCTGCATCGCTTCGATGCCGGGTGTCGCCGATCATCTCTTGAGCTCGCTCGGCTCGGCGATCGTCAGCACCGCCCACGCCGGCGAGCCGAACGAGTGCAAGACCACGATCCATTCCGGCTACGAGAAGGAGGTCATCCACTTCCTCAAGAAGCACGAGGTCAAGCTGCCCGAGGGAGTCGAGAAGTTCGTCTCTCTCTTCGAGCTCTCCAGCGCCTACGACGCGACCATCCTCCGCGACCGCCAGATCACCATCCTCGTCTCCGGCGAGGGCGAGGTGCTCCCGGCGCCGCAGGGCTTCTACGTGTTCCCGGACGGAATCATCGCCGAGATCGGGGCAGGCGGCCTGATCGGCTCCATCTGGGGCGAGGGGTTGTCCGGCAACGGCGAGGTGAGCGTCTGGTCGATGTGCCAGCCGCAGCCCGGTGTGTGGGTGGAGTGCTAGCGGCGGTCCAGGAGTAGACGGATGAACGCGCGCCGTGCCCCATCCACGCACCATCTCCACGTGGTGATCAAGCTGTCCAAGCTCTGCAACCTGCGCTGCGAGTACTGCTTTGAGTACGACCAGCTCGGAGATCCCGCGCGGATGGAGCCGGCGCAGCTTCGCCAGCTCTTCCTCAACATCCGCGACTACGCGCGGACGCTGCCGGCGCAGCCCCGGGTCCTCCACCTCGTGCTTCACGGCGGCGAGCCGCTGCTCCTGCCGCCGGCGCTGGTCCGCGAGCTCCTCGAGCTCCGCGACGAGATCTTCGCCGGAGAGCCGCTGCGCACCCGGGTCGAGCTCCAGACCAACCTTGTCCGCCTGTCGGAGGCGAGCCTGGCGATGCTCCGCGAGACCCGCGTCGGTGTCGGCGTCTCTCACGACGTCGTCGGCGGCGCCCGGGTCGACATCACCGGCCGCGAGCGCCACGAGGCGGTGCTCCGCAACTTCGAGCGTCTGCGCGCGGCGGGGGTGCCCTTCGGCGGGATCAGCGTCCTCCACCGCGGCAACCTCGCGCGTGTCGACGCGATCTTCGACTTCTGGTACGCGCAGGGCGTCGACTTCCGCCTCCTGCCGATCCTCGATTTCGACGCGGGCGCGGGTCGCTGCCACGGCCTCGGCTTGCGCCAAGACCAGGTCCGCGAGGCGATGCTGCGGCTCGCAGAGCGGGTGATGGCGTCTCCGCGGAGGATCACGGTCGAGCCGATCGACCAGTACGTGTGGACGGCGCTCAGGTACCTTCGCGGCGAGCCCGGCCTCGCCTACGATCCGAGCCGCGGCGAGTGGGCGCTGGTGGTCGACACCGACGGCGAGACCTATACCTACGGCGACAGCTACACGCCCGCCGGACGGATCGGCAATTTCTTCGAGCCTGGTGCGGTCGCCAGCTTTGCCGCTCCGGCTTACGCCCGCACCCTCGCCGCCCGCAGCGAGCGTATGGGCGCCTGCGAGAGCTGTCCTTTCAGTCAGGCTTGCAGCCGCCTCCATCTCGGCGAGGCGGTTCCGAGCGAGCGGGTCGACGCCCCCCCCGAGGCACCGCACCGCTTTGCCTGCCCTGTGGCGCGGCCGCTGATCGAGCACGTGGTGGCGCGGATCGGCAGCAGCCCGCTCGGTCGCGTGCTCGTCGCCCGCGTTCAGTCGCAAGGGGCCCTGCCGCCTAGCGAGGCGCACCAGGCCGCGAGCTCGGCGACGTAAGGCGCGCCCGCGGGGCCCTCGCGGCAGCGGGCGATCAGAGCGCGGGCGCGCTCGAGGTCCCCGGGGTGGCCGCGCTGGCTGAGGGCGCGTGCGAGGTTCAAGCGGGCGTCGCCCCGGGCTTCGGCCCGGCCGTCGCGCTCGAGCCGATCGAGGGCGCGGTCGATGCGATCGATCGCCTCGTCGCTGCGGCCCCGGGCGAGGTCGAGGAGGCCAAGGCTCACCTCGCTGCGTGCGTACTCGACGTGGTGGGCGCCGAAGCTGGCGGACCGGATCGCCTTGCCGCGCTCGATCAGCGGCGTCGCGTCCCGGTAGCGGCCGGTGTCGATGTAGAACCGGCCGAGATCGTCGTAGAGCGCGGCGGTCTTCGGGTGCTCGTCGCCGAAGACCGAGCGGCGGAGGACCAGCGCCTCTTCGTAGGTGTCCTCGGCCTCGGCGAAGCGGCCTTGATCATGGAGCGCGCGGGCGAGGTTGCCGAGCGCCAGGGAGAGAGTCGCGGCACCCGGCTCTCCGAGGCCGCGGCTGCGAACGATGACCTCGCGGAAGACCGCCTCGGCCCGGGACGCCTCGCCGAGGCCGCGGTGGCTACCGCCGATATTGGCGAGGCAAGCGAGGACTCTGGGATCGTCGCGCCCGAGCACCGGCTGCAAGATCGCAAGGGCGCGCTCGTACTCCGCGAGGGCGGCCGCGTGCTCGCCGAGCTCGAGGTAGGCGTTGCCGAGGTTGATCAAGGTCTGCGCGACGTGCGGGTGTTCGCTACCCAGGCTCTCGGCCTGGAGAGCGGCGGCGCGGCGGAATTGGGCGACGGCCCGCTCGCCGCGGCCGTCGACGAGATCGACGGCGCCGAGGACCAGGGCCGTCTTGGCGAGGTCGGGGTGGGACGCGCCGAGGAGCTCGAGCTGCAAGCCCTCGGACTGCTCTGCGAAGGCGCGGGCCTGCTCGTACTCGCCGGCGCCGAAGGTCTGGATCGCCAGCATCTGCAGTCCCTCGCTGAGCTTGAGACGGCCGCGAGCGCCGGCCTCGGTGAACGCCTCGATCGCCGCCTCGGTCGCCCGCCGCCCCGCCTCGAAGTGGCTGCTGTCGTACTCCACGCGGGCCTGGACCAGCTCGAGACGGCCCCGCGCTTGAGGCCCGGGATCGGAGACGGCCAGGGCCACGCGGGCGACGCGGAGGATGTCGCGAGCGACGCTGGCGTTCACCCGCAGGCCGGCCTCGACCTCGGCCTGCATCACGGCCGCCTCGGCGACGAGGTCGACCAGGCGTTCCCGACCCGCGACCTCGATCACTCGATCGAGGCGCTCGTGCGCCCGCTCGGGCTGCGCTCGCAGGAGCGCGAGCTCAGCCTCGAGCAGCGCGAGGACGGCCTCGCTCTCGGGGTGGTCGCTGCCGCCGTCGGCTCGTGCCTCGACGAGCGCCGCCTCGGCGGCGTCGAGGCGGCGGGCCTGGACGCGCGCGCGCGCTCGACTCGCGTGACGAGACAGCCGCCGCCGCGCCTGGCGGTCGAGGGGATCGGTGGTCGGGACGAGCTGCGCCTGCTCGCAGCCGCGGATCGGGGGCAGTCGGGTAGCCAGCGACACCGACCGCTCGACCGTCAGCGGCAGATCCCCCGCTGCGCCCTCGAGGAGCTCGTCGCGAGTGACCGCCAGGGCCTCGAGGCGCTCGTCGAGGCAGGCGCCGCGCTCGCTCACCCGCGCTTCGGCGCCGCTGCGGCCGAGGAGGCAGACCAAACGTTCGGCGGCGATCCACTCCTCGCCGTAACGGTCGAAGAGGGCCGCGGTCCGCTCCGCGCTCGTCGCGGCGTAGGCGAGGCCGGACTCGGCGAAGCGGGCGTGGAGCTGGGCGGCGTCGGCCTCGCTCCAGGCCGCGCGGAGCCTGTCCTCACGGGCAGGGCATGGGTCGGCGACGGGCGGCCGGGCGCCGAGGAGCCCGGCCGTGACCGCAGCGATGACCGCGGCCGCGGCGAGCCCCAAGAGCGGCGCGCGGCTCCGTCGACGCGATGGTCGCAGGCACTCGAGGAGCGCGTCCATCGACTCGAAGCGCTGCGCCGGATCGAAGCTGAGGCCGCGCCGCAGGACTGCGTTGAGCGGCGGGGGGATCGGCCCACTGCGCGCCTCGGTCGGCAGGCGGAGCCGAGCCGAGCCGAGCAGCCGCTCGCCGAGGCTGAAGGGCGGGCGCCCGTGGAGCGCCTCGAAGAGCGTCGCGCAGAACGCCCACTGATCGGCGCGGACGTCGATCGCCCCGGGATGGAACTGCTCGGGGGCCATGTAGAGCGGGGTGCCGGCGAGCTGGGTCGTCAGCACCCCCTCGCGGGTCGCCAGGGCGCTCATGCCGGAGCGCTCGAGTCGTTCGAACAGCGGCTCGAGGCGGCGGGCGAGGCCGAAATCCATCACCCGCACAGGCTCACCGCTGGGGACGACTACGTTCTCCGGCTTGAAGTCGCGGTGGACCAGCCCGGCGCGGTGAGCCGCCGCGAGGCCGGCGCCCGCCTCGAGCATCACCGCGACGATCGCCGCGACGCTCCGTGGCTCCGCCTCGAGCCAGCCACGCAGCGTCGGTGGCGCGACGTACTCCATCGCGATGTAGACCCGACCGTCGACCTCGCCGACATCGAAGACGGTCACGACGTTGGGATGGGACAGGCGGGCCATCGCCCGGGCCTCGGCGCTGAGCTCGTCGAGACGTAACTGGGACGTGAGCACGGCGCTCCCCCCGACGTCGGAGCGCAGGAGCTTGAGCGCGACCTTGCGATCGAGCTGCGGGTCGTACGCCTCGTAGACCACGCCCATACCGCCGCTGCCGACGCGGCGGAGCACGACGAAGCGGCCGAGGCGAATCGGCTCGGCCGGGCGACCGAAGAGGCGGGCGCGGGCCTGGCTCCGGGCCATCTGGATCTCGATCGCGCCGTGGTCGAGGCGGATTCCTCGCAAACGCAGACTCTCTTCCATCGACCGCTCCGGTTGCGTTTCCCCCGCCTGGCGTCGATTATCCGCGCCTTGTCTCACACTTCCAAGACGACGACGCGCTCGGATCTCGAGCTCCTCGACGCCTGGCGAGGAGGCGACGCGCTCGCCGGCGAGGTGCTCTTCGAGCGCCACTTCGAGTCGGTCTACCGCTTCTTCTGCAACAAGGTCCCGCGCGACGCCGACGATCTCGTGCAGGAGACCTTCCTCGGTTGCGTCAGCGCCAAGGAGCGCTTCCGCCAGGACGCCTCCTTCCGCACGTTCCTCTTCGCGATCGCCAGGAAGGTCCTGCTCAAGTACCGCGAGCGCTGGGCGCCGAAGGACGAGGGCGAAGAGCTCCACGCCTCGCGGGTCGCCGACCTCGACCTCTCGGTCACCCAGATCGTCGTCGAGAGCGAGGAGCAGGCGCTTCTCCTGCGCGCGCTCCGGCGGCTCCCGCTCGACCTCCAGACCGCGCTTGAGCTCTTCTATTGGGAGGGGCTGCTCAGCCGAGAGATCGCCCAGGTGCTCGAGATCCCTGAGGGCACCGTCCGCAGCCGCCTCCGCCGCGGACGCGAGATGCTGCGCGGGATCATCACCGAGCTTGCGGCCAGACCGGAGCTGAGGGCGTCGACTCTCGGCGATTTCGACCAGTGGTTGGCGTCGATCCAGGGGCGATCGGCCGACGATCTCGAGGATCTCGTCGATGACGAGGGCGGCAGGCCTCCGGAGGCGGACGCCAGCGGCGAGTGAGCCGTGCGGCTGCCACCTCCGTGTCGCCCAGCACCCGCGCGTCGCCGAAGCGCAAGACTCCGCGGGGAGTTGGCGCTGTTACCGCTGTTTACAGGCGGGCGCGAGGCCGGCTGCGGACAGCCTCACTTACCGATCCAATGGGCGAGAGCCGATGCCACCGCGGTCATGACGAGCAGGGTCGCCGAGAAGCGGCGCCAGTGGACCAGCGAGGCCGGTTCGCCGCTGGCCGTCTTGCCGCTCCATCGTGTGATGTCGACCCTTCGCGCGATGATGCTGAGAACGACGGTGACCCAGACGACGCCGTCGAGTGGGGAGGGGAAAGCAGCCCCTTCCATTGCGATCACGGCCAGCGACGCGTACACGATCGCGTTGCCGATGAGCATCCAGAACAGTCGCAGCGCGCATCCAGCCGGAGCCGGCGCGTCCTCGATGATATTTGTTTGTTGCACGGTTCGCCTCCACAGCCGCAGAGCGCGGCATGCGAAATGGCGGCCCGACCATTTCAGCGCTCACAACCGTCTGTGGACGGGGTGAGCTAAAACCTGCACCAGCGAACCGAACGCCGGCGCACCCTTGGATTGTGTGTGAGTCTATCTCGCGCTGGCAGCAGGTCTGACGAAGAGCTTCACGTGCGATGATTCGCGCGAGATGGGTCGCATGGCGCGCACGAGCCTGCCTCCGCGAGGCCGGGGCCGCGCATGATCACTGGGAGGCGGGCGCAGCGGCGGGTGCTGGCTTGCCGTCCACGGTGAGCCTTCCGTATTGATCTGCGAGGCTGTCACGCCTGGCGCCAAAGATGCCCTGGAAGGCGAACACCACCATCCACGCGAACAAGCCCGCGAAGAAGGTGATGACGAGGATCTGCAGCACCCCGCCGGGGGTTGCGATCGGTGCCTTGGATGCTTCGAGTTCCCACTTGTTGTCGGCGATTTCGGAGATGGACATAGCGAGCGCTCCCGGGTTCGAACCGCGAACAAACGTAAATGACAGGATCCCGGCACGCGGAGACGCTTATGGAAGCCTGCGTCTCCTCGTCGGAGTCCGTATGGTCAGCCGATCGACCGCATTCACCGTGGAGGACTTCGTCCGAGGTGAAACAAGAAGACACCGGCGGCGAGGGGCACGTTACCGGCGGTCCCGCGACGGAAAGGCAGTGCCCGCGGAGCGGCGGCTGCGCCCGCTTTGCCCGCGCAAGCACGGCCGACAGGTGCAACGTCACCATCGACGGCGTGTCGGTCCCGCGACGGCGGACGACGACGAACACGAAGAGCCCGTCTCACGAGAGGGCAGAGCGCGTCTCCAGCCACGACAGTGTTGATGAGGGTCGGTGCGGACACAAAGTCCAGCAGGTTCGGTGGCATCGGGTTGTCTTCCGCGATCGCTCCTGCGATCTGCGGAATGGCGGCCCGACCACTCCAGAACCTGTGACGGCCCTCCCGTCACACCCTACGCAGGCACGCACCCGCGTGCCCTATAAATACCGTGCCACACCTCAGCATGCAAGCGGTTGATGGCACAAAAACACAGAGCGCGGCTTGCGCCTCCCATGCCGGGAGACGCGCGCCGGCATGCGGATTCATCTCTCGCCGGCCGGCGCCCGGCGCCTCGGCCCTTGCCGCGAGATGCGGCAGAAGCTGAGCCGCGCCGCCGTCGCTGTCGTGGTCCTCTCGTCGGCCTGAACTGCGCGCTGACCCGTTCTCCGCCTCGTCGTTGCCGCGGTGGCTGTATAGATGGCAAGCGCTGCTGAGGCCGCATGTCCAAGCGTTGTGTCGGCCTGTTGCGTGAGGAGTCGCGCCCTGCGATGCTCAGTCAATGCAGCGGATTCTGGTCGTCGAGGACGATCCCGACGCACGCGAGATGCTTGCACTACTTTTGCAAGTCCAAGGGTTCAAGGTCGTCACGGCGTCGAACGGTGTCGACGCCCTCGCGCAACTTCGCGCCGATCTTGCGCCAGGGGGGTCTGGAGCACCGTCTGTCATTCTCCTGGAACTCAGGATGCCGATAATGAGCGGATGGGAATTTCGGGCTGCGCAACTGTTGGATCCGGCACTGGCTCCGAACCCTGTGATCATCATGTCGGGCTCGGTGGACACGGATGCGGACTTTGTGGCAGAGATAGCGCCTCCAATGGCGCTTCAACGATGCGCAAGGCCTGCATCGGGTCCCGAATTGTCCGGGGCTTAAACCTGTGACAGTTGTAAGCAGGTTCAACGCTGTGTTCGCATTCCAGGATGATGCGATCACCGAGGATATCGCTAGGTGTTCGATGCGGGGTTTGAGCGCCTGCGCGTGCTTGCGCAGCAGGTCCGCGACCCTGCGCGCCGACCACGACAGCCTCCGCACCAGCCCGGCGACCTCGGCCTCGACCTCAATTTGCTCGTCGCGCTCGACTCCCTGCTCGCCGAGCGCAACGTGACGCGGGCGGCCCGGCGCCTGCACTTTCAGCCAGCCGGCCCTGTCGGCCCAGAATCCCCTGGCCCGAAAGGCCACGGGCGATACAGCACAGTGCATGCTCGGCGAGCGCGACCGCCCGGAAGACGTTGGCGGCGAGGCGCTGCTGAGTGTCCTCTTGCTGGAGAGTCTGCTTCCAGAACGCCGGGGCGAGCTCGAGGACGCGGCTCATCGGCCAGGAGGGGAGCAGGCAGAAGAGGTCGCGCAGATAGTCCCAGGGCTCGATGCCTTGGAGCTGGCAGATGGCCAGGAGCGAGACGAAGATGGTGTTGACGCGCGCGCCCTCGTCGCTGCCGACCGGGCCTGCGGCAACAAGAATACAAGCGCCCGGGCACGCATCACCAGCGGGGAGAGTCCATCCGCGAGCCCGCTGCCGACTTGTTCGGGCGCCTCCGGCAGGTCGCCCGCTTGTTCTCCGCTCGCCATAAGACTCATGGGTTCGACCTCGACGAGAGCCTCGGACGGTTCGACGGGACGACGAAACTCGGGATGAAGCACCTGTGCACGTGCTCGAAGTGATCGCCCCCCTCGGGCCGCTCTCGCACGGGTGGCCGCCGGTGATGTTCGAGGTCGCCGCGCTAGCGCCCGGCGCTCTCGCGTGGGGCCGGGCGGCTCGACCTCACGGCGCGTCTATCGTCGGTGAGGGGGCGCGCCTGGAGCGGCGGTAGCGCGCCAACGCCCACGGCACACGCCTGGGCCCGGGTCATCACGTTCAGCCCTCGCGCGCCCTCGCCCCCTGCGCTCGTACCCGGCAGTGGACGCCGCTCGCGCTTCGGGCGGATGATACGTCCATGAGCGCCCCGCGGGATGTCATGCGTCGGTGGACAACTTTACCCCTGACCGCCGCGCTGATCGGGGCCGCCTGCACCGCCTCCTCGGACCCATCCGGGGCCCCGCACCCCGCCGCCGCGCCGGTCGAAAGCTCGCCTGCGGCCGTCGCCGCTGCGAATGCGCCGGCCGCCCCTGTGACCCCGGACCCGCCCGCGAACCTCACGGCGCCCGCGACGACGGCCCCCGCGACCCCGGACCCGCTCGCTCCGCCGGCGAACGTCGCCACCCCGGACCCGCTGCCCGCGACCCCGCTCGTGCCGCTCGGGGTGTACGCCGCTGCGCTCGACCCCGAGACTCGCACCTGGGCGGTCGACATCATCAACTTCGAGGGGATCGACACCGGCCCGCTCGACCGGCGACTGGCGGCGCTGGGCGACAGGGAGGACTCGCCCTTCATCGAGCCCTTCGCGCCCGGCGACGCCGGCCTGCCCGTCGGCTTCGCGCACGGCGAGCCCTGGACGCTGGTGACCCTCGCGGGCGCCGAGCAGCGGAGCGCCGCGGGCTTCGGCGCCAGCGTCCCGGGCGGCTCGGCCTCACTGCACTTCAAGGTCGATCTCGGGCCGGCGCAGCCGCGCGCGAAGGGCTGGGCGATCGCCCTCCGCGGCCACGCGGCCACGACCGCGAAGCTGGTCGCGCCCAAGCCGCTCGCCCCGGCCGCGCTCGCGCCCGGCGCCCTCGGTCGCATCGTGGAGGCGCTCTTGCCCAAGCTCGACGAGGACCTGCGCCCGCACGTGCGCAAGACGATGATCGCCGAGAAGCACGTCAAGCTGTTCCCCGGCCGCTTCCCGGGCGGACGCTCGCACGTCGCGTTCGTCCACGCGATGGCGAAGAGCGGCGAGGATGACTTCGAAGTCTCGGGCGTGCTCTTCACCAGAACCGACGGCGCCGTCGAGTTCTTCGCCGTCGCCGACGTCCTCGGCGCCGCCACCTTCTTCGCCCTCGTCGACATCGACGGCGACGGCCTCGACGAGGTGCTCTACGAGGACCAATACCACGAGGGCTGGTACCTCCAGATGATCCACTGGAACGGCGGCAAACCCGAGAGCCGCACGCTGATGGGCGACGGAGTGTGACAAATGCGGGAGCGCGGGAGAGATGTTCCTCCTTGTCGGAGCGCCACCGGGGATCCTCGTTCACCCGCTGACACACGAGGTCGGCGCACACGCACCAGCGGGTGTCGTCGAGTTCCGGGCGGCGCAGCAGCGGGAGGGCCACGAACCGCAGCTCGTCCCCGCGGTGCAGCGTGACCCACACCAGCGCGTAGTCGAGGACGGCAGGCGGGGGGGCTGCATACAAGAGCCCGCGCAGCACATATTGGGCGGACTCGAGCTGGCCATGGTGCTGCAGCCAGCGCAGCGCGAGCTCGCACGCCTGCGTCCGCTGCCGCCCCTTGCCCTCTGGCGTGCCAACTCTGTGGCGTCGCTGGGCACACCTCCCGGTGCATACCCCAGACGGCGCGCGCCCAGCGGCCCCGAGCCTCGTGACGTTCGGGACGCGGCCTCCTGGTCACCGGGCATCTTTGTGCTTCGCCAGGAACGCCTCGACCTCTGCGAGTTCCTTCGCCTTGCCCTCGCTGGCCGCGCCGAAGCCATCGGCGGCCCTGCGCGCCTCGGAGAGCACGCGGGTGCGGTCGCCCTTTGTGACGTGGAGAGCTCTGGCGAGGAGGAAGTGGATTTCAGGCTCAAGGTGTTGCACGCCCTCGTGCGCGTCGCCCAGGGCGACACATCAATTCGAGCCGCCCTCGCGGCGCGCGCGACTCCTGGCGCCAGACGCGCCATCGGGCGCTATGGATGCATGGGCCCGGTCGTCGTCCGGCCTGGGCCTGCCCATTCCCGGTCCCCGGGCTGGGCGCAATACTCTCGCTGGCCGCCGGGGCGCGGGGGGGGAAGCTCTCGGGATGCGGAAAAAGACGAATTCTCGAGACATGGCCGGCGTCGCCCGCCGCCTTCATGACGACCACGTCGCCTTCGATCAGGAGTTCGACGACCTGTGCAACTTCGCCAATGCAGGGGCCTGGGGCGAAGTCGACGCCGTGTGGACCGGGTTCATCCGCGACATCGAGAACCACTTTCGATTCGAGCAGGAGCAGGTGTTCCCAGAGTTCGCCCGCCGGGGCCCCGAATGTCGTGAGATGGTCGATACGCTCTCGGCGCAACACGCCGAGATCCTCCAGGCGCTCGAGAGTCTGGGGCTGCAGATCCAACTGCACGAGATCCGTGCACCCGCGATCGAGCTTCTCGTGGAGCTCATGCGCAGGCACGCCGAGGTCGAGAATACCAACATCTATCCGTGGCTCGAGCGCGAGGGTCGTCACGAGGACGGCGCCCCCCGAAAGTCGGCATGAGGGCATCGCCTCCGCACCCCGCTCGCGACGAAGTGACCGTCGCCCACCCACCCGCGCGCGGCGGCGGACCCCGCGCACGGTTCTTCCGCGCCGCGGTCGACCTGGCGAGCAGGTCCGCGGCTGGACCTGTCCCATCGCACTGGCGCCCGTCGTTCGCACGTCCCTCGATTGACATGCGGGGCCCGGGCGGTACCCCGGAGAGGACGCAGCCCATCCGGTAGCTGTCGCACCCCCGTGCGCTCGGTGGGCGTCGAAGGATGTTCGAATGAGAAGCCTAACTCTCACCGGGACGGTCGCATTGGGCGTGCTGGTCGTCGCCGCCAGCACGGTCGTCTTCGCCGATCCGCCCAGAACCGGACGCGGCGCGCCCGGGGCCGGGCTCAGCGCCAAGGAGCAACTGGGAAAGTTGCTCTTCTTCGACGAGAGGTTGTCCGCCCGCGGCAATCAGGACTGCAGTGACTGCCATGGCCTGGAAGTGGGCTGGACTGGGCCGATCGAGGCCATCGACATGCACGGTGCCGTCTACGAGGGATCGGTGGCCGGTCGCTTCGGCGCCCGCAAACCACCGAGCAGCGCGTACGCGTCGTTCAGTCCGATCCTTCACCGCGACAAGAAGAACGGCGAGTTCGTCGGCGGTGCCTTCTGGGACGGTCGCGCCACCGGCGAGAAGCTCGGCAACCCGGCAGCCGACCAAGCGCAAGGCCCGTTCCTCAACCCGCTCGAACAAGCCCTGCCGGACGCGGCCGCGGTGGTGAAGCGAGTATGCAGCCCGCACTCGGGCTATTCGCTGCTGCTGCGCCAGGTCTGGGGCCAGGGCATCTGCGACGACGTCGACGCGGCGTTCGCCGCCATCGCGCGGTCGATCGAGCGCTACGAAGCATCGCGGGAGATGAGCGCCTTCAGCTCGCGGTTCGACGCGTACCTCGCAGGCGAGGCAGCGCTCGACGACCAGGAGCTCCGCGGCCTCGCCCTGTTTCGCGGCAAGGCCGGCTGCGACACCTGCCACGCGATCGTGAGCGACGGCAATGTGCCGCCGCTGTTCACCGACTTCACGTACGCGAACCTCGGGGCGCCGAAGAACCCGGAGAATCCGTTCTACACCCAGCCGCCCGCCGTCAACCCGCTCGGCGCGGCGTTCGTCGATCTCGGGCTCGGCAGCTTCCTCGCCACGCGGCCCGAATACGCCAGCTTGGCGGCCGAGAACAACGGCAAACACAAGGTCCCGACCCTGCGCAACGTCGACAAGCGGCCCTACGGGTCGTTCGTCAAGGCCTACGGGCACAACGGCTATTTCAAGAGCCTCGAGGAGATGGTCCATTTCTACAACACGCGCGCCGTCCTCCCGACGTGCGCGCCGGGGGATCCAGGGGAGAAGCGCACGTGCTGGCCGGCACCTGAAGTGGCGGACAATCTCGAGACCGCCAAGGTCGGCAACCTCGGGCTCACGACCGCAGAGGAGCGCGACATCGTCGCCTTTCTCGGCACGCTGTCCGATCGGTAGGACCGCCGTTACACCACGAGGCGCGGCGCCGCACGTCTTCGTCGGCCCGCGCGTCGAATCTCGCATCCATGCGAGTCATAATTGCGCGGATGCGAGTATGAGACCGCGCAATCTCGCCGCCGCTCCGCGAGAGCGCCGGCACGACTCCCGTCGCCGCGATGTTTGGGAGCACTCACGATACATGCCCGCGTCGACCCCGCCCTGTGCAGGGCCGGGGTCCGCGTGACATCGTGCGCCCCATGCACCGACTCGCTGACTTTCATGAGTGGCGCTCCTTCCTGATCGTGACCGCGCTGGGCATCGGCCCGGCGTGCGGCGGCGTCGGCGGAGACAGCTCCGCCTCCGGTGAGACCAGCTCCACCGCCGCGACCACCGACGACGCGACCGGCTCGACCTCGGACGCGACGACCCCCGGCGACCCCGGCACGACCACCACCGAGGCTCCCAGCACGTCGACCGGCCCCACGCCGACCAGCACCTCGCTCACCGGCGACCCAACCACCGATGATTCGCTCACCGGCGATTCCACCACCGAGGGCGTAGACGACACCACGGGCGCCACCACGGAGACCACCACGGACACCACCACGGACACCACGGGCACCACCACGGGCGCCACCACCGACACCACGGGCACCACCACGGACACCACGGGCACCACCACGGGCGCCACCACCGACACCACCACCGACACCACGGGCACCACCACGGGCGCCACCACTGACGGCACCACCGACACCACCGGCACAACGACCGGCGGCTCGAGCAGCGACGGCAGCACCACCGACGGCGGCGGCGACGCGAACGTGCTCTACGTCCACCCTGACGGCCTGAACAGCAATCCCGGCACCGCAGACCTGCCGCTGCGCACCATCCAGTGGGCCATCGACCAGGCCGCGCAGCTCGGCACCATCGACACGATCCGCGTCGCCGAGGGCGAGTACACGATCGACTACTCCAACGGCGACCACATCGTGATTGTCGACGGCATCTCGCTGTACGGCGGCTACCGGGCTGACTGGGGCGAGCGAGATCCCTCTCAACACGTCACCAAGATCGTCGACGCCTCGCTCGTCACGCTCTCCTCGTCCGCGACCGATCCCCACCGGGCGATCGAGGTCCCCACCGGCGTGCAGGCGGGCACCGTGATCGACGGCTTTCACGTCGGCGTCGCCCGCGGCACCTATCGCGCGGCCGTCTTCGTCCGGGGGGACGCGACGATCAGCAACAACGTCCTCGAGCCGATCGTCGCCATCCCCGATATCCAGGCCTACGGCCTCCGCGTCGTCGACGGGCACCCGACCGTCGTCGCCAACCGCTTCCGCTTCCAGAGCCCCAAGGCCACCGGCGGCGCGCGAGCCATCCACGCCTCGGCCTCGAACGGCGCATTCGTGGCCAACGTGCTCGACCTGTCCAACGTGCCAGGCGGCGCGTTCGCCATCCAGCTCAGCGGCGGCGCCTCGAAGGTGCTGGGCAACAGCATCTACCTCAACGGCGGCGGCCCCGCGCGCGGGCTCTACCTCGATCAGTCGGCCCAGCCGATCGTCGACAACAACCTGATCGAAGGCAAGCACGACGACGTGGTCGCGTGCATCCAGTCCATGAGCGGCACGTCCGTCCCGAGCCACGCGCGCAACAACGTCTTCAACTGCGACGAGGTGCTGCGGGGCTCCAACCCCTCCCGGCAGTGGACGACGGTGGTGCAGTTCGAGAACGGCCTGGGCGCGAACGCCTCGGCCAATCTCAAGCTGCCGGACGTCCTCGTCGGCCCCGAAGACGACCTGCTCCTCGACGCCCAGTCCCCCTGCACGGTGACGAAGGGCGGCCGCGACATCACCGCCTACGCGCCGGCGGACCTCCGCGGCCTGCCCCGCACGCTGCCGCTCAGCATCGGCGCCCACGAGTGGGACGGCGCCTGCCAGTGATGTCTCCGTCGAACCCGAGCAGCCGGGAATGGCCAGGAGAAGGTCGGCGGCGTCCGCAGATGTCTTGCGTCCGAGGGCGAACGCCGGCGCGACTCCACGCCCCGCGGAATCATCGGGCCCTACGCGCTCGGACGGGGATCGGTGGGCGGAGGGGTCGTCCGCGGCGGGCTCGTCGGCAGCTTCGAGAGACGCCAGCGGGTGCCGCAGGGCCGCGCGCTGGTGGTCGACGATGGCGCTCCGGGCGACCTGGTACACCCACGGCCCGAAACGATCCTCGTCACGGAGGTGGGGCAAGCTCTTCTGCATGCGCAAGAAAATGTCCTGGAGGACATCTTCGGCGTCGGCCCGGCGACGCGGCGCGCGACGAACGGACGGAGCTTGCGTTCTAGCTCCCGCCACGCGCCGCGCATCTCCAACGTGATCATGTCGAGTGACCTCCGGGCCGGTCGGGTTGGACGCCTGGTCGCGTCCCGACGATCACCATGTCAGAGCCGTTGCAGCGCCGCAATGCCCCGGACACTGCCGCGACGCTGCGGCCAATCATGCCGGGACCTTCACGTTGGCGGACTGAGCCCCGCGCAAGCCGAGGTAGACGTGCAGGAGACCGAGGACGATCGCGCCCGGCACCAGGTCGATGGCGAGCGCGGCGCTGAACCCCGGCATCGGCGTATGGAGCACCGTGGGGCCGTCGAGCGTCCATGCGGAGGCGGGTCGAGCAGTGGTCGACCTCGTCGTAGAGCGGTGAGAACGGGCGGACGTGGGTTCGAGAGTGTGGAGCGCCGGTCGTCCGGGTGGTCGCTGGCGCGAGCCGCACTGGGGCCACCACGGGTTACTTCGCTGTGGCGCGTCCCGCGGCAGACTGTGGTTCGCCCGCGCGGGCTCCTGGCTTGTGGGCGGGCGAATCGTCGAATCGGTGCGATCGCCGTCGGACCTGCTCGACGCGGGACGGCATTCTCGCATCGTTCATCGGTCCATGGCCGGCCGCAGGCCGCGCCGGAGCGAGCATGGTGCATCCGAGACCCGACATCAATGCGAGCGTCCTGCTCCTTCGTGACGGACTCGCGTCTCTCCTTCAGCATCTGCGCGATGATGGTTATCTCGTCGTGGGGCCGACCGTCCGTGACGGCGCGATCGTCCACGACCAGCTGCGCGGCATCGAGGACCTTCCAGTAGGCGTCGGCGACGAGCAAGCGCCCGGCCGTTACCGGCTGCGCCGTCGCGCCGACCAGGCGCTGTTCGGCTATGCGGTCGGTCCGCAGTCCCACAAGCGCGAGTTCTTTCCGCCCTCGATCCGGCTCTTCCAGCTGCGGAGGGGCGCGGGCGGCCCGGTGTTGACGCCCGAGCCCCCGATCGACCGGAAGCTCGCGCTGATCGGCGTTCGCTCGTGCGAGCTGCAGGCGATCGCGGTTCAAGATCGGGTGTTCGTCGGGGGACATCATGTCGACGCCGACTATGCGTCGCGTCGGCGCGGCGTGTTCGTCGTGGCTGTCAATTGCGGAGAGCCGAGCGGCACCTGCTTCTGCGCGTCGATGGGCACAGGGCCACGGGCGAGCGGCGGCTTCGATCTCGCGCTGACGGAGCTCCTGAGCGGCGGCCCGCACCGCTTCGTGGTCGAGGTCGGATCGGCGGCGGGTGCCGACCTCCTCGCTCGCGTCGAGCACGCGCCGGCGAGCGAGGCTGACCACGCGGCCGCGTCCGCCGTCACCGCCGCTGCGACCGCGAACATGGGTCGGCACATGGACACGCGCGACATCAAGTCGCTCTTCTACGCCAACCAGGAGCACCCCAGATGGGCACAGGTGGCCGAACGCTGCCTCGGCTGTACCAACTGCACGCTCGTGTGCCCGACTTGCTTCTGCAGCACGACGGTCGATACGACGGATCTCGCTGGCGCGACGGCGACGCGGGAGCGCCGGTGGGACTCTTGCTTCACGCTCGATCACTCGTACGTACACGGAGGCAGCGTGCGGCCGTCGCTGCGGGCGCGGTACCGTCAATGGCTCACCCACAAGCTCGCCAGCTGGATCGATCAATACGGAACCTCGGGCTGCGTCGGGTGCGGCCGCTGCATCACCTGGTGCCCGGTCGGGATCGACATCACCGAAGAAGCCGCGGCGCTCCGCGCGGACGTGCCGGTCGCATGACGGGAGCCCGATGGACGATCTGGCCCGGCTCCTCGCTGCCCACCCGTTCCTCGACGGCCTGGGTCGAGCGCACCACGCGGTTTTGGTCGGTTGCACGAAGAACGTGCGCTTCCAGCCCGGACAGTTCCTTCTCCGCGAGGGCGAAGAGGCCAGGACGTTCTACCTCCTGCGCGCCGGTCGTGCCTCTCTCGAGGTCCACGTCCCCGGGCGCGGCGCGGTACGGGTCGAAACGGTCGGCGCCGGCGATGTGCTCGGCCTCTCGTGGACCAGGCTCGACGGCGCCGATCCCTCACTACCGCCGCGCGTGCACCTCGACGCGCGCGCGCTCGATCCGGTCGTGGCCCTCGCGCTCGACGGGGCGTGCCTCTACCGCAAGATGGAGGCCGATCACGAGCTCGGATACGTGTTGATGAAGCGTCTGCTCGCCCTGACCTACCATCGGCTCGAGCGCGTGCGACTCCAGCGGCTCGACGTCTACAAGGCCTCGCCATGACCACGCCGATCCCGCTGTTCGACCCCATGGTCCCGGCGTTCGCCCGCATCAGCCGGGTGGACCGCGAGCTGCCCGACGTGTTCACCTGGCACCTCG
This sequence comes from Nannocystis bainbridge, assembly GCF_028368995.1. Lineage (GTDB taxonomy): Bacteria > Myxococcota_A > Polyangia > Nannocystales > Nannocystaceae > Nannocystis > Nannocystis bainbridge. Next base: position 783,467 of record NZ_JAQNDL010000003.1, on the reverse strand, counting down.
CGGCGCCCTCAGGCGCGGGCTTCTCGTTCGCGCCCGGGCAATTCAACATGCTCTACGCCTTCGGCGCGGGCGAGGTGCCGATCTCGATCAGCGGCGACCCGAACCGACCCGAGGAGCTGGTCCACACGATCCGGGCGGTGGGCGCGGTGACGCGGGCCATGCAGGGCCTCCGCAAGGGCGATACCATCGGCGTCCGCGGCCCGTTCGGCAGCGCGTGGCCCCTGGCCGAGGCCCGCGACCAGGACTTGCTGTTCGTCGCGGGCGGCCTCGGCGTCGCGCCGCTGCGCCCCGCGATCCTCCACGCGCTCGCGGCCCGGAGCCTGTATCGCCGAGTGATCGTGCTGGCCGGGTTCCGCTCGCCGGCCGACTTCATCTTCCGCAAGGAGCTGGAGCGCTGGCGCAGCCGGTTCGACGTGACCGTGGAGGTCACCGTCGATCGGGCCGACACATCGTTCAGGGGCACGGTGGCGGTGGTGCCGGCGCTGATCGCCGAGGTCGAGCTCGACCCCGCGGCGACGGTCGCGCTGCTCTGCGGCCCCGAGGTGATGATGCGCTTCGCGGTCCGTGAGCTCGAGCGCCGCGGCGTGCCGCACGAGCGGATCCACGTGTCCATGGAGCGGAGCATGAAGTGCGGCGTCGGCTTCTGCGGCCATTGTCAGTACGGCCCCACGTTCGTGTGCAAGGACGGCCCCGTCTACCGCTTCGATCGCATCGAGCGCCTGTTCTACGTGAGGGAGATCTGAAATGCCGAGGAAGCGACGCCCCAAGCTGGCGGTGTGGAAGTTCGCCTCCTGCGACGGCTGCCAGCTCACGCTCCTCGATTGCGAGGATGAGCTCCTGGCGATCGCCGACGCGCTGCAGATCGCCTATTTCCGGGAGGCGACCAGCGCGGACGTGGGCGGCCCCTACGAAGTATCGCTGGTCGAGGGGTCGATCACGACGGCCGACGACGCCGAGCGCATCCGGCGAGTGCGGGCCGTCTCGCGGTCCCTCGTGACCATCGGCGCGTGCGCCACGGCCGGCGGGATCCAGGCGCTGCGCAACTTCCGGGATCACGCGGAGATGCTGCGCGTGGTGTACGCGCGGCCTGACTACATCGACTCGCTCACCACCTCGACCGCGATCGCCGAACACGTGCCCGTCGACTTCGAACTGCGAGGCTGTCCGATCGACAAGCGGCAGCTGCTCGAGGTGCTGAGCGCATACCTCCACGGCCGTCGGCCCGCGATCGCCTCGCACAGCACCTGCGTCGAGTGCAAGATGCGCGGCACCGTCTGCGTCATGGTGGCCCACGGTACCCCCTGCATGGGACCGGTGACCCATGCCGGCTGCGGCGCCCTCTGCCCGAGCTACATCCGCGGCTGTTACGGCTGCTACGGCCCCGCCGAGGCGCCCAACACCGCCGCGCTGGCCCGCGGCTTCGTGCAGATGGGCGTGAGCGAAGGCGGCGTGCGTCGGTATTTCCACACCTTCAACGCCAACGCCGGACCGTTCCGCCAGGAGGGGCTGTCGCATGGCGACTAGGACCATCAAGGTCGATTATCTCGCCCGCGTCGAGGGAGAGGGCGCGCTCTTCATCCGCCTCCGCGGCGAGACGGCCGAAGAGGTGCAGCTGCGGATCTTCGAGCCGCCGCGCTTCTTCGAGGCGCTCCTGCGTGGTCGCGCGCAGCTCGAAGCGCCCGACATCACGTCCCGGATCTGCGGCATCTGCCCGGTCGCATACCAGATGAGCGCCTGTCATGCGATCGAGGCCGCGCACGGCCTGCGCGTCGAGCCCGCGGTGCGGGCCCTCCGGCGCCTGCTCTACTGCGGTGAGTGGATCGAGAGCCACCTCTTGCACATGGTGATGCTGCACACCCCCGATTTCCTCGGCTTTCCCGACGCGCTCACCATGGCGAAGTCCCACCCGGACGAGGTCAAGCGCGGACTGCGGATGAAGAAAGCAGGGAACGCGATCATGACCCTGCTGGGTGGCCGCGAGATCCACCCGATCAACATCAAGGTCGGAGGCTTCTACCGCGCCCCGTCGCGCTCCGAGTTGCTGGCGCTGCTCCCCGAGCTCGAGTGGGGCCTCGACGCTGCCGAGGCTCTCCTGCGCTGGACAGCCGGCTTCTCCTACCCCGATTTCCGCAGGGAGTATGAATTCGTCGCCCTTCGTCATCCCGACGAGTACCCCATGAACGAGGGGCGCATCGTCTCCAGCGCGGGCCTCGACATCGCGGCGCACGAGTACGACGCCCACTTCACGGAAGAGCACGTCCAGCACTCGAGCGCGCTGCAGTCACAGCGCAACGGCCGCGGCGCCTACCTCTGCGGCCCTCTCTCGCGCTTCAACCTCAACTTCGACCGGCTGTCGCCGCGAGCCCGAGCCGCGGCCGAGGACGTCGGCTTCGTCCCGCCATGCACGAATCCTTTCAAGAGCATCCTGGCGCGCGCTGTGGAGACGATCCAGGCGTTTGACGAGGCGGCGCGGCTCGTGCGCTCGTACGACCCTCCGACGGTGGCCTCGGAGGACGTCCCATGTGCGCCCGGGCTGGGCCATGGGTGCACCGAGGCGCCGCGCGGCATTCTTTACCACCGCTATTCAATCGGTGACGACGGTCTCATCACGGACGCGAAGATCGTCCCGCCGACCTCGCAGAATCAGCGCTGCATCGAAGACGATCTGCGGGCGATGGCGCCGGTGTTAGCAGGGCTGTCCCACAAGGCCGCGACCGCGCGGGCGGAGCAGGCGATCCGGAATCATGATCCCTGCATCTCCTGCGCGGCGCACTTCCTTACCCTGCGGATCGAGCAGGTGGAGGCATGAGCGCGCGGGTGATCGGCGTGGGGCAACGCCTCGCGGGCGACGACGGGGTGGGGATCCGGGTGGCGGAGCGGCTGCGAAGTCTGGACCTCGACGACGTTCAGGTCGACTTCGTCGCCAGCACCACGGAGCTGATCGCGCGCCTCACGGGCGTTGATCGCGTGATCGTGGTCGACGCCGTCCTCGGTTCCGGAGCATTGGGGCACCTCCATGTCGCTACGCCGGAGGACTTCGACGCGCAGCAACTGGTGGCGATCTCGACGCACGGACTCGACCTTCCCGCCGCGGTCGCGCTGGCGCGCGCCCTGTACCCGGAGTCCGTGGCGCCCGAGATCCAGATCGTCGGCCTCGAGATCGAGCGGCCGGAGAGGCTCGCTGAGGAGCTCTCGCTGACGGCGGCGGCAGCCGTGGAAGCCGCGGTGCGGGCCGTGGTGGCCATGCTGGGAGAGAACACGTCCGGAGGGCACGAATGCACGAGTCATCCATCGCCAGGCAAATTTTGACCGCCGCGATCGAGCAGGCCCGTGTGGCCGGCGCCAGACATGTGAGCGCCGTCCGCGGGTGGGTCGCCGAAACAGAGTCGCTGTCGGCAGACAGCGTGGCCTTCCACTTCGAGGCCTGCGCCCGCGGCACGCTGGCCGAGGGCGCGCGGCTCGTGCTCTCGGTCTCGCGCATCGAGGCTCGTTGCGGGGACTGTGACCTCGTCTACGAACCCGAGCACCACGTGCTCCTGTGCCCCCGGTGCGAGAGCACCGAGGCGGTGCTGGCCCGCGAGCCCGGTCTCGGCGTCGAATCCATCGAGGTCGAATGAACCTCGGCGCTCAGCGGCTCTCGATCGCCCTGCGGGGCGTCCTGCAAGCGGTAGGTTTTCGTCCGTTCGTCTGTCGCCTGGCGGGGCAGATGGGGCTGTCGGGGTGGGTCCGCAACGAGGCCGACGGCGTGCAGCTCGAGGTGAAGCCCTGAGGCGACGACCGCCCCCAGGCGCGCGCGTCGTCACGCTCGTCAGCCGACAGGTCGAACTGCGCGGCAGCTCGGACTTCCAGATCCTCGCCAGCCGGGTGGGGGACGCCTCCGGGGTCGCGTTGCCGCCTGACAGTGCTCCGTGCGACGAATGTGCGCGCGAGATCGCCACGCCCGGCGAGCGCCGCTACCGCTACCCCTTCACCAATTGCACGATTTGCGGACCTCGGTGGTCGGTGATCGAGGCCCTCCCCTACGACCGCACGCGCACGACACTGCGCTCGTTCACGCTCTGCGACGATTGCGCGCGAGAGTACGAGGATTCCTCGGATCGACGGTTCCACGCGCAGCCGATCGCCTGCCCGCAATGCGGACCCAGGCTCGCGGCGCTCGACGCGATGGGCAGGACGAGCGCGGCGGAGGAGGGCGCGCTGGCGGCCGCGGTGCAGTTCCTCCGCGATGGGCAGGTGTGTGCAGTGAAAGGTGTCGGCGGTTACCAGCTCCTCGTGGACGCGACGAGCTCGTCGGCGGTGGCGCGGCTCCGACGTCGCAAAGGACGCGAGGAGAAGCCGTTCGCGGTGATGTTCCCCTCGCTCGCCACGCTCCGTCGCGACTGCGACGTGGCGGACGACGAGCTCCACGCGCTCCTGTCGCCCGCGGCGCCGATCGTGCTGGTGCGGCGATCGAGGCTCTCCTCGCTCGCGGCCGAGGTCGCCCCGAACAACCCTCGCGTCGGCGCCATGCTCGCCGCTTCGCCGCTCCACCGGCTGCTGCTCTCCGACGTCGGCGGTCCGCTGGTGTGTACGAGCGGCAACCTCTCGAGCGAGCCGATCTGCATCGACGACGCGGAGGCCCGCGAGCGTCTCGGCGCGGTCGCCGATCTGTTCCTCGCACACGACCGGCCGATCGCCCGCCCGCTCGACGATTCGGTCGTCCGCATCGGGCCCAACGGGCTCGAGATCCTGAGACGGGCACGAGGCTTCGTGCCGCGCTCGTTCCTTCGCACGGAGGACGGACCCCCCGTGCTTTGCCTCGGCGGCCACCTCAAGTCCACGATCACGCTCGCAGTGGGTCGCGAGGTCGTGGTCAGCCAACACCTCGGCGACCTCGACTGCGAATCGGCGAGAGCGCTGCTCGGACGCACAGCCCGCGACCTGCTCCGCTTCCTGCACGGCCGCCTCGAGGTCATCGCCTGCGACCTGCACCCCGACTACGCCTCCACGCGCCTCGCCGAGGTGCTCGCTGCGGAGCACGAAGTCCCGCTCGAGCGAGTGCAGCACCATCACGCGCACGTGGCCGCTTGTGCCGCCGAGCACAGCCTCCAGGGTCCGTTGCTCGGCCTGGCGTGGGACGGGAGCGGCTACGGGGAGGACGGCGATCTCTGGGGCGGCGAGGCGCTCGTGTGTGATGGGGCGCGGGCGCTTCGCTTCGCGCACCTGCGCTCGTTCAGGCTGCCGGGCGGCGACGCGGCGATCCGCGACGGCCGTCGCGCCGCCGCCGGCGCGCTTCATGCGATAGGCGAGGCGGGCTTCTCCGCCATCGCTGCCGCCTGGTTTTCTCCGTGCGAGCTCGCGGTGCTCGATGCGATGCTGGAGCGCGGCCTCAACGCGCCACGCACGACCAGCGTGGGCCGGCTGTTTGACGTCGTGGCTGCGCTCGCCGGCGTGCGCGAGCAATCGAGTTTTGAGGGCCAAGCGGCCATGGAGCTCGAGTACGTCGCAGAGGACGTCGAGGACGCAGAGCCCTACCCCCTTGTGTTGCGCGGCTCGGCGCCGATCGTCGTCGACTGGGAGCCTTTGGTGCTGGAGGTCGTGGCGGATCGACGCCGAGGCGTGCCCGTGGCGGTCGTGAGCGCTCGCTTCCACGAAGCGCTGGCATGGCTGGCGGCTGAGCTCGCCCGTAGAGCAGCCATCCCCGCAGTGGCGCTCGCGGGCGGCTGCTTCCAGAACCTCCGCCTCGCCACGTCGACGCGGAGGCGCCTCGAGAGGGCCGGATTCACGGTTTACTCCCCGTCGCTGGCGCCGCCGAACGATGGGGGTCTGTCGCTCGGACAGTCGTGGGTGGTGACGCATCGGTGGCAGGAGCGAAGTCATGTGTCTCGGAGTACCCGGTGAAGTGTTGAGCATCGCCAGCGACGAGCTGCGGATGGGGCGCGTCTCCTTCGGCGGCGTGGTCAAGGAGGTGAGCCTCGTGTACGCCCCCGAAGCCGCCGAGGGTGACTTCGTGATCGTGCACGCGGGGTTCGCTATCGGCCTCATTGATGCAGCAGCTGCGGCACGCGTATTCGCGTACCTGGACGCGCTCGGCGAGGTCCTACCCGAGGAGCCGCACCCGTGAAATACGTCGACGAGTACAGGAGCGGCGCGGAGGCGCGACGTTTCATCGCTGCCATCCGGCGCGTCGTAACGCGCCCGTGGTCGATCATGGAGGTGTGCGGTGGGCAGACCCACGCGATCGTTCGCTTCGGAATCGAGGAGCTGCTGCCGCCCGAGGTCTCGCTGCTGCACGGTCCGGGATGTCCAGTGTGCGTGACTCCGTGCGAGATCCTCGATCAGGCGCTGGCGCTGGCGGGTCGGCCCGAGGTGACGTTTTGTTCCTACGGTGACATGCTGCGCGTGCCGGGCTCCGACGGCGACTTGTTCACCGTCAAGGCGAAGGGCGGCGACGTGCGGGTGGTCTACTCCGCGCTGGACGCCCTCGCGCTGGCGCGGCAAAACCCCGCGCGAGAGGTCGTGTTCCTGGCCGTGGGGTTCGAGACGACCGCGCCTGCGCACGCCATGGCCGCGCACCGGGCCCGGATCGATCGGGTGCGAAATTTCTCGCTCCTGGTCTCGCACGTCCTCGTCCCCCCCGCGCTCGCAGCGATCCTGAGCGCCTCCGATCGGCGCGTCGACGGGTTCCTCGCCGCGGGCCACGTCTGCACGATCATGGGTACCGACGAGTACGAGCGGTTGGCCCGCGATTACGGCGTGCCGATCGTCGTGACCGGCTTCGAGCCGCTCGACCTCTTGCAGGGGATCCACATGTGCCTGCGCCAGCTCGAGGAGGGGCGCGCCGTGGTCACCAACCAGTACGAGCGTGCGGTCGGCCCGCGCGGGAACGAGGCGGCGCGGCGTCTGTTGCACGAAGTCTTCGAGGTCGTGCCTCGTCGCTGGCGCGGCCTGGGCGAGCTCCCGGCGAGCGGGCTGGCGCTTCGGCCCTCGTTCGCCGCGTTCGACGCCACGCTGCGGTTCGGCATGTCGGCTGGCGCCGCCGCGGAGCCGGCAGAGTGCATCAGCGGGCTCGTGCTTCAGGGCCGCAAGAGGCCCACCGACTGCCCGGCGTTCGGCACACGTTGCACGCCGGATTCACCGGTAGGTGCGACCATGGTGTCGGCCGAGGGCGCCTGCGCGGCCTACTTCCGGTACCGACCTCGGAGCGCGCGCGATGTCGTCTGACCGGGAAAGGCTGGCCTCCGCCTGCCCGACGCAGCACCCGCCGTCCACGGTGCAGTTGGCCCACGGCGGCGGCGGACGACGCATGCGCCAGCTCATCGAGGGCGTGTTCTTGCCGGCCTTCGCCAATCCGACGCTGCTCGCGCGTCACGACAGCGCTGTCGTCGATGTCGTCCCCGACGTCACTTCCCGAGGGCGGGTCGCGCTGACGACCGATAGCTACGTGGTCAAGCCTCTCTTCTTTCCGGGCGGCGACATCGGTCGCCTCGCGGTCTTCGGCACGGTCAACGACCTGGCGATGGCGGGAGCCCGGCCCCTCCATCTCACGGCGGCGTTCATCCTCGAGGAGGGCCTCGCGCTCGCAGCGCTCCGGCGCATCGTCGAATCGATGCGTGACGCCGCCACCGAGGCGGGCGTGGCGATCGTGACAGGGGATACGAAGGTCGTCGATCGCGGCAAGGGGGACGGCGTGTTCATCACCACCACGGGGGTCGGGCTCGTCCCTCCGGGCGTCGACATCGGACCTCACCGCGTGCAGCCCGGAGATGCGGTGCTCGTGAGCGGCGATCTCGGGCGGCACGGGATCGCGGTGCTGTCGGTCCGCGAGGGGCTCGCGTTCGCGTCCCCGATCGAGAGCGACTGCGCGGCGCTGGCGAGCTGCGTGGCCGCCTTGCTCGCCGCGGGCGTGACGCTGCACTGTCTCCGCGACCTCACCCGCGGCGGGCTGGCCGCGGCGCTGAACGAGATCGCCATGGACGCGAATGTCGGCGTGCTCCTCGACGAGCCGGCGATCCCCGTCAGCGAGCCCGTGCGCGGCGCGTGCGAGTTGCTCGGCCTCGATCCGCTCCACGTGGCCTGTGAGGGTCGAATGACGCTGATGGTCCCGGCAGCGTCCGTGGAGCGAGCGCTTGCGACGCTCGGGTCAGGCGCCGCGCGCATCGGCCAGGTGGTCGAAGCTCATCCGCGCGTGGTGGTCTTGAAGACCGGCCTCGGCGGCAGCCACACGCTCGACCTGCTCGCGGGGGAGCAGCTCCCACGCATCTGTTGACCGCGCCCGAGTGAACTTGCGCCTGGGCAAGAGAAGGGCCACGAGGGAGGGTGACACGCTCGCCGGACGCTCCGCCGAACGGCGTCGGGAGCTCGGCCTGCTCGTCAGCCAGGGAATTTCCGATACGTCCGCGTGCGTGGTCACGCAGCTCCCGAGCGACGCGCCGCCCTCTGGCCGCGCAGCCTCGAGCGGTCGCGGCATGCGGCGAGCAGAGGACGTATGCGCGCGACGCCCGCGCTCGAACGAACGGGCGTGGTCGCGGTGGGGCGCACCACGACACTCGCCGTCGGATTCTGTTGAGGCCGCTTCGCCAAACATCGTGTGTACTATGTTGCGCGAGGTTCTACGCCCTGCGATGCTCAGGCCATGCGGCGGATCTTGGTCGTGGAGGACGATCCCGACGTGCGCGAGCTCCTTGGCCGGCTCTTGCAATTCCAAGGGTTCAAGGTCGCCACGGCGGCGAACGGTATCGAGGCCCTCGCGCAACTGCGCGCCGATTTGATGCCGGGGGGGGCTGGAGCACCGCTGGTCATTCTCCTGGATCTCAGGATGCCGCTCATGAGCGGATGGGAGTTTCGGGCTGCGCAACTATCAGAGCCGACGATGGCCCCCATCCCGGTGATCATCATGTCGGGCTCGGTGGACAGGGATGCGGACTTGGTGGCAGGGATGGGGGCTGACGCGGTTCTTCGCAAGCCGGTCCTGTTGGAGCGGCTGATGGCCGAGTTCCGTCGCTACCGCTGAACCATGAGGCCGTGTGTCAGAGAGGCGCGGCCTGCAGCAAGAGCGATCCCCAGCCTCGTCGGCTGCGAGTCCGGCGCAGAAGGAGCCATGCACAACAATGATGTCCATCGCTCCCACGATTTCTCTGACCCGAACCCGAGTTCACTGACCCGTCCACCTGGTCGAGGGTCTCGAATTTGCTATGAGCTTCTGCCAGTTCAAGATCCGCACCGGCATGAGGTAGAGCTCTCTTCAATTGCGCTTCGACATCAGCCTGACTCGGCCGGGTATTCGATTTCGAATGATGCCGCATCAGTGCGCAGAGGACCTGAGCATGGGCTCCGGCGTAGCACATCAACGCGTGCTGCAAAATCGGTGGTTCTTCTGCATACATAAACGCAACACGCCCCCCTGATCCAACCCGAGAAAGCACACTCACGTACCTGGGAATAAACTTGAAGTCTGCATGACGTTGCGCGAGCACGACTCCGACTACGAAGTGACCGGCCTCGTGATCGCAGCGTTCCAGGATATCGTCTCGCTCTGAGGTTCCGGGCATCGCGGTTGGTCCATCGACCAAGCCACTCATGGTGGAGCAGGTCAAGCAATCCTGGAAGCAGGCGGGGCCTGCACCGGTGTCGCAATCGCCCCGGGTGGTTGGCCATTGGTAGGCCCGGTCCATGCGGCGCGACCGCGAGCATCCTGGCCCGAATCGCACGCTCGACGCCAACTTCACCCTGCTGCGGGCGGCGAAGCGGCCAACCCCACCCAGGAGGGAGTTGCGCCCGCGCTCACGCTCTCGACTTCGCGCGTTGGCCGCGCTACGCTGCGGAGGTCATGCGCCGTCTCGTGCTCGCTGCCGCCGCCGTCTTCGCCTGCAACAACGGCGACGGGCAGAACTCGGGGTTCAGCACGAGCATCACGACGGCGCCGCCGGCGACGACTTCCACCGGCGCCGAGACCACGTCGACCTCGACGACGGGCGGGTCGAGCACTTCGGGTGAGGACTCGGCTGCGGCGAGCTCGACCGGCAACTCCGACAGCTCCGCGGGCGGCATCCCGGACGGAGGTGTGCCGCCCGACGGGGGCGACAAGCCGCCGGCGGGCTGCAAGGGCAAGATCGACTTCATGTTCACGATCAGCTCCGACTGGACGATGGAGGACGCGCAGGGCTGGTTGAAGTCGAGCTTCCCGGGCTTCATCGGCACGCTCGAGGGCGAGTTCGCGGACTTCGACTACCACATCCTGTCGGCGAACACGTCCCCGCTGTGGGGCCATCCCATCCTCTGCGCCAACTGCGAGGACTTCTGCCCCGAGGTGCCCAAGTACCCCTGCGGGGTCGAGCACGAGCCATGTGACGAGATCCGCGGCGCGGGCGTCACGTATCCGATCGGCGAGCACGCGAGCAACAAGCGGTGCGACCTCGCCAGCGGCCGTCGCTACATCACGTCCGGCCAGCCCGAACTCGAAGACGCGTTCACCTGCATCGCCTCGGTGGGCATCGACGGCGCAGCCAACGTCGCCGAGGTCACGGTGAAAGCCGTGGCGAGCGAGCTCAACAGCGTGGGTAGCTGCAACGCGGGATTCCTCCGCGATGATGCCCTGCTCGTCGTCGTGGTCGTCCAGGACACGGCGGACGAGAACAGTGAAGGCACGGCGCAGGACTGGGCAAACGCGCTGGTCGATGCCAAGGGGGGCGACGCGGATGCGGTGGTGCTGCTCGTCATCACGAACGACATCGACGACCCGGACGGACTGTGCGGCTACGCGGGGATTCCCCCCGGTTTCCACGAACTCCGGAACTGGACCGAGCTGCTGCCTCACTCGGTGTTCGGCTCGATATGCAACGAGCAGGGCTACGCGGGCTACTTCGCGGAGGCCGCGGCGAAGATCAAGACCCAGTGCGACGTGTTCGTCCCGCAGTGAGTCGTGCACACGGGTCCTCGAGTCGCAGAGAGGACCCGCCAGCCGCGAGAGCACAGCGGTCAGGGGTAGAGGCGCATGGCAAAGGCTCGTGGCTGCAGGTCGGCGAACTCGCCGCCGACGACGGACACGTGGCCCCACGGACCGATGGCGAGGTCCGCGGCCTCGTCGGGCCCCTTGCCTGGCCCGCTGCGGATGACATCCCACGTGTGAGCACCGAGCGGGCCCGGGATGGCGAAGATCCACGCATCCGCGTCCGTCGCCGGCGTGGTGCGCGAGCCCGCGAGGACGAGCTTGCCTTCGCGGTCCTCGCCGATCGCGTAGGCGATCGCGTCGCTCCCTGGCGTGGCCTCGGTCCGTACCGGACCAGCCTCACCGACGGGAGAGAACCACCGCGTCTGCACCTGGCGGATGGTGTTCAGGTTTCGGCCCCAGCCCGTGACGGCGAAGCCTCCGTCGCGTAGCGGCGTCACGGCCATCCCAGCGTCCTCCTCCAGCAGTTCACCGGGGGAGGTCCACTCGTCGAGCAACTCGTTGTCGAGAGAGAAACGCAGCACGACCGTGCGACGGTAGAGCCAGTTGAACTTCCCCTGGATCTCGCGTTCGCCGACCACGACCAGTTCTCCGTCGACGATCGCCGCCGCGCGAGCGAGTTCGTCGTACGCGTTGATCTTGTCATCTTGCGCAGCCATGGCGAAGGTCCTCTCGTCGAGCAATTCGCCGTCGTGGGCCGCGAGCCACCAGACCTTGAGGTCATGGGTGCCGGGAGCGATCTCGATGGCCCCGACGACGATCACGCGGTCGCCCGCGAACTCGATGCCGAAGGCCTTGGTCTTCAGCTCACCCGTCGCCGTCCACACCAGCGGCAGCGGATCGCCGGTCCGCACCTTGGACACGGCCCACGTCGAGCCCGCGCGCGTCGAGGCCACGTAGACGGCGCCGTCGTCCCCGCGGGCGATCGCCGGCCCGCTGCCTGCGGCCGCGAACGCGACCTTGCCGAGGGAGATCGGTCCTTTCTCGACCTTGCCTGTCGCACCGTCGAGCTGGACCACGATCGCCACGAGACCCTCCTTCGTCTCGAGGAAGCCGCACGCCGCGATCGACTGGTTGTCGAGCAGCACCACGCCGGTGAAGCCGCTGATCGATCCGGCGTGCACGTAGGGCGGCCACACGTCGGTTCCTCCCGGCGCAACGTCGATGAGCAGGTCCTTCTCCGCCTGGTCGCTCACGCCGTCCTCGGTGTGGCCGACGGCGCGGATCTTGCGAATGCCATCACCGGGGATCTGGTCGGAAGTCACCTCGAGCATGGTGACCGGCGCCTTGGGGGCCGCTCCGAGCACGATCGGCTTGTCGCCGTCGAAGATGTCGATCGTCGCCACCGGCCGCGACGTCCACACGTCGATCTTCACCTCGCCGACGGTACTCACCGACGACGGGTTCAAGAACAGCTCGACATCGAGGGGGAGGGGTTGAGCGTCGCCGCTGGTCGTCCCTGTGTCGCTGCCGCTCTCGGTGCCGATCTCGGTCGTCGCGGGAGGCGCCTCGGAAGTCGTGAGGCCGGAGGTCATGCTCGCGGTGGAGTCGGTCGCGATCGTCGTCGTCGAAGTACTCCCACCTGTCTCTTCGGTCAGGAGGTCGACCGCCGCGGTGTAGGCCGCGTACGACGGCGGCTCCAGGGCGCATGCTACGAGCGCGAGCGCGACAAAAATAATGGCCAGACGGGGTCGACAGTTCACGGACAACCTCTTCTCTTAGAAGGAATACACGATTCCTGCCGCGTTGGCGCGGAGTCGCGCAGATGATGATGGGCGTGCCGGAATCAGCGCGAGCGTCAAACCTGTAAGCAGGCTTACACTCCCGATGATCCCGAGCGCCCACGCGGTTGTTCGATCCTCTTTAAAGGATGCACGAGCTGCTGAGGCGACTTCCGATTCGGCTGAGGTCGGCCCTCGGTTCTCGGCGAGCAAGGTCGTCGTGATCGCGGCGATCTTCTCGTCCGTACGATCTCGCCGCACGAGGACGCCGATGGTCCCGCCCACGAGGCTCGCGCCGACGATAGAGAGGAGAGAGCCGGTGACGACGCGGGCGGTCGGGCGTCGCGGCTCGGGGGCTCGCGTCGCCAGTGCCGACACTGGTCCCTCGGGTGTCTGTGCCTGCGCAGGCGTTGTGGTGGGGGCTTCGTCGACCTCGATGGGTTCGCTCGGCGACCCCTCGCCGGCACACCCTGCACCCGCTCTCGCCGCGTCATCGGCCGCGAGCTCGGCCCAGTAGGCCCGCTCGTCGTCGGACAGGTCGTCGCGGTGGAGGACCTCACGCGCGAGGGCCAGCGCGCGGCAGATGTGCGCGTCGCTCGGCGCTGCATCGTGGAGCGCGCGGAGGCTGTCATGCGCGCCGACAAGGGCGTTCGGCGGGTGCACGCCGGGGGCCTCGGCGAGCGCGAGGTACAGGTCGAGCGCAGCTTGCCAATTGCCGTCGTTGAACGCCTTCTGGGCGGCCGCCTTGGACGGCGGTGAGCCCTTCGACGGTGGTGCGAGCAGGCTTACGGCGAGCAGAAGATGGACGAGCATGCTCAGGTCTCCTCGAAGAAGGTGTGCTGCCGCTGGCCCTGGACGACCGTCAGCTTGAAGTGGGCGAGAGCTTCGCGGATGCACCGCGCCTCGGGCGATTCGGACGCCGCGCCCCACACACTCGGCGGTTTGTCGGCGGCGATGGTCACATCGAGGGGACGAGGCTTCGCGTTCGCCTTCATCAGGCATCGGCGCGCGCGCGCCTCGGCATGACGTATGCGACCCTCGAAGGTCTCCGGGAGCTTCGCTGCGGGCTTGCGAGCCGGCTCGACGATCGCCGTCGTCGGTGGCGGAGATTCGCGGTTCGCGGGGGATGGCGCAGCCGATGCAGGGAGCGGCGACGGTGGCGGCGTCGAGATGTCGAGCGCGGGTGAGGTCGTCGGCTGAGAGGACACGACGGCCACGGGCGAGGGCTCGCGCTCGCTCGGCGACGCCAAGCGCCCGATCGCAGCCCCGCCCAGGCCGCCCAGGGCGAGACACAACAGCGATGCCACCCAGGCGCGCGGCGGTGCAGGCGGTGCGGGCGTGGCGGCCCGCGTCTGTTCGGCGAGCGGACCGACGATCCGCCCGCGCACGACCTCCAGGGCCTTTACCAGCTCCGCCATGCTGCGATGGCGGGACAGCGGCTCAGCAACGCCGCGCCGCAGCTCGGTCACCAGCGGCGCGAGCGCCGGCCGAAACTCGGCCTCGTCGATCTCTCCGAAGCGCCGCGCGTCCGAGTCGAACAGCGGTCGGCCCGTGACCAACTCGTAGAGGATGACACAGACCGAGAACACGTCGTTCTGCGGCGAGGTCCCGACCGTGGCGAGCTGCGGGTCGACGTAGTGCTCGTTGCCGAGGCCGCGTACGTCGAGCGTTTGCCAGCGTTCGGCCTCGGCCGTGACGCCCCGCAGGTGCGGCTGCCGGTAGTAGTCCTCGGTGAGGCAGCAGATCCCGAAGTCGAGCAGGCGAACGCGATCGCCCGGCTCGATGATCACGTTGCTGGGCTTCACGTCACGATGGACCACGCCGGCCGCGTGAACCGCCATCAAGACGCGCCCGAGCTCGATCGCCAGCGTGAGCGCGCGGACCGGCTCGACCGGCCCGCGTCGAATGTGGAGCTCGAGCGTCTCGCCCGTGACGACCTCCATCGTGAAGTAGGGTTCGCCGGACTCCGACTCGCCGATGTCGAAGATCGCCGGCACCCCGAGGTGACGAATGCCGGCGAGCGCGCGGTACTCCCGCTTGAACCGCTCGACCATCACGGGCACGACGCGATGCATCCGCTTCAGCGCGACATCACGGTGCCCCAGCACGTCGTGCGCCAGGTGCACCACCGCCATCGCGCCGATGCCGAGCTGGCGCACCGGCTTGAAGCGGCCGAACACGAGGCCCTCCTGCTGCGGGCTCTTCAGCGACATGTCGTCTCCGGGCTGCGGGGCGAAGGCAGGGGCCCCGGCAGCCTGGCGTACAGCCGCTCGGCGTCGGGGCAGATCGTGCGGCTGACGAGCGGGACGTCGCCGTCGAGATCATCGCGGTCGGGCCAGGTGATGAAGCCCCGCTCGAGGGCGATGCCGAGGCGCGTCTCGCAATGGCAGGGATTGGCGGGGTCCATGTGCTCGCAGCGCGGCTCGAGATACGAAGTGAGCTCCCGCCTCGCTCGCCCGACCCCCGTGTGAACGGCGGAAGGGGTCGTGTCCAAGATCTTGGCGACCTCGCCCTCACTGAACCCCAGCACATCGATCAAGATGAAGCCCGCGCGCCGAGCGACGGGTAGGTTGAGCAGCGTGGCCGTGAGACAGGCGCGCTGCAGCTCGCGCTGGAGGACGTGCAGGCGGCGCTTGTCGCGGCCGATCAGGGGATGATCTTCGACGCCGACGCACGTCGGATCGCTGCGGAGCATCGAGTCGAGGTTCTTCTTCGGCGTGTAGCGCTGGCTGTTCAGGAACACCTGAAAGACGGCAGTGAGCTGCGCGGACCGATCGGCTGTCGACAGATTCGCGTCTTTCACCGCGTTCTGACCGCCCTCAGCGGAGCCTGCCATCCAGGCGGCAAAAGACGAGGTGGTGGGATGCGCGAGCGTGCAGGCTTCATCCTGAGTCGAGACGGGCGTCATCGCGTCGAACTTGCCATAACATGCTGCTCACGCGAACCAGTATGTTTCGATTTGCCGAGGCTGGCGCGACCATCGCTGACCTGCGGCGCTCACCCGGATCAGCCGGCATGAGCGCCCCACGGCGCCGTCAGATTTGCTGGGGGAGCTTCGAGACAGTTATGACACCTGCGCCAGGTGCGCCGCCCTTGCGGAGGGCCCTGGACCCCTCCAGAGTAGCGATGTAAAAAATCGCTCTGGAACCAACATGAACCCATGATAGAATGAGAATGAAATAACGGTGAAGTGCACCGCGGCGCCGCGTGCAACGGCGCAACGGCGCGGCTCGCCGCCTGCCCGGAGGATCGTGTGCCGATCGAAGCTTGTATCGTCGCTCTATGCCTGGTCGTCGCCGGCGTCCACTATGGCGACTCTCGTTTGCTGTTCGGAGGTCTCTTCATCGTGGTGGGCACTGCGACGTATTGGGCTGCGTCGCTGATCCTGCAGATCGGCGAGCTCTTGGAGGACAAGCGCCGCCTCGAGGCTCAGGTGCAGGAGGTCGAGAGGGCGTTGGCGCTGGCGCGGGAAGAGCGGGACGCAGCCGTGCGGGCGGTGGCCTCGATCCGAATCGAGGCGGAGGGGTGCGCAGATGCCTGAGCTGTGCGCGTGCGGGCGGTTCGCCGCGATCTGTGACATGCTGCCGAGCAATTCGACCCGGCTCACGGAGACCTGTCGTGCTCGTCAACGAGAGGACCGGGCCCGCCAGGCCGCGGAGCGGCGCAGTGCGCCATGCGAATGCGGTGGCCAGGGCGGCGAGCATGGGCCCGTCTGCCGCATGTACAGGAGCGTGGCGGGCGAGGTGCGGGGCATCGATACGGCGGGCGATGGAGGCGCGAAGCGCCCGCGGGTGATCATTCGTGCTGCCGGCGCTGGGGAGGCCCCAGGTCGATGAACCTCCTCCTCGACGTCGTTGAGCCGGCCGATGACCCCAACCCCGCATGGTGGCGCCAGCGCGCACGGGAGTTCGCCTGTCGATGCGACGACGAAGACCTCGACCGCATCGTCGCCTTTGCGCCCGATACGCCGCTCGGGAGGGCCTACCGGGAGGCGTGTTTCCTCGAGCGCGACGCGCGGCGCATCGCCGACATCTGCAGCGATGCGGAGCTCGACCGAATCCTCGGCCTACCGGATTCACCGGAGCGGGCCGTGTACAAGGGCGCGTGCCTCGTCGAGCTGCGGGCGCGAGGCTTCGCGCGCTCGTGCGACGACGAGTCGCTGCGGCACAACATCGCGGCTGCCTCCTCTGAGCGTCAAGAGAAGGCCAACAGAGACGCCTGCATCGCCGAAGAACTGCGCCGCAGCATCATCGAGGCGTACGACCGCAGGCTCCGCTCGGGCTTTGTCCCCGAGGAAGCCTGAACTCGCCGAGCTACCGAGGCTTGCGCTTCGGCGCCTTGCTCGTCGCTGCGGGCGAAGTCTTGCGCTTCTTGGGTGTCTCGGCTGACGGCGTGACTCTCTGCCTCGGCTGCTCGGCGGCCGTCTTGCGTGTGGTCCGCAGCGGCTTGAGCGGCGGGGCTGACATCGCGCGTCCGCCCGTCTTCTTCGCCCGCTTCTTGCGGGACTCGGGCTCACGAAAATAGGCCTGGAGCCGCTCGGTGTTGTAACCCTGCGCCTTGAGCGCCACGATCTCCTTGACCCGCTCCAGCGCGTCGGTGTGCCAGAGCAGTTGGACTCCCTTGCTCTTGCCGGCGCTGGTCCGGCTCGTCTCGATCCCCGCGAAGAGGCCGAGGCGCCGCCATTCGAGGATCGTGGTCGGGAGGCAGCCGGCGCACTCTGCGAGCGACGCGGTTGTGTGCTGAAACACCAACACGAGGGTCGGTGAAAGCGGGGGCTGGTGGCAAGGGAACATCCTTTCAGGGCGTGGGCTGCGCGTCGGGGAAGAGCCCGACCCCTGTCGGCTACGTTCGGACTGACCGCCGGACGAGTCGACTGCCAGCCCAGGTCATCCGCCTGTCATGATTCGGCTGCTTCATGGATTCCCCGGAGCCACATCTTGCGCTCGCCAGATTCACGGGGCCTCGTCGAACTCGACTGAACTGGCGGGCGAGCATAACGGTCGACCGCCGGCCGGGGTGGCCAACCCCTCCGTCATGGCGCCAGGGCGAACCTCGTGCCACCCTGGTCTGGTACGCCGACGGGATAGCCGCGACAAAGCGGGGTCTACCGCTCATCCGTCGCGCCGATCTCGAGAGGAATTCAGACTGTCCGCATGCGGCGCGAATGCACCGCATGCCGTCGTTCGCCGGCCGGAGTGGATATGACCGAGTCCATCGTTTGGTTCAAGGATCTCTCTCGCACGGACCTGCCTCTTGCGGGGGGCAAAGGCGCCAACCTCGGAGAGATGGCGCGCAACGGAATGCCCGTTCCCGATGGCTTCGTCGTCACCACGGCGGCGTTTCTCGCAGCGCTTGACGCCGCTGGTGTGCGCGGGGAGCTGCGCAGCCTGTTCGCAGAATTGGACGAGAGCGACCCTCAGGCGCTCGCGTCCGCGTCCACGAAGATGCAGGCGCTCGTCGAGAGCGCTGGCGTGCCGCGCGACGTCCGGGCGGCGCTCACGACCGCGTACGCGCAGCTCGGGCCAGGAACAGCCGTCGCGGTTCGATCGTCGGCGCCGAGTGAGGACACCGCCACGACCTCCTTTGCTGGCATGCACGAGAGTTTCACCAATGTCGTCGGCGAAGAAGCCCTGATCGAGCAGGTCCTCGCGTGCTGGAAATCCGCCTACGGGCCGCGCGTGCTCAGCTACCGCAAGGCCGCGGCGATGACCGAGGAGCCGTCCCTCGCCGTCGTCGTGCAGGCGATGGTCCCCGCCGAGCGCTCGGGCGTGCTCTTCACCGCCGATCCCTCGACGGGCGATCGGGACACGCTCGTGATCGAGGCCGCGTTCGGGCTCGGGGAGGTCGTCGTCGGCGGCCAGGTCGAAGTGGACACGTACGTCCTCGACAAGGAGGGCCCGAGGGTGCGTTCGGTCCGTATCGGTCGAAAGGCCTTCAAGATCGTTCGCGACGCGGACGGCCGCGAGCAGAAGATCGTCCTCGCAGCTCAGGAGGCAGGGCGCCGAGTCCTGGACGACGGCGCGTTGATCGAGCTCGCCAGGCTCGGCCAGCGCGTCGAGCGGCATTACGGCGCGCCGCAGGACATCGAATGGGCGGAGGCCGGGGGCGCGTTTTCGTTGGTGCAGGCGCGCCCGATCACGACGCTTACACCTGCCGCAGAGGGCCCGGCAGATGCCACGGCGGGCCCAGCGTTGATCGCCGGACTCGGCGCCTCGCCCGGCGTCGCCGCTGGGAATGTGCGTGTGTTGATGAGCCTCGCCGAGGCGGAGCGTCTGCAGCCTCGGGAGGTGTTGGTCGCGCCCATGACCTCGCCCGACTGGGTGCCGACGATGCGCCGCGCCGCGGCGATCGTCACCGACTCGGGCGGCATGACTTGCCACGCGGCGATCGTCAGCCGCGAGCTGCGGATCCCCTGCATCGTCGGCGCACGCGAGGCGACTCGCGTGCTGCGCGACGGGGAGCTCGTCACGGTGGACGGCCGCCAGGGCAAGGTTTACGCCGGCGCCGCACCGTCTGGAGCGACGGCTCCGCCGACCGAAGCCCGCGCAGCGGCCCAGGCAGTCTCGACGACCCTGTCCACGCGCCTCTACGTAAACCTCGCCATGGCCGATCGCGCCGCGGAGGCAGCTGCGCTGCCGGTCGACGGGGTCGGCCTTCTGCGCGCCGAGTTCATGATCCTCGACACGCTCGGCGGCCGACACCCCCAAGAGATCGTCGCGCAGGGCGGCGGTCGAAAGTTCATCGAGGCTATGCGAGAGCACCTGCTGCGGATCACCCGCGCGTTCATGCCGCGCCCGGTGGTCTATCGGACGTACGACTTCCGTACCAACGAGTTCCGCAACCTCTCGGGCGGCGAGCACCACGAGCCCCGCGAGGACAACCCGATGATCGGCTACCGGGGGTGTTTCCGCTACGTCAAGGATCCGGCGCTGTTCGACCTAGAGCTCGAGACGCTCGCACAAGTGCGCGAACAGACCCCTAACATTCATCTCATGATCCCTTTCGTCCGCACACGCTGGGAGCTCCAGCGCTGCCTCGAGCGGGTCGACGCGAGCCCGCTCGGGCGGGACAGAGGGCTGCTGCGCTGGATCATGGCCGAGGTCCCCTCGGTGGCGTATTGGATCCCTCATTACGCCAAGCTGGGGATCCACGGCGTCTCGATCGGCTCGAACGATCTGACGCAGCTCATGCTGGGTGTCGACCGCGATTCGCAGATCTGCGCCGAGCTGTTCGATGAGGCCGACGAGGCGGTCGTCGACGCGATTGCCCGCATCATCCACGCCGCGAAGGCTCACGGCCTCACGACATCCCTCTGCGGGCAGGCGCCCTCGAATCGCCCCGAGTTCGCCGAGACCCTCGTGCGGCTCGGGATCACCTCCATCTCGGTCAATGTCGACGCCGTCGATGCCTCCCGCCACGTAATGGCGAGCGCCGAGCGCCGGCTGTTGCTCGATGCCGCCCGTCGCACATTGGCCTGAGCGTCGGTGCTGGGCCGAGAGCTCAAACGGCGCGCTCCACGAGGTGATCGGGCCTGGTGGGCCGGGCGTCATGGGCGCGCGGGGCGTGGCCGCCCGTCCGGGTCCGATCGGCGATCGAGGCGTTGGTGTCGCGGTTCGCTCCACTCTCGCGGTTACGCGGTCGCCAGCGACTGTGTGGAGGGATGAACGTCCTCGATCTGACCGACCAGCTCCGCGCCTTGGCGACGGATGTGCAAACACAGGCACAGGTCGCTGCGACCGCCTTCCTCCACCGTCCAGAACGGCAGCTTGACGCGCCACGCTTCCGCGTTCGGGCGGCTCTCGACCTGCATGTAGATGATCGCCTCCCCTGGAATCGGGCGAACCGTGAGCAGATGGCTGGCTAGCCCCTCGGCCAGTTGACTGCGAGTCAGCCGACCCGGAAAGAAGCTTTGGTCGTCGATGCTGCCCTCGGCGATCGCACCGGCGATCTGGTGAGCGATTCCGAAGAGCTGGAGCGCCAGAGAGTGAGGGTTTCGGAGCATGCGGGATTTCATGGGCTGGCTTTTCGGACCACGCCAGCGGAGGGTCGTTCTGTCGGGGCTGCCTCCCCGCGGAGCAAGGTTTCGCTCGCGAGAGCCCGTCGTTCAACGGGTGCGACCGCAGCGATCCCGTGCCTCTCACGCGGCCGGATGGCCTTGAAGGCTTCGAACCACGACACGCTCAGGACGCCCGCGCCGATGCAGAACAGAATGTCGCGCGGTCGCAGGGGGGCGAACCGGAACAGCTCCCGCAGGCCCGGCACGTAGAGGACGAGCGCGAGGAAGACGACCGCGCCGCCGGTCACCCACCAGAGCGCAGCATTTCGGCCCCTGATCGCGGTCCGTACCCGAGACCACGTGCGATTGGTGAAGATGAGGCCCAGGTTGGCCACCATGAAGGTTGTGAACGTCAACCCCCTGGCGTCGGCTTCTCCGCGCCCACGACTCAACGCGAGACCGTAGACCGCGACGACGACGAGCATCACGAGCGCGCCCTGAACCAGGCTCAGGGCGATGGAGCGGCGATCGAAGAGCGGCGCCCGCGGGTCCCGCGGCGGACGGAGCATCACATCGGCCTCCTCCGGCTCGGCCTCGAAGACGACGGAGCAAGCCGGGTCGATCACGAGGTGCAGGAACGCGATGTGGATCGGCAGCAACACGAGCGGCCATCCCAAAAAAATGGGGATCAAGGTGAGACCGACGATCGGCACATGCACCGCGAGGATGTACGCGAGCGCCTTGCGAAGGTTGTCGATGATACGGCGTCCCGAGCGGACGCTGTCCACCAGCGAAGCGAAGTCGTCGTCGAGCAGCACGAGAGTGGCCGCCTCGCGCGCCACGTCGGTGCCGCGCCCGCCCATGGCGACACCGATGTCGGCGGCCTTCAGCGCCGGGGCATCGTTCACGCCGTCCCCGGTCATGGCGACGATCTCCCCGGCGGTCCGCAATGCCTCGACGATCCGCAACTTTTGCTCGGGGAGGACACGCGCGAACACGGCGGTGTCGCCTACGCATGCCTGCAGCTCGGCGTCCGTCATCGACGCGACTTCGGTCCCGGTGACGACCGCGCCGGCGGCGTCGAGCCCGATCTGGCCGGCGATGGCCGCGGCCGTGGCCGGATAGTCGCCGGTGATCATGACCACGCGGATCCCTGCGGCATGACATTCGGCGACGGTCCTCGGGACGTGCTTGCGCACGGGATCGGCGAGGCCCACGAGGCCGACGAACTCGTAGTCCATGTCGTGTGCGATCGCCGGTGGGGCGTCGCGGACGCGGCCACGCGCGACGGCCAGCACGCGCAGGCCGTCCGCGCCGAGGCGCTCGACCTGCCCGCGCAGCCGCGTCCGGGCCTGCTCGTCGAGGTGACACAGGTCGGCGACGGCTTCGGGGGCGCCCTTGGTGGCGACGACGAGCGCGGCCTCGCCCGGCGCGCGCCACACCTGCGTCACGGCGAGCAGCTCGCGCGACAGCGGATACTCGCGCACCAGGGTCCAGTCGGGGTGAAGGTGCTCCGTGCCCGCCAAGCGTTGCTCGCCGAGCTCCTTGAACGCGCGCTCCATCGGGTCGAACGGGTCTTGGCGACTGGCCAGGATGCTGTACTCGACCGCCTCGTGAAAGGCCTCCGGCAGCGGCTCGTGTTCGAGGCGACGAGCGTCGAAAGATTCGCCGTCGGCCGCGATCGTCTGCACGGCCATGCGATTTTCGGTCAGCGTCCCGGTCTTGTCGACGCACAGCACCGTCGCCGAGCCGATGGCTTCGATGGCGGGGATCCGGCGCGTGAGGACGCGGCGCTTGGCCAGGCGCTGCGCGCCGAGGGCGAGGAAGATGGTGACCACGACCGGGAACTCGTTCGGGAGGATCGCCATGGCGAGGGTGATCCCGGCCAGCAGGCCCTCGAGCCAGCTCGAACGCGCGACGCCGTGGACGACCACCACGAGCAACGAGAGCGCCCCTCCGACCCATGCCAGGCGGCGGACCAATCGCCGAGTCTCTCGCTGGAGCGTCGTCTGCTCGGGCACGGACCGCTCGAGCGCCGCGCCGATGCGCCCGATCTCGGTGGCCGCGCCGATGGTGTGGACCCGGGCGACGGCTGTCCCTTCGACCACGAGCGTGCCCGCGAACGCGAACGACAGATCCTCGCCACCTGGCCGAGAGACCGCTGCCGCGCCGTCCCACGCCGTCTTGCGCACCGCGACGGACTCGCCCGTCAGCAGCGACTCGTCGACGGTGAGATGACTGCTATCGAGCACGGCCACGTCGGCCGGCACTCGATCGCCCTCGGAGAGCACGAGGAGGTCGCCCGACACGACCTCTCTTCCGGGGATCCGGACGCGCCGTCCGTCGCGGATCACGAGCGCGCGCGGGCTCGTCATGTCGCGCAGGGCCGCGAGCGCGCGCTCCGTCTTCCGCTCTTGCACGAGCGTGATGCCCATGATGAAGAGCACGAACGCCAGCAACATGATGGATTCGTGGACGTCGCCGAGGACGAGATAGATCGCCCCGCACGCGACGAGCAGCAGCGACATCGGTTCGCGCACGAGCGCCAGCGCGTCGCTCAGCAACGTCCGCTGAGCGTGGCTCGACAGCTCATTCGCTCCGTCGCGCGCCAATCGAAGCGCCGCCTCCGCCGAGCCGAGGCCTGTGGTGAGATCGAAGTTCGTTTGGAGCATCAACTGCGCCCGACGCGACAGCTATGCCGCGCCCGAGCGCGAGAAGCCATTGTCTCGGGAGCGGCGGCGCCGCGTGGGAATCCTCCCCGCCGTCCGTATCGAGCTGCGCGGCGTCCGCATGCCGTGCGCTCGGCTGCCGGCCACGACACAATGCGCCGTGTGCTGCCGCTACTCGAGGAACCGAGCGAACAGCCGGCGCTTGACGCCCTCGACGAACGCCAGATAGGTGACGGCGACGACGACGAGGAACAGGAAGAACCCCGGCGGTAGCGCGACGAACCCGAGCGGGGTGGCGAGCGGCGTCCAGGGCAGCACGAGCGCGGTGATTACGACGGCCAGCGCGGTGAGCACGAGCGGCCGGCTCGGCCGGCTGTCCCACGGGCGCGCGGCGGTACGAATGACGAACAACACCAGCGTCTGCGTGACCAGGGACTCGACGAACCACCCGGTGTGGAACAGCGCGGGCGACGCATGGAACAGGTGGAGGAGCGCGTAGAACGTGAGGATGTCGTAGAGCGAACTGACCGGGCCGAGGACGACCATGAAGCGACGGATCAGGCCGATGTCCCACCGCCGCGGCTTCTTGAGGAAGCCAGGGTCGACGTTGTCGGTCGGGATCGTGATCTGCGCCAGGTCGTAAAGGAAGTTGTTGAGCAAGATCTGGGTCGGGAGCATCGGCAAGAACGGCAGGATGACGAAGGCCCCGGCCATGCTGACCATGTTGCCGAAGTTGGAGCTCGTCCCCATCAGGACGTACTTCATGACGTTGCCGAAGGCGCGCCGACCCTCAAGGATGCCGGCGAGGAGGACCCCGAGGTCGCGCTCGAGCAGGATGACTTCGGCGGCGTCGCGGGCCACGTCCACGGCGCCGGCGACGGAGATCCCGACATCGGCGCCGTGGAGGGAGGGGGCGTCATTGATGCCGTCGCCGAGGTAGCCGACGACGTGGCCGCGGGCCCGGAGCGCGCGGATGATGCGGCTCTTGTGCGCGGGCGAGACCCGGGCGAAGAGGCGGGTCTCCTCGGCGACCTTGCCGAGCGCGGCGTCGCCGAGGCGGTCGACCTCGGCGCCGAGGAGGAGCTGGCCCGGATCGATGCCGACGCGATCGGCGATGTGACGCACGACGAGCTCGTTGTCGCCGCTGACGATCTTGACCCGCACACCCTCGGCGGCGAGCGCCGCGAGCACTCGAGCCGCGCCGAGGAGCGGCGCGTCGACAAAGGCGAGGAAGCCGGCGAGGGTGAGGCCGGCCTCGTCGCCCGCGCGCAGCGGCGCGACGGCGCTGATCTCTTTGTAGGCCACGGCGAGCACGCGGTAACCGTGGGTGGAGAGCTCCCGGAACGTCGCCTCGCAGCGCGCGCGCAGCTCGGCGTCGAGGGGCCGCCGAGCGCCGCCCGTCTCGCAGGAGGTCGCCTGCGCCAGCAAGCCCTCCGGCGCGCCTTTGGTGACGAGGAGGCTCGCGCCGTCCTTCTCGGCGAGGATGCTGATGCGGCGGCGTTCGAAGTCGAAGGGGAGCTCGTCGAGCTTTCGCCATCCCCGCAGATCGGGGTGCTCGTGGCGCAGCACGGCGGCGTCGAGCGGATCGATGCCAGCGCGGTCGAGCACCGCGTCGTCGAAGCCGTAGTCGATGCCGCTCTCGAAGAAGCTGTTGATGCTGGCGAGCCGGAGCGGGCGCTCGTCCGCGGCCCCGAACGGATCGACGTGGCGCTCGAGGGTCATCCGCCCCTCCGTGAGGGTGCCGGTCTTGTCGCAGCACAGCACGTCGATGCTGCCGAGGTTCTGGATCGCCGCCAGGTTCTTGACGATGACCCGCTGCTTCGCCATTCGCAGCGCGCCCTCTCCGAGCGTGACTGTCGTGATCATCGGCAGGAACTCAGGCGTGAGCCCGACGGCGAGCGCGAGCGCGAACAGCAGCGCCTCGAGCACGGGGCGGTGGCCCGCCGCCGCGATCACGAACACGAACAGCACCAGGAAGACGACCGTCTTCAGGATGAAGGCGCCGAAGTCGAACATGCCGACCTCGAACTCGGTTCGCGGGCCCCGGCGGGCGAGCGCGCGGGCGATGTCGCCGAATTGAGTGCGCGCGCCGGTGGCGACCACCAGCGCCGTGGCGACACCGCTGACGACCGAGGTGCCGAGGAAGACGGCGTGGGCCATCCCGGCCGGATCGCGGACATCGCCGGCCGGGTCCGCGGTGGCCTCCTTTTCGGCGGGCAGGGGCTCGCCGGTCAGGGCGGCCTGTTGCACGTGCAAGTCCCTGGCGGTGACGAGGCGACAATCGGCCGGGACGAGGGCGCCGGCGGCCAGGCGCACGACGTCGCCCGGCACCAGCTCGCGCTGCGGGACCCTGATGAAGTGCCCGTCTCGCAGGGCGGTGGCCTCGGGCGCGACGCGACCCCGCAACCGCTCGGCCGCGGCCTGCGAACGGCGGGTCTGAAACGTCTCGAGCGCGATGCTCAGGGCGATCATCACGAGGATGATGCTCGCGTTGACGAGGTCCCCGAGCGACAGCGAGACGAGGCTGGCGAACGCGAGGATGGCGATCAACGGGTTGGTGAAGCGGGCCAGGACGTCGCGCACCAGGTTGGCGCGCTGGGGAGGCACGACCTCGTTGAGCCCGAGCGCCGCGAGGCGGTCTCGCACCTCGCGGTCGGTCAGACCGCGCTCGGAGCTGCGGAGCTGCGCAAAGGCTTCGGACAGCGCCGCAGTCATGGCCCGCATGGGGTCGGCCTCGACCCCCACGCGTGCCTCGGCCCGTCGCGCCCGTCGCGCCTGCAAGGGGCGCGCGTGGCGGTCGCCCGCGCCGGTCGAGACGGCGTGCGTCGGCGCTTCGTCGGTACGGCTCGGCATGGAGAGGGCCGTAGAATTGGACCACCTTTGCGCGAGCGCCACGACCTCCCGGCCGGCTCTTGCAGCCGTTCGCTCGTCGGTCGTGTCGGGACGGTCTTGCGCTTTCGACGACCGCGCGGTGCGAGTCGCTGCTCGTATAGCGACAGCGCCGGGGTGCGACTGAGGCCAGTGACAGGGAGCACGACACACTCGGCCCGTTCGATACCCGCGGCCGCGACTCGCGCTCGGCGGGGCTCGGTCGGGAGCGACGACGGAACGAGCGTACAGACACCTACGCAAGCGTGCTACTGTCGCGGCCGTGTCCAAGTTCGATCTCGTGGCCGCAATGGAAGACCGCAAGCGTGAGCTCCTGATCGAGCTCCTGCTTCAGCACCCCCAGCTAACCCTCGTGGAGCTGCAGCAGTTGGCGCGCGGAGAGCTCGGCTCACTGCTGCGCTCGATCACCCTCTCTGACTTGCAAGGGCATCATGGCGCACACGCCCCCGTCCGAGATGCTCCGGGGGGCAAGGCTGCCTCGGCCAAGTCTGGCCCGACGAAAGCGGTCGATGGGGCGGACGTCAATACGCGAACGCATGCCGGCCGCGAAGCATTCGACAAGCGGCTTCTCGAGGTCGTGACGGCGATCGGAGGCCCCGTGAGTGCCTCACAAGTTCAAGAGCGCATCGGTGGTTCCAACATGCAGGTCCGCGCAGGTCTCAACCGCCTCATCGAGGCCGGGGAGCTCACCTGGTCCGGAAAAGCCAGGGGAACCCGCTATCACCTGAACTGAGCGGACGCTCGGTCGCCTGTCGGAGGCTGGCGCGCGAGCGCCAGAGCCGTCTGCCTGGCCCTGCATGGCCGATGACACGCCCTCCTCCCCCGTGGCAGCGGCGAGCTGTGCGCAGTCTGTCCGGGGTTGTTTTCAGTCATCTCGGGCTTCGGCTGGGAGCGCGTGAGGCGGAGCCTCCTGCCGGCCGGCTGAGACGGCGACGCTGGAGCTCGCTCGTACGACATTCACGAAGGCGCGCGCGCGTTGATGCCGGCGCTGGCGCTCGGCCCGAAGCGGGCGTACACCGCCGGCAAGACCAGCAGCGTCAGCAGCATCGCCGACACCAGGCCGCCGATCACGACCGTCGCCAGCGGCCGCTGGACCTCGCTGCCCGGCGCGGTCGAAAGTGCCATCGGCACGAATCCCAGCGCCGCCACCAGCGCCGTCGTCAGAACCGGGCGCAGCCGCAGTTCCGCGGCCTGGGCGATCGCCGCGACCCGGTTGGCGCCGTCAGCCTGCAGACGCTGGGCGAAGGTCACCAGCACGAGGCCGTTGAGGACGGCGACGCCGAACAGGGCGATGAAGCCGACCCCGGCGGAGATCGAGAACGGCAGATCGCGCAACCACAGGGCGATCACCCCGCCGACCACCGCGAACGGCACCCCGAGGAAGATAATCGCGGCCGAGCGGATCGACCTCAGCGCGGTCCATAACATGAACAGGATCAGCGCCAATGCCAGCGGTACCACCATCGCCAGGCGATTGCGGGCGGCGATATACTGTTCGAACGACCCGCCGTACCCGAGGCGGTAGCCGACCGGCAGCGTGAGTCCGCCTGCGAGCGCCGCCTGTACCGCTTCCACCGTCGACACCAGGTCGCGCCCGCGGACGTTGAACTCGACGATCACCCGTCGCGACTGTTGGTCGCGATTGACCAGCACCGGCCCCGTCAGGTGCTGCAGGCTCGCCACGTCTCCGAGCGGCACGAGCTGTCCCTGGTTCCCGCGCAACGGGAGCGCCGACAGAGTATCGAGGTCGCCGGTGATGGGACACTCGAACTTCACCATGATGTCGAACCTGCGCTCGCCCTCCAGCACCTCGCCGACCTTGTGCCCGACCGCGATCGCCTCCGTGGCGAGGCTGATGTCGGCGATTGTCAGCCCGTAGCGAGCGAGCCTGTTGCGGTCGGGGTCGATGCGCAGGTACTGCAACCCCTGCAGTTGCTCGACTCGGGCGTCTACGACCCCTGTCACCCCCTTCACTCTATCCAGCACCGACTCGCCCAGCGTTCGCAGCGCGGCGAGGTCGGGCCCATAGATCACGACCCCTGCATCCGACCGGATGCCTGCCACCAATTCATTGGTGCGCATCTGGATCGGCTGCGTGATCGCCCCCGAGACCTCCGGCACCGCCATCTCGACCAGCGCCGACATCTGGGCGGCAATATCGTCCTTCGTCAGTCCCGGCCGCCAGGCGTCGCGCTCCTTGAGCTGCACGTACACGTCGGACGACTCGACTCCCATCGGATCGGTGGCGATCTGCGGCGAGCCTGTCCGAGAGACCACGTGGACGATCTCCGGGATCTCCCGCAGCGCGCGCTCGATCCGGCCATTCGTCGTCACCGACGTCGACAGCGCCGTCCCAGGCAGTCGCCGCGCCTCGAGCAGCAGGTCGCCCTCGTCGAGCTGCGGCACGAACTGCGCGCCCAGGCGGCCAAACAGCGCCGCCCCGGCTACCAACACCAGCACCCCCACGGTGATGGTCAGCCGGCGCCGCCGCAACACCGCGTGCAGCATCGGCGTGTACACCCGGTGAACCGCGCGGAGCAGGAGCGTCTCGCGCGCGTCGGGCGGCGGTCTCACGAGGTAGCTCGTCAGAACCGGCACCAGCGTCAGCGAGAAGATAAACGCGCCTGCCAGCGCCAGCAGCACCGTGTACGCCATCGGGTGGAACAGCTTCCCCTCCATGCCGGTGAGGGCGAGGATCGGCAGGTAGACGATGGCGATGATCATCTCGCCGAACACCGCGGCTCCGCGTACCTCGACCGTCGACTCCTGGATCACCGCGATCCTCTGCTCCTCGGACAGGTGCGCCCCGGCGCGGCGGCTCGCCTCGCCGAGCCTGCGGGCCGCGTTCTCGACCACGATCACTGCGCCGTCGACGATGAGGCCGAAGTCGATCGCGCCGAGACTCATCAAGTTGCCCGACAGCCCCGCCGAGTTCATCACGATGACGGCGAACAACATCGCCAGCGGGATCGTCGTCGCCACCACCAGGCCCGCCCGTAGATCGCCAAGCACGAGGAACAACAGGAGCAGCACCAGCGCGGCGCCTTCGGCGAGATTGGTGGCGACGGTGTGGATCGTGCGTTCTACCAGCCGAGTGCGGTCGTAGAACGGCTCGATGCGCATGCCCTCGGGCAGGGACGGCGCCAACGCGGCCAGCTTCTCTTTGATGCCCCGCGTGACGGTGCGCGAGTTCTCGCCCATCAGCATCAGCGTCACAGCGACCACGACCTCGCCCTCGCCGTCCTGGGTGGCCGCACCGCGCCGAAGCTTGGGCCCGAAGCGGACCTCGCCGACCTCGCTCACCGTGATGGGCGTCCCTTGTGGTGTCGAACCGAGAACCACGCGCTCGAGGTCTTCGCGGCGGCGGACCAGGCCGTTCGAGCCGATCACCACCTGCTCGCCATTGCGCTCGACGTACCCGCCGCCGGCGTTCGCGTTGGAGCGCCCGAGCGCCTCGGCGACCTGATCGATCGACAGGCGCATCGCCTGTAGCCGCTCCGGGTGCAGCACCACCTGGTACTCTCGGTTCTCGCCGCCGAAGCTGTTGAGCTCGACCACGCCCGGCACCGTCCGCAGCTGGGGCCCGATGTACCAGTGCAGCAGCTCCTCCAGCTCCATCAACGAATGCGTCTCGCTGCGCAGCGTGAACTGGTAAATCTCGCCCAGCCCGGTCGAGATGGGCCCCATCTCCGGCCGTCCGTAGGCCGCGGGCACCGCGTCGCTCGCCTCACGCATGCGCTCGTTGACCAGCTGGCGCGCGAAGTAGATGTCGATCTCGTCGTCGAACACCACCGTCACCACGCTGAGCCCGTACTTCGAGAGCGAGCGGATCTGCGTCACCCGCGGCAAGCCGGACATCGCCCGCTCGACTGGAACGCTGATATACTGCTCGACCTCGACCGGCGACAACGCCGGCGCGGTGGTGATCACCTGCACCTGGATGTTGGTGGCATCAGGCACCGCGTCGATCGGCAGCTGCAACGCCGCTCGTGCGCCGGCGGCGACGAACAGCAGCGTTGCCGCCAGCACCAGCGCCCGGTTGCGCAGCGACCATCCGACGATCGCGGTCAGCGCATGCATGCCTAGTGCCCGGGCTCCTCACCGAAGGTGCTCTTGAGCAGCACGCTCTTGAGTGTCCACGCCCCGTGCGTCACCGCCGACTCGCCCTCGCGTAGGCCTCGCAGGATCTCCACGACCCCCTCGCCCGCCGTCCCGAGAACCACTTCATGCGGCTCGAACGCTCCGTCCTCGGCGCGCACGAACACCATCGTCATGCCGGCGACGTCGACGATCGCGTCGCGCGGGACCGCGAGGCGAGGCTCGGGCGAGGCTCCGTGGTCCGTCACGACGATCCTCGCCTTGCCGAACAGGCCGATGCGCAGGAGGTCCTCACGGTTGTCGAGCGGGACGCGTGCGACCACCGTCTGCGCCTCGGCGTCGACCCTGGGCGCGATATAATCGAGCGTCCCGTGAAGGGGGTGGTCGGGATACGCGTTGAGCTCGACCTCGACCGCCGCGCCAACGCGGACCTTCGCCAGCAAGTGCTCGAACAGGCGGGCGATGAACCATGCGTGGTCGAGGTCGGCGATCGTCGCCAGCGTCTGCTCCGGCGTCACAGGCTGACCGGTCACCACGTTGCGCTGCAGGACGTGGCCAGAGATCGGCGCGCGCAGCTGGAACACCACCGGGTCGCCCTTCGCCCTCAGCCCGAGCGCCTGCAGCCGCTCCTTCGCCGCCGCCGCCTCGGCCTCGAGGGCGGTGGCCTCGGCGCGCGCGGCCGCCAGCTCCTGCAGCGACGTCATGTTGCGCTGGGCCAGCGCCTGCAGCCGTCGCAGGTTCGAGCGCGCGGAGGTCGTCCGCGCCCGCAGCGACGCCAGGTCGGCACGCAGGCTCCCGAGGGCCGGCGCGCGCACCGTCGCCATCACCTGGCCCTGCTTCACCAGGTCGCCCTCGCGGAACAGCACCTGTTCGACGATCCCGCCGACCTTGACGGGCACCTGCGCCGTGCGTCCCGGATCGGCCTCGACTCTCCCCACCGAGAGCAGCACCGGCGCCACCACCCGGCGCTGCACGGGCTCGGTCTGGATGTTCGCCTCCACGATCACCTGCTTCGACAGCTCGACGCGGCGCGGCAGCTCGTGGGGCTTGGCTCCGTCGTGCCCGCCGCTCTCGACCGGCCGCGCGCCACAGCCGACGAGCGACAGCGCCAACAGCGACGACCTCCGCATGCTCAAACACTCTCCCGCAGCAGCCCGACCACGCGCGCCAGCTCGAGCGCCTTGCTCGGGTGCTGGGCGAGCGCACAGGCGACCACCGCCGCGCGACCGAGCGGGCCCCGACAACTCGCAGACGAGGGCGTCGGTGCGACCAGCAGGGCGACGGTGAGCGGCGCAGACAGCAGCGACATCGGCTTCGTTCACGACCCGACGATTCGCGCCTGGCGCTCCATGGGTCGGCGCGGAAGCTAGAGCTTATACGTACAATCCGGTCAAGCGAACGTGCGAACGACGGAGGTATGGGGCCTGCCTCGAGCGTCACGGATGCGCGGCGGCGGCTGGCGGTTGTCATACAGACGGACGGCGATGCGTGCGCTGACGAGAACAGCCGCAGGCCGCGCCGTCTCTGCCACTCCAACACGAGCTCGATCGGCGCCGCGGCGCGTGCCGGGTGATGCCGAGCCAAGCCGGGGCCGGTCAAGCACCTTGCGATGCGCACCCGGGTCCGCGTGGGAACGCGGTGCAGGCCGCGTCATAATCACGCCACCACCCTTCGAGCCGGTCCGTCGCCAGCAGCCGCGGTTCGTCGCCTTCGCCTGCCATCGCCACGTACTCGTGGAGGAGCGGGCGGAAGTGCGGGTGAGCGCAGCGGTCGATGATCTCGCCGGCGCGGGCCCGCGGCGAGCGGATGCCGAAGGTGGTCGCGTAGCCGTGCTCGGTGACGATGCACTTGATGTCGTGCTCAGTGTGGTCGACGTGGCTCACGTACGGCAACACGCACGAGATCGTGCGACCGTCGCGGAGGGTCCGCACCGAGGGCGTGTGGGCGACGCTGAGGTAGGCGTTGCGGAAGAAATCGCCGCTCCCGCCGAGCCCGTTGACGACCCGCGAGCCGTCGACGCGCGTCGAATTGGCGTGGCCATAGATGTCGACCTCGATCGGCGTGTTCATGGCGACGACGTGAAGTCGGGCGATGAGCTCCGGGTTGTTGGACATCCACATCGGCCGCAGGACGAGGTCACCTCGGGCCGCCCGCATGAGCGCCTCGACGCGCGCCGGCGCCGTGTCGGCTAGCGAGATCGCCGACGCCGAGGCACCCGCGAACCGGTCGCGGTCGGCGACCACCCCGAGGAGGCCCTCCTGAAACACCTCGGTCCAGAAGTGCAGGCGCTGGAACGGCGAGCGGGCAAGCCCGGCGATCACCGCATTGGCGATGTTGCCCACCCCCGATTGCAGCGGCGGGACCCAGTGATGCCAGCCGAAGCGATCGCGGCACTCGCCGAGGAAGGCGAGGACGTGGTCGGCGATCGCGTCGCAGGCGGCTCCGCCAGCCCGAAACGCTACCGGGAAGTCGGGCTGGCACGATTCGATGACGGCGATCACCTTGGCCATATCGAGCAGGACGTAGGGGAGACCGACGCGGTCGCGCACGCCGGTGACGGGCACGGGCCAGCCGATGGTCGGCGGCGCCGGCGGCAGCACGATGTCGTGCATGCCGGTAAAGTCGGGGATCGTCGTATTGACCTCGAGGATGACGGCCCGGGCGCGCGCCAGCGCCTCCGCCGAGATGCCGACCGACGAGGAGAGAACGACGCTGCCGTCCGGACGGATCCGCGAGACCTCGACGACCGCCAGATCGATGTCGCCGTAGAACCCGTACATCAGGCCGCGGGCGAAGTGAGACAGGTGCG
The DNA here is from genome assembly GCF_028368995.1 of Nannocystis bainbridge. Lineage (GTDB taxonomy): Bacteria > Myxococcota_A > Polyangia > Nannocystales > Nannocystaceae > Nannocystis > Nannocystis bainbridge. The sequence goes on along the minus strand of NZ_JAQNDL010000003.1, from coordinate 750,358 downwards.
CGTCGGCGTACTGCATCTTGCCGGCGTGGATCAACCGGCGTGACGCGGCGCTCGCCATGTAGGGCCCGCGGCGGGCGATGAACGGCGCGAGAGGACCCTCGACCTCCTCCGACAGCGAGGCTCCGCTGTAGACGCTGATGCGCGCGTCGGGGAGGGTGGCGAGGTGGCGGGCGAGGGCCGGCAAGAACGCCTTGGGCTCACCCGCCTTGGTGAACCCGCTGACGGCGAGGACATCGCCGCTGCGCACGTGCTGGACGGCCTCCTCGACCGGCACCAGCTTGCGCCGCAGCGCGTCGCACTGGATTCGCTCCGCGATCGGAATCGTCATGGCGACGCTCCGATCGCGGAGGATGACGGCACGGGGCTCACGGCACGGCTCCGTCGAACGCACCGCCGGTCCACCGCGCGCCTGCCACGCCGCCCACGAGCGCGAACGGCACGGAGCTCCCACTTGTCCACGAGATCAAAGCCGCGCCGCCAGAGGTCGTAATGCCGCGCTTCGCCGTCTCGTCGACCCTGCGGCCGCCGACCGTCGGGCAACTATCCTCGGTACCGGTGGCGAACATGAAAGAGGTCGTGGCGACAGGCGCTGTCCCGTCACCATGGCGCGGGTCGACGCGCGCGCAACATTGAAGCGCCCTCGACTGTCCGCACTCGCCGTCGCAGTGCATGCACGGTGAGCGCCAGGCCGCCAGGTCGCGCGGGTCCGCAGCCGGCGCGAGAACAGGAGCGCCGCGCGCTCGCCATCCCGCGGGCAAGGCGGCTGCTCGGGGCGCGCGCGGGACGAAAGACGCGAGTCGTCTCCCGGACCCCCGAGGGCCGCGTGAAACGGCTCGCGTGGTTCACTTAGCCGCGTCGGCGCGGGTGCAGGGCCTTCTGCGCCCGGACCTCGTCGAGCAGCGCCGCCAGCCGCGCCTGCGTCGCGCGGGTGCGGTGATCGTCGTGTTTGCGGTGCGCGAGGTTGACGAGCTCGGTCGGATCGGCGTCCAGGTCGTAGAGCTCGAACTCCTCGCGCTGACGCCGCGGCGGGCCGTCTACGCCGATCTGTGACTGCTCGTAGTAGCGGGCGTACTTGTAGAGCGGACCGTCGGGGTCGAGGCGGGTGAGCACGGCTTCGACCTTGGCCGGCTCCTCGACGGCGTCGTAGGCGAGCCCGACGGTCGAGGTCTGGTCGAGGCCTTCGGACACTTCGTCCTCGGTCATGAGATAGATCGGCGCGTCCTCGCCGGCGCCGCCGCGCAGCAGCGGCGACAGGTCGCGGCCGGGCAGCGGCAGCGCCTCGCTGTGGGTGCGCGCCAGGTCGGCGGACAGCGCGGCGGCGTCGAGCCCGGCGAGGCCGAGCAGGGTCGGCAGCAGGTCGACGTGCGACGTGGGGCGATCGACGCGCCGTCCGGCCGGGATGCCGGGCCCGGCGACCAGCAGCGGGACGCGCCAGCTCTCGTCGTAGACGTTGTGCCACTTCTGATGCATGCCGCCGTGGGCGCCGAGCATGTCGCCGTGGTCGGAGGTGTAGACGATGACGGTGTCATCGGCGAAGCGCGAGGCGGCCAGGCGCTGCAGCACGCGGTTTACCTGGGCGTCGACGAGCTTGTGCAAATAATAATAGAACCGACGATAATTCGCGGTCTGCGGCTGGGCGATGAAGATCTTGCGGTACTTGTCGATGAAGTCGGCCTGACAGCTCGGCTTGGTCCGCAGCGACTCGTCCTGGGTCGGCGGCGCGTCGATCTCGGGCACGCTGTCGTCGAACAGGTCGTAGCCCCACGAGCGCCACAGCAGCCCGAACAGGACGATGTCGTGCGGGTTGACGAAGGAGGCCACGGCGAGCCACGGGGCGGCGTCGTCCCCGGCCTCGAGCGCGTCGAACGTCTGCTCTATCTGGTCGCCGAACAGCGGGTCGCGCAGGAGGCCGCAGTTGGATTGCGCGGGGCCGTGCGGGTCGGGGCCGATCCACCCGGAGAAGCCGTGCGGGGCGAGCCGCTCGCTGGCGGCGTAGAGGGCGGTGGTCTCGACGAGCGGGACGCCGCCGTCGTCGCTGCTCGCCAGCGATGCATGGGTGTCAGGGGTGACGAGGTCGGCGTGCGAGACGTGCCATTTGCCGCGGTAGTAGGTGCGATAGCCGGCGGCGCGGAAGTAATGACCCATGGTCGGGACGGTGTTCGGGTCGAGCCAATACACGTCGGGATCGCGGGCGGCCTTGGCGGCGCCGTCGGTGGCGCGGACGCCGTGGAGGGTGGGGTAATGGCCGGTGAACAGGCTGGCCCGGCTCGGCGCGCAGGCGACGGAGGCCGCGTAATGGCGGTGGAACTCGGTGGCGCGGGCCCGCAGGGCCGCCTGGCCGGGGAGCTGTTCACGCCGGAATGCCCGCAGCGCGTCGCTCTCGTAGCAAGGCGGGTAACGCTCCTCGTCGGTCATGATAAGCAGGATGTTGGGATGTCGCGCCATCAATTGCTCCTCCGGGTCCGACGCTATCACGAAGCGGTGGGGTCATCGCCGACCCGGAGGCCGCGCGCGCGTGCATGTCGACGATCCTCCACAGATCCTCCACATCTCGCCGGCAGGTTCGTGCCGCTCATCAGGCGCGGGTCTCATGGCGTCCGCGAGGGACTTCGCAGCGGTGGGTCCCGCTCGACCTCGACTCCGCACGGCTCAGCGCGACGTACGACCGCGAGCTCGGTCCGGTCGCGCTGGAGCGCGTCGCCAGCCTGATCGCGTGCGGGGGCGCGCCTGCGGCACCGCGGACGTCGGCGTCGCGCAGACCAGCGGCGCTCGTGCCGATCTCAGCCTCGCATGCGCGCGAGGATGAATCGCATGGATGCGAGAGCATGCGAAGACGCTCCGCCCTCGTCTTTCATCCCAATCGCGCCTGCGACCCCTCCTCTACACGCCCGCACGCTCCGGTGTCATGGTTGCGCGCCCGCGCGTCACCTGAAGGCCCGCCGAGCCCTCGTCACGCTCGACGAGGGGCGGGCGCGCGCCGGCCACCTGAAGAACGAGACCGCTCATGACCATCCAGCCCCTCCGCCATGTCAACGTCATCCTGCAGCCTGGCCTCACGAGCGTCGGTACGTCCCGCGAGCTCGGTTATCTGTTCGAGAGCCGTGGAGCGTTCGTCAGCGAGAGCTGGCTGACGGACGCCGTCCCCGTCGACGCGGAGACCCTCGTCGTCGTGCGAGAAGCGTCGTCGGACATGGCCGAGCGAGCCCGCGCTCGCGGGGCACGGGTCGTCGCCGAGGCCGACGTGCGCGAGCTGCTCGGCCCGCCGCTCGTCGACTACCGCGCGCGGCTCGAGGCGAGCCTCGCCGGCGCGCGAGAGAACGGGCTCCGCATCCTTCGTCTGGCGACGCCGCCCGGCGCGACGGACGAGCAGCTCGCGCGCGTCGAGGCCAAGCTGGGGTTCGCCCTCCCGGCGGCCTTGCGGAGCTTCTATCAGCAGATGAACGGCCTGTCGCTCGCGTTCCACTCGTCGCGCGGCGGCTTCGCCGACGGCATCCACGACCCGACGGTGCCGCTCGCCGTCGAGAGCCGCGTGCCGCTCGCCTGGCACGAGGCGGCCGACGAAGGCGGCGACTTCTGGGCGGCGATCCACGAGGCGCCGCGGCCCACCGACGGGGCGCCGTTCCTCGTCGGGGTCATCTGCATCCCCGACATCGAGACTGTCTTCTTCACCGATTGGACGGAGACGTGCGGCAACTTCGACGCCGACACGCTCCTCTTCGACGCGTTCCACTCCTATCACAGCACGGCGCTCCGTGTGGATCGGGCCAGGGGCGAGCTCTTCATCGTGCCGGTCGACGACTACTTCGCCAACCTCGACTTCGGTCGCGTCGACATCGAGGTCTACCTCGAGCGCATCCTCGTCTCGAGCGGCAGCGCTCGAAGCGTGAGCACGAAGTGGCCGCGCGTCTCGGCGGACCTCCAACTCGTCGAGTTCGTCGACGAATAGGCGGCGAATGAGCCCGCGACGGCTGCGGTGGTCGCCGTCGGCGCTCGCACCTGTCGCCCGGAGTTGCAGGGCGGAGGCGGCGCGCGCCTCTATCGCGGGCCGGGGCGGGCAGGGCCGGGGTCGTGCGGGTGCGGGCCGTGGTGCTTCGGGCCGTGCTTTGCGGGGTGCGGAGAAGCGCAGGTCGTCCCAGTCGAGCACTGCGCGCCAGCATACGCGGCCCATACAAAGATGCATAGACGCGGTACGCCGATCGCCAATCGACAGCGGCGCCCGGACCCGCGATCCTCGTCGTATGTCTCGCCGCCGATTCCTTCAGTTGGTCGCGGGCGCCGGCGGGCTGCTCGGCGCGTGCAGGCCCAGACCGGCCGCCAGCGGCCCACAGCCGCCCCCGAGCGGGCGCGCCACCATCCGTGGGATCTGTTTCGACCTGTTCACTCTCTTCGATCCGCGTGGCGTCGAGTGGGTCGCCGAGGCCGTCGCTCCCGGTGAGGCCGCCGATCTATGCCGTGAATGGCGCGTCCGCCAGTTCGAATATGCATGGCTGCGCGCCACCGCCGGGCAGTACCAGGACTTCGAGATCGTCACCGGCGAAGCCCTCGACTACGCCGCCGGCGCGCGCGGCTTGAGCCTGTCCGCCGCCGACCGGCGCCGGCTCGTGGCCGCGTATTCCGAGCTCACGCCGTGGCCCGACACCCGCGCCGCTCTCGAGGCGTGGCGGCGCGACGGCCTGCGCCTGGCCCCGCTTGCCAACTATTCGCCGTCGATGCTCGCGCGGCTGCTCGAGCACGCGGGGCTCGCCGACCTGTTCGACGCGCACATCAGCACCCACCGCGCTCGGACCTTCAAGCCGAGCCCGCGGGCGTACGCGCTGGGGCCGGCCGCACTCGGCCTCGCGCGCGAGCAGATCGTATTCGCCGCGTTCGGCGGCTGGGACGCCGCCGGGGCCGCGTGGTTCGGCTTCCCGACGTTCTGGCTCAATCGCCTGGACGTCGCCCCCGAGGCCCTGTCAGCGGCCGGGCACGCCACCGGTGCGACGCTCGCCGACCTCGCCGCCTTCGTGGTCGCCTGATTCGCCGAGGAAGCCGGCTACGGCCTCGCCGGTCTGGCTCGACCCCGAGACGCGCGCCGAGGCGATCGCCGTCGCGCGGACCTGGAGCGTCTCCACCAGCTCTCCAAGACACAGGTCGAAGCCCGCGAGTCCTGGGGACTCGCGGGCTCTCAAGTGTCAGCAGAATTTCTGTGCCAGGACGCGGACTTGGGGCGAAAGGCGAGCGCGATCAGGTGGTTGGCAAAGTCCGTGTCCTACTGCTCGAAACAGTAGATGCGCGCCGCGATGCTGCAGTAGTGGACGTCGTCTTCGGTCCAGCGCACGTTCGCGTGGGCCATCGAACCACGGGCGGTCGAGAGGTCGGCCGAATCGCTGGTCCAGCCGGCGCAATGAGCGTCGCCGGTCCGCGTGCCGTCGGCTTTGGTGTTGGTGTGGACCACGGTGTGGCCCACTCCTTGGACGTTGGCGCCGGGCTCGTGCTGGCCGATCTTCGCCTGCAGGAGGCCGTCGACGAGGTCGTCCCAGTTGTTGGCGACTTGGGTCCCGTTCGGCAAGAAGTAGCCGCCGATCGACCGGGTGAAGCGCGCGGCGGGGGCGCTGCTGTCGTCGGCACCGGAGATCCAGGCCTTCCAGTTGCCGCCGAGGCCGGCGGCCTGTGCCATCGACTTGCACTTCGTATCGGCGCCGGTGACCCCGCCGAGGGCGCCGGTGTACATCTTGCTGCTGACGAACACGCGCTTGGGGTTGGCAGCGCAGGCGTTGGAGCAGAGGTCGCCGTCTGTGGCGTTGCCGTCGTCGCAGGCCTCGACGCCGTCGTGGACGTGGCCGTCGCCGCAGGAGGCGATCACGCAATTGGCGAGGCAGGCGTCGTTGTCGAGCTGGTTGCCGTCGTCGCAGGCCTCGACGCCGACGAGGACGAAGCCGTCGCCGCAGAAGGCGTCCTTGCAGGTGTTGAGGCAGGCGTCGGCGTCGCTGTCGTTGCCGTCGTCGCAGGCCTCGCCGGGGCCGACGATGCCGTCGCCGCAGGAGGCCAGGGCGCAATTGTTGGAGCAGGCGTCGTCGTTGACCTGGTTGCCGTCGTCGCAGCCCTCGACGTCCTGCCACACGACGCCGTCGCCGCACACGGCCTCATGGCAGTCGATGCAGCCGTCGGCGTCGCTGGGGTTGCCGTCGTCGCACTGCTCGGTCCCCTCGTGCAGGAAGCCGTCGCCGCAGGTGGCGTTCTTGCAGGCGTTGGTGCAGGCGTCGCTGTTGCTGCCGTTGCCGTCGTCGCACTGCTCGTCGCCGGCGACGACGCCGTCGGAGCAGACGACGCGCTGGCAATCGATGCAGGTCGCGGTGTCGTCGTCGCAGAGCTCACCGGGGCCGAGCCAGCCGTCACCGCAGACGTTGTCCTTGCAATCGGGGGTGCAGGCGCCGTTGCCGGCCTGACCGTCGTCGCACTCTTCGCCGGGATCGAGGACGAGGTCGCCGCAATTCGGGGCCACCCCGGAGGTCGAGGTGGGAGCGGTGGTGGCGACGTTCGTGGTGTCGATATCGCCGGTGGTGCCGTTGGCGTACGGACTGCCGGGATTGAAGAAACAGGCCGAGGTGGCGAGCGTGGCCAGGGCAGGGGTGAATCGCGCGCGAATTGGCATCGAAGGTCCCGCCTGGTCCGATTCAGAATTGGAGCGTCCAGGTCGCCCCGATCGACGACCGGCCGAGGGTCGGCGCGAAGCGCTGGGCGGCGGACCGGCGCCGCAAGCCGACGACGAGCAGCGCGACGCCGGCACCGAGCAGCACGGGGGCGGCGTAGAGGCCGGCGGTGGCGAGGGCGTCGGCGGACTTGCCACGGGCGTGGATCTCCGCGCACTCGCCGACGAGCGCTCCGGTGTCACAAGTCCGCGAGGGCGACTCGAAATCGTCCTCGTGGGCGCGCAGCCGCGTGAGGCCGGCCCCGAACATCGCCAGCATCGCCACGCCGGCGCCGAGAGCCACGCCACCGCCGATCACGAGGCCCTTCCAGGGCTTCGGCGGGTCGGGTCGGACGGGGGGTGCGGGGGCGGGGCGTTCGGGCTCGACCGGGGCGGGGGCGGGCTGGAGCTCGGCGAGCCGGGCCCGCAGCGATCGCCGGGCCTCGGCGACCGGGGCGGGCAGCTCGAGGCCGGGATGGGCGGCCGCGTGGGCGTCAGCGTAGGCGTCGAGGACGGCGAGCGCCTCCTCGAGCAGCGGCGGCGAGGGGTCCTGGGCCAGGGCTCGCTGGTAAGCGTCGACGATGTACTCGTAGATGCCGGCGCGGTTGTCCCGGTGCTCGGCGGTCTCGGGCAACAGGTCGGCGGTGCGGGTCCAGGTGCGCGCGGCCGCCGGGTAGTCGCGGCGATCAAAGGCGTCCTGGCCGCTGCGAAAGCCGGCGTCGACAGCGGCAGGGTCCGGGGCGGCGGCAGGGGCGGCGGAGGCGGTCGGGAGGGCGAGCAGGGCCGCGAGCAGGCCAGCCAGCGCGGCGCGCCACAAAGGGTCCGGGCGGCCGCGCGGTCTTGCTTCGAGGAAGGGCACCTCGGGCGCACGATACACCATCCCCCGGGGGGCGATCGCAACGGCGAGATGAGGTGTGGAGGCTGCGGTGGCGAGGGGCTGGTTGCGGCGGGGCCGGGGCCGCGGGGAGGCGCCATTCGGGCGTGTTCGGGGGATTCGGCGGGGTCTGTCTGCCTTTGAGGACTGGGTCGCGCAGGGCTCGCGGATCACCGGGTGGGGCGATCCACGAGCACCCGCATCCGATCGCCGGCGCGGACGGCTGGAATGCGTCGCTCGAACGGGCAGGAAGCGAGTCTCATGATTCGGTCGGCCGAAGCCGGCCCATGGGCTCGCGTTCGCGGGCACGACACCGGCGCCTGTGCGTATGTTTGAATGGACATGTCCTCGCGTTCAGGCGCGAGGCATCGACGAGGACTCGAGGCGGCGGCGCGGTTATTCGCAGCGGGGGCCCATGGCGACGCAGTCGGTCCACCACTTCTCGATCTTCATGCATTCGGCGTAGTGCGACCAATCGTCGTGGTTCTCGAAGCAATTGTCGAAGAACGCGGCGTCGACGATCGTACAGGTCTGGGCCGGGGTGAACACCTCGGTGCTGCTGTCGGTGTCGCTGTCGAAGAAGCTGCCCGAGAAGTGCTCGGCGAAGGTGACGGTGCGATCGGCGTGGACGATGATGTTGGCCTTGTCCAGCGAGCCGCCGTTGGCGACCTGGGTGTTGATGCCGTAGACGTAGCGGCCCGGGGTGGCGTCGCGCAGGCCGGTGAGGATGCAGCGCTCGATGTCGAGGAAGCCCTCGGGCCCGTCCCAGTGGCCCTGAGCCTCGCCGTCGCCGTGGAAGAACTCCTCGCACACCATGGGCACGGCGCAGGCGCCGAGTTGGTCGAAATCTTCGGAGTCGCCGGTGGTCCCGATGCTGGTGCCCGGCTCCGAGGTCGTGCTCGAGCCGGCGGTGCCGGTGGTGGTCGTATCGGTGGTGCCGGTGGGCGGATCGCCCGTGCTCGTGGTGGTGCCGGTGGTCGGCGGGTCCGTCTCGGTGGTGGCGGCGGTGGTGGGCTCGCCCGTCTCGGTGTCGTCGGATTTTCCGGGGCCGCAGGCGGCCGTGAGCACGATGGCAAGGGTAATGATTCCGCGATGCATCGGCGGACCATACCGCGGAAGATCGGCGGCGACGAACACGCATTGCGGTGAGACGCATCGGGGGTCGACCGAGGACGCGTGGCCTCGCGCGCACGCTGCGTGAATCAGGCGGAGGACGGCTGCTGCGGCGGCGGCCTGAGGCGCTGTGGGCGGGCGCGGACGGCATTCGCGCGGCGTGGCGGGGCGGAATCTTCGGACATGTCCGTTCGGACATGTCGAAGGTTCACGGCAGGCGCGGCGGCCATTCACCGGCAGGGGCTTGCCGGTGGCCGTATCGCGCGCTCACGGCAGGCGCGGCGGCCAGGCGCCCGGCAGGGGCTTGCCGGTGGCCGTATCGCGCGCTCACGGCAGGCGCGGCGGCCATTCACCCGGCTGGGGCTTGCCGGTGGCCGTATCGCGCGCCAGCTTGGCGCGGGTGAACTCCTGGCCGGGCAGCAGGTCGGGCAGGCGGTTGGCGTGGGTGACGGCGTCGGCGTAGTGGCGGTGGGCCCGGCTGCGCTCGGCGGCGGCGGCGGCGAGGTCGGCGAGGGCGAGGTGGAGGCGGGCGAGGGCGGCGTCCTGGCCGGGCAGGGCGGCGCGGATCGCCAGGGCTTCGCCGAAGCGGAGGCGGGCGTCGGCTTTTTCGCCGAGGCGGAGGTGGAGGCGGGCGCGCTCCTCGAGCACGTCGGCGACGGCGGGGTGGCGCGGGAGGCCGGCGAGCAGGGCGAGGGCCTGGTCGAGGTGGGCGCGGGCCTCGTGGTTGCCGCCCTGGAGCGCGAGCATGCGGCCGCGCAGCATCTCGACGCGGGCGGCGGTGGCGGGGCGGTCGTCGGCGCGGCCGAGGGTGTCGCGCAGGAGCATCTGGGCGCTGGTCGGGTCGCCCTGGGCGGCCAGCAGCTCGGCGCGCAGCAGGGCGACCTCGGTGAGGCGCCTGGGGTCGCGCAGGCGCTCGGCGGTGGCGCCGGCGAGGCGGGCCACGACCTCGTCGCCGGTGCATTCGGCGAGGTAGCGCTGGACGTCGGCGACGAGGTCGTCGTCGCGGTGGGTGATGGCGAGCTGGAGCGCGGACCCGAGCTGGTCGCGGCCCTGCTGGGCGAGGCCGCGGGCGCACGAGACGTGGCCGAGCAGGGCGGCCGCCTCGGCGCGCAGCGGGTCGCCGCCGACCTCCTTGAGGACGCGCTCGACCTGGCGGGCGGCGTCGCTGGGGCGGCCGGCGAGGGCCGAGACGCGGGCCTCGTCGAGGGCGGCGGCGAGGTCGGGGGCGGGGGGGCCGGGGCCGACGAGGTTGCCGGGGTCGAAGCAGGGGGCGATGGCGGGCAGCGACTCGGCCAAGCGCTCGGCGTCGCCGAGCTGGCTGGGGCGCAGGCGCGCGAGGGCGCCGGTGACGACCGCGAGGTCGCGGGTGCGGCGGTCGAGGCAGGCGCGGTGGCGCTCGCGCAGCGGCTCGGCGGCGAGCGGGCCCGAGCAGGCGGCGGCGCGGGCCCGCCCGAGGTCGGCGGCGTAGCGGTCGAGCTGGGCGCCGGCGCGCGCGGCGGTGGCGGCGGCGAACGGCAGGTCGATGCCGTCGAAGGCGCCGGCGAGGCTGGTGCCCGGCGCGGGCAGCTCGGCGGCGGCGGCCCACTCGCAGGCGTGGTCGACGCGCGGACTGGCGGCGGCGACGATGACGGCGCACAGGCCGGCGAGGCCGGCGGCGAGGATCAGGCCGACCCGGCGCCGCCGCGGCGGGGCGACCAGGGCCGCCAGCAGCGCCTCCATCGAGGGGTAGCGCTGGGCGGGGTCGGCGTGCAGGCCGCGCACGAGCACGGTGTAGATGCCCGGCGGGACCTTGGCGTCGCGCGGGGGGGCGGCGATCTGGCCGGTCATGACGCGCCGCTTGAGCTCGGCGCGGGTCTCGGAGGCGAACGGGTGCCAGCCGTAGAGGCCGCGGTAGAGGGCGACGCAGAAGGCGAACTGGTCGCTCTTTTCGGTCGCCTTGAGGCCCTGGAACTGCTCCGGGGACATGTACGAGGGGGTGCCCATGAGCGCGCCGCTCTGGGTCAACCGCGAGCTGCGCTCGAGGTCGTCGGCGCTGACGTTGTCGGGGACGTCGGCGGGGGCGTCAGGGTCGGGGGCGCTGCGGACGAGGCCGAAATCGACGACGCGGACCCGGCCGTCGTCGCCGACGAGCACGTTCTCGGGCTTGAAGTCGCGGTGGACCATGGCGCGGCGGTGGGCGGCGGCGAGGCCCTCGCCGGCCTGGAGATAGGCGTCGAGCACCTGCCGCCAGGTCCGCGGGGCGGTCTCGAGCCATCGCCGCATGTGCACGCCGCGGACGAACTCCATGGCGATGAAGACCCGACCCTCGAAGTTGCCGGTCTCGTAGACTTGGACGACGTTGGGGTGCGACAGCTGGGCCAGGGCCTGGGCCTCGCGGAGGAGCCGCGAGGAGGCCCGCTCGAGCCCGCCGCCGCGGTCGAGCCGGACCAGCTTGATGGCGACGTCGCGCGCGAGCTTGTCGTCGTAGGCGAGGTAGACCTCGCCCATGCCGCCGACGCCGAGCGACTGCAGGACCGCGTAGCGGGCGATCCGGTGCGGCTGGGCCGGCGGGGCGGCGGCGTCGCGCCCGAACAGCTTGGCGTGCGCCGCGGCCTTGATCCGCCGGACCTCGCGCGCGGCGATGCTCTGGGCCGCGCGCGAGGCGTCGTCCGGGGCGTCGCCAGGGTCGGGCATGGCCGGCAGGATAGCCGAAGCGCGCCGGACCGGCCCGTTCGCGCCCGTGCCAGCGCGCCCGGGGCCGGGGCGGGCGCGGCGATGACCGCAATCGCAGCAAGATGTCCTGAAGGACATGTCCCGAGGTGCCGGCGAGCGGCCGGCGACGGCCCGGCCGCTGGCGCGCAAGCGCAGCCGGGGCCATGGCCACGACATGCGAGGGGCGCTCCCGGCCCGCGCCCGGCTGCCGCTGTGCGCGCTGCTCGGGCTGGCGGGCTGCCACGGCCGCGGCGGGCCGGCCGGGTCGGCCGTGAAGGGCGGCGGCGCGGCCGGGGACGGGCCGGCGCGCCGCGACGAGGCCGCCCGCTCGGCGACGATCCGCGCGCTCGAGGGCGGGACGCTGGGGCCGCAAGATCGGACGGCGATCGAGCAGCAGCTGCTGGTCCTCGACGGCTACACGCGGGCCAAGCGCGAGACGACCGAGGAGGGCCTGCCGGACCGGGCGCTGTTCTTCTGCGGCCAGCACAACGCGGAATTCAGCCAGTGCGTGCTGTTCGACGGGACCGACGCGGGGGCGCACCTGACGGGGGTGGAGTACGTGATCTCGCCGCGGCTGTACGCGACGCTGCCGGCGATCGAGCGCCAGTACTGGCACGCGCACGCGGGGGAGGTCGACAGCGGGGTGCTGGTGGCGCCAGGGCTGACGGGGGCGGCCCACGCAGAGCTGATGGGCGAGCTGCGCGAGACGTACGGGAAGGGCTGGCGCACGTGGAACACGGCGGTCGACCCATTGCCGTTCGGCGAGCCGCGGCTGATGTGGTCGATCGCACCAGGCAAGCTCGGGCCGGCGACCCGCTCGGAGATGCGCTCACGCTGGACGACGACGCCGCGCGAGGAATGACGAGAGGAGCGAGCTGCGGTGATTCGTGGTCCTGGAGGCGCGACTCGCCCTGGCGTGACTTCCGCTTCGCCGGCGGGGCGAGGCGAAGGATGACCTCGATCGAGGCGCGGCGGATCGAGCCGTCGCGCACTCGCCGAGAATCGTCGGCGCGGATCCGAGTGCCATGATTGGGGGGCCCGGATCCTCCGCCGGTCACGGGTCGACGCTGGCCCAGGCGGGGTCGTCGGCGACCATCTGGCCGAGCCAGGCCTGGAGGTCGACGCCGGCGCTGAGCAGCGGGAACGGGGCCGTGAGCAGGACGTGGCCGACGGCGTCGACCAGGAAATAGCGGGCGTGCTCGTGGGGGGCGACGCGGGATTGCACGATCTCGGCGATCGCTTGCGGGAACTCGTCGAGATCGAAGCCGAAGTAGATCGGCACGATCCAGTCGCGGGTGTACGAGAGCAAGGCCCAGCGCTGGGTGGTGTGATGGGCCCCGTAATAATCGTAGAGCGCGCCGAAGGTCTCGCGGCATTCGGGGCAGTCGGGCGGCATCGAGGCGGCGAGGTTCCACTGGGTGCGCCAGGTGTCGGACAGCTCCTTGGCCAGGTAGGGCGGGTCGAGCGGGGGGCCGGAGTCGTCGACGAGGTCGACGCGCACGTCGCCGAAGGCCGCCTGCACGCGCCACCAGTGGAAGGTCGAGCCGTAGCCGCCGGCGCTGGCGCCGACGAGGTAGGCCCGCCCGGCGTCGGCGAAGGTCGGGACGATCCGCTCGAGGTAGGCGCGCAGGTTGGCGCCGCCGACGTGCATGGTGGTGCGCTCGCCGTAGGTGACGACGTTGTCGCCGCCGTGCATGTCACCGGTGCAGTACGGGACGTAGACGTAGCTCATGTCGCGGAACGGGTTCATCGGGTCGTCGCGGTCGAAGATCTGCGCGGTGGCGACCTTGGGCAGCTGCGGGTCGAACTCGGCGGCGAACTCGGCCTCGCCGTAGCCGTCGGCGACGTGGGCGCTGGCGTTCATGGTGTAGCAGGTGGCCTCGTCCCAGCAGGCGCCGCCGCCCTCGAGGTAGAGGACGACGCGGTCGCTGCGGCCGGTGAGGTTGACGGCGATGCCGGTGGTTTCACCATTGGCACAATAGGCGTCGGGGAACGGGACCCACGTCCAGGTCTCGGCCGGGGCGTCGATCGCCGCGCCGCTCGGGTCGCCTTCGCCGGTGGTCGGCTGCCCGGTTCCCGCGGTGGTGTCGTCGGTGCTCGCGGTGGTGTCGTCGGTGCCCGCGGTGGTGTCGTCGGTGGTGCTGTCGGTGGCGTCGCCGCCGTCGCCGCCGCACGCGGGTGAGACGAGGACGAGCAGGATGGCGAGCGACGCGAGCGATGCACGAGGGAGGGACATGCGGCGGAAAGTAGCCGAAGCGGCCGCGGGGCGCCTGCGTGGAGCTCCCAGCGCGAATTCCGGGGAGGTATGAATGTGTGGCGAATCGCGACTGTGGCGATTCGCCACGCGGGAATCACCGGATGTCTCGAGGGACAGGTGATTCCGGAGCGGGAGCCGCGAAAGCGAGCGTGCGCGGCAGCCGCTGGCTGCCGTGCTCCAGCGGCGCGCTGGAGCATGGCATGTCCCGAGAGACAGGTCGATGACAGAGCTTTGAACGGAGGCGCGCTCCGGCGTGGGTGCGGGGCGAATCGGGGGACAGAGCTTGAACGGAGGCGCGCTCCGGCCGGCCGTGGGTGTGGGGGCCGACCGGAGCGCGTGAGGTGGGGGAGAGGGAGAGCTGTCCTGGGGGACAGCTCCTCTTCATCTCAGAAGAGGGAGAAAGAGAGACGCGCTCCGACCGGGCCATGGCTGCGGGGCCGGGTCGGAGCGCGCTGAGGTTTGGGGGAGAGGGGCAGACCGGTCGGCGACGCGAGCGGGAGATCGTTTCCGCGGGCGAGCAGCGGAGCTCGGCCCGTTTGGGTGCGAAGATCGACCTCGCGAAGCGGGCGAGCGGGAAGACCTGGGGTCCGCGCCGCGCCGCCGACGGCCCTTGTCACATCAGTTGTCGGCGCGAGAACTCGGCGCGCAGCTTGGCCAGCGCGCCCTCCTGGAGCTGACGGATCCGCTCGCGCGACAGCGAGTAACCGGCGCCGATCTCCTTGAGCGTCATCTCGTCCTCGCCGTCGAGGCCGACGCGCTTGCGCAGGATGTCGGCCTCGAGCGGGGAGAGCTGGGCGAACACCTCCTGCAGCTGGGAGTGCATGAGGTCGCGGTCGAGCACCTCCGACGGGGCGACGTGGTCGGGGTCGGCGACGGTGTCGACGAGGCTGGCCTCCCCGTCGCGCGAGGCGGGCAGGGCGAGGCTCAGCGGGGTCTCGATGAGCGACCAACCCATGCGGGCGATCCGCTCGACGCTGACGCCGCTGACGACCGACAGCTCCTTGTCGGTGGGCTCGCGGCCCTCGCGGGCCTCGAACTCGCGGCGGGCCCTGGTGACCTTGTTGCACGCGTCGACCATGTGGACCGGCAGGCGGACGCTGCGGGCCTTGTCGGCGATCGAGCGGCTGATGGCGTGGCGGATCCACCACGAGCCGTAGGTCGAGAAGCGGCAGCCGCGGGCGGGGTCGAAGCGGTCGACGGCCTTGATCAGGCCGAGGTTGCCCTCCTGGATGAGGTCCTGCAGAGGGACGGTGCCGCGGTGGAAGCGACGCGCGAGGGCGACGACGAGGCGCAGGTTGGCGCGCACGAAGGCGTTCTTGGCGGCCATCAGCGCGGCGTGCTGCTTGCGGACGTCGGCGGCGAAGCGGGCGAAGGGGAGGCTGCCGCGGCGGGGCGGGTTGACAGCGAGCGCGACGGCGGCCTTGCGGTCGCCCTCGAGGCTGTCGAGGTCGGCGAGGATCGCGTCGGCGAGCTCGTTGTCGACGTCGGCCGCGAGCATGGCGACGGCGAGGTCGTTGCGCGCGGCGTGGAAGGCGTCATGGTGGCAGCGCAGGTCGCGGTCGCGCAGCGTCCGCGAGGTCGTCTCGAGCGCGTCGAGGGCGTCGACCGGGCAGGTGTCGTCGTCGAGGCGCTGGCGCACGAGGGCGCAGATCGGGCCGACGAACGGGGGATAGTTGAGGATCGCCACCCAGAGTCCCTTGCGCAGGTCGGCGATCTTGAGGGCCGCGGTGGTCTCCTCGTCCTTCGTCATGACGTTGACTTCGGCGAGGTCGCGGAAATACGCGGTGAGCGGGCGATGGGCGGAGTCCTGGGCCGGAACCCTGGTGTTCTCGGTGGCGAGGTCGCGCAGCATGGTGGTCTCCTCTCAGTGCCGGGCAGGATCCGCAGGGAGGGCCGTGGACCGTAAGAAGTGTCCGTCCGCGGCTCGAAGGGTCGCTCGAGGTAGCATTAATGGGTCGGTATCGGGGGCGAGGTGGCGGATCCTGCCCGGCTCCGGGCGCCGAACGGCGGGCCCAGGCGATCGTGACGGTGGCGATGTCAATTCAAGCGAGGCGGTAGTTCAAGCGAGAAGCCAGGGGTGCCAGGCGTCACTTGCCGGTCTTGAGGCTGTTGCGCATGTCGACCGCGAGGTTGTAGTGACTCTCGACGATCTTGCGCACTTCCTCGAGCTCGTCCCGCAGCTCGTCGGTCTGCGCGAAGGGGATGAGCTTGTTGTCGAGCGCGGACAGCCAGGTGGCGTGCACGTCGACCTGAATGTCGATGTAGGCCTTGTCGAGCGAGTCGCCCTTGTCGATCTTGCCCATGGTGTCGAGCTTCTGCTTCGAATCCTGCTCGATGTCGCTGGCGAGCCGGCTGGTCGTGGCGCGCAGGTCGAGGGCGTCGCGGACCTTCTTTTCGCGCTCACGCACGAATTCGTGGTCGTTGATCATCATGGCGGCGAACTCCTTGACCTTCTGGGTCTTGGCCCACTTCTTCATGTATTCGCCGTGGGCAACCGCCTCACCATTGATGGTGTCGAGGACGCCGAAGATCTCGTCATCGGCCGTGTTCCGCTCCGACGGCGCAGTCGCGGCCGGGGAAGGTTCCACGACCGGCTCCGGCGTACTGGTGTCCGGAGAGGTGCGCGAGCAGGCCGCGGCGAACACGAAGGAGAGCATGTAGAGGGTCTTGTTGCGGGGCTGCATGCACCTTGGCTGATCCAGAGGGGCACGACGAGCAATGAAAAATCGTAAGGTGACGAAGCGCGAACAGGCCCGGAAATGACGCGAGGGTCCGGAGAACGCTCCGATAACGGCGTTTGGCGGGCTCAGGAGCCAATCTGGGGGGCCGAGACCCGAGCCCGGTTGCGCCCGCTTTTCTCCTGGACAGCTGTCCGGGAGGGTGCGCGAAATGCGGGAATCTGGGGTGGTGCGCACAGTCCGCAGGAGCCGGAGCTCAAGGATTTGGCGCTTGAACGTTGTTCTGATGCGGATCCGGACGTGCGTAGAAGCGGCACCGGGGGGGCATTCTGCGGGCGCAGACTCTCCCCGGACCGTCAAAATAGGGAGGGCGGCGAGCGGACTGATCCGCATCGAATGGGAAATCCTGGCAGTTCGCGCCGCAAGAGGTCGCTTCGCCGGGGATGGATGCGAGTCCGCGAGCGCGGAATGTGCTGAGGGAGAGTGCGGGCAATGGAGCCGGGTGCCGCCGGACCGCGGGCGCGGGGAGCATCTTCAGCGAGGAGAGGAGGATGATGCGAGCGACGCGGATGTGGAGGCATCGACGAGGCCGATGCTTCGCGAATGTCACCGAACCCGAGCGGACGCGGCAGCGTGCCTACCAAGGGACGCGGTGGCGTGAGCGTGCGTGCGCCTCGAGCTCCTCGGCGGTCCCTCGCCCGCTGTCACGAGGCGCGCGGCAGCACGTGCGAGAGCCGGCGGGCGATCGGGTGCGCCAGGAGCTGTGCGGCCTGCTCGGGATCGGCGAACAGCTGCCGCAGGATGTACTCACCCCATTCGTCCTTGGCGTTGGCCCAGGTCTCGCGGATCTGTCGGCGGACCGGCGGGCGCGGGCGAATGCGTCGCAGGGCGGCGATCGCTGGTTCGAGCAGCTCGGCGCTCGGATCGCGGAGGTCCGACCGACCCCACCCGCTCGGCCAGCCCTCCGGATCGGTCGTGAGGCCGAGAGCGCGGCGCAGGGCCCGGCCGTCGCGGGCGAGCAGCGCCTCGAACATCGGCTGCATGCACAATGCGAGGACCGAGCCGGGGGTGACGCGGCTGTGGTTCGCGCCGCTGGGAGGCAGGCCACGGAATCGCTCGAGCGCGGCGGCCCGCCGGGCGGCGTCCCTGGCCCAACCGGTGCCCTTCAACAAGGGCGACTCCGAGAGCTTGCGATAGAGGTCGATCTTCTCGTCCCAGGCGCAGCGGCGCTGACCTCGATCGATCGGCTCGAGGTCCCAGGCGATCACGAGGGCGTCGACGTCGGGGTCGAGCTTCTCATTGCGAAGGAGTGCCTGGATCTTCGCGTCGAGGCCGGGGGCGGAGCTGCTGGTGCGGAGGCCACGGAGCCGCGAGATGGCGTCCTTGCCGATCGGGACGATGAATTGGACGGGGGCGCAGCCGAGCGCGGGCAGGAGCGTGCCGTTCCACAGGCGGGCGCAGTGGTCCTTGCTGCCGAGCGGGGCGCTGCCCTCGACGAAGAGCGCGATGCGCATGAGCGTTCAGGACTCGAGCAGGTCGAGGTAGCGCCCGCCAGGACGGACGCGCGGGTCGCTTTGCTGACTGGCAGGATCGTCGGCGAGGCGGGTGTACGTGGTGTCGCCGAGGGCTCGGCGCACGACCAGGACGTCGTCCACTTCGACGTCGTCGAGCAGCCACGGCGAATGGGTGGTGACGAGGACCTGCACGCCGCGCAGGCTGGCCTCCTTGAGGTAGCCGAGGACCTTGCGCACGGAGATCGGGTCGAGGCCGTTCTCGACCTCCTCGATGCAAAGGAGGCTGGGGCCAGGGCGATGGGCGAGCAGGGCGAAGATCGCGGTCATGCGCCGGGTGCCCTCGGAGAGCATCCACGAGGGGATCCGAAAACTCTTCTTGCCGGCGGGCCCGCGGTAGACGATGTCCTCGTGGAGCGCGTAGTTGCCGCTGCGGCTGTCGCCGCCGCGAAAGACCTCGACGCCGTGAAAGTCGGGGAGCACCGACCGCAGCATGTCGGCGAGCTCCTCGCGGCCTTCTTCGCCCAGTTCGTCGATGAGGGCCGGCAACATCGCGCCGCGCTCGTCGAGCAGCGGCGCGAGCGAGGGTCGGCGGAGGATGCCGCCCTGCGCGAGGTCGGTCGGCTCGAGGCGCAAGAAGACCGCGTTCTTCCAGAACTCGGCGATGTCCGAGCCATGGAGGGGCAACTGGGGATCGACCATCAACTCGTCGATCCGCGACAGCGCCAGACGATCGCTGAGGTCGAACTTGCCCTGCGGGGAGAAGCGGACGTCCTGCTCGTGCCTCTCGGTCCATAGGACTTCGCTCGGCGAGCTCCCGGGTCGGCCGATCTGCAGCCGCTCGGAGCCGACAGTCGCGATGTCTTCGAATACTTCGACGACATTGCAATGATGGTCGGCGAACGCTCCCTCGGCGGACTCCAGTCGGGTGTGGAGCTCGAAGCCGCGAGCGCCCTTTGCGTAGCGGTGATTGACGAGATCGGCGATGCCGTTGTAGCGGTCGCAGGCGGTGTTGACCGTGCCGCGAATCGCGGCGTCGATCCATTGCAGCCCCTCGAGCAGGGTGCTCTTGCCGGCGCCGTTGCGGCCGATGATCACGTTGAACGGGCGCAGGGGGACGCCTTCCAGCGCATAGGCCGCCTTGAAGCGGTGCAGGCTCGCGTGGGTGAGGCGGAGGGGCGTCGGCACGGGTGCGGCGAGGGTAACAGGTCGACCTCGCGGCCCCAACGGGTCACGGCGAGCCGTTGCGGTGGCGGAGGCCGCGGATGAGCCAGCCGCCTTTGGCGCGGCTGTCGAGCTCGCGCATGACGGCGGCGGCGCGGGCGTGGCTGATGCGGAGGGTGACGAGGTCGCGCATGACCTGGCGGGCGATGTAGTAGCGGCGGGCGCCGTCGATGAATTCGACGCAGCTCTCGAGCCAGCCGAGGAATTTGTCGTGGCGACCGCCGCGGGCGGGGCCGGCGGAGAGGTCGGCGAGGCGGGTCTGATGGAGGGCGCGGGCGCGGGCGGCGGCGAAGCTCTGCAGCTCGGCTTCGCCGTCGTAGGGGATGCGCTGCTCGAGCTGGGCTGCGACGAGGCCGGCGTCGACGAGGCCGGGGTCGGGGGGCTGGGCGAGGCGCTGCAGGGCCTGGCGGCGGACCTCGGGCTCGTGGCTGGCGAGGGCGAGCAGGTTCTGCTGGGCGAGGTCGAGGGCGGTCCAGCGGTAGACGAAATCGAGGCCGGTGCCCTTGATGTTCTGGGTGCCCATGAGGATGGCGCGCACGCCGGGCGGGACGGTGAGGGCGCAGCGGAGGATGACCTGGTCGCCGGTGGTAAGCGGGTCGACGACGACCTCGACGAGGTCCATGAACAAATGGCGATAGGCGTCGCGCACGGCGGCGTGGACCAGGCCGAGCGGCATGCCGGCGGCGCCGGCCTCGAAGGCGGCCTCGACGCGGGCCCGCAGGCGCACGCACACGGCCGTGCGCGCGAGCTGGCGCAGGAAGTGATCGGCGACCTCCTGCGGGCTGGCGAGGCGCACGCACTCGGGCGGGTCGCTGTCCTCGAGCACGTCCGCGGACTCGACAAGGCCGACCAGCCACGGGTTCAGCTCGTTGCGCACGACGGTCAGGACCTCATCGAGGTTGATGCTGGCGCGCGGGTCGTCGCCGAGGTAGGGCGCGCAGCGGCGGGCGATCTCGTCGCGCACGCCGGCGAGCGAGCGGCCGGCGCCGTGGCCGTAGATCACGAGCTGGCCGGGCAGGGCCTCGGCGGCGACCGGGCGCACGCGGGCGAGCAGGCGGGTCAGGCGCTGGTGGGCGCGCGCGAGGCCGGCTGGCCCATCGGACAGGTCGTCGCCGGTCACGACCTCCTGGGCGGCGAGGAAGCCGTCGAGGGCCTCGCGCAGGTAGCCGACCAGGCCCTGGGTGTTGGTGCCGATGAGCACGTGGCGGTCGGCGGCGACGTCTTCGACGAGCAGGCGGGCGAACACCTGCGAGCGGGCGACCCGGTCCTCGCGGTTGTTGACGACGGTGACGACGTAGCGGTCGGGCTCCTTGTCGAGGTCGAGGCGGTCGCAGCCGGTGCGGCGCCAGTTGGAGAGGAAGCCGGCGCGCTCGTTGGCCGAGCAGCCGTTGATGAACTCGAGCGTGCGGCCGGCCACGCGGGCGGGGCCGTAGCGCTTGAGCACGCCGAGGTCGGGGACCACGTGCTCGGCCATGGTGGCGATCGCCAGGGTGCGGTCGAGGCCGAGGTGCTCGGCGAGGCGGGCCACCAGGGCGACGTTGCGCGGGTGCTCGTCGTAGGGGATGAGCGCCAGCAGGTCGGCCGGCAGCAGGTCGCCGGCGAACTCGTCGACGGCGTCGAGGTCGCTGCCGCGCTGGCCGGCGGCCTGGCGCAGCACCGGCAGGAAGTTGATCTCGCTGGTGACGGTGCGCGCGGTGGTCGGCACGAAGCGGGCGATCACCTCGGCCACGTCCATCCCGGCCGGGCCCTGGATGTCCTCGTGGTCGGGGTAACAGTTGGTGATCGTCGCCGCGTCGTCGCGCATCCAGTGGTGCTGCAAGATCTCCACATAGGCCGGGTTGAGCGCCATGCACTCCCACAGGAACACGTCGCTGCCGGTCTTCGCGGCCAGGTTGAGCAGCGTGCGCTGCTCCCAGATCGTCGCCTTGCCGTACGGGCGGAACGTATAGATCTCCATCGCCTGGCCGCGCGGCTGGGCGTGGATGAACATGGCCTCGCAGCCGGTGGTCTTGGCGAACACGCGGTAGCCGAGGCCGTGGAACAGGCCGGCCTTGAGCCGCTCGGTGCCCGACTTGCCGCGGGTGCCCCAGCCGCCGATGACGAGCGGGATGGCGGCGCGGTCGCGGGCGATCGAGCGGGTGCGCAGGTAGGTGCCGATGAACAGCATGGCCGCGAGGGCGGCGAGGAAGTAGGCGAGCGCGGTCTGGCTGCTGCCGCTGAGGGTGAAGATGTCCCCGAGGACAGGTTGCGCGAGGTCGGGCAGCTCGGGCGGGGCGAACACCAGCAGGGCGCCGAGGCCGGTCATCGCCGAGGCGGCGGCCGGCTGCGGGGACGAGACGGCGCGCGCGACCTCGGCGGCGAGGCTCACCGACTGGGTCACGGGGATGTCGACGCTGGTGTAGACGGGCTCGCCGCGCGGCTCGCCGGCGCCGAACAGCTGCAGCAGCTGCGCGGGGGCCGTGCGGGCCAGCGAGGCGCAGGGGGCCGGGTGCGGCACGAAGTAGAGCTCGACGCCGTACTGCTCGCGCAGGACGCGGGCGTAGGCGGCGCGGGCGGCCGGCTCGAGGGCGTCGAGGGCCTGGCGGCGCAGCTCGGCGAGCTGGGCGTAGCGGACGGTGAGGCGCAGGTGGGCGGCGATCCGCTGCAGCAGCGGCCGGCGCCAGCGCAGCTCGGTGGTGCCCTGGCTGCTGACGACGCGCACGACGCGGGGACGCAGCACGGGCAGGCCGAGGAGGTCGTCGACGAGCGGGAGGTGACGGCCCCAGCCGCCCTCGCGCTCGCTGTGGACGCGCTCGCCGGGGACCTCGGTGGCGACGACCTCGTGGAGGCGGCCGGAGTGGGCCCGCAGGTCGCCGCGGAGGATCCGCCCGCGCACGTGCGAGAAGCCCTGGCGCTTGTTGGGGCCGGGGTGGCGCAGCTCGTGCCAGGCGCGCCACAGGCGGGCGCCCCAGCGGTCGCCGCGGCACAGGAGGATGCTGTCCTTGCGGACATGGGCGTCGATGCCCCAGTCCTCGCGGGTGAGGGCGGCGAGGATCCGCCCGAGCCAGGCGGCGTCGCCGGGGGGCGGCAGGTCGGGCCGCCGCAGCGACACGCGCACGGCGTGGCCGGGCGGGGTGCGCGAGAGGGCCTCGGCGAACACGTCGGTCCAGGCGCGGCGCGCCGGGTCGAGGGCGCTGTCGATCGCCTGCAGGGCGGCGGCGGCGGCCTCGTGCACGACCGGGGGGTGATCGTCGCGGGTGGCGATCGTCACCAGCGCGGCGCTGAGCCGGAGGAAGTTGCCGGGGTCGGCGTGCCAGGTGCCGGCGGACATCTTGACGATCTCGGCGCAGGCGAGCCGCAGGACCAACGGCGAGGCCTCGTCGGCGAGCAGGGGGGCGAGCAACGGGGCGTCGATGGGGCCGCGCAACAGGCCGCGCACGGCCGCGGCGCGCACGCGGGCGCTGCCGTCGCCAGCGAGGATCGTCAGCAAGGCGACGCCGCGCGGGTCGACCGGGCGGACCGCGACGGCGGCGGCGCACAGGCAGATCCGGACGTGCTCGCTGGCGTCGTCGACGGCGTTGAAGAGGATGTCGACGCAGCGGATCGGGTCGCGGCCGCGGGTGGCGCGACGGGCCAAAAATTCGACGACGAGGGCGCGCACGAGGAAATCGCGGGGGCCGCCACGAGGGCTGATGAGGCGCGCCTCGGCCAGCTCGAGCGCCTCGGCGGTGGGGGCGTAGCCGCGGTGCTCGCGGCGGGCCCCGGCGCGCAGGTGCAGCTGCGGGATGGCGAAGCGCGAGCCCTCGGGGGCGTCGAGCGAGACGCGGTCGAGCAGGGCCAGGGCGGCGGCCTGGACCCACGGGTGCTCGGCGGAGTCGCCGGCGCGGCCGCGGGCGGCGGTGGCGAGGCGGAGGTCGAGGTCGAGGTCGAGCTCGTGGGCCTGGCCAGCCTCGGCGAGGCGGTCGAGCAGGGCCGAGAGGGCTTCGAGACAGGCCAGGCGCAGGGTGAAGCGCGGCAGCCAGGTGAGCTGGCTGATCAGACAGGGGAACACCTCGGCGCGCTCGTCGTAGGCGACCTCGGCCGGGGCGGCGCCGACCAGGCGCACGGCCAGCTCGACCTGCTCCTCGAGCAGGGCCTGCTCGGCGGCCAGGCGCTCGCGCAGGGCGTCGTGGTCGAGCCAGCGGCCGAGCGCGCGCAGGTCGGCCTGGCGCTGGCGGAAGCCGCGGGCGTGGCGGCGGATCGCCGCGGCCAGGACCGCCTGCTGGGTGCTCGGGTCCTTGGCAGCCAGCGCGGCGGCCACCAGCTCGGCCTCGCGCGACTGCAGCAGGGCGTGCTCGCGGCGCAGCACATGAATGCAGAGACATGTCCTTGCGACAATGTCCTTGAGGGCATGTTCGGTGACGAGGGCGCGCCGCTCGGGGGCGCGGCGCAGGCCGGCGAGCTCGAACAGGTCGGGCCGCAGGGCCGGCGGGACGTCGGCGCTGGCGGCCAGGCGCGCGGCCAGGGCGGCGGCGGCCCGGGCCCGCAGACGCGCGGTCAGGGGGTCGAGGGGGCGGAGGATGGCCTCGGTGATCGCGTCGATGATGGCGGTCATGGTGTCGGCTCCTGGCGCCACAGGCGGTGCTCGCGGGCGGCGCGGAAGGGCATCTCGAGCGGGCCGAAGTCGCGCAAGCCACGACCGAGGGGCAGGTCGAGGCGCAGCCACAGGTCGAGGCCGTTGCGCGCCGGGTACAGCGAGGAGAGGTAGAGGTTGTTGCGGACGCCGAAGGCGAGGCGGACGCCGTCGGTGAGCCAGATGCCGACGCCGAGGCCGGCGAGGATCCGGCTGCGCAGGTAGGTCTTCTGGCGGTCGGGATCGGCGAGCCGCAGGGAGGCCTCGTAGTCGAGCGCGAACTCGGGGACGACGCGGCCGTAGAGGGCGAGGGCGCCGGCGATGCCGGCGTGCATGCTGACCTGGTCGACGCTGCGGAAGTCGCTGTTCGGCATCATGTCGGCGCCGACGACCACGCGCGCGTCCTGCCAGGCGACGACCCGCAGGTCGAGGGTCGGCCGGAACACCAGCGGATGATCCTCGACGTACCACTGGTAGACGCGCGGGTGCAGCTCGCCGCGCGCGAAGCCGTGGCCCTCGGCGAGCGACTGGTAGCGGTAGGCGAGGTCGAGGCCGGGCAACAGCTGCAGGCGCGGGGCCAGCCAGGTCGGGCGATCGAGGCGACCCTCGGCGCGCAGGCTCCACGGCTGCAGCGCGTGCTCGGTCTGGACCAGGCCGGCGGCGCTGACCCACGCGCGCAGGCCGGCGCGGGGGAACAGGGCCTGGAAGCCGAGGCGACCGCCAGCGACCAGAGCGGTGCCCTCGCGCGGGCGCAGCTCGGGGTTGACCTCGATCCACAGGCGACGCGCCAGCAGCTCGCGGGCCCAGCCGAGGCGGATGATGCCGGAGGCGCGCGGGCGCAGGTCGTCGCTGTCCTCGAGGTCGTCGGTGCCGAGGTGGAGGTCGACGTAGGGGGTGCCGAATTTCTGGACGTGGCGCTGGTCCGGCGGCACGGCGGGGGTGGGGTGCGGCGCGGGGGCGGGTGGAGCTGTCTCTTCGGCCAGGCGAGCCGGGCGCCGCCGCGGCGGTCGCGGCGGCGGCGGCTCGGCCTCGGCGTCGAGCCGCTGGTGCACGCGCACCATCGCCGAGCCGACGCCGGGGGCCAGGCGCATGCGCAGCGGGCCGGAGTCGGCGAGGGTGAGGACCTGGATCGGCGGGTGCAGGGTGAGGTCTTTGGAATTTTGGGCCAGGCCCGAAGGGACATGTCCCGAGAGACTTCCGAGCGGGCGGGCTGGGCCGAACGGCTCGCTGCCGCGGGCGAGGGCGACGCTGACGTCGGAGACGGCGTGGCCGTGGACCTCGATCTGGACGGTGGTGGGGCCCAGGACGATGAACTCGACGGGGCGGCGGGCGCGGGCGACGTGCCAGCGGTCGGTGCGGGCGGTCTGGCGGGCCTCGGGGCGGCGCAGGCGGGCCAGGCACAGGTAGGCGTGGCTGGCGTCGTCGAGCTCGAGGGTGACGGCGTCGCGGGCCGGGACCGCGAACTCGGCGAGGGTGAGGGTGCCGGCGGCGACGGCCTGGGTGTGCAGCAATTCCTCGCCCATCCAGAAGCGCACGCTGGGGGCGACGCCGCCGAGCTCGGGGCGGACCTCGCGGCACCACAGCTCGAAGCCGAGCGCGTCGTGACCGCGGGCGAGGTCGATCAGCACGGGCACGCCGGGGCGCAGCATGAGGGCGCCCTTGGCCGGGAACGGGGCGGCGAGCAAGGTGGCGCGGGTGTCGGCGGTGCCGGTGGCGGGCGCGGGCTTCTTGGGCAGGTCGACGTGCTCACGGCTGCCGCGTTCCTCGCTGAGGATCAGGTGCGACCAGCGACTGCGCTCGCCGGCGATGTTGGCGAGGCGGTCGAGGGCGGGGGTGCGGATCGCGGGGCGGACGCGCAGGGCCAGGCCGTAGGCGAGGCCGGCGCCGACGGGGCTGGTGGCAGGCTCGTCGAGCGCCGCGAGGGCGCTGCGCACGCCGGCGAGGCCGACCTGCCAGCGATCGGTGGCGGCGTAGACCCGGTGCCAGGCGCGGAAGGCCTCGTCGGGGCGCGCGGCGGCGTCGAGCAGGGCGGCCCGCAGCGCGAGCTCGGCCGGGTCGGCCTGCGGGCGGGCGGGTGGTTTCAATGGGAGGGCTTTGGCTGTCCCGGGGGACAGGTCGTGCGAGGATGTCCGAGAGGACAGGTCGCCAGGGGTCGAGGACGCGGCGGCCGTAGGCGCGGCGAGCAGCGAGGATGGCCGCGAGGACAGGTCGCCCGGAGCGAGGGAGGTCGAGGATGTCCCTCGGGACATGTCCTTTTCGGCAGCCGGAGCGAGGCCCCCGGGCGAGGAGGCGGCGGCGGCGCTCGCAGGCGCGGCGGGGCGGCGGGAGGACGCGGCGGGCTCTCGGGATGTCCCCTGGGACATGTCCTTCGTGGCGGGCGAGGAGCGTCCGGGTGTCTTTTGGGACATGTCGGACGCGGCGGGGGCGCTCGCGGGCGCGAGGGCGTCGAGGGCGGCGAGGCCGGCGGCGGGGCCGGCCTCGCGGGCGCGGGCGGCCGCGGGGGCCAGGCGGGCGAGGGCGAGGTCGTCGAGGCCGGCGGCCGCGAGCGCGGGGGCGACGAGGACCGGCACGTCGGTGGTGACGTCGATGTGGCTGGGGGCGCCGAGCGCCTCGATCCGGCGCCCGAGGGCGAGCGCGCGCGGGCGCAGGACCGGCGGCAGCGGGTGGGCGGCGACGCGGGTCCAGTCGGACAGGGCGTAGGTCCGCTGGTCGAGGTCGAGCAAGGCGCCGGCGCGGACGAGCAGCAGGTCCGGGTCGTTCGGGCGGACCAGCAGGCCGCGGCTGGCCCGCTCGAGCGCGGCGGCCGGGGTCTCGATCGGGCTGTCCCCGGGGACAGGTGAGTCGGGAGCGGTGGGCGCGGGCGGGCCGGGCTCGCCCGGGGTGCCGGCGGCGAGTGAACCGGTGAGAGTCTTTGAGGACATGTCCTCGGGGGCATGTCCTTTTGTGCCGGCGAGGATCGTGGTCTCGCTGCTGTCCTGGGGGACAGCTCCGGGCAATGGTTCGCCCATGCCGGGGGCGCGCACGGCGGCGGACACGGCGACCGCGGGGCCCGGGCCGGCGAGCTGGACCTCGAGGGCGCGGGCGCGCAGGTCGAGGGGGACCAGCACGCTGGTCGGGGGGCCGACGCGGGGGCTGCCGTCGAGCGGGATCGCCGTGCCTTCGACCGGGCGCAGCTCGACGCTGAAGCGGCGGCGCAGGCCGGTGTCGGTCTTGAGGATCAGGTCGACGCGGGTGGGGGTGACGGCATCGAGGGCGCGGATGTCGACGCGGGCGTGGGCCGGCTCGCCGGGCAGGACGAAGCGGGCCGGGTGCTCGGCGTCGGCGCGCCACAGGCGGAGCAGGCGGGCGTCGGGGGCGCGCGGGGGCGTGGGCGGCAGCGACGACCACACCTCGCTGCCGCTCGGGCCGGCGACCGTGAGCGCGTGCGGGCCGGGCGGCAGCGCCAGCTCGAGCAGCTCGAGCGGCGCCAGCGGCAAGGTCCGCCAGCGCGCGTCGTCGACCGTCACCGTCAGGCCGGCGGAGGCGCGGGCGTACAGCCGCAGCAGCGCCGGTCGCCGCGGCGCCTCCGGCAGCGGCGGGGCCATGACCGTTTGCACATGTGCGTTCGGCCAGGTCCACAGCGACGCGCTGGTCGGGGCCCGGGCCGGGTCGGCGGGCAGGTGCTCGATCCACAGCAGCGGCCGCGGGCCCTCGTCGCTCGGCTGCAGCGCCGACCAGCGCGTCGCCTGCCAGTGGTCGCGGTAGGCCGCGCGCAGCTCGGCGTCGTACGGGTCGAGCCGGCGGGCCCGCTCGAACAGCGCCAGCATCGGGCTGGCCAGCGGCAGCGGCGGGCCGTCGAGCAGGCGCGAGGCGGCCGCCAGCGCGCGGGCCGGGGCCTCGCTCGGGCGTGGGCCGAGCAGGCGGCGGGCCAGGCCGGCGTCGTCGGTGCCGGCCAGCAGCTCGATGCCGGCGGCGCGACCGCGAGCGGCGAGGTCGCGGTCTTTGACCATGTCGGCGGCGCGGGCCAGCGACCAGGCCAGCTGGCGGCGGCGGGCCGGCGGCAGGTCGTCCTGTTGCGCCTGCAACCAATCGTGGGCCAGGGCCAGCGGCGGCGGGCTCGGGCGTTTGGCGAGGGTCGGCAGCGGGCGGCCCTCGACCTGGGCCAGCAGGGCGTCGACCAGCGCGGCCCGGGGCGAGCGCGAGCGGGCCAGGGCGCGTCGGCCGAGGCGCAGCAGGTCGAGGGTGCTCTCGCGGCGCAGCGCGCCGGCCAGCCGCTCGAGAGTGCGGCCGGTCCGGACCCGCAGCAGCGCGGCGTCGCCGTCGAGCTGCAGGCGGTAGGTGTGAAGCCCGGGCGCGAGCGGCACGGCGAGCTCGCGCTCGGGGCCGCCGATCCGGCACTCGGCGGCCTCGGGCAGGCACGGGGTCTCGGGGGCGAGGCGCTCGCGGACCAACAGGCGGCCGCCGGCGTGCACCGAGAGGCTGGCCTTCGGGTCCTGTCCCAGGAGCCTGGCGGAGATCCACGCCACCCCCGGGCCGGTCAGCTCGAGGTCCCAGCTGCGATGGCCGGCGGTGCGCTGGAACGGGCGGCCGTCGAGGTCGAAGGGGGCGGCGTCGGCCAGCGGGCGCGGGCTCGTCTCGAGCGCGAAGGTCGGGCGGCCGGGCGGGCGCATGGCGGTGATCCGCTGGACCGCGGCGGCGCCGCGCCAGGCCCGGACGGCTGCCTGAAGGGACATGTCCTTCGGGTCACTTTTTAACAGGGCCGCGGCGATGGCCGCGTCGGCCAGCAGCTCGCGGCGCAGGTCGGCGAAGGTCGGCAGGTCGGGCAGCGGCGGCGGCGGTCCGCCGTGATCGATCCACTCGAGGGTCGCCCCGAGCACGTGCTCCCAGATCAGCTCGCCGGTGCGCGGCGTGGGGGCGAGGGCGGTGATCCGCGTCGGCTCGGCGGCGTGGACCAGCCATTCGCCGGGCCCGCCGGGCGGATGTTCCAAAAGCCATGTCCCCGGGGCCACCTCGATCGCCGGCTCGAGCACGGCGGCGCGGCCGGCCTCGGGCTCGCCGGAGCGGCGCCAGAACTGCAGCGGCGCGGGCCGACCCCCGCCGCGGACCGGCTCGGCGCGGATCTGCAGGACCGCGAGGGAGCCGAGGCGGACGATCGCGCCGGCGTCGGGGCCGACGACCGCGCTGGTGGCCGTGGGGGCCTCGGCGGGCGCGGTCGCGGTCCACGGCGCGGGGCCGGTCAGCGCCACCGGCACGACCTCGACCGGGCGCCACTCGACGGCGGCGCGCACGGCCGGGTCGGCCAGCGGCGCGGCGGCGCGGCCGGGGCGGGCGCTGGCGTCGTGGGGGATCAGCGCGGCGGCGGCGAGCAGCCACGAGGCGATGCGGAGGGCGGTGGACACGGGGTGCTCCTGCGGGGGAGGGGCCGAGAGCGACGCGCGACATGTCCCGAGGGAAATGTCGCGAAGGACAGGTCAGAGCGGGCGCGAGGGCGGGCCGAGGCCGAGCGTTTCATCGGGGTCGCGGGGGTCGGGGCGGAGCGCCTCGGCCAGGCTGGCCAGGGCCCGCGCGTCGCGCTGGATCCGCCGCCGCAGCTCGTGCGACAGCTCGATGTGGACGAAGCGGGCCGCGCCGCCGCGGGAGCGGACCAGCCGGCCCTGGGCGTTGGCGGTGGCGCCGAGGCGGGTGCGGTCGTCGGGGAACAGGGCGACCTCGACGCCGAGGCCGCCGCGCAGGCGCTGGGCGACCTCGCGGGTGCGGGTGGTGGCGGCGACGCGGTCGCCGGCGCTGACGACTGCGGCGGGGCCGAGTGGTTCGTCGTCCTCGCTGAAGCCGTGGATCTGCACGACCTCGACGCGCGGCAGGGCGTCGAGCGCGGCGGCGGTGGCGACCGAGAATAAATGCTGCGGGTTGTGGCAGGGGTCGGCGGGGGCGCCGTCGCGTTCGCGGCGCTGGCCGTCGGTGTCGAGGTAGCGGTGGACGGTGTTGACGAACAGCGCGCGCGGCCAGCCGTCGCCGCGCAGGGCCAGGGCGAGGGCGATCCGCTCGGTGCCGAGGTCGTGGAAGGCGTGCGGGGCCTGGAGGATGACGGGGCGCGCGGCGGCGGCCGGGCCGTCGTCGACGCGCACGAGGTAGGCGCCGCCGCCGGTCTGCTGGGTCCGCGGCTCGACGGCGGCGAGCAGGCGCTGGCCGGAGACGTACCAGGCGTGGACCTCGTAACCGGCGGCCCAGGCGAGCTCGCCGAGCGCCTCGGGCTCGGGGGTCGGCGTGGCCAGCAGGCCGCGCATCAGCGCCTCGAAGGCGGCCGTGCGCTCGGGGGTCGGCGGGACGTAGAAGGGCGGCGGCGGCTCGGTCCACAGCCGTTGGCGGAGCTCGGTCGGGTCGATCATGGTGTAGGCGTCGAGCGGCCGGGCCGGCGGACGCGGGCGCTCGCCGGTCAGCGCGGCCGAGGCAGGCTGGTCTTCGGGACCTGTCCATGGGGGCATGTCCGTACGGTCATTTTTGAACAGGGCGCGCGCGCCCCAGCCGGGCCGGTCGGGGTCGGTGCAGTCGCAGGTGCTGCCCTGGCAGCCGGCCGAGAGCGCGAGGACGATGGCCCAGCCGCGCGCGCCCGGCGGGCGCGGCGGCGGGTCGGCGAGCGGGGAGCTCGGCTGGCCTTCAGGACAGGTGTTGCGGAGGTGGGCGGGCTGGCCCGCGGGACAGGTGGCGAGCGGAGGCTGCAGCGGACCGCCGGCGGCGAGCTGGGCGGGGTGGCCGGGGGGGCGCGCGGCCCGGGCCGGGTGGGCAGGCACGGCGGGCGGGCGCGGGGCGGCGGGGCGCGAGCGCGGGTCGATGGATGGGTTCGCTGCCGGCAGGGCCGCAGGCGAGCTGGCGATCTGTCCCGAGGGATAGGTGGCTTGTAGGGCGAGTGACGGGCTCGCGGTCGGGGAGGGTGAATGGGCGAGCTGTCCCGCGGGACAGGTGGCTTGTAGGGCGGGACAAGAGCTGGGCGACGCGGGGGTAATGGCGAGCTGTCCCGAGGGGTAGGTGGGCCGTAGGCCTGGCGATGGGCTGGCGATGAGGGGCGCCGAGCGGGGGCTTGCGAGCTGTCCCGAGGGATAGGCGGGCGGGCGCGGGGGAGAATTTTTAAGATGTCCTGGGGGACAGGTGGGGACGGCGGGCGGTTCTGCGGGGCCGGCGAGCGGGCGGGCGATCGGCGCCGCGGGCCGCCCGGGGACGGCGGGCGGGCGGACCTGCGGCGCCTGGCTCAGGGCCACGAGCCGCGGGTCGAGCAGGGTCGCG
Source organism: Nannocystis bainbridge (assembly GCF_028368995.1). GTDB lineage: Bacteria > Myxococcota_A > Polyangia > Nannocystales > Nannocystaceae > Nannocystis > Nannocystis bainbridge. The sequence continues at coordinate 719,495 of NZ_JAQNDL010000003.1, read as the reverse complement.
GCCACGGCGAGGCGCGGGTCGCCCTGGCCCGCGGCGGTCGACGCGGACCCGCGATCGGGCCGGCTCGCAGCGGGCGGGGGCGGGGCTCCGGGCGGGATGACGGGCGAGGCGGGGGGATAGGCGCGGGCGGCCGGGAGAGGGATCGGCTGACCCGGGGCGTGCGTCGCGGCGAGGTGCGAGCGGCCGCCCGGGGGCTTCGCGGGCGGCGATGTGACCTGTCCGGAGGGACATGTAACCGCCGGGGCCGCGCGGCCGCGAGGACAGAGGGGGGCCGGGGAGGCCAAAATAGTGTCTTTTAAGACATGCCCATGAGGACATGTCCCATAAGACATGAGGTGATCGGGGGAATCAGTCGTCATGGCCGAGCTCGAGATCGGGGGCGGCGCCCTGGCTCTTCGGGGCCTCGCGGAACAGGCGCAGCCACACCGGGGCGCCGCTGTCGCGGCGGAACGTGACGGAGTGGCGGCCCGGGGCGAGGTCGTCGCCGAGGCGGATGGTGAAGGTGGTCCGCTGGGCGCGGACGGGGGTGTCGCGGTCGGTCCGCAGCAGCTCGGTGCCGGAGTCGGGGATCAGGACCACCGAGTGCTCGGCCTGCGAGACGTTGACGCCGCGGGCGCCGTGGCGCCTGGGCGCGCCGCCGTCGATCGCCACTTTCAACGAGGTCGCGGTGGTCGGCGCGCCCTCGAGCCAGTAGACGACGACGTGCAGGGCCTCGACGATGCCGCCGCGCTTGGGCACGTCGATCGTGAGGGCGTTGTCGCCGAGGCGGTAGATCTGGCGCGCGGTGTAGATCGGCGCGCCGGACAGGGTGGGGCGGTTGACGAGGAGGCGCACGGCTTCCGGTCCGGAGTTCCACAGCAGGGACACGAGCCCGCCCTTGGGCCGCGCGATCCGGCGGCTCTCGGCGCGGGCGGTGATGAGCCAGTCGTCGTCCTCTTCGTTGATCCGGAGGGCGATGTCCTGGCCGAGCGCGCGCACGCCGGCGCCGATGGCGTGGTAGCGCATGCGCGTGGGGCGGGCGAAGCCGCGGCGCAGGTCGATCTTCTCGACCACGCCGGGGCGCAACACGGAGACCTCGCCGGGGCCCCAGTTGGCGATGGTCTCGTCGCGGCGCGCCAGCGGCACCAGCTCGAGGATGTCGAGCCGCTGGGCTGCGTTGCGCGGGCGCTCGGTGATCCACGGGCCGTCGGTGGTCGGCCGCGGCGGCTCGTATTCGCGGCGGATCTGGGCCTGCAGCGGCATCACCTGGCCGGCGGCGCGGCGCAGCACGTGGTCCTCCGCGCGCAGCGGGAACCACCGGTCGCGCCGCCGCGGGGCGTAGCGCCAGCGCTCGTCGTCGACCACCACCTGGTCGTAAGGCCAGACCCATGGCGAGCCGCCGACCTCGTCGGCCGGGGGCGGCAGGACGGTGCGGACGTCGAGCAGCGCCGGCGAGCCGCCGGTGAGCTGCAGGCGCACGGCCTCGGGCGGGGCGAGCAGGCGCAGCGAGACCGGCTCGCTGACGGGCCGCTCGGCCAGAGCGAGGCCGAGCGCGGGCAACAGCGACGGGACCTGGCCCTCCTCGTCGTCGCCGCCGCCGGCCGACTCGGCGAAGAACGACGAGGGCGGGCGGGCCCGCTCGAACAGCGACAGGCCGGTCGGCTCGGCCAGCAGCTCGTGGGCGGCGACGACGTGGCCGCGGGCGTCGAGGAACTCGAGGCCGAGGCGGACCGGGGCGACGACGCCGAGCGAGCGGACGTCGAAGCGCAGGGTCCGGGTGTAGATGTCCTCGGGGCCGATCAGGTTGAACGACAGCGGCGCGACGTCGGGGCCGATGCGGTAGAGCGGCAAGGTCCGCAGGTCGACGGGGATCAGCGCCGAGGGCGGCGGAGGCGGGGTCGTCAAGGTGCAGGCGGCGCGGTAGGTCAGGCGGGCGTTGGCGCAGCCGCTGCGCTCGGTCTCGGCCGGCATGCGCAGGGCGGCGAAGGTCGACTCGCGGGCCGCGTCGCCGCCGGCCTCGTCGGTGGTCGGGTGGCGGGCGCCGTCGCTGGCGACCACCTGGACGTCGGCGGCGCCGACGGCGGTCGACAGCTCGATCGCGGTCCAGCCGGCGGCCAGAGCGATCGCCTGCTCCTGCCAGGCGTCGGTGATCGGGATCGAGAGCATCGAGGTCGGCGGCGAGGCCGGCAGCGGGTCGGGGCCGGCGGGGAACGGGCCGAGCCAGCGGGTGCGCACGGCGATCTCCTGCGGCATGTCGGTCGAGACCGTCGCGGTCCCGCGGGTGCGCACGGTCGCGGTGCCAGGGCCGAGCAGGTGGACGATCGCCGCCTGACCGGGGGCGATCGCCAGCGCGGGCGGCTCGGGAGGCGGCGGCGCGGGCGGCGGGCCAGCGGCCACGTAGACGCTCTCGCCGCGGTAGTCGACGCCGGCGCGGCCCTCGGCGGGCATGCGCTCCCACGCCTCGGCCTCGGCGTGGGCCCGGTGAGCCTCGCGCAGGGCGTGCCAGGGGAGGAAGGTGGAGGCGGCCAGGCGCGCCTTGCCGAGCGCGGCCTGGGTGGCGCTGCGGCGCAGGCTCTCGCCGGCGAGCCCGAGGTCGACGCGGCGGTGGACGCGGACGAGGGCGCTCGGGTTGGTGAACGGGACGGCGATCTTGTTGCCGTCGCTGCCGAGGATGCCTGTCTCTTGGGACAGCCGCAGCTCGAGCGTGGAGGAGGGCGGGCAGCTCGGCAGCGACAGCTCGAGGCCGGCGCTGTCGGCCAGCTCGTAGCGGTGGTCGGCCGCGAACGCGGCCTCGTAGATCCACCCGCCGTCGCCGTGGCCGGCCTTGGTCTGGTCGGTGCGATCGGAGAGCTGGCGCCGCCACAGGATCTCGCCGTTGGGCGCGCGCAAGGTCGCCTCGAGGCCGAACCCGTAGCGGCGGGTCGGCACGTAGGTCTGGCCGCTCGGGAGCACCAGGTGGGCGGTGACGCGGACCAACTCGGGGCCGCCGGGCAGGCGGAAGCGCGGCCCGTGCTCGGGCGTCAGGACGTAGGCGATCATGCGCTCGCTGGTCGCGGTCAACATGTCGTCGGCGGCCTCCTCCTCGACGGCCGCGGGGCCGCGGGCGGCCAGGACCATGGCGGTGAGCAGGGCCACCAGGGTCGGCAAGGCGAGGCGACGGCTGGCGAGCGGGCCGCCGCGCCGCCACAGCGAGCGATCGGGCTGCATCAGCGCTCCTCCCCGTCGACGAGCAGGGTCCGGTTGCGCCGCCACAGGGCGGGGCCGACCGCGCGCATCTTGCTCGGCACGACGGTGCGGCCGGCCAGGGCGGGGCCGAGCCAGACGATCGCGCAGCGGCGGTCGCCCGCGGTCTCGCACAGCGAGAGGAACCCGCGGCCGGTGGTGCGCCCGAGCCCGGCTTGCAGGCGCAGGCCCGGCTCGGCCAGCACCAGGCGCAACCAGTGGAGGTTGTTCGACTCGGCGTAGGCCTCGACCTGCGCCAGCGCGGCCATGAAGTCGGCGGTGGTGGTGACGGTGACGCCAGGGCCCGCCTTGGCGCGGGCCGCGGCGGCGCGGGCCTCGGCGGCCTGGCGACGCGCCGGAGGGTCGTCCTGAGCTGTCTTTTTGGACATGACCGTTCGGGCATCCTGGGCGCCGGGCGCGACCCCGCCGAGCGCCAGCGCGGCCTCGTCGCGGACCCACGCGCCGCAGCTGCGGCCGGTCGGGACCAGGTCGAGCGCCGACAGCCGGCGCAGGTCGAGGCACGGGTCGCCGAGCGCGTAGACGCGGCGCAGGGCGGGCGGGAACCACAGGATGGCGGCGGCGTCGGCGGTGAAGGCGGCCGAGAAGGCGATCAAGGCGTCGCGCACGCCGACCAGCGCGGCCAGCTCGGGGGCGTCCTCGAGCAGGCGCCAGCGCGGCACGAACGCCAGCGGGCCGGACATGGTCAACATGTCCGCGAGGACAGGTGGAAGCTCGCCGATGCCGGCGCGCGGGCGGCCGATCGCCAGCGCGTCGGCGGGCGCGCCGGGGCGGGCCCCGAGGCCGCGGATCTGCACGATCGTGCGCGGGGTCCCGGCCTCGTCGGCCGACAGCGCCTGGTGCAGCGCCTGCGCCGGGGTGAACGCCGACATGCCGGCGCCCGAGCGGCTGATGGCGATCAGCAGCGCGCGGCCGCTGGCGGCGCTGAACAGCTCGGCGGCGAGGCGCCAGGTGCCGGCTTCTTCGGGCACGCGGATGGCCTCGATCACGAGCCGGGAGGGACCTGTCCCGAGGACCAGGATCTCGCCGCCGGCCACGAGGGCGCGGCACGGCCGGCGCGAGCCGCAGTCGCGCAGCTGCCACACCTCGGCGTCGACCAGGCGGGCGAACCGGGCCGCGAGCGCGCGGTCCTCGGTGAAGCCGTGGATCAGCGGCTCGGCGACGTGGCGCTCGAGGAAGGTCAGCTCGGCGACCGACGGCGCGGCCAGGCCGCTGTCGGGCCGCTCGCTCCACGCCCGCACCTGCTCGGCGAGCCACGGCATCAGCGCGGGGGCGCTGCGGATCTCGGGCGCGCCCTGCAGCAGGCTGGCGCGCATCGTCTCGGGGTGCATGCGCACCACGGCGCGGCGGCCCTCGCCCCACGGGGCGCCGAGCAGCAGCGGCGGGGCGCCCTCGGCCACGGCCATCGGCGGCAGGCCGGCCACGCCGCGCGGGCTGGTCGGCTGCAGCGCCGGCGCGCCGATCGGCGCGGCGGCCTCGAGGTGGACGAGCGGCTGTCCGGGCGGGGCGTCGAAGTCGGCGCGCAGCTCGACCGCGCCTTCGGGGGCGAGGCGCGCCAGCGCGGCCGAGAAGGTCATGTCGATCACGCCGGGCACCTGATCGCGCCCGGCGACGAGGACGAGGCGGCACGCCAGCGCGGCGCACAGCGGGCCTGCGGCCTCGGCGGCGGGCGCCTCGGCGACCGGCCGCGGGACCACGATCGCCGGCCCGCTCGCGCCGGGCACCACCAGCGCCGACGGCCAGCTGGTGTGCACGACCCCGCGCTCGATCGGTGAGATGGCGTAAGAGACATGGTGGAAGAGACCGGTCGGGGCGCTCATCGCGTGGATGCCGAGGTCGGCGCGGGCGGCCGCGTCGCGGGCGGTCGCGGCCGCGTCGTCGGTCGGCGCGGCGATCCATGCGGCCAGCGCCGACCAGGCCTCAGCGTGGGCGACGAGCGCGGACGCTGGCGGCGCGTCGAGGCGCGGCGGGGCGAGTTCGGCGCGCACGTGGCCCAGCGCGAGCGCGCCCGCCTCGCTGCGCAGCAGGCGATCGCTGGTGTTGCGCGGGTTGAAGGCCGGCACCGGGGTCGGCACCGGCGCGGCGATGTCGAGGCCGAGGCCGAGGGCGCTGCCGATCAGCCACCCGGCGAACGCGGTGGTGATGGTCGGCAGCAGCACCCGCCGCGTCGCCTTCTTCGGCAGCATGCGGATCGCCAGCAGGGTCGACAGCAGGTAGCCGAAGCCGAACAGCTCGCGGGCGCGCACGCCGGGCATGGCGACGCTGACGATCAGCGACAGCAGCCACTTGAGCGCGACGCTGAGGGTGAACACCAGCGCCAGCTTGCGCGGGCCCTCGAGGTTGTAGCGCTTCAGCGGGGTGTAGCGCAGCAGCAGCTTGGTGATGCTCCACAGGATGCAGGCCTCGGCCAGCGTCACCATCATCTCGATCGGCGTGAACCACAGCAGGCCGAGCAGCGCCGGCACGAGGATGCCGCCGAAGTCCCAGCCGTACCGCAGGTTGAAGCGGGCGGCCAGCGTCGCGGTGGTCAGCAGCAGCACGTAGGCGCGCGCGTGGCCGAGGAAGTCGATCGCGCTGTCCTCGTAGAGCAGCTCGAACGACGACAGCGACAGGTTGGTCAGCGGCAGCAGGACCAGCTCGAGGATCGCGTAGGTCAGGCCGACGACGACCGCGAGCGGGCCGAGCCCGCGCAAGAGGCCCGGCTTCCACAGCATGTTGGCCGTCAGCGGCACCAGCACCAGGCCGATGCTGTAGAACTCGCGCACGGGCGGCAGCTCGGTGCCCATCTGCAGCTCGAGCCACGACGACAGCGCCGGCAAGATCCACAGCTGGTCGTGCTGGCGGACCAGCACGCTGGCGAGGACGATCACGAAGAAGCGGTCGCGGCCGAAGAACGGCGCCCACACGCCGGTCGGCGCCAGCGCGTAGGCCAGGCCGCGGGCCAGCAGGTAGGTGACGATCGCCTCGAGCACGATCACCGCGGCGGTGGTCGGCTGCAGCGCCAGCACCGACGCCAGGTAGCCGGGCACGACCAGGCCGACGAACACCCAGCCGAACGTCTCGGTGAAGAGCAGGGCGACGTAGACCCCGACCAGGACCGGGATGAGGATCGATTGGTCGAGCCCGCCGTGCGGGAGCAATTCGAACGGAGTCATCGCACATCTCCCGGAGTCCACGTTCCACAGGACGGGCCGAAGTCGACCCGCCTCGACGCTACGCGCGGGCGCAGGGGCCCGCGCGCGGCCTCAGGGGATGACCTCGGCGAGGGCGGCGATATCGGGTGCGCCGAGGCCGGTCGGGTAGTCCCAACCGACGCCCGCTTCCCAGTATTTGGTCGCGCCCTCGGTGATGTCGCGGAAGGTCGCGCGGGTCGGGCCGTGCAGATAGAGCAGCGGGTTGAGGAAGCCGACGCGCGGCTTGCCGTGGGCCTTGCGGTAGCTGTTGATGACCGCGACCATCCCGGCGAACGCGGGCGAGGCGAACGACGTCCCGCCGTAGGCCTCCCATTTGGTCCAGCGGCGCATCCACATCGGGTTCTCCGGCGAGGACGACAGCGACAGGTCGCACATCGAGCGGGTCTTGCTGTCGACGTCGCCCTCCTGCCAGTAGGGCCGCGCGAACGACTTCGACTGGCCCGAGCCCGACAGCGACCAGGCGGTCTCGTCGTGGAGCTCGCCGTCGGGGGTGGCCTCCAGGTTGGTGCCGCCGACGCAGGTCACGTACGGGCTCGAGCACGGCGTGTCGGGGTTGGCCGAGTCGCCGCTGGCCGACAGCAGGGTCATGCCGATCGCCGCGCCCATCAGCGCCGATTCGTCGTACTGGTGGCGCAGCGTCTTGGCCTCGGCGTCCTCGCGGTGGGCGAACGAGGTCGACAGCACGTCGACCTTGTTGTCGCCGACCCCCTCGTTCCAGGCGAACAGCAGCGCGGTGTTGCGGGCGTCGGGGCCCTCGTACACGTACGCGTCGGCCCCCGGCGCCAGCGACGACGACCACTGCGTGTCGAGCACGGTCTCGGTGATGCGCTCGAACACCGGCTCCATCAGCGACACGCGGGTCGGCAGCGCCCGCGTGATGCCGAACGATTTCCAGAAGATCTGCAGATCGATCGAATGATAGGTGCCGGCGCCGACCACCCCGACCGCCGAGCCCTGGCCGGTGTAGCCGGCCTCGAACAGCGGCAGCATGTCGTAGGCGCCGAAGAACGCCGGCGGGCCGTAGGCCTGGTCGCCCGGGTAGTCCTCGATCACCTCGCCGACCTCCTTGACCAGCGAGCCGGTCTCGGCCGGCAGGTCCGCGGTCGCCAGGCCGTTGGTGCGCTCGGCCACGAATTTGGGCAGGGTGAAGCTGTCCAGCGTGCAATAGACCGGGAACGGGTCGCCGCTGTGCAGCGGGTTCTTGCGCATGCAGATGTGCAGCTCGGTGGCGAAGCTCTCGTTGAAGTCCTTGACCGTGCCCGAGAAGTGGAGGAGCAGGCGGTTCTTGGCCTCGAAGTTGACCGTGAAGTGGCGCGACTTGAGCCACGCCTTGACGATCTCGACGTCGGACTCGAGCGGCGCGTGGTCGTCCATCCATTCGTCGACCGACAGGTACTTGCGGAACTCGGGGCTGCCGGGGTCGTAGAGCCGGACCACGCGCTCCTCGAGCAGCGCGCGCTGGCGGTTGGGGAAGCCCATCAGCGAGCGGAACCCGTTGTCGAGCGGCGCCGGGCCCTGGTCGTCATAGACGCCCGGTAAGGGGCTCGGGAGGCCGTCGGGCTTGGGCGTGGGCTCGTGCTCCTCCGGCGGGATGCCGCACAGCGGATCGGCGCCGCACGGGCCGACGGGGTCGGTGGTGCCGGTGGTCTGCCAGCCGGTCGGCTCGCTCCCGGAGCCCGACATGCCCGAGGTGGTCGGGACGGCGCCGTCGGTCGCGGGCGTCGCCGAATCGCCGGAGCCGCTGCCGCCGTCGGTCGCGCTGGTGATGCCGGTATCGTCGTTCGGACAGCCGCCGACCACCGTCAGCAGCGTCGCCCACGACGCAATCCTACGAGTATACGCAACCGTGTTTCCCACTCTCGTCGGCATACAATGCCCCCCCTGTAACGCCTCCCAAAGTAGGAAAGGCCGCCGACGCGACAAGCAATCTGCGTCACGTCGGCGGCCGTGTGTGCGGTGGCGCGGGACCGTCGCGGCGCCGCGGGGCGTGGCTGGGACAATTGCGGCACCTGTCACAAGGGACAGGTGTGCGGTGCGCGTGAGGCGCTAGGCGCGGGCGAATCTGATCAGTTCAGGTGCGAATAGAGCTGGCGCAGCGCGACCGTGCGCGCGTGCGCGGCGGCGTCGGGGTTGCCGGGCTCGTTCGCGTCCTCTTCGTCGGAGTCGAAGCCGTGGCCGGCCTGCGCGTAGACCTCGATGTTGTAGCGGTCGTCGACACCCAGCTCGGCGGCGACCTGCGCCGACTGGATCTCGCGCTCGCCGGTGGCACCCTTCACGTCGGGGTCGACGGTGCAGATCTTGGCCAGCGCGTCGCGCTCGGCGTGGAGGACGTAGAGGTCGGCGGTCGGGAAGTACTTGTTCTCGACGTCGGCCCCGTCGTCGGTCTCGCGCGGGAGGAACCCGTCGGTGCCGCAGCCGGGGTAGTAGGCCACGCCGACCTTGAACGCGGGCCGATCCTCCGAGAGGTTCGGCAGCGCGAAATCGATGTCCTCGCGGTCCGGCGAGTGCTCGCGGTAATAGTCGAGCGCGTGGTCCATCTGCCAGTGGAGCGCGAGCATGGCCATGGTCGCGCCGTGCGAGAAGCCGAGCACGCCGAGGCGGTCGCAGTCGACGCCGTCCATGTCGCAGAGGTAGCGCGCGGCCACGTCGAGGTCGTAGAGGCGGCTGAGGATGGCCTCGGGGCGCTCGTCGAAGCCGGCGGGGATCCGCTCGACGTCGGTGTGCATGTCGCAGAAGCCGCGGGCGGTGTAAGAGGACGGCATCAGCACCACGTAGCCGCGCTCCGCCAGCTCCTGGCCCCAGCGCTCGTATTGATTCTCGAGCTGGCGGCTGCACGCGCCGGCGTCGTCGCCGTTCGGCATCTTGTGCAGGCCGCCCGAGCCGTGCATCACCAGGACCGCCGGGCCGGGGCTGGCGCCCTCGGCGAACTTCGGCTGGAACACGCGCGCCGGGATCGAGAGCCCCTGGGCGTGGTCGGCGGCCGGCAGCATGATGTCGCGCGATTCCACCGCGATCGGCGCGGCCGCCTCGCCGTCGATTTCGACCATGCGGTCAGTGTCGTCGCTCTTGCCGTACGCGGTCTTTACCCCGGCCATGCCGAGCCCAAGCGTGCACGCCACGGTCATCGTGATGATCTTGGTGGATTTCATGCCAGAACCTCTGGCGGTCAAGATTTCGTCAACATCAAGATCATGTCAACGCGGCGAGGCGCCCGCTGCGAGCTTCAGGCCCTGGCGGTCAATGCACATATGTTCCAACGGACATGTCCGAAAGGACCTGTCTTTATGTTTCTCTGAGGTGTGAGCGGAAGTTCGCAGCGCGTCTGCGGCGGCGGACGCTGCGCCGCCCGGCAGCCACCCCGCACACCCGGGCGGAGCAGCCGGCTGCACCTCGTGAGTTGGCTCGTGAAAAGATCGTCGCAGCGGCGGCGCCGCGGGCTGGCGTCGATGTCCGGGCGCCTGGGTCGCAGTGCCGCGGGCCCCGGGCGCGCGGGTCCGGCCAAAACCGCCGCGAAGCCCGCCAGTGGCCTCCGGGAGCCGTTGGCACGCAGCGTGCTGAAGGGGCGGCATCGCTGCGGAGACCCCCCGGCGACCCTCACCTTTCAAGGTCGCGGCCGCCCGGTCGCCCTCGCACTCGGAGAACTCGTTATGTCCCGCCCCTACGCGCTCGCGCTCCCCGCCTTCCTCTTCCTCGGCGCCCTCGCCACCGGCTGCTCGGACCGGGAGTCGCCCGGCGGCGGCGACCTCAACCCGCGCGTCCTCTACGGCTTCGACAGCTGCGACGACCTGCTCGGGTACACCAAGGGCGAGGCCAAGGGCCTGATCGAGAAGTACGGCAACCTTCAGGGCTACGACTACAGCAGCGGCTGGTTCGGCGATCCTGTCGGTGACGGCGGCGGCCTCTCCACCGGCGGCACCGACAGCGGCGGCGAGTCCAGCGGCGGCGACGGCGGCGAGGCCCCGCAGGACGGCGGCGACAACGGCGGCGTCGAGGGCGACGACTACTCCGGCACCAACGTGCAGGAGGCGGGCGTCGACGAGCCCGACATCGTCAAGACCGACGGCGAGCGGATCCTGGCGTTCGCGGGCGGCAGGCTCCACTTCGTCGACGCGTCGGGCGCCTCGCCGACCCTGCGCAGCTCGCTCGAGATCGGCGCCGACGTCCGCGACGCGCAGCTGTTCATGCACGAGGACCGCGCGCTGCTGCTGGTCCGCAGCTCGCCGTACTACTACGGCGACTGGGAAGGCGCGCCGCAGCCGGCCGGGGTCGACCTCCAGCAGTACTTCGGCCCCGACTACTACGCCGGCATCACCCGCCTGATCGAGGTCGACATCGCCAACCCCGACGCGATGAAGATCGTGTCGAACCTCCACATCACCGGCGACCTGGTCAGCGCCCGCATGGTCGAAGGCGTCGCCCGCGTGGTCGTGCGCTCGGCCCCGAACGGCCTGAAGTTCAAGGACCCGTACGAGTTCTTCGACTACTCGGCGTTCGAGCAGGGCGGCGGCACCGAGGCGCTCTACGAGCACATGTGGAAGATCGCGCTGGCGCAGTCGAAGGTGCACAACAGCTCGGTCATCGACGCCTCGACGATCGAGAACTGGCTGCCGCGCTATGTCCGTGAGGACATGTCCAACGGGCAAGCCGCGGTCACCAGCGGCGTGCTGCTGGCCTGCGACGATGTCATGCACACCGGCGAGTACTCGGGCCTTTCGACCCTCGGCGTGCTGACGGTCGACCTCGACGGCCACCTGGCGCCGACCGGCGGCGTCGGCGTGTTCTCCGAGGGCGAGACGGTCTACGCCTCGAAGCAGAACCTCTACGTGGCGACGACCCCGTGGAACCCGGCCGACTGGGACCCGGAGGCCTCGGCCGAGGAGCAAGGCCGCACCACGTACGTCCACAAGTTCGACATCCAGGACCGCTCGCGCGCCAACTACGTCGCGTCGGGCTCGGTGCGCGGCTGGCTGCTCAGCCAGTGGGCGATGTCGGAGCACGAGGGCGACCTGCGGGTGGCCAGCACCGACAGCCTCGGCTGGGACCAGGCCACCTCGGAGAGCTTCGTCAGCGTGCTGCGCCAAGAGGGCGACGAGCTGCAGCAGATCGGCCAGGTCGGCGGCCTCGGCAAGACCGAGCAGATCCACGGCGTGCGCTTCATCGGCGACAAGGGCTACGTGGTCACCTTCCGCCAGACCGACCCGCTCTACACCGTCGACGTCAGCGACCCGACCAAGCCGGTCGTCGCCGGCGAGCTGAAGATCCCGGGCTACTCGGCTTACCTCCACCCCGTAGGCGAGGATCTGATCCTCGGCGTCGGCATGGACGGCACCGAGGAGGGCCAGCTGCTCGGCCTCCAGCTCAGCCTGTTCGACGTGTCCGACGACGCCGCGCCCAAGCAGCTGCACAAGGCCACGATCGGCGACGACTGGGGCTGGTCCGAGGCGCTGTTCGACCACAAGGCGTTCCTGTGGTGGGGCAAGACGGGCCTGGCGATGCTGCCGCTCGAGTGGGGCACCTACGACGAGAACATCGGCTACTCCTGGGAGCAGGGCGCGTTCGGCTTCCGCGTCGACAAGGAGGACGGCATCTCGCTGATCGGCGAGGTCCAGCACCCCGAGCCGGTGGTCGAGGAGTGCTGGGACGAGTACTACGGCTGCTACTACTCGCCGATGCTGCGCCGCTCGATCGTCATCGGCGAGCAGGTGTTCACGCTGTCCGACGTGGGCCTCAAGGCCAGCGCGCTCGCCGACCTGAGCGACGCGCACTGGGTCGAGTTCCCGCAGAACTGAACCGAGCGCGCCGCCTCGCGGGCGTCCCGTCGCGGGGCGCCCGTGAGGCTGCGCAATTGCGACGGGGCGCGCCCGCGCCCGCGTCGCCGGCGGGGCGTGAAGGCCCCGCTCGCGCCTCCCGCGGCGTGCGGAACGCTGCTACTCTCCGCCCCCTCTGGTGCCCGTGCAACGCGTCCTCGACTGGCTCTACCGCAACCGCTGGCCGCTCGTCATCGTGCTGGGCGCCTTCCTCGTCCGCCTGCACTGGAACCTCGTGGTCCACCCGCTCGGCGACTATGTCTCTTCGGACATGAAGGGCTACGTCTCGCGGGCCGACCAGATGGTCGACAAGTTCGGCGCGCCCAACGAGTACCACGCGTTCTTCCCCTACGGGACGCACTTCATCCTGGCGCTGATCAAGTACCTGTTCGGCAAGGACAACTTCACCGCGATCGGCATCGCCTACGCGTTGATGGGCACCGGCATGGTCGCCTACGCCTACCGGATCGCGGCGCGCATCAGCCCGCGCAAGTGGATCCCGCCGCTGCTCGGCACGCTGCTGGTGTTCTACTACCCGCTGATCTCGCTCGGCGGCTACACGCTGAGCGAGATCCCGTTCGGCGTGTTCATGATGGCGTCGATGTTCTACCTGGTCCGCCTGGTCCAGGAGGGCCGCAGCCGCGACGCCTGGGCCACCGGCGTCACCGCCGCGCTGGCGACCGCCTGCCGGCCGCAGATCCTGATGTCGATCGCGCTGTTCGGGCTGTTGTGGCTGGTGTGGCGCAAGGCGCTGCCGAACGTGCGCTGGCGTCACCTGGTGTTCGCCGGCATCCCGCTGATCGCGGTGCTCGGGTTCTCGGTCGCGCGCATGCACCACCACACCGGCCGCTTCGGCCTCGTCAGCGAGAACGGCAAGTTCAACCAGCTGTTCGGTCGCTGCCACAACAAGAAGGCCACCGCGGCGCCGACCGAGCCCGGGCGCGGCAAGATCCGCTTCGGGCCGCCGCCGCTGATCCAGCTCGAGAAGCGGGCCAAGACGGCGCCGCGCTCGTGGGTCCAGCTCGACCCGGCGCTCGGCCCCGAGCTCGAGTACCGCGGCTACATCGCCGACGCCAAGGCCCTCGACGCGCTGATGGCCAAGTGCATCCGCAAGACCGGCATTCTCGGCCAGATCAAGTACGGCATCGTCAACATGCTGCTGCTGGCCGGCTACAACACGCCGTGGCCCGACTCCGGCCGCGACCTATGGCGCCCGCGCGCGATCTGGTGGCAGGGCCTCTACACCACCTTCGTCGTCGCGCCGGTGGTGCTCGGCCTCGTGACCCTGTTCATGCGCCGCACGGTCGCCAACTACGGCCTCATCGCCCTCCACGTGGTGGCGCTGATGATCACCGCCGCGATCTACTTCGGCGACACCCGCCTGCGCGCGCCCTACGACCCGCTGCTGCTGCTGCTCGCGCTCGAGGTCTACGTGGTGGTCGGCATCTGGCTGTGGCGCCAGGGCAAGACCCTGCGCGACCGCTGGCGCGCGCGCCGGGCTTGATGGCATAAGAGATAGGTGCCAAAGGCCATGTCCTTCGGGACATGGCCTTTTGCGCATGTTCTTTCGAATATTCTTTACGAAGCAGCGGTTCACCAGCAGCAGCCCGGGCGGGTCTGCCAGCGGTGCCACAGCGCGCCGTCGGTGCCGCGCACGAAGGCCTCGAGGCGGCCGTCCTGGTTGGGGGCGATCGCGGGCACATCGGCGAAGGCGCCGCCGAGCGAGCTCCAGGGCGACCAGGCGCCGCCGGGCGTGATCTGGCCGATCCGCCACAGCGCGTGGTCGAGGCCGCGGGTGAACACCTCGAGGCGGCCGTCGGGCCCGGCGATCGCCACCGGGTCAGCGGGCGCGCCGCCGAGCGAGGCCCAGCGCGACCAGCCCCCGCCCGGGGCCGTCTGCCACGCGTGGCCCAGGTCGCCGGCGTCCGTGCGAGCGAACACCTCGAGCCGGCCGTCGTGGTTGCGGGCCACCGCGGGGCGGCCGGCGATGGGTCCGGCGAGCGCGGTCCACTCGCTCCATCCGCCGTCGCGCGCGAGCTGGCGCCGGTGCACCAGTCGACCGTCGTCCCCGCGGGCGAACAGGGCGAGGCGACCGTCGCCGTCGCGCGCGGCGGTGACCGGACCGACGGCGCCAGGGAGCACGTACCAGCGGCTCCACGCCGACCCGGGCAGCTCGCGCAGGTGGTGGACCTGGCGGTCGGGCGCGCGCACGAACACCTCGAGGCGATCGTCGAGGCCGCGCACCACCGAGGGCCGGTCGCCGGCGACGAGCTGCCCGCCGAGCCGCTTCCAGCTCGGCCACGCGTGCTTCGGCCCGGTCTGCCGCAGGTGCCACAGCGCGCCGTCGCTGCCGCGCGCGAGCACGTCGAGCTGGCCGTCGCCGTCCTCGCCGACGACGACGACGACGCCGCCGTCGAGCCGGCCGCCGAGCGAGCTCCACTCCGACCAGCCGCTGTTCGGCGCGACCTGATGGATGTGCCACAGCGCCCCGTCGCGGCCGCGCACGAACACCTCGAGGCGACCGTCGGCGCTCAGGGTGGCGGCTGGTTCGGCGATCGCCCCCCCGAGCGAATGCCACGCCGGCAGGTCGGCGTTCGCGTCGGCGTCGTCGTCGTCGTAGGGCTGGATCGTCGGCGGGTACTCGTCGTCGCGCGGGGCTTTGCTGTCGGCCGACGGACCGCAGGCGCCGAGCAGGCCGGCGAGCGTCGCAAAGGCGAGGCGCGGCACGAGTTCAGGGTGGCGGGCGCGGGCCGGCGCGGCGGGCGAGGTCCGACTCGCGGGCGATCGCGGCGGCGCGGCGCGGAGGAGGCCGCTGGCCGGCGAGGCGGGCGCCAGAGGGGATTTTGGAGTGTCCCGGAGGACATGTCCTGCGGGACAGCAATCAGGCTTGCGAGCGAGCGCTCGAGCGGGCGTCGGGGCCGGACATCCCGAAGGACATGTCCTGCGGGACAGCCTTCACGCTTGCGAGCGCTCGAGCGCGTGGGCCCGCTCGAGCTCGGCCGCGAGCTCGTCGCGCTGTTCGGGCGACAGTGGCAGCGCCGCCAGCTCGGCGCCGAGGGCATCGGCGCGGTCGGGTTGGCCGAGGGCGATCGCCAGCTCGATGCGGGCCGCGAGGGCCCGGGCGCGCTCGAACGGGTCGCCGGGGTCGGGGCGGGCCAAGGCCAGGTCGAGGACCCGCGCCGCCATTTCGTCGTCATTTTTAAAATCGCGCAGGCGGGCGGCGAAGCGGACCCCGTGGGCCAGCCGCGATTCGCCGGGCCGGCGCTTGACGGCCTCGAGCGGCTCCTCGTCCTCGCTGCCGCCGGCGTCCTTCTTGATGAAGACGAGCGAGTTGCCGGCGACGTCGACGATCGTGAAGCGGGTCTGGCCCGGCTTCATGCGGGTGATCCGCGGGATGCCGGCGATCGGCAGCTTGCCGTAGCCGCCGCGCAGCGCCCCGGCGAAGGTCGCGTGCAGCTGCTCGACCTCGGGCACCATCACCAGGCAGGTGCTGTAGGCGCCCTTGGGGTCGAGCTCCGGGATGCCCATGAAGTGGACCTCCATGCCGCCGCGGCGGGTCGCCGCGTAGACGTAAGGCCTGGCCTGCTGGTAGGTGACCTCGAAGCCGAGCAGCCGGTAAAAGGCGAGGGTGTCGGCGAGCGACACGCTCGGGAGCACGGGGATCATCGTCTCGGGGTGCATGCGGGGCGTCAGTCCTTTCTCGGGCGGCCACGGGCGCGCGGCGGCGATTGCAGCAGGTGCACGGCGTCGCGCAGGGCGGCGACGGTGGCCTGCAGCGCGGTGAGGTCGACGCGCGCGGCCAGGCCCTCGACCCACACTGCGTGCCGCGCCTCGACGGCGCGCAGGGCCCGACGCCCGGCGGTGGTGAGGGCGATGCGCCGGGCGCGGGCGTCGTCGGGGTCGTCGACGAACACGACGAAGCCGTCACGCGCGAGCGCGTCAGCTGTCTGCTGCACGCTCTGGCGCTTCAGGCCCATGGTCCGCGCGACCTGGGCGACCGTCACCGGCCCGTGATCGGCGACGCCGAGCACCTGCCAGCGCGCGCTGGTGAGGCCCGAAGGCGCGGCGAGCTGGTCACCGGCCGCGAGCAGGAGACCGTTGAGCCGGAACACCTCGAGGATCAGATCGGTGAAGGCGAGCCCTCTGTCCGTCCATCGCGCCACGCCGGCGACTCTGCGCGATGGGCAGGTACCTGTCAAATTGAATTCGGCGCCATGGAGATGTTCGTGGCGACGAGACAGCGAGGTACGCGGACCCATACGCACCCGTGGCCATGGGCGCGAGAGATTGACAGGTTCCTGTCAAACTGACATGCGCGTGCCGGCGGAGACAGGACCCATGCGCACCCATAGCCACAGGTGGACCATGTGGCCATGGGCGTGCATCTAAAACAACAGCCTTATCGATATGTCCTCGAGGACACTTCGACAAGGCCGTCTTGTCTCCGCGGCTGCTCGGCCGCGAGGCGCTCTACCGCGTCAGGGCGCGGGCCAGCGCGTGCGCAGCCAGCTCGAGACCTCACCGAGCAGCTCGGGGGCCATCGTCTCTTCGATCTCGCCGTACTCGCCGGGCGAGCCGGTCTTGGCGTGCTGGAACAGGTGGTTGAGGCCGGGCAGCGACTTGACGGTCGCGTCCTTGTTGCCGGCCTTGGCCAGCGCCTGCTCGAGCTCGGGGAGGTTGCCGTCGGCCGGCACCTGCAGGTCGAGCGCGCCGATCAGCGCCAGCACGGGCGTCTTCTTCAGCTTGCGCAGGTCGGTGCGTGGGTCGGCCTTGAGGAAATCGTGGAACCACGGCGTGTCGAGCGACGCCAGCGACGCGCCGACCAGCGCGTCGAGCTGCTCCGGCGTCGCGCCGCCCGTCTGCAGGGCCACCAGCTTGCGCAGGATCGGCTCGAGGTCGGCGCGCTTCTTCTTGGCGACCAGGCCGTCGAGCAATTGCTTCTGCAGCGCCACCTGGGCGTCGATGTCGGCCTGGGCCAGCCCGCGCGCGCGGGCCAGGGCGATCATCTGCTGGACCAGGATCTCCTTGCCGGTCACGCCGGGCCCGGCCAGCATCACGACCGCGCCGACGCGCTTGTCGGCGGCGCCGGTGCGGGCGGCGATCATCGCCCCCTCGCTGTGACCGATGAGTCCGAGCTTGGTCTTGTCGACCTCGGGCTGCTGGCCCAGCCAGTCGAGCGCGCCGCGGGCGTCGCCGACGAGGTCGAGCTGGGTCGCCTTGTCGAGGTCGCCCTTCGAGCCGCCGACGCCGCGGTCGTCGAAGCGCAGCACCGCGAAACCGGCGCGGGTCAGGTGATCGGCGAGCACGAGGAACGGGCGGTGGCCCATCAGCGACTCGTCGCGGTCCTGCGGGCCGGAGCCGGTCAGCAGGACCACGGCCGGGAACGGACCTGTCCCTTCGGGCAGGGTGAAGCTGCCGGCCAGGGCGACCTTGTCCTTGGCGGCGCTGACGAACGCGGCCTCGCGGGTCGCGTACGGGAACGGCGGCTTCGGCTCTTGCGGCCGCTTCGGCGCGACGTCGGTCGGCTCGCCCGGCTTCAGCTTGCGCGCGGTGGCCGGCAGGCTCTGACCGGCCTGGCTCAGGCTGCCCTTGACGTCGTCGGCCCCGGCCTCGCGGTCGAAGCTGAAGATGGCCCACTGGTTCTCGGGCGCGCCGGGCGGGGCGAGCACGAAATCGACGCCGTCGGCGGCGACGCGCACGTCCTGCAGCGGGAAGTCCTTGATGCTCTGGGCCGGGATGTCGAGCCGGCCGCTCCACGCCGCCTCGGGGTCGTCGGGTCGCGGCGGGTCGAGGCGGGCGATGAACCGCAGCTTGGCGTCGCCGGGCAGCTCGACCGCGCCGACCCACACCTCCGGACCGCTGGCCGCCGGAGCGGGCGCGGGCGCGGGCTCGGGCGCGGCGGCGGCGGGCTCGGGCTCGGTCGAGGGGGAGCTGGCCTTGCAGCCATGTCCCAAGAGACAGAGCGCAACAGACAGGGCGATTCGGACAGGCTGCTTCATCGGGCTCCTCGGCGAGCGACCTCGCCCCGCCCGGTCATACCCTGGCGCTCGCGCGGTTGTCGAGGCCGGCCGCGCGCCAGCGCGCGGAGCCGCGGCTCATGGACCTGTCCGGAGAGACAGGCAGCCACCGCCGCTGGCCCATCGCTGGCCTGCGCTCGACGGACGCGGCGGGCTCACACGTGCTCGACGAACGCGAGGCCGGGCGCGGCGATCACCGGGACCCGGTGGTCCTCGACGCGGCGGGCTCACACGTGCTCGACGAACGCGAGGCCGGGCGCGGCGATCACCGGGACCCGGTGGTCCTCGACGCGGCGGGCTCACACGTGCTCGACGAACGCGAGGCCGGGCGCGGCGATCACCGGGACCCGGTGGTCCTCGACGCGGCGGGCTCACACGTGCTCGACGAACGCGAGGCCGGGCGCGGCGATCACCGGGACCAGGTGGTCCTCGATGCGGCGCGCGGGCAGGCGGCGCGGGTCGACGCTGATGACGCCGAGCCAGGCATCGCCGGCGCCGGCGAGCGCGGGCGGCAGGCGCAGCGGGGCGATCCGGTTGGGGTCGCGCAGCATCGCCGCGACCTCGGCCTGCTCCGCGGGCGCATCGCCGCCGTCGCGCAGGGCCTGCAGCGCCGCGGCGACGCCGTGGAGATAGTCGGCGTCGAACCGGTGCGGGGCGTCGACGGCGAACACCACCAGCGCGGGGTAGGGCACGTCGCCGGGCTCGAACAGGGCCGGGTCGGCCCGCAGCACGCGGCCGAGCGCCAGCGGGCCCTCGGTCAGCGCCTTGTAGCGGGCCGGGCCGCTGCGGGCCTGGGCGGCCGAGCTGAGGACGAAGCCGCCGATCATCAGGCCGGCGAACACCACCATGAAGCCGGCCCCGAGGAAGCCCATGTACGCGAGCACGGCCGTGAGCAGGACGCCGACCGCGCCGAAGCCCGAGACGGCGTCACCGAGGCAGCCGCGGTCGCCGCGGGCCATCCGCAGCAGCTCGTCGTCGAGGGTCCGCGGGGTGACCTCGTAGCGGCGGCGGGTCTCGGCCAGGGCGAAGGAGCGCGGGAGCGGGTTGGCGGCCATGGCCGAAGGGACCTGTCTCGAAGTTCCTGTGCGAGAGGACCTGTACGAAGGGGCCTGTTCGTTCGGCCCTGTGCCGAGAGACAGGTGCCCGAAGCGGCGGGCAGGAGGACCGGACCCGGGCGCGAGGCTCGAGGTCCGGTCGGAGAGGTCGCGCACGCGGGAGCGGTCGGAGTCGCTGGTGCGTGAGGCGGACCCGGAGGTCCGAGAGCGGGAGGACGCGGTCGAGAGAGCAGCGTCGCGTGCGCCCGCGGAGGCTCGCACGCGACGCTCGGCCCCGTCAATCCGAAGTCGCGGTCTCGTCGTCCGCGGCCGGCTCTTCGTCCGTCTGCGGCTCGTCGTCGGCGGCGGCGGCGTCGTCGTGAGCGGCGTCATCGGCGGCGTCGTGAGCGGCGTCGTCGTGAGCGGCGTCATCGGCGGCGTCGTGAGCGGCGTCGTCGTGAGCGGCGTCATCGGCGGCGTCGTGAGCGCCGTCGTCGTGCGCGGGCTCCGGATCGTCGGCCAGCAGCTCGTCGGCGTCGCTCTCGTCGTCAGACGCCTCGGTGTCCTCCGGCGAGACCTCGAGCTCGCCGATGGGTTCGCCGACGATCTCCTCGGGGGGAGCCAGGCCGCGCTCACGCTTGCACTTGAGGCACATGCGGTCGGGCGCCAGCTCGCCGTCGGGCACGTGCATCAGCTTCTGGCCCGGCATGTAGACCCAGTTGCCGTCGCACGCCGGGACCACGCACGGCATGATCTCGGCGCCCTCGGGCAGGCCGGCCTCCTCGATCGTCTTGGCGAACTCGCCCTTGGCGCACTCGTCGCACAGCTTGAGCGGGTCCTGCAGCCGCCCGGCCAGGAAGGCCTGCAGCTGGGCGCCGGTCTTGTACATCCACACCGACGGGCAGCCGGGCCGGCCGCAGTGGATCTCGCGGTCGGGGTGCTTGCGGCAGAACTCGCGGCAGGCCTCGCACATGCGCTTCGGCGCCGCCGGCTCGAACTCGACGTCGTCGCTGCCCGACAGCACCCACGCGCGCAGCTGGCCGGCGCGGTCCCACGTCCAGGTGCGCACGCAGCCGTGCACCTTGCACGGGACCTCGCGCGGGACCAGGCGCCCGAGCTTCTGCGCGCATAGGCCACACATGCGCTGCGGCGGACCCTCGGGGTCCGGCTCGGCGCGCACGTGCTGCTTGCGCCGGCGCCGGCGCTTCTTGCCCGGCCCGGCCTTGCTGTCGCCGACCTCGTGCGCCTCGCCGCCCGCGGGCGCGGCCTCGTCGGTCGCCGGGGACATGGCCTCGAGGACAGGCGTGCCGACCTCGACGGGTGTCTCGGAGGACAGGTCCGAAGGGACAGGCGCGTCGGCGGTCGCCTCGACCTCGGCCGCGGCGGCCGACTCGTGGCGGGCCTCGACGGCGCGGGCGCGGGCCCGCTGACGCAGGACCCACAGGCGGTGGCGCAGCTGGGCGTCACGCGTCCAGATCCAGCTGCGCCGACAACCCTCGACCTTGCAGGGCATCTCGGCGTCGCCGGTCTCGCGCTCGGCGGCGACGCACTCGTTGCACAGCCGGGCCGGCTTCTTCAGCCGCCCGTGGCGCTGCAGCTCGGCCAGCTGAGCCCCGCGCTTCCACAGCCAGGTGTTGGGGCAGCCAGGGGTGCGGCAGTGGACCTCGCGGTCGGACAGCTCGCTGAACTGGGTCAGGTGATGATCGCACATGCGATCGGGCGGGCGCTGGCCGAAGCCGCGGATCTGCTGGGCGGCGAACCAGGTCCAGGTGTTCTCGCAGCCGGCGATCCGGCACGGCATCTCTTTGTCCTGGACGGCGCTGAACAGCGAGGCGGTCAGCGGGGAGGAGGAGGAGTCGCGGCGCGGGGGCGGACCGCCGCGTCGGTCGTCGCGTCGGTCGTCGCGCCGATCGCCGCGCGGGCCGTCGTCGCGCCGCGGCCGGTCGCCACGCGGGCCGTCGCCCGGGCGCCGGTCGCCACGGTCGCCGTCGCGCGGCGGGCGAGCGTCGGCCGCACCCTCGCGCGGCGGGCGAGCGTCGGCTCCACCCTCGCGCGGCGGGCGGGCGTCAGCCACACCCTCGCGCGGCGGGCGAGCGTCGGCTCCAGCCTCGCTGCCACCCGCCGACTCGCCACCCTCACGCGGGCCTCGGCCGCGCTCTCGCCTCTGGCGGTCCTGCTGCGGTCCGCCCGCGGGGCCCGGGCCCGCAGCCCTCGGCCGCGAATCGCGGGCGCTGATGCTCTTCCGGTCGTCTGCCACGGGCGAAGTATCAGCCGCCGTCCGCCCGGCGTCCAGTCCGCTCGCCCCGCCTCGTAAAAGCACTATACTGCGACACACCGCTTTTTCCGGAGGCCTCTGCTCATGCTTCTCGCGCTTCTCATCGGCTGCGGCACCGCCGGCGCCACTTACGCCTACCGCAAGCAGCGCAAGGCGACCCCTGGCGCCGCAGCAGGCGCCGCAGCCCTGACCGGCGTGAGCTCGGCCGCCGTGGCCTACGCAGCGCTGGCGTTCTGGCCCATCTTGCTGCTCGGCGGGGTGGGTTACCTGTGGATGCGCGGCTCCGGCCCGAAGGCGCTCGGTCCCGGGCAGAGCTGAGCGCGAGGACGCTGTTCGCAGGCGGCCCGGCCCGCGCCCGCATGGCGCGAGCGCGCCGCCGTGAGGCTTGTCCGCTGCGGCCGCGGCGAAGCAGCCGCGGTCGCGTGAGCCAGCCGCACCCGCGGCGAGGCGAATCCCGAGGCCGTGAGCGGGTCTTCCCGCGGATCCTGTCGGTGGTGGCAGACGAGGGCGCCGGCCGCCGTGGCCGCCCTTTCGAGATCTCGCCGCGCCCGCCCGATGCACGCCGGAGCGGCGAGAGGATGACCGCGGTTCGGCGGGGGAGCGGCCCGAGAGAGGGCGCATGACCGGCGCGGCGCACGATGTGTCCCGAAGGTCAGGTCGACCGGCGCGCCGTGAGGTCGACTAGAGCGGTGGCAGGCCGCCGGTATGCCGCGATAACCTGGCAGGAAGGGCAGGCCGATCGCGGCGGATACCTGTCCTGAAGGTCATGTCGCTGGCGCGCCGGTGATGACCTGGCTGGAAGAGTGCTTGCAGCGGTGGCCTGGCTGGATTGTCAGGTCGATCGCGGCGGATACCTGTCCTGAAGGTCATGTCGCTGGCGTGCCGGTGATGACCTGGATGGAAGGTCAGGTTGCTTGCAGCGGTGGCGCGACGGCCTGGCGACCCGGCTGGAAGGTCAGGTCGGTCGTAATCGTGGCCTGTCCTCGAAGCCAGGTCGCCGGTGCGCCGTCTCGACCTGTCCTGAAGATCATGTCGGTTGCAGCAGCGCCGCGACCTCGTCGTCGGGCGCGTCGCGGCGGCGCTGGCTGAAGGTGATGAGGAGCTTGTCGCCGCCGGCCTCGACGAGGTCGAGCTGGTCGACGTCGCCGGTGTGCGGGTCGAGGTGGACCACGAGGTCGCGGATCTCCCGGCGCGCCGGGTGGTCGCGGCGCGGGGTGATCGACAGCAGGTGACCCGGTCCGCGCGGGACGGTCAGGCGGGCGTCGGCCTGCAGCGCGGCGCTCGGCTCGCCCGCGCCCTCGGGGACGCTGAACAGCGCCAGGACGTGTTCGAAGAGCCAGGTGACGGTCGGGCTCGGGGCCTCGGCCAGCGCCGGCAGGGCGGGGTCGTTGGGGCGGATCTCGAGCCGGCCGCGCGCCAGGCGAGTGGTCGCGCCGGCGCGGGTGTCGTCGCGCAGGACCAGGGTGTCCGGGGCGCGCGCCAGCAGGGTGCCGGCCGTCTTGAGCGGCTCCTGCAGCAGCGTCGACTGGCGGGTCAGCGCGTAGCGGGCCACCAGCACGCGCGTGCCCGCGGCGGCCTTGGCCCACAGCTCGAGCCGGCGCGCGAGCTGGCGATCGACCACCGGCGCCTGGGCCACGGCACGGTCGGCGGTCAGCGCGAGGGCGCCGGCGGCGAGGCAGAGGAACGTGCGGCGCGAGCTCATGCGATCACGCGGACGGGGCGAGGACCGGCGGGAGCACCCGCGAGCGCGAGGGGGGTGGCGCGACGGGCGGAAGGATGGTCGATAGGACAGGGCTCATGAGCCATGCTCTGGGGGACATGTCCCCAAGTTCATGTTGTCTGCCGAGCGCCGTGTAGCGGCCTCGAGCGGGCGAATCGGGTATGTCCGAGGAGACAGGTCGCATGGGCAAGGTGCTGGAGGACATGTCCTTTGGTTCATTTCGCCTGAAGCAAGGGCTTGGCGCACGGGACGTGTCAGGCGCGGCGGCGGTAGAAGCGTTCGCCGGCGCGGCTGGTGAGGGAGTAGAGCAGGGGGCCGAGCAGGCCGCCGACGCCGTGGGCGCACAGGACGGCCAGGCCGGCCGCGATCGCGAGCGAGCGCCAGACCGGCTCGGGGGCGGCCAGCAGGGCCAGGGCGGCGGCGAGCGGGCCGAGGGCGTTGGCGAGGCGGCCGGGGTCGATCCACGGGCGGCCGGCGGCCAGGGCCCGGACCGCGCGTAGGCCGGCGACCACCGCGGCGGAGCCGGCCAGCAGGAACACCGGCAGGGTCAGCGGGCCGAACGAGCGGCCCAGCGCGTGGAGGAGGATCAGCAGGCCGCACTGGGCCACGATCGCGGCCAGGGCCAGGGCCAGGGCCAGGGCCAGGCGGCGGGTCGCCAGCCACACGACCAGCGCCGACAGCCACGCGCCGGCGGCCGCGATCGCGCCGGCGCGGGCGGAGAAGCGGTCGTGCTCGGAGCGGGCGAACACGCCGGGGCCGCGCAGGTCGAGCTCCGCCGGCAGGGCGTCCGGTTCGCTGGCGAGATAGGCGCGGGTGACGACGCCGTCGGGGCCGAACTTGCCGGTCAGCCACGGCCCGAGCGGGCCGGCCAGCGCGGCCTCGGGGCTCGGCGGCTGGCGCAGGTCGTCGCCGGCGCCGCGGATGAACTCGCCGAACGCGTCGGGGCGCATGCCGAACTCGGCGATCGTCGTGCGCAGCAGCTCGAGCCGGCCGCGGATGTCGAGGGCCAGCAGGCCGTCGAGGCGGGCCTCGAGCTCGGGCTCGGCGACCACGAAGGCCCCGGGCGCGTCGACGCGATCGATGCGGGTCGGCACCAACGACAGCAGCGCCGGCAGCTCCTCGGCCGCGCGCGCCAGCGCCTCCTCCGGATCGGCGCCGCGGCTGTGGAGCAGCGCGACGTCCTCGGGGCGGAAGAACTCGGCCCGCACCGCCGCCTCGGCGGCCGCCAGCTCGGGGGCGGCCAGCGGCAGCGGGCTCGGGCTGTCGAAACGGACATGTCGTGAAGACCATGCCCCAAAGGACAGGATCAGCGCGCACGCGGCCGCGGCCGCGAGGGCCAGGCCGAGGCGCAGCGGCGGCGGGTCGGGGCGGGCGAACGGGGCCCGCTCGCCCGCCGGCTTGCCGAGCCAGGCGGCCAACGCGGGCTGGACCAGGCGCCGCGCCAGGCCGGCGGCGGCGAGGCCCGCTGCCCACGCCAGACCCCAGGTCTGCCAGGCCGGGTACGGCGTGAGAAGGAGTGGGGTCAGGGCGAGGGCAGAGAGAGCGGTGGTCGTCCAGTCAGGGCGCGCCGGAGCGGCGGAGATGCCGACAGCGAGCGCGAGCAGCGGCAGGTCGAGCAGGCCGAGCGGCGCGACGAGGACGGCCAGCAGCGCCGCAGGGCCGAGGATCGCCAGCAGCAGGGCGACCACCGGGCGCACGCTGCGGAACGCGAGCGCGAGGACCAGGGTGAGCGCGGCGGCCAGCGTCGTCAGCACCCGCGGAGCGGCGGCCATGGCGGCCGAGGCCGCTTCGTCGCGGGCCGGGGCGCCGACCACGGACAGCGAGACCGGGTGCCCGGCCACGAGCGCGGCCGCACCGGCGCGCAGCTCGTGGGCCGAACCGCCGGTGTGGAAGCAGAGGAGAGCGGCGCGCCCGTCAGGGGCCACGAGGTCGCCGCGGACCGACGCCTCGGGGCCGGCGTCGGCGAGGAAGCCGAGGCGACCGGACAGCTGCGGGGCGAGCTCTGCGAGGCGCAGCGGGTCGCGGCGCAGGTCGTCACCGACGAGCCCGGCGAACGGACTGGCGAGCCGAGCCCTGGCCCCGGCGATGGCCGAACGCAGGGCATCCGGCGCGAGCCGGTCGGCGAGCGCCGCGTGATAGTCGCGCGGCAGCAGCGAGAGCGCGTGGGCGTCGAGCCAGCGGCGGGCCTCGGCCGGCGGCGGGGCCAGCGGGCAGCGACCGGCGAGCGGCTCCAGTGCCGCGACCGCGGCCTCGAGGGCCTCGTCCGGCGCGCCGTCGTCGAGGCGAACGCGCAAGTCGATCTCGATCACAGGTTTGTGGGCTGCGGGGATCAGGCCCCACACCTGAGCCTCACTGCCCCGAGCCGCAGCGACGAGGCCGAGCGCGGCGCAAACGGCGAGCCACGCGAGGGCCGTGAGAGTGGGGCGCTCGAACACCTGTGCAGAAGTATATCACCACCGAATGGTGAGGTTGAAGCGGCTGCGAGTCGTGCCATGAAGTGGCATCATCACGGGATAAGCTTGGCATGGGTTGGGATGGATCACCGCAGGGGTTGCTCTTCGGAACCAAGATGTCCTCGCTGCTTCAGACGTCGATCTTTGAACCGCACGCTGCTCCGATCAACCGGTATGCGGAGCTCGTGGAGCGCGAGGGGATCGCGTGGGTGCTGCGCTTCTTCCCCGCGGTCGCGCTGAGCCCGGGCCGGCTGCGCAAGCTGCAGGCGGCGAAGTTCGCCCGTTTGGCCGCGCGGGGCCTGCCCCGGGCCCCGCTGGCCGAGCTGCGCCTCGTGTGCGACTGGATCACCTGGCTGTTCTTCTACGACGACGCCCTGTGTGACGACGTCGCCGCCGCCCCCGATCCGCTGAAGCGTCTTCACGATGCGCAGGTGCGGATGTCGGCGGTGCTCCGCGGCAGCCCGCCGCTCGACGACGACGAGCCGCTGGTCCACATGCTGGCCGAGCTGGGCGCGCGCACCGCAGCGTGGGCCGCGCAAGGCTTCATGCCGCGGTTTGTCGCCGAGGTCGAGCGCTACTTCCAGAGCAACGTGTGGGAGCTGCGGAACCTGCTGCACCAGCTCCGACCGGCGCTGCCGATCTACCTGAAGATGCGGCCCTTCACCGGCGCCGCCGGGGTGGTGTTCGCCCTCATCGAGCTGGTCCGCCACGAGTCGCTCGGCGACGTCCGTCAGCACGTGGTGGTGCAACAGCTCGAGCTGCTGGCCAACAACGCGATCTGCTGGGCCAACGACATCGGCTCGCTCGAGAAGGAGATGGTCGAGCAGAACCCGCACAACCTCGTGCTCGTGTTGCAGGCCGACCAGAACCTCGGGCTCGACGAGGCGCTGACCCGGGCGATGGCGATGCAGAGCGCCGAGGAGGACGCGTTCGACGCGCTGGCGGCCAGCCTGCGCGACTACCAGGGCCTGGGCGCGCCGGCGGTGCTCGGCTACGTCGCCGACCTGGGGTCGTTCGTCCGCGGCAACCTGGTGTGGATGCAGGAGACGATGCGCTACCGCGCCCGCCTCAGCATGCGCAGCTACGGCAGCGCGGCGGCGTGACGAGGCGAGCCCGCGGCGATCGTCGCGGGCTCGGGCGTCCCTCGCGGCGGCGAGGCGAGGTCGTGCGGATGACGCGGCGCGGGGCGAGGGGGCAGGAGATCGTCGCACGTCGCACGCGCGCTGGGGTGTGGCGCACATCGCTGCACGGGGCGTTCGCGGACCTGGGTCGCCGCCGGTGACGGGCCGGCAGCTCGGGGCGAGGACGGACCGAGACGCGCCGCTGGAGGCCGCGGCGCTCGCGGCGGCGGTTCGCTAGAACGGCGCGGCCGTGGTAAAGAGGTCATCCCGGCTGTGCCGAGCTCTCTCTGGAACAGACTCCGCGCTGCGATGCTGTGGGGGGTCCCCTACACGGGCTCCCCCGCCCTCGCGGCGCGCGTGATGTTGACCAACCAGGTCTTCGTCGTCTGCCTCGCGGTCATCCTCGCGTACATGGGCCTGTTCGTCACGCTCGGCCTCTACGCCGAGGCGCTGACGATCATCCCGTTCTGGTTGGCCTACTTCGCCTGCATGGCGACCAACAAGTTCGGCTGGTTCAACGTCTCGCGGATCGGCCTGTGCATCTGCTGCTGCACCGCGATCGTGTTCTTCGCCTCGATGCTGGGCGAGCCGGCCGGCCTGCAGTTCATCATGTTCCCGATCATCGGCTTCCCGCTGGTGTGCTTCGAGGCGCGCGAGCGGGCCCAGATCATCTTCTGCATCGGCTTCGTGGTCGTCAGCTTCTTCGTCGGCGAGCTGTCGAACTACACCCTCGCGCCGCGCTCGGCGGTCACGG
Organism: Nannocystis bainbridge; assembly: GCF_028368995.1. Classification (GTDB taxonomy): domain Bacteria; phylum Myxococcota_A; class Polyangia; order Nannocystales; family Nannocystaceae; genus Nannocystis; species Nannocystis bainbridge. The sequence goes on along the minus strand of NZ_JAQNDL010000003.1, from coordinate 691,901 downwards.
TGGCGGCCCAGCACTGGTCCTACCTGCTGATGATCCTGACGACCTTCACGCTGACGCTCGGGCCGACGCTGCTGTTCTTCGTCGCCAGCCACCGCGCCGAGGGCCGGCTGATCCACTCGAACACCGAGCTGCAGCGCGTCAATGATCAGCTGAACCGCGCCCGCGACGAGGCGATCCGCGCCAACCAGGCCAAGAGCTTCTTCCTCGCCAACATGAGCCACGAGCTGCGCACGCCGCTCAACGCGATCATCGGCTACGCCGAGCTGCTGCGCGACGAGCTCGAGGACCAGGGCGTGCGCGCGGCCAGCACCGACCTCGAGAAGATCCGCGGCGCCGGCAAGTACCTCCTCAACATCATCAACGACGTGCTCGACCTGTCGAAGATCGAGGCCGGGCGCATCGACATGTTCTGGGAGACCTTCGCCCTCGACGACCTCGTGCACGACGTCGCCGGCATGATCCGCCCGCAGGCCGAGGCGCGGCGCAACCGGCTCGAGCTGATCCGCCCGGCCGCGGGGCTCGGGGCCGTCACCGTCGACAAGACCCGCCTGCGCCAGGCGCTGGTCAACCTGCTGCACAACGCCTGCAAGTTCACCGAGGCCGGCGTGGTCAAGCTCGCGGTCGCGCGCGAGCCGGGCCGCCAGGGCGAGCCGATCGACGAGTGGGTGACCTTCAAGATCACCGACTCGGGCATCGGCATGTCGCCCGAGATCGTGCGCGAGCTGTTCCAGCCGTTCTCGCGCGGCGACCTCGAGTCGTCGCGCAAGTACGAGGGCACCGGGCTCGGCCTGGCGATCAGCCGTCGCCTGGTTCGCATGATGGGCGGCGACATCACCGTCGAGAGCACACCCGGGATGGGCTCCACCTTCACCGTGCGGATCCCCGCCCACGCCACCCTGGCAAATTCGAGCGGCAGCGGCTCGCAGGCGGCGACCGGCTCGCAGGTCGCGACCGTCAGCAGCTCCTACTCGGCCAGCGCCAGCAGCTCGTTCTCGTGGATCGGCGGCGGCCCGTGAGCGCGTCCGGGGCCCGAAGCCGCGCCCGGCCCGCGATCCGCGGTGCCGGTCGGCTCGTGGTTTTGGGGCTAGGCGGCGCGCGCCGTCCCCGTGCTAAGGTCGGCCCCGGGGGACGGTGATTCGGTGAAGACGGCGCCGAGCAAACGCGGGCCGACGTCCAACAAGTACGCGCTCGAGTTGGACGGCAAGCCCTGCGGGTGGCTCACCGACGTCTCGGGTGCGTTCACCTCCGGTGAGCTCGGGGGCCCCGTCCGGATCGACCGCTACGAGGAGCTGACGCTGCGCTGCTGGCCCGGCATGCCGCACGAGCTCTACGCCTGGGTCGCGGCGTCGATGACGGCGAGCCGACCGACGCCGGTGCGCGGCCAGGTGATCCTCGCCGACGACGGCACCGCCGAGATGAGCCGCCTCAGCTTCGCCGGCGGCGTCGTCACCGAGCTCTCGCTGGCCTCCTACGAATATGGCTTTCGGGACAGCTTGAAGCTGGGCGTCAAGTTCAGCCTGCACGGCTCGCGGCGCAGCTACAACGGCGGGCACCTCGGCGGCGAGGCGATCGAGGCTCGCAGGCCGCTGCCGGCCACCGATCCCGAGCTGCACATCGACGGGCTCGAGGAGGCGTGCAGCCAGGTGCGGCGGATCGAGGGCCTCACGATCCGCCAGCGCATCGAGCGTCCGCCCGGCGACGACGGGCTCCACACCGTGCGTCGGGTCGAGCCGCCGACGGTCGGACGGCTCGCGCTGGTGCTTGCGGAGAACAAGGCCCTCGGGTTCACGCGCTGGCTCGAGGCGGTCCAGGCCGGGCGCAGCAACGGGCGCGCCGCGACCTTGACGCTCGGGGCGCCCGCGGTCGGCTTCACCGTCGTGCTGCAGCAGGTGCGTCCGGCGCGGATCGTCGACGAGCCCGGCGACATCGGCGACAGCCGGCGGCGCGAGGTGCGGGTCGAGCTCGACGCCCGTGGCGTCGAGTTCGCGTTCGCGCCGGTCCGCGAAGCCGTGGTATAGGCCCGGGCCGTGCAGTTGAACCCGGCCCAGCAGGCGGCGGTCGAGCACCGCGGCTCGCCGCTCCTCGTGCTCGCCGGCGCAGGCACCGGCAAGACCCGCGTCATCACCCACCGCGTCGCCGCGCTCATGGACGAGGGCGTGCCGCCGTGGCGGATCCTCGCCGTCACCTTCACCAACAAGGCCGCCGCCGAGATGCGCGCGCGCATGGAGAAGATGTGCGAGGGCAAGGTCGACGTGTCGCAGCTATGGGTCGGCACGTTCCACTCGATCTCGGCGCGGATCCTCCGCCGCCACGGCGAGTCGGTCGGGCTGTCGCGCAACTTCGCCATCTACGACACCGACGACCAGACCCGCCTGATGAAGCGCGTGTTCAAGGAGTTGAACCGCGACGAGGACCAGGTCAAGCCGCGGGCGATCCTCGGCCACCTCGATCAGCTCAAGAACCGCGGGCTCACGATCTCGCAGGTCGAGCAGCTCGGGCTCGAGGGCTTCATGACGCGGCTGGTCGCGCTGCTCGGGCGCCGCTACGAAGAGCTGCTGCGGGCCGCCGACGCGGCCGACTTCGGCGACCTGCTGGTGCTGGCGGTCAAGCTGCTGGAAAAGGCCGGGACGGAGCAGCCGCGGCCGGGCGCGCAGTTGGTCGACGTCGACCCGGTGATCGGGCTCAAGCGGCGGTTCCTCCACGTCGTCGTCGACGAGTATCAGGACACCAACCCGGTCCAGGCGCGGCTGGTCGAGCTGCTGTCGGGCCGGGCCCAGCTGTGCGTGGTCGGTGACGACGACCAGGCGATCTACGGCTGGCGCGGCGCCGACGTGTCGCAGATCCTCGGCTTCCCCGATCAGCGACCCGGCTGCGAGCTGATCCGCCTCGAGCAGAACTACCGCAGCACCGGCCACATCCTGCGCTGCGCCGACGCGATCATCCGCCGCAACGAGGGCCGGCTCGGCAAGACGCTGTGGAGCGAGCTCGGCGACGGCTCGCTGGTGACGCTGCGCGCCTGCGAGGACGAGCGCGAGGAGGCCCGCTTCGTCGTCAACGAGATCCTCGACGCGCTCAACGAAGACATCCCGGCGGAGGAGATCGCGGTCTTCTACCGCACGCACGCGCAGTCGCGGGTGATCGAGCAGCAGCTGACCGACCGCGGCATGCGCTACGCGATCTTCGGCGGGCTCGGGTTCTTCGAGCGCAAGGAGATCAAGGACACGCTGGCTTATCTGCGCCTGCTGCAGAACCCCAACAGCGACCTCGACTTCACCCGCATCGTCAACGAGCCGGCCCGCGGGATCGGCGACACCACCGTCGGCCGCCTCACCGCGCTCGCGGCCAACCGCAACGTCTCGCTGCTGACGATCGCGCGCGCGCCCGAGGAGGCCGGGGTCAGCGGCGCGGCGGCCAAGCGCCTGCACGCGTTCGTCGCCATGATCGACGAGCTCGCCGCGCGTCTGCACGCCGGGGTGCCGCTCGGTCAGCTCGCGACCGAGGTGCTCGAAAGGACAGGTTATCGCGACGCTCTGGTCCACGAGGGCAGCGACGAGGCGGAGGCGCGGGTCGAGAACCTCGACGAGTTCGTCGGCGCGCTGACTGATTTCGTGCAGGAGCACCCGGACCAGACCCTGGCCGACTACCTCGAGCAGGTCAGCCTGGTCGCCGACGCCGACGGCGGCGGACGCGGCGAGGTCCGGGCCGTGCGGCTGATGACGATCCACAGCGCCAAGGGGCTCGAGTTCGAGAAGGTCATCCTCACCGGCATGGAGGAGAAGGTGTTCCCGCACTCGCGCGTGATCGCGGGCGAGGACGCGGCGCGCGAGGAGGGCCGGCGGCTGCGCCCCGAGGAGCGGGCGCAGATCGAGGAGGAGCGGCGGCTCGCCTACGTCGCGGTCACGCGGGCCAAGCGGCAGCTGGTGATCACGTGGGCCAAGCGGCGGCGGCTCTACAACCAGGAGTTCATCGGCACGCCGTCGCGGTTCGTGCGCGACCTGCCGCCGGACTCGGTGCGCGGGCGGGTGCCCGGGGTGGTCCGGCGCGAGGCGATGGCGGTGCCGCAGGGGTTGTCGCTGCCGAGCGCGCCGCCGCGAGCGCCGGCGCCCGTGCGCGAGTCGTCGTGGAACAGCGACATCGTCTACGACGAGGGCGTGGCCGCGCCCGCGCGGCGGGGGCCGGCCGCGGTCGGGGGCGACGCGCCGGCGCTCTACAAGGGCATGGCGGTGCGCCACCGCCAGTACGGCGAGGGCACGCTGGTCGGCTGGGACGGCACCGGCAGCAACGTCAAGCTCGCCATCAACTTCCCGGGCGTCGGCGTGAAGACGATCTTGGCCCGCTTCTGCGAGCCGCTGTGATCGTGACCGGGCCGGAGTGCTAAGCTCCCGCCCGATGCTCTTCCGCGCGCTCGTCGTCGTCGCTCTCGCGGCCCTCGTGGCCACCCCCGCCTGCAAGGGCTCGGAGTCGCCGCAGCCGGCCGAGAGCGAGCCCGCGCGGGTCCTGCTGGTGCCCAAGGACCATGCCCTTTACGCCAGGTTCGAAGGGACAGGTCTCGAGAACGACTGCAGCGACGACGCGGCGTGTCATCGCGGCGGCTGCTCGGACGAGGTGTGTGCGGCGGGTGAGTCGTCGCCGGGCACCTGCGACGCGCTCGAGGTGCAGATCCCCGCCGGCGCGAAGTGTGGCTGCGTGGCCCGCGAGTGCGCGTGGTGGTCCGACGGCAGCGTCACCCTCGCGGCCGCCAGCGCCCCGCCGAGCCCCGCCGAAGAGGCCGGTCCGCGCTGCGGCGACATCACCTGCGGCGCCGGTGAGACCTGCATCGAGTACTACGGGGTCGCCGGCCCGCGCGGCCCCAAGTTTCAGACTTGTGGGATCCCCTGCCCGCACGGCAAGTGCGGCGACGGCAAGAAGTGCATCACCATCGCCGACGGCCCTGGCCCCGTGTGTCAGTGAGCCGCGCGCGCGCGGCGACGGCGAGCCGTGCATCACTCTCGCCGACGGGTCACGCCTGGGTTCGCTGGGTTCGCCTCCGCCGCGCCGCATCTGCATGTCCGAACAGACATGTCTGAATGGTCATGCTCCTGAAGTGGCCCCGAGCGGGCCAGAGAACGGAGTTTGCGGGGCGTGGGGGCCGGGCGGGACACCTGCGGGGCCTGGCGAATCCGCGCATTTTTGCTTGTGAGGCCGTCGGGCGGCGGTTAGCGTCGGAGCATGAAGCTCCGAGCGCTCACCCCGATCCTCCTCGTGCTGATGGCGCCGCTCGTCGGCTGTAACGACGACGACAAGAAGAACACCTCGACCTCCGGCGGCTCCGGCGCGTGGGCGGTCGGCGAGGACGCGACGATGGTCCGCCTCAACCCCGAGGGCGACGTCTGGTACTACCCGCTCGAGGTCGAGGGCGACCTGCGGGCGATCGCTTGCAAGGGCGAGGCGACCGGCGTGGCCGTCGGCGACGACGGGGTGGTGCTGCGCACCGACGACAGCGGCGAGACCTGGAAGACGATCGACGTCGGCACGCGCGCGCCGCTGCGGGCGGTGATCCTGTCGGGCACGACCCCGGCGTACATCGCCGGCGACGGCATCGTGCTGCGCTCCGACGACGACGGCCACAGCTTCCGCGCGGTGCCCGACGCGGAGGCCGACTTCACTTCGGTGACGACGACGGCCAAGGGGACGTACGCGTGGCTGACGACGGCGAGCGGGCAGATCTGGCAGCTCGACGGCGAGGTGCTGAAGCCGGTGTTCACGACCTCGGAGGGCCCGCTGTCGGGCATCGCGGTGACGCCGGACGGCGAGAGCATGGTGGCCGTCGGCGCCGGCGGCCTGGTCGTGCGCTCGGACGACGGCGGGGCCCATTGGTCGAGCCTGCCGACGCCCACGCGCCGCGACCTGCACGCGGTACGGATCTCCCGCACCGCCGACCTGGTGGTCGCGGTCGGCGCGGCGGGCGTGGTGCTCCGCCTCGACGATAATCTCGGCGACAGCGCCCAGGAGCTGCTCGAGCCGGGCCTCGCGCTGAGGGCGCTGCACCTGGCGATCGACGGTCAGGGCCAGGCGGTCGGCGACCACGGGGTGGTGCTCCGCTCGCACGACGCCGGCGTCGCGTGGGAGGCGCTCGACCTCGGGCTCGAGGAGGCGCTGTTCGGCCTCGACGACCTGCACGGCGAGCCGCACCTGTAATCGAGCTGTGACGTGAGGTGAGTTGCGTGGCGCGAGGGACATGTCCTTCGCGCCATGTGCTTGAAGCCATGAATGAGAGGGCATGTCCGCGAGGACATGCCCTCTGTCGGCGCCGGTACCGGGCCGGGGGCTCGAGCGGGCACGTCCGGCAGGACCTGCCTCTCAGCGCGCCGGCGCGGCGCGCGGCGTCACGACTTGGGGTCGACGCGGGAGAAGTCGGGCTCCTCGCCGCCGCCGGTGACGCCGCCGGCGCTGCCCTGGGTCAGCTGGGCCCGGTACTCGTGGAAGGAGGTGCGGGCGCGCTCGATGGCGTCGCGGATCGACTCGATCGTGGAGTCGGTGGCGCTGCGGATCTGCTGCTCGAGCTTCTCGACGTGGGGCTCGAGCTGCTGCTCCCAGCGGTCGCGGGCCTCCTTGCCGGCGAGGTTGAGGCGGACGCGGATCTCGTCGCGCAGCGTCCGGAGCTCCTGCATGCTGTTTTCAAGGGTGTCTTTGAGGGAGGTCATCGCGGTCTCCTTGGCGCCGGTGGTCCGGCGCGGCCGCGGTGGTTATGCTGCGCCTCGCATGCAGCGCAACCGAACTGGACCACAGCGACGGAGGGCGACGTGCGCGCCCGGTTTCTGAGCCGCCGGAGCTGGCTCGCGGGGGCATCCGCGCTGATCGCGTGCCGTGCGGGCGGGCGCAGCTCCGGTGCGACCTGTCCTCCGGACCAGGGAAAGGGATTGCTGGTCGTCCGCGGCGGCACGATCTGGACCGGCGATCCGCGGGAGCCGATCACGCGCGCGGTCGCGGCGGCGGACGGGCGAGTGGTCGCGCGCGGGGCCGCGGCCGAGTCGCTGGCCCGCGACTGTCCCCGGGGACAGGTCATCGATCTGGCCGGCGGCAGCGCGGTGCCGGGGCTCACCGACGCGCACGCCCATTTGGTGGGGCTCGGCTCGGCGCTGGTCGAGGTCGATCTCCGCGGGGCGCGGTCGATCGCCGAGGTGGTCGAACGCGTGCGCCGCGACGCCCCGCCCGACGGCTGGATCACCGGCCGCGGCTGGGACCAGAACCTCTGGCAGGGCGCGGCCATGCCGGGCCACGATCCGCTGACGGCCGCGTTCCCCGAGCGGCCGGTGTGGCTGCGCCGCGTCGACGGTCACGCCGGCTGGGCCAACGCGGCGGCGCTGCGCGCGGCCGGGATCACGGCGGCGACGGAGGTGCCGACCGGGGGCGAGGTGCTGCTGCGCGACGGGCCGTCAGGGCGCGAGCCGACGGGGGTGCTCATCGACGCGGCGATGGACCTGATGCCGACGCCGGCGCCCCCGGAGCCGGAGCTGCGGCGGCGGCTGCTGCTGGCCCAGGACTACGCGCTGGCCCGCGGGCTGGTCGGCGTGCACGAGATGGGCGTGGCCCGCCATGTCGATCGCTTGCTGCGCGAGCTGGCGGCCGAGGGCCTGCTCAAGCTGCGCATGGTCGGTTACGCCGACGAGTCGTGGTTCCGCCTGGGCGACGGCCTCCCCGACCTGGCCGATCGGCCAGCCGCGGACGATCGCTATGCCCTGCAGGGGGTCAAGATCTACGTCGACGGCGCGCTCGGCAGCCGCGGGGCGGCGCTGCTGCAGCCGTACAGCGATCGGCCGGGCCACACGGGCATGTTCCAGCACGCGCCGGGGCAGCTGGCGACGGTGCTGACGCAGGCGCAGGCGCACCGGTACCAGGTGGCCGCGCACGCGATCGGCGACGCGGCCATCCGCGCGGTGCTCGAGGCGCTGGCCGGCTCGCAGGCGCCGGCCGATCACCGGCTGCGGGTCGAGCACGCGCAGATCGTCGACCTCGCCGACATCCCGCGGTTCGCCGAGCTCGGGGCGATCGCCAGCATGCAGCCGACCCACGCGACCAGCGACATGGCGTGGACCGAGCAGCGGGTCGGCGCGCAGCGGCTGGCGGGGGCGTACGCGTGGCGCCGCTTCCTCGCGGCCGGGGTGCCGCTGGCGTTCGGCTCCGACTTCCCGGTCGAGGAGGTCGAGCCGACGTTCGGGCTGTACGCGGCGATCACCCGCCAGGACCCGCAGGGAGAGCCGCCCGGCGGGTGGTTGCCCGATCAGCGGCTGACGCTGGACGAGGCGCTGGCGGCCTTCACCCGCGGGGCCGCGTTCGCGGCCCGCCGCGAGCGGTGGGCGGGCACGCTGGCGCCGGGGATGCTGGCCGACCTGACCTGCTTCGCCGGCGACATCACGAAGATGTCGCCGCTCGAGCTGCGCACGGCCGCGGTGCGCGCGACGATCGTCGGCGGCGAGGTCGTCGGACCGAAGTGAAGAGGATGTCTCTTCGGGCATGCTCGATCGAGCATGATCGAAGGGACATGTTCTTAAAGATTGGTCAGTCGGCGTCGAGGGCTGCGCGACGGAGGACCGCCGCGGGCGTCAGGCCTTCGGGAGTCCGGCTCTTCGTCGCCAGACCCGCGGCACGGTCGTGAAACGGGTCGATCATAGGTCCTAAAGGACATGCTCCATCGAGCATGTCTCTCGGAGCATAATCTTCAGAACATGTCCGTTCGGGCTAGTTGCCGAGCAGCGCCTGCCAGGCGGCGTCGTCGGCGAGGGCGGCGAAGCGGGGGTCGAAGCGGATGCGGTCGGCCATCAGCTCGCGGGCGGGGGCGTTGCGGAGGGCGCGGTCGGCGAATTCGCGGGCGGCGTCGCGGCGGCCGGCCACCGCCTCGAGGGCGGCGCGCTCGTAGTCGATGTCGAGGTCGGTGCGGCGGGCGGCCGGCAGCAGGGCGGCCAGCGCCGCGGCGGCGGCCAGGTCGACGCGGGCCCGCTGCTCCTGCTTCAGCGCGCTCCAGGCCCGGCCGCGCTCGAACAGCAACCTGACCTTGAGGACATGTCCATCGACGTCGCCGGCGGCCGGGCGGAACTCGCCGAGGTCCGACAGATCGGTCGTCAGCGTGCGCTCGATCAGCGGGTCGCCGTGGTGGCGCAGCACGTCGTCCATCGCCTCCCAGAACAGGCGGAAGTAGCCGGTGCCGAAGGCGGCGCGGACCAGCGGGGCGATCGTCTGCCGGCGCGCGCGCATCAGGCCGAGCAGGGCCGCGCGGGCCGACGGGTGTTCGAGCAGGCCGGGCCGCAGGGCCGCGGTGGCCTCGTGCCAGCGGCCGAGCTCCGACAGCGCCAGCGCGCGCCAGATCGCCAGCTTCGGGTCGTCGCCCGGGAGCCGCTCGAGCTCGACCAGCGCCGACTCGGCCTCGCCCTGGACCAGCAGGCGCGCCGCGTAGGCGATCGCCGACTCCTCGGTCGCGGCGCTGCGGCGGGCCCCGCGGAGGGTCAGCGCGCGCAGCTTGGCCGAGCTCCACAGGCTGGCCGGGTCGCCGAAGCTGCTCGGCATGACGACCAGCTCGTAGCGGCCCGGCGGCGGCATGGCCTCGGTGGTGAGCCGCGAGCGACGCTCGTGGCGGACGCCGTCGACGACGGCGCTGCAGACGATCTGGCCCAGCTCGGGCAGCAGCTCGAGGGTGAGGCGGAGGTGGCCGGGGCGGGCCGGATCTTCGCCTGACTCCTGGGTCAGGATGTGCTCCTCGAGGCCCGCGACCTGGCACAGGTGGCGGCGGCGGAACATGCCGCCGCCGCCGATGATGTCGATGCGCACGGCCGACAGCAGGGCCGGGCTGCCGACCGGGCGCACGCCGATCACCAGGCCCGAGCCCCACTCCCCGCGCTCGAGCGCGAGGTCGACCTGGAGGCCGAGCGGGCCGGTCGACCACTCGAACGGGAAGCGGGCGATCGGGCCGTGGCCGGCGAAGGCGTCGATCTGCAGGTGCTGGCCGACGAGGTCCTGGTGCGCGGTGGTCGGGTCGTCGATCTGCCACGGCGTCGCCAGCGGCTGGTCGAAGCGCAGGGCGACGACCTCGACGTCCTCGACGATCCCGGCCAGCTGGGCCACGCGGTCGCGCACGTGGGCCGCATCGGCGCGCGGCAGGTCGTCGCGCTTGGCGAGGAGCCGCGTCACTCGCAGGGCGTCGGCGAACCGACCGGCCCGCTCGTAGGCGCGGGCCGCCCCGAGCAGCGCGTCGGTCTGCTCGCCGAGTTGCTCGAACCGCTCGGCGGCGGCGAGGTGATCGCCGGCGGCCTCGTGCAGCGCGGCGGCCCGCAGGCGCGCGGCGGTGCGCGGCGCGTCGGGCAGGAGGCCGGCGAGGTCGTCGAGGGCGCGAGCTGCCTCGGAGGACAGGTCGAGCCTGGCCAGCTCCTCGGCGCGCTCCCACGCCCGGGCCAGCAGCGGATCGGCCAGCGCGGGCGTCGGCGCCGACTGGGGCGCGCGCGCGAGCGGCAGCGTCGGCGTGGCCTCGTCGCCGGCGCCGAGCAGCCACGACTCCTGGCTGGTGGTCGCCACCGTGGTGCGCACGACCAACTCCGCCGCCGGGTCGCCGTCGACCTCGACCAGCGCGACCGGCTGGAAGCCGGCCAGGATCGCCGCGCCGAAGCTGCCGTCGCGGCGCTGGCGGTGGATCACGCTGAAGCCCGGCTGCAGCTCGGGGTCGTGGACGCCGAGCAGGATGTCGTCGAGGCCGTCGCCGTCGAGGTCGCCGACGTAGAGCCGGTGCAGGTCGACCGGGGCGGCCGCGCCGGCGCGACGCGGCGCGGGCAGGAACTGCACGGTCTCGAGCTCGCGGCCGGCGAGGCGCAGCAGATAAACGCCGGCGGGCGGCCCGGTGGGGTTCTCGGCGGAGAAGGCGATCTTGCTCGGGTAGTAGTCGGTCTTGGCGGCGACGAGCAGGAGCTCGCCGGCGGCGGTGCGCAGCGGGGCGAGGCCGACCACGGCGCCGAGCTTGCGGCGCGCGACCAACTCGAGCGCGCGGCCCTTGCCGGGGCGGAGCACGCGGACGTCGAAGGCGCGCCACGGACCGGCGGCGATCGCCAGCTCCTCGGCGCCGTCGCCGTCGAGGTCGGCGGCGATCACCGCGTTGATGTCGGAGTTGGTAGCGTCGGTCTCGGGGTGCGGATGGTCGACGCGCCAGGTCCCGTCGGCTCCTGTCCGAAAGGACAGGAGCACCCGCCCGTACGGACCGGTGCCGACGTAGACCTCGCGCGCGCCGTCGCCGTCGAGGTCGGCGACGGCGGCCCCGAGCGGCTCGTCGCCGGTGACGCTGATCAGCTCGGCCAGGCGCTCGGGGCCGGCGGCCGCCAGCGAGACGCGGCGGTGGGCGGCGCTCCAGGTGACCAGCAGCGGCGGCTGACCTGGCCCGAGAGACAGGGGCTGCAGGCGCGCGGGCAACCGGCTCGGCAGCGCGTAGCTGCGCACCGGCGGCAGCGCGGGGGTCGGGCGGACGACGTCGAGGCGGCCGGGCGCGGGGCTGTCGACGTGGAGGTAGAGCTCGGGCTCCGCGGCGCCGGGCGGCGAGAGGGTGCCGGCGCCGAGGACATCGTGGCCGAGCGGGGTGGCCACGGCCCAGGCGGCGGCCAGCGGCGCGAGGTCGGTGAGGGTCGGATCGCCGGGCGTGCGCGCGCGGGCCTCGGCGATCGCGGCGAAGTCACGGCGGGCGAACGCCGCCTCGGCGCAGCGTCCGGCCCACGGGCTCGCGGGCGCCTGGCCGGCGAGCAGGGTGCACAGGTTGCCGAGCTGGTCCCACGACCACTGCTCGTGGAACAGGCGCACGAAGTCGCCGAGGATCGTGCGCTCGGCGGTGGTGTCGAGCGCGGCCGCGTAGGCGCGGGCATAGGCGGCGCGGGCGGCCGGGATGTCGTCGCGGGCGCGCATGCGGTCGCCCCAGCTGCGCAGGGCGTCGGCGAGGGCGCGGGTGGTGCGGTGCTCGGGCACGGCGACGAAGGCGTCGAGCACGGCGGCGGCGTCGGCCTGGCGACCGGCGCGGAGGAACTCGTCGATGCTGTCCTCGGCCGCGCGCAGGCGCCCGGCGGCCAGCGCCTCGGCCTGGGCCTGGGCCTCGCGGTCGCGCCACGAGCTGACCCAAAGGACAGCCGCGAGCACGGCCACGAGCGCGGCCGTCGTGGCGGTCGCGATCGCTACGACGCGGCGACGGCGGCCGTGGTCGCGGGCCAGCTCGGCGGCCAGGGCGTCGAGGCCGGGCCAGCGCGCGCCGGGGTCGTGGGCCAGGCCGCGCAGCACCAGCCGCTGCAGCCAGGCCGGAACCGGTCGCTCGAGCCGCGGCGCCAGCTGGCCGCGCACGACCGCGTGCGCGACCTCGTCGGCGGTCTCGCCGGCGAACGGCCGCTCGCCGTGCAGCGCCTCGTAGAGCGCCACGCACAGGCTGAACTGATCCGACAGCGCGTCGGCCGGGCGGCCGCGGAACTGCTCCGGCGACATGTACGCCGGCGTCCCCAGCAAGATCCCCGAGGCCGTGCGGGTCGCGTGCGCCCGCGCCAGCGGGACCTCGTCGGTGTGCTCCTCGTCGTCCTCGTCGCCGAAGCGGACCAGCCCGAAGTCGACCACGCGGACCCGGCCGTCGTCACCGACCAGGATGTTGTCGGGCTTCACGTCGCGGTGGACCAGCCCGGCCGCGTGCGCCGCCGCCAGCCCGCGCGCCGCCTGGGCGAACACCGCCGCGACCTCGCGCCAGCTCCGACGCTGCTCCGAGAGCCATGTCCGAAGGGTCATCCCGGTGACGAACTCCATGGCGACGAACACCTCGTCGCCGTGGAAGCCGACCTCGTGGATCTGGACCACGTTGGGGTGCGACAGCTTGGCCAGCGCCTGGGCCTCGCGCAGCAGCCGGTCTTGCCAGCGCGTGCTCGTCTCGCCGCCGTCGCTGCGCTTCAGCAGCTTGACCGCGACCTTGCGGTCGAGCTGCGGGTCGTAGGCGGCATAGACCACGCCCATCGTCCCGGCGCCGAGACGTCTGAGCAGGGCGAACCGGCCGATCCGTCGCGGCTCGACGGACGGCTCGTCGCCTCCGGCCTCGCCGCCGGGACGGTCGTTGGGTGTCCGAAGGGACATACGGGCCAGCAGGGCGAGAGAGCGCCCGGGCGGAGGCCGGGCTCAGGGCTTGATGTCGGTCGTGACGTCGAGGTACGCGATCGCGCGCACCAGCTCGAGCAGGCGGCTGCGCGTCTTCGGGGCGGCGTGATCGAAGCGCACGCCCATGCCCGGCTTGTCGGGCGCGACCTGCCCGGTCGTGCTCCACATGACCTCGCCCGTCAGCTCGAGCCGCTGCGGCGTCGGCTGGCCGGCGTCGGCGCGCGGCGTGAACGCGAGCTGCAGCGCGGTGCCGACCGGCAGCGGCTTGTCGGTCGAGATGAAGATGCCCATCGACGAGATGTCGGTGATGTGGGCGTAGAGAAAGGTGTCACCCGAGGTGCAGTCGACCTCGAAGTGGACCGGGTGGCGGGCCTCGGCGCGGCGATTGGCGGGAGAGTCTGTGGTCACGAGAATTCACCCGTGAAGATGGGGTGGGGAGCGAGCGAGCCGCGGAGCCGGTGGGCGCCGCAGGTCAGAGGTTGCACTGGATCAGCATGGCGGTGATGTTGTCGGTCCCGCCGGCGCGGTTGGCCTGCTCGATCAGCTCGGCGACCGCGTTCTCGAGGGTGCTGGCCTCGCGCACGATCTTGAAGATCGTCTTGTCGTCGACCATGCCCGACAGGCCGTCGGAGCAGAGCACGAACTGGTCGCCGTCGTTCACCTGGTGCTTGGTGATGTCGACCTGGACCGTGTCGCGCATGCCGAGCGCGCGCGTGATGACGTTCTTGTGCGGGAAGTTGCGGGCCTCTTCCTCGCTCATGTCGGGCCGCGCGTCCTTGTAGTCCTCGAGCAGCGAGTGGTCGCGCGTGAGCTGCTTGATCTCGGCGTTGATCCGGTAGCAGCGCGAGTCGCCGACGTGGGAGATGTAGACGTGGTCGCCGACGAACATGCAGCCGACGATCGTGGTGCCCATGCCGCGCAGGTTCGGGTTCTTTTGCGCGGCGTCGTAGATGCGCGCGTTGGCCAGCCTCACGGCGGCGACCATGCGGTTCTCGGGATAGGACAGGTTCGGGTCGTAGCGGTACGGCCACGTCGCGTCCATGTCCTTCGAGTGCATGTAGAACTCGCTGATCACGTCGCCGGAGAGCTTGCTCGCGACCTCGCCGCACGCGTGCCCGCCCATGCCATCGGCGACCAGGAACACCTTCTCGTCTTCGATCAGCGAGAAGTAATCCTCGTTGTGGGCGCGCTTCATGCCCACATCGGTCTTGGCAGCGTAACGAAGTCGCACGGTGGCGTTTATCCTAGCGGACCCTCGCAAGCGCGGAAAGACCGGCGACCGGGCGCGCGGAGGGCGCTCCAGCCCGCACCGCCGAGCCACCCGCGCCCAGGCCGTCGCGCGCAGAGGGGTGCTAGGGTGCCCGGGCGATGCCCACGGCCCAGATCCTCACCATCGGCGACGAATTGTTGGCTGGAGACACGGTCAACACCAACCTGGCGTACCTCGGCGAACGCTGTCGACGCCTGGGCTTCGAGGTCGTCCGGGCGCTTTCGGTCCGCGACCGGATCCCCGAGATCGTGGCCGCCGTCGGCGACGGCGCGGTCGATCTCTGCCTCGTCTCCGGCGGCCTCGGCCCCACGTCGGACGACCTCACCGCCGAGGCCGTCGCGCTCGCCGCCGGCGTCCCGCTGGTCCGCGACGCCGCCTCCGAGGCCGCGATCGCGGCCGTGTTCGCCGGCTTCGGCCGACCCATGCCGGACATCAATCGCAAGCAGGCCGACCTGCCGGCGGGCTGCGACGTGTTGCCGAACCCGGTCGGTACGGCCCCGGGCTTCGCCGTCGACCTGCCGCGCGGCACCCTCGTGGCCTGCATGCCCGGGGTCCCGCGCGAGATGAAGAAGATGATGGCCGAGCAGATCGAGCCGCGGCTGCGCCGGCGGTTCGCCCTGCCCGAGCCGCTGCGGCGCGTGTATCGCCTGATCGGCCGCGGCGAATCGGCCGTGGCGGTCGACGTGGAGCCGATTCTTGCCGCGGCGCGGGCCCGCTCGGCGGGGCTCGCGGCCGTCTACCTCCACTACCGGGCCGCGACGCCGCAGGTGCTGCTGATCCTCGAGGCGCTGGCCGGCGAGGGCGGGGCCCGGGCCACGGAAGAGGAGCTGCGCAGCTTCGACGCCCCGTTCGAGGCGGCGCTCGGCCGCTCGCTCTACGGCATCGGCGAGGCCGAGCTCGAGGTGCGGGTGCTGGCCGCCTGTCGCCAGGCGGGCCTCACCCTCGGCACCGCCGAGTCCTGTACCGGGGGACGGGTGGCCGCGCGGCTCACCGCTGTGGCCGGCTCCTCGGACGTGGTCCTCGGCGGGGTGGTGGCCTACGCCAACAGCGTGAAGACGGGGATCTTGGGGGTCACGGAGGACAGTCTCGCCACCCATGGGGCGGTGTCCGAACCGGTGGCGCGCGAGATGGCCGAGGGCGCGCGACGGGCGCTGGGCGTCGATCTGGCCGTCAGCATCACCGGTATCGCCGGACCCGGCGGCGGCTCGCCCGAGAAGCCGGTCGGCACGGTCGACTTCGCGGTCGCGGACGCCGAGACGTGCACGCACAAGCGCGTGCAACTGTGGGGCGACCGGGCGCTCATCCAGCACACGGCAGGGATGGTGGCCCTCAAGCTGGTGTGGGACCGCCTGGTGGCTCGCGGCCTCGCCGAGGTCCGCGAACTCGAAGCTTGAGAGTTTTCCAGACGCTCGCCGCACAATCCTCCGGCGACTTCACGCCAGGAAGATCTCGCTCGCCGCAGGCAGGCGTTTTGGCGGTGAACGCCGGCGCGCCGGGGAGTCGCGGCCGAGTCGCGGCGAGAGGCGCGGCGCGGCGGCGGGTGGCCCTCGGGTCATGTAGCGCGGGACATGTTCTTAAAAATTGAGTTCGTGGGCCCGCGTCAGCCGGCGCTCGTCGAAAGGGACATGTCGAAGGGGACATGTCGAAGGGGGCATGTCGAAGGGGGCATGCTCTAAAGGACATGCCTCACAGGGCATGTCCTCGTGGACATGCTGCAGCGCGGGCCTCCGGAGCTCGCCGCGGTCACGGGCAGCGGACCGGTGGCTCGCCGGGGGCGCGGATCCGCGGGTGCTCGGGGTCGTGGTAGGCGAGCGGCGCCAGCGTGGCGGGGCCGAGCTTCTCGAGCTCGGCGGCCAGGGCCTCGCGCAGCGGTGGGTCCTCCTCGAGCGTGACGGTCGCCAGGCCGCGCTCCTGCAGGCCGGCGAAGGCCCGGTCGCCGCCGGTGGCCAGGAAGTCGCTGGCGAGCACCACGATCTCCTGATCCGCCGCGAGCGTGACCCCGGCGGCCTGCAGGCTGACGCGGAGGTCGGGGCCGTCGCAGGTGGCGACCGCGTCCAGGCCGCCGAGCGAGAAGAAGGCGCCGCCGCCGAGGCTGCCGGCGATCATCGCCGCGAAGTCGCCGGCGCGCAGCTTCACGCGGGCGAACCGGTTGTCGAACGGGAACGCCTCGTACAGCGCCCCGTAGCGCAGCGGTCCGGCGGGCAGGTCGGCGCGCACGCCACCGCCGTTGATGATGGCGACGTCGGCGTCGGGCCGGGCCCGCAGCATGAGGTCGACGAACAGGTTGCCGACGGCGTTCTCGCCGCGGCGTCGGGCCACGAACGGGGCGGCGATCGTCGGCCCGAGCGGGCGCTCGCGCATCGCGTCGGCGGTCGCCAGGGCCGGGGCGATCACGGCGGCCACCGCGGGGTCGGGCGTCAGGGGCCGGCCGTCGTCGTCGCGTGGATCGCAGACCGACAGCGGATCGTCGGGGTCGGCCTCGGCCGCGGCGCACAGGCGACGTGGCGCGTGGACCATGTTCGATACGACATGTCCCGAAGTTTTATCGACGACCAGGTCGACGCGGCCGAAGGCGACCCCGAGCGCGTACGACTGGACGATCGCCACACCGGCGACGCGGTGGGCCATGGCCTGGTGGGTGTGGCCAGCGACGATGACGTCGACGGCGCCGGGCGGGAGGGCGCGGGCGACGGCCATGATCTCGTGGTCGGCCTCGCAGACCGCCAGGTCGTCGGGGTCGGCGAAGCCGGTGCAGCGGCCGCCGGCGTGCGCCGCGACGACGATCACCGCGGCCCCGCGGGCGCGCAGCGAGGCGGCCTCGCTGGCGATCGCGGCGGCCAGCGGGGCGACCTCGAGGTCGGCGACGTTGGCGGCGATGGTGGTGTGCGGGGTGGCCTCGGTGGTCACGCCGACGATGCCGACCTTGATGCCGGCGCGCTCGATCATCTGCGAGGGCACGCCGAGGCCCAGCGGTGCGCTGTCCTTGCGGCGCAGGTTGGCCGACAGGAAGGGGAACGGGGCTTGAACGATGCGCGCCAGCAGGGCCCCGCGCGGGTCGGCCTCGCCTGCGCCGAACGGCGGCGTGGCAGTAGCCCTCGGGCCGATCGGACCGAAATCGAACTCGTGGTTGCCGATGGTCACGGCGTCGTAGCCGAGCGCGGCGTAGGCATCGACGACGCTGGCGCCCTCGACGAGGTTCGACTCGAGGGTGCCCTGGAACATGTCGCCGGCGTCGACCAGGACGACGCCGCCGCCGGCCCCGGCGCGCTCGCGTCGCAGCGCTTCGAGGTGGGCGGCCAGCAGCGGGAGGGCGCGCAGGTGGCCGTGGAGGTCGCTGGTGCCGACGATCGAGAGGACGACGCGGTCCTCGGCCGGCGGCTCCTCGGCGCGCGGGCGACAGGCGCCGGCGAGCACGCACAGGAGCATGAGCGCGAGGCGGACCGCGGAGCTCGGCGCGGGACGAGGCGGGCGAGGCCGGGCGGGCGGTTGCGAGAGCAGGGAAGCGGCGGCGAGGCGGAGTCGTGCGGGCAGAGGTTGCGAGAGCGGGCTCGCAGAGGCGAGGCGAAGTCGCGCGGACGTAGGTTGCGAGAGTGGGCTCGTGGACGCGGGTTGGCTCGCGGGTTCGTTCGCGCGGGCCGGTCGCGTGGAGCAGACGCGCGGCTCCGCGACGCGCACGCCGCGGGTTCGGGGCGGGGAGCGGCGTGGGCGAGTCGGCACGGGGGTCACGATAGCCCGTCGAGGCGGAGGCGGGCGCTCCGCTCGGGAGCGGCCTCTGCCGGGCGAATCCGGGGCAAGATGAGAGGATGGTGGATGGGATCACGCCCGAGCGGGTGCGCGAGATCGTGGCGATGGCGGACCAGCCGGTCCTGCGCAACCTCCTGATCACACGCGGGTATCACCGCCTCACGCTGGCGATGGCGCAGCTGCTGGGCCAGGGCGACTTCGCCTGGCCGATCTTCGCCGTGTGGGCGTCGAAGCAGGCCGGGCAGTTCATCCGCGAAGAGGAGCTCGGGGCGGGGGTGTCGGCGATCCTGGCCGCGCGGCTGCCCGGGTTGCCGGTCGGCGTGGCCGTGGGCGCGCCGGTGCGGCGGGCGCTGGCGCAGGTCGCTCGCCACGTCGGCGGCGGCAACACGATCGTGTTCGCGGAGCTGGGGGAGGCGTTCGCGGCCTTTTCGGCGGCCTTCGCCGAGCCCGCGGCGCGCACCGAGGAGCGGCTGGCCGACGTGGTGGGGCGTTTCAGCGAGGGGCCGAGCCTGCCCGACGTGGTGACGCTCGCGGCCGACGGGGCGCTGGAGCGGCAGCCGCAGGGCGGGCAGACGATGCTGCGCGAGGCGCTTCACTACTACTTCATGGCCCTGCACGAGCGCTCGCCGGCGATCCGCGCCGAGCTGGTGCTGCTGGCCAACGGGCTGTGCGGGCTGCACGAGCAGACGCGGCTCCAGCCGTACATCGCCGGGGCGCTGTCGGCCCCGCTGACCGACCTGCAGGGCGTGGTCGAGGGGCCGGTGGCGGCGGCGCTGGGCGTGGTGGTGCGCCGGGCGGCCACCGAATTGATGATGACGATGGCGCTGCCGGGGCAGGTGCTGCGGCTCGGCTTCGACCTGCCGGCGCCGCCGGGGCAGCCGCTGTGGCCCGACGGGCTGGCGCGGCTGGAGCACCCGCGGCTGGTGCAGCTCACGGAGGAGCTGGGCGCCTACGAGGCGCGCGAGCGCCGGCTCGGGCTGGCCGACCGGGTCGAGGACTGGCTCGGGTTCGGCGGGCCGGAGGCGCAGGGCTCGGGGGCCGACGACTGGTCGCAACTCGGCGACCGCATGCGCTACATCTTCGAGTACTTTCGCTCGCGCCAGCGCGACGCGAGCCTGCTGGCGCCGCCGTTCTCCGCGGCCCAGGAGCAGGACATGCTGGCCGGGCGGGTCCCCGCGGGCCCGCTGTGACCGGGGATCGCCGGCCGGAGCGGAGGCCGGCGCGGCGGCGAAAAACCGGGAGAAGCGCCCGGGGAGGCGATCCAGGGGATTTCAAGGGCCGAAAGCGCTTGATACGGAACACTTGTTCTCCTATAGATCATGCGCGGGCGCTAGACCGCGCACTGAGGATCCAAAACGCTCATGGCCACGACACCCCCGACCCCTCCCGCTCTTAATCAGCGCGACTCCGCGATCGAGCTGGCCCTGCAGACCATCGAGAAGCAGTTCGGCAAGGGCTCGATCATGCGGCTCAAGGACGGCAAGATGCCGTCAGGCGAGGTCGGCGTGATCTCGACCGGCGCGGTCCCGCTGGACATCGCGCTCGGCATCGGCGGGCTGCCGCGCGGGCGCATCGTCGAGATTTACGGGCCGGAGTCGTCGGGCAAGACGACGCTGACCCTGCACGTGGTGGCCGAGGCCCAGCGCCGCGGCGGCGTGTGCGCCTTCATCGACGCCGAGCACGCCCTCGACGTCAGCTACGCCCGCAAGATCGGCGTGCGCACCGAGGACCTGCTGGTCTCGCAGCCCGACTTCGGCGAGCAGGCGCTCGAGATCTGCGAGACGCTGGTCCGCTCGGGCGCGATCGACGTCATCGTCGTCGACTCGGTGGCGGCGCTGACGCCGAAGGCCGAGCTCGAGGGCGAGATGGGCGACAGCCACGTCGGCCTGCAGGCGCGCCTGATGAGCCAGGCGCTGCGCAAGCTGACCGGCGCGGTCGCCCGCAGCCGCACGATGGTCATCTTCATCAACCAGCTGCGCATGAAGATCGGCGTGATGTTCGGCAGCCCGGAGACGACCACCGGCGGCAACGCGCTCAAGTTCTACTCGTCGGTCCGCCTCGACATCCGCCGCATCGGCGCGATCAAGGAGGGCGAGCAGGTGGTCGGCAACCGCACGCGCGTCAAGGTGGTCAAGAACAAGCTGGCGCCGCCGTTCCGCGAGGTCGAGTTCGACATCACCTACGGCGAGGGAGTCAGCCGCGAGGGCGCGGTGATCGACATGGGCGTCGAGGCCAAGGTGGTCGAGAAGGCCGGCGCGTGGCTGAGCTACCGCGGCGAGCGCATCGGCCAGGGCCGCGAGAACGCCAAGAAGTTCCTCAAGGAGAACACCGACATCTTCAACAAGATCGAGTCGGAGATCCTGGCCAAGCACGGCATCACGCCGGCGCATCAGGCCACCGTGCCGGTGGCGCAGCCCCCCGGCGACGGCGACGGGCCGGCCAAGGGCGGGCCCATCAAGATGGTGCCGGCCGCCGGCGACTCCGACGAGGGCAAGGGCCGCGGCGGCCCGCGCGGCGGCAAGGCGCCGGAGCCGGAGCCGGAGCCCGGCAAGGGCAAGGGCGGGCCGGTCAAGGCCGCCGGCAAGTAGAGGCCCCGCCGGCTGGCCACGCGAGCCAGCGGCGCGACGCTACCGTTCAAGGTCGTCGCGCCGTGCGGGCGGTGACATGACCCAAGAGACAGAGAGAGTCACCGCGCCGTGCGGGCGGCGGCATGGCTTAAGAGTCAGCACGGCGCGTCGCGCTGTGCGGTCGGTGATATGACCCGAGAGACAGTACGGCGCGTCGCGCCGTGCGGTCTGTGACATGACCCAAGAGACAGAGAGGGGAGCGCCATGAGCATCGTCGTGACCACGCCGACCGGGCATGTCGGCTCGCGCGTGACCCACCTGCTGGTCCAGGCCGGCGAACGACCCCGGGTGCTGGTGCGCAGCGCCGCCCGCATCGACGCCGCGCTGCGCGAGCGGGTCGAGGTCGTCGAGGCCGACCAACTCGACGCCGACGCCGTCGTCGCCGCCACGCGGGGCGCGACGGCGCTGTACTGGGTGGCGCCGCCGACCGGCGCCGACGACCCGCTCGAAGGTTACGCGCGGCTGGCCGCCAACCTGGTCCGCGCGGTGCGGGAGAACGCCATCCCGCGCGTGGTCTTCCAGTCGAGCGTCGGCGCCGAGAGGCGCCACGGGATGGGCGACATCGACGGGCTGGCCGCGACCGAGGTCGCGCTCGACGGGCTCGGCGTGGCGGTCACGCACCTGCGCTGCGGCTATTTCTTCACCAACTTGCTGCTCGAGGTGGAGTCGCTCCGCGGCGGCGTGCTGGCGACCGCGATGGCGATCGATCGCCCGCTGCCGTGGGTCGATCCGCGCGACATCGGCGAGGTGGCGGCGGCGCGGTTGCTCTCGACGACGTGGACCGGCCGCCAGGTGCAGGCGGTCCACGGCCCGCGCGACCTCAGCTTCGTCGAGGCGGCGGGCGTGCTGTCGCAGGCGCTGGGCCGGCGCATCGCGGCGGTCCAGAGCTCCGACGACGAGGTCCGCGCCGCGCTGGCGCAGGCCGGCATGTCGAAGCCGCAGATCGAGGCGATCGTCGGCATGGCGGCCGGGATGCGCGAGGGCTTCGTCGCCGAAGATCGAAGGACCGCGGCGACGACGACGCCGACGAGCCTGGACGCGTGGGCCCGCGAGCACCTGCGGCCGCTGCTGTGACGACCGTCGTCTTTTCCTAACGAGCGCGAGGGCGCGCGCCCGGGTCGTCTTCGAGGCATGTCGCAGGGGACATGCCCGCACGGACATGCGCGAAAGGGCATGTCCTCGAGGGCATGTCCGAAGCGTCAGTCCTCGGCGTCGGCCACGAAGGTGCCGTGGAAGCCGAGCGGCGTGGCGTGGGGCAAGCGCAGGCGGGCGACGGTGGCGAGGTCGCGGGCGTCGAGGACCAGCAGGTGGTTGGCGCGCTCGTCGTCGACGTAGTGCATCGACAGCAGCCAGCCGTCGTCCTCGTCGGCGCCTCCGGGGCGGGGCACGAACACCGGCTCGCCGGCGAGGGCGGGGCCGAAGTCGCGGAACGTGGTGGTGGCGGCGTCGCAGTCGATCTTGAGGAGACCGGTCGAGAACGGGGCCTTGCGGCCGGGGGCGGAGCCGATCGACCAGGCGTAGCGGTGGCGTCGGCTGATGCGGTCCTGGCGGATCGTGCCGAGCTCGCCGGTGTGATCGGTGAGCGTCTGCTCGCTGACGCCGCCGTCCGGGTCGATGCGGTAGCGCGTGAGGTACGGCTTGACGTGATCCTCGGGCCGGTCGGGCCGCGGGTTGAGGTCGGGGAACCGCTGCATGCGGAAGCCGTCGACGAAGATCGTGCCGTGCTCGTCCTCGAAGCCGTTGGGGAAGTGGAAGATGAAGCAGCCGCTGGTCTCGGTGCGGCGGTGCGCGGTGCTGTCGCGGTCGACGACGAGGATCTGCGTCGGCCCGGGCAGGGCGCGCATGGTCTGCACCGGCGGCGCCAGGCCGAGCAGCATCTTGCGCAGGTCGAAGGCGGTCGGCGTGAGGAAGAAGACGCGATGGCGGGCGGTCAGCACGAAGTCGTGGATGAAGTAACCACCCGGCAGGTCGATGAACTCGGGCCGGGCGGCCCGCCCGCTGGCGTCGACGCGGTAGAGGCACAGGCGCGAGCGGGTGCCGGTGGCGGCCAGGCCGAAATTGAAGAGCTCGCCGGTGACGGGGCAGACCTTGGGGTGGGCGCTGAACGGCAGCTCGGGGGCGACCATGCGCTCGATGAAGCTGCCGGGGTTCTCCAGGGCGCCGCCGAGGTCGTCGCGGGCGAGGGTGTCGAGGTTGCCGGGGTCGAGCCGGTGCGGCCAGCCGGCCTCCCACAGCGCGAGCAGCTTGCCGCCGTGGAGGACGACGCTGGTGTTGGCGACGTTCTTGAACCGGGTGCGCAGGAGGTTCTTCAGCAGGCCGCCGGGGATGTTGGTGCCGAAGTTGCGAAAGAGGATCCGCCGGGCCGACTCCTCGGCGAGAAACTCGCGAGTGCGGACGTAGCGGTTGCGGTAGGTGACCCCACGACCGTCAAAGGCGAAGCGGTTGATGTGCCCGTCGCCGTCGAACAAATGCCCGTAGCGATGGCCGTACAGCTCGAGCCGCCCGGGGCCGTTGCGGAACAACACGCCGCGCAGCTCGTCGGGGACGGCGCCCTCGCACAGCGGGAGGCGGACGTCGAACTCCTGGGTGACGGCCTCGTTGGAGCGCTCGTAGATGTCGTAGAGCTCGGGTGCGCCGGACATTCAGGCGATGTAGTCGAGGCCGGCGCAAATTGCGAGGAGGACCGGGGATCAAAACGCGCTCAGGTGCCGCCGGCCCCGCCGCAGCGGCGAACCCGGGGCGTTTGTGTTAGGGTGGGTGTTCGATGACGCGGAGCTCGTTCACGGCGATCCTCCTGGGCGGGGCGCTCGCAGGCGGCTGTTCGAAGCCGAACCCGCTGTTCCTCGACACCTGGGACCCCGTCACCGACAGCAGCTCGCAGAGCATGACTTCGGTCGGCCCGAGCGAGCCGACCACGCTCGATCCGCCGGTCACCGTGACGGGCGATCCGCCGACCACGACCAGCACCACCGACGACATCACGTCGACCGTGTCGTCGGACCCCAGCACGACGACCGGGCCGAACCCGACGACCGAGACCACCGGCGAGCCGTTCCTGTGCCCCGGCGATCAGCTCGACATGGAGGGCTGTTGCTTCGTCGACGTCCCGGTCGCGGCCGACACGTTCTTCAGCGACGCGAACGACGGCGTCGGCACGGGCTGCACGCTCAGCGACCTGCCGGTCGAGTACTCCATGCTGGAGTGCAAGCACGTCAGCTTCGGCAGGGCGCCGACGGTGTCGCTGTTCAAAGACAACGGCAACATCGGCCCCGCGTATACCGGCACCAGCGTGATGGCGCTGCGGTTCCCGCTACAGGACGGCCGGCTGGTGTCGAAGAACGGGCCGATCGAGTCCGAGCAGATCGAGTCGATCCACCTCGAGATGTGGGCGCAGTACCAGAAGAACGTCCACAGCGACCTGAAGTTCGCCGTCCACGTGCTGGACGCGAGCCTGGAGTGGGACGAGGGCGACGGCGACGGGGCGACCGGCTGCGCCAACGGGCTGGCGTCGTTCCACTGCTTCGAGTGCGGGGCCCAGGTCGGGAACGGGTGCGCCATGGATTGGGGCGGCGATCCCCAGCCGGTCCAGGCGGCCTCGCAGCCGCTCGGGATCGTCGATTTCGTCGGCGACGGCAACTCGGGGATCGAGCCGATCGACCTCAAGCCGCTCGGCGAGCCGAAGGACTGGGTGCCGCAGCTCGCCGGCGGGTTCGTGCTGGTGCCACACTCGAGCAAGTACATGGGCACGTCGTACGACGAGTGGATGCCGTTCCCGGGCGTGACGGTCGAGGCGCGCGAAGGGCTCGGCGACGACCCGAAGCTGCGCGCTCGCGTGTGCATGCGCTGAGCGGACGCCGGCGCGTGTGAGCCCCGGTGACGAAGAGGCGCGCGCAGGGCTCGGCCCTCGCGTCCTGCCGTGGAAGCGCGCGAGGGCAGGGGGCCGCTTGCATTGAAGCAGGTGCCTCCTGCCGCTGAGGCGCGCGAGGGCGCCGGCTGACGCGGACGCCGTGAGGCTCAGCTGAACGCCAGATCGAGCGCCTCGCCGACGGTGCGGGCCAGGCGGACCTCGACGTCGAGCTGCTCTTTCAGCTTCCTGGCCGAAAGGGCATGTTGTTTGGGACCTGTCGGAAGGAGCACCCGCTTCATGCCCAGGCGGGCGGCCTCGGACAGGCGAGCGTCGGTGCGAGGCGCGGGGCGCAGCTCGCCGGTGAGGCCGACCTCGCCGAACACGCACAGGCCGGGCGGGAGCGGCTGGCGGCGGTGCGAGGAGGCGACGGCGAGCAGGACCGCGAGGTCGCTGGCGGGCTCGCCGAGGCGCATGCCGCCGACGACGTTGACGAACACGTCCTGGTCGAGGGCGAACACGCCGGCGTGGCGGTCGAGCACGGCGAGCAGCATGGCGAGGCGGACCGGGTCGACGCCGACGCAGGTGCGGCGCGGGTTGCCGAACGCGGCGGCCAGCAGCGCCTGGACCTCGAGCAGCAGCGGGCGCGAGCCCTCGAGGCTGGCGGTGATGCACGAGCCGATCGCGGGGCTGTCGCGGTCGGTGATGAAGGCCTCGGAGGGGTTGGTGATCTCGCGCAGGCCGTCGCCGCGCATCTCGAACACGCCGAGCTCCTGGGTGCTGCCGTAGCGGTTCTTGGTGGCCCGCAGCATGCGGATCGCCCGCTCCTCGTCGCCCTCGAACGAGAGCACGGCGTCGACCAGGTGCTCGAGCAGGCGCGGGCCGGCGAGCTGGCCGTCCTTGGTGACGTGGCCGACGACGACGACGGGGACGCCGTGGGTCTTGGCGAAGCCGACCAGGGCCGAGGTGACGGCGCGGATCTGGCTGATGTTGCCCGGCAGGCCGTCCTGGGCGCCGCTGTGCACGGTCTGGACCGAGTCGACGATGAGGGCGGCGAGGGTCTTGGCGCGCTCCTGGGCGGTGCTCAAGATCTCTTCGAGGCGGGTCTCGGCCATCAGCAGGAGGCCCGGGTGGCTGGCGCCGAGGCGACCGCAGCGGGACGCGACCTGGGCCACCGACTCCTCGCCGCTGGCGTAGAGCACGACGCCGTTGCGCCGCGCGAGCCCGACCGAGGCCTGCAGCAGCAGCGTCGACTTGCCGATCCCCGGCGGCCCGCCGAGCAGCACCACGCTGCCGGGGACCAGACCGCCGCCGAGGACCCGATCGATCTCCTGCAGGCCGCACGGGCGGCGGGGCTGGCGGTCGACGATCGTCTGCGCCTCCGTCGAGGCCACCACCTTGCCCGGACCGGCCGGCCGCTCGCCGGGCGACGGGGCCGCGACCTCCTCCTCGATCGAGTTCCAGGCGTCGCAGGCCGGGCACTTGCCGTACCACCCGGACGAGACCGCGCCGCACGCCTGGCACACCCAGCGCTGCTGGGGCTTTTTGACCTTGCTCATGGGACCTGTGTCTTTTTAGAACATGTCGCGCGGGACATGTCGCGAGGGACATGGCGCGAGGGACAGATGAGGCGACCGGCCGAGCGCAGGTCGCGGGCGGACCGGGTTGCGAGCAGGTCTACGTCGACCGCCGGGACGGGGCAAGCTCTGCGGCATGAACCCGCGCGCACGGGCTCGCAGACGAGGATGGCGCCCTCGCGGCGCGCAGGGCCTGGCGCGGGAGGAGGCCGATCCGTCGTCGCGGGGTCGCGGCGTCGTGTCGTGCGTGTGCAGGGCTCCGGACCCGTCGCAAGCGGGTCCGGCCGCCGGCCCGCTGCTAGAAGCGGATGCCGAGCTGGGCTTGCACGGTCTGGGCGGCCTTGGGGTCGCCGTTGTTGGGCAGGCCGGCGAGGGTGCCGTCGGGGCTGTACTCGACGCCGCGGTTGAACGCGCCGAACGGGAACATCACGCCGTACTGGATCTGGAAGAAGATCGGCTCCTGGCGGTCGTGGTAGCGGAACGCCGCGTCGATCTCGAGGCCGTAGTTGGCCTTGTTGCCCCACGTGTTGATCTTCTGGGGGGCGACGGCGTACTCGATGTCGAGGCGGCCGGAGAAGTTGTTGTCGAAGAAGTAGAACGCCAGCCAGGGCTTGAAGTACGCGGCGTTGCTGGCGGTGCCGAGCAGCTCGCGGAACAGCAGCAGGTCGGAGAAGTAGGCCGGGTTGAAGCGGAACTTCGACCACGTGCGATCGTCGAGGTTCGAGTTCCACGGGGTGTTGTAGCGGAACCGCGGGTCGTTGTCGCCGGAGGCGAACCCGTGGTCGAGGCCGAGGTGGAACTTGTCCTTGAACAGGCCGTACTTGAACTCGAGCGCGTAGCCGAACTGGGTCAGCCAGCGGCGGCCCATGTCGGGGCCGTTGATCGTATAGACGTCGTCGCGGTCGTTGCCCTGCGAGATGTCGAACGCGCCGCGGTCGTTGATCTCATGGAACCGGCCGAGCACGGCGGCGCCCTCGAGCTCGACGCGGAGGGTCTTCCAGTTGACGCGGAACCACACGTCGGGCGTGAACACCAGCGCGCGCCGGCGGACCAGGACGTTGGCGTAGTCCTGCAGCTGGTCGTAGTACTGGTTGCCCGAGCTGCCGATGTCGGAGCCGTAGATGTCGTTCTGCTGGGGGTCGATGCCGATGCCGGGGGTGCCGGTGACGCGGTCGACCGCCTGGTAACGGGCCCACACGATCGCACCGTAGTTGATGACCGGGCGCCCGAGCGACAGCTTGCGCTGCAGCATGGCCGGGTCGTCGCGGCGGAGGATCGACAGGCGCCACTGATAGACGTTGTCGAACTTCTCGACGCTGAAGGTCTGACCGGTGGTGTGGTCCTGCTGGTACGGGCCGTAGTACGGGCCGAAGATCTGCGCGGTGGTCGGGCCGCTCGAGGCCCAGTCCCACGAGAACTCGAGCGTGTGGGTGCTGCGGCGGTCCTTGCCGAAGTCGAACCCGAGGCGCAGCGAGTCGACCGAGTCGCCGTAGTCCATGTCGAGCATGCGGACGATGTCGGCCGCCTCGCCACGGTAGTAGCCGTTGCCGTCGTTGGCGACGATGCCCATGCCCCAGTGGTGCGGCATGCGGCCGAACTTGATGTCGAGGCCCCAGCCGAAGCGGATGTGGCCGTACGCGCGCTTGACGACGATGCTGTCGCGGCCGCTGTTGCGCATGTCCGACGGCGGCAGCTGGGTGCGCGTGAACAGGTCGATCGGCGCGTTGGGGTTGTCGCCGAGCAGCGAGTCCGGCGTGCTGCCGAGGACCATGTTGTCGAGCGCGTCGAGCTGCGCGTGGACCTTGACGGTGTCGGTGATGTGCAGCGTGGGCTCGATGCGGAAGCGCATGTTGGCGCTGGCGAACCCGTTGCGGCGGCCGCAGCGGCGGCTGGCCTTGCTGGCGTTGATGCCGAGGCCGGTCAGCGAGCCGACGCAGTTGACGTCGCTGGCGGTCGCGCCCTCGCCGAAGCCGCCGACCGTCTCGGCCGCGACCGACGGCGGCACGAAGTACGGGTTCTCGAGCGCGGCGTTGTCGGCGTAGTTGGTGCCGATCGTCGACTGGTTGCTCTTGCCGCCGCCGAGGTCGAGGCGGTGGAAGTAGTCGGCGCGCATGCGCATGTAGCCGTGCAGCTCGAACAGCTGCAGCTGCCGCAGGCCGCGGGGCTGCGCCGGCACCGGCTCGATCGGCTGCAGCGCCTTCTTGTCCTTCGGCGCCGCCTCGGCGGGGCCTTCCTTCTTCTTGTCGCCGCCCTGGCCGCCCTGGCCCGGCATGCCGCCGCCGCCCATCGGGCCCATGCCGCCCATGCCTCCTCCGCCCATGCCCATGCCGCCGCCCATGGGGCCCTGCGCGTGCGCGGTGGAAGAACCGTTGAACAGGTTGACGAGGCCGAAGGCCGGGATCAGCCAGAAGAGGCGGTGTGGCCGCGAAAACGGAGAGGTCGGCATCGGCGAGGCGCCGGACGCTAACAACCACGGGGTGGTGCGTCAACCAGCCCGCTCGCTCCGATCGCGGGAATCTCGGGAACAAGTCACTCGCCGCTGGAGTTCGGCCGATCGTCGTGCGGCGCTTTCGGGGCCGGCGGCCAATTTGCGGCGCGCGCCCCGGCCCCGTACCCTCGCGGCGATGGCGTCGTGGTGGCAGCCCGGTCAGCTCTTGTTCGTCGGCTTCGAGGGGACGACGGTCCCGCCGGATCTCGCCCGCCTGCTCGGCCAGGGCCGGATCGGCGGCGTGATCCTCTTCGCTCGCAACATCGAAGGTCCGGCGCAGCTGCGCGGGCTGGTGCGTGCGCTGCACGAGGCGGCCCCGCCGGACGTGCCGCTGCTGGTGGGCATCGATCAGGAGGGAGGGCGCGTTCAGCGCCTCAAGGCCCCCTGGACCGTGTGGCCGCCGATGCGAGCGCTCGGGCGGCGCGACGAGCCGACGACCACGGCGGCGGTGGCCGAGGCGCTGGCGCGTGAGCTGTCCGACCTCGGGATCGGCCTCGACTTCGCGCCGGTGGTCGACGTCGACACCAACCCGGCCAACCCGGTGATCGGCGATCGCAGCTTCGCGGCCGAGCCGGCCCGGGTGGCCCGCCACGCCGCGGCCTTCGTCACGGCGATGCAGGGGGCCGGGGTGGCCGCGTGCGCCAAGCATTTCCCGGGGCACGGCGACACTCGCTCCGACAGCCACCTCGAGCTGCCCCGCCTGCCGCACGATCTCGACCGCCTGCGGGAGGTCGAGCTGGTCCCGTTCGCCGCCGCGGCCAAGGCCGGGGTCGCCAGCGTCATGTCGGCCCACGTGCTGTTCGAGGCGCTCGACCGCAAGCGGCCGGCGACCCTGTCGCCGCCGGTGATGCAGTTGCTGCGCGGCGAGCTCGGCTACGACGGGGTGGTGTTCAGCGACGACCTCGAGATGAAGGCGGTCGCCGATCACTTCACCCCGGAGCAGCGGGTCCGCTGGAGCCTCGAGGCCGGGCTCGACGCGCTGCTGGTGTGCAGCAAGGCCGATCTCCGCGACGAGTCGCTGCGCCTGCTCGAGCACCTGCCCGACGCGCTGGTCGAGCCGGCGCTGCGGCGGGTGGTCGCGCTCAAGCAGGCCTACGCGCCGCGCCACCGCGACCGGGTGCTCGGGCCGGCGAAGCCGAAGGCGGCGCCCGGGCTGGTCGCCGATCTGTTCGCGGCGCCCGAGGCCCTGCGCGCGCCGGAGCCGGAGGTGATCGTGCCGCCGTACCCGGAGCACGAGGAGTTGGCCCGGCGGATCCGCGAGGACCGCTGAGGCGGGCCGCGCCGGCCGCGGCCGGGACGTGCATCAAGGGACATGCCCGAACGGGCATGTCCCTTGGTTCATGCCCTCACGGACATGCCGCGAGAGCCAGGCTCAGCCGGCGATCGAGCAGAACGCCTCGTAGTCGATCAGCTCGATGTCCTCGGGCTGCTTCGAGCAGACCCGGCACTCCGGGTCCTTGCGCAGCTTGAGCGTGCGCCACTTGGTGCCGAGGGCGTCGAACACCAGCAGGCGGCCGGACAGGGTGGTGCCGGCGCCGAGGATGATCTTGAGCGCCTCGTTGGCCTGCAAGGTGCCGACGATGCCGGGCAGCACGCCGAGCACGCCGGCCTCCTGGCACGACGGGGCCATGCCGGGCGGGGGCGGGTCGGGGTAGAGGCAGCGGTAGCACGGGCCCTCGTGCGGCAGGAAGGTCGTCAGCTGGCCCTCGAACCGGAAGATGGAGGCGTGCACGACCGGCTTGCCGAGCTTGAGCGCGGCGTCGTTGAGCAGGTAGCGGGTCGGGAAGTTGTCGGCGCCGTCGACGATGAGGTCGTAGCCGCCGATGATCTCGAGGATGTTCTCGGAGGTGAGGCGGGTCTGGTGGGCGATCACCTTGACGTCGGGGTTGAGCGCCTGCAGCGTCTTGCGGGCGCTCTCGACCTTGGGCATGCCGAGCCGCTCCATGTTGTGGAGGATCTGCCGCTGCAGGTTGCTCTCGTCGACGAGGTCGTCGTCGACCATGCCGATGGTGCCGACGCCGGCCGCGGCCAGGTAGAGGCTGGACGGCGAGCCGAGCCCGCCGGCGCCGAGGCACAGCACCTTGGCGTCGAGCAGCTTGCCCTGCCCGAGCTCACCCACCTCGGGCAGCATGATGTGCCGGCTGTAGCGCTTGATCTGCTCGGCCGAGAGGTTGCGCGGGCGCTCGAACGCGTAGCCGGCCTGCTTCCACGCGCGGAAGCCCCCGGCCATCGAGGAGACCTTCTCGTAGCCGAGCTCCTGCAGCGAGCGGGCCGCCAGCGCCGAGCGGGTGCCGCCGGCGCAGTAGAGGATGACCTCGCGGCCGCGGTCGGGCACCAGGTCCTCGATCTTCAGCTCGAGGAAGCCGCGCGGGATCCACTCGGCCTTGCCGACGAAGCCCTGCTCGTACTCGTCGCGCTCGCGGATGTCGACGAGCACCGGCGGCGGCTCGCCGCCCGCCCCGTGGACCTGGGCCCGCGTGTCCTCGACCGACACCTCGCGGACCTGGCGCTTCACCTGACTCAAGAT
Organism: Nannocystis bainbridge; assembly: GCF_028368995.1. Lineage (GTDB taxonomy): Bacteria > Myxococcota_A > Polyangia > Nannocystales > Nannocystaceae > Nannocystis > Nannocystis bainbridge. The sequence continues at coordinate 660,702 of NZ_JAQNDL010000003.1, read as the reverse complement.
CTCGTTGAAGCTCGCCATCGCCTGTCTCCGTGCGGGGCGGGAAATTCGCGGTCGCCCCGTCCACGGGTTTTAGCCGAAGTCGTCGCCGAGCCGACAGGCTGGCGGCTGTCTTTTGGGTCATGTCCGCGGGTGCAGGTGATTGCAGTGCGCTGACTCACCGCTGCCGCGCGCAAAACCGACGTCGCGGCGACCGACCTGTCAGGGTCGACATGCCCTCGCTCCCGCACACCGTCCTGCTCGAGCTGCTGCGCCGCGCGCCGCCTCTCGTCGCCACGCTGCTGCGTGAGGGTTGCGCGGCGCCGTTGCCGCGATTCACCGCGGTGCAGGTGGTCGAGGGCGAGTTCGCCGAGATCGATCCGGCCGAGGTGCGCGCCGACCTCGTGCTGACGCTGACCGGCAAGGGCGGTCGGCCAGCGCTGGCGATCGTCGTCGAGGCGCAGCTGCGCTGCGACCCGGCCAAGCGGTGGGTCTGGCCGGTCTACCTGGCGTCGCTGCGCCGGCGGCTGCAATGCCCCGTGCGCTTGCTGGTGCTGACGACCCGGCCGGCGGTGGCGCGCTGGTGCAGCCGACCGATCGACATGGGCGACGGCCGCTGGATCCTGGTGCCGGACGTGCTGGGGCCGGAACAGATCCCGCAAGTCACCCGCGCACCCGAGGCGAGGCGCCGACCCGAGCTCGCGGTCCTGTCGGTGCTGGCCCACGGCCGCGGTCCACGAGCCGCCGCCATCGGCCGCGCCGCGCTCGCCGGCGTGACCATGCTCGACAGCGCGCGTCGCCCTCTTTACACTGATCTCGTCCGTGTGTTTCTCGGCGCCGCCGCGCGCGCCGAGCTCGGAGTCGACGCCATGCAGCCCCTGAGCGACGAAGAACTGCTCCGCCCCTTCGTGTACCTCTATCGGCGCTCGATCTTCGGCCAGCTCATGGCCCCGCTGCATCGGGCCCGCCGCGAGGCGCGACAGGCGAAGGAGGAGGGCGAGCTCGCAGGGCTTCACGAGGCCCTGTTCGCCATCCTCGACGCGCGGGCGATCGCCGTGACCGCGACGCAGCGGCGCACGATCGCCGAGTGCAGGCGGCGAGCCCAGCTGTTGCGCTGGGTGCAGCGGGCGGCCACCGTCGCCAGCGCGCGCGAGCTGTTCGCGGCCCGGCGCGCGACGAAGCGGCCGGTGGCTCCGCGTTGACGCGCTATACTCCGCGCCCCGTGCCCGCGACCGCCCCATCGACCGCCGTTCCTGACGACCGCGAAGCGTTGCAGGCGCTCGCCCGCAGCCGCGAGCGCCTGGTCGAGCAGCTGCACCGGCGCATCGTCGGTCAGCAAGGGGTCATCGACCACCTGCTCGTGTGCTTGTTCGCCGGCGGCCACGGCCTGTTCGTCGGCGTGCCCGGGCTGGCCAAGACGCTGCTCGTCAGCAGCCTGGCGCACGCGCTCGAGCTGCAGTTCTCGCGGGTGCAGTTCACGCCCGACCTGATGCCGGCCGACATCACCGGCAGCGACGTGCTCGAGGAGGACCCGGTCAGCGGCCGGCGCAACTTCCGGTTCGTGCCCGGGCCGGTGTTCTGCAACCTGCTGCTGGCCGACGAGATCAACCGGACCCCGCCGAAGACCCAGGCCGCGCTGCTGCAGGCGATGCAGGAGGCGCGGGTCAGCGCCGGCGGGCGCACGCACCCGCTGCCGCTGCCGTTCCACGTGTTCGCCACCCAGAACCCGATCGAGCAGGAGGGTACGTACCCGCTGCCCGAGGCCCAGCTCGATCGCTTCATGCTGCAGATCGTCGTCGGTTATCCGACCGAAGAGGACGAGCGGCATATCGTCGCGCTCGGGGCCGAGCCGGCGCCCGAGCTGCAGCCGCTCCTGACCCCCGCCGAGCTCACCGCTCATCAGGCGCTGGTGCGACGGATCCCCGTGCCCGCCTCCGTCGTCTCCCACGCGGTCGCCCTGCTGCGCGCGACCCGGCCCAGCGAAGCCACCTGCCCCAAGGGGCTGCGCGAGCTGATCCAGTGGGGCGCCGGGCCGCGCGCGGGCCAGCAGCTGGTCGCCGCGGCCCAGGCCCGCGCCGCGCTCGACGGTCGGCCTGCCGTCACCACCGACGACGTGCGGGCTCTGGCCGCGCCCGTGCTGGCCCACCGATTGGTCCGCAGCTTCATCGCCGAGAGCCGGGGCGTCGGCGCCGACGAGCTCGTCGCCCAGGTGCTCGCCGCCGTGCGCGCCTGAACCTCCCGCCATGTCCTCACGGTCCGATACGCCCGCCGCCGCCGCTCTCCCGGGCGCGGCCTGCGAGTGTTCTTTCGGACATGTCGTTTTCGCCATGTCCTCGCGGCCAGCCGCGAGCGAGGCCGACGCTCCCCCGCAGCGGCCCCTCGTGAGCTGCGCTTTCGCGCATGTCCCATTCGCCATGTCCTCGCGGACATGCCACCTGCCGCCCGTCGCGGCCTGAGCTCTCCGCCATGTCCTCAGGACCCGACCCGGACATCGCCCTCGCCGCCGTGCTGCCGCCGGAGCTGCGCGAGCTGCTGCGCGGGCGGGTGCTGCGGGTCGGCCAGGCCGTGTGGGGCGGGCGGCCCGGGCGGCACCTCGCGGCCCGGGCGGGCTCCGGCGACGTGTTCCGCGGGCACCGGCCGTACGTCGCCGGCGACGACCTGCGCCGGCTCGACTGGCGCGCCGCGGCCCGCGACGACCGCTTCGTGCTGCGCCAGCACGACGCCGAGGACGTGCTGTCGGCGGTGTTCCTGCTGGACGGCTCCGGGGGCATGTCCTACGGGACAGGTCCCGAGCGCAAATCGACCTACGCGGCGGCGCTGGTGGCCGGGCTGGCCAGCCTGGGCGCGCGCCAGGGCGACCGGCTCGGCCTGGCCAGCGGCGGGGCGGGCGGCGTCGAGCTGCAGCAGGTGCGGCCGCAGGGCGGCGCGCGGCGGCTGCTGGCGCTGGCCGAGGCGCTGGCGCGCCCGCCCGCGGGCAACTGCCCGTGGCCGCGGCTGGTCGGCGCGGTCGGGCCGCAGCTGCCGCGGCGCAGCCTGGTCGTGCTGGTGTCCGACTTCCTCGACCCTTGCTCCGAAGGACATGTCGCGGGGGACATGCCCGAAGAGCCAGGTCTCCCCGCGGCCGAGGCCGGCCTGCTCGACGAGCTCGCGGCCCTGGCCGGGCGCGGCCACGCGGTCGTGCTGTTGCAGGTGCTGCACCGCGACGAGCTCGAGTTCCCGTGGTCGGGGCGCGAGCTGCTGCGGCTCGAGGACGTCCGCGGCGCGCGCCCGGAGGTCGAGGGCCTGGGCGCCAGCCTGCGCGCGGCCTACCTGCAGCGACTGCGCGCGTATCTGGCCGGGTTCGCGGGCGGGTGCCTGGCGCGCGGGCTGGTGTGCCACCGCGTGGTCACCGACACGCCGGTGACCGCAGCCTTCCTCGGGCTGCTGCGGGCGCTGCAAGGCGAGCCGGCGCTGGAGGAGGCGCGGGCGTGATGCCTGTCTTCGAGGACAGCCGTGGCGGGGTGAGCCCGACGGGGCGCGGCGCATCGGCGGCGCATGTCCTCGGGGACAGAGTGTTTGACGAGCGTCAACCGGAGGCCGTCGCGTGAGCCTGCTGGCGCCGCTCCTGCTGCTCGGCTTGCTCGGCCTGGCCGCGCCGCTGGCCGCCCACCTGCGCGGGCGCGAGGAGCCGCGCAAGATCGCCTTCGCCGCGCTCCGCTTCGTCCGCACCGGCGACGAGGTCGTGACCATGCGCCGGCACCTGCGCGACCGCCTGCTGCTCGGGCTGCGGCTGGCCGCGCTGGCCCTGCTGGCGCTGGCGCTGGCGCGGCCGGTCAGCTCGGGGCGAGCGCGCGTGGCGGTCCTCGGCGAGCCGCACGACGCGATCCTGCTGGTGGACGGCTCTTTGAGCATGTCCCTGAGGACAGATGGCATGCGCGCCCTCGACGGGGCCGCCGACGCCGCGGCCGCGGTGGTCGACGCGTTGCCGCCGGGCAGCCGGGTCGGGCTCGTCACCAGCGATCCGTCGGGTCCGCGGCTCGAGCTGTCGGCCGACCTCGGGCTCGCGCGCGAGGCGATCGGCGAGTGGGTGGCCGGCGGGGCGCCGCGGGCCGGGGCGTGGCCGCTCGACGGCGGTCTGCCGGTCGCGGCGGCGCTGCTGCGGGCGGACGCCGGCGGGCGCCGGCGGGCGATCTACGCCATCGGCGACCCGACCGCGCGTGGCCTCGGCAGCCTGCCCGAGACCGCGGGCCCCGACACGCCGGTGCTGCCGGTGCCGGCGCTCGGCAGCCTCGATGCGCTGCCGCCTGTCCCGGAGCACATGTCCCTTGATTCAGTCGGCTGGGAGCCCGCGCGCGACCTCGACCCGCGAGCGGTGCGGGTGTGGGGCGTGGTCCGCCGGCACGCGCCGGGGCCGGTCCAGCCGGACAACCTGCGCCGCGTGGCGGTGGCGATGCAGCTCGGCGGCGAGGAGGTCGCGCGAGCCGACGTCATGGTCCCGCTCGCCGGTGAGGCGCGGGTCGAGTTCACGCACACGCTGATCGGCGACGGGCCGAGCCCGGCCGCGCTGGCGCTGGTCGAGCTGCAGGGCGATCCGCTGCCCGGCGACGAGGTGCGGCACTTCTGGCTGGCCGGCGAGGACGAGCTCGACATCGTGCTCGTCAACGGCGACCCGAGCGAGATGCGGGCCCACGACGAGGTGTTCTTCCTCGCCACCGCGCTGGCCGCCGCGCCCGGCCGGCGCCTGCGCGTGCACGGTCTGGCGCCCGATCAGCTCGAGGCCCGCCTGCGCGAGCCGAGGCCGCTCGCCGGCGTCGACGTGGTGGTGCTCGCCAACGTGCGCGCGCCGGCCCCCGACGCCGCGACGGCGCTGACCCGGCGCGTCGAGGAGGGGCTCGGCCTGCTGGTGACCGTCGGCGAGCGAGTCGAGGCCAGCGCCTACAACGATCGCCTCGGCGAGCTGCTGCCGCTGCGCCTGCGTGAGGCCCTGGTCGTCGGCACCGCGCCCGGCCGCACCGAGAACCGCACCGAGGCGCTGGCGCCGGCCAACCTGGCCCACCCGGCCCTGCGCGGGCTCGGCGACGATCTCGGCCTGCTCGGCGCCCGTACCCGTCGCCTGTTCCTGCTCGAGCCCGACGCCGCCCGCGCGTCCGACGTGGCGCTCAGCTTCACCAGCGGCGCCCCGGCCCTGGTCACCCGCGCGCACGGCCGCGGCCGCGTGGCCCTGCTGACCACGTCGATCGACCGCGACTGGTCGGACCTGCCCCTTCGGCCAGGTTTCGTGCCGCTGGTCGAGCGCCTGGTGGCGTACCTCGACGCCAGCCAGCAAGGTGCGGCCGGCGCGGTGCTGCGGGTCGGCGAGCCGCGGATCTTGCCCGGCGACCGGCCAGCGACGGTGATCTCGCCGACCGGCGAGCGGCTGGCAGCGGTGCCCGACGGCCACGGCGAAGCCGTTTTTAAAGATACGTGGCTGCCGGGTCACTACACGGTCGAGCGCGGCGACGACGAGCCGCCGCTGCGCTTCGCGGTGCAGGTCGACCCGGCCGAGAGCGACACGACGCTGGTGACGGTCGCGGGCCCGCAGATCGAAGGCGACGAGGTGCTGGCCGCCGCCCGCTACCCGCGCTGGCGCCCGCTGGTGCTGCTGGTGGCGCTGCTGCTGCTGATCGAGTCGCTGGTCCGCTGGCGCCTGACGACCCGCCGCGAGCGGGCGCGGCCGGGCTGAGCGTCTCGGGACATGTTCTTCCGGGCATGCTCGATCGGGCATGTCCGATCGAGCATGTTCGATCGAGCCTACGACGGCGCCCGGCGACGTACTTGGACGATCTTGCGGTGGTCGTCACCTCGCGGGTGACCTGATCCTCGATGCGCCGGGGGGCATGTCCCGATCGTCAGGCGTCGCGGCGCCAGGTCAGGCCGGTCGGGGCGTAGTGGCGCATCTCTTCGATCTGGGCGACGTACGGGCGGATCTCGCTCAAGAACGGGCCGAACTGCGGGCCGTGGCGGAAGCCCTGCAGGTGCGCCTCGGTCGATAGCCACTCGATGCGCAGGATGTAGTGGTCGGGCGCCTCCTCGCAGCGCGTCAGCTCGTAGGCCAGGCACTGCGGGGCCTCGCGCAGGGAGGTGCTGGCGCGGGCGTAGGCGGCCTCGAAGGCGGCGGGATCGGTGGGCACGCGGTAGCGGATGTACTCGACGATCATCGGCGCCGAGAATCGTTCGGACGCGGCCGCAGTTCAACGCACCGGATGGTGCGTGGGCGCGGCGCGACGGGCATGATGAAGGCGTGACCGACCTGTCGCGAACCTTCGGCTGTCCGGTCGAGCTGGCCCTCGAGGTGCTCGGCGGCAAGTGGAAGACGGTGCTCCTGGCCCGGCTCAAACAGGGTCCGCTGCGCTACGGCGAGCTGCGGCGCCAGGTCGTGGGGCTCAGCGACAAGATGCTGACGCAGCGGCTGCGCGAGCTCGAGGAGATCGGCCTGGTCTGCCGCTCGGCCGTCGCGGGTCACGAGCACTACGCGCTGACCGAGCGGGGCGAGTCGCTGCGAACGGTGCTGCAGTCGCTGTACGACTGGGGCCGCGCGTTCGCGGTGGAGGCCGACGTCAAGCTGGCGCCGTGAGCCCCGGTCACTGTCTCTTGGGACATGCGGGAGGCATACGCCAGGAGAGGGGCCAGGAGGCTCTTCGGGGCATGACTGGCGCGGCCTGGTCCTTCGACGGGCTCGGCTCGGGAGCTGAATCTCGCATGCTTGTCCGGCTCCGCGCGGGCGTGGCATGCTGCCGGGATGATCAGCGCGGAGTGGCTGCGGAGCGCGAGCTTTCACGAGGTCTGGGGGGCCGTGATCGATCCGTGGCTGGTCGCCAGCCAGCAGCGCGACACCTTCTCGGCGATGACGCCGGCGCAGCGCGACCTCATCCGCGCGTGGTTGCTGCACGGCGTCGCCTGTCGCAGCGGGCTCGGGTCGCTGGTGACCGAGGAGCCGCCGTGGATCGCCGAGGGCATGCGCGACTCGCTGGTGCGGCTGGGGTTCGCCACTCTGGCCGAGCTGTGGGCCGAGGGCACGCGCGGCATGGAGTTCGCCGCGTGGCACGGTGAGATCCCGGCCGAGGTGTGCTTCACCTCGACGCGGGCGATCGCGGCGCTGCAGGAAGAGTTGGCGGCCGGGACCTTCGCGCAGCTGCCCGAGCTGCTGGTCGAGCGGCTGCGGGTCGAGCCGGGCATCTGCGGGTGAGTTCGCCGCGTCGGCGGTGCGGTGAAAGCCCGCTCGTTCTCGCGGTGCGGCGGCCGAGCTTGCCTCCGACTCCGGGCGCGACCATGGTTTCTGCGACCGCGGAAGCAGGAGAGCCCATGCAGCAGACAGAGCCGACCGGACGTTGTGATTTCCTCGACATGCTCGAAGAGTCCGCCCACTTCAAGCGGCCCGTGCAGGTCGAGCTGCGCAGCGGCGAGACCTTCCAGGCCCAGGTGCTCGACGTGGTCACCGAGTCGGGCGAGGATTTCGTGCTGTTTCCCGACCGCGACCGCGTCCCCGTGACGCAGATCGTCGGCTGCAAATCGATGATGGATCACGAGCCGCGCAGCTACGACGAGAAGCTGTGAACGGCCGCGGGGGCTTCGACCTGCGCTTGCAGGCAGGTCATATCGCCGATGGAACGGCGAGTCACTCGCGCGAGTGACCGGGCGTTCCCGGTCGCGTTTCGGGACGTTGGTGGCCTGGCACCCCCGACATCGGTGATGTCGCCCGCTAGCCGGGCGAGCGACGGCTCCGGCTGGCTATCCAGAGGCGGCGGGTCATGCCCGCATAACTCATCTCTCACGGCCGGCGCGGGGTCCGCGGCCGGGAGTAGGATGCGATCATGCTCCCGCGTCTGCTCCCTGCCGCGTTCTTGCTCGCAGCTTGCAACGGCTCGCCGTCGGCGGGCGCGACCGAGAGCGAGGGCGGCAGCAGCACCACCGGCGGCACCGGCGTGACGACCACCGGCAGCACCGGCGACGCGACGAGCCTGTCCCCGACGACAGGTCCCGAAGAACCTGAACTTCCGGGCATGTTCGCCCCGGCGCCGCTGGTCCAGCACGTCAACCCGTTCATCGGCACCGGTGGATCCGGCTACGGGGTCGGGAGCGCGTATCCAGGTCCGCAGGTGCCGTTCGGCCTGGCCCGGCCCGGCCCCGACACCACCCTCGCCGGCGGCTTCGCGCTCGGCTTCTCGCACTGCGCCGGCTACCACTACGACGACACCGAGGTGCAGGGCTTCTCGCAGACGCGCATGCACGGCACCGGCATCGTCGACTACGGGTCCGTGCGGGTGATGCCGAGCCTCGGCATGAGCCCCGCCAAGACCGAACCGAACGGCTATCGGCTCGCGCTCGACAAGGCCACGGAGACGGCCAGCCCCGGCTACTACGCGGTCACCCTCGCCGGCGGGATCGCGGCCGAGCTGACGGCGACGGCGCGGGTCGGCCTGCAGCGCTTCACCTTCCCCGAAGGACAGGAGCCGGTGGTGATCCTCGATCTCGCGCACGGGCTGCCCGACGTCGAGACTGTCAGCGGGCAGGTCGAGGTCGACGCCGGGGCCGGGGAGATCCGCGGCCACCACCACGTGTCCGGCGGTTACTCGGAGCGCCACGGCGGGGTCAAGGTCTACTACGCGCTGCGAGCCTCGCGGCCGTTCGTCGAGTTCGGCAGCTGGAACGACGGCGAGCCGCAGGCCGGAGTGGGCGCGCAGGAGGGCGAGGCGGTGGGCGCCTATCTGCGCTTCGAGCCGGGCGAGCCGGTGGTCGTCGGCGTCGGGCTGTCGTTCGTCGACGCCGAGCACGCGGCGATGAACCTCGCCGCCGAGGCGCCGGAGCTCGACTTCGAGGCCGCGCGGGGCGCCGCCGAGGCCGCGTGGGAGCACGAGCTCGCGCGCGTGCAGGTGCGCGGCGACAGCGGCCGCGATTTCCGGCTGTTCTACACCGCCATCTATCACGCGCTCCTGATGCCGACGCTGGCCAGCGACGTCGACGGCAGCTACCGCGGGCTCGACGATGCGGTCCACAACTCCGACGGGCCGTACTACACCGACTTCTCGCTGTGGGACACGTTCCGCACGCTGCACCCGCTGCTCACGCTGCTCTATCCGGAGTACCAGCGCGACATGCTGCGCTCGCTGACGCGGATGGCCGAGGACGGCGGATGGATGCCGCGCTGGCCGCTGGGCACCGGCTACACCAACGGCATGGACGGCGAGAGCGCGACGGTGGTCTACGCCGACAGCGTCCTCAAGGGCTTCGATCCGGACGAGATCGGGCTGGCCTCGGCCTACGCGGCGATGCGCGCGACGGCGATGGCCCCGGTGCCGCCCGGCTCGCCGTACGGCGGGCGCATGGCGGTCGACAAGTACATCGAGCTCGGCTACGTCCCGGTCGAGGCGGGCGCCAGCTCGTCGTCGTGGACGCTCGAGTCGGCCTACAACGACTTCGCTCTGGCGACCCTGGCCGAGGTGCTCGGCGAGCCCGAGGACGCGGCGATGTTCGCCGAGCGGGCCGGCTTCTGGAAGAACGTGTGGGACCCGGCGCAACAGCTGCTGGTCGCGCGCTCCGAGGCCGGCGCGTTCGTGGCGGTGACCGATCCGCTGATCTGGCAGGACTACTACGCCGAGGGCAACGCGCTGCAGTACGCCTGGTACGCGCCGCACGACATGGAGGGGCTGGCCGAAGCGATGGGCGGGCCGGCGGCGGCGATGACCCGGCTGCAGCAGTTCTTCGTCGACTCCGAGGCGGAGGTGCTCGGCCTCATGCCGCAGAAATACTACTGGCAGGGCAACGAGCCCGACATCCACGCGCCGTTCGTGTTCAGCGCCCTGGGCGATCACGCCGGCAGCGCGCGCTGGTCGCGATGGGTGCTGCGCAACCGCTACGGCGACACGCCGTCGGGCCTGCCCGGCAACGACGACGGCGGGACGATGAGCGCCTGGCTCGCGTTCGCGGCGCTCGGCGTGTTCCCGATCGCGGGCACCGACTTCTATCTGCTCGGCAGCCCGATCTTCAGCGAGGCGATCTTGCACCTCGAGGGCGGCGACCTGCGGATCGTCGCGCCGGTGACCTCCGACGACGCGCTCGGGTCCGCCTCGGCGAGCTGGCAAGGCCAGCCGCTGGCGCAGCCGCGCCTCGTGCACGGCGACATCGCGCAGGGCGGTACGCTGCAGATCGATCTCGGACCCTGACATCGAGGTCATGTCGCGGCGAGCCCTCGCGCGCGCCGGCCCGCGTGCAGCGGGCTCTCGCGGCCGGAGAACGACGAATCGCCGCTGACACGCGCGCGCGTCATCGTGCGACGCACCTGTCATGGGCCGCGCGCACATCGAAGCCGCGTGGCTTCCCCGGTGCGGGCCGTGGCGGCGCGTGCTAACTCCACCGCATGCGTTCTTACAGCTTCTCCTGCCTCAGCCTCGTCGCCGCGCTCGCGCTCGGGTGCGACTCGAAGCCCAGCGACTCCGACACCGCCAGCGTCGACAGCAGCTCCAGCGGTAGTGCCAGCGACGGCACTGACGGCGACAGCTCGACCGGCGGCGCCACCGAGGGCGACCCGCTGACCACCAGCGGCGGCAGCTCGGCCAGCAGCCCGGGCACGAGCGCGACCACCTGGCCGAACCCCGACAGCGACACCGACCCGGGCACCAGCGGGGCCACCACCGGCGCCGACCCGACCGGCATGACCTCGGCCTCGAGCACCGTCACCTCGGCCACCTCGGGTGACGTGCCGCCGGAGCCGACCCCGTGCGAGGGCGAGGCGATCGAGATCGACGCCGCCGCGCTGGCCTACACCGACGCGCAGGTGCCCCCCGATCCCGATCCGACCGGCGGCAGCTCCGGCACCAGCGGCGGCGAGCCGTCCGACCCGAACACGCTGCACGTGCGGCTCTCGAACCAGGTGGCCACCTGCGCCGACCCGAACGCCGGCGTCGAGTGCGGCAACAACTGGCAGGTGTCGATCCGGATCCCCGTGGCCTACCAGACGCCCGGCCTCTACCACCTGCTCGGGCCCGACGTCACCGGCCACGCGATGGAGGCCGGCGAGGTGGACGGGCCCGACCTGTGCCCGTTCGGCGGCGGCAGCTTCAGCGCCACCTTCGAGCTGATCTCGATCGACGACAAGGAGGTCGTGGGCCGCCTGTGCCACGTCGACTCCCCGTTCTTCGACACCAAGCCCCAGCTCGAGGGCACGTTCACCGCGCCGCGCTGCCAGTAGCGCGAAGGGCCATGTCCTCGCGGACATGGCCCTTGGTCAGTGTCACGAAGGGCATGTCCGAAGGGACATGCCCTTTCGTTCATCCGCGGAGGCCGCCGGCGAACACCACGTTGGCGGCGAAGTAGTAGACGACCGGGCCGACGAACAGCAGCGCGTCGACGCGGTCGAGCATGCCGCCGTGGCCGGGCAGCAGGTTGCCGGAGTCCTTGACGCCGTGGCTGCGCTTGAGCATCGACTCGAACAGGTCGCCGACCTGGCCGGCGAGCGAGCCGAGGACGCCGAGCACGATCGCGTGGCCGACCCCGAGTTCGGGCAGCAGGAACGCCGAGCCGAAGCCCACCGTGGCCACGTTGGCGCCGACGAGGCCGCCGAGCGAGCCCTCCCACGTCTTGCCGGGGCTGACCGCCGGGTAGAGCTTGTGCTTGCCCCACAGGCGGCCGAAGGCGTACGCCCCGGTGTCGGACATGAACGCGATCGCCAGGGTGACGAACAGCCAGCCGGGCCCGAACACGTGCTTGATCTGCGGCCACAGCGAGGCGAGCAGCGGCACGTAGAGCAGCCCCGCGAGGCACACCGACATGTGCCGGCCGGCCTGCTCGAGCGCCTGCTTGCGCGCCAGCAGCACCAGGGCGACGGCGATCACCGAGAACATCAGCAGCGGCGGCAGCACCCGGCCGGCGCCGAACACCATCGGCAGCGCGATCACGGCGGCGCCGATCGCCCCCAGGATCGCGCGCAGGCCGTACTCCGGGCCCGCCAGCGCGGCCGGGCCCGACAGCGAGCGCTGCGGCAGCGCCATGCGCAGGTACTCGTCGAGGGCGAAGCCGCCGAACAGCACCGACATGGCGAGGATGCTCCACGGCGAGCGGTCGACGAACAGGGCGACCAACAGGATCGGGACGAGGACGATCGCCGTCCACAAGCGCTTGATCAGATCGGCCACGTCAGCCCTTGCCTCGTTGCGCGGGGAAGATCCCGACGGCCGGCGGCTCGTCGAGCGCGTCGGCGTCGGACTCGCCGGGGAGCAGCCCGAAGCGGCGCTCGCGGCGACTGAAGTCATCGAGCGCCTCCATCAGGTGCTCGCGCGCGAAGTCGGGCCACAGCACCTCGGTGAAGAACAGCTCGGCGTAAGCGACCTCCCACAGGAAGAAGTTGGAGATCCGGTGCTCGCCGCTGGTGCGGATCAAGAGGTCGAGCGACGGCAGATGGCGGCTCGAGTCGAGGTACGAGGCGAAGGTCTTGGGGTCGATCTCGTCGGGGCGCAGGCTGCCGGCCTGCACGGCGCGGGCGATGCGCCGGGCGGCGTCGGTGATCATCTCGCGCCCGCCGTAGCTGAGCGCCAGGCACAGCGTCATCTTCTGGTTGTCGGCCGAGGCGGCGATGAGCTCGCGCATCGGGTCGCGCACGTAGCTCGGCAGGCGCTCGGTGTCGCCGACGGTGGTCAGCCGGATCTGGTTGTCGAGGATCTCGGCCCGCTCCTCGAGCAGGTAGCGGTTGAGCAGCTGCATGAGGTGAAACACCTCCTGCGGCGGCCGGTCCCAATTTTGGCTCGAGAACGCGAACAGCGTCAGCGCCTCGACGCCGAGCTCGCGGGCGGCGCGGACCACCCGGCGGACGGCGTCGGCGCCGTGCTCGTGGCCGACCTCGCGCGGCAGGCCCTTTTGCCGCGCCCAGCGGCCGTTGCCGTCCATGATGATGCCGACGTGCCGCGGCACGCGGCCCTCGCCTGCGCCCGCTTCGCGCGCGCTCATCGACCGGGCCCTCGGCGGCAGCAGGGGGCGAAAGAGCGAGGCGGGTGAGGACGCCGAGCAGGGTTTGTCATGACGAGGAGGCGCTCCGTGGAGCCCGGTCGGGGTGTTTCAGGCCCCCGCGACCGTAAAACCGGCGCGGCCCCGGCAGGGAGTTCGTCGGTCGAGCGGGCCGCTTTCGGATACCACGGGCCCGTGCGGCTGCAAAGCGGCGCGCCTGACGGGGTTTGGGTTGCCGCCCCCGCGGGCCGTCGCGTATAGTGGCTGACCTCGGGCGTGCTGCCGGGCTCAGGTGCCGCAGGCGGGCCACAGACTTGTCTCACTGGCTCGATGCGTCCGCTCCGGCCGCTGCCGCCGCCCCCGGCCCAACGAACCCTCATGAGTCACGCAGAAACGCTGGAATCGTACATGCTCCGGATGGAGCTGCCCCACGAGAAGGTCTCCGACGACACCTGGGTGGTCGGGCCTGAGAGTCACTCGGGCATCCGCATCGTGGTCCGCATCGACGAGCCGATCGTGCTCTACTCGTCGCCGATCTTCGCGGTCACCGCGGCGACGCCCGATCACACGGGGCTGTTCCGCCGGTTGCTCGAGTTCAACGACACCACGCTGCATTGCGCCTACGCGCTCGACGGCGACCAGATCCTGCTGTCGGGCGCGCATCAGCTCGCGGACCTCGATTTCAGCGAGTTCCAGGCCATGATCGAGGACATTGCGATGGCCATCGACGGCCATCTCGAACAGCTCAGCCCGTGGCGCCCCGCCCCGACCCACATCGAGATCCAGGAGGGCAACTGAGATGGGACTTTTTTCACGCCTCGGCACCCTCATCCGCTCCAACATCAACGAGCTCATCAACCGGGCCGAAGACCCGGAGAAGATGCTCAATCAGGTGTTGGTCGACATGAAGCAGCAGCTCATCGAGGCCAAGAAGCAGGTGGCGATCGCCATCGCCGATGAGAAGCGCATCAAGAAGCAATGGGAGCAGGAGGCTACCAAGGCGGCCGAGTGGGAGAAGAAGGCGATGCTGGCCCTCAAGGCCGGCGACGAGACCCTCGCCCGCGCTGCCCTGCAGCGCAAGGGCGACCACGACGAGGTCGCCTCGCAGCTCAAGGACCAGTGGGAGGCCCAGAAGAACTCGGTCGAGCAGCTCAAGGTCGCCCTCCGCGGCCTCGACTCGAAGATCGAGGAGGCCAAGCGCAAGCGCAACCTGCTGGTCTCGCGCCAGAAGCGAGCCGAGGCCCAGCGCACGATCAACGAGACGCTGTCGAGCATCAACTCGACCTCGTCGTTCGACACCTTCGGCCGCATGTCCGAGCGCGTCACGCAGCTCGAGGCCGAGGCCGAGGCGACTTCGGAGATCGGCGGCGTGCTCGAGGAAGGCAGCCTGGAGTCGCAGTTCAAGGCGCTCGAGGCCGGTAATGTCGACGACCAGCTCGAGGCCCTCAAGCGCAAGATGGCCCTCACCGCCGGCAAGTCCGAAGACCCGCGCCAGCTCGGCTCCGGCCGCGGCGACGCGAAGTCGGCCCCGCCCGCGGAAGAGCTCAGCGCCGACGACCTCAAGGCCGCCGAGGTCGACGCCCAGCTCGAAGAGCTGAAGAAGAAGCTCAGCGGCTAATCAGCGCAGAGGCTCGAGACCGCCGGCCGGAGCGCGACGTACCGTCGCCTCCGGCCGCTTCGCGAGCGAGGGGCGCGAGGCGCTCGAGGGTGGAGACGCGAGGCGAGGCGCTCGCGGGTGGAGACGCGAGGCGAGGCGCTCGTCGGCGAAGACACGACGGACCGCGCGCGGAAGATGGTCGAGGGATGCGACCTTGGTGAGGCGACATGCTCGGACGGGCATGTTCAAAAGAACATGTTTCATAGGACATTGTTCATCAGACATGCCCATGAGAGCATGTATGAAAAGACATGTAGATAGTGTTGTGCGGCGCGGCCGCTCCATGCCGGCAGACGCGAGTGCGCCCGGGCTGCTCGTCGCGCTTCGGTTGGTTTCGTGAACTGGAGTGCCGGCTGTGGCGAAGCTCGTCGCCTTCGCGGTGCATGGACGGCTTCGCCAAAGACGGCGCGAGAAGGCGGCGCGTGCGCATGGAAAGCCGGCTCGCCGATCGTCGCGGCTTGAACGATGTACTCCGCGGCATCACTCGAGCACGGCTCGACGGTGTGCGGCGATCGTGCGTCGCGCTCGGGGAGGCGATGAAACACGTTGCTGCGTGTTTGCCCGAAGCGGGCGGGATACGATCGGCGGCATGGTGAGCGTCGTGTCGGTGTGGTTGTTGGGCGCCGGATTGCAGCCGATCGCCGGGGCGCAGGACGTCGCGCCAGCGCCGGAGACCGCGCCTGCGGGGGAGATGGCGCCAGCGCCGGAGACCGCTGCCGTCGCCGATCCCTTCACGCCGCTCGACACCGAGGTGCCCGAGCCGGCCGGGATGGGCCGGCAGTACCGCGAGTACCGCAATCTCGAGGGAATCACCGGGATGGATCTGAGCGGCGCCTGGGAGTCCTACGAGGAGGATGTCGAGGAGGACGGCGAGACGGACACGTTCCTCGAGTTCGCCAAGCGCCGGTTCAGGGTCCGCCGCGGGCTCGGGATCGGCGTGACGTTCTGGGGGATCGCCGCCATCGGGCCGGCGATCTATTTCTGGGTCGAGACGGCCCGCACCGAGCTCTTCGAGGGCAAGGCGATGATCGGCATCGCCGCGGCCGCGACCACCTCGGCCGCCTTCGCGGCGATGATCGCCGGCTCGATGTTGTGGAACCGCTGGGCCGTGCCGCTGCGCGACCTCCGGGACGTCGGTCTGGCCCGGCGCGGCCGCCCCATCGTGGCCCCGCTGCCGCTCCCGCGCGGGCTCGGGCTCGGGCTGCGGGTGAACTTCTGAGCGGCTGGCGAAGATGGCATGCCCGATCGGGCATGTCCATGGGGACATGTCGATAACGGCATGTCCTTAGGTACAGCCCGAAAACTGGAAGTCGGCGACGATCTCCATCCCGTCGGCGCGGCACTCGAGGATCGCGTGGCCCTGGACGGCCCAGATGTTGTTGACGCGGACGTTGCCGCGCTCGAGGTGGACGTCGAACACCTCGCACTTGCTGGCGGCGGTGACGACGAGCGCGAGGTCGTGGTCGGGGATGTTCATCGCCAGCGAGTAGCCGTCGACCGGGTCGTCGACGATCCGCACGCCGCTGCCGTTGTCGCCGCGCTCGGTCAGATCGACGCCGAAGAACTGGCGGCGCTCGCCCGAGACACATGTCGTCGGGGACATGGTCCATGCGCCATATTCTTCGCTGTCGACCGACAGCGTGCCTTCGAGGCGGTCGCCCGGGCCGCAGGCTGCGAGGCTGCCGAGGGAGAGGAGGAGGCCGAGCGCGGTGCGTGGCACGCAGGCAGCGTAGCAGCCGCGGGTGACGGCCGCCGGGCCGGGCGCGCCCTCGCGGCCGTGGACGCGAGAACTCGAGAGCAAGCTGAAATCGCCGTCGCTGTCGGGGCGGTCGCGGCCGCGCATGCTCGCGGAGGATTCGGACGCAACATCATCGGCGCTGCCGGATGAGGGCCGCGGGTGCGCGTCAGCGCGGGCACGAAAGCGCTGGATCGCCGTGGTCGCCAGGACGGCGGTGGCAGGCACGCGTCCGCTGGTGTCTCTGCGAGCGAGACACCGAGCTGCGAGGAGCCTCAGGGCGCGTGCGCGTGCAGTCTGGTGTCTTGGCGAGCGAGACACCGAGCTGCGAGGAGCCTCAGGGCGCGTGCGCGGGCAGTCTGGTGTCTCCGCGAGCGAGACACCGAGCTGCGAGGAGGCTCAGGGCGCGTGCGCGGGCGCTGGTGTCTCTGCGAGCGAGACACGAGCTGCGAGGAGCCTCAGGGCGCGTGCGCGGGCGCTGGTGTCTCTGCGAGCGAGACACGAGCTGCGAGGAGGCTCAGGGCGCGTGCGCAGGCGGCTTGGTGCTCGGCGTGCTGCCGGGCGTGGCGGTGCTGCCGGGCGTGGCGGTGCTGCCGGGCTTGGCGGCGCTGCCGGGCTTGGCGGTGCTGGGCTGAGCCGTGCTGCTGGGCTGAGCCGTGCTGCCGGGCATCGAGGTGGACGGGTGCGGGCCCATGGCCGTGCCTGCGGGGCCGAACGGGTTCGTGGTCGGCGCGCCCGGGGTCGCGCCGGGGACCTTGACCGGCGTGATCGAGGCCGGCTTGAGCGGCGCGCCCGACTGCAGCTTGATCTGGTCGAGCTTGGGCAGGTCGCGGGCGAACGACACGACCACCTGCGTGCGCATGCGCGGCTTGGCGTTGGCGCGCTTGGTCGGCTCCTCGGCGATCTCGTCAGGCTTCCAGGTGTGCCACAGCGGGGCGCCGTCGAGCTGCAGGGTGGCGACCGAGTCGAGGAGCAGCTGCAGGTCCTCCTGCTTGCTGCTCGACAGCGTGAAGCGGCAGCGGATGGTGTGACACTCGACGTTCGAGGTCGACACCGAGGGGGAAGGCACGACGCCCTTGAACGCCTGCAGGCGGGTGGCGGTGATGATCTGGGTGATGAGCGGGCGGTGGGCCACGCTCCAGGCCTCGAAGGTCGGCTCGGCCTTGAACCCGACGGCGTCGTAGGCCCCGTGCAGCTGCGCGAGCAGGCCGTCGGCGCGCGGCGAGGTGAAGGGTTCGAAGCCGGCCTTGTCCTTGTCGTCGTCGTCGTCGCCGCCGGCAGCAGGGGCCGGGCTCGGCTTGGGCGGGGCCTCTTTGGCGACGGGCGGCGGCAACGGGCCGGGCGGGACGCTGAGCAGCCAGTGGGCGAGCAGGGCGGCGCTGACACAGAAGAACGGCAGCAGCCAGCCGACGACGGCGGGGCGGCCGGTGGGGCGTGGTTCGAACGAGTTCATGGGGTAGTGGCGGTAGAGTTAAGCGGAGGCAGGGGGATCCGTACACGCCAGGCGCCTTCTTCGCGCACGAGCGTGAGCGTGTGGCTCTCTTGCTGGCTGCCGTTCAGGCGCACCTGGGCGAAGGTGCCGTCCTCGGCGTCGGCGAGGTCGACGTCGCCGAGCAGCTCGGCGCTGGCCAGCTCGAAGTTGGGGTCGACGTCGACGATCTGCAGCATCTCGGCCGGCTCGATGCGCCGGCGCCCGCCGACCTGGTCGGAGGCCTGGGCGGCGGCGGCGACCAATTGCTCGCTGGCGGCGCGCTCGATCAGCCCGTAGACGGCGTCCATGTCGCCGCGCTGGACCGCGGCGGTGAAGGCCTGGGCCGTGCGCACCGGGTCGCCGCTGCGATTGCCGCAGGCGCCCGCCAGCGCGGCCCAGCAGATCAAGGCGGCGGTGCGCAGGACCGCGGGGATGGGGGAGCGAGGATGTCCGGAGGGACAGGTCTCGGAGGACATGGTCGAGAGGACAGCTTCGAGGGCGGTCGCGGCGGAGGTCGAGGGGCGGAGCGCGATCGCCGGGAGCGGAGCGACCTGTCCTTCGGGGCAGGGCATGTCAGGATCCGCCGGCCCCGCGGCGGCGCGGGCCGCCTCGGGATGGCCTTGGAGACATGTCTCTCGGGTCATGGCTCTTCGTCCTTCACGCGGTGGAGGCCGAGGCGCTTCAGCAGCTCGCGCAGGTAGTAGCGGGTGATGCCGGCGGCGGCGGAGGCGCGGCTGAGGTTGCCGTCGTGCTGCTCGAGCAGGCGGGCGAAGTAGCGGCGCTCGAAGGCGTCGAGCAGGGTCTGCTTGGCCTCCTTGAACGGCTGGGTGAACAGCACCTCCTCGCCGGCGAGGGTGGGCAGCGAGGCGACGGGCGCGGGGGCGGGCACCGGGCGGCCCGGGCGGCCGAGGAACAGGTCGGCGGGCTCGATCACCCCGGCGCTGGCGAAGTGGACCGCGCGCTCGATGGTGTTCTTGAGCTCGCGGACGTTGCCGGGCCAGGGGTGAGCGGCGAGGGCCCGGCGGGCGGCCGGGCTGAGCACGACGCCGCCGCCGCGCGGGCGGGTGAAGTCGCCGACGAACTTCTCGGCCAGCAGGGCGATGTCGTCGCCGCGCTCGCGCAGCGGCGGCAGCTCGACGGTCATGACCGACAGGCGGAAGTACAGGTCCTCGCGGAAGGTGCCCTGGCCGACCATCGTCTTGAGGTCGCGGTGGGTCGCCGCGACCACGCGGACGTCGACCTTGCGGACCTGGGTCTCGCCGATGCGCTGGACCTCGCGGCGGTCGAGCACGCGCAGCAGCTTGGGCTGCAGCTCGAGCGGCAGCTCGCCGATCTCGTCGAGGAAGAGGGTGCCGCCGTGGGCCTCCTCGAACGCGCCGGCGCGGCTCTCGAGCGCGCTGGTGAAGGCGCCCTTGCGGTGGCCGAGGATCGCGGCCTCGGCCAGCTCGCGCGGCAGGGCGCTGCAGTCGAGGACCACGAACGGGCCCTTGTGCCGCGGCGACTCGTCGTGCAGCGCGCGCGCCACCAGCTCCTTGCCCGAGCCGGTCTCGCCGCCGACGAGCACGCTCATGTCGGTGTCGGCGATGCGCTCGAGCACGGCGAACAGCTCGCGCATGCCGGGGCTGGAGCCGAGCAGCGCGCCGAAGTGGGTCTGGCGCGAGATCGGGACCTGGACCTCGTCCTCGGCGAGGAACGCGATCGCGGTCTTGCCGACGTGCAGCGTCGCGCCCGGCTCGATCCACGCCTCGCGGATCCGCACCCCGCCGACGTGGGTGCCGTTGGTGCTGCCGAGGTCGCGCAGCAGCACCGCGCCGTGCGGGCCGCCGGCCCCGAGCAGCAGCTCGGCGTGCAGGCCGCTGATCGAGCTGTCGGTCAGCACGAGGTCGTTGACCGCGCTGCGGCCGATCGTCAGCCGCGGCCGGGCGGTCTGCACCTGGGCGTCGCGGTCGGGGCCGTCGGTGACCCGCAGCATCACGCGACGCAGCGGCCGCGACGGCGCCGGCCGGGCCACGCTGGTCGTCATCGCCGCTTCGCGCGGCTCGTCGCTTCGGAAGGTCACTTCGGGCTCGTCATTCAAGGATGGTTGTAGGGACAGGTCGCGCGGGACAGGTCGTCAGGGACAGGTCGCCGGGGACAGGTCCGTGAGCGCGGGGCGGAGCGTCAATTCAGGTACTGCTCGCGGCCGTCGACGATCCGCAGGTGGCGCGGGCGCTTGCTCTTGCTGGCCTTGCGCGGGCCGACTTTGCCGGACGCGGGCTGCTTTTGCCAGCGACGGGTGACGCCGAGGGCGATGCCGGCGGCGACCAGGCCGGGCACGATGTCGGGCCAGCCGCCGCGCAGCAGCGGGCCGAGGAGCAGGAGCGCGACGGCGACGCTGGCGAAGCTGCGCGCGGTGATCGGCAGGAGGCCGAACAGCGCCAGCGGGTCGCGGGCGAACAGCACGCCGAACGCGACCACGGCGGCGATGTCGATCGGGATGGTGCCGCCGTGCGGGACCGCGAGGGCGGCGGGCACGGCCAGGCCGACGAGGCCGAGCGCGAGGTAGCCGAGGACGGCCCCGCCGAGGACGAGGCCGAGGTAGCGCGCGGGGCCGAGCCGCGCCTCGACGCGGCTGCCGACGAACCACTGCAGCAGGCCCGTACCGATGAGGCCGGCGAGCTGGCCGTTGGGGAACAGGAACGGCGCGGTGAGCGGCTGCCAGGGGGCGGGGTCGGCGACGAACGAGGCGCCGAGCAGGAGCCGGTCGGCGAGCGGCAGGTCGGAGACGAACCCGCTGGTGGCCGTGGCGGCGACCAACAACCAGAAGCTGGCGGGCCGGAAGCGCGGCAGATTCGCAAACGGCGAGGTCGACACGATGCAGGGAGTGTAGCAGGTGCGTCGGCCGCGCCCGCCGAAGTACGCCGGTTTTTTGCGGTGCGGCAGGCGGGTTTGGCACGCTCCGTCGCATGAACCCGAAGAACCGCCGCCGTCATCGCGTGTTTGCGACCAAGCACACGGAGTATCACCTGCGGGCCGACGAGTGCGTGGGCGTGCGCGACCGCAGCACCGGCGCGTGGCTGCGATGCCACGCGGCCCTGCGCCTGCGCGCGGTCCAGCTGCCGCCGGTCGGCGCGGACGCGGAGTGGATCGGGCGCCGCCTGCAGTTCTGGGGGCACGCGACGGACGTGACGACGTCGCCGGTGATGGAGGTGATGCGGCCGGAGCTGCACGCGCTCGGTCACTACGTCAGCGGCGTGCGCAGCGGCGAGATCGCGGCCTGAAGCGCTGCACGGGGCATCTCGCGGCTGGCTGTCCTCGGGGGCAGGTCAGAGGATCGAGCTCGACGCGAGGGCGTCGGCTGGCTCTGCGGACAGGTCGGGCGCGGGGGCTCATCGGGTCGGCGCGAGGGCGTCGGCTGGCTCTGCGGACAGGTCGAAGGCGGGAGTTCGGGTTGTCGGCTGGCTCTGCGGACAGGTCCGGGCGGCAGTTCAAGGCCTGCAGCGCATGGCGGTTCGGACATGTTCTCGCGAACATGTTCGCGAGGACATGCGAAAAGGGACATGCCCGGGTGGGCATGTCCCTCGAGTCAGGCGCGGCAGGCCGCGAGGTCGGCTACTTGGAGCCGGGCTTCTTGGCGCTGGTGCCGGGGGTCGGAGCGGGGCCGCCGGTCGGGACGGTGAGGTCGGTGGGCGTGGCGGTCGACGGGGCCGGGGTGGTGCCGGTCGGAGCGGCGCCAGCCGGGGCGCCGGTCGGCAGGGTGCCGGTCGGAGCGGCGCCGGTCGGCGGCGTGCCCGGGTCGGTGCCGGCGGGCGGGGTGGTCGGGTCGGCGCCGGCGGGCGGGGTCTCGCCGCCAGCGGCCGCGGCGGGGTCGCCGTCGCCGTCGTAGCAGCACAGGATGCCGCCGTTGCGCTCGGAGGTGACCGAGCCGCAGCCCTCGGCCTTGCCGAGCGAGATCTTGGTCTGGCCGCGCCAGATGGCGTCGCGGCACTTGCCGAACGCGCAGCCGTCACCGCAGCAGACCGGCTCGGAGCAGATGCCCGAGTCCATGCACGGGAACACGGTCTCGGCGGTCGGCGGCGGCGGGCACAGGTCCTCGGTCTGACCGTGGCTCATGGCAGCGACGAACTTGCCGGGGCCCGCCTCTTTGTTGCAGGCGTTGGCGGTGGTGTGCCGCTTGAGGTCCTCGTGCTTGCCCTGGTAGCCGCACACGTGCCAGCCCTTGGAGCAGGCGTCGGCGGGCGAGGTGCAGACGCCCTTGTCGTCGCCGCAGACCTTGCCGGTCGGCTTGTCGCGCAGGCTCTTGGTGCCCTCCCAGGTGGCGAGGCAGCCGGCGACCCGCTTGTGCCGGGTGAGGTCGGCGAAGCCCTCGCGCTGGCCGTCGGCGCAGCCGATGACCTCGGGCTCGCCCTTCTCGCTCTCGATGAACTTGACGCCCTGGAGCGAGCGCGGCGGGTCTTTGCCGGAGGGGTCGTCGTAACCGCCCACGTTGGGCCCGGGGCCGCACACGCAGGCGGACAGGAGCACAGGTACGGCGAGGAACACGGCCAGGAGCGGCGAGAAGCGAAGCTGGAACATGGGGCGCAAAGAATAGGCGAGTTGCGCGCCGCGGGGAAGGTTTTGGCCGACGCGGGAGACCGCAAAAAATTGCGCAAACTCGCCTCGCAGACCCGAAGGCCCGCGACCTCGCCGGAGCGCGCCGCCGGGCCGCGCCGCGAGGTCGGTCGAGGCGGCGAGGCCAGCGCCCGGCGGACGGACGGCGGCGTGCATCCGCGATCCGTACGGAGCGCCGACGTGACGGCAGCCTGACGCGTGGTGACGTGAGCGGCGGGATCGGCCGACCTCGGGCCGCCGAGGCGTCGTCAGCGACGACCTCGCGCGCGGCTCGATCGTCGACATCACGGTCGCGCCGCGCTGGGCTCACCCGATCTCGGATTCGCCGCTACGGTTGCGGCGCGAGGCATGCGCCGCGAGGTGCGGCCAGGCGACGAGGGTCAGGCCTCGGGATCGTCGGGCGCGGGCGGGACCGGCTCGGGGGTGACGAGGCCGGCGGCGCGTTCACGGCTGCGCGTGATCAGGTACGAGACGCCGACGCTGAGGAAGAACAGCCCGACCATCGGGAAGGCCATCATCAGCTGCGAGACCGGCTCGGGCGGGGTGAGCACGGCGGCGATGACGAAGATGGCGATGACCGAGATCTTCCAGAACCGCAGCAGGCCGCGGTGGCTGAGCACGCCGGCGAAGCTGAGGAAGGCGATCAGCAGCGGGAACTCGAACACGGCGCCGAAGGCGACCAGGATCTTGGTGGCGTCGCGGATGTAGTCGTTGAGCGTCAGGTGATAGGCGACGGTCGTCTCGGCGCCGCTGGTGCTCTGGGTGTACGAGAGCAGCCACTGGATCGTCCACGGCAGCACTGCCACGTAGCAGAAGGCGGCGCCGGCCACGAACATGAGCACCGAGGTGGCCACGAACGGGATGACGTACCGCTTCTCGCGCGAGTAGAGGCCGGGAGCGATGAACATCCACAGCTGGTAGAAGCCGATCGGCGCGGCGAGGAAGATGCCGGCCGCGACCGCCACGCGCATGTCGGTCATGAAGGCGTCCATCATCGCCAGCACCTGCAGCTCGGGCTTGCCGGCCATGCCGGCCGCGGCCCAGGCGGTGTGCAGCGGCGCGGCCAAGAACTCGCGCAGCTCGGTGGCGTAGACGAAGCAGAGGATGCAGGCGACGACGAGGCCGAGGAAGGCCTTGACGAGGCGGTTGCGCAGCTCGCCGATGTGGTCCCAGAACGACATCGGCTGGTCGCCCTCGGGGCCCTCGGCGAGGCCGTCGAGGCCGTTGGAGGGCGGCGGCACGACGGCCGGCAGCGGTGCGGAGGCGGGCGGGGTCTGGGCGGCGCTCATGCGACGTCACGCTCGTTGACGGGGCGGCCCGGCGCGGCCACGCGCGAGGCGGGTTCGACCGGGACGGCGCCCGGCACCGGGACGGCGCGCGGGACCGCCTCGGGCGGGGCGGAGGAGACGGTGCCGGCGACCGGGACGGCGCGCGGGGCGGCTTCGGCGGCGACGGTCGAGACGGTGGCGGCGGCCGGGACGGCGCGCGGGGCAGCCTCGGCGGCGACGGTCGAGGCGGTGGCGGTCGGGGCCTCGGCGGCGGCGGACGAGGCGGCAGCGGCGGCCGTGGCAGCGGAGGCAGCGGCCGTGGCCGCGGAGGCGGCGGCCGTGGCAGCGGAGGCGGCGGCGACGGCCTGGCTGGCCGAAGAGACCTGCGTCGAAGGACCTGTCCCGGCGAGCATGTCCCCAGGGACAGGCGGGCGCTTGGCCTCTTCGCGGGCGATCTCGTTGATCTTCTGCTGGGCCTTGACGACCTCCATGCGGGCGCGCTGGAGCTCGCGGCGGGCGACGTCGCGGGCCCCGTCGAGCTCGGCCTTGGTGCCGTGGTAGGCGGCCCGGATCTCCTCGATCGGCTCGCGCAGCTCGTCGGCCTCCATGACCTGGGCCCGGAACTGCTCGGCCGTGCGGCGGATGCTGCCGTAGATGCCGGCCAGGGTCTTGATCAGGCTGGGCAGCTCGCGCGGGGAGAAGAGCATCAAGGCGACGAGCCCGACCAGGATCATCTCGGTGATGCCGATGCCGAACACCGGCAGACCATAGCAGTGTCCCGCGGCGCGGGCGAGCGGGCCGGGGGCGCAGTCTGCGCGGGCGAGCGCGCGGGCAGCCCCGAGGGCCTCCACGGGCCGGCACGGGACGCCAGGGACGTCCCGCACGCGCCGGCGCGGCGACGCCCGGACAGGTGAGCGATCGCCGGCGGCCTGCAGGGAGCCGTCAGGGGCAGGCGGCGAGGCTGGTCCAAGGGACAGGTCGGCGCGGAAGGGCAGGCGGTGAGGCTGGTCCGAGGGACAGGTTTACGCGGAGGAGCAGGCAGCGAGGCTGGCCGGAGGGACAGGTCCGCGTAGAGAGGCAGGCGGCGAGCTGGTCCGAGGGACAGGTCCGCGGAGAAAGGCAGGCGGCAGGCGGCGAGCTGGTCCGAGGGACAGGTCCGCGACTGAGCGACAGCTACCCGATGGGCCGCTGGAGTCGAGGAGAAAGGCAGGCGGCAGGCGGCGAGCTGGTCCGAGGGACAGGTCCGCGGAGGGTCCGGCGGAGGGGCAGGCGGCAGGCGGCGAGCTGGTTCGAGGGACAGGCCCGCGTAGAGGGCCGGCGGCGCGTCGCGGAGCTGGTCCGAGGTCCAAGGCCCGCGTAGAAGGCCGGCGGCGCGTCGCGGAGCTGGTCCGAGGTCCAAGGCCCGCGTAGAGGGCCGGCGGCAGGCGGCGAGCTGGTCCGAGGGACAGGTCCGCGTGGAGGGCCAGAGCGGCAGGCGGCGAGCTGGTCCGAGGGACAGGTCGCGCGGAGGGCCAGGCGGCGGGCGGCGAGCTGGTCCGAGGTACAGGGCCCGCGCGGAGGGCCGGGCGGCAGGCGGCGGGGCGAGCGGGCGCGGGTCGGGGGGCAGGACAGAGCTGGGCGGGGGGCCGCACGGAGGCGGCTCTTGTCCCCGGGGACATGCGCGAAGGGGCATGTCCCCACGGGCATGTCCCCGCGGACATGCCCTCGAGGTCACATGCGCGCGGGGCCGGGCTTGCTGTTGCGCGAGGGCTGGCGGCGCGGCGGGGTGACGCCGACGCTCGAGCTGAGCTGCTCGTAGAGGCTGCGCTGGTAGGTCATGCCCTCCTTGACCGACTTGAGGCCCTCGACGATCTGGTCGGCGCCCTGGGTCTGGGCCCGGTGGGCCTTGCTGAGCTGGCTGACCATCTCGCTGATCGTCTCGATCGCGCGGGTGATCTGGCGCGAGCCGCGGGTCTGCTCCTGGGTCGAGCGCTCGACGTGGCGGGTGATCGTCTTCATCTTCTCGGCCGAGCGCATGATCTGCTCGGCGCCGCGGGCCTGCTCGCTGGTGGCGGTGGCGACCTGCTGCACGGTGGTAGCGACGACGTTGATGGCGTCGGTGACCTGCTTGGAGTTCTGGGTCTGCTGGACGGCGACGCGGGCGATCTCGCGGACCATGCCGGTGGAGCGGCGGGCGGCGTCGGAGATCCGCTTGAGCGCGTCCTCGGCCTGGTGGCTGACGCGCACGCCGTCGTCGACCGACTTGCTCGAGCGCTGCACCGCCTCGACGGCGTTCCGGCTCTCGCGCTGGACGGCCTTGATGATGTCGGCGATCTCCTTGGTGCTGCTGGCGGAGCGCTCGGCGAGGTCCTTGATCTCGTCGGCGACGACGGCGAAGCCCTTGCCGTGCTCGCCGGCCTGGGCGGCGATGATGGCGGCGTTGAGCGCGAGCAGGTTGGTCTGCTCGGACACGTCGTCGATGACGCTGAGGATCTTGCCGATCTCGCTGATGCGCTCGCCCAGGCGGCTGATGACGGCCACGCCGTCGGCCGAGTAGGTCTTGATCAGGTTGATGACCTCGATGGTCTGGTTGATGGCGTCGACGCCGCCCTCGGCGGCCCACACCACCTCTTCGGACAGGCCGGCGGTCTCGTTGGCGTTGTTCTCGACCTGCTGGATCGAGGTGTCCATGGCGGTCATCGCCAGCGAGGTCTCCTCGGCGGTGGAGCTCAGCGCCTCGATGTTCTTGGCGACCTCCTTGACCGAGTAGGTCATCTCCTCGATCGAGGTGGCGGTCTCCTGCACGCTGGCGGCGAGGTTCAACATGCTCTCGGCGACCTCGTCGTTGGCGGCGGCCATCTCGAGGATCGAGCTGGCGCTCTCCTCGGCGTTGCTGGCCAGCAGCTCGACGTTGTCGGCGATGCCCTTGAGGCCGCCGTTGACGTTGTTGAGCGCCTGCGAGGTCTCCTCGAGCGCGCCGGTGGTGGTGCCGAGCCCCTCGGACAGCTCCTGCATGAGCGCGGTGGCCTCGGCGTCGATGCCCCGGGAGCTCAGGCCGCCCTCGTCGAGCATGCGCCGCAGCTCCTCGGCGTCGCGCACGGCGCCGTCGCGCTGGTTGAGCGCCTCGGCGAGGCGGCCCTGGATCCGCCCGAGATCGGCGGCGGTGGCCTCTTGCTCGCGCCGGGAGGCCTCGAGCTCGCTGGTGAGGCGGTGCCGGGTCTCGTTGGCGCCGCGGCGCACGGTCTCGAGCTCGTTGCGCAGGACGTCGAGCTCGGGCACGCCGCCGCGCACGCTCTGCTGCAGGGCGCGGTTCTCGGACTGGGCGTCCTGCAGGCGGGTCTCGAGATCGGCGAGCCGCACCTCGGCGGCCTGGGCCCGCCCGGCCTGCTCCTGGGCGCGCGCGGTGACCTCCTGCAGGCGAGCGGTGAGGCTGCGCTGCTCGAGCTCGGCGTTGCGCAGCTGATGGGCGTCGGCCTGCAGACGAGCGGCGAGCTCCTGACCGTGGGCCTGGCAATTCTGCAGGCGCCCGGCGAGCTCCTGGACCTGGGTCTGGAGGCTCTGCGCGTGGGCGGTGGCGTCGTGCAGGGCGCGCTCGGACTGGTGGCTGCGCGCCTCGACCTCACGCAGGGCCTGCCGCTCGTCGCCGGCCCGCGCGAGCTGCTTGTCGGCCTGCATGCCGATGTAGTAACCGGCGGCGCCGGTCAGCAAGGCGATGGCGCCGGGATAGACAGGATCGAGACCGCCGAGGACGGCGATTCCGGCGAGAAGCCCGAGGAGCAGCGGCAACCAGGGCGGCAAGGGTCGGTTGTCCATTCGCGCGTTGGCGGCGATTGTAGAGAAAGCCCGGGCGAGCCTCCAGGCCGCGGCGCGACGACGGTATGCGCGAAAACACGCGGGCCCGGGGCGCGGAGCGCGTCATGAGGCCGCTCCGAGGCGCTGCGAGGCAACATGGGCCGGCGCGGGCGCCGAATCGCAAAGCTCGAGGCGAGGCGTCGGCGACGGGAGATCCGGGCAACGACCGAGGTGTTCATGGAACTCGGCGGCGAAGCCGTTCGCGGGATCGGGCGGCGCGGCTCGGGCGGCGAGGTCGTTCGCGGGGACTCGGCGGCGCGGAGCGAGGTCGATCGCGCGGGGACTGGGCGGCGCGGTGCACGAGCGCGGGGGCGACATCGATTCGCCACGACTCGGAGCGCGGCCGTACCGCTGCGAGGTGACGGGGAGCGCGGAGGTCAGCCGAACAGGCCGAGCTGGGTGCCGTCGTCGTGCTGGGCGGCGACCGTGGCGCCGAGGCTCTGCAGCCACGCGTGCGCGGGCGCGGTCCAGGCCGGGTCGCCGCGCAGGAGCACCTGCGGCTGGCCGCCGCTGCGCCACAGGGCGGCGAGGGCGTCGCGGCCGAGGCGGCCGGGGCAGCTAGCGGCGACGACCTCGACCTGGCGGCGCGCCGGCTGTCCTTTGAGCCAGGTATCGACGGCGGCTCGCACGGTAAGGGGTGCGTCGACGAGGACCAGGGCGATGGCGGAGGCTGGCTCTTGGGACCTGTTCTTTGCGACCTGTCCGAAAGTACGCGGGTCGAAGGCGTCGTGCGGGCTCAGGCGGATGGTGGCCGGCTCGTCGCCGCCGGGGCGGACCACGCCGTCGAGGTGCGGGGCGAACCGCGGGTGGGCGCCGAACGGGAGGTCGCCGAGCGCGTGCTCCTGGATCTGGCGGGCGCAGGTGGCGGTGGCGCACAGGATCTCGACGTGCATGCCGAGCGCGTGCAAGGTGGCCAGGCCGGCGTGGGCGAGCGGGGCCGGCGGGGCGTCCAGGGCCCAGCCCGGGAGGGCGCGCAGCAGCAGCCACTCGCAGGCGGGCAGGCCGGCGCCAGGGCCGAGCGCCCAGGTGTAGAGGCAGGTCGGGCCGCCGCCGCGCGGGCGCAGCAGGAGCGAGCTGCCGCCGTGCGGGAGTCCCGAAGGACATGTCACGAGGGACAGGCGACCGACGCCGAACTCGCGGCCGTGCTCGACGAGCACGGCGCGGGCGAGGCTGCTGCGCTGGGTCGGGCTGAGGTTGGCGAGCGCGAGCGCGTAGAGCAGGTCGCGGTGGCCGAGCCAGGCGCCGGGGACCAACTTGGCGGCGGCGCCGAGGTGCGAGAGGAAGGTGGTGCGGCCGCGCTCGCAGCGGTCGACGCTGAGGCGCCCGTGCGCCAGGAGCTGCTGGACGGCGGCGAGATCAGACACGCGTCTTCGGTCCCCGCCCGGTTTTATCGCGGGCGCGGGCGCGGCGGAAGAAAGCTTGCAAGAGCGCGGCCGACTCGCCGGCGAGCACGCCGGGGACGACGGCCAGGCGGTGGTTGAGGCGCGGGTCGTCGCAGAGGTTGAAGAGCGAGCGGACGGCGCCGGCCTTGGGATCGGCGGCGCCGTACACGAGGCGGGCGACGCGGGCGTTGACGATCGCGCCGGCGCACATCGGACACGGCTCCAGGGTCACGTAGAGCGTCGCGCCGTCGACGCGCCAGCGCCGGCGAGCGGCGCACGCCTCGCGCAGGGCGACGATCTCGGCGTGGCCGGTCGGGTCGGCGCCCTGCTCGCGGGTGTTGCCGCCGACCCCGAGGATCACGCCGTCCAGCACGACCAGCGCGCCGACCGGGACGTCGCCGGCGGCCGCGGCCGCTTCGGCGATCGCCAGAGCGGCGCGCATGTATCGGAGGTCGAGCGCGTGCTGCGCGCTATCGTGCAAGGCGATCTCCGCTCAGGGCACGATGTCGGCGGGCGTGCGCGGGAGCAGCCGGGCCTCTTCGAAGGTGAACGTCAGCGGGCCGGTCAGCGAGGCGAACATGTCGGCGACCATCGGCAGCTTCCAGTCGACCTTGGCGATGAAGATGTCGTCGACGAGCAGGCCGGAGGTGAGCTCGAAGTCGCCGAACATCGCGTTGATCGCGGCGACCTGGACGTTCTCGACGGTGACGAGCACGCCCTCGTAGGCCTCCTGCAGCGGGCCGCCGGTGGCCACGTCGGCCGCGGACACGACCTCGGGGGCCGGGATGGCGCCGCTGCCGGTGACGACGATCTTGGCCGCGTCGGCGACCTCGATCTGCGAGTTCTCGAAGAACTCGTCGTAGATGCCCTCGACGTCGACCACGTCGCCCGGCTTGACGTCGACGGCCTTGTTGCCGACGTAGACGTAGATGCCCGAGTGCTCGCCGCCCATCGGGTCCTGAATGAAGAAGCCGTCCTTCTTGAAGGTGAGCGGCGAGGTGACGATCGCGCCCTTGATCAGCACCGGGGTCTGCACCGGCAGCGTGCCCTCCTGGATGGCGTAGATCGTCTGCTCCTCGGCCGGCGGGACGACGCCGGAGACGAGGTCGGCGGCGGCGCGCGGGGCGATCTTGTGGTTGTCGTAGCTGTAGCGCAGCGGGCCGGCGATGGTGGTGAACACCTGGCCGTTGACGACCACGGGCTTCTCCATCTGCGGGAACAGGAAGAAGTCGTTGATCCGCAGGCCGCCCTCGACCTCGAAGTCGCTCTGATCGACGGCGGGGTTGGTGACGGTGACGTCCTCGACCTGGACGAGCACGCCCTCGTAGGCCTCGGCCTTGGCGCCGCCGGTGGCGATGTCGGCGGCGGCGACCACCACCGGCGGCGGCGACTCGCCCTGGCCGACCTCGACGATCGCGTCGACGCTGGTGACCTGGATCTGGCTCTCGCCGAAGAACTCGGTGTACTCGCCGGTGATGTCGACGATCACGCCCGGCTTGACGCCGAAGTTCATCGCCACCTCTTCGTAGAGGAACACGGCGATGCCCGACAGCTCGCCGCCCTGCGGGTCCTGGACGAAGATGGTGCCCTTGCCCATGTTGTCGATGCGGACCGGCGAGGTGATGACGACGCCCTTGACGGTGACGACGGTCTTCTCGGCGATGGTGCCGCCCTGGATGTCGTAGATGGTGACGCCGGCGGGGTCGGGGCCGGTGGTGCCGGTCTCGGTGGTCGGGCCCGCGGTCGTGTCGGTGTCCGTGGTGGTGGTCGAGGTGCCGGTCTCGGTCCCGTCGGTGGTGCCGGGGCTGCTGGTCGTCGGCGGCTCGTCGGTGGTCGGGCCGGCGGTGGTCGGCTCGTTGCTCGTGTCGGTGCCCTCGGTGCTGGCGTCGGTGTCGCTGTCACCCGAGTCGGTGGTGCTCGCGTCAGGGGTGAGGTTGCAGGCGAGGGCCGCGAGAACGAGGCCGACGGTGACACTGGGGATGAGCGCGCGCGGACGAAGCATAGGCGGTGTGCGCGACGATCTACCACCGGGGCAAGGACGCGCGCCAGTGGGCAAATGGCCCCCACGGGCCGCGCGGGCCTCGCCCCAGGTGACATCATCGCGACCGGGCTGGAGCGAAGAGGGATGACCCTTCAGGCATGTCTGAAGGGACATGTCCGAAGATTCATGCTCCGGCGCGACAGGCGGGGGCCGCGGACCGGCGCGGCCGAGGTCGCCGGCTCGCGGACGATCGACCGGCGAGCCGACGCCGCGTCGAGCAGGCGTCGACCCTCGCGGCGGCCTCGGCGGGAAGATCTGCAGACGCAGAAAGCGAGAGAGGCCCCGGTGGGGGCCCCTCTCGCTGCGCATCCGGAAGGATTCGAACCTACGACTTTCGGTTCCGTAGACCGACGCTCTATCCAACTGAGCTACGGATGCAAAACCCCGGCACGTGTGGTGCAGGGGCGGCGAAACCTACCAGGGGCCCGGGCCGGGAGCAAGAACTTCCGCGCGATTAAAACGAGCGCTACATCACAAGTCTGGCTCAGGTCGCCCCGTCGCCCCGCGGGGCCAGCAGGGTCAGCAAGGTGATGGCGTTGTTGCCGAAATGCACGGCGACGGCGCAGGACAGCCGCCCGGTGGCCGCGTAGACCCCGGCGAACACCAGCCCGAGCCAGAGATAGACGACGAGGCCCTGGAGGTTGCCGTGGAAGACGGCGAACAGCAGGGACGAGGTGACGAGCGCGGGCCACATGCCGGCGCGGTGAGCGATCCGGCGGAACACGAGGCCGCGGAAGAACAGCTCCTCGCCGAGCGGGGCCAGCGCGAGGGCCGAGAACACCAGGCTGGCGAGGGCGGGGCCGCCGGCGGCGACGAGGTCGAGGACCAGCCGCTGCTCGGCGATCGGGGCGCCCAGCAGCTGCATGAGGAAGCCGAGGGCGTAGCTGCCGACCACGGCGGTGCAGAGGTAGACGAGGGAGATCGTCGCGGCCCGGGGCAGGCGGGGCTGCTGCGCGGCCGGCACGAGCGGGGGCAGCGGGCCGGGATCGAACAAGCGGCCGAGGCGGTCGTAAAGGAAGGCGCCGCACAGGGTGGCGATCGGGGTCAGCGCCATCGACAGGGCAATCTTGGCCTGGTCCGGCGGCAGCACCGGCTGGCCGAACAGCGCGGCGAAGGCGGCGCGCAGGCCGTCGGCGACGCCGGGGATCCCCAGGATCAGCACCAGGCCGGCGGCGAAGCAGCCGACCGCGGTGACGATCTCGCTGGCGATGACCGAGATCCGATCGGTGGCGGCGGGAGACACTCGCGCTGAGTGTGGCGGGGGCGGCCAGATCTCACAAGGCGCCGCTGTGCTGTCGGTCGGGGTGTGATTTTGGCGGGTGCCCCGGACCCTTGCAACCGGCGAGCGATGCGGCTAGGTTCCGAGACCCCGCGGGCCCCCCTGGGACGCGGCGTCCGACAACCTGACTGCGCATGGAATGGTGGCCGAGTGGCTGAAGGCGCAGGTTTGCTAAACCTGTGTAGGGGAAACTCTACCGAGGGTTCGAATCCCTCCCGTTCCGCAACATTCGAGGCCGTCCCTCCCGCTCCGCGGGTCGGACGGCCTTCGAGCTTTCGGGCGCGCGGGTGGCGGCCATGGTCGTCGGGAGATGTCCTCGGGGACATGCGGGCGAGGGCGTCTCAGTAGGCCGAGCCGTCCTTGCGGGTGAAATGCCAGCGGCCGTTCTCGAAGATGCCGACGAGGTCGTCGGTCGGATAGCTGACGGCGTCGCCGGGGCTGCGGTCGCCGACCTCGAGCAGGACGACGTCGTGCTCGGTGAGGTTGAGGATGTGGTGCGCCTCGCCGGAGCCGGCCGGGAAGCCGATGCACATGCCAGGCTCGAGCTCGAACTCGCCGGCGTCGGTGACGAGGGTCGGGCGACCCTCGAGCACGTAGACGAACTCGTCCTGGCGGGTGTGGGCGTGCCGCAGCGCGCTGCACGAGCCGGGCGACAGGCGGGTGTGGTTGACGCCGAAGTTGACGAGGCCGAACAGGTCGCCGAGCGGCCGCTTGATCCGGCCCTCGACCCGGCGGGCGAACTCGGGCGGGTAGACGCTGGGCCGCACGCGCGGCGCGGCCTCGGCGGCGACGATCGGGGTGTTGCGCTTGTCGGTGGTCATGGCGGGCTCACGCGATCTGTCTCTCGGGACATGTTTTGATGGGCTGTCCCGTGGGCCATGTCGAGGTGTCTCGCGGGACAGGTGGTGATCAGTTCGGCTCGCCGCGCATGCGTCGCTGGCGGTTGCGGCCGATCCTGCGCAGCAGCGGCTCGATCCAGTGCGAGGTGCGCGGGAACAGGTCGGCGATCCGGGCCAGCCAGGCGCGCGAGCGCGGCAGGGCCAGCAGCAGCGGGCGGCGCGGCAGGACGTCGTCGACGATCGCCCGGACGACGTCGTCGGGGGTGAGGAGGCGCGAGCCGGAGAAGGTCAGCTCGGCCTCGCCGTAGTGGAGCTGGAGGTCGAGCATGGGGGTGCGCACGGCGTCGGGACAGACGACGGTGAGGGCGACGCCGCGGGGTCGCAGCTCCTGCGCGGCGGCCAGCGAGAAGGCCCGCACGGCGTACTTGGAGGCGCTGTAGAGGGCGATGCCGGGGACGGGGGCGAGGCTGGCGAGCGAGGCGACGTTGATGATGTGGCCGCGGCCGCGCGCGACCATGTGCTGGGCGGCGATGCGGGTGCCGTGCACGACGCCCTTGGTGTTGATGTCGAAGTGGCGATCGACCTCGAGGGGGTCGGCCTCGAGGCAGTAACCGGGCTTGAGGTAGCCGGCGACGTTGAGCATGACGTCGACGCCGCCCATGACCCGCGCGGCCTCGCCGAACACGGCCTCCCAGGCGACTGGGTCGCGCACGTCGAGGCCGCGACAGTGAGCCCGCTGGACCGGCCATTCGCGGGCGGCGGCGAAGTCCTGCAGCGGCTCCAGCCGGACGTCGGTGGCGAATACGGTGTGGCCGGCCGCGAGGAGGACGTCGGCGGCGTGCCGACCGATGCCGCTGGCACATCCGGTGATGAAAAATCGCTGTGGTGCGAGCATCCCGAGGCCGCGGAGCCTAACACGGGGCCCGGCGAGCACGCGGCGATGGACCCGGGCGCGTCGTCGACTCGATAAGGATTCATCCACGCTTGAAAACGCGCGAGTGATCCGGTAACCCGGGAGCATGCGCCTCGAACGCCGTTGGTTGCTCGCCCTCACGATCGCCGCATGCGGTGATTCTCAGCAGCTCCTCTTCACGGGCGGACAGCCGACGACGACGTTCCCCGGGCCGCTGACGACCACGGGCGAGGATGGCACGACGAGCGGCGGCGAGGGCCCGGGGCCGGTCACCGACGCGTGGATGACGGGACCGCCGACCTCGGGCGCGACGGGCGAGTCGACGAGCACGAGCGACGGCGAGATCGAGTCGACGACGACGACGACGACGGGCACCACCGGCGATCCGCTGGCCGAGTGCCCGCGGCTGCGGGTGATGGTGCCGGCGGGCGAGGTGCTGAACGTGCGTCCGTCGCCGTCGACGGCCGAGGACGCGGTGGCGACGCTGGCGAACGGGGCGCTGGTCGACACGGTCGCGGCGGTCGCGGGCGAGACGATCGACGGCAACTCGCTCTGGTATCAGATCGCCGAGCCCGACGGCTTCGTGTTCTCGAACTTCGTGTCCTGTACGCTCGACGAGAAGCCGGCGGCGCCGGACGGGTTCTACTTGCCGCTGGCGTGCGGGATGTCGGTCAAGGTGACGCAGGGCAACGACGGCGGGGTCAGCCACCAGGGCAAGGACTTCTACGCGTTCGACTTCGGGCTCGGGCTCAACACGCCGCTGCTGGCGATGGCCGACGGCACGGTCCACCACATCTTCGCCGAGACCGGGCCCGGCGACCCCTGCTACAACGGCGGCGGGCCGGAGTGCGGGCCGTACGGCAACCTGGTGGTCATCCTGCACGGCGACAATACGTCGAGCTATTACAAGCACCTCAACGAGGTCCAGGTGACGCTCGGGCAGGTGGTGAAGCGCGGGCAGACGATCGGGCTGTCGGGCTCGACCGGCTATTCGACGGGGCGGCACGCGCACGTGATGCGGCAGGAGAATTGCGGGCAGAGCAAATGCCAGTCGATCCCGCTCAGCTTCGTCGAGTGCGGGGTGCCGACGAAGGGGCAGATGGTGACTTCGATGAATTGCCCGTAGGAGGCGCGGGCGGGTCGATGTTACGGTGAGCCGCCGCGCCCCGCCGGGCGTTGGCGCCGCGCATGGCCACCGATCCGCGCCCCGCTGTTCGTCGTCGAAGGCTCGTGATCGCGGGCCAGATCGCGGTCGGGCTGGGGCTGGGGCTGGTGGCCACCGAGTGCGCATTCGCGATGCGCGACGAGTGGGCATTTCCGCACGTGAATTTCTATGTCGCCGATCCGCAGCTCGGGGTGCGGCTGCAGCCGGGGGCGGCGATGGAGTTCCGGCTGCCGCCCAACCCGCGGACCTCGATTCACGTCAATGCCAGCGGTTACCGCGGGCCCGAGTGGCCGGCGCCGCAGGCGGGCGAGATCGTGGTGGTCGGCGATTCGCAGGTGTTCGGGCTCGGGGTCGCGGACGACGAGACGTTCTCGGTGGGGCTGGCCGAAAGGACAGGTCGGCCGGTGATCAACGCGGGGGTGCCGACCTACGGGCCGCGCGAGTACCTCGAGGTGGCGCGCGAGCTGCTGACGTCGCGCAAGCCGGCGACGGTGGTGGTGGTGCTCAACTTCGTCAACGATCCGTTCGAGCTCGAGCGGCCGAACACCGAGCGCCACGCGGTGTGGGACGGCTGGGCGGTGCGCCGCGAGACGGCGCCCGCCGAGATGCCGCAGTTCCCGGGGCGCGCATGGCTGATGTCGCGCTCGCACGCGGTGTACGCGGTGCGCCGGTGGCTGCACGCGCGCGGCTCGGCGGGCGCGCCCGAGAGCGACGACGCGGGGGGGCGGCCGCTCGATCCGGGGACGCCGTCGGAGGGCGGCTGGCAGGACCTCGTGCACGCGAGCGTGCTTACGCAGGCGCAGCAGGCCGCGGTGGCGGCGGAGCACGAGGTGCGGCGCGGGGCCTCGCGCGCGCAGGTCGACGCGCTCGGTCAGCCGCTGCGCGAGCAGCGAGACCAGCTGCGGGCGCTGGAGGACGAGTTGCTGTATGCCGAGCCGTCGGAGTTCTGGCAGCAGATCGCGGCGGGTCGGCCGGGTGACATCGTCAGCAACGAGAAGCTGGCGGAGAGCGGGCGGTCGCTCGAGGTGACGGCGGAGCTGATCCGCGAGGCAGTGGCGCGGCGCGACGACTACAAGAAGCAGCAGCGCAAGTTCGCCAAACAGCAGGCGGCCCGGCTGCGCGAGCTGCAGGCGGCCGCGGCGACGCTGGTCGACTCGCGCGAGGCGGTGCTGGCCGAGCTGGAGCGCAGCGCGCCGCGGTCGCGGCCGCAGTCGGTGTTCGCGGCGTACCTGGCCGAGTTCAAGGCGCTGTGCGCGGCGCACGGGGCGGAGCTGGTGGTGGTGGCGCTGCCGTTCGACGTGCAGGTCGACGCCGGCGAGTGGGCCAAGTACGGGGTCGAGCAGGGGCCCGACATGCGGCCGTCGCAGGTGCTGCTCGGTGACCTGGTGGCGAACGCGGAGGACCTGCGGATCCGCAGCTTCGACGCGACCGCGGCCCTGCGCGCGGCCCAGCCGGGGGCGTTCCTCGATCGTGACATCCACATGACGGCGCGCGGGCACGCGGCGCTGGCCGAGGCGCTGGGCGAGCGGCTGGCGCGGCCACTTCCGCCGCCGGTGCCCGCGCCGGGCCTGCCCGAAGGGATGCGTTACGCGCCGACGCAGCTGGCGTGGGACGGGGCGCAGGCGGTCGAGCTCGGCGAAGCGGCGTGGGCGACGGGCACGGTGCAGCAGCTCGGCGGGTGGCTCAAGCTGCGGCTGTCGGCCGCCGACGATGTCGAGCCGGTGCGCGAGATCGAGGTGATCGAGGGCGGCTCGCCGGCGGCGATGCGGATGACGACGGCGACGGGGATGACGCTGGTGACGCCGCTGGCGATCGGCGCGCCGCTGACCGCGAAGCTGCACCGGCTCGACGGGGCGGGCGAGCTGCGGATCCGCTGGCAGGGGGCGCGGCTGGTGACGGAGGTGGTGGCGCTGCGGGACGAGCCGGAGCGGCGGCTGACGTTCACGCAGCCGCCGGACGAGCTGTGCGGCTGCGACACGTGCGACGCGATGTGGGGCGACCCCGCGCTGTATGCCGTGTGCAAGGCGGGGCAGGCGGCGAAGGTGAAGGACGGGTGCGAGGCGCTGTTGGGGTGCGTGCGCCATGATCCGCTGTTCGCACCGATGTGTCCAGAAGGACAGGTGCACGCGTTCGCCAGCAACGCCTGCTTCTCGCCGTGCGACGCGGACAACCCGTGCGCGCACGGGCGCTGCACGCCGTGGCACGGGGCGGCGGTGTGCGTGGGCGACCGGTGACGGGGGCGTCTCGAGGTCGGCCGGTGATGCATGAAGGCATGCTCGCGCGCTGCCGACGACGTGGACGATGCGGGAGAGGGTAAGGTCATAAGGACATGTCTTCGAGGGCATGTCTTTGGGGAAATGTTATGATAGACATGTTCTCGAGGTAATGTCCTTTCGAGCATGTACTCTTGGATCTCGCCGGTAATTTTCGACTGTACTCTCGGCGCTCGACGGGCGGGTCGGGGGTCGCGCCTCGTGGCTGGCCGTGGGTGTCGCGGGCGAGTTTGATGAAGGGGTGATGCTGCCGATTCGGGCCTCCAGGCGGTCGCAGGGGCGTTTGGCGGGTTTGGTAAGTTAAGGTGTGATATGTGGGTAAGGTGACAACTCACCGGTGGGGCGGCGACGTGGTAGCCTGGCGCAGGATTGCCCGGCGTGCGCACACAGGGATCCGTGCAGCTCGGGCTCGCGCTGGTCTTCGCGCTGGGAGCGGCCGGGGCGGCTCGGGCGAGCGAACTGCCGCCGTGGGAGCCGCCGGTGACCGAGGGCGAGAGGCAGGAAGCCAAGCCCGACGAGGGGCCGCGCGCGAGTGAAACGAAGCCGCAGACGAGCGAGCCGCCAGCTCCAGCGGACGGAGGCGCCTCGGGCCCGCCGGGCGCGAACGGGGTGGCTCCGCAGGGGAACGCGGGCGCGAATGGTGGCACTTCACGCGGTGGCGCGAACGCTGGCGCTGCGCCTGGAAAAAGTCCGCGGGTGGCCGGGGACGAGCTGCCGCCGGTGCCGAGCGATCCGAACGACGCGCCGTTCATGCGCGCGCCGAACAACCAGATCGCCACGCACCCGCCGCGCACGCGACCCGACATTCGTCAGGGATGGTCGGCGCGGCGGCGGTTCGCGCTGACGCTGGCGCCCGCCTACGCGATGTTGCGGCTGCCGTTCCAGGGGCGGCTCGTCAATAACCAGCCGCAGCGGATCCACGGGGCCGGCGTCAGCGCCGAGTTCGACGTGCAGGCGTATCGCTGGATCTGGGTCCGCGCGATCGGCATGTACTCGGGGCACCCGGTCGGCGAGGAGCGGGTGCAGGTCGAGATGGAGGTCGTGCGCACGGCGCCGCCGGGCACGATCCACGTGATGGGGTACGGGGCCGGGCCGGTGTTCGCGCTCGACCTCGGGCGGTTCTTGCCGCTCATCGAGGTCGGGGTGGCGGGCCTGCGGGTGGTGACGCCGACCGGCGGGGTGACGGGGCAGCGCGGCGAAGCTTGCATGGCCAACGGTGGGTGCGACGTGGGCCTGAAGTGCAGCGCCGCGAAGGTCTGCGAGGTCACCACCATCGGCGAGATGTACCTCGGGCTGGCCGTCGATCTGCTGGTGCGGCGGCACTTCAGCTTCGGGGCCCAGTTCCGCTACAACGTCCGCTTCAGCGAGCTGAAGTCGCTGAACCTCACGCCGGGGTATCTGCTGGGCACGCTGCGGATGACGGTCCGCTTCTGAGTCCGCCGCCGCGGCGAGCGCGGTTCAGGGGGCTGTCGCGGGCGCGGGCGATGTGCGAGCATGCCCGTCATGCGCCAATTCCTTTGGTACTTCATCTTCGCGGCGTCGCTGTTCATCGGCTATCAGGGCTACGTGAACGCGCAGAACTTCCGCGAGACGCAGGGGGACGCGCGCAACGCGGTGTGCAAGGCGATCGGCCAGACGCCGGAGGCGTGCGAGCTGAAGGGCGACGCCGAGCCGAACGGCCACTCGACGGGCGTCACCGGCCGCACGTACCAGTTCCAGACCAAGGGCGGGCCGTTCCTGGCGGAGTGCAAGCGCGAGTACACGTTCTTCGGCACGTGGTCTTGCACGGCGCGCGCCGGCTCGTTGATGTGAGCGGGCCTCGGCGCGCGTGCACCCGGTGAGTCCGTGGCGCTTGTGTGCGCGCGTGGGTCCGGACATCCTGGGGGCCATGGTGAGGCGCGAGGGGTGGGCGGCGGTGGTGGCCTCGGTGCTCGGGTGCAGCACGGCGGCCTCGAGCAGCGGGACCGATGATTCGCTGGCGATCGCGTCGACGACGGCGAGCGCGCCCGGGGGCTCCGACGATCCGGGCGTACCGACGACTTCCGGTGATTCGACCGCGGCGGGCACGACGACCGCGCTGACGGGCGAGGCGTCGACCGACACGACGGGCGTCGGGCCGAGCGGGTGCGGGGCCGACGTCGCGCCGGGGCCGACGATCGTGAAGACCACGGGCGGGGCGCTCGCGGGTGAGCAGCTGGCCGAGGTCGTGGCGTTTCGCGGGGTCCGCTACGCCGAGCCGCCGGTCGGCGCGCTGCGGTTTCGCCCGCCGGAGCCGCGCATGTGCGTGGCCGGGCCGACGCCGGCGAGCGAGCTCGGGCCGCGCTGCCCGCAGATCGAGAAGGATGGGCAGGGGCAAGTCGTGGCGATGCTCGGCGACGAGGATTGTCTGACGCTCAACGTGTGGACGCCGGCGCCCGGCGATGGGCAGCGGCCGGTGCTGGTGTTCATCCACGGCGGCGGCAACGCGACCGGCGGCAGCGACGATCCGCTGTACGACGGGGCGGCGCTGGCGACCGCGCAGGACGTGGTGGTGGTGACGCTCAACTACCGGCTCGGCGCGCTCGGCTTCTTGGCCGCCGACGCGCTGGCGGCCGAGTCGCGGGAGCAGGTGTCGGGCAACTACGGGCTGCTCGACCAGGTGCTGGCGCTGCGGTGGGTGCAGGACAACATCGCCGGGTTCGGCGGCGATCCGCAGCGGGTGCTGCTGTTCGGCGAGTCGGCGGGGGCGGTGAACACGTGCAGCCTGATCGGCTCGCCGCGGGCGGCGGGGCTGTTCCAGCGGGCGATCGTGCAGAGCGGCTCGTGCAACGAGCGGGCGCCGGCGAAGTACGCGGCCGACATCGCCGGGCCGTGGCTCGCGGCCTCGGGCTGCGCGGAGGTGCCCGATGCAGCGGCGTGCCTGCGCGGCCTGGCGATCGCCGATATCCTGTCGCTGCAGCCCGACGGCTACCCCGACGTGGCGGCGCTCGGGCAGGGCTGGGGGCCGCACGTGGACGGGGTGGTGATCCCGAAACCTGCCCTCGAGGCCATGTCCGAAGGGACACATAACGCGGTGCCGCTGGTGTTCGGGGCCAACGCCGACGAGACGGCCAAGGGGGTGCCGCCGCTGACGGTGGCGCAGTACGAGGGGCTGGTGCACGCGACGTTCGGGCCGCTGGCGGCGATGGTGCTGGCGCAGTACCCGGCGGGCGACTACGGCGACGACGGGCAGGCGGCCTACGTCGCGCTCACGTCGGACCTCAAGTTCATCTGCGGGGCGCGCCGGGCCGCGCGGGCGGCCGACGCCGGCCAGGACGCGCCGGTGTTCCGCTACCACTTCGCCTACGACGGCTACGACGCGCTGCCGAACGCCACCAAGGCGGCGTTCCACGGGCTCGAGCTGATCTACGTGTTCGCCGCCTGGGGGGCGGTGCTCCCGGAGCCGGCGATGTACGAGCCGAACGCGGACGACCTGGCGATCTCGCAGCGACTGCAGGCGGCGTGGGCCCGCTTCGCGGCCACCGGCGATCCGGGCGGCGCGGACCTGACCTGGCCGCCGTACGTGGCGGCGGACG
Source organism: Nannocystis bainbridge (assembly GCF_028368995.1). GTDB lineage: Bacteria > Myxococcota_A > Polyangia > Nannocystales > Nannocystaceae > Nannocystis > Nannocystis bainbridge. Next base: position 619,777 of record NZ_JAQNDL010000003.1, on the reverse strand, counting down.
ACAACGGCGCGCTGCTCGACGAGCCGCCGGGTCTATTCAATGGCGTGCGCGCGCAGCAGTGTGATTTTTGGGACATGTTCGCCCCGGGCTAGTCGCCGCGACGTCCGATGTTCAGCCGGTTGCCGGGGTGCGGGCACGCGGGTAGCGTCGCCGCGTCGTGTTGCTCGCGCTCGTGCTCGCCCTGGTGGCCCCGACCTCGGGGACGGCGGAGATCGCCGGCGAGCGCCATCGTGCACTGACAGGGCCGCCGCTCGAGGTCGCTGCGCCGACGCCCTGGGTCGAACGGCGCGAGCTGTCCTTTCGGCCAGTCGACGGCGGGCTGCAGCTGCGCGGGCGCTGGACGATCCGGTCCTTCGGGGCAGGTTGGTTCAGCGGCCTGTTGTTCGCCGGCTCGCCGGGCTTGCGGGTGGTGTCGGCGCGCTGGGGCGCGGCCCCGGCGACGCTCAAGGTCGACGCCGAGGGCGCGACGATCGTGGCCGGGCGGGTCGCGGGCAGCGTGGAGCTGGTGGTCGAGGCGTTCGTGCCCGGCGATCCGACGCGCGAGGCGGTGGCGCTCGAGCTGCTGCCGGCGGTGCGCGGGACGATCGTGGCGAGCGCGCCGGCCGGGCTGACGCCGGGGCTGCGGGTCGACGGGGCGGCGGCGCTGACGGTGGGCGAGAAGCAGTGGAGCGGGGCGCGAGCGATCGCGCTGGCGTTCGTGACCCCGCCGGCGCCGGCGGCCGATCGCCCGCCGATGGTGGTGGCGAAGGTGGGGATCGGCGTGACGGTCGGCGACGCCGAGCTGCGCGGCCGGGCCCGCGCGGTGTGGGAGGTGCGGCGGGGCGAGGTGGCGAAGCTCGAGCTCGAGACGGCGGGGCTCGGCGGCGATCTCGAGGTGGTCGGCGTCAACGTCCGCGGGTTCGTGCGCGAGGGCGACCGCGTGCGCGTCGAGCTGCAGGCGCCGGTGCGCGACCGCGTCGAGCTCGAGCTGCGCTGGTCGGCGCCGATCGGCAAGGCCGCCGAGTCGCGGGTGAACCTGCCGAGGGTCGCGCCGGTCGGGGTGTTCCACAGCGAGGTCGCGCTGCAGCTGGCGCGCGACGGCGAGGTCGAGGCGGTGCCCGAGGCGCCGGGCTGGAGCTACGTGGCCGCGTCGACGCTGCCGGCGTGGGCGCAGGGCCTGGTCGAAGGGACAGCCACGACCGCGCTGGTGCAGCAGGGCAGCGCGGCGGCGGGCAGCCTGAGCCTGCTGCGGTTCGTGCCGCTCGAGGGGCCGCCGGTGGTCGTCGACGTCGCGGCGTACACGATCGCCACCAGCCGCGAGGGGCGGGCGCTGGTGCGGGCCCACTACGAGGTCCGCAACGAGCGCGCGGCGCACCTGCGGGTGACGCCGCCAGCGGGCTTCAAGGTGATCGGGGTGCGCGTCGGCGGGCAGACGGCGGCGCCGGCCCGGGCCAGGGACGGCAGCTGGATCGTGCCGCTGCTGCGCTCGGTCGAGACGGTGACGGGGCTGCTGTCGTTCCCGGTCGAGGTGATCTTGCTCGGGGAGTCGGGCGCGTGGCGCCGGCGCGAGACGAGGGCGCTGCAGCTGCCGACGCTCGACGCCCCGGTCGCGGTGTCGCGGCTGACGCTGCACCTGCCGCCCGGGTACCGCTCGCGCAAGCACGCGGGCGACGGCGACGTGGTGGCGGCGTTCACCCGCGGCGAGGGCATCACCTACGGGCTCGGGGTCGGCGAGGTCGGGGCGGCCCAGGCCGACATGGTGTTCCAGGACGCGGTCCAGGCGTGGATGCGCAACGACTTCGGGGCGGCCCAGGACAAGCTCGACGCGCTGCGCGGGATGGGGGCCAAGAACGAGAACATCGCCCGCCTGCAGAGCAACCTCGATGTCGTGGCGGGGAAATCATCTGTCTCTCAGGACATGTCGCTTCAGCGTCGCGTGCGCGAGCAGGCCAAGGCGCGCGCGTACGCGGACGTGCAGGCCCAGGTCGCGCTGAAGCAGCAGGCCGAGGAGGAGCGCGCGCGGGGTGACTACGCGGCGTCGGCGTCGAGCTATCAGCAGGCGCTGGCGGTCGGCGACAAGCTGGCGCAGCTCGAGCAGAGCGAGTCGGTCGATCAGAAATGGACCAATGCGGCGCTGGCGAAGGAGTACCAGCAGGTCCAGAGCAAATCGTCGGCGGTGCGGGCCGGCCGGCGGGCCAAGAAGCCCGGGAAGATGGCGAAGTCGGCGGGCAGCTCGGTCTACGACTTCGAGAGCGACGACGTCGCGGGGGCGCTGGTGCGGCCCGACGGCGGTGATGCGAAGGCCGCCGCGGACGAGGTCGAGGCGCCGCGCGAGGTCGCGGTGCGGGACGCGGCGAAGGTGCCGGCCGACGCGGTCGAGAAGCCGCCCGAGGTCGCGGTGAACGCCGAGCCGGCGCCGACCGATGAAGCGGAGGTCGCGGGCGGCGAGCTCGCAGGCGGCGTCGAGCCGCCGTCGGCGACCACGCCCGCGCCGGTCGCCCCGAGGGCGCGCGACTTCACGGCCGTGGTCGATGTGGTGCCGCTGAAGGCCGCGCCGGGGGTCGCAGTGGATTCTGCGATGCCCGTCGTACGCACCGCCGCCGAGGTCGTGGTGGTCCAGCGGCGGGCCGGTCTGCGCAGCCGTCGTGGGTCCGTGCGGAGCCGCGATTCGCTCGACACCAAGTTCAAGGCCGAGCGCGAGCGGCGTGAGCCACCTGGCGCGAAGGACAGCCCCAACCTGGCCGGCATGCCGACGCCGACGGTCCACGCCTCGGCGCTGTCGGTGGTCGTGCCCGCGGTCGGCGAGGCCGTCCGTTATCAAAGACTCCTGCTCCCCGCCGGGGCCGCGTACGCGGTCGAGATCTCGGCGAAGGAGCCGCTCATCGCCAAGGAATGAACCCAGTCATGCGCAGCCCAGCGATCGCCCTCGTCACCTTGTTGTCCCTGTCGCCCGTCACCGCCGCGGCCGCGCCCGACGACCCAGAGCGGGTGGTGATGAAGCTCGACGAGTTCCTCAAGCTGTACGAGAAGACCCGGGCGGAGGAGACGACGGCGCCGCTCGACTACGCGCTGTCGTCGGCCCGCTACGAGGGCGAGGTCCAGGTCAAGGACGGCGAGCCGTACGCGGCTGTCTTCAAGGCCAGGTTCAGGGTCGAGGTGCTGCGGGCCAAGGGCTTCGTCAAGGTGCCGTTCTTGCCGGCGACGGTGGCGCTCGAGTCGGCGAAGATCGGCAACGCCGAGGCGGCGGTGGTCATCGAGGACGGGCACTACGTGCTCGTGACGCAGCAGCGCGGGGCGCTCAACCTCGACGTGACGTTCGCGGCGGCGGTGACCACGGCGGAGGGCTCGTCGGCGGTGTCGTTCCAGCTGTCGCCGGCCGGCGCGACTTCGGCGGTGCTGTCGGTGCCGGCCCGCGAGGACCTCGACTTCACGGTCGCGGGCGCCAAGCTGCAGTCGGACAAGGTGGTCGGCGACAAGCGGGTGGTCGAGGCGGTGCTGCCGTCGACGGGGGCGCTCGAGGTCAAGTGGCAGCGCGAGTTGCCGAAGGCGGCGCAGCAGGCCAGCCGGGTGCTGAGCGAGGTCTACACGCTGGTCAGCCTCGGCGAGGGGCTCATGCGCGCGACCACCACCGCGCAGTACACGATCCTTTTCACCGGCGTCGACAAGCTGGCGCTCAAGGTGCCCAAGGACATGACGGTGCTCGACGTGGTCGGCGCCGGCGTGCGCGAGTGGAAGGTCGACGGCGAGGGCAACCTCGCGGTCCAGCTCAACTACGCGGCCAAGGGGGCCTACGCGCTGCGCATCGAGATGGAGAAGGTGGTGCGCGGCGACATCAAGGACATCGCCGCGCCGGTGCCGGTGCCGGTCGGGGTCGAGCGCACGCGCGGGTTCGTCGGGGTCGAGTCGCGCGGCAACCTCGAGGTCGACGCCGGCGACGTCAAGGGCGCGACGCCGGTCGACGTGCGCGCGCTGCCGGCGGCGATCCTCGGCATCACCGGGCAGCCGGTGCTGCTCGGCTACAAGTACCTCGGCACCGATGTCAGCATCCCGCTGAGCGCGTGGCAGCACGTCGACGCCGACGTGCTGGTGACGCTGCTCGACGAGACGCGCGCGCGCACGATGTGGACCCGCGAGGGTCGGCGCCTTACTTCGGTGAAGTACCGGATCCGCAACAACCGGCGCCAATTCCTGCGCCTGGCCCTGCCGAAGGGCGGCGAGCTGTGGAGCGCGTCGGTCGGCGGGCGCGCGGTCCAGCCGGCCCTGGCGGCCGACAAGCGGGTGATGATCCCGCTGGTTCGCTCGCAGGCGGCGGGCGGCGAGCTGGCGGCGTTCGAGGTCGAGATCGTGTACGTCGAGAACGGGGCGCCGCCGGCTGGCAACGGCCGCGGGCAATTCGCGGCGACGCTGCCGCGGGCCGACGCGCCGAGCACGTACGTGGCCTGGACCGTGTACGCGCCCGACGACGCCAAGATCAAGCGCCTGTCGATCGACGGCAACCTCCGCAAGGTCCGCTACCTCTCGAACCCGATCCCGGCCGAGGACATGAACTACGTGCAGACGGCGACGCCGCAGGTGATGGAGAACGCGCGGGAGCAGGCGGCCCCGGGCGGGTCGCTCGGCGACGGGGCGATGCCGGTGCCGGTCAGCCTGCCGCTGCAGGGCCGCGAGGTCCACTTCGAGAAGTTGCTGGCGCTCGACGAGGAGCTGACGATCGGCTTCAAGTACCGCGGGCTCAAGAAATAAGTTCGGGACATGCTCTGAAGAGCATGTCTCGATGGGCATGTTCGAGAGGACATGTACCGAGGGATAGATGACTCTGCGGCGGCTCACGCGGGGGTCCAGGCGAGGCCGGTGAGGTCGGGCGGACGCACGGGGATCGCCCGCGGGAAGCCGGTGCAGGTCAGCTCGAGCAGGTTGCCGGCGGGGTCGTTGAAGTAGAGCGAGGCCTGGCCGGGGAAGCCGAGCTGCAGCGGGCCCTCGGTCGGGACGCCGTGGGCGCGGAGGCGGTCCTGAAAGCGCAGCAGGTCGCGCGGGGTCACGCGGAAGGCGTAGTGCGGGTGGCCGCGCAGCGGGGCGGGCTGGCCGTCGCGCTGGAGGAACAGGTCGATGCGGGTGGCGCCGCCGAGGTAGACCGAGACGTGGAAGGTGCCGTCACCGCCGTCGGGCGCGGGCGGGCGGCCGAACCGGGCCAGCGCGGCGGCATCGATCTCGAGCAGGAAGGCGCCGCCGAGCACGTCGCAGTAGAAGCGGCGGGCGACGGCGAGGTCGTCGACGGGGATCGTGACGTGATCGAGCAGGCGCAGGCGCGGGCGCAAGAGGCTCGTGAGCACCCGGCGGGCGCGCACGGCGGTGGTCCAGGCGGCGAAGGCGGCGGCGATCGTTCGGTTGCGCAGGGCTTTCAACATGGGTCCTCCGATGGATTCAATCAAATGATTGAATCATGTGGTTGGACGTCTACGCCGGGCGGACGGGCGGGTCAAGGCGCTTGACCGGGGGCGCGCCCGCGCCTACCGTCGCCCGGCGAGATGGCGAAGAAGGGCCAGGAGGAGGCGCGGGAGCCGACGGCGAGGCGCGGGACGAAGCGGCGTGAGCCGGGGGCGGACGATCCGGCGGCGGGGACCTCGGGGAGGGCTTCGCGGCGGGCCGGGACGGGGCCAGCGCCGCGGCGGGCTGAGAAGTCGCCGCGCCGTTCGGCGGTCGAGGTGGAGGCCGCGGGGGTTCGCGCGAGCGCGCGGAAGGCGAAGCCGGAGCGGGCGCGGCCGGGGGCGGACGAGCGGCGAGCGGCGCTGCTCGAGGCCGCCTATGCGACGATCGCCGAGCGCGGGCTCGAGGGCCTGCGCACGCGCGAGGTGGCGGCTCGCGCGGGGGTCAACATCTCGACGCTGCACTACCACTTCGGCAGCAAAGAGGCGCTGGTAGTGGCGGTGATCGCCCACGTACGCGACAAGTTCGTGACGGCGAGCGCCCGCCACGGCGGCGGCGAGGGGTTGGCGGCCCACCTGGCGAGCGCGGGCGCGTCGTTCCGCGAGGACCGCGAGCTCGGACGAGTGCTCCAGGAACTGGTGCTGCGAGGCCAGCGCGATCGGTCGGCGCGGGCGGCCTTTCGCGCGCTCCACGAGTTCTGGGCCGGGATGGTCGAGGAGCTGCTGCGCGAAGGGGTGGCCCGCGGGGAGCTGCGCGCCGACCTCGATCCCGCCGCGGGGGCGCGAGTGGTGACGTCGTTCGTGATGGGGGCGATGACCCAGCTCGGGGTCAACGCCAAGGCGTTCGAGTTCGCGGCGGCGGCGGAGGAGCTGGCGCGCTGGCTGGCGGCGCCGCCCCGGCGGGCGCGCTGACAGCTGTTTGTCTTCGTGAGACTCGATGCGAGCCGAGGGCAACGAGGCGAAGGCGGGCTCGATTCAAGTGAGACCTGCTCGAATTTGACTCGGAGCGATGTCATGAGGACATGTCTTAAAGGACATGCATGTTACGCCAGGCGATGCGTCAAGGCGGTCGGGCCCGTTCTTCGGAGCGAGCGCGTGTGGATGACTGTCCACGGGGACATGTCCTGGCAGACATGTCGATCGGGACCCACGGCCCGCGCATTCAGGTGCGCGGGACCAGGCCGTCGAGCATGAGCTGGAGGGCCCGGGCGGCGCGGCGGCGGCGGGCGGCGACCGAGGGGGCGTGGAGGACCGCGGCCGAGATCATGGCGATCACGGCCAGGACGTCGGCGGAGACCAGGTCGGGGCGGATCGCGCCGGCGGCCTGGGCCCGCCGCAGGGGGCCGGCGAGCAGGCGGATCATGCGGCTGCGCAGCGCGTGCAGGTCGGGGGCGGTCGGGCCGCTCAGCAGCGCGGGGACGAGCGCGTGGCTGGCGATCTGCTGCTCGATGATCGCGGACAGCAGGGCGGTGAAGGCCGCGGGGTCGCGGGCGTGGGCGCGGGCGAGCGCCTCGAGGGCGGCGAGGTTGTGCTCGAAGATCGCCGAGCCGAGGGCGTAGCGGTCGGGGAAGTTGCGGTAGAGCGTGGCCCGGCCGACGCCGGCGCGGCGGGCGATGGCGTCGAGCGGGACCTCGAAGCCGCTCTCGGCGAACACCTCGCGGGCGGCGGCGACCAGGCGCTCGCGGTTGTCCTGGGCGTCGCGGCGGCGGGGGGGCGAGTCGTGGGCGTCGGCGGCCACGGCGGGACTGTATGCCGATCCGTAAATGGACACCACTGTCCACTTGTGCTACGCCGAAGAACATGCAGCAGCCGTCCCCAGGCCCGCAGGAGCCGACCGCGATCCCGAGCCTGCCGGAGGGGGCGTCGCTGGCGACGCGGCTGCGGCTCGGGGTGCGGGCGCTCAACGTGCTCAAGAACGACGCCGGCCACCCGATCTACGGGCCGCTGCTCAACGTGTGCATGGACAGCGACGTGTACCGCGGGCTGGCCCGGGCCTGGCGCGACAGCGAGCCGGGCCGGCGCCTGCTGGCCGATCGGCCGACGCTGCAGGGGCGCGAGCTCGACCTCGACGCGCTAGCGCGCCTGCCCGAGGGCACGCTCGGCCACGAGTTCGTCCGCTACTTCCGCGCCAACGGCATCCAGCCGTTCGTGACTTCGTTCCCGGTCGAAAACGACGTCGACTACCTCGGCAAGCGCTACCGCGAGACGCACGACCTGTTCCACGTGATCACCGGCTATTCCACCGACGAGCTCGGCGAGATGGAGCTGCAGGCGTTCGTGTTCGGCAACCTCGGGGTGCCCTCGGCCGCGCTGGTGCTGGTGTTCTCGACGGCGCTGCGGGTCCGCCGTGACGGGGTCCGCGGCTTCGGGGCCTACCTCGGCCGCCTGCGCGCGGCCTACCGCCGCGGCCGCCGCTCGCGCGAGCTGCTCAGCGTGGCCTACGAGCGGCTGTGGGACCAGCCAGTGGCGGTCCTGAGCGCGCACCTGTGCGCGCCGGGGTAGCGGGCGGGCAGGAGACTGGCTGTCCTGGGGGACAGCCGAGGATGGCCATGAGCACATGTCCATCGGGACATGTGATTCTCCGCGAGCCGCGGACGCTGCTCGCCGGAGGACAGCGACAGGCGATGTGGGTCGCTCGCGGCCGATGTTCGGTGGCCAGCGAGGTGGCGCCGCGGGACGAGCGATTTCGCGGCGGTCCCGGGGTTCGCCAGCGGTGGCGGCGATGCCGCCGGCCGTGCGACGATGAGCGCGATGGCGGACCTGGTCCCCGTCCCCGGGGTAATGCTCGCGCGGCTGGCCGCGCTCGGCCTCGACGTCGCGCAGATCCTCGCGCGCGCCGGGGTCTCGTCGGCGGAGCCGGGACCGCCGCGCGGGCGCCTCACGACCGCCGAGTTCTTCGCGGTGTGGCAGGCGATCGAGGCGCTCGCCGATGCGCCCGACCTCGGGCTGCGGCTCGGGGCCGAGGCGCTGGCGCAGCGATTCGACAGGGCCGCGCTGGCGGCCCTGCACGCGGCGGACGTCGGCGACGCGCTGGCCAAGCTCGGCAGGTTCAGGCAGCTCGAGTGCCCCGAGGAGGTGACGGTGACGCGCGTCGACGACGAGGCGCGGGTGCGATGCCAGTGGCTGCTGGCCGAGCGCGACCCGCCGCGGCTGCTCGTCGACGCGACGTTCGCGTCGATGCTGGCGCTGTTGCGACGCGGCACGCGCCAGCCGATCGCGCCGCGGCGGGTCGAGCTGACGCGGCGGCGGGCCGACGCGGCGCTGCTGGTGCGGCATTTCGGCTGCCCGGTCCAGTTCGAGGCGCCGACCGATCTGCTGGTGCTGCCGGCGGCCGCGCTCGCCGAGCCGTTCGTGCGCCACGAGGCCGAGCTGCTGGCGCTGCTGCTGCCGGGCCTCGAAGTCGAGCCCGCCGCGAACGGGCAGCGCCGCCCGCTCGCCGACGAGGCGCGGCTGGCGATGTGCCGCTGCATGTGCGGCGAGCGCCCCTCGGTCGAAAAGGTCGCGCGCGACCTGCGGGTCAGCCCGCGCACGCTCCAGCGCCGCCTGGAGGCGGCCGGGACCAACTATCAACAGTTGCTCGACGAGGTGCGCGAGCAGGCGGCGCGGCGGTTGCTGACGCGCACCGAGCTCGACGCTGGCCTGGTGGCGTTCCTGCTCGGGTTCGAGGAGCTGAACTCGTTCACGCGCGCGTTTCAGCGCTGGGCGGGCACGACGCCGACGCGCTACCGGGCCCAGGCGCGGGCGTCGTGAGCGCCGCGCCGACGATCGCCGGCGCCGAGCGGGTGCTGTGATTCGCGAATGACGACACCCGGCGCGTCGCGGGCGACGGCCGGGTGCGCGTGCGGGCAGGTATGATCAATCGTCGTGATCGTGGCCGTGGCCGTGGCCGTGGCCGTGGCCCTTGCCGCCCTTGCCGCAATCGTCGTCGTCGTCGTCGTCGTCGTCGTCGTCGTCATCGGCCTCGTTCTTGTTGAACGTGCTGGTGATGAGCGCGCGGTGGTTCTTGAGCGAGCCGCAGTCCTGGATGGTCTTCGGCTTGCCCTTCTTGTCGAGGAAGCAGGCCGGGTAGTGGCCCTGCTGCTTGAGCGACTGCATGCGGATGTCGTTGAGACAGTAGGCGCCCTCGGGCGTCCACTCGGCCTCGATGAACCAATTGGTGGTCGGCGCCTCGATCTGCGGCGTCAGGTGGTCCCACAGGTCGATCGCGTTGCCGTTGATCGTCCACGGCTCGCCGTTGCCGCAGTAGTCGGCGCGGGCCATGCGGGTACACGCCTGGTGGTAATCGGTGAGGCTCATCGGGCCGCACTTCTTGCCCTTCTCGTAGTCCTTGCAGCGGGTCGCGCTGGCCCACGGGCGGTAGCCCCACAGGGTACACTTGGCGAGGACGGCGTTCTTGCAGGCGAAGGTGATGACGTTGTCGGTGTCGATGCGATCGCCGGTCTCGAGGTTCCAGTAGTTGCGCAGCGGGACGGCCGGGACCGGCAGGTTGTTCTCGTCGACGCACAGCGACTTCCACGGGCCGCCGCTCTTCGGCCGGTGCACGATATCGTAGAGGTAGACGTCGTCTTGCTCCTCCGACTGGTAGATGTTGTCGAAGCGCAGCACGTAATCCTCGTAGTGGTCGACCCCGTCGATGTGGGTGCCGATGTGGAGGTTCCACTCCGAGCCGATGAAGTCGGCGCCCTGGACGGTGACCGGCTTGCCGTTTTTCAGGACCTTGCCCGAGAACAGGGTGCCGCTGAGGACGGGGGCGTTGAGGACGGGGCCCTGGAGGACGGGGCCGTTGAGCTTGATTCCGTTGAGGACGGGGCCCTGGAGGACGGGGCCGTTGAGGACGGGACCCTGGAGGACGGGACCATTGAGGACCGGGCCATTGAGGATCATCCCCTGGAGGACCATACCGTTCAGCACCGGGCCCTGCAGCACGGGGCCGTTCAGCACCTCGGCGTTGTACTCGGTCTCGCGCGCGTCGGCGGCCTCGGCACCGCCGTCGGTGCCCTCATAACACGCGCCCCCGAGACACAGCATCGAGGCCACCAGGATCACGCGATTTGAGTCCGTCATTACGCTCCTCCCATTCACGCAGCCACCCTACCACGGCGGTGTGAAGGTGTGGAAATGGTTTTTCGCGGCCCGCGCCGGCGGGGTATTGCGGCGGCGGAGGGGCGTGTCTTACATATGCATAGAGTCGCCGCGCAGCCGCATGCCGCCGATATTGGCGTGATGCTCCAGAAGCTCGATTCGCAGGAATGGTCAATTGTCCGCCGGACAGGCGTCCGTGACCCGCTCCCATCGCAATGATGAGTTGCGAACAATCATCATTCGGGGGGCGATAGACGACATTGGCGCGCGCTCGGGGGCGCCAATGCCCCGCAACAGGTCGGCCCGGCGGGGTGCAGGCCGGACCTCGTCGCCACCCGTCGTACCTTTGTTCATGGGGCGCTCGCCCATGTGTGATCATTGCGGCGAGGGGCTTCACGGCCCGCTATCAGGGGGCGCACGACGGCCCCAGCCATGCGCCCGGGTGAACTGCGACTGGAGCGGACGACCCGCCTCCCGCCGATGCGGGGGCGGGATCTGCTTCATGAGCGGAACACGATGTCCTCGCGGGAGAACCAGCGGGCGCACGCGACCATGCTGCCAGCGGCCAGCAGCAGCAGCGAGGCGAACACCAGCGCGAGGTGCAGCGGCTCGGCGGTGCCGGCGATGATCTCGCGGGTCGCCAGCGAGACGTTGAGGACCGGCACCAGGGCGGTGGCGACGCCGAGGCGTACGCCCGGGGCCAGGGCGATCGCGGCCGGCACGACGACGACGATCATGAGCGGGCTGATGATGCTCATCGCCTCCTTGTAGGAGCGGGCGTACAGCGACAGCATCAGCAGCAGCCCGGCGAAGAACACGCTGAGCGGCAGCAGCAGGGCCAGCACGAGGGCGATCGTGCCGGGCGCGAGCACGCTCTGGACCGCGGCGAGGACCGCCGGCGGGATGCCAGAGACGCTCTGGACGCTGACGTACATGCCGACGGTGGCCAGCAGCGCCGAGGTGAAGCCGGTGAGGGTGACGACGGCGAACTTGCCGAGGGTGATCTGCAGGCGGCTGGCCGGCGACGACAGCAGGGTCTCGAGGGTGCCGCGCTCCTTCTCGCCGGCGGCCAGGTCGATGGCCGGGTACATGCCGCCGGTGAAGCAGAAGATGATGAACATGTACGGCAGGAGGCCGCCGAGCAGCTTGCCGAACAGCTCGCGCGAGCTGACGACGTCGGTCCGCTGGATGTCGAGCGGGTCGATCGAGCGCGGCTCGATGCCGAGGCCGCGCAGGCGCTCCTCGAGCAGCTTCTGCTCGAAGCGCGCGAGCGTCTGCTCGAGCCGGGTGCGTGGGATGTCGAAGTCGTCGCTCGACTTGTGGAGCAGCTGCAGCGGCGCGGGCTGGTGGGCGGCCACGGCGGCGGCGTAGCCGGCGGGGATGACGATCGCGGCGTCGAGCTCCTCGGTGCGCACGCGCTCGGGCAGGGCCATGACGTCCTGGACCTCGGTGATCTCGAGGCCGGGCTCGTGGCGCAGGAAATCGGCCAGGCCGGAGCCGCGGCCGGCTCCGGCCTCGGCGTCCGCGACGGCCACGGCGAGGGTCTTGTCGCGCGCCTCGGCGGCCCGCGACTGCGAGAACTTGGCCATGCCCACCATCAACAGCGGGAACAGCAGCAAGGGCACGACGACCATCGCGATCAGCGTGCGGCGGTCGCGGAGGGTGTCGCGCAGCTCCTTGCGGAAGACGACCAGGGCCGGCGAACTCATGTCCGCACCTCCTCGGCGGCGTCGACGAGCCGCACGAATTCGTCCTCGAGCGTGCGCCGCTGGCCGCGCTCGTCGACGGCGCGGGCCAGGACCTCCTCGAGGCCGCCCATCGCCAGCAGGCGGCCGCGATGGACCACCGCGAGGTCGTCGGCGAGCATCGTCACCTCGCTCATGATGTGGGTCGAGAACAGGACGGTCTTGCCCCGGGCGCGGCAGTCCTGGATCAGCTGGATGATGGCCCGCGCGGCGATGACGTCGAGCCCGGAGGTGGCCTCGTCGAACACGACCACCTCGGGGTCGTGGATGATGGTGCGGGCGATTGCGACCTTCTGCTTCATGCCGGTCGAGAGCTGGCCCGCGCGGCGGCCGGCGTAGGCGTCGATGCCGAGCGCGGCGAACAGGGCGTCGCGGCGGCGCTTGTAGTCCGCGGCGCCGACGCCGTGGAGGTCGGCGGCGTAGCGCACGTTCTCCTCGGCGGTCAGGCGCTCGTAAAGCTTGGTCGAGCCGGTGAGGAAGCCGAGCCGGCGGCGGGCCGCGACCGGGTCGGCCAGGGCATCGACGCCGGCGATCGAGATCCGCCCGCCGTCAGGGCGCAGCAGGGTGGCGATCATGCGCAAGACGGTGGTCTTGCCGGCGCCGTTGGGCCCGAGGAGGGCGAATACGCGTCCGGGCAGGCAGCGGAAGCTGGCGCCGGCGACAGCCTGGAGGCTCGACGCGCCCGCGGCTCCAGGAGCCGGCGCGGCGCCGGGTGCTGGAGGCCCCGCGGCAGCCTGCTCGCGCCGTTGCTGGCGCGAGATCGGGAAGGACTTGGTGAGATCGACGACTTCAATCATCCGGGGGTGCGTTGACTGTAGCAGCGGCGCACGGATATGGATGTCCCCCGTGTCGCGTCGCATCGTTTTACCCCTCGCCGCGCTGCTCCTGGCGCCGGCCTGCAAACAACAGCAGATCGCCACCGCCACCCCGGTCGACGAGCTCCCGCCCCTCATCATCCCCTCCGAGCTGCGCGTCGACGCCGGCTCGCTCGGCTCCGGCGGCGGCGACTCGCGGATGGCGAGCAACGAAGTCGGCGGCTCCGGCGACTCCGGCAGCTCCGACTGGCGGGCCACCGGCGACGAGCCGAGCGCGCGGATCAAGAACAACGGCGGCGGCGGCGGCGGCGGCAGCAAGGGCGCGTCGATGGTGTCGGCGTCGCCTCAGCCGACCGCGTACGCGCTGATCGTCGGCATCGAGAAGTACCGCGACGTGACGCCGGCCGGCGGGGCCCGCTCGGACGCGGAGAAGTTCGCCGAGCTGGCGCGGGTCACCCTCGGCGTGCCCGAGGACAACATCAAGGTGCTGCTCGACGACCGCGCCAGCCGCACCGACATCGCCAAGCAGATGCGCTGGCTGCAGGCCAACGTGCCCAGCGGCGGCCGGGTGTACTTCTATTTCAGCGGCCACGGGGCGCCCGAGCCGACGACCGGCGTCAGCTACATCGTGCCGTTCGACGGCGATCCGCAGTACCTCAAGGACACGGCGATCCCGATGACCGAGGTGCTCGGCGACCTCGAGAAGACCAAGGCGAAGGACGTGCTGGCGATGGCCGACTCGTGCTTCTCCGGCGCCGGCGGCCGCTCGGTCCTGGCCCCGGGGACGCGCCCGCTGGTCCGCATCGAGGACGTGAAGCCGCAGACCCGCGTGGCGATGCTGTCGGCCTCGTCGGGCGCCGAGATCTCGGGCCCGGCCGCCGACGGCTCGGGCGGGCTGTTCTCGAAGTACCTGATCGAGGCGATCGGCAGCGGCCAGGGCGACATCAACGGCGACGGCCAGATCTCGCTCAAGGAGCTGGCGGAGTGGATCGGGCCCCGGGTCAAGCGCGAGGCCAAGAAGGCCAACCGCGAGCAGACGCCGCACCTGACGCTCGGCAAGAAGCTCAGCGCCGCCGACGAGTTCATCGTCTCGTGGGGGTACTCGCGATGAGCCGCGCCGCGTGGGTCGTGATGGCTGTCCTCGGGGGCATGTCCCTCGGGGCATGTACGAAGCAAGGCTTCCTGGCCGCGCCCAAGGCCGACTCCGAGGTGGCGGAGAAGATCGGCGGGTTCTCGTCCGACACCCACTTCCTGCTCGAGCCGACCGGCGACGCCGAGGCGCTGCTCGGCCGCCAGGTGCGGGTGACGACGGCGGGGGCGTGGACGATCGCGGACGAGCGCGCGCCCGGCTGCGAGGTCCGGGTCAAGGAGTCGTCGTCGAGCTACAAGAAGAAGTACCGCGTCGGCCTCGGCGACCTGACGGCGTTCGCCGGCGGCTACATGGACATGCTCAAGCTCGAGGCCCGCTACGGCCGCTCGGTCGAGGCGGAGTACGAGATCCAGAACGTGAAGACGCTGACCGCCGACACCGACGGGCCGTGCGGCGAGGTGATCGTCAAGTCGGTCCGCGTCGGCTCGGGCTTCCGCAAGCTGGTCCGCTCGGCCGAGGGCGCGGCGAAGGGCCGCGTGGGCAAGGGCGGCATCGGCGTCCAGGGCGGCCGCGAGGCGGCGACGGAGGCGCTCGACTCGATGGAGTGGGGCGACCCGCAGGCGTACGCGTTCTCCTACGACCGCGCGGCCCAGCAGAAGCAGTTCGACTTCTGGGTCAAGATGCCGGAGAAGTTCGTCGACGGCGAGCGGGTCCACTTCGAGTTCTCGGCCAGCGAGACGGCGTACCTGATCGTCATCGCGCTCGAGGAGACCGCGGCCGGCGGGGTGGTGTATCCGAGCGACTCGGTGCCGCTGCCGACGATCAAGGGCAAGGCCAGCCTGGTCCTGCCGACGCCCGACGAGAAGGCGATCGCGGCGAGCCTGCGCGACCCGAACACGCCCGCCCGCGAGACGCTGGTGGTCTACGCGTTCACCCACCGCGAGGACTTCGACCGCTTCAAGCCGGCGGCGATGGACGCCGGCGAGGGCCTGGCCTACGCGGACAAGCTGGAGAAGGCGCTGGCGCAGGTGCCGATCTCCCGCTGGTCGCGGGTGACGAAGTCCTATGAGATCGTGCCGAAGGACGGCGAGTGATGCTGCTGCAAGGTTCAAGGAACATGTTCGAAGGGACAGGACGCAAGCTGGGCCGGGCGGCGGTCGCGGTGATCTGTGCCGCCTCGCTGGCGACGCCGTCGGTGGCGTCGGCGACCGAGCCGGAGGGGCCGGCGCCGTCGTCGGCGGAGACTTCGGAGGAGCTGAACGCGCAGGCCCAAAAGCACGCGGTCAAGGCGATCGAACATTTTAAAAATGGGGCGTTCGTCGACTCGGAAGAGGAGTGGCGCCGGGTGGCTTTCTTCGCGCCGCGCTGGCGGCCGCTGCACTTCAATTTGGGGGTGCTGGCGGAGGCGCAGGGCAAGCTCGGGACGGCGGTGTCGGAGTACAAGGAATTCCGGCCGCACGGGTCGCCCGACGAGCAAATGGTGGTCGATCAGCGGCTCGACGAGCTGGGGCGACGGAAGACGAACATCGCAGGGGCGTACAAGCGGCAGATCGCGCTCAGCGCGACGGCGATGACGCTCGGGGTCGGAGCGATCGGCGGCGCGGTGGCGATGTTCATCCTCGGGCCGAAGCAGACCGAGAAGGCCAAGGAGTGGGACGCGGCGGCGGAGACGGTCGTTCAGATGGGGAATAACTGTCCTCAGCCGGACGTGGGCAGCCAATGTTACAACGAGTACGCGGAGCATGCGGCCGGCCTCCGCGAAGAGTCCGACAAGTTCGAGCGGCGCGGGAAGCTGATGCTGTACGGCGGCATCTACGTCGTGATCGTCGGCCTGCTGCTGACGACGTACTCGATCATCCCGCTGCGCAACGCCATCAAGTCGAAGCGCCAGCTCGACGGCATCAACCTCGGCAAGACCCGCCTCAAGTGGAACGGCGGGGCCGGGGTCACGCTGCGCTTCTGACCTTCGGGGCATGGCGTGAGGGACATGTTGTTCGAGACAGGTGTCGAGGCGCCGGAGAGCCGGTCCGAGAGGCGAGCGGCCATGAAGATGTCCGAAACAGCATGTCGAAGGCTCGGCCGCGCGGCCGTGGCCTGCGCGTGCGCGGCCTCGCTGGCCGCGCCCACGACGGTCCATGCGCGCGAGGCGGGGGAGCCGGCCGAGGCGGAGCAGCCGGAGCCGGCGAGCGCGGAGCTGACGGAGGCGCTTAACCCTCAGGCGCAGAAGCACGCCTTCAAGGCGGTCGACCATTTTAATAAGGGGAACTACGTCGGTTCGGAGGCGGAGTTCCGCCGGGTGGCCTTCTTCGCGCCGAACTGGCGGCCGATGCACTTCAACCTGGCGGTGCTGGCGGAGGCGCAGGGCAAGCTCAACACCGCGGTGAGCGAGTACCAGGCGTTCCGCCCGCACGCGTCGCCCGACGAGCAGATGCTGGTCGATCAGCGCATCGACGAGCTCGGCCGACGGCGGGTGCGGATCGCCGGCGCGTACAAGCGGCAGATCGGGCTCGGCGCCGGGCTGCTGGTGCTCGGGCTCGGGGCGCTCGGGGGCGCGGCGGCGATGCTGACGATCCATGTCCAGCGCAAGAAGGAGTACGCGGAGGCGCTGGACTGGAACGCTATGGGCGGCCTGCCCATGAAAGAGGCGGAGAAGCCGAAGGGCGGGCTGGTGGCCGGCGGCTACTGGAGCGGGCTCTTCGGCCTGTTCGTGACCGGGGCAGCCATCGGCCTACTGGTGCAGGCGGTCAAGTCGAAGCGCAAGCTCGACAGCATCGCCCTCGGGCCGACGCGGCTGCAATGGACCGGCGGGGCGGGGCTGCGCCTGCGCTTCTGAGGCGCTCGGGGCAGGGAATGAAGGACAGGTCCGAAGCGCGAGGCCGGGGCCGGGGGCTCTCGGACATGTCATGGAGGACAGGTCCGAAGGGCAAGGTCGATCCGGACATGGCGTAGAGGGCAGGTCCGAAGGGCAAGGTCGGAGAGGACATGGCGCGAAAGACAGTTGCGAAGGGCAAGGGGGGCAGCGGCGGCCTCGACGAGTTGGTCTACGGGCTGATCGCCGTGGCGGCCGAGCGCGACCTCGGGGCGGTCTACGGGGCGGTGCCACCGGCGGTGCTGAGCGAACTAGTGGCGGCGCTGCGGCCGGAGGTCGAGTTCTCGCCGCCGCCGAGCTGGAGCGCGTTCATGGCGTCGTTCGGCTCGCTGCGGGTGCTCGACGCGGCCGGCGAGGTGGTGGAGCTGTGCGCGTACACGCCGCGCGAGGCGGCCGCGCACACGCGCGAGCACGTGCGCGTCGGGCCCGGGGTGCGGTGGGTCGACGACGACGGCAGCGAGTACGCGATCGTCACCGACCACCTGGTGGCGTTCGCCGACGCCGGGGGGGGCGGGCAGTGGTGCTTCGACACCAGCGCGCCCGGGCCAGAATACCCGGTGTGCCGCCACCACGCCGAGGAGCCGCTGTTCGCCCGCAAGCGCGAGGGCGGGGCCCGGGTGTCGGCCGAGGCGCACGACTACGCGGACTTCACGGCGTGGCTGCGCGGCGAGATCGACGAGTTCACGCGGTCGACGTGAGCGCGCAACTTGTTTGAGAGCCCCGGTGGATCGAGCACCCGCTCGACCCCTGGGTGCCGCAGAGACATGGCTTCAGAGACAGGGCGAAACGGCCCTGTCACGGCGTCGGCGGGCGAGGGCGGCGAGGGCCAACAAGAAGGCGGGCCCGAGGTCGCGGGATGGGTCGCTGTTGCAGTTGCAACCGTCGCTCGCGTTCATGCCGCCGGTGCCTGCGGAGTCGGTGGCGCTGCTGCTGCTGGCGGTCGTGTCGGAGGTGTCGCCGGGGCCCTGCGTGGTGGGCGGGCCGTCGGTCGTGGGGACGAAGGTCGTCGCGGTCGTCGTCGTCGTCGGGTCGAGCGTGGTGGTCGAGGTGGTGCCGGTGATGGCGTCGGTGGTCGAGGTGCCGGTGGTCGAGGTCGTGTCGGTCGAGGTCGTGCTGGTGATCGCGTCGGTGGTCGAGGTGCCGGTGGTCGAGGCCGTGTCGGTCGCGGTGTCGGTCGCGTCGCCGGTGGTGGTCTCGTCGCCGGTGGTGGTCTCGTCGGGCGGCTCGAGGAAGCAGTTGGGTTTGCAGCCGTCGCCGGTCTGGCCGTTGCCGTCGTCGCACTCTTCGCCGAAGTCGACGATGCCGTCGCCGCAGGAGCTGGCCGGGCTGCACACGCGGGTGTCGCAGCACGGATCGGCGGGCAAACCATCGGCGATGCTCGCCAGCGCGGCCTCGAGCTGCAGCTGGTTCTTGGCTTCGAGCGGGGGCTCGAGCCCGCCCGAGCCCCAGGCGGCCATGGCGTCGAGCTGGGTGGTGAGCAGCGGCAGGCCGAGGAGCTCGCCGAAGCCGATCACGCGGGTGGTGACGCCGGCGGCGTGCATCGCCTCGAGCGGGACCTGGACCGCGGCGTCGCTCGAGTTGTAGGGGCTGTCGACGATCAGGACGTTGACGAACGGGGTCGTCGCGGTGCACGGCATGGCGGCGCCGTCGGCCAGGCAGGCGGACCTGTAGGCGGCGAGGTCGGCTTGCACGAGCTCGAGGCCGAGGTGGAGGTAGCTGCCGGAGCCGGTGCACGCCTGGGGGTTGTTGGGGTGGAGGTCGCAGCGCGGCATGTGGCTGACGACGGGCCCGGCGAACGGCAGGGCGGGCTCGTCGGCGGAATTTTTGAAGGTCCAGGTGATGGGCGGGCCTGCCATGGATCGATGCAACCTGGCAGCTCGCACGAGGTCTCGGGATCGAGAGCCCAGGCGAACTGGGCCTCGTGACACAGGCCGTAGTCGACGAGGCGCTGCTGCTCGCCGGGCGCGGGCGTGTCGTGGCCGAACACGGAAAGGCCGAAGAGCGAGAAGTGCTCGCGCGTGCTGGCGAGGACGGGGCGGTCGAACAGCGAGGCGGTGCCGGTGAGGGCGTCGCGGATCTGGTCCCAGGACGTGGTGCCCATGGGGCCGGCCTGGGTGCCGCCGTTGATGTTGAGCAGCGACGACGAGGCGTCGAGCAGCACCGTCGCTCGCGCCATGGTCGGGCTGCACCGCGGCAGACGGACGTCCCGGGCGACGGCGCGGGCGCTCGCCGCGAGGGAGGTGTTCAGGCCCTGCAAGGACAGGCCGAGGCGCGCGGAGCCGGTGCCGCCGGCGACGCCGATCGCGTCGGCCCAGGGCTGATTGGCAGCCTCGCCGAGCGCGACCACGTATGTCCGAACGGACATGTCATTGAGAAGGTCGGCGGCGACGAGGGCGGGGTCGGCGTCCGGTGGGGCCAGCTCGGTGGCGCCGGAGGGGTCGGTCCACGGGCCGTCGGTGACGAGCACGATCGCCGCGTCGCGCGTGCCGAGGTCGAGCGGGTGATCGGCGAGGGTCTGCTGCAAGTAGGTTTTGGCCTGTGCGAGGGCGCCGCCGGTCCAGGACTCGATGCCGTCAGGCTGACCGTCGAGGGGCGTCGGGACGGCGAACAGGGCGGTGGTCAGGGCGTCGCCGTTGCATTGCAGGTAGGCATGGTCGGGCGCGAGCGCATCATAAAAACCGATGTCGAGGCGCTGGCCGTCGACCAGGCCGGAGGCGTCGCCGGCGATCGCGGTGCCGGCGATCGCGGGCGCGGGATCGTGGCCGAAGCGCAGCACGCCGATCTGCAGCTGATCGGCGAGCAGGCCGTCGTTCTCCGCGAGGAGATCGACGAGGCCGTCGACCGCGGCCTGCCAGCGGGTCAGCGGGCCGGAGATCGGGCTGTTCATCGAGGTCGAGTAGTCGAGCACGAACAGCAGGAGCGGCTTCTTGACGGTGCAGGTGGCCTCGTCGACGCAGGCCGCGGAGGCGCTGGCGGAGAGGCCGAGGACCAAACCGGCCGCGAGCAGAGCAGGGAGCGCGGACGGCCGCGAGGGCCGATGCATACGGTCGTGTCTCGTCGGCGAGTTTTTAGCCATGGCGAGCACACAGGAGAGCAGGACAAGGCAGGGATGTCCATCGGGCTCGAGCGTGGGGCCCGGTCTCGCGGCCTCGGATGATTTCGGCGGGCGAGGCTGACGGAATCTCGAGCTCGTAGCCATACCGACCAGCCCCATCGGAGCAGGCCAGCGCTTCGGAGATTTTATAGAGATACATGTCCTCGGAGACATGCCCCGAAGGGCATGCCCGGAGAGACATGCTCTTTCAGCCATGCTTGCGGCGCCGGCGGAGCAGCAGCGGGGCGGCGAGCAGCAGCTGGCGCCAGTCGACGGGGGCGTCGCTGCGGCAGGCGCAGGTGATCGTGCCGACCTCGCCGGCGGTGGCGGTGTCGGAGCTGGGGGCCTCGCCGGTGCTGTCCGAGCCCTCGCTGTCGCTGCCGGGGCCGCCGGTGGTCGGGTCGTCGGGGCCGGGGCCGGGGCCGCAGGCGAACGTGCCGTCGTCGCCCGGGCCGCAGCTCGGGGTGGTCGGCGTGGCGGCGCAGTCGGTGGTGACGAGGCCGTCGTCGGGGTCGCAGAACTTGAGCAGGTCGCCGTCGCAGGCGCCGGCCTCGCCGATGTCGCCGCACGCGTTGCAGTCGGCGCCGTCGGAGCCCTCGGGGCACAGGTCGGGCACGTCGCAGCTGCCGTCCTTCTCGTGCGGGCACCAGTCGGCCGGCGCCTCCGGCAAGGCGCCCGAGTCAGGGTCGACGCAGCTGTAGCCGGTCGCCTTGTCGACGAAGCCGCACTCCTTGCCCTCCTTGACGCAGAAGACCTCCTGGGTGACGCCGGTCGAGCCGTCGCAGTAGACGAGCACGTCGCCGACGCACTTGCCGTGGAAGGTGCTGCCGCCGGGGATGTCCTTGCAGGTGGCCTTGGTGTCGATGTTCTCGGCGCAGTACGGATCGACGAGGCAGGCGCGGGTGCCGTCGGAGACGCTGGCGCAGCAGTCGTAGGCGCTCTCACAGTCGCCGCCGGCCTTGCACTCGTGCGAGCAGAAGCCGGTGGATGCGTCCTGCTCGGACACGCAGAACGGGTTGCCCGCGCCGCACTCCTGATAGCCGTCAGCGTCGCAGGTGGCGGCCGCTCCCTTGCCGTCAGGGTTGAGGCAGTCGTAGCCGACGACGGAGTCGAACTTGCCGCACACGAGGCCCTCGCCGGCGCAGTCGATGCCGTGGATCTCGTCGTCGGGCACGCCGGGCTGGCAGTAGACGAGGGTGTCGCCGTCGCAGCGGCCGAAGAACGACTCGTTGCCGCAGGTGCCGGCGATGACGACGCAGTTGCCGTTGCCGTCGTCCTCGAAGTTGTCGTTGCAGGCGCAGGTGTAGTCGGCCTGGTCCATCGGGTCGGCCCACTCGGGGTGCGCGTCGGCCGGGCAGTCGCTCTCGACAGGCTCGCACTTGCCGTCAGGCGCGTTGGGGGCGCCCTCGAAGCCGGGGTCGCACACGCACTTCTTTTTGGCGGCGTCCCAGCCGGAGTTGAGCGGGCAGCCGTTCTGCTCGGCGACGCACTGGCTGCCGTCCTGGTTGGGCTTGAAGCCGTCCTGGCACAGACACAGGCCGTTGGCCTCGATCGAGTTGGCGGGGCAGTCGACGCCGCCGAGCGCGACGCAGGCGGTGCCGTCGCCGCTGGGGACGAAGCCGGGGTCGCAGTAGCACAGGCCGTCCTTCTCGGACGACTTGTCAGGGCAGCCGTCCTTCGGCACGTCGCTGGCCGCGAGCACGCCGACGTCGACCCACGCCTCGGCGGTGGCGGTGCAGTCGGCGCCGGTGGCCTGGCCGAGCGCGATGAGCTCCTTGCAGGCGGCGACTGTCCCCTGGGCCATGTCGACGAAGCTGGCCTGGCTGCCGATGTGGCCCTTGTAGAGGGTGCGGTACCAGACCTTCTCGACGAGCTCGCGGCTGCGGGCGATGGCGAGGCGGTAGGCGGCGTGGTTGGGGATCCCGCTGTTGATGTGGACGCCGCCGTAGTCGTCGGTGCCCTTGTAGATCTTCTCCATGTGCTTGGGCTGACCGCCCAAATTGGGATCGATGAAGCTGCGCGCGAACGGGGCGCCGAAGCCGGGGCCGACCACGTCCTCGCCGAGGACCCAGTCGTCGCGGTCGATCATCATCGCCATGACGTCGGCGAAGCTCTCGTTGAGCGCGCCCGGCTGGTTCTGATAGACGAGGTTGGCGGTGCCGGTGATGACGGCGTGGCTGTACTCGTGGGCCGAGACGTCGAGCGAGCGCGTGAAC
Source organism: Nannocystis bainbridge (assembly GCF_028368995.1). Lineage (GTDB taxonomy): Bacteria > Myxococcota_A > Polyangia > Nannocystales > Nannocystaceae > Nannocystis > Nannocystis bainbridge. Next base: position 597,464 of record NZ_JAQNDL010000003.1, on the reverse strand, counting down.
TCCTTGAAGATCAACTTGTCGCCGTCGCCGATGGCCATGTGCTTGTTGTACGGGTCCCAAAAGGCGTTGTTGTAGGCCTGGCCGTAGTGGATGAGCTGCTCGACCGCGGCGCCCTTGCCGTCCCACGAGTTGCGGGCGTGGGTGGCCTGGAAGTAGTCGATGACCTTCTGCATGTGGGCGTGCGCGGTCGCCTCGGCGGCCGTCCACGCGGTCTTGGTCTTGCTGGTGGCCAGCGCGGCGTTGCCCGGAAGGTCGCTGTTGCCGGCGTCGAGGGTCTGCAAGGTGGCGGCGGCGAGGCCCTTGCTGCGGTCGTAGAGGCCGTACTCGCCCTTGCCCGGGTAGTGCGAGAGTCGCAGGGTGACCTGCTTGCCGAAGTGATCGTTGGCGGTGCCGGTGGTCGAGTTGACGGTCTCGGTGGCGACGAGCGGGCGGCGAGCGAGCACGCGGCCGGCCTCGGCGTCGACGTAGGTCTCGAAGTGTTGATAGCCGCCTTCGGCGAGGCTGACGGTCTGAAGCAGGCGCCAGGCGAGCACGCCGCCGCGATCGTGGCTCTGCGGCCATACGCCGAGCTCGGCGGGGCCGAGGTCGACGGCGCGGCGATCGACGGCGTCAGGGCCGTTGGCACGACGGGCGCGGACGCGGGCGGCGTCGGCCCCGAACTTGACGAGCTGCGGCGGATCGAGGCGGCCGAGGTTCTGCGCGGCGATCGAGGTGAGGGCGCCGCTGGCGTCGAAGTGAGCCCGGACCTCGGCGCCCCACACCGGCAGGCCGCGGAAGCGGACGTCGTAGTGGAGCGCGAGGTCGCCGGCGTCGCCATTGATGACGCGCGTCTGCACGAGATCGGCCGCGCCCGGGGCGGCGGCGAGGCCGAGCACGTCGCGGTGCTCGGCGAGCAGGGCCTCGCACGCGCGCACGCCGAGGCCGTGCGGGTTGGCGACACGGCCGTCGAAGCGCCGCAAGGTGCCGTGCGCGGGATCGAGGCGGACCCGCGCCGGCTCGCTCGAGCGCGCTGCGAGATCGATCAGCGCGGCCCGCACGAACGGCGCCGGGGCGGCGGCCTTGCCCGCCTGCGCGAGGCTCAGCGGCCGCGGACGCGCGGCCGGATGATCCGCGGCGACGACGCGCGCGAGCGGCTTGCCGAGGGTCTTGTTGCCGGCAGCGTGCTTGCCGGTCGGCTCGGCGGCGCCGGCCAGCGGGATCATCGCGAGGGACACGAGCGAGGCGGAGAACAGCGACAGTCGACGCGATGGCATACGGCGCCGGCGAGGATACCTTGACGATCGCCGGCTCGCGGGGCGAATCTTCGCCGGTGCGCGTCATGACGTGGTCGGGTTCTGGAGCGAACGTGATCGGCGCGGCGATCGGGGTCGCGATCTTGCTCGCCGCCGCGGCGCCGGTGCGGGCCGAGCAGACGCCCGCGGAGGCCTCCGCCGCGCCGACGCTGCAGGCCGTGACTCCGGCGGAGTTCGGCGCCGGCGACACGATCACGATCACCGGCACGGACTTCGTCGAAGGCGACGTCGTCATGCTCGACGCGATCGCGCTCGAGGAAGTGAAGATCACGGCCGGCTCGATCTCCGCGACCGTGCCGCTCAAGACCAAGAGCGCCAAGAAGCTGCTCCTCAAGCGGGCCAAGAAGAAGGTCGCCGAGCTGGCGGTCACCGGCTTCGTCAAGGCGCCGGGGCTCACGAGCGCGTCGCCGAAGTTCGCGGCGCCCGGCGAGGTCGTGACGCTCAAGGGCAAGAACCTCGACCGGGTGACGACGCTGACGCTCGCGGGCGCGCCGGTGAAGGTCGACGAGCTCGGGGCGACGTCGCTCCGCTTCACCGCGCCGGCGGGGACCACCGGGCCGCTGGCGGTGACGAGCGTCGGCGGCGAGGCGGCGCTGAAGAAGGACTACGAGATCTTCTACGCGCCGGCGCTGACGGCGGTGAGCCCGACGGCGGCGTTCGAGGGCGACAGCGTGGCGCTCACCGGCGCGCACCTCGAGGCGGCCAAGTTCAAGCTCGGCAGCAAGCCGCTCAAGGCCGGCGAGCAGGGCGAGACCAAGGCGACGGTGACGATCGCCAAGGGCGCCAAGTCGGGCGACCTCAAGGCCGAGGCGCGCAAGAAGGGCTCGGCGGTGGCGTTCACGGTCCACCCGACGCCGGGGCTGACGACGGTGCCCAAGGAGGTCGGCGCGCCCGGCACGCTCAAGATCAGCGGCAAGAACCTCGACGCGGTCACCACCTGGCGCTTGGGACAGGTGAGTCTGCAGCCCGAGGCGCCGGCCAGCAAGTCGAAGGTGACGCTGACGCTGCCCGACGACGCGCCGACCGACCAGCCGCTGGTCGCGGTCTCGCAGGGCCGCGAGTTCGCCAGCAAGAAGCCGGTCGCGGTGATCAAGACGCCTGTCGTGGAGGCCATGTCCTATTGGACAGGTCCCGAAGGCAAGGGCGTCGAGGGCGAGATCCGCGGGCGCGAGCTGACCGACAAGACCAAATTCACGCTGGCAGGCAAGAGCGTGAAGACCAGCTACGTCGGACCGACGCGGGTGACGTTCGCGCTGCTCAAGGCGCCCAAGGCCGCCGAGCAGCCGCTGCAGGCCAAGACCGGCAAGTACAAGGGGCCGGCGCTGACGGTCGACGGGGCCGCCGGGGGCTACAGCGCCGGGCCGGCGCGGCTGGCCGAGATCCTCGCGGCCGGCGGGGCGGGCTACACGGCCGCCGCGGTCGAGGCGGACCTCGAGGTCAGCCGGCGCCAGGAGGGTCGCGGGGCCGAGCCGCTCAAGGCGCTCGGGCGGGCGGCGACCGGTCCCGAAGGACAGGCCGACGCGGCGGCGGCGGGCCGGCAGCTCGCGCTCGATCTGCGCCGCTTCACGGTCGCGCAGGTTGCACTGTGCGCGCAGATGACGGCCGGCAAGACGCAGGCCCAGGCGGACGCCAACGCGGACCTCGGCGACGCGCTGCGGGCCAGCCAGAAGCACGCGCAGCTGCTCGTCGTGCAGCTGCGCGACCTGTGGTCGGGCCTGCCGCTGGCGGCCACGGCGAGCGACGCGGGCACCGGGCTGGCCGAGGTCGACGCCGAGATCGCGGCGGCCACGGCGGCGCGGGCCCAGGTCGACGCGGCCTGCAAGAACAAGTTCGTCGCCAGCGGCAAGCTGCTCAGCGAGGCCGGCGCGGTGGCGAAGGTCGATGTGGCGAAGCACTACGCGGAGGCGATCGAGGCCGCGTTCGCGACGGTGCTGGCCCAGGGCAAGACCTGGCCGGCGGTCGAGGCCGAGGTGACGGGCCGCCTCGCGGCGCTGCCGGCCGGTCGCAAGAAGGTGTGGCAGGATGTCCTCAAGGCCAGCAAGCAGGCCGTCGAGGGCGGGGCCGCGGCGACCACCGGCAAGGGCGCGCGCGGCGACAAGCACGTCGAGCCGCAGGGCAAGCCGAAGACCAACACCGGCAAGGGCAAGGGCAAGTGAGCCGGCGATGATACTTCGGGACAGGTCGGCGAGGCGCGGGGGCCGAGGATGCTTCAGGACATGTCCTTGGGGACATGACCCATGGGGCATGTAAACAGGATGCGCGGCGACACGGGCACGGAGACGGAGCTTTGATGAGACTTTGGAGCAGGTTCCTGGGGACAGGTTCGTTGGCGCTGGTCATGGCCTGCGGCGACGACGGCGGCGCGAGCACCGAGAGCGGCAGCAGCGGGTCGACGACGACCCCGCCCGGGGCGACGCCGGGCGAGGTCGAGATCGTGGCGCAGGTCGACGTCATCGACCTGTGCGGCACCAACGGCGCGACCACGGTGTCGCTGCGCGCGACCAAGGTCGGCTGCGAGCAGGCGCCGCCGGCCCCGTGCACGATCAAGGTCGATCCGTACGAGGAGGTGGTCGGCGACGCCGCCACCTGTCCCGCGAGCCAGAACTCGGCGGAGATGCGGGTGGTCGTCGGGTCGGCCGGGCGCTGGCACATCGAGGCCCGCGCGCTCACCGACACCGGCTACGTCGGCCGCTGCTTCGGCCCCGGCAAGGAAGAGGTCACGCTGGTGACGAAGGTCCAGGTCGAGGCCGGTGCGACGATCGCCGTGACGCCCCGCTCCGGGCCCTGCCCGGAGCCCTGAGCGCCGGTCGCGGCGGGCCGCGCCTGCGTCAGGCAGGTCGCCGGACCGGTCGCGGAGGCCGTCGGGCCGCGCCGCAGTCGACCGGTCCACGCCGAGGTCGCGGACGGGCGGATCCTCCGCGGAGCCGCCGCGGGTTTCTCTTGGCAATCGCGCGCGCTCGGCTTAGCGTTGCGGCGCGCCATGACCTACGAATTTCGCGCGATCGAAGCCCGCTGGCAGCGGTACTGGGACGAGCACCGCACCTTCGCCGCCGAGGTCGACCCCGAGCGGCCCAAGTACTACGTCCTCGACATGTTCCCGTACCCCTCGGGCGACGGCCTCCACGTCGGCCACCCCGAGGGCTACACCGCGACCGACATCGTCGCCCGCTACAAGCGCATGCGCGGCTACAACGTGCTCCACCCGATGGGCTGGGACGCGTTCGGGCTGCCGGCCGAGCGCTACGCGATGAAGACGGGCACTCACCCGGCCAAGCGCACGGCCGAGTGCATCGTCAACTTCAAGCGCCAGCTCAAGACGCTCGGCTTCTCGTACGACTGGGAGCGCGAGGTCGACACCACCGACCCGCGCTACTTCAAGTGGACGCAGTGGATCTTCCTGCAGATCTACGACTCGTTCTACGACGCCGAGGCCAGGCGCGCGCGGCCGATCGCCGAGCTGCCGATCCCCGCCGAGGTGACCGCGAGCGGCGAGGCGGCGGTCCGCGCCTACCGTGACGCGCGCCGCCTGGCCTACCTCCACGACGCGCCGGTCAACTGGTGCCCCGAGTTGCGCATCGTGCTCGCCAACGAGGAGGTCGCCGAGCACGTCGAGCAGGGCTACACGGTGGTCCGCCGGGCGATGCGCCAGTGGATGATGCGCATCACCGCCTACGCCGAGCGCCTGATCGCCGACCTCGAGGGCCTCGACTGGCCGACCAGCGTGCTCGAGATGCAGCGCAACTGGATCGGCCGCTCCGAGGGCGCCGAGGTCGACTTCCAGCTGGCCGATCGGACAGGTCCCGAGGGCAAGCTGACGGTCTTCACCACCCGCCCGGACACCCTGTTCGGCGCGACCTACATGGTGCTGGCGCCCGAGCACCCGCTGGTCGCGGCGATCACCGCGCCCGAGCGGCGCGACGCCGTGACCGCCTACGTCGCCCGCGCGGCCACCCGCAGCGAGCGCGACCGCCAGGCCGAGGCCGCCGAGGGCAACAAGACCGGCGAGTTCACCGGCGCCTTCGCCATCAACCCCGTCAATCAGCAGCGCATCCCGATCTGGATCAGCGACTACGTGCTGATGGGCTACGGCACCGGCGCGATCATGGCGGTGCCCGGCCACGACGAGCGCGACCACGCGTTCGCCACCGCGTTCGGCCTGCCGATCGTCGAGGTCGTGTCGGGCGGCGACAAGCCGATCGCCGAGGCGCCGCACGTCGGCGACGGCACGGCGGTCAACTCCGGGCTGCTCGACGGCCTGGCGACGTCCGACGCCAAGAGCAAGATCATCGCCTGGCTCGAAGGACAGGGCCTCGGGACCAGGCGCGTGACCTACAAGCTGCGCGACTGGCTGTTCTCGCGCCAGCGCTACTGGGGCGAGCCGTTCCCGCTGGTCCACGGCGAGGATGGGGTTGTGTTCCCGGTGACCGACGGCGAGCTGCCGGTGACGCTGCCGGCGATCGACGACTACCAGCCGAGCGAGTCGGGCGAGCCGCCGCTGGCCAAGGCCGAGGAGTGGCGCCGCTACGACGGCCCGGCGGGCCACGGCCTGCGCGAGGTCAACACGATGCCGCAGTGGGCCGGCAGCTGCTGGTACTACCTGCGCTTCATGGACCCGAGCAACGACCTGGCGCCGTTCAGCCGGGAGGCCGCGGACTACTGGCTGCCGGTCGACCTCTACATCGGCGGGGCCGAGCACGCGGTGCTGCACCTGCTCTACTCGCGGTTCTGGCACAAGGTCCTGTTCGACCTCGGCCACGTCGGCACGCGCGAGCCGTTCCAGAAGCTGGTCAACCAGGGCATGGTGCTCGGCGCGACCTACCAGCAGAAGCTGCCCGACGGGCGCGTCAACTCGTTCCTGCCGTTCCAGGTCGAGCAGCTGGCGAACACCGACCAGTGGCGCGTCAAGGACAGCGGCGCCCCGGTCACGATCCAGTGGGACAAGATGAGCAAGTCGCGCGGCAACGTCGTCAATCCCGACGACGTCATCCGCCAGTACGGCGCCGACACCATGCGCCTGTACGAGATGTTCATGGGCCCGCTCGAGCACAGCGCCCCGTGGCAGACCGACGGCGTGGCCGGCTGCTTCCGCTTCCTCCAGCGCGTGCATCGCCTGGCCTTCGAGTCAGGTGAGACGGTCCCGGGCGAGGGCACCGACCGCCAGCGCCGGCTGCTGCACAAGACCATCGCCGCCGTCAGCGAGCGCATCGACCGGCTGGCCTTCAACACCGCGATCTCGGCGATGATGGTCTACGTGCGCGATATCGCCGCGCCCGACGAGCCGCTGCCGCGGGACTCGCTCGAGCAGTTCGTGCTGCTGCTGTCGCCGTTCGCGCCGCACCTGGCCGAGGAGATCTGGCAATCGCTGGGGCACCCGCGTTCGCTGGCGCAGGAGCCGTGGCCCGCGGCCGACGACGCGTGGTTGACGGAGGACACGTTCCCGCTGGTGGTCCAGATCGGGGGCAAGCGACGGGCCGAGCTGCAGGTGGCTGTCGGGATCTCCGAAGACGAAGTCGTGAAGCTGGTCATGGGCTCGCCCGAGCTGGCCCGGCACCTCGAGGGCAAGACCCCGCGGCGGGTCGTCTACGTGCCCGGCAAATTGGTGAACGTCGTGCTGTGATCCGGTGAAAGTACATTCATTGGACAGCGCGGGGGCTGTTCCCGCACATAGCCGCCATGCACGTCACGCTTCTCTGCGGGCTCGTCGCCCTCGCGTCTCCCGGTCCGTGGGAGCCGACGCCGTCGCCGGATCTGCCGCCGCCCGCGAGCGACGCCCCCGCTGAGACGCCGGCCGCGACGCCGAGCCCCGCGCCCGCGACGAGCCCGGGCGTCGCTGCCCCGGCGCCGGCTGCGACGCCGGTCGTGACCCCGGCTGCGGCCCCGCGGGCCGCCGCTCAGGTGACGCCCGCCACACCCGCGACGCCCCCGCCCTCGAAGTGGGCGCCGCGGTGGGAGGCCGCGCGCATGGCGGAGGACCCGATCACCGCTGACGGCCGCACCAAGTGGCGGCCCGGCGTCGGCCTCGAGGTCGCCAGCGCCAGCGGTCGCTTCTCGCTCGCTTTCAACGCCTTCATGCAGCTGCAGGCGAGCGTGCTGCACGTGCCCGGCCAGCCCGGCACCGATCAGGGCCCCGGCCCCGCCGAGCACACCGACCTCACGCTGCAGTTCCGGCGCGCGCGCGTGTGGCTGAGCGGCAACGTGTTCACCAAGAACATCAAGTACCGCATCGCCCTCACGTTCGCGCCGGCCGAGCTCGGGTTCAAGGACGGCGTCCCGCACCGCTCGCCGATCCTCGACTGGTTCTTCACCTTCGACCGCTTCCGCGACTTCACCCTCGTCGTCGGTCAGTACAAGGTCCCTTACAACCACCAGCGGATGAACAAGATCACGAGCTTGCAGTTCGTCGATCGCTCGCTGGCCAACAACGAGTTCACCTTCGATCGCGACATCGGCCTCGACCTGCGCTCGAAGGACATCGCCGGGCTCGGCAAGCTGCGCTACTACCTCGGCGTCTACCTTGGCGACGGCATCGCCAAGTACGGCCCGAGCAACTTTGGCCTGATGTACCTCGGCCGCTTCGAGGTGCTGCCGTTCGGCCAGTACGACGACCTCGAGGAGTCGGACCTCGACCGCAGCATGAAGCCGCGCATGCTCATCGGCGGTGCCTACGGCTTCATCGATCGCGACCCGCACGACACCCATGGCTTTGCCGGCGCCATCCCGGCCGACGGCGGCTTGACCAGCACCCACAACGCGACCGCCGATCTGAGTTTCCGGATCGCCGGTTTCTCGCTCGACAGCGCCTTCTTTTGGCGGAACGGCTGGCGGATCCCCGGCAACGCCGTCGATCTCATGGGTCAGCCGCTCACGCCCGTCGCCGCGCGCAACGGCATCGGCTACTTCGCGCAGGCGGGCTACCTGATCCCGTATACGCCGCTCGAGCTGGGCGTGCGCTATGGCGGCTCGCGCGGGATCGCGGCGCGCCACGGCACGAGCTTGCCCGATCAGACCGAGGTGGGCGGCGTGGTGAACGTGTTCTTCGCCCGTCACTTCCTCAAGCTGCAGCTCGACTATCTCCGCCTCTACAGCTCGGCGTTCACTGGCGCGATGGACCAGGTGCGCTTGCAGCTGCAGGCGACCTTCTGAGCGCGCGCGAGCCCGCGTCAGCGCGCGCGCTCGGACAGTGCGCGACGAAGTTCGCGTGCATGGCCGGCGGTGCTGCCGCCCGTGTCATCGCAGGGCGAAGGCGTCGCACGTAATCGTGAGTTCTCTCGCCCATCTTTGCGAACGTGGGGACGGAATGCCTCACGCTTAGCGCCACGAATTTCCGTGGCGCTGTGCTGCGAGCATGTGCGATGGTGGCACGAAGGACTGCTCGCGCGGCACGGCCCGCCAGGGAGCTCACATGACCATTCAGCGTTCACACTTACAGCGCCTCACCGTCCTCTCCGTGCTCGGGCTCGCGCTCTTCGGTTGCGGCGACGACAACAAGGCTGACACCGACAACGTCACCACCAATCAGATGACGGGGATCGCCGGTGGCCTGACGCTCACCTCCGGTCCTGACGAGACCGAGGGCATGACCTCGGTCAACCCGACGACCGGGGGCATGAAGTTCGACCTGCCGCCGGACGACTCGTCGGCGAGCAGCTGCGGCACCGACTCGGCGTGCAACCTGCTCGACGTGCTGTTCGTGATCGACAACTCGGGGACGATGGGCGAGGAGCAGACCAACCTCGCGGCCAACTTCCCGTACTTGATCGACAAGCTGCGCAACGTCACCGACGAGAACGAGAAGCCGGTGAACGCGAACATCAACATCATGGTGACGACGACCGACTTCGGTCACCCGCTGTGTTCGCCGTTCGAGAAGCCCGACTACGACCCGGCCAAGGGCGCGCCGATCAACACCGCGTGCGTCGACCGCATCGGCCGCTTCACTGGTCTCGGCGCCAACCCGGTCCAGGTCGAGCAGGCCTGCAACAACGGCTGCAAGGGCTCGGTGGTCCCGTCGGACCCGTTCATCAACTTCCAGCTCGACCAGGACAACATCCTCAACGCCGACCCGAACGGCGGCGACCCGGTCGCGCAGGCGCTGTCGTGCATCGGCCCGCAGGGCATCGACGGCTGCGGCATGGAGGCGCCGCTCGAGACGATGCTGCAGGCGCTCGACCCGAACAAGCCGTGGAACCAGGGCAACAAGCCGTTCCTGCGTGACGGCGCGGTGCTGGCGATCGTCGTCCTGACGGACGAGGCAGAGTGCTCGGTCAAGGACTACAAGTACTTCGACCCGCAGCTCGCCAGCGACCCGATGTTCAACCAGTACTGGGAGGACACGCCGGGCCAGCCAGGCGTCAAGGACGAGCCGACCAGCGCGACGTGCTTCAACGCCGGCGTGTCGTGCGTCGACGCCAACGCCGACGGCATCTACGAGAGCTGCATGTCCGAGGACAAGGGCGTGCTGCAGCCGCTGTCGCGCTACATCGGCTACCTCAAGACCAACCTGGTCCAGCAGAAGAAGAAGGACGTCATCATGCTCGGCATCCTCGGCGTGCCGAAGGTGACCGAGCACAACCCGGAGCCGCCGTTCGAGCCGACCGCCGGCGGCGTGCTCGACCTCGTCTACCGCGTGTGGAACCAGGGCGACATCCTGCCCGGCGACACCGACAGCCCGGCGCAGAAGGAGTACGACTTCGGCATCGGGCCCGGCTGCACCGACGCCGCCACCGGCCAGGCGATCCCCAACACCCGCGTCATCGACGTGTGCCAGTCGCTGAACGAGGACGACAAGGTCCGCTGCTGCATCGAGTCGATCTGCGACGACGACTTCTCGGACGCGATCAACTGCCTCGCCGGCATCCTCCGCGAGACCCTGGAAGTGCCGGGCTGAGCCCGCGCCGCCGCCCTACCATCCGTATCTGGGCGTGACGAGAGCCCCGCTCGCGGCGACGCGGCGGGGCTTTTCGTGCGCGGGGGAGGTCAGGGGGGCGGACGCGTCGCGGACGACCGAGAGCACATGCGCTTCAGGACATGTCCTGACGAGCATGGCGCGGAGGACATGCTCCGCGGGACAGCGAGCAGCTCAGGCGATCACGGCCGTGGGGTCGAGCTTGCGCAGGTAGCCGGCCCCGTGGCGGGTGATCTTGACGCGGCGCTTGACGCCGGTGCCTTCGATGTGGATGTAGCCGCGGGTCCGCAGGTTGCGGAGGATCAGGCGCACCTGGTCGGAGGCGAGGCCGGTGGCCTGCACGAGCTCGGGCTCGCGGCGGCCGGTCTTCTGGCGCAGGAGGGCGCGCAGCAGGCGGAGGTCGCCGTCGGGCGCGTCGGCGCGGCGGCGGATGACGGCCGAGCCGGCGTCGAGGTCGAGCAGCGGGTTGCCGTCCTCGTCGAACTGCGGCTCGCTGACCTTGGCGGCGGCGGCGGCGGCGACGGCGGCCGCAGCGGCGGCGCCGAGCGGGTCGGCCGAGCGCGGGCGGTCCTTCACCAGGTCGATGAGCTCCTGGACGGTGTAGTGATCGAGCACCGGGGCGAGGGCGGGGTTCTGTCGCGTGACCTCGACCAACTCGCCGAGCGTGACGGTGCTCGGCAGCTGCTTGATGACGTCGACGAATACTTCGCGCAGGGACTCGGCCCAAGCGTCACGGACCGGCTCTTGCCGATCGTCCACAAGGCCCGCAGGGCCGGGGGGCAGATTGTTCACAGATGAACCTCGGAGCGGTATGCGAAGCCCGTAAAGGGCCGTGCCGACGCCACGGAAATCACAACGAGCGAGCGACTCGTCACGGCGACGAAGTCGCCAGACCAGACACTCCAAGCGTCAGCCTCGTCCGGACTTTTGCATGACGGGATCGCGGTTGTCAAGGCTCGACCTTGCGGAAACTCCTCTCTAGCCGGCCGGAGGCGCGATTGACAGCGGAGTGGTCCTGCGCCAAGCAAGGCCCCGTGGCCCAGCGATCAGCGGAGCATCCACATGAGACGGTCCCCGAGCTCTGCACGTATCGGCTCGAGATCGCGGTACGGCCGGACCTGAGCGACGCGCTGGCGACGGCGACCGGTGCGCAGCTCGCGGGTCTGCACCCGACCGGCCTGCGGTCGCGCAAGGTCTATTGGCTCGATCTGGACATCAGCCCGGACGAGGCCCGGCAGGTGCTCGCGGCGCTCACCGATCCGGTCGCCGAGGTCGGGGCCATCGGCGCCCTCGCCGACGACTTCGGCGCGCCCGCGGGGGCCGCCGGCCATCCCTGGCTGCTGACGATCGGCTTTCGCCCCGGCGTGACCGACAGCGTCGGCACCAGCGTCAAGCGAGCCGCGGAGGACTGCCTCGGCCGGGCCCTGCGCGGGCAGGTCTATACGGGCACCACCTATGCGATCTGGGGCCTCGAGGAGGCCCACGCCGAGCGAGCGGCGCGAGAGCTGCACAACCCGCTGATCGAGCGGGCGACGCTCGAGCGCTCGCCGCGGCCGCAGGCGTTCGCGGTGCCGCGGGCCGGCGGGGTCCACGAGGCGGTGGTCGCCACCGTGGCGCTGGGCGCGGCCGACGACGCGACGCTGATGCGGATCAGCACGCAGGGCATGCTCGCGCTGACGCTCACGGAGATGCGGGCCATTCAGCGCCACTTCGTGGATCTCGGCCGCGACCCGACCGACGCCGAGCTCGAGTGCCTGGCGCAGACGTGGAGCGAGCACTGCAAGCACAAGATCTTCGCCGCGCCGATCGAGTACACCGACCCTGACGGCGCCACGCGGACGATCGATCGCGGCCTGTTCCGCACGTACATCCGCGGGGCCACCGAGGCGATCGCGGCGGCCCGGGCGGCGGACGACGGCGACGCGCCGTTCCTCGTCTCGGTGTTCCACGACAACGCCGGCGTGGTCCGCTTCAGCGACGCCGATCACCTCGTCTACAAGGTCGAGACGCACAACTCGCCGTCGGCCCTCGACCCGTATGGCGGGGCCATGACCGGCATCGTCGGCGTCAATCGTGACAGCCTCGGCACCGGCCTCGGCGCCGACCTGCTGACCAACGTGTGGGGCTATTGCTTCGGCGAGCCCGACTTCGCCGGCCAGCTGCCGCCCGGGCTCATGCATCCGCGGAAGATCCGCGACGGCGTGCACCGCGGCGTCATCGACGGCGGCAATCAATCCGGCATCCCCTACAGCCGCGGCTGGGAGCTGTTCGACGCCCGCTACGCCGGCAAGCCGCTGGTCTATTGCGGCACCGTCGCGGTCATGCCGGTGACCTCGGCCGGGCGCCCGACCGCCGAGAAGGTCGTGCGCGCCGGCGACGTCGTCGTCATGCTCGGCGGGCGCATCGGCAAGGACGGCATCCACGGCGCCACCTTCTCGAGCGTCGAGCTCGACGAGTCGTCGCCGGTGCAGGCGGTCCAGATCGGCGACCCGATCACGCAGAAGATGGTCGCCGACTTCCTGACCGAGGCGCGCGAGCTCGGGCTCTACAGCGGCCTCACCGACAACGGCGCCGGCGGCCTTTCGTCGTCGATCGGCGAGATGGCCACCTTCACCGGCGGCGCCGACATCGACCTCGCGCTCGCGCCGCTCAAGTACCCCGGGCTGATGCCGTGGGAGGTCCTGATCTCCGAGGCTCAGGAGCGCATGACGCTGGCTGTCCCGAAGGACAGGCTCGAGGCCTTGCTCGAGCTGGCCCGCCGGCGCGAGGTCGAGGCCACCCCGCTCGGCGAGTTCACGAGCAGCGGCCGGCTGCGCGCCACCTGGGCCGGCAAGCCGGTGCTCGACCTGGGCCTCGAGTTCCTCCACGAGGGCACCCCGCGGGTGCCGCTGCGGGCCCGTTGGAGCCCGCCGGCGCGGCCCGAGAGCGCGCCGGCAGCGGTCGCCGCGGTGCTCGGCGAGCAGCGCCTGGCCGATGCGCCAGGTTCGATCGGCCATGACCTCTTGGACATGCTGGTGCGGCCGAACATGGCCTCGCACGAGCACCTGGGGCGCCGCTACGACCACGAGGTCAAGGGCCTGTCGGTGGTCAAGCCGTGGGTCGGGGCCCGTCAGGACGTGCCGTCGACGGCGACGGTGATGCGCGCGCGTCACCTGCGTCCCGAGGGCGTGATCCTGGCCGAGGGCGTGCACCCGCACTACGGCGACCTCGACACCGACGCGATGGCGCGCGCGTGCGTCGACGAGGCGGTGCGGCGGGCGCTGTGCGCGGGGGCGCGGATCGATCGGCTGGCGGCGCTCGACAACTTCTGCTGGCCGGACCCGGTGCAGAGCGACAAGACGCCCGACGGCGAGCACAAGCTGGCCCAGCTGGTGCGCTGCTGCGAGGGCCTGCGGGCCGCCTGCGAGGCGTTCGGGGTCCCGCTCGTCAGCGGCAAGGACTCGATGAAGAACGACGCCCACCTCGGCGGCGTGAAGATCTCGATCCCGCCGACCCTGCTGGTCTCGGTGATCGGTCAGATGCCCGACGTGCGGCGCGCCCTCGACCTGGCGCCGATCGCCGCTGGCGACCTCGTGTTCGTGCTCGGCCCGACCGGCCGGCACCTCGGCGGCAGCGAGCTGTCGCGCCAGCGCGGGCTCGTCCTGCACGGCGTGCCGACGACCGACCTCGCGGCCGCGGCGGCCCGCTACGCCGCCTTCGCCGCGGCGCGCGACGCCGGCCTGGTCCGCTCGGCCCACGTCGCCGGCCGCGGCGGCCTGGCGGTCGCCCTGGCCCACATGACGCTGGCCGGCGAGCTCGGGCTCGAGGTCGCCGTCACCGATGAGCTTTTGCGACCGGTCCCGGAGGACATGTCCTTGACGCCAGCCGAGTTCCTGTTCAGCGAGAGCACCGGGCGCATCGTCTTCACGTGCAAGCCGGCGGCCGCGGGCGAGCTGACCGCGCGGCTCGGCGGGCACGGGCTGCAGGCGCTGGGGCAGGTCGCGGCGCCGGGCGAGGACGGCGGCGGCTGGCTCCGCGTGCGCCGTGGAGCCCAGACGATCGTCGAATTGACGGCGGCGGCGCTGCGCGAACGGTTCCGCCCGGCGGCGCTGCACGGGCCACCGGCGCCGCTGCCGGCGCGGGCGCAGGAGGTGCAGCGATGAACCCGCTGGCGATCGAGGGCGCCGCCGAGGTGCGCGCGCTGGTCCTGACCGGCTACGGCCTCAACTGCGAGGCCGAGACGTGCGCCGCGCTGCAGACGATCGGGGCCCGGGTGACCGCGCGCCACGTCGCCGACGCGATCGCCGACGACGACGCGCTGGCCGGCCACCCGCTGGTGGTGTTCATCGGCGGCTTCAGCTTCGGCGACCACATCGCCAGCGGCCGGGTGTTCGCCAACCGCCTGCGCTACCGCATGGGCGAACGGCTGCAGCGCCACGTCGAGGCCGGCGGGCTGGTGCTCGGCATCTGCAACGGCTTTCAGACCATCGTCAAGCTGGGCCTGTTGCCGGGCCTGGAGCCCGGGCTGCAGCAGCGGGTCTCGCTGGTGATGAACGACCGCCTCGGCTACTGGGACGCGTGGGTCCGCCTGGCGGTCGACCGCGCCAGCCCGTGCGTGTTCACCCGCGACCTGCCGCCGACCATCGAGCTGCCGAGCCGCCACGGCGAGGGCAAGCTGGTCTTCGAGACAGGTCCGTTGCGACAGGTCCTCGAGGACAGGCATCTCATCCCGGTCCGCTACGCCGACGAGACCGGGGCGCCGACCGAGCGCTGGCCCGACAACCCCGACGGCTCGCCAGGTGGGATCGCCGGCCTGTGCGACCCGAGCGGCCGCGTGTTCGGGCTGATGCCGCACCCGGAGGCGTACCTGTACCCGGAGAACCACCCGCACTGGATCGCCCAGCGCGAGGCCGGGACGCTGCCGGAGCACGGGCTCGGCCTGCACCTGCTGGCCGGCGGCGTGCGGGCGATCGCGTCGCGCTAAGGCATGTCCGCGAGGGCATGTCCGATGGGGCATGTCCGATGGGGCATGACGCATGGGGCATGTCCGTGAGGGCATGTCCCTTCGGAAACTTCAGAGGCGATGCCGCCCGGGTACCCGTCGCGGGTGTACTGGCAAATGGCCCGTAGCGCGGTCGCCAGGCCGCATGGCGGGCGGACGCCTTGAGCACGTAGGGGCCTCACCCGCCCCGGCGAGCAAGGTCGGCACCGAGTGACAGGTACGGCCCGGGCCGTACACCGGCGGCGGACCTGCCACTGTCGCGACCTCCGGAGCCGTGGCGGATATCGCCGAGCCGTGCGTCACTGCTATGGTCCCCTCGTGACCACGCCTGCGACCCACGAAGCCTGCGCCCGGCGCTGGTGCCATGCGCTGCCGCGGTTCGCCGTCATCGACATCGCGTTCGGGCTCGGCTGGACCTTCGGCGAGGCAGCCGTTGCGGCGGGGGAGCTCGAGCTCGCCCTCGCGTGGGCGCGTGCCCACCCGGTCCAGGGCCGGTGGTTCTCGCGCTCGGCGGCCCTCAGCCGGGTCTCCCAGGCGCTGCGCGACGGCGGCCGCGACGAGCTGGCGCGCGAGCTGCTCGCCGAGGCCTTCACGAGCGTCCCGGCGGGCCAGGACGATCAGGTGGTCGACCTGCTGGTCCAGCACGAGCTTGACGACGCGAATGTGTCGTTGATCGCGCTCCACCGCGTGCTTCCCAGCAACCCCGACAAGGCGCATGCGGCCGAGCTGGCGTGGTATCTGGTGCGCGCGCAGCTCGACCCGGAGATGGAGACCGCCTACCTCGAGGCCCTCACGAGCGCGTTCCCGCGGATCGATCGCGCCAGCGAGGCTCACTGTGCCATCGCCGCGGCGCTGTGGATCCTCCACGCGCGCCGCGGCGACGCCGACGCGGCCGCCGAGGCGCGCCAGCACGTGCTCGACACGCAAGCGTCCGATTTCATCGGCGTGCCGTCTTATGCCGGGCGGGCCGTGATCGCCGCGGCCCTGGCTGCAGGCGAGCTCGCCGCGGTCGCTCCGCGGTTCCACGGGCCCCTGCGACGAGACGTGGTGGACGCGTTCGTCCGCGGCGGCGACCCCGACGGCGCGCTCGCGCTGGCGTACCCGCCGCGCTGGCTGCCCGCCCGGCTCGCGCGGGCGTGCCCGGACGATGCGCGGGCGCCCTCGTGGCGGGCCAGCGCCGAGGCTGCCGAGCCCGAGATGGTCGAGCAGTACGGCGAAGGGCTGCTGACCGCCGGCGAGTTGCGCGAGGCTCGCCTCGAGTTCGCGGCGATGCACGCCAGCAGCGATCGCCCGCGGGCCCGCGAGGTCGTCGCCGCGATCACCCGCGAAGCCCTCGACAAGGTCGCTGCGACGCTCGACGACGGACGCAACTTCGTCGTCGAAGTCGCCGCCGGCCAACGCGAGCTCGGCCTCGTCGCCGACGACAAGTGGTTCACGCCGCAGGGCCAGCGCCGCCTCGAGCGAGCGCTCGCCGAGTGGCGCGACGCGCCCGACATGACGGCGCGGTTCCGCCAGGCGCGCCCCGGCAGGACGATCTTCGCGGCGGCGGCGGCCCTCGGCTTGCGCGGCGACGAGGCAGGCGCGCTCGCCTTGATGGAGCGCGCGTTCGTCGGCGAAGAGGGCCTGGTCTCGTTGATCCAAGACCTGCAACCGGAGCTCGTCGCGGCCCGGCTGGCGACCGACCAGATCGAGGCGGCGCTGGCCCTGGCGCGCTTCGAGCCGCTGGCGGCCGCAGCGGTGGCGCCGATCGTCGTCGAGCTCGCCGCGATGGGCCATCTCCCGGAAGCCCTCGAGCTGCTCGGCCCGGCGCTCGACCGGGTCTGCACCGTCCGCGATCTCCACACGCTCATGCCAGCGGTCCTCGCGGTGTCCGCCGATCGTGCCGCCTGCGCCGCCGAGATGCTGGCAGCTCTCACACGCGCGGACGCCGAGGTCGCCACGATCTCCGCGCTCGTCGACGGCTGAGAGTTCGAAATCCTCTCGCTGGTGGGCATGAATTCACCTGCCTGGACCGCCGTGCAGGCCAGGAGATGTCCGAAGTTTGCGCTCCGAGTGGGCCGTCAGGGGAGCGGCGCGAGGTTGAGGCCGCCCGGGTACCAGTAACTCGTGTACTGGCCGTAGCCGTAGACCTGCACGCCGAAGGGGTGGTCGGAGGTCAGCCGGTGGTCACCGTCGCCCTTGTTGGCGAGCGGCAGGCGGGCCACCGACCAGCCGGTCTTGCCGATCGCCGTCCATCCGGGCTCGGGGACCGGGTTGCCGTCGAGGGTCACGGTGACGCCGGTGGGGGCGACCACGTTGACGTAGTTGCTCTCGTAGTTGGTGGGGGCGTGGATGGCGTAGGTGGTGCGGAACAGCTCGGGCGGGACGGCGACGGTCATGGCGGGGTCGCCGGTGTTGCCGCCGGCGTCCTGGCCGAGCATGTACTCGGCGACGGCGATCCGGTGGTTGGCGCCGATCCACAGGTCGTGCGCCGAGGTGAACTCGGCGTAGTCACCTGGCTGTTCGAGCATGCTCGGAGCGCCAGGTTGCGGCGGGTCGTAGGTGAGGCTGGTGCCGGGCGCGGTGGCGACGATCCGGATCATGCGCGCCTTCTTGGCGGCCGGCTGCTTGGGCGGCTTGACCAGCGGGGTGGTCAGGAAATAGCCGCTGGCGAGGTTCTGCAGCGGCAGGTTGCTCTCCTCGAGGTGGTCGCAGGCCTGCTTGTCGAACGGGATGTTGGTGCAGGCGTGAGCGCCGATCACCTGCACCGGGGCCGAGGCGCTGACGAGGGTGCCGGTCAGGTCGGCCTGATCGGGCGTGCCGCCGGCCACGCCCGAGATGACCAAAAGGACATCCCCGGCGTTGAGCAGCGCCTGGCCGTGGCCGTCGGCCGTGACGCCGCCGCCCGGCAGCACCGGCGCGCCGGTCTTGGACGGGGTGAGCTCGACCAGGGTGCCGTCGATGCGCGCGACCACGACGTAGGCGCCGGGCAGCGCGCCGAAGGTGTTGCGGGTGATCACGCGGGTCGCCGCGCCCCACACGTTGGTCGGCAGCAGCAGGCTGGCGTCGTTCGAGTAGGAGAACTTGTCGCGCTTGTCGTACTCGAGCGGGCTGTATTGATAGACCGAGACCGGCCGGTCGGAGCGCAGGCGATAGGCGCCGGCCTGGACGATCGTGCTCGCCTTGGGCTCCTTGAGCGCGGCGATCCACGGCAGCGGGGCGACCTCGACCTCGCCCGCCGCGACCTCGAAGCTGTCGACGACCACGTCGTCGCGGGTGATGGTGATCTGCGCCGGCTCGTCGGTGGTGTTGGAGACCGCGACCGCGAAGTCGAAGTTGGCGGCGACGATGTTGGGCGTGACCGTCGGGTAGTAGTCGCAGCCGATGTAGCTGGCGGTCAGGGCGTCACTGGCACAGTCGCCGACGCAGCGGCCGCTGTCAGGCTCGCACAGCAGGCCCTGCAGCGGGTCGCACAGGCTCTCCTCGAGGCCGAGGCCGTCGGCGCGGCAGTGCTTCGAGACGGGGCCGTCGCACACGTCGGTGCCCGGCACGCACAGCACGCAACCGAGGGTCGGCACACACACCTCGGGGCACGGCGTGGTCTCGATGATGTTGCCGTCGTCGTCGCAGGTGAGCGCGACGTCGCCGTCACACGCGAGCTCGCCGGCGGGACAGCGGGGCCCGCCGGGGCCCGTGGTGCTGCTCGCGTCGGTCGCCTCGGTGGTGTCCGCGGTGGTCCCGATGACCTCGCCGGTGGTCATCTGTCCGCCGGTGGAGTCGGTGCCTGGATCGGTGGTGGGCGCGTCGGTGGTGGTCGGCGACGGTTCGCCCGAGGTGGTCTGCGCGGGCGCCGACGTCGAGCCCATGACCTCGGTCGCGCTCTCGTTCGGCATCGTCATCGCACCCGGCGAATCGTCGCCGCAAGCGAGCGCTCCGAAGATCGCCACGCCGCCGCCCGCCACGTTCGCCAAGAGCCGCCCGAACCGCATCGCAGAAACTGTATCGCCGCGGAGAATCTGTTGGTGATCACGCAACAATGCGCGAAAACCGGTGCTGCGGGCGGCGCGGGCGCGATATGACCCCTTCGACGTGATCGTCGTCGGCGTTGTCATGCTCTCGATGTTTGTTGTGTTCACGAGTTCGCTCCCGCGGTCCACGACGTCGGACGCCGCGACAGCGAGCACGAGCACGCGGCGCGCGAGCGACCGGCGCGACATGAGCCTCGCGACCTCGCGCTGGCGAACAAGACGCGTCGCGCAGGCTCGCACGTGCGGCGCGATCGATCCCGCACCCCGCGGCGTCGTCGACGATCGCTGGAGTGGGGCGCGATGCCGAGACTGCGCGGCGCTTTCGACCGCTGCGCCGGCAGCGTGCGCCGCCGACGGTCGAGAACGACCGGCGAGCGACGAGCCTCGCAATTCTTCTTTCGCCGCCGTCGCGGTCGCAGGCGAGGCTTCACCGACTGAACTCCGGTCGGTACGGGCGAGCGCGTCCCACCTGCTGGCGCGCCGGCCGGGCGGCGGGTGGCGACGGTGGGGGTCGGCGCACGCGACCCGAGAAGCTGGTCGGGCGCGGCGCGAGGAGGCGTTCTCGAGCCCTGCGCACGCCACGATCCCGACGTGCTCGACGCGCACGGAGGGCACGGATCTGCGCGTGAGGGGCCATCGCGCGCCTGGCCCTCGCGCGAGAACCAGCCCGATCGTCGCAGCGGCTGCGCGCTCGAGACGATCTGCGCGGTCCCCGAATCCGCGGCGGGGCCTTCTTCAGGAGCGGACGACGTCGGGCGAGGACCGCCTGCTCGAAGGGTCAGGTCGTCTCACCGCGTATCGCTTCTCGCCGTACTTCACTCGAAGACATGTTCAAGAGAGCATGTTCGTTTCGACATGCTCGAAGGAGCATGCTCGAAGGAGCATGTTCGAACATCGAGGCGGCGAATTCGGGTGCTCGTCCGCAGCATGACCTTCAGGAAGGTTCCTTGGGGCATGTGCGGAGGCTCCGCGACGGCTGCGGTCCGCGCGGGCGACCTCGGAGGAGGCTCAGCCGCCGCAGCGGGTGACCGGGAACACGTGCAGCTGCTGCGAGCCGGGGCCGAAGGCGAGGACCGTGGGGCGGTTGCCGTCGAGCACCAGGACCGCGGCGCCGAGGCCGGTGGCGCGGCGGGACTGGGCCTGGGCGAAGCCGCCGCGGCCGTCGCCGGGCACGACGTGCACGGCGCTGCCGTCGGCGGCCGCGCTGACGAGGTCGAGGTCGCCGTCGCGGTCCAGGTCGGACAGGGTCGCGTCGCCGAGCGGGCCGGGCACGAAGTAGCCGACGGCCGCGTACTCGAGCGGGCCGTTGTGGACCAGCACGGCGGCGACCGGGCTGCCCGCGCCGGGGCCCGCGGCGTCGACGAGGGCGAGCAGGTCGTGGCCGTCGTCGCCGGCCAGCGGCGCGCCGAGCAGGGCCCGCGCGCCGCGACCGACCACCCGTCGCTGCAGCGTCTTGCCGAACTCGCCGCGACCGTCGCCGCGGACGAGGGTGACGACGGCGTCGCTGCGGCTGTCCCCGAGGACAGCCAGGTCGAGGATCTGGTCGCGGTCGGCGTCGACCAGGGTCAGCGCGGCCGGCTGCACGCGGGCCGGCAGGGCGCTGCGCTTGCCCTCCTTCCACTCGCCGTGGCCGTCGCCGAGCAGGGTGCGGACCGCCTTGCCGCCGGCGTCGAGCGCCAGCAGATCGAGGCTCTCGTCGCCGTCGACGCGGGCCACCCACAGCGCCTCGGGGGCGACGCGCAGCGGCGTCGCGCCGGCGATGAACTCGCCGCGGCCGCGGGCCAGCAGCACGTGCAGCGCCGGCGGATCGGCGGCCCCGATCACCAGGTCGTCGAGGCCGTCGTTGTTGAAGTCACCCGCGACGATCGCCGTGGGCGTCTGCGGGATCGGGACGCGCATCGACGGCTCGAGGCCGCCCTGGCCGTCGTGGCGGAAGAACACCGCCGCGCCGCCGCCGGGGCCCAGGGCCGCGAGCGCGAGGTCCTTGACGCCGTCGCCGTCGAGGTCGGCGAGCGCACCCCCGACGGCCGGACCGCCCAGATCGATGCGCGCGGGTTCGCCGAGGCAGGGGCCGGTGGCGGTGCTCGAGTCGCCGGTGACCGAGGGGAGGGCCTGCTTGAGCGGGGTCCGGATCGTCGGAGCGCAGGCGAGGAGGTCGCACAGGAGGAGACCGAGGCCGAGGACGCGGGGCACCGAGCGAGGGGCGGACATCGGCCTGCGAAACGCCGCCGCCGCGGGCAGGCTTACGCCGCGGGCGGCGAGGGAGAGCGGGCCAGGAGGCGCATGGACGACGTCGCGTGTGTCGATCACGGACCTCGAGGTTACGCCCGGCTCGCGCGGGCGAGAAGCGAGGCTTGCGCGCCCGCGGGACCGGGGCTAATTGCGGTACGAGGGGGCGGAAATGCACGAAGCACCATGGATGGTCGGCGTCGCGCTCGGTTCGATCGTGCTCGCGGGTCCGGCGTGGGCCGGGCCGCACGAGCCGGAGCCCGACGACCCGGTCTACTTCGACGGCTCGCTGATGCCGACGTACGCGATCGACTGCGACGAGCACGAGGACGTCGGTTACGTGCAGGGCGATCCGTACGCGATCACGGTCGTCACCGTCGACGGCAAGCCGGTCGAGGTCGAGACCGCCAACGCCTTCTACGCGATGCAGCAGGCGGCCGCGGCCGACGGCGTCGGCATCAAGGTCGTCAGCGGGTTCCGCACGATGGCGGAGCAGCAGTACCTCTACAACTGTTACATCAACTGCAATTGCAACAACTGCAACCTGGCCGCGAAGCCAGGTTACAGCAATCACCAGAGCGGGCACGCGCTCGACCTCAACACCGCGGCGGCCGGGGTGCTCGGGTGGCTCGAGGCGCACGGCGACGAGTTCGGGTTCGAGGCGACGGTGCCGAGCGAGGACTGGCACTGGGAGTGGTGGGGCGGCGGGCCGCCGACGAGCGGGCCGTGCGGGACGCCGGACTACCGGGCCGAGTACGTCGGGCAGTCGTTCCCGCTGGCCTCGCAGCCGCCGGTGCTGCTGATCGTCGGCGAGTGCATCGAGGCGTGGATCGATCTGCGCAACACCGGCGACGCGAGCTGGGACGGCGACACGCGGCTGGCCCCGACGCCGCGCGATCAGCCGTCGCCGTTGCATGACCCGAACACGTGGCTGTCGTCGACGCGGGTGGCGACCGCCGGCGAGGTAGCGCCCGGGGCGGTCGGCCGGTTCGAGTTCCGCCTGTGCGCGTCGGCCCCGGGCGAGGTGTCGCAGACGCTCTCGCTGGTGCAGGAGGGCACGACGTGGTTCGCCGACGAGCCGCTCGGCGGCGGTCCGCCGGACGATCAGCTCGAGGTCCGGGTGCTGGCGGTCAACCCGGCGCCGCCGCTGCCATCCGACCCGCTGCCGTTGCCGCCGCCCGCGGACCCGAGCTCGACGGGGACTTCGAGCGCGGGCGACTCGGGCAGCGCGGAGACGGGGGAGGATTCGTCAACGGGCGAGGACGAGGTCACGGGCGCGCCCGACGCGAGCGCAGGCATGAGCGGGACCGCGGGCGTGGGCACGGACGAGGGCTGCGGCTGCCGCGGGTCGGCGCCGGTCGGTGCGTGGTGGCTGGCCGCGCTGGGGCTGCTCGCACGCCGGCGCCGGGGCTCGGCGGCGTGAAAGCGAGGGCGCGACGGCTCATCCGTCGCGCCTGGATCGGGTCGTCCTTCGCCTCGCGGCGTACATCGATACATGTCGCAAGGGACATGCTCGCATGCACATGTCGCATGGAGCATGCTCTCAGGGGCATGTCCTATCGAGCGCGGGTCAGTGGCCCGCGGAGGCGGGTTGCAGCGCCTCCTTCAGCGAGGCGACGTCGATCGAGACGGCGATCGGCTGGCCCTTGCGCTCGATGTCCATGCGGATGATCGGCTGCTCGCGGTCGCGGATGAGCCCCACCACTGCCCCGGCGATGCTGGCGCCGCCCTCCTGGTCGAGCGGGACGCCGTTGAGGCGGGTCAGGAGGTCGCCGTTCTTGAGCCCGAGCAGGCTCGGCAAGCTGCCGGAGCGGATCGCGTAGAGCTTGAGGCCGCGCATGTGGCCGTCCTTCAGCGAGGGGAGGATGTGCGCCTCGCGGGCCAGCAGCGACGGGTCGCGCCGGAGGGTCTGGTAGAAGCCGAGGTCGACGACGCAGCGGCCGGTCTCGACGCAGCGCACGGCGCCCGCCGGGACCTCGAGGCGGCTCCTGGGGTCGTCGAAGGGCGCGGGCGCGGCGATGGTCGGGTGGACAAAGGCGACCGGGGCGACGCGCGCGGGCGCGGCGACGGTGGGGTGGACAAAGGCGACCGGAGCCACGCGCGGGGGCGCGACGCGGGCTGCTCGTCGCTCGTGGAGGCTGGGCGCCGTGGCCAGCGCCTGCATCTCGTGGCGGATATGGATCGTGGGCGCCGCTGGGCAGGCGGGCGCGGGGGCCTGGTTCACGGTGACGACGAAGAGGGCCGCGGCGGCGCCGGTGAGGGCGCAAGCGATCGGGAAGGCGAGGGTGCGGAGGAAGCTGCGCATGGGGACATGTCCTTTGGGTCGGGTCGGTTTCGGAGCGGGTGAGAGATCGATGGGGCGGCGAACGGCAGCGCGCGGCGATCGGTCGCGCGAGCGGTGCGCGCAGGAGGTCGCGCAGACGCGAGGCGCGCCCGGTCGAGCGGCCGCGCGGCGCGTGGGTTCACGGCGGGCCGGGGAGCAGGCCGGCGAGGACGCGGCGGACCTCGGCGTGACCGGTCGGGGTGGCGAACACGACGAGGACCGAGTCGTTCCTGTCGGAGAGGATGGCGCGCACGTCACCGCGCTCGGGGTGGACGGCGAAGATGTCCTTCAGGACACCTGCGAGCGCGTAGACGTCGCGGTAGGTGACGGGGATCCGCGCAGCCACGACGGCCTCGGCGGGCCGGGTCAGAGCCGGGGCCGGGGAGGCGGGGGCGGCCGCGTGGGCGAGCGAGCCGGAGAGGAGCGTGAGGGCGAAGAGCGAGCGCGCGAGGACCATACCTCGTCCCTGAGCAAGGACGATGCCAGCGGCCGTTCGCGCGAGGAGGCGGCCAATTCAGGCCGGCGGCGCGGTCGGGGCCACCGGGGCTTGTTGGGTTGGCACGGTCGGGGGCGGCGGCGCTGACAATCCGTCAGGCACGCCGTCCTGCGGGCGCGGGCGAGCGGCGAGCGGGACGTTGTCGGCGAACTTGTTGCCCGAGAAGTCCTGCCGGTCGGCGGCGATCTGCGAGATCGATCGCTCGACGATGAGGTCGAGGGTCCAGTCGAGGACGACGCGGACCTTGTTGCCGAAGCCGACCAACTTGGCGAGGTAGAGCGTGCGCCACACCCACCAGGCGATGAAGCCGGAGATCCGCACGCCGAACAGGTCGACGGCGGCGAACTTGTCGCCGACCGAGACGAGGGCGCCGAAGTTGAAGTACTTGAAGGGCTTCGTCGGCTGCTTGCGGATCAGCAGGTCGATGTTGGTGGCGGCGTGCTGGCCCTGCTGGAACGCGACCTGGCCGAGCGGCGGCAGCGGGACACCCTCGTGGAGCAGGAAGGCGGCGTCGCCGAGCACGAACACGTCGTCGCGGCCCTTGACCCGCAGGTCGTCGCCGATCTCGACGCGGCCGGAGCGGTGCAGCGGCAGCTTGCAGGCGGCCAGCAGCGGCGACGGCTTGACGCCGGCGCACCAGACACAGGTGCGGGTGGCGATCTTGGTGCCGTCGTCGAGGGTGACGGCGAACGGGGTGACGTTGACGACGCGGCGGCTCAGGCGGAGGTCGACCCGCAGCTTGCGCAGCCGACCCTCGGCGCTGCCGACCACCGTCTTGTGCCAGCCGGGCAAGATCTGGTCGCCGGACTGGATCATCACCACGCCGACCTCCCCCGGATCGATCTCGGGGTAGCGGCTCATGAGGATGTGGTCGATGAGGTCGCGGGTCTCGGCCGCCAGCTCGACGCCGGTCGGCCCGGCGCCGACGACGACGAAGGTCAGCTGCTCGCGCCGCCGCTCGACGTCGGTCTCACGCGCGGCCCGCTCGAAGTTGTCGATGATGTGGTTGCGGACGGCGATCGCGTCGCCGAGCTCGCGCATGAAGAAGGCGTACTGCTTGACCCCCGGCGTGTTGAAGGTGTTGGTGTCGGAGCCGGGGCAGAGGACGAGGATGTCGTACTGGGTCTCGCACCAGATGGTCTCGGGCTCGCCGGTGATCGGGTTGTCGTCGACGTCGACGCGGGCGCGGATGGTCCTGGTGTCGAGGTCGATGGTGTCGACGTTCTCCTTCTTGAACGTGACGTTGGCGGCCTCGAAGATCCGACGGAAGGGGTAGGTGACCTGGCGGGTCTCGATCGAGCCGGCGGCGACGCTCGGCAGGAGCGGCGGGAACAGGAAGTAGTTGCGACGATCGATGACGCTGACCTGCAGGTCCTTGTGGTAGCCGAGCCGGCGGTCGAGGTGCAGCGCGGCGTAGAGGCCGGCGAAGCCGCCGCCCACGATAGCGACGCGCACCGGCGGGCCGCCGGTGCCGGTCCAGCGGCGGTAGATCCACATGTCGCGCAGCGGGTGCAGGGCGACGTAGAGCAGCAGGATCGACTCGAGGATGATGGCGCCGCCGAGCAGCGCCGAGGCGCCCTCCCACATCGGCAGCAGCAGCCAGCAGGCGATGTCGAGCACGCCGAGGATGACGAGGCCGCCGATCAACGCCTTGCGCGCGCCGCGGGCCAGGGCGACCTGCCGCAGCAAGAAGGCGGACACGCCGGTGACCAGCGCCAGCGAGACGAAGTGGCCGAGGAACAGGGCCCAGAACACCTGAGCGTGGCGCAGGCGCAAGATCTCGAGCCGCTCGCCCCACTGAAACAGCGCGACCGTCGAGGTCTGCCACCGGGTCAGCTGGACGCTGACGATCCAGCCGCCGAAGAACAGGCCGAGGCCCAGGAGCAGGGCGGCCGAGGCCATCAGCTTGCGCCCGAAGGGGAGGTTGGTCAGGCGGTGGCGATCGACGGGGACCATGGGCGCGGGGTCAGAGTGTCGCCGGATCGCGGGCAGGGTGCCACCGCGGGCGCAGGCGCCCGGGAGCGCGCGCGACGGCGCCCGCGCGGACTCGCGTTCGCCCCGCGCGGCGGCGAACGCACATCTCCGCGAGAACAGGTCGCTTCAGTCCTGCGGCCACGGCTCGGGCGCGGGCATCGGCACGTCGGGATCGGCGTTGGCGCCGGCGGCGACGAGGTTGTCGGCGAACATGCGGATGTACTTGAGGTCATCCTCGATGTCGAAGTCGGGATGGTCGACGAGCCAGCCGTCGACGGCGCCGTCGAGGTTCTCGAGGATGTTGAGCGCGCCGGCGAGGTCGCCCTGGGCGGCGCGGGTGGCCGCCATGTCGAAGCCGACGTAGATGTTGAGCATGACGAACCCCTTCTCGCTGCTGGGGTTGTCGAACACGCCCTGCTCGAGGTCGATCTTGTCGGGGTCGACGGTCGTCTTGATGGCGGCGACCTCCTCGATGTACTGCTTGTTGACCGGGTCGCGGTAACGCAGCTTGAGCTCGCCGACGTCGGCGACCCGCGGCTGGCTGTTGCGCGGCAGCAGCTCGAGCAGGATCGCCCCGCCGCCGCCGCGCCGGCCGTCGTCGTTGTCGTCGACGGTCTCGCGGTGGGCGAGCTGGAGGTTGGGGATCTCGATGGTGCCGTGGTTGCCCTCGAGGGTCGACAGCTTGGTGCCGCGTACGGCCCGGAGGATGTAGTTGTCGACGATGTCGGCGGTGATCGTGACGTCTTCGGCGAGCGGGACGAGGAAGGCGGTGACCTCCTCGACGAAGACCTCCTGCACGGCGGCGGGGTCCTCGAGGAAGTAAAAGGCGCCGCTGCCCTGCTCGGACAGGGTGCGCATGAGCGACACGTCGAAGTCGCGGCCGACGCCGATGGTGGTGAGGCCGTAGCCCTGCTCGCTGTAGCCCTGGGCCATGGCGAGGATCTTGGCGTCGTTGGTGATGCCCTCGGTGGCCATGCCGTCGGACAGGAAGACGACGCGGTTCTGCCGGCCAGGATCGGCGTGGGCGGCCATGAGCTCGAAGCCGGTGCGCAGGCCGTCGTAGATGTTGGTGCCGCCGTCGGCCTCGAGCTGGTTGATGGCCTGGTACAGCGCGGGGTCGCTGCCGGTGATGTACTCGACCTTGACCTCGGCGTCGCTGTCGAAGTCGACGAGGGTGATGCGGTCGCTGGGGTCGAGGGCGTCGATCATGCGCAGCAGGCCCTCGCGGACGTACTGCATCGGCTCGCCCTCCATGGAGCCGCTGCTGTCGATGACGAGGGCGAGGTTGAGCGGCGGGCGCTCGAGCTTGGCGACGTCGATGGCGGTGTTGAGGCCGATCAGCACGGTGATGCAGTTCGAGCCGGAGATCATGTTGCCCATCTCGCCGTAGAGGCCGTGGAGACAGACGTCGCCGGTGCAGGTCGGCTTGGGCAGGTCGATCTTGTGCTCGTTGAAGAAGCCGACGTCGTCGAGGGTCTCGGGGCCGGGGATCCCGCCCTGCTCGAGGATCTGCTTGAACTGGCCGAAGTCCTGGGCGCCGCCCTGGCCGGCGCCGAGGCTGCCGCCGTCCTCGCCGCCGGAGGCGCTGGCGTCCTTGGCGCCGCCGTCGTCGCCGCAGGCGGGAGCGAGGAGCAGGAGAGACAGGCCGAGGCGGAGGTCGATGCGTGGCATGGCTTTTTGTTCCTGTACTTAAGGGCAGGTAGAAAAGGTCAGGGCTGCTGTTGCGAGGCGGTCCGCACGTAGACGAGCTCGAGGTCGTCGCCGAGCGCGTCGGGGCCCTCGGCGCAGTCGGGGGCGAGGATGATGCGCCGCTCGGCGTGGACGCCGTGGAGGACGAGGTGGCTGGCGCCGTCGTCGAGCTCGACGGTCTCGCCGGGGCGGAACTGGACGATCTGGCCGCCGAACGAGGCGCTGAAGGTCTGCGGCTGGGCGACGGTGCCGCAGGTGAGCTCGGGGCCGAGCTCGACGTCGAACTCCGGCTTGGCGGCCAGAGTGGCGCCGCTGATGGTCACGAGGTGGTTGCCGCGCGAGGCGACGACCTCGACCGCGCCGAACGGGGTCGGGTCGCCGGGATCGGGGGCGCGCTCGAGCAGGAGGCGGTCGCCCTGGTCGACGACCGAGAGGTACTGGCCGGCCGCGAACGGGAGCTCGGTCAGCGGGCTGCAGAAGTAGAAGCGGGGCAGGCCAGCGTCGAGGTCGAAGGCGGCGCAGCCGTCGCTGCCGAGCGCGAGGTCGGCGATCCGGTGGACGCCGATCGGAGGCTTGCTCCACGCGACGCGGCCGGCGTCGTCGCCGGGGATGTAGGCGTCGTCGGCGGGGTCGCGCTGGGGGAAGACGATCGGCTGCCGCGAGTCGGTGATCGTGGCCCGGCCGTCCTCGTCGGCGGTGAGGATGACGGCGCCGGCGAGGTACTCGCCGCTGTCGGCGTGCTGGCCGGGGATCCAGTCGAGCCCGATGTCACCGCTGTTCCAGAACAGGACGGTCGGCTCGATGGTGTTGCTGGTGACGAGGACGGCGTAGCAGTCGCGGGAGACGCGGTCGAGGTCGCCGCGGACGGGGACGTTGGCGCCGGGGGGGATCGACCAGGTCTGGCCCTCGCCGAAGAGGGCGTCGGAGAACAGCACGCCGGGCTTGCCCTGGGCGTTGAAGCAGTCGATCTCGACGCCCTCGCGGAGGTCGCGGACGCGGACGACGAGCTCGCGGTCGATGTCACTGTTGTGCAGGTACACGTCGCCCTGGAAGTCCTGGTAGAGCAGGTCGCCCTCGGTGTCCCAGCCGCCTTCGTCGTCGCCGGTGTCGCTGGTGGCGACGCACAGCAGCGAGCCGAGCGCGGCGGCGCCGAACTCGGGGCGCGAGGGCCAGCGAGAGAGGCTGACCGAAGAGACAGGTCGAGCGGCGGGCCGCATGGCCGGGACGAGGACGCGCCAGCCGAGCGCGAGGGCCGGGAGGGCGACCAGGTCGGTCGGGTCGACGGTGATGGTCCAGGGGAAGCCGACGAGGCCCATCAGCCAGCTCCACGCGTCGGCGCAGGCGGGCGAGAGGTTGATGAGGGCGAACACCAGGCCGACGGCGATGTGACAGTGGAGCAGGCCGCGGCGGCTGCGGACGCCGAGCAGGGCGGCGAGCAGGGCGGGGGCGACGATCATGCCGGCGAAGTCGCTGAGCTTGCCGGTGAGACCGCCGGGCAGGATGCCGGCGCCCTTGAGCAGGTGGTCGTTGACGCCGAGGACGGCGAGGGCGCCCAGCCAGGTCGGGGAGAGCAGGGCGCGAGCAGGGCGCAGCTCGGGACGGGAGGAGAACACGGCGGCGAGCGTGCGGCGAGTCATGGTGGCGTCATCCCTATGCAAACACCCGGCGGCGGGCCGGCTCTCCGAGCATAGGGCGCCCCCCGGGACAGGTCGAGGGGTCGCGGCGCCGCCAGGTGCGAGGGTCGCCACGGCAACCATGTCATGGGGTGAGGCGGTCGAAGGACTGTTCGCAGGGCTGGGCATGATGAGCGTCACCGTCCTGGCGTGGAGTCGCCGCGGCGGGAGGAAAAATTGCGAGGGCGGTGATTTTGCCGCGGGCGCGGCCGGAAACAGCGAACGCGGGCTCGTAAGGGACGGAGTCGAAGGCGTGGGCCGGGTGATGCGAGGCGGAGCGGCGCGCGGGCGTGCGCGGGCCGACAGGAGGTCGCCACTGAGCCGTCGCCTGTGATCGCGGTCGCGGCTCACTCGTCGCGCGCGAAGGCGGCGAGGTCGGTGATGTCGACGCTGCCGTCGCGGTGCAGGACGAACAGGCGGCCGTCAGGGGCGAGGGCGAGCGCGTCGACGCTGACGGGGTCGCGGCCCTCGAAGCGCCCGAGACCGTGGGCGGCGAGGTCGGTGAGGGTGCCGAAGCTGGCGGCGCCGTCGTGATAGAGGGCGATCGCCTCGCCGGCCGGGGTGACGACGACGGCGGCGAGGTCGCGATAGGTCCGGCCGGGGGCGGGGCGGTAGGGCTCGGGCCGCGCGGCGCCGCGGAGGTCGTGGGGATCGCCGCGACCGACGTGGCCGTCGTCATACCAGGCGACGACCTGGTCGCCGGGGCGATCGAGGGCGCGGGCGACGGCGACGACGTCGACGCCGATCCGGGTGGCGGGCAGGCGGTAAGGGTCGCGGCTGAGCAGCTCGCCGTTCGACACGCCGGCCGGGTCGCCGCGGCGCACGGTGAGCCGATCGTCGGCGCACCAGTAGTTGGCGTCGCCGCGATCGTCGATCGCGAGGCCGACCACGCGGATGGCCTGAGCCGCCAGCTCGGCCTCGACGGCGGCCCAGTCGACGCGCGAGAGGCCGAAGCGGATCATCTCGTCGAGGTCGCTGTAGACCACGCTGCCGGCGTCACGGCCGTCGTCACTCTGGCCGACCATGACGACGACGTCGACGTCGGCGGGCTCGGTGATGGCGAGGCGCAGGCGCGGGCCGAGGTCGGAGAGGCGGCCGTCGGGCGCGAGGCCGGGCAGGGTGACTTCCCGGGTCCCGCCGGGCAGGCTGATGGCGTAGGCCCGACCGCCGCCGAGCGAGCCGGCCTTGTCCATGACGAAATTGCAGGCCTCGCCGCAGCTCTCGCGCGGACGACCTTGCAGGATGTCGTCGTCGCCGAGGGCGTAGCGGTGGACGATCCGCAGCAGCGCGGGCGCCTCGGCCGACAGCGCGCCGGTGCCGGCGGTGAGCGCCTGGCCGGCGAGCGGGACGCCCAGGGGCGCGGGCAGGCCGGCGAAGTCCCAGCGCGGGCGGGTCGACTTGCGCGCGAGCCAGGGCGAGAAGTCGCAGCGATCGCCCTGCCACACGCAGTAGGGCCGCTTGTCCTCCCAGTCGAGCGGGCGGTAGGTGCGGCCGTCCCAGGCGCGCAGCTCGGGGATGTCCGAAAGGGCAGGTGAGCCCTGGGCCGCGGGGGTGCGGAAGATGGCCTCGACGCTGGCGACGCCGCCCCCCAGCTCGAGGTCGGCGAGGAACTCGCGCAGGGCCGAGTCGGCGTGCTGCTCGGGGTGGCCGGCCTCGGCGGCGTAGCGGCCGCTGGCGGACAGATGGGCGACGACGCTGTCGAGGACGGCGTAGTTGGTGTTGGAGTAGGGGCCCTTGAACGCGCCGTCGTCGCTGGCGCCCGCGGGGTCGCGCACGAGGCAGCGGGTGAGGAAGACGCCGAGCCACTCGCGCTGCGGGTCGGTGTCGCGGCGATCGTAGCGGCTGACGAAATAGACGTGGCGGGCCGGGAGGGTCTGCTGCAGCCAGGTCCGCGTGGCTTCGATGTCGCCGGCGAACTCGGGGTAGCGAGCGCGCAGGGCGGCGTCCTCGGCGGCCCAGTCGGCCTCGCCGGTGAAGCCGCGCAGGGCGCCGAAGTTGGGGACGACGTGGGCGCCCCAGTTGGCGGCCTTGCCGGGCAGGCCGCTGGTGTGGGCGAGCAGGTCGCCGACGGTGACGTCGCGCCAGCGCACGTCGGGGCCGGCGTCGCCGCAGCTGCGGGTGCAGCCGGCGGCGACGTCGTCGACGGTGACGGGGCCGCAGCGGGCGCCGGCGAAGGCGGCGAGCAGGTCGGGCGGGAGCAGACCGAGGGCGGGGTCGGCGATGCGCGCGTGGGACGGCGTCGGGTACATGTCCTGAAGGCCATGTTGCTCGATGCGGGCGCCGATCAGCCGGCGGGCCATGGCGGCGGTCAGGAACTTGGAGACGCTGCCGAGGCGCAGCGGGGTGTCGGGCTGGACGAACGTGGCCTCGGGCTGGAAGCGATCGACGTCGGCCATGGGGCCGTCGTTGCACCCGGGCATGTCGGCGGCGGCCGGGCCCGCCATGCGCCCGAAGCCGCGCTTGTAGACGCGACGGCCGCGGAGCGACACGCTGAGCACGCCGGCGCCGACGCAGCGGGCCTTGACGAACTGGCGCATGGCGATGTCGAGCTCGACGAAGGCGGGCGAGACCTGGCCGGTCATCGGGATCTCGGGGGCGCAGTCGGACTCGCGGCAGGCGTCGCCGTAGTCGACGGCGTGCGGGTCGGCCTCGGCCGCGTCGTCGTGACAGGCGAGGACGGCAGCGAAGAGGAGCGCGACGCGGGCGCGGAGCTGCACGAGGCGCTCACGATAGCACGCGCGGGGCCGGTGAGCGGGGCGCGAAACCGCGGCGCGAGGCCGGCTGGAGGGCCGTGGTAGCGTGAAGCCGGGAGGTGCCGCGGCGATGAAGAAGAAGACGAAGATCCAGGCGGGGCTGTTCCTCGACCGCTAGGCGGGCGAGGGCCCGCGCGAGACCGCCGCGGCCGCGAGGCCCGGCGGTCTCGATAATTGCGGAACCGTGGATGAACATGTCTCCGGGGGCATGTTCTTAAAAACATGTCCTGGAGAACATGGCGCCGGGGACATGCGCTTCGGGTCAGGAGCCCGGCGGGCCGGCGTCGATCTCGCGCAGCATGACCTTGAGGCGGACGTGGGCGTCCTCGAGGGCGAGGCGGTCGCGCGGGTCGTGGCCGTCGAGGTGATTGGAGAGGGCGGCGAAGGCGTCGTTGGCGGCCCGGTAGAGCCGCTTGCGCTTGCCCTTGGGGTGGGGGCCGCCCTTGTCGGCGAGGCCCTCGATCTGACCCATGACGACCTCGAAGGCGGTCTCGGCCTCGAGTCGGTCGTTGGGGGTCGGCAGCGGCGGCAGCTCCTCGGGGGCCTCGAGGGCGCGCTCGAGCCGGCTGCGCAGCGACACGGCGAGCGCGGCGCGGGCGTCCTGCTCGTCGCGGAGGTCGCGGAACTGGACGGCCTCCCGGGTCTTCTTGGCGGCGGCGGCGCGGGCGACCTCGGCGGGCCGCTCGGGCGGGCGGCCGCCGAGCTGGCACAGGGTGTAGCCGAACAGGCCGAGGGTGACGGCCCCGAGGGCGAGCAAGGTGCCGGTCTTCATCGGCCGCACAGGTCGGGCAGGGCTTCGAATTCGGCGAGGAGCTCCTGGTAGCTCTCGATCCGCCGGGCGCCGTGGACGGCGTCGGTGAACTGGAACAGCACGCGCTGGTCGGTCGGGATCATGGTCGACTCGAAGGCCTCGGCGTCGCTGTCCTTGTTGCCGAACAGCCAGGTCGGGACGAGGCCCTTGTCTTTGAGTAGCTGAAATTCTCCGGTCTTGTAGGCGGCGGCGGTGTCGCCCATGCCGCCGGTGTACGTGAGCGTGGTGTGAATGATCCCGGCGGGGAAGCCGCGCAGGGCCACGAACTCGCGCGTGCGCCGGTCGAGCCACTCGGGCCGGGCGGTCAAGTACATGGGGCGATAACCCTTCGACGCGAGCAGGCTCAGCGCCTCGGCGGCGAACGGGTTGGCCTCGGGGATGTCGCCGAGCAAGAAGTCCCAGGCCTCCTCGCTCTCGCTGGTGGTGAGGGTGCCGTCGACGTCGCTGACGAAGATCGGGGCGCCGGCCGGGACGACGTCGATGGTGATGTCGACGGTGTCCCAGAACTCCTCGACGACGCCGTGCACGCGGTGACGGCCCGGCTCAAGCTGGTCGGACTGGGAGATCTTGTAATAGACGCGGCCGCCGGAGTCGTCGACGCCCTGGACCGGCGCGTGCTCGCCCTCGACGGTGGTGATGGCGACGCCGAGGTCCTCCCACTCGCCGGCGCAGCCGCGGTCGAGGAACAGGTGGACGGCGCTGCCCTCGATGTCCTTGTCGGCGGGGAAGCCCCACTTGGTGAACTTGGCGATCACCCACTGCTCCTCGCCCTCGACGTAGAACATGTCGCGCCCGCGCGAGTACTCACCCTCCGGCTCGCCCTGGCCAGGGATGGTCGGCGGGGCGGCGTCACACTTCGGGACCGGCTCGCACAGGGCGCCAGGGGCGGGGCCCGGGCCGCCGGTGGTGTCGGGCGGATCTTCAGTGGTGGTCACCGGCGGATCGGCGGTGGTGACGTCGTCTGTCTCGGAGGACATGCCCGTAGGGTCCTGTCCTGAAGTTCCTGTCCCGGAGGTCGCGTCGGTGGTGGTCGGTGCGGCGGTCGCGGCGTCGCTGCCCGGGTCGCCCGAGGTGAGGCCGGTGGTCTCGGTGTCGCCGCCAGGGCGATCGTCGCCGCCGCAGCCGAGGAGGAGGACGAAGGTCGAGAGCAGGGCCGCAGGGCGAGCGAGCATGATCGCGCAGGCTATCGGAAACCGATCGGGAGATCCAGGCGACGCCGATCGGACATCGCGGCGAGATCGTCGTGACAGGCCCGCAAGGCGCGAGTGAGCGCCGATGCACGCCGCGCCGGCGCGGCGTCGCGACTGCGCGTCACGAGCGGCTGCGGCGCTGGTGATGCGAGGGCGCGCGGTCGTGAGAGCCGCGCTCACGCGACGCCGGCGCGGACGCGGACGCGGGCGACAAAGGCGCTGAAGATCGGGTCGCCGGCGCAGCGGCGGGCGAAGTGCGGGCTCTCGCGGTCGAGCCACTCGGGGTGCCACTGCACGCCGTAGATGTCACGGCGCTCGTCGGCGGCGGCCTCGATGATGCCGTCGGGCGCCCACGCGCAGGCGCGCAGGCCGGGCGCGAGGGCCTTGATGGCCTGGTGGTGGACGGAGTTGACGAGCAGCTCGGGCGCGCCGTAGAGCGCGGCCAGCCATGACTCCGCGAGCAGTCGCACCGGGTGCTCGTTGTCGTCGTAGCGGGCGGGGTCGCGGTGGACCAGCGCGCCCGGGACCTGGAAGCCGATGTCCTGGTAGAGGCTGCCGCCGAGGGCGGCGTTGAGCAGCTGGATGCCGCGGCAGACCCCGAGCACCGGCTTGCCCTGGGCCAGCGCGGCGCCGAGCAGCGCCTGCTCGTAGGCGTCGCGGGCCGGGTCGCCGGCCCACTCGGGGCGCAGCGGGGCCTCGCCGTAGACGCCGGGGGCGACGTCGCTGCCGCCGCTCAGGACCAGCGCGTCGACCCGCTCGACCAGCGCGACCAGCATCGAGGTGTCCGGAAGGACAGGCAGGAGGAACGGCAAGGCGCCGGCGCGGGCCAGCGCGGCCGACAGCCGCTGCTCGCCGTAGTCGAGCGACTTGCCGAGGAACAGCGCGCGGCCGGGGTCGGGATAGGATGTCCCGCAGGACAGTCCGATGAGTACGGGTCGCATAGGGTCTCCGCGGTCAGGCGGCGAGGGGGGTGTGGATAGAGGGGGAGCGAGATGTCCCGAGGGACAGGTTGGCGGGATAGGTCCCGGGCGGCGTGGGCGTCGGGACAGGCGAGGCAGCGCTCGGACCTGCGCCAATGGACATGTTTTGGAGGACAGGTCGCATGGGGCAGGTCCGAAAGGTCAGGCGGCGGCCAGGCCGGCGCGGCGCAGCAGGGCCTCGGGGTCGGGGTCGCGGCCCATGAAGGCGCGGAACAGGGCGGCCGGGTCGTCGCTGTCGCCGCGCTCGAGGATCGCGCGGCGGAAGGCGAGGCCGACTTCGCGGTCGAACAGGCCCTGGCCCTGGAAGCGGGTGAAGGCGTCGGCGTCGAGCACCTCGGCCCACTTGTACGAGTAGTAGCCGGCGGCGTAGGCGACCGGGCTCGAGAACAGGTGGCCGAAGCGGCACACCATCGCGTAGTCGCCGGGCAGCGGGGCGGAGCTGAAGCGATTCATGATCTCGCGGGCGCGCGCGAGGATCTCCGCCGGCGTGGCCGGCAGCGAGCCGCGGTGCAGCTCGAGGTCGACGGTGGCGAAGCTGAGCTGGCGCATCATCGCCGAGGCGGCGCGGAAGTTGCGGGCGCTCAGCATGCGGCTCACCAGCTCGTCGGGCACTGGCGCGCCGGTGTCGACGTGGCGGGCGAAGCGGTCGAGCGCGGCTCGCTCCCAGCACCAGTTCTCCATGATCTGCGACGGCAGCTCGACGAAGTCCCAGGCGACGTTGGTGCCGGCCTGGCTGCGCAGCTCGACGCGCGTGAGCAGGTGGTGCAGCAGGTGGCCGAACTCGTGGAAGATCGTCTCGACCTCGTCGTGGGTGAGCAGCGCCGGGCGGTCGCCGATCGGCGGGGTGAGGTTGCCGCAGATGAGGCCGAGGTGCGGGCCGAAGCCGCCGCGGCCGTCAGGGCGGCCGGTCACCAGCGCGTTCATCCACGCGCCGCTGCGCTTCTGCTCGCGCGGGAACAGGTCGGCGTAGAACACCCCGAGCAGGGCGTCGCCGTCGCGCACGGCGTAGGTGCGCACGTCGGGGTGCCAGGTGGCGAAGTCGTCGACCGGCTCGACGCGCACGCCGTAGAGGTCGCCGACGAGCTCGAACAGGCCCTTCAGCACCGACTCGACCGGGAAGTAGGGGCGCAGCGCCTCGTCGTCGAAGTCGTAGAGGGCGCGCCGCTGCTTCTCGGCGTAATAGGCGAGGTCCCAGGCCGCAGGCGCGGGGGCGGCCGGCCCTTCGAGCTGCTGGCGGAAGGCGTGGAGGTCACGCGCTTCGGCGGCGAAGGCGGCCTCGGTGCGGGCGGCCAGGCGGTCGACGAAGGCGCGGGCGCTGGCGCCGTCTTTGGCCATGCGCGGCTTGAGCACGAAGTCGGCGAAGTCGCGGAACCCGAGCAGCGCGGCCTGCTCGCGGCGCAGCAGCAAGATCCGGCGCAGCAGCTCGCGGTTGTCGTGCGGGCCGTCGCTGGCGCAGATGTTGGCGGCGCGCCAGATCTCCTCGCGCAGCTTGGGGCTGTCGGCGTAGGTCACGAACGGGGCGAAGCTCGGCTGCTGCAGGGTGAACCGCCACGCGCTCGGGCGGCCCTTGGCCTCGGCGCCGGCCCGCGCGGCGTCGATCGCCGACTGCGGCAGGCCTGCGAGGTCAGCCGGGTCGGTGATCCACAGCTCGTAGGCGTTGGTGCCGTCGAGCACGTGCTCGGAGTATTGCGTGGTGATCTGGGCCAGCTCGGCGCTGAGCTCGGCGAGGCGGGCCTTGCCGGCGGGGTCGAGCTCGGCGCCCTGGCGGCGGAAATCGTCGAGGGTGCGCTCCAGCAGCCGCTTGCGCGCGCCGGTCAGCGCGGCGGCCTCGGGCGTGCGGCTGAACTCCTGCAGCGCCTGCCACAGCCCGGCGTCGAGCGGGATCTGGGCGAAGAACTCGGCGATCGGGCCCTGGACCGCGTTGTGGGCGGCGCGCAGCTCGGGCGTGGTGGCGACGCTCTCGAGGTGGCCGACCAGCGTCATCGCGAACTCGAGCCGCTCGGTCGCGGTCTCGAGCGCGCCGAGCGTGTTGTCGAAGGTGCGCGGCCCGGGGGCGGCGGCGATGGCCTGGAGTTCGGCGCGGGCGTCGGTGAGGAGCTCGGCGATCGCGGGCTCGACGTGCTCGGGCCGGATCTGGTCGAAGGGGACGCGGAACTGCACGCGCAGGAGCGGGTTGACGGTCACGCGCGGACGATAGCACGAGCGCGGAGATCCCGCCGCGAACAGTGTCTCCCCGACCCCTGGACCCGGTCGGCGAGCGAGCGAGCGGCGCGAGTTGTCGGGGCGCAGGGCGCGGCGTATGGTGGGAGCGTGATCACGATCGCGTCGCTGGCAGGATGGCTCATGCAGGCGCCGGCGGTGCTCTCGCCGCCGATGACCGCGCCGCCGCGCGAGTGGGATCTCGCAGGGGTGTTCGTGCTCAAGCAGGAGCACTTCCTGACCTGGTCGCCGATGATCGATCTGTCGCGGCCGTTTCGCGGCTTCGAGTACCAGCTGCAGCCGATGTGGGCGCTCGAGCTGACGCCGAAGCACCGGCGCCTCGACAGCTTTTCGGCGGCGCTGCTGTCGGCGCCGGCGATGGGCGCGGGGGTCGGGCTGGTCCAGCCGAAGCTGCAGTACCGGGTGCGCGGGACCGAGGTGCGGGTCGGGGTGCAGACGGCGGTGCTGTCGTTCTTCACCTCGGCGATGCGCGGCGCCGGGAAGGTGATGCGGCCGATGGCGTTCGTGTCCGGGAAGTTCTGAGGCGCGAGGCTGTCTCGCGGGGCATGTCCGCAGGGGCATGTCGCTTCGGGCATGTCCTCGGGGGCATGTTCGAAGCGACATGCCCGGAGTCGGGGGGCTCCGGCCGGACGCGGCCGGCGAGTTGCGGAGATCCCGCCGCGCACGACGTCCGCGGGCGCCGCGGCGGCGATCGCCGGCCGGGCCGCGCGGGCGCTGTGCCCGGGTTGCCGGGGCGGCGGGCGCGGCGTATCGTGCGAGGGTGATTTCCCCCGCGATGCTGGCGCTGTGGGTGCCCGGGACGCAAGTGCATAGCTCCTTCGGGGTCCAGCTGCGGGCCTTCCGCGCCAGCCGCTGACCTCACCCACGCGGAGCGGACGCTCCGGAGAGACCACGCGATGTCGACGATCACGGCGCTGCTCGGGCCGACCAACACCGGCAAGACGCACCGCGCGGTGACCCAGCTGCTGGCCCACCGCACCGGGGTGATCGGGCTGCCGCTGCGGCTGCTGGCGCGCGAGGTCTACGACCGCGTGACGGCGGAGGTCGGCGAGGCGGCGGTGGCCCTGGTGACGGGCGAGGAGAAGCGAGTACCGGCGCGGCCGCGCTACTGGGTGTGCACGGTCGAGTCGATGCCGGAGAACAAGGACGTCGAGTTCCTGGCGGTCGACGAGATCCAGCTGGCGGGCCACCGCGAGCGCGGACATGTCTTTACGGACAGGTTGATGCGAGCGCGAGGTGTCTCCGAGACCATGTTCCTCGGGTCGGACACGATGACGGCGGCGGTGGAGACGCTGGTGCCGACGGCGCGGATCGAGCGACACCCGCGGTTCTCTCGCCTGCGCGGGGTGGCGCCGCTCGAGCTGACGCAGCTGCCGCCGCGCTCGGCGGTGGTGGCGTTCTCGGCCGACCAGGTGTACGCGCTGGCGGAGCAGCTGCGGCGGCGTCGCGGCGGGGCGGCGGTGGTGCTGGGGGCGTTGTCGCCGCGGACGCGCAACGCCCAGGTGGCGATGTACCAGGCCGGCGAGGTCGACTACATCGTGGCGACCGACGCGATCGGGATGGGGCTCAACATGGACGTCGACCACGTCGCGTTCGCGGCGCTGGGCAAGTTCGACGGGCGCACGAACCGGCCGCTCGAGGCCGCCGAGCTGGCGCAGATCGCCGGGCGGGCCGGCCGCTACACCAAGGACGGGACGTTCGGGCCGCTGGCGGCGCTGGGGCCGTTGCCGCAGGGCCTGGTGATGGCGATCGAGCGCCATCAATTCCCGCCGGTGGAGCGGCTGGTGTGGCGCAACCCCGAGCTCGACTTCACCAGCATCGAGGCGCTGGCGCGCTCGCTGCGGCAGCGGCCGCAGCGGCCAGGGCTGCAGCTGCTCGAGCGCAGCGACGACGAAGACGTGCTGGTCGAGCTGGCGGGCATGACCGAAGTGCGGGCCCTCGCGCAGCTGCCCGGCGCCGTCGAGCTGCTGTGGGAGGTGTGCCGGATCCCCGACTTTCGCAAGCTGCTCGAGGGCTCGCACGCCCGGCTGCTCGCGGCGGTGTACCTGCAGCTCGCCAGGCACGGCAAGCTCGACCCCGGGTGGATCGAGCGGCGGGTGCGGCGGCTCGACGACACCGAGGGCGACATCGAGGCGCTGATGAGCCGGATCGCGGCGGTGCGGACGTGGACGTACATCAGCCATCGACCGGGGTGGATCGAGGCGCCGGCGCGCTGGCAGGAGTGGACGCGGGCGATCGAGGACCGGTTGAGCGACGCGCTGCACGACCGGCTGACGCAGGCGTTCGTCGACCCGCGGGCGACGGCGCGGGCCCGCAACAAACCTGGCCCGAAGGACAGCCCGTTCGGGCGCCTGCGGGCGCTGCAGCTGCCGGAGGTCGGCGAGGCACCGGCGCCGAGCCCGGCGGAGGCGATCGTGGCGGCACCGCACGGGGCCTTCGCCGTCGATGCGCGCGGGCGGATCGCGCTGGCGGGCCGGCCGGCGGCGCAGATGACCCGCGGGCCCGATCTGCTGCGCCCCGAAGTACAGGTCCTCGCGGACATGTCCATGGGGGCAGGTTCGATCGCGCAGGTCCGCCGCCGCATGGTGGCGTGGACCCGCGACATGGTGGCGGAGCTGCTGGCGTCGCTGCGGGCGCTGCCGGAGGGGCCGACGCCGAGCCCGGCCGCGCGCGGGCTGCTGTACCAGCTCGAGCAGGGGCTGGGGTCGGTGCTGCGGGCCCGCGCCGAGCCGCAGGTGCGCGCCCTGACGGGCGAAGACCGGCGGCTGCTGGGGCGGCTGGGGCTGAAGCTCGGGGAGCTGGTGGTGTTCTCGCCGGAGCTGCTGACGACGTGGGCGATCGAGCGGCGCGCGGCGCTGTGGGCGGCGCGCTCGGGCTCATGGGTGACGCCGCCGGACGAGGCGCGCTCGGTGGCGCTGGACGACGAGGGGGACGTGGCAGCCTGGCACGCGCTCGGGTTCCCGCCGTTCGGGCCGCGGGCGATCCGGGCCGACGTCGCAGAGCGTGTGTTCAATAAGGTGCTGGCAGCGACGCGCGCGGGGCCGGCGGCGCTGCCGGAGGAGCTGGCGGGGTGGATCGGCTGCGCGGCCGAGGAGCTGCCCGCGATCGTGGCGGCGATGGGCTTCGACGAGGTGGCGGAGGACCGCTGGCTGCTGGCGCCGCGCCGACAGGAGCGCCGCGGGCGGCGACGGACGCGGCGCGCGGGGTGAGTTTTTTAGGAGAAACTTCAGGACATGTCGTTTGGGGCATGCTCTAAGAGGCATGTTCTCGGGGACATGCACTCCGTGATCGCGGCGGTGCCTGCTCTCGCCAGGTGCGCAGCTGAGCCGGAGCTGCCGGGGTGCGGTGGCGACGGGGCGGACCCGAGCGCGTTCCCGTGTTGCGAGGGGGTGGCGCGGCCGCGGAGGCGGCGGCGCTGGGCCGCGCGAGCCGGCCGCGTGCGTCGCGGATGAAACCGGCGTCGGCGTCGTGGTCCGCGTGTTATAGGGTGGGGATGGAGCGGAGCATGATCGAGGCGCGGCTCGCCGAACTCCGGCGCGAATTCGACGGCGGGCAGAAGCTGCTGCGCGAGCTCGAGGGCAAGCAGATGGAGGTGCGCGACACGCTGCTGCGGATCGGCGGGGCCATGCAGGTGCTCGAGGAGCTGCTGGCCAGCGCGCCCGAGAACGCTGGTTCGCCGTAACCGCCCGGGGACGCGACGCCGCGGGGTCGGGTGTCCTGAAGGACATGTCGAACGGGACATGGCGGCGGTGATGCGCGGGGGCGGGCGATCGGGTATCGTCGCGGCGATGGGGAAGCCGCTGTCCGTGTCTCACAGGTTCCAGGCGTTCGCTGCGCGGCTGCTGCTGTCGCTGCCGGACTCGTTGCAGCGGAGGCTGGCGGGCGGCGGGCCGGTCGAGCGCGACGGGCACACGCTCGACCCGCAGGTGCAGCACATGCTGGCGATGCAGCGGCGGATGCGGCGGCCGCATTTCCACGAGCTCTCGGTCGCGCGGGCCCGGCGGGAGATGGACATCAACACGGCGATGCTGGCCCCGCTGGCGCCGACCCTGGAGACTGTCTCTGAGGACAGGTTCCAGGGGCCAGGTGGTGAGCTCGCGGTGCGGATCTACCGGCCGCGGGGGCTGGCCGCGCTGGCGCCGGCGACGGTGTATTTTCACGGCGGCGGGTTCGTCGTCGGCGGCCTCGACTCGCATGATCCCGTGTGCCGGATCCTCGCCGACGAGGCCCGCTGCGTCGTCATCGCCGTCGACTACCGCCTGGCGCCCGAGCATCGGTTCCCGGCGGCGGCCGACGACGCGGTGGCGGCGTTCCGTCATGTGGTCGCCAGCGCCGGCGCGCTCGGGATCGATCCGAAGCGGATCGCGGTGGCGGGCGACAGCGCGGGCGGCAACCTGTCGGCGGTGGTCGGGCTCGAGACCCGCGGCGACGCGGTGCGGCCGGTGTTTCAGCTGCTCATCTATCCGGCGGTCGACCTGACGATGTCGTTCCCGTCGATCGAGAGCCTCGGCAAGGGGTTCTTCCTCGAGAAGGAGACGATGGAGTGGTTCATGGGCCACTACCTGCGCGGCGCCGAGGACGGGCGCGACCCGCGGGCGTCGCCATGGTTCGCGGACGTGGCCGGGGCGCCGCCGGCCGCGGTGTTCACCGCCGGGTTCGATCCGCTGCGCGACGAGGGCGAGGCGTTCGCGGGCAAGCTCGAGGCGGCCGGGGTGCCCGTCGCGTTCGCGTGCCACCGCGGGATGTTCCACGGGCACGTCAGCGCGTCGGGCGGGCTCTCGAACGCGCGGCCGGCGTTGAGCGAGATCGCCGGGGCGCTGCGGCGGGCGCTGCAGTGACCGCAGCGCCGGGTGAGCCGAGCGGCAGAGACCAGGTTGGGGAGTTCGAGAGCGTGCGCCCGTGAGCCGGTCGCGTCCGTCGTGGCGAGGATCGAGACTCCCCCTCGGAGCATGGGAGGCCGGGCGCCCAGGGTCCGCTCGCCAGCCGCCGCGCTGGCCGTGACGCTGACATAGGCTGGCCTTCGGAGCATGTTGTGAAGGACAGGCGCGGGGGATTCCCCGGCGTGAGCGGGTGATCGCGGACGGGGGCCGGCGGGCGTCGAATAGCGCACGCGGCGGGGGCGACGGGGGCCGGGGCGGTGTGGTCTACTCGCGGGGATGTCGGAGCTCGAGTTTCACACGCTGCTGGTCCAGGGAGTGTTCCTCGTCGCCGCGCTGACGGTGCCGGCGCTGCTGTTCATCGTCGCGCCGTACGGTCGCCACGCGCGCGAGGGGTGGGGGCCGCAGATGGACACGCGGCTGGCGTGGATGGTGATGGAGTCGCCGTCGGTGCTGTGGTTTCTGGCGGTGTTCTTCGCCGGTGCGTGGAGCCTGGTGCCGCTGCTGCTGCTGGTGCTGTGGCAGTCGCACTACATCCAGCGGGCGTTCATCTTCCCGCTGAAGATCCGCCCGGGCGGCCACACGCCGGTCACGGTGGTGGCGATGGGGTTCGTGTTCAACCTCGTCAACGCCTACGTGAACGCGCGCTGGATCGGCGAGTTCGGCCGCTACGAGCTGTCGTGGCTGCTGGACCCGCGGCTGTGGATCGGGGTCGGGCTGTTCGTGCTCGGCTACCGCATCAACCGCCGCGCCGACGCGGTCCTGGCCAGCCTGCGCAAGCCGGGCGAGAAGGGCTACAAAATTCCCCGCGGCGGGCTCTACGAGCTGATCTCGTGCCCGAACTACTTCGGCGAGCTGCTCGAGTGGACGGGCTGGGCGATCGCCACCTGGTCGGTCGCCGGGCTGTCGTTCGCGGTGTTCACGGCGGCCAACCTGGTGCCGCGGGCGGTGGCGCACCACAAGTGGTACAAGCAGAAGTTCCCCGAGTACCCGGCGAGCCGCAAAGCGGTGATCCCGTTCGTGCTGTGAGGGCTGGCGCGAGGGGCATGTCCGAGCGGGCATGTCCCTCGGGGCAACTTACTTGAGCAAGGTTCCTGTGGCGCGCAGACGCTTGTGGTGCTGGTCGAGGGCGAAGCGGGCTTCCAGGGGGAGCGGGAGGCCGGCAGCGTGGGTGGTCCAGGCGTCCATGATGCGCTCCACGTCCTCGGTGACCCATCGCTCCATCTCGTCGGGGTCGCGGCGGAGCTTGCGGGCGAGGCGGCGGAAGGCGTCGACAGTGGCCGTCTCGAAGGATAGAGAGTTTGCGAACGGTAGGGCGAGTTCATCCGAGGGGATGTAGGCGATGGTCGCCACCTGGTCGTAGGCGGGGCTCAGACGTGGGGTGCGGCCATCAGGATAGATGAGCGACCAGTTCTTGAGGTGGGCGTCGGCGTTGCCGGACAGGACGGTGAAGACGAGGCGAAGGATGAATTGGCGCAGGTCGGCTTCACCGCAAAAGGTGAGGATCTGGTTGGCCAGCGTCTCGAAGTTGAGGCGCGCCGCGACGGGACGCTCGTCGTCGTACTTGCGG
This sequence comes from Nannocystis bainbridge, assembly GCF_028368995.1. Lineage (GTDB taxonomy): Bacteria > Myxococcota_A > Polyangia > Nannocystales > Nannocystaceae > Nannocystis > Nannocystis bainbridge. Next base: position 553,494 of record NZ_JAQNDL010000003.1, on the reverse strand, counting down.
AAAGGATGGACGCCGTTGACCTGGGCGAAATCTTCGATGTGGACGCGGTCGCCGGGGAGACGGTCGAAGCGGCGGATGGCGAAGCAGAGCTCGTCCCGGACGATGCGGCGGTCCGGCAGGCCGACGAGGTCGGCGTGAGGGACGAGGTCGAACTCGGGGACTTCGATGCCGCTCTCGCGCGCCCAGCTCATGACCGCGTACTCGTTCTCGGGCACGCGCTCGTACTCGGCGTCGGGCAGCTTGACGATCCAGTCGCCGCCTCGGCCGCTGGCCGGCAAGGTGAGCCCCTTGCCGTGGCGGACCATCGAATACTTGAGCTGGACGCCGGCGAGCGAGAACCGCAGCTTGTTGCCAGTGGCCGGTGGCGGCGTGGTGCCGAGCTCGGGGCTCGGTGCCTCGTGATCCTCGAAGCTGTCGAGCGGGCGGACAATGACGGCGCCGGGCAGATCTTCGCCGAGATGGGCGAGGAGGCGGAGCTCCTGATGTTCGCGGATCCCGGCGGCGTGGACGATGAGGCGTCGGAGCGGACCGTCGGCTTCGGGCAAGAGATTGGTGAAGAACGACGGGAGGCCGGACGTGAAGGGGAGGGGACGCGTCAGTTTGTCGAGGTAGTGGAGGCCGAGCACCGGCCGCGGGTACGACACGCGGTAGTCCGCGAGGAACGTGAGCTCGACGGTGCCGTCATCGCGTCGCACGAGGCGGGCGACGTCGATGTCACCGAGCAGGATGGCCAGACGCATGATCAGTCGCCTCCGAGCCGGAGCGCCTCGACGGGCGGAGTGTCGGCCTCGTGCCACTGGGCTCGCCGGTCGATGAAGCGACGGAGCTGCGTGTGGATGTCGGCGTGGCGGAGCTGGAGGAACTGCGCGAGGTGCCCTGCCTGCAGCGCGTCCCGGGCGGGCAGCGGAATGGCATGGGTCGCCAGCAACTCCCTCGACTCGCAGGCGATGATGAGGGAGACGAGCCCGTCCAGCCCTGAGGGATGCAATATGAGGTTGTCGAGCTCGTGAGCGCCCTCGGGCAGATTGGGGACGATGGGACGAATCAGCGGCTGGTAGGCGCAGGCGTCGGCCGGTCGAGCCGGAGTGACGGGCGTGCCATCGGCGAGGTGACGGGGGCCCAGGTCGAGGAGCGCGAGCAGGTGAACCCGCGAAGCCGGCGAGCCGGGGTCGAAGACGCCATCCTGGAAGATGTCCGCGGCCGGGTGAGGCGCGGCGCAGCGCAACAGGCTCCCGACGGCCGAGTATTCGTCTTCGGTCTCGATGGCCCTCAGTTCTGGCTGCCGCGAGGGGTCACCGTGACGGGCGCCCGCGAGCGCGTCGCGCCAGAGCCAGCGCGACAGGAGCTCGCGGGTGCGCGGATGGGCGGCGGGGAAGCGAGCGAGGACGCGGGACAGGACGGAGAGGGACGACGGGACCGGGACGAGCGAGACGTGAGGGATTCCGGCGTCTTCCCGCAAGAACTGGACGGTCGCACGGATGACGCCTTCGATCGCATTCAATGAATGAGATGGCTCGAAGAACATGCCCTTCAAGACATGTTCTTCGAGTGGGCCGAAGTCGAGGTCCGCCAGACCTTCGGCGACCTCTCGGAGTGTCTGGGGCCCCGAGGTGCCGCGTCGATGGAGCGCTGCGAACACGGCTTCGTGGGCGAGGCGTCGGTGTGGAGCATTGACGCGGCGGTAGAGGTCATACACGACGGTCTCGTCAGGGGTGCCGAGCACGTATGCCGGGATCGTGTATTCGCGCAGCCGCTCGCCGAGGTGAAGCGCGGCCTGTCGGTGGCGGCTGCTCACCGAGCGCGCGCTCAGCCAGGCGTTCAGGCGCGCGGGATCGAGGACCTCGGTGAGCGGGAGGGCGTGCGGGTCGAAGTCGCCGTGCGTCCGCTCGAATGTGGCTCGTTCGAGGTCGTAGGACACCGCGTACGACTCCGTGGGACGACCGGCGCCCGCGAAGACCCGCAGCAGCGCGAGGAGGCGCTGTTGGCCGTCGACGACCCACAAGGCGTCGGCGCAGGCAGGGACGTCGAGCGTGACGCTGCCGTAGACGAGCCGTTTGGGCGGCGCGGGCCGCTGCCACAGGAGCAGGATGCCGATCGGGTAGCCGCGATCCATGCTGTCGAGCAGGGCGAGGACGTCGCTCGGCTCCCAACTCGAGGGAACTTCCGGGATGCGGACCCGGCCGGACAGGATGTCGTGGACGAGCGCATCGACGCGAAGACTCTGCGCCTCGGGGCGGGCGGGCAGCGCCGACGACGGCGTGGCTTCGGCGGGAGACATCGCGTTCAACGATATCGCCGGCGCGCGAGGTTGCCAAGCGAACGGTGACATGTCCTTCGGGACATGTCCTTGCCGATGTCACAGCGGCGGGGACAGGCCGGGGGTGTTGGTGATGACCCACCGGGCCGGGCAGGCGATCGCTTGCAGGCGCATGAAGGCTTCGCTGCGGGCGATCATCTGCTCGCCTTCGGATCCGCCGATCCAGGTGCCGAGGCGGAGGCGGGCGGCGGCGGCGGCGAGCGGCATGTCGGCGGCGTCGAAGGCCTCGGCGGCGGCGTGCAGGGCCTCGACGACGGTGGGGGCGGCGGCGGCGCGGAGGGCCAGGGCGGCGGCGTCGAGGAGGGCGGCGGAGGCGAGCGCGCCGGCGTTGCCGATCTGCTTGAGGGCGTCGGCGTCGGCGGCGGCGGCGGCCAGGTAGGGCTCGCGGGCGTCGCCGGTACCTGACCGTTCGGCCATGGCCAATGCGACCTGTCCGTGGAGACTGATGAAGTTGGCGCGCTGGTTCTTGGTGAAGGCGGCGCCGCCGGCAGCGAGCAGGGCGGTGACGCGCTCGACCTCGGTCCAGGCGATGGCGATCTCGCCGGCGTACTGGGCGCAGAGGGCCTCAATCATCGAGGCGCGCAGGCCGGCGGCCGAACCGGCGGCGACGTTGCCGAGGCGGACGGCGCGGGCGACGACCTCGCGCGCGTCGGAGGGGGCGTCGGCGGCGAGCAGGACGAGGGCGCTGTAGTAGGCGGCGACGAACTCGACCATCGAGTCGCCGGTCTGCTGGGCCTGCTCGCTCATGACGGCGCTGCGCAGGGCGATGGCCCGCAGCTCGCCGCGCGACTCGAGCAAGCTCATGAGCATGACGGCGCCGAAGTTGCACTCCCAGGCGATGTTGGTGCAGCGCTGGCGCAGGTGGGTGATGCCGAACTCGAGGTCGCGCATGGCGTCGGCCCAGCGGCCGCGGCTGACGGCGGAGATGCCGTCGAACAGGACCGAGAGGCCGACGATGTAGGGATCGTCGCGGCGGCGCAGGTAGTCGTCGATGATGCCGCGCAGGCGGGTCAAGGCAGCGGAGTCGCCGGCGGCGGCCCACAGCGCGCGGACGATGACCATGCCGCGGACGTGGCGGGCCTCGTCGCCGACGGCGCGGGCGATCGCGGCGCTGCGGGCGGCGAAGTAGGCCGAGCGCACCGGGCTGTGGATGAACAGGCCCTTGGCGGCGGCCCACAGCGCGTCGGACTGCGCGGCCGGTTCGGAACCTGTCCCGTAAGACATGTCCGGCTCGGCGCCGCCGAGCAGCGCGGCGACCTCGGTCTGGAAGGCGGCGGCCAGGACCTCGCCGCTGCCGGGGTCGGAGAAGCCTGTCCCTTCGAGCAGGTCCTTGAGGACAGCCTCGCCGCGGGCCGTCTCGCCGACCGCGAAGTACTGCTCGCAGGCGCGGACGCGCAGCTCGGCGCGCTGGCCCGGCGGGGCCTTTTCGGCGGCGCGGAGGAAGATCGGCGCGGCCTCGAGGCCGAGGCCGGCGTCGACCTTGGCGCGGGCGCAGGCGACCATGCGCGGCCACGACTCGGGGGTGCAGCGCAGGGCCAGCTCATGCAGCTCGGCGGCGCGGGCGAAGGCGAGGGCGTCGGCGGCGGCCTTGCCGGCCCGCTCGGCGTAGGTGGCCGCGCGCTCGCGGTCGCCGGCGGCGAACAGGTGACGGGCCATGAACTCGGCGTCGGGGCGGCCGAGCTGCAGCGCGGTGTCGGCGAGCAGGCGGTGCAGCTGGCGGGCGCGGTCGGGCGAGAAGGCGCGCACGACCAGAGCGCGGCCGCGGTCATGCAGCGGCTCGACGCTGGGCGCGTGGTTGCGGCGGCCGAGCTGGACCAGGCGGGTGGCGTGCAGGCGGGCCAGGCGGGCGTGGATGTCGGAAGGGTCGCCGAGCGAGCGCGCGAGCAGGCCGGTCGGCAGCGGGGCGCCGGCGGCGGCCACCAGCTCGAGCGCGGCGCGGTCGCCGGGGAAGAGGTTGTCGACCCGCGTCTGGAGACATGTCTCGAAGGACAGGGACTCGGGCGTGAGGGTGGCGAGGTCGGCGTGGGTGAGCTCGTGGACGAGGGCCTCGAGCACGTAGGAGTCGCCGCGGGCCTCGTCGGCGATCGCGGCGGCCCACGGCTCGGGCGGCAGGCCGGCGGCGACCAGCAGGGCGCGCGCGGCGGCGTGGGCGTCGCGCTCGTCGAGGCGGCCGACGTCGAGGCGGGCGACGTGGAGCTCGGGCAGGACGCGTAGCTGCAGGCGCTCGAACTCGTGGCGGACCAGCGGCGAGCCGGGCCACTCGGTGTGATAGGCGACGACCAGCAGCAGCGCCGGGGCTTCGGGCGGGGCCAGCAGCTCGGACAGCAGGCGCACGCTGTCGGCGTCGCTCCAGTGGAAATCGTCGAGGAACAGGACCAGCCGGCGGCGCGCGGCCAGGGCGGCGAGCAGGCGCTTGAGCGCGGCGAAGGCCTTGCGCCGCGACTCCTGGTCGGACACGCCGGCGCGGGCGCTCTGGGCCAGCTCGCGCACGGCGGACACGCGCTGCAGCACCGGGAACACGCGCGCGAGCTCGCCGGTGTGGGTGCCGAGCAGCGGGGTGAGTTCGAACGGCTCGAGCGCGCCGAGGTGATCGGCGAGGGCGTCGACGAGGCTGTCGAAGGCCTTGAAGGGGACGGTCTCGTGCTGGTAGCAGCGAGCGGTGAGGGCGACGACGTCGCCGCGTGGCTGGAGGGCGCCGAGGAAGCCGTGGACGAGGCCGGTCTTGCCGACGCCGGGTTGACCGCGCAGGTAGACGCAGGCGGTGCGGCCGCGGGCGGCGGCGGCGAGGCCCTCGTCGAGCGCGTCGAGCTCGGCCTTGCGACCGAACAGGATCGAGCTGCTGGCCATCGCCGGCGCCGGCGACAGCGCCGCGCCGCCGCACCACGCCAGCAGCTTGGCCCCGGAGGCGCGCTTCTCGGGGTCGCGGCGCAGCAGCTCGGAGATCAGCGCCGCGAGGTCGTCGGGCAGGCCGGGGCCGCGCGGCGGGGCCGGCTCCTCGCACTGCTTGGCGAGGAAGATCTGGGCGTAGCCGCCGGTGAACGGCAGCTTGCCGGTCAGCGCCTCGTAGAGCATCACGCCGACGGCGTACCAGTCGCTCGCGGGGGTCGCGAGCTGGCCGGCGCACTGCTCGGGCGACATGTAAAGAGGAGTGCCCGCCGGGGTCTCGTTGCTGTTGGTGCGAGTGATCGCGGCGACCAGGCCGAAGTCGAGGATGACGACGCGGCCGCCCGAGGTGACGAGCACGTTCGAGGGCTTGAGGTCGCGGTGCAGCAGGCCCTGCTCATGCAGCGCGGTGACGCCGAGGACGAGCTGGCGGATCAGCGCGCGCAGCCGGCGGTCGCTGTCGGGCGCGCGCACGAGGGCGCGGAGCGCCGTGCACAGGTCGACGCCGCCGACGTACTCCATGGTGATGAGCCACAGGTCGCTCTGCGAGTGCAGCTCGTAGAGCGTGACGAGGTTCGGGTGACCGACCTCGGCCATGCTGCGGAACTCGTACTTGAAGCGGTGAAGCTCCGACGGGCCCATGCGCAGCAGCGACTTGACGGCCACGCGCTGGCCCGTGCGCGTATCGGTCGCCTCGTACACGGCCCCCATGCCGCCGGCCCCGAGCGGCCGCAAGATCCGGTACGGGCCGACCTGGCCCGTCAATGCAGTCGCCGGCGGCGGCTGCGGACCGGTTCGCTCCATGCCGCCTTCTTCGGGCGGCGTGCTCATCGTCGGCGACAGCGCGAGGTCCGGCAGGATCGCCGTGTTGGCGAATTGGATCGCCACCGCCATGGTCTCGCGGATACGTTCGCCGGCCGCGCGCGGCAGGCCGACTTCGGTGCGCGGCTGCTCAGGCGGCGCTTGCACCTGCACGGGGAGCTTCATGGCGGGGGAGCCGCTTGCAGGCTAGCACGGCCGCCCGAGGCCGCGCTCGAGCCTGGCGATCAGTTCGGCGTGCTCGGACGCGCAAGCGGGGCCGCGCGACCGCAGCGCGATCGCCAGGGCCCACCCGAGGTCGAGCGCCGCTCCGCGGGCCGCTGCCGGCCAGTACGCGGCCTCGCAGCCGGGTCGCAGGCGCAGGGTCCAGTTGTCCGGATCGACCACGCCGGGGGCGTTGTAGATGTCGTGGGCGCCGAACAAGTCGCTCATGAACACGGCCACTTGGCGCGCGGGGCACACCAGCAGGTCGGCGAACTTGGCGTGCACGAGGGCGGCGGGGTCGGCGAGCATGCGCGCGCGCAATGGGTCGTCGTCGCTGCGCGACCCCAGACGTCCGCACAAGTACTCGGCCTGCGCGGCTGCGAGCGGGGTCCCGTGCCATGAGGCCGCGAGGCGCCAGATCGGCGGGGTGTCGTGGTTGCCGAGCATCACCCAGTCCTCGGGGCGGGCGTTCTCGCTGCGATAAACGTCGTTCGGGTCGGTCAGGTTGGCCTTTTGCGTGACCCGGAAGCGGCCCAGGCCGTGGCCCTCGAGCACCCGCTGCAGCGGGTAGGGCTGGGTGCTGAGGACTTCGCACAACACGTCCTCGAGCGCGCGGCCGTGCGCCTGCGCGGCGCCGAGGACGACGTCGAGCTGGGCGCCGTAGCGGGTGACCTGGTCGTCGTCGAGCGCGCGGACCCACCGGTCGGCGTGGCGCGGCAGGGCCTGGTCGAGCTGGTCTTCGCGCGCGATCGCGTACGGGGCGAGGCGCGGATGGTCCGAGAGACATGGCGATTCGAACAGGCGCGCGCCGCCCTGGACGGCGCGGTAGGCGTCGAGCTCGTCGGTGCGGTAGACCCACGGGCACACCAGGCCGTGCGGGTGGTCGACGCGCAGGCCGTCGTAGTCGCGCAGCATCGCGTCGGTGCGCGCGGCCACCAGCCGCAGCGCCGGGCCGAGGCCGCCAGACCCGTGGTAGAGCCGCGGGTCGAGCACCGGGTAGCCCCACGGCTGGCCGTCGGGGTTGGTGCGGCTCGGCGGCGCGCCCATCGCATAGCCGGGCAAGAACAGGTCGTGCAGCGCCCAGGTGTCGGCGACGGAGATCCCCACCTGGAGATCGCCGAACAGCCGCAGGGCCGGCAGGCCCGGCCGCGCGGCCAGCTCGGCGCGCAGGGCGGCGTGCTGGCGGGCTGCGAGCAGCTGGCAGAAGGCGAGGAACTCGAGCTCGCGCGCGTAGGTCCGCGACAGGCCGGCCCGCCGCGCCGTCGCGTGCGCGCTCTTGCTGACCCAAAGTTCCTGGTCTCGCGGCCAGCTCCTCCAGTGCGATCCGTCGAAGCTGACCCGAAGACCATGTGCTCCGGACCATGTCCCTCCGGTCCGGTAGGCGGTCGACAGGACCTCGTACAGCCCGGCCGGCGCGAGCCAGCCGGCGTGCTCGCCGACGAACCCGTCGAAGGCGGCGGCGAGGTCGGCGACCGACGGATCGCCGGCGGCGCGGCGACGGCTGAAGCCGTGCCAGGCGCTGGCGAGCGCGGCCAGCTGGCGCGGCCACACGGCGGCGTAGTCGGCCTGTTCGGTGATCCCCTGGCGAGGCCGCGCCGGCCGTCCGCGCAGGAGGTCGTCGAGGTCGCCGCGCGGGAGGACGTTGCCGTAGGCGGGGTCGTCGGCGAGCGGGCGCAGGGCGATCGAGAGGATGTCGCGGGCGAACAGGGCGCCGTCGTACGGCGAGGGGTTGTAGCGCGAGGTCTGTCCCTGCGGGCCGAGCTGCACGCCGGTGAACCCGAGCTGGCGCACGAAGCCGAGGAAGGCCCGACCGCCGCCGCTGTACGGCGAGCCGCGCCCGAGATCTTCGTCGTCGCGCCCGGGAAACGAGACGTCGTGGATCGAGAGCACGAGGTGCCGCTTGCCGAGGATGTCGAGGGCGGCGGCGAGGTCTTCGCGGGCGACGGGGCGGTCGTGAGCCGGCATGCCCGCGGAGGGTAGCGAGGGCGCGGCCGCGCGTCACGCGGCGTGGATCTTTCGGGCGCCGAACGGCTACCTTCGCCGCGGATGATCGTCACGACCAGGGGGTCCTGGCTGTATTTCATGTTCGCGGCCCGCGGGACGACGCTGTCGCGGATCTGGCGGCGCCTGACGTTCAACGGGACGTTCGCCCTGGTGATGACGCTGGGCCACATGCGCTACGGCTGGCTCGACGGCCGCGACGTGACGCCGCTGCCGTTTACGCTGATCGGCTTCGTCCTCAGCATCTTCCTCGGCTTCCGCATCAACACGGCCTACGACCGCTACTGGGAGGGCCGGCGGCTGTGGGGCCAACTGGTCAATACCTGCAGGACGCTGGCGCGCCAGGTGCAGACGCTGGTCGGCGCGGGGGACGGCGCGGCGGTGCTGGAGCGGCGCCGGCGCCTGATCTACCTGGTGATGGCGTTCCCGCACGCGCTGCGGATGCGGCTGCGCGGCGAGGAGACGATGGTGACCGACCTCGCGCCGTTCATGTCGGCCAGCGAGCTCGAGCAGATAAAGACCGAGCGCAACCGACCCAATGCGCTGGTCCAGCGGATGGCGGAGCAGCTCGACGAGGCCTATCGCGCCGAGCTCATCCATCCGATGCACCTGAGCCTGCTGCACCAGACGCTGACGGCGCTGACCGACGTGCAGGGCGGGTGCGAGCGGATCGCCAATACGCCGATCCCGTTCGCCTATCAGGTGCTGCTGCGCCACATCATCGGCGCCTACTGCTACGCGCTGCCGTTCGGGGTGCTGCTGCCGCTGGGGCTGATGACACCGGTGGTGGTGGTGATGATGTCGTACGCGTTCTACGGGCTCGACGCGCTCGGCGAGGAGATCCAAGATCCGTTCGGCAGCGATCCCAACGACCTGCCGCTGTCGGCGCTGTGCCGCACGATCGAGCTCGACCTGCGCCAGCGCCTCGGCGAAACCGAGCTGCCCGAGCCGGCCCAGCCGCACCACGGGCAGCTGCTCTGAAGACATGGCGCGAGAGACTGCCGAGTTCGGTGTGATGGGTATGTCTGGAAGGACATGTTGAATCAGGCATGTCGCAAGAGACAGGCTATCTGACGGCGGCAGGGCAGCGGCTCGAGTACCGGTGGGTCGGGCCCGGGCCGGCCGAGGCGCCGACGCTGGTGCTGCTGCACGAGGGGCTCGGCTGCGTGAGCCTGTGGCGCGATTTCCCCGAGCGGCTGGTCGCGGCGACCGGCTGCGGGGCGCTGGTGTACAGCCGCGCCGGCTACGGCCGCTCGCAGACGATCGCGCTGCCGCGGCCGCTCGACTACATGCAGCGCGAGGGCGAGGCGGTGGTCGGCGCGGTGCTCGACGCGGCGGGGGTGCGCTCGGCGATCCTGGTCGGGCACAGCGACGGCGGGTCGATCGCGCTGGTCCACGCGGCGACGGCCGGGCGCGAACGGGTGGCCGGGCTGGTGCTGATGGCGCCGCACGTGTTCTGCGAGGAGGTGTCGGTGCGCAGCATCGCGGCGGCGAAGCGCGAGTACGAGGCGGGCGAGCTGCGGGCGCGCCTGCAGCGGCACCATGGCGAAAACGTGGAGGCGGCGTTCCGCGGCTGGTGCGAGGCGTGGCTCGACCCGGCGTTCCGGCGCTGGAACCTCGAGGGCTACCTGCCGCAGGTGACGGCGCCGACGCTGGTGATCCAGGGCGAAGACGACGCGTACGGGACGATCGCGCAGGTGCAGGCGATCGCCGGCGGGGTGGCCGGGCCGGTCGAGACGCTGCTGCTTGCGGGGTGCGGACACAGCCCGTACCGCGAGCGGCCCGAGGAGACGCTGGCGGCGACGGCGAGGTTCGTGGGCCAGCTCGTGCGGTGAAATTTTCGACATGCCCCGAGGGGCATGTTCGTATGAACATGATGTTTTAGGCATGTCCTCAAGGACATGCGATGCGCACGAGATGAGGCCCTGGCGACCGAGGGGCCATGGGTGCGCGATCCCGCGTCGGCGGCGGACCCCAATCCGAGCGGGGCGCTCGACATCGATCGGCGGCGTCCCATGAGCGGCGGTGATTCCGAGACGAGCGCCGATCCGCTATCTTGCCGGCCATGCGCTCTGCTCTCGTGCTCCTGTTCGCGTCCCCGCTGCTCCTCGTCGGCACCACGGCCCGCGCCGACGTCGCGCCCGACCCCGATCCTTACATGGCCTGCCTGGACCAGGAGCTGGGGTCGTCCTGTTATTCGGACCTGGGCGACGGGTACTGCGTCGAGAAGGACTGCCCCGGGGAGCCCGGCAAGAAATGCGGCTACTGCGATCCGATGGGGACGGCGACGACCACCGCCACGGGCACGGGGACGACGGGGACCACGGGGTCGACGGGCGAGACGGGCGGGACGACGGGCGCGACGGCCGGAGTGACGGGCGAGACGGCCGGGAGCTCGAGCACCACCGGCGGTGCGACCAGCGACGGCGGGACCAGCGACGGGACGTCGCCGAAGAAGGAGGAGGGCTGCGGCTGCCGCAGCGACGCGTCGCCGGGCGCGGCCCTCGGGCTGCTCGGGCTCGTCGGGCTGCTGCGCCGGCGCCGGCGCTGAGGCCAGGGGCGGCGAACGCCCGACCCCAGGACATGTGCCTAGGGACATGTCTTCAAGGACATCTTATGGACGTCCCGGCGTGCACCAGCCGCGGCCTGCGGCGTCGTGCCAAAGGATCGGCGGCTCCACGGGGCGGCCGCGGGAGTGTGGTTCCCAGTCGTGGCCGCCGACGAGGATATCGGCGGCGATCCACGCGTAGCTGCCGAACTCGAGCGGCGCGTAGGCGCCCTGTAGCCGAGCGTCGTGTTCCGGCCAGCGTCCGGGTCGGCGCTCGTCCGGCTCGATGCGAACCTGGCGGCCCTCGACAGTGCACAGGCCGCGCGCGCGGTCTTTCCACGTGGCAGGCGGGCCGCCGCCCCAGACCGCGAGCTCACGGCGGATCTCCACCCCGCACGACGACGGGCTCGACTGCAACGGCGGCTCGAAGCGCAGCTCGATCCGGCTGGTGAAGCCGCGGGTCACGCCGGCCTCCGTGACCTCGGTAAAGACCTCGCTGCGCCACACCTCGTCGGCGCCGCGCGTCAGCGGGTGTCGGTGCAGCCGCGCGTGGGGTTGGGGTCCGGCCTCGATGTCGACCCACACCCGCCCTCGTGTCATCTCGGTCCGCTGCGGCCCGATCCAGCGCAGCTCGAGCAGGCCGGTCTCGTCGACGTGCCAGGAGCCCGTGAGCTCGCTGCGCTGTTCCTGGTCCGGCAGCGCGAGCATGCTGCCGCCGCTCACCTGCCAGCGATCGCGGTAGGACACGGGACGGACCAGGCGCACGCCGTGAACTGTCCCATCGGCCAGGTAATCGTCGCGCTTCGCGTGCTGCATCAGCGTGTGCGTGCCCCGGGCAGATCCGTAGCGGATGCTCCACGGCCCAATCAACACCTCGGCCGTGAGCCACCCGGAGGCGGGACACGGCGGAGGCGGTGGGTCGACGAAGACGGCAGCGCCCGCCGGGACCGCCGCGCTCACGCGCTCGGGCTCGGTCGCCGATGGGACCGTCGAGGTCGAGCGCGCCGCGCAGCCCGCGAGCGCCAGCGCGAGCCAGCCCGAACGCATGGCACGACAACACTTCGGCCCCATGCGTTTATTTCCGATGGGCTCCCGGCGCCGGGGTTTGTCGTCGCAGCGCGAGCTCGCCGGCCTGGGTGGCCGCTGGGTGGCCGCCGCTGGTGCTCGCGATCGCCGGGCCCGAGCCCGGCGAATCGCGTGGCCCTCGGAGCATGTGTGAAGGGACATGACTTCGAGAGCATGTCCTTTACAGCAGGTCTGTTCGATCAGGCGACGTTCTTCGCCGCGGCGCTCGGGCCGCTGGCGTGGCGGCGCAGCTTGTGGATGCCGGGGTTGTAGCGAGCTTCCGACATCCCCAGCACCTTCCGCCGAGCGCTCCGAGCGTCGCGTCGGCGAGCAAGCGAGCGCGAGCGCGACCGCCCTCGACTTGCCGCGGAGGTCGGTCGAGCCGAGCGAGCCGATCCCAGGTCGGCGGCTTGCGTGACGTACGGGCAAGCAAGCTCACCCCCGAGACGATCGAGCAATGGGTGTCGACGGTTGCGCACGCTTACACCCCGAGCGTTGCCGCGACCGCGCGGCGCTCGCTGACCTCGATCCTGAATCACGCGCGTGCCCATGAGGTCGCGTTCCCTGGCCTCGACCCTGCGGGGCCGCCGGCTGGTTCGGTCGAGGCCGCCGCGCGGGATTGGCTCGAACACCTGAAGGCCAGGGAGCGGGACGGCGACCTCGGGTTTCGCGGGCACACGGACGCCGCGATGCTCTTGCGCCGTCTCGGGTCGCTCGCTGCGTTGCCGACCACCGCGTTGCATCCGCCGGTCGTGCGCGCCTGGTTCGCCGAACTCTGCAAGTCCTACCACGAGCCTGTCGCCCGCAAGCTCGTCAAGTGCTTGGGCCGCCTGCTCGCCCACCTGCGCAGGGTCGGCGAGACGACCGGCCAGCCGACGCACGAAGTCGTCCCGCGGACTTCCAAGCGGAAGCGCAAGCCCGAAGAGACGATCGACAGCGCGGCGCTCGCTCCCCTCACTCCGGAGGCGACGGTGCAGCTCGTCGCCGATCACTGGCTCGCCGACAAGATCGAGCAAGAGGCGCTCGGCCACCTGCGGCCGAAGTCGGTGCGCGCGTATCGGTACCTGCGCACCAAGCTCCGGGAGCGCGCGCAGAAGCCCGAGCACACCGGGACGGAGCGGCCGGCGCTCGCCGAGTTCCGCGCCGTCGACCTCACCGCCGAGATCATCGATGCCTGGTACAAGGGGCTTTGCAAGAACGCGGGGAGCTCGGCTGCGAAGGCTTGTCTAGCTCGCTTGCGGAACCTGCTTCGCTTCGCGCGCGCCCGCGGCGTGATCCAGTGCGATCCGGACTACGGGGTCCGGGCCAAGCATCGCCGCAAGCCTCCGCGGCCGATCACGTCTGAGGAAATGCGAGACCTGCGGGCCGTCGCGGCGGACCTGTACGACGCGCGCGTCGAGGACGGGAGTCGGCGTCGGCTCGAAGGCCAGGACCTCGCGCATCACACGGCACCGCACACGCTCTTTCGCATGCTGCTTCTCTCCGGGACGCGCATCGACGAGATGGCGCGCGTCGACGCCGGCGACATCCGCGGGAACAAGATCAAGTTGGTCCGCACGAAGTCGGGCAAGGAGCGGAAGATCGCCGTTGACGACGATGCCGCTCGGGTCGCCGCGAAGCAGATCGAGCTGATGTTCGGGAAGCAAGGGACGTGGGGCCCCCGCGTCCGCGGCCCGCTCTTCGGGACCCATGATCCCGAAAGCCTCAAGACCGCCGTGTGGCGTGTGATGCGGGAGGCTGTAATCCTGGCCGGCCTGCCGAAGCCGTGGCCGCATCCGCACGACCTCCGCCACAGCTTCGTCCACCTGAGCATGGAGGAGGGCGCGCCGATCGATGACATCGCGTGGGCGCTTGGCCATGACCCCAAGATGACCCGCGAGATCTACGGCGAAGGGGCGGAGCGTCCTGGGTCGAACGCGCTTTCGGGCCGCCTCGCTCACGCGACCGGGGGGGCGATGTGACCTGTCCCAAGTACCATGTCCGGATCTCGGGCCACGCGGAGGAGATCGAGATCGACGCCGCATCGCCCGAGGAGGCCGCCGAGGAGGCCGCCGATCGCGTCGGTGCCTCGGCGTCCCTCACGGCGTTTGTCTACGCGCCAAGCGGCGAGGTCCTTCGCTACCGCGTCCGTTCATTGCTGGTGTTCATCTACGAGGCGGACTTGCTCCCGTGAGAGAGCCCGACCCGAGAGACATGTCTATGAACTACACACCCGCAGAGGCCGCCGCGTGCGGCGGCCCGAGTGCGCTCTATGGCGCGATGTTTGTGGCCCGCCTGTCGTTCGATCTGATCGTGCGGGAGCAGGTGGCGAAGGTCGCCGGCCGTCGGCCCCGGCGGCGGAGGCCCGTGCGCGTAGAGGCCGCGAGCACGACGGCCCTTTGGCTGTGCGAGAGGGCGGCCCGCCTCGGGCTCGCCGCTCGCGCATGAGGTTCAGCAATGGGTGAAGTTGATCAAGCGTTACAGACCGCCGTCGCGTTGATGCCTGCTCGCGGCCGGCGTCCTGTCACGGTCCGCGGCTGGTGGATCGTCGGGCTCGACGAGGGGCGCGTGGTGGCGGGCCCGCTTGGCCAGTGGCCGGCGGCCGGCGCGGAGTATCGGCGGCTCGACCTCGGTCCGGCCCTCGCGGCCGCGCTCGAACTCGACAAGTCGCGCGCGTCGCTCCGTGCCCCTGGCGCTGCGGCCTCGCTGGCCGGCCTGGCGTGGGCGGAGCTCGACGGGCGCCCGGTGGCCCTCCCGATCCCCGACGGCGTGCGCCCGCTGCTTGTCGGCCCGTTGACTGCCGCCGCGGGCACCTGGGGACCGCGGGCCTTTGAGAGCGCGGCGGGCGAGCAGCTCGCCCGGCTCGTCCGCCTCCCTGGGCTCGACTCTCTGCTCGGCACGTTTGAGACGCTGGCGCTCAACGACGACAGCGCCCGAGACGCTCTGTCGCGTCTCCGGGCTCGTCACGTGGTGATCGTCGGCGACGCGCTCGGGATGCTGGCGCGGGCCGCGGGGGTTGCCCCGGCCGTCGACGACCTCGTCCGCGCGGCCGAAGCGGCCACGGCGCGCGCCGTGCCATGGCCTCGCGCGCGCAAGGGACAAGTCGACCTGGCCGACAACGCGCGCACCGCCGCGACGCTCGTGTCGGCCGCGCTCGATGCTCGCGGCCGGCGGCGGCTGCCCGGGGAGTTGGCCGCAGAAGCCTGTCGCCGGTGGGTCGAGGCCGGGAACATCGGACCCGAGCACGCGGCGGACCGGCTTCATCACCTCGGCGCCGCATGGCGGCAACTGTTTGCGGCGGGTGTGGCTTGGCCAGGCTCGCGGCCGGGCGCGGGTTGGGCACCCGACCTCGCCCACGACGATCCGCATGGTGTCCTTTGGGACACGTACACCGCGACATGGGCCGGCGCGACGCTTCGGATCAAGGGGCCCCCGTGGGAAGTGGAGGTCAGCTCGCCCGCGTGGCAGCGCCGGCTGGTTGCGCTTCCGCGGTACGACGCGACCTGCCGCGAGGGCGCACACTTGCTCGCCGAGATGTTGGCGCGGGCCGCCGGCGCCCGCTCGCCCTGGGAGCAGCGCGAGCTTGAGATCGACGCGGAGGCGGCCGCGTGCTGATCCGCTGCAGCGAGAGCAAGACCCGGCCGTCCCAATTCGAGGGAAAGCACGCCCTCGTCTTTGGTCGCGATGAACACGGGCGCACGGGCATGTGGATCGTGTGCGGAGCCTGCGAGCGCCGCGACTTCGCAACCTTCAAGCCGCAGATCAACCCGATCGCCGTCACGCAGCGATGGACGCGGCTCGGGTGGGCTGTCGTGCGCGACGGCGAGAAAGCAACCTGTCCAAAGTGCCAGGAATCAAAGAACATGCGTAAACACAGCGAGGAAGCGACAGGTAAGCACGGCGACGACGCGAAGGTCATTCAGCACCCCGCACACAGCATCGCGCGGCCGCCCACGACGCCGCCGTCCGCCCCGCGGCCGGTAACGCCGCCGGTGTCCGCAACGTCGCAGCCGGAGCCCTCGCCGGCGCTCGACGCAGGAGGCCGCCCCTCGCCCGAGGCCGCACGCGCCCTGCGGGACATGTACGATCTTCTGGACGCTCACTTCCAGGTCGAGACGGGGCTCTATACGGAGGGATGGAGCGACGAGGCGATCGCCGGCAAGACCCGTCTCGACGTGGGGACGGTGGCCTTTTACCGCGACGCCGCCTTCGGGCCCACGGTGAATCCGCGCGTGCGCGAGCTCGAAGCCCTGATCAGCGGCTTGGAGGACCGCTTCCGCGAGGAGATGGCCGCGAGCGCGGGCCTTGAGACTCGGGTGCGGGAGGACGCGGCTCGCCTCGCTGCGGAAGCGGTCCGCCTCTCCGAGGAGGCGGCGGCGATCAAGACCATGCGGGAGAACTTGGCCGACGACATGCGGGGACGGATTGACGTGCTTCGCCACGAAGTCGCCAGGCTCGCGCGCTGGGAGGCTGAGCAGCGCCGGGAGGGTCGCTAACATGGCGGAAAATAGCTGTCTGAATGAGCAGGCGAGGCCCTTGTTGGACGTGCTGCGGCGCGAGCTCGCGGGCGGGTGGGCCTGCCCGAGCGCCGATCGGCTCGCCGCGCTGTCCGGCCTTCACCGCGCGACGGTGTATCGCCACCTGCGCCGTCTCGAAGAGGCCGGCGCGATCCACCGCGAGCGCCGGCGCGTCGAGGGCCACTTGCGGACCGGCTGGACGCTCGCGCCTGCCGATCCTGTGCGCGGGGCCGCCGGCGCCCTCGCACCTGTGCGGCCGGTCGAGCGCGTCCGCGCCGCCCGCATCGTCGAGCGCTACGGGGTCGAGCTGGTCCGGGCCGCTCTCGCCGACGCCCCGCGGATCGACTGGCACACGCGCCGCGGCTGGCGCCTCACCCTTGCGGGGCACGCTCAGATTTCGCGCGCACGGGAGCACAAGGCCCGCTGGGTCCCGATGCTCGCCGGGGCCGCCCCTGGCCTGCCGCTGTCGATGCCGCCGAGGCCCACCCGGCCGCGGCCGCGGCCTCGCCCGTCGCCGCTGCCTGCGCCGCGCTGGATCGGGGGTACTCCGTGACTCGCGTGGCATGTCCTGGGAGACAGGTCGAAACGGGCAGGCTTCGGGGAGCGGCGCGCGCCTACCTCGCCGTCGCCGCCGAGTGCCGCGACCAGGCCGAGCGGCTCGACCGCGAACGCGCCGCCAAGCTCGCGCCGCTCCTTCGTGCTGCCGATCGGGGCGGCCTTCCGCCCGAGGTCGTCGCGCTCGCCAGGGAGAGGCGCCCGTGAGCCGCTGTAGCGCCCAGTTCGTCGACGCCGAGGACGAGCGCCGCATGTTCGAGGCCCGCGACGAGGCCGCGATCATGCGGGCATTTCTGCCGTATGCGAGGGCCCTGGCTCGCACCCTGGCCGCCGCCGCGCGCGTCGACGCGGACGAGGTCGAGGCCGAGGTCGGCGCCGTGCTGGTCGACCGGGTCCGCTCGTTCGACCTCGGCCGCAGCGTGCGATTCGCGACCCACCTGCGCTGGGGGATTCAAACGGTGTGCAGGAAACTCCAACGGCAGGCCGGGCGGATCGTCTTCATCGGGGACGGCGTGGCCGGGTTGGTCGCGCGGGACGAGCCCGACGCCAAGGACGCGGGGCGCAGGCTGCGGGCTTGCCTGGACCTGGTCACGGACGCGCAGCGGCAAGTGATCCTGGCGCGTCTGCACGATAGCGACCCGGGGCTGCGCCCGCAGCAGGTCCGCTCGCGTTGGCGGCGCGCGTGCGAACGGATCCGGCGCCGCACCGAGTCGCGCTAAGGCCATGTCCGAACAGACATGACCTATAGAACAGGACCATTTAGACACATGGTGAACGGATGAACGCAAGTCGCCCGGCGCAAGAGGCGGAGCGCGTAGTGTTGGCGTCGGTGCTGGTGTTCTCCGGCCTGCTCGCGCAAGTCGCATGGCTGCGCGTGGACGACTTCGAGGACGGCCAGGGCCACCGGGAGATCTGGGGGGCCGTGCTGGAGCTTGCGGCGCGGGGCGTCCCGATCGACGTGCTTTCCGTCGAGGACGAGATCCGGGGCCGCGGCGAGCACAAGCTCGCGGGGCGCTCACTTGCCCGGCTCGGCGAGGAGGCCACCCGCGCGGCGCCGATCTTGCGGCGCTATGCCGCAGAGATCCGCAGGCGCGCGCGCATCAGGCGGGTCCGCGAAGCCGCGCTCCGCGTGGCCGAGGCGGCGCGGGACCCGGAGGCGGAGCCGGCGGCCGTCGAAGAACTGCTCGCCGAGATCGGGCGCGATGCGCCGGCCGTCGCTGCCGAGGGCCCGACCTGCGCCCGCGACGTGCTGCAACACCTCGGCGAGCGCTGGGCCGCTGGGCCCCCGCCGCGGGTCCCGTTCGGCTTCCCCGAGCTCGACAAGGTGCTCGGCGGCGGGATGGAGCCCGGGAATCTATATGTCCTCGGGGCCAGGCCGCGCGTAGGCAAGACGGCGCTAGCGATCGGAATCGCGTGCGACCTCGCCGTCCCGCGCTCGCGCCAGGTCGTCGCCGGCGAGCGGCCGTTGCGGCCCGTTCTCTTCTTCTCGCTCGAAATGACGGCTACGCAATTGATCGAGCGCGCCCTTGCCCGCGAGAGCCGCTGCGACCTCGCCGCGGTGCGGTCCCAGACGCCGCCCGAACACGCGCGGCAGGCCCTCGCGGACGGCTGGTGTCGGCTGGGGCTCGCGCCGTTCTGGATCGACGATCGCACCCGCGATGTCGCCGAGATCCGCAGCCGGGCCATGGCCTTCCGCGCGACCGCCGTCGACCAACAAGTCCCACCGTTGATCGTGATCGACTACCTGCAAAAGGCGCGCAGCGACCGGCGCGAGCAGCGATACACGGAGATCGGGGACATCGCGCGGGCCCTCAAGGATCTTGCGAAGGCCGCGGAAGCGCCTGTCCTCGCGTTGGCGCAGGTCAACCGCATGGCGGCGGGACGGGCCGATCAGCGGCCCACGCTCGAAGATCTGCGCGAGGGCGGAGACATCGAGGCGGAGGCGGATTTCGTCGGGCTGCTGCACCGGCCCGAGCTGACGCTGACCGTCGATGCGACCGCCGACAAGCGGGCCGCCGCAGCCGGGCTCGCCGAGTTGCGCGTCGCGAAGAATCGCCACGGCCCCGAGGACCTGATCAAGCTTGCATGGATTGCCCAACAGACCCGCTTTGCACCCTTGGAACGGAGAGCAGCATGACCACCGCACAAACGAACCCTGAGCACGCCGCGGCGTTGCAGATCGCGATCGACCTCGAAGAGCAGGCCAGCGGCCTCGAAGCAGCCCTCGCCGAAGTGCGCGCGCAGGCGCAGAACCAGCGCGCCTACGCCGACGCTCTCGGCGAGCCGTCGCCGCTCAAAGGCGCCGAGGTCGTCGAGCGGCTGTCCGCCGGCCTCGCCGCGGAGTTGAGCGGCACGCTGGCCGCCCTCCCGCCGCGCGAACAGACCCCGCTGCGGGCTGCTGCCGTGGCGGCGTTCTTGGCGTCGACGCGCGTCGAGACGATGGAGGAACGCGAACTCCTGGCGCTCCGGGACGGGCTCGGGAGTCCGCCGCGGTGGAGCCGGGCGCATGCGATCGGGGCGCTCACGTCGGCGGCGCTGTCGCGCGCGATGGCCGACGCTGACGGGCTGCGCGACGGGCAGGTCGAGACCGATCGCCGTCTCGAGGCACCGCCGCGCGACGAGCCGCCCCACACGCCCGCCGCGGCGCCTGGCCGCCGCGAGGTATGCGTCCGGCGAGCTACGTTGCCGGCTGACCCGCCGTTCGGCTACACCTCGCTCGTATGCTTCCCGAGGGACACGCCGCGGAAGACGTTGGTGGCGAGCCGCTGCTGAGTGTCCTCCTGTTTCAGAGTCTCCTGCCAGAAGGCCGGTGCGAGCTCGAGGACGCGGCGCCGGGGCCACGACGGGAGCAGGCACAGCAGGTCGCGGAGGTATGCCCAGGGCTCGATCCGGTGGAGCTGGCAGCTCGCCAGGAGCGACACGAAGAGTGTGTTGGCGCGGGCGCCCTCCTCGCTGCCGAGGAACAGCCAGTTCTTGCGGCCGATGACCTCGCGCCGGAGGTTGCGCTCGGAGATGTTGTTCTCGAGGGGCAGCCGGCCGTCGCCAAGGAAGCGCTGCAGGGCGATCCGCTGATTGCGGGCGTAGCCGAGGGCTTTGGCGAGCGGCGTACCATCGAGGGCGAGCGCGGCCTGCTGGTCGCACCAGAGGAAGAAGGCGTCGACGATCGGTCTCGACTTCGCCTGGCGGACCGACTCTCGCTTCTTGCGGGGCGCCGTCGCCAGCGCGCGCTCGATCTTGAAGAGCGCCTTGATCAGCGACAGCGCGTGCCGGGCCAGCTCTGGCTCCGAACCGAGGCACTTGAAGAAGTACCTCCTGCAGTGGGCCCAGCAGCCGACCTCGACGACATCGCCGCTCGCGTACAAATGATCGTAGACCGCGTGGGCGTCGGCGACGAGATAGCCCGTGTAGCCCTTCAGCAGCCGATCGACGGCCTCGCTGTCGTGGGCCGGCGAGAAGCGGAAGAGGACGTGGCGCTCCGGCGCCACGAGCACCCAGAAGTGGGCGCGCTGGCACTGCTCCTTTGCCTGCACGAGGACGCCGGTCGCGTCAGTGCAGAGATAGGGCTGCGTGAAGGCGTCGGCAAACATCGCCTCAACGAGCGGCTCGACGAGATCCGCGAGTTGCTCGTGCCAGCCGCAGATCGTCGAGCGCGCGAGCTGCAGCCCGTCGCGGGCGTAGAGCGCCTCGAGGCGGTTCGCGGGCAGGTGGTCTTGCCAGCGATGGACGATCGTGTCGGCGAGCAGCCCGGGGCCGGCGAGGCCGCGCTCGATCGGCAGCTCCAGCCGCTCGGCAATCTGCACCGCCGGTGCCTCGATCGCCTGGTCCTCGACCGTGCCCGGCGCCTCACCCTTGCGGACAAACTTCGGCCGGACGATCCGCGCGACGACGAGCGAGGCCGGTCGACGTTCGACGACCTCGCTGACGACCTGGCCGATCCGCTGGAACGCGTCGAGGCCCTCGCGCACGACCTCGGGCGGCAGGACCTCGATCTCGACCCGCGGGAGATTCTCGGGAAGGGGCCGACGGCCGCGAGAGCGTCGCCGGGTAGACGCAGGACGATCGACCTCGTTGTCGTGGGCGTCTTCATCCTCGGCGTCGTCGAGCTCGAGCTCTTCCTCGACCTGCTCCACGACGACGTCGCGGCCGGCGAGCATCATCTCGAGGATCTGCAGGGCGAGCTGCGGATCGTCGCCGGCGGTGAAGCGCTCGGCCTTCTTGCCGACCACGATGCCCTTCTCGAGCAGCTTGCAGCGCTCGAGCAGCTCCATGTACAGCGTCTTGTACCGCTCGCGCTCGGCGGTCAGCTTGTCGATCGTGTCCGCATGCTCGCGCATGCGGCTCTCGAGTTCATGGCGGACGAGCTCGACCTCGGTCACGCCTCCTACGTACGCTTTTGAGCATTCACGTCAAGAGCGATTTCGACCCTCGCGGCGTGGGGCTCGCTCGACGCCCCGCAGCAGCTCCGCGAAGTCCTTCGTGTCGACGACCACCGAGCGCTGCGACGGCTCGTCCGTCGCCGGTACGCGGAACAGCGCTCGATGCAGCCGCTTGTACATCAGGCAGTAGCCGTTACGGTCCCACCACAGCACCTTCACGCGATCGGACCTGCGACTGGCGAACACGAAGACCGCCCCGCCGCGCGGGTCCTCGCCGATCACCTGCCGCACGGTGAGCGCGAGCGCATCGAACCCGCGCCGCATGTCCTGCGGCTCGGTGCATACGAAGATCCGCACCGACGCCGGGATCATCGTCGCCCCTCCAGCACATCGAGCACGCGCCCGAGCATGTCGGCCTCGACATGGCCACGGATCCGGAGCACCACGCACCCGACCTCGAGCTCGAGCACGCCGGGCTCGGTCGTCAGCAAGGCACCGACCTCCTGCGTCACCTCGACGAAGCCGGCCTCGCCCGCGCCCTGGTCGCATGCATCGGCCCGCGCCGCATGCAGGCGCCATTTCCACCATCCCAGCGTGTGTGGATTGACCCGGATGCGCGCCGCGTACTCCTTGCAGGTCTGACCGCTGGCGATCCAGCCGTCGACCCGCTTGCGCCACGTCGCCTCCGTCGCCGTGCTCATGGCTTGACCTTCGCCCGCGCTCGGGCCGCCCGGTCTCTCGGCCGCATCGGTCGGAAGTCCAGCCGCAGCGCACCGCCGAACGAGCTCGCCTGCCACGACATGTCGCTCGGGATCAGCAGCGCGAACGTCCCTCGCGCCGGCGGCTCGGGCTGCAGCACGACCGCGCCACGGTCATCACGATCTTCATCACTCTCTTTCGACATTCAGCCTCCGAGGCCCTCTTGTAGGTCCTCGGCTGGCTCCTCGTCACGACGTAGCTCGCCGGACGCTTACGCCGCGAGCGCCGGAGCGCGAAGCGGTGAAGAAAAAGCCCTCGTGGGACGAGGTCAGGCCGGGGGTGTGGATCCTCGGTACCGACGCGGCCCACGTCTCGATCGAGCTGACGCGGGCCGGGCGCTTCAACGTGTCCGGCCGCGGCGGGCCGGCTGTCGAGCTCGACGCCGCCACCTTCGCCGAGGCCGCCGCCGCGGGGGAGCGCGCGTTGCTCGTGGAGTGGCCGCGCCTGCATCGCCGCTTGAAGCGTCGGCGGCGTGAACAGCTCGCACTGCCCGCCGTGCTGCATACCGAACTGGTCGAACTCGCCGTGGAGGCGCTGTTACGGATGGCCCACGTCGACGCCTTTACCCCAGAGGAGTAGGCTCCGTTTGCTCGGTCGGATCTCGTACGCGAAGCCGGTCAGCACCGGCGCGATGCTGGCGGAAGCGACGGATGGGTGAACAGCTCGATCATGACCCGGCTTGAAGCCAGCGAATTTGGACAGGGCCCGGGTCCTCGGCAGCGCGGCTCACGCGCAGGACGTAGCGGCCAGGCAGCACGGAAGGGCTGAACTCGGTACCGTCCGGACCCGGGTTCAAGCGCACCGTTTCGGTTAGCGCCAGGGAACAATCCGTAGTGCAGGGCTTGAGCTCCACCAGCACGGTGCTGGGTTCACCGTCCTGGGGGGCGTCAAATGTGATGAACTGGTCCGTGCTCGTGAGTTCGAGGGTGATGTCTCGCCAGATCCTCAGGGTACCATCGGGAGATGCGTGCGACGATGGTCCAACGACTTCGGGATCGGCACAGGAAATGTCCAGATCGAAGTGTGTCGTCTCGCCGGTTGGAAGCACGTCGCCTGGTTGCGCGCACCCATGAAACCAGTACTGCGTGGCGGGTGCATCGCAGTACCACCACTCCAACTCCGCCTCGTAGTCGCTTATCGCGTCGTCCAGCGTCATCCCCATGGCTTGATCGAACGTCTTCTCGAAATTCGCGCGAGACTGGTCCCATGAGGTCGCCTTCAAGAGCGCGACGTACGACTCCAAGCCGTTGGCGTGGATCAGGTAAGACGTGAATTTCGCGGCGAGCCAGTATCCCCTACTTCCGAGGCCCTCAGACCACGCGTTATCTATCAAAGAGCGGAATTGGAGGCCACGAGCGTCCTCTGCGCCTGCGCCATGCCCTCTTCCCCCCCAATAGGTCGCGGCACCCTCGTCAAAAACATGAGGCATGCCGCCGTGGGCCCACTGGACAGCATGCACGATCTCGTGGAGATTGAAGAGATCGGTCGTGACCGCTGCGCCCTCATCCGGGAGGTAGCAAGCCGTACTGGGCTTTGGGCAGATACGATCGCTGATGGGAGAAGGGTACAGATAGTATGTCACGACATGGTCCGCCGGGGCGTCGAACATCTCTTTCAGCAGAGCTGTGTGACTGTCCAGCAGCGTCAACGTTCCCGGACACCAGGCGTCGAGGTCCAGGTCGGTGCCGACTTGGACGTGCTCCCCGGCCCAGACGATCGGCGGACGCTCCCGGTCACGGCATCCGCCGCCCACCACGAGGAGACCGGCCAAGAGTAAGATGCACGAGCGTGGTGGGCTGGCGGGGAGCATTGTGAGGCGACTCCGTGGGCTCAGGGGCTGAAGATAAGCGTCCCGATCGCGAGGGTCCACTCATCCTCGTTGGCGTCCTCATACACGAGGTCGAACGGGGAAACCGTCCACACGTATTCCGGATCCACGAGCATCGGAGGCGCGCGATCAATCTCGATCGTCGACGCGTTGTAGACCGTTTCGACGCTGGCTTCCCCATCCGCGAACCCGGAGACAAAGAACTGGGCGCCACCGGGATCGATCTCGAACAGGAAGGTGCCAACCGGGGTCGCGTGCACTGCATGCAGCAAGGCGACGCGGGCGCGGTCCACTGTCGTGGAAGTCGTGCCGTTCGTAATCACTGCAGGTTCTGCCGTGTCGAGCTGCAGCGCATCGATCCACACTCCGACCTCCGAATCATGAGTGGAGATAAACGAGTTCGCGGAGAATTCGGCGGAGCCCTCGTAGGCGGGAGTGCCTGGCCCGAGCAGTTCGGCATCTCCTTCGAAGAGCGTGAAGACGTACCCGTCCGACGGGTCGACCTCGAGGAAGTGGAAGTCGTTGTTGTCGCTGGCGCTGCGGCAGAGGCCCCATGTGGCGGCATTTGCCGGAATAAAGATGTCGCTGACCTCGGCATCCTGGATTTCGAACTCGACGTTTTTGATATTGAGCGTATCGGCACCCTCGCCCAGCACCCAGGTACGGTTCAGAGTGAAGAAGTCGGTGGCGTTCTGCGGCTCATGGTCGATGGCGCCGGAATTCTTCCAGAGCTCCGTGAAGCACTCCAGCTGATGTTCCGCGACCCAGTCCGCCAGGTTCTGGAGTTGCGGATTCGCGACGTTAGGGACGTCCGGATTGTCTTTGAGGGCGAGGATTTGCGACCAGAGGGACCTGCACGCTTGTTCCGCGAGGTCACGGTAACAGGCCATGTAGTGTGGCTGGAGCACCATGTCTTCCTCATCATCGAACGCCGGAGCGCAGCACGCCATCACCTTGGGCTCTTCGTAGCTTTCGCCCTCCACCCCGGGCCCGAAGGTGACCGGCCGCGGCGGGAAGGGGGGGATCACGACTGGGTTTCCCGAGACTTCGACGTCGAACCGGACGATTGCGGTCCCGGTGCCCGCGCACTGGTGCACGAAGGCGGAATTCACGCCGTCGGCGGTGCCCAGACAGCCCTCCCATACAGGGTCGTCTCCGCCCCCCGTGGTGGGCAGCGAGGTGGTGGGCAGCGTCGGGTCGGAGGAGGACATCGGAGGGGCCGTGGGATTCGTGTCGCCCTCCGTGGCGGACGTCGGTGGCAGGTCACCGGGCGTGGGATGCTTGCAGGCCGCGAGCATGAGGAGCACGGTAGCAAACGTGGAGATGGTGCGAGAGGGATACATGGGATTGGCTGAATGGTGCACGAGAATGGCGTTCTGCATGCGGCGCTCCGGGCGCCACTTCGGCGACTCCCCAGTTTGTTGAGGGAAGTGATTTCGAAGACTTGTCTGCAGATGCGCACTCTACGGATGTTAGGTTCGCTCGGATGCGCTCCGAGTTCCGGACATGTGTTCGGATGAACCGGGCAATCGTCCAAGTCACATGGACATATGTCCGAGCGCCTGCGAGAATTGCGTCAGAGTTCGCCTGGGTCGACGTTCGGGCTTGGGCACTTGTCCGCCAAGCGTTCGCACGCGATCAGCGGGTCCCGCCAAGCGTTCAGTCCGGTAGGAACGCGAACAATGGGTCCAGATTGGAGGCCACTAAGCGATGTAGCTGCAGGCGTCCACACACCCGCTCAGCGTGGCCCACGGCTCCGCTCGGCCGCCGCCGCGCTGACCCTCGACGCCTCGGCGAGTCGCCCTTGCCGCGGCTGAGCGGCACGCTGGCCGCACTCCCGCCGCGCGAACAGGCCGCCAGCGCCGCGTTCCTGGCGTCGACGCGCGTCAAGACGATGGAGGAACGGGAACTCCTGACGCTGCGCGACGGGCTCGGGAGGTCGCTGCGGCGGAGTCAGGCTGGTCGGCTGCGGCTGCGGCTCGGCCATGCGTTCACTCAGGAGGGCACGCGATCAGCGGGTCGCAGATCGAGGGGCGCTCGCCGCACGGCGCGGCGATAAGCGCGTCGGCACATGCGATGTAAGCGCACGCGTCCACACAGCCGGTCAGCGCGTCCCAAAGCTCTACGCAGGCGGCCGCGCTGACGGGCTTGCCGCACGTCGGCCGGCCCCAAGGGTGCTCTTCACAAAAGCCCGCGGTCGGCTCGCCGCAGCCGGTCGTGGGCGCGTCCATCGACGTCGCCGAGGTCGTGCCCGAGCTGGTCGAGGTCGTGCCCGAGCTGGTCGAGGTCGTGCCCGAGCTGGTCGAGGTCGTGCCCGAGGTCGTGCCCGAGCTGGTGGCCGAGGTCGCCGGCGGCGTCGGGCCGCAGGCGAGCAAGAGGACGAGAGCGGAGGCGGCGCGCATGGTCAAAGGAACAGCCGGTAGAGCAGATAACCGCCGGCGGCGACGGCGACGACCTCGCCGGGACCCGGGCCTGCGGTCAGGTTCTTCGGGCTGCCCCACACCCCCGGCCCGGGGGGCTTGCCCGCCTGCGGCGCGGGCTCGGTCATGCCGCCGTCCCACCCCTCGCCGAGGGGGTCCCACGCTTTCCAGGGGCCGTGTTCGGGGGGCTCGGCGCCGTTGGCCAGCGTGCGCAGGAGAGGATCGCGCGAAGTCTTGCAGGCGGCCTTAAACTGGTCAGAGGTGAACGCCCACTGGTAGATGGCCGCTCGCCGGATCCGGAAGAAGCTACGGAACAAGAGCTCGATCTCTCGGATGACCTCCCACGGATATCCCGTCTCAGGGATCGGGAGCGGCAGCGCCGAGGTCGAGGTCGGCAGGCGCTCCGCGTCCAGGTAGACGCCGGCGTCGACTTGCTTGTCCGGAAGCGGCTTCAGTTTGCGCCACCCGCTGACCTGCACGAAGTGGCGATAGGCCCGGGCGACATCGTCCCACGGGATTTGTGCGTGAAGCGGCGTGAGGCTGTGAATCGCCGCGGCGAGAGCCGCCATGTCCGCGGACTTGTCGAAGATCGGAGACCCGGACGAGCCACCCGGAGGGCCTTGCCAGCCGCTCCAGGGGTACGTGCCCCACGAAAAAAGATACGTGTACCCCGGCGGCGGCGCGTAGCCCCTCACCAGGACCGAAGCGTCGAGCACGTTGGCCGCGTCCGGCGAGCCCTTGTTCGGCGCGTTGCCCCAATACTTCTCAACGTAGGCCCCAGGGATCGGGCCCACGGGCGCCGGCTTGTCCCACCAGACCTCAAGTGCGCAAGGCTCGTTCGGCTGCTTCACACCCGGCGGCTCGCCGCAGGCGAGGCCGCGAAACCCCCCGAGCAACGTCGGCTCCGGCCAAGAAAAACCCTTTTCCCACAGGTCGGGCTGCACGACCGGCTCGTCGTATGGCGGCCCCGACCACGTGGGCATGAGGATCTGGGACTGCGCGACGCGGCTCGCGTGCCACACGTAATAGGGGTCGTACTGGCTCAGGTGGGCCCCGGCCTTCTTCGTCCCCTTGGTCAAGTCGAGCGCCTTGGGCGTCGGTGCTTTCGAGCTCATGCACACCTGCGACCAGGCGCCGCGGGTGTAGTACCTGGCGACGAAGGCGGCGCGCGTGGCGGCGCGGCGTTCGAGGTTCTCGGCGGCCTTCTTGTTGGCCTCGCCCTGCAAGTAACCCCAGGCGCTCTTGATCGCGTTGTACGCCACGCCAATCGCGGCCACCGGGGAGGGCGCGACCAGGAGCATCCGATACGCGTCCATGATCTTCCGGCTGATCTCGAGCGCGCGATCCAGGTCGTGCAGGACCACGTCGATCCGCTCGGCGAACGCCGGCGCGAGCTTGTCGACCGTCAATTTTGCGTTGGACAGGTCGAGGCCCGTCTCTTCGCGGACGAGGTCGAGGACGCTCACGGCCGGATATGGCACGGCCGGCGTTCGCTGCGTCGCTCGGACGCGACGCCGCGGACGCCGCGTCGCTCACACCGTGCCGACGCTCAGACCGCGCCGACGCAGAAGCCGCCCTCGTCAGCCGTGCAGAAGAGCTCGACGGACGCCACCGGGCAGGAGTCGACCTCGGCCTTGCATGTCCACGTGCAAGCGCCCTCGTCGTTGCAGAATTGCCCGTCCTCGCACTCGCCGTCGCCCTCGCAGGCGGTCGCGCAGTGGCCGTCCTTGCCGAGGTAGCCGTCGCCGGTGTTGCACGTCAGGCCCTCGGCGCACGGCGCGTCGCCGTCGTCGACCACCTTGCAGGATTCGCCGTCCTTCGGCAGCTCGACCGGCTCGGGCTCGCGGCATGCGGAGAGGAGGGCGAACGGCAGGAGCAGCGACACCAGGGCGGCGGCGAGGGGGAAGCTCATGGCGTCCCGGTTGTCGGTGCTCGACTCGCGCGTGTCAACGGGCGCCGGCTCCGCCTGCGCCATGACGCAGCGGTCCGCGCCGACATACGCCGCGACGGCCATTGCGATCGCGGCCAGCCAGGGCGGCGCGGGCCGGGGGTGCGCGTCGAGGGTCGTCATGCGCCGGCGAGCACGTAGCCGAGGAGGATGAAGATAGCGAACGCGAAGATCGCACCCTCCGCTACCGCTTCCCAAGGGCCGGGCCGCTCCATCACCACGCCCCCAGCGCCAGCCCCACGACGCCGAGCATGGCGGCGGTTCGGCCGCTCACGCGCTCGTCATGCACGCGCGCCCAAGCCTGCACGAGCACGAACACCGGGATCGCCCACGCGACGCCGGCTGCGAACGCGACGGCAGCCGCGACGGCGCAGTCGGCGTGCCAGTCAAAGAGCGCCCCCGCCGCCGTGCTCGCGTTGAACCGACGCGCGGCCACCCCGTCGAGCACGTCCGCGACCTGGCCACCAACCAAGAGGCTGGCGGCGCCCGCGACCTCCCCCCTTTGGAGAGCGAGCGCGCCGGCGAGGCCGAGGACGAGACCGATCAGGGTGAGCGCGTTGGGGAGCAACAACGCGAGGCGGCGGGGGAGCATCGGCGCATATGGCCGCTGTCCCCCCGCTTGTGCCGCGGGCACCTACGCGAACCCGAAAAACACGTGTCCGTGTCCGGCGCTGGTGTTGGCGATTCCGCTGTCGATAACTTCGATGCTCTGGAGCCCGGCGATCGTGGTGCCGGGCGCCAGATCGACCGGCTTGACGGTGCCAGCCGTGTCCGACGCCGTAAAGACCACCTGTCCGAAGATCGTCAGCCCGACCCGGAACGAGAGCCGGATGGACCCGGTCGGGTTGAAGTCGATCGCCATGTTGCACGCGACGATGGTCGAATTCCGCGGAGGCAAGATGCGCGCCGTCGAAAAGCCAAGGGTGAGATTCGGCAGGAACCCGCCGACCCACTCGACCGACCGCGCAACGGCGGTCGCTACGCTGGCGTTCAGCGCGCGCATCGTCGCCGCCGAAGGACCGCCGCCGCCGCCGGCCGCCGCGGGCTTGAGGACCGAAGCTCCGCCCTCGTCGATGAAGACCTGAAAATGCCCCGACATGGCGTCACCCGTGCGAGAAGCCGAGAACGACCCAGGCGTGACCGGCGACTGTGTTCGTCGCGTTGTGACGCAGCCGGATTGCGGTGGTGCCTGCCGTGACCGCATTCTGGCCGGTCGGGCTGGCGCTGCGGACGGTGCCCGCGCCATCGGTCGAGAGGATGGTGACGAGGCCGTCGGTGACGTTCGTCCCGCCGATCGCCGCCTGGATCGGCATGTTCGCGGACGGTTGGAACCCGGCGACGATCCGGATCGACGTGAGGGCCCCGGTGATCGGTGCGGGGATGTAAATGTCGTCGTCGTTGCCGGCTGCGGTGAGGTCGGCGAAGTAGCCGGACACGTACTCGATCGCCGAGCGGGCGATCACGATCCGGATGTTGCTCTCCAGCGACTGGAGCAGCGACCGCGGCGGACCGCCGCCGCCCGACACGGCCGGCTTGAGGCTCTGATTGCCGGCCTCGTCGACATACACGTTAAACGGTCCGCGAAGCATGGCCGATCTGGCGCGCGGGACCCTTACGGCGGCGTGCGGCCAGCACACGCGCGCGCGTCTCGCTCCAGCGCGTCGAGGCGCTCGCCGTGGCGCCGCTCCAGCGAGTCGAGCCGCTCGCCCGCGCGGTCGATCGCCGCGCACAACGGCGCCACCACGCGCCGCGGCAACACGCGGAGCACGGCGACGAGGGCCGCGACGCCGCCGAGGAAGAAGACGAGCGCGACCAGGAGCGCGACGGCGACGGCGACCTCGGGCACTCAGGCCGCCTTGCGTGCGCAGCGACGCCGACTGTTGGCGCTCGCCGGGTCGACGTGGTTGTCGGCCGCGGCCTGGCGCAGTGCTTCGCCGGGATCCGCCTGTCCGAAGAGACCGCCCGCGCGGCTCGCCTTGGCGTAGGCGGCCGCGATCTTCGAGAAGACGACGGGGCGTGACGCGGCGAGGTCGAGGATCTCGAGCATGGTGCTTGCCATGGGGCCCGTTGCCTGCCGCGGCTCCATGCTCCCTTGCTCCCGCCAACGCGAGAGACACGCGCCGGATGCCCGAAGGGACAGATAGTCTCGGCCGGCGGCGGCCAGCGTCGGGCGGACATCCCAGGCCGAGCCAGCGCCCGCGGCGACGAGCCAGGCCGCGGCCGACCGCTCGGCAGCGCGGGCGAGCTCGGGGCTTCGCTCCGCGAGGTCGAGCGGCAACACAGCGGCGACGAGCATCCGCGCCACGTCGTCACGCGCCTCTTGGGTGAGCAGGCCGTCGTCGCTGATCAGGCGCGCCCGGTTTGCGCGGTTGATGAAGCCCGACCGCTCCAAGGCGCCCACGAGGGGCGCGCTCGCCTTGCTCGCGAGGTAGGGTCCGAGCCCCTCGTCGGCCCCGCCGGCGCGCAGCATCGCCGGTAGGTCCGGGGGGAGCTGGCGGGCGAGCGCGGCGGCTTCGTCCGCGGCCGACATTTGCTGCGTGAGGCCCGTATTGAAGTCGCGGACGAGCCTCGCCCGGTCCGCGGCGGGCACGTCGATCACGCGCACGACCACAGGGTTTTTCACGCGGGCGAGCGCGCGGGGGTCGATGCCGAAGATCTGAATCTGTATGCGCAGGAAGTCGGAAAGCACCGTGCGCCCGCGGCGGTAGTGCCGGATCACGCCCATGGCCCGCCCGTTGCCGCTCAAGACGATCTTGTCGATCGTGATGATCGGCGTCCCGTCCACGGCGCCGGAGTTGGTGTTCTGCACCAACCCGGGGATCATGTTCTGGCCGATCATGTCGACCTTGTATTTTTCGGCCGGGTCATCCTCGTACCGCCGTTCTTGCGTCTCGTCGGGGTAGTCGGCGCGCGGCTCAAAGCTGATCGGGTCGTGACTCGGGCGCAGCGTCTCGGCGTCTACGAGCACGAAGCGCGCGGGCAACACACGCGGAGTCCCGCGCGCGGACGGCAATGCGATCGTCGTGGCGTCGCCGCCGACGCCGCCGGCCACGTTGAGGCCGCACAGGTCGGCGCAGCCGCGAACGACGGCCCGCCGCGCCCGCGCTCCGCCGAGGATCTCGCACTCGACCGCGCGCGGCAGCGCGGCCAGGGCCGCTTTGTGCTTGGCCTCCAGCGCGCGCAGGCGGCTCCCATGGCGTTTTTCGGCCTCGGCCAGGCGCCGGGCCCCTGGGCTCTTCGGACCCGTCACCAGGGCCGCCAGGTGCTTCTCGCGCTCGGCCTGCCGCGCGATCAGCCCATCGCGCTGGTTTGCCTGGCGCGTTGTTAGACGGGCCGCCCGTTCGGCGACCAGGTTGTCATAGCGGGCTTTCAGCTTCTCGGCCCGCTCGACCACCGCCCGCACCGAGCCCGCGCAGCGAGGCCGGGGCTTCGGCTTCCGCGTGGCCGGCTTCTTTCGCTTCGCCGGTTTCTTCCGCTTGGACGGCTTCTTTCGCTTCGCCGACTTCTTCCGCGCCGCGCGGGCTTCCGCCGGTGCGTCCGAGCCTTGAACCTCGGGCGCCGAGCGCGGCGGCGGCTGCGGCCCGGAGGGGTAGTGGCCGCGGGGCCCGGGGCCCCACGGTTGATCGTTGCGCTCGAATTGGTCGCCGCCCCCCGCGCTGAACGTAGGCGCGTAGCGCAGCACGCTCCGACCCAGGCCGAGCCGGATCGCGTCCATCACGTCCCGGGTGTCCGCTTTCAAGGTCCACCCGAGCACGCTCTCGTTTTTCGGCCCGGCCGCGAGCGCGTCGACGATGCGCCGCAAGAGGTCGTCGCGGTCGCGGTCGCGGTCGCGCTGGCGCGCGCGGTCTTCCGCGGCTCGCTTGATCCACCCGCGGGGATAGGCCTTCTCGTGCGCGTTGAAGAAACGACGCACGCGGGCGGCGTCGACGACCGCCGGGCCGAAGCGCCGCAGCAATTCGTCGGCGGCGCTCTCCGGGCCGGGGTAGCGCTCGACCTGCTCCCCGTCGTCGCCGACGAGGACGAGGTCGCCAGCGTCCGCCAGCAGGTGCCAGGCCGCGCCCTCGAGGTCCAGTGCGAGGGCGTGGTCGGCGTCGACCTCCCGCACGCGGTTGACCAGCCGGCGCCGCGTCTCCGCTCGCTCCGGGGCCTGCAACGCCGCCGCGACGCTCGGCCCCGGCTGGCGGGGCTTGCGAGGCCGCAGCGGCAGGGCGGGCAAGCCGGCGGCCTCGCGTGCCTGGCGGATCGCATCCGTCCGCCGGTGGCCAGGCGTCGGCCCCCGCCCCACGAATTTCCGCGGCTCGCTGTCGGGGGCGAGCTGGATCGAGAACTCGGTAAGCGTTCCCTGGCCGCCGTGCTCGCGGCGTACCGCGGCGGCGCCGCGCCAGCGGCCGACGCTGTAGACCTTCGGGTATCCCTTCAGCTTCGCGGGCGGCACGGCCGGATATGGCGCGCGCGCGCCTCATGCGAGCCGCGGCGGTGTGCCGACGACGCCCTCGAAGACGGCAGCGACACCTGGCCACGCTGCGGCGCTCAATTTCGGGGGGAGCGTCGGCGGCGCATTCAGCTTGATCCCCAGCTTCGCGGAGTCCTCGAGGAACCGGGCGCGAACCTTTTTGTACGTGGCGCCGCCCCGGCCGTTGCCGAGCAGCGAGGGGGACGCCCAGCCGACCTTGATGTCGGCCACGTCGTCGACGCGGTAATTCGCCAGGATCCGCTGCATGTACACGGCGCCGGCGAAGGCCGCGACCCGCGGGAGGAACATGATCTCCGGCGGCGAGCCCAGGAGGGGCGCCGCACCGCCCAATTCCTGGATCCCCGTCCACAGGAAATAAGGCCCCAGGAGGCCGAAGAGGCCGCCCGACCCCCACGCCGCCGCCGCTGCGCCGTACACGAGCGGGGGCCGCTTGGCCTTGTTGTTGCTGTAGGCGTTCGCGCTCGCCGTGCGCTCGCCGGAGCTCTTGTTGTGCGCGGTGAGAACGAACGCGCTCTCGCGGCGGGCGGCGAGCGCGAGGAAGCGCGCGGCGCCGGCGATCCGCGACTTGATTTCCACGAGCGCGAACAACGGCCGCAACGATTCGGGAGTCGCGCCCCAGTTGGTCAGGAGGTCGAAACCCTGGACGTCGGCCGCGGTGGGAAGCGGCAGCGCGTCGTCCCAGCCGGACGGCGGCGCGAGCGGCGGCCCGGCGGGCGCCTGCGGGACGGAGGCCGCCTTCGCCGGCGGCGTGGCCATGGTCGCGACCACGGCCAGGCCGAGCCCCCACAGGATGAGGCTCACCGCGACCCCGAAAAGAAGAGCTGGTAGAGGAAATATCCGCCTGCGGCGACGAGTGCGACTTGCAGGACCGAGTTCGCCCCGGCGAGGATGGCTTCGAGGCCGTCACCGACGAGGGCTGCGTATTTCTGCGCGAGCGACTGCCCGTTCGGCGTCTTGGGCGTCACAAACCCATAGGCCGCCCATGCGGCCAGCAAGAACCCCGCGACCTTGACCACGACGGCGCCGGCGAACGGGAGGCCGCCGATCGCGATCAAGGCTCCGGCGGCGAGCGCCGTGGCCCACCACTCGAGATCGCCGCCGTCCGTGGGCACCGCGGCGAATGCCGCGCGCACCTCGACGCTGCTACGGGCGTCGAGCGCCGCGATCAGCCGGTGGCGGTTCTGCGGCGAGAAAACGCGGTCGTAGCGCATCGCCGTGCAGGTGCCGGTGGCTCGGTCCTGCTCGGTCGGGCAGTTGTCTTCGCCCGCGGGGATTTGCACCGCCATGCGCGGGACGTAGCGAAAGATCGTGTCCGCGAGCTCGCGCGTGTGTGGCTTCGAGTCCGGCCACTTCGCTTCGCCGCTCTTCGCCCACGCGTCCCACGCCGCAGCGCCCGCGGCGATCATCGTGCGCACGACGGCATATGCGGCCTTGTCGACTGGAAGCAGCGCCACGGCCGTTACTCCGGGATCTTGAGGATTGCGAAGTTGCCGCCGTCGCCCTGGCTGCCGTCCGCCGCGTCGGCGTACTGCTGCAAGAACGACCCGAAAACGGGCTTGAAGGTGATCCGCGCCGACCACAGCCCTTTTTCGTTCGGGGCGACCTCCGCGATCGGCCGCTTGAAGCGGGCGTTATAGGGGTCGTCGTTGATCTTCTTCGCGGCCTGATAGTTGGCCGGCGTGCCCGACTTCGTCCCGTACGCGGCCGACGAGATAGCGAAGAGCACGTCGCCGCCCTTGATCGCGTAGAACGATCCCGGCGTCGGCGCCGGGCTGATTTCCGGAAGCTCCGGATCCGAGTTGGGCGGCGGCGGCGCGTCGTCGAGGCCGGCATCTACGCAGGTCCCCAGGAGCTTCGCGCGAGCATCGTGCGCCGCGTTCCCCGGATCGGGCCACACGCCATAAACCCGGTTGAACGCGACGGCGACGAGCCAATCGCGCCAGGGGATCAGCCCGCGTGCGAGCCCGGCATGAACCTCCGGCCGCGTGGCCAGCACGTCGGCACAGGCGAGCGTTTCGAGCTCGGGCCGCGGCGCGAAGCCGGGGTCCGGCTTCACGGTATTGCCCGCCTTTTTCTGACCCCCGAACAAGAGGAACAGCAAGAGGCCGCCAATCACAATCGGAGTCATTGCTATTACCTCACGCGGGCCCGGCGGCGGGCCCGTGGATTACGCGACCGCGTAGAGGGTGTTCGGCGCCAGCGCGTCCTCGGCCGGCGTGATCGTCGCCTGGCCGCAGATCTGGCACGGCGGGCAGGGACCGCAGGAGGTGAGCCAGCACGTACGGCGGCCCCAGACGGTCACGACGAGCGTAGAGCCGCCCGCGACGGCGCTCGGCAGATCGAACGTGAGCCGCGCGCGGCCCTCGGCGGGCACGCACACGCAAAGCTCCTTGCAGGCGCAGCGCGAGTCGGTGATCCCGACGTAGTCCGGACGCTCCGGCTCGGACCACTCCCAGACATGCACGTAGGGCCCCTGGGGGTCCTGGGCGATGCGCTCGCCCTGTAGCATGACCTGGCCGATCGTGACCGGGACGCGAACGCCGTTGGTCTCGATCTCCACCGCCAGGGAGTCGACGCAGAGATTGTGCGAAATGCCGACCTCCGCGATGATCGTTCCGATCGTGTCGCCGGCGGCGAGCGGACCGGCGAGCGTGGCCTCGCTGACGGTGATGAGCTTGTCCTCGCGGCGGATGCGGCCGACCTCGCAAGGCGCCAGATCCGGCCGCACGGTCTCGCAATTCCAGCTTCCCACCGACGGCGGGACGACGACGGGGACCGCGGACGGAGCGCCGGGCACAGGAGCCGTCGACGGCTGCGTCGCCGGCGGCGTCGCGCACACGTAGGAATCCGTGGTGACGCAGGGCCCCTTGAGGCCGCACGCACCGCCACCGCAGCCGCCACCGCCACCGCGGGGGCCGCAGCCGCAGCCCCCAGCGGGCGCGGCCGGCTGCTGCTGCTGCATGCTCGCCGTGTTGCCGCCCGCCGCGAGTGCGTTGGAAAGCGACGGCGTGGGCGACGCGCCGTTCCCGAGAAGGGCGCAGATTGCCCGCGCACCCTCGCCGCCGGCGAGGAGAATCCGCGCGGCGTCGTTGTAACCCTGCGCCTGGAGTTGCGCCGCAATTGCCGGAATGTCAATCGGTGCCGACATTGATGTTATCTCCAATCACCAGCGAAAATCAGGCGTTCGTCGCGCTGTAGTCCTGCCAAGCCCGCCAGGCCCCAATGCCCGCCAGACCGACGCCAAAGCCCGAAAGGGCGGCAATCGCAGGACCCTGCTGTTCGGTCTTCCTCACCGCACCGCGGACGATCTTCGGCGCGAAGGCCACGACGACCACGCCGAGCGCGGCGGTCCCGTAGAGGGCCAGATACGAATCAGCGCCGAACCATTCGGCCATCTTGTCGTAAAGGTAGGAGCCGGCCCACAAGCCGAGCAGCGCGCCCGCACCGCCGTACTTGGCGACGGTCGGCATGTCCTCTTTCCAGAAGCGCGCCGCCTTCTTCTTGTATTCGGCGATGGTCTCTTCCGCCGCCTTGCGCGCGTCGTGGTACTTATCGCGCCACTTCTCGATCTGCTCGGACTTGGTTCCTGCTGCGGCAGCCATTTCGCCGGATCTGGCGAGCGCGCCGCGCGGACGGCCGTGCGGGCGGCACAGTCGCACCCTGCGGCGCCATATCGCCGCGGATGCAGCCTAATGACATTCGCCGGGCTCGCGCTCGGCTCGGGCGCGGGGGTCCGTTGTCGCAACGCGAGCTCGCCGACCTGCTCGGGCTCGACCGCTGCACGGTGAGCAGGCTCGAAGCGGGGCGGCGCGAGGCGCGGGGCCTCGTCCGCGAGGTGTATCTCGCCCTGCTACTGGCCAGCGCGCGCGGCGTCGATCTGTCGGCGGTGCTGGATCGGGCGCGGTCGCGGGGGCTCCGATTGCTCGCACTGTTTCGGGGGGCCTATGACGAATGATCGTGCATGGGCCGCGGGGATTCTGGGGATCCCCGTCGACGCCTCCCCCGAGGAGGGGCGCCGAGCCTTCCGGCGACGGATCGCCGCGGTTCACCCGGACCGGCGGCCGCATGACGCCGCGGCGGCCGAGGAAGCCCGCCGCCTGTCACAGGCCCTTGCGCTCTTCGAGCAACCGGAGCCGCCGGCCCCCGCTCCGCCGCCTCCCTCGCGGGCGACGCGGATCGTAAATCTGCGCCTGTCGGGCCCGGCGGCGTGGCGCGGCGGTTCGATGCTGGTGGACTATGGCGGGTTCGGCGGGGTCGTCCGCGTGCCGCCCGGGGTCAACGTGGGCGACGTGTTGCCGGTCGAGCTCGACCGGGGAGGCGGGCGGGCGCCGGCGATCGTCGTGGAGGTCGATTACAGTCCGTGGCGCCGGGACGGGCTCGACTTGCGCGGGGAGCTGGAGGTGAGCTTGTATGACGTGATCACGGAGGCGGAGATCACGACGCCGACCCCGTGGGGCGACGTGGCGGTCCGGCTGCCGGGCCAGCCTCACGCCCCCCTTCGGCCGCTGCGCCTGCGCGGCCGCGGCATCCGCTCGGCCAAGGGCGAGGCCGGTTCGCTGATCCTGGATCTGCGGGTGGCGCTGCCTCCCGACGACGCTCTCGTCCGGGCCGCGCTTCGCGGCCATCGCCGCGAGCCGCGGCTTGTGTAGCGCGGGCAGGCCGCGGCGCGGTCGTCGCGCTTAGGCGCGGCAAACTCTCGCAGGCGCTCTCAACGAACGATAGGGTTCAGCACCGTACCGCCATCGATTCCGCGCAAGCGCATATGCAACGCCACGACCTCGGCTTCAGTCATGCTCGCTAGCGCATCGGCCACAGCACGAGGGTATTGAATTCCCTCCTCTGAGAGAAGATGTCGGCTACGATGAGGAAAGGCATTACGCAGTTTGGGCGACCGGGCTATCTCGTGGAGATCATGGAATAATTCGCTGAGTATCTTTCGCTGGCCGAATTGCTGGCCAGCGAGGGCTGTGTTCTCGATCACGTAGCGCCATGTAATTTGCTTGAGGAAGCGAACCTCGTCCTCGAATTCCGGAGGTTTAGTGACCCGCTTTTCCTCTACACTGGTTTGTTGCACGTACCGACCAATCAACGTCGATGTCCACCAACGGAGCTTTCGTCTTTGATCTGCATTACCTACGAATGGCTCCCGCATTTGGCTTGGAAGTATGGCGAAGAGCCGTTGGGCTGCGTCCTCAAGTCGTTTGACCGCGTCTGTTGGAGCATCGGGCCACTTGGCGCGAGCCCCGCTGATGATTGCTTCAAGCTCTAGCTTCTCTTGAATCTGCGACCAGTGAATCATCCCTGCTCGGTGAAAATCCTCGAGATCATGCACGGAGTAGGCAATATCATCTGCCCAATCCATAATCTGGGCCTCAAGCGTGGGGCGATCTGCCTCGTGCCCTTCACGCGCGAACTTGAACATTGGTTCGTCCGAGTGGTACGCTGCCCATTTGCGCCCTTTCTTCGGATCATCCTTCTTGTGTAGCCACGGGTATTTCATGACGGCGGCCAGGGTAGCCCTCGTGAGGTCCAGGCCGGGCGTATCGTCGAAACGGATGGCTAGTCGCACAAGAATTCGGAAGGACTGAGGATTACCTTCATAGCCCTCAGGATCTCCGAGTTCCTTTAGTAGCTCGCTAAGGGTCTCCTCTCCGATATGGCCAAAGGGTGGATGGCCAAGGTCGTGAGCCAGCCCAGCGGCTTCGGCGACCTCTGGATCGATATCTAGCGCTTTATTCTGCTCCAGCGCCTGCTCAACAAGCCGACGCGCAATTTGTCCCACCTTGAGGCTATGGATCATCCTATTGTGAAACAGGACACCTTCGGACGCGCTGGCCACTTGAGTGACCCCCGCGAGACGACGAAAGGCACTGCAGTAAAGGATGCGGTCCCGATCGCGGGCGAAGTCCTTCCGTTGGTCCTGGCCGGCCGCGTTGGAGAATCGACCATTGCGCATTGGCAATCCTACCGGCTGGCTGAATCTGCCCGCAATTTCATTTGAACGTCGAACCCGATTTCACCACGCTGGACCAAGTGCTCGATCGCAGCTCGGGTCTCCTGTTCTGGAGTAGGGGTGATCGCGCGGAGGATTTCCAACATACCGATCGGTTGGTGGTCCCCAATGACCTCTTTGACTCTTGTCAGCAATCTGTCCGGCGGCTTCGGCATCGTTTGCACAGGATAACTGAGCCTCTACGAGGTGCCAAGCGGAGGGCATGCACCCTTGCGCGAATTGGCGCGCGGCGTGCGCGTGTGGCGCCTCGGCCGCTGACGATCGACGCGCGGCGAGGCCGACTCGAGCGTCGAGCTCGCCGTCCTGTCGGACGAGCGCCACATGGGCGAGCGCGTCCTGCGGCTGTTGCGTCCGGCTGGCCTCGGTGTGAGGTCGAGCGCCGGCTGCCGCCGAACGCGGGGTAACTAGCCGTTCTGCTGCGCTTTCGCCTCTGCCTCGAATTTCTCGCGCAGGGCGTCGTTACCCCAGCCCTCGCCCTTGAGCTTCACGATCTCCGCCACCCTGTCCGCAGCCGAGGCCGCCC
The DNA here is from genome assembly GCF_028368995.1 of Nannocystis bainbridge. GTDB lineage: Bacteria > Myxococcota_A > Polyangia > Nannocystales > Nannocystaceae > Nannocystis > Nannocystis bainbridge. Next base: position 514,265 of record NZ_JAQNDL010000003.1, on the reverse strand, counting down.
ACAAGATCCGCACCCCACCGCTTCCGCCCTTCTTCGTCGTCTTGACCCCGACGAATAGCCCGAGCGTCCGCCATTCCCGAATGGTGGGTATGCTGAGATTGGCCAATTTCGCCAAATCCTCGGTTGTAAGGGGGAAGGACACCGCGCGGACGGTACCGGACGCGTCGCCGCTACCGCAAGGGTTCCGGCTTGCGCAGGGAGATCGCACCGGTGGCCGTGGGCCGTGAGGTGTCGCGACCGGCGGTCCGCTCCCGGGCCCCGCGTGGGGGTTGACTGCGGCTCGGCCCGCACTGCGACCCCTGCCCAGAGCGCGCGTCCACGAACCTGCGACATCAGATCGCGGCGTGGCCCGCGTTCCTGGAGTGTTGCGACGTCACCGGCGCCGGAAGCTCGCGTCCACGGCCGCGGCGGTCTGACCGCGCGCGCGCGATCTGCTTTACGGAATTAACTAGTTAACGAAGAGCGTCCTACGCTCGCAGACGGCGGCGCCCCGCCCGTTGGGCGGCGGGGCGCCGGCGCAGCAACGTTGCCGGCGGCCATAGTTGCCGGTGAGCGACCACGACGAGCCGATCGACGCCGAGGCCGAAGAGCGGGTCTGGATCACCGTCACGATCCCGCAGCCCGGGCGCAGGGAGGCGGCGCAGGCGGGAAGCCCGATCGTCGGCCGGCGCATGCTCACCTGGGAAACGACGCCCGACGACGCGCTGCGCCTGGAAAAGACCCTGCGCTCGCACAACCGGCGGCACCGCGCCGGGCGGCCGCGTCTGTACGTCGGCGACCGGTACTGCGAGGGGCAGGCCGGCGACGACGACGACGACGGCAGCGCGAGCGCGGTCGAGATTGTCGGCGAGGCCGGGGCGCCCGACGTGGCCAGCGCCCGCGCCGAGCTCGGGCGCCTCGACGCGCAGATCGCCGAGGCCCGCGAGGAACTGCGCTCACTCCGCGCTCGCCGCAATAGCGAATGGGACAAGCTCTCGAAGGTCGAGGAAGTATGCGTCGACCGGACGATCGGGATCGTCAAGAAATGTCAAGACCACGCATCGGCCCAGCTTACGGCGGCGTGGGAGCTTGATGCCCGGGCGACGGACTATCGCCGCCAGACGCTCGACAGCCTCGCCGGTGGAGCCCAGGCGATTGTGCAGACCCGCCAGGCGCTCGACCAGTTGCTCGTTGCGGACTCTTGGGGCTCGACCATCAAGGAAGCTCGCGCGTTCATTGGCGAGGCGCTCGACTCCCCGATCGGACGCGTGATCGGGTTCGGCCTCTCCGCGGGGGTCACGGCCAAGCTCTCCAAGGTCTTCGGCCAGCCGATCACCCCCGAGGACGCCGCGAAAGCCATGCTGATCCACGGCGGGCAGTACCGCGACCGGCTCGCGGCGATTCATCGCCTGTGCGCCAACTACCCGGCGAGCGGCGTGGCGCAAGGGGCGACGCTCGCGCTCCAGATCCTCGACGGCGACTGTGAGCTGACCGCGCTGGCCGAGCGCCTCGACCGCGGCGAGGACATGCCGCCGATGCCGCCGTGATGCGCGTCCGCTACCGCGGCGCGGCGGCCCAATGGGGCGCCGGCGACGACGTTCACGGCTGGCAGGTGTGGCGACCGGGCGAAACGTGGTGGCGCCGGCCGACGAGCGCGTCGGAGCGAGTCGCGGTGCTCGCCTGCCAGGCCCTTCCCCGGGAACGCTTCACGGGGCCCCGGGGCGCCCTGGTGAGATAGGCTGGGGAAGCAACTTTCGCCCGAGCCCACCTCGGGTGAAAGGAATGATGTACCTCACGCGGAGGCGCCGATGCGCCGGTCGCTGGCGAGAACTTCTCGTGGTGTCCTCCCGCCATGAACAAACCCAAAAGGCCCAAACCCGCCCGGTGGGCGGACATGGCCGACGGAGAGCGCCTACAAATTCTTAATGAGCTGAGCGAGGGCGGATTCGGCTCTGAACTGAGGGCCCGCAAGATCTTCGCGAATGAGGGCTTCGAGAGCTGGGCTTTCTACTACCTGGATCGGGATGGCGCCAATGGCGGTACGACCCGAGAGGTGGACATCTTTGCCCAGCGCATAGGCGGTCTGAAGGACGCTCGAGAGTTCCACCACCAAATCGTCGGAGAAGTGAAGAGCGGCTATATATGGATCCTCGGGGACAAATTGCCGCCAGACATGTTCGACCCTCGGGGGACCATCGAGTCGGAACTTCCGGAGTGGTTCGACCGGGAACTGGCGAAAATTCCGGTCGGTGGGGCTCACCCTCGCGACACAAAGGGTGACGTCCTCGCTCTCGACGACGCCTTCTGTGGCATGTCGTTGGTCCCCCAGCATCTGTCTACCTCGATCCATCAACACAGAACCGACAAGGCAGCGGATGCCTGGTTTGAGGCCGCAGTGAAGGTGGCGAAGGCGTCCGCCGAGATCCAACCCTTATGCGTCGTCGAGGGCGACAAAAAGACAGAGGTGAGGATATTCGCCGTCGTCGTGCCGCTGATCGTGCTCGACGGAAACTTGCTCGCCGCCGTAGACGGACCCGACGGGCTGAAGCTCGAGCCAGTGGACCACGCCCTAGTCCGCTTTACCGTGGGTAGCGCGCACTATCCCGAGAAGGACACGTTCGTCCACGTCGTCACCATGGATGGGTTGCCCTCATTCTTGCGGAAGGTGATGGCGGCGGAGATAGATGCGTCCCAACGCGCCCTGCGCTTCCTCGCCGCTGTTCGTTGACGCTCAACCCGCGTCGCATGGATTCGTGCGCAAGCTCCTAGCCTAGCGGCGCGCCGGCGTCCGCGCCGGCCATATCGGGCGTGTCTCGCTCGCTCGTCGGCTTCGCCGTCGCCCTGGCGGTCGTCCTCGCCCTCGCGGGCCCGCCGCAGAAGACCACGCCCAAGCCGGGGCCCACGCCGCAGCCGGGGCCGCAAGCGCCCGCCCCCGACGACGACGCGCCCAACCCGCTCGACCTCCCCGTCGCGCTGGTCGACCTCCGCGGCAAGGCGCCGAAATCATACATTCGCCGCCGGCGCTCGCCCTCGGATGTCCGGGCGCTCGTCCTGCATCAGACGGGTTTCACCTGGCAGCCCAGCAATCCGAAATGGGCCGAGGTTCGCGCGCACTTCGTCGTGAGGCGCGACGGCTCCGTCGTGATGAACTTCGACCCGATCCAGCAAATGCGGTTTGGCTCGTCGCTGGCGAACCCGTTTTCGATCACGATCGAGTTTGAAGGCAACTATCCAAGCGCGGACGGAAAATGGTGGAAGCCCGAGGCTTTCGGGGCGAATCACCTGCAGGATGCACCCCAGCAGGTCAACGCGGGCCGGAGGCTGATCGCCGGCCTCCGGCAGCTTTACCCGTCGATCACGCACGTGTACGCGCATCGTCAGTGGGAAGCGAAAAAGAGCAATTGCCCGGGTCCCGATCTTTGGAGGTCGATCGGGGAGTACGCGATAAATCAGCTCGGGCTGAAGGACGGCGGCGCGGATTGGCATTACACGGGCGGCATGGCGATCCCCGCATCCTGGCGGACCGCTTGGGCTTGAGGGTCAGGCAGGCGCAGCGAGCCGGCATCTGCGCGGGCTGGACGGAGGCCGAAGGCCGCGTCCTCGAGCTCGCGCCGATCCTTCGCGGCTGGCACCGCCCGGGCCGCAGCCTGGCCGGTTGCGGCGCGCGGGGTTCGCCATCGTGCTCGGCCGGCGCCACAAGGACATCTCGCGCCATATCGGCCGATGCCTCGCACGAACGCCGCCCGCCGCGCCGCCGTCAAGACCTTGGGAAAGAAGCGCCAGTCCGCCGCGAGGCGGGCGAAGTCGCCGGCGAAGCGGGCGAAGTCGTCGGCGAGGTCGGCAACGCGGGCCGCTCGGCTGACGGCGGACCGCGCCCGCGCGCAGCTCGAAGCGGTCGGGGTTACACTCGAGTACGATGGGAACGACTACCGCGTCGCCGTCGCCGGCGGCTCCGAGGACGAGGGCTATCAGACCGACGACCTCGCCGACGCCCTGGCGACGGGCCTGGAGATGGCGGCGGAGGCCGCCCGCGGGAGCGGGCGCGGGGGCGAAGCGCCGGCCTATTACACGGTCGTGATCCCGTACACCAAGACGGGCCGCACGATGTGGCACCCGACCGAGGCGTCGGGCCCGTTCTCCGTGCTCACCCGCGGGATGTTCCGGACCCCGGGCGAAGCGACCGAGTGGGCTCGGAAGCACCTGGGGCGGACCGACTACGAGGTCCGACCCGTGATGGACGTTTGACGGGGGCCTAACGAGGTCCAGGCTTCACGAAGCGCGGCGCCTCGCTGATGTGTCCGCCAACCTGGCAGCCACAGGAAGTCCGGAGCAGCAGGGACGGCAGGAGCGTCAGCAGCACCCAGAACACGGCCGCCGCCGTGGCGGGGACGACGCGGAAGACGGGGGCGGACGTCGGGTTCTGAATCGGGGTCTGCGTCGGGAGGACGAGGAGCTGGGGCTGCGTCGGGAGGACACGGATCGAGGTCTGCATGGGGTTGAACTCCGCGGCGGGATGTCGGTGCCGCAGTGCGAGGCTACTGACCTCGTTGCGAGGCGACCGAGGGACGCCGCCCTATTCTGGAGGGAGCGAGGGGGCCAACGGGGCCGCCGAACGGCTAGACGGGGCGTCAGATGCCGTTACGAGGCGATCCGTGACCCCTTTGAACAGGAGATACGGCGGTCGCGTATCTCGGCAGGGGCGCGCCGCTGCCGACCCGGTCGGCACTCCTCAGCCGAACCGGAACGCCCGTTGAAGGTCACAGGAGATAGGTCGGATGCGGCGCGCCGCCTTTGCAAAATTCGCGAGGTACGGGTGAGCGGAGGTGGCGTTTTGCCGCGCGCATGCCGCGGTGCGCGCAAACAAGCATTGATCCAGAGGATGGGCATATGATAGACAGAGGATAGCCGCTCCTGGCCTGGCCAGGGCGCGCGTCCGCCCTCCGGCCCGTCGGCCGGCTGGACGGAAGCGCGCTTCCGCTGCAACATCGGACGTCGATGGCCACCCCGACCCCTGAATCCTCGGGCTCCGCCGCACAACAAGACTCCCCCGCCGAGCGGCCGCCCGCCGAACACCCGCTCGTGGTGTTGTTCGCTACCTGGATGGCAGGCTCGCGTGAGGCGGGCATGGCGATGCTCCAGCCGGATGCCCCAGACGTGCTGCCTGGCCACCCGCCCGGCGCGTACAAGCGCCCGGGCCTGCGTCAGCACGAATACAAGCGGCCGGGCGCGAGGCGTTTACAGGGAGAGCCGATCGCCGAGCCCGCGGCCGACTTGTTCGGGCGCCTCCGGCAGGTCATCCGCTTGTTCTCCGCTCGCCACCGGGTTCACGGGTTCAACCTCGACGAGAGCCTCGGGCGGTTCGACGGGACGACCAAGCTCGGAATGGGACACCCGTTGATCCGCGGCGACCCGCGGCGGCTGTACGTGCTCCAGCACGAGGTACAGCGCAAGTGCCTGACGACCGTCCTGATGAACCTGTCCGCGGCCCCGCGCGCCGCATTCATCTTGCGTGTCATTCTCGGGCTCTCGCGCGACGAGGTGTCTGCGATTTTCGGCACCGCGACCGGCGCGAACACTGCCTACACACGCGCGCGTCAAGACCTGGGCGAATATCTCGACTACGTCTGCGAGCACGTGGATCCCGAGAACCCCTGTCGCTGCGAGAATCGCCTCGCAAGCGCCGTGGAGCACGGCTTCATCACCTGGCCGGAGCGCGACGATCTCGCGGGCGACACGCCCGTCACGTCCTCGCGGCGCCAGGAGTACGAGGTCATCTTCGCCCCGCTGCCGGCCCCCAAGTGAGAAGGAGCGCGCCTTGACCGTCCTCGCGGATAGCCCGTTCCCGCCGCTCGACCCCGCCGATATCACCCGTCCGGCCCCGCGGGAGTTGACCTTCGGCCTGCTCGATCCGCCGATCGACGTGAGTCCGGTGCTCGACGCGGGCTTCGGCGACGACGACGACGACGCGCCTCCGGTGGAAGCGGCCGGCCTGCCGCTCGGTCCCTTCGCCGGGCGATACACGCTGCTGCGAACGCTCGGCGTGGGCGGAATGGGCGTCGTTCAGCTCGCATACGATCGCGTCGCCTGTCGCAACGTGGCGATCAAGCGGATCAAGCCGAGCTATGCGGACACGAGCTTCACGGAGCGCTTTCGGCGGGAATACCGAGCGCTCGCGGCGATCGGGCACTCGGGCGTCCCGGCGATCTACGACATCGGAGAGACCGAGGGCGAGCCTTACTTCGCCATGCAGATCATTTCGGGCGAGACGATCCGCGACCGCTTGCGCCGTGAGACGACGATACCGCCCGCGCGAGCGCTCGCGCTGGCGATCGACCTCGGCCGTGTGCTCGCGGCGGTTCACAACGCCGGCGTGATCCATCGCGACGTGAAGCCGGACAATGTGATCCTCGAAGGCGAGCGCGTGCGCCTGATCGACTTCGGTGCGGCACTTTTGACCGCGGACTACTACGAGCAGCCGCACCTACGCGATCCGACCGAGGCCGGCAAGCGCTGGCGGACGGCGGAGATGGAGTGGATCGGGAATCCGGCGTACATGTGCCCGCAGTGGGTCAACGAGGGCAAGGTCTCGCCAGGTACGGACGTGTTCTCGGTCTGCGTCGTCCTCTACGAGATGATCACCGGGCGGCGTTTGTATGCGCGGGAGGTGTGGCGCCACCGCGAGATCCGAGCGGAGGAGTTTGCGCCCGAGCTCGGGCCGCTGGTCGTGGAGCTTCGGCGCGGCGTGTCGCGTGTAGCGGAGCGCCACCGCAGCATGGCCGAGCTGGTCCGGGCACTCGAGATCGTGCAGTCGCGCCTGGCGGCGCCGGCGAAGCGACCATCGCTGCCGTTCGTCCTCGGGGCCTCCCTCGCATCGTTCGCCCTTGGCGTCGGCGCGACCGTGGCTCTCCTGTGGGCGGCCGCGCCGAGCGAGCCGGCGGTCGTCGAGTCGCCCGCCGCCGAGCCGCGGGTCGTCGCGCCTCCCGTCGTCGAGCCTGCGGCCGCGAGCGCGGTCGTCGGGTCGCCCGAGCCGCCGCGGGTCGTCGAGCCCGCGGCCGCGAGCGCGGTCGTCGAGCCCGCGGCCGCGAGCGCGGTCATCGAGTTCGCAGCCGCGAGCGCGGCCGTCGAGTCGCCCGAGGTCGTCGAGCCTGCGGCCGCGAGCGCGGTCGTCGAGTCGCCCGAGCTGCCGCGGCCCGAGCCGTGGGCGAAGCGCATGCGGCGGGCCGAGGCTCGCGCACGGGCTTGCCTGAAGCGCGCGAAGATCGAACCCGAGCCGCTCTTGACGACCATCGCCGCCGACGAGCCGCCCAGCGTTCGAGGTCTCGCCTCGGGCTCGCCCGAGACGGGGTGTATCCGCGAGGCCCTGGATCACTTCGATCTTCGCGTCGCCAAAGGGCAGCGGCAACACACGTTTTTCCCTCGGTAGGAGGTCGCCATGTTGCTCCGCCTCGTCCTGGTGTCGACCATGCTCGTCCCGCCGCCCTCGGAGGCCGAGGCCGTCGCGGCCTTCAACGAGGGCAAGCTGGAGCTCGCGTTGAAGCTGCACCGCGAGCGAGCCGCCGCCCCGGGTGTCCACGCTCCCACGGCGCTCTATGGCGTCCACGACAGCCTGCGCGCGCTCTACCGCACGACGGGGGACGTCGCCCACCTGTGCGAAGCTCTCGACGTGGCGCGCGGCTTAGTCGCGCGAGGGGGCTTCGCCACCCCGAAGGAGGAGGCCGCGTGGGTCGAGCTCGAAGCGACCGACGCGTCCCTCGTGGACAAGGCGGACGCAGAGTGCCCCGCGTCGGCGCCGGCCGAGCCGACGCCCGAGCCGGCGCCGACGACCGAGCCGCCGACGACCGAGCCGTCGACGACCGAGCCGACGCCGACGACCGGGCCGCGGGCCGAAGGACCGGGGCCGCAACCTGGCGCGAAGGACAGCATGCCCGAGCCTGGCGCGAAGGACAGGCCGCCGTGGAGACCTCGCGGCCGCGTGATCGCGGCCTCCGTGCTCGGCGGGATCGGGCTCGGCTTGCTCGGGGGCATGGCCGGCGCCCTCGTGCGACGTGAGCAGGCGGAAGCCGAACTCGGCGCCATCGTCGACGCCGCGCGAGGCCGCGAGTACACGGCCGCCGAACGGGCCGCGGCGCACGGCGCCAACGACCGCTATGTCCGGCTCGATGCGACATGGCCTGCCCTGCTCACTGTTGCGTGTGTAAGCCTAATTACAAGCGCGGCAGTCCTGTTCGCGCCGACCCGCGCAGGCTCACGCGCGAGAGCGCGCGCCGGCGGCGCCGGCTTTGTATACTCGTTCTGAGCCGCTTTGCGCTCGGAGGTCGCCATGAACCGCGCTCGCGCTTTGTCCCTCTGCATGCTCTTCGCGTTCGGCGCCTGTGCCGATCACGCGCCGTCGTGGGCCGACTTCTTGGCCAACGACATGACCCACGGGACAGGTACGAGCAGCGAGGGCGGAGCGGCGGAGACGACCGGCCCCGCGAGCACAAGCGACGAGCCGAGCCCGGCGACCGGCGACTACGAGGGCACGACGGACGCGACGGGCACGAGCGAGGCCGGCAGCACGGCCGGCAACGCCGAGTTTGTCCCGCCGCGGATCCTCGACGTCGACGTGCCCGCGAAAGTCCACCTCGCCGGCCCGGTGCCGGTGACGGTGACGACCGAGGGCGGCGCGAGCCTCGTGCGCGCCACGCTCGACGGCGCCGAGCTGGAGCCGTTCACCGACCAGGGTGGGGGCGTGTGGACCGGCGCCGCGCCCTGCTACGGCGCCGTGGACAACGGCGCGCACGTACTCGAAGTGACCGCCACGCGCGGGCCGCTCGCGCACGTGTGGCCGCCGGTGATGTTCGAGGTCGCCGCGCCCGCGCCCGGCGATCTCGCGTGGGGCAGGCTCGGGCCGAGCGGCTCGATCTCGCGGCGCATCGTCGCCACCCCCGAGGGGGACGCGATCGAGGTCGGCGCCGTCTTGATCGACGGCGCGCTGCGCCCGTCGATCCGGAAGCGCCGAGGCGAGGACGGCGCGGAGATCTGGGCCGAGGGAACGATCGTGCTCGACTCACGCGAGGGCGCGGTCGATGCGGTCGCGCTGACGCCGTCCGGCGAGATCTGGGTCGCTATGAACGTCCGCCAGGCGGACAAAAAGTGGCGGCCGCGGATCGTCTTGCTCGACGCCGAGGGCCAGGAGACCGGCGTGGAGATGCCGACCGATGCGGGGTCGACGGTGCGGGGCATCGCCAGCGACGACGCGGGCGGCTGCATCGCGGTCGGCTTCGGGGCCTCGGGCTACGGCGACACGGACATCAAGGTCTGGCGCATGACCGCCGAGGGCGTCGCGGTCGTGAGCGCGAAGGGGTGGGACCACGTCCCGAACGGCAACGAGCTCTTTAAACACTCCTTCGACGACCTCGCGTTCGACGTGGTGATCAAGGACGGCGTCGCGTGGGTCGCCGGCGCGAGCGTCGGGGAACACAACGGCATTTGGACGGAGTCACGCGGCGTCCTCGTGCCCCTGGATCTTGAAACCGGCGCGCGACTCGACCCGGTGATCGTGCAAGAGGTAAGCGGCGGCTGGCGGCAAGGGATGTATCTCGGCGCCGCGGCACATCCGGACGGCGTGGTCGTCGTCGGCTACGGGGCGACGGGCGACGGGACGTCGCAGCGGATCGAGCTGGCGCTTTACGACGCCAGCGGGGCCCGGCTATGGTGGGTTCCCGAGGCGGCCGCTGATGTCGCGTACGGGACCGGCGTCGCCGTGAGTGCGCATGGCGGGGTGATCGCCGGGGGCGTGGTGAAGGTCGGCGGGTTGCTCCGCGGCGTTGTGCTCGGGCGCAAGGGTCTTGTGTACGAGCACAAATTCTCGTCCGGCCCGGAGGCGTCCGCGGTCTACGGCGTCGCGGTCGACCCCTGGGATCAAGTGTTCCCGGTCGGCGAGCTGACCACCGCTGGCGTTCAGTACGCCCGGGCGGCGCTCGTGCGGCAGTGAGCGCGGCTCACTGAGGGATGAACGCGTTACACGCCTCGTGAACGAGATCGGCGGCCTCGCTGAAGAACCCGTCGTAGCTGTCGGCGCAGATGTTGCCTTCGCGGTGGTAGTCGAAGGTCTGCACGACTTCGCGTAGGTGTTGCTGCCAAAGGCCGTCGTCGTAGACGCAATCTGGCACGGGCTCGCCCTCTAGCGGCTGCGGGATGATCGCCAGGCCGACGACCGCGTGCTCGTCCCCGCCCTTGGCGGCCACCACCGCGTCATGAACTTTTTTCGCGCTCAGGACCGATTGCTCGTCCTCGTTGTCCATGATGAGGACGAACACGAGCAGGGCGTCGTCGCGGAGAAAGCCCTCGTTGCAGCCGCCCGGGCCGTTGAGCTCGCCGGACACAGCCGCGACGAGCGTGTCGGCGATCGGTGAATTGGCGCCGAAGGTCCCCACCTGCGCGATGCAGGCGAACGCGTCCGGGTCCGTCGCGCCGTTGATGATGTAGCGGTTTCCCCCGTCGAGCTCGCACACGTGGTTCGTGGCGTGCGGGCCGGCGTTGTAGAGCAGGCCGGCGCCGCGGGTCCGGTCGCACTTGAACACGGTGTCGGCGTACGAGCCGCAGACGTAGTCCATCGCGTATGGGCCGCAGTTACCCGCGTTCCCACAGAACTCGGGCTCTTCGCAGCCCGTGCCCCGCCAAAACTCGTCCGTGTTCACGCTGATCACGTGCCGGTCGAAGTCGGCGAACTTCGACGCCAACACGTCCACGAAGCCGTCGTAGCTCGCCAGGAGTTGATCTTGTTCGTGGCGCATCGTGCCGAAGGCGCTGATCACGAACAGGAAATCGATCTTGCCCTTGCACCCCTCGGGTTGCGGATCGCCGACGTCGGGCGCGGGGTCCATGTCGAACGTCGAGACGCCGGCGGTGCTGGCGGCGGCGCTGTCCTCGGCGCCGCCGGACGTCGAGGTCGACGACGACGAGCCGGCCGAGCTGGTGGACGAGGTCGAGGTCCCCAGCGTCGTCACGGACGTCACGCCGGGCCCCGTGGAGAACCCCGGCGAGTTGTCGGTGCCGCAGCCCGCGAGGGCGGCAGCGGCGGCGAGCAGCGCAAGGCGGCGCATGTGTCAAGTCTACCCCGGCCGGCGCGCGCTGTCTCGCGCATCACCGGACAGAAAAGCCAAAGGCTCGGCCAGCAGGCGCGGGCCGAGCCTTCGGTCGAGTGCCCTGTCGGGGCTACTCGGGCGGTCGCAGGAGCTTGCGCGCCATGGCGAGCGCGCGCGCTCGCCTCTGTTCCGGCGTAAGCGTCGCCGGATCGAGGGCGATCAGCGCTTCATCCTCTGGCGTCAGCGGGCCCGGGTCGGACAGGCCGAAGTCGGGCATCGCCGGCAGGTCGAGGTGGGGCATCGTCAGCGTGCCCAGGTCGGGCATCGTCGGCGGGTCGAGGTGGGGCATCGTCAGCGTGCCCAGGTCGGGCATCGTCGGCGTGCCCAGGTCGGGCATCGTCAGCGTGCCCAGGTCGGGCATCGTCGGCGTGCCCAGGTCGGGCATCGTCAGCGTGCCCAGATCGGGCATCGTCGACGGGCCCAGGTCGGTCGACGGGTTCACGTGGGCCTGGAAGAGCTGGCGCAGCCTGGCGTTCGCGTGCGCCTGTCGCTGGTCCGCTGGAAGCGTCGCCGGATCGAGGGCGAGCAGCGCTTCATCCTCCGGCGTCAGCGGACGAACAAGCTCGCCGAGCGTGGCCGGATCAGCGGTCAATTGGCTTAGAATTCCGAGTATTTCCAGGAATTCGGCTTCGGACTGAGGGAGACGGGGTGGATTCGACATACTTGGGCCAGGCGTACACGCCGCATGGTGGCCTGGCAACCCCGCGCACGCGGAATTTCGCCGGACGCACCGGCGCGCCCGCCGGTTGCGAAGCTCACGTCCGCCGCTGCGCTGGCTACCTTGCCCTTGCCCCCCTCGAACTGCGGATCGCCGAGGTTGGGCGCGGGGTCCATGTCGAAGGTCGAGACGCCGGCGGTGCTCGCGGCGGCGCTGTCCTTGGCGCCGCCGGACGTCGAGGTCGACGACGGGAGAGCCGGTGGAGGAGGTCGAGAACGTGCCTTGTCGCTGCCGCAGGCGAGTCTTGCGCGCCGGGAAGTCGAAGACCCGGCCCACGCGGAGCGCGAGCCGGGTCGTCGGGCCTTCGCTGGGGTTCCCGCCCCAGCGCGGCCTAGCCCGCCCCGTGGAGTCGTTTCGGGGCGGGCCTGCCCCGATATGGCCGACGCTTACCTCGCTGCGTCTCGTCGCCGCCTACGCGCCCTCGTGGGACGAGCGCGGCGTCCTCACGCGGACCGAGGGCGCCGGAGGCGTCCGGCGGCGCCGGCAGCGATGGAGAGGCGAGCGGCGGCGGCGGCGATGGCCTGTCCTCGCGGACATGGCCCGCAACCTGGTAGTCGCAGCCTGTCCGTGCGATCAGGGAGATGAACAAGGCGAGCGCCGCGCCGATGAGAGTCTCGGCGAGGTGTAGTGGGGATCGGGTGGTGTCGGTCATGTTCCCGTCCCTCGCCGGAGGCCGACCACACAGCACAGCGGTGGCGCGATCACGAGTCCACCGCCGCGAATAAAGAAGCGGCGCACGTGCCCATACTAGCGCGTGCGCCGCCCGTTACGTGACGCGTGAACTACGACCGCTTCTTCGGATAGGCAGCGCCGCCCGGCTCATACTGCCGTTCATTGTTACATTTTTTGCAGTAGCCCTGATGCCGGTCCGCGGCGTCGTCGGAGTGGTGGAAATCATCGAGCGGCTTTTCCTTGCCGCACCGGGGACACTTCTTGCGGAGAGTCATGACGCGGATCCTACCGCAGCTTCGGGGAGTCGCAGCTCCGGCGAGCCGCGAGCCGCGCCGCTGCGCCGCGCCGCCCGACGTCGACCTCGGCCCTGCACGCGCGTGTCGATCTTGACTCTTGACGCGCTCCGCTCGCACTGCTAGCCGACAGAACGGACCCGTTCCCGCGGGCCTGACATGGAGTCATCTGATGGAGTCCCAACCGCAGATGCTACGCCCGGCACGGCGCGCAAAGGCGAGCGAATCTTCGCCGCGCGCAAGCTACCGGGGTTGTAGCAGACGCCCGGCATCCCCAGCATCTGCGGGACGATGCAGCGGTTGCAGCTCTCGCAGGCGGTGGCGGTGGTGTCGGACGGGCCGGAGGCGGCGAGGAAGCGGCGGGCCAGGTCGGGCTCGGCGTAGAACGGGCGGCCGATGCCGATCATGTCGGCCTCGCCGCGGGCCAGGATCTCGGCCGCCTCGGCGGGCGTGCGGATGCCTCCGACCGCGAACACCGGCAAGCTGACCGCCGCCTTGATCGCGCGGAAGACTTCGCGGTTCCACATCGGCGAGAGCGGGTACTTGCGCGAGGACAGGAACATGCCGACGTGGACCAGGGCGGCGCGCATGCGGCTGCCGGTGGCCTCGAGCAGGCGGCGGCGCAGGCCGGGGTTGTCGAACGAGGCGCGCGGGAACTCGCCGCGGGCGATCGAGGTGTTGGGCAGCGCGTCGGCGATCACCGGCGTCAGCGCGGCGAAGCCGGCGGCCTCGGCCATACGCGCGATCTCGACGCCCTCGCCGAGGTCGATGCCGCGGCCGATCGGGGTCAGCTCGACGGCGGTGTATTTGAGGAGGACCGGGAAGTCGGCCCCGGCCTCGCGGGCGATGGCCTCGCGGATCTCGCGGATGAAGGTCATGCGCCCGTGGATGTCGCCGCCGTAACGATCGCGGCGGCGGTTGAAGATCGGGCTGAGGAATTGATGCAGCAGCTTGGCGTTGCTGGCCGCCAGCTGCACGCCGTCGTAGCCGGCCTCGCGCGCCCAGGCGGCCACGTGGCCGAAGCGGGCGATCAATTGTTGGACCTCCGCGGTGGTGAGCACGTGCGTCTGGCTGCGATGCAGCGCGCGCAGCCACAGCGGCAGCGGGCTCGGGGCGTACGGCGGCGAGCTGCGGACCGGGGCGAACTTGGTGTGCCAGCCCTCGAGCGCGAACAGGCCGCCGTGGCCGAGCTGCGTGACGATCTTGCCGCCCGCGTCGTGGACCGCGCGCGTCAGCGGGGCGAGGGCGAGCATGCGCTCGCGTTCGCCGATCGCCGACATGCCCGGCGAGGTGCGGCCCTCGGGACAGACGATCGTGTTGCCCTGAATGATGAGTCCGACGCCCGCGGCGGCGTTGGGCACGAAGTGGCGGGCGTAGACGGCGGCCGGGTCGTCGGCGCCGCCCGCACCCTCGAGCACGGGCGCGCGGTAGAGGCGGTTGGGCAGGCGGAGCGCGCCGATGTCGATAGGGTCGGTGAGGCGGACGGTGGACATAAAATTAGACCGTTTCCGGGAGCAGCTGGGCCAGGGTGATTTCCACGAGGGCCTCGATGTGCCGGCGGCGCCGCTTGAGCGCGGCGGGCGACAGCACGTCGCGGCGGAACAGGTCGTTGAGCAGCGGCTCGTAGAGGAAGGGCGCGATGATGGCCCCGAACACCGAGACGATGACCTCTTCGAGGCTGCCGAGTGTGCCAGCGACCCGCCGACCGACGAACGGCTTGAGCGTGTCGACCAGCGGGTGCAGATATTCGTGCGCGACCCGGCGCAGGTGCGGGTCGTTGTTGAGGAGCGCGCGCTGGATCAGCCGCGGGAAGTCGCGCTCCTGCGCGAGGTGGTCGAGGTAGGCGCCGATGACCCGATGAATCCGCTCGCGCGGCGCGCCGGCCTGGTGGAAGGCCGCCAGCAACCGGGTCCGCAGGCCGCTCATCGCCTCGTCGATGACCTTGCGATAGAGGCCCTCTTTGCTGCCGAAGTGATAGCGGACGAGCGCCGGGTTGACGCCCGCGGCGCGCGCGATGTCCCGCACCGAGGCGGCCGCGTAGCCGCCGCGCGAGAACGCCGAGCGCGCTGCGACGAGCAGCGCCTGCGCGGTTCGGTCGCCCCGCTCCTCGCGACCATCAGGAGTGGTTTTCGCCTCGCCCGAGTTGCTCACGCGCACTACAGATAATTTGCACACATGTGTAAGCGGGTCCAGCAGAATTTGTACGCGCGTACAAATGCAAACGGCGTGATACAGTGGCCGCTATGCTGCGGTCTGGGCTGATTCTCGTGGGCGTGGGTGTGATGGTGTCGGGGTGCGGGACGCCGGAGGGGATGGCCTCGGCGACGACGTCGCAGACCGGGGTGACGACGGTCGAGCTGACGACTTCGACGACGGAGACGGGCACGAGCGAGGGGCCGCCGCCGACGTCCGAGCCCGGGACCGAGACGATCACGACGATGGGGATGACCGGCACGAGCGCGCCGACTTCCTCGACGACGACCGAGGGCGCGACCGAGTCGACGACGATGGGGACCGAGTCGTCGACGATGCCGGCGACCGCGACCGACAGCGAGAGCGGAACCGA
Organism: Nannocystis bainbridge; assembly: GCF_028368995.1. GTDB lineage: Bacteria > Myxococcota_A > Polyangia > Nannocystales > Nannocystaceae > Nannocystis > Nannocystis bainbridge. The sequence goes on along the minus strand of NZ_JAQNDL010000003.1, from coordinate 498,908 downwards.
GCCGCCGCCGCCGTGCATGCAGGGCGAGATCGTGTGCGAGGACGGCGAGGCCAAGGTGTGCGACGGGATGGGCGGGTTCGAGAGCAGCGAGCCGTGCGAGGCGGCCTGCGGCCCCGGCGTCGGCTGCCTCGCGTGCGTGCCCGACACGCCGTTCTGCGAGGGCGACGTGGCCATGAAGTGCGCCGCCGACGGGCTCTCGAGCGAGGTCGCCGAGGACTGCGACGAGCTGCAGGGCATCACCTGCAACCCGGACATCGGGCTGTGCGACGGCGCCTGCGTGATCGAGAACCTGCAGCTCAACTACATCGGGTGCGATTACTACCCGACCATCACGCTGCAGCACGACAGCTACAACAGCGGCACCAAGGTGTTCGCGGCGGTGGTCGCCAACACCGCCGACGTGCCGGCGGCGATCACGGTCACCCGCGGGGCGATGCTGATCAAGGAGGAGATGGTCGCGGCCAAGAGCGTCAAGGCGATCACGCTGCCGTGGATCCCCGCGCTGACGAAGGGGCTCGGGCCCTCGGCCGTGGTCGCCGAGGGGGCCTACCGGCTGCGCAGCGACCGCCCGGTCACGGTCTACCAGTACAATCTTCTTTATGCGTCGGCGACCAATGACGCGTCGCTGCTGCTGCCGGTCAACGCCTGGACCGGCGACTACGTGGTCGCCTCGTACCCGCACTTCCCGCAGCTCAACTACCCCGGCTTCTACGCCGTGACCGCGCGCGAGGACGGGACCACGGTGACGCTGGCGCCGTCGGCGACCGGCAACAAGGTGCAGGCGGGCGGCGGGGTCGCGGCCGACGGCACCGGCGTGGTCGTGCTGAACGCCGGCGACGTGCTGCAGGTCGCCACCGCGGCGGGCGGCGACCTCACCGGCACCGGGGTCAGCGCCGACAAGCCGGTCCAGGTCATCGCCGGACACAAGTGCAGCAACGTGCCCACGAACGTCGACGCCTGCGATCACCTCGAGGAGGCGATGTTCCCCTACGAGGCGCTGGCGAAGGAGTACATCGTCGTGCCGCCGGGGCAGTCGCCCAACGGGACGCCCGACCACGGCCAGGTCGTGCGGTTTATCGCGGCCGAGGCGAACACGACCCTGACCTTCGTGCCCGACCAGGGGGTGCCGAAGGTCCTGGCCAAGGCCGGTGATTTCGTCGAGCTGGCGGCGACGACCGCCCGCTTCAAGGTCTCGGCCGACAAGCGGTTCATGGTCGCGCAGTACATGGTCGGCCAGGGCGGCGGCTTCGGCGAGGCCGACCCGTCGATGCTGCTGGCCACCGCCACCGAGCAGTACCGCAAGGACTACCTGTTCCACGCCCCGCCGTCGTGGGCGAGCAACTTCGTCGACATCATCCTCAAGACCGGGACGAGCGTGTCGGTCGACGGCCAGCCGGTGGTCGCGCCGGTCCAGATCGGTGCGACCGGCTACTCGCTGGCCCGCGTGAAGCTGGACGACGGCCCGCTCGGCGACGGCAACCACACCATCCTCGGCAGCGACCGCGTCGGCATCGGCGTCTACGGTCTCCAGGACTTCGGCAGCTACTGGGTCGTCGGCGGCCTCGACCTCGATCACCTGTAGAAACTTTTTAGAAGCGTCGGGCCTCGCTCGCGAGGTTCGGCGCTCGCGAGCGGCTCGCGTCGCGAGAAAATTCGGCGCGAGAATTTTCGCCGCGACTTGACGAAGTGCGGGAGGTGATCGATCCTTTCGAGGCGCGGTCGTCGTTCGGCGCGCGCACCGATCGTCGTCGCCGTCGCGACGACGGCACGCAACGCGAAGCAGCTCGGAGAGCTCGGAGAAGATTCGAAGGGAGTCGCGGAAGCAGGACAGAAGCTCGCGCAAGACGTCGGAAGCAGCGTCAGTCACGGTCCCCGGTCCATCGCGTACGGGCGCGCGGACGAGACGACGCGAATCAGCCAGTAGCTCCCCAATGGGAGCGCCTCCATCGAGGGCCCATCGGGACAGCGTCGGAAGCCCGCGCTGTTCGCGGCGCCATGTCCGATGCGGGAGAGATCTGCTCGATTCCCGGCCATGTTGCGATCTGCGGCCCTTGCGCTGATCGAGCCGAGTCCGCTTGCGTGAGCGCCGCACGCGCCCAAAACCTCTTTTTGCTCGGCATAGCGGCCGCTCTGCGGGCCTGCAAAGTCCTTGACGCGGATCCTGAACGGATGTAGCTACCTGGCAAGTGTTCAGTGCAACGCTTCCTGGGCAACGATGCTAGAGCACTCTTCAGGCTTTCCCCGCGCGCGCTCCCTCCTTCAGACAGAGGCACGTTCGAGCGGTCTAGAACGTACCTCAACCGCCGCGGGGGAGCCTGATGTTTTATCGAATGGTTTGGATGGCGCCGGGCTGAACGCGATTCGCGAGCAGCTCTGCCAGGGACGCCACGCCGATGTCGTGGCCGAGCACGAAGTCGCCGCGCGCGCCGGCAGCTACGGCGATTGGCCGCCGGGCTTCGACGAGCGGCTGCTGTCTGCGCTGGCCAAGCGCGGCGTGACGCGGCCGTACACGCACCAGGCCGAGGCCATCGCGGCGGCCCGCGGCGGCCAGGATGTCGTGCTGGCGACCTCGACGGCGTCGGGCAAGTCGCTGTGTTTTCACGCGCCGATCGTCCAGGCGGCGCTCGACGACCCGCGGGCGCGGGCGCTGCTGCTGTTCCCGACCAAGGCGCTGGCGCGCGACCAGGTCCGGAGCCTGCGCGCGCTGGCGGCCGAGGTGGGGCCGGGCATCATCGGCGCCGGCGCTTACGACGGTGACACACCGCCGGAGGAGCGCAAGGCGGCCCGCACCCGGGCCCACGTGGTGGCGACCAACCCGGACATGCTGCACCGCGGGATCTTGCCGCACCACGAGCGCTGGGGGCCGCTGCTGGCCGAGCTGCGCTACGTCGTGCTCGACGAGCTGCACATGTACCGCGGGGTGTTCGGCAGCCACGTGGCCAACGTGCTGCGCCGGCTGTGGCGGGTGTGCGCCTACCACGGGGCGCGGCCGACGGTCATCTGCTGCTCGGCGACGATCCACAACCCGCGCGAGCTGGCGGCGGCGGTCACCGGCCGGCCCGACTTCGTGCTGGTCGACCGCGACGGGGCGCCGACCGGGACGCGCACGTTCGTGGTCCTGAACCCCAAGGTCGTCGACCCGGCCACCGGGGTGCGCCGCGACTACCTCAAGGTCACGCGCGCGGTGACCTCGGTGTTCCGCGCGGCGGGGGTGGCGACGCTGGCGTTCTGCCGCACGCGCAAGGCGGTAGAGCTGCTGACCCGCTACCTGCGCGAGGACGAGGCCGGGGTGACGCCGGGCGAGCCGGTCGGCGTCGACGCGGCGGCCCTGGCCCGCGCGGAGCTGGCGAAGAAGAAGATCCGCGGCTACCGCGGCGGCTACCTGCCGGAGCGCCGGCGCGAGGTCGAACAGGCGCTGCAGGACGGCGAGGCGCAGGTGGTGGCGACGACGCATGCGCTCGAGCTCGGGATGGACATCGGCGGGCTCGACGCGGTGGTGCTGGCGGGCTACCCGGGGACGCGGGCGGCCACGCTGCAGCGCGCGGGCCGGGCGGGCCGGCGGCTGTCGCCGTCGCTGACGGCGCTGGTGCTGTCGTCCGACCCGCTCGACCAGTTCATCGCGGCGACGCCGGGGTTCCTGTTCGACGAGCCGCCCGAGCGGGCGCAGGTCGACCCGGACAACCCGGAGATCCTGATCCCGCACCTGCGCTGCGCGGCCTACGAGCTGCCGATCGTGATGCCGCCCGGCGAGGCGCCGGCGGAGACGGTGGTGTACCCGGGCATCGCGGCGGGCGAGATCGGGCCGGCGCTGGCGTACCTGGCCGAGCGCGGGGCGCTGCACGGCGAGCGCGGGGCTGACGGGTCGGCCCGCTACTTCACGATCGGCGACGCGTTCCCGGCCGACAAGGTCGACCTGCGCGGCGGGCTCGAGGAGAACTTCACGGTGCTCGAGGTGGCCCCGGGGCTGGCGAGCGACGGGCGGCTGCTCGCCGAGGTCGATTTCGAGGACGGGCCGCTCTACCTCCATCCGGGCGCGATCTACTCAATCGAGGGCACGACCTACGAGGTGCTGCGCCTCGACTGGCAGCCGCGCAAGGCGTACGTCCGCGAGGTCAAGGCGACCTACTACACCGAGGCGATCTCGCAGGTGAAGGTCCGCCTGGTCGAGCCGATAGCGACGGATCCGCCGCGCGGCCGCGGGCTCGGCTACGCCCACCTGGTCCGCACGGTGCCGGGCTTCAAGAAGCTGCGCTTCCGCACCCACGAGAACGTGGGCGCCGGGCCGGTGCACCTGCCGGACCTCGAGCTGCACACGCTGGCGGTCCACTTCACGTTCGGCGAGTGGGCGCTGTCGCTGGTGCCCGACCCGGGTCGGCGCGCGGCGGCGGCGCTGGCGATCGGCCACGCGGTCCACCACTGCGCGGCGATGCTGCTGATGTGTGACGTGCACGACCTCGGCCACGCGGTGGTGGCGGGCTCGGCCGAGGCCGGTTCGTGGGCGCCGGTGATCGCGGGCCGCGGCGGCCGGGTGTCGACTGATTCGGTGATGCAGGCCGGGGCGTCGCCGTGCCTGCTGGTCTACGACAACCTGCCAGGCGGGGCCGGGCTGGCGTCGCAGGCGTACGCGCTGGGGGCCGAGCTGTTCGAGCGGGTGATCGCGGCGGTGACGAACTGCCGCTGCGCGCGCGGCTGCCCGACGTGCCTCGGGGTGCAAGGAGCGGGTGAGCCGCTCGGGACCGGCGGCGGCGAGGTCGTGCGGGCCGGCGAGACGCCAGGGCTCAAGGGGCTGGCGAGCCGGATCGCGGCGATGCAGTCGCTGCCGGGGGCCAACCACGTGACCCGGCCGCCGCAGCCGCGCGAGAGCCTGCGCGCCGATGCGATGGCGCTGCTGCTGGCGCTGCGCGACCGCCTGCGAGGGGCTGCGTGAGCTCGGCGCTGCTGCGGCGGTTCGAGCGGGCGCTCGGGCGCCGCGAGCAGGACAGCGTCTCCGAGCCGGCAGGCGGGACGGCGGCAGGCGAGCCACAGAGCTCGCCGAGGGCGAGCGAGCCGCAGAGTTCTTCCGTTGGGACGGACGGGCCGCCGAGTCCGTCGCGCGCGACGAGCGGGCAGCCGGGTGGGATGAGCCAGGGTAGGCTGTCCGAAGGGGCAGGTCGGGGGAGCGGCGATCGGCGGGTTTCGGCGGGGATGACGCGGAGCGCTGCGGGGAGCGAGGCGCCGGTCGCGGCGGGACAGAAGGTTCGGGGCGAGAGCCGGCCAGCTCTGAACGACGCGCAGCCGGCAGGACGCACGAGCGCGCGGGCGCTGGCAGATTCTGGGCTGTCTGAAGGGACAGGTCCGACGAATCGCGCGGGCGAGCGGGCGCCGGCATTGGCGGGCCGCGCAGGCGGGCTGTCTGGAGGGGCAGGTGCGGAGGAACGGCGGATCGATCCGCGGGTGTCGGGGACGTACGTGTTGTGGACGTCGCGGGCACGCCCGAACCGCTCGAAGGTGACGGCCAACGGGGAGATCATCGCCGCGGGGACGAACCCACGGCCGAGTCCGGTCGAGAGCCGTCGCAGAGCCGAAGATCTACGCGATTTCACGGTCGCGCCGCCGGAGCGTCGCGGGGCTGTCAGTGTCGGAGAGAGGATCGGCGCTGCGATCGCCGGGCCGCTGGCAGAGTTCGGCGGGCAGAGCGGGCGCGGGATGACGGCGCCACGGCCTGCGGAGGTTGGGGAGCGAGGGGCAGGTGCGTTGGTGCGATCGCCTGCGCGACCTGAAGAGGTTGGGGAGCGAGGGGTCGGAGCGGTGAGGCCGTCGCCCGTGTTGCCTGGCGAAGTTGCGGGGCGAGAGGCCGGGGCTCGGACGCGGGCGGACGAGGTCGCGGGACGAGAGGATGAGGACAGGAGCCCCGCGGCTCGTGTTGCGGGCGAGCTCGGGCGCGAGGTGTCGCTCTCCTCGCGGCCGGGCCCGCTGGACGGCGGTGCGCCGACTCGGCCGGCGCTTTGGCGGCGGATGGGGCGGTTCGAGGGCGAGCGCGCCACCCCTGCCTTGCCCGGCGTCGCGCCGGGGGCGGGGTTCGTCCGCGAGGTCACGCGCTGGCCGTGCCTCGGGGCCAGGCCGCCGCTGCTGGTCGGCCGCGGGCTCGAGCTGCCGGGGCCGGCGGAGTGGCAGAAGGCATTTACATGGCTTTACGGACATGGCGAACAGGACATGTCCAAAAGGCCAGTGTTTCTCGACACCGAGTCGACCGGGCTCGGGCACGGGGCGGGCACGGTGGCGTTCGTGGTCGGGCTGGCGACGCTGGACGAGGCCGGGTGGCAGATCGAGCAGTGGCTGCTGACGCAATTGTCGGGCGAGGCGGCGCTGCTGGCGGACCTCGAGGCCCGGCTGCGGGCGCTCGGCGGGCCGCTGGTGACGTTCAACGGGGCGAGCTTCGACCTGCCGCTGCTGCGCGGGCGGCTGCGCCGGTGCGGGCTGCCGACCGACGCGCTGGCCGGGACGCACCTCGATCTGCTGCCAGTCGCGCGCCGGCTGTGGCGCGGGCGCGGGCCGGATTGCCGCCTGACGACGCTCGAGCGGACGCAGCTGGGGGTGCGGCGCGACGGCGACATCGCAGGGCGGGCGATCCCGGAGGTGTTCTGGGCGGCGCTGCGCGAGCCCCACGAGGCCCGGGCGCGCGAGGCGGTGCGCCGCGTGGTCGGCCACAACCTCGTCGACGTGCTGACGATGCCGGCGCTGGCGCGAACGATGGCGCGGACGCTGGAGGCGCCCGGCGACCCGGAGCTCGTGCAGCGGGCGGCCGATCACCAGAACGCCATCGGACGTCGCCTGCGCAAGGCGGCAGCGCAAGCCGGGGCCCGGCGGACCAGGACGGCCGGGCAAGCCGAGGCCGTGGCAGCGCCGCCCGCCGCCAAACCGGTGCCGGACGTAGATCCGCAGCGAGTTGCGCACCTGGGGTCGTGACACCCATGCGTCGCCGGGGCCGAACTCCGGGTCGCTCCGGCGTGCGTGGCTGCAGCCAGCGGACGGCAGGGCAGGCTCGCGCGGCCCGCGGGGGCTCTTAGCAGCGCCGGCGGTCCGTGCTAGCGTGAGAGCGACGTGAATCGCGCCCGCCGACCCTCGCCCCTGGTCCTCGCGCTGTGCCTCTGCGTGAGCGGGTGCATGTCGCTGACGCCGCAGCTGCAGCCGACCGACTTCGCCAAGCTCGAGACGATCAAGGATCGGGCCGAGCGCGAGAAGGCGCTCAAAGAGAACTGGATCTTCCGCCACGAGGAGCCGCAGGGGACCCGCTACACCAAGGGCCTGCACCCGATGGCGACCAAGCGCAGCTGGCAGTCGCTCGACGCGATCCTCCGCTCGGAGAAGAACAGCTCGGAGGCGCTGCCCTACAAGGAGCTGCGGCGCTCGCGGATCCTGGCGGCGCTGGGGGCGGTCACGGGGCTGCTGTTCATCGCCAGCGGGGCGGCGACGGCCCGCGAAGGCTTCGATTTCCAGAAGCTGAACGGGGCTAACTCGGTGATGCTCGGCAGCGTGCTGGCGACCGTGGGCCTGGCGATCGCCGCCGGCGTGTTCTACCGCCGGGCCGAGACGGGCTACGCCCGCGCGGTCAACATCTACAACGACAGCCTGGGCATGCGCCTCGGGCTGCTGACGCCGAACGGCGACTACATCCCGCCGGCCGACGCCGCGGTCGACGCCGAGGGCTATATCCTCACCGAGGACGGCAACACGCGCGTCGAAGGGCCGGTGCAGTACCCGGCGCCGGGGCCGACGATCGCGCCGCCGGCCAGCCCGCCGGGCCCGAACGCGCCGGCGCCGACGCCGGAAACGACGGCGCCGCCGATGACGACGCCGCCGAGCGCGCCGCCCCCGCAGCTTCCACCGACGACCTCGCCGCAGCACGCGGGGATCCGCGCCCGGCCGGTGCCGCGGCCCGCGGACCAGGAGCCCGCCGACGCGCTGCAGCCGGGGCGAGCGCTGACGCTGCTGCCGCGGCGCTGACAGGGGCCCAGGCAGTGCTGAACGCCGACTCGCGGGGACGCTGCAGGGTCGCGCCAGCGGCCCAGGAGAGCCCGTCACGGTCGCGGCCCGAGCGTCGGTGAGTCACCCGGGACGCGCGGTCGCAGGTCGAACGTGGGGACGCTGCGGCGGTGACTCTGCTAAGGTCGCCGCGCATGTCCGCCACCGCTGACCCGCGCGCGCACGCTCCCGCCTCGCCGTCCGGGGCGCGCGGCGGGCTTTTCGGACATGTCCGAAGTGCCATGTTGTTCGCCGGGCTGCTGGCGGGCTGTCATGAGCCGACCGGGCCCGAGCGGGACATCTCCGGGGCCAAGATCTTCGCCCAGAACTGCGCCCGCTGCCACGGCCATGACGGCAAGGGGCTGCCGGAGGTCGCGGGCGTGCGCGACCTGACCGACCCCGGGTTCATGAGCACCCTCAGCGACGAGCGGCTGCGGCGATCGATCCGTGGCGGGCGGCCGCCGACCATGCCGAGCTTCCCGCACTTCAGCGAGCCGACCCTCAAGGTCCTGGTCGCCTACGTGCGCTCGCTGTCGCAGCCGGAGCTGCAGCTGCCGCCGCCCCCACCTGTCCCTTGAGACATGCCGCGTCCACGATCGGCAAGCGGCGCGGTCGAGGTGGTGTGGCCGGGCAAGTACGGGCCTGACGGCGCGCGCGTCGAGGTGCCCGCGCGCTCGCTGGGGCTGCAGGTCGAGCAGGTGATCGGCGGGGTCGAGGCCGAGCCGACGCGGGCGCCGGGGCTGCTGGTCGGCGGCGACAACCTGCTGGCGATGGACGCGCTGATGGCGACGCACGCGGGGGCGATCGACCTGGTGTACATCGACCCGCCGTTCGCGACCGGCCACGAGTTCGAGCGGACGACGCGGGTCGGGGCCGACGCGGAGGGGCCGGAGCTGCGCTCGCGGGCCTACAGCGATCGCTGGCCCGGCGGGGTCGCGGGGCTGCTGCAGATGCTGGACCCGCGGCTGCGGCGGATCCACCGCCTGCTGGCGCCGCACGGCAGCCTCTACGTGCACGTCGACCCGATCGTCGGTCACGCGGTGAAGCTGCTGCTCGACGAGATCTTCGGGCCCGGCTGTTTCCAGCGCGAGATCGTGTGGCGGGTCGGCTGGATCTCGGGGTTCAAGGCGCGGGCCAACAACTGGATCCGCAACCACGACCTCATCTACTTCTACGTCAAGGACCCGCAGCGGTTCGTGTTCCACCGCCAGGTCAACGCGCACCCGAGCGAGTACCGGCGGCGCAAGGGCGAGGCCGACCAGCAGGGCGGCGTGCCGGTCGAGGACGTGTGGAACGCGAGCCCGGCCGAGTGGCGGCTGCGCGGCGGCGACTCGCTCGACTCGATCCAGATCAAGAGTTTTTCGCGCGAGAAGACCGGCTGGGCCACGCAGAAGAACGAGAGCCTGCTGCGCCGGATCGTCGCCGCCAGCTCGAACCCCGGCGGGCTGGTGGCCGATTTCTTCTGCGGCGCCGGGACCACGCTGGCGGCCGCGCACGCGCTGGGGCGGCGATGGATCGGCTGCGACAGCGCGGCCGCGGCGATCGAGCTGGCCCACGCGCGCATGGCCGAAAAGCCAGGTATCGGGTTCGTGCGCGCCGGGCTGGGGCCGGCGGAGCGCGCAATCTGGCTCTCGGGACAGGCCGATCCGTGGCCGGCCGCGGTGCTGCGGCTGCGCGGGGCGCAGGCGGCGGGCGGGGTGACGGGGAACGCGGGGGACGCTGCCGGGGCGGCGGCAACCGGCGGGGTGACGAGGAACGCGGCGGACGCTGCCAGGGCGGCGGCAACCGGCGGAGTGATGGAGATCGCCGGCGACGCTGCCAGGGCGGCGGCCGCGGGCGGGGTGACGGGGATCGCGGGGGACACTGCGGTGTGGGTCGGGCCGCTCGACGGGGAGGTGACGGCCGCGGAGGTGGCGGCGGCAGCGACGAGCGCGGCGGGGCTCGGGCTGCGCAAGCTCGAGGTGATGGCGTGGGCGTGGAGTTTCCCGGCCGGCACCGAGCTGGCCGAAGGGACAGGCGTGAGCGTGGTCTGCCTGCAGCTGCGGCGCGCCCTGCTCGACCCGCGCGGGCACGCCGGGGAGCCGCCGTGGAGCGAGCGGCCGGTGGTCGCGGTGACGTTCGCGGTCGCGGCGGCGGGCCCGGGGTTGCGCGTGCAGGCGACTCTGGAGGGGGCGCGGTTCTCGGCGCCGACGCGGGCGACGGCGGCGCTGGCGACGGCGGGGGATGCTCGCGCGGCGGTCGAGGCGTGGTCGGTCGAATTTGCGACGGCGTCGCCGGCGATCGGCGCGGTGGCTCGCGTCGCGGACGGCGAGACGGGACTGTCAGAGGCGGGAGAGGGCGCGGCTTGTTCGGCGGCGGGCGAAGCCTCGACACGAGGCGTTCGCAGCGGCGAAGTGCAAGCGGACGCGGAGACTTCGGAGCAGGAGCCGGCGCTGGCGGGCGAGGCTTCGCGGGCGGCTGCGGCTGCATCGGGGGAGAGTGTCGGCGAGGCGCAGGCGCGGGTGGCTGCGGTTGCACCGGAGGGTCTGGCGTCCGGGGAGAGTGCCGGCGCGGGGTCGGCGTCCTGGGCCATCGTCGCTCGGCCGATCGCGGAGGCCGGCGAGGGACAGTCGCCGCATCGCCCGGCGTTCGCGGCGGCGCGGACACGGAACCGGCGGGAGCTCGACGCCGACAGCGGGTGGCTCGCGCTCACCGGCGAGGGGCCGTGGGTGGCGCGGGTCCGGTTGGTCGACGTGCTCGGCGGGGAGAGCTGGCACGCCTGGCGCATCGAGCATGTTCTTCAGGATATGTCGAAAGAGACATGCTCTAAAGGACATGCTCCTGAGGGCATGTCTGAAAGTATCGTGACGAGCGATGCGCTCGTCACGAGCCGCGAGCAGTCCGCCTGATGGGCCCGGAACCGCCGGCGCGGGGGCGCTCGCGGCAGCGGCGGGCATCGAGGGCCTGCGCGCTGGTAGGTCTCGTCGACGCGGCCGCGCTCTACGGGTGCTCGCGGTGAGCGGCGGTGACATCGGCGTGGCCGCCGAGCTGAAAGACCCTCGAGGCGCTGGCGGGCGTCGAGGGGACGCCGGCGTGGTCGTCGGCGCCGGCGTTCGCGGCCATGGTCAGGCGTCAAAGGTATGAAGCGGGGCGTCGGCGCGGCGGTACGTCGAGGGTGCGCAGGCGGAGTCGTCGATGCGGCCGCCGAGCTCACAGGCGCTCGAGGCAGTGATGGGCGTCGGGGTGCGCCGGGCATCGTCCGGCGCGACGCCGAGCTCACGGGCGCTCACGGCAGTGATAGGCGTCGAGGGTGGCGGGGTCGTGGGCGTCGCTCACGATCGCTCGAGGTGGTGGTAGGCGTCGTGGGTGCGCAGGCGGTCGTCTTCGACGCGGCCGCCGACGGTGAAGTGGTAGAGGCTGCGCAGGCCGTCGGCTTCAGGCAGGCCGAGCAGGTCGCGGGTGGGCGCGTCGAAGAAGCAGCCGATGCCGGTGGCGGCGATGCCGAGGGCCTCGGCTTCGAGGTAGAGCAGCTGACCTATCGCGCCGGTCTCCCAGAACAGGCGCCGGTAGTGGGCCGGGCCCTCGCGCTCGAGCTCGGCGCGCAGGTCGACGAACATGGCGGCGGCGAAGGCCCCGTCGGCGGCGATGTCCTGGGCGCAGCTGACGAGGGCGGCGGGGCGGCGGACGTCGCCGGCGCGCACGCTGACGAGCGGCAGCTCGGGCGGGCACCCGGGCGGGGCCTGCCACGTGGCGTCGGGCAGGGCGGCGCGCCAGCGGTCGGCGCGGGCGGGCTCGCGGACGAGCAGGTAGAGGCCGGGCTCGACGTCCGCGACGCGGTGGACCATCAGCGCCAGGTCGACCGCCGGGCGCCACGGGAGCGCGGCGAACGGCTGTCCTTCGGGCAATGTCCGCAAGAGCATGTCGTAAAAGCCAGCCGCGGTGAGGCCGGTGCGGCCGTCCATGGCGACGGCGCTGCGGCGGCGGCGGATCAACGGCGCGGCCGGGACCTCGAGGTCGCACGCGCGGGGACGCGGCGGGGGCGGCCACGGGCGCGGGGTGGCGGCGGGGTGGGTCGTGGCGGCGGCGATCTCCGCGAGGATCGGCCACTCGTGGTGACCCTCGCTGAGCTGGTTGGGGACGCCCGTGAGCGCGGCCGGGGTGAGGTCGAGGACGGCGGCGGGGTCGAGGGTCAGCGGGATGTCGGCGGGCAGGAGGGCGAGCAGGCAGTCGGGGTGCTCGGCCTCGTCGCCTTCGCCGAGGTCGGCGAGGCCGAGCACGGCGGCGAGGCGATCGTCGGCCAGCGGATCGACGAGCACGGCGCGCCAGCCGTGGAGCGCGGCGGCGAAGGCGAGCGCGGCGATGGCGTGGCCGACGTCGTGGTTGCAGTAGCGGAAGGCCCGCTCGCCGTACTTCCAGGCCTCGCGCCAGGCGATCGACGACAGGCCGACGAGGACGCCGGGGAATTCGAGGGCTCGCCATGCGTCGGGATCGAGGGCGGCGCGGCGCTCGAGGGCGTGGAGCAGGGGGGTGTAGTGGTAGAGACCTGGCCGATCGGACAGGCCGACGAGCGGGCCAGCGAGCAGGTAGACCTCGGTCGGGTGGAGGTTGCCGCTCGAGGGGTTGACGCGCAGGGACCAGCGCGAGCTGCCGGCCTGCTTCCAGGCGGCGAGGGCGAAGGCGTGGAAGGACAGCGAGCCGAGCAGGTCGAGGTCGAGCGCGGCGGGGGGGCGCACGGGGCCGCGGAACAGGTCGGCCCAGGTCGGGCTGTCCTCGGAGACATGTGGATGGGCGCGCGGGAGCGGGTGACGCTCGGCGCCGTCGTAGAGGCGGAAGGGGTTGGGCTGGGTGGCCCAGTCGAGGTAGCCGAGCGAGGCGGCGTAACGACCAGGCCGGTGGGCGGTGCGCTCGTGGTAGGCGAGGACGCGCTCGAGGTCGCTCGGCATCGGCGAGAGTATAGAGGACAGCGCGGGCCGAGGCTCGCGCTGCGCATGAAAGGGCCTGTCCCCGGGGACATGTCTCGGGGAGGCTTGGCCGTTTTGCGGCGGCCGTGGCAAGCTCGCGCGATGACCGCGACGCCGCTGCACTTCCGCGATGTGGAACAGCTCTACCAGGAGCTGGCCTCGATGCACGGGCCGTTCGCGGACCTGCCGTCGAGCCTGGCGGAGTGTGAGGCGCAGTACTCGGCCCTGGCGGCGCGCATGGACGAGACGGCGGTGCCGCTGCTGGTGACGCTGATCCGGCACCTGCGCGGCAGTCGGTCGCTGTTCGACGGGTTCGTGGGCAACGACGCGGCGATGCTGCTGCAGTACCTGGCGAAGCAACGCCCGGAGCCGGTCGCGCGCGAGCTGCTGGCCTGCATGGACGCCGACGGGCCGGCCGAGGCGATCGACGCACTCGGCGATACCGGGGTGCAGGCGGTGACGGAGCCGCTGCTGCAGCGCGTGACGCGACGCCACGCCGATGCGGAGCTGCGGATGTCGTTGGCCGACGCGCTCGAGCTGCTGGACGGGCCGGCGGCGCGCGCGGAGCTGTCGGCGTGGCTGGCCGAGGGCGATCCGTCGGCGGAGGTGCAGGCCGAGCTGACGCGAATCGCCGAGGCGCTGGGTCTCGCTCCGCGGTGATGCGGGCGGATCGCAGGTGAAGGTGGGGTCCGGGAGACGGCGAGGTCGAGTCGGCCTGCTCATCGCGGGCACGGAGATGTCCTTGAGGACAGGTTTCGGAGGCGGCGAGGTCGGGGCCAGGCTGCTCTCGCGAGTTCTACTTTAGAAGATGTCCTTGAGGACAGGTTTTAGGCGTCGTGAAGCGCCGGGCGGCGGGCTCATGGCCGGCTTGCTCGTGGGCGGGGTCCGTGCGAGCCTGCCGGCATCGAGGTCCTCGACCAACTCGCTCACGCGTCGCCGGAGCTGGTGTGGGGGCTCGTGGCGCGCGGGATCGGGGTGGTGTACGCGATCGCGTTCGCTTCGCTGACGTTCCAGGTCGTGCCGCTCGCGGGGCGCGAGGGGGTGGCGCCGGTGGCGGAGCTGATGGCGGCGATCCGGCGCGACTTCGCGGCGCCGCGCCGCTGGCTGTATTTTCCGGGGTTGCTGTGGCTGCACGCCGGCGATCGCTGGCTGCGCGCGCTGCCGTGGCTGGGGCTGGCTGCGGCGCTGACGATCGTCGTCGGCGGGCCGCACACGCCGCTGGCGTTCCTGGCCTGCTGGGCGCTCTATCTGTCGCTCGATCGGGCGGTGGTGCTGGTGTACCCGTGGGACAGCCTGCTGCTCGAAGCTGGCTTTTGGGCCATGTTCCTGCCGGCGCTGGCATGGGCCCCCGAGGTCGCGGCCAGCGGGGCGCCGACGCCGGCGCTGGCGTGGCTGTTCCGGCTGCTGCTGTTCCGGGTGATGTTCGGGTTCGGCAAGCAAAAGTTCGCCGGCTCGACGCCGGCCGACGCGGGATTCCTCCACGGGTTCGTGATCCGCCAGCCGCTGCCGACGCCGCTCGGGTGGCTGGTCCACCGCGCGCCGATGTGGGTGCACAAGGGCGCGCTGGTGCTGCTGTTTGCGATCGAGGTGGTGCTGCCGTTCGCGGTGTTCGTGCCGGGGCCGGCCAGCGTGGTGTTCGCGCTGGCGACGGCGGGGCTGATGCTGGCGATCGCGGCGACCGGCAACTACGGGTTCTTCAACCTGCTGACGATCGCGCTGTGCGGGGTGTGCTTCGACAGCGCGACGGCTTCGGCGCCGCTGCAGCTGTTCGCGCCGGGGCTGCCGGCGTCGACGCTGGCGCTGCAGGGGCTCATCGTGGTGCATACGTTCGGGGCGCTGCTGTGCCTGCCGCTGAACACGTGGGCGTCGTTCACGTGGACGCTGTGGCCGTGGTGGGAGCGGGCGGTGCCGGCGGCGTTGCGCTGGCCGATCGTGGTGTTCCGGGGGCTGCAGCCGCTGCGGTGGCTGCACGCGTACGGGGTGTTTCCGCCCCGCTCGGCGCCGGCGATCAAGATGAGCCCCGCGCTCGAGGTGACGTGGGACGAGGTCGAGTGGCACACGCTGACGCCGCGCTGGTGGCCGACGACCGAGCGCTCGCCGCCTCGGTGGGTGGCGCCGCATCACCCGCGCTTCGACCACGCGATCGTGTACGAGGCGACGGGGTTCCACGAGGCCAGCGTGCTGCGCAACTTGACGGGGCGCTGGGATCCGTACGGGCATGCGCGCTGCTCGGGGGCGGGGCGATTGATGCGGCGGGTGCTGGCGGGGCAGCTGCGCTCGCCGCTGTGCTTCGGCGATTCGCTGCCGCGCGAGCGCGGGGCGCCGCGAGCGGCGCGGGTGCGCATGTACATGCTGGAGCCGACGACGCCGGCGGAGCAGCGCGCGAGCGGGGCGTGGTGGCGAAGGACGCTGGTCGGGCCGCACCTGCCGCGCGCGCGCGTGGACGACGAGTGGCTCGATGGCAGGCCGCCGCCGCCGGAGCTATGGGCGCCGGAGGACTGGACGTGGATCCGCCGCTCGCGTGTGGGGCCGCTGCTGCGCCGCGCGGCGGCCGGCGAGGACCCGCACGCGCTGGTGTGCTCGCATGCGCCGGAGCTGACGGCGGACGACGTGGGCGCGCTGTGGGACGAGTTCGTGCCGATGTTCGCGGCGACCGATCGCAAGGACTGGTCGCAGCTGCCAGGGCTGACGAGGCAGGTGCGCGAGCGCTGGAGCGCGGGGCAGCGCGATCGCTTCGAGCGGCTGATCGGCCGCTACGCGCTGCTGGGGATGGCCCGCTGCGAGCGGCTGTTCGTGGCGGGGGGCCTGCGGGCGATCCTGGGGCTGCGGGCGGCGCCGCTCGACGTCGAGACGCATCAACACCTGAACCTGCTGGTGCGGCACGTGATCGCGGAGGGGCGCGCGGCGTATGACTCGCTGATGCGCGAGCCCGCGACGGCGGCGCAGTGGCTGCCGCGCATGAGCCTGCGCTCGGGTGCTTTTTTGGAGGCGGTGCTGCGGCCGGAGCGGCTGGCCCATCAGGCACAGAAGTTTCGCATGCTGGCGAGCCAGGTCGAGGTACGTGGGTGGCCGCGGCCGAGCGCGCGGGCGCAGAAGCTCGCGGCGTGGGGTTCGGGGCGGGTGCGGCGGCTGTGGGGAGCGTTCGCGATGATCGAGTTCCTGCGCGGCGAATTCGTCGACCGTGAAGGCGAAGCGTTGTGGGCCGAGACGCCCGAGCGATGGCCGCGCTTCGAGCTGTGCGCCGACCGGTCGCTGCGGCTGCTCGACGAGACGCCGCGGGCGGACGGTTGAGGCGGTGAGGGGAGCGCTCGAGGCGTCACGCGAAGCGAAAAGTGCGGGTCGCATGGACGAGCGCGAGAGGGCGGTTCGAAGCGGGTCGCTGCTGCTCCGAAGCGCAGAGCGAGGCGGTGAGGGGCACGCCGCGCCGAGGTCTCGCGGCGGTCGCTCGGAGCGAGTGAGCGCGACGCGTGATTCGCGGCGAGCGTTCGAAGCAAGGGCACGATCGAGCGACGCTCGACTCGCGGCGAGCGCTCGAAACAAAGGCGCGATCGAGCATCGGGCATGCTCGTGGTCGTGAGTCTTGCGCGGGCGTCACTCTCGGGGCGTGCATGCGCGAGGGTCGGCGGGCTACCATCCGCGGCATGCAGAAGATCGTGGTCATCTACCAGGCGGCGGTTCCCGTCGGGCATCGCGTGGAGGTGGTGTGGTACCAGCGCGTGACCGGCGGGCTGTTCGGTGAGAGCCGCCAGGACCGGCCGCATGAGCCGGTCATCACCGATCTCGACACCGGGATCGTGTACCTGTCCGATCGACTGCTCATCACGCCCGGCTTCAAGCGCCCCAAGGAGCCGTTCGATGTCAGCGAGGGGCTGTCGAGCGAGTCTCGCGAGGTCCGCCGCCTGCGCGGGGTCGTGCGGGCCTGTCGCGTGATCACGATCCGCTCCTTCG
This sequence comes from Nannocystis bainbridge, assembly GCF_028368995.1. Lineage (GTDB taxonomy): Bacteria > Myxococcota_A > Polyangia > Nannocystales > Nannocystaceae > Nannocystis > Nannocystis bainbridge. The sequence goes on along the minus strand of NZ_JAQNDL010000003.1, from coordinate 482,019 downwards.
CGGATGTCGAACTGCAGACCGAGCTGACGGTCGCGCCAGAAGGGTGAACGCGCGACCCCCTCGGGGGCCAGCGGTCGCGGACGCCTGGCTCGGACGTCGCCGTGCGGACGTGGAGGACGAGCTGTCCGGGGGGACATATTCCATGAGGTCGCAACCCGACTGCTCGAGCTCCGCGTCAGCCGGTCTGGCGCACTGTCCTTGTGAACATGTCTTGAAGACAGTGTTCCATGGGGCATGTCCTTGTGGACATGTCCCGGAGCGCGGGCTGCTCACGCGCGGGCGATGACGAGGTGGAAGCAGGCGCCGCCGCCGGGGCGCTCGCTGACCCAGGCGCGGCCGCCGTGGGCCTCGGCGACCTCGCGGACGATGGCGAGGCCGAGGCCTGCCCCGTCGACGCCGCGGTGGAGGCGGCGGAAGGGGGTGAAGATGGTCTCGCGGTGCTCGAGCGGGACGCCGGGGCCGCGGTCCTCGACGAGGATCTCGAGCGCGGTGTCGTCGTCGCGCACGGTGATGTCGACGGCGCTGCCGGGCGGGGCGAACTTGATGGCGTTGGCGAGCAGGTTGTCGACGGCCTGACGCAGGGGGCCCGGGTTGGCGCGGATCGGCGCAGCGTCGGGGGCGTGGAGGTGGAGGGCGATGGCGCGGCGCTCGGCGACGGCGCGGTGGCTGGCGAGGGCGTCGCGCACGCTGGCGACGGCGTCGAGGGGGACGCGCTCCCACTCGGACCGGCGCAGGCTGGCCATGGCCAGCAGCTTGCTGGCGAGCTCGCCGAGGCGGTCGACCTCGGTGCGCACGCGGGCGAGCGCGTCGACGAGCTCTTCGGGCGACCGCTCGCGCCGCAGGGTGACGTCGATCTCCATGCGCATGGCGGTCAGCGGGGTCCGCAGCTCGTGGGCAGCGTCGGCGACGAGGCGGTGCTGCAGCTCGGAGGCGGTGCGCAGCTTGTCAGTGGCGTCGGCGATGGCGTGGCGCAGGCTGGCGATGACGTCGGTGCCAGGATCGGCGGGCGGCAAGGTCGAGAAGTCGCCCTCCTGCAGGCGCTGCATGTGGGCGTGGAGCTGCTGCACGCGGTGGACGAGGCCGCGGGCGTGGGCGACCTGCAGCAGGAGCATGAGCAGGGTGACGGCGGCGCCGATGAGGGCGGCGGCGCGGGCGTAGGCGGTGAGGGCGGCGTCGTTGGCGGCGAGCGAGACGGCGAGCCACAGCGCGTGCGGTTCGCCGCGCGGGGAGTCGATGGCGAGCGAGAGCTCGCGGACGCGCTCGCCGCTGGCGAGCACGCGCGTCTGCAAGGCGGGGGCGCGGGCGACGTCGGCGGCGGTGAGGGCAGCGGGGGCGTAGGTGTCGGCGGGGTAGGCGAGCAGGCGGGCGCCGCCGGGGCCGTAGAGGGCGCCCTGGTGGTGCAGGCGCTGCAGGTCGGCGACCAGCGGGGAGTCGCCGAAGTGGAGGTGGGCGTCCTGACCTGGCCGATCGAACAGGCTGACGGACTCGCTGGCGGCCTGCAAGGTGAGGCCGCGATCGACCGACTCGAGCAGGAGGTGGTCGAGCACGAGGCCGATGAGGAAGAGGGCGAGGGCGAGCAGCGCGGCCGGGAGGACGGCGCCGAACAGGAGCAGCCGGCGGCGCAGGGTCATCGGCGGCCTCGCGGGGCGGGAGCGGCGAGGGGGATGATAGCTGTCCTCGGGGGCATGTCTTTCGGGGAATGTCGCAAGGGACATGGCCGATGGGGCATGCCCTCGAGGACATGTCCTGAGGCGATCATCGCTCGCCCCCGGGGAGCAGGCGGAAGCCGACGCCGCGCTGGGCGCGGATGGTGGGGGCATCGTCGCCGAGCTGGGCCAGCTTGGTGCGCAGGTAGCCGACGTAGACGTCGAGGACGTTGGGCTCGCCGTCGAAGCTCGGGCCCCACACGGCAGCGAGCAGCTCGCTGCGGGTGAGGACCTCGCCGACGCGGCGGAACAGGAGGTTGCACAGGGCGAACTCGCGGGCGGTGAGGGCGATCTCGCGGCCGCCGCGGACGAGGGCGCGCTGGCGGGTGTCGAGGCCGACGTCGCCGGCGCGGAGGTGGACGACGTCGCCGCCGCGCCGACGCGCGAGCACCTCGATGCGAGCCAACAGCTCGCTGAAGTCGAACGGCTTGACGAGGTAGTCGTCGGCGCCGGTGCGCAGGCCGAGCACGCGCTCGCCGACGCTGCCGCGGGCGGTCAACATGAGGACGGGGGTGTCGACGCCGCGGGCCCGCCAGGCGCGCAAGAGCGAGAGGCCGTCGCCGTCGGGCAGCATCCAGTCGAGCAGGACGACGTCGTAGGCGATGGTCTGCGCCTGGCCGAGAGCGTCGGCGCTGGTGGTGCATGCGTCGACGAGGTGGCCCTCCTCGCCGAGGCCGCGCTGGAGCAGCTGCAGCAGCCGCTCGTCGTCCTCGACCACGAGGATCCTCATGCGCGCCTCCGACCGAAGGGCGACCGCAGAGCCGAGGAGGCGGGGATGGCGAGTGATCGCGGGGGCTGGGTGCCGGTGCGGGAGGCGAGCTCGCCCGGCACCGAGCCGAGAGCGGCGATCGAGGCGAGCAGCGGGCGCAGGCGCGAGCCGTCAGCGCGAGGCGGGCTTCGGCGCTGCGCGAGCTGCCGGTCGAAGGGTGATGGCAGGCCGCGGACCACGGGGGTCCCGCGGCGGGCGATGAAGCCGATCGCGGCGGGCAGCGAGAGGGAGAGGCCGCGCAAGGTCAGGCGAGGATGCCACCGACGCAGGCGAGCGGCACGTGGGTGAGAGCAGGGCGACGAAAGGCGAAGGGCACGAGGGTGAAGATCGACGAAGCGGGCGCGGACGGCGGAGGTGCGCAGGAGGACGGCGAACGGCCCGGGTGAGGAGCGGGGGAGCGAGCGCAGGCTGTGCGCAGGAGGACGCCGAACGGCCCGGGGTGAGGAGCGAGGAAGCGGGTGCAGGAGGTCGGCGCGGATGGAGGCGCCAGGCGGCCGCGGAGCACGCGGGCGAGGCGGAACGCAGCTCGAACGATACCGAGGAAGAACTTCTCAGGCGCGGCGCTCGCGGCGGGGTTTGGGCTGTTTGTCGCTGGCGCGTCGGCCCGCGCAGTCTTCTTCGGCGCACTCGACGTCAGGGCCGGCGAGGGCCTCCTCGGCCTCCTGCAGGGCTTCGAGGATCCGGCACTCGGATACGCGCCCGCCCCCGCGGCACGAGTCGGCCAGGCGTTGCAGGGCGCTGCGCAATTTTTGGAGGCCCTCGATCTTGTGGTCGAGGTCGTGGATGTGGTCGCGGACCAGGCGGTCGACGCGGGCGCACGGGCGCAGGCGGTCGCTGGCGAGCGACAGCAGCTCGCGCACGGCGTCGATGCTGAGCCCGAGCTCGCGGCTGCGGCGGATGAAGTTGAGGCGGCGGACGTGCTCGGGCCGGTAGACGCGGTAACCCCCGGAGGTGCGGGCCGGCTGCGGCAGCAGCTCGATGCGCTCGTAGTAGCGGATGGTCTCGGCGCCGACGCCGGTGGCTTGGCCGAGCGCACCGATGGTCATCTGCTCGTCGTCTCGGATCACAACCCGAGCTTGCTCCGCGGCCGCTCGCCTGTCACGACGCGATGAAACGTGCGTCACCTCGCACGTGCCCGGCAGCCCGGTTCGCTTGACCCTGTAGTCGCTACAAGGTCTAGCCTCGACGCCGACCCGCCTGCACGGTCTGCGCGCGGATCGTCGCTTCACGAGGCCCGAATGCCGCTGCTCCCCGCGCTGTTCACCGCCGCCCTGCTGGCCGCGCCGCCGCCTCCGGCGAGCTGTCAGGGGCCGCTCGGGCGCGCGGCGGTGGTCGCCTGCGCGCTGGCCGGGCACCCGAGCATCCGCGCCGCCGAGGCCGGCCGCGAGGCGGCGCAGGGCCGCAAGCTGGGAGCGCGCACGCTGCTGCCGAGCAACCCGCAGGTCGAGGTGACGGCGGCCCGCCGCGTCGGGCTGTGGACCGGTGACCGCGACATCAATGTGTTCGGGCGAGTGTCGCAGGAGCTCGAGATCGCGGGCCAGCGGCGCAAGCGGATGGCGATGGCCGACGCGGAGGTGTCGCAGGCGGAGCGGCAGATCGAGCTGAGTCGGCGCGATGTCGCGGCGGCGGCGCTGACGGCCTGGTACGAGTGGATCGCGGCGCGCGAGCAGAAGGCGATGATCGGGCGCATCGCCAAAACGTCGGAGACGCTGGTCGAGCTGGCCCGCACGAGCGAGCGCACCGGGCTCGGCTCGGGCATCAACACGGACGTGGTGGTGGCGGCGTCGGTGCGGGTGCGCCGGCAGCAGATCGAGGCGGACCGCCGGATCGCGGCCGCGCGCGGGGTGCTGGCCGGGCTGCTCGGGCAGGAGGGCGCGAGCCTCGAGGTCGAGGGCGATCTGACGCCGCTGCCGGTGCCCGAAGATCTGTCGCAGCTGATCGCGGCGGCGCTGACGAAGCGGGCGGAGATCGAGCTGGCCAAGGCGGAGCGCGAGGTGTTCGTGCGCCAGGTCGAGATGTTCCGCCGGCTGCGAGCGCCGAACCCGAGCGTGGTGCTCTACGCGCAGCGCGACGGGTTCGCGGAGCAGGTGATGGGCGGCGGGATCGCGTTCCCGATCGTGCTGCCGGCCCCGCTCGGACGCACGTACAAGGGAGAGATCGCGGAGAGCAAGGCGCTGGCGCGCCGCGCCGAGGCAGAGGTCGAGCGCTGGCGAAGAGTGGTGCAGGCGGAGGTCGAGGTGGCGCTGCGCGAGGTCGAGGCCCGCAAGGCAGAGCTGGGGTTGTTCGAGGCCGAACGCCTGCAGCGCGCGGAGGGCCACCTCGAGGCGCTGGCGCAGGAGATGGCGGTCGGGCGGGTCTCGATCCGCGACGCGGTGGTGCTGCAGCAGACGCTGCTCGAGTACCTCGCGGCCCACCTCGAAGCCCGGCGGGCGCTGGCCCTCGGCGCGGTCGAGCTGGCGCGCGTGACGGGGCTGTTGCCGGAGCGGGTGCAGCCATGATGCAGAGGGTGCGATCGATGATGGTGATGACGGCGCTGCTGCTGCTCGGCTGCGGGGCGCGGGCGGTCGAGGCGGAGCCGCACGCGCAGGGCGAGGACGAGCACGCGCACGGCGAGGGCGGGGAGCACGGCGAGCACGAAGAGGAAGGCCACGGACACGACGAGCTGCCGAGCCGGGTGGCGCTGTCGGAGCAGGTGATCGCGGAGGCGCAGATCCAGAGCGAGCCGGTGCAGCGGCAGGTGGTCGCGCCGGTGTTGTTCGCGACCGGGCACGTCGAGGCCGATCCGGGGCGCACGGCCCAGGTGCCGGCGAAGGTCGGCGGGATCGTCGAGGAGGTGCTGTTCCGCGAGGGCGACGTCGTTAAGGCGGGGCAGGTGCTGGCGACGGTGCGCGCGCCGAGCCTCGGCAGCCTGCGCGCCGACCTGGCGTCGTTGCAGGCGCGGACGACGTCGGCGCGGGCCAACCTGACGCGGCTCGAGGCGCTGGCCGAGCGCAGCATGGCGTCGCAGCAGGAGCTGGCGGCGGCGCGCGCCGAGGCGGCCGCGCTCGAGGCCGAGTCGCAGGCGGCCAAGCAGCGGCTGCAGGCGCTCGGTTTGGGCGCGAAGGGCAAGGCGACGGTGTTCTCGCTGCGGGCGCCGATCGCCGGGTTCGTGACGCAGCGCAACGTGGTGCCGGGCCAGCCGGTGACGCCGGAGCAGACGCTGGCGACGATCGTCGACCTCGAGCGGGCGTGGTTCGTGGCCCGCCTGTTCGAGCACCTGCTGGCGAAGATCCGCGTCGGCGCGGCGGTCGAGGTCGAGCTCAACGCGTACCCCGATCACCCTTTCCACGGGAAGATCGAGTACCTCGCGCCGACGGTCGACGCCGAGGCGCAGACGGTGGTGGCCCGCATCCCGATCGACAACCGCGAGGGCATCCTGCGCGTGGGCCTGTTCGGCAAGGCGCGGATCGCCGTCACCGATCCGCGGGCCGAACCGACGCCGGTGCTGGCGGTCCCGCGCGACGCGATCATCGAGGTCGCCGGCAAGACGGTGGTGTTCGTGCGCGGCGAGGACGGGGCGTTCGAGCTGCACGAGGTGGTGCTCGGGACGGCGGCTCCGGGGGTGGTGGAGATCCTCCAGGGGCTGCGCGAGGGCGAGCCGGTGGTGACGCGCGGGGCGTGGACGCTCAAGAGCGTGCTGCTGAAGGGCACGTTCGGCGAGGACCACGGGCACTAGACATGCACGCGCTGACCGTGATCGTGGCGTGGTCGCTGCGCAACCGGGCGCTGGTGCTGGTGGCGACGCTGCTGTTCGTGGTGGTCGGGGTGCGCGCGGCGCTCGAGCTGCCGATCGACGCGGTGCCCGATGTCACCAACGTGCAGGTGCAGGTGATCACGGCCGCGCCGGCGCTGTCACCGGTGGAGGTCGAGCAGTACATCAGCATCCCGGTCGAGCGGGCGATGTCGGGCCTGCCGAAGATGACGCAGGTCCGCTCGGTGTCGAAGTACGGGCTCAGCGTGGTGACGGTGGTGTTCAAGGACGGCACCGACATCTACTTCGCGCGCCAGCTGATCAACGAGCGCATGCGCGAGGCGACCGAGGCGGTGCCGGCGGCCTACGGGAGGCCAGAGATGGGGCCGATCTCGACCGGGCTCGGCGAGATCTATCAGTTCACGCTGCGCAGCGAGGAGCACTCGCTGATGGAGCTCGAGGAGCTGCTCGACTGGTACGTCGGGCCGCAGCTGCGCATGGTGCCGGGGGTGGTCGAGACCAACAGCTTCGGCGGCGAGAACCGCGAGTACCAGATCGTGCTGCGGCCAGAGCGGTTGCAGGCGCTGAGGCTGTCGATCGGCGAGGTGGCGGCGGCGCTGGAGCAGTCGAACGCCAACGCCGGCGGCGGCTACGTCGAGCGCAACCAGGAGCAGGTGGTGATCGGCTCGAACGGGCTGGTCCGCAGCCGCGAGGACCTCGAGCGGGTGGTGCTGGGGGCGACGCCGCAAGGCGTGCCGATCACGGTGAGCTCGGTCGGCGATGTGCGCTTCGGGCCCAAGCTGCGCCGCGGGGCGGCGACGAAGGACGGCGAGGGCGAGGTGGTGGTCGGCGTGGCGCTGATGCTGATGGGCGAGAACTCGCGCACGGTCACGCAGGGGATCAAGGACAAGCTCGAGGCGCTGGCGCCGACGCTGCCCGAGGGCGTGCGCATCGAGCCGTTCTACGACCGCACGCTGCTGGTCGACCGCACGATCACCACCGTGGCCACGAACCTGGCGGAGGGCGCGGCGCTGGTGATCCTGGTGCTGCTGCTGCTGCTCGGCGACCTGCGCGCGGGGCTGGTGGTGGCGACGACGATCCCGCTGGCGATGCTGTTCGCGATCATCGTGATGAACGCGGCCGGGCTGTCAGGCAACCTGATGAGCCTGGGGGCGATCGATTTCGGGCTGATCGTCGACGGGGCGGTGATCGTGGTCGAGAACGCGGCCCGCCGGCTCGGCGAGGCAAGGCGGCAGGCCGGGGCGGCGCTGACGACCGAGCAGCGCATCGCGGTGATCCAGGACTCGACGCTCGAGGTCCGCGGGGCGGCGGTGTTCGGCGAGATCATCATCGCCATCGTCTATCTGCCGATCCTCGCGCTCACCGGGATGGAGGGCAAGCTGTTCCACCCGATGGCGTACACGGTGCTGCTGGCGCTGGCGGGGGCGTTCATCTTTTCGCTGACGCTGGTGCCGGTGCTGACGAGCTACCTGGTGCAGCCGCACGCGGAGGCGCGCGAGACGTTGCTGCTGCGCGCGGTCCACAAGCTCTACACGCCGGTGCTGCGGGCGGCGCTGCGCTGGCGGTGGGCGACGATGATGGTGGGGGTTCTTGCGCTGGCCGGCGGGGTGGCGCTGTTCGGCCGCCTGGGCGCGCAGTTCGTGCCGCAGCTCGACGAGGGCGATCTGCTGATCGAGGCGCGGCGGATGCCGGGGACGGCGCTGTCGGCGTCGGTGGCGACGAGCGAGCGCATCGAGCGGGCGATGCGGGAGATCCCGGAGATCGTGCATGTGGTCTCGCGGACAGGTTCGCCGGAGATCGCGACGGACCCGATGGGGGTCGAGCAGTCGGACGTGTACGTGCAGCTGAAGGACCGCGACGCGTGGCGGCCAGGGCTGACGAAGGACGACATCGCCGAGGAGATGTCGGAGCGGGTCGAGCAGGCGGTGCCGGAGGTGGCAGGGGCGATCTCGCAGCCGATCCAGATGCGCACCAACGAGTTGGTGGCGGGCATCCGCTCGGACGTCGGGGTGGTGATCTACGGGCCGGACCTCGAGGCGCTGCGCACGATCGGGCAGGCGGTGCTGGACCGGGTGAAGGGGGTGCGCGGGGTGGTCGACGCCCGCGTCGAGCAGCTGCAAGGGCTGCAGTACCTGCGCATCGATCCGGACCGGACCAAGCTGGCCCGCTACGGGCTGACGATCGCCGACATCAACATCACGACCGAGGCGATCGCGGTCGGACACAAGGTCGGCGAGGTGCTCGAGGGCGAGCGCCGGTTCGACATGATGGTGAAGTTCGACCAACCGATCACCGGCGACCTCGACTCGCTGTCGGCGATCCCGCTGCGCGCGAACACGGGGCAGATCGTGCCGCTGGGCGACGTGGCGACGCTGCAGCACACGACGGGGCCGGTGCTGGTCAACCGCGACAAGCAGTCGCGGCGGGTGATCGTGGAGTTCAACGTCCGCGGGCGCGACCTCGGCTCGACGGTGGAGGACGCGCAGGCGGCGATCGCCGCCGGGGTGACGCTGCCGGTCGGCTATCGCGTGGAGTACGGCGGGACGTTCGAGCACTACCTGGCGGCGCGCGACCGCCTGGTGGTGGTGGTGCCGCTGGCCCTGGCGCTGATCGTGTTCATGCTGTGGACCGCGCTGGGGTCGATGCGCGCGGCGGTGATCATCTTCCTCGGGGTGCCGTTCGCGGTGGTCGGCGGGGTGGTGGCGCTGTGGCTGCGCGACCTGCCGTTCTCGATCTCCGCCGGGGTCGGCTTCATCGCCCTGTTCGGCGTCGCGGTCCTCAACGGCCTGGTGCTGGTGACCTTCGCCCAGCGCCTGCAAGCGGACGGGGCCGACCACGTCGGGGCGATCGCGCAGGCGGCCGAGCTGCGGCTGCGCCCGGTGCTGACGACGGCGCTGGTGGCGGCGCTAGGCTTCGTGCCGATGGCGCTGTCGAGCGCGCCGGGCAGCGAGGTCCAGCGGCCGCTGGCGACGGTGGTGATCGGGGGGCTGGTGTCGGCGACGCTGCTGACCCTGCTGGTGCTGCCGGCGGTGTACGCCCGCTTCGGGCCGCGCGCGCCGGCGGCGTGACGTTCTTCGCTTGACCCTGTAGCGGCTGCAGGGTTCACATTGGCGGGCGAGGAATTCGTATGCGTCTCGAAGTCGTCGCCCTGCTCATGATCCTCGGCTTTTACGCCGTCGCGTTCGGCCTGCGCACGTACCAGCACCTGCGCCAGACCGGGTCGACGGGGTTTCATGGGCTGTCCGGAAGGCCAGGTTCTGTGGAGTGGTGGGGCGGGGCGCTGTTCGTGCTGGGGGTGGTGCTCAGCCTGGTGGCGCCGATCGCCGGGCTGCTCGGGTGGGTGGCGTCGCCCGAGGTCGGGCCGGGGCAGTTCATCCTCGGCGGGGGGGCGGTGCTGGTCGGGATCGCGGCGACCTACGCGGCCCAGACGGCGATGGGCCGCTCGTGGCGGATCGGGGTGCGCGGCGAGGAGCGGACCGAGCTGGTGACGGCGGGGCCGTTCGCGCTGGTACGAAACCCGATCTTCTCGTGCATGCTGTTCACGGCGGCGGCGCTGGTGGTGGTGCTGCCGAACGCGGTGGCGCTGGCGTCGTTCGCCTGCCTGCTGCTCGCGGTCGAGCTGCAGGTGCGCTGGGTCGAAGAGCCGTATCTGTTGCGCGTGCACGGCGGCAAGTACCGCAGCTACGCGGGGCGGGTGGGTCGCTTCGTGCCGGGGCTGGGGCTGCTGCGCGGGTGAGATGGATGTCATGGACATGTCGAGTGAGACATGTCGAATCGGACATGTATTCATGGACATGTCATGAAAGACATGTCTCGAGAGACAGTGAACGAACGAGCCGCGTGGAGAGGCGGGGACTTGGCGACCCCGGCGAGGCGTCGGTGTCGTTCCAGGGGCTCCGCGACCGGTGTGCACGTCCGATCGCCCGTCGCCCGGAGGGGTCGATCGAGGCCGCGGGGTCGGGGGCCGTCCTGGTGGCTTTGCGAAGTTGCAATGCTTCGAGGTCGGACGGGTCCCGAGGTCGATGCGGTGACATGGCGCGAAGGACAGGATGTCGGCTTCGCGGTCGGGGGTGGGTCGGCGGCGCTGTTTCCAGGTAGCGAGGTCGGGCAGCCGAGAGTTGACTTCGCCCCGAGCGGCGCAGATCCTGAGGGCCTATGTCTCATTGGATTGTCCACGTCGTCCCCGGGTGCCTGGTCCTGAGCGTCTGTCTGGCCGCGAGCGGCTGCACGGAGCCCAACAGCGAGGAGGGGCGTCTCCGCGTGTCGCTGTCGCCGCTGTTCTATTCGGAGATCCAGCAGCCATCGGGGCTGCGCGCCCTGCAGGGCTCGACCGTGTGCTTCGACCTCGCGGAGTTCGATGCGGGCAGCGTAACGGTCCACGGTGCCGAGGAGTGTTACGACATGGCGATCGCGGGGGTGCCGTTCAAAGACGGCGGCTGCGTGATCCTCGACGGGCCGAGCGGGGTGCAGGTCGATTACACGCCGAGCGCGGTCTGTCTCGAGGAAGAATGGGAGGTCCTGCCCGACCGCTTCCGCGTCGAGGTGGTCCCCGTCGACGGGTTGCGAGCGCGGCTCGAGTGGCACATGGAGCTGAAGGCGGAGCGCTTCGCCGAGCGGCTTTCGTCGCGACCGGCCGACCGGATCCCGGCCGCGGACGAGCCGCTGCGGCTGGTGCCGGGCGTGACGGTCGGCTTCCCCATCAACGTGATCGACGGGGCGGGCGAGCGGGTCGCCTGGGACCTGGCGCAGGGGCGGGTGCTGGCGGCGACGGACGGCGGACCTGGGCAGGCGCTGACGCCGATCGAGGACACCGAGACGATCTGGCCGATGCGCGTCGGCCCGGGGGAGACGCGCACGATCACGCTCGAGGTGGCGGGCGCGGTGCTGCCGGTGGCCACGGTGGTGGCGACGCCGGTCGAGCAGGCGGCGTCGCTCGAGATCGTGGCGGCCTTCGCCGGCACGCCGTTCGGGGCGCGGGCGATCGTGCGCGACGGCGAGGGCAAGGTGATGATCGGCGCGCCGGTGACGTGGAGCCTGGTCGAGGGCGAGCTGGCGTTCGAGCGCTTCAACGACTCCGCGCCGCCGGAGTACACCTCGATCGAGGACAACTGCGCGCCACCGCCGACGGTGCCGGAGAGCCGACGGGCGGTGCTGCGGGCGCAGCTCGGGGCGCTGTCCGACGAGCTCGAGATCGAGTGGGCGGCGAAGCCGCCGGAGGAGAAGAGCGACGCGCCGTTCGAGCCCGATCCCGCGTGCCAGAAGGGCACCGGGCGGGCGGAGGACGACGGGCTCGGCGACCGCGGCTGCGGCTGCGCGAGCGGAGCCGGAGACGCGGGGCTGGCAGGGCTGGCGTCGCTGATGCTGCTGGCCGGGCGGCGCCGGCGGCGAGCGCAGTGATGTGTCTCGCAGGACATGTCATCGAAGACATGTCCTGATGGGCAGGCCGAGGCCGGAGGCGAGGGGGAGGATGCGGCTCTGCGGCGCTCTTCGGCGGGCAAACTCGCGGGCGTGGTCGAACACGCTTCCACGGCGCTCTTCGGCGGATGACTCGACGTGTCGGCGCGGCGCGCGTCGAGCGTGAGTCGGCGAGTCGGTCGCGCGGGAGGAGAGCGGCGGGTCAGCGCGACTCGAGCTCGACCAGGGCCTCGTTGCGCTTGGCGAACGGGAGGGTGAAGGGGGCGTCGTACTGGGCCCAGTAGACGTTCTCGGCGATCTGCCAGCGCGGGTGGTTGGCCAGGGCGGCGAGCAGGCGGCGGCGGGAGTCCTCGCGCTTGTTCTCGGAGGAGTTGCCGCGGTAGCGCAGGGCGGCGACGGTGCGCGCGGGCTCGTGGATCAGCTCGATCGCGGGGTCGTCGGGGCGCGGCGCCTCGGAGGTGAAGAGCTCGTTGGAGAGGAAGAAGGCGACGGTCCAGCCGTTGCCGCCCTGCTTCTGCACGACCGGGACGGTCATGGCCATGCGCTCGCCCTCGGGGTGGGGCTCGGTCGGGACGGCCAGCGCTCCGGGCTCGCCCTCGGGGTGCTGCTCGACCGGGACGGTCATCGCCATGCGGACCTGGGGGTGGTTCTCGCCGAAGATGTAGCGGGCGAGGCGGTCGAAGGCCTGGTCGACGGCCTTGTCGTGCTCGCCCTCGACCGTGAGGCGGGCCAGCAGCGCCGGCGCGTAGTGACGGATCTCGACGTCGTCCAGCGTCTCGACCACCTCGTATTTCGGCTGCTCCTCGAGGCGGATCCCGAAGAAGCCAGGGACGGACTTGAGGATCTCGGTGAACGGAATTTTGGTGAGCATGACGGCGGCCCTCGCGTGCGCTGTGTACGACCGTCCGGCGCGCCGGCAAGGCCAGGGGTGCAGGGGCGGCCTCATGCGGGGTCATGGGGGCGAGCCGGTCGATCTCGCTGGCCTGCGGCGCTGCGCGCGCGGGAGCGCGGACGCGATCTTCGTGGCTGTCTCAAGGGACAGGGCGTGCCGGAGCCGCGCGCCGGCTCTTGGTGGATGAAGATTGGGACATGTCGTAAAGGACATGTCCTTGCGAGCTTGTTCACGGGGCCTGGACGACCGGGGGCTCGTCGCTCAGGTACAGCGGCGCGTCGCTGGGGGCGGTGAGGACGACGTGGCGCTCGCCGTCGCGGAGCTCGACGCGGGCGACGCCCAGCGCGGTGATCTGCGCGTCGGCAGGGAGGGCGCCCTCGTAGAAGCGGGTGGCGGCTTTGCGGCCGCGGAAGTCGGTGGTCGCGAGCTTTTGGCGGTCGAGGAACGCCAGCTCCGCGGCGGTGGGGTCGCTCTCGGGGCCGCGGCGGGTCCGGTGATCGCGGAGGACCAGCGCCTTCGACCGGGCCATGTCGACGCGCGCCCGACCGGTGCCGTCGTCGAGGTCGAACGCGACGGCGCGCTCCTCGTGCGCGAGCTGGCGCCAGTCGTTGTTGGCGCTCTGCTGGTCGACGATGGCGACGTAGTACGCGCAGGCCCGGCCGGTCAGCGGCGCCGCGAGGGCGCCCGGCGGCAGGACCACGCGGCCGCGGAGCCGCACGTGCTCGCCGTCGCGGACGGTAGCGATCGCCGTCACCCGGCGCCGCCGCAGCGCCCGCCGGATCTGGCGGTCGCCCGCGAGCGAGCGGGCCACGAGGAGGACGGCGACGATCGTCGCCGTGACGAGGATCAGCGGCTCGAGCACGGGGCGATGACGGTATCACGCGAGCGGTGTACCTTCGGGCCGGTACGCCATGTCACGCACCCTCGACGCCGTCCTCAAGCGCGACGAACTGCAACGGCTGCTCGGCTCCGGTGACGCGGCCAGGCTCTACGAGGCGGCGCGCAACGCCGCGGTCGCGCTCGAGTTTCGCGGCACCGACGCGATGCTCGGGCTCGAGCCGGTGCGCGGCGAAGTGCTGGCGGAGCTCGAGGCGGCGATCCACGCGGCGCTGGTCGAGGCGGCGGGGCTCGGGCTGCACGCCGCGGCGCGCGAGCGGGCGCGCCTGCTGCTGCAGGCGGGCGAGCTCGCCGGAGCGTTCGCGGCGGTCGAAGCGGCGGCGCAGGCGGGCGACGCTCCGGCGGCGGCGCTGGCGGCCCGGGTCGCGTGGCGGGCGGCCGATCCGGCGCGCGGGGCCCGGGCGCTCGCGTGGTTGCACGCGGCCCGCGAGCGCGACGACGACGGGCAGGTGCACTACATGCTCGGGGTGTACGCGTGCCTCGACCTGGGCGGCGCGGGCCGGGACTTCGCGCGGGGGCGCGAGTTTCACGAGCAGGCGGCGGCGTGCGGCCACGCCGATTCGATGTTCGAGCTGTACGTGATCCACACCAGCGGGGCTGGATGTCCCGAAGACCAGGTCGCCGCGGTAGCGTGGTGCCGCCGGGCGGCCGAGGCCGGCAACGTGCGAGCGATGGGCAACCTCGGCGGCTTTTATGCGACCGGCAGCGGGGTCGAGCGCGACCCGGCGCGGGCGCTCGAGTGGTACGAGCGGGCGGCGCAGGCCGGGCACGGGCGGTCGGCGGCGACGCTCGGGGTGATGTACGCGACCGGCGATTGCGTGCCGCGCTCGCCCTCGCAGGCGCAGGCGTGGCTGCGCGCGGCCGAGGCGCTCGGCTTCGACTGGCGCGACATGGCGGAGGCGGTGGACCTCGACCCGGACGCGTGGGAGGCGGACGCGGAGCCGCCCGCGGGCGAGGCGGAGTGATCGCGTAAGCCGGATCGGCGGAGCGACGCGCCCGGGCCGTCGAGCGCGCGGCCTCGGGGATGTGTCGGATGCGACATCATTCGCAGCGGCGCGCCGGCGGTCATATGTCCTTTGTAACATGTTGGATGGGACATCAGTCGCAGCGGCGGTGCTACGGCGCGCCGATGGGACATGTCCGCGGGGACATGTCGTGCCGGCGTCACGGCCGGCGGGTCTGGCGGACCAGCATGCCGCCGCCAGCGAGGGCGACGAGGTCGGGGCGGCCGTCGCCGTCGACGTCCGGGTAGGCCACGGCCGAGAGCGCCACCTCGTCGACGAGGGGGACCCGCACGGGCGCGTCGCCGCCGAGCAGCCAAGCGACCGTGCCTTCTTGTTCGCTGACGGTGAGGTCGTAGCGGCCGTCGCCGTCGACGTCGGCGGCCTGCACCAGCCAGCCGGCGATGTCGTCGTGGAGGACGACGCGGCGCTCGAGGTCGGCGTCGTCGTGGCGGTAGACGGCGGCGCCGTCCTGCGCCACCAGCTCGGCGCGGTCGCCCACCGGCGCGAAGAAGGCCCGCTGGCCGCGCACGCCGGTCGGCTGCCACGCGCCCCCGCCGTCGTTGCGCAGCAGCACCGGGGAGTTCTCGAGCAGGTTGACGAGCACGTCGGGGTCGCCGTCGCCCTCGAAGTCGCCGACCTGGAATCGCGCGAGCGCGCGGACCGGGATGTCGGCGACGGTCTGCCACGGCTCGAAGGCGAACGGCTCGGCGGCGCCGAAGGCGATGTCCAGCCGGGTGGTTTCGTTCATGTGGAGGGCGAGGATGTCGGGGTGGCCGTCGAGGTCGACGTCGGCGACCGCGAGGCTCTCGATCGTCTCAGTCGTGAGCAGGGAGAGGTCGAGCCTCCGCTCGACGCGCTGCGCAGCGCTGAAGGCGTCGACGCCGTTGACGAAGTCGGCGGTGAGCACCTCGGCGGCGCCGTCGCCGTCGAGGTCGCCGATCGCCAGGCCGCGGCTCCAGCCCTTGTAGTAGATGCCATCGGACCGGGTGAGCGGGTCCGTCTCGCCGCCCCAGCGCCAGCTGATGCCGCCATCGCCGAGGATCGCCACGTCGTCGCAGCCGTCGCCGTCGAGGTCGCCGGTCAGCAGCTCGCTGCCGGCCCCGAGCAGGCCGAAGCTCTCGCCGTCGCGGACCGGCCGCATCACCTCGCGCACGAGGTGAGCGCTGATGCCCTCGTATTCGAGCAGGGCGAGGTCGAACTGCGCGTCGGGGCGCGAGGGGAAGGCGACGCTGTCGCCGCTCGCGAACTCGTGCTCGAGCACCTCGGGCGCGAAGGTCCCGTCGCCGAGGCCGCGCTGGTACGCGAGGGTGCGGTCGCGGTACATCACCGCGTCGAGCCGCTGGTCGCCGTCGAGGTCACGCAGGTGCGACGGGGCGGGCACGTCCGCCGCCGTCGCCACGAGCGCGCCGTCGGCGAGGCCGTCCAGGTGCCAGCGGCGGGACACGTCGCCGACGAACACCTCGGGGTCGCCGTCGCCGTCGAGGTCGGCCGTGGTGAGGCGAGACCACCTGCTGGGCACGAAATCGGAGAGGCCCGAGAGGTCGTGCTCGGCGGCCAGCTCGAACCCGGCGCCGGCAGGGATCAGGTGGGCGAGCACGGGGACGCCGTCGCGGCGGCCGAGGACCAGGGGCTCGTCGATGCCGTCGGCGTCGAGGTCGACGGGGACGAGGACGTCGACGAACAGGCCGTCGATGCCGGCAGTGGCGCTGGCGAGGCCGTCCGGGCCGAAACGGATCACCCGGGCGCCGGGGACCTCGAGGTCGCCGGAGTTCTTCGGCGCGGCGAGCACGGCGATCGCGGGCGGCTGGTCGGCGCCGGTGCGCAGCGCGACCAGGGCGCGCGCGGGGATGCCGGTGGCGACGCGCGGGCCGAGCTGAAACGGGACGTCGGCGCCGGCGATCAAGACGCGCACGTCGTCGCCGTCGTCGACGACGATGTCGTCACGGCCGTCGCCGGTGACGTCGGCGACGACAATCGCGGTCGCAGGGGCGTCGAGCTGGAGTGGTTCGGCGGGTTCGAAGTCGCGGTCGGCGCGGCCGTGAAACAGGTGGACGTGATTGCCGGACGAGGCGGCGATGTCGAGCAGGTGATCGCCGTCGAGGTCGCCGGTGGCCAGCGCGCGCTCGTGGTAGAACTTGACCTCGCTGTTTCGCGCCACCTGCAGCGGCGTGGGGCCGGCCCGCCAGGCGAACCGGCCGAGGTGGAGGCGGGAGCCGATCAGCAGCCGGCCGCCGGTGCCGGGGCCGATCCATCGCGCTCCATCGAGCTTGCGGTCGACGCGGCCGAGCCAGGACGCGCCCTTGCCGACGTAGGTGGTGAGGACTTCGTGGAAAGGGAAGCTGGCGCTCGTCAGGCCGCTCGCCGCGGAGGGGGAGGCCGCCAGGCCGAGGTGCATGGGGCTGGTGCTGACGGTGGAGAGGCCGATAGGGCTCGAGAAGCGGGCGTGGCCGTCGTTGCGGTGGAACAGCACGACCCCCGCTTGGGCGTCGCGGGTGACGGCGTCGAGGTCGCCGTCGCCGTCGTGATCGGCGAGCGTGAGCCAGAAGCCGCGCCACGTCGACGGGTGGGCGACCGCGGGCGCGAGCGTGCCGTCGCCGGCGCCGCGCAGCACGAGCAGCGCGTCGGCGCCCCGGTCGAGGACGACGACGTCGCGGTGGCCGTCGCCGTCGACGTCGCCGACCTCGACGTCGAGCGGCTGGCGGCCGGCCGGGTGCTCGCGCACGGTGCCGTCGCGCGGGTCGACGACGGCGATCCGCCTGGCGTCAGGGATGGTGACCACGAGCTCGGGGGCGCCGTCACCGTCGAGGTCGGCGCTGTCGAGGCGCATCGGGTCGTCGCGCAGCGGGATGTCGCGCCGGCGGACCAGCCGGCCGTCGCCGTCCATGCCGAAGATGGCGATCCGCGGCGGGTGGTTCAGCGCGGCCGCGACCTCGCCGGGCAAGGCCGCGAGCGCGACCGGGCGCTCGACGAGATCGAGGCTGGCGCGCCAGGCATGGGAGCCGGTGCCGCGGGCGAGGGTGAGCTTTTGACCTTCGCGCGAGAGGACGACGGCCTCGTCCTCGCCGTCGCCGTCGAGATCGACGAGGACGGCGTCGTCGACGAGGGTGACGATCTGCGACCAGCGGCCGTCCTCGCCGCACCACGAGGCCCGCGGGCAGGCGTCGTCGGGGCCGCAGGCGAGGCCGAGCAGCAGGCCGAATGCGGGGAGAGCGATGAGCCGCAGGGCGGAGCGCCGACGGAGTGCCATGCCGTCCGCAGAGGGTGAACGGGCGGACGGCCGCGAGCAAGCCAGTGGCGCCGGCAGGGGGCGCAGGGCCGATCTGCGGCGAAGGCGGGCGGGTGCGCGCGGCGAGGGTCGGAGGCCCGAGAGCGGGCCCGAGACGGGTCTTGTGACTTCGAGGACATGTTTGAAAGGCGCATGTCCTGCGAAAGTTTTGGATGAGGGGGAGGCGGCGTGCTCCGGCTGGATGGCCTCATGGACATGTTTTAAAGGGCATGTCCATGAGGCCATCTCAGGCAGGTGATGCCATGCATGTCCTTGCGGACATGTCGGCGCTCACTCGCCGCAGACGTGCGTGCAGGGGCCGTAGTGATAGCCGTACTTGCAGATCCACTCCGGCGGGGCGTAGGTGACGCTGTTGACCGTCCTGAGGCGGAGCAGGCCTGCGCGTCCACGGGCCGGCGGAGGCGTGGACGCGGAGGCCACACGTCACGGGCGCGACCTATCCCTCGGGGACATCCTCGGAGGTTCGGGTGGTCTGCGGGCGCGCGGAGCTGGTAAGCTCGGCGACATCGTGGTCTCCGATTCGCTCGTGCACCCCCGACGACCGCTGGCCCTCGCGTGCGCGCTCGAGGGCGCCCAGGACCGCGCGGGCGTGTTCCCGCTGGCGAGCGGCGCCACGCTGGTGGTCGCCGACGGCGCGGGCGGGAGCGGCGGCGGGGCGGCCGCGGCGGAGGCCGTGATCGCGGCGGTGGCGGCGAGCCTCAGGCTGCCGGACGGGACGGGCTGGGCGGAGCTGCTGCTCCGGGTCGATCGCGAGCTGCCGCTCGGCGAGGCGACGGCGGTGGTGCTCCGGGTGGACGGCGAACGGATCTTCGGCGCCAGCGTCGGGGACTCGGGCGCGCTGCTGTTCGACGCCGCGGGTCGTTGCGTCGACCTCACCGCGGGTCAGCCGCGCAAGCCGCTGCTGGGGAGCCGGTGCGCGTCACCGGTGGCCTTTTCGGGCAGCCTGGGCGACGCGACCCTGCTCCTGGCGACCGACGGGCTGTTGAAATATGCGCGCCTGGAGGCGATCGCGGAGGTCGTGACGGGCCAGGACCTGGCGGCGATCCCCGCGCGGTTGCTCGACCTCGTGCGCCTGCGCTCCGGGGCGCTGCCCGACGACGTGGCGATCGTGGTGGCGCGCCGGGTCGCGGGCTGAGGTGCGCTTCGAGACATGCCCTTCGGGGCATGCCCTCGGGGACATGTCGCTACGAACCTGACTCTTCGGTCAGGCCGCGCAGGCGGGCCAGCTTGTCGTGGAACTCGCGCAGCTCGCGGCCCTGGAGGCCGGCCCGGGCGGCGGCGGCGTCGGCGTCCTCGCCCTTCAGCATGTGGGCCAGGGCCACGCCGTCGAGGCGGGTGAGGGGCAGGGCCTCGCGGCGGTAGTCGACGAAGGCCTCCCACGACTGCGGGACCCACGCCTGGACGAACCCGGCCATCGCCTCGGCGAACAGGCGGATCTCGATCTGCGCGTGGGGGTCGAGGCGGAGGTCGAGGAAATGCATCAGGTTGTGCAGGTCGATCTTCCAGATCCACTGCGTGTAAAGCGACACCGGCAGCAGGGTGCGGGCGAGCTCGCGGGCGATCCCGAGCTCGCCGGCGAGGGTCTGGTAGTCGGCGTAGAGCTGCTCGTGGCGGGTGTGCAGCAGGGCGCGCACCCGCTCGCGCAGCTCGGCGGGGACGGCGGTCTCGGCGTCGCGGCCCTGGCGGTTGGTCGTCGACTGCAGGGTGACGTGCTCGAGCGCCGGGACGTAGAATTCGTCGGGCGCCTCGCTGTAGCGCAGCGACATCTCGTTGACGTTGGCCGTCCGGTGGCGGATCCACTGGCGGGCGACGAAGATCGGCATCTTGCAGCGGAACTTGACCTCGCACATCTCGAACGGCGTGGTGTGCCGGTGGCGCATGAGGTAGCGCAGCAGGCCGCGGTCGTCGTGGACCTTGCGCGTGGACGGGCCGTAGCTGACGCGAGCGGCCTGAACGATGTCGTTGTCGTTGCCCATGTAGTCGATCGGCTGGACGAAGCCCAGGTCGAGGACGGGGACCTCGCGCCCCAGCAGGGCCTCGGCGCCGGGGGAGAGCGGGCGGGCGGTGACGGTCATCGGCCGCAGGGTATACCGCAGCCGTTGGCGACCGAGGCGGCTATACTGGGGACGGCCCATGCCACGCCCGCGCGACAACTCCGGGTTGACCCTGGTGGTCTTCATGCTGCTGGCGTCGCTGCTGGTGCACCTGGTGCTGTGGCCGCTGGGCAACCAGCTCATCGAGCTCGGCTGGGACACGCCGCCGCTGCCGCGCTCGGAGGGGTGGATGGACGTGGCGCTGGTGCCCCCGGAGGAGGAGCCGCCGCCGGAGGCCGAGGCGCAGCCGCGCGAGCCGCCGAAGGGCCGCCTCATCAAGCAGGACCGGACGAGCAAGGAGAAGGCGCCCGACGACGCCAAGTACCTGTCGGAGTTCGACCAGTCGACCGACAAGGAGACGCGCGCGCCGAACGTGCGGCCGACGCCGGGCGGGCTGCCGATGCTGCCGGGCACCGCGCCCGACGCGGACAACTCGCCGAACAAGCGGCGTCCGCAGCAGGCGCCGAGCGTGCGCGAGGGGTTGCAGCCGGAGGGGCCGCAGGTCGATCCGGGCGCGCTGGGGCCGATGCCGCTGGCGCCAGGCGGTGCAGCGCCGGGCGGCAACCCGGGGCTGCGCGGCACGCCAGGGTCGATGGAGCGAGCGCTCGGCCAGGCCGGGACGATGGACTCGATCGACAAGAACGTGCCCGAGGGGGCCGACAACGTCCTCAACTCGCGCCGCTGGAAGTACGCGTCGTTCTTCAACCGGGTGCGCGACGCGGTGGCCGGCCACTGGGAGCCGGGCCCGCTGCACGAGCGCCGGGCGTCGGACAGCATGAAGGTCGGCACCAAGTCGTGGGTGACGTCGCTCTACATCCGCCTCAACCCCGACGGCTCGATCCACAAGATCTCGATCGACCGGCCGGCCGGGCTGGGTTACCTCGACGAGGAGGCGATCCGCGCGGTGCGGGCGGCGGCGCCGTTCGGCAACCCGCCGGCGCAGTTGATCGATCCGCGGACGGGGCTGATCGAGTTCGGGTTCGCCTTCGAGTTCGAGCAGAACGGCGGGCAGATCCAGCGCTACTTCCACTGAGTCAGTGGAACTCGAGGTCTTCGGGCGGGGCGCCGAGCAGGCGGCGGCGCAGCCACTCCTGGATGGTGACGCGATCGAAGTAGAGCCTGCGGCCGAGGCGGACGACGCCGGGGATCTGGTTGCGGAAGACGCGGTCGTAGACGGCTCGCCGCGAGCAGTGGAACCACACCGCGAGGTCGTCGGCGGTCAGGAGCGGGGATTCGCCCTCCAGCTTCGGGGGGCCGCTCGCGCGCAGCTTCCTCATGGCGGTCTCCTCCTGGGGACACGAATACCTGGCGCCCGCGCGGCCGGCAAGCGTCAGCGGCGCGTGAGCGCCTCGAAGCGGGCCCAGTCGGCGGAGGTGAAGATCGCTTCGACGCCGGGGCGCTGGCGCAGGCCCTCGAGCAGGAGGTCGGCGGTCTGCGACTCGAGCAGGGCCGCGGTGATCCACCGGCGCGCGCGGGTCGGGTCGCGCATGTGGATGCTGGCGTCGACGAGGCGGCGCAGCACGTACTTGCGCATGGGCGCGTCGTCCGACTCGGTGAGCAGCGGGAGCACGGCCTCGAGGTCGCGCAGGGCGTGGTCGTAGCGACCGGCGCGCTGCCAGGCGAAGCCGCGCAGGTACAGGGCGTTGCGATGGTGGCGGCGGGCGTCGGCGCTGGCGCGCTCGGGCAGCGTCACCGGCAGGTCGGCGAGGTCGGCGAGGTGATGACGGATCCGCGCCGGTCGCCACGTGTACTCGAGCCGGCTCGGGTCCACGAACAGGTCGTACAGCGCCGGCCCGAGCACGCGCTTGGCCGCGAGGATGAAGTTGTCGGGGTCGCGCATGAGCCGCTGGCGCAGGCGCGCGTGGAACGGGTGGTCCTCGGCGAGGCCGGCGAGGCTGGTGCGCAAGGCCGCGGCGGCGTCGTCGATGCGGCCGGTGCGGGCCAGCAGGTCGACGCGCCACAGCGCCTCGGGAGCGGCGGCCGGGGCAGTGGCGAGGCGCTCGAGCGCGGCGTCGATCTCGTCCTCGGCGATCAGCCGGGCGACCGCGCGCCACGGGTCGTCCGCGCTCGGGCTCGCCGGCAGGGTGCCGCGGCGCAGGCCGACCATCTCGATCGCGAACACCTGCAGGTCGGCGACGCTGCTCGGCTGGACGGGCCGGCTGAGGATCCGCAGGCGCAGCGGGCCGGGCGGCGGCGACTGCGGGCCCTGGCGCAGCACGACCCGCCGCGGCGCTTCGCCGTCGGTGGCGAGCTCGAGGTGGGCGGTGCCGAGGTCGGGGAAGTGATGAATGCCGACGCGGAAGCGCCGCGACCCGCCGGGGGGGAGCGAGAGGCCGTAGAAGCCGAGGTTGCCGTTGGCGCCGGTGACGGGGGTGACGTTCTGTTCGGGCCGCTCGCTGCGGCCGCGCGACTCGGCGCGCACGCCGAGGTAGATGTCGTCGCCGTCGACCGGGGTGACGGCGATGGTCAGGTGGCTGCCCCACTCGAGGTCACCGAGCGCACCGTCGACGGTGAGCGAGGTGGTGCCGCGGTCCCACTCGAGCGGGAACTCGGCGAGCACGCGATCGGCGGATGTCTGAAGGGACAGGCTGCCGTCGCCGGGGCTGCGGGCGAACGACAGCGGGTCGAACACGCGCCACGACGGATCGAGCGGGCGATCGAAGCGGAGCGCGAGCGTCGGGCGCTGGGCGGTGGCCCGGCGCAGGGCGTCGAGCTCGGCCTCGGCCTCGCGGCGGATCCGGAGGTCGAGGCCGGGCAGGGCGGCGCGGCGGACCGCGAGCTCGAGCGCGGCCGCGTAGTCGCCGAGGGCGCGCCGGCTGGCGATCGCGCCGGCCAGGGCGCGCGCGGCCAGGTCGGGGCTGGCGGCGGCGGCGAGGTAGTGCTCGGCGGCGAGGGCGTGCGCTTCGGCGGCGGCGTAGAGATCGGCTGCCCGAAGGAGCATGTCCTCATGGGCATGTTCCGAGAGGCGGGCGATGGCGGCCAGCTCGTCGGCGCTGCGGCGCGGCAGGCCGATGGCGGCCAGCTCCTCGGCGTGCTGCCAGGCGTCGACGAGCGCGGGGTCGGAGACGGCGCCGATCGGCCGGGCCTCGGGCTCGGGGCGGTCGATGGCGGGCAGCGGGGTGTCGCCGGCGCCGAGGATGACGAGGTTGTCGCCGTCGCCGGGCAAGACGACCAGGAGCTCGTGAGCGGGGTCGGCGTCGAAGTCGGCGGCGGCGCGCACGTGCACGCCGGCGAGCCGCAGCGGCGCCTGCAAGGCCTCGCCGTCGCCGCGGTGGATCGCCAGGTCGTGCGCGCTCTCGGCCACGAGGTCGTCGACGCCGTCGCCGTCGAGGTCGACGACGCGCAGCCAGCGAGGCCCGGAGCGCGGCTCGGCGCCCTCGGGCAGCGCGAAGTGCTGGCGCGTGGCCAGCGTGTCGCCGTCGAGCGCGAGCACGTAGAGGCCCTCGGGTTCGCCGTACGGGGCGGCCTCGGAGAAGCGGCCGGGGTTGGGGTAGTCGTCGCGCTTGGTGGCGGCGATCCGCAGCTCGCCGCCGGCCCGCAGCAGCACCGCCGACTCGACGAAGCCGAGGCTGCGGCGGGCCAGCATGCGCAGGCGGCCGTCGTCGCCGGCCTGCAACACGCGGACGTCGTAGGCCGACCACGGGCCGGCGACGACCACGAGCTCGGCCCGGCCGTCGCCGTCGAGGTCGCCGGCGAGCACGGCGTTGATGTCGGAGATGGCGGCGTCAGTCGAGGGGTGGGCGGGCCGGGTCTGCCACGCGCCTTGAGGATCCAGAGCGGTCTGCCGCAGCTTGCGGGCGTACGGGCCGCTGCCGGTGTAGAGCTCGGCCCGGCCGTCACCGTCGAGGTCGGCGACGGCGGCCCCGAGGACCGCGCTGTCGAGCCACTCGTGAAGTTTCGGGCCGGCGTGCGCGGGGTGGACGGCGTAGCGGACGAAGGCGTCGCCGATGCCGCCAGGGTTCTCGAACCCGAGCAGCAGCAGTGGTTCGCCGCCGAGCGCGGGCGGCAAGATGCGTGCGGCGGCGGCGAGGCCGGGGGCCGGCACCTCGGCCACGCGCGTGAGGCTCGGGTCGGCGCGCAGCACCACCACCGACTCGCGCTGGTCGGCGTGGGTGGCCAGCTCGAGGCGGCCGTCGCCGTCGAAGTCGCCGACGGTGAACTCGGGGTCGACCCCGCGGCGCTGGCCGATCGCGGTGCGGGCGATGAATGTCCCCGAGGACATGTTCTCAAGGACATGTCCGTAAGACCTCCTCGGATCGTCGCCCGGCAGGCGGTCGAGGGCGGCGCGGGCGGCCGGCAGGTCGCGGCGGTCGAGGGCGGCGGCCAGGCGCAGGCCGGCGAGCTGGGGGTCGCCGGCGAGCTCGGGGGCGCGGGCGTCGAGGGCGGCCACGGCGGCGGCCGCGGCGGTGAAGTTGCGGCTGTCGGCGAGGCGCAGGGCGAGCAGGCGCAGGGCGGCGGCCTGGTCCTCGCGGGTGCGCGCGGCGATGTAGGCGCCGGCGTGGGCGTCGATGGCGGCGGCGGGGTCGGTCTGGGCCTCGCCCCACTCGCGGTAGGCGCGGGCCAGGGCCGCGGTGCCGCGGTTGTCGGGCAGGGCGGCGAAGGCGGCGAACAGGCGGGCGGCCTCGTCGGGCTTGCGGGCGACGGTGAGGGCGGTGAGCTGGCCGCGCAGCACGTCGAGGCGGGCCTCGGCGCGGCGCTCGTCGGTGGCGCGGACCAGCGCGCGGGTGGCCGCGACGCCGCCGAGCACGACGATCACGGTGGCGGCCACGGCGACGGCGATCTGCAGCAGCCGCTGACGGGTGCGCCGGCGCTCGGCCTCGGGATCGCGGCCGAGCAGCTCGAGCAGCTCGGCCATGCCGGCGTGGCGGCGCGCGGGATCCTTGGCCAGGCCGCGCACGAGCACGGCGTGCAGCCACTGCGGCACGCGCGGGTCGGGCGCGGCCGGCGGCGGCTCGGCGTGCAGCACGTGCTCGGCGAGGACCTCGAGGGTGTCGCCGGTGAACGGGCGCCGGCCGTACAGCGCCTCGTAGAGGGTGACGCAGAACGCGAACTGGTCGCTGGCGGCGGTGGCCGGCTCGCGTCGCAGCTGCTCCGGCGCCATGTAAGCGGGGGTGCCGATCAGCGCGCCGCTGCCGGCGAGGGTCGCCAGGGCCTCGGCGGTGATCAGCGGTGACGTGGTCTTCGGGACATGTCCCGAAGAACCTGTCCTTCCGCGCCGGGTGGCGAGCCCGAAGTCGGCGACGCGGACGCGGCCGTCGGCGCCGACGAGCACGTTGCTCGGCTTGAAGTCGCGGTGGACCAGGCCGCCGTCGTGGGCGGCGCGCAGGCCCTCGCCGGCCTGGCGCAGAGCGGCGACGATCTCGCGCCAGCTGCGGGGCGCCTGCGCCAGCCAGCGGTGGAGGTCGACGCCGTCGACGTACTCCATGGCGATGAAGACGGCGCCGCGGAACTCGCCGGCCTCGTGGACGGCGACGACGTTGGGGTGGGTGAGGCGGGCCAGCGCCTGGGCCTCGCGCAGCAGCTGGGCGCGGCCGAACGAGGGGTCGTCGTGGCCGCTGGTCTGGACCAACTTGAGCGCGACGCGGCGGTCGAGCTCCTCGTCGTAGCCGGCGTAGACGACCCCCATCGCGCCGCGGCCGACCTCGCGCAGGACCACGAAGCGACCGATCCGCGGCGGACCGGCGGCGTCGCGCTCGCCCGGCGCGGGGGCGTCCCACTGCGGCTTGGCGCTGGCGATCGTGGCGAGCGGGTCGTGGACCGGCGGGGCCGGCCTGGCGCTGGCGACGGTGGCGAGCGGGTCGTGGACCGGCGGGGCTGGCCTGGCGCTGGCGACGGTGGCGAGCGGGTCCCTGGCCGAAAGCGCGGGCGGGGCCGTGGTCGCGTCCAGCTCCGAGGCGCCGGCGCGGGGCGCTTGGGTGTCTCCGGGGCCGGCCACGTCGGGCCGCAGGCTACCACGCCGGCCGCCGCGGCCCCACGCGCGGATTCGGGCCGCGCGGTCCGGTGCTATGTCGCAGAGGACATGTCGGAAGGGACATGTCCCGAAGGCTTGTCGCCGGACAGCGCCAGCTGGCCGCAGGCGGCGCCGATGTCGTCGCCGCGCGGGGTGCGGACGTAGGCGCGCAGGCCGGCGGCGCGGCACAGGTCGAGGAAGCGGCGCACACGGGCGGCGCTGGGTCGGCCGTAGGGGGCGTGCGGATGGGGGTTGAAGGGGATCAGGTTGATCTGGCAGCGGATGTCGCCGACCAGCGCGGCCAGCCGGCGGACGTCGTCGTCGCTGTCGTTGACGCCGGCCAGCAGGACGTACTCGAAGGTCACGTAGCGGCGACGGTGCGGGGGGACCGAGCGGACCGCGGCCAGCAGGGCGGCGATGTTCCAGCGGGTGTTGATCGGCATGACCTCGTCGCGCACCGCGTCGGTGGTGGCGTTGAGGCTGATCGCCAGGCCGACCTCCTTGGCCAGCGGGTCGCCGGCGAACCGCTCGATCGCCGGGACCAGGCCCGAGGAGGAGATCGTGATCCGGCGCGCCGCCAGGCCGGCGCCGTCAGGGTCGGTCAGCAGCTCGATGGCTCGCCGCACCTGGTTGTAGTTGTGCAGCGGCTCGCCCATGCCCATGAAGACGATGTTGGTGATCCGCGGCGCGTACTCGCCCCCGTCCCGGGCCAGCAGGTCCTGGGCCTGGTAGACCTGGTCGACGATCTCCCAGGTGGCGAGGTTGCGCTGGAAGCCGAGGCTGGCGGTGGCGCAGAACCGGCACGTCAGCGCGCAGCCGACCTGCGACGAGACGCACTGGGTGTAGCCGCGCTCGTCGTTGGGGATCAGCACGCTCTCGATCGACTGGCCGTCGACGGTGACGAGCCGCAGCTTGCGGGTGCCGTCGCGGGCGTGCAGCACGGTGCCGACGTCGAGCCGGCGCAGGCTGGCCTGGGCGGCCAGGCGGGCCCGATCGGCGGCTGGCACGTCGGACATGGCCGAAAAGTCAGGTGCGCGCCGACCGTGCAGCCAGCGGAACAGCTGGCCGACGCGGTGGCGCGGGGCGCCCTCGAGGTGCCCCGAGAGCCAGGCGGCGAGGCCGTCGCGATCGAGGTCGCGCAGGTTCGGCGGGCCATCCTTGGGGAGGCCGCGCGCGGGACCGCGGATGGCGACGAGCTGGCTCATGGGACAGGTGATGCGAGGGCGCCCGGGCGGCTCACAGGCCGGCGAGCTCGAGGCCGCTGAAGAAGAAGCCGATCTCGTAGGCGGCGGTGTCGGGCGCGTCGGAGCCGTGGGTGGCGTTGCGCTCGATGCTGGTGCCGAAGCGGCCGCGGAGGGTCTCCTTGCCGGCCTTGGTGGCGTCGGTCGGGCCCATCAGGCCGCGCCACTTGGCGATGGCGTCCTCGCCCTCGAGGACCATGGCGACCACCGGACCCTCGGTCATGAAGGTGACGAGGCTGCGGAAGAACGGGCGGGCCGAGTGGACCGCGTAGAAGCCCTCGGCCTGGGCGGTGGAGAGGCGAATGGCCTTGATGGCGACGAGGCGCAGGCCGGACTCCTGAAGCGCGGCGAGGATCCCGCCCTGGTGACCGGCGGCGACGGCGTCTGGCTTGATGATGGCGAAGGTGCGTTGCATGCGATTCGTGGCGCGCAGGCTAGCAGAGGCGCGCGGGGCGTAAAGAGGCGGGCGCGTGACGGGGCGCAATTATCGCCTGTGCGCCGCGTCGCTGGGCTCGCGGGCGGCGATTGCTGCGCGCAAGAGTGCGGTCACAGTGTCCGGTCGATGCGCTGGGCGCCACTTTTGGGGCTGTGGATCGGGCTGGTGCCGGCGGCGGCCGCCGCGGAGCCGCGGTGCCCGGGCTGGCGCGAA
Source organism: Nannocystis bainbridge (assembly GCF_028368995.1). Classification (GTDB taxonomy): domain Bacteria; phylum Myxococcota_A; class Polyangia; order Nannocystales; family Nannocystaceae; genus Nannocystis; species Nannocystis bainbridge. The sequence continues at coordinate 454,366 of NZ_JAQNDL010000003.1, read as the reverse complement.
GGACAGGCGATGGGCTGCCTGCGCGGCTACCTGCGCGTCGACCCGGCGGCGTTCGTGCTGGCGGACTATCGCCCGGGCGCGGCGATCGGCGGGTCGATCGGGGTGTTCCGGGCCAGCGGCGGGTTCGCTGTCGCGTTCGGCGGCCGCGCCGGCTACGAGATGGTCGACCGCCGGACCACCGGGTTCGACCGCACGCTGCACCTGGCGCCGGAGCTGCGGCTCGGCGCGGTCAACCGCCGGGCGTTCGGCTACATGCTGCTGCGCGGCGGCTACAGCCACCGGTTCGCGACCGGACGGGCGCGCGTCGAGGTCGGCGCGGCCGATGCGTATCACTACGGGCTCGGCGTCGGCATCTGGGGCCGGGTCGGCAAGCGGTTCCTCATCGGAGCCGAGGGGGCGATCGACATGGTGCAGTTCAAGGGCAGAGGCGTGGCCGAGACGCTGACCCTGTCGCTGACGCTCGGGTCGTGGCTGTGAGCGAGGACGCGTCGAGCTCGCGTCGAGGATGTTTTAAGGGACATGTCGAAAGGGACATGTAACATGAGGAAGCAAGAGCATGCGCGTCGTCCGAATGCCGAGCCTCGTCCACGGGGCGTGGAGGAGCTTCGTCCCCCGGTGAGAGACGCTCATCGGTGAGGGCGCGGGTCTCATGCAGTCGGTGATGAATGCCTCTGCTGCTGCCGAAGAAGAGGATGGGATGCGGTGACCTCCACTCGCGGCCCGAGGCAGTGGCTCGCGCCCGGAGACAGAGGTCGCTGCCCGAGGCGGCCTCGACGACCGGCAAGGCCGACGCAAGCCGCCCAGGCGCACAGGTCGAGGAGGCGAGGCGACCGGGCGACAGGATGACGCCGACGCAGAAATGCGTGACATCGCGCGCCTGGCCGGGCTAGGCTCCAAACGGCATGCGTCCCCTCGTCCTCGCCGCTGTCCTCGCGCTCGGCTGCGGCGCCGACAACTCGCCGGGGTTCTCGACGGGCCCGGGCGTCACTTCGGTGGCGCATACCTCGAGCAGCTCGGACATGATGATGACTTCGACTTCGACGTCCACCAGCGGCAGCTCGGAGGACAGCAGCGCGGCGAGCGGCTCGGGCGCGGCGTCGACGTTCGACATGCAACTGCCGCCGGACCTCGGCGATCCGACACCCGCGGGCTGCAAGGGCAAGATCGACTTCGTGTTCGCGATCTCGGCGCTGCACACGATGGTGACCGAGCAGGAACAGCTCATCGCCAGCCTGCCCGGCTTCATGGAGACCATAGCGAACGACTTCGCCGACTTCGATCCGCACGTCATCTCGATCAACGCCGACAAGATGTGGCGCGGCCAGCAGTGCGAGTCGCCTGATTTCTGTTTGAACATGGGCAACTGCGGTGAGTACGCCCCCGACTACGAGTGCGGGAAGTACGTCGATCAAGTTTGGACGTGCGACAAGACCCGGGGCGCAGGGCTCGTGTTCAACGCGGGCGCCTACGCGTACAACAAGCCTTGTGACCTGTACGGTGGGAACCGCTATATCATCGCGGAGGAGCCGGACCCGATCGAGGCGTTCAAGTGCATCGCGCAGGTGGGCACGTTCGGCGACGATTCACCGCTCGCCGATTCGCTGGTCGCGGCGCTTACGCCCGACATGAACGGGCCCGAGGGCTGCAACGCCGGCTTTCTGCGGCCCGACGCGCTCCTGGTGTTCGTGCTCATCAAGGACAACGAGGATGACGAATCGACCTTGAGTGCGAAGAAGGTCCGGGATGCCGTCATGGCGGCGAAGGGGGGCGACGAAGACGCCGTCGTCGCGCTGGCGATCGTCCCGCAGTTGCTTGTGGGCGACCCGGTCATGGGCTGCACCTACAATGATCCTCCGGGTCCCCAGCACTTGATCGAGGTAATCGAGCAGTTCCCCTACCACGACGATGGCGACGTATGCGCGGAGAACTACGCGCCGTTCTTCAACGGCGCCGCCGCGAGCCTCGTGCACGAGGCGTGCAACAGCTTCATACCGCAGTGAAGCCGCCGTCCTCGGTCGCCGCGATGCCGTGCACCGAGGCACGGATGCTTCCGCTGCTGCCGAAGAAGAGGATGGGATGCGGTGACCTCCACTCGCGGCCCGGGGCAGTGGCTCGCGCCCGGAGACAGAGGTCGCTGCCCGAGGCGGCCTCGACGACCGGCGGAAGCTGTTCAGGCGCACCGGTTCCGGAGGCGAGGCTGATGGCCACCAGAGCGGTGCGGACGCAGAAATGCGTGACATCGCGCGCCTGGCCGAGCTAGGCTCTGAACGGCATGCGTCCCCTCGTCCTCGCCGCTGTCCTCGCGCTCGGCTGCGGCGCCGACAACTCGCCGGGGTTCTCGACGGGCCCGGGCGTCACTTCGGTGGCGCATACCTCGAGCAGCTCGGACACGACGATGAGTTCGACCTCGACGTCCACCAGCGGCAGCTCGGAGGACAGCAGCGCGGCGAGCGACTCGGGCGCAGCGTCGACGTTCGACATGCAACTGCCGCCGGACCTCGGCGATCCGACACCCGCGGGCTGCAAGGGCAAGATCGACTTCGTGTTCGCGATCTCGGCGCTGCACACGATGGTGACCGAGCAGGAACAGCTCATCGCCAGCCTGCCCGGTTTCATGGAGACCATAGCGAACGACTTCGCCGACTTCGATCCGCACGTCATCTCGATCAACGCCGACAAGATGTGGCGCGGCCAGCAATGCGAATCGCCGGATTTCTGTTTGAACATGGGCAACTGCGGTGAGTACGCCCCCGACTACGAGTGCGGGAAGTACGTCGATCAAGTTTGGACGTGCGACAAGACCCGGGGCGCAGGGCTCGTGTTCAACGCAGGCGCCTACGCGTACAACAAGCCTTGTGACCTGTACGGTGGCAACCGCTACATCATCGCGGGGGAGCCGGACCCGATCGAGGCGTTCAAGTGCATCGCGCAGGTGGGTACATGGGGGGCCGATCCGCCGCTGGCCGACTCGCTGGTCGCGGCGCTCTCGCCCGAGCTCAACGGGCCCGACGGCTGTAACGCCGGCTTTCTGCGGCCCGACGCGCTCCTGGTGTTCGTGTTCATCATGGATCGCGAGGACGACCAATCGATCCTGAGCGCGAAGAAAGTCCGCGATGCCGTGGTGGCAGCAAAGGGCGGCGACGAGGATGCGATCGTCGCCCTCGCCATCGTGCCGCAGTTGCTTGTGGGTGAGCCGGTTCCGGGCTGCACCTACAACGACCCCCCCGGCCCGATGCACCTGACGGACGTGATCGAACAGTTCCCCTATCACGATGACGGCGACTGCTGCGCAGAGCAGTACGCGACGTTTTTCAACGGCGCCGCCGCGAGCCTCGTCCAAGAGGCGTGCAACAGTTTCATACCGCAGTGAGCGGCGCTTATCGGTGGATCCGTGCGGCTCGTGCCTGCCGCACGCCGCCGATGGTTCGTTCGCCGACCAGGTACACCTGTTCGTAGGCGTCCAGGGCGAGCCCATTCGCCGCGGAGGGCTCAGTTCCGGGGAACCAGTGATCGAAGTTGAGGCCGGGTGCCCCGCGACCGTAGAGGATGCCGCGGAGTCCGTCGCCGTCGTGCACGGCGCCGGTGGCAAGGACGGCTCCGTGGACGCTCCACGCGACGCCGGTCCCATACGCGACGGTCGCGATCCATTCACTCTTGTGGTAAATGCGCGCGCCGCTGGCGTCGAACGCCTGGACCGTGATTCGCTGGTCGATGCCATCGATGGTGCTCTCGTTGCCAGTGACGATGACACCGTCGGGATGGTGACTTGCGGCGAGGAACATGCTGTGACGCCACAACGTCACGGGCGCGGCGACAAACCCGGGTCCGAGCTGCGCGCCGGTTTCCACGTCCAGGCGCACGACGAAGCCACGGGTCAGTTTTATTTTGAGCTCATCGTGGTCACCAGTGCTCGCGCCGACCACCCAGGCGACACCATCTGTAACGACGACGTCGAAGGCCATGTCGTCGAACGTGTGCTGGAAGGCCTTGTTGCCCATGGGCCAGTAGTCCCACCGCTTCGCCGTCGCGGTCGCCACGTCCTCGCCGGTCATCCGCCAGTGCGCGACGTCGATGTCTCCGAAACCCGATGCGCCGAAGCCTACCGCGAAGAACCCGCCGTCCTCGGTCGCCGCGATGCCACGCACCGAGGGTCCGGGTTCGGTCGGTGCTTCGACGCCCGTCGCGTGGCCTTCGGCGTCGAGCAGGACGATCCGCGGCTGCCACTTTTTATTGTTGGGGTCGGCGACGTTCATCGCCACCCACATCCACCCGTCGGCCCGCACCGCGATCGCGTCCGCCGAGCCTTCGCGGGCGTCGAGCACGATCGTGCCCTCGGGCCACGGCTCGCCGCCGTTCTTGGCGGAGCGCTTGCGGATCGCCGGCTTCATCACGCCTTCGACCTCCGAGGCGCCGACCTCGAGCAGATCGCCCTCGGGGGTGACCGCCGCCCGCCGCGTCGTCGAGGCCGGCGGGGCGAGCACCGCCCACGCCTGCGTGCCCGGCTCCGGCGTCGAGACCGAGAGCGACAGCGGCGGCCAGGTGGCGAGCAGCGGCCCGTGGGTCGCCGTCACCTCGACCACGTGATCACCTTCGTCGACCGAGCCGAAGATCGGCACCGCGCCGAGCCACACGCCGCCGCCCTGATCCACGAACGGCGCCAGCTCGAGCCCGTCGAGCGTGGCCCGGACCGCAGTCGCGCGCTCGGCGGTCACCTGCACCGCGACCGGCCCGGCCATGTGGACCGCGTCGGGCATGTCGACCGCGAGGATCTGCGGCGGCAGCAGTTCGGCGTCGTCGGCGGTGGTCGGGCCGGCCTCGCTCGCGCTCGCGTCGCTCGTGCCGCTGTCCGCCGCGCCCATGGTCGCGCCCGTCGTCGTCGACGGCGCGGTCGTGTCCGCGGGGAGGTGCGTCGTCGATTCGGTGGTGGTGCTGCCTGTCCCTTCGGACAGATTCGCGGCGGCCGTCAGCGCGGCGTACGACGGAGCGTCCGCGGTGCAGCCGGCGAGCGTGACGAGGGCGAGGACAAGGGAGAGGCAGAGGCGGAGGACCATCGAGAGCTCCCGGCGGGCGCTTCAGAAGGTATATACGAGCCCAGCGCCGCTGGCGCGAACTCGCGCGCGTGAGGCGGCGCGCTGCGGAGCGAGGGCCACTGCAAGGCCTGTAAGCAGGCTTACACCTCCGGCGATGCCAAGCACCAACGCCGCCGTCCCGAGCCGTTCGTAGCGACGGTTCGCCGCGGCGCCGAGCTCGAGCTCTTGCAGGGTCGGGCTGCGATCTTCGGCGACCCAGGCGGCGTTGAGCTCGGCGATGGAAACGTCGGCGCGGCGTCGACCGGCCAGGCTGGCGAAGGCGCCGCACGCCAGTGCCACGCCGACGACCGCGAGGGCGGAGCCGGCGGCGAGCTTCGCGATGGGTCGGCGGGGCGGCGGAGCGTCAGCCGTCTCGGTGAGCGGCGCAGGGCCTTCGGGTACTGCTTTTATTTCGTTGCTCACACTCGCAGGTGCCACGCAGGGCGCGGTCGGGTGACTCGTGAGACCAGCTCGCGCCTCGTCGCGGAACTTGGTGGCCGACTCGACGACCGCGGAGGCCAGCTCCGGGCGGCCGAGCACCACCTCCGCGTCGTGCAGCAGGGCGCAAAGATGTAGACCGCGCTGCGTTCCATCGGTGCGCTGGTAGGCGACGCGGCGGGCTCCGCTCGCGAGCATGAGCAGCTCGATCACGTCGACGGCGTCCGCCCCGGCGAGCCTGGCCTCGGCGAGCTCGGCCACCGCGACGGCGCGCTCGACCGGCGCCGGCGCCGTCGTGAGCGACGGATCGGCGGCGTTCAGGTGGTCCCACAGGGCGACGTTGTCGGCGTCCGGCGGGATGAGCGGCGCGCCGGGAGGAGCCGCGAGAGCGGGGCCGGCGAGCACGAGGGACAGCGCGGCGCGGAGCGACATGGCCTCGTTGTCGCCGACCTCGGCGCGCGTGTCCATGCTGGCCTCGCGGTGCGGTTGACCTGTTCGACCGCGTCACGCCACGCTCACGGGGATGCCGCCCTCACCTCGCTCGCCTGCTCGCGTCGATCTCGCCGGCTGCGTGTTGGGCGATCGCTTCCGGCTCGAAGCTCGCATCTACGACAACGAGACGGCGAGCATGTATCGCGCGCACGACCTGCGAGGCGGCGGGACGATCGCGGTGAAGGTGCTCCACCCCGAGCTCGACGCGGCCAGCGAGGAGAGGTTCTATCGTGAGGGCAGGATCCTCGCCAGGCTGAGGCACCCGCACATCGCCGAGTTCATCGACTGCGACAAGACCCCGCACGGTTATTACATCGCCACGGCCTTCATCGACGGCGCGCCGCTCGACCAGTGGTGCGGCGCGGCGAAGCGGCTCATGCCGGTGGAGGTGTGGCGGATCGGGGTCCAGATCGCGGAGGCGCTCATGCAAGCGCACGCGGCCGGCGTGATCCACCGCGACGTCAAGGCGTCGAACATCATGTGGTCGGGACAGGACGCGAAGCTCGTCGACTTCGGGCTCGCCAAGGTCACGCCGGAGGCGACGCTCGAGCTGAAGCCGCCCCGGCATCCGACCGCCGTCGGGATCCCGCTCGGGACGGAGGGCTACAGGCCGCCGGAGGCCGGGGACACGATCGACGCGCGGACCGACGTGTTCGGCCTGGGTCGCACGCTCTATCGATTGTTGGCGCGGCGCCCGGCGACCGATTGGCCGCAGGGGCTGGAGGACACGCCCGTGCCCTTGCAGCGCGTCGTGCTCGCGGCCGGCGATCCCGAGGTGGAGCGGCGGCCGGCGACGATGGCCGAGCTGCGTGAGCGGCTGGTGGTCGCGGGCGCCCACGTGTGGCCGCAGCGCGCGGCGGACCCGACGCTGCGGCCGGCGCTGCATGTGTGGCCGGTGCCCGCGGACAAGGGCCCGGCGCCGACACCCGAGCCGATGTGCTCCGAGGCGACGAGCGGCGATCCGTGCAGCGCGACCGTCACGCCGCAGCTGTTCGAGCGTCGCCTCGAGCTCCGGCTCCGCCTCGCCGAGACGCGCAACGGTCAGACCTGGCGCGCGTACCACCACGTGCTCGACTGCGAGGTCATCGTCAAGATCGGCCCGCGGACGGAGGCCAAGCCGCGCGCCTCGAAGATCTGCCGCGAGGCGACGGCGCTGCAGAAGCTGTCGCACCCGGCGTTCGTCCGCATTCACGACTGCGATCACTGCGAAGATGGTGCGTGGTACCTCGTCGAGGAGTACATCCCGGGCGCAACCCTGGCGGAGCGGCTCGCGCGGGGCCGGCTCGATGCGCTCGCGGCGGTCGAGACCGTCGCTGAGATCGCCGAGGCGCTGAGCGAGGCCCACAGCCGGGGCATCATCCACGGCGACGTCCACCCGGGCAACTTCATCCTCGAGCAAGGGACCACGCCGCGGGTCCGCGTGATCGATCTGAGCGACTGTCGCCTCCTCGATCACTTCTTCGCCGCCTCCGATCAGCGCTACGCCGAGGCGCCGCCGCACCGCGGCGACACGGGCCCCAACTTCGGGCAACCCGATTGGGTCGCGCCCGAGATCTTGCGCGGCATCAAACACACGCGCCTGAGCGACGTGTACTCCCTGGGCCTCATCCTGTACTCGCTCGTGACCGGCGAGCGCAACGGCGGCGCGCGGGTCCACAAGATCATCGACGCCGGCCCCCGCGAAGCGCTCGACGATCGACTTCGCGAAGTGTTGCTCGAAGCGGCGCCGGAGCTGGCCGAGAGCGAGCTCCTGGAGCAGCTCGCGGAGGTCCTGGCGCCCGAGCCCGAGCGGCGCACGGTGACGATGGCGCACTTCGGGCAGATGCTTCGCAGCACCGCGGCGTCGATCCAGGAGCTCCGCGCTCCCAGCTCGGTCGCCTCGCGCGCGGCGGCTCCGGCATCACCGGCGGCCCCATCCCAGGCAGCCGCGATGCAAGCGGCTTCGCTGCCGGCGTCGCCGAGCCCGGCGCCCGCCTTCGGTCCTGCGGTGTGGTGGAGGCTCGCGGGTGGGGGCGTGATCGGAGCTGTGCTCGCGTCGTTGTTGTCCGCGCTCACGGGCCCGGAAGCACCGCCCGAATCATCGCAGCGGAGCGAGCCGGCACGAGCCGAGCCGACGCAGATCGAGGCGAAGAACGAGCCGATCTCGCTGGAGGCGACGACGAGCGAGACGACGCGGGTCGAGCCGTCGCAGGGACCGCCGAGCGAGCCGCCGCAGGTCGGCGTCGACCCCGTCCCGGTTCGTCCGTCGCGGCGCGCGGTGAAGCCCGGTTCGGAGCCGGTGACGCGTGCGGTGAAAGCCGGAATGGCGACGGCAGCGACCGTGACGACCGCGGAGGCGACGACCGCGACGCTCGGGGCCCTCGCGGCGCTTCGCGCGTGTGTCGGTGCTCCGCCGGTGATCGCCGCGGATGTGTCGATCACGCGGGGTCGCGGCGTCGTCGGCAGCCTGAACCTCGAGCCCGTGCCGATCGACGCGTCGGCCTCGTCGTGGCAGGGATGCGTGCGCGACGAGCTGGAGTCGGTGCGCTATCCGGTGAGCGACGAGACCTCGCGCGTGCGGCTGCGGCTCAAACTCCGCTGACCCCGCGCTCTGGCGGCCCGCTTCAATGGAGCCCGGCGCTTCACTCGCTCCTCGGCAATCGGAACATGTCTCCCAGAGCATGCGCGAAAGTTTATGTCCAAAGAGGCATGCTCTCATGGACATGTCTCAAGATGCATTGAGACGGCGCATGTCCTTCAGGGCATGTCGGGGCACAGCAGCTCGATGCGCAGGCCGGCCAGCGGGTGGCGGACCAGTCCGCCGAGCCAGCGCTGGTGGAGGTACCACGCGCTCGGTTGATCGATCGGTCGCACGGGCATCTGCTCGCCGAGCAGCGCCTGGAGGCGGCGGGCTGCGTCGTCGCGGGTCGGGCCGGGGGGCAGGGCGGCGAAGGCGGCGTAGGCGGCGTCGTAGCCCGGGTCGCAGAAGCCGGCCAGGTTGTCGGGGGCCTGGCAGGTCAGCGACGACAAGAAATTGCTCGGGTCGAGGTAGTCGGCGTCGAAGCGGAGGCCGAACAGGTGGGCCGAGGCGCGCAGGCCCGGGTCGAACAGGAAATTGTCGCGCGGGGTGAAGCGGAGGTCGACGCCGAGCGGGCGCAGGAACTCGCGCAGGAGCGCGGCCTCTTGCCGCTCGGGCTCGCTGGGGCCGCCCCAGTAGTTCAAGACAAATGTCCTGTGGGACAGGCCGGCGTCGGCGAGGATCTGCAGCGCGCCGGCGAGGTCGGGCCGGGCCGGTGCGTCCGCGAGATCGACGCGCGGCGAGACCTCGCGCGGCAGCACGCTGGCGCTAGCCTCGGCCCACGCGTCGTTGCGCACGACCTCGAGGTAGCGCGGGACATCGAACGCGCGGGCGATCGCGCGGCGCAGGGCCAGGTTCTCGCGCGCGCGGGCCGGGTCGGGGTGATGCCCGATCTCCGGGCTCGCCATGTTGAAGTAGAGGAGGTCGATCGCGGCGACCGGGAATTTTTCGAGACCTGTCCCGGAGGGCAGGGCCCCGGGGACAGGTCGCCCGAGCGCCACCACCTCGGCGAACTGCGCCTGGCCGGGCACGATCGCCGCCAGCTCGCCGGCCTGGAAGGCGCGCAGGGCCGGCTCGCCGTGCTGGAAGTGGGTCAGCACCACGCGCGCGGCCGCGGGTGCCTGCGTGCACGGCAGCGGCGGCCGCCCGGGCGGCTGCGGGTACGGGCGCGGCGCGTCGGTGGCCACGAGCACGGCGGTGCGTGGGAACTCGCTGGCGGCGTGGTCGAGGCGATAGGGCCCGCTGCCCACCGGATGGCGGGCGAACCGCGGGCGCTCGGGCGCCGAGCCGTCGTAGTGATCGACGCACTCGGGCGGGACGATCGCCAGCGCGGGGTGGGCGAGGATCGCCGCGAACTCCGGCTGCGGGCGCGTGAGCCGGAGAGTGACGGTGCCGGCCGCGTCGTCGGCGGTGATCGGCGCGCGCTCGTCGGGCGTGCGATGCCAGGCGTCGAGGCCGGCGATCCGGCCGGCCAGCAGCGACCACGCGGCGTGCTTGTCCGGGCGGATGCGCAGCAGCGAGGCCGCGACGTCGCCGGCGCGGACGGGACGCGCCTGGTCTTTGAGACAGGTGTCGCGCTGGAACCGCGGACCCTCCCGCAAGCGCAACGAATAAGTGAGACCGTCGGGGCTGATCTCGGGCAGGTCGGCGAGCAGCTCGGGCACGAGGCGCGGGGGATCGGCGTGTGGATCCCAGTCGAGCAACGTGTCGAAGATCTGTGAGGTCAAGCGACGGCTGACGGCGTCGCCCGCGTCGGCTGGATCCAGCGAGTGGAACGCGGTCTCCAGGGCGAGGTGGACGGTGCGTTCGCCCGCGGCTGGCCGGGTGGATCCCGCTGCGCCGTCCCCGCTGTCGACCTCGGTGTGACGAGAGCATGCGAGCGTCGCGAGGGCGAGGCACGCGAGCGCGGCGCGAGGCGTGGTAAGCCTTCGGCCATGGCAGCCGACGGCAGCATCCCTGGCGGGGGCGCGGACTTCGCCCACTTGCACCTGCACTCGCAGTACAGCCTGCTCGACGGCGCGATCCGGACCAAGGATCTCTGCAAGATCGTCAAGCAGCGGGGCATGAACGCCGTCGCCGTGACCGACCACGGCAACATGTTCGGCGCGCTGCAGTTCTACCAGGAGGCCAAGGCCGCCGGCGTCAAGCCGATCTTCGGCTGCGAGGCGTACGTGTCCGACGGCGACATGCACGCCAAGACCGACCGGAAGAACTACCACCTGGTGCTCCTGGCCCGCGACGAGGTCGGGTTCAAGAACCTGCAGTTCTTGGTCTCGAAGGGCCACCTCGAGGGATTTTACTACAACCCGCGGATCGACCGGAAGATCCTGCGGGAGCACAGCGCGGGGCTCATCGGGCTCTCGGCGTGCCTCGGCGGCCACATCTCGCGCCTCATCAACGGCGGCGACATGGACGCGGCGCGCCAGACGGTGCTCGAGTACAAGTCGATCTTCGAGCCGGGCTCGTACTACCTCGAGCTGCAGCCGAACGGCATGGCCGACCAGGAGCGGGTCAACGCGGCGCTGGCCCAGCTGTCGATCGACTGCGGCGTGCCGCTGGTGGCCACCAACGACTGTCACTACGTCAACCAGGACGAGGCCCACGCGCACGAGGTGCTGATGTGCATGGGCCAGGGGCGCACGCTCGACGACCCCAAGCGGATGAAGCACGAGTGCGACGCGTTCTACATCAAGACGCCCGACCAGATGCTGAGCTACTTCGGGTCGAACTACCCGAGCGCGTTCGAGAACGCCGGCGAGATCGCCCGCCGCTGCAACGTCGAGCTCAAGCTCGGCAAGCCCGAGCTGCCGGACTTCAAGCTGCCCGATGGGACAGAAGAGGACCTGCCCGGCTACCTGCGCAAGGTGGCCCACAAGGGCCTCGAGGAGCGGTTCGGCGAGCTGCAGCGGCGCGGGCAGGTGTTCGACCCCGACATGTACCGCCAGCGCCTCGACTACGAGCTCGGGGTCATCACGCAGATGAAGTTCCCCGGCTACTTCTTGATCGTGTGGGACTTCATCGCCCACGCCAAGAAGATCGGCGTGCCGGTCGGCCCGGGCCGCGGCTCGGGCGCGGGCAGCCTGGTGGCCTACGCGCTGCGCATCACCGACCTCGACCCGATCCAGTACAGCCTGCTGTTCGAGCGCTTCCTCAACCCGGAGCGCGTCAGCATGCCCGACTTCGACATCGATTTCTGCATGGACCGGCGCGAGGAGGTGATCCGCTACGTCACCGAGCGCTACGGCGCGGGGCGGGTCGGCCAGATCGCCACGTTCCACAGCCTCAAGGCCCGCGGCCTCGTGCGCGACGTGTGCCGGGTGATGGGCCTGCAGCCGTCGGAGGCCAACGAGATCGCCAAGCACGTGCCCGAGGGCCCGAAGGTGACGCTGTCGATGGCGATGACCGACCCCGAGCCGCTCAAGTCCAAGGCCAAGGAGAGCCCGGAGGCGGCGGCCAAGCTGTCGGACGCGATCATGATCGCCGAGGCGGCCAGCAAGCTGCGCCTGCGCGCCCGCGAGGACGGCCGCGTCGCCGAGGTGCTGAAGATCGGCCAGGCGCTCGAGGGCCTGAACCGCCACGCGGGCATGCACGCGGCCGGCATCGTCATCGGCAACCGCGACCTGTGGGAGCACGTGCCGTGCTTCCAGGCCGACGGCAAGATCGTCACCCAGTTCACGATGACCGACGTCGAGCTGGCCGGCCTGGTCAAGTTCGACTTCCTCGGCCTCAAGACGCTGACGGTGCTCGACACCGCGGTGCGCCTCGTCAACGAGCACCGGCCCAAGGACGACCCGTTCGACCTCGGCGCGATCCCCATGGACGACGCCGGCGTCTTCGAGATGATCAGCCGCGGCGACACCACCGGCGTGTTCCAGCTCGAATCCTCGGGCTTCAAGGACCTGCTGAAGAAGCTGCGCCCCGACTGCTTCGGCGACATCGTCGCCGCGGTGGCGCTGTACCGCCCGGGCCCGCTCGAGGGCGGCATGGTCGACCAGTTCATCGAGTGCAAGCACGGCCGGCGCGCCATCGAGTACCCGCACGAGCTGCTGACCGAGGTCCTCAAGGAGACCTACGGCGTGTTCGTGTACCAGGAGCAGGTCATGCAGGCGGCGCAGGTGCTGGCCGGCTTCTCGCTCGGGGCGGCCGACATGATGCGCCGCGCGATGGGCAAGAAGAAGAAGTCGGAGATGGACAAGCAGCGGGCCTTGTTCGTCGAGGGCTGCGCCACGTCGTCGAACATCCCCAACGCCAAGGCCGAGGAGATCTTCGACCTCATCGACAAGTTCGCCGGCTACGGCTTCAACAAGTCGCACTCGGCGGCCTACGGCCTCATCACCTATCAGACCGGCTACCTCAAGCACCACTTCCCGGCCTCGTTCATGGCGGCGCTGATGACCTGCGACAAGTCGAACAACGACAACGTCGTCAAGTTCATCGCCGAGGCGCGCGCGATGGGCCTCGTGGTGCTGGCCCCCGACATCAACGAGTCGGGCCGCGACTTCTCGGTGGTCCGCCGCAAGCGCGAGGGTGAGGGCTTCGACGAGCAGATCCGCTTCGGCCTGGCCGGCATCCGCGGCGTCGGCGAGAACGCGGTCGACGCGATCCTGGCCGCGCGCTCGGTCGACGGCGCGTTCACGTCGCTGTTCGAGGTGTGCCGCCGCGTCGACCTCAAGAAGGTCAACAAGCGCACGCAAGAAGGCCTGGTGTGCGCCGGGGCGCTCGACGCGATCAGCGGCAAGCGCGGCCGGGCGTGCCTGCACGCGGCGATCGAGCGGGCGATCGAGCAGGGCCAGGGCGCCTCGCGCGACCGCGACTCGGGCCAGTTCGGGCTGTTCGACGCGATCGCCGACTCGGCGCCAGTCTACACCGAGGAGTATCCGGAGGTCGAGCCGTGGGAGCCGCGCGAGGAGCTGCTCAAGGAGCGCGAGGCGCTCGGCTTCTACCTGACGGGCCACCCGCTCGACCGCTACCAGCAGGACGTCGACAAGCACGCGACCTGTCGCACGGGACAGATCGAGCCCAAGCACAACGGCCAGGAGGTCACGATCGCCGGGGTGATCTGCGACCTGCGCGAGGTCCAGACCCGCAGCGGCAAGGGGGCGATGGGCTTCTTCCAGCTCGAGGACCAGTTCGGCCGCGTCGAGTCGGTGGTGTTCCCCAAGACCTACGCCCGCAGCGACGAGGCGACCGGCCTGTCGCTCGGCGAGCGGCTGGCGCAGATCGGCAGCGAGCCGGTGTTCGTGACCGGCAAGTGCGAGGTCGAGACCGGCGACGACGGCGAGGCGAGCAAGTTCAAGATCCTGGTCGAGTCGGTGCAGGAGGTCCGCACGCTGCGCGAGCAGTCGACCCGCAAGGTCCTGCTCAAGGTCCAGCTCGAGCAGCTGACGCCCGAGCGGATCCTCCGTCTCAAGCAGATCGTGGCCGACAACGCCGGCGCCTGCTCGATGGAGCTCGAGGTGGTGTCCGACCGCTACGCCGGGCAGGTGGTGTTCGGCGACAAGTTCGGGGTCAGGGCCGACGACAAGCTGATGTCGGCGCTCGAGCGGCTGTTCGGCGCCAAGGTGGCCCGGCTGGTCTAGCGGAGCGCGGCGAGGGTGCTTGAGGACCTGGTCTTCGGGCCAGGTTCTTGCGTGGCCGCACGACTCGCAGCGGACGCGGCGGCCCGAGCCGCGGCGCAGAATCACGCGTACGCGTTCGCGGGCGTGCGGGCGCGAGACCACTTGGGGCCGCGCGGCGAAGCCGGTTATGCTCGTCGGCCCGCATGCCCGGCCCCCCCGAGGACGACAAGACCCGCGTGGAGGCGGCGCCGCGCGACGAGGGCGACGGCCTCCCGCGCCGGATCGGCCGCTTCCACGTGCTCGGCAGCCTCGGCGCCGGGGCGCAGGGCCGCGTGCTGCTCGGCTACGACGCCGACCTCAACCGCCGCGTGGCGATCAAGCTGCTGCGCGGCAGCGGCGGGGCCGACGAGCGCGACCGCATGCGCCGCGAGGCCCAGGCGCTGGCGCTGCTGTCACACCCCAACGTGGTCCAGGTGTTCGAGGTCGGCGAGTACGCCAACACGCTCTACCTGGCGATGGAGTACGTGTCGGGCTCGACGCTGCACGCGTGGGTCAAGCTGCACGGGCCGCGGGAGATCCTCGGCGCGTACTTGCAGGCCGGGCGCGGGCTGGCGGCGGCCCACAGCGCGGGCCTGGTCCACCGCGACTTCAAGCCGCTCAACGCGATGGTCGGCAAGGACGGCCGCGTGCGGGTGATGGACTTCGGGCTGGCGCGCGGCGAGCTGGCGACGCGCAGCCCGGAGGAGAACACGGTGATGCGGGCGCCGACGGCGGTGCTGTGGAGCGGAGTGACGGAGGCGGGCTCGCTGATGGGCACGCCGGCCTACATGGCGCCCGAGCACTGGAACGGCGCGGTCGTCGACGCGCGCACCGATCAGTTCGCGTTCTGCGTGTCGCTGTGGGAGGGGCTGTACGGCGAGCGGCCGTACGCGGGCAAGACGACGGAGGACTTTCGCGCGGCGATCCTCGGCAACAAGCGGCGCGAGCCGCCGGCGGGGGCGAAGGTGCCGTCGTGGCTGCGGCAGGCGATCGAGCGCGGGATGCAGAGCGAGCCGGCGCAGCGGTGGCCGTCGATGGCGGCGCTGCTGGCCGAGCTCGAGAGCGGGACGCCGCGGCGACGGCGAAGGTTCGCGGCGGCGGCGGTGCTCGGGCTCGGGGCCGTGATCGCCGGCGAGGTCGGGTACACGCAGGTGCAGGGCCGCTGGCAGGCCGAGGCGTGCTGGGACGGCGGGCAGGAGCTGGTGACGCAGTGGGCGGCGGCGCGGCCGGGCGTGGAGGCGGCGTTCATCGCCGCGGCGCCGGCGCTCGGCGAGCGCACGTTCCGGCGCGCGTCGGCGATCGTCGAGGTGTTCACCGCGTCGTGGGCGGACGCCAAGTCGCGGCTGTGCATGATGCCCCGCATCGATCCGCGCTGGTCGAGCGACCTGGTCGGCCGCGCCGAGGAGTGCCTGCTCGACGCGCGCTGGGCGTTCGACGGCACGCTCGAGCGGTTCGCGGCGATCGACGCCGACGCGGTCCAGCACGCGGTCGCGGCGGTGAGCGACCTGCCGCCGCCGACGACCTGCCTCGACCTGTCGTATCTGGCCCGCCAGTCGCCGCCGCCCGCCGACGAGCAGGTGCGCGCCGAGGTGCTGCGCGTGCGCCAGGCGCTGCGGCAGGTGCGGACGCTCGGGGTGACCGGTCGCTTTCAGGAGGGGCTGGGGCAGAGCCGCGCGCTGATCCCCGAGGCTGACGCGGTCGGCTGGCGCCCGCTGGCGGCGCTGGCCCGCTTCCGCGCGGCGATGTTCGCCAGCGATGTCTCCGACCTCAAGCAGGCCGAGGCGTGGCTCGACGAGGCGATGGTGCTGGCGGCCGAGACCGGCCAGGACGCGCTGCTCACCGACATCGTCACCGGCATGGCCGACCTCGTCGGCGGTCGCATGGCTCGCCACGAGGAGGGCATCCGCTGGGCCAGGCTGGCGCAGGCGATGAACGTGGCCCAGGGCGAGGCGACCACGCTGCGCGGCACCTGGGCGCTCAACATCCTCGGGCTCATCTACCTCGACCGCGGCCGACTCGACGAGGCCGAGGAGGTGATGGAGCAGATCCTGACGATCGTCAGCGAGCAGCTCGGGGCCGACGCGCTCGAGATGGCCGGGCCGCTCAACAACCGCGGCAACCTGCACTACCGCCGCGACCGCCTCGAGGACGCGCGCGTGTGCTACCAGCGGGCGCTCGAGCTGTTCGAGCGGATCCTCGGGCCCGAGCACCCCGACGTCGCGCTGGCGCTCGGCAACCTGGCCCGCCTCGCGCTCGACCGCGGCGACCTCGACAAGGCCGAGCGCCTCGGCCTGCGCGCGCTGGCGATCCGCGAGCAGACCAATGGGGCCGAGAGCATCGAGGCGTCGCACGCCCAGCAAGACCTCGGCAACATCTACCGCAGCCGCGGCGAGTCGGCCAAGGCGCTGGAGCTGCTCGAGCGCGCGGCCGTCGGCGCGGCCAAGGCCCTCGGCGCGGAGCACCCGGAGGTCGGCTACGCGCTGCTGAGCCTCGGCGAGCTGCACCTGCAGCGCGGCGACCTCGACAAGGCGGCCCGCTTCTACACGCGCGCGCTCGGCATCTTCCAGACGTCCCGCGGGCCCGAGGACCTCGACGTGGCGCCGGCGCTGACCGGCCTCGGCGAGGTGGCGCTGGCCCGCAACCGCGTCGGCGAGGCGGCGCGTCAGTTCGAGCGCGCGCTCGAGCTGTACGCCGCCCACGAGCGCCCGCGCGACGCCGCGTGGGCCCGCTTCGCGCTGGCCCGCACCCGCTGGGCCCGCAAGGCGACCCAGGCCGAGGCGCGCGCGCTGGCCCGCGCGGCCGCGGAGGAGCTGACGGGGCTGGACGCGAGCGCCGACCGGGCCGAGATCGAGGCCTGGCTGCGCGGACATGGCGGATAGGTCATGCCCCCGGGGGCATGTCCGTCCGGACATGGCGAAATAGACATGTCCGAGAGGACATGTCTATTGAGACAGCGCGCTGCGGCGTGAGCCGGGCGGCGGGGCGCCTCGCGGCTACAGCCGCGGCGGGGCGTGGCCGAGGCTGAAGTGGGGGATCTCGACGTGGGCCATCTGCTCGATCAGGCCGCCGATGTCGGGCGCCGCCAGCATCAGCGGGCGGTGGCTGTCACGGACGAAGCCCTGGGCGGCGCCGTGGTCGAGGAAGGCCAGCAGGTGGTCGTAGTAGCCGCCGACGTTGACGAGGCCGACCGGCTTGCGGTGGTAGCCGAGCTGCATCCACGTGATCGCCTCGAACAGCTCCTCGAGCGTGCCGAAGCCGCCGGGCAGGGCGATGAAGGCGTCGCTGAGCTGGGCCATCATCATCTTGCGGGCGTGCATGCTGTCGACCACGAACAGCTCGGTGAGGCCGCCGTGGCCGACCTCGACGTCCCACAGCTTCTGCGGGATGACGCCGAACACCTGGCCGCCAGCGCGCAGGGCCGCGTCAGCGACTTCGCCCATGAGGCCGATCTTGCCGCCGCCGTAGACGACGCCGATCCCGCTGCGGGCCAGGTGCTCGCCGACGCCGCGGGCGACCTCGGCGAAGCCGGGCTCGAGACCCCTGTTCGAGCCGCAGAAGATGCAGATCCGGCGGAAGGTTCGCGTCGTGCTCATGAGCGCTCGCGGGCTTCTTACCACGGGACCGGGCGTTCGCTGGTATCGTGCGGTCATGCGTCGTCCCCGCCCGACGGAGGAGTCCCGCGCCCGCGCTGCCCGGATCTCACAGGCCCTGGCCGACCTGCTGCCCGACGAGCCCGCTCGCCCGCCGGAGTACCGCGATCCGGGCGCCCGGACGCCCCGCGGCGGCGATTGCCCGGGCTGCGGCGAGCCGCTGCACGCGACCGCCGTCCGCCACGGGATCGAGTTCGACACCTGCGCGGGCTGTGGCGGGATCTGGCTCGACGCCGGCGAGCTCGAGGTGCTGACCTCCGGCCTCGACCCCAGCCCCGGGACCGGGGCCATGCACGAGGCCGACCTGCGCGCCCGCGTGCCCGCGCCGGCGACCCGCGAGTCCGATGTCCGCTACCGCGAGTGCCCGCGCTGCCGCGAGGTGATGAACCGCCGCAACTTCGGCTCGATCAGCGGGGTGATCGTCGACGAGTGCCGCCACCACGGGCTGTTCCTCGACGCCGGCGAGCTCGAGGAGGTGGAGGCGTTCCTGCGGGCCGGCGGGCGGGCGATCGGCGAGGCGGCCCGCGCCCGCGCGGCCGCCCGCAGCGTGCCACCGCCGCCGCCCCAGCTCGAGACCGGCCGGCCGGTGAAGCAGGAGATCGTGGCCGAGTCGATGGTCGACGCGCTGTGGAGCCTGCTGTTCCGCTGAGGCGTCGCTGAACTTTAGGGCATGTCGTCGTGGACATGCCCGAAAGGGCATGCTCGAACGGGCATGTCCATTCGGACGGATCTGGCAGACGTCGGGCCTCGTCGCCGCGAGGCTCCGCTGGCCGCTCGCGCCTCACGCGGTGCGGGCGACGCCGAGCTTTTTCATCCGGCTCTGCAGCGTCGAGGGCGGGACCCCGAGCAGCTCGGCGGCGCCGCCGGGGCCGTAGATCCGCCCGCGCGTGTGGGTCAGGACCCGCTGGATCTGCAGGGCCGTCACCTCCTCGAGCGTGGCGATCCGGCCGTCGTGCTGCATCGGCGTGGCCGACGGCGGGGCCGTGAGCGCGGGCTCGACGGGACCTGGCGCATGGGACATGTCGCCGAGCTCGAACGCCTCCGGGCCGAGCACGTCGCCGGTGGTGACGATGGTGGCGCGCTCGAGCACGTTGCTGAGCTCGCGCAGGTTGCCCGGCCAGGCGTGGGCGCGCAGGCGGGTCAGGCCGTCCTCGCTGATCCGCATGCCGCGGCGGCCGGTCCGCTGGCTCTGTTCGGCGAGCATCGCGGCGGACAGCAGCGGCAGGTCCTCGAGGCGCTGGCGCAGCGGCGGCAGGCGCAGCGGGAACACGGCCAGGCGATAGTAAAGATCCTCGCGCAGGCGGCCGCCGGCGATCGCCTTCTCGAGGTCGACGTGGGTGGCGGCGAGCAGGCGGACGTCGACCTTGACGCTCTTGTCGCTGCCGACCGGCTCGACCACGCCCTCCTGCACGACGCGCAGCAGCTTGGCCTGCAGCTCGATCGGCAGCTCGCCGATCTCGTCGAGCAGCAGCGTGCCGCCGCTGGCCAGCTGGAACCGGCCGAGGCGGTCGCGCGTGGCCCCGGTGAAGGCGCCGCGGGTGTGGCCGAACAACTCGCTCTCGAGCAACGAGGCGGGGATCGCCGCGCAGTTGATAGCGACGAAGGGCCGGTCGGCGCGGGCGCTCCAGCGGTGCAGGGCGCGGGCGAGCCGCTCCTTGCCGGTGCCGGTCTCGCCGAGGATCAGCACCGGCGTGTCGGTGGCGGCGACCTGGCGGGCGCGCGCCGCCACGGCCCGCACGGCCGGGCTGGCGCTGCGCTCGAGCACCCCGTAGCCGGCGGCGACCTCGTCCTGCTCGCGGGCCCGCTCGAGCTCGGCCTCGCGCAGGGTCTCGAGCACGACCCGGCGCTCGGCGTTGTCGAGCGCGAGGCCGAGGATCTGCCCGTAGGTCTCGACCTGGTCGACCACGGCCTGCGGATAGCGCTCGCAGTGGGTGCGGTCGAGGGTGAGCACGCCGAGCGAGCGGCCGGCGGCGTGCAGCGGCACGACCATGCAGGCGTGGCCGGGCGAGAGGTCCAGGACGCCGTCGAAGGGATCGCCGTCGCCGTGGCGGTGATCGTCCTCGGTGAAGGCGCGGGCGCGGCGCGTCTCGAGCGCCTCGCGCAGGGTCGGGAAGCGCGCCAGGTCGATGCGGTGGCCGCGGACCTGGCTGGCCAGGTTGCCGCGGGCGGCGCGGACGACCAGGCCGCCGTCGTCGAGGGTGAACACGGCGGCGAGGTCGTAGGGCGCGATCCGAGCCACCCAGTCGAGGCCGCGGCGCAGGAGATCGTCGGTGTCCATGGCCCCAGTCTGGATCGCCGGGCACCGAAATGCCAGTGTTTCGGTACCGATGGGACGGTGGACCACGACCGGTCGGGGTCGGCCGGCCCCGAGCAAACGGACAAGTGTCTGATTTCGTTGACTCTGTCGTATGGTCCGGCGCCTGCTATTGCACCCATGTCCGCGAGCGTTGCCGCTCGCCCAAGGAAGAGAGACCAGACCATGTTGACCGTAGGCGATCAGTTCCCCCAGTTTGCCCTCCAGGCCGTCGTCAGCCGCGACAAGGGCAAAGAGTTCACCGAGATCAACGACAAGAGCTACACCGGCAAGTGGCGGGTGTTCTTCTTCTGGCCGATGGACTTCACGTTCATCTGCCCGACCGAGATCGCCGAGTTCGGCCGTCGCAGCGGCGACTTCTCCGACCGCGACGCGCAGGTCCTCGGCGTCAGCACCGACACCCACTTCGTCCACCTGGCGTGGCGTAACAACCACGACGACCTGCGCGATCTGAAGATCCCGATGGTCGCCGACACCAAGCGCGAGCTGTCGCAGGCGCTCGGCATCCTGCACAAGGACGGCGTGCCGCTGCGCGCGACCTTCATCGTCGACCCCCAGGGCACCATCCGCTGGGTCTCGGTCAACGACCTGTCGGTCGGCCGCAACGTCGGCGAGGTGCTGCGCGTGCTCGACGGTCTGCAGACCGACGAGCTGTGCCCGTGCAACTGGCAGAAGGGCGAGGCGACCCTCAACCCGTAAGCACGGGCAGCGGATAGGGTCGCGAAGGAAGGAGGACACCATGGCCAACACCATCGAATCACTGCGAGAGTCGCTCCCCGAGGCCGCCAGGGACCTCAAGGTGAACCTGCAGAACGTCCTGCAGGAGTCGTCGCTGACCGCGGCGCAGCGCTGGGGGATCGCGGTGGCCTGCGCCATCGCTTCCCGCAACGCGACCCTGACCCAGGTGCTCATCGACGCCGCGCGCGAGCAAGTCGACGCGGCGACCGTCGAGGACGCCCGCGCCGCGGCGGCGCTGATGGCGATGAACAACGTGTACTACCGGTTCAAGCACATGGTCGGCAGCGAGGACTACGACAAGCTACCGGCCCGCCTGCGCATGACCCGGATCGCCAAGCCGCACAGCTCGAAGCTCGACTTTGAGCTGTTCTGCCTGGCCGTCAGCGCCGTCTTCGGCTGCGAGCGGTGCGTCGTCTCCCACGAGAAGACGATCCGCGAGGCCGGCGGCACGGCGGAGCAGATCCACGACGCGGTGCGCACCGCGGCGGTGGTCCACGGCGTCGCCGTCAGCCTCGAGCTCGGCGTCTGAACATCGTTCGTTCGGCGCCCCGGGCGCCGAGCAGGCGGGCGGCGCGGGGGTGGCGATTTCGCCCCACCGCGCCGCCCGCCTGTCTTTTGTGCTCCACCCGCACTAGCGGCTAAGGTGCGCGCCGCGACCTGCATCGGACCCGCCGCCCCGGCCCCCGCGAGGACGGCTGACGAGACGGGACCAGGTGGTGTAGGTTGCATAACCTAGCCCAACCCCGCCGCGCTCCCCCACGTGTCCAACGAGGATCAAAACACCGGCAATCGGCCTCACGCCGGGATGACGGGCATCACGCCGACGTCGACCTCGCAGTACGAGGGCTACCAGGGCACGGAGCTGCCGCCCGGCACGGTGGTGACGGGCACGAGCCAGTTCGAGATCGTGCAGCGCCTCGGCGAGGGCGGCATGAGCAAGGTCTACAAGGCGTTCGACCGCCTGATGAACCGCTACATCGCCCTCAAGGTGATGAAGAACGACGTGCCCGAGTGGGCGCATCGCCACTTCCGCCGCGAGGCCCGCATGTGCGCGAGCTTCATGCACCACAACCTCGTGCACGTCAGCCAGGTCGGCACGGCCGAGGAGTTCGACGTGCTGTGGTTCGCGATGGAGTACCTGCGCGGCAAGGACGTCAGCTGGTTCATCGAGAGCGGCACGCCGATGGGCATCCCGGTGATCCTCGAGATCTTCTCGCAGATCCTCGACGCGCTGCGCTACGTCCACCTGCGGCGGATCGTGCACTGCGACATCAAGCCGGCCAACGTGTTCGTCACCCGCGACTCGCACGACCCGCTGCTGCGCGTGGTCAAGCTGCTCGACTTCGGCGTCGCGCGCGACCTGTCCGACCTGTCGTCGCACAACACGCACCACATCATGGGCGACCCCCGCTACATCGCCCCCGAGCAGACGATCCCCGGCAACTACATCGACCACCGCGCCGACCTCTACGCGCTCGGCATGACGTTCTTCGAGCTGGTCACCGGCGGCCGCCACCCGTTCGAAGACCTGTTCGACGCCCACCCGCGCGCGCTGCTGCAGGCCCACCGCGAGCGCGAGCCGCTGCCGGTCAGCCACTTCATCTCCGACAGCGTGCCGGCCGCGAAGGCGCGGGCGATGGACGCGTTCTTCGCCAAGGCGTGCGGCAAGCAGGTCCACCACCGCTTCGCCGACGCGCTGCAGATGAAGGAAGCGCTGCTCGAGCTGGCGAAGATGAGCTGAAGGACATGTCCCGGCGGACAGCCGGGGATGGCGGAAGAGACATGTCCGTGAAGACAGCCCTGTTGCCGGCCGACGACCCGGCGGCGATCGCCCGCGCGGCCGAGGTGCTGCGCCGCGGCGGGCTGGTGGCGTTCCCGACCGAGACGGTCTACGGCCTCGGCGCTGACGCGCTCGACGCGGCGGCGGTGGGGCGGATCTTCGCGGCCAAGGGGCGGCCGGCCGACAACCCGCTGATCGTGCACGTGGCGGCCCCGGAGCAGGCGCGAGCGCTGGCGCGATCGGTGCCGCCGGCGGCCGAGCGGCTGATGTCTTTATGGCCAGGTCCGCTGACGCTGGTGCTGCCGCGCGCCGCCGTCGTGCCCGACGCGACCACCGCCGGGCAAGACACCGTGGCCGTGCGGATCCCCGGCCACCCGGCCGCGCTGGCCCTGCTGCGCGCGTGCGGGCGGCCGCTGGCGGCGCCGTCGGCCAACCGCTCGGGCCGGCCGAGCCCGACGACCGCCGGGCACGTGCTCGCCGACCTCGACGGGGTGGTCGAGGTGATCCTCGACGGGGGGCCGTGCGCGGTCGGGCTCGAGTCGACGGTGGTCGACGCGACGCGGCCGGTGCCGATGGTGCTGCGCATGGGCGGGCTGCCGCTCGAGGCGCTGCGGGCGGCCGTCGGCGAGGTCGATGTGCTCTCGGGACAGGACCCGGAGGCCATGTCCCGATCGCCAGGTCTGCGCCACCGTCACTATGCGCCGCGGGCCCGGGTGGTGCTGGTGGCGCCCGGCGAGGCGGCGGCGCTGGGCGGCCCCGCGGTGGCGGTGATGAGCCAGCGGCCGCGGCCGCCCGGGTTCGTCGGTCGCTGGCAGGTGATGCCGGCGGAGCTCGAGGGCTATGCGCACGCGCTGTTCGCCGCGCTGCGCGAGCTCGACGCGCCAGAGGTCGAGACGATCGTGGTCGAGACGGTGCCCGAGGTCGGGCTCGGGCGGGCGATCGCGGATCGGCTGCGCCGCGCGGCGCAGGGCTGAGCGGCGGCGCAGCGGTTCGCGCCGTGGCGATGGCTCGCGGCGCGAGCTCGCGCGGCAGAGGCGAGGCTTGGCGCGGTATGCTCGACGCGTGGCTCGTCGCGGCGAACGACAGGCGCCGGGGCGCCGGCTGAAGGCGACCGACTACGGGCGGTCGGAGGGGTGGGACGTCGTGCTCGACGACCGCGTGGTCGCGTACTTGAGCGAGCCGCGGTTCGAGGACATGTTCTGGATCAGCTACCGCGTCACGCCGCTCACCGACGAGCCGGAGCTGGCGGCGCGGCTGTCGGAGCCCGAGTTCTGGCGCTCCGCGGAGCCGGACGGGTTCGGGTATCGCAGCCGGGCGCTGGGGCTGTTCGCCCCGCTGGCGCGGCCTTCGATCGGCGAGCACGAGCCGGGCCGGGTGACGATGCGCGGGCTCTACATCACGCCCGAGATGCTGGCTCGGAGCGGCCAGCCCTCGCCGGCGGACACGCTGGAGGAGCCGATGGCGAGCTGGTGGGTCCGCGCGTGGCGGTGGCTGCGACGGCTGGTGCGCGGCGGCGGATGATGAATCATGGGACATGTCGTGAAGGACATGTCTTAAAGTTATTTCGTCGAGGACACGGAGAAAGCTCGGGTCGAGGGCGCGCGGCGAGGGGCGGAAGTACGCCGTAGCCCGGGCGCGACATGTCTCGAGAGACATGTCGCGCAGAGGCCACGCGCGCCGGCGCGAGTGCGGGTTTCACGCTTGTCGGTAAGCGGCGTTTGGCGGGGACGGGCAGGGCTTGTGCGCGTGTTCGCGCGCTGCTACGGTGAAAGGCGATGCGGTCCGTCGTGCTCGTGCTCCTCGCCGTGCTCGCGCCCGGGTGCGTGGCGCCGGGGCTCAAGCTGTTCGACTGGGAGCGGCCCGACACCAGCTCCTCGACGGGCTCGAGCAGCGGCGACGCGGACACGGGGGTGATGACCTCGACGGGCGACGGCGAGGTGGGCACGGGCACGGAGAGCGGCGAGGCGACGTCCGACGGCGAGACGACGACGGGCACGACCGCGGGGCAGACGACGACGGGCACGAGCAGCGGGACGGCGGCGGTCTGCGGCGACGGGATCGTCGACGAGGGCGAGGAGTGCGACGACCCGGACGACGCGGGGTGCGACGCGGGCTGCCGGCGGGCGCGGGTGGTCTTCGTCACGAGCGAGAAGTTCCGGCCCGACGACATCGGCGGGCTCGAGTTCGCCGACGGCATCTGCCGCCAGCTGGCCGAGGCGGGCGGTCTGCCGTCGTTTGCGACGTACACGGCGTGGCTCAGCGATTCGACGGCAGCGGCGCGTGAGCGGGTGTTCGCGGGCGAGGGCCGCTACGTGCGGCCCGACGGGGCGCTGGTGGCGGTCAGCTTCGCCGCGCTGGTCGCAGGGCCGCTGCTGGCGCCGATCGACCGCGACGAACACGGGGCGCTGGTGTCCGGCGCGGGCGCGTGGACCGGGACGATGCCCGACGGCTCGGCGGTGCCGGGTGCGACGCACTGCGAGGACTGGACGTCGGCGACGCTCGCCGATCAGTCGGGCTACTTCGGCACGCCCGGGGCGACCGACTCGACCTGGACGTTCGACACAGTGGCGAACCCCACGACATGCCTCGAGTCGGCTCACCTCTACTGCTTCGAAGGCGCGTGATGGCATTGACGCGGATCCGTATCGCGGCTGTCTTTGCGGGCATGTCCTGGGGGACATATGGCTGTACGGGCGAGGACCCGGGCGCGCCGGCGACGACGGCGAGCGAGCCGGGCACGACGAGCGCGGCCCCGGCGACCACCAGCGAGATGCCGGACGGCACGGAGAGCACCGGCGAGGCGCCGACCACCACGGCGGACGATCCGGGCGGGACCACCAGCACCTCCACCGGCGAGGCCATGTCCTACTGCGGCGACGGGGCGATCGATGCCGGCGAGGCGTGCGACGACGGGCCCGCCAACGCCGACCATGGCGCGTGCACGCACCAGTGCGCCGCGGCGGTCTGCGGCGACGGCTTCGTGCGGGCAGGCGTGGAGGCGTGCGACCTCGGCGACGGCAACTCGAGCGAGTACGGCGGCTGCGACGGCTGCCAGCTGGCGGCCCACTGCGGGGACGGGGTCGTCGACGAGGGCTTCGAGGTGTGCGATCTGGGCGACCTCAACGGGACCGGCGTCGCCTCGGGCGAGGAGCCGCCGTGCCGGGCGGGCTGTACGTGGCAGGGGCGTCTGGCGTTCGTGACCAGCCAGGTCTACACGGGCGCGCTCGGGGGGCTCGACGGGGCCGACATCCGCTGTCGGGATCGGGCCAAGGCGGTCGGGCTGGCCAACGCCGACACGTTCCGCGCGTGGCTGTCGGACGGTTCGCAGTCGCCGTCGTCGCGGTTCGAGCAGATCGATCTGCAGCAGGTGCCCTACTTCCTCCGCAACGGGCGCGTGATCGCGGCGGACTTCGCCGAGCTGGTGGCGAGCGGGCCACGAACCGGGCTCTCGATCGACGAGACCGGGGCGATGGTGACCGAGGAGTTCGTGTGGACCAACACCACCGGCCTCGGGAACGTGCTGCACCCGCTCGACCACTGCGACAGCTGGACATCGGCTGCGGGCCGCTTTCAAGCCATGCGTGGGCTCAATGGATTGGCTGTCGAGATGGGGCCAGCGTGGGAGGCGTGGCGTGCCGAGCGGCAGTGGACGGTCGCGTTGTCCTCCAAGTGTAACTTCGCGCGGCGCCTCTACTGCTTCGAGGACGGCTACGTCGGCGAGGACTGATCGCGGCCACGCGGCCTGGGTCGATCGGGCCGCGCGTCGGGCTTCAGTCATCGCCGTCACATGACTTTTGGGCCATGTCCTCGGCGACCTGGTCTCCGGGACATATGAACTCCGGATCGGGCGCCAGCGAGGTCTTGGGGGCCTCGGCGCCGCGGCTGGGGCGGGGTTCGGCCGGGCGGGGTTGGCCGCTGCGCCAGACCTGCCAGTAGTGGCTGATCCGCGCGATGTAGCGGCGCGGGCGTTCGGCGTAGAGGCGGCGGCCGAGCGACCAGGCGCGGGCGCGCAGCTCGGCGCTGCGGGCGTCGGCGCGGGCAAGGACGGCGCGGCGGGCCTCGGCGTTGAGATCGCGGTGCTGGCCGAGGGCCATGCGCAAGACCTCGAGGTCGTGGTCTTCGCCGAGCGCGTCGGAGAGCTGCTCGATCGCCTCGGCCCAGGCCGCTTGCACGCCTTTCCAGACGTTCTGCAGCAGCAGGGTGTGGTACCAGAGGTCCTTGACGCGCTTGCGCCAGGCGTGGAACGCCTCCGGGCTCGGGTCGGCGAAGGCGTCGCGCATGGCCTGGCGGCCCTGGCGGTAGCTGGCCTTCAGGCCAGGTTCGAGCGCGTCGAAGCCCCGCGCCAGGGCGGGCCAGTCGGCGCTGCGCTGGCGGACGCGGGCGAGGTCGTCGGCGGCCGAGTCGAGCGCGTCCTCGCCGGCGACGGCCTGGTCGCGCACGGCGGCGAGGCGCTCGCGGACGACGGCCAGCGCGCCCTCGGACTCGGGGAAGAGGCCGGTGAACACGTCGGCGGCGACGGCCGCGTCACGGCGCTCGGCGAGGCGTCGGGCGGCGTCGCGGAGGTCGAGGTTGTCGCGGTGAAAGCCGGCGCCGAGGCCGTCGCGCAGCAGGCGAGCCAGGGCCCGGGTGCGCTTGATCGCCTTGCGGGCCGCGTGCACGCGGGTGTGCGTGTCGGGAGCGTCGGGGTGGGCCTCACGCAGGCGAGCGATCGCCTGGCCCAGCTCTTCGTCGACGATCCGCAGCGCGGCCTGATGGATGGACTCGCTGCGGGTGAGTCGGTAGGCCATGCCGCCACGATAGCGCGCAGGCCGGCGCCGATCCACGAAGCGGCGGGCTGTGAGAGGGTCGAAGGGACATGTCTTGAGGGACATGTGCTCGAACGCGCCGCTGCGGGCCGCTGGCCACAGTTGCGAGGAGGAGATGGGTGGGCGGGCGGAGCGCTCGCGGGCGCTCCGCGGCATGGCGTCGAGCTCGGTCGGCGAGCGCGGCGGATGCGGCGGCGAGCTCGAGCGTGGTGAGTTCGAAGTTTGCGGCGGGGTTCGGTTCGCGCCTCGGGCTCGCGGATGCACGGGGCGAGCTCCGCGGCGCGCGGACGGTGCAGCAGGTCGCGCTTCGGTTCGCGGTCGATGTTGCCGAGCGCGAGCATCCCCGCGAGTCTGCTGCGCGAGTCACTCGCGCTGGAAGCTCGCGGCTGCTCAGGGCGACGGAGCGGGAGCGGGAGCGGGCGTCGGCGCGGGCGCGGGCGCGTCGGGCGGGGCGCTCGGGGCCGGGCCGCCGTCCTGCGGGGGCGGGGCGCCGGGCGCCGGCAAGGGCTCGCCGGGGGGCTTGCCGGACTTGCCGGGGTCCTTCGGCGTGAGCGCCTCGCTCGGGCTCAGCTTGCCGTTCTTACGCGCGGCCCACATCTCCTCGCGCTGCTTGCGGGCGGCTTCGATCTGCTCG
Organism: Nannocystis bainbridge; assembly: GCF_028368995.1. GTDB lineage: Bacteria > Myxococcota_A > Polyangia > Nannocystales > Nannocystaceae > Nannocystis > Nannocystis bainbridge. Next base: position 426,292 of record NZ_JAQNDL010000003.1, on the reverse strand, counting down.
GGGGTGCGGCGGAGCATGCGGCGCGCGCCCTCGGCGATCTGCTCGAGGATGAACTTGGCCTGGTCCTTGGTGAAGTCGGCGCGCAGGTTGAGGGCCTTGTCGTCGCGGGCGACCTCGGTGGCGTCGTAGAAGCTGCGGACCATGAAGCGGGCGTAGAACGGGACCTTGGCGTCCATGAAGGCCGGGAGGTCCTCGGTCCACTGCCGCTCCATCTGGGCGGCCTCGACGGCGTCGAGGTACTCGGCCTTGATGATGAGCTCGGGCGTGGCGGCGGCCTCGGCCATGAGCTCGAGGTTGTTGGGGATCGGGAACGGGGGCTCGCCCTTGAGCTTGATGCTGGCGCGGAGGTCCTTGAGGACGAGCTGGAGGCCGGCCCGCGGCTCGCGGGCGGCGAAGCTCTTGAGCTTGGTGAGGTTGGCGACGAAGTTGCCGGCGGTGTTGCCCTTGGACTCGTCGGGGCCCTCGGTGATCGCGGGCAAGAACTCCTCGCGCACGTAGACGGCGACGTCTTCGTCGAGGAAGACGAACCACCGCGGGTCGTCGTCCTGGTCGGGGTTGGCGACCGGCCGCGGGTTGCCCATGGTCCGCCCGTCGCGGACCTCCCAGTCGATCTTGAGGCCCTCGGCCGCGGCGGCGCGCTCGAGGCCGGCCTGCACCTCGGCCTGCGACAGCCGATACTCGACGGCGAGGAAGGTCTGGGTCAGGTCGCGCAGGTTGGGGCTGGCGATGACGATGTAGTTGAAGTCCTTGAGGGCATGGAAGCCGCCGCCGGTGACGATGAAGTCGAAGTCGGGCAGCGGCGACATGATCTCGACGATCGCTTCGGCGAACGGCAAGCCCGAGACCTTCTTGGCCGCCAGCAACATGAAGAAGTTGCTGCTGCCAGGCCCGAGCTCGGCCACGCGCGAGGTCTTCTCGCCAAACTTGGGCTTGGGCTTGGGCGGCTCGGCTTCGGGCTTGGGCCCCTCGCCCTCGGGCGGCTTGTCAGGGCCCATCGGCGGCGGGGTGACCTCGGGCTCGGACTGCGGCTCGGGCGGGGGGGCGCCCTTGAGCTCCTGGTCGAGCTCGACGGTCTCGAACTGCGTGACCTCGAACTCGATCTCGGGCATCTCCAGCTTGATGTCGAGGCCGCACCCGCCGGGCACGAGCGGCGAGAGGTGCAGGGCCAGCGAGGCGAGGCTGGCGGCGAGGATGCGGCGCGTGGGGGTCACGAGCGGCGCGAGTGTACCATCGCAAGCCCGCACGCGCCCGCCCGAACCCGGGTCCGCGCCGCCCCGGGCCGCTCGGACCCCGAGATCGCCGGGTCCGCGGGCCAGCGTCTGCGGGCGCCGCTGCGCGCCGGCGGACCGCGGCGAGCGCGAGCCGAAGCTGGCACATCGGACATGCCCGTTCGGGCATGTTCAAAGGGGCATGTCAGTCTGGCACGGCCAGGACATCCGCGGCGCTCAGGGGGACGCAGGCACCACCGCGGCGAGGTCGCGCGTGGCGGCGCTCAGGAGCCGTAGTGCTCGACGAGCTCCTTGACGTGCTCGCGGAAGCGGCCCTCGTGCTGGCGGGCGAACTCCTTCCAGGTGCAGAAGGTGCGAGGGTCCTCGACGCGGTCGACGAACAGCATGCCGTCGAGGTGGTCGCACTCGTGCTGGAAGGTGCCGGCCGTGACGCCGCGGACGACCTTGTCGATCGGGTTGCCGAGGCGGTCGAGCGCCTCGACGCGGATCTCGACCGAGCGATAGACGATGCCGCGCAGGTCGGGGACCGACAGGCAACCCTCGTAGTTCTCGAACCGCGTGCCACACAGCGGGGTCAGCACGGGGTTGACGAGGACCGTCAGCGGGATGTTGGGCTTGTAGGGGTAGCGCGGGTTGTCCTTGACCTCGATGACGCACACGCGCACCGGCTCGTGGACCTGGTTGGCGGCGAGGCCGGCGCCCTGGGCGTCGCGCATGGTCTCGATCATCGAGTCGATGAACGCCTGAAACGCCGGGGTCAGCAGCTCCTCGCGGCTGACTTCGCGGGCCTTCTGGCGCAGCACGGGGTGCCCGATCTGGGCGACTTTGAGGATCGGCATCGGGCCCAGTGTAATGCAGCGGACATGCAGAGGCCCGGGGGGACCATGGCGGTCCGACCCGGGCCTCGATGCTCGCAGCCCGTTCGGGCCGCGCGCTGACGTGCGCTTACCCGCGGACGACGCGCGCCTTGAGCGCGACCTTGCCGTCCTTGATGTAGACCGAGAACTGCACGTCCTTCACGTCGGGCCGCTTCATCAGCTCGGCGGTGTTGGCCCGCAGCTTGGTGGCGAATTTCTCGTAGGTGAAGTTGTCGATCGGCTCGTTGTTCTCGAGCTTGAACTTCACGAACTCCTCGAAGACCTCCTGGTAGTAGGCCTCGCGCACGGCGTCGTCCTTGGCCGGCTCGGGCCCGGCGCCCTGGGCGTCGTTGTCCATCGTCATCAGGTTGCCGATGACGGTCTCGCGCGAGCGCAGCGGCTTGGTCGCAGGCATGGTGAAGAAGCCAGGACCGCGGCCGGCGGCCGGCTGACTCGAGGACGGCAAGGAGGGGTGCGCCATGGTCGGCGCCTCGTCCTCGGCCGGGCCCGGGGTGGCGACCACGGGCGCAGCGTCGATGCGATCGGCAGCGCCGGTGCGCCCGACCTTGCGGTGCGAACGCGTGGGGCTGACGGCCTGGACGCGCCGCGAGGCGCGACCGCTGGGATCGACGTCTTCGTCGGCGACGCCGGCGGCGAGGCTCGAGCGCAGGGCCTCGTGATAGGCGTGCGCCGACTTGGCGAGGTCGGCGACGGGGCCGGTGCCGTAGGTGTCGTAGAAGAGCTGCTGCTGCGAGCCGAGCCGCATGGCGGTGAACTCGGCGGTGAGGCGACGGATCGGGTTGGCGGCCTCGAGGTTCGGCAAGTACAGGGCGAGGGCGAGGCCGATGGCGAGGACGAACAGGAGGATGGCGAGGTGCTCGCCGCTCAAGCCGTTGGCCTTGGCGTCGCTGAGGGCGGAGAACAGGTCCTTCTGCCCGGCAGCGGCGGTGTTGGCCGAGAGCACGACGAGCATGGTGCCGTCGTCGCCGGCGCCGGCAGGCCCGGGCACACGACCGATCGAGCCGATGCGGGCGTTGAGGCCGTCGCCGACCTTGTAGGCGTCGCTGGCACCGACGCCGGGGGCGTCCTTGCCGTGCTCCGTGGCGAACTTGGTGAGCGCGTCGCCGCTGTTGCCGGGGTTGATCAGGGTGTTCTCGAGCGGCTGACCGCTGCGCACCAGGGCGGCAGGGTTCTGCGTGCCGAGGATCCGGCGGAAGATCGAGTTGGCGCCGAGGTCGAGCGGGTGAATGGCGACGAGCCGCCGGTTGGCCTCGTCGGACTTGGAGATCCGCACGACGTGCAGCGAGCCGCGCAGCGCCGCGGAGAACTGGTCTTCCTTGTCGGTCGCGGCAGTGACGAAGTTGGGCAGCAGCGCGGCCTCGACGAGCTCGTCGTGCCCGCCGCCGGCGTACACCAGCAGCGCGCCCGACTTGTCGAACAGGCCGACGGTCATCTGCGTGTTGTCGGACAGCACGGCCGAATTGGCGGCGGTGGCGAAGGCGTCAGCCAGCGACGGCGGGGTCACCTTGCCGACTCCGGGCTGACCCGGATTGAGCGCGAGTTTGAGATACGGATCGGCCAGGATCGCCGGCGCTCGCGCGACGGGTGAGGCCTGGATCGCGGCCTCGAGCGCGACCACACCGGCCTCGGTCTTCGCCTTGAGTGCGGCACGGTCCGCGTCCGTGAAGCCTCCAGCGGTCCCAAAAGACAGGAGGAACATACCCGCGAGGAAGGCCGTCGCGAGGCATGCGAGGATTGCAGCCCAGATCTTCGTCAGCAGCACGATTGGGCCTAGTGTAGGGCCACGTGGCCGGCGCTGGCAATTTCGCAGTGCATCCGAGGTCCTAGGGCAGAGCAAGTCCGCGCTCGCCCTGCTGCAAAAAGAAACGCCGTCGCAGCGACTCTTCCAGGTGCTGCCGCTGTGTTTCTGCCTGGCCTGGTGTATGGGTGTCGTGCTCGGTTTCGCGCATGCGGGCTGGGCAGACTCAGCAGCGCTGGCAGGCGCGGCAGGGCTGTCGGCAGCGGCGAGCCAGCGGCTCCGCAAGCTGGCAGCGCCCGCGGTGGTGCTGGCAGCAGGCCTGGCCGGGGCGGCGCGTGGGCGGCTGCCGCAAGCGGAGGCGCCGGAGATCGCGGGGCCCGGGCTGATCCGCGTGACGGTCCGCGGGGCGAGCGCCCCTGCAGCGGCGGGCTGTGCCGTGTTTGCGACACCGGCAGGGAGCTCGAATGTGTGGTCCCTGCACGTACCCGAGGCGATTTGTCCGCTTGCAGCGGGCGATCCAATCTGGCTCAAGGCCGGAGATCTCGCGCGTCGCGAGGGTCCGTCGTGGCCGGGTGCGGGGAGCTTCGATCCAGCCCGCGACGGGGCCGTGGCGGCGTTTTCGGTGGAGAACGCGTGGCGTGCGGGGCCGCGGAGCGAGGGTTACTGGCGGGCAGTGGCCGAGCTGCGCGACGGGACGACGCGAGCCGCACGCGGCGACCCGGCGCTGGGCTTCGTGGTGGCGTCGGTGCTGGGCCAGCCCGCGGCGCTCGCGCCCGAACGCCGGACAGCGCTGCGAAGGGCAGGACTCGGCCACGTGGTGGCGGTCAGCGGGATGAACGTGGCAGTGGCAGCGGCGCTGGTCCAGGGGCCGCTGCTGCGCGCCGGTCTGCTGCTCGGTGGATCGCTGACGCTGGCGGCAGCGCTGGCGTGGCTGCCGGTGCTGGCCTACCTGGGGGTTACAGGCGGCGAACCCCCGGCGTTGCGGGCGGCGGTGATGTTCGGGCTGGCTCAAGTGGCGACGCTGACGGGCCGGCCGGGGCACGGGCTGACGGCGCTGGCGTGGACGGCCGCGGCGATGCTGGCGTGGCGACCGGCGTGGGCGCTGGATCCGGGGCTGCACCTGTCGCTGGCGGCGATGGCGGTGCTGGTCCACCCGGAGGCGCCGCGCGGGCTGGTGGCGCAGAGCTGGCGGGTGTCCTTCGGGACATTGCCGATCGTTCTGGTGCACTTCGGGCAGGCGTCGCTGATCGGGGTGGTGGCCAACGTGATCGCGGTGCCGGTGTTCACGCTGTGGGTGCTGCCGCTCGGGATCGTGGGGCTGGCGGCGGCGCCGTGGTGGGGGCCGGAGGCGCTGCGACCGGCGGCGCTCGGCGGGCAGGTGGTGATCGATCTGGCGAGCCTGTTCGCGCAGGTGCCGGAGCCGCCGTGGCCGCTGCTCGCGGGGCTGGCGACGATCGGGCTGGGGCTGCGATGGTTCGTGCGGCGACCGGCGGTGCTGCGCTGGGTGCCGGGGACGTTGCCGTGCGTGGGAGTGCTGGCGGCGCTGGTGTGGGTCGGGCGCGAGCGGCCGCTGGAGCCGCCGCGGGCGTGGGTGGCGATCGGGGGCCCGCGCAGCGCAGCGGTGATCGTGCCGGCGGCGAGCGATCGGTCGCTGGCGTGCGTGCGCGACCCGTGGCTGGGGCCGGAGGCGTGGCCGGAATTGCTGGCGGCGCTGGGCTTTCGCGGGGCTGCGCAGGTGGTCGCGCCGCGCAGCCCGCCGGCGGCCGCGGCGGTGCAGGCGGAGCTCGAGCGGGCCGGGATGATGTTCGAAGGGACATGTCCCGAAGGACCTGTGCTCAAGTCGTTGCGGGTACAACTGGAGGCGTGCCAGGCGAGGACGCGGCTGCGACGGGTGGTGATCGGGGCGGGGCCGGACGGGCCGGAGTGCTGGATCGACGGGGCGTTCGTGGCGCTCGGGGGCGCGAGATGAGCTATGGTCGCGGCGTGGGTCGTGAGCCGGAGATCTTCGTGCGCGAGGAGAGCGGAGCGGGGCGCGGTCGGACGCACGCGCTGCGGCCAGGGCGGGCGCTGGTCGGCCGCGAGGCCGGGGTGGCGGTGATGCTGGCGGGCGACGACGTGTCGCGGGTGCACGCGGCGCTCGACGTGACGCCGGAGGGGCTGACGGTGACCGACCTGGGCAGCAAGAACGGGGTGTACCGCGACGGCACGGCGCTGGTCGGGGCGACGCCGCTGGCCCACGGCGACGTGATCGTGGTCGGGGGGATCTCCTTACGCGTGCACCACCCGGGCGCGCAGGTCGACGCGGCGCTGCGGCGCGGGGGCGAGGTGACGGTGACGCGGGTGCGGCAGGCCCTGGCGGGCGAGTCGGGCGAGTCGCTGCTGCTGCCGGCCGCGGCGACGCTGGGGTTCGCGGCGCTCGTCGTGGCGCTGCTCTTGTGGCAGCAGTAGAGGGCATGTCGCTCCGCCTGCCCCGCGTCGATCGGATCCTCGAACACCCGGCGCTCGCGTCGTCGCCGGCGCTGCGGACGATCCAGAAGCGCCAGGTCCACGAGGTGCTGGCGGAGCTGCGGCGGCGGGCGCAGGCCGGCGAGATCGCCGAGGCGCCCGAGGTCGAGGCGATCGCCGGCGAGGTGGCCAGGCGGCTGGCCGAGGTGATGACGCCGCGGCCGCGGGCGCTGATCAACGCGACCGGAGTGCTGCTGCACACCAACCTCGGGCGGGCGCCCCTGTCCCGAGAGGCAGTCGCGGCGATGACGGCGGCGGCGGGCAACTGCGAGCTCGAGTTCGAGGTCGAGACGGGACGGCGCGGGTCGCGACTGACGTGGCTGCGGCCGCTGTTGGCAGCGCTGCTCGGGACCGAGGACGTGCACGTGGTCAACAACGGGGCTGCGGCGCTGTTGCTGGCGTGCACGGCGGTGGGCCGGCCGGGCGGGGTGGTGCTGTCGCGCGGGCAGATGGTGGAGATCGGCGACGGCTTTCGCGTGGCCGAGATGGCGGCGGCCGGCGGGGCGCAGGTGTGGGAGGCGGGCAGCACCAACCGGACGCACGTGGCCGACTACGCCGCGGGGCTGGCGGGCGAGCTGCCGGGGCAATCGGCGGGGGCGTCGGCGATCCTGTGGGTGCACCTCAGCAACTTCTTGCAGGCGGGGTTCGTCCACCAGCCGACGCTGGGCGAGCTGGCGGCGCTGGGCCGCGAGCGCGGGGCGCCGCTCATCGCCGATCTCGGGTCGGGCTCGCTGGGCGGGATCGCGGGCGACGAGCCGACGGTCCAGGAGTACCTGGCCCAGGGGGCAGAGCTCGTGACGTGCAGCGGCGACAAGCTGCTGGGCGGGCCGCAAGCGGGGCTGCTCGCCGGCTCGGCCGCGCTGGTCGGGAAGTGCCGCAGGCATCCGCTGGCGCGGGCCCTCCGGCCCGACAAGACCACGGTCGCGGCGCTGCACGCGACCGCGATCGCCTACGCGAGCGGGCAGGCCGAAACGCTGCCGCTGCGGCGCATGATGGCGCCGGCGGCGGAGCAGCTGCGCGCGCGGGCCGGGGCGCTGGCGCAGCTGCTCGGCTGGCCTTTGGGGCAGGTCCGGGACAGCGAGGCGACCGTCGGCGGCGGCTCGCTGCCGGGCGACGTGATGGCGAGCGCGGCGCTGGCGGTGCCGACGGCCGATCCGACCGCGACGGCGGCGGCGCTGCGGCGGGCCGGCGTGGTCGGGCGCGTCAGCGGGGGCGAGCTGCTGCTCGACCTGCGGACGGTCGCGCCGGAGGAGGAGGCCGCGCTGGCGACGGCGGTGCGGGCGGTGCTGACTGGCTGAAGGGACATGCTCCGAAGAGCATGTCCCGAGAGACAGGCCTGCTTCAGAAGCGGCCGATGAGCACGAGGCCGTTGCTGGCGCCGAGGCTGGGAGCGAGGCGGACGCTGGCGGTCTCGCCGGCCAGGCCGAGCTTCTGGCGGAGCTCGCGGTTGTGGCGGTCGATGAGGCCGGGGACCTCGCGGCGGCCGACCGGGTGGGCCTTGTAGACGCCGAGGAACACGCCCATGCCGATGAGGAGGGCCGCGCCGACGCCGAGCAGCGTGCCCGAGACGGGCATCGACAGCGGGTAGCGGATGCGATCGGTGCCGCCCCGCAGCGGGTCGTCGGCGCCGAAATCGGGGCCGTTCTGGGCTGCGGTGGCGTTGAGGATCAGGAAGGTGAGGCCGACCGCGAGCAGGCCGCCGCCGGCGATGCCGCCGCCGAGGGCGACGCCGAGGCGGGTCTTCTTGCGCCTGTCGACCTGACGCGCGAGGTCATCGCGGCCGATCGCGGCGTAGAACTGCATCGGAGTGATCGAGGTGCCCGGAGTGCCCTGGCGCAGCGCGCCCCAGGTGCCGTCGAGGCGCTTGGCCGCGTACTCCTGCTCGGCCGCCTCGCGGGCTCGCTTGGCCTCGTCCGACTCCTCCGGCTCCTTGGGGCCCTCCTCCGCGGTGTCGGGGACCGCGTCGGGCACGCTGACCTCGGTCGGCATCTCCGGCTCGGGCAGGGGGACGCCGGCGGTGCCGCTGAGCGCGACGGAGACGGTGCCGTCGGTGCCGTAGCCCATGGCGATGAAGCTGGGCGGGTCGCCGGGGCTGCCCTCGAACACGCGGACGATGACGATCTGCTGGACCGGGAGGACCTTGGCGCGGTCGATGATGGCGCGGTCGTCGAGGCTCTCGACGGCGCCGAGCGCCTGGCCGTCGATCACCACGCCGGCCTTCCGCGAGGCGGTGAGCGCCGAGCGGAACACCGCCGAGGCCGCCTGCGAACCGGGGTTGGCGGCGATGACGATGACGTTGGGCTTCTTGTCGCCGAGGTGGGCGCTGGCGCCGGCCGGCGTGAAGGTGGACGACCAGTCGACGGGCGCGGCGGCCACGGGCACAGGCGCGGGCGCGGCGAGGGCGGGGGCCGGGAGGGCGAGCGCGGTCGAGAGCGCCGCGGCGAGGAGGGTGCGAGGCGCGGTCATTGCGGGGTCCACCGGCACGCGGGGTCGGCGATGCAACTCGCGGCGTTCTTGTTGTTGAAGCAGGCGGGCTTGGAACAGAACTCGCTGCAGGCCTTGCTGCTGGCGCACGAGTCGAGGTCCTCGCAGTCGCTGATGATCGGCGTGCAGAGGAAGCCGCCGGGGCCGCGGGCGACGCAGGTGTCGACGGCGTTCTTCTCGTCCTTGAAGACGGCGCCGGCGCCGCTGACGAAGGCCCGCTCCTCGCCGCGCGAACAGTTGAGATACCAGCTGCCGTAGTTGCAGCGCGCGGTCTCGATGGCGCAGCCGGTGTATTCGAGGCAGCCCGCGACCGCGGTGGTGAGCTCGGCGACCGTGCCGTCGTTGTACTGGGCGGCGGTGCTGCCGTCGACGGTCATGTAATTGCACATGCGCAGGCTCGAGCCGTTCTCGCACTGCAGCCGGCTGCTGTTGCAGTAGCAATAATCCCAGGCGATGTCCTCGTCCTCGACCGAGACGCCGTCGTTGAACTCGTGCTGGGTGTTGCCGCACTCGACATAGCGCAGGCCCGGCTTGGTGGTGCATTCGCGGAACTCTTCGCACTGCGTGCAGCCGCCCACGAGCATCGGGGCGAGCGCAGATACGAGGCCGACGCCGAAGAACAGCGAGAATATCTTGAGGCGACCCACTTGGACCCTCCTGCCCCGCTAGGACCGGGACGGAGCTGAGGTTGACGGCGTGCCGTCGTACCCCGGCGAGACGGCGAACCGAGCCGTCGGCGAGGCCGAGGTGACAGCATGCATGCGGCGTACGGTATCGGCTCGCCGCCAGCTTGTACAGGGACGGGAGGCGCGAGGCTCGTCACGGACCGGCATTGGGACACCTTGCGCAAGGGACATGTAGGAAGCGCCCGCGCGAACGAGCGCGAGGATGGCGTGCAAAGGGACGACCGGGTGCGAGAGGGTGGTCGGCGGCGAGCGAGTCACTAGCTCTCGCATGGCGGCGCTGCTCAAACGTGGAGCTTTGGACCCGCGATTCGGGCCTCGCCTTGCCGGCGAGTGATGCCCAGCCGGTCCAGGTGCTCGAGGAAGGGCACCACGAACTTGCGCGACAGACCCGTCAACGCCTTGAGCGCCTGAACGTCGATTTGCGGGCTCGTGCGCAGGTGAGACCGGACTTTGTCGACCAGCGCGGCGTGGTGCTCGCGGGCGAGCGAGAGATCGGGGGAGACCCGCACCAGGACGCCGGCCTTCTGCAGGGCGGTCAGCGTGTCGAGGGCCTGGCGCTCGCCGAGGTTGGCCGCGGCCTGTACCTCTTTAAGGGTGGGCGGGGCGACGCCAGCGCGGATGTAGAGATCGAGGACCTTGTGCCCGATCGGCGAGAGGCCCGGCGTGGGCTCGGTGCCGCCGCGCACGAGCACGTCGCCCCGCAGCTCCAGCAGCCCGCGGGCGAGCGCGTGGTCGAGGGCGGCTGCTGCGACGTCGGGCGCGACGCGGCCGGGCAGGCCGCCGAGCAAGGCGGCGCGCGACAGACCGGGGCGGTCGGGGTGGGCGGCCTGGAACCGCACGGCGACGGCGACGGCAGCGGCGGCCAGCTCGGGCAGCACGGCGGCGGCGACGTGTCGGCTGTCGCCGAGCCGCACGGCGTCGGTGCTCTGGCACATGTCTGAAAGGACAGCATCGAGATCGTGCGTACCGGCCCGCAGCTCGAGCTCGTCGCGCGAGATGGCGAGGGCGCCGGCATCGGCCAGCAGCGCGGTCACGCGGGCGCGCAGGTCCGATCCCGCGAGGGCGCGAGCGACCCGCAGCCAGCGGCTCCGCTGGCCCCGGCCCGGGCGAGGCCCGGGGTCGACGACGACGCCGCCGCCGCACGTATGGCCGTGGACGAGGTCGCCGCCCTGGCTGCGGAGGACCAGCCGCTGGCCGTGCCAGGCGGGCAGAGGAGCGTCGAGGCGGATCCGCACCAGCGCCGAAGCACCTGGCGGAATGGACATGGTCTTCGGGGCATCTTCGTCGCCGTCCCGCGGACCCAGGGGATCGAGGCGACCGGTGGTGTGCGCGGTGCCGGCGCAGACCTGGACGCTGGTGCCGCTGCGCCAGGTGCGGGTGTCGTGCGGCAGGTGCTCGAGGAGGACGTGGACGGCCGCCGCGGCGACGACCCGGTGACCGCGGGTGAGCACGTCGCCGCGGGCCAACTCGGCGACCGCGACCCCGCCGAGGTTGACCGCCGCGCGCGCGCCCGCCGGCACGCGCGTGGCCGCGGCCCCGCGAACATGCAGGGCGCGGGCCCGCAGCGGGCGGACCGGGCGCTGCTCGCCAGGGACGAGGGTGAGGTAGGGATCGGCGGCGATCTCGAGCTGGCCCGAGAGCAAGGTGCCGGTGACGACGGTGCCGTGGCCCTTGAGGACGAAGCAGCGATCGATCGGGAGGATCGGGCGGTCACGCGTGGGGCGGGCGGGCAGCGCCGCGGCGACGCGACGGACGGCGGCGGAGAGCTCGGAGATGCCGGCGCCGGTGTGCGCCGAACAGGGCAGGATCGGGGCGGCGGCGAGGCCCGGGGCCAGCTCCTCGAGGGCGGCGCGCACGTCGGCTTCAGCCAGCGCGAGGGCCTCGTCGTCGCCGTTCAGGCGATCGACCTTGCTGAGGGCGACCACGCCGTGGGTGATGCCGAGGAGGCGGCAGACGAGCAGATGCTCGCGCGTCTGCGGCATCACGCCCTCCTCGGCCGAGACGACCAGGAGCACGGCGTCGACCCCGCCGGCGCCCGCGACCATGGTGCGGACGAAGGCCTCGTGACCGGGCACGTCGACGATGCTGGCGACCAGGCCGGGGCCGAGCTGCCAGGCGGCGAAGCCGAGGTCGATGGTGATCCCGCGGCGCTTCTCCTCGGGCAGGCGATCGGTGTCGACGCCGGTGAGGGCGCGGACCAGGGCGGTCTTGCCGTGGTCGATGTGGCCGGCGGTCCCGAGGACCAGGTCACGCACGGGCTTGGCCATGCGCCGCAGTGTAGCGGCCCGGGGTCTGCGATACACTGCTCGTGCATGAGCAGCGAGCCCGACGATCCGCGCGATGCCCCCCGACCGCTCCGCTTGACCGAGTTTGCCCGCGGCGGAGGTTGAGCCGCCAAGCTGCGGCTGGGTGACCTGGTTCAGGTCCTGGAGGGCATGCCCCCGCCCGAAGAACGGGGTGACGCGCGGGTCATCGTCGGCACGGAGTTCGCCGACGACGCGGCGGTCGTGCGCGTCGGCGACGACCCGACGCGGGCGACCGTGCTGACCGTCGACGTCATCGCGCCGCTGGTCGACGACCCCGAGACGTTCGGCGAGATCGCCGCCTGCAACGCGCTGTCGGACGTCTACGCGATGGGCGGGCGCCCGCTGTTCGCCCTCAACATCGTCGGCTTCCCCGACGACAAGCTGCCGCTGTCGGTGCTGCAGGCGATCCTGCGCGGCGCGGCGCGGGCCTGCAGCCGCGCCGGCGTGGCGGTGGTCGGCGGCCATACCGTCCGCGACGGGGAGCTCAAATTCGGGCTCAGCGTGACGGGCGAGGTGGCTGTCTCGGAGGTCCTGTCGAATCGGACAGGGCGCGAAGGACAGGCGCTGGTGCTGACCAAGGCGCTGGGGACCGGCTTCATCGCCCAGGCGATCAAGCAGGGGCAGGCGGAGGCGGGCGAAATGGCCGCGGCGATCGCCAGCATGACGACGCTGAACGGCCCGGCGCTGGCGATCGCGCGCGGCTTCGGCGTGACCGCTTGTACCGACGTGACCGGCTTCGGCCTGCTCGGGCACTTGCGCAACATCCTCCGCGGGTCGCAGCTGGCGGCGCGCCTCGACATGGCGGCGTTGCCCGCGTTGCCCGGGGCGCTCGGCCACGCGGCGGCCGGACGCGTCCCGGGCGGCTCGAAGGCCAACCTGGCGTTCGTGCGGCCGAACCTGGTCGTCGAGGGCCGCGAAGAACCGCTGCGGACCATCCTCGCCGCCGACGCCCAGACCAGCGGCGGGCTGCTGCTCACCGTGCCCGCTGAGCGGGCTGCGGCGCTGGTCGAGGCCCTGCGGGCCAGCGGCGGGCAGGGGTGGACGATCGGATCGTTGGTGGCCCCGTCGTCGGCGATGCCGGCGGAGACAGTGGTGCTCGAGTTCGCGGCCGACATCCCCGGGTGACGGGCAGGCCTCGGGCGTCGCGGGGTCGGCTCGTGGAGCGATGGCTTCGAGCATGGTGACGAGAGATGTAGCTGGCGGTGGATCTCGAACCAGTGCTTTTTCGTGGGCACCGGCGTGAGGCAAACTCGCAAGCGGAGTTGGTGAGCCCCAAGCTCGGTTGTGTCTTGCAGCGTGCGCGTGGGCTGGCATGATCATCGCATGTCTGTGAGGACATGTTCGATGGGACATGCTCTGTGCTCGGCCGCGGATACCCCACTGGAGTTCGTGAGCACCAACTCGAGTCGTCCATTGCGCGGCGTCGCGGAGCGAGTAGCCTGGCGAGCGATGGTTCAGACGATCGGTGTATCGACAATCCTCGGGTCCATGACGCTGGGTGGGCCGGCGGCGCATGGCGATACCGACAGCGGCTCGCGGGCGAGTTCAGCGACGGGTGATTCGAGCGGCCCGACGAGCGCGAGTCTGGTCGCGGCGAAGGCCGCAGAGGAGCCGGCATCGTGAGCGCCTCGGCTGCGCTCCGTCGCAGCTCGGGCTGCGAGAGCGAGCGGACCTTCGCTCGGGCGAGGCGCCGGCGAGCTGCCAGGGGCGGGGTTCAGCCGCTGGCGGCGGAGGCGGCGTGGCGCGAGGCGTCGAGGAAGGCCAGCCGATACACGGAGTTTTCGGTCTCGACGTACATCAGCCGGCGCTCGCGCGGGTCCTCGCGGCCCTCGGTCTCGGCGGTGGTCAAGATCCTGCGCACCACGGTCGTCACCATGCGACGGCCATTGGGGTCGCGGAAGATCACCATGCCTCGCCCGACCATCGGCTCGCTGATCAGAAAGCCCTCGTATGGCTTCTTGATGGCGGTTACGACCGACCCTTCACCGTTGCTGCGAATCTTGGTGGCGAGGACCGCGAGCACGACACGTTTACAGTATCGTGGCAGTGAAAAAACGCTACGCCCATTTTCGACCCGGACGCGGCGGGCGACACGCGGAGCGCGCGGGCGGCAGTCGCTCCACGATGTTCGGGCGACGGTCACACTCCGGGCGAAGGCAGGTCTGCAAGCGTCGCTGCGATCGGACGGCTGTACGCTGCGAATGGACGCGAACGCGGGCGATAGCGCAAGAGCTTCACGGCGACGATGGTTCGCTGGCCAGGCGGCGTGGCGGCGCAGCGAGTTCGCCGAGGCCCGACAGCGGCGCCCAACCTTCGAGCCCGCCGGGCAGACGGACACGACCCCAACCGGCGCCGCGCTCGACGAGGCTCAGACGGCTCCCGCCCTGCACGGTGAAGACGGTCTTGCGGTGAATACCTGGGCCTTCGCGGACCTCGAGCTTGGCCGGCAGCGCGATCGCTTGCGGGGCGCCGAGTTCGGTGCGCAGCGCGTAGCCGTGGAGGCCGCCGATCACCAGATAGAGCGCGGCCAGGACCGCGGCGAGACCGGCGAGGGCGCTGCGGGCAGCTTCGCGGTAGCGGGCCCGGGTGATCCACAACAGCAGCGCCAGCCAGCCGGCGATGACCGACAACCAGCCGAACGCGGGCGAGCGGAGGGCCGACAGGGCCGCGTCGCGCCACGTCTCGGGTCGATCGATCTGGAGGTTGGCGGCGGTGGCGGCGACCTCGGCTCGTTGCCGGACCACGCCGAGGTTGCGGCGCGCGGCCTCGGCGATGTCGACGCTGGCCTCGGCTTGCGGCTGCAGGGCGCGGCGCAGGTGATACGTCGCGGCACCGAGCTCGCCGAGCTGCGCATACGCGGTGCCGAGGTTGAACGACAGGGCGGCGCTGCGGCCGGGCAGCAGCGCCTCGGCGTCCTCGTACGCCCGCACGGCGCCTGCATAGTCGCGCGCGGCCGCCAGGGCGTTGCCGCGCGCGAAGGCGTCGTCGACCACGTCGGCGCGCGCAGAGGCGGCCGTGAGCGCGAACAGGGCGAAGATCGAGAGCGCGCGGATTCGCATGCGGGTCATGAGTTCTGTCGAGCGGGGTCGGTCGCGCGGCGGAGGCGGGGACGAGTCCTGGGTTCGGTCGGGCGAGGAGGCGGGGTCAGGGCGGTTCAGGAGAGCCTCGGAGGACGGCAGGCTGCGGGCGAGCGCGAGGGCCCGCGGGTGTCGGGGGGAGGCCGACCGGCACGACCGGGGGCGGGTGGCTCACGAGGGCGGTCGTGCGGGCGAGCCCGGCTTCAAGGCGGCCGAGCTGTGCAGGAGCTCGCGTGCGGCCTGGAGGGCGACCTCCCGCTCGCTGGCAGATTCGCCGCGGGCGCCGAACCGGGCGGCGTCGCAGCGATCGAGCAGGTCTCGCAAGCGCTCGCAGTCGGCGGAGGAGACGCCCTTGCCGGCCAGCAAGGCGAGCAGGGCGTGACGGGGCAGGCCTTCGCCCTCGGGGCCGGCGCGATCGATCGCGGCAGCTTGAAGCAGCTGGGCGAGGGCGGGATAGAAGCCCTCGCCGGTGCCGAGTCCGCGTTCGGCCTGGGCCAGCAGCTCGCGCTGTTTGGCGGCTCTGGCGGCGGCGGCCCGGCTGTGTTCGTCGGGGCCGAGCCGGCGCCAAAGCGCGGAAGCAGCTGTCCCGAGAGCCAGGAGCACGGGCGCTCCCGCCATGGCCCAGGCCCAGCGCGACGGTGTGAGCCACGAGGGCGACGGCGTCGCCCGCGGCAACGCGGCCGGCTCGACGATCGGCGCCAGGATGCCCTCCTCCTCGGCGGCGGCGGGCGGCGGAGCGTCGCTGGCGAGCGTCGGGGCGGCGTTCGGATCGCCGGCGACGGTGAGCTCGATCGGGGCGCTGGTGGCGGTCTGGTAGCTCTCGCTGGCCGGATCGAAGTAGTGGAACGTGTGCGGTGGGACGGTCAGCGTACCGCCGCGCTCGGGGATGACGAGGAAGGCGTAGCGCCGTTCGCCGCCGAGCTGCGCGCCGGTGGTCACGTCGGTCTCGATCTTGGGCTCGTAGCGGCGCAGGCCGGGCATCTCGGGCCAGGCGCCCGGGTCGATGACGCGGATGTTGCCGGTGCCCTGAATGGCGACGGTGAGCGTAAAGGGCTCGCCGACCTTGATGTTGGTGCGGTCGGCTTCGGCGCGGATGGAGTACACGCCGACGTTGTTGGGCGAGAAGCCGGCGGGGGCGCCGGCGGGCAGCGGCTTGACCTCGACGGTGACGGGACGGCCGGTGATCCGGCGGCGCATGCCGATGCCGACTTCGGCGGGCGAGAGGGTGAGGGTGCCGGCGCGCTGGGGAAACAGGGCCCGCCGGAGCCCGGGGTGGACGCGGTAGGCGGTGTTGCCGACGACCGCCTGGCGCATCTGGCCCTGAGGCAGCTCCTCGCTCCAAAAGTCCTGGAAGCCCGGCAACTGACGCAGCTGGATCTGCAGGAAGGGCAGGCGCTCGTAGATCTCGAGCGTGTACGTCAGCTGTTCGCCGACGAACAGGGTCGGCTTGTCGAGGCGGGTCCACAGGAAGATGTCGCCCTGCGGCTCGGTCGGGCCGTCGGCGGCCGCCGGGACCGGCTCGGTCGGGGCGGCCTGGCCGGTGACCTCGATCGCCGGGATCCGCGGCGGCGTCACCTTCGTCTTGCCCTCCAGGATGTGCACCGGCAGCTCGATGCGGCCGGGTTTGCTGGCGATGAGGGTGTAGACGCTGGTCTGAGTCGTGCGGGTCGTCATCGTCGAGCCGCGGCCGGTGCCGAAGCTGAACGAGCTGCTGGTGCTGCGGTAGTTGGCCGGCATGCCGACGATCTGCAGGCCGAGAGCCGTCATGTCGGGCAGCACTGGCTCGGGGACCTCGGCGCCGCGCTCGCCTTCGCTGTCGACCTGGACGGTGAGCTCGAAGGCCTCGCCGACCTCGACCCGTTCGCGATCAATCTCGGCGACGATGCGCGACTTGGTGTCGGCGCGAGCTGTCCTCGGGGATAGATAGAGGCCGAGCCCTGCGGCGCCGGCGAGCTGCAAGAGGCGGCGACGGGCGAGGTGGTGAGGATCGGGCGCAGGGGGCGGAAGGGCGGCAGAGGTCGCGTGCGCTTCGCCTGGCTCATCGGGCAGGTGAAGCGAGGGCGAGGATTGGCCGCGCTGGCCTGGGCGATGCGGCGCCGCGGTCACCAGTCGTTCTCCGTCCGGAGTCGGGGCGAGGCTCGGTCGAGCTGGAGGTCGGCCCTCATGGTCACCAGTCCTTCTCCACGCGGATCTGGCGCGAGGGGCGGTCGAGCTGGAAGTTGTCCTCGGCGTCGAGCTGCTCGAGCGCCTTGTCGAGGTCGGCCTTGTCGAGCTGAGGCTGCGGTTGCGGCTGGGGCTGCTCGCCCTTCTCCTGCTTCTGCTCGTCCTGCTTCTGCTGGTCTTGCTTCTGCTGGTCTTGCTTCTGCTCGTCCTGCTTCTGCTCGTCCTTTTTCTCTTCGTCCTTCTTCTCGTCCTGTTTCTGCTCGTCCTTTTTCTCTTCGTCCTTCTTCTCGTCCTGCTTCTGCTCGTCCTTTTTCTCTTCGTCCTGCTTCTCTTCGTCCTTTTTCTCTTCGTCCTTGTTCTCTTCGTCCTTCTTTTCTTCCTCTTGCTTCTTCTTCTCCTCTTCCTCTTTCTGCTTCTTCTTCAGCAGGGCGAGCTCGAGGTTCCACTTGGCGTTGGCGTGGTCGGGCTTGGCCTTGAGGCACTTGATGTAGTGCTCGATGGCGGGGTCGAAGGCCTCGGCGTCGAGGTCGAGGTTGCCGAGCTCGTATTCGGAGCTCGAGTGGACGTCGGGGTGCGTGGACTCGGTGCCGCGCTCGAACGCCTTGCGGGCCTCGTCCTTGTCGCCCTTGGCGACGAGCGCCAGGCCGCGGTTGTAGAAGATCTCGGGGCGCTCGCCGAACTCGGCCTCGGCGGCGGCGTAAGCGGCGAGGGCGGCTTCGTGGTCGCCGCTGGTGTAGGCGGCGATACCGGCCTCGATGTCGCCGTTCTTGCCGGCGAGCGCCTCGGCGAGCCAGCCGGCAGCGAGGATGACGGCGAGCAACTTACTGGTCGATACGAGCGGCACGGGGTCAGCGTCCTTTCTCGCGGGGCGGGGCGACGGAGGATGTCCGGCAGAACTGCATCGATCAGGGCCCTTTCTCGCGGGGCGGGGAGAGGGGTGTCCGGCAGAGCTGCATCGATCAGGGCCCCTTCTTGCGGGGCGGGGAGACGGGTGTCCGGCAGAGCTGCATCGATCAGGGCCCCTTCTTGCGCTCGGGCAGCGCGAGCGACAGCGCGAGCAGCAGCAGCGCGGGGATGATGAGGAAGGCGTAACCCTCCTCGCGGTGGGCGGTGACCGTGTCCTCGCGCTGGCCCTTCGAGAGCTCGCGGATCCACTCGGACACGCGGTCGAGGCCGAACTTGTCGGGCTCGACGAGGACGTAGTCGCCGCCGGTGGTCTTGGCGATGTCCTTGAGGGTGGCCTCGTCGACGCGGGTCATGAGGTAGTTGCCCTGCTCGTCGGTGACGAAGCCGTCGGGGTTGCCCTCGCTGTCGAACTTCTGGATCGGTTCGCCGGACTTCGAGCCGATGCCGACGGTGTAGATCCGTACGCCCAGCTTGGCCGCCTCGGCGGCGATCTCGAGCGGGCGCGAGACGGTGTCTTCGCCGTCGGTCAGGAGGATGACGACCTGGTCGGACTCGGAGGGCGGGATGTCCTCGACGGCCTTGCCTTCCCTGGTCGGGATCGATTTGGTCGGGCCGCCTTCGGGACCGGCCGCGGCGGCGCGGCGGGCATCGATGAGGAAGGTGAGCGCGAGCTTGAGCGCCTTGCCGATCGCGGTGCCGCCGGGGTTCTCGGTGCGCGGGTCGGCCTTGTCGAGGTAGAGCTTGAGGACGCGAGCGTCGCGGCTGACGGGCAGGCCGCGCGCGGCGCCGGCGAACACCACCAGGCCGACGCGGTCGCCGCGACGGTCGGCCTCGTCGAGGAAGCGCTGCAGTTCGGCGGCGAGTCGCTCGCTGCGCGACGGGTAGACGTCGCGGGCGAGCATCGATTTGCTGTAGTCGACGGCGAGCACGATGTCGAGGCCGGTGGTGGCGACGATGGTGGTCTCGCCGCCGTACTGCACGCGCATGAGGCCGGCCGACAGCAGCAGCACCGCGAGCACGGAGACGACGGCGGCGACGACCCGGCTGGCATGGTTGACGCTGCCGACCAGGCGCTCGACCAGGATCGGGCTGCCGAGGCTGGCGAGGCCGCGCCGGCGCTGGCGGGCGGCCCAGAGGTAGGCCGCCGCGGCCAGCGGCACCAGCACGAGCAGCCACAACAGGTCCTCGCGGGCGAGCACGACCTCCTCGAAGAGGGTCAGGACGTCCTTCGTCTCGGCGTCCTGGGCCAGGTCGCGGACCACTTCGGCGGGGCTCATGCGCACCTCCGCGGGCGGGCTTGAGGGACATGTTCAGGAGCGCATGTCCCGAGGAGCATGCCCGGAAGGGCATGTCCTTGGAGACACGTGGAGAGGAGGGCCACGGGCGCGCGCGAGCGAGGAGTCCGGGAGAGCGCGGCCGGTGCTCGGGCGGCGGGGCTCGTGCGGGCCTCCGCGGCGTGCGCGAGAGACATGTCCGAGAGTGCATGGCCTCGGGGGCATGCTCGAAGGGGCATGTCCTTGGAGACATGTACGAGGCTGCTCATGGGAACCTCCGCAGGCGGGTCGAGCGGAGCAGGATGTCGAGCATGAGGAGGAGCAGGGCGGGCCACAGGACCAGGTGGAACAGCTGGGCGCGGATGTGCTCGCCGAGGATGACGGAGCGATCGAGCTTGTTGAGCAGGTCCTGGAAGGTGGTGACGAGGGCCTGCTGATCGACGGCGGTGTAGGCGTAGCCGCCGGTGGTGCTGGCGATCCGCTCGAGCCGGGCGGGGTCGGTGGAGGCGGCCTGACGGCCGATCAGGACGGTGTAGACGTGGACGCCGCGGTCGGCGGCCATGCGCGCCATCGAGTCGGGGTCGACGCCCTCGGCGTTGTGGACGCCGTCGGTGAGCAGGACGATGACCTTGCTCTCGGCGCCGGACTCACCGCTGCCGGCGTCGGGCTCCTTGAGGCGATTGAGCGCCTGGCCGAGGCCGGCGCCGATGGCGGTCTTGCTGCCGTCGAAGCTGCCGAGCTGCAGGCGACGCACGAGCTGGCGCAGCACGCCGTGGTCGACGGTCAGCGGCGAGACGGTGGTGGCGGTGGCCCCGAACGCGACCATGCCGACGCGGTCGTGGCGGCGGCGGGCGATGAAGCTGTCGATGACGTCCTTGGCCGCCTCGAGGCGGTTGGGGTACAGGTCGTCGGCCTCCATCGAGTCGGACAGGTCGAGCGCGACGACGATGTCGATGCCCTTGTGCTCGACGCGGTCGGTGGCGCGGCTCGACTCGGGGCGCGCCAGCGCGAGCGCCAGCAAGATCGCGGCGGCCAGGCGCAGGCCGTCGGGCAGGTGGGCGAGGCGGGCGGCCAGGCCGGGGCCGAGGCGGCGGGCCGAGCTCGCGCGCGAGAACCGAAGCGTGGCCGGGCGCGGCGAGACGACGCCGCGGATGACCACCGCCAGCAGGGGCACGAGGGCCGCCAGCAGCCACCACGGCGAGGCGATGACGACGTGGCGCAGGTCGGACCCGAGGTAGGCGGCGAGGCCCGCCAGCGCCAGGGCGACGGCGAGCCCGGCGAAGCCGAGGATCGGCATGAGGTTGCGCAGCACGGCGACGAGCCGCTCGGCGGGGGCGCTCACTCGTCACCCCCCTTGAACCGCGGCACCGGCTCGGTCGGGATGTCCGACTCGGGCGGGTACTTGTGGGCTGGCGCGGAGGACATGTCCTTTGCACCCTGGTCTTGGGGCAATGTCTCGGGGGCCCTGTCCTTCGGGACCTGGTCCTTGGGACCGGTCGTCGGGGCGGCCGCGACCGCGGTGGTGGCCACGACCATGCCGCGGGCCTGCTCGACGGCGGCGGCGGCCTCGGTCGGCGGCGGGGCGAAGCGGGCGAACTTGACGAGGTCGCACTGCTGAAGGAAGCGGATCACGTCGGTCGGCTTGAGCGGGGCGATCTCGGCCTCGGAGCGGAGCAGGGCGGCCCGCAGCTCGTCGGTGGTGCGCTCGAGGGCGTCGATGCCGAAGCGGCCCTCGAGGTAGCCCTTGAGGATCTCGGTGAGCATGAGGTAGTGCAGCTGGAACTCGCCGCGGCCGGCGTAGTCGGCCTCCTTGAGGCGATCGAGCGCGCGCAGGGCGACGCGGTCAGCCGGTTCGGGCGGCGGCAGGACGACGGGGCGCGGCCGCCGACGCCAGCGCAGCCACAGCAGCGCCGAGACGAAGCCGGCCACCAGCGCGCCGGCGGTGAAGTAGATCGCGGTCTCGGCGGTGTTGTTGGGGTATTCGAGCGAGACCGGGGGGTCCTCGCCCTGGCGCTTGGGGTCGGCCTCGTTGGCCAGCAGCGCGGTGACGCCGAAGTTGTGCGACGGGACCTGGGCGGTCTGCACGGCGCCGTCGGGGGCGACGTAGGTGATCGGGAAGCTCGGGGTCTTGCCCTCGCCGACGGCGAACTGCTGGATCGTGAAGGTGAAGACCTTGCGCAGGCCCTGGCCAGTGCTCTCGGGCTCGCTCTCCTCGACCGACACCAGGTACATCGGGTCGAGCTTGAGCCCGAGCGGGACGTTGACGGCGTAGCCGGTCGGGTAGGCGACGGTGACCTCGAGCTTGAGGAGGTCGCCGATCTGCGAGGGGTCGGGGGTCACGCGCGCGCTGATCGCCACCGGGCTGTCGAGGGCTGGCGCAGCGGCCATGTCCTCGGGGACAGGTTCGTCGAGCGGCGCGGCGGCGATCGGGGCGACGCTCGGCGCGGGGGCGGGTGCGGGGCCACGCGCGGGCGCAGGGGCGTCGGCGGGCTCGGGCGCGGGGCCTCGTGCGGGGGCGTCGGCGGGCTCGGGCGCGGGGCCTCGCGCGGGCGGAGGCGCGGACGGGTTCGCGGGGGCGGGGGCGTCGGCGGGTTCGGGCGCGGGGCCTCGAGCGGGCTCGGGCTCGGGAGCGGGCGCGAGGGCCGGGGCGAGCAGGGCGGCGAGCAGCAGACCGTGGACGAACGACAGCATCACCGGCGCATCCTCCGGGCCCGACGGGCGAAGAAGTTGACGAGGGGCTGCTGCCAGTTGTCGCCGCAGCGGATCGACATGCTGTCGAGGCTGAGCTTGCGCAGCAGTTGGTCGAGGCGGGCGCGCTCGGCGTCGACGCGGGCGCGGTATTTTTTTGCCCGTCGCGGGCTGAGGTCGAGGAAGCTGTCGCCGCCGAGGCCGAGCAGCTCGAGGTCCTCGAGGGCGACGAGGCCAAGGGCCGGCAGCTCGAGCTCGAGCGGATCCTCGACGCGAATCGGGATCAGGTCGTGGCGGCGGCGCACCATCTTGAGCGCGTGCTCGAAGGCGCGGGCGGCCTCGGGGGCGTCGTCGGGGACGGCGTCGACGAAGTCGCTGATGAGGATGGCGACGGTGTGGCGCTGACCGAGCCGCGCCAGGTATTCGAGGCCGCTGGCGACGCGGGTGGCCCGGCTCTGCGGCACGTGGGTCAGCACCTGCTGCACGACCGCGAGCACGTGCTTGCGACCGCTGCGCGGCGGGACGAACACCTCGACGCCGTCGGTGAAGCCGATCAGGCCGACGCGGTCGTTGTTGCGGATCGCCGAGAAGGCGAAGGTGGCGGCCAGGCGGGCCACCAGCTGGCGCTTGTCGTAGTCGCGCGAGCCGAGGTCGAGGCTGCCCGACATGTCGACGACGAGCATGACGGTGAGCTCGCGCTCCTCGGTGAACAGCTTGACGTGGGGCTCGCCGGTGCGCGCGGTGACGTTCCAGTCGATCGCGCGCACGTCGTCGCCGGGGGTGTAGGCGCGGACCTCGGAGAAGGCGACGCCCTGGCCCTTGAACACCGACTGGTACGAGCCGGCGAGGTGCTGGTTGACGAGCCGCGAGGTCTGGATCTCGATGCGACGGATCTCGCGCAGGAGCTGGGTGGTGCGCTCCTTCGCGGCCTCGGCGTCGCTCCGGCTCGGCGGCGACTTATCGGCGGACGGGCGGGCCATGGCGGCGGCTACGGGACCTGCACGTGCTCGAGGATCGCGCGCACGACCTCCTCGACGGTCTTGCCCTCGGCCTCGGCCTCGTAAGAGAGGATGATGCGGTGGCGCAGGATGTCGGGCGCGACGGCCTTGATGTCCTCGGGGCTGACGTAGCCGCGGTGGCGCATGAAGGCGTGGGCGCGCGCGGCCTGGAACAGGGCGATCGTGGCGCGCGGCGAGGCGCCGAAGTCGATGAACGGGGCCAGCTTCTCGAGGCCGACGGCGCCGGGCGTGCGGGTCGCGGCGACGACGTCGACGATGTACTTCTGGACCGGCTGCTCGACGATCATGCGGTCCATGGTCTGCTGGACCTGGGCGATGTCGTCGGGGCTGATCACCGGCTGGATCTCGACCTTGGCGGTGCTGGCGGCGCCGCCGATGCGCTGCATGATCTGCAGCTCCTGCTCGGCGGTCGGGTAGCCGACCTTGATCTTGAACATGAAGCGGTCGAGCTGGGCCTCGGGCAGGGTGTAGGTGCCCTCCTGCTCGATCGGGTTTTGGGTCGCCAGCACCAGGAACGGCTTCGGCAGCGGGTAGCTGGTGTCGCCGATCGTCACCTGGCGCTCGGCCATCGCCTCGAGCAGCGCGCTCTGGACCTTGGCCGGGGCCCGGTTGATCTCGTCGGCGAGCAGCAGGTTGGTGAAGACCGGGCCCTTGCGGTTGGTGAAGTTGCCGGTCTGATGGTTGTAGATGACGGTGCCGAGGACGTCGGACGGCAGCAGGTCGGGCGTGAACTGGACCCGCTTGAACTCCATGTGGAGGCAGCGGGCGAGGGTGCTGACGGTGAGCGTCTTGGCCAGGCCGGGGGCGCCCTCGAGGAGGACGTGGCCGTGGCACAAGAGGCCCATGAAGACGCGCTCGATCATCTCGTCCTGGCCGACGATGACCTTGTGGACCTCGGTCATGAGGCGCTCGACGAAGGCGCTCTCGCGCTCGACGAGGTCGTTGATCACGCGGATGTCGTAGGCTCCTACGGTCATGGCTGTCGCTTGCTGTGGCTGGAGGCGAGGGGGGCCGCGGCGGGCGGCGCGACCCGTGGTGCGCCGGATCTATACGCCCGGCCGCCTACCAGGCAAAGTGGCCGGTTATTTCCCGGTCTGCGGGTCCGCAGGCCGGCGCGCGGGCGCGGAGTTTTCGGGTGCCGAGCGCCGACTCGCGGATGCCGCAGCGGGACGCTCGCTCCCGGTCCGGACCCGCCGGGCGGGAGATCGGTGTCACGCACGGGCCGGGTTTCGCGGCGATTTCCGGCCGCCGGCGGCGAACGGGCCGGCGGCCGCGCACCAGCGCACACGCGCGGGTTTGACGGACGGCGGCCGGTGTTCTAAAAGGTCCGCCGCATGGTTGCCCCGCGCCAGCTCGAACGGCTCTTCGACCTCCGCACCGTCCGCCGCAACATCCGCGGTGGGCTCATCACCAAGGAACGCTACGAGGAGTGGCTCAAGACGCTCCCCGACGCGGCCGACAACGTCGCCACGGTGAGCTTCGAGGACGAGGAGCGTGAGGCGCGGCGCGCCGCTGCGCCGCGGTTCCCCGTGATTTCTCCCACGCGTCCGCTGGTCAGCGCGCCGTTCGACGAGGACGACGAGGACGACGACTACGACGATGAGGACGAGGACGACGGCGACGAGGCCGGTGAGGCTGACGAGGCCGACGAGGCCGATGACGTCGCCGCCGCGCCCGCCGCTGCCGCCGCTGCCGCGCCCGCGCCGGCTGCTGCCGCGCCTGTCGCTGCCGAGCCCGCGCCTGTCGCTGCCGAGCCCGTCGCTGCCGAGCCCGCGCCCGTCGCTGCCGAGCCCGAGCCCGTCGCTGCCGAGCCCGAGCCCGTCGCTGCCGAGCCCGAGCCTGCCGCTGCCGAGCCCGCGAGCGAGCCCAGCGAGCCCGAGGCTCCGGCGAGCGACGTGGTCGACGCTGGCGACGCCAACGACGAGGGCTGAGCGCGCGTGCGGGCGTCGGTGGTCGTCGGGTTGGTCGCGCTCGTCGCGTGCCGACCGCTCGACGACGAGCACGCGCCCTCACCTGTCCCTGCGGACAGCCCGCGAGCCGAGCCCACGCCGGGCCCGCCACAAGTGCGACCGCCGCGGCCGCCCGCGGCGCTGCCCGACTTCGCGGCGGTGACCGAGCAGATCGCCCCGTCGGTGGTCAGCGTGATCTGCACGCTGCCGCAGGCGACCGGCCGATCCAAGCGAGGGGTCGGCAGCGGCACGGTCGTGCGCGCCGACGGGCTGGTGGTGACGAACGCCCACGTGGTGCCGCTCACCGCCAGCGCGATCGACGTCGAGTACGCCAATCAGGAGCGGGTGCGGGCGCAAGTGATCCACCGCGAACCGCTGCTCGACCTGGCGGTGATCGCCCCCGAGCCGCCTCGCGTCGATCAGGCGCCGGTGGTGTTCCGCGAGCGACCGGTGCGCCCGGGCGAGTGGGTGCTGGCCGTCGGCCACCCGTTCGGCCTCGGTGACACGGTGACGGTCGGCGTGGTGTCGGGCCTCGGGCGCGACTGGAGCGACGTCGGCAAGCCGGAAGATCTGCCGCAGGACGGGTTCTTCAGCTTCGTGCAGACCGACGCGTCGATCAACACCGGCAGCTCGGGCGGGCCGATCGTCGACCTGCGCGGCGAGGTGCTGGGGATCGCCACCGCGGTCCGCGGCGAGGGCACGGGGATCGGCTTCGCCGTGCCGGCGCCGATGGTCCGCCGCTACCTCGAAGAGGTGCTGACGCACGGCCGCTTCCGCCGGGTCCGCCTCGGCATCCGCGCGGTCGACGACGACGAGTTCCCCGGGCGCATGGCGACGGTCAAGGTGACGCGCGTCGAGGCGGCCGGCCCGGGCGCCAAGGCCGGGCTGCAGGTCGACGACTTCATCCTCTCGGTCGCGGGCCGTGCGGTCAGCCGGGTGTCCGAGGTGGCGTATCTGACGCAGCTGATCGGTGTCGACGGGCCGATCGAGCTGCAGGTCCAGCGCGCCGGCGAGCCGCTGCGCTCGGTCACGCTGGCGCCCGTCGAAGGGCTGTGAGCGGGTTGGTCCCTGGGACATGGCCTCGCGGGCATGTCTTGAGGAGCATGTCGATCGTGGCGCTGGCCGAGCGCTCGCGCCACACGGCGACAGTTCAGCGATGGACGGCGGTCGACGACGATGCGTCGCGCGGCGGGGTGAATAGCGACCGCCGGATCGGGGCGAGCGCCGAGCGGCCGAATAGGTGGGCACGGCCGGGCATGTCCGCATGGACATGAACTGAAGGACATGCCCGATCGGGCATACTCAACAGCGACCGCTGGTTCGAAACATGCACTGAAGGACATGTCCGATCGGGCATGCTTTTAGAAACATGTCTGGGCGGGCATGTCCGCAGGGTCAGACGGCGCGGCGCTGGTAGACGTTGACGCGCAGGTACTCGCCCTCGGCGTGGCCGGGCCAGACGGGGTGGTCGGGGCCGGGGCCGACGGCGTGCACGCGGGCCAGGTCGCGGGCGCCGGCGGCCAGGAGCGCGGCGTCGAGGTCGGCGCGGCCGACGTGGTGCGAGCAGCTGCAGGCCAGCAGGAACCCGCCGGGCTGCAGGCGCGGGAGCAGGCGGCCGAGGCTGCGGGCCATGGCTCCTACGGCGCGCTCGCGCCCCTGCGAGCCGGTGGCGATCCGCGGCGGGTCGAACACGATCACGCCGAACGGCCCGGCCAGGTCGGGGTGATCGAGGGCGCCGAACATGTCGGCCTGGACGAAGGCTGTCCGATCGGCCAGGTCGTTGCGGGCGGCGTTGCGGCGGGCGAAATCGAGGGCGCGCGCGCTCTGGTCGAGGCCGACGGCGGCGATCCCGGCGGCGGCCGCGTGCACGACGAAGCCGCCGACGTGACAGCCGAGGTCGAGCATGGGGCCGGCGGCGCGCACGGCGAGCTGAGCGGCCAGGCGGCGGTTGTCGCGCTGATCGAGGTAGGCCCCGGTCTTCTGCGCCGGCGGGGCCGGGCAGCTGAACCAAAGGCCATGTTCCTGGAACTCGAGCGCGGCCTCGGGCTCGTCGGTCGCGGCCTCGTCGGCGATCACGAACAGGCGGCCGGGGGTGCGCGGGCGCAGGAACTCGAGGATCGCGGCGCGGCGAGCGGCGACCGCGGTGGTGCCGAGCTGGACCACGCGGTCGTCGCCGTAGCGGTCGACGACGAGGCCAGGCAGGCCGTCGCCCTCGCTGTTGACCTCGCGATAGGCGGTGGTGCCGGGATCGGCGGCGAGGCCGAGCTCGGCGCGGGCGGCGAGGGCGGCCGCGAGCCTGCGCTCGAACCAGCCCGCGTCGGGCGGCGCGGTGCCCCAGCTGACGACGCGCAGCGGGATGTCGGCGTCGACGGCGAGCAGGCCCCAGCCGAGGACGACGTCGCGGTGGTCGACGAGCTGCGCGAGGCTCGCGGGGTCCGGGGGTCCCCAGATCTTGGCGACCTGGCGCTGACGGATCCACGGCCCGGTCTCGGGGCCGATCCGGCCGGCGTCTCGCCGGAGTGCGACGCGAGTGGTCATGCGCGGGGGATTATGCGCGAAAAAGTTTTGCTATGGTGCCCCTCGCATGCTTCCTCTGGCGGCGCTCCTGGCCACGTGTCTCGCCTACGGCGCCTCGGGTCTGCCCGCGCCGCGCGGCAACACGGTGCTCGACATCGCCGAGAAGAAGCGGGTGTTCGGGGTGTCGATCATCGGCCGCATGGGCATCCTGATCGGCGCCGGCGACGTCTTGTTCGATCGCCGGCCGCCGCTCGGGTTCGGCTTCGGCATCGCCCTGCGCTACCACGCGCTGCGCCTCGGGCCGATGCGGTTCGGCTTCGAGTTCCAGGGCGGGCACACCCGCTTCCCCGATCGCAACCGCTTCACCGTGCCGGCCGATCCGACCACGCCGATCGATCCGAACACGGGCGCGCCGATCGGTCAGCAGGTGACGCGGGTCTCGTCGCTGTCTCACACCGACCTGACGCTCGGGCCATCCTTTCAGATCCCGGCGCGGGTGCTGGTGATCGAGTTCGGGGCCGGCGCGGGGCTGATGATCTCCAACTGGCGGCGCATGCGGTCGGCCAACCCGTGGGAGGACGAGCAGACCGTCGCCTACGACCCGCTGATCCGCGTCGGGGCCAGCATCGGCGTGCCGATCCGCAACAACCACGGGCTCGCGCTCGGGGTCGATTTCCAGAAGGCGTTCTCACGCACGCGGGTGGTGGTCGACCCGGCCGCGCCGGTCGGCACGCCGCCGGACAGCGTGGTGTTCGACATGCTCCTCAACGTGACGCTGGCCTACCAGGCATGGTTTTGAGGACAGGGAGGATAGGGACATGTCTATGAGGCTCTTGCCGCACCCGACCCGCCGAGCGCCCGAGGGGCCGGTGGTGTGCGTGGTGCTCGACGGGGTGGGGATCGGTCGCGGCGACTTCGGCGACGCGGTGGCTCAGGCGCGGACGCCGACGCTGGACCGCCTGCGCGGGCTGCCGTCGTTCACGAGCCTCCTGGCCCATGGGACAGCCGTGGGCATGCCGAGCGACGCCGACATGGGCAACAGCGAGGTCGGCCACAACGCGCTCGGTGCCGGCAGGATCCTCGATCAGGGGGCCAAGCTGGTGACCGAGGCGATCCGGTCCGGCGCGATCTACGGGGCGGAGTGGCGGCGCTGCGTCGACACGGTCAAGGCCTCGGGCGAGCCGCTGCACTTCATCGGCCTGCTGTCCGACGGCAACGTCCACAGCCACATCGGCCACCTGATCGCGATGCTCGAGCGGGCGGCGATCGAGGGGGTGGCGAAGGTCCGCGTGCACGCGCTGCTCGACGGCCGCGACGTGCCGGCCCGCTCGGCGCTGCCGTTCATCGACAAGCTCGAGGCGGTGCTGGTCCGGCTGTCGCAGGACGGCCGCGACTACCGGATCGCCAGCGGCGGCGGCCGCATGGTGGTGACGATGGATCGCTACGAGGCCGACTGGCGGATCGTCGAGCGCGGCTGGGACGCCCACGTGCGCGGGCTGGGGCGCCGGTTCGGGTCGGCGCGCGAGGCGGTCGAGATCCTGTACAAAGAGACAGGTCTCGACGACCAGAACCTGCCGGCGTTCGTGATCGCCGACGAGGTCGGACCGGTGGGGCCGATCCGCGACGGGGCGGCGGTGATCCTGTTCAACTTCCGCGGCGACCGGGCGCTCGAGCTGACGCGCGCGTTCGAGGAGGAGTACTTCGACAAGTTCGCCCGCGGGCCCAAGCTGCGGGTCGAGTTCGCCGGGATGACGCAGTACGACGGCGATCTGCGGCTGCCGTCGCGCTTCCTGGTCGCGCCGCCGGCGATCAGCGGGACGATGGGCGAGCTGCTGGCCGGCGCCGGGGTGACGCAGCTGGCGATCAGCGAGACTCACAAGTTCGGCCACGTGACCTACTTCTGGAACGGCAACCGCTCGGAGCCGTTCGACCCGCAGCGCGAGCGGTACATCGAGGTGCCGTCGGACGGGCCGCCGCTCGAGCACCGGCCGTGGATGCGCGCGGCCGAGATCACCGACCGCCTGATCGCCGAGCTCGACGCGTACAAGCCGGGGTTCGTGCGGGTCAACTACGCCAACTGCGACATGATCGGCCACACCGGCGACCTCGCGGCGACGATCCTCGCGGTCGAGTCGGTCGACCTGTGCCTCGGCCGCCTCATCGAAGCGGTGCGCGTCCGCAAGGGCATCACGGTGGTGACCGCCGACCACGGCAACGCCGACCAGATGTTCGACCTGCGGACCGACGGGGCCTACCAGGTCCGCACCAGCCACTCGCTCAACCGGGTGCCGCTGGTCATCGCCGACTCGCGCATGCACGGCGGGGGGCCCGAGCTGGCGCCGCCGCCGTCGGCCGGGCTCTCGAACGTGGCTTCGACGTGCCTGGAGCTGCTGGGCTTCTCGCCCCCGGAGTCGTACCGGGCGTCGCTGCTGGCCCGGTGAGCGTGCACGCGCCCCTGGGCCCGCGCACGCATGCGGACGCTCGCAGGCGGAGGACCTGCGTGACGAGCCGGTGACACCGGCGAGAGGCGAGCGCCCGAGGCGGCGCGGGCAGCGAGCGGGCGAGCGCTTGCCGCCCGGGACGCACTTGGGTACTGTGCGCGCGAGCGGTTTTCAGCAGCCATGATGTCTCTCTCTCGCAGCTTCCCCAAGAACGTGTCCTTTGCTCTCGCGCTGGCTGTGGCGGCCGGTTCGCTCACGGCGGCCGGTTGCGGCGGCAGCAGCTCCCGGCGCAAGGGGAAGCAGTCCGCGGCCCGGCAGTGGATCGACAATCCGACCAGCGGGAAGAAAGAGGGCAACACCATCAAGATCCCGCAGATCGGGCTCGAGTTCGAGATCCCCGACACGCTGTACGTGTTCAAGAACTGCGAGGAGACCGGCCACTCGAAGGGTGAGCTCGAGAGCAACCCGGGGTGGGTGACGGTGGCGTCCTGCTCGTCCGGCGGCGCCGTGTCGAGCTCCGACGAGGACCTCGGCGCCAGCGCTTCGTCGGACAGCGAGGCGATCGCGCTGACGTTCTACCTGGCGCCGAAAGAGCGCCCGGTCGACGAGCGCGCGGTGGCCTACTACCGCAACCAGTACCAGGAGGCCGGCCTCAGCATCGAGGACCTGTCGTTCAACGACGGTTACTTCGACAAGACCGGCATCTACGCCAAGCTGCAGGTGACCGACGAGTCGGGCAACGCGACCCGCGAGATCCAGCAGTTCATGTTCCCGTACGGCGACGTGCTCTACATCGCCCGCACGGAGTACCCGTACGGCGACACCCGCGCCATCCAGCAGGACTGGAAGGCGATCATGCCGTACTTCCGCGTGACGCTGCAGCGCTGAGCGGCTCGCCGCGGCGCAGCACGAGGCGCTTCAGGCCGCGCAGGCCGAAGCTCGGCGCCCACTCGAGCGGCCCGGGCTCGCGCGTGAAGGCGGGCACGCGCGCGAGCAGCTCCTCGAAGACGACCCGCCCTTCGAGGCGCGACAGCGGGGCGCCGACGCAGAAGTGGATGCCGTGGCCGAACGAGAGGTGGGCCGGCTGACGCTCGATGTCGAAGCGCGCCGGCTCGGGGAACTGCGCCGGGTCATGGTTGGCCGCGTCGACGAGGACGCCGAGCACGGCGTCCTTCGGCACCTCGACGTCGCCGAGGGTGACGGGGCGCCGGGTCGTGCGCACCAGCATGACGACCGGTGAGCGCCAGCGCAGGACCTCCTCGAGGAAGGCGGGGATCCGCGCCGGCTCGGCGCGCAGGCGCGGGAGCACGTCCGGGTGCTCGAGCAGGGCGACGACGCCGTTGCCGATCAGGTTGGTGGTGGTCTCGTTGCCGGCGACCATCAGCAGCAGCGCCATCGTCAGCACCTCCTCGGCGGTCAGCGCGTCGCGCTCGGCCTCGGCGCGCACCAGGTCGCTCAGCAGGTCGTCACCGGGCGCGCGGCGGCGGTGCTCGATCATCGCGTGGAAGAACGCGATGAACTCGCGGCGACTGGCGACGACGCGATCGATCTCCGCGGTGTCGAGGTGCCCGTCGAGCCGCGAGCCGAGGAGCAGGTCGTCCGACCAGCGCTTGAACTCGACGCGCCGCGCCGGGTCGACGCCGAGCAGCTCGCTGATCACGATCACCGGCAGCGGGACGGCGAGGTCCTCCATGAGGTCGAAGCTGTCCTTGCGCGCGAGCTCGTCGACGAGCTCGCGCGCGAGCTGGCGGATCCTCGTCTCGAGGCTTTGGACCGCCCGCGGGGTGAAGGCGACGTTGACGAGCCGCCGCAGCCGGGTGTGATCGGGCGGGTCGAGGGCGACGAGCGAGCTGCTGGCCAGCATCTCCACGCCCTCGGTGAGCCGGGGGTCCCGCAGCTGCTCGAGCGCCGGCGTGCGCGAGGAAGAGAAGAGGTCGGGGGACTTGAGGATGTGCTGGACGTGGTCGTAGCGCGTCACCAGCCACATGCCGATCTGCGGCACGTGCAGCACCGGGGCCTGCTCGCGCAGGCGGGCGTAGACGGGGTACGGGTCGGCGAGCATGGCGGGGCTGAAAAGGTCGTGGGTGTCGGTCATGGCGGTACCGCAACGATTTGTTGCGATCGTAGGGTGACACGCCGCGAGGGGATGGCAACAAATTGTTGCGATGAGCGGACGAGCGCGGTGATAGGCTGGGCGGGCGCGTGGTCCAGGCGAGGCGGAAGGGCAAATCGGAGCCGCTGGTGCGCGGCGAGGCGGTCGTGCGCGGGGTGCTCGCGGCGACGCTGCGCGAGGCCGCGCGGGCCGGCTACCACGGGCTGAGGATCGAGGACGTGGCGGCGCTGGCGGGGGTCAACAAGACGACCGTGTACCGGCGCTGGCCGACCAAGCAGGAGCTGGTCCGCGACGCGCTGCTGTCGATCGCGGGCGCGGCGTTGACGGTCGCCGACGCCGGCTCGCTGCGCGAGGACCTGCTGGCGATCGCGCGCCGGATCGCGTCGCTCGGGGCGCAGGCGGAGTACCAGGGGCTGTACCGCCTGTTCGTGGTCGAGGGCGGCGACCCGGAGCTGGTGGCGATCGTCCGCTCGCTGCGCACGAGCTTCGAGGCGGTGCCGCGGGCGATCCTCGAGGCGGCCGACAGGCGCGGCGAGCTGGCGCCCGGGGTCGACCCGAAGCTGCTGTTCGACGTGCTCGGCGCGGCGCTCAACCGGCGGCTGTTCTTCGAGCGCGAGCCGCTCGACGAGGCCTGGCTGCAACAGCTGGTCGACCTGCTGCTGCACGGGGCGCTGGCCCGGCCGCGTACGAGCCGGTGAGGCGTGCGGAGGTCATGTCCTGAAGGACATGACCTTCGGGACATGCGCGTACGGGAATGTCCCGAAGGTCATGTCTGAAGAGACATGCTGCCAGGCTCGCGCGGAGAGCCTGACCCAAGGTTGATGTCCAAAGAGACCTCAGCAGGCTCGCGCGGGAGCCTGGCCCGAGGGCAGGTCCGGCGGGCGCTCAGCTGGCGCGGGCCCAGGAGGGCCGCCAGGAGGCGTCGCGCAGGGTGAGGACCTCGTAGCCGTGGTCGGTGACGAGGATCGTGTGCTCGACCTGGGCGCTCCACTTGAGGTCCTTGGTGACGGCGGTCCAGCCGTCAGCCAGGATGTCGCAGTGGGGGGTGCCGATGTTGATCATCGGCTCGATGGTGAAGGTCATGCCCGGCTTCATGCGCAGGCCGTTGCCGCGCTTGCCGACGTGCGAGACCTGCGGCGCCATGTGGAACTCGCGGCCGATGCCGTGGCCGCAGAAGGCCTCGACGACGCCGTAGCCGTGGCGGCCGTGGGCGAACTCGTAGATCGCCGCGCCGATGTCGCCGATCCGCTTGGTCGGGCTGACCTCGGCGATGCCGAGCCACAGCGACTCGCGGGTGACGTCGATCAGCTGCTGCGCCTCGGGGGTGGTGCTGCCGCCGACGACGAACATGTCGGAGCAGTCGCCGAAGTAGCCGTCGAGGGTGGTGGTGATGTCGATGTTGACGATGTCGCCGGCGGCGAGGACCTGGTCGCCAGGGATGCCGTGGCAGATGACCTCGTTGACCGAGGTGCAGATCGAGCGCGGGAAGCCCTTGTAGTTGAGCGGCGAGGGGTAGGCGCCGTGGCCGACGATGTACTCGTGGCAGATCTTGTCGAGCTGGCCGGTGGTGACGCCGGGGACGACGTGCGGGGCGATGTGGTCGAGCACGGAGGCCGCCAGCCGGCACGTGGCCCGCATCTTCTCGATGTCGCGCTTGCTCTTGATCTCGACTGCCACGTCCGTAATCTCCCGGCCGATCGTGGGCGGAGAATGGTCGCCGGCGGCGGGGAGGTCAAGGGCGCAGCCGGAGACCTCCCGGGGAGGGCGGCCACACGTGAGGGTTTGGCGCCTTGTGGTAGCGAGCGGCCCGGGTCTGTGCCAAGGTTCGCCCCATTCCATGGCTGTCTCCAGCGCCCCCGCCTCCGGGTTCGGAGCCGTCCTCGATGCCCTCGCCCAGCGTCAGCTGCTGGTCGTCAGCGGCAAAGGCGGCGTCGGCAGAACGACGGTCGCCGCGCTCCTCGGCCTGTCCCTGGCCCGGCGCGGCCGGCGGGTGCTGGTGGCGACAGTCGGCCTCGACGACCGCCTGGCGTGGATGCTCGGCCACCGCACGCTGAGCGAGACGCCGTCGGTCGCAGGCCCGGGCCTGTTCGTCCAGCGCGTGGTGCCGACGGTGTGCGTGCGCGAGTACGGGACGATGGTGCTGCGCAGCGAGCGGATCGCCGGCGCGGTCTTCGACAGCGCGCCGATCCGCCGCCTGGTCCGCGCGGTGCCCGGGCTCGACGATTTCGCGGTGCTCGGCAAGATCTGGCACGAGGCGGTCCGGGCGCGCAGCTTCGACGTGGTGGTGTTCGACGGGCCAGCGACGGGCCACCTCCGCTACACGCTGGGGATCCCGCAAGCGATCCTGAAGGCGGTGCGGGTCGGACCGCTGCCGCGTGAGGCCCAGGCGATGCAAGCGAGCCTCGAGGATCCGATGGTGACGCAGGCGGTGCTGGTCGGCCTGCCCGACCGCTGGCCGCTGACCGAGCTGGGCGAGATGGCGGCGTCGCTGCGCAGCGAGTCGCGGGTGCACATCGGCGGGATCTTCGTCAACGGCACGTGGCCCGAGCTGCCGGCGTTCCAGGCCGGTCCGCCCGCGCTCGACCCCGACGGCCAGGTGGCGCGCATGCTGGCCGCGACCAATGTGGTGGCGCAACAGGCGGCGCGCCAGCGCGGTCACGTCGAGACGTGGCTGGCCGGCGAGCAAGAGGCGGGCCGCCGGGTGCCGCCGGTGGTGCCGCTGCCGTGGCGCTTCCAGGGCTTCGCGGGGCTGGCCGACGTCGAAGACGTGCTGGCGACGCTCGAGCCGCGGAGGGCGGCGTGAATCAGATGGTCAATCGGACAGGTCCCTCAGGACATGACCTTCAGGACGGGTCGAGCTCGACCAGGGCCTGGCCGGCGTCGACGGCGACGCCCTCGCCGACGTGCACGGCCTTGATGACGCCGGCGACGGTGGCCAGCAGCTCGTTCTCCATCTTCATGGCCTCGACGATGACGAGCGGGGTGCCGCGCTCGACGGTCTGGCCGGCGCTGACGAGCACGCGGACGACGCGACCGGGCATGGGCGCCTTGACGAGGCCGCCGCCGGCGCTGGCGCTGCCGGTGGCCGCGAGGGCGGCGTCGCGGGCGGCCGCCTGGGCTGTGCGGACGTCGAGGGCGAAGGCGACGCCGCCGATCGCGGCGGCCGTCGGCGAGGCCGCGCCGTCGAGGCTGACGATCCGCTGGGCCGCCTCGCCCTGCACGCGCACGTGGCTGCGCCCGCCGGCGACCGGCGTGACCTCGTGGGCGACGCCGTCGACGACGACGACGGGCGGGTCGGAGGCGGTCACTCGCGCGACGAGCTCGCGCTCGCCGATGCGCACGACAAATTCTCTGCTCGCGCTCACGGGCGGCGAGACTACGGCATTTCTTTCGGGCGCGTCCACGGCCCGCGGCGGGGCGGGGGACCGGCGATGACCTCACCCCGACCAGGAGGGGACCCGCTGTCCGCGGGGCCGTCGCGCCGGGTGCTGCTGTGCGTCGGCCCGGGCGGGGTCGGCAAGACGACCTGCGCGGCGGCGCTGGCGCTGGGGGCGGCCCGCCAGGGCAAGCGCGTGCTGGTGGTGACGATCGATCCGTCGCGCCGCCTGGCCCAGGCGCTCGGCCAGGACCGGGCCCGCGCCGGCGAGGAGCTGCCGGTGCCGCTGCCGCTCGAGGGCAAGGGCAGCCTGCACGCGCTGCTGCTGGCGCCCGACGTGGTGTTCGACCGCATCGTCCGCGCCTACGCGGAGACGCCGGCGGCGGCCCGCCAGATCACGCAGAACCCGATCTACCGGGCGATCGCGGAGAACCTCGGCGGGGCGCTCGAGTACGCGGCGATGGCCCAGCTGCAGATCCTGCACGCGGAGCGCCGCTACGACCTGATCGTGCTCGACACGCCGCCGACGGCCAACGCGATCGATTTCCTCAGCGCGCCCGAGCGGATCCACGAGGTCGTGACCAACCCGGCGACGCGGATCCTCACCGGCGGCGGCAAGCTCGGCGCGCGCCTGCTGGGGGTCGGCAACGGGGTGGTGCTGAAGGCCCTCGGGGCGATCGGGGGCGGCGAATTCCTGGCCGAGCTGGGGGCGTTCCTCCGCGACTTCTCCGGGGTGCTCTCCGCCTTCCAGCAGCGCGCCGGCGACTTCTCGACGCTGCTCACGTCGCCCGACACCGGGGTGGTGCTGGCGACTTCCGCGTCGCCGCTGAGCGTGCGCGAGGGGCTCGATTTCCTCCGCGTGCTGCACGAGCGCGGGCTGCGGGTCGACAGCGTGGTCCTCAATCGGGTGCTGCCGCCGTTCCCGCCGCCGCCGCCGACCGAGGCGGTGCAGGCGACGCTGGCCGAGCAGGTGGAGCCGGCTGTCCTCGAGGACACGTTGCAGCGGGTGCTCGGGGTGTACGCGGGGCTGCGCGTGCAAGGCGAGCAGTCGGTGGCGGCCGGGCAAGCGCTGACCGCCGCCTATCCGCGCTTGCCGCTGTGGCTGCTGCCGCTGCGTGACCCGGCGCCGACCTCGGTGGCGGACCTGGCCGAGCTGGTGGCCCAGTTCGTCCGCTGGGGCAGCTAGAGATCGTCACATGTTCGATGGAGCATGTCCGATGCGACATGCTCGTTTGGACATGCCCATGAGGGCATGCCCCGCAGGACATGCCCCTTCAGGCAGCTTCAGACCGGCTGGCCGAGCAGGGTGCGGACGGCCGCGCTGGCGCAGGCGAGGCCGAAGGCGCCGGTGACGAAGCTGGCGGTGCCGTAGATGACGTTGCGGTGCATGCAGCCGTGGAGGTCGTTCTCGCCCTGCGGGCACACGCAGCGGAAGCCCTCGCCGCCGTCGTAGTCGAGGTCGAGCGGGTCGCGCGCGGGCTCGGGCGAGTAGACGGCGGGGATCCCCCACGACTCCTTGTCGCGGTGGGGGAACTCGTGGTGCTTGCGCAGCAGCTTGCGGGTGGCCGCCAGGAAGGGGTCGTTCTCGACGGCGTTGAGGTCGGCGATCCGGATCTGGGTCGGGTCCATGCGGCCCGAGGCGCCGCCCGAGACCACCAGCGGGATCTGCCGCTTGCGACAGGTGGCGATCAGGTGGGTCTTGGCGGCCAGGTTGTCGATCGCGTCGACCACCAGGTCGGGCGCGCCGGCCAACAAGGCGTCGCTGGCCTCGGCGTTGTAGAACTCCTGGCGCGGCTCGACCTCGCAGCGAGGGTTGATGAGCCGCAGGCGCTCAGCCATGACGACGGCCTTGGGCTTGCCGGTGGTGCCGCGCACGGCGTGCAGCTGGCGGTTGGCGTTGGTGACGCAGATCAGGTCGAAGTCGACGATCGTGAGCTTGCCGACGCCGCTGCGGGCCAGCGACTCGGCGGCCCAGCTGCCGACGCCGCCGAGGCCGACGACGACCACGTGACTGGCGAACAGCCGCTGCATGCCGGGATCGCCGACCAACCGACCCATGCGGTCGAAGCGGCGGTGGAGCTTGTAGGTGCTGGTCTCGTCGTCGAGGGCGGCCGGGGCGGCGGCCTTGCGCGTGGACAGCAAGCCGGCGCTCGGGATGAACTGCGTGGTCATGGCGAGGCCGGAGTATAGAGGTCCGGCCCGGCGGGTCGAGGGCTCAGCCGCACCGCTCGGCGTCAGCCAACGTACGCGCCGCCATCACACACTTGGCGTGCCGCGCGTAGACGAGCTTGCCGCGCAGCTGGAGCAGCGCCTCGGCCTGCTTGCGACAGCCGAGGCGGTACTGGTCGAGCAAGTTGTCGACGGCCTCGCCGTGCTCGCCGCCGGCCTCGGCGCGCAGGATGTCGGCCTTGCGCTGGCACACCTCGTGCGGCGCAGGGGCCCGGACAAAGGCGATCCACAGCGCCGCGAGCAGGGCGAGGAAGAGGATGACGAAGGTGGCCGCGAGCTTCATCGCCAGGCTCCGTGGGGGCGAAGGGTGAGCGCCGGGTCAGCCCGCCGTGCGCGGGCCGGCCGGCTGTCGTGCGATCGCGGCGACGGTCGCGAGGCGAGCGCGGAGGAGCAGGAGCGTGCCACGCCTGGCGATCAACCGCCGCCGTCGATGACGCGGAAGGCCGCGCGCCGCTTCTTGGCCTGATCGTCGCTCGGGCTGGCCGCGGCGGCGGGCGGTGCGGCTTCGGCCACGGCCGGCTCGGCCGCGGTCTCGGACTCGCCATCGGCATCGGAGTCGGCATCGGACTCGGCCTCGGCAGGCGCGGTGTCGACGCGGCGCAGCTCCGGCTTGGGCTCGGTGGGCAGCTCGAGCTTGGTGATCGCGCTGTCGAAGGCGGGGGTCGGCTGCTGACCGGCGGCCTGGCGCTTGACCGACTCGGGGACGTGGCGGTCGAGGACGATGCCGCGGCCGGTCGAGCGGTCGGTGACGATGTAGATCGACTCCCAGGGGAACGAACAGCGGGTCACTTGCCCGCCGAACGAGAGGTCGGCCGCGAGGCCGGTCTCGCCGAACACCAGGTCGAGCGGATAGCTGGCGTCGAGGTCGATGATGAGGCGCTCTCGCCACTGCTGGCGGATGAAGTCCGGCACCGTCACCGAGGCATGGGTCGCGTCGACGTGAAGGCGGGGGCAGCGACCGGCCGCGTACAGCGACTCGATGACACTCTGGACCGGGTGGACCATGGCCCGCCTAACCTAGCGGAAGTCGACCGGACTGGCGAGGGTCGCGGCCCTTTCCGCGCGGCGCCCGGTCCACCACGATAGCCCCCGCGACGCGAGGGCCCTCGGACGCGCCGCTCGGCACGTCCGCTCGCCGCGCAGGCGGCCCGCCCCATGTGCACGTGCCCGCACGGCGGCCCGAGAGGCCCGGTTTGTTCGCAGCCCAGCCCGGCGTGCTAAGCTGCGAATCAGCCCCGATGCAGATCCACGGCCCCGGTTATTGCTCCTGCCACGCGCCCTCGCCCGCGACGCCGGGCGCCGCGCCATCGACCGGGTTCTTCGTGCTGATTCTGTCGCTGTCCCTGGTGCTGATCGGCCTGGTGGTCCAGGGCGTCATCCCGCTGGCGTGGTGAGCCAGCGCCGGTCGGGCAGCGCTGCCGATAGCGAGACGTCCCCGAGGGTGACGGCGACGTCGCTGGTTCGCGTCAGCCGTTGAAGGCCGCCAGCCCGGTCAGGGCGCGGCCGATCGCCAGAGTGTGGATCTCGTGGGTGCCCTCGTAGGTGAAGACCGTCTCGAGGTTGCACAGGTGCCGCATGATGTGAAACTCGCCCATGATGCCGTTGCCGCCGAGCATCGAGCGGGCGGTGCGGGCGGACTCCAGGGCCATGCGCACGTTGTCGCGCTTGAGGTACGAGACCTGCTCGGGGGTCAGCTTGCCGTCCTGCTTGAGCCGACCGAAGTGGAAGGCGAGCAGCAGGCCCTTGCCGATGTCGTTGTGCAGCTCGACGAGCTTCTGCTGGGTGAGCTGGAAGCCGGCGATCGGGCGCCCGAATTGGGTCCGCTCGAGGGTGTAGTCGCGGGCTCGCTCGTACACGCTCATGGCCGCGCCCACGGCGCCCCAGCCGATGCCGTAGCGGGCCTGGGTGAGGCAGCCGAGCGGACCCTTGAGGCCGCGCACGCCGGGCAGCAGGTTGGCCGCGGGCACGCGCACTTCGTCGAGCACGATCTCGCCGGTGATCGAGGCGCGCAGGCTGAGCTTGCCGTGGGTCTCCGGGGTCTGCAGCCCGGCCATGCCGCGCTCGACGAGGAAGCCGCGGATGACCGGGGTGTCACTGCCGAAGTCGAGCGTCTTGGCCCACACCACCAGCACGTCGGCGATCGGGCTGTTGGTGATCCACATCTTCTGGCCGGTCAGCACGTAGTCGCCGCCGGCCTCGTGCTGGCGGGCGTGGGTGCGCATCGAGCCGGGGTCGCTGCCGCTGTTCGGCTCGGTCAGGCCGAAGGCGCCGATGATCTCGCCGCGGGCCATGCCGGGCAGCCAGCGCTCGCGCTGGGCCTCGTCGCCGTAGGCGAAGATCGGCCACATCGCCAGCGCCGACTGGACCGAGCAGAAGCTGCGGATGCCGCTGTCCTGCCGCTCGAGCTCGATCATCGTCAGGCCGTAGGCGACCGGGTTCATGCCGGCGCAGCCGTAACCGTGCAGCGGGGCGCCGAGGAAGCCCATGGCCGCGAACTCGGGGATGAGCTCGCGCGGGAAGCTGCCGCGCTCGTAGTGCTGCTCGATGACCGGGGCGATCCGTCGGGCGCCGAAGTCCCGCGCGGCCTGCCAGGTCAGGCGCTCCTCGTCGGTGAGCAGGTGATCGATCGAGAGGATGTACGGGACGCCGGTCATCGACGCGTGTCTACCACGCGGGCCCGGCGGCTCTCGCGGTCACGAAGGGAAGGTGACCGGCGTCCGGACGCGTGAAGCTCCTCACCGCGCCGGCTCACGCCCGAGGTCGAGCGCCAGGACCAGGGTGAGGCCGAGCAACACGACGTTGCGCACGAGGTCGAGCGCGCCCACCGGCTCGGCCTGGACGGCGTTGCCGAAGCAGCCGCAGTCGAGATCGATCCCCCGCGCCAGCGCCGAGCCGATCAGCAGCGTGAAGGTCGCCATCAGCAGGACCGCCAGCCACACGCCGCCGCGGTACAGCCGCCCGGACAGCAGCGCCAGCGCGGCCAACAGCTCGAGCATCGGCGCAGTGGTGGCGACGATGTTGACGAGGAGGTCGGGGAACAGGCGGTAGTTGGGCAGCTTGGCCGCGAACCCGGCCGGGTCGGCCAGCTTGGGCGCGGCGGCGGCGAGCAGCACGCCGGCGACGACCAGGCGCAGCGCCCAGATGCCGCCGCGTCGCCACCGGGATGCCCGATCGGCCATGTCCTCTTGAACCTGGCTCATCGGACATCCTCCGGGCCCGGGCTGGACATCGGCGCCGCCGGGGCGAACGAGGCGGGCGCCCCGTCGTCGGCGGAGGCTTCGAGGTCGGGCTCGACCTCGCCGCACATGGTCTCCTCTTCCCGGGGCGGCGGGACCCACGGCAGATCTGGCCGAAGAGCCAGGTGCAGCGCACCGAGGACGAGGCCGGCGGCGATCAGCGCGAGCAGTTCGCGGACGTCACGACGCATGGGACGACAAGCGTAACACCGGCGGGTCGGCCTTATTTCCGCGATCGACGCGCTGCGACGCGCAGGCGCACCCGGGGGCGGGAAATTGTGCGCCAGCCCGCGTCCGGTCGGCCGCACTGCCGGCATCGCCGGGAATTTGCTGGCGCCCGCGGGTGCGGTGCTACCCTTGCGGGCGCGCCCGCGCAGGCGGTGACGCCGCCGGACCCGGATCTCTCTCCGGGTCCCGCCCGTCCTCCCGGCCCGGCGGGCCGGATGCGCCAGGAGCCTCTTCAATGACCCATCGCAAGCTGTTCGTGCTGTGGACCCTGCTGTGCGCCCTGGCGCTGCTGCCGCGGGCTGCCGAGGCCGCGCCGGTCACCGTCGGCGGCAAGGTCGACTCCAGCGGCGCCAGCGGCTCGGCCAGCGGCCCGAAGCGGGGCTTCGAGCTGCCGGAGAACATCATCGGCGGCAACGCGATCACCGCGCTGTTGCCGGTCCAGGTCGGCTTCGCCGGCTACCTGCCGCGGGTCCGCATCGGCTTCCAGTACGAGCGCCAGCTCTACAAGGCGCACTGGGTCTACGTGCAGATCGCCGGCCTGCTCGACCGCGGCGACTGGCACACCTTCCGCCTGCCGGAGTGCGGCCTCGGTGCGTCGCTGGGCTCGTGCAACCGCGGCACCGTGGCGGGCTTCGACCTCGGCCTCGGCTACGCCCACAAGTGGTTCCTCAAGGAGCACCCGTACCTGGTGCCGATCGCCCGCGTGGGCCTGAACGGCGGCGCGTGGTGGTACCCGTACCTCACCGAGTCGCGCCAGCAGTCGCGCGAGCGCACCTGGTCGATGAGCGTGCGCGGCGGCGGCGGCCTGCGGATCTTCCTGCTGCGCAACCTGGCGCTGGGGCTCGACGTGAACGTCGTCCTCGGCTTCACCATCTCCCGCGATCGCCCGCTGGCCCGCCCGCCGGAGACCAACGCCAACTTCCTGATCGGCATGGAAGTCCTGCCGCTCATCGTCGAACACCGGTTCTGAGGTCGCGCCCCGGCGCGCCCGCGCGAGCGGCGCGCTTGTGTGAAAACCCGGTTCGCGGACCGCGGGGGATCGTGCTACCTCCCCGCGGCTCATGTCGCTCGCTGTCGGAATCGTCGGTCTGCCCAACGTCGGCAAGTCCACCCTGTTCAATGCGCTGTCGAACGCCGGCGCTCAGGCGGCCAACTACCCGTTCTGCACGATCGACCCCAACATCGGCGTGGTCCCGGTGCCGGACCCGCGGATGGACGCGCTGATCAAGCTGTTCGAGCCGCACAAAGAGGTGCCGACGGCGGTCGAGTTCGTCGACATCGCCGGCCTCGTCAAGGGCGCCAGCCAGGGCGAGGGCAAGGGCAACGCCTTCCTCAGCCACATCCGCAACGTCGACGCGATCGTCCACGTGGTCCGCTGCTTCGACGACGGCGGCATCGTCCACGTCCACGGCAAGGTCGACCCGGTCGACGACGCCGAGGTGATCAACACCGAACTGCTGCTGCGCGACATCCAGTCGGTCGAGTCGCGGCTGCAGAAGGCGGTCAAGAACTCGAAGAGCGGCGACAAGGCGGAGAAGCTGGCGGCCGCGACCTGCGAGAAGCTGCTGGCGGCGATGAACCGCGGCCAGCCGGCGCGGACCATCGAGCTCGACGACGAGGCGCGCGAGGTGATGAAGTCGCTGACGCTGCTGACCGCCAAGCCGATGCTCTACGCGGCCAACGTCGCCGAGTCGCAGCTGTCGGCCGGGACCTCCGATCCGCTGGTGGCCAAGGTCGTCGAGCTGGCGGCGCGCGAGAACTCCGAGGTCGTGGTGATCTCGGCGGCGATCGAGGCCGAGGTCGTCAGCCTGTCGCCGGACGAGCGGCGCGAGTTCCTCGACGGCCTCGGCGTCACCGAGCCGGGCCTGAACCGCCTGATCCGCCAGGCCTACGCGCTGCTCGACCTCATCACCTTCTTCACCGCCGGCAAGCAGGAGGTCCGCGCCTGGACCATCCGCCGCGGCACCCATGCCCCCCAGGCGGCCGGCAAGATCCACACCGACTTCGAGCGTGGCTTCATCCGCGCCGAGGTCCAGGGCTGGGAGGATCTGGTCCGGCTCGGCTCCGAAGCCGCCGTCAAGTCCAAGGGCCTGCTCCGCGTCGAGGGCAAGGAGTACGTGGTCCAGGACGGCGACGTGATGCACTTCCGCTTCAACGTCTGAGCTGGCCCGAAGGCCAGGTTGTCGTGATGCGGATGGCGCAATCAGCGCAAGGCGCGCCCGGCGGTCCGGGGCGGGGTGTGGCATTTGCCGACGGGCGATGGCACGCTCGCGGCGTGAACCTGCTTGCGCGGTCCTCGGGTCCCTCGCTCGCCGTCGCGCTGGCGGGGGCGATCGTGTTCACTCCGGCCGGCGCGCGCG
Source organism: Nannocystis bainbridge (assembly GCF_028368995.1). Classification (GTDB taxonomy): domain Bacteria; phylum Myxococcota_A; class Polyangia; order Nannocystales; family Nannocystaceae; genus Nannocystis; species Nannocystis bainbridge. Next base: position 382,890 of record NZ_JAQNDL010000003.1, on the reverse strand, counting down.
CGCGCGTGGCCGACGAGCCGGCTGTCTCTGGGGACAGGTCCTCCGGGACAGCAGGCGAGGGCGACAAGGCGACGTCGAAGGTGCCGCTGTCGGACGATCCTGCGGTCGAGTACAAGGCCGGCACGCAGGCCTACGCGCTCGGCAACTACGAGCAGGCGATCGTCCACTTCGAGCGCAGCTACGCGCTGTCGAACCACCCCTACCTGCTCTACAACCTCGGCCTGGCCTACACCCAGTGGTACGGGCTCTCGAGCGACGCCGGCAACCTGCGCAAGGCTCGGCGGCTGTTCCAGAACTACCTCAAGGCGCTGGCCGACGATCCGAAGATGGATCAGGAGCAGCGCGACGACGCCGAGGCGCAGATCGCCAAGATCGACGAGCAGCTGGCGGAGATCGCCGCGCGCACGCCGGCCGCGGCGACGCCGGAGGGGCCGTCCGAGGCCGTCGAGACCGCGCCGCCGCGCGGGGGCGACGCGCCGCCGCCGAGCAAGCAGCCGGTCTACAAGAAGGGCTGGTTCTGGGGCGTGATCGTCGTCGGCGTGCTCGCGGTCGCCGGCGGCGTGACGGCCGGGGTGCTGGTGAGCCAGAGCAAGGCGAACGGGCCGTCCGAGCTCGGCAACATCGGGCCCACGCGCGGCGAGGCGCCCACGGGCCTGGGCCTGCGGTTCTGAGGAGCGTGGCCGTGGTCTCGAGTCAGGAGCTGCACCCCACCGCCGGCGCGCGCTTCGTGTGCGAACGCGAAGCCAGCGAGCCGCTGCGCTATCAAGCGCGCGTGTTCGTGGCCGACGGGACGACCGTCGCCGCCGAGCTGACGTGGGACGCGGCCGGCCAGGCGATCCTCGCGCCCGCGCCCGAGGACGCGTGGGTGGCCGGCGAGCTGCTCAAGCTGGCGCGGGTGCTGAAGCACAGCGGGCAGGCGCGGCTGGTCCGCTGGCGCGGATGAACGAACGGACAGGTCCCGAAGAACCTGTCCGTAGATTCATGGCCTGATGGCCATGTGCGATGGGACCTGGCTGAAGCGACAGGTCCCCGGGCGGCTCACTCGGTGGTGCTGGTGCTGTCGCCGCCGGTGCTGCTGGTGTCGGTGTCGGTGTCGGTGTCGGTGTCGGGCTCGTTGGCCGGGCAGCCCTCGTCGCCCTCGTCGCAGCAGGCGCACACGGCCACGCCGTCCTGCTCCTCGCACGAGCCGAAGTCGTAGGTCGCGCCCATCTCGTCACCGATCTCGGTGCAGAGGGTGAAGCAGTCGGCCTCGGTGGTCTTGCCCCACTTGCAGCCGGCCCAGGTGTTGCTGTCGAGGCAGCTGGGCGCCCCGCCGGCGCAGGCCGCCCCCGAGCCGCTGCCGCACTCGGTGTAGATGTTGGCGCCGTCGTCGACGCAGCCGTACGAGAAGTCGTAGCCGTCGAGCTTGCAGGTGTCGTCGAGCGTGCTGTCCTCGACCCACACGCCGCCCTCGCAGTAGTACTGCTTGCTGCCGTAGGGGCCGCAGGAGTCGGGGTTGGTGCAGAAGAACGACTCGGTGTCGGGGTTGCAGCTGGCCGGCGGCTCGACCGCCTCGAGGCACTCCTCGATGCCGGTGGTGCCCTCGCTGGTGGTCGGGATCTGCTCGGTGGTGGTGCCGTCGGTCTCGGTGCCGTCGGTGCCCTGCGAGGTCTGGCCCTCGTCGACGCAGCAGGTCAGGTCGGCGTCGTCGTCCGGGTTGCACCACGTGTAGCCGACGTCGCAGTAACAATCGCCGCCGGAGAGGGTGCTGTTGGGCTCGCACTCGCCGCCCTTGCCCTCTTTCTCGCAGCAGTCGGTGTCGTCGGTGCTCGGGTTGCAGCGCTCGTAGCCGGGGTTGCAGACGCAGTTGGCGTCGTTGTTGGCGAGCAGGCTGCCGCAGTCGTGGATGCCGGCGTCATCTCCGCCCGGGCCGACCGAGATCACGCAGCCGAGCGCGAAGGCCGAGGCGAAGGAGAAGACAGAAGCCAAGAAGGAGGAAGACAGAGGGAGGCGTTGCATGACTCGATCCTGTGGAATCAATGGGTCCGACGACAGGGGCGCGTGGTTGATTCTTCGCAAAAAGTACGCGCGCCGCGCTCTCGCGCCGCGCGCGTAGTTTCACGCCGATGCCGTCGCAGACGGTCGTGCGCGGTCGTCAGCGACGCGCGAACGGCCGAGGCCCGCGAGCGTCGTGCAGACACGCACGTGACGGTCGAGTGCGCGAGCCAGCGCGCTCAGCCGGCCTCGTCACCGTGGTCGGCGTCGACCTTCCACGTGTGACCCTTGCGCATGAGGGCGTTGAGATCGCCGAGCCCGCGGGCGCGCGCCTGCTTGTTCTGCTCGTGCGTGCCGACCTCGAACGGGACCAGGTTCTCGTCGCTGCAGAACAGCACGCCGACGGCGACCGGGAAGGTCGGCGGGTCGAGGTTGGCGAGCAGGAACGCCTGGGACCGGTTGGTCTCGTCGTGCACCAGCAGGTCGGCCTCGGTGACCTCGTTCTCGCCGACGGTGACGACCTCGATGTCGAGGCTGCCGGGGCGCAGGCGCAGGCCCTTGCCGTCGCCGAAGCGCATCGGCTTGCCGTGCTCGAGGTGCAGCTGCTGCTGCGCCGCGACGTCCTTGGCGGTGAAGTGGTCGAACGCGCCGTCGTTGAAGACCGGGCAGTTCTGGAACACCTCGACGAAGCCGGTGCCCTGGAACTCGTGGGCGCGCTTGAGGGTGTTGATGAGGTTCTTGGCGTCGGTGTCGACGCCGCGGGCGACGAAGCGCGCGCCACAGCCGAGCGCGAACGCGGCCGGGGCGATCGGGTTGTCGACCGAGCCCATCGGCGACGACGGCGAGCGCTTGCCGAGCAGCGAGGTCGGCGAGTACTGGCCCTTGGTCAGCCCGTAGATCCGGTTGTTGAACAGGATGATCTGCAGGTTGAGGTTGCGCCGCAGGACGTGGATCAGGTGGTTGCCGCCGATGCTGAGGCCGTCGCCGTCGCCGGTGATCAGCCAGACGTCGAGCTGCGGGTTGGCGAGCTTGAGGCCGGTGGCGACCGCGGGCGCGCGGCCGTGGATCGTGTGGAAGCCGTACGTGTTCATGTAGTACGGAAACCGGCTCGAGCAGCCGATGCCGGAGATGAACACGGTGTTCTCGCGCCGCACCCCGAGCTCGGGGAGCATGCGCTGAACCGCCGCGAGGATCGCGTAGTCACCACAACCGGGGCACCAGCGGACCTCCTGGTCGGAGGTGAAGTCCTTGCGGGTCAGCGGCGGGTTCGGAGGGTCGAGGGGCGTCATCGGCGTGGAACTTTCAGGAGGAGGCGAGGAGGCCGCGGATCTCGGCCTCGATCTCGGCGATCTTGAAGGGCTGACCGGCGATCTTGTTGAGGCCGCGCGCGTCGATCAAGAAGTCGCTGCGCAGGATCTTGACCAGCATGCCGTTGTTCATCTCGGGCACGAGGACGTGCTTGAAGCGCCGCAGCACCTCGCCGAGGTTCTTCGGCATCGGGTGCATGTAGCGGATGTGCGCGTGCGAGACCTTGAGGCCGGCCTTGCGCGCGCCGAGCACCGCCGAGCTGATGGCGCCGAAGGTCGAGCCCCAGCCGACCACGAGCAGGTCGCCGCTGTCCTCGCCCTGGTCGATCGCCTGCAGCGGGACGTCCTCGGCGACGCCGGCGACCTTGGCCGCGCGGACCTTGACCATCTTGTGGTGGTTGTCCGGGTCGTAGGAGATGTTGCCGGAGTCGTAGCTCTTCTCGAGGCCGCCGATGCGGTGCTCGAGGCCGGGGGTGCCGGGGATGGCCCAGTTGCGCGCGAGCGTCTGCGGGTCGCGCAGGAACGGGTGGAAGCCGACCGGGTCGGTGCGCTGCTTGACCGGGAAGGGCTCGAAGCTGCTGATGTCCGGGATCTTCCACGGCTCGGCGCTGTTGGCGAGGAAGCCGTCGGTCAGGAGGATGACCGGGGTCATGTACTTGGTGGCGAGGCGCACGGCCTCGATCGCCATGGTGAAGCAGTCGCCGGGCGTCGAGGCGGCCAGCACGACCAGCGGGCAGTCGCCGTTGCGGCCGTAGATGGCGAAGAGGAGGTCGCTCTGCTCGGTCTTGGTCGGCAGGCCGGTCGAGGGGCCGCCGCGCTGGACGTCGACGATGATGAGCGGGAGCTCGGTCGTGACCGCGAGGCCGATCGCCTCGGTCTTGAGCGCGAGGCCGGGACCCGAGGTGGTGGTGATGCCGAGCGCGCCGGCGTACGAGGCCCCGATCGCGGCGCACACCGCCGCGATCTCGTCCTCGGCCTGGAAGGTGGTGATGCCGTAGGCGCGCAGGTTCGACAGGTAGTGCAGGATCGTCGAGGCCGGCGTGATCGGGTAGCTGCCGAGCATGAGCTCGAGGCCGGCCAGCTTGCCGCCGGCGAGCAGGCCCCACGCGGTCGCCTCGTTGCCGGTGACGTTGCGGTAGTGGCCCTCCTGCAGCTTGGCCTTGGGGACCTCGTAGGCGTGGATGCCCTGCGGCATCTCGGCGGTCTCGCCGTAGACGTGGCCGGCGTTGAGCGCGGCGATGTTGGCGTCGGCGACGGCCGGGTTCTTGGCGAACTTGCCGCGCAACCACTCGGCGGTGCTCTCGCGCTCGCGGCCGAACATCCACATCATCAGGCCGAGCGTCCACATGTTCTTGGCGCGCACGGCCTCCTTGTTGCCGAGGCCGAACGACTCCACCGACTGCAGCGTGTGCTTGGTGATGTCGATCTTGAGCAGGCGGTAGCCGTCGAGGCTGCTGTCGTCGAGCGGGTTCTTGTCGTAGCCGGCCTTCTTGAGGTTGCCCGCCGTGAAGGCGCCGGTGTTGACGACGAGCAGGCCGCCCGGCTTGAGGTCGCGCAGGTTGACCTTCAGCGCCGCCGGGTTCATCGCCACCAGCACGTCGGGCGCGTCGCCCGGCGTCATGATGTCGTGCGCGGCGAAGTGGACCTGGAAGCCCGACACGCCGAAGGTCGTGCCCGCGGGGGCGCGGATCTCCGCCGGGAAGTCGGGCAGCGTCGACAGGTCGTTACCCATCAGCGCGGTCGTGTCCGAGAACTGGGAGCCGGTGAGCTGCATGCCATCGCCGGAGTCGCCGGCGAAGCGAATCACGACCGATTCGATGAGCTCGCGCTGGGAGGTCGAATTTGTGGAAGCGAACGTATCCATGACCGCAACGAGCGCGCGCAGACGTGGCCCGCGCGCGTGTCAGGAGTATGCGCCGTGGCCGGTTTCATTGTCATGGCGAGCCCTGGGCCAGGCCCGTGAGCCAGCACAAGCTACGTGCGCCATGTCGAAGCACGCACCCGCGGCTCACTCGAGGCTACGCACGAGCGCTTCGACGTATGCGACGTAGCTCTCGAGCGTGCTCGCGGCCGCGTCCTTCGGCGCGCGCGCGAGGGCCGGCGGCGACGGCTGTCCCTTGGGGTCGACGACCGCCCCCGCCCACGCGAGCAAGGCTGCGCGGTCGAAGGAGTCGACGATCCGCTTGCCCCGGACCGGCGAGGCGGCGAGGCGAGCGTTCCACGCCAGCACCTTGCGCACGAAGGTCAGGGTCCACGCCTTGTGATTGGCCTCGAACGTTGCCGCGAGGTCGGGTCGTACGGCAGAGAGGATCTTGCGCACGCCCGCGCCGACGCGGGGGGCGTTGCGCGGGTCGTCGAGGAGACCGCGCTGACTGACGGCGACGCTGTGCACAGCGCCAGCGACGCGGAGGTCGGCCGGGCCGAGCGTGGCGTCGATGCGGACGACCACAGCCGCGCCGCCCTCGGCGGCGACGATGGCCCCGAGCACGCGCGTGGGGGCCGTGACCTCGAGCGGCTCGGCCGCGATCGCCGGGCCGGGGATGAGGGTCGTCGCAACCGCTGCTGCCGCCGAGAGCCAAAGTCGCCGAGTGATCATGCGCAAATCCCGACGACGTCAGGGTAGCGCGATTTGTTCACCCGGCCCGGCGGGATTTTCACGGCGCCAGGGCGGCTCGAAGGTCCATACCAGCCGCTTGCCGAAGCCGATGCGGTTGTCGGTCAGCTTGGCCCAGGTGATCGCCAGGGCGTACAGCCGGTCGCGCTCGCCGAGGTGCGCCGCGGCGACCGGGTGGCGCTCGAGGTAGGCGGCGCGCAGGCTGGCGGCGGCGTCCGCGTGTAGCCCCGTGCACACCACGACCTCGCCGCGCAGCTGCACGCCGCGGACTTCGCCGAGGACCTCGGTCTCGAGGTAGATCGCGGCGGCCACCGCGGCCGGACCGTCGCCGATCGCCCGCCCGTGGCGGGTGTCGGGCCGGCTGGCGAACACGAGGACCGGCGCGGGCGAGCCCGGCAGCGCGGCGGCGGCATAGAAGAGAGGAGTCGCGTAGGGCAGGCCGTCGTCGTCGTCCCGCGTGGCGAGGGCGAACACCCAGCGCTCCTGCAGGAGCCTCATGAGCAGCCTCACGTCTGGCGAGTCGAGCGATGCGGGGGCCGGCATGTCGCGCCGGCTTGTACCTCGAGCGCGGGCCCGCACGCGCCCGGTCGGTCGCGCGAGACGCCGTGTTAGAGTTCGCGCCCATGAAGCAGCAGTCACTGGATGCAATCGTCGACCGCGGGCTCGCAGCCGTCGATGACGACGACCTCAAGACGGCGGAGGACGCCCTCGAGGAGGCGGCTCGGCTCGGCGGCGAGAACCACGTGCGGGTGTTGCACCTGGCCGGGATGGTCGCCTGGGCGCAAGGTCGCCTCGATCAGGCCGCGGGTTATCTGATGCAGGCCGCCGACGGGGCGCCCGAGGATCCGCAGATCTACCTCGACTGCGCCGAGTGCCTGCTCTCGCACGGCGAGGATCTCGACGAGGCCGAGGCCGCGGCGCGCGCGGTGCTCCGGCTCGAGGGGGCCGACACCGACTCGATCGATCAAGCGCGCCTGCTGTTGGCGCAGATCCGCCTCAGCGACGACGACACCGACGAGGCGCTCGAGCTGCTCGAGGGCATCAGCGCCGAGCGCAAGAACGACGCCGCGTACCTCAGCATCCACGGCTTCGTGCTCATGAACTCGAACCGGCCCAAGGAGGCGGCGGAGTCGCTCGGGCGCGCGGTCGCGGTCGATCCGGAGGATCCGGACGTCCACTACTGGTACGCCCAGGCGCTCGAGGTGCTCGGCGACTTCACTGGCGCGCGGAACGAGATGCTCAAGGTGCTCGAGCTCGACGCGCGCGATCTCGAGGACCAGGAGCCGGTCACCGAGGAACTGGCCGAGGACCTGCGCGGCCACTTCGAGGCGCTGCTCGAGGACATCCCGGACCAGGTGCTGAAGCTGGTCGCCAGCGCGCCGATCAACGTGCAGCCGCGGCCGACGACCACCCAGGTCGAGGCCGGTGCGGATCCGCGCGGGATCGTGACGTTCGTCGGTCGCGCACGCACCGACGACGCCGACGCCCGGCTGGACAGCATCGTGCTCATGCGAGACTTCTTGCTCGACGAGATCGAAGGGGACGACGACATCCCCGAGCTGCTGATGATCGGTCTCGTCGACGAGCTGCGCCGCTTCTTCCGCCTCGAGGGGCTCGAGGTGGCGACCGGAACGGAGGACTGACAGGCCATGGCGACGACCCACGCGAACACGGCGGCCCTGATCTACGACTGGAACGAGAAGGAGCGGACCGGACCGCTGCTGCGGCGAGCGCCTCGCTTCGTCGACGAGAGCATCCGCGACGGCATCCAGTCGCCGTCAGTGCGCGACCCCTCGATCGAGCAGAAGATGGAGCTCGTGCGGCTCATGGATCGCATGGGCGTGCAGGCGGTCAACCTCGGGTTGCCCGGCGCGGGTCGCCGCGCGCAGGAGGACGTCGAGCGCCTCCTGCGGTTCATCGTCGAGGAGAAGCTGCGGATCACGGCCAACTGCGCCGCGCGCACGGTGGCCTCGGACATCCACCCGATCATCGACATCTCGCAGAAGGTCGGCGTGCCGATCGAGGTGATGACGTTCATCGGCTCGAGCCCGATCCGCGGCTACACCGAGGGCTGGGACAACGAGCGCCTCAAGAAGCACACCCACGAGGCGGTCAAGCTGGGCGTCGACCACGGGCTGCCGGTCGGCTTCGTCACCGAAGACACCACGCGCTCGCACCCGAAGACGCTCGACGTGCTGTTCCGGACCGCGCTCGAGGCGGGGGCCGGGCGGCTGGTGCTGTGCGACACCTGCGGCCACGCGACGCCCGACGGGCTGCGCAACCTCCTCAACTTCACGCGCGGGGTGCTGCGCTCGATGGACCTCGAGGAGACCGTCGAGCTCGACTGGCACGGTCACAACGACCGCGGCCTGGCCCTGGTGCTCGGGCTCTACGCGTTCGAGTGGGGCTTCCACCGCGTGCACGGCTGCGGCCTCGGCATCGGCGAGCGCGTCGGCAACTGCTCGCTCGACCTGCTGCTGCTCAACCTGTACTTGCTCGGCCAGCTCGACCCCAAGCAGCACGACCTGTCGTGCCTGGTCGAGTACGTCGAGAAGATCAGCGAGTCGACCGGCGTGCCGATCCACCCCAGCTACCCGCTGGCGGGCCGTGACGCGTTCCGCACGGCCACCGGCGTGCACGCGGCCGCGATCATCAAGGCGACCAAGACCGGCGACCACGACCTGGCCGACCGCGTGTACTCGTCGGTGCCGGCCCGCGTGTTCGGCCGCAAGCAGGAGATCGAGATCGGCCACTACAGCGGCCGCTCCAACGTGATCTTCTGGCTGCGCGAGCACGGCTACGAGCCGTCCGACGAGCTGGTCGACCGGGTGTTCAACTTCGCCAAGAGCCAGAACCACACCCTCACGACCGAAGAAGTGAAGGCCGTGATCGCCGGCTGATCCGCCGCGCTCGCGCACACGAGGGCGACGCGGGCGACCGCGCCGCCCTTTTTCGTGCCCGCTCGCGGGCGAGGCCTGCGTCAGCCGGAGTCCGGCCTCCGCGGCGCGAGGGCGACGCCGAGGGGCGTCGCACCGATGGTCACTTCAGGACATGCTCCTGAGGACATGTCCTATGGCGCATGCGCTTCAGGACATGCCCCGGGGGACATGTAGACGACTACTCCCAGAGCACCTTGAGCAGCTTCTTGCACTCGCGGGCGAGGGCGGCGAACAGCTCGGGGTCGACCCACTTGTCGGGGATCGGCTCGCGGTTGCCGGCGACCGCGGGCGCGGCGGCGACGGCGACCTGCAGCGGGAACACGTCGGCGCGCGACCAGCCCTGCTTGCGGATCTCCGGCGTCGTCAGCTCGATCCACCCGCGCGGGTTGTCGGCCCACGCCAGCCAGCGCAGCGGCGGCGGCTCGCGGCCCGCGTCGGGCGTGCCGGGCCACAGCACCAGGGCCGGGCGCGCCGTGCCCTCGTGGAAGCGGACCATCGCCGGCAGCAGCAGGGCGTCGCCGGGCAGGACATCGCTGGCCGGACGGCGCACGACCGGGCGCTCGAGCAGCGCGCCGTGGCCGTGGCTGACGAACACCTGCGCGAGGTCGGCGGCGAGCACGGCGTCGACCTTGAGCGCGGAGATCGGGGCGCCGGTCAGCTTGCTGCGGGTGGGCGTGAAGTCGGGCCGCTTGTTGGCCTCTTCGGGCTCGGCGGGGCGCGGCTCGACGAGGGCGCGCTTGCCGGGCGCGACCTTCTGCCAGGTGAGGGCGTCGGGATCGACGCGCCACAGCCGGCCGAGCATGCCCTCGGCCTGCGGGCCGCCGAGCACGATCCGGGCCGCGCCGTGACCTGTCCCGAGGACCAGCATGCAGGTCGCCGGCCACTGCAGCCGCGTCTCCTCGGCCTCGGGCAGCGGGACGAAGCTGTCCTCTTCGCCAGGTTGGGGTCTGGGCTGCTCGATGAGGAACCGCTGCAGCAGACCCTTGGGCCGCAGCACGTAGACGTGGCGCTCGTCGCCGCCGCAGGCCAGCGGGGCGGCCTGGCGCGCGGCGAGGCGAGGGAAGCGCTCGCCGTCGACGCGCAGGTGCTTGCCGGTCCAGGCGACCGCGCCGTCGCGGGCGCAGAGGATCGCGCGGCCGGTGGTGGTGGCGCCGAGCGCGGCGATGCCCTCGGCGTCGACCTCGGTCGGGCTGGTGGCGCGCAGCTTGAGCTGGGTGTAGCCGGAGGGCCGATCGGGATCGATGAGCCACGCGGTGCTCGAGCCGTCGGCCCACAGCGCGCGCCCGTCGAGGTTGACGAGGCCGGTGACGACCCGCTCCGACACCTTGCGCCGGTGCAGCGGGGTCTCCTTGTCGACGTCGAACAGGATCTCGCCGGTCGCCCCGACGCCGCACAGCACGCCGCCGCGGACCAGGGCCACGCGATCGACGAAGTCGCCGAGCTTGCTGCCGACCTTGGTCAGCGCGGTCGAGAACACGCTGCCGAAGTAGAGGTGATGGCCGCCGATCCACAGCTGGCCGTCCTTGGCGCCCTCGCTCACCGACGGCTCCGGGTTGGCGCACTCGATCGTGCGCACGACCTCGAAGCTGTTGACGCCGAGGATCCACAGCTCGTACGGCAGCGGGACGACGAGGTGCTTGCCGTCGCGGGTGATGTGGATCGACAGCGGGCGATCGTCGAGGTTGGCGACATCGGCGGACTTCGAGCCGGCGATGGTCCGCTGACCGGTGCTCGAGCGCTTGATGGGGGCCTGGCGCCGCATGACCCGGGCAGCCTAACACGGCGCGGGCCGCGAGATCACGGCGGGCTGCAGGCGCGCAAAACGGCCCCCAGGGGACCCCTGGAGGCCGTCGGGCGGGTACCCCCGCGCGGGCTCAGATGTGGATCACGCGGCCGCCTGCGTCGAGCGCGGCCTCCTTGACCACCTCGGACAGGGTCGGGTGGGCATGGACGCTGCGGGCGATGTCCTCGGCGCTGGCCGAGAACTCGATGGCGACCGCGGCCTCGGCGATGAGGTCGCCGGCGCGCGGACCGATGATGTGGACGCCGAGCACGCGGTCGGTCTCGGCGTGGGCGAGGATCTTCACCAGGCCGTCGGTCTCGCCGAGCGCCTTGGCGCGCGCGTTGGCGAGGAACGGGAAGCTGCCCTTGCGGAACGGGACGCCCGCCTGCTTGAGCTCGGGCTCCGTCTTGCCGACGCTGGCGATCTCCGGGTGGGTGTAGATGATGTTGGGGATCGCGTCGTAGTTGACGTGACCGGGCAGCCCGGCCATGCCCTCGACGGCGGCGATGCCCTCTTCCTCGGCCTTGTGCGCCAGCATCGGCCCGGGGATGACGTCGCCGATCGCCCAGATGCCGGGCACCGCGGTCGCGTAGTGGGCGTCGACCTGGATGACGCCGCGGCGGTCGAGCTGGACGCCGACAGCCTCGGCGCCGAGGCCCTCGGTGTTGGGCTTGCGACCGACGGCCACGAGCACGCGATCGCCGGTGATCGTCTGCGCCTGGCCGTCGGCCCCGGCATAGGCGACCTCGACGCTGTCGCCCTTGCGGGTCGCGCCGGTGACCTTGACGCCGAGGCGGATGTCGAGGCCCTGCTTGGCGAACAGCTTGGCAGCGACCTTGCTGACGTCGGGGTCCATCATCGGCAGCAGCGTCGGCATGTACTCGAGCACCGTGACCTTGGCGCCGAGGCGGGCCCACACCGAGCCGAGCTCGAGGCCGATGACGCCGGCGCCGATGACGATCAGGTGCTCGGGCACCGCCGGGTAGCTGAGCGCGTGCGTCGAGTGGCCGATGCGGTCGCCGTCGAACGCGACGCCGGGGATCGTCGCCGGCACCGAGCCGGTGGCGATGAGGATCCGCTTGGTCTGGAGCACCTCGGTGGCCTCGCCGGTGACCTCGACCCGGTCGGGCGCGACGATCTTGCCGAGGCCCTTGGCCCAGTGGACCTTGTGCTTGCGGAGCAGGCCGGCGACGCCGCCCGTGAGCTGTTTGACGATCTTGTCCTTGCGACCCAGCATCGTCGGCAGGTCGAGCTCGACGCTGCCGATCTTGATGCCGTGCTCGGCCGAGTGCAGGCGCGCGGCGACGAGCCGCTCGCTCGACTCGAGCAGCGCCTTGCTCGGGATGCAGCCGACGTTGAGGCAGGTGCCGCCGAGGGTCGGATCCTTCTCGACGCAGGCGGTGCGCAGGCCGAGCTGGGCGGCCCGGATGGCGGCGACGTAGCCGCCGGGGCCGGAGCCGATGACGACGAGATCGAAGGTCTCTTGGGACATGGTGTTACGGACCTGTCGGAGAGGACATGCCTGAAAGGTCAGACGTCGAGCAGCAGCCGCTCGGGCGCCTCGATGCGCTCCTTGACGTGGACCAGGAACTGCACCGCCTCGCGGCCGTCGACCAGGCGGTGGTCGTAGGACAGCGCGAGGTACATGATCGGGCGGATCTCGACCTGGCCGTTGACGGCGACCGGGCGCTCGACGACGTTGTGGAGGCCGAGGATGCCGGTCTGCGGCGGGTTCAGGATCGGGGTCGACAGCATCGAGCCGTAGATGCCGCCGTTGGAGATGGTGAAGGTGCCGCCGCTGAGCTCGTCGAGCGTCAGCTTGTTCTCGCGGGCGCGCACGGCCAGGCGGGCGATCTCTTTCTCGATGTCGGCGAAGCCGAGCTGGTCGGCGCCGCGGACCACCGGCACGACCAGGCCCTTGCCGCCGCCGACGGCCACGCCGACGTCGTAGTAGCGCTTGTAGACGATGTCTTCGCCGCGGACCTCGGCGTTGACCGCCGGGTAGGTCTTGAGGGCCGAGACCGCCGCCTTGACGAAGAACGACATGAAGCCGAGCTTGGCCCCGTGCTTGTCGACGAACCCCTGCTTGTAGCTGTTGCGCAGGCGGTACACGGCCGACATGTCGACCTCGTTGAAGGTCGTCAGGATCGCGGCGGTCTGCTGGGCCTGGACCAGCCGCTCGGCGACGCGCCGACGCAGCGGGGTCATGGCGACGATCTCCTCGCGGCCGCTGGCCTGCGGGCGCGGGGCAGACGGGGCGGCCGGCTTGGCCTCGGCGGCCGGCTTGCTCGCGGCGGGCTTGGCCTCGGCGGCGGGCGCCGGCTGCTTGGTGTCCTTGGCCTGGGCGGCGCGCTGGACGTCCTCCTTCAGCACGCGGCCGCCGCGGCCGGTGCCCTCGACGCCCTCGAGCTCGACGCCGGTGCGGCCGGCCTCGGCGCGGGCGGCCGGCATCGGCTCGCCGCCGGCCTTTGCTTGCGCCGCGGGCTTGGTCTCGGCCTTGGCCTCGGCCTTGGCTGACTGTTGGGACCTGTCCGAAGAGTCCTGTCCTGAAGCACCTGGCGTTTGCGACTTGTCCGAAGGGGCAGGTTCGGCGCCGGCGTCGCCGATGACGCCGATGGTGTCGCCGACGTTGACCTTGGCGCCCTGCTGAGCGGAGAGCTCGGTGATGACGCCGGCGGCGGGCGAGGGGACCTCGACGGTGATCTTGTCGGTCTCGAGCTCGACGAGGGGCTGGTCGACGGTGACGCGGTCACCGGCCTTGACGCGCCAGGACGAGACGATGGCCTCGGTGATGGACTCGCCGAGCGGCGGGACTTTGATCGGGCTAGGCATTGGCGGCACTCCGGGCGGCTTCGGGCAGGTTGGCGAAGGCTTCTTCGAGGATGAGCTTGCGTTCGTAGGCGTGGCTGTCGGGCGAGCCGGTCGCCGGGCTGGCGCTGGCGGCCCTGCCGATGTACTTGAGCGGGAGCCGGAGGTCGCGGGCGGCGAGGGCGTCGCCGAGGTGGCCGCGGATGAAGGTCCACGCGCCGGAGTTGCGCGGCTCCTCTTGCACCCAGCACAGCTCGCGCACGCCGGGGTAGCGGGCCAGGACCGCCAGCAGCGGCGCCTCCGGGAACGGGTAGAGCTGCTCGACGCGGACGATGGCGACGCGGCCCTCCTTCCGCTGCTCGCGCTCGTCGGCGAGGTCGTAGAAGATCTTGCCGCTGCACAGCATGACGCGCTCGACCTGCGACGGGTCGGCGCGCTCGTCGTCGATGACGCGGGAGAACCCGCCGTCGGTGAACACCTCGAGCGGCGAGAACGACGGCCGCGAGCGCAGGAGGCTCTTCGGCGACATCAGGATCAGCGGCTTGCGCCACGGCCGCAGCACCTGCCGCCGCAGCGCGTGGAACACCTGCGCCGGGGTGGTGAGGTTGCAGACCTGGATGTTGTCCTCGGCGCACAGCTGCAGGAACCGCTCGAGCCGCGCGCTCGAGTGCTCGGGGCCCTGGCCCTCGTAGCCGTGCGGCAGCATCAGCGCCAGGCCGCTGAGGCGGTTCCACTTGTCTTCGCTGGCGACGATGAAGTTGTCGATGATGATCTGGGCGCCGTTGGCGAAGTCGCCGAACTGGGCCTCCCACACGATCAGCGACTCGGGCGAGCAGATGCTGTAGCCGAACTCGAACCCGAGCACGCCGTACTCCGACAGCGGGCTGTTGAAGATCTCGAAGCGGGCCTGGCCGGAGCCGAGCTCGTACAGCGGCGACCACGAGCGGCCGCTCTTGGTGTCGGTGTAGACGGCGTGGCGGTGGCTGAAGGTGCCGCGCTGGACGTCCTGGCCGGAGAACCGGACCTGGTGGCCCGACTGGAGCAGGCTGGCGTAGGCCAGCAGCTCGGCGGCCTGCCAGGTCAGCGGGGCTGCCCCGGAGTACATGTCCTTGAGTTCAGACGTGAACCGCTGGACCTTGCTGTGCAGGTTGAAGTCGGCCGGCCAGCGGCAGATCCGCTCGGCCAGCGCGTCGAGCTGCTCGCGCGGCAGGCGGGTCGGCACGTCGGGGGTGTCGCGGTCGGGGCCGCCGCGGTACTGGCTCCACACGCCGTGCATCGGCCGCAGGCGGGTCTTGTGGGCGTACTCGCCGCGGGCCACCGCGAGCGCGCGGTCGAAGGTCGCCAGCCAGGCGGTGTCGATCGCCTCGGCCTCGGCGACGCCCATGGTGCCGCTGGCCAGCAGCTCGCGCTGGTAGAGCGTGCGCACCGACGGGTGCGTCTTGATCAGGTCGTACATCACCGGCTGGGTGAAGGTCGGGTCGTCGGCCTCGTTGTGGCCGAAGCGGCGGAAGCACACCAGGTCGACGATGACGTCGCTCTTGAACCGCTGGCGGAACCCGGCGGCCAGCTTGGCGACCCACACCACGGCCTCGACGTCGTCGCCGTTGACGTGGAAGATCGGCACGTCGAGCATGTGGGCGATGCTGGTCGCGTAGGGCGTCGAGCGGGCGTCGCTCGGGTCGGTGGTGAAGCCGACCTGATTGTTGACGACCACGCGCACGCTGCCGCCGGTGCGGTAGCCCTCGAGGCGCGACAGGTTGAGGCTCTCCTGGACCACGCCCTGGCCGATGAAGGCGGCGTCGCCGTGGATCGTGAGGCCCATGACGCGGCTGCCGTCGGCGTCGCCGATCTGGTCCTGCTTGCCGCGCACGCGGCCGGCGATGACCGGGGTGATGGCCTCGAGGTGGCTGGGGTTGAACGCCAGCGCCAGGTACATGTCGTGGCCGCGCGAGGTCTTGTACTCGCGGAAGTGGCCGAGGTGGTACTTGACGTCGCCGGAGCCGAGCAGCTCCTCCGGGTGGTTCGACTTCTCGAACTCGAGGAACACGTCCTCGAACGGCTTGCCCATGATGCTCATCAGCACGTTGAGCCGGCCGCGGTGGGCCATGCCGATGCACACCTCGCCGACCCCGAGCTCGGCCGACTCCTCGATCACGGTGTCGACCAGCGAGATCATCGACTCGGCGCCCGAGACCGAGAAGCGCTTGGCGCCGAGGAATTTGGTGTGCAGGAACTTGTCGACGTCCTCGACGCCGGCCAGCTGGTTGAGCAGCCGCTGCTGCTCGGCCGGCGGCGGCACGACCTTGTTCTCGCACGCCTCCATGCGCGCCTGCAGCCACGTGCGCTGCTCGAGGTTCTGCATGTGCCAGTACTCGACGCCGATGCTGCGACAGTAGGTCTTCTGCAGCTTGGCGAAGATCTGGCGCAGGGTCCCGCGCCCGCCCGGCATCAGCATCCCGGGGTCGAACTCGCGGTCCATGTGCTCGTCGCCGAGGCCGAAGTAGGCCGGGTCGAGGCCGGCCGCCGGGGCCTCGCGCGGGCGGCCCAGCGGGTCGATCTGCGAGGCCGTGTGGCCGTGCAGCCGGTAGTGCTCGATCAGCTTGTCGACGCGGCTCTGCAGCAGCAACTGCTCGGCTTCGCGGCTGTCGACCTGCAGCGCCTTCGGAGCCTTGCCGCCGCCTGCGCTGAGCTCGCGCAAGATCGGCACCCACTGCGGATCGACCGAGTTCGGGTCCTGCTCGTAGGCCTCGTAGAGGGCCTCGAGGAAGGCGAGGTTGTGCCCGCTGAGCGTGGATTCGATATCCATAGGCCGGCCGCAGCATACTCGTTTGCGCGTTCGTGACAACGAACGGGACGCCGCGGCCGCGATGGTTTTGCTGCGGAGATCGCGCGGCGGACAGGCGGCGTCGCGCTGAGACGGCGGCGGCTCGCCCGCGCGGGCATCTGCGAGGTCTCACGGCGGCTCGTCGCGCGAGGTCTCGGCGACGCGACGCGGCCGGCCGCCGAGGGTGTCGCGTCGGACCCGCGGCGCGCGCGAGGGCGCAGAGCCGACGCGAGGCTCGCGGCGCGACTTGCCGCCCCCCTTGAGCGCCGATTTGTGTCAACCTTCGGCCACGATGAGTTCGAAGGCAAACCTCGACGTCCTGAGTCGCCAGGTCGCGTACTCCGGTGAAGGGATCTCCGTCAAGTCGCTCGAGACGGACATCCAAAAAGAACGCACGATCCAGGACAACAAGGTCGACGAGCTCAAGGTCTTGCGCGAGCGCAACGTGTCCATCCAGAACGCGATGGCCGAAGAGCTGAAGAAGCTGCGCAAGTTCAGCGATTACCTCGATGGTACGGCGGTCAAGGGCGGGTTTTGGGCCGGGTTCAAGGAGGTCCTCAGCTTCATCCCCGGGCTCGGGTCGATGAGCATGAGCCAGCGCTCGATCGAGGAGCTGCTGAAGGCCCAGTACCAGGTCTCGGCCCGCCGCGTGAAAGAGGCCGCCGAATACGTCGACACGCTCAAGCAGAGCGAGCAGGACCTCTACAAAGAGATCGACCGCATCAACGTGCGGATCGTCGAGATGGCCAAGAACGAGCGCGAGGCCCTGCACTACGTGCTCGAGCTGAAGCAGGTCCAGGAGCAGCTCGAGGGCGAGGAGCAGGCCGTCGAGGCCGGCAGCGTCGAGCAGCGCGACATCCAGGCCAACATCGACAAGGTCCGGGCCAAGCTCGCCGAGCACTCGTCCAACGTGCTGCTCTACGGCTCGGCCGAGGAGCGCTACGCCCGGCTCAAGGAGAACACCCGCAAGCTGGCGGACACGATCCGCAACCTGGCGCAGGACATCCAGCAGTACACCACGGCGTCGTCGATCAAGCTCGACATGGCGTCGGCCCAGATCCAGGCGATCGGCCGCGCCGCCGACGCGTCGACCGTCATGCTCGAGATGAAGCGCAGCCTCGACGTGATGACCGAGTCGATGAACGTCACCACGCAGTTCGTCAGCGACACCCAGATCTTCTTCCGCAGCAACCTCGACGAGCTCGTCAAGGAGCTCGACACCTTCGACGAGAAGACCTCGTCGGTGCTCGAGGAGAACCTCCGCAAGTCCAAGGAGATCGAGGACGCGCGCATCCAGGCGGCCGTCGACAAGGCGGTCAAGCGGGCCGCGGCCCCGGCGGCGCCGGCGTCGTCGCCGTCAGGGACCTGAGGCCCGCGCCGAGGTGGCGATGACGGTCGTCGCGCTCCACACCCAGGCGCTCGTCCTGCCCGAGGCGGCGACCTACCTCGACCTGCTCGGTCGCTCGCTGCACGCGGCCCGCCTCTCGAACGCGTTCCCCGAGCGCCGCCCGCTGCAGCAGTCGCTCGAGACGCTGGCAGAGTCGCTGCGCCTCGGGCTCCACGGCGAGCTGTTCGTCGACTCGCGCGCCGGCCTGCCCAACCTGGCCAGCTTCACGCGGGCGCTGACCGACAAGA
Source organism: Nannocystis bainbridge (assembly GCF_028368995.1). Lineage (GTDB taxonomy): Bacteria > Myxococcota_A > Polyangia > Nannocystales > Nannocystaceae > Nannocystis > Nannocystis bainbridge. Next base: position 365,006 of record NZ_JAQNDL010000003.1, on the reverse strand, counting down.
GCGTGGCCCGCGAGTCGCTGGCGCGCATGGGCGACCGCGCCGCGCTCGAGGCCCGCGCCGGCGAGGCGGAGGTGTTCGCCCGCCTGGCGGCCAAGCACGGCTACTACGAGAAGCTGCAGGACCGCGAGCTGGCGCCGGTCGATCACCAGCGGGTGCTGCTGCGCCGCCACGATCCTGCCAGCGGCACCGCGGCGTTCCGCATCGAGCTGACCAAGCTCGACGCCAGCGGGGTGTACCTGCGCCTCGGCATCGAGCTGACGCAGGTGTCGTCGCTGTGGCGGCGCAAGGTGATCGACCTGGCCCACGACGGCGAGACGGCAGCCGCGAGCGAGGCGTTCGGGGCGATGGTCTACCGCTGCGCCGACCTCGACGCCGAGGCGCTGTTCATGCGCCTGCACGGGGTCGAGGGGGTGAGCGTCGAGAAGGTCCAGCGCGGGGTGATCGGGCCGGTGCTGTTCGCCATGCCGGTCGGCAGCGGGGTCCAGGTGATGCGTACGGCGGAGGCGCCGGACGACGCGCTGGGCCGCGAGTGGCACGCGTGGTCGGTCGGCGCCGGCGCGGCGGAGCACGAGCGGCCCGAGCTGCTCGCCGCGTTCGCCACCGACTCGGCCGCGCTCGACATCCGCGAGGAACGCAGCAACGACCCGCTCTCGCCGCTCCTGCGCGACCGTCTGCGAGATCAGGAGCAGGCGCGTTATCGCGCTTTGCGCGAGCGCTACCCGTTCAAGGTGTTCAAGGACCGCAAATTCGTGGCGACGCCGGGCCTCAAGGCAGTGGCCCACGCGACCTGCGCGGCGGCTGGCACCAAGAACATGATCTACGCCCTCGGCTAGAGACGGCGACGGGCCGCCGAACCTGTCCTGCGCTCGTCCCGGGCGGTGGCCGGTCGGTGGGGATCCTGGACCCGATTGCAGCACGCAGGCCCTGCGACTCGTGCAGCGGCTGGCAGCGGCGCTCGGCGCCCGGCTGTCGGCTGCACCGTCGAGGCCGATCGAACCTCGGACCACTCGGCGGGTTCGGGTTTGCGTCCTGGCGCGCTTTGGCCAATCATCGCAACACTAGCGCCGGACGCGCCGGCCACAGGAGAAGACCATGCTCAATTACGTTCGATTCACTGTCATCGGCGCCGCGCTGGCGCTGGGAGCCTGTAAAGAAGACGATGGGAAGGGCAGCGGGACCAACGCGACCAACCCGAGCACCAATCCGACCAACGACGCGACCGAGGGCGACACGTCGACCGGCGGCGGGACGAGCGACGGGACGACTTCGACCAACCCGGTCACGACGACGGCGCCGAACCCGACGACCACCGAAGACAGCGCCACCAGCGTCGGCCCCGACACCACCGACGGCTCCTTCATCACCCCGCCCGACGGCGGCGGCGGCGTGAAGGAGTGCGACGTGTGGACGCAAGATTGCCCGTCGGGCCAGAAGTGCATGCCGTGGGCCGACAACGGCGCCAGCTCGTGGAACGCCACCAAGTGCTCGCCGATCGACGCCAACCCGGGCAAGGAAGGCGATCCGTGCACGGTCGAGGGCAGCGCGGTCAGCGGCGTCGACACCTGCGACATCGGCCTGCTGTGCTGGTACTTCGACGAGAACAACAACGGCTCGTGCATCGACATGTGCAAGGGCACGCCCGACACGCCGTCGTGCGACATGGGCCAGACCTGCGACGTGTCGAACGACGGGGTGCTGATCCTCTGCCTCGAGACCTGCGACCCGCTGATCCAGAGCTGCCCCGCGGGCCAGATCTGCTTCTTCGACGGCCTCGACCAGTTCATCTGCGACTTCGACGCCAGCGGCGACATGGGCGCCTACGGCGACCCGTGCGCCTACATCAACGTGTGCGACTACGGCCTGTACTGCGCCACGCCCGAGTCCGTGCCCGGCTGCGACAACGCCGACGGCTGCTGCAGCTCGTACTGCAACGTCCAGGAGCCCAACACCTGCCCCGGCATGGCCGACGGCCAGGAGTGCGTGCCCTGGTACACCGAGGGCATGGCCCCTCCGGGCCAGGAGAACATCGGCGCCTGCGCCATCCCGGCGTGATCCGCGACGGGCTCGCGTAGCCTGGAGCGTCGAAAGGGACATGTCCGTGAGGACATGTCCCTTCGTGTTTTTGGGCGGAGCGAGATGTCCGCGAGGACAGGCTCCCGAGGACAGGCTCCCGAGGACATGTCCGCGAGGACAGGCAGCTACTCGTCGCCGACGGGGAACAGCGGCGGCTTGGGCTGGCCGCGGTAGCCCGGGCCGATCTGGCCCCACACCAGCCAGATGGCCAGCCACGTCGACGGCAGCAGGACCATGAACTCGGGGTAGACGCGCATGACCATGAAGGCGAACGCGACCAGCGAGAGGGCGGCGACGGCGAGGTTGGCCCAGCGCGCGCTCAGGGCCCCGAACTTCTTGTTGCGCAGGTTCGAGACCATCAGCAGGGCGCCGGCGATCATCGCCCACGGGAACGCGGCCCACACGCCCGGCCCGAGCAGGAGGTCGCCGAACAGGCGGCCCTCGGCGAACCGGTCGGGCGCGGCCAGCGGGTTGTCGGGCCCGCCGTACTTGAGGCAGACCAGGAACCAGTTGACCAGCAAGCCGGCGGCGAGGGTGGTCGGCACGCCGTGGAAGATGGTCTTGTCGGTGGTGCCGGCGTCGCTGAGGACGTTGAAGCGGGCCAGCCGCACGGCCGCGGCGGCCAGCCACAAGCCGGCCGCGAGGAGCGCCCAGGCCAGGCCCGAACCTGTCCCGAAGGGCAGGCCAGGGGTGGAGCTCAGCGCGGTCAAGATCATGAACGGCGGGACCACGCCGAAGTTGAAGAAGTCGGCGAACGAGTCCATCTGCACGCCGAAGCTGCTGGTGGCCTGCAGGCGGCGCGCGACGAAGCCGTCGGCCCGGTCGAGGAAGGTCGAGAACAGCAGCAGCCAGGCGGCCGCGACGAAGTCCCCACGGTGCGCGAGCAGCATCGCCCCGAGACCGCAGGCCATGGCGCCCACGGTGATGAAGTTCGGCGCGAGGTAGGGGACCTTCGACATGGTTCCGCCTCAGCCGGCCGTTCGCGGCGCGCCGAGCACCGCCAGCAGTCGCGCGGTGACTTCGTCAGGCGCGCCGACGCCGTCGATCCGCTTGAGCAGGCCCTTGGCCTCGTAGAACGGGACGATCGGCGCGGTCTCGCGGTGGTACTTGTCGAGCCGCGCGTTGACGGCGACCTCGAAGTCGTCGTTGCGGTGGACCAGCCGCCCGGCGACCTCGACCGGCGGCGGGTTGAACTTGAGGTGGTAGATGGCGCCGGTCTCGGGGTCGCTGCGCCGGCCGGTGACGCGCTCGACGAGCAGCGAGTCCGGGACCTCGACCAGGACGACTACGTCGAGCCCGACGCCGGCGGCGGCGAGCGCGACGTCCAGCGCCTCGGCCTGCGGCCGCGTGCGCGGGAAGCCGTCGAGCAAGAACCCGCGGGCGCAGTCGGCCCGCTGGATCCGCTCGATCACCATGCCGATCACCACGTCGTCGGTGACGAGGTCGCCGCGCTTCATCGCCGCGTCAGCCTGCTTGCCCAGCTCGGTGCCGGTGCGGACCGCCTCACGCAGCATGTCCCCCGAGGAGATGTGGGGGATCCCGTGGGTCTTGACGATGAACTGGGCCTGGGTGCCTTTGCCGGCGCCGGGCGGGCCGATGAGGATCGTACGCATGAGTAGAAGCTCGCAGGTGGTGCGGGCCCCGCCGCGCACATGCGCGAAAAGGCCCGCTGGCGCGGCAACTGTGACACGGGCCCGCGGGGACCCGCAAGGTTTCCGACCGCGCGCCCGCCACCCCCAGGGCGCGCCAAACCGGTCGCAGCGCGCGATGGAGGCCGTGACAGCGAGAATCACAGGCGCGGCGAGGGGCGAGGCGCACGGCGACCGCAGATCGGCCGCGCAGCTCGCAAGCGGGCGCGCGTGGGCGGAGCACGAGCGGCGCGGGGACGGTGAGAGCGCGGGCCGTGTGTCGAATTCACGGTCCGACTCTCGGCGGGTTCGCAGCGGCTCGGCGGTCGTCGAGCCCGGACCTCGACCCCTGAATTGCCAGCGGCTCGCCGGAGAGGCGAGCCGCGGTGGTGACCTACTTAAGGAAGTAGCCGCGAGCGGCGGTCAGTGGACGTACTGGACGAGCAGCGAGTGACCGCCGGCGTGGCTGGCAGCGGGACCCGGGTGCGCCGGGGCGAGCACGGGCTCGCCGAAGGTCTCGGTGAGGAACACGCGGGCGCGGATCCGGGGGCCGTCGTGCACCGGCGACAGCCCGGCCTTGCGCATGAGCGCGGCCAGGAAGTCGTGCGGGCGCGGCAACTGGCGCCACACCACCGGCAAGAACACGGCCTGGCGCGAGCCGATGCCGAGGATGACGCCGTCGCGTCCAGGCGTGATGGCCTCGGCGATGGCGTCGAAGCCGACGGCCTCGAGCTGCTGCGGCTCGCCGAGGATCGAGATCTCGCCGTTCAGGCGGTGCCAGCGGGACGGACGGGCCGGCGAGGTCCGCGGGTCGTGCAGGCCGGCCTGCACCGCGTAGCGCACGACAGCCTGCTCGAGGTTGGGCCACGGCTCGAGCGAGCCGATGCAACCGACCAACTCGCGGACGTCGTGCCACGACACGAACACCCGCGCCGGGGCCTCGAGCCGCGGGTCGTCGTCAGGGCGTTCGGCCTCGCCGATAGCCAGATCCCTGGCGTCCGGGTCTTTCACGGCCATGGCGTCTCGCAACGACCGGCGGGCGAGGTGAAGCAGCCAACGACGCGCCGCTTCGGAGAGCGGCTCGGGAAAGGGGGCTTTTGCCATGTCCAACGCGGGCGAACTATGGATCCTTCGGGCCGCGACGTCGACGGAAAAATGGGGGCGACGCGTCGCGTTCCGAGGCCCGCTCGTCGAGCTCGCCGACCGCGATGGCCGCCGGGCAGCTGTCCGTGCGCGGGGTCCCATGCGAGGCGGCGGCGACGTCGTCGCCCGAGCTCGGTGACGTCGCCAGTCAGGCGGCGACGCCGTGGCGCCGCCGTCCTCGCCGCCGGCAGCGGCGTCCTGGAGCGCCGGATCGGGGCGCGGCCGACCGGCGGGCGCGGGCCGCCGAGATCTCCGAGCTGTCCGAAGGGACAGATGCCGCCTCCGCCGGCGGCGGCGATGCTGCGGTCACAGGCCGCCGCGGCGGTCAGGAGCCGGTGACGTCGCGTCGCGCCGGACCGCCTCGGCCGGAGCAGGCGGTCGGGCGTCGCGCTCTCCCGGATCGCGGAGCCGGCGAGTCGCGGGAGCGCTGGCAGATCCGGCGGGATGCGAGCCGGTACTGGCGACGAGCCGGCGGGCGGCGGTGCGTGGCCGGTGGTCTCGCCCGGCGCCGCGAGGTGTGGGCTGGCGCGCCGGCGCGCAGGCGGGGTGTGCCAGCGGCGCCGGGGATGCGATACAACAGGACCCGTGAGCACCCTGAATCGGATCGCCAGCATCGACGAGTTCTGGACCCGCGAGTTCGCGTACTACCTGCACGAGCACCGCCACCCGCTCAATCGGCTGACGCACATGTTCGGGGTGCCGATCCTGGTGGTGACCGGCGTCGGCGCGGTGGCGACGCTGAGCTGGAAGATGTTCGTGATCGGGTGGACGATCGGCTGGGCGTTCCAGATCGCGGGGCACCGCATCGAGGGCAACAAGCCGGCGCTGCTCAAGCGGCCGATCTCGTGGCTGATGGGGCCCGTGATGGTGATGGTCGAGTTCCTCGAGCTGGCCGGGCTGCACTTCGGCTTCGCTCGCCGCGCGCGCACGATCGTCGGGCTTTGAGCGCCGATCTCGCGCTGCTATGGTGGCCGGGATGCACACCCGGCCGCACCTCGTCCTGTCGCGCTCCGCCCGCTGCCTCGGGCTCGTCGCCGTCGTCGCGTTGACGGCCGCACCGGCCCGCGCCGACGAGGGTCAGTGGATGCCGGGCCAGATCGTCGAGCTCGACCGCGGCAAGCTGAGCGCGATGGGCCTCGAGCTGCCGCTGGAGCAGCTGTGGAGCGACAACACCGGGCTTATGCGCGCGGCCGTCAACCTGTCGGGCTGTTCGGCGGCGTTCGTGTCGGCCGAGGGCCTGATCGCCACCAATCATCACTGCGCGCACGGGGCGATCCAGGCCGTCAGCAGCGTCGAGCACGATTACCTCAAGGACGGCTTCCTGGCCCGCACACGCGCGGAGGAGCTGGCGGGCAAGGGCCTGACGGTGCGGGTGCTCGAGCGCATCGACGACGTCACCGCCGAGGTGCTGGCCGAGGCGTCGGCGCTGAAGGACGACCGGGCGCGGGCGCAGGCGATCGACCGCGCCCGCAAGCAGCTCGTCGACGCCTGCGAGAAGCCGGGCGGCGGGCTGCGCTGCGAGGTGGCGGCGTTCTACAACATGAGCCTGTTCCAGCGCTTCACCTACCGCGAGCTCCGCGACGTGCGGCTGGTGTACGCGCCGCCGGCGGCGATCGGCGAGTTCGGCGGCGAGGTCGACAACTGGATGTGGCCGCGCCACACCGGCGACTTCACGCTGCTGCGCGCGTACGTCGGCGCCGCGGGCGAGCCGGCGGACAAGGCCGAGGCCAACGTGCCCTACAAGCCGCAGGCGTGGCTGCCGGTGGCGCACACGGGGGTCAAGGCCGGCGATTTCGTGGCGGTGCTCGGCTACCCGGGCAACACGGAGCGCTACTTGCCGCTGTCGGAGGTCGAGCGCCACGAGTCGCAGATCTTCCCGGCCCGCATCGACCTGCTCGGCGAGTGGGTGGCGATCCTCGAGGAGCTCGGCGCGACCGACAAGGCGCGCGGGATCAAGGTGGCGTCGAGCAAGAAGAGCCTGGCCAACCGGCTGAAGAACGCCCGCGGCATGCTGGCCGGGTTCTCGGCGATCGGCCTGCTCGAGCGCCGCCGCGCCGAGGAGGCCGCGCTCGAGAAGTGGGCCGCGGAGGCCGACGACCGCGCGTTTCAGAAGGTGCTGCCGGCCCTGCGCGCGCTCAGCCAGGACCGCAAGGACAGCTTCGCCCACGACTACCTGCTCGAGCAGGTGCCGAACGGGCCGAACCTGCTGGGGCTGGCGATCGACCTGGTCCGCCGCGCGCGCGAGCGGCAAAAGCCCGACCTCGAGCGCTCGGCGGGCTACATGGACCGCAACGAGAAGAAGCTGTGGGACCGCCAGGAGCGGCGCCTCCGCGACTTCGATCCGGAGGTCGAGGCCCACCTGCTGGCGTCGGTGATCGCCCGCGCGCAGGCGCTGCCGGCCGGCTGGAAGTTGTATGCCTTCAAGGACATGTCCCCAGAGGCAGCTGCGGCGAAGATGGTGGGGGTGCTCGGCGCGGCTGCCTTCAAGGACATGGACGCAAAGACAGGTTCGGGGCGCGAGCGCTACCTCAAGCAGGCACGGCAGCTGATCGCGCGCACCAAGCTGCTGGGCGAGGGCAAGGCGAAGGGGCTGTTCGACGCCGCCGACCCGGCCGCGCTGGCGGCCAGCGGCGACCCGATCGTGGCGCTGGCGCTGGCGCTGGCGCCGGCGATCGAGGCGGCCGAGGCGCGGGGCGAGACGCGCGCGGGGGTGCTGTCGCGGCTCGGCCCGGCCTACTTCACGATGCTCCGCAAGGTCCGCTCCGGGCCGGTCTACCCGGACGCCAACGGCACGCTGCGCCTGTCGTACGCGTCGATCGCCGGCTACAAGCCGCGCGAGGGGCTGATGGCGACCCCGCAGACGACGCTGTCGGGGCAGCTGGCGAAGGTCACCGGCGAGGAGCCGTTCACGATGCCGGAGCGGGTGCTCGCGGCTGTCCCGAAGGCCAGGGACACGTACTGGGCCGACCCGATCCTCGGCGACGTGCCGATCGATTTCCTGTCGAGCGCCGACACCACCGGCGGCAACTCCGGCAGCCCGGTGATCAACGGCCGCGGGCAATTCATCGGCCTCAATTTCGACCGGGTGTGGGAGAACATCGCCGGCGATTTCGGCTACAGCGAGCGCTCGCGCAACATCATCGTCGACGTACGCTACCTGCTGTGGTTGCTCGACCAGGTCGAGGACGCGGGCGCGCTGCTGGACGAGCTGGGGGTCGGCGGGCTGCGAGTGGCGGGGGCCCGGTCGCACACCGGCGAGGGCAGCCCGGGGCCGGCCGCGGCAGGTGCTGCGGCGCTGGCGACGACGTGCCCGCAAGAGCGCCGCGGCTGCGGCTGCGCGAGCGGGCCGGAGCCTGCCCCGTGGTGGCTGCTCGGCGGGCTGCTGGGGCTGCGTCGGCGGCGGCGGAGCTGAGCTGGCCCCGGGGACAGGTCGGCGGCGAGGCTCGTGGCGGCGCGCGGGGGTGTCCTTGGGGACATGTCTCGCGCGGCGGCGGAGCTGAGCTGGCCCCGGGGACAGGTCGGCGGCGCGAGGCTCGTGGCGGCGCGGGGGTGTCCTTGGGGACATGTCTCGCGGCCGCGAGGTGTTCTTCAGGTCATGTCGAGGGGGGACGACAGGTCTTCAGGGCAGGTCGGTACGTTGCGTTTCGATGTGTCCTTCAGGGCAGGTCGGTAAGCGGCGTTTCGATGTGTCCTTCGGGATAGATAGATTCGCGGCGGGTGGCTTTCACAGCATATCGGTGCGCCGCGCGGTGCACGTCCCTCCGAGAGGTAATCGTCGCGGGGCAATGTGTCCGTCGGGACAGGTCGTTCGGCGCGGGTGAGATGTGCCCTGAGTCAGGCCGATTCGGCCGCGCCTCGGATGGCTTTGAAGACAGGTCGAACAGCGGCGAAGAGCGTGCCCGGAGCGCGTGGGGGGCGTCGTCCACGGCTTGGCGAGGTTGGCCGAGCGAATGAGTTTCCGTCAGAGCCAGCGTGGACGCGAGCGCACGCCAACAGCGTGAGGGCGTCCGGGCGCGCCGTGATACGAGGTGAAATGGAAGTTCTCATGCGCGCCGCCTCGTTCGCTCCCGCCGTGCTCCTGTCGTTGCTCGCGTGTGGTCCCGGGGCGCCGGAGATGGCGACCGACACGGCAGGGTCCTCCGGCGCGGCCACCAGCGAAGGCACGACGACCGTCGACGGGCCGCCGACGACGTCCGGGGCGCCGGGGACCACGGGGACGACGACGAGCTCGACGCTCCCCGGAGGGCTCGACTTCGGGGGGCCGGAGCCGACCACCGGCGAGCCCGATGCCTGCGCGGCGACCGGCGGGTGCAACCGCCTCGACCTGCTGTTCGTGATCGACAACTCGGCCGGGATGGCCGACGAGCAGAAGAATCTGGTGGCCGCGCTGCCGCACCTGGTGACGCGGCTGCGCCAGCTGGTCGGCGAGGACGGCGTGCCGGTGGGGCCCGACGTCCACGTGATGGTGACGACCACGGACATGGACCACCCGCTGTGCGCGCCGTTCGCCAAGCCCGACTACTTCCCGGCCATGGGCGCGCCGATCGCCACCGCGTGCGCCGAGCGGCTCGAGCGCTTCACCGGCTTAGGCCCGAACGTGCCGTCGCGGCCGGACGTGTGCCTCGATGCCTGTCCCGAGGGACAGTTCGAGGTGCCGAGCGATCCCTTCGTGCACTTCACGCCCGAGGGCGACAACGTGCTGGAGGGCGGCGACGGCGACAAGGTGATCCGGGCGCTGCAGTGCATCATGCCGCAGGGCATCGACGGCTGCGGCATCGAGTCGCCGCTCGAGGCGATGCTGCAGGCGCTGGATCCGTCGGCGGCGTGGAACACCGCGCCCGAGCCGTTCCTGCGCCCGGGGGCGGCGCTTGCGATCGTGCTCGTCAGCGACGAGACCGACTGCTCGGCGCTGGACCTGCGTCACTTCGATCCCAAGAACGTGGACGACCCCGAGTTCAACGTGTTCTGGGAGGACTCGCAGGGCGTTCCGGGGAACAAGAGCGAGCCGACCAGCGCGGTCTGCTGGAACGCGAGCATGACCTGCGAGGACAGCGATCCCGATCTGGCGTACGACTCGTGCGTGCCGGAGGAGAAGGGGGTGCTGCAGCCGATCTCGCGCTACACCGAGCTGCTGGTCGATGTGCTCGGCGGGGTGGAGGACAAGCCGGTGCACATGCTGGTGGTGACGGGGATCCCGCTGACGGGGATCGGCGATCTGGTGCACCGCGGATGGGCGCCGGAGGACCTGCTGCCGGGCGAGTTCGACTCTCCGGAACAGCTGGAATTCGACTACGGGATCGGCCCCGGGTGCTCGAGCGAGGCGACCGGTCACGGGTTGCCGCCGGGGCGGATCCGTCAGCTGTGCGAGGCGCTCGATGTGGCCGACGATCCAGGCACGCCGGGCGACGAGGGGCGGAGCCGCTGCTGCTTCGAGTCGGTCTGCAACCCGGACCTCGCGGGCGGGTTCGACTGTCTGCTCGACAACCTGGCCCACGACCTCCGCGCGGCGCGCTGAGGCGCGCCGTCGACGCGGCGCGGTCCGAAGCGCTTCCGGGCCGAACCGAGGTCACTTCCACGGGCAGCGGGGGCCGACGACCTCGCCCCCGCCCGGGGGCCACCTGCGGGCGCGCTTACGGGCTCGTGCGAGGCCGGCGGTGCGTGCGCGCGGACGGACACGGGTCGGCAGGCCCGGGCGAACTCGCCGGTGGAGCCGGGGTTTTGGCGCTCCCGCCGAGGGTAGGGCACGATCCACCGGCATGCCCGCGGCCGACGAGACCTACCGCCAGTGGTTGGAGCTCCGCCTCGGGCAGTCGTTCATCGACGACCTGATGTCGCCCGACCAGGCGGTGGTGTGGCACGAGCTGTGTCGCGCGCTGCGGGTCGGGCCGGCGCCGGTCGCCGACGACGACGACGACGAGGCGACGCTGGCGGAGTGCGGTCAGTCCCTCGAGACATGTCTCCAAGGACATGACCCATCGGCCATGTCACCGCTGTGGGCGGTCGGCTCGACGCGGGCCGGCGGGTGCACGCTGGTGCAGGACCTGCTGCTCGGGCTGTGCGGCCCGGCCGGGGCGCGGGCGCGGCTGGGTGACGCGCTGCCGGTGCCGCTGGTGGTGTGCGGACGGACGGTGCGCGGGCCGCTGGGGATGCTCGGCATGGATGTCCGCTGGGACAGCTGCGAGACGGTGGCCGAGGCGCTGGAGCGCTGGTGGTCGCTGGTGGAGCACGACGTGCGGCGGGCGTTCGCGCCGGGGTTCAACGCGGCCGAGCTGCGAGCTCGCCGCGAGCGGCCGCTGGTGCTGATCGCCGGGCTCGACGAGCTGCCGGAGCCGGAGCGCGAGGCGGCGGCGCGGTGGGCCGCGGAGCTGTGCGCGGCGGGGGCACCGGTGCTCTTGACCACGCGCTCGCCCGAGGTGCCGGAGCTCGAAGCGCTGCGCGCGGCGGGGACGCTGCGGCGGGTGTACTTGCAACCGCTGGCGCGGCCGGCGATCGACCGCTTCGTCGATCGCTGGGTGCGGCTGCCGGGGGCGTTCGAGCCGGCGACGGCGGTGCGAGTGCGGGCGGCGATCGACGGCTCGCCGGCGCGGCGGGCCCTGGCGCGCCGGCCGGTGACGCTGGCGATGTTGCTGGTGCTGCTGGCCCGCACCGAGGTCGCGCCCGACTCGCTCGAGGCGATGCAGCGGCAGCTGCTCGCGGTGCTCGAGCCGGGGCGGCCGGCACACCGCTTGCTCATGGCGCGCATCGTCGCCGATCGCGACAGCCCGATCGCGGCGAGCGAGCGGGCCGAGTGGGTCGCGCCGCTGGTGGCGGCGGCGGGGGTCCACGATCACCCGGAGCTGGGCGACGCGCTGGGCCGCGACCCGGCGCTGGCGCCGGTCGGCGAGGCGGCGCTGCGCACGGCGGCGCAGGGCTGGGCGGCCGGCGGGTGCCCGGTGGCGGCGGTCCGCGATCAGGTGCCCGACGGGCTGGCGCCGCTCGCCGCGGGCGCGGCCGGCGAGCGCGACGACGCGATGGCGCGGCTGCTGGTGTTCGGGCGCCGCGCGGGCTGGTGGCGGCCGGAGCACGCGTTCGTGCTGCACCGCGGGCTGCCGGGGCGCGAGCGGCTGTTCGAGGTCGACGACCACGCGATCCGGCCGCGGCCGCTGTTCGAGGCGCTGGCCGGGCTGCAGGAGATGTGGGGCACGTTCGCGTTGCCGCTGCTGCGCGCCGCGCCGCTCGGCTACGTGCTCGCCGAGGGCGGCGCGGCGTGCCCGGTGACGACCGCCGCGCTGTTCGCCGAGACCCCGCCGCCCGAGGTCCGGACGGTGCGAGATCTGTTCCAGCGCGCGCTGCTGCTCGAGCTGGCCCTCGTGAGCCTCGCCGCCGACGACGAGCTGCTGCAGCGCGAGGTGCTCGAGGTCGTGCTCGCCCGCGATCAGGACCTCGACGCGGCGCTCGACCGAGCCCTGCTCGCGGAGCTCGGCGAGACCCGTCCGCCCGGCCCGCGCAGCGCCGGCAACCTGAGCCCGCGGCTGATTCACATCGACGCGGCGCTCGAGCTGGCGAGTCGGCTGACGCCCGACGGGGCGCCCGAGCTGGCGCGAGACCTCGAGCTGGCGCGCGCACGGGCGGCGACGGAGTCCGAGCCGCGGCTGCAGCGCCTGGCGGCGTTCGTGGTGGTCATCCTCTTATATGCGGTCGACCGCCGGCTGGTGCCGACGCGCACGGAGATCCGGCGAAACGATGTGCACGCGCTGCTGCTGGCGCTGAGCCGCCCGGAGGCGGCGTTCCCCGAGGAGCGCCGGGGGCAGGTCGCGGCCGACTGGCAGTGGGTGGCGCGGCAGTCGTGGGCGCCGCAGCGCGTCGCCGAGATCTTGCTGCTGCACATGCCGGAGGCGGTGTCGCTGACGCCGGAGCAGGTGCTGCCGCGCTGTCACGCGTGGTTGCGTGGGTTCCTCGGCGTGGCGAGCGTGCGCGGGCCGCAGCAACATGACGGCGGCGAGAGGCCACGCGCCCGCAAGTGAGAGCCGCGGCGAGGCGCGCGCGAGGCGGAGCGATCGCCGGTGAGGACGCGAGGGTGAGTCACGGCGCGCGTTGCGACGATGGACGCCGGCGTCGGGCGGCCCGTCGGCGATGAACGATCGAGGGCGAGGCGGCGCGATCGCGGCATCGAGGACGGCGCTGCGGTGACGCATGCGTCGCGCGATCGCCTGCGTTGCGCGAGGACCCGTGACGGCTCTCGCGTGACCGCGCGGGGGCGGCTCCGCGGTGCTCACGGCGAGTCCCTGTTCGCGGCGGGTGAATCGATCGGGCCGCGTCGCGCTGCGCGTGGATCGTGCGCCCCGATGTCGCGGTGACGACGATGCGGCGCGCGGAAATGTGCCGGTGGTGAAGCCGCGGCGGTTCACGGGGACGTCACGGCACGCGCGGGGGTGCGCGGCCCCGCCGGCCCGCGGGACGAGCAAAGCCTGGTATGGTGCAACCCTGGCCGATACGCCCTGAAGGCGCGCCTCCGTGCAGGCATGCGCGGCGCCGATGAGGGGCAGGCACGAGGCAATTCCGATGGCAGACACATCTTCGCGTATCTCCGATGAGCAGGGCTTCGACAGCGCGGCGGCGGCGGTCCGCAGCGAGCCCGAGCGGGCCGACCGCTGGGACCAGGTCGAGGCGCTCGGTGAGCCGGAGCGGGCCGCCGCGATCGCGGCCCTCTATCGCGAGATCCTCGCCAGAGACCTCAATCCTGCCGCCGCCGGCGTGGTGGGTCAGCGCGCCGTCGCGTTCTTCGAGGAGTGGTTCCCGGGCGACGAGGCGGCCCTCACCGAGGTGCTGCGGCGCGTGCTCTCGGTCCAGCCGGGCGACGGCTGGGCGTTCCAGCGGCTGACGGGGGTGCTGACCCTGAACGAGCGCTGGAGCGAGCTGCTGGCGCTCTACGACCAGATCCTGGCGTCCAAGACGATCGACGAGGCGCGCCGGATCGGGATCCTCGAGGAGGCCACCGACATCGCCCGCGATTTCGCCGGCCAGCCGGACCACGCGGTCGACTACATGCAGCAGCTGCTGACGCTGCGGCCGAGCGATACGCGGCTCGAGGCGGCGCTCGAGCGCCTGCTCGAGAAGCAGGGTCGTCACCGCGATCTGATCTCGCTCTACAAGCGGCGGATCGGGCAGCTCGGGCGCGAGGCGACGGCGGGGCTGCCGGTCAAGATCGCGGAGCTGTGGCTCGACCGGCTGGCCCAGCCCGGCGAGGCGCTGACGGAGCTGCGCGGGCTCCTGGCCGACGATGTCGGCAACCGCGACGGGTGGGCGCTGCTCGAGCGGATCCTGGTGCTGAGCGACGCTTCGGCGCAGGTGCGCATCGGGGCGCTCGACCTGCTGCGGACCAGCTACGACGCGGCGGACCTGGGCGAGGAGGTGATCCGGATCCTCGGGGTCGCGCTCGGGTTCGCGGATCCGCAGGCGGCGATCGGGCTCCATCGCGAGCTCGCCGAGCGGCTGGTGACGGCCGGGCGCGCGGCGCCGGCGATGGAGCACTACGTGGCGGTGGTCGGGGCGCTGCCGGGCTCGGGGGCGGACCACCGGCGGCTGCGCCATCTGGCGGAGCTGCACGGCGAGCACGCGCTGCACGTGAAGGGCCTGGCGGCCGCGGCCGCCAGCGAGCCCGACGCGGCCCGGCGCGCGACGCTGTGGGCCGACGCGGGTGATGTCCACCGCACGGCGCTGGGCGACGACGCCGGCGCGATCGGGCTGTACCAGCAGGTGCTCGGCGAGCCGCAGGCCGACCGGGCGCTGGCGCTGCGGGCGGCGCGGCTGCTCGACGTCTTGCTGGCGCAGTCGGGGCAGGCGGCGGAGCGGCTGACGGTGCTCGAGCGGCTCGGCGAGCTCGAGTCGGGGCCGACGCAGACGACGGTGCTCGGCGAGGCGGCCAAGCTGGCCTTGGGGTCAGGTGATCCGGAGCGCGCGCTCAAGAGCTGGGGCGCTCGCCTCGGCCTCGACGCCGAGGACAGCGAGGCGCTGGCGGCCGCGATCGCGGTGCTCGAGGGCCTGGGCCGCTGGGCCGAGGTGGTCGAGGTGCTGCGCCAGCGCGCGGCCGGGCCGGTGCCGGAGCACCAGCGCCGCGCCGATCTGGTGCGGGTCGCGGGGATCCAGGCGGAGCAACTGGCGGACCTTCCGGGGGCGATCGCGACCTGGCAAGAGATCGTGCGCGGGTTCGGCGAGTCGGAGCAGACGGTCGAGGCGCTGGCGTCGCTGCTGGCCCAGGTCACGCGCTGGCCCGACCTGGCCGAGCTGCTCGATCGGGCAGCCGGTCACGGCACCGCGCGCCTGGCCGATCTCTCGACGCGCCTCGGCGACGTGTTCCGCGGTCAGCTCGACGCGCCGGGACGCGCGGTGGCCTGCTACGACACCGCGCTGACGGCCGACCCGGCCCACGCGGGCGCGCGCGAGGGCCTGCTGGCGACGCTCGAGACCGAGGCGCGCAGCAGCGCGGTCGAGGTGCTCGGCAAGCTGTACCGCGGCCGCGGCGAGTGGAGCGAGCTGGCGGCGATCGTCGACGCCCGCCTGGCGGGGGCCGAAGGCGATCCGATCAAGCAGGTCGACATCCTGCGCGAGACGGCCCGCCTGCACGAGGCGCACACCGGCGACAAAGCGGCCGCCGTGGCGGCGCTGGCCCGGGCGTTCCCGCTGGCGCCGGCCGACCGCTCGATCGAGCGCGATCTTCTGCGTCTGTCCGAAGAGACAGGTGATTTCGGGCCCGCGGCCGAGGCGCTGCACAAGGCGGCCGGGGTGACGATCGCCGGCGAGCCGCACCGCGCGACCGAGCTGCGGCTGGCGGAGGCGCGGCTGGCGGAGCACAAGCTGAACGACGCCGCGCGGGCGCTGGCGGCCTACCAGGCGGTGCTGTCGGCGACCCGCAGCGACGCCGAGGCGGTCCGCGGGGCGATCCGCAGCGCGGCGGCGGTGGACGACTTCTCGGCCGCCGCGCACGCGCTGCTCGGGCAGATCGTCGGCGACCAGAAGATCGACGACGCCACGTTCGCGCTGGTCGAGGGCCTCGCGGCCGAGCACGCCGGCTGGGAGCGGCTGACGCTGGCGCTCGAGGCCGCCGCCAACGCGGCCAGCAGCTCGCTGACGCCGGAGCTCTACGCGTTCGTGGCCGCCCGCGTGGCCCAGTGGCACCGCGAGCAGCGCGGCGACGAGGCCGCGGCGCGCGAGGCGTTGCTGCGCTCGGTGGCGGCCCAGCCGGGCCACCGCGAGCGGCTGCAGACGCTGGCCGAGTTGCAGCGCGCGGCGCCCGAGCCGGCGCTGATCGACACGCTGCTGGCGCTCGACGGGCTGAGCGAGACGGACTTCGATCCGCTGTACGAGGCGTCGGAGCTGGCGCTCGGGCTGCTCGGCGGCACCGACATCACCCGCGACATCCTCCGGCGCCTTCTGGCCCGCGCGACCGCGCTGTGGAGCCGCGGGGTGGCGGCCACCGGCAAGCGCAGCAACGAGGCCAGCGTCGGCTGGGCGGCGCAGAAGCTGGCGCAGCTGTCCGAGCAGGACGGCGACCGCAAGGCCGCGGCCGAGCTGCTGGCCAAGGTCTCGACCTTGCCCTTCGCGCAACCTGTCGCTCAGGACATGCGCGTGAGGTCAGCCGCGATCTTCACCGAGCTCGGCGATCGCCAGCGGGCGATCGGGCTGTACGAGACAGCGCTGGCCTCGGCCCCGGACGACCTCGAGGTGCTGCGCCTGCTCGGGCCGCTGCTGCAGGCGGAGGAGCGGTTCCCCGAGCTGCTGACGCTGCGCAAGCACGAGCTGGCCAAGGAGCCAGACGCGGCGCGCCGGCTCGAGCTGCGGCTGGAGATCGCGCGGCTGGTCGGGGTGATCGAGCAGCGCGGCGGGCGAGTCGAGGCGCTGCGGTCGAACCTGCAGGACGATCCGAGCCACGACCCGTCGCTGGCGGCGTTGACGGAGATCCTGGCCGACAAGGCCAGCCCCGACGAGCTGGCGAGCTTCCTCGGCGAGCACGCGGCCCGGCTCGAGCAGGTCGACGACAAGCCGCGCGCGGTCCGGCTGTGGACGCAGCTGGCCGAGCTGGCCGAGCGCAGGATCGGCGACGTCGCGGTGGCGCTGTCGAGCCACCGGCGCGCCGCTTCGCTGACGCCGAACTTCCACAACCTCGACGCGCTGGCGCGGCTGTACGTGGCGCGCGGCGAGCCGGCCGAGGCGGTGCCGTGGCTGACGGAGCGGCTGGTCCGCACGCCCGAAGGATCGGAGCGGACCGACATCGTGCTCGGGCTGGCGAGCGCGCTGCTCGGGGCCGGGCGCAACGTCAAGGCGATCGAGGTGCTGACGCGGGCGGTCGCCGACCACCCGGCCGAGGCGCGCACGCGCGACCTGCTGATCCAGCTCGAGCGCGAGGCGGGCGACTGGGAGCCGCTGGCGTCGCTGCTGCAAGTCGCGGCCGAGCACACCGAGGATCGCGAGCAGGTGCTGGCGTTCCTCTACGAGGCGGCGGCGATCGTGCGCGACCGCCTCGGCGAGCTCGATCGCGCGATCCCGGTGCTCGAGCGCCTGCACGCGCTCGTGCCCGACGACCGCGGCGTGCTGGCCTACCTGGCCGACGCGCTGGTCTCGGGCGAGCGCTGGGCTGACGCGCAGGGGGTGCTGGAGCGGCTGCTGGCCGACTTCGGGCGCCGCCGGCCGCCGGAGCGGGCGCGCGTGCACTACAAGCTGGCCCAGGTCGCGCGCGCGCTGGGCGACACCAAGGCGGCGGTGGCCCAGCTCGAGCTGGCGACGGCGATCGACGTCGGCGACGTGGCGAGCCTGCAGCTGCTGGCCGAGCTGTCCCGAGATACAGGTGACCTCGCGCGCGCCGAACGCAGCTACCGCGCGCTGCTGCTGGCCGCGCGCCGCCGCGGGGTCGACGGCGACGAGGGCCTGATCGGCATCGCTGAAGCGCAGTACGAGCTGAGCCGCCTGGCCGAGGGCCGCGGGCAGGCCGACCTGGCGCAGGAGCTGCTCGGCTCGGCGATCGAGGCGGCGCTGCAGGACGACCGCGAGGCCCGCAAGCTGCAACGCGCGCTGCGCAGCCGCGGCGACCAATCGCTGCTGGTCCGGGTGCTGCGCTCGCGCCTGGCCGCGGCCCAGGACCCGGCGGCCCGCGGCAGCGTGCTCGGCGACCTGGCCGACGCGCTCGAGGCCACCGGCCAGGCCGAGGAGGCGCTGGGCCTGCGGTTCGAGGCGCTGCAGCAGGACCCCGCTTCGGCGACGCTGCAGCAGGCTGCGGCCGAGCTGGCGACGCGCCTCGGTCACGGCGCGAGCTACGTCGAAGCGGTGATCGGGCTGGTCGACCGCGCGCGCCGCAAGCAAGACGCGAAGCTGCAGGCCGACCTGCTGCTGCGCGCCGCCGACATCGTCGAGCGCGAGTTCGCCGACCAGGCCCGCGCGACCGAGCTGTACGGGCGCGTCGAGGCCAGCGGTGAGCGGGTCGTCGACGCGTGGCTGGGGCTGTCGCGGATCGCCGCGGCTCGCGGTGATTCGGCGCGTCAGGTCGAGCTGCTCGAGCGGATCGCCGGCGCCCCCGACGACGCGACCACGCCGGAGGTCCGCGCCCGCGCGGCGTTCGGCCTGGCCGAGCTGCAGCTGGCCGCGCCCGAGTCGCGTGACGCCGGCGTCGCGGCGATGCGGCGCGCGCTGCAGACCGAGCCGCGCCTCGACCTGGCCGAGCCGGTGCTGCGCCGCGCGCTCGCGGCGGCGCCGGATCACAAGGAGCTCGGCGAGCTCTACGAGCAGATCGTGCGCAAGCTCGGCGACCGCCAGGGGCTGCTCGCGTACCTCGAGCAGAAGGTCAACGTCGAGGGCGTCGATCCCAAGGTCGCCGACGAGGCGTCGAACCTGGCGCTCGAGCTCGGCGAGAGCGAGCGCTCGGAGAAGCTGCTGGTGCGACGCATCGAGCTGGTGGGCGAGCGCGAGGGCAGCGGCCAGGCGATCGCCGAGACCTACTTGACCCTGGCCGAGCGCCGCAAGGCCGCGGGTGACCTGCGCGGCGCCGTCGATTTCCTGCGCGAGTCGGCCGCCAACTGGCAGCTGGCGCGGACCTTCGAGCTCCAGCGCGAGATCGCCGGGCTCGCGGCGGCGCAGACCGAGCAGCTGCCGCTGGCCGCCGAGGTCTACGAGGACCTGCTGCTGCAGGACGCGAGCGACAAGGCCGTGTGGGGCCCGCTGATGGCGGTGTACCGCAAGGCCGGTGACCCGGCGCGGCTGCAGCAGCTGGTCGAGTCGACGCTGCCGAGCCTCGCCGAGGTCGGCGAGCGCAACCAGCTGCGCCTCGACCTGGTCGACGCGCTGCTGCAGGCCGGCGGCCACGAGCAAGAAGTGGTGCGCCTGCTGAAGGACGTGCTGATGGAGGAGCCGGGCCACAAGCAGGCCGAGGCGCTGCTGGCCGAGGTGTTCGAGAAGACCGGCTTCGACGCCGAGTTGGTCGACCTGCTCAACCAGCAGATCTTGACGGCCCAGGGCGCGGGCGACAGCGAGGGCGTGATCGCGGCCTCGCTGCGGCTCGGCGACCTGCTGCGCAAGACCCAGCCCGACGAGGCGCTGGCGGTCTACCGCACCGCCCTCGACTTCGCGCCGCAGAGCCGGGCGCTGATCGAGGCGATGCTGAGCCTGACCGAGGGCGAGGCGGACCCGCGCGAGCGGGCCGAGATCGGCGAGCGGCTGCTGGCGATCGAGACCGGCGAGGCGGCGGTCCGCCTGGCGCTCGACCTGGCCGGTCAGTACGACAAGCTCGGCGAGCGCGAGGCGACCACCCGCGTGCTCGAGGCCGGCTACAAGGCCGCGCCCGACAGCGAGGCGCTGCGCGAGCGGCTCGAGGCGTGGTACCGCGAGCGCGGCGAGTTCGAGCGCCTGGCCGAGCTGCTGGTCGGGTCGGCCGACCGCTCGGTCGACCCGACGCAGGCGGTCGGGCTGCTGCGCGAGGCCTCGACGATCTACGCCGATCAGCTGATGGACGCCGGCAAGTCGGCCGAGGTGCTGCGCACCGCGGCCGCCCTCGACCCCAACGACAACGACCTGCTGCGCGAGTTCATCGCCCGCCTGTGCGACACCGGCGAGCACGTCAGCGCGGTCGAGGAGCTGACGAAGGCGATCGACTGGCGCCCGCTCGAGCAGGACGTGCAGGTCGAGTTCCTGCGCCGCCGCGCCGAGCTGCGCATGATCATCGGCGACGAGGCCCGGGCCTCCGCCGACCTCGAGGAGGCGTACGGCCTGGTCGGCGCCGAGCTCATCCCCGATCTGATCGACGGGCTCGAGCGCTGGCGCAGCGCGGCCGCCAAGCGCAACGACAGCGAGGGCGAGCGCAGCGCGACGCTGCGGCTGGCCGACGTCCTGCGCAAGGAGGGCGCCGACGACCAGGCCCGCCACGCGCTGTCGGGGTGGCTCGAGCACGCGCCCGGCGACACCGAGGCGCTGCGCCAGCTGACGGTGATGGACGTCGCGGCGGGCCGGTGGGAGAGCGTGATCGAGACGGCGACCCGGCTGGTGGCCGCCGAGACCGGCGCGGAGCAGATCAAGGCGGCGATGCAGTTGGTCGACGCCTGCGAGCAGGTCGGCCGGCCGCACGACGCCCAGGCCGGGCTCGAGGTGGCCCACAAGGCCCAGCCGAAGAACGAGGCCGTGCGCGCGCGGCTGAAGCAGATCCTCGAGGAGACCGAGAACTACCCGGCGCTCGCGCGGCTGCTGATCGCCGAGGCCGACGTGATCACCGACGAGGGGACCCGCTTCGTCACGCTGCGCCAGGCCGGCGAGCTGCTGCTCGACGAGGACGCGGAGGCGGCCGTCGAGGCGCTCAAGCGGGCGCTCAAGCTGCGCCCGGCCGATCAGGCGGTCAACTTGCTGCTGGTCGAGGCCTACGCCGCGGCCGAGCAGTTCGACGAGGCCAACACCATCCTCGACGCGGCGATCGAGGCGATGAGGGGCCGCCGCTCGCCCGAGCTGTGCGCCATGCAGTACCGCAAGGCGATGGTCGCCGGGGCCCAGGAGAACTTCGAGCAGGAGCTGCACTGGCTCAAGGAGGCCCACAACACCGACCGCAACAACGGCGACGTGGCGGTCGCCCTGGCGACGCTGGCCGAGCAGATGGAGGACTACGACCTCGCCATCCGCGTGCTCCGCAGCATCGCGCTGATGGAGGCGGCGCCGATGAGCCGGGCGGTGGCCTACCTGCGCCAGGGCTACATCGCCGAGCGGCGCGGCGACCGCCAGAAGGCGGTGCTGTGGGGCCGCAAGGCGCTGATGGAGGACCCGAACTGCACCGAGGCGACCGACTTCCTGCGCCAGATCGGCGAACTGTAGCGCGGCAGTGACGCGGCGGCGGAGGCGAGGTCCCACCCGGGCCCTCGCCTCCGGCCGTTTCACGCCCCCATCTGCCGCGGTGTCGGGCCGCGACGGTTCGGCTTATCATCGCCGCCTATGCCGACGATGACGACGAGCGACAAGGTCCAGATCGCCTACCGCGTGCTCGGCGAGGGCCCGCGGACGGTCCTGGCGATCCACGGCTGGATGGTCTCCAGCGCGGTCTACGACGAGCTGGCCGAGCGGCTCGACCTGGCGGGCTTCCGGCTCGTGATCCCCGACCTGCGCGGCGCCGGCGAGTCCGGCCGGCCCGAGGCGGGCTACACGGTCGAGCGCTACGCGGCCGACATCACCGAGCTGATGGATGTCCTCGGGGACAGGTCATTCGTGCTGATCGGCCACAGCATGGGCGGGGCGATCGCGCAGTGGATCGCGGCGGCGGAGCCGAAGCGGGTGCAAGGGCAGGTGCTGCTGTGCCCGGTGCCGGCGTCGGGCATCCCGTTCCCGCCCGACGCGGCGGGGCTGTTCCGCGGGGCCGACAACCGCGAGGCGAAGGCGACGATCCTCGGGATGGCGTGCACGAACCTGTCGGACAGCGCGCGCGAGCGGCTGCTGGCGGCCGGAGAGACGATCCCTTCGAAGTGCATCGCCGAGGGCTTCGAGTCGTGGTCGGGGCTGAGCTTCGCCGATCGCCTGGGGGCGATCACGGCCCGCACGCTGGTGGTGGCGACCGACGATCCGTTCATGCCACCGCCGTTCCTGCGCCAGACGATCGTCGACCGGATCGCAGGCGCGCGCCTGGCCGTGCTCCGCGGGGCGGGGCACTACGTGCAGGTCGAGCGGCCCGACGAGACGGCGGCGGTGGTGTCGGCGTTCCTGGCCGGGCTCGGCTGAGGCTGTCCCCGCGGGCATGCTCTCGAGGACATGTCCTTTCGGGCATGTGCTCCGGGGCATGTTCTCAGAGACATGCCCCTCGGATGTCGCGCTGCGAGGCGACCGGGGACGCGGGCTCGATGTCCCGGGTCACTCGCTGGTGACGTCCCACAGGGCGTCGAGGTAGGCGACGCGGAGGCCGTCGGTGACGGCGAGCACGAGGGTGCGGCCCCAGCTGCCGTAGCCGTGGGCGTCGTAGCGGCTCCACGCGTGGCCGTGGGCGAAGGGGTCGGGTCGTTCGCTGCCCTGGTCGTGCAGGCCGAAGCAGAGGGTGGCGTCGCCGAACAGCCGGACGAACGCGGCGGCGGCGGCGTGGCGGTCGGTCCCCGGGAGGAGGTGGGCGGCCAGGGCGCTGGCGCGCTCGCGGTCCAGCGCTTCGAAGCGGGTCGGCTCGGCGTTGGCGGGCAGGGCGGCGGCGAGGACGATGTCACGGCGCGCGGGCTCGGCGAGCCAGCCGTCGTCGGTGACGACGCCGAGCACGCGGTCGGCGAGGTCGGCGGCGCGCAGGGAGTCATCTGTCTCGAAGGACATGTAGGGATAGACGGCCGGCGGGGCGGCGCGTCGCTGGCACGGGCCGGCGTCGACGGCGAAGCCGAGGACCCGCCGCA
Organism: Nannocystis bainbridge; assembly: GCF_028368995.1. Taxonomy (GTDB): domain Bacteria; phylum Myxococcota_A; class Polyangia; order Nannocystales; family Nannocystaceae; genus Nannocystis; species Nannocystis bainbridge. The sequence goes on along the minus strand of NZ_JAQNDL010000003.1, from coordinate 342,307 downwards.
GGGCCTCGACGCAGGCGTCGGCGGTGAGCGGCGCGTGGTAGGCGGGCAGGGCGGCGGCGACGGCCGGCAGGAGGCCCGGCGGGTCGGGCCCGGGCGCGCCTGCGGGCCACGGGTAGGCGGCGCGGACGTGGCCCAGCGCGGCCAGCAGCATGCTCACGAGGGTGAAGGTGTCGAGCTCGGCGTCCTCGCGCGGCTGCCCGGGGTCGACGCCGTGGGCGCGGAGGAACCGCTCGACGTGGCCCCGCAACGCGGCGACGGCGAGGGCATGGAGGCGCACGCGGCGACGCTATCACGTCCCGGCCGCAGGCGTCCGCGTCGTCAGGGACGCGAGCTCGGCGACAGGCTCAAGCTGCTGTCTCTCGGGCCATGGCCCCGAGGACATGTCCCTTCAGACAATGGCCTGCGGGTCGGCCAGGACGAACGCGTCGACCAGCGCCTCGAAGCAGGCGCCGCTGGGGCGGAACATGGTGTAGCTGCCGTGCATGGCGCCGTGGGGCGTCTCGAGCACGCAGCCGCTGGTGTACTCGAACGACTCGCCGGGGTGCAGCAGCGGCTGCGAGCCGACCACGCCCTCGCCCTCGACCTCGCGCACGTCGCCGTGCGCGTCGGTGATGAACCAGTGACGGCGGCACAGCTGGGCGGGCGCATCGCCGGTGTTGGAGATCCGGATTGTGTAAGCGAAGACGAAGCGTGCGCCCTCGGGCAAGGCACGCCCGCCGACGTAGCGCGTCTTCACCTCGACGCAGATCCCCTCGGTCTCGCTCCGGGTCACCTGGGGTCCCATTAGCCGAGCGACGCGGGGCCTTGCAAGGGGGGGGGGACCGTGAGCCAGGCATCGCGCTCGAGTTCGCGGCGGAGGCGCTCGCTGGGGTCTGCCGCGCGAGACGTGGCCGCGGGCGGCGTGGTATGCGGGCGGCCCGAGTTGCGACGTCGGCCCGCCGAGCGAGGCGCCGGGCCCTCTCCGGAGAAGAAGCGGTCGGACAGCGGCCCCCGAGGCGCAGTTCGAGGCCGCGAGGCACGAGGGCGCTCGTGCGTGCGGGCCGCCGCGCATCGCCTTCGCCCCGAGAGCTTCCCTTCACGTTCGTCAGCGTGGCGGCACGACAGCTCGCGACGCTCGCAAGGACTCGCAGGCCCGCGCGGGCTCCGGTCGCTCGCGCGAGGGCGCGCCCGGCCCGGCACGGGTCGCTGCGATCGTGGGCTGTGGGCCTGTCGCGGCGGCACGCCCGAGGGCGAACGTCCGCAGGATCGGCGGCTGTTCGAGTCGGCCGTCGCGTGGCAGGCGAAGCGCTCGCAGGCCCTGTCGCACGCGAGCCGCGATCCGACGTGTCCTTTTCGTCAGGAGATCGCGGGCCGTCGGCGGACGGGCACGCCGAGTCACGGCAACTCGGCGCGAGGCAGCCTCGAGTCCGCGCCCGGCGCCAGCGCTGCGAAGATCGGTCCCGGTCGAGCCCGGGCGCGTCGCGGGCGCCGGTTGCTTCGACGGCGGGGCGAGGCGAAATCAGCGTCGTACGCGGCGCCGGCCGGGTCGCCTCTCCGCCGCGATCGGGCAGCCGGCGCCAGCCTCGCGCGTCGGCTCGCTTCATTTTTTGAGGGGAAGAGACGAGCGTTACGCCGGAGCAAGGTCGACGCGCGCTCGGGGGCCGGCCTCGGTGGCGACGGGCGGCCGCTCCCGCGCAGCGGCCGCCCGTCCTCGAGCTCGTCCGTTCGACGCGGACCGTCCCGCCCGAGGGATCGCCTCGCTTCGGGGTCCCCGCGGTGGGGCCGACGCGGCCTGGGCGACGGGCCGTCGGCATATGTCCCAAAGGGCATGTCTATATGGAAATGTCCGAAAGTTTCGGTCCTTCAAGACATGTTCTTTCGAGACCGGCGGGAGGTCGGCTCGGTGGAGCGGCTCACACGGCGGCGCTCGGCGATTGCTCCGCCCGCTCGACGAGGCGGGCCGGGGGAACCCGCCGGGCGCATCGGCAGCCCCGCGCGAGCCGTATCGCGGGTCGACGCGGCACGCTCATAGCGCGAGCCAGCGTGCGGAGGTTCGACGGCGAGCCGTCGCGCGGGGGCGCGTCGGCGACGGGACTCAGGCGCCGCGGCGAGCCGTCTCGCGGCTCGCCGGGCGCGCTCGCGGGCGACCGCGGCTCAGTGGGCCAGCAGCGCCTGGGCGTCGGCGTCGGGCGTGAACTCGAAGCCTTCGGGCAGCGTCGGGGCCGCGTGGGGGACCAGCTCGGGCAGGCCCTCGATGTGGGGCGCCTTGTCGCCCTCGATGACCCAGTCGTAGCGGCTGTAGTAGCGCGACGTGTGCTTCTGGCCCTTGAGCTCGAGGCACAGCTCGAACGGGGCCGGGGCCTCGTCCTCGCAGTCCCACACACGGGCCTCGAGGTCGAGGCGCACGCGGTCTTGCGGCAGGTGGAGGGTCAGGCGGCCCTGCTCGCGGTGCCACGCGAAGATCTCGAGGAAGTGCCGCCACTGCGAGCTCTTGCCGAACCCGCCGAAGCGGTCGCGGCCTTGCTCGAGCAGCACGAGGTGGTGGATCTGGTCGCGGTCGTTCTGCGGGAGCCGCTCGATCCACACCTGATTGGCGAGGTGCTCGACCCCGTCGGTGCTGTCGCAGTCGAACAGCCCGAGCTCGTACGCGCCGATGCCCACGGTCGCCGCGAGGGCGAGGCTCACCCAATTGCTGGTCTTGCTTCGTGCCATAGCCGCGGCAGTCTAGAGCGCGCCGCCGCCCGCGTCCACGACCCTGCAGCCGCTCGCCGCCGAGAGCCCGCCAGGCCGCGCGCCCGCGGCTCGGGCCGGCACCGAGCTCGGCCCTTCGGGCAGCCGCGCGAGCGGCCGGGCGGCGAGCCGTGGGTGACGAAGGGACATGTCCGAAGAGACATCTTGATTCGGCGCCGGGAACCGGTGCGCGGCCGCGACGAGCGGCGCGCCGCGAGGGCGGCGCTTCGCCGCGAGGCTCGCCGCGATTTCGTGTCGGCGAAAGAGGTGCGCGCGCGGGCGAAGCACGACGCGTGATTCGCCGAATGTGCATTGTGTAGAGGGAGCGCGGCCGTGCAAGGCCGATTGCAGTCACCGTCCGCGGGTTGGGGCGGCGCGGCACCATGGGCCGCTCGCCGGTGTCGCCGGCGGGCCGCGTCATCCTCGTGCTGATGCGGCGACGTGACGGCGGCGCCTACACGTCATTGCATCGACCGATGCATGGAATTTCCCATGGTCTTATGATTGAGCGTTGACGCGGCGTGCGCCCGGCCCGTAGCGTCTGCGGTGGGGGGATCGGTGATGACGATGACGATGAAAACCACGATGGCGATCGTGATGGGTGCGGCGGTGCTGTGCGGCGCGGGTCAGGCGGAGGCGGCCGCGCCGAAGCTGGTGCGGGCGTTCGACCCGGCGCAGGGCGAGCTGCCCGAGTCGATCACCGCCGACTGGGCGGGCAACCTCTACATGTCGATGGGGCCGGTGGTGAAGAAGCTGAAGCCGGGCGGCCAGTTCACGACGCTCGCGACGCCGCCGGTGCCGGCCGGCACCTTCATGCTCGGGCTCAAGTTCGGCGCCGACGGCTGGCTGTACGCCGGCAGCGGCTCGTTCGCCCCCGCGCCTGCGGCCGCGTTCGTGTGGCGGATCCACCCCGTCACCGGCCACACCACCCAGTATGCCGCGCTCGATCCGTCCGGCTTCCCCAACGACCTCGCCTTCGACGAGCGCGGCGATCTCTACGTCACCGACCCGTTCCTCGGCCTGATCTGGAAGATCGACGACGACGGGGAGGCCGAGGTGTGGCTCGCCGATCCGTCGCTCGAGGGCGACCCGGTGAGCCCGTTCTTGCCGTTCCACAGCTTCGGCGTCGACGGCATCGCGTTCGACCGGTGGAAGCGCAACCTCTACGTCGGCAACCTCGATTTCGGGACGATCGTCCGCATCCCGGTCGACTGTCACGGCGAGCCCGGCGAGCCCGAGGTCTGGGTCGACGACTACGAGGCGCTGGCCGGCGCCGACGGCATCGCGTTCGACGCCGACGGTGACCTCTACGTCGCGGTCAACGGTCAGGACCGGCTGGTGCGCATCGATGATGACGGCGACGTCACCGTCCTGGCCGAGGGTGGCCTGCTCGACGCGCCGTCGAGCCTGGTCTTCGGGCCGACATTGTTGACGATGAAGAAGCTCTACGTCACCAGTTTCGCCATCAATCGCTACCTCGGCGTGCATCCGGGTCCACCGCAGCCGGCGCTGTCGTGGTTGGCGGTGCCGGACCGGGGCCTCGCGCTGCCCTGAGCCGGCGGCGCAGCGCCGCGGCGCACGCTCGACCGCAAGCCGTGCGCGATTGCAGCGGCATGGCGGGGTGCGCGCGACGCAGTGACCTTCGCGTCCCGGTCGCCGCGTCGGGTGTTATCATCACAGCGGATGACCGCCGGGTCGGGACTACCGGGGCAGTTCGGGCGCACGCACGTCGACTTCGGGGGTCCTGACGCGTCTGCGCTGTGGGACGCCGCCGAGCTGCTGCTGGCACGGGTGCGACTCGCGCCGCGGCCGCAGATCGAGGAGCTGGCGGGGGCCGTGCGCGAGCTGGCGGGGCGCGAGCCGGCGGAGCTGTTCGCCGACCCCGAGGGGCTGCGCGGGCTGGTCCACGGCGACGACCGCGAGCGCTACGACGATGTGATCGCCGGCGCTTCGCCGTGCACCTCGATGTTCCGCTGGCAGCCGCCGCAGGCGCCGGTCCGCTGGACCGAGCACACGATCGTCCCGTGGCTCGACGCCCAGGCCCGCCCGGTCGGCTTCCTCTGCCTGGTCCGCGCCGTGCGCAGCGCCTCGACGGTCGAGCTCAAGCGCGACGACTCGTACTTCCACACCCTGCTGCAGACCATCAACGACGGCATCCTCGTCAACGACCCTGACGGCGCGATCGATTTCGTCAACGCGCGGCTCGCGGCCATGCTGGCGACCACCCCCGAGGCCATGATCGGGCGCCGGATCTTCGATTACATGGACGAGGACAGCGCCGCCGCGGCGCGCTCCAACCTCAAGCGGCGGCGCCAGGGCACCGAGGACCAGTTCGATTTCCGGTTCCGCCGCGAGGACGGGGCCGACTTCTGGGCCATCGTCTCGGCCAAGCCGCTGTTCGGGCCGCAGGGCGAGCACCGCGGCTCGCTGGTCGCGATCACCGACATCACCGCGCGCCGGCGCATCGAAGAGGACCTGCGGCGCACCCGCGACGAGCTCGAGGTGCGCGTGGCGGAGCGCACCGAGCAGCTCACGCTCGAGGTGCAGGAGCGGCGAAGGGCCGAGACGCTGGCGCTCGCGGCCAGCCAGACCAAGAGCATCTTCCTCGCCAACATGAGCCACGAGCTGCGGACCCCGCTCAACGCGATCATCGGCTACACCGAGCTGCTGGCCGAGGAGCGCGAGGCCGAGACCGAGCTGCACCGCGACCTCGGGCGCATCCACGGCGCCGCGACCCACCTGCTCGAGCTCATCAACAACATCCTCGACCTTTCGAAGATCGAGGCGTCGAAGATGGAGGTCGTGCGCGAGCGCTGCGTGCTCGGCCCGCTGCTCGACGACCTGCAGAGCACCGTGCTGCCGGCGGCGGTCAAGAACGGCAACCACATCCAGATCGTCTGCAGCGAGGAGCAGCGGACGATCGAGGTCGACCGCACCAAGTTGAAGCAGATCCTGCTCAACCTGCTCGGCAACGCGGTCAAGTTCACGCGCCGCGGGTGGATCGAGCTGCGGGTCGCGTTCGAGCGCGAGGACGACGTCGAGTTCCTGGTCGCGGTGGTGTCCGACACCGGGCCGGGGATCCCGGCGCACAAGATCGGCAGCCTGTTCAGCGCCTTCCAGCAGGCCGACGGCTCGATCGCCCGCAAGTTCGGCGGCACCGGCCTCGGCCTGGCGATCTGCCGCGAGCTGTGTCACCTGCTCGGCGGCGACATCCGGGTCGAGAGCGAGCCCGGCGAGGGCACGACCTTCACGGTGCGCCTGCCGCTGCTGCCCGGGTGACGGACTGCCACCATTCGCCGGGACGTCGCGCGTGGCCGCGGCTCACGGCGCGAACGCGAACAGCCGCAGGTTCGAGGAGCTCTCGAGCACGATCAGCTCGCCGCAGCGGCCCCGGAGGCTGCGCACCCACGAGGTCGCATCCGGCATCAGCACCCCGGGCAGCGGGGTGACTTCCAGCAGTTCGCCGGCGAGCGACACGGTCCGCAGCTCGAGCGAGTGCGTGCTGGTGGCGATGTCGTGATGCGACTTGCTGCGCGACACGGGGATCGTGAAGCGGTCGCTGTCGACCAACATGTCCTGCGCCCACGCCGTCATGTCGCCCTCGGGCTCGGCGACGGTCAGCTCCCAGCGGGTCTCGCCGGTGGCGACTTCGACGGACAGCAGCTCGACGCGCGTCGAGAACTCGACGGTGCCGCGCAGCACGACGAGCTGGTCGTCCGGGGCGAAGTGCAGGGCGGTGATGTCCTCGTAGACCGGGACGGTGAGCACGCGGTCCCACAGCAGCGTGCCGTCGGCGTCGAAGCGCCACAGCCGCAGCGTGTCCTCCTCGTCGGCGTTGAAGTCGGCGTGGGCCGCGACCGCGACGTCGCCCTGCGGGCCGACGGCGATCTGGCGCGGGAACAGGTCGGCGGGCCCGGCGAGCTCGTGCTTCCACAGCGGCGCCCCGGTGTCGGGCGCGAGCCTGGTGATCTGCTGCGTGCCCTGCTGTTCGTCGAGGCCCGCGATCGCCAGCACGTCGCCGCCCACGCCCATCACCGGCCGGAACAGCGGGTGCGGCGACGGGAAGGGCAGCAGGGCCTGCGACAGCGGCGCCATGTCGGTGTCGAAGCGCGTCAACATGTGGACCGAACCGTCCCCGTCGAAGTGCTCGGCGAGCACCAGCGGCTGATCGTCCGCGTCGACGTGCAGGGCGTGGACTTCGACCGCCGAGGTGCCCAGCGCGGCCGTCTGCGGGCCGAGCAGCGCGCCGTCCGGCGCGGTCACCAGCAGCGCCAGTCCGCTCTGGTCCTGGGACGGCTGAAAGTTCATGGCCACGACGATCCGCCCGTCCGCCATGCGCCCCATCGGCACCATGCCGCTGTAGAACCCGAACGACGACGGCTCGGGCGCGAACTCGGCGCTCCACAGCGGCGCGAGGGGATCCTGTCCTTCGGGACATTCGGCCGGTTCGCCGGTGGTGGGCTCGCCGGTGGTGGGCTCGGGCGTGCCGGTCGACTCCGGCGGGTCGGCGGTCCCGCTTCCGGTGGTGCTCTCGGTGATCGACTCGCCGCCGGTCTCGCTGGTGCTGTCGCTCTCGTTGCCGCTCTTGGGGCCGCACGCGGCGGTCAGCGCGAGCGCCCCCGCAATTCTGATCAAGGTATTGCTCATTCGAAGAGGATGCACGGGGTCGGCGAGCCCGGGCAGCGACTGCGATCGGACCTGCAGTCCGAAGCACCCGTCGCTGGCGAGCCCCTATTCGCGAATGTCAGCAGTCCGCGGCGATTGACGTCAGGGCGCCAGCGTGCGCGCCACGTCGAGCACGCGATCGATCCGCGGCCGCTTGTAGAACCGCTCGCCGTCGTCCTCGAAGAACACCGGCGCGAAGTCGCGGCCGAGGATGAAGGTGCCGGCGAGGCCGACGCCGTTGCCGAAGTCCCAGCGCGACCACGACTTCAGCATCACGCCCGTGGGGTCGCTGAGGATCGGGAACGTCACGTGCGTCCGCTCGATCATGATCTTCGCCCCCTCGAGGTCGTCGGCGGACACCGCCGCGATCCCGACCCCGAGCGCCTGCAGCTCCGGCAAAATCTCCTGCAGCTTCCCGAGCTGCACGCGACAGAAGGGTCACCAGTGGCCGCGATAGGTGACCAGGACCAGGCCGTTGGGGCCGGCGAGATCCGCCAGCCCGCGGGGGGTCCCGGTGCTGTCGGGGAGGCGAAAATCCGGGGCCACCGCGAACGGCGCCGGCGCCTCGGCGCGGCTGGGCGGGACCGGACCGCCGCGGCTACCCGCGCAGGCCGCGATCCCGGCGGTGAGGTGAGCGGCGAGCGCGAAGACGCGAGCGCGACGGGGCATCGCCGCCAGGCTATCTGGACCGATGAGGCGGCCGCAAGGGCCGTGGTACGATGCCCCCAGACTCGTGTCTTCTCCCGCCGATCGGACACTGGACACACCGCTGACGCCGGTGCTGTCGCACGTGAGCCCGTCGCCCGAGATGGGCACGCCGCTGACGCCGCCGGTCGACGGCGAGCCGGCCAACGACTGCGCGGCCGAGCTCGAGCCGGTGCCGAGCCAGATCGGCCGCTTCAACGTGCTGAAGCGGCTCGGCTCCGGCGGCATGGGCGTCGTCTATGTCGCCTATGACCGCGACCTCGATCGCAAGGTCGCGCTCAAGGTGCTGCGGACCGCCGCGATCAGCCGCACCAAGCGCGACAAGGCGCGCCACCGGCTGCTGCGCGAGGCGCAGGCGATGGCCCAGCTGTCGCACCCGAACGTGATCGCGATCTTCGACGTCGGCTCGGTCGAGGACCAGATCTTCCTCGCCATGGAGTTCGTCAAGGGCGTGACGCTGACGAAGTGGTTGCGCTCGGCCGAGGGCCCGCACGGGCCGCGGCGACGCGGGTGGAAGGAAGTGCTGCTGGTGTTCATGGAGGCCGGCCGCGGGCTGGCGGCGGCGCACAAGGCCGGCGTCATCCACCGCGACTTCAAGCCCGACAACGTGATGATCGACGCCGAGGGTCGCGTGCGCGTCGGCGACTTCGGGCTCGCCCGCGCCGGCCGCGGCATCGGCCCGCTGGCCCGCCCCGACACCTATACCGAGGCGATCAAGGGCATGGCCGAGAAGAGCCTGCTCGACATGCGGATCACCCGCACGGGCGGCATGACGGGCACGCCGGCGTACATGGCCCCCGAGCAGTATCAGGGCCAGGCCACCGACGCGCGCACCGATCAGTTCAGCTTCTGCGTCGCGCTGTACGAGGGCCTCTACGGCCAGCGCCCGTTCGTCGGCGACCGCGTGCCGGTGGTCCGCGAGGCGGTGCTGGCCGGCCGCGTGCAAGAGGTGCCGAAGGACACGGACGTGCCGGCGTGGCTGCACCGCATCGTCCTGCGCGGGCTCAGCGTCCGCCCCGCCGACCGCTTCAAGGGCATGGACGAGCTGCTCGACTACCTCGGCGAGCGGCCGCGGGGGCACCGGCTGAGCCGCCGGATCTGGCTCGGCGCCGGCCTGGCGGTCGCGTTCGCCGGGGCCGCGTTCGCCGTGCACGAGGTGGTCGCGGCCCGCCCGGAGTCACCTGTCCCGGCGGGCATGTGCGAGGCGCCCGACCTCGGCTGGGACGACGCGCGCAGGGCCGGGCTCGGCCGCGCCCTGGCCGAGCGACCCGGCGGGGCGGTGTTCGCCGGTCCGATCCTGGCGGCCATCGATCGCCACGCGCAAGAACTTCGGGACATGTACCAGGAGACATGTCGCAACGCGCAGGCAGATCCGGCGGCCGCGGACGCGGCGGGGCCGCGGCGACGGGCCTGCCTCGAGCGCCGGCGCAGCGCCTTCGCCGGGCTGGCGCGGGCGCTGTCCGAGGCCTCGGGCCCGGCGCTCGATCGGGCCGGCACGGCGCTCGACGGCCTGCCGGCCCCGCGCGACTGCGACGATCCGCGGCGGCTGGCGGCGGCGGTGCCGGAGCCGGAGGAGGACGGGCCGCGCGCGCTGGTCGAGCGGCTGCGGGCGGAGCTCGACCACGCGGGGGCGGTGCTGGCGCTGGGCGACGCGCCGCGGGCGTGGGACATCGCGCGCGCGCTGGCGGCCGACGAGGAGACGTGGCTGCCGGCCCGGGCGGAGGCGCTGTACGGGCGGGCGGCGATCGAGCGGGCGCTGGGGCGGGCCGAGGCGGCGTCGCGCGGGCTGGCCGACGCGCTGTGGGCGGCGGAGGCGAGCCGCCACGACGAGGTCGCGGCCGACGCCCTGACCCTGCAGCTCGGCGTCGAGTGCGAGGACCTCGGCCGCCGCGGCGAGGCGCGTCGCCTGTGGCCGCGCCTGTCGGCCGCGCTGCAGCGGCTCGGCGACGACGGCCGCCGCGAGGCCAGCGCGCGCGGTCGCTACGGCCGGGCGCTGCTGCAGGAGGGCGACGCCGAGGCGGCGCGGGTCGAGCTGGCGGCGGCGCTGCGCCGCGGCGAGGAGCTGCTCGGCGTCGATCATCCGCGGCTGCTGCCGATCTTGCTCGACCTGGGGGCGGCCTGTCAGCGCGGCGGTCGCGACCGCGAGGCCGCCAGCCACGTCGCCCGCGCCCACGAGCTGGCGACGGCCCGCCTGCCGCCGGAGCACCCGGGCCGGGCCCGCGTCCACGTGGTCGCCGGCGACCTCGCGCGCGCCCGCAGCGACGCGGCGGCGGCCCGCGAGCGCTACGACGACGCGCTCGCCATCTACGCCAAGATCTACGGCCAGGACCACCCGGACATGGCGCCGGCGCTGGTCGGCCGCGGGCTGGCGGCGGCCGCCCAGCAGCGGTGGGCCGACGCGGCCGGCGATCTGCGGCGCGCGCTGGCGGCCTGGGAGTACAGCCTCGGCCCCGACCATCCGCGCCTGGTCGAGCCGCTGACGTGGCTGTGCGCCGTCGACTCGGCCCTCGGCGAGCACGCCGCGGCCCAGGGCGCGTGCACCCGCGCGCTCGGCCTGGCGACCCGCGCCGGCGCGCCGGCCCAGGTCGCGCTGGCCCGCTTCGCCCTCGCCAAGGCGCGCGCAGCCGCCGACGCCGCCGCCGGCGAGACCGGCCCGGAGAGCCGGGCGCAGACGGTGGCGCTGGCCCGCCAGGCCCTCGGCGAGGCGTCCGCGGGCGGCGAGACGGCCCTCGCCGCCGCGATCTCGGCGTGGATCGCCGGCCAGGGCTGAGCCGCGAGCGAGGGTGTCCTTCGGGACAGGTCAGTCCGATAGCAGCGGCGTGGCTGACCGGCGCGAGCGAGGATGTCCTTCGGGACAGGTCCGTCCGGCTCGCGCGGCGGCGCTCGATTCGCGGGCGCCCAGCCGGCTCGCGGCGCATCGGCTGGGGTCGTGAGCGCGGCGAGCGTCGGGGGCACGCGAGGCTGACCGATCGGGCATGTCCTCCGGGCCATGCTGCGACCGCGGGCCGCGCGGGCGGATCGCATGGCTGGCCGAAAGCACATGTCCTTCGGGCATTGTCATGACGAGCGCCGTTTTTTTAAGGAAGATGTCCCGAAGGACATGTCCTCGAGGACCTGTCCGCGGCGCCGCTACGGCTCCGGCGCCGCGCTCTCGAGCAGCACCGGCAGCGACGGCGTCGCGCCCTGGGCGGCCTCGGCGCGGGTGACCTCGGCCTGCAATTGCTTGTAGAGCGCGTGCCAGTCGAGCGAGGGCAGGGCTGCGGGCTCGCCGAGGCGGCGCTCCAGCAGGCGGATGTAGATCGCGCCGAAGATCGTCATGTCGGGGCCGGGGTCGCAGCCGAAGCTGGTGCGGTCGTGGCGGGCCGCGGCCAGGCCGACCAGGCCCGGCACCTGCGCGAGCGCGGGGGCGAAGCCGCCGGCGTGGCAGGCCTGCAGCACCACCACCTTCGGCGTCGCAGCGGGCAACGCCTGCAGCGCGCGGGCCAGCATGCCCGGCGAGAACACCAGGTCGTCGGTCGGCGCGCCGGCGCGGCGGGCCGCCATCAGGAACGCCGGGTGGAACCCGCGGCCCGGCCCGGCCGCCAGCTGCAGCGCGTACTGGTCGAGCATCGCCGCATCTGGCGCTTCGAGCAGGTCCTTCGGGACATCCGGGGGCAGCAGCGAGCTCAGCCCGTGGGTGCTGACGTAGACGTAGAGGAACGGCGGCTCGCTCGCGGCCGCGCGGGCCAGGTGCTCGCGCACGATCGCCGTGGCGGCCGGGTAACAGTCGACGAGCGCGGCCGCGAGGCGACGGTACTGCGCACGGTCGCGGCGGAACGCCTCCCGCGTCGGCTGGGCCCAGTAGCACGCGATCTCGTCGGCCTGCACGCCGCGGGTGCGCAGCAGCTCGCGCTGTGCAGCGACCTCGGCAGCGAAGTTGGCGACGTCGGAGCCGCCCGCGATCAGGAACACGTGGGCGCGTGCGGGCAGCGGCGCCGTGCTGTACGGCGTCTCGGCGACGAAGCGCGAGTATGCGAGCGGCGCCCCGCAGCCCGTGAGCGCGAGCGCGAGCCCGATCGCCGGCAATGCGCGCAGGAGGCTCACGGACTGCGAGGTTAGCACGGGCCACTCGCGGGCTCTCCGCAGCCACCTGTCACGAAGAGCCTGTCTTGAAGGCAAGATGATTCGGGGAGCGCCCTGGGGCTTTCTCGCCCCATCCGCGATTGGACGCTTGATCACGCCAGTGATGAAATGGTATCGATTGTTGCGCTATGAGCAGTGTTTCCATGCCCTGGATTTCGAGCGCCCGCCAGGCCTCGTTTGCCGTGATGATTTTCGCCGCTGCCGCGTGCGGCGACAACGGGGGTGGTGATTCGGACACCGACGACACCACCACCGACGGCACCAACGCGACCACCAACAACACCAACCAGCCGACGACCACCACCGATGGCACCGATGGTACCGACGGCACTGACGGCACGAGCACCACGGAAGACACCGACACGGCGACCACCAACCCGGTCGCGATCAGCTACGAGACCGACATCCAACCGATCTGGGACGCCAACTGCACCACGGGCTGTCACGTGGCCGGCGGCTCGGCCTCCGGTTGGTTCGTGATCACCCCCGGCGACTCGTACGGCGAGCTCGTCGGCCAGCAGTCGATCGAGCTCGCCTCGATGCAGCTGGTCGCGGCGGGGGAGCCCGACGACAGCTACCTGTGGCACAAGATCAAGAACACGCACGTCGAGGTGGGCGGCAACGGTACCGCCATGCCGCCGCCGCCCGCGGCCGCGCTGAGCGACGCGGACCTCGACAAGATCGAGGCGTGGATCACCGCCGGCGCGCTCGACGATTGATGGGTGCGTGCGACCTCAGACGTCGCAAATGAAGTGGCCTACCGCCGCGCTCGGGACGACCCCGAGCGCGGCGGTCGGCGCTTCTGGCTGCGGAGACTCGTGATAGTGTCCCGCCGCGATGAAGAACTCGCTTCAATTGATTTTCACTTTCAGTTTGCTGACCTTGCCGCTCGTCGCTTGTGGTGACGACGGCAATGCCACCGACGCGAACGTCACCCCCGGCACGACCACGACCGACGATACGGCCTCGACGACCGACGGCACGTCCACGGCGACCGAGTCGACCACCGACGAGCCGACCACGGGTGAGCCGACGACGACGACCACCACCACCGCCACGGACACGGACTCGACGACCGTGCCCGGCACCACCACCGAGGAGCCCGGGACCACCACCACCGAGCCCGGGACCACCACCACCGAGCCCGGCACCTCGACGGAGCCGGAGACGACCACGACGACCACCACCGGCGATGGCCTCAGCTGGGAGACCGACGTGTTCCCGGCCGCGATCGCCGGCAACTGCGGCTGTCACACCCAGGGCAGCGGCGGCCTGACGTTCTCCGACGCCGCCTCCGCCTATACGGCGATCGTCGACGTCGACTCGACCCAGGCCGCCGGCTTCAAGCGGATCGCGCCCGGCGACGCGGCCGCGTCGTACTTCCTGGCCAAGCTCAAAGGCACCAGCGGCGACGGCCCGTTCAACGGCAACCCGGCGCAGATGCCCAAGGGCGGCCCGCCGCTCGCCGCCGACAAGATCGCGCTGGTCGAGCAGTGGATCGACGAGGGCGCCGCGCCCTGAGCCCTGACCCGGTCCATTCGTACGCATGAACGAAAGGGCATGTCCTGCGGGACGTGCCCTTTCGTACGTGGTTTTTCAGACATGTCCCGTGGGACATGTCCACCGGTGCAGGCGGTCCGCGCGCAGATCTCGACGCCGGCGCTCGCGGGAGATCGCGGCGCCTCGCGTGCGCTGTAGGCGTCCGCCCGGCGCAGGGCCGTTCGGCCGGCCGCGATCCAGCAAGATCTGCCCGCCTGCCGGTCGGCGTTAAATCAGGGCCATTCGTTTCGGCGGCGGCCAGCGGCAGCAAGGCGCCAGTGGCGCGAGCGCTAGCGCACGGGCGGCGAGGCCGCCGGGAGCCCCAGGAAGCCCCGGGAGCGGCCCAAAGCGGCAGATTCGAGCGTCTGCTGCGCCAGGGGTCCAGGCCAGGGCGCCGCGGCCGGGGCGAGGGCCGGGCCGCGATCGCGGGCGGCGGGGCGGCGGGAGTTCCCTTGACACCCCCGGGAGCCCGCGGCTACTTTCCCGCCCCTCCAACGCACAAGGCCGCTTTATGTCGCAAGTCTGTCAGGTCACCGGGAAGCGCCCTCAGGGCGGCATGAATGTGTCGCATTCGCACGTCCGCACGCACAAGCGGAACATCCCCAACTTGCACCGCAAGCGCTTCTTCGTGCCGAGCGAGGACCGCTGGGTCACCCTGCGGGTCAGCGCCCACGGCCTGCGCGTGATCGACAAGCGGGGCATCGAGATCGTGGTCGCGGAGCTCCGCGCCCGCGGCGAGAAGGTCTGAGCCCCGGCGGCAATTCGCCGCCCGCTCGCCCGCTGTCCGGAGCGGAGATGTAAGAAGAAGAGCGTATGGCCGAGGTCCTCGTCCCGATCTTCTTCTTCATCAGCGTGGTCCTCGGGCTGCTCGGCCCGAAGTACCTCCGCTTCAAGCACGAGCAGCGGATGAAGGAGCTCGAGTCGGGCCAGGGCGGCGACGCCGGCCAGCTCAAGGCTCTGATGGAAGAGCGCAAGGCGCTGGTCGAGGAGCGAAAGATCCTCGAGCAGCGCGTGCAGTCGCTCGAGACCATCGTCTGCAACGTCGACTTCGAGCTCAACGCCAAGCTGCAGCGGCTGGCGGTCGCGACCCAGAGCATCGCCGCTCTCGGGCCCGCGCCGGCCCAGCGCGCGGCGGTCTCGGCCGCGGCCGGTGAGGCCGAGAGCCTGATCGCCGGCCAGGTCCGGCCTGGCCAGCGGGTCGCCAATCGCTTCGTCGTCGTGCGCCTGCTCGGCGCCGGCGGCATGGGTGCGGTCTACCTCGCGCGCGACGAACAGCTCGGCGAGGAGGTCGCGCTCAAGGTGGTCGCCGGCCTCGGCCTGCTCGACCCCAGCGCCGCCGATCGCCTGCGCCGCGAGGCCAGCACGGCCAGGCGGATCTCCCACCCCAACGTCGTGCGTCTGCACGACCTCGGCGAGGAGAACGGGCTGCTGTTCCTTTCGATGGAGTACGTGGCCGGCGAGAGCCTGGCGGCCCGGCTCAAGCGGATCGGGGCCCTGCCCGCCGCGCAGCTGCGGCCGATCGCGGAGCAGCTGTGCGACGGCCTGGCGGCGGCCCACGCGGCCGGGGTGATCCACCGCGATCTCAAACCGGCCAACGTGCTGCTCGCGGGCGATCGCCAGGTCAAGATCATCGACTTCGGGATCGCCCGCCCGCTGGCCGAGTCGGGGATGACGGCGACCAACATGGTCGTCGGCACGCCCGAGTACATGGCGCCGGAGCAGGTCCGCGGCGGCCAGGTCGACGCCCGCACCGACATCTACGCGCTCGGGGCGATGCTCTACCACGCGCTGACCGGCCGGCCGCCGTTCAGCGCGCCGTCGCCGATCGCCCTCGGCCTGGCCCACTGCCAGGATCCGGTGCCGGCGCCGCGGCTGCTCCGCCCCGACATCCCGCTCGAGTGGGAGGCGCTGATCCTCCGCGCGCTCGAGAAGGACCCGGCGCGCCGGTTCCAGAGCGCGAGCGAGCTGCGCGAGGTGTTCCGCGTCAGCGAAGCGCCGACCTGGCACGGCCCAGCCCCGACCGTGCGCACGTGAGCGCGGCTGCGCCTCGGTCCGCGGCGTGGCGCCTCAGTTCGCGGCGTAGCGGCGGTGGGTGAACACGGCGTCGAGGCGGGTGGTGTTCGGCGCGACGTCGCGGAAGCGGACGAAGTCCCAGTCGTTGGGGGTCGGGATCGCCTCGCCGGCCGCGACCGTGCGCTCCCATTGGATCGCGGCCACGTCGTCGAGGAAGGCCACGCCGGTGCCGCGCGCCGGTCGATCCTGGCGAAACGACAGGTGCATCCCGCGGGCGCCCGGCGGCGGGCTGACGGTGGTGGAGAAGCGGGCCCAGTCGTAGCTGCCGGGCTTCTGCGTGAACACCACCTGTTCGGCGAGCAGGGCGTCGTCGGCGAAGAAGCGGGCGCGCACGACCACGGCCCCGGCCGCCTCGCCGCGCAGGTAGCCGCGGATCGTGATCGGCTTGTCGCCGTCGATCGGGACGCGGCGGCGGGTCACCAGGGAGGTCGTGTCGGCGTCGGTGACGGCGCGCCGCAGGACCGCCGCGCGCACGCCGTGGCGCACGGTGCGGCCCTGGACGAACGCGGCAGGGCTCAGGTCCCAGCCGAAGGCGTCGCCGACCTCGCCGTCGACGTCGAGGTCCTCGAAGTCGCCGTGATCGAGGAGGTCGCGGCCGAGCACGATGTCGGCGGGCACTTCGGTGTCGACGCGCGCGAGGCTGTCGGCCGGGCCGCGGCGGGCGAACGTCACCGCGCCGCTGTCGCGGCCGAGCACGGCGAGGTGGACCGGCTCGCGGGTGTCGGTGACCCGGTAGTGGCTCGCGTCGGCGAACGCGAGCACGCGGTGGCGCGAGGGGAACACGACGGCGCCGCGCAGACCGTCGCGAGTATGGGTGGGCAGGCTGGTCGAGAGGTGGCCGAGCGAGCGGCCGACGCGGGCCAGCGCCGCGCCGGCGAGCAGCCGCGGCACGTAGCCGTCGAGGCGCAGCGGGATCAGCTCGACGCGCGCGACGTCGTGGCCGCCGTCGGCGCGCGCCTCGACGTCGACCACGGCGATCGCCGAGTCGACGGTGTCGTGGCGGGTGTGGTCGAACAAAAAATTGCCGAGCGACATGAGCACGAACCGCGGCGCGTCGGGCCCGTCGACCACGCCGACGCCCTGCAGCACGTGCGGGTGGTGAGCGACGACCAGGCCGGCGCCGCCCTCGATCGCGGCGACGAACAGCGCGCGCATGTCGGCGGTCGGATAGCGGGCGTACTCGTCGCCGCCGTGCAGCATCGGCACCGCGAACGCCTCACCGGCGTCGGCGAGGAATTGGCCGAGGTTGTCCGCCGAGGCGTAGAGCGCCCCGCTCTTGGCCGGATCGGCGGCGACGAGGCGGTAGGCCGCGAGGTCGGGGCCGTCGAAGCGCATGTGCGAGAGGCCCAGCAGCGCGAGGTCGACCTTGTTCAGCGTGCGCGCGATCGCGGTGCCGAGGGCGGCGCTCTCGCTGGCGCCCGCGCCGGTGTCGTCGAGCCCGGCGGCGGCGAGGGCGGTGAGGGTGTCGCTGACGCCGGCGGCCAGGAAATCGAACACGTGATTGTTGCCGGAGCTGACGGCGTCGACGCCGACATTCACGAGACCGCGCATCGTGTCGGGGTGCGAGTGCAGGACGTACGGCTTGTAGGGGTGCGGCGTGTCCGGGCGATCGGTGACGACGCACTCGAGGTTGGCGACGGTGTAATCGGCGGAGGCCAGGACGTCGCCGACGAATCGCAGCACCCGCGCGGCGTCGGCGGTGCGCGAGTCGGGGCGGATCAGGTCGCCGGCCTCGCCCTCGACGCCGTCCTCGTCGGCGTCGACGAAGCGGCGCCCGAACATGGTGTCGCCGACGAACATCAGCCGCACGCGCCCGGACCGGCGCGCGGTCAAAACGAGCGCGCCGGCGTCGACGGTGGTGACCCGCGCCGGCCGCTGCAAATCGAGCGGGATCCACTCGACGTAGTGCGAGTGGTGGCTGAGCCGCAGCAGCAGCGAGCGCCGGGCCAGGTCCGGCACGGCGAAGCGCCCGTCGGGCCCGCTGACGACGGCGGGCCGCTGCACCGGCGCGGCGAAGTCGAACGCCTCGACGGTGACGCCGGCGAGCGGACGGCCCTGGCGATCGAGGACCCGCCCGCGCAGCCGCAGGGTCTCGTCGGCGGCCGCGGCGAGGGTCGGCGCCGGGGCGGCGTGGGCTGTCCAGGCCTGGGCGGCGATCGTCATCGCAAACGCCAGCGGGCCGGAGCGTCGCGCGAACTTCGAGAGATCCATGAGGTTTGCGATCAAGATGGATCGCGGCGCCGACGCGACCAGCGAGCGGCGGTGGGCTCGATGGTGTGATGATTGGCCGCGGCGATGCGCGGCGCGATCTCGCCCGGGCCGGCGGCGAGCGAGCGACTGTCACCTTTTTCTGCGCGGCCCGTAGAGCGAGGCAACGGAGACTTCATGCGCACCACCATCGCCTCGCTCGCCCTCGTCCTCGCCTCGCTCGCAGCCATGGCCTGCCAACCCGACCCGGAGGTCCAGGCCCGGGCGGCGGAGCTCGCCGAGATGCCCGGCATCACCGTGAAGATCGCGGACGCCGACCTCGACCACGCGACGGCCCAGGCGATCGCCAAGCACCTCGAGGGCAAGGCGGTGGAGACGGGCGCGACGACGGTGCGCCTGCAGCGGGACGATCAGGCGGGCTCGTCGCTGGAGATCGAGCTGTTCGCAACCTCGCTGCCGCCAGGCGCGGCGCTGACGGCAGACCTCGAGGCGAACTTCCCGGCGCTGGCGAACGCGACGATCACGACAGCCCCGGCGATCGGCGGCCCGGCCGACCTGCCGGTGATCGAGGTCAGCCACGAGCTGTCACCCGAGGCGGCGAAGCAGGAGATCCTCGAGCAGCTGCAAGCCGACGGGGTCGACGGCCACGTGGACGTGCAGATCCAGGACAGCGCCGAGGGCCGCCGGATCGAGGTCAAGATCGACAAGGAAGAAGTCCACTGATTTTACTCGTGGCGGAGTCCGTGCTCCATGAGCGCGCGAAACGACTCCCCGCCGAAGCCCGCCTCCGGATCGTAGGTCCACAGCTCCCAGTCGTTGTCGGGGCCGGGCGGGAGGAGGAGGATGCATTCGTTGCCGTCGCTCTCTCCGATGAGCAGCGTCCGCTCGAATTCTTCGAACGGGACGGCCCAATCGTCGGGGAGCGCATCCGGATCGGCATCGGCGAAGTCGCGCCGATAGGCCTTGAGCCGTCCGGCGCTGTCGAGGTCGCGGAACCAGCCGACCTGCTGCACGGGGCTCAACGAACACATGCCATAGGGGAAGCCGGCCATGCTCAGGAAGCCATTGCTGGCGCGGAGAAACGACCGGTAGTCGTCGGGGAACCGGACCCCGAGCTCACGCTCGCGCGCTGCGATCTCCTCCTCGGTGGCGCCGGGGAAGCCCAGCCAGCGCGACGCGGTCCGCGTCCGGGCTTCGAGCGCCTCGCGCTCGGTGTCGCCTTCGGCGGCGGCGAACCACGCCGCCTCGCGGGCATCCTCGTCGGTGACTTCGAACAGGCGCTCGCTGATTGCGCGCAGGAGGGTCGGCCAATCGTGGTCGTGCATCTGCGATCGTGTCGAGGGAGGTTTGGGGGCAGGAGGATCCGCTCCGCAGGAGCGGCTGTCAACCGTGTCGCCGAGGCGGCGCCGGCACAATGAATCCCTCCCAGGGTGAACCGTGCAGCGCCGTTCTGCACAGCAGGGGTCGGTGCGCGATTCACCCCGCGAACGCGGTGCGGGTCGGCTCGATCCGGCGGCAATTCGCGGCGAACGACGCCTGGCCCGGACGGGTCATCACCGTCACGTCCTCGCCTTGGAACACATGGAACCTGCCGTCAATCGTCGCTGGCCGGCGCACGCTTGCGCTTGGTCGTGGTCTTGCGCTTGGTGGTCTTGCGCTTGGCGGTCTTGCGCTTGGCGACCGCCGGACGGGCCGCACGGCGGCGCGAGGTCGTCGCCTTCGATTTCTTGGCCGCGGCCGCCTTCGGCAGCTTCAGCCCGGCGACCGTCATGTCGTGCGATTTGCCGGCGGGCGTCAGCGTCGCGCGCTGGAACGGGATGGCCTTGCCGCGCTTGGTGAACGACGCCTCCTCGAGGGTCACGAGGCCGGCCGCGACCAGGCCGCCGAGCAGGTGTTCGAAGGAGCGGCGATCGATCTCGTCGTCGGGGAACGTCTCGCGGTGGAGCCGGCCGGTGGCCTGACTGTCGCCCTGCGACAGCGCCGCGAGCAGGCGCGCGACGTGGACCTGCTCGCTCGGGCTGGGGGCGCGGTATTCCTGGGCGATGCAACGATCGGGGGCGCAGGCGTCGCAGATCCCACAAGCCTCGCCGCGGTCCTCCTGATCGCCGAAGTGACGGATGAGCCGCACCATCCGGCAGCCGTGGCCCTCGGCGAAGCGGGCCATGCCCTCGAGCTGGAGCTGCTTGTGCTCGCGCTGGGCGGCGTAGCCGGCCTTCCAGGTCGGCGCGCCCTTGCTGATCTCGTCGTTGGCTTCGATCGCGCCGCCGTGGATGAGCAGCTTCTCGAGCGCCCGCTCGAACGCCTCTCGACCGGCGCGGCTGCGCCTCTTGTTGACGGCGGCGCGAGCGGTCGGCGTGCGCGGCAGCTTGGTGAAGATCGCCTCGATCGCACGCGGCTCGGGGTAGTCGCGCTCGTGGAAGAACTCGTGGGTCTTGCGATCGACGTAGGCGTGGAACAGCACCGCTCGCGCCGGCCCGCCGTCACGGCCGGCGCGCCCGATCTCCTGATAATAACCCTCGAGGCTGCCGGGCAGCGCCGCGTGGACGATCGTGCGCACGTCGGCCTTGTCGATGCCCATGCCGAAGGCGGTGGTGGCGACGATGATCTCGCGCTGGCCGGCCAAGAAGGCCGACTGCACGCGATCGCGGTCCTCGTTGCCCATGCCGGCGTGGTAGGCGGCGGCGAGCCGCGGACCGAGGGCCTGCGCCAGCTCCTCGGCGCTCTTGCGGGTGGCGGCGTAGACGATCGCGGGCCGGCGCGCGCGCTCGGACAGCAGCTCGCAGATCGCGTCGGCGCGCTCGCCCGGGTTGCGGGCGATGACCTCGATGGCGATGTTGGTGCGACGAAAGCCGTGGATGAAGCGGCCGGCGTCGCGCAGGCCCAACTGGGCGACGATGTCGTCCTGGACGGTGGGCGTGGCGGTCGCCGTGAGGGCGATGATCGGCGCCGGACGCAGGGCGGGCAGCCGCTGGCCGAGCATGCGATAGTCGGGGCGAAAGTCGTGACCCCATTGCGAGATGCAGTGGGCCTCGTCGACGGCGACCAGCGCCGGGGTGCGGCGGGCGAGCATCTCCGGGAATCCTGGCACCCGCAGGCGCTCGGGGGCGATGAACAGGAAATCGAGCTTGCCCGCCAAATAATCGAGGCAGGCCTGCCGCGATTCGGTGCGGCTGCGGCCGGAGTGAATGCGCTCGGCGCGAAAGCCCTGGGCGGAGAGTCGGCCGGCCTGATCTTCCATCAAGGCGATGAGCGGGCTGATGACGAGCGTGGTGCCGCCGCGGGCGATACCCGGGAGCTGATAGCAGAGCGACTTGCCGGCCCCCGTGGGCATGACGAGCAGGAGATCGCGACCGAGCGTGGCGGTGCGACAGACGGCCTCCTGGTAGGGGCGGAAGTCGGGGAAGCCGAAGCGCGCGCGCAGGAGGGCGCGCAGGTCGGCGGGGGCGGAGAGCGGCGACTCGGGGTCGGCGCTGCGACGCGGTGACGAGGTCGATGGCTCGCTGGCCGGGCGGGGGCGTGACGCGCTCGCGGGAATGTCGTGAGGGGCGGTCGGGGCGTCGAGGCGGGCCGACGTGGGGCCGGGACGTGATGCGAGCTCGGTGCGATCATTGGTCGCACGGCGAGACGCCGACGCAGGAGGAGCCGCGGCGCGCTCGCTCGCGGTCTTGCGGCGGGACGAGGTCGTTGCGGCGAAGAGGTCGTCGGTCGCGGCCGCCGGGGCAGGCGGGCGCTCTGCGGAGTCACTGTCGCGCCCGCGGCGAGGGGCGGGCACGGGGTTGGTATCGAAGAGGTCGCCGGTGGTTCCGCGAGCGGTGCGGACCGTCGAGGGCTCTGCGGAGTCACGCGCGCGTTCGAAGAGGTCGCCCGTGGCCGCGAGGCGAGAGGTACGCGCCGCGGTGTCGCGCTCGTGTTCGCGGCGCGGCGCGCTCGCGGGCGAGGCAGCGAAGAGGTCGCCGGTGGCTCCGCGGCGAGACGTGGGGACGGTCGAGCGGTCGGCGGCGGGATCGCGCGCCTGTTCGCGGTGCGGCGAGCTCGCGGGCGAGGAATCAAAGGGGTCGCCGGTCGCTGCGGGGCGAGACGCGGGGACAGCCGAGCAATCTGCGGCGTCGGATCCTTGGGGCGGCGCGTTCGCGAGTGAGGCACCAAAGAGGTCGCTGGCAGACGCGAAGCGCGACGCAGGCGCGGAGGCAGGCTTGCCGGGGTCGCTGGCGGTCTTTCGGCGAGGCGCGGTCGCGGGAGGGGCATCGAAGCGGTCGCTCGCGGTCTCGCGGCGAGAGGCGGGGGCGATGACTTCCGAGGTTGCGAAGGTCTCCTCGTGCTCGCCCGGATCGTCTCGGCGAGCGGCCGGCGCGGCGCGACCGTCGCCCGCGGCGTCACTACGAGCTGCGCTCTTGCGCCGGCTCGCGGGGGGCGAATCACCCGAGTCGCTGGCGCGGCGGCGTGACGTCGGCGGGGCTGCGAAATCATCGCCGGCGAGTTCTTGCGAAGGATCCGCCGAGGCGGGCGGAGGGGCGCCCGGGGGCTCGCGGCGAGGCTTGCTGCGGATGGCCGGCGGGGGCTGCTCACGCGCCGGGCCTGGCGGCGGCGGGAGCGGCTGGCCGCCGGTGGTGACGCGGTCGACGACCTCGGAGACGAATGACTCGATCGCCGCCATGAAGGTCGGCAGGTCGCCGTCGCCGCGCGACATTCGCTTGAGCTTGGCCTCCCATTCGCCGGTCATCGCCGGGCTCTTGACGTCTGGGTGGACGACCGAGATCAGGTGAATGCCCTTCTCGGTGGCCGCGAGCGCCTTGCCGTCGCGGACCACGTATTCGCGGCGCAGCAGGGTCTCGATGATCTGGGCCCGCGTGGCCGGGGTGCCGAGGCCGAGGTCGCGCATCGCGTCGGACAGCTCCTTCTCCTCGAGCGTGCGGCCCGCGGTCTCCATCGCGGTCAGCAGGGTGGCCTCGGTGTGGCGCGGGGGCGGCCGGGTCTGCTTTTCGACGATGTCGGCCGCGAGCACCTGCTGCGGCTGGCCGCGGGCCAGGCCGGCGGGCAACGCCTGATCGCCGGGGTCGGCCTCGCTGGTTTCGGCGCCGCCGGTCTTGCTGCGCGATTTGCTGGCCGGCTTGCCGTGGCCGACCTCGAGCACCTTCCACCCGGGCTGCTGCACGGCGGTGCCGCGGCTCTCGTAGTGATCGACGATCGTGGGCTCGCCCGCGGTGGTGATCGTGGTGATCACGGTGGTCGCCGAATAGACATAGTCGTCGTGCCAGGCGGCGAGCAGGCGGCGGCAGATCAGGTCGTAGATCTTCTGCTCGAGGGCGGTGAGGTTGGCCTCGTGCGCCGACTTGGCGGTGGGCAGGATGGCGTGGTGGTCGGTGACGCGGGCGTCGTCGACGAAGCGGCGGCCGAGCGGGCGCTGGCCGGTGCCGGGGGCCAGGAGGCCGGGATAGCGGCCGCTGACGGCCGCGGCGACGCCCTCGAGGGTCGCGGCGATGGCGGTCGAGAGGTGGCGGCTGTCGGTGCGCGGGTAGCTGATCAGCTTGTGCCGCTCGTAGAGCGCCTGGGCCACGTCGAGGGTCTTCTGGGCGCTCATGCCATAGAGGCGGTTGGCGTGGCGCTGCAGATCGGTGAGGTCATAAAGCAGGGGCGGGGGGATCTTGCGCGTCTCGGCCTTGTGCGAGGCGATGGCAGCCTGACCAGCAAAGGCGCGGGCGACGATCGCCGCGGCCTCGATGCCGTCGGCCGGGAGCCGCTTGCGCTTGGCGGGCTCGTCGTCGGCCTCGCCCGGGGCCGGCGGGCGGAACCACGTGCCCTCGTAGGCGCCCGGCCGCGGGGTGGCGTCGACGCGCGGCTGGAAGCGAGCCACGACCTCGCGGTAGTCCTCGGGGACGAAGTCGCGGATCGCCAGTTCGCGTGCGACGAGGATCCCGAGCGTCGGGGTCTGCACGCGGCCGACCGAGATGTCCTGATCGAGCACGAGGCTGTAGGCGCGCGAGAGGTTCATGCCGACCAACCAGTCGGCGCGGCTGCGGCCGCGGGCGGCGTCGGCGAGGTCGTCGAATTCGGCGCCGCTGCGCAGGCGCGAGAAGCCGTCGAGGATCGCCTCGCGGGTCAGCGACGAGATCCACAGGCGACTGACCGGCTTCTTGCAGCCGGCGGCCTCGTAGATGTAGCGGAAGATCAGCTCGCCCTCGCGGCCGGCATCGGTGGCGCACACGATCCGCGTGACCGAGCGGTCGAGCATGACCCGCTTGACGGTGGCGAACTGCGAGCTCGTGTCGGGCAGGACGACCAGCGGGAATTGCCGGGGCAGCATCGGCAGCGTGAACAGGCTCCAGCGCTTCCACGCGGGGTCGATCTCGTGCGGCTGGGCCAGGGCGACGAGGTGACCGATGGCCCAGGTGACGAGGTAGCCGTTGCCCTCGAAGCAGTTCTCGCGCCGGCCCGTGACGCCGAGCGCAGCGGCGATGTCACGGGCGACGGAGGGCTTCTCGGCGATGACGGCGGTGGTCACGGACGGCGCGGCAACGGGGGAAGACCCGGGCGCGCGCGACCTTAGCACATGCCGATCGGCGCGCCGCTGCGGGCCGGCGCGGGCTGGCGTGTGACCGTGGCCCGGGCCTCGCGGGCAGAGCCCCGCAGCGGCCTTGCCGCCATGTCCTTTCGGACATGTCCCCTCTAAAAGAATCAGGGCTCGGTGAGTTCGCCCTCGGCCTCGATGCGGATCGTGACCTCGCGGCGGCCGGCGCCGTCGTCGAAGATCTCGACCTGGGCGTCGCCGCGGAGGCCGCGGGCCTCGAGGCGCTCCAGGATCTCGGCGCGCGCGGCCTCGGCGTCGTCCCGGTCGAGCAGCTCGAGGTCGAACCATTCGAGGCCGAGGCGGCCGCCGAGGGTGCCGTGGACCGTCTCGACCAGGGGCTCGACGCGGCAGCCATCGAGCCGCAGCTCGGGCACGTCGGCGAGCTCGGTCAGCAGGGCGTCGTCGACCCCGGTCGCGGCCTCGCCCCAGAGATCGATGCGGATCGTCGCAAGGTCGTCGTGCTCGGCGTGGACGCGCACCGTGACCTGCTCGGCGCCCGCGCGCTCCTGCAGGCGGTCGGCGACGGCGCGCAGGCGATCGCCGGCGTGCACGTCGGCGACGGCGGCCTCGCACCAGACCGTCGCGCCGAAGCCGCGGTCGTAGTCGGAGGGCATGCGGCAGGCGGCCGCGACCGCGATCGCAGCCAGGCCGGTCGAGAGGGCCCAGCGGTGGCCGCGGACGAACCCGGCCAGGCCGGGCCGCGCGGGCGCCGGGGCGCGGCGGGCGAACCTGGCCATGAGGTCCTGTTCCAAAGACAGTGGTGGAACGGACATGTCTTTAAGGACATGTGATTCGGGCGCGCCGGCGCGGTAGAGGCGGCGGAGCGCAGCGGGGAGGCGATCAAGCCAGGGCACCTTCGGCTCCTTTCTTGCCCGCGGCGGGGCGGAGGCGGGCGCGGAGGTCGCGGAGGACCCGCGAGACGCGCTGTTTGACGGCGGCCTCCTGCAGCCCGAGGACCTCGGCGATCTCACGGTGACGGAGGCCGTCGGCGAAGCGCAGGGCCAGCAGCTCGCGGGCGTCGGCGGGCAGCTCCGCGACGAGAGCGGCGAGCTGGCCGAGCTGCTCGCGCTGGAGGAGGCCGCTCTCGGGGCCGAGGGCGTCGCTCGGCAGCAGGTCGAGCAGCTCGGGGGCGGCGGCGGGCCGGCGCCTGCGCAGGTGATCGATGACGGCGTTGCGGGCGAAGGTGAGCACCCAGCCGCGCACGCTGCCGCGCGCGCGGTCGAAGTCGCCGAGCCGCTCGACGAAGGCGACGAACACCCGCGCGGCCAGGTCCTCGGCGTCGGCGCGGACCGGCACGCGGCGGGCGACGAAGCGGACGACGTCGGGGTAGAGGTCGCGGTAGAGCGCGCGGAAGGCCTCGCCGTCGCCGTCGCGGGCGCGGGCGAGGCGACGCGCGTGGAGCTCGTCGCGCAGCGGCCAGGGGAGCTGCATCTGTCGGCAGGGTACGGGCCGGCGCGGAAAAGGTGACGGGCGCGAAGTCACGAGCTCGCGGCGGACCACGCGCGGTCGCCGATCGCGGAGCGGGGCGGCGGGGTCCGGGCAGCGGGGTCGACACGCCGACCCGGCCGGGAGAAGAGCTTCGCCGAGCCGAGGGCGGCCGTCGCGGTGAGTTTGTGGCTGGCGCAAGGGACATGTCGATTCGAACATGTCCCGAGAGCGTGGTGACGGTCGGCCTCAGGGGCGTTCCCCCCGGCTCCGCTGGAATCACCGCGTCCGTGACCGCGCGTCGGAGCCGTGATTGCGCATTGTGGAGGGAGCATGGAGCGCGATCGTGGGCCGGCTGTGCGCATTGTGGAGGAAGGATGGAGCGCCGAGGAATGGGCCGACGCGGCGGCGGCGAACCGGCTAGACCTGGCGACGGTTGGAACGGAGGAGTCGACGATGAAGGTGATGGATGTGGCGGCGAAGGGGTATATCGACATTCCCGGGGTCTCGGCGGCAGAGGCGGGCGCGGGGTTCAGCATTCAGATGTGGGTCCGGCCGACGGGCAAGGGCGGGCAGGTGTGGTATTGGGGCGAGGGCGGGCCGCTCCTGGTGATGACGGCGAACGGGGCGCTCGAGCTGCGCGTGGGCGTGCTCAAGCTGGTGGCGCCGGGGGCGATGACGGCGGGCCGGTGGACCCACGTCGCGGTCGAGTTCGCGGCCGACGGGACGGCGGCGATCTTCGTCGACGGGCCCCGGGCGGCGGTCGGGACGTTGCCGAAGCTCACGGCGACGCCGTCGATCCGGCTCGCCGATCCGGGCTCGCCCGGGTTCACGCTGGCCGACGTGCGCTTGCTGGCGCGGGTGCGCACGGCGGAGGAGCGAGCGCCGGGGGCCGCGCCGCAGGGGCCGCTGGCGCATTACGCCGGGCTGCTCGAAGGGGCCGCGGTGCGCGACGCGGGGCCGCTGCAGCGGCACGGGCAATTGGTGGGCGCGGGTCAGACGAGCGAGAGCGCCGAGCTCGACGCGCTGCGCAGCGCGAGCCCGGGCGCGCTGGTGTGGGACGAGAAGGGTGATCATGCCGAGCTGCCGGCGGTGACGGCGGATTTCACCGGGGGGATCGCGGTCGAGGCGTGGGTCCGGCCGCGGAAGGATCGGCCGGGCATGTCGCTGCTGGCGCTCGGCGGGCCGGAGCATTTCCAGGTCTCGCTGGAGCCGGAAAAGGGGCTGGTGCGCGTCGATTTCGTGGCGAAGGTCGGGTCGTCGCGGATCGAGGTGCCCGGGGCGGTGCGCGGGGACGAATGGCAGCACCTGTGCGTGTCGGTCGACGGCGGCGGAATGTGCAGAGTGTTCGTCGACGGCCGGGTCGTCCACGAGCAGCAGGCGGCGCCGCTGGCGGCTGCGCGCGAAGGGGGGCGCAGGGGCGGCGCGATCGGCAAGGATTTCCTGGGCGAGCTCGCCGAGCTGCGGGTGTGGCAGGGCGGGCGCTCGCTCGAGGAAGTACGCGCGCTGCGGCTGCGCCGGGCTCGCGGCGACGAGCCGCAGCTGGTGCTCTGCTATCACTTCGACACGCTGGCCGAGGGCCTGGCGATCGACGCGGCGCCGCGACGCCTGCACGCGCGGCCGAGGGGCAGGTTGACGCAGGGCGACGGCGAGGGCCTGCCGCTGCGGGCGCTGCACGACGCGCGGCGGGTCCACGTGCGCGCGGCCGGCAAGCTGCTGCTCGATGAATTGCCGGTGTCGCTGTTCCCCAACAAGACGATCGACGTCGGCTTCGGCATCGGGGAGATCGATCTCAAGGTGCCGACGGCGGGGGAGTACGGGACGGTCAAGGGCTCGCTGGTCCGCTGCGCGGTGTACGAGGTGGCGATCGAGCCGCGCGGCGCCGGCGGGAGCAAGCTCGCGGGCGAGGTCGAGGTCCGCGTCGACGCGCCGGTGACGGTGGTCCGCAGCGACGGCGGCAAGCTGCGGATCGAGGCGTGGAAGCCGGACGTGACCATGAGGGTCCGCGTCAGCGACGGCGGGCGGGCGCGCGTGCGGGTGCTGGCGGCCAAGTCGCTCGATTGCCCGACGCTGCGGATCCGCGCAGCCGGGATGGACGCCGATTGCTGGACGATCGTGCGACCGGCCGATGCGGCGCAGCAGCAGCTGGCGCGCCTCAGCGTGGCGGCGCTGAAGCAGCCGCCGCCCGGCAAGTCACCGGTGCTGAAGAGCAGCATGGGGAAGGACGCCAGCGAGGCGGTGACCCAGTTCATGCGCGATGCCGCGGGCGCGCTGCCGACCGGGGCGCCGGCGTCGATCCAGACAGGGCAGAAGGTGTCGTGGAACGAGGTCTGGGGCGTGGTCGAGGAGGCGGGCGCGGCGGTCGGCTCCGCGGTCGTCGACCTCGGCGGCGACGTGGCGAAGCTGACGATCTCGGCGGCCGAGGACGCGGCCAAGCTGGCGAACAAGGCCGCAGGGGCGGCGGTGCGGGCCGGCGAGCAGGCGATCCGCAGCTGCATCCTCGATGCGCGCGACCTGGCGATCGACGGCACGAAGACGACGTGGGGCGCGGTGATGGTGGTCGGCGAGCGAGTCGTCGACGGCTCGAAGCAGATGTTCCGCACGATCGTGGCGGGTGCGCTCGAGGTCGCTGGCGCGATCGAGGCGTTCTTGCAGCGCATCGGCGCGGCGCTGCGCGACTTCATCGAGTTCCTGGCGATGCTCTTCAATTGGGACAAGTTCCTCGCCAAGTCCGACGAGCTGTACGAGCTGGCGAAGCAGCAGTTTGCCAAAGTAGGCGGCTACGCGGAGCAGATCCGCGACATCCCGGCGCTGCTCGACGAGCTGGTGGCGCGGCCGGTGCGGTCGGGGCTGTCCGGCAATTCGCTCGGTCGGGCGTTCGGCGTCGGCGGGTTCGAGATGCCCGATTTCGATGAGCTCAAATGGCTGGTCGACGTGATCGAGGAGGCGTTCACCGGCTCGGGGCCGAAGCTCGCGGACGACCCGAAGGGCAAGCAGGGGCCGACGCAGCTCGACGAGACGACGACCGCGGCGGAGCGCGAGGCGACCACGGCGGCGCTGCCGAAGGCGCTGCTCGAGGGGCGCGACGTGCTCGCCACGCCGATGGACGCGCTGCTCGACCTGCCGCCCAAGATGTGGGCGGCGGGCCGCTCGGTGACGACGGAGACGGCGGGGTGGATCGCCGATCGCACCGCCGACCTCGGCGGGATGGCCCGCAGCACGTTGACGTCGCGCCTGACGGTCCCGTACCTGACCGAGGTGATCGAGGTGGCGATCCTGCGCGGGCGCAAGCTCGACATGCTGCGGCTGATCGCGCTGGTGGGGGCGGTGCCGGCGGTGCTGACGGGCGGCGGCCACAAGTCGACCGGGTCGCAGCAGAAATCGACGAGGTCGCAGGCAGAGGAGGCGATCCGCTGGACGCAGTTCGGCATCAGCCTCGTCAATTCGGCGCTGTTCATCGCCCGCAGCGCGAGCGAGTGGTCCGGTGATTTCGTCAGCGTGTGGACGTTCAGCGCGATCGGGGGGGCGACGTCGGTGGTCGCGGCGGCGTTCGACATCGGCGCGGCGGCGGCGTTCGAGGACGCGGAGACGCGGTGGTTCGGCGTCACGCACGGGGTGCTGGCGCTGTGCGGCGGGCTGTGGATGGTCGGCTCGACCGCGTGGGCGATCAGCTGGCCCGAAGGCGTGGCGGTGATCGCGGCCATCGACGCGGTGGTCGAGGTCGTGATCGGCAGCGGCGAGCTGGCGACGGCGATCGTCGTGTTCGCCCAGGGCGAGCTGGCGGGCGACGAGTTCTGGGCGCAGATCGGCTTCCGCATGGCGAATTGGAGCCTGCGCGGGCTCTACCGCCTGCTCGACGGGGTCGACAACAGCCGGATCCAGGCCGCCAACGCGCTGACGACCAGCTGCGCGGTGGCGATCCTGGCCTGCGACCTGACGGAGATGGGCTACGGCCTCGCCGACACGGCGATGGGTTGAGCGCGGTCGGGCCGACGCGCGGCCCGGCGGCGCGCGTCAGCCCGGGGGCATGAAGTTCTCGCAGGCCTCGTCGATGAGGCCGATCGCCTGCGAGAAGAACTGCTTGTACGACGGGGCGCAGATCTGGCCGACGAAGCCGTTGGTGAACATCTCGGTGAATTGCACGATGCGCGACGACAGCTCGGCGCCGGTGATGCCGCCGTTGCACTTGTCGAGCGCGGGGCAGGTCGGATTGACGGGGCCGATCAGCGACAGGACGACGATGTTGGTCTCGACATTGCCCTTGGCGGCGACCAGGCCGGTGTACCAATCGCCCGGTTCGCCGGGCGAGCCCGACTGCGGCAATTGCTGGCAGGCCTGGACCTCGTGGTCGTCCTCCTCGTCGGTGATGAGCACGACGACCAGCAGCGCGTCCTCGCGGATGAAGCCGTCGTTGCACGCGCCGGGGCCGTTGAACTGCGGCTGGACCGCCTGCAGCATGGCGTACATCGGCTGCTCGTTGCCGTCGCCGCCGGTGCCGACCTGGCCGGCGCAGGCGAACTTGGACCCGAGGTCGTCGGTCTCGCTCATCCAGTTCTTGCCGCCGGCGTAGGGGGTGCAGGTGGCGTTGCTCGAGCTGGCGCCGCCGGTGCGATTGATGAGACCGCCGTACATCTGGCAGCCGGCGCCGTTATAGACGTTGCTGTCGCTGCTGACGACGCCGACGTGGTAGCTGTCGGTGTTCATCAATTGGGTCTGCATCTCCGACACGAAGTCGGGGAAGCTGTTGACGAGGTTGATCTGCTCGTCGGCCATGCTGCCGCTGTTGTCGATGACGAACAGCAGGTCGACCTTCTTGCAGCCGGTGTCGACCGGGGGCAGGCCGCCGTCGGGCGCCTCGCCGATGTCGAACTTGGGCGCGGAACCGCTGTCGTCGGTAGTCGCGGGCTCGCTCGGGTTGGCGTCGGTGACGCCGGTGGTGGTGGTCGGATTCGTGCCCGTGCCGTCGGTGCCGCCGGTGGTCGAGGTGTCGCCTGGCAGGGTCAGGTTGCTGAGCCCGCCCAGGGTCGGCCCCGCGCTGGCATTGGTGCCTCCGCCGCCGCCGTCGTCGCTGCACGCGGAGAGACAAGGGACGCCGAGCGTGATGAGGGTCAGGGCGAGGGCGCGCATGAAGAATCACGGTACTACCAGGAGCCAAGCGCTTGCAAGCGGGGTCCCCCGCGCGGCGGCGACAGCGTCCCGGAGGTCACGCGCGGACGCCCGACCCCGATCGTGGCCGCGGTGGCCGGGTGGCGAGCAATCCGTGGAGCGCTGCACGAACTCGGCTGCGGCGGTCCGTGCGCGTCGCCAGCACCGGCGGGCGCGGGCGCGCGGCGCGATCGGACGGGTCGGCGGAGAGACTTCCACTATAGGCATTAGGCTCTGAATCATCACAGGGACGCGCATGAGATTTTCCGCCGTCGATACGTGAGACGTTTGATTCATGCAAGGACGTGCTGTGCAGTATGCGGCCGGCCGCGCGGGGGGAGCTGGCGGACAGCTGTCATTGAGCTCTGCGGACAGCTGTCATTGGCGCCGACGTGCGGTGATGTCGGTACGATGATTTGTGGTCGTGGGCGCCGATGGGGACTGGGTTCGGCGCGGGGTTCTTGCTAAGACGGGCGCGACTCTCATGGCGCTGCAAAAGACCGCGTACCCGTACGCCAAGGGCCCCGATTTCAGCCGGCTGTTCAGCTGGGGCATGAACCTCAAGAACGTCTCCGACCTGTACCTCGCGTCGGGCATCGGGGCGCACGACGCCGACGGCGTGATCCAGTTCCCCGGCGACGCCGTGGCGCAGACGCGGTTCATCTTTCAGCAGGTGCCGGGGTTCCTCGCCGGCGCCGGCTACGGGGTCGGCGACATCGTGCGCATCGAGTACACCTTCACGCGCGCGGTCCCGCGGGCCTCGTTCGACGCCATCTTCGCGGTGATCGCCGAGTTCCTGGCCGGCGAGGTGACGAAGCCGACCGCGGGCACGCTGCGGGTGGTCGAGGCGCTGTCGATCGACCACATGCTGGTCGAGTACGAGCTGTGGTGCGCCCGCTGAGGCGGGCCGTGTGAAAAAATAAAAGATGTCCCGCGGGACAGGTCCGGCGCGTCGCCTCAGCGGCGGCGCTTGCGGGCCATCGCCAGGGTGACCTGAATGGCGTCTTGCAGGGTGCCCAGGACCATGAGCGAGCCGTCCAGCTGCATGCCGTGGTCGACCAGGGCGGCTGCGGTGGCCGGCTGGATGCCGGTGAGGACCGTGCGGGCGCCGATCAGCGTGACGGCCTCGACCAGCTGAATGATGTGACCGGCCGGGGTCGCATCGACGGCGCGCAGGCCGGTGAGGTCGAGGATGATCACGCGGGTCTGGTGGCGGACGATCGCGTCGAGCGCCGACTCGCGCACGTGCAGCGAGCGCGCCTCGTCGAGCGTGCCGATCAGCGGCAGCATCAGCACGCCAGGGGCCAGCGGCAGCACCTGCGCCGACATCTCGGCGATGAGCTCGGCCTGCTGCTGGCGGATGACCTTGTCCTGCTGCTCGCGCTCGCGGATCGCGGTGCGCAGGCGGGTGACGTCGCGGACCTGGGTGGCCTGGGCGCCGCGTCCGCCGGCGGCGCCGGGGATCGCGAACATGGTCAGCTCGAGGTCGACGCGCGCGCCGTCGAGGCGCATGAACTCGGTGGTGCCGGGCACGATGTCGAGGAGCATCGACGCCGCGTCCTCGGCGGTGGCGTCGGGCGGGAGGGCGAGGATCCGCCGCAGCGCGGGGTTGCAGAACATCGGCGCGGTCGGGGTGTTGGGGCGCACCAGCACGCCGTCGGGCGAGTGGTGGACCAGCGCCTCGAACACGCGCACGGCCTCCTCGGCGCGCTTGCGTTCGGTGACGTCGATGGCGACGCCGCCGATGCCGCCGGAGTGGCCGTCGGGGTCGTCGTCGCGGCCGAGCGGGAAGATGTGCTCGAGGAACACCCGCTCGCGGTCGTCGATCGGGATCTCGAACTCGCTGACGCTCGGCGTGCCGGTGCGGATCACCTCGTCCATCACCTGCTGGATCTCCGCGGCCACCGATCCGTCGAGCAGGTCC
This sequence comes from Nannocystis bainbridge, assembly GCF_028368995.1. GTDB lineage: Bacteria > Myxococcota_A > Polyangia > Nannocystales > Nannocystaceae > Nannocystis > Nannocystis bainbridge. The sequence continues at coordinate 309,227 of NZ_JAQNDL010000003.1, read as the reverse complement.
GCCTCGAGCTTGCCGACTACCTGCTCCGGGGTGCGCCCGAGCAGCGTCGCGTGCAGGCGATTGCTGAGGGTGAAGCGGCCCTCGAGGTCCTTGGCGTACAGCACCATCGGCGCGTACTCGGCGAGCGCGCGCAGCAGCGAGGCGGTGCGCGACAGCTGCCGGCGCTGCTCGGCGTGGGCCTGCTGCAGCGACGCGTTGGCGGCGCGCAACGCTGCGATCTCGGCCACGAGTTGCTGGACGGTGGGCATGCTCGAGTTCGCGGGGGCAGTGTGCCGCGGGGCCCCGAGCTTGTCACCGTCCGCGCCCGTGCGCGTGAGTCGGCGCGCATAGGCAACGGAGTGTCGGGCCGGCCCTCAGGCGGACGCGTCGCGCGTGGGCGCGCTAGAACCATTCCGGACGGGTGTTCGCGTACGAGTCCTCCTCGTCGCGACACAGGCGCACGAGCGGGGCGACCCGCGGCAGCTCGGTGCGCAGCCAGTACTGGGCGGCCTGCAGCTTGCCGAGATAGAACGCGTTGTCTGCTGGCGACGACGGCCCCTGAGACAGGGCTCTGCGCGCCGCGGTGGCCTGGCGCAACCATTGCCAGGCGACGGTCACGGTCATGAAGATGTCGAGGACGTCATGGCTGTGGCGGAGCATCCGCTCGGGGTCGGCGGAGTGACGGCCTGCGAGCTCGGCGATCAGGGCCACGGCGGCGCCGGCAGCCTCTTGCATAGCGACGACGTCGGCGAGCTCCACGCCGGCCGCCTGCGCTTGCGAACATGTCTGCAAGATCTCTCGACCGAGCGCCTGCAGGGCTCCAGGAGCCAGCGCGCGGCGTCCGAGCAGGTCGAGCCCGTGGATGGTCGTCGTGCCCTCGTGGATGCTGTTGAGCTTCTGGTCGCGCAGCCACGCCTCCGGCAGGTACTCGCTCGAATAGCCGTAGCCGCCGTGGATCTGCAGCGCCAGCGCGTTGCTGTCGTAGCCGCGCTCGGCGGCGAAGCTCTTGGCGATCGGCGTCAGCAGATCGAGCAGCAGGGCCGACCGGCGGCGCTCGTCCTCGTCGTCGCCGTGGTGGGCGACGTCGGCGAGCCGCGCGGTCGCCAGCAGCAGCGACAGGCCGCCCTCGACGATCGCCTTTTGGCGCAGCAGCATGCGCCGGACGTCGGCGTGCTCGATGATCGGCACCGCCGGGCCGTGCGGGTCGCGGCGACCGGCGGCGCGGCCCTGGCGGCGCTCGCGGGCGTAGGCCAGCGATTCGTGGTAGGCGACCGCCGCGGTCGCCACGCCGTTGAGGCCGACCATCAGGCGGGCCTCGTTCATCATCTGGAACATGTACGAAAGGCCATGTCCGGGGATTCCGACCAACTCGCCGCGACAGCCGCCGCGCTCGCCGAAGTTGATGACGAGGCTCGGCAGGCCGCGCCAGCCGATCTTGTGGATCATGCCGGCGGTGCTGACGTCGTTGTCGACCAGGCCGCCTTCGCCGGGGTAAAGGCGCGGGATGGCGAACAGCGAGATGCCCTTGATCCCGGCCGGGGCGCCGTCGATGCGGGCGAGCGTCAAGTGGACGATGTTGTCGGCGATGTCGTGGTCGCCGCCGGAGATGAAGATCTTGCCGCCCTCGATCGCGTAGGTGCCGTCGTCGCGGAGGACCGCGCGGGTGCGGATGTCGCCCAGGCTGCTGCCGGCCTGCGGCTCGGTCAGCGCCATCGTGCCGGTCCACTCGCCGGCGTACATGCGCCGCATGTACCTGTCCTTCAGGTCATCCGAGCCGAACGCCTCGATCAGGTGGGCGGCGCCGGCGGTGAGGCCGGCGTAGCAGTAGGCGCCGAGGTTGGCGGCCATCAGGTAGGCCTCGGCCATCGAGGCGATCGTGCGCGGCAGCTGCTGGCCGCCGACGTCGAGCGGCCGCGAGGCCGTGATGACGCCGAGCTCGCACAGCCGCGGCCAGATCGATCGCATGCGCGGGTGGACGTGGATCCGCCCGCCGGTGAAGCTCGGGGCCGCCTCGTCCATAGGCCGGTAAGCCGGGTAGAGCACGTCGCGCGCGAGGCTGCGGGCGTTGGCGAGGAAGAGGTCGAAGGTGTCGCGGTCGTGGTCGGCGAAGGCCGGCAGGCGCAGCAAGGCGGCGGCGTCGTGCACTTCGTAGAGCTGGAAGGCGACGTCGCGGTCGGACAGGAGCGGGTTTCCGGCGGTCACGCGCGGCAGGATAGCGCAGGCCGGGGCCCATGAATCATTCGCAGCAGTCGCCGCAGGCCGGGCGGCGGGCCAGGGCGCCGAGGTCGGCGAGCTGGCGGCAGACGTGCTCGGCTTCGATGCGCACGGGCGGCGGCAGGCGCTCGAGGTCGAGCAGCGGCTGCAGCTCGGCGCGGGCCTCGGCGGTCAGGCCGGACCAGGCCTCGGCGGGCAGCGCGAGCAGCAGCAGGGTGACGGCGTCGGCCGGCCACGGCGGGCCGAGGGCTTCGACGCGGGCGTGCAGCGGCAGGCCGCGGAGGGCCGCCAGCAGGGCCTCGGCTTCACCTGTCTGTTCGGACAGGACCAGCGGGCGCCGCTCGATGGTGAGGGGCAGGCCGGGCAGGGCCGAGCCGAGCGCGCGCAAGACGGAATCGAGGTCGGGCGCGGAGGCGGTGGCGAGGGCCGTGGTGACGGCGGCGAGGGCCGCGGCGAACGCCTCGTAGCCGCCGCCGGCGACGCAGCGGGCCGTGAACAGGAGGCTCGGCGGGCGGGCGTTGCGGCGCAGGGTGACCCATCCGCGCGGGCGGCCGGTCGCGGGGTCGGGCGCCTGCGTGGCCGCGTAGAGGGCGGGCACGGGGACCCAGTGCGGCGGGTACTTGAAGCGGGCCACGTCGAGCACGAGGGCGTGATCGCTGGCGGGGTCGTAGCCGCCGATCGGCGAGAAGTGGCCGGCGCCGGTCTGGCCGAGCGCGCTGCGGTCGTAGCTGACGACGAGGGCCGGATCGACGACGCTGCGCGCGGCGGCCTCGATCGCGGCGCGGAATTCGAGGAGCGAGGACGCATCAGGGCGGTGGACCTCGGCGGCGGCGCCGTTGCAGCGGGCCAGGCAGGCGAACTCGTCGAGGGTGATGCCGACGGCGCGCACGCGCTCGAGCGGGCTGCAACAGTCGAGCAATTCCTCGCTGAACCACCGCCATGGTCCGCGCCACAGCCGGCCCGGGTCGACGCCGAGGGCGTTGAGGGCGACGACGAGGGTGCCGAGGCCGCAGAAGGCCGGATCGGCCTGGGTGTGGAACTGTTCAATGAGCGGGAAGAACGACTCGAGCCCGCCAGCCGCGCGCGCCGCGTCGAACAGGGCCCTGCCCGCGGGCGAGGCGAAGGCGACGAGCTCGCGCGGCAGCGGCCGGCGGTAGAGGCTGGGGGCGGTCATGGTTCGACCAGCGCTGCCAGTCGGGCCATGGATTCGCGCCAGCCGGTGGCGTTGTCGGCCGGGGCCACGCCGGGCGGGAGGTCGGCGTGGGTGGCCCGCAGATCGGTGCCGCCGTCCCCCGCGTCGGTGAGGGTGGTGGTGATCGTCATCGTGCCCTGCAGCGAGGGATCGGTGGTCTCGAACTCGAGCGATTCGACGATCTTCCGCCCGGGCACGAGCTCGACGAAGCGCCCGTGATAGGTGTCGGTATGGGCGGAGGTCTTGCCGGCCTGGCCTTCCGCGTCGTAGGTGAGCGAGACGCGGAAGGCGCCGCCCTCGCGCGGCTCGAAGCTGTGCACGCGGCTCGTCATGCCCGGCGGGACGCGCCACCGGGCGACGGCGTCGGCGTCGAGGAGGGCGCGATAGACGGCCGCGCGCGGGGCCCGGATGTGAAACGTGATCTCGGTCGTGCTCACGCGCGATACGTAGCACGGGCAAAGGGAGCGGGCGAATGGTGGGAGTCGAGAATGGGGGGAGGAGGGGCCGAGGCGGGGCGATTTTGCTCATGATGACGTCCTCAAAATGACTGGTTTGACTCTGGCAGTCATTTAAGCCAGGATGATTTTCATGGCAGCGCGCGACCCGACAAGGCGGCGGAGGATCCTCGACGTGGCGAAGCGGCAGTTCACCGAGCGGGGCTTCAAGGGCACCACGCTCGACGCGGTGGCCGAGGAGGCGCGGTGCGCCAAGGGGGCGCTCTACCTCGAGTTCGCCGACAAGGAGACGCTGCTGCGCGCGGTGGTCGACGAGACGTTCACGGCGATCCGGCGCAGCTTCGCGGCCGAGGTGCTGGCGATCGCGTCGCCGCTGCAGCGGCTCGGCGAGACGCTGCGGTTCGCCTATCGCCAGTACGCCCGCGAGCCGCTGTTCGGCCGGCTGATGCGCGAGGACCCGGAATTGCGGGCGCTCGGCATCGGCTCGCACGAGGACGACGGGCGGGCCGCGCGGGCGCAGCTCGAGCAAATCCGGGGTTGGGTCGACGAGGGCGTCGCGCTCGGGGAGATCCGCGCCGACGTCGACCGCGAGACGGTGCCGTTCGCGCTCGGCGTGCTGCGCTCGGCGCCGCAGCAGCTCGTGCTGACCAGCGGGCTCGTGAGCGTGTCGCAGGAGCGCGTGCTCGAGGGGCTGGTGCAGCTGTTCCTCGCGGGCCTGGCCGCGCCGCCGAAGTCGGCGGCGAAGCCGGGGCCCGCGGTCAAGGCGACGAGACGCAAACAGGCGAGGAGGCAGTCATGAGTGGCAGTGCGATCTTGGTCGAGGCGCTGGGCAAGCGCTTCGGGGCGATGCAGGCGGTCGACGGCGTCAGCTTTTCCGTCGAGCCGGGCGAGATCTTCGGGTTCATGGGCCACAACGGCGCGGGCAAGACGACGACGCTGCGCATGTTGCTGGGATTGACGCGGCCGACCGGCGGGCGGGCCGCGGTGCTCGGCCACGACGTCGTGGCCGCGACGCTCGAGGTGCGGCGCGTGTGCGGCTATTTGCCGGCCTCGTACGCGCTGCCGCCGGACATGACGCCGCGCGAGTTCCTGCAGTACGTGGCGGCGATGTTCGCCATCCCGCGGGCGACCGCGCGGGCCCGCGGCGAGGCGCTGCTGCGGCGCTTCGGCCTCGAGGCCGTGGCCGACCGCAAGCTGCGCGGGTTCTCGACCGGGATGACGCAGAAGGTCGGGCTGGCGCAGGCGCTCATCAACGAGCCGCGGGTGCTGCTGCTCGACGAGCCGACCTCGGGCCTCGACCCGCTCGGCCGCCACGAGCTGCTCGAGCACCTGCGCGCGCTGGCGCAGCAGCAGGGGGTCACGGTGATGTTCTCGTCGCACATCCTGTCAGACGTCGAGACGCTGTGCCGCCGGGTCGCGGCGATGCACCACGCGCGGCTGATCGCCTGCGGCGAGATCGCGGCGCTGAAGCGCGAGCACGGGGCGACGACGATGGACGAGCTCTACCTCGAGCTGGTGCGGAGGCACGCGTCATGACCCGCCTGCAATGGCTCGATTACCGCGCGGCGCTGGGCGAGCGCAAGACGTACGTGGCGGCGGCGCTGATGATCTACGCGGTGCTGGCGGTCCCGCTGCTGCTGGCCGAGCCGCCGCCGCACGTGCGCGAGGTGATCGCGGCGTGGCTCGCCGACGAGGATCCGTTCGCGCTGTTCATGTTCGTGTGGATCGATCTGGTGATGAACAAGGTGATCGCGTTCGTCCCGGTGATCCTGGCCAGCGGGGTGGTGCTGCGCGAGCGCGACACGCGGGTGCTGGGGCTGCTGGCGGCCAAGCCGCTGACGCTGGGGCGCTACTTCGTGATCCGCACGGTGTCGGCGTGCGCGGTGATGCTGACGCTCTACGCGGTGACGCAGGTGCCGGCGGTGGCGTGGTTTCACGGCCAGATCGCGGGCTTCCGCGCGGGCACGTTCCTGGCGGCGATGGGCCTGCACGCGTGCGCGGCGGTGTTCGCCACCGCGTTCGCGGCGACGGTGATGGTGGCAGTGGGCCGGCGCGGGGCGGGCGCGCTGGTGGCGTGGATGCTGCTCGGGGTGATGGTCGGGCTGGCGCTGGTCGGGTTCTACCAGCCGGACTGGTACGCGCTGACGCTGGCCAATCCGCTGACGCTGGGGACGCTGGCGATGGGGAACTTGCAGCAGTTGAGCCCGGCGGTGCTGCTGCCGCCGATGCTGGCGCTGCTGGCATGGACCGCGGTGACGATCGCGGCGGGCGCGAGGCTCGTGCGAAAAATGGAGGTGTGACCGTGGTGGCTTCGACGCTCGATTTCTGCGGCCACGTGCGCCGCGAGTGGCAGTTCGCGCCGCGCCGCGGGCCGCTGATCATGATGCTGGTGGGGATCGGCGGCGTGGTGTTCACGCACCAATTGCTGCCGCTGCTCCCGGAGCGGGCGATCGGGTTCATGCGCGCGGGCTTCGCCCTCGAGGACATGGCCGCGGTGCTGGCGCTCAACGACCTGATGGCGGTGTACTTCCCGACCTTCTTCGTCGGCCTGGCAGGCTCGCTCGGGGTGGTGCTGCTGGCGCGCGAGGAGCATCGCCTCGAGCTGCTGCTGGCCAAGCCGGTGCGCGCGGCGGCGCTGGTGGCGGCCCGCGCGACGCCGGTGCTGGGGTGGACGGCGGCGGTCGGGGTGGTCAGCTCCGCGGCGATGGCGGCGGCGATCGCGAGCGACAGCGAGGCCGGCAGCAGCGTGACGCCGGCGGGGACGTTCGGCAGCGGGCTGTTCCTCACCGCGGTGGTGGTGGTGCTGCTGGCGGCGCTGCAGCTGGTGTTCGTGAAGATCCGCGATCCGTTCGCCGGCCTGCTGGTGGCGTGCGCGGCGTGGTTCGGGACTTCGATGCCGACGGCCGTGCTGCTGTATCGGCCCGACGCGTTCGCCAGGCACCCGCTGGCCCTGAGCCTGGTGATGCCGAACCTGCTGTGGCACGACGCGACGATGGCGTGGCTCGGGCCGCTGTCGCTGCTGATCGCGCTGCCGCTGGCGGTGGCGCTGGTGCTGGCGGCGGGCGCGTGGCTCGAGCGGTCCGATGCGCTTTGATGTGTCTTTGAGGTCATGTTCAAAAGGATATGTCTTCCGGGACATGTTAGAGGCTCGCCGTCGCCCCGCTGCGCGCGCCTCCGCCGCGGCGGTGCGCTGCGGGTCTCGCCCCTCGCCCGCGCGCGAGGGACGAGTTCGGCGGCGTCTCGACGATGCGCGCGTCGGATGCGTCGGACGTCGCCCAGGCGAAGCGTGAGGGTCGCGCGCGAGAGGGCCGCGCGGCTTGTCGCGGCGGCAGCGGGGGACTATCACCTTTCGCATGAGAGCAATCGTCGTCGAAGAGTTCGGTGGACCGGAGGTCCTGAAGATCGTCACGTTGCCGTCGCCGCAGCCGGGGGCGAACGAGGTCCGGATCCGCGTGCGGGCGGCCGCGGTCAATCCGACCGACGTGCTGCTGCGCTCGGGGGAGATCGCGCGGCTGCTGCCGAACGTGCCGCCGCCGCCGTACATCCCGGGGATGGACGCAGCCGGGATCATCGATGCGGTCGGACCGGGCGGCGACGGCCGGCTGAAGGTCGGCGACGAGGTCATCGCGGTCGTCTCGTACCTCGGGCCGCACAAGGGGGCGTACGCGGAGCAGATCGTGGCGCCGGCGGCGTCGGTGGTGCCAGTGCCGAAGGGCAGCGACCTGCCGGCCGCTTCGACGCTGCTGATGAACGCGCTGACGGTGCGGCTGGGGCTCGACGCGCTGGCGCTGCAGCCGGGGCAGACAGTGGCGGTGACGGGCGCGGCGGGGGCGGTCGGCGGCTACGCGATCGAGCTGGCCAAGGCCGACGGGCTGCGGGTGATCGCCGACGCGTCGCCGGCCGATCGCGCGCTGGTCGAGCGCCTCGGGGCCGATGTCATCGTCGAGCGCGGCGACGATCTGGCGCGACGGTTCCGCGAGGTCGCGCCGGGAGGCGTGGACGCGGTGATCGACGCGGCGCTGCTTCACGAGCAGATCCTGCCGGCGATCCGCGACGGCGGCGGGATCGTGACGGTGCGCGGGTGGAGCGGGCCGACCGAGCGCGGCATCGTCGCGCACCCGGTGCTCGTCAGCACGGGGCTGACCGACACGGCGAAGATCGATCGCCTGCGCCAGCAAGTCGAGGACGGGCAGCTGACGCTGCGCGTGGCGAAGGTGCTGCCGGCCGCGGAGGTGGCGGAGGCGCATCGCCTGCTCGAGGCGGGCGGCGTGCGCGGGCGGCTGGTGCTCGACTTCGGGGCGTGACGCCCGGGGCTACAGCTGGGCGAAGATGTCGCCCAGCGAGGCGACCATCGCCTCGGCCTTGCGCACGCGGAAGGTGGCGTCGGTGAGGTCCGCGGCCTCGATGCGATCGACGCGCAGGGCCCGGACGGCGCCGCGCAGGTGGTCCCAGACCAGCAGGTACCACGCGGGCCAGTTCAGCAGCAGGTAGTGCGGCTCGACGACGCGAATGGTGCAGCGCTGGCCGGCGCGGTAGGTCAGCTCGAGCGCGCGCTGATGGAAGAACGCCTCGTGGATCGGGCGCAGCACCGCGGGGCGCGGCGGCTTCCACGAGGCGGTGATGGCGGCCGAGGTGGGGCCGACGAGGATCCGACGACGCAAGCCGGCGATCCGGGCCCGCTCCTCGGGCGGGAAGGCGGCGGCGAGCTTCTGCCGCAGCCCGCCGAGGGTCGTCAGCAGCAGCGGCGAGCGCAGCCGCTCGGCGAGGGCCAGCGCGAGCAAGAGGTCGAGCAGCTCCTCGGCGCCGAGCTGCACGCGGCCGAGGCCCGAGCGCGCCGGCACCCGCACGCCGCCGCCGCGCCCGCGCTCGGCCTCGACGGCGACGCCGCGGGCCGCGAGGCGGACGAGGTCGCGCCGCACGGTGCGGACGCAGACGCCGAGCTCGTCGGCCAGCTCGCGCGCCGTCCACGAGGGCCGGGAGGCGAGCAGGCCGAGAGTGCGGTCGAGGCGGTCGGTGACGGGCTCGCGCGGCAAATGTGACCGATTCTGGCCGGGCGAGGCTGCTAACCCGGGCGATGGCAGGGCTCGCGGCGGGGAGCGAAGCGGGCGCGGGGCGTGGATGAGATGTCCCTCAGGACATGTGATGATGGATCACGGTAGGCCGAGCTCGAGCTGGGCGCTGGCAGGGCTCGCGGCCGGGAGCGAGCCGGCCGCGGGGCATGGATGAGATGTCCCTCAGGACATGTGATGATTCGTCACGGCGGGTCGGGCAGGCCGAGCTCGAGCTGGGCGCGCAGGCCGTCGGCGTCGAAGTCGGTGCCCCAGACCTGGTTGACGGCGCTCGCCAGCACTTCGGCGCCGGGCTGGAGCTGATTGGTCTCGGCGACCAATGTCTGCAGCCGCGGGTCGGCGAGCTCGCGCAGGCGCGGGACGATCCACGCCACGTCTTCGCCGGCCTGCTGGGCGGCGAGCACGAGCTCGAGGTGGAGGACCAGCGAGGGGCCGCTCGCCACGGAATAGACGGTCGGGGCCTCGGGGGGCGCGAGCGCGAGGACGAGGGCGGCGTAGGTGTAGATGAGCACGCTCGGGACCAGGCCCTCGGCGGCGAACGGGCCGTGGGTCATCGTCGCCGTCTTCGGATCGAGCGGGGTGGCGCGCGGCCAGTAGATCGGCTCGACGTTGGCGCACGCGGCCGCGAGGTCCTGCGTCTGCGTGACCGGGATGATCGCGTCCCAGCTGTCGTGGGGGACGACGAGGGTGCCGGGCAGGCCGGGGCACAGGCCGGAATGCATGTAGGGATTGGCGGCCGGGCCGGCGGGCGGGGTGCCGATCGTCGGCGCGGCGCGGCGCCAGTACGGCGAATAGAAGCCCGACACCATGGCGGGGTTGAGCGAGAGATTTAAAAAAGTGTCGGTCGACCAGGTCCATAGATCGGCGAAGTCCGAGGGGGCCGAGATCGGGACGACCATGCGCGGGGCGGCGTCGGCCGGGGCCTGGCTGGCGCCGAACAGCGCCATCATGCCGCCCCAGCTGGTGCCGAGCGCGCCGATTCGCTCGAGGTCGAGTTCGCCGGGGCGCGTGCGCGCGAACGCGTAGGGGGCGACCGCGTCGAGCACGTCGTCGGCGAGGTCGCCACCGGCGTAGAAGCGGCCGTAGGCGTGGATCACCGCGAAGCCGTTGAATGCCCACACCAGGTTGGAGCCGACGGCCTGGGCCGGGTCCTGCCATTGATAGGCGATCGTGTCTCCGGCGTCGGGGTCGGGGGCGTCGATGTCGGGGTGGGCGCCGTCGCCGAGCGCGGCCCAGCGCGCGTCGACCTCCTCGCCGGTCCAGTCGATGCCGGCGTAGGGCTGGGTCTGGATGACGAGCGGGGCGTTCGCGCCGGGGGCGTGCTGGTAGAGCAGGTAGGAGCGGCCACCATCAGGGCGATCGGCGCGGATGAACTCGACGGTGACCTGGGTGCTGTTGAGCGGGAAGGTCTGCTCGGCGAGGGTGACGAACTGCCATTCGCCGGCGGGCGCGGTGTCGCCGGTCGTGGCGTCGGTGGTGGTCGGCGCGGTGGTAGTCGACGCGGTGGTGGTGCTCGCGTCGGTGGGCGTGGTCGGATCGCCGGTCGAGCTCGACGGGTCCGTGCCCGCGCTGGCCGTGGGATCGGCAGGATCGCCGCCGCAACATGCGAGGGCGAGCGCGAGGGCGGGAGCAGGGCGGAGCCTGGAGAACGCAATGACAGCAGGGCGCTGCATGGGGCCCGACTCTACCGGGCTCGCCGGCGAGAGTCACGCAGCGCGGGGGCTCTGCATTCGCGCGCGGGTCACGGCGAGGCGATCTGCGCGCGCACGCGCTAGGGCTTGTGGAAGGACTTCCACTCCCACGCGCCGGTGAAGTCGAAGCCGGCGCAGCTCGGGATGGTGCACTCCGCCTCGACGTCCTGCCGGGGCCTGAGGCGCGGCTCCTCGAGGCACAGCGCGCCGTCCGGGCCCCACACGGCCTCGAGGTCGCCCGGCGTGGCGGCGGGCGTGACGCTGGCCGCCCGATTCTGCCAGTCGATGGCGACGCCCTGCTCGGTGAAGCTGTGGCCGGTGCCGCAGTAGTCGGCGGTGATCATCTTGAGGGTGGCGTCCTGCTGGGCGCGGGTGGCCGGGGCGCTGGTGCCGGGGAAGATGCGCGACTGACTGTAACCGAGCGACTTGGCCTTGAAGGCGGCCTCGCCGAGGCAGGCGAAGGTCACCCAGTCGGGATCGATGAGGTCGACGCGCCGGTCCTCGCGGTCGTAGGTCTGGCCGCGGATGAGGGTCAAGACGGGAGAGTCCGGGCTGGCGGCGAACTCCGGGCACTCGTTCCATTGACCCCAGACGCCGTCCTTCAGGCCATGGTAGGAGAGCGCGTAGGCTGTCAGCGGTTCGCCGTCGTCGGCGAGGGCCTCGATGTCGTCGGAATACCCCGAGATGGTGGCGATAAGTTCGTGGCCGTCCCGCTCCATCACGAGCTCCCAGCCGAGGAGGTCACTGCCGCTGGCGATGATGGAAGAGCCGTCGCGGGCGACCAACGCGTCGTCGATCGTGTCGAGCTGGAAGATCTGGCTGGAGGTTTCGAGGTGGCGCAGGCCGACCAGGGTCACGCCGGCGAAGTTCTCCTGGCCGTCGAGCGCGACCTCCGGGACCGGGGCGTGGTTGATGTCGGGTGAGTTGAGGGGGGTGGTGTCATTGGTGGTCCGGAACTGCAGGTCGTCTTCGCCGGGAATCTCGGTGCAGGCGACGGTGAGGGCGAGGAGGGCGAGCGGGACATGGCGAAAGTCGACTATGAACAGGGACATGGTGAGTTCTCCGAGATGACGAGGAGCGGTGGATTATTGATGCAGGGAGCCTGTGGAGCCGGATGGAGGACCCTGCGTGCCGCGACAATCTTCCATGATTTTCGAGTCACCGCACGACCTGCTCGTGTTTTCTGGAGCGATAGCGAATCCGCCAGTTGGATTGCGCGACGATGCGAGCCTTCGCGCATGGTCCGTTCAACCGCGCGGCCGTGAGCGCGAGCAGGAGAGGCGGGGCCGGACGAACGGTATGCCTGGTGTCGGTAATCGAACGACGTGATGCGCGACGCGCGGGATGCGAAGCGTCAGGGATGGAAGGGGCGTGGAGGTCGAGGACACGGGGAGGTGCGTCTGGCGAGGCTGATGAGCGTCGATCGTGGTCGCCGAGGGACTGCTCTCGCGCGAATGGGAACACCCGGCGGCGCTCAGGGCACGACCGCGCCGTGGGCTGCGAGGGTCGCCTGGGCTGATGCAGTCAACTGGGCGGCGCGCTCGTGGTCGGGCGTCTCGGCGGCCAGCAGGGCCCGCGCGAGCAGTGTCTGCGTCTCGGCGAGCAGCAGCGGCGTCAGCAGCTCGGGGCGGTCCACGAAGATGGCGTAGCCCGGCATGGCTTGCTCGAGCGCCTCGGTGGCCTCGGCGGGGCGGTCGAGCAGCAGCAGCGCACGGCCGCGGATCAGGTCGAGCTCGGCCAGCTCTGGGCGGATCCACGGGACCCCTTGCAGCGAATCGGGCCACCGGCGCGCCTGCTTCAGGTGCTCGAGCGCGGCGAGCGGGTGGCCCGAGTGCACGGCGATGAACGCCTGCGCCTTGGCCCGCAGGCTGGCGTCCTGGTCGGTGAAGGGCCGGGCGTGGCACGAGAGGCCTTGCTCCGCGCTGGCCAGGGCGCGCGTCGTCTCGCCGAGATACATCTGCAGGTGGACGAGGAGATTGAAGCACGACGCGCAGGTGGTGATCGTGCGGCCGTGGCCGCGGAGATACTCCGGACAAACCTCGTCGAGCTGCGCCGCACCCATCTTCAAATCGGGCTCGAACCTCGCGGCGGCCATCCGGGCGTCGAGGGTGACCAGGTGACGGGGTCCGAGGCGCTCGGCCAGCAGCGCCCTCGCGCGGTCGAGGCCGGCGTGCCGTTGCGCGGGAGCAGCGGTCATCACGGCCGCGTTGAAAAACACGTGGGCCAGCTCGATCGGGTCGGTGTGGGGCGCAGCCAGCATCTCCTCGACGGCGGATTTCATCGACAAGGTCGCCCGCTCTCGTTCGTGCGAGAGCGTCTGCACGACGCTGATATTGTTGTGCGCCAACCCGCGGGCGGCGTGCGGCTCCGGGGCCCGCGCGGCCATGGCGAGGGCCAACGGCGCGAGGCGCAGCATCTCCGCGGTGCGGCCGAGATGGACGCCGTCGACGAACAGCAGGCGTGCCATGGCTTCGGCGGCGAGGTCGTCACGGCGTGCTGCCACGGCCTGAACGAGCGCCTCGTCCAGCGCGGGACGGGCGAGCTCCCACTGTTGCGGGGTGAAGTGGATGCGGGCCTGGACCAGCAACGCCTCGGCGAGGATCGGTGCAAACTTGGCGCGGCGGGCCCGGGCGAGCGCGTCCTCGGCGAGGGCGCGGGCGCCTTCGAGGTCACCGGCGTCATGGCGCACGCGGGCGGTGATCAGCCGCGAGGCGACGGCCGCGACCTCGCCGGCGAGCGCGGGATCCTCGGGAACGGCAGCCTCACTGAGCACCACGGCCGGATCGGCGCAGGCGGAGATCGCCGGCATGCGGGCGATCAATTGCGCGGCGTCCGGAGGCTCCGCTTCGGCGCGACCAGGGCGGCCTGCGTCGACGTCGCCAGCCTCGCCGACGAGCAGGCGCGCGACGGCGGCGAGGGTCTGGCGGCGGCGATCGAGGCAGTGCATGCGGGCGTCGAGCAGCGCGCTCGACTGCTCGCCGCGGCGATGATCGAGGCAGGCGTCGCGGTGCGACGTCAGCCACTCGCCGGCGTAAGCGTCGAGGCCCGCGAGCACGAATCGCGGCAGCGCCGGGTCGGAGCTCGGTGTCAGCGCCTCGGCGACAGCCTGGCGGCGCAAGGGGTTCCAGGTGGGCGCCAGGGCCTCCGGGCCGCCGGCGCACGGCTCGGCCTCGCCGCTCAGCCACACGCCGGCGACCGCTGCGAGCAGGCCGGCCCCGACGAGACCGAGCAGCCAGCGCCGGCGCCTGCGGGCCGGATCGACGGTCAGCGCGGCCAGCAGCGCGTGCATGCTCGGGTGGCGCTGCTCGGGGTCGTAGGCCAGGCCGCGCTGCAGCAGCCGATTCAGTTCGGCGGGCACGCGGGAGCCCCGGGGCGGCGCCCGCAGCCGGCCGGCGCGGACCGCCGCGACGATCGCCTCGGGGCTGTCGCCGGCGAACGGTCGCTGCCTGTGCAGCGCCTCCCACAGCGCCACGCAGTAGCTGAACTGGTCGCTGCGGGCGTCGGCCGTGAGGCCGAGGTGCTGCTCGGGCGACATGTACCCGGGCGTGCCGAGGCGCGCGCCGGTGACGGTGAGCGAGTGGCCGAGGGCGCCGCGCGTCGAGGGCGAATTCACCGGCTCGTCGGGCAGCTCGTCGTGGAGGCGGACCAGCCCGAAGTCGGCGACCCGGGCCCGCCCGTCCTCGCCGAGCAGCACGTTCTCGGGCTTGAAGTCGCGGTGGACGAAGCCGGCGTCGTGGGCCGCGGCCAGGCCGCGACCGGCGTCGACGAAGGCGCGCAGCACCTCCACGAGCGGGCGCGGCTGGGTCAGCCAGGTCCGCAGGTCGACGCCGCGGACCAACTCCATGGCGATGAAGACCTGGCCGTCGATCGCCCCGGTGTCGTGGATCTGGACCACGTTGGGGTGCGAGAGGCGGGCCAGCGCGTGGGCCTCGCGCAGCATTCGCCCGGCCGAGCCGGCGTTGCCGTGCGCGCGCAGCAGCTTGAGCGCGACCTTGCGATCGAGGTCGGGGTCGTAGGCGGTGAGCACCACGCCCATGCCGCCGGCGCCGAGCTGACCGAGCACGTGATAGCGGCCGAGCTTGGCCGGCAGCGGGCCCACGCCGCCCAGGTTGCGAGCGGGCGCGGGAACCACGTCCTGCGTCACCTCGCCGTGCGAGGTGGACGTGCCTGTGACCGGGTTGTCCTCGTGGGCCATGGGCTAGGGCTGGGGGGGCGGGGGTGGGGGCGGCAGTTTCTTCCAGGTCTTCCACTCCCACGGCCCGCTGTAGTCGAATCCCGCGCAGGACGGAAAGGTGTGACCGCACTCCGCCTCGACCAGCAGCTTGGTCGTGTAGCGCGGTTCATCCAGGCACAGCGCGCCGTCCGGGCCCCACACGGCCTCGATCGGGTCCATGGGGCCGGGCGTCGCCGTGACGGACCCGACCCGATTCTCCCAGTGCAGCTCGGTACCCTGCTCCGTGAAGCTGTGACCGGTGCCGCAGTAGTCGGCGGTGATCATCTTGAGGGTCGCGTCCTGTTGCGCGCGGGTGGCCGGCCCGCTGCTGCCGGGGAAAATGCGCGACTCGCTGTAGCCGAGGGCTTTGGCCTTGTAGGCGGCCTCGCCCTTGCAGGCGAAGGTCACCCAATTGGGATCGATGAGGTCGACGCGCTTTTCCTCGCGGTCGTAGGTCTGGCTGCGGATGATAGTCAAGACCGGCTCTGATGCGGTGGCGGCGAACTCCGGGCAAACGTTGATTGCGTAGGCCGGGACGCCGCCGATCAGGCCGTCGTAAGCGATCGCGTACGCCGTCAGGGGCTGGCCGTCGTCGGTGAGCCCCTCGGCGGCGGCGTCGTATCCCGTGATTCTGGCGATCAGTGGTTGGCCATCCCGCTCCATCAAGAGCTGCCAGCCGACGAGTCCACCGCCGCTCTCGACGATGGTCTTGCCATAACGGGCGATCATCTCGTCGTTGTAGACATCGAACTCGAAGATCCGGCCCCCGACGTTCTCGCGCAGCCCGATCAGGCTCACACCGGCGAAGTTCTCCTGGCCGTCGAACGCGAGCTCCGGGATCGGCGCGTCGTCGACGTCCGGCGAGTTGAAGGTGCAGGCAGTGCAGGTGGTGCGGAACTCGAGGTCGGCGTCGTCCGGCAGGGCGGTACAAGCGACGGAGAGTCCGACGAGGGCGAGCGGGACGAAGCGGAAGCCAACATTGAACAGCGACATGGTAGTATTTCCGAGGTGACAAGGAACGGGGTGGATTGCGGCTCCGGGCGCCTGCTGCCGGCTATAGCTTCTTGAAGGTCTTCCACTCCCACGGCCCGGTGTAGTCGAAGCCCGCGCAGGACGGAATGGGGTAGCCGCACTCCGCCTCGACCAACGCCTTGGTCGTGTGGCGCGGATTGTCGAGGCACAGGGCGCCGTCCGGGCCCCATACGGCCTCGAGCGGGCCGGTCACGGTCCCCATCGGAATGGTGACGGTACCCGCCCGGTTCTCCCAGTGCAGCGCCGTATTCGGTGCCGTGAAGCTGTGGCCGGTGCCGCAGTAATCGGCGGTGATCATCTTGAGGGTCGCGTCCTGCTGCCCGCGGGTGGCCGGCGCGTTGGTGCCGGCGAATCTGCGCCCCTGGGAGTAGCCGAGGGCCTTGGCCTTGAAGGCCGCCTCGCCGACACACGCGAAGGTCACCCAGTCGGAGTCGATCAGGTCGACGCGCTTGTCCTCGCGGTCGTACGTCTGACCGCGAATGATCGTCAACACGGGCGATTCGGGGCTGCCGACGAACTCAGGGCACACGTTCCAGTGGCCCCAGGCGCCGTCGACCAGGCCATGGTAAGAGATCGCGTACGTGGGCATGGGTCGGCCGTTGTCGGACCAAGCTTCGATCTCGCCGTGCCCCGTGATGGTGGCGATCTTCTCGACACCGTCCTTCTCCAGCACGAGCTCCCAGCCGTACAGCGCAGGGCCGATGGCGACCTTGAGGTTGCCGTCGCGGGCCACCAGATCCTCCTGAGAGTCCGTGCCGACCTCGTAATCCACGGTGGTCTGGGTGTCGCGCAGGGCGATCAGCTTCACTCCGGCGGAGTTCTCTTCGCCATCGAGGGCGAGCTCCGGCATCGGGGCGTTGTCGATGTGCGGCGAGTTGAAGGTGCATGCAGTGCAGGTGGTGCGGAACTCGAGGTCGTCCTCGCTCGGCACCTCGGTGCAGCCGACAGCGGAGAGGCCGATGAGGGCGAGCGGGGCGAGGCGGAAGCCAATCATGAACAGCGACATAGTAGTTTCTCCGATGTGACAAGGAACGGGTGGATTGCTGGCTCCGGGAGCCTGTGAAACCCGGTTGAGCAACCGCCGTGCCTCGACAAATCTTCAATGATTTTAGGGGTGCCGCGCGACTTCACCACGTTTTCTCGGGCTTGCCGAGGTGCGGCCGCATGGGACACCATGCCGACCGCCCCATGGGCTCGCGCAATCCCGAAAACCCGCCGTCGATGCCGGACGAGACCGTGTCCACGGAGCGGGCTGCGCGAATCTGCGCGCCACCGCGCACGGCCCGGCTGGTCGTCGTCTACCCGCGCAGCCTGGCCGGCGCTCACCCGCTCGACGAGGCGCCGGCGGTCCTCGGGCGCCAGCCGGGCGCGCCGGGGGCGATCGTCGCGGCCCACAAGACGGTGTCGCGCCAGCACGCCAGCATCCGCTGGGACCAGGCCGCCGGCCGCCACTGCGTCGCCGACCTCGAGAGCCGCAACGGCACGTGGGTCGACGGCCAGGCGATCCAGGCGCTGCCCTTCTACCTCGAGGACCAGGCGGTGCTGCGCTTCGGCGACGTGCTGGCGGTCTACGAGCGCCGCGACGCCGATCTGCGCGACACGCCGCAGGTGTCGCACGAGGCGGTGCCCGGCGACTCGCTGGCGGTGCGGCAGCTGCGGCAGGCGATCGGTCGCGCCGGGCCCGACCGCTCGCCGGCGCTGATCCTCGGCGAGACCGGCGTCGGCAAGGAGAACATCGCCGCCGAGCTGCACCGCCTGAGCGGGCGCCAGGGCAGCCTGGTGGTGATCAACTGCGCGGCCCTCAGCCCGCAGCTGATCGAGAGCCAGCTGTTCGGGCACACCCGCGGGGCCTTCACCGGGGCGACGCAGGAGCACGGCGGCATGTTCCGCGCGGCCTCCGGCGGGACTCTGTTCCTCGACGAGCTCGGCGAGCTGCCGCTCGACCTCCAGCCCAAGCTGCTGCGGGCGGTCGAGCTCGGCGAGGTCGTCGCCGTCGGCAGCACGCAGCGCCACCGCGTCGACGTGCGCCTGATCGCGGCCACCAACCGCTCGCTGGTCGACGACATCGAGCAGGGCAAGTTCCGCCGCGACCTGTACGCCCGCCTGGCGCTGTGGGAGGTCCACGTGCCGCCGCTGCGGGCGCGCCGGGCCGACCTGATCGCGTGGATCGATCGCCTCCACCGGGCCTGGTGTGCCCCGCGCAGCCGGGTCTCGCCGGCGCCGCTCGAGTTCCCGACCGCGGTCGCCGAGGCGCTGCTGCGGCAGACCTGGCCGGACAACCTGCGCGGCCTGCAGCGCTTCCTTCACGCGTGCGGGATCGAGGGCGAGCGGCGCGAGTCCGACCCGTGGCCCGACCTGCTGTCCTTCGGGGCAGGTGCGGCGTCCGTCGCCGCCGCGATCGCGTCGACCCAGCCGGAGGCCGCGGGCGCCAGGGCGGCCCCGCGGCGGCCGCGACCGCGACCGAGCCGCGAGGCGCTGCTGGCGACGTTGATGGCCAACGATTGGAGCATCCGCGCGACGGCGAAGCACTACGAGTGCGAGCGCAAGCAGATCACGCGCTGGCTCGGGATGTACGCGATCGCGGTGCCCGAGCGGCCGGCCGAGAGCTGATTCGACGCGCAGACCAGGCCCGCGCGTCGGTGCCCGATCAGTGGAGCGACTGATCGGGGTCGTGGCACCAGGCGCCGGTCGAGGTCCAGTCGACCCCGCCGAACACGCCGCCGACGCTGTTCTCCCAGGCGGCGTAGTCGATCGAGCGCTCGCCGGTGACCCGGTCGAAGCACAGCAAATCGTCGGCGTTGTCGCCGTCGATGTCGCCGACCTTGAGGCGCTCGTACGGGCCGGTGCAGAACCCGCTCACCGCGCCGACCGAGGAAGTCCCGGGATAGCTGGCGTTCGAGGTCGGGACGTTGATGAAGGTCTTGCCGGTGTCGCTGTCGTGGCAGACCAGCTCGTCGAGCCACGAGCCGGTCAGGAAATCGCCGGCGAACAGCCGCTGGCCGCGGGCGTAGCACCACGGGCCGGTGGTCTGGTCGGTGGCGCCGAAGATCGGCGTGCCGAGGGCGATCTGGGCGTTGCTGGGGGTGGCGTCGATCTGGATCGCGCCGGTGGAGGTGTTGTGGCACAGCAGGTCGTCGCCGGCCGAGGTCGTGTCGAAGCGGCCGACGTGCAGCCGCTCGAAGTGACCGAAGCACCAACCGGTCCCGAACGAATGATTGGTGCCGGCGAACCCGTCATTCGCGCGGTCGAGCCAGCGGCGGCCGTCGGCGTGATCGTGGCACAGCAGGTCGTCCTTGGTGTCGTCGTCGAAGTTGCCGACGATGAGCTGCTGGGTGTCGCCGTTGCACCACCCGTTCACGCTGGTGAAATTGACGCCGTTGAACTCGGTGTTGCCGGAGACCGTGTTGAAGGCGCCGTAGTCGATCTGGATGATGCCCGTCTCGAGATCGTGGCACAGCAGGTCCGACCGCGTGTCGCCGTCGAAATCGCCGGTGAGCAGCCGCTGCGAATCGCCCTTGCAGAAGTTGGCCGTGCGCGACCAGTTGGTGCCGCCGAACTTGACCGGGGAGTCATCGCCGTCGGTGTAAAGGTTGCCGCTGTCGGTGTCGTGGCACAGGAGGTCGGTGCCCACGCCGCCGCCGTACTTGGCCAGCCGGTAGGTGCCCGAGTAGGTCTCCTCGCGCTTGCCGCCGAACCACATCAGGGTGTGATCGGTGGTCACTGCGTTGGGGAGGCTCATGCCCGAGGAGGCCGTCCAGGCGATCGGCGGCGACTCGCCGGGCCCGGGCGCGTGCCAGCTGTGCTCGAAGGTGATGTGAAGGTCGGTCTGGACCATGCGATCGATGCCGCCGACGGTGTTGATGGTGCCCGCGCCCATGTGCAGGTGCGCCATGGCGGCGTTGCCGATCGCGCCCGTCCGGCCGATGAACTGGCCCGCGTGCACCTGCGGCCGGCTGCCCGCCGGGATGTACGTCTCGACCAGGGAGCACTGCTTGCCGCCGTTGTCGTCGCACACCTCGCAGTCCCAGGGCTCGTTCGGCTTGTCACAAACCTGAAGGTAGCCGCCGTTGGTGCTCACATTCGGGCACAGTTCGGCGGGGATCGAGTTGGTGTCCAGGTGGGCGTAGTACAACCACTTGCCGTCGCTGGTCTTGATGGTGATGAAGTTGCCGCCGATCGCCAGTTTGTGCTGCACGTCGACGTAGGCCGCGTCGTACGGGGCAGTGCGCCAGCAGCTCATCACCTCGCCGTCGACGCCGGCGTAGACCGGCACGCCCCAGCCCAGGCTGTTGGTCTCGCCGGTCAGCCCGGGCCGCTGCCCGGTCCAGCCGCCGTCGTAGCGGTTGATGACGATGTCGTGCCACTTGTCGGCGTTCGCAAAGATCGTCGGGTAATGGTTGGGCTTGAGGTCGTCGAGGCGGAACGGGGCCAACACCTGCCAGGTCGGGTAGCTGCCCGCGGCCTGCGGCTCGACGGCGTCCTCGAGCGCGAGGTCGGCGTGGAGCCCGGCGGCGTCGGTGTCGATCTGGAGGTCGTCCTCCGCCAGCAGCTCCTGACCCTCGATCTCACAGGCGGTCGCGCCCATACCGAGGATGATTGCGAGCAGCGTGCTCCGATGAATGTGCAAAGCGCATAGACGGATCGATGAAAGCATCTGCGCTCGCCATAGCAAGCTCCGCACCCATGAAATCGCGTGGAGATTCGCGGATGGCCCCCGCTGAGCTGGCCGAAAAACGCGGGCGTAGCCCCATGGGGCCCCATGGGGCCCCCATGGGGCCGGGAGCGATGTCGCCGGCGGATTCGCGCAAGAGCGGGCCGGGCAGTATCGCGGCACACGTCGTCGCTCGGGTTCGAGCGCCGCGCGGGGGCGAAGACGAACCCATCGTGCAGCGGTTCACGCGAGGGCGACCGCTCACGGAGGGATCCGCCGGCGAGGACAGGCCACGGTTCGCGCGCGCGCTTCGTGCGAGGCCGCGAGCGCGGACCGCGAGGGGCGCGGCGTGGTGTACGATGGCCGGCGATGTCCACCCGCACGTCCGTCGTTCACGCCCTCGCCACCGGTTCGCTCGCGCTCGTCTTCACCGGCTGTGGCGACGACAGCCAGGCGACGGCGGGCGCGTCGGCGACGACGACGGTGAGCACGACGAGCCCCGGTCCGACCACGGTGACGCCGACCTCGACGGCGCCGACGGAGGGCGGTTCGGACAGCGACAGCGAGACCTCGACGGGCACGCCGGGGACGATGAGCGGGACGATGACCGGCACCACCGACACCACCGACACGTCCGCGGGCACCAGCTCGACCACCGACGTCTCGGCGACCGACGCGGTCAAGTTCGACATGGCGGTAGATCCGGACTTCGGCGCGCCGCCGTCGTCGTGCAAGGTCGTCGACGACATGGATGCGATCGGTGATTGCACCGACAAGGCCCCGCCGGATGCGTTCGAGCCCGAGGCGCAGTGGACGTTCACCGGCCCGCCGGGGTTCGAGAACTGCATCGTCATGCCGCTCGTCATCAACCTGACCGACGACAACGGCGACGGTGAGATCGATCTTTGCGACATCCCCGACGTGGTGGTCGTCGCCGGCCCGGACCAGCTCTCGGACGTGCCGCCGTCGCGGCTCTACGTGCTCGACGGCGCGACCGGGGCGGTCCACTTCTACGCGTCGGAGCTGGTGCAGTTCGGCGGCACGCCGGCGGCCGGCGACATCGACGGCGACGGCATCGCCGAGATCGTCGCCATGGAGCCGGGCGCTGGTGGGCGCCTCATCGCGTTCGAGCACGACGGCCAGGTCAAGTGGAAGAGCAACACCAACTGGGGCGGGGCGCAGTCGGGGGCGATCGCGCTGGCCGACATCGATCAGGACGGCGACGTCGAGATCATCGCCGGCGGCAAATTGTATGACCACAACGGTATCGAGGTGTGGAGCCGCGGCAACGATTCGTCGTACAACGCGTCGGCGGTGGCCGACCTCGACGGCCAGCCGGGCCTCGAGGTGCTGGTCGGCGGCGCGGCGTTCCGGGCCGACGGCAGCACGTGGTACGACACCAATCAGTTCGGGTGGATCTTCCCGCAGGTCGCCAACCTCGACGGTGACCCGCAGCCGGAGGTCCTGCTCGCGCTCGACAACAAGATCGAGCTGCGCCAGCACGACGGGACGCTGACGTGGAGCTTCACGCCCAACGGCCAGAACGACCTGAGCCGCCCGATCAACATCCACGACCTCGACGGCGACGGCCAGCCCGAGTTCGGGATCAGCGCGCCCAACTTCTACGGGGTCTACGAGACCGACCAGTCGCTGCTGTGGCAGGCGATGGTGATCGATCAGAGCGGCCAGGCCGGCGGCACGGCGTTCGACTTCATCGGCGGCGGCAAGGCCCAGGCGATCTACGCCGACGAGCACACGGTGTGGGTGTTCGACGAGATGGGCTCGCCGTTGATGGATACGCCGCACCTGTCGGGCACGATCATCGAGTATCCGGTGGTCGCCGACATCGACAACGACGGTTCGTCGGAGATCCTGGTGGTGTCGAACACGCTGCTCAACGGCGGGGTGGTGCCGTTCACGGTCCAGGCGGTGCGCGATGTCCAGGACCGGTGGGTCCAGGGGCGGCGGATCTGGAATCAGCACACCTACCACGTGACCAATGTGCGCGAGGACGGGACCATCCCGCAATTCGAGCCGCCGCACTGGGAGAAGCTCAACACTTACCGCACGCAGGCGCAGATCGCCGCGGGCGGCGAGGTGTGCATCCCGCCGCAGTGATTCGCGGGCCGAGCGTCGATACGACTCCGCCGCGAAACACTGCCTCGTCGCTTCGGCCGCGAGGGAGGATCACGCGGCGTCGTCTATCGATTTTCGCGGCTCACAGCGGGTAGACGATGAAGTCGTCGTGGACCTCGATCATCGGTTCCTGCATGGCCTCGACGGCGTCGCGCAGCTCGATCAGGTGGGCCAGGTCGAGCTCGAGCGGGTGCTCGTCGGGGTGTGAGGGCTGCATGAAATCGAAGTCCTCGCCGGGGGTGTTGGTCATTTCGATGTGAGCGCCGAGGACGCGGCAGACCTCCTTGTCGGCGAGGTGGTCGACGAGGCGGCCGACGCTGGCGACGTAGGTCGGGAAGTCCGCGATGTAGAGGCGGCCGGGGTAGAGGGTGTCGCCGGTGAAGACGACGCCGGTGGCGGGGTCGTAGACGGCGATATGGGCCTTCTCGTGGCCGGGCAGCGGGACGATGTCGAGGACGCGACCGCCGAGGTCGTACTGGACGATCTGCTCGGGCCAGCCGTCGATGCCGAAGAACTGGCGGACGGCGGCCTCGCCGATGCCGATGATCGTGGTGCCGGCGTCGCCGACGAAGCTGTTGTTGCCGGCGACGTGGTCGCCGTGGGCGTGGGTGTTGCCGACGATGAGCTCGATCGGGGCGCCGCCGTGGGCCTGGGACCAGTCGTCGACGAGGTCGTGGACGATGTCGTCGATCGGGATGTCGCCGTCGCCGGTGTCGAGCAGGAGCGCGCGCTCCGAGCCGAACAGCAGCATCATGAAGGGGCCCTCGAAGCTGGTGCACAGCGACTGGCGGAGGATCCAGGTGTCGGCGGAGTATTGATGGATCTGGACCTGCGTCTCGCTGCCGCAGTCGGTCCCGTCGATCCAGTGGGCCGGGAGCTCGCCGACGCACTCCTGCACGCCGGTGGTGGTGTCGGCGGTGGTGGAGCCGTCGGTCGTCGAGGTGGAGCTGGTCGTCGTGAGCGGCTCCGGAGCGGTGGTGCTGGTCGTCGTGAGCGGCTCCGGAGCGGTGGTGCTGGTCGAGGTGGGGGTGGTGGGGCCTTCGGTCGTGGTCGCGGCCGTGCCGGAGGTCGTGGTGGTGGCGGTGGAGCCGGTGGAGGTCCCGTCGCTGGCGGCGGGCTCCTCACCGCCGCAGGCGAGGATACAGAGCAGAGGAGTCCAGAGCTTTCGCATCATGCGAACGTACGCCAGCCTCGCCGAGGCACGCAACCGTGGACTGATTCGCGAGCGCCACGAGGGTCGCCGTGAAGTCTGCGGGGATCTCCGGATATGCGGCGAGGAGGCCTCGCCTCGCGGGTCCGGGGCGGTCCGGGGTCCGGGGTCCGGGTAGCTCTTGAGGTTGCCGAACCGCTCGGCGACGATCCGTGTCCCTGGGAGCGTGGTCTCGGTGCGGGCGATGAGGGGCTGGGCGTACGGTGCGAAATGCCATGGATTGCCCCTGCTCATCGGACGAATCGATGCAATCGTCGCAGTGACGATCAGGCCATTGCGATGGGCGATTGCAGGGAGTCGCCGTGCGACCCTCAAAGCATCGGGACTGCACGGCGGCGGCTCAGCCGCGATCCTTGTCGGGGCTGCGGCGAGGGGCACGCGGGGGCGGCGGGCGGTCTCGCTCACGACGCATCTCGCCGGCGGGGACCGCGGATCGCATGCTCGCACGCGCTCGTACAGGCATTGCGAGTCGGGCGTGCGCGCTCATGCGCTACCCAACTCTCGTTGGGGTCCTCCATGCTTTCCGCAAATCGTCGTTTCGTCGCCGCAAACTCGTTGCATTCCCGGTCCGTCCGGGCGTATCTTCTTAAAAGAGTTCGATGGGGTCGAAGGCCGAAGCATGATGCGCGGTAGGGGTATTCGCCGTGAATAGCGTGTCCAACGTCGTTTCGACGCTGCTCGGCGGTCGAGCCCCGTTCTCGTTGGTCGTCGACGGGGTCGCCGAGCTGCCGCGGGTGGTCCGGTTCAGCGGACGCGAGGCCGTCAGCGAGCTTTATGAATTCACGGTCGAGTTCGCCGGCGGTGAGCTCGATCTCGCCCAGATGATCGGCAAGGCGGCGACGCTGCAGCTCGACGGGCTGGGGCCGCCGCGCCTGATCCACGGCGAGATCGCCAGCGTCGAGTACATCGGCGATTCACGGCGCTATCAGCTCTACGAGCTGGTGCTGGTGCCGCGGGTGTGGCGGCTGCTGCACCGGCAGGGGTCGCGGATCTTCCAGAACAAGACCACGGCCGAGGTGGTCGCCGCGGTGTTCAAGGATGCCGGGCTCGGCCGCGAGGACTTTCGCTTCGAGCTCGCTGCGGCCTACGGGCCGCGTAATTACTGCGTGCAGTACCGCGAGAGCGACCTGGCGTTCGTCTGTCGGCTGCTCGAGGAGGACGGGATCCACTATTTCTTCGAGCACCGCGAGTCGCGGGCGACGATGGTGCTCACCGATCACGCGCAGGCGCACCCGCCGATCGTCGGCGAGACGGCGGTGTGGAACCACGAGAGCGGCGAGCTGCGCGACCGCGAACACGTCAGCGGGTTGCGGCTGGTCGAGCGTGTGCGGCCCGGCAAGGTGTCGCTGCGCGACTTCAACTTCCACAAGCCGACGCAGAAGACCGAGGCCGACGCGAGCGGCAAGCGGGACGTCGACCTCGAGGTCTACGACTATCCCGGCGAGTTCCAGGACCCGAGCGCCGGCGGGCCGCACCAGGGCCAGGCGTTGGCGAAGATCCGGCTCGAGGAGCTGCAGTTGATGCGGCGCCAGGCGTCGGGCGCGAGCGACTGCATGCGCCTGGTGCCGGGTCACGTGTTCGCGGTCGAGGGGCACCGGCGCGCCGATCTCAACGGCCCGCGCGTGCTCATGCAGGTGACGCACCAGGGCACGCAGACGCAGGCGCTCGACGAGGACGCGGCCGAGGGCTCGTTCCACTACGGCAACCAGTTCGTGTGCGTCGACAAGCAGGTGCCGCTGCGGCCGCCCCGGATGACGCCGCGGCCGGTCGTGCGCGGCGTGCAGTCGGCGACGGTGGTCGGTCCGGCGGGCGAGGAGATCCACGTCGACGAGCACGGCCGTGTGCTGGTCCAGTTCCACTGGGATCGCCAGGGCCAGCACGACGAGCGCTCGTCGTGCTGGGTGCGGGTGTCGCAGAGCTGGGCGGGTGCGGGCTGGGGGGCGATGTTCATCCCGCGGATCGGCCACGAGGTGCTGGTCGACTTCATCGAGGGCGACCCCGATCGGCCGATCGTCACCGGCCGCGTGTACCACGGCGAGAACGCGACCCCGTACCCGCTGCCCGACGAGAAGACCAAGAGCACCATCAAGTCCGAGAGCTCGCCCGGCGGCGGCGGCTTCAACGAGCTGCGCTTCGAGGACCGCAAGGGCTCCGAGGAGGTGTTCTTCCACGCGCAGAAGGACCTCAACGAGGTCGTGCTGAACAACAACAGCCGCGCGGTGACGGTCGATCAGACGTTCACGGTCGGCGGCAACCAGACGTTCACGATCACCGGCGACCGCAGCGTGACGGTGACGGAGGGCGACGAGTCGCTGACGGTGAGCACCGGTAAGAGCACGACGACGATCGAGCAAGACCGCAGCGTGACGGTGAAGTCCGGCGACAGCTCGCTCACCGTCGAGTCCGGGACGCACACGATGACGGTCAAGCAGGCGATCACGGGCACGTCGCAGACGGCGAACATCGGCCTGACGGCGAAGACGGGGATCAGCCTGACCGCCGAGACCGCCGACCTGACGGCGACGGCCCAGGCCGCGGTGGCGATCACGGCGAAGACCCGGACGATGAGCCTGACGGCGCTGCAGGACGTGGCACTGGCGTCGCAGACGGCCAGGCTGAGCCTGTCCGGCAAGAAGGAGGTGGCGCTGGTGTCGGCGACCTCGACGCTGACGATGGGCAGCAAGGAGAAGGCGACGCTGGCGTCGAGCGACGCTGTCAACATCCTCGCGGTCAACACCATCTCCGTGGGCAGCGAGACGGTCGACGTCCAGGGCAAGAAGATCGTGCTGACCGGCGCCGAGGAGATCACGCTGCAGGTCGGCGCGAGCGCGATCACGATCAAGGCCGACGGCGTAACGATCTCGGGGCCGAAGATCACGAGCTCGGCGATCGGGATGCACACGATCTCGGGCGCGCTGATCAAGATCAACTGAGGCCCGATGCGCACGCTCCAGCGACTCGGGCAAGACCTCGCCGGCTTCATCACCGGCCACGAGCACGGTATGTGCGTGCTGCGGGCCGAGCACGAGTTCTTGCCGTGGGTGCACGCGACGCTGCACGAGCTCGCGGCCGGGTCGGCCGACGTGTTCTTGCCGGTCCCGCACGCGTTCGTGTCGGCCGATGCCTATGCGGCGACGATCGCCGAGGTGTGCCTGGCGGTCGCCCGCTCGTGTTCGGGTGATGCTGCGCTGGCATTGCCGGCGGCGTGCTCCGATCCGTCGCGATCGGCGGTCGCGCGGGTGCGGTCGACGCTCGAGTTCACGCGCGATCGGGTCCTGCCCAAAAGGACATGTCCTCCGCGACTGGTCGTCATCCTCGTCCCGCTGACGGTCGAGGACGAGGCCGAGGCGCAGGCGTTCATGCGCGGCCTGGTCGCGGCGGAGCCGGGCTTTCCGCCGTGGTTCCATCGCCTGCGGATCTTCGTGCACGCGTTGCCGACTGCGGCGCTCGGCGAGCTGCCGCGGCTGTGTCGCGCGCTCGCGGTCGATCTTTCGCTCACGGCGCTGGCGTCGGGCGTCGCCGAGGAGGCCAGCGATCCGGAGGCGCCGCCGGAGCGGCGGGCCCAGGCGCTGCTGCAGTCGGCGGCGATCGACGCGGCGAGCGGGCGCCACGACCAGGCGATCGCCGGCTTCCGCGAGCTTTACTCGTGGGCCGAGGCGGCCGCGAACCCGGTGCTCTCGGCGCTGGCGCTGAGCGGGCTCGGTGATGTCGCGGCTGCCCGAAAGGACAGCCGAGAAGCGGTTACGTGGTACGAGCGCGCGCTGGTGCCGGCGAGCAAGACCGGGGCGGCGCTGCTGCTGCTCGCGGTCACGCAGAACCTCGCGCGGCTGTACTTCGAGCAGGGCCGCAGCGCCGACGCCGAGACCTTTTATGACGGCGCGCAGCGGCTCGCCATGGCGATCCCCGACGCGCCCAGCCACGTGCACGCATTGCAGTGGCGCGGCCGGCTGGAGGAGCTGCGCGGGGCCCACGAGGCGGCTGGGAGGAGCTATCTGGCAGCGGCGCAGGTCGCCCGCGAGCTCGCCCACGCGGGTCTGCTGGCCGAGCTGCGGCCCCGGCTGTCGAGCAGTCAGCGCCGCGTGCCGGCGGCGCTCGGGCGCGAGATCGCGGCGTTCCTGGAGGGTTCGCCATGAGCCGCGTGTCGCTCGCGGCGACGCCGAAGCAGCCGCCCGAGCCGCCGAAGAACCCGGCGCGGGTGCTGCAAGAGGGCATCGGCACGGTGATGGCGACCATCAACGCGCCGGTCGACAAGTTCAACGAGACGTTCGCGGTGGCCACGGCCGCGCTGGCGCAGGTGTGGCCCGAGTTCCCGGCGGCGACGATCGGCTCGCTCGCGGTCGGGCTGCCGCACGCCCATATCCCGCTGCCGACGCCGCTGCCGGTGATCGGCGCAGTGACTCTCGGCTGCTGCGTGTCGGTGCTGATCAACGGGTTGCCGGCCGCGCGCGCCGGCGACGTCGGAATCAATCCGACCTGCCTCGGGGCGCCGCTGCCGGGGTTCGAGATCCTCACCGGCTCGTCGAAGGTGTTCATCGGCGGGGCCCGGGCCGCGCGCATGTTCGATGTCACCATGCATTGCTGGCCCGCGCCCACGCGGATGAAGCCGGGCAAGCTGGCCACGGTCGCCGCGGCCGCCAACAAGGTGGTGCAGGTGATGCCGTACGTCGGCATGGCCGCCCAGGCCGTCGGGGTGGTCGCCGACGCGGTCGATTCGGCGAACGCCGAAGATCCGGCGGTCGCCGAGGGCTATGCGTTGTCGGCCGCGATGGGAGCGGCGCAGCTGGCGATGGACGCGGCGACGATGGCGTTCGGGATGCTGCTGGGCAAGAACCCGTGCATCGGGCCGCCGGTCGGCGCGCTGCTGTTCGGGATGCCGAACGTCCTGATCGGCGGCTTTCCGGTGCCGAGCGGGGTGGCGATGGCCCAGCGTCATCTTTCGCGGGCCGACATGCCGCCGAGCCGACGCGGCAAGAACGACGGCGATCAGCAGGGCCCCTCGACTTGTAAATGACGATGGACGGGCAAACTCCACGGTGCGGCGCGAGCCAGGGGCTGCGATGGGTCGGTGATCCGGTCGACGTCGTCACCGGTGCGCTCGCGGATGTCGCGGCCGAGTTCACGCTGCCGCTCGGGCCATCGCCGGAGGCGGGGGCGATCGTCTGGCGGCGCTACTACAATACGCTGGACCTGAGCGACGGCCCGCTCGGCCATGGCCACACCCACGAGTACGATCGCACACTGCGGGCGGTGGTCGACGGCTGGCTTTACACCCAGCCGAACGGCGAGACGGTGCTGTTCCCGTTCGCGCCCGCCGACGAGGTCAGCGAGTGCGCGCGCTTCTTGCTGAGGCCGGTGGGCCGCGGCTTCGTGCTGCAGGACCCGGACGGGACGGAGTACGCGTTCGCGGTCGCGGACCCGGCCGCGGTCGCGCGCCCGCACAGGGTGTCCCGGGAGACAGGTTCGATCGCGCTCGAGCACGATGCGCGCGGGCGACTGATAAGGCTCAGCGACGCCACCGGCGTGACCGTGGTGACGATCGAGCACGCGGGCGATCGGGTGCAGACGATCTGGTTGTCCCGCCACCCGGAGCGGGCGCAGGGGCAGCCGCTGGCGCTGATGCGCTACCAGTACGGCGATACGGGCGACCTGCTGGCAGCGACCGATCGCTACGGGCATGCGCAGCGGTTCACCTACGACGCGGCGCACCGGATGCTGACCCGCGTCGATCGCTGCGGCTACAAGTTCGAGTACTTCTATGATGGCGCGGGCCGCTGCGTGCTGTCGCGCGGGCACGATCGCAACGGCGAGGTGAAGCTGCGCTACATGCCCGAGGCGCTGGCGACCGAGGTCACGCGGGCCGACGGCGGGGCCTGGCTTTATCGCTACGACGGGTCGCTGTCGATCACCGAGATCATCGACCCGTACGGCGGGATCCGCCGCTTCGAGTACGACGATTCGGGTCGACTGACCCAGGAGACAGACGCAGGCGGCGACACCCGCAGCGCGGTGTACGACGCCGCCGGCGAGATCGTCGCCTGGCGCACCGCGCACGGCGGGATTCGGCCGGTCGAGAGCCCGTCGGGGCCGCTGCCGCACCGGGTGCCGCGCACGCCGGCGGAGCTCGAGCTCGGCGATCTGGCGGCGGAGATCCTCGAGAACGCGCCGCTGGCGTCGCCGGGGCTGGGGCCGCTGCTGACGGGTGGGGCTTCGATCTACTCGCATGTGTTCCCCGAGCGCGACCCGCGGGCGCAGGTGCGGCGCGACGAGCTGGGCCTGCTGGTGGAAGAGCGCGGGGCGGCCCCGTCGCCGCGGCGATGGGCGTACACCCCGAACGGCTGGGTGCGCTGGTATTCGGACCACGACGGCGGGCGTTACGAGTTCGAGTTCGCCGGCGGCAATCTGCGCAACCTCGCCCGCGACCCGCTCGGGCGGACGATCCGCTACGAGTACACGCTGACCGACCAGATCGCCGCGGTCACCGACCCGGCCGGGAATCGTCACACCTATCGCTACGACCTGCGCGACGCGCTGACCGAGGTCCGGCATTACGAGCAGCTGGTCGAATCGTACAAGTACGACCGCGCGGGCAACCTGACGGCGAAGCACGACGCGCGCGGCCAGCTGCTGGTGTCCTATCAATACGGCGAGAACAGCCTGAAGTCGGTGCGCCGGCTCGCCGATGGGGAGGAGCATCGCTACGCCTATACGCCGGCGGGGCAGTTCGCGCGTATCGAGTGGTCGGGGCGGACCCTCGAGTTCGCGTACACGGGGCTGGGGCGGCGTCGGAAGGACTTCCGCGACGGGCGCGGGGTGGAGCACGCGTTCCTCGCCGACCGGCTGCAGGCGACGACGGTGCTGGGGCGGTTCACGACGCGCTATCAGCGGGTCGACGCCGGCACGCTCGAGATCACCGACCCACTCGGAAACGTGCATCGCCTGGTGCTCGAGTCGGACGGGGTGGTCACGCGGCACCTCGCCTGCGGGGCGCGCGAGCTGACGCAGGTCGACTCGCGCGGGCATGTGCGCGAGAAGCACCTGTTCCCCGTCGATAGCAACGAAGATCCGTGGCGGCGGCGATTCGCCTATTCGGCGGAGGGTGACCTGCTGGCGGTCAAGGACTCGGAGCGCGGCGAGACGCGCTATCGCTACGACGCGGCGCACCAGCTCGCGGGCGTGACGCGGCCTGATGGCGCGAGCGAGGCGTACGGGTACGACGCGGCCGGCAACCTGGTCGAGGCGCCGCACCTGCCGGCGGCGGCGATCGGGCCGGGCAATCAGCTGGTGATGGCGAACGGCGGCAGCCTCGGCTACGACGGTCGCAACAACGTGGCGGAGTGGGAGCGCGACGGTCGCTCGCTGCGCTTCCAGCGCGACGCGCTCGACCGCCTGCGGGCGATCGAGGGCCTGGACGCGCCGTGGACGGCCGACTACGACCCACTGGGGCGGCGGGTCCGCAAGACCTTCGGCGCGGCCTGGACCGAGTATTTCTGGGACACCGACCGCCTCGCCGCCGAGCTCCACAGCAGCGGCCGGCTGCGAGTGCACGTCTACGTCGACGACTTCTCGCTGACGCCCTGGCTGATGATCGACTATGATTCGGTCGATGCCGAGCCAGGCAGCGGCAAGCTCCACTACCTCGTCACCGACCAGCGCGGTGCGCCCGTCGCGGCGCTCGATGGTGATGGGCGGCGAGTGTGGTCGGCCGAGCTGGCACCGTACGGGCTGGCGAAAGCCGAGGGGGAGCTCGAGGTCTCGCACCGACTTGCGGGGCAGCTTTATGATGCGGAGACTGGGCTCTGCTACAACCGGTTCCGGTACTACAGCCCGGAGCTCGGGAGGTATCTCGAGGAAGACCCGGCAGGGACGGGCGGGGGGCTCAACCTCTATGCGTATACGTGTTGCCCGCTGGTGCAGTTCGACCCGCGCGGGCTCGATACTTGTAGCGTTTGTGGAAAGGAGCACGAGGGAGAAGATTGCCCTGAGCGCAAGGATGCTGATGCTACAGCTACTTCGAGTACGCTGGATTCATATTCAGCGGGAGGCGATAAATTATCGTCCGTGGACCCCTCGACAAAAGCTGCGGACGAAGCTGCTGGTGTCCTGGTCAACGGTAAGTACATCAAGAACCCGACGGCGGTAAAGATCACAGATCTTCTTTCTGCAACCGGAAAGATTGGAGACAGTCGCACAAGTGGGCAATTCATGTACGTCGTAGATAAACATGGCGCCATCACAATTGGCACTCGGGCAGGTCAACGCATGCCCCACCCAACTCTCATCGGCGGTGCAGATCCGAGGGTGCAAGCTGCAGGAATCGTCGATATCCGCGGAGGGCGAATCTTTTCGGTCGACAACGCTTCCGGACATTTCAAACCAAAAACTGGGGCTCTCAAAGCTGCCGAAGAAGCGTTCAGCAATCTCCCTACAGGTGCCTTTCATCGAAACTTCCAGGGTTATGTGCCCTACTACCGAAAGTAGCAATAAGGTGTCAAAAATTTGTGCACAATGGGGTTTATATCAGTGGTTCGAGGAGCATGGACCAAATCTGATCCACCCCGACGATCTTGATGCGGTTCGGAAAGAAACACCTGGAAATCGTGTTCTACAGGTTGTCAACGAGGATGAGGAATTTCTTACGCTCAGGTCTGGGGATTACGAGTTTCGCGGACGCCCGAGCCTGTTTAAGAAAATCGACGTGCCCTTGCGAGCGTTTGGATCGGAGGTGGAACTCCGGGACGGCCGGCGCGGATATATTACAGATATTCGCTGGCATTTCCAAAAACGCCTGCCCATGTACCACTTGACGATTGGCGGGAAATTGAACAAGAGCCGGTTTTGGGAGTCCGACTTTATATAGGCTCGACCATACCAGGTCATGGATTGCACGACCCAAGTCGGCCGGCGCAGGGCGCGATCGGGGGGCGGCGCCTGGTCGAGCAAGCGGCCGACACTTGGAGGTGTCGGCACTGGGGTACGAGGAGACTGCGGAGCGGTGGCTGTGGCGGCGTCGACAAAATCTCTGCTTGGGCTCGTTCGAAGTGTGCACAGGTGAGCCTGCACTCGCATGGACGATCAGTCCACGTGATTGACGGCGCTCTCGCTAGCTGTTCGGTATGGTCGGTCTCGACGAGCTTCCCGCGCGAAAGCGAGTTTGCTACCCTGGCATCCGGAGCGACATTGTCGGAGGCAACACCCAGCGCACCTTCACCGCGACCTCTGCTCCGCAGCCTCCTCGCGCTCGCGCTGTCCGTCGAGCTCGGCAGTCCTTCGCTCGCTCGGGCTGCGGTGGTGGCTCCGAAGGACTTCGACCGCGAGATCGAGGTGCTCGTCGAGCAGCACAAGTTCGAAGAAGCCGCGGTCCGACTCGCGGACGAACTGAGGCGGCTGCCGGAGCGGCGGGACACGCGGGGACGGCGAAACGATCTGGCCGTCCGGGCGGCCAACGTGTACAGCGAGGCGTTCCGTGCCGAGCCGGACGACTGCGGGCTCGCAGGGGCGGGGCTCGAGCTCGCGGACGAGTATCTGCAGGGTCTCTTGGCCGTGTATGGGGCCGGGGCCGAGAACTCGGACGAGTACGTGGGCATGTCCGGGCTGCGAGAGGGGCTCGAGCGGGCGAGCGCCCAGCGCGGGTGTGCCGAGCGGGAGACGCCGGCCGCCGCCGAGCCTGCAATCGCGATCCAGGCGCGCACGGATGCGACGAAACAGCCAGGCGAGCGTCGTCTCGTCGTCGGTCTGGCGATCTCGGCCGGTTTCACGGCGGCCCTGCTGGCGGTGAGCCTCGGGACGGGGCTGTCTCGTTACAAGGCGCCGTTTCGCGGCGCAGCCTACAACCGGATTTATGACGCGGCGGTCGCCAGCTACGAGGACGCCGACCCTGGCAACGATGTCGCTCACGGCGTCGACGACGACATGTGCAGCGAGGCGAACGGAAGCATGGATGGCAGCGACGTGAGTGTCGCGTGCAAGCGCTGGGAGGGGCTCGGCACGGCGGCGATCGTCACCGGAGTGATGACCGGGGTCCTGGGTGCGACGACGATCGCGCTCGCGGCGGTGCTCGCCGGCAAGCGACGCAAGTCGTCGGGAGCGGCGGCGCTGCTTCGCCGCCACGGGACGAGCGTGGGGGTCGCTCCCGCCTGGCGCGGCGGGGTGAACGTATCTCTCGGCTTCGCCTTTTGACGGGCTGCCGGCGGTCAGCGCTGGCGATTGAGGATACAGGAGAGCGTCGGGGGCGCCTCGCCTGCGCCGGCCTTCGGCAGCCGCCAGGTCTTCATCTTGCCCTCGAGACAGGTGGCGAGGAGAGTCTTGTGTTGTAGCAGCGGGAAGATGGGCTGCACGGCGCCGGTCGCGGGATCGAGCTGGAAGCTCACCTTCATCTCCTCGTCCTGCTTCTGCTTCTCCACGAAGCAGTCGCGGATCGGCTTGCTGATGCACAGCTTGGCGAGCTCGCTCGCGGCTGTGGCCTTGGTGTCGACGGCGGGTCGTTTCGCGGGCTTCTTCCCGCGTGCCTTGGATTGACGCGTGTCGGCGGCCGCGGGCGGAGGCGTCGAGATCGGTGGCGTGGGGACGGGCGCGTCGACAGTCTTCGGCTGTTCGGGAGCAGTCACCAGGGCGGGCGCGGCGGGCGGCTGCGCGGGCTCCGGTGCCTGCTCGGGTGCGGGGGCGGGTGAAGGCTCGGCGAAGAAGGAGCCAGATATCAGCGCGAAGACCACTGCGAACAATGCGAGGGTCAGAAAGACCGACGAGGCGACGAGGGGGGCGATCCGGCCGGGTGCGGCCTCTTCGGCCTCTGCGGCGCCGAGGTCGGGCAAGCGGGCAGGCGCCGTGCCCCTGGATTCGGCCGCTCGCGCGACCTCGGCGCGGACCAGCGGATCGGTGGAGGGCACGAGAGCTCTGCGCCCGCTGTCGGCGGTGTCCTCGGGGATGTCGGCTGCACCCGGTCGCCCGGGAGGCGCCGCCGGTGCGGCGACGCGGGTGAGAGATCGCGCCGGAAGGCCCCTGTCGAGCGTCTGCGCGTCGTCATCGAGAGGGGTGAAGGCGGTCGCCGCGACGGATTGGAGAGCGCTCGCTGCGGGGGACTTCGGCCGGCCGACGTCCTCGAGCGCTCGCGCGAGGGCATCGACGGTGGGAAATCGGGCGTCGCGCGACTTCTCGAGGGCGCGTGCCACGACGGCCTCGAGCTCCGGCGGGACATCGACTCCGGGGAGCAATTCGCGGATCGGCGTGGGTTCCTGCAGGAGGATCGCGGAGAAGACTTGCCGCTCGTTCTGACCGTAGAACGGCAACACCCCGGTCAGCATGACGTACAGGATGACGCCGACGGCCCAGATATCGACGCGGTGATCCGGGTCGAGACCCTTGATCTGTTCGTACGCCATGTACGAATAGGTGCCGATCAAGGAGTCGCTGGCGGTCAGGCGGAGCTCGGCGCTGTCGGCGTCGGTCAGCTTGGCGATCCCGAAGTCGAGGATCTTGATGAAGTCGGGGTCGCCGTCCCGGCTCAGCCGAAAGCAGTTGTCCGGCTTCATGTCGCGGTGGATCACCCCGCGTGCGTGCGCTGCCGCCAGCGCGCGGCAGATCTGCAGCGCGATGTGCCGCGCACGCGGCCAGGGGAGCCGCTTTTCTCGACGGAGCGTCGTGCCGAGGCTCTCGCCGTGCAGCAGCTCCATGGCGATGTAGCCGAGGCCGGCGCTCGTGGTGCCGGTGTCGAAGATGTCGACGACGTGGGTGTGCTTGACGCGCGACGCGACCTGAGCCTCGCGACGGAAGCGTTGCATGGCCGTTTCGTCGCGCGTGAACTCGGGGAGCAGCACCTTGACGGCGCACAGGCGACCGAGACGGACGGCGTCCGCCTCATAGACCGCTCCCATCCCGCCGCGGCCGATCCTCCGACGGAGCCGATAACGGTCGTCGACGAGCTCGCCGATCAGTGCCTCCGCCGGGTCTGTCGTCCTCACCGGCCGACAGTGTAGCGGGCACGAGCGGTCCCTCTCCAGAGCGTCGGCGGATGCGGAAAGATGAACGGCGCTACATGCGACCTCACCGCATGGCGATGAGGAACGAGGGGGCCGTCCGGGCGCGCCTGCGGCATGCGGCAGAGCGGAGGAAGGATTGTCGAATGGGCGCCGACCGCGGGTAAATTTCCGAGATCACGGCCGACCGAAGCCGCCGGTGCCGGACCATGGACCACGGGTGGCGCTGGTGTATCCTGGCCGCCGTATGCGATTCCGCCGTCGGGTGCGTCCGCTCGTGGGGAGCCACCTCGCGCTGTTTTGCGCATGTACTCTCGATACCTACGGTATCTCGGACAGTCAGGGCGGCGCGACGACGACCTCGAAGGGGAGCGAGTCGACCGGTTCGACGCCCACGTCGAGTGCGACGAGTACCGGGTCGACCGAGACCACGGGGGACGTGACTTCGGCGGCGTCCGACACGACGGCGGGACCCGACGAGGGGGGGTGTGGCGCTCCGGCGCCAGGCGAGTCGGGCAGCCTGATCCGGCTCGTCAAGTTCTCGGGAGCCCGCTCGCAGGTGCTCCACGGGGCGGCGCTCGACCCACAGGGGAACATCTACGTGGTCGGGCAGTTCGACCGCGAGCTCCTGCTCGATGGCAGTACGATGGCGACTTCCGACACGCAGGTGCCGTTCGTCTACAAGTTCTGTCCGGACGGTAAACTCCAATGGGCACGACACGGCCAGAGCACGGACCTCGCGCTCGAGGAGTACAAGCCGGAGCAGTACCGGTTAGCGATCGCTGCCGACGCCGGAGGCGCTTACATCACGGGTCGGCTGCGCGGATCGGTCTCGTTCTCGACGGTCAGCCTGAAGCCGTCGATGCCGGAGGCCGCGTTCGTGGTCAGCTTCGACGCTGACGGGCAGCCGTTGAAAGGGGTGTTGCTGAACGCTGAGGCCGCGGCCGGGATGGACATCGCGGTCGACGGGGACGAGGTGTTCGTCGCGGGCATGTGCTACGCCCCGACTCCCTTGAAACCGACAGGGATTCTGCTGTCGAAGTTCAATACCTCGCTGAGTCTGCCCGAGGAGTCGCACTGCGTCGGTGGAGGCTCCGGCGAACTCGGCCGCAATACAACTGCTCGCAGTCTGACGCTGCGTCCCGGTGAACCGACGATGATCCTCGGGGGGACCGTGCTGATCCCGGAGGATCCGACGGCGGCCGCAGAGTGGGGACCGTGCGACGGCGGAGTCGTCAATAATCGCCACGGGTTCGTCGCCGAGGTCAGCCGAGATCCGGCAGATTGGGCGTCGGCCGAAACGCGGTGGAACTGGTGCCGCGTGTTCGGCAGCGAAAGCAACAACGAGGTCGTGCTCGACACCGCCGTTTCCGACCAGAAGATCCTGACGGCCCTCGCCACCGGCGGATCCGCGGAGGCATTGGGGACGTGCGGGATGGTGAGTCCGGCCGAGCTCCCCGGCGGCTTGTCCTTCGCCTGGGCTGCGCTCGACGGCGGCGGCTCCTGCACGCACGCCGAGTGGTTCCCGACGATCTGGGGCAGCGGGTACCTGTTCGGCGTCGAGCCGGCCGGCCCCTCGGAATTCTACCTTGCCGGTCGTTTCGACAAGACTATCGACATTCGGAATCTGCAGCTTACTTCGCTGAATCAGACGTTCTTCGCCGCGCGGCTCCCGTTGTCGCTGTCGTCACAAGTGACGTGGCATGTTCGCGCCAAGCACACGTCCGATACGCAGAAGAGCGGGGCCACGTACGTCACTGCCAACGACAGCGCGGTCGTGTTCCTCGGTTATGCGCGCGGCATCGGCGAGCTCGCGGTGGGAGAGGACAGCGTCGAGGTCGGAACCGATGACGAGCACCAGGGGGCGTCCAAACAGGCGTACGATTCGTTCCTGCTGCTCGTACGTCCGTGACCTCGACGGTCATGCCAGCGCCCAGACGATGAGGCCGACCAGGAGCAGGAGGACGAGCACGAGGTTGACCTTGAGCAGGGTCGTCCGCAAAAATTCGTTTGAGGGCGGCATCTGGGGAGAGGAGGGCTCGGCGCTCGGCGGAGAGGGGCGGTCGCCCTGTGACGCTTGAGCTTGCCGAGGCGGGTTGGGCCTGTGGACGCGAATGGCCCCGATCGTTGGTTCGAGCGAAGACGGCGGGGCCTGGATGACCGGGCCTCGGTTTCGAACCATGACGGCAGTCCTCTCTTCATCACCCTCCATGGGCGACCTCGGCTGCGGGCGAGGATCTGCGGCGAGACGAGGGTCGGCCCGCGGTTCAGATCGGCCAGGAGGCGGTGACGATTCTCGTGCAGGCCGGGGGCTCAAAACTTCGGTTCGGTCGGGAAGGGGCGATGGCTGTCCGGCGGGCGAGGGGCTCAGGACCTCGGTTCGATCGGGGGCTGAGGCGCTTGCGGGGAGCTTTTCGGTGCGCTCCTCAGGCGGTACGTGGTTGAGTCGTTTTTGAAAGACCTCGGTTCGCTCGCCGAAAGGTTCGGCCGGTCGGCTGGGCCGCGCGCTGAAGATTGGCACGCGCTCGGTGGGGGCCTCCTCGTTGTTGGAGAGGACCAGGGTGGTGTCTTGCTGGGCCGGCCTCGGCGGGAGTCGTGCGGTTCGATCGTTGGGTGGATCGTCGGTGGCTTGTTGTTGCCGGGAGAGGTTCGCTCGCGGGCTCTGCACCGACTTGTGCGGCGCGGCCCGATTCGCGAGCGGACGCGACACAGGCACGGGAGAGGGCTTGGGGCTCGGGGTGACTGGCTGGGGCTCGGGTCGGTGGGTGGACGGCGACTCGAGGCGTGAATCGTTGGCCCCCGCCGGCGAGGCTGTCGGCGGCGGACTCGCAGGAGTCGCTGGCCTGCTCACCGACAATGCAGGGAGGCCCAGCGCTTCGCGCAGGGCGGCTCGCATGGTGGCGAGGTCGGCGGGGCGTTGCTCGGGATCGGCAGCGAGCGCCCTGTCGAGCAGGCGCTCGACGGCCGGAGGCACATAGGCGAGTGAGCTCAGCAGCGGCGGCGAGGCCGAGGGGCAGGTACCGCAAATCAGCTCGTAAACAATGGCGGCGAGGGAGAACACGTCGCTGCGTGAGTCGCCCTTGTGATTCGCCTGCTCCGGGGCGCGGTACTCGACCTGTTCGGGCTGTTCGCCGGCGAGCTCGATCTCCGCGAACCCGAAGTCGAGCACCTCGACCGTATCGCCCTCGCCGACGGTGCAGCGCGACGGCGTGAGCGCGCGGTGGACGGCGCCGGTCCTTTCGAATGCATCGTGCAGGACGGCGGCGATCCGCTCGCCGAGGGTCAGCGCGCGTTGCCAGGGGATTCGTCCCTCCTGCGTGCGCAGGCGATCGAGGCCGCGATGGGCGGGAGGATCGTCGACGACGTGCGGCGGCTCGGGCGAGGTCGCGGGGACCTGCGGCGGGAGCGTCAGACCCGAAGTTTTGGCCTCCCCCGCGGCGGCCCACAGGCGGTGGTATTCAGCCCAGACCGTCGCCGTGGCGAGGGCGGGGTCGAACAGCGTCAGCGCGCGGCGCTTGCCGGTCTGGGAGTCCTTGACGAGGAATGTCAACACCGCAGCGTCGCCGCGGAGGGGGGCCAGCAGCTCGAAGCGGCCGGCGATGACGGTGCCGAGGGGCGGCGGGAACAGCTCAGGCATCCTTGTTCACCGCCAGAACGTCGAGACGATGTCGCGCTGGATCTTGTGGTGAAGGCGCTTGATCTCGAGCAGGAACCGCTGCGCTGGTTCGCAGCCGCGGTCGATGCGGGTCTTGGCGTAGCTGCCGGGCAGGCCGCGGGTCATTGCGCGCAGGATGATGACGATAAGCTCGTCCTGCCAGAAGGCGGAGCGGATCGCCTTGCGCACGCCGGGGTAGAGGTCGAGGCCGCGCAGGGCGCCGATGTCGATGGGGCGGCGCTTCTCCTGCGCGGTGTAGACCAGCGCGTGCAGCGGCTCCATGCGGGTCATGTCCTCGGACAGCAGGAAGTAGAACAGGGCGCCGAGGGCGAAGATGTCGTGGGGTTCGAGCAGGGGCCGTTCGACGATGCATCGGCGATAGTCCTGGACCTCGGGGGCGACGCCGGTGTACTTGGCGACCTTGCCGTTGTCCAGCACGGCCTCGATCTTGAGGTCGTGCACGTGCTCCTCGTCGAGCGAGTGGCTGATGAGATCGCCGGGCATGAGCGGCAGCGACAGGCCGCGCATCTCCGGCGGGATGACGAAGGTCTTGTCCTCCGCCGAGAAGGCGAGCGGTTGATCGAGGCCGACGTCCTGGCGCCGGTTCTTGGCCTCGGGCGACAGGAACGGGCCCTTGTTCTGGCCGGTGGCCTCGTCGTCGTCGTACCACGAGCGCGTGGGCGTCGCCTCGTCGGCGAGGCCGAAGTCGATCAGGAGGGTGCGAAACGTGGGGTAGCCGGTGAGGTCGTTGAGGATGTCGCTGACGTTCATCTCCGGGCGATGCTCGCCGCGCCAGTTGGACTTGCTGTTACGAATGCCCGAGAAGCGGACCATGATGTTGTCGGCCGCGAGGTCCTTGTGGATGATGCGCTTCTCGCCGTGCAGCCACGCCACGCCCTCGACGAGCTGCACGACGGCCAGGACCTTCTCGAGCAGCAACGCCTTTTCGAACAGCTCGGACGTGCGGCGCTGCAGCCATTTTTTCGGCAGCAGGGCGCCGATGCGCTCGATCCAGCCGGACTTCGAGGCCAGGGCCAGGGCGGTCGTCTCGCCGCCCTTCTTCTTCCACTGGTCCATCACCTCTTCGCGGCGGCGGCGGGCGAAGTCCTTGAGGCCGAGGGTCAGGTGCTCCATCACGATCACGTCGCGGTGGACGAAGTTGATGATCGTGCCGCGGCCCTCGACCGCCTTGTCCTGGCAGCAGGTGCGGGCGGTCGCCGACGACAGCTCCTGGACGCGGTCCATGACGCGATTGGCCGGCAGCACGTACTTGCAGGCGTTGCACTGCAGGCCGGGGTGCGCGTCGAGGTCGACGCGGGTCAGCAGCTCCTGCCCGCAATTGGGGCAGCGCGGGTGATAGACCTTGCCGCAGCCGCACAGCACCAGCGGGCGCAGCTGCAGGACGTCGAGGATGTGCAGGACGTTGACGTTGTCGGCGTCGCTCAGCTTGCGCAGGTGCGCGATCTCGGTGGAGAACAGGCGCTCGTGGGCCAGCGTCGCGTGGCTGTGCAAGATCTTGATCGCCACGCTGCGGGCCGGCTGATTGCCGATCTGCTGCTGGCCACACAGCACGCGGGCGAACTTGCCCTGACCGAGCTCCACGGGGACCCATAGCCCGCCGCGGTTGCGGGTCATGCGAAAGGCGTAACGCAGCTGCGAGTCGACCGTCTCGCGGCTGATCGCGGCCTCGGGAGGGAGGGCCGCTTGCGCGGACGCGGCGGCCCTCGCCACGGAGGTGTCTGTCGGTTGTGCCATGTTGTCGTCGATCTCTCAGGTGATACCGATACATGCGAGGTGGGCGCGGGCCAGCTCCGGTTCGTCGACTTGCAGGACGATGAAGTCACGCACCGGCGTGGCGAAGCAGACGGTGAGGTTCAGGCGGGTGACGTCGATCGAGAGCCGCTCGCCGAGCTTGGCCTGGGTGGCGTAGCAGATGACCTCGCGCAGGCCGAAGTCCCGCTGACCGCAATAGACGAGCTTCTCGGCGCCCGGGTCGAGCATCGCCCGCGTGAGGCGCGAGCCGACCCCGTTGGGGTTCGAGTAGAGCCCGGGCCGCTCGCCCGGGTGGCCGACGACCGTCAGCGCGAGCGAGACCTCGGCGTAGCGCTGCAGCACGAGCTTGCACGACAGGCCGGCGTTGATCGGGACCTCGAACCCGTGGCGCAGCTCGCCGGCGCTCAGGGCGACAGGATGCAAGATCACCGTGAACTCCGGGGTGTTGAGCAGGATCGGGACCGTCGACGGCGTCACCTCGACCACGCGCCAGTTCTCGGGCAGGGCCACCTCGAATTCGTCGTGCGCGGGCACGGCGGCGGCGAGCGACTGCTCGAGCGCTTCCAGCAGCTCGCGGGCGGTGGCGTAGCGGTCGCGCGGATTGATGGCGACGGCGCGCGAGAGCACCGGCTCCCAGGCGCCGACGTCGAGCCCGACGAGCCCAGGGGTCGGCCTTCGCAAGGCGCAGGCGCCGTGCTCCGCGTCGCTGGCCGAATTGGGGTAGGGCAGGTATCCGGTGAGCAGGTGATAGAGGATGAGCCCGAGCGCGTGGACATCGGTGAAGGTGCCCGTGCGGTGCTGCAGCAATTGCTCGGGGGCGGGGTACTTCGGTGAGTGGGCGATCAGGACCGAGCCGGTGGGCGCGTCCTCCGGCGCCGCGGGCTCCTCGTAGGCGGGGCGAATACAGGCGATGCCGAAGTCGATCAGACGAATACGCCGACCGTGGGCGGATTCAGACACGATGATGTTGTTGGGCGCGACGTCCCGGTGGGCGATGCCGTGGGCGTGGGCCTCGGCGAGCGCCTCGATCACCGGCCTCAACAGCTCGAGCGCGTCGCGCGGGGACCACTCGACGCGCGGGCTTTGGCGCAACAGCTCCGCCAGCGTGCGGCCCTCGATCCATTCGAGCGCCATCCACGGCACGTTTCCGCGCTCGGGCAGGCTGATCGTCCCGCAGTCGTAGGGTCGCACGATCGCCGGGTGCTCGAGCGCGGAGAGGATCTTGATCTCCTGGAAGAAGTGCGAGATGGCCTCCTGCTCGATGGAGGCCTCGGGAGTGGCCAGCGGGCAGAACACCTTGACGGCGATTTCTTTGTGCAGCGAGAGGTGGCGGCCGCGATAGACGACGCCGAAGCCGCCTCTTGCGACCGCGCGATCGAGGGCATACGTGCCCTTTAATGTGGTTCCGCGCAGACGCAGGATATCGATGTCTTCACTCATGGCCGCCCATCCCCCACGATAACGAGAGCTCCAGCCTGGGCCTAGTTTGCGCCGCCTCGCCGAGGTGATCAATCCATTTTCGCGGCGGGCGGATTCGGTCGGCTCGGGAGCGGCGTTCCGAGCGGGACGACGGATGAGCTTCCTGTCCGCTTGCCTACCCGCGAATACAGCGCCGGACGAACGGCTCGGGCGAAAATGCTCGGCGATGCGTGCGAAGGAGTGACGCGTCAGGCCGCGATGTCATTGGCATCGGATGCCGGGTCTGTCGATTGGCCGCACGGTTGCCCGTCTCGCGGACGAGGATCGAGGACTGCGCCGCAGCGGAGAGCGGCGAATGGGGCCGACAGGCGTGAAGGCCGCACCGCGGCGCTGCGTGGTGCGCGAGCCAGGCGATGAAGTCCGTGATACGGTCGCGGTGCTGCGGCACGCCAGGGCTGGACAAATGTGCAAGGCGGCTGCGACAGGACCTTTCAGACATGACCCAAACGACACGGAAGTTCGTGACTGCGGCTGCGATCGGGGTGATCGCGCTGCTCCTGGGGTGGTGGTGGACGGTGCGGGGCCGCGAAGAGGTCGCGGGACCGGAGGAGGCGCCGGACGGCGGTGGGCCGGTGTTTGCAAACGGTCCGCGCGTCGACGGGGCGGGGCCGGGGCGGCTCGATCTGCGTCTGGTGGACCGGGCGGCGATCTCGGGCCGCGTGCGCGAGGCGGACGGTCGTGGGATCGGCGGGGCGACGGTTTGTGTGGGTAGCTCGGCGTCGGGGCTCGACAGCAAGGAGCAGGCGAATCGCACGTGTACGACGAGCGCGGGCGACGGCAGCTATCGCGTCGAGGGGTTGTTGCCGGTGCCACAATTCGTCCACGCGAGCGCGGCGGGGCATGTGCCGGGGCAGTATCGTGCGGGTCCTGGCCAGCGCGCGCGCACGCTGGTGACGCTGCGCGCGGGGCAGGAGACGCGCGAGGTCGATGTGGTGCTATTGGCCGGCGGGGTCGAGCTCAAGGGAGTGGTGCGCGACCTCAGCGGCG
Source organism: Nannocystis bainbridge (assembly GCF_028368995.1). Taxonomy (GTDB): domain Bacteria; phylum Myxococcota_A; class Polyangia; order Nannocystales; family Nannocystaceae; genus Nannocystis; species Nannocystis bainbridge. The sequence goes on along the minus strand of NZ_JAQNDL010000003.1, from coordinate 265,522 downwards.
GCGAGCTCGAGGGGGCACAGGTGTCGTCGGGCTTCGCCCACGGGCGTACGGGGGCGGACGGGCGGTTCACGCTGTGGGTGGCGCCGGGCGAGGCGTACCTCGAGGCGCACGCCGATGGCTACGCGCGCGGCTGGATGATGGGCGTGGCGCCAGGGATGACGTTCGAGATCGCGTTGACGCCGGAGTCGGTGCTGGTCGGTCGCGTGGTGCGAGCGGAGGACGGGGCGCCGGTGGCGGGCGCGAGCGTGCTCGCGGTGAAACCCATGGAGAGCTCCGCGGAGGCGATCAGCGATACGAACGGCAATTTCCGCATCGAGGGCTTGAAGCCGGGGGCGTACCGACTCGAGGCATTCCACGACGAGGCCTATGGGGTAGGAGCCGAGAGCGCGGTGCTGGGGCTGGGTGAGACTTCGGAGCCGATCGTGATCCGGGCGCATCCGGCGTACCTGGTCGAAGGGACAGTCACGGTCGCGGGCGGCGAATCATGCGAGCAAGGGTGGGTGCGCATCACCGACACGGCGGTCGGGTCGCGCGCGGGCGAGGTCGAGGCCGATGGGCTGGTGCGGATCCGCGGGGTCCTTCCGGGGTCGTACGAGCCGCAGGTCGAGTGCGACACGTACGTGGCGGAGCCGACGTACGCGCCGGTGGCGGTGGTCGACGCGGCGATCCGCGGGCTGCGCTGGCAGGTGCAGCCGGGCCAGGCGATCCGCGGTCGGGTGGTGCTGTCCGGAGGGACAGGTGCGCGCGGGCTCCACGTCGGCGCCGAGCCGCAGCCCGATCCGTCGGCGCCGCGGGCCCAGGCGACGCGGGCGTGGTCGGAGCGCACGGCGGACGATGGCCGCTTCGAGCTGCTCGGGCTGCTGCCGGGCCGCTATCGCGTGAGCGCGTCGTCGAACGAGCACCCGCGCCCGGAGCCGCCGCTGGAGGTCGAGCTGCCTGCGGGACAGGACCTCGAGGACATCTTGCTGACGCTGCCGGCGACGGGCGAGCTGCGCGGGACGGTGAAGGACAGCGAGGGGCTGGCAGTGAAGGGCGTCGAGGTGACGCTGCGCGGGGAGCAGCAGGAGCTGCCGACGACGCGCACGCTCGACGACGGCAGCTTCCGCCTGAAGCAGGTGCCGGCGGGCTCGTATCGGGTGCAGGCGGTCCAGGGCTGGGTGCCGCTGCAGGCGCCGGGGACCACCGACGACGATGTGCAAGGGACGGCGGTGACGATCGCGACCGGCGAGGTGCGCGAGGTGCAGTTGGTGGTGGAGTCGCAGCACGGGCGGATCGGCGGGCGCGTGGTCGACTCCGCCGGCGGGCCGCTGTCGGACGCGTTCGTCGAGGCGACGCGCGAGAGCGACAGCCCGGCGGCAGGGATGGGCGACGCGCTCCGCGATTCGCGGTGGTCGTTCTTCGGGGCCGAGACGCGCAAGCTGACCGACCAGGACGGCCGCTTCGAGCTGTCGGGGCTGAGCGACGGGAAGTACACGCTGGTGGCCCAGCGGCGCGGCGGCGGCGAGGGCTCGGTCGAGCACGTGGCGACCGGGAACGAGGTGGAGATCAAGATCGCGGACGCTGGGTCGATCGCCGGGACGGTGCGGATCCAGGGCGGGGGCGCGCCGGAGAAATTCGAGGTGTCGCTGCACGAGCCGAGCACGGGCTGGCGCAGCAGTGACAGGTTCTTTCGGACAGGTGGTGTGTTTCGCTTCCCGGAGGTGCCGCGCGGCGACTACAGGGTGATCGTGGAGGCGGCCGAGGGCTCGAGCTCGGCCAAGACGAGCGTGGGCGAGGGCGGCCGGGCGGAGGTGCAGATCGAGCTGCTGCCACTCTTGACAGTGCGCGGGCGAGTGATCGACGCCGCGTCGAGCCAGCCGGTGCCGGGGATGGAGGTCCGGATCCGCGCGCGCGGGCAGGTGCAGATGTTCACGCCGTACGACCAAACGCCGCGCGGGCAGACTTCGGACGCGGAGGGCCGCTTCGAGGTCGAGAAGGTGGCGGCCGGCCCGGTCGACGCGATGGTGCTGCCGAAAGATTGGGTCGAGAACGGGTACGGCTGGTCGTCGATCGCGCTCGAGTTGCCGACGACAGGAGCTACGTCGGTCGAGCTGCCGCCGCTGCGGATCGCCAAGAAGCGCCGCTCGGAGAACGAGGCGCCGGGAGACCTGGGGCTGCGGGTGCAGCCCTCTGCCCCGGGGACGGAGCCGGGCGAGGCGAAGCTGATCGTGGGGTCGGTGCGCCCGGGCGGGCCGGCGATGCGCGCAGGGCTGCAGATCGGCGACGAGATCGTGAGCGTCGATGGGCAGGACGTGACAGGGGCGAATGGATATCTGTTCCAGGAAATGTCAGCAGTACCGGCAGGGACGGCGGTGAAGCTGGGGCTCGGGCGCGGCGCGACGATCGAGGTGGTGGCGGATGCGATGAAGTGAATGGGAGGTCAGCGCCTGATGAATGATGGTCGCCGGGGCGCGGAGGGCGGTGGAGCCGCCATTTTTCATGCGAAGCCTGAGGGGCGAAAGTGCGCGGCGGAGGGGTGCATTTTTCGTTACGATCCTGGCGGGCTGCCTGCAAGGAGGGGGGCGAGGAGCCTGCATGAACGAGAACCTGCCGAGCCGTCCGAGTGAGTCCCTGAGCGAGGCGTGTGCGCGTCACGAGGCGTACCTGCGCGGGCGGTTGCGCGGGCTGGGGGTGCCGGAGGCGGGGCTCGACGACGCGGTGCAGGACGTGTTCGAGGTGCTGGTGCGGCGGATCGGGGCGTACGACCCGCGGTTCTCGCTGCGGCAGTGGATGGCCGGAGTGGCGCGCAAGATCGCCCGGAGGCATCGGGAGCGGGCTGTGCGGGCGCCGGGGGTGCTGGACGAGGCGGAGGTGGCAGCGCCGGGGCCGGACCCGGAGGGCTGGGCTGCGCGGCAGGAGGCGCTGGCGGAGCTGCAGGGGTTCCTGGGCGAGCTGGACCCGGATCGCTGGGCGGTGTTCGTGCTGTCGGAGATCGAGGGGCTGCGCGGGACGGAGATCGCGGCGGAGCTGGGGGTCAACCTCAGCACGGTGTATGCGCGGCTGCGGGTGGCGAAGGAGAGCTTTGAAAAGAGGTTGGCGCGGCGGCGAGGGGAGCGGTGGCGCTCGTGGTCGTGGCTGCCGCTGTTCGGGGAGCCGTCGCTGCGCAGTAGCGCGGCGTTCACGACGCCGCTGGTGCTGCTGACGTTGATTACGACGAGCGCGGGGGGAATGTTGGCACTGCGCGGTTGTAGGGATGCGGAGGCCGGAACGGTCGCGGAAGGCGGCGAGGTGCGGGCGAGCAAGCGATTGCCAAGAGAGGCGAGGATGGCCGGCGTGCCGGCGCGAGAGGCCGATCCGGCGGGCTCGGCGGCACGAACGGGGGAGGTTGCTGCAGGGGGATCGGACGCGACAGAATCATCGGAGTGGATCCGGGGACCACGCGGTTCGGCGAACCTCTCGGGGAGGATGTGGAAGCACGCGCTGCGAGCTCGCACGAGCGAGGACGTGCTCGAGGTGGCGATCGATTATGACGGACCGGCGGCGGGCGAGATCGACGACGGGATCGGCTGGGTCGAGCTCGAAGGGTTGACGCGGGTCGAGGGGCCGGGCTCGTGGCCGCTCACGCTGGGACCGGAGGAGAAGCGGACGATCACGCTGCGGATGCGGGCGACGCGAGAAGGGGTGGTGCGGGCCATGTACGCCCACGGGCCGCAGATGGGGATCCCGACCGGCATGATGGGGTTTTGGTTCGTCCACGAAGGCGGGCGACTGCGGCCGTGTCGGGAGCAGGAGTGCGCCCGCACCGGGGATTCGATCGAGGAGGCGGCGATCGGCGAGTCGGTCCAGACCGAGCTGAAGAACACGTGCGCGATGGACATCGAGGTGGTGGTGCTGCCGTGCGAGCTCGACTTGCCGCCGCCGGATGCGCCGAAGATTCACCTGGCGGCCGGCGCGGTCCACCCGCTCACGGTCGATGCGGCGATGTGCTTCGGGCGGGTGCGAGAAGACGGCAGCATCAAGAGCACGGCGGCCGGGAGCGATGGGTCCGTGATCACGTTCTATGGGGCCGACTGCGACTGGATTTCGTCGAAGGAGAAGCACCCGCCGCCCGCGGCCCGGCAGTGAAGGTCGGCGAGCGAGGGCTGGTGAGCGAGGGCGAGGTCGGGTAATTTCCGGGCATGGCGCGTCGGCGACGATCGTGGCTCTTCGCTCTCGGGGTGGTGTGTGCGGCGCTTCGGCCGGCGGTAGCGACGGCCAACGGCAACGTGTCGCATCAGTGGATCTCGAAGGCCGCGGCGGAGCTGGTGCCGCCGGAGGGGTCGCTACGGGCATTGGTCGGCGACCCGGCGCTGCGGCAGGCGCTGTTCACCGGGACGATGTTCCCCGACTGGGGCTATACGCCGGGGGCGACGACCGACGAGCGAGCGGCGGGGGAATCGTCGCACTGGGAGCCGGTGCAGGAGGCATATCGCCGGTGGATCGGCGACAACTTCGCGCCGCCGTGGTCGGACGAGGCGCGGCTGCACCTGGCGTTCTACCTGGGGATGACGTCGCACGGGATCGCCGACCAGACGTACGACGCGATGTTCTTCGAGCGCTCGCGGTTCTACGAGGCGAAGGACCACGCGGAGTTCGACCAGGACTCGGACGTGATGTGGGCGGGCGCGAAGGGGCCGGGCGAGGTGCCGATGCTGTGGCTGCCGACGGCGGCGCTGCTTCCGTTGTTCGAGTCGATCGTGGGCAAGGCGATCGACGGCGGGAGCATGGGGCAGAAGGTGGGGCTGGTCGGGTTTGCGATCCACGCGGTGTCGGCGATCGCGGCCGATCCGGAGGGGCTGGCGGACGCGGAGGCGGATTTCCCGTGGGCGGCGGCGCACGACGACGATCCGGCGGTCCCGGGCAATCCGCCGAGCGAGGCGGAGATCGCCCGCCGCTACTGGCAGAGCAACTGGGCGCTGATCCACGAGCAGCCGCTGCCGCGGTCGGTGCTCTGGACATTCCCGGCCGACGGGGCGAGCGGGCACGCGACGGCGGCGGCGTCGATCGAGTCGTGGATCTCGGTGGTGTTCGCGCGCGGGCTCGACGAGGCGACGCTGAGCGCGAGTCAGTTCCATGTGGTCGACTCGGCGGCGGTGGAGGTGCCGATCGAGATCGATCTGTTCTATGGCAGCGACTCGCACGTGGTCCACGTCAAGCCGACGAGCGACCTGCTGGCCGACGAGGTGTATGTGGTGACCGTGGATGCCGGGGTGCAGACGATCCACGGCGAGGCGCTGGCGGGCTGGAGCTTCACGTTCTCGACCGGGGCGATGGGGCCGCCGCCGGTGAACGACGACGGGTTCTGGGACGTGGCGGATGATTATGGGCCGGAAGAGGGGAGCAGCAGCAGCAGCGGGGAGGAGAGCACGAGCAGCAGCGGCGGGCCGGAGCCGACGAGCTCGAGCACGGGCGGCGAGGTGGTGACGGGGGCGGGCAGCTCGGGAGAGGCGAGCAGCAGCGGGGATGCGTCGAGTACGGCGGTGGAGGACGCGGCGACGGCCGGGACGGACATGGCGGAGAGCGGCTGCGCGTGCGCGACGGAGGGCCGGGCGGGAGCGTCGGGATGGTGGCTGCTGGCGCCGCTGCTGGGGCGGCGCGGGCGGGGTCGTCGGCGATAGGTCGATGCCGCAACCAGATCGAGGTCGTCCATCCGCCCGTGGGCGGTCTTCGAATTGCACCGCGTCCCGTGAGCTTGTTGTGACGGCACGGCTCGGGGCGAGCGTCGCGGGAGTGCTCGCGCGACCGGAGCGCGGCTCGGCTTGATGTCTGCGAGGACAGGTGCTCTGGGGCATGTCCCCGAGGGCATGTTCATGGGGGCATGTTCTCGGGGGCATGTCTCGAAGGACATGCCATCGGCGGCGCGCTCACGCGGCCAGGATCAGCGCCGCGCCGAGGGCGATCGCGGCGGCCGCGGCGGCGCGCAGCGGGGTCACGCGCTCTTTGAGCCAGACGACGGCGATGACGGTGGCGACGAGGATGCTGGTCTCGCGCAGGGCCGACAGCGGGGCGGTGGGGCCGAGGCGATAGGCGGCGAGGGCGAGGCCGTAGGTGCCGATGCTGAGGACGCCGGCGACGACGCCGGGCCGCCACTGCTCGCGGGCGACCGCGAGCACGCCGCGGCCGCGGATGGCGGCGAACACGGTGCTGATGACGGTGCCGTGGAGGACGAACAGCCAGGCGATGTAGCTGGCGGCGGACGGGGCCGCGCGCACGCCCGAGGCGTCGATGACGGTGTAGGCGGCGATGCACACGCCGGTCAGCAGCGACCAGCCGAGCGCGGCGCGGCTGAGGTGGCGGCCGAAACCCATGGCGAGCATGCCGGCGCCGATGGCGAGGATGCCGACCAGCTCGAGCGGGCGCGCGGGCTCGTGGAACACGCCGAGGACGACCACCGCAGTGAGCAGCGGGGCGCTGCCGCGGGCCACCGGATAGGCGGCCGAGAAGTCGCTGACCTCGTAGGCGCGCACCAGCGAATAGAGGTAGACGAGGTGAATCACCAGCGAGACGAGCAGCCAGGGCCACGCGCCCGCGGGCAGCGGGACGAAGGCGAGGGCGGGCAGGACGACCGCGGCGCTGGCGGCGTCGATGAGGGCGCGGCCGACCAACTTGTCGCTGCCGGCCTTGAGGATCGCGTTGACGGTGGCGTGCAGGACGCCCGACAAGAGCACGAGCCCATAGGCGAGGTCGGTGTCGCTCACGCGGGCGACGATAGTCGCTCGCCACGGCGTCCGCCACGGGCCGGCGGCGAGGGGGCGCGCCACGACCTGCGAATGGGCAGGCGGCGGCTCAGGGCCGCGAAGACGGCGGTGATTCGCCGAGCGCGGGAGGGCTCGGTCGCCGGGCCGCGAAGACGGCGGTGATTCGCCGAGCGCGGGAGGGCTCGGTCGCGGGCCAGGGCGGCGGTGATTCGCCGGGCGCGGAGGGCTCGGTCGCGGGCCAGGGCGGCGGTGATTCGCCGGGCTCGGGGCTCAGTCGCGGGCCTGGACGGCGGCGCCGACGAGGCGCAGCAGGGTGTCGAGGTCGACCGGCTTTTGTACGCACTCGAAGGCGCCGGCGTTGCGGCAGCGCTGCTCGGTGTCGTCGGAGGCGTAGCCGGTGACGACGATGACCTGCAGGCGGGGGTCGAGCTGGCGCAGGCCGATGAGGGTGTGGAGGCCGTCGATCCCGGGCATGCGCATGTCGGTGATGGCGACGTCGAAGCTGTCGCGGCGACACAGCTCGATGGCCCGCTCGCCGCTGTCGGCGACCTGCACCGAGTAGCCCTCGCTCTCGAAGAAGTCTTGCAGGATCTCGAGCATGTCGCGCTCGTCGTCGATCACCAGCACCCGCGGCATGGCGCAGGCCTCGGTGGCGCCGCCGGCGTCGACGGCGGTCACGGGGCCTCCTGGGCTTCGGGCGGCTCGGAGGGCCCGGACGGGACCAGCGGGAGCCAGATCCGGACCGCGGTGCCGCGACCGAGCTCGCTGTCGACGCGGATCGAGCCGCCGTGGGCCTGGACGAATTTCTGCGTCATCGGCAGGCCGAGGCCGGTGCCCTTGCCCGGGGCTTTGGTGGTGTAAAACGGTTCGAACACGTGGGGGAGGGCCTGCGGGGCGATGCCGACGCCGCTGTCGCGGACGAGGATCTCGGCGCCTTCGACGTCGTCGTCACCGGTGGCGGCGCGCGCCGTGACCTCGATGATACCACCACGACCGGTGGCGTCGGCGGCGTTGCCGATCACATTCAGCAGCGCGGACTCGAGCGCGGGGCGGTGGACGACCAGGGCGGGCAGCTTCTCGGGCACGAACTCGGCGACGAGGCGAATCCCTCGCTCCAGGGCCTCGGGGCGGGCGAGCTCCAGCAGCCACGAGAGCACCTGGCCGAGCTCGCAGCGCTCGGCGACCTGCGGGCGGCGGCGACTGTAGGCCAGCAGCGCCTCGACCAGGCCGGCGCAGCGCTGCGAGTGCCGCTCGATCCGCTCGAGCGTGCGGCGTACGAATGGGTCGCGCGAGCCGCGGCGCAGCAGCATCTGCGCGCTCATGCGAATGATAGCGACCGGATTGTTGAGCTCGTGCGACAGGCCGGCCACGAGGGTGCCGACGGCGGCCATCTTGCTCGACTGTACCAGTTGGTCCTGGGTCTCCTCGAGGATCCGCAGGGTCTGCTCGAGCTCCTGCTTCTGGGCGACGATCTCGAGGTGGACGCGGTGCAAGCGGAGGGCCGCGCCGATGCGGGCGCGCAGCTCGGCGGGGGCGAACGGCTTGGGCAGGTAGTCGTCGGCGCCGACTTCGAGGCCGCGCACGGTCTCCTCGCGGCTGGCCTTGGCGCTGAGGACGATGACCGGGATGTCACGCAGGTCGGGGGCGCGCTTGAGGCGGGTGACGAGCTCGTAGCCGTCCATCTCCGGCATCATGATGTCGGAGACGATGACGTCGGGCCGGCGCTCGCGGGCGGCCGCCAGCGCCTCGGCGCCGTTGACGGTGAGCACGATGTCGTGGTCGGGGCGCAGGACCGCGGCGATGAAGGCCCGCATGTCGGGGTTGTCCTCGGCGACGATGACCCGCGGGCGGCCGGGCGCGGGCGAGGGAGGCTCGACGGCTTCGAGGGCGGCGGGCTCGACCGGCAGCGGGAGGCGCGAGGTCCGGGTCTGCGGCGGGCCCATCCGGGCCAGGCGGTCGGCGTCGATCGGCAGCTCGACGACGAAGCAGGCGCCGTCCCCGAGCTCGCTGCACAGGCGCACGCGGCCGCCCATCGCCTCGGCGAACTCGCGGACGATGGCGAGGCCGAGGCCGAGGCCCTCGTGCTTGCGGCTGCTCGCGGTGTCGAGCTGCTGGAAGCGCTGGAACACCCGCTCGTGCTCCTCGGGGGCGATGCCGGGGCCGGTGTCGGCGACCTCGAGGCGCAGCTGGCCGTCGTCCGCGCGCTCGAGCGAGACGGTGACGGTGCCACCGGCGGGCGTGAACTTGAGGGCGTTGCCGAGCAGGTTGAGGACGATCTTCTCGAACATGCGCGGGTCGAGCGGGACGGTCCGCACGTCGGGCGCGAGGTCGTGGCGCAGGGTGATGCCGGCGCTGCGGGCGGCCGGTTCGGCGTCGGCGACGAGGTCCTCGACGAGGTCGTGGACGTCGACCGGCTCCCACACGACCTTCATCTTGCCGGCCTCGAGCTTTTGATAGTCGAGGATGTCGTCGACGAGACGGCCGAGGCGGGCGGCGTTACGCCACGTGCGGGACAGCGAGGCGCGAGCGGCGTGGCTGAGCGGCTCGGCCGGGTCGGCGAGCAGGGCCTCGAGCGGGCCGAGGATCAGCGTGAGCGGGGTCCGCAGCTCGTGGCTCATCACCGTGAGGAACTCGCTCTTGGCTCGCAGCGCCGCGTCGGCGGCCTCCTTGGCGCGCTGGCTCTCGAGCTCGATGCGCTTGCGCTCGGTGATGTCGACGTAGATACCGAGGAGCCCGGTGACCTGGCCGGCGTCGTCGCGGAGCGGGACCTTGCTGGTGAGGATGAAGGTCTGGCGGCCGTCGGGGCGGCGCAGCGGCTCCTCGATGTCGAGGATCGGCACGCCGCTCGACATGACCCGCTCGTCCATCAGGCGGAAGAAATCGGACTCCTCGGGGCTGGCCCAGATGTCGTGGTCGGTCTTGCCGAGCAGCTGGCGCTCGTCGGTCAGGCCGGTGTGCTCGAGGAACTTCTGGTTGCAGCCGAGGAACCGGCACTGGCGGTCCTTCCAGAAGATCGCCTGCGGCACGTTGGCGAGCAGGTACTTGAGGACCGAGCGCTGCGAGGCCAGCTTCTCCATCGCCCGCTCGCGCTCGGTGACGTCGAGGGCCACGCCGAGCACGCCGGTGACGTCGCCGGCGCCCTCGCGGACCGGGGCGTAGTGGACGTCGAACACGCGGCCGCGCAGCTCGCCGACGATCGTGACCGGCTCGCCGGCGAGGGCCTTGCGGACGCTGTCCAGGATCCACGGCACGTCGTGGTAGGCGTCCCAGCACGAGCGGCCGACGTTGGCCCCGGGGGCGCGGCCGAGCATGGCGAGGCCGTGACCCTCGCTCAGGGTGATGGTCGCGTCGGCGTCGACGGCGAACAGGACCACCGGCGCGTGGTCGAGGATGGTGCGCACGACGTCGGCGTTGGTGATCGGCGCGGGCGTGGGGTCGACCTCGCCGCGCAGGAACACCCACGCGTCGGCGGCGCGCGGGACGACGCGCACGGCCAGGCCGAAGCCGCGGCGGTCGGTCGCCCGCAGGCTGGACTCGCGGGCGCCGGCGCAGGCGTCGTGCAGCGCGCCCTCGGGCGCCCCGGGCAGCAGCGACGCCAGGTCGCGCCCGAGCAACGCCGACCGCTCCGCCCCGAGCATGCGCTCGGCCGCGGGGTTGGCGGAGCGCACCTCGCCGGTGTGGGACACGACCAGCAGGCCGTCGTCGAGCAGCTCCGCCAGCTCTGTCCCCGGGATCACGGCGGGACAAGGATACGTGAGCGCCGCCGGCTCCTCCGTCCCGCTCGCGAAAACAGCGTAGCCCCCCGCCAGAGGCCGCGCGGGGGCTCCGCATCGGCGCCCGCGGGTTCGCCGCACCCCGCGCCGGCGCGCGACGAGGGCCCCGCGCCGACCCGCCGGCCCGTATACGGAGACCGAGTCGGCGCCAGACCGGATGTCTCTTCGGGCATGCTCTTTCGGGCATGTCCTCAAAGGCATGTCCTCTGACGCTTCACGCACGCGCGCAGGCGTGGCGCGCGCGGCGAATTCGGCTATGCTCGCCGCGCCATGGTAGAGGCTGTCGAATCGCTTTTGGAGCGGACCTGGCTGGGAATTACGGGCCTGCAGTGGCTGGCCGCGGCGGTGATCCTGGTGGCGCTGACGCCGACGCTGATGCTGGTGCGGCGGGTGGCGACCCGGCGGCTGCGCAAGCACGCGGTGCGGACGGAGTCGGACGTCGACGACACGCTCGCGTCCTTGATCGAGCGCACGCGCGGGTGGTTCTTCACGCTGATCGGCATGCGCCTGGCGTCGGTGACGCTCGACCTGCCGGAGCGGTGGGACCACCGGATCCACGTGGCGCTGATCATCGGCGGGATGGTCCAGGGCGGGATCTGGGCCAGCACGATCGTGCGCTATCTGGTCGACCGCCGGTTCGCGCGCCACGTGCACGCCGAGGGCGCGTCGCCGCAGGTCACCCCGATCGCCCAGGCGCTGCTGCGCCTGGTCGGGCTGGTGATCGTTTGGTCGATCGTGATGCTGGTGGCGCTGTCGGCGATGGGCATCGACATCACGGCGCTGGTGGCCGGCCTCGGCATCGGCGGCGTGGCGATCGCGCTGGCGGTGCAGAAGGTCCTGAGCGACATCCTCGCGTCGGTCTCGATCATCGTCGACAAGCCGTTCGCCCCCGGCGACTCGATCCAGGTCGGCCAGCTGTCGGGCACGGTGCGGCGGATCGGGATGCGCAGCACCGTGCTCGCGGCCTCTGGCGGCGAGGAGCTGGTGCTCTCGAACAACGACCTGCTGTCGAGCCGGATCCAGAACTTCACCCGCATGCAGGAGCGGCGGGTCGTGCTGCGCATCGGCGTCGTCTACACCACGCCGCAGGAGCTGCTCGAGCGGCTGCCCGACCTGCTGCGCGCGGCCGTCGAGCGGCGCGAGCACGTCCGCCTCGACCGCGCCGCGCTGGTCAACCTCGGCGAATCGGCGATCGAATACGAGGTCGTGTACTGGGTGACCACCGCCGATTATTCGGTGTTCGTCGCGCTCCACCAGCAGCTGCTGCTCGAGCTGCTCCGCGAGATGCGAGGGCTCGGCTACGAGTTCGCGTTCCCCAGCCGCACGCTCTACGTGGTGCCGCCGGAGGAGGGCTTGCCCGCGAACCCGACCGAGCCGGCGAGCCCGGCGAGCTGATTTCCGCGCTGGCGCTGCAAGCGCCCGGTCGGCGAGGCGGGAGCGCAGATCTCCGATGCACGACCTCGGCTGCGCCGAATCGATGCAGACAGTCTGCGGCGTCTTTCGTCGCGGTCAGGCAGCGAGGGGCGCGAGAGAATTTCGTCGACGAGCGCCGAGGGGAGCGCTCGCCGATCGCGGCGATCGTCGCGACGCACGCTCGCCGACGTCGCGCAGGATCGCCGCGGCGAGCACCTCTCGTGACAGTAACCTGTCGCGCGAGACAGCGTGTCTGCGAGGCGTGAGGGCGTGAATCCCAGCGGACGCGCGGCGGAGCGGGCGGCGTTGCCGGTACGATCGGGACATGGTGGATGCTCCTCGTCGCGGGTACCTCGGCCTCGTCACCGCCGCCCTGTCGCTCGTCGCGTGTCAGGACATGCTTCAGGACTATCCCGGTGGTTCGCCGGCGCTGATGGACGAGGAGGGCGAGGAGGGCGGCGACGCGGACGATCCGCGCGGCGCGTGCGAGGTGTGGCCGAACCATGAGGTCGACGCCGACCTGGTCAGCACGCGCGACGCGGAGTTCGTCAGCCAGGTCAAGGCCGGCTGCTCGCTGAACACGATGCCGGACGGGCCGCTGCCGCCGGGCGAGCCGAAGCCCGAGCCGCCGCCGGGGCCGCCGGGGCCGCCGTCGCTGCCGCTGTTCGTCGAGGGCTCGACGACCTTCGCGGTCCTGCCGGATACGCAGTACTACTCGCTGCGCTACCCCAGCGTGTTCTCGACCCAGACCAAATGGATCGCCCGCAAGGCGGTGGAGCGCAACATCGTCTTCGCGTTTCACCTCGGCGACATGGTCCACAACAACGTCGATTCGGAGTGGAAGCGGGCCAGCGCGGCGATGGCCGAACTCGACGGGCTGGTGCCGTATGGGGTGGTCCCCGGCAACCACGACTACGGGCCGCACGGCAACGCCTCGACGCGCGAGACGCTGCTCAACAAGTGGTTCTCGTTCGACGACAGCGAGCTGATGCCTAGCTTCGGCGGGTCGTACGAGGCGGGCAAGCTGGACAACACGTTCCACCTGTTCGACGCCGCGGGCCACGAATGGGTCGCGCTGCTGCTCGAGTGGGGCCCGCGCGACGAGGTGATCGCGTGGGCCAACGACGTGATGTCGCTGTACCCGGAGCGGCTCGGGATCCTCGTCACCCACGCGTACCTCAACCACAACGACCGCCGCTACGATCACAACGACAGCGCGCACCCGCAGGCCTACAACCCGCACGGCTACGGCACGGCGGGCGGGGTCAACGACGGCGAGGAGCTGTGGCAGAAGCTGGTCCGCCAGCACCGCTTCGTGCTCACGCTCAACGGCCACGTGCTCGGCGACGGCTCCGGCTACCTGGCCAGCGTCAACGACCACGGCCGGGTGGTGCACCAGATGCTCTCCAACTATCAGCACCGCGACCTCGGCGGCGAGGGTTACCTGCGCCTGCTCGAGCTCGAGCCCGACGGGCGGACGATGCACGTCCGCACCTATTCGCCGTGGTACGACCAGTACCTCACCGGGTCCGATCAGACCTTCACGATCGAGCTCGACGTCGGCTGAGGGCGGCGCGGCGACGAATGAGGGCACCGCCGATCCACCGGGTGGACGGCGATGCCCCGAGAGCGGACCGCGGCGGGCTCAGTTCTTGCCGAAGTCCTGCGTCCAGTAGTGCTTGTAGGTCGAGCTCGGGGCGTTGTAGTAGCCGATGCCGAGGTGCTTGTAGTTGCCGTTCATGATGTTGTTGCAGTGGCCGGTGCTGGTCATCCAGCCGTTGACGACCGCGGCGGCGGTGGCGTAGCCGGCGGCGATGTTCTCGCCGGCGGCCTTCCACACGTAGCCGGCGGCGGTGATCCGCGCGCTGAAGGCCGAGCCGTTCGAGCCGGTGTGGCTGAAGAAGTTGTTGTCGCCCATGTCCTTCGAGTGGTTGCGGGCGGCGCAGCGCAGCTGGGCCTGGGCGGTGAGGGCCGGGACCGGCGGCTTGGTGACGCCGCCGCAGACCGCCCCCGCGGCGCGCTTCTGGTTGACGAGGGTGAGCACCTGGTCCTCGAGCGTGGCCCACGACGAGTTCCAGCCGGCGTCGCTGCAGGCGAACGAGGGGTCGGTCGCGTCGGTCAGCTCGTCGATGTCGAGCTCGGCGAACTCGGTCGATTCGATGCCGATGCCGATGACGCCCTCGCCGACGGCGTTCGCGGTGTCGTCGTCGACGTCGCAGGCGACGGGGGCGAGGAGGGCGAGGAGGGCGAGAATGCGCGGGGTGTTGTGCATGCTTGCATCTATATCATCCAGGACGCGGCCGTCGCCGGGCGTGCACCCGGCGCCGCGGGCGTGGGCGCGCCCCGGCGATCGCGCGGGCCGCAGAACGCCGCTCTTGGCGATCACGAGCGAGAATATGTCCCAAAAGACCTATGTCTATTCGGGGCGTGCGGTCTGGTGAGGCCGCGAGGCAACGCGGTGAGGCCAGAGCGGCCCAGTGGCATTTGCGCGCCGCATTCCGGGGTGCGTGTAGGCGATTCGCCTTACTCGCGCCTACTGTGGCGTATGCACGAATGCGGAGCTGGCGGAGATTCGTGCATCTGTGCTTCGGGACATGTGGCAGAGACGGCGGCGTCGCGCTCGGCTCGATCGCGGAGCGCGGGGCCGCGACCTCGCAGAGGCGTGCATCGGCCGGTGGTCGCGGCGAGACGGGAGCAGGCCGGCGGTGACCCGCCGGCCTCGCGCCGCGGCGGCGGATCAGGGCAGGGCGACCTGCAGCGGCACGGCGCTGTTGGTCGGGTTGCCGGCGTCGCCCTTGCCGAGCTGGCCGAACGAGTTGAGGCCCCAGGCCCAGACGCCGCCGTTCTCGTCGAACACGACGGTGTGGGCGAGGCCGGCGGCGATCGCCCGCACGGGCGGCAGGCCGGGCACGATCGTCGGCGCGGGGCGATCGGCGTTGTCGCCGAGGCCGAGCTGGCCGGAGAAATTCTGGCCCCAGGCCCACAGCTGGGCGTCGCCGGCGAGCGCGAGCGACAGGTTGCCGGAGGCGGCGACGGTCAGGAGGTCGGCGAACTCGGGCACGGCGACCGGCAGCAGGACGTTGTCGGCGCTGAGGCCGTCGCCGAGCTGGCCGGACACGTTGAGGCCGCAGGCGGCCAGGCTGCCGAGCGGCGCGACGGCGAGGGTGTGGGCCTTGCCGGCGGCGACGGCCACGGCGTCGACCATCGAGATGGCCTTGGGGACAGGTGAGTCGACGGTCATGCCGTCGCCGAGCTGGCCGTCGGTGTTGTTGCCCCACGCCCACACGACGCCGGTGCCGTCGACCGCGGCGGAGTAGGTGCCGCCGGCGGCGATGGCGACGATGTCCTCGAGGCCGGGCACGACGGCGGGCAGCGAGTCGCCGGCGCGGCCGAGCTGGCCGGCGTTGTTGAAGCCGAACGACCACACGTGGCCGTCCTCGGTGAGCGCGAGGCTGTGGCGCTGGCCGGCGGCGACGAGCACGACCTCGGGCAGGCCGGCGAGGGTCGCCGGGACCGCGACGTCGACGGGGGGCGGCTGGCCGAGCTGGCCCTCGTCGTTGCGGCCCCAGACCTTGACGCTGCCGTCGGGCAGGACCGCCAGCGAGTGGTTGAGGTTGGCCGACAGCGAGACCGCGTCGTCGAGGCCCATCATCGCGGTGGGGAGGTGGTGATCGACGAGGTCGCCGGCGCCGAGCTGGCCCTCGTTGTTGCGGCCGAAGCCCCAGGCCGCGCCGTCGACGACCGCGAGCGAGTGGGCCCCGCCGGCGGCCACCGGCACGCCGAGGTGGACGTGGCGCGTGCTGCTGCCGGTGTTGTCGGCCGCGTCGCGGGCGATCAACTGCAGGGAGTTCCAGCCGCGGCGGAGGCGGACGTCGGCGCTGAACTCGAGCACCGGCCCGGGCCCGATCGGGAGCGCGACCGGGGCCTCGCCGTTGACGACGAGCTCGACGGCGACGACCTCGAGGTCGTCGCTGGCCTCGCCGGTGAGGATGAGCCGCCGACTGGCCACGTAGACGTTGTCGAACGGACGCGCGAGGGTCACGGAAGGCGGGGTCTCGTCGACGGCGCCGGTCGAGGTCGAGGTGTCGCCGGTGGTGTCGGTGGTGTCGCTCGTGGTGTCGAGCGTGGTGGTGTCGCTCGTGGTGTCGAGCGTGGTGGTGCCGTCGGTCGTGGTGGTGTCGTCGGTCGTGGAGGTGACCGGCTGAGTGGTGGTGTCCGGGCCGGTGGTGTCGACCGAGGTCGTGGTCGGCGCGACCGTCGTCGGATCGTCGTCGGTGGTGCCGGGGGTGACCGTGGTGCCGGTCGTGTCGGTGGTGCCCGTCGTGTCGGTGGTGCCCGCGGTGTCGCTGGCGCTGGTGGACCCGTCGTCGCCGCAGGCGGCGAGCGAGACGACAGCAGTGAGGAGGACGGTGGTCGAACGGACGATCATGAGGGGCCCCGGACGCGAAGGGGTGCACGGTTTCGCGTTCGAGCTGTTGATATCAGTTTTCAAAAAGACGGGTCAACGGGCCGGGGCGGGTAGGCTGGTAGGGGATGCGTGAGGTAGCATCAACTTTGGCTTTCATTTTCAAAATTCGGACGGCTGACCGGATCCTGGAATGAATGGCGCTTCGGACATGCCCCGCGGGGCATGTCGTAAACGACAGGTCGTGAGGATGTCCCAACGGACAGGTCCGCTCCGGCGCGCGCGGGGCATGGCCGAAGGGACAGGTGATGACGAGGGCGCCGCGGCGCCGCGCGGTCACTCGGCCTGGGCGGCGATGGCGAAGTCGTAGCGGGGGAAGTCGTCGGCGGGCGGCTCGATGTAGCAGTCCTTGAGGCGACGCAGGGCGACGAGGTCGATGGCGTAGGGGACGGCGTCGGCGAGCACGGTGGTCGTCTCGCCCTCGGACATCACGAGCGCCTCGTCGCCGCCCACGAGCACCTGCAGGTGCGCGCGGGCGATGGTCTGGCAGAGCAGGGTGGCGTCGACGACGCCGGTGTCGACGCCGTCGACGAAGGGGCAGTCGTCGAGGCGGGTGAACGTGAAGGGCTCGTAGGCCGCGGGGTCGCCGACCTCGGACAGCAGCGCCTCGCCCTGGGTGACCGCGTACAGCAAGGCGCCGTCGTGGCGCAGCGACAGCCAGGCGTGGCTGGTGAAGGGATAGCCGGGGTCGAAGCCGGTGGCGAACACGTCGAGGATGCTGCCCGCCGGCGGCGAGGGCTGGGGCCGCGGGCCGTGCTCGATGCGGACCACAAAATCGCCGCCGAACTGGGCGGCGAAGTCGGGGCATTGCAGGGTCAGCTCGAGCGCGCTGCCGACCTCGAGCGCGCTGGCGAGGGTGCAGGGCTCGTCGACGTCGCCCTCGGGGAAGACGGCGAACATGCCCTCGTCGGGGTAGTTCTCGCTGCCATCGACTTCACACATGGCTTCGGGGCCGCCGGTGGTCTCGGTGGTGGCGTCGGTGGTCGTGGGGGCCGTCGTGGTGATGGTGGTGGTGGTAAGGGTGGTGGTGGCCGACGAGGTCTCGGAGGTCTCGGAGGTCTCGGAGGTCGCCGCGGTGGTGTCGTCGCCGCCTGGCCCCTTGGGCACGCAGGCGAGCGCGAGGGCGCAGGCAAGCAGGGTGAAGCGACGATAATTCAAACCAAGACAATGCATGCGTCGGAGGTTGGCAGACGGCCGCGAGCGCGGCAAGTGATGGCCCGCGCGCGGGCCCGCAGCCGCGCGTGCTGCCGATCGCATCGGGTGTGGCGAGCGTGCGCAGCGGCGTCGGCGCTCGGCCATTCACTCCTGCTCGGGAGGCCCCAATGCGGCGCGAAGTCGCGGGCGCGAGGAGCCTTGCGAACGCCTCGGGTCGCAGCGGTGGCGGGCTGTCTTTCGGGACAGATCGCCGCAGGCCCGCTCAGGCGCGGCGGCGGCGGGCCAGGAGCAGCAGGACGAAGGCGCCGAGCCAGGCGGGGGCGGGGCGCGAACCGGTGGTGCAGGCGCAGCCGTCCTCGCTGCCGAAGCCGGGCGGGAGGCCAGCGGTGGCCGGGCCGGGGGTGCCGGTGCTGGTGCCGGTGTCGGGCTCGTCGCCGGTGCCGCTGGTGCCGGTGTCGCTGGTGGTCGGCTCGCCGGCGCTGTCGCTGCCGGTGCCGGCGGGAGCCGGGTCGAGGTCGACGTCGAGCAGCCACACGGTGTCACGATCGCCGCGCACGAGGGTGGGGCGCTCGCCGAGCGGCGGGGCCTCCTCCAGGGCGAGCAGGTCGGCGGCGGGCCACAGGGCGGCGGTGTCGAGCGCGAGGTGCCAGGCGGCGGCGGTGGCGAGGTCGGGGACGTGGCGGCGGCGCTGCAGGCCTTCGCCGTCGAGCAGCCAGACGTCGGGGCTGCCGTCGTCGGCGCGCGCGAGGGTCGGCGCGGCGGGGATGTCGATGCTGAGCGCGAAGACCTCGACCTGGGCGTCGGTGAGGGTGACGAGGTCGGTGAAGGCGGAGAACTGCCAGGCGCCGAACACTTCGAGGTCGGCGACGCGCCGACGCACGCCGCGGAGCTGCGGCAGCGGACACTCGAGCACCTGCGGGCTCGAGCCGAGCTCGGGGTTGGCGCCGCCCTGGGTGTCGATGCCGTAGGCGTGCACGGGGCGCGGCTGGCCGTCCTGCACGCTCAGGGGCGTGGGCATGCGAAAGCCGTGCTGGCACGAGCCGATCGCCATGCAGAGATCGTCGCGGGTCACGTCGGCGTCGACGGCGATGCCCACGGCGGCGGGATCGCCGGCAGGGCCGCCGAAGTAGAGGTGGGTGGGGATGACGGCGTCGGGCGCGGAAGGGTCTTGCGACCAACCGACGATGTCGTCACAACCGGCCTGATCGAGGTAGCCGATCGGGGCGAGGTTGCATTCGAGGCGCTCGATGATGTAGGCGTACGGGTCGACGGTGGTGCCCTGAAACACGCCATTGGCGGCGGGCGCCATGGTGAGGTGGAGGTGGGCGCCCTGCGAGCAGCTGCCGGTGTTGCCGACCTGGCCGACCTGCTGGCCCCTGCCGACGGCGGCGCCGATGCCGAGCGGCGAGCCGGCGATCATGTGGCTGTAGCCGGAGAACATGCCGTCGCCGTGCTGGAGGACGACGACGTTGCCGAGGCAGCCGGACCACTGATTGACGACGACGACGCCGTCGGCGACGGCGGGGATCGGGGTGCCGGCACCCTGGGGAAAGTCGACGCCGCGGTGCGGGCTGGTCCGCCCGCAACAGGTGCTGCCCCAGCCGTCGGAGAGGTTGGGGTTGGGGAAGGGCAGCTGATAACAGACGGCAGCGTGGGCGGTGGCCGCGGGCGCTGCCACCAATGCGAGGGCGGCGAGGCGAGCGAGGGCGAGCCGGGTCTCGCGGGCGCGGGCAGGTCGAGCGGGCATGGAGGGCCAGGGTGAAGGAGGCCGCGGCCGCAGGTCAAGCGATCGTGGTCGGGCGCGCAGCGGGGTCCGGCCCCCTCGGCCGGGCCAGCGTGACGCGGAGCCGATGAAAGACAGCTTCGCGGGACCGGGGCGAAGCCGCAGATCGGGGAAGTGCCCAGCGGTGAATGAGGACAGGGTGATTCACCGGTGATTGCGGCGAGGGCCCTGCGCTGCAGGGGCTGGCTGGCGGCGAACCTCTGCCGTGGGCGGTGTCGTATGTGCAATGCGTGGCGGATCGATGGTCGCGGTCACGCCGGAGCGGGCTCTGCGGGGCGAGGGTGCGATCGATTGAACCTCCGCCCGGCGGCCGTTGCGCGCCGACGCCGGAGCGAGCGGTGAGAACCTGGATTCAAAGTGAGGTTCCGCGGGGTTTGTGTCCAGGTTTGGTGGTCTTCATTCAAGGACTGCGAAAGCAAGCGCTCGGGCCGCCGCGGAGGACGGGCCGCTGGGCCGGGCTCGCCGCCGGGAGGCATGGTAGGATATGGCTGAAAGGACATGTCTTAAAAGTTATGTAGGTATTGGGCCGGGGCGCGGTCTCGTTCCGGGCGTCGAGGCCGCGGCGTTGACCGCGGGACGGCGCGCGACGGATTGTGGGGAGTGGAGGTGGTCTGATGAATCGTGGCAATCGACAATTCATCCGTCGCGCGGCTCTGGTGGCGCCAGTGAGCGTCGGTCTTTTCATCGCGGGCTGCGGGGACGACGGCGGGCGGGACTCGGCGACGGCGGGCGGCTCGCTCGGGGCGGTGACGACGGCCTCACCGGGGGACCCGGCCGACGTATCGTCGTCGTCGACGACGGGCGAGGCGCCCGAACCGGCTTCCACGGGCCCGGAGGGCGCGAGCACGGGCTCCAGCGGCGACCCCGGCGAGCCCGAGGAGGCGCCGGCGGGCGGCGAGGAGCCGGACGACTCGGGGCCGAAGTTCGACCTCGGCGATTCGCCGGCTCCGGGCGAGCCGCAGGCGGACAAGCCGTGCGTCAAGATCGATCTGCTGTTCGTGGTCGACAATTCGAGCAGCATGAAGCAGGAGCAGGTCAACCTGGTGGCCAGCTTCCCGACGTTCGTCAGCGAGATCCAGCAAGAGCTCGCCGACGCCGAGAGCCTGCACCTCGGCGTGGTCACGACCGACGATTACGAGCACAACGAGCCGGGCTGCGCCGACACGCTGGGGGCCCTGGTGACGCAGACGACCGGCGCCAAGGGGGCGAGCGACGCGGAGTGCGGGCCGTTCGTCAGCGGCCATCGCTTCATGACCGAGGCCGACGATCTGCCGACGCGCTTCACCTGCGCCGCCCAGGTCGGGATCGACGGCAGCGGCGACGAGATGCCGATCGACGCGGCCCTGGCGGCGCTCGGGCCGGAGCTGGCAGGGCCCGGCGGGTGCAACGAGCAGTTCGTCCGCGAGGACGCGCTGCTGGTGCTGGTGCTGATCACCGACGAGGAGGAGGAGGGCTCGGCCGGCGATCCGCCGCAATGGTTCGAGGCGATCACGGGGCTCAAGGGCGGGGTCGAGTCGAACGTGGTGGTGCTGTCGCTGATCGGGCCGAAGGATCCGGCCTGCGAGGACGCGGCGGAGGTCGGCGAGCGCCTCATCGCATTCACCGAGCTGTTCACATACGGCAGCGTGGGCCAGATCTGCGCCGAGAACTATCAGATGTTCTTTCACGAGGCGATCGCGGGCATCGCCGAGGCGTGTGACGGGTTCGTGCCGCCGGGCTGAGGCGGCGCGGCTGGCGCCGGCGAAACGCGGGTGTCCTGCGCATGCAGAGGAACCCCCTGGAGATCGAAGCGGGTGCGGGTGGATCCGCTTGGAATCTCGGCCAACAGGTCTGTCCCAGCGAATAGAACATGCCCTCGTTCTCTCGACGAATCCTCGCGCGCGCCGCGACCTGCGCGATGTTTTCTTGGCTGGTGGTGGGTTGTCAGCCGCCGGCGGTCGGGGTGGCCGACCCGGAGGCGGCGCGGCGCGCCTACCTGGGGCTCGACCGCGCGGTCGACCGCGCGATCGAGCTCGGCTTCGCCGGCTTCAACGCGGCCTCGAGCGCCAACATCCCCGAGCAGACGGCCGCGGGCGCGCTGTCGGGGACGATGATCGTCGGCGGCAAGGTCGACCAGGGTGCGTCGGCCAACAAGGGGATGGATCTGCAGGTCACGCTCGAGGATTACTCGGACGGACCGGTCGAGGGCATGGTCGAGGTCGCCTACGACGGCGGGCCGGCCGCCTTCGATCTGAAGCTGCGCGACCTGCCGGACGGCACGCTGACGGGCAATTTGAGCGGCGAGTTCGTGATGACGGGCGAGCTCGCCGGCGTGGTCGCGCTCGACGTCGACATCACGGGGGACACCGAGGAGGCGCCGGACGGGACGATTCGCCGCAGGGCGGGGACGATTCATGTGACCGGCACTGCGACCTCCGACTACGGGGTGTTTGCGATCGACGTCATGTTGTGAGGAGCGTTGGAACCGGCGCTCGCGCGTCGGTCGAAACCCAGGATGTGACCCGACGGGGCGGCGCGCGGCGCGGCCCGCCATCGCGGTCGCAGGAGAGGTCCAATCCCGATGCGAACGATTGAAATTTTGAGGTGGGGGGCGCTGCTCGCGTTCGGTGTCGTGAGCTGCGCGGAGAAGCAGCTCGACGTGACCGATCCTTCGGTCAAGGGCGGGCCCTGCGATCCGATCGTCGATCCCGCGGCGGCGAACGGTCCGCATTGCGCCGAGGGGTTCGCCTGCGATCCGGTGGCCGGCGAGGCCGACGCGTGGGTGTGCGGCGAGCCGCTGCAGATCCACGGGGCGGTGATCGATCTGCAGACCGGCGAGCCGCTGGCAGGGGCGCTCGTCCACGGCCTGGACCGCACCGGGGCGCCGCTCGGCGAGGTCGCGGAGACCGACGCGACGGGCCGCTATGAATTGCAGGTCGCGGCGCCGCGCCTCCCGGACGGCGAGCTGGCGAGCGACGCGAGCTACACGCTGCAGGCGTTCGCGCGCGACTACTTGCCGTTCCCGTCGGGGATCCGCGTGGCGCTGCCGATCCACGCGGACGAGGCGGAATACGACGAGGCGCGGGCGGCCCACGTGATCGAGGGTCCGCTCACGACGGTCGGGCTGGTGATGCTGCCGGACGCGCTGCGCGGCGGGGTGACGGTGACGGGCACGGTCGGCGGGGTCCAGCCGGGCGGGACGCTGGTGGTCGCGGAGGGCGTGAGCGGCGAGGCGGTCGCGCAGTACGGGGTGGCCGATCGGTCGGGGGACTTCACGATCTTCAACGTGCAGGCCGGCGAGGCGACGATCCGCGGGTATCGCCGCGGGCTCGAGCTGGCGGCGGCGACGGCGAGCGTGGCGACGGCGGACCTCGATGCGGTCGCGCTCACGGCCAGCGCGGAGGGCGAGGAGAATTTGGGGGCGGTCTCCGGGTCGGTGCAGATCGTCAACGCCCCGGGCGACAGCGTGACGAGCGTGGTGCTGGTGCCCGTCAGCGTGTTCAACCCGACGCTCGAGCGCGGGCCGGTGCCGCTGGGCTTGCGGGCGCCGGACCCGGGGCTCGATCCCGCCGTCACCGGTGACTTCACGATCGCCGGCGTGCCCGCGGGCACGTACAAGGTGCTGGCCGCGTTCGAGAACGACCGGCTGGTGCGCGACCCGGACACCTCGATCGGCGGCACCGAGTTGCAGGAGGTGACGGTCGCGGCCGGCCAGGCGGTGACCGTCGACGCGGGGTTCAAGATCACCGAGGCGCTCGCGGTCGTCGCGCCCGGAGAGACCGCGCCGACGGCGACCAGCGCCGCGCCGGTGTTCGAGTTCGCCGACGATTCGAGCGAGAAGAGCTACCTCGTGCGCGTGTTCGACGTGTTCGGCGAGCTGGTGTGGGAAGACGCCATGGTCCCGAGCGTGTCGGGCAGCGCGACGGTGCAAGTGCCGTACGAGGGGCCGGCGCTGACCTCGGGGCTGTACTATCAATTCCGGGCCGTCTCGCTCGACGGCAAGGGCGTGCCGCTGTCGGCGACCGAGGATCTGCGCGGCGTGTTCGTGGTCGAATGATCGCAGGCCGCTCGCGCGGCGGAGCACGGCGGCGCGGCCGTCGTGCGGATATATCTATTGTGAACCGCCGCCGGTGCTCCGGCGAAACAATGAATTTGCGTTTTATCGTGACTGACGCCAGGATCCTCGCATGAAAACGATACACATCCTCGGAGTGTGTGCGCTGCTGGCTTGCAACAGCCCGAGCAAAGGCGAGACGGAGACGCAGGTCGCGAGCGAGACGGGCACAGCGTCGGAGATCACGACGGTGACGACCGCGGGGCCGACCTCCGGGACGGAGGACACGACGGGCACGACGGCGGAGCCGACCACGGCCGGGCCGACCACGGGCACCAGCACGACGACGACCTCGACCTCGACGACCGATGCTTCGACGGGGCCGGTGACGGCGACCGAGACGACGACGACGACGACCGGGGGCGGGGCCTGCGTGCCGCTGCTGTGCAACGGCACGCTCTACGCCTGTGGCGATTGCATGGACAACGACGGCGACGGCCTGGTCGACCAGGCCGACCCGGAGTGCGTCTCGCCGTGCGACGACCGCGAGGAGACGTTCGCCACCGGCCTGCCGGGCGACAACATGGACCCGTGCAAGCAGGACTGCTTCTTCGACGGCAACTCGGGCGGCGGCAACGGCGACTGCGCGTGGGACCTGAAGTGCGACCCGAAGAGCCCGGGCGGCGACAAGTGCCCGTACGACGAGAACTTCAACAACTGCCCGCAGGAGCAGCCGCAGCAGTGCATCGACGAGTGTCAGGTGCCGAACGGCTGCGATTGCTTCGGCTGCTGCACCGTGGTGGTCGAGGGGATGACGTACGACATCTTCCTCGGCGACCTGGACTGCGCGCTGTCGGACATCGGCTCGTGCCAGCTGTGCACGAAGAACCTCGACTGCGACGACGAGTGCCAGCCGGAGGAGTGCGAGGTGTGCTTCGGCGAGACCGAGCCGCCGCCGGGCTGCGACGAGGCGTCCTGCGAGGGCGACGCCCAGCCGTGCGAGATCGACGACAAGGGCCAGAGCGACTGCCCCGAGGACCAGTACTGCAAGACCGGCTGCTGCCACGCGCTCGAGCCGGGCTGAGCCGTCGTCGGCTGGGCGGGCAGACTCGCCGATGATTGTACATGTCCCAATAGACATGTGTGATCATCGGCCGTGAGGCCGCCGCGCCGGTCAGAGCTTCTCGCAGCCGCAGCCGGACTCCTCGAAGAACTGGCGCTCGTCCGGGTCGCACTCGAACTGCACCACGGCGCACTCCTCGCGGTCGTGGCTGACGTAGATGCGGGCGGGCTCGATGTCGACCTCGAGCGGCCGGCAGCCGCCGAGGCAATCGCTGTCGCCGCGGGCGGGCACGCAATCGTCGGCGAGGTCGTGGCAGACCCAGCCCTCCTCGCATTCGCCGTGGGTCGGGCCGCCGCAGAGGCCCTCGGGCAGCGGCTCGGGCTCGGGCTCGGGGCGCGGCTCGGGCTCGGGGCGCGGGTCGGGGCGCGGGTCGGGCTCGGGGCGCGGGTCGGGGCGCGGATCGGGCTCGGGGCGCGGGTCGGGCTCCTGCGGGGCCGGGCGGCAGCCGCCGAGGCAATCGCTGTGGCCCATTGCGGGGTCGCAGGCGTCGGCGAGGTCGACGCAGATCCAGCCCTCGTCGCAGGCGACATCGGCGAAGCCGCCGCAGAGGCCATCGATCGGCTCGCAGATGCCGGAGCAATCGGAGCCCTCCTGCTCGGGGTGGCAGGCGGCGCCGCTGTGGTCGATGCATTCGAGGCCGGCTGGGCATTCGAAGCCGACGGCGCCGCCGCAAGCGAGCGAGGCGGGGGTGGCGTGCTGCCCGGAGTCGATAATGCCTTCGTCGCAGGCAGCGACGAGCACGAGGCCGATAACGAGGCGGTGAATGGTAGTAGCGATGATTCTACGCATGATGTCTCCATGGTCTCGCCCCGTAGTCGGAGCGGCGTGGGTTCCATGGAATGAGTGTTCGCCGACGGCGCTGCGGATCAGCGCCTGGCTTCACAAGCCCGAAATCGGTAGCACCTTGTCAGGCCCGCCACACACACCCGGGAATCATGCGAGATTTCAATTGGGGGCAATTGATTTATCTGCCGTGACTTCACACGGCGGCGTCGCCTTCGGACTTGCGGCGGACCAGGCGCAGCTTTCCTTGCTCGCCCGCACACCAGAAAGCGCCCGCTTCGCCGGCGGCCTCGACCCCCGCGATCATGGCCACAGGCACCTCCAGGACCTCTTCCGGCGCGCCGTCGGGGCCGAGGCGACGGAGCTCGCAGGGCTTGTCGTCGGCGGCCGCGCCGTGCCACAGCTGGCCGTCGACGCAGGTCACGCCGGTGACGAAGCGGTCCGACGCCAGGGTCTTCACGACCTCGCCGGTGGTGGCGTCGACCTTGTGGATCCGCGCCCCGTAGCATTGACCGATCCACAAATAGCCGTCGGCCCAGGCCATGCCGCTGTCCTCGCCCTTGCCGGGGGCGGGCAATCGCCTGACAATTTGTCCGTCGCTCGGGCGGATGACGAGGATCTCGCCCTTGGCCAGCTGATAGAGGTGCTGGCCGTCGAATGCGGTGCCGGCGTCGGCCCCGGGGACGGTGAAGCGGCGCACGACGGCGTTCGCGGCCGGGTCGAAGGCGACGAGTTCGCCGTCGCGGGCGAACCACACCTTTTTGCCGTCGAAGGTGACGCCGTGGATCTGGCCGTCGTCGAGCGGGACGTGCTCACGCACGATCTCGGCGGCGTGGTGGCGAGTGTCGTGATTGTCGCGGGTCATGACTTCCTGTCGCATGCAGCAGGTCTAGCCGGCCGGGACGAGGCCGAGGAGTAACATCCGTGACGCGATCGGGGCGCCGGGGCGGGTGTAACGGATGTCTTTTCCTTTGCCGGTGCGGACCACGACGCCGCGCTCGACGAGCGATTGCAGGGCCCGCTGGGCGGTCCGCCGCGACACGCCGGCGTGCTCGGCCAGCGCCTGGGCCGACCACGCCGCGCCGTCGCCGAGCAGCAGGCCGAGGCGGGCGGTTTCGTCGTCGGTCGGCGGCGTCAGGATGACGACCTCGCGCTGCGAGTCGAGCACGTAGCCGTCGGCCCGGGCGGTGGGCGCGGCGGCGAGGCCGTCCATCAGCTTGCGCAGGCGGCCGAGCTCGACGCGCAGGCGGGCCCGGTGCGAGTCGTTGACGCGGCGGACGGCGAAGCCGCGGGCGGCCAGCTCGTCGCGCGCGAGCGCGGCCGGCCAGGCGCGCGCGAGCTCGAGGAGGAGGGCGAACAGCACCGGGCGGCGGGCCAGCGGGACGGTGACGCGGCCGGCGAGGACGAGGCGGCGGCAGGCGTCGACGAGCAGCACGTGGCCGCGCGCGAGGGCCTGGATGGCGAACAGGTCGGCCTCGGAGGTCGCGCCGGCGCGCCAGACCGAGGCGACCGGGCGGGCCAGCTCGTGCTCCAGCGCCTCGACGGTGCGCGCGAGCAATTGATGGGGCGCGAGGGTCAGGGCCTCGCGGGCGCGCGCGAGGGCTTCGCTGGCGTCGGTGGGGGCCAGCGCGCGCACGGCGATCTCGGCCTGCACGAGCGAGGCGACGGCGCGCAGGTCGGGGCCGAGGTCGCGGGCGAGCACGGCCCCGGCGACGCGGCGGGCCTCGTTGAGGCGGCCGAGCAGGACCTCGGCGCGGGCCAGGACGAGCCGCTGCATGGCGGCGTTGCGGGAGTCGCCGAGGCGCTCGAGGGCGTCGGCGGCGGCCCGGGCGGCGCTGGCGGCGGCCGCCGGGGCGCCGCTGCCGAGCTCGACCTCGCAGAGCGCGGCGCGGGCGCGAGCGACGAGCAGCGGATCGTCGGCGCGGGTGACCGCCAGCTCGAGGGCGCTGCGCGCGAGCTCGAGGTCGCCGAGTTGGGCGTAGGCGATGCCGCGCAGGGTGAGGCCGCGCGCGCTGTCGTCGCGACCGACGCCGGCGAGGGCGCGCAGCGGGTCGCCACCGGCGAGCGCGCGAGCCGCGTCGAGGAGGGAGGACACGCGGCGAGGATGGGCCGTCGGCCGGGAAATGTCACGAGGGCCGCGGCGGTGAAGGCGGGAGCGGACGGGACAATGTCACGAGGGCCGCGGGGCGGGCGGGCGAGACAATGTCACGAGGGCGCGGGGCGTCGGGCGGTGATTGTCACGAGGGCCGGGGCCGGCCGCGCGAGGCGGTCGCGCCATGAATGTTACGGGCGGCGCGGGCGGGGTTGTTTTACACAGTCGTCATGTGTCCCGCCTGTTGGCAATCGATTGCGCTGACCGTCGCCACCGCGACCGGGTTCGGCGCTGCCCTGAGTCCGTGGGTGGTGCGAGCGATCCGCTCGCCCGCGCTGCGACCCTCGTCCGAGCCGCGAAAGGAAGAACGTCATGAACCCCGTGAACACTGATGTCGTGAGCCGCGAAGTCTGGCTGGCGGCCCGCCGCGAGCTGCTGGCCCGCGAGAAGGCGTACACCCGCGAGGGCGACGCCCTGAGCGCGGCCCGCCGCGCGCTGCCGCGGGTCCGCGTCGACACCCCGTACGCGTTCGCCGGGCCCGACGGCGAGCGCAGCCTGGTCGAGCTGTTCGCCGGCAAGCAGCAATTGGTCGTGTATCACTTCATGTTCGACCCGGCGTGGGAGGCGGGCTGCAAGAGCTGCTCGTTCATCGGCGATCATCTGTCGGGCACGGTGGCCCACCTGGCCGCCCGCGACACCGCGTTCGTGGCCGTCTCGCGGGCGCCGCTGGCCAAGCTGCTGGTTTTTCGCGCGCGCATGGGCTGGACGTTCCCGTGGGTGTCGTCGGCCGGCAGCCGCTTCAATTACGACTTTCACGTGTCGTTCGCGCCGGCCGAGCTGGCCGCGGTCGATTACAACTACGCGACGAGGCCGTTCCCGCACCCCGAGGCGCCGGGCATCAGCGCGTTCGTGCGCGATGGCGAGGCCGTCTATCACACCTATTCGTCGTACGGCCGCGGCGTCGAGGTGCTGATGGGGACCTACCACATGCTCGACCTGACGCCGCTCGGTCGCCAGGAGGAGGGGCTGGCGGAACCGATGGCGTGGGTGCGCCACCACGATCGCTACGACGCGCCTTGAGACGGACGTGTCGCTGAGGACATGTCCGTAGGGGCATGCGCGAACGGGCATGTCCTCGGCGACATGCCCGAACGGACAGGCCTCAGGGCCGGGACGCCAGCTGCTGACCGATCAGCAGCGCGCCGGCCACGGCCACGCGCTCGCCGGGGTTCACCCCGGAGACGATCTGCGCGTGGTCGCCGGAGGTGTGGCCGAGGACCACGTGGCGGGCCTCGAAGGTGCCGGGCTCGACCTCGAAGTAGGCGGTCGCGGTGTCGGTGTCCTTGATCAGGACGGCCTGCTTGGGCAGCGTGACGCCGACGCCGACGGGGCCGGTGATGTCGGCGCGCACGAACATGCCGGGGGTGAGGTTGCGCGAGGCGACGGCCTCGTCGGTGAGCGCGATGTAGACGGGGGCGCGGCGCTGGCCGACGTCGACCAGCCCGCCGACGCCGACGACGCGGCCGGCGATCGGCTCCGGGTCGGCGGGGAAGCGCAGCTTGACCGAGGTGCCCGAGCGGACCTGCAGCAGGTCGGCCTCGAAAACGTCGGCGACGACCCACAGCGCGCCCTCACGGCGAAGCGAAGACATGAGAAGCAGGATCTCAAGCTGGCACACGCCCGGCGAAACTCGAGCATACGACGTCGCCGCCGATCGCCGCGTGACGGCGAGCGGGCCTGCATGACGGACAATTCATGTCAGTACGGGGCGATCCCACACGATTGCGGGACTGTAAGCATTGGCCTCAGGTGGTGGAGATCCAGGCGCGGTCGTGGCTGAGGAGCGAGAGCCGCGGTGCGAGCGCGCCGAACGGGACCTCGTGCGCGCGCCCGGACAATTGGTCGCGGACGCGGGACAGCGCCCACACGCTGTAGAGCGTGGCGAGCAGCGGGACGTCGTAGACGAAGGGGCGCGGGCCGAGCGAGTCGGCCTCGGCCGTGAAGCCGCCGCTGCGGCCCTGCCCGGCCAGCAGGACCTGGGCCGAGGCGTAGAGCTCGCCGGACGTGAGGCTGCCGGGGCAGGCCGCGAGGCCGCCGAGGGCGTAGGCGGTGCTGAGCACGTGGCTGCGGTCGTCGTCGGGGTGGATCGGCCAGCCGCCGTCGGGCCGGCGGAGCCCGCGGAGGAAGCCGACGCAGCGGCGACGGATGTCGGCGCCGTGGCTGCCGTGGCGCTCGCCGGCGGCGGCGTTGATCACGTGAAAGGCGGGGTAGGTGGCGCACAGCTTCCACTCGCCGCGGAAGCCTCCGTTGGCCTGCTGGGCGCGGGCCAGCCAGGCCCACGCGGCCTCGAGGACCCCGGGCGGGGCCATGTGGCTGGCGCGCAGGGCGGTGATCGACTTGGCGGTGATCTCGGCCTCGGAGGCGGCGCCGCGCACGAACGTGGGGAACCCGCCGTCGCTGTTCTGCAGCGCGAGCAGGTGGGCGACCGCGCGGCGGATGCTGGGACGATGAATCACCGGATTGCGGCGGACCAGCAGCGACAGGGTGATGCTGGTGTCGTCGGCGTCGGTCTGCGACACGCCCTCGGCGTAGGCCCAGCCGCCGTCGGGCTGCTGCTGTGATACGAGGAATTGTTCGCACCGCTGCAGCTCGTGCGCGGGCCGCCGCGCCTCGGTCAGCACGAGCCCGGCGAGGCAGGTGACCCAGACGTCTTCGTTGGTGATGAACGGGACGCCGCCGCCGGGCCGCAGCTGGCCGGCGATGAAATTGAGGCCGAGGGCGCGGTGCGGCGCGGCGCGGCCGAGGCGGGTCAGCGCCAGCAGGGCGACGATGGTGACGAGCACGTGCTGCTCCCAGCTGCCGTCGGTCGCCTGGGCGCCGAGGATCGGCGCCAGCTCGGCGTCGCCGACCTCGTCGGCGCGGCCCGACTGGCACAGCTGGAGCACGCGAATCGATGCCAGCAGGATCGTCACCCACAGATGCGAGGACTCGGCGCGCACGACCGCGAGCGGCAACACGGCCGGACCCGGAGGGAGTGCCCCGAGTTCGACCAGCAGCACCTCGACCAGCACGCGTTTGCGCCAAAGCGTGGGGTGATCGAAGGCGGCCAGGGTCTGCTGGAGCGCGACCAGGCCCTCGGCGCCGAGCCGGCCGTGCACCACCAGCTCGCAGAGGATGCGCGAAAGCGTGCGGTCGAGCCGACTGGCATGACTCGACTCATCGTCGTCATCGGCCAGCCAGCGCCGGCAGAAGCCCGCGATCTCGGCCTGGAGCGCCGGCCCGTGGCCGCAGGTGCGCAGCAGGTGCAACGCCAGGGCGCTCTCCAGGGCCCGCCCGGCGCAGCCGGCCGCGAGGCGCCCGTCGGGCAAGCGATGATCGAGCATGAATTGCACGGCGCGCTCTAGCGCCGGCTCGATCTGTTCGAGCACGCCAATTCCGGTGAGCATGACCTTTGATCAGAGCTACTCGAATTATTGGTTACGATCAACGACCATCGCGCGGACCGACGAATTATCCGGCGGCCCGCGTGTCTGGGGTCTGGAGCATGCGTCGCCGCTCCGCTATGATCGCGGCATGACGTACGACGAACCCGCGGGGCGCGTGGCGATCCTCGATGTCGACGGTACGATGCACCCGCGGTCGATCGGGCTCGCGCTGCTCGACGACATGGGCCGCTACGGGCTCGGGCGGGCCGACGCGATGGCGGCGGTGATGACCGCGGTCGGCCAGCATCGGGCTGGATCCATCGATTTCCCGGAGATGGTGACCCGCAGCACCGCGGCCTACGCGGCGGCGCTGGCGGGCGCGGAGCAGGCCGCGCTGGAGGCTCTGGCGCGAGCGACGTGGCAGCGGCTGCGCGGTGAATTGTTCGCCTTCGTGCGCCCGCTGATCGCGCGGCTCGAGCAGGTCGGGGTAACTCCCTATATCGTGTCGTCCAGTCCCCACGAGATCGTCGCGCTGCTGGCCGCGGACCTGGGCGTAACCGACTGTGATGGTTCGCGATTCACGGTCGACGCCGGTCGCTACACTGGTCAATGCTACAGCATGCCCGGGGCGCGCGGGGGCAAGTTGACATTGTTACGTACATTCGCGGCGGCCCGCGGCGCCGGGCTGTCACGGTCGCTCGCGCTGGGCAATGGCCCCGGCGACTGCGAGGTGCTCGCCGCCGTCGGTCGGCCCCTGGTGTTCGAGGCGGGGCCGCCCCTGTCGGCAATCGCACGACGCAACAATTGGCCACAGGTCGATCGTATCAATGTTCTCGATCAGCTGGAGCTGGCGCTGGCGCCCTGACGGGACGTCAGCTTGACGCGAATCCCGCCGCGCGGTCGCAGGGTCGTCGAGAATTCCGGGGCGACCGGGGCGTGGTGGACGCGCTCGACGGTGAAGCGGCGCAGGATCGCCGCCGTGGCCAGCACGATCTCGGTGGTCGCCATGTGGTTGCCGATGCAGGTCCGCGGGCCGTAGCCGAACGGCAGATAGGCGGCCCGCGCCCGGCCCTGGGCCACGCCGCCGAGGAAGCGCTCGGGCTGGAAGCGCTCGGGCGCGTCCCACAGGGCCGGGTGGCGGTGCGTGAGGTACGGGCACAGCATCACCGTCGCGCCGGCGGGCACGAGGTAGCCGCCCAGCTCGTCGTCCGCGGCGACGTGGCGCGGGAACGCCCAGAACGGCGGGTACAGGCGCAGCGCCTCCTGCACCGCGGCGGCGAGGAACGGGAAGCGCTGGCGGTCGGCGACCGTCGGCAGGGCGTCGCCGAATGTATCGACCTCGCTCATCACCCGCGCCCTGGCCTCCGGGTGGAGGTCGAGGCAATAAAGCAACCATGTCAGCGCCTGCGCGGTCGATTCGTGGCCGCCGAGCAGCAGGCTGACCGCCTCGTCGCGCACCAGCCGCGCCGCGTCGGGCGCTTGCGGATCGGCGGAGACGTGGCGGAGCAGGAATGTGAGGAGGTCAGGATCGTCGGCGGGGCGGTCCCGGTGGGCCGCGATTGCCTGCAGGATGAAATCGTCGATCACCGCGAGGGCGGCCAGGAAACGTTGATTGCGCCGGGTCGGCCACGACAGCGGGATGCGGAACAGCTGGCTGCTGGCGGCGACGAACTCGACGGCGTCGCGGATGGCGGCGCGCAGCCGCGCCTCCTCGTCGTCGAGCCGTTCGCCGAGCAGCGAGCCGAGGATCGCGTCGAGGGTGAGGGCGATCATTTCGTCGGCGAGGTCGAGCTCGTCGCCGCGGGCGGCCGCCTGCTGCCAGCGGCCGAGCTGGCGCTCCATGGCGCCGCGCAGCGGCGGGGCGAATTGTGGCAGGGCGCCGACCTGGAACCGCGGGGTCAGCAGCTTGCGCTGGCGGGCCCACAGCTCGCCGTTGCTGGCCGGCAGGCCGTCGCCGATGAGCGGCCGGGCGCGGTGCGACGCCTTGGTGTAGTTCTCCCGGCGCGTCACGAGCACATGCTGGATCTGGTCGGGGTGGACCACGAGATACACCAGTCGAGTGCCGACCCGGGCGCAGCTGATGTCGCCGTGGGCCCGCCACATATGCTGCAGGAGCTCGAACATGCGGCCCTGGGCGACCTCCGCGAGGTTGCCGAGGACGAGGCCGCCGCGCGGCCCGGGGGCGGTGCGCCGCATCAGGTGAGCGACGATTCCAGAGCGTGTCATCGTCGCCAGGATAGCAAGCCGCACCCGATCGACCCACTATCCTTTCGCGAAATCCGTGGCGCGTCGTCGCCGCGCTCGCCGTCGCGCCCACCGATCATCGCAGTGCGTCCTTCACGGTGTTCTTGTTGATCCTTGACAGCGTACTGTTTCACTACAAGCCCGGTCGTCAATGGGGGGATTTGTCATGGGTCGAAGCCTGTTCGTTTTATTGTCCGTAGGACTTTTCATGTCTCTCTCGCCGGGGGTGGCGGCGGCGGGCGGCAAGCTTTCGACAGTCGCCAAGTTCGACCCGAGCCTCGGCGAATTGCCAGAGTCGATCACCACGGATGCCGACGGGAACATCTACGCGTCCATGGGCGCCCACATCAAGCGGATCACCCCCTGGGGCCACGTGAGCGTGTTCGCGACCCTGCCGCTGCCGCCGGGGGTGCTGGCGGCGGGGCTCAAGTTCGGCGAGGACGGCGACCTCTTTGTCGCCACCGGCAGCATCTCGCCGGTGCCGCCGGTCGCGTTCGTGTTCCGCGTCGACCCCGACGGCGGGGTGACGACCCACGCCACCCTCGACCCGACCGGCTACCCCAACGATCTGGCGTTCGACGACCACGGCGGGCTGTTCGTGACCGATCCGCTGCACGCGCGGATCTGGAAGATCGACGAGGACGGCACGCCCGAGGTGTGGTTGCAGGACGCTGCGTTCGCGGGCAACGAGGACGATCCGTACCTGGTGCTCTCGCATTTCGGCGTCGACGGCATCGCCTTCGATCGTCACAAGAACCACCTGTTCGTCAGCAACCTCGATTACGGGACGATCCTCCGCGTCGAGGTCGAGTGCGACGGTTCACCCGGCGACATCGATGTGTGGGCCGACGACTACGACGCGCTGGCCGGGGCCGACGGGCTCGCGTTCGACGACAAGGGCACGCTGTTCGTGGCGGTCAACGGGCAGGACCGGCTGGTGGCGATCGACAAGCACGGCGACATCGACATCATCGCCGAGGGCGGGCTGCTCGACGCGCCGTCGTCGCTGGTGTTCGGGGCGACGCACGCGAGCAAGAAGACGCTGTACGTGGCGAGCTTCGCCATCACCCGCCATTACGGCATCTTCCCCGGGACGCCGAAGCCGGCGCTGCTGAAGCTGCCGGTCAAGCACAAGGGGCTGCCGCTGCTGTGAGCGTGCCTCGCGGGTCACTCGCGGGTCATGCGCGACACGAGCGCGCTGCTGACCTCGCGCGCGAGCTCCTGGCGCGGGATGCCGGTCTGCTCGACGAGCGCGCGCATCTCGGCGGCGAAGCTCGGCGGGACGGCGCGCGGGTCGTCGGGCGCGACCAGCACGACCGCGGGCCCGCCGGTGCCCGCGTCGGGGCGGGCGGCGGTGAGGCCCCACGAGGCCCCCGGCGCGGCCAGGTGCACGAGGTGCAGCTCGCTGGCATCGAGGCCTCCGCCGGCGGCCGCGAGCCGGCGGGTGTGGCGAATCATCTCGGTGGCCTCCTGCAGCAGGCCGGCGCTGTTTGACCACAGGTGCAGCGGCTGAGATGTCCCCGGGGACAGGCGCTCGACGAGGCGCTGCAGCTGCAGCGCCTGCAGCGGGGCGCTGACGACCCCGTCGCAGTGGAGCAGGCAGCCGAACTGGGCCGGCTCGTCGACCAGGTAGACCAACACGTCGGCCTCCTGCAGGCTGGGCTCGCGCGCGAGCTGGCCGAGGGCGACGAGGGTGGCCGGCGAGCCGACGTTGAGCTCGACCACCAACAGCGAGGGCCCGAGCGCGCGCGCCAACTTGACGCCGCGGCGCAGGTCGGCCTCGACGACGATGTCGAGCTGGACCTCGGCCAATTGGTCGCGCAGCTGGCGACCGAACGCGTCGGACGGCCCGAGCACGAACACGATCGGCAGCTGACCGCGCTCGCCGGTGGCGAACTGCCGCTCGGGGGTGAGGCCGCGCCAGCGCGCTGCGGCGGTGCTGTCCGAGGGCAGCGACAGGCGAAACGAGGAGCCGCGGCCCATCTCGCTGCGGGCCCGCAGCTCGCCGCCCATGGCCCGCGCGAGCCGGCGGCTGATCGCAAGCCCGAGGCCCGAGCCGCCGAAGCGGCGCCCGCCGGTGTCGTCGACCTGCGAGAACGGCTCGAACAGCCGCTCCATCTGCTTGGGCGTCATGCCGATGCCCGAGTCGGCGACCACGAAATCGACGCAATCGACGCCCTCGATCGCCTGGTCGCCGGCGTGGTGGTTGAAGTCGCTGAGCCGCGCGGGCCGGCGCGTGACGGCCAGCGAGACGAGGCCCTTGCGCGTGAACTTGCCGGCGTTGCTGAGCAGGTTGAAGAGGATCTGGCGCGCGCGGGTGGCGTCGGCGACCATCTCGCCGAGCTCGTCGGCGGGGGCGTAGACGAAGCGGTTGCCGTTGCGGTGGATGAGCGGGGCGACGGCGTCGACGACCTCGCGCAGCAGCTCGCCGAGGGTGTAAGACTCGGGCGCGAGGCTGAGCCGGCCGGCCTCGATGCGGCTGAGGTCGAGGATGTCGGTGACGAGCGCGAGCAAGTGATTGCCGGCGGCGCGGATCCGGTTGAGGTCGTCCTCGATCTGCTCGAACTCGCCGGCCCGCGCCTGATCGATCAACATGTCGCTGTAGCCGAGGATGGCGTTCAGCGGGGTGCGGAACTCGTGGCTCATGTTGGCCAGGAAGGTGCTCTTGGCCTGGCTCGAGCGCTGGGCCTGGACCTGCATCAGCCGCAGCTCCTCGGTCAGCCGCCGCTGGGCGGCGCCGGTGGCCGCGCGCTCGATGGCGTAGCGGATGGCCCGCTCGAGCTCGCGGGTGGTGAAGCTGCCCTTGATCAGGAAATCGTCGGCGCCGGCGTGCATCGCCTCGACGTCGAGCTCACGCTCGGTCTGCCCGGTGAGGAAGATGATCGGGACGTCGCAGCCGAGCCCGCGGACCTCGCGGAGCAGGTCGATGCCGGTGCGCGCCTCGAGCCGGTAGTCGAGCAGGCAGACGTCGGGCGCGGCGGTCAGGAGCGCGTGCACGGCGTCCTGGTAGGACTGGATCCACCGCACCCGGTACTCGCTGGCCGTGATGTCGGCGATCAGGTCTTGCGCGAGGACGAAGTCGTCCTCGTCGTCGTCCACGATCAGCACGTCGACCGGCTCGTGCATCTCAGTCCGCGGCGATCTCGACGATCTCGAACCAGTACTTGCGCAGGACCTGCATGACCTCGACCAGCGAGTCGAAGGTGACCGGCTTGACGATGAACGAGTTCACGCCGAGGTCGTAGCTGCGATAGATGTCGATCTCGGCCTTGGAGGTGGTGAGCACGATGATCGGGATCCGGCGCAGGTCCGGGGTCTCCTTGATCTCGCGCAGGGCCTCGCGGCCGTCCTTGCGCGGCATGTTGAGGTCGAGCAGGATGACGCCCGGGCGCGGCGCGTCGTCAGGGTTGGTGAACTTGCCGCGCAGCAGCAAGTAGTCGATGAGCTCCTCGCCGTCCTCGACGAAGCGGATGTCGTTGGCGAGGCGGCTCTCCTTGAGCGCCTCGGCCGCCAGCATGCGGTCCTCGGGGTCGTCGTCGGCGATCAGTATAGTGATGGGACGCTTGCTGTTCGACTTCATGGGTACTGGTGCTTCCTCTCCTGACGAAGCGGGAGTTCGACGACGAAGGTGCTGCCCTCGTCGGGGTTGCTCTCGACCCGGATCGCGCCGCCGTGCTGTTCGCAGATCTTGCGGCACACGGCCAGGCCGACGCCGGTGCCCTCGTACTTGCCGCGGCTGTGCAGGCGCTCGAAGATGCCGAAGATCCGCTCGTGGTACTTGGCGTCGATGCCGATGCCGTTGTCGGACACGCGCATGACCATGGTGGTCGGCTTGCCGCGCGCGGGCAGCTCCTCGGCCGTGATCTTGACGGTCGGCGCCTGGTCGGGCCGGCGGAACTTGATCGCGTTGCTGATGAGGTTCTGGAACAGCTGCCGCATGTGCATCGGGTCGGCCTCGATCTGCGGCAATGCGCCGGCCTCGACCTTGGCCTCGTTCTCCTCGATGCGCACCTCGAGGTCGGACAGCACGGCGGTCAAGATCTTGTTGAGGTTGACCGGGGCGTGCCGCTGCTCCTTGGTGGTGAGGCGCGAGAACATCAGCAGGTCGTTGATCAGATCCTGCATGCGCTTGGCGGCCTCTTGCATGCGATTGACGTAGTCGCGCCCGGGCTCGGGCAGCAGCTCCTCGTACTTCTGGCGCAGGCGGTCGCTGAAGGCCTGGATCTTGCGCAGCGGCTCCTGCAGGTCGTGCGAGGCGACCGAGGCGAACCGCTCGAGCTCGCGGTTGCTGCGCTCGAGCTGGATGGTGTACTCGCGGATCTGGTGCTCGGCGGCCCGCCGCGCCTCCTCGGCCTGGCGCTGGCGGGTGAGGTCGCGGGTGACGAGGACGGTGCCGGTGACCCGGTCGCCGTCGAAGATCGGGCCGAGACGGCTCTCGAAGGTGCCGTGGGTGTTGTCGGGGTAGAGGACCTGGGTCTCGTAGGTGAGCGTCTCGCCGGTGGCGACGACGTGGGCGAACCGCTGGCGCAGGGCCGGCCGCTCGTCAGGAGCGATGGGGGTGAACATGCTCTCGGGGCGGCCGACGAGCTGATCGGTGGGGATGCCCGGGACCTCGCGGTTGATGGTGAGGACGACGCCCTCGGTGTCGGAGGTGACGACGAAGTCGGGCAAGCAGTGGACGAGCGCGTCCCAGCGGTGCCCGATCCGCCGCAAATGGTCGCGCTCGCCGTCGTCGAGCCAGCGCTCGCGGGCGATCAAGCACACGTAGCCGGATTGCGGGGCGCGCACGGCCCGGAGGTGGGCCAGGCGGTATTCGCCGTTGCCGGCGCGCAGGCGGGTGTGCAGATCCTGCGGCTTGCCGTCGCCGGGGAGGTCGCCGAGCCAGCGGCCGAGGTGCTCTGCCTCCTGCGGAGGCAGCAGACCCACGAGCGGCCGCCCCACCAGATCGTCCGTGGTATGGCCGAAGGCCGGCTGCCAGCTGTCGTTGACGCGCGTGACGAGGCCCTGCGGGTCGAGCAATACGGCAGGGTCGAGGGTCATGGCAAAGATGGGCTCGTGATAGCTCATGCGCGGCCGCTCTCCATCGAACCCCGGGATGATGCCCCGAAGCCGCGAAGCGGCGCAACATTGCGCGATCGCGCAGCGGGCGGATGCGAACGGCCCGGATGCGACGTGCTCCCATATCGGCGACTCCGGGCCCACGCGGGAAATCACCGGGGCATGAGGTCCGGCGGGATCGTCGCGGAGTCGGCTCGAGCGGGCAATCGCCGCGGCTCGTAAAAGGTCTGCCGGGATTTTCGCGGACAACGTCACAGGGCTCGACCGCGCTGAATCGGAGGGGCCCCGGGGTCGCGAGAACACGGTTATTTCCCCGGAAGGCCGTCGGGTATGGCGATTCGCCGGTGAGCCCCCGGGGTGGGGCAGGGTGCGCGAACGCCGTCGGCGTGCGGGGCCTCGGTGCCGGGCGCGAGCGTGGTCGGCGACGTTCCTTTTAACCGGCAGCGACGGTCGACGACGAGGCGCGCCAGACGCACGCGACGTCGTGAACGTGGGTGCTGTCGTGCCAATCACCGGAGGTGGGCGATCCCCACCGAGGAGACGCGAGCCTCGGGGGGGCCGGCCTCCGCGATCGTGCCGCCGAACCACAGGCCGTCGCCGGCCAGCGCCGACGATTCGACGTAGATGGCCGTGGCCCCGCCGCGCAGGCTCTCGAAGCTGGTGCCGTCGTAGACGAAGACGTTGCGCCGCTCGGAGCCGGGCCAGGCGAAGCCGGACGCGACCACGTATTGGCCGCGGGCCAGCAGCGAATAGAAGGCGTAGCCGGCGTCGACGGGTCCGGGCTCGGGGGTGGCGACGTCGAGCCACGAAGTGCCGTCCCAGCGGGCCAGGATCGGCCGTTCGGGGGTGCCGTCGTCGGCGGTGCTGGCATAGATGGCACCGTCCTCGGCGTAGGCGACGGCGAGCACGCTGCCGACGATGCCGGGGCCGAGCGGCTCCCAGACTTCGCCGTTCCAGTGAGCCACGCCGGCGGCCGGGAAGCCCTCGAATTCGCTGAAGTAGCCGCCGACGACGAGCTGCACCGGCTCGCCCGCGGGGGTGGTGCGGAACGCGAGCGCGGCGACCCGGCCATTGCTGGTACCGAGAGTGATCAGCGCGTTGCCGTCCTCGCGGGCGACGAAGCCCTCACCGCCGCCGCCGGCGGCCCACAGCGCGCCCGCCGGATCGAAGCCGACGGTGGCGACGCCGCCCTGGACGAACGAGGCGCCGAACAACTGCCATGAATCGTCGACGAGGCGCAGGACGCCGCCCTCGGGCGGGAGGTCGCCCTCGGGCGGGAGGTCGCAGCCGAGCGCGGGCACGCCGGCGCCGTCGACCGCGAGCTGCCAACAATAGGCCTCGGCGGGGATCGGCGGGCCGACGGGGACCCAGGCGTCGCCGTCGCTGCGCAGCACGCGATTGTCGACCGCGAGCGCGCCGGCGTGGGTCACGCCGCCCATGACGTGGACCGCACATTCGCGGCCGCCGACGGCGAGCGAGCGGGTGGAGCCGGAGAAGCCGCGGCCGGGCTCGCCCTGGGCGATCCATTGATCGTCTGCGTCGAGCTCGATGACGCTCTGCGACGGGACGCCGTCGACGCCGGCGAACGAACCACCGAGCAGCAGGCGATCGCCGGCGGCGAACAGGCGCTGGTGCTGGGCGTCCCACAGCGCGTCGGGGCCCTCGTCGCCGCACTTGAGCGGGGTGAACCACGCCGTGCCGACGCCGCTGGCGGGGTCGGCGAGGGCCTCCCAGGCGCCGCCGGCCCAGCGCGCCAGGCCCGGCGCCGGGATGGCGTCGGGATCGTCGGGCACGCCGCCGGCGGCGGTGAAGCAGCCGGCGACGTGGAGCTCACCTGACCGAACGGCCAGGTCGGAGACGACCCCGCGGAAGCTCGGATTGGCGAGACCACCGGCGACCGACTGCCATGATTGGCCGGACCAGCGGGCGATGCCGCCGGTCTCGACGCTGTTCTCGACCGAGAACAGGCCGCCGGCGTAGAGGTCGCCCTGGCCGTCGCGCGCCAGCGCGTACACCGTCGCGTCGGGCAGGTCGAAGGCGGTCCAGGCGGCGCCGTCCCACGCGGCCACCGATTGCGCCGCGACGCCGCCGACGTTGGAGAAGCGGCCGCCGACCAGCAGGACCTCGTCGTCGACGGTGAGCTCGAAGGCGCCGAAGCCGACCAGCGCGCCGCCCGGCGGGGCGTGCCAGTCGACGCCGTCGTACACCGCGAGGTGGGGCATGGCAGGCTCGCCGTCGAGGGCGAACACGCCGGCGACCCACAGCTCGCCGTCATACCACGCCATGCTGCGGACCGCCCCCTTGAAGGTGGCGATGACCTCGAAGCCGCCGCCGTCGGCCAGCAGCAGCTCGCCGTCGCGCTGCATGAGGTCGAACGGGAGGGCCGAGTAGGTGGCGAGAGCGACGCGACCGCCGTCGTCGGCGGCGACGGCCGAGAGCGTGGGCCGCTCGAGCGCGACGTCGAGGCCCGGGTCTTCGATCCACCCGCTGCCGTCGTGGCGCGCGAATGGCTGGACGCTGTCCTTGCCGATGTAATGGAAGTAGCCGACGGCGAGCAGGTCGCCGTCGGCGTCGCGGGCGAAGTCGTAGACCTTGGGGGTGAGGCCGTCGTAGCCGGCGAAGCCGGAGATCGTCAGGTCGTCGTCCCAGGCGCCGTCTTCGACGAGCGCGGCCGGGAGCGGGAGCTCGTGACAGGCGAGCGCAGGCGGGTCGCCGGTCGTGGTGTCGGTCGTCGAGCTGGTCTCACCCTCGCTGTCACCGGTGGTCGGTTCGACGTCCGTGGTGGGCGTCGTCGTGGTCGGTATCGTCGTGGTCGGTTCGCCGACGGTCGCGGTGGTGCCGGTCGGATCGGTGCCGGCGCCGTCGGTGGTCGAGGCGTCGCCGTCGTCGCCGCAGGCCAGCAGGCCGACGCCGGACCACGAAATCATCATCATGCCAAGGAGAGGTCGCAGGTGCATGGGCTTGCCATAGCATCTGGGGCCCGCTCGCCAAGCTTGATTCCGTGTGCGGTCATTCGCGCACCGTGCGCTCGGGCGCTCGGGCCCTGGGGTGATTGCGATGATTCATGGATCTCGATCGGTGAATCACCTGGGTTTGATTGTTAGGTATGTGTGCACTGCGGTCCTGATGGGCCTGGGGCCGCGAGGCCGCGTGAGGAAAGCGCTGGACGGGTCGAGCTCGCTGATTCATGCTCGCGCAATGCGACTTGAAACTAAAAGCTTGGTGTCGAGTGCAATTCGCGGTTCTTGCGCAGTGGCGCTGGTGCTCCCGACCGGCTGTCCCGACAAGGGCGGCGAGTCGGCGTCGGGCAGCGAGACGAACGCGACGAGCGGGGCGCCGACGACGGGCGAAGCGATGACGACGACCGCGACGACGACCGCGGCGACGACCGAGGCGAGCGCGACCTCGGACGCGAGCACGGCGGAGCCGACGACGGCGGGGCCGACCACCGGCGCGACCACCGGCGAGCCGCTGTGCGACCTCGAGAAGGCCGACTTCGAGGCGTCGTGCGCGTCGCTGTGCGAGGTCTTCGGCGGGTGCGACCCCGAGGTCGATCCGGCGGCCTGCGCGACGAGCTGCGGCCAGGACCGCCTGGTCAAGGACACGCCAGCGTGCCTGTGCAGCGCGACCGCCTGGAACGACTGTCGCGCGGCGCTCGACTGCGACGGGCTCGCCTCGGTGGACCTGCACTCGGACACCCCGTGCTTCATCGAGGGCGCCAACTACCTGGTCCGCTGCGGGGACTGCCTCGTCGCCCCCGATTTCATCGCCCCCGACCAGTGCACGACGCTCGTCGAATGTCCGGACGTGCTCGGAGTGTCGTTCGTCTGCTCCGGGGGCACGTGTCGCTGCCACGACGGCGAGCAGGAGTTCGCCAGCTGCCCCGATCGGGGCCTGTGCGCCGGGCAGGACGCGGCGGCGTTGAACGCGGCGGCCAGCGAGTGCTGCGGGGTCGATTTCTGATCGGTCGTCCCGCACGGCCGCGATCGGTCGCGCCCGAACGTCGGGCCGGGTGTTGCCGCGGCCCGCGTGTGTGCCACCTTCTCGAGCGAATCGGCTGAAGGAGACCCACGATGGCACGCGGAAGCAAGGACAGTTACACCGACAAACAGAAGCGCCAGGCCGAGCACATCGAGGAGAGCTACAAGAAGCGCGGCGTCGGCGAAGAAGAGGCCGAGAGCCGGGCCTGGGCCACCGTCAACAAGGAGACGGGCGGCGGCAAGAAGTCCGGGAGCGGCCGCGGCAAAAAGGTCAGCCGCTCGTCGTCGCGCAAGGGCGGCCGGATCGGCGGCAGCAGCCAGTCGGCCAAGAAGCGCAGCGAGGCGGCCAAGAAGGGCTGGGAGACGCGCCGGCGCAAGGCCGCGAGCGGGGCCAAGAAGACCAGCAAGAAGGCCGGCAAAAAGGCGAGCAAGAAGGCGAGCAAGAAGACGGCCAAGCGGACCGCGGCGAAGCGGCGGTGAACGCGACCGTCATGAGCGGCGAGCGGGCGAAGGCCGAGCTCGCCGCGTCGCGGTGAAGTCGAGGTCGGCGGGCCACGCGATCCCGAGGTGCGAATCGTCGGACCCGGACGAGCCCGGTCGGGCTCGTTCACATTCATGGCACTCGGCGGCAGAGCCCGGTTCGAATCATCGTACCCGCGCTCCGGCGAGCGCGGGCAGAGGGACCGGAAGGCGAGCGCGCTCAGCGGCGCGTCGGGCAGACGAGGGCGATGCCGAGGGCGATGCCGAGCAGGCCCGAGCCGAGGAACCCGAGGTCCCAGGCCAGCTCGTAGGCGCCGGGGTGGACGTGGTGGAGATCGAGGATCTGGTGATCGATGAGGCCCTCGACGAAGTTGAAGAGGCCCCAGCCGAGCGCGAGGCCGCCGAGCAGGGTGCGCCCGCGCCACGGCACGTCCTCGCGGCCGCCGGCGCGCCACAGCAGGGCCAGACCGACGACGGTCATCAGCCAGGTCAACACGTGGAACAGGCCGTCCCACATCATGTTGATCTTCATCGCC
This sequence comes from Nannocystis bainbridge, assembly GCF_028368995.1. Taxonomy (GTDB): domain Bacteria; phylum Myxococcota_A; class Polyangia; order Nannocystales; family Nannocystaceae; genus Nannocystis; species Nannocystis bainbridge. The sequence continues at coordinate 222,463 of NZ_JAQNDL010000003.1, read as the reverse complement.
ACCAGGTTGTCCGGCGGGAGCCTGGCGCTGAGCATGTTGTGCCACTGCAACAATTGATGCAGCAGGATGCCGTCGACGAACCCGCCGAGGCCGACGCCGAGCGCGATGCCGGCGGCGATCAGGGGCCCGTCATGCTGTGAATTCATCGCCATCGCGTGACCTCCCGGCTCGGCTCGCCGCGGCCGAGGCGATACACCAGAGCGATCACCGCCGAGGCGACCAGGAACGGGGCGGCGACGCCGAGGGCGTACAACCAGCGGTCCGGGTCGGCGGCGATCGCGGTGCGGGCGGCGCGGACGGGGGCGCAATCGGGACAGGCCAGCGATTGCACGAATGCGACGAGCGCGAGCATGGCCGCTATGTAGCACCGGATCTCCGGCGAGCACGCGCGCCGATAAAGGTGAGGCGCGGAAAAGCGCATCGTGGCAATCTGCACCACACTGCCCGCATGCACGACGACGACGACGAGGTGACGGGCAGCGCCCGGGATTTTCTCCCGCAGCGGCTGTCGCTGCCGAACCTGCGGTCGGCGGCGCGTGGCTGCCACGGCTGCCCGCTCTACCGCGACGCGACGCAGACGGTGTTCGGCGCCGGACCCAGCGGCGCCCGGGTGATGCTGGTCGGCGAACAGCCCGGCAACGACGAGGACATCGCCGGCGAGCCGTTCGTCGGCCCCGCGGGCCGCGTGCTCGACGAGGCGCTCGAGCAGGCGGGGATCGCCCGCGACGACGCCTACGTGACGAACGTGGTCAAGCACTTCAAATGGGAGCGCCGCGGCAGCCGGCGGCTGCACAAGAAGCCGGGGGCGCGCGAGGTGAAGGCGTGCCTGCCGTGGCTCGAGCAGGAGATCGAGCTCATCCGTCCGGAGGTGCTGGTGTGCCTGGGCGCGACCGCGGCGCAGGCGCTGCTGGGGCGGGCGTTCCGGGTGACGACGATGCGCGGGCGACTGCTGGCCGACGAACGCGTGCCGCAGGTGCTGGCGACGGTGCATCCGTCGTCGATCCTGCGCCAGCCGACGGCGGACGATCGGCGGGCAGAGATGGCGAGGTTCGTGGCCGACCTGGCGGTGGTGGCAGAATCGCTGCAGGCGAGGCGCGGGTCGGGTCGGCGATCGTCGGCGGCGCGTGGATGAGGGAGCGCGTCAATCGAAGCTGTCGAGGCTCGGCAGGTCGTGGCGCTCGTGAAGGCAATGCCACACGTAAAGGGCGACCCCTGGATCGCCGGTCCACAGGGTGTAGCGGCCGCGGCCGTGGTCCTGACGCATGCGCTCGCTCTGGCCGATCGCGTGCATAGCGAACGCCCGGGCGCGCGCGAGCCACTGCGCATCGCCGGTGCGCCGATGCAGCTTGAGGAAGGCGTAGCCGTTGCCCGCGGTGCCGTGACACAGGCCGGCGCCCTTGCGCAGCGGGCCGGCGTTCCAGGTGGCCTGACCGGCGGCGAGCAGCAGCGCGTCCATCTCGGCGGACTGGCCGGCGGGGAATTCGTTCACCGCGGTGATGATGCCCGGGGCGCCATGACACCACTGGAGGAGCAGCTTCTCGGGCCCAGGTCGCGGCGGGCCGAACTCCGGCGGCCAGTTGGCGGCGTCGCCTTCGATCCTCGCAGTGTGGCGCAGGGCCTCGACGCAGCGCGCGTAGAGCTGCTCGCGTCGCTCGGGCGCGAGCCACTCGCGGGCGCGCAGCAGCGGGTAGACGTTGCCGGCGAAGCCGTGGCCGGCGCCGATGAAGCGGTAGACGTGGCCGTACATGTCCTGCGTCCACAGGTGATGCGTGGCGTCGTCGCTCGGGGTCCAGGTCCGCCATAGCTGCTCGACGTTGGCGAGGAACAGCTCGCGCCAGCGCGGCTCACCTGTCCACTGGAACATGTGCCAGGCGCCGAGCATGGTGCCCGGCGCGGCCCACAGCGCCTCGTGGGTGGGGTTGGGGATGTTGGCGGTGATGGCAGCGTGGAGCCGCTCGGCGGCGGCGGGCTCGCGCGTCAGCTTCCACTGGACGAGCAGGATGCCGACCTCGCCGAGATAATAGGAGGGCACGACCTCGCCGACGTCGGGCGCGGCGAGATAAGCGGCGTGGACGCGAGCGATGTGATCCTCGGGGGCGAACGGCAGGTCGGCCGCGCCCTCGCGTGCGAGGCACCACAGAGCCCACAGCACGCCGGCGGCGCCGAGGTAGAGTGATTTATAACAACCACCGGCAGGAGAGGGGCCGTCGACGTCGAGCGGGTGCTCGGGCCAAAAGGCGGCGGGATCGAAGTTGGCGGCGAGGTCGGCGACGATCGTGCGCACGGCGGCACGGGCCCGCTCGGGGTCCCAGGCCGTCGTGGTCAGTGGCTCGTGGCGCTCCGGCTCGAACAGCATGGCGCCGAGCGTAGCACCGCGAGGACGCGAGGCGGGCGTCGATCGCCTGCAGGGCGGAGAACGCGGAGCTTGGTTTGCTCGATGTCGAGGGCAATGGTCGGCGTGGACGATTCGCTCTCGGACGCCGACGACTGCTCCTCGACTTGGCGAGCCCGAACGATCGTCACTCCTGGCAGAGCGTCTGCGCCATGGATGCGCAATGGCCCTCGACGCAGACGAGCGAGGCGCAGGCGAAGGTCAAGCCGTCCACGGGGCAGGCCTCCCCCGCGGCGCCCGGGCGCACGCAGGTGTGGCTAGCGAGGATGTCGCACAGGCCCTCGGAGCAGGCGAAACCGTCGAGGTCCTGCGCAGCGCAGCTCTCCCCGAGGCCGGGCGCCGGCAGGCAGTGCTTGTCGACGCAGTCCGCGTCGTCGCAAGTGCACGCCGTGCCGAGTGGGCAGGAGCCGCCGCCGATGCAGCTCTCGTGCTCCGCGAGCAAGGGCACCTCGGTGACGCTCGCCTGTTCGTCGGCGCATGTCCCGTCGACGCACACGAGCGAATGGAGGCAGGCGCCGAACGATTCGTTGCACGCCTCGCCTCGCTCCCCGCGCGGGGCGCAGCGGTTCCCGCCGTAGAAGTCGCAATAGAGGCCCTCGACGCAATCGAAGGCGGTCGAGCACGGCTCGCCCGTCGCCCCGAGCGCGGGCCTGCAGGTGAAATCGGCCGGCTCGTCGCAATTCGCGAGATCGGCGCACACGCACGCCCCGTCGCCGCAAGCGTGCACGTCCAGTCCGCCGCACTGCGCGCCGGCGCCGAGGTCGGCAACGCAGACGGACTCCTCGCAATGACTCCCGGCCGCGCAAGCCCGTTCGCTCAGGTTGTCGAAGTCGATCTTCGTCTCGTCGCACGCCTCGCCGAGCGCGGCCCGAGGCTGGCACGTGCCGTCCACGGCGCAGAACGCGTCGGCGCCGCACGATCCCTCGCTGCAAGGCGCGGGCGGGGCCACGCAGGTGCCCGGGCAAGCGTCGCCCTCGAACACGCAGGACAGGCCCGGCGCGCAGTCGGAGACGGTACCGCCGTGGCAGGCCTCGCCCTCGCCGAGCGTGCCGGCGAGGTACCGCGAGCAGCTCGGATCGCTCCCCAGCCCGTGCGTGACGAGTTCGCCGCAGCTCGCGGCCGCGAGCGCCGCGATGCACGCCTCCACGGCGTCGGGGTCGAGCTCGATGTTCGGCAAGTCGAGCAGCTCGCCGACAGTCTCGCACCGCTGCTCCGCGAGGCAGTCATCGACGCTGCCGGGGTTGTTGTTGACGATCGCGTGTCCGCACGCGACCTGCCGCTCGCACGCCTCGCGCATGAGGTCGCAGGCGAGGTCGACCGGATCGACGGACTGCTCGGTATCCCCGCCGGTGGGGTCATCGCTGGTCGAACCGGCGGTCGGATCGCCGGTCGCATCGGTGGTCGAGCCGTCGCCGGAAGCGCTGGCCGAGGTGGCCGAGGTCGGACCAGGGCACGCGGGTAAAAGGATGGCGAAGCAATAGAGGGCGCGAAGGGATCGCATTGGAATGAACTCCGAATCAGGGCGACCCGTCGCTGCCGGTCGTATCACCGTCAGCGTCGTCGTCGCCGGTTGCCAGGTGGGTCGTGTCGCCGTCGTCGATAGGAGGGGCTATCGCTCGTCGCGGGATTCGTGGAGATCGCCGTCGTCGCTGCTTGCCAGCGACGGGCGGGTCGTCGGTGTCGCCGTTCGGACCGGTCGGGCTCGTCGTCACTGGCGAGGCCGCGGCCGTGGTGCCGGAGGCGGTGTCGTCGTCGTCCACGTCGTCCCACGCCGCAATTTCGGGGGCGAGGACGAAAGACGTGATGGAGGGCGCGTGTGCATGACGGTCGCATCTCCAGCAGCGCCGATTCCCGTCGAAGAATTTTTCGGCCTCGTGCCGCTCGCCCTCGCGCCCGCCGCGCTCCTGTTTTTCCCGGGCGATCGGCCGACGCGGCGTCGCACTCGCTCGGGTCATGGAGTTGCTCAGACCCGCCCGATCGTCAGGCGCGATACAGCGTCGCCATGCGTGCGGCAGTGTCGGCCAGGGCGCGACGGAGTTCCGGCGGGTCCAGGACCTCGGCCTCGGCGCCGAGGCGCAGCAGGTCGCGGGCTGCGTGAGCGATCGACTCGATCGGCACGGTGACCTCGGCATGGCCGTCGGCGACGCAGGCCACGCCGGAGGCGATACGAGCCTGCTCCGCGCCGAGGCTGGACAGCCGCTTCAACCCCTCGTGGGTCAGGCGCAGCCGCGCTTCCCCGGTGAACAGGTCGCGCTCGAACCGCTGCGACGTCTCGGCCCACCAGGCGGCCAGATCGAAATCGGCCGGCCGCTCGAACCGCTCGTCATGGACCGCCAGTTCGCGGATGTTCGCCACTCGATAGGTGCGTACGCCATTGGCCGCGCGCGGCCGGGCCGCCAGATACCACGCGCCGCCCTTCAGGATCAGGCCCAGCGGCTCGAGCTCGCGCTCGACCGGCCCCTTCCAGCTCTCATAAGCGACGGCGATCCGGCGCTCGTTCCAGATGGCCTGGGCGATGGCGGGCAGGCGTTCGGCGCCATCGGTATGCTGATACCAGCCGACGGGATCGAGGTGGAACCGTCCTGCCAGCCGCTCCGCCGCCGCCTGGCGCTCGGGCGGCAAGGCGGCCAGCAGCTTCAGCTGCATGGTCGTCAGCGATTCGGCGAAGCCCATCTGCGCCGCCGGCCCGGCCAGCCCGCCCAGAAACAGCGTCTCGGCCTCGCCGTCCGTCAGGCCGGTCAGCCGCGTGCGATAGCCGTCCAGCAGCTGGAACCCCCCAGCCCGCCCGCGATCCGCATGGACCGGCACCCCGGCGGCGCTGAGTTGGTCGATGTCGCGATAGATCGTGCGCACCGACACCTCGAACTCGGCGGCCAGCGCCTCGGCCGTCATCCGCCCCCGGGTCTGGAGCAGGAGCAGGATGGAAAGCAGCCGGCTGGCGCGCATTGTTCGAGGCTAGCCGATAAATCCTGACACGGGATGACAGGTTATGGGGCTTATGCCTCCTGAACGGGCACCAAGCCCATGGAGGAACCTGTCATGACCACCGCCGCCCTCGCTCCCTCTGCCTCGCCGGCCGCCCACGCCTTCCACTTCATCCACGGTCGCTGGACCATCGCCAACCGGCGGCTGAAGACCCGCAACGCCGGCGCCGCGGACTGGGACGCCTTCCCCTCCGCCTCGACCTGCGAACCGCGTCTGGGCGGCGCCGCCAACGTCGAGGAAGTCGTTTGTCCCGCGCGCGGCTGGACCGGCATGGCCCTGCGGGCGCTGGATCTGCAGACGGGCCAGTGGTCGATCTGGTGGCTCAACAGCCTCGACGGCCAGCTCCAGCCGCCCGTGCGCGGCGGCTTCGACGGGGGCGTCGGCGTGTTCGTGGGCCCCGACATGGATGGCGACCAGCCGATCCTCGCCCGCTTCATCTGGTCCGACATCACGCCGCACAGCGCACGCTGGACCCAGGCCTTCTCCTACGACGGCGGCATGACCTGGGAGACCAACTGGATCATGGATTTCACCCGGGCAGAGTCCTGACGCGAGCGGAGTCTCCGCGCGCGGCCAGTGGGCTGCATCGAGCTGTCGCGGGACGCCGCAAGGCGTAGATTGAGCCGTGGGGAATCTGCGACCGCTCATTCTGATCCTTCTCGTCGCCTGCGCGGGCCCGTCCGGCGGCACGAGCACGACCGAGACCGACTCGTCGGGCGCCAGGCCGAGCACGACCGAGACCGACTCGTCGGGCGCCGGAACGAGCACGACCGGGAACGGAACGACCACTGAGAGTCCGACCGGCAGCGGCAGCCCCAGCGAGACCACGTCACCCCTCCACTGCGAGGCCGATGCGCACCCCGGCCCCGAGGTGCCGCTTCGATGTGCTGCGTGCATCGAGGTCGACGACGAGCCGGGTTTCTGCGCCAACGGTGTCCTGAATCCGGGCTGTGTCGACGGCCTCTGGAAGTGCGTCGAAAATACGATTCCGGTCGAACTCTGCCCGTACCCGGGGCGCGCGGACCCGCGGGCAAGGACCACCGATTCATCGAGCTGCGCGCACGCTTCGAGGACCCCAACGTCGGCAAACCGACCAACAGCCGCGGCTACAAAGAGCTGGCCCGAGAGCAGCTCGCGGCCTTGGCTCGCAACCACTTCGGCGGCACGACGAATTCATACGAGACACGCGTGCGCCCGCGCTACCTGCACATCGACGAGCGAGACGTCGGCGGAAACTTCGCCGGCGACGACGCCCACCTGGACCTCGAGCGCATGAAAATCGTATGGGGCGACGACTGAGCACGCGGCCCAAACAGCACAATTCGACCCGAGATCACCGATCGGATCGCCGCCGACGCGACAGAGTCGCTCGATGCAGCTCGTGGTCGCCAGCCGCGGAACGAATCGTTCCGACGGATTGCACGATCCGACCAATCTCGGAGCAACGACGAGCCCGTGTTCGCTCTGGTCGTGCAGGGCGAGGAGCAGCTTGTTGCGGCCGCCCTTCGCCCATGACGCCGTCCAGGCGCTCCCCGACGGCCGGGCCCGCGAGCGCGCCCGCGCGGAGCGCATCGACCGGACTCCCGCGTGCAGCTGTCCGCTCACCTGGGCGCGCGACGGGCGTCGAGTCCGCCCTCGACCACGAGCGATCTGCAGAGCGCGAGCGCGGCGTCCAGCTCGGCCTTCTCGAGGTACCCGCGCGTGTGCTCGGCCGAGCACATGAGCGCCTGGTCACGGCCGTCGAGGCACACCGTGGTGCCGATCGAGGTGTCGCGCTCGACCCCGTCGATCACGTTGCCCGACCCCGAGACTCCCCCATCATCGTAATCATTGCAGGGTGGCGTCACCCACTTGCCGTCGACCTGCGTCTGCGAGCGCGCCGAGATCGAGAGCTTGACGATGAACCCGGTGTTCGCCGACGGCGACCACTCCTGGCGGTTGTTGTCGTCACGCGCGAGCCGGTAGTCGGGGGGGAGGGCGAGCGTGTAGGCCACCCCGCCGATCGCGTGCGACGTCGGCCCGCCGGCGGATTGTTTGCTCGCGCCGGGCTCGAACGCCGCCCCGACTCGACCGAGCACGGACCCGAACTCCCGCGTCGGGAACCACAGCACCAGCCTGCCGTCCTCGATCCGCGCCCGGTAGCTCTCCTGGATGCGCATCCCGCCGCCCTCGAAGGCCAGCACGAGCTCGTCGCCGGTCAGCGTCCACGTGCCGTCCATCGAGATCCCCGTGCGCGCGCCGCTCACCAGTTTGCCGGCCGGGAGAAAGGTCTTGTACATGCCGCGGTTCTCCTTGCCGAGGCAGGTCGCCGTCGACTCCTTGTCAGTGCGGCACAGCACCTCCCACTCGCCGAGGATCTCCTCGGCGAGCGGCCGCGATGGACCGCCGCTGCAAGCCACGACGAGGATGAGCGCGCTCAGGAGCCTGGTCACGTGCGGGACTCTACTGCGTTCGTCCACGGGGGTACAAACCGGCACCGCCGGGACGCCGACGCCCCGGCGACCGCCCTCGCGCTCGGCGCCCGCGGCCAGTCCCTGGCGGTCGCCCTCGCTTGCTCGCGTTCCCGGTCTGGTTCGCGCTCCGACCCGCGCCTGTCGAGCAGGCTTGCCCGGTGGTGGAGACGCTCCAGCGCCGCTCATCCCGCGCGACGGCGCGGCGGCGCCGGGCGCCAGGCTGCCCGCAGCTCCTCAGCGAGGGTGCGCGCCGCGGCTGGGCTGGCGACGTTGGTGAAGCCGAGCAGCAGCCCCGGCTCGACTGGCTGTTCGTGCTGCCAGTCGCTCATGGCTTGCAGCGCCAGGCCTGCTCGGTCGGCGGCGCGGGCGAGCTCGCGGTCGTCGGCGCGGCCCGGCAGGCGCACGAGCAGGTGCATGCCGCCCGCTTGCAGCTCGACGCGGAGGCGCGCGCCGAACACCGCGCGCAGGGCATCGACCACCGCCGCCCGGCGCCGCGCGTAGAGGCCGCGCATCTTCTTCACGTGGCGGGCGAAGTGACCCTCGCGCATGAAGTCCGCGACGACCGCCTGGACCAACTGCGGGCACCCGCCGTGGAAGGCGGCGCAGGTCGCCTCGAAGCGGGGCACGTCCCGCTCGGGGACGACGACGTAGGCGAGGCGCAGCGCGGGCAGCAGCACCTTGCTGAAAGTGCCGGCGTAGTAGACCACGCCCTCGCGGTCGAGGCTGGCGAGGGCCGGCAGCGGCCGGCCCTCGTAGCGGTATTCGCCGTCGTAGTCATCCTCGAGCACCCGGGCCCCGGCCCCGGCGGCCCAGGCGAGCAGCTCCAGGCGGCGCGGCAAGGCGAGGGCGACCCCCAGCGGGGCTTGATGCGACGGGGTGACGACCGCGAGCCTGGCCCGCGCGGCGCAGCGGCGGCCCTCCGCGACGCGCAGGCCCTCTGCGTCGACCGGCACCGGCACCGCGCGCGCGCCGTGAGCCTCGACGAGCAGGCGCGTCGGCGGGTACCCGGGATCTTCGACCCACACGGCGTCGTCCAGGCGCAGCAGGGTGCGCGCCACCAGATCGAGGGTGTGGCGGTAGCCCGCCGTGACGAACACCTGCGCCGGGGCGCAGCGGAGGCCGCGGGAGAGCGCCAGGTGGGCCGCGATGGCCTCGCGGAGCCGCGGGTCTCCGGCGGGCGCGGGGTAGCCGTCGTCGAGCCGGGTCGCGTCGCGCAGCCGCCTGCCCGTCAGGCGCGACCACAGCGCGTGCGGGAAGGCGTCGAGCGCCGGCAGGCCGAGCTGGAAGGGACGCACCGATCGCCGGTCCGGCAGCGCGGCGGCCGGACCGGCCGGGCGGGGGCGGCCGAGCCGGGCCGCGTGCGGGCCGATCGCGGCCACCCGGGTGCCCGCCTGGCCCTGCGGCAGCAGATAGCCCTCGCCGATCAGCAGGTCATAGGCGGCCTCGACGGTGCCCCGCGCGAGCCCCAGGTCGCTCGCGAGGCCGCGGATCGAGGGCACCCGATCGCCGGGTCGCAGCCGGCCGGCGGCGACCGCGTCGCGGACGCGCGCGTAGATCTGTCGGTAATAGGGGGTGTCCTCCGAGGGGTCGAGCGTCAGCGGAAACGCCGTGGCGGACATGTCCCAGTGATTTTTGCAGATCTTGGACCTTCTGGCCAGGACATGGTCCTCACATACTCGCGGGGTGACGATCGCAACCGACGAGATTTTGCTGCGCCACGCGGAGCACGACGACGAGCTCCGCGCCTGCTATGCGACGATGGCGAGCCTGCGGCCGGACCTCCGGGACGCCGAGGAGCTGCGGACGCGGGTCCGTCGCCAGCATGCGCAGGGCTACCGCCTCCTGGCCGCCTGGCGCGGCGGGGAGCCGCTCGGGCTCGCCGGCTACCGCGAGCAGGAGAACCTGATCTACGGCCGCTTCGTGTACGTCGACGACCTGGTGGTGCGAGAGGATGCCCGCCGCGAGCAGCTCGGCGAGCGGCTGCTCACCGCGGTCGCCGCGGAGGCGCGCCGGCTCGGCTGCGCCCGCCTGGTGCTCGACACCGGGATGGCCAATGCGCTGGCGCAGCGCTTCTACTTCCGCCAGGGCCTGCTGGCGGTCGGTATGCATTTCGGCCGGAGCCTGGACTGACATGCCCTCGATCCTCGCCATCTACGCCAGCCCGCGCGGCGCGGCGTCTCACAGCGAGCAGGTGGGCCGCATGGTGGTCGAGCGCCTGCTGCGGCGCTCGCTCGACGCGGACCTGATCGTGCGGCGCGTCGGCGTCGAGCCGCCGCCACACATCGACGCCGCCTACGCCGCGGCGATGGCGACGCCGGAGGCGCACCACACCGCCGCGGACCGCCAGGCGCTGACGCGCTCGGAGGCGATGATCGCCGAGCTCGAGGCCACCGACCGCCTGGTGATCGCCACGCCGATGCACAACTTCACGGTGCCGTCGACGCTGAAGGCGTGGATCGACCATGTCGTGCGGGCGCGACGCAGCTTCGCGCTGACGCCCCGCGGCAAGGAGGGTCTGCTGGCGGACCGACCGACCTACGTGGTCGTGAGTGCCGGCGGCGCCGTGTCCGGCGATGGGCCCCGCCAGCCCGACTTCGTCACGCCCTACCTGCAACACGTGCTGTCGGTGGTGGGGATCTGCGACGTCCGTTTTCACATCCTCGAGAGCCTCGTGCGCGGTCCGGAGGCGGTGCAGGCCGCGGAACGACGCGCGCGCGCCTGGCTGGATCTGCAACTACCGGAGGAATGACGATGCCCCGCTACGATTACGCCGCCCTCTCGCCCGAGGTGATCCAGGGCTTCTACGCGTCCCACGCCGCGCTGCTCCGCGGTCCACTCGGCCGGCCGCTCATCGACCTCGTGTACCTGCGCGTGTCGCAGATCCACGGCTGCGCGTATTGCCTCGAGATGCACGCGAAGTCGCTGCGCGACGGCGGCGAGACGACCCGGCGCATCGACGCCCTGGCCGGCTGGCGGGTGAGTACCGCTTATACGCCGCGCGAGCGCGCCGCCCTCGAGTGGGTCGAGGCGGTGACGGACATCGCTCGCACCCACGCGCCCGACGCGAGTTACGCCGCGCTCGCGGAGCACTTCAGCGAGCGGGAGATCTCCGAATTGACCATGGCGATCGCGCTGATGAACGCGCTCAACCGCGTGGCGATCGCCGCGCGTCACTGAGCCCGGCGAGCCGTCGGCCCGCGACGCCGCGGCGACGTTCGCCCGGGGCCCCCGGCCCGCTCGTCTGCGCGACCCCGTGCCGCGAAGATCGGGGCTCGCAGCGCAGGGGACGAAAGGCGGCGCGCTCGAGATAGAAAAAGCCGTGCGCGACGATCCGCTCGCGGGCTTCTTCACCGCCGATGCCGCGGCGATCTTGCGCGCGCAGGATCGCCTGACGGCCGCCGACGAGCCCGCGCGGGCGCGGGTGGTCGGGCCGGGCGGCGGCAGCCTGGTGGCGCTGATCGACGCGACGGTCCGCTTGCGGCGGCTGCTCGAGCTGGGGGCGCCGCCGATCGTCGGCGCGTACCACCGGTCGGTGGTCCAGCAGGCGCTGCAGGCGGTGCTGGCCGCGTGGGGGGCGAGCGAGCCGCCGGCGCCGACGCTGGCGCGCGAGCTGCCGCAGGCGGGCCGCGGGCCGACCGAGGTCCCGGTGTGGCCGGTGCCGCAGACGTGGGACGCGCTGGTGGAGCCTGCGGGCCTGGCGTTCGCGGGCCCCGGGTCGGGCGGTGCTCGGCTTGCCGACGGCGAGCTTCGAGGTCGACCTCTCGACCGGGGCGCTGCCGCGCTGGTGGCCGAGCGCGGGCCTGACCCTCATGACATGTCTCGAAGGCGTCGCGCGACCCGGCCGAAAAGGCGAGCCCGATCGAGGCGCTAGCGCGCGGCAACCGACCGCAGACATGGGCGACCCAACGAGATGCAGCTCGCGTTGTTCGTCGATCGGCACCTCGTCGCCGCGGCCCGGAGGGAGGCGCTCGAGTCGCTCATCGCTCGAACCGCGGACGCTGGCTTGAAGGAGCAGATCCAGGGGCTCCTGGCGAGCGGCTGACGCCGGCCGCGAGGGGTCCATCCGCGCGGTCCGTCTCGCCGCCCGGCGTGATGTAGAAGAAGCCGATGCACATCTCGTCGTCCGTCCCGAAGCCCCACTGCGTCGTGGTGTCGCGGCTCGTGGTGTCGTAGGTGCAGGTGATCCGCAGGGTGTCACCGCCGAAGACGCGCACCGGTCGGTCGTAGAAGGCGAACCGCTGCCAGTGGAACTGATAGCGATTCACCTGGGCCAGGCACGATTCGCTGCCCGGGCGGCTCGCGGTCACGCGCAGCGCCTCGCCGAGGTTGTGCATGTGCGGCCATACGCCCCACAGCGTGTAGTCGCCGTCCATGAGCAGCGCTTCGGACTCGCTCACCGCGGGCAGGCCGGGCGGGAGCTCGAGCTCCTTGTCGGCGATCTGGCCGATGAAGGCCTCGCGCTCGACCATCGGCTCGAGCTTGAGGTCGACGGCGGTGCGATCGGGCGCGGCGCCGTTCTGCCAGTTGTAGTGCATCTGCAGCACGGCCTTGCGCCCGGCGCCGATGCGCAGCCCCGTGCCTGCCGGAAGATCGCCGCCCTTGTCGCTCGGGCCGCTGCCGACCAGCCAGCGCGACGGCACCAGAGTGTCGCCGAAGCAGGTGTAGCCCGGGCCGTCCTGGGCGGCGTCGAGGGCCGCGGCCTCCTGCTCGTCCTTCGCCGTGTCGAGGGCGTAGAGGGTCAGGTGATGGACCACGTCGGGCCGGCCGAGGCGCACCTCGAAGGCGGTGACGAACGCGTCCTCGGCGAGGCCGGGCTCGAGGATGAAGCAGCGGTAGTCGTCGACGATCGGCTCGGTCGGGGCGTAGGGGGTCGGCATCTCGAGGGTGAGGTCGACGCGATCGAGCCGCCAGACGGACGGGCTCTCGAGGGTCTCGCCGGTGGGCTCGCCCGCGGGAGCGCCGGCCTGCGCCCAGGCGGTGAGGGTGGCGATGTCGCTCTCGGCGAGCCAGGGCGCGCCGACGTAGGTGTTGCAGGCGCCGCTGTTGTCGAGGTTGAAGGGCGGCATCGTCCGCTCGACGGCGGTCCTGGCGACCAGCGCGGCGAAGGGCGCGGCCTCGTCGTAGGTGCCGAGGGCGAACGGCGCGATGCCCCCCGAGCGATGACATTCGGTGCATCGACTCGCGAGCAGCGGCGCTACGTCGCGGTAGTACGTCGGGGCGTCGAGAGCGGCCCCGGACGACGACTGGGCCGAGGCGTCGGGAGCGTGCGCCGAGGTGTCGGACGAGGCGTAGGTGGAAGTGTCGGAGGGCGCGTCGGACGGTGCGCCGGCGCAGGCGCCGACGCAAGTCCATCCGAGGTGACCTGCCACGATTGCGATGGGGTGTCGTCGCATGCACGCAGGGGAGCTCGAGTCGATGCGAGAGACAGAGGTGTCGCGCCCGCCAGAGGGTCGGCGTCCGCGAGGCGCAGGCGGTGGGGCGCCTGGAGGGATCGCGTCGCTCGACGCGGAGCGTCCGCCGAGAGGCGAGGCGCGCGGTGTCCGGTGAGTGTTCCCCGCCAGCACGCCGACACGTGCCGGCGTGTCGCCTCGACGCCGACCCGTGCTCGCACGGCTCGCGGAGCGCCCGCCTGCCGGGGCGCAGACGTTCGCGCGCGCACTTGCGATCTTCATCGCGCCGGGTCTCGGCGCCGGCGTGACTGGGCTCGCCGCGAGCGCGCCGGAGGACCGCGCGACGGTGGGTGACGGCTGTCCTTCGGGACAGATGGGCCGAGGGGCCCGTGCTCGTGCGTCGCGGGGGCGTCGATGCCGCCGCGCCTTGCGCTGCTCGACGTGGTTCCCCGGGGCCGAGATCGAAGCGGTGGCTGGCCGTCGTGCGGGCGCGTCCGGCGTCCGCGGCGCCGACGAGCGCTGCGGCCAGGACGACGCGCGCCGGCCTCGACCGGGTGTCCTCGCCGGCGGTATCGTCCGCCGCCGTCACGCGCGGCAGCCGAGAGGAACGACCATCATGAAGATCCGCGAATGGGCGGTGCGCGCCGTCGATGCAGTCGCCGAGTGGCAGGCGAATTGGGGCGCCTATGCGGCTCACCCGTCGCTCGCGGTCGATCCAAACGCGCTCGCGCGTGGCCTGGCCGAGCTGAGCGAGCGGCTCACCGGCAACTACCCGTTCTTCCATCCGCGCTACGCGGGGCAGATGATCAAACCGCCGCACCCGGTCGCGGTGGTCGGGTACCTCGCGACCATGCTGATCAACCCCAACAACCACGCCCTCGACGGCGGGCCGCCGACCGCGGCGATGGAGCGAGAGGCCGTCGACGCGCTGGCGCGGATGTTCGGGTTCGCGGAGCACCTGGGTCATTTGACGTCGAGCGGGACGATCGCCAACCTCGAGGCGCTGTTCGTCGCGCGCGAGAGCCAGCCGGGCCGGGCGATCGCCGTCGGCGCGGAGAGTCACTACACGCACGCTCGCATGGGGCATCTGCTGGGCGTGACCACGCGCTCCGTGCCGGCCGACGCGCGCGGCCGGATGGATCTCGATGCGCTCGCCGAGCTGCTCGCCGGCGGCGAGATCGGCACGGTGGTAGCGACGCTCGGCACGACCTCGCTCGGCGCGATCGATCCGCTCGACGCGATCGTCCCGCTGGCGCGCGCGCACGGGGTCAGGGTCCACGTCGACGCCGCCTACGGCGGGTTCTATGCCTTGCTCGCCGGCGTCGATCCCGACGGCCTCGACCCGGCGCCGTGGCGCGCGATCGCCGAGTGCGACTCGGTGGCGATCGATCCGCACAAGCACGGTCTGCAGCCCTACGGCTGCGGGGCGGTGTTGTTCCGCGATCCCGCGGTCGGCCGCTTCTACCGCCACGACTCCCCGTACACCTACTTCACGTCCGGCGACCTCCACCTCGGCGAGATCAGCCTCGAGTGCTCGCGGGCCGGGGCCGCCGCGGCTGCGCTGTGGTTGACGCAGCGGCTGCTGCCATTGTCCGCGGAGGGCCTCGGCGCCGTGCTGGCCGCCAACCTCCGGGCCGCCCGCGCGTGGGCGCGCCGCATCGAGGCCAGCGAGGCGCTGACCCTTTACCAGCCGCCGGCGCTGGACATCGTCAATTGCTTTCCGACGCTGGAGCGGCCGGCGATGACGGCGATCGACGCGGCCAGCGCGGCCGTGTTGCACGCCGGGATGCGCGAGGCCGATCCGGTGTTCCTCTCGACGTTGAGGATCACGAACGAGGCGATGCGACAGAGGCACCCGGCGGTGATCGACGACGCGGCGGGCGCACGGATCCTCCGCAGCGCGCTCATGAAGCCCGAGAGCGAGACCTGGGTGACGTGGTTGCACGATCGAGTCGCAGGCCTGGCGGCGCGGGCCCGGGCAGGCGCGCTGCCAATGCCACGAGCCTGAGGATCGCGCGGGCGCGCCATTGCAGATCGCAGGGGGTGACCCTGACATATCGGGTAAGCCGGGGCTCGTCTCGTGTGGGACCCGACCGCGCTCGCCCGCTGCGACCGCGGGTGACTCGGCTTGCGCGGCCCGACCGATCGCTGTAGACGGGCCCATGGCCCCCCGACACACCTTCGCCCTCGTGCTCATCTTCGGCTCCGCCTGCGGCGACGACGGCCCCGACCTCACTGGGGCCACCACCACCAACCCCACCGCCACCGGCACGCCCGGCCCCTCGACCACGCCCGGCGGCACCACCGACGACGACCCCACGCAAGGTTCGACGGGTACGGACAGCGACGGTGGACCGACGACCAGCGCCGCGACCGAGCCCGGCACCGCGACCGAGCCCGGCACCGCGACCGAGCCCGGCACCGCGACCGAGCCCGGCACCGGTGATCCGACCGGCGAGACCGGCGAGCCGCCCGCGGCCGCGTCGCTGGTCGCCTATCTCACCCGCAACGTCGACGGCAAGACCTGGCCCGAAGTCCTCACCGACGAGGCCGACATGTGCGAGGCCGGCTGGACCTACCTCGGCGGCTCGAGCTTCGCCACTGTGTGCCTGCTCGACGCCCCCGGCACGATCATCAACCTCACCCGCAACGTCGACGGCCAGACCTGGCCCGAGATCCTCACCGACGAGGCCGACATGTGCGAGGCCGGCTGGACCTACCTCGGCGGGAACAGCTTCGCCACCATGTGCATGAGCGACCAGCGGCTCACGACCATCTATATCACCCGCAACGTCGACGGCCAGACCTGGCCCGAGACCGTCGCCGACGAGGCCGACATGTGCCCGCCCGGCTGGGATTACCTCGGCGGCTCCGGCTGGGCCACCGCCTGCAGCACCGCCGAGGCGCGCTCGATCGTCAGCCTCACCCGCAACGTCGACGGCCAGAGCTGGCCCGCGACCGTCACCGACGAGGCCGACATGTGCCCGCCCGGCTGGGAATACCTCGGCGGCTCCGGCGACAGCACGGTGTGCGCCGGCAGCGATGGCCTCGCCCTCGCCTACCTCACCCGCAGCGAAGACGGCCAGACATGGCCCGAGACCGTCGACGACGAGGCCGAGATGTGCGCCGCCGGCTGGGATTACCTCGGCGGCTCCGGCTGGGCCACCGCCTGCGCGGAGGCCAACCCTGGCGCGATCATCAACCTCACCCGCAACACCAACAGCCAGACCTGGCCCGAGTCCGTCGCCGACGAGGCCCTGATCTGCCCGTCCGGCTGGGGTTACCTCGGCGGCTCCGGCTACACCACCGTCTGCCTCGAGCCCTGATCGGGCCGCGCCGAGATTCAGGCGGGACGGTCGATCGAGCGCAGCGCGGGCTTCATCGCCCGAGTGTGACGGCCGAGGTGAAGCAGCCCGCGAGTATCTCGTGGCGCACGACTCATTCTAACCTCGGGCGAGCCGCCATTCGTCTCCCCGACGCTGCGCGAGGTGAACTCGCAGGTCGAGGACGCGCGCCGCGTGGGGTGACCCGCGAACCGGCGCGCCGGCCGATGGGAGGGTCGCTCGGCGCTCAGCGGCGGTGGTTGGCGACGGGGCTCAGCGCGGTCGGGCGCTTGCCGGCGGTGCACATGTCGTTGTCGGCCGGGCGGGCGCCGAAGAACAGGTCGTCGCCGTCGCGCTTCACGAGGTCGAAGTCGGCCGGGCAGTCGGCGCCCGGGTACTGGCCGAAGCCCGCGCAGCCGGTCGTCAGGACGTCCTGGGCGACGCCGGTGGCGAACTCGGAGGCGCCGCAGCCTTCGAGTGAATTGAGGTAGTCGCGCAGGCCGTCGACCTCGGGGCGGATCGTCTTGGTGGTGAAGCCGAACCGGGCCTCCCATGCGCCCTCCACCGCGCTCGAGGGCTGCTGCAGCGCGTAGGGGCCCTCGATGTGCACGGTCGCCAGCTTGGTGGCGCAGGCGTCGTCGGCGTGGGTGACGTAGTCGAGCTTCCAGGCGTCGCCCGTGATGGCGAATTCGAGCCGCAGGTACTGGGTCGAGCCGTCGGCCTGGGGGCTCGGCAGGCAGTCGCCGACCCACGTGCCGGCGATGTCGGGGGCGGCCTCGGGGTTCTCGGTGTCGTCGCCGTCGCAGCCATGGGCGCAGGCGAGGGCGAAGGCGGCGGTCAGCAGGGCGGGCGCGAGCAGCTTGGTGGTCGTCATGGCCACGACTGTGCGCCCGGAGCATGGCATCATGAAGCTCATCGTCGTCATGTCAGCCATGAATCTGGTTCATACGTCGGGGATCGATCTGGGCCACCTGCGCGTGCTCGACGTCCTGCTGCGCACGCACAGCACCGTCCGCGCGGCCCGAGAGCTCGGGCTGACGCAGAGCGCGATCAGCCACGCGCTGCGGCGGCTGCGGGCGGCGCTCGGCGATCCGCTGTTCGTGCGCGTCGGTCGCAAGCTGGCGCCGACCGAGCGGGTGCTGGCGCTGCGCGGGCCGCTGGCGGAGGCGCTGGCGGCCGTGGGCCGGGTGTTCCAGGCCGGCGAGGGGTTCGCCCCGGCGACGCTGAAGGCCAGCTTTCGCATCATCGCGGCCGACTACGCGGAGCTGGTGGTGTTGCCGCGGCTGCTGACGGCGCTGGCGTGCGAGGCGCCGGGCATCGACGTGGTGACGCAGATCGTGGGCGACGCGGTCGAGGACGTGGTCCAGCGCGGCGAGGCCGACCTGGCGCTCGGGGCCTCGTTCTCGGAGCGCGGCGGGCTGATGCTGCGGCCGCTGCTGCGCGACCCGTTCGTGGTGGCGATCGCGGCCGAGCACGCGCCGGGGCGGCTGACGCTCGAGCGCTATCTGGCGGCCCGCCACGTGCTGGTGGCCCCGCGCGCGCTGCCGGGCGGGGTGGTCGACAATCACCTGGCGAGCCTCGGCCGCGCGCGCCGGGTGGTGCTGCGCACGCCGTGCTTCCAGACGGCGCTGGCGATCGCGGCCCGCACCGATCTGCTGGTGACGGCCCCGCGCAGCCTGGTGACAGAGTACGTCCGCCACGCGCCGCTGGTGACGTTCGCGCCGCCGCTCGAGCTGCCGGAGGTCCGCTTCGGGCTGCTCTACGCGGCGTCGCGCCAGGACGACGTGGCTCACAAGTGGTTGCGCGAGCGGGTAGCGGCGCTGTTCCCCACGAAGCCGCAGCGAAGGCGCTGAGGATCGTGCAGGCGAGCGCGGTGCCCCCAATGGTGCGCCCGCGCGAGGTCGCGGCTCCGCGGTGCATGGAATCACCGAGTATCGCGCTCGGGCGATGGCCGAGCAGCCGCAGGGGTAAGGACCGACCGCTCGCGCAGACGTCTGGAGGCCGCAGCCCACGATTTGCCGCCATGGGTGGCGATAGACCTCTTTGCCGAGGGTGCGTATCACACCTCCCGCGCTCGCTTTTCGTGCTTCCGCCGGTCTGCGCGGTCCGATACGCTGCATGCATGCGGAACGCGGTCGAGGGCAGGATCCTGTGGGTGTCGCTGATGATGGTCGCATGCTCGGCGACGAATCCGAGCGACGAGACCGACGGCGCCGGCGGGACCGAGGCGACCGGCGGGACCGAGGCGACCGATGCGACCGGGGGCAACCCCGGCTCCGACGGGACCGACCCGACCGATGGGACCGACGGCTCCGACGGGACCGACGGCTCCGGGGGGACGGGGCAACCACCGCCCGCGGGCTGCAGCGTCGACGGCGTCGACAATACGACGCCGTTCTCGGACATCTATCGGGTGATCCCACTCGCCGACACGACGTTCGAGGGCCAGCCGTATCCGATCATCACGGCGATGCCGTGGAGCTACACGCTGTCGGCGGTCCAGTGCGGCAAGGAATTCCCGATCGAGGAGACCGAGACCCACTACATCGTCGACAGCGACTTCGAGGTGCCGTGGATCGCGGGCGTCACCGACGACGTCGCCTGGATGCCGGGGGCCAAGAACAAGGGCTGGGCGATCGGCGAAAATGACGATCCGGCGGAGCTCGTCGCCGAAAACGGCGGGATGCGGCCGTTCGTCTATCACGTCAACGCGGGCTACGAGTACGGCTATTCGACGTACAACCAGGACCCGCTGCCCGACGACCCGATCAACTTCACCGGCTTTCGGCCCACGTGGGTGGTGCACCCCGAGGGCGACGGCTACACGATGTTCTTCCTGAACCCGGAGGCGCCCGACTCGCACGGGTTCGAGTGGCCGCGCCACGGGGCGAACTGGCAGCTCAACTTCGGCCTCTACGTCGATCCCGAGGGCAAGGTCTACGTGCCGAAGCCGGAGCGGGCCACCGTCGCCAATCACGACGACGGCTGGGACGACTATCACGCGTGCGTGACGATCAACCGGGCGAGCGCGCCGGTGCCGACCACGCGCACGCAGTTCCCGGGCAACGAATCCTACTACCCGTCGGAGACGTTCCTGCCGGGCTACGCGTCGGCCGGGGCGCCGGGGCACAAGTATTGGGGCCACAAGGGCCGGCCGATGGAGGAGGTGGCGATCTGGGAGGACGACGGGGCGCCGGGCCTCAACTCGCCGGGCAACTTCCACAAGCCGTACTCGGGCGGCTGCGATCGCGCGGGCTACAACTTCGCCCACGCGGAGGGCTTCACATGGCCGGAGCTGCGCGCGGCGAGGACGGCGATGGGCGACATCCCGACGAGCGAGCAACTCTACAAGATCACGCTGTACCGCTATTTGGGCCAGGAGGACAAGACGGAGCTGCTCGGCACGCTGTCGTATGAACAGCAGCCCAATCAGGAGTGGATCCCGACCGGCGAGGGGCCCGAGGTCCACTCGCTCAACGACGCGAACGGCCGCTTCATCGTCAACGGCCCGGTGTTCCAGGACCGCGGCGACCACGTGTTCGCCATCATCGAGGACCTGTGAGGGACTGGCAGCGCGCGCTGTCGCTGCTGGCGGTGATCACCGCGTGCGGCGCGAACGGGGGGCCATCTTCGGCCGGCGGATCGACGTCGGCGGGAGAGCCGACTTCGGCGGGCGAGCCGACTTCGGCGGGCGAGCCGACGTCGGCAGGAGAGCCGACATCGGCGGGCGGGTCGACGTCGGCGGGCGAGCCCGACACGGGCGGCTGGGACGACCTCGACGAGCCGCACGCGCCGCCGCATCCGCCGGTCGAGCCGGACAACGACGGCGAGCCCACGCGCGGCGGGACGCTGACGTTTACCAACATCGGCGCGCCCGGCTACTGGGGCCGCCGGATCGAGGCCGAGCCCGGCGATGCGCGCTGCGACGTGCAGTCGGAGACCATCGATTTCGGGTGGGGCTCCGAGTTCTGCTGCCGCACGCGGCACGAGGTGACCTCCGACCGACTGACGCCGTTCAACGAGCAGCTCCACCTGGTGCTCGAGGGGCCGCTGCGCATCAAGGCGCTGGCGGTGTATCAGCCGCTCGGGCCGAGCGACGGCCCGTGGGCGATCCGCTCGCTGTGGGACCGCCGCACCCCGGACCAGCCGTACAACCTCCAGCTGTCGGGCCCGAACGGGGCGAAGGAGCTGCTCGGCGACCTCGGCAACAACTGCGCCTATTATGCGATGCAGGCGCAGCCGTTCCCGTGCGGCCCCGGCAGCGAGCCGTACTGCCCCGGGTCGGACCTCGATTACCACGGCTGGGCCGGCTCGAAGCTCGTCGTGCTGCTGGCGTCGATGCCGTACGCCGACGATCCCGGGCTGTCGCCGCTCAGCTGCATCGCCGACGGCGAGGACGAGCGGGAGCAGGACGCGCCGTGGATCGGGGTGTCGCCGTCGGAGCTGAACCGCGACGGCTGGTCGGGCTACCACCCATGTCATTGTTTTAATAATACCGACAATGGCCAATTGGGCGATGGCTGCGGGCAGATCAACGTGTTCGAGGTGATTCCGGAGGCGTCCGGGCCGCAGTGGGGCAACCGCGACATCATCAGCACCGGCATTCGCTCGTATCAGGTCGGCTCGCTCGGCGGGGTGACTTGCGGGATCGAGTCGTGCGGCATCGAGCAGTTCCCGGGCGACGCCGATCTGGTCGACGTCAACAGCCTGACGGCGATGGACCACGGGGCGGTGATCGACGCCGACGATCCGGCGTCGGCCGAGGGCCCGGCGTGGCGGCGGGCGCAGGACGATCGTTATTACCTGTTCCTGCTCGACGAGTCCGCGCGCGCGGTGCAGGTCGCGGTGATTCACCCGGACGAGGTGCCGGCGGCGGCCGCGGCGATCGTGCCGGCATTGCCGAACGTGCTCTCGCGCGCGGTGGTCGACGGGTTCCTGGACTTGCGGCTGCCGCAGTGACCGTCACAGGAGGTTGCGCAGCAGCGACAGCGCCAGCCACACCTCGAGCACGGCGGTGAGCGAGGCGCCGAAGCGCAGCAGGTTGAACGGGCCGCGCAGCATGCCGATCGCGTGGCCGAGCCGCGCCGCCAGGAACAGCCCGCCGAACCAGCGAATGGCGGTCGCGCAGGCGCCCGATTGCTCGTAGAAGAACAGCAGCAGGACGAATGGCAGCACATGCTCGAACGCGTTGGCGTGCGCGCGAATGGCGCGAGTCATGCGTTCGTCGCCGCCGTCGCCGAGGCGGATCTGCAGGCGCATGCGCGTGAGCGAGGTGTTCACGGCCAGCAGCGTGACGAGCAGGAGCAGGAGGGCGGCGAACACGGGCGTCTCGGTGACCATGGCGGCGAGGATACCAGCGCCCGCGGCGGTCGCCCGAGCCGGGCGTTCGGCGGTATCCGCGGTGACGCCTTCACGGGTAGACTCGCCGCCGTCCTCATGAGCACTGCCACGATCCCCGCCGGCGCCGCGCGCTTCCTCCACCCTCAGGGCCACGTGATCGACGGCCGCGTGGTGCCGTCGACGGGCGGCGCGACGTTGCCCGTCGAGGACCCGGCCACCGGCGAGATCTTCGCCACGATCCCCGCGGGTGGCGCCGAGGACATCGATCGCGCGGTCCGGGCTGCGCGCGCCAGCTTCGTCGCCGGCGCCTGGTCGCGCGCCGACCCGGCCCACCGCGGGCGCGTGCTGTGGGCGTTCGCGCGGGCGATCCGCGACGAGGCCGAGGCGCTGGCGTGGCTCGAGACGCGCGACAGCGGCAAGCCGATCGCCGAGGCCCGCGCCGACATCGTCGGCACCGCGGAGATCCTCGAGTACTACGCCGGCCTGGCGTCGCAGCTGTTCGGGCAGACCACGCGCGTGCCGGGCAACAGCTTCGCCACGGTGATCCGCGAGCCGGCCGGGGTGGTCGGGCAGATCACGCCATGGAACTTCCCGCTGTACGTCGGCGCGTGGAAGTTCGCGCCGGCGCTGTGCAGCGGCTGCAGCGTGGTGCTCAAGCCCAGCGAGCTGACGAGCCTGACGATGCTGGCGGCGGCCGAGCTGGCGCTGGCGGCTGGGGTGCCGCCGGGGGTGTTCAACGTCGTCTGCGGCACCGGGAGCGACGCCGGCGCGCCGCTGGCGAGCCACCCCCACGTCGACGTGCTGGCGTTCACCGGCGGGGTGGTGACCGGGCGCAAGGTGCTGCACGCGCGCGCCGATCTGCTGCGACCGACGCAGCTCGAGCTCGGCGGCAAATCACCCAACATCGTGTTCGACGACGCCGACCTCGAGCGCGCCAGCGCCGGCGCGGCGTTCGGCATCTTTTATAATCAGGGCGAGAACTGCAACGCGGGCAGCCGCCTGCTCGTGCAGGCGGGGATCTACGAGCGCTTCGTGGCCCGCCTGGTCGAGCGCGCGCGGGCGATCCGCGTGCTGCCGCCGCTCGACGAGCGCAGCCAGATGGGCGCGCTGATCTCGGCCGCGCACGCGCGCAAGGTCGCGGACTACGTGGAGGTCGGGCTGGCGGAGGGGGCGAAGCGGCTGTGCGGCGGGCCGCCGCCGGCCGAGCAGCACTTCGCGCGCGGGCACTGGTACCTGCCGACGGTGCTGGCAGAGGTGAAGCCGGAGCACCGCGTGTTCCAGGAGGAGATCTTCGGGCCGGTGGTGACCATCACGAAGTTCACGACGGACGACGAGGCGATCGCGCTGGCCAACGCGACCGAGTTCGGGCTGGCGGCCGGGGCATGGACGGGGAGCGTGCAGCGGGCGCTGCGGTGCACGCAGGAGCTGCAGTCGGGCTATGTGTGGATCAACAACTACAACCCGACGCCGGTCGAGGTGCCGTTCGGCGGGGTGAAGTCGTCAGGCTTCGGCCGCGACTGCGGGCCGCAGGCGGTCGATACGTACACGACGTGGAAGACGGTGCTGTGGGCGCTGGCACCGTTCGACGACTGGTACCAGCAATGAGCGGCGTCAGGTGTCGCTGACGCAGCCGCCGCAGCGGGCCTCGCAGACCCGCTCCTTGGCGTCGCCGCACCGCTCGTTGTGTTCGAGCAGCCCCCAGCTGAACCAGAACTCCCTGCAGTCGGTGGCCTCGTTGCCGCAGGCCCAGAAATCGAGGGTCGCGGGGACGCAGTCGAGCGACGCGGTGTCGTCCGCGCGATAGCCGGCGAGGCGCGCCGCGTGGTCGCGCTCGCACTCGGCGCGCTCGTCCCAGCCGAACTGGCAGTCGACGATCCACGCGCAGCGCCGCGCGATCGTGTCGGCCTCGGGATGCTCGCTGGGGTCCGCCGTCTCCGCGGCGAGGGTGGTCGAGCTCTCCGATGCGCCGTCCTCGAGGGCTCGGTCGGCGCAGGCGGTGAACATTACGAAGGCTGCGGTCAATATCCTAGATGACCATGCAATAGTTATAGAATTCATCGCGTTCCTCCAGGCATTGCGTGCCCATGGCGTATAGATAGAGGTCATACTCTTCGCAATTTTCCAGCGCGCCCACGCAAGCCTCCCAGTTCATGAGCGCTTCGAAGCACGGGGGATCGTCTTTTCGCGCGAGGGCGTATTCCTGCGAGGAGTGGGCCTCACACTCCTCCTGGCTGGGAAAGGCAGCCGCAGGATTGCACTCTTGAACGATGGTACAATAGTCGCGGCTGATGGCTTCCAGATCAGGTTCGGCCGGGTCTTCGCCACAAGCGGCCAGGGACCAACCGAACACGATGGAGAGGGGTGCATATACCCGCATGTTTCACCTCGCAAAACCGATGTCGGTCAAGGAACTGCCTTGCACGAGTCGTACGATATGTGTCCACTGTAAACCGGCCGCTGCCTGGCTGCGATGGAGCGCGAAGGACTTGTGGCCCTCGCCCATGATGAAGTCCCGGCCTGCGAGATCTGCGACCGGCACCCCGGGGCCGACGGATCCTGCCAGGGGCGAGGCGACGAAGCGCACGACCTCTTGTTGCCCCGACCACAGCACGTGCAGGCTGAGCGTCGGCTCCCAGTACTGCAGCTGGAACACCGTGGCGCCGTCATCGGTACCTTTCTCGTTGCTGTCCATGATGTAGTCGACGGGCACGCCGAACGCGGCCGACGGCTCCTCGTCGATCGCGTCGAAGGTGCCCTTGCTGTTGCCGCAGAGGATGAAGACCTGGTCGGCGTGGCCGAGGGCGATGGCCGGCCAATGCGAGGTCGTCTCGCCGATGCACATGCGACCGATGGCGACCTGCATGCCGGGCGTGTCGAACGGTTTTGTGAAGAGGGGGAACTCGACGGCGGGCGCGAAGGCGCCGGCGCATTCGTTGCGCAGGACCGAGGCCGAGCCGTGGCTGTTGCCGGTGATGATGTCGTTGTCGCCGTCCCCGTCGACGTCGCCGACAGCGAGCTGCTGCGGGGCCGTGCCGGCGCCGGTCGCATGGACTTGCGCGGGGCTGAACACATCACCAGGCACCGCCAGAGCGTACACCACGTGGTCGTCCGCGGGCGAGACGGCGACGAGGTCGGGCTTGCCGAGACAGTCGAGGTCGGCGAGCGCAAGCGAGCGGCGGCCCCGGGTGTGCTTGGTCGTCAGCGGGACCTCGATCAGCTGCTCGGAGAGCACGAGGGCCGGCGCGGCGACGCCCACGCCGCGGCGAATGCCGACGATCCCGTCGCTGCGGAGCGCGAGCACGTCCTCGCGGCCGTCGGCATCAAAATCGCCGACCACGATGTCGTCGATGCCGACGGTCGCCGGGCCCATGGTGAACGCCTGATCGGGGGTGTCCGCGAGGAACAACAGGCCGCGGGAGGGCGCGCCGAAGAGGATCTTTACGTGGTTCTGGGCCGGCCCCGCGAGCACATAGTCGGCGCAGCAGCCGGTCGCATCGACGCGATCGAGCTGACCGACCCGGACCCGCGTATAGGCGGACTCGACGGTGGTGCCGCCGAGCACGCGGCGGAAATCGGGGTTGAAGCCGGAGTCGGAGGCGCTGCCTTCGGTCGGGAAGGTCTCCACTGGTTCGCCGGTGGTCGTGAACGCGGTATCACCGGCCGTGGCCGAGCCGTCGTCACCGCCGCCGGGCGAGCAGGCCGCGAGAACGCCGAGTGCGATCGCAGCGAGACGATGTTCAGTCATGACGGTTCCTCCGCCGCTGCGAGGCCCACAGGCCGAGGCCTCCGGCCAGCAGGGGGCCAAGCAGCGCGATTTTTTGATTGCTGCGATCCGGCGATGCAGAGACCTCCGTGCGATCGTCCATGGACCCCGGCGGCAGGTCTTGCGCGGCGAGCGACGAGAAAGGCTGACCGCAGGTGGTGCTCGGGCCGCTGACCTCGGGGTGATGGCAGGCGAAGGCGCCGCGGGTCCAGTCGCCCTGGGGGAGGTCGGGGGCCAGCGGGAACTGCCCGCAGGACGGCGTGGGCGCCCATTTCCCGTCCGCCGTGTGGCACGGCAAGATCTTGCTCTGCTCGGCGACGACGTGCGGGTCCTCGAGCATCCAAGCGACGTGCATCCACACGTGCGTGTGCGAGATCGCCGTCTCGGCCAGGCCCACGAGCCGCCACGTCTTGTCGGGCAGCTGCACGAACAGCGGCCCACCGGAGTCGCCCTCCGCCAGCCCCGGCGCGTCACCGGCGCCGATCCACGGCGTATGGGAGATGTTGCCGATCGACGAGGCGTCGAACTTCAGCGACGAGAGGAGGAAGCGCTTGGTGCCCTTCGGCGGCGGCTTGTCGTCGAGGTCCTCGCTGCCGAAGCCGATGGCGACCAGCGGCGCGCCCTTTGTCAAAAACTGGTCGGCCTCGCAGTGCATCATCATCGGCACTGGCTGGACCGCGGGGTCTTCGCTCAGCACACAATAAGCGAAGTCGAAAGCGGGCTTTTTTCCGACCTCTCGCTGGCGGCAGTACTCGACGGGGATCGTGCGGCGCGGGTGGCCGTCGTGGTTCGGGTAGGACTCGCCGAACAGGACCGACGGCAGGGAATTGACGATCAGCGAGGCGGTGTCGCGGCAGACGCCCTCACCGCCGCCGAGGTCCTCGCAGCTCAGCGCCAGGGGGTTGCCGAACGCGTCCTGCTCGGGGCAATCGGCGTTCTCCTGGCATGAAACTTCGGTCTCGTAGGTGTCCTCGAGGCAATGGGCCTCGGTGAGCACGATCCGCCCGCCGATGTGGACGCCGCTGCAGAATCCGCTCGAATCCGGGAGATAGACGGCCGAGGGCCAGGCGCACGGTTCGACCTCAAATCCGTCGAGGACGCGGCTCGGACCGGGCGGACCGGCGACATCGGCCCCGGCCGGGCCCGGCGTCGCCCCTGCGGCGAACATAAAGGCGACCGCGGCCCAGGGTAGCGGGGAACATACTGGTTTTGCGAGAGAGCCCATCCGACGTCTATACAGTGGCGCTTGGTATCGTTCCCGTCGTCCTCCGAGGTCGTTTTTATGAGGACCTCGAATGCGACGAGCAGGCGCCGTGCTGCTCGCCTCGACCTGGCGTCGTCGGCCCGGCCATACGGCCCGACGCAGAAGGCGGGGCCCCTCCGGCAAGAATTGCAGCGACCATCACCCGGTTGCGTGCGGCGTGCCCCGCTCTTGAAGTGCCGCGGGACGTGCGGGACGATCACCGACCTGCGTCACCGATCGTGCCCGGCCGGTCACGGGCGGGCGCCCGCGCGCTGCACCGCGGTCGAGGCGGCGCGCGAGTTCGGATAGGGTCGCGGGGATGCGACGACTGCTGCTGCTGGCCATCCTTGCGACCGCCTGCACGCCCCGTGGCGAGCCGGCGGCGCCGGCGGGCGAGCCGGCCGCGGCGAGGCTCTCGGAGGCCGAGATGGGCGCGCTGACGGCCGCGTACGGCCAGCTCGGGGCCGCGCTCGGGCGCCAGGAATTCGCGGCGGGGCTGGTCGCGCTCGACGCGGCGGCGGCGATCGATGTCGGCGATCCGGCGCTCGAGTACCTGCGGGCGGCGGTGCTGGCGGCCGCGGGGCGCGAGCAGGAGGCGCTCGCGGTGCTGGGCCGGCTCGACGCGGCGGGCAGCCTGCTCGTGCCGCAGGCGCATGACTTTCCGGGGCTCGTCGGCCCCGCGCTGGAGCGCCTGGCCGCGGCCGCGCGCGCGCGCCTGCCGGCCTCGCCCAGCGTCCGCGCATTCACGCTGGCAGACCGCGCGCTGATCCCCGAGGGTATCGCCCACGACCCGGGCGCCGGCACGTTCTTCGTCGGCAGCATTCACAAGCGCAAGATCGTGGCGGTCGAGCGCGGCGGGGCGGCCCGCGACCTCGCCGTCGCCGACGCCACGAACGGGCTCTATAGCCCGCTGGGCATGAAGTTCGATCGGCGCCGCGGATCGCTGTGGGTGGCCAGCGCCGGCCTGCCGGAGATGCAGGGCTTCGTCGAGGCCGAGCATCGCGGGCGGGCGGCCCTGCACGAGCTCGATCCGTCGACCGGTCGATCGCGGGCCCGTTACCCGCGCGAATCGCCGGGCCGACATTTGCTCAACGATCTGGTGATCGCGGCCGACGGCGCGCTGTACCTGACCGACAGCGAGGCGGGCGAGGTGTTGCGATTGCGACCGGGGCCGGGCGCGCAATTCGAGGTCGTCGCCCCCGCCGGCGAATTCGCGTACCCCAACGGGATCGCGCTGTCGGACGACGGGGGCGTCCTGTTCGTGGCCGACTTCGTGCGCGGGTTGACGGCGATCCCGCTGGCGACTCGCCGGCTGCACACGCTGCCGCACCCGCGCGGGGTGGCGACGCACGGTTTCGACGGGCTGGATTTTCACCGCGGCGCGCTGGTCGGGATCGACAACAGCGCGGGCGGGGGGCGGATCGTGCAATTGACGCTGGCCGCGGGCCTGGACCGGATCGTCGCGGCGCGGGTGCTCGAGGCGGGACACCCCGATTTTCACATCCCGACGACGGGGGTGCTGGACGGCGATTCTCTGGTCTATATCGCCAACTCGCAGCTGCGCAGCTTCGCGGGCGGGCAGATCTTCCCGCACGAGCGGCTGTCGCCGGTGCAGGTGCTGCGATTGCCGCTGCGCTGATCGCCGGCGGAATGCGCGAGGCCGCCGCCGAGCTCAGCGCGGGGCGTCGAGCTTGCCGGCGAGCCGCTCGAACAGCTGGCGCCAGCCCTGCTCGCGCATGCGCGGGCCGTCGGCGCCCTCGAAGAAGGCGGCCTGCTCGGTGTAGACGAGCCGGGTGCCGCCGGCCTGCGGCCGCAGCTCGACGGTGCCGAGCGAGGCGGAGAACCGCTTCGCGCCGCTGCTCATGGTATAGGCGATGACGATCCGCCGATCGGGCACGATGTCCTGATAATGACCGTCGTTGCGGAACTCGGGGCCGTCGGGCCCGTTGCGGAAGCGGGCGGTCTCGCGGCCGCCTTCGCGGAAGTCCATGTCGAATTGCAGCACGCTGCCCTCCTCGCCGTCGGCGAACCACCGCTGCTTCTGCCGGGGGTCGGCCCAGGCCGCGAAGACGCGCTCGGGCGGGACGGGGTAGGTGCGCTCGACGATGATGGTGCTGTGGACGACGGACTCCGGGGTCATGACTGTTCCTCCGTGGTGTTGGGGTCGTGGGGCTGCGCTCGCTGCTCACAGGGCGAATCGGGCTCGGCCAGCAGGTCGCCCAGGCGATCGAGGCGGCGCTCCCACAGGGCGCGACGCTCCGCGATCCACCGCCCGGCGACGTCCAGCCCGGTCGGGTCGAGGCGACAGCTGCGGACCCGCCCGATCTTCTCGGTGCGGATGACGCCGCTCTGCTCGAGCACCTGGACGTGCTGCACGACCGCCGCGAGGCTCATGGGCAACGGCGCGGCCAACTCCTTGACCGACGCCGGGCCCCGGCCGAGCCGCTCGACCAGAGCGCGCCGGGTCGGGTCCGCGAGCGCATGAAACACCCGGTCGACAGCGCCTGGATCGAGCATGCAGTGGAGGATGCGAGGCGGCCGCCAGAAAGTAAAGTTAAAACTTTAGTATTTGTCTGGGGGCCGTAGAGGGGGATCTGCGCGGCCCTGAGGAGATCGCGTGAGAAGCGCAGGTGAGAGGTCAGGGCTGGGTCCGGCAGCGTCGCCGCGATGATTCAAACCTGGCGCGAAGGTCAGGTGAGAAGCGCACTCAGGCGATTGTCGCGGCCCGCGATCACCGGCTGCGAGGATTGCGAATCGCAGGTGTGGAATCGGTGCAAGGGCGGCTCGCGCGAGCAGCGCGGTGCTCGCGACCCGTGCGGGCGCGAGAGCATGCAACGCCGCGGCGATCCGCGAGCGAGGCTTCTCGCGCCGCCACTTTCTCGGCGCGAGGGGCCCCTGGGCGGCGATCGGCGTGCTTGGCCTCGCTGGTAGGGCGGCTCCGGCGATAGATGCGCGCCGCCGGTGAATGTGAGGAGTGCAGGCATGGCCGCCGCGCCGCTGGACGGGTGATGGGAGGTTGCCTACGGTCGATGCATGAAAGAACGCATCATGACCCGCATGCTCAAGTCCGCTGCGGCGGCGATCGCCGCGCTGACGCTGGTCGCTGTCGCGGCGCCGGAGGCCGAGGCAGCGGTCTCGGCCGACGCGATGCAGCCGAGCCCGCCGGCGCCGTCGCCGACGCCCAACCCCACGCCGTCGCCGACGCCGACCCCCAATCCGAACCCGAACCCGAACCCCAATCCGCCGCCGCCGGCTCCGAAGCCGCCGCAGCCGCAGCCGCAGCCGCCTCCGAACCCGTCGCCGGCGCCGCAGCCGCCCGGCCCGTCGCCGGCGCCTTCGCCCACGCCGCCGCCGCTGTAAATCGCGGGGGCTCGTCGGGGCGCGGCCGCGATTGCCAGCAATCGCCGCTCTCCGACGAGGAGCGTTCAGGGTCGATGCGGCGCCCCGAGCGGCGAGCGGAACCGGAGGAGCGCCCGTGATAGAGTCGCGGGGTGACCACGAGCCGGCGGCCGTCTCTCTCAGCGTGCGCGACGACCTTCGCTCTCTTCGCATTCGCGTGCGCGTCGCCGGCCGAGCCCGAGCGACGCGCCGCGCCTGTGTCCGAGCCATTGCCGGGCGCTGGGCTGGCGACCGCGATCGCGGGGCCTGAATCGCCGCGCGCGGCGGCGCCGGACCCCACCCGCGATTCATCGGATTCGGCTGATTCGGCGTCGGCGAACGATCCGGCGCTGGCGGACGATCCGCTGGGACGAGCCCACGCGGTGCTCGCCCGCGTGCCGCTGATCGACGGCCACAACGATTTGCCGTGGACGATCCGCGAATACAAGCAGGCGCCCGGCGACGTGGCGGCCTACGACCTGCGCGCGGCCACTCCCGGTCACACCGATCTGCCGCGGCTGCGCGCGGGGCGGGTCGGCGCGCAGTTCTGGTCGGTGTACGTGCCCGGTGATCGGCCTGCCGGCGATCTCGTGCGCCTGCAGCTCGAGCAGATCGATCTGGCCCGGCGGATGATCGCGCATTATCCTGACGATCTCGCGCTGGCGCTGACCGCCGACGAGGTCGAGCAGGCGTTCCGCGCCGGGCGGGTGGCGTCGCTGCTCGGGGCCGAGGGCGGGCACACGCTCGTCAATTCGCTGGGGACGCTACGGGCCTATCACGCGCTCGGGGTCCGTTACCTGACGCTGACCCACAATGTGCATACCGACTGGGCCGACTGCGCCGTGCTGCCGCCGCGTCACGGCGGCCTGACCCCGTTCGGCGAGGAGGTCGTGCGCGAGATGAACCGGCTCGGCATGCTGGTCGACCTCTCGCACGTATCGCCGGCGACCATGGACGACGCGCTGCGGGTCAGCGAGGCGCCGCTCATCTTCTCCCACTCGTCGGCGCGGGCGATCGCCGACACGCCGCGCAACGTGCCTGACGACGTGTTGCGGCGGATCCCCGACAATGGTGGCATCGTGATGGTCACCTTCCTGCCGGCCTACGTGTCGCAGGCGGCCGGGGAGGCCCGCGAAGCCCGGCGGAAGGCGCGGGCCGAGGCGGCCAAGATCGGCGATCTCGCGGCCCGGGCCCTGCGTCTGGCCGAGATCGACGCCGAGCCGCAGCCGCGGGCGACGCTGGCGCAGGTCGCCGATCACGTCGAGCACGTGCGGCGGGTGGCGGGCGTCGACCACGTCGGGCTGGGCGGCGATTTCGACGGCATGTCGGCGGCGCCGGTCGGCCTCGAGGACGTCTCGAAGTACCCGCATTTGCTGGCCGAGCTGGCCCGTCGCGGGTGGACCGACGCGGAGCTGGAGAAGCTCGCCGGGCGCAACCTGCTCCGCGTGCTGCGGGCGGCCGAGGCGACGGCGGTCCGGCTGCAGGCGGCGCGGCCGGCGTCGCTGGCGACGTTCCCGCCGGCGAACGCGGACCGGCGCGGGCCGTGAGGCGGCGCGGGGGCTTGTCGAGGACGGCCGCTCGTGCGAATCAATTGTCACCGATGACCGCCGCCGCGAGCCGCCCGCTCATCACCGAATTCGTCGATTACCCCGCCGGTGATGTCGTGGGCGAGGCCTACGTCGCCCACGACGGCGCGACCGGGCGGCCGCGGCCGTGCGTCGTGCTGGCCCACGCGTGGGACGGGCAGAACGGATCGATCCGCGCCCGCGCCGAGGAATTCGCGGCCCAGGGGCGCGTCGCGTTCGCCCTCGACCTCTATGGCAAGGGCGTGCGCGGCGAGGAGACCGGCGACAACGCGCGGCTGATGATGCCGCTGCTCAACGACCGCGGCCACCTGCGCGATCGTCTGGTCGCCGGGGTCGCGGCGGCCCGGCAGCACCCGCTCGTCGACCCCGATCGGCTGGTGGTGATCGGCTGGTGCTTCGGCGGCCTGTGTGCCCTCGACGCTGCCCGCTGCAACGCAGGCGGGGTCCGCGGGGTGGTGTCGATCCACGGGGTGCTGAAGCCGCCGGGCTTCGCCGAGCAGCCGCGCATCACCGCCAAGATCCTGGTGCTGCACGGCTGGGAGGACCCGGTGGCGCCGCCGGAGGACGTGCTGGTGCTGGCCCGCGAGCTGACGGCCGCGCGCGCCGACTGGCAGCTTCACGCGTACGGGCACGCGATGCACGCTTTCACGTTCCCCGGCGCGCAGATGCCCGAGCGCGGGCTGCAATACGACGCCGACGCGGCCCGCCGCGCGCAGCAGGCGATCGACGGGTTCCTCGCCGAGGTGCTCGGGCCGGTGGAGCGCTGAGCGAGCGGGGCTCGAGACGCGACTCGGGACATGTCTCGTAAGACATGTCCGAACGGACATTCGCCAAAGGTCGGGCTCGCTGGTCGCTCGCGTCGATCGGCGAATGCGTAGTCCGGAATATCAGCGCTCGTGAGAGCGGGCGGCCGCCGGCGATCCCGAGGCATGCACCGAGCGCACCCGTCGCCCCGGCGCCGGCGTCGCGGCTGCGCCTGCCACCATTGGCGAGCGGCGGTGCGATCGCGGCGGCAGAGCTCGTCCGGCGTTTGCACGAGCGCGGCAATTGCCCAGACTTCGCGGCAACGAGGTCTGCATGCTCAAAATTACCGATGTCCATCGCGTGCTCAGCCAACCGGGGGCCGACAAGACGCTCTCGATCTACGCCCAGGTCGACCCGTCGCTGCTCGAGAATCAGGGCCGCACGCCCGGCTGGCGGATTTTGGTCAAGAACTCGCTGCGCGACCTGAAGGCGAGTTCCGACGACCCGGCGCTGCCGGAGCTGCTGGCGCGGGCCGAACAGTTCTTCGCCACGCTGCGGCCGGAGTGCAAGGCGGTGGCGGCGTTCTTCACCCCGACCGGCGAGGAGGTGCTGAGACTGCAGGTGCCGATCGTGGCGCCGGAGGTCCACTTCGGGCGGCCGGCGGTGGCCTCGCTGCTGTGGCTGCTCGACGAGTACGAGCCGTACGTGGTGGCCCTTGTCGACTCGGAGAAGGTCCGCTTCTTCGTCGCCCGGCTCGGCCGCGCCGGGCTCGGCGGGACCCGCTACAACGAGGTCCGCGAGTACGACTTCCCGCCGAAATACCTGCCGGCGACCGGCCGCGGCGAGGGCGGTTACACCCAGGGCGGCAGCAACCGCGACGCCTTCGAGGCGACGATCGAGGATCATGCGCGCCGGTTCTACCGCCAGGTCGCCGAGCAATGCGCGAACCTGCTCGAAGAGTCAGGTGCGAAGCGGATCGTGCTCGCAGGGATGGATGGCGCGGCGCGGGCGGTCGAGGGCCTCATGCACGACACGGTCCGCAAGGCCGTGATCGCGATCGTGCCGACGCCGCTGCACCTGACCGACCAGGCGACGTGGGACCACCTGATGCCGCACGCGCTCGAGCACGAGCGCGCGTACGAGAGCGCGCTGGTGGACGAGGTGGTCGACCTGGCCAAGGCCGGCGGCCGCGGGGCGCTCGGCATCGCCACGGTGCTCGACTGCCTGAAGAACAAGCAGGTCGAGCTGTTGCTGGTGCCGTGGCCGCTGGCCGAGGTCGACCTGCGGGTGCGGCTGCCCGAGCTGGCGATGGCCGCGGGGGCGCGCATCGAGCTTGTGGCCGGCGCGGCGGCCGAGCGCGTCGCCGAGGAAGGCGGGCTGGCGGCGCGGCTGTATTATGGGATCCCCGCGGCTGCCCCGACGACGCCGGTCAAGGGCGCGGCCTGAGCTCGAAATAAGATGTCCCGAGGGACAGGCGATCGTGCGGGGCCTGTGCGATCGTCCTGTCCTTTGAGACATATCATGGCGTCGAGCGAGGCGGGGCGGCGAGCGCGGCGTTCATGGCGGCGGCGACGTGGGCCACGGCGGGCTCGTCCATCATCGAGAAATGATCGGCGTCGACGGTGATACGCGCGAACGCTCCTTCGACGAGAGCCATCCACGCGTGGTCGGCGTGGCGGTCGTCGTCCGGCTGCACGCGGGCCTTGACGTAGAGGACCTCGGCGGCGAGCGGACCCGGTTCGCAGCCGGCGAGGGCGCTCCAGGTGGTGCGCACGAGGGTGCGGAAGCTGGGGTCGTCGCGCAAGGTCGCCGCGAATTGTTCGTAAGCGTGGGAGGAGTCGCTGCGCATGCGCCCCGCGATCTCGAACACGTCCTCGTCGCTGGTGATGACCAGCCGCCGCACCAGCGCGAGCGAGGCGGTGTCGAGCATGACGATATTCTCGACGCGCTCGCCGGCCGCGAGCAACCGCCGCGCCAGCTCGAAGGCGAGCACACCGCCCGCCGAGTGGCCGCCGAGCAGGTAGGGGCCGTGCGGTTGGCAGGCGCGGACTTCGTCGAGCAGACGATCGAGCAGCGGGTCCAGGCGATCGAAGACGGGCTCCCCGGGTTCCATGCCGGAGGCGCGCACGCCGATGACGTGAAGCGAGGGCTCGAGGCGCCGCGCCAGCGGCAGGTAGGTGAAGACGGTGCCGCCGATCGGCTGGAACAGGAACAGGCGCCGACCAGGGCCCGGGCGCAATGCGACGGTGAGCCGCGCTTGCGCGGGGACGGGCGCGGCGACCGTGGGCAGGCGGGCGCGCACGAGGTCGGCGAGGCCGGCGAGGGTGGGGTGCTCGACGAATGCATGCACCGGCAGCTTGACCGCGAGCAGCTCCTCGACGCGGACGCGCACGCGCAGGGCCAAAAATGAGGAGCCGCCGAGGTCGAAGAAATTGTCGGCGAGGCCCGGCGCGGGCACGCCGAGGACCTCGGCGAACACGTCGGCGAGGGTCCGCGCGATCGGGTCGGCGAGGGCGTCGGCGGGAATGATGGCAGGAGCGACGGGCGCATCGGTGATCGGGAATGCTGCGACGTCTCGGCCGCGCCGGGCCGGGGCGACGGGGTGCTCGTGGTGGACCCGCGCGAACGCGTAGGTCGGCAGCGGCACGCGGCGGCGGCGTTCGCCGGCGAACAGCGCGTCCCAGCGCAGGTCGACGCCGCGGCACCACAGCTGGGCGAGCGCGTGGGTGAACGCCTCGAGGTCGGTGCGGCCGCCGCCGCGCGCGGCCATGGTGGCGACGATCGGGCGGCCGCCAGCGTCGGGGTGGCGGCGCGCGAGCCCGGCGAGGGTGCGGCCGGGGCCGACCTCGACGAGCAGCAGGTCGCGATCGGCGAGCAAGCGGCCGAGGCCGTCGGCGAAGCGCACGGCGCCGCGCAGGTGACGGCACCAGTGCTGCGGATCGCGGGCCTCGTCGTCGCCGAGCCAATCGCCAGTGACGTTGGAGACGAGCGGAATGGTCGGCGCGGCGAGGTCGAGCTCGCGGGCGCAGGCGGCCAGGGGGGCCAGCAGCGGATCGACCAGCGCGCAATGCGAGGCGCCCGAGACCGGCAGGCGCCGGCATTCGACGCTGTCGCGGGCGAGCTCGGCCTCGAAGGATTCAATTGCGGCGAGGTGGCCGGCGACCACGCAGCTGTCCTCGGCGTTGACGGCGGCGATGTCTAGGTCGGGCGTGAGCCGTCGCGTCAGGGCGGCCTCGGACAGGCTGACGACGAGCAGGCCGGCGGGCAGCTCGATCGATTCGTGCAGCCGGGCGCGGATGGCCAGCAGGCGCGCCGCGTCGGCGAGCGAGAGGACCCCGGCGATCGCGGCCGCGGTGTATTCGCCGAGGCTGTGACCGGTGACCGCGGCCGGTACGACGCCGAGCGCGATGAGCCGCCGGGCCAGCGCGTATTCACAGCAGAAGATCGCGGGCAAAAATCGCGTCGGGCGCAGCAATCCGCGGGCAGCTTCGTCGGGATCGGCGGTGAACAGCAGGGCGCGGACGTCGAGCTCGAGCTCGGCGGCGAAGCGATCGGCGGCGGCGTCGAACTCGGCGCGGAACGACGGGTCGGCGGTATAGAGCTCGCGGCCCATGCCGACGGTCTGGGTGCCGCCGCCGGGGAACATGAAGGCGATGCGCGGCGGTCGGTCGCCGGCGAGGCCGTCGACCACCCGGGCCCGATCGCCGGTCTGCAGGGCGACGGCGGCCGCGGCGGCGTCGCGGGCGACGACGGCCCGACGATGGCGCATGGGCGTGCGGCCGCGGGCGAGGGTGTGGGCGACATCGGCCAGCGCGGGCGCGTCGGGACCGCTCAGGGCGTCGGCGAGCCGCGTGGCGCCCTCGGCCAGCGAGGCGGGGGATTGCGCCGACAGCACCAGCAACTGCACCGGCCGCGACGGTTCGCCCGGGGCGATCGCGGGGGCCTCGCCGAGGATTGCGTGGGCGTTGGTGCCGCCGACCCCGAACGCGCTGACGGCGGCGAATCGTGGAACATGGCTTTTGGGCCATGTTATTGTATCGCTGTTGACGAAGAACGGGCTGGTGTCGAGCGCGAGCTCGGGGTTGGCGGCGCGGAAGTGCAGGGTCGGCGGGATGGCCTCGCGCGCCAGCGCCAGCGCGGCCTTGATCAGCCCGGCGATGCCGGCGGCGGCCCCGAGGTGGCCGATGTTGCCCTTGATCGAGCCGAGCGCGCAGTAACCCCGCGCGGCGGTCGACCGGCGCCAGGCCTGGGTGAGCGCGGCGACCTCGATCGGGTCGCCGAGGCGCGTGGCGGTGCCGTGAGCCTCGACGAGGCCGATCCGAACCGGGTCGACGGCGGCGAGGGCCAGCGCGCGCTCGATCACCTCGATCTGCCCCGGCACGCTCGGGGCGGTGAAGCCGACCTTGCGCGCGCCGTCGTTGTTGATCGCGGTGGCATGAATCACTGCGTGAATGCTGTCACCGTCGGCCAGAGCGTCGGCGAGGCGCTTCAGCACGACGACGCCGACCCCGTTGCCGCCGACGATGCCCTGGGCGTCGGCGTCGAACGGCCGGCAGCGGCCGTCGGGCGCGACCACCGAGCCGCCCTCGGAGACGTGACCGAGCCGGTCGGGCGGCATGACGACGGCGCCGCCGGCGAGCGCCAGCTCGCATTCGCCGGTGAGCAGGCTCTGACAGGCGAGGTGGACCGCGACCAGCGAGGTCGAGCAGGCGGTCTGGACGGTGAAGGCGGGGCCGCGCAGGCCGAGCTCGTAGGCGACCCGGGTGGCGAGGGTGTCGTTCATGTTGGCGAAGCCGACCTCGTACTCCTCGATGCTGAGCGGGCCGCCCGGTGCACCGATTCGCTCGAGCCAGTGGCGCGGGACCTCGCAGCCGGCGAACACGCCGACCGGGCGCTCGCTGCCGCGGGGGGCGTGGCCGGCGTGTTCGAGCGCGGCCCAGGCGACCTCGAGCAGGACGCGCTGCTGCGGATCGAGGAGCCGGGCCTCGCGCGGGCCGTAGCCGAAGAAGGCGGCGTCGAAGCACATGGCGTCGGGCATGACGCCGATGGCGGGCACGAACCGCGGGGCGTCGATAAGGGCCGGATCGACGCCGGCGGCCACGAGCTGCTCGCGGGTGGAGAAGGTGATGAGCTCGCGCCCGGCCACGAGGGCGGCCCACAGCGCGTCGACGCTGGCGGCGCCGGGGAAGCGACCGGCCATGCCGATGATGGCGATCGCCCGCGCGTCGCCGGTCGGCGCGGTGAGCGGTGGCGGCGGCGAGGCTGGTGAATCACGGCTGTCATTGGCGCCGCCGAGGTGACGCGCGAGCTCGCGGATCGTCGGGTGGCGGAACAGCTCGACGAGGGCGATCGTGCGCCCGGTGGTGCGCTCGAGGCGAGCGCGGACCTGGGCGAGCAGCAGCGAGTGACCACCGAGGTCGAAGAAGCGATCGTCGAGGTCGACGTGGTCGAGCTGGAGCAGCTCGCGCCAGCTCGCGGCGATCTGCTGCTCGAGCGTCGAAGCAGGCGTGTCGCGCGGCGGCGCGGCGGAGCGCTGCGGAGGGGGCGGCAGGGCATGGCGATCGAGCTTGCCGCTCGGCAGCAGCGGCAAGCGGGGCAGCGGGACCAGCTCGGCGGGCAGCATCGGCGCGGGCAGGCGGGCCCGCAGGCGCGCGCGCAGCGAGTCGAGGTCGAGCGGCCCGCTGGCGGCGACGTAAGCGACGAGCCGCCTGTCCCCGGGGACATCTTCGCGCACGACGGCCGCGGCGGCGGTCACGGCGAGATCCTCGGTCAGGACGGCCTCGATCTCGCCAAGCTCGACCCGGACGCCGCGCAGCTTGACCTGCGAATCGCGACGACCGACGTATTCGAGGTCGCCGTCCGGCGCGCGGCGGGCGAGGTCGCCGGTGCGGTACATCCTCTGGCCGGGACACCATGGATCGGGCACGAAGCGCTCGGCGGTGTGGGCGGGCTGGCCGAGGTAGCCGCGGGCCAGGGCGGCGCCAGCGATGTGGAGCTCGCCGGTGACGCCGGGCGGGACCGGGCGTTGATGGGCGTCGAGCAGGTAGATCCGGGTATTGGAGATCGGCGCGCCGATCGGCGGCAAGCTCGGCCACGATTCGCGTGACTCGAGCAGGACGTGCGCGGTGACGACGTGGGCCTCGGTCGGGCCGTAGTGATTGTGGAGCGCGCACGCCGGCATGCGCCCGAACCACTCGCGGAGCGCCGGCGAGAGCTTGAGCTGTTCGCCGGCGGTGATGACATCGACGAGAGACGGCGCCGGGGGCCCCTCGGCGAGGTGCTGCAAGAACACGAAGGGGAGGAACAACCGCTCGACGGCCTGGCGCGCGAGCAGGGCCAGCAGCGCCCGCGCGTCTCGACGGGCGTCCTCGGCCACGAGGATCAGCGCGCCGCCGGTGGCCCAGGTGGTGAGAAACTCCTGCGCCGAGACGTCGAAGTTGAGCGAGGCAAATTGCAGGGTCCGCGCCGGACGCCCGAGCCGAGGGTCGCGCAGATGCCAACCCACGAGGTTGTGCAGCGGCCCGTGCGGCATCGCCACGCCCTTCGGTCGGCCGGTCGAGCCCGAGGTGTAGAGCACGTAGGCGAGGTCGTCGGGGCCGAGGTCCGAAGGCTCGAGCCGGTGTGCGTCGGGCGAGGGTGCGTCGGGCTCGACGAGTCGGGCCGTGTGCGGCGGGAGGAGGGCTGCGGCGTCGGGCTCGGCGACGATCCAGCGCAGGCCGGCGTCCTCGAGGATGTGCGCGAGCCGCTGGGCGGGGTAGGACGGATCGAGCGGGACGTAGGCACCACCAGCCTTGAGGACGGCGAGCACGGCGACGAAGGTGGCAGCGGTGCGCGTGGCGACCACGCCGACGAGGCTGCCGCGCCTGACCCCGAGCCCGCGCAAATGATGAGACAGGCGATTGGCGCGGCGCTCCAGTTGCGCGTAGGTCACGCGCGCGTCGCCGTCGACGAGGGCGACGGCGTCGGGCGTGTGGTCGACCTGAGCCTCGAAGCGAGCGTGCACCCCGCCCGGCGCGCTGTCCTGCGGCGGTCCGCAGGCGAGCGCGAACTGCTGTGATTGCTCAACTGGCGTCAAAAGCGGCAGCTCGGAGATCGGGACCGGAGGCGCTGTGAGTTCGGCGAGCACGACCTCGATCGCGCGGGCAAGCTGCTCGATGCGCCAGCGATCGAAGCGGTCGGTGCTGTACTCGAGCGCGGCCGCGAGGCCGTCGTCCTCGGTCTCGCGGGTGAGCAGGGTCAGGTCAAAGATGGCGCCGCCGGCGTGCAGGTCGATCGGCCGCACCGCGCAGCCGCGCAGTCGCAGGCTGGTGTCGATCCGCGGCTGCGGGGCGAACGCGACCTGCACCAGCGGTGAACCGCCGAGGTCGCGCGGGGCTCGCACGGTGCGCACGATCTGCTCGAACGGGACGGTTTCGTCGGCGTGGGCCGCGAGCACCGCGTCGCGTACCCGCGCGAGCAAGGTGGGCAGCGTCGGATCGTCGGCGAGGTCGAGCCGGATCGGCAAGGTGTTGACGAAGAAGCCGGCGACTTCCTCGAGCTCGACGCGCGCGCGCGCGGCCGTGGTCAAGCCGACGACCATGTCGTCCTGATCGGCGAAGCGGCGCAGGACGGCCACGAAGACGCTCAGGAGCGCGTGCGCGAGGGTGGCGCCCGCGGCCCGGGCCAGGTGACGCAGCGGGGCCAGGGTCGTCGGCGAGACGGCGAAGGTCACGCGCGCGCCGCGACCCGTCGAGGCATCACTGCGCGGGCGATCGATCGGCAATGTGAGCAGGGCCGGCGCGCCCGCGAGGCGAGCCTGCCAGCGCGCGAGGGCTGCGTGATGCTGGTCAGACCGGTCATGACGCTGCCACGCGGCGTAGTCGGCGTAGTTCAACGACGGGGCGGCGTCGATCTGCCCGAACTCGTAGAGCTGGCCGAGCTCGCGCAGCAGCAGCGCGTCGGTCCAGCCGTCGGTGACGATGTGGTGCTGCACGAGCCACAGCACCCGCGCGTCGCGGTCCAGGCGCACGAGGCCGGCGCGTAGCGGCGGGCCGGCAGCGAGGTCGAAGGGCCGGCCGACCTCGGTGGCGAGCATGGCCGCGAGGACCTCGCTGCGGGCCTCCGGTGCGAGATGGGACAGGTCGCGGCGAGCGAGGTCGAGGCGCGCTTGGCGATCGATCGCGCGCCGCGGGAGGCCGGCCTCGGCGAGGTATCGGGTGCGCAGGACGTCGTGGCGGCCGACCAGCGCCAGCAGGGCGGCCTCGAGCCGCGCCTCGTCGCATTCGCCGGTGATGTGAAACGCGTGCGGGCAATGATAGGCGGGGCTGGCCGGCGCGAGCTGGTGCAGGAAGTACAGCCGCTCCTCGGCGAACGAGAGCGGGCCTGAATCGGCAGAGAGCGCAGGGATCGCATCCTCGGCCGGGCGCGCGCGTTCGGCGAGCAACGCGGCTTGCCCCGCGATCGTCGGGTGGGCGAAGAACTCCGCCAGCGAGATCGACCTGCCCAACGCTCGCCGCATGCGCGCGACGATCTGGGCCGCGTGCAGCGAATGACCGCCGATCGCCAGGAATTCGTCCTTCACCCCGCACTCACCGGCGCCGAGCACGGATTGCCAGAGCTCGGCGATCGCCAGTTCGATCGGGCCGCGCGGCGCGACGCGCTCGGGTGATTGCGCCTCGGGCCGCGGCAGGGCGCTGCGATCGATCTTGCCGTTCGAGAGCACCGGGATCGCGGCGAGGGGCACGAGCGCGGCCGGCACCATCGCCGCGGGCAGGCGGTTCGCCAGGCTCGCGCGCAGCGCGGCGAGGTCGTGGGGTGATTCGCCGGCGAACACGACATACGCGACGAGCCGGCGCTCGCTGGCCTGTTCGTGCACGACGACCAGGGCGTCGCGGACCTGCGAATGCTCGCGCAGGACCGCCTCGATCTCGCCGGGCTCGACGCGGACGCCGCGGATCTTCACCTGATGGTCGAGGCGCCCGAGGAACTCGAGCACGCCGTCGCTTCGCCAGCGCGCGAGGTCGCCGGTGCGATACAGCCGCCGGGCGGGCGCTGCCGTGAATGGATCGGGGACGAAGCGCTCGGCGGTGAGGGCAGGGCGACCCCAATAGCCGCGGCTGACCTGCACGCCGCCGATGTGGAGCTCTCCCGCGGTGCCGGGCGGGACCGGCTCGCCGGCGGGATCGAGCACGTAGATCGTGCAATTGGCGATCGGCTTGCCGATCGGGACCGAGGCGGTGTCGCTGTCGCGCTCGCAGCGGTGGGCGGTGACCTCGATGGCGGCCTCGGTGGGTCCGTAGAGGTTGTAGACCTCGACGTCGAGCCGCGCGTGGCAGGCCTGGACGAGCGCGGGCGCGAGCACGTCGCCGGTGCACAGGACGCGCCGCAGCGAGTGACACGGGCCGAGGTCGTCCTGCTCGAGGAACGCGGCCAGCATCGGCGGCACGAAATGAATGGTGGTGATCGCGTGGCTGGCGATCGTTTCGACGAGGTAGGCGGGATCGCGGTGGCCGCCAGGGCGGGCCATCACCAGCGTCGCGCCGGCCAGCAGCGGCCAGAACAGCTCGTAGACCGAGATGTCGAAGCCGCACGGGGTCTTCTGCAGCACGCGATCGTCGGCGCCGAGCGGCAGGGTGCGCTGCATGTCGAGCAGGCGATTGACGACACCGCGGTGAATGTTCATCACGCCCTTGGGCCGACCGGTCGAGCCCGAGGTGTACATGACGTAGATCAGATCGTCGGGCCCGACCTCGGCGGCGACGGGCCCGGCGGGCGGGAATGATGCGTCCAGGACGACGAGCGTGGCCGCGGCCGCCGACAGGAGCGCGGCGTGGCGGCGCTGGGCCAGGACCAGGGGGGCACCACAATCGGCGAGCATGAACTCCAGGCGCTCGCGCGGGTGCTCCGGATCGAGCGGCACATAGGCGGCACCTGCCCTGAGCACGCCGAGCAGGCCCGCGAGCAGCTCGCACGAGCGGTCGGCGCAGACTGCGACGAGCGTGCCGCGGCGGGCCCCGCGGCGCTGCAGCTCGGCGGCGATCGCATCGGCGCGGCGATCGAGCTCGGCGTAGGTCCAGCTGCCGCTCTCGGCGACGACGGCGATTCGCTCGGGGGTGCGCGCGACCTGGGCCGCGACGCAGGCGTGGAGGCAGCGCTCGCCGTCGAGATCGATCGCGGTGGCGTTCCAATCGTCGATCACGGCCCGCCGCGCCGCCGCGAGATCTACCGATTCAAGGGGCAGCCCCGATTTCATGTCCTCACTCCTTCGCAGCAATCGTGGCACCGTGGCCACGCCACGGACGCCGCCGGGGCCCGGTCAGACCGGGTTGACGCGATAGACCGGGAAGTACGAGCGCAAGCGCCCGGCGGCGGCGGCGCGGGCCAGGCCGCCGATCTCCTCCCACGAATAGATCTCCGACACCTGCGGCATCCAGCCCTCGCGCTCGGCGTAGCGCATCGCCTTCGGCGAGTCGGCGCGGCGGATGTAATGCGAATGCACGTGGACGTGGCGGCCGATGCACTCGATCGCGCGATTGACGGTCGTCTGCATGCCCAGGAGCCAGCCGGCGGTCGCCAGCACGCCCTGGCGGCCGAGCGCTTTGACGCTGGCGCGAAACACCGGGGCGCCGATGTAATCGAACACGATCGCCGCGCCGCGGCCGCCGGTCCAGTCGTGCACGGCCGCGAGGAAGGCCCTCTCGGCGGCGCGGTAGGCCGCGTGATACTCGGGGTCGCTCGCATAGCGCCCCTCGTCGAATTCGAGCCCGGCGAAGGCCCTGCGGTCGATGCCGACGATGCCCATGCGGGCCAGCTCGGCGAGTCGCTGGGGGCTGCCTGACACCATCGCGGCGCGACAGCCGGCCCGGCGGGCCAGGTCGAGGGCGGCGAGCGTCGAGCCGCCGCCCCAGCCGAGCACGAAGGGGGCGGGGTCCAGCGGCTCGTTTACCTGCAGCCGGTAGGCGCCGAGGGCGAGGTGATAATTCGACCACGCGGTCAGGTAGCGGACCGAGAACGCGGCCCACTGTTCGAGGCGGTGGTGTGATTCGAGCGGCAGCGGCAAGAAGTTGCGCGCGGCGATCTTGGTCCGCTTGGCGAGCACGCCGACGGTGCCTGGCGCGTCGTAGCCCTGGACCAGGACCGTGTAGCCGAATTCATCCTGCACATGCCCGCCGTGAAGGATCCCCACGTCGCCCTCGTGGATCCCTCGGACGTCCGCCCCGGCCCGCAGGACCCGCAG
This sequence comes from Nannocystis bainbridge, assembly GCF_028368995.1. GTDB lineage: Bacteria > Myxococcota_A > Polyangia > Nannocystales > Nannocystaceae > Nannocystis > Nannocystis bainbridge. The sequence continues at coordinate 178,651 of NZ_JAQNDL010000003.1, read as the reverse complement.
GACGCTGCCGTTGCCGATGACGACGCGCCGCTCGCCGCGCTGCTTGCAGATGTCGATCGGCCGCCGCTGCAGCGAATGGGTCATGTTGCCCTCCCAGCTGCCGAACAGCGGCTCCACCAGCAATTCGTCGCCGGCCGGCCCCGGGAACGCGAACGTCTCGCGGCGGAAGTCGTCGGAATCCAGCGCGGATTCGCTGCCGCCGGAGCGCTCGTAGAGCACCCACGCTTCGGTCTCGATCATGTCGGCCCCCCGTCCTCGACGGCCACCCGAATGGCTACACCACGTGCAGCCACCATTCGCCCGGGTCTATGCCACGCCGACCACAGCGGCGGAAGGGGGGTGCGCGGAAAAGCCGGAGAATGGAGACTCACATCGGCGCCCGTCGCGGAGTTTGCGCCGGCGTGTGCGGCGCGGTCGGAGGAACCGATGCAGAGGCGCCCCGGCGGCGCGCTGCGGCCGCTCGATGCTGCGCGACTCGTCGTCGGGGCCTCGCCTAAGAATGAGCGAAACCGCGCCCACTGCATGCATTTGTGGAGAGTTGGGAACGAAGCAGGCGGGAACTTTGCCGCTTTTCGCCGACGGCTCCGGCTGATAGGGTGAGGCGCGGAGGACAGGGGCCGATGATGATGAACGACGAGACGGAGATCCGCCGTCTTCTCGAACGATATGCAATGGCGATAGCGGTCTCTGGCGACGGGATCTGGGAGTACCCGGCCGTCGATCCCGAGCAGGCGTTCCACCGCAACATCCCCGTGCATTATTCGGAGCGGTTCCCCGAGCTCCTCGGCTACCCCGAGCGCGGCTTCCCCCAGGTCGCCAGCAGCTGGTGGGACGCCATTCACCCGGAGGACGTGGGGACGTCGTCGAAAGCGATCGCCGACCACCTGATGACCGGCAAGCCGATCTTCGCCGAGTACCGGGTGATCAACCGCCAGGGCGAGATCCGCTGGTGGCAGGTGTTCGGCGATTCGCTGCCCGACGCCGACAACAAGGGCAAGATCCGCGCGATCGGGGTGGTCCGCGACATCACCACGCTCAAGCTCGCCGAGGAGACCGCGCGCGATCAGCTCGAGCTCATCACCCGCCAGCAAAAGGCGATCCGGGCCCTCTCGACCCCGATCATTCAGCTGTGGGACAACATCATCACGCTGCCGCTGGTCGGTGCGGTCAATGCCGAGCGGGCGTCCGAGATCATGGACCGGCTGCTGGCCGAGGTGGTGCGGCTGCGGGCCCGCTACGCGATCATGGACATGACCGGCGTCGATTCGGTCGACTCGACCACGGCCGAGCAGCTGTATCGCATCATCCGCGCGGTCGGGCTGCTGGGCGGGCAGGTGCGGCTGTCGGGGGTCAACCCCGCGATCGCGCAGACGATGACGAACCTCGGGGTCGACATCTCGCCGTTCCTCAGCCACCGCAACCTGCAGGACGCGCTGCAGGCGTGCCTGCGCGAGAGCGATCGCTTCGTCACGCATTGATGGCCCCGCGGGCCCGTGACCCGTGGGCGCGGGCCGGGCCGATCTGCCTGCGCGCCGCGTCGAGGGCGGCGGCTCGCCCGGGTTCGCCCCGGCTGCACGTTCAGGCGCAGACCCGGGCGCGTGGTTCGATTGCGGGATCACTCCGGCTCGACGAGGCCGTCGTCGGGCGCGAAGCGATAGCCGACGCCGCGGAGCGTCTGCAGCTGCCCGGCGGCCGGGCCCAGCTTGGCGCGCAGGCGCAGCACGTGGGTGTCGACGGTGCGCGTGGTGACGTGCGGCGACAGGCCCCAGACCTCGGCGAGCAGCGCCTCGCGGGTGTGCACGCGGCCCTGACGGGTCACGAGCAGGATCAGGAGCCGCAGCTCCAGGGCGGTGAGCGAGAGCTCGCGGTCGTCGAGCCAGACTCGCTGGGCGCCGGCGTCGACGCGCACGCGGCCGCAGGTGACCCGTTCGGTGACCGCGGGCGCCGGGGCCTGGCGGCGCAGCACGGCGCGGATCCGCAGCACCAGCTCGCGCAGGCTGTACGGCTTGGTCACGTAATCGTCGGCCCCGACCTCGAACCCGAGCACGCGATCGATCTCCTCGGCGCGCGCGCTGACGATCATCACTGGCAGCGCGCGCGTGACAGGGTCGGCGCGGAGGGCCTGGCACACGGCGATGCCCGACATGTCCGGGAGGTCGAGGTCGAGCAGCACGAGATCGGGCAGGGGCTCGCTGCGGGCCAGCAGGAGGCCCTGCGCGCCGGTATCGGCCGTGCGCGGGTGGAACCCTTCGCGCGTGAGCGCGTGACAGATCGCGGACCGTAGATCGCGCTCATCGTCGACGACGAGGATCGAGGCGGGCATGGCGAGGCGCGGGGGAGCGGGCCGAGCGTACACGCGAACTGGCGATTTCGCTGCGAAACGGCCTCACGGCGGAGTTCACCGCGGCGCCGCGCGGGCGTGACGTGGTTGTGATGTTTGCGGACGGCGGGTTGCGGGTGCGCAGCGCGTACTGGAGCCGAATCACGAGACTGCGAAGCGAAGTGATGGCGACATCCAATGGACTGGATATTTACAATACATGGCCCGAGAGACAGGCGATGAATGGTTGCTGTTGCACCGGACTAATGGCGCGGCGAGTGGCGACGGCGACACGACGCTGCCGTGGCTTGCCGGGCTCTGCCGCATGCGTGAGGGGCGGGTCTGCGGCCTCGCCACCACGTATGGGCGGCTTCCGCCGGTCGCGCGCTCGCCGCCGCGGGCGATGTGCGATGCGGTGATACCTGCCGGGTCAGATCATTCGGCCCGCAATCGGCGAACACACTGATGATATGAACAGCTCGCTCGATTCACAGGGGGCTGCCAGCCACACTCCAATGCGCGATCTCGGGCCGCGGGACCGGCTCGTGGGGGCCGCGCGGCCGTGAGTTGGCGCTGTTCGCATCTGGAGCTCGCCGGGATTATGTTGCCCGTTCCCGCGAGTATCGAAACGGAGGTTTCATTGGCCCAAATCATCCTTGACGAATTCAACCTCGAGAAGGCCGAGCGGCGACTGTGCGCCGAGGCTCTCAGCCAGGCCGGCAACATCGTCGGCGCCGCCGCGTTGCTCGGGATCACTCGCCACGCGCTCAAGCGCCGCATTCTCAAGCTCGCGATCGAATGGCCGCAGCGCCCCGCGAACCGCCCCTCCGAGGCGGTGAACGCGAGCGCCGGTCTGACACGCTAGCCGAGTAGAACACCGAGCAACCAGGACGACCTGGCGGCCATGGCCGCCAGGTCGTTCTCGTCATGGGTCCCGGCGTTGGCCCGCTGCGGCCTCGATGTCATGGTATAGGCGACGGCGGCATGCCCGGCGCCCGCGATCTCGAGGTCCACCTGCGCGCGCTCGTCGGCGGGCTCGCTCGCGGTGACGAGCTCGCGCCGGGGCTGCGCCTCGCCGAGGTCACGACCGAGTGCGGGCCGCGCCTGACCTTCGAGACAGGTGGCACGCGGGTCCACGTCGAGGTCGCCCGCCTGGTCCCGGGCCGCCGCAGCGCGGTGCAGACGCGCCGGCTCGGGCTGTCGTACCGCTTCGACGAGGTCGTCTCGGCGGACCTGCGCGCGCTCGGGGTCACCGTCTGCCGGGCGGTGGCGAGCGCCGCGGCGGTCCGCGAGGAGGCGGTGCTGGCGGCCCTGGCCCACGACGCCGAGATGGCCGAAGAGACAGGTGAAGAGCCCGGCGCGCGCGTGCGGGGGGTGACGGTCGAGCGCCTGCTCGAGCCGGCCGAGGGCGGCCGCTATTACACGGTGACGCCGTATGTCGGGTGCCTGATCGGCTGCAAGTTCTGCTACGCGCAGTCGCACGTGGCCGAGACGCGGGCGCTGCTGGGGCTGGCGCCGGCGCCGTGGGGCTCCTACGTGGACGTGAGGGTCAACGCGCCCGAGGTGCTGGCGGCCGAGCTCATGACCTCGCCGCCGGCGCCGATCAAGTTCTGCGCGGTGGTCAGCGACCCGTACCACGCGATCGAGCGCAAGCTGCAGCTGACGCGGCGCATGCTGCTGGCGCTGCGCGACGCGCAGTGGCAGGCGGGGGTGCTGCTGTTGACGCGCTCGGGGCTGATCGAGCGCGACCTCGACGTCCTGCCGGCGATCGCCAATGCGTGGGCGGGGATCTCGATCCCGACGATCGACGAGGAGGCGCGGCGGCACTTCGAGCCGCGAGCGGCCAGCATCCCGGCCCGGCTGGCGGCCCTGCAGGCGTGCAAGGCGGCGGGGCTGCGCACGTTTGCGATCGTGCAGCCGCTGCTGCCGGGGCCGATCGCGCCGCTGGCCGACGCGCTGGCCGAATGCGCGGGGTCGGTGCGGGTCGACGTGCTCCACGGGGTCGAGGGCGCAGAGCAGGAGTTCGCCGAGCCGCGCTGGGCGGCCGCCGGCAGCCTGGATTGGCAGCGCGAGCAGGCGGCGGCGTTGACGGCGGCGCTGCACGAGCGCGGGGTGCCGCTGTGGTCGGGCGAGCTGCCGCCCGGGCTCGGTTGATTGGGCTTTGCGCCCGAGCGGATGTCCTTCGGGACATGTGATGATGGGCAACTCGCTCGGCCGTGGCCGTGTCGCGTGAGCGGGGCTAGTTTGCCGGCCGCGCGTGGCGGCGAGCGGACCCGCGCCCGGTCGCGCGCGTGGGCGGGTCAGCCGGCGATTGTGATACCGTCGGCGCCGATGTCTTCGCTCCGCCTCGCGCTCGTCTCGGTGCTGCTCCTGACCTTCGGCTGCAAGAAGGAGGCAGCGTCGAGCCCGCCGCCGACGGCTGACGTTCGCGAGGAGGCGGCGCCGGCCGATCCGGCGGCGCCTGCGGACGAGGAGGAGTCGCCGTACCTCGACGTCGCCAACTTCAACCGCAAGGTCGAGGAGCACGCCGGCGAGATCGTGGCCTGTTGGCAGGAAACGGCCGGCAAGGCCCCGGATGCGCCGACCGGGCGGGTCAAGGCGACGATCGTGGTCGACGGCGACGGCAAGGTCAAGAAGACGAGCTTCGACCCGCAGCGCAGCACCCTCAAGCACGACGCGCTGTTCGCCTGCATGCAGGCGAAGATCGCGGCCTGGAAGTTCAACATCACCCTCAACGGCTCCGACTCGCCGATGCCCTACACCTTCGACCTGACGTCCGGCGCAATGCTGCCGTGAGGGAGCGCTGTCCGTTCGGACAGCGCTCATCGGACATGTCCCCGGGGACATGCCGCCGGTGCGTCACTCGACCACGACGGTCGCATCGAACCAGTTGACGCCCTCGCTCCATTCGACCCCGGTGTCGTTGGCGAGGCGGATCGCCTGGCGCGGGTCGGCTTCGAGGCTCGGGGCCGGATCGGCGAGGCGCAGGCCGATCCGGTACATCCCGGGCGGGGCGTCGGCGGGGATGGCCGCGTCGGCGCACAGGCTGTGCGGCTCGCCGGGCCGGACCGTGCGGATGTCGAAGGCGTCGACCGTGGCGCTGAAGGTGGTCGGGCCGGCGAATACGAGCACCAGCGGGCGCGCATTGACGGGCGCGGCGAAGCCGTCGTTGACCAGATCGAGCGAGACCGGCAGCGTGCTGCCCGCGGCGGCGGTGTCGGCCCAGCGCAGCTCGCGGACGGCGAGGCGATAGCCGAGGCGGCAGGCGACCTCGGCGAAGCAGCCGTCCTCCTTCCAGCTGTCGAGCACGTCGGTGTTGTATGACGAATTGAGGTGCGTCCAGCTGTGGAGGGCCAGCTCGGCGAGCGCCGAGGGGCACTCGGAGCGCGGCGGATTCACGGCGCAGGTCTCCCCGCCGACCGCCACGAACGGCGAATCGGCGATCGCGTAGTCCTTCTCGCCCGGCTCGTCGTAGGTGCCGAAGTCGCTGTCGGAGGCGAGGAAGCAGTCGTTGACGTGGCCGACGCGGGCCAGGGGGCTGCCGTCGTGGGCGGTGTCGGCGGTCAGCGGGCCGCCGTAGGCGTCCTGCTTGAACGAGGGCCGGCGCACCGTCACGGTCCGCTCGGGCGGCAGCGCGGCGAGCAGGGCGTCGAGGACCTCCTTGCGCGGACCTGGCGCGTCGAGGCCGTGCTGCGAGGAGTGCCATTCACCCCACGCGCCGATGAAGCCGGCCTGCAGGGTGAGGATCACGTCGGCGTGCTCCTGCAGCAGCGGCGTGAGCTGCTCGATGTGCCCCAGGATCCGCGACAGCTCGGCGTCGGGCTCGTCGCCGGCGTTGGAGTAGTGAAAGCGCGGCACGACCTTCATGCCGGCCTCGCGCACGGCGTCGAAGCCGGCCGCGACCTCGTCGAGCACGACGGCGTCGAGCGGGGCCTGGCGGTACTCGGGCAGCAGCACCTGGCCGTAGACGACCGATTGCCCGGTGGCGGCGATGTTCGCCAGGCTGCCGCCGTCGAGGTCGCGCAGGTTGGTATAGGCGTGGAAGCCCCGCTCGGGGTTGACGATCGCGCACACCTCCGAATCGGAGAGATCTGCTCCCTCGCTGAACAGCGCGGGGGCGAGCGCCAGCTGCTGCACGCCGGGCCGATCGCCGAGCGGACAGGTGAGGCCCTGCGCGCCGGTGTCGGTGTCGGTATCGGTGGCAGAGGGATCGGTGCTGGTGGCGGTCGGAGCGTCGGTGGTGGCAGTCGAGGTGGGTCCGGTGGTCGAGGCGGTCGCGCTGGTCGACGAGGCGGTGCTCGTGGAGCCGTCGGTCGGATCGGCGGACGCATCGGAGCTCGCGTCCGTGGCCGGGCCCGCCGTGTCGGTGGTGGCGCCCGTGGCGTCGGTGGAGCCGTCGGTGGCGCCGCCGTCGCCCTGGCAGGCGGAGGCCAGGACGCCGAGCAGGAGCAGCGAGAGCGGTCGGGAATGCATCGACATGTGGGACACGATAGCCGAGTCCCCACGCCCGCGGGGCCGCGCGATCGCGGACGAGCCCGCCGGCCCGCGAGCCCGAAGCACCACGTTGGACGAGGATTCGCTCGGGCGCTCTCGTATGTTTTTTGAGACATGTCGCAAAGGGCATGTCGCTCGGGCGCGGCCGCGAGCCCGCGGTCATCGTCGATCGCGTCCGGCGATCCGGACGTCACCTCACGGGTGCCACCAATCTGTACTCACACCAGTGTCCATCGGGGTGCGGACATTGTCCCGCGATTGGGTGGAGACCGCGAGACAGTGTCCGTCGGGGTGCGGACATTGTCCTGTCACTCGTATCGGCCGGACGGGGATCGTCGCCACGCTCCGGCCATTGCCTCAGGTGGCCCGGCGCGGGCGCTTGGCCGCGGCGCGCACGGGTGGGCGAGGCGCAGGCGGCAGGCCGAGGGCGGCGCAGGCGGCCTCGATGGCGGTGGGCTTGATGCGGTCCATCGGCACGTCGGGGAACTCGACGGCGGTGTCGGCCATGCCGCCGATGGCGACGACGGCCCGCACGCGGGCCTCGACCGAGGGGGCAGGGCCGACCAGCAGGGTCATGAGGCGATGGCGCCAGGCGAACATGCGGGCCACCAGATCGAGCTCGGTGAGGATGCTGAAGTCGCGCACGAGCATGACGATGAGGTCGCGATGGCGCGAGAGCAGGTCGAAGTGCTGGCCGAGCAGCACGCGAGGGTCGCTCGGCGGGGCCGCCTCGAGGGCCGCGAGGTGGGCCTCCATGTCGGCGAGCAGCGGCTGGAACATGCTGGCGACCAGGGCCTCGCGCGAATCGAAGTGGTAGTAGAGGGCGGGCTTGGTGATGCCGAGCTGGTCCGCGATCTGGCGCAGGCTGGTCTGCTGCACGCCCTGCTGCATGAACAGCGCGCGGGCGACCGCGTGGATCCGCGCCTTGGTGTCGGTGGGCCGGGACACCCGCGGAGGATATCGCCGGAGCGGGCCGCAGCGGCTTGAAAACGGCGCGGCCACGTGCTTACCTATCGGTAAGTAAGGAGCCACGATGAAGAGAGTCCTGATCTCCGGCGCCAGCGTCGCCGGGCCGGTGCTGGCGTATTGGCTGAAGCGTCACGGGTTCGAGCCCACGGTGGTCGAGCGGGCCCCCGGTCTGCGCAAGACCGGCGGACACGCGGTCGACCTGTTCCGGCCGGCCATGGACATCGTCGAGAAGATGGGGGTGCTGGCGGAGGTCGAGGCGCGCCACTCCGGGACGGAGTGGTTGACGCTGCGGCGCGACGGGGTAAAGCGGCCGATCGAGCTCGACGTGAAGCGGGTGATGCAGGCGGTGTCGCGCCGCCACGCCGAGGTCATGCGCGACGAATTGGCGGAGGTCCTCATCGGCGCCAGCCGGGGCGAGGTCGAGTACGTGTACGACGATTCGATCGCCTCGCTGCAGCAGGACGACGCCGGGGTCGACGTGACCTTCGAGCGCGGCGCACCACGGCGCTTCGACCTGGTGGTCGGCGCCGACGGCCTGCATTCGAACGTGCGCCGGCTGGTGTTCGGCCCCGAGCGGCAATTCTCGCGCCCCATCGGCGCTCACCTGGCGGTGGCGACGATCGCCAACGACCTGGGTCTGCGCGACCGGGTAATCCTCGTCAGCGGGGTCGACCGGCTGGTCGCCGTGTACGCCGCGCGGCACATGGGGGACGCCCGCGCGCTGTTCCTGTTTCGCAGCGAGGGTGAGCTCGAATACCACCACCGCGATGTCGCGCGGCAGAAGCAGCTGCTGGCGCAGGCGTTCGCGGGTATGGGCTGGGAGGTGCCGGGGCTGCTGGCGGCGGCGCAGCAGGCGTCTGCGTTTTACTTCGACACCATCACGCAATTGCGCATGGACACCTGGACGCGCGGACGGGTGACTCTGGTCGGGGACGCCGGCTATTCGCCGGGGGCGGCGGTCGGCGGCAGCACCAGTCTGGCGATCGTCGGGGCCTATGTGCTGGCGGGCGAGCTGGCCGCGGCCGGAGGCGACCACGTGCGAGGCTTCCGCAATTGCGAGGAGACGCTGCGGCCGTACGTGACGAGCAGCCGGGCGTTCGCCCTGGCCGCGGCGCGGCGGCTGCTGCCGGGCAGCCCGCTGGCGCTATGGCTGTTCGCGCAATCGACCCGGGTGTTCCAGCACGTGCCGGTGTCGTGGCTGCGGGCGCTCAGCCGGCTGCGCGGCGGCGTAGCGCGCCTGCACGACGCATTCGTGGTCCCGGACTACACGCCACGGCCGACGAGCCCGGCCGTGGCGACACATTGGGGGCCGCCCCCCGACCCCGCGTAATCTTGCTGTCACGACAGGGCGGCGGCGGCGGCGGGGCAATCACACCACGAGCTCGGCCTCGAGCTTCTGCAGGCGGTGGCGCGCGAGCCCGAGGTTGCCCTTGACCTTGTCGATCGCCACGTAGAGGAAGAGGGTGTCGCCGCGGCGGAGCGGGCGGATCAGGTGGATCTGGTCGTCCAGCGTGATGAGGATGTCATGGATCGCGCCCTTGATGCCGAGCTCGTTCATGGTCGCCATCTTGGCCTTGACCACCTGGCAATTGCCCGCGGCCGCGATCTCGATGTTGAGGCGGGTGCCGCCGCCGGCGGTGCCGAGGCAGAACCCGGACTCCCAGTCGGCCAGCGCCGCCGCGATCGCGCCGTCGATCTTCATCGCTTCTTCGAGGGTCTTGTTGATGTTGGGCATGCTCTCCTCTTCAACCTGTGCTTCGTCGGATTCCGGGTGCGCAATGGTCGGGTCTGGGTCCGGCTGCGGGCGCGGTTCGTGCGCCGCCCGCAAGCTGGCCTGAACGCGGTCCCGCAGCTCGTCCACGTCGATCGGGAACTCGATGCGCTCGACGGGGACGCCTGCTTCGCGCAGGCGGGCGAGGACCTTGGTGTCCGTGCGCCGCGTCGCCATCAACACCGCGATCGGCGCCTCGCGCGCGGCGAAGGCGGCGAGGAACTCCTCGCCGGCCAGGAACGTCGCGCCGCCGGTCGTGATCATGACGTCGACGGGTTCGTCGCGGATGATTCGCAGCACTTCCGAGCGCAGGACCGGCCGCGAGACCTGGGTGCCGGCGCAGGCATCGTCGAGTGCCGACGCCGGGAGCCCCGAGATTGCGGCCACGTCGCCGACTACAAGAGTGCGTGCGCTCGAATCGCCAGCCATTCACCTGCGGGCGAAGGTCGCACGTGATGGTTGCTCGCGCAAGAGGAAATCGGTGAAAGCGGGCGGTAATCGCGTGTATGCCTCGAGATATGTACTATGTGCGATCGTCCGCGTACAGCTGTCCGTGGGGCCGTACGTGAGCTGTAGAAGGTGTGTACATTGCCGTTCAAGGGCGCGCGGGTGATTGCCCGGGCGGCGGCTCCGTCCAACAATCCCATGGACAACCAGGCATGGACCGACGATTCTCGGTTCGAAGTACCGGCCATGAATTTTTACGCTCCGTCGAACGCACCTCAACCTCGCGTCCTCGTCGCCGACGACGATCCCGTGGCGCGGGCGATGCTCTCCGGTCCATTACAAGAGCGCGGCTATGCGGTAAGCGAGGCGGAGGACGGGGCGTCGGCGTGGAGTTACCTCAGCGAGGCCGCGCCGCCGCAGATCGTACTACTCGATTGGATGATGCCGCGGATGACCGGGATCGAGGTGTGCCGCCGGCTGCGTGAGATGCCGCGGCGCCCGCTGGCCCACGTGGTGCTGGTGACGGCGAGGAACCGCCACGCCGATATGGTCGACGGATTCGCCGCCGGGGCCGACGACTTTTTGGTAAAGCCGCTGACGAGCTGCGAGGTGGTGGCGCGGGTGCAGGCGGCCGAGCGGGCGCTGGCGCTGGCGACGGCGACGCCGGGGCTGACGGCGGCGCTGGCCGAGGCGGCCGCGAGCCCCGGGGGAGATCTGCTGCTGCGCAGCGGGACCGAGGTCGGGCGGGTGTTCTTCCACGGCGGACGCGTGGCGTGGGTGCACCTGTCCTCGGAGACAGGCTCCCTCCATGACCTGTTGCGCGACCTGCCGGACGTGCGCGCCGACGACGTCACCGCGGTGTTGGAGGAGTGCTTCACCGCCGGGCGGCACTTCGCCGACGTGCTGATCGAGTGGGAGATCGTCACCGCCGAGGCGCTCGAGCAGCGGCTGCAGCGCTGGCTGGCGGCCAAGCTGCAGAAGCTGATGGAGCGCCGCCACGACGTGGTGATGTTCGTGCCGCAGCAGCGCCGCTACACCAGCAGCATGACGTTCGCGCTGTCGGAGCTGCTGCCGACGCCGGCGGGCCTGGTCGAGCCGCCGGCGCTGCCGCGGCTGATCGCGCCGCCGCTCGAGATCGACGCGGCCATGCGCACGTGCCTCGACGAGGCGATGGCGCTCGACGGCGCCCAGGCGGCGGCGCTGCTCGACAGCGACCGCGGGCAATTCCTGGCCCGCCGCGGCGACCCGCTCGACGACGGGCTGGTCCACGCGCTGACCCGCCTCCTCCATAGTGAGGATGTCGACGATTGCATCGACGACATCCTCGTGACGCGCGGCCCCCGTCTGCACCTGCTGCAGCGCACGCCGCGGACCGGCTGCTACCTGTTCGTCGAGCTCGATCGCACGAGCAGCAGCATGGGCCTGGCCCGTTCGCGCCTGCAGATGCTCGCGCGCCGGCTCGGCGACGGCGCTTGAACCCGCGCGCCGCAGACACCGTCAGCGACTGCCGGCGGTGACGAACGCCCCCGATGCGAGTGGTCCGAGAGACCCGGCGTCGGGGGTCTTTGTATTGGGTGGTGCCATGATTTGAATGGATTGATGCGTTCGTTGCATTCGATGTCGTGTCGTAAATGAGCAGTGTGATGGTGTTGTGAATGGTGGAATGGGCCATGAAGAACGTGTTTCATCGGAGGTGGGCTGCGATGATGCTTCGAGATCTTCCTGCATCGGGCGGGAGCTTTCGCGCGGGCGAGGCTCGCGGGCGCTGCGAAGTCGAACCCTGAGCGCGCGGATCGGACGAAATCGCCCCGTGGGCGGGCGTATCGGGCCCGGCTGCGTGCGCATACAATCGCGGCGTGCGTCCCGGTCGTCCGCTCCGAATCGTCTGCGCTTCCAGTCTCTCGCTCGCGTTGATGACGAGCTGTCCGGCCACCAAGGGCTCGGCGGTGGTGGTGGCGGTGCCCGACGGGCCGCTGTCGGCGGAGTCGGGCACGCGGGACATCGACCTGCAGAAGGCGCCGCAGGACGCGCCCGAGGGGCTCGAGGTCCGGCTGCGCGCGAGCGAGGAGCCGAAGGGCGGGGCGCTGGCCGGGCGGCCTCCGGCGCCCGCGGAGCCGCTGTCCGAGGCGCGCGCGGCCAAGCTGCTGGCGCGCCTGCCGGCGCTGACCGAAAAGACAGGTGACAGGCAGAACTTCGCCCTGCGCGAGAGCAGCTTGCCGGCGCCGCGGCCGGGCAAGACGGTGACGCAGGCCTTCCCGCCGCCGGCCGAGGCGGCGGCGCCGGAGCGGGCCGAGGCGGGGCCGCTGGCGGTGACGCGGTCGATGCCCGAGGGCGAGGTCGAGCTGGCGCCGCATCTTTCGGTGTCGTTCTCGCAGCCGATGGTGGCGGTGACGAGCCACGCGGAGCTTGCCAAGCTGAAGGTGCCGGTCGAGCTGTCGCCGCAGCCGCCCGGATCGTGGCGGTGGGTCGGGGCGAAGACCGTGATGTTCGAACCGGAGGGGCGGTTCCCGATGGCGACGGACTACAAGGTCCGCGTGCCGGCGCAGGTCAAGTCGAGCGTCGGCGGGGCGCTGGCCACGGCCAAGGAGTGGACGTTCTCGACGCCGCCGCCGAAGGTGCTCACCATGACGCCGATGGGCGGCCCACATGACCTCGAGCCGGTCATGGTGGTCGGCTTCGATCAGAAGATCGATCCGCAGGCGGTCCTCGAGGTCCTCACCGTCGACGCCGGCGGCAAGCGGGCGATCCGGCTGGCGACCGCGGCGGAGATCGAGGCCGACGCGACGGCGCGTGGGCTGGTGGCGGCGAGCGAGCCGGGGCGCAGCGTGGCGTTCCGGGCGGTCGAGCCGCTGCCGCGCGGGACCTCGGTCTCGGTGACGGTCGGGGCGGGCACGCCGTCGGCCGAGGGGCCGCGGCGCACCAAGCTGCCCCACTCGTTCGGTTTTTACACCTACGGGCCGATGCAGCACACCGGGGCGCATTGCAGCTGGGGCGGCGAGTGCCGGCCGCTGATGCCGCTGCAGGTCGAGTTCACAAATCCGATCGACCTCGAGCGCTTCGACCCCAAATCGGTCCATGTCGAGCCGTCGATCCCGGGCATGAACATCAGCGCCGGCGGCAATACGATCACCATCACCGGCGCGACGGTCGGCCGCACGACCTACTCGGTGACGGTCGCCGCCGGGCTGCCCGACGTGTTCGGGCAGGCGTCGGAGAAGCCGGCCGTGTCGCGGTTCACGACCACGCGCGCCGAGCCGCAGCTGCAGGGGCCGCCGCGCGATTTCGTGGTCCTCGATCCGAGCGGCGGGCCGAAGCTCTCGGTGTTCACGATCAACCGGCCGAAGCTGAAGGTGCAGCTGTTCGCGATCACGCCGGAGGACTACGGGAAGTACCTCAATTATCGCCGCGACATGGATTGCCGCGACGGCAAGCCGATCCCGCCGCCGCCGGGGCGGCTGGTGGCGACGACGACGGTCAAGGTCGACGACCGGCCCGACGCGCTGGTCGAGACGGCGATCGATCTGTCGCCGGCGCTGAAGAACGGGCTCGGGCACGTGATCGCGTTCGTCGAGCCGCCGCGGCAGCCGCGGGACTGCTGGCAGCGGCAGTACGCGATGGCGTGGGCGCAGGTGACCCGCATCGGCCTGACCGCGTTCGTCGATCCCGGCGAGATGGTGACGTGGGCGACCAACCTGGCCGACGGGGCGCCGCTCTCCGGGGTCGACGTGAAGATCGTGCCGCAGGGCGGGACGGGGCGGAGCGGGGCCGACGGGCTGGCGACCCTGCCGCTGGGCGATCGCGGGCAATTGCTGATCGCCAGCAAGGGCGGGGACGTCGCGTTCGTGCCCGAGAACATGTACTATTATTCGCCCGACTCGACCGGCTGGAGCGCGTATTCGCAGGGCGACGACTACCGCTTTTACGTGGCGGAGGACCGCGGGCTCTACAAGCCGGGCGAGACGGCCAAGGTCAAGGGTTGGGTGCGCAGCGTCGGCGGGGGCGAGCGCGGCGACATCGGCCTGACCTCGGCGTCGACGGCGAATTATCGGCTCTACGACCCGCGCGGCAGCGAGGTGCTGAAGGGCGAGGTGCCGGTCAACGCGGCCGGCGGGTTCGAGCTGACGCTGGCGCTGCCGGGTAATATCAACACCGGGCCGGCGCCGCTGCACATCGAGGTCGGCGGGCGCACGCATTATCACAACCTCAAGGTCGAGGAGTTCCGCCGGCCGGAGTACGAGGTGAAGGTCGAGGCGTCGCCGGGGCCGCACCTGGTCGGCACCAGCGCCGAGCTGACGCTGAGCGCCAATTATTTCTCGGGCGGCGGGCTCGCGGGCGCAGAAGTCGACTGGCGGGTGCGCAGCGAGCCGGCGAGCTTCAGCCCGCCGGGGCTCGACGAGTACAGCTTCGGCTTCACCGAGAGCTGGTCCTGGTGGCGCCGCGACGCCCGACCGCAGGGGCGCGAGTTCACGTTCACCGGCAAGACCGACGCCGCCGGCCAGCACCGGATCCGCGCCGATTTCGTGTGGAGCCGGCCGGCGCGCGCGTACACGGTCACGGCCGAGGGCTCGGCGCAGGACGTGAACCGGCAGAAATGGACCGGGCGCACCCGCCTCGTGGTCCATCCGGCCGACCTCTACGTCGGGCTCAAGACGTCGCGGCCGTTCTACAACAAGGGCGACAAGTTCAGCGTCGAGGCGGTGATCGCCGACCTCGACGGCAAGCTGATCGAGGGCAAGACGGCGACGGTGCTGGCCCAGCAATTCGAGTGGGTGCAGGAGCGCGGGCAATGGACGGAGAAGGTCGTCGACACCCAGAACTGCCCGGTCAGCTCGAGCAAGGGTGCGGCCCGCTGTGACTTCGTGGCCCGGCGCGGCGGCACGCTGCGGCTCGAGGCGACGGTGGCCGACGCCCGCGGGCGCGCCAGCGTGACGCGCACGGACCTGTGGGTGGCGGGCGGTGACACGCCGCCGAGCCGCACGATCGAGCAGGAGAAGGTCGGGCTGCTGACCGACAAGAAGGAGTACGGGGCCGGCGATGTCGCCGAGCTGCTGGTGGTGTCGCCGTGGCCGCAGGCCGAGGGCGTGATGACGATCCGCCGCTCGGGGCTGGTGCGCAGCGAGCGGTTCAAGGTCGAGGACGGGGCGGCCAAGCTGCGGGTGCCGATCGAGGAGGGCCACGTGCCGAACCTGCACGTCCACGTCGACCTGGTCGGCGCGGCCCCGCGGACCCGCGACGACGGGACGGCCGATCCGGGCCTGGCCCCGCGGCCAGCGTATGCGGCCGGGTCGGTCAACCTGCGGGTCCCGCCGCGCCGGCGCACGCTGCAATTGACGGCCAAGCCGCGCGACGAGGAGTTGCCGCCGGGTGCGGAGACGGTGGTCGACGTCGAGCTGAAGGACGCCGAGGGCAAGCCGGTCGCCGGCGGCGAGGTGGCGCTGGCGGTGGTCGACGAGGCGGTGCTGTCGCTGACCGGTTATTCGTGGCCCGACCCGGTGGCGACGTTCTACCTCGACCGCGACGGCGGGGTGCGCGAGCATCACCTGCGCGAGCTCTTGCTGTTGGCGCGGCCCGATCTGGCCAAGCTGCAGCTGACGGGCGCGGTCGGCAGCTCGCGCGACGGCGACAGCGACGATCGGGCCGAGGCCGCGCCGAAGCGGGCGAGCAAGAAGAACGCCGGCATGGCCCCGGGGGCGCCGGTGATGGCGCCGGCGCCGGAGGAGGAGAAGAAGGCCGAGGTCTCGAAGCCCACGGACGACGAGTCGGGCGCGCAGCAGGAGGAGGGGGCGATCGCGCTGCGGACCGACTTCAGCGCGCTGGCGCTGTTCGCCGCGGCTGTCCCGACGGACAGCAAGGGCAAGGCGCAGGTGAAGCTCAAGCTGCCCGACAACCTCACGCGCTATCGCGTGATGGCGGTCGCGGCCGCGGGCACGGGCGCGTTCGGCAGCGGCGAGGCGACGGTGACCGCGAGCCGGCCGCTGATGGTCCGGCCGTCGCCGCCGCGCTTCCTCAACTTCGGCGACAAGCTCGAGCTGCCGGTGGTGGTGCAGAACCAGGGCAAGAAGCCGCTGACGGTCGAGGTGGCGGTCCGCGCCGGCAATGCCAAGCTGACCGCAGGGACAGGTCGCAAGGTGCAGGTGCCGGCGGGCGACCGGGTCGAGGTCCGGTTCCCGGCCACGACCGAGCTGGCCGGCACGGCGCGGTTCCAATTCGCGGTCGCCAGCGGCAAGCACACCGACGCGGCCGAGGTGTCGCTGCCGGTGTGGACGCCGGCGACCACCGAGGCGTTCGCGACCTACGGCACGCTCGACAGCGGCGCGGTGGCCCAGCCGGTCAAGGCGCCGGGCCAGGTGTGGCGCGAGTTCGGCGGGCTCGAGGTGACGACGACTTCGACGGCGCTGGCCGGGCTGACCGACGCGCTGCTGTACCTGGTCCGCTACCCGTTCGACTGCGCGGAGCAGGTGTCGTCGCGGGTGATGGCGATCGCGTCGCTGCGCGACGTGCTGTCCGCGTTCGCGGCCGAGGGCCTGCCGCCGCCGAAGGAGCTCGAGGCCGGCGTGCGCCAGGACCTGCTGCGGCTGGCCAAGCTGCAGAACTATGACGGCGGCTGGGGCTTCTGGCGCTGGGGCGAGCGCTCGTACCCGTACCTTTCGATCCACGTCGCGCACGCGCTGGCCCGCGCCGACGCCAAGGGCTTCAATGTCCCCAAGGACATGACCCAAAAGGCAGTCAACTACCTGCAGTCGATCCGCTACCGGATCCCCGAGTCGTACGGGCCGGTCGAGAAGCAGGTGCTGCGGGCCTACGCGCTCTACACCCTGCGCCAGCTCGGCCGCGGCAACCCGACGGCGGCGCGCGAGCTGATCAAGGAGGCCGGCGGGATCGAGAAGATGGGGATGGAGGCGGTGGCGTGGCTGTACTCGGCGCTGCAGGGCGATCCGGCCTCGACCGCCGAGCTCGAGGCGATCCGCCTGATCGTCCGCAACCGGGCCGAGGAGACCGCGGGCGCGGCCCACTTCGTGACCTCGTACAGCGACGGCGGGCACGTGCTGCTGCACTCGGACCGCCGGGTCGACGCGTTGATGCTCGAGGCGCTGATCGCCGATCAGCCGAAGAGCGACCTGATCCCGAAGCTGGTCGAGGGGCTGATGGCCCACCGCAAGGCGGGCCGGTGGAGCAGCACGCAGGAGAACGCGTTCGTGCTGGTGGCGCTCGACCGCTACTTCAACACCTACGAGAAGATCACGCCCGATTTCGTGGCGCGGGTGTGGCTGGGAGCGCGCTACGCCGGCGAGCAGAAGTTCGCCGGTCGGCAGACCGACCGCCGGCGGATCGACATCCCGATGGCGGAGGTGGCGGCGATCGGGTCGGGCGACCTGATCCTGCAAAAGGAGGGCAAAGGCCGCCTGTACTACCGGATCGGGATGCGCTACGCACCGACCGATCTGATGATGCCGCCGAGCGATCACGGGTTCGTGGTCGACCGCGCGTACGAGCCGATCGACGACCCGAAGGACGTAAAGCGCGACGCCGACGGGACGTGGCGGATCAAGGGCGGGGCGCGCGTGCGGGTGCGCCTGACGATGGTGGCGCCGACCCGCCGCTACCACGTGGCGCTGGTCGACCCGCTGCCGGCCGGGCTCGAGCCGCAGAACCCGGCGCTGATGACGACCGGGGCGCTGCCGGAGGACCCGCAGGCGCTGAGCAAGCAGTCGCCGTGGTGGTGGTGGAACCGCCCGTGGTTCGAGCACCAGAACCTGCGCGACGAGCGAGCCGAGGCGTTCACTTCGCTGCTGTGGGAGGGCGTGCACACATACACGTACGTGGCGCTGGCGACCACGCCGGGGGTGTTCGTGGTGCCGCCGCCGAAGGCGGAGGAGATGTACCACCCGGAGACGTTCGGCCGCGGGTGGAGCGCGAAGGTGATCGTCGAATGAGTGCTGTGATTCGCGATGCGATGGCGGCGCGCGGCGGCCTCGTGGTCTGCCTGCTCGCCGCGTGCGCCGCTCCTGCCCCCGCGCCGACCATGCAACCCCCCGATCCGCCGAAGACCACCGCGCCCGCCAGCCCCGCACCCCGCATGACGCTCGCGCCGAACGAGCGGCTGCCGCTCGGCGGCGGGGTCACGGTGCATTTTGAAGGCGTGACCGTCGAATCGATCGAGGCCAGCCCCGACGGCAGCTATCCGGGCGGCAGCGGGATCACGCTGATGCTGATCTTCGAGGGCATGGGGGCGCCGGTGCGCCGCGAGATCAGCCTGCTCTCGGCGGGCTACGAGTCGGTGCGCGAGGCGTGGTTCGAGCGCTGGCGGGTCGAGGTCGTCGAGGTCGAAGATCCGAGCCGCAAGCCGCGGCTGGTGGTGACCGCCGAGCAGGTCACCGAGCGCGTGCGGCCCGGCCAGCCGATCGCGGCGCGGCTGCAGCGAGGCGCCGAGATCGAGCTCGGCTCGACGCGGATGAAGTTCCTCGGCCACTCGACCAAGCAGATCGACGCCGGGGAGGAGCCGCCGCTGCTGGTGGCGCTCGAGTACCAGCCGTTTCGCGCCGAGGCGGAGCGCTTCGAGCTCCACGTGGGCACCGAGGCGCGGCCGCAGGGGTGGAGCTGGCGCGACTACCGGTTCAACGTCGAGGCCCAGGCGTACGACGCGTGGGTGCAGCTGTCGATCGCGCGGCTCGAGCTCGAGCCGGTGCGGCGCTGAGCAGGGTCGAAACGGGGGATGTCTTTCGGGACATGTCCCCGGCCGCGCGCGGAGGTGTGCTTCTCGAGCACGCGTGGACCGACGTGTTCGTGCGGCTATGCGACGTGCAGACGTCGGGCCGCTCGCACGATATGTGGACAGGCGAGCGGTGGCCGAGCTGTGAGCCCGGTCAGAGCGTGTAAGCGTCGGTGTCGGCCTCGAGGTCGTCGGTGCTGCGCAGCTCGATCTTCGCGCGCTTCGCCAGCGGCGAGGCCCTGGCCAGCTTGAACAGGCCGTCGTCCTCCGGCATGGGCCACAGGCACAGCCGGCGCAGCGTCGGCAGCGCCTTGCCGTCGAGCAGCGGCTGGAGCGTGTTCGGCGGCCAGATCAGCGATGCATACAGGGGCTCGTCGTCCTCGACCCCGAAGCCGAGGTGAAGCTCCTCCAGGCGCGGTAGCGACGCCTTGGCCAGCGAGGCCACCGACGCCGGCCGGGCCCCCGTGCGCGCGTCCAGGACCCGGAGCGTGGGGTGATCGGCGGCCACGAAGCCAGGGCAGAGCAGCCGCAGGATCTCCAGGCGCGGGCAGGCCCGGGACAGGGCGGTCAGGTCGCCGCAGTCGCGCTCTTCGAAGCCGACCAAATCGCTCTGACCCTCGGGCAGGAAGCCAAGACGCAGCTCGCGCAACGCCGCGAGCGGAGGGCCCTCGGACAGCACGCGGATGACCTTGTCGGCCTTCGCGTCGATGCCGACGATGGTGAGCGTCTCCAGCTGCTGCGCCACGGGGTGCTTGACGAGCTTGGCCAGGAGCTTGAGCGGACCCGAGAAGGCGATCTTCCGCCAGGCCTTGCCCTCGCGGTCGGTGGCCGGCGATCTGAAATTGTAGGAGTACGAGATCAGGTTGTCCTCGATCTCGCTCAGCACCTCGTCCGTCGGAAAGCTCGCGGTGGGCTTGCTCGCAGTGGGCTTGTTCGCGGTGGGCTTCTTGGTTGTGGCCCTCTTCGCGGGGGTCTTCTTCGCGGGGGTCTTCTTCGCGGCGGTCTTCTTCGCGGCGGTCTTCTTCGCGGGGGTCTTCTTCGCCGTGGTCTTCTTCGCCGTGGTCTTCTTCGCCGAGGGCTTCTTCACCGCGGTCTTCTTCACCGCGGTCTTCTTCACCGTGGTCTTGTTCGCCGTGGTCTTCTTCGTGGAGGCCTTCTTCGCGGCGGCCTTCTTCGCGGCGGATTTCTTCGCGGTGGCTTTGCCCGTCTTGGGTTTGCCCGCCGCGGCCTTGCCTGAGGTCTTTGGCTTCGTCGTCTTGCTGTTGGCCATTCGCGGTCAGCATACGCAAAATCCCCTGGCCATTCTTGGCACTGTCGCTGGGGATGACCTGCACGTCCATCGGCGAGGCCGCCCCGACCGGCCTCGCCTCGGCCGCTGGCACTCTTCGCCATGGGGTATGTCTGAAGCAACATGTCCTCGGAGACATGTGATGCATCGCCTCAGGGTACGCGCCGCCTGGGGGCAGGGCGAGGGGTCTGGCGGAGACAGGGTTCTCCCTGTGAGCACGCGCTAGACACAAACATACCTCCAGGGTCTTGCGTTTTGGTAGGGTGCCGGCGTGGTGCGCTCTGGCGCACCCGCGGAGGAGACCGATGAGACTCGCCCACGGAATTGCCACCCTCACCGCGGCCACTTTGATGGCCGTCAGCCCGACCGCGAGCGCGGTTCAGACCCCTGCTGCGCACGCGCGGCGGCCCGCCGTGGAGGTCGCCCGGGGGGCTCCGGTGCGGGCGCTGGCCGACCTGACGTGGTACCAGGCGCCGGCGCGGCACGGGGGCGCGTGGGCGCGGCTGGTGGCCGAGATGGGGCCGCAGACGTGGGCGGTGTGGGACCGCGATACCGACGTGGTGCGGCGGATCTGGGGCGCCGGGATCGCGGCGCCCGGGAGCGCGGGTTCGCCCGTGGCGGCCGAGCGGCTCGCGCGGGCGTTCCTGGCCCGTCACGTCGGCCTGCTGGCGCCGGGGGCGTCGGCGGCGGACTTCACATTGGTGGCGAATGTCGAGAGCGGCGGAATGCGCACACTCGGGTTCGTGCAGCGGGTCCGCGGGGTGGCGGTCGAGGGCGGGCAGGTCAGCTTCCGCTTCCGCAACGACCGCCTGTTCATGATCGGCTCGGAGGCGCTGCCGCACGTGCCGGCGCCGGCGGTCCGCCAGGTGGGCGCCGCCCAGGCGCGCACGGCCGCGAGCGAGTGGCTGGAGCGCGACCTGTCCCCGGGGACAGTCTCCTTCGAGGCCGCGCACGAGGCGGTGGTGCTGCCGCTGGTGCGCGGGGGCGGGGTCGAGTACGCGACGGTGGTGCCGGTCGAGCTGGCGACCACGGCGCCGCTGGGGCGCTGGCGGGTCTACGTCGACGCGGCCACGGGCGAGCCGGTGGCGCGCAAGCAGACGCTGCTGTTCGCCAGCGGCAAGGTGGCCTACAACGCGCCAGTGCGCGAGCCCGGCGGCGAGCGGCAGAACTGGCCGGCCAACCGCGCGGCGCTGACGGTGGGCGGGATGAACGTCACCAGCTCGCCGACCGGCGACGTGATGTGGAACGGCAACAATGCGACCATGGTGACGACGCGGGCCAGCGGCACGCAGGTGACGGTCGCCAACGACGCGGGCAACGAGGCGACCGCGAACCTCAACCTGCAGCCGAACCAGACGGTCAACTGGAACGCGGCCAACGACGAGCTGGTCGACGCGCAGATCTCGACGTTCGTGCACGCCAACCACGTGATCGACTACGTGCGCCAGATCGACCCCACCTTCGAGTTCGTCGCCCAGCAGCTCGCCGCGACCGTCAACATCAACGAGAGCTGCAACGCCTATTACGACGGCAACATCAATTTCTTCCGCCAGAGCAACCAGTGCAACAACACCGGGCGGGTGGCCGACATCGTCTATCACGAGTACGGCCACGGGGTGCACGACCACGCCATCATCCAGGGCGTCGGTAACTTCGACCCGGCGCTGTCCGAGGGCGTGAGCGACTACCTGGCGGCGACGGTGGTCGACGACCCGGCGATGGGCATCGGCTTCTTCCTCAACGACCCCGGGCCGCTGCGCCACATCGACCCCAACGGCAGCGAGGCGGTGTGGCCCGACGACGTCGACGGCGACACGCACATCACGGGCCTCATCATCGCCGGCGCGCTGTGGGACCTGCGCAAGGCGCTGGTCGAGGACCAGGGGCCGGGCGCGGTGGCCCACGCCGATCACATCTACTACGAGTCGATCCGCCGCGCGGTCGACATCCCGAGCATGTACTTCGAGGCGCTGGCGGCCGACGACGACGACGGCGACCTCGCCAACGGCACGCCCAACCAGTGCCTGATCAACAGCGCGTTCGCCAAGCACGGGCTGTTCAAGCTCGGGGTCGACGTCGAGGCGCCGGGGGTGGCGCTGCCGCAGCTGGCCGAGTACACGGTGTCGGTCGCGGTCGACGGCGCGGGCGGGCAGTGCAGCGGCGGGGCGATCGAGTCGGCGGAGCTGACGTGGCGCCTGCGCGAGCAGCAGGACGTCGGCGGGGTGATCGCCATGGACGTGGCGCCCGATCAGATCACGGCCAAGATCCCGCAGCAGCCGGCCGGCAGCGTGGTGCAGTACCAGGTCAAGATCACGTTCGCGGACGCGACCGAATTGCAGTACCCGGAGAACGCGGCCGATCCGTTCTACGAGTTCTTCGTCGGCGCGGTCGAGGAGATCTACTGCACCGATTTCGAGTCCGACCCGGCCGCCGACGGCTGGACGCACGGGCTGTCGATGGGGCAGCAAGGCGAGGGCGCCGACGACTGGATGTGGCAGGAGCCGCTCTCGCCGACGGCGTCGGGCGACCCGCAGGCGGCGTTCGACGGGACGCGCGTGTTCGGCAACGACCTCGGCGGCGGCAACTTCAACGGGACGTATCAGTCGGAAAAGACCAACTTCGCGCAGTCGCCGGTGATCGACACGACCGGCTATTCGCAGGTGCGCCTGCAGTACCGCCGCTGGCTCAACATCGAGGACGGGTTCTTCGACCGCGCGCGCATCTACGCCAACGACGAGCCGGTGTGGACCAACTTCGCCAGCCTGATGATGAACGACGCGAGCACGCACCACACGGACCGCGAGTGGCGGTTCCACGACGTCGACCTGACGGCGTCGGTGGTGAACGACGCGGTGACGCTGAAGTACGAGCTGCGCAGCGACGGCGGGCTCGAGATGGGCGGCTGGACGCTCGACGCGCTGTGCGTGGTCGGGGTGGTCGACGCGCCGGCGGCGGTGTGCGGCGACGGGATCGTCAGCGTCGGCGAGGATTGCGACGAGGGCGCGAACAACAGCGACGAGGCGGCCGACGCGTGCCGCACCGACTGCTCGGACGCCGGCTGCGGCGACGGGGTGGTCGACAGCGGGGAGCAGTGCGACGACGGCAACGCGGCGGGCGGCGACGGCTGCGAGGCCGATTGCTCGGTGGACGGTGACTCGACGACGAGCGGCGGGTCGGACTCGGACGGCTCGAGCGGGCAATTGCCGACGACGGGTGCTTCGAGCGAGACCGGGCCGGAGCCGACCACCTCGGCGACGGACGCGGGCAGCGACACCGAGGCGAGTGATTCGACGGGCTCGGGCGGCGACACGGACAGCGACACGGGCGGCGGCGCGACCGACGAGAGCGGCTGCGGCTGCCGCCAGGACGGGCCCGGCGGGGCCGGGCTGTCGGCGCTGACGCTGCTGCTGCTGACGCTGCGCCGGCGCCGGGCTCGCTGAGCGAGGTCGCCGGCGCGTCGGCGATTGCGCTCGACCTGCCTCGACGATGCGGTGATGCCGGATCGTCGAGCGGGGTTGACGCTCGCGCGCAGGCTGTGAGCTGGCCGACCGGTCGCGATTCGGATGGGAGCTGTCCTTCGGGACAGCCGTGCCATCGCCTTCGTGGGAGCTTGGGGTCGGCGCCGGCGCGCGGTCTTGCGCGCGGCCTGCCGGCGTGCCACGATTCCGCCGACAGGCGCTGATGAAGATCCACTGGCCCGACCTCGACCTGATCATCGAGGGCCTCGAGCTCACCGAAGCGTGCCGGCTCGATCCGACGACCGGCCGCTTCACGATGGAGGAGGTCGGCTACCCGTTCCTCGCCGGCGTGTGGCCGAGGCCCGACGAGCAGCACCTGTGGGGCGCGAGCATGGTTCAACCCGAACGCGGGACCATCGTGCGTGCCCGCTTCTTGATGCTCCGGCTCAGGGCCCGGCGCGCCTGCGCGAGAGGCCTCGCTGACCCCGCGCAGACGGCCCACATGCTGCGCGTGCTCGACGGGGAGGGCTCGCCGGAGCAGTGCGCCGCTTTCTCGAATTACATCGAGGCGCGGCGCCCCGGCCCGCGCCGCCGCATGCTGGCCGAGCTCGTCAAGCGCGTCGAGCAGGATCGCGAGGATCGCAACGACGCATTCCTCGGGCGCGGCTCGGACGCGCGCGACGACGATATGCTGACGCACCTGCGGATCGCCGCGTTCGACCACGAGCTACGCCGCGTCGACGGCGAGGCCCGTGAGGCCCTGATCGAGTCGCAGTACCTCTCTCACCTCGACGCAATCTGGCGGTGGGCCGAGCGCCTGCCGGAGCCGCCCGACGAGCCGCCGCCGTGGATCCCCGAGGTGCTCGCGTGGCGTGAGCGCGAGGCCGCGGCCCAGCGCGCCCGCGTCGACGGCCTGCTCGTTCGCCTCGAGCGCTGGCTCGCGACTCATACCCCCGCCGTCCACGCCGAGCTGCGGCCGGGCGCCGACCCGGCGCGGCTCGACGCCTGCGAGCGCGAGCTCGGCCGTCCGCTGCCGCCGGCGCTGCGCCAGCTGTGGGCCTGGCACGACGGCGGCGGCGAGTTGATGCCGATCGCGTTCGTCTACTCGCTCTATTCGATCGACGAGGCCGTGGCCCGGCGCACCGACTGCCGCAAGTGGTTCGCCGACGAGCCCCAGTGGTGGAACCCAGCCTGGCTGCCGTTGCTGCACGATCCGTCGGGCAACGACATCTGCCTCGACCCC
Organism: Nannocystis bainbridge; assembly: GCF_028368995.1. Taxonomy (GTDB): domain Bacteria; phylum Myxococcota_A; class Polyangia; order Nannocystales; family Nannocystaceae; genus Nannocystis; species Nannocystis bainbridge. Next base: position 153,951 of record NZ_JAQNDL010000003.1, on the reverse strand, counting down.
GGCGGTGAGTTCGGCGGCGAGGCCGACGAGCTCGTCAGCTTCTGGCACGACGACAACGACCGCCAGATCGTCGCCTACGACATCGAGTCGCTGCTCGACACGCTGGTCGCCCTTTACGAGTCCGGCGAGATCACGGCCGAAGGCGACGACCTCGCCGGCGTCAGCCAGTGGGAATGGACCGTGTGGTCGCGCCGGCGCGTCGGCAGCCGCCCGCCGACCTTCAAGGTCGCCAGTCCTCGCTGACCCGCGCTCGCAGCCACGCGTCAGCACGCCTCAAGGCAACTGAGACATGCTGTGAGATGCCCTTCAGGACAGCCGCGCTGTCACGCGGTGGACGCCTTGCCGCCGGCGACCGCCATGCGGTCGTCGAGCTCGCCGACGCCGGCGGTCTGCAGCGCCAGCTCGACGATCAGGCGGCGCGTGTTCGGGTCGTAGACGAGGCCGCTGAGGGTCACGATGCCGCTCGCCACGGCGACCTCCACCTCGCTGGCGTCGATGTCGGGGTGCCAGGTGAGGGCCTCGTTGATGTCCTCGGCGATCCGGGCGTCGGAGCGGCGGTAGGTCCGCGGCCCGCAGCCGACGAAGCGGCCGCGGCCGGACTCCGACGCGAGCAGCGCCTCGCCCTCGCGGGCCCGTGGCGCCGATGGCCACGGTTGGGGCTCGCTGTCCGGCCACGTCACCTCGCCGTAGAGGCCCTGGGAGCGGAAGCCGGGATCGATGAACTCCTCGAACGGCGCCTCCGAGTCGGTGTTCGCGCGGGTGCTCTCGCGATCGCTGGTGTGGTGCTTCGCACGCATGGCTGTTCCCTCCGCAATTTCACAACGTAGGGAAGTGCCGCGGAGTGACCACTGTACATTGTTCAATATCCGACTCAGGCGATGCGAGCGCGGCAGAGGTCGGCTGTGGCTGCGGCCCGCGTGGCGGGCGCCTGGGTCACATCTCGGCCTTTACGGCGGCGTGCAGGGCGGGGAAGACGCGGGCCACCTTGCCGAGCAGGTATTCGCCGTAGGTGCCGCGAAAGGCGTGCACGCTGGCGGAATCCCAGCGCTCGGCGGCGTCGTCGGGCAGGTCGGCGGCGCGCGGCAGGGGCACGATCTCGGCGTCCCACGCGGGGTCGAAGAAGAACGGGAACGACAGGCGATCGCGCGCGGTCGAGGCGCGCACGCGGTGCGGGGTCGAGCGGTACCAGCCGCCGGTGAGGCGGTCGAGCATGTCGCCGATGTTGCACACGAGCGCCCCGGGCAGCGGCGGGGCGTCGATCCATCCGCGCGGGGTCTTGACCTGCAGGCCGCCGACGTCGTCCTGCACGAGCAGCGTCAGGAGGCCGTAGTCGGTGTGTTCGCCGACGCCCCAGCCCGGCTGCGGCGTCGCCGGGTAGTGGAAGATCCGGAACAGCTGCGTCGGCTCGCCCGTCCCGCCGGTGTAGTGCACGCGGAACCACTCGGGCGCGAGGCCGAGGCTGCGGGCCACGCCCTCGAGCACCAGCTGGGCGACTTCGGCCAGCTGCGCCATGACGGCGAGCACGACCGGGCGCAGCTCCGGCAGCCACGCCGGCCACAGGTTGGCGCCGTGCAGCGGGACGCCGGCGCGCACGCGCGGGTGGTCGGCGGGCAGCTCTGTCCCGAAGTACAGGCCCTCCTTGAGGTCGGGCTGGCCCGAGGTGAGCTCGCCGCCGAGCGGGAACCACCCGCGCCAGGCGCGGCCGCCGTGGTGCATCGCGAGGGCCTGCTTGTCGGCGTCGGCGGCGGCGAAGAAGCGGCGGCTCAGGGCCTCGAGGCGGGCGAGCAAGGTTGGGTCGAGGCCGTGGCCGACGACGTAGAAGAAGCCGCTGTCGCGGCACGCGGCGGCGATGGCCCGCGCGAGCGCGTCGGCGGCGGCAGGGTCGTGTCGGAGCGGCGAGAGGTCGAGGACCGGGAGCGCAGACACGCGGCGGATGGTAACAGGTCGGCGAGGCGAGCGCGACGCGCGATGACCTGGCTTAAAGAGCAGGTTCCGCGCGCCTCGCTCGCCTCGCGGCGTCGGATCGTCAGGCCCGCCGCACGCGCACCTTGATCTTCAGCCCGACCGGCGGGGTCAGGCCGCCGAAGCCCCAGGACCACTCGTTGCTGACGGTGCCGGGCGCGGTGAAGGTGAGGGTCGTGACGGGGCCGCTCTGGGACCAGGACATCACGCCGCCGTGGGACGAGGGCAGCTCCTGCGGGTCGCTGCGGCTCTCGTCGAGGTAATAGCCCTCGTTCTGCGGCGATAGCGTGATCGTCACCGGGCCGGTGCTGTCGACCTCGGCGAGGACCTCGGTGATGATCTCGCCGGGGGCGTAGTAGGGATAGCCGCTGTTGTTGAAGGTCAGCGCGAGCGTGCCGGTCGAGGTCGGCTGCGTGCTGAGATTGGCCCCCGAGCTATCCTTCAAAGTCCATGTGACTGCCATGACAATACAACTCCTGTGACGCGCCGGCCCGGCGGACATCGCCGACGCCGTCGCGCTGTGAACCGGTAGTGCCAAGACGTCGGCGAACCGTTCACGCCGTCGCGACAAATGATCGATCTCGCGGTGTAGATGCACGGAAGGGGATGCCGATGCGACTATCACCCGAAGAGACGAAGGCCGGAGGAGCGACGCAGATGACGACGTCCGAGGACACCCTGGAGAGTCACGAGGTCGGCCTCGCCGCGCCGCCCGGCGAGCCGCTGCAGACGCTGACCGCGGCCGAGGCGGACGGGCTGGAGCTCGTCCATCAGTGGTTCCCGGCCCCGCTGACGGTCCGCGACGGGAGCTTCGCGCTGCCGCCCGAGCCGGCCTGGCGCGCGGTGGTCCACGCGGCCAGACGGCATCTGGAGGCGATGGTGGGGGCGGTCGGCCGACTCGAGTGCCCCGAGCTCGGGCCGCTGACGCAGTGCGGCTCGGCATGGTTGATCCGTCCCGACGTGGCGGTGACCAATCGCCACACGATCCTGTCGCTCCTCGACGACGTGCAGCGCGGCGCCCGGACGTTGCGCGTGAACCTGAGCGCCGAGGCCGACGGTTCCGCGGTGCTCCACTGCCCGGTCACCCGGGTGCTCTACATCGACCCGATCCACGACCTGGCGTTCTTGCGAGTCAAGCAGCGCGGGGCGCCCCAGGTCGGGCTGGTCGTCGTCGATTCGATCGTCACCGCCAATCCCGTGGCGGTGATCGGTTTCCCGAGCCACGCGGAGGGCGGCTACGCGGAGCCCGAGTACCAGCAGATCTTCGGGGACGGCTGGTTCGACCGCGAGGGCCGCGGGTTCAAGCGGATCTCGCTCGGGCGCCTGGTGTCGACGTCGGACACGTTGCTCGAGCACGACTGCACCACGCTCGGTGGCAGCTCGGGCGGGGTGATCGTCGACCTGGTCCGCGGATCGGTGATCGGCCTCAACTTCGGCGAATCACGCGACCGCCGCGTCAATCTCGGGGTGCCGGGGTGGGTGGTGCAGCAGCGGCTGGCGCAGCTGGAGGGCTCGATTTGAGCTCACAAGGTAGCCTCGATCTCGGCGGCGCGCGCTCGAAGTCGCCGCACCCGTTCCCCGCCGCGACGGGTCGCCACGAGCGCGTCGGCGAGCTCGCGCATCGTCGCCGCGAGCGTGAGCGTCAGGCCGAGGCGCTCGTGCGGCGCGCCTTCGAGGATCGCCAGCGCTTCCTCGAGGAACGCGAGCGCCAGCTCCGGCTTGTCCTGCGCCAGGTGCACGAGCCCGAACCCCCGCAGCGGGAGCGCCCGCAGCGCCGGCTCGGGCATCGATGCGTCGGTGTAGAGGGTCATCAGACGGGTGAAGTGTGGGAGCGCTTCGGGGCACCTTCCGAGCTCGCACAGACAATCGCCGAGGTTGGCCAGTTGCCCCGGGAGGTCGAGGTTCTTGCGCGTCGGATTGGCGTCGTAGATCTCCAACAGCTCTCGATTGAGCACGAGGACGCGATCGCAGCGGGACTCAATTGCGAAGATGTTCGACAACTCGGCGAGCACCATGATGCGCTCGGCGTGTCCGCGCGGGACCAGGCTGTCGTAGGTGGCGAGCGCCCGATCGAGTCGCGCCACGGCCTGGTCGAGGGCATTTTCGACGAAGTCGAGCTGCGCCAGCGAGACGTCGGCCTTTGCGACCCAGAGGTGGACCTCGCCGTAGGTGGCTACGAGAGCGGAGCGCGCGTGCTCGAGGTGCTCTCGAGCTTCGGCGGGTCGCTCGAGCTCCCGGAGGTCCATGCCGAGGTTGAGCTCGACGCGCGCGGGCCACGGGTGGTCGCTGCCGAAGTCGTTTCGCAGCTCGGCGAGCAATTGTTCGTGCAGCCCGCGCGCCTCTTCGAACTTATAGGCCTCGCCCAGGCTGGAGGCGAGCTGCAGGCGAGCGAGGATGATGTCGGGGTGTTTGGCGGGGAGCTGGGACTGCAAGAGAGTGAGCGCCGCGCGCCGCTTTTCGACGGCCTCGGGGGCCCGGTCCTCGGCGATCAGGATCTCGCTCTCGACCGTCGCCAGCGCCGCGTCGGTGAGCCGGACGTTGCGCGGACGCTCGGCCTTCGCGTGGTCCAGGTACGTCCGTGCCGCGGCGGGGGTATCGAGCTCGACGGCATGGACTCGCGCCATCTCGCTCCAGATCTGCCACATCAGCGTCGGCCGTAGATCCGACGGAGTTTGATCGTACGCGAGGTTCAAGCTTTCGACAGCTCCCCGCCCGTCGCTGAGCAGCTGACCCTGCGCCTTGCCGAGCAGCAGCAACGCTTCGGCCTCGCCGTTGCCGTTGCCGTCGCTTCGGATCGCGGACAGGGCGCCCTCGATCAAGGTCGCGGCCATTCGACCCTGGTGCGTGCTCGTGAACATCTTGGCACGATCGAGGAAAGTGCGGACCCTGGGGTCGAGGCGTTCGGCGGGGTCGATGGTGTTGCGCAGGGTGATCAGCCGGCATCGCGAAGGGTCCGGCAGGCGGGCCACCAGAGACTCCGCGTCGGCGACGAAAGACGCACCCTCGGTGGCGAGGGCTTCGAGCAGCGTGGCGACCTCGCTGCGGCGGCTTTCGAGGCAGGCGAAGCTGCGCTGGAGCAGCGCCTCCGATTGTTGCGTGCGAGGCAGATCGGCGCTGCAGTTCTCGTCGGCGACCTTGGACCATTGACTCACGTAAGCGTCCAGCCCGGTGCTCGCGCGCTGCCACGTGCGCTCGGCGTACGGCAGACCCGTGGACTTGAAGGCGTCGAGCAGCTTCTTCCGCTGCTCGTCGTTCCAGATCTCGGTGATGGGAGTACCGACCGCCAGGCACTGCGACTCCGACGATTGCCTGAAGATCGTCGCGCCGAGGGCGGTCGCGCCGGCGAGGGCGGCGACGAGGCCGACGGCCAGCGCGCGGCGCCTCCGTCGCTTCGGCGTCTCGACCAGCACGTCGACCAGGGCGGCCATCGACGGCCAGCGCGCCGCCGGGTCGAGCGCGAGGGCGCGGGTCAGGGCCTGGCGCAGCCACTGCGGCGCGGAGGGCTCGGCGGGCAGCGTCAGGGCACCGCCTGTCTTTTCGGCCAGGCGATCGAGCGCGCGCGGCGGGGTCCGGCCGAACACTGCCTCGTGCAGGGCCACGGCGAACGAGTATTGATCGCTGCGGGCGTCGCAGGGCTGGCCGCGGACCTGCTCGGGCGACATGTACGCGGGCGTGCCGGCGAACTTGCTGGTAGTGCCGTCGGTCGCGGGCGAGGCAGTGGGATCGGGCTGGGTCTCCTGATGACTGTGGTCGGCGACGGCGAGGCCGAAGTCGGCGATCCGGACCCGGCCGTCCTCGCCGACCAGCGCGTTGGCCAGCTTGAAGTCGCGGTGGACGATGCCGAGGCGATGGGCCGCCGCCAGCCCGCGGCCGGCCTCGACGAATCGCTCGAGGATCGCGGGCAGCGGGCGCGGCTCGCGGTCCAGCCATTCGCGCAAGGTCGTGCCCTCGACCAATTCCATGACGATGAACAGGGCGCCGTCGAATTCGCTGACCTCGTGGATCGGCACGACGTTGGGGTGGGCCAGCTTGGCCTGCATCTGCGCCTCTCGCAGCAGGCGCTCGCGGTCTCTGGCGCCCTCGCGCAGGCGGTCGTCGCGGATGACCTTGACCGCCACTTGGCGGCCGAGCTGGACGTCCTCGGCCGCGTAGACCACGCCCATGCCGCCCTGGCCGAGGATCCGGACCACGCGGAAGCGACCGAGCTGGACCGGCGGGTGCTCCTCGGCGAACAGCTTCGATTTGAGGCTGCGATACATCGCCTCGTCGGCGAGGTCGCGCTTCTCGGAGCCGAGCTGCTCGAGGCCGGGCCAGGTGTGCTCCTGCTTCGGGTCCATGGCCGGGGTAGTGTCTCCGAGGGGCGGGTCCGTCAGCCAGCGGGTTTCGCGGCCTGGCCCTCGTGGTAGAGTGGCGCCATGTCGAGCGATCAGGAGCTCCTCACCGCCTGGCGGGCCGGCGATCGCCAGGCGGGCAGTACGTTGTTCGACCGCTATTTCGACGCCGTGCGCAGGTTCTTTCGCAACAAGGTGGAGCAGCAGGCCGAGGACCTCGTGCAGCGGACCTTCATCGGCTGCGTGGAGGGCCGCGACCGGTTCCGCGGCGACGCCTCGTTTCGCACGTATCTGTTTGCGATCGCCCACAACGTCCTGCGCGACCACCTGCGCCGCAACCGGCGGGCGCCGGAGGAGCTCGACCTCGAGAAGCTGTCGCTGGTCGATCTGGGATCGAGCCCGACGTCGCTGCTGGCGGCGCACGCGGAGCAGCGGCTGCTGCTGCACGGGCTGCGGCAGATCCCGGTCGCGTCGCAGGTGATCCTCGAGCTTTATTATTGGGAGCGCATGAGCGGGCCGGAGCTCGGGGCGTTCCTCGGGGTGCCGGAGGACACGGCGCGCAGCCGCCTGCGGCGGGCCAAGCAGCAGCTCGAGGCGGCGATTCGTGGGCTCGAGGCCAGCGCGGCGGAGATGGAGAGCACGATCTCCGGGCTCGAGCAATGGGCGGCCGGGCTGCGGGCCCAGCTCGTGGCGTCGCGGTGAGGCGGGCGACCGTCATCGCGTGAGCCGCTCGATCCGCTCGCGGACCAGCCAGCCGGGCACCGACGCGTGACCGCCGACGGTGAGGCCGATCGCCTGGCCCGAGGCCAGATCGAGCAGCACGCCGCCGGGACGGCCCGCGCAGTCGTGGCGCAGCAGCACCGAGGAGACCTCCTGGACCCGACCCTGGACCAGGCGCAGGCCGCCGGGCAGCGCCTCGCCGGCCTGTGATTCCGGAGAATCACTACAGTCGATCGCGGCCAGCTCGTGACCGTGGGCGACGCCGGGGGCGAGGGCGATGAAGCTCGGCTGCGCGGCGACCCGCAGCAGCGCGAGGTCGCAATCGGGGGCGACGTAGAGGACCTCGCGCACCGCCACGGGGGTGACGCCGGCGAGCTCGAGCTGCAAGCTGCGCTCGCCGCGGGTCAGCTGCGCGAGGCAGGGCAGGAGCGGCTTGCGAATGGTGGCAGCCAGGTCGGGGCGCACGAGCCAGGCGGTGGCGAGGGCCCGGACGTGGCCGGAGTCGACCGAGGCGAGGCGACCGACGCACGCGCTCGCGGTGGCGATGGCCCGCTCGAGCGCGGGGTCGCGGGGGCGAGCGGCGGGCGCGGGGGCGAGCTCCGCCGTGGAGAGCGCGGGCGGGGGCCACAGGCGTCGCAAGCTCGCCCCGGCGTCGCTGGTCTCGGGGCCGGCGAGCAGCCCGGCCAGGCCCGCCAGCGCGGCCTCGTCGCTCTCGGCGGCCGCCCAGGCGGCGAACAACGCCCGCACCCCGCTACCCTGCTCGGACTGACCCATGGTGGCGGTAGTCGCCAGGCGAGGGCGATCCGTTGCGAGAATCGGCGTCGCGCGGAGGGCGCGGTCTTCCGCGGGGCGCAAGGATTGCTGCGGGGTCTGAACGGGGGGGAAGCTCGACGCCGCGAGCGCGGCAGACTGTGGATATTCGCCGGCGAGTCCCAGGTGTGGTGAATGGCGATAGTTGGTGAACACGAAATGACGCCTGCTCGGCGGCCGGGTCGGCCGCCGGGCAGGCGATTTCGATGTTCACGACCCGTCGTTATGCGATCACTTGCCGGCCTTCTTGCCCTTCGTCACCAAGACCTCGACCTTGGCGGTCGGCAGGGCGCTGTCCTTGAGGCGCACGCTGGTCATCTTCACGGCCTTGGTGCCGTCGAACACCTTGATGGACTTCTTGCGCGCGGCCGCGGTGCCGACCTGCTTGACGGTGACGCCCTTGGGGCTGAGGTTGCCGACCTTGGCGCGGGCCTTGTCGACGGCGTCCCAGGCGCGGCCGATCACGCCGGAGTCGAGCACCTTCTGGAGCCGCTGCACGCTCTGGAGCGCGCCCTCGCTGGCCAGTTGCTGCTGCACCTGGTCATACTTCTTGGTGATGCCGGCCTTGTCGATCACCGATTCGAGCACGACCTTCTCGGCCGGGTTCGAGATCAGGTCGAGGTGGTTGAATACGTCGAGCAGGCCGCAGGTCGGGCAGGTATCGGGGTCGAACTTGTCCTTGAGCTGCTCGAGCTTGTTGGGCCGCAGGCCGCTGCCGCGCCCGGCGTAGCTCGGGCAGTCGTCGACGGTCTTCGGGCCCTTGCCGCCGAACACCAGCGGGCCCGGGAGCAGCTTGCCCCTGGCATCGAACAGCTTCAGCGGGTTGAGCGCCGCGGCGAACAGGAAGCGGGCGCGGAACACCCCGAGGTCGAGGCGCTCGTGCAGCACCGAGTCCTTGACGGTGGCGAGCTCGAGGATCGCCGCGTTCGGCAGGTTGCCGAGGGTGTAGGGGCACTCGTAGTAGTCGGCCTTTTCGACCACGTTGCCGCTGGTGCTGACGGTGCCGGTCGACTGCCAGCTCGGCAAATGGTCGGCCGGGTCGCCGGTGTGGAGCACGCGGTTGGGGCTCTCGCCGAGGTAGGTCGAGCGGGCGAAGGTCGAGGCCGACACGATCGAGGCGCACGGCTTGCCCGCGAGGTCGGTGTTCATCGGCACGACCTCGGTCGGGATCTGGAAGTAACCGACGGTCTTGTTGCCGCCCTCCATGTAGTTGCACTTCGACTTGGGGAAGCGCAAGAAGCCCGAGAGGCTCTTGCCCTTGCCGGTCGGGTCGATGCGGGCGGTGGCGGCCAGCGCGAGCGCGTCGTTCTTGATGGAGGTGCGCACGTCGAGGCTGACGGGGCTGAGCGCCAGCGCCTGGGCGATGGTCATGTCGAGCCGGGGGATCTTGGTGTTGAGCGCTTGATTGCGGTAGTCGACGGCCTGCGCGATCGCGGGGTCGATCAGCCCCTGCACGTGCTCGCGCAGGAGGACGTTGGCGGCGTTGATCTGGTCGGTGAGGGCGTCGTTGATGACGTCGATGATGGCGTCGTTGGCCGCGTCGGCGCCGATGGCCCCGAGGATCGCGCCGAGCGCCGCGCCGAGCGGGCCGAGGGTGACGCCGCCGACGATCGCGCCGGCGGCGATGATCTGCTCCTCGAGGCCATGGATGACGACGTCCCCGCCCTCCTTCTTGAGCTCGACCTTGAGGTTCTCGGCCTTCGGGGTCGGCCACAGCGTGAGGTCGACGCTGGCGCGCGCGCCGATCTTGACCCACAGCTCGACCGTCTCGCTGTTCGAGTACCAGATGCCGGTCTCGTGCTTGATCCGGGCGTCGAGGTCGATCCGGACCTGGGTGTCGATCGCGAGGCGGAACTTGTTGTCCGCGGCCGGGCCCAGCTGGGTCAGCTTGGGCTGGTTCTTCTTGGTGAACCGCAGCTTCGAGTGGAGGAAGACGTCGACCTCGGTGTCGGGGCACAGCTCGTCGATGCCGAGGCCGGTGCACTTGATGTAGAACTCGTGGTGGCGGCCGACGACGTCCTCGAGCAGCTGGTCGAGCATCGGCTCGAGGGTGTCGTAGGGGATGTCGAACGGGCGGTAGAACACCGGCTGCAGGTTCTGGTACTCGAGCATCTCGAGGTCGAAGGTCTTGGTCTGGATGTCGTACGGGACCTGGACGTTGACCCGCACCGAGGCGGCTCCGGCCGCTGCGGGCGCGGCAGCGAGCGTGAGGGCGGTGCAGGCGGACAGGAACTTTCGCGTGCTGGGCATACAAACCAGAGCGTCAGCAGGCGGCGGAACAATTGCCCGCCGATGCGTGCGTCGACGTGTCTCCCCGGGCACCCACGGGCGAGCGCGCACCCGGGCGCGGTGAACGTCGATTCGAGATGTCCTTCGGGACATATGACGCAATGCGCGAGATCGCGGCCGACGTGGCTTCGGGGGCGACCCGAAGGGGAAACGAGGGCGATGAGGCGGATGGGCGAGTCGCGGCCCGCGGGCCGACGCAGCGCGCCGCAGCGAGTGCCGAAGGCTCGCTCCGCCGCGGTCGAGGTCAGCCCTCGACTCGCAGCGAGTCACCTGTAAATAGCGTCAGCGCGGGTGGGCCAGCCAGGCTTCGACCGCGGCGCGCTCGCTGGCGAAGCGCTCACCCGCGGTGGTGTAGAGCGTCAGCGCCCGGCGAGCGACGTCGGCGGCCGCGGCGTCGCGCGCTTGCTGGCGGGCCTGGGCCTCGACGAACAGCAGCGCCGCGAGCTCGTGGGGCAGGCCGTGCGGCTGATCGCGGATGGCGGTCGCGCGGGCCAGCAGCGGCAGCGCCTGCGCGGGCTGCTGCTCGCCGATCGCGGCGCGGGCCAGGCCGCCGAGCGCGGTGGCGGTGGAGCTGTCCTGCGGGCCGTAGGTGGCCTCGGCGACCTCGAGCGCGCGCTGGAAGTGGACGCGGGCGTCGGCGTATTCGCGGCGGGCCAGGGCGACCTCGCCGAGGGCGCACAGCGGCAAGATCTGGCCCGGCTGGGCGGGGCCTTGCACGCGCGCGTGAAGGGCCAGCGCGCGGCCGGCCAGGGATTCGGCGTCGTCCCAGCGGCGCTCGAGCGCGGCCAGCTCGGCCAGGCCCGCCAGCGGTTCGGCGACCTCCAGGTCGTCGGCGCCGAGCGCCTTTTCGGTGACGGCGAGGGCGCGCTGATAGTGGGCGTGCGCGGCCGCGAAGTCGCGCCGGGCCGCCGCCACGCTGCCGAGGTTGACCAGCGGGATCGACAGCCGCGGGTGCTCGAGGCCGATGCTGCGCTCGTAGATGGCGAGCGCGCGCAGCAGCCGGTCCTGCGCGCCGGGCAGGTCGCCGCCCTGCTGCGCGGTCATGGCGAGGTTGTTGAGCGTGTCGGCGACCGAGAGGTTCTCGGGGCCGAGCAAATGCATATAGCTGGCGAGCGCGCGCTGATACATCTGCTCGGACGCCGCCAGATCGCCCTGGGCCAGATAGACGCCGCCGAGGTTGTGCGCCACGGTCGCTGCATTGTGGCTCTCGGGGCCCTCGTCGGCCTCGGCGAGCTGCAGCGCGCGCTCGAGGTGGTCGCGGGCCTCGGCGTATTTCCCCCAGCGCTCGAGCACGCCGCCGAGGCCGGTGTGGCGGGTGATCTGCAGCAGCGGCGGGGCGCCGAGTCGGTCGAGCAGCATGACGGCGTGGCGGTCCCACAGCATCGCGTCGTCGTAGCGGGCCTGCTCGACGCCGTGGATGAAGGTCAGCGCGAGGGCGGCCTCGGCCTGGACCTCGTCGTGCTTGACCGCGCCGGCCATGAAGTAAGCGTCGAGCATCGCCTTCTCGGCGCCCGCGGCGTCGCCGGCGTATTCGAGCAATTGCGCGTGGCGGGCCAGCACCTCGGCGTGCAGCGGGCGATAGCCGAGAGCGGCGGCCTCTTGCAGGATCTCGTCGGCCAGCCCGCGGCTCGCCTCGTACTGGCCGAGGTTGCCGCGCACGCGCACGCGCGCGAGCTTGGCCCGCACGTCGGCGACCTGGGCGGCCTGGGCCGGATCTTCGGGCGGCGGCAGGGCGGCCTGCAGGGCCTCGGCGTCGGCGCAGCGGTCCAGGCGGCCGAGGTTCATGGTCGCCTGCACCGCGCGATCGAGCATGGCCGCGTCGGCGGTAGCGAGGCCCTGCGCGAGCACGTCGACCTCGGTGCGGCGCAGGCTCAGGCACTCCATGCGGCGGTCGAGCAGCAGCGGCGATTGTTCGCCGCGAATGTGGGTAGCCTCGCACGCCTCGGTGTGCATGGCGATCCATGCGCCGACGTAAGCGTCGAGCCGGGCCTCGACGCGCTGGGCCACGTCGTCGGCGCCGGCGGCCCCGGTGGCGCGCAGGGCCTGGCGCAGCTCGGCCTTGCGGGCGTCGTCCCAGACGCCGGCGAACTTGCTCGCGGCGTCCTTGCACAGCGCCTCCGGGGCCGCGACGCGCGGGGTGAGGCCGTAGCCGAGGCCGGCGGCGGCGGCGGCGAGACCGACGCCGAAGAACCACTGGCGGGCGCGCTTGCCGGGCTCGCGGGTGAGCTCGTCCAGCAGCGCCGCCATCGACGGCCAGCGGTCCTGCGGCCGCGCTGCCAGCCCGCGCAGCAAGATCCGCCGCAGGCGCGGCGGGGCCCTGGTGCCGCGCGGCGGCTCGCTGCGCGGCAGGGCCTCGACCTGGGCCAGCAGCTCGTCGGCGGTGCGGGCCTTGAAGGGCCGGGCGCCGTAGAGGCCCTCGTAGAGCGCGACGCAGAAGCTGAACTGGTCGCTCTCGACGCCGATCGGCTGCAGCGCGAATTGTTCGGGGGACATGTACGGCGGCGTGCCGACCAGCGTGCCGGCCTCCGTCAACGGCTCGGCGAGCGAGCCGACGCTGTGGTGCACCGGCGCGACGAGGCGCGGCAGGGCGGCGGCATCCGGCGCGACGTCGGCGGCCTCGACGGCGCGGGCGAGGCCGAAGTCGAGGACGCGCACGAAGCCATCCTCGGCGACCATGACGTTGTCGGGCTTGAAGTCGCGGTGCACGAGGCCGACCGCGTGGGCGGCGGCGAGGCCCCGGCCGGCCTGCAGCAGGATCGCCAGGACCTCGCGCCACGGGTGCGGGCCGCGGCGCAGCCAGGCGCGCAGCGTCTCGCCCTGGATGTACTCCATCACGATGTAGACGCGGCCCTCGAACTCGCCGACCTCGTAGACGCGGGCGATGTTGGGGTGGGCCAGCTTGGCCATGGCCTGGGCCTCGCGCTGCAGGCGGGCGCGGCCGAGGCTGTCGCCCTGGGAGGGGCGCATCAGCTTGATCGCTACCTTGCGATCGAGCTCGTCGTCGAAGGCGGAGAGGACCACGCCCATGCCGCCCTGGCCGACCTGGCGCAGGACGGTGAAGTGACGGATCCGCGTCGGCGCGGCCGGCTCGTCGTCGGCCACGCGGGGGTGCGAGCGCGTGCGGCCCGGGCGGGCCTGGACCGCCGGCGGCTCGGGCGAGTCCGTGCGCGTGCGCGCGTCGGCGGCGGCGCCGTCGGGGACCTGCGTCGGGGGCTCGGTCACGGCCGTCGATCATACCCACGAGAGGGCCGCGGCCGATACCACGAAAACGCGCGCCGGCCGGCGCCGGGCCTCCGCTGGTGCAGATGCGGCGCGCGCGGCCGTCCTGGCGGGCGTGTCGTGATAATGTGTATTGGCGGGCGCGAGTGATTGCTCGTAGCGATCGAGCGGTCGTGAATCGATGTCGTGGCCGACGGACAGATCGTGGGCCCTGGACCACGAGTCGTGGCCGGTGCCGGAGTTCAGCGTCCGCCGGACCGTGCCGGCCGTCAATCACCAGCCGCGTCGCGGATGCGAGGTCAGGCGCTGGAGACGATGATGCTGTCGTGGTTGCGCTCGGGCAGTACCAGCAGCTCGATCGCATCGCCGGGTTGCCAGCGTCCGGCCACCGCCGGGATGATGGTGTCGACGCCGCGATGGGTGGCGCCGGCGTGCACGAACTCGTAGGTGACCTGGATCCACTCGGTCCTCTGCACCTGCAAGATGAGCCCGGACACCGGCACGCCGTGGACGAAGAAGGGGTGGGCCCGGGTGCGCCGCGCACGGCACGTGAACCAGAAGATGAGCGGGGCGATGCCCAGAGACATCAGCCCGAGCAGCAGCATCAAGCTGCGCTGGGCCAGCGAGAGTGGCTGCGACGGGTGGAGGTCGGAGAACAGCAGGCGGATGGGCGACAGGGTCACCCGTTCGAAGCGGGTACCGAGCTCCCCCGCGAGCGCCCGGGGGGTCGGCGGCAGGGCCAGCGTCGTCGGGGGGATCGGCGCGAGCGCGACGCTCTGCGACGCCGCCGCGGCGCCCAGGACCGGGGCGAGCAGCGCCTCGCGGGCCTCCCTCGCCGACTGATAGCGGGCCGACGCGATCGGGGCGAGCAGCCGCGCGATCACCCCGCGCACGACGGGTCCGCCCGGCAATTCGGCAGGCACCTCGATCACGCCGTCGCGCGAGGCGAACTGCGTCGGCGGGCGACGGGTGATCAGGTGGAGCAGCGTCGCCCCGACGGCGTACAGGTCGCTGGCAGGGCTGGCCTGACCCATGGTCTGCTCGATCGGCATGTAGCCGAAAGTTCCGACCACCGTCGAGCCGCCCTCCTCGGCCGCGCGGAACACCGTGCGCACGGCGCCGAAGTCGACCAGCGTCGGCGCGCCGTCAGGGCGGAGGACGACGTTCGCGGGCTTGATGTCACGGTGCAGCACCGGCGGGACGCGGGCGTGCAGGTATTCGAGGATGTCGAGCAGGCCGAGCGCCACCCGCAGCAGCGCGGCCGGGTCGAGGCTGGCGCCATCGTCGATCCATTGCTCGAGCGAGACCCCTTCGATGTACTCCATCACCAGGTAGGCCGTCAGCGCGCCGCCGGCGGTCTCGCGCCGGTGATCGAAGATCTCGGGGATCCCGTGGTGACGCAATGACCGCAGCGCCGCGGCCTCGCGCTCGAACAGCTCGAACGCCTTCCAGCCGCTGTCCCCGTCGGTGCGCAGCTGCTTGACCGCGACCTCGCGGTCGCCGGCGGCGGTGTCGACGGCGAGGTAGGTGTGCCCGAAGGAGCCGCGCCCGAGCGCCCGGACGATGCGGTAGCGATCGGCGACGAGGTCGCCCGGCGAGAGCGGACGTCCGCTGCGCTGCGGGTGCGGCTCGGTGGCGCTTTCAACTCGCACGAAGGCCGCAGGGTACCACACGCCCCGCGAGCCGTCGCATCGTCGGCGCCGCCGACCCCGGCGCCGTCTCGACACCGGCCGCCGCGAACGCGAGCGCCGTCATTCGCCCGCGCGGGGCGCTGTTCCGAGGGCGTCGAGCACGATCCGCTCGATCGCCGCCTCGTTGCGCTCCGCCGACTGGCTGTTCTGCAGGATGACGATGCCGATCCGACGGTCCGGGTAATACGCGGCCCACGACGAGAAGCCGTCGATGTCACCGGAGTGCCAGACCCGGTCCCGTCCGTCCGGCGAGCCGACCAGAACGCCCATCGCGTAGTCGGAGCCCCACGCCGCCTGCATCGGCGCGGGCATCGCCGCCTTCGTGGTGCGCCCGTCGGCCAGCCGCCCGGGAATTGTCATCTGCGCGAGGCTCGAGGGGGCCAGGATCCGCCCGCCGAACAGCGCCGCGTGCCAGCGCAGCAGATCGCCCGCGGTCGAGCGCAGTCCTCCCGCCGGTCCGGGCATCGTCGGGCTGATCCAGTCGGCGTTGTGGTAGCGCCCGGGCTCGGTCTTGCTGGCGCGATACCCTCGCGCTCGTCGCGGGACGACGTCGGCCGGATCGTCGAACGCCGTGTGCTCCAGACCCGCCGGCGCGAACAAGCGCCGGGCCAGGAACGACGGATAGGACTCGCCGCTCGCGCGCGCGATGACGAGTCCGAGCAGCGCGTAGTTGGAATTGCTGTATCCCCACGACGAGCCCGGCTCGAACGCGAACGGCGGCTGCAAGCCGGCGATCCAGCTCGCCATCTCCTCGGGCGTGCGGCGCACCGATTTGAGGTGCTCCCCCGCGCGATCTTCCGCGTAATCGGCGATCCCGGACGTCTGCACGAGCGCCTGCGCGACCGTGACGCGGTGCGCCTGCGGCACCTCCGGCACGAAGCGCGACAGCAGGTCGTCGAGCCCGACCTTGCCCTCTTCGACGAGCAGCAGGATCGCCGCCGCCGTGAATTGCTTGGTGAGCGACGCGATCGGGAACACGGTGTCGACCGCGACCGCGACCTCGTCCTCGAGGTTCGCGAGACCGTAGGCCCTGGCGAACACGACCTGGTCGCCGCGTCCGACGGCCACCACCATCCCGGGGCTGCCCGTTGCCATCGCCTTGGCGACCGCCTCGTCGAGCGCCGCCGCGAGCGCCGCCGTTTCACCGACCGTCGGCTCCGCCTTCGCCGCGTCCGCCTGTCGCTCGTCGCAGCCCGCCGCGCCGATACAGGCCAGCAGCACCGCCGTACTTGACCTCGCACGCATCCGCCGAGCTGCCTGCGTAAACCTGCCTCGAGCCGATGTGTGCGTGTCGTCCATGGGCCGTCAGTTCGAGCCGGCGCGCATCCTAACACTCCCGCGACGGCGCCTGCGAGCTGCCGTTGCGCCCGTGGATGATGACGTCGCCCTGAGTCCGCCTCACTCCGCGTCGAGAGTCGACCGGTGGTCGCGCGCGCGATCGGGGTGCTGCCTCTCGGTCCCCGACGCTGCGCCCGTGAATTGCGACACGCGCGCCCCGGCGTGGAGACAGGCCCGTCATGCGGGTCCGCACTGGCACTGCAAAGACTTGCAATCCCGGGTGACTTGCGCCGGCACACCGGCTGCTAGGGCCTTCGGCACCATGGCACGCACATCGATCTTCGCCGCCGCCTTCGCCCTCCTCGCCGCCTGCGCGCCCACGAAGGGCGAAGGGACCGACAGCGACACGACCTCCGACACCGACACCTTCGAGCCCTGTCCGGCTGCCGATCCCGCCGTCGAGGCCGCCAGCTTCACGTACACCGACGCGATGAACCTGACGGGGAGCCACGAGTGCTCCGTCACCAAGGCATCCAACGCCGCCGGCAAGGTCTCGCTCGAGATGATGTGCGCGGACAAGCAGGTCTCCCTCGATTTGACGGTCCCGGCGGACTTCAAGCTCGGCCTCGACGGCCTGACCGACGTGCAGCTGGACATCGTGCGCGACGATTTCCTCGCCGGGATGTTTATCGCCCTCCGCGACCTCGCCAGCGGCGATCTCGTGCTCGCCGCCCAGGAATTCAACGGCCTCACCGTGTCCAGCGAGGACCTCGTCCCGCTGTCGGCGAGCCTCGATTCCGCTGGCTGCGGCAGCGAATGTCGCCAAGAATATGCTTTCACCTTCACCCACCCCGACGGTCCTGCGGTGACGATCGCCAGCGGTAATCGTGGCAGCCTGAGCGCCGGCGGCCGCGACTACGACATCCTGGTCGTCGGCGCCATCCTGAACGGTTGCGAGGAGCACAGCGACGTCAGCGAGTTTGTCATCGGCTCCGTCCCGTCGGCCTGAGCTGGGGATGTCGTCGCCACGGGCGCCAGGAAACGCGCTACCCTCCGCCGAGGGCATCGCATGAGCACCTTCGTACTGATTCACGGCGCCGGCGACGTCGGCTGGTACTGGCACCTGGTCGAGGCCGAGCTGCGGGCGCGCGGGCACGACGTGGTGGCCCCCGACCTGCCTGGCGACGACGACTCGCTCGAGCTCGAGGACTACGCCGACGCGGTGGTCGCCGCCGTCGGCGACCGCAGGGACCTGGTCGTCGTGGGCCAGTCGTTCGGCGGGTTCACGGCCCCGCTGGTCGCGGCCCGGCTCCCGGTCGATGCTCTGGTGTTCGTGAGCGGGATGGTGCCCGCTCCGGGCGAGGCGCCGCGCGACTGGTGGCAGAACACACGATACCGGCAGGCGGTCGAGGAGCAGGCCGCGCGCGACGGCGGGGTGACCGGCAGCGACGACCCGTACGTCTGCTTCTACCACGACGTGCCGCGCGAGCTGGCCACCCTGGCGATGGGCAAGGAGCGTGCGCACCCGGCGAAGGCCGCGATGGCGTCGCCGTGGCCGCTCGACGCATTGCCGGAGGTGCCGACCCGCTTCGTCCTGTGCACCGAGGATCGCTTCTTCCCGCCCGCCTTCATGCGCCGCGTGGTGGCCGAGCGCCTCGGCGTCGTGCCCGACGAGATCGCTGCCGGCCACTGTGTGGCACTGAGCCGCCCCGTCGAGCTTGCCAGCTTGCTCGAGCAGGCCGGGCGTCGGCGTCGGCCACGGCTGCGGGTCATCGACCATTACGACGCCGAGCTGCGCCGTCACAACGAGCGGCTGCGCGCGGCGGCGGGGGTGCGCCCGGGTGACCGCGTGCTCGACATCGGCTGCGGCGGCGGCCAGTCCACGCGCGACGCGGCCCGGGCGGCGGCACCCGGGAGCGCGGTCGGTATCGATGTCTCCGCGGAGCTGCTGGAGCTCGCGCGCCGGCGCACCGCGGACGAGGGGGTGCAGAACGCGACCTACGAGCGCGGCGACGCTCAGGTCCATGTGTTGCCACCGGGCAGCTTCGACGTCGTCCTCAGTCGGTTCGGCACCATGTTCTTCGCCGACCCGCTGGCCGCGTTCGAGAACATCGCCCGCGCGACGCGTCCGGGCGGGCGCCTGGTCATGATGGTGTGGCAGAGCCGGGAGCGAAACGAGTGGGCCACCGCGATCCAGGAGGCGCTGGGCGCCAGGCCGCCGCCAGGGTCGCTGGATGCGTTCTCGCTCGCCGATGCGCCCGCGGTCGAGTCCCTGCTCGTCGCCGCTGGCTTCACCAACATCGCCTTCGCCGAGGTGCGCGAGCCGGTTTATTACGGCCCCGACGCGTCCGCGGCGGTGGAGCTCGTGCGCGACTTCATCTCGACGCGGGAGCTGCTCCTGCGAATGGAGTCGGCGGCGGCGCAGCGCGCAGTGGGCAGGCTGCGCGCGACCCTCGCCGCGCACCAGACCGGCGAGGGGGTCCTCTTCGAATCATGCGCCTGGATCGTCACGGCCCGCCGCGCGCCGTAGGCGAGGGCGCCAGCTGTCCTTGGGGACAGCCTCGAGTGCCTTCGCCTCGCGGGTGGTGATCGTGATGAGAACGTCGCAGGCGCGGCGTTCGTCGGGCGAGCCGAGGGCCCTGCGGGCGCCCTCGCGGGCGCGCGGGGACAATGCGCATGGGTGGGCTATTGCTTGTAGCGCTCGAGCAGCCACGAATAGATGTCATGGCCGGCGGACAGATCGTAGGTCTTGGACCACGAGTCGTGGCCGGTGCCGGGATAGATCACCATCTCGACGTCGGGCTTGGGGTCGCAGGCCTGCAGGCCCTCCACCGGGACGATGGTGCCGCTGACGTTGACGGTCGGGTCGGCGTCGCCGTGGAAGGCCCAGATCGGGACGCGGCCGAGCTCGCACTTGGCCTTGTTGAACGCGCCCTTGCCGTCGCCGGCGATCGGGACCATCGCCACGATCTGCTCGTCGAGGAAATCGCCGAGGTAGCCCCACGAGCCGATCGCGCCGCAGCTGAGGCCCGTGAGGTAGACGCGCGCGGGGTTCACGTCGTAGTGCGTCATCGCGAACTCGATGAACGAGTGGATCTCGCCCGGGCCGGGGCAGCCGCCGCCGGGGTGCTGCGGCGAGAGCACGACGAACGGCAGGGTGGTGTCCCACTGGTTGTTCTTCTGCAGCCGCGGCGGGCCGCCGCCGTTGGGCACCTTGTCGAGCTCGCTGTCGCCGTTGCCGTTCTCGCCGATGCCGTGCAGGAACACCAGCAGCGGGTACTTCTCGCCGCCGCCGTAGCCGGGCGGGGTGTACTCCCAGAAGCCCTGGGTGGCGTCGGACATGCCGAGCGGGATCTTCTTGAAGTGGGCCGACGAGGGCATGCCGTCGTCGGGGATCTCGGGGATATGGTCAGGGCCAGGTTCGACGGGGCCGGTGGTGCCGGTGGTGGTGTCGGTAGTGGTGCCCGGCTCGCTGGTGGTGGTGCCGGGCTCGGTGGTAGTGGTGGTGCCCGGCTCCTCCGTGGTCACGGTCGCCGGCTCGTCGGTGGTGGCGGTCGTGGGCTCGAGGGTGGTGCCGTCGGTGGTCGGCGTCTCGCTGGTGGCCGGGCTGCTCGGGTTGCCCGGCTGACCGGTGCTGCCCGTGGTGGTGGTGCCGTCGGTCGTGCCGGGCTCCGTCGTGCCGTCGGTGCCGGTGGTGCCGGTCGTGGCGCCGCCGTCGCCCCCGCACGCGGGCGCGGCGAGCAGCGTCAGGGAGGGCAGGACGAACCACCAATTTTGCAGGGTCATGGCCATGGCAGCGGCCTTATCACCGGGCGGCAAATAGCGTCAAGGCGTCGATTCGCGCGGGTCGATCGTCGCAGTGTAGCGGCCGCAATTGGGGCCTCGCGGCGAGGAGCGGTGACCCCAATCATCGGTCGCGGCAGGCTCGTAATCGATGGAGTCCGCCAGCGAATCATCGGGGGACGCATGCGGAGGGCCGGGGGCTCGCTGAGCAGCGAGCCGATCCATGGGGCCCCGGCGCGGTCGGACGGAACCGCGCGGCTTCCGGGATGCGCCGATTCGCATTCGCGGGCCTGCGGAATCGCCAGGTCCGCGACGCAGGGCTATCAATTCGCCGGTGGCACGATGCGCAGCTCGACCTCGTCGCGCCAGCCGCCGAGGTAGTCGATGCGGAAGCCGTTCCACGTGGTGGTGTCGGAGCCCGGGTCCGACGTCAGCGTCACCCGCGAATCCTCGTCGGCGAGCTCGGCAGCGGAGGGCGCCGGGGTGCCCGCGCGCCGCACGTGCAGCTTCACGCGCATCATGGTGTTGCCGTCGTTCATGAACTTCTCGACGACCTCGAGCACGGTGAAGGCGAGGCCCGCCGCCGCACCGATGCCGCCGCGGGCATCGAGCTTGAGGGGCGCGCCGCCGGCCGATCCGGCGCGGGAGAACGGGGTCACCGCGAGCACGACCGCGTTCCGGTCGCCGCCCGTGACGACGAACCGGTAATGCTGCCAGGTCGTGCCGCCGGCGCCGGCGTCGGAGCGGACCCGGACGAGGGCGTCGCTCTGGGCGGCCATGTCCCGGGTCGACGGCGCGGGGCTGCCGGCCGCGCGGACGTGCAGGGTGGCGGCCAGCACGTCGCCGTGACCGGGCTTGTGGTCGTATTGCTCCTCGCGGACCTCGATCGCGGTGAGCACGAGGTCGAGGACGCGGACCTCACCGCCGGCGGGGAGGATCACGTGGTCGAATGATAACGAGGCGTGCGAGGGCATGGGGGTGTTCGTGGGCGCGGGCGAGGCGTGCGCGGTCGCGGCCGCAGGCGCGTCGGCGGGCACAGGGGCAACGACGGGGGCGACGGGCTTCGGGGTGCATGCCGCGAGGCCGGCGAACAGCAGGGTCGTGGCGGTCGCCCGGGCCCGCGGCCGCATGCGGTGAATCCATCGCGTCGAAGGACTGTCGTGATTTGGCATTCTACACACTCGCCGTCGGCAACGTCCGCCGTGGCCGTTTTTCCGGCCGAGCCTACCACACCTGCGGTGGCGGCCCGGCGGGAGGCGAGCGGGGAGCTCAACCGGGTGCAGGACCGCGCCGGGCCCTGCACGAGCAGACATCGAGGGTCGCGGCCGCGAATTCGCCCCACGGCTTCTCCAGGATGCGCTGCTTTTCACCCTGGCCCCGCGTTCGCGATCGATGCCGTCTTACACCCATTGCGAGAGCCTCGATCGCGCAGACGAAATTGACAAGCTGGGTAAGCCCGTCATTTGTCGCAACGCCGGACGCTGGCATTTAGCCACTACGATTGGCCACGAGATACATCCACCTCGGCGACCATGCTCGTCCGGGCGTCATATGTCCCAGGAAATTTTAAAGCACAGGTGCCCGCGCAGCACCCTGCGCCCGGAACAATTCGTAGCGGACTCTAGTATGCAGGCCCGGTGACCCCGTCGTCCATGCATGCGCGCATATCCGCCTTCCTGTGGCGCTGGGTGCTCGCCTATTTCCTGCTCTACCTCCTGCTGTTCCCGCTGTGGATGCTCGGCGATCTCGTCCTGCCGTGGGTCCACGTCCACGAGGAGCCGTGGCTCGCGCTGGTCGCTTGGCTCGGCGACCGCATCGGCCTCGCGGCCGTCCCGCGCATCGACAGCGACGCCGGCGATCAGGCCTACTACTACGTCTCAGCGCTCGCCCGGCTCGCGCTCGCCGGCGTGCTCGCCACGCTGTGGCCACTCGTCACACGTACCTCTGAACCGTCGCTGCGGGCCATGGATCGCGGCCGGGCCTACGCAGCCGTGTACCTCGGCCTCGAGATGCTCACCTACGGCTGGTACAAGCTGATCCCCACGCAGATGCCCGCGATCGGTCCCGAGCGGGCGATCCTCCCGCTCGGCGACACCTCGCCGACGCTGCTGCTGTGGAGCTTGATGGGCGCGAGCCCTGCCTATCAGAGCGCCACCGGCCTGATCGAGGTCGTCGCCGGCGTGCTGCTGTTCTGGCGCCGCACCCGCCCCGCCGGCGCCCTGTTGACCGTCGTCGTCATGACGAACGTCGTCCTCCTCAACTATTGCTACGACGTCCCGGTCAAGCTGCACGCGACGCACCTGCTGCTGCTCGCCCTGCTGCTCGCCGGCCCCGAGCTCACCCGTCTGCTCGCCGCGCTGTGGGGCCACGCCGTCCCGGCGCGCACGACCGACCCGTTCCCGATCGCCTCCCGCGCGTGGCGCCGCGCCGCCTGGTGGACCCGGCTCGCCCTGGTCGTCGGCATGTCTACCCACCACTTCGTCGTCTGCCTCGGCCTCATGCGCAGCACCGGCGAACTCGCCCCGATCGGACCGCTGCACGGTGTGTACCGCGTGATCGCCTTCACCGGCGACGGCCACGCCGATATGCCCGACGAACGCCGCTGGCTGCGCGTCGCCCTCAACCAGGAGGGCCTCGCCACCATCCAGACCGCCGACGGCGCCGGCACCCTGTATCTGCTGACGATCGACGATGAGGCACACACGCTGAGCTTCGCGCACCCCGGCGTTCTGGCCGTCGTGCTCGACTATCAACATACCGGCGACGACACCCTGCGGCTCACCGGCACGGTCGATGGCGCCCGCATCGTCGCCGACCTGCAGCGTCGCCCCCACGCCGCGCCGCTGACGACCCACGGCACGCACTGGATCCACGACTACCTCCCGTTCCGCTGAGCGAGGCCCGGCGACAGCGTGCGCGTATGCCCCGCCAGCGGGGCGGTCTGCTGCTGGATCGGCAGCTCCGACGCCCGCGCCGTGACGCCTTCGCGGGGCTCAGGCGCGGCGCAGCTCGAGCCACAATTCGTCGACGACGGCCTCGGTCTGACCGAACCAGTTCTCCGACACGAACAGCCGCTTGCGCGTCTCGGCCGAGGGGTACAGCGCGGGGTCGGCGGCGTCGGCGACGAGGCCGCGCGTGATCGCGGCCAGGTTCGGGGTGGCGAAGCGCAGGGCGTTGGCGTTGAGCGCCGCGATCTCGGGGTCGAGCAAGAAATCGATGAAGCGCGCCGCGACGGCGGAGAGCGGCGCGGTGGCGGGGATCGCCAGATAGTCGACCCACAGCACCGCGCCCTCGTCGGGGATCGCGTAGCGCAGGCTCGGCCGCTGCTTCTGGGCCCGGAACAGGTCGCCGCTGTCGATCTGGGCGATCCACGTCTCGCCCGACACCAGCGCCCGCGCCGGGTTGCTGTCATACGCGCGCAGGAGCGGCTTCTGGGCCTGCAGCAGGGGAAACACGCGCTCGCGGAGGGCCGGCTTGTCGGTGGTGTTGATGTCCATGCCGGCGGCGAGCAGGGCCTGATCGAAGACGTCGCCCTTGCTGTCGATGACGCTGATCTTGCCGGCGTAGCGCGGGTCGGACAGGGCCTTCCACGAGGTCGGGGCCTCGACGTGGTCGCTGTCGTAGCCGATGCCGGTGGTGCCCCAGAGGTACGGGACGGCGTAGATCTGGTTGTCGGGGCCGAGCCACGGGCCGAACTGCGGGTCGAGGTTGGCGAGCCCGGGCAGCTTGTCGCGCCCGAGCGGGATCACGAGGGCTTGCTTGCGCAGGCGCTCGAGCACGTAGTCGATCGGGAACACCACGTCGTAGGCGGCGCCGCTCGCCAGCTTGGCCACCAGCTCGGCCTCGGCGAGGTAGTAGTCCTGGGTGACGCGGAAGCCGGTGGCGGCGGTGAAGCGCTCGATGACCTCGGGCGCGAGGTAGTCGCCCCAGTTGTAGAGCGCGAGGGTCCTGCCCCCGCCGGAGCAGGCGGTGGCGCACGCACCGGCGCCGAGCAAGCGGTGGAAGGTGCGGCGGCTCAGTCCCTGCATGGGCGGCACCATGCCACAGGCTCAGGGCTCGTGCCCGGCGAACCGCAGCACGCGCGCACGGTCCCACGTCACGCAGGCGGGCTCTCCGGGCCCGCAGCGCGGATCGCCGGGGACCCGCGACAGATGGACGCGCCCGCCGATGTCGACCTCGACCTCCCAGCGATCGCCGAGACAGGCGACGGCCCGCACCGTGCCGAGCGCGCGGGCGGCGGGGCGATCGCTGGCGCCTGACCCTCGCGGCAGATCGGCAGGCCCATGGGGCATGTCGTTTAGGGCATGGTCTTCGGGACATGTCGATGGGGACATGTCCTTCGAGGCGCCGCCGACGGCGAGGCGCAGGTGCTCGGGGCGCAGCCAGCCGTCGCCGCCCGGCTCGGGGGTGATCTCGCCGAGCAGGCGGGCGACGGGGAGCGAGGGCGGGGCGGCGTAGAGCGCGGCGGGGGCGCCGGCGGCGAGCAGACGGCCGCCGCCGAACACGAGCAGGCGGTCGGCCAGCGCGAGCGCCTCCTCGGGGTCGTGGGTGACGTGCAGGCAGCCGAGGCCGCGCCGGCGGGTGACGTCGCGCAGCAGGCGGCGCAGGCCGGCCCGCAGCGGGCGATCGAGGGCGGCCAGCGGCTCGTCGAGCAGCAGCCAGCGCGGCTCGCCGGCCAGGGCGCGGGCGAGGGCCAGCCGCTGCTGCTCGCCGCCGGACATGGCCGCGGGCTTGCGTGTCTCGAAGGACATGTCCAATCCGACATCTGCCAACAATGCCCGCACGCGGGCGGTCAGCTCGCGGCCGCGCAGGCCGAGCAGGCGCGGGGCGAAGGCGACGTTGTCGGCGGCGTCGAGGTGCGGGAACAGGGCGTAGTCCTGGAACAGGGTGTGGACCGGGCGGCGCTCGGCCGGCAGATCGTCGAGCGGGCGCCCGTCGAGCAGCACGCTGCCGCGATCCTGGCGCTCGAGGCCGGCGACGATCCGCAGCAGCGTCGTCTTGCCCGAGCCCGAGGCGCCCATGAGGCAGGTGTAGCCGCCCGCGGGCAGCTCGGCGTCGACCTCCGCGAGCGCGAGGCGCCCGGCGTAGGATTTGGTCAGCGCGCGCAGCGAGAGCGTCATCGCCGGCGCAGGAGAGCAGCAAGCGCGGCCGCCAGCAAGGGCACGAGGCCGAGGGCGAGCGCCCAGCGCGGCACGGCGCCCAGATCGCCGCCGCGGCCGAGGATCTCGAGGCCGACGGCGAGGGTGCTGCCGCCAGGACCGGAGGTGAAGCCGGCCGCGCCGGCGTCGCCGAGGGCGAGGGCGAAGGCCACCAGCGCCAGCGCGGCGCCGATCGGCCGCGCCAGCGGCCACCACAACCAGCGGGCGCGCGCGGCCGGCCCGGCCCCGAGGTCGCGGGCAGCGTCGGCGAGCCGCCCGAGGTCGGCGAAGGCCGCGGCGGCGCCGGCGTGGGCGATGGCAACCTGTCCCGGAAGCAATGTCACAAAGGTCAGGAGCGGCCCGGGCCGCCAGCCGAGCTGTTGCGCGGTCACCAGCCACGCCGCGCCGTAGACCGCCGGCGGCAGCGCCAGCGGCAGCAGCAGCGCGGGGCTCCAGCGCGCGGGCGCGGCCAGGCCGGTGACGCAACCGAGCGCCGCGGCGAGCACGGCCGAGGCGCCGGCGCTGGCGAGGGTCGCGGGCAGCTGGGCGGCCAGGAGGGCATCGCCCTGTCCCAAAGGCCATGTCACTGCCGGGACTACCAGCGCGGCGATCGGGGCGGCGCAGACGACGAGCACCGCGAGGCCGGCGCGGGCGGCTGGCGGCTGACGGTCGTCGCGGCTGCGCCCGGCCGCTCGCAGGCCGCGGGCCAGCGCCCACGCGCACGGCACGGCGATCGCGGCGAACAGGGCGGCGATCGCCGCGGCGCGCCGCGGATGAGCGTCGAGCAGGACGGCCTCGCGCAGGGCCAGGCCGAGGGTGAAGCGCTTGCCGCCGCCGGCGACCGCGGCGATCGTGGCGTCGCCGAGGGCCAGCAAGACCAGGCAGACCGCGGCCAGCGCGTAGGCGGGGCGCAGGTGCGGCCACTCGACGGTGACGAAGCGCCGCCACGGCCCGGCGCCGAGATCGGCGGCGGCGTCGAGCCAGCTGCGCGGGCGGGTCCGCAGCCGCGCGCGCAGCAGCAGGGCGGCCAGCGGGACATCGCCGGCGAGCCGCGCGAGCGCGACGGCACCTGTCCCGGGGGACAGGCCCAGCGCGAGCGCGCCGATCGCCCGGGCCAGCGGGGCGATCATGACGAACAGCAGCAGCCACGGAGCCGTGACCGCGCGCGCCAGCGGGTAGGCGAGGGCGAGCGCCAGGCCGGCGAGCGCGGCCGCGAGGACGAGGCTGTCGCCGGCGATCGCCAGCAGCGTCGGCAGCCGGACCGGCGTGCCCGGCTCGGCCGCGGCGAGCACGAGGCCCGCGGCCGGCGCGGCCAGGGCGGCGAACGCCCACAGGAGGAGGCCGGCGAGCCAGAGCGCGGCGTGCGGACGCGACACGCCGGGAGAGTAGCGAAATCGCGGGGCGCCGACGACCGGGCCGCCAATAACATGTCCTGAAAGACATCTTTAAAAAGCTGTCCCGGGGGACAGACTGCCCCCGCGGGCGCGCATCGGGCCCCGCGTGCGCGGGCGCAGACGGGGCCGGCGCGCGCGTCGTGACCGGGACAGTCGCGCCATGTGGCACGTCACCCGGGGCCCCGAGAGCCGCCGCAACCGGCGGAAATCACTCACGATCGGGGGTGGTGCGCGTGGCTTGCAGATGTACCCGCATCATGCTGAAGACCCCCGGCTTCCGTCGCTTCGTGCAGGGCACCGCGCTTATCGGCGCGTGTGCCCTTTCTGGTTTGGTCGCGCGCCCGGCCGAGGCCTGCGGACCGCCGCCGCCGGGCCTGGAGAGCTCGCTGCCGGTCGACGGCACCACCCACCCGGGCAACGCGGCGCTGCTGTTCAACGGTTACTACATCAAGCTCGACGACGTGACCGTCACGGTCGACGGCGAGCCGGCCACGCTGGTGCCGGCGGACTTCGGGGTCTCGTTGGCGGCGGCGAGCGCGTTCGTCGAGCCGGCGCCGACCGAGGGCCAGGTCGTGGTGGTGTCGGGCACCTTCTGCGATCCGGGTGAATGCGAGCCGACGACGATCACCTATACCGCCAGCGCGGACGACGTCGGGGCGCCGGCGCCGATCGTCGATGCGTCGTTCTTCGCGGTCTACGACCACCGCGACTTCGTGTCGAGCGGCGGCGACTGCCAGAGCGACACCGACCTCACGTTCTACTTCCACCTCGGCCAGACCGACCCCGCGCCCGGCGATCCGACGTTCTTCACGATCGCCTGGGACCCCGACGGCGAGGGACCGCTCGGCGTGCGCCGGACGGTGCGGGCCGACGGCGATGCGCTCGTGGCCCGGGTGGGGCTGCACGAGACGCAGCTCGGCAGCTGGGACCCGCAGAAGCTCTGCTTCGAGGTGTCGGCGATCGACGCCGCCGGCAACGCGGCCGAGCCGTTCGAGCTGTGCTCGGCCTGCTACGCCCGCACCGACGACATCGCCCACGAGATCGACTCGCCGGCGGAGCCGGATTGGACCGAGGCGGACGCGGTGCCGGGCAGCGCGTGCGCGAGCGAGGTGCAGCCGACCACCGGCGAGGAGACAGACACCGGGCCGACCACCGGCGATACGTCCGGCGATGCCACCGGCGACGCCACCGGCGATACGTCGAGCGACAGCGACAGCGCCGGCGGCGACGACGACGGCAAGGGCTGCGCGTGCAGCAGCGACGGCGGCGATCCGAGCGACGCTGCCCGCTTCCTGCTGTTCGTGCTCGGCCTCGGGCTGGCGCTGGTCAAGCGGCGCGGTTGATCCAGAGACATGGCCGAGAGGACATGCCCTCGGGGGCATGTCCTCTCGTGGTGCTCAAGCGCATCAGACAGCCATGAACGATAGAACATGTCCAGAACGACATGTATTTGAGGGCATAAACGAAGGGACATGCCCGATCGGGCATGTCCCTTCGTCACAGGCAGAACTCGCGCAGGAGCGCGGCGACCTCGCGCGGGCGCTCGGCCGGGATGTCGTGGCCGGCGCCTGGCAGCAGCTCGAGCCGGGCCCCGGGGATCGCCGCTGCGAGGGCGTGCGAGCAGGCGACGTCGATCAGGCGGTCGTCGTCGCCGCTGACGACGAGGGTCGGGACGGCGATCGTGCCGAGCCGGGCCCGGGTGTCGTGGCGCAGGACGGCGCCGAGCTGACCGATCAGCGCGCGCCGGCGGGTCGGGAACTGCTCGGCGAGCTGCTGCCATTCGCCGACGATCTCGGGGTGCTCGCGCAGGAACGCGGGCGACAGCACCAGCGGGGTCGAGCGCTCGAGCGCGCGGGCCTCCGGCAGCCACAGCAGGGACAGCAGGCTCAGGACCGTGGAGAGCCTGGCCGGCGGGCCGTCCTTGCCGCTCGCGCGGGTGCAGCCGAGCACCAGCCGCCGCACGCGCTGCGGGTGGTGCAGGACCAATTGCTGGGCGATCGCGCCGCCGAGCGAGATGCCGAACACGGCCGCCTCGCCGATGCCGGCGTGATCGAGCACGGCGACGGCGTCGTCGGCCATGGTGCGCGTCGAGTAGATGCCGAACGGCTTGTCGCTGTGGCCGACGCCGCGGTTGTCGATGGCGATGGTGCGGAAGCTGGCGCCGAGGTCGTCGAGCAGCGGGCCCCAGTGGCGGATCGTGCGGGTGAGGCCGCGCAGGAGCAGGAGCGGCGGGCCGTCGGCGCGGCCGCCGAGCTCGTAGTAGATACGGGTGTCGTGATTGCGGGCGAACATGGTGATGACAATCAGGGGTGGCCGTCGAACCAGGCCTGGACCTCTTCGGGCGAGGCGGCGATCCACGCGTGGCCCTCGCCGGGCTCGGTGACGAGTCGCGCGTCGACGCCGGAGGCCAGCAGCTCGTCGTAGTATTCCTCCGCAGTGGAGAGCGGCACGGTCAGATCGATCTCGCCGTGGAGGAACAGGGTCGGCGGGTGGCCGTCGTCGAGGTCAGGCACGCTGCACAGCGGCCCCGAGCAGGTGGCGTACGAGCCGGCGGCGATCGCCAGGGCGCGGAACTTGCCGGGGTAGGAGACGGCCATGCGGCTCGTCATGTAGCCGCCGCTCGAGATGCCGGTGGCGAACAGGCGCCCGGCGTCGAGCGGGCCAAAGGCGCCCTCGGCGATGCCGGCGAAGATCAGCAGCATGAGCTGGTGATCCTCCGACGACTCCCAGTTGAGCGAAAACGGCGGGATGTTGGTGTCCCAGAAGGTGCCGCCGTCGAGCTTGGCCTCGGGGGTGATGACGGCGTAGCCGTGATCGAGCAAACGCTTGACGACGTGGGTCTGATAATAGGCGCCGAAGGGCAGGTCGTCGGTGGCGATCCAGGTGATCTCGGCGCTGAAGAACGAGCCCTGGAACATCAGCACGACCGGCCAACCACCCGCCGGCGGCTGACCCAGCGGGACCTGATAATGCACGTCGCGCTGCCACGGGCCGAGCTCGACGGTGATCTTGGGGCAGGTGATGGTAGTCGCCGTCTCTTCGCAGCGCGAGCCCGGGCCGACGCCGGTGTCATCGCCGGTGGTGGTGTCATTCGTGGTGGTCGCGGGCTCGGTGGTGCTCGACGTGGTGGTGGTCGCGTCGGTGGTGCTCGACGTGGTGGTGGTGTCGGCAGGACCGGTGGTGTCGGACCCGGTGGTGGGGGCGGAGGTGCCGGTCGAGGTCGAGGTGACGTCGCCGGTCGACGAGCTGTCCCCGGTGACGGTCGCGTCGTCGGTCGTGGCTCCGCCGGTGGACCCGCAAGCGACGAGGGCGAGGGCGAGGGCGAATGACCACGGCGGCGGCGCAGAGAACTCCATGCCACGAAGCTATCACGGTCGGGTCAGGAGAACAACAGGGCTGCACGGAAGCGCCGTGTCGGCGATAATTGCATTATACAAAAATCAGGGTTGTGCAATACAAACCATGCCGAGGCGGAGGGGCGTCGAGGATGAAGATCGCGGAGCTTTCACGGGTCAGCGGCACGCATCGCTCGACCATCCACCACTACCTCGACCTCGGTCTGCTGCCGCGGCCCGAAACTCTGGGTCCGCGGCTCCACCACTTCGGCGACGAGCACGTGGCGCGGCTGCGCGAGATCAAGGGGCTGCGGGCCCAGGGGCTCGGGCTGGCGGAGATCCGCGAGCGCCTGGCCACTCGCCAGCGTCCGCGGACGCCGGCCAGGCGGCCGCGACGGCGCCGCGAGGGCGCGGAGGATCGTCGCGCGGCGATCCTCGACGCGGCGGCCCGGTTGTTCCTCGAGCGCGGGTTCGAGGGCGCCGACGTGCAGGCGATCGCGCGCGCGGCGGGGGTCGGCAAGGCGACGGTGTATCAACATTTCGCCAGCAAGCGCGAGCTGTTCGTCGAGTGCCTCGATCGCCTGCGCCTGTCGCTGGTGCCGGCGACGACGCGGGCGCAGCTCGCAGCGAGACAGACGCCGCTGATCGACGAGGGGCGCATGCGGGCGCAGGCGGTGCTGTCGCGGTTCGCCGGCTATCGCACGCTGACGAACCTGCTCGGAGCGGCCGCGCAGGGGCGCGACGCGGAGGTGGCCGCGCGCGCGCGCGAGGCCCTGCACCGCATGGTGATGAACGCGGAGCCGAGCCTGCGCCGGGCGATCGCCGCCGGGGAGCTGCGCCGCGGCGACAGCGAGCTATGGGCCTACATGCTGTGGGGGGCCTTGCTGGCCCTCGGCGACCGCCTGGCGCTCGACGGCCGCTATGCGCAAGCGGAGGCGCTGACGGCCTACGTCGATTTCATGCACCACGCGACGGCGCCGTGAGCCGGCGCGCGAGGGGCTGTCCATGAAGATTTCGCGAGCTTGCCCCGCCTTTTTAAAAAGGTGCGCTCGAAGGGCGCGTCCCCGGCCGTGCCGCGGCTGAGATCCGCGTCGATCGCGGGCCGGGCCGACCCGACGGCGAGCGCTGCGAAACTGCGCATTCGCGTCGGCGAGGACCGCAGGGCCTCGCTGGTGACTCTCCGGCCATTGGGCGCCTCCGGCCCCGGGCTCGCGCGCGCGCATCACCGCCCGCAGCGACGCGCCGTCCCGGCCCCGCGGCGATTGTGCGAAGCTCCGCCCACCTCATTTTCGGACCTGCCAGGAGAGCGATTCCAATGACCCAACGACCCAATCGAAAGCGGGGACCCCAGGTCTCTGCGGGCGCCGTCGATCAATTCCTTCAACACGTGGAGATCCCCTACCTCGAAGGCCCGGGTACCTCGTCGCCCGAGGCGTGGTTCCTGGGCTCCAAGGCGGAGAACGCGGAGGAGTTCGAGCGGCTGATCGTCGAGGCGATCCGCGATCAGGCGTTCTGGCGCCGCAACTTCCACCCCGGCGATCCGACCCTCGTCACCGAGGCGGTCAAGCGCCAGCCCGAATACGTGCAGGCGATGGGCAGCCTCACCGACAGCTACCGCTCGCTGCTCGGCTTCTTGAAGAAATCGATGCCGTTCTTCAGCACCCGCTACCAGGGGCACATGAACTGGGACACCGCGATGCCGGCGGTCCTCGGTTACTTCGCGGCGATGCTCTACAACCCCAACAACGTCGCCTTCGAGGGCTCGACGGCGACGACGATCCTCGAGCTGCTGGTCGGCGACGATCTGTGCCGCATGATCGGCTACCCGCTGCCGGACAAGGCCGCGTGCCAGGCCGGCGCGGTGCGCCCGTGGGGCCACATCACCAGCGGCGGCACCGTCGCCAACATCGAGGCGATCTGGTCGGCGCGCAACCTCAAGCTCTACCCGGTCGCCATGCAGGCGGCGCTGCGAGAGGACCCGTCGCTGGCCGCCGCGAGCGAGCTGCGCGTGCGGGGGCCGGGCGGCGCTTCGGCGCTGCTGCGCGAGCTCGACGCGTGGTCGCTGTGCAACCTGCAGGGCGACGACATCCTGGCCCTGCCGGCGCGCATCACCGCGGAGTTCGGGATCTCGCCCGACGTCATCACTGCGGCGCTGGCGAAGGTCTCGCCGCAGAGCCTGGGCATGCACGCGTTCTTCAGCCGCTACGTCGGCGAGCTGCGCAGCCCGCCGGTGATCCTGGTCCCGGCCACCAAGCACTACTCGTTCCCCAAGGCGGCCGCGATCCTCGGGATCGGCGCCGCCAACGTGCTCGACGTCCCGCTCGACGAGAACGCGCGCATGAGCATCCCCGATCTCGAGCGGATCTTGCTGAGCTGCCTGGCGGAGCGCCGGCCGGTGTACACGGTCGTCGGCGTGATCGGCAGCACCGAGGAGAGCGCCGTCGATCCGCTGCGCGAGATCCTCGCGCTGCGCGACCAACTGCGCGAGAGGGGCCTCGAGTTCACCGTGCACGCCGACGCCGCGTGGGGCGGCTATCACGTCAGCATCCTCCGCGACGACGACGCCCCGGCCGGCAAGCAGCCCGCGCCCGCCTCGCCGCGCGCCGAGGTCGGCTTCAGCCGCTACACCGAGACCCAGTACGCCGTGCTGCAGCAGGCCGACTCCGTCACCGTCGACCCTCACAAGTCGGGTTACATCCCTTACCCGGCCGGGGCCCTCTGCTACCGCAACGCGGCGATGCGCGACCTGGTCACCTTCAAAGCGCCCTACATCCTGCACGCGCAAGACGAGCCTTCGGTCGGCATCTACGGCGTCGAGGGCTCGAAGCCCGGGGCGGCGGTCGCCGCGGTGTTCTTGGCGCACAAGGTGATCCGCCCGAGCCGCAGCGGCTACGGCAGCATCCACCGCAAGGCGCTTTTCAACTGCCGGCGGGTCTATGCCCGCCTGCTCTGCATGGCCCGCCCCGAGGACAACTTCGTCGTCGTCCCCGTGCCGCGCCTGCCGGCCGAGATCGCCGGCGGCGACGTCGCCGCGCAGACCGAGTTCATCCGCTGGCGGATCGACGGCCGCGACCCCGAGGAGCTGCTCGCCGACGAGGAGGCGATGGCGCTGTTCGCCGAGATCGGGCCCGACCTCAACATCCTCACCTACGCCTTCAACTTCAAGCACCCGGACGGCCGCATGAATACGAGCCTGGCCCAGGCGAACCGCCTGAACAAGGCCGTCTACGAGGTCCTGAGCCTGCGCCCGGGCGAGGACCCGTCCGGCCACCCGCTGCTGGTGACCACCACCGACTTCGAGGACGCGCACTACGGCGCGCAGTTCATGGACAGCTACAAGCGCCGCCTCGGCGTCGAGGGCCCGGGGCACGCCGTCACGGTCCTGCGCTCGACGGTGATGAACCCGTGGCTGACCGACTTCGGCGACGACACCTTCCTCGACATGCTCGAACGCGAGTTCCGCCGCGGCATCTCGCGGGCGCTTTTCCGCGACTCGATGGCCCAGGTGTTCGAGGAGATCGACGCCAACAATGACGGCCAGCTCGACCGCGCCGAGGTCGAGGCGAAGTTCCGGGCGATGGGCTACGCCGACGAGGAGATCCACGAGTTCCTGCGCTCGAGCGACATCAGCCGCGACAACAACATCTCGAAGCAGGAGTTCCTCGAGAGTTTCTCGCAATTGCTGGTCCGCACGAACCTCGGGCCCCGGCGCTAGCCCGGATTTCTCACCACGGTAAGGAATTCCGGCCGTACTTCCCGAGTTTGAGCGGGTGTGAAACGATTGCTGGCCACCCAGGGGTACGGCCGGAACACGACAAGGTGTATCCGCGCCGAGTTCGATTTTCAACCTGCCGGACGCCGCCGGGTCGAGGCTGCGTTCGACGCCGGACGGGTCAGCTCGGACGGCGGTTTGCTGCTGCTGCGCGAGCTGACCAAGAGCTCAGGTGTGTTTCGAAGGTTCGCGTCCTGCTTCCGGGACCACCGCGACCCGAGCCGCATCGAGCACACCGTCGAGGAGCTGCTGGCGCAGCGTGTGCTGGGCCTTCTGTGCGGCTACGAAGACCTGAATGACCATGACACGCTCCGCGACGACGCCCGAGCGCTCGGCGACGACAAGGCCGCCCCACAGGCACCGGCGCGTGCGATCGAGCAGGAGCTTGATGTCGGCCTGGAGCTGGTCACCGTGCAGGCCCGAATTCGCCCGCGCCCGATTGACCCGGATCACCGGGTCGTCGCGCAGCAGCAGCAGCGTGCCGTACAGCGTCAGGATCGCCGCCCAGTCGGTCACCCCCGAGCGCCGGCGATCTGCGTGCACCGCGTGGATCGTCGCCCGCAGCGCCCGCAGGCCCGGGCGAGGACCCAGCGCCGCCCACAGCAGCGCCTCACCGTCCGCGATCAGCTCCCCGCGCCAGCGCTCGCCGTGCTGACCGCGGTGATGCGCGGGGTCGCCGCGCACGCGGCCGCGCGCGCGTCGCACGACTCGATCGGCTAGGCATTGAGCTCGGTGATGAGTGCGTTCACCTGTCGCGCGCAGTCCTCCCACTCCGGCAGAGGCGAGGGAGGACTGGCGAGCAGGGCCCCGAGGATCGATCGCGCCCGGTTCGCTGCGTCGAGGGCCAGCGTGCGGTCGCCCTGCGCCCGGCGGAGCCGCGCGAGCTCGGTGAGCTTCTGCGGGAACGACCGCACCAACTCGTCGATGATGGACCGCGACTCTTCGTACAACGAGCGCGCCGCCTCGA
This sequence comes from Nannocystis bainbridge, assembly GCF_028368995.1. Taxonomy (GTDB): domain Bacteria; phylum Myxococcota_A; class Polyangia; order Nannocystales; family Nannocystaceae; genus Nannocystis; species Nannocystis bainbridge. Next base: position 119,262 of record NZ_JAQNDL010000003.1, on the reverse strand, counting down.
GCTCGCCGCGTTCGAATTGCACTTCGGGTGCCTGCCGGGCCTGGTCTTCGGACCAGGTTGTCTGTCGTCGCGCATCCCGTTGATCCGGCCTGTCGCTCGTCACGCTCGGCCAGCCGATCACTGCCCGCTCACCGCACACCGGGCTGCGCCGACCTCAGCGGATGCGGGTGCCGCGCAAGAACGTGCCGCACCTTCGCGCTTGTCAGCGGGGCCGGTCATGGTATGATGACCAACATGCGATACTCCGAGGGCCACAAGGAGGCCATACGCGAGCGGATCGTCGGCGCTGCCTCGGAGGCGCTACGCCGCGACGGCCTGTCGGGTGTCAGCATCCCTGCGCTCATGAAGAATGCCGGGCTCACCCACGGCGGCTTTTATGCGCACTTTGAGAACCGCGACGAGCTGGTCGCCGAGGCCGTGCTCGCGGCCGCCGCCCGCACTGCCGAGGACACGTTCGCGGACCGCAACAGCCTCGGGCAGACGCTCGAGCGCTACTTGTCGCCCGGACATCTTGAGCACCCCGAGCAAGGCTGCGTGCTGGCGGCACTGGGCGCCGAGGGCGGCCGCAAGCCTTCCTCCGTTCGCAAGGCCTTCGCCGAGGTGGCCCGCGGCCTGCTGCGATTGGTCGACAAGAAGCTCCACCCGCGGCGGTCGGCGCGGGCCCCAAGTGACGCGGCGCTGCGCCTCACGGCGACGATGGTCGGCGCCGTGGTGCTCGGTCGACTCGTCGACGACCCCGCGCTCGCCGACCGGATCCTTCGCGCGGCGCGCGAGTCGGCGCCGAGCTGAGCCGTGCGACCACACAGGGAGCGTCGCAGCGGCCACGGCGGCTTTTTTTTGCTCGATAGAATGATGACCATCATCTCATACGCATCTACCCACCATTCGCGTCGTGGACTTGACGCGCGTGGAGCCTCCGGCTGAGAGAAAGACGAACATGGCGATCAAGGTTCAAGAGCACCCGACGGTCGTACAGATCCGGAGCCGACCGGCGCCGGTCCCCGTCGGTATCACCAGCGCGTGGCTACGCGAGGTGGCCCTCGCTGCCGGCGCGGACGATGTCGGCTTCGTCGCCATCGACCGCCCCGAGGTCGCCACCGAGCGGCCCTTCGTCGAGGAGGCGCTACCGGGCGTGCGCACGCTGGTCGCCTTCGTCGTGCGCATGAATCGCGACAGCGTGCGCAGCCCGGCCCGCAGCGTCGCCAATCAGGAGTTTCATCGCACCGGTGATCACGCCGACGAGGTCGCGCAGGCGATCGCACGCGCGCTCGTCGAGAAGGGCCACCGCGCGGTCAACCCCTCGATCGCCTTCCCGATGGAGATGGCGCGCTGGCCCGCGCGGATCTGGGTCGTCTCGCACAAGGTCGTCGCCGTCGCCGCGGGCCTCGGACAAATGGGCCTGCACCGCAACCTCATCCACCCGCGCTTCGGAAATTTCATCCTGCTCGGCACGGTCCTGACCGACGCGCCCGTGGACGCCGAGACCCAGCCGATCGACTATAACCCGTGCATCGATTGCAAGCTGTGCGTCAGCGCGTGTCCGGTCGGGGCGATCCAATCGGACGGCCACTTCGACTTCTCGGCCTGCAATACTCATAACTATCGCGAGTTCATGGGCGGATTCGTCGACTGGGTGGCGACTGTCGCCGACAGCAAGGACGGCAGGGACTACCGCGAGCGCGTCAGCGACAAGGAGACGGTGTCGATGTGGCAGAGCCTGGCCTACGGGCCCAATTACAAGGCCGCCTATTGCATGGCCGTGTGCCCCGCCGGCGAAGATGTGCTCGGCACCTACCTGAACGCGAAGGCTGGTTTCCTGCGCCAGGTCGTGCGGCCGCTGCAGGACAAGGTGGAGCCGCTGTATGTGCTCGCGGGCTCGGATGCCGAGGCTCACGCGGCCCGGCGGTTCCCGCACAAACGGCTCCGGCGGGTCCGCAGCGGGCTGAGCCCGGATTCGGCGCGTGGCTTCGTGCTCGCGCTGCCGCTGATCTTCCAGCGCGGCCGCGCGAAGGATATGGCGGCGACGCTGCGGTTTCGTTTCACCGGGGCGGAGCAGTTCGTGGCGACGATCCGCGTGGCCGAGGGCAAGCTGACGATCGTCGAACACGAGGATGACCCGGCGGACGTCGTCGTCGAGGCGGACGCCGCGACCTGGCTCGGGATCGCCAGCGGCAAGCACAGTCCGGTGTGGGCCGTGATGCGCGGACGCCTGCGTCTGCGCGGCGATCGCAAACTGTTTCAACGCTTCATGGCCTGCCTCGCCCGCTGAGCGAGACCCCGCGAGAGCGACCATTCATGCTGAGCCGCACCATCTTTGTGCTCGCGCTGGCGAGCTTCGCCACCGGTACCGAGGCCTATGTGTATGCCGGCCACCTCGAGGCCCTCGCCGAGGAGCTTGACCAGCCAGTCGCGGCGGCCGGGCAGCTGGCCACCGCCTTCGCGTTCACGTATGCGATCACTGCGCCGTTGATCGCCGGCCTCGTCGCCCACCTCGGTCGGCGCCCGGTGATCGTCGCAGGGCTCGCATTGCTCGGCGGCCTCAACCTCCTGGCCGCGGTCAGCCCGACATTTTGGGGCTTGATCGTCATACGGATCCTCTGCGGTCTCACGGCAGGGCTGGTCGGACCGATCTCCTCGATCGCGGCCGCCGAGCTCGCGCCGCCCGAGCGTCGCGGGCAGGCGATGGCGATCGTGTTCGGCGGCATGACCCTCGCGTTCGTGCTCGGGATCCCCGTGGGTAGCGCGATCGGTGATCTCGCCGGCTGGCGCGGCACCTTCGTGTATGCCGGTGTGATCGCGATCGCGGCGGCGCTGGCGATCCGCCTCGTGTTGCCGGCCATGCCCGGGGGTACACGAACCGATCGCCACGCCCTGTCGATCGTGCGTGAGCGTCCCGTCCATGCCCACCTCCTGCTGACCCTCGTCGGCTTTGCTTCCACCTTCACGGTGATCGCCTATGTCGGGCCGGTCGTCACCGCGATCACCGGCCTCACGGGCTCGGGCATCGGCGTGATGCAGATGCTGATCGGCCTCGGCAGTATCGTCGGCATCGTCGTCGGCGGGCGCAGTGCCGACCGGCCCGGCGCACAGCGCGTGTTGGTCCTCAGCTTCCTCGTCTCGGCGTTCTCGCTCGCGTCGTATTCGGCCCTGATGAGCGGTCCGGGCCTCGTCGCCAGCGCGATCGCCAGCGCGCCGGTACTCGTGATGCTGGCCGTCGGCATGGTGCTCGGCGCGTCGGCCCTGTTCACGCGCACCCCGATCGTCCAGGCCCGGCTGCTTGCGGTAACCCGGCCCGAGGCCCGCCCCGTTGTGCTCGCGCTCAACGGCTCGATGGTGTTCTTCGGCCAGGGGCTCGGCGCTAGCATCGGGGGCGCGGCGATCGGCCTCGGCGGCATCGAGGCAATCGGCGGCGCGGGGGCCGCCGTCGCGCTCGTCGGAGCTCTCCTGGCGCTCGCCGCGTCGCGGGCTTCGGCGTGCGATGCGTAGACGCGACGATGCTCGTCGACCGCCTCACCAACGACGCGCAGTCTCGGGCTGGCCCAGCTTGCGGCGATTTCGTGGTCACTCGACGCGGAACACCGCGGGTTCGGTTATGCCTTCCCTCGCTGTCCACGCGATCCCGCGCCCCGGTACGCACCGCGACTCGCAGCCACACCCGCCGTCCGTCTCACAGCTCCCTGCCAGCGAAGGATCGACCAGCACCTCCCAGTCGACTACGATCTGGCTGGTCGTGACGTCGAACCCGTCGAGTGCGATGTCGGGGCGATTGGGAGCGGCACAACTCCCGGCCGCCGCGCACGTCTGCCCTCCGGCTGGGGCGGCCTGTCGATCGAGTCCGTGCGCGCCAAGTTCCGTCGACCTCGCGCTGAAGAATCACGGAGACGTAGCGGACCTGCAGCGCCACACGACGGCCCGGCTGCTGCGCGAGCACCCCGGGCCACCCAACGGTGATCGAGACGCTGCTGCGCGCGAGCCAGACGGAGCTCGAGCTCGAGCGCTGGCCCGAGGCGATCGACCTGCGCGCACTGACGGTCGCGCGCGAGGGCGAGCACGCGACCGGGCGCGACTACGCCGAGCTCGCGGCGGTCTACTACAAGGGGCTCGACGTCGAGAACGCCGACAGGGTGCGGAAGGAGGCCGAGGCGCGTGGGCCGGCAGCCTGGCGGGTCTCGCCTAGACGCGCCGCCGGTGCGTGGCGGCTTCGGGCGTCTCGCACGACCGCGTGTACCACTCCCAGGCTGTCGTACCGCACAGCACTAGCGTCGCCAGTGCAGATACTGCCAGGGCCGGCAGCGCGCCCGCGGCCAGTCCGATAAGTCCCAGCGCCACCAGCCCCAGCCCATGCGCCGTGCGTGCGCGTCCGAGGACGGCGCACTTGAACAGCAGGTTGCCCAGCAGATACAGCCCCGCGCTGCCCAGTACCGCCAGCGCCGCGCCCGGATGCGGGTGCCCGACCGGGTGCGCCAGCACGAACTCGTCCGCCACCGCGCCGACGATGATGCCGGCCACCAGCAGCACGTGGATGTACGTGTAGGCGAGCCGCGCCAGCCGGCCCGGGTCGGTGGCATGTGAGATGGTCTGCGCGCCGCGTTCGGCGATGGTGTCGAAGTACAGCCACCACATCGCCAGGCTGCCGATGAACGACACCGCCATCGCCGCGATGTTGGCGGCGTCCCAATCCAGCCCCGCGAAGGTCGACCCGGTGACGAGCACCGACTCGCCCAGCGCGATGATGATGAACAGCGAGCAGCGCTCGGCCATGTGGCCGCCTTCGACGTTCCAGTCGCCCACGGTGGAACGGCCCAGGCCCGGCGTGTAGAAGCCCACCGTCGGGCCGATCCACTCGATGCCCAGCGCGAGCATCCAGCAGAACCAGCGCGTCGGTCCGTCCGCCAGGCCGCCCGCCAGCCACGGCAGGGCGGAGGCGCCCAGCCACGCGGCAATGCGCTGGAAGTTGCGCCGCATGACCCGCGATTCGCCGCGCACCGCCCACAGGAAGAACAGCGTGCGCCCGAATTGCATGAAGACATAGGCGAGCGCAAACGCCAGACCACGCGAGCCGAACGCCTGCGGCAGCGACGCCGACAGCAGCAGCCCCGCGGTCATCAGCACCAGCAGCAGCAGGCGGATGGCGAGTTTCTCCGGGTCCAGCCAGTTGGTGACCCACGAGGTGAAGATCCACACCCACCATACGGCCAGCATCAGCAGCAGCGCCTGGGCGCCACCCACGAGCGTGAAGTTGGCGATCAGCAGATGCGACAGCTGTGTCACCGCGAAGACGAACACCAGGTCGAAGAACAGCTCGATGTTGGTGACGCGGTGGTGGCCGTTCGTGCCCGAGAGTGCCGGGCGGAGGTAGCTGCGGGGCATGGTGGCAATGCTTTGCATGGAGGCGGGACGCGCTCGGTCGCCGCGCCGCACGGTCGTGATGTCCGCTGTGTCGGCCCGGATTTCTTACCACGGGTCGCTGGGCCCGCCGGAAGGCCGACCGGCGGGGCGGGCGGTCACTGCGCGGGGTGATGGGCCGCAATCGGCCGGGGGCAGGACGCGCGCGGCGATCAAGGGGCGCGAGCAGGCGACGGCTCAGGCGCGCGGCGGGATGAACCGCGCGTAGAGCCGCCGATAGCGCTCGAGCAGGCGGTGGTCGCACGAATAGCGGCCCGGTCCCGTGGCGACCAGCGTCGCGTAGGGGAGCGCGTAGAGCAGGGCGGACTGGACGTCGGCGCCCTCGAAGCCGCGGGCGGCCATTGTCAAGACCATGAGCATGGTAAAGACCACCGGCAGGGCTGCGAGCCGCGTCAGGAGGCCGAGCGCGACGAGCACGCTGCACAGGCCCTCGGAGAGGAGCGCGAGGGCGAGGCTGGCGGGTGCGCCGATCCCGAGCGGGTCGGGGAATTCGCGCAGCTCCTCGTCGAATCGCAGCAGTTTCGGGCGCATGTGAAAGGTCCAGATCAGGAGGCCGGCGCCGATGCGCTGCGCGAGCAGGCCGAGGTCGCGGGCCTTCTCCAGCGCCGGCGCGAGGCGGGGGTCGATCACCTTCATGACGGCTCCGGAGGGTGGTGAGCGGAGAGGTGGCCGCCGCGAGCGCGGGCGGCCGCGTCATCGGTCATCGGCGTCGCCATGGGCGGGTTCGGGCGCCGGAGCGCCGGTGATCTTGGGCGCGCACTCGCGGGCGAACCACGCCGCGGACAGCGGCTCTCCCACGAGCACGCGCCGCGCGATCGGGCCGACCTGCTCGCCGAGGAGCATGCCGAACAGACCGAGCAGCGCGACGAGCGGCGGCGCTGGTGAGCGCACGCCGAGCGCGCTGTACAGGGCGCCGACGAGCGCGCCGACTGCCAGCGAGACGAGGTAGAGCTTCATGGGGGGGGGACCCTAGTGCCCGCCCTCCGACGCGCCGAACATGGTCTTCGCGTAGATGATCCCGAGGCCGTAGGCGCCGCCGAGCTCCTTGGCGAGGCCGGTGACTGCGTCGTAGGTGCCGACGCGGGCCCAGTCGCGCTGGAGCTCGAGCAGGTACTGCAGCGAGGTCATCGGCCGCGCGCCGGCCTGGACCATGCGGTCCATCGCCCGCTCGTGGGCCTCGTTCGACACGTCGCCGCAGGCGTCGGCGATCACGTAGACCTCGAAGCCCTGGTCGAGGGCCGACAGCGCCGGGCCGACGATGCAGACGGACGTCCACAGGCCGCCGAGGACGATACGCGGCTTGCCGAGCTTGTTGACGCGCTCGGCGATCTTCGCGTCCTCCCAGGTGTTCATCGACGTGCGGTCGATGACGTCGTGCTCGGGGAACGCGGCCTTGATCTCCGAGAAGATCGGGCCGGAGAAGCTCTTCTCGGCGACGGTGGTGAGGATCGTCGAGGCGCCGAAGATCCGCGCCGCGTGGGCGACGAGGCCGGCGTTGTTGCGCAGCAGCACGGCGTCGATCGACTTGGTGGCGAACGCCATCTGCGACTGGTAGTCGATCAGGATCAGGGTGTGGTCGTGGGGCGTGAGGAGGGTCTTGCCGGGGGCGGCGATGGCGGTGGGCATGGTTCGGTCTCCAGGTTTGCGTTGCGGTGCGGTCTGCGCTCTCAGAACTTGAGGGTCAGCCAGGTGGCGAGGAAGTCGACGTCGCGGGTGCGTCCGGCCTGCGCGAGGAACGGGCCGCGGAAGAAGCGGCCGACGGTGACGACGAAGCCGACGTGCCGCCCGAGCTCGGCCTCGAGGGTGGCGCCGGCGCGGTGACCGACGAACCGGGCGCCGCCGGGGTCGGCGATCGTCGGCTCGCCGGGGACGTTGTAGAGGCCGTCGGCGAGGCTGTACCGGCCGAGGACCACCCAGTCGAGGGTGAGGCTCAGTGGCTCGACCGGCGTCAGCGTGAGCATCGGGTGGGCGTCGAGGAAATTGGCGGGCCCGACCAGCGCGTCCTCGCCGAAGTACGAGCCCTTGGGGAACAGCGCGGAGAAGGTGCCGAAGGGCCGCCCCGGGCCGCGATCGCCGGAGGCGACGTCGAGCCGCAGGCCGAGCCGCGGGTCCCACGGCAGCGGCAGGCGCACGCCGGTGTCGCTGGCCACGGTCCACGCGAGCAGCGGCGCGGCGCCGAAGCGCCCCGTTTGCAGCACCGCCTCGACGTTGTAGTCGAGTCGCCCGGCGGCGCCGAACCAACGTGTCCCGAGGGACAGGCGGCGCTCGTGGGCCCGGCCGCGGTGGTACTCGGCTTCAGGGCGGTCGAGGTAGAGCGCGTAGACGTCGACGTGGCCGCCGCGCAGCGGCGAGGGCACGGTCAGGTAGGCGCCGGCGAACCACTGACCGCGCTCCCAGCCGTCGTCGAGGACGCCGGGCACGGTGGCGACCGGGCGGGTGACGAACAGATGCGCGTGGACCCGGCGGACGGACAGGATGACCGACACGCCGTCGAAGCTGCGGCGCACGTTGGGGCCCTCGCGCGGCGAGACGAGGCGGCCGGAGCCGAACGCGAGCTCGTGCCGGCCGGCGCGGACGATGAGGCGCAGGCCCGGGCGCTCGAGGTCGAAGTCGGCGAAGGCCTGGTGGAAGTCGAAGTCGTCGCGATCGATCGCCCGCGGCCCGCCGGGCCGCCCCGTCTCGAGCCCGCTCTTGACCTGGGCGAACGCGCGGAAGTACGGCGCCCGGAGCTCGGCGTGGAACATGTACCGCTGCATCCACGACAGCGAGCGCGGCGGACCGGCGCCCCAGTCGAGGTTGCGGAACCAGTCGAGGCGCTGGCGCGTCTCGCCGCCGAAGCTGAGCGCGACGCGGCCGCGCGGGCCGAGCGGGATGTACTTGAGGACATCCAGGAAGCCGGCCCGGCGGCCGCGGTCGCGCAGGTAACGGTAGTCCTCGTCGGCGCGCAGCAGGCGGTAGGGCGGCGGTGCGGCCGGCCGGCCCTCGCCGCGGCCGGCGAGCGCGGCGGCCTCGGTCGCGCCGGCGGACTGCGCCGGCGATCCGGGCTTCAAGGCCGGCGGACGACGCATGTCCGCGGGGACAGGGGCACGCGCTGCCGGAGCGCCGCGGAGGTCCGGCACCGGGGCGGAGACCTGCGGCGGCGCGGCGTCGCTACGGGGGAGCGCGGGGCCGACTGAGAGGCTGTCCGTGGGGACATGTCCGCTCGCCGGGCGCTGCGTGCTAGCGAGGCTGTCCGTGGGGACATGTCCGAGCGCCGGGTACCGCGCCTCGGAGAGGCTGTCTGCAAGGACAGGCTCGATGGGCCAGGTCGTGGGTCGCGCGAGCGCGTCCGACGACGCCCCGAGGGCGACCGCGAGGACCGCGGTCGAGGCCGCGCGCGCGCCGGCGCGGGGGCGCGAGCCGGGTCGGCGCGCCCCGCATGCCTGAAAGGACATGTCCATACGGCTAGAACACGGCGCAGGGGCAGGCGAGACCGGCGGCGTGGTGGTGATGATGGCGGTGGGCGCGGTGCAGCGCGCGCGCCACGGCGCCCGGGTCGTAGCCGCCGTGGTGGGCGGGCGGGGCCCAGTCCGGGCTGAACGGCAGGGGCGGCGGCGCGAGACCGCCGAAGTCGCCGCTGGCGTGGACGACGTCGCCGCCGACCACGGTAAGCTCCGAGGTGATGCCGCGGATTTCCGCTTCGGGCACTGCGAAGTAGTCGGCGGACAGCACTGCGAGGTCGGCGAAGCAGCCGGGGGCGATCCGACCGCGCTCGCCGTCCTCGCCGGAGAACCAGCCGTTGCCCGCGGTGTACAGGCGCAGCGCCTGCTCGCGCGAGAGCCGGCCGGAGGGGCCGAGCAGCTCGGTGCCGCCGACGCTGCGGCCGGACACGAGCCACCCGAGCCCGACCCACGGGTTGTAGCTGGCGACGCGCGTCGCATCGGTGCCGCCGCCGACGGGGATCCCGGCCGCGAGCATGCGACGCACGGGCGGCGCCTCGGCGGCGGCCTGCGGCCCGTAGCGGCGCATGAAGTGCTCGCCCTGGTAGGCCATGCGGTGCTGGATGGCGACGCCGCCGCCGAGCGCGGCGATCCGATCGATGTTGCGCGGCGAGACGGTCTCGGCGTGGTCGAAGAACCACCGCAGGCCCTGAAACGGGACCTTGCGGTCGACGGCCTCGAACACGTCGAGCATCCGCGCGATCGATTCGTCGTAGGTCGCGTGCAGGCGGAACGGCCAGCGCCTGGCGACGAGGTGCTCGACGACGGCGCCGAGTTGGTCCTCCATGTGCGGCGGGAGGTCGGGCCGCGGCTCGAGGAAGTCCTCGAAGTCGGCGGCCGAGTAGACGAGCATCTCGCCGGCCCCGTTGAGGCGATAGTAGCCGTCGCCGGCGCCCGGGGTCAGGGAGCTCGACCAGCGGGTGAAGTCCTCGAGCTCCTGGCCGGGGCGCTGGGTGAACAGGTTGTAGGCGACCCGCACCGTCAATTGCCTGGCGGCCGCCAGCTCCTCGATGATTTGATAGTGCTCGGGGTATTGTTGAAACCCGCCGCCGGCGTCGATCGCCCCGGTGACGCCGAGTCGGTTGAGTTCGCGCATGAATTGACGGGTGCTGTTACGCTGGTCGTCGAGCGCGAGCCGCGGGCCCTTGGCGAGCGTCGCGTAGAGGATCCACGCGTTGGGCTTGGCGACGAGCAGGCCGGTCGGCTCGCCGTGGCGGTCGCGCACGATCACGCCGCCGGGCGGATCGGGCGTGTCGCGGGTGTAGCCGACGGCGCGCAGCGCAGCGCGGTTGAGCAGCGCCTGCGCGTAGAGGTGCAGCACGAACACCGGCGTGTCGGGGGCGGCGGCGTTGAGCTCGTCGAGCGTCGGCATGCGCCGCTCGGCGAACTGGAACTCCGACCAGCCGCCGACCACGCGCACCCACTGCGGCGGCGGGGTCCGTAGGGCCTGCTCGCGCAGCCGTCGCAGCGCCTCGCCGAGCGAGGCGACGCCGTCCCACCGCAATTCGCTGTTGTAGGTGAGGCCGCCGCGGATCAGGTGCAGGTGCGAATCGATGAGGCCCGGAATGGCCGTGCGGCCGCGGAGGTCGATCCGCCGGGCGTCGGCGCCGGCGCGACGCAGGACCGCGGCGTCGTCGCCGACCTCGATGAATCGACCGTCCCGCACCGCGACCGCCGAGGCGGCGGGTGCCTGCGAATCCATGGTCGTGATCCGGCCGTTGTAGAGGACGAGATCGGCGTCGGCTGCGTGTGTCATGGGGCTCTCGGGCGCGGCGAATCGAAGCGGCGCCGGACGAAGATGGCCGTCTGGCGCCGCGCCGTCTTGTACGATGTTGATGTCCGCCCGGCGCGGCCCCGTGAATCGCCCGGGAGAGATACCGACGATTCGCCGAAAGTGCCGCGCGAAATGGCCGGGAGCGACCTCGTGCACTACTTCGGGTTCGAAGAGTCCTGGTGAGCGACCCGCGCCTCGGCGTAGAGCCAACCCCGGAGCAGGCGAACGTAGCGCGGCATGATCACGAACGTCACGATCGCGACGATCACGGCCGCGGTCACGACATGCCGCACCCCGTAGGCCCCGAGCGGTTCCGCGGCCTCGAAGAGCGGCGCGAGCAGCGGTGGCACGAGCATCGTGAGCGGCGCGATGACCGAGGTCGTCACGAGCCACTGCTTCCAAGCGGGTGGGCGTCCCTCCGCGGGCAGCGTGAACCAGAAGTCGATGCCGCCCTTCAAGAGCGTGTCGTCGGTCTCGATGATCTCGCGGATCTCTGCGACGAGGTCTCGTCGATCGTCCGACTCGATCCAGCGGCGTGCGTCGTCAACGGTGGCGAAGCGCAGCATGCTCACGTACTCGCCGTCGAGCGCCGAAGGACGCACGACGTGCCGGCCCTGATATCCGGGATAGCCGTTGGCCGTGCGGAGGGTCTTCTCGAGCCAGGCCTCGTAACGCGGCCGTGCCCCGGTCTTGACGCGGTGACGGACCATGAAGACGGTGCTCTCGTCGGTGCTCATCGAGGTGCGATCGTACAGGAAGCGTCGCGCCGTCTTGTACGATGTTGATGTCGCGGCTTATGCTCCCCGGCGCGGTCCCATGAATCGCCCGGGAGGGATGCCGACGATTCGCCGAAAGTGCCGTGCGAAATGGCTCTGGTCGTGAAAGCCCAGCGCGAGTGCGACGTCCGAGATCGCCGACCCGGCGAGCAGAGAGTGCTTGGCCTGCTCGATCCGTGCGTTGAGCTGGTACGAATGCGGCGCCAACCCGACATCCGCGGTGAAGCTGCGCACGACGTGCTCCTTGCTGACGCCGGTGACTGCCGCGAGCCGATCGAGCGTGACGGACGCGGCGAGGTGTGCGTCGAGGAATTCTCGCGCCTGCTTCACCAGCGCCCGCTCGCGGCGGCGCGGAGCAGGTTCGCGGCGGCCGCGGAGCAGGCGAGACGTCAGGGCGAGCCAGGCCGTCTGGGCAGCCAGCGGGGTGTCGTCCAGCGCCGCGGCGAGTTCGGTGACGAGCTGCCCGCTGCCCAGCTCGTCGGTGAGCTCGAAGCGTACGGCGCGACCCAGCTCTCCCGCGGCGTCGGGCTCGAGCTCGTCGGCCGCGCGCTCGAGCGCCGCAGGCGAGCAATACAGCGAGACGAACGTCCAGCCCTCGCGGTGCGCGGACGCCCCGCTGTGGACCTCGTCCGGCGGGATGACCAGCACGTCGCCCGGTGCGAGCGTGTGCTGGCGACGACCGACAGTCTGCTTGCGCGCGCCGGCGAGGACGTGGATGACATGGGCCGCCGCGTGGAAGTGGGGCTCGAACGCGTCGCGCACCTGGACTCCGTGGTGGACCTCGACGTCCGGGAGGCTCTGTCCGCGGATCACACGGACGGGGCAGCGGTCGTGCCTGATCGAGTCTCTGAGGCTCATACGTGCCGCCAGTTTCGCACCGAAGGAGGTGAAATAAAGCCCGAGATTGATGCCGTCAGGCGAACAGTCTTTCCACTTTCCTTGCGGTAGTCTTCGAGCGCGATAGGGCGGCGCGCGCGTCTCGCCGACGGTGAGCTCGGTTGGTTCGGGCGCGTCGAGCCGGACCGTCATTGTAGGGGGCATTGCGTCGACGAGCGCCGGCGGCCCGGCCCCGCTGGCCCAGGCGTTGCCGTGGCTTGCGCTGCGGGGCCTGCGCCGGCGCCGGCGTCGCTGATCGCGGGCGGGAAGTCGGCGAGGCCCCCGCGTACAACGTCGAGGCGCTCGCTCGCGGGCGCCGCCCGCCCCCGGCGCCGCTACTCGTAGTTCGGCCGCTGGAACCGCAGCGTCGGCTGCATGCTCCCGAAGACGGACCACCTCGAGAGCAGCGACGAGGAAAACGCGATCGGGTGAATAGCGAGGCTCATTCCTGCAATGATGCATGAATGAGCCTCGCCGCCGATCCTTCCGACCTCTTGCTCGTCGCCCGTGTTCTCGAGCGAGGTAGCTTCGCCCGTGCGGCGACGGACCTTGGGCTGCCGCCGTCCACGGTGTCACGGCGCGTGGCGAGGCTCGAACGACAAATTGGGGCGCGGCTCTTCGAGCGCACGACGCGATCCCTCCGACCGACCGAGATTGGAGAGCAGCTCGCTCGTCTCGGCGCGACGATTCGCTCGATCGCGCTGCAGGCCGAGCACGTCGTGTCCGACCACCTCGATGCACCCCGAGGAACGCTCCGCATCAGCGTCCCCACGCCCGTCATCGATACCTTCCTCGGCATCGCCCTGTCGGAGTTCGTCCGCCGCTACCCCGACATGCGCGTCGAGGTCGTCGCCACGGACGCCCTCGTCGACCTCGTCGCGGAGGGGTACGACGCGACCATCCGGATCGGCTCCAGCTCGGCAACGTCGCTCGGGATCTCTCCGCTCGCGAGCATCGTGCCGGTGCTTGCCGCTTCGCGTGCCTACCTCGAGCGGGCTCCACGTCTCGAGCGGCTGGGCGATCTAGCGAGCCATTCGCTCGTTGGGCACGCCGTGAAGAAGCGAACGACGTGGACCTTCGTGAGTCGCGCCGGCCACCAGGAGCGACTCGAAGTGGCTCCGCGCATCGTCACCAACTCCTCACCGCTGACGACTCAATGTGTGATCTCCGGAGCCGGAATCTCGATTCTTCCCCGCTCCGTCGCGGCGAGAGAAGGACTGGTCGTTCTCGAACCTGGCGGTTACCGGCCGCCTCCGGTGAGCCTCTCCATCATGGCGCCGAGCGCGCGCGCAAAGACGCCGAAGACCCGTGCGTTCATCACCCTCATGAAAGAGTTCGTCTCGACGCACGCCGACCTCTTCGACGTCATCGGCACTCGCCGAGCGGCGAGGCAGAAACCGATGTAACGACGCTAGCGTCCGTTTCGTGCTTGGATGCACTACTGAGATGCGGATTCGTCTCTTGTGGCACGACCGGCTCGGCGTCACGCTCGGGACATGAGCAACAGCAACGTACTGGTCACTGGCAGCAATAGCGGCCTCGGTCGCCTCATCAGCCTCGCCCTCGCCCGCCGCGGCCACCGCGTGTTCGCGACGATGCGGGCGCCCAACACGAAGAACGAGCGCGCGGCCGCCGAGCTTCGAGCCATCGCGGAAGCCGAGCGGCTCACGCTTCACGTCGTCGAGCTGGACGTCACTGATGACCGTTCCGTGTCCACGGCTGTAGCGGCCGCCGAACGTGCCGCCGGGCACCTCGATGTCATCGTAAACAACGCGGGCTACGCGGTCGGCGGAATCAACGAAACCTTCACCTCAGAGCAAGTCCTCGCGGAGCTCGACACGAACGTGGTCGGCGCACATCGTGTGAACCGCGCCGTCTTGCCGGCGCTCCGCAAGCGTCGGGCGGGGCTGCTCATTCACATCTCCAGCACGATGGGCCGCCTGACTGCGCCTTTCAATGGCATCTATTGCGGGTCCAAGTGGGCTCTCGAAGCAATGGCCGAGAGCTATCGGTACGAGCTCAAGCCAACGGGCGTCGAGGTGTCGATCCTCCAGCCGGGAGTCTTCAAGACCGGAATCCTCACTTCGACGGTGACGGGCGCCGATGCCGAAAGAGCGAATGGCTACGGCTTGGAGGCCGCGGCCTCGAAGCTGCAAGAGATGATTACGGCCATGCACGACGGTCCAGGAGCTTCGGACCCCGAGGAGGTGGCGCGGGCCGTGGTGGCACTCGTGGAAGCCCCCGCTGGGACGCGGCCGCTCCGCGTCGTCGTCGATCCCAGTGGAGGAGGTGCGGGCACGGAGGCCCTCAACCACGCTGCCTCGGAGGTTCAGCGAGGTCTACTCACGGCGCTCGGCATGCCGCAAATGATCGACTGACGGTCGGCGGCCAAGGCGCGAGGAGCGAACTTCGCTTCATGGTTCGCAGTACGGCCCCGGTGGACGTCCATGCGCGTTCGTGGCGGGGATCGAAGGCGAGGGCGTACGAGGCGAGCCGGCTGGCATCCGAACCGGTGATCCTCGACGAGCTCGGGGAGGTGCCGGTGGTGCTGTGGTCGGGCGGAGGACGAATGCTGCGGGCGTTCGAGCGGCGCGTCGGAGGCAGGGCCCTGCAGCTCGCGCCGGCGGATGGCGAACATCTACGCGACGCGGAGACGGGTCTGGCGGCAAGGCTCTGCTGCCCGGGACCGTCGCCGTCGCCATGCCCAGCCGGCAGCGCGGCTCGGGGCCGTACCACAGGCGGACATGATTGTCGCGCAGCTCAGCCAGCAACCGCCGCAGCCCATGAATCAACTCGCTCGGCGTCCCGACCGTCGCCGCCGCGGGCAAAGCGACGCCCAGCGCTCCGGGCCAGTCGGTGAGCATGAGCTCGTGGTACGGGTAGAAGTGCTCGAGGAGGCTCCACATCATGATCGTCACTGCGAGCCGATTGCTGCGCGGGCGGTCACGCTCGGCGCAGGCATCGAGCGCTGGCGGCTCGGCGAGGGCGAGCGGGGCCGTCTGCCCGGTGAATGCGCGCGGGTAGCGAATGTGGAGACCGCTGCCAACGTCGGCGACAACGACATCGGGAGCCGAATGGTCGGCTGCGACGAACTCGCTGCGATAGATCGTGCGCTGGCCGGAGACGCCGGTGTGACGCCAGCCCGGGCCGGCGGGATCGGGCGCTCCCGCGGCGGGGACTGACCCGGCGATTTGGATGTCCGGACCGATGCGCGCGGCCCATCGCTCGAGGTCGCGGGCGAGCGCGTCCATGTCCTCGGCGCGCTCGGCCACCTCGACTCCGTCGGCCGCGAGCACCGACCACTCGTACGTACTCGCCTCGGCCGGATAGAAGTAGCGCAGGTGGCCGTACACGCGGGCGAACACGACGAGGTGCTCCGGTCGTTGCAGCGGGCGTTTATCGGGCCCGACACTTCGCTCGGAGGAGGTCGCCTCGATCGTCACGTCGTGCAGCCACGCGGCGATTTATCGGGATTGCTGGTCCGGGCTCGCGTGCAAACGCGGATGTGTTCACCTCCGCCGATGTTTGTAGCGACACGGGGTGTACACTCGCCGGTGACAAATCACCTACACCCCCGTCGCTCGCCAGCGGGGGCGGGTCGCGCGCGGAGCCGATCTCTACATCGGAGAAGTCCCGAGCGCGGAGGCTTGACTCGGCCTGAGGATCCCGAGTAGGGTCGCATTGTCAATACATTGAGTTCTTCGCTGCTGGCGCGATCTCGGTCGCAGCCCACAAAGAGCGGGCGGGGCATGTCCACATTCGGTCAATACACAATTGTCGAGTCGATGAATGAGGAGCCCGAGACCGTGCTGTGTCGCGGGTTTCGCACCGCAGACGGCACCCCGGTGACGCTGCACCTGCCGCGTCGCTCGCCGCCGACGGCGAGAGACGTCGCCCGACTGCAGCACGAGTATGCGATCCTTCGCGGCATCACGGTGCCCGGCGTGGTCAAGGCGTACGCGCTCGAGGCCCACGGCGACGACCTCGCGCTCGTGCTCGAGTCGCCGCCGGGCGAGCCGCTCGACGTCGTGCTCCGCCGCGGTCGCCTCCAGCTGCGCGAGGCGCTGGCGATCGCCGCGGCGGTCAGCGAAATCCTCGCCGGCGTCCACGCGAGCGGCGTCATCCACAAGCACATCAAGCCGGCCAACATCATCGTCCGCGCCGAGCCGCTGCTGGTCCACCTGGTCGGCTTCGGCCTGGCGACCCGCCTCTCGGTCGAGGCGCAGCGACCGACGAGCCTCGACGGCCTCGAGGGCTCCCTCACCTATATGTCGCCCGAGCAGACCGGGCGCATGAACCGGGCGCTCGACCTCCGTACCGACTTCTATTCGCTCGGCGCGACGCTCTACCACCTGCTCACCGGCGCCCCGCCGTTCCACGGCGACGACCCGCTCGAGCTGGTCCACAGCCACATCGCGCGCGTGCCCGCCTCCCCGCGCCAGGTCGCCGAGATCCCCGAGGCCGTGTCGGCGCTGGTGATGCGGCTGCTCGCCAAGGCGCCCGAAGATCGCTACCAGAGCGCCAACGGGATCGCGGCCGATCTGCGGGAGTGCCTGCGCCAGCTCGACGCCACCGGCACCGTCTCGCCCTTCCCGCTCGCGCGCCACGAGGCGGCCGGGGCGCTGCGACTGCCGCAGCGGCTCTACGGGCGCGACGAAGAGCTGGCGACGCTGCTGCAGGCGTTCGACCGCGTGCGCGACGGCGGGACCGAGCTGCTGCTCGTCGCCGGTTACTCCGGCATCGGCAAGAGCGCGCTGGTCCAGGAGCTCCACAAGACGATCGCGCGCGACGGCGGGACCTTCATCGCCGGCAAGTTCGACCAACTGGCGCGCAACGCCCCCTACGCGCCCTTCGTCCACGCGTTCCGCGATCTGCTGCGACAGACGCTCGGCGAGGGCGGCGAGCGGCTGGTCCGAGTGCGCGAGGAGATCTTGCGGGTGGCCGACGGCAACGCGCAGGTGCTCGTCGATCTGATCCCCGAGCTGACGCACATGATCGGCCTCCAGCCGGCGGCCCCGGAGCTCGGGCCGACGGAGGGGCTGAACCGCTTCAACCGGCTGCTCGACGGATTCGTGCAGGCGTTCGCCGGCGGCGACGCGCCGCTCGTGCTGTTCCTCGACGACCTGCAATGGGCCGACCTCGCGTCGCTCAAGCTGCTGCAGCTGTTCCTGGCCTCGCCGTCGCCGCGGCGGCTGCTCGTGGTCGGGGCCTACCGCGACAACGAGGTCGGGCCGGCGCACCCGCTGACGCTCGCCGCCGAGGAGCTGCGCGGCAAGGGCCGCGCCGTGCACGATCTACGGGTCGGGCCGCTCGCCCCGCATCACCTCGGCGAGCTGCTCGCGGACGTGCTCGGCTGCACCCCCGAGCAGGCCGGTCCGCTCGCGCGCGTCGTGGCCCGCAAGACCGACGGCAACCCGTTCTTCGTCGGCCTGTTCCTCCGCGGCCTCTACCAGGACGGGCTCCTGCGCGCGAGCGCCGGCGAGGGCGGGTTCACCTGGGACATCGCCGCGATCGAGGCGCGCGAGGTCACCGCGAACGTCCTCGACTTCATGGCCCAGCGGCTGCGCCGCTGCAGCGAGGCGACCCAGCGGGTGCTGCGGCTGGCCGCGTGCATCGGTCACAAGTTCACGCTCGCCGCGCTGGCGACGATCTGCGCCGAGTCGCCCGAGGCCACCGCCGCCGCGCTGTGGGAGGCGCTCGAAGAGGGCCTGGTGGTGCCCGAGAGCAACGACTACCGCTTCGTCCATCACGCGCCGGCGCTGCCGCGCGCGGGCGAACGCGGCGCGCCGCTCGAGCTGTCGTACCACTTCTCGCACGATCGCGTGCAGCAGGCCGCGTACGCGCTCGTCGCCGCCGAGCAGCGCGCCGAGACCCACCTGCGGATCGGGCGGCTGCTGCTGGCGCGACTCGGCGGCGAGCCGCGCCCTGACGAGCTGTTCGACGTCGTCGATCACCTCGACCTCGGCATCGAGCTGATGCTGGACGCCGACGAGCGGCGACGGGTGTCGGCGCTGAACCTCGCGGTCGGCCGCCACGCCAAGAAATCGACCGCCTACGCGGCGGCGGCCCAGTACCTGCGCGCCGGCGTCGCGCTGCTGCCCGAGGCCGCGTGGGACGACGACTACGCCCACGTCTACGCGCTGCACTGCGAGCTGGCCGAATGTGAGTACCTCGCCGGCGCGTTCGAGCGCGCGGAGGAGCTGTTCGACCGGATTCACACCCGCGCCCGCGATCGCGTCGACCACGCGAATGTCTACATCCTACAGATGCGCCTCTATCAGGTCGCGGGCCGCTACGACGCCGGCGTCGAGCTCGGCGTGCGCGGGCTGGCGCTGTTCGGCGTCGAGCTCCCGGCCGACGACGCCGCGCTGCAGGCGGCGATGGCCGCCGAGGCCGCGGCGGTCGCCGGCAACCTCGCCGGGCGCCCGGTGCCCACGCTGCTCGACGCGCCGCTGATGACCGATCCGGCGCACCGGGCCGTCCTCGGATTGATGGTCGGCATCATGCCGTGCGCGTACATCGGCCGGCCGAAGGTGTTCCCGTACTTCGGGCTCACGGCCGTCAACCTCTCGCTGCGCCACGGCAACGCTGAGGACTCGTGCTTCGCCTACAGCGTGTACGGCTTCATGCTCGTCAGCGTGTTCGGCGACGTCGCCAACGGCTACGCGTTCTCGGAGATGTCGATCCAGCTCAACGAGCGGCTCGGCGACGCCAAGCTGCGCGGCACGCTGCTGCACCTCCACGGCGACCACATCAACTTCTGGCGCAGCCCGCTGCGCACCGACTTCCCGATCCTCGAGCAGGCCTTCCACGCCTGCATCTCCGCCGGTGACCTCGTGTACGCCTCGTTCCTCGCGTTCGAGACGGTATGGCAGCACATCGAGGTGGGGAGCCCGCTGAGCGAGGCGCGCCGCGCGTCGGAGCGGTTCGCCGCGTTCGCGCGCGAGAGCAAGAACGAGGCGGTGTATCAGACCATCCGCCTGCAGCAGCAATTCCTCGACAGCCTCGCCGGCCGGGTCCGCCCCGGCACGCTGCTCGACAGCGACGACTTCGACGCCCAGGAGTGCCTGGCGCAGGTGACCGCCGCGAGCTTCGGCTGCGGCATCGCCTTCTATCACATCATCCGCCTGATGCTCCTCTACACCTACGGACGCCACGAGGAGGCGCTCGCCGCCGCCGCTTCGGCGCGCGAGGTGCTCGGCGCAGTCATGGCAATGCCGATCGAGGCGACCTTCCACGTCTACGAGGCGCTGGCCCTGTGCGCGCGCGTCGGCGACGTCGACGCCGCGCAGGCGCTGGCCGACCGCGCAGTGCTGCGCGACGACATCGACAAGCTGGCGCGCTGGGCCGACAATTGCCCCGAGAACTTCGAGCACAAGTACCTGCTCGTGCGGGCCGAGGAGGCGCGCGTCACGGGTCGAGCGCTCGAGGCCGAGGAGCTCTACGACCAGGCGATCGCGTCGGCGCGGCGCAACGGGTTCGTGCAGTACGAGGCGCTG
Source organism: Nannocystis bainbridge (assembly GCF_028368995.1). Taxonomy (GTDB): domain Bacteria; phylum Myxococcota_A; class Polyangia; order Nannocystales; family Nannocystaceae; genus Nannocystis; species Nannocystis bainbridge. The sequence continues at coordinate 99,452 of NZ_JAQNDL010000003.1, read as the reverse complement.
GCGAGCGCGCTGTGCGGCGAGTTCTACCGCGACCGCCAACGGTCGTTCATCGCCCCGGTGTACATGCGCGCGGCGTACGACGGGTTCGTGCGCTGGGGCGCTCCTGCGAAGGCGGCCCTGATCGCCCGCGACTTTCCCCAGCCGACGACGGCGCCCGCGGTCACCGGTCCGGTGCGCACGACCACGCCGGACGATGGCGGCGCCGTCGGCCTCGGCGCGGCCGCGGCCCTCGATCTGGCGACCGTCGTGCGGCTCGGGCAGGCGCTCGTCGGCGAGATCGAGCTCGACAAGCTGCTCGATCGGCTGATGCGGATCGTGATGCAGAACGCGGGCGGCACGCGCGTATATCTGCTGCTCGACCGCGACGGTACGCTCGAGCTGGCGGCGGCAGCGTCGATCGACACCGAGGTGGTCGAGTTCGTCAGCAGCACGCCGCTCGCCGCCCGCCCCGACGTCCCGGCGAGCCTGGTCCAATACGTCGCCCGCACCCACGAGGCGGTCGTGCTCGGCGACGTCGCGCGCGACCCCCGATTCGCCGCCGACCCCGCGCTCGTGGCGAGGCAGGTCAAGTCGGTGCTGTGCCTCGCGCTGGCGCACCGCCGGCGCATGAGCGGCATCCTGGTCGTCGAGAACCACCTGATCCGCGACGCCTTCAGCCGCAACCGCGTCGAGCTGCTGCAGGTGCTGTGCGCCCAGGCGGTGACCGCCGTCGAGAACGCCCTGCTGTACCGCCACGTCGTCGAGGCCGGCAACGCGCTCGCCCGCGCGAACGAGCGCCTCGAGTCCGACGTCGAGCAACGCACCACCGCCCTGCAGGCCGCGAACGAGCGCCTGTCCGCGGAGCTGATCGAGCGAGAGCGGGCGGAGGAGGCCCGCGCGGCGCTGCAAGAGGAGATGATCCGCATGCAGCAGGCGATGCTCACCGAGCTCTCGACGCCGATGATCCCGATCACCGACGCGATCGTCGTCATGCCGCTGATCGGCACGCTCGACGCGACCCGCTGCGATCACCTGCTGCAGACGGCCCTGCAGGGCGCGGAGGCCGGGCGCATGCGCGTCGTCATCTTCGACGTCACCGGCATGAAGGGGATCGACAGCGGCGGCGCGATCACGCTGATCCAGGCCGGCTCGGCGCTCCGCCTGCTCGGCGCGCGCACGGTGCTGACCGGCGTCAGCCCGGATACGGCCTCCCTGTTCGTCGACCTCGGCATCGACCTCCGCGGCATCGCCACGCACGGCACCCTGCAGAGCGGCATCGCCTTCGCCATGCAGCTCATCGGCGCCAAGAAGCGCGGCCCCGCTGCCGCCTGACGCTCAGGCGGAGCCGACGCGAATGCACGTGGGTGGGCCGGGTCGGCCCATTCGCATGATCGCAAGTCGCGCTCGCAGGATGAACGACATGGTCATACCCGGACGCGGCAATCGGTCCGCGCGAAGGGACATGTCTCGAAGGGTAGGCGCGCGGCCCGAAGATTGTCGAGGGCGAGGACGGCTCCTCGCCCGGTCGGGAGCGGTTCACCCGAGCTCGGCGTAGCTGCCCGCCGGGACCGCCGGCAGCCTGCGGGACCGGCGGCTCATCGTCGCTCGCGTCGGCTGTGACGTCAGCGAGCATGACGGCGGCACGCCGCCGCGCCTCGTCGATCGACAGTGCGGGCCCGAGCAGCCCGATCTTGACCCGATGGTCCTTCCCGTCGATCTGGTAGCGGATCAGCGCAACCTTCTTCCCGGTGGGCAGAACTCGCAGAATGAACCCGGGGAGCGCGTCGCAGATGACTTCGTACTTCATCGCGCGAGGCTTGCACTCGCGCACGAACGCAGCAGTGATCATGACCCTTCCTCCTACCCCCCGTATTGGTGAAGTCGTGTACAGGCAGCGCTAGACGTCCCTGCGGGCTCGTTTACGGTGAGACGTCTCGAAAAGAGCCAAATTCGCGACGAAATCGAGACGAATTTTCGCGTCGACCGGGAGATCGCGTCTCCGCGCATCTGGGCTCCTGCGCCGGCCTATACCGCCCGCTGGGCCAAGCCCCGTGGCCGGCAGCCGCCTGGCCTTCGAGACGAGCCGACCCATGACCGCGGAGCGTTCTGAGCCAGCGGCATGGCTTCAGAGATAGGTCGCGCACGCGGCTACGCGGGCGAGCGTGATCGACGATCGCCTTGCTACTGCGCCCACTTCAGAACCCCCGCTCCTGGCCATTGCCCGCGCTCCACAGCGCTGCGGTCCGCTCGCCGAGCGACGAGATCAGTCGCTTGCTGCGTTATCGCTATTGACGGGAGTGTCCGTCCGACTCGTTGCACGCGTAAATCAGTAGACCGGGCAGCTGAGCTCGCAGGCCGGGCCGCCGAGGTTGTCGCACGCCTCCGAGGCGGCGTGCTCCGCGAGCCCGGCGGCGACGAGCCAGGCGTCCGCGTCGGCCTGCGGCAGGGCAGGGTTGTGCCAGATGAACACGTTGTCGGCCTGGAGCGAGGTCGGCAACCCGGTCAAGGCGGCGAGCGAGGCGTTGCTGTCGATGTAGACGATGCCGGCCTGCTCGAGCGACTCCAGGCCGTGGAGGTCGACGATGCCGGCCAGGCCGTCGCCATTGCACGGACCGAGCGAGAGCACCTCCGAGACGGAACGCAGCGCCGCGAGGCCGGCGAGGCTGGTGAGCGCCGGCACGCGCTCGAAGCTGATCTCGCGCGCATCGACCACGGCGGGCAAGACGAGCTCGTGCAGCGCCGGCGCGTCGCGAATATTGAGAAGCTCGAGCGGACCGGGCCACTGCAAGCCCGTCAGCGCCGGCAGCTCGCGGAGCGTGAGCTCGATCGGGCCTTCCACTGCGGCGAACACGTCGAGCCCCGACACGTCGGTGAGCGCCGGCATTTCGCTCACGCTGAGGTTGAGGCCCTGCGGCGCCGAAGCGGTGGTGATCGCCGACAGCCCGTCGAAGTCGGTCAACGTCTCGTTGACGACGCTGAACCCTGCCGGTCCGCCCTGCGCGGCTTCAAAGACGACGTCATCCTGTAGCCCGGCGAGAGAGACCAGCGCGTTGTTGTTGATGCCGAGGCCGCCGAGCCGGCGCACGCCGCCGAGCCCGGAGAGATCGGCGAGCTGCGGGTTGCCGACGATGGTGATGGACCCGCCGACGCGCTCGAGGCCCTGCAGCCCGGCGAGGTCGACGAGCGCAGCGTTGCGCAGGAGCTTCACGTCGCCGCCCACGAGCCGGAGGTTCGCCAGCGGTGTGAGGTTGGACCAGGTCGTCGTGTCGGAGACCCGAAGCTCGCCCTGAACCTCGACCACACAGGCGAGCGTGGCGATATCGGTGGCGTCGGAGATCATTAGGTCGCCGGCGACCACGTCGGCGCACGAGGCCTCGGTGGTCGTGGGCGTCGACGAGTCGGTGGTCGAGTTAGCCGCGGTGGCGGAATCGCTCGCGTCGCTCGTTGCCGAGTCGGTGGTCGCCGAATCGCCCTTGTGCGGGGCACAGGCGGTGAGCAAGATGGCAAGCGCGGTCGCGTGGGCGATGAGCGGGAGAGGTGATCGACGAGGTGCCATTTGTCGCTCCTAGGGGGCGGTGTCGACCCCATTATGTTCCGCATAATCCGTGAAGCGCGTCTGCAGGGTCGACGGAACCGCGTCGTCCAGCCACTGGAAGATCTGCGTGAGCCCGTAGTTGAGGTGGTTTGCGCCCACGTGGGCGAGCATAGCAAAGATGTCGGCGTGTGTGGGCTGCGGGTCGCCGGTGCCTCCTGGGTTGGTGCGAAAGTCCCAAAAGAAGCGGAGCCAGTCGAGCTCGGTCGACCGGTCGGGGCACAAGAATGCGCCGTTGCGGCAGTCGCATCCCGACGTGCTGTGCAGCCAACTCGACGAACCCTCGACGTCGACGGTGTCGAAGTTGTAGCTGAACCCGCTCCCGGAGTCGTTCTTGTAGTACTTGAAAATCCCGTTCTGCTCGGTGTGTTGATTGAATGCCAGAGTGGAGATGAAGTGCGCGAATCCCTCGACGAACGCACCGCTTGCCCACTCTTCGGAGCGCAACGCATGATTGCCCACGACCCCGGCCGAGCTGCAACGCGGGTGATTGATGTCCGTCAGCCCCCAAGCACCGGAGGCGGCGAGCAAGCCGCCCGAGTAGACGTGGTCAAAGAAGTGCCCTGTTTCGTGGCCGATGAGGAATTTGCGCGTGGCGCCCTCGGGCAGGCCCGTCAGCGTGTCCTGGATGAAGATCCGATTGTTCGGCGAGTTCTTGATGTAGCAGGAGCCCGAACCGATATCGCAATCGGCGTGGATCACCGCCAGGCTGTGCGTCCCCGCGATCCGCGGGCTCGTGCTCGAATCGACCCTGTGCACGACCCACGTCGCGGCGGCGATCAGGTTGGAGACGACGTCGGTCACCGAGGTGTTGGTCAGGGTCAAGTCGCAGAAGGTGCCGTCGCAGGTCGGTGCCACGTCATACCAGCGCCACGACTCCAGGCGCGCCTGGACCGGAAGCGCCTCCCAGTACTCGAGGTTAGCGAGGCTGGCGAACGCGCGGATGGTGATGTTGCCGGTGCCTCCCACCTTCGTCTCGGCGTGAAGCCGGACCTCGAAGCCGGAGCCGAAGTTGGACAGGAACGAGAGGCAGCCAGTGTCGACGTCCGTGTACAAGGTCCGCGGGGACTCGGACGGATGGAGGATGTAGACCCGAGCCCCGCGCGCGAGCCACACGTTGGTGGTCCCGAAATCCTCGCCGACCCCGTTGTCCACGGCGTTTACGCGCCAGCGGAAGGAAGCACCAGTCGTGCTCGAAGATCGGGTTCGAGTGCGCGTCGAGGGCGAAGGACAAGACGAATGCAGCGCTGGCCAGCGCCGCGTAGCGAGCCAGGCCGGAGGGTCTTTTGAGCATTGTGTATACCATGGACAGGTCAATCCTTCGACCAGACCTGGGCGCGGCGGACGAATCGGGCCTCGTCTTCGTCGAGCGCTGCTGGCGCGCCCCAGAGGCCATGATTCATCTCTTTGTGCAAGACGTGCTCGCCGTAGATCAGCAGCGTGTCGGCGTCCCAGTGGTAGAAGATCGGCGGCGCATGGACGAGCTCGAGCCGGTGACCTTCGCCGTCCATGACCTCGGCGGTGGCCTGAATGCCACGTGAGCTCGAGTGCGCGCGTATCGCCGGTGGTACTCGCTCCGACAGCGAGAAGGCGGTCGTGAACGTCTCGCCTGGCGCGAGCCCCGCGGTCCCCAGGGCGATCTGACCGGGCTCGCCCGCGTCGAGTTCGAGTTCGATGAACGACCGCACTTGCATCGCACGGTCAGAGACGTTGGTGACGACGAGCGTCACGGGGTCGGCCGTGCCGAGGAGCTTGGCGTCGCTCGCCACGTCGTCCCAGACGACGCTCACGGCCGATGGCAGCAGGGCCTCGGCGCAGACACCGGGCGACTGGACCAGGGCCTCGCCGTCGCGCGGCATCAGGGCCTCCGGCGCCGACTCGCAGGCCAATGTAACCCCGACGCTCAACAACAATCCACCCGCTGACCAACTCACGCGCACCTTCCTACTCCTTAGATACAAGAGACACAAGGCAACCAGGTCATGCTGACTGGCGGCGCAGCAGTTGTCAACAGGAGCGCCAGGATGCGCCGATCGGCGCCGCCCCTGTGCGCGAGGGGTTGGCTCCTGGCGCGATTGGCAGGCTCGAGGTCGTTGCTTGAACTTCGAGCGCACAGAACTCGGCGCGCCGCGCCGCGGAAGAAGCGCGAGGAGACCCGCCGCGAGAAGTCGCGGCCGATCGTCGACAACTTCTTCGCGTGGTGCGACGAGCAGGCGGCCGCCGTCCTCGACGAGACGCCGATCGCCAGGAAATCACGGACGAGTACGAGCCGGGCTTCTTCGACGGACGCCAGCGCTCGCGGCCGGTGCTCGCCGCGGAGCTCGCGGCAGCTGTGGATCAGCGAGCCGACCGCGAGCCCGTCGCCGCCGACGACGGCCTTGTCGGCGAGGCGCCGGCGCCTGCTGGGTGCCCGAGCATACACCCGGGCACCCACGGTCCTTTCGCGACCGTGGTCGTGTCAGCAGCCGGGTGCGAGCCCCTCGGAGCCGAGGCTCCACGAACCCTTCAGGCTCGCCATCGGCAGGCGCAGTGGAAACTTCCGCCGGGTGCGCCCGAAGTCGCTGGTCTGCCAGGAGAGGCTGCGCACGAGATTGACGGCGAGGCAGCGCGGCGGTCTGGGCGCGAGCGAATACTCGTACTCCCAGCCGCCCTCACGGCCAGCGCTTCGTGGTCGACGACGTGAAAGGGGTGTTTGTGTGCGCTCTCGCGCGAGCCGAGCGCCCTGAGGAGCGCCGCTTGGAGCTTGTGCTCCTCGATCGCCACGGTAGAAATTAGGCTCTTCAGGGTTGAGGGTGGCGTGGGTTGCGCGCGAAATCGCGCCGTGATACCGTGCGCGAATGGCAGAGACCGAACTCTATGCCCGCATTCTCGGTATCGAGGCTCCCTGGCGTGTTGCTGCGGTGAAGCTGCAGCTCGGGCAGGGGCAGATCGTCATCGAGGTCGAGCACGACTCCGATGTGCCGACGAGGTGCCCGGAGTGTGACCAGGCTGTTCCCCGTCACGATACACGGACTCGTCGATGGCGGCACCTCGATACGTGTCAGTATCGGACGATCATCGAAGCCGGCGTACCGCGGACGTCGTGCCCGAAGCACGGTACGCTGACGATGCGCGTCTCTTGGGCGGACGGTAGCGCCCGGCTCACCGCGCTGTTCGAGGCGCTGGTGATCGACTGGCTCCGCGAGGCGCCGATCGCAGTGGTCGCGGAGCGCCTCGGCCTCTCGTGGGATCAGGTCGCCGGCGTCCAGGAGCGTGCAGTACAATGTGGACTCGAGCGCCGCGAGGTCGCGCTGCCGGCGATGCTCGCCGTCGACGAGACCTCCTTCCAGCGGCGCCACGAGTACGTCACGATCGTGCATGACCCGAAGTCCGCCAGCAAGCGGGTCATCCACGTCGCCGACGGACGCGGCAAAGGGGCCCTCAAGGGCTTCCTGAGCGGCTTTTCGCGCCCAGAGAGGGCTGCGGTCTCGGTGGTCGTCATGGACATGCACGAGCCCTACATTCAAGCTGTCCGCGAGGCCATCCCCGATGGCGACGCGAAGATCGCCTTCGACAAGTACCACGTCGCCGCGCGGGCCGTCGCTCGCGCTGCTCAGGTGCCGGAGAAGCTGCCGCCGCGGTGCTTGCGGGCGCAGCTCTCCTGGCCGGTGTTGAGGTTGCTGGTCTCGAGGTCCTCGAAGTCCTGGCCCACGGTCATGTCGCGCCGCTGCGCGCCCCTGTCGTCGCGGCGGGCCGAGCTGCGGTGCATACCGCCGGCGCCCTGCAGATCGCGGGTCTCGACGTGCAGGTCGTTCTGCACGTCGCGCACACCCGCGACGTCTTCGATCAGCTCCTCGACCAGGCGCTTGATGTAGCGATCGTCGACGCTGCCCGAGAGGACGACGTCGCCGCTGTCGACGCGGACGACGATGTCACTGGCGTCGATGTGCGGGCTGTACGTCAGAGCCTCGTTGATGTCCTCGACGATCCGCGCGTCCGGGCGGACATAGCCGCGAGGGCCGCGGCCGGTGAAGCGGCCGCGACGCTGCAGCGGCCGGCCGCGCACGCCGGGCGGCAGCGATTGTTGGTAGTACGACTCGGGGTTCGGCGGCCACGGGGCGCCGCGTCCCATGAACTGCCACGGCCAGGTCTGCGGCGACGGGATGAAGCTCAGGGGGGGCGCGCCGGCCATGCGCTCGCGATGATGCCGCTTGGCGCTGCGCCGCCGCTCCTCGATCTCCTGGCGCATGTGCTCCCGCCGCTCGGCCCGGGCCTGGATCCGCGCGTCACGACGACTGCGCCGGGCGTCGAGCTTCAGCCGGCCGGAGGCGTCCTCGTCGCCCAACCACGCGCGCACGCGATCGACGGCCCGCGCCAGCAGCCCGCGCGTCTCGCCCAGATCTCGCCGGCCCTTGTGTCCGTGGCGGTGCTCGCGGTGGTGGTGTGTCTTGTTCTGCATGGTTCGATCCTCCGCGGACGGCAAATTGGGGCGGTGAACGGCGTGAACCACGATCTTTCGCCCGCCGCGCCGCAGCACGGCGCGCGGCTGCGCCTGAGGTTCCTTGCGCGAGCCGGGGTGCGTAGTGGCCGCAGCGAGCCGAGGCGTGAAGGCAATCTGGCGACAAGGACATGTCCGATAGAGAATGTTGAAAAGGACATGTCCGAAGGGTCATACGCATCCCAGGTGCGGCCAAGGCGCGGGCGCAGATCCGTGGGCGCGATCCGGCGCCGGGACGCTCGCACCGGCCGCGGAGGCGCGCAGGGCCGGGCTTTCCCGGGTCGCGGCGATTGACGGCAGGGCGCCGGGGCGCTGAAGTTCAGTCCGGGCATGACTCCGTCGACGGCGTGCATCAAGGCGATCCGGATGTGTGTGCTCGGGGCGGCGCGCTTCGGCGTCGGTCCCGACGAGCTCGCCCGCCGGCTCGAGTTCGATCCGGGCCTGCTCGCCGACCCGCACGTGCGGGTGCCCCACGCGCTGTTCCTGCGCGCGTGGGAGCAAGTGCCGGCGCTGTGCGGCGACCCGGGCTTCGGCCTCGGGGCCGCGGAGCAGCTTAGCGACGCGCCGTTCGACGTGGTCGACTACGTGTGCGCGCAGGGGCCGACGCTGCGGCAGGCGATCGAGCGCATGCTCCGCTATCAACGCCTGCACCACGACGACGCCGAGCTGACGCTGACGATCGCGGACGGGCAGGCGCGCCTGCAGCTGCGCCTGCGCGGGACGGCCTGCGCGCCGCGGCACTTCTCGGAGTACGCGGTGGCGACGTGGTTCCTGCGGGCGCGAGCGCTGGTCGGGCCGACGTTCGCGGCGCGACGGGTCGGGTTTCAGCACGCGACGCCGGCCGACATCGAGCCGCACCGGCGGATCTTCGCGGCGCCGCTGGCCTTCCACGAGGTCGCGAACGGGTTCGAGTTCCGCGCCGAGCTGCTCGACGCGCCGGTCCGCGGCGCCGATCCATCGCTGGGGACGCTGCTCGAGCGCCACGCCGACGAATTGCTGGCGCGCCTGCCGGCCCGCGACGACGTGGTGCATCGCGTGAAGACGCAGGTGGTGCGGGCGATGCCGGGCGAGCCGCCGCCGCTCGAGGCGATCGCCAAGGCGCTGGCGACCAGCCCGCGCACGCTGCAGCGCGCGCTGCAAGCCGAGGGCACGACGTACCAGGCGCTGGTCGACGAGGTGCGGCGCGACCTGTCGCTCGGCTATCTGCGCGAGGGCCAGCGCACGGTGTCGGAGGTGGCGTTCCTGGTCGGCTTCACCGAGGTGGCGGCGTTCACCCGCGCGTTCCGCCGCTGGACCGGGTCGGTGCCGTCGGCGTGGCGACAGCGCGAGGCGCGGTGAGAATGACGGTAGCAAGCACGGGCTGATGATGTGAGGCGCGACGGCGAGGCGCAGTTGCCCGCCGAGTGCCGACGCATCGCCGCTCGCGCGATGAATGATGCGTGACGATGTGCCGCCGCGCGGCGGGTGACGGGGCGACCGATCGAGGGTGCGCGACGCATGACGCGTGACGAGGTGCAGACGCGCGCGGCGAATGACGCGTGCGCTCCGAGGGTGCGCGGCGGATGACGCGTGGCGACAAATCGTTGGCGCGCTGCGACAAGGCGCGGCGGGCCGGGGCGGCGCACGATGAGGCCACGGAGAGCGAGCCATGACGTTTCTGATCCCGACCCACGAGCAAGCCCACGCCGGCCTTCGCGCCATGAAGACCGTACTCACCTCAGCCGGCGAGCTGGCGCCGATCCGCCGCGAGGCGCTCCTGGCGATCCAGCAGCACCTGCTGCGCACCGCGTTCGACCTCGACGCGCTCGATCCGATCACGCCCGCGGCGCTGGCAGAGGCGATCGACGACCCGGCGCTGCGGACCCAGCTGATCAGCGGCATGGTCACGCTGACGCTCGCCCGCGACACGGTGGCCGAGGAGGAGCAGGCGGCGATCGAGGGCTACGCGGCGGCGCTCGCGGTCGAGCCGGTCGCGCTGGCGCAGCTGCGCAAGTTCCAGACCGAGCGGCTGGTGGCGCTGCGCTTCGACGTGATCCGCCGCAGCCTGCTCGGCCCGGCGATGAAGCAGCTGTACGAGAAGCAGGGCCTCTTCGGCGTGCTCAAGAACGTCGGCAGCTTCGCCGGGCTGTGGGAGAACAGCGCGGTGGCCGGGCGCTACCGCGGGCTGGCGAACTACCCCGACGGCTCGCTGGGCAAGGAGCTGTGGCGCTTCTACGACGCCAACGGCTTCAAGTTCCCCGGCGAGAAGCACGGCGCGCCCGAGCCGCTGCTGACGCACGACCTGTCGCACATCCTCGGCGGCTACGGCACCGATTTCCAGAGCGAGGGCCTCGTGCTCGCGTTCCAGGCCGGCTACAAGCGCCAGGACCCGTTCAGCGTCCTGGTGTTCGTGCTGCTCAACGGCCAGCACGGCCTGCGCCTGACGGTCTTCGCCGACCCGGCGCACGGCTACTACAACGACAAGCCCGGCGCGATCGACGACGTGGTGCGAGCGTTCGCCCGCGGCGCGCAGGCGAAGCTCGACCTCACCGATCACTGGGACTTCTGGGCGGTGATGGATCGCCAGGTCGAGGACCTGCGCCGCGAGTACGGGATCGAGCCGCTGGCGGCGTGACGGCGGTCGGCGCCGGCCGCTATACTGCAGCTCGACCATGACGAGCGACGAGGAGCTGCTGACGGCCTGGCGCGCGGGCGACCGCGCGGCCGGCGACTCGCTGCTCGCGCGCCACTTCGACGCGGTGTGCCGGTTTTTCTACTACAAGGTCGGCGAGGCGGCGGCGGCCGACCTGATCCAGCAGACGTTCCTGGCGATGTGCGAGGGCAAGGAGCGGTTCCGCGGCGAGTCGGCGTTCCGCACCTACGTGCTCGGGACGGCGCGGCTGGTGCTGCTGACGCACCTCCGCCGCAAGCGCCGCGACGCCGATCACCTCGACCCGATCGAGCACTCGCTTGCAGGCTTCGGGCCGTCGCCGACCAGCGCGCTGGCCCACCGGCGCGAGGAGACGATCCTGCTGCAAGCGCTGCGCGAGCTGCCGATCGACCTGCAGATCGCGTTCGAGCTCTACCACCTCGAGGGCGCCACCGCGGGCGAGCTGGCGCGCATGTACGGGCTGTCCGAGCCGGGCATGTACGGCCGCCTGCGCAAGGCCCGGCTGCTGGTGGTGGCCGCCTGCGAGCGCCTGGCCGAGACGCCGGCGCTGCGCGCGTCGACGGTCGACCGCCTCGACGACTGGGTCCGCGAGCTGTCGGCCCGCGGGCTGCCCCGCGGGCCCGGCGGCTGAAGAGTTCATGCCCCATCGGGCATGTCCTCGAGGACATGCTCGATGGAGCATGTCCTTCGGAGCATGATCCATCGGGCATGTCGTCTCTGGCGACGAGGACGATCAGCAGTCCTCGGCCAGCGGGTCGTTGGTGTCGCAGATCTTGAGCCCGCCGGGCTTGGCGACTGGGGGCTTGTCGCCCGGCCTGGCGGTCGGGCGGGCGCTCGGGCGCGGGCGCGTCGGCGCGGGTGCGGCCGCGGGGGCGACGACGGAGGCCGCGGCGCGGGCGGTGGCGTTGGCGAGGGCCTGGCGGTCGGCCTCGTTGCTGCGCTCGATGTCGGCGATGCCGGCCCGGAGCTCGGCGATCGCCTGGCGGGCGTCGCGGAGCGAGGTGTCCTCGGCGGCGGCCACCGGCGCGAGCGCGGGCGCGGGCGCGGCGGTGGCGGTCTTCAGCAGCACCGCGAGGCCGAGGCCGACGAGGCCGAGGGCGCCGGCGGTCCACAGGCCGACGGCGCTGGCCGGGCGCGCGGGGCCGGTCCGGGCGTCGAGCTCGGCCTGCACCTGCGCCAGGTGAGCCGCCTGGCCGGCCCGCAGCCGGCCCTCGACCTCGGCGGCGCGCAGTCGCTCCTCGTGCAGCCGGCGCTCGTCGCGGCGCCGGGCCTCGGCGGCGGCCAGGGCCAGGGCCTCGGCTTCGGCGCGGGCGCGGGCCTCGGCGACCTCGCGGGCAGCGGCCTCGGCGGCCTCGCGGGCGGCTGCGGCGGCCTGCTCGCGGTCCTGGCGCTCGCGCTCCAGGTCGACGAGGGCGCGGATGGCGATGAGACCCGAAGGTTCGTGTGTAGTGGTAGGCATGGTCTTGAGTCCTCGGGCTATGGGTGTCGAGACCGGGCCGAACCATCACGGCGTTGTTGCGGGGGTGGGCGAGCGACCGCTCGAGTTTCAGCGCCTGTTTGCGGAGGTCCGCGGGCGGCTGCTCGGCGAGCCGGCGCCGGCGCTGCGGCTGGGGCGCTATGTGGTGGGCGAGCGCATCGGCGCCGGCGGGATGGGCGTGGTCTACGCCGGCCACGACCCGGAGCTCGGGCGCAAGGTGGCGATCAAGCTGGTGCGGCCCGACCGCGTCGGGGCCGGCAGCGCGGGCCGCGAACGCCTGCTGCGCGAGGCGCAGGCGATGGCGAAGATCTCGAGCCCGCACGCGGTCACCGTCTACGAGGCCGGGACCTGGGGCGAGCAGGTGTTCGTGGTCATGGAGTTCGTGGCCGGGACGACGCTGACGCAGTGGCTCGGCGAGGCGCCCCGCGGGGTGCGCGAGGTGATCGAGGTGTTCCTGCAGGCCGGGCGCGGGCTCGAGGCGGCCCACCGCGCGGGGCTGATCCACCGCGACTTCAAGCCCGACAACGTGCTGGTCGGCGAGGACGGCCGCGCCCGCGTGGCCGACTTCGGGCTGGCCCACGCGGCCGCCGAGGCGGCGTCGCCGCTGTCCCGAGGGACATTGCTCCCAGGACATGTCCTCGGAGGCAGCTCGACGGCGACCGGGGCGCTGATCGGCTCGCTGCCCTACATGTCGCCCGAGCAGCACCGCGGGGCCGCGGCCTCGGCCCGCTCCGATCAGTTCAGCTTCTGCGTGGCGCTGTGGGAGGCGCTGCACGGGCAGCGGCCGTTCGTCGGCGCGACCGCGGAGGAGCTGCGCAGCCGCGTGCTGGCCGGGGCGATCGCGCCGCCGCCGGAGGGGGCGCGGGCGCCGGCGTCGCTGCGGCGGATCTTGCTGCGCGGGCTGCAAGTCGAGCCGACCGGCCGCTGGCCCGACATGGCGACGCTTCTGGCGGCGCTCGAGCGCGCGGGCCGGGGCCGCGGGCGAGCGGCGCTGTGGCTCGGGGCGGCGGCGGTGGTCGCGGGGGTGTTCGCCGCCTGGCCGGAGGAACATGTCCAGGAGGACCTGTGCAAAGGTGCAGGCTCCGAGATCGCGGCGGTGTGGGGCGAGGCCCGCCGCTCGACGGTGCGGCAGGCGTTCCTGGCGACCGGGCGGCCGGAGGCGATGGAGGCGTGGTCGCAGGTGGCGGCCCGCCTCGACGCCTACGCGGGCGAGTGGGCCGAGGCGCGCGAGGAGGCCTGCCGGGCCGCCAACGACGCCGAAAGGACAGGTCCCAAAGAGCAGGCGCACCTGGAGCTGGCCTGCCTCGACCGCAGCCTCGGCGAGCTGCGGGCGCTGGTGGTGGCGTTCACCGACGACGCCGAGGGCGTGCTCGGCAACGCGGTCAAGGCGGCGGTCAAGCTGCGGCCGCTGTCCACCTGCCGCGAGCGGCCGGAGCTGGCGCTGCAGGTGGCGCCGAGCGATCCAGCGGTGGCAGTGCAGGTGCAGGCGCTCGGCGGCCGCCTCGACGAGATCGCGGCGCTGCTCAAGGCCGGCGAGGTCGCGCGCGCGCTGCCCCGGGCCCGCGAGGCGGCGACCCAGGCCGAGCTGCTCGGCCACGAGTTCACGACCGCCGAGGCGCTGGTGCTGCTCGGGTCGCTGCAGTCGCACGCGGGCGAGTTCGCGGCCGCCGAGGCGACGCTGTTCGCCGCGGCGATGGCGGCGGAGCGCGGCAACAATCTTTCAGCGCTGGTGCGCGCGCGGACCGAACTGGTGGTGGCGATCGGCTACGGCCAGGGTCGCGGCGACGAGGCGCTGCGCTGGGGCGCGCTGGCCCTCAATGCGCTCGGCCGGGACTCCGGCGATCCGATCGAGGTCCGCCTGCGCACGGCCATGGGGCTGGTCCAGGCCCGCCGTGGCGATAGCGAGGCGGCGGCGAACGAGCTCGAGCAGGCCCTCGCGCTGGCCGAGGCGACCCTCGGCCCCGATCACCTCGGCGTGGCCACCGTCGTCGGCCATCTTGCAGCTCTGCGCCTGGAAGCAGGGGAGTCGAACGAGGCGCGCTCCTTGCTGGCCCGCGCCCTCGAGATCCGCCGGCGTACCCTCGGGGCGTCACATCCAGACACGGCGCAGACCCAGGTCCGCCTCGACGCGCTCGCGGCGGCGCCGTGACAAGTCCAGGCGCAGGCGCCAAAGAATCGACTTCACGGCGGCATCCGTTGGTGCCGAACCGTGGCGCCAGAACAGCCGGAGATGGACGTGCGCTCAGGCGAGAGCCCAAATACATGCTCGAGCGTCTGCGATCTCTCGCTAGCAATGTGGTTCGGTTCCTCGGTTCGCGCATCCTGGTTCTCAATCAGGAATCTTCGATAGCGCCATTCACTGATGAGAAGGCGGTGAAGCCGATTGACCAAAGCCCGGACGGAGACCCTCAGATTATGAATGCTCCGCGCTTTGCAACGCGGGCGAATCTCGGGGTATCGAAGAGCCGGTGATTCAGCGTCGGTCTCGCCTCTCCGCGCATTCGGCGACTCGTAACACCCTGGGGACCCTCCGTTCCGTGAGCGGCTCGGCCGCCGGCCTGCGCGCCAGCCGGTGTTAGCGAAACCGATCGGCGCGATCACGACTTCGATCGATGCAGTCACGATGCCGAGCGGCGCGATGCCGATCGACGCGATGTCGATCATAGTGATCACGATGGACCAATCCGCGCCAGTGCCTACGCCGCGAGGCGAATCTCACCCCCCGGTGTTCCCGACGAACCCCGGCCTCCTCCGCATCTCTCCAATCGACGGGAACGCGCAGTGCTTGGCGCTTGCTCGCGGCTTCACTGGGAGATAGGTTGCCGCGCATGGTGGGGCGGACGACTGTAGTTGGCGAGACCGATCGCGGCGTGCGGATCATGACAATCAGCCGGCCCGAAAAGCGAAACGCGCTCGACGCCGCGACCTGTGACGGGCTTCTAAAAGAGTTCGAAGGTGCCGCCGCCGCCGGTGATATCAGGGTGTTGTTGTTGCAAAGCGATGGTCCGTCGTTTTGCGCGGGGCTCGATCTCAAGGAGGCCGGCGCGTCGCAGACGACGCCCGCGCACGAGCGGCTCTTCTCCGCCTTTGCGTGGCTCTCGAAGCCCCTGATCACCGCGGTCCAGGGCCACGCCGTCGGCGGCGGCCTCGGGCTCGCCGTCCTGGGAGATGTCATCTTCGCCGCCGACGACGCCCAGTTCGGGCTCCCGGAGGTCACGCGCAGGCTCTGGCCGTATCTCGTGTTCCCGGCGGTGTCGCGGCGAATCGGCGAAGCGCACGCGCTGGAGCTGGCGCTGGACGGCGCCCTGATCGGCGCACAGGAGGCGGAGCGGCGGAGGCTGGTGTCCCGTGTCGTTCCGGCCGGGGCGTTGAGAGCTCTGGCGCTCGCGGCTGCGCACGGGATGGCGCGGCACGACGCCGAGGTGCTCCAGCGAGGCCTTGAGCATGTACGCGCCCGCACACGCGATGAATGGATGGGCGCGGTCGCCCGGGCGGCGAGCGCCCGGGCCGAGCACCTCGGGAATATGTCATGAATCACGAACGCTCCTACGGTTCCATCGTTCACAGTGACATGCCGTATCTGCGGCTGGACATCCCGCCGCCGGGCGAGGCCATGCTCGCCGAGGCCGCGAGCCGCATCCCCCGATTCGTGGATCACCGCGAGGGCGAGGTCCCGGACGGCCGCTGGAAGGCCCTCGCCCTTCACGGGCTGGGGAGCGACAAGACGCTCGGGTTCGAGGCCTATGGGGTCCCGGAGGCCGGCCAGGCGGACGCGTACCAGTGGACGGACGCGGCCGACCTGTGCCCCGCGACGACGGCCTATGTCAAGACCACGTTCCCGGAGGCGCAGTTCGGCCGGGTCCGGCTGATGTTGCTCCGGCCGGGGGGGCGGGTCCCCTTCCATGCCGATTACAGCGAGCGCAAGCTCGCCTCGATCTCGATCGCGCTCAACCATCCGGCGGGCTGTCGGTTCCTCTACCGCGATCGAGGCGTCGTCCATGAGGTCCCGTTCGCCGACGGGCGGGCCTTCGCGGTCAACCTCAGCTATGAGCATTCCGTCGTCAACGACAGCCAGGTCGACCGCTTTCACCTCATCGTGCACGTCCTCCGCGGCAACGCCCAATTCCGCGAGTTGTTCCTGCGGAGCTTCTCCCTGTACGGCGACCCGCGCGAGGGGATGGACGGGCAGCGGCCGTGATCGGCTGAGGCGGCGCTGCGGTGGTTCGAGTCTGTCGCCGGCCGAGGTCGGTGGCACAATTGGAGAAAGGATCTGGGTATGGATAACGGCGAGTTCGATCCCGCGGCCGGGGTCTCGGTGTCCGAGGGCGTCGAGGCGGACGTCGCAATCATCGGCGCGGGCATGCTGGGCCTCTTCAACGCCCTCCAGCTTGCGAAGCGCGGCCTCCGCGTGGTGATCGTCGACAACCTGACCGATCGGAAAGAGAGCTACAAGGTCGGCGAGTCGATGCTGCTGTTCACCAACGCCTTTTTGCGGACGATCGGCGGCGTGGAGCCGTTTCTGCCGCAGTGCTTCCCCAAGCGGGGCGTGTGGATGACGCACGGCACGGAGGGCGCGCAGGGCTTCGAGGGGGCGTCCGAGTGGGGGGCGCAGGCCGATTTCCATCCGCCTCACTATCTCTACGAGAAGCTGTGCGGCGACAAGTGGTCGCGGTGCATGTTCCTCGACATGCAGATGGTCCGCCCCGAGCTGGAGCGCTTCATGTGCGAGCAGGTGCGGAGCCACCCCAAGATCACGCTCTGCGACACCGCGAAGGTCCGCGACGTGCTGCTCGACGAGGGCAGCGGGCTGCACACGGTCCTCTGGTCGTCCAGCCGAGACGGAAAGCCAGCGAGCGCGCGTGTCCGCTGGGTGCTGGATTGCTCGGGCCGAAACCGGTTCCTGGCCAAGAAGATGAAGCACGCGGTCGACATCGACGACGGCTTCCAGACGACGGCCGCGTGGGGCCAGTTCAGCGGGGTGACCGACGCGCTGTTCGGCGAGCGCTGGGTTTTTAATGACGAGGACGGTGAAAAGAGCTCGCGTGACTACTTCACGGTGCACATGTGGGGAGAGGGGTATTGGATCTGGGTCATCCGGCTCGGCGGCGACCGCATCAGCATCGGGGTCACGTGGGACCAGCGCCTGCCGCCGGCAGGCTCCTCGCTGCGCGAGAAATTCTGGGAAGTCATTCACCGTCACCCGGTGTTGGATGGATTGATCTCCGAGGACACCCTGCTCGAGTTTCGCAGCTACCGCGACGTGCAACACCTGACCGACACGTTCGTGAGCGAGCAGCGCTACGGCATGGTCGGCGACGCCGCGTCCATCATCGACGCCTACTACAGCCAGGGGATCTCGCTGGCGATGGTGACCTCGTGGCACATCGCCAACATCATCGAGCGCGACGTGCACGAGCATCGCCTCGATCGGGCCTATATCGATCGAGTGAACGACGCCACGGCGCAAGACTGGCAGATCATGCGAAACATGGTGCGCGAGAAGTACTCGCCGGCCATCGCGGACAGCCGCTTCTTCGCGCTGTCCCACCTCCTCGATTTTGTGGTCCTGTTCGCGTCGGGGCCAGTGCGCGCCGACCTGGTGCGCTGGCTCATCGACACCGAGGGCGACACGTCGAGGGAGACGCCGGAGCTGCGGGCGATCCGGGACCGGCTCGAGCGGTGCCTTTATTTCTCGCAGACCACGGCCTGGCGCTGGCTGTCCCCTGAGCGCGTGCAGGCGATCCAGCGGGCCCTGCAATCCGCCATCGCGGAGCGGGCGCGGTTCCGGCTCGATCATGGGATCGGCGGGCCCACGCTCAAGACCATCGTCGGCTTCACGAAGCCCTTGCCGCCCCTGTGGCGACTGCCGCTGCTGAAGATGGGCAAGGTCGTCACGCTGTCGGCGCTCGACGTGGTGAAGTCCGGCGGGGCATCGTGGGTCCAGCGCCTGCCGATCTCCTTCGAGGGGCGGCTGCGCTGGGTGATCCGCCTGCGGCACCAGGCGGCCGTGGGGCTGTTCGCCGCCCTTTACGCCTACGATTGGGCAGAGACGGCCCTCCACAAGCTCCGCGCGCCACGGCCCATGGTCCGCGCCGATGCGGTGGCCGAATAGCGCCCGGCGTCGCGGCCACCGCCGCGCTGCGGCTCGAGGAGAGCGGGCAGGTTCCGCTGCCGGAGTTCACGTGCGAGCCCGACTCGAGGCGCTCGCGGCGGCGCCGTGCCTGCGTGGCGAATGTTGGTACTCCGGCGAATGTCGGAACGGGGGCGAGCCTGGCGGCGCGGCGATGAAGATCAACGCGGCAGCACGATCGCCAGGATGATCAGCCGGTACGCCACCCACGTCATGCAGAGGATCAGCGGCAGCGCGGCCTGCCGCACCAGTCGCACGTGGACGACGAATATCACCGCGACGACCGCGAAGAAGTAGGCCGTGGCCGCGAGCGGCCGGACCGGTGAGGATTCATTCCAAACCAGCAGCGGCCACAGCAGCGCGGCCCCGAGGCTCGAGACGAACAGCAGGATCACCGCGTAGTCGAGCCGCTCGGCCCAGGAGCGGCGCCACAGCACTGCCCACTGGAAGACGACCTGACCTGTCACCATCCCGAGCTCGAACCATCGATCGTAGCGGACGGCGAGGTGGTCCTGGATGATGCGCGCGAACCCGGCGAGGGTCGTCGCGGTGATCAGCGCGGCGAACGGGAGCAGCAGGCCGGTCTTCCAGCCGAACCGGATGACGCCGCGACGCGCCGTGTCGGGCGGCTCCGTCTCGCCCGCGTGCTGCTCGCCGGTCACGCGGAGAGGGTATCGCTTCGCTCGATGCTCGAGCCATGAGCTTGCCGCGGCGGGCGTGCGGAGCGTCATGGGAGCGCGGGTGCCCACAATCGCAAGCGTCCGGCCCGGCTGCGCCTCAGCGCGAGCTGGGGCTGGCGAACGCCCGATTCAGCTGTAGCTTGACCGTGCGGATCGCCTCCTTGCGCGCCTCCGGTTCGGTCCCCGAGTGGGCGACGCCGGTGCCCGAGGCCGTGTACGCCAGGCCGCGGTGCAGGCGGACCGGCTGGTGGGGCGCGTCGAAGCCGTGCACCGCGCCCGGATACTCCACGAGGTCGATCTTCCCCGGAAATCGCTGCGACAGCAGCCGGCACGGCTGGGCGGGCGTCCAGTCGTCGGCGGCGCCGATCAAGATCGTGAGCGGCAGCCGCGGCCGCCAGTCCGGATCGTCGAGGAAGCGCTGGCACCCGGGATAAAACGCGACCGTGGTGCGGACCTCGGCGCCCCGCGTGGGCCGCTCGCCGGCGAACTGCAGCACGGTGGTGGCGCCTTGCGACCAGCCGAGCAGCGCCAGGCGATCTTCGTCGATGAACGATTGCTGGCCGAGCCAGGCGAGCGCGCCCTGAATGTCGCGGGTGCGCCGCCCGAGGGTGACTTGCCGTGACCGTTGCTTGCACACGTTGCCGACGCCGCGCGAGCCGAAGCTGTCGGGGAAGAACACGACGTAGCCCTGCCGCACCAGCCGCTCGGCCCAGTCGTCGTGGCGCTCCGACAGTTGCTGCGGGGTGCGGGCGCCGAACAGCCCGCCGCAGCCGTGCAGCGCGATCACGGCGGGGAACGGGCCCGGGCCGGCCGGGCGGTACAGGTAGCCGGTGAGCGGCGTGGCCTGTCGGTCGGCCGAGGCGAACTCGACGGCCTCGGGCTGCTCCGCGGCGGCGACCGCCGCGGCCGACGCCACGGTGAAACCGGTCGCCACGGAGAGCGAGCGGAGGGACATGAGTGCTGCGATTCGTCGGAGCATCGGTCGCAACCTCAATCCTAGCACCGTGCGGCGGCGGGGCCGGGGGGCGCGAAAGCGCGTTCGGATCGCATGGGCGGAACGGCCGCACGGGCGCCCGTGCGGCCGCTCGTCGGTGCGGTGGGCTCGCCGATCGGCTCCAGGCGCGAGCCGGCCGGCGCGAGCGCGCGGGCAGCGGCGCCGAGCGATCACGAGAGGCGCCTGCTGCGGGGCGGGGACGGCAGGCGTCTCGGGCGGACGGCTGCCCGCACGTCATGGGTCGAAGAATCTTCGCCGCTGCCAATATTCATTGCGCAGGTGTCACATTCGACATGCTCGGTGCTGCCGGGCTCGGCCGGACTTCCTCACCGGCGCCGCGTTTTGCCCGCGAAAGCTCGGCAATCGACTGCGCAGCGCAGCGCTCGATGCGGACGCCTCGGCATGACATGCGTGCCGCGGTATGGCCTCGCCGTCGCGGTGCGCATGTCCTCGTGCGGGCATGGAGACGGCCATCACCGCGGTCGCCAGGGCTGACAAAACGCGGGCGCGGCGTTCATCGCGTCGATGGGTTTGCACCTCCCGGTGCGCGGGTGCTATGGTCATTGAAGTTCGGACCCGACGACTTACCGATTGACCTGAGCTTACGCCATGACCAAATCCACCCTGACCCCCTTCGCCCTGTCGCTCGCGGTGCTCTTCGCCTGCAACCCCGACAAGAACCCGATCGACAGCACCACCGACGCGCCCGACACCGGGAGCTCCGGCACCGACTCGAGCGCCAGCGAGCCGACCGCGAGCGAGCCGACCGGCCCCGACCCGAGCAGCTCGACCACTGAGGGCGACATCACCACCACGGCCGAGCCGGGCGAGACCGAGACCACCGGCACCAACGGCGAGGCGCCGGCCTGCATCGACACGCCGACGGTGATCGCTGCCGACGCCGAGACGCCCCTCGGCGTCACGGCCGAGGCGTTCCTGGCCGACAAGCTCGGGCCGCGCGAGACCCTCCTGACCTTCGCCGAGGAGCCGCTGTCGCTGTCCGACGCGTGGCGCGGCGTGTCGCTGCCGCTGACGGTCGAGGTGCGCTACGACGCCGGCGAGGTGCGCTGGATCGACTCGGAGCTCAACCCCGACTACGAGGGCGAGGGCTTCCCCAGCGACTGCGCCGACCGCCTCGAGATCGACGTCGGCTTCGATTTCGTCACCGAGGGGCTCGAGTTCGACGAGCACCGCGACGGGGTGCTGCAGCTGTTCGACCCGGCGTCGGCCCAGCTCCGCGTCGAGCTGCTGCCGCCCGGCGTGAACGGGTCGTTCGACCCGGCCACGCTCTACAAGGCCGACGACCCGCAGTGGATCGTGACGGGCATCGAGATCGGGGCGACCCTGCAGGGGCCGGGGCTCGGCGGCTCGCTGCTCAACGAGGTCAAGGTCGGCGAGGAGGACGGCTTCGTCGGCTTCGGCAATGTCGCCAGCTGGGGCGACCCCATCAACCCCTGAGCCCGCAAAGAGGGTCACGCCGCCGGCGTCGAAGGGCGGCGGCGTGACCGGCGACAGCGCGAGCGATGGCGCGACTCACGAGTCGCGCCGGAGCTCGATCTCGGGCGCAGGCGAGGTGTCGACGCGCATCGATTCGCGCAGCAGGTCGAGGGCGCGGCGATTGTTGGCCTCGTCGACCGAGGCGACGCAATCGGCGGGGATCCGCAATTCGAAGCCGCGCATGTAAGCGTCCATCGCGGTGAAAAGGACGCAGAGGTCGCCGGTGATGCCGGTGACGATCAGGCTGCGCACCCGCAAGTGCGCCAGCAAGACCTCCAGCGAGGTGCCGAGGAAGCCCGAGTGGCGCGGCTTCAGCACGAAATAGTCGCGCTCGCCCGGGGCCAGGCGCTCGGCGATCGCGGCGCCCGCGGTGTGCTGGCAGACGTGCTGGATCACGTGGCGGAAATCGGAGCGCCAGCGGCCGAAGTTGTCGTTGACGTAGATGACGGGGACCTCGGCGGCCCGCGCACGCGCAGCCAGCCCGGCGATCCGCTCCGCGACGGGCCCGGCCTGGTGGCGCAGGCGCTCGCCGTCGGGGAAGTCGAAGCCGTTGATCATGTCGATGATCAGCAGCGCGTAATGACAGCCGCGCTCGTCGTCGTCGGAGAGGTTGGGCGCGTCGGACATGTCCTTCGTCGTCCTGCATGGCCCATTTCGCGGGCCCGGCAAACGCGGAGGCGGCGCAATGCGCGGGAGGGCGAGCAGAGCCGGCGTCGCGGAAGGGCGCGCCCGGCGAACACGGTCTGCGGCAATTGCGCGGAAGTGAGCGCGGGCGCTCGCACGGCCGGAGTCTTGCCAATCGCAGGCGATGTCCTGTCTTATCGCCCAGCACAGGATCACCCCGAGGCGCCGCCGATGAAGATCCGCCCCTATTCTCCCGCCGATCGCGAAGCGTGTCTCGAGCTGCTGCGAGGCAACACCCCCGAACATTTCTCGCCGCCCGAGGAGGCCGAGCTGGGCCGCTTCCTCGACGCGCTCCCGGGGCCCTATTTCGTGGTCGAGGACGGCGGGCAGATCGTCGGATCGGGCGGGATCGCGGCCGAGCGAGACGGAGTCACGGCGACGCTCTGCTGGGGCATGATCGACGCGCGAAGGCAGCGGTCCGGGATCGGCTCGATGCTGCTGGATCACCGCCTGGGGACGTTCCTGCGCGAGCATCCGCAGATCCGGCGGATCGAGACGCACACGTCGCAGAAAGTTCAGGGCTTCTACGCGAAGCACGGGTTCGTCGTGGTCGAGGTCCGACCCGGAGGCTTCGGGCCCGGCCTCGATCACGTCCGCATGGCATGTGACGCCGGGACTTTCGCTAGATAGCGGACGCCTCGCCTGGAACCGTATCGGCGCTGTTCCCGGTCGCCATCCTCGCGGTACGGTAGGGACTCGGCGAGCTCGATGGATCGACCGGCGCTTCGCAGCGGCGGGGCCCTAATGGATGTGTTCGACGTCCAGTGTCGGCATGACGGTCCAGGGGTGCTGTCGCTCCTCGTAGACGGAGACCGTCGGGGGTGGAAGGCTGGGATCGGCGAATGCGCCGTAGGCCACCGCGATGAGCTCCGGCGCCGCGTCGAACTCCCACCACACCGTCGAGCCGCAGGTCGGGCAAAAATGGAAGGTGCTCCGCCCGCCGCTATCGCCGGTGCGGACGAAGGTCGATGTCTCGCCCCCCAGCGTGACGTGCTCGCGCTTGAACCGCGCCTGCACGCCGAAGACGCTGCCGGTGCGCTGTTGGCAGGCCAGACAGTGACACATGGAGATCCGCACAGGATCCCCCTCGCACGTGACCCGAATTTGGCCGCAGGAGCAGGAGGCGTGGCGCGTCGTCATGGCCCCGGAGGTTAGGCCGGAACGCGGCCGCGCGCGAGCTGTTTCGGCGGATGCCGGAGTGGGACGTGACGACAGTGCCGATGCATCGGCCGGCCGCTCCGCGAGCCCGTCACGGGTAGGGGATGACGGCGTGCGCCTGCGCCTTTTGTACGCGCCCTGGCGGCTCGACGATCAGCAGGCCCGCTTCGCCGCAGCCCTCGAGGATCAGGAGGTCGCGGCCGGGCATCCAGCGGGCCTGGGCTTCGGCGGGGATGAGGCAGGTGGTCTCCGGGGGGCGCTGCGGGGCGTCGGGCGTGCCGGGCGTGAACTTCACGAGGGCCGTCGGGGTCACCGCGTAGGCGGTCCTGGAGCGGGTGTCGAACAAGAACGCGGCGCTGTACATGTAATCGCCGGAGGCCCCGAAGTCCTCGTCGGAGTAATAGGACCAGTGGCCCGAGGGCGAGGCCAGGCCCGAGCGATCGGAGCCTGCGATCTCCGTGGGGGACGGGAGGTCGCTTCGCGCCGGGCGACAGGCAGGCTCTCGCTCGCGACCGGCGCCCTTCTGGCAATCCTCGGTGACGAAAACGGTCCGTTGCTCGACCTTGCGGGTGCGTAGATCGGCGCGGAGGTTGAGGCCGATGGAGGCCATGTTCTCGTTGCGATCGCCGATGTCGAGGCAAAGCACGCCGGCCGCGAGGTCGAGGTCGAGGCGGTCGGTGGATTGGATGAAATCCACGGGGTCGGCGGGAGATGACGGCTGGCCGGGTTCGGCGCCGGTGAAGCACCGATGCTTCAGGCGCGGCAAGCTTACGAGCACCTCCTCACGGCCGGTGCGGAGGTCGAGGTGCACGAGGTCTGGCGCGTCGGCGGGGAAATAGTAGAGCTCGCGCGCCTCACCGTCGCGCCGCGCCTGCAGCCATCGCACGCGCTTGTCGAGGATGCGCACGATGGGCTCGAGCGTGGGCGTCAAGGCGTGCAGGCCGTCCTCGCGGGAGGCCAGCAGCACGCCGCCGCAGACCGAACGGAAGAGCTCGAGGCGGTCCACCAGCGTCGCGTCCGCGGGCACCTCCGGGGCGCACGTGACGGCCTGCGCGGCAGCATCGAGCGCGGGCTTCGCCGGCGGCTCGGCGGGTGGGGTCGCGCTCGGCGGTGCCGCGGTCGCGGCGGGCGGAGCAGGGGCGGCCGGGGCTTCGCGCTCGACCTCCGGCGCCGGGGCTGGGCTGCAGCCGAGCTGCGCGCCGCACAAGAACGCTGCCAGCTTCACAGGCGTGCTCACGGCCGCGATGCTCGTCCTGGGCATCGCGCGAGCGTACCGCATCGCGTGGCGAGGCGGGCCGATGAACGCGAAGGTGGCCACGATGATGAGGACGCGGGCCTCGTCGGGGTGATGAGGCCTCAGATCGAGTTCATCGTCGCGGCCATGGCGGCGAGGGCAGTCATGGCGAGATCGCGTTCGAGCGATGCGCGGGCGCGGTCGACTTGACGGTCGGCGACGAGAGGGACACGCATCAGGGGTGCGAATCGTGGGGGCTGTCGGCGACGCCGAGGTCGCTCAGCAATTGTGCATAGGGGCTGGTGACGGCCTGCTCGCGGAAGTCGTGCCATGCGCCGGCGAATCCGGCGATGCCGAGCGCCAGGGCGACCGCGCCGGCCAGCCAGGCGAGGGCGACGGCCCGGCCGGAGCGCAGCGCGGGCGGGCCGGCGAGGCCGATTCGTGGCAGCCCGAGGGCCAGGCCGTTCAGCGCGTGATAGAGGCCGGCGAGCGAGAACAACAAATAATAGGGGATGAAATAGGCGGGGAGCCATACCATGGTGTAGGCGACGCCGGAGAACTCGGGGTAGACGCCGTAGACCAGCGAGGGGCCGCGGGTGGCGATGATGTGACCGAGGGTGAAGCTCAGCAGGACGATCGCGGTGCGTCGCTGCCATCGCATGCGCGGCGCGGCGGCTGCAGGGCCGCCGCGACGGCGGCGACGCACCATGCGCCACACGCTGGCGACGACGTGGACCGCGAGCGGGACGAGCACGCAGGCGATCTCGATCGCCGGCGCGTGGTAGGCGGCGCGCAGCCGGATCTGCATCGCGTCGTACACGGCCGGGCCGGCGGCGGCGAACATCTGATTGACGAGGTGGGCCACGAGGAAGACGGCGAACAGGGCCCCGCTGGCAGCCTGGACGCGGATCAGCGCGCGCTCGCGCGCAGCGTCACGGGAGGGGTCGGTGGCGGTGGGCATGCGGCCGAGACGAGGCAGCCCCGGCGCGCGTGACACGGAAGATCCGGGCCGACACGCTCCCGATCCCGACGCTCCCGCCGCCGGCCTGGCCGCCGAGGGCGTCACGCCGGCCCGCGCCGCGGCAGCGGTGGACGCCAGGGCACGGGTGGGCAATCGCGGGCCGCCTGCGAACGCCGAGACGCGGCCGCGGGTCGCTGCGGCGGCGAGCGATGGGGACCCACGCGTGGGGTCGGGTGGCACATTCGTCGCGGCTCTCGCCGAGCCGCCGCGAACGCAGCAGCGCGCCGCTCGTGGATCTTGGCGAGGCCGACATCACCGCAGAATGGCGTCGCTCAGAATCGCGCGTGTCGTCATAGTTCGTGGGTGCAGGACTCGACCGATCTCGCGGCCCACCGGCGACGGCGATCGGACCCGCGAGCGCGGCGATGAATCTTCGCGAAGTCGGCCTGAGAGGCCGTGGAGGGCCCCCTGGGCGGCCGCTCGCGGACGGGGCCTCGCGGGCGAGGAGGCGGCGCGAGGGGCCGTGGATGCGGGGCAGGAGGGATCGTGAGTTGCCGCCGCGCCTCCGCTTGATCCGCGCGAGAACACTCCGTTGCGATATACACATCGTCACACGGAGTACGGACCTTGCCACAGCTGATTTTGG
Organism: Nannocystis bainbridge; assembly: GCF_028368995.1. GTDB lineage: Bacteria > Myxococcota_A > Polyangia > Nannocystales > Nannocystaceae > Nannocystis > Nannocystis bainbridge. Next base: position 73,293 of record NZ_JAQNDL010000003.1, on the reverse strand, counting down.
AAGACTTCAATCTCGAGAACGCCGAACGCCGCCTCTGCAACGAGGCGCTCACCACCGCCGGTAACATCGTCGGCGCGGCGTCTCTGCTCGGCATCACCCGCCACGCGCTCAAGCGGCGGATCGTCAAGCTCGGCCTCGAGTGGCCGCGTCGCGGCGGACAGGCCGCTGCGGTGTCGGCGTCGGCTTCGGCGCACACGAGCTGAGCGACCGCCGCGCCCAGGGCCAGCCCCCTGCCAGCGCGGACCGGCCCCGCGGCGCCTCGACGGGCGCCGCACGACGGCTGCACCGGCCTCGCCGGCTGCGCCGAACCTCGCCCCTCGAGCAGCTCCGGTGTCGACCCAGAGTCCTGCTCCGAAGTACATGTCCTGAAGTGCAGCCATGCCGTGGGCGCCAGGGCGCTCCGCAAGCCGGGTGAGACCCGGCGCGGAGCGGCTGGCGCCCGCGGCGTTCGTGAGGTCGTGCGTCGCGAGCGTCCTCGTCGCGGAGGGCAGCGGACCCGTCGCGCGGCTCACGCGGCAGCGATCGAGGATGTCTGTTACGACATGTCCGAAAAGACATGCGTGCTGCGCACGCCGAGCGGCGTGCGAGCCGCGTGAGGCTCCCGCGGGCGCTGCTCGGGTCGCCGGGCGATCAGCGGCCCTGGGCGATGCAGCGCTCGATCAGCTTGCGGCTCATGCCGGTGAAGCGGCACAGGCGGTCGACGCGGTCGTCGGCGTAGGCGAGGTTGATGATCATCAGGTCGAGGTCGAGGATCTTCAGCAGGCTGCGCGCCGAGGCGGCGCGGCGCTCGGGGTCGGCGACGTGGGCTTCGATCAGCGCGAGGCCTTCGCTGCGCAGGAAGCTGGTGACGGCCTCGACCCACCACGGGCGCACGCCGACGCGCACGTGGGCGAGGCCGATCCGCCAGCGATCGTCGAAGTAGCGCTCGCCGTAGTCGCCGGCGAACAGCTCGGAGAGCCAGCGCATGTGGGTCTGCCGCAGCGACTCGACGCGGCCGGCGATGAGCGCGGATTGCTCGGGGTCGGCGGCCAGCTTGGCGTAGAAGCGGTCGGTGAGGGTAGAGCCGTGCTCGGCGAACAGGGGGGCCAGTTCGCGCAGGCGGGCGGCGTCGTCGGCGTCGAAGCCGATGAATTGTTGGATCGCGGCGTAGATGGCGGACGCGTCGGTCATGGGGGCTCTTGCGGGGCGGCGGCGCGGGTGAGCCAGGGGCTCAGCAATGCCAGCAGCTTGCGGGTGATGTGATTGGTGTGGCGCCGCCAGGTGCGGCCGCCGGGGACGAAGACGACCAGGAACAGCCGCGGCACGCAGTCGCGCGCGAGCGGGCGAATGACGACACGACCGGCGTCGGGCGCGGCGAGGGTGAGCTCGTCGACGTCGACGAGGCCGAGGTCGCGGACGGCGCGCTGGACGATGTCGTCGAACAGGCTGGTGAGCCCGGCGGCGACGTCGCTGCGCGCGTGCTCGCCGGCGGCGGCGACGAGCAGGCCCTGGGCGGTGCACACGAGCGACAGCGGGTAGCCGCCGCCGCGGTTCATGCCGCCCAGGAGCGCGGTGAGCTGGGCCTCGACGCCGAGCATGGGTCTATCCGAGGAGGCGGCCGATCTCCTTCGCCGCGCGCGAGATGTCGAGGAACACGAGGCCGAGCTTGGCGGCCTCGGTGGCGAGCACGGTGAGCACCGCGTCGGCGCCGGTGCGGGCCAGGATCACGAAGCCCTGGGTGCCGCGGACCATGACCAGCGAGAAGTCGCCGCGCGCCAGCTCGCGGACGATCCGCTCGCTCATGCCGAGGAGGGCGGCGCTCATGGCCGCGACCCGGTCGTCCTCGACGTCGGCGGGCAGGGCCGAGGCGATCAGGAGGCCGTCGTTGTCGACCACGGCAGCGGCCTCGATGTCGGGGGTGGTGGTGGAGAGGTTGCGCAGCAGCTTGCTTATCTGTTCGGAGCGAGTCATCGGATGTCCTCTGTTTCGGGCCCGGGCGCGGCGCGGCGCCGGGCGAGGGCCCGTAAGTTCTGTTGGGCGATGCGGTCGTCGGGCCGACGGGCCAGGGCCCGGCGCAGCAGCGCCTCGGCGCCGTCGTAATCACCGCGGCGCGCGAGATCGCGGCCGCGGTCGAGCAAATCGTCGGGGTCTTCGGGGTCGCCGGCGTCGCTGCCGTCGATCACGGTGAGCGGGGGCGGGCGCCGCTGGGCCTCGGGCACGCGCTCGATGGCGCCGAGGCGCAGGGCGTCGAGGGCGGCGTCGATCACCAGAGTGGCGATGCCGGGGTTGGGATCGACGAGCTCGGCGAGGGTGCGGCGACCGTCGAGTTCGAGCACGATCGGGTCGAAGGGGCCGCCGGTGGGCTTCCACGGGCGCTCGCCGACGCGCCGCAGGACGGCGTCGGCGAGCCGCTTCCACTCGTCGCGCAGGCGGTAGGCGTCCATCAGGGCGAAGGTGACGTTGTCGCCGCAGCGATCGCCGGCCGGCTCGCCGCGGGCGAGCACGAAGCGGCCCCGGTCGTGGAAGGCGAGCTCGCGCAGGGCCTCGACGCCGCTCAGGCGGCCGCAGGCGACGAGGCCGACATGACCTTTGAGCAAGGTAATCTCGCCGCGGCCCTCGATGCGCAGCCAGCCGCTGATCGCCTCGACCTGGGCCAGTTGCAACAATGAGACGAGGCTCACGTCACGCAGGTCGCCGCGCAGCAGTTCGGTGGTTCGGGGGCGCAATGCGCGTATGGGCTCCGTCACGGCCATTCTCCGGTCGATCGCCAATCGATGGACCGGACTCTATCATCGGCGATTCGCGCGACCAGGGGTCGGTGCCAGCAAGACTTGCGCGGTGCGTGACCGGACCGACGTGCGCGAGCGGCGTGCGAACCGGACCTCGAATGCTGCTGACGTAGGGTCATCGCGCGGGCCGCGGGGCGCGGAGTGGAGCGGTGTCGGCAATGAACAGGGTGCCGTGCAGATGGGTGCATTCTTCAATCGCACTACCGGCCGTTCGAAGAATGCCGCGATGGAGGATTTTGGATAGGACCGATCGCAGGGCGAGTCATGAGGGATGGAGGATCGCAGCCACGAGCGGCGAATCATGGGCGTTCAATCGCAGTACGGGCCGTGCGATGGGGCTGCGATGGAGGATTGTGAGCAGGGCCGCTCGCCGGCCGAATCATCAGGGATGGAGGATCGAGCCCAGGAGCGGTGAAGCGAGGGCCGATCGCAGGCCCGGCGATCCCTGCGAGAACAGGGGGTCTTCCCGGGTCAGGCCCGGCGCGGGCGATCGAGCGCGTCGGAAGCAGCGACCGACGCGGGAATAGGCGCCGGTCCTTCGGGTTCAAGGCCGCATGCTCTCACGCGGACTCGTGGTCGCGTCGCTGCTGGCGGCGGGCTGTAGCACTCACCTCGCGTCGCTGCACGAGGCGCCCGTGCGCTTGCCCGCGCTGCCCGAGGCCGTGGGGCCGCCGGTGTCGCTGCTGGTGTGCCGCTTCGACGACCTCCGCGGCGATGTGCTGACGACGACCTCGCCGGTCGGCCTGATCCCCGGGCCCAATCTCTTCTATATGGGGCACACGTTCCATCAGGTCGACCGCGGCGGCTTCGTGGGCAGCAAGAACGGGCGGCCGCTGGTGCGCGCGGGTGACCTGCGCACGGCGCTGCCGGACCTGCTGGCGGCGACGATCCGCGAGGCGCGGCCCGACTGGGCCATTGAAGTCACGGCCTCGCCCGAACGCTGTCGCGCCGGCGGCGAGGCGACGTTCGTGATCGACGGGGCGATCCGCCGCACCGAGATGCGCGTGCACAGCAACGCGGTGCCGCTGGGGCTGCTGGCGGTGATCGGGGTGCCGTTCAGCTTCCTCTCGTTCGCCGGGGAGCTGGACGTGGAGATCCGTCGCGCCGACACCGGGGCGGTCGCGTGGCGCCACGGCTTCCGCATCGACGAGCGCCGGGCGGTCGGGCTCTACTACGGGCAAAAGGCGGCGTACACGATGTTCTCGGCGCTGCTGCAGGAGACGGTGGCGCAGAGCGTGACGTCGGCGATTCACATCGCCGAGCGCCGGGCGTGATCCCGGCCGGTGCGCGCGAGCGGCAGGCAATGTGAGCAGCGCAAGGATGGGGGCCGGATGCACCGGTGATTGCGAAGAGGTGTGACGCGGGCCTCCTGTCACCCGGGGTTCGCCGAGCGGTGCTCGGGGCAAACGGTGGGGTTCGCGGAGCCGGCGCTGGTGAGGTCTGGTCGCAGCGATGCGCGGGCGAGCGGCGTGCCGGCACTTGCGTGCCTCGCCGGAGACGCAGCCGCTGCGCGCCGTCGAGGCAGGCGTTGCCGACCCTCAGGGTGATGCGCGACGAGCAGGCGCCGACGAGGCGGCCGGGCGGATGACCCCGCCGTGATTCGCGCGAAGCATGCCGCCGGCCGCCCTGGGCGGCGATCGGGATGTCCTTTGAGACATGCGGCCAATCGGCCGCGGGGCGGCGCACGCGAGCGGGATGGCGGGTGAATCGACAGGTGCTGTCTGCAGGCCGCAACTCGTGGTGGTGCGAACGAGCGATCGCCGGTGCTGCGCCGGTTGCGATTCGCGGGCGCGGCGGGTACCGTCGGAAGATGCCGACTGTTTTCGGGCGGGTCTCCGAGGGCTCGACCCTGGGCGATGTTCGACGCGAGCGGGCGATCGCGTCGAATCGTCGAAGGGACGCGGGCGAGCCGCGATTCGGTCCTGCTGACAATCGCGCTCGCGGTGTCGTATCAATGGCTCGGGGCGGCGCGCGGGCGAAGGCTCGGGGGCGTGCGCGTGATTCGGGGCGCCTTCCGCGGCAGGGTCGAGCCACGCCGTGTTCGCACCCGCGGCTCGACGGTCCGGGCGCTGCAGCGTCCGCTCGCGGCGGCGCGCGGGGGCATGCTTTCGGCGCGAGGTGCCAGCCTGCGGCGAGGCGGGTCGGCGAGCGCCCGTCGGCGGTGCGGCTCGCGGGAGGCTGCGAGATCGCGGGCGCGAGCGGAGCTCGGCGGCGGGCCCTGGCGGAGATTCGCGGGGCGCTGGCGATCGGGTCACGCGCAGGGGCGCGGGCCCGTCGCGCGCGCGTCGCCAGCCGCGACGAACACGCGGCCGCGATCGATTGCAGGCACCTCGATGCGGGGTGCCATGATTTCGCCCGGCGATCTCCGGGACGTTCGTTCACCGTCAGGTCGCGCCGGGCGGCCCGGTCAGGGGCCCGGCAAGCAGCAGTCGACGACCGTTCGCCTGAAGAGCGTCCGCGTCCGCGAGCGCTCGTGAAATGTGGAGACACACCGATGCACAGCCAAGGATGCGCGATGCCGACCGCTCCTGCCGAGGGCCGGCGAACGGCTGCGGACCGGGCGAGGCGCGCGGCGGGCGTTTCACTGCAGGAGCCGCAATTGTTCCACGACGTCATTCACAAGAGAGATCTCCGCGGACCTCGCCGCGCCGAGGCGCCGACGCGAGAGTGCTTGTTCGCCGGACTGCGTCGCGAGTTCGTGAGTCTGGCAAATGACATTTGCGAGGTGACTTGCGGACATCTGTCCGCTCAGTAGAATTCCTGGTAGTCGGCGGTGTGGCGCGGTGTATATCTATTCACACCCGCTGCACGGGACTTCGCCTTTTATTTGGCTCCACGACTACGGACATTCACCCGGCGATACGTATCCGCGCCGAGGCGAATCCGCGGGACGGGAGCAGATCGCTCCAGCGCGTGCTGTTCGCGCATCCAGGGGGAAATGTGCACCTTCGTCGCTCGGATGTATACACAGGAGTGGACTCGATCGACCTCGGACCGCCGCACCGCGAGGGTCCTGTCGCCGGCTACACAATCGCTGCTTCTTGCGAGCAGGCGCTGGTATGGCTGCGTCTGGGGCTGTTCGGGCCGTCGCCGGTCCACCACCGCTGCGCCGCGGCGTGGGTCGACGGGGCGGTCGACGTCGGGCGGCTCGAGCAGGCGACGCTGCGGCTCGGGGAGCGCCACGATCTGCTGCGGACGACCTTCTGCGAGGGGACGCAGGAGACCGGCGAAGCGCGGCTGCTGCAGGTGATCGCCGCGGCCGCGTCGCCGCGGCTGGTCCGCGTCGAGGGCGGCGACTGGAGCGAGGAGGAGGTGCTGTGCCGCGCCGGCGAGGCGGCGCGCGGCGGGCTCGATCCGCAGGCCGAGCCGCCGTGGCGAGTCTGCCTGATCCGCCAGCGCGCCGATCGGCACCTGGCAGTATTGGTCGTGCACGCGCTGCTCGCCGATGCAGACAGCGACGCGGAGTGCCTCCTTAAGGAATGGCGAATGCTGGTGGAGGGGTCCGGTCCAATGCCCGGACAGGTGACCGGGCGTTATACCCAGCACCTGCGGGCCCAGGCCGAGTCGCTGGAGTCGCCGCAGACCCGCAGCGCGATCGCCTGGTGGCAAGCCCAGCACGCCGGCGCGCCGGCGCTGCTCGAGCTGCCGGTGGATCGCCCGCGCTCGCCGGTGCCGGCCCGTCCTGGGGCCAGGGCGTCGCGGCGGCTCGGCGACGACGTGCCGGCGGCGCTGACGGCCGCGGCCTCCCGCGGCGGGGTCGAGGTCGAGACGGTCGCGCTGACCGGCCTGCTGGCGGTGCTGCACCGCTACACCGGGCAGGCCGAGCTGGTGGTCGAGGCGCGCGCGGCCCAGGCGGGCGAGAAGCCGCGCCTGGGGCCGGTGGCCGACCGCTGGATGCTGCGCGTCGCGGTCCTGCCGGAGCAGGGCTTCGGTTCGCTGCTGGCGCGCACGCAGGCGGCGATCGCCACGGCGCAGGAGCACGGCGCGCTGGCCTCGCTGGTGGCGGCGATGACGACTCGCGCGCCCGAGTGCCAGGTGTATTTCCACGGCGCCAGCGACGAGCCGTCGGGGGTCGCGCTCGACCTCGGGGTCGTCGCGCACGAGCTCGAGCTGGCGATCGATCTGCGCGAGGGGCTGCTGCTGGCCGCGTACGACCGCGACCTGTTCGAGCCCGACACGGTGGCGCGGCTGCTCGGTCACTGGGAGATGGTGCTGGTGGCGGCGCTGGCCGAGCCGGCGCGGCCGGTCAGCACGCTGGCGCTGCTGGTGCCGGCCGAGCTGCAGACGGTGGTGCACGCGTGGAACGCGACCGGCGCGGCCTACCTCGGGCCCGATTGCCTGCAGGGGCTGTTCGCGGCCCAGGCCTCGCGCACGCCCGACGCGCCGGCGGTGGTGTGCGGCGGCCAGAGCCTGACGTACCGCGAGCTGCAGGCGCGCGCGACCCGGCTGGCGTGGCGCCTGCGCGGGCTGGGGGTCGGCGCCGACGTGCCGGTGGGGCTGTTCCTCGACCGCTCGCTCGAGCTGGCGGTCGGGGTGCTGGCGATCTTGCTGGCGGGCGGGACCTACGTGCCGCTCGACCCGGCCTACCCGCCGGAGCGGCTGGCGTGGATCGTGGCCGACAGCGGGGCGGTGGCGATGGTGACGCGCGCCGACCTGGCGGCCACGCTGCCGCCGAGCCAGGCCCAGCCGGTGCTGGTCGAGGTGGCGGTCGAGGCCAGCCCGGTGCCGCTGCCGCGCACCGACCCGGGCGACCTGGCCTACGTGATCTACACGTCGGGCTCGACGGGCCGGCCGAAGGGGATCGGCATGCCGCACGCGGCGCTGGTCAATCTGATCGAGTGGCACGCGGAGGCGCTGCTCGGCGGGGCGCGCACGCTGCAGTTCGCGGCGCTGGGCTTCGATCTGTGCTTCTACGAGCTGTTCACGGCGTGGCGCACCGGCGGCGCGGTCCACATGATCGACGAGGCGGTCCGCCACGACGTGGCCCGGCTCGGGGCGACGATCGAGGCCGAGGCGCTCGAGAAGGTCATCCTGCCGGTGGTGGTGCTGCAGCAGCTGGCGGAGGAGTTCGCCGACCGGCCCGAGGTGCTGCGCAGCCTGCGAGAGGTGACGACGTCGGGCGAGCAGATGCACCTGACCGCGCCCGTGATCGCGCTGTTCGAGCGGCTGCCGCGGTGCACGCTGCACAACCACTACGGGCCGGCGGAGACGCACGTGGTGACCGCGTACGCGCTGCCCGAAGCGCGCTCGCAGTGGGTGCCGCACCCGCCGATCGGGCGGCCGATCGCCAATACGCGGGTGTTCGTGCTCGACCCGCACATGAACCCGTGCCCGGTCGGCGTGCCCGGCGAGCTGTACCTCGGCGGCGAGGGCCTGGCCCGCGGCTACTGGGGCCGGCCCGACCTGACGGCCGAGCGGTTCGTGCCCGACCCGTTCGCCAGCGAGCCCGGCGCCCGCCTTTATCGCACCGGCGACATCACCCGCCAGCGGCCCGACGGCACCATCGATTACCTGGGCCGGCGCGACGACCAGGTGAAGATCCGCGGGGTCCGGGTCGAGCTCGGCGAGGTGCTGTCGGCGATCTCCCGCCACCCGCGGGTGCAGGAGGCGGTGGTGGTCGCCCGCGAGGACACGCCGGGCGAGCGCCGGCTGGTGGCCTACTTCGTGGCCAGCCACGGCGAGGCGGCCTGCGACGTGGCGGCCGAGCTGCGGGTGTTCCTGCGCCGGTCGCTGACGGAGGCGATGATCCCGACGGCGTTCGTCGGGCTGCCGGCGATGCCGCTGACGCCCAACGGGAAGATCGACAAGCGGGCGCTGCCGCGGCCGGAGGACGACGCGACGGCGAGCACGTCGGTGCCGCCGCGCTCGGAGCTCGAGGTGTCGCTGGCGGCGATCTGGCAGGACGTGTTGAAGGTCGAGCGGGTCGGGGCGCACGACGATTTCTTCGCGCTCGGCGGACACTCGCTGCTGGCGACGCAGGTGCTGGCGCGGGTGCGGCGGACGTTCGCGGTCGAGCTGTCACTGGCGCAGCTCTACGCGGGGCCGACGGTGGCGGCGCTGGCGGGGCTGGTGCGGGCCCGACGGGCGCCGGCGAGCGAGCCGAGCCCGATCGCGCCGGCGCGGCGGGACGGGCCGCTGCCGCTGTCGCTGGCGCAGGAGCGGCTGTTCTTCCTCGACCGCCTGGCGCCGGACAGCACGGCCTACAACTGCCCGCACGGGTTCCGCCTGCGCGGGTCGCTCGACGCGGCGGCGCTGCAGCGCGGGCTCGATGCGCTGGTCGAGCGCCACGAGTCGCTGCGCACGACCTTCGTCGAGGTCGCAGGCCAGGCGCGGCAGGTGATCGGCGAGCGCGTGGCGGTGCCGCTGCGCCGCTTCGACCTGCGCAGCCTGCCGGCCGAGCTGCGCGCGCTCGAGCTCGAGCGCCGGCTCGCGAGCGAGGTGCGGCGGCCGTTCGATCTGTCGCGCGGCCCGCTGTTCCGCGGGTGCCTGATCCAGCTCGCCGACGATGAGCATTTCCTGCTGCTCGACCTGCACCACATCGTCGTCGACGGGTGGTCGATGCGGCTGCTGCTCGACGAGCTGGCGGCCCTTTACGAGGCGGAGCGCCGGGGGATGGCGGCCGGGCTGGTGCCGCTGGGGCTGCAGTTCGCCGACTACGCGGCGTGGGAGCGCGGGCGCCTGCAGCAGGGGCTGGAGCGGTCGATCGCGTGGTGGCGCGAGGCGCTGGCGGGGGCGCCACGGCTGTTGTCGCTGCCGACCGACCGGCCGCGGCCGAGCGTGCAGAGCTTCCGCGGCGGGGCGGTCGCGCTGCGGCCGGGGGCCGAGGTCAGCGCGGGGCTGCGCCGCCTGGGCGCGCCGGCGGGGCTGTCGCCGACGCTGGTGCTGCTGGCCGGGTTCGCGGCGCTGCTGCACCGCTACGCCGGTGAATCGACGATCGTGCTCGGGGTGCCGACGGCGGCCCGCGATCGGGTCGAGCTCGAGGGGCTGGTCGGGTTCTTCGTCAATACGCTGCCGATCCGCGTCGACCTGGCCAGCGACCCGAGCTTCGCCGAGCTGCTGACGCAGGTGCGCAAGACGACGCTGGCGGCCTACGATCACGACGCGGTGCCGTTCGACCGCATCGTCCAGGAGCTGCGGCCCGAGCGGACGCTGAGCCACAACCCGATCGTGCAGGTCGGCTTCGCGCCGCAGCCCCCGGGGGCCCGCGAGCTGCGGCTGGCGGGGCTGGAGGTCGAGAGCGTCGAGGCGGACGTGCCGCGGGCGGTGTTCGACCTGACGCTTTACGTGCGCGACGAGGACGGCGAGCTGTCGGCGCTGCTCGAGTACAGCGCGGACCTGTTCGAGCGGGCGACGATCGAGCGCATGGGCGAGCACCTGCTGGCGCTGCTGCGCGGGGCGATCGCGCGGCCGCAAGGGCGGGTGTCGCAGGCGCCGCTGCTCGGGCCGGAGGAGCGGGCCGAGGTGGTGACGCGCTGGAATGCGACGCCGGCGCTGGCGCAGGGCGGGGCGGCGATGATGCACGCGCTGGTGGCCGAGGCGGCCGCCAGCGATCCGCTGCGAGTGGCGGTGATGCTCGGGGCGGCGCGGCTGACGTACGGGGAGCTCGAGCGGCGCGCGGAGCTGCTGGCGCGCCACCTGGCGGCCCGCGGCGTGGGAGCGGAGTCGCTGGTGGCGATCAGCGTCGAGCGCTCGCTCGAGCTGGTGATCGCGGTGGTGGCGGTGCTCAAGGCCGGGGCGGCGTTTTTGCCGCTCGACCCGGCGTACCCGGCGGAGCGGCTGCAGTTCATGCTGGCCGACAGCGGGGCGCAGGTGGTGCTGACGCAGGCGCGCCTGGCGGAGCGGTTCGCGGGGCGCCAGGTGATCCGGCTCGACGCCGATCACGAGGCGATCGCGGCCGAGGCGACGGACGTGACGGTGAGCGACGATCCGGGGCGCGCGGCCTATGTGATCTACACGTCGGGCTCGACGGGCCGGCCGAAGGGGGTGGTGATCGAGCACCGCAGCGCGATCAACCTGGCGCGGGCGCAGCGGGGGCTGTTCGGGCTGACGGACGGCAGCGTGGTGCTGCAGTTCTCGGCGCTGAGCTTCGACGCGTTCGTGTTCGAGCTGCTGCTGGCGTGGGGCGCGGGGGCGACGCTGTGCCTGGTGCCGCCAGGGCTGCCGGTGCCAGGGCCGGAGTTCGCGGCGCTGCTGCGCGAGCAACGGGTGTCGATGTGCGTGCTGCCGCCGTCGCTGCTGGCGGCGATGGGCGACGAGCCGCTGCCGGACCTGGTGCACGTGGTGGCGGCGGGCGAGGCCTGCAGCGCCGAGCTGGTGCGCCGCTGGGGCCGCGGGCGCCGGTTCGTCAACGCCTACGGGCCGACCGAGACGACGGTGTGCGCGACGGCGGCGGCGTGCGAGCCGGGCGAGGGCCCGCCGCCGATCGGGGGGCCGCTGGCGGGCGTGCAGGTGTACGTGCTCGACCCGGCGGGCGAGCCGGCGCCGATCGGGGTGTTCGGCGAGCTCCACGTCGGCGGCGCCGGGGTGGCGCGCGGGTACCTGGGGCGGCCAGGGCTGACGGCCGAGCGCTTCGTGCCGGACCCGTTCTCGGCGGCGCCAGGGGCCCGGCTGTACCGCACCGGCGACCGCGTGCGCTGGCGGGCCGACGGGCAGCTCGAGTTCGCGGGGCGCCTCGATCGCCAGGTGAAGCTCCGCGGGTTCCGCATCGAGCTCGGCGAGGTCGAGGCGGTGGTCCGCGCCCACCCGGAGGTGAGCGACGCGGCGGTGGTGGTGGTCCGCCAGGAGCTGGTGGCGTACGTGGTGCCGCGCGAGCCCGAAGCGGAGCTGGCAGGGGCGGTGCGAGAGTTCGCGCGGGCGCGGCTGCCGGGGCACATGGTGCCGTCGGCGGTGGTGCCGGTGGCTTCGCTGCCGACGCTGCCGAACGGCAAGGTCGACGTGCAGGCGCTGGCGGACCGCAGCCCGCGAGCAGAGGCGCGGACGATCGCGCTGCCGCGCTCGCAGGTGGAGCGGGGGCTGGCGGAGATCTGGCGCGAGGCGCTGGGGCTGGCGGAGGTCGGGATCGACGAGGCGTTCTTCGAGCTCGGCGGGCACTCGCTGCTGCTGGCGCGGGTGCGCACGGCGATCGAGGCGAAGTTCGGGCGCCGGCTCGACATGGTCGAGCTGTTCCAGCACCCGACGATCCGCAGCCTGGCAGGGCGGCTGGCGGGGGCGGTGCCGGAGGTGGCGAGCGCTGCGATCGCGATCCGTCCGCAGGCGAGTGTCGAAGCGATCGCGATCGTCGGCATGGCGGGGCGCTTCCCCGGGGCCGACGACGTCGAGGCGCTGTGGCACAACCTGCTCGCCGGGGTCGAGGGCATTCATTTCTCCGATGACGAGGCGCTGGCGGCGGCGGGCGTCGAACGGGTGCCGGGCTTCGTGCCGGCGTTCGGGGTGATGAGCGACGCGTTCTGCTTCGACGCGGGGTTCTTCGGCTACAGCCCGCAGGAGGCGCGGCTGATGGATCCGCAGCAGCGGGTGTTCCTCGAGGCCGCGTTCGCGGCGCTCGAGGACGCGGCCTGCGATCCGTCGCGCGGGTCGGACCGCGTGGGGGTGTTCGGCGGCTGCGACGCGCCGCGCCACTGGCTGGCGCTCGGCGGCGGCGCGGGCGGGATCGACGAGTTCCAGCGCGGGGTGGCCAACATCCCCGACAACCTGACGTCGCGCGTGGCCTACAAGCTGGGGCTGCGCGGGCCGGCGGTGACGGTGCTGTCGGCGTGCTCGACGTCGCTGGTGGCGGTCCACCTGGCCAGCCAGAGCCTGCGCGCGGGCGAGTGCGACGTGGCCCTGGCCGGCGGGGCCGCGGTGGCGCCGGCGACGGTGCTGGGCCACGTCCACGAGGATGGATCGATCCTGTCGCCCGACGGGCACTGCCGGCCGTTCGACGCCGCGGCCGCGGGCACGGTGGCGGCCAGCGGGGTCGGGGTGGTGGTGCTGAAGCGCCTGGGCGACGCGTTGCGCGACGGCGACGCGATCCGGGCGGTGATCCGCGGCTCGGCGATCGGCAACGACGGGGCGGACAAGGTCGGCTACACGGCGCCAGGGCTGCAGGGCCAGGTCGACGTGCTGCGCCGGGCCTACGCGGCGGCCGAGGTGTCGCCGGCGAGCGTGGGGCTGGTCGAGGCCCACGGGACGGCGACGCGGCTGGGCGACCCGATCGAGGTCGCGGCGCTGACGCGGGTGTTCGCGGCCGCGGAGGCGCGGATCGGCGGGTGCGCGCTGGGATCGATCAAGAGCAACCTGGGCCACCTCAGCGCGGCGGCGGGGGTGACGGGGCTGATCAAGGCGACGCTGGCGCTGGAGCGCGGCCAGATCCCGGGGACGCTGCACTTCACGGCGCCGAGCCCGGAGCTGCGGCTGGCAGAGAGCCCGTTCTTCGTGCCGGCGACGGCGGTGGCGTGGCCGGAGCAGGCAGGGCCGCGGCGCGCGGGGGTGAGCGCGTTCGGGGTGGGCGGGACGAATGCGCACGTGGTGCTCGAGGCGGCGCCGAACCCGGGGCCGGGCGGGCCGGGCCGGGCGTGGCAGATGTTGCCCCTGTCGGCGCGCACGAGCGCCGCCCTGGGCTCGCGCGCGGAGCTGCTGGCGGCGCACCTGGGCGAGCGGCCGACGCTGCCGCTGGCCGACGTGGCGTACACGCTGCAGCAGCGGACGGCGCTGGCGCCGGCGCGCGCGGTGGTGGTCTGCCGCGAAGGGGCCGGGGCGCAGGCGGCCCTGGCCGGCCGCAGCCCGGGCCAGATGGTCCGCGGGCAGGTGCGCGCCCGCGCGCCGCAGGTGGTGTTCGTGTTCCCCGGCGGCGGTAGTCAGCACGTCGACATGGGCCGCGAGCTGTACGCGGAGCTGCCGGTGTTCCGCGCGGCCCTCGACGCGTGCGCGGAGCTGTTCGTGGCCGAGCTGGGGGAGGACATCCGGACGGCGATGTATCCGCCGCCGGGCGGGTACGAGGCGGCGAAGCAGCGGCTGCTGGCGCCGTCGCGCAACATGGCGACGATCTTCGCGGTCGAGTACGCGCTGGCGCAGGTGCTGATCGACTGGGGCGTGCGCCCGGCGGCGCTGTTCGGCCACAGCCTCGGGGAGTACGTGGCGGCGGCGGTGGCGGGGGTGTTCTCGCTGGCCGACGCGGTGGCGCTGGTGGCGATCCGCGGGGCGCTGTGCGACGCGGCCCCGCCGGCGGCGATGGTGGCGGTGCCGCTGGCGCCGGCGGCCGCGGCGGCGCGGCTGGTGCCTGGGCTGTCGCTGGCGGCCATCAACGGGCCGGAGTCGTGCGTGGTGGCAGGGGCGATGACGGCGATGGAGCCGTTCCTGGCGGCGCTGGTGGAGGCAGGCATCGAGGCCCGCCGACTGCCGATCGCCACGGCGTCGCACTCGGCGCTGATGGAGCCGCTGGTCGAACGACTGGTGGAGCGGGCGCGCGCGGTGGAGTTCTCGCCGCCGCAGATCCGGATGGTGTCGGGGATGACGGGGGAGTGGATCGGGGCGGAGCTGTGCGACCCGGGCTACTGGGGCCGCCACCTGCGCCAGACGGTCCGCTTCGCCGACGGGACGGCGACGCTGCACGCGGACCCGGATACGGTGTGCCTCGAGGTGGGCCCGGGCGGGCACCTGGCGAGCTTCATCCGCAATCACCCGGATGCGGGGCCGGACCGGCTGGTGGTGGCGGCGATGGCCCACCCGCGCGCGGGTCGCAGCGAGCTCGAGGCGCTGCTGCTGGCGCTCGGGCAGCTGTGGTGCGCAGGGGCGCCGATCGACTGGCAAGCGTTCGCGGGGGAGGAGCCGCGGCGCAAGCTGCCGCTGCCGACGTACCCGTTCGCGCGCACGCGCCACGCGATCGAGGTGCGACCGGCCGGGCCGACGCTGGTGCTTGCAGCCCCGACGCCAGAGCCGGCGGCGAACTCGAGCGAGGCGCGGGAGGAGGCGCCGCGCGACGGGCTGGCGGCGATCGTGGCGGAGATCTGGCGCGAGGCGCTGGGAGTGACGCGGGTGCACGATTCGGACAACTTCTTCGACCTCGGCGGGACGTCGCTGACGGCTGTGAAGATCCGGGCCCGCGTCCGCGAACGCTTCGGGGTGACGACGCCAGTCCACGCGCTGCTCGAGCACCCGAACTTCGCCGAGTTCGTGGCGGCGCTGCGCAGCCTGATCGGCGGGGGAGCAGAGGAGGGCGAGCGCTCGCTGCTGGTGCCGCTGCGGCCAGGCAAGCCAGGGACGCGGCCGATCTTCCTGGTCCAGCCGATCGGGGGGACGGTGTACACGTACCTGCCGCTGAGCCGCCACCTGGATGCGGGCGGGGCGGCGATCTTCGGGGTGCGAGCGTCAGGCACGGACGCGGGCGAGCCAGTGCTCGACGAGGTGCCCGCGATGGCCGAGCGCTATGTGGCGGAGATCCTGCGCGAACAACCAGAGGGGCCGTTCATCGTGGGCGGGCACTCGGCAGGCGGGATCACGGCGTACGAGGTGGCCCGCCAGCTGGAAAGCCGCGGCCACACGGTGCGCCTGCTGATCCTGGATGCGCCGTCGATGCCGGCAGTGTACGAGGACGTGATCCTGACGATCGAGGATTTCCTCCGCAGCCACGAGGCGTTCGCTTCGTGCGAGTCACCGTCGTACCAGAGCTTCGTGGCGGCGCTCGAGACGGACGCAGCGCTGCGACAGATCGTGCTGGCGACGTGCCTGGCCGAGCAACGCTACAAGCCGCAGCCGATCGCGGCCGAGGTGGTGTACTTCGCAGCGAACGAACAACGCGACACCCGCGACACACACGCAGGGATGTACTGGCTGGACCTGGTGGAAGGGCCGTTCTCGCTGTACCGAACTCCAGGCGACCACTTCACGATGATGGACGAGCCGTGGGTGGAGACGCTGGCGCGGCTGATCGACCGGCATCTGCGACGGTGAGGCTGCGCGCGCGGCTCCGGAGAGCTGGAGTCGCGCGCATGAGAGGTCGGGGGTCGGTCTCGGTCTCGGTCTCGGCTCGGTCGAGGGCCGGAGCGTGTGCGGGGGCTCGGTCGAGTGATGGAGCGTGTTCGAGAGATCGGCGGGTCGAGGAGCGGGGGCGCGGGCGAGTTTGGCGAGGGGCGGGGAACGGGGCGTGTGCGGGGGCGTGGGCGCGTTTGGCGAGGGTCGAGGAACGGGGCGTGTACGGGGGCGCGGGGCGAGTTTGGCGAGGGGCGAGGAACGGGGCGTGTGCGGGGGCGCGGGGCGCGGAGAACCGGGTGACGGCGGGCACGGAGCGGCGGAGTGGGTCCCTCGCGACGGCGGGCGCCCTCACGTGCTCGGCGCCATCTGTCCTTGAAGGCAGATCGGCCAGCGCGCAGGCCAGGGCGTGAACGGCGAGCGTTGGCGCCTGCGCGCGGTGAAACAGGCTCCGTCCCACCTGCGTCCCACTCCGCCGCTCCGTGCCCGCCTGCGAGGATCGTCGCGAGCCCCGCGCTTCGCCGGGCGGAGACCGTTCGGGATAGGGCTGTTCGAAAGGACAGATCAGTTCTGCAGACCCCTCGTGCTCGTGATGGCTTCTCGAAGCCAGGCCAGATCGAGCGGGTGCATCGCTCAGGCCCGGTGTGCCTGGGGGCATGAACCGAGTTGGTTCTTCGTGCCGCGTGCTGGGTTGCGTAGGTCGGCGTGAGCTGTCTTTGAAGACAGATAGCGATGCGAGACGTCCAGGCCGGATGGTTCTTGCGGCAAGTGTCGCGCGGTCGAGAGCTGTGCCCTCACTCGGTCGGCGGGCAGTCTGTGGAGATCCAGGTCGCTTGATGCTCGACTGCGGCGAGTCGACCGCCGCCGACCCGCGTGCGCTCAGCGGAGCGTCCGGGGCGGAGGTGTGCGAGGTTCACTGCGGAAGCGCGACTGCTGGCGCGAACCAGGGTGCGAGACAACGGCGAGGAAATCAGCGATGAAGAAGACGACGGGGCGCGAGACGATTTGAAGACGACGACGAGGAGTGGAGCAGGCGTGAAGACGACGGCGACGCAGAAGAAGCCCGCGGCTGGTGCGAAGAGGGCAGCGAGGCGACATTCGGCGGAGCGCGAGACCGGCACGGAGAAGGCCGCGGGGGGGTCGCCGCAGACAGTTGGGGCGGGGAGTGCGGCGAAGCGGTCGTCGGAGAAGAAGGCCGTGGGAAGCGCGGCGAAGAAGTCGTCGGCACACAAGAAGACAGGACGCACGGCGAAGAGGTCGTCGGCTGCGAAGAAGGCCGCGGGAAGCGCCGCGACGAAGACGACGGCTGCGAAGAAGGCCGCGGGGCGCGTGACGAAGACGTCGGCGGCGAAGAAGGCCGCGGGGGGCGCGACGAAGACGTCGGCGGCGAAGAGGGCCGCGGGGAGGACGACGAAGAAGGGGGCGGCGAAGGGGGCCGCGGGGAGGACGACGAAGAAGTCGTCGACGAAGAAGACCGCGGGAAGTACGACGAAGAAGGCGTCGTCGCAGGAGACCGCGGGAAGTACGGCGAAGACGGCGGCGGCGAAGAAGACTGCGGTAAGCACGACGAAGAGCTCGCCGGCGAAGAAGGGCGCGGAGAGTACGGCGCAGAAGTCGTCGGCGAAAAAAGTTGCGGAGAGTACGGCGCAGAAGTCGTCGGCGAAGGAGGCCGCGGGAAGCACGACGAGGAAGTCGTCGGTGAAGAACGCCGCGGGGAGGACGACGAACCGCTCGGGGACGAAGAAGGCCGCGAGAAGCACGGCGCAGGCGGCGAAGAAGGTCGCGGGGCGCTCGACCAGGGTGGCGCAGGCGACGTGGTCGTCGGAGGGCGGGTGGGAGCGGGTCGTGCCGGGCGGGAGGTTGCGCGAGCGGTCCCGTGCGCGCGTGCCGGCTGCGATCGAGGAGCTCGATTGGCGGGCGTTCGACGCGTTACCGCCTGCCGATCCGGTCGCGGCGATCCGCGAGCTCGCGGCGCGGGTCGATCGGTTCATCGCTGGCGAGTTCGCGCAGCGCAGGTTTCACCGCGTGGTCGGGGCGGCCTGGGGCGAGCGGGTCTGCACGGCGCTCGGGTGGGAGCAAGTCGAGCTGCGCGATGACGAAGGACGCATGGTCCTCGACGCGATCGTCTCGCCCGATCGGCGCTACTACATCGGCACGGGCACATACGGCCGCCGCGTCGTCGAGTCGCACGGCGCGAACACCATGGAGCTGCTGTTCTCGATGCTACGCGACGGCGCCATGCTGCCACCCGCCGTGCCCGGCAACTACGTGGAGCTGGGCTGAGGCTCGCCGCGCCGGCGCGGCCGAGGACCGCGAGGACGGGCGCGACGCCGTGTCGTCAGAGGAGCGCTGTCGAGGCCAGCGAGCCAGTGGGGCTGTCACGCGGGCGGGCGGGCCGAGACCGCGAGACGGCCGCGTGGGTGAGAGGGCGCTGCTGAGGCCCGCGAGATCAGCGGCACGGTCGTGTCGGTCGAGGACCGCTGCGTCGGGCCGCGACGGTGTGCTCGGGCTTGAATCACGATCTGTCTCTCGGGACATCTCATCCGCGAGCCCTGCACGGGCCTGCCTGCGGCCATCGGATTCATGAATCGAGGGCCGGCAGGGCAGGCCTCGCGCACAGGAGGGATGTGCCGTCTTTTGGCGTCGCCGGTGCGCCGGCTTGATTTCTGCGGCGCTCTTCTCGAAGATCTCCGGCGATGCCCACCGAAGCCCGCGACATCCTGCTGCGGCAGCTCGACACCGCGTGGATGCTGGCCCAGTATCACCTCGACGGCCTCACCACGGAGGAGTGCCTGTGGCGACCGGCGCACGTCGGGTTGCACGTCCACCGCGCGGTCGATGGCCGCTGGCGCGCCGACTGGCCCGAGCACGAGGGTTACGACATCGGCCCGCCGAGCATCGCCTGGCTGACCTGGCACATCGGCTTCTGGTGGTCGATGGCGCTCGACCACTCCTTCGGCGCCGCCACGCTGATGCGCGAGGACGTCGCCTGGCCCGGCGACGCCGAGAGCGTGCGCGAACGGCTCGGCCGCCTCCAGTCGAGCTGGCGCGCCGCCGTCGAGGCGCTCGACGACGACGACCTGCGCTCCCCGCAGCGCACCCGCTGGCCGTTCCCGGACCGCCCATTCGCCGACGTGCTCGCGTGGGCCAACGTCGAGCTGATGAAGAACGCCGCCGAGATCGGCTACGCCCGCTTCCTCTACGGCGTACGCGCCCGCTGACGGCTCGCACGCGCTCCGGCGGGCCCATGCGCTCATGACAGCGGCTGAGCGGCTCTGAAGCCCTGCGGCCATGCATGAGAGCCGTGAGGCGCGAGTCGTCGTCGCGCGCGGAAGACGTCGTCGCGCGAAGAGAGTCACGGGGCACGCAGGAGCCGTCGTCCCGCGAAGAGAGTTGCCGTACACGCGGGAGGCATCGGCGCGCGAAGAGAGTCACGGGGCACGCAGGAGCCGTCGTCCCGCGAAGAGAGTTGCCGTACACGCGGGAGGCATCGGCGCGCGAAGGGAGTCATGGGGCACGCAGGAGCCGTCGTCGCGCGAAGAGAATTGCGGTGCACGCGGGAGGCATCGGCGCGCGAAGAGAGTCGTCGTGCGCGAGAGATGTCGTCGCGCGAAGAGGGTCGTCGTGCACGCACGGGAAGTCGTCACGCGCCGAGAGTCATCGTGCACGGGAGGCCTCGTCGCGCGAAGAGGGTCGTCGTGCACGCACGGGAAGTCGCGCGCCGAGAGTCAACGTGCACGGGAAGCCTCGTCGCGCGAAGAGAGTCGTCGTGCAACGCGAGAGACATCGTCGCGTGAAGAGAGTCGCCTGCACGCGAGACCCGTCGTTGCGCGGTGAGAGTCGCCGGGCACGCGGAGGCCTCGCGACACGAAGAGGAGCGCCGCGGACGCGGCAGACCTCGCCGCGCGGGGAGACACGCCGTTATTGACGCGAGAAAGCGTCTGTTCGGCGGCCAGTCCTGGCCGTCGAACAGGCGCCCCACGATCTCCGCGAACACAATCCCGCAGCGGAGCCGACGACGGCGAGTCGGCCTCTCACGGCTGCAGCCGTGCAAGGGGTTCGGGGAAGGGCCGGCCGCGAATTAGAGGCGGGATGGGTGCGAGGAACGAGCATCCATCTGCCGGTTAACTCGCGGCCGGCCCTTCCCCGAACCCCCCGCGAGGCGCGGTCGGCAATTCGCGAAGCAAGAGCTCGAGCCCCCCGCGAAGCAAGAGCTCGAGCCCGCCCGCGAAGCAAGAGCTCGGGCCCGCCCGCGCAGCAAGGCCCCGAGCCTGCCGGGCATCCTGAACCACCCGCGCAGCAAGAGCCCGCCGCACCGAGAGCCCGATGCCGCCCGCCGCAGCAAGCGAGCCCGCCCGCGCAGCGAGAGCCCGCCTCACGCAGCTGGCAGCGTGAAGAAGAACAGGCTGCCGCCGCCGAGTTCGCTCTCGACCCCCACGCTGCCGCCCAGGCGCTCGATGATGCGGCGCACGATCGACAGCCCCAACCCGTGGCCTTCCGCGCGCACCGTATCGAGCCGGGAGAACTCCGCGAACAGCTTCGCTTGCGCCTCCTGGTCGATGCCTGGCCCGTTGTCGCGGACCCAGAAGCGGACCTTGCCCTCGATCGCGTCGGCGCCGAGCTGCAGCCGCGGCGGCGACCCGCCGTACTTCAGCCCGTTGCTGATGTAGTTCGTCCACGCCTCTTCGATCCACGGCGCGTAGCCGAGCGCCGACGGCCACGCCTGGGGCGCCGCGATCTCGCCGCCGTACTCGCGCAGCATGTAGTCCATGCGCTGCTCGACCTGGCGCATGATCGCCGCCATGTCGAGGCGGCTGGTCTGGATCTGCTGCTTGCGCACTCCGGCCAGCAGCAGCAGCTCGTCGATGATGTTGGTGGCCGTGTGCGACGCCCGGCGGATGTTCTCGACCACGCGTTCGACCTCGTCGGAGTCGACCTCGTCGATGTGCTCGAGCAGGTACTCCGAGTAGCCGACCATCGCCCCGAGCGGGTTCTTGAGGTCGTGGGCGACCGTGCGGGCGAACGCGTCGAGCTCGGCGTTGCTGGCCGTCAGCGATTGATTGACGCGGTGCAGCTCGTCGGTGCGCTTCTGCACCAGCCGCTCCATGTTCGCGTACAGGTTGGCGTTCTCGATCGAGATCGCCGCCTGCGACGCGATCAGCTTGAGCGTGTGCAGCCGGGCCTCGGGGAACACCGACGGGATCAGCTCGTTCTCGAGGTACAGCACCCCGGTCAGCTTGGTCTGGTGGACCAGCGGCGTGCACAGCACCGAGCGCATCCCGCTGCGGGCCACGTACGTGTCGGTGGTGAACGGCCCGGCGCGGGCGGCGTCCTCGAGCACCACGCTGTCGGTGGTGTGGACCACGTAGTTGACGATCGACACCGGCACCGACGCCGCCTCGGCCAGCGGCAGCGGCTGCTTCAGCGTGTATGACCCGGTGTCGACCGACGACTCGGCGACCACGCTCAGCTGGCCCTCGCGCTCGAGCAGCAGCACGCCGCGGCGGGCCCCGGCGTTCTCGATCATGATCTGGATGATCTTCTCGAGCAGCGGCTCGACCGCGATCTCGGCCGTCAGCGCCTGCGCGGCCTTGATCACGCTGGTGAGGTCCAGGCCCTGGTTGCCGGTGGTCGACAGCGAGCTGGTGATGAGCGCGCGGTTGCTGCTGGCGGTGATCGTCGTGCCGACGCTCTCGGCGCGGGCGGCCAGGTGCGGGTACTTGACGTCGAGCGCGCGCACCTTCGCCAGCGCGCCCCAGCGCTCGTAGCCGTAGCGGGCCTGGCCGAGGTACACGCGGGCGATCTGGGCCCGGCCGCGGGCCTGGTGGAAGCGGCCGCACAGCTCGTTGGCGATCGCCTCGTGGTGGATGAACTGGCTGCGGCGGGCCCACTCGATCGCGCGGTCGTACTCGTCGAGCGCGACCAGGTCCTGGCCGCGGATGCGGGCGATCTCGGCGTCGAGGATGTGCAGGCGGTGCTGCTCGTTCTCGGGGCACAGCAGCGCCCACTGGGCCGTGGTCGCCCGGTGCGCCAGCAGCTGGGCCATCAGCGCCGCGCGCTCGGCCTCGTCGGCCGCGGTCGCGTGGCTGGCCGCCAGCGCCAGCGCGGCGTAAAACGGCAGGTCGGCGGTGTGCGGCCCGCCGACGGCGACCGCCATGAACGGCTGGGCCGCGGCGGCCAGCGCCAGCGCCTCCGGGTACGCCTCGAACAGCGTCGCCGTCATCAGCTTGCTGACGTGATGGAGGAAGCGGACGATCACGAGCCCGCTCGCGTCGACCCCGCGCAGCCACTCGGTCTCGCCCTCGTTGTCGCCGACCAGCGGCCCGTGGAACCACTGCTCGTGCTGCAGCGCGTCGACCACGTTGCCGAGCAGCACCAGCTGCGCGGTCGACATCGCGTCGCGCGTGCGGACCATCAGCGCCAGGCCTTGATCGATCTCCTCGCGGACCGCCGACAGGTCCTCGCCGCGGCGCAGGTTGGCCAGCGCGTGGAACACCGCCCCTTGCGAGGCGTACATGAAGTCGCCCGTCTCGAGCCCGAGCACGCGGGCCTGGTGGAGGTGGTGCAGGCTGTCGCGCAGCGGGCGGGTGTGGCCGGTGTAGAAGCCGACCATGAAGTGCACGCGGCTGGCGACCTCGGTCGACGTGAAGCGCTCTAGCAATTGCAGCGCCAGCCGGCCGTAGCGCAGCGCGTCGGCGGGGCGGCCGAGCGGGCCGACCAGCAGGTAGCCGAAGGTCGCGTAGCCGAAGGCCGACAGCTCGCCCGGGCCGCGGGTGAGCGACAGCAGGACGTGCTTGAGGATGACGACCGAGCCGAGGCGGGCGTCGACCACGAAGCCGGCGCCGAACGCCTCGTTGAGCAGGCGGAGCACCGCGCTGTGGGCCGGGTCGCGCATCGCCGGCGCGTCGGCCAGCGACTCGACCGTGCGGCCGGCCAGCGTCGCCTCGATCTCGCCGTAGACCGCGCCGAAGGTCGCCATCGTCGCCTCGGGCGTCTCCGGCAGCAGCTCGCCGAACTGCTGTAGACCGACGCGGCTGGCCGCCAGGCCCTCGGCGAAGCGGCCCTGCGACGACAGCAGCATCACCCGCAGGGCGAACAGGTCGGCCTGCTCGACCGGCGAGCGGGCGCGACCGATCAGGTCCGCGAGCTTGGCGTCGGCCCGGTCGACGCGGCCGCACATGTAGTCGCACTCGGCCTGCTCGCGGTGCAGCGCGAGCGTCAGCGCGTACTGCGAGTCCCACGCGTCCGTCGGCAGCACCGCGATGCCGGCCGAGGCGAACGCGGCGCCGGCGGCGTAGGCGGTGGCGCGCTTGGCCGCGCGCGCGGCCTCGAGGTTGGCGCGGGCCAAATGCAGGCGCTCGCCGGGGTCGTCGAGGCGCGGCGCGCCGGCGTTGAGGTGGCGGACCACGTCGAACAGCGCGTCGCCGCGGAGCTCGCCGACGTGGGCGGCCTGCAGGCTGCGACCGATCCGCAGGTGGACCTCGTGCAGCGCCTCGGGCGTGCTGAGCGACAGCGCGGCCTGCTGCACGCGGTCGTGGAGGAACCGGCAGGCGACCACCAGCTCCACTGTCTCATTCGCCTCGGGCGCGCCGTCGTCGATCGCCTCGAGCAGGCGGTAGTTGGAGTCGAGCGGCACGACCAGGCCGGCCTGCAGCGCCGGCCACAGCGTGGCGGCGACGCGGCCGGTGCTGCGCTCGGCGATCCGCGCCAGGGTCACGACGTCGAACTCGTGGCCGACGCAGGCGGCGACGGCGAGCAGGCGCTGGGTGTCGCCCGGGAACTCGCGCAGCCGCTCCGACATCAGCTCGGCCACGTTCTCGGTGATCGGGGCCGCGGCCACCGCGGCCGTGTCCCACGCCCACCCGCCGGTGGTCGCGTCGAAGCGGATCTGCCCGTTCCGATGCAGCATCGTCAGGAACTGCGTCAGGAAGAACGGGTTGCCGTGGGTCTTGTCGAACACCAGCGTGGCGAGGCTCTCGAGCCGCTCGACCTCTTCGCGCGGCGGCGGCGACCCGGGGCGCTCGCGGAGCAGCGTCTCGGCCAGCAGCGCGCGCACGCTGGCGCGGTCGAGCGGGCCGAGCGCGAGCTCGGTGAGGGCCACGCCGTCCTTGCGCAGCTGGGTGACCGTCGCGCGCAGCGGGTGGGCGAGGTCCACCTCGCCGTCGCGATAGGCCCCGACCAGCAGCAGGTGGCCGCCGTCGGGATCGGTGAGGATGAGCCGCAGCAGCGACAGAGAGCCGGCGTCGGCCCACTGCAGGTCGTCGAGGAAGATCACCAGCGGCGACGTGCGCGGGCACAGGGCGCGCACGAAGTTCTGCATCACCAGGCCGAAGCGGTTCTGCGACTCGGTCGGGCGCAGCGGCGGCAGCGGCGGCTGCTTGCCGAGGATCCGCTCGAGCTCGGGCACGAGGTCGACGACCAGCTGGCCGCTGCTGCCGACGGCCAGCTGGATGCGCGTGCGCCACTCCGCCAGCGTGCGCGACGACTCGGTCAGCAGCTGGCGCAGCAGGTCGGACAGGGCCGCCGCCAGGGCGCTGAACGGGATGTTGCGCTGGACCAGGTCGAACTTGCCGGTGACGAAGCGGCCGCCGCCGCGGGCGATCACGCGGTGGACCTCGTGGGCCAGCATCGACTTGCCGACGCCCGCGCCGCCGCCGACCAGCACCAGCTCGGGGCGGCCGTCCTGGACCCGCCCGAACGCCTCGGTCAGGGCGCGGATGTCGGCCTCGCGGCCGTACAGCTTCTGCGGGATGCGCAGCACGTCGGCGCGGTCGCGCTGGCCGAGCTCGAACGCCTCGATCTCGCCGGTCTCGTCGAGCGCCGCCAGGCAGCGGGCGAGGTCGGCCGACAGCCCGAGCGCGTGCTGGTAGCGGTCCTCCGGCCCCTTGGCCAGCAGCTTCATGACGATGTCGGAGACCGCGCGGGGGACCGTCGGCGTGCGCACCCACGGCGGCACCGGCGTGCGGGCGATGTGGCTGTGGACCAGCTCCATCGCGTCGTTGGCGTTGAACGGGACCGCGCCCGTCAGCATCTCGTAGAGCGTGACGCCGAGCGAGTAGAGGTCGGTGCGCTGGTCGACGATCCGGTTGACCCGCCCGCTCTGCTCGGGCGACATGTACATCAGCGTGCCCTCGAGCGCCTCGGGGCTCGAGACCTGGGCTGTCTCATGGGCCAGGTTGGTAGCGATGCCGAAGTCGATCAGCTTGACGCTGCCGGTCGTCGAATTGACGAGGATGTTGTGCGGCTTGATGTCCTTGTGGATGATCGCCCGCGCGTGCAGGCGCGCCAGGGTGTCGGCCAGCGCCACGCCCAGCTCGAGCGCCCGCCGCAGCTGCAGCGCCTCGCCGTGGATGACGTCGCTGAGCGGCACGCCGCCGTCGTCCTCCATCACCAGCGCGAGCCCGTTGCCGTAGTTCTCGAGCGAATAGACGCGCACGACCCCCGGCACCTCGAGCTCGCGCAGCGTGACGAACTCGCGGCGCAACTGTCTCAATGCGCGGGGGCTGGGGTACTCGCCCTTCAGCACCTTGATGACGACGGGGGTCTGCTCGTCTTCGCGGACGCCGCGGAAGATGATCGAGTTCTGCCCCTCGTGGAGCCGTTGCTTGAGCGAGAACCGTGGAGAGGCGTCCATGTCGAGCGTCGCTGAGCCGAACCGTCGTATCATACCGTCTGGCCGCGCTGGCGGCGTCCTTGTCGTCACCCCTGCATTCGCGCGGCGCGCAGGGCCACGCCCGCAGGCGAGGTCGGCCCTTGCCGCCCTGGCGGCGATGACGCACGAACAATCGTCCGCGGGCCATGGCGCGCAAACGGCACGAAACCGCGCCTTGCTCCATCCGCAGCGTTCACACGCGTTCGACGATGCACCAGTCGCACGCGCACCACGGCACTCGCAGAAGGGTCCCCAGCGCCCATTCTCCACCGTGGCGCGGCGATGTATGCTCAAGCATCTCGACCGCCGTCGACGGGCCCGGCCGCCCCGTCGCCGCCACGGCCTCGGAGCCCTCGCCGATGTCTCATCAACCGACCGCGCCCCCCGTCAAGTTCGACATTCTCAGCCCAGCTTTCTTCGCCGACCCCTATCCGACGCTGGCGCGCATGCGCGAGGAAGAGCCGGTATTTTGGCACCCCTTGCTCAAGAGCTGGGTCCTCACCCGCTACGCCGACGTCCAGCGGGTCCTACGCGACAGCAAGTCGGAGTTCTCCAACTCGAAGGTCGAACAGTACGGCGTCGGCGCGCCCGAGAGCGTGCGTGACAAGCTCGAGGTGTTCAACACGTTCGTGTCGAGCTGGGTCGCGTTCATGGACCCGCCGAACCACACGCGGCTGCGCGCGCTGATCTCCCGCGCGTTCACGGTCCAGGCGGTCGAGCGGCTGCGGCCGCGGATCCAGCACGCGATCGACGAATTGCTGGCGGCCGTGCGCCCGCGCGGGCGCATGGACGTGGTGGCCGACTTCGCCGCGCAGCTGCCGATGATCGTGTTCAGCGAGCTCATGGGCATCCCGCGCGAGGACGGCGAGCGGCTGCGGGAGGACGCGCTGATCGTGATGTCGCTGTTCGGCGCGGGCATCGCCACCGCCGAGGCTGTCGAGTCGGCGTACCGCGGCGTCATGAGCTACTACGAATACTTCAACGCGCACATCGCCGCGCGGCGCAGCCGCTCGACCGAGGACCTGCTGAGCAAGCTGGTCGAGGCGCGCGTCGACGGCGTCGGCATGACCGACACCGAGCTCGTGGCGATGTGCGTGACCCTGTTCCTGGCCAGCCAGGAGACGACGCTGTACATGGTGGCCAACGCGGTCAACATCCTCGTGCGCCGGCCCGAGCAGGCGCAGCGCCTGCGCCAGGAGCCGCGCCTCCTCGACAACGCGCTCGAGGAGCTGATGCGGTTCGACGGCCCGACGTTCGGCACCTTCCGCCGCGCGCTCGTGGACATCACCGATCTGCCGGGGGGCCGGATCCCCGCCGGCGACTATGTGCTGAGCGTCCTCTGCTCCGCGAACCGAGACGGTCATCGATTCCCCGATCCCGACCGGTTCGACATCGAGCGCCAGGACGTACGTCACCTGTCCTTCAGTTCTGGTATCCACACTTGCCCGGGCGCGGCGCTGTCGCGGCTCGAGGGACGTCTGGCCATTCAAACGCTGCTCCGGACCTTCTCCGACCTGCGCCTCGCCAGCGACGCGCCGCTCGAATGGTTGCCGAGCATGATGGTCCGCGGCTTCAAGTCGCTGCCGATCACGATGACCTCCGCCTGACGGCCGCTCGCCGCCCGGCCGCCCCCCGCGACACCCCGCCGCAGCCTCGCTCGGCGGGGTTCGGCAATTGTCGAGACGCGCGGTCTTCGCTGTGGCGATTGTACATACAGCCACCCGCGCGGCCTTCGGCCCCCGAGAGCCGAGTCGGGTGCGGTGGGACATCGAGACCCGAGAGCGGCCACGATTTAAATCCATGAATTAATCGTAGCCCTAGGATCTGTTGACCTGCTAACATGCACTAATACGTCGGCGCCGTGCGCGGCACGGTCTGACGGACACGCGACAATGGGATCGGACCCTGGGGGGGGACGATCGTTGAAAATCGGCTCTGTGCAGTTGGAGGTGGGGATGCTCTCGATAGGCGTGCGCGTACTTTCGTGGTCGGTAGGTCTCGGGTTGATGTTGGGGACGGCGGGGACGGCAGGGGCGACGGCTCCTCCTTCGTACACCCTGTTCGAAAGCGGACAGGTCCGTCCGCTTGCCCTCTCGCCCGACAAGAAGACGTTATTCGCGGTCAACACGCCCGACGGTCAGCTCGAGGTCTACGACGTGACCTGGTGGGGCCTGTCGCACCGGACCTCGATCCCCGTCGGCGTCGAGCCGGTCGCCGTGGCGGCCCGCAGCAACACCGAGGTGTGGGTCGTCAATCACGTGTCGGACAGTGTCAGTGTCGTCTATGTCGGCACCGCCGCCGCCAATCGCGTCACGCGGACGCTCCTGGTCGGCGACGAGCCGCGCGACATCGTGTTCGCCGGCCCGGGCAAGAACCGGGCGTTCATCACCACCGCCCACCGGGGGCAGAACATCGGCTTCGACCCGCAGCTGACGACCCCGAGCGTCGGCCGGGCCGATGTCTGGGTGTTCGACGCGAACAACCTCGGCGCGAGCGCCGGCGGCACGCCCAAGACGGTCATCACCCTGTTCGCCGACACCCCGCGGGCGCTGGCGACGTCCCCCGACGGCTCGAAGGTGTACGCGGCCGCGCACTTCTCCGGCAATCGCACGACCACGATCGACTCGGTGCTGGTCGGCGGCGACACCCCGGAGCCGAACACCAACCACGCCGGCGTCGCCGCGCCGGGCAACCCGCTGATCGTCAAGTACGACGGGCAGCACTGGGTCGACGAGCGCGGCGTCCAGTGGGACGAGGACGTCAAGTTCAGCCTGCCCGACAAGGACGTGTTCGTCATCGACGCCAACGCCGCGACCCCGACGCAGGTCACCGGGGCCGCCGGCTTCTACACCGGCGTCGGCGCCATCCTCTACAACATGATCGTCAACCCGGTGAGTGGGAAGATCTACGTCAGCAACACCTCCGCGCGCAACGAGGTCCGCTTCGCGGGGCCGGGCGTGTTCGCCGAGACCAATGTCAACGGCCACTTCGCCGAGAACAACATCTCGATCCTGAACCCGCAGGGCAACACGGTCACGACCCGCCACCTGAACCCGCACCTCGACTTCGAGGCGCCGTTCCAGCCGCTGCCGAACGAGGACGCCGAGCTCAGCCTCGCGCTGCCGCAGGGCATGGCCATCTCGGCCGACGGCAACACCCTCTACGTCGCCGCCCTCGGGTCCGACAAGATCGGCGTGTACGACACCGCCGCGCTCGAGAACAACACCTTCTGGCCCGACCCGTGTGAGCAGATCCAGGTCGCCGGCGGCGGACCGACGGCGGTGCTGCTCGACGAGTCACGCGACCGTCTGTATGTGATGACCCGCTTCGACAACGCGGTCTCGATCATCGACACCGACGACGGCGACGAGATCCAGCACCTGGCGATGCACAACCCGGAGCCGGCGAGCGTGACCGAGGGCCGCCGCTTCCTTTACGACGCGACCTACACCTCGGGCCGCGGCGACTCGGCCTGCGCGAGCTGTCACGTGTACGGCGACGTCGACCACCTGGCGTGGGACCTCGGCAACCCCGACGGCGACGTCACCATCGCGCCCGGGCCGTTCAAGACCATCTTCCTGCCCGACTTCCCGATCGATTTCCACCCGATGAAGGGGCCGATGACGACCCAGAGCCTGCGCGGCATGGCCAACCATGGCGCGATGCACTGGCGCGGCGACAAGACCAGCCCGAACTTCCCGCCGAACGCGCAGCCGAACCAGGGTTCGTTCGACGAGCTCACCGCGTTCAAGCAGTTCAACAAGACGTTCGTCGAGGTCATGGGCCGGACGCAGGAGATCCCCGCGACCGACATGCAGAAGTTCACCGACTTCGCGATGCAGCTGACCTACCCGCCGAACCCGGTGCGCAACCTCGACAACTCGCTGACCCCGTTCCAGGCCGCCGGTCGCGACCTATACATGAACAAGCCGGCCACGCTCGGCATGACCTGCAATTTCTGTCACGTGCTCGATCCGGCCGGCAACGCCCAGTACGGCGTCGAACGCCCGGGCTTCTTCGGCTCCGACGGCTCGTACGTCGGCACCGAGTTCGTGCAGACCATGAAGGTCCCGCACCTGCGCAACGCCTATACGAAGATCGGCAAGTTCGGCCTGCCGCGCAACACCTCCATCAACCCCCAGGAGGACGACAGCTTCCTCGGCGACCAGATTCGCGGCTTCGGCTACACCCACGAGGGCTCGATGGACTCGGTGTTCGGCTTCCTCAGCCAGATCGGCTTCGTCGAGGACCCGATCTTCAACCCCGGCGGGCTCGAGTCCGACACCCCGACCGAGCGGCGCCAGGTCGAGGCGTTCG
The DNA here is from genome assembly GCF_028368995.1 of Nannocystis bainbridge. Lineage (GTDB taxonomy): Bacteria > Myxococcota_A > Polyangia > Nannocystales > Nannocystaceae > Nannocystis > Nannocystis bainbridge. The sequence continues at coordinate 43,611 of NZ_JAQNDL010000003.1, read as the reverse complement.
TGCTCGCCTTCGACTCCAACATGGCCCCGAGCGTCGGCCAGCAGATCACCCTCACCAGCAGCAACAGCACCGTCGTCTCGTCGCGGATCACGCTGCTGCGGGCCCGCGCGAGCGCCGGCGACTGCGACCTGGTGGCCCACGGCTCGTACCTGGGTGAGCGGCGCGGCTACCTGTGGAACGGCACCGCGTTCGTGCAGGACCAGCGGCTCAAGCCGGCGCTCACCGAGGCGCAGCTGCGGGCCCGCGCGCTGCTCCCCCAGCAGGAGCTGACCTTCACCTGCGTCCCGCGCGGCTCGGGCCAGCGGGTGGCGCTCGACCGCGACCTCGACGGCACGCTCAACGGCGACGAGGTCGAGTGGTGCTTCTGGTGATCGACGGGCGCCGCCGGATGAAGACGCTCCGGCTGCGCCGTATCGCACGAGGCTCGGTTCTGCGCTGAATCGAGCCTCGTGGGGTCCCGGGTCACGCCATTGCCGGCGGGTCCCGGAATCGCGCATGGCCGGCCGCACGGGCGCGAGTCGCTGTTCCGACCGGTAGAGGTCGGTGCAGTCGCGCCGCCGCTCCGATATAGTGCGGCCCGATGGCGACCGCAGATCCTGCTCTCAAGTTTCAGGTCCTGACCGGGCTGCTCGAGTCCGAGAGCACGACGCTGATCGGCATCGACGCCGGCGAGGTGTTGACGCTGGCCGAGGGCAGGGGGCTCGAGGCCATGGGGGTCGCCGCGACCGCGACCGTCGGCGCCTCGCTGGCGCAGGCGTTCGCCGGGCAACCCGGCGTGCTCGAGCATTTCCGCCGCAGCCTTCAGGGCGAGCAAGTGCGGGTCGAGAGCGTCCACGGCCAGGCGTACTGGCTGCATTCGTTCTACCCGCTGCGCGGACCGGACGGCGCGATCGTCGGCGCCGCGATGCTCGCCCTCGACGTCACCCGCGACCTCACCACCGTGCGTCAGGCCGAGCTGCTGCGCGAGCTGGTCAACAACGTCCCGACCAACGTGTTCGCGGTCGACACCCGCGGCGTCTGCGAGGTCTCCGAGGGCGGCCTGCTGGCGCAGATCGGCCTCAAACCGGGGCAGAACGTCGGCGTCAACGTGTTCGAAGCCTACAACACCCTCATCCCCGACATCGGCCTGGCCATGAGCGCGGCCTTCCGCGGCGAGACGCGCGTGATCGAGTTCGGCTTCGGCGAGTCGCTCTACAGCCAGATCACGCTGCCGCGCCGCGACGCCCACGGCAACAACGCCGGGGCCTATTGCATCGCCTCCGACATCACCGAGCGTCGGCGCACCGAGGAGCTGCTGCGCTCGCAGGTGCGCATCATTCAGGAGCAGAAGGAGGCCATCGTGCGCCTGTCGAGCCCGATCATCGAGGTCGGGCACGACGCGCTGGCGGTCCCGCTGGTCGGCTCGCTCGACGAGCAGCGGGCGACCAGCATCCTTCACGAGCTGCTCCAGGCGATCGCGAGCAAGCGGGCCCGCTTCGCCATCCTCGACCTGACCGGCGTCGACACGGTGGACCCGACCTCGGCCGAGCACCTGGTGCGCATCATCCACAGCGTGCGCCTGCTCGGCGCCCAGGCGATCATCACCGGCATCCGCCCGCCGATCGCCCGAATCATGGCCGAGCTCGGCCTCGACCTCAGCCGGCTTCACACGCTGCGCTCGCTGCAGGACGCCCTGCGCTACTGCAGCGAATCGAACCCCGACGGGCGCTGAGGCGCGCGCCGCTACGGCAGAAACCGGCCGAGGCGCTGCTTGCTGGCGAGCAGCGTCTCGGTGAACTCGTCGGCGGTCTGCGGCCGGCGCAGCTGCAGGACCTCGGGGCAGACCAGGTCCGCCGGGAGGTCGAAGTAGTTGCTCTTGTCGATCTCCGCGCCGGCGGCCAGCCGCTCCTCGTGGCGCTCGAAGATGGCGCGCACGGCCGCGGCCCAGCCCTCGAGGTAGGCGGCGACCCGCGGATCGTCGGCGGCCTCGGCGGGCAGCCATTGCACCTCCTGCTCGCGGATGTCGCGGATGGCCCGCTTGCCGTCGTCGAGCGTGTCCCACAAGAACAGGCGGATCGGCGTCCTCCAGCCGTCGGGCTGCGCCTCGACGACGGTGTCGGGGACCAGCTCGAGGGAGAACCGGCCAGAGGCGATCGGGAAGTGCTTGATGAACTCGGCGGCGAGGTCCATGGGGGCGCGGATGCTAGCGGACCCGACCTCGCGGCGCGAGCGACAAACGCCCGGAGCGCCGGCCCGTCGATCTGGCCGAAGGCGCAGGTCGTCAGCCGCGGTCGACGATCTGCCCGGGGCGCGCGCCCATGAGGTGCTTGCGGACCCGCTCGGTGTCGTCGCTGCCGACCGAGCGGATCGCCGCGCGCAGCTCGAGCTCGGTGACGCCGAGCTCGCGGGTCCAGTAGTCGAGCTCCCAGTCGTGGTCGAGGTCGATCCTGGACGGATCGTGCGGGCCGTGGATCTTCCTGGCGGCGGTCATGGGACCGATTGTGAGGCGAGGCGATCGCCGGCGCATGCAGGCTCAGGTGATCGCGCCGGCGCCGTGCGTCATTCGTCGAGGTCTTCGGGGCTGTCGTCCGCCTCGGGCCGGCCGCGCGTCGGCGGCCTGGCCGGGGCGTCGGCGGCGTCGTCGTGGCGGCCGCGGCCGGTGACATGCTGCAGCGCGTCGATCCGCTTCGAAGCCTCGGCCTTGGTCAGCGTCGGGTCGAACTCCTCGTGGGCCTCCTCGGAGAGGGTCTTGAGGTACGAGGCCTGGGCGTCGGTCATCCGCTCGTCGCCGGTGACCCAATCGTCGGGGTCCTTCTCGAGGTTGGAAGGGGCGTCGGGCTCGCGCGGGGCGAGCTTCGGGTTGTCGTTGCGCATGCGATCAGTGTAGGGAGGGCGAGCCGCTCGCCCAGCCGCAGGCACGCCAATCGCGGCACGCGGCGCCGGCGGTGGCGCGGGCCGCGATTGGCGCGGGACGCGGAGCGGACGCGGCCGCGGTCAGACCCCGAGCTGCACGCGCAGCTGGGAGGGGCCGCGGTCCTGCAGGCTGGCGCCGCGGTAGTCGAAATCGCCGAGCTGCTGCCACGACGAGAATCGCAGCAGGCCCGCCAGCGCCTCCTCGAGCTCGAGCCGCGCCAGCGGGCCGCCCGGGCAATAGTGAGGGCCGACGCTGAAGGTCATCGGCCGGCCGCCGCGGGCGAGGTCGAGGCGGTCGGGCTCGACGTAGGCGGCGGGATCGCGGTTGGCGGAGGCGAGGATCGGGAACACCAGCTGACCCTGGCGGATCTGCTTGCCGCCGATCTCGAGGTCCTCGGCGGCGAGCCGGTTGGTGGTCAGCACCGAGGGCGCGAAGCGCAGCAGCTCCTCGATCGCCGGGACCAGCAGGCGCGGGTCGGTGCGCAGGCGGGCGAGCTCGTCCGGGTGCTCGAGCAGGGCCAGCACGGCGCAGGCGATCTGGTTGCGCGAGGTGACGTAGCCGGCGCCGACCATCTGGAAGCACTGGATCGTGACCTCCTCGATCACCGCCGGATCGCCGCGCTCGTCGCCGAGGAAGCGGCTGATCATGTCGTCGCCCGGCCGCGCGCACCGCTCGTGCACGATCGCCGAGAGCAGGCCGAACAGCTTGAAGGAGGACTCCTTGGCCCGCATCGCCGGATCTTCGTCCATGGCGCCGGCGCCGGCGGCCTGCATGATGTCGGTGGTCCAGCGGCGAAACTCGGCCCGCTGGTCGTGCGGGAGGCCGAAGATCGCGCAGAGGACGTCGAGCGCGACCGGGTCGGCCAATTGCCACACCACGTCGATCTCGCCGCCGCCGGCGACGTTCGCCAGCGCTTGTTCGACGCTGGCGCGCACCTCGCCGCGCACGCGCTCGATCGCCGCGGCGCTGAAGCCCCGCATCACCAGCCCGCGGCTGCGCGTGTGCTTCGGCGGATCGAGGAACCACAACAGGCGCGACCACTGGCCGATCATCGCCTCGAGCTCGCCGGTCCCGCGCAGCGTCGGCATCAGCGTCGAAAGCAGCTCGCGGGCGCGAGCATTGCTCAGACGACGATCGCGGACCGCCATCTCGCAGTGGTCGTGGCGGGCGAGGAACCACGCGCCGAGCGGGGCATGATAATAGACGGGGCACTCTTCGCGGAGCTGGCGGAGCAGCGGATAGGGATCGGCGAAGAAGGCCTCGGAGAGGATCGGGTACTCGGGCTCCATCGCGCGAGCATAGCCCGAGGGGGCGTGGGCCGGGGCTGGGAAGCGGATTCGCCGGTGGAACTGTTACGGAACGATGATTCGTCGCGTTTTTTCGATTCGTCGCAGCGCTCACGGGGAGCCGCGCACAGGGCCCCGCGGGCGGCGGCCGCCGCGAGCGCACCGGGCATTTCGGTCGCGCGGCGCGCAGTGCCGACATTGATCTTCGGCGGCATCGTGGCGATCGCAAGGATCGGATACCTGCATCAAAGGACATGTCGCATAGGACATGATCTTGAGAGCATGGCGGTCGGGGCATGTCGGATCGGGCCTGTCCGCGCGTCGGCCTGCCGTCGGGCGCAGCCTGGTGCTCGAGCTTGCGCGTCCGCTCTGGGGGGCGCCGGCCGCAGGCTGCCGCGATCCGCGCGAGGAGGGGCGTGATAGGCTGCAGGCGTGCGACCCGACATCGGACGAAGACTGTGCGTGCCGGCGATCCTCGCGGTGTCCTCGGTGACCGCGGCGCCGGCCTGCAACGACGGCGACGACAAGCCGTCGACGACGGTCGTGACCTCCGGGGCGACCGACGACCCGACGGAATCGACCACGAACACGACCCCCGGGACTTCGACCGACGGCCCGACGAGCACGACCACGACGGCCAGCGGGCCGACGACCTCGACGACCGATCCGACAGTGGCGACGTCGGTGACGACCGACGCCGAGACCGACGGCGTCCCGGACTGCGACGAGATCGAGGACCAGCCGACGTGCGAGGCGACGCCGCTGTGCGTGTGGCCGCCGGAGATCGTGCAATGCACGGTCGACTGCTCGCAGATCACCGACGAGGCGGTCTGCGGGGTGCAGCAGCTGTGCGCGTGGATCGACGGTGAGTGTCGGCTGCTGATCATATGATAGCATCCCGGGCGGCCCGGTCGGGCTGCGAGAACTCAGGACGACGATGACGGACCCCGAGCGCTGGACCGAATGGAACCTCCGCCGCGCCTCGGTGGTGCGGATCTACGAATGCGGCGAGCGCCTGGTGGCGCTGGGCCCGGACGGCGAGGGCCACGCGCTGACCGGCGACTCGGCGGCGCTGGCGTCGGCGGTGCTGGCGTTCCTGGCGATGCCGCGCTCGGGGGCGGAGGTGCTGGCCCACGTCGAGGCGCTGGCCGGGGCGCCGATCGAGCGGCCCGAGGTGATCGGCGAGCTGCTGGCGCTGCTGCGGCGCACGGGGGCGCTCGAGGCGGTGACGACGGGGCCGTCACGGGCAGGGCGCACGGCCGGGCCGCGGGTGGTGGTGGGGTTGACGGGGGCGGCGGCGACGATGCACGCGCCGGCGCTGATCCAGCGGCTGCAGGCGCGCGGCTTCGAGGTGCGCGCGGCGGTCACGGAGAGCGCGCTGCGGTTCGTGCGGGTCGAGGCGCTCGAGGCGTTGACGCACGCGCCGGTGGTGACGGCGATCTGGCCCGAGAGCCAGGTGCATCGGGTGCCGCACATCGAGCTGGCGCAGTGGGCCGACGCGGTGCTGGTGTGCCCGGCGTCGGCGACGACGATCGCGCGGCTGGCGACGGGGGACCACGCGTCGGCGGTGGCGGCGATCGCCCTGGCGACGCGCGCGCCGGTGCTGGTGGTGCCGTCGATGAACCCCGCGATGTACGCGGAGCCGGCGGTGCAGCGCAACCTGGCGCAGCTGATCGCGGACGGGCTGCACGTGGCCCACCCGGCGCGCGCGCTGGAGGTCGCCGATCCGCCGGCGATGCGCACGCCGATGCTGGGCGGGGCGCCGCCGCCCGAGGTGGTGGTGCAGCTGCTCGAGGCGATCGTGCGCGAGCGCGCGAGCGCGGGGCTGGCCCAGGCGCCGCGCGGGGCCGAGGGCTGGGACCGGCTGTACCGCACGCACGCGCCGGCCGAGCTGCCGTGGCAGCACGACGAGGCCGACGCGGACCTGCTGGCGGCGGTCGAGCGCGAGGGCGCGACGGGCTTGTCCGTGCTCGAGGTCGGGACGGGCCTGGGCGCGCTGGCGGTGGCGCTGGCGAGCCGCGGTCACACGGTGGTCGCCACCGACATCTCGGCGGCCGCGCTCGCGCAGGCCCGCGCCCGTGCGCCGACGAGCCGGGCGATCTGGCTGAGCGACGACATCACGGCGACGCGCCTGCAGGGCCGGTTCGACGCGGCGATCGATCGCGCGTGCCTGCACCTGCTGGCGCCGGCGGAGGCCGAGCGCCATGCGGCGGCGATGGCCCGGCTGGTCGCCCCCGGCGGGGCGCTGATCGTGAAGACGCTGGCCGAACCGGCCGCCGGGGTGACGCCGTACGCGAAGGAGACGATCGCGGGGCCGTTCGCGCCGGCGTTCACGCTCGAGCGTGAGGCCGCGAGCACGCTGCCAGGCCCGACCGCGGCGCCGGCGGCGAGGCTGTTCGTGCTGCGCCGGGCGAGCGAATGATCTGATTGAAAGGGCATGTCCGAAGCCGAGCCCAGCGCCGATCGTGGGGCTGGGTGCCGTGTCGGGCGAGGATGGCCGAACGAGCATGCTCGAACGGGAATGCTCTAATGGACATGTCTTAATGAACATGCTTTTTAAGACATGTTCTATTCGACATGATGCTGGTGCGGCCAGGCGGGAGCGCCGTCACGCGGATCCGTGAGAGGGCTTGGAGAGGGCGTCGCCACGCGGCGAGCGATGGGCCCGTGGCGAAGCGGCGCCGTGGGCGTCACGAGGGATTGCGAGCTTTACTGGCGCCCGTCAGCCCTTGCGGCGGCTCTCGCCGAGGGTGCCGAGGATCATCGCGCGCATGGCGAGGGCGAGGGCGGGGTCGTCGAGGCGCTCGGGCTCGCGGCGGAGGGTGGTGCGGATCAGGCCGCCGAGGCCGCGGACCAGCACGGTGGCGGTGAGCTCGGGGTGGGGCAGGTCGAGGTCGTCGCCGCGGCCGACGAGGGCGCTGGCGACCATCGCCTCGACGGCGACCTCGAAGGCGTCGATGGTGTCGAGGTGGTCGCGGGCCAGCGATTGATGCAGCGCCTGGTGCAGCCGCGGGGCGACGCGGTGCATGGCGACGATCGCGGAGACGAGGCGATCGACGGCGGCCGGCAGCGCCAGGCCCTCCATGCCGGTGAGGGCGCCGGCGAGCACGGCCTGCATCTCGGCGACGTGACGGCGACCGATCTCGCGCAGCAGGGCCTCGCGGTCGGCGAAGTACTGGTAGAGGGTGCCGATGCTGACGCCGGCGCGCGCGGCGACGGCGTTGGTGGTCGCGGCCGCCGGACCTTTCTTGGCCAAGATCTGAGCGGCCGCCTCGACGATGGCGTCGACGGTGACCTGACCTCGGCTCTGAATCGGGCTGCGGCGCCGTTTGACGGGCTTTTTGCGGGCGGGGGCGGCCATGCGGAAAAGCGAGTGGCGAGGATCTGAGCAAAGACTCATCTTCTCCGCAAGCCCGCAGGGAGTGATTCGCATGCGCAAGATCGTCGGCCTGTTCCGCTTCGCCAGCACCTACGTCCGCCTCGTCCGTGACACCGATCGCCTCGACCTGGTGTTCGCCCTCGCCGACGCGTTCGACGACTCACCGGGGCTGCGGCGCATGCTGGCCCGCCCCGAAGTGAAGACCTACCTGGAGCGCCCGCTGGCGCCGCTGCAGCTGAAGCTCGAGGCGCTGCGAACGCTGCCGGAGGGCAGCCTGGGCCGCGAGTTCGCCCGCTTCCTCGACGCGCGCAAGCTCGACCCGAACGGGGTCTATCACAGCGCGGCCGACACGGTCGGCGACGCGGCGCTGATGAAGCTGCACCTCGAGCGCAGCCACGATCTGTGGCACACGGTGCTCGGCTTCGACACCGACGTGGCGGGCGAGCTGGGGCTGCAGGCGTTCTACATCGCCCAGCTGCAGTCGCCGCTCGGGCACCTGCTGCTGTCGGCGGGGCTGCTCAACGGGATGCTGTTCCAGTACGAGGACGGCGACCGGCGCATGGAGGCGATCACCCGCGGCTGGCGCCTGGGCCAGACGACGCGGCCGCTGTTCGGGGCCGACTGGGCGGCGATGCTGACCTGGCCGATCGAGCAGGTGCGGGAACACTTCGGGATCTCGCCGGAGCACGTGCGCACGGCGGCGATGGCGGCCTGAGCGCTTGACAGCGGGCGCGGGCGCGGGCCAGATCGCGCGTGCGCATGCACGGCAGGCCGAGGTTCGAGGCGAGGGTCGGCGAGCGACCGATCTTCGCGGGAGTGGGCGCGCGAGCGGCGAATGGCGTGACTGCGCGTTTCGTGAGACTCGGGAGCGCTCGGGAGCTGTATCGTGTGGAGCGTGGCGCGTGCTCCGGTGCGGAGCGTGGCGCGTCGTTCTTGAGGCGTGACGCATTGTTCGTGAGGCGTGACGCGTGGTTCTTGATTCGTGACGCATCATGCGTGGGGCGTGACGCCTCGTTCGTGAGTGACGCCTCGTTCGTGAGGCGTGCCGCCTCGTGCGTGATGCATGACGCCTCGTTCGTGAGGTGCGTGCATGCGTAGGTCGGCGCTGGTGCTGGCATTCGCGGCGGCCTGCGGTTCGCCGGTCGCTGCGCCGCCAGCGACGCTGCTCGGGCGCGCGGTGCTGCCGGCGGGCACGTTCGCGGCCGGGCCGGCGTCGGGCGAGCGCCTGGGGTCGGGGCCGATCCACGGGCAGGCGGTGCCGTTCGCGTCGCAGCCGGTGCAGGGGTTCTCGGCGCTGCTTGCCAATGACGACGGGACGTACCTCGGGCTCGTCGACAACGGTTATGGCAAGATCGAGAACTCGGCCGATTTTCACCTGCGGGTCTATACATTGCGGCTCGACCTGCGCACGGCGGCGGGCGGGAGCGGCGGGGTCGAGGTGCTCGGGCAAATCGAGCTGCGCGATCCGGACCGCAAGATCGGATTCCCGATCGTCCAGCAATTCAGCGACGCCCGCGTCTTGACCGGGGCGGACTTCGATCCGGAGTCGATGCAGCGCGCGCCCGACGGGACGCTGTGGTTCGGCGACGAGTTCGGGCCGTTCTTGCTGCACACCGCGGCCGACGGCGTCGTGCTGGAGCCGCCCATCGGGTTGCCGGATCTCGACCGGCCCGGGCTCGAGCTGCGCGCGCCGCAGAACCCGAACAACGAGGAGGGCGCGGCGCTGCGGCTGATGAACGCGGTCGCCTGGCGCGGGCGGCAGCGCGGGGCGATCCGGCCGCCGGTGTTCTCGCCGCACCACGCGATGGTGAAGGACGAAGCGCCGGGGGAGGACGGGCGCGAGCTGTTCGCGATCGACTCGCTGCGCGCGGCCGGGTTTCCGGTGGTGGTGTGGACCGTCAACGAAGTCGCGCGCATGCACGCGCTGATGCGCCTCGGAGTCGACGGCATCATCTCCGACCGGCCCGATCTGCTGTATCAGGCGGCGCGCAGCTTCGACGGCGACGGCGACGGGGTGTCTGATTTCGTCGACGCCGACGGGCTGGTGCGGCGCGAGCGCATCGATCTGCAAGGGCATCGCGGCGCGCGCGACCTGCGGCCCGAGAACACGCTGCCGGCGATGGAGGCGGCGCTCGATCAGCTGATGACGACGCTCGAGACCGATGTCGTGCTCACGGCCGACGACGTGCCGGTGCTCGGGCACGATCTGGAGCTCGACGCGCGTAAGTGTCGCGACGTGGAAGGTGGCGCGCGGCGGGTGCGGGCGCTGACGATCGCGGCGCTGCAGCGGCGATTCGTGTGCGACGGGCTGGTGCGCGGGGCCGAACAGGCGAATGACCGCACCCTGTCACCGGTGGTGGTCGCGTTCGCCAGCGCGGAGGGACTGGCCGATCCGTACACGCCGCCGACGCTGGCGCAGTGGCTGGGCTTCGTCGCCGCGTATGGTGATTATTATGCCGCGGGGCCCGGGGCGGGGCACCCCGAGGCGGCGCGGCGGGCCGCCAACGCGCGCCGGGTGCGGCTGAGCGTGGAGACGAAGTTGACGCCGGACGATCCGTTCGCGGCGGTGTTCGCCGAGCGCGTGAGCGCGGCGATCGTCGCCGCCGGCGCGACCGAGCGGGCGTGGGTGCAGAGCTTCGATTATCGCACGCTGCTGCAGGTGCAGGACCGGGCGCCGGCGCTCGGGACCGTGTTCTTGCTGGCCGACGGGACCAATTTGCCGGTGCTGGGCGGCGCGCCGAGCCGGTGGCTGGCGGGGCTCGGCTGGCCGCACGGGGTGACGGCGCGGACGCAGCCGCTGGCGGTGGCGACCAGCGGCGGGTTCGAGGGCATGGCGCTGCGGAGCTCGCCGCCGGCGCTGCTGCCGATCCTCGAGAAGCCGATCGTGGGTGCGCCGGCGGGCGAGGTGTGGATCCACGAGTATGACCTGTCACAAAGGACATATACCGAGAGGCGCTGGCGCCACCGCCTCGAAGCGGGCGCGGTCGCGGTGACGGATTTCCAGCTCGACGCCGATGGGCGCGGGTTCGTGATCGAGCGCGACGATTCGGAGGGCGAGCTCGGTGACGCTTTTAAAAAGGTGGTCCGCACGATCACGCTGGCGGCGCCGGGTGCGACGGTCGAGGCCGGCGCGCGGGTCGACCTGCTGAGGATCGCCGACCCGCACAGCCTCGCGCCGGCGAGCGCGGGGGATGTCGGTGTGGGTGGCGGGGTGTTCGCCATGCCGTTCGTCACCATCGAGAGCCTGGTGCTGCTGCCGCAGGGCCGGATGTTGGTGGGCAACGACAACAACCTGCCGTTCAGCGTCGGGCGCCACCGCGGCGACGGGCGCCCGGACGACCAGGAATTCGTGCTGCTCCAGGTCTCGCCGCGATGAGGCGGGGGGCATGAGCCCCGCGGCGTAGATCGATCGCGCGGCGGGGTCGTTGGGGGAGACAGCAACCATTTTTTCGGCGCACTCGCGCGACGGCGATCGGACGATCCTGTCCGTCACGGCGAGCTGCGGCGAATGGAAGGCACGCCGTCATGAACCTCGTATGCGATCACCATGGTGCCCTGATCCTGTCCGCCGCGGGCGCGTCCTCGACCTCGCGGTGCAGCCGGTGCGGCGAATCCCTCGCTAGCCGTGAGGTTCGAGGGGCGGGCCGGATGATGGGCGCCCGCAACGAAGATTCGGTGCTGTTCTCGCTGGCCAGCCTGGGCCCGCTGGACGTCGGCCGCGTCGCGGAGGCGCCGGTACGTTTGGCGGTGGCGCGGCGGCCGGAGCCGGAGCCGGAGGACGGCTCGGGGCTGATCGACGTGCGAGCGCTCGGTGGCACGGTTCAGGCCGAACGGCCGCGGGCGGCCCGGTTCAGCGAACTGGCGGCGGGGCCGCTGCCGATCGCGCCGACGCCGGTGCGGGCGCGGGCCCGGTCGGCGCCGCCGCCGATGCCGTTGTATGTGATGATCGGGGTGGCGGCGCTCGGAATGATGGGACTGGCGGGCTTCGTGGTGACGCGCGGGGCGACGCCGGCGCCGGTGATCATCGAGCGTCACATCAGCCAGGCGCCGATGGTGGTGGCCGCGGCGCCGGAGCCAGAGGAGGCGGCGGAGGCGGCGGAGCCGGCGATCGAGGCAGTGATCCCCGTGGTCACCGCCGATGCGCCCGAGCCGCCGACGAGCAGCAAGCGACCGCGCAAGCCGGTGAACAAGCCGGCGACGCCGAGCGCCGACAAGCCCGCAGCGCCGAAGGTGGTGACGCCGGCGGCCCCGTCCGGGCCGGCGGCCGACAGCGTCGAGTGCCTGCTGGCGCCGGAGGGGTGCAAGACCAAGCCAGCGGCGCCGGTGAAGGTCGATGCGCCGGCTGTCTCTTCGGCCAGCTTGCCGGAGAAGCTCGAGCCGGGCGACATCGCCGACGGCACCCGCGCGGCCAAGGCCGCGGCGCTGGACCGCTGCCGCAGCCACGCGCGCGGCGGCGAGAAGGTGACGATCAAGCTGTCGATCGCCGGCCCGGAGGGCACGGTGCTGTCGTCGGCGCCGCAGGACGACGCGGGCAACCCGACGCTGGCGAACTGCGCGGCCGGAGAGCTGATGCGCGCGAGCTTTAAAAAGGTCAGCAAGGCGCAGATCGGGGCGGTGGCGACGCTGAAGTTCTGAACGGCGTCCGGCGGCGCGGGCGATGATTCGCTCGCGCCGCCGGGCGAGCGGCGCGATGGACCTGCCTGGAGTGGGAAGGAGTGCGCGGCGCGTGCGATGATTCGCTCGCGCCGCCGGGGCTGGCGTGACGCGGAGCGCGTGAGGGGCTGCCCGGAGCCGGAGCGCGCGGCGCGTCCACCGGGGTGCGATGATTCTCTGCCAGCGGCGCCGTCGCGGCGATGCTCCGCGGCTATCCGAACTTCATGGGGCTCGAAGCGAGCCGGCTCGCCGTCAGGACGATGCCAACGATGACCTCGAGCAGGGCGCGCGCCTTGTGCCATTCGGCCGCTCGGCTCTGTGTCGTCCTGCGGGCGGGTCGATCTCCTGCGGCCCAGGGTCGCAGCGGGGCGGGCGCCCCGCCGCTATGATCATAGCGGCTGCGACGGTTCGTCGCGGGCGCGCCGCCGAGTTCGCTCGGATATCCTCGCGGGACATGGAGACACCCGCCGTTCATCTGGTGCTGCTGGCGAAATTCGCCGGTGTGATGCTCTTCATCGCCGGCTCGGGCGCGTCGCTGCTGGCGAGGACCCGCGAGGAGCGGCGCCAGGCGACGCACCGCATCGCCTCGACCGGGCTGTTCATCACCTGGTCGGGTGGGTTCGCGCTGGCGACGCTGTCGGCGATCCCGCTGAGCGAGCTGTGGATCATGCTCGGCCTCGGGCTGTCGCTGGCGGCCCACGTGGTGGTCGTCAGCGCGGCCGAGCGCGGGGCCCGGCGGGCCCACGTGGTCGGGTTCGCGGCGCTGATCCTCGGGGTGCTGGCGGCGATGATCTTCCGCCCGGTGTTCGGGGCCTGAGCGCGCTGCCCTCACCGGCGCGTGCCTCGGTCGCGGAGGACATCGAGGCATTGCGCGGGCGAGCCGAGGCTCGGATCGTGGCGATCCGCGGCTCAGCCCTCGCGCTGGCCGAGGTTGGCGTGGATGATCGCGCCGTTCAGCGACGGTCGCTCGAGCGCGAACGCGACGATGTCGGCGACCTCCTCGGGGCTGAGGAAGCGGCCGTACGAGACCATGCCGAGCACCTGCTGGATCACCTCGGGGCCGCGCGCGCGCAGCGGGTCGAGCAGGGGCGTGTCGACGAAGCCGGGGCACACGCACACCGCGTGGATGCCGGCGCCGAACAGGTCCTGGACCGTGGCGCGCAGCAGGCCGACCAGCGCGTGCTTGGTCGCGCAATAAGTCAGGCGGCCGGGCACGCCCTTCTCCGAGAGCGTCGAGCCGATGAAGATCACCGACGAGCCGGGCGCCATGCTCGGCAGCAGGCCGGCGGTCAGCTCGGCCGGCGTGACGACGTTGACGCGCATGGCCTGCTCGCAGGCGCGGGCGTCGAAGGCGGTGACGGCGTCGGCGATCGGGAAGGCGGCGTTGTGGATCAGGTGGACGCGGCCGGGCGCGCCGAGCAGGTCGCGCACGCGGGTCATCGCGTCGGCGACCGCGGCGGCGTCGCCGAGGTCGACCGCGAGGTTGGTGACGCCGTCGACCGGACATGGCCTGCGGGACAGGTTGATGACGCAGCGGCCGTCAGCGCGCGCGCGGGCGGCGATCGCCTGGCCGATGCCGGCGCTGCCGCCGGTGAGCACGACGGTGTCGGCGGCGGCGCTCATGCGCCCCTCCGCCAGCCGGCGGCCCCGAGCTGACCCGGGCCGGACGAGACCTTGACCTCGAGGCGGTGGATCGGCGCGACCGCGAGGATCTTGCCCTCGTCGACCAGGCGGTGGCACAGGTGGCGCGCCAGCTCCTCGACGGTGATGTTGCGCAGCGGCAGCACCTGCACGTCGCTGCGCAGGAACGGGATCGTCTCGCCGGCGAATTCGGCGAACACGTAGGGGCCGTCCTCGCGCAGCGTGAGGTACGGCGAGCGGCCGGGCAGCAGCGTCCACTCGTCGAGGCTGCGGCACAGGTCGAAGGCGATGCGCTTGAACTCGCCGTAGTCGCCCATCATCCCGTTGTCGTCGAGCTCGCCGGTGATGCTGACCTGGACCGCGAAGTTGTGGCCGTGCAGCCGCTCGCGCCGGTCCTTCGAGAAGATCGTGAAGTGCCCGGCCGAGAACTTCATCGCTTCTTTGAAGAGCTCGATGGTGGTGAGCTCGGTGAACTCGGGGGCGTCGACGGTGCTGGCGGTCATCAGGGCCTCAGGTCTCGTCTTCGCCGCGGTAGATGCAGCCGCAGGTGCAGGTCTCGCGCACGCCGACCTCGCTCAGGAGCGGCAGCGACGGCTTGAGGCGGCGCCAGATCCACCGCGCCAGGTGCTCGCTGGTCGGGTTCTCCAGGCCCTCGACCTCGTTCAGATAGTGGTGGTCGAGGACCCGGTGCAGCGGCTCCCAGGCGATGTCGAGGTCGCCCAGGTCCATGATCCAGCCGGTGTCGGCGCCGACCGGGCCGCGCACGCGGATGTCGATCTCGTACGAGTGGCCGTGCAGGCGGAAGCACTTGTGACCGGGCGGGACGGCCGGCAGGCGGTGCGCGGCCTCGAAGTGGTAGACGCGGAAGATCTCCATCGGTGGCCCCTCAGAACACGACCTTGTGGCGGATGAGGTTGAGGAACTCCTGCCGCGTGTTGAGGTTGTCGCGGAACACCCCGACCATCGACGAGGTCACCGTCCACGAGTTGGGCTTCTGCACCCCGCGCATGATCATGCACATGTGGCTGGCCTCGATGACGACGCCGACGCCGTGCGGCTGCAGCACCTCCTGGATGGCCTCGGCGATCTGCCGCGTGAGCCGCTCCTGGACCTGCAGGCGGCGGGCGAACATCTCGACCACGCGGGCCAGCTTGGACAGGCCGACGACCTTGCGGTCGGGGATGTAGCCGATGTGCGCGCGGCCGATGAACGGCAGCATGTGGTGCTCGCACAGGCTGAACAGGTCGATGTCGCGGACGACCACCATCTCGTCGTGGCCGACGTCGAAGATCGCGCCGTTCAGCAGGACCTCGAGCGACTGGTCGTAGCCGCTGGTGAGGAACTGCAGCGCCTTGGCGACGCGCTCGGGCGTGCGCTCGAGGCCGTCGCGGCCAGGGTCCTCGCCGACTCCACGCAGCAGCGTGGTGACGGCTTCCATCATCGGGGGGATTACCGCGTCGGCGGAGGGACGGTCGTGGGGATCGGTCACCGGGCCTCGGAGCGTCGGAGGATAGCATCGCGGCGCGGCCGACTCCAAGGCCGACGCAGCGGGCCCGCGGGCGTGAGGATCGCGCGGGCCCGCAGCGAGCTCAGCCCACCGGCGCGGGGAAACAGGTGAACTCGATGGCGCCGTTCACGTCGCCCCAGTTGAGGTTGACCTCGAGCGCCTGGACCCCGAGCGGCGTCAGCACGCGGTTGACGCTGGCGTAGTCGGCGGCCTTGAGGTAACCGGCGAACTCCGAGCTGATGTAGGCGCCGCCGCCGTAGACGGTGACGAACTCGAGCAGCGTCTGCATCTCCTGATCGGTGGGCTGGTCGCCGTCGTCAAATTGCCCCGAGCCCTCGAGGTACATGACGATGTCGTAGTCGGCTTTGAGCTGGGCCGGGTTGCCGACGTACTGCGGGGGCAGGTGGTAGAGCGAGGATTCGCCGGGGTAGTTCCAATTGGCGGGGCCGTCGGACTCTCCCCAGCCGAACCAGAACAGCTTGGGGTTCGGGTCGGGGCTGCCGGCCAGCCATTCGCGGATCGGGCAGTCGGACTGCTCGTTGAAGGGGAGGCTGCTGTCGGCGGTGGCGATGAAGCGGCCAGGGCCGGCGTTGCCGAGCGCGTAGACGATCTCGCCGTCGAGCTCGGCGGTGGCGAACACGTTCGGGCCGAGGATCGCCAGGGTGCCCGACTGCTGCGAATCGATGGTGAGGGCACAATCGACGCACTCGGTCATGCCGACGTCCGGCATGGCCCCGAGGTCGAACTTGGCGCCGCCGCTGGTGGTGATGGGCTCGGCGGTGGTGGTCGAGGCGTCGGTGGTGGTCGGGCCGGTGGTGGCGACGGCGTCGGTGCTGGTGCCGGTGCCGTCGTCGCCGGTGGTGGTGCCGGGGGCGGTGGTGGTGCCGGGGGCGGTGGTCGAGGCGGTGGTGATGCCGGCGCTGGCGGTGACGCCGGCGCTGGCGGTGCCCGAGTCGCGGCCGTCGTCGCTGCAGGCCGCCAGCAGGCCCACGGCGGCGCCGACGAGGCGGCAGAGCTGGGGGCCAGAGAAGGTCATTTTACGCATGGCGGGCACAGTACGCGCCGCCCGGGCCCGTCACAAGCCGCCGCGCCGGCTGCGCGAGAGGGGCGGCCGCGGGCCTCGCGGGACCGCGCTGGAACGCGCGCGGACGGGTGTACGGGCCGCTGCAGGCCACTGTTGTCGGAGCTGGAACAGTGCGTTGCACTGTCCTGGGTTACGCGGGCGCGCGCCGGGCTTCATACTCGCGGGGTGATGCGCGAGCAAGACCCGTCCTCCCCCTCGAACGCCTCCGCCGTGCTGGGCACGATCCCGCTCGGGGCCCCGCCGTGGCCGACGCTCGACCCGTTCCTGTTCTGCGTCCACCACGACGACGCGTACCCGGCGGGCAACGAGGCGCTCGGGCCGGCGGCGTCGCTGGCAGGTCGCGACATCGGCCACGATTTCGCCGGCGTCGACGGCTGGCGCATGTACCACGGCGACGTGGTGCCCGGATTCCCGGCCCACCCGCACCGCGGGTTCGAGACGGTGACGATCGTGCGCCGCGGGCTGATCGATCACAGCGATTCGCTGGGGGCGGCGGCGCGGTTCGGCGGCGGGGACGTGCAATGGCTGACGGCCGGGGCGGGCATCGTGCACTCGGAGATGTTCCCGCTGCTCGAGCGCGAGGGGCCGAATCCGGCGGAGCTGTTCCAGATCTGGCTCAACCTGCCGCGCGCGAACAAGCTGGCGCCGCCGCACTTCTCGATGCTGTGGCGCGAGTCGATCCCGACGCACGTGGCAGTCGACGCGGAGGGCCGGCGCACGGAGGTGACGGTGGTGGCGGGGCAGTTCGCGGAGGCGCGGCCGCCGGCCCCGCCGCCGCACTCGTGGGCGGCGCGGGCCGACGCGGACGTGGCGATTGCGACGATCCGCCTGGCACCGGGGGCCCGCTTCACGCTGCCCGCGGCGGCGCCGGGGTCCCATCGCGCGCTGTATTTCTTCGCCGGCGAGGCGCTGCGGGCGGCGGGTGTCGCGGTGGAGGTGGGTCATCGCATTCAGCTGCGCGCCGAGGCGACGGTCGAGCTCGAGAACGGGGCGGCGGCGAGCGAGCTGCTGCTGCTGCAAGGGCGACCGATCGGCGAGCCGGTGGCGGCGTACGGGCCGTTCGTGATGAACTCGCAGGCGGAGATCCAAAAGGCGTTCACCGACTACCAGCGGACCCGCTTCGGCGGCTGGCCGTGGGGCAGCTCCGGGCCGGTGCACGCGCGCGAGGAGGGGCGCTTCGCGGTGCACGCGGACGGGCGCAAGGAGCGGCCGGTGTGAGGGTGACAGCATGGTTCACGCGGGTCGATGCGGGCATCGGCGACACGCCTCGTGCCGTGGGCCGCTTCACGAGAATACCGCTTGCTCGGAGCCGGCCGCCCGGCTCAAGCCATCCTATACGTGCTGTGAGGGCGAGTCTCGCGGCACGGGGGGCGAGTCGACGGCGCGAGCGTCTCTGGTGAATCGCCCGCGAGTCTGACGAGAATGGTGGCACTCTCGCTGCGGGGATTTGGGGGCGATGGTGCGTCGCTACGGAATCGTCGCGGCGACTCGTATGATTGTAGTTCGCGGGGCTTGCTGGCAGATGCAACGTCCGCCGGTTTTGGCTTGAAACGAAGGAACTCACGGCGAGAGCCGCGTCCGGCTGGATACGGGCGGGGACAGGGGCGGCGGCTGGGTTGTCATCAGGGTTTGCCGGTGGCCGGTGCGGGGTTGCAAGTGTCCGGTCGCGCGGGGGGACGCGTGGTCATTCGTCCGCGGCGAATGTGTGCCGGCGGGGCGAGGACCTTGCGGAGGAATTCATGGGACTGCGGGCGCGCGCTGCGAGGAGTCCTCTGCGTCCGGGCGGTGACTCGCGCTGGCGCGCACCCGTTGCCGGAGGATCGGCGTCGGAGCGCGGCGATGTCGGGGCATACTCGCCACGTGGCCGGGGACGAACCGCTGCGCACGCTCAGCCAGGCGCCCGGCCAGGCGCTGGCCGAGACGTGGGACGGGTCGCAGGACGGAGGGCCGCTGGGCAGCGGGCCGCGCGGGCCGGCCGAGTCGTCGCCGACTTCGCCGCAGCTCGGCCGCTACCGGCTGCTGCGCGTGCTCGGGCAGGGGGGAGTCGGGGTGGTCCACGCCGCCTACGACGACGTGCTCGACCGCGTCGTCGCGCTCAAGATGCTGCGCACCGACTGCAGCAGCGCGGCGGTGGTGGGGCGGTTCATCCGCGAGGCCAAGGCGCTGGCCCGCGTGTCGCACCTCAACATCGTCCAGATCTACGACGTGAGCACCTCGGCGGGGCGGGTGTTCCTGGCGATGGAGTACGTGCGCGGGCGGACGCTGCGCCAGCAGCTGGCGGAGGTCGAGCCGGAGGCGACGTATTCGCGGATCGTCGAGCTGTTCGTGGCGGCCGGGCGCGGCCTGGCGGAGGTGCACCGGGCCGGGCTGGTCCACCGCGACTTCAAGCCCGACAACGTGATGGTCGGCGAGGACGGGCGGGTCCTGCTGCTGGATTTCGGGCTGGTGGGCGACGACGGCACCGAGGCGGCCCCCGATCCGGACGACCGCCGCATGGCCTCGCTCGACCTGACCGCGACCGGCAGCGTGCTCGGGACGCCGGCGTACATGGCCCCCGAGCAGCACCGCGGGGCCCGGGCCGACGCGCGCAGCGACGTGTTCAGCTTCTGCGCCTCGCTGTACGAGGCGCTGTACGGCGAGCGGCCGTTCGCCGCCGCCAGCTACGAGACGCTGCGCGCCGCGTCGCTGGCCGGCGCGGTGCGGCCGCCCGCGCACGCGCAGGTGCCGGCGTGGCTGCGGGCGGTGGTGCTGCGCGGGCTGCGGGTCGACCCGGAGCGGCGCTGGCAGACGATGTCGCAATTGCTGGCGGCGCTGGCGGCCGACCCGGCGGTGCGCCGGCGGGTGCGGCTGCGGCGGGCCGGGCTGGCGCTGGCGATCGCCGCGGTGACGCTGGTCGCCACGTTGGCGGCGCTGCACCTGCGGCGCACGTGGACCCGCGAGCGCATCGAGGATTTGGCGGCCGAGCACCTGGCGGCGGTCGCCGGCGAGGCCGACCCGGAGCGCGCGGCGGCGGCCTTCCAGGCGTTCCTCGACGACCCGGCGCACCAGGGCACGCAGGCGCTGGTGCGGGCCTGGCAGCAGCGCGGCGACCGGCGCCACGCCGCGGGCGAGCGCGAGGGGGCGCTGGCCGACTACGCCCGCGCCTACGCCGACGCGACCGCGCCCGCCGACGCCCACGCGGCTCTGCGGCGGATCGCCGAGCTCCACCTCGAGGGCTGGGACACGGCCGCGCTGACGCGGGTGGTCCAGGCGCTGCCGGACGCGCCCGGCGACCCGCAGGACCACGCGCTGCACTTCCACGCGGCGCTGCGCCGGCGCGACCTGCCGGCCGCGGTGGAGCTGCTGGGCGAGGCGGCGCCGGCCCGGCTGGCCGCGGTGCGGCCGCTGCTGCAGCACCTGGCGCGGGCCCGGGCGATCGACACCAGCGCGAGCGGGGCGGTCGCGCTGCCGCCAGGCGGGCCGTGGCGCGCGGCGGTGATCGACGCCGGCGGCAGCGGCGTGGTGCTGCTCGACGAAGCGCTGCAGCCGGGGCCGCGCTGGCAGGCCGAGGCGAGGGTCTACCTGGCGAACGGGGCGGCGCCGTGGGGGGTGACGTTCCGCCAGGGCAGCGCCGCGCTGCTCGACCTGCGCGCGCCGCAGGAGCCGCTGGCGCGCTTCCCCGCGGCGGCCGAGCTGCTGCCGCGCGGGATCGTCGACGCCGACGGCGACGGCGGGCCCGAGCTGTACTTCGAGTACCGCTGGCCGCTGCGGGGCTTCCACGCGGTCGAGGCCGACGGCGCCGCGCCGCGCGAGGCCCACCCGGCCAGCGCGCGGAACGGCTCCGATCTCGAGGATCTGATCGCGGGTGACCTCGACGGCGACGGCGTGCAGGAGATCGTGGCCGCGTTCGGGCCGCCGCGTGCCTTCGATCTGCGGGTGTTTCACGCCGACGACGACGGGCAACTGCAGCTGGTCGGCCGGCGCCAGTTCGGGTGGGTCCAGAGCCTGGGCCTGCTGCGGCGGCCGGACGGCGAGCTGGTGCTGGTGGCCGTGCGCGACGGGCTCGGCGTCAACGCCGACGTGTTCCCCGAGCCGCCGCACATCGGCGAGGCGCCCGGCGTGCACCTGCTGCGCTGGGACGGCGCCGCGCTGGTGACGGCCTCGCACATGCCGCCGCCGGAGGGGCTCGCGCTCGAGCTGCGCGACGGGGTGCTGATCGCGGCCGACCTCGACGGCGACGCGCGCGAGGAGCTGGCGCTGCCGATCCGCGGCGGGGGGCTGATCCACACCCTGCTGATCCACCAGGGCGACGACGGCGAGCTGCTGCCGCTGGTGCTCGGCCACGGCGCGCCGCTGGCGGCGGTGCGCGCCGGCGACGGGCCGGGGCGCGCGCTGCTGCTGGCCGACGACCACCACGCGCTGTGGGGGCTCGGGGTCGGCGACGTCGCGCTGCCGCCCGCGCCGACCCCGGCGCCCGCGTCCGCGCCCCCGCCGGCCGGCCTCGACGACGAGCTGCTGCGCGACCGCTGGACCCGCGCCGACGAGCTGGCCGCCGGCGGGCTGCCGGCCAGCGCCGCCGAGGTCCTGCGCGCGGCGGCGCCGCTGGTCGCCGACGAGGCGGTGCGCCGGCGCTTCACCGACCGGGCCGCGGCCCTGCACGCGGTCGCCGGCCAGGCCGAGGAGGCGCTCGCGCTCGACCGCGGCAGCCTCGACGACCCCGAGCTGGCCCCGGCCGCGTGGCTGCGGCGCGCCGAGCTGCTGACCGAGCTCGGTCGCCACCGCGAGGCGCTGGAGGCGGCCCGCCGGCTCGAGGCGCACCCGCGGCGCAGCCCGGCCCAGGCGGCGGCGGCGAGCGACGTGGTGGGCCGCCTGGCGCCGCTGCTCGACGCCCGCGAGTCGGTCGAGCTGCGCTTCGCCGGCGGCGCGCTCGACCCGGCGTGGCGGCTCGAGCGGCCGGCGGCGCTGCGGCTCGACCCGCTGTCGGGCGGCCTGCAGGTCGACGCGCTCGGGGCCCAGACCCGACTGGCGACCCTGCCGGTGCGCTGGGACGGCGGCCCGCTCGAGCTCGAGCTCGAGCTCGAGGTGACCCACGCCGAGTACCACACCGACCTGCGGGTCGCGCTCCACGACGCCGACGGCCAGCCGCTGCTCGGCGTCGGCGTCAACGCCCGCGGCGACCGCCGCTACCGCGACCACGGCACCCACTGCCTGCCGGTCGCTCGCGAGCGGCGAGAGCTGACCTCCCGCCAGGTGGCGACCGCCGCCACCCGCCGCCGCGTGATCGTGCGCGCGACCTACTTCCCCGACCGCGACGCGACCCTGTGCGCCGCCGAGGACGACGGCCTGCGCGCGCTCGCGGAGCACCGCGCCACCGCCAGGCCGGCCGCGGGCCGCTACACCCTCGTGCTCGGCCACGAGGGCGACGTGTTCGCGCCCAACCGGATCGTCGCCGAGATCCGCCGGATCTCCTTGCACGGGGCCCGGATCGACGCACCGACCGCGGACGACGGCCAACTCGACGGGCCGAGCGAGGACGACGAACCCGCCGCCGACCGGCTCGACGCGCCGAGCGAGGACGACGAACCCGCGGCCCGCGCGGCCCGGGCGCTGGTCGGCGGCGAGCCGCTGGCGGCGCTGGCGGCCCTCGGCGACCGGGCAGGCGCTTCGCCCCGCCACGCCCTGCTGGCGCTGCTGGCCCACGACGCGCTGCAGGACGTGGCCGGCATGACCCGCATGGCCGCGCTGGCGCTGCCGGGGCTCGACGACGCCGATGCGCTGCACCTGCTGCGGACCCGCCCCGGCCTGGCGCCGACGCTGCGCGCAGCCGTGGGACCGCGCGAGCTGGAGCTGCTGGCCGCGACCTGGCCGGTGCTGGCCCGCCATCACGTCGACGACCCGATGGTGCAGCAGGCGATGCTGGCGGCGCTGGCGGGGGTGGAAGCCCTGGCCGCGCCCGACGCGGCGGCGCGCCAGGCCCTGCGGGCCCTGCTGCACGGCCGGGCGATGATCTACCGCGAACTCGGCGCCACCACGCTGGCCCGCCGCGACTTCGAGGCGGCCCTGGCAGCCCTCGGGGATGAGCCGGGCGACGCCAGCGGACCGCAGCAAGCCGACGCCGACGGGCCAGAGCGCGCAGAGACGCACCTGGCGCTGGCGCTGCTGCTGGCCGAGGTCGACCCGGCCGCCGCGCTGATCCACGCAGGGCAGGCTGTCGCCAGCGACCCTGCACCGGAGCTGGTGCGCGACCGCCTGCGCCGCGAGCCGGCGTTCGCGTCGCGGATGAGCGAGGACCCGGCGTGGCAATCGCTGCTCGGGGAGCGGTGATTCGGGGCTGGTGGCATTCGTGCTTGAACGGTGATTACTCGAGTCTCACCAATTGGGGCGCTGCCTGTGAGGAGCATTCGGGATCGCTCGTGACCTCGGTAGCTGCTCGTGGACCGCTGATTCTCGCGGCGGTCCTGCTATCATTCGCGCCCCGGGGCTCGGGGGTGCGCCCGGGTATTCTGCGAAGCGCGATATGGCGGCGCATTCGCCCCGCTCACCGGCGAGCGGGATGGTATGTCGAGAGCAGGACGCTAAGTGGGCCACCCGCGGCGCGAGAAATGAAAATAGAGCGGGTCCCATCGCTTCTCGTTGAATCACCGATGTGTCGTGCGTGCGACGATGCACTGTCCACCCAGATAATTGCTCCCGCCGTTTGGCGGGCTCACGGAGCATCGCGCGGGCCCGTGGTCTCTGAACCATCGGCACCTCGTCTTCGACTCGCACCGGCGCTCGACGTCCCCGCTCGCGGCTTGCAGCCGCAAGGCGGGCCCGGCGCGCGGCGTCCGACGGTGCCAGCCCCGCCCCCTGGAGTGGCACATCGGGTCGCCCGCTCGCCGGCCTGAGCCCGCTTCGCTGCATGCCGAGCCAATCGCGGGGTGATGCCGCCGCCGCTCGCAGCCATTGCCTTGTTGGCGCTCCTCGGTCACGTGCCCGTCATGTCTCTCGCTTTGCTCCGCACCTGCCGGGCCGCGCGCTTCGCGTTCGGCGCTGCCTGTTCGCTCATCGTGGCCCCCGCGGCGGCCAGGGCCTCCGCGCCGCTCGCCGGAGCGGTGCCGACCGAATTTTGCGACGACACGCTCGCGCGCCTCGGCGAGGTCGCCGGATCCCTCGGCTATATCCTCGAAGCCGGCAGCTCCGGCTTCACGGGAGACAGAGCTTCGAGCAGCCTCCGTTGCGTGTGCTTCGCGGGCCAGGTAGCGATCGAGCTGGCCGAGCCCGACGCGAGCGTCAATGTCACGTTCACGCGCGACCGTGCGGTGTTCGGCCTCGAGATCGCGGGTCAGTTCTCCGGGGTGGGCAGCATCCACCACGCCGCGATGCTCGACGGGACCGGCGACCTGCCGGTCGGGTCGCTCCACTTCGCGGCCGATACGACCGATGTGGCGGCCCGCGTCGAGGTCGATCTCGCGGGCGAGGTGTTGGCGGCGGATGGCGACGCCGCCCTCGTCAACGAGCGCTACGCGCCTGCCCTGGCCGCCTCGGCCGCGTGGCAGGACGCGTACGCGTTGACGCTCGCGCTCGCCGACATGGGCGAACTGGGCCTCGAGGTGGCGACGACCGTCGCGGTCCCGAGCCCGCGCTGGTGGGGCGTCAAGAAGAGTATCACCAATCAGGCGTTCACGTGCGGGGGTGCTGCCATTACTTGCACCGCCGCCGCGGCCGGGTTCATGCCTGCGGCAGGCAGCTGTGTCCACGGCGCAGGAGTGTGCGCCCTCTCTGTCGCGTGTTCGATCGTGAGCTGTCTCGACTGAGGAAGCTCGCAACGTGCAACCCGTTCATGTTCCGTCGTCGCCTCGCGCTCTCCTGGACCGGCCGCAGCGGCTCGGCCTCGTCCCGACGTGGTGGTTCTGGAATGACCCTGAGCGGTATCGCCTCGCGCTCCCGCTCGTGCTGCTGCTGTCGCTGCCGCTGATTCCGCTGACGTTCTTCCTCGTCATCCGGTTTCAGCTCCACTTCTTGCTGATCGCCGTGAGCAGCACCTTCCCGCCGTACGTGGCTCTCGGACTCATCGAGCGCCACATCCGGAGCGAGCTCCGTCGCCGCGAACTCGCCGGGGCCGAGGTCGGCGAAGCGCTCGACCAGGCGAGCCCGCCCGACCTGATCACGTCCCCGTCGGGCCGCCGGCTTTATTGGGTGCTGGCAGCATTCGGGGGCGTGGCCACGGCCGTCGCCGTGGGCCAGGTCTGGGGCGCCCTCGCTGCCGCGCTGACCGTGCTGATTCTGGCGCTGCTCATCGCCGCTGCGCGGCATTTATCGCCTCGGACCCCGGGCGCTCGCCTCCGACGCGGCCGCTGCGTCCATGCTCGCGCGTCCGTCCCAGACAGGAGAAGCATCTCCGGCCCCCGCGGCACTGCGATCCTCGCGGGTACGGTGAATCAGTCGCCCGGCGATGGCGCTGCCTCGTCATTGCCCTGAACCGCTCGCGCGTCCGTCCCAGCCAGGAGCAGCATCTCCGGCCCCCGCGGCACCGCGACCCTCGCGGGTGCAGTGAATCAGTCAACTCGGCTACGGCGCTGCCTTGTCGTTGCGCTGAACCAGCGCTGCTTCGAAGAACTGGCGCTCGTCGTTGTCGGACCGCGGCGGAG
Organism: Nannocystis bainbridge; assembly: GCF_028368995.1. Classification (GTDB taxonomy): domain Bacteria; phylum Myxococcota_A; class Polyangia; order Nannocystales; family Nannocystaceae; genus Nannocystis; species Nannocystis bainbridge. Next base: position 18,559 of record NZ_JAQNDL010000003.1, on the reverse strand, counting down.
ACACGGAGAGACTCGCCGGGACCAGCACGCGCACGCCGCTGAGCAGCTCGTATTCGCCAGGACAGCCGTGGCAGGCCGGGTGGGAGCGCACCTTGGTGCCCGGGGCGACGGCAGTCGCTACGGCGGCGCTCGTCTGCAAGACGGCTGGACGAACCAGGGCGTCACCGAGCTTGCAGGCCGGGCCGGTCGGCTCGCCGAGCGACAGCGCCGGGCGCGACACCAGCGCGGCGAGAGCGGCGAGCGCGTGGTCCTGCATCGTCGTGGGGCAGAATTGCGGGAGCGCCGGTTGCACCTCGTCGGCGCCCTGGATCGCGTAGGTGCCTGGCTCCGGACCCGGGACGATCGTGAGTGTCGTGTTCGCATGCGCGATTACATCGTGGCCCTCGTATTCGTCGCCGATCCAGATGCGAACCGCGCTGCAACGCGCTCCGGTCTCGTAGTCCCAGCTCTTGAATTCCTCCAGATCTCCGGACCACGTCGCGCGGGCGTAACGCTCGGGCACCGAGCCGCCGTCGCCCTGAAAAAACAGGGTTGCGATCACCGCGGGCGCGTCGTCGGGCCCGATGGCGCTGCAGAACAAGGGCCTTTGCGAGACGCGCACGCTGACCGCGAGCCTGTCGCGGGTGCCGTTGACGAGGCTCAGGTCGGCCGGCCGCGGAACCATCGAATTCATACACTGGCCGCCGCCGTCCGTGCGCGTACCGCGAGGGCACGGCCATGGACAACCGACGAGGAACATCATGCAGGCAAGGACGAGAAGGCCCCTCATGGACCCCGACAACGCCACGCCCTCATCCGCGCTTACACGCAGCCACACAGCGCATCGCGCGATCGCGTGCTCCGTGGTCAGCCTCGATTGCGTGGCTCCGGCGATCGCGGTCTCTCGTGACACCGCGTCTCCGCGCCATCACAGCAGCGTGTAGCGGGGGAAGATCGCCAGGTATGCCTTGGCCTGCAGGCGCTCGCCCTCGACCGTCAGCTTGACGTAGAACTGGCGGTGCACGGCGACGCGCCACGGCGTGCTCGGCAGCGACACCGTCGTGTGGCCCCACCACGCGCTCAGCAGCGCCGCCGCCTTGGCCGTGCCGCAGGCGCCTTCGGCGGCCAGCGCCGCGAACGTGCGCTGCCAGGCCGGGAATTCGGCCGGGCCGCGGGCCACGTAGGCCTCGAGGCCGAGGGTCGGGCGGAGCGCGTCGCCGATGGCGAGCTGGACCCCGACCTGGCGGAACTCGTCGCCGACGATCGCCAGCGCCCGCGCGGCCGCGACGAGGTCGCCGGGCCAGGCGATCCGGCGCAGCCAGGCCGGCACGTCGCGCGCCAGCAGGGCGAAGTGGACCCGCAGGTCGTCGCCGCCGCGGTGCGGGGTGGCGGCGACGTGCAGGGTGCGGCCGGCGGCGGGCAGGGCCTCGGCGGCGCGCCGCAGCGAATCGATGCACATGGCCGATGGGGCATGTCCCAGGAGCAATGTCGCCCCGCGGGCCGCGGCGGCCAGGGCCGCGGGCAGCGGCGGCGGCTCGGCGTCGCGGTGGGCGCGGAAGGTGTTGGCGCAGGCCGGGTCGAGGCAGAGGAACGCGAACCCGGCCGGCGGCCCGGGGTCGACGAAGTCGAACTCGAGCCACACCGACGGGCTATCTTTGAGGACATGCTCTTCGGGCCATGCGCGCACCAGCGCCGCCGGGCCCGCGCCGCACAGCCCGGGGTCATCGGCGAGCGCCGCGAGCAGGGCGTCGCGGCCGCCGTCCCACACCTCGCAGCAGCCGGCGAAATCGACCCGTGAATCGCCGTCGCCGAGCCGGCACTCGAAGCCGAGCCAGTTGAACGCCGGCGGCAGCCGCCGCGACCAAGCGGCGATCGCCCCCAGCTGCGCCGGAGCGACCAGCGCGGCCGGCACGTGCGGCAGCACGGCGGCCAGGACCTCGTGCGGGACGGGCGGCACGCTCAGGCCCCGCGCACCGCGAGGGTGCCGAACCAGCGCGCGACCTTGCGGTACGGCGGCGGCTGCAGCCGCGTGACGGCGACCTCGACGTGGTAGTCGCCGGGCTCGGCGAAGCAGGCGACGCAGTGGAAGGTGACCGCCTCGACCGGCGGCGGCGGCACGTGGATCGGCCGCTTCACGATCCCGTGGACGACGGCGCGCCCGCTGCGGAACACGACCTCGACCGCGAACGGCTTGCCGGCCATGAGCGCGTCGGGCGGGTCGACCGCGATCGTGATCTGCAGGGGGACGGGCGCACCGGCGACGACGACTTCGGGCACGACGCTGCGGATCGTCAGGGTCGGGCCCGGCCACATCAGGGCCGGCGGCGGGACTTCCTTGATCGTGCGCAGGGCGTCGACGACCCCGACGGGCAGCAGGGCGACGATGGCCTCCGGCAGCTCCAACAGGGCCGAGTAGTCGGCGGGCGCGACGGCGTAATCGTCGAGCACCGCGGCGGGGTCGTTGGCGAAGCGGTCGCGGACGCCGGCGGCGTCGCGGGCGAAGTCGGTCAGGAGATACAGCAACACGTAATAAGAGTACCCTCTGGCGTGAGTCCGGCAGTTACCGCGCGATTACAGCCAATGTCGCTACTCCACTCACACGAGGAGCAGGCCGACGCCCCCGAGGCAGCGCTCGAACGGGTAGATGTCGTCGGTCATCGGCTCGATGAACCACACGGACTCGTCGCTGGTGACGGCCCAGTTGACCGCGTGGGCCTCGCTCGTCATCCAGTCGAACCGGCCCCACGCCAGCCCGACGCACAGGCCGTAGCGCAGCTCGCCGGTGTCGTAGGCGTGGGCCGTCATCTCGCCCTTGATCGCGTAGGCGAAATCGTCGCAGTCGTAGCGCTCGATCAGGTGGGCCCGGCGGTCGGCCTGGCTCTCGCGCAAGATGAGCGCCAGCTCGCGCCGCGCCGGCAAATAATAGCAGCTGTCGCCGAAGCGCAGCAGCGCCGCCGCGGTCAGGCGCCCGCCCAGGGTCGCGCGAATCAATCGATCGAGCCACTGGGTGGTGACAATTCGGCCCGGGGCCCCCGGAAGGGCGGCGGACGCGGCTTCGTCTACAGATATCGCCGCGCCCGCCGCGATCCGGGTCCCCGCCAGTCGACCGCGCGCGGATAAATAGGGAGTGCTCATCGACCGGCCCGATTCGCCGGGCCAACCTCGCACGACCCCGGCGGGCTGTACATTACCCGGGCGTTACGACCGGGGGCCCCGCTCACACCCGCACGATCTCGACCTGCGCCGCCCCGAGCCGCAGCTGCCGCGTGCCCTTGCGCCGCTCGACCAGGCGGGCCGCGTCGGCCACCCCGGCCTGCCCGAGCTGGGCGCGGCTGCGATGAATGCTGATGTTGAGGTGGCCCGGCTCGATCTTCAGCATCGCCAGCAGCTTGTCCTGGTGCACCCAACCCTGCTCGGGCTCGGCGACCCCGCGCTGCTGGTCGGCCAGGCGCGCGCGCGCCAGGAGCAGCAGCGGATAGTGGTGCGCGCGGGCCTGGAGGTCGATGCGGCGCTCGCCGGCGAGGGCCAGAAGCTCGACGTACTCCTCGTCCGAGCTGTGCGAGAACCGCAGCCGAAGGTCGGCGACGCAGAGGTCCGATGCGTGCTCTTCCCAGGTGCCCGAGCCGCCGGTGGGCAGGTGCACGCGCCACATCTCGCCGCGGACCAGGACCACGGCGCGGTCGCCCACCTCGGTCAGCTCGCCGTGGCGCTCGCCGACCCACCGCTCGGGCCCGTCGGGGTACAGCAGCAGCTCGGGCGAGTCGTCGTCGGGCAGCGCGAGCAGCCCGGCCTCGGCGATCCGGATCCGCCCGCTGTCGAGGTGGATCGCCATCGGCCGCGGCGGGGCGTCGTCGACGAACTCGAATGCGCCCGCCTCGCGGCCGAAGCGGAGCACCAGGCCGCGCCGCAGCGGCACCCGCTCGCCGAACGCCAGCCGGTGCTCGCCGACGATGGTGCCGTTGCGGCTGCCCAGGTCCTGCAGCTCCCACACCGCGCCGGTCCATTGCACGATCGCGTGCTGGCTCGAGACGTCGCGGGCCGCGAGGATCAGGTCGCACGCGCGCGAGCGGCCGACCAGGCAGCGGGCGGGGAGCAGCTCTTCCCGCCCCGTATCGAGGCCCAGGAGCGCTCCCACGGACACGGACGATATCGCAGTCAGGGCAGGAACACCCGCTGCCAGCGGTCCGGCTCGGAAACACCTAGCTCACGGAGCGCTTGCTCGGCTTTCACGCGCCGCGCATGGTCCGCGCCGGCGCGGCGGTGTTCGATCGACCACGCGGCGAGCGTCATGCCCGCGGCCTGAAACCCGCGGGCCGCGGCCGCGAGCTCTGCGTCGGCGTTCGCATGCGCGGGGGCGACGCGGGCCCGGATCCACCGCGCATGCAAGCCGGCGTCGGGCCGCGACTCGCAGGCCAGGCGCCGGGCGACGCAGGCGGCCCGCCGGCGATCGCCGCGGGCGAGGGCGCAGCGGGCCCGCAGCAGCAGCGCGTCGACCCGCGAGATCGGGTTGCGCAGCAGGCCGGCGCCGACGATGTCGGGCCAGCGCTCACGCAGCCGCGCGTCGGCGCGGTGGGGCTCGCCGTCGTAGAGGTCGCAGCAGACCTCGACGCGCAGGGCGTAGAAGTGCTGCAGCGTGTAGCTGCGGCGGGTCCACCGGCGCACGCTGTCGCGCGCGTAATGGCGGGCCGCGGCCAGGTCGCCGGCGGCGATCCGGGCCTGCGCGAAGAACTGGCTGAACACCACCAGGCCGTAGAGGTCGCCGCGGGCCTCGGCGTCGCGCAGGTGCTCGCCGGCGCGGCGCTCGACTTCGACGAAGCGGCCCAATTGGTCGAGCGCGGTCAGCTCGAAGCAGGCCCCGAGCACCCGCTCCCAGGTCATGCCGGCGCGCGGGGCCGACAGCGCGTCGAGCCCGCGCGCGGTGCGGGCGACGCACTCGCGCCAGTCGCCGGTGATCATCGCGTCGGCGGCCGAGCACACGTGGGTGAGGCCGAGCAATTGCGGGTCGTCGCGCGCCTCGGCGATCTCGCGGGCGCGCGCGACGAAGCGAGCCCCGACCTCGGCGCGGCCGATGAGGCGGTGGAACGCGCCGAGCACCGCCAGCCCGCGGCCGACCCGGCCCGGTTCGCCGGCCTGCAGCGCGGCCAGCACGGCCCGCACCGCGAACAGCATGCCGTCGGCCGGCATCGTGTTGGTGAGGCCCATGCCGACCGACCAGCACAGATCCACGCGCCGCAGCTGGGCCTCGGTCGGCGCCGCGGCCCCGTCGATCTCGATGCCGCGCAGGCGCAGCCGCACGTACGTCCACAGCAGCGCGAACACGGCCAGCAGCGGCGAGCGCGGCCACCACACGCCCTCGGCGCGCAGCATCGGCCGCAGCAGGTCGAGCCCGCGGTCGATGTAGCCGGCGGCCATCCACGCGTCCGCGGCCTGGCGCAGGACCTCGGGTCGGCTGTCCTCGGGGACATGTTCGGCGCTGGCCAGGAACGTCTCGGCCGCGGCGGCGCAGCGGCCCGCGCGGACCAGCACGCGGCCCTGGCGGCCCTGCAGCGCGGCGGACCGGCCGAGGTCGCGCCCGGCGATCCAGGCCGCGGCGTCGCCCAGCAGCGCGGCCGCGCGTTCGAACGCCAGCGCCTGCTCGGCCTCGGCCGCGGCCTCCTCGGCGGCCCCGCAGGCCAGATCGAGCTCGCCGGCCCCGTGCCAGTGGCGGGCCCGCAGCTCGGGGCTGCCCCAGCGCTCGCGCGCCAGCGCCTCGGCGATCGACCCGTGCAGCAGGGCCCGCAGCGCCGGCGCCAGGCCGTCGACCACGCCCTCGCCGATGCGGTCGTGGCTCGGCTCGACGATGTCCCACCGCCGCGAGCCCTGCATGCGGACCAGCGACAGCGCCCGCAGGGCCCCCAGCGCGGCCCCCGGGCGCTTGACCTGCGCAGCCTGCAGCAGCACCCCCTGCGGCAGCGGCTGGCCCGACAGCGCGATCGCAGCCAGCAGCCGCGCGGCCTCCTCGGGCAGCCCGTGCGTGCGCCGACGGACCCACTCGGCGATCGCGGGCGCCGGGCCGGCCGCGCCGTCGCGGGCCAGCGCCTCGAGCAAGAACGGGTTGCCACCTGACTCTCGGGTCAGGTCGGCGATGCGCCCCTCGGCGCGGGCGCCGAGGTGGTGGCGCAGCAGCGCCTCGCAGGCCGCGGGCGCCAGCGCGGCGACGGCCACTGGCCGCTCGACGATCGCCTGGCCGCGGGCGCCGGCGCGGGCGTGGAGCTCGCGCAGGCAGGCGCTGTCGGCCTCGCGGTCGCTGCGGCAGGTGGCGACGATCGTCAGCGCCAGGCCGTCGGCGCGCGGCAGCAGCAGGTCGAGCATCAGCCCGGCCGTGTCGGCGCCGGCGTGATGAAGGTCGTCGACGAACAGCACGACCGGACGCCCGTCGCCGGCCGCGGCCAGCAGCGCCCGCACGCCGGCGAACGCGGCGCTGCGATCGTCGGCGTCGGCGAGCGCCTGCGGCCCGGGCAGCAGCGCCGACAGCACCGGGAACACCGTCGAGGCCGCGGCCACGTCGGCCGCGGGCCAGCGTCCGCCGGCCCGCAGCGCGCGCATCAAGGCGTCGATCGCAGCATCGAAGCCGCCGTAGGGCACCGACTCGCACTCGTAGCAGCGGCCGCGCAGCACCAGCGCCGCCCCGGCCCGCTCGAGCGCGCCGAGGACCTCGCGCACCAGCCGGGTCTTGCCCACGCCCGAGGCCCCGTGCACGCGCACGAAGCCCGGCGCGCCGGCGACGGTCCCGGCGATCGCGGCCGTCAACGCCGCGCGCTCGTCGTCGCGGCCGAACAGCGGCGCCAGCGCGTCGGCGACCGCCGCGGTGGCGCCGAGGCGAGCGACGATCGCGGCGCCGTCGGGCCTGTCCTTCGGGTCAGTTGCGAGCAACGCCGCGCACAGGTCGTCGAGGTCGGGCGGGACGTCGGCGGCGCAGATCGACGGGCGCTGGCGCTGGCCCGGGAGCTCGCCGGTGAGCAGCACGAACATGATCACGCCGACGGCGAACCAGTCGCTGGCGGGCGCGGGCGCGACCCCGCGGGCCAGCTCCGGGGCGACGTAGCCGGGGGTGCCGGCCGGGGCGCGACCGGTCGGCGTGGCCTCGCCGGCGAGGGCGCTCTCGGCCAGGCCGAAGTCGAGGATGACGACGCGACCGCCGGGCTCGACGAGCACGTTGGCCGGCTTGAGGTCGCGGTGGACCACGCCGGCGGCGTGCAGCGCCCGCACGCCGCTGGCGAGCTGGGCCAGGACCGGGCGCAGCAGGGCCGGGTCGGCCGCGACGGCGTCGGTGAGGCGCGTACCGGCGACGTACTCCATGGCGAGGAACCACGCGCCGTCCTCGACCACCAGCGCCTCGTGCCGCACCAGGTTGTCGTGGCGGATGCCGGCGAGGGTGCGAAACTCCTGCTTGAGGCGAAACAGCCGCCACGGGTCGATCCGGCTCAGGGTCTTGAGCGCGACCCGATCGCCGAGCTCGTCGTCGACCGCCTCGTAGACCAGCCCCATGCCGCCGGCGCCGAGGTAGCGGACCAGCCGATAGGGCCCGATGCGCTCGCCAGGCCCCGGCGGCGACCCCGGCGGCCCGTCGAAGGACCCATCCGCGGTCGTCTCGGTCGTCTCGGACGAATCCGTCGTCGAGCCCCTCACCAGCCCGAGGCTAACACCGAACTCGAGCCATTGGCGCGAGCGCGCGGGAGACCCCGGCGAAACGCACCTCGACCGCCGATGTGGGGCCCACAGCCCCTGTCGCAGATGTTCAGAGGTCGCGCCGGCTCAGCCCGCTCGGGCGCGCGCCCCTCGTGCCGAACGGCGAGGCGGATCGAGACAGTGTTGCCAATGCGATCCGGCGGGCGCTCAATCCACACAGAGGCGATTGCAATCGCATGACCCGACGCGACATTCGCCGATCGAGGCACGAGGTCACCGCGAAATTGCGAGCGATCGAGATCACGAAGCGGTGCGCCGCGAACCTCGACGCGCGGACCCCGGCGCGACAGGGACGGTGGTCCGGCCCGCCCGTACACAGGCGCCAGACGCCGACGTCGCGGCAGGTGCCCTTGCGGACAGGTCCGCCCCGAGCGGTGCATGCGCCTCCTGCGAGGAGATCTGTCATAGATTGGTCATTGCCCGGGGGGGCGCGCTGGCGCGCGCTGCGGCCACGGAGGCGGCCGCAGCGATCGGTCGCCACAGATCGATCTGCGGCCTTCGGCGACCAGGGGCGCGGGCCCGGACCGCCTGGTGCGCGCTCGTAAGCTCACGCTTCTTCGCTTCCGTCGCCGCCCGGGGCGGGGTACCTGTGTCGTCACATGGATCTCGAGGAATTCGCGGCGCTCCGGGCTGAGTTCGCTGTTCGAGGGTGGCACCGCAAGGCCACCGCCGCGGTCGTCGCGGAGCTCCTGTTCGGGTTCGCGGTCTGCATCGTCGGCTACGTGATGTTCCTGGCCTGCGAGTCGCGGCTGCTGGCCTGGCTGGGCATGGCGATCTCGACCTACGGCACGCTGGTGGTCGTCACCAACACCCACACTTCGACGCACAACGGCACCAGCGACAAGAAGTGGGTCAACGACTTGCTGTCGTACCTCGGCTATCCGCTGTTCGCCAACCTGTCGCTCTCGTACTGGCGTAACGCGCACATCACGATCCACCACGCGGCGCCCAACGTGATGGGGATCGACGACGACCACGACTTCATGCCGTGGTTCGTGACGAACGAGACGGAGATGCGGCAGGCGCGGGGCCTGGGGCGGTTTTATTATCGCCACCTGCAGAAATTCTTCTTCCCCGCGATCCTGTGGGTCCACGTGTTCCTGCGCCAGAAGTCGAGCTGGCTGTTCCTGACGAAGGCGCTGCTCGACCCGAGCCGCCGGCGCCGGGCCCACTGGTACGATCTGCTGGCGATGTCGATGTACTGGGTGGCGTGGGTCGGCGTGCCGAGCCTTTTCATGCCGTTCTCCGAGGCGCTGCTGGCATCGGCGATCCGCATCGCGTTCCTCGGCTACCCGCTGTTCGCGGTGCTGGCCCCGGCCCACTACCCGCACGAGGCCGGGTGCGTGCGCCGCGGCGAGTGGCCGAAGGACTTCCTGGCGCTGCAGACCTGCACGACCGTCAACTTCCGCACGGGGCCGATCGGCGGGTTCGCCTGCTCGGGGCTGCAGTACCAGATCGAGCACCACCTGTTCCCCAACTATTCGCACGTTTATTATAAGAAGATGAGCCCGCACGTGCGCGCCTTCTGCGAGCGCATGGGCTACCCGTATCGCACGATGGGCTGGGGCGAGGCGCTGTGGAAGATCTTCGCGGTGTTCGCCCGCCCGAAGCCGGTCGCGCCCGACCTCGAGACGCTGCACGACGAGCTGCAAGGCCGCGCGCCCGAAGCCGCCAGCGAATCGGTCGCGTAGCGCCCGCCTGTCCGTTCGGGCAGACGATCATGGCCGCCTGTCCTTCGGGGCAGGCGGTTCGCGTTTGCGCCCGTGAGCGCCCGGATTGCCCTTCGAGGTACTGCGACCGGAGCGCAGGTGGCGAGGCTGACGGGCGCTGGCGCGCGCGTCATGATGGCTGTCCTTTGGGACCTGGGACCTGCCCGCGCGGTGCGCCTGTCCTTTCGGGAAGGCGATCCTGGCCGCCTGTCCTTCGGGGCAGGCGGTTCGCGTTTGCGCCTACCTCCTCCGCGTCGGCGGTTCGGGTCCGGGCATGTTCACAGCGTCCGCGGGCTGCCGGCGGAGCTACCCCATCGCCACATCTCCGGCTCGCGCCGCGCCGGGGGCGGCGCCCGTAAGCGCCGGGAGGCGCCGCGAGGTGGGCACCCGGAGCGCAGGTGCCGAGGCTGACGCGGGCGCCATGATGGCTGTCCATTGGGACAGGTGAATGTGCGCCGCGATCGTCGCTCGAGCAGGCAATCGCGGCGCCCCGGTGGTGCCGCGATTGCCGGCACACTTTTTATTAAAGAATGTCGGACTGGCAGGCGCCGAGGGCCTGCATGTCCTTGGCGTTGAGGGCGCAGTCGACCTCGGCGCGCGTGCCTTGTTCGGCGCACGCCTCGAGGATGTCGGCGCGCACCTCCTCCAAAATTTCCTCGACCGCCCTGGCCTGGTCGCCGGCGTCGGCCATCGCCAGCTTCTCGAAGTGCGTGAACAGCTTGGTGCACGTCTCGGGCTCGACGCCGGAGCCGTGCTTCTTGACGTGCAGCTCGCGCTCGGCCTCCTTCTCGGCGTCCTCGCAGCGCAGCAGCGCGTCGCGCGTCTGCGCCTCGACCACGCACTGCGCCACCTCGGCGAAGATCTCGGGGCCGACGTGGACCCGCTGATGCTCGAGCGCGTGGATGCAGTCGACCGCCGGCGGGGCCTTGTCGGCCAGCAGCTTGCTCATGTGCGCGCACAGGGCCTCGTTGGTCGGGCCCTTCTCGGCGTGGTGCGACAGCCCGGCCAGGTGCTCCTTGAGCGCCGGGTTCGTGACCGCCTCGGAGGTCTCGAGCGTCGACGCCGCGCGTGCCAGCACGCCCGACTTGTCGTGGCTGATGTCGAGGTGCAGCGGCGTAGGCTTGGCCTCGGCCGGGACCTCGGGCGCCTTGACCTCGGGCGCCTTGACCTCGGGCGCCGGGGCCGCCTCGACCTTCTTTTCGCCGGCCTTGCCGGCCTCCGCGCCGCAGGCGAGCGCGAGGGAGATGCTTACGAGAATGGCTGCGGTGCGCATCGCCGGCACGCTACGCGACGGCGATCGCGATGAACACTGCCATGAATCGCGGGTGTCGTGATTCATGAGAGCGCGGGCGTCGATTCGATGCGACAGGCCCAAACGATCGGGGGCTCGTCACCCCGAAACAGCGCGGCCAGCACGGCGGCCCCGTCGATCACGCTCTGCGGCGTGCAGCGGCTGAACAGATCGACAGCGTCGACCGCCCACAGCTGACCGTCGCGGACGCAGCGGAGCTCGCCGAGCGGCGAGCGCTGGCACAGCTCGGCGGCCTCGGCCGCGGCCGCGGCGAGGTCGTAGCCGCACGGCATGAACACGACGATGTCTGGGTCGGCAGCCGCGATCTCGGGCCACGCGGCGCGGCGCGACGGCTGACCTGGCCCGGAGAGCAGGTGCTCACCGCCGGCCAGCGCCACCAATTCGGGCACCCAGTGGCCGCCGAGGAACGGCGGGTGGCCCCATTCGAGGGCCAGCACGCGCGGTCGCTCGAGCGGACGGACCAGCGCGGCGTGGTGGGCGGCGATGTCGGCGAGGACGGCCTCGCCGCGCGCGGGCACGCCGGCGGCCGCGGCCACGGCCCGCACGTCGTCGGCGAGCCCGACGAGGCTGGTCGCCGCGAGCTCGACGAGCCGCGCCCCCGCCGGCAGATCGCAGCCGTCCGCGCGCGCGGCACAGACGTCGCAGATCGACTGCGACAGCACCAGGTCGGGCGCCAGGCGGGCCAGGGCCTCGCGGTCGACCTGGTACAGCGGCTCGCCCGCGGCCACCGCGGCGCTGACTTGCAGATCGATCTCCGCCGGACCCGGGCCCTGCGGGTGCATGGCGGCGATCCGGCTGCGCGTCAGCACCGGCAGGCCGCGCGCGATCGGGTGGTCGCATTCGTGCGACACGCCGACGACCTCGAGGCCCAGGCTGGCGGCCAGGTCGGTGGCGGCGGGGACGAGGCACGCGATCCGGGGCGAGCGCATGCGCCGAGGATAGCGGAGCGAGAGGTCAGCGGAGCGCGAGGACAGCGGAGCGCGAGGACAGCGGAGCACGAGGACAGCGAGCGCGAGGACAGCGAGCGCGGGCGCGCGTTCGCCGTCAGCGCGAGGCGGCCACGCGCGGGCGGATGGGGCCCTCGCGGCGGGCGAACGCCCGGTCGACCCGCAGCGCCGCGAGCCCGCCGGCCGCGAACACGCCGAGCACGAGGAGGGCGTTGCGGGCGACGGCGGCGACGCCGAGGGCGCCGACGTCGAGGAAGGGGTAGGGGCATTCGCCGGCCTGGACGCCGAGGGCGATTGTCCACACCAGGTGGGCCAGCGGGACCAGCAGCCACAGCAGCACGTGGCGGCGTTGCAGTTGACCATGTCCCAAAGAACATGTCCACCAGACCAGGTAGAAGATCGGCACGGCGTAGTGCAGGCCGGCCTCGGCCCACCACTGCAGCCCGCGCGGGCGCCAAAGGTGGCGCAGGACCAGGAAGTAGGCGCCGCCGGTGACGACGCTGTAGAGGCCGACGCCGGCGCGCGCGGCCGGACGCGCGAGCAGGCGGGCCAGCGGGCGCTGCGAGGCGGTCGCGGCGAGCCCGGCGGTCAGGGCCACGAGGCCGCCGCTGAGCACGCTGAACTCGCTGAAATAGCGGGCGGTGGCCCGCAGCGGCCCGAGCGTGTCGCGGGTGCCGACCACCAGCACGACGTATCGCAGCACCAGCGCGGCCGCGGCGACGCCGGCCACCAGCGCGGCGAAGCGCCGGCCGCCCGGACGCAGGTCGGGTTCGTCGGGGGCCACCCCGGCAGCATGGCCCGGAGCGGCCGCGCGTGCACCCGCGCGGGCGAAATCGGCCTGTTCGTGTTCGTGTCCCGCCGGGCTCGGCGGCGTTGTATCGTCGCGCTCGTATGACGACCGATCGACCGCACGTCACCCTCGGCCTCCTCCTCGCATTCGTCGGTTGCACGCCGACCGAGCCGGCGAAGGACAAAGCGCCGGTGGTCGAGCCGGTCGCGCCGGCGGTGGAGAAGGCGAGCCCCGCGGAGCCGAAGGCGCCGCCCGAGCCGCCGGTGGCCGAGGCGCCTGCGGGCGAGTTCATGGTGTCTGCGGCGGTCCCGGGCGAGCAGAGCCACACGCCGCCGGTGCGCCGCGTCGAGGGCGAGGCGCTGAAGGTGCTGTGGAAGGCGGAGGTCGGGCAGACGACCTTCCGCACGACGATGGCGGTGGTCGACGGCAAGCTGGTGATCGGCACCCACGGTCGTTCGCTCGACGGCAAGAACGAGAAGACCGACGGCGTGTACGTGCTCGAGGCGCGGACCGGCAAGCAGACCCGGCTGATCGCCTCGCCCGGCGGCGGTGACCGCGACGTCGGCGGCGTGGCGATCGACGGCGAGACGGTCTACTTCGGCACCGACAACGCGCAGATCGTCGCGGCGTCGCTGGCGGGCGAGCTGCTGTGGACGGCCAAGGCGAGCGGCAAGGTGCGGCCGGCCCCGGCGCTCGGCGACCTCGACGGCGACGGCGCGGTCGATGTGGTGATCGGCGACGAGTCGGGCATGTTGCGGGCGCTGAATGGCAAGACCGGCGCGCCGCTGTGGCAGAAGCAGAGCGGCAGCAACGAATACGGGGCCAAGGGCTACATCGGCGCGGCGGCGCTGGCCGACCTCGACGGCGACGGCCACGACGACGTGATCGCCGGGTCCCGCGACGCGATCCTCACGGCCTATCGCGGCAAGACGGGCGAGGTGTTGTGGCAACAATCGCGCGATTCGGGGATCCACGCGTCGCCGACGGTCGCCGACTTCGATCTCGACGGCAAGCCGGAGGTGCTGGCGGCGTGGTCCTACGGCGACCTCAGCGTGCACGACGGGGCCACCGGCGAGCCGCGCTGGGCCACGCAGGTCCAGCAGGACGCCGCCGGCATCGACGGGCTGTTCGCCTCGCCAGTGCCGCTGGCGGGCCAGCCGGGGGTGATCGTGGCGCCGACCTCGTGGTGGGGCAGCAACGAGGACGGGGTGGTGCTGGTCGGCGCCGAGCGCCGGACCGCGCGCGCGTTCGAGGGCCGGGTGTCGGCCAGCGCGGTGGTGATGGACCTCGACGACGACGGCCGCCTCGAGGCGATCGTGGGCACCGAGAAGGGGCTGCTGCTGGCATTCTCGGCCGACGGCGGCCGCCGCGAGTTGGCCCGCGTCGGCGGCGGTATCGAGGCGTCGGCGCTGGTGGCCGACGTCGACGGCGACGGGTCACACGAATTGCTGGTGGCCGCCAAGGACGGGCAACTGACGGCATTCGCGACCGGCTCGAAGACGCCGCCGCCGGTGCCGCGCTTCCGCGGCGCCTCGCCGCACAACCGTGGCGATCTCGGCAAGGTCGCTCTCGGCTGGCGCTCGGGACAGGCGGGCGAGCCGGCCAAGACGCCCGGCGGCAGGGGGATCCGCATCGACTACCTGCGCTGCTGCCAGGACCTCGTCGAAGCGGCCACCCGCGCGCCGGCGCCCGACAACGCGCGCCTGCTCGACGCGGCGTCGAAGTGCAACTCGCTGGCCGCAGCGGCGGTCGAGCGCGCCAACGCGATCGCGGCGGTCAAGCTGGCAGCAGCGCCGGTGGAGCTGCCGTCGAGCTGCGAGTGATCGTCACGACGGCCGGCAAACGGGTCGGGCGCGTGAGGACATCGCAGCGCGCTCACGCGGGTGCGCCGAGCAACTGCTCGAGCGCGTGCGCCAGGCACCAGGCGCCACGGACGTCGCGGGCGTCGCGGGCGATGACGAACAGCGGCTCGACGCTGTGCAGAGCCAGGCCGGCGCGGGTGATCACGTGATCGAGGGCGAGGCGGGCGGCGCGGGCGTTGCCGTCGGCGAACGGGTGGAAGAAGCAGACGTCGAGGTACACGCGGGCGGCGCGGACCGCCAGCAGTTCGTCGGAGCCGGCCTCGGCGAGGCAGGCGGTGAAGCGCGCGGACGTGTCGTCGGTCAGGCCGTAGCGGACGTGGCCGCCGCGGGCGAACGCCTCGGTGGTGCGGAACTGCGGCGCCGCCACGCCGAGCACCAGCGCTTGCCACGACGCGAGCGCCGCGAAGGTGAGCGGCGCGCCCGAGCGCGCGTGAGCCCGGCAGGCCGTCAGCGCGGCGAGCATGCGATCGGCGCGCACGGGGTCGCGGGGGCGGTCGCGCTGTTCGATGAATTGCAGGTGACCGTCGCGGTGAAGCGGCTGGCGCCGCCGCGATCGCCGGGGCTCGCGAAACGCGGCGACGCGGGTCTCGAGCCAGGCGGCGAGGGCGTCGGGAGGCGCGGCCGAGGCCTCGCGCGCCGCTTCGGCGACGGCCAGGCCGAGCTGGGCGCAGGCCTCGCGGGCGGCGTCCTCGTCCGGCGCGCACCAGCTCGAGAACTGCCCGTCGACGACGCCCTCGACCGCGCGCTCGACCTCGGAGCCGGCGCGACCGAACGATTCGAGGCACCACAGCAGCGTGCGGGTGAAGGTGTTGTACCAGGCGTCCTCGGTGCCGGTGCGCTCGACGACGAGCGGCAGGAGCCGGGCCGCGGCGCGCTCGACCTGGTCCGCGAGCGGGAACTCGGCTGTCTCTTGGTACAGGTCGGCGAAGGTCGCGGCGAGGTCGACGAGGAACTGCTGCCATTCGGCCAGCGCCGCGACGACGCGCTCGACGGTCGCCTGCGGGTCGGGGTCGTCGCGGCGAAACAGGCTGTCGCGCGAGCAGCACCAGCCGCGCACAGGTCCGCCGCCGCCGGGCTCGCTGGCGGCCCAGTGCCAGCCGGACGCCCACGCGCCGTACTCGCCGACGAACTCGCGCTCGAAGGTGGTGACGAGCGCGTCACGCACGTCCGTCGGGGTGTCCCGCCAGTGCGCCCCGCGCCCGGCGACGGCAGCCTCGACGTGGCGCGCGACGATCCGCCGCGCCGGCTCCGGATCGAACTCGTGCCCGGCCGGATCGACGTCGGACCAGCGCAAGAAGGGCACGGTCGCCAGCATGATCGGGGAGGTTATCACGCAGGAGGTCGTGCGGAAGCGTGGGCCCGCGGAGCAGCAGGCGGTGAACGCGGCCTGCTCTCGATAATTGCTGAGAGGTCCAGCGCGGCCCGCAGTGAGGTCTGCGAATGCCATGAGTCGGGCCGGTGGGCGTCCACGGCGCGCATCCTCGCGCGTGCGCGCGCCGCCGCGAATTCGCTATCATCGCCGGCATGAGCATTCGCTGCTTCAGGGCCGCCCTCGTGGCCATCGCGTTCGCGTTCACCCCGGCGCTCGCGCGGGCCGATGTCCCGCCCGATCCAAACTCGCCGAACGCCCACTGCACGCTGGCCGAACAGTGCCCCGCCGGCGAGTTCTGCGACTACGCGTTCATGCCGGGGCAGCCGGAGGCCGAGTGGAAGCACGTCGGCGAGGAGTGCAGGGCGAGCGTCGCCGCCAAGGGGCTGCAGCAGCGCTGCCGCGACGGCGGCAACTACAGCGGCAGGGAGCTGTACTGTCCGCCGGGCGCGACCGGGAGCTGGTCGCCGGACGGCAAGACGGCGACGTCCGCGCCTGCGCCTGCGCCCGCGCCCGTGAGCGGCAAGAGCGAGCCCGCGAAGACCGCGACCGAGGCGCCGAAGCCGGCGACGAGCTCGTGCGCGATCGACGAGGCGGGGCTCGGTGCCGGCTGGCTGGTGCTGGGCTTCGCGCTGCTGCGCCGGCGGCGGCGCTGAGCCGGGGGGGCGTCGAGCCGGCGCTGTTCAGGACGGGGCGACCCGCGAGCGCGTCGAGAGCTTCATGGCGAGGAGAACATGTTCGAGAGGGCATGGTCTTGAAGACATGTCCGATAGAACATGATGTGTCGAGCACGCGGGCGGGCCCTCGCGCGACCGAGACGGGACGGCGCGCACCGTCTCGAGGCGTTGCGACACTCCGGAGCATGAACCCCCGCTACGCGCTCGGCGGTCTGCAGGCTGGCGAGCGCGGCGCGCAGCTGGGCCGACGTGGGAGGGTGGGGGTCGCTCGCGGTCACGGGCCCATCGTCCCCGATGCCGCCCGGTCGCGGGCGCGCCGCTCGCGTGAGCCGACCCACTGGCGCTTTCACGCCGAAGCTGCCGGTTGCCACGCCGGCGCGGGCCGCCAGGCGCCGGGCGCTTGCGATCTGTCCCGCAGGACAGGTACCCGCGCCGGCCGACGTTGACAGCTCCGCGCCCCGGTGGTCTGGTCGGCCGGTGCCCGGTCCGGTCCACATCGTCGGCAATTACGTCTCGCCCTACGTCCGCAAGGTCCTGGTCGCGCTCGACCTCAAGGGCGTCGCGTACACCATCGACCCGATCATCCCCTTCCTCGGCGGCGACGGCTTCTCCGCCGTCAGCCCGCTGCGGCGGATCCCCGTGCTCGTCGACGGCGACCTGACCCTCACCGACTCCACCGTCATCTGCGAGTACCTCGAAGAGGTCCACCCCGCGCCGCCGCTGCTGCCGCGCACCCCGGCGCTGCGAGCCCGCGCGCGCTGGCTCGAGGAGTTCGCCGACACGCGCATGGGCGAGGTGCTGCTGTGGCGCCTGTTCGCCCAGGTGGTGGTGCGCCCGGCCGTGTTCAACCAGCCGCCCGACACCGCGCTGATCGAGAGGACCATCCGCGAGGACGTGCCGCCGGTGTTCGACTACCTCGAGGCGCAGGCGCCCGCGGACGGGTTCTTCTGCGGCGAGCTGTCGATCGCCGACATCGCCGTCGCCAGCTTCCTGCGCAACGCCGCCCTCGCCCGCGTCGAGCCTGACCCCGAGCGGTGGCCCCGCCTCGCCGGCCTGGCGGCGCGCACCTGGGCCCTGCCGAGCTTCGTCCGCCTGCAGGCGTTCGAGCGCGCCCTGCTCAAGGTCCCGCCGGCCCAGCACCGCCAGGCCCTGGCCGCCATCGGCGCGCCGATCAGCGCCGAGACCCTCGGCACCGACGTGCCGCGCCCGGGGCTGTCGCGCGGCTGAGCGCTCGCTCGCGCCGCGGGGTTGCCTGGCGAGCATGTCCGCAGGGGCATGTCTGCGTGAGCATGTTCGAAAGAGCATGTCTGTTCGAGCATGTTCATGGGGGCATGTCTCCGAGGACATGGCGCCCGATCCGCGGAATGAACGCGGACCGCGCCGGGGCCTTGCCGGCGCCCGGCCCTGCGCGTAGGGTGGCGGGGATGACCGACGCCGGCCGGGCCCTGGCAGCGCTGGTCGCGGCACGGAGCGATCCGGCCGCGGTCCTGGCGATCTTCAACGACCACCGCAGCGCGTTCGACCGCCTGATCGGCCTGGCCTACACGGCGGTCAGCGCCGACGCGGTCGAGGCCGAGGTGCCCGTTACGCCGCAGCTGCTGCAGCCGTACGGCCTGGTCCACGGGGGCGTGTACGCGACGATCGTCGAGTCGCTGGCGAGCGCGGGCGCTGCGATGTCGGCGATGGCGCGCGGGCAGGCGACTGTCGGCCTCGAGAACGCGACCTCGTTCCTCCACGGCACCCGCGGCGGCACGCTGCGGGCCCGCGCGACCCCGCTGAGCCGCGGCCGGCGCACGCAGGTGTGGGGCGTCGAGATCCGCGACGACGACGGGCGCCCGGTCGCCAGCGGCCGCGTGCGCATGCTGTGCCTCGAGGGCGGGGCCACCATCGCCGGCGAGTCGGTGGCGCTGCGCGGCGACGACACGAGCGAGCCGGCGAGCGGCGCCGGCGAGTGAGCCGGCGGACGGGGCGCCGATCGCCGCGGTCACTGTGAGGCGCCGCGCGGCCGCTGCGATCGCTGCGGCGCGGGCGTCGTCGAGGGTTCGCTCGCTCGCCGCTCGCTCGCGGCCCGCGCGAGCGCCATTGGAGCGAGCGATCGACGCGCGAGCGATCCGTCACTGCTGAAATCGACGCCCGGCGCCGCTGGAAGCGGGGGCTGCCGAACACCGGTCGGGCCCCGGTGTGTG